>CAVXAK010000001.1:0-232323 GCA_963759705.1 uncultured Alphaproteobacteria bacterium
GAGCGCAGATTTCGATCTCGGTGCGTGCGGCGGGTAGCGAACTTCGCCGCTCGCTCCTCAATACACGCCATTGGGGGCTATCAGATCGTACGGTGACTCCCTGACGCCCGGTGAGTTCTATTACGGGATTAAGAGCGAGCATGAGGGCACTAGGCGGGTACGCGAAACCGCTTGTGTGTTGAATACTCATTCCCGTGAGCCAGGGTTAGACGAAAGCAAGTTGGCCTTATCAGACTCGCCCTTCAGCCCTTTGAAACTGACGACGGGCTGACGCCTTTCTTCGCAATCGGTGGCCGCTGTCGTTGGATCGTTTAATTGTAATGGCCACTGGATCGCTGCAGGGAAACGTCATTTCGAGGGCTTGGTCGAGCAGGACACTAATCCGATGCAGTTCCTGACGTTCCGTGCACAAGCGCGAAGCTCGCGTGTTTGAGAGGCGCCTCATAACATCAATGCCACTGTTATGTTGCCTGCTCTGTCCTGCGCACACGGCCATTGTGGAGTGGTTTACACGCTGTCATTTCAATCTCCTGTTCCGGGCTTGGGTGAAAAATATTGCAATTTTTCCGGCTTCCCCTCCCACTCCTTCCAATCCGGCGGGGGCGCCTTTTTGACCGTAATATTTGGCCAGATTTTCGCGTATTCCGCATTCAACGACACCCATTTCTCTAACCCAGGTTCGGTATCAGCCTTGATAGCATCAACGGGACATTCCGGTTCGCAGACGCCACAGTCGATGCATTCGTCAGGATGGATGACGAGCATGTTCTCGCCCTCGTAGAAGCAGTCCACCGGGCACACGGCGACACAGTCCATGGTTTTGCAGCGAACGCAGCTTTCATTGACAACGTAAGTCATCACCCTGCTCCCGGTCGTCGGCACGCCGCGGGCAGACAGCTTGGGGTGCCCACCTTTGAAATCAACGGTCTGTTCAAGAGCTGCGCGATTACCATCGAGCAGCATTCGTCGGGATCGACGCCTCCCTCCTTTCCGCCAGTCGCAATGGTCAAATCATTCACGGTGTCCGCCATCGTGATGCTCGCTACTTGACTGAAAATGGACGCAGAGAAGGTCCGCGTCCTCTGGCCGGATGGGAGCGCCGAGCAGTAGGCAATTAGCGGCCAAGGCACCTGTGCTCGGCGGGCTGCCGCAAATCTCTCTGCCAAAGTGCGCGCAGTCCTTGCAAATACCGAAGTGCTGATGTGCCCCACTCGCAGCTACAGTGGTCAGCACTTGGTGCAGGGCGCGGCGCATCGCAGTTCGCTGATTTGCGTCAAGCGAGTCGACGGCGCGCACCAGAACTTCGAACGGATCGCGTGCAAGCTTTTTTTTGCCCTTGTTTGTCAGGCGCAGACTGACGCTTCGGCCGTCCGCCTTGGATCGCTGCCGGACCAAGTACCCGTCTGCCTCGAGTGCCTTGATGGCTTGCGATGCAGTGCCACGGGTGGTCGCTTGAAACTCTGCGAATGCCGACGGGTTCCGGGAGAACGAGTTGGCACGGGCGAAGTAGCGGAGCGCCATCCATTGGGCAGGGCTGAGTTCACCGTCATAACTCTCGGATTGCACGAGCCGACCCACCTGCAGCAGGAGCTCTGCCGTTTCTCGCGCTGACATGGTCACCTCTCCCGAAATATTAGCGTTTCGAAACCAAATTGACAATAGAGAAAGATACTGATAATTTTGTTTCGAAACTAGTTTCGTAACCCCACAACGGGTGAAGATCATGGGTCGGCTAGCGACTGCTGATTGGACCGCGACGGCCGAACTCGGCCTCACCTGTTATCTCAAGGAACTCCGGCGGTTACCGATCGTTGAACCGCGGGAGGGATACCTGCTGGCGAAACGCTGGCGCGAGCACTGCGACCGTGAAGCGGCGCACCGGCTTGTCACCAGCCATTTGCTCCTCGTGGTCAAGATCGCCATGGGCTATCGCGGCTACGGCCTGCCGATCTCCGAGATCATCTCCGAGGGCAACGTCGGCCTGATTCAGGCGGTCAACCGCTTCGAACCCGAGAGGGGGTTCCGGCTCGCGACCTACGCTGTGTGGTGGATCAGAGCTTCGATCCAAGAATACATTCTGCGCTCCTGGTCGTTGGTGAAGATAGGCACTACTGCGAATCGGAAGAAGCTGTTCTTTAACCTGCGCAAAGCCAAGAGCAAGATTTCTCCGCTGCAAGAGGGCGACATGCGCCCCGATCAGGTCGAACTGATCGCCAAGCAGTTGGGCGTCAATGAGCAGGACGTCATCGACATAAATCGCTGGCTCGGCGGTGACGCCTCGCTCAACGCACTGGTCCGTGAAGACGGCGATACCGGAGAGTGGCAGGACAGGCTGGCCGACGAAAGCTCCAGTCAGGAGACGGTGCTCGTCGAGAGCGACGAGTTAAATAGCCGCCACAGCGCGCTCGTCGCAGCGCTCGCTGTGCTCAGCAATCGCGAACGGCGCATCTTCGAGGGGCTCAGGCTCGCTGAGAACCCGACCACACTTAAGGAACTCGCGGAGGAGTTCGGCGTCTCGCGCGAGCGCATACGCCAGATCGACGTGAGGTCGTTCGAGAAGGTACAGAAGGCGGTCAAGAACCGCATGGCCGTAATGGAGGCCCGTGCGTCTTCGCTGCATTAGCTTCCAGTCCTCTCCCCGTGGTGGAAGAATCGGCGGATGGAAGTTTCACAGTGGGTGCGCTTTGCGGAAGCCGAAGAAGCTTCGTCGTTGCGTCGACCGGGGATGTGAATGAGCGGCACCCGTCTGTCCCAAATCTGTGACGTGTCGCACCCACGAGAATTCGAGCTTGATACTAGCGCAGACGGGAGCACGCTCCTCCGTGGTGGCGACTTAGGAGCTTTATGTTTTCACATGCAAAAGCAGCTAATAAACCCCACTGACAAACACGTCGGCAGTCGTGTCCGCATGCGCCGCCTCATGCTCAACATCAGCCAAGAAAAGCTCGGCGATGCTCTCGGGATCACATTCCAGCAAATCCAAAAATACGAGAAGGGAACCAATCGGATCAGCGCGAGCCGCCTTCAGCAAATTGCCAACGTTCTGCAGGTGTCAATTCCCTTTTTCTTCGAGGGCTTACCGAGCTACTCGGCTAATGCGAAGGCACCGGCCGATGCGCCATTCCCATCATACGTCGCGGACTTCCTCGCCACGTCCGACGGGCTTTCGCTGGCCAAAGCCTACATGTGAATAAAAAACCAAAAACTCCGCCGTAGCATCGTCCGTCTTGTCGAAGGACTCGCCAGCGACGTTGATTGACCGTGTAGCGACCGATGCCTACGGAAATCCACTCAATTGGTGCGCCACCATCTTTTCTGCATCAAAGGCTTCCGTCGACTGAGAAAACGCTGCTTGAGCGTCATACGCCATCGTTTCAAGTGGACTGCTTCGGTAACCCATTCTTTCCAGACCGTCCGCGTAAGCGGCAAGAAAGCGTTCCGGACCCAGTAGTCGCCATTGGACCACATGGATAAGTTCGTGAAAGTACAGCCCCTCGTCGACGGCATGCCCACGCTTCAAAAACATGGTGTCGAGATACGTGATGCCATCAAAGTCGCCTTGCTCAAACGCAGCGAATTGCTTTAGTCCGAGAGCCGCCAGTGGCGGCATTGGCGGTCGATCGACCGCTACAAATCTAGTACTCGCGAGAAGCTTATGACTGAAATAAAGAGGCAACCGCGCAAATCCCGCCGATGCCACCGACTTGGCACTTTTTTCGTGGGCAGCCAACGTGCGGCGAATCCAGTCAATCACCTGCGGGTAGAGAGCTTGGAATTCTTCCGGCGTCACACATTAACTCCTGTCACCAATCATTTTCGACCTCAGTGGTCGGCCGTGTAATTTTAGCTTTCAATCATAATAGCACAGACGGGAGTTTTATTCTTCGCGCGTGTGCCAAACGCCGGCGATCAATGCAGCCAACAACAGCACCATCACGGCAGCGCCGACCATTACAAACGGGTCCGATTGCGCCCAATCCAAGAGGAACTTCATCACACGTCCTCCGGCGATCTCGTTCCATTATGATCCAGGCGGTCGTCGCGACCAATCCCCTTTTCCCCCAGCTCAACCAGGCCACCAATGGCCGGGAGTCCCTCCACAATCTGTGACGTGCCATTTTGCGCTTTTTGCCCCGCCTGCCATGGCGCCGCTAAATCGTTAACCATTACACACCTAGGCTAATGCAAATCAGTTTGTCCCAAGGCGTTTTCCAGGGGCCGCCGCTGCGGCGTGCCGACCTTGAGCCCTCGCGGCGAGGAAGGGGACTGGCATGCGCGTATTGCTGATTGAAGACGATAGCGCCACCGCGCAATCGATCGAGTTGATGCTCAAGTCCGAGAGCTTCAACGTGTACACGACCGATCTCGGCGAGGAAGGGATCGATCTTGGCAAGATCTATGACTACGACATTATCCTCCTCGACCTGAATCTCCCGGACATGTCCGGCTTCGAAGTGCTGCGGAGCCTGCGCGTCTCGAAGGTGAAGACGCCGATCCTTATTCTTTCCGGCTTGGCCGGTATCGAGGACAAGGTCAGGGGTCTCGGTTTCGGCGCCGACGACTATATGACCAAGCCTTTCCACAAGGACGAACTGGTCGCCCGCATTCACGCCATCGTGCGGCGCTCCAAGGGACACGCCCAGTCGGTCATCCAGACCGGCGATCTCGTGGTCAATCTCGATACCAAGACAGTCGAGGTCAACGGCGCCCGCGTGCATCTGACCGGCAAGGAATATCAGATGCTGGAGCTGCTTTCCTTGCGCAAGGGCACGACGCTGACCAAGGAGATGTTTCTGAACCATCTCTATGGCGGCATGGACGAGCCGGAGCTGAAGATCATCGACGTCTTCATCTGCAAGCTGCGCAAAAAGCTCGCCAATGCATCGAGCGGCAAGAACTACATCGAGACAGTATGGGGCCGCGGCTACGTGCTGCGGGAGTTGGCGGATGACGAGAGAATTGCCAGCTGAATTTTCCAGCTGTTCGGCAACGTCACTCGACCCGCGCGTTTGATTGATCAAGCCTCTTGATCGTTGGAGCGCTTCGGCCCCGTCGGCGATTACGTTCGCTATCTGCGAACTCAGTTAAGCAGCTCTACCTCACGGGCAAATTGCGAAACCCCTTCTGCCGCGAGGCAGCGTGCGCTGCCCTGCCCTGCGCTACCCTCCCTCGCATCCGCGAACAGACCGGGCTCTGCGGCTCAACCAAGCCGCAATAGGCCACCCATCCCTCCAAAATCCGTGACGTGAAATTCAGCCTCGACCACCCGCGCTTAGCCAGAAGCGTTTGCGGTCGCCATCAAGTTCCCTATCGGTTACGCTCATGGCCGGGAGGAGCGGCAATGACAGTTGACGAATCCAAGGCCCTCAAGAAAGGCACGCGTGTTTACTGGCGAGGCGATGCCGCTGACAGTGGCATTATCACCGAAACAAGTTGGGATGCGGTCACCATCTCCTGGAACAATGGGAACTTCCAGACCATTGCCGGCCGACACCGCATAGCACTGTGTCCGCAATCCTTCCCCGTCTGATATTATGCAAATGAAAATCTTGTACACTCCCCATCTCTATCCGCAATTCCACATCAGGCCGATAGCCGTCGAGGTCCAGCACGGGCCGAAACTGCCTCCATTGTAGCGACGCCGGAAAAAGCCCGGTTCGCCGTAATAGTACCGCCCGCCATCATACCATTTCCACAATTGGGGACCGCAACGGTTTCAATCATTTTGTAGGCCGCCAACCTCTCGCGCCGGCAACCGGAACTGTTGGGACCGCGCTTCATCAAGTGCGCGTTCGATGAGAAAGCCGGTGCTTGCGTCCCCAATCGCATCAGCGAGCGCGAGCGCCTCTTCAAGACGCCGGGTAATTTCACCGCGCCTTTCAGCCGAATCTATCATTACATATCCCAGTTTCCACTCTGTGCGTTCGGGTCTCGCTTACTTGCACGGAAACGAGGCAGCGACCGATGCACCCTCGCCCTCGTACATCTCCGACTTCCTCGCCACTTCCGATGGACTTTCGCTAACCAAATCCTACATGCAAATTAAAGATCAAAAACTCCGCCGCAGCATCGTCCATCTCGTCGAAGGCCTCGCCGGCGACACTGAATGATCTCAGACGCTGTCAGCCCTCTGCGTCGGCAGCCGGAAGTGCTACCCAATTCGGTAGCACGGGTCGGTATGGGCCCGAACGGAGCAGGATGCTTTAGCAAAATTCTTTAGACAATTCAGTGCTTGCTGGGATCGAACAGAATACGAAGAGATGGCTGTAACCGAATTTCGAGTGCGGTGCTTATTCTACCTCGGCTATCGGTGTTGCACGACTGACCTTGCGCGAGTCGTACGAACTGACGGTCGTACGCCGACACGTCGCGCGCACAGATCGCGAGGCGGCTGCCGGCAATCCTGCAGTCGTTGCTCCCTCATTCAAGCCGGTACGTAATATTAGCCTTAGAATGTAGCGGCCTAGCCACCCATCATGATGCGCTGGAATTTCCGGACGGCCAGATCGTGCTGCTGACATTCCTGAGTGAGGGTCAACAGGCTACGGTTCTTCAGTTGCCAGCTGAGCCAAAGATCGTCGTTACCGTCCGCGACGAAATTCAATAGGTGGCTATGCGCATCCCGCTGGCGGGAAGCATTCGAGGCAAATCAAGCGCCCCGCGTCGACTTGCGCGCGACGCGTGAGGCTGCTCTGGCTTACTGTTCACTCGCCGACCTTAAACACTTTGCAGCGGACCTGGCTTGACGACCGACCGGTGGTGTTGTGATCCAATGATTTCCTTTAGATAGTCGTTTCGCTAAGGTGGCCGCCCAGCGCTCAAGTGGTTCGGGGCGTTAAGGTGATCGAGCAAGCTCCGTGGCAACGCAGATTCGGCCAGGGCGCCAACCACCTCAGCATTGAGGCTTGCCGATGACGTTCATCGGGGTAGCTCATCCAACATGAAAATGAGTCCGCAAGAGCTGGAAAAAGCCGCCGACCGCACGCTGGAATATTACAACCAGCATGCCGAAGATTTCTGGGAAGGTACTCGCGATCACGACGTCAGCCAGAACATCGCAGCGATGTTGCAATACATCGAGGGTGAACGGCGTTTGACGATACTCGATTTTGGTTGCGGGCCCGGGCGTGATCTTAAGGTCTTTGCCGAACTCGGCCACTTCGCGATAGGTTTAGATGGCGCCGCGCACTTCGCCACCATGGCGCGCGCCCATAGCGGCTGCGAGGTTTGGCAGCAGGATTTCCACAAGCTCGATCTGCCTGAGAACCATTTTGATGGCGTATTCGCCAACGCTTCGCTTTTTCATGTCCCCAGCCAGGAATTGCCCCGCGTGTTGCTGGAACTGCGAGCATGTCTGAAGCCAGGTGGCGTGCTGTTCAGTTCGAATCCGCACGGTCACAATGAGGAAGGCTGGAACAATGGGCGCTATGGCGCGTATCATGATTTAGAGACTTGGCGCCGTTTTGTCTCGTCGGCGGGCTTCGTAGAACTGATCCACTATTACCGTCCTGCCGGCTTGCCGCCCGGCAGGCAGCCGTGGCTGGCAAGCATATGGCGTCGGTGAGTGGCGCTTTGTCGCACGCCGGCGATGTCCGGTATCGCGACGAATGCGAAGCACCACGACGTCACCCACGACGTCGGTCCTGGAAATTGCTCAAACAATCAGCCTCTGTTCAATAACGAACAGTCTTAAAGCTTTCATCTGCGGTAATTTGTTAATATCGGCTGCTATAAATGCGCGTGCTGTGTGGGGTTCCCTACCGCTTTCCCACACAGGCGCGTGCCTTTTCTTCTGACTGCTCCACGCAAAAATAAAGCCCCGGAAGGGGCCGGGGCTTGGAGTTTGCCTTCTTGAGGAAGAACGTGAGCCGCACAGAGGCTCCCGCGTACGCGTTAATTAAAACACATCAGAAGATAGCTGACCGGTAACAGATGTAGAACATCTTTTAGAGCCCATCCGGGAAGTTTGGATTCATGACGAGGGATTTGTAGCAAGCCGCCTAAGCATGATCCGGATCATGGCGAGGCGGACGAGCGCAACGACGGTTGTTGCGTAGCGCTCGAAGTCGCGAGCCAAGCGGCGATTGCGACTGATCCAGGCGAACGTCCTCTCGACGATCCAACGTTTGAGGAGGACCTCGAATCCGGCAGCGTCCGATCGCTTGACGATTTGCAATCTCCAGGCACCGGTGCGCCACACGGTCAGAGCCATTTTGCGTCCCGCGTATCCGCCGTCAGCAAAAATGCGTTCGATGAACGGGAACAGTCGTCGCGCCCGGCGGAGCAAGTGGAAAGTGCCGTCACGGTCCTGAACATCGGCGGGATGAACGACGACGTTCAACAACAGGCCCAGCGTGTCGACCAGGATGTGCCGCTTGCGACCCTTGATCTTCTTGCCCGCGTCGTAGCCCGAAGGATCGAGCAAAGCCCCCCTTTTTGAGCATCCTTGGCGGTTTGCGAGTCGATGATCGCTACCGTCGGACTGGCTTCACGTCCCTCCTGCTCATGCACCGCGATGTACAGTTCGTGATGGATGCGCTCCAATGTGCCGTCCCAGTTCCAGAGTTCGAGATAGCCGTGCACCGTGCTTTTCGGCGGCAGGTCTTTGGGCAATGCCTTCCACTGGCATCCGGTCCACAGCACATAGAAAATCCCATTCAAGACTTCGCGCACGTTCACCGATCGTTTGCGTCCACCGTGCCTCGCAGGCGGGATCATCGGTGCGACAATTGCCCACTCGTCATCGGTCAGATCGCTCGGATAACGCAAGCCGTGGCGGTTCGCAGCGCGACGATGTTGGGGTGTCCACATAGGGCGCTCCTTCGCGAATCAAGCGCCCAATAAGGAATTACATCCGATTCATCGGACTCAAGAAGTTTCCGGATCGGCTCTTAGATGGCTAACAGTGCACCTCGGCGAGCCGGATCGCGCGATGCTGGTAGCGACCATCGTTCAGCCGTCGGCGAGGCAGCCCGACTTCCGATAAAGGTCAATCACGTCGATTTGGGTGCGCTACCGGCACGTCCCCTATTGTCCCGAATAGCAACCGAATTGCTGCATCACACAAGCAAAAAGCGGCTGGACATCTCCAGCCGCCAAATTGAGACGTCACACTCAGTCGTGACGCCAGCCAACTAATGTCGAAGCGCGAAATTCACTTCTTCTTCTTTGCTTTCGCTTTTGCCTTCTTCGCTTTCTTTGCCACGGTGTAGCTCCTTATTGAAAGATTGAACACTAAAGTAGCAACCGATTCGCACAAAAAACATACCATGTGCTGGTAAGCAAATTTCCCCCAACTACCGAGGTATACACAAGAGATTAGGAGCAGGGACGCAGTTAAATAGAGCCACCTTGGACGACCCTTCCAGCTGTCGCATGCAGAGTCGGGCGCGACCATGCCGCGAACGACGGCGTGATGGCGCATCTCCCGTGATAGATTTAAGGCATCGATTCGCAAGGCCTACGGGTGTCTCCATGATAGATGATCTAAGCGCGCCGCTCGGTCAGCAGCAGAAGAAACCGCGACAGGCGCTCGCGCCGACGGCATTCTGTGTCATTGTCGGCGGCCTCATGCTCTTCCTCGGACTTTGGGCGGCTGGCGGAGACAATCGTTTCGGCGCCTGGCTGAACCCCGCGAAGGCCACAAAGATATCCGATGCGGCCGGCTCGGCTGAGAAAACGCCGATCGGTCCAAAGGTCACTCAGGAGCCAATCCCCCCGGTCGTGCCGGCCAAGACGATCACTATCATCAACGGCAAGACCGGAGCACGCCAAGAGATCGTAATTCCTGCTCCGACGAGCGACACCGGTTTGCTCCCGCGGTGATCCGGCCGATCCCGACGCGAGTTCCGGGATGGCTCACCGGCGCCCGCGTGACGGTAACATCGATCTGGACCTCTCCGCGAATAGCGATAAGTTTCCGCTTTCACCTCCTTCAGCTCGTCTGCCGATGTCGCGGACGTGCTGGGCGACCACGCCAGCAAAAGACCGCCACTCGATCAGCCGTCAGTTCCCTGGCATCGGCTGGATACCAAGCTCCTTGGCAATGGATGCAATCTTGGCCCGCTGCTCTTCGATCGACTGAGCGAGCGCTTCACGATCGCGCGCCACGGCCGGTTTAGATCGGCGCGGGGCTTGTCTTCGTCGGTGCCCGCGGCTTGGCCCGCAATCACGTGTTCCCCGATGCGTGGCAGATTGGCCAAACTGGGCACACCGTCGATGACGTGCTCAGAGAGGCGCTGCGCCGCAGGCCCGACCTGCTAGCCGACGTAGCGAAGCTGCGCGCGTCAAGCAGACAGTTGATCAAAATCGGCTGAAAATCACCGACTTCACGATGAAGGGGGAACAGGGAGATTTTCCAAGAAAATCAGGGAGGCGATTAACACTGGCGTTGTCCCTCTGCTGCACTTGTTCCCTTCACCTTTTCCACCGGATCAGGGATCAAGGCAGTTACAACTCCATCAGCAAGCTTTCCGACCCCAATCCCTCGTTTCCAGTGAGCTGTGTGTAACCGAGCGCGCTCGACGATGTGAGTTGTCTCAGGATCAGACCGTCTGACTCACTGCGCCTACAAGCGCGAGATCATCGTGGCCAGCGGTCAGATGACCGCAGATGAAGGCCCGGGGGAACAGGGAGATTTTCCAAGAAAAACAGGGAGGCGATTAAGCACGAACCGGGCAATTGCTATGAGGCATTAGGAACTTAGATAAATTTCTCCAAAAGCAAATAACAGGGAGAAACAGGGAGGTCCGACTCTCCTGAAACAGGAGGCGTTCCTGCGGGCTGGTATCGACGTCGACCTCGTTAGGTCGGGCGACATGGTGGTGCGCCGGCGGCGCCGGCTTGGTCGGGCGAAGGCACCAAAATCCGTAGCACTGATCGCTTCCCTGTTTTTCTCCCTGTTATTTGCTTTTGGAGAAATTTATCTAAGTTCCTAATGCCTCATAGCAATTGCCCGTTTTCCAGCAATAGTCTCTCTGTTTTTTTTTGGAATATGTCCCTGTTTCCGGAAAAAAGAGAGCGCACCGGGTACGCACGGTCGCAAGTGTCCAACGTTCATTCTCGCTCTTGTTCAGCAACTCGCGGGCGGCGCTCGCGACGACGGGGTGAACGCTGTGTAGGGCGCAAGCGAGGTACCAAATTCCGCTTCCGGCGTCCTGTCGACCGCCATGTTCGTTTCTCGGGCTCTATCGTGATCCGGTGGTCGCGACCGTTACGCGGCGCCGCGATATGGCGCATCCGCGATCTGGTTCGAGGCCGACCGCCAGGTGTCGCTCTACCTCGGGAATCCATCGCCGCTCGCCAACCAGATGCGGCTTATCCTGCACACTGGTGCCTACTGGCTGCTGCTCGACCTGCGCGCTGCGGTCCCGAGTTGGTATCCGCTGCGGCAAACCGAGTTCGCCACCATCCGTCTGCGTCTGCTGAAAATCGCCGGCCGCATCATTGAGACGGCAAGCCGCGTTCGCATCGCACTCGCTTCATGCTGCCCAGAGGCCGAGACGTTCAGCCTCGTCGCGCTCAAGCTGCAACCGTCTGGGCCATGAGCGTGCGGGGCGGCGATGCCCCACGAGCCATCATCCATCCAACCCCAACGCGTCTACAGCGTCCTCGACCTAATCAAACTGCCGAAGCTGGCGCCTCGCAGAACGAACGAGCTCGTCTTGCAAAAATAGTCTTCAGATCATGTGCTCGGCTGCATAAGGCCGGCTAGCAAGCTGATGTTCCCTCCTCTGGGAGGTAACGGAGTGGCGCCAGTTACGTGACGCGAATGACCCAGGAGGCATCGGCCGCCGGCGCTCCCCGCGGACGGAGGGAGAGACCTGTTGAGACGGCGCGATGTATTGACTGCATTCTGTGGAGTTGCGGCGATGATCGTGTCGCCGCGGCATCCGACCCTCGCGCAAGAACCTCGACGAACTTTCCGCATCGGGCAGCTCCACGCGTCGCCGATACCCTAAGCCCTTAAGCTTAGCGCTCCGTTTATGCCAACATTGGCGACGCTCGGATTTGTAGAGGGCCGTAACCTGATCGTGGAAACCCGGTCCGCCGAGGGGCATCTCGACCGACTATCGGCGTTGGCGGCGGAGCTCGTCGCACTGAAACCCGATCTCATCGTAGCGCTGCCTGCGCCGGCGACGGCGGGCAGTCAAGGCGCTCACATCCGATATCCCGATCGTGTTTGCTTTCGTCAACGATCCGGTCGGCCTTCATTTCGCGGCAAGTCTGAATCGACCCGGCGGCAATCTGACAGGCCTGTCCAATTTCAGCGTAGGGATTGCCGCCAAGCGCGTCGAGCTTTTACGTGAGACGTTCCCCGATCTACGCCGGCTGGCAATATGGTGGAATCCGGATGCTATCAATGATCCAATCGAGCTCGCCGAGTACAAGCGTGCAGCCGGCGTGCTTGGACTGGAGGTGCTCACTATCGAGGCCCGGAATGGCGGTGAATACGAGGCCGCTGCAACGCAGAGCGATCGTTGGATGGCCGATGGATTGTGCTTCACATCCACCCCCCCAACATTCAACAACCATCGTACAATCATCGATCTGGCTGCACGGCTGGGCAAGCCGGCGATCTACTGGAACACTATTTTTGTCGAGGACGGTGGTCTTCTATCATACGCAGTGAACTTTCAGGATCTTGCCCGCCGGGCTACCACCTATGCCGCTAAAATCCTGCGCGGGGCAGTCCCCGGGGAGTTACCGATCGAACAGCCAACGACGTTCGAGCTTGCAATCAACAAGCGCAGCGCGAAGACGCTCAGTATCACGTTCCCGCAATCGATTTTGCTGCGTGCCGACCAAGTGATCGAATAACCTACTTGATGTCGGCGATTGGCCCTGAGCGATAGACCTCACTTTTCGTGATGCGCAGTCGCAGTCGGATGGATACCGGACAATGGGCGGCGCTGGCGCGGGATGGACCGGTACCGAATGACCCCAAGCTGACTTCGGCCACCCGTCGAGCATCGGTCTTGCCGGGGTTGCCCATGAGCCGGAGATTTACACAATGAAACGGGGTCGACGAGCGGTCTGCGGGCGAGCTCGGTAATGCGTGAGACGGAGCGATTCTCTGGGCTGATCGGCGACATCTATCAGCTGACGCGAGATGTCATGCCGCTTCGACAATCCGTGCAGTGTTTCGCCGGCGACAAACTCCTGTGCAACTTGCCGCTTGAACGCGGCGCTATGAGAACGATGCTTGGTCATGGCCTTCATCCTTCGAAGGCCCAGCATCGATAGTCAATTCACACCGTTCATCCTGTCCACCCAGAGGGGCGCACTCCAAACCTCGGCCGTGATTGTGTACGACCGATTTAACAGGCTGGGCGCGGAACCGGTGTCCGCGAACGGGACATTGCTCAATTCGCGCGCGTAGGTGAAGCCGGTCCGGCCGGGGGAGTAGCTTGGCTTTTCCGAAATGAACCTGGTGAGGCGAGTGTCGTCGAGCGGAAAGACTTGGTACTTCGCTGCTTTCACGGTGGATAGCTGCTGCATGTTGCGCAGCTCGTCCAACATTTTAGCAGCAATGTCGTTAGTCTGGGTCCAGTCTTCGTTGAGGTTGTACAGCTCCCAGTGGAAACCATTCATGACATCCGTGGGCGGTTCTGCCAACGCGGGGTCCCAAGGTGTCCGGATGGGGGGCGCGGAGGCGATCCAGCCGTTATCGTAGATCGCGCGGGAACCAAAAATCTGAAATAGCGGGTCGTCCGCTGACTCGGCGCGTTCGCGTTGGCCCCGTCCCATGTGTACGTCATACTCACGCCTTCGATCGGGGCTTTTGTGGCACGCCATTGACCACCACCGGCTCCGGCAGACCCCCGGCTTCGAGGATCGTCGGCACGATGTCGATCACGTGATGGAACTGCTGACGGATGCCGCCGGCATCCTTGATGAACGTGCGCCATCAACGAACAGCGCCGCGTTTCGCCAAGGTGTGGAGATTGAGGTTTACCGTGTAGTCTGCAATCTCGTACGCGGGCTGCCACCGCGTTATCGCGACGAGTAGAAATCCGAAAACGCTTTAATGCCGGCCCGGCGACTTCAATGGCCGCTTCGCTGTTCGTCTCGCTTGAAGGTCATGATCTTGCTTCGCGAAGATATTGCGCCTAAAGACGAATCAACGGGGTCGCGCGAGGCAGGCGCCGCGCTCCATGCCGATCAATAGCGACGGGACCCCCTTGTAATCCAGAATAGCTAGCGGCTCGTAATCTGTTTTTTCAAAATCTCGCTCCAGCACATTCGTCAAGTTGTCGAGAATCAACCATTCTCCGTCTTGATACACCGCTACAACCATATGATCCTCACTGCGAGCCCGTTGGTGTACAATGACGAGCCTCACGTGGTCCGCCGAAATTCCGACCTCCTGAGCTGCTGCATACTTCGCGAGGGAATAAGATTTGCAATCGCCGTTTCTCATTGTGATCGCTTCAAGCGGACCGTCCCAATCGGCAGGCGCGGGCTTGATCATGAGATTGATCGATATGTTCAGGTGTCCCAGTAGAGCTTTGCCCCGGTACTGGCGAATCTCCTGGAGCTTTTGCGCGAGCACCGGTATCAACGGGCAAGGATCATCCCTGGATTGCAGGCACTCGTAAAAGTAAGCTCTCTCAAGATGCATTTGGTGTCCCAGGGACTTCCATATTCCAACGAGAGGGTCTTCCATATTGTTGATTTCAATCGTGTGGTTTCCGAATGGGTCACTTGGGCGCTCATCGGCTGAGGCCGGCACAGCAAAGCTAACCACAACTGCGACAACCATGGCCAATATCGCGACACGCATTTTCGGCCCGCCTTCCTTGGCGCTGCTCAGCCGCTGAAGATGGCGCGGCGAAAGCTGTACAGGGCGAAAGCAAAATAGCGGGAGCACGATCAGGTCAACCGCAGCGAATCGCGCGCTCATTCGGCAGCAATCTCTCCCGTCACACTCAGCCTTAATGCTCACACGTCTCATATGGTCGATAATCAAGCTAGGCGTGCGCCAGTCCACGATCGGCGACTACCACACGCGCCGACACCGACGATCGTTTCGGCGCCTTGATGCGGAACCACGCCACATAAAGCGCCGGCAGGAATAGTAGCGTCAGGACGGTCCCCACGATGATGCCGCCCATCATCGCATAGGCCATCGGTCCCCAGAAAATCTCGCGCGAAATCGGAATGAGCGCCAGACTCGCGGCCGCCGCGGTGAGCATGATCGGCCGCATGCGATGCTCCGTTGCTTCGACGACCGCCTCCCATGCTGGCCGGCCTTCCTCTTTGAGATGTTCGATCTGCACAATCAATATCACCGAGTTACGGATCAGGATGCCGATCAGCGCCAGCACGCCCAGGATGGCGACGAATCCGAGAGGCGCTCCGCTCGGCAGCAGAGCCAAGACCACACCGATCAAGGCAAGCGGTGCGACCGCGAACACCAGGAAAAGCCGCTGGAAGCTTTGCAGCTGAATCATCAGGATCGTCGCCATGATGAAGAGCATCAAGGGGACGACGGCCTCGATCGGCGCCTGGCTCTTGGCGCTTTCTTCGACCGCGCCTCCGATCGCCACGGAATAACCGGCTGGCAACTGCTTGGCGAACTCTGCCACCTGTGGCGCGAGCTGATCGACGATTGTCTTCGCCTGCACGCCATTAAGGGAGCTTGCTTTGAGCGTGATCGTCGGAAGCCGCGAGCGCCGCCATATCGTCGGCTGCTCGATGTCGTAGCGCAGGTTGGCGACGGCCCCGAGCGGGATGGATCGGCCGCCCAATCCAATCAGCTGCAGGTCGCGGAGCGTATCAATCGATGCGCGTTCCACTCTCGTCGCACGGCCCACGACATTGACCAGGTAAATGCTGTCCCGCACCTGCGTGATCGACGTGCCGTCCAGCACACTGTTCAAGGTCGTGGCAATATCTTCAGAGCTGACGCCAAGCTGGCGCGCCTTGTCTTGCAACACGTCCACCTTGACGACCCGTGCGGGCTCCATCCAGTCGAACACGACGTTGTCGAGGTGCGGATTGGTTCGCACGATCCCGGCCAGCCTTTGGGCGAGTTCTTTGACTTTGGCGATGTCGGGTCCGCTCAACCGGTATTGCACCGGACGTCCGACCGGAGGGCCGACCTCGAGCAATTTCACATACGTGTCCGTACCGGGAAACGTTCTCTTCAGATACGTTTCGAATTGCGCCTTGAGACGGTCCCGCGCCGCAATGCCGCCCTTGGTAACGACAACCATCTGACCAAACCAAGAGTTGGCCGTCTGCAAATCGAACGACAGGACAAACCGCGGAGCGCCGGTCCCGACATAGGTCGACCAATGGTCGACATTCTCATTTCCTTGCAGCTGTTCGCGCTCGAATTGCCCCATCTGCGCATTGGTTTCGGTGATCGAGGCGTTCTCTGGCAGGGTCCAGTCGATGACGAGTTCGCTGCGGTCCGACGATGGAAAGAACTGCTGCTGCACGAATTTCATGCCGAACAGGGCAAGCAGGAATGCAGCGACCGTCACCCCGATCGTGATCCAGCGATGATGCATGCAGGCGCCAAGAAGGCGAGTGAACAGCTCCCCAACACGCCCCTTTCCTTCATGGTGGGCTTTCATCTGTCTCGGCAGGATCGTGACGCCAAGCAGTGGTGTAAAGAGCACCGCGACAATCCACGACACGATCAAGGAGACAGCGATCACGACGAACAGAGTAAACGTAAACTCGCCGGCGTTGCTGCTGTTGAGGCCGATCGGGATGAACCCGGCCACCGTAACCAGCGTCCCGGTCAACATGGGAAAGGCCGTATGCGTGTAGACGTGGGTGGCAGCCTTCTCCAAGGGGTCGCCCACTTCCAGCCGCGCCACCATCATCTCGACAGCGATCATGGCGTCGTCGACCAGAAGACCAAGCGCAATGATCAATGCGCCGAGCGAAATACGTTGCAGCGAAATTCCGTCATACGACATCACTACAAATGTGATCGCAAGAACCAGTGGGATGGCGATTGCGACAACGAGACCGGCGCGAAGCCCAAGGCTGAGGAAACTGATCCCAAGAACAATGACGACTGCTTCGAAAAGCGCTTCCGTGAAGCCTGACACCGCGTGCTCGACGACGACCGGTTGATCCGCGACCAGGTGGACCCCCACGCCGATGGGCAGGTCGGCTGTGATCTTCGCCATTTCGTCCTTCAGCGCCTCGCCGAATTTGAGGAGGTTCGCGCCGGATTTCATTCCGATCGCAAGCGCGATGGCGGGTTGACCGTTGAAGCGAAACAGCGTCGTCGGCGGATCGGCGTAACCGCGCGTGACGGTGGCCACATCCGTCAATGGAAAGAATCGATCATTGACGCGCAGATTGATCGCCCGCAGGCTTGCTTCCGACGTGAACTCGCCGCTGACCCGCACGCTGATGCGCTCCGGGCCGGCCTGAAACACACCAGACGGCGCGACGGCGTTTTGCTCTTGCAAGGACGAGATGATCGTGCCGGTGTCGAGGCCAAGCGCCGCGATCTTGCGGGTCGAGAATTCGAGGTAAATCTTTTCATCCTGCGCGCCCAGAATGTCGACTTTGCCGACATTGGGAACAGTCAATACCTTGGCGCGAATGTCTTCGACGTAATCGCGCAACTGGCGTTGGCTCAAGCCGTCGCCGGTGAAGGCGTAGATATTGCCGAACACATCCCCAAAACGATCGTCGAATTCCGGCCCGACGACACCTTGCGGGAAATCGCCCTTGATATCCGCGATCAGGTTGCGCACCCGAACCCAGGTCGGTTTGACGTCACTGGCCTTCGTTTTGTCCAGCAAATAGACGAACACTGTTGTTTGGCCCGCGACTGTTACACTCTTGGTGTAGTCAAGCGACTCCAGCTCTTCGAGCTTCTTCTCGATCCTGTCGGTGACTTGGCGGGTCATCTCCTGCGGAGATGCGCCCGGCCATTGCGCCTGGATGACCATCGTCTTGATGGTGAAATCCGGATCTTCTTGCCGTCCAAGCTGCAGGTATGAGTAGAGGCCCGCCGCCATGAAGGCGATCATGAAGAACCAGACTAGCGAACGGTGTCTGAGCGCCCAGTCGGAAAGGTTGAACGAGCTCATGGCGTTGAGTCCTGATCTATGCGGACATGCTGTCCTTGCGTGAGACTATGAATTCCGGCGGTCACAATGCGCGTTCCGGCATCGAGACCGCCGGTCACCCGCATGCCGGTTGCGTCCCGGGAAAGATCAACTTTGTGCAGGGAGACTGTGCTCGTAGGGAGATTGACGACCCAAACAAAACTCTCATCGTCCTTGCTGAGAACCGCCGACTCCGGCACGCGGATAATTGAGCGCTGGTCGCTGGCAAGCCGTGCTGTGACAGTCGCTCCAAGCCGGAAGCTCGGGGGCGGATCGCTCAAGGCAACACGGACACGCCGCGTGCGCGTGACAGGATCGGCCTGCGGCGCAATCTCGCGAATTTGGCCTTCAACCTGCGTGGTGGGAAGGAGCTGCAAGCTGACCGTAAAGGGCAAGCCGACCCGCAACGGGACCGGAAAGTCCGGCCCGATATCGACGACAGCTTCTCTGATGTCGGGTCGCGCGACTGTGACGACCGTCTGACCGGGTGAGACCACTTGTCCTACGTCGGCGGCCACCGCGGTAACGACGCCGGCGAAATCGGCCTTCACTTGCGCATAACCGAGCTGCTCGAGCGCCTTCGTCAGATTCGCCCGGGCGCGAGCCACCGATGCTTCGGCGCCGGCTCGGAGCTGCACGGCGTTATCCAGGGTCTCCTTGCTCGTCGTGTCGGTCGCAATCAGTGTCCGCTGGCGTTGCTCGGTTGCGCTTGCGTTCGCAAGTTGAGCCTGGCTTCGCGAGAGGTCGGCTTTGGCGGAGCGCACGGCCAGCTCGAGGGCCGTGGAATCGATCGCGGCGACAATCTCTCCTTGCTTGACGGAATCTCCGACATTCACGGGACGCGCGATGAGACGCCCCAGCACGCGGAAACTGAGATCCGTCTTGAAGCGAGGTTCTACGGTGCCCACAGCAGCGGTGCTGTTCGGAGCTGTCGGTTCAATAACCGTCGACAGCACCGGTCGAACCGACTCTTGCGCCTGCGTCTCTGGCTTGCAGCCGGCCGTTGACAGAGAGAAAGCAAAAATGCTGGCAATGACGATTGCGCGCATCATGAGGCCCCCGCTTCTTCGGTCACGGGCTGGCCAGAACTGAGTAGCTTGCCGCCATCGACGACAATCCGCTCTCCGGGCTCGAGGCCACCCTTCACCACGACCACTCCAGCTTCGTAACTGCCGATCTCCACTGTCTTCAGCGACGCAGTCGCGGTTGCCGGGTCGACGATCCAAACCGCGGGCTTTGAGCCCAAACTCATCAAAGCGGTCCATGGCACCGCGATTTGCGCCACAGGTTTCGCTTTGGCTGTGCCGGCCACAGCGCTTCCAAGCGCCATCGCTGCCGGTGGGTTTTGAATGGCCACCTTCACACGGACCGTCGAGCTTTTCGGATCAATGGCCGGCGATACTTCCCTGACGAAACCGGTGGCGGTTACGCGGGGGTCCGAGACGAGCGCCAGCGATATTTGGTCACCATTGAAGTCGCCAAAGAAAAGCGATTTATAGACGTCGAAGACTGCGTCACGGTCGCCGTCTTGCGCAAGGGTGAAGACGGGCTGAGCCGCCTGCACCACTTGGCCAACCTCAAGACTACGCTTGGTAATCACACCCGCGGCACCGGCGCGAAGCTCGGTATAGGCGAGAGCATCTTTCGCCGTGCCTAGCTGCGCCTTAGCGGATTCAAGAGAGCTTTCTGCGCTGCGCAGCGCTTCCTGCGCCCGATCGAACGCCACTTGGGTGGTGAACCGGTTGGCGAGCAGGGCCTTTTGCCGGTCAAAATTCGCTTGTGCTACGCGCAACTGGGACTTTGACGCAGCCACAGCTGCGGTCGCCGCATCAAGATCGGCCTGCTGCTCGGTCGGATCGAGCCGAGCCAAGACGTTGCCGGCATCTACATGGGTCCCGACATCGACGAAGCGCTCGATGACGCGGCCGCTGACGCGAAACGAGAGATCGGCGCGAAAGCGCGCTTGTACTTCGCCGGTCAGCGTCACCGAAGCTTGTCGGTCCCGCAGTTGCACGATCTCGGTGCGTACGAACGCCGCAGGTTTGGCTGCGTTGGAGCGATCGTTGCAGGCACCGAGCGCACCCGCGAGAAGCGTCACCGCGAGTACAGCGCTCAGGTGCTGAGCGGGCTTGCTGGACTTTCGGCAAGCGACGCGAAAGAGAGAACGCTTTTTCATGACACTCCCACGGGATGGGAGCGTGCGAACCCAGAGTCTGTGCCCCTGAGCTGTGACGGCGCGTCTTCGGTGCGAGCGGGGAGTTCCCCGCCACAGACGCCTGAGACAACGCATGTTTAGCCTTGAATCGCCGAGCCTTTCTCCTGCGTCGCCAGGCCACTGCCCCGTCGTGCCGCCGTTCGCGTTCGGTCAATGGAAAGGCCAAGAGAACCGATATGGCCTCGCCAATCTCGCTTTCAATGCGGGCGTGTTCAATCCGGCCGCCCAGAACCTTAGCCAGATCACCGACGATCCTCAGCCCATGTCCCCGCTTCCATATTGCCGTAATCGATCCATTGTCGGATACACTGCAGTTCACCACCGCGCCCGAACGTCTCAGCTCAACCCTGATCTCTCCATCTCCATTTTCGAAGCACGCATGCCGTGCGGCATTGGTCACAAGCTCATGGATAATCAAGCCCAATTGCCAGCAGCGATCTGATTCGAGCGGTAGCGTATCAGCGGCAATTACGAGATGGAGATTCAGGCGATCCAATGTAGATCGGCTCATCGCCCGGCCGAGCCTCCGCAGATATTCCGCAGCATCAATGAGCACGCCGCCGACCGGAACCATCAGCGCGCGGTGAACGTCGGCATATTTGTGGAGCAGTTCAACGACGCCGCTCAGCGCAGCCTTAGCCTCAGCGTTCTCCGCAAGCACAGCGCCTGCGGAAACCAGGTTGATTGCAGCGGCGAACTCGTTGTTGATCCGGTGATTCAACTCGCGAAGCAGGGTCCGTTCGCTCAAAACGGACGGACATGGGATACAGTTGGACACGACAATCTCCTCGGTTCGGCCCTGGCGGCGGTACCCCTTCAGGCACCATATAAACTATACCGTATAGTTTATTTCACTTGCGTTTCTTTCTGTCAAGTGCCAAATGCGGGCGAAGGCAGCGTTCTCGCATGACGCGATTGCACAAAGGGAATTGATCATGGCCAAGAGTGGAGAAGCAAAACGCTCGCGCGTGCGGGTTGGCAGGCCGCCCAAGGACCGTGCCGGGGACGTGAAAGAACGAATCCTCGACGCCGCCGAGCGCGTCTTTCTTGAACGAGGCTTCCAAACTGCGAGTATCGACGAGATCGCGGAGCTAGCTCCTGCGAGCAAGCCGACCATCTATGCGCACTTCCCCGGGAAAGAAGCACTTTTTACTGCGGTCGTGGCCCGCGTCATCAACGGATTGACGAATTTCGAGAGTTACATACCCGAGGGGCGTACGGTGCAAGACAAGCTCACGAGCCTCGGCACCGCGGTTGTCGAAAAATTCATCGAAGATACGGTAGGAATCACTCGTGCCACGATCGCTGAAGCACAGAGACTTCCCGAGTTGAGCCGGCACGTGCATGACGCCGCACGAGATCGGGCTGCAAATGCCGTTTCCCAGCTCTTGGGCAATGCGACATCCACGCTGCCGCACCGACCCCGGGGACCCTTCGGCACCAAAAGGAGTATCGGCACGGCCCAGATCTTTATGGATCTCATTCTGCTTCCAATGCTCATGCGATCTCTGATGGGAGATCCGACGAAAGCGCTTCGAAAGGAATTGCCGTCCTTCGTCCGCCAACGCGTCAACTTTTTTCTGGCGGCCTGTGAGGCGGATTGGAAGCAGTGACACGAGGCCGGGCTTTAGGTGCGTCGACGAGCTCTATTCGCGCCCGTCGACGGCTAGATCGAAAGTAAAGAAGCCTTCGTCGTTATCGGGTCGCTTCAGGACGTCGGAATGGCGCAAGGTGCGGCGAGCATCGTGGTAGCCCGCGCGCCAATGCTCTTCCATACTGAGCCGCGAAAACTCGTAATCCTTGGAATGGCCCTCATAGTTCCTGGCGCGGTATATCAGCTGAATGACATTGTAGACCTTGCGATCCGCGGCAGTGCTGAGCAGCTTGGCTTCGGGAGTATTCCGCAAACTTTCGGGCAGCTTCTCAAGCAGACCAGCAGCTGCGCGCCGCAGCCGCTGAACGTGCTTGAACTGGTCCGTGCCGGCACGAGTGCGGCTGGAATAGCGGATCTCCTTTTCGCGGGTTATCACTTCCAGCATATTGCGCGGAAACTCACCGCGTGCGCTCCACAGATCGACCTGGAAAGCCAAAGTGTCGCGGCGCGGTTCGCTGTCGGCCACCCATTGTAAGGGCGTGTTGGACACAAGGCCGCCATCCCAGTAGTGCTCGCCTTCGATCTCGATTGCCGGGAAACCGGGAGGCAGTGCCCCGCTCGCCATGATGTGCTCGGGCAAGATCGTGTGGGTGGCGGTATCGAAATAGACGAAATTGCCACTCCGGACATTGACGGCTCCCACGCTGAGGCGCGTCATGCCGGCATTGAGACGATCGAAATCGACAAGTCCCTGCAGCGTCCGTTTCAGATCGCGCGTGTCATAAAAGCTGGTCGCTTCGATTGTCCCGTGGGGCTGCAGCCATGGCATCAGCGTTCGCGCACTGAAAAAGCCGCTTGAGCCGCTTGCAAGTACCGCGTGGGCACTGACCTGATTGAGCAGGTTCCGAGCGGTCTCGCTTCTGGCGAATTCCGAGCTCGCAGCCCCGAACCAAGGCCAGAGTCCATCGGTGGTCACTTGCCGCCAGAATTCACGCAGTTTCTCGATCCGCTTATCCGGGGCATTGCCGGCAATAATGGCTGCATTGATTGCGCCGATCGATACGCCGGCGATCCAGTCCGGCTGGATATCCACCTCCGCGAGGGCTTCGTACACTCCGGCCTGATAGGCGCCGAGCGCGCCTCCCCCCTGCAGCACAAGAGCAACGCATTCGAAGGGAACAGATGGTTTTTGCTTGCTAAGGGCGACGTTCGGTTTGATCTGAACATTCATGTCACGTTCTCCGCATCAATGGCTGCCAAAGGTCTGCGTTTACCCAATACCGCTCGGCGCCACGCAGTTTGCTTTTCGAAGCATGGGACTGTGGCGTACACGCGCGTTGGCGATCAGAACCAAGATCCAGCGAAGCGTCAGCAATGGACACCGCGAATGCCAGGTCGGACATTGCGCGCACCGACATCGCCATCTCTTTGCTTAGGAACAAGCTTGTCATCTCTTTTCTCCTGTTCAATTTTGTACTTTGTGTTTGACCTCATCCGCGCCGATTTTCAGCCCTTCGTGTAGACGAGATCGGCATGCGGCGGAGATCAGCTTCTCGATCAATTCGGCTCAAGATACCGTTTCAAAGGACAGTTTGAGCGGCCTGCAAATCGCGACGGCACACCTCGCTGAAATCTCGAAGCGGATCCATTTCGTTTACGACCTCAGCTAAGTCCGCAAACGTCCTGTTGGGAGAAAGATAGGCGTCGATGATCAGGCGCCCGGCTTTTTCGGCCGCTTCGACGACATGATCGCTCGACAGGACTTCTCATTCGTCCTATGAGCGCGTACATGCTGACTAATTTCGAGATCTCGGACGGGTCATGCGCGAGCGCGTCTGCGTACAGCCTGGACCCCTCTTCGATGAATTTTCTATAGAGCCTTTGGCGTTGGGCGATGGCCTTTGCCTTATGGCGGATGCGATCCTTGCGACGCAGCGTCGCCCAATTAGACAGACTGCTCGCCACGCTCCCGAGAGCCGACCCCGAAAGCGCGGCGAGAGAAATGTAGACCGCGTCGATCATTGGTTTGCACCGACTACTGAGGCGCTGTTTTGGCTGAAAACAGATCGGCATGCGGCACTAAGATCGGACTTCCTGGTCCTCAGGCACGTTTCGACCTTCGTGGCGTCAGGAATGTAGCTGGCGCACAGTCGAAACGCGTCGGACGTGCAGGCAGCTCTCTGTTGCGAGGTGCCTTGGTAGTCCTGTGCAAAAGCAGCCGTGCTGCACATGACCGCCAGCACTGCCAGAGAAAATCGAAAGCTGGACTTGATCATAATATCAGTCGCTCCTCTAGTTCGCGTTTTCACCTCGATGTCACCGCGTGTACCGCCGCATCGAATGAAAGATATGTGACGGCAATGGCACCCGCGCATCTCTGCTTCCGGGAACTTTCCTATATAAACTATACCGTATAGTTTATATGAAGTCGACTGTCAACCTGCAGGCCGGAGCAAAACTCCTCACAAAAAACTGAACACGTGAAGGTGAGAATTTTGTTGTTCTAGTCGTCCGAGTAGCCATAAACTATACGGTATAGTATGATTAAACAAATGGACACGCGCAGGAGGACCTAAATGCAGGAGAATGAAGTGCTGGAGCGGGCGTTCGCAATGCCGCTCACCAATCCGGCCTATTCGCCCGGCCCCTATCGGTTCATCAACCGCGAATACCTGATCATTACGTATCGCACTGATGCGGCGAAGCTGCGGGCGGTGGTACCGGAGCCGCTCGAAGTCAATGAACACGAAGCGCTCGTCAAATACGAATTTATTCGCATGCCGGATTCGAATGGTTTCGGCGATTATACGGAGAGCGGCCAAGTCATCCCGGTGTCTTTCCTCGGACGGAAAGGTGGCTATACCCACTGTATGTTCCTGAACGATGAGGGACCGATCGCCGGTGGGCGCGAACTGTGGGGCTTTCCAAAGAAGCTGGCGCAGCCGACGTTGCGAACCGAGATCGATACTCTAGTCGGCACATTGGATTACGGGCCGCTCCGGGTCGCGACCGGCACAATGGGATACAAGCATCGTGCGGCTGATCCGGGCCAAGTCAAAGCCGCGCTCGAAATGCCGAATTTCCTGCTTAAAATCCTTCCGCACGTCGACGGCAAGCCGCGCATCTGCGAACTTGTCGAATACCACCTCGAGGAGGTTGTTTTGAAGGGAGCTTGGACCGGTCCCGCGGCTTTATGCCTAACTCCTCACGCCTTGGCGCCCGTGGCCGAACTGCCGGTTCTCGAGGTCGTTTCGGCAAGCCACATCGTCGCCGACCTTACTCTCGGCCTCGGCAAAGTCGTGCACGACTACTTGCGACAATCGGCCCGCGAAGCGCTCCGCATTAAAGACATTAAAGAGAAGAGTCTGGCCGTTTGAATGGCAGTTCACTACCGTGGTGCGGCAGTCAATCACGCGACCCGAGTTGAGACGCCCCCTGTTATTATTCACGGCGCTGGCGATCGCCGTCGACGAATGCGTACGCCGCGAACGGCACCAGCGATAACATCGTGACGCCAAAAAGCGCTACCAAGCCGAATAAAATGCCGAGACGCCCCGTAGCCCGATCGCCCACCAGTTCTGGGCAAGCACGGCGATCATCAGGCCCTATTCGGTGCTGTGATACTCGGAGACTTGGTTCAATCGCCATCAAAGAGTGTTGAAAGAAGCCTACCCAATGCCCACCATGATGGCTTGGGCGATTTCAATACCGGACGCCAACACCAGCAGCCCACCGAAGAAGAGGTGACGGAACGCACGACGGCGGCGATACCCAACACCAGCACTCTAATTCCGAAGGCCGGGAACCATCCCCAGTACTGGATGATCTCGTGAGGGATTTGGACT
This sequence comes from uncultured Alphaproteobacteria bacterium, assembly GCA_963759705.1. Taxonomy (GTDB): domain Bacteria; phylum Pseudomonadota; class Alphaproteobacteria; order Rhizobiales; family Xanthobacteraceae; genus BOG-931. Next base: position 25,744 of record CAVXAK010000001.1, read on the forward strand.
TCTAATGTTTGGATATCGCCTTTCGCCATTTTCTTCTTGTCCACGGGCCAGTGGCCTAGACACATCTCAACCTACGTCTCGACTATGGATCCCTAACGCGTCTGTAGTCGAAACGATCAAGCTGCCTTCGTGCCTTGCGCGCTGTCGGCGTCTTTGCGCGCCAACCAAGCTTCGAGCGATGCCGCCTCAGCCTCATCTACAGCAGCTAAGGCCACGACCGCCGCTGCCGCACCGTAGCGTTCGGCCCAGTCGGCGCGGCTTTGCAGCTTCGCCACATCCCGCTTGGTCTTCCACTCAGCGATCTTCTCGCTGGTGGCCGCCTTGCGTTCGTCGACCCACTTTTTGATGTCGGCTTGCGCGCCTGCTACCTTTGTGCGGTCCTGCTCGACGAGCTTTTTGACACCGTCCAAATGATTTCGGACGTCCTGTTCGGCGGTTCGCGCCTTACCGTCGATTTTGGCCTTAAGCGACTCCATGTTGTTATCGATGCTTGTGAGTTTGATGCGAAGATTTTCGCAGAACTGATCGATGCGTTCGCCCATGATGTGGTACTCCTAGGGGTAAGGGGGCAGTCTTCTGGAATTTCAAGAGTTAGCTATTTATTTAAGCAACAAGACTGGTATGGGCATTGATTTGGATCAAATCGCCGCCGCGGAGTGACAAATTCGCCAACGAGCTATTTGCCTTGAGCGTAGTCGTTGTCCGCGCGGGCAAACCGTGCGAGGCCGGCTCAGTTTCATCGACCGCCGCCGCCAGCGCAAGATCAATCGTAACCGCCGCGTGGAAATCTTATTCGCGCCGCAAAAGGACCCCCGGCGACGCACAAAAACTGGTAACCGCTCTAATGAAGGGCAACGGAACGAAATCAACGATAGATTTCGTCCATGGTATTGATCCAGATCAACAGATCCTAAAAAAGCTGCACTTCCAACTATAAACTTATTGCATTCAGAAAGCAGAAAGATAACGACGAACCCCCTTGTAATCCAAAATAGCCAGCGGTTCGTAATCTGTTTTTTCCCAATCCCGCTCTAGCACATTCGTCAAGTTGTCAAGAATGAACCATTCTCCATCCTGATATACCGCCACAACCATATGATCCTCACTTCGCGCCCGTTGGTGCACAATGACGAGCCTCACGTGGTCCGCCGAAATTCCAACCTCCTGAGCTGCTGCATACTTCGCGAGGGAATAAGATTTGCAATCACCGTGCCTCATTGTGATCGCTTCAAGCGGACCGACCCAATCGGCAGGTGCGGGTTTGATCATGAGATTGATCGATATGTTTAGATGTCCTAGCAGAGCTTTGCCCCGATACTGGCGAATCTCATCGAGCTTTTGCGCGAGTGCCGGTATTAGTGGGCAAGGATCATCTTTAGATTGCAGGCACTCGTAAAAATAAGCTCTCTCAAGATGCATTTGGTGTCCCAGAGACGCCCATATTCCAACGAGAGGGTCTTCCTTGTTGTTGGTTTCAATCGTGTGATTTCCGAATGGGTCACTTGGCCGCTCATTGGCGGAGACCGGCAAGGCGAAGCCAACCACAATTGCGACAATCGAGGCCAATATCGCGATACGCATTTTCGGCACGCCTTCCGTGGCGCTGCTCAGCCGTTGAAGATGAGCGCGGGCGAAAAGCGAAAATAGACACCCCAATAACGACCATCGCAAGGAATCCTTGACCAGACAATGGAAGCATCCACCCGCAAAGAAGCACATCCTAGGGGAAAATTACGAAATGCGTCGTCGGACTGATGAGCTTCATGAGGTAACAACCATACCTGCACACCCTCCATAGGCGTCGTGCCGCCGGAAAGTAGCATCGTCACCAGCAACCGGAATGTCTGGCTTTGCATCAATCGCGCCGCGACCGGTCAGCGAAGACTGACACAGCACTTTCGTTTGTCCCAAAGCCGACTTAGATGCAGAAGGCCGAGAAGCGCAGCGAACGGCCAGAACCAACACTCATTTACCGCAGCACGTTGAACCCGATCCGTCATGTATCCGCCAAGGATGAATATGGTCCGTCACGGGCTCTTCGGAGCCTGGTGCACGCGCCGCCGCGATGTCCTCAAGGCGTTTTCGATAATTCCAAATCATGTGATCGTCGTTGATTAGGAGCTTTCTTGTGCTCAGTGTCACCAGGACTATCGCGGCGATATTGTAGAGAAAGTCGGCGTATCTGTCGCGGCGAAGTGCAAACGATGTTTTAGGCGTCAAAAGTCGCGGGTCCCCATTGTGGCGATAACCTCGGAAGAACGCTAGTGGAAGGCCGGGAACAAGGTCCCAATTGTTGATCACCCGGTAGTGTGGGCATTTAACCTGCTCATCAAAGCCAGCGGTACCAACTCGCGGAGACCCAAAAGTGTAGCACGCCGCAAGGTTATCCCGGTTGAGCGCGGCCGACGCGATCTGAGCGAGTGCACCACCGAGGGAATGCCCTGTAATGTAGAACCCGAGCGTTGACGGCACACTTTCATTAACGACGGCCTCAATCTCATTTTTGCAGCGACTGAAAACTTCAAGAAAGCCACAGTGCACCATCACTCCCGTTATTCCGGGTAATGGGACGAGTCGGAGGTTAAGATCAGTGTCCAGCAACTCCTTCCCCTCGGTACCTCGAAACGCAAGAACCGCAAAATGCCCTTCCCGAACTGCCAGGAAAGCTCGATCCTTGTTGAAAACCTGTACCAACCGAAAGCTGCCCGCCTGTAGGCGCCGCTTCAGCTCATTGCGGCCTGACTCTCCCGCGACCGTTGGAGCGCCGGCCTGATCCGCAGACGACTGGTCGGCCACAAATGTATCGTGGGCAAGCTCACAGAAAAGTGCCATCAGTGCTGAGGTGCGATCCGAATAAGCAGCTCGCCAGGTTGGCACGGCCTCCGACTGCATCGGTGAGAGACCGGGCGGCCAGCGTCGTTTTGTGTTGGCAGACATGCCTGCTCCCAGTAATCACCACACCCGAGAGCGACTAAGTCCTTCGACGGCGGACATCGAGGACAAACCGGACAATGTCCGCGTCCCGTTCATGGGATGCCTCCTCGACTTGATGGTTGTTCTCGGCTGCCCTTGGGCGCTGAGATTTACCGACTGCTGGAGCGAAGCCTGATTGCCAGTCTTTCTGGAATTCGACATCGCTGAGCTGCTGCAGGATATATTCACGGGAAAACTTGATTGGCGTTTTTCGGGGTTCGGAATGATCATCTCGGGCTGAGGCAAATATCTCGGTTGTTGGAACTTGACCTATCTGTTGGTTTGCCCTTCAGGATTCCCGTCGGGATTTCATGCGTCTGCAGAACAGCCAAGTTGGCGCGACTGCTTCCGAGAGTCTTCGAGGCCGAGCAGGCGCGTGGGGGTCGGCTACGATGCCTTGCTTTGAGCCTCGGGTCTCGTCGGCGATAAAGGGATGACGTTTTCCGCCCCGACCGCATCACCCAGACCAAACAATTGCGCGATCCGTGCCAAGCGCGCTTGGTCCTCGTCGTCGAGTGGCCCGCACGCAGTGAAAACGCGCTTTACGATGTCGAGCGCCTGCTGGCGCGTTGCCGTATCCTCGGGTAGCATCTTTGGGATTGCTCCGAGCGCGGCCTCTTGGTCGATCAGCATCAGATAGAATTGTTCGCGTACCAGGGCCTTGAATTCCACCAATGAGAGGCTCGGCAAGTTTGGTTCGCGGCGAAGCCGCCGCACAATTTCGAAGCCGCGCTCGTCGACTGCGTTGCGATACTTGCCCACGTATACCAAAGCGCGGACGGTCGCCTCGCTAAAGCCGCCAACCGAGATCCGTACTTTCAATTCGGCGATCCGCATGTGCAACAATTCCTGATGCCACAAATCTTTGGCAGGTCTGCGCAGGGGCAGCGTACCTGCGGGATCGATCCCGAGAGCCGCCTGCAGCGCGGGCAAGCCGTAAATGGCAAAGAAAACCTGCTCTACGAAACGGTCGCGTCCGTCGCGCCAGGCGTCCAACGCAGCGATAATTTGTTTCGACATATTCTCCTGCCAGCCGATGAACGGGTTATCCGGAGAAACGGCACTGCGATGCTCGCGCACCCAGTCTTTCATCGGCTTGAGCATCGCCATCATCGGGTTTGCATCCGATAACAGTTCGTAGGGGAGCCGGAGCGGGTGCAGCTTTTGCATGCACTCCGCCATCGGTGGATTGGCGAGGGCACGTACGAACGGCTGGGCGAAGGCGCGATAGAGGGAGAGATTAATCTCCGAGAGCGCCGCGGCGGCAGCGAAGCAGCGGTCGTCCGCCTGATCGTTCCCGCCGAGCGTGCGAATGTCGTCGAGCGTCCTTCCCTCGCAGCGCATGACCCACTCGCCGCTCGTCAGATCGGGGTTAGCCGTATCGGCGCCCTTGCGCTCGAAGATCGCTTCGTAGAGGCCGGGCGGTAGCACGTCGATCAGATCGATGTTGTTGGAGAACTCGGTGTATTCCTTGCGGGCGATCCCGCCCGAGACAAAGATACCGAGGTGACCGACTTTCTGGTGCACCGAGTAGACGATCGTCTGCTCGTGGGAGCGAATGTCGTCGACGCTCTCGTAAAGGCGCGGAATCCAGCCGAGCGCCTCCGACGGCGGCGTGATGTTGTCTCCCTCCGAACAGAACACTACGATCGGCGAGCGGACTTTGCGAAGGTCGAGCGGATCGCCGTCCGAGGTCTGAATTTTCCCCGCTACGAGGTTGTTGCCGACGAACAGCTGATCGACAATGAATTGAATCTCTTCGGCGTTGAGATCGACATGACCGCCCCAATAGCGCTCGAAGCCGAGATAGCGCGGTGCCTCAGAATCGATCTTGGAATAGAGATTGTATTGCTTGGTCCACAATGTGTTCGACGGATTAAGATTCTCGAAATTCTGCACCAGCCAGGCGCCATCGAACTTTCCGCCGCCAAGGTCGCTGGTCAGCGCGGTCAACCAGCTGCCACCCAACAGCCCGCCCGAGTAGCGCATTGGATTTCGCCCATGCACACCATCCCAGTAGGACAACGGCGATCCGGCGATGATGATCGGGCCGAACAACTCAGGCCGCACTGACGCGAGCATCATAATTGCCCAGCCGGCTTGACAATTGCCGATCACGCAGGGCTTGCCCTCGGCCTCCGGATGCAGCGCGATTACCTTCTCGAGGAACGCCGCCTCGGCACGTCCCACGTCCTCGAGCGTCTGTCCCGGCATCGGTTCTGGCAGGAAGCCGACCAAGTAACAGGGGTGGCCCGCCTTCATGGCCACGCCGATTTCGCTGTCAGCCTTGAAGCCGCCGATGCCGGGCCGGTGCCCTGCGCGCGGATCGACGATCACGAACGGCCGGCGCGCCATATCGACTTCGACACCTTCCGGCGGGATGACACGAACAAGCCCATAATTGACCGGTCGAGCGAGCGTACGGCCGTCGATGATTACTTCGAATTCATAATCGAGCACGTTCGGGGCGGTCTCGGCCAGATGCTCGCGGTATTGATTGCCGCGTTGGCGCATCACGTCCCAGAACAGTACGGCCCGCTGCGCGGCGTCGGTCCAGTATTCGATTACGGATTGGAGCATACAGCATCTCCTGGAGCCGCGCGCGACAACTATAGCTATAGTCATTAGCGGCAGCGAACTTAATTAGATTTTTCCGCCAATCAATTGAGATAGATCAAATTGCCTCGTTTTCCGGCAACCTGAAAGCTCCATCGGGTCGGTCGTCCGATCCATCGTTGTTCCTGAAGTTCCCACATACCCGACCTTACCCAAACCGCGCTCCGTAACGTATTGGCACGTGGTGGATTTTGACCGAAGCTGGGCGGGCTTTTTTGATCCAAATCAAAGTAAGTATAAATCAGGTTAGTGAACATACTCCGCACCCCTTTTTGAAGGGAGATGCCGATGCAAGAACACAGCAGCGTGTATATGCTTCTGAATTGGACCAAGGAGCGCGCCACGTTGGCGGCACACGAAACTAGGGCAAGCCAGATAAAGGCAAAGTCCAAAATAGGAGCGGATCAATTGATCACGGACTTGAAGGAACGGCGTGATGTCAGTTCACGCTCGCATGGGTAAGGAAATGAAAGGCAAACGATCACCAGGGCGGTTCAAAATCCCTTGATCGTTGCCACGAAAAAGCTTCTGGTTCCCGCTGCCTTTCGATCCTGAGAGGTCTGCGTTCAAAGAAAGGATAAATATATTTATAGCGCAATGCTCGCGGTGGTGCAGCCTTTTGGCGTCTAGGGAGGCAAAATTGGATCTACGAATATGGTCGTGAAAAGCACAGGCGAGATAGGATATCGCGATTACACTTTAATCCTTATCGAACATATGCCGGCTGGCGGATCTGGCCAAAGCGCTTATAGGGATCGCCAACCGTGAACACGCAGCCGCCATTGTAACCGCACGGCGAGGGCAGCGGACATGCAACGACTTAAGCAAAACCCCACGACCACGATAATTCGCATTTCGCGCTTCTCAGTTTTCAGCTGTTTTATTCTCCTCGTTGCTTTACCCCAAGCCGCCGCCGAAGACGTCGGCCGGTTCCGGAACGACTGGACAGGCAACGGCATTGTCATTGAGGCGGTCGCGGACCCAAAGGTACAGGGCGTGACCTGCCATATCAGCCGCTTCAGCCGCAGCGTGATCGACAGGCTCTCCAAGGGAAACTGGTTCGTCGATCCTTCCAACTCGTCGATCGCGTGCCAACAGACCGGGCCGGTGACGATTGGTGACATTGACACAAGCACGCGCGGCGAGGAGGTATTTTCCGAGCGGCTCAGCCTGATCTTCAAATCGCTTGCGGTACGTCGCATCTACGACAAAGCGAATACGACGCTAATTTACGTCATCTACAGCCGTCAGGTGAAGGATCCCAGCGCAAAGATGAGTATCTCGAAGTCTCTTTACGGGCATGACGTGACCTGGGTCGGCAATAAAGAACGGTGACGATTGGGCAGCGGCCGGGCCCGAGCCAAGACCGCGCCGCTGCCTTGTCTCCGTTCACCAAACCAGCTTACCCCAGCGGTTTGTAACACAGCTTTTGAAGTTCATATCGTTCGATGGTTTTTGACGGCGTCGGTGCGCGATCGGAAGCTCATACTGTCAATCAGCGTGGGATCGGGACCCCAGATCGGCATCCACGTCGAAACACATCCCAGCGCCCCCGGAGACGAAAAACTCGCCTCTCGCGTAGTGAGCCAAAGGCACTCGAACACATAGCTGCGAACGCGCAGCGGCACTTCTTCGTAGAAGTCTTTTGTGCCATGCAGATGCCATGCAGATTATTTTATTCTGCATGGCATATTTAATGTTGCGTCGGTTATGCTTGTAAATACTGACTTTTGGCGCGCCCGAAAATTCGAACTCCTGACCCCCATGTGTGGACGGCTCCCCATTGGCAAGGACTTTCTTCACGTTTGCAGCTTGGTCGGTGCGGCCATGTGTTCGGCCTATTGATGCGGTTCACATGACCGCTGGCCATAATGCCCTCCGCGGATCAGGTCCCGGTCAAAACCCCGCATTCGAGGATGCGATGGCACATGTGGGTTGTCCTGATCGCCGGATCGACCGGCACTGCATTACGTGCTGTTCGCCCTCCCAACCTTCCGTCACGCCGGATTGCCGACGTGATTTTGTTCACGCCGCTAGTGCGACGGGTTCCTTGTAGCGCTCACCCTTGGCCATCATCGCCCACGCCATTCGGGCGATCTTGTTGGCCAGCGCGATCGCCGCGACTTTGGTCGGCCGCCGCGCCAACAATGCCGTAAGCCACGGTCGATGGTTGGTGCCGTGGATCTTGGCATAGCGGATGACGGCGAGCGCGCCAGCCGTGAACAGGCTGCGCAGATAGCGATCGCCCTGTTTGCTAATACCGCCGAGCCGATCCTTGCCCCCGCTCGAATGCTGCTTCGGGACGAGCCCGATCCAGGCCGAGAAGTCCCGCGCAGATCGGAACGCCTTCGGGTCAGCGACGCTGGCGACCAGGGCCGTAGCCAGCACCGGACCGATGCCGGGTATATCGTCGAGCCGTTTGCTCGTCTCATTGGATCGATGCCAGGCGATGATCCGGCGGTCGAACTCCAGGATCTGGGCTTTCAGCATCCGCAGTTGGGCTCCGAGAGCGGCGAGACAGGCGCGCGCCACCTCGGGCAGCCGTGTGTCACTTGGATCGGCGACGACATCAAGCAGTTCCTCGACACCGTTGCGCCCAACCCGTGCGACGATCCCGAACTCGGCAAGGTGCGCGCGGATCGCGTTGATCACGGCGGTTTGCTGCCGGATGAAGAGGTGGCGCGTACGATGCAGCATGAGGCAGCTCTGCTGCTCGGGCGTCTTGGTTGAGACGAAGCGCATGTTTGTTCTGGTGACCGCTTCGCAGATGGCCTCGGCGTCGGCGGCATCGTTCTTCTGCCGCTTAACGTAGGGCTTCACGTAGGCTGGCGGCATCAACCGCACCGTATGGCCGAGCGCCTTCAACTCACGTGACCAGTGATGCGATGTTGCGCAGGCCTCGATACCTACGAGGCACGGTGGCAGCTTCTGGAAGAACGCCAGGACATAGCGGCGCTTCAGCTGGCGGCGGATGATCACATTGCCTGTCGCGTCGATGCCGTGGACCTGAAAAACCGACTTCGCAATGTCGAGACCGATTGTCGTCACCACTTCTTCCATGCTCGCCCCCCAAATCATGGCCACCCCATCGGCGACCAATTCAACGCCACTTACGCGGCGGTGGAGGAGCCGTCCACAGCATCAAATTCGTAGTTTGGCGGCTGGTTTTCGGCCGCCGTTGCGAGGATAAACCAATGCTATTGGACTAGATTGCCGCTAATAGCTGTCTCTGACGCAGCTATTCTGCCCCATAAATATTTGATTTTATTAGGTGTCGATCCCCTTATTCACACGGGAGAGGTCGTAGGTTCAGTTCCTAGATGAGCGCCCACCAAAAAGTGATGGAAAACTAAGCACTTCTGAAAGACGTTACCTGCCGCTACTGACTGCCGCGCGCGCTGCAAAAAACGATTACCTGTCAGCCCGATCTTGCGCGCGGTGCCAGCAACGAATGGACTACCATGCGAGCGGCAGGCACGACAAATTCACCACACTAACGCCACGCGGCAGTTATCTAGCAGGCAATGGACTTCAACAGTCGCAAGATCGGTGCAATGGTCCACGCTTTTCATCATTCACGACTGTCGCCAATTGATGCCGCCAATGTCGCCAATGGTCGAGATAAGCTATTGATTTTATTATATGGTGGGCCCGGGAGACTCGAACCTCCAACCAAGCGGTTATGAGCCGCTAGCTCTGACCATTGAGCTACGGGCCCGCGCCTTGCGCGGTGGTCCGGAAGAGCGGTGCTTATACTGCATCCGGGCTGTCGCCGCTAATTCTGCCGGCTGAGCAAAAACACCGCCTGCTCGCCGAACAGGTTCCAGACCCACCAGGGCGCGTTGACGCGCATCGGCGGCCCCAACCGTCGAGCGCCACCGCCTCTCGATCTTGGCGCCGACGACGTGGCAAGCGCGGAAATCCTTGATCGTGCAGAAGTGGATGTTCGGCGTGTCGTACCAGGAATAGGGCAGGTTCTCGGTGCCGGCATGCGGCCGCCGAGGGCGAGGTGGAGCCGGATCCGCCAATGGCCGAAATTTGGGAACGAGACGATGCGCATGGCGGCCGATCCGCAGCATGTGCTCGAGCACCTGCGCGGATTGCGGGTCGCCTGCAGGGTCTGCGACAGGATGACGTAATCGAACCCGTCGTCCGGATAGTCGGCGAGATCGGTGTCGGCATCGCCCTGGACCACCGAAAGGCCCTTGGCGACGCAATCGTTGACGCCTTTTTGCGACAGCTCGATGCCGCGCGCATCGACGCCGCGCGTTTCCAGCAGCCGCAGCAACTAGCCGTCGCCGCAGCCGACATCGAGAACCCGCGCGCCGGCGCTCGACCATGTCGGCGACGACCAGGAGATCGACGCGCGCGCCGCCCGGTCCGCGCGCCGTTCCGCCATGGTCCGATCGTGGTTGCCGCGCGGCAGCATCGATCATCTCCGTCCAGGCAGCAGCCGCGGGCGCGGGCGGCGGCATCAAGAAAGCCGCGGACGATCGCCGAAGAATTCCGGCACATCGAGCAGGAAGGCGTCGTGCCCCTTGTCGGTCTCGATTTCGACGAAGGAGACCGCGCGCCGCGCGGCATTCAGCGCATGCACGATGGCGCGCAAGTCGGCGGTCGGAAACAGCCAGTCCGAGGTGAACGAGATCGACGCAAAAGCGCGTCTTGCGTGCCCGGAAGGCGTGCGCGAGGACGCCGCCGTAATCGGCCGCGAGATCGAAATAATCCATCGCCCGCGTCAGGTAGAGATAGGAATTGGCGTCGAAACGCTCGACGAAGGTCGAGCCCTGATGGCGCAGATAGCTCTCGACCTGGAAGTCGGCATCGAAGGAAAAGGTCGGGTCGTCGCGGTCCTGGAACTTGCGGCCGAATTTGCGGTGCAGGGCCTCGTCCGACAGATAGGTGATATGCGCGGCCATGCGCGCGACCGCGAGCCCGCGACGCGGTTGGGCCTCGGCGAAATAGCGGCCGCCCCGCCAGTCGGGATCGGCCATGACCGCCTGCCGGCCGACCTCATGGAAGGCGATGTTCTGCGAGGAATGGCGCGTGGCCGCCGCGATCGGCAGCGCCGCAAACACGCGCTCCGGATAGCTCGCCGCCCATTGCAGCACCTGCATGCCGCCCATCGAGCCGCCGGCGACGCAGAACAGCGTGTCGATGCCGAGCCGGTCGATCAGCATGGCCTGGGCGCGGACCATGTCGCGGATCGTCACGACCGGCAGATCGAGGCCCATAGGGCTTGCCGGTCGCCGGATTGGTCGAGGCCGGGCCGGTGCGTGCCCATGCAGCCGCCGAGCACGTTGGCGCAGATGACGAAATAGCGCTCGGTGTCGATCGGCTTGCCGGGGCCGACCATGGTCTCCCACCAGCCCGGCTTGCCGGTCACCGGATGGGCGTTGGCGACGTGCTGGTCGCCGGTCAGCGCATGGCAGATCAGGACGGCGTTGCTGCGCGCGGCATTGAGCGTGCCGTAGGTCTGATAGGCGATCTGAACGGGCGAGAGCGACGCCGGCATCGAGCTGGAGCGGTTGTTCGACCGAAAAGCGACGAGCGCGACTGCGGCTGGTCCGCCTCGCGCATGCGGTCGGCGAGATCAAGGGTCGGCGCTGCGCCTCGGCCATGTTCTCGTCCCGAATCGTGAGCGTCCCGGCGCCGTTCGTCCGCACGCCTCGGCAGTTCAAAACGGGCGTAGATAGGCCCCTTCGGCGCGGAGTCAACGTTTTCTTTGCTTTCGGGCCGGCGGCACCTATCAATGAGCGCCGTCCGCCGGGCCATGACGCCATGCCGAAAGCATCCCGTCAAAAAGAACCCTCGCTCGCCGATCTGCGGCCGAGATCGATCGCATCGACGCGCCGATGCATGGGCTGCTTGATGCAGCGCGGCGAGATCATCGGCCGGCTGATCGCGGTGAAGAGGACCCAGGAAACCGGCTCGGCGTTCCGGCCGGCGCGCGAGGCCGACATGATGCGCCGGCTGGTCGAGCGCCATCACGGCATGCTGCCGCTCGACACCGTCGAGAGCATCTGGCGGGTGATCATCGCCACTTTCACCTATGTGCAGGCGCCGTTCCGCGTGCATGCCGATCTGTCCGCGGGCGACGCGCGATGCGCGACAGCGCGCGGTTTCATTTCGGCTTCACCGTGCCGTTCGACGCCCATCTGGGGCCGCGGGCGTGGTCGCGGCGGTGGCGGAGTCGAAGGGTGACCTCGGTCTTGTCCCCGCCGTCGCCAGGCGGGGCGGGCCCTGGTGGGCGGCGCTGGAGGGACGCCGCGCCGAAAATCATCGCCCGCCTGCCATTCGTCGAGCGCGCCGATCATCCGGCCGGGCTGCCGGTGTTCGCGATCGCCCGCGTCGCCCCGACGCGATCGTGACCGAGATCGAAGTGTGGAGCATCCGGGTCGCCGGCTGGGCGCGGCGGCGGCCAACGCGGTCGCGCCGCTCGTCGAGTTGACCGCCGTGCCCGACCGAGCGTTCGACGGCGCCGCGCTGCTGGTTTCGGTCGCCGCGGGGCGGCATCGGACGTCATCACGGCGCTTGGTCGGAATCGGCGCCTCGGTCCGCTCGCAGGGCCCTCGTCGGCAGCCATGCGACCCGCTATACGGTGCGCCAGGACGGCCTTCGGCGAGCGACGAGAGTCCAATGACGATCGCGTGTCCCCAGCCCCGCGTCCCGGCGTGCTCGAGATCGAGCCCTATGTTCCCGGCAAGAGCAGCGCGCCGGGCGTCGCCAAGATGTACAAGCTGTCCTCCAACGAGACGCCGCTCGGGCCGAGTCCGAAGGCGATCGCGGCCTACAAGGCCGTCGCCGGCCATCTGCAGGACTATCCCGACGGCGCGGCGAGCGATCTGCGCGAGGCGATCGGGCGCGCTTTCGGTCTCGATCCCGCAGCGCATCGTTTGCGGCGCCGGCTCCGACGAACTCCTGAACCTGCTGGCGCACGCCTATCTCGCCGACGGCGACGAGGCGATCCATACCACGCACGGCTTTCTGATCTATCCGATCGCCACGCTGGCGCGGGCGCCACGCCCGTGGTCGCGGCGGAGAAGAACTACACCGCCGATGTCGATGCGATTCTCAAAGCGGTGACGGAGCAGACCAAGATCGTATTTCTGGCCAATCCCAACAATCCGACCGGCACCTACGTGCCGTTCGACGAGGTCAAGCGCCTGCATCGCGGCCTGCCGGCGCAGTGCTGCTGGTGCTCGATGCCGCCTATGCCGAATATGTCCGCCGCAACGATTACGAATCCGGCATCGAACTGGTCGCCACCTCGGACAACGTCGTGATGTGCCGGACCTTTTCCAAGATCCACGGGCTCGCCGCGCTGCGGCTCGGCTGGATGTATGGTCCGGCCCACGTGGTCGACGCGGTCAATCGCATCCGCGGGCCGTTCAACGTCATCTCCGCCTGCGATCGCGGCGGGAATCGCGGCAATCGAGGATGTCGGCCATGTCGAACGCTCGCGCGATCACAACGAAGTGGCTGGCCTGGCTGACCGAGGAGATCGGCAAGCTCGGGCTGACCGTGACGCCGAGCGTGGCCAATTTCTCCTCATCCATTTCCCGAACCGAACGGGCGCACCGCGGACGAGGCCGACGGGTTTCTCACCGCCCGCGGCCTGATCCTGCGCCAGGTCGGCGCCTATGGGCTGCCGAATGCGCTGCGCATGACCGTCGGCACCGAGGAGGCCAATCGGCTCGTCGTCGCGGCGCTCGGCGGAGTTTCTGGGGCGTCCGGCGTGACGCACATGCGCCGCTGTTCCAGCGCCTGGCGCTGATCGGCGTCGGGCTGATCGGCTCCTCGATCGCGCGTGCGGCGCGGGCGCAGGGCGCGGTGCGCAGATCGTCGCGACCGCGCGCTCCGCGCGACGCGCCGGCGCGTCACCGAACTCGGCTTCGCCGATCAGGTGGTCGAGAGCAATGCCGCGGCGGTCGCCGGCGCCGACCTCGTGATCGTCTGCGTTCCGGTCGGCGCATGCGGCGCGGTCGCGCAGGAGATCGCGCCGCATCTCAAGCCCGGCGCGATCGTTTCCGATGTCGGCTCGGTCAAGGGCGCGATCATCCGCGACATGGCTCCGCATCTCCCGCCGGGCGTCCATTTCGTGCCGGCGCATCCGGTCGCCGGCACCGAGCATTCCGGCCCCGACGCCGGCTTTGCCGAGCTGTTCGTCGATCGCTGGTGCATCCTCACGCCGCCGGCGATGCCGACGCCGACGCCGTCGAACGGCTGGCCGCGTTCTGGCGGGCGTTCGGCGCCAATGTCGACATGATGACGGCCGAGCACCACGATCTCGTGCTCGCGATCACCAGCCACGTGCCGCATCTGATCGCCTATACGATCGTCGGCACCGCGGACGAACTCTCCGAGGTCACACGCTCGGAGGTGCTGAAATTCTCCGCTGGCGGCTTTCGCGATTTCACCCGCATCGCGGCATCCGATCCGACCATGTGGCGCGACGTGTTCCTCGCCAACAAGGACGCCGTGCTGGAAATGCTCGGCACGTTCAACGAGGACTTGGCGAGCTGACCCGGGCGATCCGCCGCGGCGACGGCGAGGCGTTGTTCGATCACTTCACCCGCACGCGCGCGATCCGCCGCGGCATCGTCGATATCGGGCAGGATTCGCCGGCGCCGGATTTCGGCCGCCCGCATCCCGGTGCCGTGGGCCGCTGCCGCGGCCCTATGCGCTCGGACGACGATTGAGCGGCGCCTCCGCGTCCCGTGCCTTGACACAAACGCCTCGACGACGACTGCGCGCAAGGCCGCGAGTGCGAAGGGCTTGATGATGACGTCGTGGATCAGCGCCTCCAGCCCGTGGGCGCGTTCGCGCTGATCGGCGAAGCCGGTCATCAGCAAAATCGTCAGATCTGAGGAAAGTCGCGCGGCCGCCGCCGATCGCAGTGGCGCGCGACTTCCTCCATCACGTTTGCTGATGACCGGGTACGCCGACTCAGCGCGAACGCGCCCATGAGGCGATCATCCACGACGTGCTCGGCCAAACCGTTCGCGCTCGCGACGTTGCGCGCGGGAACAGGCTTGTCGTAAAAGCGCGGACCTGAAACGCTGCATTCAATTGTCGTCCGAGACGGCGTAGGGCCGCGGCAGCAGGGACCGGCAGATCGGGATGGGAGCGGCCGAAATCCTCGCCGATATCGAGATGCCGCGGCGGATCGCGCGGGTGCGGGCGAAATAGGCAAACAATGCCTCGCCGTCGCCGCGGCATCGCGCGGGTCAGTTGCGCGAGATTCTTCGTTGAACGTGCGGAGCATCTCCGGCGCGGCCTCCTTGTTGGCAAGAAAAACGTCTCGCCACATCGTCGGGTCGGACGCCGCGATGCGGGTGAAATCAGGAAAGCCACCGGCTGAAAATTTGAGGACCTCCGAGCGCGTCGCCCTCGGCGAGCTCGTCGGCGGTGCCGACGATCGTGTAGGCGATAGAGGTGGGGCAGGTGGCTGGTGATCGCCAACACAAGGTCGTGGTGGATCCCGGCCGCATCGTCTCGACATTCGGCGCCGAGTGCCCGCCGGGAGGCGGCAAGCCGTTCGGACGGCGTGTGCTGTCGGTATTGACTCCGGCGGTGTGAGAATGCACCAGCGGCCGACGAAGAGAGTTGGGCAAAGCCGGCGTCCGGACCGGAATGTTCGGTTCCGGCGACCGGATGCGCGGGGAACGAAAAGGATGCCCGGGCGGCAATGTGAACTCATATCGCAAACAATGGCGCCCTTGACTGAGCCCACATCGGAAACGATCGCGCCCGGCGCGAGCTGCACGCCGAGTGTCCTTGGGCGACCTAGCCACAGGCACCGACCGGAACGCACACGATAGCGAGATCGGCGCCGGCGACCGCAGCAGCGGGGGTCTCGACCACCTGATCAAGCCAATCCAAGCTCGGCGACGCGGCGCCGCGTCTGCGCGGAGCAGCAGCTCGCCACCGATCTCACGGACCGTACCTGTGCGCGGGGACGCGCGATCGAAGAGACCGATCAGTCCGACGCCGATCAGCGCCAGTCGGTTGAACAGCGGTGCGGATTTGCTGGCGGCGATTCACGCCGTTTTTGCCAGAAAGTCGCCGAGCGCCGCGACGGCGAGCCCGTTCGCTTCCTCGGTACCAACGCTGAGCGCATTCGGGCCTTTGTAGCGCCGACCTCCGCAGGATCAGGCCGCGCGCAGTGAGAAAAGCGTCCGCCTCTTTCGCCGATCGCCCGTTCGTTTCGGGAAAGTGGATCAGCAGAAAGTTCGCGACGCTGGGCGTCACTTTCAGGCCGAGCTTTTGGATTTCCTCGGTCAGCCAGGCGAGCCATCGCGAGTTGTGCTCGCGTGAACGTTCCTGATGCTCGACATCCTCGATTGCCGCTATACCGGCGGCGATCGCCGGCGCGTAATCTGACGCGAGGATCCGGTTAGACAGCATCGTCGAGGTGGGCGGGCCCGAACATCCAGCCGAGCCGCAAAGCTGCGAGCCCGTGGATTTTTGAGAACGTCCGCAACATCACGGTGTTGTCGCCGGCGTCGACCAGCCGGATGCCGGATCGTAGTCGGTCGCTCGACGTATTCGGCATACGCGGCGTCGAGCACCAGCAGCACCTCTGGCGGCAGACCGGCGCGTAGCGAGCCACCTCCGCATACGGCAGCATGCTGCCGGTCGGATTGTTCGGGTTGGCGAGGAACACCAGCCGCGTCGTCGGCGACACCGCCGCCAGCATGGCATCGACATCCGCGGTCAGGTCGCGCTCCGGCGTCTTGATCACCCGGCTGCCGGCATAGGTGCCAGCGATGAAGTAGATCGCGAAGCCATGCGCGCTCATGACGATGTCGCGGCCGTGGCCGCCGTAGGCAAGGCAGAGCTGGTAGATCAGGTCATCCGACCCCGCCCCGCAGACGATCCGCGCCGGGTCCAGCTTGAACCGAGCGCCGATCGCGCGACGCAGTTCGGTGGCATCGCCATCCGGGTAGCGATGCAGTTCCTCCGCCGCACGCTTGTATGCCTCCTGCGCGCCAGGCGGCACGCCGAACGCGCCCTCGTTGGACGACAGCTTCAGCACCCGGTTGATCCCGGGCACGCTGGACTCGCCCCCGACATACGGAGAGATGTCGAGGACTTCGGGACGCGGACGAGGCGCGGTCATGCGGCTGCTCCGGTTTCCGGGATTGCGTAGGCGCCGAGCACCACTGGCCGGCGCAGCACCGCATCCAGCGCGTCGAGCCGAGGGTCATCGTCGGCCAGGAAGCCATCGACATCCGCCATGGCATGGGCGACCTGCGCACCCGGTTCCCGGTGCAAGACAACCTCGCCCGGCGCGAGGCCTGCCGACGTGAGCGCCGCAGTGAGCCGCGCGCGGCTGACGTCTTGATTAAGCTCCAAGCCCAGCACCGAGCGATCACACCCGCTGGGGTCCGGTTCCGTCGCGGCGACCACAAGTGCCTGCACGGTAGGCGCGCCTTCGGGGCGAGGCGCCCAGAACGGCAGCCGCGCCACCACGTGGAGGCGCCCCGTGTAATCCCGGAGCAGCGCGGTCCACCACGCGCCGCCCGTCGCATCGCTACCCGACGGCATCGGGAGCACGGCCACCGCCGCGGTACCGCTGCTGACATCGGCCAGAGCCTGGATCGGCCTGCCATAGGCGCGCAGCGGCGTCAGCGCGCCGAAATGTTCGCGTGCGGCCTGGGTATAGGCGGCCCCGTCGCCCGGCTCGCACACAGCCACAGTGAAAGGGCCTTGCATTGCCGTGGTCCCGGCGAGCAGCTCGCGCCAGATGCGCACGATCGCCTGCGCGGGCAGCGTGCCGCTGTGCTGTCGCAGCAGGCGGCGGAGCATCGAGGCCTCGCGGCCTGGGCGATAGGCGCCACGTTTGCCAGAGCGCGCCACCTGCTCCACCACTCCCGCGCGCTGCATCAGCAGCGCATGCAGCGCATCGTCAATCCGATCGAGTTCGGCGCGCAGCGCAGCGAGGCCGCCAGGCCAGCCATCCTGCGGTGGTGGTTCCTCCGCCGTGGCGGCGGGAGCGGACGGCGCGTCGAGATGAGCGGAACGGGGCATGATCCTGGGCCGGTCGAGGGGCGGAACAGATAGCCGAAGCAGGCTGGCGTGCAAACAGGAGCCGCCCCACCAGTTGCGACCGGCCGGAACCCGTCCTATGCAAATGCAGGATGGATACGTCGATCGCACTCGCCGCCACCGAACACAGCCCTAGCGTCACTTTCGCCGAGGGGATGACGCTGGACTGCGGCGCGCGGCTGTCGCGTATGACCGTGGCGTACCGCACCTATGGCACGCTGAATGCGGCGCGCTCCAACGCCGTGCTGGTCTGCCATGCGCTGACCGGCGATCAGTATGTCGCCGAGACGCATCCGGTCACCGGCAAAGAGGGCTGGTGGGACATCGTTGTCGGTTCCGGGCGGCCACTCGACACCGATCGATACTTCGTCATCTGCGCCAACGTGCTGGGCGGCTGCATGGGCTCGACGGGCCCGCGCAGCCTGCGCGACGACGAGGTCGGTCCCGTGGGGCACTCGACTTCCCGCCGGTCACCATCCAGGACATGGTCCGCGCGCAGAAGATGCTGATCGACCACCTCGGCATCACGCGGCTGTTCGCGGTGATGGGCGGCTCGATGGGTGGGATGCAGGCGCTGCAATGGGCGGCGAGCTACCCCGACGCCGTGTTCGCCGCGCTGCCGATCGCCGTGCGGCCTATCATTCGGCGCAGAACATCGCGTTCCACGAGGTCGGGCGGCAGGCGATCTTCGCCGATCCGGACTGGCTGGGCGGCCGCTACTGGACGACCGGGCGGATCCCGGCGCGCGGCCTGGCGGTGGCGCGCATGTGCGCGCACATCACCTATCTGTCGGAAGAGGCGCTGACCCGCAAGTTCGGCCGGCGACTGCAGGATCGCGAGCAATCCGACTGTTCGGCGAGGATGTTCGAGGTGGAGAGCTATCTGCGCCACCAGGGCTCCACCTTCGTGCAGCGGTTCGACGCGAACTCCTATCTGACGATCACCCGGGCGATGGACTATTTCGATCTGGCCGCCGACTATCAGGGCGATGTGGCGAACGCGTTCCGCGGCACGAAGACGCGGTTCCTGCTCGTGTCGTTCACCTCGGACTGGCTGTTCCCCACGCCGAGAGCCGCGCGATCGCGCGTGCACTGAACCGCGCGGGCGAAAACGTGTCGTTCGTGGAAATCCCCACCGACAAGGGGCACGACGCGTTCCTGCTGGACGAGCCGGATTTCCTGGCGATCGTGAACGGTTTTTTGGAAGGCGCCACGCGCGCGCGCGCGTGCTGCCTGGACGGAGATGAGCGTGCTGTGCGCGCATTAAACACGATCTGACCATGGCGGAAGCCGCGCGCGGGCCGGGCGGCTCGCGTGTCGACTTGCTTGTTGTCGCCAATATGGTGGAGCGCGGCGCGCGGGTGCTCGACGTCGGGTGCGGCGACGGCGAGTTGTTGCGGCTCCTGGAAACCCGCGGCGTCGACGGCCGCGGCATTGAGCTATCGCGCGAGGGCGTGAACGAATGCATCACCAAGGGTCTCGCCGTGGTGCAGGGCGACGCCGATACCGACCTCGCCGACTATCCGGACGACGGCTTCGACTTCGTCGTCTTATCGCAGACCCTGCAGGCGACGCGGCAGCCGCGCGTGGTCCTCGAGCACATGCTGCGCATCGGACGTCACGGCATCATTTCGTTCCCGAATTTCGGTCACTGGAACATACGGCGGCAAATTCTGTTTGGCGGTCACATGCCGCAGACCGATAATCTGCCTTATGCCTGGTACGAGACGCCGAACATTCACTTCTGCAGCATCAAGGATTTCCGTCAGCTTTGCCACGTCGTCGGCGCCAAGATAGACGAGGCGGTCGCGCTCAACGCCTGGGGCCGGCAGATACGGCTAAAATTGCCCTGGTGGTTCTGGAATCTGTTCGGTGAGCAGGCGGTGTTTTTGTTGAGCCGGCAGAATTAGCGGCGACAGCCCGGATGCGGTCTAAGCACCGCTCTTCCGGACCACCGCGCAAGGCGCGGGCCCGTAGCTCAATGGTCAGGGCTAGCGGCTCATAACCGCTTGGTTGGAGGTTCGAAGTCCTTCCGGGCCCACCATATAATAAAATCAATAGCTTATCTCGACCATTGGCGACATTGGCGGCATCAATTGGCGACAGTCGTGAATGATGAAAAGCGTGGACCATTGCACCGATCTTGCGACTGTTGAAGTCCATTGCCTGCTAGATAACCGCCGCGTGGCGTTAGTGTGGGGAATCTGTCGTGCCTGCCGCTCGCATGGTAGTCCATTCGTTGCTGGCACCGCGCGCAAGATCGGGCTGACAGGTAATCGTTTTTTGCAGCGCGCGCGGCAGTCAGTAGCGGCAGGTAACGTCTTTCAGAAGTGCTTAGTTTTCCATCACTTTTTGGTGGGCGCTCATCTAGGAACTGAACCTACGACCTCTCCCGTGTGAATAAGGGGATCGACACCTAATAAAATCAAATATTTATGGGGCAGAATAGCTGCGTCAGAGACAGCTATTAGCGGCAATCTAGTCCAATAGCATTGGTTTATCCTCGCAACGGCGGCCGAAAACCAGCCGCCAAACTACAAAATCTGATGCTGTGGACGGCTCCTCCACCGACACGTGAGTGCCAAGGATGTGGGCGCTGTTAAGGCTCCCACAATTCGGAGGAACTACCCATGCAAACGGTCACGACAATCGGTCTCGACATCGCGAAGTCGGTTTTTCAGGTCCACGGCGTCGATGCGGAGGGCAATGTCCTCCTCCGTCGCCAGATCAAGCGCCGCTATGTGCTGGCATTCTTCCAGAAGCTGCGGCCGTGTCTGGTCGGTATCGAAGCCTGCGGCTCGTCGCATCATTGGTCGCGCGAACTCCAGGCGCTCGGTCACACCGTTCGCCTGATGCCACCGGCCTACGTGAAGCCCTACGTCAAGCGACATAAGAACGATGCCGCCGATGCCGAGGCTATCTGCGAAGCGGTCACCAGGGCCAACATGAGGTTCGTCGCGACCAAGACGCCTGAGCAACAGAGTTGCCTGACGCTGCATCGTACCCGACATTTGCTCATTCGCCAGCAGACCTCGGTGATCAATGCCATCCGCGCTCATCTTGCGGAGTTTGGCATCGTCGCGCCGCTTGGGCGCCATGGCGTCGAGCAACTGCTCGGTGTCTCCGCCAATTCAAATGACAAGCGGTTGCCTGAGGTTGCACGCGCCTGTGTTGCCGCTCTCGGAGCTCACCTACGGATGCTTAGGGCGCAGATCCTAGAGTTCGATCGTATGATCAGGGCTTGGCACCGATCCAGTGAGGCGAGCAGGCGGCTCGACGATATACCAGGCGTCGGTCCGGTGTTGGCGACTGCTCTGGTTGCCAGCGTCGCTGATCCGAAGGCTTTCCGCTCAGCAAGGGACTTCTCGGCCTGGATCGAACTCGTCCCCAAGCAGAACTCGAGCGGAGGCAAGGACAGGCTCGGCAATATCAGCAAACGAGGCGATCGCTATCTGCGCAGCCTCTTCACTGCCGGTGCGCTCGCGGTCATCCGCTATGCCAAAATCCGTGGCACCAATCATCGGACTTGGCTCACGGCGCTGTTAGCGCGACGACCCACGAAGGTCGCAGCGATTGCGCTTGCCAATAAAATCGCCAGGATGGCATGGGCGATGATGTCCAAAGGTGAACGATACAAAGAGCCCGCCATGCTTGCGGCTTGAAAGGGATCACACTGGGCACCCAGGGTGATGTGAAGGTTGGGAGGGCGAACAGCACGTAATGCAGAGCCGGTCGATCCGGCGATCAGGGCACCCTGCTGACCCCCACGCATTGTCGAATGCGGGAAACTGATCGGGACCTGATCCGCGGAGGGCATTATGGCCAGCGGTCACGTGAACCGCGCAGATAGGCCGAACACATGGCCGCGCCGACCAATGCTGCAAACGTGAAGAAAGTCCTTGCTAACTTGGAGCCGTCCACACATGGGGGTCAGGAGTTCAAATCTCTTCGGGCGCGCCAAAAGTCAGTATCTACAAGCATAACCGACGCAACATTAAATATGCCATGCAGAATAAAATAATCTGCATGGCATCTGCATGGCACAAAAGACTTCTACGAAGAAGTGCCGCTGCGCGTTCGCAGCTATATGTCGAAGTCGCCTTTGGCTCACTACGCGGGAGGCTAGATTTTCGTCTCCGGGGGCGCTGGGATGTGTTTCGGCGTGGATGCCGATCTGGGGTCCCGATCCCACGCTGATTGACAGTATGAGCTTCCGATCGCGCACCGACGCCGTCAAAAACCATCGAACGGTATGAACTTCAAAAGCTGTGTTACAAACCGCTGGGGTAAGCTGGTTTGGTGAACTCAGACACGGCAGCGGCGCGGGCTTGGCTCGGGCCCGGCCGCTGCCCAATCGTCACCGTTCTTTATTGCCGAGCCAGGTCACGTCATGCCCGTAAAGAGGGACTGTCGAGATACTCATCTTTGCGCTGGCATCCTTCACCTGACGGCTGTAGATGACGTAAATTAGCGTCGTATTCGCTTTGTCGTAGATGCGACGTACCGCAAGCGATTTGAAGATCAGGCTGAGCCGCTCGGAAAATACCTCCTCGCCGCGCGTGCTTGTGTCAATGTCACCAATCGTCACCGGCCCGGTCTGTTGGCACGCGATCGACGAGTTGGAAGGATCGACGAACCAGTTTCCCTTGGAGAGCCTGTCGATCACGCTGCGGCTGAAGCGGCTGATATGGCAGGTCACGCCCTGTACCTTTGGGTCCGCGACCGCCTCAATGACAATGCCGTTGCCTGTCCAGTCGTTCCGGAACCGGCCAACGTCTTCGGCGGCGGCTTGGGGTAAAGCAACCAGGAGAATAAAACAGCTGAAAACTGAGAAGCGCGTAATGCGAATCATCGTGGTCGTGGGGTTTTGCTCAAGTCGTTGCATGTCCGCTGCCCTCGCCGTGCGGTTACAATGGCGGCTGCCTGTTCACGGTTGGCGATCTCTATAAGCGCTTTGGCCAGATCTGCCAGCCGGCATATGTTCGATAAGGATTAAAGTGTAATCGCGATATCCTATCTCGCTTGTGCTTTTCACGACCATATTCGTAGATCCAATTTTGCCTCCCTAGACGCCAAAAGGCTGCACCACCGCGAGCGTTGCGCTATAAATATATTTATCCTTTCTTCGAACGCAGACCTCTCAGGATCGAAAGGCAGCGGGAACCAGAAGCCGTGGCAACGATCAAGGGATTTTGAACCACCCTGGTGATCGTTTGCCTTTCATTTCCTTACCCATGCGAGCGTGAACTGAACTCATCACGCCGTTCCTCAAGTCCGTGATCAATTGATCCGCTTTTATTTTGGACTCTGCCTTTATCTGGCTTGCCCTAGTTTCGTGTGCCGCCGACGTGGCGCGCTCCTTGGTCCAATTCAGAAGCATATACACGCTGCTGTTTCTTGCATCGGCATCTCCATTCAAAAAGGGGTGCGGAGCATGTTCACGAATCTGATTTATACTTACTTTGATTTGGATCAAAAAAGCCCGCCCAGCTTCGGTCAAAATCCACCACGTGCCAATACGTCACGGAGCGCGGTTTGGGTAAGGTCGGGTATGTGGGAACTTCAGGAACAACGATGGATCGGACGACCGACCCGATGGAGCTTTCAGGTTGCCAGAAAACGAGGCAATTTGATCTATCTCAATTGATTGGCGGAAAAATTTAATTTAGTTCGCTGCCGCCAATAACTATAGCTATAGTTGTCGCGCGCGGCTCCAGGAGATGCCGTATGCTCCAATCCGTAATCGAATACTGGACCGACGCCGCGCAGCGGGCCGTACTGTTCTGGGACGTGATGCGCCAACGCGGCAATCAATACCGCGAGCATCTGGCCGAGACCGCCCCGAACGTGCTCGATTATGAATTCGAAGTAATCATCGACGGCCGTACGCTCGCTCGACCGGTCAATTATGGGCTTGTTCGTGTCATCCCGCCGGAAGGCGTCGAAGTCGATATGGCGCGCCGGCCATTCGTGATCGTCGATCCGCGCGCAGGGCACCGGCCCGGCATCGGCGGCTTCAAGGCTGACAGCGAAATCGGCGTGGCCATGAAGGCGGGCCACCCCTGTTACTTGGTCGGCTTCCTGCCAGAACCGATGCCGGGACAGACGCTCGAGGACGTGGGACGTGCCGAGGCGGTGTTCCTCGAGAAGGTAATCGCGCTGCATCCGGAGGCCGAGGGCAAGCCTTGCGTGATCGGCAATTGTCAAGCCGGCTGGGCAATTATGATGCTCGCGTCAGTGCGGCCTGAGCTGTTCGGCCCGATCATCATCGCCGGATCGCCGTTGTCCTACTGGGATGGTGTGCATGGGCGAAATCCAATGCGCTACTCGGGCGGGCTGTTGGGTGGCAGCTGGTTGACCGCGCTCACCAGCGACCTTGGCGGCGGAAAGTTCGATGGCGCCTGGCTGGTGCAGAATTTCGAGAATCTTAATCCGTCGAACACATTGTGGACCAAGCAATACAATCTCTATTCCAAGATCGATTCTGAGGCACCGCGCTATCTCGGCTTCGAGCGCTATTGGGGCGGTCATGTCGATCTCAACGCCGAAGAGATTCAATTCATCGTCGATCAGCTGTTCGTCGGCAACAACCTCGTAGCGGGGAAAATTCAGACCTCGGACGGCGACCCGCTCGACCTTCGCAAAGTCCGCTCGCCGATCGTAGTGTTCTGTTCGGAGGGAGACAACATCACGCCGCCGTCGGAGGCGCTCGGCTGGATCCCGCGCCTTTACGAGAGCGTCGACGACATTCGCTCCCACGAGCAGACGATCGTCTACTCGGTGCACCAGAAAGTCGGTCACCTCGGTATCTTTGTCTCGGGCGGGATCGCCCGCAAGGAATACACCGAGTTCTCCAACAACATCGATCTGATCGACGTGCTACCGCCCGGCCTCTACGAAGCGATCTTCGAGCGCAAGGGCGCCGATACGGCTAACCCCGATCTGACGAGCGGCGAGTGGGTCATGCGCTGCGAGGGAAGGACGCTCGACGACATTCGCACGCTCGGCGGGAACGATCAGGCGGACGACCGTTGCTTCGCTGCCGCTGCGGAGCTCTCGGAGATTAATCTCTCCCTCTACCGCGCCTTCGCCCAGCCGTTCGTACGTGCCCTCGCCAATCCACCGATGGCGGAGTGCATGCAAAAGCTGCACCCGCTCCGGCTCCCCTACGAACTGTTATCGGATGCAAACCCGATGATGGCGATGCTCAAGCCGATGAAAGACTGGGTGCGCGAGCATCGCAGCGCCGTTTCTCCGGATAACCCGTTCATCGGCTGGCAGGAGAATATGTCGAAACAAATTATCGCTGCGTTGGACGCCTGGCGCGACGGACGCGACCATTTCGTAGAGCAGGTTTTCTTTGCCATTTACGGCTTGCCCGCGCTGCAGGCGGCTCTCGGGATCGATCCCGCAGGTACGCTGCCCCTGCGCAGACCTGCCAAAGATTCGTGGCATCAGGAATTGTTGCACATGCGGATCGCCGAATTGAAAGTACGGATCTCGGTTGGCGGCTTTAGCGAGGCGACCGTCCGCGCTTTGGTATACGTGGGCAAGTATCGCAACGCGGTCGACGAGCGCGGCTTCGAAATTGTGCGGCGGCTTCGCCGCGAACCACACTTGCCGAGCCTCTCATTGGTGGAATTCAAGGCCCTGGTGCGCGAACAATTCTATCTGATGCTGATCGACCAAGAGGCCGCGCTCGGAGCAATCCCAAAGATGCTACCCGAGGATACGGCAACGCGCCAGCAGGCGCTCGACATCGTCAAGCGCGTTTTCACTGCGTGCGGGCCACTCGACGACGAGGACCAAGCGCGCTTGGCACGGATCGCGCAATTGTTTGGTCTGGGTGATGCGGTCGGGGCGGAAAACGTCATCCCTTTATCGCCGACGAGACCCGAGGCTCAAAGCAAGGCATCGTAGCCGACCCCCACGCGCCTGCTCGGCCTCGAAGAACTCTCGGAAGCAGCCGCGCCAACTTGGCTGTTCTGCAGACGCATGAAATCCCGACGGGCATCCCGAAGGGCAAACCAACAGGTAGGTCAAGTTCCAACAACCGAGATATTTGCCTCAGCCCGAGATGATCATTCCGAACCCCGAAAAACGCCAATCAAGTTTTCCCGTGAATATATCCTGCAGCAGCTCAGCGATGTCGAATTCCAGAAAGACTGGCAATCAGGCTTCGCTCCAGCAGTCGGTAAATCTCAGCGCCCAAGGGCAGCCGAGAACAACCATCAAGTCGAGGAGGCACCCCATGAACGGGACGCGGACATTGTCCGGTTTGTCCTCGATGTCCGCCGTCGAAGGACTTAGTCGCTCTCGGGTGTGGTGATTACTGGGAGCAGGCATGTCTGCCAACACAAAACGACGCTGGCCGCCCGGTCTCTCACCGATGCAGTCGGAGGCCGTGCCAACCTGGCGAGCTGCTTATTCGGATCGCACCTCAGCACTGATGGCACTTTTCTGTGAGCTTGCCCACGATACATTTGTGGCCGACCAGTCGTCTGCGGATCAGGCCGGCGCTCCAACGGTCGCGGGAGAGGCAGGCCGCAATGAGCTGAAGCGGCGCCTACAGGCGGGCAGCTTTCGGTTGGTACAGGTTTTCAACAAGGATCGAGCTTTCCTGGCAGTTCGGGAAGGGCATTTTGCGGTTCTTGCGTTTCGAGGTACCGAGGGGAAGGAGTTGCTGGACACTGATCTTAACCTCCGACTCGTCCCATTACCCGGAATATCGGGAGTGATGGTGCACTGTGGCTTCCTTGAAGTTTTCAGTCGCTGCAAAAATGAGATTGAGGCCGTCGTTAATGAAAGTGTGCCGTCGACGCTCGGGTTCTACATTACAGGGCATTCCCTCGGTGGTGCACTCGCTCAGATCGCGTCGGCTGCGCTCAACCGGGATAACCTCGCGGCGTGCTACACTTTTGGGTCTCCGCGAGTCGGTACCGCTGGCTTTGATGAGCAGGTTAAATGCCCACACTACCGGGTGATCAACAATTGGGACCTTGTCCCCGGCCTTCCACTAGCGTTCTTCCGAGGCTATCGCCATAATGGGGACCCGCAACTTTTGACGCCCAAAACATCGTTTGCACTTCGCCGCGACAGATACGCCGACTTTCTCTACAATATCGCCGCAATAATCCTCGTGACACTGCGCACAAGCAAGCTCCTAATAAACGATGATCACATGATCTGGAATTATCGGAAACGGCTTGAGGAGATCGCGGCGGCGCGTGCACCAGCTCCGCAAGAGCCCGTGACGGACCATATTCATCCTTGCCGGATACGATGACTGATCGGGTTCAACGTGCTGTGGTACATGAGTGTGGTTCTGGCCACTCGCTGCGCTTCTCGGCGTTCTGCATCGAACTCGGCTCTGGGACAAACCGAAAGCGCTGCGTCAGTCTACGACCGGTCGCGGCGCGATTGATGCAAAGCCAGACATTCCGGTTGCTGGTGACGATGCTACTTGCCGGCGGCACGACGCCTATGGAGAGCATGCAGGTGTGGTTGATTCCTCATGAAGCTCATCAGTCCGTCGCCGCATTTCGTGATTTTCTCCCAGGATGTGCTTCGTCGCGGGGTGGATGCTTCCATTGCCCGGCCAAGCATTACTTGCGATGGTCGTTATTGGGGTGCCCATTTTGCTTTCGCTCTGTACCGCTCTCGGCGCATCATCTTCAGCGGCTGAGCAGCGCCACGGAAGGCGTGCCGAAAATGCGTGTCGCGATATTGGCCACGGTTGTCGCAGTTATGATTGGCTTCGCTTTGCCGGCCTCCGCCGGATGAGCGCCCAAGTGACCCATTCGGAAACCACACGATTGAAATCAACAATAAGGAAGACCCTCTCGTTGGAATATGGGAGTCCCTGGGACACCAAATGCATCTTGAGAAAGCTTACTTTTACGAGTGCCTGCAATCCAAGGATGATCCTTGCCCATTAATACCCGCACTCGCGCAAAAGCTCGATGAGATTCGCCAGTATCGGGGCAAAGCTCTGCTAGGACATCTAAACATATCGATCAATCTCATGATCAAGCCCGCGCCTGCCGATTGGGTCGGTCCGCTTGAAGCGATCACAATGAGAAACGGCGATTGCAAATCTTATTCCCTCGCGAAGTATGCAGCAGCTCAGGAGGTTGGAATCTCGGCGGACCACGTGAGGCTCGTCATTGTGCACCAACGGGCGCGCAGTGAGGATCATATGGTTGTAGCGGTATATCAAGATGGAGAATGGTTCATTCTTGACAACTTGACGAATGTGCTGGAGCGGGATTGGGAAAAAACAGATTACGAACCACTGGCTATTTTGGATAACAAGGGGGTCCGTCGCTATCTTTCTGCATTCTGGATGCAATAGGATTTATAGTTTGAAGTGGATGCCTTTTTTAGGGTCAATTGATCTGGGCCAATACCATGGACGAAATCTATCGTTGATTGTGTCCCGCTGCCCTTCATTAGAGCGATTATCAGTTTTTTGTGCGTCGGGGGGATCCTTCTGCGGCGCGAATAAAGATTTTGTGGCCTCGTCAAACTGAGGGGTCCGGTCCATCCTGATAGATGGACCAATCGGCTTGCGGTGATTCAAAGGTGTCCAATGGCTCCCCTTACCCAAGGCGATTGATCGGCTGAGCCTACCGCATGAACAATTATTTCTGGCAGTCATGCAATATCGAAGGCACTGGAAAAGTATCGGAGCGCTACGCGGCGGTGACGATTGATCTTGCGGTGGCGGCGGTCGATGAAGCTGAGCCGGCGTCGGCGTTGACGCAGACTACGCTCAAAGCGAATAGCTCGTTGGCGAATTCACTCCGCAGCGACAAATTGATCCAAATCAATGCCCATGCCCATCTCGTTGTTTTAAATAAATGACTTTATCTTGAAATTCCAGAGACTGCCCCCTTACCCTAGGAGCACCCATCATGGGCGAACGCATCGATCAGTTCTGCGAAAATCTTCGCACCAAACTCACAAGCATCGATAACAACATGGAATCGCTTAAGGCCAAAATCGACGGCAAGGCGCGAACCGCCGAACAGGACGTCCGACATCATTTGGACGGTGTCAAAAAGCGCGTTGAGCAGGACCGCACAAAGGTAGCAGCCGCGCAAGCCGACATCAAAAAGTGGGTCGACGAACGCAAGGCGGCTACCAGCGAGAAGATCGCTGAGTGGAAAACCAAGCGGGATATGGCCAAACTGCAAAGCCGCGCCGACTGGGCCGAACGCTACGCTGCGGCAGCGGCTGTCGTCGCGTTAGCTGCTGTAGATGGGGCTGAGGAGGCATCGCTCGAAGCTTGGTTGGCGCGCAAAGACGCCGATAGCGCGCAAGGCACGAAGGCAGCTTGATCGTTTCGACTACAGACGCGTTAGGGATCCATAGTCGAGACGTAGGTTGAGATGTGTCTAGGCCACTGGCCCGTGGACAAGAAGAAAATGGCGAAAGGCGATATCCAAACATTAGAAGTCCAAATCCCTCACGAGATCATCCAGTACGGGGGATGGTTCCCGGCCTTCGGAATTAGAGTGCTGGTGTTGGGTATCGCCGCCGTCGTGCGTTCCGTCGCCTCTTCTTCGGTGGGCTGCTGGTGTTGGCGTCCGGTATTGAAATCGCCCAAGCCATCATGGTGGGCATTGGGTAGGCTTCTTTCAACACTCTTTGATGGCGATTGAACCAAGTCTCCGAGTATCACAGCACCGAATAGGGCCTGATGATCGCCGTGCTTGCCCAGAACTGGTGGGCGATCGGGCTACGGGGCGTCTCGGCATTTTATTCGGCTTGGTAGCGCTTTTTGGCGTCACGATGTTATCGCTGGTGCCGTTCGCGGCGTACGCATTCGTCGACGGCGATCGCCAGCGCTGTGAATAACAGGGGGGCGTCTCAACTCGGGTCGCGTGATTGACTGCCGCACCACGGTAGTAAACTGCCATTCAAACGGCCAGACTCTTCTCTTTAATGTCTTTAATGCGGAGCGCTTCGCGGGCCGGTTGTCGCAAGTAGTCGTGCACGACTTTGCCGAGGCCGAGAGTAAGGTCGGCGACGATGTGGATTGCGGAAACGATCTCGAGAACCGGCAGTTCGGCGACGGGCGCCAAGGCGTGAGGAGTTAGGCATAAAGCCGCGGGACCGGTCCAAGCTCCCTTCAAAACAACCTCCTCGAGGTGGTATTCGACAAGTTCGCAGATGCGCGGCTTGCCGTCGACGTGCGGAAGGATTTTAAGCAGGAAATTCGGCATTTCGAGCGCGGCTTTGACTTGGCCCGGATCAGCCGCACGATGCTTGTATCCCATTGTGCCGGTCGCGACCCGGAGCGGCCCGTAATCCAATGTGCCGACTAGAGTATCGATCTCGGTTCGCAACGTCGGCTGCGCCAGCTTCTTTGGAAAGCCCCACAGTTCGCGCCCACCGGCGATCGGTCCCTCATCGTTCAGGAACATACAGTGGGTATAGCCACCTTTCCGTCCGAGGAAAGACACCGGGATGACTTGGCCGCTCTCCGTATAATCGCCGAAACCATTCGAATCCGGCATGCGAATAAATTCGTATTTGACGAGCGCTTCGTGTTCATTGACTTCGAGCGGCTCCGGTACCACCGCCCGCAGCTTCGCCGCATCAGTGCGATACGTAATGATCAGGTATTCGCGGTTGATGAACCGATAGGGGCCGGGCGAATAGGCCGGATTGGTGAGCGGCATTGCGAACGCCCGCTCCAGCACTTCATTCTCCTGCATTTAGGTCCTCCTGCGCGTGTCCATTTGTTTAATCAAACGATACCGTATGGTTTATGGCTACTCGGACGACTAGAACAACAAAATTCTCACCTTCACGTGTTCAGTTTTTTGTGAGGAGTTTTGCTCCAGCCTGCAGGTTGACAGTCGACTAGATACAAACTATACGGTATAGTTTATATAGGCAAGTTCCCGGAAGCAGAGATGCGCGGGTGCCATTGGGTCCATGATCCTTCATTCGATGCGGCGGTACACGCGGTGACATCGAGGTGAAAACGCGAACTAGAGGAGCGACTGATATTATGACCAAGTCCAGCTTTCGATTTTCTCTGGCAGTGCTGGCGGTCATGTGCAGCACGGCTGCTTTTGCACAGGACTACCAAGGCACCTCGCAACAGAGGGCTGCCTGCACGTCCGACGCGTTTCGATTGTGCGCCAGCTACATTCCTGACGCCACGAAGGTCGAAACGTGCCTGAGGACCAGGAAGTCCGATCTTAGTGCCGCCTGCCGATCTGTTTTCAGCCAAAACAGCGCCTCAGTAGTCGGTGCAAACCAATGATCGACGCGGTCTACATTTCTCTCGCCGCGCTTTCGGGGTCGGCTCTCGGGAGCGTGGCGAGCAGTCTGTCTAATTGGGCGACGCTGCGTCGCAAGGATCGCATCCGCCATAAGGCAAAGGCCATCGCCCAACGCCAAAGGCTCTATAGAAAATTCATCGAAGAGGGGTCCAGGCTGTACGCAGACGCGCTCGCGCATGACCCGTCCGAGATCTCGAAATTGGTCAGCATGTACGCGCTCATAGGACGAATGAGAAGTCCTGTCGAGCGATCATGTCGTCGAAGCGGCCGAAAAAGCCGGGCGCCTGATCATCGACGCCTATCTTTCTCCCAACAGGACGTTTGCGGACTTAGCTGAGGTCGTAAACGAAATGGATCCGCTTCGAGATTTCAGCGAGGTGTGCCGTCGCGATTTGCAGGCCGCTCAAACTGTCTTTTGAAGTCGGCATCTTGGGCCGAATTGATCGAGAAGCTGATCTCCGCCGCAGCCGATCTCGTCTACACGAAGGGCTGAAAAATTGGCGCGGATGAGGTCGAACACAAAGTACAAAATTGAACAGGAGAAAAGAGATGACAAGCTTGTTCCTAAGTAAAGAGATGGCGATGTCGTTGCGCGCAATATCCGACCTGGTATTCGCGGCGTCATTGCTGACGCTTCGCTGGATCATGGTTCTGATCGCCAACGTGCGTCTACGCCACAATCCCATGCTTCGAAAAGGCAAACTGCGTGGCGCTGGGCGGTATGGGTAAACGCGGCCTTTTGGCAGCCATCGATGCGGAGAACGTGACATGAATGTTCAGATCAAACCGAACGTCGCCCTTAGCAAGCAAAAACCATCTGTTCCCTTCGAATGCATTGCTCTTGTGCTGCAGGGGGAGGCGCGCTCGGAGCCTATCAGGCCGGAGTGTACGAAGCCCTCGCGGAGGTGGATATCCAGCCGGACTGGATCGCCGGCGTATCGATCGGCGCAATCAATGCAGCCATTATTGCCGGCAATGCCCCGGATAAGCGGATCGAGAAACTGCGTGAATTCTGGCGGCAAGTGACGACCGACGGACTCTGGCCTTGGTTCGGGGCTGCGAGCTCGGAATTCGCCAGAAGCGAGACCGCTCGGAACCTGCTCAATCAGGTCAGTGCCCACGCGGTACTTGCAAGCGGCTCAAGCGGCTTTTTCAGTGCGCGAACGCTGATGCCATGGCTGCAGCCCCACGGAACAATCGAAGCGACCAGCTTTTATGACACGCGCGATCTGAAACGGACGCTGCAGGGACTTGTCGATTTCGATCGTCTCAATGCCGGCATGACGCGCCTCAGCGTGGGAGCCGTCAATGTCCGGAGTGGCAATTTCGTCTATTTTGATACCGCCACCCACACGATCTTGCCCGAGCACATCATGGCG
Organism: uncultured Alphaproteobacteria bacterium; assembly: GCA_963759705.1. GTDB lineage: Bacteria > Pseudomonadota > Alphaproteobacteria > Rhizobiales > Xanthobacteraceae > BOG-931. The sequence continues at coordinate 58,066 of CAVXAK010000001.1, forward strand.
AGCGGGGCACTGCCTCCCGGTTTCCCGGCAATCGAGATCGAAGGCGAGCACTACTGGGACGGCGGCCTTGTGTCCAATACGCCCTTACAATGGGTGGCCGACAGCGAACCGCGCCGAGACACTTTGGCTTTCCAGGTCGATCTGTGGAGCGCACGCGGTGAGTTTCCGCGCAATATGCTGGAAGTGATAACCCGCGAAAAGGAGATCCGCTATTCCAGCCGCACTCGTGCCGGCACGGACCAGTTCAAGCACGTTCAGCGGCTGCGGCGCGCAGCTGCTGGTCTGCTTGAGAAGTTGCCCGAAAGTTTGCGGAATACTCCCGAAGCCAAGCTGCTCAGCACTGCCGCGGATCGCAAGGTCTACAATGTCATTCAGCTGATATACCGCGCCAGGAACTATGAGGGCCATTCCAAGGATTACGAGTTTTCGCGGCTCAGTATGGAAGAGCATTGGCGCGCGGGCTACCACGATGCTCGCCGCACCTTGCGCCATTCCGACGTCCTGAAGCGACCCGATAACGACGAAGGCTTCTTTACTTTCGATCTAGCCGTCGACGGGCGCGAATAGAGCTCGTCGACGCACCTAAAGCCCGGCCTCGTGTCACTGCTTCCAATCCGCCTCACAGGCCGCCAGAAAAAAGTTGACGCGTTGGCGGACGAAGGACGGCAATTCCTTTCGAAGCGCTTTCGTCGGATCTCCCATCAGAGATCGCATGAGCATTGGAAGCAGAATGAGATCCATAAAGATCTGGGCCGTGCCGATACTCCTTTTGGTGCCGAAGGGTCCCCGGGGTCGGTGCGGCAGCGTGGATGTCGCATTGCCCAAGAGCTGGGAAACGGCATTTGCAGCCCGATCTCGTGCGGCGTCATGCACGTGCCGGCTCAACTCGGGAAGTCTCTGTGCTTCAGCGATCGTGGCACGAGTGATTCCTACCGTATCTTCGATAAATTTTTCGACAACCGCGGTGCCGAGGCTCGTGAGCTTGTCTTGCACCGTACGCCCCTCGGGTATGTAACTCTCGAAATTCGTCAATCCGTTGATGACGCGGGCCACGACCGCAGTAAAAAGTGCTTCTTTCCCGGGGAAGTGCGCATAGATGGTCGGCTTGCTCGCAGGAGCTAGCTCCGCGATCTCGTCGATACTCGCAGTTTGGAAGCCTCGTTCAAGAAAGACGCGCTCGGCGGCGTCGAGGATTCGTTCTTTCACGTCCCCGGCACGGTCCTTGGGCGGCCTGCCAACCCGCACGCGCGAGCGCTTTGCTTCTCCACTCTTGGCCATGATCAATTCCCTTTGTGCAATCGCGTCATGCGAGAACGCTGCCTTCGCCCGCATTTGGCACTTGACAGAAAGAAACGCAAGTGAAATAAACTATACGGTATAGTTTATATGGTGCCTGAAGGGGTACCGCCGCCAGGGCCGAACCGAGGAGATTGTCGTGTCCAACTGTATCCCACGTCCGTCCGTTTTGAACGAACGGACCCTGCTTCGCGAGTTAAATCACCGGATCAACAACGAGTTCGCCGCTGCAATCAACCTGGTTTCTGCAGGCGCTGTGCTTGCGGAGAACGCTGAGGCTAAGGCTGCGCTGAGCGGCGTCGTTGAACTGCTCCACAAATATGCCGACGTCCACCGGGCGCTGATGGTTCCGGTCGGCGGCGTGCTCATTGATGCTGCGGAATATCTGCGGAGGCTCGGTCGGGCGATGAGCCGATCCACATTGGATCGCCTGAATCTCCATCTCGTAATTGCCGCTGATACGCTACCGCTCGAATCAGATCGCTGCTGGCAATTGGGCTTGATTATCCATGAGCTTGTGACCAATGCCGCACGGCATGCGTGCTTCGAAAATGGAGATGGAGAGATCAGGGTTGAGCTGAGACGTTCGGGCGCGGTGGTGAACTGCAGTGTATCCGACAATGGATCGATTACGGCAATATGGAAGCGGGGACATGGGCTGAGGATCGTCGGTGATCTGGCTAAGGTTCTGGGCGGCCGGATTGAACACGCCCGCATTGAAAGCGACATTGGCGAGGCCATATCGGTTCTCTTGGCCTTTCCATTGACCGAACGCGAACGGCGGCACGACGGGGCAGTGGCCTCGCGACGCAGGAGAAAGGCTCGGCAATTCAAGGCTAAACATGCGTTGTCTCAGGCGTCTGTGGCGGGGAGACTCTCCGCTCGCACCGAAGACGCGCCGTCACAGCTCAGGGGCACAAACTCTGGGTTCGCACGCTCCCATCCCGTGGGAGTGTCATGAAAAAGCGTTCTCTCTTTCGCGTCGCTTGCCGAAAGTCCAGCAAGCCCGCTCAGCACCTGAGCGCTGTACTCGCGGTGACGCTTCTCGCGGGTGCGCTCGGTGCCTGCAACGATCGCTCTAACGCAGCCAAACCTGCGGCGTTCGTACGCACCGAGATCGTGCAACTGCGGGACCGACAAGCTTCGGTGACGCTGACCGGCGAAGTACAAGCGCGCTTTCGCGCCGATCTCTCGTTTCGCGTCAGCGGCCGCGTCATCGAGCGCTTCGTCGATGTCGGGACCCATGTAGATGCCGGCAACGTCTTGGCTCGGCTCGATCCGACCGAGCAGCAGGCCGATCTTGATGCGGCGACCGCAGCTGTGGCTGCGTCAGAGTCCCAGTTGCGCGTAGCACAAGCGAATTTTGACCGGCAAAAGGCCCTGCTCGCCAACCGGTTCACCACCCAAGTGGCGTTCGATCGGGCGCAGGAAGCGCTGCGCAGCGCAGAAAGCTCTCTTAAATCCGCTAAGGCGCAGCTAGGCACGGCGAAAGATGCTCTCGCCTATACCGAGCTTCGCGCCGGTGCCGCGGGTGTGATTACCACGCGTAGTCTTGAGGTCGGGCAAGTGGTGCAAGCGGCTCAGCCGGTGTTCACCTTGGCGCAAGACGGCGACCGTGACGCAGTCTTCGACGTCTATGAATCGCTTTTCTTTGGCGACTTCAGTGGTGACAAAATATCTCTGGCACTCGTCTCGGACCCCAGCGTAACCGCTAGTGGATACGTCAGGGAGGTATCACCTGCCATTGATCCGAAAAGCTCGACAGTCCGCGTGAAGGTGGCAATCCAGAACCCACCGGCAGCGATGGCGCTTGGAAGCGCTGTGGCCGGCACAGCCAAAGCGAAGCCCGTGGCGCAAATCGCGGTGCCATGGACCGCTTTGATGAGTTTGGGCTCAAAGCCCGCGGTTTGGATCGTCGACCCGGCAACCACGACTGCGTCGCTGAAGACAGTGGAGATCGGCAGTTACGAAGCTGGAGCGGTCGTCGTGAAGGGTGGCCTCGAGCCCGGAGAGCGGGTCGTCGTCGATGGCGGTAAGCTGCTCAGTTCTGGCCAGCCCGTAACCGAAGAAGCGGGGGCCTCATGACGCGCGCAATCGTCATCGCCAGCATTTTTGCTTTCTCTCTGTCAACGGCCGGCTGCAAGCCAGAGGCAAAGGCGCAAGAGCCGGTTCGACCGGTGCTGTCGACGGTCGTTGAACCGACAACTCCGAACAGCACCGCTGCTGTGGGCACCGTAGAACCTCGCTTCAAGGCGGATCTCAGTTTCCGCGTGCTGGGGCGTCTCATCGCGCGTCCCGTGAATGTCGGAGATTCCGTCGAGCAAGGAGAGATTGTCGCCGCGATCGATTCCACGGCCCTCGAGCTGGCCGTGCGCTCAGCCAAAGCCGACCTCTCGCGAAGCCAGGCTCAACTTGCGAACGCGAGCGCAACCGAGCAACGCCAACGGACACTGATTGCGACCGACACGACGAGTAAGGAGACCCTGGACAACGCAGTGCAGGTCCGAGCCGGCGCCGAAGCATCGGTGGCTCGCGCCCAGGCGAACCTCACGAAGGCGCTCGAGCAGCTCGGTTATGCGCAAGTGAAAGCCGATTTCGCCGGTGTCGTCACCGCCGTGTCCGCCGACGTAGGACAAGTGGTCTCACCCGGTCAGACCGTTGTCACGGTCGCGCGACCCGACATCAGAGAAGCTGTCGTCGATATCGGGCCGGACTTTCCGGTCCCGTTGCGGGTCGGCTTGCCCTTTACGGTCAGCTTGCAGCTCCTTCCCACCATGCAGGTTGAAGGCCAAATTCGCGAGATTGCGCCGCAGGCCGATCCTGTCACGCGCACGCGGCGCGTTCGTGTTGCCTTGAGCGATCCGCCCCCGAGCTTCCGGCTTGGAGCGACCGTCACGGCACGGCTTGCCAGCGATCAGCGCTCAATTATCCGCGTGCCGGAGTCGGCGGTTCTCAGCAAGGACAATGAGAGTTTCGTTTGGATCGTCGATCTGCCTGCCAGCGCCGTTTCGCTGCACAAAATCGATCTGTCCCAGGACGCAACCGGCATGCGGGTGACCGGCGGTCTCGATGCCGGAACGCGCATTGTGACCGCCGGAATCCATAGTCTCACGCAAGGACAGCATGTCCGCATAGATCAGGACTCAACGCCATGAGCTCGTTCAACCTTTCCGACTGGGCGCTCAGACACCGTTCGCTAGTCTGGTTCTTCATGATCGCCTTCATGGCGGCGGGCCTCTACTCGTACCTGCAGCTCGGACGGCAAGAAGATCCGGATTTCACCATCAAGACGATGGTCATCCAGGCGCAATGGCCGGGCGCATCTCCGCAGGAGATGACGCGCCAGGTCACCGACAGGATCGAGAAGAAGCTCGAAGAGCTGGAGTTGCTCGACTACACCAAGAGTGTAACGGTCGCGGGCCAAACTACAGTGTTCGTCTATTTGCGCGACAGCACGAAGGCCAGCGACGTCAAACCGACCTGGGTTCGGGTGCGCAACATGATTGCGGATATCAAGGGCGACTTTCCGCAAGGTGTCGTCGGGCCGGAATTCAACGACCGCTTCGGGGATGTGTTCGGCAACATCTACGCCTTCACCGGCGACGGCTTGAGCCAACGCCAGTTGCGCGATTACGTCGAAGATATTCGCGCCAAGGTGTTGATTGTTCCCAATGTCGGCAAAGTGGACATTCTGGGCGCGCAGGATGAAAAGATTTACCTCGAATTCTCAACCCGCAAGATCGCGGCGCTTGGCCTCGACACCGGCACGATCATCTCGTCCTTGCAAGAGCAGAACGCCGTGGCACCGTCTGGTGTGTTTCAGGCCGGCCCGGAGCGCATCAGCGTGCGGGTTAGCGGCGAGTTCACGTCGGAAGCAAGCCTGCGGGCGATCAATCTGCGCGTCAATGATCGATTCTTTCCATTGACGGATGTGGCCACCATCACGCGTGGTTACGCCGATCCGCCAACGACGCTGTTTCGCTTCAACGGTCAACCCGCCATCGCGCTTGCGATCGGAATGAAATCCGGCGCGAACCTCCTCAAATTCGGCGAGGCGCTCAAGGACGAAATGGCGAAGATCACAGCCGACCTGCCCATCGGCGTGGGGGTCCACCTGGTCGCGGATCAGCCGGTCGTTGTCGAGCACGCGGTGTCAGGCTTCACGGAAGCGCTTTTCGAAGCAGTCGTCATTGTTCTTGGAATCAGTTTCCTCAGCCTTGGGCTTCGCGCCGGTCTCGTTGTCGCAATCGCCATCCCACTGGTTCTTGCGATCACATTTGTTGTGATGGCCGTACGACTGGAATTTCACTGCAGCGTATTTCGCTCGGCGCATTGATCATTGCGCTTGGTCTTCTGGTCGACGACGCGATGATCGCTGTCGAGATGATGGTGGCGCGGCTGGAGGTGGGCGACCCCTTGGAGAAGGCCGCGACCTACGTCTACACGCATCACCGCCTTTCCCATGTTGACCGGGACCCTGGTTACCGTGGCCGGGTTCATTCCGATCGGCCTCAACAGCAGCAACGCCGGCGAGTTCACGTTTACTCTGTTCGTCGTGATCGCGGTCTCCTTGATCGTGTCGTGGATTGTCGCGGTGCTCTTTACACCACTGCTTGGCGTCACGATCCTGCCGAGACAGATGAAAGCCCACCATGAAGGAAAGGGGCGTGTTGGGAAGCTGTTCACTCGCCTTCTTGGCGCCTGCATGCATCACCGCTGGATCACGATCGGGGTGACGGTCGCTGCATTCCTCCTTGCCCTGTTCGGCATGAAATTCGTGCAGCAGCAGTTCTTTCCATCGTCGGACCGCAGCGAACTCGTCATCGACTGGACCCTGCCAGAGAACGCCTCGATCACCGAAACCAATGCGCAGATCGGGCAATTTGAGCGCGAACAGCTCCAGGGAAATGAGAACGTCGACCATTGGTCGACCTATGTCGGGACTGGCGCTCCGCGGTTTGTCCTGTCGTTCGATTTGCAGACGGCCAACTCTTGGTTTGGTCAGATGGTTGTCGTTAGCAAGGGCGGCATTGCGGCGCGGGACCGTCTCAAGGCGCAATTTGAAACGTATTTGAAGAGAACGTTTCCCGGTACGGACACCTACGTGAAATTGCTCGAGGTCGGCCCTCCGGTCGGACGTCCGGTGCAGTACCGGTTGAGCGGACCCGACATCGCCAAAGTCAAAGAACTCGCCCAAAGGCTGGCCGGGATCGTACGAACCAATCCGCGCCTCGACAACGTCGTGTTCGACTGGATGGAGCCCGCGCGGGTCATCAAGGTGGACGTGTTGCAAGACAAGGCGCGCCAGCTTGGCGTCAGCTCTGAAGATATTGCCACGACCTTGAACAGCGTGCTGGACGGCACGTCGATCACGCAGGTGCGGGACAGCATTTACCTGATCAATGTCGTGGGCCGCGCGACGAGAGTGGAACGCGCATCGATTGATACGCTCCGCGACCTGCAGCTGATCGGGTTGGGCGGCCGATCCATCCCGCTCGGGGCCGTCGCCAACCTGCGCTACGACATCGAGCAGCCAACGATATGGCGGCGCTCGCGGCTTCCGACGATCACGCTCAAAGCAAGCTCCCTTAATGGCGTGCAGGCGAAGACAATCGTCGATCAACTCGCGCCACAGGTGGCAGGGTTCGCTAAGCAGTTGCCAGCCGGTTATTCCGTGGCGATCGGAGGCGCGGTCGAAGAGAGCGCGAAGAGCCAGGCGCCGATCGAGGCCGTCGTCCCGCTTGATGCTCTTCATCATGGCGACGATCCTGATGATTCAGCTGCAAAGCTTTCACCGCTTGTTCCTGGTGTTCGCGGTCGCACCGCTTGCCTTGATCGGCGTGGTCTTGGCTTTGCTGCCGAGCGGAGCGCCTCTCGGGTTCGTGGCCATTCTCGGCGTGTTGGCGCTGATCGGCATCCTGATCCGCAACTCGGTGATCTTGATTGTGCAGATCGAACACCTACGGGAAGCTGGCCGGCCGGAATGGGAAGCGGTCGTCGAAGCAACGCAGCATCGCATGCGTCCGATCATGCTGACTGCGGCGGCCGCCAGTCTGGCGCTCATTCCGATTTCGCGCGAGATTTTCTGGGGACCAATGGCATATGCGATGATGGGCGGCATCATCGTGGGTACGGTGCTGACGCTGCTATTCCTGCCGGCGCTTTATGTGGCGTGGTTTCGAATCAAGGCGCCAGACCCTTCGGCGGAGGTAGCGCACAAAATGATCGCCGATCAGCTCGCCGCCATCCCAGCTTGAGCATTGTCGGCAGACATCCCAAAGGAGACGTGTGAGAATTGTTTGGATAGCTCGCGAATTCCCCTTGCAATGTGCAGCCCTGTCGATCATCGGGGGATTGTGATTGAAGAAGTCCCAGGCTTGAGAGCGCTGTCCCTTGCCTGTCGCTAGGACGCCGCTGGATGTCGGCTTTGTTTTATCAGCGAGTTGTAAGCGGGTCAGCGTGACTTCATTGGAACTTTGCATTCCTATAAGTGTCGCATCCAGACACCGTTTCCTCAGTCACTCGCAGAGTAGGCCCGTTCGCGACAAGTCTCGCGGATCGAGGAGGTGTTCGTCCCGCTTGCCAGAGCTCCCGTTGCTTGACGCCGGCCAAGCCTCGGTCGCTTTGGCGACGAGCCATTTCGCCAGAGCCGCGTTGACCTGGATGGGCTGCTCCTGGGCCATCCAATGACCGGAGGGGATGACGGACTCTTCGCCGTATCCGCATCTGTCAGCGACAATTCAATCCCTCGCCGCCACGCCGCCATCTCGTCAATCCTTCTCTCAAAGCCCCATCCGCATTATGTAGGAGTCTGGAACGACGGATAAATCCCCTGCTAATGACGACTTTCATGGAATCGATGGTGTAGTGACCTTCTCGGCGCCGTAGTAGCTCATCGTGAAAAGAGGGCCGCCGTTGTGCACCAGCGGGTTCCGACCAATCGCGCCATGCGAATGAAGGAGTGGCACGAGAAGAAGGAGTTCGTCCCGCGAGCTGTCGGCTAGTCGGCCGTGCAGGTCCTCCTTCGGCGCCAGGACCGATAAAGACGCGCGCCGCGTCGGGGATCGATCATTTCGATGAGTTGATGGAGCGTGCGGCTAAGCTTCCCCCGCGCGAAGTCTTGTTGGCATCGAGGATGTCGGCGCCGCAAACGGCCATCCTTCGCAACCGATTACGCGGGGCCGATCACTGCAGAAGCGGTCTATGTTGATGCTGGATACCACATCGTCTGCTAGCCTGACGTAGCTTCGCTTGGCATCTTTAATCGCCGGAGCCAAAAGCGCTCCCGCTAAGCCCATGATGTGAAACGCCTGCGGCTTTCAATCAACTATTGATCTAAGTCAATGCTGCGGCGCACATCCGGCTGTTAGTTTAAAAATTAAAAATGTCATAGCGCTCTATTCTGGAGGCGTGGCCATGTCTGCCGTGAACGATCTCTCGGTCAGGATACTACCTGCAGTTCGCAAGACCGGCGAGACTTCTCTTCGCTTGTTGAGACTATGTATTCTTGTTTCTGCGGTCATTTTTACGCCGTTGATTGCGGGAGCCGCGCTTCGATTTTCAGACAGCTGGCTACTTGCTGACGCTGCACAGGCTCAGTCGGCGCAGTCAAGCCCTATCCAGAAGGCTCAAACAGCGGTGCAGAACCTCATCGATAGGCTGCGCGGCCGCGATATGCCCGAGGGAATCGTGAAAACCAATGGCCGCCTCGAAGCAACGCAGGTGGACGTGGCGGCGAAATATCCGGGCCGGCTCGCGACGCTTACCGTGGACGAAGGCGATGAGGTCACGGCCGGACAGGTGGTCGCCACCATCTCATCACCGGAAACCGAAGCCCAGCTGCGCGGCGCGCAAGCGCAGCTGCTCAAAGCGAAACAGGCATTGGCGGAAGCTGATACTGTCATCGTCCAGCGCAAAAGCGATCTGGATTTTGCCAGAACAGATTATGACCGTGGCAAGCAGCTCATTGAGCGCGGGTATATAACGCAGCAGGTTTTGGATCAGCGCCGCAACAGATTCGAGTCGACCGAAGCCGCCTATGTTGCGGCCAATGCCCAGCATGACCAGGCTGACTCAGCGATCAAGGCCGCCGCGGCCAATGTTGAGCAACTGCAATCGGTTCTGGTCGACCTAGTGCTGGTGTCACCAAGAAGCGGGCGCGTGCAGTACCGGCTGGCGCGCGCGGGCGAGGTGATTGCCGCAGGACAGCGCATACTGACGATTCTCGATCTCAACGATGTTTACATGACGATCTACCTGCCCGCGAATGTAGCGGGCCAACTCATGCTCGGCGACGAGGCACGCGTCATTCTCGATCCAACGCCGCAATTTGTCTTCCCTGCCACCATCAGCTTCGTGGCGACAGATGCCCAGTTCACGCCCAAGAGCGTCGAGACTACCGAGGAACGAGAGAAGCTGATGTTCCGCGTCAAGCTTCAGGGCGATCCGGCGGTCCTGGATAAATTCCATCGTGTTGTGAAGACGGGAGTGCGCGGCCTGGGTTTCGTGCGCACCGATCCCAAAATTCCGTGGCCCGACGAGCTTGCGCTGAAGCTTCCACAATGACCGCTCCGATAGTCGCCAGGATCGAGCGCGTAACACATCGCTATGGAAAAACGTTGGCGCTCAACGACCTCACGCTCGATATTCCGGCCCAATGCATGGCGGGATTGATCGGGCCCGACGGCGTTGGCAAGTCTACCCTGCTCGCCCTCGTCTCCGGGGTGCGCAAAATTCAAACCGGCAAAGTCACGGTGCTCGATGGGAACATGGCGGACGAGCGTCATCGCCGGGCGAGTTACGGCCGCATCGCCTATATGCCGCAGGGACTTGGCCGCAATCTCTATCCGACGCTTAGCGTTTTTGACAACATCGACTTCTTCGGCCGCCTGTTCGGCCAGGGCGCGGCCGAGCGGCGCACGCGCATCGACGAACTTCTGAAAGCCACGGGACTCGACCCGTTTGCCGATCGACCCTGCGGCAAGCTCTCGGGCGGCATGAAGCAAAAAGCCAGCTTGTGCTGTTCGCTGATGCATGACCCCGATCTCCTTATTCTCGATGAGCCCACAACGGGCGTCGATCCGCTCTCGCGGCGGCAGTTCTGGGAGCTGATCGATTCTATCCGCGCGCGGCGGCCGCACATGAGCGTGATTGTCGCAACAGCGTATATGGACGAGGCGAGCCGGTTCGATTGGCTCGCCGGGATGGACGAGGGCAAAGTCATCGCGCATGGCGCACCCAAGGAGATCCTCGCCCGAGCGCAAAAGAGCACGCTCGACGACGCTTTCATTGCCCTACTACCACCGGAAAAGCGCGGCCAGCATCAGGAAGTCATCGTACGGCCCCGCGAAGAAAGCGCTGACAAGACACCAGCGATCGAGGCGGAGGGGCTGACCCGCCGGTTCGGCGACTTCGTCGCCGTGGATCACGTGAGCTTTCGCATCGGACGCGGCGAGATTTTCGGCTTTCTCGGCTCCAACGGCTGCGGAAAAACGACAACCATGAAAATGATGACGGGGCTGCTGCCGGTCACCGAAGGCTCGGCCAAATTATTCGGCAAGCCGATGGGCGCCGACGACATGGAGGCGCGTCAAAGCGTCGGCTACATGTCGCAGGCGTTTTCCCTCTACGGCGAGCTTACCGTCCGGCAAAATCTCGAGCTGCATGCGCACCTTTACCATTTGCCTGCCAATGAGTTCGAAGGTCGAATCGAAGAGCTGCTCGAACGCTACGATCTGAAAAGCGTGGCCGATGCGAAACCGGAAAGCCTGCCGCTTGGCGTCAAGCAGCGACTGCAGCTGGCAGTGGCCGTGCTGCACCGACCGCCTATGCTCATTCTTGACGAGCCCACCTCGGGCGTCGATCCGGTCGCCCGCGACGCTTTCTGGCGCACGCTGATCGATCTCTCCCGTGACGATGGCGTCACCATCTTTCTGTCGACCCACTTCATGAACGAGGCCGAGCGCTGCGACCGCATCTCGCTGATGCACCAGGGGCGGGTGCTCGCCGTCGACGCGCCGAAAGAGCTGGTCAAGAAGCGCGGCAAAGAATCTCTGGAAGATGCGTTCATCTCCTATCTGGAGGAGGCGGCCGGAAGTGGAGAAAAAAAGAAAGCCCAACCAACGCCGCAACCCGCAGCAGCCGCAGCGCCAGCGATGGCCCAGCCACGATGCCGCCAAGCGCTTCGATCCCGGACGGCTGTGGGCCTATGCCCGACGCGAGACGATGGAGCTCTTGCGCGATCCTATTCGGCTTACATTCGCGTTCATCGGTCCCGTCATTCTGATGCTGGCTTTCGGCTATGGCATCACCTTCGATGTCGAGAACCTGAAATATGCGGCCTTCGATCAGGACCAAACGCCGGAAAGCCGCAGGCTGCTCGAAAGCTTCTCCGGCTCTCACTATTTCTCTGAACGGCCTCCGATCAGCTCCACCGCGGAACTCGAGCGACGCATGCAGAGCGGAGAGCTGGCTCTCGCCATCGAAATCCCGTCCGGCTTTGGCCGCGACCTTACAAACCTGCATTCGCCCGAGGTCGCCTTTTGGATCGATGGCGCCATGCCTTTCCGCGGCGAGACAACCAAAGGGTACGTGACCGGACTGATGTTGCGTTATGGGCAGGACCTCGCGGTCGAGCGCCTTGGCCCGAACGCCGTGTCCAATGTCTACGCTACCGTCCCCAACATCGAAAATCGCTTTCGTTACAACCAGGGTTTCAAAAGCGTCTTCGCGATGGTTCCGAGCGTCATTATGATGATGCTGGTTCTGATCCCGGCAATCATGGCGACTATCGCTGTCGTGCGCGAGAAGGAAACCGGCTCGATCGCCAACTTTCGCTCCACTCCCATCAGCAAATTCGAATTCCTCTTGGGCAAACAGTTCCCCTATGTCGTCGTTGGGATGCTGACCTTCACCCTCCTGCTGCTGGAGGCGTTTTTCGTCTTCCACGTGCCGGTCAAGGGGTCTTTCGGAGCCCTCGCGGTTGCGGCGCTGCTCTATGTCTTCTCGACTTGCGGCTTTGGGCAACTTGTCTCGACCTTCACTCAAACACAGGTCGCCGCAGTTTTTGCGACCACGGTTCTCGCCGTCATTCCCACATTGAACTTTTCAGGTCTGCTCGTGCCCGTCTCCTCCCTCACGGGCCAGGGCCGGCTGATCGGCCTAATGTTTCCAGCGGCTTGGTTTCAGCAGATCAGTGTCGGCACTTTCACCAAAGGACTCGGCTTTTCCGATCTTTGGTTCAATGCGCTTATGCTTGCGGTCTTCGCGGTCAGCTTTTTCGTTGCCGCTGATATACTGCTGCGGAAGCAGGAGACCTGAATGTCGGCAGCGAGCCAGGCGGCGGTCGCACAAGAACAGTCGACGGCGCAAGCCGCGCCGAATTTGAAGCGGCCCAGAGGAAATCGGCTCGGCCAGCTATGGCTGCATCTGGCCAATATCTACCGGCTGACGATCAAGGAGATGCGCAGCTTCCGCTCTGACCCGATCATGCTCTTGCTTGTCGCCTATGCCTTCACCATCGCGATCTACGCCGCCGCCACCGGCGCCTCGACGGAAGCGACCAATCTGTCAGTTGGAATCGTCGATGAAGACCGGTCCGATCTGTCACGCCGCATCGCAGATGGCCTCACGCCACCCACTTTCCAGCCGGCGGTAGAGATTGCCCCGACGGACATCGACGCGGCGATGGATTCGCAACGCTTCGTTTTTGTGATCGAAATTCCCCCGAAGTTCGAGGCGGATATGCTCTCCGGACGGCAGCCGTCGGTTCAAATCGATGTCGATGCCACCGCGGTGGCGCAGGCCTTCAACGGGATGACTTACATCGAGAACGTCATCCTCAACGATGTAACCGAGTTCATCACGGGTCGCGAGGGGTTGATCGGCGTACCGGTCAAGTTTGTTACGAACGCAAAGTTCAATCCGAATTTTAAGTCCAGTTGGTTCACCTCGGTGATGCAGGTCATCAGCAATCTTACCATGCTGACCGTGCTCCTTACTGGCGCGGCGCTGATCCGCGAGCGCGAGCGGGGCACTGTCGAACATCTTCTTGTCATGCCTGTGGTTGCGACCGAGATCATGGTCTCGAAGATATTGGCGAACGGCACCGTCATTCTGGTGGCGGCCGGACTGTCGCTGATGCTTGTGGTGCAATGGTGGCTGCAAGTGCCGGTCGTAGGATCGGTCCTGCTGTTTCTCGGGGGCTCCTGTTTTTATGTTTTCACGGTCGCCGCGCTTGGCATTCTTCTCGGCACCATCGCATCCACAATGGCCCAGTTCGGTTTGCTGGCAATTCCAGTGCTACTGGTGATGATGCTGCTTTCCGGAGCCACAACGCCCATGGAGAGCATGCCGGTCTGGCTGCAATATCTCATGCAGGTGATTAGCCCTACGCCGCATTTCGTGGTTTTCGCCGAGGATGTGCTTTATCGGGGCGCGGATATTTCCATTGTCTGGCCGGAGATTTTGGCCACGGCCGTCATCGGGACTGCCTATCTCGGTTTTGCTCTGCACCGCTTCCGTCGCGTCATTTTCAGCGGCTGAGCCCCGTGCACAGGTTTCGGTATTTGGTATTCATTCTTACGGGTGGCGGCGGCTAGCCAGGAAATTTCCGAAATGACGCAGCGAGAGGAAGGAAAATGCTATGAGGAAGCGCGCAGGTTCGCGTGGGATTATTTCGATCTGCACTCTAAGCACCGTTTGGAAATGTTTAAGTCTTATGTCACGTTTGTCGGCTTGATTTATGCTGGATTTGGAGCTGCCCTACAGACGAAATTGTACGCGATTTGTTTCGTCTTGAGTTTTTTAGCCGTTGCACTGTCAGCGATATTTTATCTGTTTGATGTCAGAATTAGACAGCTGATAAAGATCTCTGAAAACTACCTTTTAGATTCCGAAAAGCAGTTAAGCAAAATAGTTTCTAACCCGAAGATACGTTTGTTCCGAAAGAGCGATCTGATCACGCACATTAATCGTCACTATTTACGAGTGACATATTCAAATCTGATTGGGGGTGTCTATCTTGCTAGCGTTGTCGTCGCGATGCTTTCGCTAATCGTTTTAATTACCTATATTAACTTATAAATTCATATTGCGAAGATGGCAGGCTCGATTAGAACTCGCGTTGTGCTAATCACCGGCGCCGGAGGCGGCATTGGCTCGGCCCTTAGCATTGCACTAATAACGGCGGGCCATTCAGTCGGCGCGGCGGATTGCGATATCAACTCCTTAGAGGAATCTTGCGAAATCTCAGGGGGATAACCGCTCCTTGTCGGTTAGAGCAGACCTTACCTCAGAAGCTGACTTCACCAAGGATCACGGCGATGAAGGCCAAAATCGTTAGCACAGATGCACATAAATTGAAGCGTCGAAAGTATGAGAGCGAGTTGCGCAAGCTCCAAATTAGGCTGTGCCACCTGCAGGACTGGGTTGTGTCGCGAGGGCTTCGTGTCATTATCATTTTTGAAGGCCGCGATGCCGCGGGCAAGGGCGGAACGATCCGGGCGATTACCGAACGAGTCAATCCAAGGGTCTTTCGTGTCGCAGCGCTTCCGGCGCCCAGTGAACGCGAGAAGACACAGTTATTTGCTCAGCGATACGTTCAGCGGTTCCCCGCCGCTGGTGAGGTTGTGATTTTTGATCGCAGCTGGTACAGCCAAGCTGGCGTAGACCGCGTTATGAACTTTGCTTCCAAAAAGAACTATGAGCGATTTCTCAGCCGGTGCTCGTTATATGAAGAGGCCATTCTCGACGAAGGAATTATCCTAATCAAGATATGGCTTGAGGTAAGCAAGGAGGAACAAGAGCGACGGTTTTTGGCGCGCATCAATGATCCCCTGCGGCAATGGAAGCTCAGCCCAATGGATCTGGAATCCTACAAATACTGGGACGACATTTCAAAGGTGCTCGACATGATCCTGAAGGCGACCGACAGCAAGCACGCGCCCTGGTATATTCTTCACTCAGACGACAAGCGGCGCGCCCGTTTGAACTGCATCTCGCATATTCTCTCGCTGATCCCGCACAAAACAATTCGTAGGGAAAAGGCGAAGTTGCCCAAGAGAACCGAAAACAATAAACATTTTCAGCCCTCGTTTCGCGGGCGGCATTTTGTGTCTGAGCAGTACTAGGAAAACGGCATTTTATCTTTGCCTGCCAAACTCATCGCCAAGAACTCGATCGATGTAGTTGGCATCATCGGGCTCGGCGTTGTCGTGCGTGAGCCGACGCGTCTGAACTGCCGCTCGTCGGTCGTTGACGCCGAGTTACTAAACCTGAATAAACCCTAAAGACGTTTGATGTAGATCAAAACCTTTCCGTCCTTTGGACGGATAGTTGCAATATGGCACTTTGGAAGCTGTGGGCGGCTCGGGAGATTTCGCAATGGCGCATTTAGATTTCAATTTCAAAATCAGCGACAAAGTTCGAGTACATGTTGACCTTGAGCGCAAACGAGCAGTCATCTTGTGCGAAACCGATGATGGAAAGTCGCTCAAATTGGAAGCGGACTACCAAACGATCAACAGAATACACGATGAGATTCGCAAACAGACGCAGGGATACTGATTGTTGCCGCGGTTAAGAAGGTGAATGGTTGGTCAATTACCGGCGCAGATCGTGAGAAAATCGCTTCAAGCCGTTCGCTCATGGAGTAAGCTTCCGCCTCCTGCCGATTATAGCCGAAGAAAAATGCTTTGCTCTGAAAGGCGGCACAGCCATCAATCTTTTCATCCGCGACATGCCACGGCTGTCCGTGGACATCGATCTGACCTATGTGCCGGTGCAATCCTATGAGGCGTCCCTCGCCGCCATCGATGCCGCTATGGGCCGCATTGCCGTGCGCATCAAAAACAGCATTCGCGGATCGACGATCGCTGAAGGCCAGAAGGGCGCACGCACGCATCTCCTGGTTCGCGCCGAGGGCATCACAAACGAAATCGAGGTCACACCGGTCATGCGCGGCTGCGTCCACGATCCCGAGTTGAAAAGCGTCACCGAGGCCGTCGAGGATACGTTTGGATTTGCAGAAATGCCGGTTCTGTCTTTCGCCGATCTTTACGCGGGAAAATTCGTCGCCGCGCTCGACCGGCAACATCCACGCGACTTCTTTGACACGCGAGAGCTGTTCGCCAACGAGGGCATCGACGAAGCCCTGCGCCGCGCTTTCCTTGTGTATCTCGTTAGTCATTCGAGGCCGATGCACGAAGTTCTGGCCGCCAGACGCAAGGATATGACCGTCGAATTCAATCGCGGATTCGACGGCATGACGGAAGAACCCGCGACACTCGGCGAGCTTGTCGCCGCCCGCGAGACGTTGATCGCCGATGTCGTCGGCCAGATGCCGGAAGCCCACAAGAAATTTCTTGTTTCATTTGTGCGCGGCAAACCCGATTTGGACCTCGATCGGCCTGCCCGGCGCAGCTAATCTGCCCGCCGTCAAATGGCGGCGGGTCAATCTTGACAAACTCACGGCGGAGAAGCGGGCGGCTGAGGTTGCCGATCTTGAAAAAGTCCTTTCTATCTAACCGGGATTGTGCGGCGGGGAGGTGCGCGCAAGCCCTATAATCCGGTCATGTTCGCAAAACGATTCGAATCCCTGCTTTCGGCGGAGCTTGCCAAAATCGATCTTTCGCAGCGCCAGCCCGACGAAATGGCCCAGCGCTTCGAGAGCTTGCGCGGCTACGGTTTGCTTCCAGCAGGCCGCACGAAGAACGTGACGCCTCTTTCCCTCGCGCAGATGGCTACGGCAATTCTGGCAATTCGACAATCGTCTGGAGACGGTCGCCACTTTTCTGAGCGAAGTTGCGGCCGGATCGAAGGGGAAAGCATGAGAAATAGCATCGACGTGTGGACCGTCCTCCGTTGGAGGATCGCCGGTATCATGCGTCGTCGACGACAATCGCCGATGTCTGCTCCGGAGGGAAAAAGACGTCAACCTCGTCGGCGCCATTATATTGGCCGGCAGCGCCGCGCACCACGATGCTGACGTCGCCGATCTGGACGACGCATTCGGTGGACTCGCCGAGGAAGGCGCGTTGCATCACGCGTCCGCGAAACCGATTGACCGCCGCGTCGCCCGCATCGCCACCGATCGTTTTCAAGATCACATGCTCCGGGCGGATCAACGCAGCGCCAGGTGCGCGGTTCCCGGCCGACGTCGGCGCCTTGCAGAGAATCGGTCCGAGTGCAGTCGCGATCTGTGCCCTCTGCTGATCGCGGTTCAGAAGCTTTCCAGGCAGCAGGTTGCTGCGCCCGACAAACGTAGCCACAAACGCGTTACGCGGTTGATCGTAAATCTGACGTGGCGCACCGATCTGAACGATAGCGCCGTTGTGCATGATGGCAATGCGATCCGATAGCGCCAATGCCTCAGACTGATCGTGGGTTACGTAGACCGCCGTAACGCCGACTTCCTTTTGCAGCCGGCGCAGCTCGGTGCGCATCTGCTCGCGCAGCAGGGCATCGAGGTTGCTCAACGGCTCGTCAAGCAGGAGCAGGCGCGGCTCGCCGACCAAGGCGCGCGCCAGCGCCAGCCGCTGCTGCTGGCCACCACTCAAGTGCGCAGCCGAGCGGTCGGCCAGCGCCGCAAGTCCCATGGTTTCGAGCGTGCGGGTCACCCGCTGGCGGATCTCAGCCTTGCTCCAGCGCTTATCGCGCGCCATCCGCAGGGGAAACGCGGTATTGTCGAACACGCTCATGTGCGGCCAAACCGCGTAGGATTGGAACACCATGCCGAGCCGGCGCTGATTGGCCGGCACGAAGACGCCCTTATCGAAATCGAAAATGACCCGATTCTCCAGCGTCACGCGGCCGCTGCTCGGCTCCTCGAGGCCGGCGACCGACCGCAAGGTTGTGCTTTTGCCACAGCCGGACGGTCCGAGCAGTGTGTAGAACTCCCCGGCCGCCACCTCGAAGGCGATATCGTGGATGCCGCCGCTGTCCTCCGCCGCATAAAGCTTGGTGAGATTTTCCACCTGCAGCACGTGCGCACTCCGACCGCTCAGCCGAGCGGCAATTGATATCGTCGCGCCAGCACCAGAAAGGCGACGCTGAAGACGGTCATGATCGCCGTCCACACGCAGCCGAGTGCGGCCAGCTCGCCGATTTGCCCGTTATTCCAGAAGTCGAACAGCGTTACGGCTACGATCTGCGAGTTTGGCCCGACCAGCAGTAGCATGAGCGAAACGGCACGGACGGCGATCAGAAACACAAATAGCCAGCAAGAAATCATCGCCGGAACGAGCAGCGGCAGGACGATCTGAAAGAATGCCGTCCCCTGCCGCGCGCCGGCGATTGCGGCGGCCTCTTCGAATTCGGGATGTATTTGAATGACGCCAAGCTGCGCGTAGCGCAAGCCGTACGGCATGTAAGCAACGGTCGATGCGATAATGAGCGAAAGCAGGGTGCCGTAAATGTGTGTGCCGCCGTGCACGAAGATTTGCAGAAAGGCGAGGCCTAGGACGATCGCGGGGAACACCAATGGCAGCGCTGCCAGCGTGTCCAGCATGGCGCTGCCACGCATATGACGCGCGACGCACCAGCCGGCGATCACAGAGAGCGCCGTGACCAGCGTCGCCGCGGACGCCCCCAGCAGGAGGGTATTGACGATTGAAGCCTGGAACGACCGCGAGTGCAGCACCTGCGCGAAGTTGGCAAACCCGAGCTTGGGCAGCGCGGCAGCGCTAAACGGCTGGTAATATGGCAATAGCGCCGCCCACAGGATCGTCGCCAGCGGGACGACGATGACGATGAGCGGTATGGCCACGATCAGAGCGCCGGCAGCGTAGCGCCAACGTCCGAGACGCACCACGCGCGGCCGGAAACCCCTGCCGGTCACAGTCTGATAGCGATAGGTCCGCGCCGCCACACGATTGTAGATTTGCAACAGGATCGCCATGATGATGAGCAGCAACACGCCGAAAGCAGAGGCGCTGCCGGTGTCGGGCGGAATGGTGAGCGTCAGCGTCTGATAGATCGTGCTGGTCAAAACGCGCTTTGAACCCGGCAGCCCCACCAGCGCCGGCACTTCGAATGCCTCGGACGCTTTAATGAAGGCCAGCAAGCCGAAGGCTAACAGCGCCGGGCGCACCATACGTATTGTGATGTGCCGGAGCGTCGAAAACAGACCAGCACCGCAGATACTGGCAGCCTCTTCGAAGGAGGCGTCGGAGTTGCGGAATACAGGGGACAACAGCAGGAAAGCCAGCGGTGACCAAAGCATTCCCTCGATGAAGATCATTCCACCAAGCGAATAGACGTTGATATAGGGACCAGTGGCGCCGAACATCTGCTGGAGGATGGCATTGACGGGTCCAGCTTTGCTCAGCAACAGCAGCCAAGCCACAATATAAAGGACATAGGGAATACCGAGCGATATGATCGCCGCCACATAGAGGATCTGCCGAAAGCTCGCGTCGGTTCGCTCCGCCAGCCAAGCTTGCGCCGCGCCAACGACCAGCGCGACCAACGCCGCGCCCAGTGGATAGAGCGCGCTGTTGATGAGTGTTGTCGCTAAGGTGCGGTCGCTGAAAACCGCAGCGAAATTCGCGAATGTGAGGGCGCCGAAGGCCCCGCCGGCGTCAAGCTGATGCAGGCTTGAATAGATCAGGAAGACGAACGGAGGAATGATGCCGGCGGACAAGAGGACGATCAGCACAACCACCTTCAAGGGGTAACGGCGGAGGAGCACGACGCGGCCAGCGCCTGGCCCAGCACCCATGATCACCTTTCTCGCTGCGCTCGCCGTCGGCACGACAAGGCTCCGGTCGCGTCATGTCCCGACTGTCACTTCGCAAACAGCTCGTTGTAAATCTGGCGCGAGCGCGGCAAATCGGCATTCATCTTCGCCGGCGAAATGAAATTTTCGTGCAGACCGATCTTGTGCGGCACGATCTTGTCGAGGTCAGGCGAAGCGGGGACATCCGGACGGGCCGGAAAATAGTCGGCCGCCTGCAACTTCTGCTGCCCCTCCTTCGACAACAGATAGTCGATGAACAGCATTGCAGCATAGGGATGCGGCGGCGTCTTCGGCAGCATCACCGAGCTAACCACCGTAATCACCGGGTCGAGTGGCAGCGAGGCCACAGGTGCGCCCTTTCGCGCACTGATGATCGGATGATGCAGAAAGGCATCGAGGCACATCGCATATTCTCCGGCCATGACGCGGTCGACGATGACGCGATTGGCGGAGGGGATCATAGCGATATCCTGCTTCGCCAACTTCTGCAGATAGGCGTATGCCTTGTCCTCGCCCATGAAGCTGCGCACACCGGTGATGAACAGCAGGTCGCCCATCGTGGTGCCAGACCATACCATCTTGCCCTTCCACTTTCGGGTCCAAGAAGTCCGGGAAACTCTTGGGCAGGTCTGCGGGTTTGACCAAGTTGGTATTGTAGCAGGCGCCGAGATAGCTCACGCGCGTCGGTGCCCAATAGTGCTGGGGATCGCGTAGGTTTTCCGGGTAAGCCTCGATTTGTGGCGACCAAAACGGTTGGTCGATGTTAGCGGCGCGCATCGGCACTTCCAACCCGGTGCTTTCGACGACGTCGGCAACCATGTGGTCGGCGTGCGATTCCGCCATCAGCTTCTGCAACTGCTGTGGTGGGTCATCGCGCACGTACTTTGTCTTAACGAATGGATATTTCTCTTCGAAACCATCGATGATGGGACGGAGCGCCTGATCGACGATCATCGACGAATAGACCGTGACCTCGCCCTCTTTGCGAGCGCCAGCGAGTAGGCGCTGCTCGCGGTCCGGCCCCCGATACATCGCAGGATTGTCGCTCGCTGCGATCTGAGCGGCTGCCTGACCGGCGCCAAGTGTGACGATACCGAACATCAGCAAAAGGGCTCGGCGTGATGCTACGATCCTCATGCAGCTTCCTCCCTTCTGTACGGGTCGACCCTGCCCGGGGCGACGATTTATTGTTATCCGAAGTTGGAAGTGCCGGCTTCACCGCTTTCCAACATTCGGCACGTCATTTCAGCGCAGGAACACGTCGTTGTGCGCCCCCAGATCCGGCGCGGCGGTCTCGACCCGGGGCGGCGTCGCACTGAGCCGCACCGGATTACCGACGACGGAGACGGTGCCGCGGCTGTGATGCGGCAAGTTCTTGCGCATATCGAGCGCGACGACCTGAGGATCGGCAAAGACCTCCTCGAGGGTATTGAGCGGACCGCTTGGCACGTCTTGCGCCCCAAGGAGCTTGAGCCATTCAGCACGCGGCCGCGACTGGAACACTGAGGCGAGTTCGGCGCGCAGGGCGTCGTAGTTCTTGACGCGCTGCTCCCGAGTGCGGAATCGTTCATCGGCAGCCAGGGCCTCACGATCAATCGCCACCAGGAGGCCTCGCCAGAATTTCTCAGGCGACGATAGGTGCACGGCGAATGGCAGGCCATCGGTTGCTGTGAACGTAAAGACCTGCGCGCGCTGGCATCGAGTCTGACGCGACGGCACTTTGCCATCCTCGAAGAAGGTCGCGGCATTCTCGCCCAGAAATGATAGTGTTGCCTGCAGCAGCGACGTCTCGACCTTCTGACCGCATCCGGTGGCGGTTCGCGCCATCAGCGCCGCCAGCACGCCGTAGGCCGCAAATGCACCCGCCAGATGATCCGAGAGCGACACGCCCATTGGCTGCGGGGCCTTGCGATCGGTCAAGACGCTCAGCAGCCCGGAAACCGCCTGGCCGACGGTGTCATAGCCGGGCCGGTCGCGATACGGGCCTTCTGAGCCGAAGCCAGTGATCGAGCAATAAACGAGACGGGGATTGTCGGTGGCCAGCGCCTCATAGCCGAGGCCGAACCGCTCCATGGCGCCCGCGCGCATATTTTCGATGATGACGTCGGCGCCGAGCGCGAGCTTGCGTGCCCCTGCTTTCCCGACCTCCGTCCTCAAGTCGAGCGTCACGCTCTTCTTGTTGCGGTTCATCGAACCAAAGGTGCCGTTGTAGTCGGTCTTGCCCCACATGCGGAAAGGATCGCCGCCCTCCGGCATCTCGACCTTGACGACCTCCGCGCCGAGGTCGGAAAGCAGCATGCCCGCATAGGGACCACTCACGTAGCTTGCGAATTCGAAGACTTTGATGCCGTCAAGAGCGCCGGGGATCATGGCGGGGCGCCTACGCGATGGGTTTGAACTTGGGGAGAGTAATCTTTTCCGTAATCGGCTGGTAGGCGACTTCGACGCGCATGTCGCACTCGACCTTTTCGGGAGGGATGCCGATCACGTTGCTGATCATGCGCGGCCCTTCGTCCAGTTCGATGACGGCGACCGTATAAGGCACCTCGTCGGCGAAGCCAGGATGATAGACGCGGTGATAAACGACATAGCTGAAGATGCGACCCCGGCCACCCGTCGCGGTCCAGGTTGATGTCGCTGAGTTGCAGTGCGGGCACAGTAGCGACGGCGGGAACCAGAAGCGTCCGCAGGCATCGCAGCGCGGCATCAGCAATTTCTGCTCGCGCAATCCGTCCCAATACGGCCTCGATTCCTGCGACGGAACCGGCAGCGGCTTATTGTAGTCGGCCATAACGTCACGCCCTTCCCAATATCAAAGTCGAATGACAGACTTGATTGCCACCGTGACCGCTGATCAGCGCGATCTCGGCGTCAGGGACCTGCCGGTCCGCGCCGTAGATGCCCTGCAGCTGCCGCGCGCCCTCGACGATCTGTAACATGCCTTCGACATGCGCTTCCGAGAGCTGGCCGCCGGACGTATTGGTGGGTAGCGCACCATCGAGCCGCAGCGCACCGGAACGCACAAACTCACCGCCTTCGCCCTTCTTGCAGAAGCCGTAATCTTCGAGCTGGGTGAGCACCATGTAGGTGAAACAGTCATAGATCTGCGCGGTGTCGACCTCCTTGGGTCCGAGGCCCGCCATCTTAAAAGCGCGCGCTCCGCTCTCCACCGCGCCGGTCGACAGCATATGGTCCTCCTCGATCCAGCCCTTGGTGTTGTTGTGCGACGCAAAGCCTTTGATCAGGACCGGTTTCCGCCGCAGTGACCTGGCGCGTTCGGTCGAGGTCACCACCACCGCGCCGGCGCCGTCGCTGTTCAGGCTGCAGTCGAACAGGCCGAACGGATCGACGACCAGCCGCGCCTTGAAATAGTCGTCGATGGTCAGCGGCTTCTTCATGACGGCCTCGGGATTGCGCAGCGCATGCTCGCGAAACGCCGTTGCAATCGCCGCAAAATCTTTCCGCGTCGTGCCGTATTCGAACATATGGCGCCGGGCGCCGAAGGCGTGCTGAGACACCGCGCCGAAATGGCCGAACTCCGGACCATGCTCCCGCGGCCGCTGCGCAGCAGGAATGAGATCATTCTGCGCGTGGCCGCGACCGTCGGAGTGAGTGCGCGTCCAACTGTCGCGGCCGTAGCCGCAGACGACCGTGGTCGCCAGGCCAGCTTCGATCGCCATAACAGCAAGAATGATCGCGAGTATCTGGCTGGCGCCGCCATTATCGAGGCTGGTGCTGAAGTCGACATCGATACCAAGCCTGGCGGCGACCAGCTGGTGATGCGAATAGACATCATCCGGGCCGCGCACCACCACGCCGTCAACGTCCTTGTTGGTCAGGCCGGCGTCGTCGAGCGCGTTCTTGATGGCCTCTTCCAGGAGCGCCAACGAATTCAAGCCGACCTGGCCGAGGCGACTCTTGCCGGTGCCGACGATGGCATATTTGTCGCGCAGCGCATTCATTGCCGTGTCTCCGATCTGCTGTGGCCGGCGCGGAGCTTGAGGCGCTCTAGGCGCGGCAGGACTTCATCACGCAGGATGGGCATTTCCTGCACATAATTGACGAGGATCAAGGCCATGCCGTCGAGCCCGGCTTCCGCCAAGCGCAGGAATTTCTGCGCGACCTCGTCATAGCTGCCGATAACCGGAAAGGTCGCGCCGCCGCCGATCACTCGCTCCTTCATCCGGCGCATGATTTCCGGCGACAGCGATTGCGAGCCGCCGGCGGCGCGCTTGGCGATGATCTGCTCGGCAGCCTCCCAGTCGCCTTTCTCGCGTACCAGATAGTGGTAGTATTCCTCGGTCTCCTTCGCGGTGCGGCGGCAGAGCAGGTGGCCGCTGGCATAGAGGCCGCATTTGTCGGCGCCAGGGACCGCGCGCACCTGCGCGACATCGGAGACGATGTTGGCTTCTTCGGTAATCACCATGAACAGACAGTCGGTATAGTTCACCGCGAAGGCCCGACCGGCCGGCGATGAACCCGCGCTCATCAGCAGCGGTCGCCCATTGCCCCACGGCTTCGGTTTTCCCTCCACATTTTTGAGACTGAAATATTTGCCCTGATAATCGAACGGTGCGGTCTCGGCATAGATTTTGTTGAGGATCGTGACCCATTCCGCCGAATAGGCATAACGCTCGTCGTGCTCGCGCAACGGAATGCCGAACATCGCGAACTCTTCGACGTTCCAGCCGGACACGACGTTAATGCCGAAGCGTCCGCCGCCGACATGATCTGCGGTCACGATCGACTTGGCGGCAAACACGGGATGCACCAGCGGCACGTGAATGGTCGCGAAGGCGACGATATCGTCGGTGGCGGCCAGCAGCGCCGATGCCCACGACAAGGTCTCGAAGGTGGTGCCCTGGCGGTCGGTCTGGCCGCCGTAACCGAGCCAGCGTGCGATGGGCAGCAGAAACTCCAGGCCCGCTTCATCCGCGAGCCGCGCCGCCTCGAGGTTTTCGTCCCAGCCCGCCTGCCACCGCTCCGGCGCGGTGGTCGCGAACGAGCCTGAGCAATTCATGCCGAACAGCCCCAACTTGAAGCGGTTCGAGTTCTGCATGCGCGTCGTTCGTGTCGTCGGGGCCATCAAACTCCACATCACTATTGCAGCGGCTGGCGCAGGCCCAGCCGTTCGAGCCGCGGCAGGACTTCGTCGCGAATGACCGGCATCTCCTGCACGTAGTTCACGGTGGCGATCGCCATGCCGTCAAGGCCGGCATCGGCGAGGCGTTTGAACGTCGCCGCCACCTCGTCATAGCTGCCGATGACCGGGAACGTGCCGCCGCCGCTGATGAAACGTTCCATCATGGCGTGCAGGCGCTCCTGCGGCAGCGAGCGGCCGTCGCCGGCGATGCGTTTTCGGATCACCGCTTCGGCCGCCTCCCAGTCGCCGTTCTCGTGAACCACGTAATGGTAGTACTCCTTGGTTTCCTTCGGCGTTGCCCGGCACATCAGGTGGCCGCTAGCGAATACGCCGATGCCTCGCGTGCCCGCCCGCAGTGTGGCGATCTCGTCGGCAAGTCCGGCCTCGTCGCCGATCACCATGAACAGACAATCGGCGTGGCGCGCGGCGAAGGCGCGGCCTTCAGGCGACGACCCGGCGCTCATCAGCAAGGGCCGCGAGTCACCCCACGGTTTGGGTTTGCCGCCGACATGTCTCAGCTCGAAATATTTTCCGGAGAAATCGAACGGGCTGCTTTCCGACCAGACTTTCTTGACGATCGACACCCACTCTTCAGTGTATTGATAGCGGTAGTCATGGTCGAGCAGTCGCGCGCCGAACATGGCGAACTCCTCGACGTTCCAGCCCGAGACCACGTTGAGGCCGAACCGCCCGCGTCCGACGTGGTCCGCCGTCACGCAGGATTTGGCCGCAAACACCGGACTGAGCAGCGGCACGTGGACCGTGGCAAAGGTGACAATCTCCTTGGTCGCCGCAAGTAGCGCAGAAGCCCAGGACAATGTTTCAAAACTGGTGCCTTGGCGGTCGGTGACGCCGCCATAGCCCAGCCAGCGTGCGATCGGCAGCAGAAACTCGAGGCCCGCTTCATCCGCGAGCCGCGCCGCCTCGCGGGTCTCCGGCCAGCCGGCCTTCCAGCGCTCCGGCACCGCAGTCGGCACCGAACCGGAGCAGTTCATGCCGAACAGGCCGAGCTTAAACCGGTTGCCGTTCTGCATTCTGGTGCGGCGCGTCGGGGTGCGATCGACTACACTCGTCATGACCTGTTGGCCTGTTGCCTTTGGCCCTATTTCGCCCCGCTGGCGACCTGCCTGACGATCGGACCCCATACTTGCCGCTCGCTGCGCACGAAATCGGCAAGCTCCTGCGGTGTCATGGAGCGTGTGTAGTTGCCAAGATCCTCGAACTTCTTGAGCAGCTCCGGCTGCGCCAGAGCCTTCCTCAGGTCGGTGTTGATCTTTTGCACGATCGCTGCGGGCGTGCCGTGCGGCGCCACCAGGATCGACCAACCCGATGCGGTGAAGCCGGGAACCGTTTCCGAAACTGTCGGCAAGTCGGGATGGTTCGGCAGCCGCTTCGGCGCCGCTACCGCCAGCAATTTGACCTCGCCCGAGGCAACGACGCCGGCGACCGGCAGCAGTGTCTGGAACATCACCGGCACCCGGCCGCTGATGACGTCGCTCAAGGACGCGTCGGTCCCGGGATAGTGGATCATGTTGAGATGGGCGCCGCTGCGCTGCTTGAACGATTCCGCGGTCAGATGCTGCAGCCCGCCGACCGTGCCGGCAACGGCGTCCAGGCCGCCCGGCGTCTTCTTGGAGAGCGCGATCAGCTCGGCCAGCGATTTCGCGCCGAGCCGTTTCGACGCCAGGATTGCGTAGGGTTGTTCGGCAATGAAGCCGATCGGCACGAAGTCGTTCACATCGAATGGCAGGTTGTGCTGCAGCTCCGGCAGTGCAACGAACACCGAACCGCCCGCCAGGAACAACGTATAGCCGTCGGGTGTCGCGGCCGCGGCCGCACGCGCGGCATTCAGACCGCCCGCGCCAGCCTGGTTGACGACGATCACTTCCTTGCCCCAGATCTTCGACAGCTGCTCGTTGACGAGCCGCGCCAGCGCATCGAGTGAACTACCCGCCGCCGTCTGCACGATGACGCGGACCGGCCGCGCCGGAAAATTCTGGGCATGGACGTGAGTCGTTGCCACGGCGAGCACCGCCGACGAGACAAACGCGCAACAGGACGGATCGAAGCGTGCTCATGAGTGCTCCTCCCACGCGTCGATCCCGAGTTGGCCCGCCCCACGTCGACCGTTAACCAGGGTTTGACGACAGTAGAACTAACGTCCTTTGCGCTTTCAGACGCGGCCACCTCAGAACATGATTGCAGCTTTGGCGAGGGCGTTCACTCCCCGTGCCGTCGTTTATCATTTCACGACACTTGATGCATTGTAGCGGCACATGTCGGCGTGGCAAGCTGCGTTACGGCTACAACCCGGCAGCGGACATTGCAGGAATTCTCCAATGTCATGACAAATGGCCTGGGTGAACAATCGGTGGCAGCCATCTGGATTCCGTGAACGCTGGTCAATTGCAGCAAATTTGCGCTCAACTCGATAGACGGTGTGAAGACGCTTCCTAAGAATCTTACAGCGATAATGATACATCGATCGATTGGGTCGTCGTCCATGACGCACACAGTCTTTTTCTACCGTTCGATCGCCATATTTGATGTCTGAGATAGATTGGGTAAAGGGCGGACATAACGCCGCCGTGTACCGCTCGATCTCCTTCAGCGTGCGGTGTCCAGAAATCGCTGCGATTTCCTTGGCCGACGATCCACTTTCGGCCAAGCGACGCATCATCGCCTTGCGGAGGCCATGCGCTACACAGCGCGTCGGCAGGCCAGCCAACGCCACCGCCTTCTTCATAACAAGAGTGAGGGTCGCGCGTTTGATGGGACGGCCATTAGGCGTCGCCGATCAATGTGTCGCCTTTTGCGGGTGTGGCCTTGATCGCGGCAATGAGCGCAGGATGCAGTGGGATGGAAAGTTCGGCGTCAGTCTCTTGCTGAATAACCCGGATCATTCCGTCAAAGAGATCCGATCGGCGCATTTTGACAATGTCACCTGCGCGCTTATGACTATGAGAAAACCGCCGGACGCACAGCCATGTCTAAACCAGCCGCCCCCAAAGACTTCCGTGCAAACCGAAGCCTGCTGCCGGACGAAGCTTTCTTGCTGGTAAGCGGAAAACGGCCTGGACCGACAGACCTCGTTTCTGAAGAGGTCTGGTCGAGCATGATGCACCTGCCCGACGACGTCGCCCTGACCACCTCGAACCATCACGGCTCGCAGCTCGCCACTCTTCATGTGCTGCATCGCGACTGGGTCGAGGCAATTGGGGATGTTCAGGACGAGCTTTTCGGCGGCATGCTCGATGCGGCGGATTGCCTCCACGCCAGCAGCTTCGATTCGCTGCACGGGTTTTACCGCTCGGCCGTCGCCAACCTGCGCAGCGCGATCGAGCTGATTGCCGTCGGCGCGCTCGGCAATCTCGCGCCCAAAGATTCGGATTACATTCGCTGGAAAAAGCGAAATCTGGGCAGCCTCCCATTCCAAAGTTGCATCCGGAAGCTACGCAGCGCGACCAAGGGGCCGGTTCGCACGTTTGTCCTGAAGGCTGGTGGCTGGATCGAGGCGCTTTACAAGGAGCTTTGCCCCTACACGCATGCACGGCCGGACGCGAGCGATGGCGAGATATGGCGGAGCAACGGTCCGATCTATGTTGCTGCCGGGTTCAGCGCCGTTTTCGAGTTGCAGATTTCGACCTATGCGGCCGGCTACGTCTTCACGAAACTTGCGCGGCCCGACTTTACGCTGCCGAAGCACTCCGAATTCCTGTTCAAGACGTCAGGGCTGCTTTGGCGTGACGAGATCGCGTCAAGTTACCATAGACTTTGTTCGATTCCGTAACCGACCCGCAGCGTGAGGCATGGCTCAACCTTTTCAATGCCGTCGATGCGGATCGCTTTTGCCAGCCAGCCGTAAAATTCCTCGCGGCTCCGCACCTTGGCCGGATTGTTCTGATTACGGCCGGTTTTCACATCCCGGTCCTTGGGAGGCTCGATGCGGAGGTCGATGTCCTCCGAGAACCGATTGATGATCTGATACCCCTTGGACAGGGACGTCCCGCCTTTCCGTTCGAAGGTCAGGCCCAGCTTTTGCAGCCGCAGCCGATATTCCTGCGACATGACAGCGCCGAGGATTGCTGCCCCTTATAAGTCGCCCAGCACGTACCTACCTCCGGTTACCTATTACGCTGGGAGCTAAATTGTCATGTTTCATACTCATAGGCTGATCGCGCTTGTCGCGATAGCAGCGGTGTTTATGCTGATCGCTGGTGATGCGCATGCACGAGTTGGCGGCGGTTTCTCAACGGGCGGCCGGGGCATGCGAACATTCTCGGCGCCACCCGCTACGCCTACCGCTCCTACTGCAGCGCCGATCCAGCGTTCGATGACGCAACCGGACAGCGTCGCGCCCATCGGCCAGACTGCAACTCGACCCGGCTTGTTCAACGGAGGCTTGTTTGGCGGCGGCTTATTCGGCGGGCTTGCTGCCGGCTTCCTCGGCGCAGGTCTATTTGGCCTACTGTTTGGGCAAGGACTTTTTGGCGGCATGGCAGGGTTTAGCTCGATTATCGGCCTGCTGTTACAAGTTCTGCTGGTCGTAATTGTCGCCCGACTGGTATTCGCCTGGTGGCAGCGGCGGAATATGACGGCACCTGTCTATGCGGCGGCTAGTCCGGCGACTGGATATGGCTTTCGCGGTCTCAGCGGAATGATGAACGGAGGCAATGGGCCATCGGCTGGCGAAGAACATCTTACAATCGCCAAGTCGGATTACGATGCGTTCGAACGATTGCTCGGCGGACATCCAAGGTGCTTACTCGGCGGAAGACTTTTCGGCCCTGCGCGCAAAGGCAACGCCCGAAATGCTGTCCTATTTCTCCGAGCAGCTAGCGGGCAATGCCAGTCGCGGGCTGATCAACCGGGTTACTGATGTAAGGTTGCTTCATGGCGATCTGTCGGAAGCCTGGCGCGAAGGCAATACCGATTATGCGACCGTCGCCATTAACTTTGCGTTCAAGGACAGCATGGTCGAGCGCGCGACCGGACGCACCGTCGAAGGTGGCGAGTTGAGCGAGGTTACCGAACTGTGGACCTTCAGGCGTGCCCGCGAGGGCAATTGGCTGCTCTCGGCGATCCAACAGACTTGATGGGGCTATTCGTTCGCCTCTCATGAGGCGGCGGCGTGTCCTACCTCAATCCGCGCTCCACCGCGAAAGCGAGGAGGGGACTCATCAGCGCGACACACTGGGCTGCGATGCCGCTACCGCCACTCGCAATGCTCCCTGGCCGACGTTCTCGCTCGGTAGGCGTCGGCGCTGTCGATTTTAACATCTATCAGCATCCGTTCAATATCGGCTCGTGCAACTTTGTCCACGCGCACCCGGCCAAATAGTGGTTTGATGTGGTGCACGATCCGTCCAAGATCAGCTTTCAGCGTCGAGGGCCTCTTGTGTGTTGCACCTTCTGCCAAGTAGAGGTCGCATAGTTCCGCCATCGTAGCGGCCAAGCCGCTCCAGCTTGTCAGGGTCGAGCGCCTCGCCCAACGCCTGCTCGCGGATCAGCGGCCGGTTGGTCAGTTCCTTCCTGCGGTTCTCGAACCACGGCAGTACCTCGCCTCCGAGGAAGCGGCGTAGCATACAACACATTGGTGACGGACTTATTGGTCAGCGCTGATCCGCCGCCAGACATAAAGAACTGGACCGAAATCAGACGATCGATGACTTCACCCAAGTTGTATGACAACTCGTCGTTCTTCATTCTCCATTACCTACTTCAGCCCCTGGGCCTGCTTGAGGTAGCTAAGCTCCAGCACACCATCGACTGAGGACGGCTCCTTGCGGAGCCCGAATGCCTTCCAGTTCTGAGCAACGATATGCGCCCCCTCGATATCCACATCGCCGCGTTGTGGAATCGTCTTCCTGCTCTTCTGATAAAGATCGTAAGTCTTTTCCGCTGCGTTGCGGTCGGCTCTCGTCCCCTCCATCAACGTGCGTATCGCAGCCTCCTTATTTTTCGTGTCGTAGAAGAACTCGCAACCTCTCACATAAGCACGCAAAAATTTAACGACCAGCGCCTTGTGCGTCTCAACCCAGTCGCGGCGAGCGCCAGTAAGCGTATATTGGAAATGGTCAACATAGTCGGTCGAGCGACCTAATTCACCCAAGCCGTTGGCGAGGGCGCGAAAATCGTCTGGTTGGCCAAGCAAGCTCCCAGCAACCGCATTTCTCGTAACAGCAGAAAGTCGATCCGGAGTTCCCCCGACCGGAATCATCTCGTAATCACTCGGCGTGAGCTTGTTGGCTGCAAGCATTCGCTCCAAGACGTAGTTCAACGGGTCCGTCGGCCCCGCAACTGCTAAGCGCTTTCCTTTCAGATCCGCATAGCTCTTCACGGACTTGCTAACGATCAGCGTGTAGATAGGCACCATCGCATCTCCGCCAACGATGACAAGATCCGCTCCGGCGGAATTGGCGGCGAGCAACTGAACCAGATTCATTTGAGCGAGATCGGTGCCACCGGCCACCAGCGCCTGCGAAGTGGCGGCGGTATTGCCCCCAATTATCGTATCGAGTTTGATCCCTTCTTTTTCGAAGAAGCCCTCTTTCTCTGCGATCATGAACGGCCAATTCAGGGCCGACGTCGTGATCTGTCCGTAATTGATGTGGGTCAGGCTCGAGCTTTGGGCGTGGGCCAGCGAGGCCTGGGAGAGCAGCGCACCGGCAGCCATGATGATTGCGCGCGTGAGTGGCCGGCGAACGGGCAGCGATCTTGCTGTCATACTCAGCCTCCTCCCCATTCTGCAGACAAGGACATTAGAGTCCCTATTGTTCCGATCAAGGTTACCGACGTGTGTCTTCCCGAGTCAATAAATTTCCCCCGCGTGCTGAACGGGAGCCAGTTATGCTGGCAGGTCGTCCAACCATGAATTGTCTTGCGGCGTTGCTGTCGTTTCATCCGAGCAGCATACACACAACCGTCGTGAGAAGTTCCTCAACGAGACCTCTCGTGCGACCGATTGACCGCGCCGCCTGAATGGATACTCTCAGATAACAGAGCGGCGTTAGACCACGAACAAATCGCGACGCCCTGAGCCAAGCCGGTATGATGTCTCACGGGAGCGACAGCCGGCGCCGGACGAGAGGACGTAGACGTGGCAGAACAGGCTGTGAACTTTGAAACGGTGAGCGGGACTGGCAACGCCGCTGCCGGGACAAAGGTCGCACTGCTGGCAGAGCCGACCATGAATTGGGATCGGCTGCGCTCCATTCTCAACAGCCGCAAGTTTCGCGGCTTTGCGTCAATTATCATCGTTGCTGTCGCGTGGGAGTTTGGCGCGCGTTACTTTCTAACGAAATCTCTTTTCTTTGTCCCTCTCTCGGCGGTGTTCGCAGAGGCGGTGGTGCTCTGGAATAAGGGTCAACTCCAACACGACATGTGGGTAAGTGGCGTTGAGTTCTTGATGGCCTTTGTCATTGCCTCAACAGCCGGGATTCTAGGAGCCATGCTCATGGCGGCTTCGAAGATAGTCCGTGATTTCTTGGATCCCTGGGTGTCCGGGCTTTATTCGACCCCGATTATAGCGCTCAGTCCTCTCTTCATTCTCTGGTTCGGGATCGACATCCCCTCTAAGGTCGCAATCATCATTACGTTGGTAATTTTTCCTGTACTTATTAATACCTTTGTTGGACTTACGACGACCGATCGCCATCTGGTCGAAGCTGCGCGTTCTTTTGGCGCGACGACCTCCCAGCTCTACGTGAAGGTGCGTATACCAGCGGCTCTCCCATTTATCGTGGCCGGTCTTCGGCTCGGGGTCGCTCGTGGCCTCGTGGGGGTCGTCGTCGGCGAGATGATCGGAGCCAGAGCTGGGCTCGGATATCTCATCATCGTTTCTGCCCAGACATTCAATACGGCCGGCGTATTCGTTGGGGTCCTGATCCTCGCCATCAGCGGCGTCATCGCCGTCGAACTGCTGAGGATGCTGGAACGTTGGCAGACCCCCTGGCAAAACGTGGAAGCCGGTGATTAGCGTCAACGGCCGATGCATGAGCATCGATTTGTTGGTTGAGCGGCCGCAGTGGATGCTGCATTTTTGGGCGTGCCGCTCGAACGACGACACAAACCGAATATCAATTTCCCTCAAACTGGTCGACGCGGGCGAAGACGTGAGAGGAACATAGTCTATGCCGACTCTGGAAACGGTGGGACTCTCCAAAGTATTCCGCAAGAGAGAAGGAGAACAGGTCGAGGTTCTCCGGGATATCAATCTTCGGATTGAGACGGCGGAGTTTGTCAGCATCGTAGGAGCTAGTGGATGCGGGAAGACGACGTTCTTGCGCATCATCGATGGTCTTCTCGAACCTACTGCGGGAAAAATTCTCCTGGATGGCCGCCAAGTGGTGCGACCGGGTCCGGATCGAGGATTTGTCTTCCAATCCGACAGCCTCTTTCCCTGGCGGACGGTAGAAGACAACGCCGTGTTTGGCCTTGAGTTGCAGCGAAAAAGCAGCAGCTTGGCGCACCAAGTTGCCGACCGCTTCATAAAGATGGTGGGACTGGGAAGTTTCGCGCGGCATTATCCTCATGAACTTTCCGGCGGCATGAGACAGCGTGTCAACATTGCTCGGGCCATGACAATCGACCCCGAGGTCCTTCTCATGGACGAGCCCTTTGCCGCTCTGGATGCTCAAACCCGGGAGATTATGCAGTTCGAACTACTCTCGATCTGGTCCCAGCAGAAGAAGACCGTGCTGTTCATTACTCACCAGATCAGCGAGGCGGTTTTTTTGTCCGATAAAGTCGTCGTCTTGACGGCCCGACCGGGCCGCCTCAAGGAAGTCATCCCGATCAAGATCCCAAGACCGAGAACTCTGGATGTGAAGCACACGAAGGAATTCGCAGATTACGAATACCGGATCTGGAAAATGATCGAGGAAGAGGTCCGTCTCGCCATGCGTCTCGAACAGCATGCGGGATAACGCTGAGCTTTCCTCATATGTACTTGTCCCGAAAGCGGGCGACGCGCCTGAATCAGTCGTTCACATTTGTTCGGCTAACGGAGCGAGTTTCGGTCGGTCACGCTAGCAGGAATGAGGCGAGTAATCAGACCGGCCACCGAAGAATTGACGTTCTTACCGGCATCATCTAACTGGCTATGGCTGCCGCGCTCACGGCCACTGACGTAACCGGGCTGGCCGTCGCCGCTGCGGCTCCAGAAAGATGCGCCAGCACCTCGTTGAGATGCATCACGTCAGCATATTTATGATGCATGTCGAAGAGATTGATCTTGTGCGTGATCTCGCAACGGTCGAAGCAACATTCCTCCACCACGCTCACATGCTTACCGTACATGTGCGCTTCCAGCACGCTGGCGCGGACGCATCCTGAGGTCGTCTCGCCGCACACGATCAAGCTATCGATCCGCCGTTGATTGAGATGCGCGATCAGCGGCGTCCCGAAAAATGCGCTTGGTCTCTCCTTTCGGAACACCACGTCCTCCAGCCGTGGCTCGAAGGCATTATGGATCTCGCAGTCGTTCGCCACCATCGGGAGGTGAACGCGCCGCGTCGATTGCACCCGGTGCGGATTGTACTGCGCGGTCACATAGAAGATCGGCAGGCCTGCTGCACGGCAGCCTGCGATCAGTCGCTGCGTCGGCTCGATCGCATCATGAGCGTAGACGCCGCAACTATTCGGGAAATCAGGCTCCAACTCGTGCGGATATTTGCGCCCGCCCTTGTACACGAGATTGTAGAGATCAACGACCAGCAACGCCGGATTCTCGCCGATATAGGTCTCGCGGGCATAGGGCGCATAGGTCCGCAGATCTTCAGGCCTGACCACGTCAACCCAGCAATGGCTTTCGAATTCCGCCTTTGATGCCATCAATCTTCTCCTTGAGGCTCGGCCTTAAGTCCGTTTGTTGCGGCCCCGTCCGCATCAAGCCCAGGAACCGCGTTGGCCGTGCCTAATGCGACTTCGTGCCCGGTACGAACCGGAATGAAGCGATCTGCGGTGCGGCCTTGAAGTAGACCGACCGAAATTCGGCCGAATCGTTGAACTTTGACTGCTGCAGGCGGCGCATGACCACACTGGCTGTGACCAACGGCTGATCGAACGGATAAGGCGAGAGCGCGATCGTGTTCTCCCCCAAAGGCGTCAGATTCATGGGCACGCCCTTGGCTTGCGAATAGCCGAGCGGCACGGGATCGATCACGTCCGGCTTGATCACCTCCGTGGTGCAGATGTAGAGGGACATAAGATCCCAGACCTGTAGCAGGTTGTAATTCGTCGCGAATTCCTTGGCATCGAATTGCTCGGCGGCTTGCTTCTGCTTAGCCTCGCTGCGTGCAATGAACTCGGCAATTGCCGGCGGCAATGTCCCACCCCGGCCCGTCGGAGGATGTGTGACCACACCGTACCGGCTCTGCCACAGACCCGTCCGGTGTTTGGAGAACATAAGTCCGGCATAGGGATCGATGCTGCTGAGCCAGTCACCCGCCCATTCAAAGGCATCGAGCATCTGTTTGTCTTTGGGTACCTGCGCAAAGGTGGGCGTTTTGCCGGTCTCCGGGTTGAGCTGAGGACTGGTTTCATAGCGAAGCCAGCCAATGTCGTGATACGTCGTTCCACGTACCACCAATTCGTAAGGTCGCGGTACTTCGAATGTCTCGTTGCCCCAATGCGCCGCGAACAATCCCGACACGTGGGCGTGATCGGTCTGGTTGATCATGACAATCGTGCCATCGGAGTCGTATCGGACGATCATTCGTAGCCTCACACCATTTTGCACTTTGCGCGAACAGCACGCACTAAATTCCGACAATTGAGATTAAACCATCGCAGCCGCGGAAAGAGCAAGCGCTCTGTGTCGAGAAAGAGATCGCCATCGCTTACCTTAGAGCCTGTCCCAATGCGAGCTAGGCCGCGTCATCCCAGGTCACACCGGGGCAATGCCGCGTGTCTTTGGGCGGCTTATGTTGACCCAAATGCTGTCCTCTATTCGCGACGTGACGAAGCAGTTCCATGAAACCCGCGAACTGAAGCGGACGTTTTCCGATCTCCGAGCGAGCTGTTGCCAAGTGTTTTTGAGCGCCCGATGTTCTTGAACGCCCGGACGATCTCATTAATCCGAACGACGTCACCGTGCTACGATAATCGTTTGCTCGCCGCGCCGTCTCAACGCAATATTGAGCGTATTGCACAATTGCTTCGGCCGCGCGTAGGATCGTCGCTCGCGCTGCAGGCAATTGCCCGCGACCAAGCCGCCGCCCTCGAAGAAATAGCAGTCCACGAAGACATGCACACAGTCATCGCTCCCGATCTTATCCTCGCCAACGGCCGAGTGCTTACGGCCGACGCCAACAACCGCGCGCTCGAGGCAGTCGCGGTCAAAATGGGCCGTATCCTCGCTGTCGGCGGCAGCAGCGAGATGCTCGATTTGCGCGGCGCACGCACCGAAGTCATCGATCTCAAGGGGCGGACTGTCATTCCTGGACTTACGGATCCGCACGTTCATTTGGCCGATGACGGCGCCGCATCGCTCAACAAGATCGACGTGCGGGACTTCGGCACCAACGTGCGGTCGATCCCGCATATCCTTGAAGTGGTCCGCGCGCAGACGCGTGAAGTTCCACCCCGCACGTGGATTGTCGGTACCGGCAGCCCGATGCAGGATTTTCGGATGCCGGAGAAGCGGTTTCCGCGCCTCGAGGAACTCGACGCTGTCGCTCCGGACCATCCCGTTTCGATCGGCTTCGGCGCCCACATCACGATCGCCAACAGCCGCGCGCTGGAGCTTGCTCATGTCACGAAGGAGACAACGCCTCCTGGCGGCGGCGCCATCGAACTCGACCCGGCGACGGGCGAGCTTACCGGCAAGCTGATCGAGCGTGCGCAGTATCTGGTGCGCGACGTCATCCCGGCCTACAGCTACGAGCAGATGAAAGAAGGGATCGTTCACGCCATGCGGCGCGCACTGCGCCGCGGCGTCACGACGATCCACGACATCGTTACCAACAACGAAACGGTGCGGGCCTATCAGGAGCTCGTGCTCGAAGGGCGCTTGCCGATTCGCGCAAGCCTGCTGCTTCGCGTTCTTGAAGCGAAGATTGTGCCGGAGAGCCTGCTCAATCTCGGAATCAAAACCGGGTTCGGCAATGACTGGCTCAAGATCGGCGGCGTGAAGATGTCGATCGACGGCGGAATAACGGGCCGCGTTGCCGCGTTCTCAGAGCCCTATGTGGACGATCCCTGCCACTGCGGCCTCATCCGCATTCCGGCCGAGGAGCTTGATGAGACAGTCCACGCTTATCACCGCGCCGGACACCGGGTCTGCATTCACGCTATCGGTGACCGCGCGATGGACATGGCGCTCGACGCAATCGAGAAAGCGGTTACGGCGCTGCCGCGCGCCGATCATCGCCACCGGGTCGAACATCTCGGCAACTGGATGATCACCAAAGAGCGTCTCGAACGTATTCTGCGGCTCGAGATTCTGCCGGTGCCCAACGTACCGTTCCTGCATTTCATCTGGGAATCGCTGCTCGACTGCATGGGACCGGAACGGCTGGAAGGCGCTTTCGACGTCAAAACACTGCTCGAGTCCGGTATTCCGATCACGTCGGGTTCCGACGGTCCGGGCTACTGGCCGACTGACCCGCTGCGCGACATGGGCACGTCAGTCTCGCGCCAGATCTGGAGCGGCGCAACGATCGGCGCCGACCGGGCAGTCTCGCCCGTCGAAGCCTTGCGCATGTACACAATCAACGCCGCCTACAACGGCTTCGATGAACGCATCAAGGGTTCGATCGAGCCGGGCAAGCTGGCCGATCTCGCCGTGCTGGCGCAGGACCCGCTCGCAATCGCGCCGGAGCGGATCAAGGACATACCGGTCGATATGACTATTGTGGACGGCCGCTTGGCATTCGTCCATGAAGGGGTACAAGGACTGTAACCGCGAGGCTTTCGTGGTCGAGCGTGCCGGCCAAAACCTGAGCGACGCGCCGTTGTTGCGCGTCAAGGACTTGCGCACCTCGTTCTTTACGAGCGACGGCGAGGTCAGGGCGGTTGATGGCGTCAGTTTTGACATTCCTGACGGTGAGACTGTCGGGCTTGTCGGCGAATCGGGCTGCGGCAAGAGCGTGACCGCACTCTCAATCATCCAACTTCTCGACAAGGATACCGGCCGCATCGTGGGCGGCGATATTCTCTATCGTGGTCGCAACCCTGCAAGCGGCGGCGAAGAGGAGATGCGTCGCATCCGCGGCAACGAAATCTCGATGATCTTCCAGGAACCGATGACCTCGCTCAACCCGGTGATGACGGTGGGCGATCAGATCGCCGAAAGCGTGCGGGTCCATCAACGCGCCGGCCGGCGTGCGGCGCGCGAGCGCGCCATTGAGATGCTTCGCCTCGTCAAGATCCCCGAGCCGCAAAAACGCGTGCGCAGCTACCCGTACGAGTTTTCCGGCGGTCAGCGCCAGCGAGTGATGATAGCCATGGCGCTGGCCTGTACGCCA
Source organism: uncultured Alphaproteobacteria bacterium (assembly GCA_963759705.1). Taxonomy (GTDB): domain Bacteria; phylum Pseudomonadota; class Alphaproteobacteria; order Rhizobiales; family Xanthobacteraceae; genus BOG-931. Next base: position 96,710 of record CAVXAK010000001.1, read on the forward strand.
AAGCTCTTGATTGCCGATGAACCGACTACGGCGCTCGACGTCACGATTCAGGCGCAGATCTTGGAGCTTATTGCCGAACTTCAGCAGAAGCTTGGCATGGCCGTACTTCTTATTACGCACGATCTGGGCGTGGTCGCCGAGCAGGCGGATGTAGTGGCGGTGATGTACGCCGGCAAGATCATCGAGCAGGCCGCACCTGACACGATCTTCTCACGTCCGCTGCATCCTTACACCATCGGACTTCTTAATTCGATGCCGGGCCGGTTGCCGCCGAAGACCAACCTTGAGGCAATTCCGGGCATGGTGCCGAACCCGTTGGATTGGCCGACCGGCTGCCATTTCCGCAATCGCTGTTCGCGTGCGGACCATTCTTGCGCGCAAGCCGAACCGCCGCTTGTCGAGATCGAGCCCGGCCACAATGTCGCTTGTTTCAAGGTTGCGTAGATGGCGCTGCTTGATATCCGCGACCTGAGAAAACATTACCCGGTGCGCGACGGGGTGTTTCGCCGCGCCAGTAAGTATGTGAAAGCTGTCGACGGTGTGACGCTGTCAATCGAACCTGGCGAGACGCTTGGGCTCGTCGGCGAATCGGGTTGCGGCAAGACAACGCTCGGCCGCTGCGTGGTGCGCTTGATCGAGCCGACGTCCGGGTCGATCGCGTTCGAGGGCCGGGAACTCGCCGCTTTGCCCGCGCCGGCACTGCGCGAGATGCGCCGCAATATGCAGATCATTTTCCAGGATCCCTATGCGTCGCTCAACCCCCGCATGCGGATCGGCGAAATCATCGGGGAAGGCCTGCGCATCCATAACATTGCGCGCGGTGATCAACGGCGGTCCCGGGTCAAGGACCTGTTGGCCCGGGTCGGCCTGCGGGCGGAGTATTATGGGCGCTATCCGCACGAGTTCTCGGGCGGGCAGCGTCAGCGCATCGGCGTGGCCCGCGCACTGGCCGTCGGCCCGAAGTTCATCGTCGCCGACGAAGCGGTCTCGGCCCTCGACGTATCGATCCAGGTGCAGATCCTCAACATGCTGCTGGATTTGCAGCGTGAGTTCGGCATCACCTATTTGTTCATTTCGCACGACCTACGCGTCGTCGAACACGTCAGCGACCGGGTCGCAGTGATGTATCTCGGCCAGGTCGCCGAGATTGCGCCGGCTGCGAAGCTCTACCGGGAAGCGCGGCATCCGTATACCCGAGCCTTGCTGTCGGCGGCGCCCGATCCGGCGCGCAAACGCGAACGCATTGTGCTGCAAGGCGACGTGCCGAGTCCGATCGATCCGCCAAGCGGCTGCCGTTTCCATCCGCGCTGCCCGTTCGCCGAAAAGCGCTGTGCTGAGGAAGAGCCTGCGCTTGTGTTCGATGGCGCGCACGGCATAGCTTGTCATGTGTTTGGTCCGTCAGCCTCGACGGTCCAGCCAGGCGCCGCTACGCTCACTATAAAACAACAGGGGAGGGGCCATGCTTGACGTGAGTCGCAAGTCCCGTCTTTGGGAGCCGCCGCAGCGGCTTGAGAAGCGCGAGATGATGTCGATCTCTGACGCAGTTCTCGTCGAGCCCGAAATCGAATTCAACGAAGGCGAGGATGTCTTTCGCATCCATGCCAATGGTCTCGATTGGGACATCGGCAACGTCGTCTACGAGCCAAAAGATAAAAGCCGGATTGCTGTCGGACCTGACGGCAAGAAGCTCGGTATCTTTATGACGCATGGCGGTGCGAGCGACTGGCGCTCGATCGAGCGTCTGGCTCGAACGTTCTGCGGCAAGCGCGGTTTTAAGGTCTGCTCGATGACCTATCCGGGCCGGTTCTATCTCGGCGATGCGAGCCGCGACTGGCCCGACGATACGTTCCTCGCGGATGGAACAGTGCGCACGCCTATTTGGCTTAAGGGTGAGAATATCGCCGGCGACGAATACGAAGTGAAAATCGATGCCAGCAACCGGGACATCTACGGTTCGCGGTCCTACGCCGTGGCCAAGCCCGGAACACGCTTTAATCTGCGCATGGCGGCCTGGCCGACGGCGATCGTCGAGGCGATGAAAGAAATCTGCCGCAAGCACTTCCCGCCCGAGGAGTGGTCGATCTACGTGCATGGGCACTCGACCGGCGGTCCGTTCGTGCACACGCTGATGCAGCGCGTGACCAACGTGAAAGGGCTCATTGGCATCGAAAACTCGTCGTTCGGCGAGTTCTATCATGCAATGGCAGGACACGACTGGCCGACGCCGTTCAATTACGTCCTGGTGCGCACGTGGCGCGAGCTTGCCCGCTATCGGGGGGCGGAATTGGCGATGCAGGAAGGCGACAAGCCGCTGTTTCGTCTTGCGCAGGTGATGGAAGAGATTTTCGAATCCTGGGATAGCGTGAAGCGTTTTCCGCAGTTTAAGGCAGAAAACTGGTACCATAATCGTACGCCGTCCTGCCTGATCGAGGCCGCCAACGTCGCGGCGCAATTCCAGAAGCTCGACCGCGACGCGACTGCGGCGCTGGTGCAGGAATATCTCAATTACGGCGTGCCGCTTGCCGGGCCGGACGTCAAACCGGTCCCGCCGATCCTGCACGGCATCAATCAGTACAGCCGCGATCACACGCCGGAGAACTATCGTATCATCGCCGATAAGTTCGCCGCACTCGACAGGCCACCAAAGTTTCGCGTGATCGAGTTTGGCACGGGCACCCACTCCTACTGGCGTACCGAGGAGGGCCTGCCGCTCGGCGTCTGTCCGGTCGTCGTCAGCATCTGGCACGACGCGATCATGAACGGCTATTTCGACAGTGAGGGCGCGCAATGAGTCCGCTGGGCGCGCTTCGGCCGCTGCGCGCGATTGTGCTCATCGTCGCCGTGATGTTTGCGCCTTGCATTGCCGCCGCGGCGGAAAGCACGGTTACGATCGGTGTCGTCAACGATTTTGCCGGCTGGGATCCGTACGCTGACAGTACGGCGCAGATGTATATGATCTGGTGCCAGACTTATGGCTGCCTTGGGACGTTCAATACCGATACCGGCGAATATGAACCGCTGCTGGCGCAGAGCTGGGAGACCGACAAGAACGATCCCCGCATCTGGTACTTCCATCTCCGCCACGGCCTCAAGCGGCATCACGACGGCACGGAGCTTACGGCGGAGGACGTTATCCACTCGATCGATCGGGCCAAGCATGATCCGCATACGGCCCAGGCGAGCAACGTTCAGCCGGTCGCGTCCGCCGAAGCGGTTGACAAGTATACCGTGAAGGTCACGACGAGCCAGCCGACCGCGCCGCTGCTCGACTACCTCTTCGACAGGCTGATCATCACCGGCAAGGACCTGTTCGACAAGTACGGCGCTGCGGCTGACCGGAAGGCGCCCTACGGCTGGGGACCCTATGTGGTCAGGGACATTGCGATCGGCCAGCGTATGGTGCTCGACAAGAACCCTGATTGGCCGGGAACCAAGCCTGGGAATCCGGATCACATCGTCTTTGTTCGCATCCAGGAGGACGAACCACGGGTTACGGCGTTGCTCAACGGTGAGGTTCAGATCGCAACCGCCATCTCGCCGCACCTTGCCACGCGCATCGAGTCCGCACAGGGGGTGAAAGCGGTCGCCGTACCATCGGTCGAGAACATGTTTCTCGCCATGAATCCGCATTTCCCGCCTTGGAACAACAAGACGCTGCGCCAGGCCGTGCTCTATGCCATCGATCGTCAGACAATCGTCAAATCGGTGTTCCAGGGCCGCGCCGAGGCGCTAGACGGTCCGATCGGGCCCGGTCAGTACGGCTATTCGCCGGACGTGAAACCGAAATATCCGTACGATCCCGAGAAGGCGAAACAGCTTGTGAAGGATGCCGGGTTTCCCAACGGTGTCGACGTCGATCTATTTGCCTCGACGGACCGCTATGTGAACGATCGGCAGAGCTCGGAAGCCATCGCGTCGATGCTGACCAAGGTCGGCATCCGCACCAAACTCCACATGCTAGATTATTCGATCGAGTGGCCGAGAGTCCGCAAGGGGCTCGTGCCGTTCTATTACCAGGGGCGCGGCTCGGTGATCGATCCGTCGCCGATGCTGGAGCAGTACTTTGAATCCGGCGACACTCCACGCATCGGCTTTTCCGATCCGAAGCTTGATGAGATTCTCCGGGCAGAGCGCCGCGAATTCGATCCGGCGAAGCGGAAAGCGCTGTTGCTGCAGGCTTTCGATCTCATCCAGGAGGAAGTCCCAGCCGCCTTCCTGTGGCGCATCGGCGCAATTTACGGCGTCTCTGATAAGGTAGTGTTCATGCCACATTCGGATGAGCGGATATACGGCACCGACATCACGGTGAAGTAGGCGGTTGCGACCCAGCAAGGGAGTTTCGGATGAGGTGGAACCGATTGGGAATCGTGTTGGCGGCGGCGATCGCAGCCTTCACGGCGGGGACGCAAAAAGCGACGGCGCGAGGTCGGGTCGCGATCGGGGTGACCGAGACGATCGCAAGCTATGACCCGTACGCAGACAGCGTATCCCTGGCTTACAGCATCTGGTGTCAGGTGCTCGGGTGTCTCGGCATCTATGATTATTCCAAGGCCGATTACGTCGGCATGCTGGCGGAGAGCTGGGAGGTCGACAAGGCAAATCCGAATATCTGGACCTTCCATCTGCGCCACGGCCTCAAGCGCCAGAACGACGGCAAGGAACTTACCGCCGAAGACGTTGTGTTCTCTTTCCACCGCGTCAATACCGATCCGCTGAGCCAGCAGAAACAGAACGTCGCGCCAGTCAAGGAGATCACGGCGGTCGACAAATACACCGTGCGGGTCGTCACCAAGCAGCCGACCGCCTCGCTGCTCGAATACCTGTTCGACCGGTTCATCATCACCGGCAAGGACCTCTATGAAAAGTACGGTGCCCGCGACGCCGATCGCAAATATCTCTGGGGCTGGGGACCTTATAAGCTCAAGGAGCTCGAGATCGGCCAGCGTATCGTGCTGGAAAAGGACCCGGCCAATCCCGAGACTAAGCCCGAGAACCCGGATACCCTGATCTTCACGATCATGCGGGAGCCCGAGCAGCGCGTCACCGCGCTGCTCAACGACGAGATCCAGGTCGCCGAATTCATCCCGCCGCAGCTTGCGCAGCGCGTGCGCGAATCGAAGAACGCCAAGGTGGCCGAGGTCAGCTCGGTCGAGATCATGTTTCTGGCCATGAGTCCCAAATACAAGCCTTGGGATAGCCTCAAGCTCCGGCAAGCAGTGTGTTATGCGATAGATCGCGACTCAATCATCAAGAACGTTCTTGACGGCCAAGCCGACCGGCTCGACGGTCCGATCGGACCGGCGCAATACAGCTACGATCCTGCTGACGCGAAAAGAAATCTTTTCATTCCGTACGATCCGGCGAAGGCGAAGGAGCTGGTGAAGGAATCCGGCTACAAGGGAGAGCCGGTCGATCTTTACACGCCGGTCGGCCGTTACATCGACGACAAGGAAGTGACGCAGGCGATGATCCCTATGCTCAACGCGGTGGGCATCAACGCGCGGCTGCGCACCCCCGAATGGGCGACGCTATGGTCCGATGTACAGAAGGGCAAGACACCCTTCTACTACATGGGGCGCGGCTCGGTGGTCGACCCGTCGCCCGCATTGTCGCAGTATTTCGAAACCGGGGGATCGCCGCGCATCGGCATCTCCGATCCGGGAATCGATAAGGCGCTGGCGGCGGAGAGCGTCGATTTCGACCCGGCGTCACGCAAGAAGCAGCTCAATCTGGCATTCAAGGCGATCGAGGACGCCGCGCCTGCGTGCTTCATGTGGGGCCATCACCTGCTGCACGGCATCAGCAATTCGATTGAGTTCAAGCCGGACCCCGGGGGCCGCATCTTCGGCACGCTGATCACCGTGAAACAGTGAAGACGGCGGGTTGCGCGTATGGTCGGCTATCTGTTGCGACGCGCGATCGGGACGATCCCGGTGATCCTGCTGATCTCGCTGCTCGTGTTCCTGCTCATCCATGCTGCGCCCGGCGATCCGGCCGACTTGTTGCTGTCCGATCAGGCCACGCCGCAAGACATTGCCGAAGCCCGCCACCGTTGGGGCCTGGATCAACCGCTTTACGTTCAGTATTTGCGGTTCCTCGGCAACGTGCTCAAGGGCGACTTCGGCACGTCGTTTCGCTATTCCGATCCCGTCATTACCGTGATCGGCGAGCGTCTGCCGGCTACGATCGAACTGGCCGCCGTATCTCTCTTGATTGCCGTCGTTCTGGGGCTCCCGCTCGGCGTCTGGGCCGGTGCGAAGCCCAACTCCTGGGCTGACAATCTCGGGTCATTCTTCGGCTTTTTCGGCATTTCGATGCCCAATTTCTGGTTCGGCATCATGCTGATCCTGGTCGTCGCCGGCTATCTGAATTGGCTGCCGTCTTCGGGTCGCAGTACCTATGGCATCGCGCGCGGTTCGGAGACTGGCTTTTACATCGTCGCGAGTCTTCTCGCGGGCAACTTTCACGCGGCGTGGGACGGCGTGCGGCACATCATTCTGCCGGCGATCGCGCTTGGCACCAACATGATGGGCATCATCATGCGCGTCACCCGCTCCGCCGTGCTTGAAGTGATGCACGAAGATTTCGTACGCACCGCGCGGGCCAAGGGCGTGCCCGAAAGGATGGTGCTGTGGCGGCACGTGTTGCGCAATGCGTTGGTGCCAGTGATCACGGTCGGTGGACTTGAACTCGGCACGCTGCTCAGCGGCTCGATCATCGTCGAGACCGTATTTGCCTGGCCCGGCAGCGGCTCCTTGCTGATCTCAGCCATCGAGTCGCGCGACTATCCGCTCATCACCGGGACCGTCATCATCTACACGCTGGCCTTCGTCGCCATCAATTTCATGATCGACATTCTTTACGGCTTCGTCGATCCGAGGATCCGCTTTGAAAAATAGCGGGGCCGCAGACGCTGCAGTCCGCGACATTGCACCCCGGGTACGCACCAAGCGCCGGCTTGCGATCCGCCCGCTGCTGAAGCCCAAGGTCGTCATCGGCGGCGCCATTGTGCTGATCCTCATCATTGCCGGTGCGCTGGCGCCATGGATCGCGCCTTACGATCCCAATGCACAGAATCTCGCTTTGGCGCTCAAGCCGCCGCAATGGCTGTTCGGGCCGCACGTACTCGGGACCGACGCCGTCGGCCGTGACATTTTTTCGCGCCTGTTTTACGGCGCCAGAATTTCTCTGATCATTGCCGTCACGGTTGTGCTAATTTCCGGCGTCGTCGGCGTCGGCCTTGGGGCCATCTCCGGCTATTTCGCTGGTGCGGTCGATTTCGCCATCCAGAAATTTGTTGAAGTCATCTGGGCTTTTCCGCCGCTGCTGCTCGCCATAGCCATCATGGCGTTCTTGGGCCAAGGGCTCGGCAACCTGATCCTTGCGCTCGTGATGCAGCGGTGGATTTCCTATTGCCGTGTTGCGCGCGGCCAGGCGTTGTCGATGCGCTCACGTGAATTCGTCGAGGCGGCGCGCGCGCTGGGCGCGAGCGATGCGCGCATCATCGTCCGGCATATCGTGCCCAATTTGTTTCAATCGGCGGTGGTGATCGGCACGTTCGCCATGGCCTCGGCCATTATCTCGGAAGCGGCCCTGAGCTTTCTCGGGCTCGGCGTGCCTCCCGAAATCCCGACCTGGGGCAGCATGCTAGCCGACGGACGGACCTATATCAGCACGTCCTGGTGGCTGGCGCTGTTTCCCGGCCTGTGCATCTTCTTCACCGTGCTCGGTATCAATCTCCTCGGCGACGGGTTGCGCGACTTGCTCGATCCGCGCCTGAAGCGATCCGGGTCGGGTATCGGGTAAGTGAGTCGGGCGTGACCCGGCGCGCCGTGCGCCGCAGAATGCCGCATTTCAAGAAGGTGGGCGAGGTGTTTGATCGCGCGGTCGGCGAATTGAGCACGGCGGGCGCCGAAATCGTCGATCCCATGGTCATTCCCGATCTCAACGCACTCCTTGCCACCCGGACCCGCAGCATCGAAGACGACGATGCGGCGTTCGAACCGTATTTCAAGGGCGGCAAGACGCCGTTTGCGGCGCGCGCGGATGCTATGGCTTCTCCGCTGTTCGCGCACGTCACCAACAGTGTTCGCCGGCGATGGTTTGCGAACAGTTCCACTGAGAGGCAGCTCGACTATCTGCGGGTTCGCAACACCGCCGTCGAGCATCAGCCGACTTTGATCAAGGACGGCCTCGTCACGTCGGTGTCCCCGTCATCTTTGTCCGTGCCCACCACGATCCCAACACGGAATCCCCGGCGTGGCGGGAACTGCGCATGCGCCGGTCGCCCAACAAGCCGCGATGGTGTGCGCCGGACAGCTGGGGCGCCGACTTTTATCAGGTCGCCCCGACGCCGGGCGAACCCGTCATTACCAAATATCGGTACAGCGGCTTTAGCGATACGAACCTCCACCTCGTCCTGCGGAGCAAGGGCGTCAGTTCGCTGATCATGACCGGTGTCGCCAGCAACAACTGCGTCGATGCACAGCGCGCGACGGCTTCATGAGGGATTATTACATCGTGTTCGTGGATGACTGTACCGCCGCGACCAATCCGGCAATCCATGCGGCGACGCTCGCCAACATGGACAGCCTATTCGGCGTCGTCGTCCAGTCCGAGCAAATCCTCGGGGAATGGCGGGCGATCAACGCGGGACCAAGAGACTCTGAGGAACTCTTGACGGGTCCGGCCGAGAGAGTGGCCGCCGGCCGATGATGGCGACGGCGGTCGGCGCCATCAGTGCGCTGTCGCGTGAGCCCGTTCCTGGACCTCCAAATTGACCAGAGCGATCGGGCTATCGGTCTGTTCAAGCATGCCCCAGCTCTTGATCCACTGATAGGTCCGCTCCAGTTCGTCGGCTGGAATCGGCGCAGGATCGCACACGACAAGACGCCCTTCGCGCAGGTCCGAAACCGTCAAGCTGCCGATGGCAGGATCGTTCTTGCGGTAGTGATCGATGAAATAGTGCAGGTAGCCGCGCTTGTTCGCGTTGATCCGGCGCACTGCCTCGCGGATCGCGCGGTTGAATGCCGCATAGGTTTCGCCGTCGACGGTTGATGCGGCAACCTCGGTGCCGTGAAAAAATGCCGAGCAGATCGCGCGGCAACCAGCTTTCTCGGCGAGCGCGATGTAGGGCTCGCACAACGTCGTGGCTTCGACCGCGCCGGTCATCATCGCCTGGTAGCGCGCTGCGAGGTTGTTGGGCAGGCTGCAGAGCTTGATGTCCTCACGCTGCAGGAAGCCCTCCAGCAAATGCAGGGCAAGATAGTGCGTGCCGAAATAGAACGGCACGCCAACGGTGCACCTGGCGAGCTGCTGCGGCGTGTAGACCGGAGAGTCTGGCCTCACCACAATGGCTGCGTAGGCGATGATGGCACGGCGGCCGACCTGGCGGCTGCTCTGGCTGGTATTCTGGACCCGGCAGTAGTTGCCCCATTCGCAGGCGTTGTACATGTCCGCCTTGCCCTGTTCCAAAAGCTTGCCGTGACTGGCGAACGGGCTGACCTGCTTGGGACTGGTGATATCGGTGCGCGGCGTGGTGTCGACGCTATCGTTGCGGTCGGCCCATTCGATGTTCAGCCCTTCCTTCTCGAACAGCCCTTCGTCGTAGGCGACAAGCTCCGGGAGACCTTGGAAGGGGGCGGTATTCTCCAGGACCAGTTTTTTCATCCTAGGCTCCAACCCAATCGTGACGGCGACCGCATTTGAGCTACACTACACCGCGGCGCCGGGCGCGACAACGCGCCACTCGCATATCAACCAAACGCAAAGCCGGCCGGAGGACGCCGGCCTGCGTGTTAAACCATCGCGCAGGCCGGGGCTTTCCTCAGCCCGTTGCCGTCCGGTACAACCGGCCCGCAACATCCGCTTATAAAGGACGTGTAAAGATGGCAAGTGTGCAGCCGCACACCGTAGCAGAGGAATCGGAATCTGACCCCGCGCGGGAGAAATTTGTCGTCGGCATCGATACCGGGGGCACGTTCACCGATATCGTTGTGCTGCATCCAGATGGCCGAATCACGATCAACAAATCGCCGACAACGCCCAAGAACTTCTCCCAAGGCGTTCTCGATGCGGTCGCGATAGCCGCCAGCTCACTCGACATCTCGACGCGGGAGTTCCTCGAACGGACCTCTATGTTCAAGCACGGGACGACTGTGGCGACCAACGCGCTGATCACCCGGCGCGGGGTCAAGGTCGGCCTCATCACAACGCGCGGCTTCGAGGACACGATCTACATCATGCGCGCCGTCGGCCGGGTCGATGGCCTGAGCGAGATGGAAATCAAGCACGTCACCAAGGTAACCAAGCCGATCCCGCTGGTGCCGCGCCGTCTGATCCAGGGGGTCTATGAGCGCGTCGACTACAAGGGTGAGATCGTCGTGCCGCTGGATATTCCAGGCGTGCGCGACGCGGTACGTGAGCTGGTGGAGGGCCGCGGCGCTGATGCCATCGCGGTCAGCTTGCTGTTTTCTTGGATGAACCCAGTGCACGAAAACGAAGTGGCGAAGGTCGTGCGCGAACTTTATCCCGACCGCAACGTATCGGTGACGCTGTCGCACGAGATCGCGCCGCAGATGGGCGAATATGCGAGGTCGAATACCACGGTCGTCAACAGCTTCCTCTGGAACACGATCGATCGCTATGTGTCTGGGCTCAATCAGCAGCTCAAAGGGTCGGGGCTGCCGGACGATGTGATGGTCATGCAGGCCAACGGCGGGATCGTGCGGCCGCTGCAGATGACCGGGGTCGGCACGCTGCAATCGGGCCCCGCCGGTGGCATGATCGCCACCGGGTTTGTGGCGCAGACGCTCAAGCACCCAAATGTGATCACCGCCGACATGGGCGGCACGAGCTTCGACGTCGGCCTGCTCACGGACTACCAGTTCAGCCATGCGCGCGAACCGATTGCGGAGCGCTTCCGGCTGCTGCAACCGATGATCGACGTCGAATTGATTGGCGCCGGCGGAGGTACGATCGCGCGCATCGACCCAGTCACCGGCCGCTTGTTGGTCGGTCCCGACAGCGCCGGTGCCGATCCGGGTCCGATCTGTTACGGCATGGGCGGCACGCAGGTGACCGTCACCGACGCCAACGTCGTGCTGGGCTACATCGACCCGGATTACTTTCTCGGCGGGCGCCGCAAGCTCGACAAGCGCGCCGCCGCGGAGGCAATCCAGCATCTCATTGCCAAGCCGTTGAAGCTTTCGGTCGAGCAGGCGGCCGGCGGCATCTACGACGTTATCAATTCCAAGATGTCGGATCTGATCCGGCGTCAGGTGGTGCGGGCCGGCCATGTGCCGGAAGAATACGTCATCTATGCATTCGGTGGGGCAGGGCCGGTGCATGCCGCGGCGTATGGTGCCGAACTTGGCATCAATCGGGTCTACATCTTCCCCATGAGCCCGGTGTTCTCGGCTTTCGGCGTTGCCGCATCCGACGTCGTGCACACTAGGATGGTCACCCGCCATCTCAGCGCACCGATCGATGTCGAGGCGTTGTACGGCGAAATCCAGTCGATCGAGGCGACGCTGCGTCGGACCATGCAGGAGGAAGGCTTCTCGACCGACGCGATCGCGTTCCGCCGCACGCTCTATATGAGATACACGCGGCAGGTGAACGAGGTGGGCGTCCAGATTCCGAGCGGTCCGCTGCAGTCCTCTGACCGGGCCAAAATCGAAGCCGCCTTCAATGCCAAATACGAGGAGATGTATGGAACAGGTGCCGGACATGCGGAGGCCGGCATCGAGATCATCTCCATTGCGATTGATGCCATCGGCGCCACGGTCAAGCCGAAGCTGCGCAAGGTCGAGAAGGCTGGCACCGACAGCAAAGTGGCCAAGAAAGGCGAACGCCGAGCTTGGTTTACCGGTGCCGAGGCCGGTTTTCTGAGCGCCTTGATCTACGACTACACCAAGCTCGACGCCGGAAATGTCGTCAACGGGCCCGCCATCATCGAAACGCCGTTTACCACGGTTGTGGTGCCGCCGGCCCATAAAGCGGAAGTCGACGAGTACCTCAACATCGTGCTGCGTCGATAGGGAAGCTGGCGGTCAAATGCGTAAATGCGGCAGCATGGCTCGCGGCCGTTCAAAATCTTTACCGGAGGGAGAGCAGCATGACCGCGTGGGCAAAATGGACAATCGCACTCGCGCTGGCCGTCGGCATGGCGTCGGCTCCGTTTGCGGCGAGTCGGGCCGAGGATGCTGGCGGACCAGTGTCCTTTGCCGGAAAGCGGATAAGCCTCCTGATCGGTTTCTCGGCTATCGGCGGCATCGGCTATGACACGTACGGCCGCCTTTTAGCGCGCTATCTCGGCCGGCATCTGCCCGGCGATCCGACGATCGTGCCCGAGAACAAGCCCGGCGCCGGGTCCATGGGGCTTGCCAACTATCTGTACAATGTCGCCGCGCAAGGACGGCACCGAAATCGGGCTGGTCGGCCGCGGTGTTGCTATGGATCCCATTATCAGCGGCAGCGGCCACCACGGCGAAGTTCGACGCCACCAAGTTCAATTGGATCGGCAGCATGAACAACGAGGTCGCCGGCTTTTTCGTGTGGAACACGGCGCCAGCCCAGACCTTGCAGCAGGTCCTCGCCGGCACGCCGTTGACGGTCGGCTCGACCGGCGTCGGCGGCGATCCGCAGATTTTCGCCGTGACGATGAATGCCATCCTGAAGACCAAGCTGAAGATCATTCCGGGCTATCCGGGAATGAACGAAATTTTGCTGGGCATGGAGAAGGGCGAGCTGGACGGGGTGACTGGCTATTCGTGGGGCTCCGCGCGGATCGGCAGCCGGACGCAGATCCAGGAGGGCAAGCTGAAGATCATCTTGCAGCTCGCGCTTTCGCGCCACAAAGACTTGCCCAATGTGCCTCTGATCATGGACCTCGTCAAAGACCCCCAGGACCAGCGTCTGTTGGCACTGATCTTCTCCCGCCAATCGATGGGACGCCCGATCGTGGCACCGCCAGGGCTCGACCCGCGGGTCGTCGCCGAATTGCGCAAGGGATTTGCCGATGCGATGCATGATCCTGAGTTCGTTGCGGAAGCCGCCCGCTATGGCATGGAAACCGAATTCGTCAGCGGCGAAGATGTGCAGCATCTGGTCGAGCACATCTATTCGCTGCCCAAGGACGTCATGGAGCGGGCGCAACACATGCTGGCCGTGAAATAACGCAATTGCCTTCGGAGGAAAGCGCGTGACGATCGATCCCATTCGCTATGAGATGTTCGTGCATCGGCTGATGAATATCGCCGAGGAAGGCCGCATTGCCCTGCAAAAGGTATGTGCGTCTCCCATCGTGGTGCAGGGCGGCGAGTGCATGGCAAGCTTCTACGAGGCGGACGGCACCACCGTTCTCAGCGCCTCGGGGCATCTGCGTTTCTCTGCGGGTTGCGAAGACGCGGTCAAGAAGGTGATCGAGTACTACTCGGAAAATCCGGGAATTCACGACGGCGATCAGTTCTACATGAACGATCCCTACATCGCGTCCACCCACGTCTACGACGAGATGGTTGTGAAGCCGATCTTCGTGAACGGCGAGTTGATCGCCTGGACCGCCAGCATGACGCATACCGCCGACACCGGCGGGGTGCTACGCGGCGGCGCCACCGAAATCTTCCACGAAGGTGTCCGCAGCTGCGGCATCAAGCTGATGGAGGGCGGCAAGCTGCGGCTCGACGTCTTCAGAGAATCTCACCGAGCAATGCCGCGATCCTGGTTATGTCGGGCTCGACCTGAAATCGCGCATCGCCTCGAATAACGTGTGCGCGCGCGGCTTTCTGCAGCTGGTTGAGAAATACGGCCTCGAATTTGTGCGCGCCGCTTGCAAGAAGCTCAACGAGGATTCCGAACGCATGGCGCGCAACCGGCTGGCCGGTCTGCCCGACGGCACTTGGCGCAGCCGAATATACACCACAGCAACCGACATCCGCACGGGCGCGCCCAAGGTCATTCGGATCGTCTGCACGATGATCAAGACCGGCGACAGGGTCGTGTTTGATTACGACGGCACCAGCGAACAGAACGAGGATGCGACCAATTCGACCTACGTCGGCAGCTGGGGTCAGCTATTCGTGGCACTGACCAGCCAGCTGTTCTGGAACATTCCCTGGAACGGCGGCATGGTGAAGCCGGTCACGCTGAAGATTCCGGAGGGCACCGTGCTCAATTGCCGCTATCCAGCGGCTTGTGGCGGCGCGTCCGGGATCGGCGGCTTCCTCACCTCGGCGGCGAGCGCCTGTATCGCTAGGATGCTCTACGCCGCCGGCCTCGATGAGGACGTCAACGCCTCATGGTACGGCGGCGGCTCGGGCAGCGGCGGCTTCAACACGGGCGGGCCCGGCATCATGTACGGCGGCAAAAACCAGCACGGGCTGCCGGTCGGCCAGGGCATCTACGACATGCACGGCGCCGGCTTTGGCGCCGCGCCATACCGTGACGGCGTATCGTCGGGCGGTCATCTGAACAATCCAACGGTCGGCATCTCTGATATTGAGAACATCGAGATGCAGTACCCGATGATGTATTTGAGCCGCAATCACATGACCGACAGCGGCGGCTTCGGCAAATATCGCGGCGGGCTCGGCATGCAGCGCATCATCCTGTCGCGCGGCTCGAAGAACCTGACGGTGAATTACTCGCCTTATCACGGCATTCCGGGCGGCTGGGGCCTGTTCGGCGGTTACCCGGCCGGCATCGGCGGCGACAAATACCGGCTCGATCCGCAGGACTTGCCGGGACAGTTCGGCAAGTCGCGTTATCCGGTCGACCTTGCGACGGCCTCGGAGTGGGGCGAGGTAAACGCCCCCGACCTGCCGCCGCTCAAACGGCTCGATGTGCCGGAAGGCAGCTTGCTGCTCGATCCGGTGATGGTCGGCAGCGGCTATGGCGACCCACTCGATCGCGATCCAAACGCAGTCCTCAACGACCTGATGGATCAGGCGGTGTCTCGCAAGTTTGCCCGCAAAGTCTACGGCGTTGTCATCGACGAGAAAACCGAGACGGTCGATGACGCCAAGACCAAGGCGTTGCGCCGACTCCATGCGCGCCGATCGGCTGGCCAATGCGCGGCCAGTAGATCCGACGCGTAAGCCCCGCAAGATCGCCGCCAATGCGGTCAAGCCGGTGATGCGGATCCACGAATGCCTGGACATTGTCGAGGAGGACGAAAGCTTTGCCATCGCCTGTCGCAAGTGCAACCAGGATCTCGGCGCCGCCGACGGCAACTACAAGGCGGCCTGCGTTTACAGCAGCATCGAAAAGGATGAATTGACGGAGTTGCCGCCGCCGAGCGGGCGGCATTCGATGGGACGGTACATCGAATATTACTGCCCCGGCTGCGCCACCCTCCTTGAGGTCGAGACCGCCGTTCCCTCGGTTGAAGGCGCGGCTCTCAAGCCGGTGTGGGACATACACATTGCGTCCCATGCGATCGCGGAGGCGGCTGAGCGAGCGCGGCGTGAGACGTCGGTCGCCGCCGAATAGTCGCCGCGCCATTCGTTTCTACAATGGGGCGCTTCAAGGACGGCCTACTCGCCGGACCCAACGCTGATGAGCTGATCTCAATCCCGGCCGAATCACCGGCATCATCGATTTATCGGATAATGAATTCGACCGGCATGAATCCGTATCGCGAGGTCTACGTCCAAAGCCTGGACCGACTTTGCGTTGTACGGAGCTAGGCTTGGTCAACAAGAAAGTCGATGTCCACCAGCTGCTCGCGATCTTTTATGCTCGCGCCCTATTCAGGCTGATAGCCAATCAGCTTGACGATCTCGGCGTTGGCGTCGCGTTCCTTGGCGATGAAGCCGTTGAACTGGTTGACCGACATGGTGTGGACCTCGCCGCCGAGCGCCTTGATCTTCGACTTGATCTCGTCGTCCTGCAAAGCCTTGGCGACTTCCATATTGAGGCGCTCGACGATGGCGCGCGGCGTCTGTGCCGGCATGTAGGAGCCCATCCAGAAATTGTAATCCGAATTGGGATAGCCGGCCTCGATGGTCGTGGGCACATCGGGGAAGAACGGCGATCTCTTAGCAGACTCGATGCCCAGCACCCTGATCTTGCCCGCCTTGGCGAGCTCGCCGGCGTTTGGCACCACTCCGGAATACATATCAAGCCGGCCGGCAACTAGTTCGGTCATGGCCTCTGCGGTGCCGCGGAACGGGACATGCGTGCCGGTGAACTTGGCCGCGCGCATCAGCCGTTCCGTCGCCAGATGGCCCGAACTGCCCAGGCCGAGCGTGCCAAAGGTCAGGTGCGACTGGTTGGCCCTGCCCGCCGCAACCAGGTCGGCCAAAGTCTTGTATTTCAGCGACGACAGCACCACGACCGGAAACTGCGCCAGCAACGCGATGCCGGTCATGTCGTTATAGGGATCGTAGGGCAGGTGCGCATAGGTCGATGCCACGACCACATAGGAAGTCGAATTTACCAGAATTGTGTAGCCGTCCGGGGCGGCTTTCGCGACCGCGTTCATGCCGATGGTTGTGCCGGCGCCCCCGCGATCCTCGACCACCACTGTTTGTCCGATCTGCTCGCCGACGCGCTGGAACACGATGCGCGCCATCAGGTCGGCTGTGCTACCCGACGTGGCCGGCGCAATGACTTTGATGGGTTGCGCCTTCGGCCACTCTTCGGCCCCGGCACTGAGCGGGAGCATGAACAACAGCGCCCCCGCGAGCCAGCAAGCGTTCCGATAACTTGCAACAGACGCCATTGAACTCTCACCTCCGGGTCAAAACCTGCCCGTGGCCGTGCCCTGTGCGCAAAGGACATGCCCGGGTGCGACTGATCATAGTGCCAGTTCGACCTGCTGCGGCCCATGGCTGACTGACATAGCCCCGGTTGCCAAGTCGTATTGATGCTGAGGAAACGTGCCGGGACGGCGGGCGCGAACGATGAAGGCAATGCTGCGCTCGGGGCCGGCATGCTCCTGATGGATTTTTCCGGGCGGCACGATGTCGATATCACCCGGCCCGATTTCATGCCGACCAGTCAGTGTGAGGTTTGCCGGCCCGCTATTCGTGCTGCAGCCATCGATTCGCTCGTAGCGGTACATGGTCTCGCGGCCCTCAATGAGACCGTAGAGCGTCCAGACATTACCGTGGTCGTGCACATTGCTGATCAAATTCGGTTTGCGGACCGTGGCGTTGAACACAAAGCCGTAGTCCGGATCTTCGTAGAACAGCAGGTTGCGCGTCGTCGGCGCGCTTTCAACGGTCATCGGCCAGCTTTGCGCGCATTTCTTGAGCCCGGTATCGGCGAGCAGCGTTCTCATGGCCGCAGCGATTTCACGCCAGAGTTCGGTCTCGTCCAATCCTTTGGCGTACAGGGCGCGGATTTCATCCGTGAATTGCCGCGCCGCAGGTAGGGTTGGCTTCTCCATGCACGCTCCTTGCGAGAACCGCAGAGCTGAGGCTCATTGCCGCATAGCTGCCCTTGCATCGTCAACCGGCATATCGCAACAATCGCGTCTGCGCCAGGAGTTAACAAGCCGCCGACCCCGGTGCAGGGTGAGGCGGCCGAGGAAGAGCCGTGGAAAGTCAAGCTGCCCGCAATACTCAATCCAACTACATCATTGGCATCGATACCGGAGGCACCTTCACCGACGTGACGGTGCTCTTGCCGGATGGCGAGACCATCATCAACAAAGCGGCGACGACCCCCGGCGACTTCTCGTCGGGCGTGATGAACGCGCTGCAGGTCACCGCCGAGTTGATGGGCATGGACCGAGCGACCTTGCTGCGCCGGTCCAGCGTCTTCAAGCACGGCACAACGGTCGCGACCAACGCCATGATAACCCGGACCGGCTCGAAAGTCGGGCTGTTGACGACCAAGGGGCATGAGGACGCGATCTTCATCATGCGCGCCGTCGGACGGGTCGATGGCCTCGACGAAATGGAAATCCGTCACGTCACTAAGGTGACCAAGCCTGAGCCGCTGGTGCAACGGCCGGACGTCCGGGGCATCTTCGAGCGGCTGGATTTTCGCGGCGACGTCCTGGCGCCCCTCGACGAGGACGATGCCCGCGAGGCGATCCGATATCTGGTCGAGGAGCGCTTCGTCGACGCCATCGCTATCTGTCTGCTGTTCGGGTGGAAGAATCCCGTCCACGAAAAGCGCATCGTCGAGCTGATCGGCGAGATGTATCACAATCGCGATCTGACGGTGACGGCCTCGCATGCCATCGCGCCAATGTCGGGCGAATACGCCCGCATCAACACCACCGTCGCCAACAGCTTTCTTGATCGCACCATGCGCGGCTACGTGGACGCAATTGCGCCGCCGCCTGCACAGCGAGGGCCTCCGCGACGGCGGCGTCATGCTGATGCAAGGCAATGGCGGCATCGTGCGGCCCGAGGAGATGACGGCGGTCGGCAGCCTGCAGTCCGGGCCGGCCGGCGGCATGATCGCGACCGAATACATCGCCGGCAAGCTCGGCCACGACAACGTCATCACCACCGACATGGGTGGCACCAGCTTCGACGTCGGCGTGCTGACGCTCGGCGCACTGCACTATGCGCGGGCGCCGATCGTGGAGCGGGCGCGGCTGCTGCAGCCGCTGATCCAGGTTGAATCCATCGGCGCTGGCGGCGGCACCATTGCCCGGGTCGATCCGCTCACTCGTCGTCTTCTGGTCGGACCGGCCAGCGCCGGAGCCGATCCGGGTCCTGTGGCCTACGGCATGGGCGGCAAATCGGTGACCGTCACCGACGCCAATATCATTCTTGGCTACATCAATCCCGACTATTTCCTCGGCGGCCGCCGCAAGCTTGATCGTGAGGCCGCCGAGAAGGCGATTGCGAGCCTGATAGCCGAGCCGCTCGGGCTCTCCACTGTCGAGGCGGCGGCCGGCATCTACGATGTGGTCAACAGCAAGATGTCAGACCTGATCCGCAAGCAGCTCGTGCGCTCCGGCACCACGCCCGAGGATTACGTCATGTACGCTTTTGGTGGTGCCGGTCCCGCTCATGCCGCGGCCTACGGGTCCGACCTTGGCGTGAAGAAGATATACGTCTTCCCGGTCAGCCCCGCCTTCTCTGCGTTCGGCGTGGCGACCGCCAATGTAATTCACACAAAGTTGCAGACGAGCTATTTCCCGGCGCCGATCGATGTCGATGCGCTCGGTCGCGAACTCGAGGCGGCGGCCACGGAACTGGCCGAAGTTATGGAGCGCGAGGGCTTTGGAAAATCCGACGTCACGTTCCGCCGCACCCTGTATATGCGGTACACTCGTCAGACCAACGACGTCGAACTTTCGATCCCGGACCGACCTTTGACGCGCTCCGATCTTCCCGAAATCGAGCGCATGTTCGACGCCAAGTATGAGGCGTTGTACGGCACCGGCTCTACTCACAGTCAAGCCGGCATCGAGGTCATCGCCATCAGTGTCGATGCGATTGGCGCGACACCGAAGCCGCAGCTCAAGCGTTATCCGATCGGCGGCGCGGATTCCGCGCATGCGAGGAAGGGCTCGCGGCAGGCTTATTTTACCGCACCCGACCGCGGTTTCCGGGATACCACAATCTACGACTACGACAGGCTGCAGCCCGGCAACAGGCTTGCGGGACCGGCGATCATCGAGACCCCGTTCACTACCGTCGTGGTGCCCGCCCACGTGCAGGCCGAGCTCGACGAATATCGGAATATCATTCTGCTGTCCTAATCCCGCACGGTGTTACACAGCCAAAACGAGAAAAGCCGATGGCCACCCAACAGTCCGACGTCGATCCGGTCCGCTTCGAAATGTACGTGCATCGGCTGGTCAGCATCTCCGAGGAGGGGCGGATCGCGCTGCAGAAAGTGTGCGCTTCGCCCATCGTAGTGCAGGGCGGGGAATGCATGAGTGCGTTCTATGCCGCCGACGGCACGACCATCCATACGGCCTCCGGCCATCTGCGTTTCGCCGCCGGCTGCGAGGATGCGGTCAAGGCGGTGCTCAACATCTATGCCGAGAATCCCGGCATCCATGACGGCGATCAGTTCTATCTGAACGATCCTTACGTCGCCTCGACCCACGTCTACGATCAGATGATCGTCAAGCCGATCTTCCACAACGAGACGCTGGTGGCCTGGACCGCCTCGATGACTCATACCGCGGACACCGGCGGAATCCTGCGCGGCGGCTCGACCGAGATTTTCCATGAGGGCGTGCGCACCAGCGGTATCAAGCTGGTGGAGGGCGGCGTATTGCGCAAGGACGTTTTCAACATCCTGACCGAGCAGTGCCGCGATCCCAATTACGTCGGTCTCGACCTGAAATCACGCATCGCCGCCAACAATGTCTGCGCCCGCGGTTTCCTGCAGCTCGTGGAGAAGTACGGCATCGACTTCATCAATGCGGCCAACCGCAAGCTAATCGCTGATTCCGAGGCGATGGCACGGGCGCGGCTGAAGTCGCTGCCGGACGGCGTGTGGCAGAGCCAGATCCATGCCGCAGTGACCAACGTCCGGAACGGCGACGCCAAGCCGATCCGCGTAGTCTGCACCATGACCAAGCGCGGCGACACCATAACCTTCGATTTCGGTGGATCGAGCGCGCAAAACGAGGACGCCGGTAACCTGACATTGGTGGGCAGCTGGGGCCAGTTGTTCGTGGCGCTAAGCAG
Source organism: uncultured Alphaproteobacteria bacterium (assembly GCA_963759705.1). Taxonomy (GTDB): domain Bacteria; phylum Pseudomonadota; class Alphaproteobacteria; order Rhizobiales; family Xanthobacteraceae; genus BOG-931. Next base: position 117,328 of record CAVXAK010000001.1, read on the forward strand.
CCAATTGTTCTGGAACATTCCGTGGAACGGCGGCATGGCGCGGCCCGTGACCATGAAGATTCCGGAGGGCACGTTCCTCAACTGCCGCTATCCCGCGGCGTGCGGCGACGCGCCGGCGCTCGGCGGCAGCCTCACGGCTGCGGCCAGCGAGTGCATCGCCAAGTTGCTATACGCCGCCGGCCTCGAAGATGATGTCAACGCCTCCTGGTACGGCTCCGGCGGCGCCGGCGAATCCTCCAACAACGGCGGCCCAGGTTTCTTCTACGGCGGCCACAATCAGCACGGGCTGCCGGTCGGACAAGGTCTCTATGACATGCACGGCAGCGGCTTCGGTGCCGCGCCGTACCGCGATGGCGTTTCAACCGGTGGCCACATGAACAATCCGAGCGTCGGCATCTCCGACATCGAGAACATCGAGCTGCAATATCCGCTGGTCTATCTGAGCCGTAATCATCTGGTTGACAGCGGCGGCTTCGGCAAATTCCGCGGCGGCCAGGGCCTGCAGCGGATCATCATGGTCTATGGCACCAGCGATCTGACGGTGAACTACTCGCCCTATCACGGCATTCCGGGCGGCTGGGGGCTGTTCGGCGGCTACCCCATGGGGGTGGGCGGCCATAAGTTCGTGATCGAGCCGAGCGATCTGAAGGATAAGCTGAAAAAGTCGCGCTTCCCGATCGCCTACGCGGACATGCGCAATTGGGGAAAGATGACCGCACCGAAGCTGCCACCACTGCAGCGATTGAAGATCCCGGAGTTCTTTCTGATTGCCGATCCGGTCGGCGTCGGTAGCGGCTATGGCGATCCGCTGGACCGTGCACCTGACATGGTCGTGCGCGACATCGTCAATTCCGCGGTATCGCCGGAATGGGCCGCCAAGGTTTACGGCGTGGTCGTGATTGGAACTCCGCCGCAACTGTCTGAGATCGCCACTCAGGAACGTCGTACCGCCATGCGCAAGCAGCGCCTGAAGGACGCCACCGCGGTCGGCGACAGCAGCGCATCCGTGCGGGCAAACCTAGACAAAAGCGGCAATCGGCTGCGCCGCATCCACGAATACGTTGAGATCGCAAGGCTAGGAAGCGGTCGCACGGTCATGCGCTGCTGCAAGTGCGCGCATGTGTTCGGGCCGGCGACTGAGAATTATAAGAACGGTGCGGTTCGCCGCGTCGTCGACTTGGAGAAGTGGCTCGGCTTTCCGCTGCCGAGCGGGGTACACTTCCTCGCCGAATTCCACGAATATTTCTGCCCGGGTTGCGCCACCCAGCTTGCGGTGGAGACCCATTGTCCAAGCCTCGAAGACAAAGCCGAGCCGGTTTGGGACATTCGCCTTGACATGGGCGAGGCGAATGCCAGCGCAGCGCCGCCTGAGGAGGGTGCCGGCAAGAGACTGCGCACCGCCGTTGGCTGACGACAGCGTGGGGAACGAGCGGCTCATCTATTGCGCGATCAGCGGCTTTGGCGGGGAGGGCCCATACCGCGACTATCCTGGCTACGACACGATTGGCCAGGGGATGGGTGGCTTGCTCAGCCTCTTGACCGAGCGGTGCCTGGTCCTCCCCCGGAAAAGTGGTCCGACCTGAACTATGTCTTTGACATGAAGGAGGACTGCAATGCCGAAGAAGAGATACACGCCTGAAGAGATCGTTGCGAAGTTGCGGCAGGTCGATGTGCTGGTCTCGCAGGGCCAGAACATAGCTGACGCGATCCGCCAGATCGGCGTGAGCGAGGTGACCTATTATCGGTGGCGGCAAGAGTACGGCGGGCTCAAGACCGACCAGGTAAAGCGCCTGAAGGAGCTCGAGCAGGAGAATAGCCGTCTGCGCAGGGCGATCTCGGATCTGACGTTGGACAAGCTCATTTTGCAGGAGGCCGCCCGGGGAAACTTCTAAGCCCCGCGCGTCGCCGCGCCTGTATCGAGCAGATCAGAGAAGTCATGCATGTCTCCGAGCGCCGCGCCTGTGCGGCGCTCGGGCAGCACCGCTCGACGCAGCGCAAGATACCGCGGGGCCGTGAAGACGAAGAGCGGCTGACCGCCGACACCATCGCACTGGCCCGGCAATATGGCCGCTACGGCTATCGCAAGATCGCTGGGTTGCTGGAGCAGGCGGGCTGGCTCGTCAACGACAAGCGCGTCGAACGGATCTGGCGACGCGAGGGGCTCAAGGTGCCCCACAAACAGCCCAAGCGCGGCCGGCTCTGGCTGGCGGACGGATCATGCATCCGGCTGCGTCCCGAGCACCGCAATCACGTCTGGTCCTATGACTTCGTCGAGGACCGCACCCACGATGGACGAAAATATCGAATGCTCAATGTGATCGACGAGTTCACCCATGAATGTCTGGCGATCCGGGTCGCCCGCAAGCTCAAGGCCATCGATGTGATCGACGTGCTGTCCGATCTCTTCATCCTGCGTGGTGTGCCTGGCCACATCCGGTCCGACAATGGGCCAGAGTTTGTGGCCAAGGCTGTGCAGGAGTGGATCACAGCGGTCGGCGCAAAGACCGCCTACATCGAGCCAGGCAGTCCATGGGAAAACGGCTACGTCGAGAGCTTCAACGCACGCCTGCGCGATGAACTGCTCGATGGCGAAATCTTCTACACGCTGCGCGAGGCCCAGATCGTCATCGAAAGTTGGCGGCGTCACTTCAATACAATCAGACCGCATGAATCGCTCGGCTACAAGCCACCAGCACCCGAGGTGTTCGTGCCAGCATTCGCCGCGTGGCCGGCTGCGCTACGTCAACCGGCTCCGCCGGCCACGCTCCCGCTGGCGCAACGGCCAACTCTAAACTAACATTACAAATGGACCACTCAGTGGGGGCCGATCATGCCCAAGCCGATGGGAATCTCGCTGTCCGATCATCTCACGGGTGTCTTCGCCTGCTACGGCATTCTCGCCGCCGTCGTGGCGCGGCAGCGGACCGGGCGAGGCCAGCTGGTCGAGACCTCGCTGATCGAATCGACGGTCGCATTCCTGGCCGAGAACGCCGCCAATTTTTTCGAGGGCGGTCCGCCGCCGGATCGCGCCCGCCGGACCCGTCAGGCGCTGGTGTTCACGTTCGTTGCCCGCGATGGGCGGCCATTGGTCATCCACCTGTCGTCGCCGCAGAAATTCTGGATCGGGCTGACCAAAGCGATCGGCCGCGAGGAGCTGCAAGCAGATGCGCGCTTTCGCGATCGCGGCGCGCGCAGCGCTAATTACGATGCCCTTGATGCGCTGCTCGCCGAGGAATTCCGCAAGCGCGATCGCGACGATTGGTTGACGCAATTGCGCGCCGCCGACGTTCCCTGCGGGCCATTGTCCGATCTACAGGAAGTGTTCGACGACCCCCAAGTCAAATTCCTCGGCTTGAAGAAGGAGCTACCGCATCCGCGGCGCGGCTGCGTGGCCGTGGTCGGCAGTCCGGTGCGCCTGAGCGATACGCCCGTCGAGATTACGCGCGCCGCACCCGATCTCGGCGAAGATACCGACGCGATAATCGCCAGGCTGTCGAAGTAGCCGTCGCACCGCGGGCGCACGTTTTTGCGGCGCGGTCGATATTCCGTGCCCAGACGAAAAGGAAAATTTTTCAGATACATTCGATGTCACCCAAGTCCGTCTATCCGGCCGCCGCGTCACTCGGCCGCTGCGTTGCGCGGCATGAATTTCGGTACCGACACGCCTTCTTCGTAGTCGTCGAACGTGACCTGAACCGGCATGTCGCAGCTCACCGCGTCAGGCGCCACGCCGACGATGTTGGTCAGCAGGCGAGGGCCTTCGGCAAGCTCGACCAGCGCCACTACGTACGGCACGTCCTTGGCGAAGGCTGGATGATAGACGCGGTGATAAGTCACGAAGCTGAAAACTTTTCCGCGCCCCGAAACCGGCGTCCAGGAAAAATCGGCGGCGAGGCAGTGCGGGCAGCTTTGCGCCGGCGGAAACCAGAATTGGCCGCATGCGTTGCAGCGCGGGATTTCGAGTCGCTGCTCGCGCGCGGCTTGCCAATAATGGGCCGACTCCGGCGACGGCCGCGGCGCCGGCTTTTTGCTTGGATCGCGCATCAGGCCCGCCCCAAGATCAGCGTCGAGTGGCAGACCTGATTGCCGCCGTGGCCGGAGACCAGCGCAATTTCGGCGTTCGGCACCTGGCGCTCGGCCGGATAGGTGTGGCGCATCTGTCGCGCGCCTTCGACGATCTGCAGCATGCCTTCGCAATGCGCTTCGGACAATTGGCCGCCCGACGTGTTGGTCGGCAGCCGCCCGCCCATGCGCAAAGCGCCGGAGGCGACGAATGGGCCGCCCTCGCCTTTTTTGCAGAAGCCGTAATCCTCGAGCTGGGTGAGCACCATATAGGTGAAACAGTCGTAGATCTGCGCGGTGTCGACATCATCGGGACCAATTCCCGCCATGCGGTACGCCGCGGCGCCGCTTTGCTTTGCCGCCGTCGTCACCATGTTGTCGTCGGCGAACCAACCGCGCAGGTTGTTGAAGCTGCCAAAACCTTTGATGGAGACCGGCGGCTGGCGCAGGTCGCGCGCCCGCTCGCGGCTGGTGACGATGACGGCGCCGGCGGCGTCGCTGCGCAGGCTGCAATCGAGCAGCCCGAACGGCGCCACGACCGGCGCTGCTTCGTGATACTGCGCCAGAGTCAGGGGCTTGCGCATCTGCGCCTGCGGATTGCGCAGCGCATGCTCGCGGCACGCCACCGCAATGGCGCCGAAATGATCGCGCGTAGTGTCATACAAATGCATGTGCCGCGTGGCGCCGAAGGCGTGCGCGGCGACCGCGCCGAAATAGCCGTATTCGGGACCGAATTCCTGCGCCAACTGGCTGTCGGGCCGCGTCTCGTTGCGCAGGTTGGCTTCCTTGGACGAGTGCGTGCGCGACCAGGAATCGCGGCCGAAGCCGATGATCACGGTCGAGGCCATACCGGCCTTGATCGCCATGGTGGCGAGCGCCACGCCGAGAATTTGGCTTGCGCCGCCGTTGTCGAGCGTGGTGGAGAAGCGCGCATTGATGCCGAGCCGCGCGCCGATCTGCTGATGATGGGTATAGCTCTCGTCGGGCCCGCGGCAGACGATGCCGTTGATCTCGCTCACCTTGAGGCCGGCGTCGTCGATCGCGTTCTTCATCGCTTCGACCAGAAGATCGAGACTCGACACGCCCGGCAAGCGGCCGAGGCGGCTGTTGCCGATGCCGACGATGGCGCAGGCGTCGCACAGCTCGTGCGACGGCTCGATCGTGGGCGCTCTCAGCGTTTCGAGCATTTTGCGATCCTTATTTGATCAGCTCAATCGGCGTTCGCTCAGAAAGCATACTCGTTTTTCGGCGAGTACTTTCTGCTTGCTACGGTCGGCCTCGGTTTCCACTATTTCATATCCATGTTGTGAAATGTCAAAGAAGTTCGTGGGCGCTTCGAGTCCAAACTTTGCAATGCGCGGCGCGATCTCGCTCTCGGCTGCCAGGATCGTGCCGCCGCCAGTGGTGTTCTGCACCAAGAAAGTGTGACCGGTATAAGTTTGCAACTTCTCGGCTACGCCGCGGGCGAGAATGTCTGCGGCACCGCCAGGGAGCAGCGGAACGACGATCGTGACTGGCCGCGACGGATAATCCACCTGCAACGGCCGCCAGCACGACCGCAATGGTGCCCGCCATCGCGGCGACGAAGATCAGGAGACCGGCACATCTAACTGCAATCATTGCGGGCACCCCATCAACTATTTAAAACTCGCGACGATGCCATTCTCGCCCAAGAACACGTCGGCTGCAATCATCGGCAAGCTCAGCAGCGCGCTGGTTACCATCACGGCCGATCCCAAGGTCAAGGAGCAGATGGCCGCAATCGGCAATACCGCCGTCTCCACTTCGCCGGCCGAGTTAGCCCAGAGCTGATTGCGGCTGACAGCGAGAAATAGGTCAAGTTGATCAAGTCCGCTGACATCAAGCGCTAACGGCGAAAACAAACCCGCGAGCCCTAGGGATTGCGTGGTAGGATGTGGACCCCACTTGGCGTGGATGCGGTGATCCAGTTCCTTGCATGACCCAACGACCTTCGGAAAACTGGCGCGGCGCGACCATGGCTTGCACGCATTGATGACCACCCGCGCATTGCGCGTGTCGTCCTTGCGGTAGTTCATCGCATGGGATGTTCCGGTTCATACGACGCCTTGGGCGGCCGGCACCGCGCACCGGGCTGCCGATCCCCGCCCATGCCGAGATCGCGTTCGAAGGCTTCATCCATCCGAACGATCTGCTCGACGAAGGCCCGTTCGGCGGGTGGTGCGGCTGCTACGTCGCCGGCAAGAAGCCGGAAACGGTGATGCGGGTCGAAACTCTGACGCATCGTAACGATCCCATTCTGGTTGGCGCCATACCGGGCGTTCCACCGGACGACGATTTGTTCTACCGCGGCACTTATCCGTTCCGGCGCGGTGTGGAATCAGCGGGAAGCCGCCGGCCCGCCCGAAGGCATTCTGTCATCTCATCGACGATTCATCAGCTGCAGCAGCCTCCAGGTCCTCAATCGCTCGAGCCAATGCCCGTCCCGCCATACGGGATTGCGCCATGATGTAGTGTTGTTCCGTTGTGGCGAATGTTGCGTGACCGAGCAGGTCCTTGACGCCACGGACATTGACGGGATCACGAACAGACCAGAACGTGGCGGCAGCATGCCGAAACCGATGCAAGTTGACCGGAAAGCCGAGCGCTCTTTCCGTTCTGCGCCGAACGTTCACGTAGATCATCCCGTCGCTCATAGGCCCACACCGGTTGACCCACAGATAGTTGTTCCCTTCCGCACCCGGGAATCCGCGGCCGAATTTCCTTCAAGTAGAAATCGATGCGCGCCGACAGTTCCGGTGAACAGCGGAAACTCAAGCGGCCGTTTCGACTTCGTGTCCTCCGCCGGAATATCAACCGCCCAGCCGGCACCAGATTTCACCAAGTGTTGACCGATCCGCAGCAGGCCAAGCGTACGACGCCGCAACGGAATAAGCGCAAGGAAGGCGATGATGAGCCCGTCACGATAAGTGGTCTGGACACTGCTGGCCGTGACCGGCTTGCCGCTCGACAGCGCGCGGTCCATGAGCGCGATCCCCAGCGCGTACAACGTCTCGCTCGTCACCATATTATATTTCTTGCGCTTCTGTTTTCCCTGCCTGGCGAAGCGCTCGCTGATCGTCACCAGCCAAGACCAGTCGCAGGTATGGCACATCAATTTCAGAACAAGCCAAAGGTGATATAGATAGATCGAGATCGTCACATCCCCGCAGGTTTTCGGCTGAAACTTCACGAACCGCTCGATCATATCGGGGTCGACGCGCTCAGCCGGATTGCAGCCGAGCCGATCGGAATGCTGGACCGACACGAACTTCAGGAACTTCCCATAGGCGTATTGCAGCTGCTCTTGCGAGCGCTCCGAAAGATGGGCGCCGGGCCCGCAATCATCGAAAAGCCCCTCACCTTTCTTGAAGGCCGCATCCCAAAGACTCGCGGTCTTCCTCCGGCCATTCAGCATACGGCAGATATTGGCGCGCGCGGGTCATGCCGCACCCCGTTTACGTTGTGCGTCCGGACGGCGGGGTATTCAAAATCTCGTCGATGAGACGCTGGTGATGACGCGCGGCGCGACGGCTGTCGATCCCGGCATAGAACGCAGCCGTGGTCTTGATGCTGGAATGGCCGAGCAACTGCCGTACGCCTTCGAAGTTTCCGGGCGAACGATTGAGCATCACCTTCGCGCTCACATGGCGAAACTGGTGCGGGGAGAGGATAATTCCTTCCCGCTTCTTCAGATAGCGGCTGATCAGGTGAGCCAGCGTCGACTGATGCTTTCGGCTGCCATCCACATTGACGAACAGACTGTCGGGTTTCTTGCCGATGATCTTAGGCGCTATATCATCACGATATTCGATCAACATCTTCGCGAGCTGAGGCGGAATATCGAACGCCAAGGGCATCTTGTTCTTCACTTCGCTGGCAGGCAATTCCAGGCTCGAGACCGCGTTCGGCCCCTCCTTCAAGAATAGGTGCACATCGAATGCCAGGGCCGCGAGGTTCTGTGACCGGATCGGCATGTAGCAAAGAATGGCCACGGCAAGGGCGACTTGGGCCTTGGCGAGAGCATATCGATCATAGCGGCGAGACTTTTTCACCTCGGCCCAGGCCCGACGTGGAAAACTCACCAGGCGGTGCAAGACCTGCGGGTCGTCGAACTGACGGAGCGCATCCTTGTTCTTACGGGTCAGTCCAGGCACAGGAACCGGGAGTTTTCCGGCGAGCCGTTGCAATTCGGCGGCCGTCGGCTCGTCGACCTTGACCCATTGATAGGCGATCTCGATCAGCGAGCGAGCGACATCCAAGTTGAAGACGTTTTCGGCGCCCGCGCTCATTTCGTAGCGACGGAGCAGGATCCGCGTGAAGTTTTCCGGCGCGACAAGATCGGCGAGCGAGGCGATGTCGGCGGCGGGGACTCCGGCCTTGATGAGCGCCGACACGGCTGCATGGATCTGGTCACGGCGCAGCCGAACCGTTTGTGGTGCCATGGCACGCGGCCGGGCATCGGTTGCGAACAGGTCACTCCCGGCACACCACGTGAGATAGCGCTCGACATCGGCCTGGAAGGAATCGGAGAGCGTCGACCAGTCCACGCGTTGCGGGGGGCGTTTGAAGGAAGGAACCCGCACGGTCTGGAGCGCAAGCGTGGAGCATCCCACGGCCTCATTCCAGATCTGGGCGACCTTTCGGTGCAGGTCATTCGGCTTGCGATGCAGCGTCTCGGCGCGAACCGTGGCGATGAAATCCTCGATCGTGTGGTTATCGACCGCGGGCGGTTCGATACCGCGTTCACTGGCGTAGCGGGCGAAGCGCGACAGGCCGAGATGAGCGCGTCTGGTCGAGAACTCATGCAGCAGGGCCTGCCAAGAGGGGCTCAAGGACGCCCGAGCGCGACGTTTGGCCGAATGGAGGCCACTCGCCTGCACGGCGCCCAGGAAATCGGACCGGAGATTATGGAGGGTCTTCGTCGAGACGCCGGCGGCCGCCGGACTCAGCTTCGCTAGCTTGGCGCTGATCGACGGCATCACCAGCGGAATGCGCTCCGGCGCGTCGCCTAGGAGCGCGGCGACGCGCTTGACGGCCGAGCGCAGGTCGCGGCGGCGCGTTTCCGACAGATCCTGTTGGGTACTGAGTGCCGCCAGGACGTCGCCGAGGGTCGCCGCCGGCGACTGCGCAGGTATCGGGCCCTTTTGATTGGTCATCGTGCTCATCTTCCTTGCTCCCGGCCTCGGGAATGCCCCGAGTGGCCTCGGGAGGACACGGGTGGACTCTAGTGCATTTTCGGGAATACTGCAATATTATACCTGCGCATTGTATATATAGTTAGTATTCCCGATAATGCACATCTGATTGACATAGCGTGACAATCCATGACACCCGTGCGCAGTAGCTAGCTTTCACGGTGGAGAGCTAGAAACGCGCGCAGATCGGTGTCGGCGATACGGACGATATGATCGACCCGGTGCACGATCAGATCGCCCCTGGCGATCCAGCGCCTAACTGTGCGAACTGAGACATCGAGAGCTTCAGCAACCGCCTTAATCGAATGGTACTTTGGGGGACTACCGCCACTGAGACGGCGATAAATGCCACGGCGGCCGGCGATGGCTCCCGTATCGCTGTCGCTGGGTGATTGTTTCGAGAGATCATTTCTGCTTCAGTCGTCCCATAAAGGGATGTCATCCCCTTATCATTAATGAATTTGCCTTGACAAGGGGATGCCGTCCCCTTACCTTTTGATCGCTTGGCATCATTTGCAAATGAGATTTTTATGGGCGGGTCAAAGAAGAGGCCGCGACAGGTGAAGCACAACGTGCTCACCGCCGCACCGCTCACGGTTGGTTCTCCAGAGCTGGGAACTCCGACCCTGACGGTCGGTCAAATCGTCGAACAGCTCGTCAACCTGGCGCCTGATGGAGCATCCAAGAGCGAACGCATTCGACATTGGACGCGCGAAGGGCTGCTGCTTCCTGTTGATCAGCTTCACGGCGGAACGGGACGGCACCGTCGCTACAGCCCAGACGCCAGTTACGAAGTGGCAATCCTCAACGCGCTCGCCACCGCTGGCCTCCAACTGGTGTCGCGGCCGTATGTTCATGCGGTGTTGAGAGAGGCGAGAGCAGCTCTTCAAAAATGGCGCCAGGCCATCAGCGGGGGACACAAACCTCCGCTCCTCTTTCTCGAGATTTTACATGACATGAGGCGGATCGACGGTGAAGCGACCGTGTCGATACGCGAAGGCCTCGTGAAGTACGATTCCAAGGCTGAGATTATGATCGTGGTCAACTTGTCTCAGCTTTTTTCACGCGTCGGGAGTACTTGAGCTGAGTATCGCTACGATGACCAGAATGCCGGACTCTGACAGCATTGGCGATGATACGCTATTGCGCCTCGGAGTGGCCGCGGCGCTCGAATTCCCTGACGGCAGCATGGGTGCATCGGGTCTGCGGCGTGAAGCGCAACACGGGCGGCTGAGAATCTGGCGGATAGCCGGCAAGGATTACACAACCAAACAAGCGTTGAAGGAAATGAGGGGGCAATGCGTCCTATTCAACCACCAAGACTCAAACTGCGCCGCGCCCGAAAAGGCCGCAACGCCATCTGGGTCATCAAAGATCGCGAACGGGAAATCAGCACAGGCGCTGGCAAAAGCGAGCGCGGCAAAGCTGAGATCGCGTTCGCGGAATACCTCGTCAAAAATCGACAACCGTCCTTCGGCGACGGTGATCCCAATCAAGTCCTGATTGGCGACTGCCTTGCGGTCTACTGCGAGAAGCACGGCCCGTCCATTGCGCGTCCCGATGGGCTCGCGCTTGAAGTCGAACGGCTTGCTGAATTCTTCGGTGATCGATTTGTCGCCGAAGTCACGCCGGAACGTTGCAACGATTACGTCGAATGGCGCTGCGCTCAAACTGACAAGCGCGCCACCAAGAGCAAGGGCCGAGCCATCAAAGCGTCGACGGCCAAACGCGAGCTGGTGACGCTTTCGGCTGCGTTGAATTGGTGCTGGCGGAACAAGCGGCTCGATCGCCCGGTCGTCGTTACGCTTCCGAAAGTGACGGAAAATCGCGAACGCTATTTGAAGCGCGATGAGGTTGCTGGTCTGCTATGGGCTGCGCTCGGCTTCAATCGCGACGGCACGCGCAATCGCTTTCGTATAAACCGACACCTTGCCCGCTTCATTCTGATCGCGCTTTATACCGGCACGCGACATGATGCCATCTTACGGCTGCAATGGATGGCGAACACGACGGGCGGTTGGTTTAATCTTGACGATGGCGTCCTTTATCGGCGGCCGCAGGATGCGATCGAGACCAACAAGCGCCGCACACCGTCACCAATTCCGCCGCGACTGATGCCGCACCTAAAACGTTGGCGGCAGCTTTCGACCCAGCACGTGATCGAATATGACGGCAAACCAATCGCGTCCCAACTGCGCCGGGCCTGGGCTGGTGCGCGAGCAATGGCGGGACTTGGGCCTGAAGTGACGCCGCATGTTCTCAAACACACGTGCGCGACGCTGATGTTGCAGAATCGGGTTTCAACTTGGGACGTTGCGGGCGTGCTCGGTACCAGCGAGGCGGTCATCCGCAAGGTCTATGGACACCATTCGATCGAACACCTGCGCGATGCCGTTGATGTCTGGTCGAAGCGACCGGCCACCGCAAATAGGTAGGAGTTTCCGGGGCGGTTTCCGGGGCGGTCCAAACAAACAATTCAGCTAAGTGATTGATTGCAATGGTGGGCGCTGTAGGGATTGAACCTACGACCTCTCCCGTGTGAAGGGAACGCTCTCCCGCTGAGCTAAGCGCCCGATCCAGCCGGGGCAGGGATATAGGAAGCGGTTCAGTATAGTGTCAATAGAGGCCTCGGGTAAGCCAAGGCTTTCCCGGGCTTGCGCTGGCCATATCTGCGCCTTGCTTGGACGACAGTGTACAACGTGCAGCCTGCTGGACGATCAGCGCCGATTTTTGCGAACAAGATCGGCTTTAGTTCGACGATGCGGCGCGCGAGGCGGTCGATTGCAGCGCGCGGATGCGGTCGGCGAGCGTGCTCTTGCTTTCCTGCTGAGGATCGATGCGGCCGGTGCCGGCCTCCCGCGTACCGTTCACGCCGTTGGCGAAAGCTGGCGCGTCGGCCGCGAGCATCGCGTCGATCGTCGAGCCAGGGCCTTCGAGCACCGCCGTCAACCGCGCCACTTCGGCGGCGACGTCGTTGATGCGTTCGCGCAGCAGCGCGTTCTCGACGCGCTCGGCGGCCCAGGTCGATTCCGTGTCGCGCTTGAAGGTCGCGATCTCGCGCTGCAGTTTGTTGCGCTCGTCGATCGCGGCGGCAAGCTGCGCTTCGAGCTTGCTGATATCGGAACGGAATTTGTCGGAGGCCGTGCTGCTGCGGCTCGTCGTGCTCGCCAGTTCGCTGCGCAGATCACTCTCGATCTTGCGCCCGGCTTCGACGTCGCCGCGAAGGCGATCGAGTTCGTAGTCGCGTTCGGCGAGAAGCTTGCCCTGATCGCCGAGCCGCGTTTCGAGCTCACTGACGCGCCGGCTGAGAATTTCCGCCTCGGTGGTCTGCACGAATAGTTGCCGCTCGAGCTCGGCGGTGCGGACATTGAGGCCTTCGAGTTTGCCGCGGGCCTCGGTCAAGTTTGCGGTCGCAATTTCCGCTTCGTCGCGCTCGCGCGAGAGGCGGATCTCGGTCTCCTTCACCGTGCGCTCGTAGTCGGCGACGCTGACCTTCATGGCTTCGACTTGCGTACGCAGGGCCGCGAGTTCGACGCGCTGACTGTCCGCCATGATCGCGTGTTCGCCGAGTTCGGCGACAAGCCTTGCCAATTCCGCTTCCTTGGCGGCAAGCACGCGCTCGGCTTCGCGCAACGCGCTCGATTTGATCTCGAACTCTTCTTCGGTGTCGCGGAGTTGGTCCCGTAGCGCTTTGTCGCGCGCCTCAAGAGCGAAGATCGTCGCGGTCTTCTCGCCGAGTTCTCTCTTGAGCTGATTGATGGCGTCCGTTTTCTTGCCGAGTTCGGAAAGTTGCGTCGTCGTCTTTGTCTTCATTTGTTCGACGCTCATTTCGAGGCGTCGGGTCGACATCGCGAATTCGGCGCGAAGTTGGTCCTTGTCGGCACGGATTTCGGCGATTGACAGCGGCGTCGCCGCTTCGAGGCGCCGCATGGTCAGCCGCACGGCGCGATTATGAACAAGCGGAACGAACAGCAATCCGAGTAACGCCGCAACGAGGAACCCGATCCCGAAATACATGACCGGTTCGATCATTGTACTACGCCTCCACCCGCGCCGCCGCGGTGGCACGACAATGCCACGCAGGTACGGGCCACACCACATTCGCCACTTGTTAACCTAAACCGACTTCGCCCGCCGCGTCATCTAGTTAATAAAAGCTTCACCAGTGCGCTGCGGAAAAGTGAACCGGTCAGAATGGATTCCACGTCGGGCGGGATGTGAACTTGAGGTAGCCCAGATTGGCGCCAAGCCGCAGCCCCACGCCCGCGCGGATCGGTACCAGCACGATGTTGTTGGCAGTCAGTGCGGTCATGCCGAAGCCGCCGACGAAGTAGGCCGAGCCGTCAATGCCGCCGAAGCGGTCGAAAATCGCGTCGGTTCGGGGCAGATTGTAGACGAGCATCATCGTGCGCGCGCCGTCGGCCCCGGCATCGAATCCGATCGACGGGCCTTGCCAGAAGACCCGCATGTCGCCCGCGTTCTTTGTATAGAGCGTGCCGTCGCCATAGCGCAGCCCGCCGACGAAGGCGCCGCCAGCTTCTTCGCCGAGAATGTAGCCGTTCGGCTGGCCCCACTGACTGACCGCCTTCTCGACGATCTCAGCGAGCCCCCGCGAGATCCCGCCAAAGAAACGATGTCCGGCGTCGACCAATTCAACGGGCGAAAACTGATTGGTTGCGGGCGCGGGTGGCGGCGGCGGCCCCGGAGGCGGCTCCGGGGCTGTTGCCGGACGGTTCGGGCGGCATCGTTTGCGCCATGGCCGGGACCGCTTCGAGCCCGGTGCAAAGCAACGCGATAAGGGCAAGCCTTAAGGCAGAATTCATCGGAAAGTCCCCGCTTAACCCCTTGCTCATGCGCTCTGTTTAAGCCTGAGCGAGAGCAGTCCGAATCAATCCAGCATTTGCCAGAACTATGACCGCAGCACGGCGAGAACGAAAGCGATACTGGGCCTGGGTGGCGGCGGCCTTCGCCGGCGTTTTGCTGATCCAGTCCGCCGACGCGCCTCGCTCCATCGCCGCCACCACGGAAAGAATCGTCGTCGACTGGCACAGCGGTCTTGCGATCGACGGATACGACCCCGTCGCATTCTTTACCGATGGCAAACCCATGCAAGGCAGCGCCGATTTTGAATATCGGTATCTCGGCGCCATCTGGCGGTTCTGCAATGTCGGAAATCGCGCCGCCTTTGTGGCCAACCCGAAAGTCTACATGCCGCAATTCGGCGGCTATGATCCCATCGGGATCATCGGCGGCGTCGCCGTGGCCGGCAATCCGAATGTCTGGATCATCGCCGGTGAGCAACTGTTCCTATTCTACGATCGCGACCGGCGGGAACGGTTCGCCGCTGCTCCGGATCGTATGCTGGCCCAAGCCGAACGCCGCTGGCCTGATGTGCTGCAAACGCTCAGTCCGTAATCTTGGCCATCGGGTCGCCGCTAGCGACGAAAGCCGGAATGCGCAGTTCTGTGGTTCCGTATGCGAGCGGCGAGCCATCCGGCGCCGTGACGCTGCCGCCGGCCGCGGTCAGGATGGCGTGACCGGCCGCTACATCCCAGTCGCGCGTCGGGGCGAGACGAGGATAAAGGTCGGCAGCACCTTCGGCGAGGCGGCAGAATTTGACCGAGGAACCGCAGGCGAACAGTTTTGCCCCCGGCAGGCCGTCCACATAGGCTTGCGTCCGCGCTTCAAGATGGGAGCGGCTGACCATGACTGTCAGCCCGTCGCGCGGCCGCGGCCGGGTGCGAATCGCAGCACGCTCCGAGGTTTTTGCCTCGCCGCCAAATCCGATCCGCTCGGCGCCGCGCCCGACGATACCGCGCCAGATCAAACCAAGCGCTGGTGCTGCGATGACGCCGAGGATCGGGGTGCCGTCAGTCACCAGCGCGATATTGACCGTATATTCGTCGCGGCCGGCAACGAAATCGCGGGTCCCATCGAGCGGGTCGACGAGAAAATAACTTCCGCGGTCCACGCTCGGCCTGTCGCGCTCTGCTTCCTCCGAGACCACCGGGAGAGTCGGCCAATGGCGGATCAATCCCTCGCGGATTGTCGCTTCTGCGGCCTCATCCGCCGGGGTGACGGGCGAACCGTCCGCTTTGACGCGGACGCCCCCTTTGCCGCGGACGGCAAGGATCGCTTGCGCCGCCGCGGCACTGATTGCCGTCAACGGCTCCAGAAGTGCGGCACACGCGGTGGCGTCCAACGTTGACATCGTTAGTTCCCTTTGGATTGTCTCAGCCGGACCAAGAGCCTGCGATCGATCATGGCCGGGCAAAACGCCACGATTGCCGAATCGCGCCGGCTGTGACACGCACAAGCCCAGTTCGGTTGCAGCGGAGCCCTCTATGTCCGGCCCCACCTCAGGTCCCATCGCGCTCGGTGCCCTCGATCTCGCGGCGCTCCTGTGTTCCCGTGTCTGCCATGACTTGATCAGTCCGGTTGGCGCCATCGTCAATGGCCTCGAAGTCCTTGAAGAGGACAAGGACGAGGAGACCAAGACATTTGCGCTGGATCTGATTAAGAAGAGTGCCAATCAGGCCTCGGCGAAATTGCAATTCTGCCGTTTGGCCTTTGGCGCTGCAGGTTCCGCGGGCGCCCAAATCGATCTCGGCGATGCCGAAAGAGTTGCGCGCGGCCTGCTCGCCGACGATAAGACGTCGATCGTGTGGAATTTGCCGCGTGAATTGCAGCCGAAGAACCGCGTTAAGCTTTTGTTGAACATGCTGCTTATCGGCATCGGGACCATCCCTCGCGGCGGTACGCTGACTGTCGACGCAATCGAAGGTGGCGCAGGGTTTCGGATCACCGCAACCGGATTGAATGCCCGCTTGACGGAGGCGACGGCCACATTGCTCGCAGGCAATCCGACGCAGGCCGTCGACGCCCACGCCATTCAACCCGTC
This sequence comes from uncultured Alphaproteobacteria bacterium, assembly GCA_963759705.1. GTDB lineage: Bacteria > Pseudomonadota > Alphaproteobacteria > Rhizobiales > Xanthobacteraceae > BOG-931. Next base: position 133,508 of record CAVXAK010000001.1, read on the forward strand.
TATACCGGGATCCTGGCTCGGGATTGCGGGCTCGCGGTTTCGGCGGCCGCGGAAAGCGAAGGGATCGTCGTCACCGCGCGTTGAATCTCGGGTAGTGGCGGGCGGAACTCAACTTATGCGCGCTCGTCGCAACCGAAATTAAACCCTTTGGCAACACACTGCTCACGCTCGGCCAGGTGCAGAAAGCCTGACGGCGAGAGCGCTCGCGCGTGCGCTCGGCAATGAGTTTGTAGTGTGCCAGCCGGTCGTTGCCCGGGTGGCGGCGAGGGCGCCGGGTATGGACGACCTGTTGCGTGATTTTTTAACCGAGACGGGCGAAAGCCTCAACCTGGTCGGCGCTGAACTCGTCCGCTTCGAGCAGGACCCGAATAACGGCAAGATTCTCGGCAACATCTTTCGTCTCGTTCACACCATCAAGGGCACCTGCGGTTTTCTCGCGCTTTCCAGGCTTGAGGCGCTCGCTCATGCCGCCGAAACGCTGATGGGAAAATTCCGCGACGGCATGCCGGTCACGGCCGACGCCGTCACGCTCATTCTCGCCACCATTGATCGCATCAAGTCGATCCTCGACGACATCGAGGCGCAGCAGCAGGAACCGGCTGGCGACGACAGCGATCTTATCGATCAACTCGGCCGCATGGCGTTGCAGATCAGTGCAGCTCCGCAGCCGGCGGCCAAAGAACAGTCCGACAACGCCGAAAAATCCGCGGCGCGGGCCGAGCGGACGGACGACGAACGCGGCGACCAACTCGCCAACCAGTCGATTCGGGTCAATGTCGACACGCTCGATCATCTCATGACTACGGTTTCAGAACTCGTGCTCACCCGCAACCAGCTCCTCGAGCTTGTTCGGCGGCACGAGGACTCCGATTTCAAAGTGCCCCTGCAGCGGCTTTCAAACGTCACCGCCGAGCTTCAGGAGGGCGTGATGAAGACGCGCATGCAGCCGATCGGCAATGCCTGGCAGAAGCTGCCGCGCATCGTGCGCGACCTCAGCGCAGATCTCGGCAAGGATATCGAACTCGAGATGAGCGGCGCCGAGACGGAGCTTGATCGGCAGGTGCTCGAACTCGTGAAAGATCCGCTCACGCATCTCGTGCGCAACTGCGCCGATCACGGTCTCGAAACTCCGGCTGAGCGAGTTGCCGCCGGCAAGGCGCGCGCGGGAACGATCCGGCTCTGCGCCTGGCATCAGGGTGGCCACATCATCATCGAGATTGCCGACGATGGCCGCGGCCTCGATATCGCACGCATCGGCGCCAAGGCCGTCGAGAAGGGTTTTGCGACCGAGGCGGAGATTGCAGGCAAATCCGACGCGGAAGTCTGCAATTACATCTTCGCAGCGGGCTTTTCGACCGCCGACCAGATCACCGCCATTTCGGGCCGCGGGGTCGGGATGGATGTGGTTCGCAACAATATCGAGCAGATCGGCGGCACGGTCGACTTGAAGTCCGCTCGCGGCGCCGGGACGACCTTTACGATCAAGATTCCACTGACGCTCGCCATCGTATCGGCGCTGATCGTCGACGCCGGCGGCGAACGCTTTGCCATCCCGCAACTCTCCGTTCTTGAATTGGTGCGCGTCGGGAAAGCCGGCGAGCATCACATCGAACGGATCAAAGACACCTCGGTGCTGCGGCTGCGCAACAAGCTCCTGCCTCTCATCTACCTCAAGGAGGCGTTGCGTCTCGGTGAAAGTGACGGCGAGAACGGCTTCGTCGTCGTGACGCAAGTTGGCAACCAGGTGTTCGGCGTCGTTGTCGACGGCGTGTTCCACACCGAGGAAATCGTCATCAAGCCGATGTCGTCGAAGCTTCGTCACATCGCGGTTTTCTCCGGGACCACGATCCTGGGCGACGGCTCGGTGATCATGATCATCGATCCGAACGGCATTGCACAGTTATTCGGCCGCGCCGCGACCGCGGCGTTGCAATCCGATCGGCTCCATCTCGACGAGTATGAAGACGAGAGGGACCGAGACGTAGTTTCGCTGCTGCTTTTCCGTGCCGGCTCGCAACAGCCGAAGGCGGTTCCGCTGTCGCTCGTCACGCGGCTTGAGGAGATCGATTGCCGCAACATCGAAAGTTCCGACGGGCGCCATCTTGTCCAATATCGCGACCAGCTCATGGCGCTGCTGCGGATCAACAGCGAGACTCGCCTCAAATCCGAGGGTGCCCAGCCGGTATTGGTGTTTACCGATCGCGACCGTTCCATGGGCCTCGCGGTCGACGAAATTGTCGACATCGTTGAGGGGCGGCTCGACATCGAGGTTTCGAGCGATCGTCCCGGCGTTCTCGGCTATGCGGTGATCAAGGGCCTGACCACGGAAATTGTCGACGTCAGCCATTTCTTGCCGCTCGCCTTCGAGGATTGGTTTCACCGGCGCGATATGGTGGCGTCGCGCGTCGCGCGCACCGTGCTTTTGGTCGACGATTCGGCCTTCTTCCGAGACCTGCTGGCGCCGCTTATCAAGGCGGCGGGATATCAGGTGATCGCAGTCGCGTCCGCCGCAGAAGCGCTTGCGGCGGTCAGGTCGGGCAAGCGCTTCGATCTTGTCGTGACCGACATCGAAATGCCGGACATGGACGGGTTCGCGCTTGCCGAGGTGCTTCGCAGTACGCCGAGTACCGCCGCTCTTCCCGTCATCGCGCTGTCCGCCATGGTCTCCGCCGAGGCGATCGAGCGCGGCCGAGCCGTAGGATTCCATGATTTCGTCGCCAAGTTCGACCGCGCCGGCCTGATCTCCGCGATCAAGGAACAGAGCGTTGAACTCGGCCGTGCAGCGTGATCGCCATGAGTGACGATACCGAACTCATCGATTTCGTCACCTTCACGACCGCCGGGCAGATGTTTGGTTTGCCGATCGAGCGCGTGCAGGACGTCTTCAAGCCGGCGAACATGACGCGCGTGCCACTTGCGGGATCGGAGATTGCGGGCGTGCTCAATCTGCGCGGGCGCATCGTGACGGCGATTGACTTGCGCAACCGGCTCGATTTGGGGGCGCGGGACCATGGGCAGGCGCCGATGGCGATCGGCATAGAGCTGCGAGGCGAGTCGTTCGGTTTGCTGGTCGACGCGGTCGGCGAGGTGCTCAAGTTGCAGGCCGGCGAGCGAGAGGTCAACCCGATCAATCTCGACCGCAATCTGGCACGCGTTTCCATCGGCGTGTACCGGCTCGATGGTCATTTATTGGTCGTTCTCGACGTCGATCGCGTACTCGACGTCGCTAGCGAGGCGGCTGCCGCCTGATCTCGGGCGGCTTGGAGAGGGAACGGGTGCTGGGCGCGATGACGCGTTGATGCGGTTTCGCCAGCAAAGCATGGAGTGAGGACGTTATGAAAAGTTGTTTGATCGTTGACGACTCCAGCGTCATCCGCAAGGTGGCGCGGCGAATTCTCGAATCGCTCGATTTCCAGATCGTGGAAGCCGAGAACGGCGAGGAGGCTATTGAGACGTGCAAGCGGAATCTGCCGGACGCAATTCTTCTCGACTGGAACATGCCGAAAATGGACGGCTACGACTTCCTTCGGGTGCTGCGGCGTCTGCCGGGCGGCGATAGGCCCAAAGTGGTGTTTTGCACGACCGAGAACGACGTGGCTCACATCGCACGGGCGCTGCATGCAGGAGCGAACGAGTACATCATGAAGCCGTTCGACAAGGAAATCGTCGAAGCCAAGTTCCAGGAAGTTGGATTGATCTGAGTAAGCGTAGCGGTTCTTGGCGCCGGCGAGATCGAAGTGCAGAGTCTGGGTACAAAGCTAGAGTCGATGACTGCCGCCGATGTCTTCGGCGCTTGCAGCCGCGAACCATGCGCCTGCAGTCGGCCATCCGATCCGCGTGATGGTCGTGGATGACTCCGTTGTGGCGCGCAACCTCGTGGCGCGTTGGGTCGACGCCGAGCCGGATATGAGGACTGCGGCGGCGCTGCGTTCCGGCCGTGAGGCGGTTGAGCAGATCGGGCACTGCAGACCCGACGTCGTTGTCCTTGATGTGGAAATGCCGGACCTCGACGGCATTTCAGCGCTGCCGCTCCTTCTGAAAAAGAAGCCCGACGTCGTGGTGATCATGGCTTCCGCGCTCACGCGTCGCAGTGCGGAGATCAGCCTGCGCGCGCTGTCGCTCGGCGCAGCGGATTATGTGCCAAAGCCCGAGACCGCGCGCGGCGCAAGTTCGGCAGCTTTTCGCGGTGAACTGATTGAGAAAATTCGTCAACTCGGCCGCCGCCGCTTGCCGGGTAGCAAGGCGACTTTCGGTCCACCGGCCGGAGAAGAGCTGCGGCCGCACCCGAAGCTACCGGCGCACGAGCGCGCAAGCGCATTGTGGCACCATGCCGAAACAAACACACAGGCGCTCCGACCGTTCGCGGCCCCCATGCCGCGGGTATTGCTGATCGGCTCTTCGACCGGCGGGCCGCAGGCGCTGACAACGTTGATCAAGCAATTGGGCGCGGTGAACGACCGCGCGCCGGTATTGATCACCCAGCATATGCCGCCCACGTTCACCACCGTGCTGGCCGAGCACCTGACAAGGGTCAGCGGCCGGCGCGTGCGTGAAGCCGAGCACGGCGAGGCGGTTGTCGCCGGTCGCATCTATGTCGCACCGGGCGGACGGCACCTGAGGGTTGACGGATCCCGCGGTCGTCCGACGATTGCGCTTGGCGACGATCCTCCGATCAACTTTTGCAAGCCCGCCATCGATCCGCTGTTTTCCTCAGCGGCGGCCGTGTGGGGATCCGGCAGCCTCGCGCTTATTCTCACCGGCATGGGCTGCGACGGCACGCGCGGCGCCTCCGACGTCGTCGCAGCGGGCGGTAGCGTGATCGCGCAGGACGAAGCGACGAGCGTTGTGTGGGGCATGCCGCGAGCGGCCGCCCAGGCGGGACTGTGCTCGGCGGTGCTCGCATTGCCCCAGATTGCTGCGAAAGTTCTTCGCTTGTTTTCAGGAGACCGATCGTGACCCCCCACGACTACGACTTTTTGCGCAAATGCCTCAAGGAACGTTCGGGCCTGGTCCTCTCCGCCGACAAGCAATACTTGGTGGAGAGCAGGCTTCTCCCCGTGGCGCGCAAGGCTGGGTTCAGCGGTCTCAGCCAGCTCGTCGAGGCGCTGAGACTGGGCGAGGCCGACGCACTCATGTCCGCGGTGGTCGAGGCAATGGCGACCAACGAATCGTACTTCTTCCGTGACAAAGTCCCGTTCGAGCATTTCCGTTCAACGATCATGCCCGCGCTCCTTGCGGCTCGTCAAAATTCGCGGACCATTCGCATCTGGTGCGCTGCGGCCTCGACCGGTCAGGAACCGTATTCGATTGCCATCACGCTGCGGGAAATGGCGCGCGAAGTCGCCGGCTGGCGCATTGAGGTGATTGCAAGCGATCTTTCCAACGACGTGCTGGAGAAGGCGCGGCAGGGAATCTACAGCCAGTTCGAGGTGCAGCGTGGTCTCCCGATTCAGTTTCTGATCAAATATTTCACCCAGACCGGCGAGACGTGGCGGATCACGCCCGAGATTCGCGCCATGGTGAAATACCGGCAGCTCAATCTGCTTTCCGATTTCTCGCTGCTCGGCAGGTTCGATGTCGTCTTCTGCCGTAACGTCCTTATCTACTTCGACCAGCAGACGAAGATCGACGTGCTCAACCGTCTGGCGCGGATCACCGCAAGCGACGGCTTTCCTTGTGCTGGGCTCAGCGGAAACAGTGGTGGGGCTCACCGACAGCTTCAAAATCACGGCCGATAAGCACGGTCTCTACATGCCGAATTCAGGTGCGCCCAGGCGGCCGCTGCCAACGGCTTCGCGACCCATGCCGCGTCTCGTCGCCATCAACGGCGGGCGGTGAGAGGAGGCCATAATCCTCTCGCCGACTCTGATTTTCATCACCGGGTTCGGTCGGCGCTGACGAGATCCTGGCGATTCCCTGTAAACAAAAACCCCGGCAGATGGCCGGGGTTTTGAACTTTAGCGATGCGGCGCCGAAAACTCAGGCGGGGATCCTCGCCTCATCCTCGGTCGGCTCGCGCAAAACGTAGCCGCGGCCCCATACTGTCTCGATGTAGTTCTTGCCGCTCGATGCGTTGGCGAGCTTTTTGCGCAGCTTGCAAATGAAGACGTCGATGATCTTTAGTTCCGGCTCGTCCATGCCGCCGTAGAGATGGTTCAGAAACATCTCCTTGGTCAGCGTCGTGCCCTTGCGCAGCGAAAGCAGTTCCAGCATCTGATATTCCTTGCCGGTCAGATGCACGCGGGCGCCATTGACCTCGACCGTCTTGGTATCGAGATTGACCACGAGATCGCCGGTTTGGATGACCGACTGGGCGTGACCCTTGGAGCGCCGCACGATGGCGTGAATGCGGGCGACCAGTTCGTCCTTGTGGAACGGCTTGGTCATATAATCGTCGGCGCCGAAGCCGAGACCCCTGACCTTGTCCTCGATACCGGCCAAGCCGGAAAGAATAAGGATCGGAGTTTTTACCTTCGAGACGCGCAGGCTCCGCAGCACTTCGAAGCCGGACATGTCCGGAAGATTCAGGTCGAGGAGGATAATGTCGTAGTCGTAGATCTTACCAAGATCGATCCCTTCCTCGCCGAGATCGGTCGTGTACACGTTGAAGCTCTCTGACTTGAGCATCAACTCGATCGATTGCGCGGTGGCGCTATCGTCTTCAATCAGCAATACGCGCATGCCAGTCCCCTTCCTCGCCGCGAGGGCTCAAGGTCGGCACGCCGCAGCGGCGGCCCCTGGAAAACGCCTTGGGACAAACTGATTCGAAACACTAACGGCGATATGGTTAACAAAACCTGATTCTGGCGCGCAAGCGTTCTGTAGGCAAATTTTACGAATCGGCCTAAGATGTTGCATGACAGTGGTTTTTTGGCCACGTGGACGTTCATGTTCCGAATGAAGTTCCGGCTCTAACGGATTCAAACGACTCAGCCCCAACCGTCCTGGCCGGGGCAAAGCCGGCTGGTTCCCAAGGACGATAACCCAATGATTAACGGCCCGGGTAAATACACAGTTAAAGCTCCGTCCCCGGGAGTAACCATTCTTGCGTATGTGCGGCGTTCGGGTGACAGGCCGTGAAGGCGCTCGCCGAGCAGATCAACGAGCTTGACGCTGTCGAGATTTACGGTCGCGTGGTTGGCGTGCGCGGCCTCATGGTCGAAGTGGCGGGGCCGCTTCACGCCATGTCGGTCGGCGCCCGCGTGGTGATCGAAACCGCGGCCAATAGCATTCCTTGCGAGGTGGTTGGCTTTTCCGGTAACAACGCGCTGCTGATGCCGTTCGCGCTGCTCGAAGGCGTGCGGCGCGGTTGCCGCGCTGTGGTGACGTCGGTCGCGGGCGCGGTGCGGCCGTCGGAGGGCTGGCTCGGACGCGTCGTCAATGCGCTCGGCGAACCGATCGACGGCAAGGGCGCGCTGCTCACCGGGCCTTCGCCTTATTCTTTCCGCAACACGCCGCCGCTCGCGCATGCGCGTCGCCGTGTCGGCGCGCCGCTTGATCTTGGCGTGCGAGCGCTGAACACATTCATCACCTGCTGCCGCGGCCAACGCATGGGCATTTTCTCGGGCTCGGGCGTTGGCAAATCGGTGCTGTTGTCGATGCTGGCGCGCAATGTCGCCGCCGACGTCACGGTCATCGGGCTGGTCGGTGAACGGGGCCGCGAGGTGCAGGAATTTCTGCAGGACGATCTCGGCGAGGCCGGTCTCGCCCGCTCCGTCGTGGTGGTTTCGACCTCAGACGAGCCGGCGCTGATGCGCCGCCAAGCCGCTCACGTCACTCTCGCGATTGCGGAATATTTCCGCGACGAAGGCAAGGACGTGCTGGTGCTGATGGATTCGGTCACCCGCTTTGCCATGGCGCAGCGCGAGATAGGTCTCTCCGCAGGCGAGCCGCCGACGGCCAAGGGATATACGCCGACCGTCTTCACCGAACTGCCGCGGCTTCTTGAACGAGCGGGGCCGGGGACCGAGCAGCAGGGTACGATCACCGGCATCTTCACGGTCCTGGTCGACGGCGATGATCACAACGAGCCGATTGCGGACGCCGTGCGCGGCATCCTCGACGGCCACATCGTCATGGAACGGGCTATTGCCGAGCGCGGCCGCTATCCGGCGATCAACATCCTCAAGTCGGTGTCGCGCACCATGCCGCGCGCGGCCGACCCGGCTTACCTGCCGGTTCTCTCGCGCGCCCGCCAGATCATGGCGACCTATGCAGACATGGAGGAACTCATCCGGCTCGGCGCCTATCGGACCGGAACCAGCCCCGAGGTCGACGAGGCTATCCGCCTGCACAAGCCTCTCGAAGATTTTCTGCGTCAGGGTAAGGAAGAAGCAACCAGCTTGGCGGAAGGATACCTTCGGCTGGCCGAGATTGTGGCTAGCTCGGAAACCGAACGCTAACGTTATCGGTCCACACTCCGTGCGATCGGGGGGTGGCCGTGCGGTTGTAACCGCTCGGCGCCGAGATCCGTGGCTTCGGGGGAGTATTAGTCGATGAAGTCCCGAGAGACGCTCATTCGTTTGAAAAAGTTTCAGGTCGACGAGAAGCGGCGCAAGGTCGCGCAGATCGAGACCATGATTGCCGAGTTCGACCGTATGGCGGGCGATCTCGAGCGGGAAATCCGGCTCGAGCAGGATCGCGCCGGCATCCACGATCCCGGACATTTTGCGTATCCAACCTATGCCAAGGCGGCCATCGCGCGTCGCGAGAATCTCAAGCGTTCGGTCGATGAGCTGCGCACCCAGCTCGAGGAAGCCAAGATGGCGCTTGGCGAGGCTTTCGAGGAGCTCAAGAAGGTCGAATTGCTCGACGAGCGCGACCAGATGCGCGAACGCGAGGCCGAGGACGCCGCCGAGCAGGCCGAACTCGACGACATCGCTCTTCTGCGCATGCGCGGCGTAGCCCCGGCCTAGTGTCCCGATTCCGAAGTTCGCATTATCGCGCGGCATCCTCGTTTTGCGAACTTCGGAATCGAAGGACACTAGCAACTTATTGATCTAGTGTGGCTTTGGTTCAGAAGTCCGCATGACGGGGTCGCGGCGAGGATGATGCGGACTTCTGAACCGCCACACTAGGCGCTCTCGCGCGACATAGCAGCGCTCCCTGCGTCCGCTCTCGCCCTCAACCCGCGATTCTGCTCTGGAAGCTGTGTGCTAGGCTGCGAAAGCCAGCCCGGACGCCGTTCAGTTTTTATCTTTCGCTCTCGACGAGCGCCCGGCTCCGCGGCGATAATCGCGGCTGGGTGAAGGTCCCCGGGGCCAGAGGCGGCGTTCATGCTGAAACAGGAGGAACTTGTCTGGCTATTGGCAGCCATCGCCAAGGGCTACGAGCCCGCATTCGAGCAGCTTTACGCCGCGACGCGCGCGAAACTTTACGGTGTGCTTCTCCGTATCTTGGGCAGGCCCGAACTGGCCGAAGAGGTCATGCAGGAAACCTACCTCAAGGTTTGGAAAATGGCTGACAAGTTCGACCCAACGCTCGCGAGCCCTATCACCTGGATGGTGGCGATGGCGCGAAACCGGGCGATCGATATCGTCCGCAAGAAGGGTGAAGTCTCGATCGAAGAGCAGCCGGAAGCTCTTGAAGTGGCCTCCAACTCGCCGGCTCCGCTGGCGCGGCGCGAGATGACTGAGGAGCTGAAACGGCTTTTATCCTGTCTCGGCAAGCTGGACCCGGAAAAGCAGCGCATCGTGCTGCTTGCGTATTACAGCGGTTGGAGCCGCGAGCAGCTTTCCAAAAAGCTCAACATTCCCGTGAACACGATCAAGACCTGGCTGCGCCGCAGTCTCATCGAGATCCGTGAATGTTTGGGAGGCTAAAGCATGGCGCCGAAATGCGAACACCGTTGTGCGGACAAGATTGTGATCGAAGGTGAGTTCTGGGCCCAAAAAACGTGCGAAGGGCGGCGGTTGGACCGCCGGTTGGATTTGGGCCGCGTGGAGCGAAAATGGTAGACACTGATCAAGACGCGCTCGCCGCCGAATATGTGCTGGGCACGCTCTCTGCCGATGAGCGCGATCAGGCCGAAGCGCTGCTCGGTATCGACCCCGGATTCGCCCGCGCGGTTCGCCAATGGGAGCGACGGCTCGGCGAACTCAATGTCATGGTCGAGGCCGTCGAGCCGGCGCCGGAGGTCTGGGACAAGATCAGATCGCAGATCAACGTCCCGTCGGGAGACGACCGCAAATTGCCGGAAGTCGCCAACATCGCGCCCGAGCCCGCAAAGGAATTGGAGTACGAGACGGAGCCTTCGCCCGCCGATGACGTGCTGGCATCGAGCATTTTGCCGCCGAGCGCTGAGGAAGAGGAGCCCGAAGGCGTTTCGGAATCGGTGACCGCGTCGCTGGCCGAGTCGTTGAGCGTCCCGTCCGCCGAACGCGAGCGTTCAGTTCCCGTGGTGGAGCCCGAGCCTGCGCGCGGCGCCGATACCGTTTATCTCTCGCGCCGCGTCAGGCGATGGCGCCGCGTGTCGTTCTTTATGACGGCGATTGCCGCTGTGCTCGCGCTTTATATCGGCGGAATGCTGCTTGCACCCGACATGATTCCCCTTGTGCTGCGTTCGCCAGCGCAACTTGTTGCTCGTTCTGGACCGCCGGCCACGCGGCCGCCTGCCCAGCTTGCCGGTGTGCTGCAACAGGATCCGGTGGCGCCTGCATTCCTCCTCACCGTCGACACACAGAGCCGAACCCTGACGGTGCGCCGGATCTCGGCTGCTCCCGATACCGGGCATAGCTACGAGCTGTGGCTGATCTCGAGCCGCTTCCCTAGTCCCCGTTCGCTCGGCCTCGTCGGCAAGGACGAGTTCACCCAGCGGCCGCTTCCGGCAAATTACGATCTTGCGACGGTGCAGGGTGCAAGTTACGCAGTCTCGCTCGAGCCCGTCGCCGGCTCGCCAAGTGGCGTGCCGACTGGGCCGGTGCTGTTCACCGGCAAGCTGGTGGAGTCCGCTCCGGCCCCACCTCCGCCTACGCCGAAAACCTGACCGCGGCGCCCAAGATCAGCCCAATGCAATCGTCGTAGCGGCCGCGTTGCTGAAATCGGCCGTTACATCGAGTGCGAGGGTCCGCCGAGGGACAATTGTCCTCGCCCGGCGCGGGTGATTTATCGGATGGTCGGCACACGCCCGCTCAGCGCTGTCGGCTGGCCTGCTTTGACCAGCACATCGGTGCCAAGGTCGATATCGTTGACGTGAGCAAAAATGCCGACGACTGCGACCACCGTCGCGCAGAGAAGGCCAATAACCACGATCTTCAAGTGGGTGCCGCGGTCGGCGCTGTACATCGAATGGTTCATAGCGTCCTCCCGCGCGTCCGCTCTTTTGTCGCGGCGACCGGGCCAAGGGGTTCAATCGAACCACTCAACTAAGCGCTAATTTCACTTGCAAAACCTGGCTTCACGGAACCTTGAACTGCCGTGATAACGGGTAAATCAGCGACTTGTTCCGCCTACCAGGGGACGCTCCGAGGTGCTGCCCTGGGGAAATCCAAGGTGTGAAGTCGAACATCGTCAGATACTCCCCACCGTCTTGAGCCGCGCCCGCGGGTGAATTTCCGATTGCGCGAGGACGCTTGTTTGCGCGCGGAAGCGTTCGACAATTCCGCGCACGAACGGCCGGATGGCTGGTGAGGTCACCAGCACTGGCGCCTCGCCTTCGCGCGCTGCTTGTTCAAACTTCTCGCGAACCAAATTGATGAATTCGGTGAGCTTCGACGGTTGCATGGCGAGGCTGCGGTCGTCGCCTTGGCCGACGATCAATTCGGCGAAGGCCTGCTCCCATTTGGCGGTCAGCGCGATGATCGGCAGATAGCCCACGGGGCTGGTGTGCTGGGCGCAGAGCTGCCTGGCGAGGCGCGCCCGCACGTGCTCGGCCAGCATCGCTGGATTGCGCGTTGCCGAGAGCCCGTCGGCGATGCCTTCCAGAATGGTCGACAGATCGCGGATCGAGACTCGCTCGGCGAGGAGGATTTGCAGCACGCGTTGAATGCCGGAGACGGTGATGAGCGATGGCACGATATCCTTGACGAGGTCCGATTGCTCCTTCGGCAATTCCTTGATCAGTTTTTGCACCTCGCCGTAGGAGAGGAGCTCGGACATATTGGTTTTGATGAGCTCAGTCAGGTGGGTGGCAAGAACGGTCGCGGCATCGACGACGGTGTAGCCCCTGACCGAAGCCTCCTCTTTGAGCGATGGATCGATCCAGGTGGCGGGCAGGCCGAACGTCGGTTCGGTTGTGTGCACGCCCGGGAGCGTTACCTGATTGCCGGCCGGGTCCATCACCATGTACTGCGCGTGCCACACCTTTCCGGCGCCGGCTTCCACCTCTTTGACCTTGATGACGTAGGAATTGGCGTCGAGCTGCACGTTGTCGAGGATGCGCACCGCCGGCATGACGAAGCCCATCTCGATGGCGAGCGAACGCCGCAGCGCCTTGATCTGCTCGGTCAGCCGATCCGAGCCGTCGGGCGCGTTCACGAGCGGCAGCAGCGCATAGCCGAGCTCCATCTTGAGATCGTCCATCTTGAGCGCCGCCGACACCGGTTCGTCCGCGGGCGCCGCTTTGGCGACGTCGGCTTTTTTTGCCTCGGCCGCGACGGTCCGCTTGGTGCGGCGGTCGATCACATAGGCCAGGCTCGCCGCGCCGCCGCCGAGCGCCAGGAACGGCAGCATCGGTATGCCGGGCAGAAGCGACATGATCAGCATCACAGCGCCCGACATGCCGAGCGCTTTCGGATAACCGGAGAGCTGACTGAGAAGCGCCTTATCGGCGGCGCCGGAAACGCCGGCTTTGGAGACGAGAAGGCCCGCGGCAGTCGAGACGATCAGCGCCGGAATTTGCGTGACCAGGCCGTCGCCGACGGTCAGCAGCGTGTAGGTACGTGCGGCGTCGGTGAAACTAAGGCTCTGCTGCACGATGCCGATGACCATGCCGCCGATGACGTTGATCATGACGACAAGAAGGCCCGCGATGGCGTCGCCGCGCACGAATTTCGAGGCGCCGTCCATGGCGCCGAAAAAGCCGGATTCGTCCTCTAGCGTCTTGCGCCGCCGCCGTGCCTCTTTCTCGTCGACGAGCCCCGCCGAGAGGTCGGCGTCGATTGCCATCTGCTTGCCGGGCATGGCATCCAAGTGGAAGCGCGCCGCGACTTCGGCGATGCGTCCGGAGCCCTTGGTGATGACCACGAAATTCACGATCACCAGGATCGTGAAAACGATGATGCCAATGACGAAATTGCCGCCCATCACGAATCGGCCAAACGCCTCGATGACGTGGCCTGCGGCGGCCGTTCCCTCGTGGCCGTGGGCGAGAATGAGCCTGGTCGAGGCCAGATTGAGTGCCAGGCGCAGCATGGTGGCAATGAGGAGGATGGTCGGAAAGGCGGAGAATTCGAGTGGCGTCTGGATGAACAGCGACGTCATCAGCACCAGCACCGAAAACGTGATCGAAATCGCCAGCGAGAAATCGAGCAGGAGCGGCGGCAGCGGCAGAATGAGGACCATCAGGATGGCCATCATCCCGACGGCGAGCCCAATATCGCTGCGCTTGAGCATGGTGCCGAGGTCGGCAAGCCGCGCCAGCGACAGTCCGCTTTCCTCACTCTGCGACGACGTTACATCGGTCATGCCGCTTGATCGGCCCCGTCGGTTGCGGTCGCGCGTTTCAAAGCTGTGCGCCGCGGCTGGCGGGCCGCCGGCACGGAGAAGAGGAGCCGCGCTCGAGTCCAAGGCTGCTGCCCCCGAGGGTGCGGTGGAAACGGTTACGCGTCCCAGGCAAAATGTGCCTAGGACATGGTTACTGATGGGTTAACGCGCGGCGAAGCAGCAGCATCGGCGTACCAAAAGTGTTCAGAAACGAGGAAAGAATGGCCTTAAATTACCGCCTTGCCTTGGTTGCGCCCTTTCTGGCGGCCGCGGTCTCGGTCGCTTTCGCCGAGGGAATCGACGCGGGCCTTTGGAAGATCACCAGCCGGACGCAAACCGGCGGCGTGATCGGGCCGCCGCACGAGACGTCGCGTTGCCTTTCGGCGGAGCAGGCCCGCGACCTCGCGAATACATTTTCGCCGCAGTCGCGCACGGAGAATTCCGTTTGTTCGCCGCTTGAACGGAGCTTCTCCGGCGGAAAGCTCACGTGGCGGCTGGTGTGCAAGGGTCAGCTCGACATGGAGCTGACCGGCGAGTTCACTTTCGACAGCCCGCATCACTACACGGCGACGACGCGGACCAAAGCCGCGATGCAGGGCATGACGATGGTCAACTCGCAAGACACGCTGGAGGCGCAATGGGTGTCGGAGTGCCATTAGGCCTTCGCAATCTTCCGTCCACGGAATGTTCGTGGCGATGTTGAAACTGTCCCTTGCGCTGCTCGCCGCGCTCGGAGCCCGGGCGGCGCTCGCCCAGGAGCGTCCGGCTTCCTTCGCCGATGCCGCGGCCGTGGTGCCGGGGCTTCTCACCGAGATGCGCTATGCTGGGTCGCATAATTTTGTCGGGCGGCCGATCGACGGCTATGAAGCGCCACGCTGTCTGCTCACGCGCGAAGCGGTCGATGCGCTTGCCGGCGTGGCTCGCGATATCGCGCCGTACGGCCTCGTCATCAAGGTGTTCGACTGTTACCGTCCGACGCGCGCAGTAGCGAATTTCGTTCGCTGGGCCCGAGACCTCAACGACACCGCCGGCAAGGCCGAGTTTTATCCGAATGTCGACAAGCGCACCTTATTCCGCGACGGCTATATCGCTTCGCGTTCAGGCCATTCGCGCGGCTCGACGATCGACCTGACGCTGGCGCGCGCGGACGGGACCGCGCTCGACATGGGCACTCCCTTCGACTTTTTCAGCCCGAAATCCTGGCCGTCCAACCGAAGCGTCGGACGCGAAGCACAGGTCAATCGCGCGCTACTTGCCACCGCCATGCGGCGGCGCGGCTTTCGTCCTTATGATCGTGAATGGTGGCATTTCACGCTGTCGCGCGAGCCGTTTCCAACCACCTATTTCGATTTTCCGGTGCGGTGACAGAACGGCCTCTCGCGCCGGCTCACGTGGCCATTTGGGCTACCGGCGTCGAACGCGAGATGGCAAGCTCCTCTTCGTTCATGTCAGCCGGCACGTCCGCGAACAACGGCGTGCTCAGGTAGCGCTCGCCGGTGTCCGGCAGCATGCAGAGCACGGTCGCGCCCTGCGGCGCCTCGGCGCAGACCCGAAGGGCGCCGGCCAAAGTCGCACCCGCGGTGATGCCGACAAAAATTCCTTCCTTCTGCGCCAGATCGCGGCTGCAGCGCAGTGCGTCGGCATTCGGAATTGGAATGATACGGTCGATGACTTTCATCTCCACCGCGTCTCCGGTCAGCTTCGGGATGAAATCCGAAGTCCAGCCCTGCATCGGATGAGGCTTGAATGCCGGATGGGCGGTGGCCGCCGAACCATCGGGATTACGCTGCTGCGCCGTTCCGCTGCCGAGCAGCGGCGCGTCCTGCGGTTCGCACACGATGATCTTGGTGTCGGGGCGCTCTTTCGCCAAGACGCGCGCAACACCTTTCAGGGTTCCGCCGGTGCCATAGCCGGTCACCCAGTAATCGAGTCTCTCG
Source organism: uncultured Alphaproteobacteria bacterium (assembly GCA_963759705.1). Lineage (GTDB taxonomy): Bacteria > Pseudomonadota > Alphaproteobacteria > Rhizobiales > Xanthobacteraceae > BOG-931. The sequence continues at coordinate 149,086 of CAVXAK010000001.1, forward strand.
CCTGCGAAATCCGCAATGATCTCGCGCGCAGTGGTGCGCGTGTGCATGTCGGGATTGGCTTCGTTTTCGAACTGACGGGTCAGAAACCAGCCATGGGTTTTGGCCAGTTCGGCGGCCTTCATCACCATGCCCATACCACGCAGGGCCGCCGGCGTGAGCACCACCTTGGCGCCGAGAAATCTCATAAGCTTGCGCCGCTCGACACTGAACGTCTCGGCCATCGTGATCACGAGCGGATAGCCTTTTTGGGCGCACACCATCGCGAGCCCGATGCCAGTATTACCGCTGGTCGCCTCGATGACGGTCTGTCCGGGCTTGAGCTGGCCGGAGCGCTCGGCCGCCTCGATCACGCCGAGCGCCAGGCGGTCCTTGACGGAGCCGAGTGGGTTGAATGCCTCGATCTTGGCGTAGAGATTGACACCCGCGGGCGCGAGCTTGTTGATCCTCACGACAGGCGTATTTCCGACCGTTTCCAGGATATTTTGAAACTTGGACATCGTTGGCTCCCTGCAGATGCGGTCTCCGCGTGAACAATTTATATCCGCACGGCGTCTAAGCAAAATAGGCGATGCGCAACGCGGCATTTCCGGCTACCCCGGATCGCGGCGATCATCCGGTGGTTTGTCAATCACTTACTATCATGTCCGCCCATGGCTCATCGCACAATCCGGACAAAGAGCGGCCGCTTACTCCTTGCCTTCACTGGAGGACTTGAGATGCGGATAGGATTCCAATCAGCTTCCGCGCTTGCGGCGCCTTGCATGATGGCCTGTTCGTTGCTCGCCGTCGGCGCCGCCTACGCTGCACCCGCCGCTTCGGCGCTTGCTCTGGTGGCTGAAGTCAAGCGTGCCTTCACGGTTCACGGCAAGCCGATCCCGCCAGAGATTTTTCGCGATTTCGGCGACGGCGATCTGGCCAATTCCGGAAGCATCTGGGTGACCGTGGATGTCGACGCTGCAACCGGGAGCAATCTTTATGCCGACGACATCAAGCAAGCCAATGGCTGGGTCCTTCAAACGAAGGCCAATCAAAGCCTCAACGGCAGCGAAGAAACAGCCTACAAGTTCGTCGGTACGACGGCCAACGGGCTTCTCATTGCGATCGCAAGCTATAATGGCGGCGGCTCCGGAACCTTCTATACGCTTCACATCTTGGATATCTCCGCGGCGAAGGCCTTCGATTTCGATGGCAAGCTCTATCAGCGCATCAATCTCAGCAACGTCCGCAGCATCGCCTTGGGAGATCGTTGGGAAGGCGATGTGAGCATCGCAAAAAACACCGTCAGGGTTGTCACCACCAAGAGCGGACCAGCCGATCGCGGATCGCGCGCAACGATGTCGATCACGGCAACGAGACCGTAGCTCGCTGATTGCAGGAAGGCGTCGAGAAGGCTTGGCGCAAAACAAGATGCGCTGGAACCAATGCACGCTTTGGGGCGTTCAGGGCGTGCGATGCAGCCCTCATTCTACGAACTCTCGGACAAAGAGAAACGCGACGTTGCCGACCAGCTCATGATTCCCACAGGCGAGGTGGGAGCGATGACGATCGCTGCCTTGTTTTGCTCGGTGGTCCTTTTTGCAAGTTTGTTCGTGTCGAGCGGCCGAACAACGTCCACAGCGGTCGCCGCACAGTCGTCGTCTCCGCGAGAGTCGATTGGTAACGACTTCGTCGGCGCGGGCCTTGAGTCCCGCTGGCTCTTTTTCAGATCGAGAAAAGCCGTCCCACGCGGGGTAGCCTGCAGCACGCCGCGGTCATGGTCGCCGCTAAAGCGAAACGCACGGCCGCTCCCCGCCGTATTCACAGCCCCAGATAAAATTTCTTGATCAGGTCGTTATTATTAAGTTCGTCGGCGGATCTGCCTTCGAAGGCGATTTTGCCGTGCACGATGACGTAGCCGCGATCGGCGATGCGGATCGCCTGGGTAAAATTCTGTTCGGCCATCAGCACGGTCAGCTGATAGCGCTGCTTCATTTCATTGATCGCTTCGATCGTCCGGCTGACCAGAATCGGCGCCAGCCCGACCGATGGCTCGTCGACGAGGAGAATTTTCGGGGCCAGCATAAGCGCGCGGCCAAGCGCGAGCATCTGCTGTTCGCCGCCGCTCATGCTGCCGGCGAGCTGCGCCCGGCGCTCGGCGAGGCGAGGGAAGGTCTCGAAACAGACGTCGAGGTTGCGGTCGAGTTCGCGGCGCGCCGTACGGCGGAAAGCGCCCAGCAGGAGGTTCTCCTCCACCGTGAGCTTGGGAAACAGCCGGCGGCCTTCGGGCACCAGGGCGATGCCGAGATCGACGATCTCCTCCGTCGTCCGGCCGACGAGATCGTGGTGAATACCGTCGATCTCGGCGACGATGCTGCCGGCGTGTGGCCGCACGAGTCCCATGATGCATTTCATGAGCGTACTCTTGCCGTTGCCGTTGGTGCCGAGCAGCACCACCGTCTCGCCGCCGCCAACCTTGAGCGACACGTCGTCGATCACGCGGACTGCGCCGTAGGCGGCGTGAATGCCGGCGATGGTGAGGCTGCTAGCCAAGGTAAGCTCGCTCCACTTCCGGATCGCGCATGACCTCGTCGGGCTGGCCATCCGCGATCTTGCGCCCGGAGACCAGCACGATGAGACGCCGCGAAAAACTCATTACGGCGCGCATGATGTGCTCGATAAGGATGATGGTGACGCCTTGCTCGTTCAAGCGCACGAGAAGCGCCAGGATTTCTTCCACCTCCGAATGAGTAAGGCCGGCCATCAATTCGTCGGCGATCAAAAGCTTCGGCTCTGCCGCCATCGCGCGCGCCAACTCGAGCTTGCGCATTTCCACCTGAGTGAGGTCGCGCGGCAGATGGCGCGCTTTGGCTTCGAGGCCCACCTGGCGCAACAGGTCGACGCATCGTGCCTCGATGTCGGACGCGGAGCGGCGATGGCCGCGACCAGCCACGGTGTAAAGCAGCGGGATCCGGATGTTGTCGATCAGGTTCAAGCTGACGAACGGCCGCGGCAGCTGGAAACTGCGAGCCAATCCGCGGCGAGTGCGCTGATGCGCAGCGAGGCCGTCGAGCCGATGATCCTCAAAGCGCACCGAGCCCTGCTCGTTCTGCAGCGTGCCGCAGATGCAATTCACCAGCGTGCTCTTGCCAGACCCATTGGGTCCGATGAGACCGATCCGCTCGCCCGCCGGGACCGAGAGCGATATGTTTTCAAGCGCGACGAAACCACCGAAGCGCTTGCCGAGATTATCGACCTCGAGAAGATTGCTCATGGTGCCGACCCTGGTGCCGATCCGGGTGCAGGTCCTGGCGTCGGTTCTGGTACGGTTCTGGTACCGGTTCTGGCACGTCCAATTCGATGCGCCGGCGACCGACGAAATCGTCAGGTTTGTGCTGCAGATATTTGTGAACGAGCCCGACGATGCCGTTTGGCGCTATGATGACGAATGCGACAAGCAGCAGCCCGACGATCAGCAGATTGACCGCCGACGAAATCGTCACCGTCGCGATCTGCTGCAGCGAGCCGAGCAGGAGGGCACCGATGACCGGGCCGACCCAGCTTGTCGTGCCGCCGATCAATGGCATTGCGATCGAGTTGACGGCATAATCGAGTCCGAACGCAGAGGACGGCTGCAGGTAGCCGATGTAATAGGGAAACGGCGCGCCGGCCATTCCCATCAGCGCGCCGGAGATCGTGGTCGCGATCAGCTTAAGCTGCAGCGTCGGCACACCCGATGCTTCCGCAGCCATTTCGTCGTCGCGGATCGTGGCGAAGCCGTAGCCAAGCCGCGAGCGTTCGATCAGCCGCGCGATGGTCACCGCTGCGACGGCCAGTACCATCATGATCAGGAACAGATAGCGGACATAGTTGCCGATCAGCGCGACCTCGGCCGGGCGTACGACGTAAGCGCCGCGTGAACCGCCGACATAATCCCAATTGACGATCAATGTCTGCAGCACCACGGCGAGCGCCAGCGTGGCGATGGCGAAAAACGCGCCACGCAGCCGCAGCGTCAGGTAGCCCATGCCGAAGCCGACGACGCCGGACACCGCACCACCGACGATGAGCAGGAACGGAACCGGCAGCGGATAGAATTTGTGGATCGCGACTGTCGAATAGGCGCCGAGCGCGAAGAACGCGGCCGAACCGAAATTCACGTAGCCGCAATAGCCGCCGAGAATATTCCACGCCGTGCTGAGCACGACGTATTGCAGCACGACGTAGCCCGCGAAGAAGATGTAGTCGTTGTTGAAGGCGAGCGCCGCAGCGAACACGGCTCCGCCGATCAGGAGACAGATGACAAAGAAGAGGCCTGATCGCACGGTTCACCGTCCCAACAAGCCGGCCGGCCGCACGGCCAGCGTGAGCAGCAGAAATCCAAACGACACTGCCGGCGCCCACGATGGGCCGTAGAATGTCGACGTGATGCTTTCGACGATGCCGATCAAGAGTGCCGCAATCACCGTTCCCGGCAGGCTGCCCATGCCGCCGAGCACGCAGATGGCGAACACACGGCCGATATATTCGCGTCCGACCGACGGCTCGACCGGCTGGATGATGATGAGAAAGGCGCCGGCGAGCGACGCTGTCGCTATCGAAATGCCAAACGCGATGCGCTTTATCTTGATCGGGTCAACCGCCATGAGCCGCAGCGCGAGCTGATCCTGCGCCACCGCCATGATGGCGCGGCCGACGAACGTGCGCGTGAGAAAGAGCTGCAGTACCGCAATCAGCAACAGCGAAACCACGCACGGCACCATGATCCGCAGCGGAAAATCGATGTCGCCGAGATGCCAAGTCGGGCCGATATAGCGTGCTTCGACGTAGCGGTAATCGACGCCGAAGTAGAGGACGAGCGTGACTTCGGTAATGAACAGAAGACCAAAAAAGAAGGCGAGGCCGCGCAGCAATTCCTGGCCGCGTTTTTCGAACGAGACGTAATAGACTTGGTAGATCAGAGTGCCGAGCACGTAGAAAGCCGGTGCCGCAATAATGGCGGTGAGGATCGGATCGAGGCCGAGGCTGACGTTGGCGATATAGGCGACGTACGAGCCAAGAATGATAAACGCCGGATGGGCGATGTTGACGATGTCGAGGATGCCGAACGACAACGACACGCCGCACGTCACCGCAGCGTAGAAACCGCCGATGAGGATGCCCGAAATAATCGCATTGGTCAGTAGATCGAATGAAAAGATCATTACGCGGCCCTGCACGCGACCTGCGCGAACGTGCAGGAAGCCTCCCCCCTGGCTTTGACTTACGCGAAGCCACTCCCGCGAGCGGGAGTGGCGGTTCTCATTCAATCAAGCGATGCGTCTACGCCGCAGCGCGCGCCGCATTCGGGATGGGCAGCGGCTTGTTGGCGCTCTTGAGGAACTCGATGGTCATGAAGACCATCTCCTTGTCGCCAAGGTTTTCCAGATCGTGGACCTTGTACTCGCCCGCCCCGTAGACCTCGTGTCGTGTCTCGCCCGGCTGATAAGTGTATTCGACGGTCGAGCCATCGTGCAGGTGCTGGCGTCCGCGGCCGCCCGGAGACCGAAGTCCAGAAGTAATCGAGGACGTGGCGATGGAAACCGATCCGCTCACCGGGCGCGAGCCGAATGATCCAAACTCGGACATTGTCGCTTTCCGATAGAAGGGTGGAACCGACGCAGCCGTTGTTGTTCTGCCGTTCGCGCTCGAACTCTGCCGTGATGGCGCTTGGCCACGCCGACTTCTCGGCGCGGTCGGTCGTCTTGTTCAGCATGGTCAGCGCCATGGTGTTCCTCCTCTATTTGTTGGCACAATATAGAAAACCTTCGCGACTTAGGAAATAGCTTAGGAAAAAGCCGGGTTTCGCATGGTGAGGCAACGCCGCGCGCTGGTTATCGGCGGCTCGATGAGCGGACTGTTGGCCGGCATCATGCTGGCGCGGCGGGGCTGGGACGTTGAGATTTTTGAGCGGGTGGAGAGCGAGCTTGCCGGCCGTGGCGCCGGGATCGTGGCCCAGGGCGAACTGATCGCGCATTTGAAGGTGCTCGGACTCGATACCGCCGATCTCGGCGTCTCCATCACGACGCGCAACATCCTCGATCCGGTTGGCAACATCACCGCCACGATCGAATGCCGCCAGGTGTTGACGGCCTGGGAGCGCCTTTACCGGGTGCTGCGCGGTGGGTTTGCACTGGACCGCTATCATCGCGGCCGTGGCTTGAGAGCGTTCGAGCAGAGCGGGCAGGGCGTTATCGCACGCTTGAGTGACGGCACGGCTGTCCAAGGCGATGTTCTCATCGGCGCCGACGGGTTGCGCTCGACGGTGCGCCGGCAATGCCTGTCCGACGTTGCGCCGCTCTATGCCGGCTATGTGGCCTGGCGCGCGCTGATCCCGGAAAATGCGATGGCGCCGGCAATTCATCGCCAGCTGTTCGAAACCATGACCTTTTGCCTGCCGCCCGGCGAGCAATTTCTCGGCTATCCCGTCGCCGGCCCGGACGACGACCTGCGGCCGGGAAGGCGCCGTTACAATGTCGTGTGGTATCGCCCGGCAGACGAGGCAAAGGAGCTGCCGCAACTGCTGACCGACGACAGCGGCGTCACGCATTCGATCTCGATCCCGCCGCCGCTGATCCGCCACGAGCCCATCGCCGCAATGCGCGCCGCGGCGGAGCGTCTCTTGGCGCCGCAATTTCGCGCCGTCGTGCGGCTGATCGACGAGCCCATCCTCCAGCCGATCTACGATCTCGAAAGTCCGAGTCTTGCCTTCGGCCGGGTCGCCATTCTGGGCGACGCGGCGTTCGTGGCGCGGCCCCATGTCGCAGCCGGGGTCTCCAAGGCGGCCGACGACGCGGCAGCCCTCGCCGCAGCTCTCGACAGCGACGATATCGAGGGCGCACTGCGACAATTCGAGCGGCGCCGGCTGCCGGAAAACAAAAGGATCATTGAGCGCGCGCGGCACCTCGGCGCCTATCTGCAGGCGACGCAGACCGCCGAAGAGCGCGCGCGCTCGGCGCGCCACGGCATTCCGGAGGCGGTTCTCGCCGAAACCGCAGTGCTGGATTTCTTACGCCCGTGAACCTGTTCGGCTTGGGCCGGCCTCAGGCTTCCTGACTGACCTGCAGGCCAAGGGCCGGTCCGAGAATCTGCCGGCCGCGCACCAGCGTGGCGTGGGCGGAGCGCGCATCAAGCGCGGTCCGAATCAGCGCCGGCAATTCCCGCGGCCGCCGCAACACGGATCGAATCATCGTAGCGATATCGATCGTCCCATTGGGGCGCATCGCTGCCACCGCCGACGCCGGCAGCGCGCGCACGGCCGGATCGGTGATGACGCGAACCGCGGTTACGGGCACGCCATACTTCGCGCCAATGTCGGCGACGGTGTGCGATTCCATATCCACTGCGATCGCCTTGGTTTTTTCGTAGAGCCTGCGCTTGGCATCCGGATCGGCAATCGGAGCGGACACGCCGACGAGCGTACCGGAAACCGCATCCGGAATGCTTTGCACCAGGCTTCGCGACCAGCCTGCGTGCGTCGCCCAGCGTTTGCGTTCCGATACGATTGCGGTGGCAACGACGCATGTACCCGGCTGCAGGTCGGGCGCCAAGCCGCCTGCGACCCCAAAGCTGACGATGCCGGGGCAGGCACGAAACATTTCACGGGCTTCATTGATCGCCGACGTGAGCGTCTCCGACAGGGTGCCCCCGTCGCCGCTGCAAATCACACGCACGCCCGGTCCGGCCGCGATACGCGCCTCAAAAGCCAAACCGACTACGATGATCACCTGTTGCCGCCCCCAAAAGGCGAACTTCCTTCCAGACGAATTCCCCGGCCTATTCGTCTACGAAAGTCCCACCCCACGATGCCCGCACATATCATAATTTATATGCGGAGAATTGCCGCGATCACAATCACCGCGAACGGCGTATTTTCGGCTGTGCGGTAAATTTGCCACGCAGTGTGGACGGATAACGGGCAACGGCGGCGCCGGTCTCAGCGAGACCCCGATTTTGTACAGCGCCAGTGTCGAATGGCGGCGATTTTTATTTCGGGGTTGTCCGGCCGGCCGCAGCGTCTTGGTGGCACTCCGAGATCATCAAGGCCAGACCGGGCGACGGCCGACGCCTTGTTGCTGGGCTCCATCGGTCGGCTGCGATCGACACGAAGGACTGTCAACGCGCATGAGTTGTGGGGCCGCTTGGTCACCTGAGAGCGACAAAATCTCGGCGCGTCGCGCAAAACGGCGCTAGTGTCCCGATTCGAAGTTCGCATCATTGCGCGGCATCCTCGTTTGCGAACTTCGGAATTGAAGGACACTAGTGGATGGAATTTAACACTTGGTGCCCACGCCTGACAGCGGCGATGATCTTTTCGGGGTCTGCGGTCCAGGTGAAAGGTTTGGGATCATTGTTGGTCTGCGCGACGAAGCGGTTGATGGTGGCTTGGAGATCGACAACGCATCGGAAGACACCGCGCTTCAGCCGCTGTTTGGCAAGCTTGGCGAAGAACCCCTCGACGGCGTTGAGCCACGAGCACGAGGTCGGCGTGAAGTGGAAGGCGAAGCGAGGGTGCCGGTCGAGCCATTGACGCACCTTTGGATGTTTGTGGACGGCGTAGTTGTCGAGGATCACGTGCACAGACTTTCTGACCGGCACTTGCGCCTCAATGGCATTGAGGAAGCGAATGAACTCCTGGTGGCGATGGCGCTGCATACATCGGCCAATGACTTTGCCTTCGAGCACGTCGAGAGCAGCGAACAGCGTCGTTGTTCCATGGCGCTTGTAGTCGTGGGTCATCGTGCCGGCGCGGCCTTTCTTCATCGGCAGGCCGGGCTGGGTGCGGTCGAGGGCCTGGATTTGCGATTTCTCATCGACCGAGAGCACGATGGCATGGGCGGGCGGATCGACATAGAGCCGACAACATCGCGCAGCTTGTCGATAAACTTCGGGTCGGTGGAGAGCTTGAACTGCTGGACCCGGTGCGGCTGGAGACATGCTGGCGCCAGATGCGTCGCACGGAACTTGCGCTGATGCCGACAGCTTTCGCCATCATGGTGGCGGTCCAATGGGTCGCCTCGGCGGGCGGATCGGTGTGGGTGAGCACGACGACACGCTCAGCAATATCCGACCCAAGTGGCGGAATGCGCGAAGGTCGCGTCTATCGCGCAGCAGACCGTCGTAACCAGCCTGCACAAAGCGCTCTTGCCAGCGCCACACACAGGTTTTCGACTTGCCGGTCTGGCGCATAATCTCATTGGTGCCGACGCCGTCCGCGCTCAACAGGACGATCTCGGCCCGCCAGACATGCTTATGCGGTGCGTTGCGATCCCGCGCCAGTGCCGCCAGGCGGCGGCGATCAGCGGATTTGAGAGTGATGGAAATTCCCGTTCGCATGCGGCAACTGCACGTATCAAGTCCGCCGGGAATCCCTTCCGGGACTAAATGTCAGGTTCGATCCACTAGCAACTTATTGATCTAGTGTGGCTTTGGTTCAGAAGTCCGCATGACGGGGTCGCGGCGAGAATGATGCGGACCGAACCGCCACAAGCGTCACACGTGCTGGCCGCCATTGATGTGGATCTCGGCGCCGTTGACGTAGGACGAGGTGTCCGTGCACAGCACGTAAATGATTTTCGCCACTTCGTCCGGCGTGCCCAGACGGTGCATGGGGATGTTCTCGACGATTTTTTCTGTGCCTGGCGACAGCATTGCGGTGTCGATTTCGCCCGGCGCGATGGCGTTGACGCGGACGCCGAGCGCCCCGAAGTCGGCCGCCATTTCGCGCGTCAGCGATGCGAGCGCCGCCTTCGAGGTTGCGTAGGCGGCGCCGGCGAACGGGTGTACCCGCGACCCGGCAATCGACGTGACGTTGACCACCGAACCCTTGGCGGCCTTGAGCTCATCGAGCAATCCGCGCGCCAGCATGATCGGAGCGAAGAAATTGACCTGGAAGACGTGGTGCCAAACCTCGCGTGAGGTCTCGATCGAGCCGAGCCGCTTGCCGCCGGGCGCTTTGGGCGAGATCGCCGCGTTGTTGACCAGCGCGTGCAACTCGCCCTGAAGCCGTCGTTTGGTCTCGGCAATCGCCAACTCGGTGTTCTCAGGATCGGACAGGTCGACTTGGATATGATCTTCGGGGCCGGCTTCCCAAGGACAATTCTCCGGGAACGGATGGCGCGAGCAGGTGATGACGCGCCAGCCGGCGGCGGAGAAACGCTTGACGGTGGCATGACCGATGCCGCGGCTCGCCCCGGTGAGCAGCAGCGTGCGGCGCGGCTGGTTGCTTGTTGGCATCTGATCTTTTCCAATATTGCCGACGCAAGCTTAGACTCTTTGTTCGAGCATCTGTGCCAAAAAATCGATCTCCGCCCTTCGGTGCTTATGGATACAGTCGTGTCTTGTCCCACGGTGCGCCCGGGCTGGATCGCCTGAAGGTGATGCGGTCGTGTAGCCGGAACTGCCGCTCCTGCCAGAATTCGATCTCCTGTGCCGCCACGCGATAGCCGGTCCAGTATGGCGGCCTGGGCACGGTGCCGATGCTGAACTTTGCCGCATAGCGCGCGATCGCCTTCTCGAACGCCATGCGACTTTCGAGCGCCGTCGATTGTTTGCTGGCCCAGGCGCCGATCTGCGCCATGCGCGAACGCGTGGCGAAATAGGCGTCGGCTTCGGCCGCCGATACCGGTTCGACGCTGCCACGAATGCGAACCTGACGCTGCAGCGCTTTCCAATAGAACGCCAGCGCCGCCTTTGGGGCGCTTTCGAGCTCATGCCCCTTCACGCTGCCGGCGTTGGTGTAGAACACGAAGCCGCGTTCGTCGAAGCCCTTCAACAAGACCATTCGAACGTTCGGCAGCCCGTCAGGGTCGACCGTCGCGAGCGCCATGGCTTCGGGATTGACCGGCTCGGCCCGCCGCGCTTCGGCAAACCAGGCGGCGAACAGCCGCAGCGGTTCGTCGGCCTCGGTGAAGTCACTGCCCGTTAACCACGTCGGGTGTTCAATCGAGGCTGTGTCGGACATTGCGTGGAGTACCCAAGTGCTCGCGTGGGGCGATCGGGAAGCGGGCCGCCGGTCCCTATATAGTGGAACAGCGGCGCAACGCCTATGTCGGCCGTTGCGCTGGCTGGCCGTTGGTTCGGCAGTGCTTTGCGCTCTCGCCAACTCGGGCTGTTCCTATCGGCTCGCTTCGCTGGTTTCAAAGGACGACGCAGACGTCGACCATACCGAGGCGCTGCGGCCGAACAGTCAGGCCGGCACCAGCAGCCAGCCTTCGGAGGCCGATCTCGCCTACGCCCGAGCCGTGGCCGCCGAGATGCTGGCGCGCGGCGGCAAGGACAACAGCGCGCCATGGCAGAATCCGCAAACCGGCGCCGGCGGCAACGTCACCCCCCTCGCCACCTCGTACAACGAAGGTGGTTTGTCCTGCCGCGACTTTCTCGCCAGTTACGTGTACGGAGGGTCGGAAGACTGGCTCCAGGGCGCCGCCTGCCGCACCCGACGCGGCGGATGGGAAGTGAAAAGCCTAAAACCCCTCAATCACTCCTGATCGGGCTATCATCGCATCAGGACGCGCCGATTCGGCGTTGCATTGCGTGGCGACAGCTTTCACCCCACATTAACAAATCCGGGCGGGCGGGGCCGGCCCTTAAGACCAAGCGGAGTGGATTGGGGATGCGTGATCCCTATGAGGTGTTGGGCGTCGATCGCAAGGCGACTGAGGCCGACATCAAGAGCGCCTACCGGCGCCTCGCCAAAAAGCTGCATCCCGACGCCAACAAGAACGATCCGAAGGCGGCGACGCGCTTTGCTGAGCTCAATGCTGCCCATGAAATCCTCGAGGACGACAAGAAGCGCAAGGCTTACGATCGCGGTGAAATCGACGCCGAGGGCAAGCCGAAATTCCACGGCTTCCAGGGCTTCGGCGGCGGACCCGGCGCGAGCCCCGGGGGCGGATTTGGCCCGGAGTCCGGTTTTGAAAGTTTCAGCTTCGGCCCGGAGGGTTTTACGCGCGCGACGCGCCGCGGACGCGGTGGCTCCGGCGCTGGCGCCGGTGGGTTCGAAGACGTCCTGCGCGAAGCCTTCGGCAACATGGGCGGCGCACGCGGCGGCCGCCCGGTGCCGGTTCGACATTCGAGCCCGAGGATTTCGGCGTTGGCGCCGACGTCCACGCCGAAATGTCGGTGACATTGCCGGAAGCAGCGCGCGGCGTGACGCAGCGGCTGCGGCTGCCGACCGGCAAGGACGTCGACGTTAAAATTCCGGCCGGCATTACGAGCGGCCAGCATATCCGCCTGCGCGGCCAGGGCATGGCTGGGCAAGCCGGCGCCGGCGACGTGCTGATCACCGTCACGGTCGCACCCCATCCAATCTTCACGCTCGACGGCAATGACGTGCGCCTCGACCTGCCCGTGACGCTCTACGAGGCGGCACTCGGCGGCAAGGTGCGCGTGCCGACGCTCGACAAAGCGGTCGAACTGACCATCCCGCCGTGGACCAACAGCGGGCGGACCTTTCGGCTCAAGGGCAAAGGCTTTCCCGCCAAGGCCGGCCGCGGCGACTTGCTCGCCACCGTTCGCATTGCGCTGCCCGAGCAGAGCGATCCCGATCTCGAAGCGCTGATGAAGAAGTGGCAGAGCGACAAGCCCTACGATCCGCGCAAGGATATGTGACGGCCGCCGGGACTAAACATCTCTAAGGCTTTGGCGTGTAGACCAGGACCGCGAGCGTGAAGTTGCCGGTCCAAGGCTCCGCCATGGTGTTGGCGCCCGCGGAAATATCGCACTCGCCGGATACCTTGATCGTGATGCTGTTGCCGGTTCCGTAATAGGGGCCGTCGGCGACGCCGCCCTGGCACTGCACGCTGCCGCGCATCGTGCCGGCGCCGGCGAACGTGATGATCATGACCTGGCCGGCTTTGACGTCGAGTTTGAAAGTCTGCTGGGGCGCGCTCACGGTGACATGGCCGTGGGCGACGGCGCCGTAAGCGCCGGGCGCGAATTCGATCGGAATCGGTGGGGCGGCATGGGCGTGGGTGGTCATCAGAGCCAAGGCCGCCAATATCCACATGCCAACGCAAGCCGGATGTTTGATCATGAGAATCTCCATCGTGATATGTCGGTCGCCTTGATATCGTTTGAAGATTAGCGGGGCAGAGTGACGCCGGTAACCTCGGCGCAATAAGCAAGCAGTCGCTCTTGGAGGTCCGTGCGCTCCGCGGCTGGGTTCACGCGGCGAGGCTTCTGGTGATAGAAATATTGCCCCGTCACCTTGGCGGCGGGATCGTCGCTCACGGCAAGCCACGCCTGGGTGACTGGAGCAAGCGACAGATCGCCAGGCGCGCCGGCGCCGCCCATCTTGGTCGCAACCCATCCCGGCTCCATCGCATTCGAAAACACCGTGGGCCAGCGGCGCGCCACGGCGAATGCCAGCACGACATCGTAGAGCTTGCTATCCGAGTAGGCCTGCGCCCCGTTCCAGCGCCGCGTCGTCCATTGCGGGTCGTCCAATCGGTCATCGCCGCCGGTGTGCATTCCCGAACTCAGATAAACCAGCCGGTCGGGCCTCGTGATCAATGCCGTCAGCAGATAAGGCGCGAGCACGTTGACGGCGAAGAGCTGTGCGACCCCATCGACGGTCTCGATGCGCCACGGCTCGCGATAACCGACGGCGACGTTGTGGATCACCGCATCGTACCGGCCCAATGCGTTGACATCCGCCGCGACGCCCCGCATCTGGGCGATTGTCGATAGATCACCGACAACGATGGCCTTGGCTTGCGGTAGTGCGCGGCGTGCGTCGGCGGCGCGCGCGTCGTTGCGTGCGTGCAGCGTCACCTCGTGACCCCATTCGACGAGCAGTTGCGCCGCCATCAACCCGAGACCGTCGGCCGATCCGGTAATGAAGATGCGAGCCATCGTGGGGTACCTTCACGCTCGATCGGCATGATACCAAAAAATCAAATTGAGATCGATTGTCGGGCGCCCCGCGGAGTAGCCTTCGTGGAGCGGATTTGACATTCGCTACCCACCCAGCCGCGAACTCCGCCAGCGAATGTCAAATCCAAAAGCTCCACTAGAATCTATAGTTGCTAGTGGTCCTTTGATTCTGAACATTCGCAGTGAGAGCCTGCAGAACCCGGATGCGAATGTTAGAATCTGAACGACACTAGGCGTAGCGTGTCATCGTGCCGCCGGAAAATACGTAGACCACGCCATGCGCGATATCGGCGTGGGTGGCTTCTTCCTCGGGCAGTATCCGGAAGTTCGCCATCAGCGCGCGGGCGACGCCGCCATGGGCCGCCACCACGGTGTCGCGCGTGACCGTCGCGTACCAGGCGCCGACGCGCTTGGCGACGTCGCGATAGCTTTCGCCGCCGGGCGGCGTGAAGCCCCATTTGTCGCTTTCGCGTTCGGCCAGCAGATGAGGCGCGCTCGCTGAGATCTCGCGCAACGTCAACCCTTCCCAGTCGCCGAAGGAGATTTCGATCAGCCTTTGATCGGCGTGGTAAGCGGCCGGATCGAGGCCGAGCCTGCCGCGCAAAAGCTCCATGGTTTCGCGCGCGCGTATCAGCGGGCTGGAAACGTAACTGAGGCGGTGCGGGTCGAAGCCGTCGCGCTGCAACAGATCGCCGAGCACCTCGCCGCAATAGACGGCCTGCTCGCGGCCGCGTGCGTTGAGTGCCGGATCGTGCCAACCCTGCAGGCGCTGCGCGGCATTCCACTCGGTCTCGCCGTGACGGACGTAATAGAGGATCGGCATCGCTGATCCGCCGGCGCCTTATTCCTTGCCGACGGCGATATCCGGCGCGTCTGGATGTTTCATGCCGACGACGTGGTAGCCGGCGTCGACGTGATGCACCTCGCCGGTGACGCCGCGCGACATGTCCGAAAGGAGATACGCTCCGGCCTCGCCGACCTCCTCGATCGTGACGTTGCGCCGCAACGGCGCATTGAATTCGTTCCATTTGAGGATGTAGCGGAAATCGCCGATGCCGGATGCGGCGAGCGTCTTGATCGGTCCGGACGAGATGGCGTTGACGCGGATGTTCTTCACGCCGAGGTCGGCGGCGAGATATCGCACGGAAGCTTCGAGCGCGGATTTGGCGACGCCCATGACGTTATAATGCGGCATCCATTTCTCCGACCCGTAATAGGTCAGCGTCAGCATGGCGCCGCCGTTCGGCATCATCTTCTCGGCGCGTTGCGCGACGGCCGTGAATGAATAACAGCTGATCAGCATCGTCTTGGTGAAATTGTCCTGGGTGGTGTCGACGTAGCGCCCGTCGAGCTGATCTTTGTCGGAGAATGCGATCGCATGAACGAGGAAATCGATGCCGCCCCAGGCCGATTGCACGGCCGCGAACACGGCGTCGATCGTCGCCGGATCGGTTACGTCGCAATCGCCGACGACGATGCCGCCCGCCTCTGCGGCGAGCGGCTCGACACGTTTTTTCAGAGCGTCGCCCTGATAGGTGAAAGCGAGCTCGGCGCCATGCCCGCGGCACGCCTTGGCAATGCCCCAGGCGAGCGAACGGTGATTGGCGACCCCCATGATCAGGCCGCGTTTGCCGCGCATGAGGCCCGAGACTTCCGGCATTCCCCTGACCTCAGTCGACAACTAACGCTCCATAGCCTCCTATGGCATAGGCCCGTAGCCCCCAGCAAGCATGCGGCCATCGCCGAGCGGTATCGACGCACGGGCGGGAATAGTCTGTGACTATTGGTGTTTTTCGAATGCAGGCGGCGGCGGTCTCGACCGCCTAGCCGATCCAGGGACGTGGTCCGGCAGCATGCGCCAAAGGGCGGAGCAAAATGCGTGAGTGAATTCGGGGAGCGAATCGAGGCATCCATTCCGGCGCTGCGGCGCTACGCGCGCGCGCTCACCCGCGATGCCGAGATGGCCGACGACATCGTGCAAGACACGCTAGTCCGGGCGCTCCGCTCCGAGCACTTGTTTCACGGCGGCGACATGCGGGCATGGCTTTACACGATCCTGACGAATCTCAACCGCAATCGATTGCGGACGTTGTCGCGCCGTCCGACCGTGACGCTGATCAACGACAACGACGCAGCGACGCCAGGGCCGGAAGCGGGGGGCCGCGACATCTCGCGCGCGCTCGACGATCTGGCCGAGGATCAACGCGCGGCCTTGCTCCTCGTCGTGCTCGAGGGGCTGAGCTACCGCGAGGTCGCCGAAGTCCAAGGCGTGCCGATCGGTACGGTGATGTCGCGTCTCGCCCGCGCCCGCAACCAGATCAAGGCCTTTCTCGACGGCGAGCGCCCGACGCTGCGCCGCGTGAAGTGACAGAGAGAAGAAGATGATCGATCGAGACCGCATTGTGACGGAAGACGAACTCCACGCGTTTGTCGACGGTGAACTGCCCGCCGACCGTCAGGGGGCCGTCGAGGCTTGGCTCGCGGCGCATCCTGATGATGCAGCCAAGGTCGCCGCTTGGCGCAGTCAGGCTGAACTCATTCGCGAACGCTATGGCGCGGTCGGCGACGAAGCACCTCCGGAGCGGCTTGATCTGGCGCGGCTGATGCGTCCGCACCGCGGCGCGAAGGCCCTTGCGGTTGCGGCCGTGCTCGCGGCTTTTCTCGTCGGCGGCGTCGCCGGTTGGATGGCGCATGGCATCGAAGCGGCTGGGCCGTCGGACCGCACACGATTTACCCGCGATGCGCTCGATGCGTACCGGCTCTATGTGGTCGAGGTTCGCCATCCCGTGGAGGTTCCGGGAGACCAGCGGCCGCATCTGGTGGAGTGGCTCTCGAAGCGGCTCGGGTCGCCGTTGCGCGCACCCGAACTCGACAAAATGGGATTGAAGCTGGTCGGCGGGCGCTTGCTGCCCGGTCCGACCGGCGCGACGGCGTTCTTCATGTATGAGGGACCATCCGGCGAGCGCTTCACGCTCTATTGCGGGCACACGAGCGATCAGGAGACTGCGCTCCGTTACACGTCCAGCGAGCGCAACGCAGCGTTCTATTGGGTCGATGGCAACATCGCCTATGTGCTCAGCGGACCGGCAGAGCGCGACAAGCTGCGGGAAATCGCCCAAGCCGCCTACGATCAGATCGACTTGCGGGCGCCGCAGCGCGGCGGCTGAGCTTCCTCACTTCGACGGCGTGACCGCGATGTGTCCGTGAGGACGCTGACGAACGTCATGCATTTCGGCTCGCACTCGCCGCGGGATTTATGGGTCTCGCGATGTCCGCACGACGAAGATCGCGGCGCCGTCGGAACAAGAGCTTGCCGAGCGCGATTAAAGTCTCAGCGGTGCGGTCTTGGATCGGTCGCGGACCCCAATACTGGAACCGTCGAACGAACGAAGTCTGGAGAACAGCATGAGATCGAAACTCTTGAGTGGCGTGGCGGCGATCGCATTGGCGGCGTGCACAGTTGCGGCGAGTTCCGCTCCGGCCTCGGCGCAGCGCTGGCATTGGCACGGCCCCGGCTTCGGATGGGGTGCTGCGGGTCTTGCCGCCGGCGTGGTCGGCGGGGCTGTGGCTGCCGCAACGTCCCCGCTGTGGGGGCCTTCGTACTATGGCGGGTGGCCCGGTTACGGTGCCGGCGTCTATGACTACGCGCCCGGATATGCCTATGGGCCGGGCTACGGCTATAATGACTATGGCTACGGCGACTATGGATACAACGCAGCCCCCGCGGTCGTTGTCGCGCCGCCCCCCGCTGTCGTCGCCCAAGGCTATGGAACACGCGGTAGTATCGCCTATTGCGAGGCGCGCTTTCGTTCCTACGATCCGGCCAACGGAACGTATCTCGGCTACGACGGCATTCGCCATTCGTGCCCATGAGCTTGCCAACCAGGCGCCGTTCGACCTCTCCTGACCGAATTCAGAGACCGAACTCGTCGTCTGACAATTGAATCCTCGCCGCCACATTCAACCTGACGGGTGTTGGCGGCGAGGCTTCAAATCAGGCATTGTGTGCGAGTCTAGACTGTCCTGCCGGGCTGTCGGTTCTGCATGCCGCAAATGCTCACCACCGGCTTCACAAGATTTGCGCGGCAAGCGATGCTCCGTGCGATCGGCGTCGTTCCGGAGCGCGGAGTGTCTTTGTCCAAAACGGCGTTCGGTGCGGCCGGCCTCCGTGCAGGGAAGCCGCTCACGCAACCGCGACTTCCAGAGGAGACGCAAGGATGAGCATGATTTCGGAACCAGAGGTCAGGGCCGCGGCGAACGCGCCGGCGCCGAAATTCGTGCCGCTGACCAAGTATATCGGTTGCGAGGTCAAGGGCGTCGATCTGCGCGAACCATTGTCGCCGGCCGGGGCATCCGCGATCTACCATACTTGGCTCGACTATGCGGTGTTGGTGTTCCGCGATCAGGATCTTTCGCAAGAGGATTTGATCCGCATCACCGGAGTTTTCGGCGAGTTTGCCGAACTCGGCCGGCCAAAGCACACGCTGCCCAGCGGATTTCAAAAATCCTGCCGAACATCATGCTGATCTCGAACATCCGCGAGAACGGCGAAACCATCGGCGCGCTGCCCGACGGCGAGATGATGTTTCACCACGACACCATCCATCGCGCCGATCCGCATAAGGCGACGCTGCTCTATTCGGTCGAAGTCCCGACCTACGGCGGCGACACGCTGTTTGCGAGCGGCACTGCGGCCTATGACACGCTTGAGCCGGGGATGAAAAAGAAGCTCGAAGGACTCAAGGCGGTGAACTACTACGTCTACAATTCGGTCAAGCGCAACGACAAGCAGGCGGTCGACGCATCGAGCCAAGCGGTGCATCCGGTGGTGCGTACGCACGACGAAACGAAGCGCAAGGCGCTCTACGTCAATCGCTTGATGTCGGTCGGCATCGAAGGCATGCCCGAAGCGGAAAGCGATGAGATTCTCAATTTCCTCTTCGACCATTCGGAAAAGCCGGACTTCGTCTACACGCACGTCTGGCGAAAGGGCGATCTCATCGTCTGGGACAACCGCTGTTCCAGCCACGCGCGGACCGATTTTCCGTCAGATCAGCGGCGGCTGTTGCTGCGCACGACGGTGAAGGGCACCTGCAAGCCCTATTGATCTTGAAATCCGGGCGGCCCCGCGAACAAAGGACTTTCCAAATGAAGACGATTGTTCTCGAACACACTGCCCCGTTTCAGGGCCTGCCCGAACTGGTCGCCGATGCCGAGGGTCTGTTCGCCAAGGAAGGCCTGAAGATCGAGTTCGCCAACACCAACGAAGGTGTCGATCGCAGCGCGCAGACCGACGTGCTCAATCCCAAGGGCTTGGACCCGTTCCGCAGTCACGGTCGCCTGCTCGAACAGGGCAAGGCCGACATGTATAACGCCTGCGAATGGGGCAATTACTGCCGCGTGCAGAGCACCGGTGTGAAGAGCCGGCAGCTCGGCCGCCGCGCCATCGTGACCTACGCAGCGATCGCAGTGCGGCCGGATTCTCCAGTCTACACGCCGCAACAGCTCGCGCATCGCAAAGTCGGCGTGCCGTTTTATTTCGGCACGCACTATCTGGCGCTGCACATGCTCGAAGGGTTTCTGACGCGCGACCAGATCGTTGTGTGCAGCGTCCCACACGGCTCACGGTTCCGCTTCGATCTGCTCATGAAGGGCGAGATCGAAGGCACGACACTCACCGAGCCGTACGTGACGCTGGCGGAAAAGAAGGGCTGCCGGCTGATCTGCTCGGCGTTCTACAACGGCACTCAGGTCGGCACCGACAAGATCGATGCCGAGACCATGAGCGCCTACAACCGCGCCGTCAGCGAAGCGGTGCAGCGCATCAACGCCAACAAGCGCGCCTATCTGCAGTATTTCATCGACTACCATAAGGCGCGCGATCCCGAGATCGGCACGCTGACCGTCGACGACATGCGCGAGAGCAGGCTTGTCGTGCGCGAGCCTGCACCTATCCCGCTCGACGAGTTGCAGCGCACCTACGAGTGGGTCAAGAGCTGGGGCATGCTGGAAACGACGCAGACGCCGCTCGATCTCGTCAACATGGATGTGCAGGCGCGCGCCCACGCCGCGGCGTGATGATCAGTTATCCGCCTTGGACCGTATGTAGGCCCAGAGCTGATCCAAATCCGCATCGCTGAGCATGCCTTGCCACGAAGGCATTTGGTCCTTGCCTTCCATGACCGACTTGTTGAACCGGGGCCGTTCATCGGCCCCGAGCTTTTTGAGGTCAAAGCTCGATCCGGGGTTGACGAGCCGTTCGCCGTGACACTCCGCGCATTTGGCTTGATAGAGCTCCGCCCCGGCTTCGATCTGGGCCCGGTCCTGGGCTCCCGCACGATGTGAGGCCGATATCGCGAAACAAACGACGCAAACTCTCAAACTCTTTCGCATCTAATCCCCGTATCCCGTCTTCCCGAGCGCCATTCGGCCAGTGGAAGAAACGTCACGGCAATGCAAATACGAAGATCGAGTTGTGACCGCGGATCGCCTTCGGCATCGAATTTCGCGTCAGCCCGAGCGGCCCCGCCGACACCGATTGTCCTTCGCCGGTGAACACCATGACGTATTGCTTGCCGTTGACCGCATAGCTGATGGTGCTGGTCATGATCATGCCGCCCAGGATCGATTCCCACAGCACCTTGCCGGTATCGGCATCGAAGGCGCGCAGCCGGCGGTTTTCGTCGCCCCAAAACACCAGGTCGCCCGCAGTGACGAGCGCCGAGCCCGCGCCGGGCTGTGGCTGCGAGTAGAGCACGTGCAACTCGCCCGTCGACAGGTCGATCTTGCCAAGGTTCATGTATTTTTGCGGATCGGAGCCCGGCCGCATGACGCCGTGCCGCGGCCCCCAGCCGGTCTTGGTCTTGGAATTCGCCGTCATGTCGACGCATTGATCCTGGAACGGCACGTAGACTGCGTTTTTCACCGGCGAATAGGCGATCGACCATAAGCCGCGCGTGTTGTGATAACAGCCGACGATGTGGTCGCCGTCCTTCCAGAACAGCTTGTCCGGATTGACGTTGGTCTGACCGGTTTTCACGTCGATCTTGTTCATGTTGATGTTGGGATCGTCGTAAGGAAATGGCCGCGCCCACAAGAATTCGCCGTTGCTTTGGTCGAGCACGAACATGCCGCCGCCTTCGGCGACCGTGACCACGACGTTGCGTTCCTCGCCCGGCTTAAGAGCCGGATTGATCCATTTCACGTGTTTGGGGTCTGGATCCACCTTGGTGCGCACGAGGATGCGCTCGTGATTATGATCCGCATCCCAATCGTCGCCGGGAAGTTCCTGGTAGTACCAGACGAGCTTGCCGGTTGTGACGTCGAGCGCCACTGTCGAGTTGCTGTAAAGATCGGCTGGCGCGCTCAGCGAAATTGCGTCGGCGCGGCCGTGACGTGTAAGCCGCGTGTAGGCATTCGGGTTTGCGACGCCCCAGTAGAGCACTTTGCGTTTCGGATCGTAGGAGCCGGGCAGCCCCCATGGGCCTGCCGCGCGCTCGTCGACCGGCATATCGGCCCACGTGTCGCCACCGGGCTCGCCCGGCGCGGCGGTGACGTAGAACTTCCATATCTCTTTGCCCGTTTCAGCATCGTGAGCGGCGATAAAGCAATTCTCGCGCTTATTCTGCTCGCAGGTCCGGTTCGAGATCACCTTGCCGTCAGCAACCAGCAGACCGCCGGCGGTTTGGCCGCCATTATCGACCTTGGTTTCCCAGCGCACCTTTCCGGTTTTGGTGTCGAGCGCCACCAGGTAACCGTCGGGCGCAGCGAAATAGATCATGTCCTTGTAGATACCAAGGCTCTTGTTACGCGCTGCCGTCGGCGTAACGCCCTTCGGATAGTCGCGCTGATATTCCCAAATCAGATCGCCGTTCGTGGCATCGACCGCCTCGATGCCGGCGCCGGGCACGTAAAGGTACATGACGCCGCGATAAACGATCGGTGTCGATTCCTGCGTGCCGTTCGGCAGCCCGCGCGCCCAGGCCATTCGCAATTGGCCGACGTTGTTTTTGTTGATTTGGTCGAGCGGACTGAAGCGCTGCTCATCGAAGGTGCGGCTGACCATCAGCCAGTCGGAAGGATCCGGATTGACCAGCGTTTCCTCGGTGACCGGCTTGAAGTCCGGCACCTGCGCGGAAACCTGCGTTACAAGAACGGCGAGAACCGCCGCAGTGACGGAAAGCGAAAGCCGCATCATGATGACCTCCCCAACTTTTTCGACCATCGCCGTTTCTGCGGGCGACGCCGTCCGGAATGAGTCCGACCAATGTTCGTTGGACGTCTCCGAGTTGGATCGAACGGTATCAATTCCATGGTTCGGGTGAAAGCTGGATGCCCATGTGGATGACAATGGGAGCCATGCGGCCGCGCGTTACCGCGTGAGCAACCTTCGCGCTGTTACGTTGACGTTGACGTCAAGCGGACGGAAGGCGAGCATGTGATGCGACCTGGTCGCGCCGCCCATCAGGTTAGTCGTGGAAACGCCAGAACCGCCGCCCCCGCTCTGCTTCGTCCTGATGCCCTTCGGCCGCAAAACCGATGCGGTCGGGCGCGTCACTAATTTCGATTCCGTGTTCCATAAGGTGATCGCACCGGCGGTCGAACGGGCTGGCCTCGAGCCGATCCGCGCCGACGAGGAAAAGATCGGCGGCACTATTCACAAGCCCATGTTCGAGCGGCTGATGCTCTGCCATTACGCTGTTGCCGACATCACGGGCGCCAATCCGAACGTGTTCTACGAACTCGGCATCCGCCATGCCTTGCGGCCGTCGAGCACCGTCATTCTGTTTGTCGAAGGCACCGTCATTCCGTTCGACATCGCGCTGGTGCGCGGCATTTCCTACAAAACGGACGGCGCCGGTGAGCCGGTCGATCCGGAAGTCCCGATTGCGGCGATCACGGCGCATCTCAGCGCGGCCCGCACCACGCCGTATGACGACAGCCCGATCTTTCAGCTTATCGACGACTTGCCCCATTCGCAGATCGATCACATCAAGACCGACGTATTCCGCGAACAGATCGACTATTCGAAGAAGTACAAGGAGCGGCTTGCCGCCGCCGTTCGCGCCGGGGCGGACGCGGTCAAGCGCATCGCCGCCGAGCCTGCGCTCAAGAATCTCCACGACATCGAGACCGGCATCATCGTCGATCTGTACCTGTCGCTGCGCGACGTCGAGGCCTACGCGGCCATGATCGGGCTTTACGAGCGCATGCCGCCGCCGTTGCAGCGCGCCAAAATGATGCGCGAGCAGCTTGGCTTCGCGCTCAATCGCGAAGGCCGCTTCGAAGACGCCGAAAAGGTGCTCAAGGACGTGATCGCGGAATTTGGCGCTTCAAGCGAGACCAATGGGCTTCTTGGCCGCATCTACAAGGATCGCTGGACCAAGGCGCAAGAAGGCAACCGGCCGGAAGCGCGCAGCCTGCTGCGCCGCGCGATCGACACGTACCTGCAAGGCTTCGAAGCCGATTGGCGCGACGCCTACCCGGGCGTCAACGCGCTGACGCTGATGGAACAGCTCGACAAGCCCGATCCGCGAAAGGCGAAGATTCTGCCGGTTGTGTATTACTCGGTGACCCGCAAAGCGGCGAGCAACGCCGACTATTGGGACTACGCGACGCTGTTGGAGCTTTCCGTGCTCGGCAACGATCGGAACGCGGCTGACGAGAACCTCTCCGAAGTCACGGCGTACGCGCGCCACGCCTGGGAAGTGCAATCGACCAAGCGCAACCTCGGCCTGATCCGCAAAGCCCGTGAGGCTCGTCAAGAGGATGCGGCGTGGATCGAAACGATCGAGAGCGAATTGCAGCGCGCCTCTGACGCGATCAAGCCAGCCGCCGGACAACAGCAGGAAGCATGATCGGCGAAATCAACATGGCGGCCGTGGTCGGCGCGACACACGTCGTTCTTTTACCAACGAAAACGTGTCTTGCAAAAGCGAAAGCGGCCGGACTTTCATCCGGCCGCCTTGACGAAGCACCGTGAGGCGCCTCGCGAAAACCGAAGTCTGACAGCGCGGCCCCAATACGAGGCGTGCGCTCATGTCATTTACTTCGACTTCTTCTTTGCCTTTTTCTTCTTCGCAGCCATGGTTCTGTTCCTTCTTTGTGATAATCCAACGGCAGGGTTGAGTTCAAGCTTGAGGCGTTGTCTCGGTCCCGTGGCCATCGCCCCCCTTGCCGAAATCAACGATGGCACAGGACGACGTGGTCCGCAACTCAAAAATCGAAAATAATCCTGATTTTTCCGTAGCTTAACGGATATTCAGGTTTCCATTAACCAACGTTCAGCGAGATGAATGGTGCATGAACGGCGATTTAAATGTCGCTTAAATCGGTGCGCATTTCGGTGGCACTCGTTCGCATATGCGAAGGCGCCGGCGGACTTTCATCGCAGATGCGAACGCGCGCTGCGCGAACGAAGGCCACAAACGCTCTCGTCGCAGGGCGCTATGCATTTGACCCGATCAATGGCGCGGGCTACCAAACCCGGCGCGCCGTCATCAAAGCATTGCGCGCCTTTCAGCGTCATTGCGCGACATGTCGTTCAATACATTCGGACATTTGTTTCGCGTCACGACCTTCGGCGAGAGCCACGGACTGGCGATCGGCTGCGTGGTCGACGGCTGCCCGCCGGGCATTGCGCTCAGTGAAGCCGACATTCAGCCCTATCTCGACCGGAGGCGGCCCGGGCAATCGCGCTTTACGACGCAGCGGCAGGAGCCGGACGCGGTCAAAATTCTCTCCGGCGTGTTTAGTGACGAGACAACCGGCCGGCAGGTCACCACCGGAACGCCGATTGCGCTCATCATCGAGAATGTCGATCAGCGTTCGAAGGACTATTCCGACATCAAAGACAAGTATCGCCCGGGCCACGCCGACTACACCTACGACGTGAAATACGGGCGGCGCGACTATCGGGGCGGCGGCCGGCAATCGGCGCGTGAGACCGCGACCCGGGTCGCCGCCGGCGCGATTGCACGCAAAATCGTGCCGGGTCTTACCGTGCGCGGCGCCCTGGTGCAGATGGGGCCGCACCGGATCGATCGTGCGCGATGGGACTGGGCGGAAGTCGACCGCAATCCGTTCTTTTGTCCCGATGCCGAAAAGGCCGACTTTTTCACCGGCTATCTCGACGAGGTACGCAAGAGCGGCTCCTCGATCGGGGCCGTCATCGAAGTCGTCGCCGAGGGCGTACCGGCGGGCCTCGGAGCGCCGATCTACGGCAAGCTCGACGGCGACCTCGCCGCCGCGCTGATGGGCATCAATGCCGTCAAGGGCATCGAAATCGGCGCCGGCTTCAAGGCGGCCGAGCTCAGCGGCGAGGAGAACGGCGACGAAATGCGCATGGGCAATGACGGCAAGCCACGCTTCCTCTCCAACAATGCGGGCGGCATTCTCGGGGGTATATCGACAGGGCAACCTGTGGTCGCGCGCTTCGCCGTCAAGCCAACGTCCTCGATCCTCACGCCGCGGCGCACTGTCGATCGCTACGGTCACGAGACCGAAATCGCAACCAAGGGCCGCCATGACCCCTGCGTCGGCATCCGCGCGGTGCCGATCGGCGAAGCCATGGTGGCGTGCGTGATCGCCGATCATTATCTTCGCCAGCGCGGGCAGGTCGGCGTTGCTCCGGCTTGGCCGTTTGCGCCGCCGGCGCGCTGATCGCGCGGCCGGAGTAAAGATTGCAAATGGAAGACGCTCATTCACGAATCCAGGCCGCTGTGGCGGCCTTTGCTCGGGGCGAGATCATCATTGTCGCCGACGATGATGATCGCGAGAACGAGGGCGACCTTTTCGTCGCGGCGAGCCTTTGCACGCCCGAGAAGATGGCATTCATCATCCGGCATACATCCGGGATCGTCTGTGCGCCGCTCGCGCCCGAGGAGGCGCGGCGCTTGCATCTCGATCCGATGGTGGCGCTCAACGACGCGCCGCTCGGCACGGCGTTTACGGTCTCGGTCGACGTTCGCCATGGCCTGACGACCGGCATTTCGGCCGAGGAGCGAACCAACACGGTGCGGGCGCTCGCCAATGGCAACAGCGGGGCGTCAGACTTCGTGCGGCCCGGTCATGTTTTCCCGCTGGTGGCCAAGGAGGGCGGCGTGCTGATGCGCTCCGGCCATACCGAAGCCTGCGTCGATCTTTGCCGTCTCGCCAACGTACCGCCGGTCGGTGTGCTTTCCGAACTCATGAACGACGATGGCACGGTGATGCGCGGCCCTGATCTTGCCGTCTTCGCCGAACGTCATAGGCTGCAGCGCATTACGATCGCCGAATTGATCGCCTACCGGCAGGCGCGCGACAAGCTGATCGAGCGCGCCGGCGAATTTCCCGTGGAATCCGAAATCGGAACGCTGACCGGCTTCGCCTTTTTGACGCCGTTCGATCCGGTCTATCACATGGCATTCGTCCATGGCAGCATCGGCGACGGCAAGAACGTGCTGACGCGGCTGCATCGTGCCAACATCATCATGGACGTGTTCGGCGGCGCAAAGCCGATCCACCAAACGCTGGCTCGGTTCAAGGCCGAGGGCAGGGGGGTGCTGGTTCTCCTGCGCGACGGCACTGCCGGCGTGCCGGTGGTTTCGATACCGAAGTCCGGCGACAGCGCGTCGGAGGAGGCGCGCACGCGGCAATGGCGCGCCGTCGGCCTCGGCGCGCAGATTCTCAAGGATCTCGGCGTCAGTTCGATACGGCTCCTCACCTCATCGAGACGCATGACCTACGTAGGCCTCTCCGGCTTCGGCATCGAGATTGTTGGCACTGAACCCGTCGAGGGTTGAACGATCGCCGCATTGTTGCGGGCGGATGCATGTTTTGGAGGGCGAAATGACCAGTATCATTCAACGCGTTCGCGTGATCTTGGCTGTTGTCGGTATCGGCCTCACCTTGTCGGCGTGCGGCTACAACACGATTCCGACGCTCGAAGAGCAGGCCAAGGCGCGCTGGTCGGACGTGCAGAACCAATACCAGCGCCGCACCGACCTCATTCCCAATCTGGTGGCGACCGTCCAGGGTTATGCCAAGCAGGAAAAGGACGTGCTCACGGCGGTCGTCGAAGCGCGCGCTCAGGCAACGAAGGTCACGCTCGATGCCTCTCAGCTCACCGATCCGGAAAAGCTGAAAGCCTTTCAGGATGCGCAGAACCAATTGAGCGGCGCGCTTGGCCGGCTGTTGGCAATAACCGAGAACTATCCTGATCTGAAATCCAATGCCAACTTCCTGGCGCTGCAATCGCAGCTTGAAGGCACCGAAAATCGTATCGCGGTGGCGCGGCGTGACTATATCGAAGCGGTCCGGGCCTACAATCTGTCGCTGCGGACCTTCCCGACCGTCCTCTGGGCGAAGACGGTATTCTCCGGCAACAAGCCGATGGCGGAATTCACCGCGAGCGAGGGTTCCGAAAAGCCGCCGCAGGTGAAGTTCTGATGTCTTTCGTCATTGCGAGCCCGGAGCGAAGCAAAGGGCGAAGCAATCTAGAGCCACGATATGGATTGCATCGGCCCGGAGCCTGCCATCGGGCCGGCCACTTCCGGCCGAACCCGTTGGGGCCTCGCAATGGCGCGGCAAACCACCTTGCATTCGTGGTCTTTGCCGTCGCGCTCCTCCTCTACCTTGCCTCCACTGTCGCCTTCGCGTTCAACTTTCCGCAACTGACCGGCCGCGTCGTCGACCAGGCCAACGTCATGTCGCCGCAGGCCCGCAGCGACATGGAGGCGAAGCTCAAGGACCTCGAGGACAAATCGAGTATCCAGCTTGTCGTCGCTACGGTGAAATCGCTGGAAGGCAGCGATATCGAGACTTATGCCAACGAGCTGTTCCGCAACTGGAAACTTGGCGAGGCCAAGAAGAACAACGGCGTTCTGCTTCTGGTTGCGCCGAACGAACACAAGGTGCGCATCGAGGTCGGCTATGGTCTTGAAGGCACGCTGACGGACGCGCTGTCGTCGGTCATCATCTCGAGCGCCATCATTCCGCGCTTCAAGGCCAACGATTTTTCCGGCGGCATTGAACGCGGCGTCGACGGTATCATGAGCGTGCTGAGCGGCGATACGGCGGATTGGCAGCCGAAACCCGAGGTTCGCGCCGAAGATCCCGGAAAGCTCTTCAACCAGCTCTTTCCCATCCTGTTTTTCATCGGCTTGATTCTTGTCATCCGCTATCTGATCGGTAACGCGGGCGGCGGCTCGAACGCCGGCCGTTATGTCCGGCGCGGCGGACGCACGATCTTCATTCCATATGGCGGCTCGTGGGGTTCGGGTTGGGGCGGCGGTTCGTCCGGCGGGTTTGGCGGCGGTTTCGGGGGAGGATTCGGCGGCGGTGGCGGTTCATCAGGCGGCGGCGGAGCCTCGGGAAGCTGGTGATGGAATTCACGCAGCAAGATCACGAGGCGATCTCGACCGCGATTCATGAGGCGGAGAAGCGCACCTGCGGTCAGATCGTTTGCGTCCTTGCGCACTCGTCATCGAACTATGCGCATGTCCCGATTCTTTGGGCCAGTGCCCTTGCCCTGATCGTGCCATGGCCGTTGATCTATTTTACGCCGTGGAGTGTGCAGCGCATCTTTCTGTTGCAGCTCCTGGTTTTCATTGTCGCCGGTCTTTTGTTTACGTGGATGCCGCTTCGCCTCGGGCTGGTGCCGCGGGCGGTGCAGCGCGCTCAAGCGCATCGGGCTGCGCTTGAGCAGTTCGTCATCCGCCGGGTGACCCATACGAGGAACCGCTGCGGCATACTGATCTTTGTATCTTTTGCGGAGCATTACGCCCGGATTATTGCCGACGAGGGAATTGCGCAAAAAGTCGAAAACTCGGAGTGGCAGGCCGCGATCGACGTTCTGATTTCGCACATGCGCGACGGCCGCGTCGCCGCCGGATTCATCGCCGCGGTCGAGCGTTGCGGCGCCGTGTTGGCGAAGCACGCGCCGCCGGACGGCTCGCCGAACGAACTGCCTGATCGACTCTACGTCATGTAGTGCGCCGCAGGCGTGCCTTGGCTGGTTGCAAAAAGGAAACGCCATGCTGATCGGGGTGCCGAAGGAAATCAAAGACAACGAATATCGCGTTGGCATCGTGCCGGCGACGGTGCGCGAGCTCACCGACAAAGGCCATCAGGTCCTCATCGAAACCGGGGCCGGATCAGGCGCCGGCTTGCCCGACCATGATTACAAAGCTGCCGGCGCCGCAATCGTCGCCGACGCCGATGCGGTCTACGGCCGCGCCGAACTCGTCGTGAAAGTCAAAGAGCCGCTCGCGGCCGAGCGCAAGAAATTACGGCGCGGGCAGGTGCTGTTCGCCTACCTTCATCTCGCGCCCGATCGCGAGCAAACCGAGGATCTGATCGAGTTCGGGCGTGACTGCGATCGCCTACGAGACGGTAACCAGCGCGCAGGGCGCGCTGCCGCTATTGACGCCGATGTCGGAGGTTGCCGGCCGCATGGCGCCCCACGTCGGCGCCCGCTGCCTCGAAAAGGAAAACGGCGGCCGCGGAGTGCTGTTGTCCGGCGTGCCGGGTGTTTCGGCGGCGAGCGTCGTGATCCTCGGCGGCGGCGTCGCCGGCACCAATGCGGCCTTGATCGCCTTGGGCATGGGCGCCGATGTCACGGTGCTCGATCGCAATCCCGAAGCGTTGCGGCGCATTGCTGTTCAACTGGGCAGCGGTGTTCGCACGGTGTTTTCCACCCGCGACGTGGTCGAACTGTTCTGCCGGCGCGCCGATCTCGTCATTGCCACCGTTCTGGTGCCAGGTTCGACCGCGCCGAAACTGATCTCCGCGCAAACCGTTAAGGCGATGAAACAAGGCTCTGTAATTGTCGATGTCGCCATCGATCAGGGCGGCTGCGCCGAGACTTCGCGGCCCACCACGCACTCGCATCCGACCTATATCGTCGATCACGTCGTTCACTATTGCGTGACCAATATGCCGGGGGCGGTGGCGCGCACATCGACATTTGCGTTGAGCAACATGACCACGTCCTTTGTTCTCGCGCTTGCCGACAAGGGCTGGCGCCGCGCGCTCAGCGAAGACGCGCACTTGCGCGACGGACTCAACGTGCACGCCGGCGTGGTGACCTATCGGGCCGTCGCCGACGCGCTGAAGCTGCCTTACACGCATGCCGACCATGCGCTACGGATTTGAGAGACCTTTCGCGCGCCCCGCGCTCGTGCCAGCTTAAAGGGTTACTCCGAGAGGCTTCCGATGCGCGCGCTTATCCTTACGCTCACCGCCGCGCTTGCCGCCATCGTCGGCGCGCTCATTGCGCTCGACGGCAATGCTGCGCCGATTTCCACGCAAAAGCTCGCCCAGGGCGGTGCGACCCCGGTCGATACGGAAGTCGTGCTTGCGGTCGATGTCTCCTATTCGATGGACCCGGACGAGCAGCACCTACAGCGCGAAGGTTATGTGCAGGCGCTGACATCTCGCGAGTTCATGGGCGCGCTGAAGTCCGGCAGCAATGGCCGTATTTCGATTACTTATTTCGAATGGGCCAATGTGGGCGACCAAAAAATCCTCGTGCCGTGGCGGCTGATCGACGGGCCGGAGTCCGCCGGCTCGGTCGCCGCCGAGCTATCGGCCGCGCCCTATCGGCGCGCGTCACGCACGTCGATTTCCGGCGGGCTGATGTTCGGCCAGTCCTTGTTCGAGTTGAGCACGTATCGGGGGCTGCGCCGGGTCATCGACGTCTCCGGCGACGGCGCCAACAACAACGGCCCGCCGGTGACGCTGGTGCGCGACCAGGTCCTGGCGAAAGGCACGACGATCAACGGTCTGCCGATCATGTTGAAAAAGCCGAACATGATGACGATGGATATCGACGACCTTGACATCTATTACGAGGATTGCGTCATCGGCGGTCCGGGCGCATTCGTGATCCCGATCAAGGAACGCGAGAAGTTCACCGAGGCGATTCGCGACAAGCTGGTGCAGGAAGTGGCCGGAGTGACGACGGCGCCGCATGTCATCCCTGCTGCGTCGAGTGCTCCGCGTATCTCCTGCACCGTCGGCGAACGCCTCTGGCAGCAGCGCTGGGGGAACTAACCGCTTGACGCGCGCCCGGCGTTTTACCGGCAGGCGCCGGCAGCCTGAGTTCCGCAATGCGGACGTGAAGTCCTGTGTGTCCCTCGTGGTCGTAGCCGAGGGGCTGAATCGCGGACGTTGATTTGCACGCGGCGCGCGGATCGGCCGACGGCTGATTTCGCCGTGCGGCATTCGATCATGCGACAATCAATCACGCGACATTCAATCACGGGAGCCTTCGGGCCGTTACGTGATTGACTATCCGCAGGGCGGCGAGGAGGAGAAACGACATGGTTGTTGATCTCGCACTCTGGATGATCTTCGCCGCCACGATCGGTTTCATCGTTTGCGGCTGTATCTGCACGGCTCCCGACAAGCTGGACCGGACCGCCTGATGCGCAGTCAGCGCGGGCAAAACGCTCCTGAGTAAGCGAGCGGTGCAACCGAGCGGGTGCGCGCCTACAGAGTTTCGGCGAAGAAGTCGCGCATCAGCATGTAAGACTTGCGGCAAAGCTTCTCGTCGTAGCGCGTCGGTCCGGCATTGGCAGTTGGATCGCAGAACGAATGCACCGCGCCGCCGAACATCATGACCTGCCAGTCGACGTTGGCCTTGGTCACCTCCTCCTCGAAGGCGTCCATCATGGGCTTGGGCGTGATGGGATCGGCTGAGCCATGGATCGCCAGCACCCGGCCTTTGATGTTGCATGGCGTGCCGGCGACGACCGGATTGGGATTGGTGACGTGAAACACGACCACGGCGCCAAAATTCGCGGCGGCGCGCGCTTGCTCGAGCGCGAAACCGCCGCCCGCGCAGTAGCCGATCGCTCCGATCCGGCCGGAATCGACGAGACCGAGCGTGCTGGCTTCGGCAAGGAGCTTGTCGTAGGCCACGGCACCGCAGGCGAGAGTGAAGGGAAGATCCTTGTGCACGGCCTGCATGCCGGCAGCGAGCTCTTCGCGCGTTTTGGGCTTATCGCCGTAACCGGTGCCGAACATGTCCGCCATGAGCACGACATAGTCTTTGCCGGCGACGGCGCGCGCTTGCCCGACGGTGTCGGCGCAGACTCCTTTCCAGTCGGGTTGCATGAAGATGGCCGGACGTTTTGACGTCACGCTGTCGTCGTGGACGATCAAGCCCTCGAACGGCCTGCCGTTGACCTGATACGGCACCTTCTTCTCGGCCATCATGCACTCCCCCGTTTTTGTCGCTGCTCGCCTATTTGAGCATTGCGATTGCCTTGTGGGCGACCTCAGGTGAGGTGGATTTGTAGATACCGTTGACGAGATCCTCGATCTTTTCGCCGGACACCGGCTTGACCTCGAGTTTCATCGTGGCCGCTTCGGCGAGCAGGTCCTTGTCCGCCATCGTCTCCATGAACGCCTTGCGCAGCGCCTCGACGCGATCCTGCGGCACGCCCGGCGGCAAAGCGAACGGCCGCCCCATCACTTGGCGGCCAAAGATCAGCTTGAGGATCTGCCGCTGCTCATCGGTTTTGGCGAGATCGGTCACCAGCGGCACGTTCGGCAGATCGGGATGCTTGGCGAGCGAGAATTGCATCAGGAAACTGACCTTCTTCTCATCGATCCAATCGCGCCGGGTGGCCTTGACGGTCGACCACGGTATGCCGCAGCGCCCTTGCACTTCGCCGCGCTCCATGGCGAGGTTGATCTCGTTGCCGCCGGGATAGCCGCCGACGATCTTGAACTTGGCGCCGAACATGTTGTCGAGCAGCGAGGGGAATTGATAGGTGTCGTCGGCGATGCCGCCGGACGCGCCGACCACAAGCTGCTTCTCGAGAGCGTCCTGCCAGGTTGCGACGCCCGATGTGTGCCAGGAGACGCACACGCTGACTTCGTCGTTGGCGCTGCCGATGAAGATGAATTTGGTGCCGTCGTATTGCGCGGCCTTGTTGCCCAGAAGCGGCTCGAACGCCGTGGCGCGGCTCGTCGCGCCGATCATGGTGCCGTCTTTCGGCGCGGCGCTATACAGCCAATTGGCGAGCCGCATCCCGCTCGCACCTTCCATGTTCTTCGGCACGATCGTCGGATTGCCGGGAATATGCTTGCTGAGGTGCCGGGACAGCAGGCGCGCATAGAGATCGTAGCCGCCGCCGACGCTGGAGTTGATGTCGATCTCGATGCGTTTGCCTTGGTAGAACTCCGCCGGCGTCTGCGCGGCCGCGCCAGCGATCGGCAAGACCAAGAGCAAAGCCGTCAGTGAGCCTGCCAGCGAGACGGCAGACAAGGCTCTATTCGTTCCCGCTCGGCTACTCATGGCTTGCGTTCTCCCATCGCGTTCCCCGTCCAAAGAGATTCAGGGAAGGGAACGTATTGCGCAATGATAACTTCAGGAATCAGCCCGGTTTGAGGCCCGCGCTCTTGACGACCTTTGCCCACTTCTCGGTTTCCTTGGCGAGGAATGTGCCGAAATCATCGGGCGAGCCGACGATCACCGCGCCACCAAGGTAGGCCATGCGCTCCTTGGCTGGGCTGCCGGCGAGCACATCATTGATTTCGGTGTTGAGCTTGGCAATGATTTCGCGCGGTGTTTTGGCCGGCACGCCAACGCCGTTGACATTGCTCGCCTCATAGCCCGGCACGAAATCGCTCAGGCTCGGCACGTCCGGCAGCGCCTCCATTCGCGTCGAAGTTGTCACCGCCAGCGCATGCAGCCGGCCGGCGCGGATGTGGTCGATCGAGGAAGCCGCGTTGTCGAGCATGACCTGCACTTGGCCGCCGAGCAGGTCGGTCAGCGCGGGCGCCGCGCCGCGATAAGGCACGTGGGTCATGTCTACGCCGGCCATCATCTTGAAGAGCTCGCCGGCCATGTGGGACAACGTTCCGGCGCCGGCCGATGCCATGTTGATCTGGCCCGGATGAGCCTTGGCGTAAGCGATGAACTCGGGAACCGTTTTGGCCGGAAATGACGGCGCGACCTCCATGATATGCGGCGCGCTAAACACACTTGCCACCGGCGCGACATCGCGGAGAAAGACGAAACTGAGGTCCGGATAAAGCGAGGCATTGATGGCGTTCGACGAGCCGTCGAGCAGCAGCGTGTAACCGTCCGGCGCTGCGTTGACGACGACCTCGGTGCCCAGATTGCTGCCGGCGCCGCCGCGATCTTCGATGACGAACGGCTGACCGAGCCGGTCCGACAGCCATTGTCCGACCAGGCGTCCGATGATGTCGCTGACGCCGCCGGCGGGAAACGGCACCACGAGGCGAACGGGGCGCGAAGGATAGGCCTCTGCCCGCGCTCCGCGAGAGACGAACGGGAGAGCGATAGCGCCGGTTGTGGCGTGCAGGAAACGACGGCGTGACAGGGGGCGTTGAAAGCGCAGAAGTGGCGTTGCGGGTGCCGGTAAAAGTCTCATGGCGATGCTCCGAAAGCTTGAGCATCCTCCCGAGTGGCGGAAGCCACCTGCTGACAATTCGCGACCTGAGAATGCGCGAGATTGCGCATCGTCAGCGTCGCCAGCTTTAAACGCACGGAACCCCGGCCGGTCCCGCTGGCAGCGCTGCGCAAAAACTACACGAGGAATGTTTGCACGTCGAGGATGGTAATGTCCGCTGCTCCGCCGCGCTGAAATCAAGCGCGCTTTATGCCGGCGTCGATTTCGGTTTGTGGCCGCTGACTTCTGCCGCCGCATCGTGGGGCAAAACCCAGCCAAAGGGCAGGCAGAGCAGCGCGAGTGTTGCCGCCCCGCCGAAAGCGACCAGGAAGTCGAAACCGCTCAGCGTCGAGCCGCCGCGCCAGACGAGCGAGAAATGCAGCAGCAGCGCCACGACCGAAATGCCGAAGCCGCGGCTCAATTGCTGGCTCATGCTGGCGATGCTGGTTGCCGTGCTCATTTGCGGCTGCTTCACGTCGGCATAGGTCATCGCCTGCGTTGCGGTGAACTGGAGCGATTGAAAAAAGCCGGCGATGAGGAGCAGCACGAAAATCAGGACCACCGGCGTTGACACCGTGAAGAACGCGCACATCAGAATGGTCGCGGCGCTGATGACGCTGTCGACGACGATGACTTTGCGAAAGCCGAATAGTTTGAGGATAGGCCGCGCTGTAATTTTCATCGACATCGAGCCGACGGCGGTCGCAAAGGTAATGCTGCCCGAGGCCGCCGCCGACAAGCCGAACACGACTTGAAGCAGGAGCGGCAGCAGAAAAACCAGCGTTCCTGCGCCGGCGCGGAACAGCGAACCGCCGTAAATGCTCGCTGAAAACGTCTGGATGCGAAAGATCGAAAGGTCCAGCAAGGGGTACTCGGAACGCCACAGATGGCGCAACGCCATGGTGCCCAGGACGAAACCAAGGACCAGCAACACCACCATTTGAAGGGGCTCGCTGCGGCCACGGCCGATCGCCTCGATGCCGTACATGATGCAGAACAAGGCGGCGCCGGTGAGCACAAACCCGATCCAGTCCATCGGACGCTGCGTCTCCTCCTTCGGATTGTCGAAGAACAGCGTCACCAGGACGATGCCGAGAATGCCGAGCGGCACGTTGACGAGGAAAATCCAGCGCCACGAAAAGTACGTGGTGATGAAGCCTCCGATCGGCGGCCCGAGCACCGGACCGAGCTGCGCCGGCACCTGCAGATAGGCCATGGTGCCGATGAGCTGCGTTTTCTCGACACTGCGGAACAGCACGAGCCGCCCGACCGGGACCATCATGGCGCCGCCGAGACCCTGCAGGACTCGCGCCGCGGTCAATTCGGCCACATTGCCGGAGAGCCCGCACAGCACCGAGCCTAGCGTGAACAGCGCGATGGCCGCACGGAAAATGGTGCGGCCGCCATAGCGGTCCGCCATCCAGCCGCTGATCGGCACGAACACCGCCAGCGCCAGAAGATAGGCTGTGACCGCCACGCTGAGCCGCACCGGATCGGTGTTGAGGGAAATCGCCATCTGCGGCAGCGCCGTGGTGACCACGGTGGAATCGATCTGCTGCATGATGATCGCCGATGCGACGATCATGGCGACGACTTTGGGCTTGGCCTCGGGTGACATGCGCCTCGGTGAAAACTCGTATTCCACCGGACAATAGCATCCCGCAGCCGACGCGTAATAACCTGTCGATATAGGCAACCGCGTCGGTGTTCAGAGCAATGCGCTGGCTGCAGGCCTACTGCCGGTCGTCGCGATGCTCGGAACCGGTGAGGCCAATGTGCCCCGGCATGATGCGGGCTGCGACCCAGGTCAAGATTTTCCGGCCGAAGGCCGCGCAAATCCTGCAATGAGGGCCGCGCCAGCAATCGCCGCAACGCTTTTGCGCCGGCGTCTGTGTTTCGCCGCGTCTGTCAGACATCAATAATTCTTGTGGGCGCTCGTCTACCCGATCAGAGCTTTTTCTCCCGCAAACGGACAACGTCAGGCGCCCGATAGAGCAATAGCTCGACCGCCGCGACCAGTTGATCGTGACTGAACGGCTTGTTCAGCATGAGCCCGTCGCGGAAGCCGCGCGGCAGGACGCCGCGCCCGTATCCGGTGACGAACACAAATGGAACGTTCTTCTGTGTCAATGCTGCCGCGAGTTGGTCAATCGGCTCACCGGCGAGATTGACGTCAAGGATCGCTGCATCGCATTCAGCGCTTGCAACGAGGTTTCTGGCTTGTTCAATCGTCCCAGCCGACCCGACAACTTCGCAGCCGACGGCGATCAAACTGGAAGCCGCATCCATCGCAACAAGGGGCTCGTCCTCGATAATGATGATGCGCTTGCCGTGAATTTTCGACTGCGTGCGTTGCTGTTGGACCAATGGGGATTGAGTCTGCTCGCTTGATGAACCGCGTTGCGGGCCGTCGTCGGGAAATGCCGGCTCTCGAAGCGGCATGCTGATCTCGCAGGAAACGCCTTCAGTCTCATAGCGAACGATGACCTGACCGGCGTGTGACTGCAACGTTCTCTCGATGAGCGTACTGCCGAATCCCCGCTCCTGGGGAGCGACGACCTTCGGTCCGCCACTTTCCCGCCAATCCAGAATCAGACGGCGACCGCCCTGCGTTTCCAATCCCCATTTGATGCGCAAGCGCCCATTCGGGACCGACAACGCACCGTATTTACGCGCGTTCGTCGCAAGCTCGTGCAGCACCAGAGCCATATGGACCGCGGATTGTGCATCAAGGTGCAGCGTCGGGCCGGACGCTTCAATGCGAGCATCATCGTTTCCGCGGAGCAAAACCTGGTCGTGAATGAGGCCGCCGAGTTCGGCCCCTTGCATCTTGGTCTGGACCAGCAGGTCGTGGGCGCGAGCCAGCGCCTGAACGCGGCCGCTGAAGCTCGACACGAAGTCGGATGGGCTCTTGGCCCGGCGCAGCGACTGGCTGGCGATCGCCTGTATCGTGGCAAGCGTATTTTTGACACGGTGATTCAGCTCGTCGATGAGCAGGCGCTGAAGTTCCTCCCCGCGCTTGCGTTCCGTGATGTCGCGAGCAACTTTGGACGCGCCGACGATGTTTCCACTCTTGTCGCGCAACGGCGACACGGTCAGCGCGATGTTGACGCGCCGGCCATCCTTGGCGACACGCACCGTCTCATAATGCCGGATATGCTCGCCTCGTCCCAAACGCGCGAGAATTTGTTTTTCTTCTTCCCGTAATTCCGGCGGGATGATCCGCATGATCGACTGGCCGATCATTTCGTCCGCCTTATAGCCGAAGATGCGGGTGGCGCCGTCATTCCAGGACGCGATTTCGCCATCGAGAGACTTGCTGATGATCGCGTCGTCGGTTGATGTCACGATGGCGGCTAAACGCGCCGATTCCAGCTCATTTTGGTGGCGGTCGGTAACGTCGATCAGGAGGTTGACCGCTCCCGTCAACCGCCCGTCGGCGTCGCGCAACGGGGTCGGACAGGGCAGGAAACGCACTCTGGTGCCGTCCGGCCGCTCGGCGATGGCCTCGATGCCGCGGACCGGTCGCCCCTCCCTGAGCGCAATCGCCATGGGACACTGATCGTGCGGGAGAGGGCGGCCGTCGGGCCAATAGAGCCGCCAAGATCCGCACCAGTAATCAGTTCCAAGCTCGGGCCGGTAGCCCCACAAGTCCGCGGCGGCCTGGTTAAAGAAGGTGATGCGCCCGTCGGCGTCGGTCGTATAGACGGCTACAGGCAGCGCTTCGAGCAAGTCCGAGCCGTTCATACGAGATGACTCCTCAGGGAAGGTAATGCCGCTCGGCTCTTGGAGTTCCGGCTCGCGTCAAAGCGCGCCGTTGAGACGAATATCGAACAGCCAAGCTCAAGCTTGGCTCCGGCCTCGAGGCTTATCGTCAGCGGGCACGCTGTCGCGTCCTGTCGAGGCACTCGGAGCGTCTTCTGAAACTGGCTCGTCATCCGGCGGCGAACCGCACGCTGGGAATGGGGTATCTGGCAGCAGTCGCTGCCAGATCCATTTCAAATCCGCGTCGGGTTTGCAGGGACGGCCGGCCATCGCGTGAATTTAAATAGAAATTCGCCGCGGCGCCAGGGCCGGGTTTCTAGAGCGCAATCGTTTCAGATTGAATCAATTCGCGCTCTATATCATTGGCGGAGCATGATCTTTTCGGAAAACCGGTTTCCACTTTTCCGGATCATGCTCTAATAGCCCCGTCGCCGCTTTTTCTTTGCCGCCTTCTTGGCAGCATAGCGGGCATCGCGGGCCGCCTCTTCCTTCGACTTCAGCACTGCATCGGGCGCGGCCACTTCGGCTCTCCGCGCTGAAGATTGCGAAGCCTCCGGACGATCGCCGTTCTGCGACGGCGCCCTTGTCCCCGTCCTGGCGCGCTCCAGGACGAGACGGGCGTAATCGTCCATGTCGCCCGCGAAAGGTTTGATGTGCCCATCGGCGGTCAGCCAGAGCCGGTCGCTGACCAGTTCGATCAGCGAACGGTCGTGAGTGATGAGGATGACCGCGCCCTCGTAGTCGTTGAGCGCATCGAGAAGCGCGCGGCGGCTGTCGATGTCGAGATGATTGGTCGGCTCGTCAAGGATCAAAAGGTGCGGCGCCGCCATGGCAACAAGGTTGAGCAACAGCCGCGCACGTTCGCCGCCGGAGAGATTGGCGATCGTGGCGTCCTGCTTGTCGAACGAGAGGCCAAACTGTGCAAGCCGCGAGCGGCGCGAGGACTCGCTGTCGTCGGGACGTTCGCGGCGCAGAATATCCAGCGGCGTGTCGTCCGGATCGAGCGCCTCGATCTGATGCTGATGAAACCACCCGACTTTGATGCGGCTGTCTCGCTTCATCTGCCCTGTTTGCAACGGCAGCGCGCCGGCGATCATCTTGGCGAATGTCGATTTGCCCGCACCGTTGACACCGAGGAGTCCGATCCGATCGTCAACGTCCAATCGGAGATTGAGGTTACGCAGAACCGGCGTCTTGTCGTACCCGACCGACACGCTCTCAAGCTGCAACAGCGGCGGAGCGAGCGGTCGGGCCGGCGATGGCAGCGTGAACGGCGCGACACGCTGTTCGACTGTCTCCGCGATTGGCTCGAGCTTGGCGAGCCGCTTGATCCGAGATTGCGCCTGCGTCGCCTTGCTGGCCTTTGCCCGAAACCGATCGATGAACTTTTGCAGATGGGCTCGCTCGGCTTCCTGCTTGGCTCTGGTCGCCGATTGCAGCC
This sequence comes from uncultured Alphaproteobacteria bacterium, assembly GCA_963759705.1. GTDB lineage: Bacteria > Pseudomonadota > Alphaproteobacteria > Rhizobiales > Xanthobacteraceae > BOG-931. The sequence goes on from CAVXAK010000001.1 coordinate 188,593, forward strand.
GAGTCTTCTCCGCGCGCAGCCGCTCGAAAGCATCATAGCCGCCGGTGTAGAGATCGAGCTTGCCTTCGCTCAAATGCAGGACGGCATCGACCGAATTGTTCAGAAGCTCGCGGTCATGGCTGATGATCACGGCCGTGTTCGGATATTTCTTCAGCCGCGCTTCAAGCCATAGCGCGCCCTCAAGATCGAGATAATTGGTGGGCTCGTCCAAAAGGAGAAGCTCAGGCTGTGCGAACAAAGCCGCCGCGAGGGCCACGCGCATGCGCCAGCCGCCTGAGAATTCCGCCATCGGACGGCTAAGGTCGGCGTTGGAGAAGCCGAGCCCGCTGAGGATTTCGGCCGCCCGCGCCGGAGCCCGATCGGCGTCGATCGCGTTCAGCCGCTGATATATTTCGGCAAGGTGTTCGGGTTCGGCGACCTCCAATTCGGCATGCAACGCTTCGCGCTGTGTGTCGGCCGCCAGAATGGTATCCAGGAGCGTGACGGGTGTGGCGGGATGCTCCTGGTCGACCGAGCCGATCCTGGCTGCCTTCGGCAGGAGGATTTCGCCCTCAAGCGGGACAAGATCGCCCAGAATGAGCTTGAACAGGGTCGATTTGCCGATCCCATTGCGGCCGACCAAGCCGACCTTGGTGCCGGCGGGAATCATCACATTCGCCTGATTGAAGAATTGCCGCCCCCACGCGTCGAAAACGAGATTGTCGATTTGCAGCATGCTTGGGGTGCCTGGGGATGGGAAAGGCCGAGCGGAAGGAGCCGTTTCTTAATGCGGAGGGTTCGGGATTGCCAGTGAAGATGTCGGTTCCGGGCCGCCGGTTGCGCGGGCGTCAGAACCCGGACGCCGCGTTGCAGCGCCTCAGCATAAGTCACGGCGATCGACGGTGGGTTATATGGCGTCAACCATCCTGCGCGCCAAGATGGCGCGCTGCTGCTGATGGATTTGACTCGTGTGGCGGTTCAGAAGTCCGCATCATTCTCGCCGTGATCCCGTCATGCGGACTTCTGAACCAAAGCCACACGAGATCAATAAGTTGCTAGTGTCCTTCGATACCGAAGTTCGCAAACGAGGATGCCGCGCAATGATGCGAACTTCGGAATCGGGACACTAGCGCCGCGTTACGGCTCGGTGCGAAGCGACCGGCGCCGGCTGAGCAGTGAACGGCGCTCCAAACAGCCGGGCGAAAATATTCTGCCCAGCCCATCCTCCCCACGCCTGCTCAGGCATGGCCAGCGCCTCCCGGCGAACGACGTTGTCCTTGCGCTCGATGGCGATATCCGCAACCTCGCGGTCGTTGCCTTTGAGGATGGCGAGCAGAGCATTGTCGCGGCCGTAAACGTCGTCGCGGAGCTGCAACTTGCCTTGGTCATCGGCGAAAGCGGTCTGATAGGTGAGGTGGACCGGAATGAAGCCCGGAAGCGAGATGTCTCGTTCCGTCGTGCCGAACATGTTTCGGATGCGGTCCTGCGTGTAGCCTTCGCCCGGACGCGCGATCGCCAGCAGGACCTCGGCATATTTTGCGGGGTTTTCTACCCGCATGCAGCCATGGCTGCCGGCTCGCATGGCGTTGGCGAACAGGTATTTCTGGTTCGAGTCGTGCTGATAGACCAGAAACTTGTTGGGAAAATTGAAACGCAACTGGCCGAGCGCGTTGTTGGGGCCGGGGGGCTGCGAAATGTGAATCGTGCCGTCGGGGTTGTGGCGGACGTTCAGCCCCATCCGCTCCAGGATCGTGGGGTCTTGCCGGAGAAGTGGCACATATTCGTTGGCGGCGATCAGTCCGGTATGTTCCAGGTCGGATTGATCGTGATGGATTTGATCTCGGCGCTCATGATTGGCGTCGGCGCCGTTGGCTTGCCGGTGACAACTTTCGTCGTCCACACCAGCTTGCCGTCGCGAATGACGCGCAGCGTGTAATCGGGCAGGTTGACGATCACGTAAGTCTTGCCGAGATCGTGCGGCATCCAGCGCCAGCGCTCCATGTTGGCAATGATGATATCGGCCGTCCGATTGGGCTGGCGGCCATTGAGCGCTTCAATCGTTGCCGATGTGAGGATGCCGGTCGGTTTGACGCCGTGCTGCTGCTGGAATTTCCTGACAGCCTGGGCGAGCGCGTTGTCGTAGGAGGTACTTCCGTCGTCGAGCATGCCGAGCCGAACCCGCAATTGCGGCACGCGGTTATCGCGCGCGCCGATTTTTGGCGGTGCTCCGTTTGGGATTGGATTGGTGCCGGGCTTATCCTTGCCGGCGCGGAGCTCGGCGAGCTTCGCCTTGAGCGCGAGATAGGCCGGATCGCGCGGCTCGTAAGCAGCGAGTGCTTCACCCACATCGGGTGCGCTCACCATGGTGGCGAGGACGTCCGCCGCTTCCGGCGCTTGCTGGGTATACAAGATGTCGCCGCTGACGCGTGACCAATGGACCCGGCCCACTTGTGCATGATGGGCGTAGCTGATGACAGAGACAGTAAGTCTGATCTCGGCCTCAGCAAGGGCGGCCGGACCAGTCAGCGCGGCGAAATTTGGAACCGGATAGTCCGCAGGATCGAGGCCGTCGGCGTCGACCTGGCCGAGATAGTCGATCGCGGCCTTGGCGCGGGCATTGGGCTTGCCGTCGCTGATCCATAGCGGCGCATAGAAGCGGCCGGAATAGAACGCATCGATGATGATCTTGTCAGCCTTCTTGCCGATGACGCCGTCGAATTTGCCGTTGGCAAGAGTCTGCAATTGCTCGGCGATCAAGGCGCCGGCATCCGCGGCGGCCGGGATTGTCGGCTCAACGCCCAATTCATCCGGTGCTGCGTCTTTGGCCGGTGTTGCAGAACCCTCCGGAGCGGGGATAACGGCGTCGGCGTTCGCCACGTCGGCCGGCTCAGCCATTGCGCTGCCAGCGGTGGTTGCTAGCAGGAGAGCGATGCCAGCCGAGGCTAACAATCGATCGAAGCGGACGCCGGACATTGCCAAGTTCTCCTTCAAGGCATAGCCAGACTGTGCTCAGGCCTTACGGATCGTACCGATTTGCCGGGCACCCGGAAGCCGGTTTCGAGATGCGCATGGCTCTATAGCATGCCCCGCTCCCGCACCTGATATATTTGGGAGGGGGCCGAGGACCACGGCTGGAGGCAGCGAGTGGCAGAAGCGACTGACGTTGCCGTGATTGGCGCCGGCCCCGCAGGGCTGGCGGTCGGTGCGTGTCTGACAAAGACCGGCTTGAACTTTATCATCCTGGAAAAGGACCACCAGATTGCACCGTCCTGGCGCCGGCACTACCGGCGACTGCATTTGCATACCGTCAAGCAGTTCTCGTCCCTGCCCTTCGTGCCGTTCCCAAAAGATTATCCCCGCTATGTGCCCAGAAACCTGATGACCGAATATTTGGACAACTATGCGGCGAAATTTGATCTGCGACCCCGCTTTGGCGAGACGGCGCGCTCCGTCCGCCGCGATGGAAATGAGTGGATTGTCGAAGGCACCTCATCGTCGATATGCGCCCCGCATGTCGTGGTCGCCTCTGGAATCAATGCCGAGCCCGTGATCCCGGCCGTTCCCGGAATCGAAAAATTTCGCGGCAAGGTCATTCACAGCGTCGATTATTTCAGCGCCGAGCCCTTTGCCGGCCAATCTGTCCTGGTGGTGGGCATGGGCAATACCGGCGCGGAGGTTGCTCTCGATTTATCCGACGGCGGCGCGCGGCCGACTATTGCGCTGCGTGACGGCGTTCACATCGTCCCGCGCGATCTTTTCGGCGTGCCCATCCAGATTGTCGCCATCCTCACAACCAAAGTTCTTCCTGACAAAGCCAACGACGCGTTCTATCCGTTCCTTCTCGATTTGGCTCTTGGCGACCTCTCGAAGTACGGCATCAAACGCCCGGCGCAAGGCATTCTGCAACAGTCGGCCACTTCGGGCAAAATTCCAGTCCTCGATATCGGCACGGTTCGTAAAATCTCAGAAGGCGCGATCAAGATCGCACCGGGCATATCCGAGGCGACGGAGGATGGCGCGATCTTCGTTGGAGGAAGCAAAGGCAAATTCGAAGCCATCATCTTTGCCACCGGATATCGTCCCAACTACGGGAGCTTTCTTGAGGCCGGCGACGTCAAAACTCCGGACGAAAAGGCCCCGGATTCGACGATTTATTTTGTAGGATTTAACAATTCCGTCACCGGATTGCTTCGAAGTATCTCCCAAGAGGCTGTTCAGGTTGCAGCCAACATCGCTCGTCAACGAAAGCGACTTTCGTAGGGGTCAAGCTGATGCCGCCGCGCACAGCCGCAAAAAATAGATGCTAAATGGGTGCGCTTGATATTGCAAAACTAGGCATTGCGGTGGCATTTTTACGCTGGAATGGGGGCATGGCATGATTACCGTTCCCGAACTGGCGGCCGAGGCACTGGGGAATTTTCTATCCGCCCACCTGAGCCGCAAATTCGGAACGACACAGGCCGCGTTGACCGAGCTCATTCCGTCGGTCGCGCGGCTGTCTCTCGAATGCATCGGCAACAGCGACGCTCTTTATCACAACGTCGAGCACACGATGCTCGTGACACTGGTCGGTTACGACATCATGAAGGGGCGGGCGCTTCTGACGCCGACGTCACCGAGCGATTACGCGCATCTCATCGTCGCTTGTCTGCTGCATGACATCGGCTATGTGCGCGGCATCCTCAAAGGCGACGGCGCCGACGGTTACGTCATCGATGCGAAAGGCGGCAGAATGAAGCTGCCGCGCGGCTCATCCGATGCCGCGCTGTTGCCCTATCATGTCGACCGCTCGAAACTGTTTGTGATGGATCGCATGGGCGCGATCGATCTCCTTGACGCATCGCGGGTCGCCCGCGCGATCGAATTCACCCGGTTTCCGTCATCCATCGTTGAGCCGGACGATCACGACAATGAAGAGGGCTTGCTGGTGAGGGCGGCCGACCTCATCGGCCAGCTCGGCGATCCGCATTATCTGAGAAAGGCCAATGCACTCTATTACGAGTTCGAAGAAGTCGGCATGAACAAACAGCTGGGCTATACATCGCCGGCGGACCTCACGAATTTGTATCCGCAATTCTACTGGAACAGCGTTTCACCCCATATCCAGACCGCCATTCGCTATCTCAATGTCACATCGAGCGGGCGGCAATGGATCGCAAGCCTCTATAGCAACGTGTTCCGCGCCGAACGCGACCTGAGCTTATCGGGCCCGGAGCGCTGATCTCGTCCGTTTTGAACGGATCGTTATTTTTCCAGCCGCGCGACGATTTCGACGTGCGCGGAGTAACGAAATTGATCGACCGGGGTCACGGCCGTGAGACGGTAGCCGCCGCGAACGAGGTGGGCGGTGTCGCGGGCAAAGGTCCCCGGATTGCACGACACCGCGACAATCAACGGTACGACGCTTGTGGCGAGTTCGCGCGATTGCGCCTCGGCTCCCTGCCGCGGCGGATCGAAAACGACGGCGTCGAAGCGTTTGAGTTCGCTTGGGACCAGCGGGCGTCGAAACAAATCGCGCGTCTCCGCTTCGATCGGCTTCAGACCGGGCGTGCTCGTCGCGGCGCGTCGCAGCGCGGCGATGGCGGCATCATCGTCATCGGCGGCAAAAACTCGCGCGCGCTCTGCGAGCCGCAGTGCGAACGGCCCGATGCCGGCGAACAGGTCCGCGACCAGGCCGGCGCCGCCGCATGATGCGAGCACTGAACGGGCCAATACGGCCTCGCCTTCCGCCGTCGCCTGCAAGAATGCGGCTGGCGGCAATGGCACGACGGCCGAACCAATCCGCACCGTCGGGGTACGCTGCTGTGCGACGAGTTCGCCGTGCCGCGTCAATCGCGCAAGTCGGTGCGTTGCGGCAACACCGGCCAGCGCCGACATCATCGCCGGTTTCAGCGTACCCGAGCCGCGCACGTCGACATCGAGACCCGCGTCGGTCGCGGTCGCCTGAATGTCCAGCGGCTTGTCCACCGGACCAAGCGTTTCGGCGATCGCCCAGGCGGCCTTGAGCGCGCCGTCGAGGCTCTTGGCCAAAACCGGACAGCGGTCGATCGAGATCACGTGGTGCGCGCGCGCCGCCGCGAAGCCGACTTCCAGCACATCGTGCGTGCCCCGCCTGGCGTGGAAAACGACGCGACGGCGGCCTTCGCCGTGCGCGTCGATCAGGTCGCCGACCGGCGCCTCGATGCCGGCCTGCCGCAACGCCGTGACGACGAGATCGCGTTTCCACGCGCGATAGTGGGAGTGGTCCCAGTGCTGCACGGCGCAGCCGCCGCACACTCCGAAATGCGGGCAGATCGGCGCGATCCGATCCGCGCTCGCCTTTTCGATGTTCAGGACGTGACGGCGGTCGGGATGACCAACCACGCTCTCCACCTCGACGATCTCGTCCGGCAGCGAGCCCGGGACGTAGATCGGCCCGCCCGTGCCGTCGGCGATGCCATCGCCGCGATGGCCGAGCCGGTTGATCGCGAGCCTCTCAACCACGATATTCAACCACGGCTGGCCTCGATGAAAAATTCGCGATTTCCCTCGCCGCCGAGGATCGCCGAAGGAACGACGCCGCCGACGTGCCATCCGAGCGATGTCAGAAAGCCGGCGATGTCGTCGCAGATCGCGGTATGGACAGCGGCGTCGCGCACGATGCCTTTCTTGATGTCGCGGCGTTGCGCTTCGAATTGCGGCTTGATCAGCGCTACGAGGGTGGCGCGATCTTTCAGGAGCTTGCCGATCGCGGGCAGCACGAGTTTCAGCGAAATGAAGCTCACGTCGACCGTCGCGAGGTCCGGCTGTTCCGGCAAGTTTTTGGGGTCGAACGTGCGGATGTCGGTTTCTTCGATCGAAACGATGTCGTTGCGGCCGTGCAGGCGCGAATGCAACTGGTGGCGCCCGACGTCGATGGCGTAGACGCGCCGCGCGCCGCGCGTCAGCAGCACCTCGGTGAAACCGCCGGTCGATGCGCCCACATCGAGACAGGTTCGGCCGGCGACATCGATCTGAAAATGATCGAGCGCCGCAGCGAGCTTGACGCCGCCGCGCGACACGTAGGGATGCTCGGACTCGGCGACGATCGATGCTGCCGGCGAGATTTCCTCCGACGCCTTCCGCACCGGGATGCCGTCGGCGGTGACGCGCCCGGCCGCGATGGCGGCCTGCGCGCGGGCGCGGCTCTCGAACAGGCCGCGCGCGACCAGGAGACGATCGGCACGTTGGCGCGTGGTCATGGCGGCCATCCCCGTCCGCTCGTCACCGCAACGGCGGGGACCCAGCGAACTTCACCGCGACATTACCATTTCGGCTGGATACCTGCCTGCGCGGGACTGAACAGAATTCAGTCGTCGTCCCGGTGAGCTTTATGACCGGACGAGCTTGATCGTCTCGCCGCGCATGTTTTGCCCAAGGGCCTCGAACGCCTTGGCGACGATGCCCTTGGTGTCGAGGCCCGCCTTGGCGTACATCGCATTCGGCGAGTCCTGATCGATGAAGATGTCCGGCAGCACCATCGAACGGACTTTCAGGCCGCGGTCGAGCACGCCGTGCTCGGCGAGCGTCTGCATCACGAAAGAGCCGAAGCCGCCGATCGAGCCTTCTTCGATGGTCAGCAGGACCTCGTGCTCGCGTGCAAGGCGAAGCAGCATGTCGACATCGAGCGGCTTTGCGAAACGCGCATCGGCAACCGTCGTCGACAGCCCTTGCGCGCCCAATTCGTCGGCCGCTTTGAGGCATTCGCCGATCCGTGCGCCGTACGAGAACAGCGCGACTTTCGTGCCCTCGCGCAAAATGCGGCCCTTGCCGATCTCAAGTGGCTTACCCTCTTCCGGCAGGGGCACGCCAAGGCCCTCGCCGCGCGGGTAGCGCAGCGCCGATGGCCGATCGTCGATCGCCACGGCTGTCGCCACCATGTGCACCAGTTCCGCTTCATCGGCCGCCGCCATCAGCACGAAATTCGGCAGGCAGCCGAGATAGGCGATATCGAAGGCGCCAGCGTGCGTCGGTCCGTCGGCGCCGACAAGTCCGGCGCGGTCCATGGCGAAGCGGACGGGCAGGCGCTGGATGGCGACGTCGTGCACGACCTGGTCGTAGGCGCGCTGCAGGAACGTCGAGTAGATGGTCGCGAACGGCTTGAAGCCTTCGGTCGCAAGGCCTGCTGCGAAAGTGACGCCGTGCTGTTCGGCAATGCCGACGTCGAAGGTCCGGTTCGGAAATTCTTTCTGGAAGAGGTCGACGCCGGTGCCCGACGGCATCGCCGCGGTGATGGCGACGATCTTGTCGTCCTTGCGTGCTTCCTTGATCAGGCTCTCGCCAAACACCTTCTGATAGGCGGGCGCGGCCGGCTTCGATTTCTGCTGCGCGCCGGTCGCGACGTCGAATTTGACGACGCCGTGGTATTTGTCGGCGGATTTTTCCGCCGGCTCGTAGCCTTTGCCTTTTTGCGTGACGACGTGAACGAGGATCGGCCCGTTCTTGGCGTCGCGCACGTTCTTCAATACCGGCAGGAGGTGATCGATATTGTGGCCGTCGATCGGGCCGACATAGAAGAAGCCGAGCTCGTCGAACAGCGTGCCGCCGGTGACCAGGCCGCGCGCGTATTCTTCCATCGCCATCGCGCGCTGCTCGAGCATTTTGGTCGGCATGTGCTTGGCGACCCGGCGCACGAGCTTGCGCAGGCTGTGATAACCGCGTCCGGAGACGCGGCGGGCGAGATAGGCCGACAGCGCGCCGACCGGCGGCGCAATCGACATGTCGTTGTCGTTGAGCACCACGATGAGACGCGAATTCATCGCGCCGGCATTGTTCATGGCTTCGTAGGCCATGCCGGCCGACATCGCGCCGTCGCCGATGACGGCGATGACATTGTTTTGTTTGTCCTGCAGGTCGCGCGCGACCGCCATGCCGAGGCCGGCGGAGATCGACGTCGAGGAATGCGCGGCGCCGAACGGATCGTATTCGCTCTCGGCGCGCTTGGTGAAGCCGGACAGACCGCCGCCCTGGCGAAGGGTGCGAATGCGGTCGCGGCGGCCGGTGAGGATCTTGTGCGGATAGGCCTGATGGCCGACGTCCCAGATGAGCCGGTCGGCCGGCGTGTCGAAGACATAATGGAGCGCAACCGTCAGCTCGATCACGCCGAGACCCGCGCCGAGATGGCCTCCGGTGGAGGCAACAGCGTCGATCGTCTCCGTGCGCAGTTCGTCTGCGACTTGCCGCAATTGGGTCGGTTCGAGGCGCCGGAGGTCGTCTGGGGTCTTGATGAGGTCAAGCAAAGGGGTTTTTGACGGAACGTTCACTCTATGGTTCCTTTATTGTCGGCCTAACGGCTTTTATTGGGTCTAGTGCGCGACCAAGTACCCCGGCACACGCAAAATTTAGCGGTCTTTATACCATTCCCGGCAGGGAGGCAATTTGCCTGGAACCTCGGCCCGGGAACCCGTAGGCTCTCTATTGCTTTGATCTATGTAGCGTATGGAGCAGCGCCATGGCACCGCGGGCGAATTGGAAAGGTTATTTGAAGCTGTCCCTGGTCTCATGCGGCATCGCGCTTTATCCGGCTACATCGACCCGGGAGCGTGTCCGGTTCAACATCATCAACCGCGAAACGGGCAACCGCATACGCTACCGCCAAATAGACTCCGAGACCGGGGAAGATGTTCCCGAGGAGGACCGCGTCAAAGGGTACAAAACCGCTGACGGCGGTTACGTCCTGCTGGAACCCGAAGAGCTTGACGATGTTGCGCTCGAGAGTACCCACACGATCGACATCGAATCGTTCGTGCCGCGCAAGGAAATCGACGAAATTTACCTCGATGAGCCGTTTTATCTCGCGCCCGACGACAAGGTGGGTGTCGAAGCCTTCACCGTTATTCGCGACGCCATGCGTTCGACAGAACTGGTCGGCCTGGCGCGGGTCGTGCTCCACGGCCACGAGCGCCTGCTGATGCTCGAAGCGCTCGGGAAAGGGATCAAGGCGACAGCTTTGCGCTACCGCGACGAGGTCCGCGATCCGAAGAGCTATTTTGCCGATATCGAAGACGCCAAGGTTCCAAAGGACATGCTTGAACTCGCCGAGCACATTCTCAAGACCAAGCGGGCGCACTTCGACCCGGCGAAGTTTTCCGACCGCTATGAGGATGCGCTGAAGGCGCTGATCCAGGCGAAGCAAGCCGGCAAGGCGCCGCCCGCGGCCCCGCCGAAGCCGAGCAACGTCATCAACCTCATGGACGCGTTGCGCCGTTCGGTGCGCGCCGAGCAGGATGGCGACGGCTCGTCGCGTCGCAGCGGCAAAAGCCGCGCACCGCGCTCCGCAGCGGCCTCGCGCAAGCGCGCCGCGGGCAAGCCGAAACGTCTCAAACGCGCGAGCTGACGCAACGTGGCGCTCGAAGTCTACCGCAAGAAAAGGAAATTCTCCGTCACGCCGGAGCCGCGCGGCCACAAGGGACGGCGCGGCGGCGACCGCTACGTCATTCAGAAGCACGCCGCGCGGCGGCTGCACTACGATCTGCGGCTCGAACTCGACGGCGTGATGAAGAGCTGGGCGGTGACGCGCGGCCCGAGCCTTGATCCGAACGAAAAGCGTCTTGCCGTCCAGGTCGAGGATCATCCGATCGACTACAACACGTTCGAAGGCACCATTCCGCAGGGCGAGTATGGCGGCGGCACCGTCATGATCTGGGATCGCGGACACTGGTCACCGGATGGCGATCCGCACAAGGGATTGGCCAAGGGGCATCTCGACTTCGAGCTCGAAGGAGAAAAACTGCACGGCCGCTGGCATCTCGTGCGGATGCGCCGGCGCGCGGGCGAGAACCGCGACAACTGGCTTCTCATCAAAGGCAACGATGCGGAAGCACGCGGGTCGCGCGACAAGGATATCCTCGACGAGGAGCCGCGGTCGGTAGCGACCGGCCGCTCGATCGAGGAGATCGCCGAAGGCAAGGGCAAAAAGCGCGTCTGGCACAGCAATCGCACCGCCAAGAATGGCGGCGCCCCATCGGTCGCCAAAGCGGCAACCAAACAAAGAAAGCCGGTGAGCAAGCGGGCGAGCAAGCCTGCGGGGAAGCCGCGCGCGCGAGCAAAAACCTCCGCCAAGAAAAATGCCGGACGCAAGAGCGCGGGCGACCGCCGCGCGCACCTGCCCGACTTCGTCTCGCCTGCTCTCGCGACGCTGCATGCGACCGCACCGAGCGGCGCCGACTGGCTGCATGAGATCAAGTTCGACGGCTATCGCATCGAGGCACGGCTCGATCACGGCAAGGTGCGCTTGCTCACGCGCAATCGGCAGGATTGGACGCACCGCTTCAAGCCGATCGCCGATGCGGTGGCGGCGCTCGGTGCCGAGACCGCGCTGCTCGACGGCGAGCTGGTGGTCGAAGACGACAATGGCGTTTCGAGCTTCTCGTTGTTGCAGACCGACCTCAAAGAAGGCCGCCTGGACCGCCTCGTCTATTATGTCTTCGATCTTCTGCATCTCGACGGCAGCGATCTGACGGGAGAGCCGCTCATCGTTCGTAAAGCGGCGCTGGAACGATTGTTGCGGTCCGGCAGAAAATCCGGCCCGCTTCGCTACGCCGAGCATTTCGATGAGGACGGTCCAATCGTCTTCAGGCATGCCAGCAAGATGAACCTTGAAGGCATCGTATCGAAGCGGCGCGATGCGCCCTACCGCTCCGGCCGCACCGAGAATTTCATCAAGGTGAAGTGCCACGACCGCCAAGAGTTCGTTGTCGCCGGTTACAGTCCGGCGACGGCGCAGCGCAACGCCGTCGGCGCGCTGACGGTCGCAGTCCACGAAAACGGCGCGCTTCGCTACGCCGGCCGCGTCGGCACCGGCTATACCCACAAGACCGCGCATGATCTGTGGCAGCGGCTGGAAAAATTGAGAACCGATCGGCCGTCCGTCGCGCTGCCGCCCGACGAGCGCCGCAAGGATGTTATCTGGGTCAAGCCGCAGATGGTCATCGAGGCCGACTATCGCGGCGTGACCCACGGCAATCTATTGCGGCAGGCTTCATTCAAGGGGTTGCGCGAAGACAAGCCGGCGCAGGAGGTCGTGCGCGAGGTACCGGCGGCGGCACCGCCTGCCGCGATGGCGCAACGCCAGGCGGTACGGAAGTCGACCAAGGCCGCGCGCAAGGCCGACCCGCCGCAATCGAAGGCCTCGAAACCGGACGCAACGCGCGGGACCAAAAGCACGGCGCGAACGCGCGCGGATGTCGGCAACGTCCATCTGACCCATCCGGATCGCGTCTATTGGGCCGATGTCGGCGTGACCAAGGAAGATCTCGCCGAATATTATGTCAGCGTCTGGGACTGGATGGCGCCGCACGTCGTCGACCGGCCGCTCGCTTTGGTGCGCTGCCCGGACGGCACGGCGGGCCAATGTTTTTTCCAGAAGCACATCGCTTCGAACGTCAAAAGCTCAGCCTTGCGCCATGCCGTCGCCGCCAAGGAGCATGACGTCATCGCGGTGGAAAAACTCGACGATCTCATCGAACTCGCGCAGTCCGGCGCCCTGGAAATTCACACGCGCGGCTCGCGGCTCGGGTCGCTCGAATTGTGCGATCGCATCGTGTTCGATCTCGATCCGGGGGAGGGCGTGTCCTGGCGGGAGATCGTCGACGCCGCGCGCGAGACGCGTGACCGGCTTGCTGCGCTCAAACTTGAGAGCTTCGTGAAGCTTTCCGGCGGCAAGGGCGTTCATGTCGTGCTGCCGATCAAGGGCACCGATTGGGATACGGCCAAGGACTTCGCGCAGCGCATCGCACTTGCCATGGCCGCCGACAGCCCGCAGCGTTACGTCGGCAAGATGACGAAGTCGCTGCGCAGGGGCAAAATTTTCATCGATTATTTCAGAAACTCGCGCGAGGCGACGTCGGTCGCGCCCTATTCGACGCGCGCTCGGCCCGGCGCGGCAGTCTCGGCGCCGGTCACCTGGGAGCAGCTTTCGCGCACTACGAGCAGCAACGAATTCACCGTGCTCGATCTGAAAAAGCATTTTCGGCGCGACCCCTGGGCGGCCATCGACAAAGTGCGCCAGAAGCTGCCGGCGAAGTAAATCTCCACTCCCTTGCCGGCGCCTTTCATAAAAACAATCGTCTGCCTGTAATGTGCGCTGCTCGCGTGTGCGCTGCTCGCGCGATCTTTGGGCCTGAGACGTTTACGACCCCAAAGTGACTCTAAAGCCCGTCGGAAACGGTTGTCGTAGTGTGCGAGCCTGCTCACACAACACGGCATCGAACCGTGCTATCGTATCTTCTGCTGCCCGGGGCAAGATCCACAGGCGGGTTTGGTCAATGACGGCTTACATCAGAAGGCGGAAGTGGCGTGGCATGCGCTGGGAAATACGCAGCATCACGGAGCGGAATTCTTGGCTCCTTCTTTTTGCTTTGCTGTTCCTGACGATCACCGGACCGGCGCTTGCCGACAAGCGTGTCGCGCTGGTCATTGGCAATTCCGCCTACAAGAATGCGCCGCAGCTCAAAAATCCGGTCAACGATGCGACCGACATGGCCGCCGCATTGAAGCGCTTGGGCTTCGACGTGGTCAGCGGGCTGGATGTCGACTTTTCAAGCATGCGGAGGCTGGTTCGCAGCTTCAGCGACAAGCTGGACGGTTCGGACGCCGCGTTGCTGTTTTATGCCGGGCATGGCTTGCAAGTTGCCGGCAAGAACTACCTCGTTCCGGTCGACGCCCAGATCGAAAGCCTCAGCGATCTCGATTTCGGCACCATCGATCTCGACCTTGTTCTGCAGAGCATGGAAGCGGACACGCGCGTCAACATCATATTCCTCGATGCCTGTCGGGATAATCCGCTAGCGGCGAACCTGGCAAGGCGCCTGGGGACGCGTTCTGCATCGGTCAGCCGGGGGCTCGCACAGGTCGAATCCGGGGTCGGAACGCTGATCGCATTTTCAACCCAGCCCGGCAACGTCGCGCTCGACGGCGAAGGCCGCAACAGCCCATTTACATCGGCACTGCTCAAGACCATCGAGCGGCCCGGACTGTCGCTTGGCGATATCATGATCAACGTGCGCAACGACGTGCTGGCCACGACGGATCGCAAGCAAGTGCCGTGGGATAATTCCTCGCTGACCGGCCAATTCTATTTCAAGCCGCTGCCGCCCGGCGCGGCAGCTCCAGCGCGGCCGAGCGACGAGAGTGTCGAGGTTGCGTTCTGGAATTCGATCAAGGACGGCAGAAACCCGCAATTGTTCCAAGCCTATCTGCGGCGATATCCGAACGGTGCCTTCGCCGATATCGCCCAGATCAGGCTTGACCAGTTCAAGGTCGCGGTGGCCAAGCCCTTGGCACCGCCCGACCAGAAGGTCGTGATCAGCGATCCGGCCCTGCTGCGCGAGGTTTACGACAGGCTGTACGAATTGAATTTCGATCCGATTTCGGCCGATGCCGCCGGCATGAAAGGCGCAATCAAAGAATTCGAGGCCCAAAGCAAACTGGCAACGACAGGTGAGGTGACGCAAGGGCTGCTCGACCGGTTGCGCGACATCGGCGGCCTCAAGTCCTGGGGCGCGATCGTCTTTGACAAGTTCGCCGGCAAATGGGGCATGGCGTGGGACCAGACCTCGCGCAAGACCGCTGTTGCGGGCGCGCGGGCACAGTGCGGCTCGGTGTCCTGTGCGGCCGAACTCAGCTTCTTCGGCACATCGTGCGGCGCTTTTGCAATTTCATCCGCAGGGGCTTGGTCGATCCTGTCGCGTGACGATATTCAAAAGGCTCGGCAGGCCGCCCTTGATGAATGCGGCAAGCATGGGAAAGGCTGTCACGTTATCGCGGCTTCTTGTGCCGACGGAACCAGCCGCACCCTGTCGGGTAATTGACCCCGGGAGTAAATGGATTTCCACGCTGTATAGCAAATACCGAATTCTTCTATTCGTCTGCTGCCGTCCCCGATTGGAATTCGCGCCGCCAGACGATATCTTGAACGTCAAATGAAGGTGCGATGCGGCGGCTAAGAGGTCGCGGTCGTTCGCGGATTGCGAAGCTTTCGTGTCGCAAAGAATCGAGTGAGTGGCGCGGTCGCGGCTGTCGCCGCTTTATCATCGCAACTGTCTACGCCTGAGGGCTTCAACCACCGCCAGGCGGGGAACCAGGAGTCGTCGATGCCTTGCACACCTGGAAATCCGACAACGAAAGTTGTCGCTTGGAGGCAATCGGGACTTCGGTGCGCGGCATTCGCAGCGGCGCTGACCTTTGCGATCTGCGGGGGACTACTTCCGATCGCGAACGCCGAGCAAAGCAATGCGGAGCAAATGTCTGTGCCGTCCGGAACTGACAATTCCGGTCACAGTTTGCGTCGGCCGGACGCGCAGCTCGCTCAAGCGGGAAGCGCAGGCGGCGAGGTCGGCCTGAAGGATAAATCGATCTCCGGTGCGCCCGCAGTGCAGGCTCCGCCGCCGACGCCCAAGGCGAAGCAGCAGCAAGCCCACACAAAGGTTCAACCAGAGCAAGCAACAAACGGCAAATCCTGCCGTAGTATCGTCGGTACCTGGTCGAGCTGGGCCTCTGGTATGTTCGGGGCGAATGATACGCGGTTCAATGCGGACGGCACGATCACGCACCCGAGCAGCAAGGGCACCTGGTCCTGTGAGAACGGATTATACACTCACGTCTGGGAGGCGTTCGGCCGGCGCGGACCTTACAAGTTGTCGGCGGACGGCAAGCAGCTCATCAAGATTCAAGACGGCAGCGTTTCATTCTTCCGCGGCGGCGCGGCCCCGTCGGCGCCTGCTCGGAATTGACTCCGAGATCGATTTCACCTGATCACAACAATCAGGCCGCCGCGCCCGAAGTCTCAAATTTTTTCGGAACCTTCCGCCTTCATCGCCCACAACAGGGCCGCAATAATTCCCTTGCATCGCGGCAGTAAAATTAAGGTCAGCCCAACGATCAACGGCAGGTAAATCGCGAGCCCAAGCACCATCGGGGGTCGGAAATTCATCTCGGCTAGAAGGATAATCGGTATGGTGAGATGCCCGACGATGAGGATCGTCAGCCAAGGCGCGGCGTCATCGGTGCGAAAATGACCGTAAGGTTCGCCGCAGACGGAACAACAGTCGACGATTTTAAGGTAATGGTGCAGCAGCCCGCCGTGGTCGCATCGCGGGCATCGCCCGAGCGCCCCTCTGAAGATCGCGACCAGCGTTGAGGGGTGGCTCAGATCGGCAGTTGCCATGGCATCACGATTTCTTTTGGGGGCTTTCGCCGCGGATAGTTCAATCACGCAGTCATGTTCGCGAATGGCTGGGCCGCCGCGAACACAATGCGTGATCAAACCGGATATGAGATGCCGGCAGCTTTTTCGCAATCACTAATTTCGGTCCTGGCCGGGCGCGCTCCAAATAGGGTGCTCACCCCGCCAGTCTGAAGCGATCGGCCTTTGGCTCGAAGCGCGCCCTGAAAATCTCTGCATCGAGCGGATCTTCGAAACAGTAGCGCACGAACGCCGCGTAATCGTCCTCGACATACATGTCGAACTTGCCGACATATGCCATCAGAAAGTCCAGGATATCGCTGTCATCGGCGAGTTGCCTCCGCGGCAGCACCACCTGATAGGGGCATTCTTCATCGAGCTTGCGCAGCCATGCGCTTCTTTTGTCCGGGTCCATGGTCGCCTCTTTGCGTTAGACTCAGACGGGCAAGTGTTCGCATTTTGTTCTGATCAGTCAAGCCGCGACATCGTGTGCCGCGCGACCTCCCGCCCACTCCCTGTGGGATTAAGGCAGGAACAAAGGGACCGGCTTCGGCTTTGAAGCTGTGTCAAATGACGTACGGGAACGGGGAATGACTTCGAGCGAGAATGCCGCGTGTTTTCGGCTGTACTCTGCCTATTGCGCCGAAATCGCACAAACAACGCTGGAACCCGGGCGAAAAATTGCCCTGCTCAATATGGCGCAGGGCTGGGCGAGACTGGCCGCCCAAGTTGAGAAGGGCGAGGAGGCCGACACAAATGTTGGCACTGCTCCGCCGGTGCGGCGTGGCTCACCAGAACCCTGAAGGCTATTGGCGCAGCAGATCGTAGGCGACGGTGAGCGCCTTATCGGCTTTCGGATCGGGCGGAATATAGGACTGCAATGGCGGCTGCTGCTGTCGTCCGGCTTGCTGTCGTCCGGCTTGCTATCGGTCTTCAGATCTGCCGGAGGGTCTTGAAGCGCGTTGACGTCGGGCGAGATGCCGTTGGCCTCGATGACGACACCCGAGGGCGTCAGGTAGTGTCCGGTTGCCAGGCGAAGCGCGCCCTTGCCCGGGCCGAGCGGAATCAGGGTCGCAACGGATCCTTCGCCGAACGAGCGCGTGCCGATCAGCGTGGCGCGGTGATTGTCCTTCAGCGCACCGGCGACGACTTCGGCCAATGACGCAGTGCCGCCGTTGATCAGCGCGGCAATCTTCTTGCCATGGGTGAGATCGCCGCCCTTGGCGCGAAAGCGGTGGTTGTCTGCGGTCTTGCGGCCGCGGATCGATACGATGTCGCCGTCTTGGAGGAACGCGTCCGCCGCGGCTATGGCTGCTTGTTGTTCTCCCCCTGGGTTGTCGCGAAGGTCGACAACGTAACCCTTCAGGTTTGCGGGCGCGATTTGTGCGGCGATGTCGCCGATCGCCTTTTTGAGCTGATCTTCCGTCTGCTCATCGAATTGCGCGATACGAATGTAGCCGACGTCGCCGCCATCGACGCGGGATGTGACCGAATGGGGCGTGATGTTTTCGCGGACAAGCGGTATCACGATCAGCTTCTTCTGACCGGGCCGGGCGATCTCCACGCGAAGCGTGGTACCGACGTTTCCGCGCAATCTCTGCGCGACCTGGAAATAGGTGAGGCCTTCGACCGAATTGCCGTCCAGAGTGGCAACGATGTCGCCCGCCAACAGGCCGGCCTTGGCCGCGGGCGTATCGTCGATCGGCGTTATGACTTTGGGAAGGCCATCGACGATCGTGAAAGCGATGCCGACATTGCCGAGCGCGGTGGCGCAGCCGGGGCCCGCGCAAGCCGCGGGATGACTGAGGGCTTTGGCATCGAGGTAATACGAATCTTCGAGGCCGGCGAGCATGCCGTTGATGGCGGTCTCGATCAACTTGCCGTCGTCGGGCTTTTCGACAAAACCCGTGCGCACCCATTCGAACGCGACGTCGAACAGGCCGACGAGTCGAAACTGCTTTGCCGACGCAACCGTTTTCGCCTCTGCGCCGGCAAGCAGGCCATGCGGCTGTGCCGCCAGAAGCGCCAGCGCGACGCCGGCCGCCGCGCCAAAAAGCCCGAACGTCGCCTTGTTCATCGATTGCCGCTCTCCTCGGGAGCTTCCGCATCATGGCCCGGCAGGACGATAGGAAAATGTATTTTTGCCTTTTTCGGGTCAATGCCTTTTCGATGCGTGATTCCGCTATCTTCCGCGCATTGGCGCGTTGAAGATGCCAGTGCCGCTGTCGCATGAATGGAGACGACGCTTGACATTCGTCACCGTTTCGGTTACGAGACGGCATCTCGCTCATCGCAGGGCACAGTCCGGATGCGATCCTGAAGGTGGAGCGGGTGCGGCGCCTGCGCGCGGTCTCGCAAACCGCTCCCGGGCGGCTTCGGGGCCCCGCCCGGCCGGCATTAGGACCGGTCTGTGAGGAGCTCACTGCACTGGCCCGGGGAGGGTGGAAGCCCGTTCGCACCCGGTGATTCCAGGAAGCGCGGCCCAAGGCTAAGCGGTGGCGTTCGGTCGCCTAAGCGAGAGCCGCGGTGGAGCGCCGAGAGGCGAGCGCATCCCGCTGGATGCGCTTCCGCGCCCGCAGCATTTTCAGATGGCAACATCTGAGAGTGTGGCGCGGAAATGGATGGTGCGCCTGTCGGCGCTCCGCCTCCCTTGTTTGTCTGAGCATGATCTTATCCGAAAACCGGTGACCACTTTTCGGGATCATGCTTTGGGGGAGACTTTCGTGAAGCTTGTCGCATGACTCGGATGCGATCGCATCGCGAGAACGAGTTCGTTTGCCTTCCCTCCCCACCACGGGCGTTGCGCGCGGGGGCCGGGAAATGCAGGGTATGGTGGAAGGCACACGCTCGATGGTGGGCTTATTCCACATCGAGCGGTGTCGTGCCCGTGGGTTTGCCGGCAGTGTCGAGCGTGATCTTCTCCACGCGGGCTTCGGCCTGCCGCAGCAACTCTTCGCAGCGGCGCTTGAGCGATTCGCCGCGCTCGTAGATGGCGACCGATTCTTCGAGGGGCACCTTGCCCTCTTCGAGCCGCTTGACGATCGACTCGAGTTCCTCGATCGCGTGCTCGAACGAAAGCTGCGCGATATCGGTGTTGTTTTTCTGCGCCATCGTCGGCTCCCCGGGGTCGCGTCTTCATCCGATCGTCCCCGTGCAAGCGGGGACCCAGCAAAGAAGCGCAATCAAGTCTTATCTGGAGTTCCGATTGCGCGGGAACAGGTGGAAAGTCAATGCGTACCGAATACCGCTAACCCCGCATCAGCGCCATGACATGAGCCGCCGCCGAATTGCCGAGCGCCTGGAGATCGTAGCCGCCCTCCAGCATCGAAACGACGCGTCCTTCGGCAGAATGATCGGCGACGTCCATAATTTTCTGCGTCGCCCAGGTGAAATCGCCTTCGATCAGATTGATGTTGGCCAGCGGGTCGCGAACGTGGGCATCGAAGCCGGCGGAGATGACGATGAGTTCCGGGCGATATTCGCGCAACCGCGGCAATATCCTGTTCTCGAAGGCGTCGCGGAAAGCCTCGCCGCCGTCGCCCGGGCGAAGCGGCGCATTGACCACGGTGTTGTACTCACCACTCTCGATGACCGCGCCGGTGCCGGGAAAGAGCGGCATCTGATGCGTCGAGCAATACATCACCGACTTGTCGGCCCAGAAGATTTCCTGCGAGCCGTTGCCGTGATGCACGTCGAAATCGACGATCGCCGCGCGGGCGATGCCATAGCGCTGCCGCGCGTAGCGCGCGGCGATGGCGGCGTTGTCGAAGAAGCAGAAACCCATTGGGCGCGCGGTTTCGGCATGGTGGCCGGGCGGCCGCGTGGCGACGAAAGCGTTATCGGCCTTTTTCGCCATGACCTCGTCGACGGCGAAGATCCCGCCGCCGGCGGCGCGCAGCGCGGCCTCGAAACTTCCGGGCGACATCGCGGTGTCGGCGTCGATGTGCACCAAGCCTTCCTTGGGCGACGCATCGCGAAGCTCGGTGATGTACTCCATCGGATGACACAGCGCGATGATCTCGAGCGGCGCCTCCGGCGCCAGCGCCCGCTCCAGCGATTGAAATTTTTCCGCCTCCAGCGCCCGCTCGACGGCGCGCAAGCGGTCGGGACGTTCGGGATGGCCGGACGGCGTCAAGTGGTCGAGACAGGCGGGGTGGGTGATCAGCAGCGTCGACATCAGGCGTCATTGGGCTCGGTAAGCGACAGGTTCTGCGATGATTTCGCGATGCGAACGGCTTGAGCGGCGACCGCGTCAATAAAGCGCCAAATCCACACTTAAGACGCCGGGGCTAAACATGGAAGGTGGTTTCTGGCGTTTTCCCCGCGGCGGGAAGGATGCAGCGGCCGAGGCCGACGATTTATTGCCACCACGGAGCGAGCGCCGCATCGGCGCCGATGACGCCTGGTGCGCCTTCGACGATGGCGCGCTCGATCGCGCTCGCCTGGACCGCATAGTTTTCGGCGAAGAAGCGCGCCAGCGCGAGACGCGGCGCTGCGTCCTCGCCGAGCCGCACGGCAGTGAGCGCCTGCTGCGCCAGGAAGCAACCGCCGGTCACGATCCCGAAAAGCCGCAGATAGGGCGTCGCGCCGGCGAGCGCTGCGTCAGTGTTGTTTTCGAGGCGGTCCTGCACCCAGGTTGTCGCCCGCGCCAAACTTTCGACGGCCTCGCCGAGCCGCACCGGAGTCCAGCCCAGCGCCGGATTGTTGCTCGCGTTCACGCTTTCCAGAATTTTGCGCAGGCCGTCGAGATGCGCCGCGACGGTCGCGCCGTTGGCCAGCGGCAGCTTGCGGGTGACGAGGTCGATGGCCTGAATGCCGTTGGTGCCTTCGTAGATCGCCGCGATCCGCGCGTCGCGATAAAGCTGCGCAGCGCCGGTTTCCTCGACGTAGCCCATGCCGCCATGAACCTGAACGCCGAGCGAGGCGACCTCGATGCCGATATCGGTCGAAAACGCCTTGGCGACCGGCGTGAGCAGCGAGGCGCGTTCATGCTCGGCCTTGCGTGCTGCGCCGTCCGCGCTGCGCTCGGCGCGATCGAGCGCCATCGCGGTCGCGTAGCAGATGGCGCGCGCGGCCTGAGTGAGGGCGCGCATGGTGAGCAGCATGCGCCGGACATCGGGGTGCGCGATGATCGGCGAGGATTGCGACGCCGGCGTTCCCGCCGCGCGGCCTTGCCGGCGTTCGCGCGCGTAGACGAGCGCCTGTTGCGTGGCACATTCGGCGACGCCGACGCCTTGCAGGCCAACCGCAAGCCTTGCGCGGTTCATCATCGTGAACATGCACGCCATGCCGGCATTCTCTTCGCCGATCAGATATCCCGTGGCTCCGCCGGCATCGCCGAAGATCATCGTGCAGGTCGGCGAGCCGTGAATGCCGAGCTTATGCTCGATCGAATGGGCGCGGACATCATTGCGTGCACCAAGCGAACCATCTGCCTTCAGCAGAAATTTCGGCACCAGGAAGAGCGAAATGCCGCGCGTGCCCAGCGGCGCGTCAGGCAGCCGCGCCAGCACGAAATGGATGATATTGTCGGTGAGATCGTGCTCGCCGTAAGTGATAAAGATCTTTTGGCCGGTGATGCGGTAGCTGCCGTCGCCGGCACGTTCGGCGCGCGCGCGCAGCGCGCCGACGTCGGAGCCGGCCTGCGGCTCGGTGAGCTGCATCGTGCCCATCCATTCGCCGGACACGAGTTTGTCCAGATAGGTGCGCTTGAGTGTCTCCGAGCCGTGCGCTTGCAGCGCATCGATCGCCGCCATGGTCAAAAGCGGTCCGACGCCGAATGCCATCGAAGCCGCGTTCCACATCTCGACACACGCGGCGTTGACGAGTTGCGGCAGCGCCTGACCGCCCCATTCGGTGGGCGCCGCAAGTCCGTTCCAGCCACCGGTGCGCCAAACCGTGTAGGCCTCCTTCCAGCCGGGCGGGGTCGTGACGGCGCCGTCCTTGAACGGCGTGCCGTAGCGGTCGCCGACGCGGTTGAGCGGAGCGATGACTTCGCCGGCAATGCGGCCCGCTTCCGCCAGCACGGCATCGACCACATCCATGGTGAGGTCGCCGTAGAGTCCTTCTTCGAGCGCCAGCGCGAGTTCCGCCCCGTACTTGAGAGTGAATCCGATATCGGAGAGGGGGGCTTGATAGGTCATGGCGAGTCTCGGCGGCTGTGCCGGGCCGGCGCGCGGCGGCACACCAGACATTATTATAGAGAGTGCGGCTGTCTGCCTACCGCACAACGGCGCGGCGCCAGGAGAGACCATGAGGGAGAAACGGTCCACGAACGTTGATCCGCGGCGGTCGCGCCGCTATATGGACCCGCGGCCGTCGGCTGAGCGCCTACGGCAATCCGAAGCGTATTGGGGCGTAGCCAAGTGGTAAGGCAGCGGATTTTGATTCCGCCATTCGGAGGTTCGAATCCTCCCGCCCCAGCCAACCAGTCCCGTCTCTGTCGGGCATTTCCGTCTTCTGGAAAAATGCCCAACACTTCCGCAGGTTGGACGCGAACTCATTAGTCTCCGGGATTGTAAAGCCGGGCTCGTCCGACGCCAAACCGCAAATCTTTGCGGTCAGTCTGCAATCGCGAATTTTCAATTTCCGAATTTGCTACGGCGGAGACCCGGTTCGCAAAGGCGGAGACCGGTTCGACATTTCTATTATCATCGGCGAGCCTAAGCACACCAGTGAAACGGAAAGCACAAGGGCTCCGCGTCGAGCGCGTCAGCGCTAGCCAGCCTGCCTTTCTAGTGCTTTTTGGTTTTGCGAGAGAAAACCAACAGCCTGGTCGGTCGTCATGACATCACCGAAAGAGAGATAGAAATTGATCAGCGCCGCATTGTGCTCATAGTCGGTTTTTGCGGCATTGCCATCAGTGATCATGACGGTTTCAAAGTCGCGCAGGACGGCGTCGCGCGCGGTTGAATTGCAGCAGACGTTTGTCGCTGTGCCCGTGATAAGCACGGTCTTGATCTGTCTCGCCCGCAATTGCGTCTCAATATCGGACGCGCCTTGGATGAAGGCTGAATATCTGCGCTTCTCGACGATCACATCCTCGGGCTGCACATCGAGTTCGCCCCACAACGCGTGCCCGATCGAGCCTGGCTGGATTGCTTCGGCGCGCTTTTTGGCTTGTGCGGGGTGCGAGAGCTTCTCAAAGGCCAGTGTCCAATCATAGCTGACAGAATTGCGAATCCAGACCACGACTCCGCCCAGATGCCGCAAGGCCTTGGCTAATTTATTGACGTTCGGGACGATGGCGTGCGCCTGCGGTACCAATACGTGCGCGACGCCTTCCATCATGAAGCAGTTTTGCAGATCGACCACCACAAGTGCGGTGCGTTCTGGCTTCATGTCGTCGCTGACAAAGACTTTGCCCCGACGCTGCTTGACGCGTTCAACGACCCAGTCCGGAACTTCTGTTTTGTTAAGCTCGGGTTTCATGGAGCTCGACTCCTCGTTCGTTGCAGAGCGGTCCGCGAAACAATCAGCGGCGTTGAAGTTGAAACGAGACAAAATATTCAACTTTAAGAGTGGGACTCGTCGAGTGGCTTCGGCTCAATTCTTGCACACGAGAACAAGGGGGGCTAGCAATTATGGAAGGCCATCTGGTCGGAGGGTAGCGGGAAGTCATGACCTCATCGGAACCCGCAACGACTGGCAGCCACCAGGCCATTGGCGCGCCCATCCTGGCGGTCGAGGGCTTATCAGTCACCTATGCGGCACCTCAAGAACGCGTCGCGGCGCTCCGAGAAATCGACCTCACCGTGGCTCCCGGCGAGCACGTGGCGATCGTCGGCGAATCCGGCTCGGGAAAATCAACGCTTGCGCTGGCGATCGCAGGGCTTTTGAGCGGTCCTCACGTTGAGTGCCGGGCGCACCGGATGGAGTTTAGGGGGCAGCCGATCGATCTCGCCCACCGGTCTCGACTACCGCGGGTGCCGCCCGGCGTGGCGATGGTTTTTCAGGACGCCATGACGTCCCTCGATCCGCTCTGGACCATTGAGAGCCAGATTCTCGCGGTTATCATGGCACACAGCAAGATGCGTCGTCCCCAAGCCCGCGATCAGGCCCGTCGTTGGCTGAGGCGCGTCGGGCTATCCGACACCGAGCGTGTGCTGAGGGCCCGCCCCTACGAACTGTCCGGCGGAATGCAGCAGCGTGTCATGATCGCAATCGCGCTTTGCGCGGAACCTAAGCTGCTTATTGCGGACGAGCCGACCAGCGCAATCGATGCCGTACTGTCGCGCGAATTGATGGAGCTGCTGTTCGAGCTTGGTAACGACCTCGGGACAACAATCCTGATGGTCAGCCACGACATCGCCTTGTGCCGCGAGTATGCGGATCGCATCATCATCATGACCGATGGTTGCGTCGTCGAGCAGCACGCATCGGGGGCGATCGAGGAGAGCGCCCGTCATCCCTATACGATCGGACTATTGCACTGCGTCCCTACCCTCGACTCGATTGAGCTCGATCGGTTGCCAACCATGGCCGGGGTGCGGGCACAACGTTCCTCCAGTACGTACGACGTGGGGCCGGAATGACCGCGAGCGCAGGTTTGAGGGCCAGCAGCGTTACCAAGGTTTTCGGCGACGCGAGAAATGCGTTCCATAAGGCGGTCGACGACGTGACTTTCGCCATCGGCGAAGGCGAAACCATCGGCATCATCGGCGGTTCGGGCTCCGGCAAATCAACGTTGGCTCGGCTGTTGCTTGGTATCACCGTGCCGAGCGCCGGACGGGTGACCTTCGACGGCGAAGACCTTTGCGTTCTGCTGGAAGTCAGCGCATCAAGGATTGCGTTTCGGCGCAGCGTGCAGTTCATCGCGCAAGATACGACATCGTCGTTTGATCCGCTGCGCACGTTGCGCGATTTCGTACGCACCCCGTTACAATGGCTGCTTGGCTTCGACCGGAAAAAGGCCGATGCGGAGGTCGACCGGACATTTATGATGCTGTCGCTACCGACGGCCCTCGCCGATCGCTATCCGCGCGAGGTATCAGGCGGCCAGCGCCAACGGGTCGCCATCGCACGGGCGCTGGTGGTCAAACCGCGAATTCTAGTTTGCGATGAAGCGGTCTCAGCGCTCGACGTCTCCGTGCAAGGGGAAATCCTCAATTTTCTGAAAGCCTACTGCCGTGAAAATGGGGCTGGACTGGTTTTCATTTCGCACAGCGTTCCAGCGGCTGCCTTCATCGCGGAGAAGATCGCCGTTATGTCGAACGGCAGGATCGTCGAGACCGGACCTACACGCGAGATCGTCTCGCACAGTTCACACCCCTATACAGCAAAGCTCATCGATGCTTGCCGCGACAGGCATTCGAAACGTCCAAATCCCATCGTCATTCAGGCGCCGGAGCTGTCATAAGGCGAATTAACACGGGGAAGCGTGCTGAATTATGAAGCATTTCCTTCAAAATCAGCGCTGGTGGTTGGTTCGAATTGCAGCGCTGCCGCTGCAGATCCTGCTATTTGCTTTCGTGGCGTTCTTTTTGGTGCGCACTATTCCAGGTGACCCCATCGATGTCGTAACCGGGGGGCAATACACTCCGGAAATCTACGCACGGGTTCAGAAATCTCTCGGTCTCGACGGCAGCCTTCTCGAACAGCTTGGCCGCTATTTAAGGCAGCTTCTATCATTCGATTTAGGCACATCGCTGATTACAGGACGTTCAATCTCTGACGACCTTGCCCAGAAATTGCCACCGACCATCGAGATCGCACTGATGGCCCTTGTGGGAATGCTGTTCGTCACTTTGGCATGCTCCTATATTGCCGTCATGCATCCGCGCAGCGCGGTGTCGCGGGTGGTGATCTTCTATTCGCGAACGGCCGGCATGATTCCCGAGTTTGCACTCGGCATAGTTGCGATTTTCATTTTTTATGCCGTGTTGCGTTGGGCGCCGGCGCCACTAGGGCGGCTGTCACCGTTCATTGATGCGCCTCCGGCTGTCACGCATATGCCTTTCGTCGACGTCTTGCTATCCGGCGACACGGCCGCGATGAGGTCCATGATCGCCCATCTCATCTTGCCGATCGGTGTGATGGTGCTGGCTTTGTCGCCGGTGATGCTGAAACTGCTAATTGCCGATTTGGAGGCATCGCTCGACGCGCAGCCGACGCGCTTTCGAATTGCGTCGGGGGCGACACACGCAACGGTTTTAATCAGCATCTACCGGCGCGCTCTGCCCGCCACTGTGACGATGACCGGAACCATGTTCGGTCATTTGCTTGGGGGCGCCATAATCATCGAAACGTTGTTTGGACTTGACGGCGTGGGCAAATACGCCGTCGAAGCGGTTATGTCGGCCGATCTGACCACGATGCAGAGCTTACTTCTTGTAATCGCGACACTATCGCTGATAGTCTTTTTCCTCATCGATCTGATCAACATGCTGCTTGATCCCCGTCGGAGGCCTGGCACGCGCGTGGAGGCGTGACGATGACCCTCGATACAGGCGTGACCGTGATGAATGCCTTTAGCGCGCAATGGCGTAAACGCATTGCTGGGCAGAAAATTCGCGTGCAGACCGCCGCCGCTGGGCTTCGGTTGCTGCCACTAGGGCTCATTATTCTCGTTGCGATCGGAACTCCCTGGCTGACACCTTATGATCCGGTGCGCGTCGTGGGGTCCGCGTCTGTGCCTCCCGGCGGGCGTTTTTGGTTCGGTACTGACTTATCTGGCCTCGACGTCTTCTCGCAAACCGTGGCGGCGACTCTGAACCGACATCGTGATGGCTATGGTGGTTGTGTGCCTAGCTTCTGGTCTCGGCGTGTCGCTCGGCTTGCTGCTGGGGATGAACGAATCCGCCCGCGGAGTACGCGGTTTTCTTGCGCGCGGCGCCGGTCGCGTCATCGACTTCGTGCAGGCATTGCCCGCAATCGTCATCGGTCTGGTGGCCGTGACGTTCTACGGCGCCAGCCTGCTGACGCTGATCTGCGCCGTGTCGTTCATATTGTGCCCCATCCAGATGCGGCTTGTTCGAACTGAAGTGCTTCGCGTGCGCTTTGACGCGTATCTCGACGCGGCACGGCTGGCAGGCTTAAGCGAGTTTGAGCTGACACTCCGTCACGTCTTGCCAAATTCCTGCTGGCCGGCGCTCGAGAATCTCACGGTCTTGTTTGGAACAAGCATCATACTGTTGGCAGCCTTGGGGTTTCTCGGCGTCGGGCTGCCACCGCCGGCGCCCGAATGGGGATCCATGATAGCGCGCGGCGCGACCGAGGCATCATCGGGACGCTGGTGGGCCGCGGGCTTCCCTACGCTGGCGCTTGCCCTGACCGTTAGCAGTGCCGCCCTCAGTTCAGCTGTGTTGTTCCCAAAGCGTCGGACCCATTGAAACATTCAACGGAAATCACCCCGGAACTTTGATCGAGATTCGATGATGACTAGGCACCCCTGCGATCGTCCTTCAAACCCGCTGCGCGTCAGTAGCTGCACCCTTTTGCTGGCGATACTGCTAGTGATCTCACCGGCGCATGCGCAATCTCCGCCCGACACCATCCTTTCCGCGGTCGCGGCGACGCCCACCGCATTGGCGGCCGACGTGTCAGGCCAGGGCTATGAAAATCTCGAATACAACCACGCCACGACGGGAAAGCTTTTCCGCAACCCGTATGTCATGACGCCGTATAATGTCTACGACCAGGACATTACAAAGTTCGAGCCGTTTATGGCCGAGGGCTACGACGTCAGCCCCGACGGTCTTGTCTATACTATCCGGCTAAAACAGGGCGTTCTCAGTCATTCACTTCATGAGCTCACTACCGACGATGTTCTATGGTCGTACGAGCGGAAATGGAAATCGACTGCCACCACATCCTTCGTCAATTATCCGATTATCGTCGATCCGGAGAAGCAGTTTAAAAAAATCGACAAATACACCTTTTCAATCACGCTGGCGCGGAAGTCCGACGGCTTCACGCTGATGAGTTTGCTGTCGAATACGACGAGCGGCATTTATGACTTTACCTTGCTGAAGCAACACGTGACAGCCGACGATCCTTACGCGGTGAAGTGGTCCGGCCAAAATGGAGGATTCGGTTTCGGGCCATACATGCTTAAGAGCTTCACGCCTGGGCAGGAGCTCGTCCTGGTCGCAAATCCAAACTATGTGCTGGGCAAACCGAAGATCAATCGCATTATCGAGCGCGTGGTCGCCGATCCTGGCACACGCGCCAACGTGCTTCGTAACGGCGATGTCGATATTGCCGTACAGTTACGGCCCGCCGATATCGTGGAGCTGTCTAAGGAGAAAAATATAGACACCTTCGCGGTGCCGACGAACAACCAGGTTCTGTTCTTCATGCAAACGAGGAACAAGCCATTCGACGACATCCAGGTGCGAAGAGCCTTTCAATACGCCATTCCCTATCAACGTATCGCAGACGAAGTTTACAAGGGGCGAGCCGACTTAATGCGGGGGATGATCAACCCGATCTATCCGCTTGCTTCGGACGGATTGCCCGAGCGGACCTATGATCCGGAGAAATCCAAGCAGATCCTAAAGGCTGCCGGCTACAATGAGCCGATTGAATTCACCGTGATTTTCAGCAGTGCGGTGCCGGACCTCCAGGAGGTATTCATTCAGATGCAGACTTATGCCGCCGCAGCGGGATTCGATATGAAGGCCAATGTCGCTCCGCCGGCAGCAGTTGTTCAGGCGTACCAGCGCGGCACCTTCGAAGCCAACATTCAGCGCGACATGGCAATCGTACAGTCGCCGCCGTACGAACTTATGCTGCTGCTCGGAAAGGGATCGCCCTATAATCGCAGCAAGTGGGAAAACGAGGAATACTACGCAGCGGTGAATGCCGGAATTGAAGCAGGGGATCCGCTCTCGCCGGAAGCCGCCAAGTATTGGAACGAGGCGCAGCAGATCTGGCGCGACAATGCGCCATACATCACGCTAATGACCGTGAAGCCCCTGATGGCCTTTAACAAGCACGTTCATGGTTTCGCTCACCGGTCCGATAACGTCGTCGACTTTTCGTTGCTCAGTAAGGACTAGAAGACTTGCGAGGGAAAGCCACACGGGTTTCTCAATCCGCTCGGCCTGCTTTCGGAAGGAGCTAAAGAGCATGTTTCACATCGGGTGGTTTCTAACCAACGGCATGGGCGTGCAAGGATGGGGCGCGAAGGATGCGACCCCGTCGTCACAACTGGTGAACTGGACGCAGCCCGATGTTTACATCGATCTCGCCCGGGCGCTCGAGAAGGCTTGCTTCGACTATCTGATGATCGAAGATTTACTGATGGTCTCGGATACCTATCGCGGCACGATGGAATATTCGTTGGCACATGGAGCCGGTGCGCCGAAAAACGATCCCATGCCGATGGTTCCGCTGATTGCGCAGGGGACGTCCCAAATCGGCATCATTGCGACAATGGCTACGTCGTTCTACCCCCCGTTTACCGCGGCGCGTCTTAGTGCGACGCTCGATCATCTAACTAAAGGCCGCGTTGGCATCAACATTGTCACCGCGAGCAGCCATCGCAGCGCGCAAAATTACGGCCTCGATCGGCACATCGAGCACGATGAGCGTTACGTAATGGCCGACGAATGGATGCAGGTCTGCTACGCCTTGTGGAACTCCTGGGAGCCTGGCGCCATCGTTGTCGACCGAGATAACGGGGTGTTTGCTGACTTCAGCAAGGTCCATACGATCGACTTTAAAGGGAAATACTATTCATGCCGTGGACCGCTCAACACTGCGCCCGGTCCACAGGGAAAGCCGGTCATTTGCCAAGCCGGTGGGTCTCCGGCGGGACGCGCATTCGCATCCAAGCACGCGGATACCATCGTTGCTAACGTCACTGGCATCGATAAAATGAAGGCTTATCGCGCCGATATCGCCCAGCGAATGATTGCGGCTGGGCGCGATCCGAAGACTTGCAAAGTTCTCTTCCTCGTGCGGCCTATCATTGCGGACACCGACGAATCGGCGAAGGAAATCCGCGAACAGCGCTGTGCGGCAGAAGAGCGGAATCTTGATGCTCAGCTTGCGCACATGTCGTATCTGTCCGGCATCGACATGTCGCAATTCGATCCCGATGAGCCGCTCCCAGATTTATCTCTGCGCATCAACGGCCACCAGAGCTCAATGGCCGACTTTGCTGCCGGAGGCAAAACGTTGCGGGAGATGGCCGCGTATCGTGGCAGCTCGCGG
Organism: uncultured Alphaproteobacteria bacterium; assembly: GCA_963759705.1. Taxonomy (GTDB): domain Bacteria; phylum Pseudomonadota; class Alphaproteobacteria; order Rhizobiales; family Xanthobacteraceae; genus BOG-931. The sequence goes on from CAVXAK010000001.1 coordinate 218,933, forward strand.
GCGAACCGATATGTCGGTAGCTACGAGACGGTTGCTGGAATAATGGGTGAGGTTATGGAGGAGGTGGGTGGGGATGGCTTTCTTATCGGGAATGCCGTCACGCCGAAGACAATAGCCGAATTTTCAGAGGGGCTTGCTCCTGCGCTGAAGCATCGCGGACTTATTCGCAGCGAATATTCCCATAAGCTTTTCCGGGACAATCTCTTGGAGTTTTAATGCCACTGGGCTGATGGACGAGTTGCCGCCATTATTCATGGCGCTGTCTGTCGGGAAACCGGACATCTCGCGGTGCAAAGCACCACAGCGAATTTCCGCAAATTGAGCCCAGAGACCGGTTCGAATTCTAACGCCCTGGCACGCAGTGCAGCGGGGAGGTGTTCCATTTGCCGACCAGCGCACGCGCGAAAAGTCTCCGGTCGCGATCTGTTCCCGAAACTAGAGGGAATTCGGGCGACATTTCAAAGGCCAATTTTGAATTCGACATTCGTGAGTTCGAATCCTCCCGGGGCAGCCAGCCAGTCCGGTGTCTTCGGCCGGTTTCCGTGCTCTCGGAAAACCTGCGAGTATTCCGGCGTTAGCGGAACTTTGGTCGGTCTCTTCACTGAATATTTCGAAGAGATTAAACGCTCATCGGCGAATTCTTGCCTGCGGTCTCTGCCCGCGATTTTTCAATAACCAATTTTGAGTCCCCGGAGATTCATTTCTCATTTTGCTGAGACTTGGTTCGAACGCTTGGTCATACCGACGAGTACCCGAGGCCGCTGAGGTTCTCGGTCGCAAGTTACGCCTTGAACTTGTTTAAGAACGGGCTGCATGAATTGCGGGAACGCTAGTAATGCTTGCGATACGAGGCGGTTATGACTAGCTGGATTTACGCCGTTGCCAACGTCGGGACCGAAGCGCAAGCGAAAATCTCCGCCGAAAAAGAAGCGGAAATCTCCCCCCTCGAACAGCCTCCGCGCCGTTTCGGGCGGCCTGCCATCTCTGGGCAAACGGTCGAAATGAAGCGGCAAAAGCCAATTGACTAGGTGAAGGCGGCGCGCCGCAGCCACTCGAATGGCGCTAATAAATTGATTTCAAATCATAATTGTAGTTGCGTCCTTGCTGTCATAACCAAATTACGAGGCTGCGGTTGTCTGTCCTCTGTACAGCACGTCATACGCGCTTAGTATTCCCTGCGGTGCGTAAGGGCTGAGGGCAAGACAGAGGGTATGACCGGCGATCCGACACAATCGGCCGCCGAATTGCTGATCGACGATTTTCGCCGGAGATTTCCGCTCCTCGAAAGTTTGGTCGGTGAATTTGGGGATGAACGGCAGGCGGAACGGGTTCCGTGGCTTTTCGGTTTTCTGCTCGCAGCAGCTGATAACCAAAGTCCTGGTGGCTACTGCTTTGTGCTGGACACAAGCACAGGAACGACTGCGATTGCCGCGATACTCACGGCACTGAGCCGCTTCAAGGCCGACTTCCCGCAGCTCGTCGAACATTATGCGACGCACGCATTCAAGCCTGGCCAACGCGTACGCGTGCTACCTACCGATGCGGTCTACGAATATGATGGTCTTTGGCGGCAATTTCCAGGTCAGTTCAGACTGAAGCTGCTCGGTACCGAGACCAGAAGCTATCGAAGTTTTCCACTTGTAGACGTTCTGCGTCTGGAGCCGACGGATCGCGTCCGTCCACGGGGGACCGGTGCAACCAAACTGGGCCAACGCGCGAGCGGGCCGCTGGATCAGCTGCTTGATGTCCATTCCTGCGGAAACAAAAGTATCGTTCGCAATATAGTCCTCTGCCATATGCCGCGCGTGCGCTTCGCGCGTGCCATCGATGCAGTCACATTGCAGCCTGCGAAAGCCGGCCGTCTTGCGACCTTGTCAGATTACCTTCCGTGGGGCTCGGTCGGCGCAGACGGGATCTTTCATTCCAATGACCATCATCAGACCGTCGGTGAACCGCTCATTGCAGTATCTGGCATCCCCGAGGACATTGCCCGTATCTGCAGCGCAGCCCCGGCAAATACGAAAGTCGTTTTTGCCGATGGACCGCAAAGCTTCGCCCGCGATCTGCAGGCCTACGACGACGTGGTCAAAAACCAGCGGCTCATCGTGGTGGCTTCTCCAAGCGACGTTGACGACATCGCGACGCTTCGGGATCGCGGGTGCACGATATGGCGCATGTCGCCCGAAGAAATGCTGCTCGGAGAAGGTGATCCCAGCCTGCGATCGAGGACGAGTTTTGTGGGCAGAACTGTAAGAGGAGCTGACATTCGTCGGCACACCAGCGTCGCCAAGATAGACTGCACGGACGACAAGATCGAGGCGGTTGCCGGTGCGCTCGAAAGCGCATCCGAGGTGCTGGGTGAAAACGAGGAGACATAGACCGGGTCGAGTTCGATGAGGCGCGCCTTTCGCTGCGTCTGCTCGCAGGCGATTAGCGTTGTGCCGCTGCCGCCAAAGCCATCGAGCACGATGTCGCCGCGGCGGGAGCAGTCTCGAATTGCATCAGCGACGAGGGCGACCGGCTTGACGGTCGGATGCATGGCGAGCTCGTCGAGACGATCGCGCCCAAAACTATTCGCACCCGCATAGGTCCACACATTGCTACGATGTCGCCCGTGCTTTCCGAGCTCGATATTGTTGATGTGCTTGGCGCGCCCGTACTTCCAGACCAGGACCAGTTCGTGTTGGCTCCGGTAGAGCGAACCCTGACCGGCGTTGGTTTTGACCCATACAGCTAGGCTCTATTGCCGCGCCTCCAGCAGCATGATGATGGCACCTTCCTCGCGTCTTACGTGAGGCGCTATCAGAAGGACCACGACTCGGCGAAGGCGGAAACTGCGGGTCCCGACTCCACCATTTCCGGTACCTACCTGACCAAGGTCATCAACAAGTACGCGGCCGAGGATGCGTTGTTTACCGCGGACGACGGCACGGCGTTGGTTTGGACGCTGCGCCACATCGAAACCTTCGGCAAACGCCGGACCTTTGCCAGCCTGCTGCACGGCACGATGGCGAGCGCGATGCCATCGGCAATCGGTCTGCAAAAGTGCCAACCCGGACGGCAGGTGGTCTGCCTGGCAGGCGATGGCGGGTTTGCCATGTTGCTCGGCGATCTGTTGACCGTCGTGCAGGAGAAGTTGCCGATCAAGATCGCCGTTTATAACAACGGCAAGCTTGGATTTATCGATATCGAGCAGAAGGCGGCCGGCTTGATACCGATGTACACGGACCTGAAGAACCCCGACTTCGGCGAGGTCGCGAAGGCGGTGGGACTTTGGGGGCACAGCGTGGCAAAGGCAGGCGACCTCGAGGAGTCGATCAAGGCTTGGCTCGCGCAGCCCGGCCCGGCGCTTCTGGATGTGAAAGTGAATCCGATGCAGCTCGTGACGCCGCCCTCGCCCTTCATGGCGCCGGAGGCTGTGATCGGGATGGGGGTCTACACTGCCAAAGCAGTACTGGAGGGGAAGGGCCGCGACGTCTGGGAAATGATTGTGGAGAACGTTCCCTGATGGCGACCATCGCGAGGCATCAGCAATGCTATGCGCTGCCAGAATGGGCAGACTGTTAGCTTGCCAACTCCACGGGGCGCAGATAGCCGCGTTCGTCGCGGTGCAGTTCTTGACCAACTTTATTGGAGGACAGCAACTCATGGGAACGATTACGACCAAAGATGGGGTTGAGATCTTTTACAAGGACTGGGGACAGGGCCAGCCGATCGTGTTCAGTCATGGCTGGCCGCTGTCCGCCGACGACTGGGATACGCAGATGCTGTTCTTCCTTAGTCACGGCTATCGGGTGATTGCGCACGATCGCCGCGGCCACGGCCGCTCCAGCCAGGTGCCCGACGGCCATGACCTCGATCATTACGCCGACGATCTCGCGTCTTTGACCGCGCATCTCAATCTGAAGAACGCCATCCATGTCGGCCACTCAACCGGCGGCGGCGAAGTGGTGCGCTTTCTGGCGCGGCATGGCGAAAGCAGGGCCGCCAAGGCTGCGCTCATTGCGGCGGTGCCGCCGCTGATGGTGAAGACGGCAGCCAATCCAGGCGGCTTGCCGAAATCGGTGTTTGACGACCTTCAAGCGCAGCTTGCCGCTAATCGCTCGGAATTTTATCGCGCGCTTCCGGAAGGGCCATTTTATGGCTTCAACCGTCCGGGTGCCAAGAAGTCGGAAGCGGTCATCGCCAACTGGTGGCGGCAGGGCATGATGGGCGGAGCTAAGGCGCACTACGACGGCATCGTGGCCTTCTCACAGACCGATTTCACCGAGGACCTCAAGAAGATCACCATCCCAGTGTTGGTGATGCACAGCGAGGACGATCAGATCGTGCCCTATGCGGATTCCGGTCCGCTGTCGGCGAAGCTCTTGAGGAAAGGGACGCTGAAGACTTACAAGGGATTTCCGCACGGTATGCCGACAACGGAAGCCGAGACGATCAATGCCGATCTGTTGAGCTTCCTGAAGGCTGGAACCTGAGAAACGCTGCCGCAGAAGATAGTCTGGGAGATGGTCAGGGATACGCGTCAAATGTTTGACGTCTTCAGTAGCCCGCGCTTGTATTCCGGCGACCGGCCAATGCGGATAAGCATTACTGCGGTCGTTTATCGTCTGTTTCGTGGAAAAGTGGTCGATGCGCAAACCTACTAAGGAGGCGCTTCGTTGCGCGACCTCTCGTGAGAATACCGTAAGCTTTTCGTTCCGGTTTGGATCAGCTTAGTCGATGGTCATAGCGCAGCTGTTTCGAGTTTCGAATATGGCCGCACGTTTGCCCATCGGCGCGTCGGCGGCTCTTATTTTGTTTCTGCCGATCTGCCTCGGGGGGTGTTCCGCCGCCGGCGCATCCTCTTTCGATCTGTTCGGTGCATTCTTTCCGGCCTGGCTTTTGTGTGGCGTCGTCGGCATCGCCGGCGCGGTCATCGCTCGCGTCATCTTTGTCAGCACGAGACTTGCCAATACACTGCCCTATCAGCTCGCAGTCTGCGCTGCGATCGGCGTGATCACGGCTCTTCTTGTCTGGCTCGTCGGCTTCGGACGCTGAAGATGGAGACCGCCGGCAAAACCCGCACTACGCCTCGCGGCCGATTGATCTCAATCGCCATTGTCGCCTTAGCTGTCGCGTTTGCGCTTTATGCGCTGCACGAAAGCAACACTTACCCGACGTCGAGCGACAGTTCGATCGATGCCGATGTGGTCCACGTCGCCGCTGCCGTCGGCGGCCGCATTATTCAGCTCCCCGTCGTCGAGAACATGCGCGTCGCTGAAGGTAGCCTTCTTTTCCAGATTGATCCGCTGCCCTATCGCCTGGCCCTTGAGCAAGCTGCGGCTGACCTGAGTATCGCCCGGTCGAACGCGGCAGTCGCGGCCGACCAGACAAAGAGCGCACAAGAAAACCATGATTTGGCGGCGCGCACGCTGCAGAGGCTTCGCCCTCTGGCCTCGAACGGTTACGTGCCGCAGCAACAGCTTGATCAGGTGCAGGTTGCGGCGAAGGACACCGCGACGAAACTCATTCAAGCGCAGGAATTGGAAACCGCAGCCGAAGCGACGGTAAAGGCCAGAACGGCGGCGCTCGGTATTGCCCAGCGCCAGCTTGACGATACAACCGTGCGCGCGACCCACAATGGTCTCGTTGTCGGTTTGACCGTCTCGACCGGCGAAATGGTCATCCCGTCGCAATCGCTGTTCACCTTAATCAATAGCGACGAGTGGTTCGCGGTCGCCGATTTTCGCGAAACTGATCTGAGTTCGATATCCGTCGGCGATTGCGCCACGGTCTTTTCAATGCTCGACCGCAAAGTCCCGATCAAAGGGATTGTCCAGGGCATTGGCTGGGGCGTCGTTGATCAGGACCGCATCAATATTCCGCGGTCCGTTCCCTACGTCGAGCGCTCCCTCAATTGGGTGCGCGTTGCGCAGCGGTTCCCCGTGCGCATTCGCCTCGAAGGCTCGCCGCCGGACCTCATGCGTCTGGGCGCCAGCGCCGTGGTCGAAATCAAGCACGGTGCCGCATGTCGCTAGAGCGCGCGCGTGAGGGTTTCTTTCCAAAAATTGTGCGTCTTATGGCGCCACAGCCTGGCCGGTTCGAACTTGCAACCCGTCTGGCTGCGATCTGTGCCCTTACCGTTTTGGTCGTTGAAATCTATCAGACACCAGATGCAGCACTGACGGTCTATGTTGTGTTCTTTCTGAATCGCGGCGACCGCACGGTCAGCCTGGTCATGAACTTTGTGCTGGTGGCGCTGATCACCGTGATCATCGGCTTCGTCCTGCTCGTCGCCATGGTCGTGATCAACGATCCGATGTGGCGCGTCATCAGCATGACCGCGATCTCAATTGCCATCCTCTTCGTCGCATCGGCCAGCAAATTACGTCCGCTTGGCGGCACGATTGCTCTCATCGTCGGCTACGCGCTCGATTTGCTCGGGACAGTGCCATTGGCAATCGGCGAGTTAGCCACACGCAGCCTGCTCTATGCGTGGCTGTTCGTCGGCATTCCGGCCGGCATCTCGATGATCGTGAACTTATTGTTTGCACCGGCGCCCCGACGTCTCGCCGAACATGGGATCGCGCATGGCCTCGAACTCTGCGCCGCCATGCTAAAGGCGCCGAACGAAAACATCCGGTCACGATTTAGAGAGCACCTGCGGGAAGGCACGGCCGAGATTCAGAAGCTCCTTGGCATGGCGGACCGCGAGAAGACCTCGAAGCCGGACGACATTGCGGCGCTCAGGCAAGCCGCCGGTTCCACGACTCTCCTGATGTCGGCGATCGATGTGATGGATCGCAGGCCGGAAGCCCAACTCGCCATGCCATTGGCCGACTATGTGGCTCGCACGCTGCGGGAAATGTCCAGCATTTTGAGAGCTGGCGGATACCCAATTCGTATCGGCTGGAACCCGCCGGAAATGGAACGCGCGCCGATGCTGCTCGAGGCCGATGTCCTCGACGAAATAAAAGAGGCAATCATGCACTTCGCCGAAGCGCCTTCGTCGGAGCACCAAGAGCCAAAGAAAGAGGGCGGTGGCTTCTTCGTAGCGGATGCTTTTGCTAATCCTGATTACATCCGGTATGCGGTCAAAGCGACAGCCGCGGCGATGTTCTGCTATTTTCTCTATTCGCTGCTGGATTGGCCGGGCATTCATACCGCTTTCCTGACTTGTTACATCGTTTCGCTTGGCACGACGGCCGAGACCGTCGAAAAGCTCACGCTGCGTATTCTCGGGTGCCTTGTCGGCGCAGTGGCCGGCTATGCGACGATGATCTTCCTGATCCCGTACCTCACCTCGATCACCGCTTTGATGGTCGTTGTTTTCGCCGGCGCATTGGCCGCAGGCTATGTCTCCGCCGGGAGCGAGCGCATATCCTATGCCGGCTTTCAGATGGCCTTTGCTTTCTTTCTCTGCGTCATTCAGGGACCATCACCGGCCTTCGACCTTTCCACCGCGCGCGATCGCGTTATCGGCATCTTGCTCGGAAACGTTGTCACCTATCTGGTCTTTATCAATGTCTGGCCGGTCAGCGTCGGCAAGCGCATTGATCCGGCGATTGCCGCACTCTTGCGCCGGCTTGCCGCCCTGATGACCGCGGATAAAAGTTCTCGACCCGTATTAGCTTCACAAGCGCAATCGGAGCTCGCGGACATCGAAACCGACATCGATCTCGTCGCCTATGAGCCAAGCACGGTTCGCCCGAACGCACAGTGGCTCGCAGCTCGTCGCGAAGCGGCCGATGAGATCGGCGCCCTTGGCAGTCCGCTGCTGTTGGACGCAGACAAAGACGCGGCGATATCCGCGCAAATCGCCAAGCGGCTTGAAGCTCTGGCTGGTCGCTTCGCGGTCGCTGACCCCCCAGGTCCCCTCCAAGGGTCAATCGAGTGGAGTACGTCGCCGCTTTTCCCTATGATCGATGCAGGTCTGCGGCGGTTGGAAGAAGCGTCCATCTAGAAGACCGAAAGGAACGGCAGTGTATGGGCCGGCCTGTTGCGTTGATTGCGCCAGTACTTCTTTCGCTGCAGCTCGCCGGCTGCGCGACCTCTGCGCTCAATATGGCACCCGACCGTCCCGACGCGCCGTGGACCCCCGCGACCAATCCCGGCGGGGAAATCGTTGCCGGCGAGCGGGCGCCGCCCCAACAACCGCCCAGCGGCAATTATGTTCTACCTTCAAACAGCAATCTCGCAGGCGTCCCGCCGCGGGCCTCCGAACTTGAACGTCGCCGCCCCTATAGTCTTCCCGAATTGATCGACATCGCAGAGTTGAGCAATCCAGTCACCCGTAACGCCTGGAACGATGCGCGCAATGCGGCGCTCGCTGCGGGCATCGCCGAGAGCGCTTTTCTGCCCTTCGTTTCAGCTGGCGTTGTGCAAGGCTGGCAGAGATTCCATAACGAATTTTCCTCGCTCGGTGCCGAGGTGACCAATGACGTGAAGGCACAGGGCAACATCGAAGTTCTTTCCGCGCAATGGCTGCTTTTCGATTTTGGCGAGCGGGCTGCACTGGTCGATGTCGCCAAGCAAGGCTCCCTGATCTCCAACATCGCCTTCACCGCAGCGCATCAACAGGTCATCTACAATGTGAGCTTGGCGTTTTACGCCAATGCCGCGGCACGCGCGCGCCTCACAACGGCTATGAAATCGCTAAGGGATGCCGAAGACGTCCAAGCTGCGGCCGAGGGCCGATACAAGCGCGGCATCGGAACTGTGGTCGAAGTTGCGCAGACCAAACAAGCCGCCGCCGAAGCCCAGCTGGAGCAGGTTCAAGCCGACGGCGCCGCCCAGAACTCCTATCTGGCTTTGATCTCGGCCATAGGCATTTCTCCAATGACGCGGCTTACCATCGCCGATATTTCCCGGCGGAGACTGCCCACATCCCTGACGGCGCCGATTGAAAGTTTTGTATCCGAGGCGTTGGCACGGCGGCCCGACGTTCTCACCGGCTACGCGACGGTGCAGGCAAGCCTTGCCGGTCTCCGCGCCGCCCAGGCGGAATTCTTGCCCAAAGTGTTTGCTTCCGGGACGGGCACCCGTCTGGCAGGGAGCTTAGACGTCACCGCGATCCCGGGAATCGATCAGCAATTGCCGATCGTCAATCTACCGGGCAATCAGCTTGGCGTATCGACTTACCAGCTGGGCGGCACTGCTCTCGTCGGCGCGACGATGCCGCTTTACGATGGCGGATCGCGCGCCGCCTTGCTGGAGCAGGCCCGCGACAGAGTCGACAAGGCCGAGACAACGCTGACTCAAATCAAGAACGAGGCCGCCCGCCAAATCGTTGCGGCAAGAAACACACTCAAAACAAGTCTGTCTGCCTATGCAGCTTCCACGGCACTGGCCGCGGCGGCACAGACGACGTTCAACGCAGCCCTCACCGCTTATCGCAATGGAGTCGGATCAATCACCGACGTGACGCTCGCTGAGCATCAGCTTTTGGTGGCTAAGAACGCCGCAACGGACGCCTATAGCACAGCCCTATCAGCCGCGGCGACACTTGCTTTAGCCGCCGGCGTACTTGGATCCGCACCACCCGGATGAGGCACCGCATCGGTGCGAGCGAACATGACCCCTGATGACGCGCGGTGGCGACTTATTCCAACCACGAGAGCAATTAACAAACGAGAGCGCATATGAACGCGTCTGTCATTTCCGCCCTGTCAGCGCTGCTGGGGGCCGCGATCGGTGGAACCGCATCGTTTCTTGCGTCGTGGATGACACAACGGATGCAGGTGCGAGTGCAGTGGCTCATCCAAGAAAGGCTCAGACGACAGGAGCTTTACAAGGAATTCATCGAGGAAGCCACGAAATGTTATATCGACGCGCTTCAGCACGACAAAGGCGACATTCCATCACTCGTCACGCTTTACAGCAAGATCGGCCGGATGCGCGTCCTGTCTGCGCAAAAGGTCATTGACAGCGCCGAACGGATCGGTCGCAAAATTCTCGACGCCTATTTGGAGCCGGACAAGTCGTTCCTCGAGCTGCGAGAAATGGTCAATAGCAACTCGATCGACATCATTGGCGATTTCAGTGAGGCATGCCGCGAGGAATTTGAATTAATTTCGCCCTCGGCAGTTCTAAGAGGGTATTTCGGACGCCAGTCGGAGTAGCAAGTCCCTTAAGAGTTCAAAAGTTGCCCCGTCTGATTTCCCACTGGCGTGCCTGTTTTGCGCTCAATGACGGAAATCGGCACTGTCACGCTTTTAGCACTAGGACGGCTTCGTCCGGACAAGGGCACTGAGATCAGAATGTCTCATACCTTGTCGTGGTCGAGGACAGGCGGGGCCGGCTGCCCGATCGAAAATGGGTCTGATGCCGGAAAGGTATTCTTGAGCGCATCGTCGAGCGCCTGATCCTGGTCCCTACGCGCTCGCTTGGCGCGATCGTAATCGCCTTGTCGTTTGCGTTTCAAATCGGCATTCATTTCGATTTCTCCGGCAGCGCCGTATGGGGACTTTTGGTTTAGGGCTAACCGCCAGAACCGCGCATGCGTTCCATTTACGAGCAGGCCGACCTTCAGCTTGCCGGCATAGGGGCTTATCTCACGCACGCTCTCCGTGGGCGTGCTTTGGCGCACCTTGTTCGGTGAGAGTAAAAGCATTTTGCGTGTATCTTCTCCGGTGATGAATTGGCTGGTTTATAGTCGCGCTTGCGACAATTTGAGCACGGCCGTCTCGATGTTTTGAGAGAAGCGGCGTTCCTGCTTTTTTCAACTCAATCCGCGTCGCCGTAAGTACAAGCTGCCGGATTAGCTTCATTTGTGCTCAAGCTCGGATCGAAACGGAATAGCGTCGAGCAATAGGGGCAGACGATCTCACCAGCATCGCGCATATTGAGGTAGATTTGTGGGTGATCTTGCGGCGGCTGAGCCCCAATGCACTTAAACTCACAGCAGCCAATATGGACGATCGGCACCCCACTCTCATTGTGAAACTTCGGATAACTTTGCATCTGCAGCGCGCGGCTTAGGTGCTCGATCGATGAAGCAAGATGTCGTGCGTGAATCGCCGAGCGAGGGCTCGATCAGCACCTGCAGAGCGAATTCCCTTTTCGCATAAATCGGTCGCCGCAATACGTATCCATGGCGGCACGTCCATCGGCAGTTTCTCCCACCACGGGAGCGGGCTGTAAGTTAACGCGTCGGCTGGTGTGCTGGTGTTTCAATCGCTGCGACGCGGGCCTTGACAGCCTTCTGCACCATCTCGAAGGCGCGCACCTCGATCTGGCGCACGCGCTCGCGCGACAAGCCAAACTCGTCAGCTAGCTCCGCGAGCGTGATCGGATCGTCGGCCACGCGCCGGCCCTCGAAGATGCGCCGGTCGCGCTCGTTGAGCCCGCCAAGCGCCGCGGTCATAGCCTTGCGGCGGCTATCGAACTCCTCGCTCGCCGCGAGCGTCGTTTCCTGGTCCGGGGATTCGTCCACCAGCCAGTCCAGCCATTCGGCGGAGGAGCCGTCCTCGCGGATGGTGTCGTTGAGCGAGGCGTCGCCGCCGAGCCGGCGGTTCATATTGATCACGTCCTGCTCGGTGACGCCGAGGCGCTTGGCGATAAGCTCGACCTGGTCCGGGCGCATGTCGCCGTCGTCGAGCACAGAAATCTTGCGCTTGGCTTCGCGCAGGTGGAAGAACAATTTCTTCTGGTTGGCCGTGGTCGCCATCTTCACCAGCGACCACGAGCGCAGGATGTATTCCTGGATGGCCGCCTTGATCCACCACACGGCATAGGTGGCGAACCGAAAGCCCTTGTTGGGCTCGAAGCGCTCGACCGCTTGCATCAGGCCAACATGGCCTTCCGAGATTAGGTCGGCAATCGGCAGCCCGTAGCCGCGATAGCCCCTGGCGATCTTAGCGACGAGACGCAAATGGCTGGTGACGAGCTTGTCCGCGGCGTCGCGATCATCAAGTCCTAATGGGGATTAGAGAAGCAAAGATTTTGTTTGTCGCATCGGCAACACCGGCTGCCGTGAGTGCAATTTTGAAAGCCTCGTACATTGCGAGGGGATATTGCGTCGGACCGATAATCAGGCGGTCGAACATCGAGGCAAGATCCAGTTCGGTGAGGACGGGTGATGTTGTGACATCAAGTGGAATTTTGTGAACGATTTGCGGCACGCCGGCGATTACTTCGGTTGAAATCTCGATCAGGGAAGAAGGGCGGCGATTGGGAGAGTATATGGCCCGCCATTCGCGTTCTTCTGCGAATCCTTCGTGCTTGAGGCAGGTTACGCCGCCGAGCAGCATGGAAAAGACCCACCCCACAATCTCCTGTCGGTCGATGCTTCGCAGGAAATCCCCGTTCGCCTGGATGTTGGTGACGACATCGGAGATCACGCCATGTGTTTCAGCCTCGGTAAGATAGGCGACGGGGCTAAACATTAAGCCGAGGGCGTCGGCCGCACCTGAGAATTTGGGGATGCGGAAGACCAATCCGACCTTTGCTGTGCTGTTGCCGAACGTCCGCCACATAGAAAGGCGGCCATGGTGATCTTCCTTGTCGATATGCTCGGAAATCGAAGAGATGTAGGTGTGGTGGCGAATATCGTTCCACCACTGGTTAAAGAGATTGATTGCCTCCATCGCGGCGCCTGAAGCACATTGATCGAGCGCGGAGGTGAACCCATCTAGGCGAGGCTTGTCGGAAAAGAACTTTGCAAGGATGTCGAAGCCGTGCTGGACTTCACGGTAATCCGACATACAAGAAGCATTTCGCATCCATAGACGCTTATTTCGAATGATGCTCAGAGCATTTTCCGCCGAGGTATAGTGAACGAAGCGTGGCAGGAAGTCTTCCGACTGATTGGCGTAGAGCGCGTCTCTTTGCCTGCGCGCATGGGGCATGAAGATGCCCTCGAGCTTCATTGCACGCTGGATTTGTTCGGGTGAAATCGACGATGTCGGCAAGCTATTGGTCCCCGGTTGAATTGGCGAGAGGCCGACTCAAATTCATACGACCTTAGAACAATACGGGAACAAACTCAACGCTCTAGTTGCAGGAAAACGGTATACAAGCAAGAGCTTGTTGCCGCCCTAGGCAGGTGCGGTGCTTAAAGCCATTCCTTCCTTTCCGCGGAGAACTCCTGCGCGCCGATGTTGCCGGCGTTTCTTCCTTCACTCACCAGGGCATCGCCTTGATGTAGTCGCGCGGGGCGTGTTAGCTCGGCCCGGCGCGCATACTTCCTCGATAGCCTCTGCTACGGCATCCTCCACGGATACGCTTCACGCCGCAGCGATCTTGCGCGCAAGCTCGGATCGTTTTTTGGCTCAACCAATGAAACGGTTCTTCGGTTGTCCGGGAACGTTCTGCTGTTGTTTCGCGGTGATGGCAGTTGCAGCCCCGCAGATGCGCCCGCTCGGGGCGGGATGTGTTTAGAATGATCAAGTTTTTTGAGTATCGCTTGT
>CAVXAK010000002.1:0-25014 GCA_963759705.1 uncultured Alphaproteobacteria bacterium
TTCAGCAAGCGACCCTCGGAAAAACCTAATCACTCAACGCACATTGGCAGAGGCTCGGCGTCTGACCCCGCGCCGAAAGATAAACGGCCGGGAACATTGGGCTTCCCGGCCATCTCAGTGCAATTTTTCAAACGCTTGTTTTGACATCCAGCAAAATCACGCCGCGAGCTTTTTTGCCTCCGCGACGGCTGCGCTCAAACCCTGATCAACATCGGAAGTCCCGTGGCATCTGACCGGCCGGTTTCGGGAAAGCTACGAGCATCACCGTTCGCTAGGCGTCCCGCCGACCAGCACGCGACAACCGCGTCCAGTATATCTTCAATTGGCAGTCCTTGGTCCCGACCGGATTTCTCGATCATGTCCAGATTAGGAAACAACGGCATGAGCGCGCGTCGCCGTTCGTCGCGTCCGGCAACCCGAGCCTTGCGGTAGGCCATGGGCCTGCCGACTAGCTCACGGAAACAAACTTCGGGATGTACCTCACGCACCACTTTGCGCAATTCGGAGCGCGATTGGAGAAGCGTGTCTACTTCTCCTATCTTGTCCAAAATGTTCCAAACCTGCTTGGTGATCCTTTTGCCGTGAGGCGCACTGTTTTGCGAGCGAGCGCATGCATCCTCCCACGAAGTGGCCGCGAGAACCGCGCGAACCGGGCGCTGGAAAGACGCTACTGCTTCGGGGATAGCCGAGAAATTCCCTTGCGTCTCGGTCGCATCGACGACCTCCAACCTCGTATGCATCGAGTAGACCAATGGGAACCTCAACAGCAACAATTTTGAAATTTGTTGAACCGTCGAAGATAGTAGAAAGTGCGGAAACCTTCCGAACAGACAGTCGGTTCCCATCCATTATGGCGACGGCCCAACCGCCCGGGGTGCCATCGACACCAGCGATCGAAGCGGCCTCGGCTATGCCGCGCTGCATTTGTGAGAGCAAAGTGATTATAATCGCTCCAATGAGTATGCGCGCTGGGTTCTCGAAGAAATTTAGCGGCGCACTAGAGCAGGCTTTCAAGCAAGGTCTTCAGGCACGATAGCGGAAGGCTTTTGGCCTCTCCTCCCTACGGGTCGAAATGATGTAGAGTGAGGCCGGTGCTGGCGCACGATGGCGAGCGCCGGAGCACATCGAGGCCGCAGAGTGAGCACTAAACCGAGACCCAAACGCGCGACCTCCGCCAATCGTGAGCCGATCCACCGGTCAATCAAGGAGCGACTTGGCTACGCAGCGGACGAGCCAGACGCCGAAGTGCTGCGCGATTGGCGAGCGCGACTGCGCCGAGTATGCAAGCCGTGTTGGGAGCTTAAATACTGCCCGTTTGGCCCTTTGGTCGAGCAGTCTCCGACGCTCCCGCCACCTCTCCATGCAATCGTGGAGCAAAACGCGTATTTCAAGCGATGTTTGGAAACAAACTTGGTCGGGAGCCTTGAAAGCTTATCACCAGAGAGTAGAGCGCAGTATGAAGGCTGGATGAAAGATGATCAAGTTTTGCTGAAACAGGCTCTTTTTCGGTTGGGTCAACGTCGGGAATTGGCTGATGCAAGCAGGCTGCCTACAGACGAAGAAAAAATCACCGCGTGGATAGGAGGTGCGCTTCCACCAATCCATATCTATCGAACACCCTACGAACATAAAGATACCGACGTGGTAGCTGTTGACTATTCTGAAGAAGATTGGGTTCAGATCAAGGAGATTGCTGCGCAAATAATGGAAGAGTATCGGCTAGCGCTTGAAACAGGAATGATCGACCACCGATCCCCTATCGAACCCGCCCGAGCGGCTTGGTTCCGTAAACAGGTTGAAGAATTTGACCCGTCCAAGTACCCTGATAGCATCCCAGCGATCTTTCACGATGCAGTGTGCAACGTCTACGGTCACGTGTGCCCCGTCTTCTTTGCAGCCGAGGCATCGACGGAGACTTCTGCGGAACGCCGGCGAGGTCGCTACATCCCATTCGGGGTGAAAATGCGCGTCGTCCGAAGAGATAATTACACCTGCCAGCACCGTGGGAACCATCTCGCCGACAATGAGGTGGAATTTGATCATAAAATCCCGATTTCAAAGGGCGGCAGCTCAGAGGAACACAACGTGCGACTTACATGCTTCGACTGCAATCGGGAGAAGAAGGACACGGTTGAAATTTAGGTTGACGACCGCCGGCCAAAAGTACCGTTCCGGTTTACTGAGAGTTTCAGGAAAGCGGAGCGCGAAGAAGCGGGGCAACCGAAGCTGCTTTTAACTAAGCGACCGGGTGGGTCACACCGATTACGCACCGCCGCCTCCGGGGTCAAACGGCGGTTCATTTACGTGGCAAAGTCCGGCGTGGACGCTGATTGCATAGCCGAGCGTCCAAGCTTTAGGTGAACCACGCCAAAGCCCCTCGAAGAACCGTGCAGTATCGGGACGCAACAATTCAAAATAGTTGCTCACACTTCGCACGACGCTCAGGGCCTCGCCAACGTCAAAATTGTCGATATTGCGGAACTGTCCTAAACGCTCGATACCCTGAAAAAGTTCGTTGTAATACCGGCGGCGCTCCCATCCTAATTTTTCAACCATCTGTCGCGAAGTTATGAGCCAGTCGGCGTTGTCGATCCTTTCGATCCCATACACGACGCCTTCCAAGAGATCCCGGGCGTCCCGAAGTGGTATCGGAGGCGGCGCGTCAATCGCCAACAAAATCTTCCAAATTGAGCTTAGTCCTTCGCCGAAGTTGTTAAGGTCGCCCTGAAGAACCTGTTCAACCTCTACCCTTTCGGCCGTAGCTCTTTTTTCTTCGGCAGCAATTTGAACTTGCACTGCGCTCCACGCAAGCCACCCGGCGAACAGTGCGGTGCCCGCCGCCAGCATTCCACCCGTGAGGCCTTCGTAGTGGCCCATGGCACACCCGATAATTTTCGGGAACACAAGCGCACACTGATGGGGACCCCAAGCCACCGCGCCAGCCAACACCAGAGTGGTTATGAATAGCGAACCTAAAACAATGCCCGCGCCTTGAACGCAGCGAGGTGAAAGGTGCATTTGATCCCCCAACGGAGGCGACGACTATGCATAATGCTTTGTATAGTGCGCCAGTCACCCGCCCCTAAAGCTCTTGGCGGAGCGTCCCCGGGACTGTCGCCAAGGACTGTCGCTACTGCCGCCAAAATAGAAGCTAAGTCTTTGATTTTATTTTGTGGTGGGCCCGGGAGGACTCGAACCTCCAACCAAGCGGTTATGAGCCGCTAGCTCTGACCATTGAGCTACGGGCCCGCGCCTTGCGCGGTGGTGCGGAAGAGCGGTGCTTATACTGCATCCGGGCTGTCGCCGCTAATTCTGCCGGCTCAACAAAAACACCGCCTGCTCACCGAACAGATTCCAGAACCACCAGGGCAATTTTAGCCGTATCTGCCGGCCCCAGGCGTTGAGCGCGACCGCCTCGTCTATCTTGGCGCCGACGACGTGGCAAAGCTGACGGAAATCCTTGATGCTGCAGAAGTGAATGTTCGGCGTCTCGTACCAGGCATAAGGCAGATTATCGGTCTGCGGCATGTGACCGCCGAACAGAATTTGCCGCCGTATGTTCCAGTGACCGAAATTCGGAAACGATATGATGCCGTGACGTCCGATGCGCAGCATGTGCTCGAGCACCACGCGCGGCTGCCGCGTCGCCTGCAGGGTCTGCGATAAGATGACGAAGTCGAAGCCGTCGTCGGGATAGTCGGCGAGGTCGGTATCGGCGTCGCCCTGCACCACCGCGAGACCCTTGGCGACGCATTCGTTCACGCCCTCGCGCGATAGCTCGATGCCGCGTCCGTCGACGCCGCGTGTTTCCAGGAGCCGCAACAACTCGCCGTCGCCGCACCCGACGTCGAGCACCCGCGCGCCGCGCTCCACCATATTGGCGACCACGAGCAAGTCGACACGCGAGCCGCCCGGACCGCGCGCGGCTTCCGCCATGGTCAGATCGTGTTTGAGGCGCGACAGCACGCTCATCTCCGTCCAGGCAGACCGCGCGCGCGCGCGGCGCCTTCCAAAAACCCGTTGGCGATCGCCAGGAATTCCGGCTCATCGAGCAGAAATGCATCGTGGCCCTTGTCGGTCGTAATTTCCGCGAACGAGACGCGCGCGCCCGCGGCGTTGAGCGCGTGGACGATGGCGCGCGATTCCACCGTCGGGAACAGCCAATCGCTGGTGAACGAGATGACGCAAAACCGCGTCGGCGTGCCGCGGAATGCGTTCGCCACCGCTCCGTCGTAATCGGCGGCGAGATCGAAATAATCCATGGCACGGGTCAGATAGAGATAGGAATTGGCGTCGAAGCGCTCCACGAAAGTGATGCCCTGATGCCGCAGGTAGGACTCGACCTGAAAGTCGGCATCGAACGAAAACGTCGGATTGTCGCGATCCTGAAAACGGCGGCCGAACTTGCGGTGCAGTGCGGCGTCCGACAGATAGGTAATGTGCGCGCCCATGCGCGCGACCGCGAGCCCGCGCCGCGGATTGGTGCCCTCGGCGAAATACCGCCCGCCGCGCCATTCCGGATCCGCCATCACCGACTGCCGGCCGACCTCATGGAAGGCGATGTTCTGGGCCGAATGGCGCGTCGCCGCCGCGATCGGCAGCGCCGCAAAAACGCGCTCGGGATAGCTCGCCGCCCATTGCAGCACCTGCATGCCGCCCATGGAGCCGCCGGCCACCGCGAACAAGGTGTCGATGCCGAGATAATCGAGCAGCATCGCCTGCGCGCGAACCATGTCGCGCACGGTGATGACCGGAAAATCGAGACCCCACGGCATGCCGGTCGCCGGATTCGTCGAGGCTGGTCCGGAGCTTCCCATGCAGCCGCCGACCACGTTGGCGCAGATGACGAAGTAACGTTCGGTGTCGATCGGCCGGCCCGGGCCGACCATGGTTTCCCACCAGCCCGGCTTGCCGGTCACCGGGTGTGTGTTGACGACGTGCTGATCGCCGGTCAGCGCATGACAGACGAGAACGGCATTGCTGCGTCCGGCATTGAGCGAGCCATAGGTCTGATAGGCGATCTGCAGCGGGCTGAGATCGACGCCGGCATCGAGCCGGAGCGGATTGCTCGACGAAAAGCGCACCAGCAGCGAATGCGGCTGGTCGGCCTCGCGCGTGCGGTCGGCGAGATCAAGCGTAGCGCTGCCCTCGGCCATGTTTCCGTCCCGAATGTGAGCGTCCCGGTGCCGTTCGTCCGCCGCCTCGGCGGTCAAAAGGGCGTAAATAGGCACCTTCGGCTCGGAGTCAACGTTTTCTTTGATTTTGAACGTTACGGCACCTATCAATCTGGCCGTCCGCCGGGATCCGCCATGCCGAAAGCACCACGTCACAAAGAACCTTCGCTCGCCGATCTGCGGCACGAGATCGATCGCATCGACGCGTCGATGCATGAGCTTCTCATCGAGCGTGGGCAGATCATCGATCGCCTGATCGCGGTGAAAAAGACCCAGGAATCCGGCTCCGCTTTTCGTCCTGCCCGCGAAGCGGACATGATGCGCCGGCTCGTCGAACGCCACCACGGCAATCTTCCGTTTGACACCGTCGAGAGCATCTGGCGCGTCATCATTTCGACCTTCACCTACGTGCAGGCGCCTTTCTCCGTGCATGCCGACCTGTCAGCGGGCGACGCGCTGATGCGCGACTCCGCGCGCTTTCATTTCGGCTTTACGGTGCCGTTCGAGCCGCATATGGGGGCCGCGAGCGTCGTCGAAGCGGTCTCGGAATCGAAGGGCGACCTCGGGCTGGTCCCCGCCTTTGCCATCGCGGGTGCGGGCCCTTGGTGGGCGGCGCTCGAATTCGATGCCGCCCCCAAGATCATCGCGCGCCTGCCGTTCGTCGAGCGCGCCAACCATCCGGCCGGCCTGCCGGTATTCGTGATTTCCCGCGTCGCGGCGGACGCGATGGTGACCGAGACCGAAGTGTGGAGCATGCGGGTCTCCGGCTGGAAGGCGACGTCGATCAACTCGGTCGCGCCGCTCGCCGACGTCATGGCCGTGCCCGACAGCGCGTTCGATGGCGCCGCTTTGCTCGTCTCGGTCGCGCGGGGCGGCATCGGCGCCGTCTCGGACGCTTTGGTCGGAATCGGCGCCTCGATCCGCTCCACGGCCCTCGTCGGCAGTCACGCAACCCGCTATACGGTCGCCTGACTTTCGTAAGGCGAGCCCAATGACGATCCGTCCCCAGCCCCGCCCCGGCGTGCTCGATATCGAGGCCTATGTGCCCGGCAAGAGCAGCGCGGCCGGCGTTGCCAAAATTTTCAAGTTGTCGTCGAACGAAACGCCGCTCGGACCGAGTCCAAAGGCGATTGCGGCCTATAAGTCTGTCGCCGCCCATCTGGAGGATTATCCCGACGGCGCGGCGAGCGATCTGCGCGCGGCGATCGGGCGCGCTTTTGGGCTCGATCCCCATCGCATCGTGTGCGGCGCCGGCTCCGACGACCTTTTGAACCTGCTGGCGCGCGCTTACCTCGCCGACGGCGACGAGGCGATCCATACGACGCACGGCTTTCTGGTTTATCCGATCGCCACGCTCGCGACCGGCGCCAGGCCCGTGGTGGCGCCGGAAACGAACTTCACCGCGGATGTCGATGCGATTCTCGAAGCTGTGACGAAGAAGACCAAAATCGTCTTTCTCGCCAATCCGAACAATCCGACCGGCACCTGCATTTCCTTCGATGAGGTCAAGCGTCTGCACCGCGGGCTGCCGCCGCAGGTGCTGCTGGTGCTCGACGCGGCCTACGCCGAATACGTCAGGCGCAACGACTACGAATCCGGCATCGAACTCGTCGCCACGTCGGAGAACGTCGTCATGTGCCGCACGTTCTCAAAAATCCACGGGCTCGCAGCTTTGCGGCTCGGCTGGATGTTCGGGCCCGCCCACGTCGTCGACGCCGTCAACCGCATCCGCGGACCGTTCAACGTCAACGCGCCGGCGATCGCCGCCGGTATAGCGGCAATCGAGGATGTCGAGCATCAGGAACGTTCACGCGAGCACAACTCGCGATGGCTCGCCTGGCTGACGGAGGAAATCCAAAAGCTCGGCCTGAAAGTGACGCCCAGCGTCGCGAACTTTCTGCTGATCCACTTTCCCGAAACGAAAGGGCGATCGGCAAAAGAGGCGGACGCTTTTCTCACTGCGCGCGGCCTCATCCTGCGGCAGGTCGGGGCCTACAAGCTGCCGAACGCGCTGCGCATGAGCGTCGGTACCGAGGAAGCGAACCGGCTCGCCGTCGCGGCGCTCGGTGACTTCCTGGCAAAAACGGCGTGACGGCGTGACCAAATCCGCACCGCTGTTCAACCGACTGGCGCTGATCGGCGTCGGACTGATCGGCTCTTCGATCGCGCGGGCGGCGCGCGCGCAAGGTACGGTCCGTGAGATCGTGGCGAGCGCCCGCTCCGCGCAGACGCGGCGCCGCGTCGCCGAGCTTGGATTGGCCGATCAGGTGGTCGAGACCAACGCCGCTGCGGTCGCCGGCGCCGATCTCGTGATCGTGTGCGTTCCGGTCGGTGCCTGCGGCGAGGTCGCCAAGGAGATCGCGCCGCAGCTTGCGCCGGGCGCGATCGTTTCCGATGTGGGCTCAGTCAAGGGCGCCATTGTTCGCGATATGGGTCCACATCTGCCGCCCGGCATCCATTTTGTTCCCGCGCATCCGGTCGCCGGAACCGAGCATTCCGGTCCGGACGCCGGCTTTGCCGAGCTCTTCGTCGGCCGCTGGTGCATTCTCACACCGCCGGACAATACCGACAGCAACGCCGTCGAACGGCTTGCCGCCTTCTGGCGGGCGCTCGGCGCCAATGTCGAGACGATGCGGCCGGATCACCACGATCTTGTGCTGGCGATCACCAGCCACCTGCCCCACCTCATCGCCTACACGATCGTCGGCACCGCCGACGAGCTCGCCGAGGTGACGCGCTCGGAGGTCCTCAAATTCTCCGCCGGCGGCTTTCGCGATTTTACCCGTATCGCGGCGTCCGACCCGACGATGTGGCGAGACGTTTTTCTTGCCAACAAGGAGGCCGTGCTGGAGATGCTCGGCACGTTCAACGAAGATCTCGCGCAACTGACCCGCGCGATCCGCCGCGGCGACGGCGAGGCATTGTTTGCTCATTTCGCCCGCACCCGCGCGATCCGCCGCGGCATCGTCGATATCGGCCAGGATTCGCCGGCGCCGGATTTCGGCCGCTCCCATCCCGACCTGCCGGTCGAGCCGCTGCCGCGGCCCTACGCCGTCTCGGACGACAATTGAATGGCGTTTCAGGTCCGCGCTTTTACGACAAGCGCTTCGCCGACCACTGCGCGCAACGTCGCAAGCGTGAACGGCTTGGCGAGCACGTCGTGGATGATCGCCTCAAGACCATGGGCGCGTTCGCGCTGATCGGCGTACCCGGTCATCAGCAAAATCGTGACCTGAGGAAAGTCGCGCGCCACTGCGAGCGCAAGCGCGATGCCGTCCATGATCGGCATGCGGATGTCGGTCAGCAGGAGGTCGAAACGACCCTCCTCGCGGGTCATCACATCCAGCGCCTCGCCCCCATCACATGCCGTCTTGACCTCGTGTCCGTCGGTCTGGAGGCCTCGCGCACACAAAGCGCGCAAGGCTTCTTCGTCTTCGGCTATCAGGATCCGTGCCATGAAAGTCCCGCCGGAAGTCAGTGAGTTCCAAGGATGATATCGCGGCGATTGAGGAAGCGTACCAGCACATCGTGGACGTCCGGCGGTGGCGAAGCCAGTCGCGCGCGGAACGAGACGGCCTCGCCCGGCGGCAGTGTCGAACGTGGCGGAACCGCCGTCCAGGAGTAGATTTCCTCTCTGGCGGCGTTGCGCACCGCGAACTTGAGCCGCGGCACGTCGACGACCTTATTGGATGTATTGACGATGTTTCCCGCCACCATGAGGATCGGGACGCCCTCGTGCTGTTCGGTGGCCGTCCTGACGTCCTCAAAGTTGAGACCTCGCAGGTTCACAGAGAGACCCATCAACCCATAGAGCGAGGCGGTCTGCGGCATGGCCCGCACAAAGTCGGTGCGCCAGCCGATGATGATCGAATCCAGGATGACCAGGACGAGGACGGCGGACTGCAGACGCGACAATGGCCAACGCGGAACCCAGCGGTTTGATTTCGATGCGAGACGCCTTGCCGCGTAGGTCTCGATGTCCTCGGGCAGTGCTGCCGCGGGCGCGTCGCCTATATCGATATCAATCGGCGGCCGGCCCTCGTCGAGATCGACGGGCGCGATCGGCGGTGCTTCAACCTCGAAGGTCTCTTCGGGACCAGTTGACGGCACGTTTGCCAGAGTCGCCGTGCTCTGCGTCGTTGCCTGCGGCTTCGCCAAAGCGGCCGTTGGGCAGATAGGAGATATCCTCGAGTGCTGGAGCTTCCACTCCGGTTCCGGCCATCTCCCGGCCCGGCGCAAGTGCCTGTGCGGCGGCCAACAGCTTGTCCGCATGGCTTGGTTCGGCATGCCACACCGCCCGGCAACGTGCACAGCGGACCCTGCGCCCGCTTGGTTGCAGGGATGCGGACTCGATATCATAAGATGTGGCGCAGGATGGGCAGACGATCAGCATCGGCGAATCAGTTGCGCGGTTCCTTTCCCTGGGACCCTAGCGCCGATCCGTTAACGGATTGGAAACCACGTCGGCCCGTGAAGCCCGTGCGGCCTTGCGGTGCTAGTTTTGCAGGGGCGAATCAGCAGCCCCACCGGTTGGCGCAGGCCATAGGGGGTGCCGGGTCATTCGGAGGACGGCGTGATCCGATTTGAGAATGTCGGCTTGCGCTATGGGCTCGGCCCAGAGGTCCTGCGCGACCTTTCCTTTCGGATCGAGGGGCATTCGTTCCAATTCCTCACCGGACCGTCTGGCGCCGGCAAGACTTCGCTCCTCCGCATGCTCTTCCTGTCGCTGCGGCCGACGCGTGGCCTGATCACAATGTTCGATGAGGATATCGCCACGTTGAGTAAGGATGGCCGGTCGACGCTGCGCCGGCGCATTGGGATCGTGTTCCAGGACTTCCGACTCCTCGACCATATGACCACCTACGAAAACGTGGCGCTGCCGCTGCGAGTGCTCGGCAAGGATGAATCCGAATACCGGGCGGAGGTCGTCGAATTGCTGCAATGGGTCGGTCTGGGCGAGCGGATGGGGGCACTGCCGCCTGTTCTTTCAGGCGGAGAAAAGCAGCGTGCCGCCATCGCGCGCGCTGTTATCGCGCGTCCGCAATTACTGCTTGCCGACGAGCCAACTGGTAATGTCGACCCAAATCTCGGCCAGAGATTGCTGCGGCTGTTCATCGAATTGAACAAGTCGGGGACCTCCGTCGTGATCGCCACGCACGATATCGCCTTGATGGACGAGTACGACGCACGCCAACTCGTCCTCCACGAAGGACGCTTGCATGTCTACGATTGAACCGCTCGAGACCATGGCGGAGCCGTGGGACGATCTCGACGCGGCGTCCTCATTGGATCGCGCGCCGCCGGCCGCCGCACCGATCGTGCCGAAGGGCTCGATCGCAGGCCGATCTCTCGTAGCCGTCGTCGCCATCATGACGTTCCTGGCAGCTCTGACGACCGGAGCCATGATGATCGTGGTCAGCGCGGCGACCAACTGGCAATCGGACGTCGGCCGCGAGGTGACCGTTCAGGTGCGTCCCGTTCCCGGACGCGACATTGAAGCGGATGTCAGAAAGGCGATCGAACTCGTGCGGGCCGTTCCCGGTGTGGCCGACGTCCGAGCGTATACGAAGGAAGAATCCGCGAAGCTCGTCGAGCCGTGGCTCGGTGCAGGCCTTGTCCTCGACGATCTGCCAATCCCGCGCATGATCGTTGTCAGGCTTCTTCCCGGCCCGACGCCCGATTTCGCGCCGCTGCGTAAGACGCTTGCGGCACAGGTCGCCAGCGCCAGCCTCGACGATCATCGCCACTGGATTGAACGCATGCGCAACATGGCGGGAACCGCCGTCGTGGGCGGCGTCACGGTTTTTGGCCTCGTCCTGGCGGTGACCATCCTCTCAGTGACCTTCGCCACGCGAGGAGCCATGGCCACCAACCGGCCAATCGTCGAAGTCCTGCACTACGTCGGCGCGACCGACAGCTTCGTCTCCAGCCAATTCCAGCGACACTTCCTGATCCTCGGCTTCAAGGGCGGCGCGATCGGCGGGGGCGCCGCCATCCTGTTGTTCGGCTGCGCGGAGGCGGCCAACAAGTGGCTTGCGGGTACCGCTGGAGGAGATGAGATCGCGTCGCTGTTCGGCACGTTCTCGATCAGCGCGTCTGGTTATCTGGCGATTCTGTTGCAGATCGTGCTGATGGCCGTCGTTACGGCGGTGGTCTCACGCCAGACGGTCAACCGAACGCTGCAGTCCATGGATTGAGCACCGGAACGATAGCTGCCGCCGAAATTTCGGCTATGATTTCGAGCACGTGAGCGGCGATGACGATCGTCGAAGTCAAACTTGGCGCGAGGGACGCGCGCGGCGATGCTCAGCCTTAGGGGCGCTGTCAGAACGCGGCGCATCAAGTCGGCGGCCTTCAGGCTTGCCGCCCTCGGAACCGTCGTGCTCGTCCTTGGCTTCGGAGTCTTCGTATGGCTGCTGCCAAGCCAAGAGGTCGCGCTCGACCGCAATGCCGACGGCATCGTCGTGCTGACCGGCGGCACCTCGCGCGTGACCGATGGGCTTGAGTTGCTCGCTTCCGGCCGCGGCAGGCGTCTGCTCATTACCGGTGTCAATCCCGGCACCACGACAGGCGACATTGCCCGCGAGGTCGTCAACTATGATCACCTCCTCGCCTGCTGCGTCGATCTCGACTATGCGGCGCTCAATACGCTCGGCAATGCCGTGCAGGCCCGGCGCTGGGCCCTCAATCACGGCTTCCAATCGCTCATTGTCGTAACCTCGGGCTATCACATGCCGCGCGCGCTGGCCGAACTCGCGCACCAGCTCCCGGACGCCTCGCTCATCCCGTTCCCGGTCGTCTCGGACCGACTACGCATCGAGCCGTGGTGGTCGAACCGCGACACCACCAGACTGGTACTGTCCGAGTATCTCAAATACCTTTTCGCCAAGGTGCGTATGCGCTTTGACTCTGTGACGGCGGACAGCGGGATAGACCGCGATACCGTTGCGCGGGCGCGATAGCGGCCATTAAGCCCGGCGAGCCAGTTCGACGAAACAGATTTCACGAGTCCCACGTGTCCGAATCCTTTACTCTCCTCGCCCGCTCGTTGCTTTTCAATGCGCTGTTTTATCTGAATCTCATTGTTCACATGATCGTGGCTCTTCCCACTCTTGCGCTGCCTTATCCGATCCTGCGCGCGTTCATCCGCTCCTACGCCCGAACCAGTCTGTGGCTGCTGCGGGTTATCTGCCGAACCAAAGTCGAATGGCGGGGAATGGAGAAGGTTCCGCGCGGGGCCTGCATCGTCGCCTGCAAGCACCAATCCCTGTGGGAGACTTTTGCGTTGTACGTGGCGCTTGATGATCCGACGTACATTCTCAAACGCGAATTGATGTGGATTCCGTTCTACGGCTGGTACGCATGGAAGGCGCGGCTTATTCCGGTCAACCGAAGCGCGGGATTGGCGGCGCTGGCGCGGATGACCACGCTCGCCCAAAAAGAACTCGGCCGCGGGCGCCAGCTCATTATCTTTCCCGAAGGAACGCGACGCCCGCCCGGCGCTGAGCCGAGCTACAAACCCGGCGTGATCCATCTCTACGGCAAGTCAGGTGTCGTTTGCGTGCCGTTGGCGCTCAATTCCGGACTGTTCTGGCCGCGACGCTCGCTGCGCCGCTATCCGGGAACCATCGTGGTTGAAGCCCTCGATCCAATCGCACCGGGCCTCGACAGGCAGATGTTTTCCTCGCGGCTGCAGAACGCCATCGAAGAGGCGACCGCGCGTCTTGTCGCCGTAGGCAAGCGGGAACTGGCGGCACGCCAGCTGGTCACCCAAAGCACACCGTCGCGTCACGACGACGGCGCGACGCGCTCAGCCTCGTGAAGTCCTTTGAGGCGATCAGCGAGCAGATGCAGTTCCGTCTCGCGATAGCCCAGCGCTTCGAGCGCTCGGACCGTTTCAAGCACGTAGTCGCGATTAGGGCCCGATTGTCCGTGGCCTTGCCGGACGTAATGCAAACTCTCGGCCAGCGTGAGCCGCCCGGCATATTGAACGTGACCGCGGTCGACGACGTAACAAAGCGCCCGTATCTGCCGCCGCGTTTCGTCTTCAAGCTCGATGCGCCGCACCGTTTCACGGTACACGGCCGTCACCTGCTCGCGCGACCGCAAATAAGCGATCGTCTCGTGACGCGCTGAGGCGGCGACCCGAAAGGCGATTCCGCGGCACATGCCGCCGCGATCGAGACCCAGAACGAGGCCTGGCCGCTCCGGAGTACCGCGATGCACGAAAGAATAGACGCAAAGGGCACGGTGCAATCCTACGAGTCGCGCCGGCACGCGCTCCAGAAATTCGAAACCCGGCCGCCACATCAACGATCCGTAGCCGAACACCCAGAGGTCCCCGGTTTCGTGCTTGCCGATTGCGTCCATCGCCCGCGTTGACTCTCGGTGTCCCGATCTAAAAGCTCGCAGATGTCCGCGGCGCGCCCGCGCGCGAGCTTCGGAATCAGAGGGACACTAGCAAATCTATGGTTCCAGTGCGGTTTGGATATGAGGTTCCTAGGCGGGTTGTTCACCAGATGGTAGAAGCCTCAAATCCACCGCACCCGTGTCAATGCCGCTCGCCAAACAGGGCGACCGGGACCGTACAGTGGCGTCACTCGCGTTTTGTCTTTGAATCGCCTTACTCCGGGGGCGAAGAGGGATCATGCCTGGGCAATCGCCGCTCGACATAATGCGGTCAGACCGACAATGGGCCGACCAGCGTCCGTCCGCCCCTGTCCCGGCGGGCCGACGAGTGTGGCCGATCATCGTGTCTTTGGCCGTGATTGTGGTCCTGGCAGCTGGTTGGAGCGCGCTGTGGTATTACGCGGCCACGGTCGCGGACCGCACCCTCTCCGGCTGGGTGGCTCGAGAGGCAACCGCTGGGCGCACCTACTCCTGCGGGTCGCAAGGCATCGCCGGATTTCCATTCCGCATCGAAGCGCGCTGCGTCGACGCCGCCGCCGTTCTCACCACGACCCAACCGCCATTGTCATTCACTGCGAAGGACGTCGTATTTGCCGCGGAGGTCTATCATCCGACCCTGCTCGTCGGTGAGATTACCGGTCCGCTCACTCTGGCGCAGCCAGGCGCGCCACCGAGCTTTGTCGCCAACTGGTCGCGCGCTCAGATGAGTGTACGCGGGCTGCCGCCAGAGCCCGAAAGCGTCTCCGTCACATTGAATCAACCACGCCTCGATCAGCTCAACGGAGCGAGACAAAAGGCTGCTCTTTCAGGCCGACCTGGCGGAAACCAGCGGCCGAATTATCAGTGGCTCGGCCAGCAACAACCCGGTCATCGAAACCAATCTGCACGTCGAGACCGCGACGGCGCCGACGCTGCACCCCCTCCTCGCCGAACCGCTCCGGGCCAACGTCGATGTCGTGCTGCGCGGCTTCAAGGATCTCCTGCCCAAACCGTGGTCCGCACGCTTCGAGGAAATGCAACGCTCGGGTGGCAATATCGAGATCAAATCGTTCCGCGCCGAACGACCCGATGCGAAGATCATCGGTACCGGAACACTGACCATCAATGAGCATGGCAAGCTTGACGGCCTCATCCGCGTCGGCGTTGTCGGAATCGAACACATCGTGCCGCTGCTGGGCGTCGATCAATTGATCGGCCAAGGCATTGATCGGCTTTCCGGATCGAACGGACCGTCGGCGTCGGGCCTTGGTTCGCTCGACCGTCTGATGCCGGGATTGAGCGACGTCGTGCGTCAGAGCGCGAACGCCGGCATCATCGAAAACCTCAAGAAAATGGGTCAGCCGACCGAGATCGACAATAAGCCGGCCATTGTCTTGCCGCTGCGCGTCTCCGATGGATTGGTGACGCTCGGCATGATCCCGCTTGGCCAGATACCGCCGCTCTTCTGATCCGCAAAGCAACGCGCGCGAGGCCGCTGGCTTTCAGCGCTTATGGTCGGCGTGCCAGCCCACCGACGCATCCGGCACCGAATCCGTCGACGCAAAGTACGGCTTGATGTCGAGGAGCGGCGTATTGTCGAGGCAATCGAGACCGATGACCTTGAGCCTATTGCCTTCGATCTCGATGAGCCGCACCACCGAGGCCGCGATCGGATTGGGCCGCACCGGCGAGCGAAGCGCAAACGTGCCGCGCCGCTCGGCGTAATGGCGGGGCGATTGCAGCACGAGGTCGCGTCGGGCCTTATCCATCCAATAGAGCACCAGCACGTGGCTCACGGTCTCCAGTCCTTTAAGGCCCGCGACCCAGCGTGGATCGAGCTCGATCGTGCACACGGCGTCTGATTCACGGCCGTTCTTCGGGCACTCTTCGCGGCGTTTCCATGGGGTGCGGATGCGTCCAATGAAATAGAGCGACGCATCAAACCGTTCCGGCAGTTCAACGGCGATTTCACCTTCGCGAAGGCCATATGAGTCCTGCGAACCCTGGCCTGTTGGATTGTGTTCAGCGGCGTCTTGTTTCATGCCTCCAGGTTTGCACGCGCGCGCCTCTGACCGCCAGTGCCGGATTTGCGCGTCCCGTCACAGCTTGGGATTCGTCCCACAGCCCACTTGTCCGAAAACATTTAATGGTATAAAGATATCTTTATGTCTGCCTTCGAGTAGCCTCGAAATACGACGTTCATGGATACTGGCCCGCTCACCTTCCCGGCTCTTACCACGACGCTGAAAGCGGCGAGCGAAGCGACGCGGCTGCGCATCCTGTCGCTGATCGCCGAGGCCGAACTGACCGTGTCGGATCTGACGGAAATCTTGCGGCAGTCGCAGCCGCGTTTGTCCCGGCACCTGCGCCTGTTGGCAGAGGCAGGCTTGGTCGAGCGCTTTCGCGAAGGGTCGTGGGCATTCTTTCGGCTGAGCGAGCGGACCAGCGTCGCCGACATCGCGCGGACCCTCATCGCGCGGCTCGATCCCAACGATCCGGTGATCGCCCGCGACCGCGAGCGGCTCGCCGCCGTGCGGGCCGCGCGGGCCACCGTGGCGCAAAATTACTTCCGGCGTCATGCCGCCGAATGGGACCGCATTCGCAAACTCCATGTGGCTGACGCCGCCGTCGAAGAGGCGATCCGCGCCGCGCTCGCCGATAAACCGATCCGCTCGCTGCTCGATCTCGGCACCGGCACCGGCCGGATGCTGGAGCTGTTCGCCGGCGACATCGAGCGCGGCCTCGGCCTCGATCTGTCGCTCGACATGCTGGCGCTTGCGCGCGCCCGCCTGGATCGCGCCGGTCTCAAGCACTGCAGCGTCCGGCAAGGCGACATCCACGATCTCGCCATGCCGAGGGACTCTTTCGACGTCGTCGTCATCCATCAGGTCCTGCATTTCCTCGATGATGGTGCGCGGGCGGTCCGCGAGGCGGCGCGCGTGCTGCGGCCGGGCGGACGCCTGCTCGTGGTCGATTTCGCGCCCCACGACCTGGAATTCTTGCGCGAGGAGCACGCCCACCGCCGGCTCGGCTTTGCGGCCGAAACCGTCGCGCAATGGTTGGAAGCCGCCGGACTCGATGTCATGCGGCAGCAGACGTTCCCGCCGGGTCCGGACGGCAAGATCGCGATCTCACTGTGGCTCGCGCGCGACCCGCGGATTCTTTTGGCTGCACCGGCGACGCGCGAGGTGGCGTAATGAGCACTGGTTCTGCAAGCCGCTTCGTCGAAGCCGGCACGCCGCGCCGCATCCGCGTTTCGTTCGAGTTCTTTCCGCCCAAGACGGCCGAGATGGAGCAGTCGCTCTGGGAAGCGATCAACCGGCTGGCGCCGCTTGAGCCGAATTTTGTGTCCGTCACCTATGGCGCCGGCGGCTCGACGCGCGAGCGGACGCACGCGACGGTCAAACGCATCCTCGCCGACACGATGCTGACGCCCGCGGCGCATCTGACGTGCGTTGCGGCGGCGTGCGTGGATGTTGATGCGGTGATCGAGGCCTATGCGCAAGCGGGCGTGCGCCACATCGTGGCGTTGCGCGGCGATCCGCCGGGCGGCGTCGGCGAGCGTTACGCGCCGCATCCCGGCGGCTACCGCAACGCCGCCGATCTCGTTGCCGGCATCAAGCGCATCGCCGACATCGAGGTTTCGGTCTCCGCCTACCCGGAAAAACATCCGGACAGCCCGTCGGTCACAGCCGACATCGACATGCTCAAGGCCAAGGTCGACGCCGGTGCGACGCGCGCGATTACCCAGTTCTTCTTCGAAAACGATCTCTACTTTCGCTATCTCGAGCGCGTGCGCGCGAGCGGCATCGATATTCCGATCGTTCCCGGAATCCTGCCGGTGCAGAATTTCAAGCAGACCCGCAATTTCGCGGCGCGCTGCGGGACCTCGGTGCCGGAATGGCTCGCGGAGCGCTTCGACGGATTGGATGACGATACCGCGACGCGCAAGCTCATCGCCGCTGCCGTCGCCGCCGAGCAAGTGCTGGACTTGGCGAAGCACGGCGTGACGGACTTTCATTTCTACACCATGAACCGCGCCGATCTGGTCTACGCGATCTGCCATTTGCTCGGCGTGCGGCCGGGCAAAGAGAGCAGCGCCCTTCCTCTCGTCAATGCGCAAAAGGAGCGCGCGTAATCGCATGGTAGCGTCCGCGTCCAAGTCAAAAGCCGAAACGGCGCTGCGCCGTCTCGCCGCCGAGCGCATTCTGGTGCTCGACGGCGCCATGGGAACGATGATTCAGGCGCTGAGACTCGACGAGCGCGAGTTTCGCGGTGCGCGCTTCGATGCCTGGAATCGCGAGGTGCGCGGCAACAACGATCTCCTCAATCTCAGCCGACCGGACGCGATCCGCGCCATCCATCTCGCGTATTTTCGCGCCGGCGCCGACATCGTCTCCACCAACACGTTTTCCTCGACCCGTATCGCGCAGGCCGATTACGGCATGGCGGAAATCGCCTACGAATTGAACCTGGAAGGCGCGCGGCTCGCCTGTGAAGCGGGCCGCATTGCCCAGGACGAGGATGGCCGCGAGCGCTTCGTTACCGGCGCCATCGGCCCGACCAATCGCACCGCGTCGATCTCGCCCGACGTCTCCAATCCGGGCTTTCGCGCCATCTCGTTCGACGAGTTGCGCATCGCCTATACGGAGCAGGTGCGCGGGCTGATCGACGGCGGCGTCGACGCGCTGCTGATCGAGACCATTTTCGATACGCTCAACGCCAAGGCGGCGATCTACGCCATCGCCGAGGAGCTGCAAACGCGCGGCGTCAGTCTGCCGGTGATGATATCGGGCACGATTACGGATCGCTCCGGACGGCTCCTCTCCGGGCAGACGCCGGAGGCGTTCTGGAATTCGGTCGCGCATGCCGCGCCGCTGTCGGTCGGGCTCAATTGCGCGCTCGGCGCCAAAGAGATGCGCGCCCACATCGCGGAACTCGCTCGCATCTCCGACACGCTCATTTGCGCCTATCCCAACGCCGGGCTGCCCAACGAATTCGGCCATTATGACGAAGGCCCGGACGCCATGGCCGCTTTGATCGGCGAATTCGCCTCGGCCGGACTGATCAACATCGTCGGCGGCTGCTGCGGCACCACGCCCGATCACATCCATGCCATTGCCAAGGCCGTGGCCGACAAGACGCCGCGCGCCCTTCCGGAAATCGAGCCGCGTCTGCGGCTGTCCGGCCTGGAAGCCTTCACGCTGACCGCCGAAATTCCGTTCGTGAACGTCGGCGAACGCACCAACGTCACCGGATCGGCGCGTTTTAGGAAGCTCGTAACGAGCGGCGATTATACGGCAGCGCTCGCCGTCGCCCGCGACCAAGTCGAGAACGGCGCCCAAATCATCGACGTCAACATGGACGAAGGCCTGCTCGATTCCGAGAAGGCCATGGTCACGTTCCTCAATCTGATCGCGGCCGAACCCGACATCGCCCGCGTGCCGGTGATGATCGATTCCTCGAAATTCTCCGTGATCGAGGCCGGCCTCAAATGCGTTCAGGGCAAGTCGGTCGTGAATTCCATCTCGCTCAAGGAAGGCGAGGAAAGCTTCATCCATCATGCCCAGATTGTGCGCCGCTACGGTGCGGCCGTCGTCGTCATGGCGTTCGACGAGGCGGGCCAGGCCGACACGTTCGAGCGCAAGACGTCGATTTGCGCGCGCGCCTACGACATCCTGGTGAACCGCGTCGGCTTCCCGCCGCAGGACATCATTTTTGATCCGAACATCTTTGCCGTCGCCACCGGCATGGAAGAGCACAACGGCTACGGCGTCGCCTTTATCGAGGCGGCGCGCTGGATCAGAAAAAACCTTCCGCACGCCCACATCTCGGGCGGCGTCTCGAACTTCTCGTTTTCGTTCCGCGGCAACGAGCCGGTGCGCGAGGCGATGCACGCCGTGTTTCTCTATCACGCCATCGCCGCCGGCATGGACATGGGTATCGTCAATGCGGGCCAGATCGCGGTCTATGACGATCTCGACCCCGAATTGCGCGCGGCGTGCGAGGATGTCGCGCTCAACCGCCGCGCCGACGCGGCCGAGCGTCTGCTGGCGATCGCGGAGCGTCATCGCGGCCACGGCCGGGAAAAGAAGGAAGCCGATCTGTCGTGGCGCGAATGGCCGGTCGAGAAGCGGCTGTCGCACGCGCTGGTGCACGGCATCACCGACTTCATCGAAACCGATGTCGAGGAAGCGCGCCGCAACGCGCCGCGTCCGCTCGCCGTGATCGAAGGGCCGCTGATGGACGGCATGAACGTGGTCGGTGATCTGTTCGGCTCGGGCCGGATGTTTCTGCCCCAGGTGGTGAAGTCGGCGCGGGTGATGAAACAGGCCGTCGCCTATCTCATGCCCTACATGGATCAGGAGAAGGACGGCCGCGGCCACGCATCGTCGAACGGCAAGATCGTGCTCGCCACCGTCAAGGGCGATGTGCACGATATCGGCAAGAACATCGTCGGCGTCGTGCTTCAGTGCAACAATTACGATGTCGTCGACCTCGGCGTGATGACGCCGGCGGACAAGATCCTCGACGCCGCCATCGCGGAGCGCGCCGACATCATCGGCCTCTCCGGCCTGATCACGCCGTCGCTCGATGAAATGTGCCACGTCGCAGCCGAAATGGAACGCAAAGGCTTCGAAGTCCCTCTTCTCATCGGCGGCGCGACGACGAGCCGCGTGCACACCGCGGTCAAGATCCATCCGAACTACCGCCGCGGCCAGACGGTTTACGTCAATGACGCGAGCCGCGCCGTCGGCGTCGTCTCGTCGCTGCTGTCGCGCGACGCGCGCGAGCGTTATGTCAACGACATCCGCGCCGAATATGCCCGCATCGCCGCAGCCCATGCGCGCGGCGAAGAAACCAAACAACGGCTCTCGCTGGTCGATGCGCGCAACAATGCGCTGGCGCTGAATTGGTCGGGCAACTACGTTCCGCCCGCACCGCACATCACCGGCACTCAGAAACTCGACGATATTCCGATCGCCGAACTGGTCGACTACATCGACTGGACGCCGTTCTTCTCGACGTGGGAGCTGACCGGAAAATATCCGGCGATCCTCGACGACGCCACGGTCGGCGAAGCGGCGCGCAGCCTGTTTGCCGACGCCCAGGATATGCTGCGGCGGATCGATACCGAGCGATGGTTCCGCGCCAGCGCCGTCTTCGGACTTTGGCCGGCGAACAGCGAAGGCGACGATATTCTGGTCTTTCCCGACGAAGGCCGCCACAAACCGGCCGCCGTGATCCATACGCTGCGCCAGCAATTGGCGCGCCGCGAGGGCCGCGCCAATGTGGCGCTGGCCGATTTCGTCGCGCCGCGCGCCAGCGGGCTTGCCGACTATATCGGCGCCTTCGCGGTGACAGCCGGGATCGGCGAAGACGCGGTGGCCGAACGCTTCAAGCACGCCAACGACGACTATTCCTCCATCATGGCCAAGGCGCTCGCCGACCGCCTTGCGGAAGCACTCGCCGAACGCCTGCATCAGCGGGTGCGCAAGGAATTCTGGGCCTACGCGTCGGACGAGACTCTCAGCGCCGGCGAACTGATTGCCGAGAAATATCGCGGCATCCGCCCGGCGCCCGGCTATCCCGCGCAACCCGACCACACCGAGAAGGCGACGCTGTTCACGCTGCTCGACGGCGAACGCATCGGCGTGCGTTTGACCGAGAGCTTTGCCATGTGGCCGGGCGCGTCCGTGTGCGGTCTCTATTTCAGCCATCCCGAAAGTTATTATTTCGGCGTCGGCAAGATCGAACGCGACCAGGTCGAGGACTACGCGCAGCGCAAGGGACAAACTCTCGAACAAACTGAAAAATGGCTGGCGCCGATCCTCAACTACGATCCGCTGGCCCGCGTGCGCCGCGCCGCGGAGTAATTGCTTCGTCCGCTCTGCTCCCATAGTCATCTTCGCGCAGCGTCAGCGCGCTTCATCCTGCCCCGCAAAAGCGGGGAAGGGGACCGCGCGTTTGCGCGGTGGAAGGGGCCTCGGCCTGGACGCGCGCTCTGAAGTCGTATGAGTGATCGACGAGTCAGACGCCCCCTCCACCACGCTTCGCGTGGTCCCCCTCCCCCGCTCCGTTTCACTTCGCGGGGGCGGATGAGTTCGACCGTTCTCGCGACGCGATTGCGCACGAGTCATGCTGACGCCAGAGCATGATCCGAAAAAGTGGAAACCGCTTTTCCGAAAAGATCATGCTCCATCAAAATGTGCATCGCCGCTTCTGATCGTCGTCAGACTTGTCCGGCGGTGGCAGCCGGTTTCGTCACGATCAGCGCAGCGCACAGACGAAAAGACTTAAGGCAAGAGCGAGACGGGCGACTCCCTCTCCCCGGTGGGGAGAGGGTTGGGGTGAGGGGGAGCCAGCGCTCCAGAAAAGTTCCAGCGCTTGATTCCCCTCACCCTCGCTCGCTTCACTCATTCACTCGACCTCTCCCCAACCGAAGTCTGATGTTTCCGACTTCGGTCTCGCTTTATCTGCTGAACTCGGGAACACCCGAGTTCAGTGGGGAGAGGTAAAAAAGAAAAGGAAGCGGAACGCCGAAAGGCGCAGACATCCAACCTCCGCACCTTGCTGTGCGGCGCTGCCCCGACGGAGGCAGCACGCCTCTCGGCGTTCCACCGCGGTTCTTGCCCAAGGGACTGCTCATCCCGAAGGCTCAGCTCAGGCCAGGCTTCGTGGGCGGCGGCGCCACATGCGGCGAGTTGCCCCCGCCAACGCCGCGCCCAGTTCCAGCGATGCACCTCGCGCGCCGGTCATAGTGCCGGCAGGCATGATGCCTGAGCCGCCCGAGCGCGCGGGTGACGAGCCCAACGCCCGCGGGCACCGCACTCGGTCCACCAACTGCGGTCAGCAGCCACGTCCTTCACGAGAGCGAGATTCGGCGTCTCGAAACTGAAACAGTGACGAATGTCAATATAAAGGTGACGCATGGGACCAACAAATCACGGTCCACCAGCAGTCGATGACGTTGGCGGCGCAATACTTGGCCCAGTCGCGCCAGCAGGAATAGTTGGCGTGGGAGCAATCGCAGGAATCTCCTGCAGCATGTAAACCATCACATAATGAGCGCCGTTCATCAAAGCGATAGCTTCCTCCGCTGTGTTCAGCGAATGCTCTGGATGAATGAGAGGATTTCTGTGCAGGTCCTTTAAATCTCTCAACGCAGTTTTGACTTTTGGATCACCAAAGTCCTGTTTGTTCATTTCGTTCAAATAGTCGCCGATGTTGCG
This sequence comes from uncultured Alphaproteobacteria bacterium, assembly GCA_963759705.1. Classification (GTDB taxonomy): domain Bacteria; phylum Pseudomonadota; class Alphaproteobacteria; order Rhizobiales; family Xanthobacteraceae; genus BOG-931. The sequence continues at coordinate 22,796 of CAVXAK010000002.1, forward strand.
ACCAGATGGCCGCGCCTTTCCTTTCGACACAGCGTCCCAATAACGCCGAAGAACGGCTTCGTTTGCGCGGTGAAAGTGAAAGCCAGACGCTGTGAATACTTCATACGCGATACATTTTGTTCCTTGTTGTAAATCTGCTATGGCTTCTGGTGCCTTCGTCCACACGTCAGCAGGAAAACAAGCAGCACCATTGTCGATTAAGATAGAGGTGTCATATCCGGCTTTTTGTGCAACCACATACAACGGCACCAAAGATAGTTCTGCTCCAAGAACGGCTTCAAATGAAGTAAGTGCGGATGAAATTTGATATGCGTCTAACCACTCCAACGGTTTTGTCTTATCCGTATTTGGGTCTTCTATTTTTGTTTTGAGCCTGCGGATCGCTGCCAATAAAGTCTGGCCGGATTGATAAGATGTCCTCAAGCGAAAGACGCTTCTTGTAATCAAAGTATCCAGAGCACTCTCGGCAATATAGAGAGGAAAAAGTGCCTGGTCGTATGTCGGGGAAGGAGCTAATCCCTGCATCGTCATTTCAGTTAAGGGATGAATTTGGGGGCCCACTTGATAAAGATAGAAACCATCAACCCTTTGCACAGCACCATCTCCCTTAAGGAAAAGTCCCCGTTTTGGCCTGCACCCGGTTTCGCAGACACCGAGTTAGGTGTTTTGATGGAATCGGAGGTGTGTCATGGAGAGACGGAAGTTTACACGCGAGTTCAAGCTTGAGGCTGTGCGGCTGATCAAAGAGCGGGGCGTCTCGTATGCGCAGGCCTCGCACGACCTCAGTGTGCATGAGTCGCAATTGCGCAATTGGGTGAAGGCGTTTGCGGATGACCCGCAGGGTGCGTTTCCCGGCCAAGGTCAGATGAAGCCCGAGCAGCTGGAGATCGCGCGGCTCAAACGCGAAGTGATCAAGCTGAAGGCCGAACGAGACATCCTAAAAAAAGCCGCGGCCTACTTCGCGAAGGAATTGACGTGAAGTTCGCCTTCATCGCGAAGCACCGGGGGATCTGGCCGGCGGGATGGTTGTGCGGGGCGCTCGGTGTCTCGCGGGGTGGGTTCTATGCCTGGCTGACACGACCGCGTTGTCAGCGCAGCCGGAACGATGAAGAGCTGGGCGCGAAGGTTCGCGCCAGTTTCCTTGCCAGCGATCGAACCTATGGCGCCAGACGGGTGTGGCACGACATGCTTGCGGAGGGTGTGAGGTGCGGACTGCATCGGATCGAGCGATTGATGCGGCTACAGGCGCTTCGAGCGCGTCCGCGACGGCGTCGCCTGCCGCCCGATCTGGGTGAGCGGCCGGTAGCGGCGGTCGCTCCCAACGTGCTCGACCGCGCCTTCGAAGCGGCCGCCCCCAACCGCAAATGGATCGCTGACTTCACCTACGTGTGGACAGCGGAGGGCTGGCTCTATGTGGCGGCCGTCGTCGATTCTTCTCCCGGCGCGTGGTCGGCTGGTCGATGAGCGCAACAATGACGGCGCAACTCGTCGCCGACGCCCTGGTGATGGCGATCTGGCGGCGAGGCAAGCCCGATGCGCTGCTGCATCACTCCGACCGCGGCAGCCAATACACCAGCGAGCAGTTCCAGAAGCTGATGGCCGATCACGGCGTCGTCTGCTCGATGAGCCGTTCAGGGAACGTCTGGGACAATGCGGCGATGGAGAGCTTCTCCTCGCTGAAGACCGAACGCACAGCGCGCAAAACCTATCGGACACGCGACGAAGCCAAGGCTGACGTATTCGACTACATTGAATGCTTCTACAATCCGAAACGCCGGCACTCGACGATCGGATATCTCAGTCCCGTGGAGTTCGAAATGCAGGCGGGATTAGCTTCGGCGGGTGTCAACCGAACCGGGTGCAGGCCATTTCTCGGGATTATAACCGACCACCTTCAACCGGAGAGTGTATCCTGTGGGTTTGTGCCTGCAACGCTCCCGTCAAGCTTTCCGTCGCCATAGCGGTGACAAACTTTTCGTCACTCATCCAGCGCAAGCGATGACTTCTTCGCAGTCATCCGCACAATGGCACGCTCCAACACCGTGCCGCCGCTCAGGGCGTGGCGAGCGGCCGGGCGGCGATGGCGGCGAGGATGTCCCGCCTGCCGCCGCTCACAGCGGAGATCGGCCGCCCGGTGACATCTCGCCCGGCTCCTGGTTGCTCGCCTCGGCGCATGCCTGACGCAAAAAGCTCCAATGCTTGGGACTTCTTTCGGCGAA
>CAVXAK010000003.1:0-223074 GCA_963759705.1 uncultured Alphaproteobacteria bacterium
ACCGGGCTTGCGGCTGGCAGGCTTCGCCGGGGACGGTTCGCACATCATTGCAATCTGCCGATATTTTAATCGCAGCCGATCTGAGCATCGGCAAAGTCGCATGATCGTTCCAACACGAGCGTCGCGCGGTTGCTAAGCTCGCACTTTAAAACATACCATGCTCTCGCCAACAGGTTCAGTCAGGGGATCAACGGTGCGCGGGACAACGGACAATCTCGACCGGCAAAGCCTGCGCGGCTTTCTGCATATGGTCGAAACCGAATATCCGGAGGAGTTCCTCAGAATTCAGCAGCCGATCGATCCGCGGTTCGATATGACCGCGATTGTGTTCGAGCTTGAGCGCTCAGGCAAAAACCCCGTGGTCGTGCTCGAACAGGTCGCCGGGTACGACATGCCCGTCGTGACGAACGTGGCGGCGAACCGAAGGCTCCTGGCGGCTTGCCTCGGTGTCGATCCGCGTGACCTGCCGACGGCCTTTCGCGAACGCTGCCAGAAGTACATCCCCTGCGAGACCGTGGGGCAGGCAGCCTGGAACGACATCGTCATCGAAGGCGACGATGTCGATCTCACCAAACTGCCGATCACGCTGCAATTCGCCGTCGACGGTGCGCCTTACATCACGGCCGGCCAGATATCAGCGCGAGATACTGTGAGTGGCGTCGATACCACCGGATTCCATCGGCTGATGCTCAAGGGCAAGAACCGTCTCGGCGTGTCGCTGCATTCGCGCCGGCGCATGTACGAATTCCATCGCCGCGCGGAAGAACAAGGCAAGTCACTGCCCGCCGTCATCACCATCGGCACGCATCCGCTGCACTATATGGGGTCGATGGTCTACGCCTATCCGCCGAAGACGCGGAAGTTCGAGATCATCGGCGGGCTGTTCGGAGAGCCCTACCGATTGGCGCAATGCGGCGTCGATGATCTTGAAGTGCCGGCCGGCGCTGAGATCGTCATCGAGGGCGAAATCCTCGCTGGCGTGCATGAACCCGAAGGACCGTTCGGCGAATTCACCGGTTATGCGTCTTATCGCAGCACGCAGAATGTGTTTGTCGCCAAGCGTGTCCGCATGCGCAGCGACGCCATTTATCAAGCCGTCACTTCCGGCATGTCCAAGGATCACATCCTTGTCTCCTGCATCACCCGCGAGGGCGAAATCCTCAACGCGCTGCGGCGTAATTTGCCGAATGTGCGCGCGGTGCACGTGCCGCACACGACGTGCGGTGCATTCATGGCATTCATTTCGATGAAAAAGACCGCCGATGGCGAGCCCCAGATGGCGGCCATGGCGACCTTCGGCACTGAAATGTATACGAAATATGTGATCGTGGTCGATGACGACGTCGATGTGTTCGATGTCAACGACGTGATGTGGGCGGTGGCGACCCGCGTACGGGCTGAAAAGGACATCTTCTTCGTCCCCGGCGCGAAGGCCGCTATCCTCGATCCCACATCGGACCCGCAGAATTTCACCGTGACGAAGATGGGCATCGACGCGACGCGCCCGTCAGGCCGCGATTTCGCCGAACGGCTTGTGATTACGGAGGAGCAGCGTGCGCGCGCACGCAAAATCCTCGCCACCGCAGGATTAAACTTGTAGCCAGACAGCGGGTCGGCCGAGACGACCTCGGACGATTTGGTTTGCAAGCTCGGTGCGGAATTCAGCGGCAATCCGCGCCTAGTTAAGTGGCGGTTCCCTTATCCCCTTTGTCATCTTCGCGGCTCACGACCTCGTTTTTCGAGGCCTCTGCCGCGGGGAGTTTTGCCGATCCCATTCCTCCTCCGCCCGCCGAGTACGATTCTTGCATCGCTCGTTTTTTGCCTGATGAACATCATGGCGGTCCTACTCTAGGACCTTGAAGAAACATGGGGGCGATCATGAGCACTTCCGAACTGAGAGCCGACGTCCACAGCATGGAGCCCATTCCCGATGCCGACCGGGATTCGACCGGGCTGCAGCAGATGTGGATTTGGGCCGGCGCGAATATTGCTCCGATCAACTGGGTGCTGGGTGCGCTCGGCATCGTTCTCAAGCTCGGGCTCTATGGAGACCATCGCGGTCGTTGTCCTCGGCAACATCGTCGGCTGCGCGATCTTCGCCAGCTTCACGGTGATGGGGCATAAGACCGGGGTCAATCAAATGGTGCTCAGCCGCTCGGCATTCGGGCGGCGCGGGGCGTACCTGCCGAGCTTGTTGATGTTCCTGATGACGCTCGGCTGGATCGGCGTGAACACCTATTTCCCGGTCAAGATCGGAGTCGCCATTCTCAGCCAATTCGGGATTGCCGACACGGGCCTCACAAATCTCGTCGTCATGACGATCGTGATGGTGGTGCAGGTCCTGATCGGCGTCTACGGCTTCTATGCGATCCGCACCTTCGAGAAGTACACGGTACCGGTGACCGTCGCCATCATGGCGTTGATGAGCATCCTGGCGTGGAGCCGGCCGGGTGTCGTGAACTGGGGACTGACGACCACGCTGCCGCCTGGCGCCCATTTCGCGATGTTGAGCCTGCTGACCACGGCCATCGGCGTGGGCTGGGGCATCTCCTGGGTGACCTGGGCCTCGGATTATTCGCGGTTCGTGCCGCGCAGCGTGTCTTCGGCGTCCGTGTTCTGGTACAGCTACGTCGGCATGTTCGTGCCCACGGTGTGGCTCGCTGTCCTGGGCGCCACCATCGCCAGCGTGACGCATGATGCCGACCCGGCCAAAATGGTCAGCGCCGTGTTCGGCGGCGTCACCAGCATCCTCGTGCTGCTGCTGGTGCTGCACGGTCCAATCGCGACCAATATCCTCAACGTCTATTCGGCGGCGCTCGCGGCGCTCAGCATGGGGATTCGTCTCTCGCGCACCGCACTGGCCTTGATCGTCGGCGTTGTCGGCTATCTGGTCACGATCTACTTCATCTTCGCGCCATCCTTTGCCCACGCCTTCAGCAACTGGATGGACGGCCTGTTGTTGTGGATGAGCCCCTGGGCCGGCGTCGTGCTGGCCGACTTCTTCATCAGGCGGCGAGGCGTGATCAACGTCGCCGAGCTCTACCGCGCTCCGGACGTGAGCGCCTATGGCGACATCAACTGGGGCGGGATCATTGCGTTTCTGGTCGGCCTGGTGGCCGGCTGGTCGGTCGAGGACGGTCTCGTTGGGCCGCTGCAGGGGCCGGTTTCGATCGGATTGTTCGGCGGCGCCGATCTGAGCTGGTTTGTCGGTATCGTCGTTTCCGGCGTGGTCTACCTGATACTCAGTCGCCGCATTGTCGCTGCGCCAGTGATGGCGCGGACTTGAGCTGAGAGCGACAGCGGTCACGACTTGATTTGCCGGCGCGCCGTCAGCGCTCCACGGGCCGCTTCGAATCCTCGATGGCGGCAAGAATGCGCTGCGGCGTCAGCGGCAAATCATGAACCTCGACTTGAAGCGGCCGCAGCGCGTCATTGACCGCGGAAACGATGGCGGCGGGCGGTCCGACCGCGCCGCCTTCGCCGAGGCCTTTGATGCCAAATTCGGTGTACGGCGAGGGGGTTTGCATGTGTTGCACGCGGATCTTGGGCACTTCCGTCGCGCTGGGCAGGAGGTAGTCCTGCAGCGTGGTCGCGAGTGGCTGGCCTTGCGCATCGAAGGGCGTCGCCTCGTAGAGGCAGGTGCCGATGCCTTGCGCGGTCCCGCCGCGAATTTGCCCGTCGACAATCATCGGGTTGACCAGCGTGCCGCCATCTTCGACCACCACATAATCCAAGATCTCGATCAGGCCGGTCGCGGGATCGACAGCGACGACGGCTGCGTGCGTCGCGTACGTGAATGTTCCGCTGTCACGAGCGGCGCGGTAGCCCGCGGTCACGTCGAGCCCGCCGGTATCGACCTCGGGCGGAAGAGTCTGCGGCTGCAAATACCAAGCCTGCGCGACGTCGCGCAGCGTAATGCTGCTGTTGCCGGCAATCACCTTGCCTTCCGTGACCTGCGCCTCGGCAATGTCCGCCTGCATGAGCCAGGCGCCGATATGCGCGGCGCGTTTGGCGAGCAACCGTGAGGCGGTTGCGACGGCGCCGCCACCGTGCACCATCGAACGCGAGCCCCACGTCGAGGTGGAATATGGCGTGTAGAGCGTGTCGCCCTGGACAACTTTGATCTTGTCGAAGTCGACGCCGAGAATTTCGTGCGCCACCTGGGCATAAGTCGTCTCGTGGCCTTGACCATGCGAGTGTGTGCCGACGTGGATCTCGATCTCGCCGTCAGGGGTTAGCTTCACATTGGCCTGCTCATAGCCGGGCACGATCGGCCGTCCCCACGAAGCGAGTACGGACGTGCCGTGCGCGCCCTGCTCGACGAAGAACGACAGTCCGACACCAATGAGATGTCCGTCTGCCTCGGGGCGTTTCTGCCGCTGCCTCACGTCCTCGAGCCGGATGGCCGTAACGGCCTGCCTCAGACACTCAGGGTGGTCGCCGCTGTCGAAATGTTTGCCGACAATGTTGTTGAACGGCATCTGCTCGGGGCGAACCATGTTGCGAAGCCGGACTTCGTAGGGCTCCAGTTGGGCTTCGCGGGCGACAGCATCCATGATCGTTTCGATCGCGAGGCAAACACCCGTTCGGGCGACCCCGCGGTAGGCGAGGATGGGGCATTTGTTGGTGGCGACAGCGGCGGCCTGGCATCGGTACGCGGAGAAAACATACGGCCCGGGCAGGAGGTTCGGGATTTGGGCTGCCTCCAGCGACGATGAAATTGGGTACGAGGAGTAGGCGCCGGCGTCGACGTGCGCGATGCAGTCGATGGCGATGAGCTTGCCGTCGGCGGTTGCGTAACCGGTGATCTGATAGTGATGCTCACGGCAATTCGCATTCGCCGTCAGGTGTTCGCGGCAGTCCTCCAGCCAGCGCACGGGATGGTCGGCCTGCTGCGCCAGCCAGGCGAGCGCAACCTCTTCGCGACATAGCAATCCCTTGTAGCCAAAGCCGCCGCCGACATCAGGCGAGATGACACGGAGACGCCCGTGTTCGAGTCCGAGGCACTCGCTCAGGCCGGTTTGCACCGAGTGCGGAAACTGCGTCGACGTAATTAGCGTCAATTGCCGCAGCCGCGCGTCCCGATAAGCGATGACACCGCGGCCTTCCATCGGCAGCATGCAGTGGCGCGCTGTTCGAAATCTGTCGGGTGACTTTTATGGCGGCAGCTTTCGCCGCCTCCTCGACCCAGCCGTCTTCGCTGAACGTGACGAAGATGTTGTCGCCCCATTCCTCGTGAACGAGCGGCGATCCGGCTTTGGATGCGGCGAGCATGTCGGTGACCGCCGGTAGCTCTTCGTATTCGAGGCTGAGCGCGCCGGCGATATCCTCCGCTTCGGCGCGGCTGCGGCCCATACACATCGCAACGATCTCGCCAACGTAGCGGAGCTTATCGGTTGCAAGGATCGGTTCACTGGAGCGCTTGAAGTTTTTCAGCGGCGGCGCCGAGACGATGGGCTTGACGCCGACCAGGTCCTTGGCCGTGAACACGGCGCTGCGAAATCGTTCGGGGACGTGGACCTGCTTCAGCCTCGCGTGCGCGACTGGACTGCGCACGAAGGCCACGTCGCGCGTGCCGGCGAGATGGTGATCGCCGACATATTGGCCTCGCCCGCGCAGGAATCGTTCATCTTCCTTGCGAAGGACCGAGGCTCCGATTCCGTACCGCGCCATGCGGCCGCTTCCCAATATCCAAGTCTTAACAAACGAGCCGTTCGCACAGTCGCATGATTGTGCGGCCTTTCAAGCTCGCTGTCGATGTCGTGCCATTCTCGCCGTCACCGGCGTGTGAATGTCGCGCAGCCCCGCTACGTCGCGTCATGATGCAGATGCGGTGAGCAAAAGCGGCTTCAAACGGCCGGAACGGCCGGCGCGTTGAGGATTGTTCGCGGCCTCGGAAAAGCCTAGCGCCGCGATTTGGTCTTTCTGCCGCTCTTTTTCTCTGCCTGGCGCGTCCGCGCACGCGCGAGTGCCGGTGCCTTGCGGCTCGGCGCCGGCTGATGCGACGGCGCGCTGTCGGTCTTCGGCGCAGCCGCGTCGCCATGACCGGGGCTGCGCGACATCGGGCCCCACCAGTTCGATGGCGTCTCGACACCCCAGACTTTGGGTTTCTGCGGGCGGTCCTGGTGCCATGGCCGCGGCTCGAAAAAGCCAAGCTCCTCATCGTGAATCTGGTCGAGATCGCAGAAGAACTCGATGGTCACGCCGTCTGGATTCTTGTGATAGATCGCGATGTTGTGGCCGATGATGTGGCGGATCGGTCCCCACGTGAGCGTGATGTTGCTGCGCGCCAGGAGATCGCACGCCCGCTTGATGTCCGACCAGTCGCGGACTTCGAACGCGATGTGATGAATGCCGGTCTTGTCGTCGCGCAGGAAATTCACGGTGTGATGGTCGCGGCTGCAGCGCAGGAAAGCGAAAAAATCGCTGCGCCAATCCGACACCCGAAAACCGAGCATATCGCAGTAGAACTTCACGGTGCCTTGCACGTCGGCGCACTGATAAGCGATGTGTCCGAACTTCAGCGGCATGACGCCGTTGAAATTGTTGTCCTCCGGCGCAAAGTCGAAATCGGAGAAGATCTCCAACGTGGTGCCCTTGGGGTCCTTGAAGGCGAGCGCTTCGCCGATGCCGGGTGTGATATCGCTGCGCCGCTCGCTTGCGATACCGGCCTTTTTCAGCCGCGAAGCGACTTCACCGAGATCGCTCGACGGCGCGATCTGGAGCGAAAGCCGTGGCGCTTCGGCGACGCTGCCGCGCTCGAGCACGATCGCTTCGAGCCCCGATTTGGTTGCGAGAATAGCGCGGTCCTTATCCCGCGCGGCGAGGCTCAGCCCGACGATGCGGGTGAAATAATCGATCATCCGCTCGATGTCAGGCGTGGTCAGCGTCGAATGGCCCGCTCGTTTAATCTGCAACATGGCAATCTCCAATCGATTTCGTCCGGCGGTCAGGCATGCGCAGGAGCGGGTTGCTCGCCGCGCACCGCGCCGCGTTCATGGGCCCGGACCGCGATCTTGAGTTCGCCCAGCGCCGGAGCCGAGCGGCAGATGATGACGTCGCCAGGCTTCACCGGGCCGACGCCATCCGGCGTACCGGTATAGAGCAGATCGCCGGGGTACAGCGTATAGAATTCCGAGGCGAATTCGATGAGCCGCCGGCAATTATAGATCAACTGGCTGGTGTTGCTTTTCTGCCGGGTTTCGCCGTTGACCGTGAGTTCGAGCGGCACGGAGTCCGGATCGGGAATTTCATCGGCCGTCACCATCCAGGGACCAAGCACGGCATAGCCGTCAACCGATTTGCGAAAGCTTCGATCCTCGCGGCCGCGTACCGTCATGTCGAGGCCAAGACAATAGCCCGCGACATAATCGAGTGCGCGGGCCTGAGGAATGTCGCTTCCAGTCTTGCCGATCACCATGACCAGTTCGACTTCGTGATCGTTGCGCCGATCCGGAAACCGAATCGGGATGCCTTCCGATGGACCGACAAGGGCGGAATTCGCTTTCAAGAACATTCCCGCCTCCAATATCTTGGAGGACGTCCCGCGCACGATCTGAGAGCCGGGCTGAGCCGAGGCCTTGGCCATCTCCTCGATATGCGCCTGATAGTTGGTCGGCGCGCAGGTGAGCTTGGTCGGCCGTGCGACCGGCGGGAGCAATTTCACCTGTGCGATCGGCTTGCCGGGTGACTTGTCGGCCATGCGCTCGAACCGTTCGCGCCATTGCGGCAACGCCGCGACGACCGCGTCTCCCTTCATCGCATAAGGCGCGCTCTTGCGGATTTCCGTCTGTATCTCAGTCACGTCGTGCACCAGGTCGCCGCGGACCACGCCCAGTCGGTCATCATCATATCGGCAGAGCTTCATGAATGTCTCCTGATTGAATGCTGTTGATTATTACAGGCCTATCAGCGGCGCTTGAACAGGTCACTGTAGGTCTTTTGCCATTTCTTCTGATCGCTCGTGTCGAAAACGACCGGCACGATTTTCATCTGCTTGAGCATCTCGCCGACTTCGGGCGGATTGGTCGGTACATCCGGACGCGTCGGCAACCGGCCCTTGCGCGTCATGAAGGTTTCGCCCTCCCGGCTCAGCACGAAATTGGCGGCAAGCTTCGCGGCGTCGGGATGCGGTGCCAGCGTGTTGATGCCGACCGATCCGAAAATGAGCGGCACGGGATTCATCAGCCAGAAATCGGTCGGCGCACCTGACATCTTCACGTTGAGCGTGAGCGGCAGGTAATTGTTGAGGGCGAGCCAGTATTCACCTGCTCCAACCGATCGCGCAAGCGCAAGATGGCCGTCGGTGATGATCGGATCGAGCGCGGCGACGAGGTTCGTGACGAGCGTTCGCCCGCGCTCCTCGCCATAGTAGCCGAAGATCGCAGCGAGCCATTCATCGTCCGTGTCATCGATTGCAATCTTGCCGGCCCATTCCTTGTGCGCGGCAAATTCATCAAGACTTTTCGGCAAGTCGGCCTTTTTCACCAAATTCGTGTTGTAGGCAGGCGCGTTGTAGTTGGCGTAGCCGCCGTACCAGTGATGAGTGGGGTCGCGCGCCTCGGCCATCAGGCCGTTCGCCTCGGGCGGCTCGAAGGTCGCGAGATACTGGCGCGGCAGTTGGGGAACAGTGGTCGTGAAGGCGATATCCCAGGAGTGCAGGCCGGCGCGGTTCTCGATCGCGACTTTCGCCATGATTTGCGTATCCGAGGAGCGGACGTAGCTCACCTTGACGCCGGTCGCATCCTCGAAGAGCTTCCACAGCGGTAGCGCCTCCTGTTCGTTCATCGAGCCGTAGACGGTGAGGGCCCCCTCGGCCTTCGCCTTATCGGAGAGTTCAGGAATGATCCAGGAGTGCTCTTGCGCCTTGGCCGGCGCATGGGTTGCGATAAGCAGGACGGCAAGCGACCCGGCCGCACTCATCAGTCTCCACGCCATGGCGTTCTGGTTGTTCATTCCTCCCACTCCTGCCGCCGGGCGCTTTGGTCCCGGTTCGAGGGCAGGTTAGCAAGCAAGGACCGGATGGGCAAAGCCGGCGGCTGCACCGGTTCAGCGAATTTCGCGACGCGACAGCCCGAGCGTCACCGTCGAAATGCAGACGATGCTGACGGCAGCGGACAGCAGGAAGATCGCCCGCGGCTCGCCGCGGTCCATGAGCATGCCGTAGATGAGCGGCGCAATGCTCGCTCCAATGTTGAGGCCAGTGCTGACAAAGCCAAACACCTTGCCGAAGGCGCCTGCCGGCGTCGCCGAGCGCACCAGCATGTCGCGCGACGGAAAGGTCGCCCCCACGCAAAAGCCGCTGAAGGACATCAGCATGACCAATACGACTGAGGGAAAGTCGAACAGACCGACCAGCGCGGTCACGATTCCTCCGACCCCAAGGCCGAGCGCGGCGACCACGGCGTGATGTTTGGTGCGGCCGGCGAGAAAGCCGCCGCCCAGCACGCCGATCGCGTTCATAGCGAGCAGGCCGGTCAGCGCCATGTTGGCGATGGCCGGCGGTGTTGCATGCAATGCGCCGAGCGCCACGACGAGGTAGGTGTTCAGCCCGCCGTTCATGATCGCCAGCAGAAGGAAAAATGCGAAGTTGAGCAGGATCGGCGCCGTCATCAGCACGCGCCAGCCGGTATCAACCGCGGCTGCGTTCGCTTTCGCAGCTTGCTTGCCTGCATGCTTTATTTCGGTCGGCGGTTCGGGCTGCACAATGAGCACCAGCAGCACGACCAAGCCAAGTATGGACGCGCCCAGATAGGCGCCGCGCCAGCCGAATTGGCTCTGCATGTACAGCAGCGTCACCGGCGCGACGGCCGAACCGATGATGCCGGAAAAAGAATGGAACGAAAAAATCTGGCCGAGCCGTTCCGGCGGCGTGTGGCGCGAAAGCAGCGAATAGTCGGAGGGGTGAAACACCGTATTGCCCGCCCCGGCGACCGCGTACATGGCGATGAAAACCCAATAAGAATTGACCATGCCGGCCACGGCGTACGCGATGCTGCACAGCGCAAGACCGGCAATCAGTACAAAGCGCGCACCGATGCGATCGACCACAAAGCCGACCGGGGTCTGCAGCGTAGCGGACACCACGTTGAAGACGGTCAGCGCGAGCGCGAGCTCGGTGTAGCTGACGTTAAAGTCGGCGCGCACGAAGGCGAACAGTGGCGCCAGAAGCAGCATATAGTAGTGACTGACGAAATGCGCGGCGCAGACGCCGGCAATCACCCGCAACTCGGCTGGACGGATCGACGAAACGGAAATGGCTTGAGTTCATTCTGTGCAGCCCCGGACCAAACTCTTCCCTATATGTTATTCTCGCTCGCTCTATGGGAGCGAGTGAGGAGCCGGCGAGGGCGCCTCGCCCTTGGCTCGCTTGGCGTACGCCTCAGCGTCAGGCGTGCGACGCCGCAGTTTGTTTGCTGGGTTCCCCCGGTGACTTGTGGAGCGCTTGCCAGACCTGGAATGGACCGAGCGGCATGTCGACGTGGCGGATGCCGCGGTCGCCGAGCGCGTCGATCACCGCGTTCATCACCGACGTCAGCGCGCCGGCGCATCCGGCTTCGCCGCATCCTTTGACGCCGAGCGGATTGGTCTTCGCCGGCACCGCGTGATCGGCGAGCACGAACGACGGCACGTCGGCGGCACGCGGCATGGCGTAATCCATGAACGAACCGGTGAGGAGCTGGCCGTCGCCGTCGTAGACCGTGTTTTCCATGAGAGCTTGGCCGATGCCCTGCACAACGCCGCCGTGGAGCTGTCCTTCGACGATCATTGGATTAACGACCGTGCCGAAATCGTTAACGCAGAAATATTTGACCACTTCGACGACGCCGGTCTCGGGATCGACCTCCACTTCGGCGATGTGGCAGCCGTTCGGAAAAGTGGACGCGCCCGGTCCATCGCTGACATGGGCGACGTCGAGCGATTGCGGCGCATCCGCTGGCGGTTTCGGCCCGTTGTGGAGCTTCTGCGCCAGATCCATCAGCGAGATGGCGCGGTCCGTACCGACGATCACGAAATTCCCATGCTCGAACGCGATGTCTGAGGCGGCCGCTTCGAGCGTGTAGGCGGCGAGCTCCTTGCCCTTTTCGATGATTTTCGCAGAGGCTTCGACGATCGCCGTCCCGGTATGCATCAGCGACTTCGATCCGCCGGAGCCGCCGCCGGCGATGAGCTTGTCGCTGTCGCCCTGGACGAGCGAGATCTTGTCAAACGGAATGCCGAGCTTCTCGCTCAACACCTGGGCAAACGGCGTCGCGTGGCCCATGCCGAAATCCATGGTGCCGGTCGTGAGCGTCACCGTCCCGTCGGCGTTGAAAGCAATGTCGGCGAGCTCTTTCGACGGCGGCGCGGTGACTTCAAGAAAGTTGCCGATGCCGAAGCCGCGCAGCTTGCCCCGCTTGAGGCTTTCACGCTTGCGGCGGGAGAAGTTCTTGCCGTCGGCAAGCTCGAATGCTTGTTTGGTCAGCGCCGCGAAGTCGCCGCTGTCATAGGTCACGGCCGACGCGGTCTTATAAGGCAGTTCCTGCGGACGGATCTGATTGCGCCGCCGCAGCGCCAAGCGATCAACGCCCAACTCGGCTGCGGCAGCGTCGATCAGCCGTTCCATATAGTAATTGCCCTCGGGCCGGCCGGCGCCGCGATAGGCGGAGACATGCGACGTGTTGGTGAACGCGCACTTGGTCGAGACTTCGATCAAGGCCGTGCGGTACATCCCCTGCACATTTTTGACGGCATTGACCGTGCCGGGCATCGGTGCGACGGGCGAAAGGAACGCGCCCATGTTGGCGAAGCTCGTCAGGCGCACGGCGAGAAAATTGCCGTCCGCGTCGAGCGCCAGCTCTCCGGTCACATCGTGATTACGGCCGTGGCTGTCGGAAACGAAGCTTCCGGAACGATCTTCGGTCCACTTCACCGGCCTGCCCAGCGCGCGCGCGGCATGGAGCAGGCAGATATATTCCGGAAACACCGCCCCCTTCATGCCAAAGGAGCCGCCGACCTGGCCGGTCAAGATATGCACATCCTTGGGGGTGACACCGAGCGCGTCGGCGATATTGGCCCGCATTCCGAATACGCCCTGTGAGCCGACATAGAGCGTGAAGCGGCTACCGTCACAAGACGCAAGCGCCGCGCGCGGCTCCATCGCGTTGACGACGAGGCGGCTGTTGACGAGCTTCAGCTTGGTGACATGGGCCGCCCGGGCGAAGGCTGCTTTGACCGCTTCGGCGTCGCCGTAGTGATAATCGAGCGCGATATTGCCTGGCACGTCGCTGTAAAGAAGCGGGGCGCCTTCACGCGCGGCTTCTTCGGCCGACGTGACGGCGGGGAGCGTCTCGATATCCGCCGTCACCGCTTCGGCCGCGTCCTTCGCGGCCAACGCGGACTCGGCGACAACGAACGCGATGGGGTCGCCGACATAGCGCACCTTGTCGGTCGCCAGCGCCTCGCGCAGCGGCTTCTTCATCGGCGAGCCGTCGCGATTGTTGAACGGCACGATGCATTTGAGCGGCCCATAGCCCTTCAAATCCGCAGCGGTATAAACGCCGAGCACGCCGGGCACTTTCAGCGCCGCCTCTTTATCGATTCCGCGGATGATGCCGTGGGCATTCTGACTGCGAACCATCACCATGTAGACCTGGTTCGGCAGGCTGACGTCGTCGGTATAGTAGCCATTGCCGCGCAGCAGCATTGGATCTTCTTTGCGCGGAACCGACTGCCCGACGGCGAATTTTTCGACGGACAATCTGTCCGCCGTCAATTGCTCCGCCCGCTCCTTGGCGGACTGCTGCAAATTCATGACAATTGAATCCTGCAAATCATTGATTGCGGTGACATAGTGGAGTTGGCGCACCCCGACAAGCACCGCGGCCGGCATGGCTCGTAGGCCTGGGGAGCACAGTATTGCCCTCAAGCGTCCGGCTGGTACATTTCGGTCGAACTGGGCTTGGACATCGGCTGCGCCGTCGAGCGAGAAATTCCGGCGTGGCGGGAAGGCTTTGGATGAAGGACGAGGCGCCGCCTGCCGGCGGCCTCGGCGCCGACGGGGCCCCACAACGGCGGCTCCGCTGGAGCCGTCGAACGCCGTACGGCCTGCGCCGCGACAGCTTTCGTCGCGATGGCGTCGACGCGCCCGCCGATGCGCAGCCTGAGGCGATCTATGCGGCCCTCGACCTCGGTACAAACAATTGCCGCCTGCTGATCGCCCGGCCGACCGCGGAGGGCTTCCGCGTCATCGACGCGTTCTCCCGCATCATCCGGCTCGGCGAAGGCATCGCGGCGTCTCGCCGCATCAGTGAAGCCGCGATTTGCCGTGCGGTCGAGGCTCTCGCGGTCTGTCGCGACAAGATGCGA
Source organism: uncultured Alphaproteobacteria bacterium (assembly GCA_963759705.1). Classification (GTDB taxonomy): domain Bacteria; phylum Pseudomonadota; class Alphaproteobacteria; order Rhizobiales; family Xanthobacteraceae; genus BOG-931. Next base: position 13,348 of record CAVXAK010000003.1, read on the forward strand.
TCGCGCGGCGTCACGCGGGCGCGGCTCATCGCCACGGAAGCCTGCCGTGCTGCCGAGAACGGCGAAGCATTCCGGACGCGCGTCGCCGAGGAGGCCGGCGTCGAACTCGAGATCGTCGATTCAGCGACCGAGGCGCGGTTGGCGGCGACGGGTTGCACCGAGTTGTTCGATCCGCTGGCGACCGGCGTCATCCTGTTCGATATCGGCGGCGGCTCGTCCGAACTTGTGCGGCTCGGCCGGCCGGGCGCCGGCCGGCGCGGGCCGCCGGAGCCGGACATTGTCGGTTGGGCATCACTGCCGGTCGGTGTCGTCACGCTGGCCGAACGCTATGGCGGGAAGGCCGTGTCACCGGAAATCTACGACGCCATGGTCGAAGAGGTCGCGACTCTGGTCGAAGGCTTTGCTGCCGATCACCGCTGTGATCTCGACGGCTTCCACATGCTCGGCACATCCGGCACCGTGACGACGATCGCGGGTGTTTATTTGAAACTCAGACGCTATGACCGGCGCCGCGTCGACGGCTGCTGGCTGTCCGACGACGAGGTGTCGCGCGTCGTTGCCGAGCTTCTCGGCATGACCTTCGATCAGCGCGCTGCCAATCCCTGCATCGGCACCGAGCGTGCCGATCTTGTGCTCGCCGGCTGCGCCATCCTCGATGCGATCCGGCGCGCGTTTCCTTGTCCGCGGCTGCGGGTTGCCGACCGCGGTTTGCGCGAGGGCATGCTGGTCGAGATGATGCGCGACGATGGCGTCTGGGGAGAAGCCTGACGCCCATGGTGAGGCTCAAGGACGAAAAGCGTCGCACGTTGTCATCGCGCAACTGGCTCGAACGCCAGATTAGTGACCCCTATGTGGCGCGCGCCAAGCGCGAGGGATTTCGCTCCCGCGCCGCTTATAAACTTGCCGAAATCGACGACAAATATCGGCTGTTCAAGGCGGGTGCGCGCGTGATCGATCTCGGCGCGGCGCCGGGCGGCTGGAGCGAGATTGCGGCGCGGCGAGTCGGCGCGAACGGCCGCGTGATCGCGCTCGACATTCTCGACCTGAAGCCGATTCCGGGCGTGGAATTTCTGAAGCTCGATTTCCTCGACGACACCGCGCCTGAGCGGCTCAAGGCGCTGCTCGGCGGCCGTAAGGCCGACGTTGTGCTGTCCGACATGGCGGCGAACGCCACCGGCCACCGGAAAACCGATCACCTGCGAATCATGGGGCTGGCGGAGGCGGCCGCCGGCTTTGCCCGCGAAGTGCTCGCGCCGGGCGGTGCGTTTCTTTGCAAGGTGCTGCAAGGCGGCACCGAAGCTGCACTTCTGGCGGAACTAAAGCGGGACTTCACGACCGTGAAGCACGTCAAGCCGCCGGCGAGCCGCAGCAATTCGGCGGAGCTTTATCTGCTTGCGATGGGATTTCGCGGCGGCGCGAATTAGCTCCGTCGCATGATCGCGTCCTATTTGGGACGCTGGTCAGCCACTTCCGCCTGCGTTGCTTTTCGCCCCATGAGTTCGGAGCCGGCGGTGGGCGACAGCCGCATGAAGATCAATGCCGCGGACGCCGCGAGCACGCTGATGGCGAGAAAAGCCGGGGGAAAATCCGCAGCACTCATGGCGGCGCCGTGCTTGAGCCGGAACGTGGTCTCGACCGCGAGCGCGCCGACGGCGACGCCGGTCGACAGCGACAATTGCTGCGCGGCGGCGACCATCGCGGTGGCGCGGCTCATCAGCGGCGGCTCTATTTCGGCGAATGCGATGGTGTTGATGCTGGTGAATTGCAGTGATCGGAAGAAGCCGCCTGAAAGCAGGATCGCGATCATCGCCGCGAACGGCATGCCGGGAACGAAGGTCGCGCAGGCTGCGAGGAAGGCGCTGCTGATCAGGCTGTTGTAAACCAGCACGTTGCGATAGCCGAAGCGCTTGAGCACGCTCGTGACTGCCGCCTTCATGAACATCGAACCGAGTGCGCCGGTAAACGTTATGAGGCCGGACTGAAACGGCGTCAGATGAAATCCGATCTGAAGAAGCAGGGGCAGCAGGAACGGCAGCGCGCCGATGCCGAGCCGGAACATGAAGCCGCCGTAGACGCTGGCGCGGAATGTCGGCAGCTTGAGCAGACCGAGATCGAGGATCGGCGCCGCTGCGCGCCGGGCGTGAAAAACATAGGCCACCGCCGAGACCGCGCCGACTGCGATCAGAGTACCGACCACGCTCGCCGGCAGAAATTCGAGCCCCATGATCGAAAGGCCGAAGGCAAGCCCGCCGATGGCGAGCCCGGAGAGGATGAATCCCAGAAGGTCGAATGGATCGTGCCGTTCGACCCGCACATTGGCGATGAAATACGACGCCGCGACGATGCCGATCAGGCCGATCGGCACATTGATGATGAAAATCCAATGCCACGAGGCGTAGGTCGTGATGAAGCCACCCAGCGGCGGACCGCAGATCGGACCGATCAGCGCTGGTATGGTGAGGAGCGACATGGCGTTCAACAGGAGTTGCTTGTCGATGCTGCGGACCAGAATGAGCCGGCCGACCGGTGTCATCATTGCTCCGCCGACGCCCTGCACGACGCGAGCCAGAACGAACTCTTCAAGCGTGTGCGATAGCGCGCAGCCGATTGAGCCGAGCACGAAAATGCTGATGGCGAGGCGGAATATATTGCGCGCGCCGAAGCGGTCGGCGGTCCAGCCGCTGGCGGGTATGAAGATCGCGAGCGACAGCAGGTAGCAAGTGACGGCAAGCTTCAGCGCCAGCGGGCTGGTGCCGAAATCGCGCGCGATGGCCGGAAGCGACGTCGCGATCACCGTCGAGTCCATGTTTTCCATGAAAAGCGCGACGGCGACGATCAATGGAACGATGCGGTCGCTCGGATTTGAGGGCATGTGCGGCTATCGGCCCGCCGCGGCACTGGCCTGAAGCCGCGCCAGGCCGTCGGCCGGCTGCTGGAACGTGGGATCAAGCTTCAGCGCCTGGCGGAAGTCGGCGATGGCGCCGGCGGAATCGCCGAGTCGCTCGCGGATAAGGCCGCGCGTCGAGAACACGCTTGCCGAGTGCATGCCGAGCTCGATGGCGCGACCGACGTCGTCGAGCGCATCAGAGTTCTCGCCGCCGAGGTAATGCGCCCAGGCTCGATTGTAATAGCCGAGCGCCGACGCTGGCATGATGGCAACGGCCAGATTGTAGTCGGCCGTCGCGTCGGCCAGATCGAGCCGATCGCGTTTGGCGTTGCCACGATTGATGTAGGCCTGGGCCATGTGCGGATCGAGCTTGATCGCTTGATCCAAATCGGCGATCGCGCGATCGCTGTCGCCTTTGGCCTGCCAGACGCCGCCGCGATTGTTGTACGCCGCAGCGGATGGATCGCGCTTGATCACCTGATCGAAGTTGACGATGGCGCGGTCGAACTCGCCTTTGTGCTCCCAGGCGATGCCGAGATTGGCGTAGGCTGCGGCAAAGTTCGCATCGATGCGCAGCGCATTGTTGTAGTCAGCAACCGCACGGTCAGTATTGTGCTTGTCGTCAAGGGCGTTGCCGCGATTATTGTAGGCGAGCGCAAGTTGCGGATTGAGCTTGATTGCTGCGTCGAAGTCGGCGATGGCGCGGTCGAAGTCGCGCTTTTGATAATAAACATAGCCGCGCTCGTTGTAGGCGGCGGCGAGTTGCGGATTAAGCCGAACCGTCTCGCTCAACTCGGCGATGGCGCGATCGAGTGCGCCGTCACGATGCAGCGCAACGCCACGAGCGTAGTAGGCTCCGGCGTTCTTGGCGTCGAGGCTGATGGCCTTATCGTAATCCGCCATTGCGGCAGCGCGATCTCCCTTGTCCGCATAGGCATTGCCGCGAACGAGGTAAGCGTCGCCGCTTGCAGGATCGAGCCTGATTGCGGCATTAAAGTCGGCGATCGCGTGATCGAAGTCTTTCTTATCGTAGGAAACAAGCGCCCGGTTTTCGTAGGCGCGCGCAAACCGCGGTGCTAGCTTAACGGCACGATCGAAGTCAGCGGCAGCGCGATCGAGATCGCCTTTCTCACGCCAAGCATCGCCGCGATTGTTGTAAGCGATTGTGAGATTTGGATCGAGGCGAATTGCTTGATTGTAATCCGCGATGGCGCGGTCGAGGTCGCCCTTCTGCAGCCAGGCGACGCCGCGATTGTTGAATGTGGCGGCATTCTTGGGATCGAGCTTCGCCGCCTGGTCATAATCGGCGATCGCACGGTCGAAGTCGCCCTTGCGGCGGAATGCCAGGCCGCGATCGAAGAACGCATAGGCGTAATTGGACGAAAGCCTGATCGCATCGGTGTAGTCGGCGATGGCGCGGTCGAGGTCGCCTTGCCCGATCAAGGCATTGGCACGCGTCATGAACAGGGCCGCATCGCTCGGGTCGAGCTTGATCGCCTGATCGAGATCGGCGATGGCGCCGGCAATGTCCCGCTGCGCAAGCAGGACGCCGCCGCGATTGGCATAGGCGCGCGCGAAACCGGGATTAAGCGCGATGGCATCGGCGAAATCTTTAAGCGCGCCCGCAAGATCGCCGTTGGCGCGCAGCGTCATGCCGCGATTGTCGTGCAGAATGGCCAGATTAATAGACTGGTAACGGCCGGAATCGATCAGCGCCGTGCAGGCCGCGATTTGCTCCTCGGCTGTGGCGCGCCATTGCCGCGTACAGCGTCGTTCGTCGGCGCTTTCCTGGGCGCGCGCCGGAAAGGCAAGGAACAGGATCGCCGGAACCAACAGCCATAGCGGCGTTCGCTGACTCGAAAGGAACCGTGAGTCTCGCATGCGCGGAATTTATCCTGTGCTCCGCTGGTGGGCCAGCGCAAACTCCGATTCGAACCGCATATGTGGCTTTTCGATGCATGGCGTTATGGCCGTGCCGCTCATTTCAGGCGTTTAGCTGCTTCCGCGACGATCGACAGATCCGAATATTTCATCACGTCGATATCGTCCTTGAGAAATCCGACCTGCTTTTGTTTCTGCAAATTGACCTGCAACGCGTCGAGGTTCGGCATGCCGTTGGGGTCGCGATATTGATCCCGGCCGGTGAACACCCAGTCCAGCCGCGCGGGCGGCGCCTTATTCAGGCGCGCGATGATGGCGACGGCTTCCTGGTGGTTTGCCGGATCGGTGTACCATCGGATTGCGCGCAGCACGTCTTCCATGAAATCGACCAGCGCTGCCCGGTTCTTTTCGATAAACCCAGTGCGTGCCGTCCATACCGTGAGCTGCGTAGTCCCTAGGGCGTCCTTCTGCGTGAACAGCGTCCGCGCCATCGCCCGCAAGTCGGGATCGAGCGAAAACGGCGGCACGGCGCTGATCAGATCGGCCTTCCGTTCTGTCAGCATGGCGCGCATGGCGGGGAAGGGCGCTTCGACGATGGTGTAGTCTCTGTTCGCTTCGAGGCCGTGCTGCCGCAGCATCACGCGCATGGCGATGTCCACCGCGCTGCCCATCGCATTGGTGGCAAGCACCTTGCCTTTCAGATCTTCGACAGTCTTGATTGGACCGTCCGCGCGCACCATGAATTCGTTGCTTCCGTGACCCGGAACGCCGTCCTGACTTTCGTCGCTGATGATGCGCAGATCGTCCATGCGAGCGTTCTGGATCGCCAACGCAAAGGATGAGAATGCCAGCGGCCCGATTTCGAGTTCGCCGGACGCAAGCGCCGTGATGACCGGCGGGGTGCCTTCGAAGCGGACTGCTTCGGCGACATAGGACTGGCCGAAGTGCTTGAGGATATCCTTCTTCTCCAGCACCAGCGGACCCATCGAGGCAGGCACCACGACCCAGCCAATGCGAATCTTCACCGGGCCGGCTTCGGCCATACCGGCACCGCCGCCAGCGACCAGCGCTGTGCTGGTCGCCAATGCGCCGAGGTTGAAATCGCGACGATTGATCCGGTGTTCCATGGCGTTCCCCCGTGCTTTTCGCCGTTAAGGCCTTTGAATTATCGCTAAGGCATGATATCGACCACCGCCAACCCAAAAGTGGGCCATCAATTCGGCGAGGGACCTCAGTCCACTCGCCTGCGAGGCGTCACCCCGATTGCTGGCTCGCCACGCGGGCCATGCGGAGTTGGCAATGGCAGCGATATCAAAAGACTTATTGCGTGAAGCATACACCTTCGACGACGTCCTATTGAAGCCCGGCTTGTCCGACGTTTTGCCGTCCGACGTCGACGTCCGTTCGCGCATCACCCGTAACGTCCATCTCAATATTCCGCTCGTCGCCTCCGCCATGGATACGGTGACCGAATCTCACATGGCGATCGCGATGGCGCAGGCCGGCGGCATTGGCGTCATTCACCGCAACCTGGAACCCGAGGAGCAGGCCGCGCAGGTCCGGCAAGTGAAGAAGTTCGAATCCGGCATGGTGGTGAATCCCGTCACCATTCATCCGGAGGCGACGCTCGCGGACGCGCTGGCGCTGATGCAGGAGAACCACATCTCCGGCATTCCGGTCGTCGAGGGCCGCAACGGCAGTGCCGGTAAGCTTGTCGGAATCCTCACCAATCGTGATGTGCGTTTCGCTACCGATAAGCGGCAAAAAGTATCCGAACTGATGACCAGGGAACGGCTCGTCACGGTGCGCGAGAGCGTCGGCCAGGACGAAGCCAAACGCCTCCTGCATCAACATCGGATCGAGAAACTTCTCGTCGTCGACAGCGATTATCGCTGCGTCGGTCTGATCACCGTCAAGGACATCGAGAAGGCGGTGGCTAATCCCAATGCCTGCAAGGACGAGCAGGGCCGCCTGCGGGTCGCCGCCGCCACGACCGTGGGCGAAGCCGGCTACACACGAAGCGGTGCGTTGATCGATGCCGGCGTCGACCTTGTCGTCGTCGATACCGCGCATGGCCATTCCCGGCGCGTGCTCGAGGCCGTGACCAGGATCAAACGGCTGTCGAACGCCGTACAGGTTGTGGCCGGCAACGTCGCCACCGCCGACGGCGCAAAGGCGCTCATCGACGCGGGCGCCGACGCCATCAAAGTGGGGATCGGTCCAGGTTCGATTTGCACGACGCGAATTGTCGCCGGCGTCGGCGTGCCGCAACTCACCGCGATCATGGACACGGTCGAAGTCGCGAAGAAGACCAATACGCCAGTGATCGCCGATGGCGGCATCAAATATTCCGGCGACCTCGCCAAGGCCGTGGCCGCCGGGGCCGATTGCGGCATGATCGGCTCGCTGCTGGCCGGCACCGACGAGGCGCCGGGCGAGGTTTTTCTCTATCAAGGCCGATCCTACAAGACTTATCGCGGCATGGGTTCCGTCACCGCCATGGCGCGCGGCTCGGCGGATCGCTATTTCCAGCAGGAGATCAAGGATACGCTCAAGCTTGTGCCGGAAGGCGTGGAGGGCCAGGTGCCCTACAAAGGGCCGGTGGCCAACGTGGTTCACCAGCTTGTCGGCGGATTGCGCGCCGCCATGGGTTACGTCGGCGCAAAAAACGTCGCCGAGTTGCACGAGAAGGCTGAGTTCGTGCGTATCTCCGGTGCGGGTTTGCGCGAGAGCCACGTGCACGATGTGACGATCACGCGGGAGAGCCCGAACTATCCGGGCCGAACGTAGGATGTAGGTGACCTCATGGCTGGGACGGCAGCCGATCCGTTCGCCAAAGTTCGTGCCGCGACCGACGCGCATCGCGCAAAGCACGGCTGCGGCGCTTATCCGTACGACAATGGCCCATTGCTGGCCGCCCTGGCGGCGGCCGCCGACGCGCGCCGCATTCTGGAATTGGGAACCGCACTCGGTTACACGGCTCTTTCTTTCGCGTCCGGCGCGCCGGATGCGACCGTCGACACCATCGAACGCGATCCAGAGCACGTCGAGCTCGCGCGCAGCAACATTGCGGCGGCGGCGATGGATCATCGGATTACCGTTCACGAGGGCGATTTCGCGACCGTGTTGCCGACGCTTGACCCAGGTTACGACGTCGCGTTCTTCGACGGACACACGCCGTCACCAGGGCTGCACAAGACTCTGCGCGGGTTGTTGCGCACCGGCGGCACGCTTATTACCGCCAATCTGAACCATGGCGGCACGGCCGACGCGGTGCGCAAGGCACTATTCGATGGCAAATCGTGGCGCAGCGCGCTGGTCGACGACGACGGCGAGACGGCGATCAGTGTGAAACTATGACGCGTCGGTGGCGGCTCTCGATACGTCGTGGTACGACGGCGCCACGAAACCAACGGTAGCCGCGATGTCTCTCCAAGCCGTCCTGCTGCCGCTGTTCGTCGAGGTGATCCTCACCTTTGCATTGTTGTTCTGGATGGGTCCGCTGCGTGCTCGCGATCTCAGATCGGGCGCGGTGCGGGTTGAGGATATCGCGTTACGCGAGCCGAACTGGTCGAAACCCGCGACGCAGGTCGCCAACGCCTTTTGCAATCAGTTCGAGTTGCCCGTCCTGTTCTACGTGCTGACGATCCTGGCCTACGTGACCCATCACGCCGGCATTTTGTTCTTGATCCTCGCCTGGGTCTTTGTCGTCTTCCGTTTGTTACATGCCTATGTGCACGTCACGAGCAACATCGTCCGGCTGCGTGGTTCGTTGTACGGTATTGCGGCGCTCGCACTCTTCATCAATTGGGCCATTTACATGATCGCGGTCTTAACGGGGACTTAGACCATGACCTAATTCAATTTGGTTGGATCATGGCCTGAATTTTCGCAGGTGGGCATGATCTTTCCGAAAACCGGCGCCCACTTTTCGGGATCATGCTTGAGAGGATTAAAAATCATGCCGCTCGATCTTTGCCATCCCACCGCTCCGCACAAGAAACTCAAGCTGCCGGAATGGTACGTGTCGAATCTCATGCTTGATCGCGCGCTCGATGCGATCTGCCGGCGCGTGAAGAAATTCGACCGCAAGCATGACATTCCCTATCTCGCGGGTTACAGCGAAGACGGCAAGACGATCTACATCGATCGGCACATGCCGCAATCGTTCAAATACGCTGGACGCACGATCGACACCGATCGCTTCCTGATCCTGCACGAAGAGGTCGAGAAGACGCTGATCGACCAGCTCGGGCTGCATTACCTGCACGCTCATCAGATCGCGACGCGGGCTGAACAGGCGGCGGTGCGCGCGGCCGGCGTCAATTGGCGGGACTACGACCATTTCATGCAGAAATACGTCAAGCGCATCGGCGACGAGCGCCTGACGAAAGTTCCCGACGATCTCGACACCAAGCCCTACCGTGACGAACACGATGACGATCTGTTGCGGCGGATGCTCGCCTGTATCGACAAAGGCGAGGTTCCCAAGGGCTTTCGCGGTGCTCAATTGCGCGACGCGGCCAACGATATTCGTCAGTATGTCCGCCGCCATGACACGCCGGGCGCCCACCGCGCCGCGGCGGTGAAACGCAAGCAAAAGTGAAGCTGCAACGCCGCGGGGCGCCAGCATGACGCCAAGCGCTCGCCTTTCGGCGGCCATCGACGTTTTCGCCGACATCGAGGTGCGGCGGCGACCGGCGGCGGACGCCCTCAAGGACTGGGGCCTCACCCATCGTTTCGCCGGTTCGTCCGACCGCTCGGCGATCGCGGGACTTGTCTACGACGCGTTGCGCCGCAAGGCGTCGTCCATGTGGCTGTTGGGCGAGACGACCCCGCGTGCTGCGCTGATCGGCATGCTCCATCGCGAGCGCGGTTTTGGCCCGGCCGACATCGAGGCGTTGTTCAGTGGCGCCCGCTTCGCGCCCGCGCCGCTGACGGAGGGCGAGAAAACCGCGCTCGCCTCTCACTCGCTTGCGGGGGCTCCGGCGCCGGTTCGGGGCGAATACCCTGATTGGCTCGATCCGCACCTCGCGCGGGTCTTTGGCGACGAGCGGGCAGAGGAGGGCGCGGCGCTGGCGAGCCGCGCACCGCTCGACATGCGGGTCAATACGCTCAAAGCCGAACGCGAGGAGGTGCTGCCGAAGCTCGAACACCTCGGTGCCGAACCGACGCGATGGTCGCCGATTGGATTGCGCATACGGCTTGCCGCCGACGCTAAAAATCCGGCCATTCATGCCGAGCCCGTCTTTCTCAAAGGCGCCATCGAAATCCAGGACGAAGGCTCGCAACTCGCCATTTTATTTGCTGGAGCAAAGCCGGGCGAGCAGATCATCGACCTGTGCGCCGGTGCCGGCGGCAAGACGCTGGCGCTGGCCGCCGCGATGGACAATAGCGGCCAGATTTACGCGACCGACATCGACAAGCGTCAGCTTGCCCCGATCCACGAACGCATCTCGCGCGCCGGGGCGCGGAATATCCAGGTGCGCACGCCGCGCGGCGAGGCCGATGTGCTTGCCGATCTTGCCGGGCGCGCCGATCGCGTCATCATCGACGCGCCGTGCACCGGGACTGGCACGTGGCGGCGCAATCCCGACGCCAAGTGGCGCGTCCGCCCGGGCGCGCTGGCCGAACGGGTGAAGCAGCAGGCCGCGCTGCTCGATCGCGCCGCGGCACTGACCAAGGCCGGCGGGCGCATCGCCTACATCACTTGTTCGGTGCTGGCGGAGGAGAACGGCGATCAGGTGCGAGCCTTTATCGAACGGCACCCGGATTTTTCGGTGGAAAAGCCCCCGGAGTTGGCCCGGCCACTTGGCGAGCGCGCCTATCTTTTTACCCATGCGGCGCTTATCTCAAACGAGGGCTTGTTGATGACACCGCGCCGGACCGATACCGACGGGTTTTTCGTCAGCTCGCTGCGACGCTCTCAATGACGTCCGTTGCCATGACGTCTGTTGCCGAAAGACTTCTGTTGCCAAAGTTCGACAAACCGGGGCGATGGCCTTAAAACCCGCCATGGTATCCCACGACAAGATTCTGATCGTCGATTTCGGCTCGCAGGTGACCCAGCTGATCGCGCGGCGCGTGCGCGAGGAGCGCGTCTATTGCGAGATCGTGCCGTTCCAGAAGGCCGAAGCGGCATTTCGCGAGATGAAGCCGAAAGGCGTCATTCTGTCCGGCGGGCCGTCGTCCGTGCTCGACAAGGATGCGCCGCTTGCGCCACCGGCGATCTATCAGGCCAAAGTGCCGGTGCTCGGCATCTGTTACGGCGAGCAGGCCATGGCGCAACAGCTCGGCGGCAAGGTTGAAGGCGGCCACCACCGAGAGTTCGGCCGCGCCGAAGTCGAGGTGACGAAGTCATCCGCGCTCACCGCCGGCGTGTGGGAGGTCGGACAGCGCTATCCGGTGTGGATGAGCCACGGCGACCGCGTCACCAAATTGCCGGAGGGCTTTGCTGCGACCGGCACTTCGCCGAACGCGCCGATCGCCATGATCGCCGACGACGCGCGCAAATTCTACGCCACGCAATTCCATCTTGAGGTCGTGCACACGCCACACGGCGCGGCGCTCATCCGCAATTTCGTGCGCAAGATCGCGGGCTGCGCCGGCGACTGGACCATGCGTGCGTTCAAGGATGAGGCGATCGAAAAAATTCGCCGCCAGGTCGGCAAGGGCAGGGTGATCTGCGGACTCTCCGGCGGCGTCAATTCCGCCGTGGCCGCTGTGCTGATCCATGAGGCGATCGGCGATCAGCTCACCTGTGTGTTCGTCGATCACGGGCTGCTTCGGCTCGGCGAGGGCGAAAAGGTGGTGGCGCTATTTCGCGGCAGCTACAACATCCCGCTGGTGCACGTGAACGCTGCTGACGATTTCCTCAAAGCTCTCGATGGCGTCGATGATCCGGAGGTCAAGCGCAAGACCATCGGCAAATTGTTCATCGACGTGTTCGAGGCGGAAGCCAAGAAGCTCGGCGGCGCCGAGTTCTTGGCACAGGGCACGCTCTATCCCGACGTGATCGAGAGCGTGTCGTTCACCGGCGGGCCCTCGGTGACGATCAAGTCGCACCACAATGTCGGCGGTCTGCCGGAGCGCATGAGCATGAAGCTCGTCGAGCCGCTTCGGGAACTGTTCAAGGACGAAGTGCGCGCGCTTGGCCGCGAGCTCGGCCTGCCCGACGTCTTCGTCGGCCGCCACCCATTCCCCGGTCCTGGGCTCGCGATCCGCTGCCCGGGCGCCATCACGCGCGAGAAGCTCGACATTCTGCGGCTTGCCGACGACGTCTTCATCGAGGACATCCGCCGGGCTGGTCTCTACGATGACATCTGGCAGGCGTTCGCGGTGCTGCTGCCGGTGCGCACCGTGGGGGTGATGGGCGATTTCCGCACCTACGATTTTGTCGTCGGCTTGCGCGCGGTCACGTCCACGGACGGCATGACGGCGGACTTCTATCCGTTCGATATGGCGTTCATCGGCGCTGTCGCCACCCGCATCATCAATGAAGTCAAAGGCGTCAACCGCGTCGTCTACGACATCACCTCAAAGCCCCCCGGCACAATCGAGTGGGAGTGAGGGGGTGTGGCGGCATGTGAGAAATTATTGTTTTAATTCAATAGATTGTCCGGTTTCGGGGATGATCGGCGATACATCGTCTGTCCGGCCGCTTGATCTCACAACCAATCGATTTTCAGAAAGATTTTGGGCGTCCTCAAACAGCTTGAGCTTACGGTATCTCGGATAAGCTGACGGTCTTTTTGACGGTTCTTTTTGAAGTGGATACCAGCCGAAACCAAAAGGCCGTCAGATAGAGCAAGTGGCGCTGACGGTCTTTTTTGCCGGCCGGCTCGTTCTTGAGAATGCGTTGAAAGGGGTAATTTGTAGCCCTTACGGTGCGCTTTCCGGTAAGTGCCGTGATTGGCCAGCGACCGAGTACCCAGCGGGACGATTGGCGGCAGCCTGCAGCTGCTCGCGTTCAAACTTGAGGTCAGCCAATGCCTAAACCAGGCAACCCTTGGGAGATAGCGGAATGGCACTCTATTGGGCGAGAGGCATCACTTGTGCGCCATCTCGTCGGCTCGGGTGCTACAGCCTTGGGGCGCGCAAATTACGCCGACAAGAAGGGTGAGTACTACACAGCTTTTTTCGGCTTGTCGGTTGGATTGGAGCGATTGGCGAAGCTCATTTTGGTAGCAGATCACGCTATTTCAAACAGCGGTGCGATGCCCGACCAAAAGGTGGTTCGACAGTATGGGCACAAACTCGCCGACTTGATGGATGCAGCGGATAAGATTGCAGTCAGGCACTCTTTGAAACTTGATTACCCCCGCCGTACCGCTCCGATCAGTGTGAAGATCATCGATTGCCTTGACGCGTTCGCGGACGCAGGCAGGGGGCGCTATGCCAATTTTGCTGCGCTGGGAGATCCCAACCTCGGAAAGGAGGAGCCGATCCGTATGTGGTGGGGCGAGGTCGCCGAACTCATCCTTAAGGGGCACTACTATGGCAGGCCGATCCAAAAGCATGTCGAACATCGCGCAAGGGGTGTGGATGCGCGCTCATGTCGCCCGTTTCCATGGTGCTCTATATCAACGAAACCGGCGATGCGATGCAGGATGTGCTCACGTCATCTATCCGCACTGGACAAACCGAACTTGTGCAGCGGTATGGTCGATACTATGCACTGACCATTGTACGCAGGAAGGTATCGTCTACGGTGTAGGTTTGAAAATGCTCCCAGACGCCAAAGAATGCGTCTTCATTGTGCGTGTAGCTGGCAGACCGCGTGATTAGCGGTTGTGCCTGCGGGAATGTTTGGATCGACGCCGCCGAGGCCCTCGACGAGCCGTTGGAGCGCTTTCGCCAATTTCATGACTAGGCTAACGGACGCATATGAACCACCCGGATGATCCCGCTCTGCCGGCGGACCCCGGGTCCATCGATCTTCTCATAGACGCGGCTGCGCCGGAGCAAGCGCAGGCGTGGCGTGACCTGCGCGAGCAATATCAACTCACGTTTCACCCGGTCACCGATCGCAAGGGTGTGACCATGCGCGCGCGTCGTAAGCGGATCGAGTTCGATCAAAAGACTATGACTTGGCTATGGCTGCTGGGCTTCGCGGGGTGGCGTGCCTTCCGTCTGCATGGTCCACACCTTCTCTGGCGTGAGATGACTGGAGCGACTGTCGATCCGCAGTTAAGAGCCGACGATCCCACCTATGAGGAGGCGGAAGCCAATTACGAAGCGGTCCTCTACGCTGTTCGTGAATTCCCGGACTTGGAAGTGGTAGACGCGCACGGGTTCTGGCCGGACGGCATTCCGCGACCTCAAGCGGACAAACAGGGTCTCGATGTCGAGCAACAGGCCGCTTTCGATCTCACCATGATCGCCACCGCCTACATGCTTCTGCACGAGGTCCGTCATGTCATGTTCAACGTAGACGGAGGCCGGCCGCCCGCGCCGGACGAGGAGTTTTGCTGCGACACATTCGCTCGTCGGTTCCTCCTTGAGGGTGTGGACGACTATGCAGGGCGCTGCGGACAGCCTTCCCAAGAGGTGACCGCGAAAAGAGCCGCTGGAATCGCGCTCGGCACCTATGCGCTTTATGAATTCACGTCCGAGGCGGGACGCGGCGGAGCACCCGATTATCCACCTGTCGCGGATCGGCTCGACTTACTCTTCCCCGACGTCAATATTCCTCCTAGTCATTGGTTCTGGAACTTCGCCGCCTCCATACTCACGGCCATCATCGTTCGCCGTGATCGGATGGCGGTGATGCCGAACCTCGCCGGCCGGGCTCTCTGCCATGCGCTCATCCAGGTGCTTCGAGCGAGGCACGAGGTCTAATGCGAAGCTGATGCACACGCGACCTGACCGTCTGCTGGTTTGCATCTGGTTATGGTGAAGCTGACGGTATTTTTCCCGCGAGATCGACCGCTCCACCTTTCGTGGAGAATTCAAAAAATCGACCGATCGATGCCGATAGTCGCTGAAACCGAGCAAATCGCGGATCGTCGAAATTTCTGTTTGGAATCAAGAGCGCAGAAATTTGACGGCTCGTCAGTCGGGTTTTGCCCGTGAGCAGAAAAAATTTGGGCTAAAAATCAGCGCGTTACGATGCGTTGAGAAAATCGAGTGGGAGTAGGACCTTAATCCCGACGCGGACGCCTGACTGCTCTCACCTTCCCGCTGCTTCCGCCTCCGCAGAAAGAAGCTGATCGCTGCCATTGGATTCGACGCCCTGATACGGCGATGCCGCGCGGCATCTCGATCTGCTCCAGCACCTCGCCGCGTTTGCGGATCGATGTGCCTCAGTTCGCTCTCGTCGCCTTCCCAGGTGCCGTGCCAGAGTTCGCCGTCGACCCAGGTGACGCCGGTGACGAAGCGGTTCGAACTCGAGAGTGCGAAGGATCGTACCGGTCTGCGGATCGACCTGATGAATCTTGCGGTTGCGATGCTGCCCAACCCAGAGGCTCCCTTCCGCCCACGCCATGCCGGAGGCGCCGCCTTCGGGTGTCGGGACGGTAGCGATCACGCGGCCGGTCTTCGGATCGACCTTCTGAATGCGATCCCCGGAGATCTGGTAGAGGTGTCGGCCATCGAAGGCGGTTCCCGCATGCGCGGGGACATTGAGCGTGCGCACCGTTTCGCCGCTTGCCGGGTCGATCGCGTTCAGCGTGTCGCCGGTCGCGATCCAGACATTGGCGCCGTCATAGCTGACCCCATTGACGTGGCTGACGTCGGGAAAGGGGCCGTATTCGCGGACAATTGTCGCTGCTGTTCGTTTCATGCGGTCATCCTAGCCACCCGGCAGCGTGGCGGGGAGTAACAAGGTTGTCGGGAAACCAGGAACCGGCGGCGTCATCCAGCGGCGTGCCCGGCCGCGGCCGATCGGCTGCACCTTGCCATCCGCCGTGAGATCGTCGAGTGCGCGCTGCACTGTGCGCTGACTTGCGCCGAGCGCCAGCGCCAGTGCCGAACTCGACCACGCTTCGCCGTCCGCCAGGAGGGCGAGCACGGTCGCATGGGCTTCATCCGTCGGTGGCGCGAGCACAGCGACGACGCGGCCGCGGCGCGGCACGAGTGCAAAGCCGGCCGTGGTCGCGTCGACGCCTGCGGCCGCGCTCAGTACCTTGCGCAGGCGGCCAATCTCGACGCGCAGCCGTGCGCGATGCGATTCATCGGCGTGCTCGGCGTGGAACGCGCGCGAGAGCAGCGTGGCCCGCGGCACGTCGCCGGGCCAGGCTTCGGCAAGCGCGCGGGCGAGGGTAAACAGGACCGGGCGCGTCTCCAGCGAAATCACTTTGCCGGAGTGGCGGACAACGTGGCGGCAGGCATCGACGACGAGCACCTTGGACGCCAGCAGTGTTTCGACGTCGTGCAGCCGCAGGAGTCGCTCCTTGCCGCGTACGATCAGCCGCGCCGCGGGGGTATCGAGGACAAGGGCCGCGCTTTCGACTTCGGCCAGGAGCGGCGCGATGCGGGCCTGTCGCGCGGCGTGTTCGGCCCGCGCCAGCGACGCGCGCGCCGCCTTGATCCGCAGACGCCGCATTGCGACGCCGGCGACAATCAGCTCATGGGCCGCCCGTGATGCGGGTGGCAGTGGAGAGGGATCGAAATCCACGAGGAGGCGCTCGGCTTCGTCGAGGCGGCCGATCAGAAGGAAATAGCGGCTCTTGAGGTAGTGCGCATGCGCAGCATTGGCGCGGTCGCCGTGCCGTTCGAGCGCGTCATGCGCTGCATCGAGCGCCTTCACCGGCCAGTTGAGGTCACGCGAGACGAGCGCGATCTCGGCCTCGGCGACGGCGCACCGTGCGCGGGCGACGGCCTCCCGGGGGCCGAAAGCGCGGGCGGCCCGCCGCAGCAGTGTTTTGGCGCGGCTGAGATCGCCGAGCTGTGCCATCGCGATGCCGCGAAGCGCCAGCGCCGGTGCATCGTCACGCAAGGCGATGTAGTTCAGCGCGCCGAGCGCATCACCCGACGCAAGCGCGCGCGCGGCGGCAGTGATCAGCGAGTCCATTCAAATGCCGACACACTTGTCACTCCCGGCCGTCCGGTGGCCGGCGGTAAATCTATCTCACCATCAACGCCCGCCAAGCCGCCGCAGAAACGCGGTTGGCGCGCCGGGCAACGAAAGGAGAGAGAAGATGACGACACATATGACTGCAACACGTGACAAGTGGCTGGAAGCGCGGCTCGATCTGCTCGCCGCCGAGAAGGACCTGACGCGGCGCAGCGACGACGTCGCCCGGCTGCGCCAGCGACTGCCCTGGGTCGCGATCGACAAGACTTACACGTTCGACACCGAGGCGGGCAGCAAGACGCTGAAGGACCTGTTCGATGGGCGCTCGCAGCTTCTCGTCTATCACTTCATGTTTGGGCCCGACTACAAGGCCGGCTGCCCGTCCTGCTCGATGATCGCCGACGGCTTCAATGGCTTTGCCGTCCACCTTGCCAACCACGATGTCACGCTGACGGCGGTGTCGCGGGCGCCGCTGGCCAAGCTCAAGGCCTACAAGCAGCGCATGGGCTGGACGTTTCCCTGGGCGTCGTCGCATGGCGGCGACTTCAATTTTGACTTCTGCGTTGGCTTCACTGAAGCCCAGCAGCACGATGAGGGCATCGAATACAACTACCGGCACGAGACGCCGCTGCGGACGCGGGGCAGCGGTCCGGTCGCCCGCTGCGCCGCCGCCTGCGGTACGGACGCGGCTACTTTTCTTCGGGAGCGGCCGGGCATGAGCGCCTTCGTGCTCGAGGGTGATGCGGTTTATCATACCTACTCGACCTATGCGCGCGGGCTGGACGGCCTGTGGGGGGCCTATCAGTGGCTTGATCGCGCCCCGATGGGGCGCAACGAGCAGGGCATCTGGTGGCGTCGTCACGACGAGTACGGCCATGACTGAGGTGTCCATGTTCCGCGTCGTGCGTCGCGACATCGAGACCTGCGCCGGGGGCGGCCATGCCGCTCCCGGCGTGGCCGGCCTTCTCAGCCTCGCCGCGGCGCCGACTTTCACGCTCATGGCGCTGTGGACCGGGCTTTTCGGCGGCCAGCCGGACATGCTCTGCATGGCGATGCAAGGCTCGTCACCGCTGAGTGGAATGGCGTTGATGTACGTGTTGATGAGTGCCTTCCACTCGGCGCCTTGGCTGAAGCTGATCTCTGGGTGGCGAAGCGGCGTCTCCCGGTTTTGATCCGGCGTTCGCTCTGACGGTATTTTTCCGCCGCTCAGCGGATAGTGGTTCGTTGCGGCGAATGTCGCCTCGCTCAAGCTTTGTGGCTCTGGTGCAATGCCTTTCGATGGTTCAAAATAATCGAGTGGGAGTGAGAAATGCCCATCACCATCTACGGCATCAAGAACTGCGCCACGATGAAGAAGGCGCGCGCGTGGCTCGATAAGCGCGGCGTCGCTTATGGGTTCCACGACTACAAGACGGCCGGTATCGAGCGCGAGCGGCTGGAGCGATGGTGCAAGAAGGTCGGCTGGGAGACCTTGCTCAACCGCGCCGGTACGACATTCCGCAAACTACCGGACAAGGATAAAACTGGCCTCGACAGCAACAAGGCCGTAGCGCTGATGCTTGCTCAACCCTCCATGATCAAGCGGCCGGTTCTCGATCTCGGCGGCGGCAAACTCCTGGTCGGATTCAAGCCGGAGCTTTATGGCGAGGCTGTCGCCTCGCGCTGAGCAGGAAAGCGCGCTTCGAAAAGTGGCGCTCGCTTCTCCTGGCGGTCATTTCGCGCTAGGAAACGGCTCGACGTAGCTGTCGCACGTCCTGCCGTAATAGACGGCGCGCCGCCCGGCAATCGAGACGAAGTAGCCGACGCATCCCGCCGCGGCGATAAGCTCGCAGAATTCCTTATAGTCGATCTTCCGGCCCTGGATCGCGCGGACGGCGGCCTCAACTCCGGCTGCTGAAAAGTTCTCCGCGGCGTTTCGCTTGATAGCCGCGCACGGCACGACGGCAAATTCACCGTTCGGCATGTAATAGGTCTTTTCCGCGCGGTAGAGGTCGGCATGATACTGCTCTACGCCGGCGCCGATCAGCTTCATCACGACCTCCGGAAATGTGAGCCGCCCGTCGTCCGAGCCGGCTGTGCATTCCTTCAAGATATCGCTGACAGTTGAGTCCATTGGTATTTCTCCTTTGCTTGATGTCCGCTGACGGGCAACGGGTCACCGATCAGCCGATCGGTATTGCTCTCAGATCGCGCCGGCGGACGATGTCCTTCAGGGCGCCTTCGATCGATGAGCGCTGCGCCGTGGTCAGATGGCCGAAAAATTCAGCGTCGTTACGGTCAGCCAAAGCAGACAGTTTGGGCACCAGGGCTCGCCCACTCCGCGTCAGCGACAGTGCTTGGTAACGCCGGTCGTTTCTGTCCGCCATGCGTATTACCAGGGATTTTGCTTCAAGCCGGTCGGCGAGCTTTGAAATCGCGCCGCGTGTCATCCCGAGCCTGCTGGCGATCTCGCTCGGCGCGACGGCGTCGCGCTCGTAAAGCTCGCGCAGGAAGACCCATTCGGCCACGGTTACGTCGCGCGTTGCGAGCGATCGACTGAAGCGATGCGACACATGGTTCGATACGAAACGTAGCCAATAGCCGAGATGCGCCTCCAATGGACTGACGGCGTCCGATTGGGATCTCATCAATCCTACTCCATTGATTGACTAGGAAACTATTGCTTCATGATTTCCTAGTCAACTACATTTTGGAGCTTTTTTTGCTGGTGGGCCTGATCGGCCGGCTTTATTGGCATGTCAACGAGTTATCTCAGCGACACGTAGAAAGACGCGCACGCCGCATTGATACGCGCGGCGGCCAAAGTTCCCGGGTGGAACTTTAAAATTTTCGCTCTCGAAGAATCTTATGCGCGGAACTTCGATGTTGCGAATTTATTAACAACAAATCGGCAGCCATTTTCCCGCCACCAGTAGACCACGCTTTTTCCGAAGAACTCAGGCTTTCTGATACTGCGGGCGGAGTGGAATGGGGACTCGGCTCGTTGGAGAGTTCTGGGGCGGCATGTGGCGGGGACAAGCCTGGTGGAGATTCAAATGATATCGCGTGCGCTCGCTGGCGGCATTGTGCTGGTTGCCGGCACCGTTCTTTCTATTTGCTCAGTCCAAGCAGCCGATTTGCCGGTGCGGCCCAGGGTGGCGCCGGTGGCGCCAGTCGCCTATGCACCTCCGGTCTACAACTGGACCGGATTTTATATTGGCGGTCATCTCGGTGGTGGATTTCAGAATTCGTCGTGGAGCGACATTTTCACGGGCGGCAACGATACGTTCAACAACTCCGGTTTCCTCGGCGGCGGCCAGATTGGGGGCAATCTTCAGTACAACTGGCTGGTGCTGGGCCTCGAGGGCGACTTCACCTGGACTGGCCTCAAGGGCAGCGGCACGGACTCGATCGGAGATTCAATCAACACCAACGTAGATTGGACGTCGACAGTGACAGGCCGCGTCGGCGTGGCGTTCGATCGCCTGCTGGTTTACGGCAAGGGCGGTCTCGCCATCGCTCACGACCAGAGCACTTTGAACGACATTTTCGGCAGCTCATCGAATACGAGCTTGACGCGAACGGGCTGGACCGCCGGCGGCGGCCTTGAATACGGCCTGACCAACAACTGGTCGGCTAAAGTTGAATACGATTATCTCGCCTTCGGCTCGCAGGCGCTCAACTTCACCACGCCAACGCTCGGCCCGGTCACCTCGAACGCATCGCTCAACGTTCAGGAAGTCAAGGCGGGTTTGAATTACCGCTTCGGCCCTTGATGCGCTGCGGTCTCGTGCGTTGCGGGGATGCCATTTGTGCGAGCATGACCTTTTTGGAAAGCGGACATCGCTTTTCCAGGTCATGCTCTAATTGATCTTGATATTCGCCTCTTGGATCACCGGTTTCCAGCGTGCGATGTCGGCGTCGATCCTGGCGCGGAACTCGGCAGGCGTGTCGGGAATCGGCTCCATCAATTGTTTGGTGAGCTTCTCGCGAATGGCGCGCGACGTAATCGCGTCGCTCACGAGCCGGCCGACCCGCGTGATCATCGCATCGGGAACGCCGGCCGGCGCGATGAGGCCCATCCATGCGTCGGCTTCGACGTCGACGCCGTTCTCTTTCAGTGTCGGGACGCCGGGCAGAAGAGCCGAGCGCTGAGCGGTCGAGATCGCCAGAAGTTTCACCGAGCCGGTGCTGAGCTGCGGGACCACCGAGATCGCCGGCAAGCATACCATCTGGACCTCATTGCGCATCAGAGCCGTCATTGCTTGCGGCGATGAAGCGTAAGGGACGTGCACGAGCCGCGTGCCGCTCTTCAGTGCGATCGCTTCCATGGCGAGATGCGACAACGAGCCGGTGCCGATTGAACCGAAGTTATATTTGCCCGGGTTGCGTTTAATCAGGTCGAGCAGTTCGGCCACACTGTTGACGCCGAGGCTCGTATTGACTGCAAGCGCGCTCGGCTGCGTGGCGAGCATGGTAATGAAAGCGAGATCTTTTCGTGGATCGTAGGGCAGGTTGCCGAACAACAACGTGTTGATGGCAAGCGGGCCGCCGATGCTGATGCCGATCGTCGTGCCGTCGGGCGCGGATTTGGCGACGGCGTCAGTGCCGGTATTGCCGCTGGCGCCCGGCTTGTTTTCGACGATGAAGGTCTGCCCCGTCTTTTGTTGAAGATCGTCGGCGATCATCCGGGCCACCAGGTCGGGTGTAGCGCCGGCTCCGAACGGCACGATGATCTTGACGGTCTTTGTCGGCCAATCCTGAGCGGATGCCGAAAGCGTGCCGAAAAGGATGGCGATTGCCGCGACAACGCCTCGCTTCATTGCGTTCTCCTGCGCTTCCCCCAATGTATCGAGCACACGTATCACGCCGACAAGAAAAGGCGAACAGGTCGGTCCATCGCCGCGACGATGGCGCGCGGCCGGGGCGGGCTCGGGGCCGTCATTGACAAGACGAGCCCCGTCGCCATGATCCACGCCATCGTAGCGGCGGAACGGCCTATCTTTGCGTACCGGCCGCATCAGACTTCGAACGTGTGATTTTGGTATGGGCCTTGCCGTCGAAATTATCGGGCTGGTTATTTTTCTGGGTGCCCACGTATTCGTGACGCGGCGCGATGAACGGGCTGTGCTCGTCGCCAAAATGGGCGAGGGACTCTATAAGACGCTGTTTTCGCTGGTCTCCGTTATCGGAATCTTGCTGATCGGCTTTGGGTTTGCGCATTACCGTGCGCAAGGCCTCATCCCGATCTGGCATCCGCCGGGCTGGACGCGGCAGATCGTCGTCGTCTTGATGTGGCCGGCCAGCATCCTGCTCGCTGCCGCCTACATCCCCGGCAACATCAAACGCGTGGTCAAGCATCCGCTGCTGCTGGCCGTCAAAGTCTGGGCGCTTGCGCACCTTTGCGCGAATGGTGACCTCGGCGGAATGATCTTGTTTGTCGCTGTGATCGCCTGGGCCGGCTATGCCCGCGCGTCGTTCAAGTATCGCAGTGATCCCGGCGGACCGCCGATCCCGTTCGGAGGAACCAGAAACGACATCATCGCCATCATCGTCGGCACGATCATCTATCTCGCGCTTGGACTGGTCTTCCACCCGCTGGTGATCGGCCTGCCGGCCTTCGGAACGCCAGCGCTCGGACACTAGCGATGTCGGTACAAAACGAGATTCGGCGTCTGACAGCGCCCGACATTCGCGCCCGCAAGAACGGCGATCCGATCGTGTGTCTGACGTCTTATCACGCGCACACGGCGCGGATACTTGACGGCTATTGCGATGTGATCCTCGTCGGTGACTCGCTCGGCATGGTGATGCACGGCCTTGAGACCACGGTGCCGGTGACGCTCGACATGATGATCCTGCAGGGTCTCGCGGTGATGCGTGGCTCAAAACGCGCGCTTGTGATCGTCGACTTGCCGTTCGGTTCGTACGAAGGCTCCAAGGAACAGGCGTTCGCATCTGCCGCGCGGGTCATGAAGGAAACGGGGTGCGGCGCCATCAAGCTCGAAGGCGGCAGGCGGATGGCGGAGACCATCGCGTTTTTGGTCGAGCGCGGCGTGCCGGTGATGGGTCACGTCGGACTGACACCGCAGGCGATCAACACGATCGGGTCATTCCGGGCACAGGGCCGCGACGAGAGCGACTGGGGGCCGATCGAAGCCGATGCGCGGGCGGTGGCGGACGCCGGCGCTTTCGCCGTCGTGCTCGAAGCGATTGCCGAACCGCTCGGCCGCCGTATCACCGGACAAGTCGCAATCCCCACCATCGGGATCGGCGCGAGCGTCGCCTGTGACGGCCAGATTCTCGTGCTCGAGGATATGCTCGGGTTGTCGCCGCGGGTGCCGAAATTCGTCAAACGGTTCGGCGAACTCGGGCCCTCGATCGAACGGGCGGTCAAGAGTTATGCCGAGGAAGTTCGGGCGCGCAGCTTCCCCGGTGCCGATAACGTCTACCCGATGCGGAAGAAGTAGCCGCCGAGCCCTGTGACATTTCCTCTAAGGCCTTGCGACATTTAGCCTTTGCCTTGCTTGCGCCACATGGTTACGCTAATCAACGCTTGATTTTTCGGGCGGCTTTTGCCCGGAATTTCTTGGTTTTGCCCACGTTCGATCGGGAGTGCGCTTCGTCCATGGAGCGGGCCTGGGGGGCGGTTCCAAGTGCCGCTGAGCGATACTGTGGTGGGCGAGCTGCAGTGTAACGGCTGCGGTGTAACATGGGCATCGAGTGGGCGAGTGCTGGGGACAGGCTCCGTGGCCGACATATTCCAGGAAGTCGACGAAGAAGTCCGCCGCGAACGGCTCAATAAGCTTTGGCAGCGCTACGGCAGTTTTGTCATTGCTGCGTGCATTCTCGTCATTGTGGCCGTAGGGGCGTGGCGCGGCTACGAATACTGGCTAACCAAAAAGGCGGGCGAATCCGGTGCAGCCTTTGAAGCCGCTGTGATGCTCGCCGAGGCCGGCAAACATCAGGAGGCGGAGGCGGCTTTTGCCAAGCTTGCCGCCGATGGGACGGCCGGCTATCGCGTGCTCGCGCGTCTGCGCGAGGCGGCCGAGTTGGCGCCGACCGACCGAAAGGCTGCCGTCAAAGCCTACGACGAGATCACCGCCGACAAGAGCGCCGGACAGGTCATTCAAGATTTGGCGGCCGTGCGCGCCGGCTTCCTGCTCGTAGATACCGTGCCTTATTCCGAAATGCAGAGTCGGCTCGAGGCCTTGACGGGTCCGGACCGGACGTTTCGACACATCGCACGCGAACTCTTGGCGCTCTCGGCCTGGAAGTCGGGCGATGCGACTGCGGCGCGCAAATGGGCCGACATGATCATGTCCGATCCGCAAACGCCGGCAGGAACACGCAGCCGCGCCGAGATTTTGAGCGAGCTCATCGCGGCAAACGGTAAGGGCGGAGCGTAATGCCGATGCGGCGGACTGCTTCGTTAGCTCGAGTCGGTTCAGCGCTGGCGCTTGTGCTAGTGCTCGCCGGCTGCACGAAGGGTGGCCAGTTCGATCCGACCGACGTGTTCTCCTCGGACATGTTCGACACCAAGAAAAAGCTCCAGGGGCAGCGCGAGCCCGTGTTCCCTGACGGGGTGCCCGGAACAACGACCGGCGTGCCGCAAGATCTGGTGAAGGGCTATCAGCCGCCGCCGGACCAGGCGGCAGCTAATGGCGATGTACCGGGCGAGCCCGCTGCTGCGGAGGCCGCGCCCGCGAAACCTGAGCCAAGGCCTAAAGCAAAGCCCAAAGTCGCCCGCGCTTCGACCCCGTCCCAGGATCCCGTTTGGAATAAGAAACCCAAACCGAAGCGTACGCAGATCAGCGTCGGGCCGGCTCCGAGCGCGGCGTCTCCTGCGCAGCAAGATAGCGGCGGTTCGCAGTCGGTTTGGCCGGCGCCGCCGCCGGCCGGGACGGCCCAGCAAGCGGCACAGCCTGCTCAGTCGGTTTGGCCCGCACCGCCGCCGACCGGGTCGACACAGCAAGCGGCACAGCCTGCTCAGTCGGTTTGGCCGGCACCGCCGTCCACTCACTAAATCGTCGCCTCGCCGACCCCTTTTCGCGACCCGAGCGGGGCTCAATTTGCATGACGCAAACCACAAGATGTCCCGGGATGCCGGGATTCGGCGCAATCATTCTCACACCATGCTAGTGGTCCAATTCTGACATTCGCATCCGGGTTCTGCAAACTCTCATGCGAATGTTAGAATTGAAGGACCACTAGCAACTATAAGTTCTAGGGGAGCTTTTGGATTTGACATTCGCTATCGGAGTTCGCCGCAGGGTGGGTAGCGAATGTCAAATCCGCTCCACTAGGTGTCCCCAAGAGCGCTAAAGCGACTTTATTGCGAAGCCCGTCGTCATGCCTTTCACTATTGCCATTGTCGGCCGCCCAAACGTCGGCAAGTCGACGCTGTTCAACCGCCTGGTTGGCCGGCGCCTTGCGCTCGTTGACGATCGGCCGGGAGTGACACGGGATCGGCGCGAAGGCGAAGGCAAGCTCGGCGATCTCTCGTTCAGGGTGATCGATACAGCCGGACTCGAGGATGCCGAGCGCGAAAGTCTCTCGGCGAGGATGCAGGCACAGACGGCAACGGCTATGGCGCAGTCGGATGCCGTGCTCTTCGTTGTCGATGCGCGTGCCGGCGCGACGCCGGCCGATCGTGCGTTTGCGGATCTGGTGCGCAAATCGGGCAAGCCCACCGTGCTGGTCGCGAACAAAGGCGAGGGCCGAGCAGGCGAGGCGGGCGCGCTGGAAGCCTACGCGCTTGGCCTTGGCGAGCCGGTCCTGATTAGCGCCGAGCATGGTGAGGGTTTGGCGGGCCTCTACGATGCGCTCCGTGCAGCGCTGCCGGACGTGACGGGGCGCCCCGAGCGCGAGGAGGCTTCCCCTGTCGAGCTGCCGGAAAAGCCCATCCGCCTTGCGATCGTCGGTCGTCCCAATACCGGTAAATCAACGCTGATCAACCGCCTTCTCGGCGAGGAGCGGCTCTTGACGGGACCGGAAGCCGGCATCACCCGCGATGCAATTGCGGTCGATCTCGATTGGCGCGGCAGACGGTTGCGCATCCACGACACCGCCGGTCTGCGGCGACGCTCGCGGATCGAGGAGAAGCTGGAAAAGCTCTCGGTCGCTGACGCGATCAACGCTATCCGTTTCGCCGAAGTGGTGATCGTGCTCATCGACGCGCAGACACCGTTCGAAGAACAGGACATCCGCATTGCCGATCTCGTCGAGCGGGAAGGGCGCGCGGTCGTCATTGAACTCAACAAATGGGACATGATCGAGCCTGTGCCCGGCGCATTGTCGCGCGCGCGCGCCGAAATCGATCGCGTCTTGCCGCAGATCAAGGGTGTCCCCGTCGTCGCGCTGTCGGCGCGCACAGGAGAAGGGCTCGACCGGCTGATGGCTGCGGTAATCGAAAGCCACGCGGTGTGGAATCGCCGTGTGCCGACCGCCGCGCTCAACCGGTTTCTCGCCGAGGCGGTTGCGGCGCATGCGCCGCCCGCCGCTCACGGACGCCGCAGCCGGCTCGACTACATCACGCAACCGAAGGCGCGTCCGCCGAGCTTCGTTCTGTTCTCATCGCGTACTTACGCGCTCCCCGAAACTTATCGTCGTTATCTCGTCAATGGCTTGCGCGAGAATTTTGCGCTGCCGGGCACTCCAATCAGGCTGACGGTCCGCGCCAAGCCCAATCCTTACGCCGGCCGAAAACGTAAGCGATGAACAGCTTGATCGACGAGACCGGCGCCGAACCGAAAGCGACGCCGCGTCAGGCCGCCTTCGCGTTTATTTTTGCGACCGTTCTGTTGGACATGCTGTCGCTCGGCGTGATCATTCCCGTGCTGCCGAAGCTCGTCGTCGATTTCACGGGCGGCGATACCGAGGCCGCGGCGAAAGTGTTTGGTGTCTTCGGCACCGCATGGGCGCTGATGCAGTTCGTGTTTTCGCCCGTTCAGGGCGCGTTGTCCGACCGGTTCGGCAGACGCGCCGTGATCTTGGTCTCCAATCTCGGCATCGGACTTGATTATGTCTTGATGGCGCTAGCGCCGTCGATTAGGTGGCTGTTTGTCGGCCGGGTTATTTCCGGCATTACCGCTGCGAGCATCTCGACAGCGTACGCTTATGTCGCCGACGTCACGCCGCCGAATAAACGTGCGGCGCGGTTCGGCTTTCTCGGCGCGGCCTTCGGCGCAGGCTTCGTGCTGGGACCGGCGCTCGGCGGACTTGCCGGCAGCATTTCGCCGCGGTTGCCGTTCTGGATCGCCGCCGGCTTGAGCCTCGCCAACGCGGCTTACGGACTGTTCGTGCTTCCGGAATCGTTGCCGCGCTCCAATCGTGCCGCGTTCGCGTGGCAGCGCGCCAATCCACTTGGCGCTCTCGCGTTGTTACGCTCGCACGCCGAACTTTTCGGGCTCGCCGGCGTCAATTTCCTCGACAATCTTGCGCATGCGGTCCTGCCCAGCGTGAGCGTGCTCTACATGTCCTATCGCTACGGCTGGAATGAACGGGATGTCGGTTTGACTTTGGCGGGGGTCGGTGTCGCATCGGTCATCGTGCAGGGCGCCATTGTCGGCCCAGTGACGGCGGGTGTTGGCGAGCGAGCCTCTCTTCTGCTTGGGCTTGCGTTCGGTATCGCAGGCTTTGCGGTGTTCGCGATGGCCGAGACTGGCGCGGTCTTTTGGATCGGCATCCCGCTGCTCGCGATGTGGGGGCTGGCGAGTCCCGCCTTGCAGGCCTTGATGAGCCGTTTGGTCGGCGCCGCCGAGCAAGGCCGGTTGCAGGGCGCCAACGCCAGCATTGCCGGAATCGCCAATCTGGTCGGGCCCGGTCTTTTCACGCAGACCTTTGCATTTGCGATCGGTACCGGGCGAAGCTGGAATATGCCCGGTGCAGCGTTCCTCCTATCGGCGTTGTTACTGGTGGCAGCGGCCGTCGCCGGCTGGCGAACGACCAGGAAACAATCTTCGTGAGGCACACTTGGCGATCGGTCCGAGAGATAGTCAGGCCGGGGGCCTGAACTCCAAGAGCTTTCGTGCGTAGAAATCGTAGAGCTTGCCGGTTTCGGTGAAGCCGGGCAGGCACAGATCGAGGATTTTCTCCGCGACCTCCTCAGGTGTCTGCAGAGTCATGGGGTCTTCGCCCGGCATGACTTGCGCCCGCATCCGGGTTCGCGTCGGGCCGGAATTGAACAGATTGACCCGCACCGGCGTCGAAGTTGTCTCGGCTGCGTAGGTGCGGGCCAGCGCGTTCAGTGCGGCCTTTGAGACCGAATACGGACCGGCATACGCGCGGGTGTTGGTTGCGGCGCCGGATGTCATGAATACCGCGCGGCCGGCCGGCGCGTTTCGCAGCAGCGGGTCCACGGCGCGGATGAGATGCCAATTGGCCGTGACGTTGATCGCGATCGTCTCGTCCCACGACTTCGGCTCGACGTGGCCGAGGGGCGAACGCTGGCCGACGACCGCGGCATTGCCGAGAAGGATGTCGAGCCGCTGGTAACGTTCGTGAAGCGCGGCGGCGAGCCGGTAGAGACCGTCGTAGTCGCACATATCGAGCGGGACCAGCGTCGCCGAGCTGCCGGCCGCCCGTATCGCGTCGTCAAGCTCCTCGAGCCCGCCGACAGTGCGCGCGACGGCGACCACATGCGCGCCCGCGCGCGCAAACGCGAGGGCCGCCGCATGGCCGATGCCCCGCGAGGCGCCGGTCACCAGCGCGATCCGATCAGCAAGCGGAAGCGGCATTCGTCAGCTTGCCTCGGCGAGCAGTGAAAGCTGACGCGGCGCTGCATCTTGCCCGGTGCGGTCGGTCAGCGCCGTCGGGTACTCGCCGGTGAAGCAATGGTCGGTGAACTGCGGCCGCGCCGGATCACGCGCCGTTTCGCCCATGGCGCGGTAAATGCCTTCGACCGAAAGAAACGCCAGCGAATCCGCGCCGATGAATTTGCGCATGCCTTCGAGGTCATGAGTCGCGGCCAGGAGCTTGTCGCGCTCGGGCGTATCGATCCCGTAATAATCGGGGTGCGTGATCGGCGGCGACGCGATACGGAAATGCACCTCGCGGGCGCCGGCGTCGCGCATCATTTGCACGATCTTCACCGACGTCGTCCCACGTACGATCGAAGTCGTCGATCAGCACGATGCGCCTGCCGTTCACCACGGCGCGGTTGGCGCTGTGCTTGAGACGAACGCCGAGCTGCCGGATATGCTGGGTTGGCTCGATGAAGGTTCGCCCGACATAGTGATTGCGGATAATGCCGAGCT
Organism: uncultured Alphaproteobacteria bacterium; assembly: GCA_963759705.1. Lineage (GTDB taxonomy): Bacteria > Pseudomonadota > Alphaproteobacteria > Rhizobiales > Xanthobacteraceae > BOG-931. The sequence continues at coordinate 42,368 of CAVXAK010000003.1, forward strand.
CATAGGGGATGCCGGATTCCTGCGCATATCCGATCGCCGCCGGCACTCCGGAATCGGGCACCGGGATGACCACGTCGGCGGCAGCGGGTGATTCGCGACCCAGCTCCGCCCCACACGCCTTGCGCACGTCATAGACGCTGCGGCCGCCGATGATCGAATCCGGCCGCGCGAAGTAGATGTATTCGAAGATGCACGGTCGCGGCGGCATCGGCGGAAATGGCTTATGCGAGTGCGCTCCGTCCTCGTCGAAGATCAGAACCTCACCGTTCTCCACGTCGCGCACATATTGCGCGCCGATGATATCGAGCGCGCAGGTCTCGGAGGCGAGGATAGGGCAGCCGTCGAGGCGGCCGAGGACCAGCGGGCGGATGCCGAGCGGATCACGCGCTCCGACGAGCTTCTTGTTGGTCAGTCCAACGAAGGCGTAGGAGCCCTCGAGCATCCGCAGCCCTTCGACAAAACGGTCGACGAAGCGGTTGCGGTGCGAGCGCGCCACGAGGTGAAGGATCACCTCGGTGTCCGTGGTCGATTGCATCATCGCGCCTTCGCTCACCAGCTGACGGCGCAGCGTCAGGCCATTGGTGAGGTTGCCGTTGTGGCCGACGGCGAACCCGCCGGCGTTGAGCTCGGCGAACAGCGGCTGCACGTTACGCAGGATGGTCTCGCCGGTCGTGGAATAGCGGACGTGGCCGACGGCTGAATTGCCGGGCAGGCGATCGATCACGTCACGTCCCGAGAAGGCGTCGCCGACCAGGCCGAGGCGGCGTTCAGAGTGGAAGCGCTTGCCGTCGAACGAGACGATGCCGGCGGCTTCCTGGCCGCGGTGCTGCAGGGCATGGAGGCCGAGAGCCGTTATCGCCGCGGCATCGGGATGGCCGAAAATTCCGAAGACGCCGCATTCTTCGCGCAGCCGGTCTCCGTCAAGATCGAGGAGGGCAGGTTCAGTCATGGAATTGGCCCTCCAGCGTGTCAGTGCACCACGCCCTTGGCTTGGAGTAATTGCTGCATTCCGGCCCGGCTGGCCCGGTCATAACCCAGTTCCGCACGATCATCCGTCCGGCTGTCAGCCGGTTTGTCGATCGCGCCATGCTGCTCCGGTGTCGCATCGGGCGAGTCGGTGTCGCCCGGACGGTGCGGCTTCAGCTTGTTTAAGATGGTGCTTTCGGCGTTCTCCGGCAACATCGACATCAGCCATTGCCCGGTTCCGGCAAGCACAACCCGCGATTTGGCGCTCTTGACCCATTCGGGCTGGGACTTGTCGGGAACGAGCCAGGTGAAGAATTGAAAGGCCACCACCACGATGATCAGGCCGCGCCCGAGGCCGAACAGAAAGCCCAGCGTACGGTCGAGTGCGCCCACTCGGCTGTCGAGCACCATGTCGGAAATCCTGATGGTCATCACCGAGACGATCAGAAGCGTGCCCAGGAATACGCCGCCGACGACCGCTGCGGTCGCGACGATATCGTTGTTGAAGTATTGCTTCGCGTAGGGAAGAAGCTTGGCGTACGAATAAAGCGTGGCCACGGCCGCCAACACCCACGCCGTGATGGACAGTACCTCGCGCATGAATCCGCGCACCATGGCGAGCATTCCCGACACCAGCATCACAACGATGAGGACGATATCGAGCACGGTGATCGGCATGGTTCGCTAGTCCGCCCGGTAGTCCGGCATCGATCGTTCAACGTCGGTTGTCCGCTCACGCCCAAATCGCCAGCACGCCGCAGGCGCCATGAGACGATCCTCCCGGTCAGGCCGCAAGTCCCGGCAGCGGTCCTGAGGAAAAACGGTCGCCGTTGATGTCACCGTCGTGATCTCACCCTCCCGGTATCCGGGCGACAAACCCCACAGTGGGGTGGTGCTCCAAAACACGCGGAGCCGCCGCGTGTATAGCCGGGCCTGGGCACGCCGTCACCCGCCTTCTCGCGTGCTCAACAGCTCTAACGGGACAAGTATTAATGCCCGCCCAATGCTGTCATTGTGCCCGATATTTCGCGAGCGGGGCCCGGAGGTTTTCATCATGTCCAAATACTCGGTGGCTTTTCTGGCAATAGCATTTGTCGTCTTGAGATGGTGTTCGGGTGCCGCGGCCGAGGGTGCGCTTCCCGAACATGTCACTTTCATGAGCCTTGATAACCAGACCACGCTCGTCGGCTATGTCTTCGCGCCGCGCGGCAAGGCCACGCGCATGCCGGCCATTGTGATGATGCATGGGCGAGCGGGCGCCTATTCTTCGGAGGCCAACGGCCGTTATGACGCGTCGACCCTTTCCAAGCGTCACCGCATGTGGGGCGACTTGTGGGTTGACCAGGGCTACGTCGCGATTCTCGTCGATGGCTTCGGTCCGCGCGGCTATCCGCAGGGCTTTCCGCGCTTCAGCTACGATCAGCGCCCCGAATCGCTCAACGAGGTCACAGTGCGGCCGCTCGACGCCTATGGCGGTCTTGCTTACCTGCGCACACGGCGCGACGTCATTGCCGATCACGTCGGTCTTCAGGGCTGGTCGAACGGCGGGAGCGCGACGCTTGCCAGCATGGCGGTGGTGGCCGCCGATACCCCCGGGGCGGCGATGCGTGGGCCGACGAACGGCTTTCGGGCCGGAACTCGCATTTTACCCGGCCTGCGGTTTGAAGGGGATGTTCGAGGACGGCTATCGCCCCTACGCGCCGGTACGCGTCCTGCAAGGCGATGCCGACGAGGAAGTGTCGCCCAAACGTTGTGCATCCTTGGTCGCAAAGAGCCGTGCCAAGGGGGGCGACATCGAGATCACGCTTTACCCCGGCGCCACGCACGATTTCGACGATCCGGGGCGTACGCGGCAAAGTGTCGACGCCAATGTCGCCGCCAAGGCGGACGCATTCACGCAGGCGCAAACATTCTTCTCACAGCAAGTCGAAGGCCGAGTCGCAAAATAATGGCGGTCGAGGCCTAGCTGTCCTGGCGGCCGACGCGCCGCAGGGGCGGCGTGCCCTCGCGCGCAATATCAGCAACCAGGTTCGCAAGCGCGTTGACGGTGGAGAGCACAAATCCGTCCGGCGCTTCGGCGCGCGCACCATCCGGGACGATGGCTCGCCTAAAGCCGAGCTTCTGCGCTTCCTTGAGGCGGGAGGCGGTCTGCGCCACCGGCCGCACCGCGCCGGACAGCGAGACTTCGCCGAAATATACGGCGTCGGCCGGAAGTGGCGCATGAGCGAGAGAGGACACCAAAGCGGCCGCCGCGGCGACGTCGGCCGCCGGCTCCTGGATGCGCAATCCTCCGGCGACGTTGAGATAGACGTCGTGGCCTGAGAGCCGGACGCCGCAATGCGCCTCCAGGACCGCGAGCACCATCGAGAGGCGGCTTTGGTCCCAGCCGACCACGGCACGACGCGGCGTTCCCAGCGTCGTCGGCGCTACAAGCGCTTGAATTTCCACGAGCAGCGGCCGCGTTCCCTCCATGCCGGCAAAGACCGCCGTACCGGGACTCCCCAGGTCGCGCTCCGAAAGAAACAACTCGGAGGGGTTCGTGACTTCGCTCAGCCCCGCGCCGGTCATTTCGAATACGCCAATCTCGTCGGTCGGCCCAAAACGGTTCTTGATCGCGCGCAGGATGCGAAATTGGTGCGAGCCTTCACCCTCGAACGACAGTACGGCGTCGACCATGTGCTCGACGACGCGAGGGCCGGCGATCTGGCCGTCCTTGGTGACATGGCCGACCAGAATGACGGCCGCGCCCGTCCTCTTGGCGAAGCGGATGAGTTCGCCGGCCGACCCGCGTACCTGGGTGACCGTACCCGGCGCCGCCTCGACGCTTTGCGTCCACATCGTTTGAATGGAATCGATGACGAGAAGCCGCGGCGTCGCGCCCTGCGAAAGCGTCGCTATGATGTCCTCGACCGAGGTTTCCGCCGCGAGTTCGACGGCTGCTTCCGCCAGGCCCAGCCGTTCGGCGCGAAGCCGCACCTGTGCGACAGCTTCCTCGCCCGAGATATAGACGGCGCGATGCCTGTTGCGGGCGAATGCCGCGGCGACTTCAATCAGCAGTGTGGATTTGCCGATACCGGGATCGCCACCGAGCAGCAGGACCGAGCCACGCACCAATCCGCCGCCAGTCACCCGGTCGAATTCGGCGATCCCGGAGGCCACCCGCGGAGCTTCCAGCGTTTCGCCCTTCAGTGGCTCGACAACGAACACGCGGCCTTTGCGAGAGGAACGCGCCGGCGTGACGGAGCCTTCTTCAACCAGCGAATTCCATTCGCCGCACGCTTCGCAACGGCCGGCCCAGCGCGCGTAGGCCGCACCGCAATTCTGGCAGACGAAGCTTGGTGCTCGCGCAGCCATTTCAAGTCCTTAGCTAATGGAGCGGATTTGACATTCGCTATCCCCCAGCCGCGAATCGGCGAAGCGAATGTCAAATCCAAAGCTCCACTAGCACTTATATTAGCTAGTGGTCCTTTGATTCTAACATTCGCAAGACAGCATCCCCGAACCGGGATGCGAATGTTAGAATTGGACCACTAGCTCGGCTCATGTGCCGCGATAAACAAGATGGCAACGCTGTCCCAGCCGGGTCAGGATCTCATAGCCGATTGTGCCGGCGGCGGCCGCAACTTCGTCGACGTCGATGCCCGCGCCGATGAACGTCGCGACACCGCCCCTATGGACTGCGTCATTGGGAAGGTCGGTGACGTCGATGCAGACCAGGTCCATCGAAATTCGGCCGGCGAACGGACAGCGTTTCCTGCCGATCACCGTCACGCCACTGCGCCCATCGCCGCTGCCGCCGGCGGAGCGCATGAGTCCATCAGCGTAGCCGATGGCAGCGACAGCAATTCGCGAAGGGCGTTTTGCCGTCCAGGCGGCGCCATAGCCGACGGTGTCGCCACGGTCGACGTTGCGGATCTGCAAAATCCGGCCGGTCAATTCGACGACGCCCTTCATTGGGTTGTGACGTCCCGGCATTGGATTGATGCCATAGAGTGCGGCGCCCGGCCTTGCCAGATCGCAGAGCGCCGAATCGCCGAGAAAAATGCCAGCGGAATTGGCGAGCGAAGCTGGGACCCCGCGGTACAACAGTCGAATTTCCCGAAATAGAGCGATCTGGGTCGCGTTAAGCGGATGGTTGGCGGTCTCAGCACAGGCGAGGTGGCTCATCAAAAGCGTGATGCCGTGATTCTCGGTCTGGACCCGCGGCGCGAGTGCCGCTGCCTCGTCAGCGGAAATGCCGAGCCAATTCATGCCGGTGTCGACCTGGAGCGCGGCACCGCCTTTCCAGCCGTGGGCGGCAACAAAGGCGTCCCACTCCGCCAGTTCGGTCATACTGTTGATGACCGGTCGAACGTTGATGTCGAGGTAGGCCGCACCCGCTTCTGGCGCAAAGCCGTTGAGCGCGTAAATCGTGGCCTCGCGCGCCCGCGCCCGAACACGCCGCGCTTCGGCAAGATCGGCCACGAAGAACGTCTTGCAGCCTGCCGCCGCGAGCCGTGCCGCCACCGGTTCGAGGCCCAGACCATAGGCATTGGCTTTGATGACGGCTGCGCATTCGGCGGTGACGGTGTGATGGGTCAGCGCGCGCCAGTTCAATTCGATGGCGGCGAGATCGACCGTCAGCGTGCCGCCGGTCTCGGCCTCGGCGAGGTGATCTGCCAGTTCGGGAAGTGGTTCCGCGAGCGCCATGGCTTCGTTATGACCGGCGCCGCGGCGGCGGTAAAGCGGCGAGATATGGACGAACAGCCGTCGCACCTCTCCGGATGACGCTATACGATTGACGTATCATTCATGGCGTTGTACTTGAGACGTTCATGATAAAATCCTTCCGCGACCGGGCCGCGGAATCTCTTTGGATGGGCACCTTTGTGAAGCGGTTCAGCGGGATCGAGAAGCAAGCGTTGCGGAAACTCGATATGCTGCACCATGCTCGCGATTTAAACGATTTGCGCGTGCCTCCTGCAAATCATCTCGAAGCTCTCGCAGGAGATCGACGAGGGGAACATTCGATCCGAAATCAATGATCAGTGGCGCGTCTGCTTCGCATGGACCAAGGAGGGTCCAGCCAATGTCGAAATCGTCGATGACCACTAATGGTGTAGCAACTCCCAATCGCGTCACGACTCATCCGGGCGAGATTTTGAGCGAAGAGTTCCTCAAGCCGCTCGGAATGTCGGTCAATGCGCTTGCACTCGCCTTGCGCGTGCCGGCGACACGTATTGGCGCCATCGTCAAGGGCGAACGATCGGTAACGGCGGATACCGCGCTGCGGCTCGCGCGCTTCTTCGGCACGAGCGCAGAGTTTTGGGTCAATCTGCAGTCGATGCACGATCTGACCAAGGCGCGGCAGGAAAACGGCGGCGCGATCGAGCGCGACGTGCGGCCGCGAGCGGCCTAGAAGCTCGGCTGGTGCATCGTATCCAGATTGGCAAAGCGCGTAACGGCGGCATCGAACTGTAATTCGACCGTTCCCGTCGGACCGTGGCGCTGCTTGCCGATGATGAGCTCGGCCTTGCCCTCCACGCGGTTGCCTTCGGCCAGCCATTCGTCGAATTTTTCCCTGTTCAATTCCATCGGCTTGCGCATCTGGTGATAATATTCCTCGCGGAAGACGAACAACACGACATCGGCATCCTGTTCGATCGAGCCCGACTCGCGCAAGTCTGAGAGCTGCGGGCGCTTGTCCTCGCGCAATTCGACCTGTCGCGACAATTGCGAGAGCGCGAGGATCGGAATGTTGAGCTCTTTGGCCAGCGCCTTCAGCCTCGTCGTGATCTCTGTGATTTCCTGCACGCGGTTCTCGCTTGAACGGCGGCTGGAGCCCTGCAAGAGCTGCACGTAATCGATCACCAGGAGGTCAAGTCCGCGCTGGCGCTTGAGCCGGCGGGCGCGCGCCGCCAATTGGCCGATCGAAAGACCGCCGGTTTCGTCGACGTAGAACGGCAAATTCTGCAACTCGATCGAGACGTCCTTGATCTTCTCGAAGTCGGTTTCGTCGATGGCGCCGCGGCGGATTTTGGTAGAGGGAATGCCGGTCTGTTCGGCGATGATGCGCGTGGCGAGCTGTTCGGCCGACATTTCCAGCGAAAAGAATCCGACGATGCCGCCGTTGACGGTCGCCATGTGGCCGTCGGCGCGCAGTTCGCCCGCCCAAGTCTTGGCGACGCTATAGGCGATGTTGGTGGCGAGCGCGGTTTTGCCCATGCCGGGACGGCCGGCGAGGATGATCAGATCGGAGGGCTGTAGCCCGCCCATCTTGGCATCGAGATCGGTTAGTCCGGTGGCGAGGCCCGAGAGACTGCCGTCGCGCTGGTAGGCGCGCGCCGCCATGTCGACCGCCGTGGTCAGCGCGTGGGCAAAACGCTGGAAGCCGGAATCGTAGCGTCCGGTTTCTGCGATTTCGTAGAGTTTGCGCTCGGCGTCCTCGATGTGGCTGAGTGGCGTCGCGTCCACCGGCGCGTCATAGGCGAGGTTGACCATGTCCTCGCCGATCATGATCAGATCGCGGCGAATCGAAAGGTCGTAGACCGTTCGACCATAGTCTTCGGCATTGATGATCGTCGTCGCTTCGGCCGCGAGCCGCGCTAGATATTGATTGAGTGACAGTCCGGCGACGTCGAAGTCCGGCGGCAGGAATGTCTTCAGCGTTACGGGCGTCGCAAGCTTGTTGGCGCGGACGAGCCCGCCGGCTAGCTCGAAGATGCGCTGATGGATCGGCTCGAAGAAATGCTTCGGCTCGAGAAAGTCGGAGACGCGATAAAACGCCTCGTTATTGACGAGAATCGCGCCGAGCAGCGCCTGCTCGGCCTCGATATTGTGCGGCGGCGCGCGGAACGCCGGTTCCGCGGGAGCTTGCTTCCGTGCGGTCGAATCGAATGCTGGCATGGTCCCGGATCAAGGGATTCGCGTGTGGCCAATTTGCGATGGCCGGTTCTGGGTTCTTACTCAACATCGCGGATCACTCAACGACAGCGCTACTGTCTTAATTCGCAGTGTTGTACGCAACATCCCGTCGATAATCGAGTGGCGGCCGAATGGGAAACCCTCATTGCGGCTTTCCCCGCTACTCACCGCACGCGACACAGGAGCGTTCATAGAAGCGATCCGCCCTTGACGGAAGGCTTTCCATAGCGGGCGACCGCCGAACTACTCTCCGGCCAGCCGCAGCGGCGCGGCGTAGCCGGCTTCGAGAGTCCGCAGTCGCGCTTCCTCGCGGGCGATGTAGTCGCGTGTTGCCGGCGTGATGCCCTTGTGCTTCGCCATCTGGATTTGGAATACGACCATCTCGGCCTCGCGAAAGGCCATTTCGGAGCAGGCGAGATAGAACTCCCACATCCGCACGAAGCGCTGGTCGTAGAGCCGCACCACCTCGTCACGGTGCGCGAGAAAGCGCTCGCGCCACGCCTTGAGCGTCTCCGCGTAATGGAGTTGCAAAATTTCGACGTCGGTGACGATGAGTTGGGCGCGTTCGATCGCGGGCAACACTTCCGACAACGCCGGGATGTAGCCGCCCGGAAAGATGTATTTGGCGATCCACGGATTGGTGATGCCCGGAGGACCAGTGCGGCCGATGGTGTGAATAAGCGCCGTGCCGTTATCAGACAAAAGTTGCGCGCATTTGCGGAAGTAGGTGTCGTAAAAGCCGACGCCGACGTGCTCGAACATGCCGACCGATACGATGCGGTTGAAGATGCCGCCGACGTCGCGATAATCCACCAAACGGAACGTTGTGTTCTTCGTCAGGCCGCGCTCCATCGCGCGGCCGCGCGCGCGCGCGTGTTGCTCCTTCGAGAGCGTAATGCCAGTGACCTGCGCTCCAGCAATCTCGGAAAGGTAGAGCGCAAGGCCGCCCCAGCCGCAGCCGATATCCAGTACGGTGTTTCCAGGCTTTACCCGCAGCTTCGCCGCGAGGTGGCGCTTCTTGGCAAGCTGGGCATCGTCGAGTGACTGGTCCTGCAGATTCGAAATAGGCACAGCTATATTGCTGGTCGCCATCGAGGAAGAGTGAATAAAGCCTGCCGTCGAGGTCGTAATGGTGCGCTACGTTGTTCTGCGACCGAGACCGAGGGTTGAATTGCTGCAGCCGCCGGAACAGATAGCGGACGACCCGTGACGGCGACACCCAGGCGCTGCCCGTCTGCTCCTGGCGCAGCAGGAGTTCGAGAACCTTCGAAATCGAGCCTTGCTCGACGACGAAGGTGCCGTCCATATAGGCTTCGCCTAATTTAAGCTCGGGATCGAGCAAAACCGCGTATTGAGCCTTTGCGGTCGTAAAGCGCACGGCGACCGGCGCCCCGCTACCATCGCCGAACTTATAAGTCTTGCCCGCCGCTGTAGTGACCGTAAGGCACCCTCGGCGGATAAATCGACTCAGAAGAACCACCAGCAACCGTTCCACGGCCGCCTCCACACGCTCCGATCCCGCCCACATTCGGCCACTCGTTCGGCCGGGTCCATCGACTGATGCGTCAACGAGTTTATTGGTTGCCGTCATTAAAACAAAATCCTGCTTGACCAGCAATGCGGTGGCAGCAATGCAGTGGCTGCGTCCTCTCGTCCGGGAGGACCGAACAATCCCCGGTCCCGTCTGGCCGGCTTTGGAATAAAGATGATGGGTCGACCGACAAGACTTGAGGAGGTCTGGGTGTCTCGGCGTCTCGCCCCCATGATCGGCCTGTTGGCGGGGTTGGTCCTGCGACGGCGTATGCCCAGACCGATATCGACCAGGGCAAGACCCCGGCCCAGATGTTCGCGCAGCGATTGCGCAGTCTGCCACAAGGCCCCGCAGAGGTCTTGCAAACGGCAAGAACAGCCTGATGCTCTCGTCATTCTTGCGGGAGCATTATACGACAGGTCGCGAGCAAGCCGCGGCGCTCGCCGCTTATGTGCTTGGCGCCGGCAACGGGCCGGCCGAGCCCGCGACGCAAGGTCGCGGCCAAAAGCCTGCGGCGGAGCGTGCCAAGGCTACCGAGGAGCCGAAAGGCCCGGCCCGTGCAAGGCTGCCGGGAAAACCCGAGGAGCGCGGTTCCGCCACCGCCAATGCTAAACCCGACGAAGAGCCCGACTCCGGCGAGGGCCTTAACGCCTCAAACCCGGCCCGTCGGCCGGCAGTTCGGCGTGAGTTGCAGCCGGCGACCGCCACCCGCGGGCGCGGAAAGGACACGCCGGCGGCGACCGCCGTGCACGAGCCTGCCGCGGTCGTCGCTGAGCCGACTTCTACCGAAGAGCGGACGATTGAAACGCGGACTCCGGAAATCAGCCCTCCGCCAACCCCGGCTCGAAGCGCGGCTGCTCCCGTGAGTACAGAGCCGGAAGAAAATTCTACCGTTCCGCGCGACAATATTCCGGACTGACGGTATCGCCGCTTGAGGCGATCAGCTCTTGTCGGCGGCCGGAACGTCGGCTTCGTTCTGTTCCGCACCTTCCTGTGAGCGGAGGGATTCCGCGGCCTCGGGTTCGAAGAACGCCTCGGCCGCCTGGAGCGCGACCTCCTCTTCGGTCGGTTCTTCGCGCAACTGCGTGATGTCCTCGCCGCGCGCGATGCGTGCCGCTTCATCGGCATTTCGGGCGACGATGACGTTGATCGAGACGTCGATCTCCGGATGCAGCGAGATCGGCACCGCGTGCTGGCCGATTGTCTTGATCGGCGTATTCAGTGCGATCTGATTGCGAGTTACGTTAAACCCGGCCTCTGAAATCAGGTCGACGAGGTCACGCGGCGACACCGAACCGAACAACTGCCCGGCCTCGGATGCTTGACGCAGCACGGTGAAACTGCGGCCGTTGAGCTTCTCGGCAACACTGGATGCTTCGCCTTTAAGCGAGGCCGAGCGCGCGACGAGGTCGCCTTTCATCGCTTCAAAGCGCGTCCGATTCTCAGACGTGGCGCGGAGCGCCTTGCCGCGCGGCAACAGGAAATTTCGCGCAAAGCCGTCCTTGACGCGTACCACGTCGCCCATTTGGCCCAGCCGGGAGACGCGTTCGAGCAAAATTACTTCCATGTCAGTCTCTCCTTCGCCGCCGCGACCGTCGTTTGGAACAACGGCTCGCTCCGTTTGGCTGAATTCTTGCCTTAGCGGATCACGTAGGGCAGCAGCCCAAGAAAGCGCGCGCGCTTGATGGCTTGGGCGAGTTCACGTTGCTTCTTCGCCGACACCGCGGTGATGCGGCTCGGCACGATCTTGCCGCGCTCCGATACGAAACGCTGCAGCAGCTTGACGTCCTTGTAGTCGATCTTGGGTGCGTTAGCGCCCGAAAACGGGCAGCTCTTGCGGCGGCGAAAGAATGGCCGGCGCCCACCCCCGGCTTGCGGTGACATTGCCATGATCACTCCTCCGTTGCCGTCTCAGTTTCAGAGGTCTCGCGGGGACGTCGATCGCGGTCTCGCGGACGATCGCCTCGGTCTCCCCTGTCGCCGCGGTCAAACCGGTCGCCGCGATCGCCTCTGTCACCCCGACGGTCGTCGCGGTCGCGATCGCGCTCGGCGCGGCGCATCATGGCAGAGGGCCCTTCTTCGTGCGCCTCGACCCTGATCGTCAGGTAGCGCAGGACGTCCTCGTTGAGGCGCTCCAAGCGCTCGATCTCGTTGATCGCGGGCGGCGGCGCGTCGAGGTTCATCAGTGTGAAATGTGCCTTACGGTTCTTGCGCAGCCGGTACGAGAGCGATTTCACGCCCCAATATTCGGTCTTGGTGATCGATCCGCCGAGGCCTTCGACGACGCCCTTCAACTGTGCAGTCAATTCCTCGACCTGCTGCGCGCTGGCGTCCTGGCGCGCAAGATAGACGTGCTCGTAGAGCGGCATGGCTGCCCCTTCCTTCGTTCGCGTGCCCGCCGCGGCGCTAAGCCCCTCGAACCCTTCGGGAAAGGCTCGAATGCTCTGAAGGCGGGAACACCGGACGCCGGACCCAAGGGCCCTACCACGCCTGACATTTGCCACATGTTCGGCTCGGAAAACCGGAAACCAACCCCGATCAAGCCTGGGGTAGGCTTCTATAGAACATGCGCTGGCGCGGCCGTCCGTTCAGCCCCCGGCCGGGGTCGAGCGGAAGGCGGGTTTATACGCGGCCCGCGCAGAAAGGCAAGATGCTGGGGGTAAGACTACGGTCCGCGGGAGGAGGCGCTCGAACCCTGGATCAACTCGGCGAGCCGCACCGCAAGTTCGACGCCTTCGCGGATCTGCTTCTTGTTGTCCCGGTCGGAAACCGCCGAAGTGCGGAACCTTTGCAATCCCTCAAGCAGCACCTCGAGGCTGTGTCTGAGAAGCATTTGGCGAAACGCGGGGTCGCAGCGAGCGCGCGCAAGCTCAGCGTCGCTGACCGGCGCAAAGGTTTTCGCCAATACTGGGCTCGCCGACATGGTGCTTTGGGCCGTCGGTCCTACAATCAGAACGATGGTATCAAAGGGCGGTTGTCGTTTTCTTACCCATGTTGGCGGTCTTTCATTGGCGTCACGACCCTTGACACGGCTAGAGCCGCAGTATCTTTCGCCGCTCCTAGTGTCCAGATTCCGAAGTTCGCATCATTGCGCGGCATCCTCGTTTGCGAACTTCGGAAGCGAAGGACACTAGCAACTTATTGATCTAGTGTGGCTTTGGTTCAGAAGTCCGCATGACGGGGTCGCGGCGAGAATGATGCGGACTTCTGTACCGCCACACTAGGGGGCGCTGCTATGTCTGTTGCGTACGTTTTTCCCGGGCAGGGTAGTCAAACGGTCGGCATGGGCAAAAGCTTGGCCGACGCCTTTGCTGCGGCGCGTCAGGTTTTCGAGGACGTCGATGCAGCGTTGGGGGAGCGGCTCAGCGAGATCATCTGGAACGGCCCGGCTGAAGCGCTCACCCTGACCGAGAACGCTCAGCCAGCTTTGATGGCGGTCTCGCTCGCGGCCATGAGTGCGCTAGAAGCAGAGGCCGGCGTCGATCTTGCCCGTGACGCCGCCTTTGTTGCCGGCCATTCGCTCGGCGAATATTCAGCGCTCGCAGCCGCACGGTCGATTTCGATCGCTGACGCGGCGCGGCTGTTACGCATTCGCGGGCGCGCCATGCAGAAGGCGGTGCCCGTCGGTGCGGGTGCCATGGCCGCGCTGGTTGGACTTGAGTTCGGCGAGGTCAAAGTGATCGCAAGCGAGGCCGCAGACGCCGGCGTGTGCGCGGCCGCAAACGACAATGGGGGCGGGCAGGTCGTTCTTTCGGGCGAGAAGCGCGCGGTCGAGCGGGCCGTCGAGCTTGCGAAGGTCCGCGGCGCGCGGCGCGCAATGATGCTGCCGGTCTCTGCCCCCTTCCATTGCAGCCTGATGCATCCGGCCGCAGAGGCGATGGCGGAGGCTCTCGCGACTGTCTCGATCAATCCGCCCACAGTCCCGCTCATCGCTAACGTGCTGGCGCAACCCGTCACCCAGCCGGCCGATATCGTGCGCTGTCTTGTCGAGCAGGTGACCGGCACGGTTCGCTGGCGAGAATCGGTGACGTTCATGGCGCGCGCCGGCGTCACGACGTTTTATGAAGTCGGTGCCGGCAAAGTTCTCACCGGTTTGATCAAACGCATTGCCGAAGCGGCTACGGCCACCTCAATTGGAACGCCTGAGGACCTTGCACGATTCAAGACGGCGCACGTGTGAGGGTCGCGCTCGGAGGACGAAATGTTTGACCTCGCCGGTAAGACTGCACTGGTCACGGGTGCGACAGGCACGATCGGCAGCGCTATCGCGCGTACTCTCCACGCCCAGGGTGCCGTGGTCGCCGTGTCCGGCACCCGGCGCGACGTACTCGACGGGCTCGCTCAGGAATTTCGCGACCGCGTTCACGTCCTGCCGTGCAATCTCGCCGAAACCACCGAGGTGGAAACTCTGGTGCCGCTCGCCGAGGAAGCGATGGGGCAGCTCGATATGCTTGTCGCCAATGCCGGCGTGACGAGAGACAATCTGCTCGTCCAGTTGCGCGATGAGGATTGGGATCAGGTGATCGCTATCAATCTTTCCGCGACCTTCCGGCTAGCGCGAGCCGCAATCCGCGGCATGATGCGGCGTCGTTTTGGCCGCGTGATCGCTATTACGTCGGTGGTGGGAGCGACCGGCAATCCTGGGCAGGCCAATTATGTCGCCGCCAAAGCGGGCCTAACCGGGATGATCAAGGCGATCGCGCAGGAATATGCCAAACGCGGCGTCACCGCCAATTGTGTTGCGCCGGGCTTTATCATCACGCCGATGACCGAGAAACTTAACGACAAACAACGTGATGCCATCCTCGCCAAGGTCCCCGCGAGCCGTGCCGGCACGCCGGAGGAAGTGGCGACGGCTGTCGCGTTCCTTGCCTCGAACGAGGCCTCCTACATAACGGGACAGACGTTGCACGTGAACGGCGGAATGGCCATGATTTGAAGGCGATAGGTCAAGTGTGGGCGGCGTGCGGCCGTGCTGGTCAACGCTACTGAAGTGTGGTAACCGAACCGCGATTGGGCTGGGGGAGCAGGAGAGCGGGGAGCAAGCGTCCGCCTCTGATCGGTGTCGACCCGCGGCCGTCGCCCACGACGAGACCGAGACTTGATCAATCGGGTCGCGTTGAAAGAAGAGGTTGGAACGATGAGCGATATTGGCGAGCGGGTGAAGAAGATCGTCGTGGAGCATCTCGGCGTCGAGCCCGACAAAGTGACTGAGAACGCCAGCTTCATCGACGATCTCGGTGCCGACAGTCTCGACACAGTCGAGCTCGTCATGGCCTTCGAGGAAGAGTTTGGTTGCGAGATTCCCGACGACGCGGCCGAAACCATTTTGACGGTCGGCGACGCCATAAAGTTCCTCGAAAAAAACGCGAAAAGCTGATCGTCGGCACTGGCTGCTTGCTACTGCATGAAATGTTCGCGAGCGGGTGAAATCCGCATATGGAAACGGTCGGGCGCATCGCGCGCGATGTCCTGGACGGATAGGCTCGGGGGCCGACACGGTTGGGAGCGCCGGCGATGAGACGCGTCGTCGTCACAGGTCTCGGCATGGTGACGCCGCTCGGCTGCGGTGTCGAACACACGTGGCGGCGTCTGCTTTCCGGGCAAAGCGGTATTAAGCGCATCGAAAAGTTCGACGTCTCCGACATCTCCTGCAAGATCGCAGGCCAAGTTCCTCGCGGTGACGGCTCAGACGGCACCTTCAATTCCGATCATTGGATGGAGCCGAAGGAGCAGCGCAAGGTTGATGATTTCATCATCTTTGCCATGGGCGCGGCGAAGCAGGCTTTGGACGACGCTGACTGGCATCCTCAGCAATATGAGGATCAGATCACCAGCGGCGTGCTGATGGGTTCGGGCATCGGCGGTGTCGAAGGCATCGCCGAAACCGCATTGCTTTTGCGCGACCGAGGTCCACGCCGGGTGTCGCCGTTTTTTATTCCCGGCCGTCTGATCAATCTCGCATCCGGTTATGTGTCGATTGCTCATTCGCTCAAAGGGCCCAATCATGCGGTGGTCACCGCCTGCTCGACCGGCTCGCACGCGATTGGCGACGCCGGCAGGCTTATCGCGCTCGGCGATGCCGACGTGATGGTGGCTGGAGGTACCGAGTCGCCCGTCAACCGCATTTCGTTGGCCGGTTTTGCGGCGTGCCGAGCATTGTCGACCGGCTTCAACGACTCCCCCGAACGCGCCTCGCGGCCTTACGACCGCGACCGCGACGGCTTCGTGATGGGCGAGGGCGCAGGTGCCGTTGTGCTTGAAGAATATGATCACGCCAAGCGGCGCGGCGCTCGCATCTATGCCGAACTGATCGGCTATGGTCTGTCCGGCGACGCATACCACATCACCGCGCCGGCTGAAGATGGCGACGGAGCGTCGCGCTGCATGAATGCGGCGATCCGGCGGGCCGGCGTATCGGCCGCCGAGATCGACTACATCAATGCGCACGGGACGTCGACACAGCTCGGCGATGAGATTGAGCTTAGGGCTGTCGAAAGGCTTGTCGGCAATGCGGCGGCTCGCGTCTCCATGTCATCGACCAAATCGTCAATTGGTCACCTGCTCGGCGCGGCTGGCGCGGTCGAGGCGGTCTTTTGCCTGCTCGCAATGCGTGATCAGGTCGTTCCGCCGACTATTAATCTCGACAATCCATCGGTCGAGACGGCAATCGATCTTGTGCCGCACAAGGCTCACAAACGGCAGATCAACGTTGTCCTCTCAAATTCGTTTGGATTTGGCGGGACAAACGCCAGTATCGTCTTCCGCAGGCTGGCCGAATAGTGCGGGGCATCGCTTTTTCGCCATATTTGCTCCGCACTCCGCTGCAACTCATTGATCTTGGCGCCTTCGTTCGAGGCTATGGGCAAGCGCGTGAAAATCTGCGAGCATTTGTTTCGGCTCGGCGAGGCTCACCTTCATCGCTGATCATGCATCTTGAAAAGTGGATACTTGGCGGTGACGGAGACTAATCCCCCACCCAACGGCAATGGACGAGCCGCCGGACAGTCGCGACCAGCCGACGCGCGTGCGCCGACAGCGCGCGCTGCGGAACGGCCGGAGCCGAAGGCGCAAGCGGCGGAGCCGGGATCAAAACAATCTTCAACGGCTGCGAAATCGCCGCCACGCGCCGTCCAGCCGGCTGCCGCGGCCGCTTCGCCGCGAAGCCCGGCGACGCCGCCAGGGGTGCGCCAAACGTCTGCGACCCCGGACAATTCGCCCAAGGCAGCTGAAAAGCCAACGAACGGCACTGCTAAAGCACCGGCTGCTCCTGCGCCGCGCGCGCAGACAACGGAGCGGGCGGCGAGCAAACCACCGAACGGGCGCGCCGCTCCCATAAACGAGCCTGCGCCGCCGCGCTCATCATCGTCACGCGACGCCGCAAAAGCCGTGCCCGTCGCCGGCGAGCCGTATCCCCCGATTTCCGACCGCCTGGTCAATGGCATTAGCGCGGCGCCCGTGGATTCGAAACGTCCTGACGCCCAGCGCATCACCCCGCGCAGCCCGCGAACAGCACTGGAGCCCGAAGCCATCGACGCGCCACCGCGGCGGTCGAAAAGCGCGCGGCATCCCTTGGTCGTCATCGGTAATGCGATCATCACGATCATTGTGCTTTTGGCGGTGGTTGTCGGCTTCGTTGTCTTCATCGGCAAACAGCGGTTCGAGGCGCCAGGCCCGTTGCCTGAAGACCGCATCGTCATCATTCCGCACGGCTCCGGAATTCGCGACATCGCTGACGTCCTTTCGCGGGAAGGGGTCATTGATCAGCCGTGGGTATTCGTCGGCGGCGTACTTGTGCTCAAGGCACGTGAAGACCTCAAAGCCGGCGAATACCAATTTAGGGCGCACGCCAGTCTACGCGACGTGGTCGCGACCATCGTCGACGGCAAGGTGGTGCCGCATCAGGTCAACATCCCCGAAGGCCTGACGTCCGAGCAAATTGTCGGGCGACTATTGGATGACGATGTTCTTGTGGGAAATATCAAGGAGATTCCGCGCGAGGGAAGCCTCCTGCCCGATACTTACAATTTCACGCGCGGTGTAACGCGCGAGCAAATGATTCAGCGCATGCAGCTGGCACAGCAGCGTCTCGTCAAGGAAATCTGGGATCGTCGTTCTCCCGACCTGCCTATCAAAACACCGGACCAGCTCGTGATTCTCGCTTCTATCGTTGAGAAGGAGACCGGCAAGCCTGAGGAGCGGACGCGTGTCGCCGCCGTGTTCGTCAATCGGCTCAAACAAAAAATGAAGCTGCAATCCGATCCGACCATCATATACGGACTGGTCGGCGGCAAGGGCACGCTCGGCCGGCCGATCATGAAGAGCGAGATCGACCAAGTGACGCCATACAACACCTACCAGATCGAGGGACTGCCGCCGGGGCCGATTTGCAATCCAGGGCGGGCGTCGCTCGAAGCCGCCGCCAATCCGGCGCGGACGCGCGAGCTTTATTTCGTGGCGGACGGAACCGGCGGGCACGCCTTCTCGGAAACCTACGAGCAGCACGAGAGAAACGTTGCGAAGTTGCGGCAGATAGAGACGGATCCGAAAGATCAAGCGCCCGCTGACGCGCAGGCGGCTCCGCCGTCGGCCCAGGCAGCGCCCGCTCCGTCTGCGCCCGCGCGCCGAACCCGCCACGGCCACACGCACTGAGCGCGCGCCTTTTGCCAGCAAGTTGTGGATTTTGCCGGTTGTCATCGGTGCACAGCGGCGCACTTGTGACCGGCAAGGGCCGCCGTTAAGTTCAGCCCCCCGCATATTGGCGAATTTTCTGCCGGAGATTTTCTTCCATGGCGTTGTCCAGCATGACTGGATTTGCTCGCAGCCATGGTACCTGCGGCCCCTACGCGTGGGCCTGGGAGGTCAAGTCCGTCAACGGCAAGGGGCTCGATCTGCGGCTGCGATTTCCGCCGGGCTGGGACGCAATCGAGGTGCCGGTCCGGTCCCGCGCCGCCGAAACGCTTGCGCGAGGGTCGATCCAAGCCAACTTGACTGTGGAGCGCAGCGGTGCGCTGCCCGTCGTGCGCGTCAACACGGCGGTGCTTGATGCGGTCTTGGCGACGGCGAAGCAACTTGCGAAGCGCGTCGACATGTCGCCGCCGTCTCTTGACGGCCTCCTCGCACTCAAAGGCGTGATGGAGGTCAGCGAAGCTGAAGAGACCGAAGAGGAGCGGCGCAGCGCCGAGGCGGCCGTCATTGCCGGTTTCGCGAGCGTCATCGCGGCCCTTGCCGAGATGCGCCGGCATGAGGGCGAAGCGCTTGGCCAAATCCTGCTGGCGCAACTCGGCGAGATTGGCGCATTGGCCGAGCGGGCCGACAAGTCGCCGGGCCGCCAGCCTGAGGCCATACGGGCGCGACTCGCCGAACAGATCGCAACGCTTCTGGCTCAATCCGATCGTTTCGACCCCGACAGGCTGCATCAGGAGGCGATCCTGATTGCGACCAAGGCTGACGTCCGCGAAGAGCTCGATCGCTTGGCGGCCCATGTCGGTCAGGCGAAACGTCTGATCGATCAGGGTGGACCGATCGGCCGCAGGCTGGATTTTCTTGCGCAGGAACTCAACCGCGAGGCCAATACGCTGTGCGCTAAGGCAAACGACGTCGTGCTGACCAATATCGGGCTGGAGCTTAAGGCCGCGGTCGAACAATTCCGCGAGCAGGTGCAGAACGTGGAATAGGTGATGGCGCGAGCGGCTCGAAATCGAAAGAAGATCGCGCGCCGGGGTTTGATGCTCGTCTTATCGTCGCCGTCGGGGGCCGGAAAGACTACGCTCTCACGCATGCTGTTGAAGGCCGATCGCAGTGTCGAGCTTTCAGTATCGGTGACGACGCGGCCGAAGCGGCGTGGCGAGGTCGATGGACGCGATTATCATTTCATCGACCCGAGCCGCTTCGCTGCCTTGATCAAAGCAAACGAGTTGCTGGAATGGGCCGAGGTCTTTGGCCATCGCTACGGCACGCCGGGCCGCCCGGTGGACAAGGCGCTGCGGGCGGGCCGCGACATTCTCTTCGACATCGATTGGCAGGGCACGCAGCAACTGCGCGAAAAGGCGCGCGACGATCTTGTCAGCGTCTTCATCCTGCCGCCCACCGCCAAGGAACTGGAGCGGCGGCTCAGGCGTCGGGCACAAGACAGCAGGGACGTCATCGCTTCCCGCATGGCCAAGGCTGCAGGTGAAATGAGCCATTGGCCGGAATACGACTACGTCATCGTCAACAGCGACCTCGATGAAGCCTTCGCCGAGGTGAAGGCCATTCTTGGCGCTGAGCGGCGCAAGCGCGAGCGCCAGATCGGTCTGTCGGAATTTGTGCGCGATCTTCAAGCGAAGCTGTGAGACCGCGAGACTTACGCAGATCGGGTCCGTGAGTGGTCGACTTTTAGAGCGCAATCGTTTCAGATTGAATCAATTCGCGCTCTACATCATTGGTGGAGCATGATCTTTTCGGAAAACCGGTTTCCACTTTTCCGGATCATGCTCTAAGCCGAAAGGACCGTACGACCGACGACGCGGCCGGCGCGCAGATCATCGAGCGCGGCTTGGGCCTCGCCGAGCGGCCGGACGCGTGTCGGAATGGGGGCGATTTTGCCGGATCGCGCCAGTTCGAGAACCTCGCGCGCTTGTGCGAGCGAGCCGGTTAGCGTGCCTTCGATCGTCATGGCCTTGATCGCGAACATCGCCGACGCCATGACGAACGAGCCGCCAAGAAGGCCCGTCACGACGACCTTGCCGCCGCGCGCCAGGAGACCGGTCGCGAATTGGAGCGAGCGCTCGGAGCCGACGAAGTCGCAGATCGCAAGAACGCCGCCGGTCGATTTCGTTATCTCGCGGCGCACCTGAGGATCGGCCGGATCGTAGGCCTGAGCGGCGCCGGCCGCGAGTGCAGCCCTTCGTTTCTCCGCATCGATATCGGCGACGATCGGCGGTTCTCGAAACAAAGCGAGGGCGATCGCGAGGCCCATCATTCCGACGCCACCGAGCCCGATGAGCAACACACGTCCGCGATCAGCGCGGCTTTCGAGCTGCTTAAGCGCCGCGTATGCGGTCAGGCCGGAGCACATTAGCGGACCGGCAAAATCGGGGGACAACGGTTCATAATCGAGCAGATAACGCGGATGCGGGACCACGACATGCGTGGCATAGCCACCATCGGCGGCAATGCCGAGATGATGGTGCGAGGAGCAGAGGTTTTCGTCGCCGGCGCGGCAGACAGCGCACGTGCCACAGCCGATCCAAGGATAAACCACGACGCGCCGGCCTAACGGCGCGCCTTCAGCCTCGCTTCCCGCGCGTTCGATCACGCCGGCGATTTCATGCCCGAGTGTGAACGGCAAAATCCGGCCTTTGGTAATGTCGAGCCGATTGTCGCCGCCAAGCGCGAAGTAGCCGTCCTGCATATGCAGGTCGGAATGGCACACGCCGCATCGTTCGATGCGCACGAGCACCTCGCTGCCGTGCGGCGTGGGGCAATCAATAATCGTCTCGCACAACGGTTGCCCGTAGGCCACAAGCGACTGGCGGCGCATTTGGTTCATCGCTGCGCAATCCTCCCGCGCGCATCATACGCGATATCACGCCGTGTGTTTGCGAAACACGGCGAGGGAGCGGGCTAGACCGACAAATCCGTCGATGGAAATGTCTTCGGCCCGCGCCGTCGCATCGAGATCAGCGGCGGCGATCAGGGCGGGCACGTCCACGTCGAGCGACCGTAGGCTTTGCCGCAGCATTTTGCGGCGCTGTCCAAATGCTGCCTGGGTGACGGTTTCGAGCAGTTTGCGATCGCAGGGCGCCGGCGCCGTCCGCGGGAGTAGACGCACGACGGACGACTTTACTTTGGGCGGCGGTACGAACGCAGACGCGTTGATATCGAAAAGAATGCGAGCCTCGCACCGCCATTGTGCGAGCACGGACAAGCGCCCGTATGTCTTCGATCCGGGCGCGGCCACGATGCGTTCCGCGACTTCGCGCTGAAACATCAGAACGGCGGAATCGTACCACGGCGGCCAAGGTTCGGTGATCAGCCAGGATACAAGCAGAGCCGTTGCGATATTGTACGGCAAATTGGCGACGATACGGACAGGGCCGTTGTCGAGGTGCGCACGCGGGTCAAACGTCAGCGCGTCGGCTGCGACGATTTCAAGACGACCCGGATAGCGCTCGGCGATGTCCTGGAGCGCCGCGACCGCGCGCTCGTCGCGTTCGACGGCTATCACGCGGGCGGCGCCAAGTGCCAGCAATGCCCTGGTCAGACCGCCGGGGCCGGGGCCAACTTCGTAGACCGTCACTCCGGCGAGCGGCTCAGCGGCGCGGGCGATGCGTTCGGTGAGGTTGAGATCAAACAGGAAATTCTGTCCGAGCGATTTGCGGGCGGTAAGCCCGTAGCGGCGGATAACATCGCGCAGCGGCGGCAGGCCATCTTTCGCGCCGATCACGACGCGACAAGCGGAGCTGGGCTTTCCACCATCGCGAGCCGCGCAGCCAAACGTATCGCAGCAATGAGGCTGGTCGCATCGGCGCGGCCGGTGCCCGCAATGTCGAACGCGGTGCCGTGGTCAGGAGAAGTACGCACGAAGGGCAGACCGAGCGTAACGTTGACGGCGTGGTCGAAAGCGAGAGTCTTGATCGGAATCAAGGCCTGATCATGGTACATGCACAGAGCTACGTCATAGGTCGCGCGTGCCTGCTCGTGGAACATGCTGTCAGCGGGGAGGGGTCCCCGTGCATCAATGCCGTCGGCCTTGAGCTGCGCGACTGCCGGGGCGACGATCGCGCGATCCTCTTCGCCGAGCGTACCTTGTTCTCCGGCATGCGGATTGAGACCGGCGATCGCGAGCCGCGGATGCTGCAGACGAAACCGTCTGGCGAGATCGCGAGCGACGATGTGCCCCGTTTCGACGACGAGTTCAATCGAGAGCTGTTTGAAAATTTCCCTGAGCGGCAGGTGAATTGTTACCGGCACGACCGCGAGCTCGGGCGACCACAACATCATGACCGGCCGGAACGACTTGCCGCTGGCCTCCTGCACGAGTCTGGCGAGGAATTCGGTGTGACCGGGCTCCGCAAATCCCCAACTGTACAGAACGTTTTTGGCGACCGGATTGGTGATGACCGCCGCCGCTGTGCCGGCAAGGACGTCGGTAACGGCGTGGCAAATCGACGCGACGGCGGCCGGCGCACTGGATCGATCCGGCCGTCCCGGTTCCGCGCTCACCGCAACGTTAATGCATGCCACCGGAAGAGCAGAGGGAAAGACCGCGGCGGCCGACGCCGGCGTAGCCGTTTGGATTGGAATCTCGAGGCCAAGCTGTTTGGCGCGACGGTCGAGGAAAGCGGGGTCGCCGACCACATAGAAGGGTGGAAGCCCAAGTTCGGATCGCCGGCGCCAGATCTCAAGGGTGAGATCGGGGCCGATCCCGGCAGGCTCGCCAAGCGTCAATACCAGAGGCTGCACAGGTCTCTTCTATCCGCTTATTTATATTCGATCATCGCGGCGCGCCGGATTCGCGCCAGATAGCGCTTGGCCTGCACGCCGAATTTTTGCTGGAACATCTCATCGCGAATTTTCCGCTTGTCCGGCGTGTCCGACTTCGTCTCCCGCTTCGAGCACAACGCGAACATCTGCACCCCATCGTCAGTTTGATCAGGCGGCGTCAGGTGGCCGACCTCCGTGCCGTCCAGAATGGCGCGCAGTTCGTGTGGCAAGTCGGCGGAGAGTTTCGTTACCGGGTCGCGAACGGCGACTTCCCGAAGAGCGCGAGCAAATGCAATGCCGTCGCTGCAGCTTTGAAAGCGTGCGCGCAGGGCGTCAGCATCGCGTTTGCGTGCTTCGTAGGCCGAATCCGGCGCACCGTGCGGTACGATGAATACGATCGGGCGCATGACGTACTCGTAGCCCACATCATCACTTTTATCGTCCGGTTTATGCAGCTGAAGCTCAGCCTCGACGTCGCTGTCTCTGATTTCAAGGCTCGCCTTGTAGCGTCCGCGCACGAGGTTCGTCCAAGCAAGCTCTGCGCGGAGCCGGTGCTTCAGGGTGTCGGCGCTCGATCCATTGCTGGCGAGCAATTGCGTCAGTTTCTGCGTATCGGCGCCCATGCGGCTCGCCACATTGGCGAAGGCATTGTCCACTTCCGAAGCCGGAGGGTCGATGCCGTATCGGTGAGCCTCCTTTATTTCAAGAATTTCATCGATGAGGCCATCCAGCACTTCCTGTCGCGGCGGCGCTTTTTGCGTGCTCATTTGGATGAACTTGGCGCGATGTTCGATATCGAGCGATGTAATCGGCTCGCCGTCGACCAGTGCGACGACCTGCTGCGATAGGGCGAGGGTGGGGGCGGCGATAATAATAACCGCGGCCAATAGGGCCGCTGCAAAAGCCCGTCGACGGGCTGGGATTGGGATCTGCGATATCACCTCTTGCTCCCCTTCCGCGTTGCGCGCGCTGCCGGCTGGCATCGCTAGTCTGCCCCCTTGTCCCATTTCCTGTATCAATCGTACCAACTCACGGCAAAATTTAGAACTGGGCGCCGACCGGAGTCAGGGTGTCGGCGCCGAGCGTACGCAGGCTCAGTTGCAGCATGAAGGTATTGTTCTGGGTGGGTGAAGTCGTGCCGTTGTAGGTATATCCGGTCAGCCAGTTCGCCGAGAACAGCAGGCAATCGTCCACATAGCCAATGCCGACCCGGGTCTGGTCGAATTGGTTGGCGAAGAGATCATAGCGCGCCGAACCGAGCAGGACCCAGTTTTCGGTCACTTTGATCGATGTGCCACCGAGGATGCCCTCGCGTCGCGTCAAGAAGCCGAGCTGCGGTTGCGCTGCATAGTCGCCGTAGAGAACCTGCAACGTCCAGCGGTCGAAGTTGGCGCGGCTTTCCAGCTCGATGCGCTGGGGCGTGAAAGTCGCCTGATCAAAGCGTCCGCGCGCAGTAAAAGAATAGACTTGGTTGGGCTGATAAGTGACGCGGCCGACGTAGTCGGACACCGTCTTATCGAGGCCGCTGTCGAGACCCGTGTTGGTGATATCGCCGACTGAGAACGAGTTCGTTCCGAAGAGCTGGTAGGATTGACCGAACAATACGTTGAGCGATCCGGCCCGATTGACTTGCGCGGTATACTGAAAGCCGGCATTGAGCCGACCGCCGCCTTCGACGCGGTCCCAACCGGAGAATTTATCGATTTGGAACAGGTTGCTGTCGTCAAAGACCAGACTTTGCGCATCTTCGTTGGGAAATTGGCCGATATCGGTCTCGTTGGGCCTTAGGATCAACTGTGCGATCGGCTCGATCGTCTGAGTGCCCCATGGCTCAATGTCGACAAACGGATATCGGTACTCGGCGCCCGCCGTCGGCATGACGCGAGCGAGTTCGTTTTGGCCGGTCGCGATATAGTTCGCTACGCCCGGCTGGTCGTTGACATCAACCGAAGCAGCATCAGTGCGCATTCTGAAGAACGGCGTGATCTGCTGGCCGTTGTCGGTCGTGAACGTGCGGCGCCAGTCAGCCTCAGCGGACGCCCGCGTATAGGTTCCAGGTATGCCTCGCAACAGGCAATTGGACGGGTTGATGACGGCGGTGTCCGCGGTGTTGGTCGTGCACAGTCCGCTGTTAACGGCGTTTTGGCTGATCGCATCAAAACTCGCGCTCTGCCGGGTCAGGCTGGTCAGATTAAACTTGTAGCTGAACTCGCCGCCCAGCAATTGCTGCGGCAGCACGTTGGAATAGTCGAGGACCGGGTGGATGATGGGAAGCTGGCTCTGCACATCTTCCTGGGAGAAGCCGTAGTAGTAGATCGAACGCACGTCGAAGAAGCTGCGATCACCGGCGCCGCTGAGATAGAGCTGGGATACCCCTTCGGTAGCCACTCCAGTTTGGAAGGGATCGAACGCGCCGGTGAATTGACTGAGCCGGTAGTCGTAGAGGAACTGGGAGTCAGTCACCAGAATTCCAGTCCATCCCCATACCCATTTGTTGTTGATGGCGAACTGGCCGGCACTCTGAATCGCGCCGCGGAATGAGTTTGCGGTCGGACTCCCCACGCCGTCGCGATTGGCGAAATAGCCCGGGTCCTGCTGGAAAATACCCGCAGCCCTGATCGAGTAGGCGCCATCCATCAGGCGTTGGCGCCATTCGCCTTGCAGCAACGCGCCCTGCCGCGTTGTCAGCATCGCGCTCGTGGTCAAGTCATAGTCAGGCGCCAGCGCCCAAAAATAGGGAATCTCGACGCCCGCGCCGTATTGCGTTTCGTAGCTGATGGTCGGGAACAGCACTCCACTCTTGCGCTTGACCGTGGGATCGGGCGCGGACATGAACGGCACATAGGCAAGCGGCACGCCGAAGAAATCGATGCGTGCGTCCTCGAAATAGAGCATCTTCTCGCCCTGATCGTGAATGATCCGGGCGGCTTTGACCTGCCAGAGCGGTGGTTTCTTCGGGTCGTCCTTACAAGGCTCGCAGGCGGTGTAGACGCCGTTCTCCAGGACGGTGTAGTTGCCGTTCGATCGATCAGCCCGGGCTGCGGCAAAGCGCGTATCGTCCGGGGTCTCAAGTCGCAGCGAATCGACAAAGCCGTCGCGATAATCGTCGGTGAGATCGATCACCTGACCATAGGTAATCTCGCCGTTGGCCTCGGTCAGTCTGACGTTGCCCTGAGCGCGAAGTCGCTTTGTCTTCTGGTCGTAGATGACCTCGTCGGCTTCGACGGTCGCGCCACCATAATAAATCTGCACGTTGCCGACCGCTGAGACGGTGTTGTTCGTGTAGTCGTATCTCACCTCGTTCGCTTGAACGAGCATAGGCGCATTGGACGCCGGCGCCGGCGTACGAGGTTGCGGCGGTCGTGACGGGAAATGCAACAGGTTACCGGCGGCAGCAACTTGCGCCGTCGCGGGTCGGGGCGACAGGCAGAGAAGAGCGGCAAACGCCAACGCTGCAGCAAGAACCGCTGCAGTCGTCCAAGCGCCATTACGAAACCCAGGACAACGCGGGCCGAACAAACGCGCCACTAGCCGTCCTCCTGGTACAGCAATGCAACGAAACCGGTGAGGCCGCCGATCAGAACGGGAATCCAAGCCGCCGCCATCGGCGACATGAGCTCCGATTTGCTCATATCTTCCGTAATCTTCGATAACACAAACAGCAGGAAGCCGGCGGAGATACCGCTCAGGACCATCTTCTGGACCCCGCCGAACCGGAAGAATCGCAGGCTGACGGAGGCGGCCAGCATGACCATCGCTGCGAGCAGGAAGGGTCTCGCCAAGAGCTGCTGATATTGCAGCCGATAACCTGCTGCGACGAGCCCGGCCCGATCCGCCATCTCAATGTATGACGGCAGTTGCCAGAACGGCACGGTTTCCGGCGTGGCAAAACTCTCGCGAACCTGTTCGAGGGTCAGGTTTGTACCAAGCCGGTAGGTGTCCTCGATCTTCGGCGGGCTGCCGCTCGCATAGATGCGGGCGTCTTCCAGCTTCCAATAACCGTCCTCCAGCGTGGCACTTTTTGCCTCGATGCGGTTTTGGAAATGCCCATCGGCGTCGAATGTGTACACGCTAAGGGCGCCGAGCTCGGAGCCCTGTTCACGGCTCGATTTGGCGTTGATGATCGCCGCGCCGTCGGCGCTCTTTTGCCGGACCCAAAACCCACTGCTGCTTTCCTGCAGCGCCGAGGTGTTCTCGCCCAGCATTTCGGCTTCGAGACGCTTGGAGCGCTCGTGCAGCATCGCCGAAATGGGATTGTAGATGGTTGTTGCGACCGTTCCGAACAGGAATGCGGCGATCATCGCTGGCGCCACGAATTGCCAGGCGGAGACGCCGGCTGCCCGTGCGACCACCAGTTCAAGGCGGCGCGACAGCGTCAGGTAGCACGACATCGCGCCCACCAATACCGAGAACGGCATGATGCGTTCGGTCAGCTGCGGGACGCGGAACATGGAGATTTTTGCAAGCACCCACGCTGTTGCGTTGGGCCAATCGGCGCCACGACGCATCAGTTCGACGTAGTCGATCATCGCGGCAAGCGCGACCACGCCGACGAACGAGCCGACGACAGCGTTGAGGAAGCGCATTCCGAAATAGCGGGATAGCGTGCCGGTGATCATGGTCCGCTCCCTAACTCGCGGCCGCGCGCGCGATGCGCTCGCTGACCGCGGTCGCGAATCTGGACACCGCGGCGGCGGGCTCCAACGCCTGCCCGCGGGAGATGTGCCACAATCCGGCGCCCATTGCGCCGAAAAGCGCGACATACTGCACGGCAAGAACGCTCGGCACGCGCACGCCGACGATGACGCTGACAAAGCCGATGAGGCGCAGCAGCGAAACCGCACCGATCATGCCAAGCAGTGCCAACGTTCGGCTTTGTCGTGTGGTCTGTGGCGGACCGAGGAACGCATAAGCAAGAATGACGAATGCCAATGGATAGAGCGGAGTCGCCAGCCGGTCATGGAGTTCAGATCGATACTGATCAGGCTGCGCGGCATAAAGCGCATCGTCCGCCTTCGGCCATAGCAGTTCCCAGATGTATTTTTCGCGCACCGTATAGACGACGCTTTGCGGGCCGCCGGTGAATTTTGACAGATCGAAAGCGTAGCGATCGAATGTCACGATGCGCGGATCGCGTTGGCCGGCCTCAAGCCGTTGAATGCTGCCGCCTTCGAGGACGAGAAACGATCCGTTGTCGTTCTTCACGATCTCTCCCTGCTCGGCGAGATAAGTGGCGTGTTCTTGAGGATCGCGCCGATCATCGACAAAGATGCCGACCAGCAGGCCGTTCGGCCGGCGGTCGGCGATGTGAAAGGTCAGATTGCCGCTGACCGTGGTGAAACGGCCAGGCTGCACGATATTGGTCAGGATGTCGGCGCGGACTTGCGCTGCCCAATCCCGCAGTTCCCGCAGGCTGCGCGGCGATACATAGGCCGCGATGACGGCGACAAGAAGGGACACCACGGCGGCCGCCGCCATGAACGGCCTGACCAGCCGCCACGGCGAAACCCCAGCCGCGTTCATGACGATGATTTCGGAATCGGCGCCAAGTTTGTTGAGCACGTGGGCGCAGGCCATCATGAGAGCGATCGGCGCAATCATCATGATGAGGAGGGGCACGATGAGCCCGGTAATGCCGATGAAGACCAACAGTGTTTGCCGTTGGCTTGTGATCAGGTCGAAGTCACGCATTGCCTGCGTGAACCAGATCACGACGGTCAAGCTGACAAGGGCGATCAGGAACGCACCCATGGTGGTGCGAAACATGTAACGGCCGATCGACCCCATCGGACTTAACTTCCCCGCTGACGGCCGCTCGACGACCGCATCGGCCCCCGATGCCCCCGGCGAGCCGATCTCCCCAACCCGACCATTCTCATGCTTTCACAAAATGGCCGGGCCAAGGCAAACCCATTGAATATGCACACTAAAGGGTTAACTCTGGCGCTTGATTGTGGCTCTCCTGCAACGCTTGATTCCCGCCAATAGACCGGCGCTTTGCGCGATCCGCAAGTCCGGGTCATAAGTCGGACGACGAATTTATTTAACCGGCCTGGAAGGACCGAAAATGCCCGACGCCCCGAAGCTCGGCTTCACCGCCTTCACGCGTCCCCGCGGCGTTCTTATTGTGTTCTGCGGAGAACATTTGAAATTCGGGCCTTCGACCCAGACCGTTCTTGCTCCGGTCGCCGATCTTGTGCGCCGTGCCGCGGCTGCGGATCACTTCACCGGCAAGAACGGGTCGACCCTCGACATCGTGGTGCCGAGCGGCCTCGCCGTGCCGCGCCTCGTCATTGTCGGAACCGGCAAGGATGGCGACCTGAAGTCGCGAGATATCGTCAAGTTGGGCGGGATCGCCATGGGCAAGGTGCCGGCAACCGCAGCTGACGCCACGATCTTTGCGGAATTCGCGTCGGGTGCGCTCAAGGGTGATCAAATCGCCGACTTGGCCCTCGGGGTCCGGCTGCGCGCTTACTCATTCGACCGCTACAAGACCAAGCGCAAGGAGGGGGAAGAAAAGCCGAAGAAGGTGGAAGTCCATATCGCTTGCGCCAACCCCGCCGCGGCAGAGAAAGCGTGGTCGCGCTCCGTGGGCATCGCCGAAGGGGTGGTGATGGCGCGAGACCTCATCAACGAACCCGCGAACGTGCTCTATCCGGGGGAGTTCGCCCGCCGCGCTTCCGGCTTGTCAAAGCGCGGCGTCACCGTCGAGGTGCTGGACGTCGCGGCCATGAAAAAGCTCGGCATGGGCGCGCTTCTCGGTGTCGGGCAGGGCTCGGCACATGAACTCGAAGCTGGTCATCATGCGTTGGAACGGCGGCAAACGCGGCGCCGATCCGATCGCGTTCATCGGCAAGGGTGTTTGTTTCGATACCGGCGGCATCTCGATCAAGCCGGCGCAAGGCATGGAGGACATGAAGGGCGACATGGCGGGAGCGGCCTGCGTCGTCGGCCTGATGCATGCGTTGGCATCCCGAAAAGCCAAGGTCAACGCGATCGGCGCGATCGGGCTTGTCGAGAACATGCCCGACGGAAGAGCGCAGCGGCCGGGCGACATCGTCACCACAATGTCCGGGCAGACGATCGAAATCATCAACACCGACGCCGAGGGCCGCCTCGTGCTCGCCGATGTGCTGCACTACGTCAACAAGCGGTTCAAGCCGAAATTCATGATCAATCTGGCGACACTGACGGGTGCCATCATCGTCGCACTCGGACAGGAATATGCCGGCATGTTCTCCAACGATGACAAGCTCGTCGAGCGGCTGACCAAGGCCGGGGAGGCGACCGGCGAGCGGGTCTGGCGGATGCCGCTCGGGCCCGAATACGACAAGCTGATCGATTCAAAATTCGCCGACATGAAGAACACAGGCGGGCGCTGGGCGGGATCGATTACTGCGGCGCAGTTGCTTCAGCGCTTCGTCGACAAGACGCCATGGGCGCATCTCGATATCGCCGGCACTGCGCTCGGCTCGCCGCAGACCGACATCAACAAGAGCTGGAGCTCCGGCTGGGGCGTGCGTCTGCTTGATCGATTGGTCGAGGACTATTACGAGCGTTGAAAACGTTGATGAAGCCTGATCTTCTTGGAAAACCCGTATCTACTTTTCCGGATCTTGCTCGACGGCGTCAATTCCGGGTCTGCAGCGCCGGAATTCCGAATTTATAGTTGATGCCGACGCGGGCGATGCTTTCGGACAACGGAACGTCGCGCGTGACAGCGGTAAATCCGCCGGGCAATGCAACGGCCGGATCGACGTAACGCGCTGTGCCGAAATTGGCGTAAAGATATTCGACTTTAACGGTCCAATTATCGAGCACTGAATATTCGACACCCGCACCGATCGTCCAGCCGGTTCGCGTCTGGAAATCATCGACGCAGCCGAGCGAATTGCACACGCTCGCGCTCGTGCCGGTGAAAGCCGCGCCACCGGTGATATAGCCGAGCCAATGGTCCCAGCCGATACCGGCGCGTGCACGCAGAGTGTCCAGCCAATTCTGTTTCGTCTCGCTCAGCGTAAAAGGGTCGAATGGCGGCACGTCGTATGCTGAACCGCTCGCGTTCGTCCACGAAAGATCGTTTTCGACGCCGAAAACGAAATTGCCGCGCTGGACGTTGCAGCCGACAGTCCCGCCGACGAGGCTGCCGCTGACGGCGAAATCGCCGGCAATCGTTTGCCCGGTCAATGCCCCGGAATTGGCAGCGTCGTGCCGGGTCGTCCCCCAGATGCCACCACCTTCAGCGCCGAGGTAGCATCCAGTCCAATCGTAAAATGCGACGGATGGGGGTGCCTTATAGGCCGGTAGCCCGACATCGGCCGCCAACACTGGATAAGCGATGATGCTCAGCGCCAGTACCATAGGGCAGCGACGGTGCACTCTCACAAACATCCCCCGGTTGCCGCCGATCGCGCCCCACGATTCCACAGCAACGGATTGCCACATCCGCCGTTAAATTTCCATTCCATGCTGCGTCATTGCGGTGGGATGCCGGCGCTGCGGATGACGTCGGCCCACTGGGCAATCTTGGATTTCAAGACCTCTCCGGCGATTTCCGGCGGTCCAAACAACGGCTCGACCCCGGCTTTGTCGAGCCGCTGCCGGACATCGTCGCGTTTGAGAACTTGCGCCGTCGCCCGGGCGAGGATCGCGATGTCCTCGGCGCTGGTGCCGTGCGGCGCAAATAGCGCGTACATCGTCGAGACGTCGTAATCGCCAAATCCGCTTTCCTTGACGGTCGGAACATCAGGCAATTCCTTCAATCGATGCTCGCCGGCAACGGCAAGAGCTCGCAATTGACCGTTCTTGATGTAGGGCAGCACCGCCGGAAGCGGGATAATCCAAAACGACAGCCGTCCGCTCATGAGATCGGTCACGCCCTGCGTGCCGACCCGATAGGGGACGTGGGTCGTCTCGATCCCTACGATCCGCTTGAACAATTCGCCATTGAGATGTCCGGGAGTGCCGACGCCGGTCGAGCCAAAGAGCAATTCGCCGGGCTTTTGCTTCGCCAGGGCCACGAATTCCTGGAGAGTTTCAACGGGCAATTTGGGCGACACGACAAGGACTGCGCCGGTCGTGCCGATAGGCGCAACGGGCGCGAGACGAGTTGCGGGATCGAAGTTGCGCGACGGATAGAGGCTGACACTGGTCGCGAGCGGCCCCGAAGGGTCGTTGACGAGCAGTGTGTAACCGTCCGGTGGCGCGTCGGCGACAAATTCGGTCGCGATCGTGCCGCTCGCGCCAGGTCGGTTCTCGACGACGATCGGCTGGCCGATCGTCTGAGCCATCGGGTCGAACACGATGCGCGAGACGATGTCGGTGACGCCACCCGGCGCGAACGGAACGATCACCCGAATGCTCCGCGATGGATAGTTGTCGGCTCGCGAGATGCCGGGCACGAGGACCGCAAGCGCCATCGTCAGTCCGATGAATCGAATGTGTCGAGCAAGCCCCCTCATTTTTCCTCCCGCCGCGACGCATACGAGACATCGCGGAATGGTTGTTGATGCGGTCGATCCGCACGCTTCTATTGAGCATCCGGCGTCGCGCAAGCAACGCCGACAATTACAGGAAGTCCCGATCTTGTCACGGCTCACATGCGGCTTCTATCATCACACAACGAACGCGATGTCGGTGACGCGAAACGTCGGAGGAAACCAATGGCCGAGCAATCGACGACAATCGCGCCGCGGCAGATCAAGCTCGCCGTCTTCATGCACGGCAACTCCAATTATCATATTGCCGGCTGGCGGCATCCCGAGGCTTATGCGCGATTCCGCCGAAAGCATCGAGCGATGGGCCGAGTTTGCCCGGACCATGGAGCGCGGCAAGATGGACATGCTGTTCATCGCCGACAGCGTGGGTATTTACGGTGTCAGCAACCCGGAGCTCTTGAGCTACAAGGACGCCGTCGAAAAATTTGAGCCGCTTACGGCGCTCGCGGCATTATCGGCGTTGACCAAACGGCTGGGCCTCGTCGCCACCCTTCATACGACTTACTCGGACCCGTACACGGCTGCCCGCCTCTTCGCTTCGCTCGATCATCTCAGCGGCGGCCGCGCCGGCTGGAATTTCGTGACCGGCGGAAATCGTGAGGGTGCGCTCAATTACAGCCGCGACACGCATATGGAGCACGGTGAACGCTACGACCGCGCCGAAGAATTCGCCGACGTCGTGCTCGGACTGTGGGACAGTTTCGAAGACGGGGCGTTTTTGCGCGACAAGGCTTCGCGGCGATACCTCGATCCGACGAAGATGCACTTGCTCAACCACAAAGGTCCCCATTTTTCGGTGCG
Source organism: uncultured Alphaproteobacteria bacterium (assembly GCA_963759705.1). Lineage (GTDB taxonomy): Bacteria > Pseudomonadota > Alphaproteobacteria > Rhizobiales > Xanthobacteraceae > BOG-931. The sequence continues at coordinate 75,536 of CAVXAK010000003.1, forward strand.
CGGCCCATTGAGCAGCGCTCGCTCGCCTCAGGGCCGTCCGGTAATCATCCAGGCTGGATCGTCCGAGCCCGGCAAACAGCTCACGGCACGGATTGCGGACATCATGTTCACGGCGCAAGCAACCTTCGAACAGGCGCGGGCCTTCTACGCCGACGTGAAAGGACGCTTGGCGAGATTTGGCCGCTCCCCGGATAGTCTGAAAATCATGCCGGGCGTTTCGGTCTACGTCGGCCGCACGGCTGAGGAGGCCGAAGAAAAATTCCAGAGGCTCAACGACCTCATTCCGATCGAGGTCGCGATGGCAAGCTTCAGCGAAATGCTCGGCGGCATCGATCTGAGCCCTTACCCTCTGGACGGACCGATGCCGGAACTGCAGGGAAATTCGGCGCGGATGAGCGCGCCGCCCGCTTACGTCAAGCTCGCGCGGCGTGAAAATCTGACGCTGCGGCAGGTGGCGAAGCGCGCTGTCGCCTCGAAGCAGCATTTCCTTGTCAGGGGCACGGCGCGGCAAGTGGCCGACGAGCTGGAGCATTGGTTCGTCAACAGGGCCGCCGACGGATTCAATCTCCTGCCGGCCTATCTGCCTGGTTCGCTCAACGACTTCGTCAACGACGTCATCCCCGAACTGCAACGCCGGGAACTCTATCGCACCGAATATGAAGGCACGACACTGCGCGCAAATCTGGGGCTGCCAATTCCACCAAATTCGTATACCCAATCGCGCCGGTCGAAGCGCGTTGCGATCGAGGAGGCCGCGAGCTGAATTTGTTTTAGAATTTCCATTCCACGCCACGCTTGCGGCCCTGGAAGACGCTGAGAAAAAGCTCCTCGAGCGGAATTTCCCGTCTGATCAGACCCTGTTCGTGCGCATAGCCGACCAGGGTTTCGAGCGTGTGGTTGTTGCGCTCGCTCAAGCCGTATTCCCAGGGGTCTTTGCCGAAAATGCGTTCCTGCTCCTCCCATTCGTCACGATAGAATACGAGCGGCACGATGCGCGGGTTTTCGAGTTGCGCCATGGCGATTGCTTTCGCCTCATTGAGCGCCTGATACATGTTGACCGCGACCCAGGGGTGCTCTTCATAGATTTCCTTTTTGATGCCGAGCACGTGCATGATCGGGAAAATCCCGGTCTTTTGGTAATAGGCGATTTCCTCGTTTCGGTAATTGGGGAAGAGCCGCCCGACGCGCGGATCTTTTTCGCGCAGCGGCTTGATCAAATCGGGATGCAGTACCGCGTCGAGTTCGCCCTCCGCCAGCATCGTCTCGACGGACTGATCGTTATTCAGACGCGTAATGCGCAAGCCCGGCGGCGGCTTGAAATCGATGCTTTCGTCGAGTTCGCAGACCCATTCGATCGAACGGTGCGGCACGCCGTATTCATGTTCGAGGATGCCGCGCATCCAAACGATCGCTGTCGCCTGATATTGCTTGAGACCGATACGGCGGCCGGCGAGATCTTTCGGTTCGCGGATTCCCTTGTCGGTATTGATGAAGATGAAGCCGTGACGAAAGCGGCGGTGCAGAAAGACCGGCAATGCGTTGAGTTCACGGCCCTGGTCGCGAGCGACGAGATAGGACGAGCATGACACTTCTGCCAAATCGAACTCTTCGCCCCGCAGAAAACGCCAATGCCGCGTGGTTAAATCCATGCGGGTCAGCACGGTGAGGTCGATGCCATCGGGCGTGACTCGGCCGTCTTTTAGGGGCGCTGTGATTGCGTAATCACCGCAGGCGAGCGTAAGCGGGATCTTCCGTGCCATGTGTCTCCTCGGATTGTGCGCGCCGCGCTGCTGTAGCATGAGACGCCGCGAGTGCGCTGGATTTGAAGTTCTATATCGAGCGGAAAACCCGCCTTGGACCTTCAAATCCAAGGAGCCGCACCGGATCATCAATCTGCTAGGGTCCCTTCGATTTCCGAAGTTTGCACAAATGGGGCCGCCAGCACTTGCGAACTTTGGAATGGGAACATTGCAGCGGGTAAGCTCGCCGTATGACTGAAATTGTCTTCTATCATCTGAAGGGCCGGACACTAGAGCAGGTCTTGCCTTCATTGCTGCAGCGATCGCTCGACCGCGGCTGGCGGGTCGCGGTGCAAGGCTCAACCGACGAGCGCATCGCTGCACTCGACGCGCATTTGTGGACCTGGCGCGATGACGTCTTCCTTCCCCATGGGACTTGGCGCGATGCCGGGGCCGCGGAGCAGCCCATCCTGCTCACCATCAACGAGGACAACCCCAATGGCGCAGTCGTGCGTTTCCTTGTCGAAAGCGCGGCCATGCCGGGCGATCCGTCCGGCTATGAGCGCGTCGTCATGCTGTTCGATGACGACGATCCAGAGGCGGTTGAGCAGGCGCGTGCGCGCTGGACGGAGGCCAAGGCGGCGGGCTTTGAGGTGACGTATTGGCAGCCGGACGAAAAAGGTCGCTGGCAACGCTTGGGGTGAGAATAAGCGATTACAAGATCACTGAAGGAACCTCAGGCATCGCACTGAAATTTATTGGCTTTTTCAGATTAATCATGAAACTTAAGTAGTCGTCGCAAACCGCCTTATTCCGTACTATATCTTTTGCTCCTCCGCCGACTTGAGTGCTATAGTTGTGTTATGAACAAACGTTCAGTGAAGAAAAAACGGCCGGCAAAGCCGAGCCGCAGTACAGAGGTCCGCAAAGCTGCCGGGCGTAAGATGACGACCCTGAAGGCTTCGGCGCGGAAGACGACGGTCAACAAGGCCCGTTCCCGACCGGCACCGAGGCCGTCCGAACCGCAGCCGGAATTGCAGTCGGTATTGAACGGCAGCGCGAGCGTCGCGAGGGTGGCGGTCTCGACGCTGACTGTCGCCGAGGTCGTGGCACGGGCGCCGGCTCGCACGCACAAGTATCGTGTCGGCCAGACTGTGTCTTACACGTCGAGCCCAATCAGCCGGCCGGGCGCGAGCGGCAGCTACATGGTGGTCAAGCTGCTGCCTTCCGACGGTGACGACTACCAATATCGCATCAAAAATCCGGGCGAGGCCTTTGAGCGCGTCGCCAAGGAAAGTCAGCTCGACCTCGAGCACTGATTCGGCCCGCTCTAGCCTGTTGCGCTGCGTGGCCGGTGTCGGGCAGGAGGTTGATCTGCCCGAGTTCCCAGAAATTCGTCACGGGACCGGCGAAGACGCTCGAAATCGAATGTAAATGGCTTAAGGGCTGGCTTCCCCGGTGGGTCTGGGCGATACTCCCGACGGCGCGGAGCGGCGTGCTGTTTGTCCTGGGGTCGATGATATGCCCGGCGGTAATCCCGAGATGCTGCTCTTGTGGATCGCGGCTGCGGCGGCTGGCGTGCTCGTCTTTGCGTTTGCGCTCGTGCTCGCTCGACCGCGGATTGAAATTGGCGGTGCACTGACGCGCGCTGGCGCGGTCTCGCTCGCCGCGGCGCTCAGCGCGGCGGTGGCATGGGCTTACATCGATCGCGCGAACTTGCGCGAGCACGACGCCGAACGCCGAGCCCTCGAATTACGCGCTCAGGTTTTAAATGCCGGGGCTCTCGCGCCAGGTTCGCCGCTCGCGTGCCTCGACGCGATTGCGGGCGACACAGTCGAGGCGGCGTGCGAAAGGGAGCTCTTCGCTGCGCCTGCAACGGTAGCGGAGGCGACCTCCTACGTTGCGGCCCGTTTTGCTCTGCTGGCCGATATGGTCGCCTTTAGAAAACACGGCGATGCGCAGATCGACGATGCGCTCTTGCCGTTGCGTCGCTCGCTTGAAACCGATCGTTTCGGCTTCCTCGCCCACCTGCTCCAAATTCGCGATGGTTGTACGAGCGCGGATTGCAAGATCCTCGCGCTTCTGCGCGATCCAGGCCGAGTTCGCGCGAATCTCGCCGACGAAACACTCGACCATTATCTTGATCGCTATTCGACCGCGTGGGCGCAGGCGCCCGACGGCGCCGTCGCCGATGCAACGCCGATGGAGCCAGCCCACAACGTCCGCGATCCGCATAAAGTCACTGTCAACATCGACTTTCCTTCCGCGGCGTCTATTCCGCCGGTCAGTATCATGAATCCCGAACCGGCGACGAAGACGCCGGCGGCCGGCGCTAACGCAAATTCCGCCTCGCGGCGATCGCGCAAGCAATCGGGAAATGCCCAAGCCGCTGCCCAAGCCGCCGCTCAAGCCGGCGCGCCCGAACTCGGAGGCTTCGGTAGAGCCGGTTTGGACGCCCGCGCCTGCGGCGTCTGCCCCGCGGGCGGCTACAGCGCCCGCAACGATTTCCGGGGCGCCGGTCCAACTTAATCCGCTCTCGCCGCCGCCTCAGGCAAACGCCGGCGCGGCGGTGCGCGCGCAATGATTTCCACATTCAACGAGGTTGGGTTTGCCTGACGGACAAAGGCCTGACCGCCAGTGGTCCGATTCTAACATTCGCATCCCGGTTCGGCAGGCTGTCTCGCGAATGTTAGAATCAAAGGACCACTAGCAAAGATGAGTGCTAGTGGAGCTTTGGATTTGACATTCGCTTCGCCGATTCGCGGCTCGGTGGGTAACGAATGTCAAATCCGCTCCACTAAGATGTGCACGGGTCATGTTCCGCTCCGTCCTGATCGCAAACCGTGGCGAAATCGCGTGCCGTATCGTGCGGACCGCAAAGCGGCTCGGCCTGCGCACAATCGCGGTTTATTCGGCGGCGGACGCGCGCGCGCTGCATGTGCGACAATGTGACGAAGCCCATTTCATCGGTCCGGCTGAGCCGCGCGACAGCTATCTTTCAATCGAGCGCTTGATTGAGGTCGCAAAGCGCGCCGGAGCGGAATGTATCCATCCCGGCTACGGATTCTGTCGGAGAACGCGGATTTCGCCGACGCCTGTGCGCCGGCCGGCATCGCATTCGTGGGGCCGCCGGCCAGTGCGATCCGTGCCATGGGACTGAAAGATCGCGCCAAGGCACTCATGGAGAAAGCTGGCGTGCCTGTCGTGCCCGGCTATCACGGCGAACGGCAGGACCCGAAATTCCTCAAGGAAAAGGCCTACCAGATCGGCTACCCTGTGCTGATTAAGCCTGTGGCGGCGGGCGGCGGTCGCGGTCTGCGCCGTGTCGACAAGCACGCCGAGTTCGAGACGGCGCTCGATGGCGCGATCCGCGAAGCAGAGGCGGCGTTTGGCTCGGGCCGCGTTTTGATCGAGAAATTTATTGCCTCGCCGCGCCATATCGAAATTCAGATTTTTGCCGATGCGCACGGCAATGCGATCCATCTGGGCGAGCGCGACTGCTCGCTGCAGCGCCGTCACCAGAAAGTGATCGAGGAGGCGCCCGCTCCCGGCATGACGGCTGAGTTGCGGGCGAGGATGGGTGCGGCTGCCGTCGAGGCGGCGAAGGCCGCCGGTTATGTGAGCGCCGGCACTGTTGAGTTCGTTGCTGACGGCAGAGGCGGGCTACGTGAGGATGCCTTTTGGTTCATCGAAATGAACACCCGGTTGCAGGTCGAACATCCGGTGACCGAAGCGACCACCGGGATCGATCTTGTCGAATGGCAATTTCGTGTCGCCGCGGGCGAGCCCTTGCCGCTGACGCAAGAACAAATCCGCATGGCCGGACATGCCATCGAAGCGCGCCTCTATGCCGAGGATCCTGAAAGCGGGTTCTTGCCGTCACCAGGTCCTATCGTCGCGCTCGACTATCCGGGCGACGTTCGCGTCGACAGTGGGGTTGAGGCCGGTGGCGAAGTGACACCGTATTACGATGCCATGATCGCCAAGCTCATTGCCCATGCACCGACGCGGGCCGCGGCCGTTGAGCGGCTCGCTGACGCTCTTGATCGCACAATCATCGCCGGGCCGCGAAGCAATGTCGCCTTTCTTGCTGCTCTGTGCCGAACAAACGAGTTCCGCAAGGGGACCGTCGACACCGGCTTCATTGATCGAAATCTCGCGGCGCTCGGCGCGGTCCCCCGCGGGACCGACTACGCTGCCGCGGCACTCGGTGTTGCCCGTTTGCTTGCCGGAGCGCCGGGACTGGGGCCTGCGGCGTCGGAAGACGACCCCTTTGCAGCCATCTCACCATGGGCGGCGCAGGACGGATTCCAGCTGGGCGGCAGGCGCTCTCTTGCCGTCCCCGTGATCGTTGATGGCGAAGGTGCAATCGCGACGGTGGGCTATGGAAAATACGGCATTCATGTTGCGATTGAGGATACAGCACCAGCGACCGACGCAACGGCGTTTGAAGCCTGGGAGGAGGCCTTCGTTCTGCGCCACGGCCGCCAGACCCGCGTGCGCCTCAAGGACTTTGGTGTCGCCGGCAATCCGGCGGATGCCGGAGACGGGACGATCACCGCGCCCATGCATGGCAGGCTGCTCGAAATTTCCGTCAGTGTCGGCGATCGCGTGAGCGCCGGCCAGCCGCTTGCCGTGATCGAAGCAATGAAGATGGAACACACCCTTCGTTCGCCGTTCGCGGGCGTCGTGATGCAGGTTCTCGCGGAAGTCGGCGTGCAAGTTGTGGAAGGCGCTGAGATCGTGCTGATTGAGTCCGCCCGAGAAGGTTAAGGTAGGTTCATGCCTCTTCATCTCATCAAGCTTTGCGTCGGTTGTGACTCGGTCCGTGATCTCGAGGACTGGATCAAGCAAAAGCTCAGGGAAAAGCGTAAGCGCGGCGAGAAGCCGGAGCGCATCCATACCACGCGGATGGTGCCCAAGCGCGCGGCGGAACTCGTCGACGGCGGCTCTCTCTATTGGGTGATCCGCGGCGAAATGATGTGCCGCGAGCGCATCCTCGATGTCCGCCCCTTCGTCGATAAGGACGGCGTCGGACGGTGCGCCCTTGTGCTCGCCCCCAAGGTCGTTTTGGTCGAGCCGCGACCCTATCGCGCCTTCCAGGGCTGGCGCTATCTTGAGGCCAAGGATGCGCCGCGAGACCTTGAGAAAGTAGCGCCGGGTGCAGCCGCCATGCCGGAGAAGATGCGGCGGGAACTGCGCGAGCTTGGACTGATGTGAGGCGAAGGGCCTCGCCTTAGCCTTCCATCCGCATGGCGCTGTCGCAAGCGATCACGTAAAATCCACCATCCACTTATCACGCGCGTGGCGGAGCAAAAGCATGATCATCGGGAGTGAGAAGGACATTACCAAGGCGGTGCTGAGCGAGCTCGAGCGCGCGCCAAATCCGCGTCTGCGGGAGGTCATGTCGGCCTTTATCCGACACCTGCACGATTTTGCCCGCGAGGTGAAATTGACCGAGGAGGAATTTCAGGCCGCCATCGGCTACATCGTTGCGCTCGGCAAGCACACCAACGAGACTCATAATGAGGCCGTGCTGATGTCGGGGTCGCTCGGCTTTTCGACGCTGATCTGCCTCCTCAACAACGGCAACCGCGGTCAGACCGAGACCGACGCCAACCTGCTCGGGCCGTTCTGGCGCCTGGATTTGCCAAAGACGCAAAACGGCGGGTCGATTGTGCGGTCGCCGACTCCCGGACCCGTGCTGTTCGTCGATGCCTCGTTTCGCGACGTGAGCGGCAAGCCAATCGCGGGTGCCGAGGTTGACATCTGGCAGTCCTCACCGGAAGGATTCTACGAAAACCAGGACCCCGTTCAGGCCGATATGAATCTCCGGGGCAAATTCACTACCGATAAGGACGGGCATATCAGCTTCCGCAGCGTAAAGCCGGCCGGCTATCCGATCCCGATCGACGGCCCGGTGGGCGAATTGTTGCGCGCGCAAGGCCGGCACAACATGCGGCCGGCGCATCTGCATTTCCTTGTCTTCAAGCCGGGCTTCAAGACGCTGATCTCGCAACTCTATGATCCCGAAGACAAGAACATCGAGACCGATGTGCAGTTCGGTGTCACTCGCCACCTGATCGGCAATTACGTTCGCCACGACGAACCGTGTCCTTCGGCTGCCGACGTCAAGGCGCCGTGGTATTCGCTCGAACACACCTTCGTCATGGAAATCGGTACGGCGCGCTTGCCGCGACCGCCGATCACCGGAAAAGCGCAAGGCGAGCGTCCGGAGATACCGCATCTCGAACCGGCATAAGCGATCTTGGTGCGCGGACTACCCAAAAAGCGAAGAACGCAGAAAAAATGAGGGAGGGAACGACATGTTGCGGAGAACACTGCTCAAGGGCATGGCCGCCAGTGCTGCCGGGGGCATCTTGGCCCGACCGGCCGTCGCCCAGGGAGCGGCGCTGAAAATCGGCATCAGCATGCCGATGACCGGCGCCGGATTTAATGCCGTCGGGCGGCAGCTCTCGGCGTCGATCAAGCTCTATATGCAACAGCACGGCGATACCGTCGCCGGGCGCAAAATCGAGCTCAACGTGCGTGACGACGGGGGTGTTGCCGACAATGCGCACCGCCTCGTCCAGGAGATGATCGTCAACGACAAGGTGGACATTGTTGGCGTCGGCATCACGCCCACTGCGCTTGCGATCGCGCCAATCGTCACTGAAGCGAAAAAGGCCACCTTGGTGATGAGTTCCGGCGCCTCGATCACGACCGCGAAGTCTCCCTACTTCGTTCGGGCCGGCTTCCTGCTCAGTCAGCAGGCCTGGATCATGGCGGAATGGGCGGCCAAAAACGGCAGCAAGCGCGTCGTGACGCTGGTCAACGATTGGGCGCCCGGCGTCGAAGCCGAAACGGCGTTTAAAACCCGCTTCACCCAAGTCAACGGTGAAATCATCGAGTCCATACGGCTACCGCTCGCAAATCCCGACTTCGCACCGTTTCTGCAGCGGATCAGCGACATCAAACCGGATACCGCGTTTATCTACTTTCCTGGCACTCAAGCACCGATTTTCGCCAAGCAGTTCGCGGAGCGCGGTCTGGCCAAGTCCGGTATCAAGATCATCGGGCCCGGCGACCTGACCACCGACGACAATCTGAACGATATGGGCGATCAGATGCTCGGCATCATCACGGCCGGGCCCTATTCCGCCTCGCACGATTCCCCGCTCAACAAGACCTATGTCGCGGCGATTGAGAAGGCCAACAACTTCCGCCCGGACTTCGTGTCGCTGGGCGGCTACGATGGCATGCACCTTGTCTACGAGGCTCTCAAGAAAACGGGCGGCAACGCCGACGGCGACGCTTTGCTCGGCGCAATGAAGGGCATGGCCTGGGAAAGCCCGCGTGGGCCGATCTCGATCGATCCGGAAACGCGCGACATTGTGCAGAACATCTACATCCGCAAGGTTGAGAAGATAAGCGGCCAACTCTGGAACACGGAGTTCGCGACCTACCCGGCTGTGAAGGACCCGATGAAGAGCGGGGCAAAGTGAGAGGCTAAAGGCCCTAAACACCGACGTTGTCGATAAGCCGCGTCTTGCCGATCCGTGCGGCGACGAGGAGACGCATCGGCTCCTCGGAGGCCGTGAGCGGAGCCAGCGTTTCCGCATGGCGCGCCTCGAGGTAATCAAGCGCGAAACCGGCGCTGGTGATTGCCGCACGGCCTTGGGCGAGGGCGGCATCGACCGGTTCGCCGGCGGCGATCGCCTTGACGCAGTCTGCCAGCACGCGGTGCAGCGTCGGCGCGGCAGCGCGCTCGACCGGCGACAAGTAGACATTACGTGAGGAAAGCGCGAGACCGTCAGGCTCACGCACGGTTGGCACGCCGATAATGCGTGTTCGCAGACCGAGATCGCGCGCCAGCTGGGTAACGACCTTGAGCTGCTGGTAATCCTTTTGGCCGAACATCGCGAAGTCGGGCTCGCACTGGATCAGCAGCTTGGCGACGACGGTGGCGACGCCGGCAAAGAAATGCGGCCGGAAGGCATCTTCGAGGCCGGCCATCGCCGGGCCTTCCGGCACGATCCGCAGCGCAAATCCGGCCGGATACATGATGTCGACGGAAGGCGCCCAGATCAGGTCGGTCCTGAGCTCGGATAGCGCGGCAACGTCGGCTGCGAACGTGCGCGGATAGGTTCTCAGGTCTTCATGCGGCGCGAACTGCGCCGGATTGACGAAGATCGACACGATGACGCGATCAGCCCGGCGTTGTGCATGGCGCACCAGCGCGAGATGCCCGGCATGAAGCGCGCCCATCGTCGGCACCAGAGCAATCACGTTGCGGCGCGCGCCCCACTGCGCGATCGTGCGTTTGAGCGCCGGCACGCTGCGAATGACATGCGGTTGGTTCTTTGGGCCTTTGGTTTTTTTGGACATGGCGTCTTTTGAAAATGGCGTTGCAGCGTGACCACATACCAACATCTTCTTTGATGGTCGTGTGGTTAATGATTAACTTATCGAGAATGATGCTGTATCTTGACTTGTTAGCCTTGCAAGCTGGAGAAGTGATAGCGACGCTGGGGTTGCGCTTCGATGTTGATGCAGGCGGATATCGGCAAGCCGGTTTCGGCGCACGTTATCGTCCTTGGCAACGAAAAAGGCGGCTCGGGAAAATCGACGACGGCCATGCACGTCGCCATAGCGCTGTTGCAGGCGGGACAGCGTGTTGCCACGATAGATCTGGATTCTCGCCAGCGCAGCTTTACCCATTATGTCGAAAACCGGCGTGGCTGGGCCGAACGCTCAGGCATCAGACTCGATCTTCCCCTGCATTTTTGCGTTGCGCGCGGATTTGGATTGCGGCTTGACGAAATCGAAGCCCAGGAATTCGCGGCGTTTGCCGACGCGGTGAGCACCGTGGAGCAAAGTCACGATTTTGTCGTCATCGACACGCCGGGCTCGGATTCCTACTTGATGCGGCTTGCGCATTCGATGGCCGACACGCTGATCACGCCACTCAACGACAGTTTCGTCGATTTCGACGTTCTCGGCTCCGTCGATCAGAGCACGTTCGAGGTCACTGGTCTCAGCCACTACGCCGAGATGGTTCGCGAAGCGCGACGGCAGCGCCGCCTCGTCGACGGCGGCCTGACCGACTGGATTGTCGTGCGTAATCGGCTCTCGACTTTGGGCTCGCGGAACAAGCGCCTGGTCGGGGAGGGGATCGACGCACTTGGCAGGCAACTCGGTTTCCGCTGCGCAGACGGTTTCGCCGAGCGCGTCGTTTACCGGGAGTTTTTCCCCCGCGGCCTGACCGCGCTCGACGAACTCAATGAGGATACGCTCGGTCTTCGGCCCAGTGTTTCGCACGTGACGGCCCGCGATGAGGTCAAAACCCTGATCGACGCGCTGAAGTTGCCGATCGACGAGCGCGGCAAGCGCCGGGCCGCCGCCCGTGCCGAATGGCTCTCGGCGGCGACGAAGCCGCTCGAGACACACGATCTCCTCGTTGATTGAGCTTATTGCGCCGACAGCCGGCGAGGGCCACTTTATGGCGAGCCTGGAGGGCTTGCTGCAAAGGGTTGCTCGATGAGCAAGGATCGGTCTGACAGCGCCCCGGCGCCGGCGCGCCAGTCCCAGCGCGATGCGGCGGATGTTGCAGCTTCGCGTGCCGAGATTGATGCATTTCTCAGCGGCGTCAGGGCGCTGGGACCTGCAGTCGAACCCGGGCAGCGTGGACGGCTGATTTTCGCGCTCGATGCGACAATGAGCCGGCAGCCGACCTGGGATCATGCCTGCACGCTGCAAGCCGATATGTTCCGCGAAGCCGCCGCGGTCGGCGGCCTCGACATTCAGCTGGTCTACTATCGCGGCCTTGCCGAGTGTCGCTCTTCACCTTGGATCGCAGAGGCGGAACGGCTCGGCGCTCTCATGGCGCGGATCGATTGCCGCGGTGGTCACACCCAGATCGCCAAGGTTCTCGCCCACGCGCGCCGCGAAAACGACAAGGCGAAGGTCGGGACTTTGGTCTTCGTCGGTGACGCCATGGAGGAAGCGCTTGACGACTTGTGCGCCGGCGCCGGCGAACTCGCCTTGCGCAACGTTCGCGCCTTCATGTTCCAGGAGGGCTACGATCCCATTTGCGAGCAGGCCTTTCGGGAGATTGCGCGGCTGACGGGCGGCGCTTATTGCCGGTTTGCGCCCGGCGCCGCAAATGAACTAGCCGAGTTGCTCCGAGCGGCCGCGGCCTACGCGGCCGGCGGCATGAAAGCGCTCGCCGACCTCAAGCAGCGGCACAGTGCTGGCGCGGTAAGGCTGCTGGAGCAGCTGAAGTAGTATGCCCTTCCTCCTCGGCGTCGTCGTTCTCATCCTGCTGCTGTGGGCCGTTAACGCCTTCTCCAAAGCCGATCCCAAGCAGGCAGCGCGTCTTCTGCGTTTCATGGGCGGCTGTGCGGCCTTGATCTTCGCCGCTTTTCTTCTGCTTCGCGGAGAAATCGGCGTTGCGCTGTCGGTCGGGGCGGTCGGTCTTGGGCTGCTCGGCTGGATTTCGCTCTGGCCGGCGAGCTTCAGCGGGCGCACGCAGAAGCGCTCGGGCCAAGTCTCGCAGGTCCGGTCGGCCTTCCTCGAAATGGAACTCGATCACGACAGCGGCAAGATGCGCGGCCGCATTCTCGCGGGACGCTACGAAGGCACTCCGCTGGAGGCACTCGACGTTCCGACGCTCGTCGGATTGCTCGCGTCGTTCGATAACGACAGCCGTGATCTACTTGCAGCGTATCTTGATCGCCGGGACCCCGGTTGGCGTGAGCACGCGCAAGGTGATGCGGCACCGGGGGATGGCGCGCCGGCGGCGGCCAGCGGCAAAATGACTGAAGAGGAGGCTTATCAGATCCTTGGCGTTCAGCCCGGGGCGACCGCGCAGGATATCGCTCGGGCTCACCGCTCCCTGATGAAGAAATTGCATCCCGACCAAGGGGGGTCGACGTACCTTGCGGCCCGCGTCAACGAGGCCAAGGATGTTCTGCTTCGCCGCCATCGCTGAGGTACTCCAAACGATCCTCGCGTGACTGCCTGTCCTTGACTGACGTCCCGTGTGATTGAGAGCATGGAACATGCTCTCGCGCCCGGTTTGCCCGGGGCTTTTAGTTTTTCAGCGTCATGCACTGAAAGTCGCTGCGCTTGAGCTGCCTGCACGCCGCTTCCGCGGTCTCCTTGTCGAAACCGGCAAAGCGCGCACGGTAAAGCGACTTGTCTCCCTTTTGCACGCGCTCGGTAAACGGGTCGGCTGAAGCGAGCATGGTGTGCACCTTCAGCTGCGCCGCGCTCAAATGCTGTTTGGCTTCGTCTTCGCCCTCATAGGCTCCGATCTGGATCAGCCAGCCGCCGCGGGCGTGAATCTGCGCCGGCTCGGAGTTGGGGATTCTCTCGGAGGCCAAAGCTTCCGATTTCGTCGACTCGCCCCTGGCTGTCTCAACTCTGGCCGTCTCGATCTTGGCGGGTTCGGGCTTGGCAGAAACCGGCGGCGTCGGGGTTGCCGCAGCGGCAGTCGCGCGTGGCATTTCCGTTTGCGGTGCTTCGGCCGGCTGCTCTTGAGCCGCCGGCCGCGCGGCAGCCGCTGGAGCGGAAGCCTGCGATTGCGGAGTGGAATTGGCGACGGGAACCAGCGCCGGCATTGGGCCAAGCGCAGCCGTGCGCACCGGAGCGATCCGATAGGAAATGGTTTTGACCAGAAGCGGTTTGATCGGATCGGTGGAGCCGACCATCGCGCGGGCGGATATCGTGGAGGTCGGCGTCGGATCGGCGCGCGTCGACAGCGCTGTCTTGGCGAAGGCCACCGGCTGCGGCTCGCCCCTCGGCTCGGCGCGTTCGGCGAACACCGGCGCCGTATGTTGCAACGAAGCTTCGCGGATGTGCCCGCTGATCAAGTCGCGCATATGAGCGTCGCGCTCGAATGCTGACCGGCCGCCGAGCACGACGGCGACAATAAAGCGCCCACCACGGTGGACCGACGTGACGAGATTAAAGCCCGACGCGCGGGTGAATCCGGTTTTGATGCCATCAACGCCATCGACCGAACCCAGCAGATGATTGTGCCCCCGGATGGTCACGCCATGAAAGACGAACGACGTCGTAGAAAAATACTTATAGAGGTGCGGGAAGCGCTCCTGGATGGCGCGTCCGAGCAATGCCTGGTCACGAGCCGTCGTGATTTGATCATCGTCCGGCAGGCCGGAGGCGTTGACATAGGTGGTGTGGCTCATGCCGAGCGCATGGGCCTTTTGCGTCATGAGCTTGGCGAAATCTTCTTCGTCACCGCCGAGATTTTCCGCGATTACGACCGCGGCGTCATTGGCCGATCTTGTGACGATACCCTTGATCGCATCCTCAACCGGAATGCTCTGGCCGGGCTTGAGGCCGAGCTTGGTCGGTGCCTGCGCGGCCGCATGCTCGGAAACTCTAAGGGGCGTATCGAGCCTGATTTTGCCTGCGTCGAGCCTCTCGAACAGCAGATAGAGGGTCATGATCTTGGTCAGCGAGGCGGGATGGCGCAAAGCGTCCGGGTTTGAGGCCTGCAGCACGCCGCCGTTGTTGCCATCAACGACGATCGAGGCGGTGGGCGGCGAATATGTCTCGACGTGGGCGTGATGGTAGACGCGCGCCGTGTGGTGCGCGTAACGCACGTTATGGACGCGGACGCGGTGATGGTGCCACGCGTCGGCCTCACTGGTGAACGTAAGAACTGCAGCGAGGGCGGAAAGACCCAAAGCGCAACAGCGCAGCCCCTGACGGGCTCCCGAGTGTTGAAATGCCATTCCGCACCCCGTCCCTGAACGCGTGCTGAGCCCTCGTTAGGGCCCACCCCCTGTTCGTTCCGTTGGGACTGTGCTTTCCCCGTGGCGGAGATGCCGTTTCAGCAATCCGCCCCGAAGAGAGGCAACCGTCCCCCGACTAAACACCCCCGTCGTCACTCAGACGACACGATCAAACACGCTAGGCGAACGCTGTTGCGAAAGGGTTAAATCCGCTCAGCGCCGTTTTCTTGTGCACTACGCTAATACCGGTTGCAGTTTTTGTGCGGTGCACTATATTTATGCTGGACTCGCGGAAAGGCCTTTTCAAGGCAAGGCTAAAATTAACCCTGCAACGCCCGGCGCGCCCGGCCGAAGGATCAACATGACAACCGATGATATGCAGAAGTTCAGCAAAGACAGCATGGACATGGCAATGACCTCGTTCGGCGCATGGTCAAAGAGCGCCCAGGCGATCGCGACAGAGGTGGCGGATTACTCGAAGAAATCGGTCGAGGGTTCTGCTGCCGCTTGGGAAAAGCTCCTGGGGGCAAAGAGCCTTGAGAAGGCCATGGAAGTGCAGAGTGAATACCTGAAGTCGTCGTATGAGGATTTTGTCGCCGAGGCGACGAAACTCGGCGAGCTTTACGTTGATCTCGCCAAAGAGGCCTATAAGCCGTTCGAAGGCGCATTCGCGAAGATGAAGTAACGCGCAACGAGCGCGTACCTTTGCCGATTCGACGCATCCGACGCGCCGTAGTTGCCGCGACGAGCTTCGGTTCTCGCGTGTTAATACTCTGGCGCTATTCTTGAGGCGCTCTTCAATGGCTGCCGCGGGTCTGCGCGGCGGTTCTTTAGTTCCTCCCCTGCGAGAGTCCGCGCCAAAGGCAGCGCGGAGCACCCACCACCGTCGTTGTCGTCAATCGACTGCATGTTCAAGTGGCGGTGCCGACCGAACGCTGTGTGCGGGTAAGCTGTGGGTTGGCTGTCGTCGCCGCGAATTATCCGCAATCTCGTTGCGATCCTGGCGTGTGGCGGAAGCAGATCACGGTATTGCTCCTGCACCAACGAGCGCAAACCGGCGCATGAAATTGGGGGAGGCGGCTCTGCGAGCAGCGTAGAGTCATCGATCTGGCAGATGTGCCTTGCAAACTTTATAATACAAGATTGGGAGGACAGGGGCGGTGGCCACCGGTCGGCCCGATGCGGAGTGACGATCGCTCCAAACACGAGTCCAAACGGCAAACGAAACGCAATGCCCCTGATCGACGTTATACCTACCGAGAGACCAGTCCGACTGGCCGACGATGACCGCAAGCGCAAAGGCGATCAGGGCGGTCCGGGGACCGCGGTCATCACCAAGACAAAGCCGCAAACCAAGCGGCCTAATCTATATCGAGTATTGTTGCTGAATGACGACTACACGCCGATGGAGTTCGTGGTTCATGTTCTGGAGCGCTTCTTCAACAAGGACGCCGAAGCGGCGCATCGGATCATGATGCACGTGCACCAGCATGGAATCGGCGAATGCGGGGTCTATACTTATGAGGTGGCAGAGACCAAAGTGACGCAGGTCATGGACTTTGCCCGTAAACATCAGCATCCTTTGCAGTGCATCATGGAAAAAAAGTGAGTCCTGGGGGAGCGGCCGTCCAATACAAAATGAAGAGACATTGAATGCCAACGTTCTCGCGCAGCCTCGAACAGTCGCTTCATCGGGCCTTGGCGCTCGCCAATGAGCGTCACCACGAATACGCAACGCTTGAGCATCTTCTGCTCGCGTTGATCGAGGACCAGGACGCCGCCGCGGTCATGCGGGCGTGCAACGTCGATCTCGAAAAGCTGCGCCGAAGCCTGGTCGCTTATCTCGAATCCGAATTGGACAACCTCGTCACCGACGGCGCCGAGGATTCCAAGCCCACCGCGGGCTTCCAGCGCGTCATCCAGCGCGCGGTGATTCATGTGCAGTCCTCGGGGCGCGAGGAGGTGACCGGCGCCAATGTGCTGGTCGCCATATTCGCCGAGCGCGAGAGCCATGCCGCGTACTTCCTGCAGGAGCAGGACATGACGCGCTACGATGCGGTCAACTATATCAGCCATGGCATCGCCAAGCGCCCAGGGATGTCCGAAGCGCGGCCGGTGCGCGGCAGCGATGAGGAAAGCGATAATAAGCCGGGCGAAGAGCAGAAGAAGAAGGGCGACGCGCTCGATGCCTATTGCGTGAACCTCAACAAGAAGGCGCGCGAAGGCAAGATCGATCCGCTGATCGGCCGCGAAGCCGAGATCAGCCGTACCATTCAGGTTCTATGCCGCCGCTCGAAAAACAATCCGCTGTTCGTCGGCGATGCCGGCGTCGGCAAGACCGCGATCGCCGAGGGGCTGGCGCGCAGGATCGTCCACGGCGAGGTGCCGGACGTTCTGCGCAACGCCACGGTGTTCGCGCTCGACATGGGTACGCTGCTGGCTGGCACGCGCTACCGCGGCGATTTCGAAGAGCGGCTCAAGCAGGTCATCAAGGAACTCGAAGCGTATCCCGGCGCCATTTTGTTCATCGACGAGATCCATACCGTGATCGGAGCCGGCGCAACGTCGGGCGGCGCAATGGACGCGTCGAACCTGCTCAAGCCCGCTTTGTCCTCCGGCACGGTGCGGTGCATCGGCTCGACCACCTACAAGGAGTACCGGCAGTACTTCGAGAAGGATCGGGCGCTGGTGCGCCGGTTCCAGAAGATCGACGTCAACGAGCCGACGATTCCGGACGCGATCGAAATCCTCAAAGGGCTCAAGCCCTACTTCGAGGACTATCACAAGCTCCGTTACACCAATGAGGCCATCAAGGCGGCGGTCGAGTTGTCGTCGCGTTACATCCACGACCGCAAGCTGCCCGACAAGGCGATCGACGTGATCGACGAATCCGGTGCAGCCCAGATGTTGCTGCCGGAGAGCCGCCGCAAACGGACCATCGGTCTCAAAGAGATCGAGACCACCATCGCCACCATGGCGCGGATTCCGCCGAAGGCGGTGTCGAAGGATGACGCCGAGGTGTTGCGGCACCTGCAGGAGACCCTCAAGCGTGTGGTCTACGGCCAGGACAAGGCGATCGAGGCACTTGCCGCCTCCATCAAGCTCGCCCGCGCCGGTCTGCGTGAGCCGGAAAAGCCGATCGGCTGCTATCTGTTCTCCGGCCCGACCGGCGTCGGCAAGACCGAGGTGGCCCGCCAGCTTGCGGCGACGCTTGGTGTCGAGATCATCCGCTTCGACATGTCCGAGTATATGGAGCGTCACACCATATCGCGGCTGATCGGCGCGCCGCCCGGCTATGTCGGTTTCGACCAGGGCGGCTTGCTGACCGATGGCGTCGACCAGCATCCGCATTGCGTGCTGCTGCTCGACGAAATCGAGAAGGCGCATCCGGACCTGTTCAACGTGCTCCTGCAAATCATGGATCACGGCAAGCTGACGGATCACAACGGCAAGCAGGTCGACTTCCGCAACGTGATCCTGATCATGACCACCAATGCCGGCGCAGCCGACATGGCGAAAGCGGCCTTCGGCTTCACGCGCTCCAAGCGTGAGGGCGAGGACGTGGAGGCGATCAACCGGATGTTCGCGCCGGAGTTCCGCAACCGGCTCGACTCCATCATCACCTTCGCGCATCTGTCGACCGACGTGATCGCCATGGTGGTCGAGAAGTTCGTGCTGCAGCTCGAGGCGCAACTCGCCGACCGTGACGTCACGATCGAACTCACCGACGAGGCCGCGAAATGGCTGATCGACCGCGGCTACGACGAGCAGATGGGTGCGCGGCCGATGGCGCGCGTCATCCAGGAGCATATCAAGAAGCCGCTCGCCGACGAGGTGCTGTTCGGCCGCCTGAAGTCCGGCGGTCACGTCCGTGTCGTCGTGGTCACCGAGGAAGGGGGCGAGAGCAAGCTCTCCTTCGATTACCCCGATGGTCCGATTACGCCGCGTCCCGAAAAGCTGCCGGAGCCGCGCCGCGCCAAGAAGCGCCGCTCGACGCCGCGCCGTAAACCGCCGGGTTCCGGAGGCAATGGTCCGCCGCCGCGCCGCGGCTCGGTGCCGAAGGTACCGCTCGTCAAAGTTTGAGGCGAAATGCAACGGCGGTGCCAGCCCTGCTTTATTTGCCGGGCCGATGCCGCTGCAGTTTTTGCGCAAAAAGGGTCGCGAGTATCGGCAGTGCAACGGCACTGCCGAGAAACAGAGGCATCGCGCCGAGACGGTCGATGACCAGCGCGCCCGCAGCGACCCCCGCGGTCTGTCCGATATAAAGCGCAGAGGAGAACAGCCCGACCGCCGTGCCGCGCGCTTCCGGCGTCATCTGCGTCGCGTTCGTCTGAAGCGTGTTGTGCAACATGTAGAAGCCGAGGCCGATTGCGGTCGTGGCCGCGGGGGCGAGCCACCACGCGGGTCCGATGGCGAGTTCGACATACGCGGCGGACAGAATAAGGCCGCCGCCGATAGCGAGGCCGGTCTGGCGGAGCCGCCGCACCAACAGCTTCACCAGCGCCGCATAAATCAGCCCTCCGACGCCGAAAAACCCGACCGTAATACCGACGAGCGTGAAGCTCAGTCCAAAGCGCGCGTGCAGGTCCGCCCCGATATAGGCAAAGGCGCCCCACATCAGCGCGCTTTCGAGGAACGATACGATAATGATGGTGCGTGCAAACGGATTCGACAGAACTGCGCCGTAGTCCGCGAGGAAGCCTCCTGCCGGGGCGGGCACGATGTCTGGAACTGCGGGTGACGGGATCGGTCAGGAGTTCGAAGACGAGCCCCGCCGACGCCACGGCGAATATGCCGGACAGCACAAAGAACACATTGCGCCAGCCCATCAGATCGCCAAGCACGCCGCCGGCAGCTTGGCCGAACAATTGACCCAGAATCTGGCCCGACAGATAGCGGGCCAGGATCGGCTGGAGGCGGTCATGAGGCGTGACGTCGCCCACATAGGCCATCGAGATTGGGATGATCCATCCGCCCACGGCGCCCGTGGCAAGCCGGGCGAGCGCGAGTTGCGGCAGCGATGACGCCATGCCGCAGAGGGACACCAGTACGGCGGCGAGCGCACAGGTCAGCAGCGACGGTGCGGTATTTCCGAAACGGTCGCCGACTGGACCGATCACGAGCTGGACCGATCCATGGGTCATGGCATATGCGGTCACCACGATCGCTGCGGCTCCAACCGTCGTATGGAAGTCCGCCGCAATTTGCGGCAAGAGAGAATCAGTTACCCGCACTTGCGCCTGACTGGCGAACCCCGCGACTGCAAGAAGCATGATCGAGCGCACCGGACGTGCGCTTTTGACGGAAGGGCTGCTTGCATGGAGGATGACACGGAGGACAAATTCACCAGGAACCGAGGTGGTGCAAGGAGTGCGTGCGCCGGCGTTGACACTCAAAGCGGGGCGGGCTTTTTACCCCGCGACGCCTTAAAAGCGAAACACCGATGATCGAAAACAGGTATCTGCCCGGCGCGGTCGAGGGCCGCATTTATGCTGCATGGGAGGCGGCGGGCGCTTTTCGCGCCGGCAGGCCTGAACGCGCCGATGCGCCGCCCTATTGCATCGTCATCCCGCCGCCCAACGTGACCGGTTCGCTGCACATGGGTCACGCGCTCAACAATACGTTGCAGGACATCCTCTGCCGTTTCGAGCGCATGCGCGGCAAGGACGTGCTGTGGCAGCCGGGCACCGACCATGCCGGCATCGCCACGCAGGCCGTCGTCGAGCGCCAGTTGATGGAGCGCCAGCAGCCCGGCAGCCGCGAATTGGGCCGTGAGGCTTTCATCAAGCGCGTGTGGGAATGGAAGGCCGAATCGGGCGGCACCATCATCGGTCAGTTGAAGCGGCTCGGCGCGTCCTGCGACTGGTCACGCGAGCGCTTCACCATGGACGAAGGACTTTCGCGCGCGGTGGCGAAGGTGTTCGTCGAGCTTTACCGCGACGGGCTCATTTACAAGGACAAGCGCCTGGTCAATTGGGACCCCAAGCTCAAGACCGCGATCTCCGATCTTGAAGTGCAGCAGGTCGAGACCAAGGGAGCACTGTGGCACATCAGATATCCGATCGAAGGCAGCGACGAATTCATCATCGGTGGCGACAACCCGGCCGGAGACCATGCTGGGAGACGTCGCTGTCGCCGTGCATCCCGACAATGAGCGGCTCAAGCACCTGATTGGGAAGACAGCAGTCCTGCCGCTTGGTCGGTCGCCGCAATTCCGATAATCGGCGACGAATACGCCGACCCGGAAAAGGGCACCGGCGCCGTGAAGATCACGCCGGCGCACGATTTCAACGATTTCGAAGTGGGGCGGCAGTCGCACGAACTTCCGATACCGACCGTCGTATCAAACGATGCTCGACATCGAGGTGTTGACGACTCATAAACATCTCACACCGGAAGCAAAGCTCAGTCATCAGCGTGTCTCCAGAGGCGACTAAAGTGCCGCATGGTCGTCCGAACACATTCGGGATGAAACGCTAGCTTCAACACGGCCTTGAAAATGATTCTTGTCGGCAGGGCTCGAGATTTCAATCGATACGCAATTCGCGGCCTAGATCGTCAAGGCAAGATCGTCGAATGTCTTGATGCGTCGGCTTACTCGAAAGATCGAGCCGACCCTGCACACAGCGTGCCGCACGGCGACCGATCCGGTGCCGTGCTCGAGCCCTATCTCACTGACCAATGGTACGTTGATGCCAAAACACTGGCTCAGCCCGCAATCAAGGCCGTGCGCGAACGCAAGTACTGTGTTCGTGCCGCAGCAATGGGAAGCGACGTTCTTCAATTGGATGGAGAACATCCAGCCATGGTGCATCTCGCGGCAAATCTGGTGGGGCCACCAAATTCCCGCTTGGTACGGGCCGGAAGGGAAAATATTCGTCGCCGAGAACGAGGACGAAGCCGTCGCCGAAGCGATGGCGCACTATACGGAAATCGAGGAGATCACGGTCGAAACGGCCACGATATGATGCCGCCGATGACATCGAGCACGCCGACGGTCTGCGTTTCGCGCTACGAATATCTGCATCGCGACGAGGACGTGCTCGACACCTGGTTTTCCTCGGCGCTGTGGCCGTTCTCGACCCTGGGCTGGCCCGACCAAACGCCGGAACTGAAACGCTATTATCCGACCAGCGACGCTGGTCACCGGCTTCGACATCATCTTCTTCTGGGTCGCGCGGATGATGATGATGGGGTTGCACTTCATGAAAGACGCCATTCTTGGTGCCGTTTCCCGCCGTCTACATCCACGCGCTGGTGCGCGACGCCACCGGCGCCAAGATGTCGAAGTCGAAAGGCAACGTCATCGATCCTCTGGAATTGGTCGATGAGTACGGCGCCGATGCCCTGCGCTTCACGCTCGCCGCCATGGCGGCGCAAGGCCGCGACATCAAGCTCTCGTCAAGCAACGCGTGGATGGCTATCGCAATTTCGCGACCAAGCTCTGGAACGCCGCGCGTTTCGCCGAGATCAACGGCTGCGTGCGCGATCCTGACTTCGATCCGCACCGCGCCAAGGACACGCTCAACCGCTGGATCGTGCACGAGACTGCGAAGACCGGCCGGGACATCACGGCGGCGCTCGAAGCGTACAAGTTCAATGAGGCTGCTGCGGCGGCGTACCGCTTCATTTGGAACGTCTATTGCGATTGGTATCTGGAACTGGCGAAGCCGGTTCTCACCGGCCCCGATGGCGCGGGCAAGAGCGAGACGCGAGCGACGGCGGCGTGGGCGCTTGATGAAATCCTCAAGTTCCTGCACCCCTTCATGCCGTTCATCACCGAGGAGCTCTGGGCCGTCACCGCCGAGCACGGGCCAAAGCGTCATCACATGCTGGCGCTCGATGCATGGCCCGAACACGAGGGTCTCGGCGACGCTAAGGCAGAGGCCGAGATCGGCTGGTTGATCGATCTTATTACCGCAATTCGTTCGGTGCGGGCGGAGATGAATGTCAACGTACCGCTTCCGCTTGTTATGATTAGGGTCGGTGATCATGTTTGGGACAGAACTCGTCGCTGGTCCGAGTTCATAAAGCGCATGGCCAAGATTTCGGAGCTGAGTAGAGAGCCCATGCATAAGCCGGGCGTCATCCCACTCATTATCCGGGGCGAGACTGTGGGTTTGGTCGTTTCAGGGCTAATCGATCTTGCCGCCGAGCGGGCGCGGCTCGGCAAAGAAATAGCGAAGTGCGACGCCGACATTGCTCGCGTCGATGCCAAGCTCGGCAATCCCAATTTTGTCGCGCGTGCGCCGGAAGAGGTGGTCGAGGAAGAAAAAGACAAGCGCGAGGAAGCAATGGCGCGCAAAGCCAAGCTTGCCGAGGCGCTGGAGCGCCTTAAGGCTTCAGCTTGATCCGTCGGGTTAGGGGGGAGGGGAGCCAAGGCGGTTGCACCGCTCGGCTTAGCCTGGATACAACTATCGGGCGAACCCACCATTCCGCGCGAGGGGCGACCATGACCGATGAATCGCAGAACGTGACGATGCTCAAAGCCGCGTATGCTCGCTGGGCCGACAGCAAGGGCGAAAGCGCTGACCAGTGGATGGCGATCTGCGCCGATAAGATCAAGTTCGGATCGCTCGGTCAGGGGGCGCCGGAAGCCGAGTATTTGACCTCCTACCAGAGCCGTGAGGAGCTCGCGCATTACTTCGCCGGGATCAAGCGCGATTGGGACATGATCGAATACGTGCCTGAGCATTTCGTTGCTCAGGACGACCGCGTGGTCATGCTCGGGCGATGCGCGTGGCAATTCAAGCGCACCGGCAAGGTCGTATCGTCGCCGAAGGTGGATTCCTGGCGTTTCGCCAACGGCAAGGCGATCGAGTTTTACGAGTATTACGATACCGCGAAGTTGCGCGACGCCGTTTCTTGAGGTGTTCTGTGCATCATGCGGATTTTCCTCGCCGGTGCGTCAGGAGTGGTCGGGCGCCGCCTGACGCCTATGCTTGTGGCCGACGGACACATCGTCATCGGCACGACGCGGTCGGCCGAAAAAGCTCAGCACCTAAAGGCAAGCGGCGCCGAGCCGGTCGTTGTGGATATTTTTGACAGGCCGGCATTGCAAACCGCCGTCGTTCAGGCGCGCCCGGACGTCATCATCCATCAGTTGACCGATCTGCCCCAAGTGCTTGATCCGGCCCAGCTCGCCGCGTCGTATCCGCGCAACGCGCGCATCCGCACCGAAGGCACACTCAACTTGATTGCCGTCGCGCAAGCTGCTGCGGCGCGCCGTTTCATCGTGCAGAGCATCGCCTTCGGCTACGCACCGGGGGGCGAGCCTCGCGTCGAGACCGACCCACTCAACCTTGCCGACGGCCCGCGTCTCGTAACCGTGCGGGGCGCGGCCGACATGGAGGACCAGGTGCTGTCATCGGCCCTGGAAGCCATCGTTCTCCGCTACGGCCTGTTCTACGGGCCCGGCACTTGGAGCCAGCAGCCAAGCAGCAAGCCGGCGCTCCATGTCGACGCCGCCGCACAGGCGGCACTCCTCGCCGTCACACGCGGCCAGCCCGGGCGTCTACAACATCGCCGACGACGATGGCGCGGTCTCGATCGAGAAGGCCCGCAGAGACCTTGGGTTCAACCCCGACTTCAGAATGTCGGCCTGAACGGCTTGCTGAGAAAGCGCGAGCCTTTGAGGCCGTAGCGCCACGGCAATTCGATCGCCTTGGTGATGCCGATGCGCGGCCCGGCGACAACCTCCACAGTGTCCCCGCGCGCAAAAAGCTCGAACGGCGGTTGGTCGAGCGCCAGACCGTTGTGCTTATCGGTGATCCCCAAGGCCTCGCACAGCCGGCCGGGGCCGGAGCAAAGGAGCCGGTCGTCGGTCGTGTGCCGCCGCCTCCGCATGGTCCGGAGCCCAGCAGTCGGCTCCATGGCTCGGATGAGTACGGCGCTTGCTGAGCCCTCCGCCTCGCAGACGAAGTTCACGCACCAATGGATGCCATAGGACCGGTAGACGTAGGCGTAGCCGGGCGGGCCGAACATGACTGCATTGCGGTGCGTCGGGCCGCGAAAGCTGTGCGCGGCCGGTTCGGTGTGGTGATAGGCCTCGACCTCGACAATGCGACCGCCGATCCCATCAACTAGAAGCGTCGCCCCGATCAGATCGGGAGCGACCTCGTGGACGCTTCGTCCGAAGAATGCACGCCTGAGCTTTTTTGGCATGCGGCGAAGGTCTGGCATGCGGCGATGGTCCGAGCCCCTGGCAGGTTCTGGGTGAATTGTTAGTTAATAGAACAGCGAAAGCTCCCCAATTCTGTGGCCCCGCAGCAACAGCAGTGGAACATTTGCTTTTTTCGCACTGCAACGGCGAAAAACGCCCCTTTTTAGCCATAGGATTTTTCGAAATCGATGTGGCGCTTCATCGGCAAGTGAATACGAACAGCGCAAGACGTCCGATCTTCAGGTTCTAGGATCGGATGGGAGGGGCGAGGGGCCTTATTGGCCCGCAAGAGTACGATGGACGCAAAGACCAATCTAAAGCAACGACTGCCCAGCCGGCACGCTACCGAAGGAGCGGACCGGGCGCCGCATCGCGCGTTCTATTACGCCATGGGGCTGACGCGGGAGCAGATTCACCAGCCTTTCGTCGGCGTCGCAACGTGCTGGAATGAAGCTGCGCCTTGCAACATTGCGCTGATGCGTCAGGCCCAGGCCGTGAAGCGCGGCGTGGCGGCTGTCGGCGGGACGGCGCGTGAGTTCTGTACCATCACCGTGACCGACGGCATCGCCATGGGCCATGCCGGGATGAAGGCCTCGCTGCCGTCGCGCGAGGTCATTGCCGATTCGGTGGAATTGACGGTACGCGGCCACTCCTATGACGCGCTGATCGGCGTTGCCGGCTGTGACAAGTCGCAGCCCGGCATGATGATGGCCATGTGCCGGCTCAACGTGCCCTCAATTTACATCTATGGCGGCTCGATCCTGCCCGGCACCTTCAAGGGTCATCCGGTTACCATCCAGGATGTCTACGAGGCGGTCGGCAAGCACTCGATCGGCGGAATGTCCGACGAGGATCTTGAGACGCTGGAGCAGAATGCTTGCCCGTCGGCTGGCGCCTGCGGGGCGCAGTTTACGGCCAACACTATGGCGACGATCTCCGAGGCGATCGGTCTTGCGCTGCCGTATTCGGCCGGCGCGCCCGCGCCCTACGAGATTCGCGACAAATTCTGCATGCTCGCCGGCGAGATGATCATGGATTTGATCGTCAAGAATCTACGCCCGCGCGACATCGTGACCCGCGAAGCGCTCGAAAACGCAGCCGCCGTCGTCGCCGCCACCGGTGGCTCGACCAACGCCGCCTTGCACCTGCCGGCCATCGCCAACGAGTGCGGCATCAAGTTCGATCTCTTCGATGTCGCGGCCATCCTGAAAAAGACACCATATATCGCGGATTTGAAGCCGGGCGGCCGTTATGTCGCCAAAGACATGTTCGAAGCTGGCGGCGTTCCGCTTCTGATGAAGACTCTTCTCGACCATGGCTTTCTCCACGGCGACTGCATCACCGTCACCGGCCGCACGATTGCGGAAAATCTTAAGGCGGTGAAGTGGAATGCCGATCAAGACGTCATCCACCCAGCCGACAAGCCATTACTGGCGACTGGCGGTGTCGTCGGACTGAAAGGTAATCTCGCGCCGGAAGGCGCTATCGTTAAGGTTGCCGGAATGGAGCGCTTGCAATTCTCCGGTCCGGCGCGCTGCTTCGACGGGGAAGAAGCCTGCTTCGAGGCGGTCAAAAACAGAAAGTACAGGGAAGGCGAAGTGCTGGTCATCCGCTACGAGGGGCCGAAAGGCGGCCCCGGCATGCGCGAAATGCTGGCGACGACCGCCGCTCTCTATGGACAGGGCATGGGCAGCAAGGTCGCGCTGATCACGGACGGACGCTTCTCCGGAGCCACGCGGGGCTTTTGCGTCGGCCATGTTGGTCCGGAAGCCGCGGTGGGCGGACCGATCGCGCTGATCCGCGACGGCGACACCATCAACATCGATGCCGACAAAGGCACGCTCGACGTCAATCTTACACAGAGCGAGTTGGATCGGAGAGCGAAGGACTGGAAGCCGAGGCCGGAGGAATTCGCATCCGGCTATTTGTGGAAGTACGCCCAGCAGGTCGGGTCGGCGCAGTACGGCGCCATTACCCATCCGGGCGCGAGTGCCGAGAAAGCGTGCTATGCGGATATCTAGCGGAGCAGGTTGCGTGGCAACGAACAGGATGCTGGTCAGCCTTGTGGGCGGGCTGTGCATCGCGGTTGGGCTTGGCTTCGGCACGAACAGCAGTTTCTGGTCGAGCTTTATCCTGCAACCGGCGCTTGCCTTCGACGGCACCACCGCTCCGAACACCGCTTCGCTGTCGCCGAACGACGGAATGCGCGGCGGGACCCATCCGGGGGAAAACGTCCCACAGTCAAAGGCGTTGACGGCGCTGCAATATGCGGCCGACCAGGGGCACCCCGGAGCGCAATGGAAGCTCGGCCGCATGTATGCGGACGGTGATGGCGTGCCGCAGGACGATCTCCGGGCCTTCAATTATTTCAGCCAGATCGCCAACACCCATCCGGATGAGAGCCCGGGTACCCCGCAGGCGCGCTTCGTCGCCAGCGCGTTTGTCGCGCTCGGGCACTACTATCTCACCGGCATTCCCAATTCGAAGATCAAGCCCGATCCTGGGCGCAGCCGGCAGATGTTCGTCTACGCCGCGACCTATTTCGGCGATGCCGATGCGCAGTACCAGGTCGGACGCCTCTATCTTGAGGGCGCCCCGGTCGATCGGCACGAGGCCGCGCGCTGGTTTCAACTCGCCGCGACCAAAGGCCATTGCCGCGCCGAAGTGGCTCTGGGCGATATGTTGTTTCAGGGGCAATACGTTCCGCGACAGGCCGCCCGCGGGCTGATGTGGCTCACCCTAGGCCGCGACTGCGCGGGTTCCGAAGAAACCTGGATCAAGCCGGCCTATGACAACGCCTTTCGTCGGGCGAGTGACGACGAACGCGCCATGGCGCTGGTCTACCTTGAAGATTGGCTGAAGGGACGCCGGGAGTAGCGAGCCGGCGGCGAGCGGGTTGCCGTCCTCAACCGAACGCGCCGTTCGCCTATTTTCCCTCGATATCAAGATCGATCCAGACCGGCACGTGGTCGGACGGCTTCTCCCACGTCCGGACGTAGCGATCGATACCCACATTGCTGAGCCGGTCGGCGGCTGCAGGTGACAGCAACAGGTGATCGATGCGGATGCCGTTGTTCTTCTGCCAGGCACCCGCCTGGTAGTCCCAGAACGTATAGAGGCCGCCGTCGTCGCTCGTCGCACGCACTGCATCGGTAAGGCCGAGATTGACCAG
Organism: uncultured Alphaproteobacteria bacterium; assembly: GCA_963759705.1. Lineage (GTDB taxonomy): Bacteria > Pseudomonadota > Alphaproteobacteria > Rhizobiales > Xanthobacteraceae > BOG-931. Next base: position 103,373 of record CAVXAK010000003.1, read on the forward strand.
CGCCCGGAATTCGTCGCGCGTGCGCGGCAGGAAGAGGGCATCATTGACCCAGGTCTGCGGATTGCGCGCGTCGGCGGCCGTCGGAATGACGTTGTAGTCGCCGGCGAGGATCAACGGCTCTTCGAGCGTCAGCCGTTCGCGCGCATAGGCCGACAGGCGCTTCATCCATCCGATCTTGTAGGTGTATTTCTCGGTATCAGGAGGATTGCCGTTGGGCAGATAGATGCTGGCGACGCGCACCGCGCCATGCGCGGTCGACACGACTCCTTCGATGAAGCGGGCATGATCGTCCGCGGCGTCGCCCGGCAAGCCGTTGCTCACTTCATCGAATGGAAATTTCGAAAGCAGCGCGACGCCGTTGAACGCCTTCTGGCCGTGGACGGCCACGTTGTAACCAAGCGCCTCGAAGGGCTCGCGCGGAAAGGCGTCATCGACGCATTTGGTTTCCTGCAGACAGACGATGTCGGGCTTGCGCTCGGCAAGCCAAGTTACCGCCGAGTCTGTGCGTTGTTTGATCGAATTGACGTTCCAGGTTGCGATGCGCACGGACAAGTGCCCAAGAGTTCTGACGGATGGAGCCAAGTCTTCGCAAATGACTCAAGGCTTCGCAATGACTTAAGCACGATTTTAGCCGGAACGCGCCGGGCCTTTCAGCGGCATTACGCTACAGCGCGAAGCTCGTGCCGCAACCGCAGGAGGCGGTCGCCTTGGGGTTATTGACCTTGAAGGACGAGCCGATCAGATCGTCGACGAAGTCGATCTCGGATCCGGCCATGTAATTGAGGGACATCGGGTCGATGAGCACCGTCGCGCCGCTCTTTTCGATCACGATGTCGTCGTCGGCCTTGCTGCGCTCGGTGTCGAATTTGTACTGGAAGCCGGAACAGCCGCCGCCCTCGACACTCACACGCAACATGGTGCCTTGAGGCTCCCGGCGCAGAATCTCGCCGATTCGCTGCGCCGCCCGCTCGGTGACCGTCACATGGGGCGTCAGAGTCATCATTCGCCTTCGTTTCCGCCGGGAATCGCGCCGATTGCCACGGCATCATTACGATAGTTAAGTGCGGCAAAAGCCAAGGTCAATTGGCCGAGGTGGACGGCAGATTGCCGGGTAGACTGATGACGATGGACGGCACAACGAGCCGGGCGTCCTATGCGTGCAATCCGGACGAAAGCCGGGGGCGGCTTCACCCGGAGCCGCCCAGCAAAAACCGCAACGCCTTCCGCCGCGATTGCGACCGCATCATCCATTCGACGGCCTTTCGCCGGCTCAAGCACAAGACGCAAGTGTTCGTGTTCGACGAGGGCGATCACTATCGAACGCGCCTGACCCACACGCTCGAAGTGACGCAGGTTGCACGTTCGCTCGCCCGCGCCCTTGACCTTGACGAGGACCTGGCCGAGGCGCTGGCGTTGGCTCACGATCTCGGTCACCCGCCGTTCGGCCACGCTGGTGAACGGGCGCTTGACGAGTGCCTGCGTGCTTTCGGCGGCTTCGATCACAACGCGCAGACGCTGCGGGTGGTGACGGCGTTGGAGCGCCGCTATCCGGCCTTCGACGGTCTCAACCTGACCTGGGAAACGCTCGAAGGGCTCGTCAAGCACAACGGTCCGCTCACCGATCGGCAGGGACGGCCGCTTGGCCGCTACTGTGAACGCGGCGTTCCTGAGACAATTATGCAGTACGATCAGCTGCAGGACTTGCAATTGTGGAGCTTACCCGAGCCTCGAGGGTCAAATCGCGGCCGTCGCCGACGACATCGCCTACGACGCCCACGATATCGACGACGGGCTGCGCGCCGCGTTGTTCGGCCTCGATGACATCGCCGTTTTACCGCTTCCGCGCCAGATCATTGGCGAGATCGACGCTGACTATCCGACACTCGACGCCGCCCGCCGCGTGCACGAATTTATCCGCCGGCTGATCGGCCGGCTGATCGAAGATAATCTGAGCGAAACTCGCCGCAGGGTCGCTGCGCTCGCGCCGCACACGGCCGAAGACATAAGGCGAGCGGCATCGCCGGTCGCGGAATTCTCCGGCTACATCGCCGAGGCGGAGCGCAGCATCAAGAGCTTTCTCAAGACCCGGATGTACCAGCACGCGCGGGTCCAGCGTGTCATGGGCGAGGCCGCCGGCGTGGTGCGCGACCTGTTCGCGCATTACCAAGTGCATCCCGACGATCTGCCGATCGAGTGGAACGAGGGCTTGACGGCCTTGGATGATGCGGCGCGCGCGCGTCGCATTGCCGATTTCATTGCCGGCATGACTGACCGCTATGCGCTGGCGGAGCACGCGCGGCTCTTTGACTCGACCCCGGAATTGCGTTAGGCGCGCCCGACTCCAAAAAGTAGCTTTGCAAGGTGGCGCTGAAAACGCCTTTTCTCCATGGCTTCAAATATTATGGCTTCAAATATTTTTGCCGAGATTCTCGACCGGGTTCGGAACGCCAACGATGCGCTCATCGCGGCCGGCGTCTTGCCCGGCGGCATCGATCAGTCACGGGTGACGGTCGAGCCGCCGCGCGACCCGTCACACGGCGATATCGCGACCAATGCCGCCATGGTGTTGGCCAAGGATGCCGGCCGTAAGCCGCGCGATCTTGCGGAAGCGATCGCCGAGAAGCTTCGCGCCGACGCATTGATCGCAAAGGCCGACATCGCCGGTCCCGGGTTCATCAATATCACGCTCAAGCCCGCGGCCTGGATCGGGGCGTTGCGCGACGTCGTTAGGCTCGGCGCGCAGTACGGCAGGAGTGATGTCGGCAACGGCAAGCCGGTCAACGTCGAATATGTCTCGGCCAACCCGACCGGCCCGATGCATGTCGGCCATTGCCGCGGCGCCGTGTTCGGCGACGCGCTCGCCAACCTGCTCGAATTCACCGGCTTCAAGGTCACGCGCGAATATTACGTCAACGACGCCGGCGCGCAGGTCGACGTGCTCGCCCGTTCTGCCTTTTTGCGTTATCGCGAAGCGCTGGGTGAAGACATCGGCATCATTCCCGAGGGACTTTACCCGGGCGATTATCTCAAACCGGTGGGCGAGGCGCTCGCGGCGCAACACGGGGACGCGCTGCGCAACAAGGCTGAGGCTGAATGGCTTCCGGTCGTCCGCGCCGAAGCCATCAAGATGATGATGGCGGTGGTGCGCGCCGATCTGGCCGCTCTCAACATCACCCACGAGGTATTTTTTTCGGAACGCACGCTGGTCGAAGGTGACGTCGATCAAGTGGCCGCGACCGTCGATTGGCTGCGCCGGCGCGGCTTCGTCTATGAAGGCCGGTTGCCGCCGCCGAAGGGCGCTCCGATCGAGGACTGGGAGGATCGCGAGCAGACGCTGTTTCGATCGACGGCGTTCGGCGACGACGTCGACCGCCCGCTGAAGAAGTCCGACGGTTCATACACCTACTTCGCGTCCGACATCGCTTATCACCGCCTGAAGATCGAGCGCGGCTTTCGCACCCTCATCGACGTGTGGGGGGCCGACCATGGCGGCTACATCAAACGCATGCAGGCAGCGGTGGCGGCCTTGAGTGACCGTGGGGCCGATCTCGACGTGAAGGTCGTGCAGCTCGTGAGGCTGTTGCGGGCGGGCGAGCCGGTCAAGATGTCTAAGCGGGCAGGGGAGTTCGTGACACTGCGTGAGGTCGTGGATGAAGTCGGACGGGACCCCGTCCGCTTCATGATGCTGTTCCGCAAGAACGACGCGGTGCTGGATTTTGATCTCGCCAAGGTCATCGAGCAGTCCCGCGACAATCCGGTCTTTTATGTCCAGTATGGTCATGCCCGCGGCCAGTCGGTGCTTCGGAACGCGCGTGCGGCCTTCGCCGATCTGCCGGCCGACATCAGCAGTCCGGCGGTGCTCGCCGAGGCGGCGCTGGATCGGCTCTCGGACCCGGCTGAATTTGCTCTTATTAAGCGTATCTGCCTCTACCCCAGAGTCGTCGAGGCCGCGGCGCAGGCTCACGAACCGCACCGAATAGCCTTTTATTTGTTTGACTTGGCCAGCGAATTTCATGCGCTTTGGACGCTCGGCAATACATCGCCACATTTACGCTTCATTATCCAGAATGATCGACAAATGACCGTGGCCCGTCTTGTTCTTGTACAAGGTGTCTTAACCGTACTCGCTTCGGGGCTTGCGTTGCTTGGGGTCGAGGCGCCGAACGAGATGCGATGAATTCCCTTCTCTGCTGCATGGAAATGGCAGTTCTTGTCGAAGGGTCGGGCCGATCAGTACCGCGTAAAGCCTGAATTGAGGCGAGTCAGATGGCCGATAACACTTACCGTGCCTTTCGAAATCGTGATCCCATGCCGCGCGGCGACGTTAGTGCCGCGGTGCGGGATGCTGCAGACGATCCGCTCGCGGAGCTCGCTCGGCTGATCGGGCAGAGTGATCCGGCGGGTGGGTACAGCCGGGACGATCGGCGCACGTCTGAGACCTACGATGACGCTCCGCCCGTTTCGGGGGTGGAGTGGGCGGCCGACGAGAGCTACGCCGAGGAAAACTATCAGGAGGCCGAATCCTACGTTCCGCAACGGCCCGCCGATCCTTTTCCGCCGCTTCCCACCGCGCCGCATTTTGGGCGCCACAGCGAATACAACAGCGAATACAAGGACGAGCCGTATGCGGCTAATCCGTTTCCGGCAGCGCCAAGACTGAACGGAGTGAGCGAAGAGGCCCTAAGCCGGGCGATCGCGTCCGACACTGCCGATCGCGACGAGTCGTATCGCGATGAGCGCTACCACGACGATCGCTATGGCGATCGGCAGTCGCACGATGGCAACCCGTCGGCCTTCATGGATGAGGCGAATGCCGACCCTTATAGGGCGGATGGCCATCCCGACAGCGCTGACGATCAGCCGTACGCTGAGGACGAGTATTCCGATGAGGCGCCATCCGGCCGCCGGCGCGGCGGTCTCGTCATGGTCGCGGCGGTGCTCGGCTTGGCAGTGCTCGGGACCGCCGGTGCATTCGCCTATCGCGCCATGCTTGGCGGTTCGATCATGCCGTCGCTGCCGCCGATCATTAAGGCCGGCGGCGGGCCGAATAAGATCGTGCCGGCCAACCCCTCGACACCAGCCGGCCCGTCGACCCAGGCGGCAGCCGGTTCTGGCTCGAGCGAGAAGCTGGTTTCCCGCGAGGAGCAGCCGGTCGATATTCAGGATCCTGCGAAGTCGGCCCCGCGAATTGTCTCGACCATTCCGGTCATGCCGTCGACCGTCCCGCTCCGGGGCCGGTCGCGGCCAATCCGGGTGCGGCAGATCCCGCGTTTCCTTCCCCGCCGTCAGCGCTGGCGCCGCCGGCCACGTCGCCGCTGACAACGGGCGCTCCAATGTCGACGCCGACCCGGAGGGAAAATACATACGGTCATCGTCCGGTCCGACCAGGTGGGAGGCCCGACCGATGCAGCCGCAGCGGCGGCCGCCCCCCGGCGCCTCGTTCGTCTCCGCCAGCGACCAGACAGGTTTCATCGGCGGCCGGGAATGAGCCTCTTGCGCTTGTGCCAACCGCCGAAGGTGCGGCTCCCAAGCCGGTGCGCACTCACACGGCGCTCGCCCGCGAGAGCGCGCCGGAACCGTCATCGTCGAGCGGCGGTTATGCGGTCCAGGTGTCGTCCCAGCGTAGCGAGGCGGAGGCCAAATCGGCCTTCCGGTCGCTCAAGAGTAAGTATCCGGCCCAGCTCGGGAGCCGCGAACCGATCATCCGCCGCGCCGACCTCGGCGCCAAAGGCACCTATTATCGCGCTCTCGTTGGTCCGTTTGCCTCGATGGAGGAGGCCGCGGGAGTATGCAGCAGCCTGAAAGCCGCCGGCGGCAATTGCATTGTCCAAAGGAATTGACGGCCGGTTGCTTGACCCCTTCGCCGTGTGCGGGCTAAGCGGCGGCGATGCGCGCCTTCATCACTGGCGTCGCCGGGCCTGCGCTGACTGAAGAGGAACGCAAGTTCCTGAGCGACGCGGAGCCTTGGGGGCTGATCGTTTTCAAGCGGAATGTCGTCGATCCTGACCAGTTGCGCGGGTTGATCGATGATTTCCGTGCCGTGCTCGGCCGCGACGCGCCCGTTCTGGTCGACCAGGAGGGCGGCCGCGTGCAGCGGCTCGGGCCACCGCATTGGCCGAGCTATCCGCCGGGAACAGCCTATGGCGAACTCTACGAGCGCGATCAGGAGGCGGGTCTCGCTGCCGCTCAACTGGGCGCGCGGCTGATCGCGGCCGATCTCGCGGCGCTCGGTATCGATGTCGACTGCCTGCCGATCGCCGACGTGCCCGTTCCCGGCGCCGATCCGATCATCGGGGATCGTGCTTATGGCACGCGACCCGACAAGGTTGCCGCCATTGCCTCGGCGGTCGCGCGCGGTTTGGGCGAGGGCGGCGTTTTGCCGGTTCTCAAGCATATTCCCGGGCACGGACGCGCCGCCGCCGACAGCCATGAGCGACTTCCGGTGGTCGATGCCGATTGGCGCACGCTTGAGGCTACCGATTTTGCGGCATTCCGGCCGCTCGCCGACCTGCCGCTCGGCATGACGGCACATGTTGTGTTTAAGGCGCTCGACCCCGTCGCGCCGGCCACGACTTCGGTGACAATAGTGCGTAACGTGATTCGTGATTCGATCGGCTTTAAGGGCCTCTTGATGAGTGACGACATTTCGATGGGGGCATTGACGGGCTCGCTTGGGGAGCGAACCTGCGCTGCGATTACAGCAGGTTGTGACGTCGTGCTCCACTGTAATGGCAAGATGTCGGAGATGCTGTCGGTCGCCGCGACGGCGCCCCGGCTGGCCGGAGAGGCGATGCGTCGCGCCGACGCCGCTTTGGCGAAAAGGACGGTGGCGGCCCCGATCGATCGTGCCGGGAGCTGGCGCGAATTCGCGCGCCTGATGTCCCCCGTCTGGCAGCCCGCGAAAGGGTTCCGCATGAGCCCTGAAGACTTCCAATTCGAGGCCGAGCTTCCGGAACGGGCGACCGACGAGCCGGCGCTCGTGGTCGATGTCGAGGGCTTCGAAGGTCCGCTCGATCTCCTGCTCACGCTTGCGCGCCAGCAAAAGGTCGATCTGGCAAAGATTTCGATTCTGGCGCTCGCCGACCAATATCTCGCGTTCGTCGAAGCGGCCCGCAAGCTGCGCCTGGAACTTGCAGCCGACTATCTGGTGATGGCGGCGTGGCTCGCATACCTGAAATCGCGGCTGCTGCTGCCGGAACAGCCGGCGCCGGACGGGCTAAGCGCCGAGGAAATGGCGAACGCCTTGGCGCACCGTCTGCGCCGGCTCGAGGCGATCCGGCATGTTGCCGAACAATTGCTCGCCCGGCCCCAGCTTGGCCGCGAGGTTTTCCAGCGCGGCCAGCCGGAGCCGATCGCCGAGGTCAAGCGGCCGGAATGGTCGGCAACGCTCTACGATCTGCTGTCGGCCTATGCGGCGGAGCGGCAGAAGAAGGCGAGGGCCTATGTGCGCCTGCCGAAACGCACGGTGTGGTCGCTCGCCGAGGCGCGCGAGGCGATCGAACGGCTGATCGGCGTTTCCATGGATTGGAGTCCGCTCGATCAGTACCTCCATGCGTATCTGGTCGAGCCTTCGCATGACGGCGACGGTTCTCGCTTCGAGTTTTGCGGCGACCCTCGAATTGGTGCGTGAAGGTAGTCTTGAAGTGCAGCAGCATACGGCTTTTGCCCCGCTCTACGTGCGCAAGCGACAGGCGGCAGCCGACAGTGGAGTCACCGTGGAAACGGGGAATGGTTGAGAGGGAGGCTGAGCCGATGTCGAATGTCGCGGAGATGCGTGTGATCGTCAGCGACAGAGAGCAGCATCAAGAGCGCGCGGAGGAATTGCGCATTCTCGAGGCTTTGCTGTTTGCCGCCGAAGAACCGCTCGACGAGAAGACCTTGGCGGCGCGCCTGCCGGCGGGCGTCGATGTGCGCGCGCTGCTCGCCCAATTGCAGCAGGACTATGCGCCGCGCGGCGTCAATCTCGTCCGCGTCGCCGGCAAGTGGGCGCTGCGAACGGCCAGCGACCTGGCTTGGCTCCTCACCCATGAATCCGTGGTCACGAAGAAGCTGTCCCGCGCGGCCATCGAAACCCTCGCCATCGTCGCCTATCATCAGCCGGTGACGCGCGCCGAGATCGAGGACATCCGCGGCGTGAGCACCTCCAAGGGCACGCTCGACGTGCTGCTCGAAACCGGCTGGGTCCGGCTCCGCGGCCGGCGCAAGGCTCCCGGCCGGCCGGTGACCTACGGGACGAACGAAGCGTTCTTGTCGCATTTCGGCCTTGAGGCGCTGACCGATCTTCCCGGTCTCGACGAACTCAAAGGCGCGGGCCTCATCGAGAAGTCGTTGCCGCCGGGCTTTGCCATCCCGGTTCCGTCCGACGATCCGGCGCTTCGTGACGACGAGGAGCCGTTGGAGCCGGGCGATCTCGATCTCGGTCTCGCTCCACGCGCCGAACGCGGCGAGGAATAGGCGTTTTCTCGCAAAAGCGTTAATCGGCGAGCGGATATTCGCGCCGCGCAAGGTAAAGTCGCGAGGCCGGATGCCTGCGGCTTAGCGCCATCGCCTGTTGCGCTTGTTTTTGCCGGTCCCGACGCATAGTTTCTGGCTTAAATTCGGGACCTTGCCGCGGGCATGTGCGCCATGCGGACGGAGGAATTCATGGGCTCCTTGAGCATCTGGCATTGGTTGGTCGTCGGCGCCGTCCTGCTTCTCGTCTTCGGCGGGCGCGGCAAAATTTCGGATATGATGGGCGACGTCGCCAAGGGCATCAAATCGTTCAAAAAAGGCCTGGCCGACGAGGACACCGACGAGGCGCCCAAGTCCGACGCGCCGATGCGGTCTCTCGACCATCAAGCGGCCTCCGACATCAAGCGGCGCGCGGAATCCGAAAGCAAAGTCTAGCGCTCGCCGTCCTGACGCTTTCGCGCCGCTCGCGCCGGCCCACAAGGCAAACGTGACCGGCGGCTGCGGCGCAGTGGCCGGCATGGCGGGCGGGGGAGTTTCATGTTCGACATCAGTTGGACAGAGTTTCTGCTCATCGGCGTCGTTGCCCTGGTGGTCATTGGGCCAAAGGAGCTGCCGGGCGTGCTGCGCACGCTTGGACAGTGGACGCGCAAGGTGCGCGGCATGGCCAACGAGTTTCAAAATCAGTTTCAGGAAGCGATGCGCGAAGCCGAGATGGCCGACCTCAAGAAGGAGGTCGACAACCTGGCGCACGACTTCAAGCATTACGATCCGCTCAAGGACGTCCGTGAGGATGTCGAGGCCGTAAGCAAGGATATCCAAAGCTCGCTCGATAGCATGCCGGAAACGAAGGCGGCCTTGGCCGCAACCGACGAGTCAGTGTCGACCGAGTTGGCCGCCGATGCGCCCGCGGCAATATCCGAAACGGCCGCGGTCCCTGCGCTCGAATTTGCGGCCATGGCTGAATTGCCGGCGCCGAGCGACGCCGTTCACGATGTGGAGTTGGCTGGAATATCTGCCGACGCAGGGGTCGTACACGAACCGCCGCAACCAGCCGCCGCCGAAGCGGTTGAGCCTGAAGGCCCAAGGCGCGCCGGATGAGCCGAGAAGACGACGAAAAGGAGATCGAGGCCAGTAAAGCGCCTTTGATGGACCACTTGATCGAGCTGCGCTCGCGGCTCATCAAGGCGATCGCCGCATTCGCCGTCGCGCTCGTCATCTGCTTCTTTTTCGCCAAGCAGATTTTCAACGTGCTGACATGGCCCTACGTCTGGGTCGCCGGACCGGAATTCCAAGTTCATCTACACCGGGCTTCTCGAATACTTCATCGTCCAGCTCAAGCTCGCGATGTTCGGCGCCGCGTTCATTTCGTTCCCGGTGGTCGCCACGCAGATCTACATGTTTGTCGCGCCGGGACTTTATCGTAACGAGCGTAGAGCGTTCCTGCCGTACCTGATAGCGACACCGATCTTTTTCGTGCTCGGCGCGCTGGTCGTCTACGCGGTGCTCTGGCCGATGCTGGCGCGGTTCTCGCTCGGCATGCAGCAATTGGGCGGCGCGGGCCATGCAACGATCGAACTCTTGCCGAAGGTCGAGGACTATCTCTCGCTGATGATGAAGCTGATCCTTGCGTTCGGGATCGCGTTCCAGCTTCCGGTGATCCTGACGCTTCTCGGCCGGGTCGGCATCATCACCTCCGAGCAACTCCGCGCAAAGCGCCGCTACTTCATCGTCATCGCGTTCGTCATCGCGGCCGTGCTCACGCCGCCCGACGTCTTGAGCCAGATGTCGCTTGCGTTGCCGCTGGTCGCCCTCTACGAGGGCTCGGTCTGGTCGGTGCGGATGGTGGAAAAACGCGCCGCCGCCGAACGCGCGGCGGAAGCCGCGCAGGCCAAGCCCGCGGAGTAATTGGCGCCTATAATGCCTATGACGCACTTTCTCGATTCGTCATGGCCGGGCAAAAGGCGCGAAGCGCCGTCTTCGCGGCCGATGACCCGGCCATCCACGTCTTTGCCGGCGTAGATCAAGACGTGGATGCCCGGCACAAGGCCGGGCATGACGGTTTGGACACGAACATGCACGACATCCGCTTGATACACGAAAATGCTGAGCGCGTTTGACATGCGCTTAAGAGGCGCGATCTCAGCGAGGAGGAAAGGAAGCATTTCTCCTCGCAAATTCTGGGCTCGATGACCTCGGCGTGCACGCATCCGGACTTTGAAAGCTGGCAGGCGCGGCGTAACGCAGCCTCGAAGGCGATCGGCGAAGCGAAGGCGAAGAAGGACGAGGCGGATGCCAAGAACTGATGGCGGAGGTTGCCGAGTGCAAAGTATCGATTTCGAATGTTGAAGGGAGGAGCGGAAGGCGACCGAAGAGAAGCTAAAAAATGTGCTTGAGAAAATCCCCAACCTGCCGCTCGAGGACGTGCCCGACGGCAAGGACGAGAAGGACAACGTCGAGCATCATCGCTTCGGCGCCAAACGCGATTATGCGTTCACGCCGAAGCAGCATTTCGATCTCGGCGAAGCGCTCGGCCAGATGGATTTCGAAACTGCTGCCAAACTTTCAGGTGCGCGTTTCGTTGTTCTGAAGAAAGGTCTGGCGCGGCTCGAGCGCGCGCTCGGGCAATTCATGCTCGATGTGCATACCAGCGAGCCGCACAACTATACTGAAGTCTCTCCGCCGCTCCTTGTGCGCGACGACGTGATGTTTGGGACGGCGCAATTGCCGAAGTTTAGCAGATGACCAGTTTTCGCCTTCAAGATGGCTGCGATCAGTTTGAACATACAGATGCGATTATCGAGATGCGTTGATGAATCGGCTTCGCAGACGAAAAGTCCAAAATAACAGTTCTACACATCGCAAATAGCGCGACTTTGAGGCAATGGTGAGAGAAGCGGAGCGCGTGTCATCCACTGAAAATCTTTGGCTCATCCCGACAGCCGAAGTGCCGCTGACCAATCTGGTCCGCGAATCGATTGTCGACGAAGCGCAATTGCCGATGCGGTTTACGGCGTGCACGCCGTGCTTCCGCGCCGAGGCGGGAGCTGCCGGCAAGGACACGCGCGGCATGATCCGGCAGCATCAGTTCACCAAGGTCGAGCTCGTCTCCATCACCACGCCTGAGCAGAGCGAGGGACGAGCATGAGCGCATGCTGTCCTGCGCCGAAGAAATTTTGCGGCGGCTCGATCTGCACTATCGCGTCGTGACACTGTGCACCGGCGACATGGGTTTTGCGTCACGAAAGACTTACGACATCGAAGTATGGCTGCCGGGTCAGAACATGTATCGCGAGATTTCGTCGTGCTCGGTGTGCGGCGAATTCCAGGCGCGGCGCATGAACGCGCGCTATCGCGCCAAGGAAGGCCGCCAGGTGCGCCACGTCCACACGCTCAACGGCTCCGGCGTCGCCGTCGGCCGCGCGCTCATCGCCGTGATGGAGACCTATCAGCAGGCTGACGGTTCGATTGCGGTGCCGGACGCGCTTGCGCCATACATGGGCGGCATCAAGAAGATTGAGAAGCAATGACTTTGTTATTTGATCCAAGCGAGCCACATACTGCTCCCTCCCCCCACCCGGGCCGCGTTTGCGCGCGCCCGCGTGCAAGCTTGTTGGGGGAGGGTTGGGGAGGGGGGTCATCAGGCAGCGCGCCATCGGTGACGTTTGAACCTCACTTCGCTACCCCCACCCCTAACCCCTCCCCACAAGGGGGAGGGGAACAGGTGTGAGTATGCGCATCCTGGTCACCAACGATGACGGCATTCACGCGGAAGGGCTCGACGTGTGCGAAAAGATCGCGCGCTCGCTGTCCGACGACGTCTGGGTCATCGCGCCGGAATACGATCAGTCTGGCGTCGCGCACTCGTTGTCGCTCAACGATCCGTTGCGGCTTCGCCAGGTCGCCGACCGCCGCTTCGCCGTGCGCGGCACGCCGACCGATTGCGTCATCATGGGCGCACGTCATGTGCTCAACAGCCATGGTCCCGATCTCGTGCTCTCGGAAGTCAACCGCGGCCGCAATGCCGGCGAGGACGTGATCTATTCCGGCACCATAGCGGGCGCCATGGAAGGCACGATCATCGGCATTCCGTCGGTGGCGATGTCGCAATCCTACAAATCGCGCAGCGGCCAGGCGCCGTATTGGTCGACTAGTCTGCAATTTGCTCCCGACATCATTCGCCGCGTGCTCGATCAGGGTATGCCGCGCGACGTGCTGATCAACATCAACTTTCCCGACTGCCCGCCGGACGCCGTGAAAGGCGTGGTGGTCGCCGCCCAGGGCCGGCGCCGCCAGGAGCGCCTGCATATCGACAAGCGCCAGGACGGCCGCGGCAATCCATATTACTGGATCGCCTATGTGCGCCAAAATGCCGTCTACGCCAAAGACGGCTCTGACCTTTCCGCGCTCGATGAGAAATGCATCGCCGTCACGCCGCTCAAACTCGACATGACGGACGAGCCGACGATGACGCGGCTCGCCAAACTTTTCGGCTGAAATGACTTATGTGGCGGCTTTCATCGCGAGGGCGTCGATCGCCTGCGCCAGCGCTTCCGCCTGAAACGGCTTCTGCAGCGTCGGTCTTCCGCGATACGGCTCCGGCACGCCGCGCTGCCCGTAGCCGCTCGCGAATACGAACGGAAGTCCACGCGCGATCAGGATTTCGACCACCGGCGTGACCGGCTTGCCGTTGAGGTTCACGTCGAGAATGGCGAGGTCGAACTCGGCCTGCTTCGCCAGCGTGACGGCTTCGTCGAGTTCCGCCAGCTTCCGCCGCGACCGAATGGCCAAGGTCGGTCAGCATGTCCTCGACCAGCATGCGGATCATCATTTCGTCTTCGACCAGAAAAATCCGCTTGTGGGCGTGAGTGTTCGCTCCGGATATCATCCCGTCCCCATATCAGTGGCGATCGTGTGCGGGGTCCCGCCATCGGCGCACCATACCCCCCTTCGAATATGTTCGGATACGGCCACCTTCCGTGCAAAAGCGAAAACGCCGAAAGCCACCCTCTGGTTCCGAATCCCGTACGAACCGCCCGGTTGGGAGACGCCCTGGCGGCGGTATGAGCCGCAGGCGTGCGGTGGTAGAAGTTCATGAACACACCGCGCGTGAGGCAAGGTCGGAATGGCCGCGGTTCCGGAAACCGACGTCGAACGGATGGAGTTTCAGCTGGCGCTGCGCCGGCGCGGCATCAGCGATCAGGATGTTTTGCGCGCGATGGACGCGGTGCCGCGCGAATACTTCGTCACGACGGAGTTTGCCGACAACGCCTATGCGGACCAGGCGCTGCCCATCGCCTGCGGACAGACGATCAGCCAGCCCTACGTCGTCGCCTATATGACCGAGCAGCTCGACGTCAGCCGGGACCAGCGGGTGCTCGAAATCGGCACCGGCTCCGGCTACCAGACGGCCATTCTTTCGCGGCTTGCCCGCGAGGTGGTGAGCATCGAGCGCTATCGCACGCTTGCCGATGCGGCGCGCGTGCGCTTGAAGACGTTGGGCTATAGCAACGTTACCATTCTCCACGGCGACGGTTTTGCCGGAGCGCCCGAACGCGCTCCGTTCGATCGCATCATCGTCACCGCCGCCGCCGAGGACATTCCGCAGGCGCTGGTCGACCAGCTTGCGCCGCACGGCAAAATGCTGTTGCCGGTCGGTTCTCACCGCGGCCCGCAACATATTGTCAAACTCACCAAGACCGCCGATGGCGGCGTGGTGCGTGAAACATTGATTGCAGTGCGTTTTGTGCCGCTTTTGCCGGGTCAGGCCAGGGAACTGTAGCGGCCAGGTTACACTTCCAAAATTATTAAACAGTCGATCGATGCACTTAAAGGCCTGTTTACCCCAACGATGTTTAGTCGCCCGCAGTGTGTGTTGCGTGCGAGCGAGTAACCATGTCGGGATGGCGTCAGTCGGTCGTCTGGCCACAACTCGTTTTGATTTCCTTAATAGGAATGAGTGCTGCTGGCTGCAGCAGCGATTCCGGGCGCTTCTCGGATCTTTTCAGCTCCAACAGTTCTTCGCACGGCGATACCACGGGTTCCATCGCGCAAAGCGCGCCGGCAACCCGCGTCGATAGCCGGCCACTGCCGCATCTTGCGAGCTCCGAACCCGATGGAACATCGGGCGGGGGCCGCGGCATGGGCTCATACCAGCCGGGAAATGGCGACGTCACCGGTTCACTGCCGGTCGCGCCACCGCCGCCACGGTGGACGTGGGAAGGCGGAACGGCGATCACGATTACCCCGGGCGAGACCCTCGAATTGATTGCGCGCCAGCATAGCGTGCCGGTTTCGGCCATCATGGAAGCCAACAACATCACGAGCCCGGCGATGATTCATCCCGGGCAGCATCTCGTCATCCCGCGCTACCGTGGGCCCACTGTGGCTGCAGCGCCTCCGGCGACGCGCATCGCGTCTGCGGCGCCAGCGCTGCCTGCTCCCGCGCCCGTGGGGCCGCCGCGTACGGCGCTTGCGCCGACGGCAGGCGTGCACGTCGTTGCTCCGGGCGAGACGCTGCACAGCATTTCGCGGCTCTACGGCAAGCCGGTGTTGGTGCTCGCCAAAGCCAACAATATCCCGCCTGACACGATGGTGAGGGTGGGCGAACGCCTCGTCATCCCTGATGTGCGCACCGCGCAGCGGCCGGCGCCTGCCGCGCCGCGTGTCGCGGCTCTGACGCCTGCGGTTGCTGCTCCCGTCGCGTCGGTGGAATCCCCCCATAGCGCACGGCTTGCCGAGCCGGCTGCGCCGCCCGCACAGGAGAGTCCGGTCAAGTCCGCAGAGCCGGCGGGCGAGCTGACGTCGTTCCGCTGGCCGGTCCGCGGCCGCGTGATCGCCGGCTTCGGCCCAAAACCGAACGGTCTACAGAATGACGGTATCAATCTCGCCGTGCCCGAGGGTACGCCGATCAAAGCTGCCCAGGACGGAGTTGTCGCCTATGCGGGCAACGAGCTGAAGGGCTACGGCAATCTCGTGCTCGTGCGTCACAGCAACGGCTACGTCACAGCCTACGCGCACGCGAGCGAGCTTTTGGTCAAACGCGGCGATCAGGTGAAACGGGGGCAGGTGATCGCCCGCTCCGGAGAGACCGGCAACGTGACTTCGCCGCAATTGCACTTCGAAATTCGCAAGGGCGCGAATCCGGTCGATCCGATGCCGATGCTGAATGGCGGCTGAAATCGGCCGGCGACAAGGGAGGACCACCGACCTCTCTTAGTTTTTTATTCGGCCGCTTTCTTGAACTCGCTTTCATCGGTCCTGACGCCGAGGCGGCCGGCCAAATCCTGCACGTATTGCCACGCCACGCGGCCGGAGCGCGCGCCACGCGTCGTCGCCCATTCGAGTGCTTCCCGGCGTAGCTCGGCCTCGGCGAGCGGGATGTGATAGTGGGCGATATAGCTCTCCACCATGGCGAGGTATTCATCCTGGCTGCAGCGGTGGAACCCGAGCCACAGCCCAAAACGGTCGGACAGCGAGACCTTTTCCTCGACCGCTTCGCCGGGATTGATCGCGGTCGAGCGTTCGTTCTCCACCATGTCGCGCGCCAGCAGATGGCGGCGGTTCGAGGTGGCGTAGAAGATCACGTTCTCCGGCCGGCCTTCGATGCCGCCCTCGAGCATGGTCTTGAGCGATTTGTACGAGGTGTCTTCGGCGTCGAATGAAAGATCGTCGCAGAACACGATGAAGCGTTGCCGAGCGCTGCGCAGAAGCGTCATCAGATCCGGCAGCGACTCGATGTCTTCGCGGTGAATTTCGATGAGCCGCAGCCCGGCTTCGGGATAGGCCGCGCCGATCGCGGCATGAGCAGCTTTGACCAGCGAGGATTTTCCCATGCCGCGCGCGCCCCACAAGAGCGCGTTGTTCGCCGGCAGGCCGCGGGCAAAACGTTCCGTGTTCTCGACCAGGAGATCGCGCACCCGATCGATGCCTTTGAGGAGCGACATGTCGACACGGTTGACGCGGCGAACCGAGCTCAGCCGCCGTCCTTCGGGATGCCAAACGAAGGCCTCGGCGGCGGCGAAATCGGGTGCGGCCGGCGGCGGCGGTGCCAAACGCTCCAGCGCATCCGCGATGCGCGCCAGGGTTTCGGCATCGCCATCGCGCGAATGGCGCAATTTCGCCCCGCCGCCGCCGATGTCGGACGCCGCCTTTTTCCTGTTTCGTCGAGGAGAATGGGCCATGCTTGCACCGATTTTGCCTTCCCCTTAGCGGGGCGACGGAATGCCCGCAAGCGCGCCCGAAGGGGAACGCGGCGTTGCAATTAGGCCAACGGCGGCTA
Source organism: uncultured Alphaproteobacteria bacterium (assembly GCA_963759705.1). Taxonomy (GTDB): domain Bacteria; phylum Pseudomonadota; class Alphaproteobacteria; order Rhizobiales; family Xanthobacteraceae; genus BOG-931. The sequence goes on from CAVXAK010000003.1 coordinate 120,102, forward strand.
TAGTCCGCGCCGATTTCGTGCGCGAAATGGGCCATTCGTCGACCAGGCTCGCGCGCATGAAAGCTGCCGGAGGATTAATGCTGATCACGCCCGCATATGCGCAAGGCTTGCCATTCGGCCTCGGTGGCGGCGATAGCGCCGGCATGATCACGTCGCTCATGCCGCTGATTTTGATCATCGTGATCATGTATTTTCTGGTCCTGCGTCCGCAGCAGCGGCGGGTCAAGCAGCACCAGGAGATGGTCAAGGCGCTGCGCCGGGGCGATTCGGTGGTGACGAACGGCGGGCTCCTCGGCAAGGTCACCAAAGTCGTCGACGACGACCAGATCGAGGTCGAGATCGCCGACGGCGTGCGGGTGCGGCAGATGCGCTCGATGGTGTCCGAGGTCCGCGTCAAGGGCGAGCCGGTCAAGGACGACAGCGCGAGCTGATCGTGTCCGGCCTTGTCGGCCAAGCGCGATCGCAATGAGGAATAACCAAGTCCATGTTGTTTTTCACGCGGTGGAAGGCGGCGGCTATTTTGATCGGGGCGCTCACCGTGTGCCTATTTGCGGTGCCGAACTTCTTCCCCGAGAGCGTGGTGCGCAACTGGCCGTCCTGGGCGCAGCGTCACATCGTGCTCGGACTCGATCTACAGGGTGGTTCGCACCTTCTGCTTGAAGTCGACACCAACGCCGTTCGCAAAGAACGGCTGCAATCGCTTGCCGACGACGTGCTGCGCACACTGCGTCAAGCCCGCATTCCCTTCACCGGCCGCGCGGTGCGCGGCAACGGTGTGGAGGTCCACATTACGCGCGACACGGACGTCGACACCGCGCTGAGCAAGTTACGTGAACTGTCGCAGCCGCTGTCCGGCATTCTCGGCGCTTCGGGGCAGCGCAGTATCGAGATCACCAACAATGGCGGCCTCATCACGCTGACGCCGACGGAAGCAGCCCTCACCGAGCGAATTCGCCAAGCCGTCGATCAATCGATCGAGATCATTCAGCGGCGCGTCAACGAACTCGGCCTGGTCGAGCCGACCATCCAGCGTGAAGGCGTCGATCGCATTCTCGTACAGGTGCCGGGCCTGCAGGATCCTTCGCGCCTCAAGCAGATTTTGGGCAAGACCGCCAAACTCGATTTCCGCATGGTCGACCTGTCGATGACCGCGGAGCAGGCGGAAGCTTCGCACCCGCCCGCGGACTTCGGAAATTCTCGATGGCGAGGGTGGCGCAAAATATCTCATTGAGAAGCGCGTGCTCGTCTCCGGTGGCGACCTGGTCGACGCCCAGCCGGGCTTCGACCAGCGCAGCAATGAGCCGATCGTCAGTTTCCGCTTCAACTCGTCGGGTGCGCGAAAATTTGCCGAAGCGACGCAGCAGAATGTCGGCAAACCCTTCGCCATCGTGCTCGACAACAAGGTGATTTCGGCGCCGGTCATCCGCGAGCCGATTTTCGGCGGCTCCGGGCAGATTTCGGGGAACTTCACCGTTCAACAGGCCAACGATCTCGCCATCCTGTTGCGCGCCGGTGCGCTGCCGGCGCCGCTGACCATCATTGAGGAACGCACGGTGGGGCCTGGCCTTGGTCAGGATTCGATTACGGCGGGAGAGCATGCCGCCTACGCGGGCGCAGCGCTTGTCATCATCTTCATGTTTGCGACCTACGGGCTGTTCGGGCTGTTCGCCAACATCGCCGTTGCCATCAATGTCGCCATGATCTTCGGCATCCTGTCGCTGCTGAGCGCGACGCTGACGCTGCCAGGCATCGCCGGCATCGTGCTGACGGTCGGTATCGCGGTGGATTCGAACGTCCTGATCTATGAGCGCATCCGCGAGGAGGTCCGTGCCGGCCGCACCGCCATCAACGCCATCGATGCGGGCTTCAGCCGTGCGCTTGCCACCATTCTCGATTCGAACATCACCACGTTCATCGCCGCTGCGGTGCTGTTCTATATCGGGACCGGACCGGTTCGCGGGTTCGCCGTGACGCTCGGCATCGGCATCCTCACCAGCCTGTTCACCGCTTTCACGCTGACACGCTTGATCGTGGCCTATTGGGTGCGCTTGTGGCGGCCGCGCACCGTGCCAATCTAGCATGATCCGAAACGTAAAGGCCTGTTTGCGCAAATGATCATGCCGAAACTGCAAAGTTCATTCTGAAAGAAGTCCTGTGCGCCTCCTTCGCATCGTTCCCGACGATACCAAATTCGACTTCATGCGCTTTCGGCGCATCAGCTTTCCCATTTCGGCGATGCTCTCGATCGCCGCGATCGCGCTTTATTTCTTTCACGGGTTGAATTTCGGCATCGATTTCGTCGGCGGCACGCTGATGGAGGTGGAAACCAAAGCCGGGCCGGCTGACCTCGCGCAGATGCGCTCGACGATCGCCGGCCTCAAACTTGGCGACTTTCAGCTTCAGCAGTTCGGAGCGCCGAACGACGTGCTGATCCGCATTTCCGAGCAGCCGGGCGGCGATGCCGCTCAGCAGGCGGCGGTGCAGAAGGTACGTGACGCACTGGGTAATGAGGTCGATTACCGCCGCGTCGAAGTCGTCGGGCCGAGCGTGTCCAACGAGCTTCTCGCCTACGGAACGATCGGGCTCGTGCTCGCGATCGGCGCGATCCTGATCTATCTGTGGTTTCGGTTCGAGTGGCAATTTGCGCTCGGCGCCATGATCGCCAACGTGCACGACCTCGTGCTCACCGTGGGATTCATGTCGCTGACGCGGGTCGATTTCGACCTCACCAGCATTGCCGCGCTCCTGACCATCCTCGGTTATTCGCTCAACGACACGGTGGTGATCTACGACCGCATCCGCGAGATGTTGCGCCGTTACAAGCGCATGTCGATGCCCGACCTGCTCAATGCATCGGTCAACGCGACGCTGTCGCGATCGATCGTCACCCACTTGACGGTGTCGCTGTCGTTGCTGGCGTTGCTGCTTTTCGGGGGCCAAGCGATCCGCAGCTTTACTGCGACCATGATGTTCGGGGTGGTGCTGGTCGGCACCTACACGTCGGTGTTTATCGCCTCGCCGATCCTGATCTACCTCGGCGTCGGGACTGGACGCATCGGCGAGGCGGCAGAGCCGGAAACGCCGCCGGCAACGCCGGCACCCCCCGCGCCCCCGGCAGTCGCATCATCGGCGCCGTCGTCCCCGGCGGCGTCGCCGCCGCGTCAGAGGACCAGGACGCGGCGCTAGTGCAGGCCACGACGCCCCATCTGCCGCGTCAGGTCTTGATCGATGCGCATGGGGGAGGCGGCTTCCGATTTGGCGGCATGTCGCATCGCGGTTCGTTGCTGTGCCTTCCGGACGGCATTTGGGCTTGGCGGCTCGCAACGCCTGCGGGGCTTAATGAAGACGCGCTGGCGCCCGTCCTCGCCCGCGCCGGCGATCTCGATTTTTTCATACTCGGCACCGGCGCCGAACCCTGGATATTGCCGGAGGCTCTGCGCGCGCGGTTTCGCGAAGCCCGCGTGTCCATCGACACGATGACGACTGGGCCCGCCGTGCGTACCTACAATGTGATGCTGATGGAGAGCCGCCGCGTCGGCGCCGGTCTGATCGCGATCGATTAGGGTTTTCGGGATCAAACCCCGATCCTGCTAAGCTTGCCATCATGCCGGATGCACCAGCTTATTGCGCCGACCTTGTTCGCAATACCGACAAGGATCGATTTCTCGCCTCGCTGTTCGCGCCGGCGGAGCGTCGCGAGGCTCTTCACGCGCTCTATGCGTTCGACATCGAGGTGGCGCGGGTGCGCGATCTGGCCCGCGAGCCGATGCCGGGAGAAATCCGCCTGCAATGGTGGAGCGATGTGCTGAGCGGCACTCGCGCTGGCGAGGCTGCTGCGAATCCGGTCGCCGCCGAGCTGATGGCGACTGTCGCGCGCCACAGACTCCCGGTCGAGTCGCTCCTGGATCTTGTCGAGGCGCGCCGATTCGATCTCTATGACGATGCGATGGCGACAATGGTTGAGCTTGAGGCGTATGCGGTCAAAACGTCGTCAAGCGTGTTTTCGCTCGCCATGTGCATTCTCGGCGACGGGCAAAATCTCGATGACATCGCAAAGCCTGCAGGAATCGCTTTTGCGATTGCGCGATTGCTTTCCGCATTTCCGCAACATTCTGCGCGCCGGCAACTCTATGTGCCGGCCGATCTCATGGCGCGTCACGGCGCAGCCGTCGAAGACGTGTTTGCCGACAAAGCAACGCCGGAACTGTACAATGCAATCGCCGAACTGCGCGAAGTTGCTGTTACGCACCAGACGGCCGCCGGGAAGCTCCTGTCGTCAGCGCCGCCTGCGGTCCTCCCGGCTTTGCTGCCGCTCGCGGTGACGCGGCTGCAGCTTGACCGTATGAGCAGCGGCACCGACCCATTTGCGCCGCCCGGAGTTCCGCCATGGCGGCGGCAATGGGCGATCTGGCGCGCCGCTAAAAACCCGCGGCGGATCGCCGGGTAACTTTGCTGATCAGCACCCGCCGCCCATCGCGTTATTTCAGGCCTCCTCGGGCGTGCTAGTCTTATTTTTTGCGGCCCGAATTGAGATGGACTGAGCAAACGGTGTCTATCGTGCGCAATTCCGGTGGCAGTCGCGCGGCTTCGTCAACGGGCGGTCTCAAACCTGCTTTGGCGGAGGCGCTTAATCGCGCCGTCTTGGCGTACACGTCCGGTAAGCTTGTCGAGGCCGAGGACCTGTGCCAGCGAATCATCAGCGCCAACCAAAACTTTTTCGATGCGCTGCATCTTCTTGCTTTGGTGCAGTCGCTGCTGGGCAAAAAGGAAGCGGCGCTCACGAGCTTCGATCGGGCGCTTGGGCTGCGGCCGGATTATGCGGAGGCGCTTTCCAACCGCGGCAACACCCTGCATGAACTGAGGCGATACGGCGAGGCGCTGGAAAGCTTCGATCGCGCACTCAAAGCGCGGCCGGGCTATGCCGAGGCGCTTTCCAATCGCGGTGTTACGCTGCATGAGCTCAAGCGATACGAGGACGCGCTCGCGAGCTTCGACGCTGCACTGAAGAAGCAGCCGAACTACGCCAGGGCGCTCTCCAACCGCGGCAATACCCTGCACGAACTGAAGCGGTTCGAGGAAGCGCTGGCGAGCTTCGACTCCGCGCTCAAAGCGCAGCCGGAGTCGCCTGAGGCGCTGTGCAACCGGGGCGTTACCCTGCATGAGCTCAAGCGATACGAAGAGGCGCTCGCGAGTTATGACCGCGCGCTGAAGGTCTGGCCGGACTACGCCCGGGCCCTGTCCAATCGCGGCCTGACCTTGCACGAGTTGCGACGGCACGAGGAGGCGCTGGTGAGCTTTGACCGCGCGCTCCGGGCGCAGCCGGATTTCATCGATCCGCTCGCCTACCGAGGAAACACGCTGCATGAACTGAAGCGGTACGAAGAGGCGCTCGACTCCTACAATCGCGCACTGGGGGCGCGGCCGGACGATGCCGAAACGCTGTCCAACCGCGGTCTAACCCTGCACGAGCTAAGGCGGCACGAAGAGGCGCTCGACAGTTACGACCGGGCACTCGCCGCCCGGCCAAATTACGCCGAGGCGCTTTCCAACCGCGGGGTCACGCTGAGGGAGCTCAATCGGTTTGAAGAAGCGCTGGCGAGTTACCACCGCGCTCTCGCCGCGCGCCCGAATTTTGTCCAGGCGCTCTCCAACCGCGGCAACACTCTGCGCGACATGAAGCGGTTTGAAGAAGCGCTGGCAAGCTACGACAGCGCTCTTCGCTTGGAGCCTGACTATGCCGAAGCACACTCCAATCGCGGCGTCATTCTGCATGAACTGAAGCGCTTCGACGAGGCGCTAGCGAGCTACGCGCGGGCCGTTCAGCTACGGCCGGATTACGGCGACGCGCATTACAACGAGGCGCAGTGCCGTATGCTGATCGGCGACTTTGAGCGCGGCTGGACAAAGTGCGAATGGAGATGGGAAGCCCCGGAGGCAACCAAGCAAAAACGAAATTTTGTACAGCCGCTATGGCTTGGATCTGATGAGATTAGCGGAAAAATCGTTCTACTCCATGGCGAGCAAGGCTTTGGCGATGTGATCCAGTTCTCCCGCTACGTGCCGTTAGTTGGCACGCGCGCAGCGCGCGTGATTTTGGAAATTCCCGGACCGCTGCACGAGCTCATGAGCACGCTCAGCGGAACGGTGCAAATCGTAACCAGGGGCGCATCGCTGCCCTATTTCGATACGCATTGCCCGCTGCTCAGCCTGCCGCTCGCGTTCGGTACTCGGCTTGAGACCATACCGTCTGCGACACCCTATTTGCATGCGTCACCGCAGGCCGTGATGAACTGGAATGCTCGTCTGGGGCCAAAAACGCGACCCAGAATTGGACTCGTCTGGTCCGGCCGTTCAACTCATAGGAACGACCGCAACCGATCGCTTAACCTCCAGTCGCTGCTGCCCCTGTTCGACTTCGACGCCACGTTTGTAAGTCTGCAGCAGGAGGTGCGTCCAGCCGATGTGCAAATGCTGAAGGATCGGAGTGATCTGCTTCACTTCGGCAGTGAGCTAAAGAATTTTTCCGACACCGCAGCACTGGCGGTGAATCTGGACCTTGTTATCGCGGTGGACACCAGTGTCGCGCATCTTGCTGGTGCGCTGGCAAAGCCTCTGTGGATATTGTTGCCGTTCATACCCGACTGGCGCTGGCTGCTCGAGCGCGATGATAGTCCCTGGTACCCGACCGCGCGGCTGTTTCGCCAGGATCGTACCCGGACCTGGGATAGGGTTATCGCGCGCGTGTACGACGCACTGCGCGAGTTCGTTCAAGATCGTTCCGTGGCTAACAGCAGACAATGTTATGGGAAATTAGCTCTAGAAGGCGAAGCGGTCGCGCAGATTGCGCCGTTGCGAAACGATGCGCCCGACGAGAGCGCGCTCGGCATCCGTCTTGACCAGGGATGCGATGAGGTCGAGCTGATTCATGGCGACGAGTTCGAGAATTTCGCTGCGGACCTCGCCCCGCGAGTTACGCGGCAGCGCATCGACGACCTGGAGGTGCTCCGGCTTGTTCGGGCCGAGAAAGTTGAGCAGATCACGGTCGTTGGCATCGCCCTCGACAAAGGCGTAGAGGCCGGTGCCGGCACGGCGGTCGGGGAAGGCGACAATAGCGACGTCGCGCACTTGCGGATGTGTCTTCAGTCGCGCCGCAATCTCTGGCGCCTCGCGGGTGAATCGCAGTCCTCGTCCTTCACGGTCTGTGAAGTTGAGGCCGCGCGTAATCGCGTAATAGGCTTTTTTGCCGGTCGCCATCCATGCTCGGGTAATCAGGCTCTTGCGCGCAAGCACGCGCTGTTCGGTCGCCGTGAGCGCCTCGGGGGCGTAGCGACGCTTGTGCTTGAGCAGGTGACGCAAATCCTCGTAACAGGCGATGCGGAACAGTCGGTTGCGGCTGCGAAAGCATGAAGCAAGCTGAAAATCGGTGAGGTAGGCGCGCCCGTCGGCGTAAAGCCAGTTCTGCTCCTTGGCGAGATCATTGTGGCTTATTCCGGCGCGATGAAGGGTGCGCAGCGCCTTCTTGGCGGAGCGAAAGTAGGCCGTGTCGCCGTGCGGCTTGGCGATGTGCAGCGGCACGGCGTCGATCCAACTGCGGACCAGCGCGCGGCGGCCAGCGAACAAGAGTTGCGGTGCGACGCCGAGCGGCCCGGCGATTTTCAGCGCACGGCGTTCGCGCCGAAACAGCAGATAGGCCAGTCCGAAGCTCCACCACGGGACCTCGTCAAGGCGACGCAGCACGGCATCCACTTCGCCGGCATCGACGCGAAAATGCCCGCGTTCGACGGTCGAGAACACGTCGCGCTTGAGCACGACGCCGTCGCGCCAGCGTCGGCCAAACTCCTTCTGGTCGTCGCGTCCATTCATGGCGATGCGTCTAGCACAAAATTCAATTCACTCGGCAGCGTGAGGCAGAGCGTGGCCGATCCAGCCGACGAGATCGGCCAGTGCACGTTCGCAGAGCGCGCGCTTCTTTACGGCGCGCGCAACGCCAGGCCCAAGCTGAGGGAACAGACCGAAATTGATATTCATCGGCTGAAACGAAGCGAGGGCCGGCATCGATCGTTTCAACATGGCCGCCGGTAATGTGGCCGAGAAGCGCGCCGTGGGCGGTCGTCGGCGGCGGTAGGCGAGGCGTTTCGCCGAGCCGCTCTGCTGCGGCGAAGCGGCCGGCCAGAAGGCCGATTGCGGCCGACTCGACGTAACCTTCGCATCCGGTGATTTGTCCGGCAAAGCGCAGCCGCGGCATCGCCTTGAGCCGCAGCGTCTCGTCGAGCAGTTTCGGCGAATTCAGGAAGGTGTTGCGGTGAAGCCCGCCGAGCCGGGCGAACTCGGCATTGGCGAGTGCCGGGATGGTGCGAAAGATGCGTACCTGCTCGGGATGTTTGAGTTTGGTCTGGAACCCCACCATGTTGAAGAGACGTGCCAAGCTTGTTGTCCTGCCTGAGCTGAACCACGGCATAAGGCTTTACCGATGGCTGACGCGGATCGGTAAGGCCGAACGGTTTCATTGGGCCGTGGCGCAACGTCTCGCGTCCGCGCTCGGCCATCACTTCGATCGGCAGGCAGCCGTCAAAGTAGGGCGTCTCCCTCTCGAAATCGCGAAACGCGATCTTTTCGCCGGCGACGAGGGCATCGATGAACGCGTCGTACTGCGCACGCGTCAGCGGACAGTTGATGTAGTCGGCGCCGGAGCCGCCCGGCCCGGCCTTGTCGTAGCGGGATTGGAACCAGGCAATGCCGAGATCGATGGAGTTGCGATGCACGATCGGCGCAATGGCGTCGAAGAAGGCGAGGGCGTCTTCGCCGGTGAGCGCGCGGATGGCGTCGGCAAGCGCCGGGGAGGTGAGCGGGCCCGTCGCGACGATGACGCTGTCCCATTCGGGGGGCGGCTCGTGGATTTCTTCGCGGCTGATCGCGATCAGCGGCTCGTTTTCGAGCGCCGCGCTGATCGCTGCGGCGAAGGCTTCGCGATCGACGGCAAGCGCGCTGCCGGCCGGAACCTTGTTGGCGTCGGCGGCCTGCATCACCAGCGAGCCCAGACGCCGCATTTCGGCGTGAAGAAGGCCGATGGCGCTTCCCTCGGCGTCGTCCGACCGGAAGGAGTTGGAACAAACCAGTTCGGCCAATTGTCCAGTCTTGTGCACGGCGGTTGACCGCGTCGGCCGCATCTCATGCAGCACCACAGGCACACCGTGGCGCGCGACTTGCCACGCAGCCTCGGAACCCGAGAGGCCGCCGCCGATGACGTGGATGGGCCGCAAAGCGTGTATCACGCCCTCAAACTAGGCGGGCGGCGTCAAAGGTGCAAAGCATCGATCTGTTGATCGCGGCTCTCTTGCGCGCACACAGGGGGCCTCCTAGGTTTCGTCCGTGCGTGGGAGATGTTGTTATGCCGGACCGCAAGATTCTTTGCATTACAACGGCTTGCGGCATTTTCTTTACAATCGCGACGTATCCCGTCATCGCCGAAGTGCTCAAGCAGGAGCCACCCATGGGGCAGTTACGCGAAGGCCAAGTCGTGCTCGTCGACGACGGCTCGTGCCCAGCCCGGGCAGATCAAGCAAGTGACCGGCGGCAACCACGTCAAGGTCGGAGGCACCAAGCATATTGTCCGGACGTACAAGTTGCGTCCCGAAATAGCGACGTTGGCGGCTAAAGCGGCCTCTGGTATAGCCGCGGCAAGCCGCTGTACGATCTGAGCGATAGCGAGGCCCGCAAAAATGTCCGTTGATGCCGACACCGTACGCCGCGTGGCGCATCTCGCCCGCATTGCGGTCGCCGATAACGAAGTGGGGCCGCTGCAAGGTGAGCTCAATGCGATCCTGGCCTTCGTCGAGCAACTCGCGGAGGTCAACGTCGATGGCGTCGAGCCCATGACGTCTGTGACCCCGATGGCGATGAAGATGCGTGTGGACGCGGTCACTGACGGGGGTATCCCGGATGCCATCATGCAGAACGCGCCCGCGCGCGAGGATCATTTTTTCCTCGTTCCCAAGGTGGTGGACTGATGTGCCTGGCCTGTGAAGAAGACGCCATTTGGCTCGCCTATCTTGAGAGCCGTGGTCTGCTGACGCCCGATAATCCGGGTGCGGCCGAGGCTTTGTTTGCGGCGTTTCCGGTCAATCCGATACCGGCGCAAAGTGAATCCGGCGCTGCGCCGCCTGCAGAGGCGCCTGCGTCCGCCGAGAAGAGCGCGTTTTCCTGCGACGATCCGACGGCTGGCTGAGCAATTTAGCCGGCACTTGCGAACTTCGGAATCAGGATACTCGATGATTGATCTTACCTCGCTCTCGCTGGCGCAGGCGCGCGACGCGTTGCGCGCCAAAGAGTTTTCTGCGGCCGAACTCACCGACGCGTATCTGTCCGCGATCGAGAAGGCGCGCGCGCTCAATGCCTTTGTTCTGGAGACTCCGGATCGCGCTCGCGAGATGGCGCGTATTTCCGATGGGCGTCTCGTGAAAGGTGAGGGCGGGCCGCTCGAAGGACTACCGCTCGGCATCAAGGATTTGTTCTGTACAGCCGGCGTGCGTACGACAGCGTGCTCGCACATTTTGGAAAATTTCGTTCCGACTTACGAATTGACGGTCACTGCAAATCTTTGGCGCGACGGCGCCGTGCTGCTCGGCAAGCTCAACAACGATGAATTCGCGATGGGCTCGTCGAATGAAACGTCGTATTTCAGGCCGGTGGTGTCGCCGTGGCGCCGCAACGGCTCGGACGCGAAGCTCGTGCCCGGCGGCTCGTCTGGCGGTTCGGCGGCGGCGGTGTCGGCAAATCTTTGCGCCGGCGCCACGGGGACGGATACCGGCGGTTCGATCCGCCAGCCGGCCGCGTTTTGCGGGATCGCCGGTTTGAGGCCGACCTACGGCCGCTGTTCACGATGGGGCATCGTCGCCTTCGCATCTTCACTCGACCAGGCCGGGCCTTTCGCGCGTACGGTACGCGATTGCGCGATCCTTCTGCGCTCCATGGCAGGTCCCGATCCAAAGGACACGACCTGCGCCAATCTCCCCGTGCCTGATTACGAGAAAGCGGTCGGCGCGTCGGTCAAGGGCATGCGCATCGGCGTTCCCAAGGAATATCGAGTGCCGGGTATGGCGGCGGAGATCGAGACGCTTTGGGATCGTGGCGCGCAATGGCTTAAGGATGCCGGCGCCGAAATGGTCGAGGTGTCGCTGCCGCACACCAAATACGCGCTGGCGGCCTATTACATCGTTGCGCCGGCGGAAGCTTCGTCCAACCTCGCGCGCTATGACGGCGTGCGCTACGGGCTGCGCGTTCCCGGCCGCGATATCATCGAGATGTACGAACGTACGCGCGCGGCGGGGTTCGGCAAAGAAGTCCGGCGCCGCATCATGATCGGGACTTACGTCCTTTCGGCTGGTTATTACGATGCGTATTATCTGCGCGCGCAAAAAGTGCGCACCCTGATCAAGCGCGATTTCGAGCAATGTTTTGCACAACGCATCGACGCCATCCTGACACCCACGACGCCCTCAGCGGCCTTTGCCATCGGCGAAAAAGGTCGTGCCGACCCGATCGAGATGTATCTCAATGACGTGTTCACGGTCACCGTGAACATGGCCGGGCTGCCGGGTATTTCGGTTCCGGGCGGCCTCGACGGTCAGGGGTTGCCGCTCGGCTTGCAGCTTATCGGACGACCGTTCGAGGAGGAAACGTTGTTTTCGCTCGGGGCCGTCATCGAGCAGGCGGCAGGAAGCTATCGGCCCGAACCGTGGTGGCGCTGATCCCGCGAGATTTTCAAAGGCGGTCGAATTATGAGCCCGTCAGCTTTCAAGCGCAGTCTAACGAGCAGGAGTCCGCCAGCCGGGCTTTCAACTGCGCTGAAAGCGCTGTGGTGGGCCGGTAAGAACCAGTGGGATCGGGCGCATCAGATTGTCATGGACGAGGAAACCGCGGACTGCGCCTGGGTCCATGCCTACCTGCATCGGGTCGAAGGCGACCGCGACAACGCGAGGTATTGGTACCGGCAGGCACAGCGAAAGCCGGCGACGGGCGAGATGACATCGGAGTGGGCATCGATTGCCGCCGCGCTTTTGGAATCCGAAGGCGGTTAGAAGCGATTTTGTTTTTCAATCAATCGTCATTCGGTACCCGCGAGTTCGGCTTCCTTCACGACCTTTCCCCAACGAACCATCTCGGCATCGATGAATGCCTGCAGTTTTTCCGGTGGCGGGCTCGATTTCGGCACCATGCCAAGCTGGACCATGCGTTGACGGATGTCCGGTTGGTTCGCCACTGCGCCGACCGCCTCGTAGAATTTGGCGACAACGGGCGTCGGCGTATGCGCCGGCGCGACGATCATGCCCCAGCCGGCGGCGTTAAAACCCGGCACACCGGCGTCGGCAAGTGGCGGAATTTCCGGCGCCGATGGTAGAGGCGCGGCCGACGAGACGCCCAGCGCGCGGACTTTCCCAGCTCTAATCATCGGCAGCGTCGGAATTGTGTCGGCGAACATCAGCGATATGTGTCCGCCAATGAGATCGGTCAGCGCCGGCGCGGTCCCCTTGTAGGGCACATGCGTCATCTCAATGCCGGTCATGCTCTTGAGAAGTTCGGCATAGAGGTGATGCGGAGAACCGGCGCCACCTGAACCGTAAGTGAGGGAGCCTGGATGCTCCTTGGAATATTTGATGAGTTCGGCGACGGAGTGGACCGGCAGAGATGGATTGACGACCAGGACGAAAGGAATTTCGGCAACGAGTGCGATTGGTGTGAAATCTCTTCGCGGATCATAGGGAAGCTGCCTGTAGAGCGTCGGACTGATAGCGAGCGATCCGCTTCCCGCCATCACCACCGTGTAGCCGTCGGGTGCTGCTTTGGCGCCGTCGGCCGTCCCGATCGTTGAGCCGGCGCCGGGCCGGTTCTCCACGACGACGGGTTGCCCCAGCCGATCCCCAAGTCCCGGAGCCAGTTCGCGGCACAGCGTGTCGATGGCACCGGCCGCGGGCCATGGCGCAATCAGAGTGATGTGGCGCGATGGATAATCGTCCGCATCAGCGATCTGCGATGCGAGGATCAGACCGGCGAAAACGGCGAACAAAAATCTCGCGGTCCTAATGAGGGCGATGCAGGGAATAGCGTAAGGGCTTCTCGACCAGCGCATTTTACCCCTCCCGTTATGCTCGGCGTTTTTGGTCATCGGAGCGCGGAAACCGCCCCCGAACCCGCCTTTAGCAACACAAGCATAGGCGCGTTAAGGTTGTGCCCGCAATAAGTCTGCTCGCGCTCAAATCACGCGCGATCCGCGGCAGGCGGCGCAACGGGCTCATCGGCCTTCGACGCCGGTCGGCCCAAAGTCTCAATACGCCGCCGCGGCAGCGCGTAGGGATGCTCTTGCTGCAGAAAGGCAATCAGCTTTTCGCGCAGATCGGCGCATAGGTTGCCCGAGGCGGCGGGCGAATTGGCGCTCACGAGAACTCGCACTTCAATCGAGTCTAGGGCGGGCGTTCGTAACTTGGACGCTGGCCGTGATGCCGTTCCAATCCGTTGATTTCGCCGTGAGCTCGGTGACTTTCTGGCGGATGAGGTCGATCGGCGCGGCGTAATCGAGATAGAGCAGAACGCTGCCGATATTGGCCGCTGCCTGCCGAGTCCAGTTGTAGAACGGTTTTTCAATAAAATAACTGAGCGGCACGATCAGCCGCCGCAGATCCCACAAGCGGATCACCACATAGGTTGAAGTGATCTCTTCGATCCAGCCGTATTCGTTCTCGACCGATACGGCGTCCTCGAGCCGGATCGGCTGGGTCACTGCGAGTTGAACGCCAGCAAAGAGATTGCTCAACACCGGACGGGCCGCAAGACCGGCAACGATGCCGGCAACGCCGGCGGAGGCGAACAGGCTCACACCGTATTGCCGAACCGCATCGAAGGTCATCAGGGCGAAGCCTACGGTAAGCAATACGATGATGGTGTCGAGAACGCGCACCAGGACCCGGACTTGCGTGACATGTTTGCGCGCGAGGAGATTGTCTTCGACGTCGAGGCGAAAACGCAGCAAATACAGATTGGCGCTGATCTGCAGCGCGGTGACTGCCATCCAGCCCAACAGGCAAATGGTCGCCAGCAGCAGAAGCTGGTTGAGTACGCTGTTGGTCTCGGGATCAAGCGGCGCGGTCGGCAGAGTAATGGCGAGCGCCGCAAGCAACAGGCCAAGGCGAGTTGGATTCTTGGTCGCTTCGAGCACCGATTGGAGATAGGGGCGCCGTCCGCGCAGTAGCCGGCGCAGCACGGCAAGGACAGCCGCGTGACACAGCCAAGCCACTGCGGTAGCGCCAACCAGCAGCACCAGTGTCACGGCCCAGGGCGGGGCCACTGAGAGCCGGCCGACAAAGGCCCTCAATGCCGTTTGTATGTTTTGCGGCATGTCAGGGAATATATCCGAGGACCGCGTTCCAGCGGCGGTGCATCTTCCCGAGCTGCATCCGGGGTTCTCCCTGGACAGTACGGCTACGAGGTGGCATCAAGCTGCCGATTGGCGGTCAATTCTCAGACACGCGAGCGGCGATGAAAAGCTTCCTGCTGCGCTTCTTCACTTGGTGGAACGGTCAGACCTTCGGCACCCAGTTGTGGACGGCGCTGTATGGCGAGTTTGTCGGCGAGGACGAATTCGGCAATCGGTATTACCGGACCAAGGGCGGGCGAATCGATCCGGCGCTTGGAATCAATCGGCGGTGGGTGATCTACAAGGGCATTGCCGAGGCCTCGAAGGTGCCACCCGCCTGGCATGGCTGGCTGCATCACACTGTCGACGTGCCGCCGACTGAGGAACAGGTGAAAACCTATCGTTGGGAGAAGCCGCACCGGCCTAACTTGACCGGGACGCCGGGCGCGCACCGGCCGAGCGGGTCCACATTGGCACAAGGACGCCGTCCTAAGGCGACGGGCGACTACAAGGCTTGGACGCCGGGTCGGTGACCCAAAGGGGGGCCAAGGCGAAAAACTGCCCTTTCCGTGCCGCATTCGAGATAGAAGTTAAACGGCTGGGGATAGCCATTTTTTCAACCCGACCCCGTATCAGAAGCCCAAGGCCCATGGTCCGAACCGCCGCGCTTTTGGTCGTGATCGGCGGAACGCTGGCCGCGGGGCCCGTCCAGGCCCAATTCGGGGGCATTTTCGGCAATTCGCCACCGCGTCCGCCGGCCGATGTTCCAAACGGTTTTCCGGCTCAACCGCCTCCTGTCGGATATCCTAGTCAAAATCAGGGCCAGTATTATCCGAGCCAGGGGCAGGGGCAGGGGCAAACTCAAAACCCGCCGCCACCCGTGGCGCGGCAGCCTTCTGCCGTTCAGACCCAGCCCCTGGCGCCGCCTCCGGGCGCGACAGCAGCACCGCCGCCTGTTCAGCGTGCCCGCGCCGCGCCATCGGCCCCAGCGCCAGACACTTCGCCGCCGCCGCAGCCAGCGGAGGCTCCGCCACTACCGCCTGACGACACGGTGGTGACCGAGACACCAACGGAAAAGATTGTGAATAGACGAGCGGTCTTTTCCGGCCTCGACAAGATCACCGGACGGACCATCTCGTTCGATGCGGCGATTGGGGAAACGGTGCAATTCGGGGCGCTGCAGGTGACAGCACGAGCCTGCTACACACGCCCGCCGACCGAGGCGACCAACACGGATGCCTTCGTCGAGGTCGACGAGGTGACGCTTCAGGGCGAGATCAAGCGGATCTTTACCGGTTGGATGTTCGCATCGAGCCCTGGCCTGCACGCGGTCGAGCATCCGATCTACGACATCTGGCTCACCGACTGCGCCTCGCCGCAGCCCACCCAGGTCGCGGCTCAGCCGACCCCTCCATCTCCCACCCCGGTGCCGACCCCCAATCCGCCGCGTCCCCGTCAGCCTCCGCGGCAAGCACCTGCGGCGCAACCTCGCTAAGCGTTTCAGCTTGCGCCAAGCCTTTGAAGGACGGTGCTGCCGGAAACCGGGTGGTTGAGTGCGAGCGCGCCAAAATCGCCTTCGCCGACGAGGGCGGCATCGAGCAGTTTGTGATAGGCGGGCCGCGACACCTCGATGGCGCCGAACGTTCGCAGATGATCCGTGACGAACTGGGTATCGAGCAAGCGGTAATGGCCCGCCTTCAGCCTGGCCACCAGATGCACAAGGGCGACTTTCGAGGCGTCGCGCGCACGGTGGAACATGCTCTCGCCGAAGAAAGCCCGTCCTAGACTGACGCCGTAGAGACCGCCGACCAGCTCGCCCCCCTCATACACTTCGACGGTGTGGCAGTCGCCACGCTCGTAGAGCTTGCGATACAGGCTGTGAATGCGGCCGTTGATCCAGGTGCGCGACCGTCCTGGCGTTGGCTCGGCGCAGCCGTCAACGATCGCGTCGAAGTTCCGATCGACCAACACCTCGAATCTCTCGGAGCGCACCGTGCGCGCCAGACGATCCGGCACGTGGAACCGGTCGAGCGGAATAATTCCGCGCTTTTCAGGTTCTATCCAATAAAGCGCCGGGTCGTCGGCACTTTCGGCCATGGGAAAGATGCCGCAGGCATAGGCCTTCAGCAGCACCTCGGGGGTAATATCGACGAGCGCGGATTCGCGGCTGGCCATGGGATTCGTTTAGCTGGGTCAAGGCTTCTGGTTCAAGAGCTGCGACATGTGATACCGCTGCCCGTGGAAGGTCATCTTGCCGTATCGATTTGCCATTCGCCACACCCGCGCTGTCGCGTTTTTCGCGATCGTTGTGCTGCTTGCGCAGGCCATTGCGGGCGGCTGGGCGACCTTCGACCGCGCCACGGCGAATGCCGATGTGTTCGGCGTCATCTGCCACGGCGAGTCCGGCAACGCCCCCTCAGATGCGCCGGCGCCGAGCAAGTCTTGCGACTTCTGCTGCATTTGCTGTGCTCCCGTTGTTCTCACCACCGCCGCCGTGGCGGAGGTGTTGCGTCTAAATCCACGCCCAATTGCGCGCGTTGCATCCCCGCAGCGTTTGTTCGTTACTCTTCGTGTCGGCGTCGTTCGCGCCGGCAGATCGCAAGCACCTCCGAGCCTCGCCTGAAAATCATTGACCGGTGCGGGCACCCCGCCCGCGCGATGAATTTCAAGCTCGGAGACCACGGATGTTCAAATTTTCCAGCGACGCCAAGCGCGTCAAGTGTGCAGCGCTGCTCATAGCCGCGAGCAGCTTTGCTGTCCCAGCCTTCGCCCACGTGACTTTGGAGCGCAATCAGGCACCTGTTGGCGCGTCCTATAAAGCGGTCTTACGCGTTCCGCACGGCTGTAGCGGCTCGCCGACCACGGCGATCCGCGTCCGTATTCCGGAGGGCGTCATCGACGTGAAGCCGATGCCGAAGCCCGGCTGGACGCTCAATATCGTCAAAGGAAAATACGCCAAGACCTACAGTCTGTTTCACGCCCAGGTCAGCGAAGGGGTAACCGAAGTCGGCTGGTCGGGCGGGAAGCTGCCGGATGACTATTACGATGAGTTCGTTTTCCAGTCATATCTGACTGGCGATCTGGAGCCAGGCAAAATCCTGTACTTTCCTGTGGTGCAGGAATGCGAGACAGGCGTCCATCGCTGGATCGAGATTCCAACTGAGGGTTCGGAATATCCTGAGCCGGCTCCCGGATTAAAGCTGCTGCCGAAGCAGCCGTGACGATTGGCGCGCGAATGTCTCAGAACGCCGCAAGGCGGCTCGTCAGCGCCTGCGCGCTCCTCGTCGTGCTGTCAGTTGGTCTTGCTGCATCATGTCCCGCATGGGCGCACGCCTCGCTGCTATCGGCGCTGCCGGCCGACGGCGTGACCATGCCGGATGCGCCCAACTCGTTTCGTCTCGAGTTCAATGAACCGGTCTCGCCGCTCGTGATGCGGCTAGTCAGCCCCTCCGGCAAAGCTTCGCCACTGACTAACGTCTCCGCCGCGAACAAGACGGTGACGATCCCGGCGCCGGCGATGCCGGAGCTGGGCACCTACGTGCTGAGCTGGCGAGTGATTTCCGCTGATGGTCATCCAGTCGGCGGCGTTGTGATGTTTGCCATCGGGCATCCGAGTGCGGGCGTAACCGCTCCGGCCGTCGAAGGACCCACTGCAGTTCACGTCGCAATCTGGGCTGTGCAATTCGTTCTGGCGATTGGACTGTTCATCGGCGTAGGCGGCAGCGCATTCGTCGTGTGGCTGAGCGCCGGACGGCCGCTGTCCCGCCAAGGATTGATCACGGCGGCAATGGCGTGTGGGGTCATTGCCGCCGTCATTTCGATTCCGTTGCAAGGTCTCGATGCCTTGGCGCGGCCGATGGGAGATTTCGCGCAGCCGGCGGTCTGGGCCACGGGGTTTGATACCTCCTGGGGTTCGGCCGTTCTTTGCGCCGTGGCGGCGCTCGTCACCGGCCTTTTCGCGCTGCACGTTCGGCATCAGACTTTGGCGCGTCCGCTCGCTTTGCTTTCGCTCGCTGGGGTGGGGCTTGCCCTCGTGACAAGCGGTCACGCCAGTTCGGCGGAGCCGCGGCCTTTGGCGGGGTCGGCGGTCTTCCTTCACGGTGTCTGCGTCGCGTTCTGGGTCGGCTCGCTGCTGCCACTGGCCATGACTGTTGGCGCCGGAGACCGCGTTGCGTTGGAGCGGTTTTCCCGGTTGATCCCTGTTCCGCTGGTGATTCTCGTCGCGACCGGATTTGTTCTGGCTTGGGTTCAGTTCGATCGGATCGATGCGCTTTGGACGACGGACTACGGACGCATCCTCGCCGCCAAACTCGTCATTGTGCTGGTTCTTCTCGGCCTTGCGGCGGTGAATCGCTTCGCCCTGGTGCCGCGGCTCAAGATTGCAGGATCTCGGCCGCTCGTAACGTTCATCGCGATTGAATTTGGGCTCGCAGTCGTAATTCTCGGCATCATCGGCCTGTGGCGCTTCACGCCGCCGCCGCGGGCGCTTGCCGCCGCGGAAACGACCTACATCCATCTCCACGCCGAACCGGCGATGGCGCAAATCGATCTTAGGCCGGTGCGCGATCGCGGCGCCTCGGTGAACATCGCGGTTACCGACGACGATTCACGCCCGATCGCGGCCAAAGAGGTCGTCCTCGCCATTTGGAATCCGGGCGCCGGGATCGAACCGATCCGTCGTAAGGCGACCTTCGTCGGCGATGGGGTTTGGCGGATCGGCGGCCTTCACATTCCGATTGCCGGAGTGTGGCGAATGCGGGTCGAAATTCTCATCAGCGATTTCGACAAGGAAATGATCGAAGACAATGTGGAATTGCCGCGCGCGCCGTGAAGTGTCGCCCGTTAACGGATTACACATAATAAGCTCGGTAAGATTTTAATCGGCTTGAACATATTTTGCGCTCCTGACGTTACGGGTGAAGTCGCAACAGAAGACGCACGGCTCGCTTACAATGGAACCGATCGTCGGTCCTTATTGGCCCATCCATGTCCTCGTCGTCGAGGATGAGTTCTTCATTGCCGATTGGATCGCAGAGGCATTGTCGGAGCAGGGGTTTACGGTGCAGACCGTGTCGAATGCAGCCGATGCGTTGAAACATCTCGCGTCCGCGCCGGTCGATGTGCTGTTTACCGATATTAATCTTCCGGGCGGCATGGACGGCGCTGCGCTGGCGCTTCGCGCGCGCGAACTTCTGGCCCATCTTCCGGTCGTCTATGCCTCGGCGCGGGTCAGTTCGCTCGATCCTAAAATGCGTTTGCCCGGCTCGAGCATTGTGGTGAAGCCCTATGCTCCGGAAGCCGTCGGGCGGTTGCTGGCGCAGAGCGTAAAATCGGCCGCCAAGGCGGAGAGCGTACCGGCGTAAGCCGCAGCTACTGCTCCACGCCGCCGCCGCGCGCGAGGAATTCCTCGAGCCAATGGATGTGGTAGTCCCCGTCGATGATGTCCGCTTCGCGAGCCATGGCGCGGAACAGCGGCAGCGTAGTTTCAATTCCGTCGATGACGAACTCGTCGAGTGCGCGTTTTAAACGCATCAGGCACTCGCTGCGCGTTTTGGCGCGGACGATGAGCTTGCCGACGAGGGAATCGTAGAACGGCGGAATCGTGTAGCCGTGATAGACGGCTGAATCGACGCGCACGCCAAGGCCGCCGGGCGGATGGTAGTGGACGATCTTGCCGGGAGATGGACGAAAGGACACTGCGTTCTCGGCGTTGATCCGGCATTCGATAGCGTGGCCATGAAATTTCACGTTGCTCTGTTCGAGCATTAGATCGTTGCCGGCGGCGACGCGGATCTGCTCGAGAATGAGGTCGATGTCGGTGATCATCTCGGTCACCGGATGTTCGACCTGAATGCGCGTGTTCATCTCGATGAAGGCGAACTTGCCGTCCTCGTACAGAAACTCGACCGTGCCGACGCCGAGATATTTGATCTCGCGCATCGCTTTGGCGACGGTTTCGCCGATAGCGTCGCGCTCGCTGCTGTTGAGGGCGGGCGAAGGTCCTTCTTCCCAGACTTTCTGATGCCGCCGCTGCAGCGAGCAGTCGCGTTCGCCGAGATGGATGGCGCGTCCCTGCCCATCGCCGAGAACCTGGATTTCGATGTGACGCGGCCGCTCGAGATATTTTTCGAGATAGAGTGTGTCGTCGCCGAAGGCGGACTTGGCCTCGGCACGCGCCGTAACGAGGGCGGCCGCAATGTCGTTTTCCGAGCGGATCACCTTCATGCCGCGACCGCCGCCGCCGGCCGCGGCCTTGAGCATCACCGGCAGACCGATCTCGCGCGCTAGCCGGGCCGCTTCCTCGTCCGATCCGACGCCACCGTCCGAGCCCGGCACGGTCGGAATGCCGAGCGCTCTGGCGGCGCGCTTGGCCGCAATCTTGTCACCCATCAAGCGGATGTGCTCGGGGCGCGGACCAATGAAATGCACATTGTGCTCTGCGAGTATTTCCGCAAAGCGCGCATTCTCGGCGAGAAAGCCGTAGCCGGGATGTACGGCGTCGGCGCCCGTGATTTCGCACGCCGCCAGCAGCGCTGGAATATTGAGATAGCTGTCTCTGGCAGGAGGCGGACCGATGCACACGCTTTCGTCGGCGAGCCTGACGTGCATCGCATCTTCATCCGCCGTCGAGTGAACGGCCACCGTGGCAATGCCGAGCTCCTTGCAGGCCCGCAGCACCCGCAGTGCGATTTCCCCCCGGTTGGCGATGAGGATCTTATCGAACATCGGGGAGCTCAGCGCGCCATCATTCGATGATCATCAGCGGTTCGCCGTACTCGACCGGCTGCCCGTCCTCCACCAGTATTTAAATCACCGTGCCTGAGCGCGGTGCGGGGATCTGGTTCATCGTCTTCATCGCCTCGATGATGATCAGCGTGTCACCGGCTTTGACCTGACTGCCGACCTCGATGAACGGCCGCTCTCCAGGTGCCGGACCCATATAGGCCGTACCAACCATCGGAGACGCGACGAGCCCCGGATGCTGTTTGGGGTCGGCGGGGAGGGGAGGCGCTACCGCCGTTGGGACGCCGAGCGAGCTATCCACCGGCCGCCCCCGCGACGCGGGAACGCTTAGGTGTCGCGCGACCCGAATGGAAACGCCGTCGCGCTCGAACTCGATTTCGGTGAGGCCTGTTTCATCGAGCAGCTTCGCCAGATCGCGGATCACGTCGTGATCGATCGCGGGCGTTTTCGGCATGGACGGGCTCCCGGGCTTGCGCGCCACGATCAACCCTTATCGTCGATCATGGTGGCGAGACCGGTGATCGCAAGTGCGTAGCCTTCGACGCCGAAGCCGCACACCACTGCGCGGGCGACCGGTGACACGAAAGAGCGGCGGCGGAATGATTCTCGCCCATGAATATTGCTGATGTGCACTTCGATGATCGGCGCCTGCAGGAGCGTAAGCGCATCGTGGATCGCTACGGACGTATGAGTGTATCCGGCTGGATTGATCACGAGGCCGGCCGCTTTTTCGCTGTACGCCTCCTGGATCCAATCGACGATATCGCCCTCGTGATTGGATTGACGGAATATCAGCGTGAATCCATGCCGTTCCGCGGTCGCGCGGCAAAGCTTTTCGACGTCCTCAAGTGTGGCGTGCCCATAGACTTGAGGCTCGCGCGTGCCGAGCAAATTGAGATTGGGTCCGTTGAGGACGTAAACGGTCTTCGTCACGAGCGCTGCACCCGGCTGGTGTCCCGATTCCGAAGTTCGCAAGCACCCGCGGCCCACTCTGATGCGAACTTCGGAATCAAAGGGACACTAGCAAATTTATGATTCTAGTGCGGGTTTTGGATTTGAAGTTCCTATTCGAGTTCGCAGCATAATTGTAGGAACTTCAAATCCACCGCACTAGGATCGCGGCGAGCGAGGCCTGCCGCGGCGGCACCGTTTATAGGGAAGGCTCCCGCAAAGGGGAAGCCGGACGGCCACGACAACTGGCCGTGGCCGCCACGAATAGGGGAGAGCTTTTGCGCTCCAAAACGCCGGCGAACGGCTACTTCTTCTCGGTGGAGAGCTTTTCTTTCAGCGCGTCGAGACCAACGGCACCGACCACAAGCTCATCGCCGACGACGTAGCTCGGAGTGCCGCTGACCCCGAGGGCATCGGCGAGTTTCATGTTCTCGTCGATGGTGGTCTTCACCTCGTCGCTGTTCATGTCTTTCTCGATACGTCCCATGTCGTAGCCGACTTCCTTGGCGACGGCGAGAGCGCGCGCCTTATCGGCCGGGCCGCGGCCGCCCAAGAGCTTCTGGTGGAATTCGATGTATTTCTTGCCAGAGGGATCCTGCATGCGGGCTGCGACCGCCACATGCGCGGCTTCCACCGAGCCCTCACCCAGCACCGGGAATTCCTTGAGAACGAACTTGAGATTAGGTTCGGTCTTCAACAGATCGAGCATGTCAGCCATGGCGCGTTTGCAGAACGCGCAGTTGTAATCGAAAAACTCGACCATGGTGACGTTGCCCTGCGGATTGCCGAGCACGACCTGATGGGGCGAATTGAACAGCGTCGCGTTGTTATCTTTGATGGTCGCGCGGGCCTTCTCGGCTTCGGCTTCCTTCTGTTGCTTATCCATCGCGGCCATGACGTCCTGCATCACTTCCGGATGGCTGATGAGGTAATCCTTGATGATCCCCTCGATCTCGTGGCGCTGGTCGGTGGAAAAGCTCTGCGCCGATGCCGGTGGCGCGAGAAACGCCGCGGCCACGAACAAAGCGGCAAACAGTGCCGGACGGCGGCTGGTTGTCATGCGATCCTTCATTGGGACCATCCTTTTCATGATCATCTTCGAAGCGGTTTCTGTGCCACGTTTTTGTTGAACGCGACAATATCGTCGGCCTTGACCCAGCCGGGAGATCCGACCGGAAAGCGCTGCTTGGCGCGTTCGGCAAGTTGGCGCGCGGTCTTGTTGTCGCCGCTGGCGAATGCCGCTTGAGCCGAGGCGAGGTCGGCTTCGGCGAGGTCGCCCTTGCGGCCGTAGGCCATCGCAAGTTGTGAATAGGCGTCCGAGGATTCCGGTTCCTTGAGGATGGCCGCGCGCAAGAGCGGGATCGCCTCTTCCGCCGTCTTTTGATTGTTGGTGGCGACCAGCGCCTGCCCGAGCAGGATCTGAATGAGAGCCGGGTCGGGGGCAAGCTGCACGGCGCGGCGTAACGGCGCAATAGCTTCCGCCGGTTTGCCGCCCTCGAGGAACGCCTGGCCTTTAAGTTCGTAAAAATAAGGATTATTCGGCATCGACTGGATCAGACTGTCGATCTGTGCGATGGCCGAACGAAGGTCACCGAACCGATAGGTGGAGATGGCGCGCGCATAGCGGGCGGGTAAGCTCGTATTGGAAAGCGGATACCGGCGCAGCACCGTGTCGGGCCGGTCGATGAAGCCATAAAGCTTTGCCCGCATCATGTCGTGGCGGAACTGCAACTCCGGCGGATCCTTCTTGTCCCAGTATTGCGTGTGCACAAGATTTGCCAACTCGGCCATGCGCTCTTCCGGCATGGGATGGTTTTGCACGTAAGGATCGATATTTTGCGCAGAGAACATGCTCTCGTCGGCAAACCGCTTGAACGTGTCATACATGCCCTTGGCCGATTGCCCGGTCATGGTCAGGAAACGCACACCGGCACGGTCGGCATATTCTTCTTGGGCACGTTGGTAGGCGAGAATCCTGTGCTGCAGGTAGGATTGGGGCGCACTCAACACCGCCCCGCCGATATTGCCCGCGTCCGCGCTGCCGCTGCGTGCGCCCGCGACGATGGCCCCGACGCCGAGCAGCATTCCCACGATCGCGGCCGTCTGCGCATTGGCGAGTTCCTGGCGGAGCTTGGAAAGGTGCCCACCAACAATGTGACCGGTCTCATGTGCAAACACGCCGATCAACTGATTGGGCGTGGTCGCTTGCATCAGCGCGCCGGTGTTGACGAAGATCCGATGCGCATCCATGACGAAAGCGTTGAATGACGGGTCGTTGATGATGACGACGTGAATGTTCTGCTGGGCGAGACCCGCGGCGCGGAGAATCGGCGTGGTATAGTCTCGCAGCAACTGTTCGATCTCGGCATCGCGAATCATCGGGATGCCGGCGTTGGCCCCGGTCTGCGCGCGCGCCGGGGCGCTCGATAGTGCGACCGCTGCGGCAGTGGCAAGCGCGACGACGCGCGAAGCTGGCCTCACTGGGCGCACCCTGCTAGGAGTTCTGTCAACAAGCATCTGGGACAAAGCGTCGGGTCCCTCGGACCGCGACCCAAACTATGGACGGAACCGGTGACGGTCAACACGCGGCGGGTGCGCTCGCAGTAACAAAACCGAGCGGCACGAAACCCGGCGAATACGGCAGCACCGGGGCGGCGACACGAAACGCATTCACTGCGGCGCTTAAGGCGAAGGGATGCTTGAGAAGGCAAAACGTCTATCACGACCTTCGGCGCGTAGCGACGTGCCGCCGTTCATGGTGATGGATGTCGTAGCGGCTGCTACGCGGCTGGAGGCGCAGGGCCGCAGGATCGTTCACATGGAAGTCGGGCAGCCGTCGGTGGGAGCACCGGCCGCAGCAATTGCCGCAGTCCGTGCGGCGCTCTCGACCGGTCCTTTGGGCTATACCGAGTCGCTCGGCGTCGCTTCGCTGCGCCGGCGCATTGCCCGTGCCTATGCGGAATGGCATGGCCTCGACATCGATCCGGCTCGCGTGGTGGTCACCACCGGCTCGTCTGCGGGGTTTATTTTGGCTTTCCTGGCCGCGTTCGAGGCCGGCGACCGCGTGGCCGTGCCGCTACCCGGTTATCCGCCATACCGTCATATTCTCTCGGCGCTCGGCTGTGAGCCGGTTTTGATCGAAACCACAACGCAAACCCGATGGTCGATTACGCCTGAAACGCTCCTGGCGCATCATCGCGAGCAGCCTCTCAAAGGTGTCATTGTCGGTTCTCCCGCCAATCCGACTGGAACGATGATGACGGCATCGGCGATCACGGAGTTGATCCGATGCGCGGAAGACGCCGGCATTGCCGTCATATCGGACGAGATTTACCACGGTCTGGATTACGCCTTCCGAGCCGAGAGCGCTGCGCGCATTTCATCCGACGTCATCGTCATCAATTCGTTCTCGAAATATTTTTGTATGACCGGTTGGCGCATCGGCTGGATGATCTTGCCGCCAACGCTGATCCGGGCAGTCGAGCGGCTGCAACAAAATCTCGCTATTTCGGTGCCGACCCTTTCCCAGATCGCGGCGGAGGCGGCTTTCGACGCGCGCGCGGAGCTCGATGCTGTGCGCCATGGCTACGAGGAGAACCGGCAGCTTCTCCTGGAGGGCCTGCCGCGTGCTGGGCTTGATTCGTTCCTGCCGGCCGATGGTGCATTCTATCTTTACGCCGACGTGTCGCGCTTCTCGACCGACAGCTTCGAGTTTGCGACCCGCATGCTGGAGGAGGCGGGCGTGGCGGCGACGCCCGGGGCCGATTTCGATCCATTGCATGGGCGAAATTTCCTGAGGCTGTGCTACGCCGGTTCGCGCGAGGACATGCGCGAAGCAATCGATCGGATCGGAACGTGGCTGAAGGGTTAGCCGGCGGCAGAGATCGCCTATAGCCGCGATGTTCTTGGCGTGAGGGAGACGATGAGCAAAGCCGTGTTAGACATTCTGCGCAAGGTGACGACTGCCACGATCACCACGATGCTTTTGAAAAAAGGCATTCGGCGCTGTTGGATGAATGGTCCCAAGCCACTCGTGCCGAACGGCGAGCGCGTCGTCGGGCCAGCATTTACCTTGCGTTTCGTGCCGGTGCGGGAAGATCTTGGCGACGCCGGAAAGCTGGGCGGCCCCGGTCTCGACGCGGGCCGCGATCGAAGAAATGCCGGAGGGTGCGATTGCCGTCGCCGACGCCATGGGCGTGCCTAGCGCGGGCATTTTCGGCGACATCTTGTGCGCCCGCATGAAGAAGCGAAATGTCTTGGCGCTGGTCACCGATGGCGTGCTGCGCGACCGCGCCGGTGTGCTCATGAGTGCGTTGCCGGTGTGGTGCTCGGGCGTTGCGGCGCCGGCGTCGGTCAATGGACTGACGTTCGTCGGCTGGCAGCAGCCGATTGGTTGCGGCGGATGCGCCATCTTTCCAGGAGACATGATCGTGGCCGATGACGATGGTGCTGTCGTCATCCCGCAGGCGATGGTGGAATTCGTCGCAACCGAAGGCGCGGAACACGAGCTCTACGAAAGCTGGGTGTTCAGCGAAGTCGAGAAGGGCGTGAAGTTGCCTGGACTTTATCCACCGAATGAGGACGCGAAGGCGCGGTATGCGGTGTGGCGTAAATCGCAGTCGTGATCATCCGCCCCCGCTTCGCGGGGCAGGGTGAAATCGGAGCGCCGCATGTTTTTCTTCCTTTCAAAAATCCTCGGTTTCTTCGCGCTGCCGTCAAATCTTTTGATCGTCATCGGGATCGTCGGCCTACTTCTTCTTTGCACGCGCTTTACACGGCTGGGCAGTTGGCTGGTCGTCACGAGCCTTGTGCTCATTGCCATCGCCGGTCTGTCGCCACTCGGCAATGCGCTGATCATACCCCTCGAGGACCGATTCCCGCCGTGGGATTCCTCGCGAGGTCCTCCGACAGGCATCGTTGTACTTGGCGGCGCCATCACGCCGGACGTATCGGCGGCCCGCAGCACTGTGGCGCTCAACGAGGCGGCCGAGCGCATTACCGCCACCGCTGAGCTTGCGCGCCGCTATCCCGATGCGCGGATCATCTTTTCGGGCGGCAGCAGCGCGATGATCTTCGACGAACCGGTCGAGGCCGCGGTCGCCGTCCGCCAATTCGAGGCACTCGGCATCGCTCACGAGCGCATCACGGCGGAGGAGCAGTCGCGCAATACCGTCGAGAATGCGGTGTTCTCTCGGCTTCTTGCCAATCCCCAGCCGGGTGAGCGCTGGCTCCTGGTCACGTCGGCCTATCATATGCCGCGCGCCATAGCGGTATTCCGGGCGGCCGGATTCCCAGTCGAGGCCTACCCGGTCGATTGGCGCACCCGCGGGCCCGTCGATACGCTGCGTCCATTCGTTTCGTTGGGCGACGGCCTGCGCCGGACGGATACTGCGGTGCGCGAGTGGGTCGGCCTTGTCGCTTATCGCCTGACCGGGAAGACAAACGAGCTCTTCCCCGAGCCTTAGTCCGAGCGGACCGCCGGACGGCGTCCGTTCGGCTCTCAGCGCTCCACGCTCCTCATCCGATCGTTTCCTTAACCAATCATTCACCACGTCGCCGGACACTTTTGCGGTTGTTGATTGCGTGATTCGGATCCCGCCATCGACCTGTCGCGCTTTGCGCGATGCCCTCCAGGGAGGAGGCTTTCATGTCGACCAACGTGCCCGCCGCATTCGCAAACGAAGTCGTGGAGACTGCCGTCACGGCTTCATCGGCGCCGAGCGAGTGGATTGCGACGGCGCTGACGGTGGCCCTTGCCGCGGCCGCGGTCCTGTTTGTTTCATTTCTGGCCGTCGTGACCGGTCTGGTCTGAGGCTGACTAGTGGAGCGGATTTGACATTCGCTACCCACCTAGCCGCGGATCGGCGAAGCGAATGTCAAATCCAAAGCTCCACTAGCACTCATATTTGCTAGTGGTCCTTTGATTCTAACATTCGCAAGACAGCCTGCCGAACCAGGATGCGAATGTTAGAATCGGACTACTAACTGCCGAGGACCGCCGCGCGGGAATCGGACGCGAACTGTCGCCGCCACATGACGACGAGAATGGCGGCTGTCGTGGCGATGAGCGGCAGCGGTCCGATAAACCAGCCGAGATAGCCGAGCGCAAAGAAGAACGCCCGCTGGCCGCGATTGAAGTGACGCCCAGCGTCGGTAATGATCACGGTCGTGGCTCGAACGAAAGCCTCTGCTTCGGGCGAATCCTTCATGGTGGAGGGGGGCGCAGCCCCCACCATGATCGCGATGTAATTATACAGCCGGTACGACCACGCGAACTTGAAGAACGCGTAGACGAAGATGATGATGAGGCCCATCACCTTCATTTCCCATTCGACGTGAGTGACGGTTGCGCCGAACGGCAGTGCGGCGACGATCGTCAGCATGTCCTCGGTCGAATGGAAAAGCGTCACCGCGCCGCCGAGCGCGATCAGCGACGTCGACGCAAAGAACGCAGTTCCGTTCTGCAGCGCGGCGATGACCTGGCCATCCATCATCCGCGCGTCGCGCGCCAGCATCCGCTCCATCCAGAGCCCGCGATAGCGGTGCATAAGGCCGTTCAAGCCGGTCTTGCCGTGCGGCGTCATCTCGATGGCGATGGCGTAGCCGATCCACGCGGCGAGGAACCAGACCAGCGCTATCAGGTCGAGGCGCGAGAAGATCAACATTGCGGCGTTTCCCTTGCGCATGCTGCCATCGCTGCCCGGCGGCAGCAATGGCGGCGTTCCGGCAACCGGATCGACTCACGAAAAAGCTTGCGCGAGCTTGGCTGTCATTCGATTGTCGCCGCCCAATCGGCCAAACGGAGCGACCATGGGGCTTCATCTGATCATCGGTAACAAAAATTACTCTTCGTGGTCGTTCCGGCCTTGGCTTGGAATGAAGGCAACCGGAATTGCGTTTGAGGAAACCATTATTTCCCTTGAAGCCAAGGACTTCAAAGACCGCGTGCAGGCTATGAGCGGCGCCGGCAAGGTGCCGGTGCTGATCGACGGCGAAATTCGCGTCTGGGAGTTGCTCGCGATCCTGGAATATCTGGCCGAGAAATATCCCGCCGCCGCTCTATGGCCACGGAATGCCGACGCCCGCGCTCACGCCCGCGCGATCGCCTCCGAAATGCACGCCGGATTTTTGCCGCTGCGGCGTCATCTGCCGATGAATATCTGGAGGCCGGTCAAAATGCGAGCGCTCGATGATGGCGCGGCAGCAGATGTGCGACGCATCGACACCATCTGGAGCGAATGTCGCGCCCGATTTGGAGCCGGTGGCCGGTTTCTATACGGCGCGTTCAGCGCCGCCGACGCGATGTTTGCGCCGGTCGTATCGCGCTTTCACACCTACGACGTCGCGGTGAGCGCCGCGGCGCGGGCCTATATGGACGCCGTCATGGCGCTGCCGGCTTGGAGCGAATGGAGCGACGCCGCGCGGCGCGAGACCTGGGTGTTGCCGCACGACGAGGTCGACTGGCCCCAAATTTTACGTGAGTAACGTCTTGCGCCAGTTATCGTCGCAAGAGTGAAGATGCTCATTCGAGGCGATGTGCAAGGTCCTCCAACAACGGTCTTTGGTAGGCAAGAATTTTTACCTCGGCGATCGGTAGCGCGAAATAGGCGATGCGGTCGATTTCCGGGAAATGCCGCTGCCGGCCTGATTTCGGTGGCCACTCGATTTCGAACACATTGCTGGTGAAGGCTGCGAGATCGAGATCAGCCTCGACCGCAAAGGCGTGCACGACCTTGCCGCTCTTTTGTCTAACGGGATTGAGCGCTATGACGGCGCCGTCGGCGGTCAAATTCGTTTCCTCGGCGAATTCGCGCCGTGCCGTCATAAGAAGATCATCGCCGGGTTCGACGAGCCCTTTCGGGACCGTCCAAACCCCATCGTCTTTCTTTGCCCAGAACGGTCCGCCCGGATGTGCCAGGAGAACTTCAAGTCCGTTAACGCGGCGGAAAGCCAAAATCCCGGCACTGATCTCCTTGGTGCGGCCCATCGGCGCAGACCCGGGTTAAACTGCGGCTCTCTACCGCAGGGCTTGCTAAACAGGGTGGTGTCTGCATGATTTTGTCACGATTACGCCCACAATGCTCGCTTCCTCGCCCGTGCTCATCGAGAGCGCGCCGTGGAGGGGGCGCAGCGAATTTTCCTGCACGGGAGCCAACGCCAATGCGATATCGGTTTATCGCCACTATTGCCGCTTTCGCGGCGCTACTTGCACCGGCCGCCAAGTCGGACGATGCCCCCAAGGATGTTAAGGGCATTTACCTGATGAGCGACTATCCAGCCGTCACGCTGCGGCCGGGAGCGACATCATCCGTCAATCTGCGCCTGCAGAATTATGCCATGGCGCCGGAGCGGCTGGCGCTTTCGGTTGCCGGAGTGCCGAAGGGCTGGACTGCAACGCTGATGGGCGGCGGTCAGCCGGTGGAAGCTGCGATGCCGGCGACCAATTCCAGCGTCTCCTTGGAGTTGCGGCTCGATGTGCCCAAGGATGCCCCTGTCGGCACGCAAACGCTGACGGTCTCCGCCGCTGGCGATACGACGAAGCTCGATTTGCCGGTTGCCGTGACGCTCGCCAAGGACCTGCCGGCCAAGTTGACGCTGACGCCGCAGCTGCCCGAACTGCGTGGCACCTCGAAGTCCAGCTTCGAGTATCAGCTCGGAATCAAGAACGACAGCGGCAAGAAGCTCACGGTGAGTCTCTCGGCCCAGGCGCCGCAGAATTTCGACGCGTCTTTTACCGAGCAATATGGCAGCCAGGAGCTCAACGCGGTGCCGGTCGATGCCGGCCAGACCAAGGACGTGAAGCTCAAGGTGACGCCGCCGAATACGGCCGCCGCCGGTAACTACAAGGTCGTAGCACGTGTCGCGGCGGAGGACGCGTCGGCCACGGCCGATCTCGAACTCAACATCACTGGTCAGCCCAGGCTCGATGTCAGCGGCCGCGAGGGCTTGGTTTCAACTCGCGCTTCGGCCGGCAAGGAAACGTCGGTGCCAGTCGTCATCACCAACACAGGCACGGCTCCGGCCGACAATATCGACCTCAGCGGTTCGGCGCCGAGCGGTTGGAAGATCACGTTCGATCCGAAGTCGGTGGAGCGCATTGCGCCGAACGAGAACAAGGAAGTCCAGGCGCTGATCACGCCGACCGAAAAGGCGATCGCCGGTGATTATGTGACGACGATCCGCGCCGCCACCCGCGGCAAGTCGGCCTCGACGAACTTCCGCGTAACCGTGACGACCTCGACCATGTGGGGCATCGCCGGCGTCGGCATCATCGGCGTCGCTCTGCTCGTCATGGTGGGCGCAGTTGCGAGGTTTGGCCGCCGATGAACGAAGACACAGTCATCGAGGCCAAGAGCCTCACCAAAGAGTACGGACAAGCGGTCGCCGTCGATCACATCTCGTTCAGCGTCGGGCGCGGGGAGATTTTCGGTCTCCTCGGCCCGAACGGCGCGGGCAAGACGACGACCATCCTCATGCTGCTTGGGCTGACCGATATCTCATCGGGCGAGGTGAGCGTGCTCGGATTCAATCCGGCACGCGAGCCGCTGTCGGTCAAGCGCCGGGTCGGCTACATGCCCGACACGGTCGGCTTCTACGACCAGCTCACCGCCTCCGATAATCTGCGCTACACGGCGCGGCTGATCGGCTTTCGCTTCAACGAGCGCGAGAAGCGGATAGCCGAAGCGATCGAACGCGTCGGCCTTGCCGATTCTGCCAACAAGCGGGTCGGCACGTTTTCGCGCGGCATGCGTCAACGCCTCGGCCTTGCTGAGATTTTGATGAAGGGTGCGCAGGTTGCCATTCTCGACGAGCCGACTTCGGGCCTCGATCCGCAGGCGACGCACGAGTTGCTCTCGATCATCCGCGGCTTCAAGGGCGAGGGCGTGTCGGTGCTGCTGTCTTCGCACCTGCTCGAGCGGGTGCAGAGCGTGTGCGACCGTGTTGCGCTGTTCAACGTCGGCCGCATCGCGCTGATGGGCTCGGTGCCGGAGCTCGGTCGCCAAGTCCTCGGCGGCGGCTATGTCGTCGACATTGAAGCGGACGGCGCCGGGCTTGCGGAGCGGCTCGCGCTCATTCCAGGCGTCAGTGGCGTCGAGAAGACCGGCATCAGCAAGCTGCGTCTGCACGCCGACCGTGACGTGCGCTCGGAGGCTGCGGTCGAGGTGGTGGCCATGCAGGGTCGCCTCAAGTTCCTCGGCGTCGAGGAACCGAGCCTCGAAGCCATCTACACGCGCTACTTCGAAGCCAAGCCCGCCGAGGTCGCGAACGAAGGAGCGCGCCATGCAGCGTGAAGGTTCGGCCTTTCAGGGCCTCGGCGTGGTCATGCTCAAGGAGCTGTCGGACCACCTGACGAGCGTGCGTATGCGCGTACTCGAATGGCTCGTGGTGCTCGTCGCGCTCGCGGCGCTTTACGGCGCCATCCAGCAGATCAAGGACACAACCGCGGAGGACCCGTTCCTGTTCCTGCGGTTGTTCACGACGTCGCGCGATCCGCTGCCCTCGTTCGTGTCCTTCCTGTCGTTTCTGGTGCCGCTGATGGCGATCGGGCTCGGCTTCGATGCGGTCAACAGCGAGCATAACCGGCGCACGTTGTCGCGCATTCTCGCCCAGCCGATCTATCGCGACGCGCTGCTGTTCGGGAAATTCCTGGCGGGTCTCGTAACGCTGTCGATCAGCCTGATCACGCTGTGGCTGCTCGTCGTCGGTCTCGGCCTGCTTTTGATTGGCATTCCGCCTGGCGCCGAGGAAATCGCTCGCAGCTTCGTCTTCCTCCTGGTGACGATCGTCTATGCCGGGGTATGGCTGGCGCTGGCGCTGCTGTTTTCGATCCTGTTCCGCTCGGCCGCCACCGCCGCGCTCGTCACCCTCGGCTTGTGGCTGCTCATCACCTTCATCTGGCCGGTGCTTGCCGGTGCGGTTGCGCAGATCATCGTGCCGCCGGATCCGCGCTACGCGGCGCTGGGATTACAAACGCCCGGCACAGCCGAACTGGAACAAGTCCTGGCGCGGTTGTCGCCATCGACCTTGTTCGCCGAGGTGGTGGTCGCATTGCTCGATCCGACGACGCGGGCGCTCGGTCCGATCTATCTGAGCCAGTTGCAAGGTGCCGTGCTCGGTGCACCGCTGCCGCTGGGTGAGAGCGTATTGATCGCCTGGCCGCAAATCGTCGGGATGATCGCCACTGCGATCTTGCTGTTCGTCATTGGCTACGTGATCTTCCAGCGCCAGGAAGTCCGGGCGTAGAGATGGATCCCGAAAAGCCTGCCCCGGGCTTGTCCGGGGTCGGCGCCGTTTGATCGTCGATAAACCGGCCACCCGATCCAGCCACTGCGAGGTGCATTGCGCTTGCGCCCGCTCCATAGTGGAATCGGTTCCCGGAGAGGGATTCGTGGCCGCGCTCTCAACCACTGTCGATACGGCATCGAAAGAGTTCCGCGCCAATCAGGCCGCGATGCGCGCCTTGATCGCAGAACTCGAGGAGCACCGCGCCAAAGCGGCCGAGGGCGGCCCCGCGCGTGCGCGCGAACGTCACCTCGCGCGCGGCAAGCTCTTGCCGCGGGAGCGCGTCATGACGCTGCTCGATCCCGGGGCGCCGTTTCTGGAATTGTCGCCGCTCGCCGCCAACGGCCTCTACGACGATGCCATTCACGGCGCCGGCATAATTACCGGTGTCGGTCGTGTCGCCGGGCGCGAATGCGTAATCGTTTGCAACGATTCCACGATCAAAGGTGGCACCTACTATCCGATGACGGTGAAGAAGCATCTCCGCGCGCAGGAGATCGCGCGCGAGAACAGGTTGCCCTGCATCTACCTGGTCGATTCCGGTGGCGCCAACCTGCCGCATCAAACCGAGGTATTTCCGGACCGCGAGCATTTCGGCCGCATCTTCTACAATCAGGCGACGATGTCCGCCGCCGGCATTGCCCAGATCGCGGTGGTCATGGGCTCGTGCACCGCGGGCGGTGCTTACGTGCCGGCGATGTCGGACGAGACTATCATCGTGCGAAACCAGGGCACGATCTTTCTCGGCGGTCCGCCGTTGGTCAAAGCCGCGACCGGCGAGGTGGTGACGGCGGAAGAACTCGGCGGCGCCGACGTGCATGCGAAGAAATCCGGTGTGGCCGATTACTACGCCGAGAACGATCGCCATGCGCTTGCGCTGTGCCGCCGCGTTGTCGGCAACCTGAATGTGAAGAAAACGATCGACATTCCGCTGGCCAAGCCAGTGGAACCGAAGCTCGATGCCGTCGAGCTCGACGGTATCGTGCCGGTCGATCTGAAGAAGCAGTACGACGTCCGCGAAGTCATCGCGCGGCTCGTCGATGCGTCCGAATTTGACGAGTTCAAAGCGCTTTACGGCACCACGCTGGTCGCCGGCTTCGCTCACATTCACGGCATTCCGGTCGGCATTCTTGGCAACAACGGGATCCTGTTCTCGGAAAGCGCGCTCAAGGCCACGCATTTCGTCGAGCTGTGTTGTCGGCGCCGCGTGCCGCTGCTTTTCCTGCAGAACATCGTCGGTTTCATCGTCGGTCGCGACTACGAAGCAGGCGGCATCGCCAAGGACGGTGCCAAGATGGTCACCGCTGTCGCGTGCGCGCAGGTGCCGAAGATCACGGTCGATTATCGGCGGCTCGTACGGCGCCGGCAATTACGGCATGTGCGGCCGCGCCTATGGCCCGCGGTTTTTGTTCACCTGGCCGAACGCACGCATTTCCGTGATGGGCGGAGAGCAGGCAGCGAGCGTGCTTGCCACGGTGAAGCGCGAGGGAATCGAGGCCGCAGGCAAGAAATGGTCGGAGGTCGAGGAAGAGGAATTCAAGCAGCCGATCCGCGAGCAATACGAAGCGGAGGGCAATCCGTATTACGCCACCGCGCGGCTGTGGGACGACGGCATCATCACGCCCGCCGAAACACGCCGCGTGCTGGCATTGTGTTTTTCTGCGGCGCTGAACGCGCCCATTCCGGAGACGACGTTCGGGGTGTTTCGGATGTGATTTTTCACATCCTTGCCTTGCAAGCGAGCTGCGCCACGCAAGATGCGGCTTACGCCTTCTTCCGCTTGTCCTTGGGCAGTTTCGCGGCCTTGCGCAACACCGCGTTGATGCGGCTCTGCCAGCCGCGTCCACTGCGCCGGAAGTGCGCGAGCACTTCGGGATCAAGCCGCAAACTGACCGGACGTTTGGGAGCAGGCGAGGGTGGCCGACCGCGCCGTATCCGCTTACCCCCCTCATACAAGTCGGCGCCGCGAAACCATTCTTCGCTCAATTCCGGAATTTCTTCGTAATCCTTTGGGCCGAGCACATAGGCGTCGATTTTTTTCAGGTCGCTTCTATCTTTCGAACTCCTGCGCGTAGCGCGCTTTTTCTCGTTCATTGGCTTTCCTCATAGAAATGATGTGCCGGTCGCTGCCCCGAGGAGTCCACACCAGGACAACCATCCGACCCAGCAAGAAGCCGATGGTGATGATGCGGACTTCGCCATAGTCTCGCCTGGCGTCCTGCCGCTGGAATATTCGGCCGGCGAAAACCTCCGCAGCAGCTTCAAAATCGAGCCCGCGTTCGCGCAGTGTCCAGTCGCGCTTTGCGGGATCGTAAGTGATCGCCATGCATGATTAAATGTATATACAAAAACTATGACGTCAAGCCAATCGCTTGGCATTGACGCGCCCGATGGAAGCGAGGCACAGCGAAAGCAGGAAAACTCCGGCGATGGCCCAACAGACGATTGGCGCCCAGTCGATGGCGGATTTCAATGCTGGATCGCGGAGCGCGCCGCCGGCGGTCGCCGCCATGCGGGCGAACGTGGCAAGGGCTAGCATCGAGTAGAGAACGCCGGTGGTCTTCCCCTCAGCGCCGGTTGCGCCGATTGCTGCCGCGGCGGCGAACGCGCTCATCAGGATGCATCCCCAGGCCGCCCCGACGACGAACTGCGCCGCAACCGTTACTCCGAGATTGCCGGCTGCCTCCATGAGCACGATGGCGCCGGCGCCAAGGAGCCCAGCGGCGCCCATCACCGGCAGGCCGCCCCATCGCTTGGTGATGAGGCTCGCCGGAAACATGCCGATGCTGAAGCCGATCCAGAACACCGGACCGAACTCGCTCGCATTGACGGTGAAACGCCCCAGCAGGGCGGCGCTGTTGAAGGATACGTGCAGTTGGAAGCCAAGCGCGAAAATGACGGTTGCGAGCGCGAAGGTTGGAATGGGCGCCGGTACGGCACGGTCGATCGTGGTCGGCGTCTCACGCTTTGCCGGCGCGTCCTTTGCCAGCATGCGCTCGACCTTGACGAGAGCGAGGCTCGTGACCACCAGCACGACGCTCGCGATGATGAACGGCAGGCGGGGGTCCTGCTTGCTGAGCGCCATGGTCAGGTACGGCGCAATCGCGCCGGCGACGCCGATGCCGAGTGTGGCAAGGCTGGCAAGGTAAGGGATGGCCGGCCGTGCCGCATACTTGCCGAGCAGCATCAGCGGTGGCGCGCGCAGCGCGGACGAGGTCACCGCCCATAGCACGGTGAGCGCGAGAAACGGTGCAGGCCCGAGACCTGCTTTGGCGATGAACGGAATGCCGACGAACGCCGCGCAGCTCACAAGGGTGATCGCCGCAACCCAGTGGCCAAGCCGGCCGATCAGGCGCGAGACTTTGTCGGCGGCGACCCCCATGGCAAAGTCGGTCATCGTGAAGATCACCTGATCGAGCATCAGGATGAAGATCACCGCGCCCTTCGAGATTCCGGCGGCGGTCGCAAGCTGGGGCAAGTAAAAGGCGTACGCCGTCCAACCCGAGCGTGAACACCAGCTGTAGTGCGGCAAGGTAGAGGCCTGCGGCGTGCGGAATTGAACGCATTTGCTTATGCTGCCATGTTGTGGCCGGGATGTCTTGAGCCGATCATACTAAGGCAGCCAGTTGGCATCGCGATCGGGAGGAGGACCTATGACGAAAACGGTCGAGCACGTTCATTGGCCTGATGCGCCGGACCTCTGGATGCCCTATGCGCCGGCGATCAAAGTCAGGGGCGGGACCACGGTCTATCTCGCCGGCGTTACGGCAGCGCCCGTCTATCATCACCATCCGCACCGACCTGAGGAGTTCGACGCTATGCCGCGCGATATGGCGGGCCAGGCGCGCGCGGCGCTGGAGAACCTCAAACGCGGGCTCGAAGCCGTCGGTGCGACGTTCGCCGACGTGGTCACGGCCGACCGCTTCGTGACCGATCTTACCGATCAGGACGCGCTCAACCGCATCTGGGGCGAGTATTTCCGCGATGCCAAGCCGGCGACCACGACGGTGCAGGTGGTTCGTCTCGCTACGGATCCGCGTTGCCTGGTCGAGATCAATGCGGTCGCGGTCGTCGATTGATGAGACGTGTTTTGACGTCCCGTCCTGAAGCCAAACTATCGTACGCTTGCCAGCAATCTTCACCGATTGAATAAATAGAACAGCGCGCTGATCACGAGGCTAACGATGATGCATGTGACGATCGGAAAGTAGAAGCTCGTGTCGCCGCGTCCGATGACGATATCGCCTGGTAGCCGCCCGAGCCCAATCCGCGATAAGACCGGCCAGGCGAGACCGGCGATCAAGATCAGCAATCCCAGTCCGATCAGAAACCGTTGACTGTCCATGGTCCGCCTCTGCCGGGAAGTGGGGAGGGGTGGGCAAGCGATCAAGTCTCGGCTAAGCGAGACACCTGGAGAGGCCACATGACGCAGACCACATATCGAACGGCAGTTATCGTCGGCGTTGGAGCGGGGTTGTCAGCCTCGCTGGCGCGAACCTTCACCAAAGCCGGCATCAAGGTGGCACTCGCGGCGCGTCGGGCCGGTGAACTTTCTACGCTTGCCGGCGAGATCGGCGGCAAGGCGTTCACGTGCGATGCGACCAATCGTGCCGATGTCACAAAGCTCTTTGCCGACGTCGAGGCTGCCTTCGGTGCGCCGGACGTTGTCGTGTACAACGCGAGCTATCGGACACGCGGTCCCTTCGTCGAGCTTGATCCGGCCGAAGTGGAGAAGTCTCTGTCCGTGACTGTCTTCGGCGGGTTCCTGGTTGCCCACGAGGCAGTCAAACGCATGCTGCCCCGCGCCCATGGGGCGATCCTGTTCACGGGCGCCTCGGCAAGCGTAAAGGGCTACCCACATTCGGCACCGTTCGCCATGGGCAAGTTCGCGCTGCGCGGATTGGCACAAAGTCTGGCGCGTGAGCTTTCGCCGCAGGGCATTCATGTGGCGCATGTCGTGGTCGATGGCGGCATCCGCAGCGCTCGGCGGGCCGATCCACCGGACAAGCCCGACAGCACGCTCGATCCGGATGCAATTGCGCAGAGCTATCTTTATCTGCTGCAGCAGCCGAGAAGCGCCTGGACCTGGGAAATCGAAGTGCGGCCGTGGGTCGAGAAATTTTGAATTCGCCACCGCGCACCGATTATAATCGCATCATGCCCGGGATCATCGCGAAAACTCTACTTCTTGCCGTTGCGCTGGTCGCCGCCTCGGATGCAAATGCACAGACACGCCGCAGGCGTGCCCCGAAGGAAGTCGAACGGCCACCGGCCGCGGCACCCATCGACAAGCGCGACAGTGTCGTCGCGGCGGCCGGCCCCTTCAGCGGCCGGCCGTACTGGCTGGCGCTCGCGCAATGTGGCGGCATCTATTTCAAGCTGAACCTGCTCTACACCGACGAGGCCGTACGCGCCCGTGTGGTCAAGCCCGATCCTAAGGCCAACGCCGAGTTGACCAAGAAGTTGAGCGAAGCGATCAAGATCGCGACGACTTATTTCGACGCCGCTGAAAGCTTCCTGATGAGCGAGCGCGGAATTGAGCGCAATGACGCGGTGCTGACCTACGATCCGCAGTCGCGGGCGGCCGGTGATCGCTACAAAACCGTCGACGCGGCGCTCGAGGCCGCCAAGGCGTGCCCCGTGCTTTATGAGGCTTGTGAACAAGCTTATCCGAAGGCGTGCAGCGAGCCGCTCGCACCCACGACCTGAGGGATGCACCGCTGGTCGAGCCGCAGTCACGTTTTTGAAGGAGGAACTTCATGAGGCCGAACCTCGCAGTGCTGGTCGCGGCGGCGATGCTGGCGGCGCTGACGGCCAACGCGCAGGAACCGCCAAAGCAGGCGCCCGCGGTCGAGGCCGGCAGCGAACCGCAACTGCCGGGTCTTGGCGAGATCATGGCTTTGCAGCAGATGCGCCACATCAAACTCTGGTTCGCCGGTCATGCCGCCAACTGGCCGCTCGCTGACTACGAAATCGGCGAGTTGAATGAAGGTTTCGACGATGTGAACAAGCTCCTCGGCGGAGATACAGTGGAGAAGCACGTCGGCGGCCCAATCAAAGCTCTGGAAAAAATCATCGCCGATAAGAACCGCGCGGCATTCCCCGCCGCTTTCGACAATCTCAGTGCCGGCTGCAACAGCTGCCATCATTCGCTGGATCACGGTTTCATCGTGATCCAGCGTCCGACCTCGCTGCCATACAGCAATCAGTCGTTCTCAGTGCAGCAGAAGTAACGCCGATCGCCCCTTGCGCGCCGAGCGGTCGTGCTGGCCGGTCAGTTCAGCGCCGCATAGAAACGCTCGTCATAGAGCGCACCGGCGATCGGCATGAGCTTTTCGCGAAAGGCGCGCGTGTGCTGCGCCATGGCATGCTCGTCGAGTGACGTCCTGTCGGTCCAAACCTCCAAGACTGTGAAGTGGTTCCCCCGATTGGCCTGCTGCAGCACGTTGTAGCTGATGTTTCCCGGGTCCTTTGGCGTATCGACGCTCATCGCCTTGAACGCCGCCATGCAATCGTCCTTGCCAGCTGGAATGACGTCGACGTGGGTGACGACATAGATTGCGTGTGGCTGAGTTTCACTTTTCACCTGAACCGACATAGAGGCCGTTGTTGATGCGCTCGTCGTAAGGCGCATTCTCAATCTGTTTGAGGCTATCCCGGAATTCCGTGGTGCTTGAAGACTTGTCATGGCTGTCGGCGGCGGCTTTATCCCGCCACACTTCTACGACCGCGAACCGGTTCGGCCGTGCGATTTCCTGCAGAACATCGAAACGCAAGTTGCCATCTTCTTCGCGGCTCGCACTGCGGTAGCGTTGCAGCGAAGTCGCGCCGGATGTTGCAGAATTCGGCATCACATCGACGTACGTGACACGATAAGCGGCGCTGCCTTGTGAATGAGCCGGCGCGCTGAGCGATGCCGCAAGAAGCGTCATGCCAAGCGCGAGCCGCAAAAATGGGCGCATCAAATCCTCCCTTGCTTTTTATGCATTGATGCAATGCTAACTGCGCATTTTCACCCGCGTCAACGCGCCGCGCGGGCAAAGGCGACATAGGAGCGGCACATTTCCCGCTGATAGAGAGTTGTATCAAGGGCTTACCCGGCGGCGGCGGGGGCTTTACATGCGCAGTCAAACTGAAACCGAAACAGGAGGTCTGACCGATGACCTATCGCGTCTATTCCGGACCACGCGGCTCGCAGTCCATCTCTCCGCTTGAGAAGGATCGTCATCTCTTCAAGGAGTTCAGCATTCTCGACGAAGCGATGGGCTGGGCTCGGCACATCAA
Source organism: uncultured Alphaproteobacteria bacterium (assembly GCA_963759705.1). Classification (GTDB taxonomy): domain Bacteria; phylum Pseudomonadota; class Alphaproteobacteria; order Rhizobiales; family Xanthobacteraceae; genus BOG-931. The sequence continues at coordinate 160,771 of CAVXAK010000003.1, forward strand.
CGACAGTGGCCGCGTCGCGTTGCTGATCGAGGGTGACGACGGTACGCGCTTGACCAAGCAGCAGATCGTGAGCGCGCTCAAAAGTACCGACACTCTCGGAACGCACGGCCACGCTGCCTAGTGGTCCGATTCTAACATTCGCATCCCGGTTCGGCAGGCTGTCTTGCGAATGTTAGAATTAAAGGACCACTAGCAAATATGAGTGCTAGTGGAGCTTTGGATTTGACATTCGCTTCGCCGATTTGCGGCTAGGTGGGTAGCGAATGTCAAATCCGCTCCACTAGCGCGGAGGATTGATATCTGACCGGTCAATGCCCGCGCTCGTCGCGGGCATTGCCGTTTTTCGGCCGGCCAAATCCGGATGCGATTCGAGTGGGCAAACACGAGCGTGACTGTCTGCGCGCTGCGCGCGACCGCTCCTCAGCGGACGTTCACCACCACGTTCCCGTGCGCTTTGCCCTGCTCGACAGCCTCGTGCGCGGCGACGATATCGACCAGCGGGAACGCTTGCCCACACGGTTGATCAGCATTCCGGCTTCAAGGGCGCTGGTGATCGCGCTGAGCGCCGCAGTGCGCTCGGTCGGGGTCAGCTCGTAGACGTAGATGTATTTGAGCGTGACGGCGTTGCGGAGAAAGAACGACCAGGGGATTTCAGGCCCGGAATTGCCGGTCCCATAGATGACGACCGTGCCGCGCTCGCGGAGAACGTGCGGTACCAGCCAGGCGTTGGCGGCAAAATCGACTTCAATAACGGCGTCGACGCCTTTTTTGCCGGTTATGGCCATGACCCGCTCGCCGACGTTCTCGCTCTTGTAGTCGATGGTGTGGTCGGCGCCAGCATCGCGGGCGACGGCGGCCTTATCTGCTGAACTGATCGTCGCGATGACGGTAGCACCGGCGGCCTTGGCGAATTGTACGGCATAGTGGCCGACGGCGCCGGCTCCGCCCGCGATCAGGAGCGTGACGCCGGGGCCGGCGGCCGCCACGGCGACGGCGTGGTACGCCGTCATCGCTGGGATGCCCAGACAGGCTCCCGCCTCGAAGCTTGTGTTGGCCGGCAGGCGGACCGCTTGATCGGACGGCAGCGTGACATATTCGGCGCAGGTGCCGAAGGCGCGCTGCCATTGGGCGTTCCACACCCACACGCGTTCTCCAATGCGGGCGGAGGAAACGCCGTCGCCGACTGCATCGATTTCGCCCGCGCCGTCGCTGTGCGGGATGACGCGCGGATACGCGATCTTGCGGGTCGCACCGGAGCGCGCCTTGACGTCGGACGGGTTTATCCCTGACGCAGCGAGTTTGATTCGAACCTCGCCTCGACCGGGTTGCGGCGCTTCGAACTCGCCGAGCTTGAGGACCTCGCGGGCGGGGCCGTTTCGCTCATAATAAGCAGCGCGCATTCGCATTCCTCTCGGCGTCGACAAAGCGAGACTGCGCGAGCTTTAGCGCAAATCGTCTTCTCGAACAGCCATCGAGGTTCCACAAGCCGTGATAAGGCCATGTTTTCGCGATAATTTTCGGTCGTTGCCCGCAGCTCAGAGCGTGGCGGCTTTATCCTTGAATTATCGGGCAATAACGCCATACTGCGCGCGTCATGCCGATGTCCATCGGCGGGGTGAGGGTTCTTGGAACAGCAACAGAACATCGTCGCGAGCACGGTCGCGGCCAGTCCTTGCAACGTGCTCATGATCTATCCGCGCTTCATGGCGGATTCCTTCTGGAACTTTTCAGAAGCCTGCGAACTCGTCGGTGCGCGCTACCCGGCGATTCCGCTGGGACTCATCACCGTGGCGGCGCTGCTGCCGAAGTCGTGGAACGTGAGGCTCGTCAACCGCAACACCGAGGAACTCGCGGACAGCGATCTCGCTTGGGCCGACATGGTGATGACGGGCGGTATGCTGTTTCAGCAGGCGGACACGCTCGAATTGATCGACATGTGTCGCGCGCGCGGCGTCCCCGTTGTGGTCGGCGGGCCCGATGCGACCTCGAGCCCACATCGCTACGAACGTGCGAATTTCCGGGTCCTCGGTGAAGTCGAGGACATCATGGAGGATTTTGTCGCAGCGTGGGAGCAAGGAACGCGCGAGGGTATGTTCGTGGCGCCGAAATTCCAAGTGGATGTCACCAAGACGCCGGTGCCGCGTTTCGATCTGCTGAAGTTCGACCAATATCTTTACATAGGTGTGCAGTTCTCTCGCGGCTGCCCATTTACGTGCGAGTTCTGCGACATCATCGAGCTGTACGGCCGCGCGCCGCGCACAAAGACGCACGCCCAAATGTTGGCCGAACTCGAAACGCTCTACCAGTTGGGCTATCGCGGTCACGTCGATTTCGTCGACGATAATCTCATCGGCAACAAGAAGGCGATCAAGGCCTTCCTGCCGACGCTCCAGCAGTGGATCGAGCGGCACGATTACCCGTTCGAGTTCACTACCGAGGCTTCGCTCAATCTCGCCGACGATGCCGAGTTGTTGGGCATGCTTAAGCAGTCCAATTTTTTCGCCATTTTCGTCGGCATCGAGAGCCCGGATACCGAAACGCTGGTGGCGATGCGGAAGAAGCAGAATACCCGCCGCAGCATCGCGGACAGCGTGCACAAGATCTATCACGCGGGTATGTTCGTGACGGCGGGTTTCATTGTCGGCTTCGACAGTGAAAAGGGTTCGGTCGCCGAACCGATGATCGCACTGATCGAGGAGGCCGCCATTCCGATCGCGATGGTTGGCTTGCTCTACGCTTTGCCGAACACGCAGCTGACGCGACGGCTGGCGCGCGAGGGTCGGCTGCATGTCGACCACGATTCTGCGCCGGCCGGGAAGGGCGACCAGTGCACCGCCGGAGTCAATTACGAGACCAAACGCTCCCGGCTGGAAATCCTGCGCGACTATCGCGAAATTCTCGACCGGATCTATGATCCGGATGCGTTTTGCGGGCGGATCGAGCGGCTGGCCTCCATGCTCGATTGTTCTAGTCGCCGGCGTGAGCTGCCCGAGGGCGATATCCGGCGCCGGCTCAGCACCATCAACATGGTCCACGAACTGCTTTCCCGTCTGCCGGAGGGGCGCGAACGTTTCTGGAAGGCGTTTACGACCTGCATGTCGCGCAATCCCAATTCGGTGCGGGCCATCGTCACGCTCATGGCGTTCTATCTCCATGTCGGGCCATATTCGCGCTACGTCATGAAGCAGATCGATCGCCAGATCGTAGACCTCGAGCAGGGCCGCTTCACCGCTCCAAAATTGCTGCCGCCGGTGCAGCCAGAGGCGATTGCGGTCAACGCATAGCAGTGTTGGTCAGACCGGCGCGGAGGCCAGTGCCCCGAGATTGGATACGATGCATGCGGGGGAACGGTCTTCATACTCCTCTGGCGCGTGCGCGCGATTGACCCAAACGGTACGGAAGCCGAATGACGCCGCGCCCATGATGTCCCAGCGGTTCGAGGAAACAAAAACAATCTCCTCCGGCGCGAGGCCGAAGCGATCAGTGACGAGCGCGTAGACTTCGGGCCGCGGTTTATAAAGACGGACGGCATCGACCGAGAGTACGGCGTCGAGGAGTTCGGCAGTGCCGGACGCCTCTGTGGCAACTCGCAGCATCTGCGGTGTACCATTAGAGAGAATGCCGGTGCGCATTCCTCGGTCCTTAAGGCCGGCAAGCGCAGTGCGCGCATCCGGGAAGGCGTCGAGCTCGAGATAGGCGTCGAGCAGCTTTGACCGCAGCGCGCGGTCGACCGTGGGCACGCGCGCGAAAGCGTAGTCCAGGGCGCGCTCGGTCAGGGTCCCAAAATCGAGGTAGTGACCGGCGAGAGTCAGGGTCCAGGTGTACTCAAGCTGTTTCGTCCGCCAGACCTCCGAGAACCGATCCGCCTCGCGACCAGCTTGCGCGCGATGGCGGGCGATCGCCGCGTGGACGTCGAACAGCGTACCGTAGGCGTCGAAAACATAGGCCCGCGACTTAACGTTAATCATCGGCCGCTCTCCATTGCGGTATGTTTGGTGACAAAGGTTGTGGCAAAGAGAAGATAATCTGCCGGGAAGGATGATTTGATGAGCCAGCCCGTGACTTGGTCCAGAACCGTAACGTTTTTTGAGAACGATTGGCACGAAGGAAACGTGCCGATCATGGGCCCGCGCACGCATGCGGCGTGGCTCGGCACCTCGGTCTTCGATGGCGCGCGCGCGTTTGAAGGCGTGACACCCGATCTCGATCTGCATTGCGCGCGCATCAACAAATCCGCCACGGCGATGTGCCTCGATGCGGTGGTTCCGGCCGAGACCTGGATGGGCCTCGTGCACGACGGTCTCAAGCGCTTCGATCGTGACGCCGAGCTGTATATCAGGCCCATGTATTGGGCGGAGGAGGGCGCGCCAGGCGGTGTGCGGCCAGACCCTGAGTCCACGCGATGGTGTCTCACGATTTATGTCGCGCCATTTCCGCAGCCTGCGGGAACGGCCATCACATTGTCGCCGTTCCGCCGCCCGACGCGCGAATGCGCTCCGGTCGAGGCCAAGGCGGGTTGCCTCTATCCGAATAACGCTCGCGCGCTGATCGAGGCGCGCGATCGCGGCTTCGACAATTGTCTGCTCTGCGACATGCTCGGCAACGTCGCCGAACTCGGCACGGCAAATATTTTCATGGTGAAGGATGGCGTCGTGTTCACGCCCGAAGCGAACGGGACTTATCTGGCGGGCATCACGCGGATGCGAATCATGAATTTGTTGCGGGGTGCAGGCGTTACCGTTGTCGAGAAGACTCTGCGCTATTCCGATTTTCAGTCGGCCGATGAAATTTTCTCCACCGGCAATTACACCAAGGTAACGCCGATCACGCGGATCGACGATCGGAACCTGCAGCCGGGGCCGTTTTATCGCAAGGCGCGCGCGCTGTACTGGGAATTCGCGCACGCGACGACGCGTTAAGCTCTACTGATCGATCCCCGGCACCGACAGCAAGCTCGAAATCGAACGCCCGCGGATGTCGTAGACGCGCGCGTAAACGACACCTTCGCGTACGATCTCGAACAGCACCGGTGCGTCGAGCTTGGCGCAATAAAACTCGCCAAGCTCCATGGCGAAGTCCGCGCCCTTCGGGTCCCATGTCGTCACGTAACTTTCGCCCAGCGCCACTTTGACCGGCGGATGGGGACCGCAGACGGCGATCTTCCATTTTCCGGCGGGCGGCCTCTCATTCTGCTGCGCGACGTAACTCCGCAACTCCCGGGAGGCCTGCGTCAGCGACAATCCCCAATAATCGAGCATGTAGCGCGGCCGCGCGCCGGCCACGCCGCCGGCGATCGTGTTGAAGTGGGTGTACTCGAAAGGATGCAGCCGCACCAATTCGACCATCGGTGAGGCAACGCCGAGGCACAGCACTGCGACGCCGGCGGCGATCGCCATGCGGCCGTGCTGGGCGAGACGCGTGGCGATCCACGCGCCGGCAAGCCCGCCAAGCGCAGCAAATGGCGGAAGCACGAATACAAAATGGCGAATGCCATTGTACATCGCTGGTCGCGCCGCGACGGTGACCAACACCGGGAGCGTGGCAGCGAGTACGGTCGCGAACAACGCGGCGCGGCGCCCGGTGGTGGAGTTGCGGCCGCCCCACACTGCCGTGACGATCGCACCTGCGGTGCCGCTCAGACCAAGCGCGAGCATCAGTTCGGGCAGCTTGAGCGCCATCAGCGTCGGCACATAGCTGCGGGGCATATCGGGCACGGGAATGAGGTGACCATCGAAAAGCTCGCGCCAGGGCTTTTCAAAAAATTCGGAGAAATATTCGACCGCGTGAAAGGGGTTGAGCGGGTTGACCACGCTCCATGGCCAGACCAGCCCCATCACGAGATAGGCAAGAATTGCGGCTGGGATGAATGGAATAAGAAACAGGCCGCATTCCGCGGCGGCGGGTTTTATTCCGCTCTCACGCGATCTCACGGCAAGAACGACCAAAAGCGGTATGAACGCGTTCACGACGGCGAAGCCGCCCATGACCCGCGAGCCGATCGCTAATCCGACACCTATGCCGCACAGGGCAACGGTCGAAGGCGTGGCGCGCGGATATTCGTCGAAGGCGCGCACGATGCCCAGCATCGCAATCGCCATGGCGGTCGCAAACGGCGCATCCTTGGCGTTGATGAACATGTGGCCGTAGTAGAGCGGACAGGTGGCAAGGAGGACGACCGCCGTGAAGCCGCCGAATGGACCGCCGAGGCGCCGTCCTAGGCGCCATGTGACGAACAGGCCGACAAGTCCGACAGCGCCGCCGACAATCCGGCGCGTCTCGAATAGGCCAAATGGAAGTATTTTGGCCGCGAGGGCCGAGAGAAGATCGAACCCGCCGCCGTACATGTAGAGATTGACGAACGACAGCGCCCGCTTGTCGGCGAATCCGGACGTAAAAAGCGACACGAGCAGGTCGCCATATTGCGAATGAGTGTAATCGTCCCAGCCGAGGCCGTAGTCGCGAAAGGTCAAAGCTATGGCGCCTGCGACCGTGACCAGCACCGCAATGGCGAGCGCATCAAGCCAGCTTGCGATCTTGGCCGCATCGGTCGACGCGGAAGAAAATGATTTCACCGCAGGGTGGTGCACGATTGACCCGGCCACAAGGTGCGCATCGCCGCGACGCTCAACACATGAAGCGCATTCGTGGCCAGAGCAATGCGTCAAATCGGCGGCCGCTCCGCGCGTGCCATAGCAAAAACGTGGAGCATTTCCGAAGGCTGAAGATCGGAAAAGCGGGGCCGCCTGGCCCCGCAGCGTCGCGCGAAGCTGACAGCAGCGCGGCTATTTCATCGCCGCTTCGTACATCTCGGCCACATGATCCCAATTGACCAAATGGTCGAGGAAGGCCTTGAGATAGTCCGGCCGCCGGTTGCGATAATCGATGTAGTAGGAATGCTCCCACACATCGCAGCCGAGGATCGGTTTGGCGCCGTGGACGAGCGGGTTTTCGCCGTTCGGCGTTTTCATGACAACGATCTTGCCGTCCTTGACGGCGAGCCAGCACCATCCCGAACCGAATTGCGTAATGCCGGCCTGGCTGAAATCTTCCTTCAATTTAGCCATCGGGCCAATGTCGGAGGCAATCTGTTTCTCCAGCTTGCCGGGAAGCTTGTCGCCGCCGCCGCCCTTCTTCATCCACTTCCAGAAGTGGATGTGGTTGTAGTGCTGACCGGCGTTGTTGAAGAGGCCCGGATTCTTGCCGAATGTCCCTTTGAGCACTTCCTCGACCGGCTTGTTCTCCCACTCCGTACCTTTCGCCAGGTTATTGCCATTGGTCACGTAGGCTTGGTGGTGCTTATCGTGATGATATTCGAGGGTCTCGCGCGACATGTGTGGCGCGAGCGCGTCGTACGGATAGGGAAGATCGGGCAGAGTGAATGCCATTGGAGCTACTCCTCAATGTGAAACCGGACTGGGCGGGGCGCGCCGGTGAAACCACCGGGCGGTGAGAAAGTTTCCTCTAAATAGGCCCATCGCCGGGGTTTGAGCAACGCCTGATGGCGCACGTTCTGCCACTGGGTGGAGCTGCAAGCGCCCTAGCGGTTAGGTAAAGGGCAAAAATTCAATAGGATGTCCAAAGACTTAATGCGGCCGCGCCGATGCTGAAGGGCCGATAGGCTTGGTTGCCGCAGCCTGGCTTTGGATATTAGTCCTTGCACGCTCTGGAGAGCACGGCCACAATATGGGCTTCTATGTGGCTACCGTTGGGCAGCTCATCGGGTAATGGATGAGTTTATGTACGCGTTTTTGTTGGTATTGGGCGCGGTGATAACTGCGACCGGGACGGCGATGATGGCCGCCGGCTTCGCCGGCCAGGGTCATGCATTCGATTCCGGCATCGTCACGCCCGGTATGGTTGCATTTGTCGGCGGTCTCATTCTGATTGCGCTTGGTTTGGCAATCCGTGCATTACAGCGGATCGAATCTGCACTCCTGGCGCGCCCCATGCCGAGTATGGCGCGGCTAGGGGAGGCGGCCGTGGCTAGCGTCACGGTCGAGCAGCAAGCTCCGGCTGCTGCGCGCATCCCGTTCCCGCCCAAGCCGAAGACCGAGCCCCGTCCTCAGCCGGCGCAGGCCGGGACTACGGCGGCGCCGGCGCCCGCGGAGACTGCGGAATTCGAACGGTTGCGCGAGAAATTTCCTCGCCTGGCTCCCGTCGACAATGCGCCGCTTATCGAAGAGACAGAAGTTTCGCTGTTGCCGAACGCGTCCGCCGCCCGCGCCGAGGAAACCATCGCGGCGGCCGGCAATGGCGCAGTGATCCGCCACACGAACGGCGCTGCGCCGGGGAGTCCCGCGGCAAAGTCCGAGCGTGAAAAGATTTCTGTTTTCGAAACGTTCTGGCCGAAAGGCCAGAGGTCGAAACAGGGAGTTCAGCCGATTCCCATTCAATCGTCTGCGGCGCCGCAGCTCGAGGCGTTTCCGCAGACGAGCGAGCCTCGGATCGATGTTGCTCCACCTGCTGCGCCTGCCGTCGTCCAGCGTGAGGTTGCGCGAGCGGTCTCAGTTCTGAAATCCGGCGTCGTCGACGGGATGGCCTATACGCTCTATTCGGACGGTTCGATCGAGGCGCAACTGCCCCAGGGCACGCTGCGGTTCAGCTCGATCAACGAGCTGCGCAACCACATCGAGCAAACTTCATAGAGTTCCGCCTGCGATCTTGATCGCGAAGGCGTAAGTCAGCGCCACTTCCTTGAGACGGTCAAACCGGCCCGCCGCGCCCGCATGTCCGGCGTCAAGATTGGTACGGAAGGCGATCAAGTTGCGATCCGTGCGCAACCGACGCAGCCGGGCGATCCATTTCGCGGGCTCCCAATAAAGAACGCGCGGATCGGTCAATCCCGCGAGCGCGAGAATCGCCGGATAATTCTGGGCACTTACATTGTCGTAGGGCGAGTAGGCAAGAATAGTCTTGAATGCCGCGGCTTCGCGAATCGGATCGCCCCATTCCGGCCACTCCGGCGGCGTGAGCGGCAGCGTTTCATCCAGCATGGTATTGAGCACGTCGACGAAGGGCACTTCGGCAATCAAACCCGCATAGAGGTCCGGCCGCAGATTGGCGACGGCGCCGATCAAGGTGCCACCCGCCGACCCGCCGTGTGCGACGATCTTCTGCGGCGCGCACCAGCCATGCTGCACGAGATACTCGGCCGCCGCAATGAAATCGCCGAACGTATTCGGTTTTTTTGCCAGCTTGCCTTCGCGGTACCAGCGCCAACCTTTCTCGCTGCCGCCGCGCACGTGGGCAATGGCGTAGACAAAGCCTCGATCGACGAGCGACAGCCGATTGGTGCTGAACGCAGCCGGGATCGAGATTCCGTACGCGCCGTAGCCGTAAAGAAAGCAGGGATTAGATCCGTCAAGAACAAGATCCTTGCGGTGAAGAAGCGAAATCGGAACCGTTTCGCCGTCCGCCGCCGGCGCGAACAGCCGCCGAGTGACGTAGTTGGCGCTGTCGTGGCCGCTTGGAACGTCTTGGCGCTTGCGCAGCGTGCGCGTGCGGGATGCAAGATCGTAGTCCCACACCTCGGACGGCGTCGTCATCGACGAATAGGTGAAGCGCAGGAGGTCGGTGGCGAACTCGTAACCGCCGTCCATACCAAGTGAGTAGGCCTCCTCCGCAAATGCAATGACATGCTCCTCGCCACTCTCGAGCCGCCGGACCACGATCCGCGGCAAACCCTCTTCGCGTTCGAGGCGGATGAGCCAGTCCTGAAGGACCATGAAAGACAGGATGTAGACGCCGGGGCGGTGCGGCACGAGATCGCGCCAGTTCGTTCGCACCGGATCGGCCAGCGGTGTCCACATGATCTTAAAGTCTTCGGCGCCGTCGGCGTTGGTGCGAATGATCAGCGACGGCTGGCCGTTGAAGGCGGGATGATGTTCGACCTCGTATTGGATGCCGGTCTCGCGGGCCGCGACCAATGTCGGCTTGGCTTCAGCCGTTTCGAGGTCGATGAGCCAGACTTCCGATGTTTCATGATCGTGCACCGAGATATCACCGAAACGGCCGGCTGCATGGTGCATGATCGAAATGAAAAGTCCGGGATCGGCTTCGGTAAACACGCGTACGTCTGCCGTCACCGGCGTTCCCAGCCGATGCCGAAAGACTCCCGCAGGCCTGTGGTTCTCATCGAGCCGGACGTAATAGAACGCCGAGGCATCTTTCGTCCAAACCACCGCGCCGGACGCGTCCGGTACGACGTCGGCAAGGTCAGCCCCACTTTCGATGATTCTCACGCGCGCGGTATAGAGTTCGGATCCGGCTTCATCTGCGAACCATGCCAGCAGGCGATGGTCGGGCGAATGGGCAGTGGCGCCAAGCCGGAAGAACGCCTTGCCGTGAGCCAGCGCGTCGCCATCAAGCAGAAGCTGCTCGGCGCCGCCGTCGCGCGGCTCGCGGCACAGCAGCGGATGCTGGCCATTCAAGCGATATCGCAGATAGTAGGCGTACGGCCCGTCGGGATCGGGCACTGTCGAATCATCCTCCTTGATCCGTCCCTTCATCTCGCCGAACAGTTTTTCTTGCAGGACCGCTGTGTCGGCGAGCGCGCGATCGCAATAATCGTTTTCGGCCTCCAAATAGGCACGAATTGCAGGATCGAGTTGCTGCGGATCGCGCATCACTTCGCGCCAGTTCGTGGCCTTGAGCCAAGCAAATTCATCGCTCAGCGGCATGCCGTGAAACGTTTGGACGTGAGGGCGCTGCTCCGGCTGCGGCTCGCCCGCGTCCGTCACGTTTTTTCGAGATCGAAATGGTGGGCGCATCAGTTCATGCAATGGAGCTATCCAGCGGTTACGTGTGAAGAGTGGGAATCATCGCGGACCCCCTTGGTCCAGAAGAAGTAGATGGCGACTGGTCTTCCCGGCGCCAAGTGCGACACAAATTATCGATCCTCCCTCCTCATCAAACTATGCTGTATAGGGTAATATAGTGTCGAGTATTCAGACTTAACTTGTGCCGTTGCCTGTATTATTGCCTTTATTTCTGTGATGTAATATGTATTAAACTTACGCCCGTTAGGGCAACGATTAAATGCTTACTGTTGATTGTTCCAAGTTGGAGCGGACTTCGCGCCGCAGCCGCAAACCAGACGGCTAGGGTGAGCGTGCGTCACAGGCCATCCCGAGAGTGAGTCCACCAGAATGAGCCCACGAGCATAGGCTATGACGGAAAATTCAGGCGAGAGCAGCTACATTGGGCTGACGGCAAGTATCGTCTCAGCTTATGTGAGCAACAATTCGGTTCCGACCTCGGAAATACCAAATTTGATCAGTCAGGTGCATTCCGCCCTGAAACGGGTCTCAGGCGGTCAGGTGGCAGCACCTGCGGAGCAGCTCAAGCCGGCCGTTCCGGTCAAGCGATCGATCACTCCCGATTATCTGGTTTGTCTCGAAGACGGCAAGAAATTCAAGTCGCTGAAGCGACATCTGCGCACGCAGTACAACATGACTCCGGACCAGTACCGTGAGAAGTGGGGGTTGCCGCCGGATTATTCGATGGTGGCGCCAAACTACGCAGCCGCCCGGTCGGAACTCGCCAAGCAGATGGGTCTCGGCCAACAGCGTCGCCGGCGAAAAGAGCGCGGTTGAAGGGCCGGCATTCAGCTATCGCCGCAGAATTCAGCGCTGCAGGACACCAATGATGCGGTTGGCGAAGCTCAGTCGCTCGGACATCACCGCCACCACGTAGCCCAGCAGCGCCGCGCTGAGAGCTGGCTCCTCGCGCTTGATACGCTCGTAAGCTTCTGCACTGAGTTCGTAGAGGACGCTGGTTGCCTCGGCCTGAATTGTTGCGCTCCGCGGCCGTTGGGTAATCAGACCCATTTCACCAATCGTCGTGTGGCGTCCCAAGCTCCGCACGCGCATGGTCCGGCTGTCGTCCAGATTGACGATGATGCCGACGCGGCCTTCAAGGATGAAATGCATCGACGCAGCTGGTTCGCCCTGCCGCGCAATGACGTCGCCGGTCTCGACTTCGAGCCGTCGGCAGTATTCGGCCAAACGACCGGCGTAATCAGGGTTCCCAAGCGCATCCGACAACCACCCGAGCAACGATCGTCCCTCTCCGCCTTCGGCCCGATGCTTCTCGATCACCGCCTGCTCGCAGGACTTCCAAGGCCCGATCGAGGTCGGTTGCGAGGATGACGTCGTCTGCAATGAAGCCGACGGTGCCGAAGGCCTTTTCCAGTTCGGGCGTGAGATTGACCAGCACGATCCGTGTGCCGCACTCGCTTGCCGTGTGTTTGATCTGCGCGAAGCTGTGTGTGGCCGATGAATCAATTCCGGTGACAAGGCGGAAATCGAAGATCAGGAATCGGCAATCGGGCTCACCTGGCGAACAAGGCCTTGACGTGTTGGTAGAGCCGGTTGGCCGAGCCGAAAAACAAATAACTTTGCAGCGCGATGCCTTGGATTTCTCCGCCGAATTCCGACAGCAGCGCGAGCTCGCTCGGTCCGCGATCCAGCGAACTGCGATATTCCGAACCATTGAAGCTGAACTTGATGACGTTGACGCGGCTCGCGCTCAGCGCAAACGTGCCGCAGCCGATGATAATGCCGATCAAGACGCCGGCAATAAAGCCCCAATAGATGATAAGTGCGGCGATGGCGATCAAGGACAGGTATTCGATGAGCAACAATTGCCGCGACGAGCGAACCAACCATTGAAAGACGAGGTCGGCGCCAAGAAAAAACAATAATCCGCCGAGAACGTATTTCGGCACATAGCCGAGAAATGCCGGATCAAGGATCATGACCGCTGCCGAGATCGCAGCGACAGTCAGTCCGGCGATGCGGCTCGTCGCTCCGGCTAGCCGGACCAGGATGGAGCGGCTCAGCGACGTGCAACTCACATAGCCGCCGAGCGCCGCAGACGCGAGATTTGCCAGCCCGAGCACTTTGAGATCGCGCTCGATGTTGGCTTCTGTCCGGGTCGCGATCTCAATGCCGGTCGTATTGAGCAGCAAGGTGATGATGGTGACAAACATCACGGCAAGGAGATCGCCCGCGAGCGTCGGCAACGCCGCCCAGGGGAAGTTCCGGAGTTCCTGAAATTTCCATGGCAGAGTCAGTGCGGCTGCTGGTTGGGGCTGGAACATCCAGCCGTTGGCTTGCGCCGCAACCAGCGGCGTTCCAGTCGACAGCAGAAAGAGGTACGCCGCAGCGACAGCCGTCAGAAGAATACCAGGAAGAATGAACGGGTTTCTGGATCGACGCAGCATCAGGCGCAGCGTGATCGCAACGATCGCGCCTGCCGCCAGCTTGGCGACAATCCCGAGGTCGGCGAAGTTGCCGAGATTGCGAAACGTCGGCTGCCGATTGGCGACGATCTGGATTGCGCCCATGAGCATCAGCCATCCGGTCGCGCCGAGGAATCCGCCAATGACCGGATACGGCACAAAGCGGATCGCGCGGCCGGCATGCGTGAATCCGAGCACGCACAGCAGCAAACCCGTGAGTGCGGTCGCCAGCGACATGGCAATCAGCGTTGGCGCGAGGAGATCGGTACTGCCGGTCGCGATCAGCCGCTGGATGACCGTCGCCACCAAAGCCGCGATGACCACGGAGACCGAACTGTCCGGTCCGGCAACCGCGAACGGAAGCGAGCTCCGCAGCGCTACAATGGTTCCGCCGATAGCGGCCGATAGAAAGGTGACTGCGACGCCGTAGGAAAGCAGATGCTCGAGCGGACCGGTGAAAATGAGAGCCGCATAAGACAGGCAATAAGCGATCGACAAGATGCTGCAGATCGCGCCGGCAAATACGTCGGTCAGTCCCGCGCGGAAGTCTCGCTTGTACAATGCGCTGCCCGCTCAAGAACGACTGGTGACCCCGTGTCACCTACGCCAGCCGCCAGGATTTCGATCATCCCATGCCGGAGACGAGACTTACAACACGATCCAAGGGAGGGCCACAACGGGCGGTGCCCGCAACGATCATGCAGTCGACATCAACGCCTTTTGGGCGTCGGACCGTATCCGCTCCACCATCGAGCGGAAGCCGTTTGAACGCTGCGGCGTCAGGTGTTCGCGGAGCCCCATCTTTTCGAACTGCACGATCGCATCGATGCCGAGAATATCCTTCGCGCTTTTGCCCGAATACATCGCCAACAGAACGGCGATCAGTCCCCGGACAATGTGGGCATCGCTGTCGCCGACAAAGGTGAGGACTGGGCCGCCTGCGCCATTCGGACGCACGGTGGTGTCGAGCCAGACCTGACTGGCGCAGCCCTGCACCTTGTTGCGGTCGCTGTGGGCCGAGTCGGCGAGCGGAGCGAGTTCCCGCCCCAACTCGATAAGGTAGCGATAACGATCGTCCCACTCGTCAAGGAGCAGGAAATTCTCGATGATTTCGTCAATTTCAGGCATCACGTCGGGGTCTGCATCAGGTTCACCCTTTATATAGAGGGTGACATCCGAGCGGTCGACGCTTCTCGCAGTCGCCATTACCGGGCGACGAAAGGCCTACCCGCCTTTGCGGCGGGTAGATCCCCGCAGTGACTCCAAATCAGGCTGCGTGCTTGGCGTCTTTGCGCGGAGACGGCCCGCGCCAGGCAGGGGTCAGATCCGCTGGAGTGAGGGTGTTCTGAGAGGATTCCGCAGCCGCCTTGTCAAGGACGGGCTTGGCGGGAAGACGGCCATCAGCAATCGAGCCGGTCTCGTGGGAAGTAACGGCCCGCGCCGCCAGCGCTTGGGTCAAGAATTCGTAAAGCATCTTTGCGCCTGCCTGCGCCTTGTAGCCCATCGCCACCGCAAAGTGCGAACCGAAGGAGCAAGCATCGGGCTGCCGTGTGCAGAACCCGCGCAAATCGGTGACGGTGGCGGATGCTGCGGAGATGGCATCGGATGCGCCGACGTCGTTCGCCGCCGGGGTTTGCTGAGAAGCCCCGCTGGGCAACAGGATCAGCACGAGGCCGAGCCAGAACGCCATTCGCAAAAGAAAGAACATGAGTCCCACATCCCCTGCGGCGAGGCTTGCCGCACGAGTACGCAGACTAGCAGTGACCGTTGAAAGCCCCGTTCGCGGGACAGGAAGACTTTTGTCCATAATTGAGCAGAATACGCCGCAAATTTTCGATCAATTTGAAAAAAGATAATTTACCTAAAATTTGAACGAACGCACGAACTGGCGGCCTTTGCGCCGGCGCTATGCCGGGACAAATCTTTCCGTCCGAACGTGCACGGTGCGATGATCCCGCGTCCTTGGGGTTACGACCATCGTTGCATCAACGGGTCGTTCACCATGATGGGTGAATCCATTGAGCCTAGCCGGGGTCAGCGCGCCGTTTGCCGCCGTCGCGTCGCGGCTACCAGCGGCTTTTAGCGTTCGCTTAAGCGCCGTCTGACACGATCGCGCGACAGAAAAATGGGGAGCGCGTCCGCAAAGTTGGGCGTGCGGCGGGATCGTGGGCCACTTCGCGCCGATATGGAATTATGTTGAGACGCTGGTGCACCCGTCGGCGAAACAAGACGCGCTGACGGCCGCGCGGCATCGCGCCTTTATTGCGCCGCGTCTGCTTGGCAGCATCATCGCGCTTGCCTTCTTTCCGATTTATCTCTTAGCGCGAGGTTCTCCGAGCAGTCATCGAGCTTGTGGTGTTCGCTTGGCTCGTTGCGCCGATTCTCATCGCCTATTTTCTGTCTCGCACCGGCCGATACGAGAGTGCACATGTGCTCTCTGCGTTCGCGCTGACGGGACTGGTCACAGTGCTGGCTATCTCGACCGGCGGCATCGCGTCCGCTGCCGCCGTTTGGCTGGTTATTGTGCCGCTCGAAGCTGCGCTATCGGCATCGCGCCGGGTGGTCGCGACGGCTTCAACCTTCGCTCTCGGCGCCGCCGGCCTTTTGGTCGTGCTCGGCGCTGAAAACCTTTTGCCGACGCCGGGCGCGAGCCCGCACGTGGCGTTCGCCGCCCTCGGCATCGTTTCGGCCGCGCTTTACGCGACGGGGTTGGCGCTCGGTACCGAGACGTTGGCGCGGACGAGTTTCTGGTTGCTGTATGCCGAGGAGGATCGTTACCGGCTGCTGGCACGCAATATGACCGACGTGATCACGCGGCACGGTCGCCAAGGTGCAGTGTTGTTTGCCTCGCCCGCGGCCGAGTTGCTATTGGGTTCGCGTATCGCCGATTTGTATGGACATGGTCTGTTTGATCGCGTTCACGTGGCTGATCGCCCCGCTTATCTGAAGGCGCTTGGCGATGCCGCAGCGTTGGGAGAAAGCGGCTCGGTTGAATTTCGCGTTCGCCGCGAGAGCGTTGACCCCGAAGGGCATCGAGCGATGCAATTCGTCGTGGATCGAGATGCGCTGCCGCCCGCTCGAACAGGCCGCAATCGGCGAAGGCCAAGCGCGCCGCGAAGTGGTCGCAGTGTTGCGCGACGTGACGGAGCGGAAGCGCCAAGAAGAGGTCGTCCAGAGCGCACATGCTGAAGCCGAGCGCGCCAATTCGGCTAAAGGCCGGTTCCTCGCCACGATGAGCCACGAGTTGCGGACGCCGCTCAACGCCATCATCGGCTTCTCGGACATGTTGATGCAGGAATTGGCGCTGATGCTCGACGCCCAACGCCGCAACGAATACGCCGCCCTGATCAACGACTCGGGTCACCACCTGTTGGCCGTCGTCAACGGTATCCTCGATATATCGAAAATCGAGACCAACAATTTCCAGATCACACCCGAGCCCTTTGCTCCGACGCAGGTCGTTGCCGGCTGTTGCGGTCTGCTCGCGCTGCGAGCGCGTGATGCCGGTGTGCAGCTCGAGAGATTGGTCGCGGACGATCTTCCGGAAATGATTGCTGACAAGCGCGCTCTCAATCAGATCCTGCTGAATCTGTTGTCAAACGCTATCCGCTTTACCAATCGCGGCGGCAAAGTTGTCATGAGCGCCCGTGCCGAGGCGGCGGCGATTGTCTTCGAGGTCGAGGACAACGGCGTCGGTATCAGCGATGAGGATTTGGCGCGGGTCGGTGAACCCTACTTTCAGGCGGTCGCGTCTTATGAACGCCGGCAGGGCGGCACCGGTCTGGGACTTTCGATCGTCAAGGGACTGGTGCGCCTTCAGGGCGGCGAAATGTCCATTCGCAGCCGGGCGGGGGAGGGCACGCGAGTCACTGTGCGGTTACCGCTCGACTGCGAACGCGTAAAACCTGCTGAGAGGCCGCCCGCTAAAGGGTCCATCAACGGGGTCGCGAACCTCGCCGCGGTCAATGCTGCGGTGTTTTCGACGAGCGCAGGGGTCATTGCGGGAGGTGCCGTTAGTCCGTGTCGATGTGCCGGTGAAGAAAAGTGCCTAGTCGTCGCAAAAACGAACGCGGATTGATGGCCCGGGCGGCGACTGCTGCCCTGGGCCTTGCGTGCTGGGCATTGACCAAGGCTTTGCGCCGTCCGGTCGATAGTGTTGCGATTATTGGCGCGGCCGCCGCAAGCATCGCCATCCTTGTCAACGCGCTGTTTCTTCAATCGGGTTCGCATCCGGCGCCATTTTTTGCCAACCCAACTCCGCGGCCGGCGGTGACGGCAGCGGCTCGGCCAAAACTTGAAGCAGCCTCCCGGACAGCGGAGCCGGCACCATCAGTGCATTCAACCGGCACCACGCGAGCGCTGCAGACGGTTGCGGCGCGCCGTAACGATCCGATCGCGGAGTTCATCGGTTCGTCGGCGCGGATCATGGCCGTGCAGCGGGTTCTCTCCGAATTCGGATACGGCCAGATCAAGCCGTCGGGTTTCGTCGACAATGCCACGAGCGCGGCCATCGAAAAGTTCGAACGGGAGCATAAATTGCCCGTCACGGGCCGGGTTTCGGACCGGCTCGTCAGCGATCTCGCGGCCATGACCGGGCGCCCTCTGAATTAAACGAGGCTCCGGAATACGAGCAAGCCGAAACCCGGTGACGGCGCTCGAACGAATTCGGCTCCAATCAAGCCTGGTTTGCAGCTTCCCGCGGATCGGCTCATATGTCGGCGGATCGGTGGACGGGAACCGTACGATGCGCCTCAAAACCGCACTCTGGGTCGCTGCCTATCTGCGCCGTTGTCAGGTCGAGGGTCTCTACGCCGTCGTGCGTCGGCGCGGCGCTGAGGAAGCGGGCGCGATATTCATTCGTATCAGCAGGCTCGACGGCACCTCCGACCTATTTGGTCCTGCGCCGCAGAGCGCGTTCGACGCCGGTCTTAGCGGTCCTCGGGGGGCGGACCGCGCTTTCAGCCCGAGCCTCGCCAAGCAGCCGGCACCGGACGAGGCAGTCGAGGCTTACCTCGCGCGCGAAATCAAATTCGATCCCGATGTCTGGATCGTGGAAGTCGAGGATCGTGCGGGACGGAACTTCCTCGACGTCGTCACCGGTTGATGAGGAGTGCGTCTGCCTGTGAGCGTTTGTCGTCGGTTCAGGACGTTTCGCTGCGCTGGCTCGATCGGGCCGCGACGGGCGTGCGCGTTACCGTCGTGACGGTGGGACGGCCACGCTCGCGCGCCGGATTGTCGTACAGCAGCGGCTGATGCGGTGCGGTCGTGCGTTCGTGTTTGGGTAACGCCTGCCAGATCGCGACAAGGCCCTCGGCCGCCTGAACGGTCAGTTCATCGTAAAATGCCGCGAGCGTGTGCACCCTATTGACCGACAGGCCGACGGCTGGATTGAGGAACAAGAGGATGCGGCAATACACGCTGCGGGGCGTACCGATGGCTTTCGCCGCGACCGCAATCGGCTCGCCGAGATTGTCGCGCACGATGCGCCGTGCGTGTTCGTGGGGAATGCGCAAGGCCGACGCGAGGTGTTGCACAAAGTCTTCACGGTTGCGTCCGAGCGCCGCCGCTTCGAGCTGCTCGCCGACAGCGGGATCGCGCGAAATCGCGACGCGGCCGGACGGAATCGGCGCAACGACGTGGAGGTTGAGCAAAATGAGACGCCGCTCGGTCGTGCTGGCGGCGAAGAACATTTCGTTGAGCTCGTCGGCGATTGTGGAATCGATCATCAGCGCGGTGTTGCCGAAATCGCCCTTTGCGGCGATCCCGCCGGAGGGCGCGGTCGGCGTCTTGTCTTGGACGATCGTAGCCGCAACGCGGTTCGGCGCGGGCTCGTTCGTTCGGGGATTTGGCCGAAGCAGCGGGTGGGATTGCAACGGAGCGGCAACTTCCGGCAGATCGTTGGCAAGATACTGAATGACTCGCAGCGGAGGCGAAAGGTGCCGCGCCAGCCGCGTCGCGACGGCAGCGCGCGTCGGCACGTCGACTGTTTCGAGCAGCCGGAGCGCCAGTTCAGCGTAGTGGCGCTCCTCGTCCGGCGTGTGTCTGAGCCTGTGTACGTAGAGATCGGTCAGGACGCGCAGCAGGGTCGGGCGCATGTCGCCCCCACCGCGTAATCCGATGTCGGTGAGGCGGTCGAGGTTTGGTACTTCCATAGCACGTTACTCAATTGCAACAGGTACGCGGCCTCTGACTCTAGAGTGCCCCCGTTAGCAGAGCGTTAACCTTGCGTGCCGCTTAATTGTGGAGACGCCGATATGCGGATCGGGAGGGAGTTCCGTCGTCGGCGTTCAGAGGATTGCGGCTGGTGGGCACAATTATCAAATTTCCTGATGAGGGGCGCATCGTGCGCTTTGGTCGCGCGGACGGGGCCGAAGAGTCTGCAACGGTCATCATCCTGCCGGTGATCAGGATCGAGCGTTACGCAGATACGATCGCGGAAAATGTTGGACCGCCGACTCTGCCTCCGGCACACAGCGGCGGCCGCCGGCGTCTGAGGCGCCGCTGAGCGCCGTCGCATCGATGGCGCCGCGTCGATGCAACTTTCGAGCAGTGAGGGCGCCGCTGGCAGTCCTTGCTCTTCTTTTCCTATCTGAATGCTCGAGCATTGGTGATTTCGGTCGCCTGCAATCGGCGCTGCAGACCGATGACATCCATGCGTGGGTCGGACAGGAAGCGGCGGCGAGCGCTGGCGCGCCGGTCTCGCTCGGTAACCTGACCGAGGAGGAGCGCACGTTGCGCGATCTTGCCTTCCCCTTGATCGAGCCGCCCTACGACCGCGTGCGCTGGGATGCCGTCGTCTATGAGTACGGCATCAAGCGTTCGTTCCGGCGTGAATTGTGGGTCAACGACGTAGCGGCCTATTACGCAAATCTGGTGGGACCGTTTCATCGGTCGAGTGCTGGACGCTACAACCAGTTGATCGATGACATCCGCAATGATGTCGTACGGATCGAGCCTTTCTTTGCAGCGGCGCGCCGGGTTGTCGATCTCGACCAGCGGCGCGAGAAGAGCATGCAATACCTCTCGAGTATCTCGCCGCCGGAACGCGCCGATGCCCTGGCGCGCGTCGGCGAAAACAGCTTGACCATCGCCTGGGTGCAGCATTCGCTGACGCAGCGTTGCGCCAGCTATCGCTTTGCGCTGGAGCACCTGGTCGTGGCCGAGCCTGAGCCGCTGGCGGCCGACGCCGAACGCGCGCTGATGCAACTGCAACAGCAGATCGCGAGCCATCCGTTGGCTGCCTCGCCGCGCTTTGCCGGACGGCCGATCACGGTGTCGGCGCGAGAAGCGTCCGCCAAATAAGCTACTGCACCGGTTCGATACGGCACTGCGCGCCCGCCAGCGCGCGTCGCGCCATCGGCATGAGCCCAGGCTCCGGCGCCAGCGCCCGTAATACGATCAAGCCCGTCTTCGTCGGAGATTCGACGATCAACCGATCTGCAGCGGTTACGTCTTCTTCCTCGGGCAACTGGGCATGTTGCTCAGGCGTCATCAGATCGAGTTCGATCGATCGCCGGCCCGCGGCGCGGTCGTTGATCGCATAATAGGCGACGCTGTTTCGCGTGTAGAACGTGACCGACGTGTAAGCTTGGCTCACCGGCGCGTTCAACTTGAGAGAACCGTCCGACAAATCGTATCGGCAAGCCGCCGCGGCGAAGGCCGGGTCCATGAAGGGCATGATGGAAGCCTCTGCCGTCGGCGTGGCGATCGGCACCACCGTGTTGACCGGGGTCAGCGGCACGAGGCGCGCGTACGCGTCCTGCGTCGCCGCCCGCGGCATCAGCAAGACGGTCGAGAGATGCACAATGCCGCCGAGCAGGATGGCGCCGAGAAACCACAGCAGCAGCCGGATCATGAGCAGCCCTTCCTCACGATCGCAGGCATCGGCCCTTCTTTCGTGGTGCGCGTCGCAACGCCGATCGGCGTATCGTAGAGGCGCAATACCAGGATGAACCGCTCGATCCCGCCTGTCGGCAGCCAATTGCCCGGCCGGGCGCGAGGACCGACATTGATCGCAAACTGGCCGTCGGCGTCACGTGCGATTTCCTCGCTGGTGAAATCGTGGCGGTCGATCGTGTTGGCGACCAGGCGCCCCTGCGGGTCATAAAGTGTAAGGGTCCAATAGCGCGCCGCAGGCGTCAGGCCGCTGATCGTAAATGTGCAGCGACCGTCGAACCTGTTTCCGGCATCGTCGGTGCGGGCATAGAACGCCACGCCGTCGCCGGTGCCGACCGGTAGTTGACCCGTCCGCGCGAGCGTGGCGCGGGCATAGGGGTCGATGCCGACCGACCCATTCTTCGGCCACGCCGTCCACGCGCCGATCGTCAACGAGCCGAACGCAACGCCACGCGTCAGCGTCAGCCACGTCGCGCCGAGCCCGATGGCGGCGGCGAGTATCAACGCAAAGCATGAACCGAACAGCAGGCGCACGTTCAACCCAATCGACTGGCATGCTCTTGGACTGGGCCGAGGTCAGTCGCCGCGTGAAGCCCCGGGAAGTTGTTGGTCCGTCGCAACCGTTACGGTTGTCGAGCGGTCTTTGACAGTGGTATCGGCTTTGCCGTCGAGGGCGCCCACCGTCCCCGCGGCGGGAGATTGCGCCGGAAGCGCACGGTTGGCGTCATCCAAAAGACGTTCAATGTGAACAAGCGCTTCGGTTCCCTTGCGCGTCAACAGGGCGGGGTGTGGCTCCTCGCCACCCTTCATCGACGCGTCGGCCACCGCCGGATGCTGGGGAACCGGCAGTCCCGGCAGTTGCCGCAGTTCGACGCCCTGATGCGCATACGTCATGATCTGGTGCCAAAGCATCGCCGGCAGCGTGCCGCCCGTCATACGTTTGGTCGGCGAAAAGTCGTCATTGCCCATCCAGACCGCGCCGACGAAGTTTCCCGTGTAGCCGACAAACCAGGCGTCGCGCCACGCGTTGGTCGTACCGGTCTTGCCGCAGGTCGGGATGCCCTCGAGCTGGGCGCGCTTGCCGGTGCCGTTTTGCACGACCGAGTTCATCATCGCGATCATTTCCATCGCGACTTTCGGACTGATCACCTGTAGCGGCTTCTTGCCATCGCGGTCGAAGCGCCACACCAATTCGCCGGTGCCGGTACGAACTTCGAGTGCGGCATGAGGTGTAACGGCCCGGCCGAGATTGGGAAAGGTGGCATAGGCGACGGCATGTTCGAGGGGGGTCACCTCGTCGGCGCCGATCGGCAGCGAAGGTGTGTCGGGCAGCGGCGTCCAGATGCCGAAATTACGCGCGGTCTGGACGATCTTGGCGCGGCCGAGCTTGGGATTGCCGTCACCGAGCGCAATCGAAAGTTTGACCGGAATGACGTTGATCGAATTGGTGATCGCCTGCGTGAGAGTGACCGCGCCGGAATAGCCGCCAGAATAATTGTGCGGACACCAATTGCCGATACATACCGGCAAATCGACGACGACCGACTGCGGCGTGAAGCCGTTCGCCAACGCCGTCGCGTACACATACGGCTTGAACGAGGACCCCGGCTGACGCAGCGCGTCGCTTGCGCGATTAAATTGGCTAGCGCCGTAATCCCGCCCGCCGACCATGGCGCGCACTGCCCCGTCGGTATCTGCGATGACGACCGCAGTCTGGCTTGCGCCATAATCTCGGGCGTACTGGCGAAATGTCGATTCGACTGCACGGTCGGCGAAGTGCTGAAGATTGCTGTCGAGGGCGGTCCGCACCACGAAGAAGCGGTCGGTAACGGTTTTGGGGAATGTATCGACGAGTTTGCGCATCTCGTCGAAGGCCCAGTCGAGATAATAGTTCGGCGCGCCGTCGTCGCTTCGATCGATGGGCGTCGCGGGATTTCGTCGGGCGCCGTAGACCTGCCCCTCGGTCATGAAGCCATTGTCGACAAGATTGTCGAGAACGACGTTGGCGCGAGCGCGCGCAGCCGGCAGATTGACCAGAGGCGAGAACTTGGTCGGCGCCTTGAACAGACCGGCGATCATGGCGGCTTCAGGCAGCGTCACGTCGCGCACCGATTTGCCGAAGTAGTATTGGGCCGCCGCGTCGACGCCGAACGCGCCGCCGCCGAGATAAGCGCGATCGAGATAAAGTTTGAGTATCTCGTTCTTGGAGAGCCGGGTCTCCAGCCATAGCGCGAGAAACGCTTCGTTGATCTTACGCTCGATTGTACGCTCGTTCGACAGGAACAGATTCTTGGCGAGCTGTTGGGTGATGGTGGACCCGCCCTGCACGACGCCGCCGGCCCTGGCGTTCGTCATCAGGGCGCGGAACGTGCCGTAGAAATCGATGCCAAAATGCTCGTAGAAGCGCCGATCCTCGGTCGCCAGCACCGCCTTGATCAGGTGGTCGGGCATCTCTTCGAGCGGCACCGAATCGTTGTGTTTGATGCCCCGGCTGCCAATCTCGTTGCCGTAACGGTCGAGGAAGGTGACCGCGAGGTCGGATTTTTTCAGCCAATCGTCATCGGATGTCTCGTGGAAAGCAGGGATGGCGAGCGCCAGCATGAGAAGCAGCCCGCCGGTGCCGAGCGTCGCTCCTTCCGACAGCGGTTCGACGAGCAGCCAGCGCCGCCAGCCGGAGACATGGAAGCGGTCCATGGCCGCGGTGAAGCGTTCGTAGATTTCGCGCGTCCACTTGCCGCTCTGGAACACCGCGGAGTCGATCCGCGCGTCGAGATCGAGCATCAACCGCTTGAGCTTCGGCCGCCAATCGTCTCCCGGATCGGGGAACATGTCGGTCACAATAGGTCGCTCCGGGAACGGGCTTGGGCCGTGGCGTTTAGTTTATAGCCCGCCAAAGGTTTAGCCGAGCCTGGGTCGCCGGCCAATAACACTGGAGCCACAAGGTGAATGGAAATTGGGGGTAATTGGGGCATAACGAAGGATGACTCGGCTGCTGGACCGTGCGGCAAATGGCGCGAAGGCGTATGACCAAATGGCCTTTGGTCTGGAGAACGAAATGGCATCCAACACTGGTCCCACTGATGGTGAAAGCGAAGTCCCGTTTTGGCACCGTAAGTCTCTCAGTCAAATGACTGATTCGGAATGGGAAAGCCTCTGCGACGGTTGCGGCAAATGCTGCCTGAACAAGCTCGAAGAGGTGGAAACGGACCGCACCTTTTATACCGACGTCGGTTGCCGGCTCCTGGACGGCCAGACCTGCCGCTGCCGCGATTACAAACACCGCCAGGACAAGGTCGAAGATTGCGTGCGGCTGACCCCGAAAAGTCTCAAGACCATCACCTGGCTACCACCGTCCTGCGCATACGTGCTGATCGGCCAGGGCAGGGACTTGTATTGGTGGCATCCCCTGGTGTCCGGAGACCCCGAAACCGTGCATGCCGCCGGCGTGTCGGTCCGCGGCCGGGTCCGGGCCAGCGAGGTCAACGTGCCCGATGAGGACCTCGAAGACTACATTGTCAGTTGGCCCCTCAAGCTGCCGAAGGCTGCACGCCAGAAATAGACTGGTTGCGTTACGCCTTGCCACTTTCGGCCTTGCGGCAGACGGGAGTGCCCTCATAGGCTCGGCTTGTCCGAAGTGAGCGTCTGCCTGCCGCAGTTCTATGAGGGCCAGCCATGATCGTCCGCTACGAGTCCGACGGCTCAATCGTCATGATCACCCAGAACGATCACGCCCAGCTTTCCGGGCTGTTTGCCGCTCATTGGGGCAATGAGACGTTCCAGAAACCGCAGCCCTACGGGTCGCTGGTGCGCGCCGCCATGTTTCACGACCGCGGCTGGATTCGCTACGAAACCGGTCCGCAACTCGATCCAGCCACCGGCAAGACGCCCAATTACCGCGACGTACCGAACGACAAGGCTCAGATCGAAGCGTTCGAATGGGCGGGCGACTGGATGAGCGGCATCGATCCCTATGCGGGCTTGATGATCGCCAAGCATCGCACCGGCCTTTACCAGGGACGCTATGGCGTCATCACGAGCCCGCAAGCGAACCGGCGCGGCACGCCGCCGCCAGACATCCAGGCTTTGATCTTGCGCAGCGAAGCCAAGCAAAAGTCTGCGGGGGGGAAGTTCGATGCCGGCGAGGTTGCAATCAACTACAACCTGCTGCAGGTCTGGGATCTGATCTCGCTTTACATCTGCAGCACCGAAACGCTCAAGCCTGACCGTATCGCGCCGGTGCCGGTCAGCTACTCGGGCGCGGTGGGCGTCGATATGACGCTCACGCCAATGGATGACAGGACGATCGCGCTGGATCCGTATCCATTCGACGAACCTACGCTGACGACGAACCTGATCTTCCGGCGATTGAGGCAGACCGCATTCAAGGATTCAGCGGAGCTCCAAGCAGCCTATTTCAAAACCGCGCCGCAAATCGCCTCGTTCCGGCTCGTACCGATCGGAGCGGTGCAGTAGGGTGTAAAGGAGCGATGACATGCCGCGACCAAGCAACGATGGAATCATGACCGAACTTCATGATCACACTGTTCCGTCCAGCGACGACGTGGACCGCTGGAAGCATGATGGCGTGCGCGTTATTCCAGGCAACCAACTGGATCCAAACGTTCCTTCGACCCCGGGGATGGATCGAAAGGCGGCGATCGACTTCGCCCGCGCTGGCGCCCAGAAACTGTGGGCTGGTACGGTGACGATCAAGCCGAATGCGAAAACCGGTGCGCATCATCACGGGCATCTCGAAAGCATCATCTACGTGGTTCGCGGCAGGGCGCGGATGCGCTGGGGCGAGCGTCTGCAATTCACGGCTGAAGCCAATCCCGGCGATTTCATCTTCGTCCCGCCCTACGTGCCGCACCAGGAGATCAATGCCGGCACCGACCAAGTCCTGGAGTGCGTTCTGGTGCGCAGCGACGGTCAAGCCATTGCGATCAATCTCGACATCGAGCCGGTCGAGAAGCCGGAAACCGTATTGTGGGTGGACCCGATTCATCGCGATACGGCCGCGAAGACGTGAAGGCGACGAGATATTGCCCGAATTTGGCTGGACCGACAGGGAACCGCGGCCGGGCCCGTAGAGAACCGCATTTCAAGAGGTTGTCCTTGCAATTCGGCATCCTTGCCGGCGGGGCAAGGCGGGGTGCGGCAAGGTCGTCCGCCGAACGGCACCCCTGCTCTGCGAAGAGGGTGGTTGCAAAGGGGCGCTGCACGGGCCATTGGTGCCGCCCATTCTGCAACACTGTGCGCGACCTAGCTCATTTTCCGGCTGCCCCGAATGGATGCTCCCCGAGATAGGCCCCGCGACGTCCCTGGCGATCTCGCTCCCAAACTCGTGCCGGATATCGTCCCAGGCCGTGTTGGCCCGCGGGCTCGGTCGGCGGGGGTGTCCGCGGATCGAGCAGCCGCGCGCGTCGTCGCCGAACGGCCGGCCGCGGCCCCGCTCGATCACGCGACCATTCACGCCATCATCGCCGGCATCATGCTGGCGATGTTTCTGAGCGCGCTCGAGCAGACCATCGTTGCTCCGGCGTTGCCGGCGAT
This sequence comes from uncultured Alphaproteobacteria bacterium, assembly GCA_963759705.1. Lineage (GTDB taxonomy): Bacteria > Pseudomonadota > Alphaproteobacteria > Rhizobiales > Xanthobacteraceae > BOG-931. The sequence goes on from CAVXAK010000003.1 coordinate 187,463, forward strand.
CGGCAGGAGTCTCAACGATATCGATGGCCTGTCCTGGGTGGTGACCGCCTATCTCCTCGCGGCGACGGCGACGACGCCGCTTTTCGGCAAGCTCTCCGACATCTATGGCCGGCGCGCCATTTTGCTGCTCGCCATCGGCGTCTTCATCGCTGGTTCAGTCGCCTGCGCTCTCGCGCCGTCGATTTGGGTGCTGGTGCTGGCGCGCGGCCTGCAGGGAATTGGCGGCGGTGGGCTGTTGCCGATCGCACAGACGATCATCGCCGACCTGCTGTCGCCGCGCGAGCGCCCGCTGATTCAAGGCCGCACCTCGATCATGTTCATGAGTGCGAGCATCCTTGGGCCGGTGCTTGGCGGTTTCCTCACCGATCATCTGCACTGGTCGCTGATTTTCTGGATCAATGTGCCGCTCGGCGCCATTGCACTCATCATGACCGGGCGGGCGTTGCGGCAGTTGCCGCGCAACGATCGCCCGCACACGCTCGACGTGGCCGGCGCCGTGCTGATGGTGGGAGCGGCGCTCGCGCTGATGTTGGCACTGACCTGGGGCGGCACCCATTATCCATGGACGTCGTGGCGTATCCTCGGCTTGCTCGGCGGCTCCGCAATGCTTTGGGGGCTGTTCGCGGCTCGCCTTCTCACTGCGCGCGAGCCCTTCATTCCGCTCACGATCCTGCATGGGCGAGTCACGAGTACGATCACTTGCGCGGCCTTTTTCAGCATCGGCGCCGTGATCGGCGTGACGATCTATTCACCGCTTTATCTTCAGGTTGTGCTCGGCGTCTCGGCGAGCGTCTCTGGTTTTCCCCTGATCGCCTTCATGGGCGGCGCGACGCTAGGCTCCATGGCCACCGGGCGGTTGCTGACGCGTTTGAAGCACTACATGCGCCTGCCCATGGCCGGCCTTGTCGTCGCCATCGCCGCCCTCGGCACGCTTGCCAGCGACCCCGCAGGATATTCGCTCGTCAACGTTACGGCGTTGCTGTTCTTGCTGGGGGCCGGCGTTGGGCCGATGTATCCCGTCAGTACGATCGTCATTCAGAACGTCGTCGAGCCGCATCAGCTCGGCACGGCGACCGGGACGCTGAATTTCTTCCGGTTGCTTGGCGGCGCCATCGTCGTTGCGGTGTTCGGCGCCATCGTGCTTGGCCATGTCAGTGACGCGGCCGGTGTCATGGGCGTCGATAAAATCGGGACGGGCCATGGCGATTTTGCCGCCGCGTTCCGCTGGGTCTTCCTTGCCGCGGCCATGTGTCTGACCATTTCGCTCGTCTGCACGTTGGCCGTTGAGGAACGTCCGCTGCACGGGCCGGTTCGGGCAGCAGAAGGCGCGATCGAGTAATCGCCAAAAGTATCATGCCGGTACGGGCATAGCTGCCACGCTCGATGCGCCTTGCGCAGGCGCCGGCGGGGCGCAAAGGTGCTGAGAATCCAGGGGCGGCGGCCATCGTGTCGGTTACAGAAAAGCCGGAGATCAAAATTGCCGAGCCTTCGCCGCAAGCCGGCGAAGGAGACGCTGCGTTGCCGCCGCACCGTGAAGCGAGCCCCACGCCGGAGCGCAAACTTGGCAAACGCGAGGTCCTGACGATCATCAGCGGGCTGGCGCTGGCGATGTTCCTTGGCGCACTGAACCAGACCATCGTCGCAACGGCGTTGCCGACCATCGGGCGAGCGTTCGACGATTTCGAAAATTTGTCCTGGGTGGTTATCGCTTACCTTCTGACCTCGACCGTGGTCGCACCGCTCTACGGTAAGCTCAGCGACATCTACGGCCGCCGCGGCATGATGCTGGTGGCGCTCGGGGTGTTCATGGCGGGATCGGCGGCCTCAGCGGCTGCGCCCAGCATGCTCATGCTGATCCTCGGCCGCGGCCTGCAGGGTATCGGCGGCGGCGGCATCGTGCCGCTCGCGCAATCGATCATTGCCGACGCGGTGCCGCCGCGTGAGCGTGGCGCCTATCAGGCCTACACAGGTTCTGTGTGGATCGTTGCCGGGGCGGCCGGTCCAGTGCTCGGCGGTGTCATCGCCGAACATCTGCACTGGTCGGTGATCTTTTGGCTCAATATTCCGCTCGGCATCGGCGCGGCCCTGCTGTGTCACCGCCAACTCAAGCTGCTGCCGCGGCGCGAGCGGGCCCATACGATTGATCTCACCGGCGCCGGGCTGATGATGATATCGGCAATCTCGCTGCTGCTCGCGCTGACGTGGGGCGGTACACGCTACCCGTGGCTGTCGCAGCAGATTCTGATTCTGATCATCGGCGCGGCAGTACTGGCGGCCGTATTTATTTGGTGGGTCCTCAGAGTGCCTGAGCCGTTCCTGCCGCTTGCGGTCCTTAACAATCCGATCATGCGCGTCGGCTCCATCACGACAGCCTGCACGCAAGGTGTTTCCATCGGGCTGACGATCTACGTTCCACTCTATTACGAGCTGGTGCACGGCCTTTCGGCGAGCGATTCCGGCCTGGCGCTCATCCCGATCGTGATGATGACCACGCCGGGCTCGTACCTGTCCGGCCGCGCCATGCTGTACATGAACCGCTACAAGTGGGTCGCGATCGTCATGCTCTCGATCGCCACCATTGCGGTCAGCCTCCTCGTGATCCATCCGCTGATGCCGGTGTGGGTCGTTTCGATCATCACCGGGCTGGTCGGGCTCGGCACAGGCAGCTCGTATCCGACCGTCACGGTCTCGATTCAGAACGCGGTGGCGCACCAGCAGATCGGGATCGCCATGGGAACGATGAATTTCTTTCGCGCGCTCGCGAGCTCGTTCGTTGTCGCCGTGATGGGCGCCATCATGCTCACCCAGCTTGGTGCTGCCCCGCAGCGCGGGGTTTCGTCCGCCGTCATCGCCGTGGCGGAGCATAGGAGCCCGGCCGATTTCGCCCATTCCTTCAGCTTTATTTTTGCGGTGGCGGTTATGTTTCTCATCATCGGCATCGTGGCGCTGATCGCTATGGAAGAGCGACCGCTGCGCGCGACCGTTCTCGCGGCGCCGACGGTGCGCGAACCGCCGGCACGCGCCGCCGAGTAGAGCACGATCCCGCAGAAGCCTGTCCCGGACTTGGCCCGGGGAGGGATACCGATTTGCCAGGATAGATCATGCGCAGACGAATTGTGCTCAAGCTTTCCTGAGCAGCGGCCAAAAATCATCGAGCGCGGGCTGATCGCCCAACACGCGCAGTTTCGCGTAGATTTTGTCCGACGTTGCCCTGTCGACAGCCTGCGCGGCGCAAATGTCGAACTTTGCCCTGATTTGCGCTTCCGACATCGGCGCCTGGACCGATCCGCTCGGATAGTACTTCGACCTTTCAAGCTTTCGGCCGTCATTCAGCGTCACCGTCACCTTGGCGGGCGATTCTTCGAGCAGATCGGCATAGTCCTGATAGATCGAGAGCGAGACCTTTTGCGCAAATGTTCGGACTGTCTCGTCTTCCAGCGCCGTCTCGGTGAAGGCCGCGAGCATCGGCGCGCCGTGAACGAACGTGTAGGCGGCAAGATAGGGTCCGCTGAACTTGGCGTTTTCGGCCGAGTGCGGATACTTGTCGGTATAACGGCGCGCCGCGTATTTGGTGATCGCAACGTCGACATGGGCAATGTCGGCAAGATTGACCGCCGCGCGCAGTTCGAGTGCGGCGTCGATTGCCGTGTGCCCCAGACCGCCGCTCGGATAGGGTTTGAGCTTATAGCCGTGTTGCACGAGATCGTAGCTTTGGCCGAGATCGGCGAACGGATCGAGCGACCACGGCAATCCGCGCGCAAAGCAAGCGAAGTAGCCGTCCTTGCCTTCGAGCGCGGTGGCATTCGACGTGAAGCCGCGCGCACCCAGCATGGCGGCGAGCACGCCATCGTGCGCGGCGTGGCCGGAATGCAGCGGCTTGGTCATCGTGCCAAAATTGATCGAGACGCCGCTTGCCATCGACGTTGTCATGCCGATCACGTCCGGAATCTTCTTCGGTTCGATTTTCATCAAGCGCGCGCAACCCGCCGCGGCCGCAATGACGCCGACCGTGCCGGTCGCGTGCCAGCCGCCGACGCGGGATGCCGTGGGCGCCGCGCGATTGATCCGGCCAGCGACCTCTGCGGCGATGATGAAGGCGGCGAGCAACTCGGCCGACGTCGCGCCGGTCGTTTCGGCGACTGGCAGAAGGGCAGGGATCACTGCGGCGATCGATTGGCCTGCAAAATAGGTGAGATCGAAATCCATGCAATGCCCGGCGATACCGTTGGCAAGCGCGGCAAGCGGCGGCGAGGCGCGCAAATCCCGTCCGACGAGCGTGGCCGCAGGCGTACTGCCCTGAAGCTTGACGACGTCGCAAACGATGTCGGCCGGCGGCAGCTGACTGCCAGCGAGCATCACGCCGACGGTGTCCACAAAGGCGATGCGCGCGCGTTCGATTGCCGTCGGAGGGGCGTTTTTCAGGTCGAAGCCGACAATGAAATCGGCGATCGTTTCGCTCACTTTCTTTCCCCCTTCGTTCGGCGCCACGGCCGCCGCAGCGCTGCTCCGCTGCGCGAGGCCGATCGAAGGCAACCCAACGACGGCAGCCGTGCTCGCGCTGAGGAAAATTCTGCGATCGAGCGAATTCCGCTGGTCGTCATTCGCCATGGTTCCCTCCCGTTCGGCAACGTCCTGCTTGCCCTTTTTGCATCACGGTAGCGGTTCTCAATCCGCCGCACCAGGGATGCGCATGGTGTCTTCCAGTCGAGGCCCGAACGACGTAACGTAATGGCAATATAAAATCGGGAGGACAGCATGGCGCGTTTAAACGTCTCACGTCTTGTTGGCGCAATCGCTTTGGCCAGCGCCGCGATCGTGTCGGCGCACGGCGAAACCATCATCGACGAGTGGAATCAGGCGAAGCTGCCACCGCCGCCGCAGCTCAAGCCGGTGACGCTCGTCCCGAAGGAGACGGCGCTTCTGGTGATGGATTTCACTGTGCAGACCTGCACGCCCGAGCGCCGTAAGCGCTGCGCCAATTCGGTGCCCAAGGTGAAGAAGTTCGTCAATGAAGCGCGCGAGAAGGGAGCGCTCATCATCTACTCCGTCGCCGTGCCCAACTCGAAGCCTTCCGACGTGCTCAAGGAGCTCGCGCCTGCCGTCGGCGAAGAAGTGCTGCCGCCGCTCGGGCCCGACAAGTTCATCAACAGCGACTTGGAAAAGACGTTGAAGGACAAGGGCATCAAGACCGTCGTGGCGATGGGGACGCAGGCGCAGACTTCGGTGCTGCATACCGGCGGCGAAGCGGCGTTGCGGGGCTTCAAGGTGATCGTGCCGGTCGATGCCATGTCGGCGGACGATCTCTTTCCCGAACTCTATACCGCCTGGCACCTCGCAAACGCCGCGCGCATCAGCAATCAAGTCACGCTGACGAAGCTCGATATGATCGGATTTTGAGTTGCTTTCCCAGCGCCGGAGGCGCGGGCGGAAGCTCGCGCCTCCGCGAGGAAATATTTCCCCGGACCGGCTTAAGCGCTTCCGACTCTGCGCCGGGGCTCGAGGAAAATGCGAACAAGATTGTTTTGACCGACCACATCGCCCAGTGCCTGAAAGGCAAAAAAGGGAATTAATATCAGCAGGCCGACAAAACTCGTCGCAACAAGCTGGTCGATCGTGCCACCGCCGACCTTCGCGATGGAGTCCGCGATGCTCTCGTTATGGAAGAAGCCGACCAGGATTTCCTCAAGGGTGTTCAGAACGAGCAACAGCAGCAGGAAGGCCAAGGATTTGTGCAGTGTCGGCCAGATCAGGGGGAGAGACTTGAACCGCTCGCCGACGCCAAACGCCCGTCCCACGAGCACGAATTTTGCGCAGATGAGGGCCTTTGCAATGGCAAAGCCGAACGGCGCGAACGCAATGCCTTGCGCTCGCAGGATTGCCGCCTTCAGATAGGCCAGCGCAAGAAAGCAGATGCAAAGATAGGCCGCAACGACGGCAAACTCTCTCAGTTCGTTGACGAATCTCTGGCCGATCGAGACGTTGGCTGAGCTTTCGGCTTCCATCTTTGCCTCCTTACAGCGGCGCTTGTCAAAACGATCAAGTCGCCGCGGTCGCGGACCCGTCGAACGACGCAGAGTGTCAACACGTCCATATTATCTTCAACCCATCCAATCTTGGAGAAATTTTGGTGCCAGCCATAAAGTTGGGCTCGCGCGGTTGGTGAGGACGACACGGACCACCCTTGCACGGGGGTGCAAGCGCACTACGATCGGGTCAATCATGGCGAGGGCGAAAGATGAGGGAAGGAAGATCGTTGATCAGGGGAACGGTATTCGCGTTGCTTTTAGCCAGCTTGCCGGGCACCGCAAGCGCTGCAGATCCCTACGGAATTTGGATGCGTCCGTCGACCGGCTCGCAGGTGAGTTTTTACGATTGCGGCGGCAAGCTTTGTGCGAAAGTCATTGCCGTCAGAGATCAGAGCCGTAAGAGCGAGATCGGCACGGTGATCATAAAGGGCGCGGTCAAGTCCGGAGATAGCCAATGGTCGGGCGACCTGTTGAACACGGACAACGGAAAGACCTATGCCGGCGTCATCACCTTGCAGGGACCGAACGCTCTGAACCTAAAGGGATGCGTCGCGATCTTTTGCCAAAGCGAGACCTGGACCAAAGTCAGATGATGGCGGACCCGGCTGTTCGGTAAGGGCGAGTGCGCGGGTCAAGCCCGCGCATAATTCTCCTCACTGACCGGCCTGCGCCTTCAAGGCCGCGATCTCTGCTTCGCTGCGCAGCGTCATGACCGCGACCTTGCGGGCGCGGAAATACGGCAGCGCGACTTGCGTGTCCTGACCGTCGCGTTCGAGGAGCGACACGTAGCGCGGCTCGGCGCCACGGGTCGGCAGATCGAACGCCGTCCATGTGCCGCTCTTGGGGTCGTAGCGCATGACGCGGTCGGCGCCCCAGAGGTTGGTCCACGCGTCATGGTTCTTATCGACGGCTACGTGATAGGGCTGCTGTTCGCCGGGCAGCGGCACGAATGTCGTCTGATGGGTATGGGTGTCGATGCGGGCGAGATTTGCGCCCCATGAATCGCCGATCCAGAGAATGTCGGCGTTCTTGTCGGTGCCCATGCGGCGTGGACCTTCAGCCCACGGCAGCGGCGAATTGAAGTCCGGCTGGGAGTAGGTCTCGTAGAACTTGCGTTCATCCGCGGTCAGCAGGGCCTCCTGCGCGTTCACCGGCGCAAGCTTGATCTCCGACACTTTTCCGCTCTGACCGTCGCCGACGCCGATCGTGTCGAGAATCATCTCGGCCCAGTAGCCGTTGCCGTCGCGATCGGCTGCGGTGCCGTAGGTGATGCCGGTGCCGTTGACCGTCTTGAACGTCATCGACTTGAATTCGGTGAATCTCTCGGCGACGGGATCGAACCGCAGCGCACCGTCCGGCGCCGACGACCAGATATTGCCTTTGCCGTCGTAATCGACCGTGGCGGCACCGCCGGTCTGCGTCATGCCATTCGGCGGCAGGTAGACTTCGATCTTCTGCGTCGCTGGATCGAGCTTGCCGAGCCCGCCGCGGCCGTTGTTGATGTTGAACCAGATGATGCCTTTCGGATCGCGTGTCATGCCGTGGGTTTGCGCGGCAAGTCCATTCGGTCCCGGCACTTTGAAAAGCTTCACCTCGCCGGTCGTGCTGTCGATCCGGCCAATCGTGGTGCGCTTGTTGGCGATGTTGCAGGTGAACCAGATGTTGCCGGTCAGGTCCAACCAGGAATCGTGGATGCCCCAGCCGGGAATGAGCACCGACGGCGTGCCCAGCGACCAATCGCTGCCGTCGTTTTGCACGAAATCGGCCGGCAGCCCGACATCGGGATCAAGCGGTACGTCGTATTCCTTGAACACGACGCGCGCGGCTTCGCCCGACGGTCGCGGCTCCAGCTTCACATTCATGTCGCTCTCGCCGGGGCCGCGCGCTTTGGCGAGGTACGCCGCAAGCTCATGCTGGTGGAAATCGATGATACCGGAGGGTTTGCGCTCGGCGGCGACAAAGGTGCCATACACGTTGGCGTTCTTCATCAGTTCGAGCACGGCGTTCCAGCCGGCTTCGTCGAAGCGATGCTGCAACGGAAAGCTCGGGGTATGACAGCCGGTGCACACCGTGCGCACGATGCGCTTCATGCGCGCTTGTTCCGGCGTGCCGTCCGGCAGCGCGTCGAGGACGAGATTGCCGGGAAGCTGCTTGAACGTCCGCTCCGGATCGTTCATCGGCTTCAACGAAAAATCCTGCTTGCGGTTTGCTGAAAGGTCGACGGTGCCTTTCGCGGTCTCATAACTCACCGCCTGCGCCCAGACCCGATAGTTCCCTGCTGGGAGCGCCGGAAAATAATATTTGCCGTCGGCGTCGGTGAACACGCTGGTGGTGATCGTGCCGCCGTCGGGCTTGGCGGACACCGTGATTCCGCCCATGGCTTTGCCGTCCGCCCCCGTGATCGTGCCGCTCAAAAGTGAATCGGCGAAGGCCGGGAGCGTGAAAGTTGCCGAAATAGCGGCAACGACCAGAAGTTTCGATAAAATGAGACCGCCTGCATTGCGCATGGGTTTCTCCGTGTTTCCTGGAAAGGCTAATCGGCTTCGCCCGAGGCGTTGCCTTTGCCGGATGCCGGCGCTGTCGAAGGGGCGGGAATGGTTTTGAGATAGGCCACAATGGCGTCGATCTCGGCGGGCTTGTAGGTGTATTTGAAGCCCGGCATGCGTGGCGTTCCGTTCGAGATCACTTCGCGTATGACATCCGCCTTGCCGCCGAGCGTGTTCATGGAAAGCGCAGGCGCGTATTGCGGGCTCGTCAATTGCGGCTTGGTGTGACAGACCCGGCACGATTGATTGAACAGCCGAACTCCGAGAAGGTGCTGATTGTTACCGCCGGCGGCCGGTTGCGCTGAGGCGGTGAGCGGCCACGCCGCGAGCTGGGCGAACACGACAAACGACATTCCGCCACGCGTCATCTTTACTCTCCCCACGTGCTTTTCTCCGCCCTGTCTGGGAGGCGGAACGTTCTATTGTCGCGCCGCCGCTTGTTTTGCCGCCGCGATGTCGGCTTCGCTGCGGAACGTCATGGCCGCGACCTTGCTCGAACGCGCGTAGGCGAACACCAGCTCCTTGATGTCGGGACGTTCGAGCAGCGATATGATGCGGATCTCCGTGCCACGCGTCGGCAGATCAAACATCGTCCACTTGCCGGATGCAGGCTCGTATTTGGCGATCTGGTCCGTGGTCCACAGCGGCGCCCAGACATTGTGATCTCGATCGGGGATCGCGCTGTAGGGCTGGTTCGATACCGGATTGGGGAACGGGATGAATGTCATCTCGCCCGTTTTGGTATCGACGCGAGTAAGGCTGCCGCCCCACGAGTTCGCGATCCACAGGATTCCAAGCGCGCGGTCGATACCGATGCGGCGCGGGCCCTGCGACCATGGAAACGGCGTGCCGATGTCCTTGGGCGCGTAGGTTGCGTAGAACTTGCGGTCCTCGTCATTGACGAGCTTTGCCTGTTCCGCGACCGGTGGCAATTTCCATTCGGTCGATATTCCGGTCTTGCTGTCGGTTTTCTCGACGGTGTCGAACGCCATTTGCGTCCACCACGCGTTGCCGTCGGCCGTTCCGGCGATGCCGTAGGTCGAGCCTACGCCGCCATTGGGGGTTCTCGCCGTGACCGACTTGTATTCGGCGAAACGACCGGTCTCTGGATCAAGCCGCAGTGCGCCCTGCGGCGTGGTCGCCCAAATGTAGCCCTCGCCGTCGTAGTCGATCGTCACCGGTCCGTCGATCGCTGTAATACCGCTAGGCGGCAAGAACACGTCGATCTTTTCCGTCTTGGGATCGATGCGGGCGATTCCACCCCTCGGCATCCACACGTTGAACCAGATGATGCCCTTGGCGTCGCGAATAAGCCCGTGGGCGTTGGCGGCATTGCCGTTCTGCGCCGTGACCTTGAAGAATTTGACTTCGCCGGTCCGGGCATCGATACGACCGACCGATCCGCGCTTGGTCGGGGCGACCACCGCGAACCAAAGATTGCCCTCAAGATCAGCCGCCGCATCATGCGGCACCGAGCCGATGCGCGACGTCGTCCCCAGCGTCCAATCGCTGCCATCGTTGGGCGGCGTCGCCGCCGGCAGGTCCTGGTCGGGATTGAGCGGAATATCGTATTCGCGGAACACGACCCGCGCGGCCTCACCGGAAGGGCGAGGTCGTGTCGTGATCCGGAAGGCGCTCTCACCCGGACCGCGCGCCTTGGCGAGATAGCGGGCGAGTTCCTCCTGATGGAAATCGAGAACCGGATTGATCGGCGCCTTAGGATTATAGATGCCGTAGACGTTGATCGACTTCATCGTCGTCATGATGGCGTTCCAGCCGGCTTCATCGAACCGATGCTGCAGCGTGTAGCTCGGCGTGTGGCAGCCCGTGCAATTGTTGCGGAAAATCTGCCTCATACGCAGGTCGTCGGGCGTGTCGCCGGGCAGACCCGCAAGGAGCAGGTCGCCCGGCATCTGCTCGATCCGCTGCTCCGCGTCGGTGATCGGCGCAAGCGTCAGGTTCTGCTGTTTGACCGCGCCGAGTGCGATCTCGCTTTTTGCCGTTTCAAAGCCGATTGCCTGCGCCCACACGCGATATTGGCCGTCTGCGAGCGGCGGAAAGACGTAGGCCCCGGCGTCGTCGGTGAAAACCGTCGTCGTAACGGTTTTGCCGGCCTCCTTGGCGGAGACCGTGACGCCGCCCATCTTCTCGCCCGCGGCGGAGGTGATCGTGCCGCTGAGCAGGACGTCGGTCGCTGCCGCCGGCAGCGGAGTGAATGCGGCAAGCGCCAAAGCGGCGAACCCCAGTCCTCTGCCGCGCGGAGCAACTGCCTTTGGCAACCAACCCGATTTAGGCGTCTGCTCAATCGTCATGGCGGTCTCCTTCGGGAGATTTTTCGGCGCGCGGCGCCGCACTCTTCGGTGCAGGCGCGGGCAATGCCTTTACGTAAGCGACAATGGCCCGAATCTGTTGCGGGTCGAATACGTACTTGAAGCCCGGCATGTTCGGCGAGCCATTGCTGATTTGGTCGAACAGGGCGTTGTCTTTGCCGCCGAGCGATTGGCCGCTGATATCGGGTCCGAAATGGCCTGCCGAGGTGATCTGGGTGTGTTCGTGGCAGACCATGCAATGTTGGACGAACAGATTGCGACCGAGTGTCTGCGTCGCATCGAGCGAAGCTGCGGCGGGATACGGTTGCGCTGAAACGGTCTGCGGCAATGCAGCGACAAGGAACAAGATGACGCTGCGCATCATTCGACTTCCTCCCAGATCGCGATTTTTTATTTTTCAGGCTACGCCGCGACCAGCGCGAAGGGAAGAGAGCGGGCAGCGCGCCTGCGCAACTCTGACATGCCGTAGCGGAAGGTGCGTACATAAAAGCGGGCGGGTTTCCGGCAAACCCGCCCGCGATACGCCTCGCCGCAAGCAGCAAGGCTGGAACAATTGAGGCGCGATGATCGGCAGTTACGGCCGGTCAGCCTGCGCCTTGAGTGCGGCGAGGTCGGACTCGCTGCGGAACGTCATGACCGCGACTTTACTGGTCCGTGAATAGGGGACGACGACTTCCATGGTGCCGTCCTTTTCCAGCAGCGAGACGTAACGCGCTTCGGTGCCGCGAGTTGGCAGGTCGAAAGTCGTCCACTTATCGGCGGCCGGGTCGTAGCGCAGGATCACATCCGAAGTCCAGATGTTGAGCCAGGCATCATGATTCTTGTCGACCGCGACGTGATACGGCTGCATCACTCCCGGTCCCGGCAGCGGCACGAAGCTCGTTTCCATCGTATGGATGTTGATCTTCGCGAGGTTGCGGCCCCAGGAATCGCCGACCCAAAGAACGTCGCCGTCCTTGTCGGCGCCCATGCGTCGCGGACCCTGGTTCCAAGGCACAGGCGCGTTGAAGTCGGGCGCATTGAACGACTCGTAGAACGTGCGATCCGCTTCGGTGACCGCGTCCTTGTCGAGGAGGACGCGTGGCAGTTTGAGTTCGGTGGATTTTCCAGTGGCGACGTCGCCCTTGTTGATCGTGTCGATGATCATCTCGGCCCACCAGCCGTTGCCGTCGCGATCACCCGCCGCGCCGTACGTGAGCCCTCTACCGTTGGGCGTGTTGTAGGTGACCGATTTGAAGGGGGTGAACTTTTCCGAGACCGGATCGAAGCGCAACGCGCCGTCCGGCGCCGAGGCCCAGATTTTCCCCTTGCCGTCCCAATCGACCGTCGTCGCGCCGCCGGTCGGCGACATGGTGTCGGGCGGCAGATAGACTTCGATCTTCTGCGTTTTTGGATCGAGCCGGCCGAGTCCGCCGCGGCCAGTATTGACGTTGAACCAGATCGTGCCGCTGGGATCGCGCGTCATGCCGTGCGTGTTGCCGGCGAGCCCGTTTGCGCCCGGCACCTTGAACATTTTCACTTCGCCGGTTTTGGCGTCGATGCGTCCGATCGAAGTGAAATGATTCGGCACGTTCGATGTGAACCAGAGATTGCCATCGAGGTCTGCCCACGCGTCGTGCACCAGTGAGCCGCGGCGCGACGGCGTGCCGTTGAGCCAATCGCTGCCGTCAGTCATCGGATTTTTCGCCGGCGAATCGAGGTCGGCTTGCAACGGAACATCGTATTCCTTGAACACGACGCGCGCCGTCTCGCCTGACGGACGCGGCCGCAGCACCATCTGCACTTCGCTTTCGCCGGGACCGCGGGCGCGCGCCAGATACTCGGCCAGTTCCCGCTCGTTATGGTCGAGCACGCCCTGCGCCTTGTGATCAGGGCCGAGGTAAACGCCCGAGACATTGACGTGTTTCATCAGATCGATGACGGCGCTCCAGCCGGCCGCATCGAAGCGGTGTTGCAGAGGATAGTTCGGTTGATGGCAGCCCGTGCAATTGTTCTCGACGATCTTTTTCAGCCGTTTGTCGTCGCTCGTTTTCTCGGGCAGTGACGCCATGGCGAGGTCGCCCGGCAATTGGCGAAAATAGTCGCCGGTCAGCGGCGCGAGCGTGAAATCCTGATGGCTGTTGGCGGCAAGATCGACAGCACCTTTCGCCGTGGCAAAGGAAAGCGCCTGCGCCCAAACGCGATAATGTCCGTTCGGCAGGGACGGGAAATAATAATGGCCGCTGTCGTCGGTGAAGACCGTCGTGGTGATGGTCGCGCCGTCGGCCTTGGCCGACACCGTGACGCCGCCCATCGCTTTTCCGTCGGCAGACGTGATTGCGCCGCTCAGCAACGCATCGGCGAAGGCCGGTGCGGAGAGGAAGATCGTAACTGCGGTTGCGGCTGCGAAGTTTGACGCGATGAGAGCACCTGCGCTGCGCATGGGTTTCTCCGTCAGATGGGTTTGAATGGGTCCTTATCCGAAAACCGGAATTCGTTTCTCGGGATCATAATTCTAATCAGGCTCGCCCTTGCCGCCGGCTTTGACGGGGCGGGCAACAGGGGCCGGAATGGTCTTGATGTACGCGACGATGGCGTCGATCTGCGCCGGCGCGAATTGGAACTTGAAGCTCGGCATGCGCGGCGTGCCGTCGCTGATGACCTCCCGAATCACGTCGGCTTTGCCGCCGAGCGTGTCCATCGACAGCGCAGGTGCATAGGTGCCGCTCGTGATCTGCAGCTTGAGGTGACAGACGACGCAGGACTGATTGAGCAGCCGCTCGCCGAGCATTTGCTGGTCATTGAGTGCCGCACTCTGCGCGCTCGCGGAACTCACCGTCGCGACCGCAACGAACAAGAGCGGCAGACACAAATAGAACGCCGCGTTGCATCCGGCTTCCTCCCCGATCCGCGGTTGTTTTGTGGGAAGCCTACGCCGCCATAACACCGAATGAAAGAGTCATTGGTGGGCAAGGCCGTCATGCCTGACTTGCAGGCTAGGCTTGCTTGAGCGGGAACGAAGTATTGCGTTGTAATCGGTTCCAGGCGCGGAGCGAGGCGGTCTGCCCAGCGGGGGCGCTGCGATGAAGCGCGGGAATGTCGCCCACTGGAAGCTTGCCCAACGTGATCTTCGCTATGACCTGCCCCGCAGGCGGGTGTGGCGACGCGTCGGCGCGGTACCCCTTGCATGGTGAAATTCGGTTCAAGATACTCGCCGCAGCCATTTGCAGCGAAATAGCCGCTTGGCCTGGGGAGGCGCCCGATGTTCAAAAAGCAAACGATTTTCGCCGCAGTCATCGTGTCGGCGACTGATATTCTCATCCTCATCACATGCCTTTCAGCTTGCGATCAGCCAATACGGGCGTGTGACAGCGACGCTGCCTTGGGCGGTCGCGATGGAGAAGGGATACTTTAATGATGCCGGCATCAAGATCGATCAGGTGATCGCGGGCGCCGGCGGCGGCACCACCCTGCGCAACGTACTCGCCAGCGATCTTCCCTACGGAGAAGTCGCGACTTCGGCCGCCATCGCGGCGAGCCGCGCGGGACTTGATATCGTCATCGTCAACACATCCAGCAGCCATATCGGCGAAATCTCGCTCGTCGCCGACGCCAAGTCGGATATCCACAAAATGGCTGACCTCGCCGGCAAGAAGGCCGGCTATACGGCCCCGAAATCGACCAGCGACGTTCTGTTGCGTTTGGCGCTGAAGGAAACGCACATGACCGACAAGGTCGAAACCGTCGCGACGGGCGGGTTCGGTCCGGGCATCACCGCCCTGACCACGGGTGCTATTGCGGCCGCGCCGATGATCGATCCGACACTGACGTTGGAGCCCGAGAAATACCGCGTCATCCTGCCCTTCGCCGATGTGATCCCGCGCATGACGTGGCTCGTCGGCATTACCACACGGGAATTCGCCAAAAAGAATCCGGAGTTGCTGCGCAAGCTGATCGCCATTCGCCGCCGTGCGGTTGATTACATCTATCAGAACCGGGACGACGCGATGCAGATCTACGCCAAAGTATGGCAACAGGATCCCAAGCAGGTCGCGACCTATTTCCCCAAATACTTCGGCTACGATGGCGAATGGACGCGGGGTGAGTTCGAGAAAGCAGGCCTTGCGAAAATATCGGAAGGCTTGGAGATCGTCGGCGAGGTCGAAAAACCCGTCGACTGGAATGCGATGATCGACCAGGAGTTCCTGCCGAAAGACTTGCAGAAGCCGTTGTGAGCTTCCCCGCCATCGGAGCCGCCAGGGCGGCTGTCAGCCGGAGCACAAGAATACATTGCGTTTCACCAAGGTCGGCCTGACGCGCACCGGCGTGGTCGCTGGGGCATTTCTCGTCCTCGAAATCTTGTGCCGCACCGGAATCATTCCGCGCGCGACGATGATCCCGCCGACCGAGATGGTTGCCGCGTTGTGGCAAATCCTTCGTAGCGGACAAGCGAACAATGATATCGCGTTTACGCTCATCAATACGCTTGCCGCAATCGCGCTCTCGGTCTTTCTCGGCTTTTGGCTTGGCGCCGCGCTGCACGCGCTGCCGCGGCTGCGCCGGGTCTTCGAGCCGCTGCTGTCGGCCTATTACGCGGTGCCGGTCTTTATCTTCTATCCGGTGCTGATCGTCGCCTTCGGCGTCGGGCGAACCGCGCTCATCGTCATGGGCGCGATGTTCGGCGTGGTCGCCATGATCGTGAATACGGCAATGGGGCTGGATCGCGTGCCCTCCGTCATCGCGCGAACGGCGTCGGTCATGCAGCTAAGCCCGCTGCGCCGGCTCGTGCTCGTCAGGCTGCCGGCGGCGTCGCCCCATCTCGTCACCGGCGTCAAACTTGCCGTCGCCTACTCGGTGATCGGTATCGTCGCCGGCGAATTCATCCTGGCGACGGCGGGCATCGGAAAGCGCATTGCGTTCGGCTATCAGGATTTCGACAACAAGACCATGTACGGGATGCTGTTGCTCCTTCTGATTTTGGTCATGATCGTCAACGGCGTGCTGTCGCATTGGGAGAAGCGTTTGCACCATCGCTTTGGACGACAATGAAGCCGCGCAGCTACGATGTCTTGCTGCTGGTGGCGGGCTTTCTCGTCTGCTGGCAGATTCTCTACTGGCTGGTGGGCGCGGACGTTGTGTCGTCGCCATCGAGCACGATCTTGCGCGCGATCGCACTGTTGCAGACGCGGAACTTCTGGAACGACGCCACAAGCACAGGCGTGGCGTTTGCTTATGCGTGTGTCATTGGTGTTGCAGGCGGCATGGTGCTGGGGCTGCTGCTTGGGCTTAATCGGTTTATCGGCGATGTCGCCGACCCGATTCTCGGCACCGTCTATTCGATCCCAAAGATCACACTCTATCCGATCATCCTGCTGATCTTCGGCCTGAGCCTGGCGGCGAAAGTCGCATTCGGTGTCATCCACGGCATTTTCCCGGTGGCCATTTTCACCATGAATGCGGTTCGAAACGTCGCGCCGGTGCACCGCAGAACGGCGAAGGCGCTGCGCCTGTCGCCTTTCGCCACGATCGTGACGGTACTAGCGCCCGCAGCAGTTCCAGAGATCCTATCGGGCATCCGCATTGGGATCGCGGTCACGCTGCTCGGCATTCTGATCGCCGAGCTATTCGCGTCGTCCTCGGGGATCGGTTTCGCCCTGATACGCGCCACCGATCTCCACAACGTCGTTGACATTTTCGCGCTGACTTTGCTGCTCTTTCTGTTTGCCGTCGCCATCAACACACTCTTGCACATCAGCGAACGCAGGGCACGTCACGGCGTCGATTTGAGCGGCCGGCGTTCATGAAGTCGAGCCAAAATCGAATTTTGACGACGCACGTTGGCAGCCTGCCGCGTGACGGCGCGGTCCTGAAGTTTCTTGAAGATCGCGAGAGCCGGCGCGCTTACGACGTTGGTGAATTCGATCGCACGATGGGGCAGGCCGTTCTCGACATCGTGAAGCGGCAAGTAGACATTGGGATCGACATCGTCAGCGACGGCGAAACGAGCAAGATCAGTTACGCCACCTATGTGCGCGATCGCCTCAGCGGCTTTTCGGAGGAGGGCGCGACCGAGGCCTCGCGGCCGCACGCCGACCTCGCTCCGTTCCCCGATCTGCGGGAGAAAATGGCGCGGCTCACCGGCACGCGGCGTTTCAAGCGGGTCGCCTGCGTCGGCCCAATTGCGGTCCAAAGCCGTGACGGACTGACACGCGATCTCGCCAATATGCGGGCCGCAGTCGATGCGGCTCGACCGGCCGAGGCGTTTTTGACGGCAGCTTCGCCTGGCGTGGTCGCGAGCTTTCTGCCGAACCGGTATTATCGGACTCACGAGGATTATATCGCCGCCATCGCGGACGCGATGCGGGAAGAGTACGCGGCGATCGTCGCGGCCGGGTTCGTGCTGCAAATCGATTGTCCCGACCTCGCGATGTCCCGCCATGCGGCGTTTCAGCACCTTACCGACGCCGAGTTTTTGAAGCGTGCGGCTTTTCACGTCGAGGCATTAAACCATGCGCTTACGAACATCCCCGCGGATAGGGTCCGCATTCACGTGTGCTGGGGAAATTACGAGGGCCCGCATACGCACGACATCGACCTCGCCAAAATCATCGAGATCGTTTTTGACGTCCGCGCGCAGGGCATCGCGCTTGAGGCAGCCAATCCGCGTCATGCGCACGAATGGGCCGTTTGGAAGGACGTCCCACTGCCCGACGACAAGCTGCTGCTGCCGGGCGTGATCGATACGTCGACCAATTACGTCGAGCATCCCGCGCTGGTTGCCGAGCGCATCACGAGGTTCGCAAATATTGTCGGGCGTGAGCGTGTGATCGCGAATACGGACTGCGGCTTTGGCACCGCCGCGGGCTACGGCAAGCTTGATCCGGAGGTGGTGTATCTGAAGCTTGGCTCGCTTGTTGCCGGCGCCGCCCTGGCAAGCAAAGAGCTATGGGGCTAACTGGCCCATAGCTTCTTGTTCGCGATCCGGGCGCCTTCGACCAGCGACCGTAATTTGGCCCAGGCCACATCCGGATGCACCTCGTCGCCCGCGCCCGAGGTGCCAAAACCGCAATCGGTCCCGGCGATGACCCGCTCACGCCCGACCACGCCGGCGAACCGGAGAATGCGTTGCGCCACCAATTCCGGATGTTCGACCAGATGAATACAGTGCGAGACGACACCCGGAATGAGGATTTTGTCGTCCGGCAGCGCCACGTCGCGCCATAGCTCCCATTCGTGCTCGTGGCGCGGATTGGCGCCTTCGATGGCATAGGCGCCTGCGTTGATCTGGAGCATCAGGTCGACGAAGTGCTTCAATTCAAAATCGAACACGCGCGGCGCGATATTGACGCTGTAACAGGTATGAAATCGCACGCGGTCCTGCGGAATGCCGCGCAGTGCGTGGTTGACCGCTTCGACACGCAGCGCCATGAATTTGCGGCAGTCCTCGATCGAGGCACCCGGCGTGCGATTGTAGTGTGTCGCCATCCGCGGATCGTCGATTTGCAGCAGAAATCCCGCATCGACGATGGCCTGGTACTCGACGCGCATGGCGTCGGCCAATGCCGTCAGGTATTCCTCGGCCGAAGCGTAATAGTGGTTTTCATAATAGAGCTCCAAGTTCGATGGCGAGATTGCAGTCAGAAATGCTTCCTCGACCGTCACCGCCTTGAGCGCCGCTTTCAGATTTTCGATATCGGCGCGTAATTCATCCTGCCCGACGTAAGCGATCGGCCCGCTGCATATCCAGGCCTTGGGCCGCACGGTCCGCTTCGCGACGATGGCGGAAGACCGGCCCGCCAGCATGACCTTCATGTCTTCGTACGCCGCCGCGAAGGCCTGCGAGTTGCGCGTCGCGGTGCGGAAGCGCACGGGGCTGTCGATCTCTTCCAAACCGGAGAGCCGTCCGCGGGCATAGGCCATCCAGCTGACCTTGCTGTGCTCGCCGTCGTTGATCACATCAAGCCCGGTGTCCGCTTGGCGCTGCACGATTTCGGCGATCGCCCGACTGACACGGCTGTTCAGCGCGCGCTCGTCGTAGCCTTGGCCGAGTTCTTTGGCGTTGAGCGCTTCGACCAGGTCCGAGGGGCGCGGCAGGCTGCCGGTGTGAGTCGTAAGAATTCTGTGATCGCTTCGCTTCATGAAAACCGAAATCTGCTGCCGATGGAGATAGACTTCATAAAGATAAAAGAAACGCGCTCAGCTCGCCGAAGGGTAGAAACGGTTTCCGTTCGTCCATTCTCGGATGTCATTGCTTAAGACCCATTGTGCCAGTTCATCGTGCCGCACAATCCAGACATCAGGAAAGCCGCGAATGTATTTCAGAATTCTGTCGATTTGCGCGGCGATCAGGGGCCGGCCGCCAAAATGACAATGCACGGTAATGTTGAGATACGACGTCGGTTCATTGCGATAGAGATAATCGAATGTGTCCTGATAAACGTCGTACCAGTCCCTTGGATTGCCGCGAAGAACGCGATGATCCGCGAAATCAGAATGGGGGATGGCAACGATCTTGTGCGCACCGACCTGAACGCAAAAGGGTAAGTCGATGTGATTGTAGTCGCCATACCACAGGAAGCCCTCTTCGGCGATAAGCGCTTCAGTGTGCTCGCTCGACGCAAGCACCGGGCTGATCCATCCTTTCGGAGTTCGACCGGAGACCGATTTGATGACCGACCGCGTTTTGCGGATAACGTCCCGTTCTTCGTCGCGGGAAAGATAGGCAAGGATGGTATCCTGCAGATAGGAGTGGGCGCAGATTTCGTGTCCGGATTTGATGATTTGTTCGGCAACGCCCGGATTGAGCTCCAGCGCCCGGGCATTCGCCGCAAATGTCGCGGGAATCATGTTCTCATCGAGAATTTTCAGGAGCCGCCATACGCCAGCGCGCCCTCCATACGTGCCCCAGGTCATCGAGGCGCGATCGGGCGTGCCGGGCTTTAAGGCCGTGGTCTGAACGCTGAAAGGAGGGCCCTTTCCCTCGGACCAGTTCTCCAGAAGGCATGTCACGACAACTGCAATTCGAGCCTTACGCGGCCATTCAAATCGAGTTTGATCCCCGGCCTTTGTCATATCGACTGTGCTCCCTCACGAAAAATGACAATGGGCTATTTGGCCCAGAGCTGTTTGCTCGCGATGCGAGCACCCTCGACCAACGACGCGAACTTCGCCCACACGATCGAGGGATGCACCTCGTTCGAACCGGCAAACGATGCGAAACCGCAGTCGGCACTGGCGATCACGCGCTCACGGCCGACGACATCGGCAAACCTTCGGATGCGTTGCGCGACCAGCTCCGGATGTTCAACCAAAACGGTCGATTGCGTGATGACGCCGGGCAGCAGCACCTTGTCATCCGGCAGCTTTGCCCGTTTCCACTCCTCCCATTCATGCTCATGCCGCGGGTTTGCCGCCTCGAATGTGTAGCCGCCGGAGCGGACTTTCAGAATGATATCGATGATATCCTTAAGCTCCATGTCGTGGATGCGCGGGCCCATATTGACGCTGTAGCAGGTGTGAAAGCGAATTCTGTCCGCCGGAATGCCGGCGATTGCGGCGTTGAGCGCTTCCACGCGCAACTCGGCCCACTTGCGGCAATCCGCGATGCTGAGATCGGGCCGAGTGATGTAATAAGTGACCAGAAACGGATCGTCGATCTGAAGAAGGAATCCCGCATCGACGATCGCCTTATATTCATTGCGCATCGCGTCCGCGATCGCGAACACATAGGCCTCCGGCGTCGGATAATATTCGTTGGGCGTCGTCGTCTCGACATTCGAGGGTGCAATCGCGGGCACGAACGCTTCGGTTGCGTTGACGCCCTTCAATGCCGATTTGAGGATTTCAAGGTCGGATTTTAACTGATCGTGACCTTTGTATGTGATGGGTCCGGTGCAGACCATAAGCGCGCGGCGCCGCCGTGCGCTCACCTGTTCGGCGACCGCTGACTGGTAATATTCGGGAAAGTCTTTGGTCTCGCGCGTGTTGGAGAAAGGGCTTGGCCGCACGCCCTGGCGGGTTTCGAGGCCGCCGAGGCGCTGTGCCGCGTAGGTGATAAAGCTCGGCTTTCCCATCTCGCCATCGCTTACGACATCGAGACCCGCGTTCACCTGCTGCTTAACACTATCCGCGACGGCTTTTCGTACCCGCTCGGCATACGCCTTTTCATCGATTGGCTTGCCGTCCATTCTGTCCAGCATCATCTCGAACAGATCATCGGGCCGCGGCAGGCTGCCGACATGCGTGGTCAATATGCGATCGACGCTGAGCTTCATTGTTCCTTCCCATGTTTGTTGTTCGCGATATCGCGGCGCTTCAGTCTCGATTGACGAATTCGCGAGCCGCTCGGCAAATTATTGATTTGTGCATGAGGTGCGATTGGAGGATTTCGAACGCAGTATGGCACCGCCCTTCAACGCGCGGCAACCAGGAGGCTGAAGTTCATTTCTGCCCACCGCGTTGGGCAGAAAAACACACGATGAACGTGCAGATAGAATCGTCCGCGTCTATCGCGACCCATTCATATGTATGCTTGAAAGCTGCTCCCTCGTTGCGGATACTGGCTGCGGGAAGATACGCCGCGCGGCTGCACATTTCGGGTCTACCGAATTCCGCTGCGCTGGAGGAAGCGATGTTCGTCGAGCAGCGACTTTATACATTTGCGCCCGGCAAGAGCGCCGAATTCCACAAACTTTACGAAGCGGAAGGCCGCACGACGCAGGAGCGGCACCTCGGGCCGCCGGTCGGGTATTACTACAGTGAGATCGGTCCGCTCAACCAGGTCATGAGTCTGTGGGCCTACCCATCGCTCGATGAGCGAGTGGCGCGCCGGGAACGGCTGTCCAAAGATCCCGCGTGGATTTCGTTTCTGCAAAAAGGGCGCCCTCTGATCGTCGCGCAAGAGACGCGCATCCTCAAACCTGCGTCTTTCTTCAGCAAACGCCTCACAGCGATAATTGCACACGGAAGGGAAGAGCAATGACGAGAAAAGTGCTGCCGGGACTTCTGCTGTTCGGCCTCGCCTGGCTCCTTGCGCTTTCGACCGTCGTCCGGGCGCAGAGCGATTTTCCGTCGCGGCCGATCAAGATGATCGTTCCTTTTCCTCCCGGGGGCGGGATCGACGTGACCGCGCGGATTGCGGCGCAGGCACTGACAGATGTGCTCGGCCAGCAGATCGTCGTGCAGAATCAAGGCGGTGCGGGCGGTGCGATCGCAACGGATGCGGTCGTGAAGGCAAATCCGGACGGATATACTCTGCTGTATCACTCAACGACGGGTATCGTTCACGCCGCCGTCACCGAGAATCTGCCGTACGACTGGATGCGCGATTTGGCGCCGGTTTCGATCGTCACGCGATTTGCGCCGGTCATGATCGTATCCCCAACGCTTCCGGTCAAAGATCTGAAGGAATTCATCGCGCTGCTGAAGGCCAACCCCGGAAAGTACAGCTTTGCGTCGTCCGGTACCGGGACAGCGGTGCATCTGGCCGAAGAGCTGTTCAAAGAAAAGGCTGGCGTCGACATGATCCACGTGCCGTATCACGGCACCGTTGCAGCCATGCCGGATCTTCTTGCCGGCCGCATCGCCATGATGATCGATGGCGTGCCGGTTCAGACGCAGAACATTCGCAAGGGCGTCGTGCGCGCGCTCGCGGTGACCACGAGCACGCGCTCGCCGTCCATTCCGGATGTCCCGACCATGAAGGAAGCTGGTCTCGACTATGAGGTCCCATTCTGGACCGCCATCTACGTTCCTATCCAGACTCCAAAACCGATCATCGACAAGCTCGCGGCAGCGATCAGCAAGGCTATGCACGACCCGGCGGCCGTCAAGCGTCTCGCGGATGTCGGAACCGAAGCTGTGGGCTCCAGCCCCGCCGAGCTCAACGACCTGACTCATCAGCAGTTCAATCTTTATCGCGGCATCGTGCAGAACAACAAATCGCTGCTCGGAGCGCAGTAGGCGCAGGCGGGGATACGCCTATCGCGTCAGCGCCGCGCCGAGGCTCTGCGCCGTCTGTAAAATCCACGAACGGTAGCGAACGAGCGGCGTGACACCGGTCAGGCCGCCACAGCCGGCGCTCAAGTTGGGCCCCGTCGACCAGCTGACCAGCCCGATGACCGTCAGGCTGCCATTGCTCTCACGAAAAACCGGTGCGCCGGAATCTCCCGTGCAGGCGCCGAGGCCGGGGCTTGCGCCTTTGGTGCGCGGATCGAACAACCGGATTTGCAGTGTTCCGGGCCGCCCGGTGACGACCAGTGTCGCCGCGCGCACCGTGCCACCGGTGCGGCCGTCGCCCCGGACCGTGACCCCATAGCCCGCCACCACCAAGGCATCGCCGACGGCAACCGTTTCCGATTCACCGCCGAGCGGCACCGGCGGAATTTTTGCCGGTAGCGGTTGCGCCAGCTTGGCGAGCGCAACGTCGGCGGTGGCGAGATGACCGAAGAGCCGTTTCAGATCGAATTGCGGATCGCGTTCGATGCGGACGATATCCTTCAGAGTAGGCTCGTGCCCGGCGGAGGCATCGACGAGTTTGTACTCAGCCCCCGGCTGCACGCAATGCGCGGCGGTCAGCAAAAGGTCGCGCGCAATCGCGGTCGCCGTGCAAGCCGTGCCGTAAGAGCCAACGATCATCACCACGGATCGCCCGGCGCCGTCGGCCGCCGCCGGCGCGCCGCCTACCATCGCGTCGGACCGGCTGGAAGCGACAGTGATCGCGGCAAGCACGCAGGCCGCGGCCGCGCAGAGGAAGCGCGCCACCGGCAAGTGTGAAGGCCGTCGATCCGCAAAGGTCATGATCACTTTCCTCTTGGCCAGGCGTCGGTCACATTGGCGATGGTTCTTCGTGGAGGTCATTTGTGATGGACGTGCGCGACGCCGTAGCCAGCCGGTACTCCTGCCGCGCCTTTTTGCCCAAACCGGTGCCTGAGGCAATCGTGCGCGACCTTGTCGAACGGGCGGCACGTGCGCCGTCCGGCGGCAATCTGCAGGCTTGGCGAGTGGACGTGATCGCCGGCGCACGCGTTGAGGCGCTCAAGGCGCTGCTGGCGCCGCGCATGGGCGAGTTGCCGGCAGGCGAGGGCGGCGAATATCAGATTTATCCGACCGCTCTCAAGGAGCCGTACCGGAGCCGCCGCTTCGCCGTCGGCGAACAGCTTTATCGGGCGATCGGCGTTGCGCGCGAGGATCGCCCCGGCCGGTATCGTCAATACGCCAACAACTTTCAGCTCTTCGGAGCTCCGGTGGGACTCTTTTTCGCCATCGAGCGCACCATGCTGCCGGCCCAATGGGCCGATCTTGGCGGCTTCATTCAGACCGTGATGCTGCTCGCTCGGGCCTACGGGCTCGATACCTGTCCGCAGGAAGCCTGGATTACCTGGCAGCGCACGATGCGCTCATTTCTGGCGCTTCCGGACGAGTGGATGCTGTTTTGCGGCATGGCGCTCGGCTATGCGGACATCGAGGCGCCGATCAATTCCTGGCGTTCGACGCGCGAACCGCTCGAGGCCTTTGCGACGTTCTCCGGTTTTGCCAAAACGTGATCCCGAATTCGGGATCGATTTTGGCGGAGCCATGCAAAAAAGCAGTCTCTGCCGCAAATCCGCCGTTCAGGCCCAGTTCAGTCCCCAAAGCGTACGATAATCCATGTCCTGCGCCCAGCAATTCGCTATTGCCCTGCTGACCGTACTCGCGGTTACGCCCGTATACGCGGAGGAACCGGCCCGTCCGTCGCATGTGGCCGCCGAGCATGCCTGCCTCAATCAGAAGGAGCGCCGGGCTGAAATTGAGTCAGGGAAAGTCGTTCACCTTGCCACCGCCATGCATGCGGCCAAGGCGCGAATGCAGGGGACGTTGGTGCGGGCGCGGCTCTGCCACAGCCGCCAAGGGCTCGTCTACGTGCTGACAGTTCTGGCGCGCGATGGCAAAGTGGCGCGAATAACCGTCGACGCTGTGAAAGGTGC
The DNA here is from genome assembly GCA_963759705.1 of uncultured Alphaproteobacteria bacterium. GTDB lineage: Bacteria > Pseudomonadota > Alphaproteobacteria > Rhizobiales > Xanthobacteraceae > BOG-931. The sequence continues at coordinate 212,308 of CAVXAK010000003.1, forward strand.
GCTCATCGGCGTGTTGTGAACGGCGGTTTTTGACTGGAGCTTTTCTTGCGCCTTCTTGTCGTCGAGGACGATCCCGATCTCAACCGGCAGCTGGCGACCGCGCTGACGGACGCCGGTTATGTCGTCGACCGTGCCTTCGATGGCGAGGAGGGGCACTATCTCGGCGAGAGCGAGCCGTACGATGCTGTCATCCTCGACATCGGCCTGCCGAAGATGGACGGGATATCGGTCCTCGAAGCATGGCGGCGCGCTGGCCGCGCCATGCCGGTGCTCATCCTCACCGCGCGGGACCGCTGGAGCGACAAGGTGCAGGGATTTGACGCCGGCGCTGACGATTATGTCGCAAAGCCGTTCCACCTGGAGGAGGTGTTGGCCCGGGTGCGGGCGCTCCTTCGCCGCTCTGCCGGCCACGCCAAGAGCGAGTTCACGTGCGGTCCGGTTCGCCTCGATACCCGAACCGGGCGTGTCGCGGTCGACGGCAATCCGGTCAAGCTCACCTCGCACGAGTACCGCCTGCTGTCGTACCTGATGCATCACACCGGCCGGGTCGTATCTCGCACCGAACTGGTCGAGCATTTGTACGATCAGGATTTCGACCGCAATTCCAACACTATCGAAGTGTTTGTCGGCCGCATCCGGAAGAAACTCGGCGTCGATGTGATCCAGACCGTGCGCGGTCTCGGCTATCTTCTTACGCCACCCGATGCGCGCTAATTCGCTCGCCTTTCGCCTGTTTCTGTGGGCGACCGGCTGGACGGTGGTGATCCTCATTGTCACCGGCGTCGCGCTGTCATCGCTCTATCGCCACGCCGTCGAGCGCGCCTTCGATCGGCGGCTTGACGTCTATCTGCGTACTCTCGTTGCCGACGTGGCATCGCCGGAAGAAGGCAGCGAGAAGTTTCCGCAATCGATCGGCGAACCGCTGTTCGAGCTGCCGCTGTCCGGCTGGTATTGGCAGGTGACGCGGCTCGATACGCCGAAGCCGGAAGTGCATTCGTCACGCTCGCTATGGGATTCCGGCCTGCCGCGGCTGCCAAGCGACAGCTCCGCGGCCTCCGCTGATGCGCGGCAGGGCTACGCGCAAGGTCCGGAAGATCAGAACTTGCGGATCGTCGAGCGCAACATCGACCTCGGCGACGACGGCCGTTATCTGATCGCCGTCGCCGGTGATGCCTCGGAGATCGACGATGAGACCCGCAGCTTCGACCGCGCCATCGGTGCGACCTTCGTCGCGCTGACCGTCGCGCTCCTGCTGACGACGGCATTACAGGTCCGCTTCGGCCTGGCCCCGCTCAACCGCATTTCGGCGAGCCTTGCTGCGATCCGTTCGGGGCGGGCCGAGCGTCTCGAGGGCGACTTTCCGGTGGAGATCGCATCGCTCGCGCGCGAGACCAATGCTCTGATCGAGGCCAACCGCGAGATCGTCGAGCGCGCTCGTACTCACGTCGGCAACCTTGCTCACGCGCTCAAGACGCCGCTGTCCGTCATCGTCAACGAGGCTGCGGCGCGCGGCGACGATCCGCTGGCCCAGAAGGTCCGCGAGCAGACCGACATCATGCGCGACCAGGTCGCACGTCAGCTCGAGCGGGCGCGGCTCGCCGCGCGCTTCACTGTGGTCGGAACGATTATCGATGTTCCTCCGGTGGTTACCGCGCTCGCCCGCACCATGGAAAAGCTTTATCGCGATCGCGACATCGCCATCGCGGTCGACGTCCCCGAGCACGCGCGTTTCCGCGGCGAAGAGCAGGACCTCGAGGAAATGATCGGCAATCTGGTCGACAATGGCTGCAAATGGGCGCAGTCGCGCGTCGCCATCGAAGTGGTGGCCGATCATCCGACGACAGGCGACATGAAGCCGCGGGTGCGTGTCATCGTTGACGACGATGGCCCGGGGCTCTCCCCGTCCGAGCGCGAGCAGGTGGCGACGCGTGGGCAACGGCTCGACGAGAGCAAGCCCGGTTCGGGTCTTGGTTTGTCGATCGTGGTTGAATTGGCGAATCTCTACGGTGGCGTGCTCACCCTCGGCACCGCACCGATCGGCGGCCTGCGCGCCGAGTTGGCGCTGCCGGGAGAATGAAGCCTAGTCAAATCCGATAGATCAGAATTGTGCTGCTGCGGCCTGAGGTCCCGCCAGTCATTCGATCTGCATCTTGAATTCGTGGATCGTGGGTGCCGCATCCTTGACCGTGCCGGGGATGACGCGACCGAATTCCTCCGGCGTCGAGGAAATCGGGATATTGCCGGCTTTTTCCATGAAGGCGCGGTATTCGTCGGATTGCACGATCGCCACGATGTTACGATTGAGGATGTCGATAACCTCTTTCGGCGTACCTGCGCCGGCACAGATGCCGAGCCAGGCGAAGGGCGTCAGCGGGAAACCTTGTTCGGTCAAGGTCGGGATTTCCGGCAGCGTTTTGAGGCGTTCGGGACTGGTCACCGCCAGCACTTTCAAGTCGCCGCTCTTGTAGTACGGGCCAATGGCGATCGGAGGTCCGACCTGAAATTGGATACGGCCGGCCATCATTTCCTGCGTGATCTGGTTAGAGCCCTTGAACGGCACGCCGGTCATTTTAATACCGGCGATTTTCTCCAATTCGTGCGCGACCAGCTCCTGCGTCGATCCGGCGCCGACCGTGCCGTAGAGGATGTCCCCCGGATGGGCTTTGGCATATTGGACGAATTCACTGAACGTATTGACCGGCACCGATTTGGCGAGCGCCATCAGATAATAATATTTCGAGACCAGCGTGACCGGCGCAATGTCACTGATTTTGTAGGAGACGTTCTTATACAGGAGCGTGTTGATCGCATCGAAGTAGGTGCAGAACTGCAGGCTGTAGCCGTCTCGCGGCTGGGCAAGTATGTCGTTGAGGGCGATCATTCCGCCGGCGCCCGGCTTGTTCTCGACCACGACGGGTTGGCCGAGCCGCGATTGCAATCGATCGGCGATAAAGCGCGCCGGAATGTCCGATGGCCCTCCAGCGAGGAAGCCCACGACCAGCCGGATCGACCGCGTCGGATAAGTCTCGGCTATCGCGCCGACGGCGCCAGCGCAGAGTACGACCGCCGCGACGATCGTGCCCAGAACCGTGCGCGCGTTGGCGCCCGATACTTTACCCGCATACTTTGCCGTACAGGTCATTGTGGTACGCCATGTTGAAACAGGCAGAGCCCATCATTGCAGCGTTACGTGAGCAGACGTGATGACATTTTTCCAGCGTTCGGCGTCTTCGTGAAAGTAGCCTGCGGTCGCCCGCGGCGTGCCGCCCACCGGCTCGGACGAAAGGTCGGCGAGACGCTTGCGGACGGCGGGATCGTGCAAGGCTTCGTTCACGTCGGCATTGATCTTGTCGGCGATCACGGCAGGCGTTTTTGGCGGCGCCACGATGGCGTACCAGGTCACGGCTGCAAAGCCCGGCAGCGTCTCGGCGATGGCCGGCACGTCGGGCAGCGATGCGACACGCTGTGGCGATGCCACAGCGATGAGCTTCAGCTTGCCGGCCTTCACAAGTTGCAATGACACGCCGAGATTATCGAACATGCAGTCGACACTGCCGGCAACGAGATCGTTGAGCGCCGGCGCAGAGCCACGGTAGGGCACGTTCTGGAGCTTTACGTGCGCCATCATCTGAAACAGTTCCGAGGTCAGGTGCGAGGTCGTGCCGTTGCCTTGCGTGGCGTCGGTGATCTTTCCCGGATTTGCTTGCACGTAAGCGATGAAATCCTTCACGGTGCTGGCGGAGATTTTTTCGGGGTTGACCACCAGTGCGTTCGGCACGCGGCCCATGATCACAATAGGCACGAACTGCGAGGGATCGAATTCAAGGTGCGGGTAAAGATTTTGGTTGATCACCAGCGGCGGCGGGGGCGCCGACAGCAAGGTGTAACCATCAGGATCGGCCTTCGCGACAACCTCGGCCCCGACGTTTCCTCCGGCGCCTGTCCGATTTTCGATGATCACCGACTGTCCCCATTTGCGCGAAAGCCAATCGGCGATGACGCGGGGCATGACGTCGGCGGTGCCGCCGGCGGGGAAGGGCACCACGATCTTGACCGTGTGCGACGGGTAGTTCTCCGCCCGCGCGGCCGGCGCGACAAGGCCACCGACCAGGAGTGCCAGCGCCATCGAGCAGAGTCGCTGCCGAGCGTCACCATAGCAAACGCGCATCATTCCTCCCCTCGAGTCGTCAGTGCGCGGCTACGGTGAGGCGGGTCGCGTCCGAACCGGCGCTTGAAAGTCGCGGCAGAATTGGCTTCGAGCTTAGCTAAACCTCGACGATGCCGCCAGTCCGCGTCGAAACGGTCAGGGGCTAAACTGTCGCGGCTTGCTGCGCCGAGCTTGGGAAAAAGCGTTGGCAGGGGTTCCGCATGGACCGCTTTCCGGATGCGGACAGAGTTTTGCCTCAATGTGCATTATTGGTCGGCGCGGATCGGGTACTGGACCGGCGGGTGCGCTAGCGCGGTCCTGATACCCGTTGGGGGGCAGATGCCTGCAATCCGGTTTGTCGCGCTTGCGTTGCTGGGAACGTGTCTCGCCGCCTGCTCGGCCAATTCAGGTCCGAAAGAGGTTGGTGGTACGGCGGTCGGCGCCGTGGCCGGCGGATTGATCGGCAACGCCATAGGCGGCAGCACCGGCAATCGGGTTGCAGGAACCCTGATCGGAGCGGCAGTTGGCGGCTTTCTCGGCAATCGCATTGGAGCCGCTCTCGATGACGATGATAAGCGCCGCGCCTATGCGGCGCAGATGCAGGCGCTGGAAAGTGGCCCTTCGGGCGCGCCGGTTTCTTGGCGTAATCCGGATTCCGGGCGATACGGCGACGTCGTGCCCGGTCCGGCTTACCAGTCGAATGGTTCGACCTGCCGCCAATTCACCCACACCATCTACATCGACGGTAAGCCGCAGACCCAGCGGGGCACCGCGTGCCGTAATCCAGATGGAACCTGGACGACCGTGGGCTGATCGGCGATTGAACGCTTCCAAGCGCCGGCGGAGGGCCTTTTTGCGCCGTTGGACGCCTGATTTGCAGGCCGGTATGGCCATGATCCCGTTGAATTTCCGGCGTTTTGCGTAACCGCTTCTTAAGCGCCGTCCGATTAGAAGATTGACGGTACAGTCCTGGCGATATGGGTGTGCAATGGCGACCGACGGGCAATCCGTCGAGCGACTGCGAGAATATCTGCGGACGCTCAAGCCGGAGGCACGGGCGATGCTGATCGCGGAGCTCGAGCGCGGCCTCCTGCGCGGAGAAGATGCGGCCGGTAGCGCGCTTGTGCTGCAGGAGTTGCGGCACTCCATCCGCGCCGAAGCGCAGCCGGTGCCTCGTGTCGGCGATGCGGCACGGATGTTCTTCGCACCGCTTGAGCCGTTTCTCATCGACGGCCGTCCCGATCACAAGCGCCTTGGCCGCCTTGCACGCGCTTCCCTGGAACCGATCTGGCAATGGATCGGCCGCGATTTGATGCCGGCGGAAACAAAGGCGCTCACCGAAGACATCAATCGTGCATTACTGGCGAACGACCGCGTCAAGGCGGAACACGTGGTCCGCGCACTGCAAGACCGCGCAATTTTGCGCATCAAGGCCGCAATCGCTGCCGTCGACTTCGATGAAAAGGCCCGGCGTAAGCTCGGCGTGCAAGTCGGCACGCCGCGGGCGCTCGAAGATATCACGACGCTTCTTCAAATTCTCGAAATCCGTGACGCAGTGGCCGAGTGGGTGCGCCGACTACCGATCCAAATCCGGGCATTCGAGCGCGAACAAATCGATCAAGCCAAGGCCCTCATCGACGCGGTGACCGCGGCGAAGCCCAGTGAAACCGGCACTGCACGAAAATCCGACATTTATCTATACGGCCTTGTTGTGGTGATGAGCAGGCTTGCGGCGCCGTGGCAACTCATCCGGCTCGCCACCCGCGCAGCCGATAGTGACGTTACCGCGCGCATTGCTGAGACGCCCTATGCGGTGGCGGTGACTATCGTTCTAAGTGAAGTCGAAAACACGGTGAGCGAGCTGCGTTCGGAACTTAAGGCCGGCCGGCCCGTCGCGTCGATGCTCAAAGACATCCACGATGCCGCGCGCGGCCTCCGCACCGAAATGGATCTGTCGTTCGACTCCGCCTGGAGCCGCCAATTGGCAGCGATCCGCGGCGATGTGTCGGACCTGCTGAAAGCGGAGATCGAAACGACCCCGGGCCGCGTCAGGCGCTTATTGCGGCCGCGTCCGGACAAAGAGATCGCGCCCGGATCGGTTCTTGATTCGATCGACGTGAGCGAGGTCGAGGCTCGGGTCGAGTTCGTCGGAGTTTGCCGTAATTATGCCGGCGAACTTGCCGCGAGCGAGGTGACGCTGCGGACCTATTCGGAACTGCAGCATTACCTTGAGACTGGGACGAAGGTTCTGCTCAATTCATTGCGCAGCGCCGGCGACTCCGACCGCCCATTCCGGCAGTCTCAGGTCGACGCCGCGATCCGTTTTTGCCGGACCGTATTCGGGGCGGAATATGCCGGCCTCCTGGCAAAAGCCGCCGAGGTCGCCGCGCAGTCCGGCATCGTCGAACGCAAGCCTGCCCGTGCATGATTCGCAAATTGTGCGGCGCAGCTTTGGTTTTGCGTGTGCGGGCAGATATCTCTGTATTTGCGGCCAAGTCGCAGTGCGTAATTGCCGCGCCGGAGTTCCCATTGCGGCCGCATTCGTGCCGTGATGTAACAACCGGCGCAATGGCGGTTCGCTTGATGCCCGCGCGGTGGTAGCTGCGGTCGCTTAATCCGCCCAATAGATTGGCGCCATGGTTCTATGGATCGTATTCGCTGTGATGACTGCTGCGGCCATTTTTGCCGTGCTGTGGCCGCTTGGGCGCAAGCCAGGGACTATGCGCACGGGCAGTGACGTCATCGTCTATCGGGACCAGTTGGAAGAAATCGATCGCGACCGGACGGCAGGCCTCATCGGCGAAGCAGAGGCCGAAGCGGCACGCGTCGAAGTATCGCGCCGTCTTCTGGCCGCGGCGGATGCCAAGGGCGCCCAACCCGCACCCGAGGCGAGCGGGACACAACTGCGGCGGCGACGTCGTGTCGCCGCGATCGCGGCGCTGATTGTCCTGCCGGTGGTGCCGTCTTTGCTTTATGTCGCGCTCGGCTCACCCAATGTTCCGGGACAGCCCGCCTTTGCGCGTGCCAAGACGCCACAAGGTAGCCAATCGATCGCAAGCCTCGTCAGTCAGGTCGAAGCTCATCTTGCCACCAACCCCAACGATGGTGCGGGGTGGGAGGTGCTGGCGCCGGTTTATATGCGGCTCGGCCGCTTCGACGACGCGGTCGAAGCGTGGCGAAAATCTCTGGCTCTCAACGGCGTGACGGCGGGGCGGGAATCCAATCTCGGCGAAGCGCTCGTCGCGGCCGCGAACGGCGTCGTCACCGCTGAAGCCAAGCAGGACTTCGAGCACGCCGTCGCGCAAGACCCGCACGATCCGAAGGGTCAGTATTTCCTCGGCCTTGCCGCCGAACAGGACGGCAACCGTGACGGTGCCGCCTCAATCTGGCGCGCCATGCTGGCGGCGGCGCCGCCGGATGCGCCGTGGGTTCAATTCGTCACCGTTGCGCTCGCCCGCGTCACCAGTGAATCGATCGCCGGTCCGTCGGGTCCGGGTGCCGCTCCCGGTCCAAGCACCGAGGATCTGGCGGCTGCCGCCAATATGAACGACGAGCAGCGCGCCGAGATGATCCGAACCATGGTGACGCGGCTCGCCGATCGGCTGCACACGGAAGGAGACGACGTCGAAGGCTGGCTGCGTCTGGTCCGCGCCTACATCGTGCTTGGTGACCGCGACAAGGCGAAGGATGCAGCCGCGGACGCGCGCCGCGCATTGTCGAGCCACCCCGACCAGATCAAACGCATCGATGACCTTGTCAAAGGTCTTGGCCTTCCGGGCTGACGGGCTACGATCATGCCGCGGAGAAGAAGAACATAATGACCCGTAAGCAGCGGCGCCTTGGTCTCATCGGTGGCGCGCTCGGCGTGCTCGCCATCGCGGTTGCGCTGATGCTCAACGCGTTCCGCAATTCAATCGTGTTTTTCAATTCGCCGAGTGACGTGGTGGCCAAGCACGTCGAGCCCGGCGAGCGCATCCGGCTCGGCGGCCTGGTGAAGACAGGTAGTCTCGTGCGCGGCAACAACCTCAGCTTTCGCTTTGAAGTCACTGACGGCAACAATGAAATCCCGGTCGCTTATCGGGGCGTTTTGCCCGACCTGTTTCGCGAAGGGCAGGGCGTTGTCGCCGAGGGTGCACTCGACGGCGCCGGCGTGTTCGACGCCGACACGATTCTCGCCAAACATGATGAGAACTATATGCCTAAGGAAGTCGCCGATGCCCTGAAGAGGTCGGGTCATTGGAAGGACGAGTACGCCAACAAGACCGCCACGCCGGTCGCTGGCGGAGTAAAGTAATCGAGGCGGCGACGCGCGGCACACGATGATGAGGCGTACCAGATGATCCCCGAACTTGGTCATTACGCGTTGATGCTGGCGCTCGGCCTGGCTCTGATCCAGGGCATCATGCCAATCGTCGGCGCTCGCACCAACGACCCCGTCCTCATGAGCATGGCCGCACCGGCGGCGCTCGCACAGTTCTTTTTTGTCGCCATCTCTTTTGGCGCGCTCGCCGAATGTTACGTGGCCTCCGACTTCTCGGTGCTCAACGTCTTCGAGAATTCGAATTCGACGATGCCGCTGATCTACCGGCTCACCAGCATCTGGGGCAATCACGAAGGCTCCATGATGCTTTGGATATCCATCCTCGCGTTTTTCGGCGCGTTGGTCGCCGCCTTCGGCACCAACTTGCCGGCGACGCTGAAAGCCAACGCGCTCGCGGTGCAGGCCTGGATCGCGGCGGCGTTCCAGCTTTTCATCCTGACCACGTCGAATCCTTTCCTGCGCATCGCCGACGCGCCGTTCGAAGGCCGCGATCTCAATCCGATTCTTCAGGATCCCGGTCTCGCCTTCCATCCGCCGATGCTTTACCTCGGCTATGTCGGGCTCTCGATCGCCTTCTCCTTCGCGGCGGCAGCCCTCATCGAAGGGCGGATCGACGCCGCGTGGGCGCGCTGGGTGCGGCCGTGGGTGCTCGGCGCCTGGATGTGTCTGACGCTGGGAATCGCGGGTGGCTCGTATTGGGCCTATTACGAACTCGGCTGGGGCGGCTACTGGTTCTGGGATCCGGTCGAAAATGCGTCGCTCATGCCATGGCTGGCGGGGACCGCGCTGCTGCATTCCGCCGTGGTGATGGAAAAGCGCGGCGCGCTCAAAGTCTGGACCATTCTGCTGGCGATCCTCGCTTTCTCGCTGTCGTTGATTGGAACCTTCCTGGTGCGGTCGGGCGTGCTCACATCGGTGCATGCCTTCGCGACCGATCCGACGCGCGGCATTTTCATCCTTGCCATTCTCGTCGTCTTCATCGGCGGTGCGCTGGCGCTGTTTGCCTGGCGTGCGCCGCTGCTCAAACAGGGCGGTTTGTTCGCGCCAATCTCGCGCGAAGGCGCGCTCGTGTTGAACAATCTGTTCCTGACCTCGGCTTGCGCCACGGTATTCGTCGGCACGCTTTATCCGCTCGCACTCGAAGCGCTCACGGGCGACAAGATTTCTGTCGGGCCGCCGTTCTTCAACAGCACGTTCGGCCCGATTTTCATTCCGCTGATGATAGCCATGCCGTTCGGCCCGCTGATGGCCTGGAAACGCGGCGATCTGGTCAGTGCGGCGCAACGCCTGATCGCGGCCGCGATGCTCGCTGCCGTGGCGGGCGCGGCGGCCTTCGCACTGGAGCATGGCGGCCCGGTGCTCGCACCGTTCGGCATTGGAATTGCGGTCTTCGTCATGGTCGGTGCGGTGACCGATATTGCCGAGCGAACCATGATCTTGCGCATTCCATTAAGCACGGCTTTGCGGCGCGCCGTGGGTTTACCGCGCTCCGCGTGGGGGACGGCCTTTGCGCATTTTGGGATCGGCGTCACGCTGATCGGTATCGTCTCGGTGACGGCCTGGGGTTCTGAGCGGATTGTGGCCATCAAGACCGGCGATGTTCTCGACATTGCGCACTACCGGGTCAGCTTCGATGGCCTGTTCGGCCGGCCAGGTCCGAATTATCGCGATGTCGTTGGCCACTTCACCGTGCGCCGCCAGAGCGGCGAAGTGATCGGCTCCATGGAGCCGACACGGCGGACCTTCCCGGCGCGCAGCATGGCGACGACTGAAGCTGCCCTGATGAGCCGCGGGTTCAGCCAGCTCTATATTTCACTGGGCGATGCAAATCCCGACGGAACAGTTCCCGTGCGGCTCTACTACAAGCCCGAAGTCCTGCTGATCTGGCTCGGCGCCGTCTTTATGTTTATCGGCGGCGGTCTGTCGCTCTCCGACCGGCGGCTGCGCGTCGGCGCGCCGCGGCCCGCGAAAGCGAGAGTTGCGTTGCAGCCGGCGGAGTGAAAGCCGTGAAATATCTGCACGCTTTTATTCTTCTGCTGGTCGTCCTTGTACCGACGTCGCTGTGGGCGGTCGAACCCAGCGAGATGCTCTCAGACCCCGTGCTGGAAGCGCGCGCGCGGGCGCTGTCCAAGGAATTGCGCTGCATGGTCTGCCAGAATCAGTCGATCGATGATTCCGAAGCGCCGCTCGCGCACGACTTGCGCGTTCTGGTTCGCGATCGAACTCAAAGCCGGCGACAGTGATGCTCAGGTGCTTAATTATCTTGTCGCGCGCTACGGCGAATTCGTGCTGCTCAAAC
>CAVXAK010000004.1:0-40899 GCA_963759705.1 uncultured Alphaproteobacteria bacterium
GGAGGAAGCCATGACCTTCTCCACCAATCAAGCTCTCGCTCATCCTGTTCGGCTTGGCGCAGCTGCTCAAGATGGCGGCGCGCCGCCATGCCGCCTTCCGGGCGCGGCTGAAAGAGCGCAATCTGGTGGCGCAGATCATGGCGCGCGACGAGGAGACCGGACGCTGGTATCGGTTCAACGACGGCAGGATCACCACCGGCGCCGGCCTGCACCCCAAGCCCGACATCAAGCTGATGTTCAAGAACGCCGGATCGGCGCCTCGCTGCTGACGCCGCCGATCAACTGGCTCGATCAGATCAACGCGCAGAAGGATTTCGTCCTCACCGTCGATGGCCCGAGGACCTGACCAACTGGTTCGCGCAGACGCTGATGATGAGCCAGTCCGCCGGCTCAAATACGGCACCCGGCTCCCAGACGGCACCATGCGCTATTGCAACATGACCAACGGCGGGCCGGTTTTCGTCTATGTCAAGGACGGCAAGATCGTCCGCATGACGCCGATCGACTTACCGAAGAGGACGGCGCATCGTGGACCATCGAGGCGAGGGGCGTGAAGCTCACGCCGCCGCGCAAGACGACGCTGGCGCCGCACGGGCAGAACGCCAAGTCGATCGTCTATTCGCCCGACCGCCTGCTCTATCCGATGAAGCGCGTCGATTTCGATCCGAACGGCGAGCGCAATCCGCAGAACCGCGGCAAGTCCGGCTACGTGCGCATCTCCTGGGACGAGGCGATCAAGATCGTCACCAACGAGATCAAGCGACAGAAGCGCGAGCACGGCCCCGGCGCCATCACGTTCTCGCACGGCTCGCATCACACCTGGGGCAATATCGGCTACTACCTCTCGGCGCTGTTCCGCTTCGCCAACGCGGTCGGCATGACGCGCATCCACCACAATCCGGATTCCTGGGAGGGCTGGTACTGGGGCGCGGTGCATCACTGGGGTTACACGCTGCGCGTCGGCCAGTCGGAAACCTACGGCACCGTCGAGGACTGCTTGCAGAACTGCGACATGATCGTGTCGTGGGCCGCCGACCCGGAGTCCACGTCAGGCTCCTACGGCGCGCAGGAAGGCACCACGCGGCGGCAGTGGCTGAAGAATCAAAAGCTCGGCATCAAGGTCGTCCACGTCGATCCCTATTACAACGCGTCCGCGCAATTCCTGCCCGGCAAGTGGTTTGCGCCGAAGCCGACCACCTCGGTCGCGATGGCGATGGCGATCGCCTACGTGTGGATCAAGGAAGACCTGTACGACAAGGACTACGTCAAGACGCACACCGTCGGCTTCGACAAGTGGAAGGCTTATCTTCTCGGCGAGGAGGACGGCGTCGCCAAAACGCCCGAATGGCAGGAGAAGGAAACCGGCGTTCCGGCGAAAGATGTTCGCGCACTGGCGCGCGAATGGGGCAAGAAGCGCGTCTATCTGGCGCCCGGCGGCTGGGGCAACGGCCACGGTGGCGCCTGCCGCAACCAGACCGGCATTCCCTGGGCGCGCGTGATGGTGTGCCTCGTCGCCATGCAGGGTCTGGGCAAGCCCGGCATCAACATGGGCAACCTGCAATGGGGCACTCCGATCGACTTTAATTTCTATTTCCCCGGCTACGCCGACGGCGGCATGTCGGGCGATCTGGAAAATACGGCGATGCCGGTCGAGCTCTACCAGCGCATGCCGCAATTGCCGAGCATGAACTCGAACGGCCAGCGCATTCCGCGCATCTTCGTGCCGGAGGCGATCGTCGACGGCAAAGCCGAAGGTTATCCGTGGGTCGGCAAGTCGATCGAGCACCAATTCGCCAAATTCGGCTACCCGGCGCCCGGCCATTCGCCGGTGCACATGCTCTATAAGTACGGCGGCTCGATCCTGTCGACGATGAACAACACCAATCGCTGGGTCCGGATGTATCAGTCGCCGAACCTCGAATTCGTCGTCAATCAGTCGATCTGGTTCGAAGGCGAGGCGAAGTTCGCCGACGTTATCCTGCCCGCCTGCACCAATTTCGAACGCACCGACATCAGCGAATGGGCCGGGCTCGGCGGGTACGGCCATCACGGTCAGCAGCAGCTCAATCATCGCGTCATCCTGTTCCAGGCGCCGGCGATCGAGCCGCTGGGTGAATCGAAATCCGACTTTTGGATTTTCAACGAGCTGTGCAAGCCGCTCGGTCTCGCCAACTACTTCTCGGAGGGCGTCAACGAGATCGATTGGGTGAAGCGCGTCTTCCTCGCGTCCGATCTGCCGAAACGAATCTCGTGGAAGAAATTCCTGCGGCGCGGTTATTTCGTAATCCCCGCCGAAAAGGAGAAATTGCGCGCACCGGTATCGTTCCGCTGGTTCTGGGAAAACCGCAAGAAGGACGTTCCCGAAGCACAGCCGCTGATGTCCGATTACACCGAGGAATATCTGCGCGGCTTGCAGACGCAGTCCGGCAAGCTCGAATTTGAGTGCAATTCGCTCAAGCGTTTCAACGATCCGGAGCGGCCGCCAATCGTGAAATACGAACCGTCATGGGAAGGCCCGCACTCCGGCGAGATGTTCGAGCGCTATCCGCTGCAGCTTCTCACGCCGCATTCGAGATATTCGTTCCATACCCAGGGCGACGGCAAGGACTCCTTCCTGCTCAATATCGAAGACCACCGCGTCAAGGTCGACGGCTATTACTACTGGGTCATGCGCATGAACGCGGAGGATGCCAAGCAGCGCGGCATCAAGAAGCACGACCTCGTCAAGGTGTTCAACGATCGCGGCGCGGTGATCTGCGCAGCGCTGCCGACACAGCGGCTGCCGCGCGGCGTCGCCCACGGCTATAAATCGTCGGCGGTTTACGATCCCATGGGTGAACCGGGCAAATCAGTCGACCGCGGCGGCTGCCTCAATTTGCTCACACCCGAGCGCACGCAGACCAAGACCACGCATTCGCTCGCCGGTTCTAATTCGCTGGTGCAGATCGAGCTGTGGGACCGCCGTATCGAGCACATGTCCGCCGTGTTCGCCGCGATGGAAAAGGACAAGGACATCAAACGCGCGCTCAAGGAAGCGCAGCTCGTGCCGGCGAAGTGACGGCGCCGTCACCGCCAGGCGGCCGCAAAGCGCCACGACCCGGTGATCCCGAGAACAATTTGACGAGTATCTCATGCAAAAATGGAACATGATCATCGACGTGGCGGAGTGCACCAATTGCAATTTGTGCACGCTCGCCGCCATGGACGAATATGTCGACAACGATTGGCCGGGCTACTCGGCGCCGATGCCGAAACACGGCCACAAGTGGATCAACATCCTGCAGAAGGAGCGCGGGCAGATACCGATGATCGACATCGCCTACGTTCCCACCATGTGCAACCACTGCGACGACGCGCCCTGCGTGAAGGCCGATACGACCGGCGCCATCAAGAAACGCGCCGACGGCATCGTCATCATCGATCCGGTGAAGGCCAAAGGTCAGAAGCGTCTCGTCGATGCCTGTCCGTACGGCCATATCTGGTGGAACGAGGAATTGGTGCTGCCGCAGCACTGGACATTCGATGCCCACCTCATCGATCAGGGTTGGACGAAAACGCGCGGCGATCAGTCCTGCCCAACCGGCGCCATGCGCGCCATCAAGGTCGAGGACGAGGACATGGCGCGGATGGCGCGCGAAGAAAACCTTGAAGTGTTGAAGCCCGAACTCGGCACAAAACCGCGCGTCTATTATCGGAATCTCTGGCGCTACACCAAATGCTTCATCGGCGGTTCCGTCTCCGGGGAAAAGAACGGCATGGTCGATTGTATCGAGGGCGCCAGCGTGCAGCTCGTCAAGGATGGCGTTTCCGTCGCGGTGACGACGACCGACAATTATGGCGACTTCAAATTCGACAAGCTGGAAGAAAATTCCGGCCGCTACGCCGTACAGGTTTTCGCCAACGGCCGATCGAAAACCGTCGAGACGAGCCTCGGCGCGAGCGTCAACCTCGGCGAGATCAGGTTATGATCTGTCATCATCCGCGAAGGCGGATGATCGAAGCATCGCGATTACTGGATTCCCCGCTTTCGCGGGGAATGACAAATAGCGCTCAAAACCCTCTCGGCCCGAAAACCTTGATACCGAGCTTTTTTTCCATGGCGCGGCCGAAGCGATATTTCATCTCCGGCCCTTCGTAATTCGCCGGCGGCGCGCGCTGATAATCGGGCTCCGCTTCGATGCGCAGGCGGATGAAATACGGCCCGGGTGCGGCGACGATCTCCGGCATCTTCTTGTCGAGATCGGCGAGATTGTCGATGGTGATGGCACGCTGAAAGCCGGCGCCACGGGCCATCATGGTGTAGTCGGCGCCGTCCTGGTTGACCATCGGCATGGTCTCGACGGTCTGGTAGCACTGATTATCGACCACGAAATGCTTCATATTTTGCGGCTGCTGTCCGGCCTCCGTCAGCAAGGTGCCGGTATTCATGCAGAGTCCGCCGTCCGAGTTGATCACCCATATGGGCGTCTCGGGGATTGACAGTGCCAGGCCGAGAGCAAAGGTCGACGCCAGCCCCATGCCGCCATGCATGTAGAACGAATCTTCGCTGCGGGTGACCGCCCACCATTCGTTGGCCGCCATCCCGAGCGCGCACACCACCACCGCATCACCGCGGTACTTAGCGAGCACTTGCATGCATTCGTTGGCTTTCATGCGCTGGTCCCCAGCAGCTTCTTGGTCAGGAACAAGATGAAAGGACGCTTTTGCAACCGATGCCATTCATAGGCATTCGGGATGTCTTCGATCTCTTCTTCCTTGTCGATGACCTTGTACGGGTAGTCGTAGGCCTGAAGGAGCGGAATGGTGCGTCGGCCTTGCACCTCCTGATAAACCTTGTGATCGTCGATCGAGCCGCGGCCGCTGACGATGCAGAACACCGGGATCATGTGGCGCAGGCACAGCGTCGCCATTTCGCCGGTGCAGGTCAAAAGCCCCGTGTTGCCGAAGATCGCGACCGAGCGCACGCCGCCGAAGAACGCGCCGGCGCAGATTGCGATGGTTTCTGCTTCGCGGCCCACCGGCACGTGGCGGATCTGATTGCCGGCCGAGATGCGGCGAATGAGCGTGTTCACCCAGTCGTCGGGCAGGCTCGCCGCAAGCGTGACACCCGCTTTGACGAGCTGCGCGTGAATCTTGTCGTTGACGTCCATGATGCGCCGTTCTCTCGGATGCGTCCGCGTTAGGAACCGAAGGCGTGGAAAGTAAAACTTTAGGAGCCCGTACTTAGGAGGAATGTGTTTGTGCCGTCAAGCTGTGATCACAGTGCCACGAACCCGCGTTGCGCGCTCAGTTCATGCTCAGCCCGGCGGCCTTCACAATCGGCGCCCATCGCGCGAGGTCCGCTTTGACGTATTGCGCCGAACGTTCGGGCCCGGAATCAAGCACCGGCTCGAAACCACTTGCGATCAACTTGCTCTGAAAATCCTTGTCGGCCATCACCACCTGCGACGCCTGCGCGATCTGGGCGACGATGGGTTGCGGCGTTCCGGCTGGCGCGAACACGCCCATGAACATTTGCGCGATGAGATCGGGATATCCGACATCCGTGCCGATCGGGATATCCGGTGCGCCCGTGAGATGCCGCTCGGCGGCGGCGACGAGAATGCGGATTTTTCCGTCGCGCTGCATTGCCAGTGTCTGCGTCGACACGCTCGCAACCATGATCGGGATTTGCCCGGCGTAGAGATCCATCAGGCCCGGCGCGGCGCCGCGGTAAGGGACGTGGACGAGATCGGGCAGTCCCGCCAAAGACTTGAATAGCTCGCCGCAAAGATGCCCGACCGTGCCAACGCCAGCAGAGCCGTACACCAGCGTGCCTGAATTTGCTTTGGCATAGGCGACGAACTCTTGCACGTTGTGAACCGGCAGCGATGCATTGACCATGATCGCAGGCACCGCAACAGCATTGATGGTGATCGGCGCGAAATCCTTGACCGGATCGTATGTCGGATGGCTCGCGGTCAAGTAGCTGATAACGAGTTCGCTGCCGGTGCCTGCAAGAAGCGTATAGCCGTCGGGCTTGGCGTGGGCGACCATCGCGGCGCCGAGGGTTCCACCGCCACCGGTCTGGTTCTCGATGATGATGGAGCCGAGATGATCCTTCATCCGGTCCGCCCACATCCGGCCGGCAACATCGACAACACCACCGGCCGAACGCGGCGCGATCATGCGGATGGGATATTCGGGATAGTGCTCGTCCGCGACTGCCGGCAGCACACGAAATGCGGCACCAGCCACCGATCCAAACCCCAATGCCAATACGCTGCGCCGCCGCATGCCCGGTATCCTGTGCTTTTGTTTATCTCGACCGCGTCCTGGTACGCGATTCACTTCACCTTAATGCCCGCTTCTTTCAAGACCGGAGGCCAGCGCACGAGCTCCTCCTGGATGAATCTCGCGGTCTGGTCGGGGCCTGAATCCGTCACCGGCTCGAAACCGTCACTGATCAGTTTTTCCTGAAATGCCTTGTCGGCCATGATGCCGTGGCTGACGGCCGCGATTTTTTCGATGACCGGCTTCGGCGTCCCGGTGGGCGCGAACAGACCCATGAACAAAACCGCGATCAAATCCGGAAAACCCGCTTCGGCGCTGATCGGAATTTCGGGCGCCGCTTGCAGACGCCGGTCGGTGGCGGCAACAAGAATACGGATCGTTCCATTGCGATGCATCGCCAGCACCTGCGGCGAGATGCTGGCAGCAAACATCGGCAACCGGCCGGCGTAGAAGTCGACGAGGCCCGGATTGGCGCCTCGATAAGGTACGTGCACGATATCCGGAACGCCGGCCATTTTCTTGAACAGCTCGGCGCACAACTGCGCCGATGTCCCGGTGCCGGCCGACCCGTACGACAGCGTACCCGGATGGGCTTTGTCGTAGGCGACGAGTTCCTGAAGCGAATGCACCGGCAACGATGCATGGACCATGAGCGCCGACACCGAAACCGCGGTCAACGTAATCGGCGCCAAATCCTTCACCGGATCGTAGGGCGGGTGATCGACGATCACCGGACTGATGATGAGTTCGCTGGTGGTGCCGGCGAGAAGCGTATAGCCGTCGGGACGAGCATGCGCGACATTCGATCCAGCGATCAATCCGCCACCGCCGCCCTGATCCTCGATGACGAAAGTGCCGAGCCGCGGCTGCATCTGTTCGGCCCACAGCCGCGCGACCACGTCGACAACGCCGCCGGCCGACCGCGGCACGATCAGCCGGATCGGCTGTTGCGGATATTCACCTTCGGAGAATGCCGATATCGAGCTAAAAGGAAGCGCCGCAAAGGTAGCAGCGCCGCTCGCCAGGAAGTCGCGTCTGCGCATGATGCACTCGTGTTTGTTATTTCCCGGCGGAGCGGACCTTACGGACTACCCGCATCGGCGTCCACACGCGATTTTGGATTGCCTTCATGCCGTCTGCTCATGGACGCGGAACCGCATCGCTACGAAACGATGAAGAGTGCGTCGGTATCGAGATGATCGGACAGCAGCTCACAACCACGCTCCGTGACCAAAATCATATCCTTGTTCTGCATGCCGAAGCCGAAGCCAGTTTCGTAAATGAGCGGCTCGACGCCGAGCACCATGCCGGCTTCAAGCGGCTGATCGTCCGTGGAGCCGAGATAGGGATCCTCGTGCAGATGCAGGCCGATGCCGTGACCGACAAAGGAGATCGGCGGCAGTTGGAGTTCGGCGAGCTTCTTCAGATAGAGATCGTAAATCCTCCGGGTCGAGGCGCCGGGCTTGATCACGTCGAGGAGAAGGTGCTTGCACGAAGTCAGGTTCGCCCAGATGCGCTCGGCCTGCGGCGGCGCCGCGCCGATCGCGGCGGTGCGGCAGACACCGGCGTGATAGCCGGCAATCATCGGGAAAATCTCGACCCGGCAGACGTCACCGTTTTTGAGCACACGGGCGGTCGGACCGACGTTGGGAAACACGCTGCGTTCGCCGGTCGCTACGATCATGAGCTTGAAATACTCCGCGCCCTGCTCGTAAACGCCGCGCGTCAGCGCAGCAGCGATGTCCATCTCGGTCGATCCGGCGCGCACAGAACGGTAGGCGTCGGTGATCGACTTGTCGGCGATGCGCGACAGCCGGCGCAGTATCTCGATCTCCGTCGGCGTCTTGATCTCGCGAAGCCGCGCCAAGAGACGCTGCGCCGCCACAAAGCTCGCCTGCGGCAGCAAATCGCGCAAGGCCGCGAAATCCCCGGCCGGAATATAGTCGGTCTCGATACCGACGCGTGCTCCGGCAAGTCCGTGCTTGCGCAACAAATCGGCGAGCACCTTCATCGCGTCGAACTTGAATTCGTGCCACACCGCGATCTCGGTTCCGGGAGGCGACTTGGCCCGAATGGTGCTCGCCTCCATGTCGACGCTGACCAGGGCGGATCGGCCGTCCGCATTGACGAGCGCCATGGCGTGGCGCCAGCGCATCAACGGCTGCGTCGGCGACAGAAAGCCGGTCACGTAAGCGAAGTTTTCCGGCGAGATCGACACGACTGCGTCGAGCCCCGCCTCTTCCATGGCGCGGACTTGCCGCGCGATCACGTCTTGACGCATGCGGCCTATCCTGTGCTCGCCGTTGCCGCGGAATAACGGCGCACCTTCGCTTCATCGACCGCAATGCCCATGCCGGAGCCGCGTGGCAGTTCGATCGCGCCATCGACGAAGCGCATCGGCTCCGCAATCAGATCATCCTTGTAATAGATGCCGGCGACGCTCCCCGACTGCGATTCGGCCGGCGTCGAGACCGGCACGACACAGGACAACACGACGGGCGTTGCCGCCGCCGCGAGTTGCAGATTGGCGAGGTTGCCGACACCAGTCTCAACCGAACCGTTGACGTTGCAAATAAGACCGGCCGCATGCGCGACGGCCGCCACCTCCATGGCGCGATAAAGTCCGCCCGGCTTGGTGGTATAGATGGACACGATCTGAGCCGCGCGTTTTTCCACGATCTGAATCACATCGTGGGCATTCCAGGCGCTCTCGTCCGCCATCACCGGCGTATCGATGGCGCGCGCGACTTCGGCCAGGCGCTCGATGCCCTCGACCGGCTGCTCGAAATAGATCAGGTCGTATCGCTCCATGCGGCGGAAGGTGCGGATCGCCTCGCCGGGCGTGCGATAGCCCTGATTGGCATCGACGCACAGCGCGACGCCTGATCCGACCGTCTCGCGCACGCGGCGGACCATGTCGACGTCGCGATCGGGATCGACGCCGACCTTGATCTTGATGGTGCGAATGCCTTCGCGGGCAGCTTGCGCCACTTCGCGCTCAGCTTCCTCGAAGCCGATAAGGCCGATCGAATGCGTCACCGGAATCTTGCGGCGGATCGCACCGCCGAGAAGACGGTGGACCGGCAGGTCGCACTGCTTGCCGGCGAGATCATAGGCGGCGAACTCGACTGCCGCTTTCGCGTAGGGGAAACCCTTGATGGCACGATCCATGCGCGCGTGCAGTTCGACGATCTCACCCGGCTCGCAGCCGCGCACCGCCGGTGCAAGATATTGCGAAATCACGTGGATGGTGGTGCCGGGGCTTTCGCCGAAATACCGTCCGAACTCGCCGCCCCAGTCTTTGAGCGCCGGCGCCTCGCCCCAGCCGGCAAGGCCCGCCTCATCGGTCATTTTCACCAGGACGTAGCCGCCGATCGGCTCGGTGAGGCCGGTCCACTTGTGCTCCCGCCGGGTCGGCAGGGCGACGCGATGCAAATCGATTTGCGCAATAGGTGAATCGGCCATGACGGAGAGGCTGCACTGATCAAGCAAGGAACTGTGATCACAGACGCAGACAGTACCGGCCTCATCGGGCGAATGCAAATCGACGTGCGGTTAGTGGAGCGGATTTGACATTCGCTACCCACCCTGCCGCGAACTCCGCTAGCGAATGTCAAATCCCAAGCTCCATTAGAACTCATAGTTGCTAGTGGTCCTTTGATTCTAACATTCGCATGAGAGCCTGCAGAACCGCGATGCAAACGTTAGAATCGGACCACTAGTCGCAGCCGGTCTCCGACATGATGGATTGCCGCGGAGCAACGGCAACGTCCCCATCAGCGAACACGGCCTTTGCAAACAGTTGCTCGCTGGTCTCGGCAATATCCGCAGCGATCGCCCGCCTTGCCGCCTCGCCGTCACCACAGCGCAGCGCTGCCATCGCCGCCTGATGATGGCGCGCGGTCCAGTACACCCCCGGCATGGTGAGGGACAGCGCGAGAAATGGTCCAGCTTGCAGCCATAGCATCTCGATCAATGGCAGCACGACTTCCTCGCCGGCCGCTTCGTACAGCGCGAAATGGAAGGCCATGTTGCGCGATAGCGCGCCGTGGAAGTCATCTTGAGCCACGCATCGCTTCATCGCTTCGTCGTGCTCGGCAAGCCGGTGCAGCAGCTCATGGGTCGCGCGCGCCGCCGCCGTCTCGGCGAGCGTGCCTTCCAGCATTTGCCGCGCGCGCGACAACTGCGCAAACCGCTCGCGCGACATGCGCGGCACGATCACGGAACGGTTCGGCAGCAACACCAGCGCCCGCTCGGCGATCAATCGGCTCACGGCTTCGCGCACCGGCATGGCGCTGGTGCCGAGACGCTTGGCGAGCGTGCGCAGCGTCACGGCCTCGCCAGGTTTGAACATGCCGGCCATCAACCCGCGGGCAAGCGACCGATAGACGCGCAGCCGTAGTGTATCGCGCTCAGCGCCAGCCCGCGCTGAACGCGGCTGCGCCTCCTGCTCACTGCGATCGAAATGCTCTCCGCTCATGCGCCCCATACCGGCCCGCCCCCGAATTTCGCCGCACGACGGCAACCGTCAATTGGTGACGAATTGGGCTGCCATTTGCAAGCCGATGAATGGGCTTGCAAACCGAGGCCGGAGTGGGACACTTAAGGCCAACCAAGAGCACAATCGGGAGGAAATCGGCGATGAAGAGATGGCTGGGCGCGCTCATCCTGCTGCCGCTTCTGACCGGCGCAAGCCTGGCGCAGACCTATCCGGACCGGCCGATTACCATCATCGTGACTGCCGCTTCGGGCGGCGTGACGGATGTCGTCGCGCGGGCGTTCGGCCAGGAACTGTCCAAAGCCTGGGGCCAGCCGGTGGTCATCGAGAACCGCGGCGGCGCGGCGCATATCCTCGGCGCGCAAGCCGTCGCGAAGGCGACGCCGGACGGCTACACGCTGATGGTCGCCGAGGCCGGCACCTTCACGATCAATCCCACGATCTATCCCCCCGGCAAGCTGCCCTACGACACGAACAAGGATTTCATCCCGATCAGCGGACTGGTGCGCATCAATCAGGCGCTATTGGCCGACCGTTCGCTGCCGGCTGCGAATGCTGCTGAACTGATCGCGCTGGCCAAACAAAAGCCCGGTCAATTCACCTACGGCACGGCGGGCATCGGCTCGGCGCCGCACATGAATATCGAGCTTTTCGAGAGCATGGCTGGCGTCAAATTCGTTCCCGTGCATTATCGGGGTGCGGCTCCCGCGATGAACGATCTCAGATCCGGCAGTATCAATCTGATGTCGGTGAGCGTCAGCCTTGCGCTCCCGGCGTTCCGGGCCGGCGAAGTGAAAATTTTGGGCATCGGCAGCGAAAAGCGGCTGCCGCAAGCTCCCGATATTCCGACCGTCTCCGAGAGCGGGCTACCCGGCTATCAGGCCGTAACATGGTTCGGCCTGTTCGGCACCGCCGGAACGCCGCCCAATATCATCGCCAAGCTGAATGCCGAAGTGCAAAAAATCTTCGGCGATCCCGAGTTCCACAAGCGCTTCCTCAATTCGCAGATGTTTGAGTCGATGGCCGGGCCATCCGACGCTTTTGCCGCCTACATCAAAACCGAACAAGACAAATGGTCGAAGGTCATCCACGACGGCAATATCAAACTGGAATGACGGCGGAGAACGCCGGATTTCTAAACGTTCACAAAAGATCAAAAGGGGGGATTCATGCGCAGATCGGTTTCGCTGTTGCTCACCGGCCTGTTTGCCGTCGTGCTTCCGATCGCGGTAAACGCCGCCGAGGGCCCTGATTGGGCGTTCCCGGTGACCGACAAAGTTCAGCCGCCATCAAAGGACGACGGCCAGCCGCACACCGCGCCGGGCAGCGATAAGACGTACACACGCAAACAGATCAATGATCTGTTCAACCCCCCGGATTGGTACCCCGACATGCATCCGCCGATGCCGCAAGTCGTCGCCCACGGCAATGCGCCGTCGGTTCGTGCTTGCGGCGCCTGTCATTTGACGACCGGCACCGGTCACGACGAATCGGCTTATGTGGCCGCGCTCCCTGCGGGCTACTTCATTCGTCAGATGGCGGACTACAAGAGCGGCGCTCGCAAAGGCTCAGGCTCGATGACCACCATCGCCAAGGCGATCACCGACGAGGAAACTCGCTCCGCCGCCGATTACTTTGCCTCGCTGAAGCCGCGGCCCTGGATCAGGGTGGTGGAAACCGACACTGTGCCGAAGACCTACGTGGGCCCAGGCAACAAGCGGCTTCGGCTGCCGGACGGAGGCACCGAGCCGATCGGTAATCGCATCATCGAAATTCCCGAAGACGAAGAAGTCGTGCTCAATCGCGATCCGCGACTGGGATTCATCGCCTTCGTGCCGAAGGGCAGTGTCGCCAAGGGCGAGGAACTGGTGAAGACAGGAGGCAACGGCAAGACAGTGCCATGCGCGATCTGCCATGGCCGAACGCTCACCGGTCTCGGCGAGGTGCCACCGATCGCGGGGCGGCAGGCCAATTACGTCGTTCGTCAGCTCTTCAGCATGCAGGATGGTTCGCGCACCGGCTCTTGGGCCGTCCTCATGCAGCAGGTCGTGGAAAAACTCACCGTCGACGACATGCTGAACATCGCCGCCTACACGGCGTCGCTCCAGCCATAACGCGCCCGTCACTCCGGCGGGGTGCCGTTGGCTTCCAGCACTTCGCCGGCGAGATACAGCGAGCCGGTAATAAGGACGCGCGGCGCCGGATCGAGATCGAGTTTGCCGACGACCGAAAGCGCCTGCACGATCGTGTCGCGCGAGATCGCCGGAATGGCGACACTGCGCGCCACGTCCGCCAATGCCTCCGCGGGCACGGCTTTGTCCTGATGAATCGGCACCGTAATGACACGGCGCGCCAGGCCCGCGAAATTGCGCAGAAATCCCTCGCTGTCCTTGGTCGACAGCATGCCGACGATGAGCACAAGCGGCCGCGACACACGCTCTTCGAGGTCGGCGAGCGCATCAGCGATGGCGCGGCCGCCATCGGCATTGTGCCCGCCGTCGAGCCAAAGTTCACTTTCCGGCGGCAGCAAAGAAATGAGCCGCCCGTGCGACAGCCGCTGCATGCGCGCCGGCCACTCGACGCGGATCATGCCGGCTTCGAACGCCGCAGCCGGCAGCTTCAAGCCGCTCGCACGCAATGCGGAAATCGCCGCGCCGGCATTCTCGAATTGATGCCGCCCATAAAGTTTCGGCGCCGGCAGATCGAGCAGTCCGTCGTCGTCCTGATAAACCAGGCGGCCGCGCTCCTCGGTCGCGGTCCAATTTTCGCCGGCGATGCGCAACGGCGCCCGAACCCGCCCAGCCTGACGCTCGATGATCGCGAGCGCCTCGCGCAATTGGCTCGACACGACGGCCGGGACGTCGCGCTTGAGAATTCCGGCCTTCTCGGCGGCGATTTCGCCGATCGTTTCGCCGAGAAACTCCCGGTGGTCGATCGATACGCGGGTGATGACGCTCGCCAGCGGCCGCTCGACCACGTTAGTGGCGTCGAGCCTGCCGCCGAGTCCCACTTCCAGAAGAAGAACATCCGCCGGATGCCGCGAGAACAACAAAAACGCCGCCGCCGTTTCAATCTCGAATACGGTAATCGGCGCATCGCCGTTTCGCGCTTCGCATTCGGCAAGAGTTTCGCCGAGTTCCGCGTTGCCGACGAATTTGCCGCCGCCGGATTGGGCGAGACGAAAGCGCTCATTGAGATGAACCAGATTCGGCGACGTGTAGACGTGCACGCGCTTTTCGGCAGCCTCCAGAATGGCGCGCATGAAGGCGACCGTGGAGCCCTTGCCGTTGGTACCGGCGACATGGATCACCGGCGGTAGATACCGCTCCGGATGATCGAGTGCGGCGAGAATGCGCTCCATGCGATCGAGCGAAAGATCGATCCGCTTGGGATGAAGCGCCAGCAACCGAGCGACGATAGCGCTGATCGGCGTCGCGTCGGAACGCGGCGTGCTCACGCCGGTGCCGGCAGGCTGACCCGCGGTTGCGGCGCGTCAGCCGGGGCCTTCGTCAAGAGCCGGCACAACCGAGCAATGGTCGATCGCATCTCCTGGCGATCACCACCATGTCGACCATGCCGTGATCGCGCAGGTACTCGGCCTTCTGAAAGCCTTCTGGAAGCTTCTCGCGGATCGTCTGCTCGATGACGCGGGGGCCGGCAAAGCCGATCAATGCGCCGGGCTCGGCGATGTGCACGTCGCCCAACATCGCATACGAGGCGGTGACCCCGCCGGTGGTGGGATTGGTCAGGACGACGATGTAGGGCTTTCGCGTCTCGCGCAAATTCTGAACGGCGATCGTGGTGCGCGGCATTTGCATCAGCGACAGAATGCCCTCCTGCATGCGCGCCCCGCCCGAGGCGGCGAACAGAACGAAAGGACAGCCCTTCTCGACCGCGGTATCGAGACCCTTGATCACCGCCTCGCCCGCCGCCATGCCGAGAGAACCACCCATGAAATCGAAATCCTGCACGGCGATAACAGCGGCGAGTCCGTCGAGCTTGCCGTAGCCGAGCTTCACGGCGTCGTTAAGACCGGTCTTGCTCCGCGCATCCTTAAGTCGATCGATATAGCGGCGCTCGTCGCGAAACTTCAGCGGATCGAGCGGCACTTCGGGAACGGCAATGTCGAACCAGGTCTGATTGTCGAACATCGACTTGAGACGCGCCGCCGCGCTCATGCGCATGTGATAGTTCGAGCCCGGAATGACGAACTGATTGGCCTCGACATCCTTGTAGAACACGAGCTGGCCGGTCTCCGGACATTTGATCCAGAGATTCTCCGGCACCTCGCGCCGCAGAATATTGCGGATTTTCGGCCGTACGACGTTCGATATCCAGTTCATCGCGTCTCTATTCACCTTGCCGTGGCAATTCCCTGCAGCGTGCCTCGGATTTCGTGCTTTGGCATTATAGCGCTTTTTGGGCGCAGCCGGTCCACCGGGAATCGAAATCTTGCGCCGCCTGCAAGCCAATGAGGCCTATGTGCTATTTCAGATATAATTCCTCAGCTCATTTCTGCAATTCGCCGCGCGCGTCTTCCAACGAATAGGACGACAGGAGATCATCAAGAAGCTGCGTGGCGCGCGCCCAATCGAACGTCCGGAAGCTGTGGCCGGCGGTCACGAAGCGGGCGCCCGGCATAGAACATCTCGTACTGCAAATGCCGCGAGCCGAACTCGGATCCGATCGCATCCCACGCGGCCTTGAGAAACTTCACCTTCTGCTCAGGTTCCATGGCCGCCGAGCGCTGCGTCTTGCCGATAATTGCGGCGATCTCGGGATTGCCGAAATCGCGGGCCGACGACGGCAACATGATGAGTGCGCCGCCGGCGAGTTCGCGAACGGTCTGAATGACGCGGGGGTAAAGATCCTGCGTCACCACCTGCGCCGAATACATGTAGTGCTTGTTCGGCACATACCATTCGCCGATCTGCGAGCCCGATGCTTCCATTCCGGAGAGCATGGCATTGACCATGCCGACTTGGGCCGCGAGGTAGCCGAGCTGCTCGGCCACCGAAGGAATTTTGGTCGTGCCGATCGCTTCGGTGATGCGGCGCGCCAGCCCGGCGAGAAATGCCATCTTCACCGACAATCGGATCTGTGCCTGGTAGTTCTGATAGGTGTGGGCCGGCGTATCGTGAAATTGCGCCCGGCACATGTCGGGATCGCGATGCACGAAGACGCGCTCCCACGGCACCTTGACGTCGTCGAAATAGATCAGCGCGTCGTTCTCGTCGAACCGCGACGAGATCGGATTGTCGTAGACGGAAACCGCGTGCGCCTCATAGGACTTGCGCGACAGTACGCGCAATCCTTTCGCATTCATCGGCAGCGCGCACGAGAACGCGATGTCCTCCTCGCCTGGCTTGAGCGGCTGCATGCTGGTGACCATCACTTCGTTCGCCATGACCGCCGCGGTGCCCAGCATCTTGGCGCCGCGGATGGTGATGCCCGACGAATCCTCATCGACAATGCGGGCGACAAGATCCTCCGCCTGCTGTCCCTGATCCTTGGTGCGCTCAGCCTGCGGATTGATGATGACGTAGCTGATGAACAAATCGCTGCTGCTGGCATAGTCGTAGTAGTCTGCCAGCGCCTTGGCGCGCGCAGCGCCATGCTTGCGGTACACGTCGAGTGCCATGCGCTGGCCGACCAAAGTCGAGGCCAGATGATCCGGCGATCGCCCGAAGAACCCGCCCGACAGCGCCGCCCAGGCCTGCATGGCTTTGCGGCGCTTTACCAACTCGTCGTAGTTGCGCGGCATCTGCCAGCTGCGATTGATATTGCGGTTGGAGCCGTTCGGCTTAAACGTCATCAACTCCAGATTCTCCGGACGCGCCTGGAAATCGTAGAGCGCGGCCGCCGAACGCGCCGAATTGCGGAACGCCGGATGCTCTGTGACGTCGCCGACCAGCCCGCCGTCGATATAGACGGTGCGGCCGTCCCTGAGCGATTGCAGGTGCTCGGCCCCGGTCTTGCAGTTGGTCATGGTCGGCCCCATCGTGATTTGATGCCGACAAGAAGCCAGCAAGAACCGGTAACATCAAGACCATCGCTGATCCAGGCTTGCCAAAGAATTGGTTTCTCCGGATGAAGCCCTACGCGGATTGAACCAGATGCTCGGACCACGGATCGCCGTCATCGGACTTGGCGCCACCGGCAGCGCCGCGCTCAGTCAGCTCGCACGCCGGGGCATTCGCGCCGTCGGCATCGAACAATTCGCACTTGGGCACGATCGCGGGTCCTCGCATGGGCCGACCCGCGTCATCCGATTGGCGCATTTCGAGAATGCGTCATACGTTCCCCTGCTCCGCCGCGGCCTGACGCTGTGGCGTGAGCTTGAGCGCACCGCAAACCGCAAGTTCGTTCACCTCACCGGCATCGTTGAAATCGGACCTGCGGACGGAGCGCTCGTCCAAGGAACGCTCGCCGCGTCCCGCAGCCACGACCTGCCTCATGAGGTGTTGGACGCCAGGGCGCTGATGCGGCGTTATCCGCATTTCCAGCTTCCGTCCGATTTCGTCGCCGTCACGCAGCCGGATGGCGGCATCATCGAAGCCGCGAGCGTCATTGAGGCCAATCTTCGCATTGCTGTCGACGCCGGGGCGCTCGTTCGTGCCGAAGAAAAAGTCCTCGCCATCGAGCCGAAGGCGACAGGAGCGATCGTCAAGACCGATCGCGACGCCATCGAAGCCGACGGCGTGATCGTCGCGGCCGGCCCGTGGCTCGGCAGCCTTCTGCCGGAATTGGATCTGCCTCTGCGCGTGACGCGCCAGGTCGTGGGATGGTTCGAACCGAATGACGCCGCGCCATTTCGCCCCCGATCGCTTCCCGGTTTTTCTGATCGAGAGCGAGCATGGAATCCATTATGGCTTCCCTGCTGCGCGACCATCTGGGCGTGAAAGTCTCGAAGCATCATCACCTCGACGAGGTCGTCGATCCCGAAACGTGCAACAGGGCCGTGACCGCCGAGGATGAAGCGGCGATCCGCACGGCACTGGCAAAATATCTGCCGGGCGCGAATGGCCGGCTGCTGGACGCCCAGACCTGCCTCTACACGATGACTCCCGATGACACGTTCATCGTCGACCATATGCCCGGTTATCTGCAGGTCGTAATCGCTTCGCCGTGTTGCGGTCACGGCTTCAAATTTTCACCGGTCATCGGCGAAACGGTCGCCGATCTGGTCACACAGGGCACGACGGAGAACGATATCTCGCAATTTCGATTGCGAAGGTTTGCGTCCTCGGAACCTATTGCGTAACAGGCCCCGGCGCCTTCAGTAACCCATGCGCCCGTACATCCGCGCTGCGATGGACGTCAGAGCAATCCACGTGGCCGCAAGAACTCCAAAATCGATCGCTAATCCGTACTCGGATGAACCCTGCACCAGCATCAATGCCCGCAGCGCATCGACCTCATATGTCAGCGGATTGATACGGGATACGATACGCAACCAGGCCGGCATCAGCGACAGCGGATAAATTGCATTGCTGGCGAAGAAGATCGGCATGGTCAGGACTTGGCCTATGCCCATGAAGCGTTCGCGGGTTCGCACGATGCAGGCAATGATGAGCGACAGCGTCGAAAACAGAGCCGAACCCAGGACAATGACGACGGCAACCCCGAGAATATTGAGCGGGTTCAAATCAATCCCAACGCCAAGAAGAAGCGCGAGGAGGTAAACGATCAGCGCCTGCGACAGCGCGCGGACCCCTGCCGATATCGCCTTGCCGACGACCAGCGCCGAACGTGGCGCCGGACTGACCAGATAGCGCTGCAAGATGCCAAGATCGCGCTCCCAAATCGCGGCGATGCCGTAAAAGATCGCAACAAACAACGCACTTTGCGCGAGAATGCCGGCGGCAAGGAAGTCGATATAGGGAATATTGCCCGGCGCCACGCCGCGCACGCGAGCCATCACTTCGCCGAACAACAGTAGCCACAGAACTGGCTGGACGGCACGGGTGAGAAGCTCCAACGGGTCGTGATAAAGCTTCTGCACCTCAGCCGCGGAAACGGCGAAGGTTTGCGTCGCGTATTCGCCGAGCATCTGCCTGGCCGGCCTTTCAGCCGTGCCCACTCTCGGCGCGGCGGGCTCTCCTAACGTCGCCATAACTCTCCCCGATTTCGGAACTCCCTGCCGCCCCGACGAAGCGCACAAAAACGTCGTCGAGCGTCGCGCCGGGTGGGAACTTCGACTTCAATTCGGAAGATGTGCCGACGGCGACGATCCGCCCATGATCGATGAGGGCGATGCGATCGCAGAACTCGTCGATCTCTTCCAGGTGATGCGAGGTCACGATCATGGTGCGCTGAAACCTGTCTCTGAGGTCGAGGACGCGGTCCCATACTGCGTCGCGAGCGCCCGGGTCGAGACCCACAGTCGGCTCATCGAGAAACAGAACAGCCGGACGGTGGACCAGGCACTGGGCGATTTCCAGCCGCCGAATCATGCCCCCCGAATAATGGCCGACCAACCGATCTGCCACTTCGGACAGTCCCATCCGATTGAGGGCACCGTCGATGCGCTGCTTCCTGTGCTGCCGCGGAACGCCGTAGAGGCGCGCCGACAGCAGCATATTTTCACGGCCCGTCAGCGAGCCATCCGCCGAGAGAAGTTGCGGGACATAGCCGATGTGCCGCCGCACCTCGGCGGGCTCCTTGACGATATCGAAGCCGGCGATCGTCGCCGTGCCCGCACTCGGCGGCAGCAGCGTCGTCAGCATTTTCATGAGCGTGCTCTTGCCCGCCCCATTAGGGCCGATCAAGCCGAAAATCTCGCTGCGATTGACAGTCAGAGTCACCTGATCGACGGCCGTAAAGGCGCCAAACTGCCGCGTGAGGGCGGCCGTCTCGACAACGACATCGCGACTTGAGGCACTTTGACTTGGGGCAACACCACTCGGCGCAGCACCGCTTGGCGAAGCGCCACCCGGCGCAACATCGGACATTCGACTTGGACCTTGCAGCGCCCCTGGACCTATATAGCAACCAGCGGCTCTCAAAGCGATCAGTCGAACGTCTCGCGACAGAGCCAATCCCCAACGCTCGAGCGGTTAGGTCAGCGCGAACCGCCCAGCGCGCAGGAACGGCGCCTGCGCGCTGCGGTCAATTTGTTTCTCGACGGCTGCCGTCCACGGCGCAGTTCCTGAAGATGAGTGGGCAGGCGCAAGCCGCGTCGCCGCGAACTCAACTCCTTCCCGACCGCGCGATCCAGCTGTCGCCGAGCTTGACATAGGATCGCTTCACCGCGGCCCACGCGATCCGATGTGCAGCCTCTTCCTGGCGTGCCTCGCCTTCATGGGCGGCAAAGGCGTGATTGAACGCCTCGCGATAGATGTCTTGCGCGTGCGGCGGAAGATGACTCCTGACCGACGCAGGGAGATCAGCATTCACCTGATAGGGCATTGTCTTTCTCGACGCCTGCTCGGACTGCAAAGTGATTGAATACTCAAACTGCTTGAACGCTTGGGCGGAGTATTTGATCCAAATCAAGGCTGAAGGCGGCCACCGGACGTAGCTGATAATCACAAGATTATTTCGTCCATGCAGCGGAGGAGTCGCCCATGCAACAGGACATACCCGGTACGATATTTTTCGATGGCGATCAGGCGCAGAAGGGTTTGGCGCTAAACCGCATGTGCTTCTCGTTCAATAGTGCGGAAAATCGCGCCGCATTCCTAAAGGATGAAGACGCGTATTGCCGAAAATACGGCCTCAACGACGCCCAGCGGGCGGCGGTGAAGGATCGCAACGTACTGAAGATGATCGAGGCCGGCGGTAACGTCTACTACCTGGCGAAACTTGCGGGAATTTTCGGTCTCAACGTCCAGGATATCGGCGCACAGCAGACCGGAATGACGGTCGATGAATTCAAATCCAAACTTCAGTCAGCGGGGGCATAATCATGGCGACGATCATTGGCGGCGTTGCAACGACGCACGTTCCCTCCATCGGAAAAGCGATCGCGGACAAGAAGCAGAACGATCCGTATTGGCGGCCGTTCTTCAAGGGCTTCGACTACGTCCATTCCTGGCTCGCGCAAGGAGAAGCCGGATGTCGCCGTCGTGTTCTACAACGACCACGGGCTGAATTTCTTCCTCGATAAGCTGCCGACCTTCGCCGTCGGCGCAGCGAACGAATACCGCAACGAGGATGAAGGCTGGGGCATCCCGGTATCGCGCTCGATCCCAGGCGATGCGAACCTGTCGTGGCATCTGATCAACGCACTCGTCGCCGACGAATTTGACGTAACGATGTGCCAGGACATGCTGATCGATCACGCGGTGACGATCCCGATGGCGCTGATGTGGCCCGGCGAATCCTGGCCCGTTAAGATCGTGCCGATCGAAATCAACACCGTGCAGCATCCCCTGCCCTCGTTGGCGCGTTGCTTCAAACTCGGCCGCTCGATCGGTCGTGCGCTTGAATCCTACGCCAAGGATATGAGGGTGATGATCGTCGGCACCGGCGGCCTGTCGCATCAACTCGACGGCAAGCGCGCAGGGTTCATCAACAAGGAATTCGATCTGCTTTGCCTGGACAAGATCGTCAACGAGCCGGAAGGACTGACCCGATATTCAATCCATGATTGGGTTGAGGAATCCGGCGCCCAGGGGGTGGAATTTCTCAACTGGATGGCGATGCGCGGCGCACTCATGGGGCGCGTCAGCGAGCTGCATCGCAACTACCACATCCCGATTTCCAACACGGCGGCGGCGACCGTTGTCTACGGCAACAGCCAGGATGTGAAACGGAAAGCCGCTTAAGAGAGGGCTACATTGGCAGCAGGCCGCTTAGCTTGCTGCTTAGCTTGCTTGGGATCGTCGCAATGCGCCGCGGGGTAATGCCTGTTGCGACATCATGCGCATGACGCGCTGGCGGTTTCTCAGATCGGCGGCATCGAGCAGCATCTGGCCTGCCCAGCGATAGACGTTCCGCAATCGGACGATTTCGCGCATGAGGCGCATTCTCTCATGCTGCTCGGCGGCGGGCATGACGAGCGCCTGTTCGATCGCCTCGGCCATACTGCGCACGTCGTACGGATTCACGATCAGCGCCTCCGAAAGTTCCCGCGATGCGCCCGCGAACGTGGATAGGAGCAAGACCCCTTCGTCATCATCGCGCGCAGCGACAAACTCCTTGGCGACGAGATTCATGCCGTCATGAAGGCTTGAGACGATACACAAGTCGGCGGCGCGGAAGAGTTCGAAAATCTCGTAAGGCTCGTGGTGACGGACGATGAGAGAAACCGGCTGAAACGATGCGCTGCCCTGCCGAGCGTTGATGTCTCGGACAAGCTCCATCGCCTCGGTCTGCAGCGCGCTGTATGTCGGGAGTTTGCTCCGGGTCGGCGCGGCAACCTGGACGAAGACGAAGCGCTCCTTCCACTCCGGCTTATTGGACAGGAAAGCGTCGACCGCACGTAAGCGATCGAGGATGCCTTTCGTATAGTCGAAACGCTCGATGCCGACGCCAAGCCGGACATGCTCGGCTAGTCCAAGACGCTGCCGAACTGCCGAACGACAGTCCGGTATGGGCTTTTGATCCTTCATCCCGGCCGGCGGCCATTCGATCGAGATCGGATAGGGCCGGACCAGCGTATCCAGGCTGCCGAAAGTAATCAGGGAGTGTTCCCGATCGGTCCGGGCCTCCATGAAGCGGTCGATCGTGTCGAGAAAATTGTTGCAGTGAAACTGCGTGTGGAAGCCGATCACGGAGCTTCCGAGCAGACCGGCGATGATCTCCTCTTTCCACGGACAGATGCCGAAAATTTCGGGATTCGGCCATGGGATATGCCAGAACGTGATGATGGTCGCATTCGGCAGCTTTTTCCGCAGCATCTTCGGCAAAAGCGCGAAATGGTAATCCTGCACGAGAATAATCGGATCGGGGCGCTTCGCCTCGTTGACGACGGCTTGCGCGTAACGGGCGTTGACCAGCTTGTACTGATTCCAATCGCTTTGCCGGAAGCTGGGCCGCACAAAGGCCATGTGACACAACGGCCATAAGCCCTCGTTGGCGAAACCGTAATAATAGCCGTTTTGCTCGTCGTCGGTGAGCCAGACGCGACGCAATACGTAACTTGGAAATTCCGGAGGCACACGTATTCGGTCAAAACGATCCACTGTTTCCCGGTCCGCCGTGCCGCTGCCGTGAGCAACCCACGTTCCCCCGCAAGCGCGCATGATCGGCTCGATCGCCGCTACCAGTCCGCTCGCCGGGGTCTGCACGACAACCTCGGTCCCGTCCCGGTTATGAATGTACGGCTCGCGATTGGAAACGACGATCACCTCGGTTCCCGGAAGCTTCTGGGACAGTACGTGGCGAAGCATGGCCGGCGACCATTCGACGTCGGGCCCCTCGATCGGCAGACTTGCAAACTGCAGATCGCGAAGCAGATGTCGAAACTCGCGAGCGAACGGCGCCGTGTCGGACACCTGCACCGTATCGCCGCGGCCCAGGCGGACTTCATCGATCGCGCGCCGCAGTGACTTAACCCACCGGCGCCCCAAAAGGACGGCGACAAGCGAGGCAAGCGCGGCTGCCAGAAAGGCAATTCCGACAAGTGCAATGATGATCCAGACGCGGGCTTCGTTGCTGCGCTGCTCGGCGAATGTGAGATCGTGCAGCAGCACGACGTGACCGCGCCCTTCACGAGCCACGACCGGAAAGCTCGACACGATCAACCGATGGCTGTCGAGGCGCAATGGCGTGAATCTCGGCGTGCTGCGTAACGTCGCCTGCTCACACGTGAACGTCTTGGGCATCGACTTCGTCTTGTAGCGAAGCACTCCCTGATCGTCGCAGAAGCCGACCGCCAACAGTCGCTCGTCAAGCGCCATCCGCTCGAACAACGCGACGATGCCCGAAGAATCATGTTCGTTGAAAAGCGCCGTGAACTCGTCAAGCGATGAATTGAACGCGAGCAGCGAACGTGACTCGACGTCTCGTACCGACCACTGCTCTATCAAAGATGACGCAAACAGAGGAATGATAAGGATGATCGCGATGACGAAGAGGATTGCCACCAGCCCGTAGCGAATGACAAATTTCATCGCCGCCATCCAAGAGCTGGCACCGGTACCTCCCAGTTCCTTACAACGGAAAGAATGAAGGCGCCAATGCGTCAAAAATACGCCCTGCAATTCGTCATCGCCCAACTCATCGGGACAACTTTGCCGATACGCAGACTCTCGCGGGGCGTGAATCTTCCGTGGCCGAGGCTGATGGAGAGGGACCCAATTCATTTGAGGTTCTTTCTCAGTATCGCAAAAATCAGGAGTCCAAACCCCGAGAGACTGAGAAAAAATGGCCAACTCCTGGCAGAAAACGGATCCGCCTGGACGGCAAGGAACATCTGATTGAGCGCAAAGAGTACAAACGCGGCGCTGAACGCGATAAACAAACCATCGCGGCTTTTCTGCCAAAAGCGCAGGAAGAACAGTCCCGCGACCAAAAAGCCCATCGTATTCATGCCGTGGAAAAAGACATTCATGGGTCACCCCTAGACAAATTCCCAGATGAAACCGACGAGCAAAGTCGATACTGCTAAAAACGAAGCGATAAGGCGGATGATCGAAAGATCGATCGACGGCAGCACGATCAGATCGATCACGACGAGCAGATTGTTGACCGCAAGAAAAACAAAGCATGCCGCGCTCCACAGCAGCACTTTGCCTTTGGTTCTTCGATAGCCTCTGATGAGCAGCAAGCAGCACAGCAGGCTCGTCAGGAAACACAGTAAATAGAGGACGTCTATCCAGGCGTTCATTCCTTCTTCCCCGATAGGCGGAATGCGTCGGCGAACATGCGAAGCTTCTCGTCGCGAGCTTCGAGAATGGCGCGGATGATCGTCATCGGCTTTCGCGCGTATGCAGTCTCCAAACGCTCACAGATTGCGTCGAGCTGCACCGATCCCTGCTGATAGCGGTAGCGGGACGCCGAGCTCTCCACAACAAGGCCGGATTTTGTCAGATTTTCCAAGGCCTGCGCGACGGCGAGCTTGCTGCTTCGCAGTTCCCGCACAAGTTCGTCGCGACGCCATGACTTTTCGCGTTCATGGCGCAATAAAATGAGGAGTTCGAGCGCACAGACCGAGGAGATCGCCGCTCGCACGAAAGAAATGGTCTCGTCCTCGGGATCCTCTTGGCGTCCCACCCACGGCTCCGCTGATCAGCCGCCCCCCAACACGGACGACGCCGGCGCGATCCGCGGCAATCGTCCCCACGCGACAGCTTTCGTCCCGTCTGATCCTAGTCCTGGAAATGCCGACCCGGTGCCCAGCGAACGTCGATTTCTCGACATAGTTCCCAGATCGGGACATCTGGCCGCATGCGGCGAAATGGTGCCTCGGACGAGGGACGCCGATGCGGCGAGGCGGCACCGGGGCGAGCGGCACCGAAATGTGCCGCCGCGGCGCAATTGATCTAGATCAAGGACGATTCCCCCGCCAGGGCCGAAGTTTAGTTGCAACCGCAACAAATTCTTCGCGGCGCAATGGAGGGCAGGATGTTGAGAAAAGAACAGAACGACCTGGTGACCCAAACGGGTCCGGGGACGCCGATGGGCAAGCTGTTTCGCTCGTATTGGCTGCCTGTCCTGCTTGCCACCGAACTTCCGGCGAGCGATTGCCCGCCGGTCCGCGTCAAGGTGCTGTCGGAGCGCCTCGTCGCATTCCGCGACAGCCTGGGCCGCTATGGTCTGATCGACGAGTTCTGTCCGCACCGCGGCGCTTCGCTCTGGTTCGGCCGCAACGAGGAATGTGGCCTGCGCTGCCCTTATCACGGCTGGAAATTCGACGTCGCCGGCCAGTGCATCGAGGTGCCGTCGGAGCCGGAGGAAAGCGGCTTCGCCCGCAAGATCAAGGTTCAGTCCTATCCGCTGGTCGAACGCGGCGGCGTGCTGTGGACCTATATGGGCCCGCCGGAGCGGCAACCGCCGCTGCCCGAATGGGAGTTCGCCATGGTGCCGAGCGAACAGCGGTTCGTGTCGAAGCGAACGCAGGAATCCAACTGGCTGCAAGCCATGGAGGGTGGCATCGATTCGAGCCACGTTTCCTTCCTGCATCGCGGCAACATCAATTCCGACCCGCTGTTCAAGGGCGCCAGGGGCAATCAGTACAATCTCAACGACATGCGCCCGGTCTTCGAAGTGGTCGAGAGCGCCGGCGGTCTCTTCATCGGCGCCCGCCGCAACGCCGAGAACGGTAACTATTACTGGCGCATCACCCAATACGTGCTGCCGTCATTCACGATGATCGCGCCGCGCGGCGGGCATACGGTGCACGGCCACTTCTGGATCCCGATCGACGACCAGAACTGTTGGGCATGGAGCTACGACTATCACCCGACGCGCAAGATCACCGCGGCTGAGCGCGAGGCCATGAGCGAGGGCAAGGGTATCCACTGCAAGTACGTTCCAGGCACGTACCGGCCGCTCGCCAACAAGGACAACGATTACCTGATGGATCGCGCGGCGCAGTTGCGTGGTGATACGTATAGCGGCATCGACGGCATCGCCATTCAGGATGCGTCGCTGCAGGAGAGCATGGGGCCGGTCGTCGACCGCACCAAAGAGAACCTGGTTTCGACCGACAACGGCATCATCATGGCTCGCCACCGGCTGATGCGCGCCGCCAAGGAACTGATGGAAAGAGGCACGCAGCCGCCCGGCGTCGATCTCGCCCATCAGCGCGTTCGCTCGGCCTCCGTCATCCTGCCGCCGGACCAGCCGTTCAAGGATGCCGCCAAGGAAGCGCTCACCGTGCGGCGCGGCATGGAGCCGGCGACGGTGTGATCCCTAGACTCTTATCCGGACGCGGCGCACCCGCGTCCGGAAGAGGTGCTCGATCAAAGCGCGGAATTGAACAACTCCGGCCGGCGGAGCCGCAGCGTTTGCAGCAGCAGCAGCGTCTTGAGGTCTGCGAGTACGCCGCTCTCCGCCATCCGCACCAATTCGGGAAGGCCGATCTCGGTCGCAATCGTCTCCTCATGCTCGCTGGCGATACCGCCTCGGATTTCCGGCCTCGGCTCGCCCGAATAGGTCGCCAAGTACAGATGCATGCGCTCGGTCGAGAGACCGGGCATCGTCCATGCGGTGAAGACACGTTCGAGCGAATCGAGTTTTAGCTGCGCCTCTTCCATCGACTCGCGGCGGACCGACGCATCGGTCTCTTCGTCTTCCAGAATTCCGGCTATGGCCTCGAATAGTCCCTGCCGGTGGCCGGCCAACAGCAGCGGAGCGCGCAATTGCCGCACCAGCACGGCCGTCTTGCGTTGTGGATTGTAAGGCAGGACGCACACGGCCTCGCCGTGATCCTCGACCTCGCGCCGGATCACGCGCCCGTCAGACAGTCGGATCGTCGCGATGAGTAGCCTCGTCCAGCCCGCATACGCCGTATGCGTCTGGAGGATTTCATCCAGTTGCGCTGCTGCCGCCGCGGGTTCTTTTTCGTTCGTCATATCGCGACCAGGGATCGGCTATCGACTACGAGGATCAGGGAAAAGATTGACGAGGCCCAAGATGAAGAACACGCACGCTCACCGCATCGCGAAGAACGGGTCCGCCGCGGGCAGCGCCTGCGCCGACTGGCGCAGCGGACTTTTCATCACCATCGGTGCTCTCAGAGCGTTATCGTTTGTTTTGTTGCCGCCGGGTACCGGGAACGCATAGCCGATGATGGCCTTGGTAATCCAGCGGTCGGAGCCGGACGTGAGGCCATAGCCGACTCCCAGTTCGACATCAAACACCCCCGCCTTGAAATCGGTCACCGCGAACAGTTGGTGTTGCTGCTCCTGAAACGGCAGGAAGTCTCCGATCTGGCCGAAGTCCGAATAATACTCGAGCCCGATGTAGCGATCCTGACCGAGATTGCGCGCAAGCCGCGCCGCTGGGGCGAAATCGGCCTCGCCCAAAGCGCCAAAACCTATATCGACGATGGGGTTGACGATGAATTCCCAGTCGCTGTTGCGAACGCCAACAATGGGGCGAATCTCAAGCCCATAACGGGTTTGCGAAAACGGCGGCGTCTCGTAGCTGAATTCGAAATTCACGCCGTAGAAGAAACTCCGCTCCGCGGCATGCGGCGAAACGAAGAGA
Organism: uncultured Alphaproteobacteria bacterium; assembly: GCA_963759705.1. GTDB lineage: Bacteria > Pseudomonadota > Alphaproteobacteria > Rhizobiales > Xanthobacteraceae > BOG-931. The sequence continues at coordinate 27,875 of CAVXAK010000004.1, forward strand.
GTGCGGATCTTGGCCGCATTGGACAGGAACGCGTCACTGCCGCTCACGGCAAAGGGCAAATAGAAGCCGAGTTCCCACCAATCTGTCATGCCGTAGGCAAATTCCGGGGTGCCGTTGAGGCTATGGTTGGGAACGAGCCCGCCCGGATAATCGGGCTCCGTGCGGCCATCGAGCGTGTAATTGAGATGTTGCTGAATAGTCCACTGTCCGATTTCGGCAATTTCGGCGTTGTAGACTTGGATTTCGTCGGTGGCTCGGGCCGCCGTTAAGTGACACACCAGCGCCAGCACGCCGAACACGATGCATAGCGGTTTGAGCCAAACCCGCCTCGACTCAGCCAAAACTCCCAGCCGAGGTGCGGCAGTCGTTCCGTCATAGTCCTGCATGGCTGGAACCGTGATGTTTAGCCGCGATGACCTTGATGTAAGTCAAGGCCTTCGGACGGGCGAACGTCAAGATGCGATGGCTATTTTCAATCACGTGAGGGCTGCCATGCCGGATACCCCCGACCTATCGATCTCCCCGGAGAAGCTCGGTTTCATCATCGCCAAGGCGCGCGAATTCGACGTCAAGGACGTTGTCACCGACCCCGACGACTCGTCCAATCCGACGGACGACGGGATGTTGTCGGTCCTCGAGGACCACCCCGACGACCCTGTGGTCAAAGAACTCGTCGGCTTCATCCGCGCCATGACCGAAGACGAACAGATCGACCTCGTGGCGCTGACGTGGCTCGGCCGGGGCGACGGCACGGCCGACGATTGGGACGAGTTACGCGCGGAAGCCGCCCGTGCTCACAACAAGCGCACGGCATCCTACCTTCTCGGAATGCCGCTGCTGCCCAATCATCTGGAAGATGGTCTCGCGCAACTCGGCATCGAAGCCGAGGAATAAGCCGAGTGACGTCGGGGTGGCGGTTTTGTGTGTTCAGCGCGTGACGAGCGCGACGCCCACGGCAACAAAGGCGGCCGCAATGCCCTTTTGGGTCAATTCGCGGCCCGACAACGTCTCACGGCCCAGGCCGGGACAGCACAAGCTCAGCACCACGCCGAACGCGAACACGAACAACGTCGTGGTGCTGCCGATCGCTTGTACGATGCTCAACGGGGCGAACATCAGCGCGTAGCGGTTTCCCAGTCCGCCGCCCAGATTGATGAGTTCGTTCGAGCCGTTGATCGTCAAGAGCGCCGCCGTATTCGCGCGCAGCATCGCCGCAAATTGCCGACGGTACGACGTGATCAGCAGCAGCGCGGCGCCGAAGATCGCTTCGCCAACGAACATCCAGAACGTTGTCGTCCAGAACTCGACCTCAAGCGCGAAGACCTTGAAGATGAGGCCGCTCAACGCCAGCACAAATCCGCAAGCCAGCATCAGCATCGCCAGCCGCGCCTTGAAGCGCCCGATGCTCTGGCCGAAACGGATCGAGACAATCAGCGCGCCGACGACAATCAGCGCACCGCCCGCCAATTGCCGGCCCGATAATGTTTCGCCGAGCACCAAATAGGCCAGCACATAGCCGAACAGCGGCGCCGCTTGAAAGAACGGCGCCACCACCGAGGCCTCCTCCGATTGCAGGGCCTGCAGGTAGAGCAGCATCCCGCCCATGTAGAGGATGCCCGCGGTGATGATGAGGGCGATGCTTCCAAGGTCCGGACGTCGTGACCGCCGGATCGTAGAACCAGATGAACGGCAGGAGCACCACGCCGACGAACGCCGTGAACAGCAGCAGCACGGCGACGTCGCTTTGCTTGAAGTACCGCTCGACCAGATACTTGTCCAAGTGCGTCGAGATCGCCCAAAGGACCGGGCCCGAAAACGCAAAGAACAGCCAGGACAGTTCTTAATCTCCCGTTGCGCGCTGGCCGAGATTGTGGCTCGCCTGCCGCTCCGACGGCGGGTCGATGTGCAGGTCAATGACGCAAACGCCGCCTTTCTTGAGCACGTCGACGCCCTTCTCGATGGCCGCCTTGACGTCGGACGCCTTCGTCACCGGGCCGATGCCGACGGCGCCCTGCGCCTCCGCGAGCTTGGCGATGTCCGGCTCCGGATCCTGCATACGCAATCCGATCCAGCGGTTTTTCACCTCGCGTCCGCGGGTGCGGGCTACGTTGTCCTGGTGCAGTTCATCGTTGAAATAGGACCGATTGTTATTCACCAGGATCAGGAGCGGAATCTTGTGATGGGCCGCGCTCCAGATCGCCGTCGCGCCCATACAAAAATCCCCGTCGCCGAGCATCGAGATCGCGTAACGGCCTTGGTCCTGCAAGGCGAGCGCCGAGCCGATCGACATGCCCGGACCTGATCCCAGACCGCCGCCGCCATCCTTGCCGAGATACGACATGCCGTTCTGCAACGGCCACAGATCGAACGGCCAGCCGCGGCCAAGCGTGCAGAACGTGACATTCTCCGGATCGTTGAACTGATCGCGCAGCGCCATCGCGACCTGCTCCATGCTGATCGCTGCGCCGTTTGCCGCTTTGGCTTTGGCCGGCACTTTCTCCTTCCAGGGCCCTTTGCGGCCCTTCGCCAGCCCGTCGAGCAGTTCGGCGACGACCACATCGGCGGTCGAGGCCATCGCCACGTCGACCGGCGGCAGTGCCTGGTACTCCATGTTCGCGCCGGTATGCAGGTTTTGATCGAGCGAGCAGGCAATGACCTTGGCCGCGACCGTGCCGACGTTCTTGGCCTGCCGCAGCGCGCCGCCGAGATCGACCCAGTCGAGCGCAAGGATCACGTCCGCTTCGCAGAGCAGCTCACGCGCGTCCTTGCCGAGCACGTTGAAGGGCGGACAGTAATGCGCCGGATGATCGGTCGGAAACGTGGCGCCCTGCTTGAGGTCGGTGACGACGCAGGCGCCGAGCCGCTCGGCGAGGTCGATCCGCGGCTGCCAGTATTGCGCATGGCGCGACGAGCGGCCGAACATGACCACCGGCCGTTTCGCTCCTTTCAGCAGCGCAACCGCGTCGTCGACCGATTCCTTCGAGGGTCGCGACGGTTGCGGCGGCTTGAAGCGCGTCACGTCAGGCCATTCCGGCTCCTTGTCGAGTTTCTGCTCCTGAAAGCCGGCGTCGAGACAGATATAAACCGGCGCCGTCGGCGCGGCGCGGGTGAGAAGATTGGCGCGCGTCATCGACTCCACCAGCGCGTCGGGCGACGTCGGCTGATCGTCCCACTTGATGATCGAGCGAATATAGGCGCCCTGATCGCGTGAGGTATGAATCCAATCGATCCACGGCCGCCGTTTCTCGGCGGCGACCGGGCCCGTCGCGCCAAGCACGAACATCGGCGCCCGATCGCACCAGGCGTTGAACAGGCTCATCATGCCGTGCAGCAGCCCGACATTGCTGTGAAGCACGCAGGCCATCGGCTCGCCGGTCGCCTTGGCATAACCGTGCGCGATCGACACCGAATGGTCTTCGTGCAGGCACAGAACGATCCCGGGATTTTTATTGCCCAGATGATTGACGAGGCTGTCGTGGAAGCCGCGATAGCTCGCTCCCGGATTGAGGCTGATATAGCGGATGCCGAACCGCCGCAGCATTTGTGCCGCGATGTCGCTGCCCCAGGCCACGCGGTCGTCGGGCTTGCCTTCCAATTGATCAAGACGCATTCGTACTCTCTCCATCATCACGAAACGTTGTCACAGCGAGCCCCCGATTACTTCGTCGACCCAAGCCGCCGATAGGCGGCGACGATATCCGGCGTCGAGGCTGCCGCCAATTCTCGAATCATGGTTTGCAGTCGCGCGCCATCCAGGGGCGCTCCGACCGGTTGCTCAGCCTTGAGCGCGTCGGCTTGATAGTCCTTGTCGGCTGCCATGGCGAGGAAAGCCTTGCGCAGGATGTCGACGCGTTCGGCCGGAATACCAGCCGGCCCGACCAGCGGGAGGCCAAAATCCTCGGGGGCCTCGAGCAGCATCAGAAGCGGCCGCTGGCTTTCCGGCACGATATCGCGCAGCACCGGCATGCCGGGGTGCAGATGTCCGGTCTGTAGAATGGGACCTCACGATTTTCTTGTCGAGCAAATCGTGGCGGCGCGCAAACGAATCTTCGACGGTCCAGAAGCCATCGATCTCGCCCTGCTCGAGCGCAAGCAGGATCCGCGAGGTGGAAACGTAGCCGGAGATCAGCTTGATCGGATAACCGTAGGCGGCAAGAAGCGCCGGCACCATGGCGGTCGGCGTCGTCGAACCCAACGTGCCGAACGTCAAAGGTTTCGGCGAAGTCTTCAATGCGGCGAGGCTTTCGACGCCCGACGCGGTGCGCACGAACAGCGCGGAGTTCACTTGGCCGGGGCTGCCGATATAGGTGAGTTTGTCGACGTCGAAGGACACGCCCGGTCCCTTCAGCGCGCCTTCCACGTACCAGGATCGGCCGGGCACGGCGAGCGTCAGGCCATCGGCGGCGACGCGCTTGTCGACGTAATTCATCGCGACGATGCCGGCGGCGCCCTCCATGTTCTGCACGACGACGCTGGGCTCGCCCGGGATGAAGCGTGCCAGATGGCGGGCGACGACGCGTGCCGTGTTGTCGACGCCGCCGCCCGGCGCAAAACCGACGACGATGGTGAGCGTCTTGCCCTGATAAAAATCGCCGGCGCGCGCTTCAACCGCACCAGCCGCCACTGCAAAACCGGCAACGGCAGCCACTAGCGCTGCCGAGCATTGCGCTCTCATGTGCCCTCCCTCTGCTGCAGACCTGATCCGACCCGAGAACCGGGTCAGGACATAGCCGCCAGCGGTGAAATACTATACCAAGCTGAAAAAGGACTGCGGCACATTTGACAGGGGAGAAAGCGTGGCGGGCAGTGAAGCGGTGTTGCGGTCACCGGCGAGCGTTTTGCGGGCGTCTTCTGTAGCCATCGTCGGCGCCTCCGAGCGGGCGCGATGGGCCAGCCAGATCTTCGGCAACCTGCGACAATTCGGCTACGGCGGCCGCATCGTTCTGGTCAATCCACGACAGCAGCAGGTCTACGGCGAGCCGTGTTATCCGTCGCTGCGCGAGCTTTCCGAGCCGGTCGATCATGCCATGGTGATCGTTCCGGCCGCGGGCGTCGCCGACGTACTGACCGACGCCGAAGCGGCCGGTGTGAAGTCCGCGACGGTTTACGCGTCAGCATTCGGTGACGGCGAAAGCGAGCCCTCGCGTGCGCGCGGCGCCTGGCTTAAAGAGTTTCTTGCCACCAGCAAGCTGCGCGTGAGCGGCCCGAACTGCATGGGCTCGTACAGCTATCGCGAGCGGCTGTTCGCTTATCCCAACACGGAATTGTGCAGCATCCCGCCGGGATCGATCGGCGGAATTTTTCAGTCCGGCGGAACATTGCAGTTCTGGCTGAAAAGCGCCGCCGACCGCGGCATGCGGTTCTCTTATGCGGTGTCTTCGGCAACGAGGTCGATCTCGATCTTGCCGACTATCTCGATTTCCTGGTCGACGATCCGCACACCAAACAGATCGTCGTCTTCATCGAAGGCATTCGCCGGCCGCAGGCGTTCTTGCGGGCCGCGGCGCGCGCGCTCGAAGCCGGCAAGCCGGTGCTCGCGATCAAAACCGGCGCGACGCAGAAATCGCGCTCGGCGGCGCAATCGCACACCGGCGCGATTGGCGGCGATTATGCCGCCTATTTGGCGATGTGCGAACGCTACGGCATCATCAATTGCCGCTCCCTCGACGATCTCTTGGAGACAGCGCTTGCCTTCCAAGGCGGCCGCTTGCCGAAGGGGCCGCGCATCGGCTTCGTCACGACCTCGGGCGGCACGGTCGACCTATTGTACGATTACGCCGAGGCGGAGGGCGCTGTCGTTCCGGAATACAGTGCGGCCACCAATGCCGCCCTGATGCCGCACATGCAGGAAGGCATTTTGCCGAAGAACCCGCTCGATGTCGGCATCCCGTCGACATTGAAGGCGGCGGCCGACCAGTGCGAGATCGTGGCGCGGGATCCCGGCATCGATATCGTGGCGTGGGGCGCCGCCTTGCCGGGCAAGGGCGGCATGTGGAACGACATTCACGAATTGCGGCGGCTGCTCTCGGCGACCGACAAGCCGGTGCTCGCGTTCGGCCGCATGATCTATCAGATGACGCCCGAGGCGCTGCGCGTCCAGGAAGAGGCCGGATTTCCGTTCCTGCAGGGGCTGGAGCCGACGCTGCGCGCGATCAACGCGCTGTGGTTTTTTGCCGAGCGCGCCGGACGGGCGCCGGCCGTCTTGGCGCCCGCGCCGCCGAGTGACCTTTCGCCGGCCAACCTGGAAACGACGCTTGCGCGCTACGGCATCGCGTTGCCGAAGAGCCGCTCGGTATCAAGCGCCGAGGAGGCCGCCGACGCCGCGGCCGCGATCGGATTTCCGGTTGCGCTGAAAATTCGCTCGGCCGCCATCGTGCACAAGACCGAAGCCGGCGGCGTGATGCTGGGTCTCGCGAACCGCCAACAGGTGCTCGATGCTGCCGATGCGCTTGTGAAAGCGGCAAGCGCTGCGCATCCCGGAGCGGACATCGACGGTTTCTTGGTGCAGGAAATGGTCTCCGGCGTGGAGACGATCGTCGGCGCGCATTCCGATCCGCTCTATGGCCCGCTGCTGCTCGTCGGCGCCGGCGGCATCATGGTCGAACTCGTCCGCGATGTCGCGCAGCGGCTCCTTCCGGTCAGCGCCTCCGATGTCGGCAAGATGATCGACGGTCTGAAAGTCAATCGTCTCCTTGCCGGATATCGCGGCAAACCGCCCGCGGACCGCAAGGCGCTCGAAGCCGCGGCGCTCGCGCTCGCCCGGTTTTATTTGGATCATCGCGCGCGCATCGCCGACATCGAGATCAATCCGCTGATCGTTCGCACCGATGGCGCGCTCGCTGTCGACGTCCGCGTCACCTGGCGTGAGGGGAAAGGCGATCAGTGAGCGAAGCGCGACACCGTCCGCTCATTCATTCCCGCGCCGGCGGGAATCCAGTTCGACTGCTAAACGCGGAGAGAAAAAATCCAGGTTCCCCGCTTTCGCGGAGACGAGCGGGATAAAAGGGAAGAGCGCATCATGGATTTCGAGCTGCCCGAGGAGTTGCGCATCTTCAAGGATGCGTTGCGTCGCTTTGTCGATAATGAATTGATCCCGGTCGAGCGGGAGACCCTGACCGACGGCGAAAAGCTCAAGCCCAAATATTACGAACGCTTCTGCCAGCGGGCGAAGGACCTCGGCTTCTGGAAGATGGACGTGCCGGAGGAGTACGGCGGTCCAGGCCTTTCGATCCTGGCGAAGACGATCGTGGAAGAGGAGCTGTCGCGCAGCATTGCGTTGCCGGCGCGCGGCATGGGCGGCATCGCCGGGCCCGCCGTGCGCGCCATTCTCTATTCGCTCACGGGCGAAATGAAGGAGAAATACTTGCTGCCGGCTTTGCGCGGCGAGAAAACGCCCTGCTTCGCTCAGACCGAACCTGACGCCGGCTCCGATCCGGGTGGAATGCGCACCGTCGCCGTACGCGACGGCGATCATTACGTCATCAACGGCGTCAAACGGTTCATCACCGGAGCAGGCGACGCCGACTTCATGCAGCTCATGGCGGCGACCGACCGACCAAGGGCTCGCACGGCGGCATTTCATGCTTCATCGTCGACATGGATACGGCCGGCGTCAAACTCGGCGGCGCAATACAATACGATGATGGGTGACCGGCCGTGGGAGATCGTGCTCGATAACGTGCGCGTGCCGGCGAGCCATCGCGTCGGCGAAGAGGGCGAAGGTTTCCGCCACGCCCAACAATGGCTCGGCGGCGGCCGCGTCAAACACGGTGCGCGCGCCTGCGGCGTGACCGAGCGCTGCCTGGAAATGGCGACCTCATACGCCAAGCAGCGTTCGACCTTCGGCCGGCCGCTTGCGGACCGTCAAGCCATACAATGGATGCTTGCCGACATATACATCGCACTGCAGGCGGCACGGCTGCTTGTCTACAAAGCTGCCGTGCGGCTCGACAACGGCGAGGACGCCCGCCAGGACGCCTATGTCTGCAAGTATTTCGCCGACGAAATGGCCTTCAAAGCCGCCGACATGTGCATGCAATTCACGGCGGCATTGCGCTGACCACCGATTTGCCGATGAGAAAATGTGGCGGCAGCAACGGAGCTTCCGCATCACCGAAGGCGCCAGCGAGGTGATGAAAATGGTCATCGCCCGCCATGTGCTGAAGACTTATGGCTGACCGGAATATCCTGCGAAATCAGCAGCTTGCATCGCCAACCGGCGCCCTGTTGGGCCCGGTTCGCGTTCCCTGGGTCATCGTGACGCCCCGGCACCGGCACAATTTGGCCCTTCTAGCCGATAGAGTACGGACCAGCGGCGGCGACCCTGCCGGCTTAACCGTATCGGTAAGCCGGGGGTAATATAATTCTGCGCAGTGTCGTAAGGTAAACGGCTGCCATGAGCAGCCGACCAGGTGAGGCCGAACCATCGATGAAGAAGTTTGTAGCTGGTTGCATTGTTTTGGGTGTGCTGTTCGCGGCGCAGTGCGCTGCAGCGGCCGACCTTTCGGTCGCGCCGCTCTACAAGGCACCACCCGCGCAAGTGACCCAGGCGTACAATTGGACCGGCTTCTATCTCGGCGCGAACGGCGGCGGCGGCTGGGGCCATTCCCGATGGGATTCGAGTTCGGCTGATATCAATCTTTCGGGCGGCCTCGTCGGCGGCACGGCCGGATACAATTGGCAGTTCGGCCAGGCTGTGGTCGGTCTCGAAGGCGACGTGGATTGGGCTCACCTGCAGGGCACCAACAGTTCGACGCTCTGCCCCAACGGTTGCAGCACCAGCGATAGCTGGCTCAGCACCGTGCGCGGACGCGCCGGCTATGCGTTCGGCGGCGTTTTGCCCTATGTCACCGGTGGTCTCGCCGTCGGCGACATTCGGCCCACGCCCGGTTTTGCGGGCGCCAGCGACACCAAGGCGGGCTGGACCGTCGGCGGCGGCCTCGAAATCGCGCTACCCGGAAATTGGAGCGCGAAGGCCGAGTATCTCCACGTCGACCTCGGCAGCTTGAATTGCGGCACCGGCTGCGGCGTGACGCCAAGCGATAACGTCTCGATGCACGACAACATTTTCCGTGCCGGCGTGAATTACCGCTTCGGCTGGGGCAAGTAATCACCAAGCAATCTCCCTGCAGCGTCGGGCGAGAATGCCGTTCCTGCCGCACTGACCACCGGGGCCGAATTTCGAGTTAAGGCAACAGCGGAGACCTGACCCGGGCGGCCACGGGGTCACGCGCGATTGACTCACTTCGGCACCACGCCCGTAGTCACTTTAAGTTCCTGGATAAACGCCATACGGGTGCGGCAATGAGCGACGCCGAAGCTGATCTTTGGACGCAGGCGGAGGCCATCGCGAACAAAACTCGTCCGGTCTCCAAGATTACGCCCCTGACCGGCGCATTCATGGGCTTGTGCACCGCCTTTTTTGCCGCTCAGATGCTGACAATAATCGCAGGCGTGGGACGCGACACCGACCCGGCGTGGGGGCCGCGGCCTACGCCATAGCCTTCGCCGGACCGTTTCTCTATTTGCGCATAGGGCAGCGAAATCATCTGGCCGAGAAGAAGCGAGCCTACGAAAAGCTGCAGACGGCGGCGCAACACATGGCCGCTCAGGAGGATCGCCTGCAACCGCCATCGCAGCCCAAGGAATAGGATTTTCTGGCGGTTCGCTTCAGCCGGACTGAAAATACCGCGTTGACTAGCATTTCAAGCTAGCGTGGCGGTTGAAATAAAGTCCGCATCATTCTCGCCGCGACCCCGTCATGCGGACTTCTGAACCAAAGCCACACTAGATCAATAAGTTGCTAGTGTCCTCCGATTCTCGATGTTCGCAAACGAGGATGCCGCGCAATGATGCGAACTTTGGAATCGGTTCACTAGTAGCAATTTACGTGCTAAATTGACCAACAAACAGGGTGGAACGCAAGCGATGACCCACGCAACCGCCGATATCGATTTCGACAAATATCGCCTCCGTAACTTTGTCGATCGTCTCAGAAGTTCGGCGAGATCGAAGTTTACGAGAAACCGGTACCGCTGACCGGACTGAGCCCGATCATCGAACGCACCGACAAGGCGGTGTTGTTCAAGAAGGCCGGACCCGAACAGGTCGAACTCGTCGCCAAGACGGCCGGCAGCCGCAAGCGCATTGCCGCCGCCTTCGAGACCACCGAAGACAAGCTTTACGACGAATATTTCAAACGGCTCGCCAATCCGCAGCCGCTCGTCGAAGTGCCGTCGGATGAAGCCCCGGTGCATCAGATCACGCTCACCGGCAAGGACGTCGATCTCACGAAGCTGCCGTTTCATCCGCAGCACGCCTAGACGGCAGTTGCTATCTCAGTTCGGCGATCGATTACGCGGTCGATCCGGCGACCGGCCGCAGAAATGTGGGCTGTCGCCGGCTAAGCCTGCGCAGCCGCACCGAAGCCGGTACCAACGTAACCGCGCCGTCCGATCTCAAGCGCATCTACACGGCGTGCATCGCGCGGGGCGAAAAACTTCCCGTGACATTCACCGTCGGCGCGCATCCGCTGGATTTCTTCGCGGCGACCACGCGGGTTCCCGGCGATGAGCTCAAGCTTGTCGCCGGTTTCCGCGCGAGCCGGCGCCCGTCGTGAAAAGCCTGACCAATGACATTCTGATTCCGGCTGACGCCGAAATGACGCTTGAGGGCTATCTCGACGAGCGCGGCTACGTCGAGCCGGAAGGTCCGTACGGCGAGTACATGGGCTACTACGGGGCGATCCACATGGATCCGGTTTTCACTGCACCGCCATTACCATGCGCTCCGACGTGCTGCATCACACGCTGCTGCACGGCTCGGCCTTCGTGCTCGATCAGACCGACAGCGCCAACATCTGGCGATGCGCACCGAAGCGGACGCGATGCGCATCCTGAAAAGCTGCGTGCGCGAGCCGGTCGCCGTCTATCTCCGCGCAGTTTCCGGTGGCGCCAACACCTTGCGGGTCTCGATCAAGCAGCGCTCGTTCGGCGAAGCACGCTCCGCCATCGCCGCACTGTTTGGCGGCATCATGCGGCTCAAGCACATCTATGTGTTTGACGAGGACATCGACATCCACGACGACCGGCAGGTGGATTGGGCGCTGGCACGCGGTTCCAGGCCGATCAGGACCTCGTCATCCTGCAGGGGATGCTGGGGATGACCATGGACCCGTCGCTCAACGGCCGGCGCACCGCGCCAAATCCGGCTTCGATTGCACGAAGCCGTTCGGCCGCGATGGTCAGATTCCGCTGACGCGCTGCGCCGCCAAGGTTTTCAAAGGGCCTGCGCGCTATCAGACCGTCGAGCAGGCGCTCGGATCGTCGCCGATGTTTTATGCCGATATCGTGGAATCGCTCGGCAGCGAGGATGGCCGCGAAGTCGCCTGCGCGCTCGACGAATTGCGCCACGCCGGGCGTCTCGGCCGCGACCGCGACGGCCGCTATTATCTGCACCAATCGAAGCCGGGAATGACCGGCATCGTCGGCGAGCTTTATCACGACCCAAACGAAGGGGCGTAATGTCGCGTCACCACCGGACAAGGACCGGTGGTCATGTCGAAGTGCCGATCATCGATGCGGGAGGCGAATAAACATAAACACGCCGCCCCAGGGCATGATTGCCCGGGCAGTAAAAGCCCGGCAATGAAGAAGCAGAGGGGGAGAAATGGCAAACGCCATCGACGTCGGACAATTTCTGACGAGCAGAAAACCGGCCTCACGCACGTCCGCATCGTGGTGCTGTGCTTTCTGATGCTTTTTCTCGATGGCATCGACAATCTCGGCATTGCCTATGTGGCACCGGCGCTGAGCCACGCGTGGCATCTCACACGCGGCGCGCTAGGTCCGGTGTTCACCGCAGGCGTCGCCGGCGTCGCCATCGGCGCGCTTGTCACCGGGCCCATCGCGGACCGGTTCGGCCGCCGGCCGACGACCATCGTTACGGTGATTTATTTCGCGCTGCTCACGCTGTTGGTGACACAAGCGTCCAATTTGACCGAGCTGATCATTCTGCGCTTCTTTGCCGGACTTGGCCTCGGCAGCCTCGTGCCAATGGCGGTCGTCATCGCCAGCGAGTTTGCGCCGCGCCGAACGCGCGCCCGGCTGGTCACGCTGGCGAGCTGCGGCTACGCCATAGGCGCTGCCTCGGGCGGTCTTATTGCCGCGCAGATCGTACCGATCTACGGCTGGCAGGGCATGTTCTATCTGGGCGGCGTGTTGCCGCTCTTCCTCGCCGCGGCGATGTATCTGTGGCTGCCGGAGTTCGTTCGCCTCCAGGCGCTGCGGCCGGGCAATGACGCCAGCATCGCGCGGACGCTCGCAACCATCAATCCGGCGCTGAGCTTTCCGAGCGACGTCAAATTCACCCTCGTCAGGAAGCGGCCGCCAAGACGCCGCGCGTCATTCAACTTTTCACCGATGGCCGCATCGCCATCACGCTGTTGCTCTGGTTCATCATCTTTCTCAACACCACGGTGCTCAATCTGCTGAACCAATGGCTGCCGACCCTGGTCAACAGCACGGGCTTGCCACAGGCCGTCGCTTTGCGCGTCGCCTCAAGCCTCCAATTCGGCGGCGTCATCGGCGTCATCAGCATGGGCATGCTCGCCGATCGCTTCGGCTTTTTCCGCGTTCTCGCCGTCGGATTTCTGGTTGGCGGCACGTTTGTCGGCCTGATCGGCACGGTCGGCACCTCGGCCGCACTACTCGCGATAACGATCGGCATCGGCGGCTTCTGCGTAATCGGCTGCCAGATCACCGATGCGGCGATGGCGGCGACGCTCTACCCGACCGACATCCGCTCGACAGCCGTGAACTGGGCGCACGGCGTCGCCCGCATCCTGTCGACCATCGGGCCGCTCCTGGGCGGCATTCTTCTCGCAGCCGATTGGCCGCTGCAGAGCATTTTCTTCCTGTTCGCAGTTCCGCTGTTCGTTGCTTGCGGCGCGATCCTCGTCCTGCAAAGCGTCGTGCATGCAAGCGACGCACGTGGCGCGGTTCTGCCGGCCGGACAAGACGCTGCGG
>CAVXAK010000005.1:0-113179 GCA_963759705.1 uncultured Alphaproteobacteria bacterium
GTGCTGCCGGTCAGGATTGAACTGACGACCTCTCCCTTACCAAGGGAGTGCTCTACCACTGAGCTACGGCAGCGACCGTTTCGGCGGCCTACCCGGCCGACGCGCGGCGAACGCCCATGCATGAAAGCGCGGCGATCCCTTGCCATAAGGGGGGATTCGGCGCAAGCGCGCCGGCCGGATCGGTTGCAGCGCGCCGCTTGGCGTGCTTGAAACTCGACGAATTGCAAATTTGACCGCTCGCAGTCAAACCACCATGGTCAAGCCCGGCAAGGCGGAGAAATGGGCGGCGCGAAGTGAGCGGCTTGCCGCGGCCTTGCGCCAAAACCTCAAACGGCGCAAGGCGCAAGCCCGCAGCCGAGCCGCGGGGCCGGCGGCGCGGGGGGATTTGCCGGCCGCTGAGCCCGATATCGAGCCATCCGATCCCGACTTTCGCCGCAATCCAGGCCGGGAGTAGTGTAACGGGATCGGGCGGGTGAATTTGGCAAAATTGGTTGCCGTCGCGCTTTGCGGCATTGCCGCGCTGGGTCCATAGGTTTGCGACGGTTTAGGTCCGGGATGGGCCGCGGGGGGTAAAGATGGATCGCATTCGCATCGTGGGCGGCCGGCACCTCAATGGCATGATACCGATCTCGGGGGCGAAGAACGCAACGCTGCCGCTGATGATCGCGAGCCTGCTGACCGATCGGACCCTCGTTCTCGACAACGTGCCGCGGCTCGCCGATGTCGGCCTGCTGCAGCAAATCCTCGGCAATCACGGCGTCGATATCATGGTCGGCGGCAAGCGCTCCGGCGAGACCGCCGATCACGGCCAGACACTGCACATTTCCGCCGCCAATATTGTCGACACCACGGCGCCCTATGAACTCGTGTCCAAGATGCGGGCGAGTTTTTGGGTGGTCGCGCCGCTCGTGGCGCGCATGGGCGAGGCGCGGGTGTCGTTGCCGGGCGGCTGCGCGATCGGCACGCGGCCGGTCGATCTGCTCATCATGGCGATGGAGCGGCTCGGCGCGAAAATCGACATCGACGGCGGTTATGTGGTGGCGCGGGCGCCGCACGGGCTCAAGGGCGGCGAGATCGTGTTTCCGAAAGTCACCGTCGGAGGCACCCACACGGCGATCATGGCGGCTTCTCTCGCCGACGGGACGACCCTGATTGAGAACGCAGCGCGTGAGCCGGAAATCGTCGACGTCGCCGAATGCCTCAACAAGATGGGCGCGCGCATTTCCGGCGCCGGCACGAAGCGCATTGTGATCGAGGGCGTCGCCAAACTGAACGGCGCGCGGCATGCCGTGCTGCCCGATCGCATCGAAACCGGTACCTACGCCATGGCGGTCGCCATGGCCGGCGGCGACATCCTTCTCAAGAACGCGCGCCCCGAGCACCTTCAGGCGGCTCTCGACGTGCTCGAACAGACGGGCACGTCGATCATGCCGACCAACGAAGGTATCCGCGTGGCGCGCAACGGCGCGGGTATCGCACCGGTCGAGGTGACGACCGCGCCGTTTCCGGATTTCCCGACCGATCTGCAGGCCCAGCTTATGGCGCTGATGACGCGAGCGCGCGGCACGTCGCACATCGTCGAAACGATCTTCGAGAACCGTTTCATGCACGTGCAGGAGCTGGCGCGGCTTGGCGCACGCATACAGCTCGACGGCGAGCGGGCGACGATCGAAGGCGTCGAGCGCCTCACCGGCGCGCCGGTGATGGCGACCGATCTGCGCGCCTCCGTCTCGCTGGTGATTGCCGCACTCGCCGCCGAAGGCGAAACGATCGTCAACCGCGTCTATCACCTCGACCGCGGCTTCGAGCGCCTCGAGGAAAAACTCGGACGCTGCGGCGCGGCGATCGAGCGGCTGTCGGGCTGAGGCGCGGCGGAATTCAATCGAGTCAAAGCTGCTGCTATGATCCGTTCGTCGCCGCGAAAGCGCGGACCTGGGAACAATCACAGCGAAAGCGCGATCACGGCTGGATTCCCGCTTGCGCGGGAATGAGCGGAGCAAGCATGGGAATACGCATCGGCACGGCGGAACGCGACAGCACGTTTCTCAGTCAAGGCAACGCGCTCAAGACGGTGCTTGAGCGAGCTCCGACGCTCGCGCCGATCGACGTGAGCACGTCGGGCGCCGCCAGCGTCGAGAATGCCAACCGGCTCGAGAAAAGCGACATCGACTTCGGCTTCATGGCATCGAACTGGATCGGGCGCGCCAAGAACGGCGAGGCGCCGTTCACGCACCCCATCGATCTGCGCATGGTCGCGCCGATGAATGCCGGTCCGCTGTTCTTCATTACGCGCGCCGATTCTGCGCTGCGCACAGTGTTGGACGTGCGTGGCAAACGGCTCGTCGTCGGCCCGCAGATGAGCGGCATGACCCAACACGCCCGGGTGATCCTTGGCACGCTGGGGCTGAGCTTTGCCGACTTCACGCCGCTCTACCTCGATTTCGCCGCTGGCGCGGACGCGCTCGCGCGCGGCGAGATCGATGCCCAGTTGCAATGCCCGATCCCGAACAAAGTGATGACGGCGCTGGCTGAGCGGAGTTCCATCCGTGTCCTGCCCTATGGGCCGGGCGAACTGGAGAAAGTCCTTGGCTCCGTGCCGTTCTATCGCCGGACGATCATGCGAAAAGGCGCGATCCGCGGACTCGATGCCGATATGCCGCAAGCTGCCGTCGTCAACGTGCTGGTGACGCACGCCCATGTCGCCGACGACAAGGTCCAGAGCGTCACGTCGGCCATTCTGGCCGCACGCGACGAGTTGCCGCGACTGAACGCGCTGTTCAACGGGCTGACCGATTTGTTCGAGCCCTTGCGATCGGAGGGCGCGGCAGCGTTCGAATTCGGCGGCGTCGCACTCCATCCGGGCGCAGTCGTCGCCTATCGGGCGGCTCACCTGCTGGCGTGACCTCGCCGGGAAGACTGATTATGCGGCAAGGTCGCGCATGATCCGGTAAAGCCGCGCCTGTCCTTCGAAGCCGATGCCCGGCCAATCCGATAACGTCAGGTAGCCATTCTTCAGTTCGGCATCGTCGGCGAAGCCGCCGAAATCGCCGAAAACTCCGGGATAGGACTCTGCGCCGCCGAGACCGAAGCCCGCCGCGATCGCCAGCGACATCTGATTGCCGCCGTGCGGAAACATCAAGCTGCGCGGCCATTGATGCCGCGCCAGCATATCGAGCGTGCGGGCGTATTGCACGATGCCGTAAGCCTGCGGCGGATCGACCTGGATGACGTCGTGGCGCTGCGGTTTCAGGCCGCCGAAGCGCACCAGATTTTCCACGTCCTGCGTCGAAAACAAATTTTCGCCCGTGGAAAGCGGCGCGTCGTAGACCCCGGCGATTTCGGCAAGCAGTGCGAAGTCGAGCGGATCGCACGGCTCCTCGAACCAGCGTAAGCCGAACGGCGCAAGCCCGCGCGCGTAAGCGAGCGCCTCGTCGCGACCAAACTTCGAATTGGCATCAACGGCGAGCCTGCCGCCCGGCGGCAGGATCGATTTGACAGCCTCGACGCGGGCAAGATCGTCGGCGAGCGGCATGCCGCCGACTTTCATCTTTACCATCGTGTAGCCGGCGTCGAGATGGCGCCGCATCTCGTCCTGCAAATCCCCGGTGGTCTTGCCCGGCGCATACCAGCCGCCGCCCACATAGCAAAAAACGCTTTCGGCGAATTTGCCGCCGTTGTAGCGCTCGGCGAGCAAGCGGTGCAGTGGCTTTTCCGCGATCTTGGCAACCGCATCCCAGACAGCGACCTCGATCGTGCCGATGCCGACCGAGCGCTCGCTGTGACCGCCCGATTTTTCATTCTGCATCATGACGGCGAGAATTTTTTCCGGCGCAAAATTGTCACCGGACTCGTTCAACAAGGTTTTCGGGTCGGCCCTGAGAATGCGTGGGATGAAGCGCGCGCGCATTTGCGCGCCGCAGGCGTAGCGGCCGGTCGAGTTGAACGCAAAGCCCGCGACCGGCTTGCCGTCGCGCACGACGTCGGTGATGACCGCCACCACCGACGTCGTCATCTCGGAAAAATCGAAGCTCGAATTGGCGAGCGACGAATTCAGCGGAATGGCCGTCTCGCGGATGTCGACGATGCGCATGGACGCCGGGTCAATGCCTCACTGGATCTGCGCAATTTTTGCGTCGTGAATGACCTTGCCCCATTTATCGACGTCCTTCTTGATGTAGACGGCAAATTCAGCCGGCTTGTCGGCGACGATATCGAAGCCGAGTTCGGCACATTTTGCCTTCACGTCGGGAAGCTGCAATGCTTTGACGATTTCGCGATTCAACAGGTCTGACAATGTCTGCCGGTGTGCCCGCCGGCACCAAGACGCCTTGCATGGTCTCAGATTCCTGGCCTTGGACGCCCGCTTCCACCATGGTCGGCACGTTCGGCAGCGCCGCCGAGCGTTTGGTAGAGGTGACCGCGAGGCCACGCAAATTGCCGCCGGTGACCTGCGGGGCGGTCGGCGGCACCGCCATGAGCCCTATCGGCGTATGGGCGCCGACGACCGATTGAACCGCCGGCTCTCCACCGCCGAACGGCACGCTGGCGGCGTCGAGCTTGTAGGTCAGCTTGAACAATTCAGCGGCAAGCTGCGGCGTGGTGCCGAGACCGGGATTGGCGATGCTGTACTTGCCGGGATTGGCCTGGACCAGAGCGATCAGCTCCTTGACGGTCTTGGCCTCGACGGAAGGGTGGACCACGAGGATATTCGGCGCGGCCGCGGCCAACGTCACCGGAGCGAAATCCTTGAACGCGTCATAGGGGTTCTTGGCGTACAGACTTGGATTGACCACGAAGCTCGAACTCGCCACCAGGATGGTGTAACCGTCGGGCGCGGAGCGCGCCACTTGGGCCATGCCGATATTGCCGCCGGCGCCCGCGTGGTTTTCGATGTAGAATTGCTGCTTCAGACTCTCCGACAGTTTCTGCGCCAACAACCGCGCCATCACATCGGTGGGGCCGCCGGCCGCGAACGGCACCATGATTTTCACCGGATGATCGGGATAGGCCGCCCAGCACGAGCCCGCCCAGACGAAACTCCCGCACAAAGCGAGCAATCGCACCACTGCCTTGATCGCCACCATTAGGTCCTCCCTGGAAGCCAAGTTCTGGAATCTATGTCCTTCCTGGACTTTTCACCGATGCTATCATCGCATGCTCGCCTAGGGCAGGGAGCGCGACAGATTTTTTCTTCCATAATCAAACCAGAAAGGCAGGCCATGACCGGGCGTAAGGTGACACGAGACGATCTCCGCGAGGCCGCGGAGAAATACAAGAACTGGGGCAAGTGGGGACCGGACGACGAGATCGGCACGCTCAACTACACACGCCCGGAGGACATCATTGCGGCAGCCCAGCTCGTGAAAAAGGGCAAGGTGATTTCGCTCGCTCTCAACTTCGACAATAGCGGCCCGCAGGGCGGCAAGACCAACTATCCGGCGCTCGGCCGCATCAATCCGCTGCACACCATGCTGCGCACCGGGACCGACGCCTATTCCGGCGTACTCGACAAGCGCGGCATCCGCGCCGCCGACGACATGGTGGTGATCCCGCTGCAATGCGGCACCCAGTGGGACGGCCTCGGCCATGTGTTTTATGAGAACAACATGTGGAACGGTTACGATTGCCGAGAGGTCAGTTCGTTCGGCGCGCAGAAATGCGGCATCGAGAAAACCAAAAACAAGATGGTCGGCCGCGGCGTCTTTCTCGACGTCGCACGCGCCCTCGGCAAGGACTGCCTCGACGACGGTTACGGCATCACCTGCGCCGATCTCGACCTGACCGCGAAGAAACAAAACATCGAATTCAAACGCGGCGATTACATCATCGTGCGCACCGGGCAGATGGAGCGCTGCCTGAAGGCCGGGAGCTGGGACGGTTATCCCGGCGGCGACGCGCCGGGCTTTGCGTTCGAAACGCTCGAATTCGTCGCGAGCACCAAACTCGCGGCTCTCGCCAGCGACACCTGGGGCTGCGAAGTGCGGCCGAACAACACCGAGGGCGGCATCAACCAGCCTTGGCACTGGATCACCATCCCGATCATGGGCATGACCATGGGCGAGATTTTCTATCTGAAAGACCTCGCGGAGGATTGCGCCGCCGACGGCGTTTACGAATTCATGTTTGTCGCGCCCGCAATCCCGATCACCGGCGCAGTCGGCTCTCCGACCAATCCGCTGGCGATCAAGTGAGGCTCACGGCGTTTGGCAACGGGTCGCGAGCGGAATCGGGGGAGCCCTGATTCAGCTTTCGTATCGAAGCCGAACGGCGAAAAGCCGCAGTCGTCGGTCGAGCCGATGCCGTGCGCCGGCGCGCCTTGGCCGCCAATCAAATGGTCATCACAGCTTCGTTCCAACGGGGCCGCGCGGTTGCGCTTTGTCTCGTATCGATTACCTTTGAGACAACCCACCATGATGATGAATGAGGCGCGGCCATGAGCACCAATTTGGACACCAAGCAGTATCCCGTGACTCACACCGAGGCGGAGTGGCGCAAAATTCTGACGCCCGAGCAGTTTCACATCATGCGCGAGCACGGCACCGAGCGGGCCGGCAGTTGCGCGCTCAATTACGAGAAACGCGCCGGCACCTTCTACTGCGCCGGATGCGATCAGGCGCTGTTCGCCTCGAAGAAGAAATTCGAAAGCGGCACCGGATGGCCGAGCTTCAATGACCCGGTCGCCGGATCGGTCGAAACGACGACTGACCGCAGCTACGGCATGGTCCGCACCGAGGTGCATTGCAGCCGCTGCGGCAGCCACCTCGGCCACGTCTTCGAAGACGGCCCGCCGCCGACCCACCTGCGCTATTGCATCAACGGCGTGGCGATGAATTTCAAACCGGAATGACGCACGTATTCCGGTTGTGAAGTTCGCGGACGGTTTCGGCAACTCTCGTGCGAACTTTGCAATCACGTCTTGCAGATAGACGATCGAGGAGCGCCAATCGCCCTGAGCGAATCGATTGGCGCTTCCGTCTTATTGGCGGGGCATGATTTTTTCGGAAGCCGGTTTCCCCTTTTTCGGATCATGTTCTAGTGTGAGCTTTCGGATTTGAGAGCCATGCGCGCTTCACGTGAGCATCGCGGGACCTTCAATCCGATACGCCGCTTCACGCCGTCGCTCCGGGAGGCGACGCCTTGAGTTCATTCAACCTTGGGCCAAGCTTTCAACTTTCGGGCTCCCGAAACTGACGGAGAATACGTATGAGACTTCCGCGCCGGCGCTTTCTTTCTCTGGCGGCGGGCGCAGCCGCGCTTCCCGCCGTGTCGCGAATCGCGTCGGCTGAAAGCTATCCGTCGCGCCCCGTACGTGTCATCGTCGGCTTTCCTGCCGGCGGCCCGATCGACATCTCGGCGCGCGTCATTTCGCAATGGCTGTCGGAGCGGCTCGGACAACCGTTCATCGTCGACAACCGGCCAGGCGCCAGCGGCAATATCGCCGACGAAGCCGTCATACGTTCGGCGCCCGACGGTTACACGCTGCTGATGGCCAATGGGGCTGACGCCGTCAATCCGTCGCTGTTCAAGGATATGAACTTCGTCTTTGTACGCGATCTTGTTCCTGTCGCCGGCGTCAACCGTATCCCGCACGTTCTCGAAGTGAACCCGTCGTTTCCGGTGCATACCGTTCCGGACTTCATTGCCTATGCCAAGGCCAACCCCGGCAAGGTCAACGTTGCGACGCCGGGGATCGGCACCGGACCCCACATGGGCGCCGAGTTGTTCAAGATGATGACCGGAGTCGACATCGTGATTGTGCCCTATCGTGGCGCCGGCCCAATGGAGGTCGACATGCTCAGCGGCCAGATGCAGGTCGCCTTCGACGGCATGACATCAGCCATCGGACATCTCAAGGCCGGCCAATTGCTGGGGCTGGGAGTCACGACCACCACGCGCTTGGACGCGCTTCCGAATATTCCGGCCATCGCCGAGTTTGTGCCCGGCTACGAGGAGGTGAGTTGGTGCGGCTTGACCGCGCCGGCAAAAACGCCCGTCGAGATCATCGACAAGCTCAACAGCGCAGTGAATGCCGGCCTTGCCGATCCCGGTATCAAGGCGCGATTTGCCCAACTGGGCGCCAGCTTGCTCGGCGGACCGCCTGCCGAATTCGGCAAACTCATCGCGGGCGATACCGAGAAATGGGCCAAGGTTGTCAAATTCGCCGGCATCAAACCGCAATAGGGCTCACCGATCGCCGCTCGCACTAAGGGCTTCGCTATCGTCACAATTGCGTGCGCAGCCACGCGACGATGGTCGCCGTAATATGCTCGGATGGCTCGCCAGGCGTGCGGCCCATGTGGTGGCCTTGCGCGTAAATGCGCGCCGACTTCGGATTGCCGTGCTCCATCAACAAATAAATGTCATCGACCGGCGCCTGGTCATCGAGCTTGCCGTTGATGCCGAGGATCGGTGCTGACGGCTTGTCGAGCAGCCCCATGGTCAGTAATGAGAACCGCGGGGCGATGTCCAGAAATTCCTCAAGCGTTTTCGTGCCCATGGCACGACAACGCGCTTCCAGAAGGCTTTGTGCGCCGAACAGATATGTGGCGCCGCCGGTGGTGAAGGCCGGAATGAGCCATTCCTTCTGAAAACCGTAGTGAACATTACCACCGTGGAACACCGCACCCTTGATGCGGTCGGCGGCGACGTGGGCAAGCCGCGCCGCCCAATAGGCGCCGAAACTGCCGCCCCAGACGCCGACACTGCCGCCGTCGACGTCAGCGCGTTGTGTGAGATGATCGAGCCAAGCCATAAAGGTGCGCTCGGCCGAAGGGTCGCTGTAGAGCACCGGATTCTCGCCGGTGCCGGGCATGTCGATGCTAAGCGAGGCAAGGCCCGCATCCATGACCGAGGCGGCGATGCGCAGGCGATCCTCCTTCCAGCCGTCGACTCCGCCCCAATGCAGCACCACCGGCGGCTTCGCCGTGCCTGGCGGACGCTGCAAATATCCGATCAGTTTTTTGCCGTCGAACCGGCAGTTCGACAATCTCGAGCGGCGGAGTGAAATATTTCGCCGCCTTGCGGAACATGCGCAGCGAATGCTGGTAGGCCTCGAGCTTGCCGGGTGAATTCGGCGTCGGATAGCGCCCGACGCGGCAGGCATCGAAGGCATGCATGTAAAGTTCAGCAAGCTCCGCAGCGGGAGCGCCAGCTTTGGCGCGCGCGTCGGCCTTCTCCTCATAGGCGAGACCGATCTTGCTCCACTCTCGCGCCCATTGATCCTTGTCGAGACTTGTGAGCGCATTCATGACGCGCTCGGCATCATCACGGCGAATGTCCTCGAACGGGCTGAGCCGTCCAGCGCGCCGCAGCATCTCCGCCTTGACCTCATCGAGCGATCGTTCGCGTGATCCTGTGGGCTTTGCCGGCGCGGCTTGAAGGTTCATTGCTTCTCTCCCTCGTGATGACATTCTTGTTGCGGTGCACGGTAGCACAATCATCCTGTGCCTGCGATTTGCGAGCGAGTTCACGCCGCTTGCCGCCCCCGCCGCCTCTTGCTGGCGATGGCACGCCTGATATGTTTGGCTGCAGACATCGAGAAAGAGCTGCCAGCGGGACATGCCGAGGTCCCCTTTTAGCGGCAGCGCTCGTGCCGTCGGCAGGCATTTGCACCTTTCAAATTTTTGCGCGTTCGAACCGGGGAGAACGCCATGAGACTTCCACGTCGCGAAGTTCTGCGACTTGCTGCAAGCTCCGTTGCTCTGACGGCTGTGCCGCGCCTCGCGAGATCGGATGTGTATCCATCGCGGCCGGTACGCTTGATCGTCGGCTTTCCGGCCGGCGGCCAAGTCGACATCATTGCGCGCGTCGCAGCGCAGTGGGTTGGCGAACATTTAGGTCAATCGATCGTCGTCGAGAACAAGCCCGGCGCCGGGGGCAATCTGGGCGCCGAAGCGGTCGTGAACGCACCTCCAGACGGCTATACGCTGTTCTTTGCTGCGGCGTCGAATGCGATCAACGCGACACTGTTCGCCGATCTGCCCTATGACTTTGTGCGCGATACTGCGGCGATTGCGCCCATCAATCGCATTCCGCTCGTGCTGGAGGCTAATCCGTCTTTCCCCGCAAAAAGTGTCGCTGGGTTGATCACCTATGCCAACGCCAATCCGGGCATGGTCAACATGGGATCGCCTTCGGCCGGAACACCGCCCTATCTGGCCGTCGAACTGCTGAAGATGATGGCCAAGGTCAATATCGTGCACGTGCCATATTTCGGCGAGAACCAAATGGTGACGGATCTTCTCGGCGGCCAGTTGAAGGCCGGCATCGGCGGCATCTCCTCGGGCATCGGACATATCAAGACCGGCACGCTGCGCGCCTTGGGCGTAACGACGGCAGCGCGTGTGCCCCAGATGCCGGATGTCCCGACGATCGCCGAGACCGTGCCGGGCTTCGAAGCCAGCGGCTGGAGCGGCTTCGTGGCTCCCAAGAACACGCCGAAGGATGTTATCGACAAGCTCGCCGCTGCAGTGAGTGCGGCGCAAGCCGATCCCAAGTTCAAGGAGCGGCTGACAGACCTGGGCGCTCCGTTGTTCGCGCTCTCGCCCGCCGACTTCAGCAAGTTCATTGCGGCTGAAGCCGAAAAATGGGGCAAGGTGGTCAAGTTCGCGGGTCTTAAACCCAAGTGATCGGGCAATCTGATCGCAAAGCATTCAACACCGGAGACATCATGACGCTCACACGCCGCCGATCGCTGCAACTGACAGGAGCCGTTGCCGCCGCCGCGTCTCTTTCCACGCGACGCGTCGGCACTCGACTATCCGACGCGGCCGATCCACTTGATCGTGGGCCTCGCCGCCGGCAGCGGGCTCGACATCTATGGACGCCTGGTCGCGCAAGCGATGTCGGAACGGCTTGGCCAGCAGTTCGTCATCGAGAACCGCGTCGGGGCCGGTGGGAACGTTTCCACCGAATTCGTCGTGAATGCGCCGCCCGACGGTTATACGATCCTCATGGCCAGCACCGCGGTGTTCACCAACGCGTCGCTTTACGACAATCTGAGTTTTAATTTCATCCGGGATATCGCGCCGGTTGGAACCGTGACCCGCAGCACCTTCGTCATGGTGACCAATCCATCGTTTCCGGCCAAGACAATCCCTGAACTCATCGCCTATGCCAAAGCCAATCCGGGCAAAATCGCCGTAGGATCGGCCGGCACCGGCACGGTCACCCACGTCGCGGGCGAACTATTTAAAATGATGGCGGGCATCGACTGGGTGCACGTACCCTATCGAGGCGAACCGCCTGCGCTGAACGATCTGTTGGCCGGCCGGATCCAGCTCAATTTCGGTACGCTCGCCGGATCGGGTGAATTCATCAGGACTGGCAAGCTGCGCGCGCTCGCGGTGACGACCGCGCAACGCTCAGAGATGTTCCCGGATGTTCCGTCCGTGGCCGAGTTTCTGCCCGGCTACGAGGCGAGCCTTTTGAACGGCATTGGCGCGCCTCGAGCGACACCTGCCGAGATCATCCAGAAGCTCAACACGGCATTGAACGAGAGCTTGGTGGATCCCAAAATCAAGGCGCAGTTCAAGGCGCTCGGCGCCGTGCCGACACCGATGACGCCGGCCGAATACGGCAAGGTGATCGTCAGCGAAACCGAGAAATGGGGCAAGGTGATCAAGGCGGCCAACATCAAGCCGAATTGACCGCCGCCGCGAAGACTCGTCCAGGCAAACCTAGCGCAATAGTTTCAGATTGAATCGATTCGCGCTCTACATCATTGGTGGAGCATGATCTTTTCGGAAAACCGGTTTCCACTTTTCCGGATCATGCTTTAGGGCGCGCCCGGACGCATCGTCGGAGCCGGCGGCTGTCCGCGGTTGAGCCACGTCACCGACAAATAGGCGCCGACCCAAGAGCCGAGCGCGGCGAATACGACGTAAACGGGATTGCCGGTGTAGTTGATGACCGCGAAGGCGGAGAGAAGGTACCAGACCGAGCTCCAGTTCGCGGCTCGAAGGCGGTGGCGTGTCGCCACCGCCGCCGTGAACTGCACGTAGACCGCGTCGGTGAAGATTGTAGCGACGAAAACGGCCAGCGCAGTCAGCGGATTGAGGATAATGCTGTTCGTGATATGAATGCCGATATTCATGCGGTCCCTCCGTCGCCGCCGATTTTAGCGCTCTGTGCGACAGATTCGCGATCAGATTTCCACGCGAAATCCGACTTCGATGACGGCATCGCTGGGAATCTTGAAAAAATCCGGGGCGCGGCTCGCGATCCTGTTGAGGAACGAGAAGACCGCAAACGAAATCGGTCCCATTGCTGAGTCTGTTGCGCGGCGAACCACTGTCTCGTGGGCGAGATAATAGTGCTTATGATCGAGGTCGGCGTCGAAGCCGAGCCTGCTGCAATTCGTCAAGGTCAAGGGAATATCAGGGGTCTGCATGAATCCGAGCTTGACCTGGATACGGTAGAAACCATGGCCAAGCCGTTCCAACGTGTGGCGCTCGTGGAACGGCACGCGCGGCCGATGGTCGAAGACGAAGGTCAGCAACACCACCGTCTCGTGCAGGACGCGATTGTGGTCGACGTGGCGCAGCAACATCGGCGAAGCGCCATACTCGACTTTGGTCAGCCAGACGCCCGTTCCCGGCACCCGGCCGATGACGGTCCGATTGGCGTAGTCGATAAATTGGTCGAGCGGCATCGACATTTCGCGGAGCCGCTCTCTGACGTGTGATGTGCCTCTGTGCCACGCCAACATCATGGCGGCGATGACGCCGCCGACGATGACCGGAAACCAGCCGCCCTCGATGAACTTTGTCGAGTTGGATACGAGGAAGGTCGCGTCGATTGCGCCGATGATCGCGATGACCGGAACCACGACCGCGGGCGGCCAATCCCATCGCCCAACCGCTACACGATAGAGCAGGATCGTCGTGATCAACATGGTTCCAGACACGGCGATGCCATAAGCGGCCGCCAGATTGTCGGAGGTCTTGAACAGCAGAACTGTGAACAGCGTGCCCATCATCAACAGCCAATTGGCGGTCGGTACGTAGATCTGACCCGCCTCATCGCTCGACGTTGGGACGATCCTTGCTCGCGGACACAGTCCCATCATCATGGCTTGCCGCGTCAGCGAGAAAACACCGGAGATCAGCGCCTGTGACGCAATAATGGTGGCGAAGGCGGCGAGCACCACCATCGGCATCACCGCCCATTTTGGAGCCAACTTGTAGAATGGGCTGTCGGCAGCCGTCGGGTCGGCGAGGATCAGCGCGCCCTGTCCGAAATAGTTGAGCAAGAGCGTCGGCAGAACGGCCGCGAACCAAGCCCGCCGGATCGCCGTCGGGCCGACATGGCCCATGTCGGCATAGAGCGCTTCGCCACCGGTCAGTGTCAGGAATACCGCGCCCATGACCACAAACGACACGATCGGGTCCGCAACCAGAAAGCCCGCCGCCTTGGCCGGATTGATTGCCTGAATAATGGCCGGCGTCGTCCAGATGTTGGTCACTCCGAGCACTGCGACGGTCGCGAACCAAACGACCATAACCGGACCAAACAGCCGGCCGATGCTCCCGGTCCCCCGCCGCTGGATCAAAAACAACCCGATCAGAATCGTCAGCGTCACCGGCACGATGAACTTTTCGAATGACGGGGCGACCAGTTTGAGCCCTTCCATGGCGGAAAGGACTGAAATCGCAGGCGTAATGACGCCGTCGCCATAGAGCAATGCGGCCCCCATGACGCCGAGGAGGACAAATATTGAAAGCTTGGCGCCACTGGCAATCTTGCCGGCCCCGACAAGCGACAGGAGCGCAAGAATGCCGCCTTCGCCTTCGTTGTCGGCGCGCAGGACGAAAATGACGTACTTCAGCGACACCATCAGCATCAACGCCCAGAAGATCAGGGAGACAATGCCGAGAACGTCGGCCGCGGTCGGCACACGATGCTGGATGCCGGTGAGAGCCACCTGGAACGCGTAAAGCGGACTTGTGCCGATGTCGCCATACACCACACCGAGCGCTGTCAGAGCCAGAAGCCAGGGATTACCCGGGTGATGTAGATGGCTGCCCGCGCCGGCGTGGTCTGCAGGATTATGCGCACCTGATCTGGCCACCAAGGCGGCGCCGGGCTTCATTGGAACGCTTGAAGGCATATCCATTTCGACCTCGCCGCAGACCGCGCCAGCTGCGGGTTCTCGAAACAATGGATTCAAGATTTCAGACCAAGAGCTGGCCCAAAGCGGAGGGATGGCCACCGCGTGACGCCGAGGTGACAGGCGAGAAGGCTGCGGCCGCCGGTTTTAGGGACCACCGAATCGCAGCCCGGGCTGAACCGACGTCTGAAAGCGCGCGTGTGGTCTCGGTCAGGTGAAAGCGCGCGGCTTCCACGGGATGAGGACATGCTCCGCCCAGTTCACTGCGCGATTGAGCAGAACCGCCAGCGCCGCGATCACGATAAGCGGCGCAAAATATTTGGCGAGCGAGAGCGTCTCGCCGTAGAACTGAAACATGTAGCCGATGCCGGTTGCCACGATCAGCAATTGCCCGACGATGATGCCCACAAGCGCGCGGCCGACCGCGATGCGGAGGCCGGCAAAAATGTAAGGAAGTGCCGAGGGTAGCACCACGATCCGCAGAATCTCGCTCTTGGTGCCGCCGAGCGAGCGCGCAACCTCCACCAGAAAACTATCTGCTTCCTTCGCACCGGACTCGACGGTGAGCATTTGCGGAAATACCGCCGATACAAAGACGAAGACGATCAACGTCAATTGGCCGACGCCGAACCAGGCAATGAAAAGCGGCAGCCAAGCGATGTTGGGAATGGACCAGAACACGAAAATGTAGGGATCGAGAATCCGGGCGGCCGGGCGGAAAATACCGAGCAGGAGTCCGAATGTCGTACCGACGATGAAGGCGATGACGAGCCCAATCGCGAACGGCCAGATGGTCTGGGCAGTGGCGCGAACAAGCTCTCCCGAGGCGGTCAACTCAACGAAAGCGGCGCCGACTTTGGCCGGTGTCGGCAAAATGATCGGCGGCACGTTCATGCTGACCACTTGCCAGATGGCAAGAAAGACGATCACCGACAGCGCCACCAGAAGGTAATGACTTCCGCCGACGGCGGCGAGAGTCGACTTCAAGCCATTGTTGCCGGGCGGTGTGAGCCGATCAGCGGTCTGCGTCATAGCTCCTCCTTGATGCTCTGCCAGGCGATGCTCCGCAGTCGGGCGAATTCCTTTTCGGCGCGTGCGTCATAGCTGTAGCGCGGCTGCGGCAGCTTTACCTCGAGAACCTGTTTGATCCGTCCCGGGCGGCGCCCCATGATGACGACCTGGTCGGAGAGATAGATGGCCTCGTCGAGATCGTGAGTGATGAAGAGGACCGTGCTCTTCACCCGCTCCCACAAGCTGAGCAGCTCATCCTGCAGCACCGCCCGGGTCTGCGCGTCGAGCGCTCCGAATGGCTCATCCATGAGCAAAATCTCGGGCTGGCGCACCAGCGCCCGCGCCAATCCCACTCGTTGCTGCATCCCGCCGGAAAGCTGGTATGGATAGTAGTGCTCAAAACCTTTCAGTCCGACCATGCCGAGCGTCGATCCGACGAGCTGGGCCTCTTTGCCGCCAAGCTTGCGCCGATGTGCCTGAAGCTGAATGCCCAACGCCACGTTGCCTTCGATACTCTTCCACGGCATGAGACCGATGCCCTGGAAAACCATGGACATTTTCGGACTCGGGCCGGTGAGCGCGGCGCCGTCGAGCCGAATCTGACCTGAATCCGACGGGATCAGGCCGCCCGCCATGCGCAGCAGTGTGGTCTTGCCGCATCCGCTGGGCCCGACCACAGTGACGAAGCGCCCGCCATCAACCCTGAGGCTGAAATCGGCGAGCGCCAGCAGGTTTTCGCCCTTCGGGCTCTGATAGCTCTTGCGGACGTTGACGAACTCAAGCTCGGGCATGGTGAGCGGACTTCGAATAATTTTTCCCCGCGAACTGCCCGCCGGCTACCGGCCGCTTACTTCGCAGCCGCGCTCTTGCTTCCGTACCAGTCCGGAACGTCCGGCAGGCCCGGCGTTCCCTTGACGACGCCCATCTTGTTGAGAGCCGCCGTCAGCGGGCCGATGTCGTACACGTTGGAGGGCTTCGAAAGATATTGATTGGGACTTTCTTTCCGCAGGTCGAAAAACAAATCCATGACTTTCTGCGTGGCTGCGTAGTTGATCCCGCCGTTGACTGAGAAATAGCCGCCGTCGCGGAACAGCTGCCACGCCGCTTGCAGCTGCGGGCCAGTCAGGCCGCTCTCTTTGAAAATTTTCTCTGATGCATCGACCCAGCTGCTGGCGTTGTTTTGCCATTGGCGATTGGCTTCGAGCATCATCTCGACATAGCGCGTGGCCGCATCTTGATGATCCCTGAGCCAGCTCGTCTGCGCCACGACGACGAGCCGGGGCACCGGCGGAGTATGCTGGGAGGTGTGCAGGACAACCGGATGGACCTGCTTGGTAAAGCCCTTGGCCTCGGCGAGCGCCGCGCCGAGATGCGAGAGGTTGGTGAGCTGCGTGCGGCCGGTATCAAGCGCCTGCAGGCGCGCCCCATCAGCACCCGATATGGCGACCCACTGGAAGTCATCGGGCTTAAATCCCATGCCCACGGCTGCCATCTGCGCGTTGAAGCGCTGCGCACCGCCCAGGCTGGCAACGCCCCAGGTCTGGCCAACTGCGTCCTTCAGCGTCTTGTACTTCTCCTGGCCCCAGATTTCCTCGTCACCGTAGGGCGTCATGACCATCAGGATCTTGATCTTGGCGCCGGAATAAATGCCGCCCATGACCGAGATGATGTCGCTCGTGGCGACCTCGGTATTGTTGGTCACGACCGCCTGTACGCGCGCCGGTCCGCCGCCGCCCAGCTTGGGCCCGAGGTCAAGCTTGAGCCCGTATTTGGCGAACAGGCCCATCGCGTCCGCCATTCTATTAAAGGCCAGCGACGGATTCGGAGACGGTTCGAGCTCAGTCGCCTTGATCGTGATTGGGGCGCCTGCCGCAGTCTGGGCTGTGCTGATCGCCGGCGCCCCGGCGATGACTGCCGCGGCTCCCACCAAGAAAAGAAAAGTTGCGGAACGACGTAGCGGTGTGCTTGCTCTCGACATTCTCCACCTCCCTGATCTGATGTGTTCTTGGGGCATCCGTCACCCGGGCATGCACTGACGTGCCGCGCGAGGCGATCCCTAGCCGTTTCCTATACGTCCAATGGGTGGGATAGTTCCATGCGGCAGGTCCGCCCATGGGCCCCCCGCGTCATTGAGTGCGGCGCAGCGAAATATCCGGCCTCAGGGCCAAATCGGCAGTCCTGTGCGCGCAGCTTCGCCCGGATCACGCTGAAGGAGGTTCGCTTTGGCAAAACGCTTAGCGAATAACGACCGACTCCGTTAGATTGACTATTGATCCTGTGCAACTGCGGCTGACCTGAGAGGAATGGCTTGGTGGGCAAAATGAGGCGGCGCGAATTCATCACATTTCTCGGCAGCGCCGCGGTTACTTTGCCACACGCCGCCCGCGGACAGCCAACGATGCCAACGATCGGGTTTTTGCGCGTCACATCGGCCGCAAACTCAGCGCACCTTGCCGCGGCTTTTCGCCAGGGCCTCAAAAAGTCGGGATTTGTCGAGGGGCAGAATGTCGCAATTGAATATCGCTTTGCCGAAAATCGCCGTGATCGCTTGCCCGCTCTCGCCGGCGAGTTGATTGAGCGCCGTGTGGCGATGATTGCGACAGACCAGGCGGTACGGGAAGCGAAGACAGCCACTTCGACAATCCCAATCGTTTTCATCCTCGGCGCCGATCCGGTCGCCGACGGTCTTGTGACGAGCCTCAACCGGCCTGGCGCCAATGTCACGGGCATCGTCTTTTTTTCCTCCCAGCTCGGAGCGAAGCGCGTCGAGCTGCTGCGCCGCCTCGTGCCAACGGCGACAACTCTCGGCGTCCTCGCCTATCCGGCCAGTCCCGAAGACAAGACCGAGCGAAGTCAGATTGAAGCCGCCGCAGCGACTGCGGCTCAGCAACTCGTCATTGCCGATGCAGTTCGGGAAAATGAGATCGACAATGCGTTTGCGATGTTCGCCGAAAAGCGCGTCGGTGCTGTGCTCGTTGGCTCCGGCCCCTTCTTTCGTTCCCACAAGGAACGAATTCTCGGATTAGCGGCGCGCTATGCACTGCCGGCCAGCTACTCGCTACGCGAATATGTCGAAGCCGGGGGCCTCATGAGCTACGGCACCAGCATCACCAACGCCTATCGGGAAGCCGGCATCTACGCCGCGCGAATTCTCAAGGGCGAGAAGCCTGCCGACCTGCCGGTCATGCAATCCAGCAAGTTCGAGTTTGTTATCAACCTGAAGACCGCAAAGGCTCTCCGGATTGACGTGCCCCAAAGCCTGCTCGTCGCCGCCGACGAGGTGATCGAATAACGCGGCCTATCCCCAGAGCCGCTTGCTGGCAATCGCGGCGCCCTCGCTGAGGGCACGTAGCTTGGCCCAGACGACACTGTCCGCGACCATCGGATCGGCGCGCACCGCGGTGCCGAAGCCGCAATCGACGCCGGCAATCAGCCGTTCGCGATCGATGACCTCCGCGTAACGGCAAATGCGCTGTGCGACCAGCCGTGGGTGCTCGACGAAATTCGTCGTCGAGTCGATCACGCCGGGGATGAGAATCTTATCGGCGGGAATGTCGATCTCCTTGAGGTCTTCCCATTCGTGATCGTGGCGCGGATTGGCGGCTTCGATGCTGATCGCCTGCGGCCGCGCCTTGAACGCGATGTCGATGATCTTCGTCACCGGCAGGTCGTGGGTGTGCGGCCCCTCATAATTGCCCCAGCAAATATGCAGGCGCATCCGGTCGGCGGGCAGTCCCTCGGTCGCGGCATTGAGCGCCGCAATATTACGCTCGGCGATAGTCTTGCGGAATTCGTCATCGGTGAGATGGCGGTACTGATTGTTGCGCGCCGACGCGAGATCGGGCGCGTCGATCTGCAGGATAAAGCCCGCTTCCACGATCGCGCGGTACTCGACCTTCAGAACATCGGCGAGTGCTGCGACATACGCTTCCTCGGTCGGGTAATGCAGGTTGATAATGAAACGCGTCAGAATTCCCGGCGACGGTGCAGTCATAAAAACCTCGGTCGGCTTCGATTTCGCCGCAGCCGTCTTGAGATGCGCGAGGTCGCGGTCCAACCCGCTGCGATCCTTGTAACGCAATTCCCCGACACAGCCGGGAAACGGCACCGCCGAAAAATTGCCGCGCCGATTGGCGAATTCCGGAAAGGCCAAAAGATCGCGGCCGATCATGATGTCCTGACCCTTCTCGGCCGCGCGCGGATCCGGCTCAATGCCGGTGACGCGGTGGCGAATATAGGTTGTGTAGGACGGCTTGCTCATTTCGCCGTCGCTGACCACGTCGATACCGGCTGCGACCTGGGCGGCGACGATGTCTTCGACCGCTTTGGCGGTGGCGGCTTCGAATGCGTCGGGCGCGACGGCAGCGCCCTTTTCACGCGTCAGGATAAGATCGATCAGCGGCTTCGGCCGCGGCAGGCTCCCGGTATGGGTGGTAAGAATGCGGTCGGTCGAAGTCTTCATGCTGTGCTCCCGGCGTTTATGTCCGCATCGCGCGGCGTTGTCGTGACTCTGGCGGCGCGGGTAGTGTCTTGGTGGTGTAGCGTAGGAATGGGAGGAATGATCAATGCGAATTGTCGATTTGAGCCGCGAACTTTATCATCGCACGCCATCCTATCCGGGACAGCCTCCCATTATCCATGGCATCTGGAAGACCCATGAGGAAGCCTTCGCCGAGTCCGGAGGCGTCCAGGGCAACAGCGTGATGTTCTTCTCGATGCCCGACCACGGCGGCACCCATATGGATGCGCCGCGCCACTTTGGCAAAGAGGGCACGCCAATCAACGAATATCCGCTCGAATATTGCATCGTGCCCGGCATCTGCATCGACCTTCGCCACATTGCGCCGCGTGCCGAGATCACGCCGGCCGATCTGGAAGCAGCCGTCAAAGTCGCGGGCGTTCCGATTCCAAAGAAGGGCACGGTGCTGCTTTGCACCGGACATCACGAGCGCACCTTTCCCAAGGCCGCCTATGCGACCGACAATCCCGGGGTCAACGTCGAAGCGACTGAATGGCTCGCCGAGCAAGGCATCGTGCATTTCGGCATCGATTCGATGCGGCCTGGGCCGGAGGGAAAGGTGAATTCACTGGTCCACAAGGCTTGCCTCGAGCTCGACATCACGCACATCGAGAGTCTTTGCAATCTCGAAGCGCTTCTTGGCCAGGGCGAATTCCAGTACATCGGCCTCCCGCTCAAATGGCGCGGCGGAACGGGTTCGCCGATCCGTGCCGTCGCCGTGTTCAACGACTGATCGCTCACTCAGCCTCTAGAAACGACGGGGGACGACGGCTCATGCTGCTCGGACACAATCGAAAAATGACCGGGGCGCAATGCCTCGCCGACATGCTGAAAGGTTATGGCGTCACCCATGTTTTTCATGTGCCGGCGGTGCTGCGCACCACCTACGCCGAGATGGAACGCCGCACCGACATCAAGCGGCTCCATGTGCACGGCGAGAAGGCTGCGGCCTACATGGCGGACGGCTACGCGCGCGCGTCGGGCAAGCCCGGCATCTGCATGGCGCAGGTGATCGGCGCGCTCAATCTCGCCGCCGGCCTGCGCGACGCCTGGCTCGCTCATTCGCCCGTCATCGCCATGACCGGCGGCCGCGAACCAAAGACGAAGTTCCGCAAGGTCTATCAGGAAATCGACGACATGCCGGCGTTCGAGCCGGTGACCAAGTTCAACGCTACGATTGACGATGTCACGCGGTTTCCCGACATGGTGCGGCAGGCGTTTCGCACCGCCGTGACGGGCTGCCCCGGCCCGGTGCACTTGCAGTTCCGCGGCAACGAGGGGCAGATCGACGGCGAAGAAGGCGACATGGAGCCGCTTTGTGAGCCGCAATATTCCTGTGTGCCGGCGTTCCGGCCGGAGCCGGACGAGGCGAGCGTGCGCGCGGCGCTCGGCGCTCTACAACAGGCCCAGCGGCCGGTCATCGTCGCCGGCGGCGGCGTGCGCGCTTCCGGCGCCGCGAGCGAACTCGTGGCGCTCGCCGAGGCGCTGCAGATTCCGGTGGCGACTTCGCTCAACGGCAAGGATTCGATTCCCGGCAATCATCCGCTTTCCGTCGGCGTCGTCGGCACCTATTCGCGCGAGAGCGCGAACCGCGTCGTCAATGCGGCCGATCTCGTCTGTTTCATCGGCACTGAAACCGGCGGCATGACCACGCATTTCTGGGCCGTGCCGAAAATCGGCACGCCGGCCGTCCAGATCGACATCGATCCGGAAGCGCTAGGCCGCAATTACCCGCTCGCCGCCGCGATCAACGGCGACGCCAAGGTTTCGCTCGCTCGGATGCTCGCATTAGCCGACCGTGCCAGCGCGGCGAAGCGCAAGGGCTGGGTCGGCGAAGCGCAAGCGATGTGCAGTGAATGGCGAAGCAAATACAAGGCCGCGCTCGAATCCGATGCGGTGCCGATCAGGCCCGAGCGACTATGTCACGAACTTTCCCAGCATGTGCCGGATGACGCCATCGTCGTCGTCGACACCGGCCATGCCGGCATGTGGATGGGCGGCATGTTCGACCTCAAGAGCCCCCGCCAGAGCTATATGCGCAGTGCCGGTCATCTCGGCTGGGCGTTCCCCGCCGGCCTTGGCGCCAAGTGCGCGTGTCCCGACCGGCCGGTCGTCACGTTCACGGGAGACGCGGGCTTTTGGTACCACATTGCTGAGATCGAGACGGCGGCGCGCTGGAACATCAATTCCGTCACCGTCGTCAACAATAACGGCGGCGGTAATCAGTCGAAGCGCGGCTTTGACCGCGTCTATGGCGGCCAGCAGACACCGAAGGCGCGCGAGCTATGGACCTTCAGCAAAGTCAATTTCGCCCGCATCGCCGAAGACATGGGCGCCGTCGGCATTCGAGTCGAGCAGACGGCGGCATTTCCCGCGGCACTCGCGCGGGGGCTGGCAGCGAATCGCCCGGCCGTGATCGACGTCATCACCGACATTGACGCGCTCGCGCCGACTGCCGTGACATGATGCGGCGAATTTCAAGCGTCCGGCATGATTAAGGTTCCACACTGTCCGGCCACCGATGTTCAGGGCAGCGCCGGAGCACGAAACCACTCTGGTTTCAATTGTTTGACAGCGCCGCTTTGATGCCAAATCGGCGCGTACAGCGCGGCGACGGCCCACTGGAATCGAGTCAAATGCGGCGAAATTTGTACCTCCGCCCGCTTCGGACTTGCCATTACGATCACAAATTTGCAACCACGAAGGGCCAATGACGCCTCGTTCGCGGCGGCCAAGTGTGAAAAACTGAAACGATTGCATGACGGCACCATGCGTGGGACCATTTGCACACGATGAGTACGGCGCGGGCATCGGCAGTTCGTCTCTTAAGATTGATGATGATCGCATCGCTGGTGCTGCCGGCGGCGATGTTCGCGTATGCGTCCTGGAACTCCTATCGCGAAATTCATGCGGTCGAAGACGAACGCATCGCGCGTTCGCTCGACGTCTTGCAGGAGCAGGCGCTCAAGGTCTTCGAGACGGTCGATCGCACCTTCGCTGAAGTCGACGAGGTCGTGCGCGGCATGTCAGACGATGAGATTCGTGCGGCGCAGCCGCGCCTGCATCCGCGGCTCAAACGCATCGCCGAAGCAATGCCGCAGCTTCAGGCCATCGTCTTGATCGGTCGCGATGGCCGGCCGCTTGCTTCGAGCACGCTCGAAACCGTACACACCGACGCCAATTTCTCCGACCGCGATTATTTCAAGGTGCAAGTCGATCGGGATGCCGGGACCTATGTGAGCGACGTACGGGCGCCGCAACTGCCTGGCGTCGGAAACGATTTTTTCGATCTTTCTCGCCGCCGTGCGTCGGCTGATGGTTCGTTCGATGGCGTCATCGCCGTCGCCGTGCGGCCGAGCTACTTCGAAGACTTTTACGCGCGGATCGGACAGACACCCGGCAGTTTCTATGCGCTGGTGACCGCCGATGGCGCATTCCTTGCGCGTTATCCCGTTCGCCCTAATCGTTTGCAGCACCTCAGTCCTGCGAGCGCATTACGCATGGCGATCAAACAGGGCATCGATCACAGCCTGTTTACGGTCAACTCTGAGATCGACGGTCTGCCGCGGCGCATCGGTTTCCGCAAACTCGAGGGCTATCCGGTCTACGCCCTGGCCGGCACCGAGAGCTCGGCGATCGAGCACGAATGGCTCACCTCCATGGGCGACCAGCTCATCTTCGGACTGCCCGTCACTCTCGTGCTGTTCGCCGTACTCTGGGTCGCGCTGCGGCGTACACAGCGCCTGCATGACGAGGCGGAGCGGCGTGAAATGGCCGAAGACGCATTGCATCAGGCGCAACAGCTTCAGGCCATCGGCCAATTGACCGGCGGCGTCGCACACGATTTCAACAACCTATTGATGATCGTCAGCGGCAGCGTACAACGGCTGCGGCGGCACATCAGGGACGAGAAGCAGACGCAACTTCTCGACGCCATCACCACTGCGACGCAGCGCGGCGAGAGCCTCACCCGACAGTTGCTGACCTTCTCCCGGCGGCAGACGCTGCAGCCCAGCGTCATCGATCTTGCCGAGCGGTTGCCCGAATTTAAGGAGATGCTCAGCCGGTCGCTGCGCGGCGACATCGACATCAGGGTCAGCGTTCCGAAGCGACACTGCAGCGTCAAGGTGGATCCGAGTGAACTCGAACTCGCGCTGCTCAATCTCGCTTTCAATGCGCGCGATGCAATGTCCTCAGGAGGAACACTGAGCATTACAGCCAAACCAGTCGTGCTGCGGGGCAAGGTCAGCGAAGAAGGGTTGAGCGGCGATTTCATCGCGATCAGGGTTGCGGACACCGGATCGGGCATCCCGTCCGACATCCTGCCGCGCGTATTTGAACCGTTTTTCACCACCAAGGACGTTGGCAAGGGCACCGGACTCGGACTCAGTCAGGTCTATGGCTTCGCCAGGCAGTCGGGCGGCTCCGCCACGATCACCAGCTCCGCACGACGCGGTACGGCCGTCACGTTGTTTCTGCCTCAGACCTGGGACCCGCCGGCGCGACCGCGCCGGGAATCCGCAACGACCGGGGTGACGCGGTCGGCCGGCACGGTCCTGCTGGTCGAAGACAACGCCGAAGTCGCCGAGGTCGGCAAAGCTTATCTTGAACAGCTTGGCTATCGGGTGAAGCAGGCGGCGAGCGCACAGGCAGGTTTGGACGTCGTCGAGAGCGACGACGACATCGATATCGTGTTCTCCGACATTTTGATGCCCGGTGGGGTCAATGGTCTCGACATGGCGCACATCATTCGCCGGCAATTTCCACACATCGTCGTGCTGTTGACGACGGGCTACAGCTCGAGCGCACAAGACGCCGTGCATCAGGGATTCGCCGTTCTGCAGAAGCCTTACGAAATCGGCGCGCTCGAACGGGCGCTGCGCGCGGCGCAACTGGCCGCCCGGCGATCCCCGCCAGCGGCTCGGGAACCGGTGGGGTAATCCAGGGCGTCCTCTCCCGAGAAGCGGGATCGCGCTCCAACTTTATTCCGGCTTAATTCCCGCGGCGTGCACGACGTCGCGCCATTTGGCGATTTCATCACGGATGAGAGCCTGCAGAGCTTCGGGCGTGTCGGCCGCCGGCGTGAAGAGCTGCGCCTTCAGCGCCTTCACACCTTCCGGTGAACCGACGACCGCGTTGACCTCGCGATTGAGCCGATCGACGATCGGACGCGACACGCCTGCCGGTGCCACGATTGCCATCCAGAGCGAGACGGCATAGCCGGGGAGCCCACTCTCCGCGATGGTCGGCACGTCGGGAAGAGCCTCAACCCGTTGCGCGCCGGTGACTGCCAACGCTCGCATCTTGCCGCTCTTGAGAAACGGCAGTGTCGGGGCAAGCTGGCCAAACTGCATCTCGATCCGGCCTTCGACGAGGTCGAGCACAGATTGTGCAGAGCTGCGATAAGGAACGTGGGTGAGCTCGACGCCGGCCATCTTCTCGAACAAAGCGCCGGCGAGATGGGCGAGGCTGGCCGATCCGGCCGAGGCGTAATTGAGCGCGCGCGGCTTCTCTTTGGCGAGCGCGATCAATTCAGCGACCGACTTTGCCGGCACGCCGGGATAGACGGCGAGCACATACGGCGAGTCGCCGATCATCGAGATTGGCGAAAAGTCCTTGATCGGATCGTACGCCAGATGAGAGTTGAGACTGACGGCCAGCGCGTGGGTCGAGGTCGTGGCGATCCCGATCGTGTAGCCATCGGGCGCTGCACGCGCGACAGCTTCGGCGCCGAGATCGCCGCTCGCGCCGGGACGGTTATCGATCACGATCTGCTGGCCGAGCCGCGGCGACAATATCTGCCCGACGATGCGTGCAATGGTGTCGGTGCTGCTACCGGCCGGGAACGGCACAATGAGGTGAATCGGATGATCCGGCCAGCTGGCCGTGCCAGCCTGCGCGAGAACCCGTTGGACTGGAAGTGCTGCGAGGACGAGCGCGACAAGGGCACCTGCGAGGCGGATCATGACGCCACCGCTCGCGCAAGGCCCGTGATCATGTCATTGAGATCGTTCAGCGCATTGAAGCGCGGCTGTGCGGCGATGTGCGGAGTCATGATCACGTTCGAAAATTGCAGCAGTTCATCATCGTCGCGGCCGGGGCTCTCGTAGAGTGGATCGAGTGCGAAGCCGCCTAACCGGCCCGACTTTAGCGCATCGATCAGCGCCGTGCGATCGACCACATCCGCCCGCGAAATATTGACGAGACGGGCACCTCGCCGCACGCGCTCGAGCTCAGCGCGGCCGATCAGGCCGTGGGTCGCCGGTCCGCCGGGCACCAGCGGAACCACCCAGTCGCTTTCCGCAAGCAATTGCTCCATCGGCCGATACGTCGCCTGACAGTGCTGCTCGACCGAGTGAGGGGCCTGCCGCCGTTGCGTGTAGAGGATGCGCATGCCGAACGCGGCGGCTCGCACCGCAAATTCGCGGCCGATCTCGCCAAGCCCGATGATGCCGACTGTTGAACCGTAAAGGTTCGTCAGGCCGGGAACGCGCCCCCAGTTCGAATTCGGCGTATGCCGGCGATCGAACGGTTTGTACTTGAAGCCGATGGCGGCGAGCGATTCAGTGCTGATGCGGTCCTGCAATTCGTTGACACGGCGTGCCAGCACCAGCATCAGCGTGATCGCCAATTCGGCGCAGGCAATGTTGGCGCGTCGACGAATGGTGAGCACGGCGATTCCTTTGGCGGCGCACGCCGCACTATCGATGCGGCGCAGATCGACGCCGTATTTCTGCACCGCTTTGAGATGCGGCGCGGCCGCGACCTCGGCGGCGCCGGCAGAAAGGCCTTCGATGATCAGCGCGCGGGCATCGGGAAGGTATCGGTACAACTCTTCCTGTGTTTCGACCATTCGCACCTCGGCCGGATAAAGCCCCTTCGCCTGCCCGCGCACCCTATTGCACCAGCCGTCGAAATCGGGCTCGTCATGCGCGAAAAAATCCGCATACGCAGCGTAACGCTGGCGGCTCGCATTCGGGTCAAGAACGAGTTGCACGATACGAAGAAAAGGATCGTCTTCGATGACGATGACATTTGACATGGGGCCTACGCGTTCAGTTGTGACATGATGTCAATTGAAACCTCCTGATCCACTCATTCCCGCGACCGGAAATCCCGTAGACTGAAAGATTGGGTCCCCGCTGTCGCGGGGACGAGCGGACGCCGGATCATTCGTTTTGATTACTTGTGGTGCGGCTCAGGATCGATGCCGAGCGCCATGAATACGCGCGTGTGCATGTTGTAGATGCCGATCAATACCGTCAATTCGACGATCTGACGCTCGCTGAAGTGCGGCCGCAACGCGTCGAACACTTTGTCGGGCACGGCGATGTCACGGGTCATGGCGTCCGTATAGGCCAGCGCCGCGCGCTCCCTCGCGCTGAAGAATGGACTGCTTTGCCAATCGGCGAGCGCATCGGATTCCGCCTGCGACAGCCCTTCCGGCTCCGAAAGCTGCGGCACGTGCTGCTTGACCACGTAAGCCACGCGATTGAGGTAGCCGACACGGATGATGGCGATCTCCCGCAATCGCCCGTCGAGCTCCGTTCCGTAGCGCGCGGTGCCGATCATATCGAGCCAAGTTTGGGCGAGCGGCGGTGCGTGCAGCAAAAGCTTATAGACGTTGATCAGCGTGCCGCGCCGGCCGGCACGGACCTTGCCGATCAGATCGGCGAGTTCGGGGTGATCCTTTTCCTCGATATAGGAGATGCGGGCCATGGGTGTTTTCGCTGTGTTGCGATGAAGGTGGGAGCTTGGGAATACACCATCCGTCCCTTACCGTCACTCACCCGCCCGCGAAAACAAAACGTGTACCCACCGCCGAATGAACCACCTTGTCGCCCATGGCGTCACGGGCGAGATCGTAGAAGCGGTCTCCGGTGCAATGCGCCGGGATCAGGATATCGGGATTGATCTCCTGGAAGGCCGCGATGGTCTGCCGGATGTAGTCATCGCCGAGTGGCGGTACGATGTGGAAGCCGCCGATGACGGCGTGCACCTTGTCGACGCCGGAGACCTCCTGCGCCTGCTTGACGGCATTGATGACGCCGCGATGGCTGCACGATGTCAGCACGACAAGGCCCTTGCCCTTGACCAGGTAGGTGGTGGCGATCTCATGATCGAAATCGTCCGGGATATAGTCGCCGGTGTTCTTGGCTGAGGGCATCTTGTCGGGGAAGCAGCCGAAGCCGTCGAAAATGCCGACGATCTCGCGGGTCGGCAGCAGCGGCTTCTCGAACGACGTCTGTCCGATCCGCCCGCTCGTGAAGGCATGATCGGCGACGACTGCGGGACCCTCCGACGACATCAGCATGAGATCGGCGTCGAGAATCGCGCGGCGATCGAGCGCACCGAATTGCCCTCCTGCGTTGCGTCGAATGCAGAAGACATCTTCACCGCCGACGTAGAACGGTATTTTTTGCTTGAGCGTGTCCTTGTTGGCGGCGAGGAAGCCGACCATGCCGCCGAAGTGATCATAATGGCCGTGGCTCAGCACCAGCGCATCGAACGCCGCCGGATCGATTTTCAGAATTGCCAGGTTGTTGAGCAGGACCTCCGGCGTATAGCCGAAATCGACCAGCACGTTGCGCTCTTCGGAACCGCGATGCGATTGCGCGTGCATCGCCAGTCCCCATTCGCCGTTGAGAACCGTGCGCGGTGGTGCATCGGGCTTGGTATTTCCGCCGGCCCGCTCGATGACAATGCCGTCGCGCGTTTGCCCCGGCACGAACTGAATCACGATATTGTCGGTGACGATCCGCACCGCGAGCCGATCGACTTCGGGAATGTCACGGCCGAGTTTCGGCGCCGTCCCGGTGCGTGCGCTCGCAACCATTGTGCCGATCATAGCGGATACAAATCCGGCGCCGCCGGCACACAGTGATCCATAATTTGACAAGAGCGAGGATCCGGGACCGCAATGACAGGCGCCGAACAGCATGGCGGTTTCTCCATCGGTTCGCACGAAGGGT
This sequence comes from uncultured Alphaproteobacteria bacterium, assembly GCA_963759705.1. Classification (GTDB taxonomy): domain Bacteria; phylum Pseudomonadota; class Alphaproteobacteria; order Rhizobiales; family Xanthobacteraceae; genus BOG-931. Next base: position 28,613 of record CAVXAK010000005.1, read on the forward strand.
AGCTGGAATTGAACGCCGGCGAAATCCGTGACCGGAGTTTTTTCGAACGCCGTGGGATCGATGCGTGGTTTCGAACGCGGATCACCGCTTGTCGGCTTTACGACGAAGCGCCGGGATGATGGCCTTGTGTTATCGTTTCCGCGTTCGCAGCGCGCGAGCTTGAGTTCATCGGTCGAAGCGACACAAACAGTCAATCCCCGTCCTTTTTATTCTTTTGCAATTGCTCCAGCCATTTCCGATAACCCTCGGCATCGCCGTAATCCTCGAACGTGGCGTAAAGCGGATGGGCCCCGATCATGCGCCGCGCGTGCTTGATCGGACACCAGTATTGCTCCGTGCGTCCGGCAATCTCGCGCACATAAGCGATCAGTCCATTGGCATAGGAACAGTACGCGCAATTGAGTTTTTCGAGCGCGTTCAAGTATGCGAGGTGGTAGCGATCGAACACCAGATAATCGCGCCGCCTGACCTTCGGTATGCCGTAAACGGGAAAGCAAACGGCCTGATAGACGGTGACGAAAACGTCGAGCAGAACGAGGGGCACGATGAGCGCGTAAATCACCGGCGCCGTCAGAATCGTAAGCGGGTGAGCGTTCAGCACATAGGCCGATAGGCGTGTTCGCAATTCGCGGTGGCGCCGCAGCAGCTCTTCTTCGAAAACGGCCCTGCCCTTCTCCAGACCGACACGAAGATCGGCTCTGGTTTTTGCGAGTTCCGCTTCGAGCTCCGCCTCCAGCGCGCGGATTTTGTCGGTCAATGCCGCGATATTCGGATTCATCGAAAACTCCCTGTCGCCGGGAGAGCTATCGCATGTGCTTCTCCCTCCCCTGAAAGGGGAGGGTCGGCGCGCGGTTGGCGCGCCGGGGAGGGGTCAACCTTTGCAAACGCATTTGCAATAAGACCCCCACCCGACGACCCGCGGTCGTCGACCTCCCCCTTTTTGGGGAAGGTGGGATTAATGACCGCTCCACATGCGATAGCCCTGCTGTCGCCGGGAGTGTGTAACGTTTCGCGATGGGTGTCCGGGTCTTTATTCAGTTCCCGGCGCCAACGACGACGAATCGCGGCGTCATCGCAGCGGGTGGACCACGCCGAGGGCGCCGAGGCTTTACAGCGCGAGACGCGCGCGCAGCAGATCGCCCAGTTGCGCGGCTGCCGTGCCGCGCGGGTCGACCGGTTCGATCGGTAGTCTCGGTTCGCCGGCGAATTGCTTTTTGGTTTGCTGATCGATCTGCTCGGCCAACGCGAACCAGACATTGCAAAGCAGGAGCCAGCCCAATCGCGCATCGAAATCATCTGCGATGAATTCTGCGGCCCGTAGAAACTCTTTGGCCTTCCTGCGGCAATCGTTCGCGTTCATCACTGTTACACTCGTCACTTCTCGCAACGACGAGCCTCGCGGCCGGACCGAGAACGGAAAAGCCCGAAGCGCGATGTCAATCGTGGCGAGACTTGGGATACTCGACGTATCTCGGCGCCGTCCGTCCGGCGCTGAGATTTCGCTTATCTGAATTTCGGTGCTGTGCCTCTCGCCCTTAGGCCGCGTTTCGCTGACACGCCGCGTCACATTCGGAACAACCCGAATCGCAGACCCACGCGTCCTTTGCGAACCACTCATGGACCTCGTGGCAGAGCGGACAATCCGTTCGACTGAAAAAGACCGGACTGCTGCGGAATGCTGCAGCCGCAATGAATCGGCCGGTGGAGATCGCTCGCCCGGTTCTCGGGCAACGGATCATGATCATTCCCATTGGCACCTCTTTGCTGCGGGAAAGGCCGTACCGCTCAGGTACGACCAGCAGATAAAGGCACGGTGACAATTCCAGGGCCAAGTGGAGGCGTTCATCGCAAACCCTGCGCACAATCTTTTGAACGCGCTTTTGAACACGCGTTGCCTCACATCGGCTCAAATTCCACCCGCCGCAAAATGACGGCCTGCGGCTCGGATGAGGGCGGCAGACTTCTTTGCTGTCCTCGTCATGTCGACGTCACGGAGGGAGGACAGTGTGTGACTCGGGACAAGATCGGAGTTTCTCGGCGTGGAAGTGATCGCCGCAATTGCCGCGTTATGGGTGCTCAGCCTTCTGAGCGTTGCATGCGCCATGCCCCGCGAATTGACCGCGCAAACAGGACCAAACGGCGGGGAAGTCGAGAAGCGCAAAATCGCCGGGTGAAATGGCGGACATGCGACGCCTGCTACATCTTGTCCGTCGAAGGTGTCGAAAAGCCTTTCCCCGTGACCGGCGGCAAATCGTCCGATAATCGCCACGGGTCGCCGTGTTGCTTCAGCCGGAGAACAACGTCATCGGCGACGCGAAAGCGCTCCTCTTCGCTGAGGCCTTGGCGAAGCCCCCGCACCAGCTTGCGCGCTCCCCTCAGCGCAAAGGCAACCGCAAACCGGAGCATGTCCCCGCGAGTCCGCATGAGGAGATATGAGAACATAAAGTGAACATAAGTCAAGCAAAGGTTGCAATGTCACCGCTAAGGAGACAGCGCTTGACTTATGTCACTGTTTCGGTTACAAATCCATATCTCGCTCATCTCGAGGGCACAGTCCGGATGCGATCCTGACGGTGGAGCGAGTGCGGCGCCCGCGCGCGGTCTCGCAAACCGCTCCCGGGCGGCCTTGGGACCCCGCCCGGCCGGCACGATGACCGGTCTGCTGATGGCCCGGGGAGGGTGGAAGCCCGTTTGCACCCGGTGATTCCAGGAAGCGCGGCCCGAGGCTGAGTGGTGGCGTTCGGTCGCCTAAGCGAGAGCCGCGGTGGAGCGCCGAGAGGCGAGCGCATCTGAAGCAGCTTGTTTGCGCAGACTGCGTGGACTTGCCTGCGATGATGCGCTGCCGCGCCCGAAGCGCATTCAGGTGGCAACATCTGCGTGCGCGGCGCGGATCATGGCTGGTGCGCCTGTCGGCGCTCCGCCTCCCTGTTTTGTATGGGGCAAAGGGTCTTGCCGTGCTTGTTTGTCTTCCCTCCCCCCGCGAAGCGGTGGGGAGGGTCGGCGAAATCGCGCGAGCGATAAGCCGGGGTGGGGGGAAGAAAGTTCGAGAGCCGACCACCCATAGCCGATGCTTCGCATCGGCGTTTTGAAATTGGAAACGGCGCGGCCAAAGGCGGCCTCTGCCCTCCCCACCATGCGCGTTGCGCACGGGGGGAGGGGAATACGGAGCATGGTGGAGGGGGATGTGTTGGCTCGTCGATCGCGCCGAGATTCAAGACGACGCGCGACCCGCGCCCCTTCCACCACCCTTCGGGTGGTCCCCCTTCCCCGCTTCGCGGGGCAGGAGAAAGAGTGCAATCGCACCGCGAGAGCAATGGATGTTGCCCCTCATCCCTCACCGATCTCGCGCAGAATTTCGGCGGTGTGTTCGCCGAGTCGCGGCGCTGGACGGTCGGACGCCATCGGCGCGCCATCGAGCACGATCGGCGTGCGCACGCCTGGAATTTTGCCGCCCTTGGCGGCCGCGCTCGGCAGTTCAAGCTGCATACCGCGATGCTTGACCTGAGGGTCGGAGAATACCTGCTCGAGATCGTTGATCGGTCCGGCGGGCACGCCGACGGCTTCGAGTTTCTGCAAAAGCTCGGCGCTCGAGATGCGCGACGTCACGGCACAAAGGGCATCGATCAGTTCGACACGGTGCGCGAGCCGGCCCTTGTTGTCCTGATAGGCCGGGTCCTTGGCGATGTCCGGTTTGCCGAGGACGCCGCACAGCTTGACGAACTGACTGTCGTTGCCGGTGGCGATGATGATGTGGCCGTCGGCAACCGGGAACACCTGGTAGGGAACGATATTGGGATGCGTGTTGCCGGCGCGTTTCGGAATATTGCCGGAGATAAGATAGTTGAGCGCCTGGTTGGACAGGATACCGACGGTCGAATCGACCAAAGCGGTATCGACATAGCCGCCGCGGCCGGTCTTTTCGCGTCGCGACAAGGCGGCGAGAATGCCGACAACCGAGTAGACGCCGGAAAAAATGTCGGACACGGGAATGCCAACCCGCATCGGTTCGCCGTCCGCGGTCCCCGTCAGCCCCATGAGGCCGCCGATGCCTTGGGCCATAAGATCGTAGCCGGCGCGCGAGGCGTAGGGGCCGGTCTGCCCGAAGCCGGTGACGGAGCAGTAGACGAGGCGCGGATTGTCAGGAGCGAGGCTCTTGTAGTCGAGGCCGAATTTGGCCAGGCCGCCGACCTTGAAATTCTCGATCAGAACGTCGGAGCGGGCCGCGAGTTTTTTTACGATCCGTTGACCGTCAGCCGTATCGAAATCCAGCTCGATCGACCGCTTGCCGCGATTGGCGCCGTGAAAATAGGCCGCGCCCAGATGGCCGCCATCGGCGGCCGGCACGAAAGGCGGCCCCCAGCCGCGGGTGTCGTCACCGGCGCTCTTGCGTTCCACCTTGATCACATCGGCACCGAGATCGGCCAGAAGTTGCCCCGCCCACGGCCCGGCCAGAATCCGGGCAAGCTCCAGTATGCGCAAACCAGCCAGTGGACCCGGATTGGATGGACCCGCCATGAAACGCTCCCGATGCGGCACGACGAAGCTGCCGCGCGGGGCTTAAGTGTCCCAGCCGGCCGGATTTGTCTACAGGTTGCGTATTTCTTCGGCTTGTCATCGCGGCCGCCGATCATTAGCTACAATCTGCCCGAGCGGATGGGACGAGCGGTGAACACCTCGTTTTTTAGCGAGATGCTGCAGAGCATCGCCGACCGCGGCCGCGCGCTGATCCTGCGCGAGCGCCGCGAGCCGGCGCATGAGCGCTCCGCCGGTCTGATCGAGCTCTGCGAGGCGCTGCTTTCGGGACGGGGCGAGGCCTCGGGCGTAGCGCTGGCGCGCGAAATCCTCGCGCGCTACGACGACCTGACCATCGGTCCCCGGATCGCCTTCTTCGAATCTCTGGCGCGGACTTTCGGCCACGATCGCACCCGTATCGATGCCGCCATCGCGGACTGGCGCCAATCGCCGTCCGCCGACAACGCCGCCGAGCTTCATCACGCCAGCGAGCCGCGTCGCCTTGAACTGTTCCGCCGGCTTAATCTCGCGCCCGGCGGCACCGCGGCACTCGTGCGCATGCGCGAGCAGCTTCTCGACGCCATGGATCACCGCGACGATCTGCGTGAGATCGATGCCGACTTCGTTCACCTGTTTTCATCCTGGTTCAATCGCGGATTTCTGGTGTTGCGCCGCATCGATTGGTCGATGCCGGCGATGATCCTGGACAAGATCATCCGCTACGAGGCCGTCCACCAAATTCACGACTGGAACGATCTGCGGCGGCGCATCGATCCACCCGACCGGCGCTGTTATGCGTTCTTTCATCCTGCGCTGGTCGACGAACCGCTGATCTTTGTCGAGGTGGCGCTGACCCGCGAAATACCGGAGGCGATCGCGCCGATCCTCTCCGACAAGCGCGATGAGGTCGACCCGGAACGGGCCAGGACGGCGACGTTTTATTCGATCACCAATTGTCAGCGCGGCCTCGCTGGCGTGAGCTTCGGTCATTTCCTGATTAAGCAGGTGGTCGAAGAGCTGTCGCGCGAGCTCAACCGCGTCGCGGCCTTCGTCACGCTGTCGCCGGCGCCGAACTTCGCCGAGTGGCTCAAGCGCGAACGCGACAATCCGGCATCGCCCGCACTCGACGACGACGATCGCGAAGCGCTCACCGCACTCGACGGTGCGAACTGGTGGCGCGACCCGGAGGTCACCGACAAGCTTCGCGAGCCGCTGCTGCGCGCCGCCGCCTGGTATTACGTGCGGGCGCGCAACCGGCGCGGCCTGCCGTTCAATTCCGTCGCGCGCTTCCACCTCGGCAATGGCGCGCGACTCGAACAGCTCGATTGGCCGGCCGACACGTCCGAGCGAGCGTTGCAGCAGTCCTACGGCCTGATGGTGAACTACCTTTACGATCTCCGCTACATCGAAAAGAACCACGAGGCCTACGCGCAGCAGCACGCCATTGTAGCGGCGAGCGCTGTGACGAAGCTGGTGACGTCACCCGCGCGCGAAATCGTTCCGGTCTCGGGGTAATTTCACCGCCGATTGGCTGCGAGGCTTCCTATGCCCAGCTTGCTTGGCGTGCTTGAGACCGTCCTTTACGTCGACGCTTTCGAAACCGCGTGCCCGTTCTACGAACAGGTGCTCGGCCTCAACAGCATGTACCGCGATCAGCGGCTCTGCGCCTACGACGTCGGTGGGCGCGGGGTGCTCCTGCTGTTTCTGCGCGGCCATTCGCTGGAAACCGTCAGGCTACCCGGCGGCACGATCCCGCCGCATGACGGCCATGGCCCGGTGCACATCGCCTTTTCGATCGCAGCCACCGAATTGGGCGCATGGGAGGCGCGGCTGTCGGAGGCCGGCATTAGCATCGAAGGCCGCACCAAGTGGCCGCGCGGCGGCGAAAGCGTCTATTTCCGCGATCCCGACGGGCACCTGCTCGAACTCGCCACACCGGGTTTGTGGCCGGGATATTAGCTAGGACCGCCCGTAAACCGGCACCAGGGCACCGCGAGTGACGCGGTTGTCGGGCGAAGCGAGAAACAGGATCGTCGCCGCTACCTCTTCGACCTTCGGCCAGAGCGCAAAGTCGGCCTTGGGCATGGCGTGCCGATTGGCAGGCGTATCCATGATCGAGGGTGCGACGGCGTTGACCAAAATCCCGTCCTTGGCGACTTCCTCGGCAAGCGCCGCCGTGAATGCGGCAACCGCGGCCTTAGTCGCCGTATAGGCGGACATGCCGGCGCCGCTGCGCCATTCCAGCGCCGCACGGGCGGCGACATTGACGATGCGGCCGCCCCCGGCCATGCCCCTGACCGCCGCGCGGCAGCACAGCGCGCAACTTACGAGGTTCATGTCGATCTGTTGCCGCAGCGTCGCCACGCTGGTGTCGCGCAGCGGCGCAGCGGCGAACCCGCCGGCAAGGTGGATCGAAGCCCAAAGCGGCCCGATTCCATCGTAGGCGCGCACGACCGCCGGTTCCTCAGTCAGACTGCCGGTGACGACGACGGCAACTTGCGGGTTTGCACGCAACGGAAAACGCTGCGCCTCGGATTCATCCAGGCAAGGCACATGGCAGATCGCGCCGGCTTCGACGAGCGCCGCGACGACAGCGGTTCCAAGCGCACCGGCGCCGCCGGTGATTACGACATGACGATCACGGAAGTCCAAATCGCGGCTCATGGTGGGTCTCCGTCACGGCATCATCGCCGATCCTGAGTTTCGGGGCAAAGCGCGTCTTCCGCCTTTCACCGCGGGCGGCCAAAGTGGGAAATCACTATTCTGTGTGGAGGGAGAATCACCGCCCGTGGCTGATTTCGATCTCGCCGTCATCGGCGGCGGCATCAATGGCACCGGCATCGCGCGCGATGCCGCCGGCCGCGGCTTGCGGGTCGTGTTGGCCGAGCAGAACGACTTGGCCTCGGGCACGTCCTCGGCATCTTCAAAACTGATCCACGGCGGATTGCGCTATCTGGAGCACCGCGAATTCGGGTTGGTGCGCATGGCTTTGCGCGAGCGCGAAGTGCTGCTGCGGATGGCACCGCACCTCATCCGGCCATTGCGGTTCGTGTTGCCGATCAATGAAGCGCGGCGCTCGGCGCTCATGCTGCGGCTTGGCCTCCTCATCTATGATTGGATCGGCTGGCGCAAGATTTTGCCCGGAACGCGCGAAGTCGATTTGCTCACCGACCCGGCCGGCGAGCCGCTGCGGCGGCCGTTTCACCATGCCTACGAATATTCCGACTGCTTTGCCGACGATGCGCGCCTCGTGGTGCTCAACGCCGTGGACGCTGCCGAACGCGGCGCTGTCATTCGGCCGCGGACACGCTGCATCCGCGCCGAGCGTACGGACGTGTGGCGCATCGTTCTCATGACACGCGGCCAGCGCGACATGGTCACAGCGCGGGTGTTGGTCAACGCCACAGGCGCCTGGGCTGAATCGTTCGCCGAGACCGCGCTGCGGCGGCTGCCGGATGGAAAGCTGCGCCTCGACAAGGGGACCCACATTGTGGTGCGTCGCCTTTACGATCACGATCGCGCGTACATTCTGCAAGCCGCCGACGGCAGAGTGGTGTTTGCTATCCCGTTTGAGCGCGATTTTACGCTGATCGGCACGACCGATCAGAATTTTTCGGCCGATCCGTCAACCGCCGTGCCGACGGGCGAGGAAATTGAATATCTGTGTGGCGTCGTCAACGAATATTTCCGCACTATGATCGGCGCCTCCAACGTCGTTTGGGCTTATGCGGGCGTGCGCGCGCTTTACAACGACAACGCCCGTCGGCCGCAGGGCATGAAAGCCAAGGACCTGGGGCGCGAATATGCCCTCATGCTTGATGAGCGCTATGGCGTGGCGCCGCTGCTCACCGTCTACGGCGGCAAAATCACGACCTACCGGCGCCTCGCCGAAGACGTGCTCGGCAGGCTGTCACGGTTCTTCCCGGCTTCACGGAACTGGACCGCAGGCAGCGCACTGCCGGGCGGCGATTTTGCCTACGACGGCATCGAGGCCCTAATCGAGCAGACGCAACGAACCTGGCCGTTCCTTACCGCCGATCACGCGCGGCAACTCACGCGCGCCTACGGCACGCGCGTCGGCAATGTGCTCAAATCCGCGACCAAGCTGTCTGATCTGGGTGTGCGTCTCGGCGCCGATCTCACCGCCGCCGAAGTGCGCTACCTCATGACCAACGAATGGGCGCAGACGGCCGACGACGTGCTCTGGCGCCGCTCGAAGCTTGGCCTGCGATTTTCCGACGCTCAGCGGTCCACGCTCGATCGCTTCATGTCACAGCCGCACGGATAGGCGAGCAGCTCGGAAAGCCTGCGACGTTAACGAAACGCTCACCACGTTGGTAGGGCAATTACGGCTTTTCCGGCCACTCGGATCGGCTTGGCCTTTACCAAGCTGCAAGACGCTTATGCTCTGATGAACATGTAGAACTGCTTCGGTGCCCGAAAATCTTTGCGGCCGGTGTGTCATGTCGATCAATCTTTCCAAGAAGGAAATTGCCGATCTGATCCAGTCGCTCTGGGTCCTGGTGGTCGACGATAACCAGTACACACGCAAGATGATCCGCAATCTCCTCGTCAATTGCGGCGTCAAGGATATCTACGAGGCCGCGGACGGGATCAACGCGCTCGATGCCATTCGGACCGTTGCGCCCGACGTGGTCATTCTCGATTGGGAAATGCCGCTTCTCAGTGGCGCCGAACTCGTTCGCATCGTGCGCTCGCCCGGGGTGTTCCCGACGCCGGACGTGCCGATCATCATGCTCAGCGGCCACGGCGAGCGCTGGCGGATCGTCGAAGCCGTGCGGCTCGGGGTCAATGAGTTTCTCATCAAGCCGGTCTCGGCGAAAGCGATTTACGATCGTCTCGTTGCGATCATGACACAGCCGCGGCCGATCGTGCAGCTCGGCGATTACTACGGTCCGGAGCCGCGCAAGCTCTTGACCGAACCCGGTGATGGCTCGGCAGCAGCAAGGCCGGGCATCGCCGTGCTTGAAGATTGACACCCATCCCCTAAAGTTCGCGGTCGAATCGTCTGTGACGTTGGGGCGATTCCGAAAAATCGAAAAATGAACTACGGTGTGCGGCACGCCGCACCGTCAGCTCGTGCCGCCGCCGCTGGAGTGTCGATGCTGGCCTTCGAATCGGAACGACACTTGGCGCCTGACGCCGACCGAACGTCCCTTCCGCTTTTGCGCATCGAGAACCTCAGCAAACAGTTCGGCGCCTCTACGGCCGTCGATCATCTGTCGCTCGAGATTTACCAGGGCGAATTCTTTGCGCTCCTCGGGCCGTCGGGGTGCGGCAAGACCACGCTGTTGCGGCTGATCGCGGGTTTCGAGACGCCGAGCGCGGGCCGCATCTTGCTGGACAAAATCGATCTCGCGCCCGTGCCGCCGTATCGGCGTCCCCTCAACATGATGTTCCAGAACTATGCGCTGTTCCCTCACCTCAACGTCGAGGCGAACATCGCATTCGGGCTCAAGCAGGAGGGTTTGCCGAGGCGCGAGATCGCGGAACGCGTCGCCGACATGCTGGCTTTGGTCAAGCTCGAAAGCTTCGGCCTGCGCAAACCGCATGAACTCTCGGGAGGCCAGCGTCAGCGCGTCGCTCTCGCGCGTTCGCTCGTCAAGCGCCCGCGCGTTCTGCTGCTCGACGAACCGATGGCGGCGCTCGACAAAAAATTGCGCGGCGAAACGCAGTTCGAGTTGATGGAGCTGCAACGCCGTCTCGGCCTCACATTCATCATCGTCACCCACGACCAAAGCGAGGCGATGATCGTCGCCGATCGCATTGGCGTGATGGATCGCGGCCGATTGATGCAGGTCGCCTCGCCTAAAGAAATTTATGAACGCCCGAATTCACGCTGGGTCGCCGACTTCATCGGCGACGTCAATCTGTTCGAGGGACGGCTCGGCATGCGACCGCACGATCGTTGAGGGCACGCCGGCCGGCCGGCTCCGTGCGGCCGTCGAGATCGACGCCGAACCGGACGCCGCAGTCTGCATCGCGGTGCGGCCGGAACGGATGCGCATCACGCGCCGACCGCAGGAGCCGGACCAGGATGCGAGCCGCGCGAGCAAGAGACGAACCAAGAGAATTGTATCGCGGGAACGATCGTGGATATCGGCTATCTCGGCGATCTGTCGATATACAAAGTGCGCATCGCCGACGGCTCGATCGTGAAGGCGGCGAGCGTCAATAGCGGGCCGTCCAACGATCGTGCGATCGGCCGAAGCGAGCAGGTGTGGCTGACGTTTTCACCTGGGGCGGCGATTGCGCTGACGCGATGATGCCCACGTGATGAAGCTGCGACGGACACGATGAAGGGACCGCAAAGACGCTCCTTCGCCTCAAAGCTCGTCATCGGGATTCCCTATGCCTGGCTGCTGATCTTCTTTTTCGTGCCGTTCCTGATCGTGCTCAAGATCAGCTTTTCGCAGTCGGCGATCGCGCAACCGCCTTACACGCCGGTCTTCGATCTTGCGGCCGGCTGGCGGGGAATCACGACGTTTGTTTCAGGTCTTTCCCTCGACAACTACGCGCTACTCGGCAGCGATCCGCTCTATCTGTTGTCCTATGTGAAGAGCATCGAGATTGCCGCATTCTCCACACTGCTTCTGCTCGTCATAGGCTATCCCATCGCCTATGGCATCGCGCGCACCCCGCGACGTCTACAGCCGGTGCTCGTCCTCTTGGTCGTGCTGCCGTTCTGGACGGCCTTTCTCATCCGCATTTATGCCTGGATGAACATCCTGCAGCACGATGGGCCGCTCAATCAGCTCCTCATGGCGCTCAGGATCGTACGCGAGCCGCCGACGTGGCTTTCGACCGATGCCGCCGTCTATATCGGCATTGTCTATTCGTACCTGCCGTTCATGGTGCTGCCGCTCTATGCGACGCTTGAGAAACTGGATGAGTCGCTGCTCGAAGCTGCGGCCGATCTGGGCTGTCCCCAATGGAGGGCGTTCTGGCAGGTGACCCTGCCCCTCTCGGCGCCGGGCGTGGTGGCGGGCGCGCTGCTTTGCTTCATTCCGGCTGTCGGCGAGTTTGTCATTCCCGATTTGCTGGGTGGCTCCAACACCTTGATGATCGGGCAGACGATCTGGAACGAATTCTTCGGCAACAAGGATTGGCCGGCCGCTTCGGCGGTTGCCGTAGCGCTGGTGTGTCTCCTTGTGACGCCGATTGTCATCTTTCAGTACCAGGCCATGCGGACAGCGGACCGGGGCTGACCATGCGCAAGATGTCCGCTTTCAACCTCGTCTCGCTGGTGCTCGGGATTGCGTTTCTCTACGCGCCGATTGTCATCCTGGTGATCTATTCGTTCAACGCGTCGCGGCTGGTCGTGGTGTGGGGAGGCTGGTCGACGCAATGGTATGCCGCACTGATCGACGACGAAGCGCTCCTCGAATCGGCCTTTATCAGCATCCGGGTCGCATTCGTCTCGGCAACCGCAGCGACGGTGCTGGGGACCCTCGCCGCCGTTGCGCTTGTCCGTTTCGGCCAATTCCGCGGGCGGCTCCTCTTCGCCTCCATGATCTACGCTCCGCTGGTGATGCCGGAAGTGATCACCGGCCTGTCGTTGCTTCTCCTGTTCGTCGCCATCTCGATCGATCGCGGCTTCTGGACGATCGTGGTCGCGCACACCACCATGGCTACATGTTTCGTCACGGTCGTCGTGCAATCCCGCCTGGTTGATTTCGACATGAACCTCGAAGAGGCTGCGATGGATCTCGGCGCACCGCCGCTGCACACGTTCCTGGCCGTCACCTTGCCGCTGATCCTGCCGGCTATTGCCGCCGCATGGATGCTCGCCTTTGCGCTGTCGCTCGACGACCTCGTGATTGCGAGCTTCACCACGGGGCCGGGCGCGACCACGCTGCCGATTCGTATCTATTCCGAGGTCCGCCTCGGGGTAAAACCGGAGATGAACGCGGTCTGCAGCATCATGGTCGGCGCGGTCAGCATCGGCGTAATCGCAGCTTCGCTCCTCACCAAGCTTCATGCGGCCAAAACCGCCGCAGTGCGGGCGTGACCCGCCGCCTCAGTCTTTGCTCTCGCCCGGCGGCCGAAAGAGAAACAGCACGAACCAGACTGGCACTATGACCAGCGAGCCCAGCAGCACATTGGGCAACGCCCAAGCGAGCCCATTGCGCGCCAGTTCCTCGATGCGTTCGGGTGAGAGGCCGGCCGCCTTGATCAATTGATCGGTGGTGATGCCGAAATGCGCAAGGATTGTCCCGACGATCAAAGAAGCGATCAGCACCTTGACGACAGTGCGAGTAAGTCGGTTGAGCATCCAGCCACCATCGCGGACGCAACTCCGCGCTGATTCGTGCGGGGGAATGATAGAGCATGCCTTTCGAAAAAACCTGCCGGGGCTTCACCAGGCATCTGATCGAGCTTGTGGCAGATGATGGGTCTTAAGGACTTTTGGGGGCCGGCTGCGGCGCCGTGGGAGCGGCCGGAGACGCGAACAACTGATCGATCACGGAGCGGACGGCATCGCCGGCACTGCGGCCCTTGACCGCATTAAGCAATGGGGCTGCCGCCCCCGAATGACGGATCAGACTCTGCGGATCCGGCAGCATGATCGGGTCGTCCCACTGCCCCTGCACCACGAAAGGCAGCTGGAACTCATCTGCGGTAGTGGTCGAGACCAGGGTAGCGATACCCTTGAGATCGAGATCGCGCTCAGGCACCGAGGCCTGGCCGCCCAGCGCAAGCCGGACGGACGGACCATCGACATGCAGATCATCAACCGACACCATGCCCTGTTCGATCTTGAGGCTCAGCGACAATTGGTCGAACGGCGTACGGCCGGTGCGGAAGTCGCCATTGCCGGACAGCGGTCGGCGCTCGAGCCGGCGCAGCAATTGCTCGACGTCGATGCCGGCGAGCGCGCCGCTGTGCGCGCTCAGCGTAGCCGTTCCGTTGAGGGTATGAGTCACCGCCATCACCGAGCCGCCTGACCCATCGACATTGAGCGCCAGATTGCCCCGGCCAACGAGCTTGTGCAGGCCAAATATCTGGCCGAGGCAATTCTCAAGATCGACATCGGCGAATTGCAGATGCGAAGTGACCTCCACACCACCGTCGGCGCTGGCGAGCCCAACCGACCCCTTGGCGACGCCGCCGAAGGCCTGCAACTCGCCGATCGCGACGTCCAATTTGCCGTCGCGCATCGTCGCCGCAACCGCGGTGCGGCCGAGCTGGGCTTTCGCGATTTTAATGCTCGCCGCTGAAAGCCGCAGATCCAGATTAAAATCGGCCAAGCCGTCGAGCGCAATAGGAAGCCGATCCCAGTTACGTTCATTCGCGGCCAGCAGTCTGACCCCCGACACATAAGGTGTCAGGTCCAACGCGTCGGCCGCGAGCGTGCCTTGTACGGTACGGTGACCGTCATTCGACAAGGTCAGCACGCCCACGGCCGTGTTGCCGTCGAGTTCGACGTTGACATTGGTGAGCGAGACGACCCCTCCGACGATATCGCTCTGTGCCCGCAACGCAAAACGGCCGAAACCGCCGAACGGCAACTTGCTCTTGCCGGTCCAGCGCATGGCAGATCGAAGCGAAGGAGACTCGACTCCCAGCGTCCCATCGATCTTGAGCGTCGGCTGGTAACTGGCCGACCCGTCAAAGGCGAGCTTGAGCGGTTCGCCGGATAGCCGCAGTTTGAGGCCCGAGCGTTCGCCGCTGAGCGCGGCCGGAAAATCGCTGAGCGTCAGACTAGCCTCGACCGGCTGTTCGTGCCACACGAAGCGGCCGTTTGCGCCAAAACTGCGCGATATTGACGGCCAGGCGACTTGAAAGTCGACGCCATCGAGTCTTTGGATGACCCGTTTGTCGGCGTCATGCACGACGACGACACCATCGTGAATACCGATCTCGGAGAACGACGCGATGCGATCCCGATTGGGCTCTAAAGCGTGCGAAAGCGTCGCGATGAGTCCGGACCAGTTCGACTGTCCGTCCGGCTGGAACGTGACCGTAATCGTCGGCCGCACCAGCGTCACGTCGGCGATCTCGATCCGTCCCGCCAGCAGCGGAAAGTAGCGCAGCCGCGCGGTCAACTCGTCGGCCACCACGGCGGGCTCGCCAGTACGATCGTCACCAAGCATCACATCGCGAAAACTCACGGTGCCGGAGGGAAACAGCGAAACCGAAGTCTCGCCGCGCAACACGGGATCAAGGCCGGTGACGGCGCTGATCTCCCTCTTGACCGCGTCCCGCACCGTCGCGTCGGGAATGAGAAACGACAACGCCACCAGCGTCACGAACGCCGCCGCCACCATTGCGGCAACGGCAATGGCGGGGCGTTTCAAGCCGGTAGCCGCGGTCACAGGAGGCATTTCCGATGTTGCTAAGTCAGTCGAATATACCGAGCGCTTGGCAAGCTGCAAACATGCGCGGCATCTGTGTCGCTTTCGTGGCCGGCGACCACAGGCCGCTGCCCCTAAGGGACGGCAGCGCAAAGGAAAAACGCTTCTGCCGTAATCTTTTCCGGCACGCCGAGGCAAGCGGCAGCGGCCGCCGGGTGCTGCGCCGGCGTCAACGCGCCGATGCTTGCCGCTCCGAGAGTTCGTGGGCTTGCGCCACCTCGGCGATCATCTTGCTGATGATCGCTTGACCGAACGAGTTGAAGTTCTCGGCGACCAAGACGAACGCGCCGAGGCCGCCCGTCACGTTGGTCCGATAATAATTGGCCAGGCCGCCAGGAGGGTTGGTGTGATCGGGGTTCCATGACATCGGGTTGTCGCTCAGAATGACGAGCCCGTTGATGGTAACCCCCTTTGCAACAGCGTCGTCGCGCTGAAGCGCGACATCGCGGCCGGCATTATTGGTGCCGTCGCCGGAGATATCGATGGTGTGCCGGGCGGATTTGTACGGGGAGCGATCAAACTGCGCCATCGAATATTCGATGGCGCCGCTGATCGAGGTACGGTCCGCAAACGAACGCGGCGCCTCGAGCAGGCGATCACCAAAGCCTTTCGCCAAATCGCTGTCGCCGACGGTCGTCCAGTCGATGACGACGCGCTGCGCGCCGACCCCCGACCACTCGACGAACATCAACCCGATGCGGCCGGTACGACCCGACCGAATCGCATCGAGCACGCGCGGATCGGAGATGGCGGCAGCGTAGCCCTCGCGCTGCAATTGGAATTTCGCGCTGTCGATGCTGCGCGACACATCGGCCGCCAGAACCAGCAGCAGATCCACGTCGTCATCGGCCAAAGCGACCCTAGGCAACAGCGCAATGGCAGCGAAGAACAATATCAGGATGCTTTTGATCGTGCGCATTTTCGCAACTCACCGTGAATTGCCGCCCAGCACGGCGAAAGTCCCGACCGGGCAAGTCTAGCCGATTCCGCGTTCTTCGCGAGTCTCCGCGAGTGGTCGAAATGACTGGCGGTTGGATGACGGGCGGCGCGGCGGTAAGGGGATGCCGCCCATTCGAGGAACCGCACGAACGCCTGATCTAATCGGCGAGAACCCGGCTGCGGGGAAATGCGATCTCGACCAGTGTGCCGGCATTGGGCGCGGTTTTGATGCTGAAGTTGGCGCGATTGGCTTCAGCCAGCGCCTTGGTTAGCGGCAGCCCGAGGCCAGTGCCTCCCGAACCCCAACTCCCGGATATCGCCACCTGCCGGAACGGTTCGAGCGCCGTCTCGACATCCTTCTCGCTCATGCCGACGCCGGTATCACGCACCCGCAACACCGCCTCGCCCGTGTCGGTGACCGCCGTGGAGACGATGACCTGGCCGCCCGGGCCGGTAAATCTGATCGAGTTGGATAGCAGGTTAAGCGCGATCTGCCGCAGCGAACGCTCATCGGCGACGACATGGGGCAATCCAGGGGTCAGCGAGCTGCGAATGATGATGCGAGCGCGATTCGCCTGCGGCTGCATGATGCCGACGCATTGCTGGGTGAGATCGTTGAGGTTCACATTGGCAAAGTTGAGATCGAGTTTGCCGGTTTCGATCTTGGAAAGGTCAAGCAGATCGTTCAACAGCGACACCAGATGCGTACCGGCGGCATGCATGTCCTTCAGATATTCCCGGTATCGCTCGTTGCCGACCGGACCGAAGCGCTCCGCCATGATGACCTCGGCAAAGCCGTTGATGGCGTTGAGCGGCGTGCGAATCTCGTGGCTGACTTTGGCGAGAAATTCCGCTTTCGCGGCCGCCGATTTCTGGACCTCGCGCTTGGCCGCCCGCAGTTCTTCTTCGATCTTCTTGCCCACCGTAGCGTCGCGAAACGCGGCGCAAAACCGGTCGCCGCCGATACGGGCGACGATCATCGCCAACGGAATGAATTGATTCTCCGCGGTGCGAGCCGTGACGTTGACGGCACTGTGCAGAACCGTCACGCCGTGCGCGACGCGGTCGAAGCATTCACGTGCCGCATGCCTACTCTCGGGCGCCAGCAACTCCATGAGGGGGTGGCCGTCGAAGTCGCCACCCGATACGCCGAACAATGCCTGCGCGCCGGCGTTGATGCTGACCATCCGGCTTTCGCGATCGAGCACGATGACGCCATCCATCGTCGTGTCGAGGATCGATTTCAACGCATGGATTTCGCGCTGTGCGACGGCGAGTGCAACCGCGGTTGCGCGGTTGCGTTCCTCACCTTGACCATCTGTCAGGAACAGCGCGAGCGCGGGCTCACCCTGCCACGGCAACGTGAGCAGGCGCCCCTCGACCGAAAGTCGATCGCCGTTCTGTTTGACGATAGCAAGCGATTGCGGATCGCCTGTCTCGGCGAGCGTTGTCCCGACAGAGCCGGCAAACAAGGCGTTGAGGCCGCCGGCCGCCGCGAGCACGTCGAGATTTTCGAAGCCGCTCAACTCGAAGAAACGGCGATTGGCGAAAATGAGCCGATCGTGCTGGTAGACCAGCACGCCAATCGGAACGCGGTCGACCAGCAGCGGCTCGAGGCCCGACGACTGGTTGGGCGGCACTTTGAGACCAACGCCTTCGGTGTCGCTCCGCGTTTCGGCGGCCATCATAGAGGCTTGGGTGACGGCGCTGGCTTCACTCCGCTCTTGCCGCTGCTCATCCACTGACAAACCGTCGGCGATGGTTTCGGCAGCGGTAGAAGCCTCCGGCGTTCCTCGTAGCCGTGCCGTCAATTCTTGCGCCAATTCCCGGAAAGCCGTGCGTTCAACCGGACTAAGGCTTGGCGCTTTCGGTTCCGCCGATGGACCGGGGCGAAACGGCACGACATTGGCGGATACCGGTGCGATATTCGGGGGGGCTCGGTCGTTCTGCGGGGCCACCTCTGGTGCGGCAGCGTCGGCCGCAGGTTTTTCAGCTGCGGGCTTCTCGGCGACAGGTGTTTCACCCACGGATGTTTCGGCTACGGGTTTTTCAGCCGCAGGTGTTTCGCCTGAAAGGGTTGAAGCGCTACGGGCTGGCGCCGCCGCGACGGATTCATCGCTCGGCGTCGCCGGCGCCGAGCCACCATCCGGCGACGTCGCCTCCGGCGCGGCCACGAAGCCAATCGGGCGATCCTGGCGCGAACGAGACAATCGATTGATGCGAGCGACGTCGCGACAAACGCCAAACCCGCGATAGCCGCGAAAGTGCCGATCGCGGTCGAACACCGGAAGGCCCGCCAACTCGACCGGAAGCCGCTCGTCTGTCTCGTCGATCGGCCAGAGCAGCGTGATGCCACTCCAGGTCTCGCGCGTCGCGGCCGCGCGCTCGACCTGATCTTCAGGGTCGAGCTTGAGCTCGCTCGCAATCTCCCGCCACGGCCGGCCGAACGTCGCCATGGTCCGCGGTCCGACGAGATCGATGAACTCATCCGAACCGACAACAAAACGGCCGTCGGCATCCATCTGCCACACGAACCGCAATGGGTGGCGACGTTCCGCTGCCGGCTCAGGGCGCGAGACATTTTGGCGTGCTGCGTCAGCGGCCGCCGACGAGGGCTGCAGCGAAGATGACGCGGGCAGCAGTTCGTCTTTCCCGGATTGTTGTGCTGCCGCGACGCTGACGGGCTCGACGGTTTGTTCAGAGCCTTTGCCCTCGCGTGTGTGCTTCGGTTCGGCACGCTCTTCGGTCGGCTTGGGGCCAAACATCAATGCTAGTACCTGCGACGCGTCTTCGCCGAGGCGTACGACGTCAATCGCAGAGGTAGCCGTCCCCACGCGCGCCATTCCGCTTGCGCTGCCCGCGGCAAGCGCCGCGGCAGCGGCATCACCAATGTGGAGCGCGGCGAGCATGTTTGTTGGACCAAGCCGTTGCCGGGCAGCCTCAGTGGCATGAACGAGCGCCCCATCCGGTGTGAAAACTGCCAGTGGTTTCTCGTGATCGTGATCTGCAAACAGCCGGCGGACGCGCTCGCAAAGCGTCAGGGACGGTCCGGCAGGCTCAGTTGCAACGACGAGCACCGCTGTCACGCTGTCAGGCAAAACGATACGCGAGCACGCGCATGTGAGCGCGGAACCAAAGTCGGCACCGAAGTTGCGCAACCGCTCGAGCCGCGACAGGCCGGACGTTGGCAACGTCACTGCGAGGCGAACGATCTGAGCCGCAGTCCGACCGTTCAAATCAAACAGGCGTTGCGCAACCTTGTTTGTTGTTGAGGCCCCGAAAATGGCTGCACCGACTGCGTTGGCCCAAAGAATTCGCGACCCGTCGGCGCTCCACAGCCACGCAGGCCACGCACTCGTCGCAAGAGCCGCAAGTCGCGTGTGAAGCAACAGGCCGAGTTCAAACTCAACAATCGCCATGCGACGGAACTCATTGGCTAACGAATTCTTAATAATGCGGGCAATGTGCTGCGTCCATGGCACCGCCGCGCGTTCGGCTGGGCAAGCCACGATAACCTTAACCCTGCCGCGGTCCGCTCCAGCACACACGTTTGGCCTTGCGCGCTATGGGGGAACTTAAGCTAGGATTGCGGCCCCGGCCCACAGAGGAATGACCCATGGCGAAGGACCCGTTCGAGCAATTTGCAATACCAAGCGAGATGCGCGCATTCGCCGAGCAGAGCGTGGCGCAGGCGCGAAAGGCCTTCGACGGCTTCATCCAGGCGGCAAATCACGCCATGGGCCAAATGCAAGGCCAGGCTCAGGCGGCGAGCAGCAGCGCAACTGAGATTGCCCATAAATCAATGACATATGCCGAGCAAAACGTAGCGGCGAGTTTCGACTTTGCGCAAAAACTCATGCACGCAAAGGACGCCGCGGACCTGATGCGCCTGCAGTCGGAATATCTGGGCCGCCAGATGCAGACACTGTCCTCGCAGGTTCAAGATCTCGGTCAAAGTGCCGCCAAAATGGTTATGGATGCTGCCAAACCGAAAACGTAATCTTTGTCGCTGAAATTCGCGTCGCCACGATTAGTGGCGATAAATCAATGTCTTGCGGTATTTGTGCAATGCAATAATTTCTATTGCATTGCACCACGAAAATTGTTATTAAGGTGCCCGACAAGTCCCGCACTTTGGAAGTACGGCGTTCAGTGGCGGGATTAGCGATGAAGCATCGGGCCTCGTAATGACGGGCAACGAAGCCGGGTAAACGATTTTCATCCGAAACGGCCCAGGCGTAGCGATCGAAGTCGATCAAAATTCAAGGACACCCACCATGGCGGACATGACAGTCGCCCCCAAACCAAAAACGAGCAAGGCCGGCAGCGGCCCGTTCGAGATGCCAAAGTTCGAAATGCCCAAGTTTGAAATGCCGAAGGTGGAAATGCCGGCAGCGTTTCGCGAATTCGCGGAGCGGGGCGTCGCGCAGGCTAAGGATACCTACGAAAAGATGAAGGCCGCCGCCGAAGAGGCGACCGACGTGCTTGAGACCACGTACTCGACCGCCACCAAGGGCGCGTCCGATTACGGTCTCAAGATGATCGAGGCCGCACGCATTAACACCAATGCGGCGTTCGATTATGCCGGCGAGTTGTTTACGGCGAAGTCGCTGTCCGAAGTCATCGAACTTTCCAGCGCGCATGCGCGCAAGCAGTTCGAGACGCTGACGCAACAGAGCAAAGAACTCGGCGAGCTGGCGCAAAAGGTTGCGGCTGAGACGGCCGAGCCGATCAAGAGCGGCATGAACAAGGCGTTCAGCAAGGTCGCTTGATCTCTGCGGGCTCGCTTAGCCTCCGCTCCGAGGGTCTGAAATTGTAAGTCGTGCAAACTTTGCACGGCAGAGAAAGCCCGGGTCGTGGCCCGGGCTTTTGCGTGTCTGATCCTCGCTTGCGCGGACGCCTTTTCGAGCGCAGCTATCAACTCGGCCAGATCACGCTCCCGCCTTGCCTTTTTCGCGCCGGCCTTGCCAAACTGGACCGTTGCTCATAGTTTCCCCGCGCTTGCCGACCGCGGGCCGTGCAGCTGTAGCTCAGTTGGTTAGAGCGCCTGACTGTGGATCAGGAGGTCGGTGGTTCGAGTCCACCCAGCTGTACCAGCAGCAGCCCGCCGTTACTGGACGTTCCGGATCATTGAAAATTGGGATCCTGCGCCTGGAATGGGCCGCATTTCGCGCCTGAACCGAAGCGCTGATCGAAGTCGACGGTGCCGCCGCTGACCGGTATCCGCGTCGGCGGCAATCCGCGAGTATATTGGTTGACGATGATCGTTTTACCGTCGAACGTCATCGAGACTTTTACTGGTTCGAGCGGCTTGCCCTTGTTGTACGGCGTCAGGTCGAGCGTGTAATAACCGATGACCGGCTTGGCGAGCGAGCGCGCAAGCTCACGGCCATTCTTCAAAGCAACGGCTTGCGGCAGGTACAGTTCCATTTTGGCATCGGGACCCTTGCAAGCAAGCATGCGGATCATGTCGGCTTCCTGACCTGGATCCTTAGTCGGCCGTTAAGAAGCCCATCTGACTGTGGGCATGGGGGCGAATGCCTGCCATAGAGCGAGCAGGATCAGGCGCAGTAGAGCCCTCAGCCAGGAGAGAACGCGGCGAAGATTGTGGCCGACGGCGGTGAGGATGACGTTTGCGGCGTCGCCGTCGCGGCCTTTGAGATGGCAGCGGCCGAGGTGGCCATCGATCTTCATGTGTCCGATGATGGGTTCGATCGCCGAGCGACGTCGCAGTTCGCGCTTGATGACGCCGAAGACGCCGCGCTTTTGACCAGAGATGAAGACGCGACGCGGATTGGCCGTGTCGTGGCCGCGATATCCCTTGTCGACATAGGCGCGCTCGATGGCGCAGCCGGTGAGCTTCTCGGTGGCATCAATGACGCTGCCGAGCGTATGCCCGTCATAAGGGTTGCCCGGCAGCGCCTTGGCGTGGAGCACGAACTGGCCACCGGGAGCGCAGGCGTTGGTGGTGACGATCGAGGCTTTGACGCCGAACTCGTAGGGTGCGCTGGCCTTGCCCTTGCCGATGCATTCGACCTCGGGGGCATGGAAGGAATAGAGCTTCCATCCGCGCTGCCGCTGCTGCTGCGATCGGATCTGCGCAGCGCGCGCCAGCGGCGCTTCGAAGACTGCCGCGAGTTCTGGCCGTCCGGCGATCTTGCGGCGGATGTCGCGGATGATCCGCCCGAGCCGGCTGCGCAGCAAGCGCAATTGCCGATGATGACGCTTGAACTGCTTGGCATGGGCATAGCGGGAAGCCATCATGGCTGCACGCTTGGCAATGCGCAGATACGATTGCCGTAGCCGCACCCCGCATCTGCGGGTCAGCCGGTTGAGCCCCTTGATCGCCGCATGCAGCAACTTGGCATCGGTTGGGAAGGTGATGGCCTTGGGCTGCACGGTGGTGTCCACCGTCACCCGCTTCAGGTCGCGCGTCCGCAGTGCGCCGGTCTCGTGCGCGAGCCTTAAACTCTCGGCCAGCAGAAGTTCCAGCTTGTCGCCGAGCCGCTTCCTCCAATGGCTCAGGTCGGAGCGCTCGTGCGCGAACTCGTGCTGGAAAAACTCCTCGCCGGTGAAGTGCTGGAAATACGGATCAAAGACCCAGCGCTCGCACACCCCTTCGTCGGACAAATCGTAGATGTGCTTGAGCAGAAGCAGCCCGATGACGAACCGGGTTGCGATCCCAGGCCGGCCCTTGTCGCTGTAGAGCGGTGCGATCTCGCGATCGATCCAGTCCCAGTCGATCTTGCCAGCGAGCTGCACCAGCTCGTGCTTCATGTTGATGATCTGCTCGAGCCTGGCGCGAAACAGATCACCTTCCCTTGACGTCTTCGGTTTCTGCGGTCGCATCGTTCCCTCCGATGCGACCACGGAATCATGCGCGGCGATTCGAGGGAATCTCGAAAATGAAATCGCAAGCGTTCCAGGCTCCAGACCCCGAAAGCTTGCAATCTAAAACCCCCTTCGCCAGAAAATTCGAATCCCCGATCAAGCCCTTACGGGTTCTTCACGGGCGACGCGTTAGCGACCGCCAAGGACGATCCTCCGCACAGAAGCGCCATGATCAACAGTACTGCACGCGTCATGGCTGCACGCATCACGCCTGGGCTTCCTCGACCAACGACGTCACTTACAAAGGCGCTTCGCCGTTGGTCGAAGAAGATTTGCTTCGCGTTCATCTGCGGCCAATTTGGCACATTCAGTTGGCGCGCTCACTTGGCGGCGATCTTTTTCAAAACCGGCCCCCACATGTTCTGCTCCTTCTGAACGAAGTCGAGAACCTGTTGCGGCGTCATCGCACGCGAATAGCTCCCGATGTGGGCTAGCCTCTTTTTGAAGTCGGGATCGGTCACCACTTTAGCCAAGTCCACGCTGACTTTGTCGATGATGGGTTGCGGTGTGCCGAGCGGCGCGACCAGAACTTGCCAGCCCGTCGCGGAAAATCCGGGAACCGTTTCTGCTGCTGTCGGCAGGTCGGGAAACTCGGGTAAGCGCTCCGTGGAGGCAACTGCGATAAGCTTCACCTGCCCCGCATTGACTGCTCCCACGATGCCCGAATACCCTTCGATGATCATCGAAACGCGGCCGTTGGCAACATCGCCAAGCGCCGCTGCCGGTCCACGCGTATAGGGCACCGGGAGGAGCTTGATGTCGGCGCGCTCCTGCAGCAGCAATCCCGTCAGATGCGTCAGCCTGCCAACCCCCGTAACCGCAATTGAAATCTTTCCCGGCTCCTTTTTGGCGAGCGCGATCAGTTGCCCCAACGTCGACACGCCGAGCGCCGGGTTCACCGCAATGAACATCGGATTTTCCGCCGTATAGCCGATCGGCAAAAAGTCGCGCGGCAATTTCAGCGGCAGATTTGGCGCCACGGTCGGCAGCGCCACAAAAGTCGATAGCGCCGGCATGAACAGGGTGTAGCCGTCGGGCGTAGCTTCGCTCGCGGCGCGCGCCGCGATGCTGCCGTTCGCGCCGGGATGATTGATCACGACGGCTTGCTGGCCCCATATCTTGCCAAGACCCTCAGCGACGAAGCGGGCGTCGACGTCCGGAGTGGCGCCCGGGGCGGCATCGGCAATAATTGTGACCGGCTTTTCCGGATATTTGGTCGCTTGGGCGCGGGCGGCAGAGGCTGACGACAATACCGCGACGCCGATACCCGCGATCCCTAACCAATACTGAAACCACTTCATGTCACCCTCCCATGGTCCACATTCAACCGTGCCGCGCGCAAAAAGCGCGCAATCGCCGGACGAAGGGATGCCGACTTCTTTCGAGTCTTCACATCCCGGAATTCAGTCCATTCAACGCCACGATATGGCGCGAAGCGATCCGTTAAATCGTCGCAAGCACTCGCAACGGCAATTTTTCCCGTGCGAGATGGCTCCACCCTCAATCGAGGCAAGGCGTGCGCCGCTCGCCGAACAAATACGTCAACGATGGAACAATCCGCGACGGCGGTCTCTTTACCTTAATTCCAGGTAACCGGCGATAGAGCGATGCGCACTTAACGAGTCTCAACTATGACGCTGGAGCGATTCCGAATCCATCCAGTGAATGGCAAGTGACCCGCGCAACACCATTGAGGGCGTTCAGGAACGCAAACGTGCCGGTCGACGTGGCGGACATCGCCGTGCCGCGTCGCGCGGAATATGTCCGGGACCGTGCGCCGGATCTGAGCCTCCGCTTCTATACCGGACTGGAATTGGTCGAATACCTATGGCGAGGCTTTGAAAGCGTCGCCGACTGCACAGCGTTCCAAACATTCGATTGGCTGGCAGCATGGTATCGCAACATCGGCCGGCGCAATGGGACCATACCGGTCATCGTCGTCGGCACTTTCGCCAACGGCGATATTGCTTTCATTCTCCCGCTCGCAGTGGGCCCGCACCAGTCGCCCCGCCGGCTGTGCTGGCTCGGCCAGGAGGTGTGCGACTATAATGCACCGCTGCTCGCGCGCGACTTCTCACGACGCATCACTCCGGATCGCTTTGTCGCGATATGGCGAGACCTCCGAGACCGCCTGCAATCCGAGCCTGCGTTGCACTGTGACTGGATCGAATTCGAGAAGATGCCGCAAACGGTCGGCGCGCAAGTTAATCCATTTACTTTTCTCGACATCACGCCGCACCCCAGCAACGCCCATCTCACGTGCTTGGGCGACGACTGGCGGAAATTCTACTTCGAAAGGCGATCTTCGGCGACGCGTCGGCACGACCGCGCAAAACGCAAGCATATGTCCGAATTCGGCGAGGTCCGCTTCTTGAGCGCGGCAGATCGCTCCGATGGCCGGCGCATTCTCGAAAAGCTGATGGAGCAGAAGAGCCGGGCTTTCGTGCGCCAAGGGATCTCCGACATGTTTGCGCGGCCGGGGTTCCGGGAATTTTTCCTCGATCTTGCGTCGGATCCGAAGACCCGCGACCGGTTTCATCTCAGCCGCATCGAGATCGGCTCAGACTGGGCGGCGACCAATTTCGGTATCATATTCGGCGATTGCTACTACCACGTGCTGGCCAGCTACGATCAAGACATCGCCGCGTCACGGTACGGACCGGGCGCACTTCATCTGCGCGAACTCATGGCCCACGCGATCGAAAGAGGGTTGCGGCGGTTCGATTTCACGATCGGCGACGAACGCTACAAGCACGAATGGTGCGACACTCACGTGCAGCTTTTCGATTTCACGGTCGCGGTGACGTGGCGCGGCGTGCCGGCGCGATGTTGGTCGATGGTGCAACGTCGTCTCAAGCGCTTGATCAAACAATCCCCGTTCGCCTGGCATCTGGTCGTGCGACTTCGTTTGGCGGTCGCATCGTTGTCGCGATCGCGCGATCGCTGAGAACCCCTACCGCTCGACACGATCAAGGTTGGCAGTCATCCGCTCAATGACACGCCGAAACAATGCGAGGTCGCGCGGATGTATGCCGGCTTCCGCCTCGTCGGTAATTGTCCGCGCCACGCTCAACAGTTCGTTGCGCAACCGCTTCGCCTTGGCGCTGAGCCACACCTCAACCTTGCGCCTGTCCTCTTCGCTGCGCACGCGGCGAATGAGCCCGGCCCGCTCCATGCTGCGCAGCGCGATCACCGTCGTCGGCTCCATCATGCCGACGCGTGCCGAAAGCTCGCGCTGTGAAAGCCCGTCCGTGATCCAAAGGACCCGCAGAAAATACCACTGCCCTCGGGAGACGCCGTAAGCCGCGATACGCCGCTCCAACAGCCGCTGAAAGGCGCGGTGTGCGTCGCGAACCAGATATCCGGAGCTCAAGCGGGGCGGCAGCTCGACGATGCGGCGGCCTCCGGATGGTTTGGAACTCGAAGTCAACCGTAGCGGCATCGACGTTGACAGCTTCCGGCTTCCCATGCAGATAATTACTTAGAAATCTATGCAATGGGAACGCCATCGATGCAACAGCCGCTTCGCAAGGATAAACAAACCGCCGTAACGCCGAACCAGGCCTTTGATCTGCGCAGCACGCTGACGTGGCTGCGCGCCGAAGGCGAATTGATCGAAACCGACAAGGAGGTCGATCCGGACCTGCAGGTCACCGGGCTGCAGAAACACCTCGATGGCGGCTGCCCTGTGCTGTTCAACAACGTCAAAGGCAAACCGAACCATCGTGTCGTCACCAATCTGTTCGCCGATATGGTGGTGATCAACAAGATGTTCGGATGGAAAGACGATGCCGAGCGCGTCCGCAAACTCGCGTATGCGCTGTCACATCCACTCAAGCCGGTCGAGATCGCGCAAAGCGACGCGCCCTGCCAGGAGCACGTGATCGAGAAGCCGCGCGACGTCAACGAGTGGATGGTGCCGATCCGTCACACAACCTACGAACCCGAGCTCACCGTCGGTTCAGGCATTCGCTGCGTTACCGGCCCGCAATTCGATGGCGGCTCCGACCTCGGCTACAACCGCATGAATTTCCGCTGGGGCAATATCGGCACATTCCAGATCTCGCCCGGCTCGCACATGTGGCAGGTGGTCAACAAGTATTACAAGGAAGATCAGCCGGTACCGATCACCATGTGCTTCGGGGTGCCGCCCGCCTGCACGCTGCTGGCAGGTGCCGGATTCGACTACGCGGTATTGCCGATGGGCTGCGATGAGATCGGCATTGCGGGCGCCGTGCAGGGCTCGCCGATCCGCCTCGTCAAGGCGCGCACGGTTGACGCCATGGCGCTCGCCGACTGCGAGTTGGTGCTGGAAGGCTACGTCAACCCGCGCGACCGCCGCTTCGAGACCAAGGAAGCAGAGGATGCCGGCGTTCAGGGCCGCCATCACTTCCATCCGGAATGGGCGGGATACATGGGGAAGTCCTACAAGGCCCCGACCTTCCACGTGACCGGCATCACCATGCGCAAGCCGGAGTCCAAGCCGATCATCTTCGCGCTCGGCGTGCACATGCTCGACGATCACAACATCGACACCACGGTGCGCGAAGCTGCGATCTATGAACTGTGCAACCGGCTGCAACCGGGCATCGTGCAGAACGTGGTGATCCCCTATTGCATGACGGACTGGGGCGGCTGTGTCATTCAGGTGAAGAAGCGCCACCAGATCGACGAAGGCTGGCAGCGTAATTTCCTGGCCGCCGCTCTATCGTGCTCGCAGGGCATGCGGCTGGCGATTGCGGTGAGCGAGGACGTCGATCCGTATTCGATGGACGACATCATGTGGTGCCTGACCACCCGCGTGAACCCGCAGACCGACATCCTCAATCCAATTCCGGGCGGCCGCGGGCAGACTTTCATGCCGGCGGAACGCATGACCGCGGGCGCGCAGCAGTGGACGGCGTCGAATACGCGCTTCGAAGGCGGCATGGGCATCGATGCCACGGTGCCGTTCGGCTACGAGAGCGACTTTTTGCGCCCGGTCTACCCGGTCGACAAAGTGCGGCCGGAAGATTTCTTCTCCAAGGAAGACATCGCCAATGCCAAAAAGCGCATGCACGGCTGGGTGAATTCACTGGCCAGGACGGGGCGGTAAAAGGTCCCACCCAAGCTGACAAGACCATCGGCGAGGGAGAAGAGTTCATGCGCAAGTCTATCTCTGCGTGTATCGTTGCTGGTGCCCTCTCGCTTTGGATCGCCGCAGCATTCGCGCAAACCGCGCCAGCGACAATGGCCGACACGTCCCGGGGCAAGGCCCTCGTCGACGGCAAGGGCATGACTCTCTACGTCTTCGATCGCGATGCCGCCGGCAAATCGAACTGCAACGGCCAATGCGCCACCCTGTGGCTTCCGCTCGTCGCTGCCGCCGACTCCAAGCCGTCGGGCGACTGGACTGTCATCACGCGTAGCGACGGAAGCAAACAATGGGCCTACAAGGGCAAGCCGCTCTATGCGTGGAGCAAGGATACCAAGCCCGGTGACGTGACCGGCGACGGCGTCAACAATGTCTGGCATCTCGCCGCTCCGTGACACCGCTTCGCGGACTAAACCGCCAAATCATCCGGCGTCCGGAACGCATAGAATTGCACCGGCTCCAACCGGCCCTTCACCAGCGCTTCATGCAGCTCATGATCACGAGGCCTTAGTCCAGCAGCCTCGGCTGCCGGGCGCGATACAATTGCGACACTGTCAAACTCCTTGGTCAGGCTTTCGAGTTCGCGCGCAGGTGTTCACCGTATCACCGATAGCGGTGATGATTTGGGAGCGTGGCGGCCCCATCGCACCCACGATCGCCTCGCCGTAGTGAATGCCGATCCCAATCCGCAACGGCTCGCTTAGATCTCCGCGAAGTTGGGAATTTAGTCGATCGAGGCGAAAGAGCATTTC
Organism: uncultured Alphaproteobacteria bacterium; assembly: GCA_963759705.1. Taxonomy (GTDB): domain Bacteria; phylum Pseudomonadota; class Alphaproteobacteria; order Rhizobiales; family Xanthobacteraceae; genus BOG-931. The sequence continues at coordinate 57,220 of CAVXAK010000005.1, forward strand.
GCGTGCGCCTCGAAGCGCATCAACCGCACCGGTCGTTGGGTCCGCGGCGTGGAGTCCGTAGAGCGCCATCAGGCCATCGCCGGTGAATTGCGAATAGTGTCCTCTCGTGGCGACAAGCGCCCTCGTCATCTCATGGAAAAACTGATTGAGAATAAAAAGCACGTCATAGGGCAACTTGGCCTCGCCCAGGGTAGTCGAACCGCGCATATCGACGAAAACGACAGTGATCGGGCGCTCACGGCCCTCAAGGCCCCCGCGCAACGCGCCGTCGGCCGCATGGGCGTCCGCTGCCAAAAGCGGCATCACGGCGATCGCGGCGGTCGGACGAATTTGACAGGCGAGCCGCGTGCCGGGCGTGGCTCCGATACGGGAAAGCGCGCCAGCCTCTAGGCCAGACGCTGCGGCAAGCTGATCAAGACCCTTTGTCACCAGAACCCGGCACGTGGTGCAGCGGGCCCTTCCGCCGCACACCGACGCGTGCGGAATTCCATTTTGACGCAACGTCTCGAGCACGGTCGCGCCGGGAAAAATCGGCACGGTCCGGCCGCTCGTATGCGCCAGCATCGGCGGGCGTTGGCGACGATAGTACCAGTCCCGGATGCCGCGGCCTGCAAATGGCAAAAGCAGCAAGCCGAGGCTGATGCCCCAACCGATATACACCAGCCGATTCACGGCAGCCGCAGTCGCGTCCGTGAGATTGGAATCCTCCAGTGCCAACTTCACGAAATCGGGATCGCTCTTGGCCTGGCGCAGAACCTGATTGCCGCCCGTAACATAACCGGCGAGCGCCAAGGCCGGCAGCAACAGGCCGTAGCCAAAAAAGAGCGGCTGCCATCTTGGATACCATGACTTGGTGCGAAGCCAGTAATGGATACCGATGCAGGCATGGGTCCACGCCGTCACCACCGCGAGCATCTGCACGGCGCCGACCCAAGGCATGAGCAACCATTGAACGATGAACACCGTATTGTAGTACGTCGTAACGTCGAACAGGGTCTCGGCGATACGCGTCGCCACGACGTGGAACATGAGAAGGAACGGGATGCACAAGCCGAGCGATAGTTGTGTCCATTCCCAGCGGCTTAAGCGGAGCGAGCGCCGAATATAAATCGACCATAGGGCGTTGCTGTAGTGAACGAGGAACGCCGTTAACAGCAGCCCCGTGCCAATCCAGGTTCGCCACGGATACATCAGAGCGTTCCGCGTGGCTTCGGCATCCTCGAAGGAAATAAGCAGGAGGCAATGGGCGCTCAGATGACAGATGACGAACGAGAGTAGGACGAGCGCGCTGCTGAGCCGGAGGTTGCGCCTCCATGTCGGAAGATCCCAATTCATTCCGCGTTCTCTGACCGTGCTGCGGCAAGCTAAGCGAGTTCCATAATAGCCGCGATCATGTGTCTGCAAAGTCGCGCGGTTATCCGTTCCATCGCCGCAAAAGCGCCTTTCGGTCGAGTTTGCCCCGTTCGGTCTTCGGCAGCGATGCACTGATCACGATCTGCTTGGGGGCCTTGAAGGCCGGCAGCATGGTGCCGCAGTAGCGCAGCAGTTCATCGACGTCGATCTGCGCGCCCGGGCGCGCGACGACGTAGCTCACCACTTCCTCGCCGTAGACCGCGTCCGGCACGCCGACGGTTGCGGCTTCGATCACGTCGGCGCGCTGCATTAGGCACGAGTCGATTTCGACCGGCGATATTTTTGCGCCGCCGCGAATGATCAATTCCTTCTCGCGGCCGGTGAGGGACAAAAAGCCGTCGGCATCGAGCGAGCCGATGTCGCCGGTGCGGATGCGGCCGCGACTCGCGACCGTCACGCCGCCGTCGTCGGCGAGCGACCGGTAGGGATGGCCGGCAAAGCCGCCAACTTCGACATGACCGGACTCGCCCGGCGGCAATTGCCGCCCGGCGCCATCGACAATGGCAAGGTCGTGATAGGCAAACGGCCGGCCGACGGTGCCGAGGCGGCGTTCTTCCCCGGTGACGGCGGCAATCCATCCGGTTTCGCTCGAGCCGTAACCTTGCGCAATCGGAATCCCGAATTTCTGCTCGAAGCGCCGCCATTCTTCAAGCGTGAGCGGCGCCGAACTGGACGTGATGAAACGCAGCGTCGGCACGTTGTCGCGATGCGCTTTCTCCTCAGCGTTGAGCAGGATATTGACGGTGGTCGGATTGCCAGCCGCGACCGTCACCCCGTGATCGCGCACGTGCTGAAAGAACCGGCTAGCCGAGAATTTCTGCGCCATCACCAGCGTAGCGCCGCGGTTCACCGGCACCAGCGCGCCGAGAAGTTGCGCCGAGGCCCAGTTGAAGGAGCGAAAGTCGTAGACGCGGTCGTCGGCCGTGATGCCGAAGCCTTCCGCCGTCGGATCGATATTTCCAAGGTGCTCACGAAAATTCAGAATCACGCCCTTGGGCCGCGCGCTCGTGCCCGACGTAAATAGGATGACCGCGTCATCGTCCGGAGACGCCGGCATTGCTGCATCGCTCGGCGCGCAGCGGGCAAGCTCTGCGAATAGCGTCTCCGGCGCTGCCTGATCGAACCGCCCAAGGCGTATACGCGGCACGGTGGCGCCGGCCAGAAGATCGTCGAGCCCCAATCCGTCCTGATAGAGAATAAGATGCGGCCGAAGCCGTGCAAAAATGTTGTCGAGCTGGTTGCGGTTCATCTCGACGTGAATGGTGCAGATGGTCGCCCCGGCGGCCATCACGCCGAAATAGCTGACAAGATGCTCGATCGAATTGTTGGCGAGAAGCGCAACGCGGTTGTTGCGTCCAAGTCCGCGATCGCGCAGAAACGCCGCGAAACGACCGGCGAAATCGCGCAATTGCCCGTAGCTGACGACGCGCCCATCCTCCGCCGATACGATCCAGGGCTTTTCCGGAGCGCGCCGCGCGGCCCGAACGATCCAGCTTTGCAACAGGTTTGAGCCGGCGTCTTTTTGCATGGTAGGATAGTCAGTGATAATTCCTTAGCATTATAAGCATTTCGACCGAAACGCAAAAAGTCGAAGATGCGAAACAACGGCCCGGTGCAGCAAATGGCAAATCAGAACGCTATGTCCGATCCGAAGCCCGCTCTGACGGGCAACGGAGGTTCGCCGCCGGCTCTCTCGAACACCGCGCCGTTTCTGCCCTACCACGATCTGCGGCAATGGCTGGAAGAAGCGAAAAAGCTCGGGGAGGTGCGCGAGGTCGGCGGGCTTGTCCTATCAGCAGGACATCGGCATGGTCGCGGAAATGTCGGCGCACACCGAAAATGCGCCGTGTTTCGTGTTCGAGGACGTGCCGGGCACGCTGGAAGGCAGTCGCCTTCTCGTCAATTTCTTTGCCGGCAAGCGCAAGAACATGACGCTTGGGTTTTCGACCGAGCTTTCCAAGCTCGATCTGAGCGAAAACTTTCGCGTCAATCACGCCGGCATGCTCAAGCGCATTCCGCCGAAATTCGTCGACACCGGCCCGGTCATGCAGAACGTCATGACCGGCGAGGCGATCGACGTGACGAAATTTCCTGCACCGCAATGGCACCCGCAGGACGGCGGCCGCTATATCGGCACCGGCTGCTACAACATCATGCGCGACCCCGACGATGGCTGGATCAATTGCGGCACTTACCGCGTCATGATCCACGACGAGAAATCGCTAGGCTTCTATATCTCGCCCGGCAAGCACGGCCGGCAGATGCGCGACAAGTACCTGGCGCGCGGCGAGCGCATGCCGGTCGTCATCGTGTGCGGCGGCGATCCGATGAGTTTTCTCATGGGCTCGAGCGAGGTGCCGCAGGGCGTTTGCGAACTCGACATCATCGGCGGCATGCGCGGCGCGCCCGTCGAGGTGATCAAGGGGCCGTTCACCGGGCTGCCGATCCCCGCCAACGCCGAAATCGTGATCGAAGGTTTCGTCGAGCCGGACAACACGCGCGTCGAAGGTCCGTTCGGCGAGTGGACCGGCTATTACGCCAGCGATCTGCGGCCCGAGCCCGTGATCGACATCAAGGCGATTTATTACCGCAACGAGCCGATCCTGCTCGGTTGCGTGCCACAGCGCCCGCCGGACGAGATTTGTCGTTATCGCGCCATCGTGCGCTCGGCGCTCCTTCGCGAGAACATCGAGAAGGCTGGCGTTCCGGGTGTGACCGCGGCGTGGGCCCACGAAGTCGGCAACGCGCGCCTGTTCCTCGCCGTCGCCGTCAAGCAGCGTTATCCCGGCCACGCCAAGCAGGCCGGACACATCGCCGCCATGTGTCACGTCGGCGCCTATTGCGGGCGCTACGTCATCGTTGTCGACGACGATATCGACGTCTCGAACTTGGAAGAGGTGATCTGGGCCCTGATCACGCGCTCCGATCCCGCGACCTCGATCGACGTTATCCGCGGCGCCTGGTCGACGCCGCTCGATCCACGCATCGAGCCGGAACGCAAAGCCGCCGGCGACTTCACCAACAGCCGCGCCGTCATCGACGCCTGCCGGCCCTGGCATTGGCGCGACAAATTCCCTGCCGTGAACATGCCGTCGCCGGAGGAGCGCCGTATCGCCTTGGCGAAGTTCGGGCATTTGATGGAAGGCTGAACGGAGCGCCCAAATGGGTGAAAACGCGCTCTGGCCTGACCTGCCGCTGACAGCGTGGAGCGAGACCTGCGACACACTGCATCTGTGGACGCAGATCGCCGGCAAGGTGCGCATCGCACTGACCCCGCTGATCAATCATTGGTGGAATGCCACGCTGCATGTGAGTTCGCGCGGGCTGGTCGCTCCGGCAAACCCTTATCAAGGCCGCACGTTCGACATCGTCTTCGACTTTATCGAACACCGGCTTCGTATCGTGACGAGCGATGGCCGTATCGAGGGTTTTGCGCTCAGGCCGATGACGGTCGCGGATTTCTACGCCGAATTCATGCAGCGGTTGGGCAGCCTCGGCATCGACGTTCATATCTGGACCATGCCGGGCGAAATCGAGAACGCCGTAGCGTTCGATCACGATCGCACCCATGCGCAATACGATCCGGTTTATGTACAGCGTTTCTGGCAAGCGCTGGTGCAGGCCAATCGGGTGATGAACGCGTTTCGCGCGCGGTTCGTCGGAAAAGCAAGTCCAGTGCATTTTTTCTGGGGCAGTTTCGATCTCGCGGTGAGCCGCTTTTCCGGGCGGACAGCGCCACCGCCGAAAGGCGTCACGCCCAACGTCGCCGGTTGGGTGATGGCGGAAGCCTATTCGCACGAAGTCTCAAGCTGCGGCTTTTGGCCGGGCAATGGCGGCTACGGCCGTGCGGCTTTCTACGTCTATGCGTATCCGGAGCCGGCCGGCTACGGCGACACGCGCTCTAAAGACGCCCGAAGCCTTTTACGACAAAGGTCTCGGACAGTTCATCCTGCCCTACGACACCCTGCGGCAAGCGCGCGATCCGGACACGCTGCTGCTTGGATTTTTGCAGGAAACCTACGAAGGCGCCGCCGATCTGGCAAAATGGGACCGCAAGGCATTGGAGCGGGCGGAATAGCGCATCTTCAACCCATCACCGCCGGGCTCGACCCGGCGGTGATAAGGAAAACGCTTTCTCCTAAAGCGTCTTCTTGAGCAGGTCGGTCATCGAATCCCACGAACGCTGATCGGCGACGGCGTTGTATTGCGCGCCGTGCTCCGGGCTGCTCGGATGCACCTTGTCGGTAAAGGCGTGCATCACGCCGCCGTAGAGCACCACCTGCCAATCCACATTGGCGTCGGTCATCTCCTTCTCGAAGGCCGCGACGGCCTGCGCGTTCACGATCGGATCGGCGGCGCCGTGCAGCGCCAGCACATGGCCCTTGATGTTCTTGGCGTTCTCCGGCGTCGGCGTGCCGAGCGCGCCGTGGAAAGTCACGACATCGACAAGCGGCGCGCCACTGCGCGCGAGATCGAGCGCCGGCGCTCCGCCAAAGCAATAGCCGATGGCAGCAAGCTTGCTCGTATCGACCATGCTGGAGCCACGGAGTTGGTCGAACGCGGCCTCTGCTCGAGCAAGCAGCAGCGGCCGGTCCTTCATGTATTTGCCTGATTGCGCCCCTGCCGCCTGCGGCGTATCGGGCCGTACACCCTTGCCATAGATATCGGCGACGAAAGCGACATAGCCCATTTTCGCGAGTTTTTCCGCCACGTCCTTCTCATGCGCCGACGGGCCCCAATATGCCGGATAGACCACGACGCCCGGGCGCTTGCCGGACACGGCGTCGTCGTAGACGAGCCAGCCTTCGAGCGCCGTGTCACCCTGCTTGTATTCGACGGTCTGCACCTTGACCGCGGCGTGCGCCGCGCTAGCGCCGAGCACCACGCCACATAGCGCAGCAACAACGAACTGCATCCTCATGAACATTCTCCCGATGATTGCTGGTTGATCCAGACTTCGCCAAAATTCCCGCCGACGGGGCAATTACGCCGCCGCGGCCTGCGCCATTTTTTCCAGCACGAAATCGTAGTGCACGACGTAGAACGGCTCGTTCAAGATTTCGCCGCTCGGCGCTTTGCTGCCGGCCGGCATTTTCTTGAACTCAACGATCAATGGCTCCTTCACGCCGTAGACTACGTCGGTGTCGATATACGTATCGCCAGACTGGAACAGATGCGTCACCAGACCATGATAGCCCGGCGCTTTGATGGCAAAATGAATGTGGGCCGGCCGCATGTGGCTGATATTGGTGCGGTTCATCAGTTCGCCGATCGTGCCGTCCATCGGAATCGTGTAGGCGATGGGTGCGACGGTGCGGATCAAATAAGAACCATCGCCCTGCGAGCGATAGAGCCCACGCATCCACGCCCCTTCGATGCCTTCACGCTGCGCCTCGTAATATCCCTCGCCGTCGGTCTGCCACAGATCGAGCGTGGCGCCAGCGATTGGCTCGCCTGACAGCCCGCGGACCGTGCCGCTGACGAAGCAGGCGATGCCCGGTGCGTTGGCGGCCATGTTGCCGCCGTTCGCCACGACCGGCGCGTCAGGAACGTGGAACGGACCTTCGACCGTACTCGGCGTCGCGCCGCTCGGCCGGCGGTGATTGATGGCATCGACCAGCATGCTGACGCCGAGGACATCCGACATGAGGATGAATTCCTGGCGCTTCTCGTTGCACATCTGGCCGGTGCGAGTGAGAAAATCGATGGCCGTGGCCCATTCCGCCTCGGTCGGCTCGATGTCGCGCACGAAGGCGTGGACGTGCTTCACCAGAGCCGTCATCACCTGCTGCAGGCGCGGATCGGGAATGTCGCTCCATCGCTTCATGGCGACGTCAGTCAGAGTCTTTTCCGTGACATAGGCCATATCGGTCTCCTTGAATCTCCCTGAACAACGATTATTCGCCGCCAAGCTCACGCCGGACCCAAGCTGCACCTTCGGCCATCGCTTTCATCTTGCCGAAGGCGACCGCGCGCGGCAGGTATTTCATCCCGCAATCCGGCGCTACTACGATGCGCTCCGCGGAGACATAGGGTAGCGCGCGGCGAATGCGCTCGGCAACGGTCTGTGGGGTTTCGATCGACATATCCGAAAGGTCGATGACCCCGAGGATGATGGTCTTCGACGGCAGTTCCCGCAAAATCTTGAGATCGAGCTTTGGTTGCGCCGCCTCGATCGATATTTGCTGCGCCTTTGAGCCTTCCAGCTCGGGCAGGAACGAATAGCCCGACGGCTTGTCGTGCACGACGGCGGCATAGCCGAAGCACAGATGCACCGCGACCGTGCCGTCGACGCCGTCGAGCGCCCGGTCGAGGGCCTTGAGCCCATATTGACGCGCCTTGTCCGGATGCTGCTGCATCCACGGCTCGTCGATCTGAACCACGTCGGCGCCGGCAGCGAACAAATCTTTGATCTCGGCGTTCACCGCTTCGGCGTAGGCAATCGCCACCGCTTCCTCATCCTTGTAGTAATCGTCCTGCGCCTGTTTGCCCATCGTGAAGGGCCCAGGCACCGTCGCTTTGATTTTATGATCGGTATTGGCGCGCAGCACAGTGAGATCGCGCAGTTCGACCGGACGCTTGCGCCGGATTGGGCCGACCACGCGCGGCACCGGGATGGGCTTGCCATTCCGGTTGATCGTGATGCCGGGCTTTTCGATATCGATGCCTTCGAGCGCGGTGGCGAAGCGATTGGAATAGCTCTCGCGCCGTTGTTCGCCGTCGGTGATGATGTCGAGCCCTGCGCGCTCCTGATCGCGGATGGCAAGGAGCGTGGCGTCGTCCTGCGCCCCTTCGAGCTTGCCGGGAGTGACGAGCCAGAGATCGTCGACCCGTATGCGCGGCACCTGCTTCGACAGCTTTTCGCGATCAATCAGCCATTCAGGCTGCGGATAGGAGCCGACAAGAGAGGTTGGCAAGAGCATTTGGGTCCTCTTGGTCCCCCTCCGTGCGCCAAGACGTCCTCCCCCGCCAGCGGGGGAGGACAAAGGCTTTACTTCAGCGCGTTCGCGTAGGGGTAGATGACGTTGCCCGTCTTTTGTTCGGGAGGCGTGAGCACCGTCTGATAGCTCATTCCCCGCCACGTATCGAGGTTCGCCGCATCGGTGATGCCATGATACTGGACCTGCATCATACCGGACTTGGTCCATTCGCCTTTCTTGCCGAATTTGATATCAGCCATGATCGTCTTGAACTCATGGCTGCGCATGTAATCGGCAATCTTGTCGTCATTGATGCTCTTGGCGCCGGTGACGGCGTCGCCCAGGATTTGCATGTAGGCGTAACCCCATCCGCCCAAATAATAGCCGAGCGGATCGACGCCTTGTGACTTCGCCTGCGCCTGATACTTCTTGAAGAAGTCCGCGGCGGGGGCCATCAATTTCTCCGACGGCACCCAGGTCTCGTAATTCACCACACCGTTGAGCTTGGACTTGAGCTTGTCCTTGAACACGGTCGCCTGCAGACCCACCATGGCGCCGCCCAGCATCTTCGGTTTGAGGCCGAGTTCGTTGGCGGACAGCAGCATGCCGACCGAACTCAGCGGATAGGAGCAGATCACGACGAGATCCGCATTGGCGGCTTGAATCGCGCGAATGATCGGCGAGAAGTCGGTTGTGTTCGGTGGGTAGGTCTTGTCGTAGATCGTCTTGAAGCCGAATTTTTTGACGTTGTCGCGAGCGCCTTCACAGGCGTTACGCGAGAACTCGGCGTCCTCGGCCGCGAGCGCGACGGTTTGCGGCTTGGGATTCTGCGCCGCCGCTACTTGGAAAAAGCCCTCGGTGAAGGACTGCTTGGTGTCCGGGCCGGTGGGCAGCACCGAGAAATATTTCGGATAATTGAATTCGCCGTTCACATCGAGCGCGAACAAGCCGATGAAGGTCTTGTTCTTCTGCATCACCACCGGCATGGCCGGGGCGACCATGTTGGTCGCGTAGCCGCTGACGACGAGATCGACTTTGTCGACGTCCAGCAGTTTCGTGTAGATGCCGGGCACGGTCGCCGGATTCGACTGGTCATCGTAGTAAATGAGCTTGACCGGCCGGCCGAGCAGTCCGCCCTTGGCGTTGGTTTCCTGTTCCCAGATCTGCGCGCCGAGCAGCGCCTGCTTGCCGTTGGCTGCAAGCGGCCCGGTCAGCGCCATGCTGAAGCCGATCTTGATCGGCTCGCCGCTCTGCGCGGCTGCGGGCAACGGCGCCGCGACCAGCCCGACCGCCAGAAGAACGGCGCCGACCGCTCCGGATGCGCTACGCCGTGTAAAGCGATAACTCATGGTGATTCCCTCCAGAAAGCTTCTTTTCAATTCAAACTACTCCGCCGAGCCGCCCAATTCCGGGCCTGGCGCGACAGTGTCTCACATAGGATGCCTTGCTTTGACGCTCGTGAAAAGAGAGTGACGGGGAGCGTGGCAATCTGCCCGGCGGGGTATCGCTTCCGGCCCCTCGCCGGGTGGGCAGTGGCCCGATCTGGCGGTTATGCGTCCGAGTGGAAAAGTGTCGCTTTACGGTCCCACGGCCAATCCTTCTGCCGCCGCTCCCATGCGTCCGATCGCCTGCGCGACGAAGCCGGACGCTTTCACGTCTGCGACAAAATCCTTTGCAAATTCGCCGACCACCGCTGAACGGCCCCTTGCATACCCGATGGCGATCGGTACGTCGTAATAGCTGCCCGGCAGGATGCGGGAGCCGGGAAGAAGTCGCTGCGCGTTCGCCAGCATTGGCACGACATGACTGAAAGCGTCGGCCTCGCCCGCCGCGAGTTTGTCGACCGCCGGGCGCGGATTCTCGACACCGACCGCGATCAGCGTTGCCCGGGTGATGATCGACTTCAGTTTTGCCTCCTGGGCGCTCCGCTGCGGCACGAGGATGCGCACGCCCTCGCGATCGACCTCGTCGATGCTGGCGATCGCCGAGGAGCCGGCGACCAAAAAACTGGTGCGAATACCGATCACGACTGGACCGAAATCGAAAGCCGCCGCCCGGTCCGCGGTGATGCCGATAAACGTGACATCGAGTGCCCCGCTGCGGAACGCCTCGATCATCTCAGCGGGATTGCCGATGCGCACGGGCTGATATTTCACGCCAAGACGGCGCGCGAGTGCGCGGCCAAGATCCGGAATAACGCCGTTTATTTCGCCGGACGCGGCTTCTACTGCGAAGTAGGAGACCATCAGGAGGCCGACGCGCAATGCGCCGGTCGGCGCCAATGCTGCGGCAATTTCGGCAATGGGCGGTGCGCTCGCTGTCACGCGTTCTCATAGAGCGCGGCGGCGCGCACGTCGTCTTCGATCAACCGCCAGATGCGATCGACGAGCGCAACGAATTCGCCCGTCCGCTTGATCGCCAAGGTACGCGGGCGCGGCAGCGCGATGTTGATATCCTCCTGCAGCCGGCCGGGCCGGCGCGCAAAGACCAGCACGCGGTCGGAGAGAAACACCGCTTCGTCGATCTGATGGGTCACGAACAGAACAGTCTTGCGTCCCTTCTCCCATATGCGCAGCAGCTCGGTCTGCATGATTTCGCGTGTCTGTGCATCCAGCGCGGAAAACGGCTCGTCCATCAACAGCACTTCCGGATCGATGGCGAGCGCCCGTGCGAGGTTGACGCGCTGCCGCATGCCGCCGGAGAGCTGACGCGGATAGTAATTTTCGAAGCCTTCAAGACCGACGAGCTTCAAAAGCTCCATCGTGCGTTTGCGCTCGGCGGGCCCGGCGTTGCCCGCGACCTCGGGGCCGATCATGGCGTTGGCTATCACACTGCGCCACGGCAAGAGATTGTCGCTCTGAAAGACAAAGCCACGATCGTCGCCCGGCCCGCGCACGATCCGGCCGTCGAGTTGCACTTCGCCGGATGTGGTTTTTTCCAGACCCGCGACGATGCGCAGGAACGTTGTCTTACCGCAGCCGCTCGGCCCAACCAGGGAGATGAATTCGCCGCGCTCGACGCCGACACTGATGCTGCGCAGCACTTCGAGATCACCGAATGATTTGGTCAACCGCGTGACAGCAAGCTTGGGGGCCATATCTAGTGTCCCGATTCCGAAGTTCGCAAGTCCTTGCTGCCCTCTCTGATGCGAACTTCGGAATCAAAGGGGCACTAGCGAATTTATGATTCTAGTGCGGTTTTTGGATTTGAAGTTCCTATTCGAGTTTGCGGCCCAATTGTAGGAACCTTCAAATCCACCGCACTAGTCTCGCGTCCACGGCACGATCCGCTTTTCGAGCCAGCCGAAGCCCGCCGTCATGACGATGCCGGCGATCGCCAAAACGACGACGCCGGCGAACAACTCCGGCATATTGAAAGCATCGGCCGACTGGCTGATGAGGTTGCCGAGGCCGGCGCGCGAGCCGAACAGTTCGGCCACGACCACTCCGATCAAGCCGCGACCGATGCCGAGCTTGAGACCGGCGAGGATGAAGGGCACTGCCGACGGCAGCGATACCTTGAAGAAGATTTGTTGCGGCGTCGCGCCGAACGAGCGCAGCATTTCGATCAGCCGCTCGCTTGTCGTGCGCAATCCAGCTTCGGTGTTGATAGCGACCGGGAACAGAACGAGGGAGATCACCACCAGCACCTTGGACCAGATGCCGATACCCAGCCAGAGAATGAACAGCGGCGCGAGCGCGATCGTCGGCGTGGCGTACAGGCCGGAAACCCACGGCTGCAGGGCCTGCTTGATCGTGACGCTCGACGCCATGCCGAGACCGAGCAGAATGCCCAAGATGCAGGCGATGACGTAGCCGACCGCGAATTCGGCGGCGCTGACGGCCATGTGGTGCCAGAGCTGCCCGGTGACGGCCAGCCTGTAAATGGCGACGATGATCTGCGAGGGCGATGCGAGAAACAGGGCGTTGGCGACAAGGAAGCGGCTCACAACTTCCCATAACAAGAGCCCACCGACGACCGATACCGTCGCGGCGAGATATCTGCGCCGAAATGCGCCGAACCACTGTCGCGATGCGTCAGGCTTCGCCGGCCGGGATTCCGGCGGGCTCATTGCCTTGACGCTATCGGTGGCGCTCATCGCTGCTGATCAGTCGGAAGTCTGCGTCACGCCCGGCAATAGCAGGCTGTCGACCTTGAAATCGGCAGGCAGGTCGCCGAGACCGCGCAATGCGTCGATCACGGCGGCGATCTTTTTCATGGAAATCTTGCCTGTCGGTTCGAACAAATGCTTGTCGTGAAGAAACGCGTAGGTCTTTTCGACCTCGTCCTGCGCGATCTTGCTCGTCTCCAACTGCACCTTGACGGCAGCTTCACGGTTGCTCGGATCGTAGAACCAGGCGACACCTTTATTGTAGGCTTCAAGAAATCGCTTGAGCACATCGGGATGTGATTGCGCCCAGTCGCGGTTCACCGCCATGCCGGCAAACGGCATGTCGGGAAGATAATCGAACGTAAAGCCAAGGTTGGCGTAGCCCGCAGCCTCGGCGAAAAAGTTGAACGGCATCGTGAGCAGTGCAGCATCGACCGCGCCAGACTTCAACGCCGCGAAGCGCGCGCTGGTGGCTCCGGCGTAGACGAGATCGTAGTCGCCGGCTTTGAGGCCCGAAGGCGCGAGCATGCGCTCCGTGAAGATGCGGGTAATGTCTTTGGCGCCGCCGACGATGATGGTCTTGCCCTTGAGATCGGCCATGGTCCTGATTCCGGGCTTGGCAATCAAAGCGTAGGGCGGCGCCTGGATGACGATGCGCACGAGCGCAACTGGGGCGCCCTTGTCGATGGCGCGGATCGGATCGACCATGCCGGCGCTTGGCGCGATGTTATAGGAGCCGGCGGCGAGCTGCTGGATCACCGACGCGTTCGACTGAGCGAAAACAAGATCGATTTTCAGGTTCGCGGCGTCGAAATAGCCGTTCTTTATCGCGATATGCAGCGGCCACAAATTGGCCGAGGTGGCATCGACTGAGCCGATCGAGACGGTGTCGGCGGCCCGCGCAGTTGGCGCAAACGCCAGCGTGGCAGCAATCATGAGCGTTGCAAGGCGGCTCAATTGCCTGGTCGTGCTGCACTGCATGGTCGCCTCCAACTAACGTTTCGCGGTTTCCGCGCGGTAATGGCGTGCAATCTCCGTGCCGGTCGCCTTCCAGACCCGCTCATGCTGACAGATGTAGCGGAGCGCCGCGTCGAAGGCATCAATACGGTGCGGGACACCGGTAAGATACGGGTGGATCGCAATCGCCATGACGCGGCCGGATTGGGCGCCCTCGCGATAGAGCACGTCGAACTGACGGCAGATCATGTCGCGAAACTCGGCGGCCGTGCGATGGAATTTCTCGAAGGCCGGCTTGTCGTTGATCTCGTGGCTGTACGGAACGCTGACCAGCGTCCGGCCGCCATCGAGTGTCATGACGTAGGGCTGATCGTCATTGGTCCAGTCGCAGACGTAATCGCAATCCTCGGCGGCGAGGAAATCGAGCGTGTCCCACGTCTCCTGCAAGCCGGAGCCGAGCCAGCCACGAGGCCTGGCGCCGGTCGCCTGCGCGATCGTGGCGAGCGTGTTTTTGATGATGCGCGGCTCTTCGCCCGGCGCAGCGGCATTGAGACGGCGTGTGTTGCTCTCACAATGACCCATCCATTCCCAATGCACGCTTGTTGCCTTCCTCGATGATCACAGGATGCTTGGCGCAGAGCTCGCTGTTGAGCGCGACCGTGGCACGGATGCCATGACGATCGAGCACCTCCATCAGCCGAAAGACGCCGACGCGATTGCCATAGTCACGCGCCGACCATGCCGGGATGTCGGGAATGGGCGCGCCGCTGCCGCCGGCGGCGGCCGGGACCTTCTCGTCGAGCGAGAAAAACTCGATGTTCGGAATGACCCACAGCGCCACTTGCGCACCGTTCGGCCATTTCAGCGGCGGACGACGGACGATCGGCGAATATGGAAACGGACCGTAACGCGCCGGCTTCATGTCAACTCGCCTTTTTCACTGCTGGATTTTTGGCTGGATTTTTGGCGAGGTGGGCGATCACTTCGTCGACATGCATCACGTCGGCATATTTGTGGTGCATGTCGAACAGGTTCACCTTGTGCGACAGCGCGCTGCGATCGAAGCAGCACTCCTCGACCAGCACGACGTGATAACCGTGTGAATAGGCATCGACCGCGCTCGCGCGCACGCAGCCCGAGGTGCTCTCGCCGCAGACGATCAGCGTCTGGATGCCGAGTTGCGTGAGATGCGCGGTGAGTGGCGTGCCGTAGAATGCGCTGGCGCGCTGTTTGGAGATAATGACGTCGCCCGGCAGCGGCTTGAATTCCGGCCTGATGGTGTAGTCTGACGCATCGATCGACGGCTTCACGCGCTTGGTCGCGCTGACAAAGGCCGGGCGGCTTTCGCTGCGGACATCGCCGGTCGAATAAAAGACCGGCAGCCCGGCAGCGCGAGCCGCGGCGAACAGGCGCTTGGTCGGTTCGATCGCCTCATAGGCAAAGTGCCCGCACGCGTTCGGAAAATCCTTGGCAATCTTGTCGGGTGGATGGGCGCCGCCGCGATAAACGAGTTCGTAGAGGTCGATCGCCAGCAGAGCGGGCGAGGGCCCAACGAAGGTTTTGCGCCGATAACAGGAATAAACCTCGAGAATTTCCGGGGTGACGATATCCTTCCAGCAATGGTCTTCGAAATCGTTGCTCATGTCTTGTGCTCCCATCATCGGCATGCCCACTTCGCGCTCACATCCCAAACGCACGATATCGCCAACGAAGCCGGGCTAGAACCACCGACCGGTTGTTCCGGCCACGATGACAATTTCGCCCCGGCCCCTCGTTGAGATTGAATGCGGCTGACTGCGTCGCGTTATTCTTGCATCAAATGCATCACTGACAGGCTTGATTATTTCACGTTCATGCAGGAACTGCTGCAGTGCAGCAAAAATCTATTCAGCGATGCCCCGTCTTAGACTTCGCAGAACGACCACTCGCGCAATTGCGATTTCGCATTCGAATTGGAACGGAGTAAGGTTTGGTTCCTCGCTGCCGCCGAGCCTTCGTCCACTTCAATGGCAGCGCCCCTGATCACGTTTGCGGAATTCAAAGCGGGAGGACGAGCATGATTGCTCTGTCGATTAACGGAAAATCCTACAACGTCGACGTCGAGTCCGACACACCCTTGCTCTGGGTGTTGCGCGACACGATCGGTTTAACCGGCACCAAATACGGCTGCGGTATCGCGCAATGCGGCGCCTGCACCGTCCACATCAATGGCGTTGCCACGCGATCGTGCCAAGTTCCCGTCGGCAGCGTCGGATCGAAGTCCGTCACCACCATCGAGTCTTCGGCGCAGAACGGAAAGCTGCATCCGGTGCAACAGGCGTGGCTCGATCTCGACGTTCCGCAATGCGGCTATTGCCAGAGCGGCATGATGATGGCGGCGGCGGCGCTACTCAAGGACAAGCCGAAGCCGACCGACGACGACATCGATGCGGCCATGACCAACATCTGTCGTTGCGGAACCTACCAACGCGTGCGCGCCGCAATCCACGCCGCGGCCAGCAAGGCGTAAGGAGGGCTCAGCCATGACACACATGCCGAAAATCAATCGCCGTTCCTTCGTGGTCGGTTCGAGCGCGGCCGGCGCCGGACTAGCGCTAGGGTTCAACTTGCCTGTCGGACCCGACACGGCGCAGGCTGCTGACGTCATTCGTGCAGCCGACGGATCGCCGGAAATCGATGCCTGGGTCGTGATCAGACCCGACGACACTGTCGTCATTCGTATTGCCCGCTCCGAGATGGGGCAGGGGACAATGACGGGCCTCGCCCAACTGGTGGCAGAGGAACTCAATTGCGACTGGTCGAAAGTGACGACCGAGTTCCCGACGCCCGGCCAGAACGTCGCGCGCAAGCGCGTATGGGGGGACTTCTCGACCGGCGGAAGCCGCGGCATCCGCAGTTCGGAGGAATACGTCCGTAAGGGCGGCGCGACAGCGCGGACCATGCTGATACAGGCGGCTGCAAACGGCTGGAGCGTTCCGGCCACGGAATGCAGCGCATCGAACAGCGTCATCACCCACGGACCGTCCGGCCGAACAATCAGCTATGGCAAGGTGGCGGAAGCGGCGGCCAAACTCGACCCACCGAAAGACGTACCGCTGAAAGACTGGAAAAGCTGGACGATTGCCGGCAAGCCGCTCAAGCGGCTCGATACACCGGACAAGATCGTCGGCAAGACGGTCTTCGGTATCGATACCCGGCTGCCCGGAATGGTCTACGCGGCGATCAACGCCTGTCCAGTCTTCGGCGGCAAGCTCAAGAGCTACGACGAAGCCAAAGTGCAGGACATGCCGGGGGTCAAGAAGGCCGTGAAGGTCGGCGACAATGCCGTTGCGGTTGTCGCCAATTCCTGGTGGCGGGCAAAAAAAGCCCTCGAGGCGATGCCGATCGTCTGGGACGAGGGCGAGAATGCCAAGGTCTCCAGCGCCACGATCGCCGCCTTCCTGAAGGAAGGTCTCAGCGCCGACCAGGCGTTCGTCGGCAATCAGACGGGCGACGTGAAGACCGCGCTCGCCGGCGCGGCGAAGGTCGTGGAAGCGACCTATTCGTATCCATACCAGAACCACGCGCCGATGGAGCCGATGAACGCGACGGCGCTCTACACATCGGATCGTTGTGAGGTGTGGTGTTCGACCCAGAACGGCGAGGCCGCTTTGGCCGCAACTGCTGAAGCGTCAGGCCTGCCGGTCGCCAAGTGCGACGTTCACAAGACCCTCCTCGGCGGCGGCTTCGGCCGGCGCGGACAGACCGACTACGTCCGCCAGGCGGTTGCGATCGCCAAGGAGATGCCGGGCACGCCCGTCAAGCTTCTCTGGACGCGCGAAGAGGATATGACGCACTGCTATTATCACCCGATTACGCAGTGCAAGATGACGGCGGGATTCGACGCCAACAAGAACCTGGTTGCGCTGCACATGCGCATTTCGGGACAATCGATCCTGGCGACGGTGTTCCCCTCGCGCCTGGAGAACGGCAAGGATCCGGTCACGTTCCAGGGCCTTCTCTCGGGAGGAGCGGAGGGCGCTTTCGGCTATAACATTCCCAACGTCCTTATCGACCACGCCATGCGTAATCCCTCGGTGCCGGCCGGCTTCTGGCGGGGCGTCAACACCAATCACAACGCGATCTACGTCGAGACGTTCATCGACCAGCTTGCGCATGAGATCGGCGAAGACCCGCTGGCCTTCCGCCTCAAGTATCTGAAGCCGAAACATGCCGCGGTGCTCAAGGCGGTGGCCGAAAAGGCTGGCTACGGGACGCCGGCGCCGAAAGGCGTATATCGCGGTTTGTCTCAGATCATGGGCTTCGGCAGCTACGTCGCGGGCTGCGCCGAGGTCTCGGTCGACAACAACCAGGTCAAGATCATCCGCATTATCGGCGGCACCAATTCCGGCCACGCCGTCAATCCGGAGCAGATCGCGCGGCAAGTCGAGGGCTCGTTCGTCTTTGGCCTCTCGGCCATGCTTTACGGGGAGTGCACTGTGCGCGGCGGTCGTATCGAGCAGAAAAACTTCGATACGTATCAGGTGATGCGTCTCGACGAGATGCCGAAGGTCGAGGCCGTTATCATGCCCGACGGCGAGTTCTGGGGCGGTGTCGGCGAGCCCACGATCGCGGTTGCGGCGCCTGCGGTGCTCAACGCCATCTTCGCGGCAACCGGCAAGCGCATCTACAACTTCCCGCTCAAGAACAACGACCTGCATGCGGCGTGAGTGAATGCGAGCGGCGGCCAGACAAAGACTTTGGCCGCCGCTTCGGTTTTTTATCATGACAACCAGATGCACGCTCGTCGCGCTGGCGTTGGCCTTGTCGCCGACGCACGCCTGCGCGACGGTGCTGGCGCCTGCCGGCGTTGCCGCCTGTTCGGCGTGCCATCCCAGAAACGGCGGCCGGAACGGCGAGATCGAATTGGCGCCGCTTGACGGCCGGAGCGCGAACGACATTGTCGCGGCGATGGATGCTTTTCGCTCCGGCAAGCGGCCCTCCACGGTGATGGATCGCATCGCGAAAGGTTTCACGGCGGACGAAACCGCAGCGATCGCCGCTTGGTATGCCGCGCAGAAATGAAGGGCCGACCGATGGCCGGTGCGAGAAGAAATCGCCGCCAGGTTCTCGGTGGCGCAATAGGCGCCGCGGCCGGGGTCGCGCTGTGGCCGCGCCGCGCGGCCACACAGACTGCACCGCGCGTCGTGGTGCTAGGCGGCGGCTTTGCCGGCGCAAGCTGCGCCCGCGCCTTGCGCGAAGCTGACAGCCGGCTCGCCATCACGCTCGTGGAGACGCAGCGCACCTACACGGCCCCGCCGCTGAGCAACGGCGTGCTCGGCGGTTTGCGTGAACTCGCCGCGCAGCAATTCGGCTACGACAGGATCGCCGCCGCAGGCATTGCGGTCGCGATCGCCACAGCGACCGGCGTCAACCCGCAGGCGCGCACTGTCACGCTCTCGACCGGCGACACGCTGGCTTATGACCGGCTGGTGGTCGCGCCCGGTATCGCTCTGAGGTTCGACTCGCTGCCCGGCTACAGTGAAGCTGTCGCCGCGCAATTGCCGCACGCGTGGACCAGCGACGGCGCGCAGATCGAATTACTGCGCCGCCAGATCGAGGCAATGGACGATGGCGGCCTCGTTGCGATCGTTGCGCCGGTCAATCCGGCACGCTGCCCGCCCGGTCCGTACGAACGGGCGAGCATGATCGCCCATTACCTGAAAACCAAAAAGCCGCGCTCCAAGGTCGTCATTCTGGACGCCAAAGATACGTTCACCATGCAGCAGCTTTTTCAGAACGCATGGAAGGATCTGTATCCCAATCTGATCGAATGGGTATCGCCGTCGTCGGGCGGCAATGTCGCGTCGATCGACGCGGCGAAGAAAACGATCGAGACCGATTTCGATGCTTACAAGTTCGCCGTCGCCAACGTCATTCCACCACAACGGGCCGGAAAGCTCGCCATGCTCGCGGGCGTCGCCGACCGCACCGGCTGGTGCCCGATCGATCCGGTGACGTTTGAATCCTTGCAGCAGAAAAACATCCATGTGATCGGCGATGCCGCCATCGCCGGCGCCATGCCGAAATCCGCGTTCGCAGGTTCAGTCGAAGGAAAACTCTGTGCCGCTGCGATCTTGCGCCTCTTGGCGGACGAGACGCCCGCACCACCCAAGCTGGTGAGCAATTGCTACAGCCTTGTTGCGCCCGGCTACGCGATCTCGATTGCCGGCGTCTATCACCCAGTCGACGGACAATACGTGGAAGTGGAGGGCGCGGGTGGCGTAAGCCCACTGAATGCACCGCCAACCTTCCGCGCCGATGAGGCAAAATTCGCCGATGCCTGGTTTCGCACCAACACGTCCGCGATTTTCGGCTAGCGCGCTGGCTGGCGTGGCAATGCTCGCGCTCGCCGTGCCGGCCGGCGCCGAGCTCGCGCCCTACGTGATCGTCGGCGACGCCATTCCGGCATCGTTGACGGGCGTCAAAGGCGATCCCGTGCGCGGCCGGGCGATCGTTGGCAACCGCCAATTGGGTTTGTGCCTGCTCTGCCATTCCGGCCCATTTCCGGAAGACAAATTCCAGGGCAATATCGCCCCCGACCTCAGCGGCGCAGGTTTGCGATGGAGTGAGGGACAATTGCGGCTGCGGATCGTCGATGCGAGCAAGTTTAATCCGAATACGATCATGCCGCCGTTCTACCGCATCGACCACCTGACGCGGGTCGCGCCGGCCTATCGCGACAAGCCGGTGCTGACAGCAGTGGAAATCGAGGATGTGATTGCATACCTGATCACGTTGAAGTGAGGCCCGAGAGGCAGAGGCGATCGACATATGGCTCGACACCGCCATTCGCGGCGAGAAATCCTGCAGGCGGCCGGCATGCTTGCCGGCTGCGGGGGGCTGTTGCGACTGACGATACGGCCTGCCGCTGCTACCCCGGCCATGATGCAGGAAGCCATCCGCAGCGTCATTGGCGAGGCGCCGGTCAAGAAGGGCAAGGTTAAGCTCGATCTGCCGCCGATTGTGGAAAACGGCAACTCGGTGCCCTGCACGGTGTCGGTGGACAGCCCAATGACGGCGACCGATTACGTCAAGGCCATTCACATTTTCAACGAAAAGAACCCCCAGCCGAACATCATCGGCGTGCGGCTCGGTCCGCGCGCCGGCCGCGCCGAATTTTCGACGCGCATCCGGCTCGCCGATTCGCAGACCGTGACGGCGATCGCCGAGCTTTCCGACGGCACGTTCTGGTCGGGTGACATCGACGTCATCGTCACGCTGGCGGCCTGCGTCGAGGAGCCGAACTGATGGCACGGGCGCTCATTCACGTTCCGCCCACGGCAAAGCGCGGCGAGATCATCGAGATCAAGACACTGATCTCGCACGTGATGGAGACCGGCTATCGCATTGGCGTGACCGGCAAGCCGATTCCGCGCGACATTATCGATCAGTTCGTCTGCACGTATAACGGCGAAGAGGTTTTTCGCGCCCAGCTTTTCCCCGCGATCGCCGCGAACCCTTACATCACGTTCTTCACCGTCGCCACCGAAAGCGGCACGCTCGCGTTCTCATGGACGGATCAGCACGGCCAGACTCAGGTCCAGACAGCCGCGATCAAAGTGGAATGAGGCACGGCGGCAATCCGAACCATGACGGCATTGGTGCGCGGGTCGCCGCATGTCTTTTTGCTTCGTTGGCCGTAGGCTTCGCGGCCGCTTTCGGAGCGGACATTCCAATGGATCAGCGCCGCTCCGGCAGCACGTTCACGAGCGCCGATACGCGTGCGATGCAGAACGACGACACCGCCAATCCCGGGATGCTTTCGGTGCTCGACGGCGAGGCGATGTGGAACGAGAAGACCGGCGCATCGGGAAAGTCATGCGCCGATTGTCACGGCGACGCCGAGACGAGCATGAGGGGCGTGGCTGCACGCTATCCGGCGTTCATGCCGGGGCTCGGCCGCCCGGCCGATCTCGAAGAACGCATCAACATGAGCCGCGTCGACGACCAGAAAGCGACGGCACTACCGTTCGAGAGCAAGGAACTGCTCGCCATTACTGTCTACGTCGCGCACCAATCGCGCGGCATGCCGATCGCGGTCGAGGAGAACGCGCAATCGAAACCGTTCATCGAGGCCGGCCGTGACATTTACGAACGTCGCCAAGGCCAGCTCGATCTGTCCTGCGCCCAGTGCCACAATGACAATTGGGGCAAGCGCATCGCCGGCAACCTCGTGCCGCAGGCCCACCCCACCGGCTATCCCATTTACCGGCTGGAGTGGCAGGAACTCGGCTCGCTGCAGCGGCGGCTGCGCAATTGCATGAGCGCGATGCGGGCGGAGCCTTATCCGTTCGGCGCGCCCGAACTCGTCGACCTCGAATTCTACCTGATGTGGCGCGCCCGCGGCATGCCGATGGAGACGCCGGGGGTCAGACCTTAACGCGTCGAATGAGCATGTTGCCCCCTCGCCGCTCGCCCCGTATGGTCGCCTCGCAAGAAAAACCGCCGCGAGGATCGAACCGATGGATGACGTTACCGCCAAATCAAATACACAAGTGAGCTACGCTGAAAAGGCCTGGCAGTCGGACATCATCGTCGATCTGATCAAGCATTACGGCTTTCCCTACATCGCGCTCAATCCCGGCGCGAGCTATCGCGGCCTGCACGATTCACTGGTGAATTACGGCGGCAACGAGCCGCCGATCCTGCTCTGCCAGCACGAGAAGATTGCCGTGCAGATTGCCCACGGCTACGCCAAGGCGACCGGCAAGCCGATGGTGGCGATCGTGCACGACGTCGTCGGCATGCTGCACGCCACGATGGGCATCTATTATGCCTACATCGATCGCTGCCCGATCTTCGTCATCGGTGCCACCGGCCCCATGGACGAAAGCCGCCGGCGGCCCTTCATCGACTGGATTCACACTGCCAACGTCAACGGCGAACAGCTTCGCCATTACGTGAAATGGGACTACCAGCCAGCCAGCATCGAGGGCGTGCCCGATTCCTTCATGCGCGCCTACGCGACGATGATGACCGAGCCACAGGGCCCGATCTACATGTGTTACGACGCCTGGCTGCAGGAGCAGCCGCTGGCGAAAGAGGTCACGCTTCCGAAGGTCTCCGACAACAAAGTGCCGGTGCCGATGGCGGCGGATACCAAGGCGCTCGAGCAAGTCGCCGACCGCCTTCTCGCCGCCAAGTACCCGGTGCTGATGGCGGAATACGTCGCGCGCAGCGAAGGCGGCTTCGACAATCTGGTCGCGCTCGCCGAGACGGTCGGCGCCGCGGTATTCGATGTCCACGCGCGGCTTAATTTCCCCAACCGCCATCCGCTCAACCTAAGCTGCGAGAAGGAAATCTTCCGCGACGCCGATCTTATTCTTTCGCTCGACACGCGCGACTGGGAAAAGTCGACGCATTTCAACGACCGCACCAAGCGCCAGGTGGTGCCGCACTATCCGCCGAACTGCGAGATGATCGAAATCGGTTTCGGCGAAATCAACTTGAGCAAATGGTCGATGGACTATGCGCGCATGCCGACCTGCAGCATGCGTGTGCTGGGCGATACGTTGACCGCGATCCCCGAACTCACGCGCATCTGTCGGGAGCGTGTTGCCAAGAATCCGGCACTCGCTAAGACCATCGCCGAACGCGCCAAGGCGGTCGGAAAAAAGCACGATGAATTTTTCAAGAAATGGGCGGACGAGGCGAAGAAGGACTGGGACGGCACCCCTATTACGTTGCCACGGCTCGCCAGCGACCTCTGGGAGGTCATCAAGAACGAAGATTGGGTGCTCACCGCCTCGACATTGCAGGATTGGGCCTACAAGCTGTGGGACTTTGACAAGCCCTATCGCCATGCCGGCCAGGCGCTCGGCACCGGGACGCAGATCGGCGTATCGCTCGGCGTCGCGCTCGCGCACCGCGGCACCGACCGCCTCGTCGTCGACATCCAGCCTGACGGCGATCTCATGTTCGATGCCGGCGCGCTGTGGAGCGCGGCGAAGAACAACATCCCGATGCTGATCGTGATGTACAACAATCGCGCTTATTATAACGACTGGGAGCACCAGATCCGTGTCGCGCACCATCGCGGCACGCCGGTCGAACGCGCCTATATCGCCCAGGATATCACCGGGCCAAATCCTGATTTCGCGACAATGGCGAAAAGCATGGGCTGGTATGCCGAAGGCCCAATCGAGAAACCCGCAGACATTATCCCGGCCCTGCGCCGCGCCATCGCGCAGGTGAAGGCCGGCAAGCCGGCGCTGGTCGATACGATCTTGCGGCCGCGATAAAGCGCGGCTGCGCCCTACCAATACCGGCCGGTGCCGCCGACGAGCAGCGTGACAACACCCAGGACCAGATTGACCGCAACGATGATGCGGATCTGGTTCAACTGCTTGGCGGCATCCGGCAACACGCCCTGATCGAGCGCGGCACGAAATCGGCGCCACGGCGCGGACACCATGTGCAGAAACAGCAGCATCATGACGATGCCCAGCCCTTGCATGACGTTGACGTACATCGGGGCGGCAGCCGAAACCGCCAAAATACAAGGACAGCATGCCGTAGCCGCTGCCAAGGAGCACGACGATGCTGACGCCGACCCACGGCAGGAAGATGCCGAACACCCGCCGCCACAACGGCAGCCGGACCGGCGGATCAAGCGGACCGGCCGCGGGCCGCAGCACCAGATAGGCGAACGCCATGCCGCCGACCCAGAACACCGCGGCAAGGAGATGCAGGGCGAGCAGCAGTGCAAGCATGCGCTGATCCTTTCGAAGCCGCCGAGCCTAATCGCCGGGTTCGCTCGGCGTCGGCCAGTTGTGCTCGAACTTCACGGTCTTCACCACTTCCTTGACGACTCCGCAGAGTGGCACGCTCATGCGCAGGCGGTCGGCTTCCTTGAGCACGATGGTCATGTCCTTCTCGGCCCACGGCATCGGCTGCTCTTCGATACGCGAGGCGAGCGCCCAGTTGCTGGCGCTCGATGCTACCAGCGCCTCGCGTAAGGCATCGCGTTCGACGCCGAGTTTGTTGCCGAGCTTCAGGCCTTCGTCGTTGGCCGAGATGCAGGCCCAGAGAATAAGATTGTTGACCATCTTGCCGACTTGGCCGGAACCGAGCGCGCCGAGGTGGAAAATGGAATCGGCGAACGCCGCAAAGGCTGGACGGCATGCGTCGAACACAGACTTGTCGCCGCCGCCCATGATCAGAAGCTTGCCGCGCTCGGCCGCCTGCTCGCCGCGGCAGAGCGGAATGTCGAGCAGCGTGACTGCCGGCCGGTTGGCGCAACGCCGCGCGAGCTTGCGCATGGTGGCGGGCGCGACTGTCGAGGCGATCGGCAATCACGCTGCCGTCGGCCGCGCCGGCAAGCGCACCGTTGTCGCCGAACATCACCGCCTCGACTTCGGAGTCGAAGCCCACCGCGATGATAATGAGATCGCTCGCCGCCGCCACCGCCTTGGGCGAGTTGACGGCCTGAATGCCGAGATTGGCCGCGGCCTTGAGCGCCGGGAGCGCCGTGTCATAACCGGTCACAGTGAACCCGCGCTCATGGAGCAGCCGCGCCATCGGCATGCCCATTTTGCCGAGTCCGATCAATCCAACGCTGCGGACATCCTTCATGGGCGCCCTCGTGTTGCTCCCTTCACGCTAATCTTTGACGTTGCGCACCGGCGTTTCCGGCGTGAGTCCGCCGCGACGCTTTGCGAAGGTCTCCTTGCCAGTCTCTTCCCATTGTCCGGCGACAGCGCGGCTCGCGTACACATCCCACACACTGTCCCAATCGCCGAGCGAGTAGCCATGCCACGGCGATTGCGGCGTGAGCGCCGGCAAGCCAAGCTCTTCCCACATTTTGCGCGCACGCTCCATGAACTCGCGCTTCGGCAGCGCGAGCGGCGGCGCTTTCTCCTTCAGCGTGGCGTCGATGTAGAGCGTCGATTCTTCGCCGCGCGGTCCCGATTTCGGCCCGTGACCCGCGGCGCGATGGGGTGCGATGTAAACATCTTCGATCGGATTGGCGCGGTAGGCCATCGACCAGAACACCGCGTTGGGATTTTCCGGATCGATATCCTCACTGACGCCGATAACGTACTTGCCGCAGTCAGCTTGCAAAATCGCAGCACCATGCAGCGCGCGCCAGACTTCCGTGCGCGGCACCCCGTGCGCGAATTGCACGAAGATGATCTTTCGCAGATTGCTCAGCGGCTCGTGCATCACCACGCGACGCACGCCCTTGATGGATAGCGTGTCGCGCAGATGGACAAGGAAGCGCGGCTCATAGGCGACACGCTTCATGACGCTCGATTCACTTGGCGTCACTTCGCTCAACACCGAAACCCAAACCGGCTTGCGCTTATGGGTGATCGCGGTGACCTGCATCGACATGTTGTAGTCTTCGAGCGCCACGTGGCCGTGACTTTCGCCGAACGGTCCCTCCGGCTCCAACAGCTCGGGATCGATCATGCCCTCGACGATAAACTCTGCATCAGCCGGCACATCGAGATCGACCGTGACGCCTTTGACCGTGCGGATCGGCGCGCCAGCGAGTCCGCCCGCAACCGCCATCTCATCCTGATCGATCGCCAGCTTCTGCGGCCCGGTAAAGATCACGACCGGCGCGCAGCCGACCACGATGGCAATCGGCATCGGCTTTTTCAGCTTGCGGTATTTCTGCCAATGCAAATACCCGCCAGCCCCGCCGACGCGCGCGGCCATGCGCACGCCAAGCCGGTCGGTCGCCTTCAGGGCCGCACGATACATGCCCATGTTGCGGATGCCGGTCTCCGGATCCTGCGTGATGCACAACGTAGCGGTCAGATACGGCGCCGCGTCATAGTCCGGGTGTCGAAATCGGCACCGGGAGCAGCTTCAGGCCACCGTCCGGCCGCCGCAGATCGTCGCCTTTGATGACGACCTCCTGGCAGGGCGCCGAGGTCACTTCGATCGGTGCAATCGGATGGTCAATGGCGTCCATCCACGCCGTCTCGATCTCCTCGACTGGACGGCCCATGCCGACGGCGTAGATGCGCGCCGAGGAAGCGAGCGCGCCGATCGCGACCGGCACGTCATAACGGCGGCCCTCGCTATCGACGACGTTGGTGAACAGAAAGGCGCGCCGCTGTTCCTCGGAAAGGCCGCCCTGGAACTGCCAGCGCACCAACGGATGCAGCTCGGTGTCCTTGTTGACCGGCCGGTCGATCCGCACCAAGAGCCCTTGGGCTTCCAGCCGTGCCAGATGCTCCTGGAAATCGAGCGGCGGTTTTACGTCTTGCGCTTTTTCGTGAGATGCCGCGGGCTTATCGAGCATGAAACCGGCCTTTGTTATTGACGCTTGGCCGGTCGTCCCGGCTGCGCAAACGTATCATACCTGTGATGTATTCACTCCTCCGCCGGTCCGCCCTTCCAGCGCTTGACGATGCCGGTGTCGACGCCGAACAGATCGAGCAGCCGGCCGCAGGTGTGATTGATGATGTCGTCGAGCGTTTTCGGCCGATTGTAGAACGCCGGCACGATCGGGGCGATGATGGCGCCGATGTCGGCGAGTGTCGTCATCGTTCGCAGATGACCGCCATGCAACGGCGTCTCGCGTATAGCGAGCACGAGACGGCGGCGTTCCTTCAGCACGACGTCGGCAGCGCGGGTGAGCAGCGTATCGGTGACGCCGGTCGCGATCTCGCTCATGGTGCGGATCGAGCACGGCGCAATGACCATGCCCATGGTCGGGAACGACCCCGACGAGATGGCGGCGCCGATGTCGGCGACCGGATAGTGCTTCGACGCCAGCGCCCGCACGTCCTTGGGCTTGAAATCCGTCTCGTAGGCGAGCGTCATCTCCGCCGATTTGCTCATGACGAGATGCGTCTCGATATCGGTGTTGCGCAGCATTTCGAGGAGCCGCACGCCATAGACGGTCCCCGATGCGCCGGAAATACCGACGATCAGCCGCGCAGCAGTCTTGGTCATACTTTCCCTCATTCCGGCTCAACGCCGGTCGCCTAGTCAAAACCTTGTGCCATTTGGCCGCGCGCCTTTCCAGGGCCCATGCCATCCGATCGGATAGCTAATTGGCAGACACGCCCTGCGCGAAATCGCTGTGCGCAATCCCATCGAAGGCGCCGAGCACAAAATCGACGGGTTTTCTTGGAAAACTGATGCCCATGACATGTTCGTAGGCGGCAACATTGCCACACGCCGCCTCGCGCGGCGCTGCTTGTTTGCCAGGCATGCCGGATTGGGCGACTGCGTAGAGCGCCTCCTGCTGCAAGCGCTCGGCTTCGAGCTCGATTGCCTTCACTTTGGTCCGAAATACTTCCTGCGTCCGCGGCGCAACCAGCGTCGAAGTGTCCTTGAGTTTACGGCGGAGGCCGCGGATCGGAATGACCGTAAGATTGCGCCAATCACGAACCGTGTCGTCGATTCGCTTGACGTCATCCCCCGAGAGGAGCCGCTGATTGGCCGCAAGCCAGAGCAGAAACAGCAGCAGATTGACATCGACACCGCAATCGTCCTGCAGGGTCACGCAGGCATCGGAGACACCGGCCTGGCGATAAAAGTGCAGCGAGAACCGCCAGAACGGCGTCGTTTCAGACTGCATGTCGGTCATAGCGACTCCCGGTCTCTTTCCATTGCGCTTTGACCCTTTCGGAAGGCCTTCCAGGATCACGCACTAAGCCGCGAACAGCCTTTCGTAGGCGCCGGCGGCGCGCAACGCTGCGACGATGCGTTCGGGCGTCAGCGGTGTTTCGGCAAAATGCACGCCGAACGGGCTGAGCGCGTCTTCAATCGCCGCAATGATTGCAGCCGGCGCCGGTATCGTGCCGCCCTCGCCCGCCCCTTTGACGCCGAGCGGATTGAGCGGATTGATCGTTTCGACGTGCGCGATGTTGCAGGTCGGCACATCGGTCGCCATCGGCAGCAGATATTCGGCAAACGACGTGGTCAGCGGCTGCGCATTGGCGTCGTACTGCATCCATTCGAGCAACGCGTTGCCGATGCCGTGGGCGACACCACCCTGCACCTGACCGTCGACGATAAGCGGATTGATCACGCGGCCGCTGTCGTGAGCGACGGTGTATTTCACCACCTTGACGCCACCCGTCATGGCATCGACCTCGACCTCCGCGACGTGGGTTCCGGAGCAATAGGCCGCTTGCGACGGCGTGTAATAGGCCGTGTGTTCGAGCCCCGCCGCCACGCCGGCCGGCAGGGAGACGCCGGGGATGCCTTGCGCCATCCGCGCCAGATCGCCGAGCGGGATCGATGGCCTGTTGCCGCCGCCGGCGATCGCCTGGCCGTCTTCGAGGTCGACGTCGCTGTCCTCGACGCCGAGGACGCGTGCGGCGAGCGCGATGATTTGCGTGCGCACCGCTTGTCCGGCGAGTTGTGCGGAGCATCCTGCATTCACCGCCTGGCGGCTGGCGAACGCGCCGACTCCCTGAGCAATGGCGCCGGTATCACCGAGCATCATCACGATATCTTCCAAGCGGCAGCCGATCTGCTCGGCGACGATTTGCGACAACGTCGTGCGCGTACCCTGCCCTTGGTTCGTCGCGCCGCTTGCGACCGCCACTTTGCCGCTCGGCAGCACACGCACGGTCACGCCTTCGAACGGCCCAAGGCCGGTGCCCTCGACATAATTCGCGAGGCCGACACCGATGAAGCGTCCCTCGGTGCGCGCCGCGCGTTGCCGCTCGCCAAAGCTCCCGTATTCGGCCAAGACCAGGGCGGTTTCCTGGCCCCGCGGATAGTCGCCGCTGTCGTAGACAAGCGGCTTGCCGTCGCGAAAAATCAGCCCGACCTCATACGGCATCTGCTCGGGCTTGATGAAATTGCGGCGGCGCACCTCGGCGCGATCGAGTTGAAGCTCCTGCGCGACGCGGTCCAACAGCCGTTCCATAGCGAATACGGCTTGCGGCCGGCCGGCGCCGCGCACCGGTGTCGTCGGCACCTTGTTGGTCAGGACGACCAGCGTGTCGAGCTGATAAGCGGGAACGACATACGGGCCGGGCACGGTCGCCGCCGCGATATAGGGCATGATGATGCCCCACGGCACAAACGCGCCGCTGTCATGCAACATGCTGCCGCGCACGCCGCGAATCTTGCCGTCCGCATCGACCGCGATGGCGACGCTCCAATACTGATCGCGCTCCTGCGTGGCAGACAGGAAATGCTCGCGCCGATCCTCGATCCACTTCACCGGGCGGCCGAGCTTGAGCGCAACCGCTGGAATCACCGCTTCCTCGGGATAGAAGATCGCCTTGGGGCCGAAGCCTCCGCCCACGTCGGGTGCGATCATCCGGATCGATTCGAGTTCACGGCCGAGCAGATCGGCAAGCATACGGCGGCCGATATGCGGAGTTTGCGTTCCCGACCACACCGTGAGAAGATCGGTCGCCGCATCGTGACTCGCGAGCACAGCGCGCGTCTCGAGCGCCATGCCGCCGCCGCGGTGCTGCCAGATCTCCTCTTCGAACACGTGCGGCGCTCCGGCAAAGGCCGCGTCGATGTTGCCGTAAGCAAGCCGAAACGTGGACGCGGCGTTCGAGGCAAGGTCCTGATGCGCGCGGGCAGCGTTTTCCTTCACCGCCTCCCGGCAATCGCCGGCGGCGGCCAGGACGTCGTAATGGACGATCAGCGCCATCGCGGCATCCTCGGCGATGTAGCGCGTTTCAGCGATCACGACTGCGACGGCCTGACCGACGTAACAAACTTCATCACGCGCCAGCGCGAGTTGCGTGCGCGGCGCGGAGATCGCCGGATTAGGCAGCAGCATCGGCATCGGTTGACGGCGCATGGGCTCCGGCAGGTCGTCGGCAGTGATTACTGCGTGCACACCCGGAATCACCATCGCCACTTTGGCATCGACCGAAAGAACCTTGGCGTGAGCATGCGGCGACCGGACAAAACAGGCATGCAGCAGGCCCGGCGGTTGTTTCACGTCATCGACGAAACGCCCACGCCCGGATAGGAGGGCGGGATCCTCGAGCCGCTTCACGCGCGCGCCGAAATGCTTCGTCCCCATGACGACCGCCTTACGTTCCACTACGCATGCGCTGCGCCGCATCGAGAGCCGCCGCAACAATGCCGGCATAGCCAGTGCAGCGGCAGAGGTTTCCCGTGATCGCTTCTCTGACGTCCTGCTCGGTCGGAGAAGGCTTTTCGCGAAGCAATTCCGTCAGCGTCATCAGCATGCCCGGCGTACAGAACCCGCATTGCAGCCCGTGATTATCGATGAAGGCTTGCTGCAACACGGAAAGCTTGCCGTCGGGTGCAAGCCCCTCGACCGTTGTCACGTCGCAGCCGTTCACCTGCACGGCAAACACCAGGCAGGAGCGCGTGGAACGGCCGTCGACCAAAACCGTGCAGGCGCCGCATACGCCATGCTCGCAGCCGAGATGGGTGCCGGTGAGATTGAGATCGTGTCGTAGAAAATCCGCGAGCGTCAGCCGCGCTTCGACGACACGCGCGTATGACTTTCCGTTCACGGTGACGCGCGTCGCCTGCTTATTCATTCGCTCTCTTGTTGCTTTCACGTTACAAAACGTTTGGCACTTCCATGCCGGCGCGGCGGGCTGCGTCGGCGAGCGCGCGCGCGCTCAAAACTTGCGCGAGGTGACGCCGATAGTCCGCACTGGCGTGAATATCCGAAATCGGCTCGATCAGCCACGCCGCGGCGGCGGCCGAGCGGATCAAGGCAGCATCGAGCGGCTTTCCGGTCAGCGTCGCTTCCGCGGCATCGACCCGCAGCGGCGTCGCGGCAACACCGCAAACCGCGAGCGCCGCACGCTGCACTACGCAGTCCGCGTCGAGATCGAGCAGCGCGGCAGCGCCGGCCAAGGCGAAATCGCCGTGCCGGCGGGCGAACTCGTGGAAACCATAGCCGTGGCTGGGCCGCCAGAGCGCCAGTTCGATCGCGGCGATCATTTCATCAGGCTCAAGCGCCGTCGCCATGAAGCCGGAATTGAACTCGCGAAACGGGACCTGCCTGATGCCGCGAATACTGGCTACGTGAATCACCGCATCATAGGCGGCACAGACGGCGGGCAATTCGGCAGCTGGATCGGCGTGCGCGAGGCTGCCGCCGATCGTGCCGCGGTTACGCGTCTGGCGATGGCCGACGTGATGCAGCGCTTCGGTCATCAGCGGGCAATGCCTGGCGATTTCCGGCGCCAATTCGAGTTCGCGCTGGCGCATCATCGCGCCGATGCGAAGCTTGCCCTGTCCGACAGCGATACCGCGCAGGTCGTCGATGCCACGGAGATCGACGAGATGATCGACGATCACGTAGCGAAAATTCATCATCGGCACGAGCGACTGTCCGCCGGCGATGATCTTGGCGTTCGGCAACGAGGCCAACAGTTCGGCAGCTTCCTTGAGCTGCCGCGGCGCATGATAGTCGAAGGGTGCTGGCTTCATATCCCGGGAACGCAACAGGCGTGGCGCACGAACGGATAAGCCTAGAGCGCGATCCGCCGATGCACAACGGCGGACCGCGTCGGCCAACCCTTTTTCCCGATCTGCGCGAAGAGGTTAGCCTTCCTGTCTGGGTCTGGAAACCAACATGAGAATCGGCGAACCCGAAGCCGCGTTTCGGGCGCTATCCCCCAACCCCAAATGACTTCGCACCCGCCATCCTGACGTCGAGTTCCGCCGTGTCGGCGCCTACTCCGCAGCGGTCAATCGCTCGCTCTCGGAGGGCAGCGGCGGCAGGGTCGCCAGCTCCTTCTCGTAGGCCTGCTCCATGCGCGACGTAAGGCCGTGCCTGGCGAGCTCGTCGGCAAAGATTCGACGGATCTCCGGCTTTTCGTCAACATAGTCGATCTGATCGCCGCCAACACGCCGGCTGATCCAGGCCTTCGGCACGCCCTGCGCGTTCCGGACCGAAACGCCCTCGTGTTTGAAGGCCAGATAGCGCGACGGTGTCGTACCGGTGTTGAAGTGCTGGTGGAACCACATGTTGGGCGGCACGATCATCGTGCCGACCTCCCATTTGTAATGTTTGGGCTCCTCACCTTCCGGCCACATGAGCGAAAAGCCATCGCCGGACAGGATGATGACGTGTGCGCCCGGGCCATGGGCGTGACCCTTCTTGTAGGTGCCGATCGGGAACTGCGAAATGTGGCTGTTCATCGAGCCTTTGGCCATATTGAAGCGGATATGGCCGCCGCCCGCGCCGCGCTCGGCCGCCGTAATCAGCGGCAGATTGACCGCATCGGGCACGAAGTTGGTCCGCAGCAGGAAGCCGATCTGCTCGCCCTTTGAGCTGAAATAATCGGGCTCGCCGGAGAAGCGACCCTTGAAGTCGTATTTGGTGTTGAAGATGAAATCGACGTCTTCGTAGAGATTGATGGTCGGCGGCGCGTTGGTGACGGCGACGTAGCGTGCCGACTCCTTCCCCGAGCCGTTGAAGTGCTGATGGTGGCAGTTGAGCGGAATTGCGAACAGAGCGCCTTCCTTCCACTCGAAGGTGATGCGGGCGCCGGCGTCGTTCCACACCGTCGTCGAGCCGCGGCCGCTGAGAACCAGGACCATCTCTTCGTAGAGCTGCCGGTGCGGCGCCAGGCTCTTACCCGGCGGAATTTCCATCACGTAGCAGTCGTTCGAGGTGCGCGAGGCATCGTGATTGAGGAACACGGCGTTGCCGCCCCGGCGCGCCCACGGCTTGAGCTCTACCGTGCGCAGATTTTTCACATAGAAAGACGGAATGATATCGAGACCCTCGGCCTTGACCCACCGGGTGTAGGGCGTTTCCTTCTCGGTCTTGAATTTATTTGCCAATTCATCGGAAACGACAGCGTTTTTGGCCATGGGGCACTCCTTCTCGAACGGCTTCCTTAGCGCGGCACCATACGGGCCAATCGGTTACCACTTTTTTCGCGCTTGCTTAAGCGGCAATTCGCGGCGCGGCCGCCTCGGCGATGGCGACGCATTTCTCCGCCCGCATGCGGACGTGAACGGGTTCCCCGGTCGGGGTCCGCAGCGACGGGTGAACCCGCGCGAGCAAGAGAGAATCGCCCACTTTGACCTGGAAATCCAGGTAATCGCCAAGAAAGACCTTGGCCTCCACCGTGCCCCGGCAGAGGTTGTCGTCGTCCTCGCGCACGGGCGCGGCTTCGGACAATTCGACGTCCTCCGGCCGCACCGAGACGACGACCGGCGCGCCGGTTGACAGGCTTTCGACGCACTGCACGTTCATTTCGCCGAGCGCCGTTGCGACGCGGCAACGGCCGTTGCCGGCTGCTCCGGAAATCATCTTGCCGTCGATGAAATTGGTGCTGCCGACAAAATCGGCGACGAACTTGTTGCGCGGGCGTTCGTAAATATCGCGCGGCGAGCCGATCTGGACGATACGGCCCTCGTTCATCACGGCGATCTCGTGGGACAGCGCGAGAGCCTCGCTCTGGTCATGGGTGACGTAGATCGTGGTCAAGCCGAAATCGCGCTGCATGCGCTTGAGCTCAAACCGCATCCGCTCGCGCAGTTTGGCGTCAAGGTTCGACAGCGGTTCGTCGAGCAGAAGAAGCTGGGGCTCCATGACCAGCGCGCGGGCGAGCGCGAGCCGCTGCTGCTGGCCGCCGGACAGTTTGGTCGCGTCGCGATCGGCGAGATCGGCCAATTGCACGGCCGAAAGAACGCGCATGACCTTTTCTTCGATCTGTTTTCGGCTCGGCCTTGCTTTGCGCACTTCGAGCGGGAAGGCGACGTTCTTGAACACGTTCATATGCGGCCAGATGGCGTACGATTGAAACACCATGCCGAAATTGCGCCGATTGGGCGCAACGAAAATACCTTTATCGGACGAGAACACGACCTGCTTGCCGACCTCGATCGCGCCGGATCTCGGCCGTTCGAGGCCGGCGATTGAACGCAGCGTCGTGGTCTTGCCGCAACCGCTCGGACCGAGCAGAGTGAACAGCGCGCCGTCAGGCACCTCGAACGAGACATCCTGCGCCGCCTTCACGACTTGGCCATTGGCGGCAGGATATTCGGTATGCAGCGACTTGACGCTGAGCACGCTAACCTCCCTTGCGGCCGGCTTCCACCTTAACAGAACCGGGCTCTTGGCTGTTTATTTGACCACGTTCTTACGCGCTTTTCGAGACAAGCTTAGGTTTCGGCGACCCCGAACCGCCGACCGACCAGTTGCGCGAGCACGACAAAGCAGAACAGAACCAGGATCATCATGACGCCAAGGGCAGAAAGTTCAACATATTGTCCATTCTGCCACAGCTCCCAGATCGTGACCGAAACGACTTCGGTGCCCGGACTGTAAAGCAGGATGGAGCTGGCCAATTCGCGGATCGAAACGATCACGATGTAGATCCAGCCGGCGACGAGGCCGGGCTTGAGCAACGGCAGCACGATGCGACCGAACGTCGTACCCAGCGATGCTCCGCTCATCGCGGCCGACTCTTCGAGCTCCTTGTGCACCTGCAGCAAAGACGCGGTGTTGTAGCGCATGCCGTAAGGCATGAACCGCGTCACGTAGGCAATGAGCATGATCCAGATCGTGCCGTAGACGCCGATCGGCAGTGTCAGATAGCAGACCATGATGGCGAGGCCGAGGACGAGCCCGGGAAACACCAGCGGTAGCGAGGCCAAATTGTCGATAAGCCAGCGTCCGGGCAGCTTCGTACGCACGACGACATAGCACAGCAACGACGTCGCCAGCATGATGAGCGTCGCGCTGGCGAGCGAGAGGAAAATGCTGTTCCAGATCGCGGAGCCGATCTCCGGGTAGGCAAGCACGTTGCGATAGGGTTGGAACGTCAAGGTCTTGAGCGCGGCAAGCGTTGGCACGCTGTAGAACCGCTGTAGCGACGACCACAGCAGGACCAGGAACGGCAGCACAACAACGAGCATCGCATAAAGAATGAAGACTGCCGTCGTCACGTAGCGCCAGCGCCCGATGCTCATGACCCGCGGACGAAAGCCCTTGCCGGTCACGGTGGAGTATCGGCCGCCGCGGTTGGTGATGCGCAGATTGAGGTAGACGCACAGTGACGTGATAACGAGCAGTGTCAGGCCGTAGGCCGAGGCGAGGCCGACATCGCTCGGATAGGCGTGGATCGCGTCGTAGATCGCTGACGTGTAGACCTCGATGCCGACCGGCAGGCCGAGGAGGGCCGGCACCTCGAACGATTCCAGTGCGCGGACGAACAAAATGAGGAGCGCGGCCGTGGTCGCCGGCAAGGCGAGCCGCATGGTCACGCGCCACATGATCTGCGGCAGCGTCGCGCCGCTCATCAGCGCCGATTCCTCGAGCGAAGGATCCATCGCTCTGAAGGCTGCGCTCATCAGCAGGAAAGCCATGGGCGAGTAATGCAGCCCATCCACCCAGATCATGCCGGACAGCGAATAAATGTTGATAAAGACGAAATCGGTATCGAACGTGTGCCGGAGGAGCGAGGTTGATAAGGCCGATTTTCGGGCTGCCGAGAAAAATCCACGCTACCGTGAACAAAATTCCCGGAATAATCAGCGGCACGAGCGCAAGGGCAAAGAACAACGTTTTAAACGGCGTATCGGTGCGCTCGTTGATCCATGCCAGCAATGCACCGAACGCAAAGGCAAGCGCGGCGCTGCCGAAAGCGAACTTCAGCGAGTTTCCGAACAGTCGCGCCGTGTCAGCGCTGGCGTAAGCGGTGCGGTAATTGTCGAGCGTAAAATGCGCCGGCGCGGTCGGAGTTTCGGGCGATAAAACGCTCTGCCACAGCATGAACGCCAGCGGCACGAGCGCCAGCCAGGCGACCAATACGATCGCGATGGCGATAGCCGGCGACCCCCAAGTGAAGCGCTCTCGCGGGGACGCGACGGCGAGCGCGATGGACAAAGCGTTCCTCCAGCGAGTGCTCTCGCGCGCGTCCCTCCAATGGCTTTTTGTTTTTCCGCCGGCGCAACAGCCGGGCGGCGGAGTGGGCTATCGCTGCGTCGGTGTCACGTGTTCATGATGATGATCGTGCTCATGGCCATGATCATGATGATGATGACCGTGATGGTGGTGACCGTGCGCATGCTCGTCCTGATGATCATGCTCGTGGTCGTGGTGATGGAGACGCTGCCGCGGCCGCGGGCCGCGCGGATCCTCGCTGAACACCAGCGACTTGATAGTGACCGGCACTGTATAGGAGGGCATACGGATGCGGCCGAGATCGATGTAATCGAAATCCCACAGCACCACGCCGTCGATGACGAGCAGTTCGCTTTCGACATTCAGTTCGTCGCGCAGGATGTGGCCGAGTGTCTGCGCCACGTCGCCATCGAGCATGATGTAGAGCGGCTGTTTCTTGGCGATACGATCGGCGAGCCCGCGTTTGATGCCTTCGGCGAAGGCGGCGAGCCGCTCGTAGGACGGCAGGCCGGTCCAGCGCAGCGCCAGTGCGATCTCGCGATCGGTGTCGGCGATGTCGAATGCAGTGATGTGGCTGCGGATCGCCTTCGCGAGCTTGTCCGGGTCGATCGTGTCCCCGCACTCGAACGGTGGCAGCAAGACCTGAAGATTGCGGCGCGGCAACAGAACACCGGGTGCCGAGATGTAGCTGGTATTGCCGGAAAGCTGCACGCTGTATTCGGACGCGCCGAGCGCGGTGGCGCGGATGCATTCGCCGGCCGGCAACACCGGCCACGGGAAAGCGTTACGCTCGATGCGTTCGCGGATGGCGCGGCCGAGCCGCGGGCCCATATCGCCGAAATCGCGGTCTTCGCGCTGATAGATGTATTCGGCGACACCGCCCGAGAACATGATGCCATCGATCTGGCCGAGATCGACGATCGGGTCGGTGAGATAGAGATGCTCGACATCGTGCGGCATCGGCCGGGCCACCACGGCCGCAACCAGCGTGTCGGCCATGACGTTCGCGACTGTCTGCAGGTCGGCGAGATCGATCGTGTCGCCGCGGTTCCAGGAGAAGCCCGCCCGCTTGGCATGGTGCTTGCCGGCGGGATCGAGCCGAGCGATCTTGCCGTTCTCGACCACTTGGAGGCGACCGCCGATATGGACCGCCGCGGTGGCGATCACCTTGCCCTTCTCGACCAGGCCGAGCTTGGTG
The DNA here is from genome assembly GCA_963759705.1 of uncultured Alphaproteobacteria bacterium. Lineage (GTDB taxonomy): Bacteria > Pseudomonadota > Alphaproteobacteria > Rhizobiales > Xanthobacteraceae > BOG-931. The sequence goes on from CAVXAK010000005.1 coordinate 94,662, forward strand.
GTACCGCCGCCGATATCGATGTTGAGAATGCGCTTGCCTTCGTCGCTCGACACGCGCGCGGCACCGGAGCCGTAAGCCGCGAGCATCGACTCCATGTGATGGCCGGCGGTCGCGGTGACGAATTCGCCGCCTTGCTCGGCGAGGACGCCGGCGATGCCCTGCGCATTCTCGCGCCGCAGCGCCTCTCCGGTCAGAATGACCACGCCGGTATCGATCTTGTCAGGATGGACGCCGGCGGCGACATAGGCGTCATCGATGATTTCGCCAAGCTTGGCGTCGTCGATCCGCTCCTCGCTCTGATACGGCGTCAACGCGACCGGCGATTGGAACAACGTTTCGCGCGACACGACGTAATAACGGCTCGTCAGATCCTCGCCCATCCGGCGCAGGTTGACACGCGAGAAGATGACCTGCGTGCCTGACGAGCCAATATCGATACCGACCGTCATCAGCGACACGAAATCTTGCCGCCACAGCGGGTTATCCTCCAGCGGGACGTCGTCGTCTTCAAAGTCGTAATCGTGGTCGTGATCGTGATCGGAATCGTCGTCGTGCTCGTGCACGATATTCTGACCGTACAAATGGTCGCTGAGTGTGTGGCCCTCCGGCTTCTTATCTTCTTGGTCGGACATTCGTGACTTTCCATGCACGGTCAAAAGTCTTATTCCCGCGCCGGGGATCGCAGGTCAATGATCTTCCCTCCAGCATCGGTGCTGCCTCGAAATGTCGGCGCAACAGGACCTCTGAACGCGGCCCATCGAAAATAAGAATGTTTTCATAGTTTTGCTAGACGCGGGCCGCTGTCCACAGCCGCTTTTCCTGCGAATCGCCAACCCCGCGTAGAGTGAACGGCCTCGCCCTGCGGGGCTCCTTTCGCGCGCATGGCCGCAATGCGCTTCCACGCCGACCTGCACGTTCATTCGAAGTATTCGCGCGCGACCAGCCGCGATCTCGATCTTGAGCACCTCGCCGCATGGGCCGCCCGCAAGGGTATCGCCGTGGTCGGCACCGGCGATTTCACTCATCCGGCCTGGCGCGCCGAACTGAAGGACAAGCTCCTGCCGGCGGAGCACGGCCTGTTTCGTCTGCGACCCGAGCTTGAGCAAGCGATCCTGCGGCAACTGCCGCCGGCGTGCCAGGCACCGGTCCGCTTCATGCTCTCGGTCGAAATTTCCACGATCTACAAGAAAGGCGAGAAGACGCGGAAGATTCACCACCTGATCTACGCGCCCGATTTCGCCACCGCGGATCGCATTTCGGAGCGGCTCGCCCGCATCGGCAATATCGCATCCGACGGCCGGCCGATCCTCGGGCTCGACTCGCGCAATCTCCTGGAAATCACACTCACGTCGAGCCCAGACGCCTATTTCATTCCAGCGCATATCTGGACGCCGTGGTTCGCCGCGCTCGGCTCCCAATCGGGTTTCGATTCCATCAAAGAGTGCTACGGCGACCTTGCTGATCACATCTTTGCCGTCGAGACCGGATTGTCATCCGATCCGCCGATGAACTGGCGGCTGTCGATGCTCGACCGCTACCGGCTCGTGTCGAATTCCGACGCCCATTCGCCGGGAAAACTCGGCCGCGAAGCAACGACGTTCGATTGCGACGTCGACTATTTCGCCATCCGCAAGGCGCTGGAAACCGGGGAGGGCTACGTCGGCACCGTCGAGTTCTTTCCCGAGGAGGGCAAGTACCATCTCGACGGTCACCGCAAATGCGGGGTGAAATTCAGCCCACGCGAGACCGTTGCCCAGGGTGGCCGCTGCCCGGTCTGCGGTGGCGCGATGACGATCGGCGTCCAACATCGCATTGAAACGCTCGCCGACCGCAGCGATTCCGAAGCAACGCCGCCACCAACCGCCGGCGAAGTGTCGAACCTCGTGCCGCTGCCGGAATTGCTCGGTGAGATCGCCAATACCGGGCCGGCCAGCAAAACCGTCGACCGCGGCTACAGCCGAATGTTAGCCAATCTCGGCTCGGAGCTTTCCATTCTGCAATCGGTGCCGCTCGAAGATATTGCACGCGCAAATTCTTCGCTGGTCGCCGAGGCGATCGCACGGCTGCGCGCAGGCCGCGTCATTCGCGACGCCGGCTATGACGGCGAATACGGGGTGATCAGCCTCTTCCAGGACGATGAGTTGCGGCGGCGAACCGCGGGTGGGTTGTTATTCGAAACGCCGTTAGGCCAACAAAAGAACAATAAACGTCCCAAGTCGGAAGCCAGCGCAACCCTTCCGTCACGTCATACTGAGGTGCAAGGCCGCGAAGCGGCGGAGCCTCGAAGCATCCCATCATCCTGCGACGGCCGCGTTCAGCATCTGCCTCAAGATGACGCCGCAAAGGACGTCCTCGCCGCGCTTGATGACGATCAGCGCGCTGCGGCATCTGTCGTCGACGGACCGTTGCTCATCATCGCTGGTCCCGGCTCGGGAAAGACCCGAACGCTGATGCATCGCATCGTCCATATGGTGACCGAACGCGGCGTCGCCGCCGAGCATTGCCTTGCTATCACCTTCACGCGCCGGGCTGCCGCCGAGATGAAGGAGCGTCTGCACGCGAGCCTGGGCGATCGCGCGAGCCCAATCCCCGTCCACACCTTTCACTCGTTGGGCCTGTCGATGCTGCGCGAGCACGCCGACGCGGCGGGGCTCAAGCGCGGCTTTCGCATCGCCTCCGAGGTGGAGCGAGTGTCGGCGCTCGCCGCGGTTCTCGATGTGCCGCAGCCGCGCGCGCAAAGTCTTTTGCGCGCCATTTCCAAAGCCGAACGCATGGCCGCTTTGCTCACCAGCGAAGTGGCTCATGCGAGCGCCGCCTATCGCAACATCCTTGCCGCCAACAACTGGATCGACTTTGACGAACTCGTGGGCCGCGCCGTTTCACTGCTCGCCGATCATCCGGATATCGCGACACTCTACCGCGAACGCTTCCACTTCATTTCGGTCGATGAATTTCAGGACGTCGATCAGGCGCAGTATCGGCTGCTGACGCTGCTCGCGCCGCCTCCGACCGGCAATCTCTGCATCATCGGCGATCCCCATCAGGCAATTTACGGTTTTCGCGGCGCGGATTCCTCCTGCTTCGATCGCTTCCGCAGCGACTATCCGAACACAGCCACCGTCGCGCTCAAGCGTAACTATCGTTCGAGCGGGACAATCGTTGCCGCCGCTTCGCAGATCATTGCCGCCCAGCCCGACGAACCGATCGCCGAGATGGTACGCGACATGTACGAGCGCATCACCATCCACGCTGCGCCGACCGAGCGCGCCGAAGCCGAGTTCGTCGTCGCGGCGATCGAACGGGCGATCGGCGGTGCAAGCTTTTTCTCGATCGACAGCGGCCGCGCCAACGGGGAAGGCGCGGCGCTGTCGTTTGCCGATTTCGCCGTGCTTTATCGAACAGAGGGGCAATCGACGGCGCTGATCGAAGCATTCGCGCGTTCGGGAATCCCATTCCGCAAGCACTCGCATACTCCGCTTGCGGAAGAACCGGCTGTAAAAGCCATTCTTGGTGCGCTCGAAATAGACGCTGCGCCCAGCCTCGATCTTGCGCAGAGGCTGACCGACGCCGCGGCGCGCGACGGCTCCGATAACGAGGAAGCCGCGGCGATCAATCTCGCCCTGCAGCGGCTGTTGCTGCTTGCGGAACGTCAGGGCGGCGATCCGCAGCGCTTTCGCGATGCGATCGCGCTTGCGACCGACGCCGATTTCTGGGACCCGCGCGCCGAAGGCGTCGCGCTGTTGACGCTGCACGCCGCCAAGGGCCTCGAATTCGGCTTCGTCTTCATCGTCGGTCTCGAGGACGGCATTCTCCCATTGCACTGGGGCGATGCCGACCACGGCGGCGCAGAGGCCTTGGCCGAGGAGCGCCGGCTATTCTACGTCGGCATGACGCGCGCGAAGGACCGCCTCTTCCTTAGCCGTGCGCTCAAACGTTTGTGGCGCGGCCGCATCCGCGCCCAGGCCGCCTCGCCATTCCTCGCCGATATCGAAAGCGAACTCACCAGACAGCAGCAGGCGACGCTGCGGCGAAAGCGCGACGATCGCCAGCTCAAGCTGTTATAGCGAGCGAGCCTCGGGTTTGGCGCGCGTTTCGCTCAGGCCACCCGGATGACGATTTTGCCGAAATGCGCGCCTGACGCCATGTGCTGGTAGGCCGCCTGCGCCTCGTCGAAACCAAACACCCGATCGATCACCGGCTTGATGCGGTTTACCGTGATGGCGGCGTTCATCGCTTCGAACATCTGCGTCGAACCGACGGAGATACCTTGCACGTTCGCGCGTTTGGCGAGGATCAGTCCTGGATTGAGTTCGGTCGCGGCACCGCTCAAGCCGCCGATCATGCTGATCTTGCCGCCGACGCGGATCGCGCCGAACGAGCGAGCGAGCGTACCCGCTCCGCCGACCTCGACCACGTGATCGACGCCACGGCCGCCGGTGAACTCGACCGCCGCCTTGTCCCATTCCGGCGTGGATTTGTAATTGATGCCGCAGGCGGCACCGAGCGTCTTGGCGCGCGCAAGCTTATCGTCGCTCGACGAGGTGATGATCGCCAAAATGCCCATCGCGTGGGCGAACTGCAATCCGAAGATCGAAACGCCGCCGGTTCCTTGCAGCAACACGGTCTGCCCCGCGATGAGGTGCGCGTGTTGCATCATGGCGTGCCACACGGTGACCGCGGCGCAAGGCAGCGTCGCGCCCTCTTCCACGGAAAGATGTTGCGGGATTTTGACGACCCCCTCTTCCTCCAGCACGGCGTATTCCGCGAGCATGCCGTCGATACCGCCGCCGAGCGCGCTCGCTTGCACCTGCGGGCTCGGCTCGCCGCCCGGCCAGCGCTGGAAGAAACAGCCAGCGACCTTGTCGCCGACTTTGACACGCGTGACGCCGGGACCGACTTCGATCACCTCGCCCGCGCCATCGGAGAGCGGCACGAGCTTTTCACGCACCGGCATGCGGTAGGTGCCGCGCACGATGCCGAGATCGCGAAAGTTGAGCGAACAGGCGGCGACTTTGACCAGCACCTGCCGATGCAGTGGCTTCGGCTCGCGCAGGTCAACGCGGGCCAGCGCCTCGATGCCGGCGCCACCCTTCGGCAATTGATAAGCTCGCATTCGTTTTCCCCTCGTGGTCGTTCCCGTTTCTTGCGGCTAAACTCAGCCTGAGAGAACGGGGTTTTGGTTGGAGAGCCGACGATGACAGTGGAAGGCTTGACCACGGTGCCAAGCGCTCACGGCGTGAAAGACACCATAGACCGCCTCGAATCGGACGTAAAATCGAAGGGCATGACGATTTTTGCACGTGTCGATCACGCCGCTGGCGCCAAAGCCGTCGGCTTGGCGCTGCGGCCCACCGAGCTCTTGATATTCGGTAACGCCAAAGGCGGCACGCCGCTGATGCAAGCCAGTCAGACCATCGGGATCGACTTGCCGCTCAAGGCTCTGGCCTGGGAGGACGCCGACGGCAAAGTCTGGCTGTCGTACAACGAACCGGCATGGCTTGCGGCTCGCCACGGCTTGCCGGCGGGGATTGCTGAGGCGACGCAGCGCCTGACCTCCGCGATCGCTGCCGTCTCAAAGGCCGCAGCGACGTGAACGTCACATGACCGGCGTGACGTTGACCGACACGCCCATACGCTGCCCGCCTGAGCCGATAATCACGCCGTCGACAGGCGCGACGTCGGTGTAATCCCGGCCGATCGCCAGCATGACGTGATACTCGGCGGCGAGCACCGCATTGGTTGGATCGAGCCCAATCCAGCCGATCGCCGACCCGCACCACAGCAACACCCATGCATGCATGGCCTCGGCGCCTTGCAAGCGCGTCGCGTCCGTGAGCGGCGCCGAGCGCAAATAGCCGCTGACATAACCGGCGGGGAGGCCGACGCCGCGCAGGCCTGAAATCATGATGTGCGCGAAATCCTGACAGACGCCGCGGCGCAGAGCGAACGACATCGGCGGCGTGGTGGTGACGGTCGTGGCGCCGATTTCGTAGACCATATCGGCCTTCAGCCGATGGATAAGCTCAGTCGCGGCGTCAAGTATCGGGCGACCAGGCGCGAAACTCTGGCGCACATAGTCGCGTATCTCCGGATCGAGCGACACCATGCGGCTTGGAAACAAAAAATGCGCCGGCGACAGCGGACCGATGTCGCTCGTTGCAAACGCCTCCTCGCGGACCGTTTCCCACGCCGGCGTAGACGATGGATCAGGGACCGCAAGCGCATCGACCGCGACCCGCGCTGCCAATTTGACCGTCAGCATGTCGTGCGGCTCTTCGATCTCGATCCAGGTGAGGCGGTTACCGAAAAAATCCTGCCCTTCGCGGCGGTGCACTGGTTCAGGGACGATCTGCAGCGCGGCGACATGCACGCGCTGACCGTCACGATTGACCGGAGTCAGGCGCAACACGTGACGAGCGTGCGCGACTGGCGAGGCATAGCCGCATGTCGTCGTTTGCCCGCACATCGTAGATCACGCCAGCGCCTCCCAATCGGAGTCGGACCGCTCCTTGTTGGTGAGATAAGATGACAAAATCGCGTCGGAAAGTTTCATGAGCGATTGCTCGATCTCGAGAATCAGCGCGCCATCGACGCTGGCCGCATCTGCGGTGCGCAAACGAGTCGCGATCGAGGCTGCTACTTGCTGCACCGGCGAGAGCCGGCCGGTCCCGTTGCGGCGCGGCAGCGCGGCGAGATGCGCTTCGATGCGGTCAAGCTGAAACACCGCCGAACGTGGGTTGTTTGGATCAAGCATGACCAGGTCGATGACCGGCGCGAGGGCGGCGACCATCACGTAGCGCTGCCGATAGCTGATCTGGCTGTCGGCAAGTTCCAGAAGCACGTCGAGCTCGCCGTCCGATACACCGGGCTGCGCGAAGCAGCGCACCAGACGGCAGGTCACGACCGCGCGCTCGATGCGGCGGCCGAGTTCGAGAAAGCGCCAGCCGGCGAGTTGCGTCATGTTCTCCTGTGCGAGACCCGACAACGCCGAAATGATCCGCAGCGCAGCTTCAACGCGCTCGATGATCGCGCTTTCGGTCGGGCCGATCGCCAGCGGCGCGGCGATCATCGTCGCGAGATCATTGATCGCCCGCCAGGCATCCGGCGAGAAGCGGTCGCGGATGACGGAAGCCGCCGAACGCGCGGCGTTGACAAGATAGGGCAGCGAGCCGCCGAGGTCGCTGCGCGCAAGCGCCGCTCGCGCAACAAAGGTGACCGGCGCCGAAACGGCGTCACTCGGCACCGCGTCCCAGGCGCCTAGTAGCGCGGCGATCTTGGCAATCACCGGCGCGGCGGCATCGTCGGCCTCCGCGATCCTGTTCATCATGGCGCGGACGAGCCGCAGCGTCGCTTCGGTGCGTTCCACATAACGCCCGACCCAGAACAGATTGTCCGCGGCGCGGCTCGGCAGCAGGCCGGTCGCACGCTGCACCTGCATATGCTCGGGCGTCGGCAGCAGCGTCGTTTCCGGGACCGGACCGTGGGTGAGGACCCAAGCATCCGCCGTCGCGGCGCCGCGCTGCAAACTAACGGCTCGCGCATCGGCGCTTTCGGCAATCCGCACGAACCCGCCGGGCATCACCCGCCAACGCTCGCCGACCCTCGCAAGGTACAGGCGCAACGTGAACGGCCGGGGTTGCAGCCTTCCATCACGCCAGACCGGCATGCTCGATAGCGTCACGGCTTCCTGAACGACGTAGTCGACACCGCGATCTCGGATCGATTGCATCAGCACCGCACGCTGCGCGTCGTCGAGCTTGGCGCCTAGAATTTCGCTGCCGAGCCGGGTGTCGGCGAGCTGTTCGGTAAAGGCGGCGGCAATCACCATGCTGTCGAGCTTCGCCAGCATCGCCTCGCGCATGTCCGGACGGCCGAGCCACCATGTCGCGACATTCGGTATCGCGAGATCTGCGCCGAGCACGATCGGCGCCAGAGCCGGCAGGAACGCCAGCATCGCGCGCGCCTCGACAAGCCCGGCTCCGAGCGAATTGATGATGACGATCTTGCCGTCACGCACCGCCTGCAACAGTCCGGCCACGCCGAGGCGCGAGGCGGCGTTAAGCTCAAGCGGATCGGCGAAGTCGGCATCGATCCGCCGCAGCAGCACTTCGGTGCGCCGCAAACCCGAGACCGTACGAATGAACACGCCGTCGTCACGCGCGATCAGGTCTTCGCCATCGACCAGAAGGAGGCCGAGATAGCGGGCCAGATAAGCATGCTCGAAATAAGTTTCGTTCATCGGCCCGGGCGTCAGCAAGCAGATGCGCGCGTCCTCCTGACGATTGAGCACGAACATCTCGGCCTGAAAAGCCTGGAAGAATGGCGCGACGCGTTCGACGCGCGCGGTGCGATAGAGATCGGGAATGGCGCGAGAAAGCGCGAGGCGGTTCTCGATCGCGTAACCGGCGCCAGACGGCGCCTGCGCGCGATCGTTGAGCACCCACCAGCGCCCATCCGCACCGCGGCCGACGTCGACGGCGTAGAAGTAAAGATGCGAACCGCCTGGCGGCTTGACGCCAACAAGCGGACGCAGGAATTCCGGATTGCCGGCAACGAGCGCCGCGGGCAGGCGGCCGTCGCGCGTCAGCCACGCCGGGCCGTAAGCATCGGACAGGACAGCTTCCAGAAGCTCGGCCCGCTGGATGAGACCGGCTTCCAGTTGCTTCCATTCGGTCGGCTCGATGAGGAGCGGAATGTGACTGAGCGGCCAAGGCCGCTCGAGACCGGCGGCATCCTCATAGACACGATAGAAGACACCGAAATCGCGGAGATAGCGGTCGGCTGCCGCGAAGCGGCGATTGATCTCGTCACTGCCGAGCGCCGCGAGCATCGACAGAAACGGCCGCCAGTGCGCGCGCACACGGCCGTCGCGGTCCATCATCTCATCGAAGATATCGGGCAGCGGGCGATAGCCTGAAACAAACTGTTCCAGGCTAGCGCTTCCTTGTTCGACAGCGTTGTCGCGTTGGGCTGCCATGACAAAAATTTGTTCAGACCGGGCGCCGCAGGTCGAGAGTGGTCGGGTACTCGCGCGAAAACTCAAAAGGTGGAATGTCGATCAACCCGCCGGTGTGACCGTGATCCTGGAAGCGGGCACGGCGGCGCGCCTCCGCCTCGTAGGAGTTGACTGGAAACGTCTCGTAGTTGCGTCCGCCGGGGTGGGCGACGTGATAAACGCAGCCGCCGAGCGAGCGGCGGCTCCAGGTGTCCACGATATCGAACGTCAATGGCGCGTGAACGCCGACGGTAGGGTGCAAGGATCCCGGCAAATTCCAAGCCTTGAAGCGCACGCCGGCGACGAATTCACCCGAGCGGCCGGTCGATGTCAGCGGGACGCGGCGTCCGTTGCAGGTCACGATGTGCCGGTCCTCGTTCAAGCCGGCCACCTTGACCTGCAGCCGTTCGACCGAAGAATCGACGAAGCGAACGGTGCCGCCGGGAACGCCCTCTTCGCCGAGCACGTACCAAGGCTCGATCGCCTGCCGCAATTCAAGCGCGACGCCGCCGTGATGCACGGTACCGCAGAGCGAGAAACGGAATTGCCGTTGCGCCTCGAACCAGGCCGGATCGAACGCGTATCCCGCGCGTTTTAGATCGGCCAGCACGTCGATGAAATCTTCCCAAACGAAGTGCTCGAGCATGAAGCGATCATGCAGCGCCGTGCCCCATCGGACCGGTTTGCCGTCAAGCGGTTCACGCCAGAACCAGGCGATGATTGCGCGCAGCAATAATTGCTGCGCCAAGCTCATGCGCGCATCCGGAGGCATTTCGAACGAGCGGAATTCCACAAGGCCGAGCCGGCCGGTCGGCCCGTCCGGAGAGAACAATTTGTCGATGCAGATTTCAGTGCGATGGGTATTGCCGGTCACGTCGACCAGAATGTTGCGGAACAGCCGGTCGACGAGCCAGGGCGGCACCCAATCGGTGCCGCCCGGCGCCGGCACTTTGCCGATCGCGATTTCGAGTTCGTAGAGCAGATCCTGGCGCGCCTCGTCGATGCGCGGCGCCTGGCTGGTCGGCCCGACAAATAATCCGGAAAACAGATAAGACAGAGACGGCCGCCGCAACGCATAGAGCACCAGGCTTTTGAGCAGATCAGGCCGCCGCAGAAACGGGCTGTCCGCGGCGTTCAGTCCGCCAAGCACGACATGATTGCCGCCGCCGGTTCCGGTATGCCGGCCGTCGAGCATGAACTTGTCGGTGCCCAAGCGCGAAAGATGGGCCTCCTCGTAAACGCTGCAGGTGATATCAACGGCTTCGCGCCACGACTCGGCTGGTTGGATATTGACCTCGATGACGCCGGGATCGGGCGTGACCTTGAGAACGTTGAGCCGCGGATCGGGCGGCGGCATATAGCCCTCGACGTGCACCGGCAGGCCGAGTTCGGCCGCGGTCAATTCCACGACAGCAAGAAGTTCAAGATAATCGTTGAGCGTCTCGACCGGTGGCATGAAAACGCATACGCGTCCGTCGCGCACCTCGACAGTCAAAGCGGTCCGCACTGGCGTGCCGCTGGTCCCGGCGGCGCCATGCGGCGGACCCTGCATGACCAAAGTCTCCGGTGCGAGTGGCGGAGCCAATTCGTCACGCGCCGTACCGGACATGACACGCGCCATCAGCGGATGTGTGATGCGCGGATCGGGTAAAGGCCGGCGTTCGGCGAACGGATCGGCCGGCACGAAATGGGGATAAGCGACCGGAGCGATATGAGGCAGCGAACTCAACGGCAACCGGAAGCCGAGCGGCGAATCTCCCGGCAGCAGGAACAAATGACCACGGCGTGTTCGCCACACTTCGCTGAGCCACCCTGACTTCGCTTGCGCCGTCCAAGGCTGCAGCGGCAACACGAAGCCTGCCGGCTGGCCGCGGTGCGAGTCGAACAGATTCAAAATGCGAGCGCGCTCGACGGGATCGTCGATCTTGGGATCGCTGGGGTCGATGTTGTCGGGGATCAGACCTTGCTTGAGCATCCGGTCGGCAGGGTCCTCGTAGGCGGGCTGCACGTAATCGGCCATGATTCCCACACGCGCGGCAATCCCTTCAGCGAAGCGCTGTGCATCACCCGGTGAAAGCTGCTGGAGCGCAGTCTCACGCGCGATCAAACTCTCATTGCGCCAGATCGGCACGCCGTCGCGGCGCCAGAACAGCGAGAACGCCCAGCGTGGAATCGCTTCACCGGGGTACCACTTGCCTTGGCCGTGATGCAGCAACCCACCGGGCGCAAAGCGATCGCGCAACCGCCGGATCAGATCGTCGGCGCGCATGCGCTTCATCGGACCGAGCGCGTCGGTGTTCCATTCGGCCGATTGATAATCGTCGACAGAGACGAACGTCGGCTCGCCGCCCATGGTCAAACGGACGTCATGCGCCGCAAGATCGGAGTCGACTTTTTCGCCGAGCGCATCGAGTGCGGTCCAGGCCTCCTCGGAGAACGGAGCAGTCACGCGCGGTTGCTCGGCGATCCGCGTGACGCTCATGTCGTAGGAAAACGAGACCTCGCACGGCTCGACCAACCCGGTGATCGGCGCCGCCGAGCGGTAATGCGGCGTCGCGGCGACCGGCAGATGGCCCTCCCCGCAAAGCAGACCCGACGTCGCGTCGAGCCCGATCCAGCCCGCGCCGGGAAGATAGACCTCAGTCCAGGCGTGCAGATCGGTGAAGTCGTGATCCGTTCCAGCGGCGCCATCGAGCGGTTTGAGGTCGGGCTTGAGCTGGATGAGGTAGCCGGACACGAAACGCGTCGGCAGGCCGATATGGCGGAGGAGTTGTACCATCAGCCACGCAGTGTCGCGGCACGACCCGGCGGCAGAACCGAGCGTCTCCTCCGGCGTCTGCACGCCAGGCTCCATACGAATGACATAGCGGATCATGTGCTGGAGGCGCTGATTAAGCTCGACGAGAAAATCGACGGTGTTGCGCTTCTCCCGCGAAATCGAGTCGATCAATTTTTGCAGAAGCGGACCCGCCGGTTCCGGCGTCACGTAGGCCGCAAGGTCTTCGTTCAGATCGGCCGGAAATTCAAACGGCCACTTTTCCGCAGCCGGCTCGATGAAGAAGTCGAATGGATTGATCACCTCCATGTCGGCAATGAGATCAACCGTAATGGAAAATTCCGTCGTCTTTTCCGGGAAGACGAACCGGGCGAGCCAATTGCCGTGCGGATCCTGCTGCCAGTTCACGAAATGCTGGGCCGGCTTCACCGTCAGTGAGTAGCTCGGAATACGGGTCCGACAGTGCGGCGCCGGCCGCAGCCGTATGACTTGCGGGCCAAGATTGATCGGCCGGTCGTAAGTGTAGCGAGTGGCGTGGTGCAGCCCGACAAGGATCGACATGCTGATTGACTGATACTGATGATGAATGCCGATAGATAGTAGTGCGACGCGTTGGGTCGGGTCTGCCCAACATTTGTGCAATTACCATGCAATTTCTGGGCCGCGGTCGATCGGCCTCGGCGGAAGGAAGTCGCTCAGCTAGAATGCGCTTGCACGCCTCGAAAAGAGCGGTGTCGACCATGAGCTATCGCAAATTCATCATCTTACTTATCTGGCTTCTCGCCCCCGGCGGCGCCTTCGCCATGACGGGCGATAAGGCTCAATTCCAGAAACTCGCCGAGGGCGTCTATGCTTTCGTAGGCAAAATGAATGACGCCAACGCCATGGCGATTGTGACCACGCAGGGCGTCGTGGTTGTGGACACTGGCAATAATCCGCCCGAGACGCGTATTTTCCAGAAATTCATTGAATCAGTGACGGCGCAGCCAATCCGCTATGTCGTCATCACGCAGAATCACGGCGACCACACCGGCGGCACGCCCCTGTTTTCACCGCCCGCCACGGTCATCGTCCAAGACCGAGTCGCCAAGGACTGGACGAGCATGAAGAACTACCAGATCAAGTCCTGGCAGAAGCGCTTTGCCGAGCGGACCGAAGCGCTCGACGGAGTGCGCCCAATCGACACCGTCGTCAGTTTCTCCGACCACATGACGCTTCACGCAGGCGGCAAGGCGATCGAACTCATCTATATCGACGACACTTACAATCCCGGCGACGTGGCGGTCTGGCTGCCCGACACCGGGATCATGCATGCGGGGTTCGTTGGCTACATCGGACGGCATCCCGATATCCGCCCCGACTATAGCCATGGCACGACGTGGGGGATGCTCAAGCAACTTGAGGTCTTGAGCGCATTGAAGCCGAAAATTGTCGTCCCTGCTCACGGGCCGGTCGGCGACGCTACGGCGCTCTCCACGCTGACCGACTATCTCCTGCTGGCGCGGCAGAAGATGCGCACGATGATGGCGCAAGGCATGCCGCTCGATGCAATCGAAAAACAATTCGATATGCACGAGTACAGGGACTGGGATCGCGGCGCTCATTTGTCCGCAACAGCGGCGACGATCTATCGCGAGCTAAAAGGTGAGGGCCCGGAAATCGCGCCGTTCGCCGATCGCACGGCCCACGTGACGATTAGGAGCCTGACTGAGGAGGGCCGCTTCCTTACCGTTACGACGGACGAGGGCAAGGAATTGCACCTCCGAGCCGCCGGTGATGTGGACTTCGAGGGGATCAAAGACAGGTCCGAGCTCAAGGTCGGCATGAAGCTCAAAGTCAGCTATCTCGAACCGGCCGACGGCAAAGCGCCGCTCGGCTTCGACATCACGGAATTGGAATTCGAACGGAATTGACCATCCGCCGGTCGGTTCGCAAACCAGCCATGCGGGGCAGGTATCCTTTTCTTTTGGCCCCCTTGGCCGGCATCGCGGCGGTGATACACTAGCTGCAAAATGCCGCGAAGGCATCGACGGTCGCGCTCAAGCGCGCCGCGACAAGGGAGGGATGCCGTGAAGGAACTGATCAAACAGTACCTCGACCAAGGTTTATCGCGCCGCCAACTTGTGTCCGGGCTGAGCGCGCTCGGCATGAGCAGCATCGCGGCAAAGGCTGTGGCGCAAAATCTTGCGCCGCTCGGCCAAAGCGCTCCGCAAGCTGCGTCAGCTGCTGCACCCGCGGCGATCCGCGAATTCGAGGGCAATGGCGGCGCACTGTTCGTCCAGCAGCTCAAGGCGGCAGGCGTCGAGCATATCTTCTTCAATCCCTCGACCGGCGATCATCCGATTTTCGACGCGCTTGTCGACGTACCGGAAATTCATCTGATCAAGGGCATTCAGGAAGGCGCCGTCGTCGCGATGGCGGACGGTTATGCCCGCGCGTCGGGCAAGACGGGCGTCGTTGTGGTCGCCAATATCGGCCTGCCCAATGCCATGACGCAGATGGTCAACACTTGGAAAGATCAGATACCGCTTCTGGTCGCGGTCGCATCGATCGATCAAAACGCATTGGGACGTGACCAGTTTCAGGAGACCGATCATCACGAACTGATGACCGAGCCGATCACCAAATGGTTTTGGCAGGCGCAGTCGACGGCGGCGATCGCTGAGACTACGCGGCGCGGTCTCAAATTCGCGTCGACCCCGCCGTGTGGTCCGGTTTTCCTGTCGCTGCCGACCAATACGCTCGAAGGCAGGGCCAAGTCGCAGATCTGGGAGCGCAGCAAGTTCGACGTGCCGATGCGCATCCGTCCCGACAAGGACGATGTCGAGAAGGCGGCACGCATGCTCATCGAAGCAAAAAATCCACTGGTCAGCATCGGCGACGAGATCACCTGGTGCCGCGCCGACAAAGAGCTGATCGAACTCGCGGAGCTGCTCGGCTTGCCGGTCGCCGGCGAAGCCGGATCGCTCGGCTATTGGTCGAAGCCGTTCCCGACACGGCATCCGCTTTTCATCGGCACGGTGTTGCGGACCATGCGCTATCCGGGCAAGCCCGACGTGCTCCTGAACCTCGGCAATCGCTGGGGCGAGCTGGCGGCGCCGGGCACCAAGCTGATCTCGATCCGGCTCGACCCGACAAGTCTGGCCCGCGCCGCGCCGGTCGATCTCGCCATGGTCGCCGACCTGCGGCTCGCCATCGCCGATCTCACCGCCGCAATCCGCAGCATGGCGACTGCGTCGCGTCTCAAGGAGATTGCCGACGAGCGCGCCACCCGCACGCGCGCGTATTCGGCGCAGATGGCCGACCTGCGCCAATCGATCGCGCGCGGACTTGCCGAACTCATCGCCGGTCAGCATGGAGCGGCTCGGTCTCGAGCTTGAGGCCAATCTCGACCGCGATACCTGCTACGTCGCCGACGTCAATTCCGGCAAAACCATGGACCCGCTGATGGCGTTCGGCGGCGACGACAAGCAATATTTTGGCACCGGACCCAACGTGCTCGGCTGGGGCATGGCGGCCGCGTTCGGCGTGAAGCTGGCGCGGCCCGACGTGCCGGTGGTCTCCGTGGTCGGCGACGGAAGTTTCTGCTTCTCCGGACCGCAGCCGTTATGGAGCATGGCGCGCTATAAGGCGCCGGTCACCGTCATCGTGCTCAACAACAAGAGCTACAACAACGAGCGCAACCGCATCTGGAACGGCGCCGGCCGGCAATTCGAGGTTGCCCGCGACATGACTTGCTACAACGGCGATCCCGACATCGATTACGCCAAGGCCGCCAACGCGTTCGGCGTGGAAGGCGAGACGGTAACGGAGCCGGCCGCGGTGAAGGGCGCGCTCTCTCGCGCCAAGACCGCGACGATCGAGGGCCGCCCCTATCTCCTCGACATTCACATCAAGCGTGAAGGCTTGGGCGCCGTTTCCGAATGGCATCCGCCCTACTCGCTCGCCGATCTGCGAGCGCGGAAGGTGTGATCATGCGCATCCTGATATCGGGAGTTTTCGCGCTCGCAATGCTTGCCGGCGCCTCACCGAGCCGAGCCCAAAACGCCAATCTCTTGCCCGACGGCGACGGGCGCGATCTCGTCGCGGTCGCGTGTTCGCAATGCCATTACCTCGGCACGATCGCGAAGATCCGTGACGGCGAGGCGGGCTGGCGGCTCTATGTCAGCAACATGGTCCTGCGTGGCGCGCAATTGACGCCCCCGGAAGTCGACAAGGTCGTCAACTACCTCGCACTCAACATGGGCCCCGGCGCCCGGCTGCCGCCGGCCAAGCCCGTCGCACTGCCCGACGGACATGGCAAAGACCTCGTCGAGACACGCTGCGCGCTCTGCCATGACCTCGAACGCGTTGCGACGATCAAGCGAAGCAAACAGGATTGGCCGGTGATCGTTGCCAACATGGTCGCACGCGGCGCAACCGCGACGCCCGACGAAGCCAAGACCATCGCCGACTATCTCGCCGCGAACTTCGGTAATTGAACACGCGGCTCGCTCAATCTGCAGGAGCCATTTACCGCCCCGCCCCGCCATGGCAGACTTGCCGCCGATCGCACGGCAATCTGCGTCGGTCCTTTGTGCCGGAATGGATCGAGCCAAAGGGAAGCATCACATGGAAGACCTGAAAACGCGGGATCAGAAAACGCACGATGTCAGGGGCGAGTTAAAAGACGACGCCGATTCCATCTACCTGATGGATCATCCGGATTCCGACGAAGAAATCCCCACGCTCGATATATCGCCTTATCTGACCGGGCAGCCGGGCGGCTGCGAGAAAGTCGCCGCGCAATTGCACGACATCAGCAAGACGATCGGATTTTTCTATCTCAAGGGTCACGGCATTCCGCAGGACCTCATTGATCGCGTCTTTGCCGAATCGCGGCGGTTCCACGCGCTGCCAAGCGCAGCGAAAACCGTCATTCCCTACTTCGAAACCGGCGGCTTCAAATCCGGCTACCAGCCGTGTTTTCGGGATGATTATCAGCGCACCAACATCAACATCATTTCGAATGCGAAGCCGAATCTCGTGGCCAAGTTCGCCATCAACCGCGAAGGCGGCTCCGGGGGCTTGAGCATGTCGGACGCCGAACGCAACGCGCAGGTGAATCGCTGGCCGGGGAATCTGCCCGGTTTCAAGGAAACTCTTCTCGAATATCACGCCAGCATCGAAAAGCTTGGGCGCCAGTTTCTTCCGCTGTGGGCCGCTTCGCTAAACCTTCCTCTGGACTATTTCGACAAGTTCTTCGCGACGCCCCACGCCACGATGAACCTCCTGTACTATCCGCCGCAGAAGCAGGTCGGCGAACGCCAATACGGCATCGCGCCGCACACCGATAACGCCATGATGACGTTTCTGGCGCAAAAGGACGTGCGCGGCCTTGCCGTACGCATGCCGTCCGGCCACTGGCGCGAGGTCGACATCGTGCCCGGTGCCCTGCTGGTGAATACCGGCAATCTCATCGTGCGCTGGACCAACGACGAGTATCTGTCAACCAAGCACCGCGTGATCAACACCTACGACGTCGATCGCTATTCGATCCCGGTATTCTTCGGTCCAAGCGGCGACGCCATGATCGAGGTGTTGCCGACGTGTCAGGGCCCAGGGCGGCCGCCGCTCTATGAGCCGATGACCTACAAGGAGCTTCGCGAGTGGTATTACGGCCCGAGGAAGACCTGACGCGCACGTGCATGCAGGCCGATTGAGCGCGGCGAGCGTTATTTCGATCGGGTGGTATCCTTTCGGCAATTTTGATTTAGATCAGTTACAGCGGTGAAAAACTTTGGTTGCCTATGTTGCGCGAGGGCGCTGTTCTCCGGCGCAGAGCGCGTCGCGGCTGGTGACCAGGCGGTCGAAAGAGGAATGATCATGCAAGT
The DNA here is from genome assembly GCA_963759705.1 of uncultured Alphaproteobacteria bacterium. GTDB lineage: Bacteria > Pseudomonadota > Alphaproteobacteria > Rhizobiales > Xanthobacteraceae > BOG-931. Next base: position 112,306 of record CAVXAK010000005.1, read on the forward strand.
CCGTGACGTCATGACGCCGAACGTGATTTCCATTGCGGTCGATGACCCGGTCGTGAAGGCCGCCCGCATCATGCTGCAGAACAGAATCAGCGGACTACCCGTGGTCGATGCGACAGGGCGGCTCGTCGGCATGGTGACCGAGGGGGACTTTCTGCGGCGCGGCGAGATCGGCACGCAACGCCGCCGGCCGAAATGGCTCGAGTTTCTGGTCGGACCAGGACGGCTCGCTGATGAATATGTGCGCGCTTCGGGCCGGAAGGTCGGCGACATCATGACGCCCGATCCCTACACCATCACGGAGGATGATCCGCTTGAGGCCGTCGTTGCCTTGATGGAACGCCGTCGCGTCAAACGCGTTCCGGTGATGCAGGACGGCCGGATGGTGGGGATCGTCAGCCGCGCCAATCTGTTGCATGCGCTCGCAAGCCTCAGCCAGGACACACCCGCACCGGCCGGCGGTGATTCGGCAATCCGTGAACAAATTCTGACAACTCTCAGCAAACAAACATGGGCGCCGCATGTGAACGTCATCGTCAAAAACGGCGTCGCGGAATTGTGGGGCGTGATCTCGGACGATCGCGAACGCGAGGCAACCATCGTGGCTACCGAGAACGTCCCCGGTGTAAAAAAGGTACACGATCATCTGGTTTGGGTCGAACCGATGTCCGGCATGGCGTTTCCGTCGTCCGAGGACGAGGCGCGCGAACAGGCTGCAGCGTCCACGACAAACCCCATCCGCTGACGCTCGGCGCGGTCCGCACTCTTGGACCAGCGCTCTTGTGGTGCCAATGACCTTGGAAGTTACCGCCGCGCAGCCGACGTAGAACGATGGCGCGCCCGAAGAGATTCGAACTCCTGACCCCCAAATTCGTAG
>CAVXAK010000006.1:0-178156 GCA_963759705.1 uncultured Alphaproteobacteria bacterium
CCGGGTGCAAACGGGTGTCACCCCTCCCCGGGCCAGTGCAGTGAGCTCCTCACAGACCGGTCGTCGTGCCGGCCGGGCGGAGTCCCAAGGCCGCCCGGGAGCGGTTTGCAGACCGCGCGCGGGCGCCGCACTCGCTCCACCTTCAGGATCGCATCCGGACTGTGCCCTGCGACGAGCGAGATCCGTTGACTTGTAACCTAAACGGTGACATATGTCAACAGAACGGCGACAACCTGACCGCGCCAGGTCTCAGTTTGATTGTGTCATCCGTGACAACGGCATGGTATCGCGGCGTTTCTAAATCTGTGACGTTTCGCGTAACTCAAGGAGTTGTGCGATGTCCGCCATAGCGAGGACCGGCTGCAATGGCTGACGTCATACCGAGCGTCTTGTGCTTCCTGATCCGATGTACCAGCAGCAATAGAGCGTCAGCGAATGGTAGTCGCAAGCTGGATGCGCCATATTGACCGAAGGGACGGCGTTCAACCGCCAAGTTCAGAACCTGAACGCGTTTTTCTAATGCATAAGGCTCGTTATAATCCCGTTAACTTGGGAGGCTGAAAATGGACGCAAATTCAATGGCTTCGGAAAAAATGACGCCACTCCAAATGTTTATGGAGCTTGTGAACCGGGGGTATATCGTGCCTGCCCGGGCGGAACCTTCGCGATTGAAGGAGCCAACCGCATACGTTAGCTTGCCAACAACTTTGGCTTTTGCAACTCCGCCGCTTTCAACCACGCCGACCGCTGCACCCAAGAAGAGCCGTTCCCATGCCAAACTGGGGGCACGTCCTAAAACTCGTCAGAGACGAAAAAGACGATCCGGGCGGTGAGTCTGCGGTAGATAAGGTCCGGCATAAATTTCTACAGGACCTTCACAAGGAGGTCGGTGGTCGGAATATAATCTGCTACTACTCCGGCTATCTCTCCAAACAGAAAAATCTCGAAGGCGTCGAAATAACCGACGAGGACAAGAACGGCTTCATGCTGTGCATTCACGGCATGGACCGGAGCAAGGGGCTAGATTTGTTGCTCCACACTCCGGGTGGCGACGGTGCCGCGACAGAGTCTTTAGTCCATTATCTGCGCGAAATGTTTGGCCGCGACGTTCGCGCGTTTGTACCTCAGATCGCGATGTCGGCGGGAACCATCCTTGCTTGCTCATGCAGAGAAATTTGGATGGGGAAGCACTCGAACCTTGGCCCAGTTGATCCACAGATCAATGGTATCGCCGCATATTCTGTGCTCTAGGAGATTGAGACGGCCTACAAAGAGATCAAAGAGGACACAGACCGGCAATATGTATGGCACCCGATCCTATCAAACTATACGCCAGGTTTCGTCCAGCGTTGCCAAGATGCGACGAAATATCCGAAGAAATGGTTACAGAGTTTCTGAAAGCAAACATGTTTTCTGGCCTACCAGAGGACCAACGTGAGGCGGCGGCCCGAAGGGTTTATGACGGTCTAGCCGCGCGCGCGAGTAAAAAAGGTCACGACAAGCACATACACTCAGCCGAATTGGAAGCTTTAGGCTTGACGATCAAATCACTTGAAGCGCCCGGCTTTAAAACACTGCAAGACCTGGTGCTGACGGTCCACCATCGCTTTATGTACACGTTCAGCGATACCGGCGCGTTTAAGGTGATAGAAAATCATACGGGTCGGAAATGGGTAAAAATGTTGCAGCTACAATTAGCACAACCGGCGCCCATGCAGATAAACCCAAATTTCATCAAGGAATTTGTTGATGCAGTAGCTGCCGCCGAAAAGGAAAATCCCGGCGTCCTATCGAGTCCTAGCAGCCCACCGAGTTAAGACATTTTTGGCGATCTCGCTGCGCTTCTTTGCGGAGAGCTCTTCCGCTCGTGGCGATCATAACAGCGCGAGCGTTCACGTCCGCTGGTCGTTTCTCCCATTGGGTCCCCCCGCCATTAAGATTTATCCCACTCGCCAATCCATCCGACCATTATCTCGCATATCCTTTACGGCGCGTTCCCGCGCATCCGACGCTGACATACCTTCAGCTTTGTACTTTTCAATCAGAGCATCGAGGCGCTTTTTGGCCTTGATCTCCCGCCCGCTCAACCGGCCCGTGCTCGGAGTATAATATGCAATATTAGCCCTCGGTGGTTCTTTTGCCGGGCCCTTTGTTTTCTTCGCCATGATTCCGTCTCCTTACGGACCAGGAATATATACACAGTTCCAGTGTTCCGCGAGGGTTCCATCTGCCAGCATCGAACTGAGACACTACCCTCGACGCGCTCCAATACGCCGCCGTTCAGGGCGCGGAAATCGACCGTCCGGTGATGGCGGCGAGGACGTCGCGCCCGCGACTTCTTTCGGCCGAATTGACCTAGGTCAATTCGGCCCGCGCCGAATTTAGTAACGATTGCGACCATTGGCATAGACAGAGCCAAGCGACCCCTGCGCCGAAGCGCGTGGCGGCGAAAACGAACCGCTTGGCGGCGGCGGCGAAACGCCGGCACGGCGCAGCATCGAGCAAGGGTGTGAACCATGGCAAACTCGCGACCCAACATCGTCATCGTCGGAGGCGGAATTGGAGGTTTGTTCGTGGCGAATGCCCTCGTCACCTACGGTCTTCCGGTGTCGGTCTACGAGCAGGCGCCCGCGCTCGGCGAGGTCGGCGCCGGGGTTTACATCACCCCGAACAGCGTGCGCCATTTGCAGCGGGTCGGATTGGGACCGGCGGTCGACAAGTGGGGCGCCAAAGTCGGCAAAAACTCGCGCTATTTTCACCACGACGGAACGCTCATCGCCCCGGTCCAGGTCACCGACTCGATGGGCTGGAACGCGACCTACGGCATGCATCGCGCCGACCTCGTGGAGATGCTGGCCAAGGCGCTGCCGGCCGGCGTGGTGCACACCGGCTACCAGTGCACCGGCTTTGACCGGAATGGCGCCAAAGCCCGCGTCACGTTCGCCAACGGAGCCGTCGCCGAAGGCGACGTCGTGATCGGCGCGGACGGCATTCACTCCGTGCTCCGCCCGCACGTCTTTGAGCCGCCGCGTCCAGTTTTTTCCGGAACGGTCGCCTACCGCGGCTACGTGCCGACCGAACTTGTGCCGGACTGGCCGGCCGAATGCTGGGAGATGTGGCTCGGCCAGGGCAAGCACTTCCTGACCTATCCGATGCGTGCCGGAGCGCTGATCAATTTCGTCGGCTTCGTCCCGGCGGACGAAAAGATGAAGGAAGCGATGAAGGAATCCTGGTCGGCGCCCGGCGACCCCGACGCGCTGCGCCGCGAATTTGCCGGCTGGGATCCGCGGATCGGGTCTTTGCTGCGCCAGGTGAAAACGACGTTTCGATCGGCGCTGCACGATCGCGACCCGAGTCCGACCTGGACCCGGGGACGGCTGACGCTCCTTGGCGATGCCGCGCACGCGATGCTGCCTCACCTCGGACAAGGCGCCAACCAGTCGATCGAAGACGGCATGGCTCTGGCGACGATCCTGTCGAATACCAATCGCGAGACCGTGCCGGGCGCGCTGCTCGCCTACGAGCGGCTGCGCCGCGAGCGCGCCGCGAAGGTGCAGTCCGGCGCGCGGCAGAATGGGCTGCGCTACAACTCGTTTGCCGCCGACCTCAACGTCCGCGACGCCGAGATCAGCGCCCACGCCGAATTCCGCAAGCGCCTCTACGATCACGACGTCGTTTCGGAGGCGCGCGCCGCCGCCATGGAGCTGGTTTAGTCACCCGCCGATCTTGCGGGCGATCGCAAGTAGCAGTAGCCCGGATTGAGCGCAGCGAAATCCGGGACAAACTCGTCGGACTCAGACGCTGCTCCCGGGTTTTGCTTCGCTCAACCCGGGCTACACTCTTATCTCGGTTTCCTCGATCTCGCGCGCGACAGCGCGCTCCCAGAAATAACGCCGCCGGTTCATGCGTTTGCTGATTTTAACGCAGACCAAGGAACGAAACCGCATCAGATGCGTTTGGTCTCTTGCGTTAGTCCAAACTCAGCCAACATGGCGGAGGATACCAATGGGTAAGACAATCACGGCCGTCGCCGCTGCAGCTCTTGTCGCCGCGACTGTTATTGCTGCGCCGAAACCCGCGGAAGCCAGATGCTGGGGCTGCTGGGCAGGCGCCGGCCTCGCCCTCGGGATCGGCGGTGCATTGATCGCCTCGCGCGCCTATGCCTACGGCTATCGACCTTACTATTATGGATATCGGACGTACTCCGCATACCCCGCTTACTCTGGATATCCGGCCTACTACGGTTACGGATACGCTCCCTATTCGTCCGGCCCCGCCTATTACGGCACACCGACTGACATAAACGGCAACTACATACCGTCTTACGGAAGCGACTACGGCTATTACCGGTAGCGCGTAGGCCGCGTCTCAAAAGTAGCTGCGCATCCGGCGGGCTCGGTTCGCGGTCTACCGCGCGATCGCGCGTTCCAAAAACAGCGACGCTTCGAGCGCCGAGCGGTCGCGACCAAAACGGCCGACGATCTGAACGCCGAGCGGCAGGCCGCCCTCGCTCAGACCCGGCACGTTGACGCACGGCGTTCCCATCAGCGTCCACAGCCGGTTGAACATCGGATTGCCGGTCGTGGTGAGCCCGTGCGGCGCCGCGCCCGGCGCCGACGGCGTCAGGATGACGTCGTGCTCGCTCATCATGTCGGCGAGCGCCTGCCGCGCGCGCTTCGTTGTGCGGCGCGCCGCATCGTAGGCGTCTGCCGATATCGCCGCCGCACCGTCGAGCTGCTCGCGCAGATTCTTTCCGATCCGGTCGCGATGGCGATCGTATTCGTACGCAAGCGCACGGAACACCTCATAGTCCTGAATCGTGAATTGCGCGGCGTACGCCTCCTCCAGGATCGGCGGCAGGGTAACCTCGGCCACTGTGGCGCCGTCCGCTTCGGCGATCCGCGCCGCGGTTTCGACCGCCTTCTGCATGGCGGCGCTGGCCTGCGGCCAAAGGTGCGTGCGCACCAGCGCGATGCGCGGCGCCGAAGGCATAGCGCGATCGACGCGCAGGTCGCGATCGAGGACGGCCGCCGCCGCGAAGGCGACGTCGGCAACGCCGGCGCCGAACAGGCCCGCGGTGTCGAGATGCCAGGAGACATCCTTCACCCCGACCATCGGGATCAACCGATAAGACGGCTTGAAACCCGCGACACCGCAGAATGCTGCGGGCCGGATGACCGAGCCGGCGGTCTGAGTGCCGAACGCGAGCGGCACCATGGCGGCGGCGACGGCAGCCGCAGAGCCCGAAGACGAACCGCCCGGCGTATGCGCGGGATTATGCGGATTGCGCGTCGCAGAAGGCACCAGCGAGGCAAGTTCGGTCGTCACTGTCTTGCCGAGGACGATTCCCCCGGCGCGCCGCGTGATCGCGACCGCCGTGGCGTCGGCGCGCGGCCGATAGCCCGCATAGATGGGCGAGCCGTACTGGGTCGGCAGATCAGCGGTATCGAAGATGTCCTTGAAGGCGACCGGAAGGCCGCGCAACGGCGTCGCGGCAAGCCCAGCGGTCTCGGCCGCGCGCCGCGCGGCATCGAGGTCAAGCGCGGCGAATGCGCCGACGTCTTTCTCGCGCGCCGCAATCGCCTCGGCGCAAAATTCGACAACGTCGCGCGGTTTGAGTTCGCCCGTTTCGACCCGGCGGGCGAGGTCCAATGCGGACAGCATCAGCGTCTCTCGATCAGAGCGACGATGCCTGATGTGGCGCGGCGCACGACGGGAAACGCCAGATAGGCCGTCACGGCGGCGACCGGCCAGCCGACGCCGAAAGCGGACAGCCATCGCCGCACGAAGTCGATCCGCAAGCCGATGTTCATGAAGGTCACGGCGGCGCTCGCGACGAAGACCACGATAGCCGTTGCGAGTATCGGAAAAATAAGTCTCGCTTTGCCTTCCATGACGGCTTACCCCTTCCCCGCGTCCTGGCGATGTGGCCCGAAAGGCAGCCGTCGATCAAGAGGCCAGGTCATTGCGAGCGGAGCGAAGCAATCCAGGGGAGAAACAGCGAACGTCCGGATTGCTTCGTCGCCCCACTCGTCGCAATGACCGCGCTGATTTCCGGTCGATCGCCGCATGGTTAATGATTCCCTCGCAGCCGCTGCGGCAGACATTGAAGAGTCCTTAACGGAATTCCTCGCATTGTCCGGGAATGACGCGTGGAGTTTGCTGGTATCTCGTCGGCTCCGTCGTCCTCGTCTCGCTGATCGCTCTTGCCGGCTGCAGTCATTATCTGTTCGCCGAGCGCGAGCCGTGGCGGCGCGACGCGGAAGTCGCGTGCCTGAATTCCGGTGCCGTGAAAGAATCCCCGGGACGGGTGCGCATCTCCTCGATCAGCGGGCCGGGCGTGTGCGGCATGGACTATCCGCTGCGCGTTTCCGAGCTCGGCGACAGCACACCGCTCGGCTACGAGGATGAGCCAATCCGTCCGCCGGCTTCGATTCCCAACGCGTCGATGCCGCAGCACTGGCCCGTCGTTCAGTCGAACGCGTTGCCGCCGCCGCAGCGCAGTCCGTCGCAATACGGCGCGCAGCAATATGGGCCGCCGCCGCAATACGGGCCGCCGCAAACGCGTCCACAGCAAGCCGCCGCGCCGGGCGCGCCGATGTCGCTTTATCCGCCAGGCGTGGCGGAGCCCGCCGACGATGAAATGGACATTCCAGGCGGTCCGCCCAATCCGTATTACGGACAGCCCAATTACGGACCGCCCAATTACGGACCGCCGAGCCAGGCCCCGGTTGCGCGCGTAAGCCCGCAGGCCTATCCGTCGCGCGCCGCACCGCCGCCGCCAAGCGCCAACGAGGAGGCGCCATTCGGCAGCTCACCTCCGCCGCTCGGTCCGCCGAGCGCACCGATGGTGACGGGATCGGCCGGACCGGTCGAAGTGAAACCGCCGGCGACGCTGGCGTGTCCCCTTGTGTCGGCGCTCGACAAATGGATCAGCAGCGCGGTGCAACCCGCGGCGTTACACTGGTTTCACCAGCCGGTCGTCGAGATCAAACAAATCTCCGCCTATTCGTGCCGCGGCATGAACGGCAATCCCAACGCGCATATCTCCGAGCACGCGTTCGGCAACGCGCTCGACATCGCCGAATTCGACCTCGCCGACAGCCGCCGAGTCATCGTGCAATATGCTTGGCACGGCTCGCCCGAGGAGCAGGGCTTCCTGCACGACGTGCAAGGGGCGGCGTGCCAGGATTTCACCACCGTGCTCGCGCCGGGTGCCAACGTCTATCACTACAATCACATTCACGTCGATCTGATGCGCCGGCGCGGCCGCCCCTATATCTGCGAGCCTGCCGCGATCCCGGGCGAAGTCGTGGCCGAGCGTGCGCGGGCGCGTTACGCCGCCGAACACGGCGGCGGCACCCTCGGCATCACCGGCTCGATCAAACATAGTTCTTTGCGGCGAACGTTCCGGCGCGCGCTCGGCTATTCGGGCGAGGATAATGACAGATTGCCGCTTGCGGTGCCGGCGCGAACGATTGATCTCCGCGGCCCTATCGGCCGCCCGCCTGCATGTGCGCCAGAAGGGCGGCGGTCGGCCAGCAATCAAGCGTGAGCCCGTTGCGTTTCTGATAGTCGCCAAGCGCGGCGCGGGTTTTCATTCCGGCTTTGCCGTCGATCTTGTCGTGATAATAGCCGCGCTCGGTCAGAATTTGCTGCATGCGATCGAGATCGCGCGTCGGCAATTGCGCGACCTTGCCCCACGGCGTTTCGAACGGCCGCGGATCGGTCATGCGATCGCTGAGATGGCCGACAAACAAAACGTAGAGATCGGAGAAATTGTATTCCTTGATGACGAAATAGTTCTTCGTCACCAGGAACGAAGGACCGTAAAGGCCGGCCACCTGCAGCAGCGACGCCGACTCAACGCGTTCGGCGGACGTCAGCTTGCGGCCGTAAGCCGGCACGAAGCCGCGCTTGAGCCATTCGCCAATCGGCAGCGTGTTTTCCGGAACGCCGATCGTGCAATCGACGTTGGCCGGCGGGTGCACCTCATAGGCCCAGCGCATTCCGCGCTGCCAGCCCTTGTCGACCAATTGCTTGGCCGCAGACGCGAGCGCATCCGGCACCGAATTCCAGATGTCGGACCGACCGTCGCCGTCGAAATCGACGGCGTATTTCAGATAATCCGATGGCAGGAACTGCGTCAGCCCCATGGCGCCGGCCCATGAACTCTTCATGTCGGCGAGCTTGACTTGGCCCTGCTGGAGAATCTTGAGCGCGAACAGAAACTCCTCGCGGAACTTGTCCTTGCGCTTGCCGAGATAGCCTTGCGTCGCCAGCACGCGGATCGCGTTGTGGGTATCGGGTGCGCGGCCGAAATCGGTCTCGCGCCCGTAGATGGCGAGCACGACGGTCGGATCGACGCCGAATTGCCGCTCGATCGCGGTAAGCGGCGCCCGGTATTGCTCAAGCAGCTTGCGGCCATGCGCCGCCAGCCGCTCGATCGACGCCTCTTTCACGTAGTCGGCCGGCGTTTGTACGAATTCCGCCTGTCCGGGCGGCGGCTTCTGCGGCCGGCCGGGCAGAACGAGATCGGGGAGCGACAAATCGGGCTCGAGGCCGCGTGTCGCCAGATCGAACGTCGCGCGCGACACGCCGAGCGTCTGCGCCTGCGGCCACAACGATTGCAGCCATGCCTGGAAGGCCGCATCGGCGAACGCGGCCTTCACGCCAATCGTGTTGCTCAGCAACACGGCACAAACCAGGGCCCAAGCGATTTTCATCGCACGGCGAGAATGAACAGACGGGGGAATTTCAGCAACACCCGGCCGTCGAACCGCGGCTTATAGGCGCCAACGATCTTCTTCGTGTAGGCGGCGAGGAATTGCTCGCGCGCCGCGGCATCGAGCGGCGACAGGAACGGCTGCAGCGACGAACCCTTGAACCATTCGGTGATCGCTTCGGGCGACGTCATGACGTGATTGTAGACGCTGTGCCAGATATCGATGTGGGTGCAGACCGGTTTGAGCTGATCGTAATAAGCCTCGACCGTGGGCAGATCATCGCGCGGCGCCGCCTTGATTTCCGGATGATCCGCCCACGGGCCGCTCTCGCCCACCTCGCGCTGAAACACGAGCGCGGGCTCGCGCGTGTTGTCGGGCATCTGCACCGCAAGCGCGCCGCCTTCCGGCAATGCTTCAAGCAGCCTGCGCAACACCGCGACGTGATTGGGCAGCCATTGGATGACGGCGTTGGCGAACAGCAGATCGGTGCGCGCATCGGGGATCCAGGTGGCGATGTCGGCCTCGACGAATTCGCAGCCGGGCAACCGCTCGCGCGCCTTGCGCAGCATGTCGGGCGAGGAGTCGAGCCCGACGACCTCGGACTGCGGGAAACGCTCGACCAGCAGCTCGGTCGAGTTGCCCGGTCCACAGCCGAGATCGACGACCTTATGCGGACGCTGCAGCGGCACCTGCGCGAGCAGATCGCGCGGCGGGCGGGTGCGTTCGTCCTCGAACTTGAGATATTGCCGTGCGCTCCAGTCTTCCATCGGCGCGTCACTTTCGCAATTGATTCGGGGCGGTCCGGCGATGCTTAGCACCGCGTGAAATCAAGGTAAAATGCGTTCTCGCCTTCTTGCGTCACGCTCGCGACCCCATATCCTGCCGGTCGTAAGAACTCGGAATAGCGCCATGCATAGCAGAACGCTCATTGCAGCTTTTTTGTTTGCGGCAGGCTGCGCGGCCGCGGCCGTTGCGGCCGACAAAAAGGACGATCCGGCTTGCCAGTCCACCAGCAGCATCGGCGTTGCGCGCATGGACAGCGACGGCGTGATCACGATGCGCGTTCGCTCGCTGCCGCCCGGCCCGGTCGCCGAAGGCGAGCTTCGCTACGCACCGGCCGATCCTGACTACCAGGAGATCGTTGCGCACCTTGGCGGCATCAGGCCGGGAGAATCAAAACCAGTACCGCCGTGGTGCTGAACGTCACGATGCTCTTCGGCGGCCGCGATTGATCACGTTCCCGCTGTGTGCGGCTCCGTCGTCGTCACTTCGCCGCCGGCGCGAGCCGCCAAGTGATGGTCCGCCGCAAACAACAGATAGACGGCCGGAACGACGAACAAGGTGAACAGCGTTCCGATCGAAAGTCCCGAGGCGATGACGACGCCCATTTGAAAGCGCGACACCGCGCCGGCGCCGGTCGCCGTGACCAGCGGAACGACACCCAGCACCATCGCGGCCGTCGTCATCAGGATCGGCCGCAGCCGGATTCCGGCGGCCTGTTCGATCGCCTCGCGCTTCGAGCGGCCCTGCTGCTGCAAATGATTGGCGAACTGCACGATCAGGATGCCGTGCTTGCTGATCAGGCCCATGAGCGTGACAAGCCCGACTTCGGTGTAGATGTTGAGCGACATGCCGCCGAAGCCGAGGCTGATGAAAATCAGCGCGCCGGCAATCGACATCGGCACCGACACCAGGATAATGACGGGATCGCGGAAACTTTCGAACAGCGCGGCCAGCGCCAGGAAAATGATGATCAGCGCAAAGCCGAACGTCGCCAGGAAGCCGCTGGTCTCCTGCACGTACTGACGGCTCAAGCCGCCGTAATCGACCGAATAGCCGGCCGGAAGGGTGCGCGACGCGAGATTTTGAAGGAAGGCGAGCGCATCGCCTTGCGCGACGCCCGGCATCGCGACGCCCTGAATCGTGGCGCTGTTGAGCTGCTGAAAGTGATTGAGCGATTCCGGCACGGTCTTGGTCGATACGCTGGCGATGGTCGATAGCGGCACGAGCGAACCGTCCGACGCCCTGATGTAGTAATTCAGCAGCTGACGCGGATTGAGCCGGAAGCGCTGCTGAACCTGCGGGATAACCTTGTACGACCGCCCGCTGATGCTGAAGTAGTTGACGTAGCCGCCGCCGAGCATCGAGGCGAGCGCCCCGCCGACATCGCTCATCTTCAGCCCGAGTTGCGCGGTCTTGTCACGATCGATCGTCACATCGGATTGCGGATTGTCGATCTTCAGATCGCAATCGAGGAAGATAAACATGCCGCTCTGCAATGACTGCTGCAGGAATTGCTGCGCGATCTCGTTCAATCGCTCGAACGGTTCGGTCGTCACGATGACGAACTGAATCGGCAACCCGATGCTGCCCGGCAGCGGGGGCGGCTGAAATGCCGCGATCCGAACGCCGGCGACCTTGCTGAGCTCCTGCTGCAAAACGGGCTGCAGCTCATTTGTGGTCTGTTTGCGCTGGTCCCACGGCTTCAGCACCATGCCGGCAATCGATTGGCCCGGTATGTCGAGCTGAAACACGTGTTCGGTCTCCGGATGTTTGGCAAAAATCCGATACACTTCGCGCGAATAGAGCTGGCGCTGCTGCAAGGTCGAATTCGGCGCCGCGATCGACTGCGTAATGATGACGCCCTGGTCCTCCTGCGGCGCGAGCTCGGTCTTGGAACTCGTAAACAGAAAATAGATGCTGCCCAGCACCAGAAACGCGAAGACCAGGGTCACCGGCATGGTGTTCAAACTGCCGTGCAAACGCCGTTCGTAGGCGCCATGCAGCCAATGGAAGCTGCGATCGATGACGCGCGTCAGCCGCGCCTCCCAGCCGCCCCGTTGGGGATCGGGAGCCTTGAGCAGACGCGAGCACAGCATCGGCGACAGCGTCAGCGCGACGACGCCCGACACGGTCACTGCGCCGACCAGCGCAAAAGCGAATTCGGCGAACAGCGCGCCGGTCAGCCCGCTCTGAAAACCGATCGGTACATAAACCGCCGCCAGCACGACCGTCATGGCGATAATCGGTCCGCCGAGCTCGCGCGCCGCGGCGATGGCGGCGGGAATCGGCGCCATGCCTTCCTCGAGATGGCGGCTGACATTCTCGACCACGATAATCGCGTCATCGACCACAAGGCCGATGGCCAGAACGAGCGCCAGCAAGGTGAGCAGATTGATCGAATAACCGAGCGCCAGAAGAACGATGAAGGTGCCGACCAGCGACAGCGGTATGGCGACCGTCGGTATCAGCGACGAGCGGATCGAACCGAGGAACAGAAACACCACCACGGTAACGATCGCCAACGCCTCGGCCAGACTGCGGATCACTTCGTTGATCGCGGTGTGCACGAACTCGGTGGAATCGTAAATGATCTGGCCATTGAGCCCGCGCGGCAACAGCGCCTGAATCTCAGGAAAGACATTATGCACGCCCTGGATCACGTCGAGCAGATTGGCCGCAGGCGCGACCTGAATACCGATGTAGACCGCCTTTTTGCCGTCGAAGCCGACTTCCGTTTCGTAATCCTCCGACCCCAATGTAACGTTGGCGACGTCCTTGAGCCGCACCACGGCGCCGTTCGTCTGCTTGACCACGAGGTTGCGGAATTCTTCGGCCGAATGCAGGCTGGTCGAGGCGCTTAGATTGACCTGGACCATCTGGCCCTTGGTACTGCCAATTCCGGAAATGTAATCGTTGGTGGCGAGCGCCTGGCTGACGTCGGCCGCCGTCAGCCCGAAAGCCGCAAGCTTTTGCGGGTCGAGCCAGGCGCGCAGCGCGAACACTTTCTGCCCCAGCAGTTCGGCGGTCTGCACGCCGGGCACGGCCTGAAGCTTCGGCTGCACGACGCGGACCAGATAATCGGTGATCTGGTTCGGCGCCAACGTATCGCTGTTGAAGCCGATATACATGGCGTCGATGGTTTGCCCGACCTTGACGGTCAGCGTCGGCTGCAGGGTGCCGGTCGGCAATTGATTGAGGACCGAATTGATCTTGGTGTTGATCTCGGTCAGCGCTTTGTCGGCATCGTAATTGAGCCGGAGATAAATGGAGATCGTGCTCACGCCGCTCTGACTGACGGAGCTCATGTAATCAATGCCGTTGGCCTGGGCGATGGCGTTTTCCAACGGCGTGGTGATGAAGCCCGCCACCACATCGGGATCGGCGCCGTAGTAGATGGTCGTCACGGTGACGATCGCGTTCTCGGTACGCGGGTATTGCAGGATCGGCAACACTGTGTACGCCCGCAGACCGAGCACGAGGATCAACAGGCTGACGACCGAGGCGAGCACCGGCCGGCGAATGAAGATGTCGGTAAAGTTCATGGCGCCGCGGCCTATCGATCGATCGGAACAGGCGACGCATCCGCCGTCGGCGTGATCGAATTGTCGATCAGCACGGTTGTTCCGTTGTGCAGCTTGAGCTGGCCGGCGGTGACGATCATGTCACCTTCATTGACGCCCTTGAGCACCGCCACCTGATCGCCGCGCGTCGCGCCGGTCGTCACGAAGCTTTGCCGCGCGATATATTGCGGCTTGCCTTCGGCATCATTGCCTTTTGTGTCGACGATATAGACCGTGTCGCCGTACGGATTGTAGGTGATCGCCGTCTGCGGCAGCGTAATGTAGTTCTGCGGCTTTCCGGTCACGATATCGATCGTCGCATACATCCCGGGTATCAACCTGTGATCCGCGTTCTTCAGGGTCGCGCGGATTTGCACATTGCGGTTGCTGGCATCGACCTTCGGATTGATGGCCGCTATCTCGCCGTCGAAGGTCTGACCTTTGAACGCGTCGACTTTCACGGCCACAGACTGACCCAATCGAACTTGATCGACCGATTGCTGCGGCACGTAGAAATCAACAAAAATCGGGTCGAGCGCCTGCAACGTGACGATGACCGTACCGGCGCTCAGATACTGGCCGAGGTCCACGGCGCGAATGCCAAGATGACCGGCAAACGGCGCACGCAGGGTTTTCTTCTCGAGAACGGCTTGCTGCTGCGCCACTTGAGCTTTGGCATTTTTCAGATTGGCCGCATCCGTATCCAGCGTGGCTTGGCTGACCGCCTGAAATCTTGAACTGCTTCTGGTCACGATCGTACGTGATCTGATTGAGCTCGGCGGTTGCTTGCAGCAATTCGAGCTTGGCGACGTCGTCCTCCGCCCGCAATTTCAAAAGCAGCGCGCCCTGCGCGACATCGTCGCCGGAGTTGAACGAGATCAAATCGACGACCCCGGACACCTCAAGCGACAGATCGGCGCCCTTGACGGCGCGAAGGCTGCCGACTGCTTCGATGCTCGGCTGCCATTCGCTGGATTCGGCCTTGGTGGCGGAGACGGTCTGCGGCGGCGACATCATCGTGCTCATGAACTTTTTGATCATGGCCGCCTTGAACATCTGGAATCCGTAAAGTCCGCCAAACACGACGGCGACCGCAACGAGCATGATCACCATGCGTTTGGTCATCGATTGAGCTCCGTCGTTACGGGTCTGCCGGTCACCGCCGCCGTCGCGCTGTCCACAGCATGCGCTTCCGGGCTGTAGGGATTGGGTGCGACATCGGCGCGGTTCCACCAGCCGCCACCGAGCGATTGAAATAGCGCGGCCGTGTCGGCATACCGTGCCGCCTGCGCCTGCACCACCGCGAGCCGCGCCTGCTGGTAGGAGCGCTGCGCATTGAGCAGCGTCACGTAGGTGATGGCGCCCAGCCGGTACTGCCCGCGCGCGAGTTCGAGGGTATCGGACGCCGCGCGTAACGCGGCCTCCTGCGCCTTGAGCGTTGCAGCGTCAAGCTGCAGCGCACGTAACGAGTCGGCGACGTTTTGGAATGCGGTCAGCACGGTGTTGCGATATTGCGCTTCGGCGATGTCGTAGCCGGCTCTGGCGGCGCGCTCCTGATGCAGCAGCGTGAAGCCATGGAAGATAGGTTGCGTCGCGCCCGCCGCAATGGTCCAGACGATCGTGGATGGCGAAAACAAAGTCTCGGGCGTCAGCGCGGCGGTGCCGTACGAACCCGTGAGATTGAATTGCGGCAGCCTGGCGGCGACTGCCACTCCGATCTGAGCGCTGGACTGTTGCAGTTGCGCTTCGGCGGCCCGTATGTCTGGGCGTTGCTCGACGAGTTGCGAAGGCACGCTCACCGGCAAGCCTGTCGGCAGGTGGAGCAACGCGAGCGTCACGCGTTCGCGCCGCGCCTCGCTTGGGAAATGGCCAATCAAAGCCAGCAGCAAATGGTGCTGTTGCTCCAGCTGTTTTTGCAACGGCGGCAGCGTCGCTTGCGTCGTTGCCACCTCGGACTGCTGGGTCAGCACGTCGGTTCGGGCGGCGGCTCCGACGTTGAACTGATTGCGCACGACCTCAAGCTGATCGGTTTCCGCCTTGATGATGTCCCGCGTCGCCTCGATCTGGCCGCGCAGCGAGGCTTCCTGCACGACCGCCGTCACGACGTTCGACGTCAGCGTCAGATAGGTCGCTTCGAGCTCGAAGCGCTGATAATCGGCGAGCGCAGCGTTCGCCTCGATCTGGCGCCTCTGGCCGCCAAAGACATCGGGCGAGTAGGCGACATTCACCGATGCCTGATACAGATTGAAAATCGACGGCGCGCCGGACCCGCCGAATTCAGCCGGCGAGAATTGCTGGCGCTCGGCCGAAACGTTGGCATCGACCGTCGGCAAAAGCTTGCCCGCCTGTGCGTACAGGTTTTCCTTGGCCTGCCATAGCGTCGCCTGCGCCGCCTGGAGGTTTGGATTTGCCGCTATGGCCTCTGCAATCAAGCCGTCAAGCTCCTTTGAATGGAAGACCTTCCACCACTCGCCCGGAATGTCCCGGCCCATCTCGAATTTTTGCGCCGCGCCACCTGCGACGTCGGCCGAGACGGTCGTCGCCAGTTTGGCTTCCGGCGTATAGCCGTCGACCGGCGGCGCCGCCGGCGGCGCAAAATCCGGACCGACCGCGCAGGCCGAGAGCGCCGATAGCGAAACGCCAGCCGCGCTGACGAGGCGCAACAGGCCGCCAGCCCGGCCGTTTCTTGCCGTTTTCGCGCGATCCAACCGGAGGCCGCACCCAATGAACTGACGAGACCCAATCACCTGCAGCACCCTCAACGGGGGCAGGCTAATTATTTACTATCCGGTTAGTCAATAATTGACTTTTTAACCATATTGCGCCTAGGTTTCGGGCATGACCGACGTGTTTGAAACGCGGCCTGAAGCGAGGCGCCGCCGCAAGGCGGAGCGGCCTCAGGAAATTCTTGAAGCGGCCTTCACCGAGTTTTCGCGTAACGGTTACGCTACAACGACGCTCGAACAGATCGCCGAACGCGCCGGCGTCACCAAGGGCACGATCTACGTCTATTTCGAGAACAAGGAACACCTGTTCATTTCGATGGTTCGCGAATTCACCAAAGCGGCCAAAGAAACTGTGCAGGGCATGTTCGAGACCCACGAAGGCTCGACCGCCGATCTTTTGCGCGCGCAGTTCAGTTTCATCTACCAGCACATCGTTGAGGACAAGCGGCGCCGCGAAGTCGTTCGCATGCTGATCGCCGAGGCGCCGCGCTTTCCGGCGCTGGCAGATCGCTACCACAATGAGATCTTACGGCCGTGCCTTGAAATGCTGAGGCAAGCAATCCAGCGCGGCATCGACCGCGGCGAGATCAGAAACTCGGCGATTATCGATTTGCCGCAGGTCGTCATCGCGCCGATTGCGCTGGTCGATCTCTGGATGATGCTGTTCGATGATCGCAAGCCGCTCGATCTGAAAGCGTACTTCAACGCCCATCTCGACCTGGTGTTGAACGGCTTGCTGGCGAAATAAGGTCGGCGGGCGACCGCCCTCGGCGGGAATTCCCGCCGTCAATTGAGCAGCGTCGGAACGAGGTCGCTCTCCGAGACCACTCGCTCATGGAGTTCGCTCTTGCTCTTGATCCGATATCGGCGGATCGCGCCCTCGAACGGCCGAAGGCTGACAATCTCATAGTGACCCGATGCCGCCGAGCGGAAGGTCGACGGATAAGGTCGACCGTCTGGCCAATCTTGAATTTGTGTTGATCAGCGAATCCGTCATCGCCGTGCCTCCCCGGCGAGAGAGCGTTCAACATCACCGACGACGGAACTGATTACGCACCGGCGGCCGCGGCGCGCCGCTGGCGCGCTCGTCCTTGTGACGAAACACCAAGCGGCCCTTTTCCAGATCATAGGGCGAAATCTCAACGGTCACCCGATCGCCGGCGAGGGTTTTGATCCGGTTCTTTTTCATCCTGCCGGCGGTGTAGGCGACGAGCGCATGGCCGTTGTCGAGCTGAACACGATAACGCGCGTCCGGCAATATCTCGGTGACGAGGCCTTCGAATTGCAGAAGTTCTTCCTTGGACACTTTAGGATCCTTTTGCCTGATTTGTTTGATGCGACGGACGCGACCTGCCGTCGCGCCGTGGCGACGCCTGGCAGCAAGAAAGCAACGGAGGCAATGCCTTCCGTGCCTTCACGCGGCTGATCGTGACGCCGGTGCTCGCGCGGCTGATCCGGGCGGTGCTGCCGGCGCGGTTTGTTGCGGCGATGCCGTTGCTGCCGCTTGCCTGCGTCACCGGATGGAGACGCGGACATGCGCACTCGGGGGCGTCCGGAATTCGGCCCGTTGTTGCCCAGGTGATCGGCTGTCGCTCAAGGGAATAGCCAGGCGGATGAGCTTTTCAATGTCGCGCAGGTAGGCCATTTCCTCGCCGTCGCATAGCGAGATCGCTATGCCCGGCGCACCCGCCCTTGCGGTGCGACCGATGCGATGCACATAGGTTTCCGGCACGTTCGGCAGATCGAAGTTCAGCACGTGGCTGATACCGTCCACGTCGATGCCGCGGGCGGCAATGTCGGTGGCGACCAGAATTCTGACGTCGCCTTTGCGGAAGGCGGCGAGCACGCGCTCGCGCTGATTTTGGGATTTGTTGCCGTGGATCGCTTCGGACGCAATGCCGGCCTTCACCAAGCCGCGCACAACCTTGTCGGCGCCGTGTTTGGTTCGGGTGAATATCAGAGCACGATCGATCGTCTCGCGCCGCAATACGTCGACAAGAACCGAAGGCTTGCCGGCGCGATCGACGCGAATGACACGCTGCTCGACCCGCTCGGCCGTTGACGCTGCCGGCGTCACGGCGACCTTGGCGGGGTCGCGCAGCATTTGCGCGGCGAGATCGGCAATGGCGCGCGGCATCGTCGCCGAGAAAAACAATGTCTGCCGCCGTGCCGGCAGCTTGGCGATGATTTTACGGATGTCGTTGATGAAGCCCATGTCGAGCATCCGGTCGGCTTCATCGAGGACCAGACATTCGACGTCGTCCAGGCGCAGCGCATTTCCCCTGACGAGATCGAGCAGACGGCCGGGCGTTGCGACGAGCACATCGACGCCGTTGAGCAGCGCACGAACCTGGCCGCCCATCGACACGCCCCCGATCGCCAAGGCGGTCTTGAAGCGCAGATGCCGGCCGTAGGTGCGAAAGCTGTCGAGGATCTGGCCGGACAGTTCGCGGGTCGGGCTGAGCACGAGAACACGGCAGCTCTTACGCGCCACACTGCGCGGCTCGGCTGCAAGACGATGCAGGATCGGCAGCGCGAACGCCGCGGTCTTTCCGGTACCGGTTTGAGCGATTCCGATCACGTCGCGTCCCGACATGACGATGGGGACGGTCTGGGCCTGGATCGGAGTTGGGGTGAGGTATTTTTCTTCTGCGAGGGCTCGCGTGATAGCGTCGTTAAGCTTGAAATCTTGGAAGTTGGTCAAAAGAAAGCGTTCCTTGATGCGCATGAGCGCGGGCGCTGCGCAAGGCGCAGGCCACGTTGCGGGTGAAAAAAGACACCCCGCGCGATCTGGGCTGTCGATGGACGGTTTGAAAAGCAAGCCAGAAACCGTTTGACGGAATCCGTACCACGCGGCTCGCCGGAGCCCTTTAAACTATACAAATCATAGGGGCCAAGCCGTTATATGGGCCATAGGTGTGTTCGTTTCAAGGCGCGCGGCTTGGCGCGCGCCGCCGTTCAAGCCGACTTCCGCACGACCTTCTTTTTCGCTGCCACGGGTTTTTCAGATTTACCTTGAATTTCCGCGGCTTCTTTCGCCAAACGGAGCGCTTTAAGCCGCGCCATCTGCTCCCGCACCATGCGGCTATTGGCCTGATATTCCATCATCGCCTTGGCGCCGTCCTTGGCGCGCTCTACCTTTTTAAAGCTTGCGTCGGCGGCGCGAGCACGATCCTCGCTCGACCTGGCCTCGCTCGATCTTGTCGCCAATGTCATCTCCCTGCGTAGAACGGAACAGCCCTAAGCTTTCGTACCGTTATCGCTTCAAAAACGAATAATCGGCCATTTACAACGCACAATATATGCATTGGACGCGGGAATTGAAGCCCAGGCAGTCCTTTAGCAGGAACCGGCGAAAATCGGCGAGATCGTTTATCGCGAGAATTTCTTGTATTTGATCCGGTGCGGGATGACCGTGTCGGTGCCCAGCCGCCGCATTTTGTCCTTCTCGTAATCCTGAAAATTGCCTTCGAACCATTCGACGTGGCTGTCGCCTTCGAAGGACAGGATGTGGGTGGCGATGCGATCCAGGAACCAGCGATCGTGGCTGATGATCACGGCGCAACCGGCGAAATCCTCCAAGGCTTCTTCGAGGGCGCGCAACGTGTCGACGTCGAGATCGTTGGTCGGCTCGTCGAGCAGGAGCACATTGGCGCCGGACTTGAGCATCTTGGCGAGATGCACGCGATTTCTTTCGCCGCCCGAGAGCGAGCCCACTTTCTTCTGCTGGTCGGCGCCCTTGAAGTTGAAGGCCGAGCAATAGGCGCGCGAATTCACTTCGCGCTTGCCGAGCATGAGCTGATCGAGCCCGCCGGAAATCTCCTCCCACACCGACTTCTTGCCGTCGAGCGCATCGCGCGACTGATCGACGTAGCCGAGATGCACCGACTCGCCGACCTTGATCGTGCCGTTGTCCGGCTTCTCCTGCCCGGTAATCATCCGGAACAGCGTGGTCTTGCCGGCGCCGTTCGGGCCGATGACGCCGACGATGCCGCCGGGCGGCAGCTTGAACGTCAGATCGTCGATCAGAAGATTATCGCCGAAGCCCTTCTTCAAATGATCGAAGTCGACGACGTTCTGGCCGAGCCGCTCCGCCACCGGGATGACGATCTGCGCGGTCTGCGTCTGCTTTTCGCCGGCCTTTTTCAGCAACTCCTCATAGCGCTCGTAGCGCGCCTTGGATTTTGCCTGCCGCGCGCGCGGCGAAGCCGATATCCACTCCTGCTCGCGCGCGAGCGTGCGCCGGTGAGCCTCATCCTCGCGGCCTTCCTGTTCGAGCCGCTTCTGCTTTTGCCCCAGCCACGACGAGTAATTGCCTTCGTAGGGAATGCCGCGGCCGCGGTCGAGCTCGAGAATCCAGCCGGTCACGTTATCGAGGAAATAGCGGTCGTGGGTGACGATCAGGATGGCGCCAGGATAGTTGCGCAGATGGCCTTCGAGCCACGCCACCGACTCGGCGTCGAGGTGGTTGGTCGGCTCGTCGAGCAGGAGAAGCTCGGGCTGCTCGAGAAGCAGCCGGCACAGCGCGACCCGGCGCCGCTCGCCGCCTGATAGCTTTGCCACATCGGCATCGTCGGGCGGGCAGCGCAATGCGTCCATCGCCTGATCGACCTTGGAATCGAGGTCCCAAAGCCCCTTGGCCTCGATCTCGTCCTGCAGCTTGGTCATCTCGTCGGCGGTCTCGTCAGAGTAATTCATGGCGAGTTCGTTGTAGCGGTCGACGATCGCCTTCTGCGGGGCGACCCCCTCCATGACGTTGTCGCGGACGGATTTCGCGGCGTCGAGCTGCGGCTCCTGCTGCAGATAGCCGACACGGGCGCCCTGCGCGGCCCAGGCCTCGCCGGTGAATTCCTTGTCGATGCCGGCCATGATGCGCAGCAGCGTCGACTTGCCGGCGCCATTGACGCCAAGTACGCCAATCTTGGCATCGGGATAGAACGACAAGCTGACATTCTCCAAGACCTTGCGGTTTCCCGGATAAGTCTTGGAAACATCTTGCATATGATAGACGAATTGACGGGCCATGCTGTGGTTCGGGCTGTCGCCCTGCCCTCGATCGTTATGCGCAATGCGCCGATGTCTGGAAGTTGCCGCTGATGTAGCGACTGCTTAGGTAAACGACAAGTCGCAGCAACGGTCAACCGCGTGTACGCCGACCCCGACTTCCTTCCCTTTGAACCGCCGCCGCGGCCGCTCGGTCTCCGGGGGCTGCCGACGTTATGGCGCAACTATGTCGAGTCTATCCCGCGCGCCGGCTACGAGGAGGGTCTGACCCGGATAAAAGGAGCCGTGTCCGACCTCTTGCTGGTCTGCGACCCCGACGTCATCGGGGAAATTCTCGTCGGAAAGGCTGGAGCGTTCGGCCGCGACCCCGTCGCCCGCAGGTCGTTCGCGCCGATGATCGGCTACAACTCGCTTTTTCTTGCCGAAGGCGCCGACTGGCGCTGGCAGCGCCGCGCCGTTGCGCCGATCTTTCGGCATGAGACGCTCCTTTCGTTTGTCCCGGTCTTTGCGGCGATGGCGGAGCGCCAGGTCGAGCGTTGGCGCGCGGCCCAGCGCGGCGTACCGGTCGACGCTGCGGCGGCAATGACGCGGACGACGTTCGACATCGTCGTCGAGACCATCCTGGGCGGCTCGGCCGGCCTCGATGCCGAGCGCTACGGGCAAGCGTTGACGGTAACGTTCGAGACCATTCCATGGCACCTGATCTACGCCATGTTCTCGCTGCCGGATTGGATGCCCTTTCCGCACCGCCGGCGCGCCAACCAGGCGCGCGACTTCTTGCATCGAGAAGTTCGGCGGATTGTCGAAAATCGGCGCGCCAAGCCATCCCCGCAACCTGACCTCCTTGATTTGCTGCTGGCGGCTCGCGACCCGGAAACCGGACGGATCATGAGCGACACCGAGGTGATGCAAAATCTGCTGACGTTCATCACCGCTGGCCACGAAACGACGGCCGTCGCCCTGACCTGGACGCTGTGGCTATTGGCAAAAGATCAAACCACCCAAGCGCGGGTCGTCGACGAGATCGCGGCGGTCGCCGGGACCGGGCCAATCACGGCCTCCCAGGTCGAGGGCCTGTCGTTCTGCCGGCAAGTCATAGAGGAAGCGATGCGCCTTTATCCGCCGGCCGCCGCAATCACGCGCCTGCCGAAAGCCGCAATGACGCTGGGCGGAGAGCAGATCGGCCCGCGGACGCGCGTCCACATTCCGGTGTTTGCGCTCCATCGTAACGAGCGGCTTTGGGATTACCCGAACGCCTTCGATCCCGACCGCTTCGCGGCGGCCGAGGTCAAGTCGCGTTCGCGCTATGCTTTTCTGCCGTTCGGGGGCGGGCCACGCATCTGCATCGGAACCGGTTTCGCCATGCTCGAGGCGGCGACAATACTGGCGACATTGGTTCGCGCCTTTCGTTTTCAGCCACTTGCCCGGCACAAGCCGATGCCCGTGGCGCGATTGACGCTGCGGCCCGCCGGCGGCATGCCGTTGCTGATCGAGAATCGATGACCAGGACCGGCCTTTCGCGTGATCCGGTAACAATCCGTCAATCCTGATCACATTTGGAACTCGGCCTCGCCGAAATCGCAACAAATTTTAATGTTTTCTGGCCGACAATTTATGTCAAACAAGCGTTTGAAAAACGCTTGGCGCGGCACGGTCCGTTCATGCGGCGGTGCGGCGTGAAGAACCCGGAGGAAGCGGCGTCCTTGGACGGAGCAACTCGGCAAGGAGCCAGCGGGAGCGTGTCATGTTGCGTCATTTGGCGGAAGCAATTCGCGAGTTGCAGCGGGCGTTCGGCGAAGGCTGCGGCTCATACCGGCCCGACCTGCATTACATGCGCGGCCCGGGCCCGAAATGGCACGCCAAATACGGCCACCTGGCCGCAAAGCCGGCGGCGAATACCGCTTCGGCTGCGCCGGCGCTGCGCGAGGCCGCCGAGCATCGCGCCTAGCTGTTTTAGAGTTTGCCTTCGCTCCCGCGGTCAAGCGGCCGAAATAACGTCCTGATTTCCGCCAGCGCGTCTACTTGTCTTCCGCCCGCCGTTATGAGACGGCTAACGGCCGTTGCGGGGGAAATGCATGACGCGGGGTGGATGAATTATGACGGTTCGCTGCGCAATTCTCGACGATTATCAGAATGTCGTCCTCAAGGTCGCCGACTGGTCGAAAGTCAAAGGCGACGTGGACATTAAAGTTTTCAATCAACATCTCGGCGGCCCCGACAAAGTGACCGCCGCGCTGAAGGGCTTCGACATCGTCGTCGCCATGCGCGAGCGGACCGGCTTCCCCAAGCAGGTGATCGAGGCGCTGCCCGACCTCAAGCTCCTGATCACCACCGGCATGCGCAATGCCTCGATCGATACCGAGGCGGCGAAGGCGCGCGGCGTCGTGGTCTGCGGCACGGGCTCGTTCGGCAGCCCGACCTCCGGCATCGCCATCGGCCTCATGCTCGAGTTGACGCGGCACATCGGTTACGAGAATGCGCGGCTGCACGCCGGCGCCACATGGCAAAGCACCATCGGCCCCGATCTCGACGGCATGACGCTCGGCGTCCTCGGCCTCGGCAAGCTCGGCACCCGCACTGCCAACATCGCCAAGGCCTTCGGCATGAAGGTCATCGCCTGGAGCCAGAACCTGACGCCGGAGAAATGCGAGGCCGCCGGCGTCGGCTACGTCGGCAAGGACGATCTGTTCCGCCAATCGGACTTCATCACCATCCACGTTATCCTGTCGCAGAGGACGCGCGGCATCGTCGGGGCCAAGGAATTCGGCCTGATGAAGCCCACCGCTTACCTGATCAACACGTCGCGCGGCCCGATCGTCGACGAGGCGGCGATGCTCGCGGCCTTGCGCGACAAGAAGATCGCCGGCGCCGGGCTCGACGTGTTCGACATCGAGCCGCTGCCGCTCGACCATCCGCTGCGCAAGATGGACAATGTCGTGATGACGCCGCATCTCGGCTATGTCGCCGAGCAGAATTACAGGCACTATTTCGCCGGCGTGGTCGAAGACATCCGCGCCTTCCTCGATGGCAAGCCCGTGCGAGTGATGACGTAGGAACATCACCCTCTCCCGCTGCGGGAGCTTTGCACAATAATCCTCAATTTAAGCAGCGATTTTGTGCAAGGAAGACATCTGCACAAAAAACTCTAATTGGTGTAGCGCCTCATCTGCTCGCTTGGATGGAGCACAATGCCGTGTGCTATCAGAACCTTTTCGACTACCACACCTATATCCAACAACGAGCGAAAAGGTCGGGGATTTGCCGGCTTAATGCTGTGGCTATTGTTCCGCTCCATGCGGATCACGCCACTGCTCCATGCGTGTTTGGGCTTGATGTATCCAGAACCTCTAGCAATTCTGTTTGTCCAGAAACGTAGCTTAAGCTCAATCATTCGTTCGTTTTTGTTCGCCTTGACTCGCTGTCGTGGCATTTGGCTCCTCCATATAAGCGCAAAATCCGCATTCTGGGGAAAATCAGTTGGTGAGTCCAGTATTTGGCGCAATCCAAAAAAAAAACGGCATCAATTCCAAGCTCGTGCAATTCTTGATCAAGCAGCAAAGGGCCGTCTCTTAACTCGAAGTCGGGATACGGTGCTTGCCGGTCCATTCCTCCCTAAAGAGTAATCAAACTCTCCGATGGCCTAAAATCACGGAGGCGCGTAAATCTTCAAACAACGTGCAAAACGTTCGCGGGCGCCGAAGTTCGCTTGCAAATACTTCATATATCCCGCTCGACCGTAGATAGAACCCACAATGTCGCTACGCAATGCAGTTAGGCTGACCTTGATTTTACTCGTGTACGGCACTGGCCACGGCGTTTTCGTTTTCAATTTCGTGCGGGGTGCCGGATAGTCAATCAGGTCAATCGGCGGCTTACCAGCATAAATGCCGACACTCCAAACTATCTTTCGGTGTGGACTAGGTAGGTTATTCTTGCTGGCGGTATGAAAGACCAGATACGGGTAGGCAAGGTGCGCAATCTTGTGCCTAAACATCATGTAGAGAATGTCTACATGATTGTAGTTAGCTGGTTTCTTGAAAAAATCTGAAATGTATTTCTTCAGATCACTAAGGCCATGCCCTTCAAGTTTGCCCGCATGGAAACCACTAAGAAGGTCCGCAAACGCTATACAGGTCATCAACGCCGGAAAGTAAGCGTGTTCCTGTTTCTCGTTGGCAGTCATGCATATAGCCAAGTCCTTTTTTAAGGCTCGGACGCGGTCCTTCCAGAACCAGCTTGCGTAATTCAGCAGTTCAACATCTGAGGAAAACGGGGCAATAGACATTGAGACACCTAATCAATCGTGCCGAAGTGCCGCACTTTCAAATCCCATTTCCTCACCCGAGCAGAGGTGCGGCAGGGGAAACTTCTTGAGCTTTTACCTTTCCCTTTGCGGTAATAAAGAACTCGCTGCCTTTTTCTTCTATCCAGCCTTCCGCAAGTGCTTCCTCCAAGCATTCTCTGATATGGGCGGCTGGTATCTCTGTCCCGGGGTCCTCGTGCCAATCTTCGATGGCTTCTTTCTGCAGCGGTTTGTTGTCATCGAACAGGTGCAGAAAATAGCCAGCTAAGTCATTGCCCCTCTTTCGTTTGCCAATAAGGAGCGGGTCTTTAAGCTCCTCGATCTCCTTTCTAGATATGCTTACCATCCCTCTCTCCTCCGGGACAAAATAGGTGGCCTACTTTGGTGGCGATCACTATACCCGCTCCCACTCCTGCGGGAGAGGTAAAAAACGGAGGATCAAAATGGCCGACGACACGCTCATCGACCTTTATTGCCACATCTCTCCGGAGCGGTTTTTTCAGGAGATGGAAAAGACCGCACCGAAGCTCGGCAATATCGCCGCGCGGCTGCGCAACGTGCGCAAAATCCACGATCTCGACGCACGCTTTCGCGAGATGGATGAATTCGGCGATTACCGGCAGGTGGTTTCGTTGCCCAATCCACCGATCGAGGACATCGCCACGCCCGGCCAGGGCCTCGCGCTCGCCCGCGTCGCCAACGACGCCATGGCGGAGCTTTGCGCCAAATTTCCTGAACGGTTCGCCGGCTTTGTCGCTGCGCTCTGCCTGACCGACGTCATGGGCTCGGTCGAGGAGGCCAAGCGCGCCATCAATCAGCTCGGCGCCGCCGGCATCCAGATCTTCACGCCGCTTGCCGGCCGGCCGCTCGACGAGCCGGCATTCGAACCGGTCTTTGCCTTGATGGCGCAACTTGACCGGCCGATCTGGCTGCATCCGGCGCGCACCGCCGCGATGACCGACTATCCCGCCGAGCAGAAATCCCGCTTCGAAATGTGGTGGTGCTTCGGCTGGCCCTACGACACTTCGGTTGCCATGGTGCGTCTGGCGTTCAGCGGCCTGTTTGATCGTTATCCGGGCATCAAGATCATCACCCACCATCTCGGCGGCATGATTCCGTACTATGACGGCCGCATCGGCCCGGGCCTCGACGTCCTCGGCAGTCGCACGTCCGATGAGGATTACTCGAAAATCCTACCGTCGCTGAAGTGGCCTCACCTCGATTATCTGCACGACTTCTATGCCGACACCGCGATGTTCGGCGGCGGCGTGCACGCGCTGCGCTGCGGCTTCGAATTTTTCGGTGCCGACAAGGTGGTGTTCGCGACCGATACGCCGCTCGGTCCCATCAAACCGGCCATCGAGGCGCTGAACGCGCTCGATATCTCCGCCGCGGATCGCCGCAAGATCTTCAACGGCAACGCCGCGAAATTGCTGAAGAAGACATTAAGCTAGACCCGCAGTTCAGGCGCGGCCTGCTGCCCGCCGACTGGGCCGGCGATGTCGATGAACCCATGATGGATTCGGCGAGCGGAGATGTTGATCCCGGATATCGCGGACTTCGCCCTCGGGCACCGAAGGTGCGATCCCGGGAGATCCGTCCGAGCTAGAGTTGCCATCAGTTTAGATGGCCGGCAAAGGATGGGGTGTAGGGATATTCCGGAGACCCTGATAGAGTTGATGTGCGCGTTGCAGTCGGCCGCCGTCCGCCTTATCGGGCTTGCGACGCGCGGTCTCGCCCCAAGGATCTTGAAATCGTTCGAACGCCAAAAAGAGCGCGGTCGCCGCGAGTTCCAACTCAACGGCGTCGACGTTGACGAGTTCCTGCGCGAGTTGCCGTCGCGCGTCAGGCGCGTGGAAATCCTGCGGAAGAAGCGAATGATACGTCGAGTACAAACCGCCCCACGTGGCGGGCGTCTCCTGCTCGCGTAGCATGCCGACAATGCGCGCGGTCTGCACGGCGTCGGCGAGTTGTTCTGAGTACGGCCCGTAATGTTTGTACCGAAACGGGAAACCTGCACCGAGGCCTACGGCCTCCAGGATATACGCAATCTTTTGCAGTCTCGTACGCCCAACGATGTTGCCTCCGGCATCGCGCACGATTTCGGCGGCTCTCTGTGCTTCGTTCAGGCCGGCCATTTGCGTATCTCCGCGTCCATGATGTCGATGAGCTTCTTCTTTGTGTCCTCGTCATCCTCGGCATGGTAGACGCGAAACGATTTAAACGTGCCGAGTTTCGCAACGACTTGCGACCGCTTTGCGAGGTCCTCAAGGCGGTCCCCTTCAGTGCGGATGTTCACTTGGTTCAGCGGGGCTTTCGGGTCTTCCGACATTTCCTTGTACGGCGAGCGCTCCGCCTCGTCGACAAAATCCGTGGCGCGGCGTCCGGTTCCTTCTCGGACCACCCGTCGAGGCATTTCGCGATCTCAGCCTTGATGTTCTCGCAGACCTTGTCTGCGCTCTCAGATATTGCTTCGCCGTCGCTTTTATCACGAGCAATCTTCGCACGAACGTCGAGGCACTTGTAAAGCTTCCGGTCCCGGAGCCGACAGGCAAGCGTGCTGATGCACGCATCTTCGGCGTCAGCCATGAGCGAGAGCGCGCCCCAAATGACGGTATCGTCGAGCGCAAGCGCGCATTCGATGTTCTCGGGCGATTGAGCAAATTTCACGAGGGGGTGCGTGGCAGGTAGTCCGGTCTTCCCGATAAGGCCCTTCTTCACGAGCGTAAAGGCCCGCGCGAGTAGCTCCACATAGATTTTCTCGGCGCCACGCGTGGCCTTGTGGAGGTACACCGTCGGGTAGAGTTGGAAAAGGCCAAGCACATACGCTTCGGCCGCGAAGATTGCCTTGCGCCCGAGCACGAAGGTCTGCACCGGATCAAGGCGCGTGTCGCCGACGCTGTGCTCGACCTCTCCAACCTCAAAATTCTGGATCAGCCACTCGAAATCGATACCGGCATGCTGCGACCCCGTCATCAGACGGTCGCGTCGCATGTAATCGAGACGGTCCGCGTCGAACTGACTGGAGACGACGGCGGAGTAGATCGTCCGCACGCCGCTGCTGCTCACAATGTCGGCCACGTCGTTCGCGAAGCCGCTGCCCATCTCACGTAAGAACGGCGTGATTTCGCTGTCGCGGATTAGGGCGTCACTCACCGTCTCATGGTGCGCCATCTTCAAATCGAAGCGCTCACCGATCTTCTCGAAGGCGTGACTGAACGGGCCGTGACCCACGTCGTGCAAGAGTGCCGCAGCAAGCGCCTGGAGCGCCTTTTGGTCTTTCGCCGGCACGTATTTATCGATGACCATCATCAGACGTCTCGCGGTATGGAAAACACCCACGCTGTGAAGTAGCCGCGAGTGGGTCGCGCCCGGGTACACGAAGTCCGAGAACCCGAGTTGCTTTATTCGCCGGAGCCGTTGAAAGGGCCGAGTCTGAAGAACGCCCCAGAGGACGCGCTCAATCTGCGACCTTTCCACATCGAATTCGATGAGGTCGTGCAACGGGTCCCGGATGCGCTGCTGCTTGGGCATTCGAACAAATCACCCCGACACGCGGCGCATTTGTACCATAGAACGTAACGAGAACATGTCAATTACCTTTCCGGAAATTGCCCCTCTACGGTTAACGAAATCTTAAATCGAGCATACTCCGAGCACAGTGGGGCGGCTTAGCAAACCCTGCTTTGTGCCGGCGGTCACCTTCGGCTATCCCCGCTGGAGCGATAAAGATGAGAAGTCCTTGGATACGCCGTCGATCGCACCAGCGGCGCTCAAAGTCGGGCGGCACGACCTTCGTTCGTGAGACTTGGGAGCTCCGTCCTGAACGAAGCAAGCGACGAGCACAGACCTATCGTCATCCCTGCCCTCATTGTGGGGCAACCGTTATAAGCGTGCATATGAAACGTGGTGGTTGGGCGCATTTCGAAGGAGCGAAAGGCCTGGGACGCGTCAAACACCCCTGCTTTCATCGGGGTGAGGGGCTTGGTCGGCGACCAGATAACGAGACGCTTGATTTGTTCGATAAGCTTACACAGTCCGACGGTACGGAGTGCTGACGAGCGACATTCAAGTGACGGTCGGGCGACAGCCCCTACAAAAGCTGAGACGGAATGCAAAGGTCCCTATCGACGGGGGCGGACCTACGTCAGCCAGGACGTGGTACGCGTCCAGCGCCATCAGAGGTCGAGAGGTGAGCAGTGTCCAATTCGGATAACGACAAGATGGCGGGGGCGCTGGAGAGGTGCGGCGTCAATTTGGTTGATGTGTTGAGGGACACAAATGCGGACACGATGATCCGAGTGTCGTCGTTGATGGAGGAGACGTTCGAGCTGGCGATACGAATGACGATGTCAAAGGCGGGCCAGAAGGTCAACGAGCGCATGTTCAAGCGCGACGGCGAACTGGCAACGCTGGTGAAGAAGATCAACAAGGCGAAGGAATTGAACCTGCTCGACTACACCGCATTCAAGGATGCGCATTTAGTGCGGAGGATACGGAACAAATTTGCTCACAGAAGCGAGCAGCTGCATTTCGATAGCCTAAAGACCGTTGCAATGGCACGGCAGTTGAGCACGTACGAGAAAGCGGAATCTAACCAGAATGCGCTTCTCGAAGCGGTCTCCAACATCGTCAATCAACTGAAGGTCAATGCGCGCAACAAGTAACCCGGGTGAACCACAGCGAAACCTGAGGCAGCCTGTCAATCGTTCCCGGGTTACGCTTCGCTCCACCCTGCTGCGAGGTAGCGATCCCCAAGTCACGGGTGAGCGACAACAACCACGAAGAAAGCGACAAATTAGGGACTTGCCGCTCAACCCACCATTCGCGGCGGCACGAAGGCGCGCACCGGCGGCGGCGTTTCGGTCCACCGTTCGATCTCGACCATGTTGGTGCCGCTCGACGGACCTTGGCTGAGCTTCGAGGTGCCGCGATCGTGGGTCAGCACATTGGCGTTGCCGTGAGCGCAGTCCGCGCCGTCCTCGGCGCTGACCGGATCATACCAGGCGCCGCACGACAGCTTGGCGACGCCCGGCGAGAGCGTGGTCGCTGACGATCGCGCCGGCGAGACAGGCGCCGCGCGCATTGTGAATGCGGACGATGTCGCCGTCGTTGATGCCGCGCCGGCGCGCGTCGTCCGGATGGATTTCGACGGCCTCCCGGCCGGCGATCTTGCCGCGCGCGCTCACCGCTTCCGAGTCCATCTGGCTGTGCAGCCGAAAGCGCGGCTGGCTGGAGACCAGATGCAGCGGATAGTCGGATCGGCGCACCGAGCCATTCGGACGGCTCGATCCAGGTCGCGTGCGGCGGACAATTGTCGTAGCCGAAGCCCGCAATTTTTTCGGAAAACAGCTCGATCCGGCCGGAGGGCGTGCCGAGCTTCTTGTTGTCCGGATCGGCGCGAAAGTCGGCGAACAGAGTGTACTCTTCGGCGCGCTGCGGAATTTCCAGATAGCCGTCGCTCCAAAAGCGATCGAAGTCGGGAATGGCCGCCTGGTTGGTGCGCACGCCGTCGCGCCAGCGGTCGTAGATGTGACGGAGCCAGCCCATCTCGTCGCGTCCCTGGGTGTATTCGTCCTCGCAGCCGACGCGCCGCGCCAGTTCCGAGAAAATCGCGTAATCGCTTTTCGCCTGACCGACCGGATCGACGGCCTGTTGCATCGCCATCAGGAAGCGATCGCGCGCGGCGCCGCCGAAATCGTTGCGTTCGAGCGACGTCGTCGCCGGCAGAACAATGTCGGCATGACGCGCGGTCGCCGTCCACCACGGCTCATGAACGACGATCGTTTGCGGCCGCCGAAATGCCGCGCGCAGCTTGTTGGTGTCCTGGTGATGGTGGAACGGATTGCCGCCCGCCCAATAAACGAGCTTGATGTCGGGATAGACGCTTTTGCGTCCGTTGAAATCGTAACTTTCACCGGGACGCAGCAGGCATTCGGAAATGCGCGCCGCCGGAATGGCGCGGCCGAGCGGATTGGCCAGAACCTCCATGCTCGGCGCATGAAACGCGAGCGGCGCCTCGGCGATGCCGGTGGCCGAACCGTAGCCGAAGCCGAAGCCGCCGCCCGGCAGGCCGATCTGACCGAGGCACGAGGCCAGAAGAATGACGCCCCAGAACGGTTGCTCGCCGTGATCGGCGCGCTGCAGCGACCACGAGGCGGAGATCATGGTGCGGTTCGCCGCCATCCGCCGCGCCAGCGCGCGGATCGTGTCGGCAGGAACGCCGGTAATCGCGGCAGCCCAATCGGCATCCTTCGGCTGCCCGTCGGTCTCGCCCATGACATAGGGGCGGACACGTTCGAAGCCGGTGCAGTAGCGCGCCAGAAAGTCCGCGATCGTGCAGACCGCCGGCCACCAGGGTGTGGACCAACGCCAGCAGCATCGCGGTGTCGGACCCCGGCCGGATCGAAATCCATTCGGAGTTCACGGCAACCGGACCGTCCTCGCGGTTCGGACTGACGACGACGACGTCGACGCCGGCGCGCGCGAGTTCGGTGAGCCGGTCGGCGTTGAAGTGACCGGCGCAGCCGCCTTTGGTCACCTGCATGTTCTTCGGATTGCAGCCGCCAAACAGCACCATCATCTTGGCGTGGCGCGCGATCGATGACCACGACGTGAGCGGTCCGGTGACCGGCTGCGCGCTGCCGAGCACATGCGGCAGAAACACCAGCGCCGTGCCGAAACTGTAGTTGGAGGTTTGATCGACGAAGCCGCCGAAGACCGACATGAAACGGCGCAATTGCCCGCGCGCCTCGTGGAAAATCCCGGCCGAGCCCCAACCCTGCGAACCAGCCATGATCGCGTCGTGGCCGTGATCACGCGTCACGCGCTCAAGCTCGCCGGCGACGAGATCGAGCGCTCGGTCCCATGAAACCGGCACGAACGGCTCGCGGCCGCGGCCTTCGCCGCCGCCGGGTCCGTTTGCCAGCCATCCCTCGCGCACCATCGGCTGTGCGACGCGCACCTGCGAGTGGACGGCTGCCGGCACAGCGTCGATCAAAGGCGACGGATCGGGATCGTGCTCGAAAGGTCGCACACCGACCACGCGGTTTCCCTCGACTTCGGCGAGGAAGGCGCCCCAATGCGAATGATTGCGAACGAGCTTCGTCATGGTGCGATCCTGGCGCGGCCCCGAAGTGCAAATTCGCCGCACAATATCACAGCGCTTGGCAATGCGCCCTGCGTATTGTGGCATTGCCTGAGCCGCAAATTGACAGTCCGCGGTGAAAGCGCAACTTTAGCGCCAACGAACAAGGATTTTGGGATGACGACGCAGGAGCAGAACGACTTCCTTACTCTGACCGGACCCGGCACGCCGATGGGCAACCTGATGCGGCGCTACTGGATCCCCGCGTTGCTGTCGTCTGAGATTCCCGAGCCCGATTGCCCGCCCGTGCGGGTCAAGCTCCTCGGCGAGCGGCTGCTTGCGTTCCGCGACACGAAGGGACGCGTCGGCGTCATGGACGAGTTCTGCGCCCACCGCGGCGTCTCGCTGTGGTTCGGCCGCAACGAGGACGGCGGGCTGCGCTGCCCCTATCACGGCTGGAAGTACGACGTGAACGGCCAGTGCGTGGAGGTTCCGTCCGAGCCGGCGGAAAGCGGCTTCTGCGACAAGATCAAGCTCACGTCCTACGCGTGCGCCGAACTCGGCGATGTCATCTGGATCTACATGGGTCCCGCGGCGCTCAAGCCGCCGCTGCCGAACTTCGAATGGGCCGCCGTTCCGGGGACGCATCGTTTCGTCTCCAAGCGCACGCAGGAATGCAATTGGCTGCAAGCGTTGGAGGGCGGCATCAA
The DNA here is from genome assembly GCA_963759705.1 of uncultured Alphaproteobacteria bacterium. Taxonomy (GTDB): domain Bacteria; phylum Pseudomonadota; class Alphaproteobacteria; order Rhizobiales; family Xanthobacteraceae; genus BOG-931. The sequence continues at coordinate 32,900 of CAVXAK010000006.1, forward strand.
TTCCGTGCACGTCTCCTTCCTGCACCGGCACGACCTGCGCAGCGATCCGTTGCACGTCGGCCAGGGCGCCGAATTCACCCGCGAGACCGACGCGCGCTTCGAGGTGATCGAAAACAAGGGCGGCATGGTGATCGGCGTGCGGCGGCCGGCGACACCGGGCAATCTTTATTGGCGCATCACCCAATGGGTCATGCCATTCCACACCATGATTCCGCCGTACGGCGACAATGCGCTCAACGGCCACGCCTTCGTGCCGGTCGACGACGAAAACTGCATGTCATGGTGCTTCACGCATCATCCGGCGCGACCGCTCTCCGAACACGAGCTCGAGACCATGCGCAACGGCGGCGGCATTCACGTCAAGCTCATTCCCGGCACGTTTCGCCCGGTCGTCAATAAAGACAACGACTACATGATCGACCGCATGGCGCAGAAGCATCACAAGTCCTATTGCGGCGTGAAGGGCATCGCCATGCAGGACGCCGCAATCCAGGAGAGCACTGGGCCGATCCAGGACCGCAGCAAAGAAAACCTGGTCTCAACCGACAACGGCGTGATCATGGCGCGGGCGCGCCTGCGCAAGGCGGCGCTCGGCGTCGCGCAAGGCAACGAACCCGACGGCATCGATCCGGCGACCCACGCTGTGCGCTCAGCTTCGATCGTGCTGCCGGAAGCGGTGAACTTCTACGAAGGCGCCGGCGATGCGCTGACGGCCAAGTCGGGCGTCGCGCACGCGTCGGTGTGACGGCTGAAACCTGTTCGGTTCCCGTCGCGCCGCTATCTCCAGAGAGGCTCGAACTGCGTCGCCACCAGCCGGGCATACGGGACCGGCTCGGTGATCAAGCCATTGGCCATGCCGAATTTATTCAGTCCATCGACCGCTTGCGGCGAAATGCAGGCGTCGTAGAACGGCGCATCGCGCGCGATCAAACCTGCAATCAGCGGCACCTCTTCGGACGGGAACAACCGCTCCGCGATCGGCGTGGCAAGCGAGGCGTCCGCCTTGGGCGCGGCTTGGGTTTGCACGATCGCGCGCACAGCCGCGGCAGCAACGTCCGGCTGTTCGTTGACCAGTCGCTCCGTCGCCGTGAGCGCCGGAAAGTTGTACCAGCGCGCGCCCGGCGGACCGTCGCCGCGGCGAAGATCGAGATGCAATTTGGCGACGCCGAGCATCTCGCCGATCGCGACGCGCATGCCGTTGCCCCAATAGGCATCGGCAATGTCTTGCTTGATCGCGTCGACGCCGGCGCGGCCCTTGAAGCGCTCGTCTTTGTTCGCCGCCGGAACTCGGTACGATTCGGACGTTGTCCCGTTCGAGGTCAATGCCCGCTTCGGCCAGCATGTATCGCAGACCCATATCCGGCCAAGGTTTTGACGCGGCGATCCGCAGCCCCTTGAGCGCGTTGATGTCGCCGCGCTTGACATCGAGATCGGCGCGCACAGCCAGGAACCAGTAGGAATACTGCGACAACGCGCACAGGAGCTTGGCGCCTTTCCAGGCCGGGAAGGCCACGCTCGCGATGTAGGCCGGGCCACCGAGAAAATGCACCGTTCCGTCGCGCAACCATCCCGGTCCATTTTCGGCCCCGTAATCAGGAACCAGTTCGACGTCGATGCCCTCTTTCTTGAAGAAGCCGAGTTCGGCGGCTGCCGTCGCGACGAAGTACGACGGCGAATCCAAGTCTGCAACCAAGAGCCGAAACATTCAAAATACACTCCCGCGAAATCGCAACTAGACGACGTTGCGCGCCGCCGATCTCAAAATCAATCTTACCGTCTTCGAGGCCAAATCCGATCGCGACCGGAGCAAAGCCGATACAAACGTCGCGACCAAGCGGTGCAACTAAGAACCATTCAGCATTTCGCCGATCTTGGCGCGAATCGAATCGGACAGTGCAAATGTCTCGTGGACGATGGCGTCCATCTCCTCGCCGGTGCCCGGATCGATCATGAAGTGGCGCTGGTCGCAGGCCGCGAGGAAGTCCGGATCCTTAAGCATCGCCGCAAACGCCGTGCGCAATGCTGCGAGCCGCTCAGGCGGGACGTTCGGCCCGGTGATGATGGAACGGCCGATCTCGGCGGTCGAGGCGATGGCGCGCAGGACCTGCTTGCCCTCATCGGAAACCGCGAGCTCGGGCAGTGTCGGCACCTTCGGCAACAAGCGGTGCCGCTTCAACGCCGCCTGATAGATGATTGTCGCTTCGCCTTTGTCGATCCAGCCTGGATGACTGACCAGCATGCCGGGAAGGCCATAGGCGCCGACGATGTCGACCTCGCCCCGTTCCATGGCCAACAAGATTTCGTTGGTGCCCTTGTAGCCGCGCACGATCTTGAACTTGGTGCCGCCAAAGGCGTTGAGCGCCAGCGGATAAATGACCGTGGTCGAGCCGCCGCCGGAGGCTCCGACCGTGTACTGCTTGTTGCGCACGTCCTCGATCGATTTGATCCCGACCTTCGCCAGCGCTGCCCCGGTATCGATATTGGTCGTGACGCGGCCGATGTAATGGAAATTGGCGGCGTTGACTTTGCCCGAGCCGCCGACGGCGCTGTCGAGCGCCAGCGTCTGCGCCAGACTGCCCAGCACGGTGCCGTCCTTCGGCGCCACCTCAGCCATATACTTTGCGGCGACGAAACTCCCGGCACCCGGCATATTTTCCGGCACGATCGCTGGGTTGCCGGGCAGATGCCGCGGCAGAAATTCCGCGACCAGCCGCGCATAGAGGTCGTAGCCGCCGCCCGGACCGTAACCGATCAACATGCGCAGCGTCTTGCCATGATAGAAATCGGCGATCGGATCGGCCTCGACGCGCGTCGAAGCCGAAGCGGCGAGCACCAGCGCCATCAGGACGATCCTAAGCATCGATTTCCTCCCAAATTTTTTTTCATCGTTCCCGTTCTCGGGAACGATGGACATCACTGCTCCGCCAGCGCCGTCGCCCGCCACAGCGCCCACGGCCGCGCGGACGCACGCAGCATCGCGTCATTGCTGGTCATCGCTTCGGCCTTGGTCATGAAATTGATCGGGCCGCCGATGGTGATGGCCTGAAGCTGCTGGCGCGCGTTGATCTCGGTGTAATAGGCGCGGAACACCGCGTTGGGCAACGACGGAGCGACCACCGAATCGCCGTGACCGCGCATCAGCACGACCGCGGCGTCCTTGCCGAGTCTCTTCGCCAGATCCTTGCCGAGGTTCGGCGTCAGGATCATCAGGTCGGTCCCGTCGCCCACGGATTTGCGAATTTCAAACAGCGGCACGCCGAGGCCGAGGAACCCGGCATTGTGCAAAAGCGGACGCAGCTTCGCGCGCGTCACAGTAAACGGCACCACCGTGGGCGAATGGCTGTGCACAACGGCGTTGACGTCCGGCCGCGCCTTGTAAATCTCGCCGTGGATGAAGCGCTCGCGATAGAGCAACTTCCCCTCGTCCTTCGGATCGACGGTCTGGCTGTCGAGATCGAGGACGAGAATGTCGGAGGCCTTCACCGATTCCGGCGCGATCGAGCGTGAGATCACATAGCGATGAGGATTGCGCGGATCCCGCACGCTGACATGGCCGAAGGCGTCCAGCACCTTGAGCCGCGCAAGCGTGCGATTGGCAGCGACGAGATCGTCGATGAAGTCCTTGTCGAGCGGGCGTTCCGTCCCTCTTCGCTGCGTTGGCCGCCGCGAAATCGATTTGGCATCCATTTTTGGCGAGATTCCTCACATGACGGAGCGCAGACCGTAACAACTTTATGGCGGCCTCGGAAGTGTGCCATAAGGCCACTTCACAACGGAGGACCTTCGATCTCCATGAACAATGCCGATCTGATCGTCGCTACACTCAAAGCCGCCGGCGTTACGCGCGGCTTCGGCATCCCCAGCGGCAACGTGCTGCCGCTGATGGAGGCGATGCGCAAAGGCGGCGTCGATTTCGTGCTCACCGCGCATGAGGGCTCTGCGGGCTTCGCGGCCGACGTGACCGGACGCCTGACCGGAGCGCCGGGACTTTGCATCGCGACACTTGGCCCGGGCGCGACGAACCTTGCCACCGGTATCGGCGACGCGTGGCTCGATCGCTCGCCGATGATCGCCATTACCTGCAATCTGAATACCGATCAGCTCGGCCGCCGCATCCAGATGTGGATCGATCATCACGCGCTGTTCAAGCCGATCACCAAGGCGACGATGCAGCTTCGCAAGGGCGAGATCGGCGCAACCCTGTCCGAAGCCATCCGGCTCGCGCTCAGCGAACCGATGGGTCCGGTTCATCTCGATTTGCCCGAGGATGTCGCACTGGCGCCGACCAACGAGACCATCCCGACGTTCACGCCGGCGGCGAAGCTCGCATCCGCCGCGGACGTCGCGATCGAACGCGCCGCCGAATTGCTCGCCACGGCCCGGCGACCGATCGCCGTGATCGGCGCCTCGGCGATGCGCATGAAAGATCCGACATGGCTGCGGAAAGTCGTTGAGAGGTACAACTTACCCTTCGCCACCACGACGATGGCGAAGGGATTGATCGACGAGGATCATCCGCTGTCGCTCGGCTGCATCGAGCGGGCCTGCCGGCAGGTGCAACGCAAACTCCTGCGCTCGGCCGATCTGATCGTCGGGCTGGGCTACGACACCATCGAGGTCGAGTATGAAGCCTGGATCGATGATGTTGCGCTGCTTCAGATCGATATCGAGCCGGTCGACATTGCACCCTCGGTGAAGCTCGCACATCAGGTCGTGGGCGATCTCAATTCCTCGCTCGCGCGTCTCGCCATCCAGCCGTCCGGGCATCCGCAATGGACCTCCGATCAAATCGCCGTGCATCGTCGCAACTTCCAGACCGCGCTACGGCCGGGAAACGGAGCATTTACGGCGCACGCGGCCATCGATGCGGTGCGTCGCGCGCTGCCGCGGGAGGGCGTGCTGTCGTTCGACGTCGGCGCTCACACCCACCAGATCGCGAGCCAATGGACGGCGCACGCGCCGAAGACGTTCCTCATCACCAATGGCTGGTCGTCGATGGGCTTTGGTCTACCCGGCGCGATTGGGGCAAAATTGGCGCGGCCCGATCTGCCGGTGGTTTGTCTGATCGGCGACGGCTGCTTCCAGATGACGTGCGGGGAAGTGGCCACAGCCAAACGGCTCGGCATCACACTCCCCGTCGTGGTGCTCGACGACCGGTGGCTCGGCCTTATTAAGGTCAAACAAATACGCCGCCAGTTTCCGCTCTACGGCACAGAACTGCAGGAAGAAGAGTATCGCGAACCGCCCGCGCATTATTTCGGCGTGCCGGCAGTCGGCGTGCGCAGCCCGGATGCGCTCGAAGCCGCGGTGAAGACTGCGCTCGCCGCCAAGGGACCGACGGTCATCGAGGCCGTCGTCGACTCAGAGCATTATTTGGACACGGTCTACGATTGAGCGGGCGACAGGCCGCTACTTCTTCAGAGATTGGATGTAAGCCGCGATGTCGTCCGCCGCTTGGCGGCTCAATCCTATCTCAGGCATTTTGGGATGCGGCTCGAGCAAGAAGTACGCAAGCCTCTTTGGATCGAAATTCGGCGATTGGGCGATTGTCGCGAACGGCGGCACATCGGCGCTCGCCCGCTGCTGGTCGGGCGAGACGAGATGGCAGGATGCACACCATCTTTTCGCCAAGTCCCCACCGTGGAGCGCATCCGCCGCATACCCTGGCGCTGCATCGAGGGCTAAAAGTGTAGTTGCGAAGAGGGCTAGTTTGTGGATGCGCATGAAGAACCTTTTGCTAAAACGTCTGCAATTTCGCTGCTCACAGAGCGATGCATGACCGGGCTTGATTGGAACGCTTACTCGAGGACGTGAAGGAGTTCGACCTCTTCCTCGGCGCTCATCGCGTCGTCGGTTTTGTCTTGCGCCTTTTTGTCTTGTGCCTCGGAAGACTCATTTTTCGGCGGCAGCGCCGCGGCGAGTGCGTGCGCCGCCTGCGCCAGCACATCGCGGTGCGACACCTCGTCCGCAGGCATGACCTCGGCGCTCTTGGCCAGATCCGCCAGGATTTCTGCGAACAGCGCGTAGTGGATGTGCATGCGCACCGATTTGCGGACGCTTTCGTCACCGCCATGATAAAGCGTGAGTGAAATCCCGGCTTCATCGAAGTGTGCGTCGAAACGCGACGATCGCTCGAAGGTCCCAATATAGAGCTTATCGGGATATTCCAGCGCAATCTCGGCTTTATCGGGGATCGGTTTCATCGCCCTCATCCAATCTCGCATCGAAGTTCCGGCAATCCTTGATACGCCCTGTCAGCGATCCCGTTCTGATCTAGATCAATTTGGGCACACAAATCATAGCCGCTGAAGGCCGGCATCACCAGTTCGCGCCGAGCGCGCCTTGAAGACCCGGAACCGGCCATGATCCAGCCGTGCAACTGTCAGCCATGACGGATTTTAAGGACCAGAATGATCGCCGTCATCGCAAACGTGACAAGGCTTGAGCCGATCAGAGGTGCGTCAACGATGGCGAAGCCATAAACCAGCCACAGCAGAACGCCAAGAACACACAACGTCGTTCCGGGCAACGAAATCGATCGCGTGTCCCGCTCGCGAAGGATCTTAACCGTTTGCGGCACCCAGCATAGGGTCGTCAGCGCAGCTCCGGTCGCTCCGATCGCTTCCACGAGTGCTGACGCCATGAGTTCCTGGCCCGTTCCGAGTTCCCGTATCTCAAGAGCGCGCGCCCGCTACGGCTCGCAGACTTGCGGCCGACGAATCAGATGGATTTTATTGGTGTGTCGGTGAGAATGTGATGACAATCCGTCAGCGGCATGAACATGTGCGGCGAGTTGCATTTTTAGATTGCTGATCCGGCGCCAGCTGGCGTCCATGTCATCGGTTCGTCACGCACGAATCGTAGAATCATCAATACGTTGGACCCCGCTTCGCTGACCGATCAGACGATCTTGCGGCAGCGTCGAGCGCTCAAATGGAAGCGCCAACAAACAAAAACGGCCACAGCCATGAATGTCTCCGACCACACCACCAGAGTCTTCGACAGCGACTTGATCAAACTTACGCAGATGGTCGCTCGGATGGGTGGACTTGCGCAAAAGCAGATCACTGATGCAATCGACGCGCTGGCAAGGCGCGACACCGGCCTCGCGCGCCAGGTCATCGCAACCGATGAAACAGTCGATGAGTTGCAGCGGCAAATCGAAGAAAAGGCCGTCGCCACGATCGCGCTGCGCCAGCCTATGGCGATCGATTTGCGGGCGCTGGTGGCGATGTTGCGCATCGCCAACGATCTGGAACGAATCGGAGACCTCGCCAAGAATGTCGCCAAAAGAGCCCTCGCAGTCAGCGGCGAGCACTCGCAGCGCACTCTGATGCGCGGTCTCAAACACATGGCGGCGCTGGTCGCCTCTCAATTGGCCGCGGTCCTTGACAGCTTCGTCGACCGCAACCCTGCGAATGCGCTCAAGGTCTGGCAGGGCGACAAGGAAGTCGATGCACTCTACGTCTCGCTGTTCCGGGAGTTGCTGACCTATACGATGGAGGATCCCGGGACCATCTCGATGTGCATTCACCATTTGTTTTGTGCCAAAAACATCGAGCGCATCGGCGATCACGCCACAAACATCGCCGAAGCTGTTCACTACATGGTCGAGGGCCACGCCATTGCCGGCGAGCGTCCGAAAGGCGACACGTCGAGTTATGTCAGCGAGAAGCGCGGAACCACCGCTAAGGTTCTGGCTTAGGTCGCGCCGCTCTCCCCTTCCCGACAATTGCACATCCATAAGTCCCTTGGAAAAGCCGTCTCTTGGCCGCGTTAACCGCTCGTTAGGGTTAACGTTCTATTGCTGACCAACCCTGCGGCATGGTGCGACTTGCACCATTGCGGCTGTTCTTGCGGCTACCATCGCAGCGATCGAGATGCGTTCGACCCGATCCCGCTCTGTACGACTGTTAGCCTCGGCGACCCTCGTTGCTGCCATCGCCGCGGCGACAGCGGGATGCCAGACGACGCAATCCGGCCAGCCGGGCGCGCTGGCGCTCGCACCGGCTGATCGACCGGATGCCGATTGGCAACGCGACGTTGCGGTCTACGGCCCGCAATATCGTGCCAATCCAAAGAATGTCGAGGCGGCGCTTCGCTACGCGCAGGCACTGCGCGCCACCGGGCAGCGTGCGCAGGCGGCCGCCGTCCTCGAGCGGCTTTCGATCGAAAACCCGCACAATAAAGTGGTGCTCGGCGAATACGGACGCGCGCTGGCCGAGGTCGGCAATTACCAGCAGGCGCTCGACGTGCTCAGCCGCGCTCACACCCCCGACGAACCCGACTGGCACATTTTGTCCGCGGAAGGCGCCGTGCTCGATCAGATGGGCCGTCACGCCGAAGCCCAACGGTATTACCTGACGGCGCTCAAGATCGTTCCCGAAGAACCGTCGGTCCTGTCCAACCTCGGCCTGTCCTACGCCCTTTCAAAGGATCTGCCGAACGCCGAGGCGACCTTGCGGCGCGCTGCGGCGCATCGCCCCGTCGATCCGCGCGTGCGCCAAAATCTCGCGCTCGTGGTCGGTCTGCAGGGCCGCTTTCAAGAAGCCGAGCAGATCGCGCAGGCCGACCTGCCGCCCGAACAGGCTGCCGCCAACGTCGCCTACCTGCGGCAGATGCTCGCGCGGCGCACCGGCATGCAGAAAACAAGCCAGACCGAGCACGTCTCGCACGGTCCGAGCTGAGACCGGATGCCCGGATTGAAGCGCGATCTCAGTGCTGCAGCGCCAGAACCCGGATCGCCGCCGGACCGAGAATGACGACAAACAGCACAGGCAGGAAAAATACAATCATCGGCACGGTGAGCTTCGGCGGTAGACCAGCGGCTTTTTTCTCCGCTTCCGACATCCGCATGTCGCGATTTTCCTGTGCCAGCACGCGCATGGTGGCACCAAGCGGAGTGCCGTAGCGTTCGGACTGTTGCAACGCGAGACACACTGCTTTCACGCCCTCAAGACCGGTGCGCTGCGCCAGGTTTTCATAGGCCTGCCGGCGATCCGGCAGATATGACAATTCCGCCGTCGTCAAGGTGAACTCCTCCGCAAGCGGAACCGATTGCGATCCGATCTCGTCGCTGACCTTGCGAAAGGCGGCTTCGACCGACATTCCCGATTCAACGCATATCAGCAACAGATCGAGAGCGTCGGGAAAAGCGCGCTTGATCGAAAGCTGCCGCCCTTGAATTTTATTCTTCAAGAACAGATTCGGACTGTACATTCCGAAATACGCGGCGCCGATCGCTATCCCAACCTTGACCATCGGCGGATAGTTGGCTTTCATCATCACGAAAACGTAAAACAGCGAACCAAGCAGCATGACGATAGGCATCGTCATGCGGAAGAAAAGATAGGTAACGTAGGGCGCCTGGCCGCGATAGCCGGCCTGAACGAGCATGGCGCGCGCTTCTTCCTGACCAACCCACTTCCTGAGATTGAAGTTGTCGACCACCGTCTTCATGTACATTTTCGGCGATTGCCGCAGCGAAGCTCTGTTGCCCTGCGCCATCCGCTCACGCTCGCGCTGCCGGATTTTTTCGCGCTCCAACGCCACCGCCTTCATGCGCTTGGGCAGCGTATCCGAGAAGACATAAGGCATCGCCAGCGTCAGCACGGTCGCGCCCGCCGCGATCGCCGCAAAAATCATCGAAAGAATTTTCGGCTCGAAAAGCTGCCTGATGATATTTCCCAGCACGGCATTACCTCAGAAATCGAAATTGATCATTTTGCGCATCACGAGGATGCCCATCAGCATCCAGACGGCGCAGCATCCGAGCATGATGCGCCCGAGGTTCTCCGTAAAAAGCAGTTCGATGTATTTCGGGCTTGTGGCGTAGACGAGGCCCATCACAACGATCGGCAGCGAACCGATGATCGCCGCCGAGGCTTTGGCTTCCATCGACATCGCCTGGATCTTGGCTTTCATTTTCTTTCTGTCGCGGAGCACTCGAGAAAGGTTGCCCAGCGCCTCCGAGAGGTTGCCGCCGGAACGCTGCTGAATGGAGACGACGATGCCGAAGAAATTTGCCTCGGCCACCGGCATGCGCTCGTAAAGCTTGAGCACGGCCTCACCGATAGGCATGCCGATCGTCTGTGTCTCGATAATGCTGCGGAATTCGCTCCGAACCGGCTCTACCGCGTCGACGGAGATCAGCTTGAGGCTGTCAAGCAGCGGCAGACCGGCTTTGATGCCGCGAACGATGACGTCGACGGCATCCGGGAAAGCGTTCAAGAATCGCGCTTCACGCCGCTTCTTGAGAAACGCAAGCAGCCACCGCGGTATGCCAAAGCCTGCCGAAAAAGCGAAGGCGAGAGCGACCACCAGGCCCGCTTTCGCGACCAGGGCAGCCAGGAACGCGGCGAGGCCAAAGCCAACCGAAGTTATAATAAATCGGCGCTTCGACCAGTCGAGCCCCGCTTGCGTCAAGCGCACCGTCAGCGGTGGACGTTTCGCCTTTCTTTGCCGTTCGTCGATCTGCTTGAGAGTCCCCTCGATCTGTTCGCGCCGCGGCTTCTGCGAGGCTCGCGCGGTCGGCCGCACGACCGGTTCGGTGCGAGCGACATTCGCCATTCGCTGCTCCGTCTTTCGCTCGCCGGAAAGAAGGGGATACAGGAATACCCAAGCGACGCCGCCGATCGCGAGCGCCACCAGGAAGAACAGACCGTAAGTCTCCATCGCTGCTACCGCGCCCTAGCTTCTCATACCGACGTTCGCGACTTCCGCGGCGTCGAGCGCCGCAGCAAGGCGCTGCTCCTCGCCGTAATAGCGCGCCCGCTCCCAGAATTTCGGACGGCCAATGCCGGTCGACCGATGCTGGCCAAGCAGATTGCCGTTCGCGTCCTCGCCGAGGATGTCGTAGAGAAAAACGTCCTGGGTAATGATCACTTCGCCTTCCAGACCCATCACTTCGGTGATGTGAGTGATGCGGCGCGAACCGTCACGCAAGCGCGCCGCCTGGATGATGACGTCAATGGATGCGCAGATCATTTCCCGGATCGTACGCGACGGCAGCGAATAGCCGCCCATGGTGATCATCGATTCCAGACGAGAGAGCGCCTCGCGAGGAGTGTTGGCGTGCAGCGTGCCCATCGAGCCGTCGTGACCGGTGTTCATCGCCTGCAAAAGGTCGAACGCTTCCTGGCCGCGAACCTCGCCGACGATGATGCGTTCCGGTCGCATGCGCAGGCAGTTACGCACCAGGTCGCGCATCGTGATCTGGCCCTCGCCCTCAAGATTGGGCGGACGGGTTTCCAATCGCACCACGTGCGGCTGCTGCAATTGAAGTTCGGCCGCATCCTCGCAGGTGACGATGCGCTCGTCGTCGTCGATGTAACGTGTCAGGCAGTTGAGCAGCGTGGTCTTGCCCGAGCCGGTTCCACCGGAGATCAGGGTATTCGCCCGACAGCGGCCGATGATCTTCAGAATTTCCGCGCCTTCCGGCGAGATCGAACCGAACCGCACGAGCTGTTCGAGTGTGAGTTTGTCCCTCTTGAACTTGCGGATGGTCAGTGCCGGCCCGTCGATCGCAAGCGGCGGCACGATAGCGTTGACGCGAGAGCCGTCCGGCAGGCGCGCATCGCAGATCGGCGATGATTCGTCGACCCGGCGGCCGACCTGACTGACGATGCGCTGGCAGATGTTCAGAAGCTGCTGATTGTCGCGAAAGCGAATGCCGGTCTTCTGAATTTTGCCCGCGACTTCGATATAGACCGTGCCCGAACCGTTGACCATGATGTCGGCAATGTCGTCTCGAGCGAGCAGCGGCTCGAGCGGACCGTAGCCGAGCACGTCGTTGCAAATGTCGTCGAGCAGATCCTCCTGCTCGGAGATCGACATCACAATGTTCTTGATTGCGATGATTTCGTTGACGATGTCGCGAATCTCTTCGCGCGCAGAATCGGCGTCGAGCTTGGCGAGCTGGGCAAGATCGATCGCCTCGATCAACGCGCCAAATATCGTACCCTTGGTCTCGTAGTAGGTATCCGAGCGCCGCGAGTTTACCGCAGAGGGAATTTGCTGCGGCTGATTCTTGGCGCTCGCCGCGCCGGGCTTGGACGACGGCGCTCCGACGATCGGCGCACCGAGGCCCGCGGAGGGAAACGCCGTGCGCCCGCCCTCGGGCGGAGCAAGCGGAGGCGAGACCGCATGGGGCGGGGCGGCCGGCGCGACAACCGGCGCAGGCGCCGGCGGTTGCCGGTGCTCGACTTCGGCGGTGGACCCAGTAGGACGCTTACCAAACACGAACGCAACTCCAACAAACGTTAAGCTTGCCTCTGCAGTAACTTACCAAGCAACGGTGAAAACAGGCCCGATCGCTGCTTCTTCGGCTCCGCGCGCCCGGTCAGTTTTTGCGCAAGCCGCAGGAACATTTCGGCGGCGCGGTGATTACTGGAAATCTCCGCGATCATTTGTCCGTTGTTGGCCGCCGCACCAAACACCTGCGGCTCGAACGGAATGATCGCAACGGGCTGGTCCTCGAGGGCCTTGGCGAAATCGGCGGCCTTGATCTCCGGCTTTTTCGGAACACCGACCAGATTGAGGCAATAGAGAGGACGGTGATCGTTCGGCCGGGCCACCTTGAGCAAGTCGTAGAGATTCTTCGTGTTGCGGAGATTCGCAAGATCGGGCGCTGCAACGATGAGAATGTCGTCGGCGCCGATAAGCGTCTGCTTGCTCCAGCCGGTCCATTGGTGCGGCACATCGAGAACGACACAAGGAACGGTCGAGCGCAGTGAGTCGAAGATGGCGTCGAAAGCGTCGGCGCCGAAATCGTAAACGCGTTCCAGCGTCGCCGGTGCCGCAAGCAGGCTCAAGTGTTCGGTGCATTTGGACAACAAGCGATCGACGAAAGCAGTGTCGACGCGGTCGGGCGAGAACACCGCTTCGGCGATGCCCTGCGGCGGATCCTGGTTGAAATCCAGACCAGCGGTCCCGAACGCGAGATCGAGGTCGGTCACGACGGAGTCCAGTTTCAAGTCGCGCGCGATCGCGAACGCGATATTGTGTGCAATGGTCGAGGCACCGACGCCGCCTTTGGCGCCGACGACCGCTATGATGCGGCCTACCGGCTTGGCATCCGGCGCCGAAAACAATCCGCACACGGAACGTACGACGTGCAGCGTGCCGACCGGTGCGATCAGATAGTCGCTGACACCTCGCCGCACCAATTCACGATACAGCGAGACATCGTTCTTGCGGCCGATAACGACGACGCGGGTACCGGGATCGCAAAAATGGGCAAGCTGGTCGAGGCCGGCGAGAATGTCATCGTTTCGGCTTTCGGTTTCGAGAATGATGACGTTCGGCGTGGGAGAGCTCTGATAGGCCTCGATGGCTGCCGCCAGCCCTCCCATCTGGATGCGCAGATGCGCCTTCGCCATGCGCCGATCTTCGCCCGCCGCCTGGATCGCGGCGGCGGTCTCGACAGTTTCACAGAATGCCTGCACCGACACGCGCGGCGCCGGCGCGATGTGCTCATCGCGGCCGACGACCTCTTCGGCAACGTTTTCTTCCAGAGTGGCTTGGTTAACCTGATTTGTCATGTGCGGGTATCATTGGCCAACGTCACTGATCTTGCCTGCAGTGGTGTTTTGGCGCTGGGTCGCGGAGTTTTGGCCGACCCGGTATTTCTCGACGACCGTCGTGCGCCGCATGGTGTAAATGGGTGTTTCGCTGCGCGGCTGAACCAGATCGGTTGGATCATCGATCATGGCGGCCAAGTTGCGCTGGCTTGCACAGCCGAGATTCCAATAGGGTTGATTTTCGAAGAAGTCGCGGTCGGCACCCGGCCCGATATTCTCCGGCCACATCCCGCAAGGTCCAGCTTGAGCGGTGATCTTGGGGTAAGTGACATGAATGGTTGCCAGCGTCCCCGGATCGACGCTGTAATTTCGCACCGCGATGCTCCTCGGCGGTACACCGCTCGCAACCACGATGGACCGGATCTCGCGCAACGCGTCCGCCGCCGCCCGCTCATTGGTCGATCCTCTCGGCAGGGCGATAACGACACCACCGGTAGCTTGGTGCCGCCACGTCTCGGCGAAGGCGAGCAACTCCGCGCGCTGGGTCGGCGTCAGCGTGCCGCGATTGGTCCCGACAAAGATCTGAAACGTACGGTCGGCTTCGGTGAGCGTGATCGGGTGACGCATGCGATAATCGGGCGACACACTGGGAACGCCCGCGATCTGCTGGTCGGTATTGCAGGCGGCCACCAGAGCGGCGCATCCGGCGACGACGACGGCACGCAACGCCATCCCCGCGAAACCTCGGCGGCCGGCGATCATTGCGCGAACAGTGTGCATCGGTCGTCTCTCCTGCTTCCGCAGCTCAATCGAGGATAAATCCATATCTGCCGTGGTACGTGTCCGGCGGATCGACATTGCCGCCGACGCCATAGATGCGGTTCAGACGACCCAGAAGGACTGCCGCAGGATCGCTGGGATCGGCAAAGCCGTCGTCGGGGCGCGAGAGATTCTTCTGCGCGACGGAGTGCACGACGTAGGGCGTGACCATCACCATCAGCTCGGTTTGTTGATTGATGTAGTCGCGGCTCTTGAAAAGCGCCCCGAGAATGGGGACTTCCATCAATCCGGGCAGGCCGTTGATCTGATGTTTCGTTTGCTCCTGGATCATGCCGGCCAGCACCAGCGCGCCGCCCGACGGAATCTCCACCGTCGTGTCGGCACGCCGCACCTTGATCGACGGTATGGTCGCCGACGAGCCAATCGTGCCCGGCGTCGTGCCGGGAACGGCGATCGTCAACGAATTTTCGGTCGAAAGGTCTGACACCTCGGTGGTCACCTTGAGACTGATGCGTCCCTGGCTGAGCACCACCGGCGTAAAGGCGAGGCTGACGCCGAACTTCTTGAAATCGATCGATGGCTGACAGACGGACGTATTGCTGCCCGGGGTCGAGCTCGCACAGCTGAAGCCGTTAAGGACCGGGAATTCGCCGCCGGCAACAAAGTTGGCGCTTTCGCCGGAGATTGCCGTGAGGCTGGGCTCGGCGAGCGTGCGCAGAACGCCGGCGCGTTCCATGGCCTGCAGTTCGGCGCTGATCGAATTCCAGCCGCCCGTAATGCTCGAACCGTTGAGCGACTGGCCGTAGGCAGAGAATGGATTGGTGTTGTTGAAGTTCAGCACGGCGGTCCCGTAGTTGAGCTCACCGGAAAGATTGATGCCGAGCTGCTTGATGACGTCACGCTGGACTTCGGCGACGGTCACCTTCAGCATGACCTGGTCGCGCGCTTGAACCACGATGGCGTTGACGACCTTGGTGCCCTGCGGGACCGTATTCGCCGTGCCGTCGTTAAGGAGCCGCACCGCCATGTCATAGGCCTGTTGCGCCTCGGCCTGGCTCGGTGCGGTGCCGGACAGAACAACACCGTCCCCAATCCCTTGGACATTGATGTCGCAATCCGGAAGAACTTGGCGGATCATCGAGCGAAGACCGTTGAGATTGCGCGTAACGGCGATGTCGAAGCCGCCCATCTGCTTGCCTTCGGCATCGAAGAAAAAGACGTTGGTCTGGCCGACCGCGATGCCGATGACGTAGGCGCGGCGCGCGGAGCGGACAACGGCGTTGGCGATCTTGGGATCCGCGACCAGCACGTCCTTGATGTCGCGCGGAAAATCGATGACGACCGACTTGCTGACGCCAAGCGAAACCGCGCGTGACCCCAGGTCGCTTGCGGCGACCTTGATCGTCTGCGTCGGCGGCGCCGGCGCCCCGTCGCCGGCAACCGAGGCAGTGTCAGGAAGAAGCCATGACGCGACGATCATGCCCGCCACACAAGCGATGCGGATCGATGTCCTGACTGGCATGGTCCGTTCCTCCGTGCGGTTCAGCGGGGCGTGCTGAGTGTGCTCACGCCGTAGCGTACTGTGTTGATAGAGCCGCCTGATTTATCGCCATCATCGATGCCATCCTCGGGGATTGTGGATTGCGAATCCGCAAGACTTCGCAGCGCGAGCGAAAGCGTCCCAATCTGACGCGAGAGTGCCAGCGTCTCGGCCTGCGGCGACGTCAATTCGAGCGTCGCGGTCTTGCCGACCACGACCTTTTGGCCGTCTTTTTCGTCAACCGCCTGGTCTATTCCCAGTACACGCACGTTTCTCAGGATCGTCTCGGTGACGTATTTCTCGATTCCGCTCACCTTTTCCGCTGCCTTGTCACGGCGCGTCAGGACGACGTCCACATGATCTTCCGGAAGGATGAAGCCGCCGGCGGCGCTTTCAGGCGAGATATCCATCGCCACCGCGCGCATGCCGCGAGGCAGAACGGCTGCCAGGAATCCGCTGCCCTTGGCAAAGACCACCGCGGGTTCGCGGATCGGCTCGCCCGACGCAATCGGGATGCGCACGATGGCACCGACGAATTGGTCGATCGCGTCCGGCCGATCCGACTTTTTGATGAAGTTTGAGTTCATTGCAGCTGTGGGCCAAGCCTGCCAGCCGACGTCCGAAGCTGCGATCACCTGCCCCCTTGGGAGATCGCCTTTGGCGATCAGCACATCAGCCGTCTCAATCTGCGCCACCGGCGCCTTGGCCGGTTTCGGCTCATGGCTCCGGCTCGCGAGAAAAGCGGCAACGCCGCCCGCGGCAAGAGCAACACCAAGAACGACAAGACGGGCCGCTTTCATTACGCTTCACTTTCCAGATGACGCCACGGCTGATGAGGCCGTTATCGCTGCAGTTCATCAGCTAAACGTCAAAGCATGGTTAATGAGGCGTATCCAAATCGCGTTAATCTTTCGTTAGGGATGTCTGGAGGGTCATCCCCGGCGCTGACAAACCTGCAATTTGCCGCCATCAGACCAAAAAGCCACAAGCTCAAAAAATTGGCCGAGACCCGTTTTACTCGTGGCCTTTCGCTTCCCCCCTTCGCCGGAGGCACGCCGCGGGGACCTGCGAATTCGGACATTAGCCGCCGAGCGCTGTCATCCACTCGGTGTGCGGATAGACAAGCAGCGCTGCTGCAGCCAACGCAACGCCATAGGGAACGCCGCCGTCACGGCGGTGAAGCCGTTCGGCCCAGTCTCGTCCCAACAGCACTTGCGGCATCGGCATGGAGCGGAACTGGATCAATAGCAGTGTCAGCCCGCCGCCGAGCAGCGAGGCATAAATAACGTAATCGCCCAGATGGCTGAAACCCAGCCACAGAGCTGTGGCGGCCGCGAGCTTGGCGTCGCCGCCGCCGATCCAGCCGCGGGCGAAGAAGGCGAACGTGACCACAAGCACGGCCCCGGCCGCTGCCGCATGCCACACTATGTCAGCGCCGCCCATACCGCTTAACAGGGCGAGCAGGACAAAGCCGCCGACCAGGATGAGGGAAACGCGATTGGCGATCGTCATCGTGAACAGGTCGCTCGACGCCGCAAACGCCATCATCGCCGGGAACAGCGTCAATTTGATCACTTCGATCAACATGGCATCCCCAATTGTCGTTTCGGGACCGTTTTAGCCGGCGCACATTGAAGGTGCGTTAGCGGAATGGCGCGAAGTGCTTGCGAAAAAGCGAAAAGGCTCCGGTGATCGACCGGAGCCCCCTCGTAGCACGGTGTCAAACGGCGCTTACTTGAGGGCGCTGGAGACGCTGTTGAAGGTCGAGTTCAACTGGCTGCCGAGGCCCTGCACCACGGCAATGATCGCGACCGAGATGCCGGCGGCGATGAGGCCGTATTCAATGGCGGTGGCGCCGGATTCATCTTTCACAAAACGCGAAACAAGGGTCTTCATTGGTTGGCTCCTTAAGGTCCACACTTGGCTGTCTGAGCGTGATCCGGCGGCCGCTTGCGGACCGTTTGGGATCGAGCGCAAAGCTAACAACGAGAAATTTCAATGCAGTTAAATCGAACGAATAAACCCGCGTCCTATTGGCAGTTCCGCAATGTAGTTAATGGCGCGTTTCAGAGAGCAAAGAATTCGACCAGTTCCCCAACTGCCGATGCGATGAAGGGGCTTTTATCAGATAATAGTTGCCAGCATGTAAGGCTGCGGCCTGCAAGTTTCTTCAAACAAGACTCCAATCGACCCGGTAGTTCCAAATCATCCGTGTCTTCCGGCGCGGGTCATCGGCGGATCGTTCACGGGGTTTTAATGGGGATAGCCGATACCGATGCATTACGTGAACATGCGGGCCGAGCCGTTCCAGAGGACCGCTTTCCAAACAAAACAAGGCTTTCGCCAAAATGCCGCAAGACGCCATCCAAGCCAGCATGAGCCAGGAACTGCTTTCCTTCTTCATCAATTTCGGCCAGACGCTGACCAAGAACCTGCCGATTTCGATTGCGCTCGCGGTTGGCTTCACGGCCCTGACGTCGTTCTGGGCCTGTAATCCCGGCCGGCCATGGTGGCACAAACGCGACCTCGTGACCGATCTCTGCTACTGGTTCTTCATCCCGGTGATTGCGCGCTACCTGCGCATCGGCCTTCTCATTGCCGGCGCGGCGCTCTTGTTCGGCATCACCACCGGCGACGGCCTGATCGCATTCTACGACAACGGCCACGGCCCCCTCGCCGCGTTTCCGCTCGCCGTGCAGATGATCCTGTTCCTGATCGGCGAAGACATCATCTTGTATTGGACGCACCGTATGTTTCATGGCGCACGGATGTGGAAATATCACGCCGTGCATCATTCGTCCGAGGAACTGGAATGGATCTCGGCCGCACGCTTTCATCCGATCAATCTTTTTCTCGGCAGCGTATTGGCCGACGTCGTGATGCTGATCGCCGGCATTTCGCCCAACGTGTTCGTGGTGCTTGGTCCTCTCACGATTGCTCATTCGGCCTTCGTGCACGCCAACCTCGATTGGACGCTCGGTCCGTTCAAATACGTGATTGCCGGTCCGGTGTTTCACCGCTGGCATCACACTGCGCCGGACCGCGGCGGCGAAAAGAACTTTGCCGCGACGTTCCCGATCCTCGATGTCATCTTCGGCACGTTCTATATGCCCGCCGGCGAGTTGCCTGATCGGTACGGCATTGCAGAGCGCGAATATCCGGCAAGCTTCGGTGGCCAGTTCATGCGTCCGTTCATGCAGTGAAAGCCGTGCCCTTTGATCGCTGCTCACGGGGGCGGAGCCCCTCGTTACCCGACGAGCCGGAGGGGCGATTTGCACTTCATTCACTAATCCGCGGTTAAAAATGGACTGGTCTGCGTACGGCCTCTTCGGTTGTAGTGTCGCGTGGGGTTTCGGAGAAGTCTCGATGACAGCGTTGTTCGTGCGAGGCCGAGCGGCCCTGAGGCCGTTCTATCGACTCGGAGCGGCCCTTTTCCTCCTCGTCGCCGTGCCGGCCGCGGTATCGGCCGAACCGATCGTCGTCGCGATGGACCAGGCCCGGATCATTAAAATTCCGGAGCGTGCCGCGACTGTCGTGATTGGCGACCCACTGATCGCTGATCTTTCGATCGAGCCAGGCGGAATCGCCATCGTCACCGGCAAGGCCTACGGCGCCACCAATGTCGTCGTGATGGATCGCGCCGGTGCGGTGCTGATGGAGAATTCCGTCGAGGTGAAGGGACCACGCGATCCGATCGTGGTCGTCTACCGCGGCATCACGCGAGAGACCTATAGCTGCACGCCGGAATGCTCTACGCGGATCACGCTCGGCGACGACACCGACTACTTTACCAAGGCGCTGGCCGCGTCAGTCGCCCGCAACAACCAGGCCTTGGCAGCCGGAGCCGGCTCCCAGCGTTAGGACGCGCCCGCGGCAGGTCCGGGCGAGCCGCGCCGCGCGGCGTGTGACCCGGCGCAAGGTTGCCAAGCACTTAATATCGCACCCGCCGTTCCTGGTGATCACTACAATAAATCGCCAACGGCCGATGAGTAATGCTCAATCGCGATGTCTTGCGCTCCTGCGCGTTCGGCGATTGAGGGTTACCAATGCGAGATCAGCTCACATTCGATCGGCTGCGTTCGATGCTGACGGCGCGCGCGGCTCAGCACTTCCCGTCGGCGCTGCGGCGTTTCGTTTGTCAGAGCACAGCCTCGACCACCATTGAATTCGGCATGCTGGCGGCACCGTTCGTCGCCTTGACGTTCGCAATCCTGCAGACGGCGATCATCTTCCTCGCCGGTCAAACGCTCGAGACAGCGGCCGCCGTCGGAGGGCGGTTGATCTTGACCGGCCAGGCGCAGACTCAGGGCTGGACCGCCGCACAGTTCAAGACACAGGTTTGCAAATCGATCACCTCGATCTTCAATTGCCAGGACGGCGTCTACATCGACGTCGAAACCTACTCGTCGTTCTCGGCAGCCCAGCTCGGGATGCCGGTGACCAACGGCAATTTCAATTCATCGGGCCTCGGCTACAACCCCGGCGGTCCGGGCGATATCGTGGTGTTGCGGCTCTACTACCAATATCCGGTCTACGTGAATCTGCTCGGCTTCAATCTGAGCAACATGAACGGCAGCCTCAATCTGCTCGCCGCAACCGCCGTCTTCAAGAACGAACCCTACGTATCATCCTGACGGGACTTGCCATGAACGCTTTCGCGACTGTTACAGATTTCGCCGCCGCCTTCGCGCAGCGCTTGCGCCGGTCGCTTGCGCGCTACGCCGACGATCGTCGCGGTCTTGCCGCCGTCGAATTCGCCATGTTGCTGCCGATGATGCTGACGCTCTATCTCGGCAGCGTCGAAGTCTCGACCGGAGTTTCCGTGAACCGCAAGACCACGTTGACGGCGCGGACACT
The DNA here is from genome assembly GCA_963759705.1 of uncultured Alphaproteobacteria bacterium. Taxonomy (GTDB): domain Bacteria; phylum Pseudomonadota; class Alphaproteobacteria; order Rhizobiales; family Xanthobacteraceae; genus BOG-931. Next base: position 53,597 of record CAVXAK010000006.1, read on the forward strand.
GGCCGATCTTTCGAGCCAGTACACCAACATCACCGACGCCGAGATGTCGAATATTCTCAACGCCTCGTCGGACATCCTTGCGCCCTATCCGGTGTCCGGCCTTCAGGCCGTGGTGTCGGAGCTCTCGATCGACGCGCAAGGCCAGGCGACCGTCGTTTGGAGCGACACGCTCAACGGCACGGCACGCTCGGCCGGACAGATCGTGAATATTCCGCCGGGACTGGCGGCGCCGAACACCTATCTGATCCTCGCCGAGGTGTCGTACAGCTACAATCCGTCGTTCGGCTACGTTTTGACTCATACGATGACGCTGAACGATCAGATCTACATGCGGCCGCGGCAATCGACTATGATTACGCGCAGCCCGTCGTGAGCCTCGGCTATTAGGCCGGCGGAATCGGCAGCGCGGTCGTCGACTTGATCTTTTCCATCGCGAAACGCGATGTGACGTTCTTTAGCGGCACGGCAGCGATCAATCGCTTGTAGAAGGTGTCGTAGCCGGCAATGTCCGGCACCACGACGCGCAGCATGTAATCGACATCGCCGGCCATCCGATAGAACTCCATCACTTCCGGCATGGCGCCGACGGTCTTGGCAAAGCGGTCGAGCCAGTCCTGCGAATGGTCGCCGGTTTCGATGGAGACGAACACGCTGATGCCGAGCCCGATGCGATCCTGATCCACGATCGCGACGCGCTTTTGGATGACGCCGTCGGCCTCGAGCCGCTGGATGCGCTTCCAGCATGGCGTCGAAGACAGACCGACGCGATTGCCGATCTCGGCAACCGAAAGCGAGGCGTCATCTTGCAGAACGGTGAGGATCTTGCGATCGATGGCGTCCATAGGAAACGGCCCTCCAGCAATACGGTTGGCGCCAGAGTAACAATAATATTCTAAACTAGCGCCAATTGTTCCTCATATAGAGAAAAATATTCTAATGCAACGCCAAAAAGTCTTCATTTGGGGCGAAGCGGCTCGGCCATCATCCATCGGACGAGCCGGCTTGCGCCAACATGGCCTCGACTTCGGCCCGGGTCGGTGCGCCGGCGGAGCCGCCGAGCCGCGTGCATTTAATCCCGGCGACGGCCGCGCCAAATTGCATGGCCTCGATCTCGCTGCGCCCCTCGGCGAGCGCCAGGACGAAGCCGCCATGGAAAGCATCGCCGGCACCGAGCGTATCCACGGCGCGAATCTTGAATACCGGCATCCGGCACAGCTTGCGGCCCTCGAAAAAGAGGATGTCGTCCGGCCCATTGCTGACGGCGAGAAAGGCGTCGGTGTTGCGCGCGATACGCGCGAGACCTTCTGCGAGATCGGCCGCGCCGGTGGTGGCGCGCAAGCACTCTGAGGAGAAGATGACGTGCGTCGCGAGCCGAAACAGCGGATCGTCTTCGACCGTCGGCCGGTCGCCGTCGAGCACCACAGGGAGATTGCGCCGCCGCGCCGCCGCGCAGATCGGACGCACGAAATCCGGATAGCGGTTATCGGCCAGAACGGCGTCAGCCGCCGCGGCGACGCCGTCGGGATCCGCCGGAGTGACGGTGGCGATCCGCTCGTCGCGATACGTCACGATCATGCGGTCGCCGCGCTCATCAATAAAAATCGCCGAGAGCGCCGTGGCCAAACCCGGCACGCGCTGGCACGGCGTACAATCGACATTGTCGCGGGCGAGCGCCGCGAGCACGCGGTCGCCGTTGGAATCCTCGCCGGCCGGTCCGCCGAGCGGGCCGGCCAAAACGGCGCGGCCGCCAAGACGCGCAATGGCGGCGGCAGCATTTGCCGCACAACCGCCGTTGACCACGAAATGTCCCGTCGCCTGCACCTTGCCGTCCGGCGCCGGAAACGCGCCGACGGTAAACACCTCGTCGAGCACGATGATGCCCGTGCACAGAATGCGCGGCGCCGCCGCGGGCCGCGCGCCGCGCGATGGCTCAGCGAAGGACATCGGCGCCGTTCTCGACGAAATTGCGAATGATATGATGCGCGATCGCGACCGGCGGCGGCGTGGTCAGTCCGTCCGGATGTTGCCGCGCCAGCATCTGCACGAGCTCCGCGCGATCGAACCAGCGCGCGTCCTCGAGTTCGCTGCGATCGACGACGATCGTGTCCGACAGCGCCTGGGCATGACATCCGATCATCAATGACGTCGGAAACGGCCAGGGCTGCGAGGCGAAATAGGCGACACGTCCGCAGACGATACCGGCTTCTTCGAGCACCTCGCGCCGCACCGCCTCTTCGAGCGTCTCGCCGGGTTCGACAAAACCGGCAAGGCACGACCACATGGTCGGCGCAAAGCGCGGCGAACGGCCGAGCACGCACCGCTCGCCCGAGATCACCAGCATGATGACGACCGGATCGGTGCGCGGAAAATGCTCGGCCTTGCAGGATGGACAGTCGCGCCGCCAGCCGGCCTGCACGACGCGTGTCGGCGCGCCGCAATTGGGACAGAAGCGATGGCGCGCATGCCAGCCCAGCACCGCCTTGGCTTCGGCGATCGGCGGCAGATGATCGGCATCGACCAGCCCCTGCACCGCGATGGTGCGCAGATCGGTGATTTTCATATCGTCGCGCCCCTTGAGCGGCTCGACCGACGCCGGATCGAGACCGACGCCGAAGCGCGGAGCATCGTCGAGAAGACCGAGGAACACGGTTTCCCGCCCGCCGCCGAGGGCGCGGGCTTCGCCGAACGAAAACAGTGGATTGAGAGGTTCGCCGCCCCGCTTCATCAACACGCTTTCGCCCCCGATCAGATAGACGCCGGCGCGCTCGTCTGCGGCAAGCTTTGCCAACGCCGCTTCATCGCTGCGGTGCGCGGCGGCACGATCAATGCGGCTCGCTGTATAGCCGAGGCGCGGTTGCGGGCCGAGCAGGCCGAGATCGGTGCGGGCGGACACGACGATCAATAATGGATCAATGAAGCCGGATCAGTCGGCCGCGCAGCACGCTGGCGATACTGCGTTCGTCCCCGCCGGGACGATGCGAAATCGGCGGCACGATGGCGATGCGAACGGTCATGAAAGCAGCTCCCCTGATTGGACCGATTATGCGGAAAGGATCCCGCGAATCAAACGCCGGCGTGGCTTTGTGTCCTATTCTTTGTGACGGATTGAAGCCGCGGCGTCCACGGCGGTCAAGGCGCGTATGTGTGAGCTGGAGCGCGACGCTGGCGGAGCATGACGAAGCCAGATGGTCGCCCGTTATTGAGACGGCTATGGAAGTCCCCACAGACGCGCCAGACCCGTGCGCATACTTTCGGCGCGAAATGCCGCCTTGAGCGTCAACCAAAGTTCCTCATAAGCGATGATAAAAGGATTGTTCGGCGCCGAACGCGGGTGCGCGAGGCCGTAGCGAATCTTAACGTCCGGCAGTTCGGCCTGGTACGATGAGAACAAATGATCCCAGATCAACAACACGCCGCCATAGTTCTTGTCGAGGTATTCTGGATTGCTCGCGTGATGCACCCGATGTGCCGACGGCGTGTTGATAAGCCACTCCAGCCAGCCGATGCGCGGTACAAGTTCGGTGTGAACGAAGAATTGATAACTCAGGCTGATCGACACCATTCCGTAAACCCAAACCGGATCGTAGCCAATCCACACGATCGGCAGATAGAACAAAAACACACCGGATAGGATCGGGGTCCAGGACAGCCGAAACGCAGTGGTCGCCTGCATCTTCTCGCTGCTGTGATGGACGCAGTGCGAAGCCCATAGCAGTCGTATCCGATGCGAGCAGCGATGTTCGACATAAAAGCCGAGATCGACCAGCAGAAACAGAACGATGAGGCTGACCCAGTTGTGGAATGATACTGGAATGGTCGTGAGCCTGATCTTGTAAACGAACGCGGCAATGATTCCGAAGATCAATCCGTGGGTTGCTGCCTGGCTGATGAAGTGGCCGATGGTCATGAGGAACGATACGCCGGCATTTTGCCAAGGATAGGTTCCCTGCCGGTGCAGGATGATAACCGCCTCGAGCGCCGTCATGATCAGGAACAGCGGCAAGAAAATCAGGATGACCGAGTTGGCCCCCCGGCCCAAGAGTTGATCGAAGCTGAGGTAAAATTCCACCCGCCCCTCCCGGTCGTGTCCAGGTGAATCCGGCTCCTATAGTGCCCGGTATCCCCACGTCTGCAAGGGGTCCGAGAAGCGGATGGAGCGCGGTTGGGGATCATCACGATCAGCCGTCGGCGCGGGCATTTATGTCGTGAGAACGGAAATCGACAAGAGCCGACATCATTGCACGACCAAGGTGCCCCGAGTCTCTTGATGGAAATCGTCGAAAAATTCGTAGCGGCCGGGCGCGAGCGGCCGAATATTCAAGATGCCCTCGCCGCCGGCGACCACCACCTTCTCCACTCTCAGCGACACGCTTTCAAACTCCATGGGAGTAGCATCAAGGTTCTTCACCCGAAGCGTCAGCGGATGATTGGCGGGCGCATGGACTTCCGCCGGCTGAAAATGATGGCCCTTGACCGTGATCGCGACCGCACCGGCCTGCTGCGCGCGTAAACCGGTTCCGACCGTCAAAAGAGCTGTCCCAAGCATCAGCGTCCTAACGATCAAACTAACGCTCGCGAAATTTTCCCTCATGAGCTCCTCTTTCAAATTGCCGACACCCGCCAAATGCGTTGCCGGTTAATCTAGAATTCAAATTCGAGCAGCAACCTTGCTCGCTCCCGGGAAAAATCCGTCAGATCGAGGGCGGGGCTCACGCCAACCTCGTGGCCGGCAATTTGCGCTTCCCAAGCCGCGCTCATGAGCACCTTCGGGGCGATCTGCCAGTAGAATGTCGGGCCCAAATAGACGGCGTCGCCGGTGAAGGAATTGAAAGCCACCCCGTCGTAATGGCGCAGATACCAGAGGTCGGCTCCGACGACGACCTTGGGAATGATCTGGAAGGCAAGCGCCGAGGATACTCCGAAGGTTGATTCATTGCTCCACGCGCCGAGATCGGCACGCGTGGTTTCCGGTTCGTAGAGGAGATTGAAGCCCAGGTATAAGCGGTTCTTGACCAGTTCGGTGTCGGCTTCGAGCTTAGTCTCCAAACCGTAATTCACGACCTTGTCGCCGCCGGTTTCATCGCGGCTGTGAAATTCCGGCTCGACGGATAGCGTCACGGCGAAGGGAGAAGGGCCGCGGTCAAGGATGACAGATCTGAAATCGGCCTCGAACCCGTTGATGCTTGCCATGTTGCGGTCGTCGAGACCGGGCACGTTGCGGATGTTGTAATAGGAGACCGTCGGTCCAAGTTCGATCTGCACGTATTGGTTCGGCGTGTACTCGAACTCCAACGCGGTCGCACCGGCAGCGTAGCTTCCGTCGCGTTTGCCGAAGTCGGCCTGCGTCTCCGGCTCGAACGCCTTTTCGCCCTCGATGCCGGTCGATGAGCCGACCGTAAAATTTCCAAAAATGTATTTGGTTTCGAGTTCGTGGAATGAACTATCATTTTGTGCTTGAGCGCGGCTTGCACCCGAAACGATCGCGGCTGACGTCCCAAGGACGATCAGCAGGCAACACACCGGACGGCGCTTACGTCGGACGATGGACATTGCACTCTACCAGGAGACGTCTCTCGAGCGGCGCACGTCGTGTGACGGCTGCGAGCACGCAACAAATGCACTTTGAAAATCTTCGCTGTCAAGAAATTGCGCAGCTATTCGCAAATATTAGAAAGGTTCTATGCAATACATCTTGGCATTATTCTAAAGTGATATCGGCTTACATTAGTCTAATTCTAATTCGGCTTGGAATATTGTGGAATATTTTTAAGTTTTCGCATTGGCAAAGCGACATTGGGCAGAAGGCATTGTCCATTTCAAGATCACTCGGACCCCATCCATCGTTGCTGCACTCAACGCATGGTTCAAGATCAAAACCCGCAGGACGCCACTTCCGTTGTTCCCCAGACAACAGACATTCACCAGCGTGTCAGCGGTGCATTAGACGAGTTATCGCACGCGAACAGATGGCCTGAGCCGAAACCGAAGGATGGTCGTCCTCTCGCCAACGATCGATTTCCTGCCGTGACGAATGGAAAGCCGTTCACGTCGCTTGAGTGACAAAAGAACCTCGGCGGCCGGGTGCGGCCGGGCAAGCATGACGGGTTCCGCCTCATGGGGTGGCGGGACGCCGCCAGCGTGCAACTCATTGCTCGAACGGAAGCGATTTTAATGTGCGGTTTCCTGCCGCTGCCATCTTGCCTACAATGAGCCCTAGAAAAGGGTGGCGCGATCGTACGGAGGATTTAATGCGTGTTCTCGCGATAGTCGCCATAGTGATCGCATTGATGACAATGCCAGCTCGGGCGCAGATGGGAATGGGCAAAGAAGACCAAACAGGGATGGATAAAGGAAAAAGACCCCCGCAACGGCCACGGCCGCCCGGAGAGCACCCTGTGAAAGCCGATGAGAATGCGTACAAAGATGCACTCAAACGCATACCCCAATCTCACGAGAAACACGATCCCTGGAAGAGCGTACGATAATAGCCATCCAAACGAATGCAAACAATCAGAGGCCGTCTCAGATTGGACGGCCTCATTAGTTTGTGCGACGCGTTCTACGGCAAAAGCGTCTCTGACTTAATAGTAGCGGCAGACCCGATGAGGACCGTATGGACCGGGCACCCACCAACAGCGAGGAGGGGGTGGTGGTCCAGGGGGTCCAGGGGGTCCCGGAGGGATCCACTCAGGGCCTATAGGTGGCCCGGGAAGAGGCAGCGGCCCAGGAAACCCCGGACCCAGGTGAGGACCCGGACCAGGGTAAGGACCCGGACCAGGGTGAGGACCGGGACCGGGACCGGGACCAGGACCGGGACCTGGACCGGGACCCGGGTGAGGAAAAGGACCCGGACCCATTCCCGGCTGCGCCACGACACAAGTTGCACCGACTAACAGCGCAGCAATTCCAAGCAAAATTCGCATACTCAATTTCTCCCGAATAAATGTGACTTCCAGTTAGCGCAGCGGGGAAATTTGAAATTGAGTTAGATCAAAGCCACGTTCAATAGTGTGTGGGAAACGAGAACGCGGCATTCAGCCCTTATGCGGCGCTCGCTGAGGCCGCATCAACGGTCGGCTGAAGATCAAGAACTCGGACCGCGCCAGGCGGGGTGTCGCGAGGCTGAAGAGGATGGGCATGAACATCATCGTCAGCGGTTATTCGACTCCCTGAAGAGTTTCCTGGCCACCACCAGCAGCAGCAAACTAATCTGAGCAGTTAGCGCCGCGGGTGAAAGGATCAGTATAGCCCCATCCTCCCGCGCTCGCGGCGACCTCGAGCGCGTCGTCGGAAACATCGCAATAGAGGATGGCTTCATCGGCCTGGCTGACATCGCAGTCGTTGGTGTCATGACTTATGGCTACGATCCCATGTCGAAGAAGGAAATTCATTTTAAGACCAGACATCCAACGTCGCCTCAGTCGCCGCGAAACGGTGCTGGCATCGAATGCGGGGTGCGAACGTCCCGCACACGCTTGTTCGTCCTCGGCTAGAGCCGCTTCATTTGCGAAGATCCTTCAGCGCTCCTCGATAGAAGCGCCACAGGATAAAAGCCGCGTAACTCTGCCAGATCAAAATCGGGCCGACGATCCAGATGACCACCGCGACGCTCAAGGCCGTAACCCAGCCAAAATCATAAACAAGCATCCAGGCGGCTGGGATGAGAGCAAGCCCAAAGCTGATAACCCAAACAATCCTTGGCCAGTGCACGGGCATTCTGTCCTCCCTTACGCGACAGAACTGCCCCTCAGCCTTTGATTATTTTACCATTCTTCGCGAAACGCGGCTACTTTCGTCGACTCTAATCCCTGGGTGGTTTGCGCGGGGCGAGCGAGACCGGCCCCGCGCACCTTTTGGTGCCGCTACTCCGCCAAACTTGACCGAATTCTCGTCCAAGGCCAACGTCAGCATGGATTGCCGGGCCGAGTTGTTTAGCCCGGGCAATGACGGAAAACGCTGCGGGCATTTAAGGTTCGCAAATTGAAGTCCGCAAAGTGGGAGGGACGACAAATGCCGCAGGCGCCGCGCGTTGCTATCATCGGCGGCGGTATTGGCGGCCTCACCGCAGCACTGGCGCTGCTCCGGCGCGGCATCGATGTCGACGTCTACGAGCAATCGGCAGCCCTCAAGGAAGCCGGCGCCGGCGTTCAGATCGGCTCGAACGGCACCCGCGTCCTCTATGCTCTCGGCCTGCAAGACGCATTGTCCGGCGTTCAGGTCGTGCCGGCCGCGCGCGAGATACGCCACTGGCGGAGCGGCGAAACCTGGAATTGGTTCGATCTCGGCGAGGTCACGGCCAAGCGCTACGGCACGCCGCACGTCATGCTGCATCGCGGCGACCTCCTTGGCATTCTCGCCGAGGCCGTCCAGCGGCTGAAGCCGAACGCGGTCTTCCTTCGCAAGAAATGCGTTGCGGTCAGCCAGACGGCGGATCGCGCAGAGGCAAGGTTCGCCGACGGCCACGTGGCGGCGGCGGATTTCGTCATCGGCGCCGACGGCATCCACTCCCAGGTGCGCGCCGGACTGTTCGGCGCCGGAAAAGCCGAGTTCACGGGATGCGTGGCGTGGCGCGGCCTGGTGCCGATGGACCGGCTGCCGCCGCACCTCGCCCGCATGGTCGGAACGAACTGGCTCGGACCGCGCGGCCACGTGCTGCATTATCCGGTGCGGCGCGGCGAACTCATGAACTTCATCAGCATTGTCGAGCGTGACGATTGGCAGGTGGAATCCTGGACCGTCGAAGGCACCAAAGGCGAGCTCGCCAACGACTTTCGCTCCTGGCATCGCGACGTTCACATCCTCATCGATGGCCTCGATACGCCGTACAAGTGGGCACTGATGGTGCGCGGCCCGATGGAGCGCTGGACGGAAGGCCGCATCACTTTGCTGGGCGATGCCTGCCATCCGACGCTGCCTTTCCTCGGACAGGGCGCGGTCATGGCCATCGAAGACGCCTATGTGGTCGCGGCGTGCGTGGCGAAATATGCCAAAGAGCCGATGGTTGCCTTCGTGCGTTACGAGAGCATCCGGCGCGATCGCACTGCGGCCGTGGTACGCAAGGCCCACGAGAACCGCAGACAGGCTTTCAGTCCCGCGCTCGCCGGCGAGGACGCGGTGGCGATTTCGGTGGCGCGCGAGTGGCAGCAGGAGCGCGTGCGCGAACGCATGGATTGGCTGTACGCCTATGACGCCACCGCGGTAGAAATTTAGGCCGCGGGTTAAGTCAGCGCAGCGAACACCCGACGGACAAAGCTTCCGTCACGCTTTAATCATTTGCCATTGACAACCGGCTTTTGGCGAGCGCCGCGATGGCGTCGCTCGGATCGGCGTTTTGCGAACATCGTCAATCGATCGAACATATTGGTTCAAAAAATCTCGCACCAGTATCCTGGCTTTCCATAGCGCCTCAGAACGCGGTAGACCGCCCGGGCGGCGAGCCATTTTCTCGAAATTCGTTTCCACTGTGAAAATTCTCACACCGCCGTTCTTGTTGCCTGGCATGACGTTCTCCTTTTATGGTCGGTGATCGGCCTCGGCTTGCTTGGCGAGCACGGTCCAATGCACCGCAACTTTATTGACGCCAGCTTGTAATCGATACGCTACGGATTCACTAAGGGGACGTCTTCATTTGTTCGAAATTTATCCGCACCGGGATGCCCATCGAGCAACCGACCGTTCCCCGAAATTTCGTCTGCGCCATCGTCGCTCCGATCAAGGTTATGGGAATTACGCGCTGACCGATGACGACTGATGGCGTGATTACGATGACGGTGCATGAGTTTGTTAGCGTGTGCTAAGCTCAACTGTCATAGCAATCGCGGCCCCATGGGCCCGCTTGAAGGTTCGTGAGCAGGGAGGAACACAAATGCCGCGTGCGCCACGCGTCGCCATCATCGGCGGCGGCATCGGCGGGCTTGCCGCGGCGCTGGCGCTGGAACGGCGGAACGCCGAAATCGTCGTCTACGAGCAATCCGCAACGCTGAGCGAGATCGGCGCCGGTCTCAACCTCACGCCCAACGCCGTCAAGGCGCTGCGCGCGCTCGGCATCGAGGACCAGGCCGGCGCGATCGCGTCGCGATCGGATTTTTTGAACATTCGCGACTGGAGGAGCGGCCGCTACATCTCGCGCACGCGCCGCGCGGATTTTCATCAGAAATTCGGTGCGGCGAACCTCACGGTGCATCGCGCCGACCTGCTCGACGTCTTGGCGAATGCGCTCAAGACCACGGACCTGCACTACGGCAGCCGCTGCATCGCGGTCGAAAGCAGTGACCGCGCTGCGATCGCACGCTTTGCCGACGGCAATACGATCGAGGCCGACATCATCGTCGGCGCCGACGGTATTCATTCGGTGGTGCGGGAAAGCCTGTTCGGCGCCGCCGCGCCGCACTTCACCGGCTGCATCTGCTGGCGCGGCATGGCACCGGCCGAGGCCGTGCCGCGCGATATCGACACGACGGACGGCGCCATGTGGATGGGCCCACACGGCCACGTCGTGCACTACCCCGTGCGCCGCGGTGAACTTCTCAACATCGTCGCGCATGTCGACAGCAACGCCTGGACCGAAGAATTGTGGACGCGGGAATGCGACGTATCCGAGCCGATCACGACCTACGCAGGCTGGCATCCGGAACTGACCCGGCTCTTCCCGTGCAGCGAGCGCTGGTACAAATGGGCGCTCTACGATCGCGATCCGCCCGAGCGCTGGAGCCGCGGCCGGGCGACGCTCCTCGGCGACTCCGCGCACGCCATGTTGCCCTATCTCGGGACCGGCGCCGGCATGGCGCTCGAGGACGCCTGCGTGCTCGCCGCGGCAATCGCGCGCCAGAGCGATGATCTCGGCGCCGCGCTTCTGACCTATGAGCGCGTGCGCATGCCGCGGGCGCAGGCGGCAGTGCTTGGCGCACGCGAGCGAGCGCGCGAGAACCACCTCGCTTCGCCATGGGCGCGGCTCAAGCGCAACGTGACCTACGCATTGCGTGAGCGCTTCGGCGGCAAAGACAACACCGCATTCCAGGTGGCTTGGCTCTACAACTACGACGTCGGGCGCGAGTTGCAGTAAGTTTGTTTGCTCGGAGCACTCTCCGATCCATCGAACATCCGGGAGACGCCCATGAAACTACCCAGCCGAATGATCGATCTCTCGTCACCGCTCGACAACGAGACGGTCTACGACCCGCCGTTCATGCGGCCGAAGATCGACTATCACAGCAACGCCGACACCGCGCCGCTGCTTGCTCAGCCTGTTTCCAGGCCTGCAGCGCGAGGATTTGCCGGACGGCGAAGGCTGGGCGATTGAGAACGTCCAGCTCACCACCCACAACGGGACGCACATGGACGCGCCGGTGCATTTCCAGTCGAAGTCGATCGACGGCAAGCCGATGATGACGATCGACCAAGTGCCGCTCGATTGGTTCTTTCGTCCAGGCGTCAAGCTCGACTTCCGCAAGGTCCCCGACGGGCACGTCGTCACGGCGGCCGAAGTCGAAGCGGAGCTCAAGCGCATCGGTCACGAGCTCAAGCCGCTCGACATCGTGCTGGTCAACACGCGGGCCTCAAGCCGTATTGGTACCGATGAGTATCTCACCGCCGGATGCGGCATGGGCCGCGAGGCGACGCTCTATCTCACGTCACGCGGCGTGCGCGTCACCGGCATCGATGCCTGGGGCTGGGATGCGCCGTTCGTGCACACGCGCCAACGCTGGCTCAAGACGCACGACCCTTCCATCATCTGGGAGGGCCACAAGGCGGGGCGCGAGATTCCCTACTGCCACATGGAGAAGCTGTGCAATCTGGAGCAACTGCCGCCCAGCGGATTTACCGTTGCGTGCTTTCCATACAAGATCAAAGCCGGCTCGGCCGGTTGGACCCGCGCCATCGCGCTGTTCGACTGATCGTCGCGGCCGTCCGGCTGAGAAATCGGGACACGCGCCAATAAGGCCGCGCGCATCTCTTGCACGGCGTCAGGCCAAGACCTTGCGGTCCATAAAGTCCGCCTTGGTATCCGTCATCGATACCGCGCAGGTCTTGCATTCAAAGACCCACAGCTCCGGGAGCGCGCCGATCCCCGGAACGACTTTCACGAAACGCATCGGCTTGCCGCAGTTCGGACAGAGTATTTTGGGCTTCAGGTCATGATCTTCGCTGTTCATGATTTTTGATTACGATACAACGGTCCGCAATGCATTGACCTGGATCAAGCAAAACATGGATCAAGCAAAACATGGATCAAGCAAAACATGGATCAAGCAAAACCTGCATCAAGCAAAGCCTGGATCAGCCAAAAGAGAGACACGTCAAAACGACGACCGTTTCAAAAATGATCTTGGAGCAAAAATAAAGCAACGATCAATCGGCGTGGTGCCCGCGGCGACCTCACGAGACCTTTTCGGCGACCCATTCGACGCGGCCGCAGCCCGCGCAACGGAAGATGTCGTAAGCCGGTGTATCAAATCGTTTCGGCAGCCGGGTCAGTTCCGCCAAAACGCCTCCGCACTTCTCGCACGTTGGCGTCCTTGGTGAAGCATCAGAACTTGGACGAACCGGCATCGGATTCGCCTTCCAGATCATCGGGAGCCATAAGCTACCAAAGGGGACATCCGCTCCATCTGTCGGGGATCAGACGCAAAACGTTCACGATAGCGGACGTGTCACGCGGATGTGTTTGACCCTGTACCCAAGGAACGGAGGTTCCACAACGGGCTCGTGGAACCGGGAACCGGGGCGATGCTGATCCGTTTTAATGCCGCGTCATCCAGTTGCGCGCGGCGCGCTGGGCCGCGGCGATCTCGGCCTCGGACATTTCACCGGCAATTTCGCGGCGGAGCCGAGCCGCTTCGCTATTGCCTTGGAGCGCGGCGATATTGAACCATTTGTGCGCAGACACCATGTCGTGCGGCACGGAGTTGCCGATCGAATACATCATGCCGAGCTGAAGAAATTTCTCCGCATCGGACATCTCGCGCCGGACCAGGCTTTCAAGGTTAACAGTTTGTTTGTTCGACATCGAGGGTCTCCCTGTCATCAACTCGCCTTCGGCGATGTCGACGCGGAGACTACCGGCAGCAGGCGCCGTAGCGAAATTCAGGAATTGACCCTAAGGGAGATTCCGTAAGGGATTTGCGGGAGGTGCGCGGCCGCACCCGAGCTCTTGACATTGATCGAGATCAAGTGCCAGCGCGAGCAAATATGGCTTCGTTGCGCCGGCAATGATCCGCAGGCCGCCGCAATGATCGTATGCTCCTGTCACGTCATCAGCGATAACGAGGTGGAAGCGGCGTTTTCGGCGCCCGAGGCGCCGCAGACGATGTCGCAGGTCTATCGGCATCTCGGCCATGAACCGCGCTGCGGGCGCTGTGTGCGCACGATCCGTGACCTGATGCGGCAAGACGGCCGCCGCCGCTCGCGGCGCGGCACGGCCGCGCCAGCGCTTCCGGATTGATCCCTGGCCAAATCCGGGCTTCGCGTGGCCGCTCTTTGCGACGAGGCCGGGCTGCGGCAATCGGTTTGCGCATGATCCCTTCCGGACCGTGATTTTTCGGGGCATGCTCTCGAAAATCAATAGTCCGAACAATTTTCGGTACAGGGAGGCAACGATGCAGTGGCTGATGCGATTGGCCGCTTTGGCGTTCGGAGCACTGTTCGCAACGGGTGCGCTGGCGCAGGGCTATCCCGACAGACCCATTCGGCTCCTGGTCGCGTTCCCTCCGGGAGGCGCAAGCGATCTGGTGGCGCGCACGGTCGGACAGGCGCTCTCGATTAGGCTCGGCCAGCCCATCGTGGTGGAGAACCGGCCGGGCTCCAACGGCAACCTTGTCGGCGATATCGCCGCCCACGCGACGCCTGACGGCTACACGCTGCTGCTGGGACCGAGCGCGCTGTTCGGGATCAACCCGCATCTCTACGCCAAAATGCCGATCGATCCGCTCAAGGACCTCTTGCCGGTGGCATCGTTGGTCTCGAACGCGCTGTTCCTGACTGAGAACCCGGCGCTCAAGCCCGCAAACTTCAAGGACTTCATTGCGTATGCGCGCGAGGCCAAGCCGCCGCTGTTGTACGGGTCGATCGGCAACGGCAGCGAACATCATCTGGCGATGGAATTGCTGAAGTCGCAGGCCGGAATACAGATGACCCACGTGCCCTATCGCGGCGGCGGGCCCGCCGCGATCGGCGTGATGAGCGGCGAGGTGGCGGCGATGTTCGGCGGCGGCTCGGTCGCGACGCTGGTGAAGGCCGGCAAGTTGCGCGGCCTCGCCATCAGCGGCAAGAAGCGGTCGCCGGAATTCCCGGATCTGCCGTCGATCTCGGAATTCTACCCGGCCTATGACGTCACTCTCTGGCAGGGGCTGTTCGCGCCCGTCGGGACGCCGCCAGCGATCGTCGAGCGATTGCGGACCGAGACCAAGGCGGTGCTCGGCGAGCAGGACCTGGTGAAAAGGCTCGCCACCGCGGGCGCAGGCGATCCCTACATCACCACGCCCGACGAATTTGCCGCGCGCATTCGCGCCGATTACCAAAGCTACGGCAAGATCATCAAAGACGCCGGCTTGAAGGTGGACTGAGGCCTGTTGATGCGCGCCGCCGGGCGGCAGCGCATCGAATCAAGCCGTGTGCCCGTCGAAGTCGCCGGACTTCGGCGTCTTCTTCTCGCGTTGCGGCGTCATCTTCGCAGTGTCCGGACCGCCTGGAACGCCGCGTGGTCCGAGCTTTTGCCGCGCGATATCGTCCTCGGTCGGGCGGTCTTCGTCGCGCGCTTCCTTCGGCATGGCTTCGCTCCGCTGTGAGGGCTTCATCCTCGGCCAACGTCTCGCGCAGCGCCATGTTCCGGATCGTCAACCACCCGGAAGACGCAGCCTGCTCCGGATCGCAGCGACAAAACGCGCCAACGCGGCGCCTTCGCAGGCGCGCTGGACAGTCGCGCCCCAAACCGGTTTGGGCCAGAGTGGGTCGTCCTTGCGCCGCGCGACGATATGAATGTGAAGCTGCGGCACCACATTGCCGATCGCAGCGATGTTGAGCTTGTAGCACCCCGTCTCGTCCTTGAGGACGCGCGACACCAGCGCGATCTCGTCCATCAACAGCGTCCGCTCGGGACCGAGATCGATGATGTCGCTCACGTCCGCGCGCCGCGGCACCAGGAGCAGCCACGGAAAGTCGGCATCGTTCATGGCCAGAAGACGCGACAAGGAAAGGTCGCCTATCAGAACCGTGTCGGCGCGGAGCTGTGGGTGAAGGGACCAGCCGGCTTCGGCCATCGCCGCCTCTCCTGTCGATTGCCGTAGAGCTACCACACAACACGGGACAGCGCGGCTTGCTTTCTGCCCTTCCCCGGCCGATATAGGGCGCGGGAGGTTGGCGGTGGACGAGCCACTCGCCAACCGGGTCAGGTCCGGAAGGAAGCAGCCCTAACGAGCGCGGCCCGGGTCGCTCGTCAGCCTCCCACCCTCGGCCTCGAGCGACACTTGCGCCAGCAGATTGCGCTGCGGCAGAGTCGCGCCGACACCAGACTTAGACCTTCGCATGCCGGCGGCGGAGCCGCGGATTCGATGAGCGACGCTCAAGCGAAAAACAATGCCGCAGATTTGAAGGACGCCGCGGCGCCGGGAGCCGCCGCCTACCGCGTGCTGGCCCGCAAGTATCGGCCATCGACCTTTGACGATCTCATCGGCCAGGACGCTATGGTCCGTACGGTCTCGAACGCCTTCGAGACCGGCCGCATTCCGCAGGCCTGGGTGCTCACCGGCGTCCGCGGCGTTGGCAAGACCACGACGGCGCGCATCCTCGCCCGAGCGCTTAATTACGAACTGCCGGACGGCTCGATCACTGGCCCGACGATCAAGATGCCGATGCTCGGCCTGCACTGCCAGGCGATCATGGAGAGCCGCCATCTCGACGTCATCGAGATGGACGCGGCCTCGCACAACAGCGTCGACGACGTGCGCCAGATCAACGATGCGGTGCGCTACGCTCCGGTCTCGGCACGCTACAAGGTCTACATCCTCGACGAAGTGCACATGCTGTCCGGCGCCGCCTTCAATGCGCTGTTGAAGACGCTCGAAGAGCCGCCGCCGCACGCCAAGTTCATCTTCGCGACGACCGAAATCCGCAAAGTGCCGATCACTGTGCTGTCGCGCTGCCAGCGCTTCGATCTGCGCCGCGTCGACGCCGCGCTGCTGGTCAAGCATCTGCAAAATATCGCCGGCAAGGAAGGTCTTACGGCGGAGCCCGAGGCGCTCGGCCTGATCGCGCGCGCCGCCGAGGGCTCGGTGCGCGATTCGCTGTCGCTGTTCGATCAGGCGATTGCTCATGCCGGCGCCCAATCAGGCGCCGGCGATGAAACAATGTTGGCGGGGCCGGTGCGCGCCGAAGACGTGCGGCAGATGCTCGGCCTCGCAGATCGCACCAGGGTCATCGATCTGTTCGAAGCGCTGATGCGCGCTGATATTGCGCGCGCGCTGCAAGAGCTCCGCGATCAGTACGACACCGGCGCGGACCCAGCGATGGTGCTCGGCGATCTCGCCGAGTTCACCCATTTCGTCACGCGGGTCAAAGTCGTTCCGGCGGTCGCCGATGATGTTTCGCTGACCGAGGCTGAGCGCACGCGCGGCCGCGCCTTCGCCACCAAGCTCTCGATGCGCGTTCTGGCGCGAACCTGGCAGATGCTGCTCAAGGGCATCGGCGAGGTCGAGGCCGCCGGCCGTCCGATCGCGGCGGCCGAGATGGTTCTGGTTCGCATCGCCTACGCCGCCGATCTGCCGACACCCGACGAGGTCATCCGTTCGCTTGGCGACACGTCGCGCGGCAATGGTGCAAGCGCAGCCGCATCCGGTGCTGGAACATCCGGCACGGCAGCGTCGCGCGCAGAGATGCCGGCACGCTCGGACATGCCGCCGCGTTTCGACGCGCCGCGCGGTGCTCCGCGCGGAGCCGCTCTGGCTGCCCCCGCAGCTCCGGCGAACGAACCGATCGCGCGAAGCGCTGAAGCAGAGGTGCCGGTCCGCGCGCTGAAAAACTTCGAGGACGTGATCGCGCTCGCCGCCGAAAAGCGCGATCTCGCCGTCAAGAGCGCGCTCGAACGCGACGTGCGGCTTGTTCGCTTCGAGGACGGCAAACTCGAGATTGCGCTCGAAACCAGCGCACGTCCGACGCTGGTCGGCGAGTTGTCGAAGAAACTCAACGACTGGACCGGCCGGCGCTGGATGGTCGCGGTCTCCGCCGAACCGGGCGCACCGTCGCTGCGCGCCCAGGCCGAGATCCGCAAAGCGGAACTCAAGGACGGCGTTCGTGCCGATCCGCTGGTGCAGGCGGTGCTGGCGCGATTTCCTGGTGCCGAAATCGTCGACGTACGGCCGCCACCCGGCGCGCCGGCGAACGGCACCGACGAGTTGACGGCGCCGGCTGAATCCGAGAGCGATTTTGACGACGACGCGTAGCCCTCACGATTGATACGGGACCAGGCGATGCCAGATTTTCTCGGCCTGATGAAACAGGCGGCCGAACTCAAATCCAAGATGGAGGCGATGCAGGCCGAACTCGACCGCATGGAGGTCGAGGGCACGGCCGGCGGCGGGCTTTTGACCGTCACGCTGTCCGGCAAGGGCGATCTGAAGAACGCTCGCGTCGACGAATCGCTACTCAAGCCGGACCAGAAGGAAATCATCGAAGACCTCATGGTCGCCGCGCACGCCGACGCGCGCCGCAAGCTCGAAACCATGCTGCAGGACAAGATGCAGGCGCTCACCGGCGGCCTGCCGCTGCCGCCCGGCATGAAATTGTTTTGATGCCCACCGTCAGCGCCGGACCCGAGATCGAACGTCTGATTCAACTCCTCGCCCGCCTGCCGGGTCTCGGACCGCGCTCGGCAAGGCGAGCGGCTCTGTTTCTCATCAAGAAACGGGAGTTGCTGATGGCGCCGCTCGCCGCAGCGCTGCAGACCGCAATCGAGAAAATCGAGATTTGCCGGGTCTGCGGCAACATCGACAGCCAAAATCCCTGCACCTTGTGCACCGACCCGCGGCGCGACCCTTCGGCGATCGTCGTAGTCGCCGACGTCGCCGACCTGTGGGCGCTCGAACGCGCGCACGCCATCAACGCACGCTATCACGTGCTTGGCGGCACGCTATCGCCGCTCGACGGCATCGGACCGGATGATCTTTCCATCGACGCGCTGATCAAGCGCGCCAACGATCCGGCGGTCGCCGAAGTCATTCTCGCGCTCAGCGCCACCGTGGACGGCCAGAGCACGGCTCACTACATCACCGACCTTTTGCACGATGCCAACGTCAAGGTGACGCGCCTCGCGCACGGCGTGCCGGTCGGCGGCGAACTCGACTATCTCGACGAGGGAACGCTGGCCGCGGCTATCCGCAGCCGGACGCCGTTTTAGGGCGTGAACTCATGAGCGCGTAGCCAAGCCCGACCGGTTGATTGCCCCGTGGGCCACGGTGGAGGACAGGAGTCCGCTTTCTCAGCGAACTCCGCCTTTGTTCACAACTGGACCGGTGTAGCCTTCGAAACGCTTGCGGAGTTCAGAAAGCTGCTTCTCGTCCGTCACGAAGTCTCGGTACTCGTTCGCGACCTTATAGGTTGAAAGGGGTTTGAGCCCGTGCGGCGGCGGAACGTCCATGCGCGCAGAGAACACGCCGATCCGGCTCTGTTGCTCCTTTGCCATGTACCAGTTCAGGAACAGCTTCGCCACGTTCGGGTGAGGCGCGTCCTTGAAAATGCCGGCCGTAACTGTGAAGAGCGGCGTCGCATCATCTTCCGAAAAGACCGACTTGATTGGTTGCCCGCCCCGCGCGACTTCATCCACGGTAGACGTGGCATCAAAGGTCACCGCATTTGTCCCCGCGCCGACGCTGCGCGCCACATTGAGATGGCCCTGCACGAAGTTCGGCTTGTTGGCCATGTACTTGTCGACGTAGCCCCAGCCGTATTTCTGCACGATGGTGTAGAACAGATAGAGGGTCGCGTCGTCGTCCGAAGGGTAGCAAGTGATCAGCTTTCCCATGAATTGCGGTTTGAGGAAATCGGTCGCTGATTTTGGAACGTCGTCAGGCGCTACCAGCTTGGTATTGTACGCATAGGTGATCGCGTTCACCTTGGTGGTCGTGAAGGCGCCATCGGGATCGAGAAACGACGGCGCGATCTGCTCATAACCCTCGGGTTTAAAATTCAACAGGACGCCTTCCCGCTTCCAGCCGACAAAGTCCTGCACGGTCTGGAAGAACGCCATGTCGACTTCGAGCTTCTTATCGTGCAACTGAGTGTTGATCTTGTTGTTCAGCACGTTGCTGAAGCCGCCGGTGATCGAAACGGTCAATCCAGGAAAGCGCTGCTCGAATTCTCTTGCGAAGCTCTCATAGGGTGCGACCGGACCGCCGGAATACAAGACGAGCACTTTTTCCGCCTTGGCCTTGGCGTACAGCCCGTCCATTGTCTCGTCTGCCGCGGCGGGCGAAGTCATGTTACTTGCCGTCGCGAGGCAAAGACAAAAGGCAACGTGCAGCGACCATCCACTTCGAGAAGTCATGACGCTCCGCTCCCAAGCCCGTTAAATGTCGGACCACATGAACAATAGCACAGTAAGCCATTCAGGGTCAGAGATTGACATTCGACTTTCACGCTTGATCCAATCGCCGGGTCGAATTTCCTCTCTCCCGCGCCGATATGGGATAATCTCCAACTATGCCTTATTCCCTTCATAATTGACATATTTCTTATTTGGTGGGGACTGATTATCCGGGCGAAGAATTGGCTGTTCTTTGCTCAAGGGGGCAACTCCTAAATAGGACAAGTATCTGGAGTGCGGTCGATCGTCGGCCGCCCGTGTGTGTAACGTTGTCTAAAAACGGAGTACCGCAATGGCGTCGTTGTCGTTTGAGGAAGGTAGAGACGAGATCGTCTCTTTGTTGAAAGCGTGCAAAGAGGAGTTTGACAGCGGAAATCCAGCAACTGGAGCTTCGATGTTAATCGAAGCGCAATTTGTCCTCAACGAGCTGGTCCGGAACGGAGTGGAGGGAGCAGTACAGCTGCTATCATTCGCGCCCCGTGCTGACATGTGCTGCGCCGGCGTCTGTTCGGGGATCGTGAATTCCGCATCGTAATCGCGCGGTCATTCTCCCTGCCCGCCCACATCCACCGTCCATGTAAGACCGCCGTCTTGCGAAAACCGTCCGGTATTCTGGCAGCCAGCAAGCCCGAGGCCGATCAAAATAGCGATCCACCACATTGCTGCCTTTCGAAGCATGGCTCTCTCCTTGACGGACTCATCGCGGACGTCGCATTTCAGCAGCGATTGACCACAAGCCGGCATCGATTAGCGGCCATGGACTTTTTGGAACTCTCGCGAATGCACAGTTCGCAAGGGCCTCGCGCATCATTCCATTTTGATGTTAGCCGTGCGGATGACCTTGGCCCATTTTTCAGTATCGTCGGCGATGAGCTTGCCAAATTCGGTGGGCGACATCAGCATCGGCTCAGCGCCTAAGTCCGCGAATCGCGCTCTCATCGAGGGATCGGCAAGAGCTTCGGCCACCTGCTTGCTCAACGTGTCAATGATCGGCTGCGGCGTGTTCTTGGGCGCGCCGAGGCCGAACCACCCGGCCGCCGCGTAACCCGGCACGAACTCGGCTATCGCAGGAACATCCGGCAGCGCAGCTGAGCGTTTTGCCGACGTGACCCCGAGCGGGCGCAACTTGCCGCCTTTAACGTAGCCGATCGATGAGGTTATGCCTTCAAACATGACCTGCACCTGCCCGCTGAGCAGATCGACCAGTGCGGGCCCGCCGCCGCGATAACCCACTACGGCCAAGTCGACGCCGGCCATCGACATGAACAATTCGCCAAACATATGCGGGGGGCTGCCGTTCCCGGCCGTCCCCATGTTGATCTTCCCCGGATTGGCCTTGGCGTAGGCGATGAATTCCGGGACGGTTTTGGCAGGCACCGACGGATTGACCTCCAGCACGGAGGGCGCCTGCATGATGCCGGCAATGGGCGCGATGTCGCGCATGAAATTGAAATTGAGACGATGATAAAGAGTGGCGTTGATCGTGTTCGATGAGGTGACCAGAAGCAGCGTGTAGCCGTCCGGGTCGGCCTGCACCGCGGCCTCGGTTGCGATATTACTGCCGGCGCCTGACCGGTTGTCGACCACGAATTGCTGGTTGAGCCGCTTTGACAGCCATTGGCTGATGAGACGCGCGCAGATGTCCGTCGGGCCGCCGGGCGCATAACCAACGAGCAGGAGCACCGATCGCGACGGATAGGCTTGCGCCCGTGCGATCCGCGGCGAGGCCGGGAGCGTTGCGGCGCCTGCCGTCACAGTCAGGAATCTTCTGCGAGAAAGCTTCGCCATGCGCATTTCCTCCGGGTGCGTTTCAGGTACGCGTTTTGTGAGCAGCTTACCTCAATTCAAGCTTGCGGCGTAAGTGGGCGATGTCGCCGATTTGAAAAACCGGAATCTTCAGATTATCGAGCGACCGGATAGGTCTTTGCTGCTCCCGCCCGTTTGGGGGCGATCAAGACTGCCAGCGAGGCGGCGGCGGGCAATTCGTCGTCTATTCATTGCCGCACCCCAATGAGGTTCGCGTGCTCAAGCGCGCTTTGCGGCGGTACGCAGATGATCCGTCTCGGCGATTTCTGTAAAGCCCCGATGTCGCCATTGCGCGGAATGCGTACAAATAGTCTCGCCGGATTGTGATCCCGCAGCAGCGGTGACATAATTAAGGAGCAGCGTTTCTCAAACAGATACTGGAGACGATAATGCGCATCATGCTTAGATTTACTCTTCCGGTGGAAAAGGGAAACCAAGCCTTCAATGACGGTTCGCTCGGAAAAACGATGGAATCGGTCATGAAAAAGCTCAAACCGGAAGCCGCTTATTTTGGCACATTAGATGGCAAGCGCGGCGGAATGCTGTTTCTCGATCTCGTGGAGCCGTCACAGATTGTCGAGGCCGTCGAGCCGTTCTTCTTGAATCTGAATGCCGCAGTCGAGGTCGTACCAGTCATGAATGGCGACGATCTGCGCAAAGGTCTCGCCAAGGCGAGCCAAAAATAATAACCCTGCGAGTGATCGTCACGTTCGCAAATGCAGCGGTCGCAATCTTCTTTGCGGCCGCACGCGCCTCATCTGAGCGTCAGTGATCCGCCGGTAAGTTTCCGCTTACCCGTTCAGTGTCCGGCCGGCGCGCCGCTCGCCGCGGGGCCCGGCGCGCCCTTGGGAACGAGAAAGCGCGGAACGACGATGCGCTCGCCTTCGGTCAGCGCCGCATGCTCCGACTTCCCATTGACCTGCGCCACCGCCCAGACCGGCACATGGTACGTAGCCGCGAGAGTTTGCAGCGTTTCGCCGGCGTGCGCCGATACCGGCAGACCGCTGTCCCATAGTTCGATCGGGGCCGTGGCCGGAATGACAATGCGCAGCGGCACGGCTTCACCCTCGGCTCGCGCCGGCGTCGCGGCCAGTGCCCTGATCTTGGCGGTCAATTGCTCCTGAATGCGATCAAACTTGTCCAGATTGATGTGGATGACTTCGGGACGGTCTTTGAGGTTGAAGCTGGCGTAGTGGCCGTGGAAGCCGCGGCCCTGCACGAGGTCGCCGCCGCCCAGCATGTTCGAGGACTGGTAGAGATTGATATAGCGCTCGACATTCGGCGGCACTTTACCGGCCATGCGCGTAGGATCGTACGTGACAAGCAGGCTCACCGGGACATGGGCGCCTTCGAGCTTTTCGGCAAATTCCACGGCGGAATCGCCGCCTATGGAATGGCCAATAACGGTAATCGGCTTGGGATCGCGGCGGTAATCGCTGATGGCTTGATTGGCGACATCACGCCACATCAGATGGGAGTTGATGTCTGCCTTGACGCCGGTGCGGTTGATACGCTGCGCCAGTTCGTCCATGCCCCAATCGATCAGGCCGATGAGGCCGCGGAAAAGATAGGCGCGTCCGCGCGGTTCAGCCGCCTTTTCGGCGCTCGGCAATTCGAGTGGCGTCGCCGCTCGGCCGGCGCTGGCCAGGCACGCTGCAATCAAGGGCGCTGCAAGCAGGAGCGCTGCGATGTGCTTGGCTCGAACCATGCGCTTTAGGGTCCCGCGTCCGAAGCTGGAAACTGCCGATCACCCGGCATACCGCCGGCTGGTATCAAGCGACCTCTAGGACGAGCTGTTGCGGAGACAAGCCCCCGCGTCCCCTCGCAACTCGCCCCCAATCCGAGGAGACCGCAAAATTCTTAACTTTGCCCGAATACGAGGCCAGCCATGCCAGTAACAATGGGCGAAATTGTGGAATTCGCTGCGAATTTCGGGTGGTTTGCCAACGTTGGGGCATATGAGGCAGCTCAGCGAAAGAGCTTGCGCAGGGCCTCGCCGGGTTTTTTGGTTGTCGGCACAGCCGCCGCCGTGTCGGTCGCGAGCGTGACGGCAAGGATCGCTGCGGCTAATCTAAATCCATGAAATTTCCCACGAGATTAGCGACCGGCGATATCGCTCTTTGGCGCACATTTTGGCTGATAGGAATTCCGCTGGCTCTCATTTGGGACGCTACCGGGGCATGCATGGTCCTGGGTTTTGGCGTTCAGGAGCCAATCGTCGCCGGGTTTATAATAGCGCTATTCACGTTATCGAGCGTGGCTATACCATTTGTCTCCGTGGCCATATGGCGTAGCGCATCGAAGTACCCCCGAGAAACGTGGTGGCAAACGCTTCTCGCATTGACCGCCAAGTTGTGCGCAGGGTTTTCGGGGCTTACGGGAGCCCTCAGTGTGTTGGGGCTGTTATATCTGGCCTTTATGTTCGTTGAAGCAGCCATCGCACCTGCTTGATCAACCGTCCGCGTCTCCTCAGAACGCGACGCCGTGACGCCGTCTCTTAAGTCCAGCCGCAGGCGAGGCTTGGGGAGAAGCCAATCAATAATCCGGTCAATACCAGCGATTATGCCCATGCCAGGCGACGCATGTGACGATCACGATCGTGATCAGCATTATGGTGACCGTCGCCGTCATGATGCCTCGGTATGCGACACGCCGCATGTTCGGCATTCAAAGGTATACAGCTCGGGCAACCCGCCAAATCGTGGCGTTCTTCGAGCGAGCCGCATGGGCTGAGCGCAGCTTGGACAACGCTGCGGCACGGGCGCAGATTTGTCAGCGGATTCCTTACACATGACCTGAGCTCGACCCTTAAACCGATGCTCCGATGTGGCGCCGATTGGCGAGCGGCGGCGCAACCGCTCTCGCGGCGTCGAAAAGTTTTTGCCAATCGAACGAGGCGTCCTCGGTCAAAAACAAGCGGCGCCGCGTTGGATGGATATTTAGAGGCGATAGCCTTACTGCGACGTGACCGAAGGATTAATGTTCGGCAATCGACCGTCGGACCGGCCAAAGCCTCTCGTTGCATTTCGGCAGTGATTGACCCCGAAAGCGACATTGGCAATCGGCGTCAAGCTCGGGACCCGTTCGTCTTCGAGAGTGGCAAACGTGCCTGCAAGCGCGAAGATGTGCTAGCATGCGCTACCTTTATAGTCAGTCATTGGCCGGGGGCGCGGCGGATGAGGCGACGTGATTTTCTGGGCTTATTGGGACTGTGGTCTTTGCGCGCGCAAGCCGAGCCGCTTGCGACGCCGACAATCGGCTTCCTCAACGCCGGGTCAGCCAATGCTTTTTCCGACAGGGTTGCTGGCTTCAAACTCGGCCTAACAGAGGCCGGGTTTACCGACGGCAACAACGTTACGATCGAATATCGCTGGGCCGATGGCAAATTCGATCTCTTGCCGAAATTGGCAGCCGATCTCGTCGGCCGCAAGGTTTTGGTGATCGTCGCCACGGGAAATACGCCGGCGGCTGTTGCCGCAAAAGCCGCAACGTCGACAATTCCAATTCTCTTTGTCATTGCGGATGATCCAGTCAAAATTGGTCTGGTCGCTAGCTTTAATCGTCCCGGCGGTAACGCCACTGGGGTGAGCATGAGAAATAAGGAGCTAGTGGCGAAAAGGCTTCAGCTGCTTCACGATCTAGTCCCAACGGTTGATACGGCGGGCTTAATCGTCAATCCAAACAACGCGACAGCCGATAGCGATGCCGATGACTTTCAGAAGGCAGCGTCTGCTCTTGGCCTGCAGTTTAAAGTCTTTCCGGCCGGTGCCGCTCAGGACTTCGACACGGTCTTCGCGACGCTTGCCGAACAAAAAGTTGGCGCATTGATCATTCCGGCCGACCCGTTCTTCAACAATGCGCGTGCCGAAATTATCCGCCTTGCGGCTCGCAATTCCATTCCAGTCATATATTTCGACAAAGCGTTCGTTTCGGATGGCGGCCTGATGAGTTACGGCGGCAGTCTGCCGAACGCGTACCGTCAGGTGGGCCAGTATACCGGACGTATCCTGAAAGGAGAGAAGCCCTCGGAATTGCCGGTCATGCAGCCAACTCAGTTCGAACTCGCGATCAACCTAAAAACTGCCAAGACGCTCGGTCTCAGCGTCCCGCCTCAGATGCTTGCCATCGCCGACCAGGTGATCGAATGAGACGTCGCGACTTCATCACGCTTGTGGGCGGTGCTGCGGCTGCTTGGTCATTTGCCGCACGCGGGCAGCAGCCGGGCTCGGCAGCAACGATCGGATTCCTTCACCCCGGTTCGACGACGACCTTCCTAGGGGCGCTTCGGCAAGGCTTGGCCGAAACCGGCTATGTGGAGGATCGCAATCTACAAATTGAATATCGTTGGGCAAACGGCCATTATGATCGCTTGCCAGCGTTGGCTGCTGATCTAGTCGCCAAACAAGTCGCGGTGATCGCGGTCGGCGGGGGCACGGCAGCGGTCCTTGCGGCGAAGGCTGCTACGTCGAACATTCCGATCGTGTTTAATAGCGGAACCGATCCCATTGCCGACGAACTCGTTGACAGCCTCAATCGACCAAACCGTAACATCACTGGTGCTTACGGTCTGATTAATGCACTGGTCTCCAAACAGTTGGAGATCATGCACGAATTGCTGCCAGAGGCCACGACGATCGCTGTTCTGGATAATCTCAAAAGTCCAAGTTCCGTGACGAGAATCGGAGAACTCAACGACGCCGCGGTCAAGCTTGGATTGAAGTTGCGAGCGCTTAACGCGAGCGGCGAAAGCGATCTCGCCGTCGCCTTTGAGGTCATCGCCGATGAGCGGACGGGCGGAGTCATTGTTGCCGCTGATCCATTCCTGACAATCCACCGCGACCAAATCGTATCCCTTGCAGCACGTCATTCAGTGCCAATGATCAGTCCATTCCGCGAGTATGTCGTCGATGGCGGCCTTATGAGCTACGGAACGGACTTTGCTGAGGGATATCGCCTCGTCGGCAATTACGTGGGTCGCATTCTCAAGGGCGCCCATGTGACCGATCTGCCGGTCCAGGAGTCCACGAAGGTGCTGTTCGTAATCAATCTCAAGACCGCAAAGACGCTCGGCCTCACCATTCCGCTGACGCTGCTAGGCCGCGCCGACGAGGTGATCGAGTGATGGCTTTGTTCGCTGCAACCAAGATGATGCGATTGACACATCGCGTCGTTCGCGGCCTTGCAGCGTCATGTCTGCAATGGAGCGTATGACGAACTCATCGCGGACGTCGTATTTGGGTAGAGATTGATGCCACATGCGACATGACCGGACGCAACCCGATGAGGGGCTGAACCTGCACCCGCCCATTTCCAGTGTGCTAGTTTGACCCACCACGATGCCTTGTCGGTGAGCCTTCGAGGTAGGCAATGAGACGGCGTTCCAGAGCAGCCGGCGAACCAGTCCCAAAGCGACGCCGCAAGACGGAAACGGCAAAGCGGCGTGTTGCGCCAAAGGCCGCGCGGGGCCGCCGTTCCTCCTCCGCGGGCGAAGAAACCGAGGTCGCGCGGCTGACCCGCGAGTTGAAAGAGGCGCTGGAGCAGCAGGCGGCGACCGCCGACGTTTTGCGCGTCATCAGCGCCTCACCAGGAGACTTGAAGCCAGTTTTTGCCGTCATCCTGAAACATGCGACACGCCTGTGCCAGGCCAACTTCGGCAATATGTACCTCGTAGAGGGCGACGCCTTTCGCGCCGTGGGGATGCACAACGTGCCGCGCGCGTTCGTCGAAGCAAGGCGGCGCGAGCCTGTGGTGAGCATGAGCGGTAGTACGATACTTGCCCGCGTGGCGCGGACAAAACGGGCTGTCCAAATAGCCGACACCCGCGCTTCCCCGGCAACCAGGAACAATCCAGATGAGCACAAGTTCATTACGCTGACCGGAGCGCGCAGCGTGGCCACGGTGCCGATGCTCAAAGATGATGAGCTGATCGGCGTCATCACCGTCTTTCGCCAGGAAGTGCGGCCGTTCAGCGACAAGCAGATTGCTTTGTTACAGAATTTTGCCGCCCAGGCTGTGATCGCCATCGAGAACACGCGGCTGCTCAACGAATTGCGCCAGCGTACCGACGATCTGAGCGAGTCCTTGCAGCAGCAGACCGCGACCTCCGAGGTGCTGCAGGTCATCTCGAGATCGCCCGGCGAGCTGGAGCCCGTGTTTAACGCGATGCTGGAGAACGCGACACGCGTTTGCCAAGCGAATCTCGAAGTCATGGAGCTTTATGAAAAGGGTGCATTCCGGCACGTCGCGGCCAGTGGCGCACCATCCGCTTACATTGAATTGCGGCAACGCGAACCGATCATTCGCCCCCTGCCGGAACACCCCCTGGGCCAAATCGCCGCCACCAGAAAAGTCTTTCACATTTCCGACATGGCGACCCAACCCGAACCGGCGCGCGGACGCCTCACCGATCTTGCCGGTGCTCGAACCCTGGTTGCGCTGCCTATGCTCAAAGATGATGAGTTGGTCGGCGCAATCGCGATTTACCGGACGGAAGTCCTTCCATTCACCGACAAGCAGATCGCATTGTTGGAGAACTTCGCGGCCCAAGCGGTGATCGCTATCGAGAACGCGCGGCTGCTTAGTGAGCTGCGGGAATCGCTGGAGCAACAAACCGCCACGTCAGAGGTATTGAGCGTCATCAGCTCATCACCTGGTGAGCTGGAGGCGGTGTTCCAGACCATGCTGGAGAACGCGACGCGCATTTGCGGTGCAAACTTCGGAACCATGTTTCGATTCGAGAAAGGCGCCGCGCAAATTGTCGCGAAGCTCGGCCTGCCTCAGGAATTCTTCCAATTCTTGCAGAGCAAGGCCCAACGTCCCGGCCCGCACAATGCCATCAGTCGTCTCGTCAATACCAGGCGGACCGTGCACATCACCGACTATAGTGCCGATCAGTCCTACCTGGACCACGATCCGATGACGGTTGCCGGCGTCGAACTCGGCGGCATCCGAACCTTGCTTGTCGTGCCCATGCTCAAGGACGGCGAACTGTTGGGCGCCATAGGTATTTATCGCACGGAGGTTCGCTCTTTCACCGATAGACAAGTCGAGCTACTTACGAATTTTGCCGCTCAGGCCGTGATTGCCATCGAAAATACGCGGCTGCTGAATGAGCTGAGGGAATCGCTCGATCAGCAGACGGCTACGGCGGATGTGCTGCGTATCATCAGCGCGTCGCCCGGCGAGCTGGAGCCGGTGTTTCAGGCTATGCTGGAGAACGCGGTCCGCATCTGCGAGGCGAAGTTCGGGCAATTGTATCGCTTCGGCGGTGCGATGTTCCATTTGGCGGCTGGAATCGACATCCCGCCGGACTATGCCGAATTCCTCAAAAAACGCGGACCGTTCCTGCCGCCGGCAGGCAGCCAGCTCGACCGCGCGATGAAAACGAAGCGGGCGAGCTACACCGCCGATATGGCCGCCGACGCTACCCCGGGTTCGCCGGCAAGACTCGGCGGCGCGCGGTCCGCCATCGCCGTGCCGATGCTGAAAGACGACGAGTTGGTCGGCGCGATCATCATTTACCGGCAGGAAGTTCGCCCATTCACCAACAAGCAGATTGAACTGGTGCAGAATTTCGCCGCCCAAGCTGTCATAGCCATCGAGAATACGCGGCTGCTCAATGACCTGAGGCAGTCACTGGAACAGCAGACGGCGACGTCTGAAGTGCTGCAAGTCATCTCTAGCTCGCCAGGTCACCTGGAGCCGGTATTCAATGCCATGCTGGCCAACGCAACACAGCTGTGTGGGGCCAGTTATGGTGTCATGTTCCTGTGCGAGGGGGACGATTTTCGCACAGTGGCAATCCATGGACCTCTTTCTGAGTCATTTCTGAAGCAATGGGAGCGAGGAACACTGTTCCAGCCCGATCCTGAACTTCCGGCATTCCGCGCGGTGAAAACCAGGCAGGTCATGCAAGTCGCCGATCTTCGAACTACGCCGGCATATCGGCGCGGCGATCCGCTGCCTGTTTCTGCGGCGGACGTCGCGGGCATCCGCTCGATGCTCACCGTGCCGATGCTGAAAAATGACGTAGCGATCGGCGTTATTGCGATATATCGAAAGGAGGTTCGATCATTCACCGAGAAGCAGGTCGCACTGGTCACGAATTTCGCCGCGCAGGCCGTTATCGCCATCGAGAACACGCGGCTGCTCAACGAACTGCGGCATCGCACCGACGATTTGACCGATGCATTGCAGCAGCAGACCGCGACCGCGGACGTGCTGAAAGTCATCAGCCGCTCCGCCTTTGATCTGCAAACGGTGCTCGATACACTGGTGGTGTCCGCCGCGCGATTGTGCGAAGCAGACCGAGCAGCCATACACCGCCGCTCCGGCGATTTTTATCCGTTTGTTGCCAGCTACGGCTTTCCGCGCGAGTTTGATGACTACATGCGAAATCACCACTTCGCACCGGAGCCGGAAACGGCGCTCGGACGAACTGTGACGAGCGGCGCGATCACCCACATCCCCGACATTCTGTCCGACCCAGCCACCTCCAGGGCGGCTCAGGAATGGAGGAAAATAGGAGGATATCGCACAGTACTGAGCGTTCCGCTGATGCGCGAAGGCAGCATCATCGGCGCTGTGGTGCTGACCCGCACCGCGGTGCGCCCTTTCACCGACAAAGAGATCGACCTCGTTCAGAGCTTCGCCGACCAAGCGGTGATCGCAATTGAGAACGTTAGGCTGTTCGAAGCGGAGCAGCAGCGCACGCGAGAGCTCTCCGAATTGCTGGCGCAGCAGACCGCAACCTCGGAGGTCCTCAAGATCATCAGTTCGTCGCCCGGCGAGCTGGAGCCTGTATTCAAGGCAATGCTGGACAACGCCACCCGCATCTGTGCGGCCAATTTCGGAAATTTGGTCCTCTATGACGGCGAAGTGTTCCGTCGCGTCGCGCTGCACAACGCACCGGCGGCGTGGGCGGCCGATCAACAGAAGGACCCGCGCCGCACGCGCGGCCAGGCACCGCTGCTCTATCGACTCCTTGACACTAAAGAGCCGGTGCACCTTGCCGACGTTGCTGCGGTGCCTGGCGAGACCATACACAAATTTACCGGTGCGAGATCGCTCCTCCTTGTCCCCATGCTCAGGGACAACGAATTAATTGGCGGCATCGGCATCTATCGCCAAGAGGTGCGTCCCTTCTCTGACAAACAGGTCGAGCTGCTGAAGAACTTCGCCGCCCAGGCCGTGATCGCCATCGAGAACACGCGGCTGCTCAACGAATTGCGGCAACGGACGACCGATCTCACCGAGGCTCTGCAGCAGCAGACCGCCACCGCCGATGTGCTCAAAGTCATCAGCCGCTCGACATTCGACCTGCAAACCGTGCTGCAAACACTTGTCGAGTTGGCGGCCAGGCTTTGCGAGGCCGACAAGGCCACCATTACTCGACAAAAAGATGAGGTTTTCTATCGCGCAGAATCGTACGGATTCTCATCCGAATTCATGGAGTACGTAAGAGGTGTTCCAGTCGTTCCGGAACGAGGCTCGGCCCTCGGACGCGCTCTCCTTGAAGGCAAGGTGGTGCATATTCCCGACGCGCAAACTGATCCGGAATACACTTTTGTGGAAGCTCAGAGACTGGGCGATTTTCGTACCATCCTCGGCGTTCCGATGTTGCGGGAGGGCATTCCGATCGGTGTTCTGGCACTGACACGGTCGGAAGTCAGACCATTCACTGACAAGCAGATCGAACTGGTTTCGACCTTTGCCGACCAGGCCGCTATAGCGATCGAGAACGTTCGCCTGTTCGAAAGCGTGGAAGCGCGAACGCGCGAATTGGCGATGTCTCTGGATGAACTGCACGCCGCGCAGGATCGGCTTGTCGAAACACAGAAGCTTGCCTCGCTTGGTCAGTTGACTGCCGGCATCGCCCACGAGATCAAGAACCCGCTCAATTTCGTCAACAACTTCTCGTCGCTTTCCGTCGAGTTGATCGACGAGTTGCAGGAAACCCTCGGGGCCGTGAGGGTCGACGACAAGACGCGCAATGAAATCTCCGAACTCAGCGACACGTTGCGCAGCAATCTCGAAAAGGTCGTCCAGCACGGCAAACGTGCCGAACTCGATCGTCAAGAACATGCTGCTGCATTCGCGCGAAGGCTCGGGCGAACACCGTCCCGTCGACATCAATGCCATCGTCGAAGAAAGCCTTAATCTCGCCTATCACGGCGCCCGGGCCGAGAAGGAGGGCTTCAATATCATCCTCGAGCGGTCCTTTGATCCGGCCGCCGGCGAGGCTGACCCTTTCCCGCAGGAAATCACCCGGGTGCTTCTCAACCTGATCTCGAACGGCTTCTATGCGGCGACGAAGCGCAAGGTACTGTCGAACAATGATGCCTATGAGCCGACGCTGAGTGCCGCAACGAAAGACCGCGGTGACCGCGTCGAGATCAGGATACGCGACAACGGCACCGGCATACCACCCGACGTGAAAGACAAGATGTTCAATCCGTTTTTCACGACCAAGCCGGCCGGAGAAGGCACCGGCCTCGGCCTCTCCATCAGCCATGACATCATCGTCAAGCAACATGGGGGGTCTATAGAGGTCGATACCAAGCCCGGCGAGTTCACGGAATTCAAGATCGTTCTGCCCCGGACGGCGGCGGTTCTTGCCAAGTCGGGAGGACGAGCGTGAGCCTTCTCATTCTCGCGGTCGATGATGAGCCCGATGTCGAGACACTGTTTCGGCAGCAATTCCGCCGTGACCTCCGCGCCGGCCGGTTCACCGGCTTCGTGGCGCTCCGCAGCAAAATCGACATGCGAGCTAAACGCGCGGCGTGCCAACGAAGGACAGATTTTCCGGTTCGAATTCGCCGACTGGCCGCAGCGCAATTCGGAACGATCAACTCGCCATGTCCTTAATGATGCCGGCCAGCATCCGGCGTGCCTCGCCGCTAAGCGGGCCGCGCGTATGCTCTTCAAAACTTCGCACGCGCTCTTTTTGCTCGAGATAATGCACGGTCGGCGCCAGCGCGGTCGCAGCCTCATGACAGAGCACACGCAGCTGCATCAAAGTTTCAGGCCCCAACTTGCTGGATTGCAGCAGCCGAATTTGATCGAGGATTCTGGCTAGTTCAGTTTTCGATCGCTCGAAGTCGTCGTCATATTTGAGATAATCGTCCGCATCACCGATGATCAACGATCTAAGTGTCTTTAGGTCGTCGGTCGTCAACGGACTGTCTTGTTGCAGCTTGGTCACGAGAAACTGGTACGCGGTATGGGATCGAAGCGATTGGCCCGCAGCGGACTCGAGGTCTCCGAGTTGCTCACGTAAGCGACTGTAGCTGTCGGCGGTTCCGGCCGCGGAGCATTCGGCGGCGGTATCTAATGCTTGTGAAATTTTCTCGACTATTTCCGGAGAGTCGACCACAGGCCACCTCGCTTGAACAGGTTCGGGTTCGCTCAAGGTCATAGGCGACCGCGGTAAAAAATCCATCAAATAAACCGGGTCTTCAGTATCTCCTGATACCAGGCCTGCAGCGTCCCAGAGATGTTGATATTGCTGACGATCCATGGATTGACGGGGGCGACCCATATGAGCGGCACACAATACATTCGGATCGCGGCGATACCGGCCGGCGAAGCGCCGTTATGGGCGCGGGAGAAGTGGGTTGGGCTTGAATTGCCTCTCGCCGACGGCGATCACGGTCCTACGAATACATACACATCCGGAGTATTATCCGGGCCGCGCAACCGATTTATTGCCTTGTTTTGGGGATTGTTCGGACGGCTTGAGCAGCAAACGGGGTACGCGGTCAACGTGAACGAAGCATTAGGCATTCTGGAAAAAACAGACTCCAATGCCGCGGCTTGGTGGCGCGTGAACGTACCGCGGCTCCAAGGTCGAAAACGAAAGTTTCTGTTTCATAAATCCGCCTGTGAGCCGATCGATGCGCCTGCGGCGGGCAAGGTTATGACAAAATAGTCAGGCGACGGCGTCAACATCGCGCGCGACGGTGCCGCGAAGATCGTTTTGACCCGTCAGCGATGGCAGTGTTTCTCAGCCTAAATCAGCCGTGCAGGCGTGCCGTTCGCCCCTGCTCTTCCGAGCGGATAATTGTTCCGCATTGCGATGTTGGCCCGGTGCACGTTCCGGAGTATCAATGACGTCCAACAGCGCACAGGCGAAGGGCGGCCGGGTGAAGCTGGCCGTAGAGAACATGACGATACCAAGGTCGAGCGGGCGGGAGGCCATGTTGAGCGATCGCAGCAGCAAACCTGCGGCGGCGTCGCTCATGACCAGGCCGTTGTCTGACGCACTTGGGTTGGAAGTTCTGGACGTCGACCTGCGTGAACCACCCTCAACGGCGCTGATCGCGCAATTGCGGGAGACCTGGTACGAGGGACTGGTTCTGCTGCTGCGCGACCAAACCCTGACTGAGGAGGACCAGGTCCGCTTCGCCGAGTGCTTCGGTCCGCCGGCCAAAACCATCAACGTGAACAACACCGGCAAGCATCCCGCGGTGATGCTGATCTCCAACATCCGCAAGGACGGCAAGCCGATCGGCGCCCTTCCGGACGGCGAAATGCAGTTCCACACCGATCCGTGCTACATCGAGAGGCCGGCCGCGGCCTCGATGCTCTACGCCATTGAAGTGCCGAGCGTCGGCGGCAATACGCTGTTCGCCAACGCCTATCTCGCTTACGAGACGCTTCCCGCTGAGATCAAGCGCCGGATTGACGGCCGCAAAGCGATCAACGCCTATGACTACGAAAATGCGTCGACCAGCCGAGGCACGCGCCTTCGCGAGGGCGTGCCGCAATACTCGCATCCCGTGGTCCGCATCCATCCGGCGACCGGACGCAAGGCGCTGTACGTCAACCGGCTGATGACGATTGCCATCGAGGACCTGCCGGAAGCCGAGAGTGCCGAGCTACTTAACCTGCTGTTCGATCACCAGGAGCAGCGGCGGTTCGTCTATGAGCACGTCTGGCACGTCGGCGACATCCTGATGTGGGACAATCGCTGCACGCTGCACGCACGTACCGACTTCTCCTCGGCCGAACGCCGCCTCATGCGCCGCATTGCCATCCTCGGCGAGAAGCCGGAGTGATGCACCAAGCGCCGAACCGTCCGAGGCCTAAACGGACGGAGGAGATTTTCTGACGCGCGTGCAGAACCGCGGAGGCAGTGCCCGAGCGAATTTGCCGCCTATACCACTTGGGTGGCATCGCGGGCCGATGTCGAATGTCCGCTTTGAAAGAGCAGAATTTGCGCGGCCGTAGGGGGGAAGACCGTTTTTAACCAATTCCTGAAGCGACCATTGCTGGGTCTCAGTGGATTTTTGCAACCGTCGCAACATCAACTCCTGGAAAGATCGCCGGCCCGCCGCTGAGCATCTTCAATGAAATCCTTCGCGTCCTTCAAGCCAACTCCGCTGGCCTTGCGGTATAGTTTGATCGCTTGAATCTTCTGGCCGTTCTGCAAGGCATCAACCACCTCGCGGGGCAGGGCGTTATATGGGTCATATTCCACACCCGCATGCTTCAAAAGGAGATCGAGCTTCACGTCGAGCCGCGACACTCGGCCAACCTGCCTTTCAATTTCGGTGAGGCGCCATTGCAGCGATAGCATTAAGACCAGCACGAGCAAGATTAAGACAACAGGCAAGGCGCTCATAACAGACTCCCTCCGGGCTGTGATCGGAGCCTTGTCACCGGCAACGCCAACCCTCATCCGGGTGGAGGCCCATATTTCTATTTTAAAACGGTAGCACGCCGGGTACCGCCCGTAGAGAGATCAAGAGGGGCGCCGACGAAGTTCGACCGGCCACTCCATCGCGAGCCCGAGATGCCGGCCCTTCGATTTATGACGGCGGGTTGAGCGATGTGTGGCGTCATGCGGGATCGCGCTTGCTGCGTTAGCTGCCCGCAAAATAGCCAGGAAACGCCCGCGGCGCAGACAAGCTGGAGGCAGTGTTGCACAAGCGCGACGGCTGGCGTCGTGCGGGATCAGCCGAAATGGCCCTGGTATGACATCGATGCGAGTTGGCCCGCCCTTTGCATAGCATGGTGCGGCGATCTCGGTCTCACATCCGTGTTGAAGGAGATTGCTGGAGCCCCGGCGATCCCGGCACCGGGGCTCCATCATTTTCTTACACCCTCACAATATATCATTGGCACATCCTCCTTGGCCGTCGTCGGCTGCTATGCCCCGCCCGGATGAGGTGGAACTGCGCCAGCGGTCGCAAAAGCACAGCGATGGAAGGCTTCATCGCGACCTGGTGCGCGCACCAAACGGCGCGCGACAGCGATGAATTCAAACGCGCGCCATTGCCGCTCATTTGAGCACTGATCCTAAGCCGGCGGCCGCAGCGGCTTCGACGCAGCCGTCACCAAGCTCATCTTCCACATGATGCTGAGGAAGCGGGCCTATGCGAAGGACAGCCTTGCACAATTGGTCTCGGCATCGAAATTCAGGCAAGGTGAAATCCAGCAGAGCCAGACCGGGTTCGAACTCTGGCTGCACAAACAAGGCTGCCTATATTCCGATGACCGATACGCGTATGGCCGACGATATTCCATTTGATAAGGCTTTCGATCTCGTGCCCGATCAGGCGACAGAGGTTGCACCGGGCGTGCGCGCGGTCGTCGCCAACAATCCCAGCCCTTTCACCTTCAAGGGCACCGTCAGCTACATTATCGGCCGCGGCAAAGTCGCGATCCTCGACCCGGGGCCGGATGACGACGCCCACATCGCGGCGCTCTTGAACGCCGTGCGCGGCGAAACCGTCACGGATATTTTCGTCACCCATACCCATCGCGATCACTCGCCGGGGGTGCCGAAGGTCAAAGCCGCGACCGGCGCCACGGTCTATGCGCAGGGTCCGCATCGCCTGGCCCGGCCGCTGCATATTGGCGAAACGCGGCGCCTCGACGCCAGCGCCGACATGGAGTTCCGTCCGGACGTCGCACTCGACGACGGCGCGGTGGTGAGCGGCGACGGCTGGACCATGGAAGCAGTGGCAACGCCGGGACACACCGCCAATCACATGGCGTTTGCCTTCAAGGAGAGCGATCTCCTCTTCTCCGGCGACCATGTGATGGCCTGGTCGACGTCCATCGTTGCGCCTCCTGACGGCGCGATGAGCGATTACATGGCGTCGCTGGAAAAACTCGCGCGACGGACCGAGCCGGTCTATCTGCCCGGCCACGGCGGCCCGGTGCGCGAAGCGCCACGCTTCGTGCAGTTCTGCATTCGTCACCGCCAAGGCCGCGAGGCGTCGATCATGCACCGGCTCGCCAAGAGCGAGGCCGATATTCCGACGTTGGTCAAGGCGATCTATATCGGCCTCGATCCGCGCCTTGTTGGCGCTGCCTCACTGTCGGTGCTGGCGCATCTGGAAGATCTGGTCGCGCGCGGCATCGTCGCGACCGATGGCCCGCCGTCGATCGGCGGCCGCTACCGTTTGGCCGGACCGGCCTTGCCCGCCGCCTGAGTGGGTTTTGGCTTTGGTTTCGGCGCCGGCTGCTTCTTTTCCGGCGCGGGTGTCGAGAGGATATCGTCGATATCGCTGAGGAGCGCGCGTACGCGCGCCGCATTGGTACCGAGATCGTGGCGGCCATAGCGCGACGCCGAGCGCACATCGATGCGTGCGCCGTCGGGCGTCGCGCGAACACGCACCACGACGTCATCGCGGAAGCCGAGGATCGGGGTTCGCGCCACGGCCTCGATCAGACCGTCACGTGCCGCAGCTCCAGGCGATGCGCGCGCATCGACCACCCGCGCGCCCGGCTGCGGCGCGGCGCTCTGCGGCGGTCGCGAGTCGACGACGCGCCACTTTCGTTTGGCGATGACTTTCATCGCGGCATCGTAAGCCTGCTGCGGCGTGGAATCGGTGACATCGGGCTCGATATCCGAGTACGCGGCATGCTGCAGCTCGGCCGTGTAGAGGCCCGCATAAACGATCGGATTGGCGTCGCGCGGCCGCAACCGGGCGATGGCTTCGAACTGCGGTGGATCGATCGGATCGGTCGAGATGTCGTAGATGGCCGGCAGCCGGTATGCCTTGACGCCGAGATAGGCCGGGTAGGCAATGAGCGCCATGCCGATCAGCAGCGCCGAGATGGCTTGGCGAAGCCCGGCGCAACCCTCGATCCAGATCACAACGCCCGCGCCCAACGCCAGCAGAATGGCGACCACCGCAAGCACCAGAGCGCCGGCCAGCGTCGACAGCGCCGGCACGATCTCCAGCGCACCCGAACGCACGATGATGATAGCCACCAGCGTCGCGGCGAGCGAAAAGAACGCAACGCGCCGCGCCCAGACGGCAAGACGCGATACTTCCTGGTCAGCGATGCGCCGCCGCGCCATCGTCATCCGCCTTGTTTGCCTTGCCGGACGTCGCCGTGTCGCCCCCGGAGGGCAGCGGCGCGCAGATTTGTTTGAGCGCGTTCCACTCCGCCTGGTCAAGAAGTTGCGCCGTCGCCGGCGCCGTCGCTGCCGCATTGATGGTGCTGATGCGGTCCTTGGTTTCCGGATGGTCGAGCAGGATTTTCAACCCCTCTTTTTTGTCGGAGACGAGCCGGGCGAGGATCACCGCCAACGCGTGGGCATCCCCGCCCAGTTTACTCATCAACGCAACGCTGTAGTCATCCGCCTGCGCCTCGACCTTGCGCGAGTAGGACGATTTCAGCACGGTTCTGGCGGCGATCACGACGGCGCCGCCGCCGACGAAATCGCCGAGCATCATGCCGAACAGAAACGACAGCCCCGCGGTCTGCAGCACGGTGCGTGTGCCATCGCGATGCGCGACGTGCCCCATCTCGTGCGCCAGCACGCCGGCAAGCTCGTCCGGCGTTTCGGCTTTGTCGATCAATCCCTGGTACACATAGATGTGGCCTCCCGGCAGCGCAAAGGCATTGACGTCGGGACGCCGCACCACGTCGACACGGAGCGGGACCGGGAGCGCCGCGGCCGCCGCAAGCTCACCGACGAGTTTGTCGAGCGCCTGCCGGCCGGAAATTTCGCTTGCGCCGATGCCGCATTGGAATGCCGCTCCGAGTTTGTGAGTATCGAGCGTGGCACGGACTTCCTTGTCGACCGCAGCACCGAGTTTCCGCTCGACGGAAACGGGAACGTACGGCATGAGCCGGCTGGTCAACGCCGGCACGCCGAAGACAGCAGTTACAATCAGCGAGACCGTGGCGGCGAGGCTCAGACCGACGACCTTGCGCCGCAGCCTGCGTTCCAAGGCGCCGGTGCGATCGAGGGTGACGGCGCGATCCTCGATTGCCGAGGCGAGATCCGGATCGCGGACCTCAAGGCGCGCCAGCAATGTCTCACCGCTGCGGCTGAGGCGCAAAACGCCGTCGGGCGCCGCGACCCGCCGCAGCTCGGCATAAGACCAGTCGTCGAGCACGCGCCGGCCGGCCCCGAGAATCGCAGCCCCCGCTCCGCGGCTTGCACGAGCACCTCGTGGCGCGCGCTGCAGGTGCCGTCGAAATAGACCGCAGCGCCGCTCGGCATGGTGGATTGGTCTGTGGTGGTTCCCGGCGTCATGAATGGCCTACATGTCGCCGACCTTCAAGGCATCGGCAAGGCCCTCGCCCAGTGCCGAACTCGGCGAGCCTGCTGCGCGCACCGTTTCAAGCGCTTCGACGCCGGAAAGCTCGGCCGATTGCGCCGCAAGACGCCACATTCCGAGCGTCACCACAACTTGAAAAATGACCGAAATACCGAGCGCGAAGACCACGTAAACGCCGACCATGATCACCGTTGAGGCGAGTTCGGCAAAATTGGAATCGTGACCGCGCCCCAGCAACAGGCCGATCAAGATCAAGCCAAGGACGCCAGCGACGAGCGCCCCCAGCGTGAAAAGAAACGCCAGCAGAATGAAGCGAAGATAGACGCGATACACCGGCCCGATGCACAGCCGCGAAGTCACGGTAACATCGCCGAAGCGAAGACCAGAGATCCACCAGCGCAGCGAGATCGCCTGAAACACTGGATAGAGCAGCGCGGCAGCGACCAAGCTTGCGCCGACCGCCGTAACGGCAATGCCGATCGCGAGATCGAATTGCGCGCTGTTTTCGAATTTGGTCAACGCATCGTCGTCGCCGCGCGCGATTGCATTATTGAGCGTGTCCCAATCGATCAGCGCGCTCAGCGCAATGAAGGCGATGACGAGCGGCCCAACCACCATGAGCCAAAGTGGCAGGCCGCGCAGAAATAACGACGATCCAGTTGCCTCGAAGCGGCCGGGCAGATCGCCGTAGCTGGTGTGGCGCATCTTGTAGCGCTGCAGGGTCGCCTGCGCCCACGGATATGCAAGACCGAGAGTAAGGACGGCAAATCCCCAGCAGACGAGCGCCAGGAGCGCATAACGCCATGCCGATCCGTGCTGATCGAAGCGCACGCCGCGAAGCACGGTGTGCGTCAATCGGTAACGCCTGGCACGATAGAGCGCCAACTCGGCAAGCCCCGCGAGAAAAATAAAAGCGAGCGACGCCGATGTCGCTCCCACCGCGCCCAATTCCAGCGCCCCAATCGCAAACGCCGTATAGAGCGGAACCAGGATGGCGACCGCGAACAGAAATCCGATCAGCAGCTCGGTCGGGAGGCCGTTGTATTCGAGCGGATCGCCGGCAACCTCGGTATTCGACCACAGAAAGCGGCGCACATCTGTGGCGAGCCAGAAGCGATAGATCCCGAGCGTGAGCATCAGCAGCGCCGCGCCCTTGATACGCAGTCCCCAATAGGCGCGTTCCCGGCCAAGGAAACGGACCGCGCCCTCGGACGGCAATGGGGGCGGACTCAAAACTTCGGCGGTCGCCATAACGCCCCTAAATCCTCGTCCCAGCAACGCGGGCCAACAGCGCAGGCCTTGTTCACTCGGCCCAGGAAAAAGCCGCTGAAATCCGCCGCCGGCCGACCCTTCACATGATGAAATGACCAATTTGCGGCGCTTATTGCGAGGATTGGACCGTTACTGGCTTCGCCCTGGGCAGGCAATAGGACCGCTGCAGCAGCGATCATACGCCGCAATATTTGGTCGGCCTCAAACCTGGCAGCGGCTCTCGTTCTCTTGGCACGGGACCAGCACCGTCAATTTCAGATCGGGATGGCTCGCGAGGTTGAACGTCACCTGCTCGTAGCGGAGAAAACCGTCAGTCGGATGATTGAAGGTTCGCTCGCCGCCCTCGCGTCCCAGAACCCCGTGTTCGTCCCAGAACCGGGCGAACGCGGAACTTTGTTCTCGGAGTTCCGCAATCAGTCCACGCAGCTTGGGATCGTCGAAATGCGCGCTGCAGGCCGCGCGAAATTCCGCCGCATTGCGGCGCGCCCGCGTTTCCCAGTCGCAGATCAGAATTCGCGCGCTGGGCTCGCCAAAAATAAAGCGCAGGAGATTGTGCTCGCCCGCCCGGTCCAGCCATCCGACGAACAGGCGTTCGGCTGGCGGGTTCCAGCTCAAGGCGTTCCAGCTTCGGTCGAGAACGTAAGCGGGAGCGCCAATGGTCGCGACGCACGCGAGCGCCGACGGAGAGACGTTATCGGCTTCGCCCCGGCCCTGATCCGGATCGCGCTTTCCGGCAAGATCGAACAGATAGGCACGCTCCGCACGCTGGAGCCGCAGTGCATCGGCCAATCGGGCCAGCGCGTTCGCCGACACCGACACGTCGCGGCCCTGCTCGATCCAGGTGAACCACGTGGTGCTCAATCCGCAAAGCTGCGCAAGCTCCTCGCGCCGCAAGCCCGGCGTCCTCCGCCGGGTGCCCACAGGCAAGCCGAGCGCAGCCGGGGTCAGCCTCTCCCGATGAGCTCTGACGAAGTCGCCGAAGGTGCGTCGCTGCTCAATGGAACGTGTCATCGTTATGGTGGATCAGTATAATATACTATATTACACCAGTATAAATCCCATGATAAGCCCTCTCCAACGCGTTTCAGCGATGGAGTCAATGCGATGCTTGAGAGCCCAACACACGAGGCATTGGTAGGCGGCCAGTTCGGCGCCCGCGCTGCCGCCTACCTCAACAGCGCCGTGCATGCGCAGGGTGCCGACTTGCAAGCCATGGCGGCTCTCCTGCGCGGCCAGACGCAGGCGCGCGTGCTGGACCTCGGCTGCGGCGCCGGACACGTCAGCTTCCACGCTGCGCCGCATGTTCGCGAGGTCGTCGCCTACGATCTCTCGCCGGAAATGCTGGATGTCGTCGCACGCGCCGCGGCGGACAAGGATTTGACCAACATCGCGACGCAGCAGGGCGTGGCTGAAAGCATGCCGTTCGAGGACGCAAGCTTCGATCATGTTTTCAGCCGTTACAGCGCTCACCACTGGCATGATCTCGACGCCGGGTTGCGTGAGGTCGCGCGCGTGCTCAAGCCGGACGGCTGCGCCGTCTTTGTCGACAGTATCTCTCCCGGTTTGCCGCTGCTCGATACCTATTTGCAGACTGTCGAACTTTTGCGCGATCCGTCCCATGTGCGCAGCTACACGCGCGCGGAATGGGACGCGGCGATCTCGCGTGCCGGGCTCGTAACCGGCGCCGCGAGTCAGCATCGTCTACGCATGCAGTTTACCGTCTGGATCGAACGCATGCGCACGCCAAAAGTGCTGAGCGACGCGATCCGCGCGCTGCAAGGCGCCATGTCGGAAAACGTTGTGCGCTATTTCAACATCGGCGCCGACGGCAGCTTCGACTTGGACATCATGTTTGTTCGAGCGGCCAAATAAGCGACCGATGCTCGAATTACGTTCACGTTTGGAATGTTGCGACGAGATTCGCCGTCATCGGCCGTCAACGCCAAATGTCGAAGCGTCAATTCAAGCGCTAAATCTCTTGCTGCGTCCGAGGGTGAGGGACGGCAATTCGCCAAAGGCCTGTCGATAATCCCGCGCGAAATGACCAAGATTTTGAAATCCACAGGCGAACGCTACGCCCGTCACTGACGTGTTCATATCCGGATTCAGCAACATATCCTGTGCGTGCTTCAACCGGACCTGTTTGACAAACGCCATCGGCGAATACCCCCGGCCCTTCTTGAACGAATTGAATATGCTTCTGGTGCTTGTTTCGGTGATCGCCGCCAGATTCTCGATCGTGATCGGACTGTTCCAATTGGCTTCGACGTAATCTTCAACACGCCTCACCTGCCAGGGCGCCAAATCTCGCGAATCCGAATTGAGCAGTTGGCTGAAGTTGTGCCGATTGCAGCACAGGAACGCCACGGCGATCGTCTGTTGTTGAAGCTCCTCCAAAACAAAGCTGGGCAAACTGGCTTGGATAGCGCTGATTTGATTTGCAAAAAGTAGAATTAATTGGCGGAAACTCTGTGCTTCTCGATTATTAAGATCCACCGCACTTTCAAATTCAAGACAACCTGCCGGCTTCGATCCAATAAGCGCCGTCAGCTTTCGCAGAAGCACCGGTATGTCGATCGTAAGCACGAGTTGGTCGTAAGACTTCTCCAAAGTATAAGGTCGCATCGCAGTTCCCGCATATGATGCACGATTGGTCCGGTCGCACTTCCACGATCTCTTTGCCGATGATCGTCGTGCTATTTCCGTGCAAGCAGAATTGCTGCTTAAAAACACCCTCTTCCGAAAACTCCAACTGAACCGGAGCGCCATATGAGCAGTACGAGAGACCGATCTTCTGCAATTGCAGGTGATTGCAGTGGGCGTAAAAGTCTTGGACCCCAGCGTGACAATTTAAAGCGCGCGCGCCAAACCGTTGTGTCAGGAAATAGCGCGCTTCTTCTGGATTGGCGGTGCGACAAGCGGGAAACTGGTCAAGGTAAGAAGAAATTCCACCCTGCATAAGCTTTCCTTCATCAAGTCATTTTTGTTTATTGTTGTTGTCAAAAACCGCAACTAACATTCAAAATATGCATCTGCTACTCATTTAGCGCAGATACCATGTGCAATTAATGAGCAGTGATTTCGCTAAGATGAAAAGCTCTACTCATCCAAAGATTGATAATTTCTGGGCTGCAATTAAATAGCGAATGACCGGATCA
Source organism: uncultured Alphaproteobacteria bacterium (assembly GCA_963759705.1). GTDB lineage: Bacteria > Pseudomonadota > Alphaproteobacteria > Rhizobiales > Xanthobacteraceae > BOG-931. The sequence continues at coordinate 96,934 of CAVXAK010000006.1, forward strand.
CATGGTCCACTTCATCCACTTCGTGCCGCAATCGTCGCTTTTGAATAGCGGAAATCGACGTGATCATCCGCTTTTGTCGGCAGCGGTTACGAGAAGCACCTTCTGTGCAAGCGGCTCATTCCTTCTGCTTCCGCAACGCATCCAACTCGTCGACGTGATGCTCCCAACTCACAAAAGCTTCACGTAAAACTGCAACTTGCCGGTCCAGCGCGTCCACGTTTTTCAAAATGGTCGACAGATAAAGCTGCAGAGCGGCTGCCCCTTCCAAGGGTGCGTCGTCGTGCTCGTTCTCGTCAGGGTTGTTCAACGCCATGTCGTTGGCCCTTTCACCGATCACGCGGACGTCGAGCCTGGGCCGAACAACCTGGACTCTCCTGCCGGCATCACTTCGGGCGAGTTGCCCGAAGCCACTCTTCATCGATGATACTTACCGGCCTCTCGCGCCGAACGTAGGCATCGGAACAGAACTGGACCTCAAAATTCCTTCCAATCCGGGTCTTCTTTGATGGCGACGGCAAGCGCACGCTGCATCTTACGGGCGGAGCCAGAGCCGTTGGCGGCTTTGCGTGCCGCGATGCCGGACTGCCTCGCCGCTGGCGAAACTGCTTGCGGCCGGGACGTCTCGGCCTGGCGCTTTGGCGCAGCGTCTCGCTGCGAGATGGTACGGTCCGCCGCGACATCGTCGATATGAAAGACGTTGACCCGCTCCATCATCGCCTTCGACTGCTCCTCGAGCGTCTTTGCGGTCGCCGCGTTCTCCTCGACCAGCGCCGAGTTCTGCTGGGTGACCTCGTCCATCTGGGCGAGTGCTTTATTGACCTGCTCGATTCCGCCGGCCTGCTCGATGCTGGCTGAGGCGATGCCGGACACAACCCCGGCCACTTTTTTGATTGATTCGAGGATTTCGGTGAGTGCCGAACCGGCCCTATTGACGAGATCGACGCCGGCTTGGACCTGGCTGTTGCTGTTGGTGATCAGATCCTTGATGTCCTTGGCGGCCTGCGAGGAGCGCTGCGCCAAGCTGCGCACTTCCGATGCCACCACCGCAAAGCCGCGGCCCGCTTCACCGGCGCGCGCCGCCTCGACCGCCGCATTGAGAGCCAGCAGATTGGTCTGCCGGGCGATTTCGTCGATTACCCCGATGATGTCGGAGATTTTGCGCGAGGAGGCTTCGATCTGCGACATGGCGTCGACCGCCTTGGCTACCACTTGGCCGCCGCGATCAGCGACCTCGCGGGTAGCGTTGGTCGATTGATTGGCCTCTTCGGCGTTCTCGGCGTTTTTCTTCACCGTCACGGATATTTGTTCCATCGACGCCGAGGTCTCCTCCAGGCTCGCGGCTTGTTCCTCGGTGCGCTGGGACAGATCGGTCGTGCTGGTCGAAATCTCGACCGCTGCGTTGGCGACCTCGCGGGCAGACGATTTGATCTCGGAGATCACCTGCATCATTGTATCGAGGAGGCCATTCACTCCGGCGCAAAGGCTTGCGACTTCGCCGGACTTGCCCTCAAGCGGGATTCGTTGCGTCAAATCGTTCTCTTTGGCAGCTGATACGGCTTCTTGAGTTTGCTGGACGGCGAGTTGGAGCGCCTGGCTGGCAAGGACTTGTGCGGTGACATCGGTGGCAAATTTAACGACCTTGAACGCTTTGCCCTTGGCATCCAAGATCGGATTGTAACTGGCCTGGATCCAGATTTCCTTGCCGCCCTTGCCGACGCGCTTGTACTGGTTGGCGTCGAATTCACCACGGGCCAATTTATCCCAGAACATGCGATATTCGGCGCTCTGGCGATAGGCTGGATCGACGAACATGCTGTGATGTTGCCCGCGGATCTCGTCCAGCGAGTAACCCAGGGTCCGCAGGAAATTCTCGTTCGCGTGCAAAATTTTGCCGTCGACCGTGAACTCGATCACCGCTTGCGCCTTATTGATCGCCGCGAGCATGCCTTCGTTCACGCGGATCGTGGTCACGTCCATCCATTCCAGAACGTTACCGACATAATTGCCTGCCTTGTCGTAACTAGCGCTGACCAGCAACGCGAACTTTAAGTCGCCGACGCTGATTTCCGTCCGCAGGGGCAATTTGGAAGCATCGGACAACATCCCGCGCTGATGGGCCGGATTCTTATGAAACGTATCGATGCAGGTGCCGACGATCTTATCGGGATCGAAGTTCGGCCACAGCGTGCGAAACGCGGCGAAATTTGCCTTGAGCAGCTGGCGGGTCGGCTCATTGACGAATGTGACGACGAAATCCCGGTTCACCATCATGACGGCAACCGAGATCTTGTCGACGACATCGGCCCGAAGTTCATCCAAATTGTACGCCCCTTGGCGCCGGTTGTTGCCGCCATCACGGGCATTGTCGCCTTTGAACCAAGACATGCTGCTCTCCATCGAATCGACTAAGGAACGTCAACGAGTTATTTGCGAACGGCCATAAGGAACCGTAAAACCAAATAGCGCAAAGGTCGCTCAATGAGCGCAGTAGCTTTTTCGGAATTCGAGGCCGGCGGAGAGCAGCCGATTTGGAAAACGGGCAGCTTTTGCTTATGCCGCTGCTAAAATTGGGCGTCAGCTCTGCTGGTCCCTTGCAGCCGGATCGCGTCGGGCGACCCCAGATTATTCAAAAATCTTCAAATGCCCATCTTACGAATTGCCGCAAGCTCGCCCTGCAACCGTCTCGCAGTTTCAAGCGCCTGTTCCAACAATTCAGCTTGCCGGCTCAATTCATCAACATTGCTCATGATCTTGGCAAGATAAAGCTGCAAGGCGTCTTTGCCTTCCAAGGGCCTGTCCGTGTCGTCGCGAGTAGGATTGTCGGATGGCATTCCGTCTGCCCCTTCGCGCAATCAGCTCTTTCGAGACTCGATCCGAACCCCTAATGAATTCGTTAGCGCGTCGGCAGCAACACAACGCAATTTGTCTATAAACACCTTATTCGACGTTCGGTGCGGTCAAGGACCTCGACCGCAGCACTTGCGTGATTTGAACTCATCGTCACGCCAGCAATTAGTAGACCTTTCAATAGTGCTTATTGCGGCCAAGCGTAATGGAAGGCAGTTCGCCAAACGCCTCCCGATAATCATGCGCAAAATGGCCCAGATTTTGAAAGCCGCAGCTAAATGCAACGCCCGTAACCGAAGTCTTCGCATTTGGAAACATCAGCATGGTTCGCGCTTGCTTCAGTCGAACTTGCTTCACAAATGCCATTGGCGAGTAGCCGCGGGCTTTCTGAAAACTCTTGAATATGCTTCGCGCACTTGCATTAACGACCGCCGTCAGGCGCTCGATCGTGATCGGCTCGTTCCAATGCGCTTCGATGTAGTCCTCGACACGCTTCACTTGCCACGGCGCCGAGTCCTTTGGCGGCTCTGCCAAAACGCGGCTGAAACTATGCGGATTGCAGCAAAGGAACGCCACCATGATCGTGTCTTGGAGCTCTTCCAGGACCAAGTCGGGCAAACTCGCTTGCGTAGCGTCGAACTGCTCGGCGAGTTGCTTGATCAAATGACTGAAATTGAGCGTTTGCCGGTTGTTGAGATCGACGACTTCTTCAAAGTCGACTGGACGCCGCAGCGTCGATCCGACGAGTAAGGATAGCTTTCTCGACAGCGCGTCCGATTCGATTTTCAGCACCAGTTGCTGCAGTGAGGACCCGCAGTCGACGATGGAGTCTCGCCCCATGGGAGTGATGGAAGATTTATCTTTCCGAATATCATTTGCTTCGCCGTCCACGCTGACAGAACCGGCTCCACGCAAACAAAAGCGCTGCTGTATCCAATTTGTCTCCGGGAACTGCATTTTCACGTGCGCACCGTATGAGCAGTACGCCAGTTTGATGTGCGTGAGGTGTAAATGATTTCCATGAGCGTAGAAATTTTCGACGCCCGACGGCCATTCAAACGTTCGCACCCCTAATTGTGTTGTTATGACCTCTCGTACGTCTTCAGGATTTCCATTTCGTAAAATCGGGAAACTATCCAAATAAGCCGGCGAAGCGCAGTCCATATAGCACCGTTGCTTTCCTCAAGAATGAATTTTACGCATTATGATTCTGTGAATATGCGACAGATTGTGCGCTATTCAAATAGCGAAGCCGTTGCGCTCAACAGCATCTTGGAAAGCGTCCGTCACGCTCAATGAACGCGCGCGCAGCTCAGATGAATGGGATGCTGCCCCGCTTTCGTTGCGCCGACGAGCAACACGTTCGAGGTCCTACTGCCTGCAAGGTTGCATTTTAGATTAATTCAATACACAGTTGTTATTGTTATCCGCAAAACACACTCCGGATCGAAACTGAGCCAGATCGCGCGCAACTGCAAATCCGTTGCCGGCTCATTGACGCCACATCGGCAACTGCATCGACTGCCATCATCAGAACCCCGACCATCAGGGCAGCTTGCTGTCCCATCCATCGTGGCTGCCGTTCCGACGCACCATCGGAATCGGAAAGTCCTGCTACTGGTCAACGGCACCTTCGACCCGCAAGGCAATGAAGTCGGCAATGTTTTCGAGTACCGTTGCCGTAACCGTTGCCGCAGACGTGAGCGCAATCAGTAGCGATCGATCTTCGTCCTTCGACTTCCCGTCGCGCTTCGAGCCTTGACGGGGCTCCGGACAAAAATCCTCAACGCGTTCTGATTAAGGCAGCGGTGCATGCGATGCGAGCAGGCCTATAATACTAGAATGTTCGTTGATTCATTTGCCGGCGAACCTACTTTCGCTATACATAATCGTGGCGCCAACGGCGATCTCAGAAGTCAGGCCACATCCAAGCAAGCCGTTTGGTCCGCCCGTCGAGAAACCTGTTCAGCATGACATTTGCATTCCTCTCCGCGCCGCCCCGCGCCGAAAGAAAGCATTCGATCGCCGTAAACCTCGCGGGCTTACGTGAGGCGCGAATGGGTTTAGCAGCATAATGACGATCGCCGACGCCGACGTACAAAAGCAAGACGCCATCGAACAAAAGCAGCAGGATGCCGCCGTCATTTCTCATCGGCGACCGCTGGTGTTTGCCGCGGCGCTCTCGACGATGTTCATGGCTGCGATCGAGGGCACCATCGTCGCCACCGCGATGCCAACTATTGTGGGCGCTCTCGGCGGATTCGATCTCTTCAGCTGGGTCTTCAGCGCATATCTTCTGACGCAAGCCGTCATGATCCCGATCTATGGCCGGTTGGCCGACGTCTATGGCCGCAAGCCGATACTGCTCGTTGGCATCGGCGTTTTCCTGGCCGGTTCGGTGCTCTGCGGGTTCGCCTGGAACATGACCTCGCTGATTGTATTTCGTGTCGTCCAAGGGATCGGTGCCGGGTCCTTGATACCGGTTGGCCAGACCGTCGTTGGGGACATTTATAGTGGAGAACAGCGCGCCAGAATGCAGGGCTATGTTTCCAGCACCTTCGGCAGCGCCGCGATTTTGGGGCCGCTGATCGGCGGATTCCTGGCCAACCATTTCGGTTGGAAGACGGTGTTCTGGGTCAACATACCGCTCGGCATCGTCGCTACGGTCATGCTGTGGATTGCGCTCAAAGAGAACGTTCGAAAACGGCAGCATCGCATCGATTACATCGGCGCCGCGCTTATGGCGGCGGCGACGAGCCTCTTGATGTTCGCGCTCGTGCATGCCGAAACGCTCAGCGGAATGCAAATGTTCGGCGCGTTCATCGCTTGCGCGTTGCTGTTCGGCGCGCTGTTTGTTTACGAGCGTTTGACGCCGGAGCCGATGCTTCCTTTCAAACTTTATCGCAATCGTTTCATCGCCGGCGGTAATTCGATCGGTCTCACCACCGGCGCCATCATGATGAGCATCGTGGCCTTTCTGCCAGCCTACATGCAGGGCGTGATGGGATTGAGTTCGTTGGTCGCAGGTGTGGCGCTTGGCGCGATGTCGGCGGCGTGGCCGTTCGGCGGATTTGTCGGGAGTCGGCTTCTGCTTTGGACCTCTTACCGCATCGCTGCAACGATCGGCGCCGTCATTCTGGTAACCGGAAGTTTGCTGATGATCGCGCTGCACATCGGCGCCTCGGCTGCACAGCCTGTCGCCGCCGCATTGCTCATGGGCTTCGGCATGGGCATTACAAATATCTGTTTCGTCGTTGCCATACAGGCGAACGTTGCCTGGAGTGAGCGCGGAGCCGCAACGTCGAGCATCGTGTTTTCCCGCATTATCGGCCAATCTTTCGGTAGCGCCGTATTTGGCGGCATCTTGAATTTCGGCATGGCCGGCCACAGCGGCGGCGGCAGCGATACAATTGTCAGCATTCTGCGAACCGCTGGCCGCCAGGGTACGGACGCCGCCAGTATACAATCTCTTCTGCAGGCTCTGACGAACTCGCTGCACAACATCTATCTGGTGAGCGGATTGCTCGCGATTGCCGTTTTGGCGACGGTTTTGACGCTGCCATCTCACCTGAAGTTAATCGACAGGCGCTGATACTTGAGCGCGTGGCTGTGCCGCGCTGGCAGCGCATGAACTGATCGCTCACTGCTTTGCAGCTTCCCCCTCCAGCTTGTCGAGGCCGATGGCGTCGACGTATTGCGTCCAGCGCGCGATATCCTTCGCGATGAAGCTCCGCACCCCTGCCGGGTCGAGCGATGGCGGCGGCTCCATGCCCGCGGCGATCAGGCGTTGCTGCACGTCCGGCCGCTCGATCGCACTCTGCACGTCCCGGTTCAGCTTGGCGACCACATCAGGCGGCGTTCCCGCGGTCGCTACAAATCCGCCCCACCCCGGCATGCTGAAGGTCGGAAAGCCCGATTCCACCATCGTCGGTAATTGCGGCAGCAGCAGCGAACGCTGCGGCGTGCTCACCGCGAGGCCGCGCACCGCGCCGGCTTGGATCTGCGCCTTGGCGCTGGTGGCAACGCCGAAGAACATTTGGGTGGTGTCGGCGACCGTCGCCATCATGGCGGAGTTGACGTCGCGAAACGGCACATGGACGATGTTCGTTGCGGCGATCTTGTTGAGATACGCGCAGGCGATTTGCGGCGCGGTGCCGATGCCGGCCGACGCGCAATTGAGCTTGCCCGGATTGGCCTTGGCGTAGGCGACAAGCTCCGCCACCGATTTCGCCGACACGTTCGGGTTGACGACCAGCGCGTAGGAAATCAGCCCGGTGATCGCGACCGGCTCGAAGTCCTTGAGAAGATCGTAGGATGCGAACTTCATCGCGGTATTGAGCGTATAGGTTGGCGTCGCGAACAGCATGGTATGGCCGTCGGGCGCCGCCTGCTCAACGGCAGTCGCCGCGAGCTTGCCGCCGGCGCCGGCTCGCCGCTCGACGATGACCGGCTGGCCCCAGACTTCTTGCAGGCGCTCGGCGATGATGCGCGAGAACACATCCGGGCTCGGACCGACGATGATCCTGACGGTGTGGTTGGGAAAGTTCTGCGCCTGAGCGGCAGCCCTGTCGGACGCCGCTGCCGCGAGCGCAAACACCAGGCCGGCGGTCCACAAAGCAATGCGCATTCCTTGCAAGATTTCCTCCATCGGACGCAGCGGAGTTCGTGCTCCGCTGTCGGTTCGGCGCCGATGATAGAGCATGAAGAGAGGATGACAATGCGCTTGGGCCTGTTCTAGTTTGCGTGACGAGCTGCAAATGGGTCGCGTTTGGGATTGGGGAGGAGACCCGTGGACTACGAACCAAAACCGATTCGGCGCGTGGTGACCGGCAACGACGCGCACGGACGTTCGTGCGTGCTGTTAGACAGCGCGGCACCGAACGTCAATCCGGGCGCGATCAGCCGCGGCACTTGCATGACCGATATCTGGGTCTATCAAAGCACGCCGGCCGTCATTTCCGGAACGCGCGACGATGGCAATCTGGCGTTCCATTTCGAACCGCCGGCGGCGGGCGGACATCTTCGCATTGTGCAATCGAATGCCAAACCGGCCAATTACGATCCGGCGAAAGACCCGGCGTTCAAGCCACTCGGACCGACGCGGCTGCGGCCCGACGGAGTTTGGGATCGCGGCGGGCAAAACTTTTTCAGCTCTCCGGTGCACAAATCGGCGACGGTCGATTACGGCATTCTGCTGTCCGGAGAGCGCACGCTGCTGCTCGACCGCGGCACCGTCGTGATGAAGGCCGGCGATGTCGCGGTGCAGCTCGGCAACTGGCACGGCTGGACCAACGTCAACGAAGGAAGCCTCATGGCCTTCGTAATGATGGGCGCACAGTATGAGCGGGAACCAAAAGTCTAGCGCGGTCCGGCAGCGGAGAGCCATCATGAGCGACGAGTTGAAGCCGACGCGACGCATCGTCACCATCGACGACGCCGAAGGGCAATCGGTGGCGATCGCCGACGGTCCGCCACCCGATGCGCAGCGCGATCCGGCACGGCCGGGTTTTTTGTCGGAGCGCATCTGGGTGACCGACGCCTCACCGCCGCGAATCGGCGCCTATCGCGACGCCGCGCTGCACTATCCGCACACGCTTGAGCCGCCGCGCGGAGGCTCGGTCTGCCGGGTCGTCACCTTTCCGCCCGATGACGTGTTCGGCGGCAAGATCGGCGCGGCCGAGGTGGAGGCTTATTTCCACGCGATGGGATCACCCGCAGCGTCGACCTATTCGGCCAAGGCGCCGCACCCCTACATGCAGAAGACGAAGACCCTCGACTTTTGTTTGGTGCTCGACGGCGAAATCACGCTGGTGCTCGACACCGCAGAAGTCCATCTCAAGGCCGGTGACACCGTAGTGCAACGCGGCACCAACCATGCCTGGAGCAATCGTTCGAACCGGCCGTGCCGCATCGCCTTTTCGTCGCACGACGCGGCATCGTGAAAGCGGCCTAAGAGGTGATCGATCGCGCGTTGCAAAGGCCAATTCCACCCTCTTGCCAGCGTGCACACTGCCGTGTTGATCATCGGGGGCCATCGGCTTCACACTCGATGACATTTGCGAAGGGGCGATCCGGGAGCCGGTTTCGCGAGGAATGGACTGATCCAGTGACGCGCAGACCACAGGAGAGATACCAATGACCCGCGCCGACCTCACGGAAAAGCTTCTCGATATCAAACGCGAAAAGGGATGGACTTGGAAATTCATCTGCGAGCAGATCGGCGGCATGTCTCCAATTCTGGTAACCGGCGCCATCCTCGGACAGATGAAGCTGACCAAACCGCAGGCAGCCAATGCCGCAAAACTGTTCGGGCTCTCCAAAAGCGAGCAAGTGCTGCTCAACGAAGTGCCGATGCGCGGCACCGGCACGGCCATGCCACCGACCGATCCCCTGATCTATCGTTTCTACGAGCTGATCATGGTCAACGGTCCAGCGCTGAAGGCATTGATCGAGGAAGAGTTCGGCGACGGCATCATGTCGGCGATCGACTTCGACATGGAGGTGACGCGTCAGAGCGACCCCAAGGGGGATCGCGTCAAGATCGGCATGACCGGCAAGTTCCTGCCCTACAAATATTACGGCGCGACCGGCAACGATCTGGCCTTGGGTTTGAAGGAGGAGTGACGGCAGCGGACGGGGCGGCGCCTGCCCGCTTGGAGCGTCCCAATTACAATCCCAGCAGCCGCTTGGCGTTGCCGCCGGCGAGCGCCGCGATGGTCGAAGCATCGAAACCCTCGACGCCGGCGACGTGGCCGAGCGAATCGAACTCCGCCATATCGTATGGATAATCGGTGCCCAACATGACGTGATCGGCGCCGAATACGCGTACCAGCTCGGCGAGCTGGTACGGCGTAAACACCACAGTGTCGACATAGATGCGCTTGAGGTACGTCGTCGGCGGATGCGGCAGGTCGCCGTGGCTGTCCGAACGCGCGCCCCAGGCATGATCGATCCGGCCCGGATAGGCGCCCAGATAGCCGCCGCCGTGCACGGCGAGGATTTTCAGTTTCGGATGGCGTTCCAGCACGCCGTCGAAAATCAGATAATGCAACGCGATCGTGGTCTCGAGCGGATTGCCGATGATGTTGTTGAAGTAGAAGCGCGACAGCCGTGACGCCTCGGTGAACCCGTTGGGATGAACCAGTACGACCGCGCCGAGTTCTTCCGCCTTTTTCCAGAACGGCGCGAAAGCGGGCTCGGACAATTCCTTGCCGGCGACGTTGGTCAGCACCTCGACGCCTCTGAAGCCCAGTTGCTTGACGCAGCGCTCGAGTTCTTTCGCCGCTTCCTGGCCGTCGGGCATCGGTACCGAGCCGAATCCCTTGAGGCGGTCCGCCTTTTTTGCACAGAACTCGGCGATGCCGTCGTTGACGATCTGCGTGGCCTTGACCGCGATATCGAGCGGCACCGTGTAGTAGCACTGCGGTGGCGGCGGCGAGATGATCTGGACATCGATCCCCATAGCGTCGAGGTCGGCGAGGCGATCGTCGATACCGGCTCGCGCGCGAATGTCGGCTTCCTGCTTCTGGCTCAGCGCCTTGGTCTCAGCATTGGCGAAGTGCGCAAGCGGCACGGTCGCCCAATCGAGATGCGGCTCGACGAATTTCGCCGCCTGCGGCACGCCGACGTGCGAATGAATGTCGATCGTCACACTCTTTGGCCGAACCTCGCGCCCCGGCTTGCCGTGGCGGCGCGCCGCGGTCTTTTCGTATTTGTTCCATTGCTGCGTCATGACGTCTCCTCGCAATCGCGTCTCTTGCCGGCGCGCGCTTCCCTCACCCGGCCTTGTGTGGCTGTCGCAGAAACCCTTGGCTGGGCAACGGGCCGCATATACGCGATGGGACAACAGCCGCGTCAATAGCGAACGTGGACACCGCCACGCCTCACCGTCGCAGGACGGATTAGGATGGAACACCCATCATCGTGCCGCGTTATGGCACTGGCGGCGGTGAGGAGGACCGTCACTTCATGGCGTTCTTTGCTTCCGTGCTCGCCTATCTGGCGACTGTGGGCAGCATCGCATTTGCCCTCGCGGTCTCTCTCTGCGCCTTTTTCAGCCATCCCGCGCCGCCAGCAATTGCACACCGTGCTGCCATCCTGGCCGCGAAGCCGAATCCGGCCCACGTGCCAATCAAGACGGCATCGGCGTCTTCACCCTCTCGGAAGGACCTGCCGGCCGTCCACGGCAGCAGGGTTCAACGTCAGAGAACCATTGTTGAGGCCCGCCGCAAAGCGCAAATGGCAAAACTGCGGGAGCGAAGGTTAACTCAAGAGGCCCGGCGGGCATGGCCGAGCCAATGGCAACAGCCGGACCCCGTATCCCGTAGCATGAGCTATGCGCAGGTCCCCGCGGCCCCGTACGACCGTATCTGGTGAGGGCTGATCCGGCGACGGCCAACTTGCCGCCGGTCGCCACAAGTGCGGAGCCGATTTTTGTCGGCCTTGAGGAGCAACTTCTGTCCAGCACTTTTGTTGAACTCCGTAGGTCCTTCTATTTCAGGAGAGTTTCGTGCGCACCGGCGTCATTCACCTGATCAATCCGAAAACAGACTCGATCACGACCCGCCCGATGTACTTTAACCGGGCGCTCTACTCACCGCTGGCCGGGCTGCTCGCGGTCGCCGCCTCTATCCCGCGTGACCGGTACGAGGTGGTTCTCACCGACGAGAATATCGAGACCGTTGATTTCGATCTGCAGGCGGACCTCGTCGGGATTTCCGCAATGACGAGCTACGTCAACCGCGGCTACGAAATCGCCGATCAATTCCGCGCCAAGGGCGTTCCTGTCGTCATGGGCGGAGTCCATCCGAGCTTCATGCCGCAAGAGGCGCTTGCGCACTGCGACGCCGTCGTGATCGGCGAGGTAGAATTGGTGATCGACGAACTGCTCAACGATCTCGAACAAGGCTCAATGCGCGGGGCTTACAAATCGGACAAGCTACATCCGATGGTCGATATGCCGATGCCCCGTTACGATCTTCTGAAGAAGAACCGTTACGTCAACCGCACCTTCGTCCAGACGTCGCGCGGCTGCCACCAGGGCTGCACCTTCTGCGCCGAACCGCTGATGAACGGCCTGAAATTCCGCTATCGTCCGGTCGACGAGGTGATCAACGAGATGGAGCATTGCGGCTCGCATTTCGTTTCCATCAATGACGCCGATTTCTTCGGCACGCCGGATCGGCCGAAGCAGGTCATGCGCGCGCTGAAGGGCCGCGGCTTCCAGTGGCAAGCGGGCGTGACTTCGAAACTCGCGCAGGACGACCGCATGCTCGAACTGGCGGCCGAAAGCGGATGCACCATGCTGAGTATCGGCTTCGAGTTCGATCTCGCGCTCCACTCTCAAGAGCGTGCACAAGCACGTCAACAGGCCAGAAACCTTCGCCGCCCTGGTGGAGAAGGTCCACTCCCACGGCGTCATCGTGTTCGGCCTGTTCATGTTCGGCTTCGACGGCGACGATCCGTCGGTGTTTGACGAAACGACGCGGTTCAATCGCGACAGCAAATACGACGCTTGCGCCTATTCGGTGCTGACGCCGTATCCAGGCACGCTCACGTGGTATGAGTTGAAGAAGGCGAACCGCATCGTCTCTTTCGATTGGGAAAAGTACGACCAGGGCCACGTGGTCTATCGTCCGGCCCAGATGTCCGGTGACGAACTTCGCCTCGGCCAGACTCAGGCCTACGACAATTTCTATTCGCTGCCTTCGATCGCGAGCCGGTTCCCCATTCGGGGCCGGCGACATTGCGGCCAATGGCTGATCTACAACATGTTCATGCGCCGAGGCGCGAAGACCGAACGCATCGATTCGATCGCGGCGCCGACGTTGGCGCCCGACACGGCGCCGATGCCCCCTATCCTCCCGGTCAAGCGCGAGTGGCGCGAGGCGGTGCTCGAGGCCGCCGGCGGGCCAGGACCGCACCTGAGCTGAAGCGGCGTTCGGCGGCGGAGGCAGACATTCAAGGCGTCGCAGGCCGCTTCTGTCGCGCCGCCACGAGGGGCAGAATGCCGACGATCAGCCCGAGCAGCGCACTGAACACGGTCGCCTCGATCAGCGGCTCCGTCGTGCCGTCAGCAAACATGCCATACAACTGGGTCAGCGCCGCCCCGCAGAAATTTTGCACGAAGACGCCGACACCGGCTGCGGTACCGGCGAGTTTCGGATTGGTCGCCATGGCACCGGCCTGCGCATAGGACAGCGAAATACCCTGCGCCATGGTGATGAAAAATCCCGGCACAAAGAGCGTCAACGGCGTCAGATATCCGCCGAGCAGCAATGCCGATTGCGTGCCGACTGCGCCAGCGGCGAGCAACGATCCAGCGAGCACCATGATTTCGTTGGCAACGCGGCTGCCGATGCGGGTCGTGATGAAGCTGCCGGTGAGGAACCCGAACGGAAACAGCAGAAAGTAGATGCCGAATTCGGTCGAAGGCCGATGCAGCGTTTCCTTCATCAGGCTCGATGCTGCCGAAGCCAAAACCAGGAATGACCCGGTCGTGAACCCGCTTTGCAGCACGAAGGCGGTGAAACGGACGTGGCGGAACAGCTCGACATAATCTCGCAGGACGTTGCCGCCGGCGCGTTTCCGCGCCGCAGGCGGCCGCGATTCGGTCACGGCGAGATAGGCATTGAATGTGATGATGCTGCCAAGAACGAGCGCAAAACCGAACACGCTGCGCCAGCCGAACGCATCGATGAGAATGCCGCCGACCATCGGCGAGACCATTGGACCGATCGTGTAGAACATCGTGAGATAGGCAATGGCCTTGACCAAGCGGGCGGGGCCATAGACGTCCTGCGCGATAGCACGGACGAGCGTAATGCCGCAGCCGGCGCCGAGCGCCTGGACCATCCTGCCCAGCACCAGCGTCAAGATCGAGTTAGCCATCGCCGAGACCGCGCTGCCGACAAGAAACAGGCACAGACCCGAGAGCAGCACCGGCCGCCGCCCATAACGGTCCGACAGCGAACCGTAAATCAGCGTGGCAAAGGCCATGCTGAACAGCGCAATGCTGAAGGTGAGTTGCGCCATCGGCTCGGAAAGCCCGAGCGCGGCCTTGACTGCCGGAATAACCGGCATGAACAGGTGAACCGCCAGCGGCCCAATCAGCGAGATCGAGGCGAGCGCCAACGTGAAGAACGGCCCCGGCATTGCGGTCATGATGCGCTGTGCTGCTTTACGCCTGGAAGAGCTCCTGTACGGCCCGGTAAGCCTGATCGATGGCCGAGTCCGTGTAGGCGGCGGCGCCAGAGTCCGAATTGGCGATTGCGATTCGGCCGAAACGCTTCCGGCCGATGATGTGCGGCTGTTCCCCATCCGGCCAATCCGGATCGAACAGCGGGTTATACTCGTAAGCATACCCGTGCGGCCAGCGGTTAACGGTGATCGCCGTAATATCTCTCGCCGCATCGAACCCGCCGGGACTTAAGGTTCGCGCCAGCTGGTCGCGAATCTTGCGCTCGAAAGTCTCGAAACTCGTATTGAGAATGTCGAACTGGCCGGCTCTGTTCTGATCGCGTTGCGGCAGCCCGGGTTGAACCGGTACTCGCGTCATGCGGATCAGCATCGGCTCATCGGGAGAACGGGAGCTTCGATAGCCGCCGATATCGACGACCGGATTGAGAGAGAGCGACGAATGATACGAACCCGGTGCATGGATCGACGAGACGCCGAGAGCCTTGAACGACGTCCAATTCCTCAACGCCACGGTCGAATAGATCAGCGGTGTCTTGACCAGATATTTGAGCGCCTCTTTTTGCCGCTCCGGCAAGTCCGGGCAAAGGTACGGGATCATCATGTTGTAGCAGGCCAGCACGCACGAGCCGGCACGGACCGAATAGGTCTCGCCCAAACGAAAGTACACGATCTCGACCTCGCTGGATGAAGAGGGGTCGCCGATATTGCGCGCACGCACCACCGTGCTGCTGAGCCGGATCCGCACGGGCGAGGCTGCCTGATCGAGACGGGCGTAATCGATCCTGGCCGTGACGACGTCTTCGGCATTGTCGCCGGGCACGCTACCGGCAATGAGATCGCGCACCAGCAGCCGGGCGATCGACGCGTTGCCATCGGGGAAATGGAAAGTGTACGAACCGCCATCGGCGTAACCCGCAGCCGTGTAGCCCATGTGCGGCGCCGAACCGGGCGCAAACTTTAGACCCTGAAATCCCGGAAAATCGAAGGCCCACACATCGAGCGCCGAAACCGCATCGATACCGACGCCCCATTCGCCGTGCGTTCGCGCTTGGTAGAACGGAATGACGCCGGGGTCCGCCTTGACGACGTTCAACAGAAAGTCGCGGTAGCTCATCTTCGACAGCCGCGACTTCTTTTCGTCGGAAGACAGGCCGGGAAGATAGTCGATTTCAGCGTCTTGGATTCTTGCGATGTCGCTCCGAACCTGCGGCGACAATGGCGATTGAGCGAGCAGTTGCGCCCATGGCACTCCGCTGGCGATCCCAATCAGCTTGTCGGCGCCGAAAGTCTCCTTGTCGAGAAATACGCCTCGCGCGAGGCCGAGCGATGGATAGAAATCACGATGCGCGCACTTTCTGGTCAGCGCCACTGGATCGACACCCAGCGTTTTCAGGAGACCGTCCGCCACCTGACTGTACGGCCTCGGACTGTCGATCATCAACGTGCCGCCATTCATGAGTTCGAGACGTCCGCCCGGCTGGAACTCATTGCGCTTGGCGTGGCCGCCGAAATCATCATGGTTATCGAGAATGAGAACGCGTGCGCCGCGGCGCCGGGCGCGGTAGAAATGCGCCGCCGCGAGACCGCTGATCCCGCCACCGACGACCACGAGATCATAGACTTCGCCGGTCTCCGCGACCGTGTTCGTGCGAGACCAAAAATCGCCGTCCCGCAGGCGGTGCGCGGCTTCATATGCGCCCGGATGACTGCCGCGCATTCCGGTGAGGCGCGGCGGGTAATATCCGGGATCATCCTGCGGCGCCTGACCCGCGGCTGAAGCCGGCGTGGCAAATGCGGGGAGCAGCGCGCCGGCAGCGGCGCCACCGGCGGCCACAGAAACGCCGTTGAGAAAGTCGCGCCGCGTGATCGGAGCGTCCATGCCCAAGGCATGGTCGCGTGCCCTTGACCGGTCGTTACGCTTCACGATTCACTCCGGTACGCTGTTTCGCGCATCCTACGGCTTTGCCGCCACGGCGGGAGTATCAAAACACGCCGAGATGCTGGCGCAGGTCAACGCCGTCCTGCTTGAGCGCAGCCGTGGTGGAGAGCACGGCGACCCGTCCGGTGTTCAGGATCACGATATCGTCGGCGATATCGAACACGAGCTTCGGGCTTTGCTCGACCAGCACGATCGAGAGCCCGCTCTCCTTGAGCTTGCGGATCGTCGCCATGACTTCGGCGACGATTTGCGGCGCGAGCCCTTCGGACGGCTCGTCCATCAGGAGGACGCGCGGATTGGACATCAG
Source organism: uncultured Alphaproteobacteria bacterium (assembly GCA_963759705.1). GTDB lineage: Bacteria > Pseudomonadota > Alphaproteobacteria > Rhizobiales > Xanthobacteraceae > BOG-931. Next base: position 113,226 of record CAVXAK010000006.1, read on the forward strand.
CGCGCGGCCGATCGCGAGCATCTGCTGCTCGCCGCCGGACAGATATCCAGCCAGCTGCATGTGCCGTTCGGCCAAGCGCGGAAACATGGCAAAGACCGTCTCGGTGGTCCACGGCGCATGCCGGCCGCCGGCCGTATCGCGGCGCGCGGCGACGATGAGATTCTCGCGAACGGTAAGGCTTCGGAATACGCGGCGGCCCTGCGGCACGAGTGCGACGCCGCGCGCAGCAATCTGCTCGGGCGGCAGGCGCGTCACCGGCTTGCCGAGCACGTCGACCGCACCGGCCCGCGGCGGCAGCAGACCGACACTGACATTCATGCAGGTCGACTTGCCGGCGCCGTTACGGCCAAGAAGGCCCAACAGGCGGCCTTCGCCGAGCTCAAACGACACCTTCTGCAGCACATGACTGTCGCCGTAGAACGCGTCGACGTCGCGGAGAGTGAGCGCGCTATTCGCCAAGGTAGACCTCCCGCGTTCGCGGATTGGCCACCACTTCGGCGCGGCTGCCTTCGACGATGATCTCGCCAAAATGCAGCAGCGAGATGCGGTCGGCAAACTCGAGCGCGACGTCCATGTCGTGTTCGATCATCACGATCGTCACATCACGCGGAATGGTGTCGAGCAATGCGCGCACATCGCGGCGCTCGTCGATCGACAATCCGGCAAACGGCTCGTCGAGCAGCAGCAGCTTCGGCTGCTGCGCCAACGCCATGGCGATCTCGACCCGGCGCTTCTCGCCATACGAGGTTTCGGCGAGCGGCCGTTCGGCGATATGAGCGAGGCCGACGCGATCGAGCGCGGCGCGCGCCTGCGCCATCAGATGCTGTTGGCGGTCGAGCGCGACGACCGGATTCCAGCGCAGCGGCGACAGGCCGAGCAAAGCGAGCGTGACGTTGCGCAAAATGGTGTCACGGGTAAACAAGGTGATGATCTGATAGGTACGCGCCATGCCGAGATGCGCGCGCTTTCTGCTCGGCAGCCGGGTGATATCGCGGCCGAACAGCGCAATCGCACCGCTATCGGGCGCAAGCTCGCCGGTGATGAGATTGAACAGGGTGGTCTTGCCGGCGCCGTTCGGGCCAATGATCAGCCGACGCTCGCCCGCTTCCACCGCGAGATCGACGTCGGTCGTGACGCGCAAACCGCCGAACGATTTGTTGAGCGAGGTGACGGCGAGCGCAGTCATCGCTTCGGCTCCGCGGCCGGGGCGACCTGCCCCGTTTTCGTCCGGCCGAGCGCCCGCCAGGCCGCCCGCGACAGGCGAACCGCGCCGGGCACGAGGCCCTCCGGCATGAACACGACGATCGCGACAAAGATGGCGCCGAGCATGAAGTTCCAGCGCTCCACATAGGCGCTGACGACGTTTTTCACGATGACGACGAGGCCTGCGCCGACCAGCGGCCCGAGCAGCGTTCCGGCACCGCCCGAGATCACCATCAGCAGCGCTTCCGCCGAGGCGGTGAGCGCCAGCGCCTGGGGGCTGATGAACTGGTTGTAGTAGACGAACAGGATGCCGGCGATTGACGTCAGAAGCCCGGAGAACATGAAAGCGAGAAAACGGATCATCCAGACGTGATAGCCGAGTGCGTTCATGCGGCGAGGCTGATCGCGCGTGCCGCACAAAGCCGCGCCCAACGGCGAATGCACGAAGATCGCCGCCGCTGCGACGGCGACAAGAAAGACGACGAGCGTGGCGTCGTAAAATCCGCGCGGCGAGGCGAGCGACAATCCGAACGGCGCCGGACGCGTCGTGATATTGATGCCGTTGTCGCCATTGGTCACGCTGATCCAGCGATAGGCGAGCCCCCAGATGATTTCACCGAGAGCCAGCGTGATCATGATGAAACTGATGCCGGTTGCGCGCAACGATAGCGCGGCAAAACCCGCGGTGAAGACAAGCCCGATGACAATTGCCGCGATGATCGCGACGGCGTGCCCGTGTCCGGCGGCCAGCAAATAGGCGGTGACATAGCTCGCAACGCCGAACAATCCGGCATGGCCAAGCGAAACGAGGCCCGCATAGCCGACGAGCACGCCGAGACCGAGCGCGAAGATCGCATACAGCAGGATCTGACTCGCGATGTTGACGTAATAGACCTCGGTGATCGCGTAGGGCACGGCGATCAGCGCAAGGACAGCGATGACGATGGCGATCACACGCGCCGTCACAGGACTTGACCTCCGAACAGACCCTGAGGCCGCAGCACCAGCACGAGCACCATCGGCAGAAACAGAATGAAATAAGCGAGCTCGGGAACGAGCGCCTGGCCGAAATTATAGATGAAGCCGACGATGATGCTGCCGACGAACGAGCCGAGCAGGCTTCCTGTGCCGCCGAGAATGACGACCACCAGCGCGAGCGGCAGCATGTCCTGATCGAGCCCGGGATAAACCGACAGAATCGGTGCGCCGATCATGCCGGCGAAGGCGGCGAGCCCGGCACCGAGCCCAAACACGATGGTGAAGAGCTGCGAAACGCGAATGCCGACGACGCGTGCCATCTGCGGGTCATCGACCCCGGCGCGGATCATGGCGCCGAGCCGTGTGCGCTCGAGCATGAGCCAGAGCGCGATCGCGAACACCACGGCAATGGCGATGACCGCCAGCCGGTAAAGCGGAAACACCGCAGCGCCCAGACGCACGAAGCCGCCCAAACCGGCCGGGGTCGCCACAGAGATCGGATCGCCGCCCCACCCCATCAGGCAGAAATCGGCCACCATGAACGAAACGCCGAGCGTCACGAGCACTTGCGCCAATTGCTGGCCGGCAAGCCGGCGCAACAGCAGCCGTTCCATCAACGCGCCGAGGATCGCGACCTCGAGCGCGGCGATGACGGCGGCCAGCCAGAAGTTCAAGGTGAACCCAAGAGCGCCGGAGAGAAACGTCGTGCCGAGATAGGCGCCGATCATGAACATCGAGCCGTGCGTCAGATTGGGGATTCGCATCAGCCCGAAGATCAAGGAAAATCCGGCGGACAGCAGGAACAAAAGACCGCCGAACGTCACGCTGTTGACGGTCAGCAGCAGCCAGAACGTCATGTTCGCCGCCCCCAGATTCCCGGCTACTACAAACGTTGAATTCTCGCGATCGCCGTCGGACGCTCGTCCCCGCGCAAGCGCAGCCCCACCCACATCTTGCCATTATGCAGGGTTCTCAGCCGGATTCCCGGCTGAGCGGAAATGAGCGGCGAATGACCCACAGGCTTCGCAGCCTTCAGCACTTCGTCAGCGGCGGATAGTCGCGCGAATAGACTGGGTGCGCGAGAAACTCCTTTTCGGGCCAGGTCCAGAACTGGCTGACGTTCTCGTAGGTCTTGATGGTCTTGTTCCAGAGCTTGAGGCCGTATTTGGCGCCCTCTTTTCCGATGCGGCGAATATAGAAGTTTCCGACCACGTTGCCGAGATGATCGAACTTGAACGGTCCGCGCGGCGAGTCGGCCAGACTCACCGCTTTCAGCGCCGCCATGAACTTTTCTTTGTCACTGGCGTCGCCGCCGAGCGCCTTAAGAGCCGCGTCGACGATTTGGCAGTTGACATAGAGGAGCGCTGCATATTGGCCCGGAATGGCGTTGTAGTCCTTCAGCATGCCGGCGACGAAACGTTGGTTGCCGTCGGTCCCGAGATCGAGCGTGTAGGGGCAGCAACTCACCAAACCGAGCGCCTCATCGCCGTAACTGTGCAGCAACGCGTCGTCGCCGCCGGTCTCTCCCGTGACCACCTGATATTTGAGCCCGGCGTTCGCATAGGCCTTCATGAAGCGCAGCGGGTTCGAGCCGGCAAAGCCCTGGCAGACGCCGTCGCAATCGCTGATCTGGGCGATGTAGGGCGTGTAATCGGGCGTCACCAACGGCGGCCACAGCTTGTTGACGACGCAGCCACCGTCCTTCTGAAACGCGGCCTGGAACCCGCCGATCTGCTCGTAGCCGAAGGCGAAATCCTCGACGATGGTGACGACCCGCTTGAGCTTTAGTTCGGTCGCCGCGTAGTGCCCCATCGGCTGCATCGCTTGAGAGGACGTGGCCGAGGCGCGCAACAGAAACGGGTTCGGCGTGCGCTGCGTGAGATTGTCAGCGCCGGCCAGACAGAGCGTCGGCATTTTGTGCTGGATGACGTAATCGTTGATGGCATAGAGCTCGAAGGCTGCGAGCGGGCCGAGGATGACATCGACCTTGTCGCGCTCGACCAGTTCCTGAGCCTTGGTCTTGGTGCCGGCCGGGTTGCCGCCAGTATCGGCGGAGACAAAGTCAACCTTGCGGCCGCCGATCGTATAGTTCTTCTCCTTCAGATAGGTGAGGACACCCTGCTCCATTTGGATGCCGCCTTGGGCCAGCGGTCCCGTTTTCACGGTGAGAAGGCCGAGCTTAAACGGTGCGGCCTGGGCGACGGCGGGCGCCGGGAAACGAGCGAGCGCGGCGACGGCTCCTGCCGCGCTCCCTGCCAAAAGCGTGCGGCGGCTTAGCCTGCGAGATGTCATCTTGCGAGACATCGTATCCTCCCTTTTATGCCTCGCATTCGCCGAGGCTTTTGCCTTGCCGCCGCATCCCCTGTGCGGCGGCACGTGGGCGCATCATTGTTCGAGGCGTTTGGCGATGTAAAGTCCGCTGTTGTCGCGGCTTAGCCTATTTTTTTCTCATCTTTTCTTCGGTGGGATGATCGGCAGCAGCAAATAGGGCCGCGCGGCGCCGCCGAAATGCAGGCCAGTAACACCACCGAACAGTTCCGGCGGCCGGTCGCGCGGATCGTCGTGAAGGAATGGTCCGCAGCCGGTCAGTTCGTTCTTGAAGTTCGACAGCCGGCCGCCGCTCGGGCCGGCATAGACGTAATCCTTACCGCGAACAGTGAGCGCGACACGGAAACCCGCCGGAACCACGATGGATGTCGGCCAGATCTCGACGTCGAGTTCCACGACCTCACCGGGCTTGAGCGGTTCCCTCTTGGTGTGGGTGTGATACGGCCGGTAAGGCGTCGACAGCTTCTTGTCGAGCCTGCGGTGCGACGCGCGCAACCAGCCTTGCCCGACCGGAGTATGCGGATCGATCGCGCCTTGGAATACCACCTCCTTGAGATCGCCTGAGAGCACCCGCAGTACCACGAAAATGTCGGCATCGGCGGTCGATGACGAAACGAACAGTTTGAGCGCCGAAGGGACCTGTGATTTCGGTCTCCTCCGCAAGCGGCGCGGTGAGAAACGTGACGCCGTCACCCATGGCGTCGAAATGGATGACCACCTTCTCTTTGCTGCGCTCACCGGTGAGGGCGCCGCTCGTCGGATCGAGGTAGAGCCGCGTCCATTTGGTGCGCGCCGGGGGCCATTCCTGCTCCGCGCGCTCGACGAAGCCGTCGACGTGACGGACTTGCAACTGCACCGGCGGCTGCTTGTCCCAGCCGTTGTCCTTGCCGTGCAGAAAATAATCGAAGAAGCGCAGTTGCAGCTTGCGGCCGTAATCGGTGTAAAAATGTGTCCAGTGCTCGATGCCGTGCACTTCGAGCCATTTCTTTTTCGATGCGGCGCGGACAAATCCTTCGAAATTGCCGCGCGGATGCAGTGGCTGGCCGCCCCAGTTGGCGGCGGACAAGAACGGCACCTTCACCTTCGACCAGATCGGCGAACGTGCGCGATGATAGTCGTCGTCGAGCGGATGGGCCACAATGTCGCCGCCGAAATCGCTGCGGTTCTTGGCCAACTCGGCGTCTGACAGGATTTCCGGACCGCACACCAGCTCGCCATGCACGCGGCTTCTCTTGCCGCGTTCGCCCGCGCCGTACTGCACGGTCTTGACCTGCATGTCGTACCAGTTCTCCCAGAACGTGCAGAGAATGCCGCCGTGATGCGTCATGTCACGATACCAGTCGGCGGCACCTTCCCAGATGCACATGGCGGCCAGATGCGGCGGCTGCAGCGTCGCCACGTGCCATTGGTTGATGCCGTAATAGGAGATGCCGTTGAGCCCTACCTTGCCGTTCGACCAGGGCTGCACGCCAGCCCATTCGATGCAGTCGTAAAAATCCTTGGTCTCGCGCGGCGAAAAATGATCGATGAGGCCGGGTGACACGCCGCAGCCGCGGCAATCGACGCGCACGCATGCGTAATCGTGCGGCACCCACTTTTCCGGATCGACGACTTCCCAGCTCTGATAAAGATTGCTGGAGCCGGCGGTGACATCGGGATGTTTTTCCGCCATGCGCTGCCAGGCGCTGGGATAGCCATCCTGAAACGCGAGACCCTTGGCGTACGGACCGTAGCTCAGGATCGCCGGATAGCGGCCTTCGGCGATCGGGCGGAATACGTCGGCCCGGAGCACGAGGCCGTCATCCATCGTGATCGGCATATCCCAATCGATGCGCATGCCGTCGCGCACCTCACTGCGGGGCTGGTGCGTTTTATGGCTGCCGACCGCCGCCACGCCTGCCATGCGCGCTTCGCCTTCCAATGATGACATGCGCTTCCTCCGAGCATCTTGGTGACAGCATAGCCGCTCAAAGCCATACTGCGCCACTGCAAGGGGGCATCGATGACGTCAGCGCTCATCTACGAGGGCACGGCGATGCGCATCGACACGCGCGTCCCGTGGTACGCGCGGCTTTTTGGGCTGCCGCTGATCGCCGGCTCGCTCTATGTTTTCTCGATTTTGTTTCTGTCGCTGAGGAACGTGTTTTTGGGAACTCGCGAGAGCGACGTTCTTGCCGGTCAACTCGTGCTGCTGGTGTTTGGGTTGCTGATCGGCTTACCGGGCGTCATCTTGCTGCTGATGCGTAGCCACATCGAGATCGATCAACAACTCGGCCAAGTCACCACCATCCGCGAATTCGGCTTCTTGAAAATCCGCTCTGTCCGCCGGCTTGCCGATTTCACCCGCGTGACCACCACGTCGGAGCAGATCAGCGGCAGTTCAGAATTCTACAACGTAAACCTTGCGGGTCAGCGAGGCACGAAGCCTCTTCAGCTCGCCTTCTACGGAACGCGCGAGAAAGCCGATGAGCTTGGGAAGGAGTTGGCCGGCAACCTCAAGCTTCCGTACGAAGACTTGGTCGATACGGAGCCCGATGAGGACGAAGACGAGCAGCAGGACCAAAACAACGACAAAGACTGACGTGCCCCGCGATCAGCCTCGTCGCTTCTTTCCAGGCTTGCCACGTTTGACGCCGCCCATGCCTTCGAGCACGGCGCAGACCGCCGCGGTGTCGTGCGCGGCATGGCCGGTCGACATCGCGGCGGCATAGATCGGCAGGGTCGCGGAGAACAACGGTGTTGGCGAACCGATGTGCTGCGCGAAGCTGCCGATGACATCCATGTCCTTCTGCCAGACCGAAATCTTCATCGACGGCTGGTCGTAGCGGTCCTTCACCATCATGGGTCCGCGCAGTGCGAACACGCGGGAGGTGCCGACGCCCGCATTGACGAGATCGTAGATGAGTTGCGGCGCGAGACCGGCCTTCATGCCCAACACCATCGCCTCGGCGCTGGCGACGTTGTGAATGGCGACGAGCAAATTGGCGACGTACTTCATGCGGCTGCCGTTGCCGAATGCGCCGACATCGTGGACAGCGCGGGTGAATGCGGCAAACAGCGGGCGCAGCCGCTTGATGGCGGCGGCATCGCCCGACGCATAAACCACAAGATCCTTCACCTTGGCCTGGGCGCCGGTACCGCTGACCGGACAATCGAGCAGCGCATGGCCCGCTTTGCGCAACGCCGCCTCGGCGCGCGCCTTGTCCTCGATCGTGAAAGTGGACGCCTCGATCACCACGCGCTGTGCCGCGCCGGACTTGACGATCGCATCCACGGTTGCGGCCAATGCGCCAGGCGACGGCAAACTCAAGATGATGGTCTTTGCCTGGCGGGCGACGTCGCCCGCGTCGGATGCGGGCTCGACGCCGAGGCGTGCCATGACGCGCCGCCGTTTCGGATCGGTGTCATAGCCGACGACGCGCCACCCCGCGGCGGCGAGATGCTGGGCAAAAGCCCCACCCATAATGCCCAGCCCGACGACACCGACGGTCCCTTTTTGCCTCGAAGCCATCTATTCCCATCCCTTGTTTCGTTGGGTTGCCCTATCGCACCCGGTTTCCACAGGCGCAAGCGGCTTTCTCGCCGCGCGCCGATCGCCTATCGTCCGCGCCGGGACGGAAGCGTGAGGAGACGACCGCATGCGCATTGGCGTTGCCGGGATCGGGAAAATGGGCGCGGCGATCGCCGCGCACCTCATCGAGGTCGGGCACGATATCGCGGTGTGGAATCGCACCCCGGAGAAGGCCAAGGCGGTCACCGGCGCGACCTTCGCCGCAACACCGGCTGAGCTTGCGCAACGCTCCGAAGCGATCATTTCGATCCTCACGGACGCGCCGGCCCTCGATGCGGTCTATCGTGGACCGTCAGGTCTGCTCGGCGGCGACGTGCGCAGCAAGCTCTTCATCGAAATGAGCACGGTGCTGCCCACGACCGAGATCGCGCTTGCCGAAGCCGTCCGCGCCAACGGTGCGACGTTTGTCGAATGCCCGGTTGGCGGTTCGACCGGTCCGGCGCGGCAAGGCAAGCTGATCGGGCTGATGGGCGCGGACGATGCCGACGCCGCCCGCGCCAGGCCGATCCTCGAGCAGCTTTGCCGCCGCATCGAACACGCCGGGCCGGTCGGGTCAGGCGCGATCCTGAAGTTCACGGTCAACATGCCGCTGATGATCTACTGGCAGGCCTTGGGCGAGGCACTTGCACTTTCGCGTTCCTTGCCGCTCGATCCGGAGCGGCTCATGGACCTTCTCAGCGAAACCTCCGGCGGCCCCAACGTGCTCAAGGTGCGCGGCCCGGGAGTCGCCGCGATGCTGAAGGGCGGCGACGCCGGGCCTGTGACATTCAACATCGACGGCGGCATCAAGGATATGCAGTCGATGCTTGCCGAAGCGCGCAGCCGCGGCGTCGAACTGCCGCTCGTCGAGCGCGCCTTGGCCTGTTACGAAGAGACCAAGCGCAATCGCTCGGGCGCCGACGAAGTCTCCACCGTCTCGGTTTATTGGGCGAACCGCGGCAAGCGGTAAATTTCTTCCAGCAGCATCGGAGCCACCATGTCGATCACCCTCGCGCAAGCTTCCACCATCGTCGATGTCGCGCTGAAGAAAGCGCGTGACAGCAATCTCGCGCCCCTCACCGTCGCCGTGCTCGATGCCGGCGGCCATCTGGTCGCGTTCAAGCGCGAGGATAAATCCGGTATCCTGCGTTTCGACATCGCCTTCGGCAAAGCCTGGGGCGCGCTCGGCATGGGGTTCGGTTCGCGCACGCTCGCAAGCCGCGCGGCAAAGACCCCGCAGTTTTTCACCATGCTGGCGGCGGCGAGCGGCGGCCGCATGGTCACCAATCCGGGCGGCGTGCTGATCAAGGATGGCGCCGGAAACATTATCGGCGCTTGCGGCATTTCCGGCGACACCTCCGACAAGGACGAAATGTGCGCGTTGGCCGGCATCGAAGCGGCGGGGCTCAAAGCCGATCCCGGCGCTGACTAACATCGTGAGGCCGCCATGAAACTCTTTTCATTCTGGCGATCGCTCGCGACCTATCGCGTGCGCATCGCGCTCAACCTCAAGGGCCTGGTGCCCGATGAGGTGATCGACGTCGATCTGATCAAAGGCCAGCAGCGCGAGGCAGCCTACCGCGCTGTCAATCCGATGATGGCGCTGCCGGCGCTGGTCGACGGCGACGGACCGGCGCTGTTCGAGTCGCTCGCCATCATCGAATATCTCGACGAGACCCATCCCGTCCCGCCGCTGCTGCCGCGCGACCCGAAGGGCCGCGCGCGGGTGCGCGGGATCGCGCAGATCATCGCCTGCAACTCGCACCCGCTGATCGTGCCCCGCGTGCGCGAATATCTGGAGCACGAATTCAAGCTTGACGAACCGACGCGCGTGAAATGGTGCCAGCACTGGCACAAGACGGCGCTAACGGCGCTCGAAGAACATCTGAAAGACAAGGCCACCGGCCGCTATTGTCACGGCGACGCGATCACACTGGCGGACATTTGTTTGGCAAGCCAAGCGGCCGGAGCGAAGTTCTTCTCCGTCGACACCGCGCCGTTCCCGAACTTCACCCGCATCGCCAGCGCACTCGCGCAGATCGACGCCTTCGCGCGTGCCCATCCGCTGAAGCAACCCGGTGCGCCGGCGGCAACATAAACTCTACCACCACTTGTGAAAGTGATGCACCGGGCCGTGGCCTGCGCCGATTTTCAGCCGGTCTGCCGCGGCGATGGCGGCGCTCACGTAAGTCTTGGTCTGCTGCACCGCTTCGTTGAGCGGAAGCCCTTTGGCGAGGCCGGCGGCAAGCGCCGACGACAGCGTGCAGCCGGTACCGTGGGTGTTCCGGGTCACCACGCGCGGCGCGGCAAATCGCCGGCAGCCCTCAGCATCGACGAGGAGGTCGACACTATCCGGCCCACTGCCGTGGCCACCTTTGATCAATACTGCGCCGACGCCAAGCACGAGCAGCTTTTGTGCCTGCATGCGCATCTCGTCCTCACTGCTCGCGAGCGGCGCGTCGAGCAGCGCAGCGGCTTCCGGCAGGTTGGGCGTGACCACGCGAGCCACGCCGATCAGTTTCCGCAGAGCGGCAATAGCGTCGGCCTGCAACAGTTTTTCGCCTGAGCTTGCAGCCAGAACCGGGTCGAGCACGACGTTGCATGCGTGATGGCGAGCGAGCCCCGCAGCCACCGCATCGATCGCCGCCGCGTTTGACAGCATGCCGATCTTCACCGCGCCGACATCGAGATCGGAAAATACGGCGTCGATTTGTGCCGTGATGAAATCCGCCGGCACGTCATGAATGGCAAGAACGCCTTTGGTATTTTGCGCCGTCAGCGCCGTGATCACCGAGGCGCCGTAAACACCGAGCGCCGAAAATGTCTTGAGATCGGCCTGGATACCGGCGCCGCCGCCCGAATCCGAGCCGGCGATGCTGACGGCAATCGCCGTCACTGGCCGCTCCGCTGCGCAAGCGCTTTGTCGACCACCGCGCGCAGCGTGCGTGACGCGGCCGCCGGATCGGGCGCGAGCGACAGCGCCGAAATCACGGCAACGCCGTCGGCGCCGGCGGCAATGACCGCGCCGGCATTGCCCGCGTCGATACCGGCAATGCCGCACACCGGAAGTTTTGGCGCACGCCGTCGAAATACTTCGATAATGCGTGCGAGACCAGCCGGACCAATCGGTGCGTTCTTCTGCTGCTTCGATAGCGTGACATAGACGCCGCCGCTGCCGACATAATCGACAAGGTCGATCGGCGACGTTTCGGCCTCAGCCACGCTCTTGATCGAGATGCCGATGATGGCGTCCGGCCCGAGCAATCGGCGCGCATCCTCGATCGCCATGTCGTCCGGACCGATGTGAACGCCGTCGGCGCCGGCGGCAAGCGCCACGTCGATGCGATCGTTGACGACGAAGGGCACGCCGTAAGCTGCGAGCGCCTTCTTGATCGCCCGCGCCTCGTCGACCAGGACTCTCGTGTCGCTCTGCTTGTCGCGCAGCTGAACAAGCGTCGCCCCGCCCTCGGCGCACAAGCGCGCCAAATCGTGGAGCGGCCGCCCGCCGGCGCGCTCGGGATCGACGATGGCGTTAAGACGAAGATCGACTGCCGTTCCTGACTTTCTCATGACGACACCTTGGCATGCGCGCGCAGAGTGGCGCGGTCGAGCCTGTATAGCGCATCGATGATCGCGCCGGCGAAGCTGCCGGGTCCCCTCGCCTCTCCGGCTGCGATCTCGCCGGCGACGCCGAGCGCGGTCAGCGCGGCGACGGCGGCGACGAAGGCATCGGTCTCGACCGCAAGCGCGGCGCTAACAAGTGCCGAACCGGCGCAGCCCATGGCCGTGACGAGGCGCATCATCGGATGGCCGTTGGCAATGGCGGCGCGGCGCACGCCATCGGTGACGCGATCGACGTCACCGGTGAGCGCGACGACTGTTGCATTGGCCCCGGCAAAACGCGCAGTCGCGTCCGCTGTGGCGGCGCCGACCGACAGCGCCGCGAACTCCGCAACGTTGAGCCGCACCACCGCCGGCCCCCGGGCGAGAAGCTCGCGCGCGTACCGCGCCCTGGCCGGCGACCGCTCGATGAAGACCGGATCGAGCGTCCAGGGCATGCGCCCCTCGCCCATGGCGTCGAGCGCCACCTCGATGGCGGCGCGGCGATCGGGGTCGAACGTACCGAGATTGACCAGGAGCGCATCGGCGCCCGAGACGAAAGCGGCGATCTCCTGCCGGGCGATCGTCATCGACGGCACTGCGCCGGCCGCGAGCAGCATATTCGCGGTATATTGCTGCGCCACGCTGTTCGTTACGCAATGCACCCGCGGCGCGCGAGTCCGAACGCGCGCCAGAATGTCGGCGGCGATATCGGCAAACTCGACGGGTGCATGCATGTTCATGGTCTTTTGGGCAGCCTCGTCACGATACTGTAGTTACCTCGACGCGTCATTCCGATCCGGGCGCCGAGGAGAGACTCAAATGATGCGTGTTGCTATATAATCATTCCACCGGTCCCGGAGACGCGCATGGTTCCGTTTTTCGTGCAGATCAAATGCCAGCTCGGCAAGTCGTACGAGGTTGCCAATAAACTTGCCGACGCCGAGATCGCCTCGGAAATCTATTCGACTGCGGGCGACTTCGACTTGCTGGTGAAGTTCTACGTCGAGCCGGGCACGGACATCGGCCATTTCATCGCCGAAAAGGTCCAAGTCATCCCCGGCATCGCCGACACCCGCACCATCATCACCTTCAAGGCGTTCGGCGGCTCTTAGCTCCGGCCGGAGCGTGATCCTATCGGAAAACCGCGATCCGCTTTCCGGGTCATGCTGCAGGTTCAGGCCGGCGCGCCTTCGGTTTTCAGCTTGCGCGCCAGGGCGAGCTGATGCTCGCGCCAGATGACGAACAGGCCGGCACCGGCGATGATCGCCGATCCGATCACGATCATCGTCGTCGGTATTTCGCCGAACATTGCATAGCCCAGCACCAGCGCCCAGATCATCGAAGTGTAGTCAAACGGCGCAACCACCGAGGCGGACGCGTGGCGATAGCTCTCGGTCAGGAAGATGTGCGCGGTGCCGCCAAGAAGACCGGTGCCGACCAGCGCGGCGAGTTCGGCGCCGGTCGGCTTTATCCATCCGAACGGCCAGGTCGCCAATCCGGCAAGGGCGCAGATCAGCGAAAAGTAGAATACGATCGACGACGTCGTTTCGCTCTGCGTGAGCCGGCGGGTTTGGATCATGGTTCCCGCATTGCAGACCGAGCCCGCCAGCGCATAGGCGACGCCGGCAAGGCTGGTCGCGCTCGCCAGCACGATGGTCAATTCGTCGCCGCTCAAATGCGGCGAGAGCACGACCAGCACGCCGAGAAACCCGATCGTGACCGCAGACCAGCGGTAGATGCGCACCCGCTCCTTGAGCACCAGCGCGGCCAGCGCCACACTGATCAGCGGCGACGTGAACGAAATGGCGTTGGCTTCGACCAGTGGCAGGCGCGCCAGGGCGCCGAAATTGCAGAACATGCCGACGATGCTGATCGCACCGCGGCCTGCCTGACCGAGCGGCCTCTCGGTGCGCACGGCTGCCGCCAATTCGCCGCGCCAGGCATAGACGACGACAACCGGCACGATGGCGAAGGCCGAGCGGAAAAAGACCACTTCGCCGATCGGATAGCTGGCGCCGAGATAGCGGACGAGCGCTGACATCACGGCGAAGAAAATCGCCGAGATCAGCTTGAGCACAATGCCTTTGCCGGTGTTCATGAAAGGCGCCCCGAGATGACGGGGTAAGAGGATTGTATTAAGGGCGGCTTATCGCTTCGGCGGCGGGGTCGGTCCCTGCACCGGCGGCAGCGAGGCGATGTAGTTTGCCATGGCGGCGCGGTCCTCGGGACTGAGCTGCGATGTGTTGCGAATGACTTCGGCCATCGGTCCACCGGCATAATCGCCGGCCGGATTAATGCCCTCGGCAAGGAAGTTCACAATATCCTTTTCAGACCAGGCGATATTATCCTGCGACCAGTGTTGCAGTCCTGCTTGGGTGATATTCGGTACCCAGCCTTCGCCGTCCGCCGCCGGGCCGCCGGCAAAGCGCTGGCTCGCGACGATACCGCCAAGCAGGTCACGCGGGCTATGGCACTCGGCACAGTGTCCCGGGCCGTTTACCAGATAGGCGCCACGGTTCCATTGCGGCGATTCTGACGGATCGGGCACGAACGGTCCGCCGCGCAAATATAAGAACTTCCACACGCCGAGGAGACGGCGCTGGTTGAAGGGAAAGCGCAGATCGTGCTCCCGCGACTTTCCGGAAACCGGCGGCAGCGTCTTGAGGTACGCGAAGAGATCGCGCACATCGTCCAGTTTCATGTGCCGATAGGACGTATAGGGAAATGCCGGATAGAGGTTGTCGCCGTCCTCCGAGGTTCCATTCCATAAAGCTGTGACGAAATCCGCCTCGCTCCAGCCGCCGATGCCGTCCTCCGGATCGGGCGAAATGTTCGGCGCGTAGAACGTGCCGAAGGGCGACTTCAGCGCCAGGCCGCCGCCCAGCCGTGTACGATCGACTTTTTCAGGATCCTTGTCGGGGATGGCGTGGCAGGCCGCGCAGCCGCCGATGTTGAACATCGTCCTGCCGTTGACGAGATTCGGCGTATACGGCGGCAGCGCGGAGGCCAAGATAGTCGCCGGGATCGACACGGCCCAAAGCGCAGCGCCGCCGGCGACCAACGCGGCGACAGCGATCAACAACGGATTGAGCGACCCCCGCCGCGTCATCACTTCAAATGCCATCGCAGCTCTTCGCGAGTCTCCGCGGCGCCCTCGGATCGCTATCATAAGCGTCGGACGCGCACGCGAAAAGACGGACGTCCTCGCGGACGCCCGCCATCATCCGTTTGGCATCGCCGGCTCAGCTTCTCTTGACGCGGAACGCCTCGTGGCAGCCGCTGCAATTCTTGCCAATGGCTTGGAAATTCACCTTGAAGGTATCAAGGTCCTTGGTGTTGTCTTCCGCCGCCTTGATGTCCGCTGTGAACTTGGCGATGGCGGCCTTGAAGTCGTCGGGCTTGTCCCAAATCGCCGATGCCGCGGTGGTGTGGTCGCCAGCCTTCGAGCAATCGGGAAACAGCGTCGGCATCTGGCCCGCATCATTGGCGAAAGCAGCAAAAATTTCCTTCGTTTTGGCCAGATCAAAGGGCGTTTCGCCTCTGATCATGGAGGAACCGATCTTCGCCATCGCGCCGCTCTTCTTCATCAGCGCTTGGCGGGCATCGATCTTGTCCTGACAGCTCTGGGCCGCTGCAGCCGTCACGCCGAACAATAGGACGCCGAATATGACGAGTAGTTTTGAAAACATGTAACGGTCTCCCTCCACGTTAACGGACGCCGCCCCGAAACTGCAGCGGACGCTGCCGGCGACTGTTGCGCCATGTTGGCGCTCGTGACCAACACCAACCTTAAGCCGTTATTCCAGCACCGCAATAAAGGCAATTGAGCCAATTGCATGGGCCGATGTCACGCTTTCGTGAAGCCTGGTCGGGTCGGCGCAGAGTGGCTGCGACCCATGCGCCCGGCAAATTTTACGAGGCGCGAAGTAAGCCCGATCACTCCGCCGGTTGCGGTGCCGGCCGCGGTTTGCCGCGCCGCCGCGAACCGAGCTGGGCGATCCAGCGCGCGATGACGTAAAACACCGGTGTGAAAATGAGGCCGAAGGCCGTGACGCCGATCATGCCGGAAAATACCGCGGTGCCCAAGGTCTGACGTAGTTCGGCGCCGGCGCCGATCGCCCAGACCAGCGGTGAGACGCCGAGGATGAACGCAAAGGATGTCATCAGGATCGGGCGCAGCCGGAGTCGCGTCGCTTCGACCGCAGCCTCCCATCGGCTGCGGCCCTGGTCTTCGAGCTGGCGGGCGAATTCGACGATCAGAATGGCGTTCTTTGCCGCCAGCCCGATCAGGACCACGAAACCTACCTGCGTGAGAATGTTGTTATCTTGTCCGCGCAAGATGACGCCGGTAATGGCGGCGACGAGACACATCGGCACGATCATGATGACCGCCAGCGGCAGCGTCAGGCTCTCGTATTGCGCGGCGAGCACGAGGAACACGAAGACGACCGCGAGCACGAATGCGAACATCGCCGTGTTGCCGGCTCTGATTTGTTGGAAGGCAAGCGTCGTCCATTCGGTGGCAAAGCCGTCCGGCAGCGTCTCGGCCGCGAGTTGATCCATGATCTTGATCGCTTGTCCCTGCGAATAGCCGGGAGCGGCCATGCCGTCGATCTCGGCAGCGGGATAGAGGTTGTAGCGCGGCACGCGGTATGGACCCGAAATGTCGTGCACCGTGGTGAAGGAGCCAAGCGGCACGGTGTCACCGTTCGAATTGCGCACCCGGATCTTTAGGACGTCGCTGATGTGCTGGCGATCCTCGTCGAGCGCCTGTGCGGTGACGCGGTAGGTGCGGCCGAACAGGTTGAAGTCATTGACGTAAGCCGAGCCGATGAAGATCTGCAGCGCGTTGAACACGTCCTGCACGTTGACGCCGAGCAGTTGCGCCTTGGTTCGGTCGATGTCGAGATAGACCTGCGGTGTCGAGGTCTCGAACACTGTGAAGACCTGCGACACGCCGGGTGTCTGGCTCGCACGCGTGGCCAGCGCTCCCGCCGCGTCCCGCAATGCCGACGAGCCGCGCCCGGCGCGATCCTCGACCATCATACGAAAGCCGCCGGCCGTACCGATGCCCATCACCGGCGGCGGCAGCACGGCGATGATGAAGGCGTCCTGAATGGCGGACAGCCGGCGGTTCAATTCGGCCTGAATGGCGGCCGCCGCCTGGCGCGGATCCTTGCTTCGTTTCTCGAAAGAATCGAGCACCAGGAACAGCGCGCCCGAATTAGGCGCATTGGTGAAGGTCGCGCCCGAGAACCCGACGACGTTCACGGCATGGACGACGCCGGGCACGCCCAACGCGATATCGAGTGCGCGCTGCTGCACGACGTCGGTCCGCGACAGCGACGCACCGGGCGGCAACTGGACCACGACGATGATGTAGCCACGATCGACCTGCGGAATGAAGCCGAGCGGCGTCTTGCGGAATGCGCTGAAGCCGAGACCGAGTACGACGAGATAGATCACGATCATGATCGCGGCACGGCGCACGGTGCGCACCGCGAGCCAGGAAATCGCCGAGCCGAGCCTGTCGAACATGCGATTGAAGCCGCCGAAGAAGCCGTGGATCGGCCTCTCCCACCAGCTATCGCGGTGCGACGCATCGTGCGGCTTGAGGAACAGCGCACACATCGCGGGTGAAAGCGTCAGCGACACGATCAGCGAAATCACGGTAGCACCGGTGATGGTCAGCGCGAATTGCCGGTAGAACTGCCCGGATATGCCGGTGATGAAGAACGACGGCACGAACACCGCACACAAGACGAGCGCGATCGCGACGAGCGCCGAGCCGACTTCGTCCATGCTCTTGCGCGCTGCTTCGCGGGGCGCCAGCCCCGAGGCGATGTTGCGCTCGACGTTTTCGACAACGACTATGGCGTCGTCGACAACGATGCCGATCGCCAGCACGAGCCCGAACAAAGACAGATTGTTCAGCGTAAAGCCGAACGTCGCCATGAAGAAGAACGTGCCGATCAGGGACACCGGGATGGCGACCAGCGGAATGATCGCGGCGCGCCAAGTCTGCAGGAACAGGATCACCACCAGAACGACGAGAACCACGGCTTCGAAAATGGTGTCGATCACCGCATCGACGGACTGCTGGATGAACTGCGTGGGATTGTAGACGATGGCGTATTTGATGCCGGGCGGAAATCGCTTGGACAATTCCGCCATCAAGCTCGAAACGCCCTTTGCGGTCGCAAGCGCGTTCGAGCCCGGGCGCTGGAAGACGGCGAGCGCCACCGCGGGATCGTGATCGAGATAAGAGTTCGATGAATAATCGAGCGCGGCGAGCTCGACCTTGGCGACGTCCTTGAGGCGCACCACGGCGTTCGGCGTCTCCTTTACCACGATCGAGGCGAACTCGTCGGGGCTGGCAAGACGGCCGAGCGTCTGCACCGCAATCTGGAAGGCGCCCTGGTGCGCCGACGGCGGTTGATCGAGAACACCCGAAGCGACCTGAATGTTTTGCCCTTGCAGCGCGCTGGTCACGTCGCTTGCGGTAAGACCCAGCGACTGCAGGCGATCCGGATCGAGCCAGATGCGCATCGAATAATCGCGACTGCCGAAGACCGAGATCGAACCGACGCCGTCGACGCGGGTGAGCGCATCGGTCACCTCGAGCGTGGCGTAATTGGAGATGAACAGGGAATCGCGCGACTTGTCGGGCGAATAAAGATGCACGACCATCATCAGGTCAGGCGACGCTTTCGTCACCGTGACGCCGATGTTGCGCACATCGGCCGGCAGCCGCGGCTGCGCGATCGCGACGCGGTTTTGCACCTGCACCTGCGCGATATCGAGATTGGTGCCGAGCTCGAAGCTGACCGAGATCGAGAAGCGCCCGTCGGCCGTCGAGTTCGACGACATGTAGAGCATGTTTTCGACGCCATTGATCTGCTGCTCGATCGGCGTGACCACGGTCGAGGCCACAACGTTGGCGCTGGCGCCGGGATATTGCCCAGTGACGTTGATGATCGGCGGAGCGATCTCGGGATACTGCGCGATCGGCAGGCGCGAGAACGATACGCCGCCGAGGATCACGAAAACGATCGAGACCACCGCGGCGAAGATGGGCCGGTCGATGAAGAAGTGCGAAATCCGCATTCTCGTACTTTTCTTTGCCTCAGCCGGCCTTGGCTTCGTCCGGACCCTTAGCCGGCGGCGGTGCCGGCGCGCCCTGCTGCTGGACCGTCACCTTCTGGCCGGGATGCGCCCGCATCAGGCCGTTGACGACGACGCGATCGGTAGCCGTCAGCCCGTCCTTGATCACCCGCATGCCGTCGTCGAGCTTTCCGAGCGTAACGTATCTCTGGCGCACGACGCTGCCGTCGTCGACGACCAGCACGTACTTGCGCGCCTGTTCGGTGCCGATTGCTTCGTCGGACACCAGCAGCGCCGCGTAGGGCAACGAGCCGGGAACGCGAATGCGCCCGAACATGCCGGGGGTGAACATGCCATCGGCATTCTGGAATACCGCACGGCCGCGGATCGTGCCGGAGGAGCGGTCGATCGCGTTGTCGACGAAATCCATCTTGCCATGGTGCACGAAGTCGTTCTCGTCGATCAGCTTCAGCGCTACCGGAACGTCGCCATCGAGACCGCCTTTGTTGTTCTTGGCGAAATGCTGGTAGCGCAGGTAGGACGCCTCGTCGAAGGTGAATTCGAAACGGATCGGATCGACCGAAACAATGGTGGCGAGCAGCGTCGTGTTGCCGCCGGTGCCTCCAGTGACGAGATTACCGACGGCGACGCGACGGTCGCCGATCCTGCCGTCGATCGGCGAACGCAGCTCGCTGTACTGGTCGAGGTCGAGCTCGGCCGAATGCACCATCGCCTCCTGCGCGGCGACCGAGGCTTCGGCGACACTCTTGGCTTGCGTGCGCTGATCGTAAGACTGCTCGGTGATGGTCTTGTTGTGCAGGAGTTCCTGACCGCGCGCGAGATCAGCCACCGTAAAGGCGAGATTGGCGCGCGCTTGTGCAAGATTGGCGCGCATCTGTTCCAGCGCGATCTCGAACGGCCGGCGATCGATGGTGAACAGCGGATCGCCTTTCTTCACCATCTGGCCGTCGGCGAAGTGAATGGCTTGGAGGTATCCGGAGAGACGCGAGCGCACCTCGACGGAATCGACCGCGACGAAGCGGCCGACATACTCATCCTGATCGACCACCGTGCGCTGCACCGGAGTAGCCACGGTGACGGTTGGCGGGGCCGCGGCGCGGTGTTGCTGCTCACTCTGACCGCAGCCGGCGAGGGCCGCAGCAAGGGCACCAGCGGTCGTCAATGCTGCAAGGCGTGCCGCGTTGAAGATAGCCATCGATTCTCCTTTAAGCGCGTCCGGGGCACCACATGCGGCCGCTGCTGTCAACCAAGGAACCCCGGCGCAAGCCCCGCCCTTTCGCGGCCGGGATCGGCCCCCCATATCTGCAATCGCCGTGCAAGTCCGCCGGCTGCCGGCGAGGTGCCGGCCCAAAACCCAGAAAATCCATGAAAATCATACCCCTAGCCGATACCGGCTGGGGCGGCCGCGGGGCCGCCTCCAGCGAAAACTCCACCGTCCCTGCCGAGGACCAGGCGCTCCTCGATGCCTATTCGCGCGCCGTCATCGACGTGGTCGATCGTGTCGGCCCCGCCGTGGTCGGCCTCACCGTCCACGCCAAGCCAGCCACTGGACAGCCCGCTGGCCCGTCCCGCGGCGGCACTGGATCGGGTGTCGTCGTGGCCCCCGACGGGCTCATCCTGACCAACAGCCATGTCGCCGGTTCAGCGTCCCGCATCGAGGTGACAACCGCGGACGGCCAGCACCTGACCGCGCGCCTCGTCGGCGATGACCCCGACACCGACCTCGCTTTGGTGCGGATCGTCGAGCCGGTGACGCTACCGGCCGCACCGCTCGGCGATTCCAAGCGCCTCAAACGTGGCCAACTCGTGATCGCCATCGGCAATCCGCTCGGATTCGAATCGACGGTGACGACCGGCGTGGTCTCGGCGCTCGGCCGCTCGTTGCGCTCGCGCAACGGCCGCCTCATCGACGACGTGATCCAGACCGACGCCGCGCTCAATCCCGGCAATTCCGGCGGTCCGCTGGTGTCATCTCACGGCGAAGTCGTCGGCGTGAATACCGCGGTGATCATGGGGGCACAGGGCATCTGTTTTGCGGTCGCCGCCAACACCGCGAATTTCGTGCTCGG
Source organism: uncultured Alphaproteobacteria bacterium (assembly GCA_963759705.1). Classification (GTDB taxonomy): domain Bacteria; phylum Pseudomonadota; class Alphaproteobacteria; order Rhizobiales; family Xanthobacteraceae; genus BOG-931. The sequence goes on from CAVXAK010000006.1 coordinate 134,082, forward strand.
CGAATTGGTACGGCACGGCCGCGTGCGCCGTGCGTTCATCGGCATCGCCGCCCAGCAGACCGCGATCCCGCGGCGGCTGCGGCACGCGGCAGGCCTCACCCAGGAGCGCGCCGTGATGGTCGGCAGCGTCGAGCCGGATTCGGCCGCGGCGCGCGCCGGGATCAAAGACGGGCGACATTCTGCTCGGCATTGATGGTCAGACCATCGCCGGCGCCGACGATCTGGTGCGCGCATTGACCGGCGAGGCGATCGACAAGCGGGTCGCACTCGACGTGCTGCGCGGCACCGAGCGCCTGACTGTCTCGCTGGTGCCGCAAGAGCGGAAAAAAGCGGCGTGAAGATTTGTCTATGCCGCCGCCAACGCGGGAATCCGCACCGGGCTGCGTAACGCCGCCGCGGCGCCGAGCACGATACCGGTGGCGGCCACGGCTGACGGGATCGCCAACGTCGAAAGACCCGTCAGGCCCTGCCCAATGGTACAGCCATAGGCCATGGCGCCGCCGGATCCCATCAGCGCCGCGCCGCCGACCGAGCGCAGCATGTGGCCGGGCGAACTGTAGCCCTCCCATTGAAAGCGTCCGGTGGCGAGCGCTGTGACGAAGCTGCCGACGAGCACACCGCAAACCGCCGCGATGCCAAAGTTCAAGGTCGAGCCCGTCGACAGCATCGCGTATTGCAGCGTGTCGGCGATCGGCGCGATGAAGGTGAGCGAAGCGACCGGCGCCGGCTCGAACGGGTCGGCGCCGAGGGAGCCAGTGGCGAACCAGCCGGCCGGGATCAGCAAACCGATCACGACACCGGCCGCGATCTGTCCGTAGGATCGCCGGAACGGCGCATAGGCGAACGCGAATATCAGCAGGATGCCGCTAACCGCCGCCACCGCGACAGCCCGCGCTGCGATTTCATGTAAACCGGACGCGGCGAGCAACGCCGGTACCGATATCGACTGCAGCGTCGTCTGCGACCAATGCAGGACGGCAAGCCGCATCGGCGCGATCAGGCCCTTCAACGTCATCTCGGCGGTGACCGCGATCGTGGTGATCACGACCAGCGAGCGCAGGTTGCCGCGGCCGAGGAGCACCAGCGCGCGCGACGCACAGGCATTCGCCGCCACCATGCCGTAGCCGAACAAGATGCCGCCAAACAGAATGAGCGGCGCGGAGAATGACGGCTGCAGATAAATCGACTGGCCCAGATCGACCGCGCCGAAGATCGCCAGCGCCTGCGTGCCGGCAATCGCCACGGCCAATGCAAGTGCGAAGGTGCGGACCATGCGGCCGTCGCCCCTTATCCACCAGTTGCGCAGACCGCTTGTCAGGCAAAAACCGCTGAGCAGACCGGCAACGCCGAAGACGAGGCCGATCGCCAGTCCGGCAATCAGAACGATGTTCGGAGTGGGGATCACGGAAGCACCCTTTGACCTGCGCGCAGCAGGCTCGGATGCATCAATTGGGCATTTGCGCCTCGTATTCAATGATTTAGCCCGCGTGCGGCGATACTAAAAATCTCATGCTGCAAACGAGCGAACGGGCGCGGCGAACATGCCAAGACGACAGCAAAAGAGAAAAGACCGTTCTTCGCTGCACAGACCGATTCGGGGCGATTAAAGCGCCGCGCCTGTTAGTCTGACGCGGATCGAATGGCTTCCCGAACGCGCTGCGGCGTGATCGGTGTTCGATTGAACTCGACGTTGAACGGCCGGAGCGCGTCCGAGACCGCATTCGCGACCGCGGGTGGCGGCGCAATTGCGCCGCCTTCGCCGACGCCTTTGACGCCGAGGGGATTGAGCGGCGACGGCGAATGCTGATGGATGAGATGCATGGGCGGGACATCGCATGCCGTCGGCAACATATAGTCCGCCAGCGTCGCCGTCAGCGGCTGACCTTCGGAATCGTAGCTGATCGCTTCGAGCAGCGCGCCACCCAAGCCTTGCGCGGCGCCGCCAACGATCTGGCCTTCGACCAACATCGGATTCACCACGACACCGCAATCGTGGGCGATGGCATAGTTTTCGATCTTCACCTCTCCGACTTCGATATCGACCTCGACCACGGCGGCATGCACCGCATAGGACCACGTGACGGTCGGCGGCTCGAAATAGTAGGTCTCCTCGAGTCCCGCATCGACGCCCGCCGGACGGCCGTGGTCCCAGCCGGGGCGCGCGGCCTGCGCGATCTTGGCGAGCGAGAGTTCTGCGCCGGGTACGCCGACGATGCCAACACAACCATGGCGGACTTCAAGATCGGTGGCCGAGCATTCCAGCAGGTTCGCCGCGATCGCAAACACCTTATCGCGCAGCCTTTCGCTGGCGCCATGAATGGCCGCCGAGAGAGTGACCGTGGTGCGGCTTGCGACGGTGCCGAATGCGATCGCGATACCAGCCGTGTCGGCGAGCGAGATCATCACGTCATCGGGTTGAACACGCCAGGCATCGGCCACGACCTGGGCGAAGATGGTCTCCATGCCCTGACCTTGCGGACAGGCGCCGGACACCACGTAAATCTTGCCGGATGGATCGACCCGGACCGTGGCGCTCTCGAACGGCCCGACGCCGGTGCCCTCGACGTAACAGCCAATTCCGAGGCCCAGATAACGGCCCTTTTGCCGCGCCGCGTGCTGGCGCTCGCGAAACGCCGCAAGACCGCCGATCGCCGCCAGCGCTTTCTCCAAGGCCGCGGGATAGTCGCCGCCGTCGTAAACCACGGGCTGACCATCGCGATAAGGCAAGCCCATCGAAAACGGCATCTCGTCCGGGCGGACCATGTTGCGCTGGCGCACAAGGGCTGGTTCGAGACCGAGTTCACCGGCAACCAAGTCCACGATCCGCTCCATCGCGAACGAAGCTTCTGGGCGGCCCGCTCCGCGGTATGGCGCATTGGGGACTTTGTTGGTGGCGGCGATACGCGCGCCGATCTCGATCGCGTCGATCTTGTAAGGGCCGGGCAGATGGACGGCGGTGTTGTAGACCACGGCGGCGCCGATCGGATTCCATGCGCCGCAATCGACGATGAAATGATCGCGCAGCGCGAGGATGCGGCCTTCGTCGTCGAAACCGACGTCGACATCGTGGATCTGGTCGCGCGAGTGACAGGAACACATCAGATGCTCGCGGCGGTCCTCGATCCATTGCACCGGCCGCCCGAGCTTGCGGGCGAGGAACGGAATCAGCAGGTCTTCCGGATACACGTGTCCCTTCACGCCGAAGCCGCCGCCGACGTCGAGCGCAAGGCAACGCACGCGGGCCTCGGGAAGCTTGAGCACCGCGGCCGCCTCGCGCCGCACCCAATGCACGACCTGGGTGGCCGACCAGATCGTGATCGTATCCGTCCGGGCTTCGTGCAGGCCGACGACGCCGCGGCACTCCATGGGCATGGCAGCGTAGCGGTGATGCTGAAAGCGCCGTTGCAGGCGGCGCGGCGAACGCGCCAGCGCAGCATCCACATCTTCTTTGCCGACCGTGAAGGCGCCAATCAGGTTGGTGCCGAATCGATCATGAACGATGTTCGCGCCGGCCTGCAGCGCCGCCTCGGGATCAAGCACAGCCGGCAGCGGATCGAGATCAAGCGTGACCAATTGGGCTGCGTCTTCGGCCGCATAACGGCTCTCCGCCAAGATGACAGCGACGGCCTCGCCGACATGACGGACCTTGTCGTGGGCAAGGAGCGGTTGCTGCGGATTAATGAACTTGTGCTGGACCAACGTGGTCCACTTGCTCGGCAGCGCGAGCTGGGAGTCGGATACCGGCGGCAGTTGCCGGACAAGCTCGGCGCCGCTCAGCACATAGGCCACGCCGGGCGCTGCGGCGGCGCGCGACAGATCGACCGCCTTGATCCGGGCGTGTGCGACCGGGCTCCTGACGAACACCGCATGCAGCATGTGCGGAAGCTCGAAATCGGCAATGAATTGTCCACGGCCGGTCAGGAGACGCTGATCTTCGCGCCGCGGCACGGAGCGGCCGACGAAGGGAGCATTCGACAGATCGTTCATTTCTCTGGATGCCATGTGGGCATGAATTCTTTTTACCGTTTAGCACAGCCCAATCTCTCACGTTACTGTTGAACTGCTCCTACCGGGGTGCAATCGCAGCAGTGCGGCGAGAAATGACGCTCGGTTCGCTCGAACTCCGGGATGACGACGTTGCCGTCGTCCGATCAAGGACCACCACGTCGCGTGCGGCTACCCGCAAGTCGCGGTCTTACACGCCCAGATACCGCTGGAGGATTTCGGGCTGCGCCTTGATCTCTGCGGTCGAAGCTTCGTGCACGATATGGCCGTTGTTGATGATGTAAGCGCGCTGCGCAAGCTTCAGAGTCGCCGGCAGGTTCTGTTCCACCAGCACGATGGTCTGTCCTGCGGCGGCGAGATTGCGGCAGGCCTCCATCAGGTCGCGCACGATCACCGGCGCAAGTCCCTCGAAGGGTTCGTCGAGCAGGATGATTTTGGGATCGCGCACCAGGGCGCGGGCAATCGCGAGCATCTGCTGTTCGCCGCCGGAAAGATCGGTGCCGCGGCTGGTGCGCCGCTCCTTGAGGCGTGGGAACATCCCGTAGATCCGCTCGAGCGACCATTTGGCTTTCGCCGTCAGCCCCGCGAGGATGATGTTCTCCTCGACATTGAGGCTGCCGAAGATGCGCCGATCCTCCGGAACGAGTTGCATGCCGGCCCGCGCGATCGCGTGGCTCTTCTTGCCCGCGATATCGCCGCCATCCAGCAAAATCTTGCCGCTGCGCGGCTGCAACACGCCCATCAGGCTCTTCAGCGTCGTCGATTTGCCGGCGCCGTTGCGCCCGAGCAGCGCCACGACCTCATGCGCTTCCACGCGCAAGGCGACGTCGAACAGGATATGCGAGTCGCCGTAATAGCTGTTCAGTCCTGTGACCTCGAGCAGGCTCATGCCTCATGCACTCCGCCGAGATAGGCTTCCTGGACCGCAGTATTGGCCTTGATCTCGTCCGGCGTCCCCTCGACCAGCACTGAGCCTTCGCGCAGCACGGTGATCTTTTCGGCCAGTTCGAAGATCGCGTCCATATCGTGATCGATGACGATCATGGTGCGGCCACGCCCGATCGACTTGAGCAGTTTGACCGTCTCGACCCGTTCGCGCGGGCTCATACCGGCGAGCGGCTCGTCGAGCAGGAGCAGGCTCGGACTGGTCGCGAGCGCAAGACCGATCTCGAGCCTACGTTTCTCGCCATAGGCGAGATCGGACACCAGCCGGTCGGCGCGCGCGGTGAGATGGACGAGCGCCATTGTCTCCTGGACCCGCTTTTCCAGCCCCTCGATGTGTGAAAGTCCGCGCAGCAGATCGAGCCGGAACGCGCCGCGCTTCTGAGCCAGCGCAGCGATGGTGATGTTCTCGCGCACCGTCAGCCGGTTGAACAACTGGTTGACCTGATAGCTCTTGGTCAGGCCGAGCTGGCACACCTGCGTGACATTGAGGCCGGTGATGTCCTGGCCCTCAAACACGATGCGTCCGTTGGTCGGATGCACCTCGCAAGTCAGCATCTTGAAGAAGGTGGATTTGCCGGCGCCGTTCGGGCCGATCACACCCCGCAATTCGCCGCGCTCGACCGTGAAGTTGATGTTATCGTTGGCGACCACGCCGCCGTAGCGTTTACTCAAGCCTTCCGCCTGCAGGATCGGTTCGGAGCCGCCCGCCAGCGCGGCGCTGAGCGTCGCCGGGGCCGGCGAACTGCCGATGTCGGAGTCGCTGGCATCCATTGCTCCGGCGTCCGGATCCGTTTCGACGTACGGGCGCCCGCCCCGCCCGATCCAGCCCGCCAGATCGACCAGAGCACCGACGAGGCCGCGGCGCAGGAAGCAGACCAGCAGAACGAAGACGACGCCGAGCACCAGTTTCCAGGTGGCGCCGAGATGCAGCGTGTTCTGGAAGAAGTCGCTGAGATAGAGCCAGACGGTGGCCCCGACCAGCGGCCCGAACAGCGTGCCGGTGCCGCCGATCGCGGTCTGCATGACAAGCTGGCCGGAGGTATCGAATGTGAACGCATCCGGCGGCATGAAGCCCTGCATGATGCCAAGTAGGCCACCGGCAAAGCCGGCATAGGCCGCCGCGATGACGAATGCCGTGAGCTTGTAACTGTGGATGTTGTGACCGACGGCGGCGGCGCGCAGCGGATTGTCGCGGATCGCGCTCAGGATGGCGCCGACCGGCGAGCGTACGATGCGCAGCGCGATGACGATGCCGACGAAGTACCAGAACGCCAGGAATGTATAGAGCGTCCAGTCGGTGTCGAATTTGATTGTGGTGAACCCGAGATAAAAGCTCGGCGCCGGCACGCCGGGCAACCCGTTCTCACCGCCAGTGAAGGCCGACAGCGGGTTGAACTCGACGAAATAGAAGACCTCCGCGATCGCCACCGTGATCATGGCGAAGTAGATGCCGGTGCGACGCAGCGCGATCAGCCCGACCAGAAAGCCGATCGCGGCCGCCGCAATCATGCCGATGAACACCGCCGTCATGACCTGCGGAAAGTTCACGACGGTGAGCAGATAGGCAGCGACCATGCCCCCAGTGCCGAAAAAGGCGGACTGGCCGAACGACAACAGACCCGTATAGCCGAACAGGATGTCGAAGCCGATGCCGAACAGGCCCCACACCAGAATACGGTTGACCGTGGTCGGCGAGAAGCCGAGATGCGGCAGGACGAACGGCACGGCGATCAGGCCAATCGCCGTCAACGTCTCGATCAGGAGGGGCCGTTTTCCGAGCATCAAATGACCGTGCTCATTCGCGGCCGGCCGTACCGAGCAGGCCGTAGGGGCGAAGCACCAGCACAAGCGTCATCGCCACAAACAGCATGACGTAAGAATAGCCGGGGTTGAACATCGAGGTAATACTGATGATCTCGCCGGCGATCAGGCCGCCGAGCACGGCGCCCGGGAACGAGCCGACGCCGCCGATGACGACGACGACGAAGGTCTGCACCAGGATCGACTCGCCGACGTCGGGCGTGATCGAGACCACCGGCGCGTTGACGATGCCGGCAAAGCCGGCCGCCATGGCGCCGATGCCAAACACCAGCATAAACACCTTGTAGACGTCGATGCCGAGCGCATCGACCATCACCGAATCCTCGATGCCGGCGCGCACGATCATGCCGATGCGGGTGCGATAGAGCACGATGTAAAGCGCAAACAGTGCCACCACCACAATGCCGAGCAGCGCCAGACGATAGGTCGGATAGAACATGAAGCCGAGCGGGATGATGCCGACAAGGCCGGGTGGCGGCGGCACGACCTTCGACAGGCTGCCGAAGAAGAACCGCGCGGTCTCGACGAAGACGATGGCGAGACCGAAAGTGACCAGCAACTGGTCCTCGCCCGGCCTCGCATAGAAATAGCGGATAACCACGCGCTCGGTCACCACGCCCAGCACCATGCCGAACAGCGCGCCGGCAAAGACCGCGACGACGAACGAGCCCGTGTAGGTGTAGGCGAGCCAGCCCGCGTAGCCGCCGAGCATGAACATCGCGCCGTGCGCGAGGTTAAGGACACCGAGCGTGCCGTAGATGATCGTCAGACCAGAGGAGATCAGCGCCAGAAGAGCGCCAAGCACCAGTCCGTTGAACATCTGCGATACAAAGTTCGCCCAGTTAACCACCAATAACCTCGCGCACGGGATGTTATCTTAGCGACGCGAGATCAGGTGTAGTCGCCGAGGCTGCAGCCGAAGGCGTCGGGCTTCTGCATCAACGGCTCGCCCGGCAGGACCTCCATGACCTCCCAGTAGTCCTCCTTGTTCTTCATGTCCTTCGGCGCTTTGCCTTTGACGATGATCACGGGGCGGACCAGCTGGTGGTCGGCGGCGCGGAAGTGAACGTCGCCCACCATCGACGGGAAGGTCTCGCCCTTCTCGTACTGCTTGATGACGTCCGGCGGATAGAAGGAGCCTGCCTCCGAGACCATGCGCGCCCAGATGGCGAATTGCATATAGGCGTTCTCCGCACCCCACTCGGGCTTGTAGCCGTACTTCTTGTCGAAGGCATCGACGAACATCTTGGCCAGTGGGTACTTATCCTCCAGCGTCCACCAGAAGTCGGTGGCGGCGTAGACGCCTTCGGTGAGTTCCGGACCCACCTCCTTGGCGAGAAACGGAATCTGGTAAGGGATCACCATCTTCATCTTGGGGGTCAGGCCGAACTGTTTGGCCTGCTGCACCGACAGCACGGCGTCGCGGCCCCAGTTCACGTTGACGATGACCTCGGCGCCCGAGTTGGCGATGTTGGTCAGGTACTGACTGAAGTCCGATGTGCCGAGCGGCGAGATCTGGTTGGTCACCATGGTCCAGCCGCCGTTCTTGTTCAGATAGTCGTTCATCGACTTGGTGACAGTGTGGCCGTAAGTGTAGTCCGGCGTCATGAACGCCGCTTTCTTGTTCTTGCCGAAGTTTTTCAACAGCACCGGGCCGATCGCGTTAGCCGCGGTCTCGCCGTAGAAACACTGGCGGAACGAGTAGCGCGTGCAGTCCTTGCCAGTGGTGTCGTTGGAGCCCGAGATTGCCACCAGATAGAGGATCTTCTCGCGCTCGGCGAACTTGTTGAGCGCCACAGCGACCGCGGACGAGGTCGAGCCGGTCATGGCGACGATCTTGTTCTCGTTGATGAAGGTCTGCTCGGCCTGCACCGCGTTATTCGGCTTGGCGCCCGAATCGGCGGAGACCAGCTTCACCTGCTTGCCGAGCACGCCCTTCGACACCTTGGGCGCGATTGTCTTGATCAGCGGATGGCCTTCGTTGATATGCTCGACGGCAAGCTCCATGCCCTTGAGCTCGTCTTCGCCCTGCACCGCATAGGCGCCGGTGCGCGGCACAGCGGCGCCTATGGTCACCGTCGGCCCTTCTGAGCCAGCCGGCCAAGTCCCGATCGGCGGCTTGTCGGCGGCAAAAACCGGCATGGTGAACGCCACCGGCATGAGGCTGCTGCCGGCCAAACCGGCGCCGACCTGCAACAGAGCACGGCGGGACACGCCGAAACGCGCGTCGCGGGCTTGAGTGATCCGAGAATTTGGCATTTTCATTCCTCCTGACGTTTCCTCAGTTTCAATTTGCGCTGTGAATTTTTTCCGCTTGGGACGCCTTTCAAAGACTCGCTGTCAGGCTGTTTCACGGGTGGCGATTGGTGTTCGCTTTTTGGCTTTGGCATCCCCAACAATCCTGACGGAGCTGCGGGCCGGGATGCGGCCCGCGGATGCGATAAGCCGCCCGCGATGGCGGCGAACGTCAATGCCACTTTGGTCGATAGCTGCGACAAAAGAGGGCGACCGAGGCCTATCGCAGCGATCATTTTCGTGGCGAATGCCGAATTTTGCGGCGACCCGCATTCACTGCGTCATTAAGCCACGTTAGTTCGCCGAACATGAGGAACAAAACGAAACGACAACGTTCATTCCGATACGGCAGGTTGGATAGGAGATTTCGGCTCTCAACGCGGGGACGAGCGGCGGCGTCACCAACGTGATCAATCAACACCCGCTCGGCCGAGGTCGGATTCGACACGATTTGAATATCAGCGTCGGGGCATGTCTCGCGAATGACCGAAATCGGCGAGTATGCGCCCGACACCAGCCCGACTTATCCGGCGCCTATCATCGCGACGCGCATCACAAACTCCGTTCCAGCTCACACCTCGTCCGGCTCGGCTGCCGGTGCGGACGTGCCCTCGAAAGCATCGAGTGGCGCCGCTGGTGCTTGTTGCGCGCGTTTGCGCATCGATGAAAACCATCGGCGCCCGAACAGCCCGAGAATCAACGCGCCATAGAACGCGCCCCCGAGCAAAGCCAGCACGAGCAACTCCGATTCGTAGCGGAACCTGGACCATGACGATAACAGAGACGTAACTGCCAAGGCCGCGACATAGAGGAAGAGCGCGAATGCGAGGCCCGCCACCGTAAGCTTGACGAGCGAAGATCTGAGCTGCGCGTCGGCGGCGATGAGGCCGGCCCGCGCCGCAAGCCAAAGCACGAGAACGAAATTGATCCACGCGCCGATCGAGGTCGCAAGCGCCAGGCCGACCTGCGCCAGCGGCCCCATCAGGGCCACCTTGAATACGATGTTGACCGCGGTTCCGGTCAGCGCCGCCTTGACCGGTGTCGCCGTATCGCCGCGCGCCAGGAATGGCGCAACGACGCTGCGGATGAGGACGAAAGGGACTAGGCCGACCGTATAGGCGACGAGCGTCATGGCCGCCGCATGCGCATCCTCGGCGTTGAAGGCGCCGCGCATGAACAAGCCGCGCATGATGAGTCCGGGGATGATCACAAAGGCCACCACGCAGGGGATCGCCAAAAGCAGCGCGAACTCGATGGCGCGATTCTGTGCCGAACGAGAACCGGCCTCATCGCCTGACGCAACCCGGCTTGTCATCTCCGGGACCAGCACGGTGCCGACCGCGATCCCGATCACGCCGATCGGCAGTTGATCGATGCGGTCCGCATAATAGAGTGCCGAGAGCGCGCCGGCCGACAAGAAGCTCGCGATGATCGTGTCGGCGAACAGCGCAAGCTGCGTGCCGGCCGAGCCTATCGTCGCGGGGATCAGCGCCTTGAAGAAACGCCGCACGTCTTCGTCCCAATGCAGCGCGCGAAACCAGGTCATGACGCCGGCGTACAGCGTGTCGCCGCCGACCAGTGCTGCCTGCAGCACGCCGGATATGAGCACGCCCCATGCCGCCGCGTGGCCGGCGCTCGGAAAATATGCTGCGAGCGCGAGCGTTCCCATCATCGACAGATTGAGCAGGATCGGTGCGGCGGATGCCGCGGCGAAGCGATGCAGTGCATTGAGGATGCCGCCCCACAACGTCACCAGGGTGATCAGAAGAAGATATGGAAAGGTAATCCGGGTCAGATCGACCGCGAGCGCGAACTGCTGCGGCTCATTCGAAAAGCCCGGCGCCAGAAGCTCGATCGCCTGCGGCGTAAAGACCAGCGCCAGCGCGAGCAGCACCACTTGCGACGCCAACAGCAGCGTGAAGATGCGGTCTCCGAACAGGTTTGCCGCTGCCGCGCCCTCCTGCGTCTTGACCCGTGCATAGGCCGGGATGAAGGCGGCGTTGAAGGCACCCTCGGCGAAGATGGCGCGGAAATGGTTCGGCAACCGGAAGGCGACAAAAAAGGCGTCGGCGACCGGGCCGGCGCCGATGATCGCCGCCAGCATGATGTCACGCATGAAACCGGTGACGCGCGAGAGCAGCGTAAAGCCGCCGACCGTAAGGATCTTCTCGATCATTGGCGCCTAACTACCATTATCCGCTGGTCGCCGCGAAAGTGGGGACTGGCGGCAAACCTGCAACGCACAATTTTGCCTGGATTCCCGCTTGCGCAGGAATGAGGGGATGAGATTTAGCTGAGTGCGCGCCGAACGGCGTCAATAACGCGATCCTGGGTCGGGCGGTCGAGATAGGCATGCATGGGCAGGCTGATAACCTCGTCGGCCAGCCGCTCGCTCACCGGCAAGCCGCCGCCGGCCACCGGAAAGTCGCGATAGGCCGCCTGGCGGTGCAGTGGCTTGACGTAATAGATGGCGGTCGGAATGCCTTCGGCTTTCAATGCGGCCGCGAGCCCGTCGCGTCGTCCCGGCGCGAGCCGGATGGTGTATTGCGCCCAGACCGACGTCGATTCGTTGCCGACATGCGGCACTGTCGCGACATCAGCGAGGCCCTCGGCATAGCGCGCCGCAACCTCGCCGCGCGCCTTGATCTCATCGGGGAAGATCTTGAGCTTCTCGATGAGAACCGCGGCCTGGATCGTATCGAGCCGGCCGGTCATACCGATGCGTGCGGCATCGTACTTATCGGTGCTCTCGCCGTGCACGCGCACGCTTTTGATGCGCGCCGCAAGGTCGTCATCGTCGGTGAAGACGGCGCCACCGTCGCCATAGCAACCGAGCGGCTTCGCCGGAAAAAAGCTCGTCGCCGTCGCGGTCGCGAGCGCCCCCAGCTTGCGGCCCCGGTAAGTGGCGCCGAACGCCTGCGCAGCATCGTCGAGAATGAGAAGGCCGTGTGCGCGCGCAATCGCCGCCAGCGCGTCGTGATCGGCCGGCAAGCCGAACAGATCGACCGGGATCATAGCCTTCGGCTTGAGCCCGAGGCGCTTCGCCGTTGCCACCGCGCGCTCGCAGCTTGCAGGATCGATGTTGAAGGTGTCCGCTTCGACATCGGCCATGACCGGCGTTGCGCCGACACGCGCCACGACTTCGGCGGTCGCGCAGAAGGTGAAGGCCGGGCAAATCACGGCATCGCCCGGTCCGATCCCCCAGGCCATGAGGACGAGCAGCAGTGCGTCGGTGCCGCTCGAGCAGCCGATCGCGTGTCGGGCGCCGCAGAACGCCGCAAGATCGGCTTCGAGCGCGCGCACTTCCGGCCCCTGGATGAACTGACAATGCGCCAGCACGCGCGCGACCGCGTCGTCGATCGCACGGCCGAGGCGGCGACGCTGCGCGACGACATCGATGAACGGGATGGTCTTCGTTTCCACGCGGGCGTGCTGGTTCATTATTTGATCTACGCTTCTCGGATTTTACGGCTTAGCCGGCGACGCGCCGCGGCCCCTTGCGCTGCCGCGCGGTCGCCTCCGCGGTTCGCGCCGTGAGGCATTGGATCGCGATCTCGAGGCTGGCCACGCCCTCCTCGCCGGTCACGGCCGGCGTCTCACCGGAGCGCACGGCTTTGAGGAATGCGACCATTTCGGCGCGCAACGGCTCGGCATATCCGACCGACAGATGACGCATCGAGTAACTGCCGTCCGGCTGGAAGCCGAAACACTCGGTGACCTGCAGCGTCAAAAGATCAGCGATGAGATACTTGTCGCGCGTCGCGACGTGGATGGTGCGCGCCTTGAACGGCGTCAGCCAATTGGTGTTGATGTGGGCGAGCACGCCAGAAGCGGTCCGGAATTGCAGGAGCGCGATATCTTCCCGCTCGGCGACCGCACTCGACGTCTGCGGCTGGATCTCGACGATCTCTGAATCCGTGAACCAGCGGATGAGATCGATGTCGTGCACCGCAAGATCGATGACGACGCCGACATTCGACATGCGCGGCGGAAACGGCCCGACCCGCGTGATGGCGATCGAGAGGATGTTCTGATCCTTGATCGCCCGCTTGATGGTTTCGACCGCCGGATTGAAGCGCTCGACATGGCCGATCATCAACGTCACGCCAGCGCGGCGAGCGGCGGCGACGATGGCGCGACCCTCCTCGATCGTGGGCGCGATCGGCTTTTCGACCAAGATGTGGATGCCGTGCGAGGCACAGTTGAGCGCGATGTCGCGATGAAGCTGCGTCGGCGCGGCGATGGTGACGGCGTCGATGCCTTCCCGAATCAGCGCATCGACATCATCGAAGGTCGCGCAGCCAAGCGCCTCACCCACAAGATCCCGCCGCTTGCCATCGGGGTCGGCGACCCCGACCAGTTGCACGCCCGGCAACTCAGCCAGCACCCGCGCATGGTTGCTGCCCATGACGCCGATGCCCACAACTCCGACACGCAATGTGCCGTCTGCGCCCACGGTCGACCCCTCACGCATGATCGGAAGACCCCCTCAACTCACGCGGCCCCCAGCCTCCGAATCTTCGTTAGCATGGGTGGCGCTAGCTTGGCGACCGGCTCTGTGGAGGAACCGTGAACACGTTTGGAGACAGTTCGTTTCACCAACAGACCCTGTCTCTTGCCGCCGCCCCTGAGTTTGAGAGCGTCCTGTGCCGGCAAATTTGTCGACCAATTTGCGGCAGGTGTACTTTGATTTCCCTTGAGAATTTGGCTTCGTTCCAAATTTTTCTCTAAATACGCGCTCTTTTCCATTACACAATCATAGATTGTACTTCGAGGTCGAGCGCCAAGGGAGGCGCGCCCTCGGCGTGCCTGCCCGTGACTGGGCGGAGACCATCTGGGATGTGGAAGAATATTACGGCGCTCAAACCCAGAGCAGCCTGGGTGGGCTATTCGTCCACCGTTTTCGCCTCGTCTTCATCCTGTCCGTCGACGGCATCCTGCTCCGCCTCGGACGTCGGCGCGATCGAAGGACTGGGAATCGGAGTTGGCTTCCGCGAATTCCTCGAGTCGTCGGTATTCCTTCAAGGCGTTGATGCGCGCGTGCGCTTTGTCGATACGCGCTTCGATAGCGGCCAGAGTTCTCACCTGTCTGTCGATGACGCCGGAGTCGTAAGCTTGATTGAAGGCGTTTTTGTTTTCCTTGACCACTTCCACCCAGGAACTCGACGGCTTTGCCGATTTTTTTTGTGGAACCAACAAGCCCGTCAACAGCCCAAGCCAGTGTCCGGCCATTCGGCTGGTCGCCGAGATCGGATGGAGAGCCGCCGTCGATGGACGACTTCGCATAAGGTAGCCGACTTGTGATACCTGACAGGGCCTCCAAAGCTTTCAGGGCCGAGGCGGTGCAATAAAGAGCGTCTGTCGCTACCTGACACGTCTTCGGCAGGTGATCGATAATATCGTGCCAATTCGTCTTGCCGCTATTCAATAGACCAAGCGAAAAGGGATCACGATAAAGAGCGAGCTGCGGCATTTTCATAGCGCGACGTTTGAGCCAATTCCAATGTGTGAGGTCGACGACTGCTTCTTCTTGAGAGTGGCCGATCGGCTGCCACTCTTCTTTAAGCTCCTGATGAAGCTGCTCGAGTTCTGCTGGCGATTCCCAGGGAAGAACGAACTCGTCAGAATAGACGCCGTGAATAAGTGCAAAGCGCTTTCTTTTCTTTTTTGGCGGTTTGGAGTTTTCTGCCTTTAAGGCTTCCAGTCTGCCTAAAAAGGCGCCTGCTTGCGCATTGGCCAAATCTGCTGCGCGCTTGAGATCTTCCATTTCGTTATCAGCTGTCGCAGACGCAGAAGCCTGTTTCGCTGAATCTGGTTCAGGCGTGACGCTTGGAGGAGCCGCCAACGATCTCTCATCGCTGCGGTTTACATCAGTTGGGTTATTATTGGTTGTTTTTTTGTTTTTGCTATTATCTGACATTTCAATTCTCCTGATAGCTTTAATTGACCGATGAACGCGGCTTGATGCCAAGATTTTGGAAGCACTTCTGACCTGGTAGTTCAAACAAGGTCGAGTTCAAAATCTGGTGATGCAAATATAAATCAGTTGAGCATATTCAAGGCAGCTGGCCTCTTCTGACCACAGACGTTCTGCGACTGCGAGTTATAATTAGCTATATTTTATTTTGTTATATTTTTTGCTCGTATCCCATCAAAGCGCTAAGTTTTCACCGGTCGATCGTTGCGATTTTTCTAGCCCTACTATGCATGGTGCCTCAAATGTCAAATGTCATGCGTGGTGACCGCCGTCACTTTATCGGTGGCTCAGACGCCCGGATCATCATGGGCAACGACGAAGATCTCTGTTACGCCTATGGCGCGAGAAACGCGGCGAGGTCGAGCCGCAGGATCTGCCGGGAAACCTCATCGTCCAACTCGGTCTGGCGACGGAGGACCTCAATCGACGCTGGTACGAGGCCAATTCTGGGCAAGTGCTGACCGACATCCAACGGCGGGTCCACCACCCAGCGCTGAAATGGATGGCGGCAACGCTGGACGGTCGCGTGGAAGCCAGCGGAGCCGTATTCGAAGCCAAGTTCATGCTGCCGTGGTCGTTCTCGGAGGAAGCGGCCGCGGAAAAATACATGCCGCAGCTGCAGCACAACATGTGGGTGGTGGCTTCACGGGCAGCCGTGCTGTCTGTCATCACCGGCGGCGGCAAATGGGTGGAAATTAAAACGCTGGCCGACCCGCTCTATCAGCATCTGATCGTGACCGCCGAACGGAAGTTTTGGCGCTGTGTGGAGAGTGGCGAGGCTCCCGGCCTGTTCGGCGTCGAGCCGCCACGGCCCCGCATCGAAGCCATCCGCATTGTCGATATGAGCGCCTCCAACGCCTGGGCGGAATTCGCCGGTGTGTTCGCGCGAACCCGGGCGGCCCACCTTGAGCACGAACAGGCCAAGGTGGAACTCAAGAGCCTGATGCCGGAAGATGCCAAGGAAGCGGTCGGGTACGGCATCCGGGCCAGGCGCTCGAAATCAGGCGCGGTCAGCTTCGACCTCCTCAATGCGGAGGCCAATCGTGCATCGCTCTAGCCCGTCGATTGCCAGCCTGGCGGCGGCACTCGCCAAGGCGCAGGCCGAACTGGTCAATCCCGAGAAATCGCTGACCGCGACCATCCGGACCGAGGGGCGTGGCGGTCGTGATGGTGAACGGTCATTCCGCTATGCGCCGCTCTCCAGCGGACTCGACATCGTGCGCAAGACGCTCAGCCAGCACGAGATTGCGGCGCTGCAGACGACGGCGATCGATCAGGCCGCCGGCACCGTCAATCTGACCACGGTGTTGGCGCATGCCTCGGGCGAGTGGATTGCCTCCGATTGGCCGGTTTGCGCCGTGGCGGATACGGCGACGCCGCGGCGCATGGGGGCCGCACTCACCTATGCACGACGCTATGCACTGTTCACGTTGGTGGGTATTGCCGGAGAAGACGATCTCGACGCGCCCGACCTCGATGTTCCGAACCCTCCGGACATCCGATGGCGGGGATCACAATCGCCCAAAAGTGGGAAGGGACGGCTCAACGGTCGTGCGAGACATCCTGACGACAAGATCGCGGGTCCACGCGGAGCCAAACCTGGCTCACTCCTTCTGAAATCCATGCTGGAGGCGAGCGCGTCGGCGGCGACGTGCGAGCAAATGCTCGCTGAACTTAAGACCATCGCATCCTCCGACGATGCGGCGATGTGGGCTCACAAGATGCTCGGCGCCAAGAACAGTCTGGCCGCGCCAGATGCGCAGCGCGTGGAAGACGCGTTTCAGGCGAAGTTGGTGAGCCTTGAAGCCAATCAAGACGGACGAAGCGATACCATCGCCCCTCTGAAACGCCCGTCCGCCGAATGGGCAAGCCAGTCCCGTTCCGAGACTGTCGACAAGAGCGCACTTGCAATTCAGGAACCGCGCCGGGTTCGCGATAAAGAACACCTTCGGTTCGTTGCCCAACAACCGTGCCTCCTCTGTGGGCGAAGCCCCTCGGACCCGCACCATCTTCGCTTTACACAGCGCCGCGCCCTGGGCTGCAAAGTCAGCGACGAGTTTACTGTTCCGCTGTGCCGGGGCCATCATCGCGAAGTTCATCGCAGTGGCGATGAAGCGGCGTGGTGGCAGACGGCCGGGATCGATCCGATAAGGATGGCCCGAGCGCTGTGGCTTCAGACCCATCCGCTGCGGCCCAGCCGGGACGCACGTCGCGATTACCTAAACGCAACCGCCTCCAGAAAGAAAGCGGCCCAGCGCTCGGACGTTCAAATGAGCGCGACGAATCCAAGTCCCGAACCCGAGGTGCAAGCCTCCGAAAGTGCAACTACCCATGACGTCGTTTAGGCAAATCGAAGCCAACCGCGGCAACGCCCTCCAGAGTACGGGACCTCGATCCGAACACGGCAAACGACGCTCGCGATTGAATGCGCTCCGTCACGGCCTGACCGCCGAAACCGTCCTGGAGGGTCTCGAAGACGCCGAGGACTACAAGGCGTTCGAGTTGTCCATCACCTCGGATTTTGATGCTCAAACCGCCGTCGAGCGCGAGCTGGTTCTCCGGCTCGCCAGCCTGCTTTGGCGCCTCCGGCGCACTACCGCGATCGAGACCGGGCTGCTTGGGATGCAGACCTCTCTCACCCGCAACGTCAACGAGCAAGACAAGTCGCAAACAGACAAGGCTGGCGCTGGAGCCCCGAAGCTTCCAGCTGACGACGAAGCTGTGCAATTCGGGTCGGATGTTATTTCGCTGATGACGCCGGGAAGTCGAGGGTCGGCGATAAATCCTGTGGCGAGGGATTGCGTCGACGCGCCCGGACAGCGGCACACCGTCAATGGCGAGCTGGCGTATCGCTTCTTGCGCCTTATTCATCACGGCAATGGCGCATTCGAGCGGCTCAGCCGCTACGAAGGCGCGCTCTGGCGCCTCGTCAACCAGACTCTCTTTACGCTCGACGTTTTACGACGAACCAAATGACGGCAGACCAAAGCGGCCCTTGGCTCGCGGCGGCGTTCAATCCAATGGAGAGATCGCCGTTCGCGCGGCCATCACGTCACGTGGTCAAAGGCCAGGGCGAAGGCCGAATCCACCAAGCTCAAGCTGGTCAAACGCCAGACGTACGGTCGCAGAAAGTCGATCTGCTCCAAGCGAGCGAGCCTCAAGCTGTCTATCCAAGGCCCAGAGGCTGCGCTCGTCACTTCGACTTTACGAGGAACTGGCGCTGGGGCGCTAAAGTCGGCTAATGTTAAACCTGTTGCCAATTTTATTGGGTCGGAGGCGGGCATGCTTGAGCGCGCGGACGCGCGTCTTTGGTTTGCGATGATGTCCACTGCCTGCGCTGTTCCGGCGGTCGTCTTCGTAATATCGGCGGCTTGGTTCATGTACTTCGATTTCGCGCCGCCCATAATCCTCGGGGTCCCCCTCTCGGTCCGTCGATGTTGGCAAAGGTTGAAGCTGCGGCGCCCCCGCCGCCCGCCGCTGAACCTGTCGCGCCTCCGCTGACCGCGCAAACACAGGAGCCCTTGTCGACGATACCGATGCTGGGCGACGCGCATCCCGCCTCATCCGATCCAGCACAGGATAGTTCGACCGTTAAATCCCCTGTAATGCCTGCCAAGCCCGCCGCACTCGAACCCTCCGAGCCGATCACAGGTGCCGTTCCGCCGGTGCTGACTCAAGCCGAGGCTCCCGCGCCGCAGCCGAAGCTACAGCCCACGGAGATGCCTGAAGTTGTCGTGGCTCCGCCCGACGCCAAAGCGTCCGAGCTCGTTTCAGCGCCGCCCGCGCAAACACCGGAGCCCTTGTCGACGATGCCGGTGCTGGACGACGCGCACCCCGACTATTCCGATCCAGCGCAGGGCAGTTCGACCATTGAATCCTCTGTAATGCCCGCCAAGCCCGCCGCACTCGAACCCTCCGAGCCGATCGCAGGGCCAATCCCGCTGCCTAGGCCGAAGCCCCGTGTCACCGTCGCTCACGTCAGCCGCGCGGTGTCATTGGCGCGATCGCCCCCGGTCGCAAGTAGCCCGCGCCCGCCCTCTCGGTATTAGAGCATCGCGCGGTCGAGAGAGAATGTGTGCCAAACACCGCGTCGTTACTGTTGCAGATGTGAGAGGTCCGGAGGCTGCATGTCACGTTGGTTAGCGCTAATCAGGCGTCCGGACTTGCACGGATTTGCGCTGCCGCTGTCTACTCCTCCACCTTGACGCTGATGCCCGTGATTTTCACCGGCTGAGGAGCTTCGGTTGGAATAGCGGACTTTGGTATCCTTTGGAGTAGCTGCGCGCTTATCTCACGCATTAGCGACTGTCGCTCCGCGTCAGGAAGGCGTTCACACGCCGCAAACGCCAATTCAAATAGACGGACAGCCACTCGATAAGACAAACTTTGTTGATTGGCCTGCTCCATTTAAAACTCCATGGCATTCAAGCATGGAAAATGTGCGCTAAATCGACAAGGGTCGCAAGCCGTCAATTGACTGCTAACCTATTGGTGTCTGTCCAGTGTCCAATCAGCAAACTTGGCTGTTGCGTTGCTTTCATTTGGCGCCAATCGCGCCAAAAATGGATGCCTCCACAGTATCTAATTAGCGTGAGACAGGACCTGTGCTGGCACAAATGATCTGGGTGAACTAAAGCCCCGCAACCCAGGGCCCAGTAGGACGAGCGGTCCGCCACGAGCCGGTGACGCATATCAATCTCGGTGTGGCGTCGAAGGCACTCTCCCAATATTTCAATTGCTGGAACTGGCGTGCTGGTGCGGTTCCCTAAAAAATATGTGTTACCCTGAAACTAAACACGGACGGGCTGAATGCCCGGGAAAAGGGGGGAACCATGTTGCGTTTAGCAGGCCTGACCATTCTTATGCTTGCCGCCGCATCAACTGCAATGGCGCAATTTCCACCACAACCGCCGCCTGCGTCTCTGGGAAAAGGCAATGATCAGGAACGTGCGGCCTGCCATCCTGATGTCATCAGGTATTGCAAGACTGAAGTAGACGCCAACGCGGACGATGTGCTGGGAATTCTCGGCTGCTTGCAACGAAATCGCGTGAAAATTAGCCGCTCCTGCCAACAGGTCTTGGCGAGCCACGGCCAGTGATCCCTCGCAGCGCCGACCGGCTATAAAGGCCGTTCGCAGTCCCAACAATATTCTCGCAGCCGACTTTACCGAAATTGGCGGGCTGATGAGTTACGCGAGCAATGTTACGGATGCGTGGCTTCAGTCAGGGCCTCATGTCGGTCGCATCCTCTAAGACACGAAGCCCACGGACCTGCCGCTGGTGCGGTCGAGCAGCCACGCCTATTGCAGTGAGGTGAGCACCGCAATTGTCCGCAATGCGATCTCTCGCATCAAGCCGATCTCATTCATATCCCGTCCGTCAGCGAGCGCCTTTGCAACGATCGCGAGCTCGCGCCAACATAGATCGGCCTCCGCAGGTGCCTCGCGCATCCATAACGCGGTCCGCGAAATGATCTCGGTCCACCTGTCGCGACGTCGTGGAATGATGCTCTGCAGAAGATAGGTGGCCAGCTTTGCGTAATCGTCCCCGCGTGCGTGCTGCACCAACTGCGCGACTTCGGGGTCGTCCTCGAACCAGGATTCGGCAATGGCCTCCAGGTCTGCCAGTTCATGGCTCTTCTGAAGAATGGACGACACCGCCGCAGGCCGGCACATCGCCTTCGGAACTTGGTCAATCAGTTCGGCGAGCGCTTCACTGAAGGTGATGCGCGCAGGCTGCCAATCGGCACCGCCGATCGTCTCGGCGACTTGAAGCAGACCGAACGGTGGAGCCTCCCCCTTTTCAGTGCTGAGCACCAGGTGATGCGCCACCATGCGGTCGAGATACGTGCGGGATACGACAAGCACGGGGGCGCCCCCGGCGTCCGCCAAGCTTGTCTCGATGCGACGACGTGACTCCGGCTCGCCGCTCCACGCATCCGCAATCCCGACTTTGGTCAGCAGCGACGATAGCCGCTTCTTGCGACCGGCCGGGGATACCAGAAGGAAACCTTGCGTCGCGGCTCCGTCAATGGCCGTGGCGACAATGCCCTCGATGCTGCTGCCCGGGTCCCACTGTGCGCAATCAATCCCGGCCGCTCGCGCCTTGCGGATGATGGCGTCGACCTCCGCTCGCTCGTTCTCGGGTCGCCAATTTCGTATCGTGATTAAGCGCCGAACCTCCATCGGCGTCAGCGAAGCGGCGATCTGCTCAAGCACCCCGGCGACGGCCCGGCGCACGGCAGAGCTGGGATCAAGCAGGAACAGAACCGCGACCGCCCGCCCCTGGGGAATACCGGCGAGCGCGAGACCACTCGCCAAGGTGCCGCGGGCTCCCGCCGGCATGGCGTGACTGGCTTCAAGCAGAGCCCCGACGGCCATGAACGGATCACCGCCGCAGGTTTCAAGCACGCCCACAAGAGCTGCACAGGCATCGTCGGGAACCGGCTGGCTTTCGTACTGATCGACAGAATGCGTAGCCGACGCCGCGGAGAACTCTGGCGATGCGGGGATTTTCGACTGATGCAACGCGCCCCCGACGAAAACGAGCATGTTTTGGTTGACCTGCCCCGCCTTGATCTGTGCAACGACACCAGCCTGAAAATCCGCGATCAGCTTGGCGGCGTCGGCATAGCCGCGATCCGTCTGGTAACGCAGATGCTCAAGCAGTCGCTGCAGTACAAACAAATAGCCCAAGGCAAGCGCCTCGTCGCTGCCGGCCGGTGGCATATGGCGAGCCGCGCCTGTGAAAGCGGCAAAGATTTCGTGCGGGGAGCTTTCACAGTACTCGTCGAGGTGGGCGTTGAATGGAGGCGGCTTACCCTCGGCGATCGCGCGCGCAATCCGTCTCGCGTGATCATCCGTCAGTGAGGACTTTAGCTGGACTCGGCTCATCGCGCGGCCTCCGCGAATCATCCAATGATAGGCGCAGGCGGCGGCTCGGTCGCGGAAAAATCGCAGCAATCCACTG
The DNA here is from genome assembly GCA_963759705.1 of uncultured Alphaproteobacteria bacterium. GTDB lineage: Bacteria > Pseudomonadota > Alphaproteobacteria > Rhizobiales > Xanthobacteraceae > BOG-931. The sequence goes on from CAVXAK010000006.1 coordinate 156,094, forward strand.
CTGAAGGATCAAGTTGGCGCCGCAGCCCTTGCTCGCTCCAGCGTTCGAGATGGCCGGCTCGCTCGCGAGCTGGCCGCTTGCAGGAATTGGATGCGAAAAATCCCCCTCAGGGGTCACTCGTCCGCGATTTTGCAAACAAGACCCGGACTAGCGCCGATGCTCGCTGATCCTGCCACTAACGTACTGCACACCTTTTTGCCTTGCCTGCCAAGTCAATACGGGTACGCTTGCGAGTGGGGCTCGCAAATCCGGTCTGAACAGCGCCGATGCGCCGAGCACCGCTGACCGCAGCCATTGATTGCGGAAAATCGCTTCCGAAAATAGCTTGCAGGCTCGGCGAAATTTCCGATTTCGGCGTTCAACTCGTCGTACGAACCAGCGACGAGGTCCCGGATGAGTTCACACTTGTCCTCAAGACGAGCACCGAGATCCGCTGGCGGTGCACGGTCATCGAACGGCAGGAAGGAGCCGTTGTGGTGCGATGGACGTTTCCTGATGAGGAGCGAACGCGCTAATTAGGGCTCGCCGCCCTGGTCCCAAGTGACCAAATCGTAATCCTGTCGCCATGCAACCTGCGTCGATTTCTGGCAACCTATGCGAACGGCGGCTCGTGCCCTCAATGATCGCGCCATGGCGACTGCGAAGGAATATCGAGAGTATGCGGACGAGTGTATGGGCTGGGCGAAAAAAGCTCGGTCCGATCGGGAGCGCGCTATCTTCGTTCAGATGGCAAATACTTGGCTCCAAGCGGCTGTGGTTTGGGAGACCCGCCATAAGAATCCCCCCGCCGAAGCGATCTGCGACGAGCAAGCGATCTGAGACCGCCTCTGAGGGCGTCCATGGCATGTCATGAACCTCCCTTCAATTGGGCCGACACGGCACGTCCTCCATTGCAAGCACCATCCGCAGCGGCACGGCGACGTCGACCGTATCGCCGCCGTGTGCGACCTCAGCGAGCTTGGCGGCGACGAATTTACTTTAGAACAGCAAGCGCAAGCTCCTGACGGCGCTTTAGCGCGCCAGCTACATCAAATACCTTGTTTTGAGACGCTTGTGCTCAGCCAATCTATTCGCCACATCATGTCCTCCCTCAGTTTGTTTCTGCTGAGCCGCAGATCAACTTCTGCTCGTCATACGATCACCTCGTCGGCGCGGCGTCGCTATCCGTTATCTTTCTAAAGCATCCCTCTCTATTCGCTCGCCGCGCGGGCCCACTATTCGAATCGCTGTAAAATGCGGCGGCAAATCGTACGCCCGCTCTAGTGCCTCTCGTTTGGAGTTATGTTCGGAGGCGAATTCCACAGGCGGCGAGATCGTCGAATCGCGAATGAAGAGTTTCCACTTATTCGGAGGGCGCCCTTTTGCCACTTTGCCCATCGCACAAATTCGAGCCAAAGGTTGTAAATGATATCACGCCTCAACACCGGACCCAGGGCCCTGACGGAATCTCGATCTCATCGGTCACGTTTTCAACTCGCTCATCGAGCTGTCGCCAGTCACTGCCAAGATCAACGACGATGCGTACCATGCGCGGTGAAAGAACGTCCGTCCACTTGGCCAGGATGTCGGGCAGTACCTGGCGAAGAAAACCCAGCCCTTGCCGGACGATGATGCCGCGTTCCAGAAGAAAACCGCGCATCTGATTGATCACGGCGGTCCGCTCGCCGATGAGGAGAGAGCGGACCCGGTGCAGTGCTTGCAGATCCAGTCGCTCGTCGGTTTTGGCTGGAAACGAAGCGTGTCGTCGGCCGCCGCACAGCCTCGGCTACCGCATGGGCATCTCGGAAATCATTCTTGTGTCCCTGCCGGAACGGCTTCGCATACGCGGGCGGAACCTGCTTCACGTCGTGGCCAAGCGCGGCAAGCTCACGAGCAACGTAGTGCGTCGCCAGCCCCGCTTCGATGCCAAGGAGACAGGTGGCAGATTCGCGAGCCTTGATGTAATGCGTCCGCGCGAGACCTTCTCTCGCAACACGATGGCGCCGCGCAAATCGAGGCCGATCATGTGAAGTGTGTTCTTGCCCATATCTATTCCGAGGGCAGTCACTGCGTGAACGGTGGACGTGCGAGGCATGGCGGCGCTCCTTCTCCTCCAAAAGCCCCCACCCCACTCTCAGAGCCGTTGGAGGCGGGAGCGCGGCTGGTCCATCCCATTCACGTCATTTCAGCCGGATTGCTTGCTGTGGTGCACAACACCTACGCCGCCGCCAGTATTGCCGCGGCCGAAATGACCAAGACCACGGCTATGAGCACGACTGCCCATATGTAATAGTTATCGAGGTCTTTCGCTGCTGAGGGAGTCCCATTTGTCACGGGCTGCCGTGCTATCGGAGTACTACCGGAGACCTTGGGCTCGGTGACCTCGCTCGGCGAGCTTTCTGTTTCTATCCCCGACGGCGTCTCAGATTTTGACTGCTCTACGCCTAACGCCTGCGTCGCCTCCGGTGCTTCTTGCGATTGAGCTACGTCCGTTGGTTTCAATCGTCTGAACTCCAAATTACTGGTATAAGATCCATAAGTGCGACAGTGTCGCCCAACTCGCGGCACCTGCCCCGTAAGCATTATCCGTTCATCGTTGTCGAGGACCGGTCCCTTAACTTGGAACGGGATTGCGCCGCAATGCGGGTTAAAAATATATGCCGTTCCGGAGTATTGTCCGTTGTCGACTTGACCGCGGAACAGAAGCGAGCCGGGACGTACTCCTGCTTCCAACATCCCTGGACGGGGCTTTTGATAATGGAACTCGCGAGATGAGCCGTTTTCTACCAAATACATTACGGACCCATTGTGATCCCAAATCGTAGGCTCAGGCGATGCAGTTTGCGTCTGGGCATTCGCGCTCGTGCAGCACGGTTTAATCCCGTCCAGCAGCGTTACCGTGACAGCTGCAATACCCACAACGGCGAGCACGGCGCGAAGCATGTGACAATCTCCTGCAGAGATGCAGAAGCCTGTAGAGGGCGCAGTAACGCGCAGCTCGGCAACGTTGGCGCGGTGATACGTCAATACTATCAGGAAACCAAACGTTGTCGGACCTCTAGTTTACTACCGATCATCATGGCAGCTTGGTGGCGAATGACATTGCGTCGGATCGTAACGGTGGATGATTCCTGCGCCGCGCATTAGAGCGTGATCGGATCAAGCAGCGATGGATCGTCGTTCGGCGCTCGGGAACTTTATCCTCGAGGACTGGCGGCTTACCTCCGGGTAGCTGGCCAGTCATTGACCAGAGTCGCGAGCCGCAATTCTTTAAGCGGCTTCGAGCAGCCACGACGGGACGAGACCCCATCGCATTGGAACGAGGTGGCGATTGCCATCGGTGCCCACAACCGTATCGATGGTCGCGGTCGGAAAGACGTTGTACCGCGCACGCGCGTTCACCGGCACTTTCTTCATTCTTTAGGGGGCGACTTTTGTTCTGGTGGTCTGAGCACTAACGGACGAGATTTGGAGCGTCTCTCCGACCTCTCCCGGGTCTTTGTCTATAGGTGCTGATCGAGATTGTCCTGATTATCGACAATAGCCCTGACGGTTGCGGGAGCCTCGAGGCGAGTTGAGGAAAGGGCGGCCCCGGCTGAACATTCCCGTTTTTGCTAGATCGATGAAGATCGTATCGTCGTTTTAACCAATCCTTAAGGTTTATGACGCGGCCGACGATAATCGTGGTATGATGTGTTTTGTAATCGGTCGGGGGATGTAGCGACCGTTTGTCAGCTCACCAGCTTTCTGACTTCTGCCACGAGCGCTCGCAGGGTGAGGCGAGCGCTCGACCAAACAAGCAACGTTCGACGAGTGCCTGCCGATGTCTAGCAGTAGGTTCGACTGTCAAAACTGCCGAATGCGGTATCGGGTTCTGCGTATAGAAGAGGAGACGGTGCAGGTCACGCACACTATGTGCCCTAACTGCGGTGGCGTTCTCCACGGGCGCAAAGGCATTCTCAAATACTTGCTCGACGCTCTTCCCAGCATCGCGCAAGCCGTTGACTGACGAGGCGCACTGATCGTCCCCTCATCAGCATTGTCCCCGCTGCGCCGGGTTGCTCGGCGCGGCTCCCTGTTGGCGCCGAGAACCTATCGTTCCGGCTTCCGCGTCAACTCACGCGCCAATTGTTCAGCTTCTGCGCTTGGGGTCAGCCCCTCCTGGCTCGCCGCGGCGTCGAGCCAATTGCGTGCGAGATCGAGCAATGCGAGGCGGTCGGCCTCGATCTTAGCCTCGGTTGCCAAACGGTAGCATTCTTCCGCCCTTTGTCGGCATTCGTTGGATGTGGGCATGGATGCACCCTATTTTTAAGGTACGCTTTTAAGAGGTAATAGGTGACGGCGGAAGCTTCAAATGGGCTGCTGCAAACTCATACACGCTCTTCGAGTATCCCTGACAACCGTCTTATTTGTTGGCGCGCTCAGCGGCCTGCGAAGCCACATCTGAGCCGTGTGGAGGCGGCGCCCTCACTTTTGGTTTGCTCGGGAAGGAGCCGGCTCACCCTTCTGTGACAAGCCGTGTGATCTCGTCGACCTCCTCTTGGAAGCGTCCCTGCGATCCGTCTTTGAACTGTGCGAATTGCTCGGCTGTCGGCAGTCGCGCGCCCTTGCGCACCATTTCCTTGACCAGATGATGGCGCTGTCGGGCATTGAGACCATGCCCGATCATGCGGCGAATTGCATGTACCCAAAACCACATGAGGCGACTGTCGTCCTGCCCGCTCTTCAACGAACCAAGGCCAAGGAGAAACTTGTGTCGCGACTTGCCGCCAACGCGCACGGTGCGCACCAAGTCAAAGGTCATCGAAGCCATGCTCAAGGTGCCGGTTGCAACGCGGTAGGCTCGCCAAGACGGATGACCGCCTTTAAGACTGCGTTTGCGGACGCGGACGTAGCCGACGCTGTCGTTACCAAATGTCATGCCTGACGCGGCGGTTTTTTGATGGTGGGGTGCGCGACGCCGTCAGAACATCGGCGGTCGGGACCAGGCTCGCCGCGCAAGCGAGCGGTTTTCTGTTCGGCCAGATCGGCCTGCGCGACCGGCAAGTCTGAACGCGCTCTCTGGAGGTGCGCTCAAGCACTGGGGGGGCGGGCTGCGGGTTGCTCTTGGGTATTTTGCCTTACTGCTTTCGGAGCGGCCCGCCAGTGTTTCTGGTGACGCAAAGCGCCAACATCGATCACAAGTCCCTCGCGCGCGAGCGTCGCCAGCGCACGGCGCACTGATACCTCATGCATCGGCTTGAGCGGCAGGCGATGGATGCGTTTGACGATAGTGATGGTGTCGAGACCTTCGGCGGCTTCTTGCATCGATACCGCGCGCGCATCATGCCGCCGCAGGACGGCCAGCACCGCCCGTTCTATAGTCGCCTGTCCTCGCCTCATGGATAGGTCCGCGCTCAAAACGCTCGAATCAGAGGGGCGAACAAATCATAACACTTACGCCAGCTCGGTACTAAATTTTGTGCACTGAGGGGCGTACCACGCTTTTTCTCGACGTCGTACTGTTGAAATTGCTAGGATACATGCGCCGCTGCTTTGTTTGATCGCTGCTCACGTCGTCGTCACGTCGTGTTCAGTGTCGTGACGATGCGCCACCATGTCGCCAAGCTGCCCGGCTTGCGGTGCAGCGACTCGCCAAGCGTGAGCGGCGATGTCAGCTATGGTAGGCATCTCGGATGCAAGTCGGGCGCCACCCATCACAGAAGTGCCATCTCCAGACATCGCCTGTTAGTCGACCACCTCATCGGCTGCGAAATTTTTGCGGCAATCCTCGCCAGCGGCAGCTTAGGAGAGAAAGCCCACCACCAATGTGAGCAGGCGGACACATTCGCGTCTGAGTGTGTCATGAGGCGCCGACTCAAATTTCGCGAGGCAGGCGGTCTCAGTTCCATCGGTTAGAAAGAGCCGACGAAAAGCCAAAGTGCTGACACCTCTCCGAAGTGTATCGTTAAGTTAATGGTGATGATCTGTCCGCAGGTCACCAAACCGGACTTGGCGGCCTCGCGGCTCGATCACCTCCTCCCCAATCCAGTGATCGAGCCGCTTCGCTCTTGATCAGCTGGATCGTTATCAGTTTTCGCCGCGAGTTAATTGCCCATTAGGCTTTCGCGTTTGGGTAGAATTTACATTTTCATTATACGATCAATTTGCGGTTTTTGTACTTTGACAAATTCGAGTACACTGTGGTGTCACACAATCTCATTTCCGATATTGAAAAGGCAATCGCAACTCGGTCGGTCGAAACCACAGCGATGTTGCGTCGGGTAACTGACCTCTTCTTCTTAAATGTAGGGCATTATTCCGCTGATCAGCTAGAGCTGTACGACGGCATTTTGAAAGTGCTTATTTCCGCTGTCGAAGTGAGTGCTCGCGCGGAACTCGCTCAGCGACTTGCGCCGGTTGACAATGCACCCGTCAACACAATCCGATCACTCGCGCTTGATGATGCGATTGAAGTAGCAGAGCCAGTCCTCGCTTTATCCAATGCTCTGGACGATGATATTCTTACCCAATGCATAACAATTCGGGGCCAAGAACATTTGCTTGCAATTGCCACTCGCAAAAAGATCAGCGGAATAGTCAGTGATCAGTTGGTAACAAAAGGCAGCATTGAAGTTCTGCGTACTCTAGCCAGTAATCCGGGCGCCGCAATCTCTGATCTAGGTTTTGGGATACTTGTCAAAAAAAGCACCGAGGTCTGGCTGGCGGTCGGACGAACGGATATGCGGCGAGGCATGAATGGGTTGGCGCTGCAGGTGCAGGAAGCGCTGCGGCGCGATCCCCATGGTGGAGATCTCTACGTCTTCAGAGGCGCGAGAGGCAACCTGATCAAGATTTCTGGCATGACGGGTTGGGCATGTCGCTTTATGCCAAAAGACTGGAGAAGGGTCGCTTCATCTGGCCATCGCCGGCGATGGCGTAGTTGGAATATAGGCGTCACAGCTTGCTTACATGCTCGATGGAATAGATTGGCGGAACCCGGTTCATACCTTCCGACCAGAGCGTGCGGGATAGAGCTGCCGACATCACGTTTTTAGCAGTCGGCGACCAAAATTTATGATTTCTATCAGGACATGGATTCGGTCTTGATCTCTTCCAGACGACATCGCGGCACTGAAGACTGCGCTGATCGTCGAGCGCGGTGAACGCATCGCCGAAGCAACCCGGGCGGCGCACGCTGAAGCGGAACTCGCGGTTGCCAAAGCCAAGGCGTCCGATGATCAGGCGTTGATTGCTCATCAGCAATTGCGGATCGAGAAGCTGACACGCCAGCTTTATGGTCCGCGCTCGGAGCGCACATTGCGGCTTCTCGATCAAATCGAGTTGCAGTTCGAGGAACTGGAGAGTTCAGCCACCGAGGACGAGATCGCTGCCGAGATGGCGGTGGCCAAGACCACGACGGTAGCGGCGTTCACCCGCAAGCGCCCAGCACGCAAGCCCTTCCCCGAGCACCTGCCGCGCGAGCGGGTGATCGTGCCGGGACCGACCACTTGCCTGTGCTGCGGCGGCGGGCGGCTGCGCAAGCTGGGCGAGGATATGACCGAGACGCTGGAATCGATTCCGCGGCAATGGAAGGTGATCCAGCATGTCCGCGAGAAGTTCACCTGCCGGGACTGCGAGAAGATCAGCCAGGCTCCGGCGCCGTTCCATGTGATCGCGAGAGGCTGGGCCGGTCCAGTCTTCTGGCGATGATCCTGTTCGAGAAGTTTGGGCAGCATCAGCCGCTCAACCGCCAGGCCGAACGCTACACGAAGGAAGGCGTGCCGATCAGTCTGTCGACCTTGGCCGACGATGTTGGGGCGGGCTGTGCGGTGCTCGAACCGATCCTCAGGCGTTTTGAAGCGCACGTCTTCGCCGCGGAACGATTGCATGGCGATGACACGACGGTGCCGGTTCTGGCCAAGGGCAAGACGACACGGGCCGATGTTGGGTTTATGTGCGCGACGATCGCCCGTTTGGTGGCACCGCGCCGCCGGCAGCGATGTTCTATTACTCGCGCGATCGCGCGGGCGAGCATCCTCAGGCGCATCTCGCCAACTATGCGGGAATATTCCAGGCTGACGCATACAACGGATACAACAAGCTATACGAGCCCGACCGCAAGCCGGGGCCGATTTTGGAAGCGGCGTGCTGGGTCCATGCCCGTCGCCCGTTCTTTGTCTTGGCGGATGTGGCCGAAAATGCCCGCCGCAAGGCGCAAGGCAAAACCCCGGGAGCGATCTCGCCGCTGGCCCTTGAGGCGGTCCGGCGCATCGACGCCCTGTTCGAGATCGAACGCTCAATCAATGGCCAAAGTGCCGAGCAGCGCCGAGCCGTCCGCCAGGAACTCAGTGCACCATTGGTCGCCGATCTGGAAAGCTGGATGCGCGAGCAACGCGCCAAGCTCTCGCGCGACAACGATGTCGCCAAAGCCATGGAGTACATGCTCAAACGCTGGACCGCGTTCACCCGCTTCCTCGACGATGGCCGCATCTGCCTATCAAACAATGCCGCGGAACGAGCGCTGCGCGGAATAGCCCTTGGAAGAAAGTCGTGGCTGTTCGCCGGCTCCGACCGCGGCGGACAGCGCGCCGCCGCCATGTACAGCATCATCGTCACAGCAAAAATGAACGACGTCGATCCTCAAGCTTGGCTGGCCGACGTTCTGACCCGCATCGCCGAACACCCGGCTCACAGGCTCGACGAACTCCTGCCGTGGAATTGAACGTTCGCACACTTTTGGAAAAGAGTTCCGACGCTGATTTGCTGAGCGAGATGATTGGCTTCACTGCCCAGCGTTTGATGGCGCTGGAAGTTGAGGGCCTGACAGGCGCCGCCCATGGTGAGCGTAGTCCGGAGCGGATCAATCAGCGCAATGGATACCGCGACAGGCTGTGGGAGATGCGCGCCGGTACAGTGGAGCTACGGATTACAAAGCTGCGGAAAGGAAGCTACTTCGCAACCTCCTGGAGCTGCGCCGGTTGGCCGAGAAGGCGCTCGCCGCGGTGGTTCAGGAGGCTTAAGTGCATGGCGTCTCGACCCGCTCGGTTGATGATCTCGTCAAGGCGATGGGCATGACCGGCATCTCCAAGAGCCAGGTCAGCCGGTTGTGCGAGGAGATAGACGAGAAGGTGAAAGCCTTCCTGAGCCGTCCGATCGAGGGCGATGGGTCTATCTGTGGATCGACGCCACTTACGTGAAAGTGCGCGAGAGCGGACGCATCGTCTCGGTTGCGGTCATCGTTGCGGTCGGCGTCAACAGCGACGGCCGCCGCGAAGTGCTCGGTATGGATATTGGACCTTCGGAGGCTGAGACCTTCTGGACAGAGTTCTTGCGCAAGCTGGCCCGGCGCGGTCTACGCGGCGTCAAGCTGGTGATCTCCGATGCCCATGAGGGCATCAAGGCAGCCGTTGCCAAAGTGCTACACGCCTCATGGCAACGCTGCCGCGTGCACTTCATGCGCAACGTGCTTGCTCATGCCGGTCGCCAGGGCCGTCGCGTGGTCGCAGCGTTTATCGGTACGGCCTTCGTCCAGGATGACGCCGAGGCTGCGAGCAAACAGTGGCGCCAGGTCGCCGATCAGTTGCGTCCCAAAGTGCCGAAGCTCGCCGCCTACATGGACGAGGCCGAAGCGGATGTCCTCGCCTTCATGAGCTTCCCGAAAGATCATCGGCCGAAAATCCATTCCACCAATCCGCTCGAGCGCCTCAATGGCGAGATCAAACGGCGCACCGATGTCGTCGGCATCTTCCCCAACGAAGACGCCATCATCCGCCTCGTCGGCGCGCTGCTGCTCGAACAAAACGATGAATGGGCCGTTCAGCGTGGCAGGTATATGAGCCTGGAAACGATCGCGCCTTTGAGCGATGATCAATCATCAAACTGCCAGCTGTGGCGGCAGCTTGATCGACCGGCCCAGCAGGTGATTACGAAGGCCAAGAAGCAGTTACACATACGGGACAGATCGATGATTGGCTATCAGAACGCGTCGCTAGGAGGATAGATATTCCGGAGCATCACCTTCGTGAACTCATATCGAAGGCATCAGAAGTCGTTCGGCAAAGGCTGATGGCGGATATCCCAGAATTTAGCGAAATAATCGGAGAAATTCTGCCAAAAAATCCACCAATGACCGGAAACGAGACAACTGGTTTATGCAAGGATTATAGAACGGCCGAGCTCGTCGTTAAATCGCAGCCGCTTACCGAAGCGATTGTGAATGAATTTGCGAAAGCAAAAAAACTCGAAGAAATCGTTGTCTCAATTTCGCAGCTGTCGGGCCTTGCGGCTGCGGAAATTGACCGGCTGATTATGGGTAAGTGGTCAAGTCCAGTCGCCGTTATTATGAAGGCTATTGGTTTCCACTTGACGACAGTAGATGCTATTTATCGTTCGCGCCTGCCTAGTGAGGGGGTAATTCACAACGATTTATCGCAGATAAAAGCGGAATTTATCGCTCTCCGTCGCCCTACCGCGGAGCGCATCATGCGTTTTTATTCCGCCAGGAGAACAGTTCTAGGGCAGAGTTAAATTAACGTGGCGACGATGCTCTGAGTCCAGAAAACTGGATCGTTTTTGGCTAGAGTTTTCCGCTGTGATTCCCCGGCTGGGAGGAGCGGAGAGGCGGACATTCGCTTGCGTCGCGATATCTGGCGCAACGGGCCAAGAAGGACAATTTGCACCGCAGTAAACAGTGTGAGCTTTTTTCGCCGTCGGCCGCACCGTGAACTAGGCTACAAACCAGCCGATTGAGGCGTCGTGATTTTCGGCGAACGACGTACGCAAAGCCCAAATAAAAAGAAGCTCGACCTGCCTTTCATCGGCACCCGGTATTGGTCCCCGTCGAGCCGTCGTGAGGATTCTCTCGGCTGTGCGCGAGTCATTTCTTCGCCATCCGTGCCAACATAGTTTTAGCTTCGGTCGACCCCAGTTCGATCGCACGCTGATACCAAGCGCGCGCCTTTACCTCGTCGCCGACGACGCCGATGACATTTTGTTTGGCGAGATAGCCGGCATCGTAGGTGGCGGCGAGCGCCAGCGCCGCGTCTGCGTTGCCGGCGTCCGCCACGCGGCCGAACGCAAGCCGAGCCGTCACAATATCGCCGGCTCTCAGAGCATCCTGCCCACGCTTCATCAAGACGGCGGCTTGTTCAGGATCGATCGGTTGAATGGACAGAGCCTTCGGCGCACCCAAATCGGCCAGGTCGGCGCGAGGGAGCAAAGCAGGCTTTTTGGCAATCCACTCAAGTTGCATCTCACGTCTGTCCAGAAGCCTTTCATTGGACGAGAGCAGATCGACCGCGGTGTCCATTACGCCGACAAAATCCTTGGGCGCGTAAAGGTACAATCCGGCGAGGTCGTGCGACGACAGCCGCCAACTCGAATCGCTGACGGGCGTCCCTGCCGAAATCCGCGTGCCCGCGGCTAGGCCGGCGAGCACAAGAGACTCATGACCCATCGACGGACTGACGGACACATCGAGCGGAAGGGGATCGTTGACTAAAGCCCGCTGGTTTTCGACCAGCAAGTGCAACTTCACTTGCGGCACAGTCGCCGGCTCATGGGGAATTGGCACTAAGGCAGCGATCGTCTCGTCAGCGCGCTTGGGCCAGCTATTGTTCGGATCTATCGAAGAGATCATCGTGAAGCCGTACGCGACAATCGCGGCGGCGCCCACCACAAACGCGAATCTGCCCATCAAGGGAAAAACGCTAGAGCGTTCCGTGCTCATCGGCGGCGGCGGCACGACTTCCGGATCGAGCCGGAAACCAGACGATGGATCGTCTTGAGCCACGCTGCGATGGTCTGGCGGCCGATGGGCTGAGGAGCGCTGCCAATCGATGGGTTCGCCTTGCGCTGAAGTCAATAGCTTAGCAGCATAGGCACGTGGTGACGCGTTGCGCGATGCCGGCTCCCCAATAGCCTCCTTTTGGATATCAACCGCCTCTCGGATGGTGTCTTGGACGGTCTGTTGGATACCTTCTTCAAGCGCCTGTTGGATCGCGTCATCGGTCTCGCAGGCTTCGTCCTCCGCTTCACCGTAGACCAAAGGATCGCTTTCCGCCGCATGGGCTTGTTCGACTTCTTGTACCTCTGGCGCCGATGGCAAAACCCGATCGCCCGGCATAGCCCGCACACGAGCGTGGCGCGGCGCATAAAGCTCAAGCCCCTGTAATTTGTTGTCACGCGAAATTGGAGTACTCATACTTTCTCCTCGACGTCGCGGTCCCACGCTTACAAAGCGTTATTTGGTCTTATCCTCCGGCTTTGTGTTTCCTGTTAAGCCCTTGTTGGCGTTCCTAATTCCACTTCGGGGGCTCGTGAAAAAAGCACATTTGCCGGCCTGCAACGAACAAAGCACGCCACCTGTCGCATCAGGGTACCGACCCCATGAACTATGTTAACAATCGATAATCAATCGGGCAGCGGTGTGATCATAGTTTGACCATTTCGCAGCGCGGGAACCGAAGACGGCCACACGGGGCCCTGCGTGTGCGATTTGAGGCGATGCCGATCGAGCAAACTCGACCTCCAATGATCCGCGTGAGTGTATCGTTACGGCGATCGCGGATGGTGAGAGCTGCCGATCGGTAGTGTCGCGGTTTGACCTGGCGGTATCGTCGGTGGCGAAGGGGCGGCTGGCGGTCGGCTGCGCGGCTTCGCGCCAGCTCTCCCTTACACGCGAAGGCAGCCGTCTTCCGCAAACACGTCGATCTGGAATTCCTACAGCCATTCCTCAGCGTCGCCGAGCATTTCGGACGCGATTGATAGTGAAGAGTGTGAGATGGCACTTGCGCATCGAAGGGGTCGCCAGTTGCACGGCGGGAGTTCGCCGAGCCTTTGGAGTGCGACACGATCGCCAGACAGGCTTGCAGATCTATATCGTTCATTTGGCGGCGGACAAGACTCCGCCGTGGCCCAATTTCAGGCGCACAACCGTGCAGAAGCCGCTATTTTCCTTGATCCGGATGAGCCTGCCGCCATTGAAGAAAATTGCGAAACAAAGCCTCTCGCTCCGCATCACTGCTCGGTATGTGCGTCTGACGGGTTAGGTAAGTGTTAAAGTCGACCTGCTGCTGCGCCGTGGCGCCCTGCTTCTGCATCTTATCTAACATGTCCTGGGCTACGCTGAACCTAGTCCAGCCGGGAACAGTAGCTGCCAAATTCACGTCACGCCATTTGGGGTGATACGGAGGATGCTGCAACTTGTCAAAATTGGTGAACAGGTATTGGACGAAACGCTGAACCTTGCGGTAGCGTTCTGTATCCGTTGGCCAATTGTAGACAGCGAGCACCGCTGGAACTGCAATGGTGTCGATGCGATCCTTGCCCTGTAGCAAGTTGGGATATTCCTGCTTGGTGAACTCACCGAGCGTATAATGGTCCTCGAACATCTTCGTGAACGGTATGTTCACCAGATGTAAGCCCGAGTTCGGTGGGATCTTGGAGAAGAACTCGATCGGCTTGGGGATCACCCGCGCAATGGCATCGATCTCGCCCGACTGCAATTTCTGCAGCGCGCTCGGCTGCGGGATCAAGACTTGGTTAACGTCGATGCCGAGCCGCTGGAATACGATGTTGCCGGTCAGGCTCGCACCCGTTCCGGCCGGGCCGAAATTGACTTTTTTACCGCGCAGGTCTTCCAAACTCTGAACGTTGTCGCGCGCCAGGATGTGCAGCTCCGAGATGGGCAATCGGGTGATGTAGTCGACGCGCCGCTCAAGATTTGAGGTCTTGCGCACTGTCTGGAAATAGTCGAACACGTCGGACTGAGTGATTGCTGCGTCCACCCCGTGAAGATAGAGCAAATCGTCAAGATTGGATGCGGCACCGTAAGATACGATGGGAAGAATGCGCAGATTGTCTCCGTCGTTCAGCGCCGATGCCATCTCATCAACAAGGCGCATATACGTTCCGGAGAACAGACCGCCGACAATGCCAACTGTCCAGGCATTTTTTTGTTCGCGCAGTGCGGCGTCGCTGCCGCCTGCTGAAATAGACTTTGGCACAACCTGGGCGGAGAGGTTGACACTGAACAGGCCAACGACCGCGGCTATTAAGCAGGAAGCTACAAAACGGGCGCGCATGACCCCTACTTCTCACTCTAGATGGAGCAAATTTTTGACCCCAAAATTGTGGCGGCGCTGGGACCCGATGTTACTTTAAATTGGTACAATTGCTACCGCGCCTGGTTTGTGGGCGGACGTGATCTCGCCACAAAGCGTCGCAATGGGATGCCTGAGTGTCCGGCTCGGGCCGCCGGGTTGGGTAATCCGGTTGAAAAGGGCTCAATTGGTCTCGTTTTGTGTATCTGGTCTCGGCCCTTGTATTATGAGTGGTGTCGCCTCGGGACCCTGAGGAGGGGAATATGCTGAAAAGACGGACCATATGGGTGTTGGCAGGCCTGCTCGCCGCCGCAGCGGGGTTTGCACGCGCGGAGAGCTGGCCAAGCAGGCCGGTTACCATGATCGTGCCGTTCGCTGCCGGCGGCCCGACGGATGTGGTCGGGCGAATTATAGCGCAACGGCTCGGCGAAATCCTCAAACAGCAGGTTGTCGTCGAAAATATCGGCGGCGCTGGCGGTATGACGGGTGCCCAACGGGTCGCACAAGCGAAGCCCGATGGATATGAGGTACTGCTGGGTACGGTCGGCACCCAGGCGTATAGTCAGACCCTTTACAAAAAGCCACTCTACAACTCGGTGACTGACTTTACCCCAGTCGTCCTCGTCGCTGAGCAGCCGCTGGTTCTGGTGGTGCGCAAGGACTTCCCAGCGAGCTCTCTCAAAGAATTCACCGCCTACGTGAAGGCCAATGCGGCGAAACTGTCGTTTGGCTCGGGGGGTAGCGGTTCCGCGACCCACCTCGGTTGCCTGCTGCTCAATACTGCGATCGGTGTCGACGTCCAGCACGTGCCGTATCGTGGTTCGGCGCCGGCGCTGCAGGACCTTATGGCCGGGCGCATTGACTACCTATGCGATGCTGTCTCGACGGAGCTGGCGCCAATCAAGGCCGGTAACGTCAAGCCGATCGCTGTACTGGCGCGTCAGCACTCGGCGGCACTGGCCAACGTGCCGACCGCACAGCAGGAGGGCCTTGCGGGCTTTGAGGCCAACAACTGGATCGCACTGTTTCTCCCGCGAAACGCGCCGGAATTCGTCGTCCACCATCTCCGTGAAGCAACGGTGGAAGCGATGAAGACACCGGCGCTACGTGCTCGAATGGAGGCGATCGGCACCGACTTGGTGTCGCCCGACCGAACCACGACGGCCTACCTGAAGAACTTCTTGGCCAGCGAAATCAAAAAGTGGGCCGGGCCGATCAAGGCCAGCGGCGTGTCGGTCGACTAGCTGTGAGCTTTCAGTAGGTTGTCCATCCGGTTCTGACCGAGGAAGCTGAGGTTGCTGAAGCTTTCAGATTCCCAGGAGAACCGGATGAACCGTGCATAAGAATGCCCGGCTGACGCCGCGCGGTCGAGAGCGGATTGTACGGCAAGTCGCGAGCGGGCAGACGCCGGAGGCCGTCGCCGAAGCCGCAGGCGTCTGCCCGCGGACCGCTCGGAAGGCCGGCGTCACCGTGGCCTGCCGCTATGAGCCTGGGATTAATCGTACCTACCAGGAGCTGGCCGAGCACTACGACACTGCGATCCTGCCCGCGCGTCCGAGCCGGCCGCGCGACAAGGCCAAGGTCGAGGTGGCGGTGCAAATTGTTCAGCGGTTCGTGCTGGCCAGGCTGCGCAACCGCCGCTTCTTCTCGCTCCATGAGCTCAATGCCGCGATCCGCGACCCCTTTCATTATTCCGCTCATAATTCCGTTCCGCCACTTCCAGGGCCCACGCACGTCGCTTGCGCTTCGCAAGCCTCAGACAAAATGCCGTCGAGGATATCGACATGAAGGCGCCGCGCGGGCTCGACAAGGCGCTGTTCCAAAAACTTGTCGCTGGTGCGAGCAAACTCTTGGCAATCCGGAACGACGAAAATTATTTGGCGAATAATCGAAATCGATGTCCTTTGACATGGCTGTTGAAAGAACAGCAAGGAAACAACGAGGCCGTCCCTTTCAAAAAGGCCGCAGCAGTAATCCTCAAGCGCCTTTGCAATCTTGGAGGTGCACTATCTCAAGCTGGTCTGACACTGTGAACCGCACACGCCAAGCCGCTCGGTCGGTAACCTAAATCTCAAATCAGCATTGCGCCTCTTTCGCGGCATGCATACCCCGAATGCGGGTAGGCGCTACCCTCAGACGCCTAGGGCGCTGCTAGCTCCGCTGAAGCGCTCACAAGGCGGACCTTTTTTATGGGGGAAGCACGCAAATGGCTCATCGACCGTCCTGGAATGAAGATGAGCCGCCCAAAGATAGGCAATTTCTTGCGCTCGTGTTTGCTAAGGCGTTCAGGTCTGAAAGCGTCAATCTTGTGAGAGTTATCGCCGTGTGGGTTGAGAGCAATCAGGAGTGGCGACCGGTCATGGTCGGAGGCGACATAATCACCAGAACCGATCTCGATGTCATTTGCTGGGCCGAACTCCCTGACGTCCCCGACACGGTGGGACGCTTGAAGGAAGCCAACCCAAGCCCGCCAACCCAGCTATACCCGAGACCAAAATCGCAGTGAGGGGAGCACGCAAATTGCAAATGAACAACCCCACGGAGGGGCGCGGGGCACCCATATGACGGTTCACTTCACCTTGAGATTCTCCGCCGAGGTCTTCCCCTTGTTTGTCACCTCTTCGTACTGGACCTGCTGGCCCTCGTTGAGGGTCGATAGACCGGCCCTCTCTACCGCCGAGATATGGACGAAAACGTCCTTGCCACCGCCTTGCGGCTGAATAAACCCATAACCTTTGGTCGGATTGAACCACTTCACGATACCGGTCGCCATCGCACGCTATCTCCATTTGCAATATCGATGATACCGGTGCGCCATACCGAATCCAAGATGCCCCCCCAACGCAAGGCCGTATTGGCTTCTGGCGATTACAAAAGATATTCGACAATCAGCGTTGGATCATCGTCCGGCCCGCGAGCTATTGACCCGCTTCGATACCGGCCAGCATTGCAGCAAATCCTCAAGTACAGGTTTGAGCAATTCGAGGCCAGCCCGGCCCCTCAGCCGTGGCTCGTAATCTTTATCTGCAAGCAAGACCGGCATGCGGTCATGAATCGCAGCAACAAACTCGTTCGGCTCCGTGATAATCATGGTGCAGGATCTGAGCGTTTCGCCGCTGACTTTGTCCCGACATTCGTCCCACAGCCCTTCAATCGTGAGTGCCGGTGAGCCGTCGCGCGCGGTGAAGTAATACGGTTGCTTGCCGCCCGGCGTATCCTGCAATTCGTAATAGCCCGATACCGGAATGAGACATCGATTATGTTTGACCGCGCCGCGAAAGAACGGCTTTTCGTAGACGGTCTCGGGCGCGAGCGTTGAACGTCGCGAGCCGCAATTCTTCAATGATGGAGGTGTGTCCGCTTCAATGATTTCGTCGTCGTGCCGTCGCCCTCGGCGGTCCAAGGCGGTGGAAAACGGCGTGGCTCGTGATAACCGGATTCGTAAAGTTGTCTCAAACGCCTTTACGTATTCACAAGAGGGGTGAGGCATTGTCCATAACTGCGACAACGAGGATAACCAAGGGGCTAATTATGGTGCGACTTCTTAAGCAATTCTCCAAGGATCAATCTGGAGCGACGGCAATTGAGTATGGGCTGATTGCGGCAGGTATTTCTGTGGCAATCATCGCAGCCGTGCAGACACTTGGAAGCAACCTCAATGCGACGTTCAGCTCGGTTTCCAGCGCGTTGAAATAGGGTTGTGGCGTTTCCTTCCTGCACTGGCCGCTGTCCGAGACTCGGCCATGGCGGCAGGTCCTGATTGCTGAGCTCACAAGAAATCCCGCCCCGGCTTGTCCGGGGCTTTTTTTTCAATTTGGTCGAAGGACGACTGTCCACTTTGGGGCCCAGGAAAGGGACATTCAACCAAGTCAACGGTTCGTAAACTCTGCAATGTCCTTATAATCGAGTAAGGCGGCGAGGTCCCCACCGGGCTCCAAGGAAATAATGGAGGGGGTGATTCCATGCTATCGTCACACACGGTTGCCTCGATCATTTCACATCTCGGTGGGGAGGACCTGCTTCGCGGATTGGTGCGCGCGACTTCTTTACGTATGACACGCATGTGAGCTTCGAATTACACCATTGGAATCCGAAGGGCGTTCGTTCTGTAGTTATTTCAACCGAGCCCCACGGTTTTTTCGCCATGGATTGTTATGGTCCGATTATCCCCAGCACCTTGAAGGCGCAGCTCGTCGGAAAAGAACGAAAAATTCTTCCTGAAAATCTAGCGATAGTACTGGGCCACTTGACTGGCACAGAGAGCATACATCACCGACATTTCTAGGAACGCCGCCCTACAGCGGTGGAAGCTCGTCGGGCGGGACCAAGCTGGCAGTCTTCAGGCGCGGTGCGGTCGACCGCTGGGCTGGTGAATTGATCCGCTGCTTGAGCATGGGGGACGGTTTGAACACGATCACCCGGCGTGGTGCGATTGGCGCTTCCTTGCCGGTCTTTGGATTACGGCCAACGCGCTGACCCTTCTTACGAACGACGAACTTGCCGAACGACGACAGCATAACGGTCTCGCCGCGCTCCAGGCAGTCGGTGATCTCTTTGAGGACCTGTTCTACGAGTGTCGCTGCTTCGTGGCGCGACAGGCCGACTTTTCTAACCTTTCTAGCCACCGTACCGTACAAATCCGTACGTTTGATTGTTCTTCCAACCATTCGTCAGCCCCCATTGATCTTACTAGATTTGAATTATCAACCAAACACGCCCGGCGAGAAATTGCTAGCGAGCAATCAAAGCCCACGTCATGATCGTGATGCTCGGCATCATCGCTGACAAGGTGCAATACGCCCTCCCCGATCAGATCACCCGCGATGAGGCGCGCTGGGTCGTGGGTGAATATCACCACCTTCCTTGCTTTGTTCCTGCGGAATCCTATTTACGTTTGAAGGTCCCAGTGCAGAATAGATCTCGCTCAGGTCAAACGGGAGCAATCTTATGAATGCCCGCTTCATTGCAGCTATTCTGGCCACGTGCCAGCTTCTGATAAGTTCATCACCGCTTTTTGCCCAAGACGAATTTGGCCTACTCACTCCGGCTCAAAAGAGAGCATATCACGCATGCCTCTACCGGTCCTTCATCGACGATTATTGTCGATTCAATGCTTGGGGCTCCACCGCGGCGGCTTATCGCGAGTGTGTGATCGCCAACGGCGCAGGAAGAATTCCTCCAGGTCCCTATTGGGGATTAGGTATCAACAATGTCTGCCGAGCTTTAGTTCAAACCCAGGGTTTCTGGGTGGGAATATCCTCGCCGATACCACCCGCTGCCGATGCGGCGTACGAATCGCGAACGGACAGATGCTGTGGTCCGTAACAGCCGGAATTGTCCTGCCCGGATTGGTCACGCCGATCCGCTTGGACGCTGGCAGATTTATTGCGCGACGTGGCCAAGCCGTAACGGGCCTGAAACTCGCATGTTATGTCTCCTCAGAATCCCAGGAGCAGAACGAACACGTGAATGTACCGCCCAGGCTTGAACCTCTTTCACTTGATGGTTTATGATTATTTAACCGCGGTAAGGGGCGCTCAAAATGTCCTCATACTTCATTATGCCCGACGAAGTGCAGCATTGGCGTAAGCGATCCGAAGAAATGCGGGTGCTTTCGGGGGACGTTAAAGATGCAAAGGCGAAAGCCATCATGCTGAGGATCGCCGATGATTACGGCCGATTGGCCAAATATGCTGAAGACCAGAAAATCATTCACCTCCGCAGATCAAGCGATGCGATTGTGCAAATTTGGGATGGCTATTGATTTACTCTCGGCTCGCCCCTCCCGGATTTATTTGCGCAGCCGCCTGATCGTCAGCAACACCGTTCAGACAAACAAAAGCCCCGGCAATGTCCCCGGGGCTGTTTATTGATCGGTGCTAGAATAGCGTGGCCGCCGTCGCAGCCTAATCGCTTGCGACATCACGTCAGCATTGGCTGATGGCGAAGCCATCGATGCGGTGCCGCAATCGAGGCTTTGAAGCGTCTGTTTCCGAAAGTTCGAGCGGGGACCGGGGGACCACGAGGCCAAACCGAAACGGAGAACAAACATCATGTGGACCCTGATAATAATCACACTGTTAGCTGCGCCAGTGGGTTCCGGAGGCACCATAGGCGGCGTTAGTACCGCTATGAGTTACATTGACTTTCCGAATCGCAGAAATGCGCCACCGCAGCCACTATCGTTGCGCAGGATGGTTCGTTTCCTACTTTGTCCGGCGCCTATTACCGCATTATCACGAAGTGTGTGGCACGCGGACCCGCCTGACTGTTGCTTGTCGTCGGCAGTACAGAACGCTGCTATTTCAAACGCCTGATCGCGTACCTTTGTCTCGTCCGTTCGCGGCGTCTGCCGAGGCGCGTTGAATAGCGTATCTATCATCACCAGCGAATTAATGAGGCCGCCAACTAAGGCCGCCTACACTGGCTTCGTCTGCTGTCTCTTTGGCTTCGAGGTTACGTTGAGTCGCGCCCGATCTGGTTTGTCTAGACGATTTGCGTTGGGTCCGGTTTGCCTCAATAATTTTGTCGGCCATCGAGACCATCAATGTCGTTTTCGTCCGTTCTCTTCGTCAATTTCGGCGCTTGTAAGGAGGTCGGAACTGAGACGCTGTTGGCTGATCTCGCGGATTATTGCCATCCACTTCTCAACCTGGGTGACAGCGCGCTTGTCGGCAAAATCACCGCGCCCTGAAATGGGCGTCGACCGCAGATCATCCATAACGGACCTAACGATATGCGGATCGTCTCCTACAGACATAACGATACTCTGACTACGTTTACAAGGAAGTCAGTACTTTCGTAGACAAAAATGGCGGTTTCTTCTTGTCCCTTAATTTTGTGTTTGTCTTCAGGTTGGCCCGGCGCATGGCCAAAGCGACGCCAAAAGTTTTCTTGGCTCGCCATTTCGCTCCCGTCCCCTTGGACGATCACAGAGCACGCCGAAAGCTTCATCATCCACCACGCCACCGGGAGTTGCTTAAACGAGTGTCGCTTTTGGAAAGGGCTTTGGGGAAATTTCAACGAGCACCAGAAAGTCGAGCGCAGTCCACCATCAGGTATTTCAGGAAATCGTTTTCGTCTTCGGTGATGAATGGCTCGCCGCAGCGCACGCAAAAGACGGGATCGATGTAGGGCCTCGGCTCCGGCTTCGGAACACGGACACGCTCCAGCTTCGGAACACGCACACGTCGGGAAACGGCAGAGCACTCGGGGGCAGCGGAAGTCGGCGAGAATGCGCTTCACTGCATGCCCCGACTATGGGAAGCCTTGATTGCTGCGATAAGCCCCAGCAAAGAAAACCGCTCGACGGCGGTCGACCGGTTCATGCACTCGCCGTCCTCCGAATATTCCGCGGGGTAGTGACGGTCTTAGCGAAAGACATCGGCCGCGCGGCTCCTTTTGGGAAGGCGTCTATTCCTCGTGTTCGGAATTGTCGGATTGTGGCTGCTGCTGTTCTTGAACGACGCAGCTGTTGGGGGAGTGCTCCTCGCTGTTCTTATCCGCTTGTTCAGCCAAGATCAGCCACGCGGTCGCCATGTCGAGGAAGGCTTGCTTGTCCTCGAGGTCATGGGCTGTCTGCGCAACTTTCATGCACTCAGCAGCATGTACACGATACAAATTCGCTCGGCCGCTCATGCCCCTCTTTTTAGGCCCCCAGGTATGTCTTTTAACAAAGACTGTTGGAGGCAACCGCGACGCGACGGTTCGGTTCCCGACGCACGACATTTTTTGGGGCGCTCCGCCGTCGCCTTCGATTACCCCGCTTCTTTAACAGCGCGGCCTTTGGCGATGATATGGCAGGACTTCAAGCGCGTGGAGAGGGAAGATATCGAATCCGGTTGACTGCCGCGCCTTTTGCCTTGCTCGCTGATCCGCGCGGCATAACCTTCGAGTGGGGGCTCACAAATCCGGCCTGAATTAGCCGCCGATGCGCCGAGCAACGCTGACCGCAGCCATCGAATGCGAAAAATTGCCTCCGAGGATCACTTGCGGGCTCG
>CAVXAK010000007.1:0-146306 GCA_963759705.1 uncultured Alphaproteobacteria bacterium
TTTTCAAAATAGATCAGTTGAGAACAATGCTGGCATTTGAATAATTTCATGGCCGCTCCAGTTCTCTATTCACGAATTCGGAAACGAGGCCGCCGCGCCGACCGTAGCCGAATTCCAAGCCGCACAATTCGGTGTGAAATAACAAGAGGTCCGACAGACGGTTCCACCAGGAACGCAGCGCAGCAATGACTCACCGGCACCTCACGGTTCGGATTAGCCGTCATAGAGACACAAAGATTGTTACTGGAACTCCGCAGATCAAGTGTTGGGACTGTGCGGCCTGCCGGCGCAAAAGGGCTGGGTGAACTCGGCGACGTCGGCAGTGCGGCGACCGTCGCCAACGCCATCTATCTTGCGACGGGAAGGCTCCGGGATTTGGCGATGCGGATCGAAAAATCGCTCCAGCAGCATGGTCCGCGACGGCAACTGTCAGCGATCCAACAACAGGGCTATCACGGCTTGCAGATCGTCCTGACGATAGGGCTTGTCCAGCCGGCACACGCCCGCTCCTTCATCGTGCGCCAATTCGCCGTAGCCCGTCACCAGCAGCACAGGCAATTCTGGCCGCAAATCGCGTGCGAGCTTGGCAAGTTTAAGCCCGGGCATATCGGGCATGACGTGATCCGTCATGAGCAGATCGATCGGCAGCACGCTCTTGAGAATCGCGAGAGCTTGCTGCGCCGACGAGGCTTCGATCGCCTTGTGTCCCAGGCTTTCCAGCATATCGACGGCGCACATCGCGAGCAGCGGTTCGTCGTCGACCACAAGGATGGTCGCCATGGCTTTCCCGCGGGCAATATCTTCAGACATGAGCACAAGTCTCCTTCACAGCGGAGCATGCGAAGCGCTCGCGCGCGAGATTAAATCTTATGAGGTCGCCGCGGCTGGCGCCGCGCCTCAAATCCTGCCCATCAGCATAAGGATCAGGATGATGACGATGACGAGGCCCAAACCGCCGCCACCGTAATAGCCGGTCCCATAGAACGGGCCGCCACCGATGCTGCCAAGACCACCGAGAAGAATGAGGACCAATATGATGAGGAGTATCGTTCCGAGGGACATGCTATTTCCTTCCAAGTGAATCGTTTCAAATGCCGACTGTCGCGCTGTTCGTTTTCGGGTGAGTGAATTACGTGAATGATCAACACACGATCAGATTTGTGCCATCAGTTCCTGGATGAACTGAAAACGGCGATTTACAAAAAAAGTTCCCCGACAGAATTGTTCATTGGAATGGCACAAAACATGCGTTCGAACGTTGAAACACGTGTCGGAGAACAATTCCGGAGGTAACACCATATGAAAAGCTTGATAGCCGTCTCTGCCGGCCTGCTCATGGCGAGCACGGTCGCTTTCGCGCAACCGATGTCCGCTGGGCGAGCCGACCTGATGACAACGGTCCCCAACAGCAGCGTCACTGTCACCGATTGGTACAAGCAGGACGTCTACGATCCGTCGGACAACAAGATCGGCGAAATCAACGATGTTCTTGTTTCACCGCAAGGGCAGGTTAACGCTTTGATCGTCGGCGTTGGCGGCTTCCTGGGTGCCGGCGAAAAGGACGTCGCCGTGAATTTTGACGCGGTCAAGCAGACGACGAAGAACAACAAGACCTATCTGACGATGAATACCACCAAGGATGCGCTCAAGGCCGCTCCAGGGTTCAAATACGATAGCGCCAAGACCGCCTGGGTGCCGGACAATTCTTCCAAGTAGCGGCAACTCTGGCCTAAGTCGGGACGCCCCGGGAGAAATTCCGGGGCGTTTTCATCGTGAACTTATGGACCCGGATATCTTGTCCTTTCAAATCAGCGGGCGCCGCAAAATCTCTTCGTCAAAGTGCTGGGCAATGCTCTCAATAACGCGCGGGTTTTGTACGGTGATCGACCCGTTGGCCTGCGTGAACATTCCCAGCCGCCGAAGACGGGCGAGCGTTTTGTTGGTGTGCACCAGCGAAAGACCAAGCGCATCCGCGATATGCTGCTGCGTCAATGGAAAATCGAACGTGCCCTTGACAATAAGCCCCAACGCGTTCGCCCGCTTGTAGAGCATGATGATCAGCGCCGCGGTACGCTCCGCCGCGCTGCGGCGTCCGGCACTCATAAGGTTTTCGTCAACGTAGCCCTCTTCGCGTGATCCGAGCCACGTCACGTCGAACGCCAAGCCGGGCATTTCGCCAAAAAGCGCCCAAACCTTTCGCCTCGGCAACAGGCACAATTGGACATCAGTCAGTGCTTCAATGCCGTGCTGGGCAGCGTCAAACATGGCGGCCTGCAATCCAAGCAGGTCGCCAGGCAGCAAGAAGTTCAAAATCTGGCGGCGGCCATCCTGCAGCGTCTTGAAGCGAAACGCCCAGCCCGAATAAAGCGTGTAAAGCTCAGGAGCATCCTCACCAGACGCGAATGATCTCGGCACCCGCCGGCAACAATAGGTGGTCGCGCTTCATCTCATTGATCGCGCTCAATTCGTTGTGGGTGATCGGTTTGAATAAATCGCAGCCGCGCAAGGCGCACTCGAAACAGCTCGTATGCATTGCAAATCCTCAAAAGACCTAAAACTTCCAATTCTCCGGGCCGAACCTCTTCCAATCTTCAAAAGCGAGACCTGCAGTAATGTGATATTCTAGAATGTGGCTGAGAAACTCGAAGAGAAGAGATACGGGAAACGATACAGGGCACCGAAAGTTCCGATCCCGTGAATTCAGTGAAGATGTCTTTTGACATAGGTCCTTCCGGCCCTTGTAATGTACGGTGGTCGGAGGGCGCTGCCTTGCCGATGAAGTGTGGCCGATTGTGCCAATTCCTCGGGTCAATGCTGCGCTACTCCCAGGCGCCCAAGCGCCGGTCGAGTCAGGATTTCCGTGCCCGCCCCTTTGATCGAATCGAAAGCGCCTTTGGCTCGGCTTAACTTAGGCCTAGCCGTCACGACCGCACTCACCGCCCTGATCGTCGCCGTAGTGCTCTTGCTGGGCGCGCGCAACAGAAGCGACGACGCATGGGTGGTGCATTCGCTCGCGGTGCGCAACCAGCTGACACGGGTGCTCAGCCTGGTGCAGAGCGCCGAGACCGGCCAGCGCGGCTTTCTGCTGACCGGTCGCGACAGCTATCTGGCGCCCTACGACATGGCGGTTGCACAGCTTCCGTCGTCGCTCGATCGGATCGCCGACCTGGTCAACGACAATCCGCAGCAACAGCAAGCGTTGGTTCAATTACGCCAGGTCGTCAAAGACAAGCTGGATGAGCTGCGCTCGACGCTGGAAGAGCGGAATGCCGGTCATACTGAAGCGGCCCTTGCCATCGTAAAAAGCGACAAGGGCCTCCGGTTGATGCAGGAGATCCGCCAAATCGTTGAGAAGATGCAGGCTGAGGAAGATGGTCTTCTCGCCAGCCGTCAATCGAACGCTGCAAGAACCGCATTGCTGCTCCAAGCCGGGGCAGGGACCGCCTTCTTGCTGATCTGCATTCTCGGCCTACTGGTCGCCGGTTTCACGCGCCGTTCCTTCGACGCAATCGCATCCGCAAACGATAAGCTTGTTGCGGCCAATCACGAGCTGATTGAACAGGTCGGCCGGCGCGAACAGGCCGAAAGCCAGCTCCGGCAATCACAGAAGATGGAGGCGCTCGGTCAACTGACCGGCGGGATCGCGCACGACTTCAATAATATGCTCGGCGTGATCATGGGTTCGCATGACCTTATCTTGAGGCGGATCAAGAAGGGCGACTTCGGCATCGAGCAATTCCTCAACGCCGCGACTGCGGCGGCGGAGCGCGCCGCGACCCTGACGCGGCGCCTGCTCGCCTTCGCCCGCCAGCAGCCGCTGGCGCCGCAGACGATCGACGCCAACAAGATGATCATGAACATGTCGGAGTTGCTGCACTCAACATTGGGCGAGCAAATCCGGATCGAGACGGTGTCCGCCGCCGGCTTGTGGACGATCGATGCCGATGCGCAACAACTCGAGAATGCCATCCTCAATATTGCGATCAACGCCCGCGACGCCATGCCTGAGGGCGGCAAGCTGACGATCGAAACCGCCAATACTTATCTGGACGAGGCTTATTGCAAGCAGCCCGCGGAAATCGAACCCGGCCAATTTGTGATGATCGCTATTACCGACACCGGGATCGGCATGACGCAGGAGGTCGCGGCTCGCGTGTTCGATCCGTTCTTCACCACCAAGCCGGCCGGCAAGGGAACCGGACTCGGCCTGAGTCAGGTTTACGGCTTCGTCAAGCAATCCCATGGCCATATTAAAGTCTATTCCGAAGTCGGGTCCGGTACGAACGTCAAGATTTATCTGCCGCGTCACATCGGCGACGCCAGGGAAATCAAACGGACCACCGCCGAACCGATCCGCACTGGGAGCCGCGACGAAATCATCCTCGTCGTCGAGGACGACTCGTTGATGAGGCGTTTGACGACCGAAGCGCTGCACGAACTCGGCTATACGGTCTTCGAAAGCGAAAACGCCGCCAACGCGCTGGCTATTTTGGATCGGGAGTCGGAGATCAAATTGCTTTTCACTGACGTCGTAATGCCGGATATCAATGGCAAAAAGCTCGCGGACGAAGCGCAGCGTCGCCGGCCCGGGCTCAAAGTCCTGTTCACCACCGGTTATACCGCCAACGCGGTCGTCCACGGCGGCGTGCTCGATGCCGGCGTCAAGTTCATCAGCAAGCCGTTCACGCTCGACCAGCTCGCGACCAAGATACGCTCGGTGCTCGACGAATAACTATCCATTGCGAGCGAGACACCTTATCCCGCACATCAGGTAGTTGCGGCTCTGGCGTGGCCGTTGGTAACAAAGATCTTCTGCAGCATTTCCCGCTCGATGGGCTTTTGCAGGACGGGAGTCTTGCTGAACCGGCTGTCGACGCTATCGGCATCGTAACCGGTGACAAAGACGAAAGGCACTCCGCGTCCCGACAGTATTTCGGCGACCGTGTAGACCAGGCCGTCGCCCAGATTGATATCGAGGACGGCGGCGTCGAAATCTTCATCCTTTGCAGCCGCCACTGCTTCCGACGTCGTGGAGACGGGACCGACGACCGCAAAACCAAACTCGCTCAGGCTTTCTTGAATCATGATGGCAACCAGCGCCTCGTCTTCGACCAGAAGGACGCGCGGCTTGCCTGCCTTTCTCAGCTCGATAGCAACACCGTTCTTGGCCCCGTTGCCGGCCGGTGGTTGGGCGTCCCGCGATTTCACCATCTCGCGCCGCGGAACTTGCAGCGTGCATTTCAGCCCCGCGGGATTCCAATCGAATGTCGTTTCCCCGCCGAGCTGCTGCTCGACGCTGGCGCGAATCACTCGCAAACCGAAACTCCGGGCAGATGGCGGGGAGATTTCGGGACCGCCCTCCTCCGACCAACGCAACACCAGCTTGTCCGGCTGGAATTCCCAGGTCAGGCTCAGCTTACCGCCCTGCGCAGATAATGCGCCATGCTTTGCGGCGTTGGTCGCAAGTTCGTGCAGCGCGAGCGCGAGCCCCTGAGCGATCGCCGGCTGCAGTGAGATGTCGGGACCGCCAATTTTGACTTTGTCACCGGCCCGATAGGGCGCCAACTCTTCCATCACCAGGGTGCTGAGATCGGCGCCGAGCCAACGTGAGTCGGACAGCAAGGTATGCGCATGAGCGAGCGCTTTGATGCGGCCCTCGACCGTGTTCACGTAGTCATCGACAGTCGTGGCACGGGTCAGGCGTATAATCGATTGAATAACAGCAAGCGCATTGCGGGCACGGTGATCGACCTCTCGCGCCAGTAACACTTGGCGTTCTTCCGCTTCCTTGCGTTCCGTGACGTCGGCCGTAACACCACTGATGCGCTGCACTAGGCCGTCCACATCGATGCTTGCGGCCGCCGTCCCCATGCACCAGCGTATGTCGCCATTCGGCCGGCGAACGCGAAACTCGGTCTGCTGTGTGCGCTCGCCTTGCGACATGCTTTGCACGATCATTTGCAAGCGGTCGCGATCTTCGGGATGAATGAGGCTACGGACGTTCTCCGCCGTAACCTGGAAGCTTTGCGGGTCGACACCGAAGATACGATACTGCCCCTCGTCCCACTTCCACTCGTCTGTTTCGAGATCCCAGTCCCATGAGCCCATCTGACCGGCGGCCAGCGCGAGGCTGCGGCCCTGCTCGCTCTGCAGGAGGCGGGCATTCGAGGCTTCGAGCTCCGCTGTACGCTCGGCCACGTGTCCCTCGAGCTTCAAGTTCAATTGCTCAAGCTCCCGCGTCTTGCGAAACAGCTCAGCGAAAATTCTCACCTTGGCGCGCAACACATCGGGAACGACCGGCACGGGCACATAATCGACCGCACCCATTTCATAACCGCGGAGCCTGTCGACATCGGTCAGATGGATCGCGGAAATGAAAATAATCGCGGTTTCACGGAATCGCGGATGATCACGGATCATTGCGGCAAGCTGGAAGCCGTCAAGCTCCGGCATGCAGACGTCGATGAGAACGACTGCAACGTCGTTCTTGAGCAGGAACTGCAAAGCTTCGCGCGCCGACGAGGTCTTGACGAGATTTTCGCCGAGTTCCCCGAGTATCACCTCATAGGCGAGAAGCTTATCGGGCTGGTCGTCGACCAGCAGGACGTTGACTTTGTGTGTCATGGCATTCGCGCCTAGCGATGCAGCCACATCCGCAACGCGGACAAGAGCTGTTCGGTGTTGACGGGCTTGGCGAGGTAGTCCGACGCGCCGGCCTCCAGACATTTCTCGCGGTCGCCTTTCATCGCCTTGGCCGTCAAAGCGATGATCGGCAAGCGGCGATAGGCTTGGTTCTCCCGGATTTGCTCGATCGTCTGATAGCCATCCATCTCCGGCATCATGATGTCCATCAGGACGATGGCGAGCGACGGCGTTTCCTCAATGAGCGCGATGGCCTCGCTCCCGGTCGTCGCCGTCAGCACGTTCATGCCGCGGCGTTCGAGCACGCTCGACAGCGCAAAGATGTTGCGGGAATCGTCGTCGACCAGCAGCACCGTACGGCCGACCAGATCCTCGTCCGACGAATTGAGCCGTTCCAGCATATTCTGCTTTTCGGCCGGCAGATCGGTGATGACGCGATGGAGAAACAGCGCGGTCTCGTTGAGCAGCCGCTCGGGAGACTCGACGCCCTTGACCACGATGCTACGCGCCATGCTGTGAAGCTGTGCGTCCTCCTCGGCAGACAATTCCCGCCCGGTGAAGACCACCACCGGAATTTCGGCGAGTGAACCATCCGCGCGCATGCGCTCCAAGACCTCGAATCCCGACATATCCGGCAGACGGAGGTCCAAGACCACGCAGTCGCACGGATGATCGCGCAGCGTCTTCAGCGCTTCATCGCCGGTGTTGGCGTCGACGATTTCAATGTCGTCGTGGCCGAGCAATTCGTGAATGCTCATTTGCTCGACGCGATTGTCTTCGACGACGAGAAGACGTTTGCGGCGCGGCTGGGAAAACTCCCTGATCCGCGACATCGCGTCGGCAATGCCGTCACGCGTCGTCGGCTTGGTCACAAACGAGAAGGCGCCGCGCGCCAGACCATGCTGGCGATCTTCGTCGAGCGTCACGATCTGAACGGGAATGTGCCTGGTGAGCGCGTTCTGTTTGAGCTGGCTCAGCACAGTCCAGCCCAACATGTCGGGCAGGAACACGTCGAGAGAAACGGCGGTTGGCTGGTATTGTTTGGCCAGGCTGAGCGCCTCGTCGCCGCGCATCGCCAACAGTGCCTTGAAGCCCTTGTCGCGGGCCAAGTCGATCAGAATACGCGCGTAGTGCGGATCGTCCTCGACAATAAGGAGAATGCCGTCGCCGGGGTGGATATCCATCCGATCATCCGGAATGGGCTCGATCGTCCGCTCGGGAGCAACGTGAACGCCCCCCAGCTGGGTTGCGGGTGCTGCTACCGGCATCGTCGAGTGCACGGCGCCGGTCGCGCCGACATACTTGAGCGGCAAATAGAGTGTGAAAGTTGACCCGGAGCCGGGCGAACTTCGCAAATGAATTTCGCCGCCGAGCAGGCTTGCGAGTTCGCGACTGATCGCAAGACCGAGGCCGGTGCCGCCATACTTGCGGCTCGTCGAAGCGTCGGCCTGCTGAAATGCCTCGAAAATGATTTTCTGTTTCTCGGCCGGGATGCCAATACCAGTATCGGAAACCTCGAACGACACGACGGCCGGCGCTTGGCTGAGCACCGGATGCTCCGTGCTCCAGCCGCCCAAAGCCGCGGTGACATTGAGACGTACGCCGCCTTCCGCGGTAAACTTGAAGGCGTTCGACAGAAGGTTCTTGAGCACCTGTTGCAGCCGCTTGGTGTCGGTCGTGATGGTCCGCCCCAGATTGGGATCGACGTGAACCTCGAATGAGAGCTGACGGGTTTCCGCCTCGTGGCGAAATGGGCGCGCCACCATGTCGAGGAGGTTCGCAAAAAGGACCTCCTCGGCATCAACGGTGACCGTACCCAACTCGATCTTCGACAAATCCAGAATATCGCTGATGAGATTGAGCAGGTCGGTCCCGGCCCCGTGGATCGTCCTGGCAAACTCCACTTGCTTGCCGGTGAGGTTGCCTTCCGGATTGTCGGTCAGCTGCTGGCCGAGGATCAGGATCGAATTAAGCGGCGTGCGCAGCTCGTGCGACATATTGGCGAGGAATTCCGACTTGTACTTCGATGTCAGCGCGAGCTCGGTCGCCTTCTCTTCGAGCGCGCGACGGGCCTGCTCGATTTCTTGATTCTTGCGCTCGACTTCCACGTTGCGCTCGGCGAGTTGCTGCGCTTTCTGCTCGAGCTGTTCGTTGGTCTGCTGCAGCTCCCTTTGCTGCGCCTGCAACTCGCCTGCGAGTTGCTGCGATTGCTTGAGCAGCCCTTCCGTCTGCATCGTCGCCTCGATCGAATTGAGCACGATGCCGATCGAAGTCGTGAGTTGCTCGAGGAACATCGTTTGCAGCGCCGTAAACTCCTGGATCGAGGCGAGTTCGATCACCGCCTTGACCTGATTCTCGAATAGAACAGGCAGCACGATGTTGTTTCGCGGCTTGACCTTGAACATAGCCGAGCTGATCGGGACGGCGCTCTCAGGCATTTCCGTGATCAGCATGCGGCGCTTGTCGACCGCGCACTGGCCGATGAGGCCCTCCCCGAGGTTTAGCGTTCGCGGATGACCATTCGCGCCGTCGTCGGCATAGGCTGACAACAAATTGAGGCTCGGCGCCTCCTCGTCGGTCTCCATCTGATAGATCACGCCCTGGTGAGCGTTGACCAGCGGAGTCAATTCGGACAGCAGCAGACGACCGACGGTGGTTAGATCGCGCTGGCCCTGCAGCATGTTGGTGAACTTGGCCAGGTTGGTCTTGAGCCAATCCTGCTCGGTGTTGCGGTCGGTGGTGAGCCGCAAGTTGTCGATCATCGTGTTGATGTTGTCTTTAAGCTCGGCCACTTCACCGCGCGCTTCCACCTGAATCGAGCGCGTCAAATCGCCCTTGGTCACGGCTGTCGCCACCTCGGCGATGGCGCGCACTTGCGTCGTCAGATTGGCCGCAAGCAGATTGACGTTGCCGGTCAGATCCTTCCAGGTGCCGGCGGCGCCCGGCACGTTGGCCTGGCCGCCAAGACGGCCTTCGACGCCGACTTCGCGGGCCACGGTCGTCACCTGGTCGGCGAACGTCGCGAGCGTTTCCGTCATGTTGTTGATGGTTTCGGCCAGCGCCGCCACCTCGCCTTTCGATTTCACCGCGAGGTTTTGTTTGAGGTCGCCGTTGGCGACGGCCGTCACCACTTTCACGATGCCGCGGACCTGTTCGGTCAGGTTGGCGGCCATGACGTTCACGGTGTCGGTCAAATCCTTCCAGGTGCCGGCGACGCCGGGCACCTGGGCCTGACCGCCGAGCAAACCTTCGGTGCCGACTTCACGCGCGACGCGGGTGACTTCCGAAGCGAAACCATTGAGCTGATCGACCATCGTGTTGATAGTGTTTTTCAGCTCCAGAATTTCGCCTTTCACGTCGACGGTGATCTTGCGCGACAGATCGCCGCGCGCCACGGCGGTGGTCACTTCGGCGATGTTGCGGACCTGGGTGGTGAGATTGGCGGCGAGCAGGTTGACGTTGTCGGTCAAGTCCTTCCAGGTTCCGGCGACGCCGGGCACCACGGCCTGACCGCCAAGCCGGCCGTCGGTACCGACCTCGCGCGCCACGCGCGTTACTTCGGCAGCGAACGAGCGCAACTGCTCGACCATGGTGTTCAACGTGTCCTTGAGCAGCAGCATTTCGCCGCGCACGTCGACCGTAATCTTCTTCGACAGGTCGCCGCCGGCGATTGCCGTCGCCACTTCGGCGATGTTGCGGACCTGCGCCGTCAAATTGGAGGCCATGAAGTTGACGTTGTCGGTCAAGTCTTTCCAGGTGCCGGCAACGCCCGGCACCTGCGCCTGGCCGCCGAGTTTGCCTTCGGTGCCGACTTCGCGGGCGACGCGGGTGACTTCCGAAGCGAAAGCATTAAGCTGATCCACCATCGTGTTAATGGTGTTCTTCAACTCGAGAATTTCGCCCTTCACATCGACCGTGATCTTGCGGCCAAGATCGCCGCGCGCCACGGCTGTCGTCACCTCGGCGATGTTGCGGACCTGCGCGGTCAGGTTACCGGCCATGGAGTTGACGCTGTCGGTCAAATCCTTCCAGGTGCCGGCGACGCCGGGCACGTTGGCCTGGCCGCCGAGCCGGCCTTCTGTGCCGACCTCGCGCGCAACACGGGTCACCTCGCCGGCGAAGCGGTTGAGCTGATCCACCATCGTGTTGAGCGTTTCTTTGAGCTGCAGGATTTCGCCGCGCACGTCGACCGTGATCTTGCGCGACAGGTCGCCGCCGGCGATGGCGGTCGCCACTTCGGCGATATTGCGGACCTGTCCGGTGAGGTTCGACGCCATCGAGTTGACGCTGTCGGTCAAATCCTTCCAGGTGCCGCCGACGCCCGGCACGTTCGCCTGGCCGCCGAGTTTTCCTTCGGTCCCAACTTCACGCGCCACGCGAGTCACCTCGGCGGCAAATGCGTTGAGCTGATCGACCATGGTGTTGAGCGTATCTTTCAGCTCCAAGATTTCGCCGCGCACATCGACCGTGATCTTGCGTGACAAGTCACCGCGCGCCACCGCGGTCGCGACTTCGGCGATGTTGCGGACCTGCCCGGTGAGGTTCGACGCCATCGAGTTGACGCTGTCGGTCAGGTCCTTCCAGGTGCCGGCGACGCCGCGCACCAGCGCTTGGCCGCCAAGCTTGCCCTCGGTCCCGACTTCGCGCGCAACGCGCGTGACTTCGCCGGCGAATGCGTTGAGCTGATCGACCATCGTGTTGATGGTGTCCTTCAGCTCGAGAATTTCGCCGCGCACGTCGACCGTGATCTTCTTCGACAGATCGCCCGAGGCTATGGCGGTCGACACTTCGGCAATGTTGCGGACCTGCGCGGTCAAATTCGAGGCCATCGAGTTGACCGAGTTGGTCAAATCCTTCCACGTGCCCGCAACGCCGAGCACGTTGGCCTGGCCGCCGAGGCGGCCATCGGTACCGACTTCGCGCGCAACGCGCGTGACTTCGCCGGCGAATGCGTTGAGCTGATCGACCATCGTGTTGATGGTTTCCTTGAGCTGGAGAATCTCGCCGCTGACATTCACCGTGATCTTCTTCGACAGGTCACCGCCGGCGATGGCGGTGGCGACGTCGGCGATGTTGCGAACCTGGGCCGTCAAATTGCCGGCCATGAAGTTCACGCTATCGGTCAAGTCCTTCCACGTCCCGGCGACGCCAGGCACTTGCGCCTGGCCGCCGAGCTTGCCCTCGGTGCCGACCTCGCGCGCCACACGCGTCACTTCCGAAGCGAACGCGTTGAGCTGATCGACCATCGTGTTGATCGTGTCTTTCAGTTCGAGAATTTCGCCGCGCACATCGACCGTGATCTTGCGCGACAGGTCGCCGCGCGCCACTGCGGTCGTCACATGCGCGATGTTGCGCACTTGGTCGGTGAGGTTGCCGCACATGGCGTTCACCGAGTCGGTCGAGATCCTTCCAGGTCCCGGCGACGCCCGGCACGATGGCCTGGCCGCCGAGCTTGCCGTCGGTGCCAACCTCACGCGCCACCCGCGTGACTTCCGAGGCGAACGAGCGCAGCTGATCCACCATCGTGTTGATGGCTTCCTTGAGTTGCAGAATCTCGCCACGGACGTCGACTGTGATTTTTTTCGACAGGTCGCCGTTCGCGACAGCAATGGTCACCTCGGCGATGTTGCGCACTTGAGCGGTCAAGTTCGACGCCATCGAGTTGACGCTCTCGGTAAGGTCCTTCCACACGCCGGTCACGCCGCCGACTTGGGCCTGACCGCCGAGCTTGCCCTCGGTGCCGACCTCGCGGGCGACGCGTGTCACCTCGGAGGTGAACACGTTGAGCTGCTTGATCATCGTGTTGACGATCTCGGCGGAGCGAAGGAACTCGCCCTTCAGCGGACGGCCGTCGACGTCGAGCGCCACGGTGCGCAACAGGTCGCCTTGCGCCACCGCGGCGATGGCGCGGGTCACCTCCGTTGTCGGCCACAGCAGGTCGTCGATCAGTGAATTGACCGAAGATTCCATCTCGCTCCATGCGCCGTCGGCGAGGCCGAAACGCACGCGCTGACGTGTCTGCCCTTCGCGGCCGACGACCTGACCGACGCGTTCAAGCTGCCCCGCCATGCGCTGGTTGGTGGCG
The DNA here is from genome assembly GCA_963759705.1 of uncultured Alphaproteobacteria bacterium. Lineage (GTDB taxonomy): Bacteria > Pseudomonadota > Alphaproteobacteria > Rhizobiales > Xanthobacteraceae > BOG-931. Next base: position 12,728 of record CAVXAK010000007.1, read on the forward strand.
ACGATTTCGTTGAAGGTGTCGGCGATCTTGCCAATGATCCCGACTCGATCACCGGCCATTCGAACGGAGAAATCCCCGACGCGCATCGCCTGCAGCGCGTGCAACAGTTCAGTCAGTCCCCGAGCGTCGTTGAGGTAGTCTTGGGCGCTTTCTTGCGCGTTTTGAGCGATAGCGGGAGAAATAGCGGAACCGTTGGTGCTTGAAGCGCCAAGCACGTCGTCATGGGGTGGCATGGATGTCTCCGGAACCCGCCGCGGAGCGGGCGTTGGACAGGACAAGACGACACACGGAATTTTCGGGACTTCTGGGATTCTCGGCGCGGCCCGCCGGCGGGAACGGCGAAGCTGATCGTTGCCGATCAGAGGTATTCCAATACGCTATAGCTGGCGGGAGCGTCTGCCACCGCAATTCCTCACAATCCCGATGAGGTGCTTTCCCCCGCACTGCCGGACTTCACCTCCTGTGCCGTGACCACAAACGCAGCCGAATGCAGAAGGTTCCAACCGAAACGGATGGATTCAAAATGACCGGCAGTCGGGGGACTGCGACACCGTCACGCCTCAGGAACGGTGCGCATATAGGATTAAATTCCTATAGCCCTGGCCGTCCCGTTCCGCTCATAAATCATCGCTGTGCTCCGTGGCGCGTACCGAGGGGCGCACTGCGAATTCGCCATACCACGCCGCAAGACGCGGATGGTCACGTCGCCAATCTTCGCCCGCAAATCGAAAATCAAGGTAACCGAGGGCGCAGCCGATCGCGATGTGGCCGATACCGAAGGCCGCGGCGGCGAGCGCGCCAGCCTCGCGTTCGAGACTTTTCAGTACCGCGGTCTTGCGCACGGCGGTGCTTTTGAGATGAGATTCGGCAGGATCGGCACGTTCACGCTCGTTGCGCGCTAGCACCAGGAGATCGAGAAAGCCGTCGCCAAGCGCCTGCCGGCGCAGCGCCACAAGCCGAGCTTCGCCACCGGCCGGGAAAAGCTTCGGCGCGCCGTCGAGCCCATCGAGATATTCGCAGATCACCGGCAAGTCGTAGATCACCATGCCGTCATCGCGCACCAGCGTCGGAATTTTCGACAACGGATTATCCCGCATCAGCTCTGCATGGGGCTTCGTCATGGCGGCGACGGTCCGCACGCACGTGATGCGTTCGACTAATCCGCGCTCATGGGCCACGATCATGACCTTGCGCACAAACGGCGAGCGCGGCGACCAATGCAGCTTCATCGACGGTCCTTACAAGGCAATGCGGCGGCCGGGTTGCGCACTAATCGAGCCGCACCCCTGTCTTCAACACCACAGGACCCCATTTGGCCTGTTCGGCAAGAATGAACGCGGCGAATTGCTGCGGCGATTGCGGGTCGGGCGTGCCGTTCAGCATATCGAATTGCTTTTTCACAGCGTCGTTGTTGAGCGCCGCGATGGCCGCGCGGTGCAGCCGCTCCAGCACCTCGGGCGGCGTCCCGGCGGGCGCGACCAGGCCATACCAATCGTCGGACAGGACGCGCGGATATCCGACTTCGGCAGTGGTCGGCACATTCGGCAGGGCCGACGAGCGTTTATTCGATGTCAGGGCCAAGACCTTCAAGCCGCCGGATTTAACCTGCGGCAGCAAAAGCGGTATGTCGGCGACGATCATCTGGAGCCGGCCACCGAGCATGTCCGTCACCGCCGGCGCAATGCCGCGATAAGGGATGTGCACGATGTCGATCTTCGCTTCCTCCTTCAGCAACTCTGCGGCGAGTTGCGTAATTGAGCCAAGGCCGGCCGAACCGAAGTTGATCTTGCCCGGATTTGCGCGCGCATAGGCGACGAAGTCTGGCAACGTATCGACGCCCAATGCCGGCGTGACCACGACCGCTTCGGGCACGCGCGCCACATCCGTGATCAGCGCCAAATCCCTTTGCCAATCGAACGGCATCTTGGCGACCATGAACGGAATTGCGGAGAGCGCCGCAGCCCCGGCGAGGCAGATCGTGTAGCCATCCGGCGGACTTTTGGCGGCGACATCGACACCGGTCAGGCCGCCGGCGCCGGCGTGGACCTCGACGAAGACCTGCTGGCCGAGTTCGGCGCTCATTCCGTTCGCCAATGCGCGGCCGAACAGATCGGCAGCCCCACCCGCAGCGAAGGTCACGATCAGCTTGATCGGCCGGTTCGGATACGGCGTCGCGGGCGATTGCGCTGTCGCCGGCGCCGAGCAGGAAAGGGCGAAGCCGAATGCCGCGATAATGGCGTGCCAGCGCATAATGCTCCTCCGCACGGTTATAGGGCCGGTGATCATTCATCGCCGCGTCCAGGCAATCATGAGCCTGAGCGGTGAGCGCTTGTCCGACACCCATTCTCCCGGCAGTATAATTGCTCGGGTGACGATGCAGCGAGAGGCAAGCGCAACTGGTGAAGCAAAATCCGAGCCGCTCTGACGGCTCCCAGCAGAAACGTTCCTCCCCCGGTCCCACAGCCAGTGTCGGTAGTCACCTGCTCTCACATTGACCACCAGATATCAGCATGATCTTTTTTCTTACGACCCATCCGCTTTGGCTGTCCGGCGCAATCCTTGTCGGGCTGACCACGGTGTTGGCGTCTTTCGGTCCATGGTTGGTTCGCCGTTATGTGTCTCTCGAACAGCTGACGGAAAACAATGAGATCGCCGGATTCAAGTTCGCCACCGTCGGCGTGCTGTACGCCGTCCTGATCGCATTTGCGATCATCCTGGTATGGGAGAAGTACAGCGACGCCGAAGCAAGCGTCGTGCAGGAAGCCGGCGCCGCGGCAACCATCTACCGGTTGTCTTACGGCATCGACGACAAAGCCGGCACGTCGCTGCGCCAGACGCTCAACGAATATCTCACAGTGACCATCCGAGATGACTGGCCAGCCATGGATCGCGGCGCGCTGGAGGCGCCGCGGTCCGGCCGACTGGCGCTTAATGCGGTCTATGCGGCACTCCAGAACGCCAAAGATTCCGGCGGGCATGCCGACGCGTTCATCAGGGAGATCTTGCATCAGCTCGACGGCATGACGCAGGCGCGCCGGGCCAGGCTGACTGCGTCGCAAGGGGCCGTTCCCCGAGTGTTGTGGCTGGTTCTGTTCGGCGGCGCCATCTTGACCGTCATCTTCACCTTTTTCTTTGGCACGCGAAACTTGCGCGCGCAGACGATCATGACGGCATTGCTGTCGATTCTCATTTTTTCGGAGCTGTTCATCATCGTTGCCATCGACCGGCCATTCTCAGGAACGGTCAAGGTTGAACCGACGGCGCTCGCGAACGTACTCGCCGATTTCAAGCTCGGACTGGACAGCGGTTCGCAGCCGGCATCCCGAGCAACGATAGCCCCGGCATTTACGGCCGATCGCACCGGGTCAAACAGCAAGCACTGTGCGAGACTGCAGGAGCGTGCGAGACTGATTGTCGCAATCACAGCGTGTCGCACTCTGCTCCTCTCGCCGCGGTTTTGGCGTGCTCTCTAAAGCGTGGACGCAATTACTGCACAACGGTGTGATAACCAGAGCTTGTCCCAACTCTGTCCGCGCGGCAGTATGAGCACGGGGGACGGCGGCAAGGGGAACGCTGTCGGCCGGCTCCGCCAGGGGAACGTGGGGCACACACATGAAAACCATTCTTGTACCCACCGAGCATAATACTTCGATGCTCTCGGCGCTGGATACGGCACTGCTGCTGGCGCAAAAATTCGGCAGCTGCATCGAAGGATTTCCGTTGCGTCCGGCCGTCGCCGATCTTGTGGCGATGGATCCCGACAGCGGCTTGACCATGGTGGCGGTAAAGGAGAACGATGCCGAAATGGTCCGGCAGGCGGTCGATATGTTCCGCTCGTTCATGGAACAGCATCGCTTGCCGAAGTACGCTGACGATGCGTCGGTGCCGTCGGGGATTTCATGGTCGTGGCTTGATGCTGCGCCGAGCGGGCACGAGTTCGTCGGCAGCTACGGCCGCATCTTCGACGCCATCGTCCTGGCGCGGCCGGGCGAGGAATGGCAAAGCCCATCCATGATCACGCTCGAGTCCGCATTGTTCGAGAGCGGCCGGCCGGTCCTGATCGCGCCGCCTTCCTCACCGCGTTCGCTTGCGACCAATGTCCTCGTCGCCTGGAACGCCAGCACCGAGCAAGCCCGCACGATGGCGTTTGCCATGCCGCTGCTTCGTCTCGCCCAGCGCGTGACGGTCTGTACCGTCGAGGGCGCGACCGTCGCGGGACCGTCGGGCGAGCAAATGGCGCGCTCACTCAAGATGAACGGCATTGCCGCCGAGACGATCGTCCTCAACCCCGGCAAGCGTAGCGCCGGCGAAACGATCCTCGCCAAGGCCGACGAACTCGGCTGCGACCTCGTCGTCAAAGGCGCCTATACGCAAAGCCGCCTGCGTCAGATGATCTTCGGCGGCACGACTCGGCATATTCTCGCCAACGCCAAGCTGCCCGTGCTGATGGCGCATTGACGGCTCGGCGCCCAGCAAGAGACAGCCAAGAGCATCATGCCAAAGATCTCTGTCGTTGGCGCGGGCGCGGGTGGAGCGGCGGCGGTCGTTGACCTCGTGGCGGCCGGACATGACGTCGCGTTCTGGGGGCGGTCGGAAACGACGATTGCGCCTTTTCGCGCGCAGGGCGGCGTCCGCTACGACGGCGTCTTCGGCTCCGGCCTCGCTCGCCCGCGTCTGATCACCACCGACCTCGCCGAAGCGACTGCCAATGCCGATGCGATTCTTGTCTGCCTGCCAACCTACGCGCACGCCGACATCGCGCGCGCCTTGGCGCGGCTCGGCACCAAGCGGCCGGTCATTCTCAACCCCGGCCACACCGGCGGCGCGCTCGAATTTCAGCAGTGCTTTCACTCTGCCGGCGCCGCTCCGCCGCCGATCGCCGAATTTTCCACTCTGACTTACGTCGCGCGCCAATACGCGCCGGGCAGCGTGACCGTCACCGGTAACGCCAAAAGTGTGCGGCTCGCTTGCCTGCCGGGCGGCGACGCTGCCAGCGCCGCAGCAAAAGCACTATTCGCCGCCGCCAAATCGGTATCCGACGTTTTGGCCTGCGATCTCGCCAACGTGAACATGGTGCTGCACACGCCGGGCGCAGTTCTCGGCGCAGCGTGGATCGAGGCCACCCACGGCGATTTCACTTTTTACGTGCAGGGCATGACGCCCGGCGTGGCACGTGTCATGGACGCGCTCGACGCCGAACGGCTTGCTGTCGCGCGCACCTTCGGCCACGATCTACCTCCCCTTGTCAGCGAGATGCGAGCGATCGGAACCGTTGAGGATGTTGCGCGCGACGACGGCGATCTCGTCGCCGCGATCTCCTCAGGTGAAGCCAACCGCCGCATCAAGGCGCCCGACTCGCTTGAGCATCGCTATTACCGCGAAGATTTCGGCCACGGACTCTTGCCGTTCATCGCGTTCGCCGATGTTGCCGAGGTCGCGGCGCCGGTCGCCAACGCGCTGATGCGGATCGCGCAAACACTCACCGGCATCGATTTTGCCGCCCACGGCCGCACCGCCGCGCGGATGGGCATTGCCGGATTGGATCGGAACGGCTTATTGAAACGCGTCCGAACGCAAATCTAAGGAAAAGTGACGGGTAACTTGGCGGCAAACTTGGCGGGCAACAGCACAGATTGGTCGAAACTGGTGATCGGCATGCTCGGCGGCGACAAGCGCGAGCAGGAGATCGCCCGCCGCGCCGGCGCGACCGGCGCCGACGTGCGCGCCTACGGCTTTCCGTGGCCTGACACGGATATTCCAGGCGTCAAGCACATTGCCGATCCAGCGGCGGTCTTGAAGGGTGCGCGCTTTGCGCTGTTTCCCATTCCGGGCATTTCGGCGAGCGGCGCCTTGTTCGCTCCGGCGGCGGCCGCGCCGATCATACCCGACCGCGCCATGCTCGAGGGCATGGCGCCGCGCGCGCACATCATTCTCGGCTGGGCCGACAAGAATTTGAAGGCGCATTGCGACGCGCTCTCGATCAAGCTCCACGAATACGAATGGGATCGGAGTTTGATGCTGCAAAGGACCCCGGCCATCATCGAGGGGCTCCTCAAGATCGTTATCGAGAACACCGCGACGACGATTCATAACGCGCAAGCCTGCGTCGTCGGCCAAGGCACGATCGGCGCCGTGCTGGCCCGCTATCTGGTGGCGCTCGGCGCCCACACCCATGTGGCGGCGCGCAATGCCGAACAGCGCTCGGCCGCCTATGTGGCCGGTGCGACGCCGCATCGTCTCGACGAGCTGCCGCAGCTTGCGCCGCAACTCGACCTTCTGTTCTCGACGGTGCCGACCCGCGTCGTCGGTGAAGACGTGCTATCACGAATGAAGCCATCAGCGTTCGTCGCCGACCTTGCGGCGCCGCCCGGCGGCGTCGACTTCGATGCGGCCAAGCGCCTCGGCATCACCGCGGTGTGGGCGCGCGGCCTCGGCAGCCGGGCTCCGGTCACCGTCGGAGGGAGCCAATGGGGCGGCATTCGCGAGCGCATCGAAAAGATCCTGCAGGAGGAGCCGTGATATGCCTGTCGTGACAGTACAAATGTGGACCGGCCGGACGTCGCAGCAAAAGCGCGCGCTGGTGCGTGCAATCACCGATGCCATGGTCGAACACGCCGGCGCCAAGCCCACCAATCTTCACGTCATCATTCAGGAAGTGCCGAAAGAGAACTGGGCGCTTGCCGGCGTGATGGGAGACGAAAGGAAGGATTGAACATGACCGACATCGCAACGATGGCCAACGGCACGACCGGAGCAGCAACCGAGTTCGCCCATATGCTGCTCAAAGTCTCCGACATTGAACGCTCGAAGAAATTTTACGTCGACCTGCTCGGCTTCAAGGTGCGGCAGGCGAAGCCGCTCGCCGACGGGCGGCCGTTCGTGCCGTTTTTGCAGGGCCTCGCGCTGACCTCCGGCGGGCCGCTATCCTCGCCGCAGATCGATCACATCGCGTTCAAGGCCACAGACGTGCCCGCGATCGCCAAGCGCCTCAAGGCGGCGAATGTGAAGTTCGATCGCGATCTGCATGACGGCCTCTACGGTCTGACGATCTATGTCTTCGATCCCGACGGCAACATGATCGAGCTTTACGACGAAACCGCGAAAATGCCGTAACCGCTGGCGTCATTGCGAGGAGCGAAAGCGACGAGGCAATCCAGTCTGCCTCGCCGCTCGTGCACTCCGCCCTGGATTGCTTCGCTTCGCTCGCAATGACGGAACAGAAACAGGCTTCCATGTATGTCGTCCGTCTACCAAACGCTCACACCCCTCGCCGAAGCGCTGCTGCGCGTCTCGGTTGGTCTCGCGCTGGTGCCGCATGGCCTGCGCAACACATTCGGATTCTTTCCGAACACCGGGGTGAGGGCCCACAATCTCAGACAGCTCGCAGCGCAGCTCGACGGTGACGGCTATCGGCCGGGATCGTTCTGGGCGCCGGCGATCTCGATTACCCAGCTTGTCGGCGGACCGCTTCTCGCCCTCGGATTGTTCACTCGGCCGGTCGCCGCGATTGTCCTTATTTTCCTTATAGTGGCGGATTTCGAGCGGTGGCGGGTCGGCAAGTATTTTTGGAACCAGCTTGGCCTCGAATACACGCTGATGTGGACGATCGCGACGTTCACCGTGCTCGTTCATGGCGGCGGACCTTATTCACTCGACCGCCTCTTCGGCTTCAAATTTTGACCGGCACGCCCGCATGTTGTACCTGCCGCACGAGCTTGTAGGGAGCCACCCATGGCCTTTGTCGACGCCAACGGCGTAAGTCTGCATTACGAGACGGCCGGCGCGCGCGGACCCGCGGTGGTGCTGATGCATGAGCTTGGCGGAACGCTGAACTCCTGGGACGCGGTCGCGCCGCGACTGGCCGCTCGCTGCCGCGTGTTGCGCTATGACCAGCGCGGCTCCGGGCTCTCGGAAAAAGTCCGTCAGGAATTCACCAACGACATGCTGGTTGAGGATTTCGAGGCGCTGGCAAAAAGCGTCGCACTTGATCCGCCCTATCATTTTGTCACCGTCGCAGCGGCCGCGACGCAATCGCTGCGCTTCCTGGAGAAGCACCCCGATCGCGTCGGCGCACTCGTACTGTGCAACCCGGCGCCGGGTGTCGACCCGAGCCGCGCGGCAGCACTCGACGAGCGCGCCGCATTCGCGATGCGCGAAGGCATGCGGGCGTCCTTGCCGACCACGCTCGCCCTCTCTTATCCGCCGCACCTCGGCGAGCGCGCCGCCTACGAGGCCTATCTGGGCCGGTACCTTGCCAACGATCCGGTGTGTTTCGGGTTTGCGTTCCGGGCGCTCGCGCGCACCAACATGCTGCACATGCTGCCGCAAATCCGATGCCCCGCCATGGTCGTCGCCGGCCGCCATGACACCGTTCGTCCGCACGCGGGGACGGCCGAACTCGCCAAGAAAATTCCCGGGGCGCGCTTCGAGTTGATCGAAGCCGGCCACTTCATGCCGACGCAGGGGCCGGAGCCGCTCCTCGCGCTGCTCGAAGACTTTCTGCCGAAGTGAAAGCAAACAACGTGGAGGCGCCATGAAGATCAAAGCGAACGGCATCGACATCAATTATCAGATCGACGGGCCGGAAGGCGCGCCGTGGCTCGTATTCAGCAATTCGCTCGCGACCACGATCGCCATGTGGGATGAGCAGGCCGCCGCGCTGAAAGATACCTTTCGCGTTTTGCGCTACGACCAGCGGGGCCATGGCGGCACCGACGCCCCGGCGGGCCGCTATTCATTCGCTACGCTTCTAACCGACGCCATGGCGCTGCTCGACGCTCTCTCGATCAAAAAGGCGCACTTTGCCGGCCTGTCCATGGGTGGCGCGACTGCTCTCGGCCTCGGCGAACGCCACCCCGAGCGTTTCGATCGCATCATCGTCTGCGACTCGCCGTGCCAATCGACCCCGCAGAGCAGCCAGCAATGGGAAGAGCGCATTGCCACTGCGCAGAAACAGGGCATCGAGGTTCTGGTTGAGCCGACGATCGGCCGCTGGTTTCCGGCCGAGACCGTGGCAAAAAATCCGCCCCACTTGGACAAAGTGCGCGCGATGATCCGAAACACGCCGGTGAATGGCTTCATCGGTTGCGCCGCAGCATTGGCCGACCACGACTATGCCACCGCGGCCGCCACGGTGAAGACCCCGGTGCTGTTTATGGTCGGCGAAAAGGACGGCGCCACTCCCACCGCCATGCGCAAACTTCACGAGAAGGTTAGCGGCTCGCGTTTCGTCGAACTGCCTGGCGCCGGCCATATCTCCAACATGGATCGGCCGGCAGAATTCACGCGTGCTGTTCGCGAATTCCTGGCAGCGGACTGAGAGCGAGCAGTCGTTCCCGGTCCGTTAAAGCGGTGCCTCGCTATGCCTTTTCCGTGGGGCACGCATCGCACCGCGTCGCCCAGACGCCTTTGCAAACGTCCGGTGGAGCCACTATACCTCCCGTAAAGTCCTGGAATTGGCGTGCTCCGGCATCCAAGATCGCCAGGCCATTTATCAAATAGGGACGTCATCGGCCCCAAACAGGAGAAAACGTCATGGCCACGGTCACAATGAAGGCCCCCGCTCCCGGCGGGCTTTCCAACAAAGCGCGCGAATTGATGGAAGCCATCAATACCGAAGCGGGCAAGCATAATGTCTGGGTTCGCACCCAGGCCAATGCGCCGGCGCAGCGGCCGTGGTTCAGCGAGACGAGCGGCGAAGGCTCCGGTCAGCTCGCCAGCGGCCGGGTCGCCGCCAACCAGATGAAGACCGCTCCCTACATGTGGAAGTGGAACGAATACAACGGCTACCTCAAGCAAATCTCCGAGATCGCCACCAAGGCCGATGTCTCGCCGATCGAATTCGCCGACCGCCAGAGCATCCTCCTGCTAAATCCCGGATTGAACGGCCGGCTGCAGGTTACCAATACGATCCGCTGCGCCATCTCGATCTACAATCCCGGCGACGTCGCTCCGGTGCATCTGCATTCGCCGAACGCGAGCCGCACCATCCTCTCCAAAAAGGGCGGCTATACCGTCATCGAAGGCGAGCGCTGCACCGCAAATCGCGGCGATCTCATCCTCACCCCGAACGGCACCTGGCACGACCACGGCAACGATTCCGATGAGCCGGTCGTTTGGATCGATACTCTCGACTGGCCGCTGATGGAATTCCTCGACGCCGCCTGGGTCGATCACAACATGCCCGGCGCCCAAGGCAACACCAACGTCCAGGCCGTCACCGTCAGCGAAGGTTACTCGCGTCACATGTACGGCCACGGCGGCATCAAGCCGGCCTTCGTCGACCACCAGCGCGGCGTCGGCCGCTCTCCGGCGCCTCTGTTCCATTATCGGGGGGCAGACGTGCTGGAAATGCTGCACAGCCTGCGCAAGGAGAAGGGCGACCCGTACGAAGGCATCAAGGTCAACTTCGTCAACCCGGTCACCGGCGAGCCGGTGTTCAAGACGCTCAACTACTCCGCGCAGTTGCTGCGCCCCGGCGAAGAAACCGAGCTGAAGCGCGAGACAGCTGGCACCTACTACGTCGCAATCGAAGGCACCGGCGCGACCGAAGTCGGCGGCAAGCGCTTCGAATGGGGCCACAACGATCTCTTCGTCGTGCCGAACTTCCTGTGGCGGCGCCACATCAATACCGGCAAGACCGACGCTGTCATCTATTCGGTTTCGGACGCCGCCCTGATGCAGAACATCGGCCAGTACTACGCCCAGGGCCGCGCCAAGAACGGCAAGGTGACCGAACTCGTTCAGTAACCGGAAAAATCGGCGAATTTGATCTGATCGGAGCACGGCTCGCCGCGCTCCGATTTTTTTTGCCGCATGCCGCCAAACAAAAGAGCCGGCACAACGTGCCGGCTCTTTGCTGAGAGTATCTCAGATAACGTCAGCGCAGGCTAATCAGGCCGCCCCCTTCAGGTGCTTGTTGCATTCGCTGTAATAACCGCCGCCTTTCTGAATCCACTTCAGCCCGCCGTTGGCGTTGCTGGCCTTGTTGGCCTCATACTGGTCGCGGCAGGTGAGCATGCGCGCCTTGCCTGCCTTGTCGCTGGAATATTTGGATGACACTGCGCTTGGGAAAACTGCGCTGCCGGTTGCGGCTGGCGCCGGAGCAGCAGCCGGTGCAGCGGCTGGAGTAGCCGCTGGCGCGGCGGAAGCCTCAGAGCCACATTGCGCCTTGCGGAAATCATTCCATTTCATGCCGTTGAGCGTTCCGGCATCTTTGGCCGCTTTGTATTTGGCGCTGCACTCTTTCGTCGTCAGCGCATGCGCCGAATTACTCTGCAAAGCGACGGCCGCAAGCACCGCGGCCGCACATATGGCAACGTATCGCATCGTCAGTCCTCCTGTGTCTGTACGCCCTACCCTTGCTTACTCGCCTGCATGCTCGACGCTAAATCGACCGCGCCATTTCCTGTTCGGTCGGCACCCGTCCGTCAGGCGTCAACTGGTTGACCACTTCCGGCAAACTCTGGCTCAGACCTTCCAACAGGTCCTGGCGCGACATCCCCGAATGCGCCATCAGCGCGCTGATCTGGTCGACTCCGAGCGCCTTGGCGATATCATCGGACGAAATCGACTTATTCGGCCCGGTGCCGACCCACGACTTGGCAACGTCACCCTGACCGGACTGCTGCAATTGCTTGAGCAAGTCGTTGAGGCCACCGCTCAGCACGCTCCCGGCGGCGCCGCCCGCGAGCAACCCGCCCAATCCGCCCTTGAGAAGACCACCAAGACCGCCGGCGGTTGTGCCCTGATTTGGAACCGGCGGGGCGGAAGGGGCTGGCTGGGCCGGAGCGGTACCCGACTGGCCGGTGAAGCTTTTCAACGCCTTGTAAGCCAGCAGGCCGAGGATCGCCATGGTGATCGGCGACATGCCTCCACTGCTGCTGCCGCTGCCGCCGCTCGGATTGCGTTGACCGCGAGGTCCATTTTGCATGCCATTGAGAACATCGATCAGGCCCATGATCAGTCTCCTTGAAACGTTACGTCACACACTATTCTCGCCTATAAATGTGTCACGTGAATATGGTCAAATTTGTTCGAATTCAAGCTCTCGCACTTTTCGACTAAAGGCGGATGAAATGACGCTGCCGCTTCCCGCGCTGAACTCCATCGCTCAAAACGCGATCGCGCAATCCTAAAAAGACGGCCGGGGTTCGGCAAGGTCGTGCGCGAACAAAATCGAAAAACGTGCGTTAGCAGTGCTGCGCGGCAGCACTGCTTGAGGCAAGACCTCGGCCACGTCAGGTCGAGATAACAGTTCTATGGCTTCACTTCTTCGGCGCGTGATCGTGCAGATGGCCGATCTTGTCGCCGCAGCCGGCGCGATTCGCCCAGTATTCCCAGGCGCGCCAGGTCTCCGGGGCATCCGGCTTGTAGCCGGCGGCGCGCGCGGCGATCTCGCCCTTGGACAACGGCTTCGGTTTGCCGCCCATGCGCATTGCGTTCATCTGAACGCGCGCGTTTCGCGGCAGATAGATCGACAACCGAACGACCTCGATGATCGAGCGCGCCGCCGAGGCAAAGCCGTGACCGCGCATCAGCGCGACGTTGCCCTTGCCCATGCATTTCGCCAGATCGCGGCCCTGCGCCATGTTGGTGACCAGCAGATTGGTGTCGCCGAATTTTTTGCGAATGTCCCACACCGGTACCTTGCCGCCGATGAAGCTGCCGGAATGGATGACCGGCTCCAACGGCTTGTCGACGATACCGAACGGCAGCGTATCCTCGGCATGGGCGTGAACGACGGCCATCACGTCGGGCCGCGCCTCGAAAACCGCGGCGTGAATGAAACGCTCGAGGTAAGGCTGGCGCTTGTCGCTGACCGGCTCGCCCTCCTGATCGAACTCGATCAGGTCGTGACGCTCGACCAATTCCGGCGCCAGCGAGCGTGCCAGGAAGAAGCGCTTCGGATTGTCGGGATGGCGAACGCTGATGTGGCCGTAAGCGTCGACCACGTCTTCGTTGGAAAGGATACGGTTGGCGACGACGAGGTCGCGAAGAAGATCATCGAGTTGGCTCATGTCGGTTCTTCCGGTTTAGAGGTTCTGAAAAATAGCCGCCTGCCGGCGGCCGATGCGGGATCAGCCAAAAGTCGGGACGAACAGATCGTCGACCTTGACCGGTGTGGAGATCAATCCGAGCGTTTGCTGATACTTGACGAGAGCTTCGAGTGTCTGGCGGTTGGGCTCGAGGCCGTAGGGCCACGGGTCGCCCTTGAAAACCTCCCAGATGTCGTCGATCTCGCGCATCAGGTACGGCGTCATGTAGCGAACGGCGCGCAGGTTGAACAATTTCTCCAGCGCGATCTTTTTCGATTTCACGAACGCATCGTAGAGGCTCGTGGCGACGAACGGGTAGCGCTCGTAGACGCTCTTCTTGATCGCGACGAGATGCATGATCGGGTAGATTCTCTTCTGCTTGTAGAGGTTCGTGTCGACCTCGACGTAATTCGGGAACAGCCGTGCGATATCGGGATTGGTGCGAATCTCGTCGGGCAGACTGGTGCCGAGCGTTGCGTCGATCTTGCCGTCCGCGAGCAACTCGCCAAGCGTCTTGTTGGTCTTGTTGTTCTCGATCGAAATCTGCCTGAGCAGCGGCAGCACGGTCGGAGCACCATGGGCGCCTTCCGTGTTCATGGCGCCCTGCACCCAGTGAATCTTCGTCAGATCGACGCCGAACTCGTGATGCAGAATGCCGTTGATGAAGATCGCCGCCGTCATCGTATAGAGCGGCACGCCGACGCGCTTGCCTTCCAGATCCTTCGGCGACTTGATCCCCGACTTGCGATTGATCGCGATGAAGCCCATGCGAAAAGCGATCGAGGGGAACACCGGAATGGCGACGAACGGGCACTCCTTACGGGCAAAGCGCTGGGTGAATTCCGAGCTGGAATATTCAGCGACGTCGAACTCCTGCCCGCCGGACATGCGATCGAAAATCGGGCGCGGCTGGTCGATGGCGATGAAATTGAGGTCGATGCCGTCGGGCTTGACCTCGCCCGTATAGAGGGGCTGCATTCGGTCATAGAGGCCGCACGCAAACGAAAGCTGTAACTTCGGCATGGGCTGGCGATCCTCCGTTCTGTTTGTGAGCGGCAGTAGCGTTAGCATTAAGCCGCAAGCGCCGGAAGCCCGTCACCGCGCCTCGACAGCCTCGTAGATATCCTCCTCCTGCGCCGTGTGAATTCGCACCAGGGCCTCGATCAATTCAATCGCCCGTTGGGCATCGCGGATGAGGTAGCGATCGACAGGCGTCGAAGGCATTTCTGCGACCAGCCGGGCGAGCAGGCGGGCAAGATGCAGGATTTCGCGGTGCGCGCGGCTCATCGCAGACAGGCCGTGGCTGTCGGCCAGGACCTTCGCCAGCCTGGGATAGACGTTGCCCTCGTCGTCGCGCTCGTGCGTAACGACCTGCTGCTGCACCAGATCGTTGGCCTCCTCGATGAGCGGCGGCGCTGTTTCGGACGACGCGTCATCGAGCCGGTCAGCGATCGAGCGCAGGCGATCGAGACTATGGCCGAGCGCGACATGATCGTGATGCAAGGCGCGACCCGCGCCGCCGGGGATCGTACGGGTCGCCCGCCGATGCGCCGGCTGCAGTGCGCGCAAGGCGTTGAGAATGACCGCAACGTCGATGACTTCCTGCAGCAAGGCCGCCGGCACCGGCGCAATGAAGCCGAACATGGCGGCCAGCATCGCCAACCCCGACAAGCTCATGCCGGCGACAATGCTTTCGACCGCAATGCGGCGGGCGCGCTGGCCGATCACAATGGCATCGCTGACGCGATCGAGGCGGTCGGCGAGAATGACGACGTCCGCCGCCTGGGACGAGGCACTGGCGCCGCGCGCCCCCATCGCGATGCCCACATCGGCAGCGGCCAAAGCCGGAGCATCGTTGATCCCGTCGCCAACCATGACGGTCGGATGAAGCCGCTGTTCGGTCCGGACGGCATCGACCTTATCGGCCGGCGTGCGATCGGCCAGCACGACATCGAGATCGAGAGCAGCGCCGATCGTCTCCGCCGCCACCGGATGGTCGCCGGTCACCATACCGATCCGAGCGACACCCGCCGTGCGCAACATGCGGATCGCTTGCGGGGTCTCGGCGCGCAATTCATCGGCGAGGAGCAACGCGCCGATCGGGCGGTCGTCGACAGCGACAAAAACCGCTAGCGCCGATCGCCACGACGCTCGGCGGATAGCGCGCAACGCCCATTCCTCGGGCTGCCGGTGCGTATAGATCAGGTCGCGAGAGCCGGCGCTGATACGCTGGCCGTCGACGAGGCCCGACACGCCGGACCCCATGGACTCGTGGACATCGCGCGGCATCGGCAGCGGCAGGCCGCGATCTAGCGCCGCCTGGACGATGGCCCCAGCCAGCACGTGGTGCGATGCCTGTTCGAGCGCCGCCCCGAGCCGCAGCACCCGATCGGGCTGTTCGCCGGGCGCGACCTCGATCGAGAGAAGCCGCGCGCCACCCACTGTCAGCGTCCCGGTCTTGTCGAACAACACGGTGTAGGCGCGCGCCAGCGCTTCGATCGGGCCGCCACCCTTGATGAGAATGCCCCGTCGCGCCGCCTGCGCGACGCCGGCGATGAAGGCGACGGGTGCGGCCAGGATCAGCGGACAAGGTGTCGCCGCGACCAGCACAGCGAGGCTGCGAATGACGTCGCCCGAAATCAGCCAGGCGATCCCGGCGATCACAACGGTGACCGGCAGGAAGATGAGGGCGTAGCGGTCCGCGAGCCGTACGAACGGCGCCTTGGCGGTCTGTGCCGCGGTGACGAGCCGCAGGATGCCCGCATAGGTGCTTTCGCCGGCGGACGACGATGCGATCATTTCGAAGGCTTCGCCAGCGTTGAGCGTACCGCTAAAGACCGTTTCGCCCTGCGCCTTACTCACCGGAATGGGCTCGCCGGTCAGCGCCGATTCATCGATCGTCGCCGACGCCGAATGCACGAAACCATCGACCGGAATGACCTCGCCGCCGCGCACCAGGATCACCTCGCCGATCGCGACGGCTTCCACCGCAATATCTTCGATGCTGTGGTCGAGGCGGCGGTGCGCGACCCGCGGCGCCCGATCGACCAGGGAACGTAGATTGTGTTCCGCCCGCGCGACCGCGAAATCCTCAAGCGCGTTGCCACCGGAATACATGAGCGCAACGACGGCGCCAGCGAGTGGCTGGCCAAGCGACAACGCAGCCGTCATCGACAGCAGCGCGATGGCATCCACGCCGAAGCGGCCGGCGGCGAGATCACGAACAATGGAAAATGCGAGACCGGCGATGACCGGAACCGTCGCCGCCGTCCAGCACAGAGCGGCAATGCGAGAATAGCCGCTGACCTGCGCGGCCACGCCCGCCGCCAGCCCGACGACCGCAATGACGATCAGCGAACGCTGCAGTAGGCGTTGCATGTCGATAGCTTCGGACATTTGCGAGAAGCTTGCAAAAAAAGCCCGCCGATGGCTTGAGCGAAATCAAATGCACCGGTGCTCGCCGATTGCCGCCGGGAACCGGACAACGCGGAATCACTGGCGTGAGACTATGAGATTTTGCAGGTGCTCCATGAAGGTCGAGACGAGCATCTGACCGTCGGCGTCAATTCTTCGACGAAGCGATTTGCTGATTCAGCCAAGCGAGGTCCTGCTTCCATTCGGGGGCGTCCGGATGCTGGGCAATCAGTTGCACAATGATGGCTTTGGCGGCAGCGAGCTCCGCCCGGGCTCTCGGCGCCTGGTTTGCCTTTGTATAGACTCTGGCGAGGCTTACATGAGCCAGGGACAGATCGCGTTGCCATTCGGTATTGCCCGGATCGGACTTGGCGAGGCGGTCGATGATGAGAAGGCCTGCCTGATAGGAATTCAACGCGGCGGCCAGATCGCCTTGCGCCATTTGCACGTCGCCGACGTCGTTATGCGCAACCGCGAGGTCGCTCTGCGCCAGGCTGTTGCCGGAATCTGACTTCGCCAGCTGGTCAAAGATCGAAAAGCCCGACTGCGTGGAGATGAGTGCAGCGGACCAATCGCCCATCGCGACCTGGACCTCGCCGACCTTGTTGTACGCAGCCGCCAGATCACGCTGCCAGCCGCCGTTGCCAGGATCGGACTTCGCCAGGCGCTGGGCGATCGCAAGACCCGCCTGGTACGAACTTAGCGCCGCCGGCAGGTTGTTTTGCTGCACCTGCGCGTCACCAACTCTGTCGTACGATATGGACAGGTCGCGCTGCCATCTGACGTTGCCGGGATTGGATTTTGCCAGGCGGTCCGCGATGGCAAGCGCCGCCTGATACGAACTGAGCGCGGCAGGCAGGCTGCCCTGTGCAAGCTGCACATCGCCGATATTGTTGTACGAAAGCTCGAGGTCGCGCTGCCGATCATTATCCCCGGAATCCGCACTCGCCAGGCGGTCGAAAATCGCGAAGCCCGCCTGATAGGAACCGAGCGCGGCGGGCAGATTGCCGAGCGGCACTTCGACGTCGCCAATCTTATTGTAGGAAAGAGCAAGCTCGCGTTGCCAGAGCACGCTGCTGGGATCGGCGGTGGCCAAGCGGCCGGCAAGGTCCTTTGCAGCCTGATAGGTCGCGAGCGCGGCTTGCAAGCTGCCACGTTGATTCTGAATATCCCCCGTGCCGAGTTGCGCGCCAAGCAGAGCTGCGTCGTCGGTTGCCGGATTGGCTGCCGCGATCACCTGTGCGTAAGCGGCCTGCGCCGCATCGAGCCGTCCGGCGTCCTGCTGATACCAGCCGTTCCAATACATGCCCAACATATCGGAGGGGTCGAGCTTTGCCGCCTGCGCGTAATAATCCCGTGCACGTGCGGGATCGGAGACAGCCGCGATCGAAGCCAGAATTCCGGTACGCCGCGGCCGCGCCCTTGGCATCGTTGGCGGCGCGCTTCGCCTTGTCCTCGGCGACCGCGCGCAACAGCGGCTCCGCTTCGGCTGGTTTGCCGGCCTGGAGCAGCGCGAGCGCCTGAGCGTAGCGCGGATCGGCGGCGGCACCTTCTGCGATGGCGGTGATCGCCTGCGTCAAGCTTGCCCGGGCGCCCGGAACCGCCGCCAGCGCCGGACTAACCAGACTGTATTTGTCGACCAGGGCCGATATATCCGCCAGTGTCTGCTGCTGCTTGTGAGATTGCCAATAGAAGCCGCCCCCCACAACGACCAACGCGGCAATCACGACGCCGATGGCCGCACGCAGCCGGTTTTGCCGCCGCCGCTCGCGCTCAGCGCGGCGGTAAACATCGTCGGGTGGAAGCCCGAGGAGGCGCGCAATCACCTTGGCGAGTGCCAGATCGAGGCCGTCGCCGGTTTCGCGCAAATCCGCCGCCAGCACGTTGATGGGCGTATCGGTGACCGCGCCGTCCGGGGTCAGGGCGAAGCGCAACGCCGGCGGAAAACACTCCGTTTCCGGATCGCCCGTCTCGCCGGCGACGATCAGCGGGATCAGCGGCCGGTCCGGATGGCGCGACTTGAACAGCCGCACCTCCTCGTTGGCAAATTTGCTGCGCGCCGCGTACGGCGACGCAAGCAGGATCAGCGCCGCCAAATCATCCAGGGCGGTGCCGGTCTCCAGCCCAAGTTCGGAGCCTGCTTCGAAATCGTTGCGGTCGCGGAAGATCGGCCGCAACGCTTTCGGTATCGGGCCCGTCGAGGTGACCCGGCCGATCAGATCCTTGTCGATGTGAAAGTCTTCGAGACGGCGATGCACGCGCTGGGCGACGCCGGTATCGGCATGGCTATAGGAGAGAAATGCGCGATACTTGAACGAAGCAGTCGGCACGCATTTCCTCCAGCGGCACGCGCGATGCCATTTGATCCGGCAAGATATTAGCAAAGAGACGGCATCCGAAGGCCAGGTTTTTGTCAGTCAAGCAGCTTTCCCGCGCCCCGGTTTTCTCAACGCGGTGTCGCCGTACCTTGGATTCACACGAACGGTTTTGCGGCCAAGTCGGCTTCGGACATCGCAGCCGTCGACAATACGTGTCAAACGCGCGCGCATGCTTTATCGACCGTTGCCTTCAGAGGATTGGGATCAGCCGTCGACCCGGCGGCTTGTTCACCTATCCCAGAATGTATCGCTGAATTGGGGCGCGTTGGATTCAGGACGAAGGCGACGCATCCGGCCTGCGCCTGGAACGAATCGGCTGGTGGTTAACAAAGCACCTCGCCGTTGTCTCAGACTGCGAGCAAAAGCTTTGCGCGCTCTTGAGAGCCGCCGACTACGCTACCGGTTATGTCGGAAGCGCATGATCGGATCGGCATTTCAAGCATCGGGGTTCAAAGCATTGTGCCGACGACAGGGACGTCACGGCGGGTTACCAAGCGCAACCCGGAGGATGATCACAACGCTGACGAAGCCCGCACCGAATCCGATGATGCAGCGCCATCGTCGCCCCCGCCAGGCACCGGCAGGTTGGTGGACAAGACGGTTTAGGGCGTGAACTCCTAAAGACGGTCGCCTCAGCTGCGCTCGGCTTGCCGCGGCGGCGACTTCGAGAAGGCCGAGCCTGCAGCAGCCAGACGCACGAGAGCAAATTGTGCCTTGCCGCCGTCCCCGTCGTCGCGCCCGATCGCCATGATCGCGGTACCCATGGCCACACTGCCGAACGTGATCAGAAATCCGAATAGCAGCAGACCTAACGCCAACGCCGGCGTACGGTCGCCGAGGATGAGCATGCGCAACCCATACGGATTGAGCACGAACAGCCCGCCGAGCATCAGGATGGCGGCGCTTGCGCCGATCGCGAGGTTGATTGCGAGAAGTCGCCACAGCGACTGGCGAAGTAGGTTCATGAGGCGTGCTCGTGCTTTCGACTGCAAGCGCCTTTGTTTATTGCCGCTAGCACTACTTTGGCAGATTTACTCACGCTGCTTTTCCGCGCTGATCCAGGATCGGCAGTACGGACATCGCTGAGGACTTGATCGCATGATGAGGTCGACGATGGCGTGGCGGACCGCCGGCAACGTCGGTTGAGGAGGTGGGCCGTTGATTCTTTTTTCCCCGCCTCACTTTTGTGAGCCGGCGATGTTGAAGGAACGCGTAAGCAATCATCGCCATCAGCGCGTGACGATGAAGGCCGTGCCAAGACCTTCCTTCGAAATGGTCGAGACCGAGTTCCTCCTTCAACTGTTGATGGGCCTGCTCGCAAATCCATCGTGCCTTGATCGTCGCGGCTAAGCTGCGCAGGTCCATTCCGGCGGCCAAGTTGGCGAGATAGTATTTCTTCTCTCCCGACGCGCGGTGCTCGCCGATCAGCCAAGCCTCGTCCCCTGGAAGATGCTGCTGACCCTTGTCCCATATCCGCTGCGGAGGTCCGTCGGCGATGCGGACACGGACAGCGGCAAACCGGGCTTTCAGCCGGCCTTTCGTCCCGTTGCGCCAACTCACAGTTCTCCACTTGGCACCGGCCAGCATGTCTTCAGCTGCTGTCGATAGACTATCTGGCACGTACCGCTTACGGGGCCGGCCTCGAACTTTGGTAGCTGGCCAAATGAGCTTCACCCCAACGGGGTACACCTTGAGGTGACGAGGGATGCCAACAGCCCAGGCAAGCTTGCGAGCCGTCAGCCCTTGACGGAAGGGCGCACTGAGACCGTAACCGGCATCCGCCAGCACACAGCGGAAGTGCACGCCGATCGATATCAAGCGATCAATCTCCGCCAGTGCGATCTCTGGCTTGGTCCGTGTTGTTCGATATTCGGCCGGAACACCAGCTCGCTGCAGCCGCTGCCGATCGTTGATCCAACTGTCTGGAAGAAAAAGCCGCAAGGCCACCATCACCGGCACTTCGCCGCGGGCGAGCGTCAGTGACACCAGAGTCTGACAGTTGGCAGTCTTGCCTAGCGCTGAAGCATATTGCGCAGCGACGCCGACCGAGTGCGTGCCCTTCTTCGGCACCGCCGTATCGTCGATCACCAACACCGCATCGCTGCCACCAACGAGCCGATCCGCTTGAATGAGCAACTCCGTCTCCAATGGCGCCGCCTTCCAGACGCCAGCCGCAACAAAATGATGCAGCTGATCATAATCGCCGGGCGCAAGCCGCTCCGCCATTGGCTGAACGCTCTTGCGATCACCGGGCCCGATCAGCCCTGCCACATAAAGCGGACACATTCGCCGCCGCGCCTTATGACCCAGGCGATCCAAGAACGGCTTGAGCCAGCCTCGAAGCTCGTCTTCCCAATTCGACGTTGTGCCTACCATGGTCGGCCCTCCAAAAGCCGACCACCCATAAATCATTGAAAAACTGATTTGGGAATCCCGTGCCGCTAAAAATATGCCAAAGTAGTGCTAGTGTCCTGATTCTGAAGTTTCTATGCAGCTGTTTCGTGAGCGCAGATTGTTCGTCGACAAAAACGTTCGATGGAAGCGAGAATGTCGTCAGCGGATTTTGTCCATCGAAATGGTTTGGGATCGGCGTTACGGGTTCTGATATAGGTGTTGATCGCGGCTTCCAGTTCGGCTGTCGATCGATGCACGCCGCGTTTGATCTGCTGCTCCGACAGAAGCGCGAAGAAACGCTCGACCTGATTGATCCAGGATGAGGAAGTTGGCGTGAAGTGAACATGCCAACGGTGCCGCTTGGCGAACCAAGCGCGGATGAGCTTGGTCTTATGGCTCGACGCATTATCCATGACGACGTGGATGTCGAGATTGGCCGGAACGTTCCGCTCGACCTCATCGAGGAACTTGCGGAATTCCCGTGCGCGATGCCGCGGCATGCATTTTCCAACAATCGTTCCCGCCTTCACATCGAGAGCGGCGAACAAGGTGGTGACGCCATGACGCTCATAGTCATGGGTCCGCCGCTCGGCCTGGCCAGGGCGCATCGGCAGCAGCGGTTGGGTACGGTCAAGTGCCTGAATTTGGCTCTTTTCATCGACGCAAAGCACCAAAGCACGCTCTGGTGGGTCAAGATAGAGGCCAACGATGTCGCGTACCTTCTCAACGAATTGTGGATCGGTCGAGAGCTTAAAAGTCTCGCTGCGGTGAGGCTGAAGCGAGAATGCGTTCCAGATGCGATGCACGGTCGAAACGGACAGGCCTGATGCCTTCGCCATAGAGCGCGTGCTCCAATGCGTCGCGTCAGACGGCATTGTTTCCAGGGTCTTCGTTACAACATCGGCTATCTTGTCGTCACCGATCTTGCGCGGCGCGCCACAACGCGGTTCGTCATCGAGACCATCCAAGCGATTGACGGCAAACCGCTTGCGCCAAGTCATAACCGTCATCCGGGAAGCGCCGATCTCGTCCGCGATGGCGCAGTTGTTCAAACCATCCGCCGCCAGAAGGATAATCTCGGCGCGCATGGCATCCGCACGCGCAATCCTGCGCCGCCGCACCCGCGCTTCCAACTCGCCACGCTCCCGCTCGCTGAGAACGATTTCAACCGCAGTAGGCCCGGTCATCGCAGCCTCAAAATCATGTAAATGCCAGGAAATCATGTTCCACAATAAATGCCCAGAAATTTCAGAGACAGGACGCTAGGCCAAGGTGCGCAATGCAATAGTGACGCCCTTCCGCCTGCCTGTAATTGCGCGGCCACGCCGAATTCGAACACGCATCGAATGGCCCGTCGCCAGCGCCAAAAGGCCACATCGCACCGCCTTCCTCGCACCACAGCAATCGATGTAATTTAACGCCCGACTCGGCTGCCGAGACTGCCGAACAAGGGGGGATTTATGAAGCTTCCGCGCCGCCGATTTTTGCATCTGGCGGCGGTGCCGCCA
Organism: uncultured Alphaproteobacteria bacterium; assembly: GCA_963759705.1. Classification (GTDB taxonomy): domain Bacteria; phylum Pseudomonadota; class Alphaproteobacteria; order Rhizobiales; family Xanthobacteraceae; genus BOG-931. Next base: position 35,459 of record CAVXAK010000007.1, read on the forward strand.
TGCTCCCTGCCCTCTCCCGCATCGCTTCGGCCGCATCGTATCCGACACGCCCCGTGACCATCATCGTGCCGGTTCCACCCGGCGGCGCGCTCGACATCCTCGCGCGCCTGATGGGCCAATGGCTTTCGCAGCATATGGGGCAGACGTTCGTCATTGAGAACCGGCCGGGCGGCGGGCACCAATATCGGCGTGGACGTGGTCGTGCGCGCGCCCGCGGACGGCTACACGCTTCTTCTGATTCCCGGATCGGTGACGGCGAACGCAACGCTCTACACGAAGCTCAATTTCAATTTCATCCGCGACATCGCTCCGATCGCAATGATCAGCAGCCTGCCCTCGTCATGGAGATCAATCTATCGATTCCGGCCAAGACGGTTCCTGAGTTTATCGCCTGGGCAAAGGCCAATCCGGGCAAGGTCAGCATGGCATCCGGCGGCACGGGAAGCACCTCTCATATCGGCGGCGAGCTTTTCAAGATGATGACCGGCATCGACATGGTCCATGTGCCTTATCACGGCGGCGCGCCTGCGCTGACCGACCTGATGGGCGGACAGGTGCAGGTGTATTTCAGCCCGTTGCCCGAATCGCTTGCGGCTATCAAAGGCGACAAGGTGCGCGCGCTGGCGGTGACCACCGCGACGCGTTCGGCGGCACTGCCGAACGTACCGACCATCGCCGAATTCTATTCCGGGTTTCGAGGCAAGTACCTGGCAAGGGATCGGCGCGCCAAAAAACACGCCGCCCGAAATCATCGACGAGCCTCAACAAGGAAATCAACGCTGCTCTCGCCGATCCCAAAATCAAGGAGCGTCTCGCGGACCTCGGCAGCGTGCCGATGCCGATGTCGCCCGCCGAGTTTGAGAAATACATCGTCGACGAAACTGCCAAGTGGGCCAAGGTGATCCATGACGCCAACATCCCACTGCAGTGACCATGATCGGCGCGCGCCGAAATGTTTCACGTATTCCAATTAAGGTAATCCGGTGAGGCGAATGGCCTTGCGCGATTAACGGTCGCGTCACGAAGCAGCCATAACCATTCCGTAACAACTTGGAAATCACCAGAAAGGTGGCGAGATGGATAAGAAGATTGCTGGTTTACTTGGAGCGGCTGCAGCCTTGACGACTATCGGCGGCGCCCATGCCACTTCGACGCCAAGCGTCGAATTTGCGCCTGCGAAAAGTTACAGCGACCTTCTCGAACCAATTCCGAATGCTTTGGCCGCGCTGATTGCTGACGACGCGCGTCTCGCCACGATGCCGGCACCGGCGGAAACCAAGGTGGCGCAGCACCATCATCATCATCACCACCACCACCATCATGGATTTTACGGCGGCGGTGTCGTGGCTGCTCCGCCGGTCTATGGATACGGACCACCGGCCGGGCCCTGCTATTGGACCTTGGGCAAGCCGGTTTGGAACGGGGGCGCCTGGGTTCGGCCGCGCGTCAAGGTTTGTCGATAAGAGCCTGCGCCCGCAAAGCTCCGGCGGAACACGCCGGAGTTTTTATTTGGCTGGGAACGACGGCACTGCCTCAAGCGCGGTGCCTTTTTGCTTAGCTTCGGGAGCGGAAATGACCTCTGCGCCCTAATGCAATTCCTTGCGTAAAACTTTTCCGATGTTGCTCTTCGGCAATTGCTCGAGAAATTCGATGATGCGCGGCACCTTGTAGTTCACCAGGCGGGCGCGCAGAAATTTGGTGAGTTCCGCTTGGCTCAGCGTCTCATCCCGCCTGACGACGAAGAGTTTCACAGCCTGCCCGGTGTGATCATCCGGCACCCCGATGACCGCTGCTTCGCGCACCTCGTGATGCAGCATGGCGATGTCTTCCACTTCATTCGGAAAAACCTTGAAGCCGGACACAATGATCATGTCCTTCTTGCGATCGAGCAGTTTCAGATAACCCTGCGGATCGAGCACGCCGATGTCGCCGGTGCGCAGCCAGCCATCAGCCGTGAGGATGCCTTTCGTTTCCTCGGGACGCTCCCAATATCCCTGCATGACCTGCGGGCCGCGAACCCAGACCTCGCCTTCTTCGCCGACGGCGAGAACTTTGCCGGCGCTGTCGCGGATAGTCACTTCGGTCGATGGAACCGGCAGACCGACTGTCCCAAGCTTCGGGTTCGCAATAGGGTTGATGCAGACGACCGGCGAAGCTTCGGTAAGACCATAGCCTTCGACCAGAGCGATGCCGGTGAGTTCGCGCCAGCGGCGTGCGACGTCAGTCTGGATAGCCGCACCGCCGCCGATCGCCACGCGCAACGTGCTGAAATCCAATGCGGCAAAGTCAGGCGCATGGAGCAGCGCATTGAACAGCGTATTGACGCCTGATATCGCGGTGATCCGCGCGTTGCGGAAGGTGCGAATGAGGCGATGAAGATCGCGCGGATCGGGAATAAGCACATTCATTCCGCCGATCATCGCAAACGTCAGGAGGTTCGCCGTCAGCGAGAAGATGTGATAAAGCGGCAACGGCGTCAGCACTCGCTCGTCGTCGTGAACGTCCGACCGGGTCCACGCCGAGCATTGCAGCGTGTTGGCGATCAGATTGCGGTGGGTCAGCATTGCGCCTTTCGGCACGCCCGTCGTTCCTCCGGTATATTGCAGCAGTGCCACCGCCGTCGCTGGCGTATTCGCATCCATATATCGATCGCCGGGCGCGCGGTCGCATGCGTCCTGCAGCATGGTGAAGGTTTCGAAGTGCCAGGCCGGCACCGCGTGGGCGATGTAGGAGTTCGCGAAGTTGAACGCCCACCGCTTGAGCATCGGCACGAAATCGCCGAGCCGCGCCACGACGACGTGGCGGATATCCGTATCGCCGATGACCTCAGCGAGCTTGTGGGCAAAGTTCTCCATGATCACGATCGCCGCGGCACCGCAATCGGCCAGTTGCTCCTTGAGTTCGCGCGGCGTGTAGAGCGGATTGACGTTGACGGCGATGAGGCCGGCGCGGAGCACACCGAGAAAGGCGACCGGAAAGGCGAGCATGTTCGGCAGCATGATGGCCACGCGGTCGCCCGGCCGGCAATTTGCCTCTTCGAGGAGGAACGAGGCAAACGCGCGGCTGTCGCGATCCCATTCCGCGTAGGTCATGTGCGCGCGCAGACATTCGAAGGCTGGCCGCTCGGCGTAGCGCTGGCAGGCCTCGACAAGCATGGCATGAAGTGACGGGTATGCGTCAGGATCGATGGTCTTGGGCACACCGGCCGGATAGGAGGCGAGCCAGATAGGATCGGGCGCCCCGGCCACGGCCGGCAACGCAGCGCTCTCTGAAAGGAGCATCATGGCTTTCGAACCTTAACCTGCGCGCGACGCTGCCACGTAGGAAGCTGGGCGCGCGACGACAGCCTCACCTGCGGCGATGTCAATATCAAGGACGGCCGTCATGTGCGTCTGTGGCCGCGAACCACCCCTGCGGCCGTTGCCTGCGAAATCCATGACGCGCCATCGAAGACACCCACTTGCAGCAGTCAGTAAACACCCGCGAAGTAAAGATCTGGCAAAACCGGTCGCATTTCCATTCGGCGCCAGCCGCGCAATAATGGCGGCCGACCTGCCACGCCAAGAGCAGCGCCAAGAGCAGAGCCAAAGCTGCGCCAAATGCAGTAGGCGCACCAAGAACAGGTAAGTTGATCGCTGGAATGGGCCAGCCGGAGGACGCTTAGAAATGTTGCAGCGCAGAATTTTACTCGTTGTCATGGCTTTGTGCATCGCCGCACCGTTGCCCGCGATGGCCGAGGACATCCTCGTTACCCAATACAAGGCGGATCCCTCGGGTGCGCCATACGGCGTTGGCATCGAAAAGGGCTTCTTTAAGAAGGCCGGCGTCGACATCACCGGCGTGATCTCCGGCGAAGGCGGCGGCACATCGGTGCGCGCCGTGATCGCGAGCGACCTCGGTTACGGCGAGACCTCGCCGGCGGGCATCATTGCCGCCATTAACCAAGGCCAGGACATCAAGATCGTCGATGTCGGGTCACGGTCCATGGCCAGCAACGTCATCATCGTGATGCCGAATTCGCCGATCAAGACGATGGCCGATCTCAAGGGCAAGAAATTTGGAATCTCCAATCCAAAATCGCTCGGCGAGATGACCGCGGTGCTGGCGGCCGAAAACGCCGGCGTGAATCCGAACGACATCCAGCGTGTCGCGCTCGGTAACCTCTCTGGCGCCTTGACGGCGCTCGAAAACAACGTGGTCCAGGCCACCAGCATTCCCGGTATCCTGTTCCTGATGCGCGGCGGCGAGAGCAAGTATCGCGTCATCGTCGGCCCGAAGGATTTGCCGTTGCTGCCGCCCGCGGTCGGTATCGCGACCGGCGACTTGATCAAGAAAAATCCGGCAAAGCTGCGCGCGATCCTGGCGGGCCGGCGCGAAGCGGTGAAATACATCTACGACCACACGGCGGACGCCAGCAAGATTCTGGAGCCGATCTACGCGCCGCTGCCGCCGAAGGATGTCGACACGCTGATGCAGCAACTCATCGATGCGAAATTCTACAGCGAGGGGCGGATTGAAATGCCGCTCCTTCAGAACACCGTTAAGGCCATGAAATATGTCGGCATGCTCGACAAGGATGTCGATCTCACGAAGATGATCGACGCCTCCTTCCTGCCGGCTGATTTGCAGAAGTGAGCAGTCGATCCGTGCCACAAGAAGCCCGTGCGCAAGAAACCCGAGACACCCACGCTAAAGTCGAAGGGGTCACGCGGGTCTTTCCTTCGTCGACCGGGCACCAACCGATCAAGGCACTCGGCCCGATCGATCTCGACCTTCGCAAGGGCGAATTTTTTGCTGTGGTCGGGCCCTCCGGCTGCGGCAAATCTACTTTTCTCGAAGTTCTGGCCGGGCTGCAGCGGCCGACAGCAGGCACGGTGACGTTCGAGGGCAAGGCGGTGAACGGAGTTGTCGCCGAAGGCATTGGCGTCGTCTTTCAGGAAGACGCGAGCTTTCCGTGGCTCACGGTTTGGGACAACGCCGCATTCGGGCTGCGCAGGAGCGGCGTTGCGGAAGCCGAAGTCCGCCGGCGCGTGGATGACGCGCTGGCGTTCATGGGGCTGAAGGATTTTACGCACGCCTATCCGTCGCAACTGTCGGGCGGAATGCGGCAGCGCGTCTGCATTGCGCGCACGCTGGTTCTGCAGCCGCGGCTCATCCTCCTCGACGAGCCGTTCGGCGCACTCGATGCACAGACGCGTCTTCTGATGGGCGACGAGGTACTGAAGCTGTGGCGGCGCACCGGCGCTACAGTGCTCCTCATCACGCACGCGCTCGACGAAGCCGCGATGCTGGCTGACCGCATCGGCGCCATGTCGGCCCGGCCCGGCCGCTTCATCGACATCATCGAGACCGGCTGGCCGCGCGAGCGCGACAGCACCATCGTTGCCGAGACCAGATTCGGCGAAATCACCGGCCGGCTGTGGGAGCGCCTGCGCGGTGAATCGTTGAAATCGCTCGGCCTTGCGGGCATGGCCGCCACGATAGGCGCAATGGCCGCGGAATGACGCGAACGGGCGTGATCAGGCTTATCGTCGTCGTGGCGATGATCGGCGCGCTGGAGCTTGCCTGCCGGGCTGGCTTCGTCAGCCCTCGCGTGGTCATTCCGCCATCCGAGATGGCAGCGGCGCTCGTCTCGCTGCTCGCATCAGGCGCCATCAACGCCGATCTCGAGCGCACGTTGGGCGCGGTCGCGATCGTGATCGCGCTCTCGATCGTACTTGGCTTCGCTGTCGGCCTTGCGATCCACGCGTTGCCGCGCGTGCGCGAGGCGCTCGACCCGTTCTTCGCGACCTATTACGCCGTGCCCATCTTCATCTTCTACCCGGTGCTGATTGCAATCTTCGGGCTCTCGCCGATCCCGATCGTGCTGATCGGCGTTGCCACCGCCATCGTCGCCATGATCATCGCCACGCTCAACGGGCTCGATCGCGTGCCGCGCGTGCTCACCAAGGTGGCGCGCGTACACCGCCTGAGTCCGCTGGCAACGGCGCTGACCTTACAGCTCCCGGCTGCTGCGCCTTACCTCTTCACCGGCGTCAAACTCTCGGTCAGCTACGGTTTCATCGCCGTCATCGCCGCCGAATTCATTCTGGCGCCCGCCGGCCTCGGCCGCGAAATCGCGGACGCCTATGCCGATTTCAACAATCGGCGCATGTACGCGCTGATCCTGCTGCTCCTGATCATCGCGACGATCGTCAACGCGGCGCTGCACGCCTTCGACATGCGCTGGGCCGAGCGGCGGTCCGGAGGACGAACGTGACCGCGACGCGGCGAGCTACCGACACCCTGGTCATTCTGATCGCCCTCGTCGCGATCTGGGAGATCTTGCATCGGATCGCGGGCGAGACCGCTTTGCCGGCGCCAATCCCGACCATGTCCTATCTGATGCACACCGTGACGACGCCGCGGTTCATCGCCAATCTTACGACGACGGCCGTCGAATTGTTCTTCGCGCTGTTGCTCGCCTACGGCATCGGCCTTGCGATCGGTGTCTGGATGGGGGCGCACCGGCTTTCGGGGACCGTCGGCGAGCCCATCCTGGTCACGCTTTATTCGCTGCCGAAGATCACGCTCTATCCCGTGGTGCTGCTCATCTTCGGTCTCGGCATCTCCGGCAAGGTCACATTCGGCGCCATGCACGGCATCCTGCCGGTCGCGCTCCTCACCATGGGGGCGATCCGCGCCATTCCGCCGGTTTATCTGCGTGCAGCGCGCACGCTGCAGCTCACGCCCTGGCAGACGATCGCCAGCGTCCTTATTCCGGCCGCGCTGCCGGAAGTGTTTACCGGCCTGCGCATCGGTTTCACAACGACGCTCCTTGGTGTCTTGCTCGGCGAAATGTTCGCCTCGAAACTCGGCCTCGGTGCGATGATCATGAACGCGATGCAGCTCGCGCAGGGCGAGGAAATGCTGACCGTCGCGATTGTGCTGTTCGTTTTCGCCGCGATCGCCAACGCGCTCCTTCTCTGGATCGAGCACCGCCTGCATCGACGGGTGTGAGCATTCCGCGCATTCCCGCGCATGCGGGAATCCAGCCGACACTTGCGGCGCAGCAGAAACTGCTGGGTCCCCGCTTTCGAGGGAACGAGCGGTCGCGACGGGTCACTTCGCACCCACATACTTCTCCAGCGTCATCGGATTGCCCTTGCGATCCGGTTCGCGCGGCGCGATGCCGGTGAAGCGGCTTGCTTCGGTGTACCAGCACAGGCGTGGCGGCAATTGCCAGCGGCGCTTGGCAGCATAGGACGCCTCCCAGCGCACCGGCTCGTCCTCAATGTCCATCGTCTGGTAGTGCGTGTTGAACAATTCGATGCGATGGCCGTCGGGATCGCGCAGGTAGACGAACAGCGCATGACCCGGCCCGTGCCGCCCCGGTCCGTATTCGATGTTCTCGGCAAAGCCCATGTCGCTCGCGAGATCGCACACGTAGAAGAAGTGATAGGATTCCGGAATGGCGAACGCGGCGTGATGCAGCCGCGGCCCGGTGCCGGGCGCGAACACGATGTCGTGCGGATTACCCTTGCGCTGCAGAAATACGAACAGCGGCTCATCGCTGCCGTCGGGTGAAATGTATTCCGACAGCCGGAAGCCCATCGCCATGTAGAACTCCAGCTCGCGCTGCACGTCCGGCACCAGGACCTGAAAATGGTCGAGTCGCTGCGGCACGGCGCCGTGGTGGTGCGCGAAGGAAACAACGAGGCGGGGCTTTGTCACCATCGTGGCGCAAAATTCGAGCGGCACGCCGAGCGGGTCATTCACGTGCAGCGTCTTGCCCTGATAGGGCCGCTCCACCCATTGCGCCGGCAAGCCGGCCTTCTCGAAATAGGACTTGGCCTTTTCCAGATCCTCCTCAGTGAAACAGCGCATACCCACCCGCTCGCACTCCGCGCCGGACGTATCCGCGTGCTTGAGCACCAGGCTGTGATGGCAGGCTTCAGCGACGCCGCGCAAGTAGATCGCATCCTTGTCCTCGTCGCTGACGACGAAGCCGATCAGATCGACGTAGAAGGCCCGGCTCTTTGCCAGATCCTTCACGTGCAAGACCGCATGACTGGCACGGGTGACGTTGAACGGTGGATGGTGATTGGGGCGCGGCAGGGTCACGGCAATCTCCAGCTGCAAGTTGCGAGTGGTCGCGGATCGCGCCAGCTTGACACGTCTGGGGCCGGCCTTCATACCGATTTTCTTCGTTTGCAGAGTGATGGAGATAGAGCATGGCGCGCAGCGGCGCGGCGGCGGGACAGCAGGGCGTCAGTTATCGCGGGTTGCGCGGCTGGCTCGAACAGGTTGACAAGCTCGGCGAGCTCGAACGTGTCGACGGCGCCAGTTGGGACGTCGAGATGGGTGCGCTGACCCACATGCTCACCGAAAAAAGCGGCGGCACCGCGCCGGCGATCCTGTTCGACAACGTGCCCGGTTATCCGAAAGGCTATCGCACGCTTTACGGGCAACTCTCCTCGATCAAGCGCATCGCGCTGACGCTCGGCCTGCCGCTCGAGCATGAGCGCAAGGTCGACATCGTGCAGCGCTATCACGCGCGCATGCAGGATTTAAAGCCGCTGCCGCCGCGCTTCGTCAACGACGGCCCGATTTTCGAGAACGTCATGGAAGGCGACGCCGTCGATGTCTTGAAATTCCCGGTGCCGCGTCACCACGAAGAGGACAAGGCGCGCTTCATCGGCACCGCCGACGCGGTGATGACCAAGGACCCCGACACCGGCTGGTTCAATCTCGGCGCCTATCGCAGCCAAGTCTATGACGGCAAAACCGTCGGCTGCCAGATCACCGAAGGCAAGCACGGCCGCATCCACCGCGACAAATATTTCGAACGCGGCGAGCCGATGAAGGTCGTCATTCTTTGTGGCCAAGACCCGTTATTGTTCATGCTGTCGTCGAGCCCGCTGCCTGAAGTCAGCGAACTCGACATCGCCGGCGGCTTGCGCGGCGAGCCGATCGACGTGGTGCGCGGACCGTATACCGGCTTTCCGATTCCAGCCGATTGCGAGATCGCGATCGAAGGCGAGACTGTTGCCGGCGAGACCAAGCCGGAAGGCCCGTTCGGCGAGTGGATGGGCTATTATTCCGACGACACGCAGAACCGGCCCTACGTCAACGTCAAAACGGTGCTCTATCGCAACGATCCGATCCTGACCTGCGCGCCGCAGCACAAGCCCGTCGACGAGACCGGGCTGCTCAAGGGCATCGCCGGCGCGTCGCAAATCTGGCGCGCGCTCGACGCCTGCGGCATTCCCGACGTGCTCGGCGTGTGGAACCACGAGGCCGGCCCGGCGACGCGCTTTACGGCGGTGCAGATTCGCCAGCGCTATCCCGGCCACGCGCGGCAAGCGTTGCATGTCGCGTGCTCATGCCAGGGCGGCGCCTATGCGGGCAAATGGACCGTGGTGGTCGACGAGGACATCGACGCCGGCGATCTCGATCAGGTGCTGTGGGCGATGTGCACGCGGTTCGACCCCAACGTCGACATCGATCTCGTTCAGAAAGCGTGGGCTTCGAAGCGCGACCCGCTGTTCCTGCCCGGCAACTTCAACAACCGCATCCTGGTCGACGCCTGCATCCCCTATGAGATGAAGCTCAAAGGAACTTTTCCGACTACGGTCGACGTCAGCGCCAATCTGCGCGCCAAGTTGCGAGCAAAGTTCCCGAAGCTGTTCCATTGACGCGCGGGCGCGCCGCGGGCTCTGCTTGAAATCGGTTTCCACGGTTTGAACGTCCCGCGGACGTTTTACGCTGTAGATCTGACGTCTGCCCCTTCAAGCAAGCCGGCGATCGAAAGTTCCCTAACCACTCCGGTCGCTGCGCGCGTGTCTGCCGGCACCGCTCTTTCGGTCGGTTCCAACGCCCGACGTTTTAACCTGAATTCGCCCAGATTGCGCCCAACGACTTAGATCAGATTGTTCATCCGGCGAAAGGCGAAGAATGGAGGCTCAAAGAGCGAGACTCTCTAGCAAATGGAATGGAGGATGACCTGATGGGACGGGGACATTCCTTGCTACCAAACCATCGTGAGCAAAACGGCGATACTCCACCGCTCCGAAGTGATACCGGGGGAACAAACATCGAAGCGCTCATGGAAGAAAATGCTGAGCTCCGGGAACTTGTAATCCAACTATCCAAGCTCGTTATCAAGAACGTTATGAATCATAGATGAGGGGCTCTCAAACTGAGGCTGCCATGAAATTGGCAGCCTCTGCTTTTTCCGGTCATTAAGATCCGTCCGAGACTTCGTCATCGACGTCCGCTCAGCTCCGCGGCGCCGGATCGAGACGCGCGATTTCTCAAAGCAACGAAAAGACCGGGAACAGCAAAAATCCCGATTGTGTCCTGTTCCGCTGTCCTCAAATCCGGCGCACCTGCGCCCTCGTTCCGGCCAAATTAACCATAACGTTTCTGGCTTTGTGGTGGAGGGTGTCATGGGACGAGTACTTAGTATCGCGCTGCTATGCGCACTAACATCTACCGCGCACGCGGGCGGGTTCATGCTGACAAGCTTTTACAGTCCTCGAGCGGCGAATATCGCCGCTCACAGAACATTGCCTTTTGGCACCCAGCTACGGCTCACAAACCCGCGCAACGGCCACAGCGTAGTGGTAACGATCCGTGATCGTGGACCGTTTGTTCGAGGCCGTTCACTCGATATTTCACGCGCCTACGCGCAACAGCTTGGTATCACCAGAGCGGGTGTCGCGCGGCTTGAGGTGGCGCAAGTCCATTAACGGCGGCGCACGATAGGCGCCACGATAGCGCTCTTGCCATTTTTCTCAGGGGCCTCCGCCGGAGCATTCTCGCGCCGACGGCACGCGCTACGCCGCCCAGTTTTGGCGCGCTCGCTTGACCACGCGCAGCGCGGCTTGGAGATCGTCCAAACTCGGGCTCAGCGGCTCCGTCGATGCCGGAGCTGGCTCTCGGTGTCGCGCCGTTGAGGACTGTATCCGCTCGGTTGGAAAGTCATCGATCCGGTCACGTTCATGCTGATCGACCAACTCATGCCAGCGTTGATTGTCCTGGTATTGCGCGTCAAACTCTTCATATTCTCCTTGATCGTCGGGCCAGCCGGGCTCGGAGTGATCGCTGATGGCCCGTTCTCGACGTGCCGCCGCAACATTCATCACGGCGCGAACCAGAATGCCGGCCATCGCCAGCACAATCGCGAAGATAACAAGCAGTTCGACCGGCGTCGTCGCCAGAGCGCCCAACATCCCGGCGTTGGATGATGGCGCACGGCGTTGGGCGCTGCTCACTGCGTCGTCCACTTCGGCTCGGATGGAATTGGTGCCAGCATCTGATAGGGGGCTGCTTCGGCCTGAGGGGAGCAACATCGGGCGTGGCATCAGACTCCGCCGCGGAAGCGGTCGGTACCGGCCATGCCGCTTGCGACGTGTTCTCCTGAGGAGCGGGCGCCTGCGGCATGGAGGACGCGTCACTTCCTCCGCGCGCAGCAGGCCGCTCGACGCCGTCGTCCGCAGCCGCACCGGTCACGGCGTCAGTCTGTGGTCTGATGGCAAGCATTGTGACGTGCGGCGACGGCGGAGCATCGTTGCCGGCGTTCATCGACACTGAAGTGCCAGCGGACGGAGCCGCAAACGTTGAAGCGAGCGGCGCCAGCGCCGAATTCACCGGCACGGGCGGCGACGCCGCTTCGGATGTAGGCTGGGCAGTCGTTTTTGACGAGGATTGTCCTGGCGCACGCAAGTGCCAGCACTTGCGGTGCGTCGCCCGATCAATGTGATAGTACCAGTGGTTCCCCTGAGGGGCGGCGGAATTCGGTGCTGCGATGCAATCGTCCGCGTGCGCGATATTGGCTGATCCGCACACACCACCCATACCTAAAACGAGAACCGCAGCAGCAAGCGCAATCGACCCCGTCGACCACGAGGTTTGACTTGAGATTGTCTCCGACATTGTCCCCTCCACTGCTACCCGATACTTAAATGTCTTTCAGATATTCGATGGCAATGCGTTGCAAATTCGGCACTTCGTACGTTTGATTGCGATCAGATTGCGACGCGGGAACTATGCCCACGTGGAACCAAAGTTGGGATCAAGGGCATTGAGCTGACGGAATGCAGGTCGCGTACGAAGTTGAGGCTCCGGCCAAGTCATGCCGCGGCCAAGTCATGCTACGGCCAAGTAGCGATCAGTGAGAGGAGCGATCAGTGAGAGGGATTGCCCGCGTAAGTTACGCGCCAAATCGTGCCGTTCCCATCGTCGGAGAACAATAGCGAGCCATCCTTGGCCTGGGCGATGCCGACGGGGCGGCCCCAGACGCGTGCATCGTCGATGACAAAGCCGGTGACAAAATCCTCATATACGCCGGACGGCACGCCGTCCTTCACGATGCTGCGAATGATCTTATAGCCCGTTCGTTTGGCTCGGTTCCATGATCCGTGTTCGGCGGCAAAGACGCTGCCCTCATACTCGGCCGGGAATTGTCGGCCGGTGTAAAACATCATCCCCAACGGCGCCGAATGGGCTTGCGGCAGAATGTCGGGAACAATGACGTGATCCCTTAGCTCCGGCCGCGCGCCCTTATGAAGAGGATCCTCATGCGGGCCGATGTAGTACCAGGGCCAACCGTAGAAACCGCCCTCACGCACGCGCGTTACGTAATCGGGTGGAAGATCGTCCCCCAGGCCATCGCGTTCATTGGTTGAGCACCACAGATCTCCGGTCGTTGGATTTACGGCCATGCCCGCGCAATTGCGAAGCCCGCTCGCGTAAATGCGCCGGCCTCCGCCTTGCGGATCGAACGCAAGCACGTCGGCGCGCTCGGCCTCATCCGTGGAGGCATGGCCAAACAGTGCTTTCTTTATCTGTTGACGAAGAAAGGGCATCCATTCATTCGGAACGGCAGCATCGAACATCGCCATCAACTCTGCGTCGTTTGACGCGGATCCGACCGAGATGAACATTGCCGTGTCATCAAGCGAGAACGCAATGTCGCGGGTCCAATGATTTCCGCCGTGCGGCAGCGTTGGCACAACAACTTCCGGCGCAGCATCGGCGTGAAGGTCGCCGTTGCGGTAACGAAAGCGCACAACGGAATCGGTATTGGCCACATAAACCCATTGGGGGTCATTGCCGCGGGGATAGAAGGCAATGCCAAACGGCAATTTCAAACCCGACGCAAATATCGTGTTACGGCTCACCGCGCCGCCATCGTCAGAGGGCCTCAACACCCGAATCCGCCCCGCCGAACTCTCGGCGACGAAAATGTCCCCGTTCGGCGCCGTTCGAATAAGCCGCGGCCCATCCAGACCGCTTGCAAAAAGGTTTACCTGGAACCCCGGAGGGACGTGCAATCGAGCGTCGGCCGGCTTGGCAACCAGAACAGCGCTGTTTGACGTGGAATGAGATGCGTAGGGCGCCGGCAAGTCAGACGCCCTGATGTACCGGCGCAGTCCAGGTGCATCGGATTTCCAATCGCCGTAGGCCGCCTGACCCGTGAGGAGCGAATTTGAACGACCGGCCGACCGATCCTGCGCGCCGCCAAGGCTCGATAAAATCGACACCGCGATAACAGTTGTCACGATAGCAGTTGTCGCAACCAGCACTCGTGTCATCTGAACTCGAACCGCGTTCTTCTGGAGCATGCCAATAAAATATTACCGCAATTTCTGATAGGGTGCACCGTCGTTCGAGCGCGCTCTCGGAACTTCCGCTGTCCCGTCTTAGTTCCGGACGTTTTGCCGCCTCGCAGCGAACGACGCTTCGGGATATGAACGAGCGTTTATCGTGCGGAGAAGCAGCGAGGCTTTTCGCCATCGGACGATTGTGAGGTCGGTCACAGACCTGCCGATTGGGGCGTGTTAGCCTTCCCATATTGCAGCAGGTATTAACCCCTCGGGGGCGGTAAATTGGCAATCGACTTCGGGCGGCCACTCGACCGCGCCCAAAGCCTTATTCAGCGATAGCCCACGGAGTTTTGTGGGGGAGAACGATGAGCCTAAGCAGCGTGGAACTGTCGACGATCCTGGAGCGCATCCTCGACAAGGCGGCAGACAACCTCAGAATCGCAAAGATTCTCATTCAACTCGGTCTTGATCCCAACAACATCACTTACGACGCGATCTTCAATCGCCTGTTGGAGATCTTTTTGGCCAACATCACCATTGCCAATATGTGCGCCCTGGTGGGGGCTGTTTTCTTTGTCGCCACCCTGCTGACGCGGACCATGGTACCGTTGCGCGTCTCGAATATGATCAGCAACGTGTTTTTCATGGCCTTTGGCGCGCTCGCCAGCGATGTCAGAACCTTTCTGTTGTACCTCCTGTTGCTGCCCATCAATTTTGTTCGCCTCCGTCAGATGCTCAACCTCGTCAAGAAGGCGCGCAACGCCGTACAAGGCGAGACCTCGATGGAATGGCTCAAGCCGTTCATGACCCAGCGCAAATATCGCCAGGGCGATGTGCTGTTCAAAAAGGGCGATCCGGCCAACGAGATGTTCTTGACGGTCAGCGGCAAATTCCTGGTTACTGAAATCGGCGTCGAGCTTCCGCCGGGAAGCCTCATGGGAGAGCTCGGATTTCTCACGCCCAATAACCAGCGGACGGCAACCGTCGAATGCACGCAGGCCGCAGAAGTCCTCACTATAACTTATGACAGGCTGCTCGAGCTTTACTTTCAAAATCCGCAGTTCGGCTATTACTTCCTCGTCCTAACCAGCCAGCGTCTTCTGCAAAACATCGCGCGGCTGGAGGGAATTGTCGAACAATACAAAAGCAAGCAGGAGGCCCAATCCGTCGCCGCCACAAGTTGAGGGTCATTCGCGCGCCGAATGGCGCTACCGACAAAACGACGAAGCGACAACGAAATTCGGGTTTATGCGGCCGAGAATGCCTCGCAACGGCGAGCCACAAGGCTTGACGGGTCCCCTCCCCCGGAGCGAATTCGGAGGTCCTTCCTCCGCGGGAAGTTTGAGATTCAGGCCGCAAAAAAAGAGGCCGCCCGAAGGCGGCCAGCTGTCGTGATTGATATTGTTTGATGGCGTTGGCGGCTAGCACCGGACGCATCGGCAATTGCCGCCTTGAGGACCGCAGGCCCAAACCCATCCGGGACCACAACCATGCACGCCCGTCGTTCCGTTGCAGGCTACCCTTTTGATGATGGGTGTCGCGTTTTGCAACTGTGCGTGAAAGCTCGCCGCGCCCGGCGACTGGGTTTGAGCGTTCGCCGTTACGGCGATTGACCCCAGCGTGAGCGCCGCCGCCGTCATCACCACTGCAAATTTCTTCATTAAACTTCTCCTCGTTGCCTGTTGTGCTTCCCAACGTAGAAAATCATCAGTGCGCCGGGGACGATATCCATTTTGAGAGTCGCGGAAAAGGTCTCCCCGTTCGCCCCGGGGGAAAAAATATGGATCGGCCCGGGACGTCAAAAGGCGCCCAACGGCGTCGCGCGCCTCCTCGACATCTTCGCGCCGCCGCGGCTCGATTTCTCATTGAAGCCCGGATTTATCCTCAACGAGGCCGATTATCCGATGCCGGCGGCGTGACGGCGCCGCATCTTTTTGCCGCGCAGCCGAATGACAACACGTCTTGGTCGTCTTGGTCGTCTTGGTCGTCTTGGTCGTCTTGGTTGCATGAACCTGGCCGTTCTCAGGCAGCGCGATTTTATTGCCGAGCGATACGATTTAATCGGATGGCGAGAGCGACCAAAGTTGTCCCGACCGACGCGAAGTGTATAGTCGCGCAATCCCATCACAGCGACATCGTTCGTTGGTTGGCGCCCTTCCCTGCCGGGTCGCGGAGTATTTGATGTCCAGAGTCTGAAACAATTCATCTTGCTGCCGATCTCTCCCACTATCACACCGACTATCTGTGGAAGATGCCGGGATCGTGGGAGGGTTATCCGTATTACAGCAGCCCGGAATTCTATGAGGACATCGCGCGGACGGCAGCGCGCGGCATCATGGACATGCTGTTCTTCGGCGATTCCGGCGGCACCCCCGAGGATTACGGCGGCAATCACCACGCCGCAGTCCGTTACGGCACGAAGTGGCCCCGCCATGACATGATGCCGATGATCCCGTGCATGTCGCGCGTCGCTGACGGCATCGGCTTCGGCATTACCATGTCGACGACCTATCATCATCCATTCCACATCGCGCGGGTGTTCAACGGATTGGATCACGTCACCAAAGGGCGCATCGCCTGGAACGCCGTTACGTCGCGATCGAAGAACGAAGCGGCGAACTACGGCTACAGAAAAATGATCGAGCACGATGTCCGCTACGAACGCGCGCAGGAGCACCTCGCGGTGTGCTGCGCATTGTGGGACAGCATCGAACCCGACGCCATTGTGCTCGATCGAGAGAAAGGCATTTTCGGCATTCCCGAAAAGGTGCATTTGCTGAACTTCGAGGGCGAATACTACAACGTGCGCGGTCCACTGCCTGCACTGCCTTCACCGCAAGGCCGCCCGGTTATTATCCAGGCCGGCCAGTCGGGCCCGGGCATGGATCTCGCCGCTCATTACGCCGATCTGCAGTTCAGCACGCGCCGCACGCTGCCGAGCATGAAAGCGCATCGGGCCGAACTCGACACGCGTCTCGCCAAGTTCGGCCGCAAGCCCCGCGACAGCGGCATACTCTGGTCGGTGCGCATTCAGGTTGCCGACTCCGAAGAGCAGGCGCGGGACATGGAAGAGCACTATCTGGATTCGATCCCGCCGGAAGCCGGATTGATCGAGCTTTCATCGATGTATGGTCTCGACTTCTCGATGTTTCGTCGCGACATGCGGCTGTCCGACGTCGCGGCGGAGGTGAAGGCGCAGAACGTGCATTGGGGCAGCTTCGAGGAAATCTTGAAGACCACGGACCCGAACCTCACCGTCGAGCAATTCGGCCGCCGGTTTATGACCGAGCGCATCCTGGTTGCCGGCGGCACCCCCAAACAGATTGTCGACAAGCTCGAGCAGTGGCATTTCGAGACCGGGGCGAATGGCGGGTTCATGCTCGCGCGCGGCTTCTCGGCGCCCGGCAACTTGCAGGAATTCGTCGATCACGTCGTGCCCGAGCTCCAGCGCCGAGGCCTGTCGAAGAAGAAATATGCCGGGACGCGGTTGCGCGATAATTTGCTCGCCTAATAGAGAAGCGCTCGGAAATCAGCGGACAATCAGTTTCATCGGCCGTTCGCTGCTTGACCTCACCCGCTGTCGCACTGCAGCATATACTGATCCTTCACCGCCTTTCGGGTGGGCCACCGGCACAGGATGTGATGCCGCCAACATTCTCCGACTATCCGCGCGATCTGGCCGGCTATGGCCGCACGCCGCCCGATCCGCGTTGGCCCGGCAACGCGCGTCTGGCCGTCCAATTCGTCGTGAATTTCGAGGAAGGCGGCGAGAACTGCATTCTCCACGGGGACCCAGCCTCGGAGGCCTTTCTCTCCGACGTTCTCGGGGCTGCACCATGGCCGGGCCAGCGGCACATGAACGTAGAGTCGATGTTCGAGTACGGCTCGCGCGCCGGCTTCTGGCGGCTGTGGCGCATGCTGACGGTGCGCAAAGTGCCGGCGACCGTGTTTGGCATCGCAACAGCGCTCGCCCGCAATCCGCAGATTGTCGCGGCGATGCGCGAAGCGCAATGGGACATCGCCTGCCATGGCCTCCGGTGGATTGATTACAGGGACTTTTCGTACGCCGACGAAGCCGCGCATATGCGCGAGGCGATCCGCATTCATACCGAGTCGACCGGCATGCGGCCGTTGGGGTGGTACACGGGACGCACGTCCGAACACACGTTGAAACTCGTGCTCGCCGATGGCGGCTTCGCTTATTCGTCGGATTCCTACGCCGACGATCTGCCGTATTGGGTTAACGGCCCCAAGGGGCCGCACATCATCATTCCATACACGCTTGACGCCAACGACATGCGGTTCATCAATCCGCAAGGGTTTGGCGCCGGCGATGATTTCTTTGCCTATCTGCGCGATACGTTCGATCTGCTCTACGCCGAAGGCGAGCGCGCGCCGAAAATGATGTCCGTCGGACTGCATTGCCGGCTTGCCGGCCGGCCCGGCCGTGCGGCGGCGCTCGCTCGCTTTCTCGACTACATCGCAGGTTTTGACCGGGTCTGGCTGGCGACGCGTCTCGACATCGCGCGGCATTGGCATCGCGAACATCACGGGCTTAGCGCCGACGCTCCACTCATCGCATGAGATTGGACATTTGAGATGGCGCCGATTTCACTCGAGACCCTCAACGCCACCGACCGGGCGACATTCCTCAGCGTGCTTGGCGAGGTCATGGAGCACACGCCGTGGGTGGCGGATGCCGTCTATGCCCAGCGGCCATTTTCAAGCGTATCGGCGCTCCACCAGGCGATGGTCAGCGCCGTGCAGAATGCCGGCGACGAACGCAAGCTCGCTCTCATCAAGGACCATCCCGATCTTGCCGGAAAGGCTGCGCGCGAGGGATCTTTGGGTGCCAACTCCACAGCCGAGCAAGCCAGCGTCGGCTTGGATCGCCTGACCGAAGAGGAGTTCGCTGCCTTTCATCGCCTCAACGATGCTTATCACGCGAAGTTTGGCATGCCATTCGTCGTGTGCGTACGCCGCCACGGCAAGGATTCAATTCTGCGCCAATTCGAACGACGATTGCAGAACGATCCCGCGACCGAGCGTGATGCCGCGCTCTCTGAGATTTTCCGTATCGCGGCGCTGCGGATCGATCAGCGTGTCGCGGCGCCCGACCGCCTCAAGGTGCACGGAAGGCTGTCCACGCACGTCCTCGACACGTACGGCGGCGGTCCTGCCGAAGGGGTCGCGGTTGAGCTATGGGACATGGCGGGATCATCACAACTCGTCGAGCACTCCGTCACCAACGCCGACGGCCGCACCGACAGGCCGCTGATTTCCGGCAGGCCTATTCCGATCGCAGTGTATGAATTGCGATTCGACGTCGGCGCGTATTTTGCGGGGCGGCGGGTACCGACGCCGGACCCGCCGTTTCTCGGTATCGTGCCGTTGCGCTTCGCAGTCGCCGAGCCCGAAGGCGAGTATCACGTACCGCTGCTGGTCACGCCGTGGTCGTACTCAACGTATCGCGGAAGCTGACTATCGTCGCTTGCGTCGTCCGGCCTTACTCTTCGCCACCGTCCGTTTCACTGCTGCTCGTTTCGCTGCGGGCCGCTTGACCGATTTTTTCGACGGTTTTTTCTTGGTCGTCTTCGCCGTCTTTCGCTTGGTCTTTGCCGCCGCCGTTCGCTTTGGCCTTTTTTTGGCAGGCGAAGCCTTGGCCGGCGCCGCCGCACGCTTCGTCTTTGGGCCGGCCGCTCGCTTGGTCCGCGGCGCCCTCGATTTCGGCGACGGCCGGACGGGCTCCGGCGACGGCGCAGCCTGCTCCGGCTCAGGCTCCTCTGGCTCTAGCTCGTCCGCCGCAAAGTAGGCCAGCATCGGTTCGAAATAGCGCGACTGCCAGCCGCCTTCTTCGTAACTGCGGTGGTCGTCCGGCACGTTGCTGTGGACAAGCGTCAGCAAGGTGCCGTCGTCCGTTTCCTCCAGCGTCACCGTGACGATCGAGTCTTCGTGCTCGTCGCTAAACTTGGTCGTGCGCCACGACTGCACGATACGCTCACCCGATACGAGTTCGAGATTACGTCCGCTGATATAGCCGTCCCAGGCCGAAATTTCGGCGCCGAGTTCGTCCGACATCTCGGCCGCGCCGCCTGTCATCTCGGAATGGCCGATGCTGTCCAGCCATGCGTCGTAAATTTCCTGCGCGGAGGCCGGTATCGTGGTGGTCAGGGTATAGGTATAGGGCATCGGAAGCTCCTCTGCTCAATGAGCGCCAGGCGCGATGCTTGGCCGCCGACGCCTGGCCGGCTCGCACTGTCGCCTGAATATCACATTGTCCCGCAGAACGGTGTGCGTCTTCGTCGGACCGAGGGCGTGTAGTTGCTATCAGCCAAGGCGTGGGGCATGGTTATGTTAACGCGATCGCTGGGGGACGGGGATCGCATTGGAGGTGAGCACAGCGGAGTGAACGCAATGTGACCAATGCGCCGCCTGTCGCGTTCCAGCGGTGAATGCGTTGCATTGCTCCGGTTTGTGTTCCGGGTCTTACAGCAACGGGTTTGCCGCCGTGTTTGCGTTAGCCCATGCTGATGTCCGTTGGGGGAAGTGGGTGCGACGCATTGCGTTTGAACGCATGCAAACGTGCTTATCTTCATCAACGTTGATCTTCGCGCTGTCGCTTGCTGGGTGCGCTGTAGGTCCCAACTATTTGCCCGAAGCGGCTCCCGTCCCGACAACTTACAAGGAACTCAAGGGCTGGAAAGTCGCCACGCCAAGCGATGGCGTCGATCGCGGCGATTGGTGGGCGCCCTATCGGGATGCGAAGCTCGCTTACCTGCTCCGGCAAGTGGAGATTTCCAATCAGACCGTGGCGGCCTCGGCTGCAGCTTATGAGGCAGCGCGGGCCCTCATTAGGGAAGGCCAAGCCAGCCTGTTTCCGATACTGACCGGCAACTACAGCTTCACCCGAACTCGCACCGGACCAAATGCCGGCGGTGGTAGTGGAAGCCGATCAAGCAACAGCACTGCGCTGCTTGGCGGCGGCAGCGGCGCTACCTATTCGACACTCTACAACCCGGCCCTCAACGGCTCCTGGGATCTCGATGTCTGGGGCAAAGTGCGCCGCCAGATCGAGTCAGACACTGCAGCCGCCCAGGCGAATTCAGCCGATCTCGCCAATGTCAAACTCTCGGCGCAGGCGCAACTTGCCATCGCCTATTTCAATCTTCGGGCGGCAAATTCATTGCGCGATCTGCTCTATCGAACCGTCGCGGAATACAAGCGCACGCTCGTCATCACGCAGAATCAATACAACGCCGGTACTGTGTCGAAAGCCGACGTGATCACTGCCCAGACACAGGTGTTGAACGTCGAAGCGCAAGCCATCAATGTCGGCGTGCAGCGCGCGCAATTCGAGCATGCGATCGCGATATTGACCGGCCGGCCCCCTGCGGAACTCACGATCGCGCCGCGTGTGCTGTCAGGCGGCATTCCGAAAATTCCGGTTGTTGTCCCATCGACACTGCTTGAACGGCGACCCGACATTGCCGCGTCGGAGCGCTCCATGCAGCAAGAGAATGCGCTCATCGGCGTCGCAATCGCCGGATATTTTCCGGACATCAGTCTGTCCGGCGTTTTGCAATGGATCGGCAAAAATCCATTGCCGTTCGACGTGTCGCACGAGGTGTGGTCGCTCGGCGCCGCGGCGGCACAACCAATATTCAACGGCGGGCGCACGTCCGCCCAAGTCGATGTAGCCCGCGCAGTCTACTGGCAGAGCGTCGCCAATTATCGCGAGACGGTGCTCACGGCATTTCAACAGGTCGAAGACGAACTTGCCGCAATTCGGATCCTTACGCAGCAGCTTGGTGTGGAGCGGCAGGCGGTCGCGGCAGCACGCGAAGCCGTGGCCATCTACTTAAATCAATATCGCGCTGGCACGGTCTCGTTCACGACCGTGGTGACGGCTGAGGCGATCCTGCTCGGCGACGAGGAAGCCGAGCTGACAACCCGGCAAAATCTTTTCCTCGCCAGCGTCAGCCTGATCGAGGCGCTGGGCGGCGGATGGGACGCTACGCTGATTCCCACGTCAAAAGAGCTGCAAAAAGGCTTCTCATTTTTGCCGCAACTGCCACCGACACAATAAACCGGTGTGGCGGCACCTTCAGGTGCCGGGCCGTCGGCCACTTGCGAGGCCGGCCCTGGCCATTCAGGCCAATCGCGACATGCGGCCAAGGCTCTGATTATGCTACAAATTCGAATTACGACCATGCCGTGACGGCAGGGGATCAAATGCCGGCAGGACATTTTCTGCGGGCGTGACCGAAGGGTGAGTTCGAGCCGGACCGTTAATTAGCGAATTTTCATTAGGCGGGCGATTCCGCTCACACTATATGTTGACCCGTTCGGACGAATGAACACCCAAATGGACGAGCGCACGCGCACAACCGACGACGAACTGGCTCCGAACCTGCGCCGAACCGTACCGCTGGCGCCGGACAGCAAGAGCCGACCACGATCGAAAGTCCAAATAGCACTCGGACTGATCGTCGCTTTTGCGCTGGTCTTCGGCGCCTACGAGATCGTGCACACAGTACGCAAGCCTGCGCCGACCACGGCGCGCTTTCAATCCGGCGCGCTGCAATCGGTCGGCGCAGCAACCATCGCGCCGGGCAACATCAGGGTGCTGGTGAGCGCGCTCGGCACCGTCACGCCGCTCGCGACCGTGACCGTCCAAACTCAAATCAACGGCCAGTTGACACAGGTCGCGTTTACCGAAGGGCAGACGGTTCAGAAGGGCGACTTTCTGGCGCAAATCGATGCGCGCCCCTATGAGATCTTGAGGGAACAGTATGAAGGACAGCTTGCGCACGACCAAGGTTTACTGAGCCAAGCCCAAACGGATCTGAAGCGCTATCAGACGTTGCTTCAGCAAAATTCGATCGCCCGCCAACAGGCCGAGAATCAAGTCTTCATCGTGCAGCAATATGAAGGCTCGGTGAAGGTTGATCAGGCCCAGATCGATGCGCAGACGTTGAACATCGCCTATTGCCACATCGTTTCGCCCGTCACGGGACGCGTCGGCCTTCGCCTGGTCGATCCCGGAAACTATGTGCAGACCAGCAGCGCTAGCGGGATCGCCGTCATCACTCAATTGCAGCCCATCACGGTCGTCTTCTCGATCCCCGAGGACGATCTGCCCGACATCATGCCGCAACTGAACGCCGGAGCAGCTCTCGAGGTTACCGTATTTGATCGCGCAAACGTCAAACAGCTTGCTACAGGCAAGGTTTCGGCGGTCGACAATCAGGTCGATACAACGACCGGCACCGTGAAAGTCAAAGCGCAGTTCGACAATGCCGACGCTGCGCTGTTTCCAAACCAGTTCGTGAATGCCCAGTTGCTCGTCAAGACGCTGCAAAATGTCGTCACCGTTCCGACGGTGGCCATCCAGCGCGGCTCGCCGGGCACCTACGTCTACGTTCTCAGTGCCGACAACACCGTCTCGGTGCGCCCGATCAAGATCGGCCCCACCGACGGCAGCATGACGGCCGTGAACTCCGGGTTGACTGCCGGCGACCATGTTGTGGTCGACGGCTCCGACCGCCTGCGCGACGGACTGAAGGTCAACCTTTCTGAAATGGACGGCAAGCCAACCGCGCCAAAGGGCGGCGGCGGACAGAATGCGAATCCCGGCCGTCGCCGCGCCGGCAGCGGGCAACAGTAGCGCGCCCCGAGGACGTCGAGCGCACGCGCGCCGATGAAACGGTGAGATGAACGTCTCGGAACCCTTCATCTTACGCCCGGTCGGCACGACGCTGCTGATGGCAGCGATCATGCTGTCCGGCATGATCGCTTATAAGTTCCTGCCGCTTTCGACGCTGCCCGAAGTCGACTACCCGACGATCCAGGTCCAGACGCTCTATCCGGGGGCGAGCCCGGAAGTCATGACGTCTTCGGTTACGGCACCGTTGGAGCGTCAGTTCGGGCAGATGCCGGGCCTCAACCAGATGACGTCGGCCAGTTCTGCCGGCGCCTCGGTGATCACGCTCCAATTCGGCCTCGACCTTAGTCTCGATATCGCCGAGCAGGAGGTCCAGGCCGCGATCAACGCCTCGGGCAACCTCCTGCCGGCCGACCTTCCTGCGCCGCCGATCTATGCGAAGGTCAACCCCGCCGACGCGCCGATCCTGACGCTCGCGGTCTCATCGAAGACGCTGGCGCTGACCGACCTGGAGGATTTGAGCGAAACGAGACTCGCGCAAAAAATTTCGCAGGTCACGGGCGTCGGCCTCGTCAGCGTCAGCGGCGGACACCGGCCGGCGGTTCGCATTCAGGTCAACCCGCAGGCACTTGCCGCCTACGGGCTGAACGTCGACGACATTCGCACGACGATCGGCAACCTCAACGTCAATACGCCTAAGGGCAATTTCGACGGCCCGGCGCAGGCCTCGACCATTAACGCCAACGATCAGCTCAACAGCGCCGATCAATATCGCAACCTCATCGTCGCCTACCGCAACGGCGGCCCGGTCAGGCTGAGTGATGTAGCAACTATCGTCAGTGGACCGGAAAACACAAAGCTTGGCGCTTGGGCCAACACGACACCCGCAATCATCGTGAACGTGCAGCGTCAACCCGGCGCCAACATCATTCAAGTCGTCGATCGCGTTCAAAGCCTGTTGCCGCAAATTCTGTCTTCGCTGCCGTCTGCCGTCGACGTCCACGTGATCAGCGACCGCACCGTCACGATCCGCGCCTCGGTCGCGGATGTTGAATTCGAGCTCGGTTTAGCCGTCGTCCTGGTCGTCGTGGTGATCTTCGTCTTTCTGCGTACGATTCCCGGCACGATCATCCCGAGCCTGTCGGTCCCGTTGTCGCTCGTCGGCACCTTTGGGGCGATGTATCTCCTCGGCTTCAGCCTCGACAACTTGTCGCTCATGGCGCTTACGATCGCCACCGGCTTCGTGGTCGACGACGCCATTGTCATGATCGAGAATATTGCGCGGTTCGTCGAAGGCGGAATGGACCCGCTCGAGGCGGCGCTGAGAGGTTCGGAGCAGATCGGTTTCACCATCATTTCGCTGACGATTTCGCTGATCGCCGTGCTGATACCGCTGCTGTTCATGGGCGAAGTCGTCGGCCGGCTATTCCACGAGTTTGCGATCACGCTGGCGGTTACGATTGTCATCTCTGCCGTCGTCTCGCTGACGCTGGTGCCGATGATGTGCGCCAAGCTGATCCGCCATCGCCCGGAGGCGGAGCGCAGCCGCTTCGACGTCACGGCCGAGCGCGCTTTCAATTCGATCATCGCCGCGTACGGCCGGGCGCTGAATTGGGTCTTGGACCGTCAACCGCTGACTTTGCTGGTCGCGGTGCTGACACTCGCGCTCACGGTTCTGTTGTATGACCTGGTCCCGAAGGGATTCTTTCCGGTGCAGGACACCGGAATGATCCAGGGAATTTCCGAGGCCTCACAGAGCATTTCCTATGAGGCCATGGCGGAGCTGCAAAACAAGCTCGCCGAGGCGATCCTGAAGGACCCCGACGTCGAAAATCTCAGCTCGTTCATCGGCGTCGACGGCACCAATCAGACGCTCAATACCGGCCGCTTCCTCATCACACTCAAGCCGCACGACGAGCGCAGCCTGAGCGCTGCCGCGATCATCCGGCGCATACAGGGTGAGGTCTCCGGCATCATCGGCATCGCGCTTTACATGCAGCCGGTACAGGATCTGACCATCAATTCAACAATCAGCCGCGCGCCGTATCATTTCGTCCTCGAGGACGCCAATCCAACGGAATTCGCCACCTGGGTGCCGCAGCTGGTGCAACGCTTGAGCCAGCTGCCGCAACTCACCGACGTCGCGAGCGATCTCCAGCAGCAGGGCTTGACGGTTAATCTCGTCATCGACCGCGCCACCGCCAGCCGCTTCGGGATCACGCCGGCAACCGTCGATAACGCGCTGTACGAACTCGTTTGGACAGCGCATTGTTTCCACGATTTACACCCAGTCGAACCAGTATCGCGTCATTTTGGAGCTCGATCCGACGCTACAGCGCTCGCTCGCCGGCCTATCCTCGCTGTATCTGCCGTCTTCGTCGTCATCGACGAATGGCCAAGTGCCGCTTTCGGCCATTGCGCATATCGAGCAGCAAACCGGCCCATTGTTGATTACCCATTTCGGGCAATTCCCCGCGACGACGATCTCGTTCAATACCGCGCCGGGTTATTCGCTCGACGACGCCGTCAATGCGATCCAAAAAGCCGAGAGCGAGGCCGGTCTTCCCGAGAGCTTCATAACGGCGTTTCAAGGCACTGCGGCCGCCTTTCAATCGTCGTTGAGCAACGAGATTTTCCTCATCATCGCCGCCGTGGCTGCGATGTACATCGTCCTGGGCGTCCTCTACGAAAGCTTCATCCATCCGATCACCATCCTGTCAACTCTGCCTTCGGCCGGCGTCGGCGCGCTCCTTTCGTTGATGGTGTTTCGCTACGATCTCGATGTCATTGCCATCATCGGCATCATCCTCTTGATCGGCATCGTGAAGAAGAACGCGATCATGATGATCGACTTCGCGTTGGAAGCGGAACGCGTCGAGGGATTGGCGCCGCGTGACGCGATCTATCAAGCGTGCCTGCTGCGGTTCCGCCCGATCATGATGACCACCATGGCCGCTATTCTCGGCGCCCTGCCGCTCATGTTGGGGACGGGAACCGGCTCCGAGCTTCGCCAGCCGCTCGGACTCGCAATTGTCGGCGGGTTGATCGTCAGCCAGATGCTGACACTGTTCACCACACCGGTCATTTATCTTTACTTCGATCGGCTCGCCGTGCGCCTTACGGGGCAACGGCCGGCGAGCCGGTTTGCTGGCGGCGAGGCGGGCGAATGAACGTCTCCGCACCCTTCATCAGCCGGCCCGTCGCCACGACGCTTCTCACGCTTGGCATAGCGTTGGCTGGCACGATCGCTTTTTTGAAATTGCCGGTCGCGCCGCTGCCGCAGGTCGATTTTCCGACGATTTCTGTGTCGGCCTCGCTCCCCGGCGCCAGCCCGACCACCGTGGCGAGCAGCGTTGCGAGCCCGCTCGAGCGGCACCTTGGGCAGATTGCCAATGTCACCGAGATGACCTCGCGAAGCTCACTCGGACAGACCCGCATCACCTTACAGTTCGATCTCAATCGCGACATCAATGGCGCGGCGCGCGACGTCCAGGCCGCCATCGTGGCGGCGCGCGCCGACCTGCCGGCAAGTCTGAAGAGCAATCCCACCTACCGGAAGGTCAATCCCGCTGACTCGCCAATTCTCATTCTTGCGATGACATCGAAGACGCTGACTCAAGGCCAAATGTACGACGCGGCCAGCAACGTCTTTCAGCAGCGGCTTTCTCAGATGAGCGGCGTCGGACAGGTTTCGATCGGTGGATCGGCACTTCCGGCGGTCCGCGTTGAGCTCAATCCTGAGGCGCTTTTCAAATATGGCATCGGGCTCGAGGACGTCCGGGCAGCGCTCGCTTCGGCCAATGCCAACAGCCCCAAGGGATCCATCGACGACGGCGATCAGCGCTATCAAGTCTATACCAACGATCAGGCAACCAAGGCCCTGGACTATGCTCCGCTCGTCGTGGCCTATCGCAATGGCGCCGCGGTCCGTCTGACCGATGTCGCAAGTGTCACTAATTCCGTCGAAGATGTTCGCAATCTCGGCCTGTCCAACGGTCAGCCGTCGGTGCTGATCTTCGTCTATCGCCAGCCCGGCGCAAACATTATCGACACGATCGACAGTATCAAAGCGGAACTGCCGCACTTGGAAGCGGCGATGCCAGCCGATGTCAACGTCACAGTGGCGATGGATCGCTCGACGACAATCCGCGATTCGCTGCGCGATACCGAACTGACCCTGTTGATCGCCATCGTTCTTGTGACAGGCGTCGTTTACGTGTTTCTCCAAGACGCTCGCGCGACAATAATCCCCAGCGTTGCGGTAACCGTTTCTATTCTGGGCACGTTCGCCGGCATGTATCTTGTGGGGTACAGCCTCGACATTTTGTCCCTGATGGCGCTGACCATTGCGACAGGGTTTGTTGTCGACGATGCAGTGGTCGTCCTCGAGAACATCACCCGATATATCGAGGCGGGCGTGCCGCGCCTGCAGGCGACGTTGCGAGGCGCGCGCGAGGTCAGTTTCACCGTCGTATCAATTAGCCTTTCCTTGCTGGTGGTGTTTTTGCCGATCCTGCTTATGGGAGGCATTCCGGGCCGGCTGTTCCGTGAGTTCACGGTTACGATGTCCATGGCCATCATTGTTTCGCTGGTGATTGCCGTCACCACGACGCCGATGATGTGCGCGCAGCTATTGCGATCGCGGCCGGCGGGGCAGGTCGAACGCCGCCGGCCCATCTTCGATCGCCTACTCCGCGGCTATGAACGCAGCCTCGGATGGGCGATTCGGCACAGTGGCGTGGTCTTTCTCATATTTATCGCCACTATCTGCCTCAATGTGATTCTGTTCTCGATCATCCCGAAAGGACTGTTCCCTCAACAGGACACCGGCCAAATGTACGGCCAGGTCCAAGCGGACCAGAGCATCTCTTTTCAGGCCATGACGACAAAGCTTCGTCAGATGATGGGGATCGTGCAGCAGGACCCTGCGGTCAGCAACATCGTCGGCTTCACTGGCGCTGGCAGCGGTTTTGGCGGATCAAACAATGCAGGCGCCGTATTTGTCGCATTGAAGCCGCTGTCGGAGCGCGACGCGTCGGTTGAGCAGGTCATTGCCCGGCTGCGGCCGAAATTCATCCAGGTTCCGGGCGGCCGTCTGTTTCTGGTCGGCGGACAAGATCTTCGCGCCGGAGGCCGACAGAGCAACTCGCAATATCAGTACACGCTGTTGTCCGATAACGCCGAGGATTTGTTCGCCTGGACACCCAAACTGGTCCAGGCGCTTGAGCACAATCCAGTCGTGACGGACGTGACCTCTGATCAGGACCAGAAGGGCCTGGAGACCGATCTCGAAATCGACCGCGACATGGCCTCGCAACTCGGTATCACGCCGGCCCAAATCGACAACACGCTTTACGATGCGTTCGGACAGCGCCAAGTGTCCGTCATCTACAGCGCGATCAACCAGTACCACGTCATCATGGAGATCGATCGGCGCTATACGCAGTTTCCGGCGGCGCTCGACGACATCTATGTGGCGACGTCCGCCGGCGGCGCGGCGGGAACTGCAAAATCGAATGCCCCGGCCGGCAGCGTGACAGCGGCGGGCAGCGCCAAGGCGTCGCTTGGTGAGTCGGCGAGCGCGTCGGCCGCGGCGAACGCCAACAACAATTCGGTGCGCAACGCCGCCATCAATGCTCTCGCCACGGCGGGAAAGGGCGGGACCTCCGCAGGCGCCGCCGTCAGCACCAGCAAAGAGACGATGATCCCGCTTGCGGCCATCGCCCGGTACAAGCCGGGTCACGCGCCCTTATCCGTCAGCCACCAAGGACTGTTCGTCGCGTCGACCATATCCTTCAATTTGCAGGAGGGCGCCACGCTCAGCGAGGCTGCGGCTGAGATCGACAAGGCAATCAACCAGATTCACATGCCGGTTTCGATCCACGGCAATCTCGCCGGCACCGCTCAGGTGTTTCAGCAATCGCTCAACAACGAGCCGGTGCTGATTGCCGCTGCGATTGCTGCCGTCTACATTCTTCTGGGCGTACTGTACGAAAGCTACGTGCATCCGATCACGATTTTGTCGACGCTGCCATCGGCCGGCGTTGGGGCGCTGCTGGCGCTGATGCTGTTTCACAGCCGAATTCGACATCCTTGGATTGATCAGCATTGTTTTGCTCATTGGGATCGTCAAGAAAAACGCGATCATGATGATCGACTTCGCCCTTGCGGCCAAGCGATCGCGGAATTTGAGCTCCGAGGATGCGATCTTTCAGGCCTGCATCTTACGCTTTCGTCCCATCATGATGACCACCGTGGCGGCGATCCTGGGCGCCGTGCCGCTTGCGCTGAGTTTCGGCAACGGCGCTGAAATTCGGCGGCCTTTGGGCATTTCCATCATGGGCGGTCTGGTGATCAGCCAATTGCTGACGCTTTACACCACTCCGGTACTTTATCTTTATCTGGACCGGCTCGGTCTGTGGGTCACCCGCCAGCGGCAAAGGTGGTTGCCATCGCGGCCGTTCGATGCGCCGTCTGCCGGATAGTGAGCTCTATTGGAGACAAGTTATTGCCGGGAATATCCACTCCGATCCATCATCGGATGTAGATCGGCTTGCGGCTGTAGCAGCACGGCGTCGGCCAGATGATATGCCGGATGCCGACGGCAGCGCGCAATCGATGGATCTTGGCCCGAGCCCGCACGATGACAGGAGCTTTGAACCCGTCGTCCACGTCGGGGTCCGCCTCCAGATAGGCGATCAGGTCCTCCTTGCGATGAATGACGTGCTGGGCGTGCCGATAGCACGCATCGTCGAGCAAGGCGCCACACACATTGCGCCCGTATCCGTACCAGAATTCTCCGGCGACCGCAGGCGATGCGATGCAGATCAGGGCCAGAATGGCGCTCAACGAAAGCCGAAGCCTCATTGTCATGATCGTGCTCCAGGGGCACGCCGTGGCCGGCGTGGTGGATGATAGCCATAGCCGCACTGGGATGGAAACCATGACGCTTCCTATTCTCCAGCGCAACACGCAGCCGAAGCCACGACAACGTGGTACGGTGAATAACGAGATTGCGGCCAATGGCATGGTTCGGCGTTTTCAATGCGAGCGATGGCTCGAGGCGCGGGATCAAAACTTGGGAGGAAAATCGTGACGAATCGGGCGGCGCATTCCGTTTGCGTCATATTCCTTGGCCTATTGTGGATCCATCCGGTACACGCGGACGAGGCCACCGAGTTCTACGCCGGCAAAAACCTCAACTTGATCGCGGGCTTCAATGTCGGCGGCGGAGCCGACCTTTACGCGCGGACGATCGCGCGGCACCTCGGCCAACATGTACCAGGTCATCCAAATGTCATCGTTCACAACATGCCGGGCGCCGGCAGCATGGCGGCGGCCAATCATATCTTTAATGTCTCGCCACGCGACGGATCGGAAATCGGTTTGTTCGCCGGCAACATTGCCGTCGATCCGATCATCGGCGGCGTGCCGAGCCAATATGACGCCCGAAAATTCAATTGGATCGGCGCTCCGGCGTCCGAAACCTCCGTTTGCCTCGCCGGCAAGTCGACATCCTTCAAGACGTTCGATGACGTTCTCGCCAGGGAGATGGTGACCGGCGCCGCGGGAACCGGCACCTTGGATTTTCCGGTCGCGCTGAACAGTCTTCTGGGAACGAAGTTCAAGCTGGTTAAAGGATATAACGGCAGCTCGGCATTGCGGCTTGCGCTCGAACGCGGCGAAATTGAGGGGTTCTGCGGCGTCGGATTGACCTCAGTGCGCAGCCTTGGCCTGACCGACGACAAGATCAACATTCTGGTCCAGATCGCGTTGAAGAAGAATCCGCAACTCGCCAACGTGCCGCTGGTCATGGATTACGCGAAGTCCGAGGCGGACCGCCAAGTCATGCGGTTGGTCTTTGGCTGGCTGGTCATGGAGCGTCCGCTCGCCGCGCCGCCCGATACGCCCCCTAGCCGGGTGCAAGCCTTGCGCAACGGTTTTGACGAAACCATGCGCGATCCGCAATTTATCGCCGACATCACCAAGGCGTCGCTCGCCCTGGCACCGATGAGCGGCGTAGACATCGCGCATTTCGTCGACGAGGTTTACCAGACACCGCCCGACGTCGCGAAGAAGGCGGCCCAGCTGTTGGGGCGGACGGAGCCATAGCGAGCGAATTGCAATGGCAGCGCGGCCGCGCGAGAATGAATGTTCTGGGAGGTTCGCTTAATAATCGATAATCGATGGAGGTGCGCTCGTGCTCCCGCAAGACGAAAACGAACTACTGACTCGCGTCGGCCCTGGGACTGCCATGGGTACATTGATGCGCCGCTATTGGATTCCCGCGGCGTTCTCTCATCAATTGTCGAAGCCGGACGGTCCTCCGATCCGAGTGAGGCTCCTCGGCGAAAACCTTGTTCTGTTCCGCGATACGCAAGGCCGCGTGGGACTGCTCGACGAACGCTGTCCTCATCGAACGGCCTCATTGTTCTACGGCCGCAACGAGGAGAACGGATTACGCTGCGTCTATCACGGTCTGAAATTCGATGTCGAAGGCACCTGCGTGGACTTGCCGTGCGTCCCGCAGATGAACGATGTGCACAAGGCGAACGTTCAAAAGCAACTCGGCGTGAAGGCCTACCCATGCGTCGAGCGCGGCGACGTGGTGTGGACCTATATGGGGCCTGCGGAGAAGAAGCCCGATTTTCCGGACCTCGAATGGACGCTCATCCCGGCATCGCAGCGTTACGCAACCCGGCACGTTCAGGAGTGCAATTGGCTGCAAGCGCTCGAAGGCGGTTTCGATGCGACGCATCTGACCTTTTTGCACGGTGCTGAAAGCGATCCGAGCCGCCGTATCGTAGCGTCGCTCTATGAGGTCATTCCTGCGGACTTCGGATTCGTGGTCGGCACCGGCCGCGATCGCGGCGACGGCACGATCATGTGGAACATGAATGTGATGCTGATGCCGTTCCACAAGATCATCTCGTCGATCCCGCACGCCGCGCATGTGTGGGCACCGATCGACGACGAGAACACGATGCTCTACAGCGTCGATTTTCACCCGGCGCGAGCGCTGACCGAGGAAGATCTGGCGCGCTCCAAGGCCGGGCTTGGCATCCATACCGAAAATATTGCCGGGGACGGATCACGCGGTTCGCAACCGAGCCAACGACTATCTGATCGACCGCGAGCAGCAAGCCAGCAGCGACTCCTACACCGGCATGAAGGGATTTGGGACGCAGGATTGCGCGATCCAGGAATCGATGGGCCCGATCGCCGATCGTACCGCGGAACATCTGCTCGCTTGCGACGCGGCCATCGTCAAGATCAGACGGCTCCTCCTGCAGACGCTCAAGGATCATGCCGCCGGCAAGCTTCCGCCGGGAATGGATCCTGCGAGTTACCGTGTGCGCTCCGGCCGTTTCGAGGCGCCCAAAGGCGTGCCCTTCGTGGACGCAATGGCGCAATACGTCCGGCGCGATACGCCAATCGCCGCCGAATAGGCAATCTGAAAATTCCGGCGCCGAACGTAACAATTTCGCTCGGCAATACAGCATCCGCACGCGAATACCCGCGCGCAATTCCGAAAGAGAGCAAAACCATGAATGGCGCCGAAGTTATCGCCGAAATTCTCAAGCGCGAGGGCACGGAGTTTCTGTCCTGCTACCCCCGCAATGCGCTGATCGAAGCGAGCGCGGCGATCGATATTCGCCCCATTCTCTGCCGGCAGGAGCGCGTGGGTGTCGGCATCGCCGACGGTTATTCGCGCATCAAGCGCGGCAAGCGGAACGGCGTGTTCGCCGCTCAAGCCGGCCCTGGCATCGAGAATGCTTTCCCGGGCGTCGCGCAGGCATTCTCCGAGAATGTTCCCATGCTGGTGATCCCGGCTGGGTTGCCGCTGGAAAAGCAATACGTGCGTCCGACGTTCAGAGCCGCCGATGCTTATCGGTCGGTGACCAAGTGGTCGGCCTTGGCGCATTCGGTGAAGGAACTGCCGGATTTGATGCGCCGCGCCTATGCCGCGATGCGGAGCGGCAAAGGCGGGCCGGTCATGGTCGAAGTGCCGAACGAAGTCTTCGAGGCTGAATTCGAGGGCAAGCTCGACTACAAGCCGGTGCCGATGCAGCGCAGCGCGCCCGATCCCGACGCCATCAAGAAGGCTGTCGAGATGCTGCTGGCGGCGAAGCACCCGGTGCTATGGGGTGGCCAGGGCGTGCATTATGCGGAAGCCGGCGAACGCCTCGCAGCGCTCGCCGAACTCATTCCCGCGCCGGTTGTCGCCACCAATCCGGGCAAGAGCGCGATCGCCGACAGCCACCCGCTTGCGCTCGGCGCCTCGACACGCTCGCGCTCGAAGATGTTTGCCGAATTCATGAAGCGGGCCGACCTCGTCATGGCGATCGGCTCAAGCCTCACACGCACGAACTTCGGGCCCGGCGTGCCCGCCGGCAAGACGATCATTCATTCGACCAACGATCCCGGCGATATCAATAAGGAATACAGCGTCGATCATGCCGTGGTCGGCGACGCCGCGCTCGTGATCGATGCGCTCATCGCCGAGGTGAGCAAGCAGAAACGCGGCGGCAGCGGTAATGCGCTGGCGGTGCTCAAGGAAGACATCGCCGCCGGAAAGAAAGCGTGGCTCGAAGAATGGTCGAAGCATCTCGATTCGAACGAGACCCCGATCAATCAGTACCGTGTCATCCGCGATCTGATGCGGACCGTCGATCGCGACCACGTCATCATAACCCACGATTCCGGCAGTCCGCGCGAGCAGCTTCTGCCGTTCTGGGAGACCACGGTTCCCGGGTCATACATGGGCTGGGGTAAATCCACGCAGCTCGGCTATGGGCTTGGCATCACCATGGGCGCCAAGCTCGCGGAGCCGAACAAACTCTGCATCAACGTCATGGGCGATGCCGCCATCGGCATGACCGGCATGGACATCGAAACCGCCGCGCGCAACCACATCGCCATCCTGACGATTGTCTTCAACAACGGCGTCATGGCGGCCGAGCGCGATGTGCTCCCGCTCTCAACCAAGAAATACGGTGCGCTGACCGTCAGTGGCAATTACGCCAAGGTCGCGGAGGGGCTCAATGTGTCATCAGCACGGGTCGATAAGCCGGCCGACATCGTACCTGCCATCAAAGACGCAGTCGCCGTTACCGAAGCCGGCGCGCCGTTCTTGCTCGAGTTCGTCGTCAAGGAAGGCTACGACTTCTCTCGCTACGCCTAACGCCGACTTGGCCATGCATACGAACACGACAACGAAGCGCTTGGGCGGTGCCTGGCTGGCACGCATTGCTTGCTGCGCGCTGGTCTGCTGCGGCGCAACGACCGCGCGTTCCGAAACGTCGGACGAGAGCAATTTCTATAAGGGCAAAGTCATCACACTGATCACCAGCACGGGGGTCGGAGGTACCTACGACGTTGTTGCGCGGCTGATCGCGCGCTTCATGCCGCGCTATATTGCGGGACATCCCACCATCATCGTCCAGAACATGCCGGGCGGCGGTAACGTGCTTGCCACCAACTATATGTACAACATTGCGCCGAAGGACGGCACTGCAATCGCGACCATTCACAGCGCCATGCCGTTGCACCAGGTGCTCGATCCAAAGGACGTGCGCTACGACGCCGACCGCTTCAATTGGCTTGGATCGACCGGGCCGCAGAACGAAGTCATTCTGGTCTGGCACACCGCCGGGATTAAGACCCTCCAGGAAGCGACCGAGCGCGAGATCATTCTCGGCGGCACTGGCGCTGGCTCCGGCATTGTCATTATTCCAACGCTCATGAACAAGCTGCTCGGAACCAAATTTAAGATCATCACCGGGTACCGCACGTCAGAAGATGTCAATCTCGGAATGGAGCGTGGCGAGGTTCAGGCGCGCGCGTTCGGTTTTGGTTCGATCACCAGCCAACATCCCGATTGGCTCACCGAGCACAAGGTCACGTTTCTCGCTCAGGCGGGGGCCAAGCGAGACCGGCTCCTGCCCGACGTCCCGCTTCTGACGGAGGTGGCGAAGAACGAAGAGCAGCGCCAGATATTCCAGCTCGTTTCTTCGGCACCGGCGCTCGGCCAACCTTACGTCGCGCCGCCCGACCTGCCGCCGCAACGCCTTGACGTTCTGCGCAGCGCCTTCATGGCGACACTCAAGGACGAAGCATTTCTCGCGGAGGCCAAAAAGATTCGTTTCGACATTGACCCGATCAGTGCCGATGAAGCAGCCCGCATCGCCCATGACACGACCAACGCGCCGCCGCAGATCGTCGCCAAGGCCAGGGCGGCCATGGGCCTGGCCGGTCAGTAATCGGCGCCGAGCGAATAGGATCCTGGAGGACAACAATGGTTGACATCAAGATATTCAATCCGGAAGGGCTGAGCCGACCCGTCTCGCCTTACATGCATGTCGCTCGCGTCAAGGCGCAGGAACTGGCTTTCATTGCCGGGCAGGTATCAACCGATGCGTCCGGCGCAACTGTGGGCAAAGGCGATTTCGAGGCGCAATGCGCGCAAGTGTTCGCCAACATTCATACCGCGCTACGATCGCTCAATGCCGATTGGAAGAATGTCGTCCAGTTCACGAGCTACCTGGTTCGTCCGCAGGATGCCGCCGGCTTCAGAGCGTTCCGGAGCAAAGAGTTTCCAAGAATGTTTCCCGACGGCGCCTATCCGCCCAACACCTTGCTGATTATCAGCCGCCTCGCCGACGAGTCCTATTGGCTCGAGGTGCAAACAATAGCGGCGATTTGACCTCCGGCCGAGCCCGCGCCCAGACGCTCGGCGTCACACAGCGGCCGTGAGTTCGCTCGACGTCACTTCGTCCAGCAGCGTGCGCAACGCCCTCGCGCGTCTGACCCCAAATGTACGTTCGAATTGCGCCTGCGCTTCGGTCCATCCCTTTAATGCAAGACGAAAGCGAGCTTGGCCGGATTCGGTCAAACGCAGTTCCTTGCTGCGGCGATCGGATCTCCCCGGCCCAACGGAAATCAGGCCATCTCGCTGTAACGGCAGGATGTTTCGCCCCAGCGTGGTGCGGTCCATGACCAATTCGGCGGCCAGCGCGTTAATCGTCATTGGCCCATTGCGCTGCAGCCTTGCAAGAATTGAATACTGCGTCGCACGCAATCCGGTCGATGCCAGCACCTGATCGTAGAATTGCGTGACGTGCCGCGAGGCCTGCCGCAAGGCCAGGCAGTTGCAGCCCCGAGGATTGTTGGCGGATGACATGATAACCGGTATCGCCTTTTCTGTCGCTTGATATAGGCGTATATACTCCTATATGGTCTGTTTATCAATGGACCGGCTCGCCGGGGCGGCCAAAGGGAGCGGCTACATGACGTTGCAGAGCCTATCGTCAGAGAGCCGGGTATCCGTCGAGCCGCGAACAGAGGCGGCGGTAGCCATTCCGCCCAATCAGGGCCGTTACGATCCACGAACTCGCGCGCTGATCGAAGGACCTATAGCGCTGACATTGCTGCGGCTGGGCACGCCTAACGTGCTGGTCATGTTCGCGCAGACGTCCGTCGGCCTGGTCGAAACCTATTTCGTCGGCAAACTCGGCACCGACCCGCTCGCGGGCGTTGCACTGGTCTTTCCGGTGCTGATGCTCATGCAGATGATGTCGGCCGGCGCCATGGGCGGCGGCATGTCGTCCGCTATTGCGCGCGCGCTGGGCTCGGGACGGCGCCCGGATGCCGATGCCTTGGCGGTTCACGCATTGGTCATCGCGCTCGTCTTTGGACTGGCTTTCACCGTGACAGTCCTTTGGGGAGGACGATCGCTTTATGCCGCAATGGGCGGCAGCGGAGCTTCGCTTGCAGCCGCGCTGACCTACTCCCGGGTTATCTTCTCGGGCGCGATCCTGGTTTGGCTGTTCAACTCGCTCAGCAATATCATCCGCGGCACCGGCAACATGATCGTGCCCGCCATGGTCACCTGTGCCGGAGTGATTGTGCTTATTCCACTGTCGCCATGCCTGATCTTCGGCTTAGGACCATTCCCGCGTCTCGGCGTCGCCGGCGGCGCGGTCGCAGTGCTGATCTACTATGCAGTGGGAAGCGTTGTGCTCGCCGGATACCTGCGCTCGGGTCGCAGCGTCATTCGGCTTGGGTTTCGTGGCATACACTTCCAGTGGCCGCTGTTTCGCGACATTCTTCGCGTCGGCTTGGTCGCCGCCCTGATCACAGTCCAGACGAATCTCACGATCGGGATTGCAACGAGTCTCGTCGGTGCATTTGGCCCGGCGGCGATTGCTGGCTACGGCACCGGCTCGCGGCTTGAGTACATGCTTATCCCGCTCGTGTTCGGGCTCGGCGGTCCCTTGGTCGCCATGGTTGGAACCAATATCGGCGCCGGCCGCCCTGAGCGCGCGCTGCGCGTGGCGTGGATCGGCGCTGCGATCGCTGCTGGTCTTTGCGAAATCATTGGACTAAGCGCTGCCGCAGCGCCCCACGCCTGGATGTCGCTATTCGGTACTGCGCCCGAGATGATCGACGCCGGATCGCGTTATCTGCGCACCGTCGGTCCGGTTTATGGCTTGTTCGGTCTTGGCATGGCGCTCTATTTCGCCTCGCAGGGAGCGGGACGCTTGCTGTGGCCATTGCTTGCCAACATGGCACGCTTGCTGATCGCCGCCATCGGAGGCTACGTCGCGCTGCGGTGGAGCGGCAATCTCACCGATGTCTTCATCGCTTTAGCTGTTGCGCTCGCGGCGTTCGGCCTGATCAATGCGGCGGCTGTCGCGGCCGGCGTCTGGTTCGGCCGCGGCGGCGCAACGCCCGCTGCCCGTTCCTTGAGTCCGGAGCCGGTCAAAAAATGAAAGAGCAATATCTCGAAGATTATTTCGTCGGGCAGATTTTCAACTCGGCCCGGATAAAGGTCGAGAAGGACGAGATCATAAAGTTCGGTACGCAGTTCGATCCACAACCCTACCATCTGGACGAAGAGGCCGCCCGTAACAGCGTTTTCCGGGGTTTAGCGGCAAGCGGCTGGCACACCGCGGCTATGACCATGCGCATCCTGGTCGACGGCGAGTTCAGGCCGGCGGGCGGGATCATCGGCGTCGGTTTCGACGAACTCAGCTGGCCGCGGCCGGTGCGGCCCGGCGATGAGCTGCATGCCAAGAGCGAGGTGCTCGAAGTGCGGCCGTCCAAATCGCGCCCGGATCGTGGTTTGATCAGGGTCAGGACCACGACGTTCAATCAGAACGACGAAATCGTTCAGGTCTATACCGGCAATCTCATTGTGCCGCGCCGTCCGACCAACGGCGAGTTGTAGGTGCGACTCGCCGCCCTCGCGTTGACTTTGATTGAGAATTGAATTTCGCTCCTTCGCCCGAGCCAACACGGTTCGGCCGATCGGGAGACCGGCGTTGTCGCAATCGGAATCGATCCATCTCGCGGCCGATCTGTCATTTCTCCACACTGATTATCTTTGGCGCATGCCAGGCTCCTGGGTCGGGTATCCCTATTACGGCACATCCGAATTCTATGAAGACATCGCACGCGTCGCCGAACGCGGCGTGATGGACATGCTGTTTTTCGGCGATACCGGCGGCACGTCGGAGGATTACGGGGGCGACCATCAGGCCGTCGTGCGTTACGGCGCAAAATGGCCGCGCCACGACATGACGCCGATGATTCCGTTGATGGCGAAGGCCGCTTCAGGCGTCGGTTTCGCGCTCACGTTATCGACGACCTATCACCACCCCTTCCACTGCGCGCGCGTCTTCAACGCGCTCGATCACGTCACGCGCGGCCGCATCGCGTGGAACGCGGTGACGTCGGCTTACAAGAACGAGGCTGCGAATTACGGCTTCGACATCATGATGGATCACGACGAACGCTATGTCCGCGCGCAGGAGTTTCTCGAAGTCGCCTGCAAATTGTGGGACAGCATCGAGCCCGATGCCCTGGTACTCGATCGCGAGAAAGGCATCTATGCCGATCCCGCAAAGGTCCACCGCATCGATCACCGCGGGCGCTACTTCAATGTCCGCGGTCCCCTGCCCGCGTTGCCGTCGCCGCAGCGGCGCCCGGTCATCATCCAGGCCGGCCTGTCGGGGCCTGGAATGAATCTCGCCGCGACCTACGCCGATCTGCAGTTCAGCACGCGCCGGACGCTCGCCAGCATGAAGCAGCACCGAGCGGCGCTCGATACCGCACTGGCATCGGCCGGCCGCAAATCGCGCGATATCGGCATCCTCTGGTCGATCCGCATTCAGGTCGCGGATTCAAATGCTGACGCCGAAGAGAAAGAGCGCCGCTATCTTGATTCCATTCCGGCGGAGGCCGGATTGGTCGAGATGTCGGCCCAGTACGGCGTCGACTTCTCAACCGCAAAGCCGGGTATGCGGCTCGCCGATTTCGCCGACGAGGTCCGCGCGCAAAAGGGCAATCTTGGCAGCTTCGAGGAATTGCTCAAAACCGTCGATCCGAAGCAATCGCTACAGGAGTTTGCCCGACGCTTCCTTGTTGACCGCATTCTCGTTGCTTCTGGAACGCCAAAAAGCATCGTCGACAAGCTGGAAGAGTTGCATTTCGGAACGGGAGCAAATGGTGGTTTTATCCTTGGCCGCGGCTATTCGGCGATGGACAACATTCGTGAGTTCGTCGAGTACGTCGTACCGGAGCTGCAACGTCGCGGCCTGTCGAAGCGCAAATACGCCGGTCCGACGCTGCGCGAAAATCTCAACGGGTGAAAGCCGGAGGCGCCCACGCGTCGCAGCTCAGCTTCTAAAATACGGCACAGCATTTGCCAGCAACTCTGCGGGGCGCGCGACGATCGCGCCACAGGTCAGCGCCACGGAGCGGAAATAGACGCTGCCCACGCTGAAGGGAACGCGATGTGCTTAAATATTTGACGGCCTTCTGCCTGATTTTTGTTCTCACCCTCTCGCGCGGCTACGCCGAGACGTCCGAAAGCTTCTACAAGGACAAGCAACTCACCGCCATCGTGCCTTATGGGCCTGGCGGCGGCTTCGATGTTCTGACTCGTCTCGTGGCCCAGCATATGGGCAAATACATTCCGGGCGATCCGAGAATCATCGTGCAGAATATGCCCGGCGCCGGCAGCCTGCTTGCAACCAATTATCTCTATTCACTCGCGCCCAAGGACGGCACCGTGTTTGCCCTGTTGGCGCGAAACATGCCGATGATCGCGCTGCTCGGCCACAACCCTAATGTGCGGTTCGATCCTCGCCAGTTTACGTGGCTGGGTTCGTCGTCGAATTTTTCTCACGACGCCTATGTGTTCATCGCCCGCAAGGATGCGCCGGCCAAGTCGATTGCAGATCTGCAGCACGGCACCGATCCGCAAATGATCATCGGCGGCACGGCAGAGGGATCGAGCAGCGCCGATGTGCCCAAAATCCTGAAAGATGCGCTCGGCCTCAAGTTCAAGCTGGTGCTGGGTTATCGTGACAGCGCGGCGCTCTCTCTTGCCATGGAGAGCGGCGAAATTGCCGGCCGCATGGTCGAGCTTTCGGCGGTCCGCTCGACCAGACCGGCCTGGCTTAAGCCCGATAGCGATTATCACCTGTTGGCGCAGTACGCCCGCGTGACACGCCTCGCGGACTTCCCCGATGTTCCGACCGCGCGCGAACTCGCACCGAACGACAATGCGCGCGAGCTGATCGAGTTTACTGAAGCGCCTCTCGTCACCATGTCATGGCCGTTTGCGGCGCCACCTGGAATTCCGGCCGACCAGGCCAAGATTCTTCAGGACGCTTTTACGGCTGTCCACCACGATCCGCAATTTCTTGCCGAAGCAAAGGCTGCCGGATTCGATATCGAACTGGTCTCGCCACAA
This sequence comes from uncultured Alphaproteobacteria bacterium, assembly GCA_963759705.1. Lineage (GTDB taxonomy): Bacteria > Pseudomonadota > Alphaproteobacteria > Rhizobiales > Xanthobacteraceae > BOG-931. Next base: position 76,479 of record CAVXAK010000007.1, read on the forward strand.
GGCATTCTCGACAGCATCAATAAGATGGCTCAGGCACGCCCGGAAGTCCTCGACTACGTGAGGTCGCTGATCGGCGGCAGCAAATCACGCTGAACGTCGGCTGAAACAACCGCCTTTGCGCTGCACACTGCGCCGCCTTATCTGGCGCTGACCGACACAGCGGTCCGGCGCTAGTCCGGTCTGCACGGCTGAACATGCAAAGATGCCATCACGCCGGGGCGCGTCGCAATGTCGGGCCTCACTCGCCTGGTCGATTGACGTCGCAGTAGTATAGCTGCCACGCGTGGCTGGGCGGACTTGCCGCGGTTTGCAAGTTCGCGTTGAATCGTTATCTGGTGAAAATGCTCTCAAGCCATCCGGGTAGAACATGTTCGGCAAGCCCAACCATCTCGCCATTACCAGGGACCATTATACCGTGCGCGCCATGTTCGGTCTCAAGGCATCGGGCGACACTGCCCGCGAAATCGGCGTCCTTTCGGTCGGCGACGGCTATGTCGGCATGACCCTCATCCCGCGACACGGTGGCCCTAAGGCAGGGCTCGATCATTTCGGTATTGGGGTGCATGGAAGGCTGATCGACGTCGCCGAGGACCACCAATAAAGCCGCGAGAAAGTCGCTCTCCACAGGAGCTCATCATGCGAATCCTGATCGTCGGCGCTGGCGCCATTGGCGGTTATTTCGGCGGCCGATTACTCGAGGCCGGCCGCGACGTCTGTTTCCTGGTGCGGCCGCGGCGCAGCGTCCAGCTTGCGAAGACCGGCTTGGCGATCCGCAGCTCATTCGGAGATGTGCATATCCCGTCACCGCCGACGATCACTGCGGACGCACTGCGCGACCCTTTCGACCTGATCCTTTTGAGTTGCAAGGCTTACGACCTGAAGTCCGCCGCGGATTCGTTTGCGCCGGCCGTCGGGACGGCGACCGCAATTTTGCCGTTGCTCAACGGCATCGGCCATCTGGACTTCCTCACGGCGCGATTCGGCAGCGGCGCGGTGCTTGGTGGCCAGTGTGTGATCTCCACGACTCTCGATGCCGAAGGTCGGATTCTTCACCTCAATGACACACATATGATGTCTTTCGGCGAGCGTGACGGCTCGGTGTCCGGGCGCGCCACGGAGATTGCGTCGACATTGTCCGGCGCCCGTTTCGAATCGCGCCTCAGTCGAGCGATCCTGCAGGAGATGTGGGAAAAGTGGGTGCTCATCGCCGCGACGGCCGGCATCACCTGCCTGATGCGATCGACCATTGGCGACATCGTCGCCGCAGGCGGCGGCCATCTAGCAACATCACTTCTGGAAGAATGCGCCGCGATCGCCAAGGCACGAAGCTTCGCGCCAAGCGAGGCGGCGCTCACGCGCAATCGCGCCATGCTGACTGCGCCCGGCTCCGCGTTTGCCGCGTCAATGCTTCGGGATATCGAGCGCGGTGCGCCGATCGAAGCCGATCACATCATCGGTGACCTCATTCGACACGGCGAAGACGAGCCCCATGACTACCCCATATTGCGGATCGTCTTTGCGCACCTAAAGGCGTACGAAGCTCGCAGGGCCCGTGAGCAGGCCGTCTCGAAGGCGGCTTAAGCAACAATCAGGCCGGAACAATCAGGCGAACACGTTATTAATCAACGCGACGAGGGCAAAACATGGCCAAAGTCACTTACGAGATCGTCGAACACGATGGCGGCTGGGCCTACCGGGTCGACGCCGTCTATTCGGAGACGTTCCCGTCCCACGATGCGGCCCGAAAAGCGGCGGAGCGTGCAGCCCTGGAACAGCATATTCCGGGCAACACGACCGCGATTTCCTGGGAGGACAAGGACGGCCGTTGGCATCGGGAGCTGTCGCCTGGCGACGATCGGCCCGAGACCGACGTCAAAGGCTGACTTCCTCGCACTTCTGGTTTTCTATATCCGCCGTTCCGGAATCGCCGAACTCGGTCTCTGCGACCGAACAAGCGACACGTAGCGATTGTTCGTTCGCGCAGCAAGCTTACCATCTACGCGGATCCTGCTCGTGACGGCGTTTGACTTTTTCAGCACAAATTCGCCCTCATGCGGTCGGCCGGATGGCAGCATCACCGCGGCGCAATCGCGCTATGGAATCACGACGTTCGCGAGTATCGTGTCTGCCGGCTAAGGTGCCGGGGCCCAATGAACGACAATCTTGCGAAAACGGTCGAGACCGCGTTGAGCGGCTATGAACTCCTGAATGATCCGTTGCTCAACAAGGGCACGGCATTCACCGACGAGGAACGGGACGAATTCGACCTGCACGGCCTGTTACCTCCCCACGTCGCGACCCTCGATTGGCAGGTCAAGCGTCGGCTTGACGCGTTTCGCGCGCTCGATACCGACATGCAGAAATACGTCTTCCTGCGCGGCTTGCAGGATACCAATGAGACGTTGTTCTACGCCCTGCTGACGCAGAACATCGAAGAGATGATGCCGATCGTCTACACGCCCACCGTGGGCCACGGCTGTGAGCAATTCAGCCGTATTTTTCGCAAGCCCCGGGGTCTGTTTCTCAGCATGCCGCAAAAGGCGCGAATGCGCCGCATCATCGGTCATCCGCGTTTCGACGGTGTGGAAGCCATTGTCGTCAGCGATGGCGAGCGCATTCTGGGCCTTGGCGACCAGGGCGCATGCGGTATGGGCATTCCGATCGGCAAGCTATCTCTCTATACCGCGTGCGCCGGTCTCCATCCCGCGACGACGCTGCCGATCCTTCTCGACGTCGGCACCGACAACCAGACTCATCTGGCCGATCCGCTTTATGTCGGCTGGCGGCATGAGCGTGTCCGCGGCGCCGAATACGACGATTTCGTCGCCATGTTCGTCGATGCCGTGCGCGAGCGCTGGCCGCATGTCCTGCTGCACTGGGAGGACTTTGCCATCGGCAATGCCAACCGGTTGCTCACGCGCTATCGTGATCAGCTCTGCACCTTCAATGACGATATTCAAGGCACCGCCGCCATTGCCGTCGGTGCTCTTCTGAGTGCGATCAACGTGACGGGCGTGCCACTCAGTGAGCAGCGCATTGCGGTGCTGGGCGCTGGTTCGGCCGGTACCGGCATCTGCAAGCTGCTGTTGCGCGCCATGATTGACGGCGGATTGCCCGAAGCCGAGGCTCACAGCCGGTTCTTCCTGGTGGACCGCGAAGGCTTGTTGGTCGACGGCATGAAGGATCTTCAATCGTTCCAGGCGCCTTTCACCCAGGCGCGCGCCCGCATCGCGAACTGGACATTGAAATCCTCCGGCAGCATCGGCCTCGCCGATGTGGTCGCCAATGCGCATCCGACCGTGCTCATCGGCACATCCGGTCAGGCTTGCGCTTTCTCGGAAGACGTCGTGCGCACGATGGCACAACATGCGCATCGGCCTGTAATCTTTCCGCTGTCGAATCCGACTGAGAGATGCGAAGCGACGCCGGACGATCTTTGTGCTTGGACGGAAGGCCGTGCCGTCATCGGCACCGGAAGTCCTTTTCCGCCCACGCACCGGAACGGTCAGCCGTTCCGCATCGATCAAACCAACAACGCCTACGTCTATCCCGGAATTGGTCTTGCCGCCATCGCGGTCAGAGCGAAGCGGATTTCCGGCGGAATGTTTCTCGCGGCGGCGCGGGCGATTGCGGGCTTGTCGCCCGCCAAACGTGATCCCCACGCCAATCTGCTGCCGCCGCTCGTCGACATACGCAAGCTCTCATTTCAAGTCGCCGTCGCTGTCGCCAAACAAGCCCTCGCCGAAGGTCTCGCGCATCCTGTTTTGGACAGCGACATTTCAGGCGCGATCGCTGCGAAAATGTGGGAGCCGGTCTATGCGAGGTATCGGCGGCTTCGGGTAATGCCGAACTTGGCTGCGTACTGATAAATCGGCCGTTCAGCATGAGTGGACTGAAGGTCCGTTTTTCCCCACAGCGAATCCCGAACAGACACCGGGCCGCTTTCGCGGATATGCGGCCGACAGTTTCCTCGACTGCAAGTTGTCGCGCTTTGCTAGTCTTTGCCGAAATGGAACCGGGGATTATGCTTATCCCGCTTATAGGCTCAGGCAGGGCACGTCATACGTGCAATTGAGCCCCTCCCCTGGCCTCGATCTTGCATCAGAAGCTTCCGTCCGTTCCGCGTTTTCAAGCTGCACAGTCACGGAGACATAACATGCATCAGCGGCAGAACAACTTGATGGTGGGGCGGTCGAGCGCTGCTGTTGGAATCGTATTCACAGTTGTGCTCATCGCAATCGCAGCCATTCCCGCGTCGGCTCAGCAGCTTTTTCCTTTCAAGATCGGTGAACAGCTTCCCGCCATTTTCGAGTACCTCTATATCGACCTCGCAATCGATAGCGGCCTTCTGAAGAAGGAAGGCATCGACGCCAAGATCGTCGGCTTTACCGCGGGACTCACGGCGACCCAGGCCGAGGCGGGCGGCAGTCTCGACGCCGCATGCGACGGTTTCACCAGTACGGCGAGCGCGATCGCGCGCGGTTCGCCGGCAAAGACGGTGTACAGCGTCAACGCCGACAACACCTACGTCATCGTTACGCGCGATACGATTAACAAGCCCGAAGATTTGCGCGGGAAGAAATGGGCCATCACGCAAATGGGCGCGATCTCACAAACCTATGCGGCCCTTTGGCTCAACAAGAAAGGGTTACCGGACAACACCGTAGACTGGATCCCCATCGGCGGTACCAGCGCGCGTGCGCGTGCTGTCATCGCCAACCAAGTCGATGCGGCGCTGTTGACGGCTGGCGAGTGGATTCGCGTCCAGCAGCAAAAGGGTATCCATGTGCTGGCCACTTTGTCCGACAGCGTGCCACCATTGCCGCTGGAAATCTGTGTCGTGACGACAAAGATGATCAACGAGCACCCCAACGTGGTGCAGGGCTTCGTCAACGCGATGCTCAATGCGGCTCGTTACGCACGAACGCCCGAAGGTAAGCAGGCGTACATCAAGATCGCGCGCAAGGCCGACCCTGCCGGGTATACGGATCAGCAGTACGACCAGCTCTATGATTTCTATTTCGGCCCAAAGTCGAACCCGTTGGCTATAGATCCGAATGGTGGACTCTATCCCGAGATCTACGTCGCCAATATGAAGTCGATGGTCGAGGAGAAGACGCTCGATGCGATGATGCCCTTGGATAAGCTCGTCGATGCGCGTTTCGTCGATCAGTACCTTGGCAACAACGGATGGTATGACGTCACAACCGGGAAAGGCGGCAACTACCTGCGGGACATGCTCAAGAGATGAGTCGGAAACGGCGGTTACGCGCCGCGGAACCGGCCGCCCGCTTCCGCGGGTCCCAGGCCATATCCGTCCTCAGGCCGAATCCTTGTACTGTGCCATGCGGGTCTCCCGGTTACCGATCTGATGACAGCGCCTAAACTGTCCGTCGACGACATCCATAAGACGTTCTTCAAACCGGTGAAGAACGACGTGGTTGGCGTCCCTGCTCTGAACGGCGTGAGCTTCTCCGTCGCACAAGGCGATTTCGTCTCAGTGATTGGTCCGAGCGGTTGCGGCAAGTCGACGCTGCTCCGCATCATCGATGGATTGATCCACCCCGATCAAGGCCGCGTCCTCGTTGATGGGCGGGTGGTCGATGGGCCTGGCCCCGACCGCGCGGTCGTGTTTCAGTATTTCGGCCTCTACCCGTGGCGCTCGGTGTTGCGCAACGTCGAGTTCGGTCTCGAGCTCAAGGGAGTGCCGCAGCAGAAACGGCGCGAGATCGCCCTATCGAATATTGCGCAGGTTGGTCTTCGCGGCTTCGAAAATCACTTCCCACACGAATTGAGCGGAGGGATGCGGCAGCGCGTCGGATTCGCGCGCGCATTGTCGCTCAATCCCGATATCATCCTGATGGACGAGCCTTTTAGCTCCGTGGACGAGCAGACACGGGAACTCCTTCAAGAGCAATTGCTTGAAGTGTGGCGCGAAACTCGAAAGACCGTGCTTTTTGTCACCCATAGCATCGATGAGGCGGTGTACATGGCGAACCGGGTCGTGGTCATGGCGGCTCGCCCTGGACGCATCGTCGAGGATATCAATGTTGATCTACCCCGGCCGCGCACCAGCGGCGTGCGGGCGCTGCCGCGGTTCGGCGAGATTCGATCCCATGCCTGGGAAATTCTGAGGCAGGGTATCCGCGAGGCGACAGAGCTGGACGCGTTGCCATGACGTCAGCCGAAGACGCCGCCTTGCGCGCCGTCCGCGCTCGTATCCGCCGATCCAAGATCGATCGCATCGTGATCATGACTGCGACACTCGCCGGCTTCTTGTCGCTGTGGGAAATCGTCGGCCATTTGACCAACCCGATGTTCTTCGCGCCGGTCTCGGAAGTGGCGATTCAGTTCTGGAAGCAAATCATTGATCCGAGTCACGACCTTCTCAACGGACTTATGGAAACGCTCGCCATTCTGGTGCCGGGTTTTATCATCGCATCCATCCTTGGCGTTGCGCTCGGCGTTCTGATGGGCCGCAGCAATCTCGCTCTTCAAATTCTCGACCCCTACGTGACCATCTTTTACAACACGCCGCGCGTTGCGTTGATCCCGCTGCTGCTGCTGTGGCTCGGCGTAGGCGACACGCTCAAGATCGTCGTCGTGGTGCTGGCGGCTATTTTTCCTGTTTCGGTCAACGTCACAGCCGGAATACGCGACATCAGTGCGCAGTTCATCGAACCGGCGCGTTCGATGAATGCGAGTGAAGGACAGCTGTTGTGGAAGGTCATCTTGCCGGCGACTTTTCCTTACGTGATGGCAGGATTGAAGCTCGGCCTCGGCCGCTCATTGACGACCGTGATCGTGGCGGAGTTCTTCGTCTCGCTGTCGGGATTGGGCGGCATCCTGCACGCAACATCGAGTACCTATCAAATGGCGAAAATGTTCGCTCCTGCCATCATCCTCGCGGCCATGGGGATCGCGATTGACGGCCTCTTGACCTATCTGGAGCGCAGAGTCCTACAGCGATACAGGGCCTGATATGGCTGTGTCCCTGACCGCCGCCGCGACCCGCGAGGCAGCGTCTCGGCGAGCCACGAAGCACCGAAACTTGGCAATCCGTGCCGGCTCGGTCACGGCGTTCCTGCTGGTGTGGGAGGTCTGCGGGATGTTCACTCCGCGGATTTTTCTCTCGCCGTTTCACGAAACCGTAGTGGCATTCTGGCGGCTGTGCAGGGATGGGACGCTGCTGACTGCAACGTGGAATTCGTTCTCGGTATTGGTTGCCGGGCTTGCCATTTCGGTGGTGTTTGGAGTCCCTCTCGGATTGCTGATGGGGCGTTATGTTCGGCTCAATTGGGCCCTCTCTCCCTACGTTAACGGTCTCTACGCGACGCCGACTGTCGCGCTTCTGCCGGTGTTGTCGCTTTGGCTGGGACTTTACGTCGCTCCCAAGATTGCAATCGTCGTGCTTTTGGCGATCTTTCCGATCATAAAAAATACCTATGCGGGCGTGGCTACCGTTGGCCCCGAACTATTGGAACCCGCCAGTTCGATGCAAGCATCGGAATTCCAGATCGCACGCCTCGTTATCGCGCCCGCAATCGTGCCATTCGTCATGGCCGGTCTTCGACTTTCGGTAGGTCGAGGCATTGTCGGCGTCGTGGTCGGCGAGTTCTTTACCGCGCAAACCGGGCTTGGCGGACTTTTGATTCGGTATGCAAGCAACTTTCGGACGGCGGAAATGTTTGTCCCCATTTTCGTATTGGTGGCCCTTGGTTATGGCCTGACGGCCTTGGTGGTCGTCCTTCAAGAGCGCATCGCTCCCTGGAAGGAAACAGAGCGCGACGTGGGTCAGTAGAAAGGCGCCCGGTTTCGTCGATATGCACGTGAGTCAGGAACTAGGCAACGCGGAGGTCGGCACCGCGGCGACATGGACCACCGTAAGCGTCCCCCCGCTTGCCAACAGCCGATTCGCGGGTAAAATCAAACTGCTCCGGGGATGGAGTCCCCCCATAACCGCCCATCCGGGCTGATGACTCCTACTAGGCGCGCTTGGCGTCAGTAGGAGTTTGCGTTTGCGCTCCCACTGCCGCAAGTTGGTTTGTGTGACTTCGTCGAATGTGCGCACGCGCGCCATTCGAGCGAATTGGATTTGCATGAGAGAGGATGCAGATGGCTGCTGTTGGGACATTAGCGACGATGTGGAGATCGGCCGTGGCATTTATCATCGTGTTCCTGGGCGGCGGTCTCGGCGCCGCGCTCCGGCACGGTGTCAATCTGGCAGCAGCGCGCCTCGTAGGCACTGCATTTCCGTACGGAACGCTCTTCATCAACATTGCCGGATCGTTGGCGATGGGGCTGATTGCCGAATATCTCGCGCTGAAGGCCGGCGCACCGCAGCGCTGGCGACTCTTCATGATGACCGGTATCCTCGGTGGCTTCACGACATTCTCCGCCTTTTCGCTCGAAGCCGCATTGCTCTACGAGCGGGGCCAACTGGCAGCTGCCGCCACTTACGTCGTCACTTCGGTTGGGCTGGCGGTTGGCGCGCTCTTCGCCGGGCTTGCCATCGTCCGAATGCTGGTCTGATTGCCGCCACTTCGCCGCGACGCTGCGCCGCAACACGCCTAAATCGTTGCGAGCGTCGATCTGCAACTTGATGCTCGCAAATGGTCGCCCAAAATCGCTAAAGTATGCGCGTTGGTGCCGCAACGAGCGGGAGTTCTCAGCGGCACCAATCTTGCTTCAAAGTCTGCGGGCAGGGCCCACGATCGTCGCTGCCGAGAGGTCGCATGGCCGGTTATCTCGAAATCGAGCGGCTCAGCAAACGATTTAGCACGCACGGTCACGAGGCCTGCCGGGACATCTCATTCGCGGTCGACGAGAAAGAATTCGTCGCGCTGATCGGACCATCGGGCTGCGGAAAATCGACTCTCCTGCACATCGTCTCGGGTCTGTCGTCACCGTCGTCGGGCCACGTCCGGCTCCGCGGTGAGACAATCGACGCACCGCGGCCTCAGATGATGTTCGTATTTCAACAATACAGCAAATCGATCTTCCCCTGGAAAACAGTGTTGGACAACGTCTGCCTCGGCATAAAGTACCGTTCCCCGGCGCCGCGCCGAGAGCTCGAAGAACGCTGCCGCGCGCAGCTCAAACTCGTCGGCCTCGAACGATACGCCGACTATTATCCTTATCAGCTATCCGGCGGAATGCAGCAGCGCGTCGCCATCGCTCGTGCGCTGGCGCGGCGTCCGGAAATTCTCCTGATGGACGAGCCATTCAGTGCGCTCGACGCGATGATGCGCGTCGAACTCCAAGACATGTTGCTGTGGCTGTGGCAGGAAATCGGGCTCACGATCGTATTCGTGACGCACGATCTCGATGAAGCTCTCTACGCGGCACAGCGCATCATCCTCCTGAGCGCGTCGCCCGGTTCGGTGGCGGAAATCATCGACGTGCCCCTACCCTATCCGAGAGATCAGGTCGAAACGCGCCGGCAGCCTGTCTATCTCGAACTGCGAGAGCATCTCTATCGATCGATGGTCGACCAGGTCGTCAACGGGCGCGCGAAGGCGTCATGAGCAGCGGCATCATACGATGGCTGCAAACGTCACGCGGATCGGGCGTGATCCTGATCGTACTTCTACTCTGCCTGTGGCAATACACTGCGGTCTACGTCATGGATACGCCGACGTGGCCGCCGGTCACACGGATTTTCCAAGCGTGGATCGAGAATATCGCGGGCGGCTCGCTGATCACGAACCTGCTCGCGACGTTATGGCGGCAAATGCTGGGATATTGGCTCGCCGTCATACTCGGCATCGGTATTGGTCTGGCGATGGGCTACTACCGCATCGCCTACAATCTGCTTGAGCCGATCATTGAAATCCTCCGTCCGATACCCGGGCCGGCCTACCTGCCCGTGCTGGTGTTGTTCGTCGGCATCGGTCATGAAATGAAGGTTGTGCTGATCCTGGTCGCCTCGCTGTTCCCGATCCTTCTCAACACATACGGCGGCGTACGATCGATGGATCCAGTGCAGATCGACACCGCACGCACGTTGGGCCTGACGACACTGCAAACGTTGCGTGAGATCGTTTTACCGGCAGCCAGTCCACAAATCTTGACCGGAATGCGCATCAGCCTGGCGATTTCACTAATCCTCGCCATCCTCTCGGAAATGATCGTTTCGAACGACGGCCTCGGCTATTTCACGTTGCTCGCCGAGCGGACCTTCAAAATACCCGACATGTATGCCGGCATCTTCACGCTGGCGATGTTCGGTTACGTTCTCAATCGCCTATTTCTCATCGGCGAGGCGAAACTCATCCGCTGGCACCAAGAGAGCACCAACAAGAGTTAGACGTTGATGGAGGGTCCCATGTCCCGCATTCTGCAATCGTCATGCGCGTTGCTGGTTGTGCTGATCGCACCTTGGACGATTTCTCAAGTCAGCGCCCAGTCGAAGCCGCCGCCCGCCACCATCCGCGTCGTCGATCTGCCGCTGGCCAATTTTACGCCGCTGCTGGTTGCGCGTGAGAAAGGCTACTTTTCAGCAGAAAACCTGACGGTGACGTGGTCGCCGGTCGCTCAAGGCGCGGTCGCGATCGAGGCCGTGGTTGGTGGCAGCGCCGAAGTCGGCGCCAGCGCCGTCTTCGAAACCATGGTCGCGCGCGGCAACGGCCTCGACCTCATGTTTCTCACGCCCGGTGTCCATATCAGAAGCGAACCACCCGACAATTCCGCCCTGCTGGTGCGAACCGACGATAGTATTCGCAGCGTCGCCGATCTCGCCGGCAAGAAGATATCGGCCGGACTAATCAACAGCATCAACTACATCCACATGATCGAGTGGCTGGAGAAAAAGGGCGTCGATCCGAAGAGCGTCGAGTTTTTCGAGATACCGTTTCCGCAGATGGCCGATGCACTATTCCGGAAACGCCTCGACGCCGTCTGGAATGTCGAGCCGTTCGTCACGTTCATGACCCAATCCGGCAAGGCCAAGGTCCTCGCCTATCCGTATCTCGAGACGATTCCCGGAATGGATGTAGCCAATTATTTCGCCAAGGAAAGTTGGATCAAAGCCAATCCAGACGTCGCGCTTCGCTTCAAGCGCGCGATCGATCACGCCACAAAGGACATGGCTACCATGCCGAAAGAGGAGCGAGACGACTGGGTCGCCAAGTTTACAGGAATGAAACCGGAAGTCGTCAAGGCCGTCACGCTTCCAATCTTCTCCATCGAGTATAATGTTCCGAGCCTGCAGGCCAATCTCGAGCTTGCGGTGAAGCACAAGATGATCAAACCGTTCGACGTCAATACCATGATCTGGAAGCCCTAGATTGGGACTTGTCTGCCTGTGATCGATATCGTCTCAGGCCCATTGCGACTTGTGATTTGAAAAAAGTGCTCCATACGTCACGATACATTCGGAGATGACGCCATGGTCAGAACACTTGCCGAAAAAGTCAGGCCTGAACATTGTGCTGTTCTCATTGTCGATGTTCAGAACGATTTTTGCGCCGAAGGCGGCGCCATGCATCGTGAAGGTCGTGACCTGTCGATGGTCAAGACGATGGTGCCGCGCCTTGCCGCTCTCGTCGATGCAGCCCGCGCGGCTCACGTCCCGCTGATCTGGATCAGGAACGTCTATAATACCGGGCCGAACTGGTATCTCTCTGAGGTCTGGCTCGAACAGGCCCATCGCCGCCGCCGGGGCGCCTATCTGACAATCCCGGTCTGCGAACCGGGCGAGTGGAACGGCGATTTCTTTGCAATCAAGCCGCTGCCAGACGAGGTGATCGTGACCAAACACCGCTACGGCGCCTTCGAGAGCAGCGATCTCGATCTCGTGCTCCGTTCACGCGGCATCCGCACGGTCATCATGACCGGGGTCGCAACCAATGTCTGCGTCGAGACGACGGCCCGGCAAGCCTTCCTCCGCGACTATTACGTCGTGTTCGTCGACGATTGCACCGCGACCTATGACCCGGCCGATCACGACGCGACACTGCGCAATATCGACGCGTTCTTCGGCGAGGTCGTGAGCGCCGACGCGCTGCGCGCCTGCTGGCCTGCCACACCGGCGCGGCTGCGCGCCGTGACCTGACCCTTAGGCTACAAAAGCACCTCCCAAGAGCCGTTCCGATGAACGCCAAGCCGCGCATCGCCCATTTTTCCGGGCCTAACGCCACCATTCAGAACAGCCCGCCGCTGGTCACCAGCAACAAGGCGCGCCGGAAATACGATCTGCCGCTCGTGACCAATCCGGACGGAAGTCCTGCTCGCTTCGACGTGTTGCGACCGCAGAAGCTGGCCGCACCAGTCACCGTTTATGTCGAGCAGTTCAGCGCGCATCCGCTCGAACGCGACGCGGCCGAACTTTATGGCCCGCCGGACGGCTACCTGGACAGTGAAGGCCGATTCCACAAGACGCAGCAACATTCTGGCGACAAGCCGGTCTATGAGATTACGCTGCTGCCGGAGGACGGCGTTTATCCGTTGCCCTATATGGCGCGTCAGGCCGATTTGACCGCCTGGGAGGAAGAGTGCGCTGCGCCCGGCGCGCCGGCGGATCGTGCACGCCAGACCTTCTATCCCAATGGCGCGCGCGTCTTCGAGGAAGTCGATCGGCTGGCTATTGGAGAAAAGGGTTGGGGCAACCTGATCGGCTCGCGTGCCGACATCGACTTTTATCGGGTGCTGCCGCCGGCAGGCTACACCAAAGGGCTTTCAGCAGCCGAGCGCACCGATATCGGCCAAGGCGACATCGCGCCGGAACAGCGGGGACGCGATTTTTTCGCCTACAAGCCTTATCACCTCGATACCCACGAACCGAGGCTGGCCCTTGCCCGGATGATCAACATTATTCAGCCGATCCTGGCGAGCGGCGAATATCAGGGCGCGATCTGGACCCAGGGGAGTCCGCGCATCGAGGAAACCATCTACTGGCTGCATCTCCTGCTCGACTGTACCGTACCGATTTGCGGCAACGCGGCGCAGCGCCCGCACAGCCAAGTCAGCGCCGATGGGGCCAAGAACCTCGTTGACTCCGTCGACTATATTCTGTCGCGCGTGTGGGCCGACGATGCCGGCCGCAATCGAGCCGGCATGGTGCTCATTCAGGAACAGCAAATCTTCGCCGCCCGCGACGTGCAGAAAGGCGATGCTCGGCCAGGCGGATACGTCACGACGGGCGGCCACGGCGGCATCATCGGCGCTGCCGGACACGACGGAGTGCCGCGGCTGACTTACCTGCCACAGACCCGGCACACCTTCATGTCGGAGGTCAACATCTCGCGACTTCCGCGCCTGACCGCCGGAGTCCGTCACGACGGCAACCGCGTTGTTCCAATCGACATGCCGATCAAGGACGGCGCGGGCCGTCTGCTCGACAGTTCGATACCCAAGGTCGTCATCGTCAAGGACGGCACCTACCATGGTGACGACTTTGATCTCGATCTCGACCGCGAAGTCGATCTGATCGCGAGGATGGATCACAATCTGGGTCACGCTCCGCTTGCCGGATTTGTCGTCGAAGGCCTGTCGCCATACGGCACGATGACGTGGGCGCCGCGGCACCGCCTGATGCTCAGGGCTGTGCATAGCGGTATGCCGGTCGTACGTGTGGGGCGAGGCAACAATGCCGGCTTCGCGCCGCAGCGCGACCGCTTCATCGGCGGCGGCAATCTCACATCGACCAAGGCCCGTCTGCTGCTCATGGCTTGCCTGATGAGATTAGGCAGTCTGCCGCCTGCCGCAGACCCGGACCATCCGACCGATGCCGAACTCGCCGCTATTCGAAGCAAAGTGGCCGAGTATCAAAGGATGTTCGACACGCATTGACGACTATCCATCGTCCGCCTCGCAACAGATGCTGCGCCACCGGACGCCATCCACAGAATCGTGCATGATTGAACAAGTATTGGCTTCGTCACTCTCGCCACTGGTACGAGGCTACTTAAAGAATCTCCACGAGGTGATCGAATGCCGATCGACGTCCACTGCCATTATGTTCCCCACCGCATCATTGAAGTTCTCGAAGACCGCGCACACGACTTCGGGTTGTCTCTCGTCAAGACACCTCCGCAGTGCGCGCTGCATTTCGACTACGGGCTGAAGGTCCGGCCATTCTTTCCAAAACTGATCGAGCCGGTCGAGCAGCGGCTCGACGGCATGGCCAAGCAGGGCGTCACGTGCCAAGTCCTTTCAGTCTGGCCGGATATTTTCGCCTACGGCTTGCCGACCCCGATAGCCTCGCGGTGGCATCGGCTCATGAATCAATGCCTTTCTGGGCTCTGCCAGGAGCATCCTGGAAAATTCGCATTGTTCGCCTCGGTGCCGTTACCGGACGCCGCCGCGGCAGCCCGCGAGGCCGAATACGCCATGACCCAGCTTGGTGTCGCCGGACTGGTCATCGCCGCCAACGTGGAAGGGACTAATCTCGGGGAACTCAATCTCGATGAGTTTTGGCACGCCGCGGTTGCGCTCAAGGCGCCGGTCTTCATCCATCCGGTCCAGGCCATGCCGGCGCCGCGAACGTCCAAATTCGCCCTCAGCCAGATCGCGCAATATACGTTTGACACGACGTTGTGCGTCGGCTCGTTGATATTCTCCGGAGTGCTCGATCGCTTCCCGGATCTGCGTATTATCCTTGCGCACGGCGGCGGCACATTCCCCTATCTGCTCGGTCGCTTCGATTGTCTGCATGCGAGCATGGATCGGGCCGGCCAAGGTGACGTCGCCTTGGCGACACCGTCGGCCTATGTCCAACGATTTCACTACGACACCATCCTTTACAATCCGATGCAGTTGCGCTGGCTGGCGGAGGCGGTCACTGTGGATCGCATGGTGCTGGGCAGCGATTATTCCTTCCCGCCGGCCGATCTCGATCCGGTCGGCACCGTGCGCCGATCAGGCTTTAGCGACGTGGAAATCGCCAAGATCCTGGACAATAATGCGCTTGAATTGATGCCGCGGCTCGCCGCCGCGTGACGACGCGTACCAGCAAAACGGAGGGCCGACTATGGATTTGGCGTTGGGTGGGAAGAAAGCGATCGTCACCGGGGCAAGCGAAGGCATCGGCAAAGCCATAACAATATCTTTGGCTCGCGAAGGCGTGGACGTCGCGATTTGCGCGCGACGCAAGGAGCCACTCGAACAGGCCGCTGCCGAAATCGCCAAGGCGACGGGACGCAAGATCTTTCCCATCACCGCGGACCTGACAAATCCGGGCGATGCGGAGAACTTCATCAAAAAAGCCCACCAGGCATTGGGTCGTATCGACATCCTCGTCAACAATGCTGGCTCGGCGCCGGGCGGAGTGCTCGAACATTTAAAGGAAGAAGAGTGGGCGAGCGCGCTGCAACTCAAATTCATGGGATACGTTCGCTGCATGAAGCACGTCCTGCCGATCATGCAAAAACAAAGGAAAGGCCGCGTCGTCAACGTCATCGGTAACGACGGTATCAAGGTCTCGTATTGGGAAATCGCGCCTGGCGCGGCGAATGCAGCCGGACAAAATTTGACGCTGTCGCTCGCAAGCCAATACGGCAGGGACAATATCAGCTTCGTCTGCGTCAATCCTGGCCCGGTGCGTACCGAGCGCTGGACCGGTCTGGTCAAGGCGATGGCGCGAGACATGAACATAAGTTTCGAGCAGGCGGACAAGCTCGCTCCGTCCAGCATTCCGTTGGGCCGTATTGCCGAATCCGAAGAGGTCGCCAATCTCGTAACGTTTCTCGCGTCCGACCTCGCCTTCTTCGTCAATGGGACAATGATCGAGATCGACGGCGGCCAAGAAAAGCCGCTGATGGATCGCATCCGCGACCGCTGAGGACCGAGCATGACATCGACGCGCAGAACTTTCGTTCTCGTTCACGGCGCCTGGCACGGCGGCTGGTGCTGGCGCCGGGTTGCCGATCTGCTCGAAGCGAAGGGCCACAAAGTCTTTACGCCTACGCTCACCGGTCTCGGCGAGAGATCTCACTTGATGAGTGCCGGGATCAATCTCGACACCCACATCACGGACATCGTCAACGTGATCAAATGGGAGGACCTTAGCGATGTCGTGTTGGCTGGGCACTCCTATGGCGGCTGGCCGATCTCCGGCGCGATCGAGCAGATTGGAGATCGCGTTTCATCCGTGATCTATCTCGATGCCTTCATACCGGAGAATGGTCAGAAGTCGCTCGACACCGCGTCCGAGTTTGCACGCAAGGGAGCCATGGAGGCTATGGCCAAGGGAGAAATCTCTCGAAAAGGCCCTCCGGCAAGCACGTTCCATGTCAACGAGAAGTATCAGGCGTGGGTGGATTCCAAACTCACCCCGCAGCCGATCGGGGTGATGCGCCAGCCGATCAAACTGACCGGCGCGCTGGGGCGCGTAGCGCGAAAGACATACATTCGCGCACCGCAATATCCGCAGCCGTCATTCGATAAATATTATCAGGCGAAAAAAGCTGATCCGTCGTGGCGAACATATGAACTGCCGTGCGGCCACGACGTCATGGTCGATATGCCGGACCGGCTCGTGGAGATACTCCTTGAGGTGGCTTAATGGCCCCGTGAATTGGATGAACGTTTCGGTGAGCAAATCGATTCAATCTGAAACGATTGCGCTCTAAAGACCGAACAAATACGTCGGATCGCAATGATATAAGCCTACCAAGCTTCAAACAGCGCCATCATGGCAAAGGTCCCTCAGCCGAGGCTGAGGGACCTTCCGTTTCAACGAGGCGACGGGAGCTAGCGCTGGTTCTGCTGGCCGCCCTGACGGCCGCCACCTTGCTGACCGCCCTGCCCGCCCGGATGCTGACCACCTTGCCGGCCGGGTTCCTGCTGCTGCTGGCCGGGCTTGTGCTGTCCGCCCTGCTGCCCGCCTGGATTCTGGTTTTCGTTACCCATGGGTTTTCTCCTCTTTGCGGGACGATCCCCGCAAAAGCCAACGGTGGAGACACCCGCCGGGTTCCTCGCACACGAATTCGTGCGCGGCGTGGAACCAATCAGTGCCCGATAAGAACCATCGAAATCGCCGGTATATAAGTAATGATCATCAGCGCTACGAAGTTGACCAGGAGAAACGGCAGCACACCGAGATAGATCCGGCTGAGCGGTGCGTCAAAGATCGCCTGCGACGAAAACAGATTAAGACCGAACGGCGGCGTGTACATGCCGAGACTGAGATTCACAGCCACGATAATGCCAAAGTGTATGGCGTTTACGCCGACGCCGCGCACGATGGGCAGCAGCAAGGGGGTCAAAATCAGGATCGCCGCGGGTGGCTCGAGAAAACTTCCCGCGAGCAACAGACCGATGTTGAGAATGAGCAGCAACTCCCAACGCGGCATATGCAGCGCGTTAATCGACGCCACAATGTTCTGCGGAATTCCGCTGGTCGTCAGTAGCCATGAGTAAATTCCGGCCGAAGTCACGATGAGCAGGATCTGCGAAATAAGATAAGAAGCGTTCATCAGGATCCGCCAGAAACCGGCAAGATCGACTTCGCGATAGATGAACATGGTTACAAATAGCGAATAAACAACGGCAACCCCGGCGGCCTCGGTCGGCGTGAAGACGCCGCCATAGATGCCACCAAAAATCACGACGAGCGAACCGACCGCCCAACTCGCCTCCTTGCTCGTCTTCAGCACTATTTCCCAGCGGGCTTTTGCGCCAAGCGGCACCCTGGCAACCCTCGCATAAGTCATGACGTAGGCGGCATCGATAATACCGATCAGGATGCTCGGCAGGATTCCCGCGGTAAAGAGCAGAACGGCCGATTGCTCCGCCGACACGGCGTAAAGGATCATGGCGATCGACGGCGGGATGACGACGGCAATCGCGCCTGAAGAGGCAATGAGACCGACAGCGAAGCGATCGTTGTAGCCGCCTTCTTTGAGAGCGGGATAGATCATCCGGCCCATGGCGACGACCGTGCCGACCGCCGTGTGCGACATGGCACCGAACAGTTCGGAGGCCGCGACCGTCGTTACGGCGAGCGAGCCGCGTACGCCGCCGACAATGGCCATGACCATCGCGATGATGCGCCGCGCAATGCCACCCTGCGCCATGATCTCGCCGGCGAGCACGAAGAACGGTACCGCGAGCAGCGGAAAGTTGTCGAGGCTGCCGAACATATAAGTCTGGATCGCCTCGGTCGGCGCGTCGGCGACAGTAAGAACCGCAACGATCGAGGTGACCAGCAAGATGAGGAAGATCGGGAAGCCGAGGATCAAGAGCACCACCGGCAGACCGAAGAAAATGAGGTACGCCATCGTTGCCGCCCGATCAGGAATGCGAGCTGTCGGCGTGGCCGGCGCCGGAGCTTGTTCGCACGATCAACCGCACTGCGACGAGCAGCGCCATCAATGTATATCCGATCGGCACCATCGCTTGCGGGATGACGAGTGGAAAATTTGCGGCCTGGCTGCGCTCGTCGAATGCCGCAAGCTGCGAGATGACCGGCCACGCGAAAACGGTAACGGCGATCGCGGTCGCGATCAGTACCAGCTCCGACAAGAGAGATAGGAGCTCCCTCAGTTTCGGGGGCAGCATACTGACGACGACATCCATTTTAATTTGACGCCCCTCCCAGGCGACCGCGCAGCACCCCGTGAACACACAACCGACCATGAGGAAGAGCATGATCTCCTCGGCCCACGGAATCGAAACGCTGAAGAAGTAGCGGCCGATAATGTTGGCGAAATTGATCGCCACGCTGCTGATCAGGAGAATCCCCGCCGCGGCACGCGTGATCGCGAGAAGCCAACGAACGCCTTGGGTGACAGCCTCGATCACGGTTCAACCTTTCGTCGCTTTTGCGCCGGGAGCATTTCCGCGGAGAGCTGCGGCCAAGCCAGGCACGGTGTTCGATATTGTTATTGGCAGCAGCTGGCGCTCCGCAAGACCCAACTCACCGGCTGGGAGGCTGTCGTGCGCGGTTGGCGGCGGCGGGCACCACCTCATGGGCTTCGTGGAGTTGCGGATTTGCCTTCGACACATCCTCGCGCGCGCGACTTCCATACCTCGTGAAGCGCATGTCGTTTCCCTCTGATCTGCGGCGCCGAGCCATGGCCGTGGCTCTGGCGTGCCTTTGGTTTCGTTACCGTCGAACCCAAACGGCGCGAAGATCAAGGCTTGTCACCGCGCCGAACCGCTGATCTCGGATCACTCACCGGGCGCCGATCGAGTCCGCTTTGCCGCGTCGACGACAATTTCATAGGCCTCGCGTACTGCGGGTTTCGACTTCGAGACGTCGTCACCGACACTAGCGAGCGTCCGCAACAACTGCGACTGCTCGTCGCGCGGCAAGCTGATCAACTCGCCCCCGCCGGCCTGCCAGGCCTTACGCGCTTTGCCAAACAAATCGACTGCGATCGGATTGATCGCCACGTTCTCCTTGGCAGCGTCATTGTCGACGATCTTTCGCAAGTCGGCCGGCAGCGACTCGTACCATTTCCGGCTAATCTCAACGATCAGGAAGATCGCGGGCTGATTGGCCTCGGTCACGTATTTTGCCGCGTCCTGGTAGTGAAACGCTGAAAACACCGTAATGCCGGCGATGGCGCCGTCGATGGCACCCTGCTGGATCGCCGGCAGCACGTCGCCCAACGTCATCGCCACCGGCGTCGCGCCCAGCCGCTTCAGCGCGACGGATTGGAAATCCGATGCAAAGATCCGAATCTTCTTGCCCTGGAAGTCGGCAAGATGGCGCACCGGCGTTCTGAAGATGATGGAGTCCGGCTGGGCTTCAAACAGCCCAACGCCGCGAAGACCCTTGTCGGCGCCAAGCCCAAGCATCAATTTCCTCACGGCAGGATCGCCCGCAACGCGTTGCCCGTGAGCCAGCGAATCCACAAGCCCAGGCGCGGCCATCACTTCGAAACGCTCGTCGATGCCGACAAAGAACTCGGGCGGAATGACGGCGCATTGTATGGCGCCGAATTGCACGCCTTCAATCTGGCGCGGAATCGAGCCTAACTGGCTGGCAGGATAGACCTCGGCCTTGATGCGGCCGCCCGAATCCCGCTCAACCGCGGCGCCGAAATTCTTGGCAAACTGATGCGGTGCATCGTTAAGGGTCGGAGTGGTTATCTTCATGACATAAGTTTTGTCTTCTGCCTGCGCCGAGCCAAGCATCGTCGCCAGCAAAAAGACGAACCCGCCGACAATGGGGGCCGCCGACGCGCGGATTTCACTTTCCATAAAGCGCATGCCGTTCTCCCTCTGGTGTGCCACCGAGCCGTCGCGCATGCACCGATCCGCCGCAAGATTGCTCCCGCATTCGCGCGGAGAGAGGCATCGATGTAGCACCGCCGGTGGATTTATTGTTTGTTGGACGCCACAGCCGATCAATCTGCGCTACGCGTCTGTCATTGACGTTAGATGATCGCCAACCGCGGGACAATGGAAATCTAGGGGCGATCGGCGCGACATGTGCGCCGATCACCGACGCTGTATTATTCGGCACTCCGCGCGGCGTCGCTGACGATCTTATAGGCAGCGGCCAGCGTCGGCTTGGACTTCGACACGTCGGCGCCGACGCTGGAGAGAATTTTCATCATCGACACCTGTTCGTCGTGCGGCAAGTTGATCAATTCGCCGCCAGTTGCAACCCACGCGGCTTCCGCTTTTTTGCGCTGTTCGACCGCGAACGAATTGATAGCTATGGCCTGCGCCGCAGCATCCTTGTCAATGATCTGCTGCAGATCCTTTGGCAAAGAATCATACCATTTTTGACTGACCTCGGCGACCAGGAAGATCGCCGGTTGGTTGGTCATGGTTATGTACCTTGCCGCGTCGTTAAAATGCATGTGCGTGAAAGGCCCCATGCCTGCGACCGCACCGTCGATAGCGCCCTGCTGAAGCGCAGGCAGAACATCACCGAGCGTCATCGCGACCGGCGTTGCGCCGAGCCGGCTCCACGCCTCGCTTTGAAATTGCGACGCGAAGGTCCGAAGCTTCTTGCCCTTGAAGTCCGAGAGGTGGCGGATGGGCTCCTTGGAGATAACATCGGAGGGCTCGGCCATGAAAAGACCGACGCCATGCAGCCCCTTGTTGGCGCCAAGCGCCAGCATCAGCTTGAGAACTGCGGGGTTCGCGGCGACGCGCTGCCCTTGCGCGAGCGAGTCTACAAGCCCGGGAGCGGCCATCACCTCGAAGCGCTCATCAATGCCGACATAAAACTCTGGCGGGATGACCGAGCATTGAATCGCGCCGAACTGAGTGCCCTCGATCTGCCGCGGTATGGAGCCGAGCTGGCTCGCGGGATAGACCTCGACCTTGATGCGGCCGCCCGAATCCTTTTCGATTGCCGCGCCAAAGTTCTTAGCAAAAGTATCGGGCACGTCGTTTACGGTCGGCGTTGAGATTTTCATGACATAAGTTTTGTCTTCCGCTCGCGCCGCGCCTTGCGCTAACGTCAACGCCACGACGATCGTGCCGACGGCGGTAGCCGCCCATGTTATGGGCGCACGTCTTATCAGTCGCATGTTTTCCTCCCTGTCGAGTATTGTTAGTCCGTTTCCCCTTGAAGCCACGCCCACTGTTAAGGCGTCCTTTGAGCCGCTTCGGCTTCTTTTTAGAACTGCTGCGCGCTTGTCCTCGCTCTGACCTCCAGGCGCCCGTTATGGGGCGCCATTATGAAAAACTCCTCTTGCCATTGTCCACTGGCGACAAACCTCGTCGCACGATCACGCTAACGCTTGCGACTAGCGGCCCGGCGCGACCGAGTGCTTGCTGAGGAGAAGAGCGAACGCTCTCGACTGCAACACTGTCCCGCCGAAACTCATTCAACTCCTCATCGAACGAGAAGACGGCTCAATATTGGCAACTCGCGTCGCCGCGCCTCCAAGCTTGATATTACTTATGCTATATTCATTGTAAATGCTGACAAGCTTATGGAAATGCTCATGCCGGATCGATTTTGCTTCGCCGGCAGCACAATCGAGTGTGCACATTGAATGAATGAGGAATCATCAGACGCCAAATTACTGATCTGCCGCGAGATCGAGCACCGGCCGGACGACCTCGAAATTCTCGAGCGCTTTTACAACGACATCTATGTCGCGGAATTCCCGATCCGGGATGAGCGCGAATCGCTGCAGAACATGCGAAATTACCTGAGGCTTAAGGCGACGGGATGGTACGGAAGAAACAGTTACCACATCCTCATGGGTTTCAACGACGGCAATCCGGTCGCCGGGGCTTTCGTCGATTATCTGGAAGAGCCCAATTGTGCGGTCGTCGAGTTTCTCGTCGTCTCGCCTGAATTTCGCGGCACCGGCTATGGCCGACTGCTGCTCGATGAGACGGAGAAGCTTGTGGTGAACGATGCAATGGCGCTCCGCAGGGACGGCCTTGATTGCATCGTCGCTGAAATCAACGACCCCTTCAAGCAATCCAAAGACAGCACGGATCCCTTCGTCCGTGCCGCAATCTGGGACGGGTGGGGCTATCGCTTGCTTGGCTTTCCCTACATTCAACCGGCTCTCTCCAAGGACAAAGCGCGTGTCGACAACCTGCTTCTGATCGCCAAGCCGTACCGCAGGAAATTCGAAGGTGGACTTCCGGCGAGCAAAGTCGAGGCGATCCTTCGCGGCTACATGCGATGGGCGATGCGGATCGAGCGGCCGGAGGCAACGTCGGAGTACAAGTACATGGTTCGCCATCTCAACGCGGTAGAAACCGTGCCTTTGGCGGACCTGAGAGCCTATACCGGCCAGGATGCGGATCGACCGCTCGCAATCCATGAGATAACTGGCGCCGGGGATCCCGAGCTCGATGCCGGCCTTGCGATCTATGCGCGCGCCTTTCCGGGTGCTCGCACTGACGTCAGCCCAGACGATTTCCGCGCGGCGCTGCTCGACCGGGAGGCAAGCGCACGGCAGGTCCGTTATCACTTTTGGACGATCCGGTCGGGACATGGATCGTCTGTCGAGGGCATGGCGTCGTTCTTCACCTTCGAGGACGCCGGCTTCGGCGGCTACATTGCGCTCGACGGAGCGCTGCGCGGCACTGGACGTTGCCGGTTGCTGATCGCTCGGGTTGAAGAGCGCATGATCCGCGATGCGATCGGCGCCAGCGGCTGGTATATCGAGTGCGCGCCAAGGCAAGAGCAACTTTTCGCACGGCTCGGCTTTCATACCATCGATCTTGCCTATTCTCAGCCGCCACTTCCGGGCGGGGGCCCCTATTCCCCCGGAGAGACGCCGCCCTTGCGGCTGATGTACAAATCATTTGGACGCAACTTTGGGCCGCCCGCGCTTCTGAGGCAGGCATTTCGTGACGCGATGGCTCGCATCTTTCACACCGTCTACAGAATGGGAGACGTCTTGCAGTCGCCGTTTTACATTCGCCTTTGCGAGCAGTCTCAAAACTGGCCGGACTCCCATGTCCGTTTTCGTCAAGCGACGAACGACTGAGTCCGCCTCTTCATGAGCTTGGAGACGCTCCGATCCAGCTGATTCAAAGCTCGTCGGCGCCACGCCCGTCGCGGCGAAACGTCCCTTGGCAAGTTCCGCCGGCGCATTATAGTTAAGCGGCATAATGCGTGGCAAAGCCGCCACATAAAATCCTTTGGGTGGAAACAATGGGGTGGGCACCATGACTGCTGGCCGTACATTCAACATTGCGCGCGACCAGGTTCGACGTGGACAGCGATTTGCCGTCGCTGCTGCAACTGCCCTGATGTTCGTCCTGCCGGTCGCTCCGGCCGATGCTGCCGATTTCGTCATGAAATTCGGCACCGCAACGATGAACGAGGGGCAGCATCAGTTCCTCAAGTTCTACAAAGAGGATGTCGAGAAGGCCTCCGGCGGCCGCATCGAAGTGCAAATCTATCCCAACAGCCAGCTTGGCCCGATCCCGCGCGAAATCGAAGGTGTCCAGCTCGGCAATATTCAGGGTTACATTGGCCCGGTCGACTTCTTCGTCGGCGTCGATCCGCGTTTCGGCGTCTTTTCAACCCCGATGTTGTTCCGCGACGATGCCAATGCCGCGGCGACGATTCATGATCCGGCGGTCGAAAAAGCCATGCTGGCGCTCGTCGCGCCGAAGCGGATGGTCGGCATCGCGACCTTGAGCCTTGGCGCCGCAGACTATGGCGCGAAGCGCCCAATCATGCGGCTTGCCGATTTCAGCGGCAAGAAGCTGCGCATCAACGGCACCGAATTGGAGCGCCAGAAGATGGCGAAGCTCGGCGCCACCGGAGTCGGGATGCCGCTCTCCGAAGTCGTGCCGGCGCTCGATCAAGGCACGATCGACGGCACGATCAGCGGACTGTCCGTATTCGTTGCATTCAAAATGAACGACCTGCTCAAAGTGATTACCGTTACCAACGACACGTTCATCAACTCGATCGCTGTGGTCAGCAAAGTCTGGCTCGACACGCTGCCGGCCGACTTGCAAAAGATCGTGCTTGATACGGCGACTGCCGATCAGGGCAAAACGCAGCAATGGGAGTTCGACTTCAACAAGAAGCTCGAAGGCGACTGGACAGCGCTTGGCGGCGCCGTGCACAGGCTTCCGGCCGACGATCTCGCTCAGATGAAGATGCTGCTCACACCGGTCGGTGACGAGGCGACCAAGTCTCAACCGGCCGTTCACGAGATGCTGCAAATGGTCCGCGCGGCCGCTGCGAAGAACTAGCCGCACATGCGAAATATCCTGCTGCGAGGCGCGAATGCGCTCATGGCGTTGCTTCGCCTCGCTGCAGGCGTGATGCTGATCGCCAGCGTGGGCATCAATTTCATCAACATCATCGGCCGCTACTTCTTCTCGGTGTCGTTGTCCTGGGCCGAGGAGGCGATGCTTTTCCTGATGATTGGCTGCGTATTCCTCGGCGCCGGCCCGGTCGGATGGATGGGCCGCCACATCCGCATGGACGTCGTCGTATCGATGCTGCCTGAGCGCGCACGCAACGCATTCGAATTGTTCTCCGATCTGGTCACGATCGCGACCTGCGTCGCACTCGCAATCTTCGCATGGCCGGTCATGACCATGCTCGCCGAGCTCGATCAACGCAGCGAGTTGGCGAACATCCCGCTCGTCATTCCGCAGGCGGTGGTGCCACTTGGGCTTTTGATCATGGCGCTGTTGATTGCGGTACGTCTTATCGTCCGCGGTGTAAGGCACGACGACATCATTTCGAGCCGAGATGCCGGACACTGAAATGGCGGCAACGTTCGTCTATTTCATATTGCCGGCAATATTGCTGATCCTCGGACTGCCGATCTTTATCGTCCTCATTCTCACGTCGCTCTCCGCAATCCTGTTCGTCGCGCACGTGCCTCTGCAGGCGATTCAAACCTACATGTTCGGCAGCCTCGATAATTTTCCGCTGCTTGCCGTCCCGTTTTTCGTACTGGCCGGGGAGATCATGGGGCGCGGCGGCATCGCCAATCGCGTCGTCTCGTGGGTGGTGTCGATCATCGGCGGCGTCCGCGGCTCGCTTGCCGTAACGACGGTTGCGTCGTCCGAGCTTTTCGGCGCGATGGCGCACACGTCGGTCGGCACCGTGGTTGCGATTGGCCGGCTCCTTTTTCCTTCACTGACGAAACAGGGTTACAGCGAGCGATTCGCGGTGAGCCTCATCACGTCATCGGGTGCGGTCGCCGTTATCATCCCGCCGTCGATCTCAATGATTCTTTATGCAATGACGGCGCAGCAATCGGCCATCAAGCTGTTTACCGCCGGTATTTTGCCGAGCCTACTGATCGGCTTCGTCGACGCCGTCTATGTCCTGATCTACGCACGCATCAAGATGGTGCCGCTGTCATCTCCGGCGCGATGGAAGAATATTTGGGCATCAACCAAGGAAGCGAGCTGGGCCATCGGCACCATCGTCGTGATTTTTGGCGGCATCTACGGCGGCATCTTCACGCCGACCGAGGCGGCGGGCGTTGCCGTGATCTATTCGCTGTTCGTCGCGATGTTCGTCTATCGCGAAATCGGCATTGTCGAGCTTTGGCAGGTCATTATCAGTTCTGTGCATCTGATCGCGCAGATCCTCATTATCGTGACGGGAGCCGGCATCTATGCGTGGCTGATGACCACCAGCGGGATTCCACAGCGTCTCATTGCCGAGGTCAGTGCCCTTGATCTGCCACCCTGGGAGACGCTGTTGTTCGTCAATGCCGGACTGCTCGTGGCTGGAAGCTTTTTGGAGCCGCCTGCCGCCATCCTCATTCTGACTCCGCTTCTTCTCCCCGTCGTCGAGGCGGCCGGGGTCAACGCCCTCCACTTCGGCATCATCATGGCGGTGAACCTCAGCATCGGACTTTACATGCCGCCCTTTGGGCTTAACCTGTTCGCCGCCCGCGCAATCTTCAACGTGCCGATGGGTATGATCTATCGCGGCGTGTTGCCGTTCGTGGTCGTCAATTTCGCGACGTTGCTGATCATCACGTACGTGCCGGCTATTTCAATGATCCTCGTTGGGCATTAGTCGCCAGCAACCGAACCGCAGCACCAGCTACGACGCCGCGACGAGGTCTCTGGCCGCGGCGTAGCGGTTTTCCGGGAAGGGCAGCCCGAGATTGCCCCTGAGCGTGGAGCTTTCATACTCGGTGCGGAAAAGACCTCGACGTTGCAGTTCCGGTATGACGAGGTCGACGAAATCGTTCAAGCCGCCCGGAAAATAGGGCACGATGACATTGAAGCCGTCCGCGGCCCCAGCCTCCATCCATTCCTGCATGCGGTCTGCGACCTGTGTCGGCGTGCCGATGACTTCCAGATGGCCGCGCGCGCCGGCAAAGCGCTGGTAGAGTTGACGGATTGTGAGATTTTCCCGTCGCGCCATCGCGACCATGACATCCGAGCGACTAGCGACGACGTCGTTCTTGGGGAGATCGGGCACCGGCCCGTCGATTGGATAGCCCGAGAAATCGAATCCCATGCGCCGCGACAGCAAGCCAAGACCGACATCAGGGTGAATGAGATCCAGAAGATGTTGATATTTTTCCTTGGCTTCCTCTTCGGTCCGCCCGATCGTCACCGCCAATCCCGGCATGATTTTCAGGTGGTCGGGATTGCGGCCGAACTTCGCCATGCGGCCTTTGACGTTGTCATAAAACGCCTTGCCGCCATCGACCATCGACTGCGCGGCGAACACGACCTCAGCGGTTTCCGCGGCAAGCTCCATGCCGTCTTCGGACGCTCCAGCCTGGACGAGTACGGGATGCCCCTGCGGTGAACGCGGAACGTTCAACGGACCTTTTACGTTGAAATACTTGCCCTTGTGGCCGAGCACATGCATTTTCTCGGGATCAAAGAACACACCTGAAGCGCGGTCGCGCACGAAGGCATCGTCATCCCAACTATTCCACAAGCCCATCACGACTTCGGCGAACTCGCGCGCGCGGCGATAGCGTTCGACCTTGGGTGGATGCGCATCGCGGCCGAAATTGGCCGCCTCTGTCTCGTTGCCTGAGGTCACCAGATTCCAGCCGGCGCGCCCGCCGCTGATGACATCGAGCGAGGCGAATTTTCGAGCCAGCGCGAAGGGCTCTTCGTATGACGTTGTCGCGGTACACACCAAGCCAATGTTCTTGGTGAGCGGCGCGAGCGCCGACAGCAGCGAGAAGGGCTCGATCCAGGCGGTGTAGTGCATACGATGCAGGCCGTCCTGCGTCGTCCAGGCGCTGACGGTATCCGCGGAAAACAACATGTCGAAGCGGCCGCGCTCGGCCGTCTGCGCCATCTCGACGAACCGCTGGAAATTCACGCCGGCATCCACATGCGACTCGGGATGCCGCCAAGACGCAACGTGGTGGCCGACCGGCCTGATAAATAGGCCGAGCCTCATTTGTTTAGGTTTTTTGGGCATCGTGAATTTCCCTCTCGCTCCCCTACGCGGCGGGAGCAACTGCAAACGAGCTCTTGCAGAAGTCTCGCCTTGCGCTCGGGCAAGTCAAGGAAATTCAATGTTCACGACATCAGGGTTAAGCATGTCTGGATCGCGCACAGCACAGCGATCCAGACGGATGGGGACGGGCTCAGCGCCCGCCCCCAAAGGGCCGACCAACCGGGCGTACTTGGAGACGAAAACCACCCGGCAAGCGCAGCCGTTACGCATTCCCGAGCGGAAGCGCGACGAACCTTGTCGCGTCGCCCATCTTCACCCGCATGAGAACGTCATGCTTGCCTTGAGCTTTGGCCTCGACAAGCGCCTTGCGCACATCGCCCGCATTGCTCACGGCCTTGCCGCCCACATCGAAGATGATGTTGCCGGTCTGGAAGCCTTGCTCGGCCGCCGGTCCATCCGGATCGACGCCCGTCACCACCACGCCCTTCTCACCAGCTCCCGAAACGTCGCTCGCCGGCGCGACCGACAGACCGAGATGCGGTACGCCCCTGTTGGGCGTCGATCTGTCGGTATCGGCCTTGGCTTGCTGCTGGTTCGGCATCTGCGCAAGCGTCAAGGTCACAGTTTTCGACTGGCCCTGGTGCAAAATGTCGAGCTTGACCGAGGAGTCCGGCGCGATCATGCCGATTGTACGGGCAAGATCTCGGGCGTCCTTCACCGCAGTGCCGTTGACGGCGGTAATGACGTCGCCCAATTCGATGCCGGCCTTTGCGGCGGGGCTGCCGCTCTGCGGCTCGTCGACCATCGCACCCTCGGCCTTCTTCATGCCGAGGCTGTCGGCGATGCTCGCCGTCACCGGCTGGATCTGCACGCCCAGCCAGCCGCGAGTCACGTGGCCGTTGTCCTTGAGTTGAGCCACGACCATTTTGGCGGTGTCGGCGGGGATGTCGAAGCCAATGCCGACCGATCCACCGGACGGCGAGTAGATCGCCGTGTTGACGCCGATCACGTTGCCATCGACGTCGAATGCCGGACCACCGGAATTGCCCTTGTTGATCGGAGCGTCGATCTGGACGTAGTCATCGTAGGGGCCGGCGCCGATGTCGCGTCCCCGTGCCGACACAATGCCCGCGGTCACAGTGCCGCCAAGGCCAAACGGATTACCAACGGCAACGACCCAATCGCCCACTTGCGGCGCACGGTCTGCGAACTTCACAAATGGGAAGTCCTTCTTACCGTCAACCTTGATCAAGGCGAGATCGGTCTTCGGGTCGGTGCCGATCACCTTTGCGGTATAAGCCGAGCCATCATCGGTCGTGACCTGGACGGACTTGGCATGATCGACGACGTGATTGTTGGTTACCGCATAGCCGTCGGCGGTGATGAAAAAGCCGGAGCCTTCGCCCATGATGGTTTCATGGTGCTGCGGCATGCCATTCCGCCCGCCGCCGTGGCGACCGAACTGCTGCCCGAACTGCTGGAAGAACTTGTCGAACGGCGAACCTGGCTGAGCCGGAATAGCCTCCTCTTCGTCGCCATTCTGCTGCATCATCGCGGGCTCAGCAGAGGCATCGAGCTTGACCCGCACCGAGATCACGGCGGGTTTCACCTTGGCGACAATGTCGGCGAAGCCGGCGGGGTGCTGCATCGTCGTTTCGGCCGCACTCGCTGTCGGCGTACCGAAATCGAAGCCGGATGGACGATACCCGCCCGGGCCGGCGAGCAACACGGCCGCACCGATTGCGGCGACCGAGCCTAGAAGGGTCAGGCGGCGGGCCGTGAGGGCCTTCCGCGGATTCTGTTCTGAAAGGTCGTTTCAATTCATGATCATTCTCCATCGATGAAAGCGGCCCTGCGGCGCTTGGGCTTACAAATGGTCACGCCGGCTTACGGCGACGTTTCACCGGCATTAATTCGCGGAAATGAATCGCTGGAACTATCCTCGCGAATGATCACCGCCGCTCGCCGAAACAGCGATCCGCGGAATCGATGCGATCCGCAAAAATGCTATAGGCTATGTACTTTCTGCACCTTGTCGGCCTCTGCGCTGCGTCCTATGACGTTGAAGCTGAATGATTGCCTGTCCGCGGACATGACAGAAATTTCATTTCCGCGTGCGGCAATTTGGCCCGAAAGCGATCCGGAAAATTTCGACAATGGCCACCGAAATCAAATCGATGATGGATGCGCGTTGGCCGAACGGCGTGCGGCTACCGGTTGCGTTGACCTTCGAGCATCAGTCGGGAGAAGGCACACCATTGCTGCCCGGGGATCGGCCGAACGCCATGATCGGCGGCGCGATGGAGTACGGCGGCCGACGAGGCATTTGGAATATTCTTGAAGTGCTGGACCAGTTGGGCGTTAAAGCCACATTCTTGGTCTGCGGAACGACAGCAGAGAAATATCCGGACGCGATCCGGGCTGCCCACGGAGCGGGCCACGAGATCGCCGGAATGAGCTACTCCTTTGAAAGGGTCCGCACCGCAAGTCCCACGCGGGAGCGCGCGATTATCAGCAAGACGCAAAAGGTCTTGGAGGACGTTTGCGGCGCCAAAATCCGGGGTTGGCGCTGCCCGGACTATCGCGTCAGTCCGCAGACGCTCGATATTCTTTCCGAGTCCGGATTTGACTGGGACAGCAGCCTGTTGAACGACGACCTGCCCTGCCTGTTCGATTGCTCGGGCGGCAAGCTGATCGAGCTTCCGTTCACCACCAGCACAGCGGATAAGACATTCATCGGCTATCCCTATCCGATGCGCGGCGGATATGACGGCCTCGCCAATGTGTGGGACAGCGAATTCGATGTCTTGTATCGCGAAGGCGAGCGGTCCCCGCGCTTCATGATCCTGAGCATCCAGACTTGGGCCACAGGCCGCCCGGCGCCGCTGCGGACCATGAAAACGTTCATCGAACGGCTCAAGACGTTCAATGACATTCAGTTTGCGCGGTGCGGCGACATCGCCGGCTGGTGTGGCGATCACGCGAGGAACTGAGGCCGACAATGTGGAACGAGATACCGCTCAAGCATCCCGGCCGATGGCCCGATGGCGTGCGCCTGCCGATCATCATCAGCGTTCATCATCAATCCGAAGAAGCGGCAGTCGTTTTTCCCGACGGTCGGGTCGATCCGTTCGACTATAGCGAACGCCAGTACGGCGGACGCAGGGGAGCGTGGCGCCTGTTCGAAATATTGGAGAGGCATAACGTCCTCGGCACGTGGATCATCTGCGGTGCAACGGTCGAGAAATATCCGGAGATTTCGCGCGCGGTGAAAAAGGCCGGGCACGCCATCGCAGGGCACACCTATGAGCACGAAATGATGTGCAACTATCCGCCGGATCAGGAGCTAAGGCTGATTCAAAAGACAGTCTCGGTATTTGAAGATCAGCTTGGCGAGCGATTGCGCGGGTGGCGCACGTGTTTTGCGAGCCATCACACGATCGACTTGCTGCTTGAGCATTTCGATTTCGAATGGGATGCCAGCATCTGGAACGACGATCTTCCCTACATGATCGAAGGCTACGGCAAGAAACTGTTGGAGATTCCGTTTTCATCATACAGCGATGCAGCCCTGGCGATTCAGATCACTAATCCTATGCCGCCAACGCCCTACGGAACCTGGCATTCGAATACGCCGGACTTCATCCTGCGCGCCATGAAGGCCCAGTTTGACGCTCTATATGAACGCGGCGCCGACCGCGCGGTTCTCATGCCGCTCACGGTTCATGACTTCATCGTCGGACGCCCGTCGCGCTCGCTGGTGTTGGACGAGTTCATCGCCTACGCGAAACAATTCGAAGGTGTCGTGTTTACGACCCACGATGCGGCCGCAACGTGGTGGCTGAAGAACTATCAGGCGCCGCAGCTCTGAGCGCGGCGCTCGACATCGAAGGCGGCGTCTCGGTTACGCACTATTGCGCCGGCTTATCGGTCTTAAACGCCGACTGCTCCATTTCCAAGAAAATGCGATAGGCATTGCCGCGATTGTTAGCGTCGAAGGCCGGCAGGTTCTTATATTTGGACCAATCCGTTTGCTCGTACGCGACATTGAAATCGACCCAATCCTTGGCCGCTTGACCCATCGCGTCTCGCACGTAAGTAATATAGTCTCGCGTAAACGCGATCGCCTCATTCACGGCGGTCGAGGGCCGCCCGTGACCGGGAATAATGAATTTCGGCTCAAGCTTCGCGATTTCTCCAAGACTACGCAGCCAGTTCGCGGTGTCGACATCGTCGGCATTCATGAACGGTATCCGGCTGTTCTGCACGACGTCGCCTGCGAACAGAACACCGTCCGGCTCGACCAGCATCATCGAGTCGCTTGCCGAATGAGCTGGGCCTGCATACAAAATCACGAAACTCCTGCCGCCCAGATAAAGCGTCACTTTCGACTCGAAGGTGATATCGGGCGGCACGACGCGCGTGTTGCTGTCCACCCACGGGAAGAGAACCTGCTTGCGCTGATCGAGCCGCTGATCGGCCCGTTCACCGGACGTTTCCTCGTCCTCGCGGTATTCCGTCGCGCGCTGCTGCGCGATAATCACACTCGCACTGTGATCCTTGAACGCCTGCAAGCCATAAATATGGTCGGCATGATAATGGCTGACGACGTTGTAACGTACCGGCTGAGCCGTGGTCTTTCTAATGGCCGCGAGCAGATTCCAGCCGAGGCTCGGCGTGCCGAGCGCATCAAATACGACGACGCCATCCGATGTGACGACGAACCCGGCATTGGACGTGTGACCTTCATTTTCTTGGCCGGGCACACCCGGATTACCCAAGGTGTAATAGATCGGCGCGCCAGGGACCTGCTCGATGACGATCGGCTCCCTGAGCGGCGGATAAGGTTCTGTATCCTCGGCCCACGCCAAGCCGACACAAGCAAGCTGCGCGACGCTGCAAGCGATACTCAAAGTCTGAGCGATGCACATCAGGCGCTTGCCCGTCGCGCGGGCGGCGCGCATACTCACCGCGCGCGCGGCCTTCATCAGGAAAGGTCTCCGCAGTAGATATCCTTGAGCAGTTTGAGAATGCGCGCCGCACGATCATCGCAAATGCGGTAGTGCAATGTTTGCGATTCGCGCCGGAATGAAACCAGACCATCCTCGCGCAACAAGGCGAGATGTTGCGACAGCGCGGATTGACTCAAACCCACGGCATCCACCAAATCGCCGACTTTCATTTCTCCGTGCGCGGCCAAAAAACACAGGATGAGCAGCCGATGTTCGTTGCCGAGTAATTTGAGCATGCGTGCCGCAGCGGCGGCCTGCTCGGCGAGCACTTCAAGCTCAGTGCGGGCTTGGGCGCGACGACCCGTCGCCTTTGCCGCGAGCCAAGCCTTCGGCAATTGTGGCTTTCGCAATTTAGCTGAAGTGTCCATGACCGCTCGCAAGCGTTGAAGTGCCCAAGAGGTTAGTCAAGTGGGCGGTTATTTAGAGTTGACTAATTTAGTATCCGTTGATAGACGCCACTTTAAGCCAAACGCCGAAGAGCGGCAAGACAAACGGCGGGACGTAGACCGTTGCGTGATTCGGGAGGAACGGGATGAGTGAGGTCCTGCGGCGCAACTCACGTCGTTTCTTCCTGCGCATGGGCGCGGCCGTTGCCGGCGGGGCCGTTCTGAGCCGATCGACCAGCGCAGCCGCGGCTGAGGCGGGGCCGCCGGCGGAGCCTTCTTGGTCGATGGAGATCGGCCCCGGAGTCGTCGACCGTCCTTACGGTAAACCCGCAAAATTCGAAAGCGACGTTATTCGCCGCGACGTGCCGTGGCTCACCGCATCCCGGGAATCTTCCGTCAGCTTCTCGCCGAATTCAGTCGCTGCAGGGAATCATCACTCCAAACGGGCTCTTTTTCGAGCGCTATCACGCCGGCCGTGTCGATGTGGATCCACGAGAACACCGGCTGTTGATCCACGGTCTTGTCGATCGTCCGCTCATTCTGACGATGGACGACATCGTTCAATTCCCTGCGGTGTCGCGCATCCACTTCATCGAATGTCCAGCCAATGGCGGCATGGAATGGCGCGAGGCGCAGCTCAACTCGTTGCAGTTTACCCACGGCATGCTCGGCTGCGCCGAGTGGACTGGCGTCAAGCTCTCGACCTTGCTCGATGAAGTCGGCCTGCAGAAAGAGGCCAAATGGGTCATGGTCGAAGGCGCCGACGGCGCGCGTATGAACCGCAGCCTGCCGCTCGCCAAATGTCTCGACGATTGCCTTGTCGTCTATGGACAGAACGGCGAGGCGCTGCGGCCCGAACAGGGCTACCCGTTGCGGCTCCTTGTGCCGGGCTGGGAAGGCAATGTCAGCGTCAAATGGCTGCGCCGCATCAAGATAGGCGATCAACCCTGGTTTTCGCGCGAAGAGACGTCGAAGTACACTGATCTGATGCCTGATGGAAAATCTCGCGGCTTCACCTGGGTGAACGATGCCAAATCGGTCATCACCTTCCCCTGCCCCGAGAAACCCATGACCGCGCCCGGGCTCTATGAGGTCCGCGGCATTGCGTGGAGCGGCCACGGCAAGATCAAGCAGGTTGATGTGTCGTTCGACGGCGGCGTAAATTGGCATACCGCTCAATTGCACGATCCGATCCTGTCAAAGGCGCTGACGCGTTTCTCGATCCCATGGCGCTGGGACGGGCAGCCGGCTCTGCTTAAATCGCGCGCCATCGATGAAACCGGCTACGTGCAACCGACCATTGCGCAATTGCGCAAGGTGCGCGGTACGAACTCGATCTATCACAACAATTCGATCCAGACCTGGCAGGTGAAGCCGGACGGAAAGGTTTTCGATGTCCAGCTTGGCTAGATTGCGCGCCATAGCGCCGCTCGTTTGCGCGTCGTGTTTATGGAGCGTGAGCGCAGGTGCCGGCGGCCCCGGCAGCTTCGGCTACGGCAAGGTCGCGACCCCCGCGGAGATCGCCGGCTGGAATATCGACGTGCGTGGCCGCGACGGCCTGGGCTTGCCCGACGGCAAAGGTACCGTCGACCACGGCGCCGACGTTTTCATCCAGCAGTGCGCCGCATGCCACGGCACATTCGGCGAGGGCGAAGGCCGCTATCCCAAACTGATCGGCGGCGAAGGTACTTTCACCGGCGAGCGGCCGGAGCCTACGGTGGGCAGTTACTGGCCGTTCGCGCCGACTTTGTGGGACTATATCAACCGGGCCATGCCGTTTCCGGCACCGCATACGCTTTCCGCCGATGACGTCTATGCCGTAACGGCTTATATCCTCAACTTTAACAATATCGTACCGAGCGATTTCGTCGCCGACCGCGACAGCCTGCCCAAAGTGAAGATGCCGAACCGCGACAATTTCACCTGGGAAGACCCGCGTCCCGATACCACATCGACCGCTTGCATGAAGGACTGCATCGATCCAAAAGCGGTGAAGATTATTTCTTCGGCGGAAGGCAAAGACCTCACGCCACGAACGACTGGCCCGCTCGACAAAATGGACGGCAAATAACGCGACGCAAGTGTCATGCTGGAGTGTGCGATGCAACGCAGGCTGATATCTTTCCAAGCAACAATGCTGCTGGCCGGACTTGCGCTTGGCGCTTCCCTCTGTGCAACCGGCGCGGCATCGGCGCAAACGCCGGTGATGCCGGGCCAAGCGCTGGCCTTCGACCGCAGCAAGGGCAATTGTCTCACCTGCCACGACATTAAAGGCGGCGATTCTCCGGGTAACGTCGGGCCGCAATTGTCCGACGTCAAAAAACGATACCCCGATCGCAAAGAACTCGCCGCGATCATCTTCGACGAGACCAAACGCAACCCTCTGACTGTCATGCCGCCGTTCGGACGCAATCTGATTTTGACGCCGCAGGAAATCGAATCCGTCATCGATTTTCTTTACACGCGATAAGACCGTCGCCCACGAGATTGGAGAGACAAACGATGATGAAAAAGACCCGTTTCAACGTCACGCGGCGACTGGTCATCAAAAGCGCCACCGCTATCGTGGTATCCGGCTTCGGCTTGAATGCGTTGATGCGAGGCGCCCGAGCCGCCGCCGATGCAGCCAAATGGCCAAAGGATGCGTTTACGCAAAAGACCCAAGCCGAAGCGATCAGGACGCTCTACGGTAAGGACGCGGAAACCTCCGATAAGGTCAAACTCGACGCCCCGGAAATTGCGGAAAACGGCGCCGTCGTACCGATCTCGGTTTCGAGCACGCTGCCGGACGTAACGTCGATCGCTATCTTCGTGTCTGAAAATCCGTTCCCGCTGGCAGCGAGCTACAAGATCCCGGCCGGCACGTCGGCATCGGTGTCGAACCGCCTCAAGATGGCGAAGACCAGCAATGTAACCGCGCTGGTCGAGTCCGGAGGCAAGGTTTACAGCGCGAGCAAAGAAGTCAAAGTTACCGTTGGCGGCTGCGGCGGCTAAGCGGACATCGAGAAGAAGGCAATTGCAATGGCATCGACTATTCGCATCCGCGCCGTGACGAGCGGCGACAGCACCGAGGTCCAAGCCTTGATCCAACATCCGATGGATTCCGGCTTCGTCAAGGACTCCCAAGGAAACCTCATTCCTCCGCATCACATCGAGGTGGTGGAATTCGAGCACGCGGGAAAGTCGGTGTTCACCGCTCTATGGGGCCCCGCGGTCGCCAAGGACCCCTATGTCAAGTTCAGCTTCAAGGGCGCACAGAAGGGCGACGACCTGACTGTAAGCTGGGTCGACAACAAAGGCCAAAGCGATACGCTCACGGCAAAAATTATGTAGGCGGCTCGACACGCCTGCTGGGAGGAGGACATGCGGATGGTTCGCGCAATGTCAGCGGCGCTCGTAGTGCTGTTGGTGGGTCTCATACGGCCCGCCATCGCGGCAGATGCCGTTAATCCTGACGCGGATTTCAAAGCGTTCCGCGATTATTTTACCAAGCGGTTCCCGAACGTGCCGTTGAACGATTTCGTCAACGGGCCGTATTCCATGGATGCCGATTTGCGCAAGCAGTGGGAGGCGATCGACGACTTCCCGCCCTACGGCTTTGCTGTGGATCGCGGCAAGGAGATGTTCGCGACGCCGTTCAAGAACGGCAAGACTTACGGCGACTGCTTCCCCGACAAGGGCATCGGCATCCGCCAGAACTATCCGTATTTCGACGAAAAGACCGGCCAGGTTGTCACGCTCGAGTTCGCGCTCAATCAATGCCGCGAGGCGAACGGCGAAAAGCCCTACGCCTATGTCAAGGACGAGATGGCTTCGCTTACGGCCTACATGGCCTTCACGTCGCGCGGTAAGCCGTTCAGTATCAAAATTCCGAACGATCCCCGCGCCCGCGCCGCTTATGAGAATGGCGAAAAATATTTCTATACGCGCCGCGGCCAGCTCAACTTCTCCTGCTCGAGCTGCCACGTGCAAAGTGCCGGCGAGCACATCCGCACCGAAGTGCTGGCACCTGCGCTGGGCATTCTCGCCGCAATGCCGATCTACCGTTCGGAATGGGGCAGCATGGGAACGATCAGCCGCCGTTTTGTTACCTGCAACAGCCAAGTCCGCGGCGTTCCGCTCGAGCCGCAGGATGAGGACTATCGCGATGTCGAATATTACCTCTCTTACATGAGCAACGGCTTGCCGATTTCCGGCCCCGGCGCTCGCCCGTAACGAAGGAGACGATGATGCGCGCGCGCTTGCTCGTTGCCATGTTTGCTGTGCTGTGGCTCGCGGCGATGACGGCTGCGCGAGCGGCAAGTACGGAGGCCGATTTCAAAACGGCGTTAAGCGCGGCTGAAACCGCCGAGAAGAACGCCGCTGCTTTGAAGAATCGATGGACGACAACCGAACAGGCGCTGGCCGCGGCAAAAAAAGCAGCAGCAGCCGGCGACTTCGATACCGCGGTCAAGGAGGCCCATCAGGCCCAAGCCTTGGCCGAGGCGTCGATTGCGCAGGCGAAGGAACAGGAAGAGGCGTGGCGGGCGGGCATTATCCGCTGAACAACGCGAGGGTAACGCCGGCGTGCAGACCAGGGGAGTGTTTCGAATTGGATCGCCGGACTTTCTTGCGCTATCTCGCCGCGGCTACAGCACTTGGTGTTACGCCGCGCGCTGCAATGGCCGACGACGACGATCTTTATGACGTGGGGCAGTTCGGCAACGTCCGCATTCTGCATCTCACGGACACTCACGCGCAGCTCAAGCCGGTGTTCTTTCGTGAGCCGAGCGTCAATATCGGCGTCGGCGACATGCGCGGGCAGCCGCCGCACCTCGTCGGCCGAGCGTTCCTCGAGCGCTTCGGCATCGAACCGGGCGGCCGCAGCGCACATGCCTTCACGTTCATCGATTATCAGGAAGCGGCACAGCGCTATGGCCGCATGGGCGGCTTTGCCCATCTGAAGACCCTTGTCGATCGCTTGCGCAGCGATGCGGGACCAGGAAATTCCGTGCTGCTCGACGGCGGCGACTTGTGGCAGGGCAGCGGTCTCGCGCAGGCGGTCCAAGGCGCCGACATGGTCGAGGCCGCCAATCTCCTCGGCATCGAAATGATGACCGCGCATTGGGAATTCACCTACGGCGAAAAAACTCTGCGCCAGAACCTCGATCGGTTCAAAGGCGAATTTCTCGCGCAAAACGTTTTCCTCACCGAGGAAGCCGCCTTCAACGATGCGCCGGCGTTCAATTCTGCGTCCGGCCGCGTCTTCAAACCGGCCACAATCAAGGAAGTCGGCGGCCATCGGATCGGCATCGTCGGCCAAGCCATGCCCTATGTGCCGATCGCCCATCCCAAGCGCTTCATGCCTGATTGGACGTTCGGCATCCGCGACGTCGAATTGCAAAAAGTCGTCGACGGACTGCGCCAGCACGACAAGGTCGACGCGGTGTTGTTGCTTTCCCACAACGGCATGGACGTGGATCTCAAGCTTGCCAGTCGGGTCACCGGCATCGATGTCATCCTTGGCGGTCACACCCATGATGCGGTGCCGCAGCCGACCGTCGTCGCCAACGCCAGCGGCAAGACGCTGGTCACGAACGGCGGATCGAGCGGAAAGTTTCTCGCGGTGCTTGATCTCGACCTGAGCAAGGGCGCCGTAAAAGACGTGCGCCATCACCTTCTTCCCGTGTTCGCGGATTTGATCAAACCGGATCGCGACATGCAGGCGCTCATCGATCGCCTGCATGCACCCTATGCCGCCCGGTTCTCCGAGACTTTGGCGACTGCCGATCAGTTGCTCTATCGGCGCGGCAACTTTAGCGGCCCGATGGATCAAATCATTTGCGATGCGTTGCTCCAAGAACTGAATGCCCAAATCGCGCTGTCACCAGGCTTCCGCTGGGGCGCGACGATATTGGCCGGGCAGCCGATCACCATGGAGGACTTGCTGTCGGAGACGGCGATCACCTATCCCGAAGTCTATGTGCAAGACATGACCGGAAGCCAGATCAAGGCCATCATGGAAGACATCGTCGACAACCTGTTCAATCAGGATCCCTACTACCAGCAGGGCGGCGACATGGTGCGTGTTGGCGGCATGGATTACGCCTGTGCGCCGAACGAATCCACCGGTAACCGCATTTCAGACATGCGCCTCGATGATGGCGCGCTGATTGACGCCGACAAAAGCTATCGTGTCGCCGGCTGGGCTTCTGTAAATCCGCAGTCAGGCAAGCCGGTCACCGACGTGGTCGCGGCTTATTTGCGGGCCGAAAAAATCGCCAAAGCCAAACGCCCCAATCGCGTGACGCTCAAGGGCGTTGCAAACAATCCGGGCATTGCCGAGGGAGGCTGAGCCATGAAG
Source organism: uncultured Alphaproteobacteria bacterium (assembly GCA_963759705.1). GTDB lineage: Bacteria > Pseudomonadota > Alphaproteobacteria > Rhizobiales > Xanthobacteraceae > BOG-931. The sequence goes on from CAVXAK010000007.1 coordinate 115,971, forward strand.
GTGGCAATCTGTTCCTTTTTCATCGCCTGCGCTATGGCGCTGGTGACCGCGAACGGCGCGAGTGCAGAATCGGCCAAGCCCCATCGCATTGTGATTCAAGTTGATCAGAATAATCCGGATGTAATGAATCTCGCACTCAACAACGCCAGAAACGTGCTCGACTATTATCGGGACAAGCATGAGGACGTCGACGTCGAAGTCGTGGCCTATGGTCCTGGCCTGCATATGCTGCGCGAGGATACTTCACCGGTGAAGGACCGCATCAAGGAATTGGCCGAGGTGAGCTTTCCATCGAACATCATCTTTTCGGCATGTAACAACACCAAGCAGGGAATGGAAAAGCATGAGGGCCATCCCATCACGATTATTCCGCAGGCCAGGATCGTCCCGGCGGGCGTAGTGCGGATCATGGAGCTCGAGGAACAGGGATACAGTTACGTCAGGCCCTGATTGCGCGGGGTTCGGGCCGGGAATGCTTGGCAGCCGTCGACGAGGAAGCATCCTATGAAATTGGTTTTGGGGATCGCCCTAGCCGCTTCACTGCTTGTTGCCGGAACACCGGGCCGTGGGGAGGAGGCTATCATCGACTACAAATCCATCGCTCCCGACACGGCTTTCGACCTTGCCAAAACAGCACTGGCAACGTGCCGGACCCATGGTTATCAAGTGGCAGTTGTGGTGATCGACCGCTTTGGCCAGCAGCTCGTTTTGCTACGCGACCGGTTCGCCGGCCTGCCGGCGCCGAGGACCGCCAACGACAAAGCCTATACGGCCTTGAGCTTTCATACTGCGAGCGGCGAGTTCGCGAAATCGATCCAGAGCGGCCAGCTCAGCGCCGGCCTCACCGCCCTGCCGCATATCGTCACGCTCCAGGGCGGACTTGTCATCGAGGCGGGCGGCAATTTGCTCGGCGCCGTCGGAGTCGCCGGGGCACCCGGCGGCGACAAGGACGAGGAATGCGCGAAAGCCGGGCTCGATGCAATCCGCGACAGGCTTGATTTCTGACCCTGTCCTGCGCGACATCATACAACTGAACTTAAGTTCAAGCCGGGCTCACAGGGATCGTTGGGGCATTCAACATGCAGTCTCCATATCGTGCGCGCCGGTCAAGGCTTTGCCAAGGTCTAGGGGTCGCGCTCCTTCTCACGCTTGCTCGACCCGCTTCGGCGGACGATGTTGCGAATTTCTATCGCGGCAAAACTCTTACGATTTTGATCTCATACACCGCAGGCGGCGGTTACGATCTCTATGCCCGAATGCTCGGTAGATATCTGAGCAAGCACATTCCGGGAAATCCGACGGTAGTGCCGGAGAACATGCCCGGTGCCGGCGGCCTGCGCGCCAGCAACTATCTCTACAATGCGGCGCCCAAAGACGGTTCGGTGATCGGAACTTTCTCCCGCAGCATTCCGACGATGCCGCTGTTGACCAACACGGTCAATTTCGACGGCCGGCAGTTCAGTTGGATCGGGAGCATGTCGAACGATACCAGCCTGTGTCTCACGGGCAGCAAATCACCGGTCAAGACATGGAACGACATGCTGACGATGCCCGTTGTCATGGGCGGTCAATATGCGGCAGCCAACTCCGACATCTACGCGCACCTCTACAACAACGTATTTGGCACCAAGATCAAGCTTGTCTCCGGGTACCCGGGAACAAATGACATCACGCTCGCCATGGAGCGCGGCGAAGTCGATGGCATCTGCGGCCTGTCCTGGGGCACAATCAAGGTCGCCCACCCGGAATGGATCAAAAACAAAAGCGTGAATTTGCTGCTTCAGGCTGCGCTGCAAAAGGCCCCCGATTTGCCCGATGTCCCTCTCGCTCTGGATCTCATCAACGATCCTGAGAAAAAACAAATTCTGTTTTTGCATTTCGCGCCGCAGGCCATGGGGCGGCCGTTCGCCGGACCACCTGGGATGCCCGAGGATCGCAAGGAGGCCCTGATCAAAGCGTTCGACGACACGCTGAAAGATCCAGAGCTGCTGGCCGACGCCGAGAAGGAAAAGATGGACATTGCGCCAATGTCAGGGCACGCGATCGATGACCTCCTCCATCAGCTTTACGCAATCCCAAAGGATGTCGTCGCCAAAGCCGCTAAGGCGATCCAGTAGAACCGCGATACGTATGTTTCATCGGGAAGGCTATTGATGCCAAGTCAAATGCTGTGGGAGCGGCAACTTCCACGCAATACTGGATTCGTATTCGATATGGCCGCCGGCCAATCGGTTCGGATTGCGTCGCAGACCATCATCGATTTTGTCTGCTTCAATCGTGACAACCTGCGCGAACGATTTGACCAAGCCAGAACCAAGGCCAATCAGCGCAAGGTCTTCATCTCGACCGGCGACAACCTGGTTTCGAAGCTCAACAACACGATGATGACGATCCTCGAAGATACCTTCAAGGAGGGTCACCACGATCTCCAAGAAGGAATGTGCAGCCGCAAACGCCATGAACTTGCCGCACAGCGCGGCATTTGGGAACAGACTTACGGCCGGCCGCTTTCGGACATGCCTACCCACGGCTGCACGGAAAATCTCGGCAGCGTACTGGCGCCTTACGGTATCGCGCTCGAGGACGTGCCGAGCCCGTTCAATATTTTCCAGCACATGATCATTCATCAGGACACGGGAGAGCTTGAGCACTCGCACATCCGGCCCAAGCCACCCGGCGCTCACGTAACGCTGCGCGCCGAGATGAATTTGCTTGCTGCCCTCAGCGTTTGTCCCGACATGTCCGTTGGCGGCAACACTGGCGCGAGCGTGGCGCTTTTCGACGCGGGCTAGACCAATCGGCCGCAAGCGCAGCGTTATTGGACGGCGGCGTGTGAATCGGCGTAGCCGTGCTGCTGCACGCTCATGTTGACGAGATCGAGCGGCTCGGGTGTCTGATCGAGGAAACCCCAGCTCCTCATCCAGTCGTACGTGCGTTGCAATTCATCGGCCGGAATCGGCGCCGGATCGACGACGCAGATCCGGCTTTCCCGTAGATCGTCGATCGTCAGCTTTGCAATCTCCGGGTCGTCAGCTTTGTAGTAGTCGATGAAATAACGCAGATAAGCGCGTTTGTTTGCGTTGATCCGGCGCACCGCTTCACGCACCGCGCGATTGAAGGCGCTATAGGTCTCCGGATCAACACGGTCGGAGGCAACCTCGGTGCCGTGATAAAAGCCCGAAATGACAAGCCGGCAGCCCTTCTTCTCCGCCAGTGAAATGTATGGCTCGGTGAGCGTTGTTGCCTCGACGACGCCGTCCATGAGCAGCTTGTAACGATTGGTCGAGTCATTCGGGACACGGCCGAGCTTGATCTGATCGCGCGGAATGAAGCCTTCCAGCATCTGCAGCGCGAGATAATGTGTGCCGAAGAAAAACGGCACGCCGATCTGCCGATTGGCGAGTTGCTGAGGCGTCTGCACCGGCGAATCGCCGCGCACCACGAGCGACGCGAAGGTCACGATCGAGCGCCGGCCGACCTGGCGGCTCGCAACCTTGGTGCCCTCGACGCGGCAGTAGTTCCCCCATTCGCAGGCATTATAGAGATCGGCCTTGCCCTCCTCGAGCAGCCGGCCGTGACTGGCAAAGCGGTTGACCCCCTTGCCTGTCGGATCGGTCAGATGAAGCTGCGGAGTCTTGTCGACACCTTTCTCGCGATCGGCCCATTCAATGGTGAGTCCCTCCTTCTCGAAAAGACCCTCCTCGTAGGCCACCAATTCTGCCAAACCCTGGAACGGCGCAGTCGTCTCCAAAACCAGCTTTTTCATCGATTACCTCGCATTTTGTAATTTGCCTGTCGTCTGGCCCGGTTCGACGCATGTTCGAGAGCGCGCAATGCCTGCCCTTACAACGATACAATATCACATGTCGGCGTTTGCCTGTGCCGAATTGCTCCGCAGCGGCTGCGGACTCAATATGCAAGTTCGCCATACCGCGATCGGAATGCACGTTCCAGTCAGCGAAGAAATGCACTAGCTTCCACAAAGTTGTTGAGGGCCTCGCGGCATGGCGCATCACCACGAACACGACCACCATGATGGGCGTCATGGCCACGATCACGGCCATGATCACAACCACGGGCGCGACCATTCGCACGCCCATCGCGGCCGCAGTCACAGTCATGCCCCGAGCACATTCGGAACTGCGTTCGCGCTGGCGACCCTCCTGAATATCTCTCTGGTCTCGATCCAAGTCATCTACGGCGTTCTCGCTCACTCGATGGCGCTGTTGGCGGATGCCGGCCACAATGCCGGAGACGTATTAGCGTTGTTGCTTGCATGGGCAAGCCACGCAATTTCGCGATGGGATCCGACCGAGCAGTACACCTATGGCTTTCGCTCGACGTCGATCTTGGCAGCCCTTATCAACGCAACGATCCTCCTGGTTGTGACCGGCGCGATCGCTGGTGCGGCCGTGGAACGGCTTTTCGATCCCCAGCCTGTGGCCGGCTTGAGCGTCATGGTGGTGGCCGCACTGGGCATCGTTATCAATGCGGCAGCCGCCTGGATACTTTCGCGCGGTCACACCGATGATCTTAACGTCCACGGCGCATTCCTTCATTTGGTGGCGGACGCCGCCGTGTCGGCCGGCGTCGTGGTCGCAGGCTTGGTCATTTTGCTCACGGGCTGGTTATGGGTTGACCCCCTCGCAAGCCTGGTCATCTCCGCCGTGATCGTGTGGAGCACGTGGGGGGTCTTGCGAGACGCCGCCAAAATGTCATTGCAGGGCGTGCCGCCGCAAATCGATCCCAGCGAGGTACGCGTCTACTTGCGGTCACTTCCCGCTGTCGCGGACGTGCATGATTTGCATATCTGGCCGATGAGCACGACCGAGACCGCGCTGACCTGTCATCTAGTGATGCCGCAGGGTTATCCCGAGACTGATTTCCTGGATCGCGTCTATATCGATCTGCAGTCTCGTTTCGGGATCGAGCATCCGACGATCCAGATCGAACGGGGCGACCGGCCGTGCAAGCTTTCGCCGGAGCACGTTGTCTGAACAAGCCTCTTTTTAAGCCGTCTGATCGAAGTTTTCGGTTTTCGCCCGTCTTCCGCTGCAACTTCGACTGTAGCGACGCCGAAGCATGCATTTCCGTCTTGGCATGCGCGCATTTTTGCGGCGGTTGATTAATCCAACAGCTTCATGCCAGAACCGTCCTCCCGCAAGTGTGCGTCCGCGAGAGAGCAGAAAATGGATTTCGAGCTTCCGGAAGAGCTTCGCCTTCTGAAGGAGAACATTCGCCGCTTCGTCGACCGAGAGTTGATTCCGCTGGAGCGTGAGGTCGTCAACGACATCAAGCTGCAGAAGGAGCTGCCGGACAGACTGCGGGGCAAGGTCGAGGCACTCGGCCTGCTGAACTACGACGTGCCCGAGGAGTTCGGCGGCCTCGGTCTCGGCATGATGGCCAAGGTCGTGGTGTGGAGCGAGGTCTCGCGAACCACGTCCCTGCCGGCGCGCAATGTCAACATTTTCGGTCCCGCGGTCAGCCCGATCCTCTACACCTTGGAGGGTGAAGCCCGCGAAAAGTATCTCCTTCCCGTGATCAGCGGCGCCAAGAAGAGCTGCTTCGCGCAGACCGAAGCCGACGCCGGATCGGATCCCGCTTCCATGAGGACAACAGCCGTTCGCGATGGCGATCATTACGTCATCAACGGCGTCAAGCGCTTCATCACCAATGCGGACGAAGCTGATTTCGCGCAGGTGTTCGCCGTAACGGACCAGCAGAAGCGCAGCCATGGCGGCATCACCGGGTTCCTGGTCGATATGGATACGCCGGGCGTAAAGGTCACCGCGTCCTACGACCTGATGGTCGACGACAAGCCTTGCGAGATCGTGTTCGACAACGTGCGCGTGCCGCTCGCGAACCGGATCGGCAAGGAAGGCGAAGGATTCAAACACGCGCAATCATGGATCAACTCTGGCCGCATACGCCACGGCGCTCGCAGTCTCGGCGTCATCGAACGCTGCCTGGAACTTGGCAAGGCCTATGCCAAGCAGAGAAAAACTTTCGGCGCGCCGCTCGCCGATCGCCAGTCGGTCCAGTGGCCGCTGATCAATATGTATATGGACGCCCACAAGCTCCGGCTGATGCTGTATCACGCGGCCTGGAAGTACGATCGTGGCGAAGACTGCCGAGAAGATGCGTTCATGGTGAAGATCTTCGGCGATGAGCGGTCATTCTCTGCGGCCGACCGTTGCATGGCGATCCATGGCGGCATAGGGCTGTCCAAGGAACTCCCGATTGAGCGTTTCTTTCGCGATCAGCGCAGCATGATGATCACCGAAGGCGCTGTCGAGGTTTTGCGCATGGCGCTCGCCCGCATGATCTTGCGATAGAACGTCATAGCCATGTGGCTCACGCCGTCTTTGCCGCGGTGAGACCGAGTTCCGCGATGGTACGCTCGCGCATGATGAATTTCTGAATCTTGCCGGTCACCGTCATGGGAAATTCGTCGACGAATTTTATGTAGCGCGGCACCTTGTAGTGAGCGATCTGCTCGCGACAAAACGCCTTGATTTCCTCTTCGGTGGCGGTGGCGCTGGCGCCCGGCCGTAGTTTGACCCAGGCGCAAATCTCCTCGCCGTAGCGATCATCGGGAACGCCGATGACCTGCACGTCCTGGATCTTCGGATGCCGATAGAGGAACTCTTCAATTTCGCGCGGGTAGACATTCTCGCCGCCACAAATCACCATGTCCTTGATGCGGCCGACAATGTTGCAGTAGCCCTCCGCGTCGATCGTGGCGAGGTCCCCGGTATGCATCCAGCGCGCCGCGTCGATCGCCTCGCGCGTACGTTCTTGATCGCCCCAATAGCCGAGCATCACCGAATAGCCGCGTGTGAGAAGCTCTCCCGGCATGCCACACGGCACGATCCGGCCGTTCAGGTCGACGATTTTTACCTCGAGATGAGGTTGGACGCGGCCGACAGTCGAGACCCGCCGATCAAGCGGATCATCGGTCGAACTCTGGAAGCTCACCGGGCTGGTTTCGGTCATGCCGTAGGCGATAGTGATCTCGGAGAGGTGCATTTCAGCGACGGCACGCTTCATGACCTCGATCGGGCAAGGCGAACCCGCCATGATGCCGGTGCGCAACGAGGACAGATCGAAGCGGCGGAAGTCCGGATGATCGAGTTGAGCGATAAACATGGTGGGTACGCCGTGGAGCGCCGTGCAGCGCTCCTCCGCCAGGGTCTCAAGTGTCGTCAAGGGATCAAAGCCTTCGCCGGGGAAGACCATGCAGGCGCCATGGGTGAGCGCAGCAAGATTCCCTAGGACCATGCCGAAGCAGTGATAGAGCGGCACTGGAATGCACAGCCGATCTTCCACCGTGAGCCGCATCGCCTCGCCGATGAAAAAGCCGTTGTTGAGAATGTTGTGGTGCGAGAGCGTCGCGCCCTTCGGAAATCCCGTCGTCCCCGACGTGAACTGGATGTTGATCGGATCGTCGAATTGCAGATGTGGCGCCAGATCGAACAGACGTTGCGCCTCCGCTGCGCCGCCTCGTGCGAGAACGTCTCCGAAGCGAAAAGCGCCGGGATGCCAAGCGTCGCCGAGGACAATAACTGATCGCAACGCAGGCAAACGCGGCGCTTCGAGCCTCCCGGCCGCCGCATGGGGTAGCTCGGGTGCCAGTTCACGCAGCATGCCCACGTAATCGGAAGTCTTGAATCGCTCGGCGAGAATGAGCGCCTTGCAACCCGCTTTGTTGAGCGCGTATTCAAGCTCGGCGGTGCGATAGGCCGGATTGATATTCACGAGAATGAGCCCAGCCTTCGCCGTGGCGAACTGCGTCAGCACCCATTCGCTAGTATTGGGCGACCAGATACCAACGCGGTCGCCGGGTTCGAGGCCCAGCGTCAAAAGCCCGGTGGCGAGCTTGTCGACAGCGTGCCGCAACTCGCCATAGCTCATCCGAATGCTTTGGTGTCGGACCACGAGTGCCGGCCGCGACGACCATTGTTCGCAAGCCGAATCGAAGAATTGTCCGATGGTCTCGCCGAGGAGCGGCGTCTCGCTCGCTCCCTGGACGTAACTGAAGCTCGGCGCCGCCATCGCCGCCTCCTCCCTTGATCGTTACAACGATCATAGGAGAAGCCGGCGACGGCGAAAACAACGAAGACTTGGGCTCAATCCAAAGCGATTGAGCTCAAGTCCGCCGCTCGCTTGAGCGTTTCGTCCTCACTCCGCAGGCGTTGCTGCTAGCGCCGCGTCCGCACCCGTCAACGCCGGCGCAAGAGCCGGATAGCGGCTGAGCGCAAAGAGGAAAGCTGCGACGATCGCATAGGCGATCGAGACCGTGGGCGACACCGCGATGCCCACCTCTTGACCATGCATGAAACCGAAGAACGTCAGCACCGCGCCCGCAAGTGCGAAGGCCGCGGCATTGACGAACTTCTTGTCGATGACACACGCGCCGATCGCAGCCAGCACGAGACCGGTAAGGATGGCGCCGCCGCCCATCGTCTCAAGACCGGGGTAGAGCACGCCGACATTGGCGAGCTTGTCGAAGCCCAGTTTGGTTGCGTCTGTCCCGGCGACTTGCAGCGCTCCGTCCATCAACGTTTTGGCCCATGCCGCAACATGCGGCGTCAAAGCCAGAATGATCGCGGGCGCGTGGACTCTCGGCGTCGTCTGGAATGCCTGCGCACCGATCAGCATGCCGATGTAGAGCAGGATCGGCGAGATCGCCACAACCGGTACAAGCGCCAGCAGCAGGGAGATGACGCCGAACCAGGACAGGATGATCACCATGATGCCGGTGGCGGCCGAATAGCCGATCCGCCCGCCCATGCTCTTCCAGCCTGGATGGCCGATATAGACCGCGTTGATGTAGGGATTGCCCATCAGGCAACCGATCAGGCTGACGACACCGTCGGCGGTCAGCACGCGGGTCGTCGGATAGGGATCGCCGGCGGCTTCTGCGCTTTCGACATTATCCATCGCCTCAACCAGATCGTAGATGCCGAACGGGATCGCGGTGACCAGGATGACGCCGAGATAATGGAAGCCGGAGAACACGTGATTGACGGCAGGAATCGGCACATTGAAGCCAAAATTTGAGAACGCATCGATCAGGCCCTTGCCGCTCAACCCGCCATAATTGAGGCCGAAGAGGTTTGAGCCCCAAGCGAGCAGCATGCCTACGGCGATGGCGACGAGGCCCGCCGGGATGCCCATCGGATATTTGAAACCGCCGAGCCAGCTCACCATGATGACGGCGAAGCAGGTCAGCCCGATCACCGGCGTCATGTACATTTGCAGCGCCGGCGTCATGGAGATGAAGGTGATCGACACGCCGGCGAGCGTTCCGAGCAGTGCCGCGCGCGGCGTGATCTTGCGGATGATCGGCGCGATGAAGCCGCCGATCATCAGAATGAAGCTCTGGAAGAACACCCACACCAACCCCGCTTCCCAGCCCTGGATCGGGTCGTGGGTCTTGAGCGCGATCGGCAGCATGATCACCAAAGTCACGATGAACATATGCGGCACGCTGATGCCCGAAGGCAGCGCACAGACGTCGTTACGGCCCGTCCGCTTGGCCAACCGGTAGGCCAGAAATGCATAGTAAAATGTCGACAGGCACATCATCAGGCCCATCGCCGGCAGGATGCGGCCGAAGACAATCGAATCGGGCATCTTCAGCACGAACCGCAACAGGATGGTCAGCGTCAGCATGTTGACCAGAATGTTGGTGCCGAAGCCGAAAAAGGCATTCCAGTCGCCAGGCGTCCAAAGCTTTGGGCGAAAACCTGCCGTCGACGTCGTCGTTGTCATCGCACACTCCCCATTATGGGCAATGCGGTCTCGATCTACCGGTCCTGTGGTTCGCTGACCGCTGCCCCCCAGTTCACTCAATTCGATCCGGCGCGAAGGCGACGCTTCGGTCCATGTTCGCGGAGGTCATGACGAGCCGGCCAAAGCTGCCACCTTCGCTGCCGGAAGCCCAAGAGTTCAAGCGTCCATCGACCTATTCATATTGCGACGGACCTGACGAAGAGACTGAACGAAGTCACGCAAGGCGCGTGCCAGTCCCAAAGGCGGTTGAGCGTGCCGAATGTTGACGATGCGGAAAATCATAAAACAGTAACAAATTCATGCGGTTTAACGGGGTGCCGGAGGCGCCGCACTGCACACCATCGACTTGGGAGAAATCAAAGACTGCACGAGCGATGAATTTCCTGTCATCGTCGTCATCACTTTGTCACCAAATTGAGCACGCCGCCGCGCACGGTGGCGACCCAAACAATGGGCTTCTTGATAAAGCGCTCAGCTCGCTGCCGCCAACGAGGTGAGAAACGGCTTTGATCCGGCGACCGAGCCGAAAATGCCGCCCTGCGCCTTGATCATCGCCAAGCCTGCTTCATGGAATTCCGGGAAATAAGAGGCGCAGCAATCCGACAGCACGATGCAGCGAAATCCGCGATCGTTGGCCTCACGCACCGTCGTATTCACGCACACTTCGGTGGTGACGCCGCAAACAAACAGGGTGTCGATCCCGCGGTTACGCAGCATGAGTTCAAGATCGGTCTGATAGAAAGCGCCTTTGCCTGGCTTGTCGATCACCGGCTCGGTCCTGCAGCGGATAGAGTTCGGGAATGATGTCGTGGCCGGGCTCGCCTCGGACCAGGATGCGGCCCATAGGGCCTCGCGCGCCGATGCGCGTTGCGGGATCGCCGCGTTCGACCTTGTGCGGCGGTGCATCGGTGAGATCAGGCCGGTGGCCTTCCCGTGTATGAATGACCAGCATCCCGGCACGCGTGCTGCGCCAAGGACCTCTCGGAGGGGCGGAACGGCGGCTTGCAGTCGGGAAACATCGTTGCCGAGCGCAGCGCCAAAGCCGCCGGGTTCGAGAAAATCGCGCTGCATATCGATGATAACCAGCGCCGCTTTGTTCAGGTCGATGGAGAGTGGCTCGGGCTCCGCCACCAATTTCACGCTCGGCATCACAACCTCCCCCATCCTGACGACGTTAAAAAAGGTGCAAATTCGGGGCCAGTAGCACTTCAACCGACAACGACAGGCGTTGGACAGATCGGCTGCCCAAAAAATGAGCGGGCACTGCCTGAGATGCCGATGCAAAGCCGGCCATTCTCGTCGCCGTGCAGAAAAGCCGCAACAATTCAACGGCTTATCGTGCGACCCCGTCGCGGCGCAAGGTGGCACGCGGCTTGCCGGGAGAGTTCCCAATACGACATCGCGCCAGCCCTGGGAGGCTTCTCATGAAGCGCCGTGAATTCCTGAAATCGATGACTGCTCTGACCGCGGCAAGCGCCGTATCCGCTCCGGCGATCTGGTCGCCGGCGAAAGCCCAATCGCGCAACGAGACGCTTGCTGCTGATCACCGAGAACGGGCCGAACAATCTCGACATTCACGGCGTGGGAACCAATCGGCCGGGCTACGAGGCATCCTGGAATTGCTACGACCGGCTCATCACCCATGAGAAGAAGACGCTTCCCGACGGCTCGTTGTCCTACGACCGCGACAAGTTCAAGCCCGAACTCGCCGAGGACATGAACGTCGGCGACATGTCGGTGACGTTCAAGCTGCGCAAGGACGCCAAATTCCAGGACGGCACCCCGGTCACCGCCAACGACGTGAAATGGTCATTCGACCGCGCCGTCAGCGTCGGCGGCTTTCCGACCGTGCAGATGAAGGCCGGGAACGCTGATCAACAAGGATCAGTTCGTCGCCGTCGACGACGCCACCTTCCGCGTCGATTTCATCAAAAAAGACCGGCTCACCATTCCCGATCTCGCCGTGATCGTGCCCGGCGTCTACAATTCGGCACTGCTCAAGAAGCACGCCACCGACAAGGACCCTTGGGCGCTCGAATACACCAAAAGCAACACCGCCGGCAGCGGCGCCTACAAGGTGACAAGCTGGAAGCCCGGAGTCGAAGTCGTCTACGAGCGCTATGACGCTTGGGTCGGCGGCAAACTGCCGCAACTCAAGAAGGTGATCTGGCGCACCATTCCGTCGTCCGGAAACCGTCGCGCGTTGATGGAGCGCGGCGACGCCGACATCTCCTTCGATTTGCCCGCCAAAGACTTCTCCGAGATGAAGAAGGAGGGCAAGCTCAAGATGATCTCCAATCCGATCGGCAACGGCATGTACAGCGTCGAGTTGAACGTGGTAAATCCGCCGTTCAACAACGAGAAAGTCCGCCAAGCCGTAGCCTACGCGATCCCCTATCAGAAGATCGTCGACGCAGCGATGTTCGGCATTGCCAATCCGCTGTTCGGCGGCAAATCGAACGACGTCTCGACAATCGCCTGGCCGCAACCGACCGGCTATGCCACCGACATCGACAAGGCGAAAGCGTTGATGCAGGAAGCCGGCGCGGGCGCGATCAACACCACCATCTCTTTCGATCTCGGCGACGCCGTCAATTCGGAGCCAATCGCCGAGCTGATCCAGGAGAGCCTCGGCCATATCGGGATCACGACGACCATCAACAAGGTGCCAGGCTCCAATTGGCGCAGCGAGATGGCCAAGAAATCGATGCCGATGATGGTGAACTTCTTCTCCGGCTGGCTGGACTATCCGGAATACTTCTTTTTCTGGTGCTATTCCGGCCAGAACGCGATCTTCAACACGCCGAGCTACGTGAATAAGGACATGGATGCCCTGATCGACGGCGCCCGCGCGGCCGCCGCTCTCAGCGACAAGGACAAATATGCGACCAACGTGGAAGGCTTCATATCAAAAGCCTATCACGACGTGCCTCGCGTTCCGCTGTTCCAGCCGTACCTGAACGTCGCGACCCAAAGCCACATCTCCGGCTACTACCTATTGGTTCCACCGGCAGGTCGATTACCGTTCGATCGTAAAGGCGTGATGACTTCGCGGACTCGCACTCATCGTCCCTGCGGTCATGGGACGATGAGTGAGCGGGTCTTCCGTGCTCGACGTCAATTGTGCGAGTGCCATGCTCGTTAACATCTTGCGCCGCCTCGTGACAGTGATTCCGACGCTGATCGGCGTCATCATCGTGACGTTTCTGTTGACTCGCGTGCTGCCCGGCGATCCGGCGGTGTATTTCGCCGGGCCCGCGGCCACGCCTCAATCAATTGCCGATATCCGCAAGTCGCTCGGCCTCGACAAGCCGCTTGCCGGAGCAGTTTCTCCGTTACGTCGACGACCTCGCCCACGGCAATCTCGGCAATTCGCTCGCCACCGGCCGGCCGGTCGTGACCGAAATCGTCAGCACGACTGCCGGCATCAGCCGAACTCACGCTGTTCGGCCTGATCATCTCGATTGCGATCGCCATTCCGCTCGGCATTCTCGCCGCGGTCAAGCAGGGCTCGTGGATTGATCACACCTGCCGCATCGTGGCGACGGCCGGCGTCTCGCTGCCGGTGTTCTTCACCGGCTTGCTGCTGGTCTATGTGTTTTATTTCCGGCTCGGATGGGCGCCGGCGCCGCTCGGTCGGCTCGACGTGTTCTTTACGGCGCCGCCGCAGGTTACCGGCTTTTATCTGATCGACAGCCTGATCGCCGGCGATTTCGAGAGTGTTTCGCGCATCGCTCAGTCAACTCATTCTGCCGGGGCTGACTCTCGCGATCTTTTCGCTCGCTCCGATCGCGCGCATGACGCGCGCCTCAATGCTTGAAGTGCTCGCCTCCGACTACGTGCGGACGGCGCGTGCCAGCGGCTTGTCGTCCTACACCGTGATCGTCACCTACGCGTTCCGCAACGCCATGCTGCCGGTCATCACCACGCTCGGCATGGTGTTCTCATTTCTGCTCGGCGCCAACGTACTGGTGGAAAAGGTGTTCGCTTGGCCGGGCATCGGCTCGTTCGCAGTCGAGGCGCTGATCGCATCGGACTTCGCGCCCGTGCAGGGCTTCGTGCTCACCATGGCGGTGATGTACGTGGCGCTCAATCTCCTGATCGACATGCTCTATGGCGTCGTCGATCCGCGCGTGAGGCTGGAAGCATGAATAGGATACGGTTGGGGCCTGCGGCAATGACGGATATCGCGGCAACGCCTCGCCCGGGTACGGGCATCGGCGCGCTGATACGTCATGCGCGCTACGTCATCGGCGAGAATCCGATCACCGGACTCGCTTTCGGCCTGTTCGTGCTGATCCTGATCGCAGCGATGATCGGACCGTGGATCGTCCCCTACGATCCGCTCGCGAGCGACACTGCGGTGGCGCTCAAACCGCCGTCCGATGGCACACTGGTTCGGCACCGACCAGCTTGGCCGCGACATTTTCAGCCGCGTCGTGGTCGCCACTCGGCTCGATTTCACCATCGCCGTAGCTTCCGTCGCGCTGGTATTTCTCATGGGCGGCCTGGCCGGCGTCGCCGCCGGATATTTCGGCGGCTGGACCGACCGCATCGTCGGCCGCATCGCCGATACCATCATGGCGTTCCCGCTGTTCGTGCTCGCCATGGGTATCGTCGCCGCGCTCGGCAACTCGGTGCAGAACATCGTACTGGCGACCGCGATCATCAACTTCCCGCTCTACGCGCGGATTGCCCGCGCCGAGGCCAACGTGCGGCGCGAGGCCGGCTTCGTCGAAGCTGCACGGCTTTCCGGTAATGGCGAATGGCGCATCCTCACCTTTCAGATCTTGCCGAATGTTTTTCCCATCCTGGTCGTGCAGATGTCGCTCACCATGGGCTACGCCATCCTCAATGCCGCGGGATTGTCGTTCATCGGCCTCGGCGTGCGCCCGCCGACACCGGAATGGGGCATCATGGTCGCCGAAGGCGCCGCCAACATCATCTCCGGCGAATGGTGGATCGCATTTTTCCCCGGCGCTGCGCTGATGATTGCCGTGTTCTGCTTCAATCTTCTTGGCGACGGCCTGCGCGACATGGTCGATCCGCGGAGGCGCACATGACGGAAGCGCCCGCGCTCAGCGTCGAAGGCTTTTCGGTCGAGTTCCGCACGCGCTCGGGCATCGTACGGGCGCTCGACAATGTGAGCTTCAGCGGTCGCCAAGGGCGAGACGATCGCGCTCGTCGGCGAATCAGGATCGGGAAAATCGGTCACCGCCTATGCGGTGATGGGCATCCTCGATCCCGCCGGCCGCGTCACTGCCGGCCGCGCCATGTTCGGCGGTCTCGATCTTCTTATCTGCGAAGCCGAGCCAACTTGCTGACGTCCGCGGCCGCGAAATCGCGATGATTTTTCAGAACCCGCGCACCGCGCTCAATCCGATCCGCGCGGTCGGCCGGCAGATCGCCGACGTGCTTATCCGCCACGGCAATGTGCCTCGCAGGGACGCGGCGGCAGCCGCGATCGAAATGCTGCGCGCCGTCGGCATCACCGATCCGGTGCGGCGCGCCAAGGCCTATCCGTTCGAAATGTCCGGCGGCATGTGCCAGCGCGTCATGATCGCGATCGCGCTTGCCGCCAAAGCCGACGCTGCTGATCGCCGACGAGCCAACGACCGGTCTCGACGTGACCACCCAGGCGGTGATCATGGATCTGGTCTCCGATCTCGCCCGCGACCTCGGCATGGCGACGATTTTCATCACTCATGATCTTGCGCTGGCCGGCCAGCGTTCGTCGCGCATTGTCGTCATGCACGCCGGCCACGTCGTCGAGAATGCCCCGACCAGGGAGCTGTTCGCGCACCCGCGTCATCCCTATACGGCGGAACTCATCGCGGCGACGCCGGATTCCGCGGCAAGTCTCGATGAATTGGCCTCGATTCCCGGTTCATTGCCCGATCTGCGCCGCCCCGACCTGCCGCCCTGCCGCTATTCGGAGCGCTGTCCGCGCAAGATCGACGCAATGCGCGCAGCCTCTGCCGCTGCCCGCCCCCGATGCGGCACACACTGTCGCGTGTTGGAATCCGCTGCCATGAACATCCTGCGATGAGCGCGTCATGACCGTGCTGCTCGACGTCGCCGAATTCTCCAAACTCTTTCCAGTCGGCGGAGGCCGGGGCCCATTGCGCCGCCTGCGGCGGCGTTTTGCCGGCGGACCCGGAGAACCTGCCCAAAGTGCACGCCGTAGACGACGTCAGCTTCGTCATCAACAAGGGCGAGACCGTCGGGCTCGTCGGCAAGTCCGGCTGCGGCAAGTCGACGTTGGTGCGCGCGCTTACCCGCCTGATCGACGCAAGCGACGGCAGCGTGAAGCTCGGCACCCGCGAATTGTCGCTGACACCGGCAAAAGAATTTGCCCGCGATCCGGACCGCGCCCGCATTCAGATGGTGTTCCAGGACGCAGGAGAAAGCGTCAATCCGCGCTTTACCGCCTTCGACGCCATCGCCGATCCGCTGCGCCGCTTGCGCAAATTGCGCGGCAAGGCGCTTACGCAAAAAGTCGAAACTGTGGCGGGCCAATGCGGGCTGCCGCTCCCATTGCTGTCGCGCTTCCCGCATCAGCTTTCCGGCGGCCAGCGCGCCCGCGTCGGCATTGCCCGCGCCATCGCCGTCGAGCCCGACCTTTTGGTTCTGGACGAGCCGACGGCCGCGCTCGACGTTTCCGTTCAGGTCGTGATCCTTCAACTCCTGCAGCGGCTCAAAAAAGACTTCGGCATGAGCTATCTGTTCGTTTCGCACGATCTGTGTGTCGTGCGTCTGCTTTGCGATCGGGTGCTGGTCATGTATCTCGGCAAGATCGTCGAATCCGGACCCGCAGCGGAGGTATTCGAACACCCGCTGCATCCCTATACGCAGGCGCTGGTCGCCGCCGTGCCACGCTTCGGCGAAAACGGCACCGAGCGGCTGCGGCTGAGCGGCGAGCCGATAAGCCCGATCGATCCCGATCCGAATGTTTGCCGCTTCTACGGTCGCTGTCCCCGCGGCACCGACGCCTGCAAAACTACCATGCCGGCATTGCGCCGGTTCGGCGACCGCTGGGTCGCCTGCCATTTCGCCGAAGAAATTCTGCAGCAGCCCGCCATTGCGCCATGATCCGCAAAGTGACCCGCAAGCCAAAGAAAAAGCGGCCGGCGAAGCCAGCCATGCGACCTGGAGTTAAGGCCTCTGCCCGTGCCAAGAGGCTCGCCAAGGTCCGCAGCAGCAAAGTTCGCCGCAAGCTGACCGCACCGAGCAAAACGAAGAAAGTCGAAGCGCCGGCCGTTGATCCGCTCGACGCGTTGGTCGCCGCGAGTGCGCGCGCACTCAAATTGCCAATCGATCCGGACTGGCATGCCGGCGTTAAATTCAATCTCCAATTGATCTTGAAACTCGCGGCCCTCGTCGACCAGTTTCCACTCAGGGACGAAGCAGAACCCGCGCCGGTGTTCCATGCTTGAGACGACGACCACCGATTTCACCTGGAGTACCGCGGCCAATATCGTTGCCGCCGTCGCGGCCGGCCGCACCACCGCGTTGAGCGTCGTGGAAGCCACGCTCGCCCGCATCCGAGAATGCGACCCGCTGCTCAACTCTTTCACTGCCGTGACTGAGCTAGCGGGCTATACGTCGCGCCCAAGCGGTCGACGCCGCTTATGCCAGGGGCGAGCGACTGGGTCCGCTCGCCGGCGTGCCGTTCGCGGTCAAAAATCTGTTCGACGTTGCGGGCGTGACAACGCTCGCCGGCTCGAAGATCAACCGCGATCTGCCACCGGCGGCACGGGACGCGGCCTTGATCGAACGGCTCGAAGCAGCCGGCGCAATCCTCGTCGGCGCTCTCAACATGGGCGAATACGCCTATGATTTTACTGGCGAGAACGTTCACGACGGCCCCTCGCGCAATCCTCACGATCTGAGCCGCATGACCGGAGGCTCCTCGGGCGGTTCGGGCGCAGCGGTCGCGGGCGGCCTGGTGCCGTTATCGCTTGGCTCCGACACCAACGGCTCGATCCGCGTGCCATCTTCGCTTTGCGGATTGTTCGGCCTCAAGCCGACCTACGGAAGGCTTTCCCGTGCGCGCAGCTTCCCGTTCGTGTCGAGCCTCGACCATCTGGGACCGCTGGCGCGCTCCGCGCGCGACCTGGCGCTCGCCTACGACGCAATGCTGGGCTACGACCCCGATGATCCCGCTTGCGCCGAGCACGCCGCCGAGCCAGTCTCCCCGCTCTTGGAAAGCGGCGTCGAGGGTTTGCGCATCGCCGTCGCGGGCGGATATTTCAAATGTAAGACCGCCGAGGCGTGTCTATGCGGTGGATCGCGTGGCGGCGGCGCTCGGCGCCAATCGCGACATCGAAATCCCTGAGGCCGAACGTGCCCGTTCCGCCGCCTTCATCATCACTGCAAGCGAGGGCTCAAGCCTGCATCTCGACCGGTTGCGCGCGCGCGCACATGATTACGATCCGGCGGTGCGGGATCGGCTCATCGCCGGCGCGATGGTGCCGGCTTCGCTGGTCATCAAGGCGCAAAAATTTCGACGCTGGTACCGCGACGAAGTACTCAAATTGTTTACGGAGGTCGACGCCATTCTGGCGCCGGCGACGCCCTGCACCGCCCCGCTGATCGGGCAGCAAACCTTCATGCTCGGGGATGCCGCGTTGCCGGTCCGCGCCAATCTTGGACTGTATACGCAGCCCATATCTTTCATTGGCTTGCCCGTTGTCGCGGTACCGGTACCGCTGACGCCTTTGCCGATCGCGGTGCAGATCATCGCTGCGCCATGGCGCGAGGACGTCGCTCTGCGCATCGCCCATGCGCTCGAAACCAAAGGCGTCGCCGCGGCGACGCGTCCGACGATATAGTTTGGATTGCATTTTATTCGGCGCCAGCGACAGACTTCGCCCAGAAAGCCTGCAAGGAGACAAAGATGGAGATCGACCTGCCGGAGGTCGTCGCCGAAGTGAAAGCCGAGTTCGATCGCTATGAGAAGGCGCTGGTGACAAACGACGTCGCAACGCTCGATGCACATTTCGCAACGATCCGCGGACAATCCGCTATGGCGGAACTGAGAATCTTTACGGCTATGAGGAGATCGAAGCGTTTCGCGTCGCCCGCTCTGCCGCCTGGCACGCACGATATCAAAGACCGTGATCAGCACCTACGGCCGCGACTACGCTGTCGCTTCGACACTGTACCACCGCGCCGCGTTCCGGGGAAAGTCGGCCGGCAAATGCAGACCTGGGTGCGATTTCCGGAGGGCTGGCGCGTCGTCGCAGCGCACGTCAGCCTGATCGACGAGCCGAAATGGTCACACCGAAGCCTTTTCCTCAGCCACGAAGCCCGCCAGCCGCCGAAGCTCGAAATGTCGCGCGCATCCGCGACCGCCTCGGCCTCGACCAAAAAACCTTTGACCGAATGCGCCTTGGTCGAGCGCGATCGTACCGATCGAGAGCGGCGGCGGCACCGCGGCGACGAAACGTCCGAAAGCGGCATCCGACAGCGACCAGATTTCGACTTCGATCGCGGCGCCGGCGTTTTCCTTGACCCGCAACAAGCCGGGCTTCGGCGGTTTAGTGCCGGAGAGTGCATAGAGCCGATAGTGCGGAGCGGTCGTGCGGCGCTCGACCAGTCGGGCGCCTGCCGCGCGCAGTTCGCCGTTGAGCGGCATGCCGGAAAGATGCGCGCCCACGACGGCAATCGGAATCACTCCGCTGGTTGCGGCGCTCGTTAGTGCCGCCAATGGCGGCTGCGGATGTTTGAGCGCTCCGAGCGGCAAGCCTGTGGCGTGGTGAAATTCGCGCCCGATCGCCGCAAGCGCGGCGTCCTCCCCCGCGAGCGCCAGGAGCGTTATGCCGAATGGAATACCGCTGTCGTGCATCGAGGCGGGCACCGCAAGACCGCATAGATCGAGCAGATTGACGAAGTTGGTGTACGTACCGAGGCGGCTGTTGAGCTGAATCGGATCGGCGAGGACTTCATCGACCGTGTAGATCGTCGGCGCCGTCGGCAATACGAGCGCGTCGATCGAACCGAACGTGTGATCGCGCACATGACGCAATTCTTCGAGCTGATAGAACGCCGAAAAGGCGTCGGCCGCCGTGCCGTGCGCGCCGGACAGGAGGACCTGCCGGGTCACCGGATGCATCGATTCCGGCGACGAGGCGATGAGTGCGCGCGCCGTCAGGTACCGTTCGGCGACCCACGGTCCTTCATAGAGAAAACGCGCCGCAGCATAGAACGGCTCAATGTCGACCTCGACGATATTTGCGCCGAGGCGAGCAAAGCGCTCCAATGCCGCCTCATAAGCCTCTGCCGAGGCGCGATCGCCGAAAAATAGCCGCTCTCCCGGCAGCGGAACACCGAGTCTGCACGCCCTGCGGCATCGGGCCGACGTCACGCAAAGGTCGTGATCGCGAAAAGGGATCGGCGGCATCGGCGCCGGCAATCGTATTCAGCATCGTCATTGCATCATCAACGGTCAGCGCAAAAACCGAGACGCAATCGAGGGTACGACATGCGGGAACCACGCCTGCTGTCGAAACAAGACCGCGGCTCGGTTTAACCCGACGATGTTGTTGAAGCCGGCCGGCACCCGCCCTGATCCGGCGGTATCGGTACCCAGCGCAAGCGGTGCGAACCCCGCCGCGACCGCAATCGCGGAGCCCGTGCTTGATCCGCCGGGTATGAGTTTTGGATCGAACAGATTGCGGCAGATGCCGTAAGGCGACCGCACGCCGACAAGGCCGGTCGCGAACTGATCGAGATTGGTCTTGCCGAGGATCAGCGCTCCGGCTTCGCGCAGCCGAGCCACACATGCGGCGTCCCGGTTCGGTGCGATAGCTGAATGCCGGACAGGCCGCCGTCGTCGGCAAGCCCTTGACGTCGATATTATCTTTGACGGCGACCGGAATACCATAAAGCGGCAAACGCTCGTCGCCGGATTGCGCAAGCTGCCGCGCCTCGCCGAGGAGTTCGGCTTCCTCGCGCAGCGCGATGAAAACCGCCGGATCGTCGTGTTCGCGGATGCGCGCGAAACTGCGCGCGACAATATCTTCCGGCGTGACCGTTCCGGCGCGATAGGCGTCAAGAATTTCGGCGACCGTTTCCGTCACGGCAGGCTCCGTATGGCGCAACCTGCGGGCCCGGTGACCGCGTTCGGCGCTTTGCTCCACGATCATTCCTAAAGGGCATCTTAAATTGGTTCAACGGGACCCTTCAGGCCATGGCTTGCGGTACCGGTGATTGAACCACTCGGAATCTGAAGCCACTGACCTTGAAAAGCCGAAACAACGTCCGCAATCCGCGTCTGCAATGGATTTGATTGCACGCGGTGAGCCTTGTCGGCGCGCCTACCCATTGGCAGGCCCGCAGGCCTCGCGAAATCCTTTCAACCAGAGCATTGCCGAGCAGTGGCTTTTCCACGATAGGAATATTAGCCACTGCCGCTCGGGGCTTAGCGACGCATTGGGCTGGCTGGTCAGCAGAATCGCCGGAGTCGCGACGCCTCGATCGCGCAATTTAGCGATCAGCTCCATCCCGCTCATCACCGGCATCCGCTGGTCGATGACGTAGCAATCGCAGGCATTGAGGTCGCTGGCATAGAAAAGCTCGGCGGCGCTGCCGTAGGTGCGCACCGCAAACCCTTCGAGCTCCAGAGCGAATTTAAGCGAGTTTCTGACCGGGGATCGTCATCGACGACCACAACGACAGACGGTTGAAATGCCACTCCGGCTCGCGATTTCGACGGCGCCTTCACCAGCATCTCCGCACTCGGCCCATGTCACTTTCTGCAAGAATAGCTAATGCAGAATGATCAAAGCTCGATGCCGCCGCATTGATATAACTCAATACCAAGACGGCTCGCGCAGGAGGTGAAGGCGGGTCAGCGGTCGGTAGTTCCACGATACCGACGATGAGGGCCATGCGCACCAGATCCGACAGGCTCCCCGCTTGCATTTTGTCATCAGATTCGCCGGGTAGATTCGACGGTGCGCGGGCTGATGCCAAGGTCGAACGCTATCTGCTTGTTGGCACGGCCGGCCACCAATCCGCCAAGCACGTCGCGCTCCCGATTGGACAATGTCGCAAGCTTGCTCTCGATCTCGTCCCGTTCGGCTTGGCGTCTGGTCTCGCCATCCCGCTGGCTGAGTGCCGATTGGACGCTGGCCAGCAGGACCTCGTCGTCAAACGGCTTTTCCAGAAGTCCGCGGCTCCGATCTTCATGGCCTCGACGGCCAGCGGCACGTCGCAGACCCATAATCACGATGACCGGCATGCTGCTTTCGGTTCCTTCAAGCGGCGTAGCATCTCAATTCCGCTGATGCCGGGCATGCGGACGTCGGTAATCACACATCCCGATGGTGTTTCGGGCAGCCCTGGAGAACGCCGCCGCGGAAGCATAGCTCTGAACGTCGATCTGCGCCGTCCGCAACAAAAACGTGAGCGATTGGCGAACTGCCTCGTCGTCATCGATAATGTGGACGGTTCCGATTTCAGACGGCATCGCCGACTTCCTCCTTACTGACGGCTGGCAGTGTGAAGCAGAATATGGTTCCTCCGCCGGGATTGGGCCGCGCGCGATCGAGCCGCCATGGGCTTCGACAATCGTGCGGGAAATCGAGAGGCCGACACCCATGCCGTCGCCTTGGTGGTCACAAACGGCTGAAACAGCTGTGCCCCGATTTCCGGCGCGATGCCGGTTCCGGTATCCGCGACGGAGATCTCGACCATTTCCGCCGCGGACGTGTCGTCACGACAAGTTCGCGCTTCTCAGACTCCTCCATGGCCTCGAGGGCATTGCGCATCAAGTTGAGGAGAACCTGTTGAATCTGCACCTTGTCGACCATCACGAAATCGATTGGGGATCGAATGAAACGCACGCGGCGCCGCGTTCCTTCGCGCCGACCAGCGCGAGTGCGCTGGCTTCCTCGATCAATTTCTTAAGGTCCTCGACCCGCCTGTCGCTTTCGCCTCGCGCCACAAAATCGCGTAGCCGTCTAATGATCTGGCCGGCGCTCAGCGCCTGTTCGGCCGCTTTACAACCGCGTCGCGCAGAAGCGTCGCCCGCTCGTCCTCGCTGCCTTCCAACAACCGACGTGAACCATTCAGATAATTCGCGATTGCCGAAAGCGGCTGATTAATTCATGGGCAAGCGTGGATGCCATTTCGCCAATGGCGGTCAGCCGGGACATGAAGACCAGTTCGGCCTGCAATTCCTGAAGCCCTGCTGGGTCTCTTGCCGTTCCGTCAAGTCCCGGATAAAGCCGGTAAAAAAGCGATCGTTCCGGACCCGCATTTCGCCCACCGCGAGCTCCATGGGAAAGTTGAGCCGTCCTTTCTTTGTCCGACCACCACGCGACCGATGCCGATTATTCGCCTTTCCCCGGTACGAAGGTAGCGGGCCAGGAAACCGTCGTGCTGAGTCCCGTAAGGCGCCGGCATCAGCATCTTGACGTTCTCCCACCGCCTCCGCCGCGGCATAACCGAACAGCCGTTCCGCGGTCGCGCTGAAAGACTGGATAATGCCGCGTTCACTGATGACCACCATCGCGTCCGGAATGGTGTCCAGAATCGATTGGACTTGAGCCTCGCCTGCGCGTGCAATGTCGGCATTCGCAGCGCTTGCCAGACGCGAAGCGCAAGAGCTCGCCTCGCCCCGCTATCCCGATGCCGACCAGAGCGAACGTTACGGCATTGATGACGTCCGCCGTCGATATTGAACGAAAATCCGCAACAAAAAATAGTCCCAACAGCAGTCCAAGGACCGTGGCAAGAAGGCCCGGTCCCCACCCGCCAAGCGCCGAGGCGACCAGGATCGCCGGCAGGAAAAAGAGATAGGATGCTTCGCCGCTAAAATCGAGCCAATCCCAGTTTCACAGCAACCGCTAAAGCAATAGCGACAACTGCAACGCCGTAGGGCAGAGCGGCCCGGCGCAAGGTCCCTACCCCCATCGTCCAATAGAATATATGTGGTTTATCAATAGTTTGGGCCATAGCTCTGTCGGTGCGATCGGCCGTTCGCTTCGCACCGCCGCGGGAGTTTTCGATTCGGGGGTTCTCAGGGAAACCCCTTAGGGATATTATCTGAATTTTTCGCCTGCGGACTGAGGGTTACCAATACCTCCCGAAGCTCTCGGAGGTAAAGACCATGCTCACACAGACCGCAATCCATGCCTCAGCGCCCGCCACTCAAATCTCACCACACGTCACGCACCGCCTGCTTCGAACAAGGGGCTAGACCGCGAAGCCAATTCGCTTGAGCAATCGATGCATCTCATGGGTGCGGTCATGTCGTATCCGCGCAACACAGAGATTTTCGGCGAGAATGAGCCGGCCGAATACCTCTACAAGGTCGTCAGCGGGAGCGTGCGTACTTACAAGATCCTTAGTGATGGTCGTCGCCAAGTCGGTGGATTTTATCTGCCTGGAGACATTTTCGGCCTCGAGTTTGCTGACGAGCACACCTTATCCGCCGAAGCGATTACCACTCAAAGGTGCTGGTGATCAAACGCAGTGCGCTGACCGCGCTCGCGGGACTAGCAACGCAGCGGTCGCCCGCAGCTCGTGGCGTTGACCGGCCGGGAGTTGCGACGCGTTCAGGACCGTATCCTGCTGTTGATCAAAAGCGCTCAGGAGCGCGTCGCCAGTTTCCTCTTGGAAATGGCGGAGCGCGTGCCGGCGGGCAACGCGATTGATCTGCCAATGTCGCGTCAGGACATCGCCGATTACCTCGGGTTGACCATCGAAACCGTGTCGCGAACGCTGACGTCGCTCGAAAGCTGCGCTGCGATCGAAGTGCCATCATCGCGGCGGATCGTGCTGCGCAATCAGTCCGCGCTGCGCCGCTTGAACGGCTGAGTTGGAAGGATCACAGTCATGCAAGTTCGCGACGTCATGACGCGGAACGTGATATCCGTTACCGCCAACGAGCCGGTTCTGACCGCAGCGCGATTGATGTTGCAGAACAGAATCAGCGGTCTGCCGGTGGTCGATGCAGCCGGCAAACTCGTCGGCATCGTGACCGAAGGAGACTTTCTGCGACGTGGTGAACTCGGCACGCAGCGCCGACGGCCAAAATGGCTTGAATTTCTGATCGGACCGGGCCGGTTGGCCACCGAATATGTGCATGCGTGCGGCCGAAAAGTCGACGAGATCATGACGTCCGATCCCTACTCTGTTTCGGAAGATGAACCACTGGAAAAGGTCGTGGAGCTGATGGAACGCCATCGCATCAAGCGGCTTCCGGTCCTGCGCGGCGATCAGATGGTCGGCATTGTCAGTCGCGCAAATCTCATGCACGCACTTGCAAGCCTCGCCCGCGATTTACAAAGGCCCGCGGGCGACGACCAAGCCATCCGCAATCAGATTTTGGCGGCATTCACCGACCAGCTGTGGGCGCCTCAGGTGAATATCGTCGTGAAAGACGGCGTCGTTGAATTGTGGGCACAATCATGGACGAACGCGAACGCGAAGCATGCGTCGTCGCTGCGGAGAACGTTGCCGGGGTCAAAAAGGTTCATGATCACCTTGTCTGGGTCGAACCGATGTCCGGCATGGCGTTTCCGTCAGCCGAGGACGAGGCAAAGGAACGCGCCGCGACGCATTGAAACAAGACTTCTCTCAGTTTCAGGCGCCGTAACTCCAAGCCCGATCATCCGTATCAATGGTTCCTATGATTTGCGCAGCCGTTTGCCGCATCGGTGTTGTCACAGCAGCGCTGGCGATGATGCTGGTTGTCACGCCATTCGCCGCAAGCGGTGATGAGGCGCTGACGCTGGCCGAACAAAGAGGTCTTGCCTTTGTGCGCGCACATTGCTCGCGATGCCACGCTGTCGGCAAGGCCGGCGCAAGTCCCTTAGCCGAAGCGCCGCCGTTCCGAACGCTGCATCGGCGTTACCCAATCGAAGATCTCGAGGAGCCTCTCGCCGAGGGCATCGTTACCGGCCACCCGGCGATGCCGGAGTTTCAGCTCGATCCCGGTCAAGTCGGCGACGTGATCGTTTATCTGAAGTCGCTGGAAAAATAAATCGGCGCGCAGGTTGATCTACGTCAACAACCAGTTCGGCCGTGCATGCTTTTTGGGCTTGCCCTGCCCCTCGCCACCTACGGGACTGATCCATGAAGCAATCCACCATACAAACGAAATATATGACCTTTGGAGAGGGCGGCTCGGCATTCGCGTTCGCCACACTTGCGATTATTGCGATCGTTGTCGCAGCGAAAGCCTATACGCCCGAATATGCCTTCCACGCGTACCTCTTCGCCGCGGCAAGCGCGGGCGCCGTCTTTGCGATATTCAATCGATATTTCGAGCGAGTCCGGAAGCGCCGCCTCTCGTCATCGACGGCAAGCCCAACTACAACATGGGGCCGGTCAAGTTCGCCACGATTGCCTCCTTGTTCTGGGGCATTGCCGGGTTCTCGGTCGGTTTGTGGATCGCGCTTGAGCTGGCATTTCCCGCGCTTAACCTCGACCTCGCTTATATCTCGTTTGGACGGCTGCGCCCGCTGCATACGTCGGCTGTGATCTTCGCCTTTGGCGGCAATGTCCTGATCGCCACCTCCTTCTATGTCGTACAGCGCACGTGTCGCGCGCGCTTGGCCGGTGATCTGGCGCCGTGGTTCGTGGTGCTTGGCTATAACCTGTTCATCGTGATCGCGGGCTCGGGATATCTCCTCGGCATCACCCAATCCAAGGAATATGCTGAACCGGAATGGTACGCCGATTTGTGGCTGACGATCGTCTGGGTGGTCTATCTGCTCGTTTATCTCGGCACCATTATGCGGCGAACCGAGCCGCACATTTACGTCGCCAATTGGTTCTATCTCGCTTTCATCGTCACCATTGCGGTCCTGCACCTCGGCAACAACGCGGCCGTTCCGGTCTCGATGTTTTCGTCGAAGTCTTACATCGTATGGTCCGGCGTGCAGGATGCGATGGTGCAATGGTGGTACGGCCACAACGCGGTCGGGTTCTTCCTGACCGCCGGCTTTCTCGGGATTATGTACTATTTCATTCCGAAGCGAGCCGAACGGCCAATCTACAGCTATCGCCTGTCGATCATTCACTTCTGGGCCCTGATCTTTCTCTACATCTGGGCCGGCCCCCATCATCTGCACTACACGGCACTGCCGGACTGGACGCAGACGCTGGGCATGACCTTCTCGATCATGCTGTGGATGCCGTCGTGGGGTGGCATGATCAACGGCCTGATGACGCTGTCGGGCGCGTGGGACAAGCTGCGCACCGATCCGGTGCTCCGCATGTTGGTCCTGTCGGTCGCCTTCTACGGCATGTCCACCTTCGAGGGCCCGGTCATGTCGGTGAGGGAAGTGAATTCGCTCTCCCATTACACTGACTGGACGATCGGTCACGTTCATTCCGGCGCGCTTGGCTGGGTTGGCTTCGTTTCCTTCGGAGCAATCTATTGCCTTGTGCCATGGCTGTGGAACCGTCCGCTCTACTCGCTGCGGCTCGTCAGCTGGCACTTCTGGATCGCGACGATCGGCATCGTCGTCTACATCACGTCGATGTGGGTGTCGGGCATCCTTCAGGGACTGATGTGGCGCGCTTACACCAATCTCGGCTTTCTCGAATATTCCTTCATCGAGACGGTCGAGGCCATGCATCCATTCTATGTGATCCGAGCGCTCGGCGGCCTTTTGTTCCTCGCCGGTGCGCTGATCATGGTCTTCAACGTGTGGCGGACGATCTATCCGCGTGAACAGCTCGCACCCGCAGCGAGCCTGGCTCCGGCCGAGTAGGAGGACCGCCATGTCAACTTCCAGCTCGTCGCCCTCCAGCTCGTCAACGTCACTCTGGCAGAAACACTGGCTTCTGGAACGCAATTCGATCTATCTCCTCTTGGGGATCCTGATCGTGATCTCGATCGGCGGCCTCGTCGAAGTCGTGCCGCTGTTTTATCTGCGCAGCACCATCGAAACAGTGGACGGTATGCGGCCGTATACGCCGCTCGAACTCGCCGGCCGTAACATTTACGTCCGCGAAGGCTGCTATCTCTGCCACTCGCAAATGATCCGCGCGCTGCGCGATGAAGTCGAACGCTATGGTCACTATTCGCTCGCAGCCGAAAGTGAGTACGACCACCCATTCCAATGGGGGTCAAAGCGCAACGGTCCCGATCTCGCCCGCGTCGGCGGCAAATACTCCGACGATTGGCACCGCGATCACCTGAAGGATCCACGCTCCGTCGTTCCCGGCTCGATCATGCCGAAGTACGACTGGTCTTTGCCACCGACCTGGACTTCTCGCACATTGCCCAGGACATGAAGGTGCAGGCTCTCCTTGGCGTGCCCTATTCGGACGACATGATCGCTGACGCCGAAGCCGACGTACGTACCCAAGCCGCCAGCGATGCCCCCGATGGCACCGCTTTTTTGAAGCGCTATCCGAAGGCGCAGGCGCGCGATTTCGATGGCGATCCGACACACGTTACCGAAGCCGATGCGCTGATTGCTTACCTGCAGATGCTGGGAACACTCGTGGACTTCAAACCTATGACGACAAAGCAAAAATCCGCTGAGGAGATAACGTGTCGCCGACATACGAATTCTTTTCGCACTTCGCACAGACCTGGGGGCTCGTTTATTTCGTCGGGCTCTTCCTGGTCGGTTCTCATCTATGCGATGTGGCCGTCAAATAAAGCGCCAGTTCGACAATTCGCCCGAATGCCGCTGCGGGAGGACTGAGACGAATGACCATAATTCCAAAAGACGTCACAAGCCTACGGCCGAAATCCCACCACCGGTCATGAGTGGGACGGCATCCGGAGCTCAATACGCCGTTGCCGCGCTGGTGGCTGTGCTGTTCTACGCGACAATCATTTGGGCGATCGGATATTGGATCGTCTACCCGGCGTGGCCGCACATTTCACGGTTACAGCAGCGGAGTGCTCATATTGGCACTCGCGCTCCGCGGTAGCGTTAGAATTGCGGGCGCTTCAGCCAACGCGGCGCCGATGATGGCCACGCCTCGCCGCCGCACGCCGCAGGACATCGAGTCCACCCGAATTGCTCATTTCGCTCAGGCCCAGGGCGGCCGCATTCGCCGACAATTGCGCGCCGTGTCACGGCGCTGGTGGCGGCGGCGCCCGGGGCTACCCCAATCTCACACGACGACTGGCTGTGGGGCGGCACGCTTAAGGACATCCAGCAGACGATCACGCCGGCGCCCGTTCCGGGGACATGAGGCCATCAAGGTTCAATGCCATCCTTCGGACGCGACGCCATTTTCAAGCCGGCCGAATTTCGAGCTCGCCGAATATGTGTGCTCTGTCCGGGCTCCCGCCAACGCGGGCGCGCTTCGCGTGCGGCAAGATCTTCGCCGACAATTGCGCGGCGTGTCACGGCCCGCCGGGCAAGGAAGACCGCAGGATGGGCGCGCCAAACCTCACCGACAAGAATGGCTCTATGCGCCGAAAGGCGAATATATCGAGGATATCTGGAAGGCCATGGCGGCGTGATGCCGACATGGGGACCGAGCTTGTCCCGCAACGATCAAGGCGCTTGCGGTCTATGTCCACGGTCGGCGGCGGCGAGAAGGACGATTGCCCCGGTGGACATCGCGCTAGCCATAAGAGGCGTCGGAAGGCGTGCGGCCAGCCTT
Organism: uncultured Alphaproteobacteria bacterium; assembly: GCA_963759705.1. Lineage (GTDB taxonomy): Bacteria > Pseudomonadota > Alphaproteobacteria > Rhizobiales > Xanthobacteraceae > BOG-931. The sequence continues at coordinate 145,365 of CAVXAK010000007.1, forward strand.
TGATGGTGGCGCTCGCAAAGGAAGTGCGCGAACATCCTCCATCCGCCCCCGTCAACCGCGCCGCCAGACGACGAGCCGCTCTACCCGGCGCGCAAGAAAATCTATCCCAGACGTGACGGGTACGTTCCGACCGTCAAATGGACCGTAATGGCAATCACGCTCGGCATTTATTATCTCGTGCCGTGTGTCCGTTGGGACCGCGGACCAATGTGCCACACCAGGCCGTACTCGTCGATCTGGCCCGGCGTTTCTATTTTTTCTTCATCGAAATCTGGCCGCAGGAAGTTTACTACATGACCGGTCTCCTGATCCTCGGCAGCCGTGTCGCTATTTCTCGTGACCGCGTCGTCGGACGGGTGTGGTGCGGCTATCTCTGCCCGCAAACGGTTTGGACCGATCTTTTCGTCACCATGGAAAGCTCGATCGAAGGCGATCGGCGCCCGCACTTGCTGCGCGTGGCCGCCATGCAAATTCGAACGCGCGCCCAACGCGGCCTAAACATGGTGGATAGTACTCGCGTGGTGGACCGGCGGCGCGTGGGTGTTTTATTTCGCGGATGCGCCGACGCTGGTCAAAAATTCGTGACGTTCGGCCTCCTTCGTCGCTTATGCGTCATCGGCGTACTCACGTTTACCACCTATTCGCTCGCGGGCTGATGCGCGAGCAGGTGTGCGCCTATATGTGTCCGTGGCCGCGCATTCAGGCGGCGATGATCGATCAGGACGCGCTGTCCGTCACCTATCGCGCCGACCGGGGCGAGGTGCGGGGGCCGCACAAGAAGAGGCCATTCCGGGCAAGGACGGGCCGGCCGGGGATTGCATCGATTGCAATCAATGCGTCGCCGCATGCCCAATCGGAATCGATATTCGTGATGGACTCAACTCGAATGCATCAATTGCGCGTTGTGCATCGACGCGTGCGACGCAGTGATGGCGAAAATCG
>CAVXAK010000008.1:0-25677 GCA_963759705.1 uncultured Alphaproteobacteria bacterium
GTCTTTTCGGCGGAGAAGCCGAACCGCCCGTAATAGGGCGCGTCACCCACCAGCAATATGGCCCCATGGTCAAGCTGCCCCGCGATATCGACGGCGCGTCGCATCAAGGCGGTGCCGATCCCGAGGTTGCGCCATGCCTCATCGACCGCGAGCGGACCGAGCAGCAACGCCGGCCGATCCGGTCCTGCAGCGATGTTCCAGAGTCGGACGGAGCCGATAACGCGGTCGGTTTGTTCGGCGATGAATGACAAGCCCTCGGCCGGCAGGCGGCCTTCGCGCAGCCGTTCCGCGGTTTTTTGCAAGCGAGAGCGACCCCACACGCGATCGAGCAACGCCTCGCGACGCTCGACGTCCTTGCCGGTTTCGTTGCGGATCGTGATCATAGCGAGCCTCCTTTCCGCCGGCTGACAGCGTCGTCGGTGCAGCGGCAAGATCGAATGGGAGCCGACGGCGTCGGCTCCCGGCGATGTCAGATGTGGTAGGTCCGCAACGGCGGAAAGCCGTTGAAGGCGACGGCCGAATAGGTGGCCGTGTAGGCGCCGGTGCCTTCGATCAGCACCTTGTCGCCGATCGCGAGGCTGACTGGCAGCAGATACGGCTCCCGCTCGTACAGCACATCGGCGGAGTTGCAGGTCGGGCCGGCGAGGACACACGGCGCGCAGGTCTCGCCATCGTGCGGCGTGCGGATCGGATACCGGATCGACTCGTCCATCGTTTCGGCGAGACCGCCGAACTTGCCAATGTCGAGATAGACCCAGCGCACGTCGTCGCTCTCGCTCTTCTTCGCGACCAGCACGACCTCGGCCTCGATTACGCCGGCATTGCCGACCATGCCGCGGCCCGGCTCGATGATGGTCTCCGGGATGCGGTTGCCGAAGTGGCGCCGCAGCGCGCGGAAGATGGCCGCGCCATAGGTCTTCACCGTCGGCACGGTCTTGAGATACTTGGTCGGAAATCCCCCGCCCAAGTTGACCATCGACAGCGTGATGCCGCGATCGCCGCATTCGCGGAACACCGCGGCAGCGGAGGCAAGCGCGCGGTCCCACGCCTGCGGATTGCGCTGCTGCGATCCGACGTGGAACGAGATGCCGTATGGCTCGAGGCCGAGCCGGTGTGCGTGCTCCAGCACGTCGGCAGCCATCGCCGGTTCACAGCCGAATTTGCGCGACAGCGGCCATTCCGCTCCGGCGCAATCGGAGAGAATGCGGCAGAACACACGGCTTCCCGGCGCCGCGCGTGCGATCTTGTCGACCTCGGCCTGGCAATCGACCGCGAACAGGCGGACGCCGAGCGCGTAGGCACGCGCGACATCACGCTCCTTCTTGATGGTGTTGCCATAGGAGATGCGGTCCGCGGACGCACCGGCGGCGAGCACCATTTCGATCTCGGGGACCGAGGCGGTGTCGAAGCACGAGCCGAGGCCCGCCAACAGCGACAGCACCTCCGGCGCCGGATTGGCCTTCACGGCGTAGAACACGCGCGTGTCGGGCAACGCCTTGGCGAAGCCGAGGTAATTCTCGCGCACGACGTCGAGATCGACGACGAGGCAGGGCCCGTCATCGCGGCGGTGGCGCAGGAAGTCGCGGATGCGCGCGTTCATGGGCGCTCTCCTTTACCCAAGTTCAATGAGCCTTGCGGCTCGGATTGAAGTTCAGGCGGAACAACCGCCCGGCGTCAGCGGGTGAAGGACCGGCGCTTCGCCGTGCGGTGGAGGCACGAACGACGGCGACGGGCTCTGCACCCGAGATGCTGCCTTGGATTGGAGCGGGATGACCCGTTCCGCACGGCCGGCAAGGATGGACAAGCCTCTGCGGTGTCGACCTTTGGAGGGCCGACGAGACCAGAGAAGCCCGCTCCGTCGTTGCTTTAAGCCGCGTCCCCCGTTGAGCGCGGGGTGCGCCGGTTTCGCCTCCGGCTGCCGGTCAAGTGGTTCGGAGCTCAGGCGACCGATGACTCGTGCCGCTTAGGCTTTGAGTCTCGGCGTTCGCTCCGGGCGGCTGTCCGGCCTCTTGTCCGGATGCCCACCAACCGGCACGCGGCCACAGGCACGTGCGAAATTGGGCGGACGCGAAATAGGCATAACTGTCGCGAGATGCAAGCGTTTCTTTCGACCACGATGAATTTTTTTCGCTCGCGTGGCCGCAACTCCACCGGAGAAGACGCTGAGCCGGTCGCTCCTGCGACAAGGCGTATCCGCGAAGGCGGGTGCGTCGCACAGCCGTCATGTCATCGCACCAACATTCTGAAGACTTGTCCGGCTTGCGGTTTCACGCGGCCGCCGATGGAGTGGAAAACGGATGAACGCGCAAAAGCTGAACTCTCGTCCGACCCAGGAGCGTATCCACGACGAGATGATCGAGACCGTTGACGAAGAACTCGAAATGGAGATCGACGACGATAGGTTGGCCGACCTGCTGGAGCAGCACGCGCCCGATCAGTTGCCGCAGGAGACGATTGACCGGCATACCTATTTCAAAGAACTGCTGCGCCTGCAGAAAGAGCTGATCAAATTGCAGGATTGGGTGGTGCACCAAAAGCTCAAAGTGGTGGTGCTGTTCGAGGGCCGCGACGCCGCCGGCAAGGGCGGCGTGATCAAGCGGGTGACCCAGCGGCTCAATCCGCGCATCTGCAAGGTTGTTGCTCTATCGGCGCCGACCGAGCGGGAACGCACGCAATGGTACTTTCAGCGCTACGTCACGCATCTGCCGGCTGCCGGCGAAATCGTTCTGTTCGACCGCAGCTGGTACAACCGCGCCGGCGTCGAGCGCGTGATGGGCTTTTGCACGGAAGCGGACTGCGAGGAGTTCTTTCGCACCGTGCCGGAATTCGAGCGCATGCTGGTGCGGTCCGGCATTATCCTGGTCAAATACTGGTTCTCGATTACCGATGAAGAGCAGAACCTCCGCTTCTTGATGCGAATTCACGATCCGCTCAAGCAATGGAAGCTCAGCCCGATGGATCTGGAGTCACGCCGCCGTTGGGAAACCTATACCCGGGCCAAAGAGGACATGCTGCAGCGCACTCATATACCGGAGGCGCGATGGTGGGTGATCGAGGGCGTCGACAAGAAAAGGGCCCGGCTCAATTGCATCCATCACCTGTTGCAACAAGTTCCTTATCAGGACGTTCAACACGACCCGATCGTGATGCCGGAGCGGGAGCACAAGCCCGACTATGAGCGTCATCCCGTTCCCAAGGATTTGTATGTGCCGGCGAGTCTATTAGGGCGTCATCGGGGAGGCGAACGACAATTCAATCAATCGGTCTGGCGATGCACGTCATGCACGACAATGCCTGAACCCGGCTCTGGCATTGTCATCCATTCCTGCCGCTTCAGGGTACACCGCGCCGCGCGTCGCGCCAGGAATGACGCTTCGCCGTACATTAACACGTCCCGATGCGTGAGGCCTTGCGCAGGCTCGGGTATTCAAATTCGTCAGTGCAAAGTCTGATAGCCGGCGATGATGAGTTCGACGGCGATCAAGACTACGATAATGATCTCCAGTCGCAGCGACCGCTTGGTGTCGATAATGTCGGTGAGCACCTCCGCGGTCTCGGCTATGACGGCGAGTTTGCGAGACAAAGCTTCGGCCCGCTCTTTCAGTTCGTACTCGTCTTCCAGCCGAGCATACAGCCTTTCCAGATCGTGGCGGTCCCACACGACGTCCGGCTTTTCGGTAACCGCGACACGGCCGGAAACCCGATGTTGAACGAGCAATGCATTGCCGATTTGTTTAAGAATCTCGCGGCGGCTGGCGCCGACTCTGCCTTTTTCGGCGAGCTGTCGCGCAAAGGGCTCAACAAGTTCGAAAACCGCGGAGACTTCGCGCTCATCGCGGGCCAGCACAACGCTCTTTGACAGCGCGTCTGCGATAACGACCAGGCGGTCGGGCGTCTTGGTCTTCAGTGTAATCGGGCCACCGGGAAGAATCTGATCATCCTTCTCCGGGTCAACTTCGATCAGCGCCGCTTCTTCTTCGGAGGGTTCTATCGGGCGGATTAAGCGGGGCCGCAGGCTGCGCAGAACTTCGTCTTCCTCTTGCTGAGTGAGTCCCATGAGGACGGCGACACCATAGCGAAACAGCGTGACAAAGCCGCTTTTGCCGAATTTGTAGGTGAGAGGAGCCGTCGAGACGACGCCATCATGCTCGAGGTTTGACGTATCGATACGATCGCTCAAGAGCACGGCTCTGCCTCTTTGTCGGCTCTTTGATATCTGCGGATTGTCCATGATTACTATCCGCGCGGAGATGCCGCGCCGCGATGATTCAATGCCGATATCAGTCGATATCGGAAGCGCGCCGAGTTCAAATCAATATCATTAACTCGGCCGCGCAACGTCAGCGGCCGAAAGTTATAAACGGTTTGCTATCGCCCGGTCTTAAGCTCGCGCTCGCGCTGGATTTCGTCCGCTGTCAGTGGCTCAGCGCCGGGGTCGAATGACGTCCATCCAGTCTCGCGATAAGTGGCGGCCCGCATCCGCACGTCAATCGCGCCACGATCCAGAATCGCTTCGTAACGGCTTCTTTCCGTTTCCGGAACCCGGGCGGTCACCATGGTGGCGCCCCGGCGCAAACACTCAGCGAACTCGTGAGCCTCGTCGCCGCTCACCCCGGCTTGCGATAGAACACCCAAAGCGCCGCCCGCCATGCCGCCCGCTGCGGCGCCTGCGGCAGTTGCGGCCAACCATCCCGTCGCGACGACCGGCCCTATGCCGGGTATCGCGAGCAGTCCAAGCCCGGTCAGGAGACCGGCCAGTCCGCCGAGCGCCGCACCGATCTCGGCGCCTGCCGCCGCGCCGCTGACCCGGTCGCCTCGCGTGAGGATGCTGATGTCGTGCTTCGACACGCCAGCTTTCTGTAGCTCCTCGACGGCGGCGGCTGCGTCAGCATGGTCGTCATAGAGCCGTATGATCGTGACGATCATGGTCATATTCCTCCCCTTGCGGCTGGCCCAGTTTGATCCGGCGACGGGCTGAAACGGAAATTAACATGGCAAGGCCACTCTCGGCGAGCATGCCATACCGGGTCGCGACGCGTTGAAGCAGCGGGCGCCGCGAAAATGTGCGAGCAATGCGGAAGCCTGGGTTGAAGTCTCGGCCGTCATGCAGAGTTGCTCTTGCGGAGTTGCTTTTGGGCGGTATCTCGCCGACATTTCGCCGCGGCGGGACGAGGTGTGAGAAGGAGACAAGCGATGAAAGCGGGATTGGCGGCATCGGCCGTACTGATCGCTTTGGCTACAACCAGTGCTTCGGCGCAAGGCGTAGATCTGTCAGGGCAATTTCGGTGCGTCCAGGGATGCAAGGGCGGCCTTCCCGGGCCGGCTTATATCACGCAAAGCGGCTGGCAACTTAATCTCGTTAATGAAGTCGGTGAGCCAACGCGGGCCTGGATCGATGCTCCGGGACATATTTGGACGGAAAGCTGGCAGGAGGGCGCATTCTACACGCCCGACGGGCTGACGATTCAGTTCGATCGCGGATCCGTGTGGCAGCGTATTGTCGCTATGCCGGTTCCCCCACCCCCGCCCCCGCGTCGCAGATAAACAGGAAAAATGAATCGCGACGGCGTTCGCTGCTGCTGTCGGCGGCACGAGCGGCGTGGCATAAAGCGCACGCGGCGCACCAACGAAACGACTTCGAGGGACACATCTCGAAAGATCGAACAAACAGAAGCCGACCGGTTCGTCGGGAAGCAAGCGTCTTTTGCCTAGCAACGGGAGTGAACGACCTAAATGGCTAAGAAGAACCATGACGCGATCAAACAGCAACTGATCTGGGCTGGCAAAGTCCTGGCGGCTGAGGGTCAGCACGACTTCACGCGCGGCCACGTTTCGGTGCGTGTCCCGGGCGATCCCTCGCTATTTTTCATGAAGCCGCACAGCATGGGTCTCGACGAGATCACGCTGAAAAACATTCTGACGATCGATCTCGAGGGCAATGTCGTTGCGGGGTCGTCACGCCGGCACAGCGAGGTCTACATTCACTCGGAGATCTTCAAGGTGCGTTCCGATGTAAATTGCGTCATTCACACGCACCCGACCTATTCGGTTTCATTGTCGGCGACCGGTCGGCCTCTGAAATGCTACAGTCAGCCGAGCGTATTGTTTTTTGAATCGCTTGGCGTCTATGACGACACGATCAACCTTATTCGCAGCCATGCCATGGGCGCGGGCGTTGCGAAAGCGCTTGGCAACGGCCGCGCGGTTCTGCTCAAGAACCACGGCATCGTGCTTACAGGAAGAACCATCGACGAGGCCGTCATTGGCGCTATCATGCTGGAAAACGCGGCGATGATACAGATGATCGTCGAGGCGGCTGGTGAGCCTGCGCCTGAGTTCTCGCGTGCCGATATCGAGAAACTAAAGCACGACATCGGACAGCCCGAGCAGTTCAAGATCAATTTCGATTATCTTGTGCGTAGGGTCAAACGGCGAGAGAAGTAGGCTGCGTCGCGCTTTGACCTGTAGCGTGGAGGATCACGTCGCGTTGGAAACCGAAACCACCCGAAAGGTGTGCATTTCGCCGGCCTCGTCACGGATGGAGACATATTCGCCGGGCTGGAACACGTGAGCTCCGAATCGATAGCCGGCTTCGTCGTCATATTCGGCGGTGTCGTCGTAATCGAAAATCCAGCGTGCATGTTCCACACCGCCGGATTTATGGAGCAGGTGTCCGATCTCTTCATCTCCGCCCCAAAAGCGGCGCACGCCACAATGCTCTCGATTCTTCTGCCAGAGTGCCGGATCGATATGGCCGGCGGCGTCGAGGGGCGCCACGAACTCGTAGCCATGTTGGGCCGACCCGCTGGGAAACTCCTTCGATCGCGCCAATTCGAGGCGAATTCGTTTAAGCGCGTGCGGCAATTGGGTCATGGCAACAACTGCGGTCATGGCAACGGCGTCTATCGAATTTCGCAAGATGGGCAACGGAATTTGTGGCCCGAGCCGATTATCGCCAAAGCCAATCCGCGGGGATTTAGCTTCGCGCCATTTCCCCGCTATGGGTTTCGGGTGCGACGAAAGAGGCGCGTTGCCGGGCGGGTTCTGCGGGCTTGGTGGCCGTCGTTGGCTGGCTGTTCGTAGCTTTCCCAGCGTTATGGGTCAAATTCCTCGTCTGATATTCGCCCCATGCCAATACGACTGCAAACACAGTAAAGGCGGCAATAATCCCGGTAAGGCTGATAATTTCACCGATGGACATGGCTTGGCTCCTTTTGAAGCCATGATGCCGCAATCGCAAAAATTGGTTTTGACTTGGATCAAATCAGGCCTGCGTGTGAGTGCGGACAAGCCCGCGACCACGGCGCGACATCGAACGTTGACATGAATCAAGCTTGTGTCACGAACATGCGGCAAAATGAGCGGCGTTTTGAATAAGTGATACTTGTCTTGGTCTATTACGTGCGTCAGATGGCCGAAAACACAACCAGACTAATGTGGCGGTTCAGAAGTCCGCATCATTACTGCCGCTAATTCATCATGCGGACTTCTGAACCAAAGCCACACTAGATCAATAAGTTGCTAGTGTCCTTCGATTCCAAAGTTCGCAAACGGGGCTGCCGGATAATGATGCGAACTTCGGAATGGGACATAGGGAGTATTCTTGCAACCCAAGATCGCAAGCGAATCCCATTATTTCAGTCGCGGAACGAAGCAGGCCGGTTAAGGCAAATATCGCTATCAATGTCGATTTATCGCCTCGATAGACTATTTTCCCCAACCTCCGTTGCTGTCGTCGGCGCGAGTCCGCGCGAGACGTCGCCGGGGCGCGCCGTGCTGAGAAACATGCGCTTGGCGGGATTTGCCGGTACGGTTCAACTCGTCAATACACATTACGACACGATCGAGGGCATTCGCGCCGCTAAGTCGTATGAATCGCTGCCGCAAATTCCAGACGTAACGGTGATCGCAGTGCCGCCGCCGGCCGTCGCATCTGTCGTCGCTGCGGCAGGCAAAAAGGGGACGGCGGTAGGTATCATCCTCACGGCGGGCCTTGGTCACGGACCTGGCTCGTATGCCGACCAATGCGAGAGGGCGGCGCGTGCGACCGGGATGCGGCTTGTCGGGCCGAATTGCCTCGGCGTTCTTGCGCCGCGGGCGAAGCTGAATGCCAGCTTTGCGGCCGCCATGCCCCACGCCGGCGATCTCGCGCTTATATCGCAGTCGGGTGCCATTGCGGCGGGTTTGGTGCAATGGGCCTCTGTTCGAGACGTGGGGTTTTCCGCCGTCGTCTCCATCGGCGATAGTCTCGACGTCGACTTTGGCGATCTGCTCGACTACTTCGCCGTAGACCGCGCAACACGCGCTATCTTACTTTACGTCGAATTGATTAGAGACGCACGCAAGTTCATGTCCGCGGCGCGTGCTGCGGCACGGGCAAAGCCAGTGCTCGTCGTGAAGTCGGGCCGCCACGCTCAGGGCGCCAAGGCGGCGCTGACCCACACTGGCGCGCTTGCCGGCTCCGACGCCGTCTATGACGCCGCATTTCGCCGTGCCGGCTTGTTGCGTGTTCTCGATCTCGACGAGTTGTTTGCCGCGGCGGAAACCCTTGGCCGTTTGACCGTTCTCTCCGGACAGCGGCTCGCGATTCTGACCAACGGGGGAGGCGTCGGCGTTCTTGCTGTCGATCGTCTTGCCGATCTCGGCGGCGAACTCGCTGCAATCTCGCCGGATGTGATGCAGACTCTCGACAAGGCGTTGCCGCCTATCTGGTCGCGATCGAATCCGGTCGACATCGCGGGCGATGCCGATGGCGCCAGATACGCCGTCGCGCTCGACCAATTGCTCGAGGATAAAGAAAACGACGCAGTTTTGGTCATGAACGTACCGACCGCGCTTGCGTCGGCCGCCGACGCCGCAAAATCTGTCATTTCCGTCATCGAAGCGCATCGTAAGAAACGCGTCGCCGCGAAGCCGGTGTTCGCGGTTTGGGTCGGCGGCAGTGGTCCCGCATTGGGAGCTTTCGATGGCGCTAATGTTCCAAGCTATGTGACCGAGACGGATGCTGTCAGCGGCTTTATGCATCTGGTCCGCTACAGGCAATTGCGCGAATTGCTGATGGCAACCCCGCCGAGTTTGCCGCAAGACTTTGCGCCCGATGTTGCCGCGGCCCGGCCGGTGATCGACGCGGCATTGCGCGATTGCCGGACTTGGCTCGATCCGGTCGAGATGACGAAGCTCTTCTCGGCCTACGGCATCGCCTTTACGCCGGCTGTTCTCGCGCGCGATGCCGACGAAGCCGTCGCAGCAGCGAAACCATATCTTGAACAGGGGACGCCGGTCGTCGTCAAAATTCTGTCGCCCGACATCGTGCACAAGTCTGAGGTGGGCGGCGTACGGTTAAACCTTGCCAATGAACGCGCCGTTCGTACGGCGACCGTCGAGATTCTCGCCCAGGCGCGGACCGCCAGGCCCGACGCACGCATCGCCGGCGTGACAGTCTTCCCGATGATCGTGCGTCCGAAAGCGCGTGAACTCATCGTCGGCATTGCCGACGATCCGACGTTCGGTCCGGTCATCGTTTTCGGGCAGGGCGGAACGGCGGTCGAAGTCGTCAGTGACAAGGCGTTGGCACTCCCGCCCCTCGACCTCGAACTCGCCCACGCGCTCATAGCGCGTACGCGGGTTTCCCGCGTTCTCAAGGCTTATCGCAATGTGCCTGCCGCCGACGAACGCGCTGTGGAACTTCTGCTCGTCAAGCTGGCGCAGCTTGCCGCCGATTTCCCCGAAATCCGCGAGATCGATCTCAACCCTGTCCTGGCGGATGAAACCGGCGTCATCGCTGTCGACGCTCGCGTGTCGATCGCGCCCGTTGAGAGATCCCGCCGCGGCCCTTCCGGGCACCCTCGTTTTGCGATCAGGCCCTACCCGAAAGAGTGGGAGCGGCACATCAAGCTTCAGGATGGAACCGCCGTCATGGTCCGGCCGGTCCGTCCAGAAGACGAGACATTATATCACCCGTTTTTTGCTGCCGTGACCCAAGAGGATTTGCGCTTGCGTTTCTTTGCGCCGGTGAAGGATTTTAGTCACGGGTTCATCGCGCGATTTACCCAGATCGATTACGCGCGGGCGATGGCATTTATTGCGATCGAGGAGACGACCGGCGCCATGCTTGGCGTCGTGCGCTTGCACGCGGATGCAAACTACGACACCGGCGAATATGCCATCCTGCTTCGCTCCGATCTGAAGGGGCGCGGCCTTGGCTGGCTACTGATGGAGATGATCATCGAATACGCACGCGCGGAAGGGCTTCGTTCTATCCACGGACAGGTTCTCCAAGAGAACACGACGATGCTGGAGATGTGCCGAAACCTCGGCTTCAAGATCGGACTGGATCCCGAAGAGCGTTCCTTATCCTTCGTCAGACTCACGCTTTAATTTCGTTTGATTGATTCAGTGGTCTCGTCAGCTTTTGAGATCATCGTCCGTCAGGACGCGAAACGATGCGCCATCGAGATCATCGTATTGTCCGCTCTTGAGCGACCAAAGGAATGCCACCAGGCCGATAAGGCCAAGGAGCAGCGCCAGCGGGACAAGGAAGACGAGGACATTCACGAGCTGAAACCTTCTACGCGCAACAATCGAACGCCCTTGGGTCAATGGTCGCCGCGTCGTGTGATGGAGGGGTACGGGCAGTGACCTCCGCTGCGAGTGGACTGTCCGTTTGCGCAGGCGTCGTCGCCGGTTCGGAGGCGGCCGGCTCAACGGTCATGGTGAGCCGTGCACGCAAGGCATTCAGGGTCACTATGATCGAGGAGCCGGACATGGCCAATGCGGCGATGAGCGGTGTAACATAGCCGGCGATCGCTATCGGCACAGCAAGAGTGTTGTAGACCACTGCAAGCACAAGATTCTGTCGCATCAGCGCGCGTGCCCGCCGCGCAATGACAAAGGCGTTCAACACGGGCGCAAGCCGCTCACCGAGGAACACCGCGTCGGCCTGCGCCTGCGTGAGATGGGCGGCAGTAATCGGCGAAAGGGAAACGTGCGCGGCTGCGAGAGCGGGCGCGTCATTCAACCCGTCACCGACCATCAAAATTCGACGGCCCTGCAATTTCATGAGATCGATCGCCGCGATTTTTTCCGCCGGCGTCAAGTTGGCGAGCCATCGCAGGATGCCGAGTTGATTCGCCACTGGCGTTACCGCAGCCTCTCGATCGCCCGAGAGGATGAAGAGATCGAGGCCACGCTCCCGGAGAGCTCTCGTCACAGCAACCGCGTCGGCTCTCAACGCTTGACGGATTGCGAAAACAGCGCTCCGACCTGCGTGAGTGAAGCGGATGAAGGACGCATTATCATTGCCGCTTTGTGTCGCCGTCCCAGCAAGACCGCAAAATTGAGCGCTGCCGAGGCGCGCTTCTTCGCCATCGATCAACGCGCGAACGCCTTGCCCGGGCTCCTCGACGGCGCCGGTGTAGGGAGCCCGATCATTTGCGAGCCGTGCGAGGGCGGCGGCCAGGGGATGACGGCTCGACAGCGCCAGCCGTGCTGCTTTTTCGCGGAGGTCGCGATCGACGGGCGAGTCGTCGACGCATGGTTCGGGCAGGGTCAAAGTTCCCGTCTTATCGAAGACCACGGTATCGACCTCGGCCAACCGCTCAATCGCATCGCCGCAATTGAGAATGATGTTCGAACGGAACAGATGGCCGGAGGCGACCATTTGTACGGTCGGGATGGCGAGTGCCAGCGCGCATGGACACGTAATAATGAGAACGGAGATCGCCGTGACCAGGGAGGTATGCACCGATGCGCCGGCGATCAGCCAACCGATCGCCGTCAGCGCGGCCGTCGCATGAACCATGGGAGCGTAGAGACGGGCGGCCCGATCGGCGAGTTGCACGGTTCGCGACTTCGCTTCGGTGGCTTTTTGCAGGAGCCGTTCCACCTCTTCGACAAGCGTGCCGGCGCCGGCCGCGTTGACGCGAATGGTCAGGGCGCCTGAGAAATTTACGCTGCCGGCGTAGACGGCGGCGCCCGCGCCGATGGCGCGCGGCATCGTTTCACCCGTCACCAGGCTTTCGTCGATTTCCGATGAACCATTGATGATCGTGCCGTCCGCAGGGATGCGCTCGCCGGGCCGCACCAGCAGTCGGTCGCCCGGTTTCAGCGCGTCGATCGGCACTTGCGTGAGTTCGCCATGATCATCGAGCCGATGCGCGAACTCGGATTTCAATGTCGCGAGATTGCCCGCGAATAGGCGGGTCTTCCGCCGCACCGCCTGCTCGAGGTAGCGGCCGCATAGCAAAAAGAACAGCAGCATGATCGCCGAATCGAAATAGGCGTGCACCGAATGCGTTGCGGTCTCATAGAGGGAAAGGCCAAGCGCCAGCACCACGCCGACTGAAATCGGGACGTCCATGTTGAGCTGACGGCTGCGGATGGCACGCAGGGCGCTCTGAAAGAATGGTTGGCCGGCATAGGCTGCCGCCGGCAGCGCGATCAGCGCCGACAGCCAGTGAAATAAGTCGCGCGTCTCCTGCGTCATATCGGAGACATTGCCCGACCAAATCGAAATCGACAGCAACATGACGTTCATCGCCGCGAAGCCGGCGACGGCGAGGCACTTCAGCAGGCGCTTGGCCTGCCGGCTTTCTTCCGCTTCAACGCGCTCGTGCGCGAATGGATGAGCGCGATAACCGATGTCCTCAAGCGCCTTGATGATCCGTGCCGCGTCAATCTCGTTATTCCGCCAGTCGACCGCGAGGCGGCGCTGGGTGAAGTTCAGGCGCGCGTCGATGACGCCTGGGAGTTTCGCCAATCCGGTCTCGATTTTACGAATGCAGGCGGCGCAGCCGACGCCTTCAACGGCGAGCGTCATATGGGCGTCGCCGGCGTCGTTCCGGTCGACGAACATCGATAGGTCGAGCATCTCAACCATAATCGGCGCTCACCGCAAAATGACGCGATTTCTCGACCGGAACACTCGGTCGCCTTGCCGCATCAGGTCGATAATGAGGTCCCATTGGCCCGCCGCCACAGTGGCGCTGCCATGAAATCGGCCCGGAGAATCCTGCGAGATGGCGACAGCGCGGTCCAATCGCCGATCGGTCGGACGCTCGAACACGGCCGCTGCCTCCAGTCCGGTCAGCAAATGGCCGGCCGCGTCGCGGGCCTCGATGTCTACACGCTCGCTGCCATCTGCCGTCGCGGCAAGTTTGGCATTGACCCGCCAGCGCTGTCCGTCTTGCTCCTTCGCCAACGCAACTTCTTGCTCGAACTTTCGTCCAGCCTGGTAAGCGCTTTCGGTTTCGAGTCCGCTGAACGTCGATAACGCCGCCTCGATCATCACGCCGTTCACGGCGAAGACGACGCCGAAAAAGGCCAGCAGGCAGAACAGCACCATCCGCCCTGTTAGCGGCCGTGGCGAGCGCGCTTCAATCTTTTCGACGTTCATCGTGCTCTTCATGGTGCCCTTCATGATCTTCCTGCGGTCCCAAGAAATGGTCGTTCGCGCTTGCTGCGGCTCCTCCCTTGTCAGAGACAATCGTGAACGTGACGGGAATCGAACCGCCTCGATCGAAGCTCTGGGAGGTTGTGATCAGCACACGCACCTCACGGGTCTGATCGGGGCCGACCTCAATCACCGGGTCGCCGCCCGAGCGCGTCTCGCTGCCGATCACCTCGACATCGGCGTCGGCGATGCCGGAGACTTTCAAGATATAGTTTTGCGTATCGAGGCTCTTGTTGAGGATGCGAACAGCATACGCATTGCGCAGCGCGCCGTCCGAAAGACGTACAAACAGCGGATTGCGGTCGTGAATGACGCTGACGCCGTCGTTGTGGCGCGTCGCCAGTGTGTACGTCATGAGTGCGCCGATTACCATGATGATGACGGCGTACAGCGCGGTGCGCGTGCGCACAATTCTGTATACGGGCTTGAGTCCCTCTTGCCGCCGCTTGATGTTGATGTCGGTGTCATAGGAAATCAGCCGGGCAGGGCGGCCGATTTTCGCCATCACTGCATCGCACGCGTCGATGCAGAGTCCGCATTGAATGCAGCCGAGGTCCGGTCCGTTGCGGATGTCGACACCGGTCGGGCAGACATGCACGCACTGCTGACAATCGATGCAGTCGCCGGCCGGTTGGCCTTGTGCGTGCATGGCCTCCGATTTTTTCAGGGATGCGCGCGGCTCGCCCCGATCGTAGCGATACGTGACGTTGAGCGCGTATTCATCCGTCAAGGCCGCCTGAATGCGGGGCCACGGACACATGTAGACGCAAACCTGCTCGCGCATCCAGCCTGCGAGTGCATAGGTCGTAAACGTGAGGATGCCGATAAAGGCATAGGCGGCGAAGGGGGCCTGGAACGTCGCGAGATTTTTGACCAGCGTCGGCGCATCGGCGAAGTAGAGCACCCACGCGCCACCGGTCCACCACGCGATCATGATCCACCAGAAATGCTTCGAAGCCGCACGTGCCGCGCGCTCGAAATTCCATCGCTGCCGATCGCGTAGCAGATGCTCGCGCCGATCGCCTTCGATCCAGCGTTCGATGGTGACGAAAAGATCGGTCCAAACCGTTTGCGGGCAGAGATAGCCGCACCACACCCGCCCGGCGACGGCGTTCATGAGAAACAGCGTCATCGCTGCGATGATCAGCAGCCCGGTCAGGTAGTAGACCTCCTGCGGCCAGATCTCGATAAAGAAGAAATAGAAGCGCCGGGCCGGCAGGTCGATCAGCACCGCTTGGTGCGGCGCATTCGGTCCGCGGTCCCATCGTACAAACGGCAGCAGGTAGTAGATGCCGAGCGTGATGAACAGTACGGTCCATTTCACGGTCCTGAACGTGCCCGTCACGTGCTGCGGATAGATTTTTTTGCGCGCGGCGTAGAGCGGTTCGTCATCGGACGGCTCGCTGTGATCCGGGCCGGATCGCAGAGACGTCTGCTCAGCTTCTTTCGCGAGCGCGGCGAGCGAAGGCGGCCCGCCCGGCTGCGGGCTTGTTTCTTGCATGGTGAGCGCGATGTCGCGGCCGGGACACATCCGTCACTTCTCCCCGCCGCCGAACGTATGGACGTAGACCGTCAGCGCCTTGATCGTCGCGGTATCGAGCTTGGATCCCCACGCCGGCATCACGCCGCCGCGCCCATTATAGATGCCCTCCATGATTGTCGCCTTGTCCGGCGCATAGAGCCATATCTTGTCCGTGAGATTTGGCGCGCCGACCTCACGATTTCCTTTTCCTTGTGGTCCGTGACAGACCGCGCAATTGTCGGCGAAAATCTTGGCGCCCCGCGCTAGATCGGTGCCTGCCGTGGTCGGAAGCCCGGACAACGAACGCACATAATCGGCAACCGTTGAGATATCCTCCTGCTTCAGCATACCGTCGCGTCCAAAGGACGGCATTGAACCTTGATGGCCGTCATCGTCCCCGGAACGCGCGCCGTGCGTGATGGTCTGCTGGATGTCCTTAAGCGTGCCACCCCACAACCAGTCGTCGTCGGTGAGGTTGGGATAGCCCCTGGCGCCGCCGCCGCCAGCGCCGTGGCACGGCGCGCAATTGTCGGCAAATGCGCGGCGGCCGAGCGCACGAGCGAAGTCGAGCAATTCCGGCGTCGACTCGATGTCCTGCGGTGTAGCGGCGGCGAGGCGGACCATCATCGGCCCGCGTTGGGCCTGAAGTGCCGCAAGATCTATCGCTACCGCGGAGCGCGAATGCCAATTGAGTACTCCGCTGCTGTAGGTCGAAATGAGCGGCCATGCCGGGTAGACAATCCAATAGCCGATCGACCAAATAATTGTCGCGTAGAACAGCCACAGCCACCAGCGCGGCAGCGGAGTATTGAGCTCACGAATGCCGTCCCACTCATGACCGGTGGTAGCGATTTCGGCCTTAGGCTTGTTAGCCTGGGAGTTATGATCATTCATCTCAGTCCTCCCGCAGCGGCATTCTTGCGGATTCATCGAACTGGCGCTGATTTGACGGCCACAGCGCATAGATGAGAACCACCACGAACAGCCCGACGAAATAAACGAGCCCCCAGGTCTGTGCGAAGTGCGAAAAGAATTCGTATGTCGGCGACACGTTCAGCTCCTCAGCGGATGTTTGCTTTGTCGTCGTAGAGTTTGAAGTCGACAAGCGTTCCCAGCATCTGCAGGTAGGCGATCAGTGCATCGGCCTCGGTAACGCGGGCCGGATCGCCGTCGAAATCGCGCGCTTGCGCTTTCGGATAGCGCTTTAAAAGAGCGGTGCTATCGGGGGCATCGCTCGCGGCTTGCGTGCGTACGTCGGCTTCGGCGTCTGCGATCATTTCGTCCGAGTAGGGTACGCCAAGGAGAGCCTGCACCTTCATGTCCTGGGCGATGTGCGAGAAGTCGAGGTCGGTGGTGAAGAGCCAGTCGTACTTCGGCATGATCGAGCCCGGAACGACAGAGCGTGGATCCTTCAGATGATCGCGGTGCCAATCGTCGGAGTATTTGCCGCCGACGCGGGCGAGATCGGGCCCATTGCGCTTTGACCCCCATTGGAACGGGTGGTCGTACTCACTTTCGGCTGCGAGCGAATAGTGGCCGTATCGTTCGACTTCATCGCGCAGCGCGCGAATCATTTGCGAGTGGCAGAGATAGCAGCCTTCGCGGACGTAGATGTTGCGGCCGGCGAGTTCGAGCGGCGTATACGGCCGCATGCCGTCCACTGTTTCGATGGTGCTGCGCAGATAGAACAGCGGCACGACTTCGACGAGACCGCCGATCGCGATCACGATCAGTATTCCCAACAGCAGATAGATCGAATTGCGTTCCAGAAGCCAGTGTTTTTGCCAAAGCGAGCTGGAGGGTGAAGAGCCGGAAGTTGACATTGGCGTTCCTCCTACTCGGCCGGAGCCAAGCTCGCCGCAGGCGCGAGCTGTTCACGCGAATAAATGGTCCGCCACACGTTGAAGACCATGATCAGCGCGCCGACGAGGAACAAAAGGCCGCCGAGCGCACGGATCACATAGAACGGATGCATCGCCTCGACCGTCTCGATGAAGGAATATTCGAGAAAGCCGAGATTGGTGTAAGCGCGCCACATCAGTCCTTGAAGAATGCCCGACACCCACATCGACGTGATGTAGACGACGATGCCGATCGTCGCGATCCAGAAGTGCCAGCTGACGAGCCGCAGCGAGTAGAGCGGACGGTTCCACAGCCATGGCACGAGGCAATAGATTGCTCCGAAGGAAACGAAGCCAACCCAGCCGAGCGCGCCGGAATGAACGTGACCGATCGTCCAGTCGGTGTAGTGGGAGAGTGAATTCACTTCCCGCACCGACATGACCGGGCCTTCGAATGTAGACATACCGTAGAAAGCGACTGACAGGACCAACATGCGGAGCACCGGATCGGTCCGCAGTTTGTCCCACGCGCCCGACAGCGTCATCAGGCCGTTGATCATGCCGCCCCACGACGGCATCCACAGCATGATCGAGAAGGTCATGCCCAGCGTCTGCGTCCAGTCCGGCAACGCCGTGTAGTGCAGGTGATGGGGCCCCGCCCAAATGTAGAGAAAGATCAGGGCCCAGAAGTGAATGATCGATAGGCGATAGCTATAGATTGGCCGTTCGGCTCGCTTCGGAATGAAATAGTACATGATTCCGAGAAAGCCGGCAGTGAGGAAGAACCCGACTGCGTTGTGGCCGTACCACCATTGCACCATCGCATCCTGCACGCCGGACCATACGACGTAAGACTTCGACGAAAACATCGAGACCGGAACGGCCGCGTTGTTACCGAGGTGCAGGACCGCAATGGTGACGATGAAAGCGAGATAGAACCAATTGGCGACGTAGATGTGCGGCTCGGTTCGCCGCATGATGGTGCCGAGATATACGAGCAGATAGACCACCCAGACGATGGTCAACCATAGATCAGCGTACCATTCCGGTTCTGCGTATTCCTTGGATTGCGTGATGCCGAGGAGATATCCCGAGCCGGCGATCACGATGAACAAATTGTAGCCAAGCACCACGAACCACGGCGCCAGATCGCCGGCCAAGCGCGCGCGACACGTGCGCTGTACGACATAGAAGGATGTGGCGATCAGGACATTGCCACCGAACGCGAAGATCACTGCCGACGTATGCAGCGGGCGCAGCCGTCCAAACGAGATATAAGAGAGGTCGAGGTTGAGCACGGGGAATGCCAGCTCGAGCGCGATCCACAGGCCAACCGAGAACCCGGCAATGCCCCAAAACAAGGAGGCAATCGTAGCGAACTTGACCGGCCCCATGTTGTAGTTGGGCTTGCCGTCGATGACGAGAGGCGGCGCTTCAGGACTGCGCTCGAAATATCGATTGAATATCGCAAAGACCGCGGCCACGCTCGCCGCAGCGAAGAGGTAAGCGTGGAAGGCATATTCGGGCGTATAGGCTTTCGCCGCGACGACGATCGCAAGAATCGCGAGCGTGGCGAACGCGAATGCCGAGCCGCCCTCTCCGAAGGTCATATACTTCGTTTGTGCAGTGGATAGCGTCATGGGTCAGTCCCGTGGGTGGCCGAGGGCCAGACACAAAAAACATGCAGGGCCAAGCTGGTCGTTGACGTAGATCAAGCTCTACGCCGATTTATTTTGCCAGCGACTTCAGATAAGCGATCACGTCCCCGACTTGACCGGGGTCGAGCTGAAACTCCGGCATTGCGGGATGGCCGGTGACGATGCCCTCGGCGAGGGGCTCCTCGAGATCTTCGATTGGGTAATGCCGATGCAGGGTTCGGAATGGCGGCGCCTCGGCTAGCGGGCTCGCGCCGATCTTGCCGATGGCGTGGCACCTTGAGCAATTCGCCCGCACAAAGGCAAGACCCCTCTGTTCGGCCTGGGTCAACGCCTCGTCACTGCGTGCAGCGAACGGCGTGACAGCCAGCAACGTTGCCAGCGCTGCTGTAGCGATACCGATACGATAAACGGCTGCGCAAATCATGGCGGGCCAGTGATACGGAAATCGTTCGTGTTGCTGCGTCTGAACTGCGAAGCGTATCGTTTCAATGCGCTGCGGCGCGTTCCTTTGCCTCGTCCTCGGCTGACGGAAACGCCATGCCGGACATCGGTTCGACCCAGACAAGGTGATCATGAACCTTCTTGACCCCGGCAACGTTCTCCGCAGCGACGACGCACGCTTCGCGTTCGCGTTCGTCCATGATCGTGCCCCACAATTCGACGACGCCGTCTTTCACGACGACGTTGACCTGAGGCGCCCATAGCTGATTAGTGAAAGCCGCCAGAATTTGATTCCGGATGGTCTGGTCGTCGCCGGCAGGCTCTTTCGAATCGCGGGCGAGGCTTGCAAGGGCGTGCATGAGGTTAGAGCGACTGACGATGCCGACCATCTGATCGCCGCGCAGGACCGGAAGCCGCTTGACGCGACGGCGTTCCATCAGCTCCACGACCTGTTCCAGCAATTCGTCTTCCGAGACGGAGTAGGGATCGCGCGTCATGATCTCGTCGACCTTTCGGCCGCACGCATGCACGTATTCGGTGGCCAGCCGGCCCGGTCCGATCAGAAATTCAAGCCATCTGGGCCGTCGGCGCTGCGTGCCGAGTTCGCCGCGTCGCAGAAAGTCTCCTTCAGTCACGATGCCGACAAACTCTACCGGCCGCGTCGACCACCGGCAGACCGCTGATCCTGTTCTGCAGCATCAAGCGCGCTGCAGTCAGCACCAGCTCGTTGGCGGTGACGGATATCACATTCCGCGTCATGACATCGCGAACTTGCATGGCTGTGATCCTTACGGCTTAGCCGTTCAAGCGGCGCAGCGCGGACTGATTGCGCAGCACGATTCGCCGCGATGATGGCACCTCGATCGCGGCGCAGCTTTCAAGCGACGTCAGCGTTCGCGACACGGTTTCGATGGTCAAACCGAGGTAATCGGCGATGTCCTGACGCGACATCGGCAGATCGATCGCATTGCCCGCCGGTGCTCGGTCCGCCATTTCCAGAAGGAAACTGGCGACACGCTCTTGAGCGCTTTTGATCAACAAAAGGATACGGTCCTGAACGCGCCGCAATTCGCGGCCGGTAAACGCCACAAGCTGACGGGCGACCGCCGCGTTGCTTCCTGCGAGCGCGGTCAGCGCGCTGCGCTTGATCACCAGCACCTTTGCGTCGGTAATCGCCTCGGCCGACAAGGTATGCTCGTCAGCAAACTCAAGACCGAAAATGTCACCAGGGAGATAAAATCCACCGACCTGCCGGCGCCCGTCACTGAGAATTTTGTAGGTCCGAACTGTGCCGCTCACCACCTTGTAGAGGTATTCGGCCGGCTCGTTATCACCGAAAATCTCGGTGTTGCGCGGGTACGACATTGTCGCCCCCATGAGATGCATCGATTGCTCAAGCAAATCGGCTTCACGGTCTAGCCCATTGTTCGGAACGGGCGGTGCGTGACGCGTGGCGAGATTTGAGTGGCGGGATGCTGAGGTATGGATTGCGGTGTGTGTGAGCATGGTCTTTACCTCCAGGAGCTTCGGGAGGTATTGGTAACCCTCGGGTCGCCGGCGAAAAATTCAGATAATCTCCCTAAGGGCTTTCCCTGAGGGTGCCCGAATCGAAAATTCCCCGCGGCGGTGCGAAGCGAACGGCCGATCGCACCGGCAGAGCTATGGCCCAAACTATTGATAAACCGCAGATATCTGATTGGACGATGGGGCGGGTAGGGGCCTTGCGCGGGGCCGCTCTGCCCTACGGTATTGCGGTCGTCGCTATTGGATTAGCGGTCGCCGTGAAACTGGGCATGGCTTCGATTCTCAGCGGCGAAGCATCCTATCTCTTTTTCCTGCCGGCGATCCTGGTCGCCTCGGCGCTTGGCGGGTGGGGACCAGGTCTTCTTGCGACGGTCCTCGGACTGCTGTTGGGACTGTTTTTTGTCGCGGATTTTCGTTCAATATCGACTGCGGACATCATCAACGCAGTGACGTTCACTCTGGTCGGCATCGGAATAGCGGGGCGAGGCGAGCTCTTGCGCCGTTCGCGTGTGGCAGGTGCCGCGAATGCCGACATTGCGCGCGCAGGCGAGGCTCAGGTCCAATCAATTCTGGACACAATTCCGGATGCGATGGTCGTCATCGATGAACGCGGTATCATCCAGTCTTTCAGCGCCACCGCGGGACGGTTGTTCGGCTATGACGCCGCTGAGGTGGTGGGGAAAAACGTCAAGATGCTGATGCCGCCCCCTTATCGGGACTCGCATGACGACTACCTCGATCGCTACTTGCGTACGGGGGAACGGCAAATCATCGGCATCGGCCGCGTGGTGGTCGGAGAAAGAAAGGATGGCTCAACCTTCCCTATGGAGCTTGCGGTCGGGGAAATGCGGGTTCGGAACGAGCGCTTCTTCACCGGCTTCATCCGTGACCTGACGGAGCGCCAGGAGACCGAGGCACGGCTTCAGGAATTGCAGGCCGAACTCGTCCACATGTCCAGGTTGACCGCCATGGGCGAAATGGCATCGGCGCTGGCGCATGAGCTCAATCAGCCGCTCTCGGCGATCGCAAATTACATGAAAGGCTCGCGTCGTTTGCTGGAAAACAGCGAGGATGAGCAGGCGGCGCTGCTGCGCGACGCCATGGACAAAGCGGCTGACCAGGCGCTGCGCGCCGGTCAAATCATTCGGCGGTTACGCGATTTCGTGGCGCGAGGCGAGAGCGAGCGGCGGGTCGAGGACCTCAAGAAACTGATCGAGGAGGCGAGCGCGCTCGCTCTTGTCGGAGCCAAGGACCGCGGCATCCGCGTGCGTTTCGAGTTTGATCCGGCTATCGATTTCGTGTTGGCCGACAAGGTGCAGGTTCAACAGGTCCTTCTCAACTTGATGCGTAATGCCATCGAGGCCATGGAAGAATCCGAGAAGCGCGAGCTTGTCGTCGCGACGACGTCTGTGGCGGAGAAGATGGTCGAGATCAGTGTCGCGGATACCGGGAGCGGCATCGCGCCGGAAATCAGCGCCCAGCTATTTCAGCCGTTTGTAACCACGAAGCGCCAAGGCATGGGCGTCGGCCTCTCGATCTCTCGCACGATCATCGAGGCGCATGGCGGCTCGATCGCGCCGCGGCCCAATCCGGGCGGAGGAACCATATTCTGCTTCACACTGCCAGCCGTCAGTCAGGAGGAAGTCGGCGATGCCGTCTGAAATCGGAACTGTCCACATCATCGATGACGACGAGGCAGTTCGCCAGTCGCTCACATTTCTGCTGCGGACGGCGCGGATCGACGTTCAGAGCTATGCTTCCGCGGCGGCGTTTCTCGATGCGCTGCCCGAAACACCGTCGGGATGTGTGATCACCGACGTCCGCATGCCCGGCATGAGTGGCATCGAGCTACTACGCCGCTTGAAGGAACTCAAAAGCAGCATACCGGTCATCGTGATTACAGGTCACGGCGACGTGCCGCTGGCGGTCGAGGCCATGAAGATCGGAGCCGCGGACTTCCTGGAAAAGCCGTTTGACGACGAGGTCCTGCTCGCCAGCGTCCAATCGGCGCTGAGCCAACGGGATGGTGAGACCAAGCGCCATGCCGAACGGGAAGAAATCGAGAGCAAGCTCGCGACACTGTCCAATCGGGAGCGCGATGTGCTTGGCGGACTGGTGGCTGGCCGTGCCAACAAGCAGATCGCTTTCGACCTCGGTATCAGCCCGCGCACCGTCGAGATTTACCGGGCCAATCTGATGAACAAAATGCAGGCGGGGAGCCTGTCCGATCTGGTGCGCATGGCCCTCATCGTCGGTATCGTGGAGCTGTCCGACCGCTGACCACCCATCACCTGCTGCGCGAACCGTCTTGGTATTGAGTTATATCAATGCGGTCGCCTCCAGCTTCGGTCATTTTGCATTACTTAAGTTTATTAATTTTGCAGAATTCGGCATAGGCCGAGTGCGGAGATGCTGGTGAAGGCGCCGACAAAATCGCGAGCCGGAGTGGCGCTTCAACCGTCCGTCGTTGTGGTCGTCGACGACGACCCCGCGGTTAGAAACTCGTTGAAATTCGCCTTGGAGCTCGAAGGGTTTGCGGTGCGCACCTACGGCAGCGCCGCTGAGCTTTTCTACGCCAGCGACTTCAATGCCTGCGATTGCTACGTCATCGACCAGCGGATGCCGGTGACGAGTGGGATGGAGCTGATCGCGAAATTGCGCGATCGGCATGTTGCGACCCCAGCAATTCTTCTGACCAGCCAGCCCAATGCGTCGCTGAGCACGCGGGCGGCAGTGGCTAATATTCCTATCGTGGAAAAGCCTCTGCTGGGCAATGCACTTGTTGAAAGGATTGGTGAGGCCTGCGGGCCCGCCAATGGGTAGGCGCGCCGACGAGGCCTCAGCCGCGTGAAATCAAAATCCATTGCGGACGTTGATTGCGGACGTTGACTTGGCTTTTTGAGCCAGTGGCTTCAGATTCCAAGAGTTCGACCAAACCGCGTACGCGGGGCATTGGCCTGACGGGTCCCGTTGAACCAATTTAAGATGCCCTTTAGGAATGAGCGCGAAGCAAAAGCGCCAAACGCGGTCGTCCGGGCCCGCATGTCGCGCCATACGGAGCCTGCCGTGACGGAAACGGTCGCTGAAATTCTCGACGCCTATCGCGCCGGAACGGCCACGCCTGTAGATATCATCGCGCGCAGCTACGCGCGCATCCGCGCCCACGACGATCCGGCGGTTTTCATCGCGCTGCGGGAGGAAGCAGAACTCCTCGGCGAGGCCGGGCGCTGGCGCAATCCGGCGACAAGGGTTTGCCGCTTTACGGTATCCCGGTCGCGGTCAAGGATAATATCGACGTCAAGGGCTTGCCGACCACGACGGCCTGTCCGGCCTTCAGCTATCGACCGAACCGGGACGCCACCTCGGTGGCTCGGTTGCGCCAGGCCGGCGCGCTGATCCTCGGCAAGACCAATCTCGATCAGTTCGCGACCGGTCTCGTCGGGGTGCGGACGCCCTACGGTATCTGCCGCAATCTGTTCGACAAAAAACTCATACCCGGCGGATCGAGCACGGGCTCGGCGATCGCGGTCGCCGCAGGTTTCGCACCGCTCTCGCTCGGCACCGACACCGCCGGCTCGGGGCGCGTGCCGGCGGCTTTCAACAACATTGTCGGACTCAAACCCAGTCTCGGTCTTGTTTCGACAGCCGGTGTTGTTCCCCGGCATGTCACACCCTCGATTGCGTCTCGGTCTTTGCGTTGACCGTCGATGATGCAATGACGATGCTGAATACGATTGCCGGCGCCGATGCCGCCGATCCCTTTCCGAACCACGATCTTTGCGCGACGTCGGCCCGATGCCGCAGGGCGTGAATCGGTGTTCCGCTGCCGGGAGAGCGCCTATTTTTTGGCGATAACGCCTCGGCCGAGGCTTATGAGGCGGCATTGGAGCGCTTTGCTCGCCTCGGCGCAAAAATCGTCGAGGTCGACATTGAGCCGTTCTACGCTGCGGCGCGTCTTCTCTATGAGGGACCGTGGGTCGCCGAACGGTACTTGACGGCGCGCGCTCTCATCGCTTCGTCGCCGGAATCGATCCATCCGGTAACCCGGCAGGTCATCCTGTCCGGCGCTCACGGCACGGCGGCCGACGCCTTTTCGGCGTTCTATCAGCTCGAAGAATTGCGTCGCGTGCGCGATCACACGTTCGGTTCGATCGACGCGCTCGTATTGCCGACGGCGCCGACGATCTACACGGTCGATGAAGTCCTCGCCAATCCCATTCAGCTCAACAGCCGCCTCGGTACGTACACCAACTTCGTCAATCTGCTCGATCGATGCGGTCTAGCGGTGCCCGCCTCGATGCACGACAGCGGTATTCCGTTCGGCGTAACGCTCCTGGCGCTCGCGGGGGAGGACGCCGCGCTTGCCGCGATCGGGCGCGAATCCACACGCGACAGGCTTGCCGCTTGGAGCGCTCCATCCGAGCCGTCACTGGCGGCACTAACGAGCGCCGCAACCAGCGGCGAGATTCCGATTGCCGTCGTGGGCGCGCATCTTTCTGGTATGCCGCTCAACGGCGAACTGCGCGCGGCAGGCGCTCGACTGATCGAGCGCCGCACAACTGCTCCATATTATCGACTCTATGCACTCGCCGGCACCAAGCCGCCGAAGCCCGGCCTGTTGCGGGTCAAGGAAACCGTCGGCGCCGCAATCGAAGTCGAAATCTGGTCGCTATCGGATGCCGCGTTCGGACGTTTCGTTGCCGCGGTACCGCCGCCGCTCTGGATCGGAACGATCGCGCTCGACAACGGCGGCGCGGTCAAAGGGTTTTTGGTGGAAGCCGAGGCGGTTGCCGGCGCGCGCGATATTTCGAGCTTCGGCGGCTGGCGGGCTTTCGTGACGCAGGAAAAGGCGTCAGTGTGATCATCACGTCGCGTCGATCATGCTGACGTGCGCCGCGACGACGCGCCAGCCCTCCGGAAATCGCACCCAGGTCTGCATCTGACGGCCGATTTTTCCCGGAAACGACGGGCGCTCGTACAATGTCGAAGCGACGGCGAAGTCGCGGCCATAGGTACTAATGACGGTCTTTGACAGCGTGCGTGCCAGACCGATCGACGAGCGTGCGGCGCGGAATGCCTCGATTTCGCCGTAGCCATAAAGGTTCTAAGTCCCTCCGTACCGAATCGTCCGCGGATCGTCGTGAAAGATCGCATCGAGCGTGGCGACATCGTTTGTTACCAGGGCCTTCTCGTAGCGCTCGAATTCCGCCGTGACTTCGGCAACGACCTCCGGCAGGTCGA
>CAVXAK010000009.1:0-535089 GCA_963759705.1 uncultured Alphaproteobacteria bacterium
CGCGACGGATGCAGCGCGCGCCGAAATCCATCGATGTCCGCTTTGCTTCGAAAGCGACCGTCAGCCATCAAAACGGGATCCGTCGTAACGGGCCATGAACTGCCTCGTGCACTGCGGAAAAGCGGCCAACCTTTTTGCCGTTAGCCCACCGTGAAGTCGCTCACAGACCTCCCACTTGGGACGTGATATTGTTCCCGGCATAGCGGCTGGCATGATCCTATCGCGGACCGGGAAAATGGTAATCAACATCGCGAGACGGGAGTTCATGGTCACGCTTGTCGGCGGCACGACGCTCGTGTGGCCGCTCGCGGCGCGCGCGCAACAACCAGCGATGCCGGTAATCGGCGTCCTCAGCAGCACGTCGCCCGACGCAACCGCGGATCTCTTAGCCGCGTTCCACCAAGGTCTCAAGGAAACCGGTTACATTGAACATCAGAATGTAACTATCGAATATCGCTATGCAGACGGACAATACGGTCGTTTGCCGACGCTCGCGGCCGAATTGGTTCACGCACAAGTGGGAGTAATCTTCGCGTGGGCTACCCCCGCAGCGCAGGCCGTTAAGGCGGCGACTTCGACCATTCCTTTCGTATTCACTAGCGGCGGCGACGTGATTGGGTCTGGCCTCGTCGCCAGCCTCAATCGGCCAGGTGGCAACGCTACAGGCGTGAACCTGTTCACTCAGACGGTAGAAGCAAAAAAGCTTGAGCTAATAGGCAAGCTTGTGCCCACGGCTACAAGGATCGCCTTTCTCTCGAATCCAAATAATGCTGCGACGGTAGGCAAGATCAAAGAGGTGCAGGAGGCTGCGCGCATTCTTGACCGGCAACTCCATATATTAAACGCGAGTAGTGACAGCGAAATCGATTTGGCTTTTGACAGCCTTGTGCAACAACAATTGGCTGCACTCGTAGTCCAAGCCGATCCGTTCTACGACGACAACCAACGCCATCATCTCGTCTCGTTGGCGGCGCGCCATTCAATTCCTGCAATTTACGGGCAGCGTGAATACGTTAGAGATGGCGGATTGATTAGCTACGGAACCAGTCTGCCTGATGCGTTTCGCGAAGTTGGTATCTACGTTGGCCGCATTCTCAACGGTGAGAAGCCTGCCGAGCTTCCGGTAGTGCAGCCAACCAAGTTCGAGTTCGTCATCAACCTCAAGACCGCCAAGGCGCTCGGCCTCACCGTGCCGCCGACGCTGCTCGCCATCGCCGACGAGGTGATCGAGTAAACCTTTCGCAATGCAGTAATTGGCGGTGACGAAGTGACGTCATGGGTCACGAGCAGCCGCGCCGGTCATAGAGCGCGCGGCAGCAACACCACCGATAACGGACACAAATCCGGGCGGTTGTTGCGGGGAAGCTGATTTCACGCATCCTGCGACCAAGGCGTGGTAACGTGCATCTTGCCCAGGGGCCTCGTGCCCTCAACGGGCGGGATCAATGACAATCAGCATTGGACGGCGGGAATTCGTAACCGCGCTCGGCGGTGCGGCAGTTGCGTGGCCCCTTGCCGCGCGCGCGCAGCAGCCGGCGTTGCCGGTTGTCGGATTCCTGCGCAGCACTTCGTTTGCACCGTTCGAGAATCTTGTTCTCGCGTTCGGCGAAGGTCTCAAGCAAGCCGGTTTCGTCGATGGGCAGAACGTCAAGATCGAATACCGCTATGCCGAGAACCAACGCGATCGGCTGCCGGCGCTGGTGGCGGACTTGGCCCGCTTGCCGGTCGCCGTGCTCGTGGTGAATAGCGGTGCAGCGGCTGCGGCCAAGGCCGCAACAACGACGATACCGATCGTCTTCGCGGCCGGCGCCGATCCGGTCAAGAACGGCCTCGTTGCCAGTCTGAACCGGCCAGGGGGCAATATGACCGGCGTGATCTGGCTCGGCTCCCAAGTGGGAGCGAAGCGCCTGGAGCTGCTGCGCCAGATTGTTCCCCAGGCGACGGTCATTGGCATGCTCGAGCACTCGGCGAGTCCTGGAACCGAGGCGGAACGAAAGGACGTCCAAACCGCCGCACAGGCAATCGGTCTGCAACTCATCTTCACCGACGTCGGCAGTAACCGCGCCATCGAGACCTACATCGCCAATTTCGTTCAACGCGGCGCCGGCGCACTCCTTGTCGGCGCCGGCGCGTTCCTGACCTCAAAGCGAGAAAATATCGTCGCCGTGGCGGCTCATTATAAAATTCCTGCGATGTATGTGGAGCGCGAGGACGCCGTGGCAGGCGGCCTGATGAGTTACGGCCCCAGTCAAAGTGACGCCTATAAGCAAGCCGGCATTTACGTGGGCAGGATTTTCAATGGCGAAAAGCCCGCTGACCTGCCGGTGATGCAGTCCACTAAGTTTGAGTTTGTGCTCAACCTCAAGACCGCCAAGGCGCTCGGCATCAATGTGCCGATGATCCTGCAGATGACGGCGGATGAGGTAATCGAATAAACCTTTCGCAGTGCGGCAATTTTCGGCGACGAACGCCGCTGTTGGGTCATTCGCAACAGATGCGGCGCTCATCAAAATCCATCGATGTCCGCTTCGGCGCCGAAGGCGACGGTCAGTCATCAAAACGGGATCCGTCGTAACGGAGCCGACGACGTACTGGCGCCACTCAATGACCTCCCAGAGGAGGGAACATCAGCTTGCTAGGAACCGTTTGCTTGCTTCGTAACGAGCGTTGGCTTCTTCGAACATGCGGCGGGTTTTCTCACCGTCGGAGCTATGCTCCTGAAGCATCAACGAGTCCCATTCGCTGCGCTTAGCGCTGAAGAAATCGCCGCCGTAGATGTGGATGGCGCCGGTCAGCCGATCGATTGGGTTGAGAACCGAGTGAATGACGTCGGTACCCAACGGCTCGGCGTCCGTTTCGCAAAGTGCTTTGGCACCCGCTGCCTCGATTTTATTCGGCGTTCCCCGCACACGGCGCCAAAAAATGTTGTCCTCCCGACCCGAGTAAATGCCAATCACGGCCCACATTCGATGATTATGAGGCATGACAGTCATCATCGGCGCCCACACTACGTTGAGGATGGTGAGACTGTCCGAATGGAAAAGTTTTCGGATTTCGGCGCGTTTTGGCTCGCCCAAGCCCTTTAGGACGGCCGCTGGATCGGACACCGCGCGCGCCAACACCTCACGAACCGCCTTGTGTGTCGCATCCTCGGCGAACACCGCGCGGCAGTCGGCGACGAATTGTTCTGCCTCAAACATCGGGACCTCGTCTCGCAAATAGGCCAAGCGAAAAAATGTCCTTAATGAAATATACTCCTGTTAGATGATGTCGGGAAATGGTCAATCACGTCATATCGAGCGTGCGCCAGCCACTTCTGTTCTTGCCCCCGTAAGCCGACATTTGGTGGCAGCGCAAAATCCGTCGAAACGGAATAACGACCAAAGTGCAGCGCACCAAAGCGGCGGCCTATTCGATGACCCCGTCGGCGCGGGCGAGTAAAGTCGCAGGCACTGTTAGTCCGATCGCTTTCGCGGTCTTGAGATTGACAACGAGCTCGTACTTGGTCGGCTCTTGCACAGGCAATTCAGCTGGTTTGGCGCCGCGCAGGATACGGTCGACGTAGGTCGCGCCGCGCCGGAAAAGGTCAACCACATCGACACCATAGGATACCAGCGACCCGCTTGCCGCCATGAAACGAAACGCAGCGACGGTCGGCATGCGATGGCGGATGGCAAGTTCCGCGATCAAGACGCGATTGGACACCGTGACGAAGTGCGGCATGAGGAGGAGCCCGGAGTTGGGCGCAGCGAAAGTTTCGAATGCCGATGCGATCTCCGCCGCATCCTGCACGCCCGCGCTCGTCACCGTGATCTCGAGGGAAGTCGAGGCCGTCTCGGCCGCGCGCAGGAAAGCGACGTTGGCAGCGGTCTGCATATTCAACAGCACTACCGCGCGCGTCACGGTGGGAGCGACTTCTTTGAGTATCTCCAGCCATTTGCCGCCAATTTCAGCTTCGAAATTGGAGAACCCGGTGATGTTGCCGCCCGGATGTGCCAAGTTGTCGATGAAGCCGCTGCCGACCGGATCGGCAACCTGCGCGAACACGGCCGGGATGGTGCGGTTGACCTGCTGTAGCGCGGCAACGCCGGGATTGCTTTGCACAAAGATCACGTCGGGCGCGAGTGCTACCAGCTCCGCCGCCGCAGGACGCATGTGCTCGACGTCGCCTCCGCCATATCGGAAGTCGATCTGTAGATTATGGCCTTCGCTCCAGCCGAGCTCCTGTAATCGCTGCCGGAACGCAGCGATGCGCACCTGCCCTTCCGCATCGTTCTCGGTGAAAGCCATCAAGGCGCCGATACGGCGCGTCCGCTCGGTCTGCGCGTGTGCAGCAAGTGGGAACGCCACCGCGCCGCCCAACGTTGCGATGAACTCGCGCCGTCTCATGCGAGCTACGAGGTTGAGAGCCTCGCCCCTGAGGCGTAAACACTATCACTCGGAAAGGGCACAAAGCCAGGGCGGAATTTCCACTCTCACTGCCATCGTGACAGTTGAGTGGACGCTCCAAAACGACGCTCTGTACCACAACCGGTCATTGCGCTCCACGGAAAATTCGAGCAGTATAGTTGCGAACTTCCCGAGCCGGGGAGTGCCGAAGTCCGCGGTTATTTCAGCGGCAGCGCCTAGGCCATCGGCGGTCAATTTCACCTTGCATCCAGTGTCTCGGCGCATTGTTCGTTCGCGCCAACCCGGGAGGAAAACTAATGATGAAGGTCCTCGCCATCGCGTGCGTAACCCTGCCGGCTATCGTGGTATCTGCCATCGCACAGCAGCCTGCCATCAAGCGCACCGTCCTTCGTTCCGTCGATTTTCCCGCAGGCTATACCACCGTGACGGCGATTGTGGAGCTCGCGCCGGGCGCTTGCTCGGGCCGTCACACCCATCCAGGGATCGACAGCGGTTACGTCATGCAGGGCGACTTCGTCCTCAAGGTGGACGGGAAGCCCGAACAGACGTTAAAGGCAGGCGACTTATTCGAGACTCAGCCTCTGGTGCCCCATGACGCGTTGCTCGGTATCCGGCACCAAACTGATCGACACTTGGGTGATCGAGAGAGGCAAGCCGCTGGCGTCGCCGGCGCCCTGATCCGGCGCAGTACGAAGGCAGTGTCCGGTTCTGGAGTCATTCACGACCGGCCCACTAAACGCCCGCGCCGCCCGATTTCCGCCATGCACCGAAAGCGGAAGTCCATGCCTAGGGGGTAGCGAATGTCAAATCCGCTCCACTAGTGTGCTTGCGCCGGCAACCGGTACAGTTCGCCGTATTTGCCGCGCAGGTAGTCGAGATACGGCCGCATCGTCATCGCCGAGCCGGTTGCACGCTTCACGATTTCATCGGGCTTAAACTTGCTGCCGTGCCGGTAAATGTTGTCGCGCAACCACCCACGCAGCGTGCCGAATTCGCCGCGCGAGATTTCATCCGGAATGTCGGGGTGTGCCTTCAGCGCCGCCGCGTAAAACTGCGCGCCCAGAATATTGCCGATCGTGTAGCTCTGAAATTCGCCGCCGATGTTGCCCTGATACCAGTGCACATCCTGCATGCAGCCGTTGCGGTCGTCCTCCGGAACGATGCCGAGGTCGGCCTGCATTGCCGCACGCCACGCCTCCGGCAGATCCTTTACGCGGAGTTTTCCCTCGAGCAATTTCAGCTCGAGATCGAAGCGCAGCATGATGTGCAGATTATACGTGACCTCGTCCGCGTCGGTGCGAATGAGCGATCGCGCGACCTTGTTGATGGCGCGATGGAACGCCGACAAAGGGACCGCCGCCAATTGATCCGGAAAGACCTGCTGCAGACGCGGATAGAAGTGTTGCCAAAAGCCGCGGCTGCGCGCGACCACATTCTCCCAAAGCCGCGACTGACTTTCATGTACGCCGGCCGAGACACCGCGTCCGAGCGGCGCGACATCGAGCGACGGGCTGATGCCCTGTTCGTACATGGCGTGGCCGGATTTCGTGCAGCGTCGAGAACAGTGCGTCGCCAAGGTCGCGCTCGTTGACGCGGGTGGTGATGCGGATGTCGCCTGCGGAAAATCGCGTGCAGAACGGGTGATGGGTGAGGTCGAGCCGGCCGCGCTTAACGTCATAGCCGAGGCATTGTGCGACATGCAGGGCAAAATCGAACTGGGCTTGCTTCGGAAACATCTGGCGCAGACACAAATCGTCGGCCGCCGGCTGGTCGCAGATCGAGTTCACGATCGGGACGAGTTCGCGTCGCAGCTCGCCGAACATCTTGCGGATCGAGGCCGTCGTCATGCCCTCGTCGGCGTCGTCGATATGGGGATCGGCAACATGCTTGTAGGGCGCGAAGAACGACGAATATTCGCGGCTCAGATCGAGCGTCTTTTCCAGGTAGGGCACCATGGACGCGAAGTCGTTCGCCGGACGCGCCCGCGTCCAGGCGTCGTAGGAAGCAGCGCCGTGCGCATTCGCGCGCGCGACAAAGTCGGGCGGCACCTTGACCGCTTTCTGATATTTGCGGCCTGCGACGCGGATGAGGCTCGCATCGTCGGAATCGGACGGCAGGCCTTCGCCATACGGCTCAAGCGCGTCGAGGAGTTTGCCGAGCGCCGGCGCCACCGCCCGCTCATGCGCCAAGCGGTAAAGCACGGCGCCCTGCCGGCCACGCGCATCAGCGCCGCCCTCCGGCATATAAGTCGCCTGGTCCCAGCTCAGCACGGCGCCCGCCGAACGCAGATCGCTGATCTCGCGCAGACGAGACTTGAGCTCCGCCAGCATCGCTTCCGCGGAGCGCCGCTGGCGTACGGCCTTTTTCGCCGTGGATGCCGTCTTGCGGATGGCCGCTTTTGCCTTGCGCGCCTTTGGCATTACTCGCGATCCGAGCGACTAGCGCGCCGCAACCACCATGATCTCGACCACATAGTCGGGCGAAGCGAGCTTGGCCTCGACGGTCGCCCGCGCCGGCGCATGGCCGGGCGCCACCCAGGCATCCCACACCGCGTTCATCTCGGCAAATCTCGCCATATCGGTGATCCAGATATTGGCCGAAAGCAGCTTGCTCTTGTCGCTGCCGGCCCTGGCGAGGAAGCCGTCGATCTGGGACAGGATGTTCTTTGTCTGCTCGGCCATGCTCTTGCCCTTAGGCGCGTCGGCGACGATGCCGGAAAGATAAACGGTGTCGCCGTGGACCACGGCCTTGCTCATGCGTGGTCCGGTCTCGTGACGTTCGATTGTCATGGCTGATCCTTTTCCGGTGTCGGGTTTCGTTTCACGTCTCAAGGGCATTCAATTCAGGGACATTCAATATCCCGGAATCGCGTGCGTCACGACTTTCCGCATGACATTGGGCAGAGCCTCGCCGGCAAGCTCGGCGAGCGGGGTCCAGCGCAGACCCGCGGGCGCGGGGGTTTCGGCCGGAAGTTCGGCCGCATAGACCGAAAGCTCGAGCGGGAAATGCGTGAAGACGTGCCGCACCACCCCGGCTGTTCGGCGCCAAACTGTCTTCGCCTTCGGTTTTGAGGAGGCCAGAGAAAATCGCGGCGCTTGTGGCAGCGCGGTCG
Organism: uncultured Alphaproteobacteria bacterium; assembly: GCA_963759705.1. Classification (GTDB taxonomy): domain Bacteria; phylum Pseudomonadota; class Alphaproteobacteria; order Rhizobiales; family Xanthobacteraceae; genus BOG-931. The sequence goes on from CAVXAK010000009.1 coordinate 7,523, forward strand.
CTTCATCGAAATCCTGCGTCCATTCCGTGGTCGGCACTTCGGTCATACCTCCGAGGAGACCCTTCGGCGGCCGCGTTCGCACCAGGATGTAACCGTCCGCTCTTCGCGCCACAAAGGCAGCGCCGCGACGCAAAACACCTTCGCGTTTGGGCATGCGGTGCGGATAGATTTCGGCCTCGCCGCGGGCGCGCGCCGAGCACACATCGTTCCACGGGCACAAAGCACAGGCCGGTTTCTTCGGCGTGCAGATGGTCGCGCCGAGATCCATCATCGCCTGGGCGAAATCGCCGGAGCGATGCTGTGGCGTCAGAGACTGCGCCAGCCGGCGAATTTGCGGCTTGGCCGCGGGCAAGGGCAACGCGACGGCAAAAAGCCGCGCGATGACGCGTTCGATATTGCCATCGACCGGACTGGAACATTGATCGAAGGCAATGGCGGCGATGGCTGCGGCGGTATAGTCGCCGATGCCGGGCAACGCGCGCAACGCCGCCTCGCTCGGTGGAAATTCTCCGCCGTGACGGTCGACGACCGCGCGGGCACAGGCATGCAGATTGCGGGCGCGCGCGTAGTATCCAAGCCCGGCCCAGGTTTTCAGCACCTCATCGAGCGGTGCGGCGGCGAGCGCGTGCACGTCGGGCCAGCGCGTCAGGAAGCGGGCGTAATAGGGGCCGACCGCCTTCACCGTCGTCTGCTGCAGCATGATTTCGGAAAGCCAGACGCGATAAGGGTCGGCATGCTCGTCCGGCTTGGCTCGCCACGGCAGCTTGCGGCGATGGCGATCGTACCAGGCGAGCAAGGCGGCGGGTTGGGGTAAACAATCCGCCCCGCACCGGTCTGCGCGCTGTCGCCCTGCCCTGTTCGCTGCTACGGTCATTGCCAAAATCCCTGCCGAGGGATGGCAGACCGCCCCGTCATGAACAAGCCCGTCCGTTCCTACGCCAAGCCACTCCGCGACCTTGTCGGCAAGGTCGTGGGCGAGACGTTTACCCGGCAGGGCTTTGCTTCGGCGGAGTTGGTGACGCGCTGGGGCGAAATTGCGGGAGCGGACATTGCCGCCCACAGCCAGCCGATCAAGATCCAATGGGTGCGTCCGGTGGAAGGCGAGGAACGACAACCCGGAACGCTCGTGCTGCGGGTCGAAGGCCCGGCAGCGATCGAAATTCAACACCTCGCCAACGTGATCTGCGAACGCGTCAACCGCTTCCTCGGCTGGCGGGCGGTCGGGCGGGTGGCGCTGCGCCAGGCGCCGCTTCGGCGGCCGGGACGAAAACCGGCGCCGGCTGGCGACACCGCTGCCGCCGCGCAGATCGCGGCCAATCTGCCGGAGATCGCAGACGAGGATTTGCGCCAAGCGCTGGCGCGGCTCGGTGCCGCGGTAAAACGCGGCAACTGACAGCGCGTTCGGCGATTTAATCAAGCGACCGTTACCGGCTGAACCGGCGAAGGACTTGGCGGAATGGCGCGCTAATGCCACATTGCCATGACAAAAATCCGCCAAATGAACCAGGAGTTGACCTTGACGCTCACTCGTCGCAAATTGTTGATGGCCGCTGCGGTGATCGCCCTCGCTGGGGCGGGCGGTACGGGTCTTATTTTGCCTCCCTTCACCTCCATTGCCAGGGCGGACGATCCATCACCGGATGAACTGGCGAAAGCCGGCCCCGATGGCGATGTCGTCCTTGGTTCCGACAAAGCAGCCGTGACCATCATCGAATACGCCTCGATGACGTGTCCGCATTGCGCGCACTTCTCGACGACGACGTTCCCGGAGCTCAAGCAGCGCTACATCGATACCGGCAAGGTGCGGTTCACGCTGCGCGAATTCCCGCTCGACGCGCTCGCCGCCGCGGGATTTATGCTGGCGCGTTGCGCCGGCAACGACAAATATATGGCGATTGTGGAGACGCTCTTCGCCAAACAATCCGACTGGATCGTGCAGAAGCCGATCGAGCCGCTCAAGGCGATCGCCAAGCAATTCGGCTTCACCGAAGAGTCATTCGACAAGTGCCTGGCGAATCAACAAGTGCTCAATAACATCCAGGCGGTGCGTGACCGCGCCGCCGAAAAGCTTGGGGTCAACTCCACACCGACATTTTTTATCAACGGAAAAAAATTCGTAGGCGATCTCTCGATCGAGTCGATGGCCAAGGAGATCGACCCCTATCTCAAGGAAGGATAAGGGTTTTTCGCCGCGTCGTCGGATTTCGGGGAACTGCTGCGGAGCTGCCGGCGGGGCTTGGGGAACCGAGAAAGTCTGGATAACCCCCCGCCGCTGTTGCGCTCGGATTTGCGACGATTCATTCTCCGCGCCGATGCGGCAACTCTCGACGTACACGCCAAAAGGCGTGAGCCCTTAACGATTCCCTTCGTGGCCGCGGCAAGGGACATGGACATCATAAGCGAATGAAGCTTACGCGGCTGCGCCTGATCGGCTTCAAATCCTTTGTCGAGCCGACCGACTTCGAGATCGAACCGGGATTGACCGGCGTGGTTGGCCCGAACGGCTGCGGCAAGTCCAATCTTGTCGAAGCAGTGCGCTGGGTCATGGGCGAAGCCTCCCACAAGGCCATGCGCGCGGCCGAGATGGACGACGTTATCTTCTCCGGCAACACCGGCCGCCCGGCTCGCAACCATGCCGAGGTGGCAGTTTCGATCGATAACAGCGACCGCACGGCGCCCGCCACCTTCAACGATTCGGAGACCCTCGAAGTCTCGCGCCGGATCATGCGCGAACAGGGGTCGGCATTCCGAGTCAACGGCCGCGAAGTCCGCGCCCGCGACGTCGCCATGCTGTTTGCCGACGCTTCCACGGGTTCGCGCTCGCCCGCCCTGGTGCACCAGGGCCGCATCGGCGAGATCATTCAGGCGAAACCCGATCAGCGGCGCCGGGTCCTGGAAGAGGCGGCGGGAATTTCCGGGTTGCATGCCCGGCGTCACGAGGCTGAATTGCGGCTCAAGGCCGCCGAGCAAAATCTCGCGCGGGTCGAAGACGTCATCGGTCAGCTCGCTGCGCAGGTTGCCTCGCTCAAGACGCAGGCCAAGCAGGCCGTGCGCTATCGCACGGTTTCCCAACAGGTGCGCCGTACTGAGGCGCTGCTCTTTCACTTGCGCTGGATCGCCGCCAAGGCCGAAGTCGGTGACGCCGAACGGACCAGAGACGAGACCATTCGCTTTGTCGCCGAACGAACCAGCGAGCAAACGCAAGCGACCACCCGGCAAGCTTTGGTGGCATCGGGGTTGCCAGCCTTGCGTGAGGCGGAGGCAAAGGCCGCGGCGGCGCTGCAGCGTCTCATCATTGCGCGTGAAGCGTTGGAACGCGAGGAAGCCCGCGCCAAAGAACGCATCAGCGAGCTCGACCGCCGATTGGAACAATATGCGTCCGACCTGCTGCGCGAGCGCACGCTCGCGGCCGATGCGGAAGCCGCCCTCGAGCGTCTCGCCGCCGAGGAGACCGCGCTCAGGGCCGAGGAACACGCCAACGCCACGCGTCTGAGCGGCGTCAACGAGCGCGTCGCGGCCGCAGATGCTGCCCTTGCCGCCTCGGAAAAGTCCTTCTCCGAGTTGACCGGCGCGCTCGCCGATCTGACCGCCCGCCGCAACCAGCTCCAGGCAGCCTTGCGCGATCACGAGCAGCGCGCCGAGCGGCTTGAAGCCGAGTTCACCAATGTTGAAGCGGGCCTCGCGGCCACCGATAGCGGACAACCGGACCTGGACGGACTCGGCGACGGCAGTGACGGCCGCCCAGGCCGCGCTCGCCGAAGCAGAAAGTGCGACGCACGCGGCGGAAGCCGCCCACGCCCACGCCCGCGAAGAGGTCGACGCGGCGCGCAGCCCGCTCGCCAACGCGGAACGGCAAGTGCAGCGCCTCGAAACCGAGGCCAAGACGATCGGCAAGCTGCTTGCGGTCGAGAACAAGAATCTCTGGCCGCCCGTCATGGATTCTCTCGTCGTCGAAAAAGGCTACGAGAAGGCGCTCGGCGCCGCGCTGGGCGACGATCTCGATGCGCCGGTCGATGAAACCGCACCCATGCGCTGGGCGGGCGCCTCGATCGACCCGTCCGACCCTGTGCTGCCGGAAGGCGCCGCGGCCCTGTCGCGCTATGTCCAGGCGCCGCCGGAGCTCGCCCGCCGCCTCGCCCAGATCGGCGTCGTCGAGCGCGCCGACGGACCGCGCCTCATGATGCTGCTTCGGCCCGGGCAACGGCTCGTATCGCGCGAGGGTGACTTCTGGCGGTGGGACGGCTTCGCCGTCGCTGCCCATGCGCCGACCGGTGCGGCGCGCCGGCTCGCCGAGCGCGGCCGCCTGCAGGCGATCGAGGGCGATCTTGCAAACGCCCGCAGCGAGGTGGAGACCAAGCTTCGGACGCTCGAAGCGGCCGAGACAGCGCGAGCGGCCGCGGCGGCCGCGGAAATCAAGGCGCGCGCGCACTGGCGCGAGGCGCAGCATGCGGCCGATACGGCGCGCGAGGAGCATGCCGCCGCCGAGCGTGAGATCAGCCGCAATGCGGCGCGCATTTCTGCGCTCCAGGAAGCCCGTCAACGGATCGTCGCGAGCCGCAACGAAGCGATTGCGGCTCGCGAAGAAACTCAAGCCGCCCTTGCTGCGCTGCCTCCCACCGACGAACTCGAAACCAGGCTGGCGGGCATCAATGAGGTCATTGCCAAAGATCGCGCTGCCCTTGCGGAGGTCCGCGTCGAGGCGCAAGCGATCGCCCGCGACGCCGAACTCGCCAGCCGCCGCCTGCAGGCGATCGCCGCCGAACGGATGGCCTGGGGCGAACGCAAGGACAACGCGACGGCCCAGATCGCCACGATCGGACAGCGCGCCGAAGAGGCAAGAACCGAGCGGACCGAACTTGAGACCGCGCCGCAACGCTTCGCCGAGCAGCGTCAGGCCCTGATCGGTGAAGTCGAAAGCGCAGCAGCCGAACGCCGCGCGGCGGCCGACAATCTGGCGCAGGCCGAAACCGATCTGGCCGAAGCCGACAAAGCCGCGCGCGTTGCGCTCGAAGCCGTCGGCGAAGCCCGCGCCGAGGCGGCGCGCGCCGAAGAGCGCTATGGCGCGGCGACGCGCCGGGTCGCCGACATCGAGCACGAGATCCGCGATCAACTCGACGTCGAGCCCGCGGCGATGGCCGAACTCGCCGAGATCAAAGCCGATGCTGAACCGCCGCAGATCGCCGATGTCGAGGCCCGGCTGGACCGCATCAAGCGCGAACGCGAGCGCCTCGGCGCGGTCAATCTGCGCGCCGAAGAAGAGTTGCGCGAAGTCGAAGCGCAGCATGACAAACTGACCAGCGAGCGCGACGATCTCATCGAGGCGATCAAGCGGCTGCGTCAGGGCATCCACAGCCTCAATCACGAGGCTCGCGAACGGCTGCTCGTGTCGTTCAATACCGTCCACGAGCAACTTCAAGAAGCTGTTCACCGAATTGTTCGGCGGCGGCACCGCCGAATTGCAGCTCATCGAGCACGACGATCCGCTCGAAGCCGGCCTTGAGATCGTGGCGCGGCCGCCGGGCAAGAAACCGGCGACACTGTCGCTTCTCTCCGGCGGCGAGCAGGCGCTGACCGCGCTGGCGCTGATCTTTGCCGTGTTCCTCACCAACCCGGCGCCGATCTGCGTGCTCGACGAGGTCGACGCACCGCTCGACGATTATAATGTCGAGCGCTTCTGCGATCTGCTCGACGAAATGACCCGCTCGACCGATACGCGCTTCGTCATCATCACGCACAATCCGATCACCATGGCGCGCATGAACCGCCTCTACGGCGTCACCATGGCCGAACGCGGCGTGTCGCAGCTGGTCTCAGTGGATTTGGAAGGCGCGGTCAAACTGCGCGAGGCAAGCTGAGATTTGCAGTGACGGGCTGCGGCATTGTCGTCGCCCGCTTCTCAACATTGTCATCGCCTGCTTCTCAACATTGTCATCGCCCGCGAAGGCGGGCGATCCAGTAATCGTCAAATGCCTCGATAAGATCACGGCAGCGCCGCGGTTACTGGATGCTCCGTTTTCACGGAGCATGACAATGTCGAAAATCACGCCTCCTCGGTTGACCGCTCACTCATTCCCGAGCTTGAACAACCGGCGCGCGTTGGTGCGGCCGATCTTGAAACGGTCGTTCTCGCTGATCGCGACAGGCATCGAACCAGTTTGCGGCGTGGTCGATGTTCTCGAACGGCCAGTCGGTGGAGAACATGATCCGGTCGGCGCCGATTTCGAGCATGGCGTTGATCAGCGCCGGGGTGTGGAAGTTGCCCGACGTGGTGACATGGAAATTGTCGCGGAAGTACTCGCGGATGCGTTTCTTCGCCGGATAATTATGCCGGTCGGGGATCCAGGCATTGGCGTTGTCGACGCGCCAGAGCGCAAACGGCAGATTCTCGCCCATATGGCCGAGAATGATCTGAATCTTCGGATGGGCATCAAACAAGCCTGAGCCCATCAGCCGCAGCGCGTGCACGGCCGTCTCGTGCCCGAACGCCCAGATCGGGCCGAGCAGCCACGGATGGCCGTCATAGATCTTGGCGTCGCGCGGCAGCGGATTGCGCGGATGCAGATAAAACGGCACGTCGAGATATTCAACCGTTGCCCAGAACGGCCGGTATTGCGGCAGGTCGTAGTAGACGGCGGTCTCGGGGTCGTTGACCTGAGAAAAGCCGTTGACCAGCGCGCCGCGAAAACCCAGTTGCTTGACACAACGATCGAGTTCGCGCGCTGCTCCTTCCGGATCCTGCATCGCAAGCGCCGCAAGACCCTGAAACCGGTCGGGCCGCTTATGGACCTGCTCGGCCAGATAGTCGTTGGCTCGTCGCGCAATATCGGCGGCGTGTACCGGATCGGGAATTGCCTGTACCGCCGGCGCGTTAAGCGACAACAGCATCATTTCGATGCCGTACTGATCCATCAGCGCAAGCCGCCGGTCGTGCAGGTCGAGAACGCGGCTCTTCACCTCCTCCCAGACGCGATCGGGGAAGTAGCCACGGGAGTCGCCGACCGTCTCCGGGATCGCGAAATGTTCCTCGAGCGCGATTTTGCCTTTCATCCGTTCCTCCCCCTCCAGCGAGGCCGGCGCGGCGCCGGCGCGACGCTCTTTAGCATGTTTTTCAGGCGCCGCTCGTCAACGGCGCCGCTTGCCGCGCGCTGGCACGGTTCTGGCGATGAAGCGACCGAGGCCACTCCCGCTGTGCCATTCCGGGGCAGCGGCGAGACGCACTCGGCCAAGACGCGAGACGCAAGACTGCGCGCCGATGAATACGCATCCCGGGTACACGCTTGCAGCCCGGCCGCAGAGCGGCCGGTTCTTGCGCGCATGGGCCGTGCTGTCGCGCGGCACGTTTTCGGGCGCGATATTCCTGATCGACGCCGCATTGATCGTCGCGATGTCGTGCCTCACCGGAATCGCCTACCACCTCGTCGTCTACGGCGACTCGCGGCGATATCGGCTCATACGTCCAGCTCGGCATGCTGGCGGCGAGCATTTTTACCATTTCGAACATTTTTCGCGGCGAATACCGGCTGCCGAATTTCTTCACCTTCAAGCCGCACGGCCGCCGCACGATCCAATTGTGGAACGTGACGCTGATCTGCCTGCTCATGCTCGGCTTTCTGACCCGGATCAGCGTGGACTATTCGCGCGGCTGGATCGTCCTGTTTTATATCGCAACGCTCGCCGGACTGATGGTGCTGCGTTTCATCATCGTGCGCGTCACCGCGCTCGCACGCGCCGCCGGACTCTGTCTCCGCGCAGCGCATCTTTCTGATCGGGACCGGCGCGCATGTCGGCGCTTTCGTCAGCCGTTATGAGCCGTGGATGCTCGGCATCAATATCGTCGGTTGCCGGTTTCTGACCCCGGTGTCCTCGACGGCCCCCGCCGAAACGCGCCGTGCGGCGCTCGATCGCGACCTCGCCGAAGCAATCGCCAGCGTTCGCGGCCTGGCAGCCCGACGCGATCTACCTGATGATGCCGTGGTCGGCGACCGAAACCATCGAGCATTGCGCCGAGACATTTCTCACGCTCCCGGTCGAGATTCACCTCGGGCCGGAGCAAATCCTGCATAGGTTCGACGAGGTCGAACTCTCCAAGCTTGGACCGCTCGCCAGCCTGCAGCTGACACGCTTGCCGCTGTCACGCTCCGAGGTCGTCGTGAAACGGGTGTTCGATCTGGTGTTCGCCGCAGCCGGACTCGTGATGCTCACGCCCCTGATCATCCTCGTCGCCGCGCTGATCGCTCTGCCAGGGCGACGGTCCGGTTTTCTTCGCGCAGCGACGGTACGGCTTCAATCAGCAGCCGTTCCGCATCATCAAGTTCCGGACCATGCGCACGCAGGACGACGGCGCGCTCGTCCCGCAGGCGACGCGCGACGACCCGCGCCTGACCAGGATCGGACGTTTGTTGCGACGCTGGAACATCGACGAAATACCGCAGCTCTTCAACGTGCTGACCGGCGACATGTCGCTGGTCGGTCCGCGTCCGCACGCGTTGTCGCACGATCACGATTATGCGCAGCGCATCGCGCTCTACGCCCGCCGGCACAACGTCAAACCGGGAATTACCGGCTGGGCACAGATCAACGGCTATCGCGGCGAGACCGACACCGATGAGAAGATGCGCAAGCGCGTCGAGTACGATCTGTTCTACATCGACAATTGGTCGCTTTGGCTCGACCTGAAAATCATCGCTCGCACGGTGCTTTCGCCCACCGCCTATCTGAACGCCTATTAGTTTTTGGAAGCAGTGGCGCGAAACCCAGCTCATTCGCTGTCATCGTCCGCCTAACTTAGCGAGCGCTCAAGGCTGACATCGACGAGACCGCCCGGGCTGAATTAAACTCAACCATTTCACGCCCCCTTCGTCGCCCGGCGCACGGGCGCATCTGCGTCAAGGTGATCAATCATTTCGGCGACGAGGTGCAGAAGGTGTTTCAGGTCTGAGTGAAATCAGAGCAGCCGGCGATTATCCCGTATTTGACATAACCGCTCAGCCATGGCAATATCATCTTACGCTCTGGGATACAGGATAGCCGCCATGGCAAAACGTCCTAAACCAGTTCACCAGATGACGGAGCGGGAATTTGAGACACGATTCCCAATCGGTGACGAGGATGCGTGCAAGAGCTTACCTGAAAGCGCGCCGCTGGCCCGAAGGTGTCCGTTGCCCGCGCTGCGGCAATCCCGCCGTCTATGACCTGCCGTCGCGCCAATGGCACTGGCAGTGCACCAAATGCGCTCCCGGCGGCTCTACGGGCTATCGGTTCTCGATCCTCGTTGACACGATCTTTGAGAACACCAACAAGCCGCTCCGCGACTGGTTCAAGGTCGTGCACCTGATGACCACCAGCAAAAAAGGAATTAGCGCACTTCAAATTCAACGGCAGATGGGTTTCGGCTCCTACAAAACTGCGCACGGCATGTGCCATAAAATCCGCACCGCGATGATGCAGCCAGAAACGAAACTCGGCGGCATTGTCGAAATCGACGAAACCTGGATCGGTGGCAAAGACAACAATCGTCACTGGGATAAAAAGAAAGGGCATAGGAGCCGATAAGATGTCAGTCATCGGCGCGGTGCAACGCAAAGGCAACGTGATCGCCCGCGTGCTTGAAAACGTCACTTAATGCAGGCCATGCTCGACTTTGTCAACGAGGCCGTTTCCAACAAAGTCAGTTTGCTGGCAACCGACGCATGGCCCGGTCTATAGCGACTATCTCGACAAATACCCGCCTGGCCGTGGATCACCACAAAAAGCAATACGTGGTCGGCGCGGTTCACACGAACACGATTGAGGGTTTTTGGTCGATTTTCAAGCGCGGCGTTGTCGGCACGTTCCACAAAGTCAGCGATAAATATCTGCGCGCTGTATGTAGCAGAGTTTCAGTTCCGGTATAATAACCGACTAATGAAGATATTTTTGGCGCAGTGATCAAGGAATGCTAATCCGCAGCGCCATCGCGATCTCGACCGGCCTCTTGCTGATTGTGATTGCAGCATCGGGAATCATCGGCAATTCCCCATTATGTAACTGAATGCGCAAAGAGCGCAGAAACTGGCCAGCAACAGTGCGCCAGCTATTACACTGCTTTTTACATTCCCTGGCAGATCGCCAAATTTGTCGATGACCACAGCGGGACTTTCAGTGCGATATTTGCTGCCGCTGTCGCGGGCTTTACATGGCGTCTGTATGTTTCCACCACCGACCTCGCAAATGCCGAACGCCCCATCCTCGTCCCGCTTAACTTCAAACTCACCGGCATTCGCAATTCTAGTCTAGCCGAAGTTGATTTCTGGTTCGATTTTCAGAACGTTGGACGCACTCCTGCTTATCTGACGAAATTGCATTTCGGGGCAGAACATCATGCGGGAGAACTGCCAATCGGGCGTCCGATTACTGAGTCCAAAGACGTTTTTGTGATAGTTGGACCAACCCAATTCCTGAGCCCGGCGAAAGATGCAGGCGATATTGAGATTCCCGCCGCACTCAAGGAAGCTATTATTCGGAAAACGACCGTCCTTTATATTTTCGGCAAAATCGATTTTGAAGAAATCGGGGGAACTAAACACTCCCAAGGATTCGCCGTCAAATTCGACCCTGGCGAGGTCGAAGCCGGCGACAGGATTTTGAACTGCGGTCCACGCCAATACTGGACGCGATCCTAACAGAGCCACGGCTGCTGCCAGCAGGCCTGCAATCTGGAAGCGTATAGCGTTACGTTCCTCTGCCTATGTCCCTCAAGCGGCGACTTTTCTCCAGAAAATCAAGCGTATCTTGTGCGAAATCAGCGGCTTAAGTCAGCGTCATCATCTCATAAGTGATTGATATAGCAACATTCTATCTATGTTAACTACGGGATATTCGGCGAGCAGGCGATCGTCACATTTCCATTGACATAAGTCACCATTTCGGTTACAAATCGACGAATGTCGCTCACGTGAAGGACGCCGGCCGGTGACACTGGTCTGGCGGAGCGAGTGCGGTGCCCGCGGGCTTGGGCTCGTCACCCTCGCTCCCGGGCGGTTCAGGCATCATCCCGCCGGCACAACGACCGGCGCGTGGGGTGCACCACTGGACTGGGACAGGCGCGGCGCGGGTAAACGCCCGTGGAGCAGCGCAAGGTCTCCGCCCCCCGGTTGGGGCGGCCGTTGAGGATCGAACGCTCCGGCCAAGTCCCAGGAAGCATGGCCTGACGCTGAGCCTTCGGGATGAGCAGTCCCTTAGGCGAGAACCGTGGTGGAACGCCGAGAGGCGTGCTGCCCCCGCAGGGGCGGCGCCGCACCGTGGGGTGCGATGGTTGGAACTGCGCCTTTCGGCGTTCCGCTTCCTTTTTCTGTCTTGTCATTGCGAGGAGCGAAAGCGACGAAGCAATCCAGAAACGAGGATGCCGAACTGGATTGCTTCGCTAACGCTCGCAATGACGAAAGATTTTCGTTCGTGCGCTGCGATGATCGTGACCAAACCGGCCGCCACCGCCGGAACAGTCTGACGACGATCAAAAGCGGTGATGCACATTTTGATGGAGCATGATCTTATCGGAAAACCGGTTTCCACTTTTCCGGATCATGCTCTGGCGTCGGCATGACTCGGGCGCGAAATGCGCCGCGAGAACGAGATGCTTTGCGACCTATGATTTTCCCCTCCCCCTGTGGGGAGGGGTTAGGGGTGGGGGTCGGCGGTACGCTGCTGCGTCAACGATCTCGGAATGATCTTCGCCACCCCACCCGGGCTCGCTGCGCTCGCCGTTCCTCTCCACAAGAGCTTGCGCCCGGGCGCGCGCAAGCGCGGCCCGGGTGGGGAAGGGAAAATGGCGTCGCGCCGGGGGAATGAATGTTGTTGCTTGTCACATCGTGAAGCAAAGAACAGACATGACAGCGCGCCACTATGCACTGATGAAGTCCAGCACTCGTCGCTATCCGGCGAGAACGGCGATCACGACGACGGCCCCGGCGGTGGCAAGCGCCGTAGAAAGCCACAACGCGCCGATGAGCAGCCACAACGGGCGAGGCTTGTGAATACGCGCGGGCGGCGTCGTGCTCCAGGTTTCAAGCCCGGGCTCGGCCCTTCGCAGCACAGCCGCGGCGCGCTCGATATCGGCGATATCGCGCGCGATCTGGTCCCGTTCAGCCTGCGCGATCCGGCCAACGTCTTCGCCATGCTTTTCCGAAAGGCTGCGCCGAGCAGTCTCCAGTCCGCGCAGATCAATCGAACCAGCCTGGCCGGCCAACGCGCTGGACAGCATCGAACCGAGGTCTTGCGTCGGCATAGTGCTCACCTATTTGTCGCTTTACTTTTTATTAAACGACAGGCCCGCGGCGGGCGATCTTGATCGAAGGCTAACCTTAATGGCGCCCCGTCCGTGAACGAACAAACGGGCACCGCCGACTAACGCACAGCCCCGATAGCCGCTCGAAGCTGTCGTGATTTGCGTTTATGCTGTTGATTGCGGCTGCGAAAGCTATTCGGCCGCGCGCCGGGAGGAGTTCCGCTATGGCTACCTCGACCCTGATCGTGCTTGCCGTCATCGTCGTCTTCATCGTCTGGGTGATCTCGATCTACAACGGCCTCGTGACCATGCGGCAGCGGGTCAACCAGTCTTTCGCCGACGTCGACGTGCAGCTCAAGCAGCGGCATGATCTCATTCCCAACCTGGTCGAAACCGTGAAGGGCTACGCGGCCCACGAACGCGGCACCCTCGAAGACGTCGTCAAGGCGCGCAATGCCGCGATCTCGGCGCAAGGGCCGGCGCAACAGGCGGCCGCCGAGAACATGCTGTCGGGCGCTCTGCGCCAGCTCTTCGCGCTCTCGGAGGCGTACCCGGACCTGAAGGCCAACGCCAATTTCCAGCAATTGCAGGCCGAGTTGACCGACCTCGAAAACAAGATCGCCGCCGCGCGCCGCTTCTTCAACAACTCCGTGCAGGAATACAACACCGGCATCCAGCGCTTCCCGGCGGCGCTTTTTGCAGCCTCGCTCGGATTTGCGCCGAAGGAATTTTTCGATCTCGGCGAGGACCGCAAGACTGTCGGCGAAGCGCCGCAGGTGAAGTTCTGATCCGTCATTCCGGGGCCGAGCAAGGCGAGGAACCCGGAATCCATAACCACCTCACGTGAAGCATGAGATCATTCGCCGACGACTTTATGTTTCGTGACTATGGATTCCGGGTTCGCGGCGCAGGCCGCGCCCCGGAATGACGTGCAGCCATGGCCGCTTATGGTCTCTATAGTCACATTCAGTCGAACCGGCGCCGTTCGATCGGGTTGCTGGTCGGCCTGTTCTTTCTCGTCTACGTCCTGGTGTTCGCCGGCGCACTGGCGGCCGAGGCGCTGTCGACCGACGCCGACCTGAATACGCTGCTGCAGCAAGCCTGGATCGACTTCCTCGAAGCTGCGCCCTACGCGACGATCGGTACCGCGCTCTGGATCGTCATCGCCTACTTTTTCCATCAAAGCATGATTGACGCCCTCACCGGCGGCCGCGAAGTGCAGCGCAGGGAAGAGCCCCGCCTCTACAATCTTCTGGAGAATCTCTGCATCTCGCGCGGCATCACCATGCCGAAGCTCAAGGTCATGGAGAGCGATGCACTCAATGCCTTCGCGACCGGCATGAACGAGAAGCAATATTCGATCACCGTGACGTCGGGCCTGCTCAATCGGCTCAATGACGCCGAGATCGAGTCGGTGCTCGGGCACGAGCTCACGCATATCCGTAACGGCGACGTCCGCATGATGGTCATCGCCGTCATCATTGCCGGGGTCGTGTCGTTTTTCGCGGAGTTGATCTTCCGGCTCTGGTTCTACAACGGCTTCAGCTTCCGAAGCTCGCGATCGTCCGATGAACGCAAGGGTGGCGGCGCGGGCGTCGCCATCCTGATCGCCATCGCGCTCGTCGCGCTGGCCTACTTTCTGTCGTTCATCATCCGCCTTGCCTTGTCCCGCTCGCGCGAATTCCTCGCCGACGCCGGCTCGGTGGAGCTCACCAAGAATCCCGACGCGATGATCTCGGCGCTCCGCAAGATCGAGGGCCGCGGCGAATTGCCCGGAGCGACATCCTCAGTAATGGAAATGTGCGTCGACAACCCGCGCGAGGGATTTGGCGAACTGTTCGATACCCATCCGTCGGTCGACAGCCGGGTCGCGGCTCTGGTCAAGTTTGCCGGCGGCCATGATCCCGGCCCGATTGCGCTGCCGCCGCAGACCGACGACGCGAACGAGCAGTCGGACTCCGATCAACTTCCGCCCAGCGGACCGTGGGGCTCCGCAGAAGGACCGCCCGCCGAGGCCGACACCCCGATTCCACCGCCGCGTCCAGCGGCGGAAGTCGGCGGCGCTTCCTCATCGACGCCCGCTTCCACGCCGCCCTCCGGCCCTTGGGGCCCGCATAGCGGCGAGCTAGCCGCAAAGGCGTCACAATTGCCTTCGGCGATTTCAAGTTAGGCCGCGAATGAAGGCCATCAGCGCATCGCGGATGAGGCTTCCAAACACGGGTTGGCCTGTGTAGAACAAACCATCGGGGACAACAGCGTAACTCGCGCAAGTCGGCCGCGGTCTTTTCGTCCGGTTGCGGACGTGCAAAGATCGCGGCGTACGGCAACGCGGCGTCAGCGAGGGGAACGGCGATGGCGAAGCCAACAGTGGTCGTAGTAGGCGCGGACAAGGGCGGCGTCGGCAAGACAACGGTGGCCCGCACTCTGTTGGATTACTTCACGGCGCATCACGTGCCGACGCGCGCGTTCGATACCGAAGCCCCGAAAGGTACTCTGAAGCGGTTTCACTCCGACATCAGCGACGTCGTCGACGTGACCTCGGTCGCCGATCAGATGCGGATATTCGATACGCTTTCCGACTCGAACGTCACAGTGATCGACGTGCGAGCCGGCTTGCTATCGCCGACGCTGCGCGCGCTGCGCGACATCGGCTTCCTGGATTCGGTCAAGAAGGGACAACTCACCTTCGTCGTCTTCCACATTCTCGGCTCATCCATCGCCTCGCTCAACGAGATCGAGGACACGTCGCCGTTCACGGCCGACGCCAAGTATTTCCTCGTCAAGAATTTCATCAACAATACCAGCTTCTTCGAGTGGGACCAGGCGACGCATTCGTCGTATTTCAAGAAGTTCAAGGACGCGGTCGAGATCACGATCCCCAAGCTCAACGAGATGGCCTACGAGCAGGTGGAACTCGCATCGGTCCCCTTCCTGACCTTTGTCGCCAACAAGGGCCTGAGGGGCGAACCGGCCAATTACTCGTTCGTGCTACGCGGCTATGTCCGCCATTGGCTCGGCAATGTGTGGGCCGAGTACGATCGCATCAAGCTCAACGACATCGTCGGCAGCAGCGGCGCAGCGCCGGCCGCAAGCAGCGGCGGTGGTCCTCGCGTTCAGGTGGTCCGATCGTAAGTTTAAGGCCGAACATCAGCGGCTTACCGGATGCCTCTCACCGGCCTTGACTCGATCGAAATGGACCGATTGCCGGGATGACGCAGCAAACGCCGCTCTACATCGTGGCGTCACCCAAACCCCGGGTGGGCAAAACGCTGATTGCCCGACTGCTGATCGAATACTTCCGCTCTGGCGGCCGGCCACTGGTCGGCTACGACCTGCAGCCGCGCGACCCCGCGCTGGCGAGCCGTTTCCCCGATATCGTTGCGACGGTCGATATCACCGAGACGCGCGGTCAGATGGCGCTGTTCGACCGGCTGATCACCGACAACGAGCGCATCAAGGTGATCGATCTGGGTTACGGACCGTTCGATCAATTCTTTGCGGTGATGGCGGAGATCGGTTTCGTGCAGGAGGCACGCCGCCGGCTGATCGAGCCGATCATGTTGTTCGTGACCAATTCGGCGGCAACGACAGTCCGCGCTTATGCCGACTTGCGTCGGCAATTACCGGCGATGATCTTCGTTCCTGTCCATAACGAAGGCACCTCCGTCATCTTCAACAAAGGCGACTTTCCCCCGACTCGGGCCGAATTTGGTGTCATCAGCATCCCGCGCCTGTCGGCCATCGTACGCGGCGTCGTCGATCGTCCGAGCTTTTCGTTCGCTCATTACATGACCGAGCAACCGGGCGGACCGACGGAAGTCCACAGCTGGATCAGCACGATCTTCACCGAATTTCGCGAACTCGAGCTCCGGCTGCTGATGGGTCAGCTGACCGCCTCGCTCGGCAACGAAAGCCCGCCGCCGACGCGCGATCTACGGCCGGCGCGGTAGCAAACTTTCGGACCAGTCGAACGAGCGAGACCTAGTTTAGTGTCCCTCGAAACTCACCAGCGTGCGCACCGGCACACCGTGCTTCCTGATCTTCTCCGCGCCGCCAAGCTCCGGCAAGTCGACAATGAAGCAGGCCGCGAGGACGTTGGCACCGAGCTGTTTCAACAGCTTCACCGCCGCCTCCGCGGTGCCGCCGGTCGCGATCAGATCGTCGACCAGGATCACCCGCTCGCCCTTCTCCACCGCGTCTTCATGCATCTCCATCTCGTCGATGCCGTATTCGAGCGAATAGCCGATCGTGACGCGCTTGAACGGCAGCTTGCCTTTTTTGCGGATCGGGACGAAGCCGGCTGACACTTGATGCGCAACGGCTCCGCCGAGGATAAAGCCGCGCGCCTCGATCCCGGCCACCTTGTCGATCTTGCCGCCGGCCCAGGGCTGCACCAGTTCGTCCACCGTCCGGCGAAACGCCCGTGCGTCACCAAGGAGCGTCGTGATATCGCGAAACATGATGCCCGGTTTGGGGTAGTCCGGGATCGTGCGGATCGCCGCCCTGAGATCATTCTCGATGGTGACGTCGGTCATGCGCAATGCCCCATCTCATTTGCTCGCCGTACTGTTCGCTCGATCTGGCGTCGGCGTGGCCGGAAAGCTTGCAGCCCGCGGCACTCTGGCGAACGATAGCGGCCAACGCAACCGGAGAAACTTGTCATGAACGACAACGTCCAGCGCCTCGTCATCGTCGACCTGCGTATTCCCTTCGTCCGCCTGATCTTGTTCTTCGTCAAAGCAGCGCTGGCAGCCATTCCGGCCGCCATTATCGTCGGCTTCCTGCTCATGCTGGTGACAGCCTTCATCGCCGCGCTCAGCGGCAACGGCAGCTTTGTCATCATGCGGCACTGGTCGTTTTAGACGCCGTCACAAAGTTCGGCGCCTCTATCAGGCCCCGGGCCGCGGTTTGGCGAGATCCGGATCGAGCTCGACCGCGTGCCAGACCCGCTTCTTCGTAAAGTAGAGCAGGCCGGTCAGCACGATGAGGTACACCATCACCTGAAAACCGAGGCGTTTGCGCGCGTCGAGCGTCGGTTCCGCCGCCCACATCAGGAAGGCTGCAACGTCGCGGCCATATTGATCGACCGTCGTCGGAGTGCCGTCGGTGTATTCAACCTGACCATCGGTCAGCGGCTTCGGCATTCCGATGGCGTGGCCCGGAAAATACTTGTTGTATTGAGCGCCAGGCGGCAACGTGAATCCGGCAGGCGGATCGGTATAGCCGTTGAGGATGGCGTGAATGTAATCCGGCCCGTCTTCCTGGTATTGCGTGAACGCGTCGAAGATAAATCGGGGAAAACCCCATTCATAACTGCGCGCCTTGGCAAGAGTGGACATGTCGGGCGGCAGCGCTCCGCCCAGAGCGGCGCGGGCAGCCTGATCGTTAGGGAACGGCGGCGGAAAATAGTCAGCAATGCGGCCTGGCCGTTGGAACATCTGGCCTTGGTCGTTGGGGCCGTCCTGCACCTGATATTGAGCCGCAACCGCCGCCGCCTGGGCTTCCGTGAAATCGGGTCCACCGGGATCGGCGAGATTGCGGAAGGCGATGAGCTTCAGGCTGTGGCAGTTCGAGCAGACCTCGCGATAAATCTTGAAACCACGCTGAAGCTGCGCCGGATCGTACATGCCGAACGGCCCGGCGAACGACCAGCGCTGCCGCGGCGGCGCCTCCGGCTCCTGAGCCGATGCCATTCGCATTCCCGCTCCGGACAACGATGCCGCGAGTGCCAAGGCGACGATGATGCTGCGATGAGGATTCATGGTTTGCCTCCTCACCCACGTCCACTCGGTGCGGATGCCCCTATCGGAGCGCCCTTGGCGAGGACTGCTTCGGCGATCGAGTTCGGCAACGGCTTGGTCTTTTCAAACAGACCGAGCAGCGGCAGGATCAGGAAGAAGAAGGCGAAGTAATAGAGAGCGAAGATGCGAGCTGCGATCACATATCCGCCCGTCGGTTCCTGCGAGCCAAGATAGCCAAGGCCGATGACGCTCGCGAAGAAAATCAGCAGGAACTGCCGGTAGAGCGGCCGATAACTCGCCGAGCGCACGCGCGACGTATCGAGCCACGGCATGAAGGCCAGAACGATGATGGATGCTCCAAGCGCCGTCACGCCGAGAAGCTTGTTCGGGATCGCGCGCAGGATGGCGTAGAAGGGCAGATAATACCATTCGGGCACGATGTGGGCCGGCGTCTGGCCGGGATTGGCCATGATGTAATTGTCGGAATGGCCAAGATAGTTCGGGATGTAGAACACGAACCATGCAAACAGGATGCAGAACAGAGCAATGAAGAAGCCATCCTTGACGGTCGCATAGGGCGTGAACGCGACGGTGTCCTTCTCGGTCTTCGGCTCGACTCCGGTCGGATTGTTCTGCCCCACCATATGCAGCGCCCAGATGTGCAGCACGACGACACCGACGATGACGAACGGCAACAGGTAATGCAGCGAGTAGAAGCGATTGAGCGTCGGATTACCGACCGCGAAGCCACCCCATAGCCAGGTGACGATCGGATCGCCGACGCCAGGCAGCGCGGAGAACAGATTGGTAATGACGGTCGCCGCCCAGAAGCTCATCTGGCCCCAGGGCAGCACGTAGCCCATGAATCCGGTTGCCACCATCAGCAGGAACAAGATGACGCCAAGGATCCACAGCACCTCGCGCGGCTCCTTGTATGAGCCGTAATACATGCCGCGCGCCATGTGGATGTAGACCGCAAGAAAGAACATCGAGGCGCCGTTGGCATGTACATAGCGCAACAGCCAACCGTAATTGACGTCGCGCATGATCGATTCGACGGAATTGAACGCGAAATCGACTTGCGGCGTGTAGTGCATCGCCAGCACGATGCCGGTGACAATCTGCACCCCCAGCATGAAGGTCAGAATGCCGCCGAAGGTCCACCAATAATTGAGATTGCGTGGCGTCGGATAGGCGATGAACGACGAGTAGACAAGGCTGGCGATCGGCAGACGCCGCTCCAACCATTTCATGAACGGGCTTTGCGGCTGGTAGGTCGTGTCTCCGCTCATCGTCAAACCTTATGCCTTGCTGGGCGTCGTTTCACCGATCCGGATCTTGGTATCGGAGATGAATTGGTAAGGTGGCAGCGCAAGATTAAGCGGCGCCGGTCCTTGGCGAATGCGGCCTGCGGAATCGTACTGCGAGCCGTGGCACGGACAAAACCAACCGTCGTAGTTGCCCTGATGCGGCAGCGGAATGCAGCCGAGATGCGTGCAAATCCCGATCAGCACCAGCCATTGTTCATGGCCGGCCTTGACGCGCGCCGAGTCCGGCGCAGGGTCGGGAAGCTTTTGCCAATCCACGTCCTGCGCAAGTTTGACGTCATTGGGCGTGCGGTTGAAAATGAAGATCGGCTTGCTGCGCCAGAACACCTTGATGATCTGACCGGACTGGATGGGTGACAGGTCCACCTCGACGGGAGCGCCCGCGGCGATGGTGGAAGCGTCGGGATTCATCTGACCGAGAAGTGGCCCGAGAGTGGCGGCCGCACCGACTGCGGCGACTGCCCCCGTTGCAATGTAAAGAAAATCGCGGCGCGTAGGCTCCGCCGTTGAGATTGCTGTCACAGTCTCGATCCTCTTCCGTCTTGCCGGTCGTTCCATCCGCGCTGCGAACCGCCCCCGGATGGTCCGTACGGGTGGCGGATGGACCGATCGCATCCAGCCTGGGGGAGGTCGGACGCGACGCATGCCGGCGGAGTTTTATTGGCACCCTTGCCGGGAGAGTGCAAGTGTGCCTTTGCCGACACCCCCAACGTGTGGCCGGAGTGTACACACGGCGGGCGCATCGGCCGCATCTATGCCTCGCTGAGCCCGCAGCGCCCCGAATCGGCCATGCCCATTGCGCTCTACGAACCAGATATCCCACAGAACACCGGGACGCTGCTGCGTTTGTGCGCTTGCCTTGGGATCGAGGCCCACATTATCGGCCCGGCGGGGTTCCCGACCACCGACCGCGCCTTCCGCCGCGCCGGCATGGACTATCTCGATGCCGTGGCGATCGTCCGGCATACGTCATGGCGAGCCTTCGAGACGTGGCGGCGCGCTAACAACCGTCGTCTCGTGCTGTTCACGACGGCCGCATCAGCGTCCTATCTCGATTACAACTACCGGGCCGACGACATGCTGTTGTTCGGTCGCGAGTCGGCGGGTGTGCCGCCAGAGGTCCACGCTGCGGCCGATGCCCGTCTGATGATCCCGATGTGTCCGGGTTTGCGTTCGCTCAATGTCGCACTCGCCGCCGCCATGGCTGCAGGAGAGATGAAGCGGCAGACCGCGATTGGGCAATCATAGGCCTCGGCTACGCTTCGACCACGCCGGCGCGGCCGCTTTCGACCGCAAAGGTCTTCAGCGTTGCAATGTCGGCCTTCGGATCGTGCGCGTCAGAGACCACGCGCATGTGCACCTGCATCTGAGCGCGGTCGAGATCGACGCAGACATAGCCGCGCCGTCGGCTCTCGAAGAAATGGACATGCGGATTGTCCGGCAGCGTTTGTGCGATCAATTCGTAGGGCGGTCCGTAAGAAGCGATCGACGTGCCGACGAACTCCGTGGCGACCACCGGCGACCCTGGATCGTTGAAATCGAGCTGCAGGTCGTTGGCGAAGAAAGAATGGATATCGCCGCCGACGACGACCGGATTGGACACATGGGTGTCGCTGATTTGCTTGAGCAAACGCGCGCGATTTGCCGGATAGCCGTCCCAGTCGTCGGTCCAAAACGCGTCGATGCCGTTATCCTTCTCTTTGAGTTGCGCCATCAATACGTCCTGGGCGATCACATTCCATTTCGCCTTGCTGTGCGCGAGTGCAGAGTAGAGCCAGGCCTCCTGGTCGAAGCCCATCATGGTGCGACCGGGTGACAACCGCTCCGGGCAGTTGGCGTTGGTCTCGAGATGGCCGCCGCCTTTTTTCGGCGGCGCATAGCAGGCTTCGCGCGAACGATATTGGCGGCCGTCGATCATCGACACCTCGATCAGGTCGCCGAATGTGAACCGGTCGTAGACCCGCATCGCCGGCCCCTCGGGCCGTGACAGGATCGGCCGTACCGGCATGTGCTCATAGAACGCCTGGTAGGCCGCCGCCCGCCGCAGCAGGAATTGCGCCGGATCGTCGAAATATTCCGACCAGCGGTCGGCATAATCGTTCTGCACTTCGTGATCGTCCCACGTCACGATCGCCGGCACCTGAGCGTGGAGGCGCTGCAAATCCTGGTCGAGCCGATATTGCGCATAACGATTGCGGTAGGTCGGCAGCGTCGCGGCCTCGATGCCGTCCGAGTGACGGCGCACGATCGGCCGGTTTTCCTCGATGGTCTCGTAGATGTAATCGCCCAGGAACAGCACGACTTCGGGATTTTCGTCAGTGAGATGGCGATAGGCCGAGAAATAGCCGTGCTCATAGTTGGAGCAGGACACAAAACCAAAGCGCAGTTTGTCGAGCGGCGATCCCGGTGCCGGGAGGGTGACGGCGCGTCCGACCTTGCTCACCGCCTCGCCGCTCGTGAAGCGATACCAGTACGGGCGGCCAGGCTGCATTCCGCCGACATCGAGATGCACCGAATAACCGAATTTTCGTTCGGCGACCGCTTCACCGCGGCGCACGACATCCCGCATGGCGTCGTCGGTCGCGATCTCGTAGCCGATCGTCACGTCGCCGCCGCTCATTTCGCCGGGCGTTTCCGGGTTGGTCGATAGCGGGTCGGGCGCAAGCCGGGTCCACAGCACGAAACCGTCCGGGCGCGGCGTGCCGGACGCAATCCCGAGGCTGAACGGGTCGCCGCCGCGCCAGATTTGTGCCGATGCGTGCCGCAGCGTTGCGGGGGCCGCGACCATGAGAAGTCCGGCACTCGCCGCGCCGGACATTAAACGGCGCCGCGTCAGACGTTTCGGCACAAAACCGCCAAGCATGATGGGACCTCCGATGCAGTCTCGGGATCATAGTCGCGCAGGATTGTGACATTCTGGACAAGACCCGCACATGACGGCCATTGTGCGCCAAACTATTGGGAGCGGCGTCAGCCGCCTCGTTCCCGGGTGACCATGGATAAGGCCCTCATCGAAACGCGCAAAGAACGTGCACGCGCATGGTTCGAGACGTTGAGGGATCGAATCGTGGCGGCATTCGAGGAGGTGGAAGACACCCTCCCCCCGGACGCGCCGCTCGCGGACCGCGCGGCCGGCCGTTTCGTACGCACGCCCTGGCAGCGCATGGACCACAGCGGCTCGCACCCGATTTCGGGTGTTCCCGAAATCGGCAGTTCAGATGCGGGGCACGGTTGAAGCCGGCCTCGGCGGCGGCGTCATGGCCATGATGAAAGGCCGGGTATTCGAAAAAGTCGGCGTTCACGTTTCGACCGTCTTTGGCGAGTTCGCGCCGGAATTTCGCAAGGATATTCCGGGCGCGGCTGACGATCCGCGTTTTTTCGCCAGCGGCATCTCGCTCATCGCGCATATGCATAATCCGCACGTCCCCGCCGTGCACATGAACACCCGCTTCGTCGTAACGACGAAATCCTGGTTCGGCGGCGGTGCCGATCTCACGCCTGTGCTCGACCGCCGGCGCACGCAAGACGATCCCGACACGGTCTCCTTTCATGCCGCGATGAAGGCCGCATGCGACGCTCATTCGGCGGTCGCCCCGTACGACAAATTCAAGACGTGGTGCGACGAATATTTCTTTCTCAAGCATCGCGGCGAAATGCGCGGCATCGGCGGTATTTTTTACGATTGGCTGGATTCCGGCGACTTCGAGGCTGACTTCGCTTTCACCCAGGATGTCGGCCGCGGTTTCCTGAGCATTTATCCTGAACTGGTCCGACGAAATTTCACCAAACCTTGGACTGACGCCGAACGCGAGGAACAACTCGTACGCCGCGGGCGTTATGTCGAGTTCAACCTGCTCTACGATCGCGGCACGATCTTCGGGCTGCGCACTGGCGGCAACGTCGAATCCATTTTGTCGTCGATGCCGCCGGTGGTGAAGTGGCCTTAGGCGAACTAAGTCCGTCGGCTAATCGAACATCAATATCTGTGATCACGCGGCTGCAACAGCAGCGTGACGAACAATCGTCACACGCTCTCTCTAGGCTTTGCTCGTCCGGTCATTCGAGCAAAGGAGGAGATTAATGGCATTCGCACCTGGCGACGTCGTCACGCTGAAGTCCGGTGGTCATTCCATGACGGTGGTGTCGATCAGCGACGAGGATATCGACTGCCTGTGGGTCAGCGACGATGGCGAATTGTTCCGGCAATCGATCCCCGCGATTGCTCTGACAGTCGTCGAACTGGCTGAAATCGATGAGGAGGACGAGGCGGAGGAAGAAGACGACGACGAAGAGGAGAAGCGAAGAGGAAACCGACGAAGAGGAAGCGGACGAAGGCGAAGAGGAGCAAGACGAGGATGAAGAGCGCGGCGAAAAGCGCCGCGCCAGGAAACGCTGAAGTTCCCAACGACCGTGGCCGCAGTGCGGATTTTCGCTCCGCACCTGCGACCGCGGGGTCCAAAGATAGAGCACAGGCGATTCTGATTTTCGGGCCCGCAGGGGGTCGTAACGGCCGCCCGCCAAGCGCGTTGCGTTAGCCCTCAAAACAATCCAAGATTGCAGTATAGGCCGTTCCGATCGGGTGGTGACAATGCCAGACCCTGAAGGCGGCGGCGCATCGGCGCCGAACAGTTCACAGCGCAGACCAGGATTTTGGCAACGGCTGAAAGGCGCGGCAATCCGCACCGAGAAAGAGTTTGCGTTTTTGAAGGGGCTGGCCGTTGTCAGCTTGCTGGGCACGCTGATCGGCGCCTACTTTCAATATCTCTCGGCGTATCAGGACAAGGCTTCAGCGCTCGCGCAGGAAGATACGGCCGCGGCGACGAGCGCGTTTACGGAAACGTCCAATGCTCTTTCCCTGGCCATTACGCTCCAGGGACTGCTCTTCTACGACTTCATCCACGCGGTAAAGCTCAATGCGGCCAACGATGCGGCTGCTTTGACCAGCAAGAACGCGCACGATCTTTATCAGCCGTACGAGGAGGCGTCGGCCGCCTTGCGGGAGAACACCAACTTGCTCGCGCGAAAGATGGAAATCTACCTCGATTGGGCGAGCGACATCGGCCGCGACCCGGCGATCGACGCCGACCTCGGCGTTGATCCAATCAGCACGTCCTTGCTGGGCGTCTTCGGTTTCGATTGCGATCAGGACATGCCGACGTTCGAGGCCGGAAAGTCCACGCTGCATAAAGTCAAAAACGGAAAAACGCTCGATGTCGACTGGTACAGCGCCAAGCATCACGTATTGACCATCGAATACTGCTTCGACGTCACGCACAAGACATGGATGGAAATCGTTCGACAGTGGGCCTCGCAAAGCTCGCTCGATCAAAACGACGTCGCCAAATTCTTTTCCGAAAAGAAAGCTGACCAGCTGCAAGCTCGGCTGGACAGCGAAGTGGTGCGGCTCAACGCCTATATGAGCCTAGCCATGAGCGAGATCGAACGCATCCGCGCGAAGTACCGGCCCAACGGCTTCTGGTGCAGCGTGCCGCTGGTGCGCGAAGCGCTCGGCAGCAAATGCACGCCGGTTCGCGTCGCGAGCCGGTGAATTTTTGCCCCGTTTCACCGGCGGAGCGAGCCGAAGATCATCACCGAGCCGCCGACAATCACTACGGCATCGAGCATCGCCGTGTGAACATGGACCGGCAGTCGTTCGACAATGAGCTTGGCCAAGAACGTGCAGGGAAACCCGATGAAGCCGATCAGCAGCGCTATTACCAGCACGGTCGGCGTGATCACACCGGCGAGCCCGAACACCGAAAGCTTGATGAACCCCATGACGATGGACACGGCAGCATCGGTCGCGATCACGGCCGCGCCTTCGAGACCGGTCGCCATCAGCAGCGACAAGAGGATGACGCCCGCTCCGGTCGTGCCGCCGACCACCACGCCCCAGCCGGCGGCCGCCGCCGCAAAGCCTTTTTCGCCGAGCTGACGGCCCCGGCGCTTGAGAACGCGGCGGAGCGGCACGGTCGCGATCAAGGTCGTGCCGATCACAACGGCGGCACCGCGACCGGTCAGCAGGGTGTAGAGCCAGGCGCCAAGTACGCAGGTCGGTAGCGCCGCGACAAGCGCGATCAGCGCACGGCGCGGATTGATCCACTTACGGAATGCCACGATCCGCGCGCAATTGGTGAATACCGCCGAAATCGCGATAATCGGCACAACAGGCTCTGCGCCGACCATCGGCACCAGGATCAGGGGCATAAGCGCGCCGGTGCCATAGCCCGCGATCCCGCCGGCGATAGCGGAAAAAGCCGCCAGCACCACGATCAGCACAAGCTGAAGAAGCGAGATATTGGAGAGAATCGCGGGCACGGTTCGACCATACCCTCATGGCCGGCCAAGGAGCAGGCTGACCAGCTGCCCCACCCAGGTTAGCAGGCGCTTTCCGCCACCTGCCAAGTGATCTGGGCAAGCGATCTGGGCAAGTGATCTAGCGCGCTCGGCGATTACCGGTTAGGACAAGCCCCCGATTTCGCCGGTGCAACGCCGGCATCGAAGGCAAAAACCCATGGATCTCGGAATTGCCGGCCGCAAGGCCATTGTTTGCGCATCGAGCCGCGGGCTCGGCCGTGCCTGCGCCGAAGCGCTGGCCGAAGCCGGCTGCGAGGTCGTCATCAACGGCCGTGACCGCGACCGCCTGATGGCGACAGCCGAAGAACTCCGCAAGGCGACCGGTGCCAAGATCATTCCGGTTGCCGCCGACGTCGCCTCGCCCGACGGTCAGAAGGCGCTGTTCGCGGCCTGTCCCGAACCGGACATCTTGATCAACAACAACGCCGGTCCGCCGTTTCGCGATTTCCGGGAGCTCGACCGGCAAAAGATGCTCGATGGCGTCATCGCCAACATGATCGTTGCGGTGGAACTGGTGCAGAAGGCGATCGACCCGATGGTCGCCAAGAAATTCGGCCGCATCATCAACATCACCTCGGGATCGGTGAAGATGCCGCTCGTCGGCCTCGATCTCTCCTCCGGCGCGCGCGCGGGGCTCACTGCTTTCCTCGCCGGCATCGCGCGCTCGGTCGCCGCATCGAACGTCACCATCAACTTCGTCCTGCCCGGCACGTTCGATACCGACCGTTTCCGCTCGAATATCGAGGCGACCGCAAAGAAAAAAGGCATCAGCTACGATGCCGCTTTCGCCGAACGCGTGACCGGCACTGTTCCGGCGAAACGCGTCGGCCAGCCCAAGGAACTGGGCGATACCTGCGCGTTTCTGTGTTCGGCGCAGGCCGGCTACATCACCGGGCAGAATATTCTGATTGACGGCGGGGCATTTCCCGGCGTGCTCTGAGAGCCAACTCGCCTTCATAAAATCACCGATCCAAGGAGACCGCGATGAAACTCGTACGCTACGGCGCCCCCGGCCGCGAAAAGCCCGGCATGCTGGACGCTCAGGGGCGCATTCGCGACCTGTCGAAAATTGTCCCCGACATTACGGGCGACGCGCTCTCGCAAAAGGGACTGGCCAAGCTGCGCAAGCTCAACCCCGACAAGCTGCCGCTCGTGCGCGGCAATCCGCGGATCGGGCCTTGCGTCGGCAAGGTCGGCAATTTCATCGCCATCGGGCTGAACTATTCCGACCACGCCGCCGAAGCCGGCATGCAACTGCCGAAGGAGCCGGTCATCTTCAACAAGGCGCCGTCGTGCATCTGCGGGCCCAACGACCCGACTATGACCCCGAAAGGCTCGACCAAGCTCGACTATGAGTGCGAGCTCGGCGTCGTCATCGGCGCCCGCGCGCGCTATCTCGCCAAGAACAAGGCGATGGACGTGGTTGCCGGTTATTGCCTCGCCAATGACGTTTCGGAGCGCGTGTTTCAGATCGAACGCTCCGGCCAATGGACCAAAGGCAAGGGCTGCGAGACGTTCGGTCCGCTCGGGCCGTGGCTCGTCACCAAGGACGAGATCAGGGACCCGCAACGGCTCGACATGTGGCTCACCGTCAACGGCGAGACGCGGCAGAAAGGCACGACCAAGAACATGGTGTTCGGCGTCGCCCACCTCGTCTGGTACTGCTCGCAGTTCTTCGTCATGGAGCCGGGCGACGTCATCATCACCGGCACGCCGGCCGGCGTCGGCCTCGGCTTCAAGCCCGATCCGAAATTCTTGAAGGCCGGCGACATGGTAAGCTCGGCATCGACGGCCTCGGCGAGCAGACGCAGAAGATCGTGCGCTTCAAGAGCTGACGCGCACGCTCAAGCGCGTGGCGCAATCCATTATCGTCACCCGCGGGCTTGACCCGCGGGTCCATGCCGAGTTCACGCACGAACGATCGTAACGACGCCCCGCTTCGCAGAAGCGATGGTTATTAGAAGATTTGGGACCAAAGGGAGCAGATCGGCAAGCCGATTAGTCCTTGCGTGAAGGACGATGATCGCGATCTCAAATGTTCGAACGTTCTGCTGGAATGACAGATTCCGATCGACGGTTACGAATACATCGAAACGGCCGGACGCCAGGGCGAGCAGTTCGCCATTCTTGATTGTGGCCCACCCCATCTGGCGGGCGCTCTTGACGTCGTGACCAACGATCGCGCGAGATATAGCCGCCAGTCGACGCACTCATCGAGCAAAACTCTCACGAGACGGATTCGACCAGCTTATCCTTCGCGTCTTCAAGAAAGGCGATGACCTGCTCACGCGTGACTGACGGAAATCCTTCAAGAAACTGATCGATCGACTCTCCGCCTTCGAGATAATCGAGGAGTGTCTGTACCGGCACACGGGTTCCGCAGAACACCGGCGTTCCGCCCATAATCTCAGGATCGCGGCAGACCACTGCGCGCTTCATAGTGATAAATTACTCCTTGCGAGAGCTGCCGGCAACCGCAACTGAAGATGTCTCAGTTTGATGAGGCGCTATCCGCAGTGACACGGCGCCTTCACCCCTGCCTCGCCTCCAACACGGCCTGCAGCGAAATGCGCGACCATGCTGAGATGCGGTCGCGGAAGGCCACGTAGGAATCGTGTATTTTTTTCGCACCGGCGCTCTTGCCCGCCAGCTCACCGAGAACATCACCGGCCTGCGTCCGCGCCGCGGCGACAAGATCGGGCGGGAACGTACGCAGTTGCGCGTTGTCGCGCGTCGTCAGCGTGTTCAGCGCCTCGATGTTCAGCCGTTCCATTTCGGCAAGCGCGAAGGACGCTTCGGCGGCACAGGCGTGCGTCACGATCGCCTTCATTTCGCTATCGAGCGTTTCCCAGGCCTTGAGCGAGACGATGCATTCGCCGGTGCCGTTCGGCTTGTTGAAGCCGGGGCCATAATAGAACGGCGCGAAGCGATAGAGGCCGAGCGCGATGTCGGAGCCGGGGCCGACGAATTCGGCGCCGTCGATCACGCCCGATTGCAGCGCGACCAGAATTTCGCCGGGCGAAGTTGTCTGCGAAACGGCGCCGAGCCGGCGATACACCTCACCGCCGAGACCGAGCGAACGCACCTTCAGACCGCGCACGTCGTCGCGGCTCTTGATCTCGCGGCGAAACCAGCCGCCCATGCAGACGCCGGTGTTGCCGCCCATGAACGGCTTGACGCCGAACGGCGCATAGAGCTCGTCCCATAGTGCCTGACCGCCGCCGGCATCGATCCAGGCGACGTGCTCGTTTGGTGTCAGCCCGAATGGCACGGTCGTGAAGAACGCCGCCGCAGGCGCCTTGCCCTGCCAGTAGAACGCCGCCGTGTGGCCCATCTCGGCGACACCGGAGCCGACCGCATCGAGCACCTCGAAGGCCGGCACGATCTCGCCTGCGGCCGAAACAGTGACCTCGAAACGGCCGCCCGAGAGCGCGCCGATGCGCTCGGCCACGCGCTCCGCCGACATGCCGGGACCGGGCAGCCGCTTCGGCCACGATGTGACCATGCGCCAGCGGCGCTTGTCGCTTTGCGCCAAGGCCGGAGCCGCGGGCGCGGCCAGCGCTCCGGCGAGGCCCAACGCTCCGCCGCGGGCGAGCGCGCGGCGCGTGATCTTGCTCATGGTGTTTCCTCGTCTAGGCCGAATCTACGAATTAAACCTGTGACAACAAGTCGTTGCAGAAATCTTCCTACGGCATTCCCGGCCCCGCTTGCACGGCCGGGAATTTTCGGACAGAGGTGGGCAAGACTTATAAACCGGAGTGGGAGAACCTTATGGGAGCGAATTTCGGCATCGCGGGCTTGGACTGGCAGCAGCGGGTGAATTGGGACCGCCTGCGCAAGTACCGGACCGAGCGGGCCCGCGAGATGATGAAGAAGCACGGCCTCGGCGCCGTGCTCTGCATGTATGACGAAAACGTCCGCTATCTGACCGGCACCCTGACACCGGGCTGGAACAGGCTCAAACCGGGCTTGCGCTATGCCATGCTGTGCGGCGACGGCGCGCCGATCCTGTTCGAACAGGGCGACCTCGGCTTCCAGATCGAGCGGCACTCGCCTTGGATTCCAAAAGAGAACGTGCGCCACTCGTTTGCCTGGATCAAAGGCGCCGCGGGACCGGCCTCGACGCAGCAGGTCACCAAGTTCACCAAGGCCGTGCTGCAAGCGATGAAGGAAAACGGCGTCGCCGGGCAAAAACTCGGCGTCGACTTCATCGACATCAACATGATCAACATCTTCAAGGAGAACAACATCAACTGGACCGACGGCATGAGCGCGATGATGGACGCGCGCGCCGTCAAGAACGAGGACGAGCAGGAATGCTTCCGCATCGTCGGCGCCATCGGCGACGCGACGCATTGGGAGTGCATGAAATTCCTGCGTCCCGGCATCACCGAGAATCAGGTGACCGCGCATCTGATGCAATATCTCTACAACATCCCCGGCATGGAGGACGTCGAAGACGTCATTGTTTCCTCCGGACCGAACACCTGGCCGAACTGGCGAAATTTCTCCGACCGCATCATCCAGCCGGGTGACATCGTGTTCATGGATTTGGCCGCGCTGACCTGGAATGGCTACAAGTCCTGCTATTACCGCACCTATTGCGTCGGCAAGGAGCCAAGCCAGGAGCAAAAGGACACCTATGGCACTGCGCTCGAATGGCTCTACGATTCGATCGGTGCGGTGAAGGTGGGCGCCACCACGCGCGACATCGCGCTGAAATGGCCGTCGGCGATGGAGACTTGGGGATACGAGGATGAGGACCAGGCCGCCGCCAATCTCTGGGGCCACGGCCTTGGCCTTGCCCAATACGACCCGCCGGTGATTTCGCGCATCTGGTCGCTCGATCATCCGGTCGAGATCAAGGAAGGTATGACGTTCGCGCTCGAGACCCAGCACGGCAAACGCTTCCACTACGGCGTGCGCATCGAAGAGATGCTGATCGTGCGCAAGAACGACATCGAGATCGTCTCGAATTTCCCGGTCAAACAAATCACCGTGGTCGATCCGCTTCCCGGCTACGGCGACCATGTGAGGTGACGTCGGCGCTTCGGCGCAATTCACCTCTCCCCAGTGGGGAGGGGTGATAGGTGGAGCGACGATGAGTTCCTTCATACTGCCACTTCTGACGCCGCAGCGACCGAGCCCGATCGCGTCGGGCCGAAAGCAGCGAATCTCGCAGCGCTTGCTCACGCCGGCTTGCCGACGCCGGGAGGGATTTTGCATCGCCGCCGATGCCTACCGCCGGCAGATCGAGCACCTCGGACTTGCGAACGCGCTGCGCGACTACGCCGATGCTGACACGCCGCAGCAACGGCGGCTTTCGGTCGAGATCAGACTTGCGCTCTATCAGTCTGAACTCGCGCCGGGTCTGCTCACGGAAATTCTTGCGGCATGGCGCGCCGCACCGAAGCCCGCGGCGGTACGATCCTCGGCTTTGATCGAAGACCGCGCCGATACAAGCTTCGCCGGCCAGTTCGAAAGCTTTCTCGGCGTCACCGATGAGGCCGAATTCCTCACCGCCTTGCGCGCCTGCTGGGCGGCATTGTGGACCACCAACGCGCGGCGATACATGGCGCAGCATGAGCTTGGCCCCGCCGACACAGCGATGGCAGTCCTCGTCCAACCGCTCGTCGCCGCACGCGCGTCGGGCGGCGGCTTAAGCGAAACCGCCGACGGCCAGATGCTCATCAGCGCAACATGGGGACTAGGCTCGGCCATTGCGCAGGGCGAGGTCGTGCCGGACCGCGTCGTGCTGACGCGTCAAGGGTTCGTGCGCAGCAACGAAGCCGGCCGCAAGAACCACCGTGAAGCTTGCAGTTACGGCGCCGGCACCTCGCCGGAGCGCGTGCCGGACGAACTGGTTCGCGCGCCCTGTCTCGAAGCCGGTCAGGCGACGACGCTCGGACGCCTCATGCGCAAGGCCGAAGCTCTGCTCGGCATGCCGGTCGAAATCGAATGGGCGCTCGACGACACCGGTTTCAAGCTGTTGCAGGCGCGGCCGCTTCGCGTCGAGCAGCCGCACGTGCCCGACGAAATCTGGCTCAAACATCCGGGACTGAACGGCCATCCGGCCGGCATCGGCTGGGGTTCGGGCCGCGCCGTCGTGGTGAATTGCGAATGCGAGTTGTCGAGGGTGGGACCCGGCGACATTCTCGTGACGCGCGTCGCCGGTCCGGCGCTCAGCCATATCCTGCCGCGCGTCGGCGGCGTCGTCGCCGAGCTCGGCGGCTCGACCTCGCACCTCGCCTCGCTCGCTCGCGAACGCGGCATCCCGATGGTGCTTGGTGTGCTCGACGCCACGCAACGCATTCCCGACGGAGCCCAAGTCGCCGTCGATGGCGTCGCCGGAATCGTGCGGTGGCTCGCCTGATGCGTTCGAAAAAGCCGCGGCCGCGCATTTTTGTCACCCAGCCGGTATCCGCGCACGCGATCGCGCGGCTGCGCAAAGTGGGGAGCGTCAAGGTTTTTCCCGACGCCAGCCGCATCATCCCTAAGCGCACGCTGATCGATGCCGTCCGCAAGGCCGATATTCTGTTCTGCCTGCTCCACGATCGCATCGATCACGACGTGATCATGGCCAATCCGGATTTGCGGATGATCGCCGGCCAGTCGATCTCGCCGTCCAACATCGACGTCGAAGCCGCCACCGAACGGCGCATACCCGTCACCGTTACCGCGCCCCTCACCACCGAAGCGACGGCCGATCTCAATTTCGGGCTGATGATTGCGGTGGCGCGGCGGATGGTGGAAGGCGATCGCATGGCGCGCGCCGGAAAGTTTCCGGGCGGCCAGTCGGCACATCTGATGGGCTCCTACGTTTGGGGCAAAACCATCGGACTGATTGGCGGCGGTGGCTTGATCGGAAAAGCGGTGGCGCGCCGCGCCCACGGCTTCTCGATGCGCGTTCTTTACTGGACGCCGCGCCGGAAATCCGAAAGTGACGAGCGCGAGGCGGGATTGACCTACGTGCCGCTCGATCAATTGCTGCGCGAATCCGACTTCGTCTCGATCCATTCGCCGCTCACCAAAGAAACGCGGCATCAGATCGGCGCACGCGAATTACGTCTCATGAAGAAGACGGCTTACGTCATCAACACCGCACGCGGCGCGATCATCGACGAAGCCGCATTGGTGCGGGCTCTCACCAAAAAACAAATCGCCGGCGCCGGTCTCGACGTGTTCGAGCGCGAACCCAAGATCGATCCGGCGCTCAAGAAAATGTCCAACGTCGTGCTCACCCCGCATCTCGGCAGCGCGACCCCCGAAGTCCGCGAAGCGATGGCGAATATCGTCGTTGACAATATTCTGGCCTTTCTGGACGGCAAACTGCTGCCCAATTGCGTCAATCCGCAGATTTTTGCGTTATAAACTGTCATGCTCCGCGAAACGCGGCACCCGGTAGCCACAGACGTTGAAGCTGAGCTCAATCGCCGAGGATACTGGATCATCCGCCTTCGCGGATGATGACAATGAGAGTGGAAGATACCCATGCCGCGTCCAGTCATCGCCATCACCGATAGTCCGTTCCCCTCGCTTGACCCTGCCAAGAAGGCGCTGGCGCGGCTCGATCCCGAATACCGCATGGCCAAAGGCACGAGCGGCGATGACATTCTCGCGGTGACGCACGATGCCGATGCGATTCTCGTCACCTATGCGAAGCTGCCGGGCGAACTGCTGCGCCACCTCACGCGCTGCAAGGCGATCGGCCGTTTCGGCCTCGGCGTCGACAACATCGACCTGCCGGCGGCAAAGGAGCTCGGCATCGCGGTCAACTACGTGCCGGATTACTGCCTGCGCGAAGTGTCGGACCACGCCATGGCGCTGCTGCTTGCGCTCGCCCGCAAGGTGACATTTGCCAACAAACTCGTTCAGTCCGGCCGCTGGGAAGTGCCGCCGATCGTGCCGCTGCGGCGCCTCGAAGGCCAGGTGCTTGGCCTGATCGGCTTCGGCAATATCCCCCGCGCGCTGGCGCCCAAGGCCAAGGCATTCGGATTGAAAGTCATCACTTACGATCCTTACGTCGTGGCGGAGGCGCTTGCGGCGACTGGCGTCGAAAGCACGAGCTTTGACGATCTGCTCGCGCGCTCCGACTTCATCTCTATGCACGCCCCGCTGCAACCGGCGACACGAGGACTGATGAACGCGAAGGCCTTCGCCAAGATGAAGAAAGGTGGCTTCCTCATCAACACCGCGCGGGGACCGCTTGTCGACGAGGTGGCGCTGGTCGCCGCGCTCGATTCCGGCCACCTCGGCGGTGCCGCGCTCGATGTGGTGACGACAGAACCGCTGACAAAGGATTCGCCGCTCATCGGACGGGACAACGTCATCCTCACCCCGCACACCGCATTCTATTCCGTCGAGGCGCTAGAGGAATTGCAGACCAAATGCGCGAGCGACGTCGCGCGCGTGCTAAGCGGCGAGAAGGCGGTCTATCCGATCTCGGCTTAGGCCGCTCGACCCGGAGCGCGTCCCTTCACGGCGTTGGCGAAGGCTTCGTAGCGAATGCGCCCATCGGCATCTGTTGGCAATTGGGCGCGAAGGCGCGTTTTGAGTTGCTCTTTGGCGTGCAGTGACAAGTCATCGAGCGCCTTGCCGCGCGGCCCGATCGGCGCACTGTTGGAGTCCCAGAAATCGTCGAAGTCGGAATAGACGATGGGAATACGGATCACGCGCGTGTCGATCGATTGAAGCCCAGCCTTTTCCCAGATTGCGCGCATGTTCCTCAGTTCAGAGGCGGCAGAGTCCGGGACGGCCGGGAGGTTCATCCCAAGCGAACTCATCGCGACATTGATGGGTTCGACCGGCAGCCCGCCACCCGGAACGTCCCACATGTAGGTCGCGACCCAGCCGCCGGGACGAACCACGCGCGCCATCTCGGCGGCTGCTTTCTCGGGAACGGAAAGAAAGTTGATCACGAGCGCCATCGCAGCTGCATCGAAACTGTTGTCGGCAAACGGCAACGACTGCGCTTCGCCGACCCGAAATTGAGCCATCTTCGTGGTCGGCCGCGCTCGCGCATAAGCGAGCTGGCCATCCGAAGGATCGATCGCGATCACCTCGGCAGGCGCGCAGCGAGCGATCAAGACCTCCGTAAAGGCGCCATTGCCGCAACCAACGTCGAGCCATCGCAAGCCGGGCGGAACGCCGAGCCACTCGAGGAATACCTCACCGACGAGGCGGCTCCAGCGGCCCATCCGCCGCTCGTAGGCTTTTCCGTCGGGGAAAAGGGTTCCGGCATCACTCACGTTGAGTTCCATTCGCTGGCATTGATGACAGCCATGGTTCGCCGCTGCATGGCTTACTCCGCGGCAATCACGGGCAGGATGAGGCACGAGGCGTGCACCTCGTCGTGATGAATGGTGTCGGTGCCCATCAGCGACGGATGATAGGGATGCGAGAAGACGCCGTCGGTGGCAGGAGAGTCGCCGTTGGCTAATTCGAGCCGAATGCGGTGTTCCGTTTTGAATACGTAGGAAATCGGCAGCACTTCGATCTCGAACTCATAGATCTCGCCGGGGTTGAGCGGCTGCGGATTGGTGTGGGTATGGAACGGCCGCTCGGGCTTCAGAGCGCGCCGCATCCTTCTCGCGATGCGAAGCCTTCAACCAGCCCTTCGACACCGGCGTATAGGCCGGCTGTTCGCCTTTGGCCCGCGATGCCGAATCATGCGGATGCTGGTCGGTCAGCTTGACGATAAATTGGGTATCGATCGCGGTCGACGACACGTAAAGCTTGAGCACGATCGGCCCCGTCACCTCGAGATCCGCCTCGAGCGGTGCGCTGGTGAAAGTGAGCACGCGCCGCGCCGGATCAACCCGTCCGTCGGGGCCGATGACTGCAACTCCGTTGACCCATTCCCAGTCCGGATAGGTGTAGCTCGTCGCCGTCTCGCCGACCGCGGGCCGCTCAGTCGAGAGGCCGCCATCATTGAGCGAGGTGACGCTGCCCGAAGGGCCCTTGCGCAGATAATACGCGACAGGCGTGGCGTGCTTTGGCGGCCATTCCTTCTGTGCGCGCCAGACATTGGCGCCGCGTACGAACAGCCTCACCGGCTCGGTATCCATGAAGCCGTTGTTCGCACCCTTGAGATGAAGATCGTAGAACGGCAGTAGCTCTTTCTCGTGAAATTCCACCTGATCGAACATGCGGTGCGCCTCAAACGTACTGCGGGCGCCGGTGACCACGAGCTTCTTGGGCGCTTTGACCTCTTCGTAGCCGAGGATATTGCCGCGCAGGTGCAGACCCATCTTGCCCCAATGCCCGATCGACAGCACCGGACACTTGATCCGGTCGAGCCGCCAGTACGGCGAACGCTGGCGCCAAAATTCGTCGTCGAGCGAATGATCGATGATGGCGCCGACCAGATCGAATGTCATCGGCGGCCGGCCGTGCCGCCCGGCGAGGCGGTGCTGATTGTCCGCGCGCAGCGACGTGTACCACACCGAGCGATAAGAGCAGTAGATGCCGCCGTGATAGTTCGAGCCGCGATACTGATCGACGAGGCCGTCGTACGGCACAATGCAGGCGAGGCCGGGCGGGTTGTAAGTCGCCATCAGCCACTGCGCCATCGCGTAGTAGGACTGACCGATGCCGCCGACACGGCCGTTGCACCACGGCTGCCTGACGATCCAGGCGATCAATTCGAGGTAATCCTGCTGCTCGTTGAGCCCCATGAACTCGAATTCGCCCTCGGAACGCCCCGAGCCGCGCACATCGGCGTGGACATAGCTGTAGCCCTGGCTCACGTACCATTCGACCGGACCGGTCTCGCGCCACAGAAACAGCGGATAGGCCGGCACCTCGTCCATTTCGTATTGGTAGGGTGAAGCGGCAAACAGCGCCGGGAAGGTGCCTGCGGCGTCCGGCCGGTAGACGCAGAGCGAGATGCGAACGCCATCCCGCATCGTCACCGTGATGCCCTTCTCGACCTTCATATCGTAGCTGGACACGCTCCGCCTCCCTGCCGGCA
This sequence comes from uncultured Alphaproteobacteria bacterium, assembly GCA_963759705.1. GTDB lineage: Bacteria > Pseudomonadota > Alphaproteobacteria > Rhizobiales > Xanthobacteraceae > BOG-931. The sequence continues at coordinate 44,183 of CAVXAK010000009.1, forward strand.
CGCACTATGACGGCCCATCGCAGACGGCACCTGCGCGTTTAAGCCGCATGCTCGTGCCGGGACCCGCTGCGGCATTGTTACCCGATCAAAAAACAAATGACACGAGGGAGGAAGTCATGCGCCGGTGCACGCTCGTTCTCACGCTCGGCATCTCGTTGACGACGGCGTTATCCGCCGCTGCGGAGGATTATCCGTCGCGGCCAATCCGGGCCATTGCGTCGCAAGGTCCCGGAGGATTGAGTGATCTGTTCATGCGCGCGCTCGGCGACCAGTTGGGTCCCGCGCTCGGCACGTCGGTCGTGGTCGAGGACCGGGTCGGGGCGGAAGGCACGATCGGGGCGAAAGCCTGCGCCGAGGCGGCGCCCGACGGCTACACGATCTGCATTCTTCCCGGCGAGGCGGTCACGATCAACCCCATCATCCAGTCGAACGCCGACTTCGACCCAGCCAAGAGCTTGGCGCCGATCAGCCGGCCATACTATTTGACCCAGGTGTTTGCGGTGGACGCATCGCTGCACGTCAAATCGTTCGCCGAATTGGCGGCGCTGGCAAAGGCCAAGCCCAACACGCTCAACTACATGGCGCCGTCTCTGTCGAAGGTCGCCTTCATGGAGGAATTCAACAAGGCGAACGGCACCAACATCGTACGTGTACCGTTCAAGGGTGGCGGCGACGCGGTCAATAGCATGCTCAACGGCACGACACAGATCGCGATTTTCGGCATCGGCAACCTCGTCTCGTTCATCCGCGACGGAAAGATCGTCGGACTGGCGGTCGACGGCGACACGCGTTCGCCACTTGATCCCGACATTCCGACTTTCAGGCAGGTCGGCTACGAGAAACACATTTCGGCAACCTTCTTCGGCATCTACGCGCCAAGCGGAACGCCAAAGCCGATCATCGACAAGCTGAACAAGGCGATCGTCGCGATCGAATCGAAACCGGACTTCCAGCAGAAGTTTCTGATCAACCGTGGTCTGACGCCGGTCTTGGAGTCGGCGGAGCAGTTCGCCAAGGAGCTGGTGGCGGATCGCGCCGAGGGGCTCGCCGTGGTGAAGGCTTCCGGGCTCTATCCGAACGTGAAATAATAGACTTTGTCGGCTTGTCTTCGACCGACGGACCAGCGACCGGCGACTTGATGTCGCCGATCAGCGCCTGATCCGCTCCACCGTCCGGCGATGCTTATGCCCAAGCCGAGAATACGGATACGAGACCCGGTGGCGGCAGACGAGCAGGGCTGGCGCCGGCTTTGGTCGGACTACAATACGTTCTATGAGGTTTGCATTCCCGAGAGCGTATCCGCGCGAACGTGGCAACGCATTCTCGATCCCGCCTCAACAATTTTCTGTCGCATCGCCATGATCGACGATGAAATCGCCGGCTTCAGCATCAGCGTGCTTCATCAGAGCACTTGGACCGTCATGCCGGTTTGTTATCTCGAAGATCTCTTTGTCGCGCCGCAATTTCGCCGCCAAGGCTGCGGGCGGCTTCTGATTCAGGACCTACTGGATCGCGCCAAATCAAAGGGTTGGTCGCGGCTTTATTGGCACACTCGCGTGAGCAATCCGGCTCGTGCCCTTTATGACGAATTTGCCGCTGCAGATGACTTCGTCCGCTACAGGCTGACGTTGGATTAAGTCCCCGACACCGGGGCGTTCTTGCCGGCTTAATTGCGACCGGATGCCGTCACCGGGACGCGCCGGAGAGCGGCATCGGTCATCTTCACAAGGCGTGGAATTGAGGTAGCTTGGTCGTCGAGCCGTCACCGGGACGCGCTGCCCGTCCGTGCGACCAGGGCGGCGATTGTGACTGACGAGGGAGGAGCAATCCGCAAACAGTCGGACATGTGTCCGCATATACTATGAGGCAGAGCCATGCAGCTTCCCCGCCGTCGATTTCTCCATCTGGCAGCGGGAGCAGCCGCTTTGCCGACTGCCTCCCGCATCGCGAGGGCGCAATCATACCCGGCGCGGCCGGTGCGTCTGCTCGTCGGTGCTCCTCCCGGTGGTACGGCCGACGTTTTTGTACGCTTGGTTTGCCAATGGCTGTCGAACCGGCTCGGCCAGCCGTTCGTCATCGAAAACCGGCTTGGGGCGGCCACCAATATCGCCGCCGAGGCCGTCGTCCGGGCGCCCTCTGACGGTTACACGCTCTACGATGCCAGTACTGCGAATGCGATCAACGCGACGCTGTACGATAACCTCAATTTCAATTTCATCCGCGATATCGCACCAGTCGCAGGCGTCGTGCGGGTGTTCAACGTGATGGACGTCAATCCATCGTTTCCGGCCAAGACCGTTCCCGAGTTCATCGCCTATGCGAAGGCCAATCCCGGCAAGATCAACATGGGATCGGCTGGTATCGGCAGCACAATCCATTTGTCCGGTGAGCTCTTCAAAGCGATGACCGGCGTCGACATGGTCCATGTCCCGTATCGCGGAGGGCCGGACGCCGTCACCGCTCTGCTCAGTGGCGACATCCAGGTCATGTTCGATAACTTGACCAACTCGATCCAGCACATCAAGGCCGGCAAGCTGCGTCCACTAGCGGTGACCGCATCGGCACGGCTGGCGGCACTACCGGACGTCCCGACAATCAGCGAGTTCGTCCCCGGATACGAGGCGAGTGCTTGGTGGGGTGTCGGCGCCCCCAAGAACACACCGGCCGACATCATCGACAAGCTCAACAGCGAGATCAATCTCGCCTTGGCGGATCCGAACATCAAGGCACGGTTTGCCGATCTGGGCGGCACGCCGATGCCCATGACGGTTGCCGAGTTCACCAAGCTTATTGCCGACGAGACCGAGAAATGGGGCAAACTGATCCGGGCGGACGGCATCAAGCCGCAGTAGACGGCGGCCGAGCGGCGAATTGGTGTACTATGGTGCGAGCGGGGTCGGGTTAGCCGCCGGCGGATCGATCCCGAACGTATTGGCCGTCATACAGGTCATCGAAAAACTGCCGGTCGTTGCGACCGCAGCCACCAGGCCCTCGAGCCCCATAGTCTTTTCCGCGGCGGCGTAGGTCTCGTCACTGAGGCCCTTATTTGCGAGCAGGTCGCGCGCCACGGCAAAACACGTTTGCTCGCGCGGATCGTCTAAAGCCGGCGTCTTGCGGGCGTTGATCGCATCGATGACCGTTTGATCGATGCCGACAGCGAGCGAGCGTCGCGTCTGTGCGAACCACGGATATCGCGCATTCCAATGCCGGGCGACGACCAAATTTATAATCTGTTGCTCGCGATGGGAGAGCGGACCGTGCGACAGACTTTCCCGCAGATTCTGGCAGGCCTCGAACAATTTCGGCAACCGGATGTAGGCATGGTACGGCCCGCCGACGATGCCGCTCGATTGCTTGGCCGCGTCGTAGACCCGCGCCTGTTCGGCATTCATGTCGGCGCGGTCGATGAGTGGTATGCGCGTCATGCTGTCTCCCCTGCCCTTTTCTGTTTACGAATGCAAAGCTAGCATCGACCTGCGGATCGTGCGAGCCGCCCGCCGGGGACCCGCCCTTTCGCACCCCCGCCGACTATCTGACGCCGGCGGCTAATCCTTGTCCCGCTTCCACTCCACAATGACGCGTACGGTCTTGTCGTTCATGTTCGGGTGCGGCATTGGTGGGCTTTCGATGTAGAGCTTGTCGCCGTCAAAGCGAACGGCGCGGACTTGCTCGCCGCCGACCCAGGCTTGATTCCACGCCGCCTCGACTTTGGTGATGACTTTACCGCCCTCGACGCGGTAACGGCCGGTGTAGGCGATCATGGTTTGCAGTGCTTGCGCGCGCTCCGCGTCAGTTTTCGGAATCGGCCGGCCTTCCGCAGTGGCCAGCGCGAGCCAGCGTCCGTCCGCCGTGGCGATCTGCCGGCCAACGGGGTGTTCGCCGTAGACCGGCGAGCGCTCCTTAGTGGCGACATCCTCGTAAACGACGGAGACAAGCTTCCATGTCCCAACAATCGCTCTTCGCTTTGCCGCATCGTCAGCATCCGCCGGAGGCGTGATCTCAGTCATGGCGCCGCCCGAAGGGGCTCTACGACGACGGCGGTTCCGTAACACAGGACCTCGGCAGCCCCGACCATCGGTCCGGTATCGTAACGCACGCCGACGACGGCATTTGCTCCGACATCCTTGGCGTGAGAGAGCATCAGATCGAATGCCTCCTCGCGCGTTCGTTCACACAGGTTCGTGAAAATGCCGGCGCGGCCGCCGAGCAGCGTCCGGAAGGCGCCAACGATCGTGAGCGGGAGAGACCGCGTCCGCACGGTGATGCCGCGGACGACGCCGAGACATTCGACGATCCGATGGCCTGGAAGCTCAAACGTCGTTGCCGACAGCATCGTCCCCCCTGAAATTTACCTCGATAGCACGTGCGACGGCTCGCTCACTTGATCGCTTGCGGATTGATCGGCGAGCCGGTGCCGCCGCTGATGATGAGCGGCGGGCCGCAGAAAAAGAACTCGTAGATGCCATCCTGCTCGCAATCCTCTGACAGTTCCTTCAAGTAGAAAATCTCGCCCATGCACAGACCCATAGCCGGGATGACCACCCAGTGCCACGGCTGGTTGGCGTCCTTGGTCTCGTTGGGCCGCACTTCGACACCCCAGGTGTCGGTGCAGATCGCCGCGATTTCCTTCTCCTGGCACCAGTAGCAGTTCTCGAACTTGACACCCGGCGCGTCGCCGCCGGCGTAGCCGCCCCATTTCTTCTCGCTGAGGCAGCGCTCCATCTGCCCGGTGCGGATGATGACGAAATCGCCGCGGCCGATAGCGACGTTCTGATCCTTCGCACACTTGTCGAGTTCGTCGTTGGAAATGCTTTCGCCGTCCTGCATCCATTTCACACCGCGAAACCGCGCGATGTCGAGCAGCACGCCGCGACCGACCATCTTGCTTTTCGAGTGCTCGATGCCGAGCACGTTGAGACCCTTGGAATCGATGAGTCTCGCGTCGTGGCCGTTATAGGCTTTGTCCTCGTAGAACACGTGCCCAAGCGCATCCCAATGGGTGGCGCCCTGTACGCACAACATGAGGGTGTCGTCGGCGTAGCGAATCCTGTTCCAGTCCTGCCGTTCGGCGACCGCGTCGGTGCCGGTCGCCAGCATCTGATGGATCGGATTGAAGCGGCCGCCGAACAGTCCGTTCTGCGGGCCGTTGGCGTCGAGCGGAATGCCCAGCGCAAAAACTTTGCCGGTGCGAATGAGGCTCGCCGCCTTGACGATATCTTGCGGCGTGACGTGGTTGAGCGTACCGACCTGATCGTCTTTCCCCCACCGGCCCCAGTTCTTGAGTTTCTGCGTTGCCTCGGCAATGGCCGTCTTGCCAACCTTGATGTCCATGGAAATTTTTCCTCAGCCGTGGTGTTTCTTTTCCAGTTGTGCGTCGCCATGCAAGACCGGCGAAGTGCCACAGGGGCGCAATCAGTTTGACATGATACCCTGCGCCGTGCCCAGAATCTTCTGCAAGGGCGCTGGGAAAACGAGCCAAGGGAAACGACCATGACAACGAACCGGGGGTTTTCAACCGCAGCCGTGGTGCTGCTCGCGACAATTGTATCGCCCATAAGTCTGCCGATTGCGTCGGCGCAGGCGCAGACGATCATTGACGAATGGGCATCTGTGAAAGCGCCGCCGGCGCCAACGCTCAAGCCGGTGACCGTTGACGTGAAGAACACCGCGCTGCTTATGCTCGATTTCATGAACCAGAATTGCGGTAAGCGGCCCGCCTGCGTCGCATCGGTTCCGGGCATGAAAAAGCTGCTCGACGAAGCCCGCGCGGCAAAGGTCACGGTGGTCTACAGCTTTATCTCCAACACAACGGGAGCCGATGTCGTCAAGGATCTGGCGCCCCTCGGCAGCGAGCCGACGGTACGCTCGGGGCCCGATAAGTTCATCAACACCGATCTGGACAAAATCCTTAAAGACAAGGGCATCCAGACTGTGATCGTCACCGGCACGGCGTCCAACGGCGCGGTCCTGTTCACCGCAGCCGCCGCGGCATTCCGCGGCATGAACGTCATCGTCCCGGTCGACGGCATGTCGGCACAGGATCGCTACGCCGACCTCACTACGGCCTACACCTTCAGCAGCGCGCCGCTGCTCTCAGGCAAGACGACGTTGACCAAGATCGATATGATCAAGTTCTAGAGCATGATCCGGAAAAGTGGGAACCGGTTTTCCGAAAAGATCATGCTCCACCAATGATGTAGAGCGCAAATCAATTCAATCTGAAACGATTGCGCTCACAGCTAGCGGTTCGATTTTAACATTCGCGTCCCGGTTCGGCAGGCTAACTTGCGAATGTCTGAGTCAAAGGACCACTTCCATTAGCGCGTCGCCGGCCTTCCTTCCGGTGTGACGGTCAGGCCTGTGACCCCAATTTGGGGAGCGAGGCCGCCGCTCGCGGGAGAATGATTTTGATTTCCGTGAACTCGCCGGGTTGACTATCGACTTCGATTGACCCGGCATGTTGTTTCACAATGATATCGTGACTGATCGAGAGACCGAGCCCAGTGCCCTCTCCGGCCGGCTTGGTCGTGAAGAATGGATTAAATATCTTGTCCTTCACCTCGGGCGGAATACCGGTGCCATTGTCGCGAATCCTGATCTCGACGCGGTCGCCGAGGTTTCTTGTCGCGGCCGTCAGCGTTGGCTCAAAGCCATCGCTGTCGGCTGCTCCCTTGCGTTTGGTCGCCGCATAGAAGCCGTTTGAAATCAAATTGAGCAGGACCCGCGTGATCTCCTGCGGGAACAGGTCGACTTCGCCTGCGGCCGGATCGAACGAGCGTTCCAGGGCGATGGTAAACCCCTCTTTCTCCGCCCGGGCGCCGTGATAGGCGAGATTGAGGCTTTCCTCGACGATGGCGTTGATGTCGACGGCCCGATGTTCCCCCGAGCCTTCGCGCGAATGCAGCAGCATGTTTTTGACGATCGAATCCGCACGTTTGCCGTGCTGGACGACCTTTTCGAGGTTGCTGCGCAACGTGTCGCTTAGCTCGGTGATCTCATTGCGCGTCTTGTTGTCGACCCTCATGGCCCCGAGGGTTTCCTGCAACTCGTCGATCAACTCGACGGAAAGCGACGAGAAGTTGTTGACGAAGTTGAGCGGGTTCTTGATCTCGTGCGCAATGCCGGCGGTCAGTTGGCCGAGAGAAGCGAGCTTCTCGGTCTGCACAAGGCGATCTTGTGCAGTTCGCAAGTCTTCCAATGATTTGCTCAGATCGTCCGTGCGCTTTTTTTTTCCTTAGAACGTGCACCCTTGTGCGCTCGTCTTCGGTCCTTTTTAACTTTCGCGCAGTTCATTCAGCAGCCGCGCGTTCTCGATGGCGATGACGGCCTGGGCGGAAAAATTCGTCAGCAGTTCGATCTGTTTGTCGGTAAATGGCCGGACCTCCTGACGGAAAATGTTGATGGCGCCGATCAGCGCGTCATCCTTGAGCATCGGCACAGCGATTTGCGTGCGCACCCCAGCAAGCTTCGCAATGCGGGTGGGATTCTGCGATTCGGACATGTCGAGCGTGTAAATCACCTGCTTTGAATTCCACAAACGATCGAGGTCCGAGCCGGGGGTTGGCTTGAGGCGGCCCCGCCGCCGGAAATAATCATCGACGGCGGGAGACAAGTTCAGTGTCGCCACCGGATAAGGCACATCCGCGTCGAAGCGAAACATGACCCCGAACTTCGCCTCGCAGATGCGCACCGCGTTCTCCAGCATGGCCTGAAATACCGGCTCTAGCTCGCCGGGCGACGAACTAATGACACGGAGTACCTCCGAGGTAGCCGTTTGCTGTTCCAGCGACTCACGAAGCTCGCTGAGCAGCCGCGCGTTCTCAATTGCAATCACCGCCTGGGCCGCGAAGTTGTGCACCAACGCGATTTGCTTATCCGTGAACGGCTTAACCTCCTGACGATAGATGATGATAGCGCCGATCAAATCGTCCTCTTTCAGCATCGGCACTATTATGATGGAACGTGCGCCGCCAAGCCGGGCCGCAATTCCGGGCGTCGGCTCGGCCATATCGTCGGCAGTGTGGCTGAATAACTTTGTGTGCAATACGAGATCGAGTCGGCTGCCCGGCTCGGGGCGAAATCGCCCATTCTTCCGATTGTACTCGGCGAGCGCCGCTGGACAGTTGTGCATGGCGGCTGCGCAAAACATGCCTTCGTCGTATCTCATGAGTACGCCGAAATTTGCTTCGCAAATGCGCGTTACGTTTTCCAACATCGTTTGAAACACCGGCTCCAGCTCGCCAGGGGACGAACTGATGACACGCAGCACTTCCGACGTTGCAGTCTGCTGCTGGAGCAACTCACGAAGCTCGTTGAGCAGCCGCGTGTTCTCAATGGCGATGACGGCCTGCGCGGCGAAATTCTGTACCAGCGCGATCTGCTTTTCAGTAAATGGCCGGACTTCGTGACGATAGATGACGATGGCGCCGGCAAGCGCGTCGTCCTTGAACATTGGCACAGCCAATAGCGTCCGAATGCCGCCCAGTTCGACACCTTCGATGGCAAAGCGCTGCCGCTGCAGATAGTGCGGTTCGGCCTTCAGGTCAGCGATGTGCACGACGTCCTTTGTTGCGATGAGTCGGCCGAGGCCGCTACCTGGCGGCGGACGGAAAGGTGCAGCCGATCTGGCATTCAAGTAAGCGACCGGGGCATTGTGCATGGCCACCGTGCGAAATATGTCGGCTTCGACAAGAAACATGTTGCCGAAATTGGCCTCGCAGATGCGAGTCGCGTTCTCAAGCACAGATTGGAATACGGGCTCCAGCTCGCCGGGCGAGCTCGAAATAACGCCCAACACATCAGACGTTGCCATCTGCTGCGCGAGCGATTGCCTTAGCTCGTTAAGCAGCCGCGTATTCTCGATGGCGATGACAGCCTGGGCGGCGAAGCTCTGCACCAGCGCGATCTGCTTGTCAGAGAAGGGGCGCACTTCATCGCGATAGAGAGTGAAGGCACCGACCAATTCGTCTTCTTTCAACATCGGAACCGACAGCAGCGTGCGTATACCGCCGAGTTCGATGCCGGCAACGAATTGTGGATCACGCTCGGCATAGCCTGGCTCTGCCGCCAGATCGGCAACGTGAGTGAGCGTTTTGGTCGTCACCATGCGCCCTGTAGGGATATTCGGGCTCGGCCGAAACGGCGTCTTCTTACGAAATTCAGCGAAAGCCGGGGGGGTGTTATGCGCCGCAAGCAGATGTAAGCTTTCGCCATCCCAGCGATAAATATTTCCAAATTTGGCGTCGCAAATTCGCGTTGCATTTTCCAGCATGGCCCGGAACACGGGCTCAAGGTCGGCGGGAGAGGAACTGATGACCTTGAGCACGTCGGCGGTGGCGGTCTGCTGCTCCAGGGACTCGCTGAGATCGTCGGTCCGCTGCCGCAATTCATTGAGTAGCCGCGTATTCTCGATGGCGATGACCGCCTGGGCGGCGAAATTCTGCACCAGTGCGATCTGTTTGTCGGTGAACGGGCGAACCTCTTGGCGGTAGACGGCGATGTTGCCGATTAATTCACCATCCTTGAGCATTGGAACGAGGACAAGAGTTCGCGCCCCGGCGAGTTCGACCAAGCTGACAGCAATAGGATCGCGGTGCTTATAGGCGGCGTCTTCGGCGTAGTCGGCAATGTGCACCAGCTGTTTCGTAGCGGCGACGCGTCCGAGGGCGCTGAATGGGCCAGGACGGATCAGTGGGGCGTTCTGACGGTGTGAGGCAAACGCCGGCGGCGGATTGTGCATCGCGGCCACGTGGAACGCATCGTTTTCCTGGATTTGCAGGAGGCCGAAATTGGCTTCGCAAAGACGCGTCGCGTTGGCCAGAATTGCCGCGAAAACCGGATCGAGCTCGCCGGGCGACCTCGAGATCACGCCCAGCACCTCCGAGGTCGCGGTCTGCTGTTCCAGCAACTCGGTAAGATCGGCTGTGCGCTGGCGTAGTTCGTTGAGCAGCCGCGTGTTCTCGATGGCGATGACCGCTTGGGCGGCAAAGTTCTTGACAAGATCGATCTGCTTATCGGTAAACAGACGAACGCCCTGACGAGCCACTCCGAAGAAACCGATTAATTCGCTCTCCTTCAACATCGGCACGAACAGGACCGTCCCAACACCCCCAAGTTCAACGGCTGCAACCATTACTGGATCGAGTCGTTCGGTATACGCATCTTCTGTCGCAAGATTAGCGACATGAACCGCCGATTTAGTTACTAGCATCCGGCCGACAGGCGTATTCGGACCGGGACGCCAATCCGGTGAACGTTTGCGTTCTTCGGCGAAGGCGGCGGGCGTGTTGTCATGTGTCGCAATGACATGTCCAGTTTCGCCGTCCCATCGGTAGATATTCCCAAATGTGGCGTCGCAAATGAGGACTGCCTTCTCCAGCATGCTCGCGAATACCGGATCGAGATCGCCGGGCGAACCACTAATCACCTGAAGCACTTCGGCGGTTGCAGTTTGCTGTTGTAACGACTCGCTGAGATCGGTCGTGCGCTGGCGTAGTTCGTTGAGCAGGCGGGTATTCTCGATAGCGATCACCGCCTGAGCGGCGAAATTCTGCACAAGCGCAATCTGCTTGTCGGTGAACGATCGCACCTCCTGACGGTAAATGATAATGGCGCCGACCAACTCGTCTTCTTTAAACATGGGCACGGCAATTAGGGACCGCGCGCCGCTTAACCTCGCGGCCGCTCCAGGGACCAGTCCTGCGCTATCGTCCATGGTATGGATCACGTTTTTTGTTTGCAAGAGACGATGCAGTGGTGTGCCGGTGGGAGGTGCACTTGCTGCGCGCTGCTGAAGGAGTGCGGCGTATTCTGGCGATGCACCAATCCACGCCAAGGCTTGGAACGCACCGTGACCATCATGCTGGAACAGCACGCCAAATTTCGCTTCGCAGATGCGTACTGCATTCGCCAACATCGCATTAAACACCGGCTTGAGTTCGCCGGGTGATGAGCTGATGACCTTGAGCACCTCCGACGTCGCGGTCTGTTGCTCCAACAATTCGGTGAGGTCGGTCGTGCGTTGGCTGCAATTCATTGAGCAGCCGCGTGTTCTCGATAGCGATCACGGCCTGGGCGGCGAAATTTTGAACAAGCGCAATTTGCTTTGCGGTAAAGGGCCGAACCTCCCGGCGCTGCATCGCAATCGTGCCGATCAGTTTGCCTTTTTGAACCATCGGGACCGACAGCAAGCTGCGATAGCCGCCAAGTTTCACTGCGGCCGTGAATGTCGGGTCGCCCCGAAGGTAGGCCTTCTCCTTTGTAATGTCGGTGATATGGACTGGCCGCTTCGACCTGACGACGCGATCGAGCGCGGTACCCCGGCCGGGCACGATTGGCCCCTGCTGCTTTCGCAGCTTCACATAGGTCGCGGGCGCGTTGTGAGTTGCGACAGCGCTGAACGCCCTGCCGTCATACAGGAAAAGCGTGCCGAACTTTGCCTCGCAAAGACGCGTCGCGTTCGCCAGGATCGTTTGGAAAACAGACTGCAACTCCCCGGGCGATTTTGAAATGACTTGAAGCACTTCCGACGTAGCCGCCTGCTGCTCCAGCGCCTCCTTCAACTCGCTGGTCAGCCGCGCGACCTCTGTTTCTTCGCCTGCGGAGGAGGAACGGCGGCGCCGCACGGCCTTTGGCGCAACGCGCCGCTTTGCCGTTTCCGTCTTGCGGCGGCGTGTTTTAGCCGGTTCGCCGCCTGCTCCGGAGCGCGGTCTCATTGCCTACCCCCTAGGCTCAGGACGAGGCATGGTAGCGGGTCAGACCAGTACACGGGAAGTGGCCGGGGTGTGAGTTCCGGATCGTTACTGAATGCGACGACCGCGATGAGTCTGTTAGGCGATCCATTACAGACATGAATCTGCAACGTCGCGAAAGCCGCGACGTGACAATAGTAACAGCCGAGTCTCAGCAGCGCCGCCAGCGAGCGGTTGGGAAAGACTCGTTACCGCCGGCCAGCCAGAGCATGATATGCGAAAAGCACCACCACGGAGCCGATAACCGCCACGATGAGACTCCAGATGTTAAGGCCGGTGATACCTTCGGTGCCGAATATCTCGCTGAACAGAAATCCTCCGACAATTGCGCCCACTATGCCGAGAGCAATGTCGAGCCAGAAGCCTTGTCCCTGCTTGTTGACAATCTTGCTGCCAATAAATCCCGCGATGAGGCCCAGGATGAGCCAGCTGATAATTCCCATGGGTTTTACTCCTGCAGATTGCGCCTGCATCGTAGCAGGCATCGATATGATCTCAGCATTTATGCCCTTGATTTCGCGTCGATGACCGATACCTGTAGAGTGCGCTTGCACCGCTCGAGTATCGTCGAGATGCAAGGCCAAACCGGGCCGAAACACAATAGGCCCAAAAATCCACGAGGCCCAAAAATCTATGGCGGCTGCGATCTTTTCCCCGTGGTCGCTTGGCTTCGTCACATGGAGGTCGCAATGGGATTTTTTGATGATGTGCTCAAAAAAAGCGTCCCCGAAGGAAGCGGTATCGCAAAACCGTTGATGCTGGCCTTCATCGCGCTGCTGGCATCAGGCGTTCTTACGAGCAAGCAACCGCCGGCATCGGCGCCGGGCACGAAACCGGCACCCAACCCGGAAGCTGGCGGATTGCTGGGAGGTTTGGGCGGACTTCTGGAAAAGCTTCAGCAGGGCGGCCTGGGCGACGTGGCGAAATCATGGGTCGGCACAGGACCAAATCCACCGGTTTCGGCCGATAAGCTCGGCCCGGCGCTGGGCCCGTCGATCATCAAGACCTTGGCCGAAAAGACGGGGATGTCCGAACAAGAAGTGACTGCGCAGCTGTCGCAAATTCTGCCGGGCTTCGTCGACAAACTGACTCCCCAGGGCCGCCTTCCTACCCATGACGAGATCGCCCGGTTCGCTGGCTGATTAATAGCCGTACTGGCCGTCCCACGTCCTGCGGAATTTCGGCGCACGCGCGACGCCGGGCGTAGGCGTTTGCTGTGCGTAGTCCGTGCGCTACATCGTCCTAAATTGCATCCTTGTTCTCGAACGTCGTGACGTGCGGCGCCGGCACGCTCTCTCCGCAACACACACAGCGCCAGCGCCGCACCAGATAGCTGAACACGTTCTTATGCAAGTCCGGGCGATTGGCGCGTCCGCGTTTCTTGGTGAGATCGTCGCCCTCGGCCACCAGCTTGGGGCCGCCGGCGGCTTCCGCCAGCAACTGCACCTTGCACGCCTTTTCGAGCTTGATGGCGTTCCACACCGCCTCTTCGATGCTGCTGCCGGTCGCAACGATGCCATGGTTGCGCAGGATGAGCGCGGGATGCTCGCCGAGACAGCGCGCCACCGCCTTGCCGCGCTCCTGATTGATGATGAGATCGGTCGTCTCCGAGAATATCGGCAGGCCCGCGGCGGCAAACGTAATCGCATCGTTGCCGACGGCGACGAGCGGGCGCCCCAGCGAAGAAAACGCCACCGCATGCATCGGATGGCTGTGGATGACGCATTGCACGTCGTCGCGCACGCGCAAGACTTCGGAATGGATGAAAACCTCGTTGTGCCGAGGCATGGAGCCATCGACCTTTTTGCCTTCGATATCGACCGTGATGATGTTGTCCGGCCGCATTTCCTCGATGCCGATGCCGGCGGGTTTCATCAAGAACCGCCCGCTGTCTTCGGGCAGCCGCACGGATATGTGTCCGGCGACATAGTCGCCCTGCCCCTCCATCGCGAGGACGCGCCCGGCATTGGTGAGCGTTTCCCGCAGTTGATCGGTCATTCAAAGTCCTCCCGAACGCGCTTGCTGTTGATCGCTCGGACATTACACTGCAGCCCCAACGCACAACAGGAAAAGCCGGCGAGGCCAGATGGGAGAGACGGGGGCAACCAGCGCAGCGAGCGCGGTACGATGGCGCCGCTACGGCGACCGGCTGATTGTGCTCGCGATCATTCTGGCGGCATGGCAGGCGGGCAGCGCAATCGTCGGCGCCTACTGGCTGAGTTCACCATGGGCCACGCTCGCGCGCTTTGGCGCACAGCTTTGGAGCGGCGAACTCATTCGCCAGGCCGGCTACACCATCGAGGAAGCCGCGCTGGGCACGATCATCGGGGCCGTACCGGCCATGCTGCTGCCGTTCGTGCTCCGGCGCCATCCGGTCACGGTCGCGATCTTCGATCCATTCATGGTCGGCGGCTACGGGGCGCCCAAGCTCGCTCTCGCGCCGTTGTTCATTCTCTGGTTCGGCATCGGCATTGGCTCGAAAATCGCCTTGGTGGCCGCGGTGGTGTTTTTCATCGTCTATTTCAGCACGCTCGGCGGCGTACGCGCGCTCGATCCGAAACTGGTGCAGATGGCGCAGATCGCCGGCGCCAGCGAACGGCAAGTCGCCCGCTTCGTGGTATTTCCCTCAGCCGTCGCCAGCGTGTTCGCCGGATTGCGCATCGCGCTGCCCTACGCGATCGGCGTTGCGGTGATCGCCGAGTTGATCTCGTCGAACCGGGGGCTCGGCTTTCTGGTGCAAACCGGCGCGATGAATTTCGATACCACAAGCGTATTTTCAGCGATCCTCGCCGCAACGCTCGTCGTGCACGGCGCCAATTGGCTGGTGGCGATCGCTGAAAGATTTTTATTGCGCTGGCGCGCGCCGGACCGCCGCCTCGCCGCGATCGGAACATAACGATGGCGGACGCCCTGCTCGACATACGCGGACTTGGCAAACGGTTTCCTGCGCGGCAAAATCGCGAGGCATCGCCCTGGGTCATTCAAAATCTGTCGCTTTCGGTGGGCGCGGGCGAGTTCGTGACCATTGTCGGACCCTCGGGCGCCGGCAAGACCACGCTGCTCAACGTGATTGCGCAGATCGACACCGCAAGCGCAGGTGAAATCATCTTCGACGGCACCCCTATCGCCTGCCAGGATCCGCGCGCTTTGCGGCCGGGCCTCGGCCGCCGCATCGGCTACGTGACGCAAGACGATAATTTACTGCCATGGCGTACGACGATCGACAATGTGCTGTTTCCACTTGAAGTCCAGGGCAGCCTGACCGAGGCGACCCGGCAGAGGGCGCAGATGCTGGTCGGCGCCGTCGGGCTAGCCGGGTTCGAGCGCTATTACCCCCACGAACTTTCCGGCGGCATGCGCAAGCGCGCGGCGCTGATCCGCACGCTGCTTTACGATCCGCCGGTCATCCTGATGGACGAGCCGTTCGGCGCCCTCGATGCACAAACCCGCACGCAGTTGCAGGCCGATCTGCTCACGCTCTGGAATCTCGGCCGCAAGACCATCATCTTCGTCACCCACGATATCACCGAGGCGATCGCGCTCGGCGATCGCGCGCTGGTGCTCACGCGGGCGCCATCCCGGATCGCCGCCGAACATCTCATTCCGATTCCACGCCCCCGCAATGTGATGGATATTTTTGCGCTCGAAGGCTTCGCCGGCCTCTACGAGAAGATCAGGGCGCAAGTGCAATGAGCGCGCGATGACCGACGCCGTCGCCCTTCCCACCGACATCGCCGAACCATCATTCGCCCGGCGAAGATGGATGATTACCGGTGGGCGCATCGCTCTCGTGCTTCTGCTGCTTTTTGCGTGGGAGATCGCCGCACAAGTCCTCGGCACGCTGTTGTTCGCACCGCCCCTCGAAGTGCTCGAACGCATCGGCACACTGGCGGCGAGCGGCCAACTCGTCACCGATATCGTGGCGACGCTCCGTGTCGCCGCGCTCGGCTTCCTGATCGGATGCGTGTCCGGCGTCTTGCTGCCTTTGGCGCTACGGCATTCGGCGCGCGTCACCGAAGCGGTCGAGCCCTACATCCTCGCCTCGATGGGAATTCCCAAATACGCGCTGGCACCGTGGCTGATCCTGTGGTTCGGCATCGGCGATCTGCCCAAGGTGGTCGTCGTCACGCTGATGGTATTCTACGTCGTCTTCGTCACGACGATCGCCGGCGTGCGCGCCGTCGACCGGCGGTTGATCGACATGGCGCGGATCGTCGGCGCCAGCGAGAGCGTGATCGCGCGCAAGATCGTGTGGATTTCGCTGCTGCCCTACTTCTTCACGGGCCTCAAAATCGCGCTGCCGCGTGCCGTGAGCGCCACCATCGTCGGCGAATTTTTGGTCGGCACCGATGGCGTCGGCCGTTACATCGAACACGCGCGCGAGATTTCCGATTCGGTCGGCGTATTCGCCGGCATCGTGGTCGCCACCGCACTCGTGCTGGCGATCAACGGCGTGCTGAACGTCATCGAACGCCGGGCGCTGCATTGGCGGCCGGTGGAGCGGGACATGGAGCTGTAACATGAAATTGTTGAGTTTTATCGCGGACGGCAAGGAGTTTTTCGGAGCGGCGAGCGGCGACGGCATCGTCACGTTGAATGACCGCGATCGGGCACACCAACCTCCGCGCCGCGCTTGCCGCCGGCGCGCTGGACGCGATGCGCAAGAACGGCGAAGGAAGCAAAGCCCGATCGCAAGCTCTCCGAAGTCAAATTCCTGCCGGTCATTCCACATCCCGAAAAGATCCTTTGCGCCGGTATCAATTACCGCTCGCATGCGGCGGAGACCGGCCGCGAACTGCCCAAGCAACCGAGCATGTTCGCCCGCTTCACCGACACGCTGGTGGGGCACGAAGGGGAGATGATCCGGCCGACGGTTTCCGACAATTTCGATTTTGAGGGCGAACTCGCCGTCGTCATCGGCACCCCCGGGCGCCATATCAAGATCGAGCGCGCCCTCGACCACGTCGCCGGCTACACCTGCTTCGTCGATGGCAGCGTCCGCGACTACCAGAAATTCTCCGTCACCTCGGGCAAGAATTTTCCCGGCACCGGTCCGCTCGGGCCGTGGATCGTCACCATCGACGAGATTCCGGACCCCAGCCGTCTCACGCTGATGACGCGGCTGAACGGCAAGGAGGTGCAGCGTTCGGGGACCGATCTTTTGATCTATTCGATCCCCCACATCATCGCGTTCTGCTCGGACTTCACCGCGCTTTCGGCCGGCGACGTCATCGCCACCGGCACACCCGAGGGCGTCGGCCACCGCCGCACTCCGCCATTGTGGATGAAGCCCGGCGACACCCTCGAGGTTGAGATCACCGGCATCGGCACCCTGCGAACGCAGATCACCGACGAGCGGAGTTGAAAGCCGCTACTTCACATATTCGTCCGTAAACAGCCCGTCGTAAGACTTGAGCTGATCCTCGGGCTTGAGCAAGCCGGCCTCGACATCGAGACGTTCGCTGTTTTCGAGCGCGGCTTTTGCGACGATGGGCGGCGACGGCGTGCCCTTGCGCACCTGGTCGTAGCCGGCTGCGAGCAGCTTGTCGTCGAAGTTCGGAAAGCGCTTCTTCAACAGCGCCAACACCTCGTCGGGCCGATCGCGCATGATCGCAGTCGCCTCGGCGATGGCGCGGCCCATTTTCACACAGACGGATTTACGCTTCTCGCAAGTTTCGCGCCTGGCCGCCACCAGATTGTGCGCAAACGGCACCATATCGGGTGGGTCGCCGCTGGCCCCGCTCGCGATCGCGACGGCCGTGCCGTCGAGCACAAGCCGCAACGGCCATGGCATCGACATGGCGAAGCCGTCGACCTGGTGCGAGTTGAACGCCGTTATCGCACTCACCGGCTGCATCGGCGCGATACGAATTTCATTTGGATCATAGTGACCGCGCGCGCCGATCAGGAGCACGTAGGCGTGGATGATCGAATTGATCGAATCGACCGCGATGGTGCGGCCGCGCATCAGCGCCGCTCGCTGCTCCAGTGGCGCCTTTGGATCGAAGTTGCCGACAAGCTCCTTGCGCATCACGATCATGACGGTCGGGCGATTAAGCGTATTGGCGATGGCGAGAAGCCTCTGGCCGTGCGCAGCGGCGCGCGTCAGCGCCGGTCCGGAGATTTCGCCGAAGTCGGCGCTGCCGGCGATCACCGCATTGGTCGAACCAATGCCGGTGATGATAACGCTCTTCACATTGAGGCCCTGCTTGGCGAACAGCCCGAGATCCTCGGCGACGTAGCCGGGCGAGAACGTCATCGACGTGCCGGGTAGCGCGAGTGTCACTTGCTCAGGCGCAGCGCTTTGTTGGGCGTTCAGCGTTCCGCCAGCGAGCATGCAGACGGCAACGCACGCCAGAACTCCGGCCAGCACTCCTGCTCCGCGCATCGTCTTCTCCTCCCATTTTTTTATCTGCCATTCGCCGGCATTCAACCAGCCGACGGCGCCAGGCCGAATAGCTTTTCCGCGTTGCGAAAGTAGATTTTCTCCCGCTCGGCGTTCGACAGCGACAGCAACTCGAGAACCTTGATCGTGTCACGGATGTAGCCCGGCCCCTTCTCTTTGTCGAAGGGACAATCGGACGCAAACACCACATGATCGGCGCCGAAGAAATCAATGCCGCAGACGGTCGCGGACCGCGCGCCTTCGACTGCAGTGTCGCCGTAGAAATCCTTGAAGTAGTCGTACGGCCGCTTCTTCAGCGATTTCCGCAAAAACTCGTAGTCCTCATCCGAGGTCCGTACGCCCATCTGATCGAAAGAATGCGCGACACGGCCTTCCAGATAAGGAATGACCCCGCCGAGATGGTGCGCGATCACCTTGAGGTTGGGGTGGCGATCCATAGTCTTGGAAAAAACCAAACGCGCCAGTGTGACACCGGTTTCGTAGGGCCAGCCCAGCACGCTGCAGATCTCGTATTTTGAGACCTTCTCGGTCGGATAATCGGGCATTTCCCGGGTGCGCGCCGGATGCAGCAGGATCGGCTTGCCGGCTTTGGCAATGACCTCAAAGATCGGCGCAAACTCCGGCGCGTCGAGCGGCACGCCATTGGCGTTGGTCGCAAGCTGGATCGCATTGGCGCCGTTCTTGAGTGCGCGCTCGGCCTCCTTGGCCGCCGCCTCCGGTGCGTTCATCGGCAGCAGCGCCGACCAGCCCACGAAGTGTTTAGGGTGTTTTGCGGCGATCTCGCCAAGCCCGTCGTTTGCGATCACCGCCATTTCGGGGGATTTGTCGGGACCCCACAGCCGCTCCATCGGCGGCAGACCATGCGAGAGAAGCTGCGAATAATTCTCGAAAAATTCAACGATACGCAGCCGCAGATCGACGTCGGACAGCGCGGGAATGCCGCGCACGCGCTTGCCGAGGTCCTTCGATCCCGCCGGCGTCTCGAGCAGCGCCTCGTAATAGCGCTTTGGAAAAAAGTGATTGAAGGCGTCGATGGTGCGCATGCATTTCTCTCCCACTCACCCGTTATGCCGCGCTTGGCGACGGCATTGCATTTCACAGTTCGCGCCGGTTCAAAGACGCGCCGTCTATAGAGACTTTGATGGCCGGGAGACGCTCCGGCCATGACGATTGTTTATGCCGATCGGTTACACTCGCATACTGTATATCACTTCGCTGCCTGCGCCAGCGCCTGCAAGCGAACCGTCGTCGACCATCGTCTCGACGTCGAACAGCTTGGCGAGATGCCGCTCTTGATGGGGCGCACGCTCAGCGTGTCGGCTTCAACGACGACTGGAGCCACGCCGCGATCGCGAACGCATCGGCATCGCGATCGAAATAGCCGATCACTTGCAGGCCGAGCGGCATGCCGTCGACCTGAAACAGCGGCAGCGACAGCGCCGGCACGCCAAGCAGCGATGAAGGCACGGCGAATTCCGGATTTCCGGTCGAGGCAAGGCCCTTCGGCGCGCCGCCCGGTGCGGCGAGCGTTAGGCAGGCGTCGCAACTCGCCGCAAGCTCGGCATAAGCGGCCCGTATGCGCGCACGTTCCTTGAGATCGGCGCGATGCTCGCTGAGCGTCATGTCTTCGTATTTCTCGGCGCGATCCATCAGGATCCGGCTCAGTTTGCTCGCGTCACGGTCGCGCATGGTGCGTAGAAACCAGCGCGCTTCCCAGCCATTGCATCGGTGCGAGAGCTCGGTCGCGTTGACGAGCTCGGCTTCGATCGCCGCGACATTGTTGTCGTTATGTCGGGTGCGAACATCGATGCCGGCCGATTTCAGCTGTGCCACGCATTCGCTGAGGCTCTGCTTGGCGCCGCTGGCGGCGGTGTCCCATCCGGCCGTTTCGAGCACGGCGAGCGCTCGCGGCTTCATCGCCAATGGCGCCTCGTGCGGTCCTTGCAAGCCGCGGCGTTCCGGCGTCGCCACCGACGCGCGCGACGATCTCATAGGCTACCTGCCATGCGTCCTCGAGCGACGCTCCCAGAATGCCGGTGCAGCTCTGGCTCTGATAATCGTGACTGCCCTCGCGGTTGAGCGCATTCACGCTCGGCTTGAAGCCGATGCAGCCGCAGAAACTAGCCGGGCGGATGGTCGAACCGATCACTTGCGTGCCAAGCGCTGCGCTGACGATGCCGACAGCGACAGAGGCCGCCGAACCACTCGACGATCCGCCGGGCGTATGCTCGGTATTCCAGGGATTTCGCGTGCCGCGCGGTTCGGAGGCGGCAAACTCGGTCGTTACCGTTTTGCCGATGATGACCGCACCGGCGTCGCGCAGCGCCCGCACGCTCGCGGCGTCCTTCAGCGAGCGCCAGCCGGTAAAGAGCGGCGAGCCCATTTCGGTCGGCATATCGACCGTCTCGATGATGTCCTTGATGCCGACCGGCATGCCGTCGATCGCCGACAGCGGCCGTCCGGACTTCCAGCGCTCGGTCGAACGCTCCGCAGCGGCTCGTGCCGCAGGCAGATTGGTGCAGACAAAGGCGCCGATCCGCGGTTCCCACTGCTCCAGCAGCGCAAGCGATTGTTCGAGGAACTGACGCGGCGTTTGCGCGCCGGACGTAAAGCCCTTGGTGGCGGCAAGATAAGACCGCATCACGGGCCTAGTTTGCTCCGGTGACGGCATTGGACGCCTCCCGCGCTGATCGAGCGGCTATTTCTTGCTCTCGTCGTAATAGTGGATTTCGAACAGCGTACAGCCACCTTCGGATTTGAACGGTCCGTGCATCACGCCCGGCGGCCGGCACGCATAGGTTGGCGCCTTGAAAGCTTCGCCGCCATGACCCTTGGCGTCGTTGCCGACAATGAGATCACCGTTGAGCACGTACACTTCTTCCCAGTGGTCGTGCACGAACGGCGACGTCGTAAAGGCACCAGGCGCAAAGCGAAGAAGCCGCGTGCGGCTGCCGGATTTGCGCTGCTCGTCGAGATCGCTCGCCAAAATTTTCTGCTGGATGCCACTCGGATAACCGGAGGGCGACGCCCAACCTTCGCTCATATCGATGCCATGAAATTCCAAATGCGGTTTGTTCATCATGCAAGCATTCCTTTTTGCTTCTTTTTGGTTCAACCGTTAATGGGAAGAGTGCGAACCCGGTAGCGGTGCCGGATTTTGCGCCCGAGCACCGGATCGTCGAGTTCGAACTCGAAATAATCTGAAGGCCGCACGCCGCTGCGCGCAGCGAGCGTGCCGCAAAACATCAGCGTGCCGTCTTCGAGCGACCTCTTGCCGGCAAATTTCCCGATCAGGGTCGCGGGATCCAGCATCGCGGTCACCGGACCCTCCTGATAAAGGACATGCTCGCCCTTGTCGGCGATGTGGGCGCGCAGGATCAGCTTGTCCCAGTGCGGCGCAACGTCATCGTAGGCCCAGAACACCGCGGCGATCGGCTTGTCGCACATCTGCTTGGATACCGAGACGCCATAGGTCTCGACCTCGCGATCGGTATGATCGGAACCGGCGCCGACCCAAAGATGGCCGCCGTGCTGAAGCAGAACAAATTCCGCCTCGCCGCTCGAAGCCTCGCCGAGCACCTCGATGTCGTCATCGACTGTCAGCCGCGCCGCCGATGCACGATAGAAGATCGGCGTGGTCGCCGGACGCTTGACGCCGAGAGCTTCAAGTTCCGCAATGTGCTTCTCGACAGCGGCCCGATCGCGTCCAGTCCAGCCGGCGACGACCAGGTGATCGACCGGGACGTTATGCTCCGTCGAAGCCTCTTTACTCTGAAGCAGAAGTGGAAGCAGCCGCGCCGACACGAAACCTCCAGATCCGGCGCACACGACAGGAACACACGGCAAGCAGCCGGTGAGCTCCCGCCCTTGGTTCGAGAAGCCTCGAATTTACACCGATTTACGACACCGCGATCCGGCTCTGCGGCGCCCGTTGCAATGATTTCGGACGCATTGTACATGGTGAGTACGCCTATGCAATCAACCGACAGATGAAGCTCGCGACGGACCGCAGTTGATTTGCTGCGGTGGGGGCGCGGCCACATTCGTCGCTTCGGAGAGGATGCCCGCCATGCATGAAATCACCGGTCAAGTTCACTGGCACGAACCCGCAGGCTTCAAGCGCGCGGGTTTTGGAAAATTCAACCGTCCAAAGACGCCCTACGACGTATTCATGGAGTCGGACGACATTCCGATCTACCGCGATATCGGCGTCAGCAAGGTGCAAAATTTGCCCTTGCAACCGTGGAAGCGGATGGGCGGGCGCGGCAGCTACATTCAGCTCTACGGCACGGAAGGCAAATGGGGGGCCTACGTCATCGAGGTGCCGGGCGCCGGCGCGCTCAACCCCGAGAAGCACATGTACGAGGAGATTTACCTCGTCGTGGAAGGCCGCGGCTCGACCGAGGTCTGGCTGGAGGGTGACAACAAGCGCCACGTGTTCGAATGGCAGAAAGGCTCGCTGTTCTCGATCCCGGTGAACGCCATGCACCGCATCGTTAATGCGAGTTCCTCGCCGGCGTTGCTGCTTGGCGGCACCACGGCGCCCAATCTGATGAACCTCATCAACAACACCGACGCGATCTTCAACAATCCGTTCCAGTTCCGCGATCGGTTCTCGGGCGCCGATGACTTCTACAAGTACAAGGACGATATCGAGCCAGATCCGGTGCGCGGCCTCGCGATGCGGCGCACCAATTTCATCCCCGATATCGTCAATTGCGATCTGCCGCTGGACAATCGCCGCTCGCCCGGCTGGCGCCGGGTGGAGCCTTTCATGACCGGCAACACCTTCTACCTGTGGATCGGTCAGCACGAGAACGGCCATTATTCCAAGGCGCACGCCCATACCTCGGCCGCGGTGCTGATCTGCGTAAAAGGCAAGGGTTACACGTACACTTGGCCGGAGAAGCTGGGGCTGACGCCGTGGAAGGACGGCAAGGCTGACGAAGTCAAACGCGTCGATTACGAGCCGGTCGGCATGGTCTCGGCGGCCCCCGGCGGCGCACGCTGGTATCATCAGCATTTCGGCGCGTCGAAGGATCCGTTCCGGCTGACCGCCTGGTTCGGACCGCACAATCCCGGACGCGAGCCGGGACCGCCCGGTGAAAAGCACACCGATTACACCGCGATGGATATCCCCGAAGGCGGCACGGCGATCCCGTACTACATGGAGGATCCGTTCCTGCGTCAGGAATACGCGGAACGAATGAAGCGCGAAGGCGCCGAGAACCGAATGCGCACGGAATATTACGAGCGCGATTACCGGGGTCTGCTGCCGACGGAATGAGAGCGAGCCCCAAACTGTGATGCCCCGCGAAGGCGGGGCACCCGGTACTCATCATCGCTACAGCCTATGCACCACTTGACCGCCGGCGACTACTGGATCGTCCGCCTGCGCGGACGATGACAGGAATGAATACATGAGCGATGAAGCACAGGGCGGCCGCGTTTTCTTTTCGAGCACGGGACGCACGTTCGGCGAAGAGGACGAGCTATGCGTGCTTTCGGTCGGCGTCGATATCGGCTCGTCCACGTCGCATCTCGTGTTCTCGCGTATCGTGCTGGAGCGGCTCGACAGCCGCTACGTGGTGACCCAGCGCGAAAGTTTTTATCAGTCCGACATTCTGCTGACGCCGTATTCGGGCGAAGAAACAATCGATGCCGACGCTCTCGGCGCCTTCATCGAACGCCAATACAAGGACGCCAAGGTCGATCCCGACGAAATCGACACCGGAGCGCTCATCTTGACGGGCGTCGCCGTGCGGCGACGCAACGCGCGGCGCATCGGCGAATTGTTCGCACAGCAGGCGGGAAAGATGGTCGCTGTCAGCGCCGGCGACAGCCTGGAGACCGTGATGGCGGCCTACGGTTCGGGCGCCGTGGCGCGCTCGATCCGCAGCGGCGCGCCGGTGATGAATGTCGACATCGGCGGCGGTACGTCGAAAATCGCTGTGTGCGGCGAGGGCAAGGTGCTCGACGTGACCGCGGTCGACGTCGGAGCAAGGCTTGTCGTGCTCGACGACCAGCGCCGCATCGTCCGCCTCGAGGAAGCCGGCCGCCGCTTCGGCGCCGAACTCGGCATGAAACTGGATCTCGGCTTTGTGGTCGGCGAGGCCGAGGCACACGCGCTTGCGGCGCGCATGGCTGACCGCCTGTTTGAAGCGATGCGCGGTTTTTCGCCGCGCGCCGGCGGCGCCGAACTTCTACGGCTCGATCCGCTGACTTGGCGGGGCGAAGTCTCCGACGTGAGTTTCTCCGGCGGCGTGTCCGAATACATTTATGGCGGCGAAGCCAAAGCCTTTGGCGATCTCGGCCCGCAGCTTGCGGCCGAGGTGCGGACGCGGCTTAAGGACTGGGGACCGGAGTTGGCGCGACCCGAGGCGCGTATCCGCGCCACCGTGATCGGCGCGTCCCAATATACGATGCAGGTTTCCGGCAGCACGATTTTCGTGTGGCCGCTGGAGACGCTGCCGCTGCGCAACGTCCCGGTGATCGCGCCGACTTTTTCGCTTGACCAGGAGACGATCGATCCGGTGGCCATCTCGGCTGCGATCAAGGGCGCGCTCAAGCGGCTCGATCTCGGCGACGGCGAAAACCCGGTTGCCGTGTTCGTGCCCTGGCGCGGATCGGCGACCTTCCGGCGGCTCGACGATTTCTGCAAGGGAGTGGCCGACGGATTGGACGCAGTGATCGCCAACGGCCATCCTATCGTGCTCGCCGGCGACGGCGACGTCGGCGGCCTGATCGGCATCCACTATTGCGAAGAAATGAAATTCAACAATCCGATCGTCTCGATCGACGGTCTCGAACTCAAGGAGTTCGATTACGTCGATATCGGCGCCATCCTCGACACGTCAGGCGCGGTGCCCGTGGTGATCAAGTCGCTGATCTTCCCGACCAGCGCGGGGCTGGGCAAGGACTGGGAGGCCGAACGAACGACGGCCTCCGTCGCCGCCACGGCCGGTTAGGCTTTTTCCTCATCAATCGCAGCTTTTGCCTCGTTGGCGAGGATTATCGGCGATGATTGCTGCGGCAATCAAATGCCGGCGCGAAAGCGCGTCATGACGACGATGATCGCAACTTGCATCGCTCCTTGGGTCGCGACCGCATAGAAATATCGCTTCATCCAGCTCGTGATTTTCAACATATCGGGCTTGTTCTTTTGTAGCTCGAGACAAACGAGGAGATTGACGGGCAGAAGAAATCCGAGACCCTGCACCGTCATCAGCGTGACAAGCAACAAAGCCGCGGCGACCCAGCCGAACTGCGGCCAATTAAGCGCGGTGTAACCGAGATCGACCGCGAGAAACCAGCCCGTCGTACCCGAAATGATAGAAAGCGTCGGCATGAGGAATAAGGTGCGCGGGATCAGACGAAGCGCGATCTCTCGACGGACCGAAATGTCCACGCGCCGCAGGATCGGGCCCAATATAAAGCCCATGAAGAGGTCGATGCCGGTCCACAGCAGACTGGAAAAGACATGGACGAAGTTGAGAAGCCACAAATTGCCGATCTTGATGGCCAAGATCATCACAGCAAGGGCTGCGGCCGCCCACCACAGATAGTGCCAGCGAATAAGCCCCTTCGGTAACTCGGCAACGGCTACTGGTCATTTTTCGACCATACGGCAATCGACACCCGCCATACACACGCTTGAAAAGAGACTTTCCATGGCGTTGGGGTGGGCAACGGTTGCGAAGACGATCGGGCCGAATTTGCCGTTGTGTCCGCGGCCGTGCCGCGGCGGCCTCCCCTGGCCACCGTTGTTGGCCATGCCCGGCCTTGCGCAATGGGCAGGCGATGTGCGGCAAAAACGGGCAACCGGCCTTGCCTGAAGATTCGCAGCGAGGCTCGCCTGCGTTCGGTCTAATTACTTGAAATTCATTGCGTTCTAACGAGACGCCGGGCTGGCATGCATTTTGCGGTGCAATACGCCGTTCGGCTGTCAACGACGATAGCCGAAGGTTTCAGCAGCGCGGCTGATCAGAACAAATAAGCACAACGGGAGCGTTTCGCCGCTTCCGCGCCAGCGCGCGAAATGTCTCGCAGCAACAGGCGTGAGGACGAGCGAAGTAGTCCGGCGTGACTTGCGGCGAACGATTTTCTGATGACCATCGAAGGAGACGGACGATGGACTATGTGAAGCCGGCCGATGTTGCGGTCGCAATGCTAGAGACCGGCAAGCGCAAGCTTGCACTCGCGCCCTCAGACCTTCTGATCCGCGGAATGCTGTCTGGCGCGCTGCTCGGCGTATCGACGAGTTTTGCATTCACCGCCGCGGTGCAGACCGGCCAACCCATCGTTGGCGCCATCATCTTTCCGGTCGGCCTTATCAGCATCGTGCTGCTCGGTCTCGAACTCATCACCGGCAGTTTCGCGCTGACACCGCTGCCTTGGCTCAATCGCGAGGCCAGCGCCGGAGCGGTGCTGGTGAACTGGGGCTGGGTGTTCATCGGCAATCTGATTGGCAGTGTCGCCTTCGGCGCGTTGTTGGCCATAGCGTTGACCAACATGGGAACGGCCGCACCGGCGGGAGTGGCCGCACGCATTATCGCGATCGCCGAAGCGAAGACCACCGCCTACGCGGCCCTCGGTTTCGCCGGCCTCGTCACCGTCTTTGTCAAGGCGATGCTCTGTAATTGGCTGGTCTGTTTGGCCGTCGTGCTCGCCATGTCGAGCACATCGACCATCGGCAAAGTCGCCTGCGCCTGGATGCCGATCTTCATCTTCTTCGCGCAAGGCTTCGAGCACTCGGTCGTCAACATGTTTATCATTCCGACCGGCATGATGATGGGCGCCAAGGTCACCGTCGCGCAATGGTGGCTGTGGAATCAGATTCCCGTCACGCTTGGCAACCTGGTAGGTGGATTCACCTTCACGGGGCTTGCGATCTACATGACCTACAAGCCGAAGCCTGTGCTCGATGCCGCGCGCGGCGCGGCGCCTTCGGGCGTCCCGGCCGAGTAGAGCTGGAGAGAGACTCGCAATCGTCCGCGGCCTCGGCCGCGGACGAGCGGAGACGCCACCGGGGATTTCCATGGCCGCCGATCTCGAGCCAGAGCAGAAGCGCTACCTCGAAGGCTTCATGGTCGGTCTGCAGATCGCTAAAAACGCGCGATCTGCACCCGGCAATGGCGCAGCAGCTCCAGGCACGGCGCAGGCCCCGCCCGAGCCGACGGGACCCGACGCCGAGCATTTGCGCGCGCAGGATCGCGTGCTCAAGGCGGGCGGAAAGCTGTCGGACCCGGAAAAGTTCAAACGTGAACTCAATCCGTTGGATGGATATGAAAAGCTGAAGGATCAGGCGGCCAAGAACGAAGCGCCGAAAGCTGACGATAATTTCCGCTGGCGGTTTTTCGGGCTGTTCTACTGTGCGCCGACGCAGAAGGCCTACATGTGCCGCCTGCGGATACCGAACGGCATTCTCACCCACTGGCAATTCGCCGGGCTCGCCGACCTCGCCGAGCGCTATGCCGGCGGCTACGCCCACGTGACCACACGCGCCAACCTGCAGATGCGCGAGATCGAACCGAAGAACGCCGTGGCCATGGTCGAGGCGATCCAGGATCTCGGCCTGTGCTCGCGCGGCTCGGGTGCCGACAACATCCGTAACGTCACGGGAACGCCGACCGCGGGAATCGATCCGCAAGAACTGCTCGACACACGCCCCTACGCGCGCGAATGGCATTTCCACATCCTCAACGATCGTTCGCTTTACGGCATTCCGCGCAAGTTCAACGTCGGCTTCGACGGCGGCGGCGTGATCCCGGTGTTGGAAGATACCAACGACATCGGTTTTCAGGCCGTCGAAGTTAAAGACGGCTTCGGTGTCGAGCCCGGCATCTGGTTCCGCCTCATGCTTGGCGGCATCACCGGTCATCAAGACTTCGCCCGCGATACCGGCGTCATCGTCAAGCCCGCCGAGGCGACCAAGGTCGCGGATGCCGTCGTGCGGGTGTTCATCGACAACGGTAACCGCAGCGATCGTGCCAAGGCGCGGCTCAAATACGTGCTCGATGCCTGGGGCTTCGAGAAATTTATCGGCGCCATGGAGGAGAGACTCGGGCACAAGCTGGTGCGAGCGCCCGCCGAAGCCATCGCTCAGCGCCCCGCGTTCGATCGGCTGGCGCATATCGGCGCGCATCCGCAGAAGCAAAAAGGTCTCTGCTGGCTCGGTGTCGTGTTCCCGGTCGGCAAGATCACCGCCGATCAGATGCGCGGGCTCGCCAAAATTGCCGCCGAATTCGGCGACGGCGAAATCCGGCTCACGGTGTGGCAGAACTTGTTGATTTCAGGTGTGCCGGAAGACCGCATCGCCGCAGCCGAGGCGGCGATTGCGGCGCTCGGACTTTCAACCAAGGCGACGTCGATCCGCGCCGGCTTGGTGGCATGCACCGGCAACGCCGGATGCCGACTCGCTCTCGCCGACACCAAGCGGCACGCCGAGGACATCGCTCATTGGTGCGAATCCCGCGTGCAGCTCGACGGCCCGCTCAACATCCACCTCACCGGCTGCCCCAATTCCTGCGCACAACACTACGTCGGTGACATCGGGCTGGTCGGCACCAAAGTGCAGGTCTCCGAAGACGGCGATCAGGTCGAGGGCTATCACGTCGTCGTCGGCGGCGGCTTCGGGCCCGATGCCATGTGCGGCCGCGAGATCTACCGCGACGTCAAAGCCGAAGATGCGCCAAAGACCGTCGAGCGGATGCTTAAGGCGTATCTCGCGCATCGCGCCGCGGCAGACGAAAGCTTCCTCGCCTTCACGCGCCGCCACGAGATCGACGCGCTGAAGGCTTTTTGCGAGCAGCAAGCCGTCGAGTAAGCCCCAAAGAATAAGCCTCAGAGAGTCCAGTCCGCCGGCAGCACGCCGCGCTTGCGGCCGAGCGCGACGTAATAGTCCCAAGCCTTGCCGACGAAATGATCGCGAGTGAGGCTCTCCTGAAAATCAGCAATCTCCGCTTCGGTCAGCGGCAGCACGCGGCCGAGCTGGGTCGCGAAAATCATCGCCTCGGCGTTCTCGATGAACGTCGCGCTGTCGACCAGCACCGCGGGAACGGATTCCGCAGCGATGACCTGCCCGTGCGCCCGGATCAGCAGGGCGTGCGCCGCGCCGAGCGTCGCCACCAGCGCGCGTCCGCGCGCCGGTGTATTGACGTGGCCGGGCTCGGGATGGATCGGAATGCCGTTCACCCAGCGGATCGCGTGGTTCTTGATGAGCTTGAGCGCCACGTTCTCAACCATGGTGAAAACAGTGGTACGGTCATGGTGAAAGTGCGCGACGGCATTGACGTCCTTGCGCGCGCGCATGATCTCAGTGTGCAGAAAAATCTCGGACGGCGGCCTCACGCCCGGCGGCCCCTCGAGCAGGTTGCCATCGAAATCGCACACCAGAAGATCGTCGGGCCCAAGCTGCGAACGCGGCAAGTCGCGCGATTGGATGATGATCGCATCGCGCCCCGGCAGACGCGCGCCGACGTGACCGCTGTATCCGAGCAAGCCGAGGTCATTGAGCAGCAACGTGCAGGCAGCGACCTGCTCGCGCAGTGTCCGCTCGCTTGGACCGACCGTCGCGTTTTGCCTTGCGGCCGCGAGCGTGCTCATCGTGCGTCCTCCATCGTCGTCATTGCAGTTTCGCTCCCGAGGCCTTGATCACCGCCGCCCATTTCGGGATTTCGGCCTTGATGTAGGCTGCGAATTCGGCCGGCGTATCGCCGCCGACTTCGACGCCGAGTTTTGTCAGCGATTGTCGCACGTCGGGATCGTTGAGCGCTTCGATCGTGGCGTTATGCAGCGTATCGATGATCGCCTTCGGCGTGCCGGCTGGTGCTACCAGGCCATGCCACGTGGTGGCATCGAAGCCATGAAGCCCAAGTTCGTCGATCGTGGGAACGTCCGGCAGGATCGCGACGCGCTTGAGTTCCGTCACCGCGAGCGGCCGCACCAGCCCGCTCTTGATGTGCCCGATCACCGACGCGATGGTCGCGAACATCATTTGGTCCTGTCCGGCGATCACATCCTGCAGCGCGGGCGCCGCGCCCTTGTAGGGAACATGGACGATGTCGATGTGGGCCTCGGCCTTGAACAGCTCGCCAGCCAGGTGCGCGGCCGCACCGTAGCCCGATGAGGCAAAGTTGAGCTTGCCCGGATTGGCTTTGGCGAGCGCGATCAATTCGGCGAGCGAATGCGCCGGCACATTGGGGTTCACCACAAGGACGCTGCCTTGCGTGCCGATCAGGCTGATCGGTGCAAAGTCCTTCTCGGCATCGAAACCGATCTTGGCGTAGAGGCTCGCATTGGTGGCGAGAATGGAATTATTGCCCATCAGCAGCGTATAGCCATCCGGCGCCGCGTGCGCGACGACCTCGCCGGCGACATTGCCGCCTGCGCCCGGGCGGTTGTCGATGACGAAGGGCTGGCCGAGCAGTTCACTGAGCTTCTTGGCGACAATTCGCGCCAGCACGTCGCTCGGTCCGCCGGGGGGAAAGCCCACCACCACCGTGACCGACCGCGCCGGGTAGTCCGCGGCGCCGGCCGCAACCGCCAAGCACATCAGTGCAAGCGCCGCCGCGCCAGCGGCGATGATCCTCCTGAGCATGGTCGTCCTCCCTAGTGTCCCGATTCCGAAGTTCGCATCATTGCGCGGCATCCTCGTTTGCGAACTTCGGGATCGAAGGACACTAGCAACTTATTGATCTAGTGTGGCTTTGATTCAGAACTCCGCATGACGGGGTCGCGGCGAGAATGATGCGGACTTCTGAACCGCCGCAAGGGCCACAGCAAACCCGCGGCCGCGCGACTTTGCAAGGCGCCTCTTCGCAAGCATCCCTTGGCAAAGTCACACCTGCTGTGGCACGCATGATCCGTCCGCCGCTGACGGCGGAGCCTGCGTTTCAACGAGAGGTATCGCGCGATGGCGCCAATGAACTTTTCCGCGTATGTCGGCGTATTCGAGGTGGCGCGCTGATGCGTACAGGTGCCGAATATCTCCGCTCGCTGAACGACGGCCGGCGCGTGTTCGTCGACGGCGAACTGGTCAAGGACGTGACGCAACATCCGGCCTTTCGCGAGGCCGCCCGGTCCGTCGCGCACCTGTTCGACATTGCCGCCGAGCCCTCGTTGCGCGAGCGCATGACCTTCCCGTCGCCGAAGACCGGCGAGCCGGTGTGGCGGACCTACCAGATCCCGCGCACGCACGAGGACCTGCGCGCGCGCCGGCTGTTCTCCGAGACCTGGGCCGAATCGACGTTCGGCCTGATGGGGCGGACGCCCGACCACGTGGCGAGCTTCTTTTGCGGCTACGCGGCGACGCCGCAGGTGTTCGGCGCCGCCGGCAAGCAATTCGCCGACAACGTCGTCGCGTTCCACGAGTACATGCGCGACAACTTCATCTACGCCAGCTACGCCATCGTGCCGCCGCAGATCGACCGCAGCAAACCGGCGCACAAGCAGAGCGACCCGACGCTCTATGCCGGCGTGGTGAAGGAGCGTGACGACGGCATCGTGATCTCGGGCGCGCAGCAGCTCGCGACCGCCGGTCCGTTGTCGCGATTACATCCATCTGAGCTGCATTCATCCCTTGCAGCCGGGCGACGAGAACTACGCGAACTGCGTTGCCGTTCCAGTCGCAGCCGAGGGCGTCAAGCTTTATCCGCGCCGGCCATTCTCGCGCGCCGGCAAGGCCTTCGATTATCCGCTGTCGAGCCGGTTCGATGAATCGGACGCCTACGTGATCTTCGACAATGTGTTCGTGCCGTGGGAGCACGTGTTCATCTACCGCAACATCGAGATTTCGCGCGACCAATGGTGGAAGACGCCGTCGCATCTGCTCGGCAATCATCAGGCGCAGACGCGCTACGTGACGAAGCTGCGCTTCATGGCGGGTCTCGCGCAGCGCATGAACGAAATGACCGGCAACGCGGCGCAGCCGCCGGTGCAGATCATGATGGGCGAACTCGCCGCTCTGGTGTCGGTCTACGAATCCATGCTGCTCGCGCACGAGATCGCGGCGCCGATCGAGAACGGCGTGCTGTGGCCGTCGAAAACGGTGCTCTATTCGGCGATGGCGCTGCAGTCCGAGCTCAACGGCCGCATGCTCGAAATCGTCCGCGAGCTTGCCGGCGCCGCGTTCATCACGCTGCCGTCGTCGGAGGCCGACTTCGGCAATCCGGAGATCGAGGCAGACCTCGAGCGCTACATGCGCTCGGCCACGTCCGACGCGAAAACGCGCGTCGCCCTGATGCGGCTGATTTGGGACTTCATCGGCTCCGAATTCGGCAGCCGCCATCAGCAATACGAGAAATTCTACGGCGGCGCGTCGTTCCTGGTGAAGCAGAACGTCTATCGCAACTTCGACTTCAAACGCGCCACCGCCCTGGTCGATCGCGCGCTGAAATTGCCGGCGGTGGAGTAACTTTCCTCTCCCCTGGTGGAGAGGGTGCCTAAGCGAAGCGAAGGCGGGTGAGGGGGCGCGAGCAGAGCGAGCGTCCCAGCCTAACCCCTCACCCGGCTCAGTCTCGCTCCGCTCGACTTCGCCGCCCTCTCCCGCAAGGGGAGAGGGAATTTTTACGCCACCGCATCCGCGAGCTGAGGCGCGGTGGCCTGAGCGCTGGCGGGCGTCACGGGCTCGAGCGCGGCCGCGACCGCTTCCTCGACTCTTTCGAGCCAGACGAACTCCATCTGCTTGCGCGCGATCTCGGGGATATCGTCGAAATCCCGTCGATTGCGCGCCGGCAGCATGACTCGCCGGATGCCGGCGCTGTGGGCCGCGACCACCTTTTCCTTGATGCCGCCGACCGGAAGCACGAGGCCGCGCAGGCTGATCTCGCCGGTCATCGCCGTGTCGCTGCGGATGGTGCGTTCCGTCATCAGCGACACCAGCGCCATGAACATGGCGACGCCCGCGCTCGGCCCGTCCTTCGGGATGGCGCCCGCCGGCACGTGGATATGGATGTCGCTCTTCTCGAAGCGGCTCGCGTCGATGCCGAGCGATGCGGCGCGGTTCTTGACGATCGAGAGCGCGGCCTGAGCGCTTTCCTTCATCACGTCGCCAAGTTGCCCGGTCAGGATCAATCGGCCGGACCCGGGAATCCGCGTCGCCTCGATGAACAGGATGTCGCCGCCGACCGGCGTCCAGGCGAGACCGGTCGCCACGCCAGGCACGCTGGTGCGCATCGCCGTCTCGCTTTCGAAGCGCGGCGCACCCAGGATCGCGGGAAGCTCCTCCCGCGTGATGCGGATCGGTCCGCTCTGACCTTCGGCGATCCGCACCGCGGCATTGCGCAACGCCTGGCCGATCTGGCGCTCGAGACTGCGCACGCCGGCTTCGCGCGTGTAATTCTGGACGATGTCGCGCAACGCGTCGTCGGCGATTTCGACCTGCCCCGGCTTGAGGCCGTTCGCCTCCAATTGCCGGCGCACCAGATAGCGATGGGCAATCTCGAGCTTCTCGTCGGCGGTGTAGCCGGCAAGGCTGATGATCTCCATGCGGTCGCGCAGCGGCCCCGGGATGGTGTCGAGCATGTTCGCCGTGGTGATGAAGACCACCCGGCTCAGGTCGAACGGCACCGCGAGGTAATTGTCGCGGAACGTGTTGTTCTGCTCCGGGTCGAGCACTTCGAGCAGCGCCGCGCCGGGATCGCCCTGGATGCCGGCACCGAGCTTGTCGATCTCGTCGAGCATCATGACGCAATTGCGCGTGCCGGCCTTGCGGATCGCCTGGATGATGTTGCCGGGCAGTGCGCCGATATAGGTCCGCCGATGGCCGCGGATTTCCGCCTCGTCATGCACGCCGCCGAGGCTGACGCGCACGAATTTTCGGTCCATGGCGCGTGCGATCGACTGGCCGAGTGACGTCTTGCCGACGCCGGGCGGCCCGACGAAGCACAGGATCGGCGCCTTGCCTTGCGGCGCGAGCTTGCGCACGGCGAGATATTCGATGATCCGCCGCTTGATCTTGTCGAGATCGTAGTGGTCCTCATCAAGGATGCGCCGCGCCTCGGCAATATCGATCGGCTTCTCCTCGGGCAGGCTCCACGGCAGTTCGATCAGCCAATCGAGATAGGTGCGCACCATGCCGTATTCGCCGGCCGCTTCGGGCATGCGTTGCAGCCGGCGCAGTTCCTTGCGCGCCTGGTCCTCGATCTCCTTCGGCATGCCGGCCTTGCTGATGGCGGCATCGAGTTCGGCCATCTCGGCGGCTTTGCCCTCGTCGCCTTCACCGAGTTGGCGTTGGATCGCCGCCATCTGCTCGCGCAGCAACACCTCGCGCTGGCGCTCGTCGAGCGCAGCCTTGGTCTGCCGGCCGATTTCCTGCGACAGACGCAAAACCTCGATGCGATGCGAGAGCAGCCGCGAAACCTTGTCCATGCGCGCCGCAAGGTCGACCGTCTCGAGAATTTCCTGTTTCTCTTCCGGCTTCACATCCATGTAGGCGATCGCAAGATCGGCGAGCGCCGCGGGCTCCTCGATCGACTGGATCGCGGCCAGCAGATCGGCGGGCACTTGCGGCAGCAACTGAATCGCCTCGACGGCCTGCGCCTTGAGATTGACGAAGCGCGCCTCGATCTCGGACGTGGCCGCGTTCGCCTCGGGGAGCTGCAGCACACGCGCGACCATGAACGGCCAGCCGCTCAGATACTCGCTGACCTGAAAGCGCTGCTCGCCCTGACAGACGAGGTGATGCGTGCCGTCAGGCGCCGTGATGTAGCGCACGATGTTGGCGATCGTGCCCATGCGATGCATGTCGATCGCTGTCGGATCGTCGACCTCGGAATTGCGCTGCAAAAGAATTCCCACTTGACGCTGATCGCGCACGGCTTGCTGCGCGGCCGCGATCGACTTCGGGCGGCCAAGCGTGATCGGCAGCACCAGCCCGGGGAAGAGGACGGTGTTGCGCACCGGCACAATGATGAGCGCATCCGGCGGCAGCGGCGGCGATCCGCCGTTACCCGGTCCGCTTTTGGACTGCATCTCTGCTTCAGCCACGACTAGTCCCCATTTTCTGCAACGTAATCACCAAACACCCGGCAACGATGGCACGGCGTACCGTGCTGTAGCGGCCGGCCGGCAAACGAACTCGCCGGTAAAAATGCCCTTGAGGCAATTCGAGCCGATGAATGGTCGCCGTGCGCAGTTCGGGCGGCAGCACGCGCGTTCCGGCAATGACGAGGTCGCCGTCTTCGATCACCGCCTGCGCCTTGTCGGCGTCGACACCCGGCAATGCGACGAGCGCCAGAACCTCGCGCTCGGTTTCGAGAATATCGACCGGCGGCTCCCAAGCCGGTACGTGCGCTTGGGTCCCGGCCGGCCTGAACAGGTCGCGGTGCATACGCTCCGCCCGGGCGAGCATCTCGCACGCCTCAGACCACATCCAATCGCGGGCCACATCACGGGCCATTGGGGTCCCCTCCAGTTTAGTTCCGATATGTGTGTGGTCGGCTTGCCAAATTCAACGGCTGTCCTTGAGGCAGGCCAATCGGATGGCGCCGCGAAGATACGATGTGTGCTATGAGCGGCATGACGCGGACCGGCCGAGCATATTACTTCGCCGGCTGCGCTTCGGGAAATTTCCATGTTACGGCGATGATCTCTTGCCGCAACCGGCAGAGCCTCACCGTGTCGTCGATCCGGCCATTATCGATTATTCAGAGCGTAGCGATCGGCATTGCCGCTGCGAGCGCGCTCGTCGTGTGAAGGCCTGGTCCCAAGATGCGGCACGACGACAAGGCGATCGATCTCTCCCTTTGAAAACGCCTGCAGGAACGCTGAATAGTCTTTGAAGGACACACATCCAAATGACTGGCCGGTGGGGCCAAGCATATAAGTATGCGCGAGGATGCCGTCGCGACCAAACATTTTGCCGTCGTCGACAGGATTAAGCCGAATGGCCCGAACACCTTGGAAAAGCTCGCCGCGATATGTGAGATCGTAGACGTTCGGCGGCGTTGGCCCTCGATCCTTCTCTTTGACGTAATGAGGATCGTCAAGCCGCTTACCCAGTCCCGAATGTGCCTCGAGCCTGATCCCATTGGGCAGGTAGACGGTATGGGCTTCGATGTCATAGACCGCCGTGTGGCTGTCGGGACCGGGCAACGAAATCGAATTGTTGGACGCTTGAGGCAGGGCAACACGCTTCGGCGACAGATCGGCTGAAACGGACGCAGGGGACGGAGGAACGAGCGCTGCCACCTGCGGCGCAGCCGACCCCGCCGATCGACGAGTTATCGCTCGCTGCGCCAGAATTTGCGGATCGGCCAGGGAATGAGGCGTCAGCAACGACACGCCATCTATTCGCTCCGACATCAGCACGCCTGAGGTCATGTGCGTCAGCGGCGCAGCGGACGTCAATTCGGCATGAAGGGTCGCTCCTTCCCGTCCCTCCGCCGCAAGCGGAGCGACGGCAGGCGGATCGGCGGAGGGCGCCAAAATTCGAGCCCAGCCCGAGAAATCCGTCGCGCCAGCCAGGAGAGTGTACGACTTGGTCAGCGCCGCCGTCTCCAGCGCAAGCGGAGGCCTGGCGTTGAGATGGGGGTTGGCGGCAAAAGATGCGGCGATCATCCACGCGGCGGTCACAATGACGGCGCCGGTCGTTGCACTGGCCGCGGTCACGGTCCCGAGTCCGACCGCAACACCGTTAAAGACGGTACGGCGACCGAGCACCGAGAACACGACGGTCGAAAGCGATGACGCCCGGAAACGTCGTGGTCGTACAACTCATACGCAGTACCCGAAAGAGACGGCTTAAATTGAAGCCGAGGGCTGCCGCCCGGGTCGCGGCACGTCGACGGGTTTCGATCGCTTAGAGGGCACGCAATTCGTTTTGGCCATCCCACTCCACCCCTAACGACCCGTGACGATGCAGACGACAATGCAGCGCTTTCGGTTAAACCGTTGTAAACAGGTCCCCGCCCCCGAGCCGATCTACAGCTTGGGGGAGACGTGGCTTGGGGACGCTGTTGGGGGGCAGGACTTGGAGACGTGGCCGTCGCGCGCCGGCCCTTCAGTGGGACTAAGTGTTGGCCCACTGCCGCCGTTAAGGCTAACATCACCTTGATCAAGGAAGTCTAGGGAGCACACATGAAACTCGCGTTGTTCGACGATTTCAAACTCGGCGTGGTCACGGGCGACAAGGTCGTCGACGTATCGGACGTGGTGAAGAACATTCCGCGGCTTAGCCCGCAGGACGTCATGCGCGGCGTGATCGAACAGTTCGACACCCTCAAGGGCAAGCTCGCGGACGCGGCCGCCAAAGCGCAAGGCAAACCGATCTCGCAGGTCAGGTTCCGCCCGCCGCTGCCCAAGCCTGAGAACATCATCTGCATGGCGGTGAACTACATGGAGGACGGCACGCTCGCCGAACCCGCTCCGATCAACGCCTTCATGAAGTCGCCGAGCGCGATCATCGGCGACGGCGACACCATGGTGCTGCCCGATATGGCGGCGAGCGTTTTCGAGGGCGAGGCGGAAATCGCCGTCGTGATCGGCAAGCGCGCCTCCCACGTCAAGGCCGCCGACGCGATGAGCTACGTCTTCGGCTATACCAACTTCATCGACGGCTCGGCACGCGGCGTGGTGCCTCCGACCAACGTCTTTTATCAGATGAAGTCCCGTGACACCTTCGCCCCGATCGGGCCCTATATTGTCACCGCCGACGAGATCAAGGATCCCCACAAGCTGCAGATCAGACTCACCAACAACGGAGTCGTCATGCAGAATTTCAACACCGACGACATGGCGCATAAGATTCCGCGCTGCATCGAATGGGTGACTTCGATTCACACGCTGCTGCCCGGCGACATCCTGGCAACCGGCACCAACCATCGCGGGCTCAATCCGTTCATGGACGGCGACAAGATCGAACTGACCTGTGAGGGCTGCGGCACGCTGCACATCACAGTGCGCGACGATCTCAAACGCAACTGGGCGCGCATTACCCGCCTGCAGCACAAGCAGAGCGGAGCCGAAGGTGTCCACACCAAGCAGACCGGCGGCAAATACGCGCCGGCGAAGTGAAGACATCCTTCGGGAGAATGCGATGATCGATTGCTACACGTGGACGACCGATAACGGCTACAAGCCTCGCGTGATGCTGGAGGAAACCGGGCTCGCGTACAGAATCGTTCCAGTCAATCTGCGTGAAAAGGCGCAGATGGCGCCGGAATTCATGAAAATCAGTCCCGGTCACAAGATACCGGCCATTGTCGATCATGACGGTCCAGGTGGTGCGACCGTGACGATCTGCGAATCCGGCGCGATCCTTAAATACCTTGCGGAGAAGTCCGGCAAGTTCTACCCGAGCGACGCGGCGGCCCGCGCAAAAGTGGATCAATGGCTATTCTACGGCTCCGCGACGTTCACGACGCTGGCGCAACAGTTTGGCCATTGGACGATACGCTCTCCGGTGAAAGCGCCGCCCGCACAGGAGTTCTATGCGGCCAACCTGCGCGACATGCTCGGCATCCTCGACAGGCATCTTGCTTCGCACGAATTTTTCGGCGGCGCCTATTCGATCGCTGACATGACGATGTATTCGGACGTGCATCTGCACGGCGTGAACGACATCGGCCTCAAGGATTATTCCCACCTCAAGCGATGGCATGACGCGATCGAGGCGCGTCCCGCCGTTCAGCGCGCCTGGGGACCGTTTCCTACGGCCTAGCCTAGCCGGGGCGCAAGATGAACCGCGCACGCCTTCGGCGTGCGCGCCAATGGACCTTTCGCGCGACGGCTCGTTCTGTCGGTTTGCTACTTTGCCAGCGTAGCAATGTAGGCCGCGATGTCATCGGCCTCGCCGCGCGTCAGCGTCATGTTCATGCGCGGGTGTGGTTCGAGGATGGAATAGGCAAGCATTTGCGCATTAAATCCAAACTTGCGCGCAATGGATTCGAAAGGCGGGGCGTTAGCCAATTCCTCACGCTGATGCGAGACGACGATATGACAAGGCGAACACCGCAGCTCAGCGACGTGTTTGCCGTTGTCGGCGTTGGCCGCGAGTGCAGTCTGCGCCGCGAGCGCTCCAATCAGGCCGAGGCAGCGGCCGAGGGAACCCAACGCAGTCAACTTCGCGCTCATGACCATTCGATCACCCCAATGACGGCCTGATAGGATCGGCACTAAAGCTGACAATCCAATCAAGGATGCCGGCATCGGCCAAATCGAAGCCGGCTGGTAGCCGGCTGACAGTCTCCCGGTTTGAGCGCCCGCAAACCACAATCGGCGACTTCGCGATCACCGCAACAATCGCGCTCAAATCGGGATGGCCCAAATCGGAATGTATGGCACGTTCAGTTTTCACGGCTGGCGCTCCGTACGTTCCCAGCACATCCCAAAAACCACCGGCGTCTCTTGATGTAGGTCAATC
Source organism: uncultured Alphaproteobacteria bacterium (assembly GCA_963759705.1). Classification (GTDB taxonomy): domain Bacteria; phylum Pseudomonadota; class Alphaproteobacteria; order Rhizobiales; family Xanthobacteraceae; genus BOG-931. The sequence continues at coordinate 83,700 of CAVXAK010000009.1, forward strand.
AAAAGCGCGGACAATTGCCAATTCGGACGAGGCACTCATGCGCGCCAAACGGCAGAGTGACCACTCATCCTGATCTAACCCCTTTGGAACAACGAGTTTCTAAAATTCAGTTCGATCACCCGATATTATCTCCAGATTGAGCTAAGGGATTCACCTTAGGGACAACATCTGAATTTCCGAGTACTCGGCCGGAGATTAAAGGAGGTTTATCAGGCTCCAGCGGGAGTGAAGTTCATGCGCAGCAGGGAAAAGACGAATCTCGTGAATCGTCGGGGCCGCTGGAATGAGCAAACTGCGCGGCGGCACGCAAGCTCCCAGAATAAAGTGTTGTCTGCGGTTGGTTACATCATCGGGAGCGCCGTCATTGCTCTTGGGTTGATGACTTACCTGCCGGCTGTCGCGGGAACGACTCTGACAACGCCAACTCATCTCGTATCGGACTCGGTCAATCGTATTCACAAGGGTGACCGGTTCACGGGCGTCGGATTCGATACCAGGTGGAACGCGCTCGCCACGCCGACGAGAACCGGCGGTGGCAAAAACCGTGTGCGCCCCCAATCTGCACACAGGGTGAAGAGCGTGCAGACAATACCGTTTGGTTGCGAGCCGGCGTTCAGCCGTCTGGTTGTGGTTGGTAACTTCACTGCACGCTGTATCGCTGCGATCGATACGCCCAAGGACCACGTCGCCATCTCATAAGCCCCGCGAACGGCCGCCGTCGCCTAAGGGGTTCGTACTAGCCGCGCGCTGCGCACACCATCAGCAAGGTCGCGCACCAAGTCGCTCGACGGACGCCACTGTCACGGGCGTCATCTTGCCGTCGGTGCCGAGACTCCTGCGGATCGCATCAACCAGCGCCGAGCCGACCACAACACCATCTGCGGCCCCCGCGATCGCGCGCGCCTGCTCGGCGGTGCGCACACCGAAGCCGACGCAAACGGGAAGCTGAGTGTGACGCTTGATCCGCGTCACCGCAGCCGCGACCTTGCCGGGATCGGGCGCCGCCGCGCCGGTGATGCCGGTGATCGAGACGTAATAGACAAAACCCGACGTGTTGGTCAGCACGACCGCCAGCCGCTTGTCGTCCGTCGTCGGCGTGGCGAGACGGATGAAGTTCAGGCCCGTCTTCATCGACGGCAGGCACAATTCCACGTCCTCTTCCGGCGGCAGATCGACGACGATGAGCCCATCCACTCCCGAGGCCTTGGCGTCGGCCAGGAAACGCTCGACGCCATAAACGTAGATCGGATTGTAGTAACCCATCAGCACGATCGGCGTCGTATCGTCGCCGGCGCGGAATTCGCGCACGGCGCGTAGCGTCTTGATCATGGTCTGCCCGGCTTTGAGCGCGCGCAAACCGGCCGCCTGGATCGCCGGCCCATCCGCCATCGGATCGGTGAACGGCATGCCGAGCTCGATCACATCGGCGCCTGCTTTCGGCAACGCCTTGAGAATCGCAAGCGACGTCTCATAATCCGGATCGCCCGCCATGGTGAAGGTGACAAGCGCCGCCCGGCCGTCCCCTTTGAGCGCGGCAAATCGCCGGTCGATGCGGGTCGTCATCACGCCCTGCTTTCGAGATGCCGCGCGACCGAATCGAGATCCTTGTCGCCGCGGCCGGAGAGATTGACCACCATGAGGTGATCCTTCGGCTTCTTCGGCGCGAGGTCGAGCACCTTGGCGATGGCGTGCGCCGGCTCGAGTGCCGGGATGATGCCTTCGAGCTTGGAGAGAAGCTGAAACGCGTTGAGCGCCTCGTCGTCGGTTGCCGACAGAAATTTGACGCGGCCGACGTCGTTGAGCCACGCATGCTCCGGACCGATGCCCGGATAATCGAGACCAGCCGAGATCGAATGCGCTTCGTTGATCTGCCCGTCTTCGTTCATCAAGAGATAGGTGCGGTTGCCGTGCAGTACGCCCGGCCGTCCGCCGGCGATGGATGCCGCATGCATGCCGGTATCGAGACCGTGCCCGGCTGCTTCGACCCCGTAGATTTCGATCGCGGTATCGTCGAGGAACGGATGAAACAGGCCCATGGCGTTCGAGCCGCCGCCGATACAGGCAACGAGCGAATCCGGCAGCCGGCCTTCGGCCTCTCGCATCTGCTCGCGCGTCTCGCGGCCGATGATGGACTGAAAGTCACGCACCATCATCGGATAAGGATGCGGCCCCGCGATCGTGCCGATGCAGTAGAACGTCGAACTCGACGTTGGTCACCCAATCGCGCAAAGCCTCATTCATGGCGTCCTTGAGCGTCTTCGAGCCGGATTCGACCGGTACGACTTTGGCGCCGAGCATGTTCATGCGAAACACATTCGCCTTCTGCCGTTCGACATCGACCGAGCCCATGTAGACGATGCACTCCAGCCCGAAGCGCGCGCAGAGCGTCGCCGTCGCAACGCCGTGCATGCCGGCGCCGGTCTCCGCGATGATGCGCTTCTTGCCCATGCGCTGTGCGACCAGAATTTGGCCGAGCACGTTATTCACCTTGTGCGCGCCGGTATGATTGAGCTCCTCCCGCTTGAGATAGATCTTCGCGCCCATAAGGCCGGAGGCAGCTTTCGTTTTTCGGCAATACTCCGTGAGGCGCTCGGCGAAATAGAACGGCGACGGCCGGCCGACATAATGCGCAAGATAGCCGTCCATCTCTTTCTGAAACGCCGGGTCGGCCTTGGCCTGCGCATACGCCTTTTCCAGCTCCAGGATGAGCGGCATCAGTGTCTCGGCGACGAACCGGCCGCCGTAGATACCGAAGTGCCCGTGCTCGTCCGGCCCGGTGCGGAAAGAATTGGGTCGCTGGATGGTCATGCGGGATTCGCGGCTGGTTTGGTTTCCAGGTGCACCGCCTGCCGCGCCGCCCGTACGAACGCACGAATCTTGTCGGGATCCTTTTCGCCGGGCGCTCGCTCGACGCCGGACGACACATCAACGCCGGGCGCGCGGGTGATCCGCAAAGCCTCAGCGACATTGTTTGCATCGAGCCCGCCCGACAACATGAACGGCACGCCGGGATCCACATCTTTGAGGAGGTGCCAGTCGAACGTCTTGCCAAGCCCGCCGGGCCGCGTCGCCTCGCGCGGCGCCCGCGCATCAAATAACAGCCGGTCGGCGATGGCGGCGTAGCGAGCGATGCGATCGAGATCGCCTTTTACCGCGATCGGCAACGCCTTCATCACCGGGAGCCCAAAGGTCAGCCGAATGGCTTCCACGCGATCGGCGGAATTCCACACCATGCAATTGCAGCATGTCCGGCTTCAGCGTTTGGACCACGGCCCGGATGTACTCCTCATCGGCGTCGACCGTGAGCGCGACCTTTTGCGCGCGGCCGCCCACGCGCGCGCCGAGCATCCGCGCCGTGTCGAAATCCAGATGCCGCGGCGACGGCGGAAAAAACACGAAGCCGACCATGTCCGCGCCCGCATCGAGCGCGACATCAAGGGCCTCCGGGGTGGAAAGGCCGCAGATTTTAACGATCAGCGACATGATCACGTCATCTTCGGAATTTGCTCGACTATAACCTCCGCCGTTCTACATCGCTTCACGCGCTTTGTCTTGCGCGCGCGAGGCCTTAGCGCGCTGGCGGCCGCAATTTGAGGCGCTCCGGCGGCGTGGATTCGCGGTGAAAGTTCGCAGCCGCGCCGGCGTCGGGTTTCAGCAAATTTCGCTCGCTGCGCAGGTCGCTCACCTCACGTTCCAGCCGGCGAACCGCGCGGCGCCACTTGCCTTGTTCGAACCAGGCGGCCAGGCCGCCGACCAGCACGCCGACGATGAGCAGCACGATGGTGAGCGCGAACAGCGGCAGCGTCAGAGACGCGGCCGGCCGCGCCGCACTGAAGGGATCGAGCGACACCGTTACGATCTGCCGGTTGGCGACCGCGAACGCGACGATGACGGCGGCGAGCGGCACGACAATCAGCGCCGTTACGATCTTGCGGAGCAATGTTCCGACCTCCGTCTGTCCGCCGGCATCCGACCATTCCCGCCGACGCGGGAAACCGGATGACAAGCCGCTCCCCGCTGACGCGGGGACGAGCGGGATGATGGTAGCTTGTAACGCGTTCGCTCAGGCTTCGGCAGGGCGATTGAGCCGTTCGCGCATTTCTTTGCCGGTCTTGAAGAACGGCACGCACTTCTGATCGACCGACACATGGGCGCCGGTGCGCGGATTGCGCCCGGTCCGCGCCGGCCGCTCCTTGACCGAGAAAGCGCCGAAGCCGCGCAATTCCACGCGATCGCCGCGCGCCATCGCGGCGATGATCTCGCCGAGGATGGCGTTGACGATGTTCTCGACGTCGCGCTGATAAAGATGCGGGTTCTGCGCGGAAATACGTTGAACGAGTTCGGATTTGATCATTGTCCCGCCTTGGTTCGCCCGCGGACGCGGTCCTGTCACTTCCGTCAGAACCAACTGAGAGGCAGTCGCCGAAACCGGAGACTCGCTCCTCAGTTCGCGCCCATAGGGTGCCAAAGGGCCAATAAACCGTCAAGATTGAACCGCTGCACGGCCTCAATCGCGCCCCATTCGTTGAGCCCTCGCGCCAGAGAAGGAAGTCCGACGGCATCGAGCGCGGCGACGGCGGCCGCGTGCAGGAACGGCAGGTCGCTGAAGCGGCTGCGCAGCGAATAGTCGCGGACCGGCAGGCTCGAATTGACGTTCTTCTCCTTTGCCAGCCAGGCGATCGCCGTACGCTCGTCGCCGATCTCGTCGACGAGCTTCAGGTCCAGACCCTGGTGGCCGGTAAACACACGGCCATCGTCAACCTTGGCCAGTTCGTCGTCGCTGAGATGACGGCGGTCCTGCACGATACCTTTGAACCAGGCGTAGGAATCTTTGATGATCGAATCGATCGCCGCGCGGGCCTCGGGACTGGTCGGCTCGTAACCGTCCGGCGCGGCCTTGAGCGGTGTCGATTTTATCGTCTCCATTTTCACGCCGATTTTGTCGAGAAGATCGGCAACGTTGGGAAACTGGAACAGAACGCCGATCGAGCCCACCAGCGAAGTCTGCTGGGCCACGATGTGATCGCCGGCGAGTGCCGTGATGTAGCCGCCGGACGCGGCCAGGCTGTCGACGACGATGACGAGCGGCTTGCGCTGCCGCAACCGCGACAACGAATCAAAAAGCTGCTCGGAGCCCGCCGTCGTGCCGCCGGGGCTGTCGACGTGGACGACGACGGCCCGCGCCACAGACGATCGGGCGAGCCGGTCGAGTCGCCGAACCCGCTCCTGATCGCCGCGGATCAAACCCTCAATCGTGACGCGCGCGATGTAGGGACGGCCGGGAATGAGACCGACGCGGTTGCTCAATGCCGCTGCCGTCCCGGCAATGCCGAGAACGATCAGGGCGATGGCGATGACGCGCCAGAAGGTGAGTTTCCGCCGCATCCGGCGGCGGTCGACTATCAGGTCAGCATCAAGCGACATGGTCTCGTTCCTCGAAATGCGGATGGGCGATGTTCGCCCTCGTTTAACACGTCCCCAAAGACTCGTACCAAGTTCCGGTCGCTCAATTCTCAGCCGGCCTAATCCTCCTTGACCTCTTCTTTTTCGTTCTCCTCACCCTTTCGCCGCAGCGCGGTGCCGAGAATGTCGCCGAGCGTCGCGCCGGAATCGGAGGAACCGTATTGCGCGATGGCCTCCTTCTCCTCGGCGACTTCCAGTGCCTTGATCGAAACGGAGACTTTATGCGTCCGCCGATCGAACTGGATGACGCGGGCGTCGACTTTCTGCCCGACCGCGAAGCGGTCGGGACGCTGCTCGGAGCGATCGCGAGCGAGTTCCGAACGCTTGATGAAGGAGGTGTACTCGGTGCCGACGATGCTGACGTCGATGCCGCCTTCCTTCACGTCGGTGACTTCGCAGGTCACGACGGCGCCCTTCTTCAGATCGCCGGCCGCTTCCGCCGTGGCGCCGCCGGTCTCGGCGAGTTGCTTGATGCCGAGCGAGATGCGCTCCTTCTCGACGTCGACGTCGAGCACCTGGGCTCTGACCTTGTCGCCCTTCTTGTATTCCTCGATCACCTGCTCGCCCGGACGCTTCCAGTCGAGATCGGAGAGGTGCACCATGCCGTCGACATCGCCGTCGAGGCCGAGGAACAAGCCGAACTCGGTCTTGTTCTTGACCTCGCCTTCGACCTCGGAGCCGGGCGGATATTTCTCGACGAACACCTCCCACGGATTGCGCATGGTCTGCTTGAGGCCGAGCGAAATACGGCGCTTGACCGGATCGACCTCCAGCACCTGCACCTCAACCTCCTGAGAGGTCGAAACGATCTTGCCGGGATGAACGTTCTTCTTGGTCCACGACATTTCGGAGACGTGGATCAGGCCCTCAATGCCGGGCTCAAGTTCGACGAACGCGCCGTAGTCGGTGATGTTGGTGACGCGCCCCTTGAACTTGGTGCCGACCGGATACTTCGCCTCGATGCCCTGCCATGGATCATCAAGAAGCTGCTTCATGCCGAGCGAGATGCGGTGGGTCTCGTGGTTGATCTTGATGATCTTGACCTTCACCTGCTGGCCGATATTGAGCACCTCGGACGGATGATTGACGCGCCGCCAGGCGATGTCGGTGACGTGGAGCAAGCCATCGATGCCGCCAAGATCGACGAACGCGCCGTAGTCGGTGATGTTCTTGACCACGCCGTCGATGACCTGACCCTCTTCGAGGTTCTGCACCAGTTCCTGACGCTGCTCGGCGCGCGTCTCTTCGAGCACGGTGCGTCGCGACACGACGATGTTGCCGCGCCGGCGATCCATCTTGAGAATCTGGAATGGCTGCTGGTTGTTCATCAGCGGCGAGACATCGCGGATCGGCCGGATGTCGACTTGCGAGCGCGGCAGGAAGGCCACGGCGCCGTCGAGATCGACGGTAAAGCCGCCCTTGACCTGATTGAAGATGACGCCCTGCACCTTCTCGTTATTCTGGAACGCCTTCTCGAGCTTGCCCCAGCTTTCTTCGCGGCGCGCCTTGTCGCGCGACAGCACGGCTTCGCCGAGCGCATTCTCGACCCGCTCGAGATAAACTTCGACCGTATCGCCGACCTTGATCTCGGCCTGCCGGCCGGGCCCGGCGAATTCGCGCAGCGCCACGCGGCCTTCGGTCTTCAACCCGACATCGATCACGGCGAGATCCTTTTCGATCCCGACGACTGTCCCTTTGACGACGGACCCTTCCTGCAGATGGCCGTCGCTGAAAAATTCCTCGATCAGTTTGGCGAAGTCTTCGCGCGACGGCGCGGCCGACGCGGTTTGAGTGGCAGCCTGAGCCATAAAATCTCCGAGCCCCTGCGAATGAAAATGATCCGAAACGCGCGGCGGCCACCGGTCAGACCGGCGGTTGGGGCCAAGGCCAAACGTTCAGGACAAAGCTTGTTCCGGGGATCGCAAGCGAAGCGGCGAACGGACTGAACCTCCACTGACGAAAACGCAGTCAGCTGCGCTTTCGGCCCGTTCTGGCGGCCTCGATGATGGCAACGGCGGCCCGGAATGCGGCGTCTATACCTAAATGCGTGGTATCGAGCAAGTGCGCGTCCGGCGCGGGCTTGAGCGGAGCCACAGTCCGCCGGGAATCGCGCTCATCGCGCCGCAACAGGTCGGCCAGGACCTCCTCCTCGGTGGCGGGTTCGCCTCGCCGCTGAAGCTCCAGGGTACGCCGGGCGGCGCGGACTTTCGGATCGGCGATCACGAAGAGCTTGACGTCCGCCCCCGGCGCGATGACGGTGCCGATATCCCGTCCGTCGAGCACCGAGCCCGGCGGCTTCGTGGCGAATTGGCGCTGATAGTTCATCAAGGCCTGGCGCACCTGGGGAATCGCAGCGACGACGGACGCGGCCTCGGTGATCGCCTGCTGTTTGAGGGCATTTTCATCGAATTTTGTCGGATCGAGCGCGATGGCGGCCGCGGTCGCGTGCGCCACATCGTCGAGAGGATGCCCGGCGTCAAGCACCGCCTTGGCGACAGCACGGTAGATCAGCCCGGTATCGAGATGATGCAGCCCGTAGACGCCGGCGATCTGCCTGGCGATCGTGCCCTTGCCCGAAGCGGCCGGTCCGTCGATAGCGATGATCATGACAAATCCGCGCCCAAGGATCGCATCAAGTCGACAAACCCCGGAAAGCTTGTGGCGATAAAGCTCGCATCGTCGATCGTCACCGGCCGCTCGCTGCCGAGCCCCATCACCAGCGCCGACATGGCGATGCGGTGATCCATATGGGTGGTGACCAGGCCGCCGCCCGCGGCGCGGCCCTTGCCGTGCACGATGAGGTCGTCGCCCTTAATCTCGGCGTCGATACCGTTGGCGCGAAGGAGCGCGGCCGTTGCGGCCAGCCGATCGGATTCCTTCACCCGTAATTCCTTCAAGCCCCGCATCACGGTGGTGCCCTCGGCGAACGCGGCGGCGACGGCGAGCACCGGATATTCGTCGATCATGGACGGCGCGCGCTCGGCTGGCACCTCGACGCCGCGCAGCGGGCCTGAGCGGATGCGCAGGTCGGCGACATCCTCGCCGCCTTCCTTGCGCCGATCGAGGGGCTCGATCGAAGCCCCCATCTCCTCGAGCGTCGTAATGAGCCCGGCGCGCAGCGGATTGAGCATGACGCCGTCGAGAATAACGTCGGAGCCCGGCGCGAGCAGCGCGGCGACCAGGGGAAACGCCGCCGAGGACGGATCGGCCGGCACTACGACCGGCTGTGCGGTCAGTTCCGGCTGACCGGAAAGCGTGATGCGGCGGCCGTGCGCGCCGTGCGGCTCGACCCGCACATCGGCGCCGAAATGCGACAGCATCTTTTCGGTATGGTCGCGCGTCGCCTCGGCCTCGATCACGACGGTCTCGCCCGGGGCCGAGAGGCCGGCGATCAGCGTGGCCGATTTGAGCTGCGCCGATGGCACCGGCGATTCGAACACGATCGGGATCGGCTCGCGCGCGCCGGCGAGCGTCAACGGCAGGCGGCCGTCGGTCGAGGCGAGCGTATGCGCGCCGATCCTTTCCAGCGGTTCGAGGATGCGGCGCATCGGGCGCTTGCGCAGCGAGGCGTCGCCGTCGAAGGTCGCGGTGATCGGGCAACCGGCGACCGCGCCGAGCATGAGCCGGCAACCGGTGCCCGAATTGCCGAAATCGAGTGCCGAGGCTGGTTCGGCAAAGCCGGCGACACCGACGCCGTGGACGACCCAGCCGCCCGCGCCGCTCCGCTCGACCTTGGCGCCGAGCGCCCGCAGCGCATTAGCGGTATTGAGAACGTCTTCCCCCTCGAGCAATCCGCTAATCCGGGTCCCGCCGACGGCCAGCGACCCCAAGATCAGGGCGCGGATGGAGATCGATTTATCGCCCGGCACACGCACCCGCCCGTTCAGGGGGCCGTTGCGGCGGGCGGTGAGCGGGGTAATGGCGTGCATAGCGCCCTCTATCACGGGCTGCCGCGCCGCGTCATCCGGCCATCAGCCGCGGACAAGGGGCCAACCGCCGCTTCGATCCACTATTGACAGCCGCTCCGCGACTAGCCAAGTGAAGCTCCCGAATTGAAGGACCACGGCCGTGGCAAAATCAGAACTTGGCACCAAGCGCGTCTGTCCAGAGACCGGGCGCAAGTTTTATGACCTGAACAAGGATCCGGTGATCTCGCCCTATACGGGCAAGGTCGTACCGATCGAAGTTCCGCGCGGACGGCCCGAGCCGGTCGCCGCGCGCGCAGCCGCTCCGGTCGAGGAAGCGGCGGTGCCCGAGCCGCAGGATGCGGAGTTCGTGTCGCTGGAAGAAGCCGACGCCGAGGCGTCGGGCGCCAAGAAGCCGATCGCCGGAGCGGAGGCCGAGATCGAGGACGAGGAGGTCGAGATGGACGAGAGCCTCGACGATGCCGCGTTCATCGAGGAGACCGAGGAAGAAGACGCCGACGTCACCGACATCATCGGCGGCGACATCGAGAACGAGGAGGAAGGCTGACCAGGAGTTCGGTCATCAGCGGTCGGTGATCAGGCGCCCGGGCGAGCCGGCCTGTTCTGAAACCCAACGACCAATCCTTCTGATGACCGGTGACTGATATCTGATCCCTGATCGGGGCCATAGCTCAGTTGGGAGAGCGCTTGAATGGCATTCAAGAGGTCGGGGGTTCGACTCCCCCTGGCTCCACCAAAACTAGTTGAAACTACACAGCAATTTTTCTCATCAAGTTAGGCCAATCAAACAGATCGCCCTAGGGTACTCCCAGGTAACTACCGCATTCGGTTTCCTCGCGGCGATCTTGCGCTCACGCAATGGTTGTTGGATGATCCCCTAGGGTATGCCTGGGGGGACCAAATCGTGCGTAGTCAGTTGAGTATCGTCATCGCGGCGTTGACGTTGGCCAGTTGCGCTGAAAAAGCCGCCGACGTTGCGCCAACATACGTTTCACCTTTGCAGTACCAATCCTTTACATGCCCGCAACTCGCCGCTGAGGCACAGCGTGTCTCACAGGCCGCGGCAGTAGCTTCGGGGACGCAAGATAGCCAAGCCACTAAAGACGCTGTGGCGACCACGGTCGGCGTGGTCATCTTCTGGCCAACCCTGTTCCTGCTCAATGGCAACAAACAGAATGCGGCGCAGTTGGCCCAACTCAAGGGCGACATGGACGCGATCCAACAGGCTTCGATCCAAAAGAACTGCGGTATTCAATTTCAGACGGCGCCACCGCCGCAATTCTATATGGTCATATAGTATTTACACAAACGCGCAAACCGCATGGATGGCGGCGAAGCCATGTGAAACGGGAATCCCTAGTCGCCCCTCGCCCGCTAGGTCGATCGTTCGCGCAATAGTGCGTGCCGTTAGCTAACTGCTGTGGCCCCGAGCCATGCAAGTTTTACTGCCGAATACCCAACACCGTCGCTGCAACCCGAGCGATCGTCATCCCAAGCCCGGCAACAAGTGACGCATTGCCGGTGCCGAGAAGGGCAAACCACCTTAAACTATGTCACCCGGCGGCTCCGCAGTCACCGCATCAGGATTTGCCAACAGCGAGGACGCGGCCCTCAGCGGCTTCCCTCTCAGGTCCGTTTCCACCGGACACGCGGTCGCCGCGTCGGGATCAGCGAACAGACAAAGCAACGATGCCAACGCGTCAATGCGTTCCTCACGCAAATGCCATTCCGCGGGATCGTTGTCGTCATCACAGCGAGCTATTCGGCCCGCAGCTAACTGTGCCTTTCCGAGGTAATGATCAAAACGCCCAAGCCACGGGCGATATGTAAGAACATCGCGCTGGTAGTTGCACGCATCTTGCGGTATTGGCGGACCGATCCACCAGCCATCTTTTATATCCTGTAGGTCTTCGTCGCCTGGAAAGTGTGTGAGCAACTCTTTGGCCAAACCAGGGTAGCGTAGCGCCACCCGTTTGATCCGCGCCATGCTCGACGGATTTCGCTTTGTCATCAAAGCGAAATGCTCGGCGGCGATTTCGCAAAACGATTGCTGTGTGATCGGATGAACAAGCGTTGTTGCGCGTTCCTCCCGCTCCGAAAGTTGCTTATCGGTCATATTCGCGAAACGCTCTCTCAGTGCTTTTTGAACTTGAAACTCGTTCAATTTCTTCCCTTTATTTCCTTTCCTTTAGGTGTGCGCAGTGTCACGGCGTGGTGACGGGGCGCGTGTTGCTGATGGGCTTCTGAGCAAGGGCACTTGCGATTAACGCAATGTCGTTGCTACTGAGGCCCGGTGGTGACGCCGCTGGCGCCATTGAGCGCGGCACTTAAGTCATCAATTCCTTCGCCGCTTGCGTTTTGTTGCATTCGATCATTCCCTCCCCTCTGTCATCACCAGTCTATCGGCTCGTCTACTGGTTTGTGTTGCGCGTCGTTGTCTTCCATCACCGGCTCGGCCGATATGTCGATTATCGGGGCCGCGGTGTTCTCAGTCTTCGCGGCTGCCTGAGCCGCCATCGCACCCGCAAAGACGCCAGCGAGCGCCGCCCCGGCCACATTGCCGAGCCCCGCAGTGCCCGGCTCAATGTCCTTCACGCCAGCCGCCTCCCTGAATTGCTGAAGCCACGTGAGCGGCGCGTCTGAGGCGTGGAAGTCGTCAACCAGCTTTTTGCGCCAATCCCGACCTCCGCGCGCACGTTCGGCTTCAAGCTCACCGAAAACATCGTCAAGCATCGCTCGGACGCGGTGCGCAGTAGCCCCGCTGCAACGGCGCGGCTGTTCCCTCTTTGCGTAGCTGGCACTCCGCGGCTCGCCCGGGTCATCCGAACGCCCTCAAACCTGTAGCGAGGTGGCTATCAATTCCGCAGGGTGAGGGTTGGTGAGGGTTGGTGAGGGTTGTTAAAAATTGATCCATCACCGCGAAAACCCATATGCTGCGCTGGTTTCCGCACTGTGGTGAGGGTTGACAGTTAAATCCGCGATTGTTGTCAGCGGCCGTGCGCAGCGCGCTACTGATCCTGCCCCCATTACCGCCCATACCATTATTCATATATTTTTCTACTCCCTAGAATTATCCTGTTATCCCTCACCGGGACGGTAAGAAGCTGAAATAGCTTCTGTTTTTCGTGAGGGTTCATCCCTCACCGAACCCTCACCACAGACTGCATCCCTCACGCTTTCCTTCCTCATGCGACTATCCTCAAACCGCCAGCCGGTCCCTCGGCGAGATACCGATCGCGCATCTGATCGTTGGAAAGCTTGCGCAACACACCGTGCGGATCGCGCGACCATACCTGCCGAGCGTCTCCATTGATCTTGAAGCGGTGTGTCTGCTTGAACGCCTCGGCCGCGAGCGCGGTGGCCGCACGTTTGTGATTTAAGTGTGGTGCCTCAAAGTCACCGCGAGCCGCGTCCAAAAGCTCTTGGACAATCAGGATTGTTCGGGCTCCAAAGGGGCCACCCTCCCGCAGGAGGCGACGAATATAGCGGACCGCCTCCGGCTGGGATTGCTCTAACATGTCTCGCTTCGCCTCTGTGTTGGGCGGCGCAGCGTTCGGATTGAAGCTGGCTATATTGCGTTGGGAGAGCCATCCAGCGACTTTTTCGACACCGCCGGCGTCATACCACCTATGAAGCCGCGTGTAATAGGCTGGCTCCCGCGGGCTCTCCAAGAGGCATTTGTACACCCAATAGCGCCGATCGGTTGCTTCGATTGAAATGGCGTCTGCGTGATTCGTAAACATGATCCAATTTTGGATGTTCGGAATGTCGTATTGCTTGACGTTTTTTCTGTTGATCGAAACCACAATCGGCGGGGCAGCAAGCAGCGGTTTGAGCTTGTTTGCCATTTCGCCGCGGTTGAAGTTCATCATTTCTTCGACGCAAATTACCGGCGCCTCAAGGTAATCCGTCCACTGCCCACGAAGCCTCTCTGGCGTGATGAACGAAACGTTGTGCGGAACGCCGATCGTGCGGAAAAACGGCGTAAATGCGCTGTCTTTACCTGTCCCTTGCGTTTCGCCATAGATGACTAGCGCGTGATTGATCTTTTCCCCCGGCCGTTGGATCACGAAGGCCATCCAATCGAGCACATGGTTTGCCGCAGGCTCGGCGAGCGGGCCAAAAATCAACTCGATATGGTCTAGCCAAAGCTGCACGTCGGCGTTAGCGACGTTCTTAGCTGGCACATAACGCGACGGGCGCCACGTGTTGAGGGCCGTTGCAGAGCCCTCCTTGATAATGAGAGGCTGAGCCGGCCGAAATGTCACAATATCGGCCTTGCGAACCTTCGGATGATTCTGGAATTGGGCGGCGGCCGTGTTGGTGCCGGACGTGCCATAGGCCGCAACGTCGGTGCAAATCGCGTTTAAAGACAGCGCAGTAATGAACTTATGCGTTTCCGTGTCATAGTAACGCTCAACTTCGCCACACCAAATGAAGCGGGCCACCATGCGATCGAGTGGGCCGTCGGGGATCACATTTTTTGGATCATCGGCCGTGTCGGCGAAATCGGCTTGCGCGGTGCTGTAGCCGTGCGAGCGCGCCCACGCTTCAAGCCAACTCCAACCAAGCTCGGCGTCGCGTATGCTGTCCCAAATCGTCGCAATGTAGTCTTCGCCGGCGCCGGGATAGTTGAGCGCCCATTCGAGCACTTCGTCCCAATGCTCACCGCCGAGTGCGGCCTTGATGGCTGCAAGCGCCAGCACGAACTCGTCGCGGCTCTCAAAGGTCTTGTCGTCGCATGGCACCGCGGCCAGAACGTCAAGGACATGCCGCGCGCTCGGCGCCAGTAGCTCGGGCGAGCCAATCGCTTTGCGCTTGCCGGCGACCGCACTGCTCCCCTTGTCGGCCACGACTTCGTAACCGAACAGTTCAATCAAGTCCGCGACGGCTGCAAAGAATTCGTCGGACTTCGCTTTGGTGTGCTTCGGGAGCCTATGCAGATAATTGTCGCACGGGTGGCCGTCGCGCCACTTGTACTCGCCGCCCTTCGGGTGGGGGCCTTCCACAACGCATTGCTGGCCGACGCCTAGCCGTTCAACGACGTGTTCTTTGCCGCCGATCCGAAACTTGAGCCGAAGCTTACGCAACTTCGGCTCGCCGTCCGCAATGCAGGTGAGCATGAGGCGCCGGCTTGAGCCGTCGCGGTATCGAACGGGGCCCCCGCCAAAGACGCGCTTAAACTCGCCTTCGATCGCCGCGGCCATCTGTTCGTCGTCAACGTCGATGTCAATCGCGATGTAAATGCGGGTCTGCAAGCCGACGCTGGCGCCCCAACGTTCCCACAGCTTTATATGATTTTGCTCGGCGTGAAGCTCTATTGACCACTTGCCGCCGAGCCCAACCCAACCCGCGCGTATGATCGTGCCGTCGGCCTTCTTAACGTCGTGCGCGAGATATTTACCGGGCGTCTTGCCGCGGTTTTCAGGCGTGACTTTGGTATCGGGCGACAGTTGTGCGTTCGGTGGGATAATGGGGAGAAGTTCAGTCCCCTGAAACCCGACCCACCACCGAGCAAAGGTCGCGTCCCAGCTGGTGGTGTAACTGGGCGGAGCAAGCCGCGAGCGAGAGCGCTCTCATAGCGCGGTAGCGAGCGAGTGGCTTGCGGTGGTCATCGCGAATCATCGGTAGGGTTTGGTTGCTGAAGCCACAACCGAACCGAGGATCCAGCGATGACCGATGAGATGATGAACCTTCGCACACTTTTGGAAAAGAGTTCCGACGCTGATTTGCTGCGCGAGATGATTGGCTTCACTGCCCAGCGTTTGATGGCGCTGGAAGTTGAGGGCCTGACCGGCGCCGCCCATGGTGAGCGTAGTCCGGAGCGGATCAATCAGCGCAATGGATACCGCGACCGGCTGTGGGAGACGCGCGCCGGTACAGTGGAGCTACGGATTCCAAAGCTGCGGAAAGGAAGCTACTTCCCAACCTTCCTGGAGCCGCGCCGGTTGGCCGAGAAGGCGCTCGCCGCGGTGGTTCAGGAGGCTTACGTGCACGGCGTCTCGACCCGCTCGGTTGATGATCTCGTCAAGGCGATGGGCATGACCGGCATCTCCAAGAGCCAGGTCAGCCGGTTGTGCGAGGAGATCGACGAGAAGGTGAAAGCCTTCCTGAGCCGTCCGATCGAGGGCGATTGGCCCTATCTGTGGATCGACGCCACTTACGTGAAAGTGCGCGAGAGCGGACGCATCGTCTCGGTTGCGGTCATCGTTGCGGTCGGCGTCAACAGCGACGGCCGCCGCGAAGTGCTCGGCATGGATATTGGACCTTCGGAGGCCGAGACCTTCTGGACAGAGTTCTTGCGCAAGCTGGCCCGGCGCGGTCTACGCGGCGTCAAGCTGGTGATCTCCGATGCCCATGAGGGCATCAAGGCAGCCGTCGCCAAAGTGCTACACGCCTCATGGCAACGCTGCCGCGTGCACTTCATGCGCAACGTGCTTGCTCATGCCGGTCGCCAGGGCCGTCGCGTGGTCGCAGCGTTTATCGGTACGGCCTTCGTCCAGGATGACGCCGAGGCTGCGAGCAAACAGTGGCGCCAGGTCGCCGATCAGTTGCGTCCCAAAGTGCCGAAGCTCGCCGCCTACATGGACGAGGCCGAAGCGGATGTCCTCGCCTTCATGAGCTTCCCGAAAGATCATCGGCCGAAAATCCATTCCACCAATCCGCTCGAGCGCCTCAATGGCGAGATCAAACGGCGCACCGATGTCGTCGGCATCTTCCCCAACGAAGACGCCATCATCCGCCTCGTCGGCGCGCTGCTGCTCGAACAAAACGATGAATGGGCCGTTCAGCGTGGCAGGTACATGAGCCTGGAAACGATCGCGCCTTTGAGCGATGATCCAATCATCAAACTGCCAGCTGTGGCGGCAGCTTGATCGACCCGGCCCCGCCGGTGATTACGACGGCCACGCAGCCGTTACACCACTCACCGGGACACGATCCCGAGCAAAACCAGTTTTTTCTTTGCTCAGGCGGGCATGGTTGCTAATCGCGGCAATTTCTGCCATGTATATTCCTCCTACGATTTCTCGTGCCGGCGCGGGTCCATCCGTTTGCCGGCATTTTTTTGTTTCTGTAACATCCGACCATGCGGACGCGTGGCGTCTCGCGTTGGCGCGGATAGCTTGCTCGATTTTGGGGAAGCCGATCAGCCGCAAGTGACATGCTACGCGGCCGGACAAGCCTCACGCCGTTTTGCGTTTTTAGGTATGATTGGCTGGCGATTTGAGGTCGGCTTCGTTGCCAAACCATCGAGCCATTGCGTCAAGTCCGATCGAAGGACAAGAGAACGGCGGCCAAGTTTCCTGATTGGAATGACCCCGGCACGGGTCAACTGGTAGAACTTGCTTTTTCCTATTCCGAGAACCCGGCACGCATCGTCCGGGCAGTACGATAAGACTTCGTCCATCCCCCCACCTGTCTCGCACTCCCTTGCGGGCCAGGGACGACACGGCAGCGCGATTGCTGTTTGCGTGTATTCGTCAGTGCTTGCACAAACATTACCACAACACTGCGATTTTATAAAGGGCGCCCCCCTCCGGCTTTTTGTGCGTTCCATCAATTGCTTACGAATTCCGAGTGGTCGAATGGAACTGCACTGGCGATTTCGAAGATGAACCGGCAACAATTCGAAGCACTGAAGATTGTCGAAATCGGGCTTCATGTTTTAGGCCGCGCTCTGAACTTCGGAAGTCGATTTGCGGGCTGCCGTTAGCCGTCGCTCGATCCAAGCATCCAAATCCGCAGGATCGTAAACGACGCGCGCGCCGAATGTCCGATATGTCGGGCCGGCACCGGTCACTGCGTACTTTGCAAGCGTTTGCTTTGCGATCTTGAACCCCCGCCGCCCCAGATAGTCGGACGCTTCGTCGCGGGAAAAATACCTCTCTGGTTTCATATGTCCCTCCTCAGGCACTGCTCAATCCATGCATCTAGGTCCTCCCAGTCATAGACAACGCGAGTTCCGAGCATCTGATAAACCGGTCCCTCTCCGGTCACCTCGTACTTCGCGAGCGTATAAGGTGGAAACTTCAAACCTTGGCTGCTCAGATATTCTGACGCTTCTGTTCGGGAATAATATCGCTGGTATTTGGAGATCGATCGGCATCGTGTCTTTAGGCTCTGCGCAATCCATGCATCTAGGTCAGCAACGTAATACACAGCGCCAGTTCCGGACGTCCGACACGCCGGTCCCTCCTCGGTCACCTCATACCTCGCGAGCGTAGAAGGTGCGATGTTAAAACCCCTCCTCCTCAGGTAGTCCGACGCTTCATTTCGGGAGTAATGTTGCTTGTATTCCATAAGTTCACTCGGTGAGGTTTGCATGGGTCATCCGTGTTGTGCGTCGCCAAAACGTGATTGCTATCGGCGATAGCGCTCACCATTTCACGACGCTAAAAATGAAAATCCCCTCGTCGTTGCCAATTTTGACCCGTAACGAGGGGGTATTGAGCAACGTCCAAGATCGGAACTGCTTGAGGAAAGCTCAGCTCTCAGAGGGCGGAGCAGGCCAGTTCGTTAGGGCGGGGCGCGAACGTGCCACCAATTTATAAACGCGCTTTTTTAAATCCGCTTCTACCGTCCCGAACGCCGCGTCGACCCACTCTTCGACAAGCGGAAAATCCGGATTTCCCCCTTTCGGCAGTTCGACGCCGCCGAAGTCTCCGTTCATGGGAAGGGTACGTCCAAGCGACCAATATCGAAAGCGGCATGCGAGCTCGAACGCGAGCATTGTTTCTGGCGAAGGATGTAAATTTGGAAGCTTCGGCTTGGCGTCGAGATTATCCCAAACGTCATCCGGAAAAGGGTACAGCAAATTTCCAATTTGCGGTCGCTCGGGTCGATATCGTCAAACAGCGTAACTCCATCCTTGGCGACTCGCTCTCTAAAGGCCTCTAAGAGTTGACGCAGCAGCTCGGCGCGATTTACTTTCTGCGCCGGCAATGCTTCGGTCGAACGAAGTTTTATTTCAGCCTGCAACTCGGCTGTCGCGATCTGATAGTTATAAAACAAGGGGTATTGTTCCAAGTACCCAATAAGCTTTTCAATTGCCCCAATTAACTGTTTTGATGATTTTCCGGACCGTCGTTTTCGCTTCTTGCGAAGGTATTTTTTGTACTTTTGCGCGTGCTCGCATGCGGACGTCAACTGTTCGATAAGGAGGTCGAGGCCCGGCCCTTGACCAAGCAGCGTCTGCTCGGTCTCTGCTTTTGCAGCGGCATATTGGTTAAGCGTGTTCTTACGCATCTACGGTTTCGGTGACCATTTTGGTGAGTGCCGGTCGTACGTGGTATCGAACGAACCTCTCCAACAAAGCATCAAGTTTCGGCTCTAGCAACTGGTCTACGAGCGGTGAGCCTCAGCTTCGCGCGTCTTCAGTTGCGCTCACGTGGCGGGTTTCGCGGGCTTTTGCATGGCACCCGGCCAGGTTATCGATAAAGCAATGAAGCTAGGGCCGTCCGCCGATGGAGCCTGGAAGGTGCAAAGGCATTTTTTGCATGATGGGAGGCGAGAGAGCAGGACTTCGCGAGTTCCAGCTCGTTCCATTCGCAAATCAGCAAAAGAGATGTCCCACGAACACGTTCTTGCCGATGCGGAACTCATGTTCACATGCTAAGATGCAAACGCGTAAGACTTGTTATCATCGGCTCATCAACGCGAATCACGTGGTATACGCGCGAAGTCAAAACTCAAAAGTGCAGTGAGGACTACGTGAAGGGCGACCGCCGGCCACAGCAGGACACCGGTCAAACCACCCGCGAAACCGAGGTAAAAAAGATACAGCGCAACGACTGCGCTTAGGTCAGCATGCCGACCAGCGGCGGACCCGGCCAGCAGGCAATCCCTAAAGCGACCAGGGCGATGCCAGCCACGCGCCCAACCGGTATGGCGATGCCTGTAAGTTCCTCACCCAACAACAACTGCCCGACGAGCGAAGGAACAATCAGCAAGGCCAATCCGGTAGCGGCTTCGGCGACAGCGGCGAAAAATCAGCACCTTTTTCATTGCCCTGACTTCATTTAAGTCACTCGCGCTAGCGACCTTGTTGGCAATGTGAAAGCTCTTAGTGCTTCGCCGTCAGATCCGGTTCGAGCTTGAAGGTCAGCTTGTCGATCTTGCCGGTGAACTTGAACGGAACATCGTAGCGATATTCCACCAGCGCGACCCCGGTGCGGGTGTCCTCGCCGACGTCGAAGGTTTCGTCTTCCGGGAACGTGATCGGGGTGGTGTGGTCCATGGAATTCCTGTCCACTTCCTTACCGTCCACGTAGAGCACACCCGTCCCGCCCTTGCCCAAACCCGGACCATCGGACTTGAAGTCGAAGACGATGGTGTGCTTGCCGGCTCCAACTCAGGCCCTGCCCATATCGTGCGCTTGAGGTCGAGCAGGTTGTAGAGGAACACCACCTTGCCCCGGTCGAAGCCGGCTTCGCCCTTGCTCAGGAACAGGCCATAGCCACCGAAGCGCCCGCCTTCGGTGACGATCATACCTTCCGCACCGCCCTCGGGGATCTCGACTTCGGCGGTGATGGTGTAGGACTTGTTCAGGATATCCGGCGCAGCACTGGCCGGCACGCCGGTCAGTTCGCCCGAATACGTGAAGACCGTTTGTCCCGCCGTGAGGCTCGGGCGCGGCGTGTTCCAGCGCGCGAGCGTCGAATTGTCGAGCGGCAGCACGTCGTACTTCTTCGCCTCGGAGTAGAAGAGGTCCTGCATCTCCTTGAGCTTATCCGGCATCTTGGTGGCGAGGTCGTTGTACTCGGTGGGGTCCTCCTTAACGTTATAAAGCTCCCAATTGTACCCGGTGATCACATCCGGAGGCGTCGCGGTGCTCAGCTCCCACGGGAGAGTCGCCGGCGTCGTCGCCGCCACCCATCCGTCATGATAGATGGCGCGATTGCCGAGCATCTCGAAGTATTGCGTCGTGTGTCGAGTGGGTGCGTTGGCGTTCGCCTTGTCCCAGGTGTACGCCATGCTCACGCCTTCGATGGGCTTCTGCTTGATGCCATCGATCGTATCGGGCGCCGGGATGCCGGTCGCTTCGAGGATGGTCGGCACAATGTCGATGAGATGGTGGAACTGGCGGCGGAT
Source organism: uncultured Alphaproteobacteria bacterium (assembly GCA_963759705.1). Taxonomy (GTDB): domain Bacteria; phylum Pseudomonadota; class Alphaproteobacteria; order Rhizobiales; family Xanthobacteraceae; genus BOG-931. Next base: position 104,180 of record CAVXAK010000009.1, read on the forward strand.
GCCGCCCGCGTCATTGATGTGGCCGGGCCAGGACATCGCCATGCCCTGGGCCGTCCCACCGAAGTGCGACGCCACCTGCTTGACCCACTTGAACGGGGTGTCCATCGCCCACGCCCATTCTGCCGCATAGTGCGGGAACGTCCGGTCCGATCCCCAGAACGGATACCAGAGAAACTGGTCCTTAACCGGCACAGCAATGCCATTGAAGGTGGTGAACTCGTTCGGCGTGCCGTTGAGCATGCCTTCGGCGCTCGCGCCATTGTCGCCGCTGATATAAATGATCAAGGTGTTGTCGAGTTCGCCCAGGTCTTCGACCTCCTGGATGACGCGGCCGATCTCATGGTCGGCATAGGCGAGGTAGGCCCCATAGATATCCGCTTGCTTGATGAAGAGCTTTTTCTCTTCAAAAACTGAGGGAGTCCCACTCCGGCAGTCCCTTCTCCCCCTCCGGCCATGGTGTCAACTTGGCGTTTTCGGGCATGATGCCCAAGCGCTTTTGGTTGGCGAAGATGGTCTCGCGCACTTTGTTCCAGCCCTCGTCGAAGAGGTGCATAGCGCTGATCTTCTTGATCCACTCCGGCGTCGGATGATGAGGCGCATGGGTGGCGCCGGGCACGTAATAGACGAACCAAGGCTTGCCGGGCGCGATCTCCTTGAGCTGCTTGATGTACTGGATGGCCTCGTCGGCCATCGCGGTCTCCAGGTTCCAGCCGGGATTGCCTTGGAACGGATAGATCGCCGTCGTATTGCGGAACAGGTTCGGTTGCCACTGGCTGGCGTCGCCACCGACAAAGCCGTAGAAATAATCAAAGCCCATACCGTTGGGCCATTGATTGAACGGCCCGGCTTGGCTCGACTGGTAAGAGGGCGTGTTGTGGTCCTTGCCGAACCACGCGGTTGCGTACCCGTTCTCCTTCAGGATTGTACCGATGGTGCCCTTGTCAATCGGGATGATCGAGTCGTAACCCGGGAACCCCGTCGCTATTTCGCCAACCACCCCGTAGCCCGCCGAGTGATGGTTGCGGCCCGTGATAATCGCCGCCCGCGACGGTGAGCAGAGCGACGTGGAGTGAAAATTTGTGTAGCGCAGGCCCTGCTGCGGCGATGCGATCCATGGCAGGCGTGGGTATGACGCCGCCGAACGTGCCCGGGGCTCCGAAACCCGACGTCGTCCGTCATGATGAGCAACACGTTGGGTGCGCCCTTCGGCGGTACGACGCGCGGTGGCCACCACGGCGTCGACTCCGAGGCCTTCTCCTTGATCACCCCGCCGAATTTCGGAGCAGGCGGCGGAAGTTGTTTTCCGTCGATCGTGGTGGTGGCCTCGGGCGAACCTGGAACACCTGTGACCTGCTGAGCCAATGCCGAGACGCAACTAAGGGCGAGAACACCGGCAACCGAAATAAGGAGCTGACTGGTTTTCACGACAGAAACTCCAACGAGTTGTTGTCGCTTCGCTTCAGTAACAAGGCGGATAGGGGTAGTAGCCGCAGGCCGGCGGCGGATAGCCGTACGGGTGATAGCCGTAGCGCGCCGCGGCAGCAGCGCCAGCTGCGCCTGCATACATCGCGCCGCGAAACGCGGTACGGCGCGCGACGCCGGCAAACGATAGTGGCGTGAGCGGCCTTCCGATGATGTCAATGAACACGGCGGCAGGGCCGTCTGCGCCGTTCAGGTTCCCTTCGAGCACCTGCACGTCGAACGTCAGCTTGTCGCCATCAAGCTTGGGCGACTTCAGCACCACAACCGCATCGCGGTCCGTCGAGGCATCCTTGCTGAGCGCCGACACCGTTGCATTCGGCGGATCCTTGCCAAAGCTGTCGCCCGCTTTCCATTCGTCAAGCAAGTCTCGCAGTGAGCTGGTGTCCGGCCGCGCGCACTGGACGATCGGCAAACACAATGGAGTTGGGTGACATTCCGGTCAGCGTCAGCTTGTTGCCCTGCAGCGTCGCGCCGCGAGAGTTCATGACGATCAGCGACGGCACGATTGCGACTTGGCCCAACTTGGCACGCCGATTGTCTTGATTGGTGGTGAGGCCGGCACATTCTGAGCGAGCGCCAATCCAGGCGCGCAAAGCAGGCCGACGATCGTCATTAGCGCGCAAACAATTTTCCTGGAACTCATGAAAGTCACTCCTTCCTCTTTATGGTCGTGAGAACGGCCACCAGATGTCATTGCAACGCGATTGTCATGCCGGCGACCCCGACGGATACCTGAAATCCCGCTTGTACTCCTTGCACCGTTAGGACGACGCCTTTCTCGTTTTGCAGCGTCGCGACTTGCCCACCACCGACAAATGCCGCACCGGCACCTGCCGCACCATAGGTTCCGACAATGTCAGACGCAGTACGCATATTGGCCGCCGTACCAGTTAACTCGACGTCCGCAATACCGAGGCTGCCTATGCCAATCCCGCCGATGCTCAGCGGGTATGTCTGCCCCTGAAAGGTCAATGTGCCTGTGCCACCCCCTACGCCCACAATGAATGCGGCCTTAAAGATGTTAAGCCGAATCTCGCCAGTGGCCGGCACCGGAAAAGGCTGAGGCAGATTTGGCAAATCCTGAGCGATGGCTGCCGTAGTGAGCATCATCATCAAGACCAAATTGATGGCCCGGACCGCGTTGTGCATTCTCGATCTCCCGCTCTGGTGCTGTGATCCTATTCAGAATATTCATTGCTACCCCCTGCATCAGAAATGCTGCTCGTCCTACTATTTTGGTCAGATTGCTTAGTCCGGTGTCATCTGAATGCCCAGCCTCGCCCGCTCATCTTTAAAAATGACAGCCATCGCGTCGATGATCCGTATTCGAGGATATTCCTTGCAGTAAAGAATCACCTCGTGTTCCGTTTCCTTGCTTTTGCGAAGGTCGAGAAAATGCTTATGGGCAAGACCGTTGTACCAGCCGCTATACCAAGCAGTGAGGGCATCAGCGTCTTGCTGACAGGCGTTCGCGAGTTGAGCACAAGTAAGGACCTGAACGTCAATGAAGCCATTAGCGTCAACATAGGCGCTCAGCGGACTGGGCTTTGCGCGTGGGCGCCCGAAAGTCCGATGACGGCAGTAGCGACAAGCCCAAATAGTGTCGTTCGCATTGACGCTCTCCAATTGACAATCATGGCTTTGCTCTTTGGACCACGTTCTTTAAGATTCCGAATGGCTAGTTGATGCCGAAGCGACGCATTGCAATCTCTTTGGTTCTCAACGGAAACCCGGACCGCGGAAACCAACGCCGACGCCGTGGAAGCCGAAACCGACGCCGCCGCCTACTCCAATCCAATCGATGAACAGCGACGTTGCACCACCCGCGGCCGGCAGGGCGCCACCAATGAGCTTGTAGCTGTACACCAGGTCGGAGCCGTCGACCTTGGGATTACTGATCACGACTACTGCTACGGTATCGTTCGGTTGCCCCGGCTCGTAGACGGATAGCGTGGCGTTTGGCGGGTCCCCGCCGAAATTGTCCTTGCCGGCTTTCGTGGTCCATTCAGTTAGATAATCGGCCATCTTGATATGCCCGGCGATGCGCTCCGGCCGGTCTGCAAAGTACAGCGTTTGCTGAGCAACTTTCACAAGGCGCAGGGTCTGCACTGCTTTGTCGAGCTTGAGATCCTCGGCAATCTGCACGAACATAAGCATTGGCTTTGGTTCGTCAGCGCTCGCTTTCCTCGCGAATGCGATCGGTAGTCCTAATCCTGCCACTGCCAAAGCGCCGACCGCGATAAGGTTGCGGCGGGAGTGTTCCATTGCTCTGTTGTCTTCGCGAGCGTCCATGCCTTTTTGCTCCTTCTAACAGCGGCGCCGCGTTCTGGCACGATTAGCGACGCCGACGACGCGGTACTTTGAGATTGATCAACCCAAGCGCATTCTGGGCGGGGCACTAATCCAAGCGCGCAAGGCAGGCCAGATGGTCGCCAACGAACCAGACACGCGGTTGAGCTCGGCAAGAGTTTTTCAGTTGTCATCGTGGTTTTCGTTTTACTTCTGGATCTACTTTTTGGGGCGATCGGGCTTCGGTATGTTTCCTATTGGTGCTCGGTCACAATGCAAGGTGATACGAAGCGCTGTCCTGCGCGTACCGCATCCACGGCAGGCAAAAGATCCGTCGCGATGGTTCGCTTCAGGACAAACCCATCAGCACCCGCCGCCAGGGCCGACTGGATCACGCTGAGCTCGTTATGAGCACTAATCACGATTAGCTTCATCGTTGGAGAAACCTCGCGGAGACGACGCACCGCTCCAAATCCATCTTCACGACCAATGGACATGTCTACGATTGCCAATTGAGCTGCCACTCTCTTTGCGCTCTCAAGCAACGAGACCTCATCGGCAACCATAACGACGACCTCAAAGACTGTTTCCAGCAAGCCACGAATGCCTTCGGACAAACCCTGATGTCGTCCTGCAAGCAGGACGCAGTCGGGCTTATTTTTAGCGATCATCTCCGAATGCCGGCGGGCATGTGCTTTTTAGTCACCAAAGGATCTGCCGTGACATTGACTGAAATCAGTGAAGGTGAGACCTCGAAAAATTACCAGGTAGAGGCATGAAAAATTACTAGGTGCCAACGGTCAATAAGACCCGAAAAGCATGCCAACCTTTTATATCGTAACGATGCCCTGCTTGATTGCGAAATGCACGAGTTGAGCGCTGCTCTGAAGTCCTTGCATTTCCATCATCTGGTATTTGTGGAATTCAACCGTCCGGGCCGAGATCGAAAGTATCTCCCCAATTTCCTTTGCGGACTTTCCTTGTGCTAACAATTGCAGGATCTCCCGCTGGCGCGGCGTTACCGGGGTCTTGGTAGATTTGTTTGCTTTTGCTCCCTGCTCTATATCGTGAAGCACGTCTCGAGCCAAAGCTGGCGTGATAAACGTTTGGCCCTTTAAAGCAGCATGAATCGCCATGACTAATTCGTGCGAAGCCGAGTGCTTGACGACGAAGCCGGACGCCCCCGCCTGTAGGGCGCGGCGCGCGTAGGCCCGATTTTGGTGCATGGTCAAGAATACGACCTTGACATCTGGATTGTGCTTTTTCAGCTGTTGGAGGGCCTCAATTCCATTGAGCTGGGGCATGGAAATATCAGCTACGATAACGTCCGGTCGAAGTCTTTTTGCTGCCGCCAAAAGCGCGCGGCCGTCTTCCACGGCATCTACTACCTCAAAATCGTCAGCTAGTAGATTCTTAAGCCCTTCAGTGACCATTTGATGGTCGTCAGCCAGCAGCACGCGCGCGCGATTTATTACGCTCCTCCCTTGCTGGCACCCAAGCCAATACTATGGTGCCGTGACCAGGAGCACTATCGATATCCAGCTCGCCACCGACCAGGTAAATTCGCTGCTGCATGCTTGCTACTCCGAGACTAGGCCGATCCCGGCGAAGTTTGGGATTAAAGCCGACGCCATCATCGCGAACAGTGATCCGAAATCCATTATCCAGTCTCTGAAGAGAAACTTCTACTTGGCTAGCGTTCGCGTGGCGGCCGACATTCTGAAGAGCCTCTTGAACGATCCGGAAAAGACAAAGCGCAATTTGCTTTGTCGGCGCGATTAGACCTTGTTCAATTTTCAGATCCACCGGAATTGACTCGAGCTTGGTGAACCGCTCACACTCGGCCTTCAGCGCCTCGATGAGCCCAAGGTCATCAAGAATTGATGGATGTAATCGGTAGGAAAGGGCGTGTACGTCCTCGCTCAGCTTGACAAGGCCCTCACCGATTTTGCGCATCGTCGTGTCGGTACCTTGGCTGTGCCCTCGCACCTGTGCGCGTCCTGCCTCGATGGCGAGAACGGCCAAACGTTGCGTCACGTCGTCATGAAGTTCTCGCGCAAGTCGAGAACGCTCGTCCTCCTGCGCGCTAATTAGCTGTTCGCCAAAATTGCGAGCCGCCTTCTCCGCTCGCTGACGCTCTATACGTTCGCGCTCTAAGCGCCGTCGGTTCAAAAGCAACGCAAGAATGACAGTGGCTTCGAGCAAACCAACCGCGACCGCGGCGGCTATATACCATTTATATTGCTCAAATATAGTCGGTACACGGAATTCAATGGCGCTCCCCGGAGGAAGGTCTGCCTCACTGATGTTCCAGCGCTTCATTTCCCTCCAATCAAATCTCGGATTTTCGAACCCAAGCGGTTCTGTCTTTATCCCACCAGGCGCTTCGCCGTTCAGTATGCGGACAGCAACGTTCACCGCCTTTCGACCAAACTCCGGGATAGAGAGCATTGGCCCCCCAACGACCCCGCGGCCAAAGTAAGCATCGTTGAAAGAGAACATAGGTGCGTTAGCGACGTCGTGCAGTCGGTCCACAGCGTTGCCTAGCGGGTGCGGTATACCTGCCGCGTCAACGGATAGGAGAATGAAGAGGATAGCGGACCGCGGTGGAAGCGCCGCACTCTGCTTGAGCATGTCGTCAAATGACAAATCACTGACCCATGTGAAGGAAATTTTATTGGCATAGGGACGGAAGACTTCTTGAAGTTCTTGCACCCAGAATCTTTCAAGGCGAGTGTTGCCCAGAATTACTTCAATATTGTTCGTCTTCGGTAAAATGCGAAGAATATTGTCGACAATGCCGGCAAAATCGATCCTATTCGAGACCACAGTATCACTTGTGGTGATAACTGGCACGCGACGCTGCTCAAGGAATGTAATAAGCATCGGCGTCGAAGGCGAGAGCTGTTCGCGATACTTTTGGAAGAAGTCCGCCGCTGGTGCGCCAATGGTCACAACGAGGTCAAGTTTGTGATCATAAAAAAGTGTACGAAGATATTCCGCGAACGGTCTGTCGTCGCGATCGAGATTTTCATTAGCGAATTGGGCGGTCGCGAGCGAAAACTCAAAGACGTCGACCGGTTTCTCATATTGCCGATCCAGTTCGGCGCGGAAACTCTGCGCGAATTCGCTAAATGGCGAGAAGTCACGGCCGTACGAGTGAAGCAGCAATATGCGCTTCGGCTCTGCAGCCTGCGCTGCAACTGTCACGCCGATGAGAATAGCCAGAACGTATATCAATTTGCATTTTGCCCGACGTTTTGTCGGTTCGAGCGGCTTGACGCCGCACGAGTTTAGCCCTGAGCTGACCATTCCAATGAGGCGTTTTTTCATTGGGCTGCTTGCATGATTGCACCCTTAATCCATGATTACCGTATCATACTTGCAAGGTGTGAGCCCAACGGCCTTTGTCGAAAGTCCGCAGCGCGCACAAATCAAGCCATCACCGATCGAACAACTCGATCTTCAGGGCATCGCGAGCGCGAACGCCTGTTTACCGGCGCACCACTGTTATCAACCAGATCTGCGCCTTTCTGCGCGGGCGCGGCATTGCGGTGCGATGAAATGAGGCTCCAAATGCGGTTGCGCGCCGCATGCGGCAAGTGCGACTTCGCGATGAACGCGCGCTGCAAGAGGTAAGGAGGACCGAGATGCATCCTTTACCCTGCAGCTACTGTTACGGCGTTGATGCTTCCGGTATCCCATCGAATTTCGTCTTCCCCAGTGATTATTCGTTTTGGCACCTTTTAAACGAAGTCATTCAAGAAGAACCGAGTGAGGGAAGTAATCCGACGACGCTGGGCCTTTTTGCCTCCATCGGCGATGTGAAGGGGAAGCCGTTCAACCCTGAACGCACGGATGAAGAAAATCCTCACGGACGCCCGCGAATATTGGTGCCGTAACCGCACGCACGATTGCCTTCAAAATTCGCAGCGAAGACGCCTACTCTATCCGAACAGTGGGTGGCCACTGCCGTTCTTCGGCGGCTACAAGTTCGAAGTCGCACCGGGGGTCAGCAACCTGGATGGGGCCGCCTTCTTTTACTATTTGGCCACAGGCGTGACGCCGGCCGATGGCATTGAAGATGGTCGGCGAAGGGTCTTTGTACCCGTGGACTGACCAGGACCGAACGGCCAATCCGTTCGACGGCGCCAAGAACTACAAGCTGCACCTACCTCCGAACATCCCGGTCAAGGATTTCTGGTCGGTCATCGTCTACGACAGTCAGACGCGCTCGCTGCTGCAGACTGATCAGCAGTACCCAGTGTGAGCATCAGAATAAGGGGTTAAGGTCAATGCGGACGGCTCGACGGACGTTTATTTTGGCCCCAAAGCTCCTGCCGGCTTTGAAAACAACTGGGTGCAGACGATTCCGGGCAAGGGCTGGTTTATGACGCACTGCCGAATGTCCGCTCGGGAATGCGCGCATGACACAGTCCCCTGATTCGGGTGCGCTGGCGTCAGCAATCAAAGCCAGGAGGGGGCTCCAACCACAAGAAGCCGGCACTGCCTTTTTTCACGTCGTTGGCATATGCCGCTGTATCTGATCGGCCTGCCTGCACGCGACCTCAATTTCCATGTGACCTTTCTATCACACAAAATGATTTTTTGTTCAGCGCGCGGCACTTGCACACTTTTGCCCGAATGAGCGTACTTGTTAAGGCTCATTGATTGATGACCTAAGTTTCGAAGGAGAGCCACCATGAGAAAACAGTTCTTGACAACGATTGCCGCAGCGACAGCCTCGTGCGCGGCCTTGATCTCCGCGCAAGCGGCTGATTTGCCGCCGAGACCGGCGTATCAGCCTCCTGTCGTCGCCGTACAACAGGTCTACAACTGGACTGGATTTTACGTCGGCGTGAACGGTGGCTATGCCTGGGGTCAACAGGATCCCTTCAACATCATCACCGACCGTTTTGACAGCCTGTCCACTGGCATTTCCGGCGGAGTATTCGGTGGAACGCTCGGCGCCCAAATTCAAGCGGCGCATGTCGTCATGGGCCTCGAGGCGGACCTCGATTGGGCCAATATCAAGGGCTCGACAACTGCGGTTCCGACAATTGCCGGCATCCCTTTTCCTGGAGCCGCGGTGAACGCGTCGACCAATGTGGATTGGGAGAGCACCGCCAGGTTTCGCGTCGGCTATGCGAGCGACAACTGGTTATTCTATGGAACCGGAGGTCTTGCACTGCTTGGGGCCAAGACCACCCTGACGACCGTCTCGGGAGGTGCAGTCTGTCAGGGAATTTTAGTCAACTGCTCTGGCACGAATCGTCAGATTGGCGCGGCGCTCGGCGGAGGTCTCGAATACGGCTTTACCCCAAGTTTAAGCGGCAAAATCGAATATCTCTATATCACCGCCGCTTCGCTTGAAGTCTCACGGCACAGCGAAATACGGGCGGGTCTGAACTATCGCTTCGGGGGAATGTAACGGATCATCGAATGAACCTTTCGGCGATCTGCTGCATTAACCGCGACTGTTAAGGAATGGTGGTGGTACGAACCGCTGCCAAACGCTTCCATTATCGAACTGAACCGTCATACCGTCTGGCGAATAGACCGCGCCCTCATTCCAATACTGCGCCCAAATGTGGCCGGGCCAATCGATCCATGCTCTTGACGGCTGACCGATTTCGTTGACGAGGTTCAGATCCCAACCGTTTTGAGTGACATAGGCCAAACCTCCGCCTCTGCATCCCTGAATGCATTGATATTGGCCGGAGAGATTTAGCACTTGTACTTGCGCCGAAGCAGCCGTGACCGTTAATGCTGCAATCGCAACGCCAAAGATTAATTTGAGCTTCATCGTTTTTTCTCCTCGTTCAATATTAATCATTAGCCCGTCCAATTTCTGCTGATATGTTTGCCAAATTCGTGCATGCGAAAACATATAACCCGGCATTCGCCAGGTGGCGGGCTTACTCCCGACACTCGTTGACGGGCGGAGCCTTGCCGTTGAGCAGGACCGCCAGAGCCTGAGCCGTGCCAATCGGAGCACCGACATAGATCGTCGAACCCGTGTGACTGGTGGCGGTGGCGGCTTTGCAGTACCGGAAGAAGGACTTGTCGCAAGGATAGGGCCCGAGGATTTGATAGCCTTGCGCATCGTCGCCGGACTTGGCCTGAGTGATAGGGCAAGAACAAACGATTTGTCCCTTCCGCACGGGCTTCTCGAAACCCGGGAACGTCGTATCCTCGGTGCTTCTAAAGCAGATTCCGCCGTCGCACTGAGCGTAGGCTCCAGAGCCCTCGCCCGAGCAGGTGTAGACCGCGCCGCCTCCCTGCGACGAAGCGATCGACTCAGGCAGACTATAGGTGCTGATCATGTATTTGTTGTCGGCACCTGCGGCGTTGACCGAGCAGACGTCCTTGTCGCCCATTGGAAACGGCAGGCTGATGCTGTCACCGTGCTTCACGTCGCACTGACAGTAGGCGACGCCGTCGTACACATTGCAGCGCGCCGCAGCGCAAAGCGCATAAGTCTGATTCTTGCAAACCTTGAATGACTGGCCGGCCATCTTGTCGAGGACCTTGTCGATGCAACCCTTCGAAAGCTGGCCCATCTTGTCCTGGATACAGGCTTTGACGCGTCCGACGTCGGGCAGCACGCCCGAGCAGAGGCTCCATACATCGCTGCCGCACGCCCGGATGATCCCCAAATCCTGTTCCAAGCTGTCTTCGGCCATCGAGGGCGCAATCAGGCCCGCCATCAACATTAGCGCAACGGACAACACTGTGCCGATTAATGCCCTCTTCAAACCGTCTGACACTGCCTTTCTCATTTGTTGCTCCTTTCGAACGCTCCCGGACACTCGAATTGCCTCGCTAGCACCGTGCCTGAGGCTTTTCCGCCTCCCGTCCATGTGTCATCCTGCTGCCCGCCGGCTCATCCAAGCGCGCGTCAGCAGAATCGTAAGGACGAGGTGCGTCGCGGCTGCCGGCCAAAGCAGCACGCCAACGTTCACCCCGCCGATGCCGACGTAGATCAGAAAGACGGTGGCGAGCAGGCTCAGCGCGATAAGCGGCGCGAGCGTCTGTCGGTCTTCGCCCTTGAACGCGCCGCGCGGCCAGCACCCGAGAGCAAGACACAACATCACAAGGCCGGAAATCCTACCGACGAGATCACCTGATGCGTTCATCTCGGAAGCGAACAGCAGCTTGGCAAGTAACGATGGCGCAACGACTAAGCCGGTCCCCGTCACAACTTCAAGGCCGGAGGCGGCCGCAGCGACCCACGTTGCCTGAAACCGCACGCCACTCATTGTCCTACACGACCCTCTGGATCGGGGTTCACATGAGCCGACATTCGCCGCATGAATGCGGTTCGCACTGTGAGGATGCTCCCGGTGGGCGCTGTCAGTCAACGTAGAATGGTGACGCCAAAGCGTCCACACATGGGCCCGAAGCGGAGGTTCACCGCGACGCAGCGATACGTCTGCAGTTGAAGACTAAGGGGAAGTAGACTTCCGCCCATTCAATTTGACACTTGGTATGGTAGTCGACCTCACCCCGAAGGAGGGATCACCGCGTACGAAGGGAAAAGAACTCCCGTCGCTCCCGCCGGCCGATTGTCACGCCTTTCGCTTGTGTCCAGCCGCGGCTTCCGACAATTCGACGACTTCACCGCTCGGCTTCGCCTTTAGGTCGCCCATCGCCGCCGCAAGTTGATTGCCGATGTGGTCCGACGCGCGGCGAAGCGGATCGGCGTCAAGGTGCGCGTATCGGGCGGTGGTGGACGGCTGGGTGTGGCCCAACAGCTTGCCAATGATCGGAAGTCCGAGCCCCAAGCCTGCGCCAACGCTCGCATGGGTGTGGCGAAGGTCATGAATGCGCAGCCCTCCTAGTGCGGCGCGCTTCACGATCGCCCGCCACGGCCGGTTTAGATCGGCGCGGGGTTTGTCTTCGTCGGTGCCGGCGGCCTGGCCAGCAATGACGTACTCACCGACGCGCGGCAGATTGGCCAGCACGTCGCTGGCAGGCGCATTGAGCACGATTGCTTTTTTGCCGGTCTTACTGTCTGGCAACAGCAATAGTCCACGCTCCAAATCCACGTAGTCCCACTTCAGGCCCAGGATTTCCCGTAAACGCGCGCCAGTTAGGATTAGTAGGCGGATGGCCGCCGCTGCATGCGGACCGATTTTTGTGCGCCGATTGGCTTCCTTGGGCGCGTGCTTGGCCTTCGGTTTGGTTCCGTCGATTTCATAAGGCAGTCCGACTGCCTCCGCTTCACGGATCGCATCGCCCAGCCGGGTCAACTCATCGCCGGTAAGGAATCTCTCCCGTTTGTTTTCGGGATACTGCTCAATGCCCCGCGCCGGATTGAGCCCCATCGGTATGAGCTTGCGCTTGCCCGCGAAGGTGTACAGGGCTCCCACTACTGCCAACATGCGATTGGCTTGATAGGGACGCTTCCGCATTTTGGCGTGAAGCTTGGCTAGATCGGACGTGGTGACCTGTTCGGCCCGCCGACTGCCAAGGTCAGGCAGGACAACCTTTTCCAATAGACTGCGGTAGTGTGAAGCCGTGCTTTGCTTCCGTTTGGTGTCAACATGCTCGGCAAGATAGAGATCCGCCAGCTCCCGCAGTGTTGATGCGCGGCGCTCCGCGGCCTTCAGTGCCGCAGGATCGTTGCCATGTGCCACCGCGCCAAGCGTCTTTTTGGCAAGGGCGCGTGCATCGTCGGGCGTCAGCGTTCCCACCCGGCCTAGCGTAACGCGTCTCGTCGGCGCTCCACGACCCGAGCCGGCCCGATATTTCGCGACGTAGGACATGGCGCCGCTTGCTTGGACGCGGACACCAAAGCCGATCAGCGTTTCATCCCAAACGAAATATTCCTCTCCGGTCGCGCTGAGACTGTCCACCAGCCGCTTTGTAATCCGACGATGCTGCATCGTGCTGAATCCCCATTTGACAAAGGAACCACCAAGGAACCACCGAAAGGGAATTCCCGGAAATCGCCGGAAAATGAAATGAACCAAAAATTCTTTGAAAACAAGGTGTTTATCAAGATCTTGGAAATTGCGGAAATCTGGGTATCACTGGGACAGTGAGAATGGCATTCAAGAGGTCGGGGGTTCGACTCCCCCTGGCTCCACCAGTTTTCCGAAAGTGCGCGAACTGCCGCTTGCCAAGCCGTGCATAGAATCCGACAACCTGCGAAACCCGATAACCTGCACATTCGATCCCCGTTGGCTCGAAACCGACGGTCGGCTTGAGCCGACCGTCCGGTCCGACCGGCCCGGTTGCTCTCGTAAGTAAGGGACGGCCTCTGGAGCAGACCAGAAGATCGAGCGAGTGCGGCGCCCGCGCGCTGCTGCCGCGGCGCGACGTTCTCCAGAGGACACCGCAATGCCGGGTTGATCAAGATCAACGCCTCGTCGCTAGGCCTCCGATAGCGTGCATTATGGCAAGTGCACGCTCAGTCGCAAACGCGGGAGGAAACTCATATGGCAAGGACTGCATGCAGGTGGCTCGTGATTGCTGCCGCAATGGCTGGATTCAATACGACAGCGTGGACGCAAGACATCGATGCCGGAAAAACCGCCTATCTTTCCAGCTGCGCGCCATGCCACGGCGTCGATGGCAAGGGAGACGGATTGCTCAGCGCAGTCCTCAAGGTTCCGCCTGCCGACCTGACAAAACTCGCCAAGAAGAACGATGGCGTATTTCCGATCGTCGCGGTGAATGAAATCATTGACGGGCGCACGTTGATCGCCGCGCACGGCAATCGTGAAATGCCGATTTGGGGTTTTGACCGCATGGTTCAAAATCGCATCGTCGCAATCATCGATTACCTCAATCGAATTCAGGTAAAATGAGCGCAGCCGGCTCAGGCTGGTGTCTTTCGTCATTTTTTGATCCGGGAACGCGCATTCAATTGCGGAGGGCGATGGCTCTCAAAGGCGAAATGCCTGCCAACTTGCCGGTCATTCCACCAACCATGTTCGGGCTGGCGATCAAGCTCAAGACCGCTAATCGCTCGGCTTGACATTCCGCAGACGCTGGTCGCGCTCGCCGACGAGGCGATCGAATGAGGGGCCGATTGCCGGCAGCGCATGAGCCGGCTCCGGGTATGCGTGAGACATCAGCAATGTCTGGTCCCGGTCGCTACAGGGAGAATAACGGACATGGCGCGATGACACGGCGCGATCATCGCCTGAAGACCGTTCGCGATCGGAAGTCGGACTGGCTCGTTAACACACGAACGGTTGTGTAGAGCCTAGTCTTACTGCGTCACAACTTTCGACGTCTACCTTGTGCTGAGATTGGGCCGACGCAGCAAGGACATCGTGACAGCGTTGCGACGAGAGCGACGATTAATCTCCGTCGGATAGTTGCGATGGAATTCGGAACGTGGCGCTCAGGCCGCAATGGCGGACCCTCTGGGCCGATAAGTTTCGGGAATTGTAATGTTCGTGAACAACCGGGGGGAACGAGTTCGTGAGGGGGGAATCGTCTCCCGCTCGGAGATCAGGAATCCATAGGCCGCGATGCATAGCGTTGCGTGATGGTGGAAGCCGCGCCATCCGCGTCCTTCGAAGTGACCGAGGCCAACCTCCTGTTTGAGTTCCTGGTAATCGCGTTCGATGCGCCAGCGCAGTTTGGCGGTATCGACGAGCTGAGCGAACGCGATGTTCGCCGGAAGCGTTGAGAACCAATATTTGGTCGGCGCATCTTCGCCATCTGGCCACTCGATCAGCAGCCACTCGTCTGGTCGACTTTCAGCCAGCCAATAATCTCGATGCGCCGCACGAACGCGTACACGGGCAAAGCGTGAGGATAACGGCTCTGCCGAGGCTTCCCGCCACGTGATCTTGCACCAAGCCTCTGACGGCAGGGCAAACGCAAGCTTCTTGACCGATATCGGTCGGTGTTTGCCGTCACGCCGCAACAGCTTTGGACGTCGCCCGTGGCCCGACCATTTCTTTGGCGGCCGTGGCCCGGCGCCCGGTCCCCATACCGATGTTTGTGGCATGATGCCGGCTACATAGCTCAATCCGAGCGCTGTGATGTTGGTACGCAAATCGGTGTCGGCGCCATAGCCGGCATCCATCAGCACCACGCCGCGCGGTAGGTCGGCCGCGCAGGCCCATCGCAATTGATCGAGCGCGATTGCCGGCTTGGTTTTGAAGGTGACCTCCTTGGGTACACCTGCTTTGCGCCGACGTGGACGGTCCGTCGCCCACTCCTTCGGCAGATAGAGGCGATAGGCCGCTGGCAAGCTCGCATGATGATTGGCAATCGAAAGCGTTACGACGATCTGACAATTGTCTTGCTTGCCAAGCTCACCGCAATATTGACGCCCGACCCCAACCGAATGCCGTCCCTTCTTGGGAAAGCCCGTGTCATCGATGATCCAGGCTTCGATCGGCCCGTGGCGTTCCATCTCCGGCAGCACCATTTCGCGCACCTTGGCCAAAACCTTCTCGTCGGACCAGTTGCCTTCACCAACAAAATGCAACAGCGACTGATGTTGGGCCGAGGTCCGTTCAGGCGCCGTAATCGCGGCCATCGGCTCGACGCTCTTGCGCTCGCAAGGCATCATCAGCCCCACGCAATAATCCCGAAGCGGTTTGGCCCGGTCCGCGTGTCCAATCGCGCTCGTCAGACCCTCGACATACGCCGAAAACCGCGATGCAGCCTCACGTGATTTTGGCAGACCCATCTCAGCCCCTCCACATGCTGAAAAGTGAATCTTGCCAAATACATGAGTCTCATTGGAAAAAGATGCGACCTACTAACTCAGTAAGACTAGTGGTCCGATTTTAGCATTCGCATTCCGGTTCGGCAGGCTCTCGTGCGAATGTCAGAATCAAAGGACCACTAGCAAATATGAGTGTTAGTGGAGCTTTGGATTTGACATTTGCTTCGCCGATTCGCGGCTCGGTGGGTAGCGAATGTCAAATCCGCTCCACTAGATACCTCCTGACTGACCCTTGCCAATCCGCGTTCCCCATAGTGGTCCACTTCCTGCATAATGTCCGCCATCGGTGCTGCGACACTCTTAGACTTGCCAACAGATGGGCGCGATGCTGAGTGAGAATGAACCGCATCGACAAGTCGTATGATCGGCGCAAACCACCCAAAGGATCTGGAATTATGGCGTCCAAGAAACGTCCGATACGCAAACAGCGAGCTGGGAAAAAAGGTGAGGTTGACCGGCGGCTTGGATTCACGCCGGCGCAAGTGAAGCGCATTCGACGCCTCCTCGCCAATCGCGGGGTCTCGGGGCTCAGAGATCTGGCGCTGTTCTCGACGGCGATCGACACCATGTTGCCGGCCTGGGAACTTCTCAATCTTACGGTTAAAGACGTGCGGCGTCGCGATGGCGCAATCCATTCAACTATCGAGGTTGCTCGCGCCGGCAGAAAGGAACCGATCCGATGCGCTTTGTCCAAGGCCGCGGCGGTTGCGCTGCGAAAATGGATCGCCGCGTCTGACAAGCAGCGCTCGGATTATTTGTTCCCTGGCCGCCAGCGATTGGCTCATGGCCCGATGACCGTTCGGCAAATGAGCCGTCTGCTGAAGAGCTGGGTTGCCGAGGCAGGGCTCGATGCGAGGAAGTATGGCACCGAATCTCTTCGACGGACGAAGGCTCTCCACATTTTGAATGGCACGGGCGATTTGGAAACGGTGCGCGTGCTTTTGGGTCACGCCAAGATCGAATCCACGGCGAACTATCTACAGCTCACCAGGAAGTCCGACCCGATCGCAATTTCTCGGGCCTTCGATATCTGAGGCAGGTGATATTTCGCTCTGCTGAAGAGTAAATTTGTGAGTATGTGCCTGAACCGGACCCCTGACGATCCAGCGAGCCGGGGGAGCCTCGCGGCGTTTCGATGACGGACCCGTTTTATACCGACGGCTCTTGATTGTGGCTCACTCACCCCGCCATGGCCGGACTTGTTCCGGCCCATCCACGTCTTTGATTTGCCTGGGCGTTTTAAGACGTGGATGCCCGCGACAAGCGCGACAAGCGCGGGCATGACGAGTCAGAATATCTTGCCGGTAGTACCTTAGACTCGCGCCTGCTTTTTTCTGATCTCGGGCAGCACACTGAGGCGGAGCGGGACGAACCGAGAGGTCCCAGCCTGGGCCGCTTCTTCCGATGCACGCGAGGTGGCTTCCAGTCGCAAGAAGAAGATTTCCGCCAGCATTGTTGCCTCCCTGGACGCAGCCATAACCTTTTGTCGAGGACAGTCGCTCGAGGGTTCAAGCCGTCAGGGTTGCCCCGGGTTCATATCGGCCTGCGAACCCCAACGACAGAGAGGATAGATGCAGGCTCTTAAGCCCAAATTATGGGATTTATTAAATTTGCGCGCTCTGAATAAACGCCCGAAGCCAGTGGAGGTCTTTGCCGCCGCACCGCGCAAGGCCGAATGCGGGCCAGCAATGCAACCGGCCGAGTGCCAACGGAAATAAGTTTCGTGCTAGATTTCGCATGACGCAGAGCCAGCAGCGCGGCTCACCAGCGCGCAAACATCAAGGGAGGATTAAAATGAACAATACGATGCGCTTTTCGATCATTGCGGCGGCGAGCCTATTGTCTTTGGACTTGAGCGGGAACGCCCGGTCGCAGCAAGCCGATATGACCTTCTTTATAACCAGCGCCGGTCCCGGCAAGGGTGGCGACCTCGGCGGCTTGGCCGGCGCGGACGCGCATTGCCAGGCGCTGGCGCAGGCGGTGGGCGCGGGCAACAAGACCTGGCGCGCTTATCTGAGCACCAATGCTGCCAACCAAGGCGGCCCCGTGAATGCGCGCGATCGCATCGGGCACGGCCCCTGGCAAAACGTTAAGGGCGTTGTCATTGCGACCAGCGTCGACGATCTTCATAGCGCCAACAACAAAATCAGCAAGGCGACAGCCTTCAACGAGAAGGGCGAGGCCGTCAAAGTCCGTGGCGACACGCCCAACATGCACGACATGCTGACCGGCTCCGACTTGGAGGGCCGGGCGTTTCCTGGAAACCTCAATTTGACTTGCAACAACTGGACGAGCAGCACGTTCGGCAGCGCCATGCTCGGCCACGTCGATCGAGAGGGCATTGCCGACACCGTGTATCAGCATTCGTGGAACTCGGCCCATATGTCGCGCGACTGCACCCAGCCCGGTTTGATCGCGACTGGCGGTAACGGTCTGTTTTACTGCTTCGCCGCCCAGTAGCGCGACGGCTTATCGTCCTCTTCGCCCGCTCCCGGATTTGTTCGGGGGCGGGCACACTTCGCGGTTCTGAACTGACGGGCGTCAGATAGCGGTAACAGAGAACCGAGCGAGCAGAGTCATGTTCAGCAAATGCGATTGCACGATCAGATCCGGCGTTAATCGTAATAGTTATCGGTGCCGACATTTTTGGCGCGCGCCTTGAACGAACCGGCCTTCAGCCATAGGCTCCTCGACATCGTAGTGAAGCCAGCACGGACGGGGCGACACAATCCGCCGAGGAGGCATCTTCGATGACAACAGTTCATTGGAGGCTAGGAGTTAGCGGTTCGTTTAATACTGCATTCGACTGGAGCCCGATCGGGGTCCCAACCGCCAACGACGATGTCGCCATCAGTGCGGCCGGCACCTACACCGTTACCGTTTCCACAAACCACACGATCAGGTCGCTCAGGACCGTGAAAACCGCAACGCTTGCGGTGACGCACGGCACATTCGTCATAACCCATGGCACCGGCACGGGTGCCAATGCCGGGACGATCAGTGTAGCCAACGGCGCCGCGCTTGAAATCGGCGGCACGTTCGATAACAGCGGCAAGATTACGCTGAACTCGACCGGCGCAGCCACCGATCTTATCATCGCAGCCAACGTAACGCTGACCGGCGGCGGCGCGGTCATATTGAACTCCGGCGGATTGAGCCTTGGCAGCGGCCACGACGCCATCCTCGGCGCGGGGCTCCTCCCCTTCCCGTTCTCCCTCTTCCATCCGGTCGACACGCTTACCAATGCGGGCAACACCATCGAGGGGGCCGGCACCATCGGCGGCCGCAATCTTGCGCTGGTCAACGAGGCGACGATCGCCGGCAACAGCACGAAAGGAGCGCTGATACTCAACACCGGTGCGCATCAAATCAAGAACTCCGGCTTGATCGAGGGCACAACTGCACAAGGCGTCGTCATCGACAGCAATCTTGCGAATACCGGAACGCTGGAAGCGATCGGAACGAATGCCAGGCTTGTCATTGAAGATAGCGTTACGGATTCCGAGCGCGGCTCGGTCCGGACATCCGGTATTGGCGCTCATGTCGATCTATCCAGGGCCAGCATCAGCGGCGGCGCGGTGGTCATCGGCAGCGGCGGCATCGTCCAATCCCTCGCCGACAGTGGAGCCAGCACGATTTCCAATGCCTCGGTGACGGGGACCGGAATATTGCAAGCAAATAGCGACAGCAGACTGAACGTCAACAACGGCACCGTCGCCGCCACAGTCGGTCTGATGTCGAACGGTATCGGCAGCGTGCTCGACGTCTCGAGCGTTGTCGCCGCCAATGCCGCAACGATCAGCAGCGGTGAGATCGAGTTCGGCAGCGCGTCGGCCGCGCAAGTCACTTTCGCCCAGGGTCAGGTCGGCACGCTCAAGCTCGACTCGTCGTTTACCGGCACAGTTTCCGGACTTGCCGGAGCGGTGCCGATGACCTTCACCAACTTTTTCGTATTCGGTGACAGCACGGTCGATAGCGGCGCTTTGCAATACCTGTCGCCTGACCTGCCGTCACCGCCGAACCCCGGTCTGACCGACCGGCTGCAGAACGGCCTCGCGAATGGCGGAACGGATTTGCCCGTCGGGGTCGGCTTGATGAATTCGCAAATCCTTGCGGCCGACTTCGGCCTCACCGCCAACACTGCTTATACAACAGGCGGCGTGGTCGGGGGCGGAGGCACCAACTATGCCATCTCCGGCGCGGTCGATGCTGCCGATCCCGGCAGCGGCAACGATCCGGGCAATGGCGGCATCGGGAATATCAACCAAGCCGGAAAGCCCAATCCCAACCCGGCACTGCTGTCGACCGTCGACCAGCTCCAGACCTATCTGAATTCCGTCGGCGGCCACGCCGATCCGTCGGCACTTTACCTCATCAGTTCCGGCGGCAATGATTATTCCTACGCGACGAATTTCATCACCGACGCCGGGCAGCAGCAGGCGTACATGTTTGCGCAGGCGGACGCACTGGCGGCGGAGATTGAAAAGCTGTCGGCCGATGGGGCCGAGCACATCCTCGTCAATCCCATCATGAACAATCAAAGCCTGTCCGCTGCATATTCGACACGGCTGTTCGATGATCTCGATCAATCGGGGATTGCCTACACCAAAAGCGACGTCCACGCGATGGTGCAGGATGTCTTGAACGATCCGACGGCGTATGGCTTCACCGCGACGACGGTGCAACCCGGTCAGGTCGGAACGGATACCCAGTCGGCCCTCATCGAGCCCGATACCGACCTCAACAGTCAAGGCAAACCGCTGCTCAATGGATGGGGGCTGTGGGGCGCAAACACCACGACCGCAGAGGACTCGAGCGTCCCGCTCAATCAGCAATATGCCTACCTGAGTTCGGCAGACGCGGAGCAGACACACTTCTACTCCGACGATCAGCATCTGTCGGCCGCCGGGCAGCAAATTCAGGCCAATCTCGACTACAATCTGATTGCCGACGACGCCATCGATCTCACAAGCTTGGCTTATTCGCCCGGCCATACGGTCGCGAGCTTTTCGGGAACGTCGGCGAGCGGCACACTCTCGGTGTCCAACGGGTCGCAAAACGCGAACATCACGCTTCTCGGCAATTACATGGCGGCCGCCTTCGTGACAGCAAGCGACGGTAGCGGCGGCACACTGGTCATGGACCAGTCCAGCGCCGCGCAGCAGCCATTGTTGGCCGCCCCCCACGGATCGTGATCGCGCACGGCCCACTCGACGGACATGCCTGCTCCGGTCCGGCCCGGCGACGCCGGAGCTGGAGGTTCACACGTCTAGCAGTAGTAGACGCCCACCGCGCAGCGCCGTGCCGTCCTTCGCGCAACGCCCGCAACGCTCACCGGCGTTAACGGGCGGCCGACCCTCGCCTCGGCGGTGGAGAACAAGGCGTTGGCGCCGGGAATCGAGGCCCGCTCGCTGAGTTCGAGGCAAAAGAATCCGATGACGGCAGCCAGCAACAAAAGTCCGAAGCACTTGCACATGGCTCTTATCCTCCCTTTACCTTGAAGCCACCGCCCAACTCATCGAAATCGGGCAAATTGCTTGGCTTCACTCGCGGTGCCCATATTCAGACAGCATTGCTTGAGCAGGCGAGCTTCCCATGTTTCACGAGCAGGGAAATCGTATGCCGCGCGATCGCCAGTTCCTCGTCGGTCGGCACCACGTATAACTTCACTCTGCTTCCCTCCCGCGAAATCAGCGTCTTTTTCGCCGCATTGGCGGATGAATCGAGAACGGCGCCGAGCCAGGCGAGCCGTTCGGCGATGAGCGCTCGGATCGTGGCCGAGTTCTCGCCTATTCCCGCCGTGAACACGAAAGCATCGAGACCACCCAAAGCCGCCGCCAGCATGCCAGCATGAAGAGCCGCGCGATAGACGAAATATTCAAGTGCCAGGGCTGCGCCGGGCTGGGAACTCGCCTCGAGTTCTCTCACGTCATTGCTGACGCCCGACAACCCCTTGAGACCGCTGTCGTGATAGAGCAGATCCTGCACGGCCGCAGGCTTCATGCCGCGCTCCATCAGAAGATAGAGCAGCACGCCAGGATCGATCTGTCCGGACCGCGTTCCCATTGGCAACCCGTCGAGCGCGGTAAAGCCCATGGTGCTCTCAATGCTTCGCCCATCGGAGATGGCGCACATCGATGCACCGCTGCCGAGGTGCGCAATGATGACACGTCCGGACGCCACGTCCGGCGCGATCTCGCGCAAGCGGCCTGAAACATACTCGTATGAAAGTCCATGAAACCCATAACGTCTGACGCCCTCGGCATAGAAGCGCTCGGGAAGTGCAAAGTGTTCGGCCACGGCGCTATGGCCGCGATGAAAAGACGTGTCAAAGCACGCCACTTGCGGCAATTCCGGGCGGCGCTCCAGAAGCAGCCGGATGGGAGCAAGATTGTTCGGCTGGTGTAACGGCGCGAGGGACGTGTAGCTTTCAAGGCGCGCGACAACATCATGGTCGACGATGACTGGTTTGTCGAAAATCGGGCCGCCATGCACGACCCGATGGCCGGCCGCAACGAGCGTCACGTGCTGTTGGGTCTGCTGCAGCCAATCTCCCACAGCCGTTATCGCCGCATGCACATCCGGGATTGCGTTCGGCGCAAACTGTTTGTCGATCAGCGTTGATCCTTCGTGAGCCTTCGCTCTGAGCCGCGGCCGCGTTCCGATGCCGTCCATCTCTCCCTTGATCACGCGATCGAGCTGCTGAGCGCCGCCGATCGAAAATATTTCGAATTTGACGCTCGATGACCCGGCATTGATGACAAGAATCGCGTCCATGACAGCTCACGCCGCAGGCACGGCCGCCGCCCGCCGACGCGCGTCGGCGTAAAGAACGGCAACGGCACAGGACGCCCTGCGGCTGCGAACGGAGTCCGCACGCGACGTAAGAATGATCGGGACCCGCGCACCGAGAACGATTCCCGCCAAATCCGCCTTCAGAAGAAATACCAGGTTCTTCGCCAGCATATTGCCGGCTTCGAGATCAGGCACGACAAGAATCTGCGCCCGACCAGCAACAGCCGAGTTTATTCCCTTGATCCGAGCCGCTTCGGGATCGATGGCGTTATCAAAGGCCAGCGGGCCGTCCAGGATGCCGCCGGTAATTTGTCCGCGATCGGCCATCTTGCACAATGCAGCCGCATCAATCGTCGAAGGAATTTTCGCGGTCACTGTTTCAACGGCGGAAAGAATTGCCACCCGCGGCGTTCCAAGGCCAACCTGGGTGAAGAGATCAATCGCGTTTTGCACGATGTCGTGCTTTGCATCGAGGTCCGGAAAAATGTTGATAGCGGCGTCGGTTATAAAGAGCGTCTCGGAGTAGCTCGGCACGTCCATCACGAACACGTGACTGATGCGCCGCTGCGTGCGCAGGCCGGTACCTGACGCGGTTACGGCTCGCATGAGTTCGTCGGTGTGGAGACTGCCTTTCATCAGCAACTCCCCCTTCGCCTCGTGGATCAGCTCGACGGCCTTCACCGCCGCCGCATCACTGTGCGGTACGTCCACCAGAGGGTATTTCCGGATATCGAGATTGTTATCGCGCGCAACCGCGCTAATTCTCGCCGCGGGTCCGACGAGAATCGGGGCGATAATCCCGGTCTCTGCGGCCTCTATCGCTCCGCGGAGCGAGTTTTCATCGCAGGGATGCACGACAATGGTTTTTGCCGAAGGCACCGTCTTGGCCTTTTCGATCAAACGATCATATTTCAACTCAGGCGGATGAGCCGCAGGGCCGATCGCGCTGAGAACGCCGATATCGCTGCCACTCTCCATATTCATATCCACCCGGCCATTGTTGCTGGAGTCCGCGAAGCATAAACTTCGGCGGCAAAGTCAATATGACACACTTTGATTCAGCGGAATTGATCTGAATCAAGCGGAAATCCGCCGGGCCGATCAGCTTATCGAACCGACCATTGCGGCGCATGGAAACAGGCTACGTATGGCTGTCGCCATTATCAATTACCCCTTTGCTGTCTTCACTGTTTCGCTCGTTGGGCAGTGGCTCGCGGCTTACACGGGCGAGCTTCTACGCGGGCAGGGAAAACAAATAAGCAAGGATGAGCATCAAGATTTCGATGTTGTGCAGGCCGCCACGCTGACGCTTCTGGCTCTGATTATTGGGTTCAGCTTTTCAATGGCCGTCACGCGTTACGATCAACGAAAGAATTACGAAGAGGCTGAAGCCAATGCGATTGGAACCGAGCACGCCCGGGCCACTCTGCTGCCGGCCGAGGTTGCGGCTCGCACGCGCACGCTATTGTCGAAATATCTGGATCAACGAATTTTATTCTATGAAACGCGCAATGAAGCGCAGTTGATCAAAATCAATACCGTCACGACGGCGCTACAGGATGAACTGTGGGCCACCGTACAACAAGCGGCCAGCACTCAGCCGACGCCGGTGGTCGCCCTCGCACTTTCGGGCATGAACGACGTGTTGAACTCGCAGGGCTACACTCAGGCAGCCTGGTGGAATCGCATTCCGATCGCGGCATGGGCCATGATGGGACTGATAGCAATCTCAAGCAACGTCCTGCTCGGCTATGGCGAACGACGCCGAGGCCGGCTGCGGCTCCTTGTTCTGCCGGTCATCGTATCAATTTCATTGCTGCTGATAGCCGATATTGACAGCCCGCGCGGAGGCGTCATTCGCGTCCTTCCGCAAAACCTGATCGCGTTGTCTCAATCCATGAAGGCGCCGTAGCGCCGGATTTTCGGTGCGGCGTGAAGGTGCAACATGATGCCCGATCAAACCCTCACCAGAGCGAACTTGAAGACTCCCAGCGCCGCAGCTATCGCGGGCCTCTTATTTTCCTTGCTGCAGATTGCTGCATTTTGGCTCTTCAGAATCGGGGTACCAGCCGATCCCCAGGAGCCAGGATCGTGGCTGCGCTCCAATTCGGGCACCGTGGCTCTGGCCATGAATCTCGTGCCGTTCGCTGGAATTGCGTTCCTCTGGTTCATCGGCGTGCTGCGCGACCGCCTCGGCAAACGGGAGGACCGCTTTTTTGCGACTGTATTTTTCGGTAGCGGTCTCATGTTCCTGAGCACATTATTTATAGCATCTGCGATGGTTGGCGGTATCCTGGTCGCTTTTGCCGCTCAACCGGAAGAACTGATCGGTTCTGCGACGTTTCACTTCGCCCGCGCCGCCATTTACGCCATCGTGAACATCTACATGATCAAGATGGCGAGCGTCTTTATGATCACAACCTCAACGATCGCGCTTTTCACCGGCATTACACCGCGTTGGCTCGCGCTTTTCGGGTATGCACTGTCGCTCTTTCTGCTTCTCGGTAGCGCCTATGTAAGCTGGAGTTTTCTGATTTTCCCGCTGTGGGTGGCTTTGATTAGCATTTGCATACTTTTAGATAACTTGCGCCGTCCGACCGCCGTTGCGCGCGAGGAAAGCACCTAAAGCTGGCATTTGTCAGGTCAGATTTCCTGGGAATAAGAACGAAGCCTGCGGATGGTTCTCGCTGCGCTCGCATCTATGGACTTAGCACTCCCTACCGGAGTTTTTCTATCGCAACTGTCAAGCGTGGAAGTTGACTTGCATCAAGTCGAATTGAACGATCAGATATATCCAGAGCAAAGGAACGCCTAACGGGATAGAGGGGAGATGGGGCGCCGCGCATGTCAAAATCGATAGACCGTGCGAGCAATCGGTCGTGGCTTTGGCATTTTCCGGCAGCGCGCTGGCTGGCGGAATACCGCGCTGGCTGGCTGCGCGGCGATGTCGTCGCCGGGGTTACTCTGGCGGCTTATGCAATTCCCGTTTCGCTTGCCTATGCGGGGTTGGCCGGTTTGCCTGTCCAGGTCGGCGTCTATGGCTATCTGTTGGGCGGGATTGGCTACGCGCTGTTCGGGTCGTCGCGCCAACTGGCAATTGGACCTACCTCCGCCATTTCGCTCATGATCGCCGGAACGGTAGGGGCTATGGCGGAAGGCGACCCGCAGCGCTACGCCCAGATTGCCAGCCTCGCGGCTTTCACGGTGGCCGCTCTTTGCCTGGTGGCATGGGCCTTGCGCCTGAGCGCGCTCGTCAAATTGATCAGCGACAGCATTCTGGTCGGCTTCAAGGCCGGCGCAGCCTTGACCATCTCGATGACCCAGCTGCCGAGCCTGTTCGGCGTGACGGGCGGCGGGCAAAATTTTTTCGAGCGGGCCGTGTTATTCGCCAGTCAACTTGGCGAGACGCACTTTCTTGTGTTTGCCGTCGGTATTGTCGCAATCACACTGCTCATACTCGGCGAGCGTTGGTTGCCGGGTAGGCCGGTTGCCCTCGGGGTTGTGGCGCTCTCAATTGTTGCCGCGTCCGTTCTCGGTCTTGCTGCTCTCGGGGTACCGACGACCGGAGATATCCCGGCTGGCCTGCCGACGTTACAGGGCCCGGCGCTGCGGCTGCGTGACGTCGAAGGAATTATACCGTTGGCAGCCGGTTGCCTGCTGCTCGCCTACATCGAAGGCGTCTCGGCTGCCCGCACCTTTGCCGCAAAGCACGGATATGCGCTCGACCCACGGCAGGAGCTTCTTGGCATTGGAGCGGCCAACCTCGCAGCGGCACTAGGACAGGGCTATCCCGTAGCCGGCGGCCTATCCCAATCGGCAGTCAACGACAAGGCGGGAGCGCGCACACCGCTCGCTTTGGTCTTCGCGTCGATCACGCTCGCGCTCTGCCTTCTCTTCCTCACCGGGTTTCTGGAAAATCTGCCGAAAGCCGTGCTGGCGGGGGTTGTGCTGACGGCAGTGTATGGACTGATCGATTTTCCGGCGCTGGTCCACATGTGGCGCGTCAGTCGGCTCGACTTTTACGCCGCAGCGATCGCCCTTCTCGGCGTTCTGCTTCTCGGGATATTGCAAGGCATCCTGCTTGCCGCATTGGCTTCCATGTTGATGCTTCTCGTTGGAGCATCGCGGCCGCACGTTGCGTTTCTCGGCCGCATTCCGGGCACCAATCAGTACTCCGACATCGCCCGGCATCCCGAAAACGAGACGCCGCCGGGAGTCGTTGCCTTCCGGCCCGAAATGCCGTTGCTCTATGTCAACGCCGACGCCGTCCGTGAAGACGTCTTGAGCCGCCTGCACGAAGTCGGTCCATCAGGCATCCGCCAAGTGGTCTGTGATCTATCGGCATCGCCCTACGTCGATCTTGCCGGGTCGCGGATGCTGCGTGATCTGTACGGCGAACTGGCGGCACAGGGTATCGCGCTGCGCATCATCGGCGCGCGGGGGCGGGTACGGGATCTGCTGCGTGCCGACGGCCTGGAGGAAAGGATCGGAGGCATCGACAGGACTGGCACCCTCGACAGTCTGTTGGGCAGTGACGGCCGATAGGTTTGCCGCGCTAAATCCATTTGAAGAGGAAACGAGCCGATCCAAAATGGCGGTTGATCCAATAGCCTCGGCCAAATTGCCTAACCGGATTCTCGATCCGATGGACCGGATTTCGGAGGTTCTTTTCGGGCTGATCATGGCCCTCACCTTCACGTGTACGCTTGGAGTTGCGACCGCAAACAATCTGCAAGTTCGAACGATGCTTGTTGGTGCTCTCGGATGTAACCTGGCCTGGGGAATCATCGATGCCGGCGTTTTTCTTCTGGCGCGCCTCAGCGAATGTGGCCGCGCCATAATAAAATGGCGCGAGGTGCGCGAAGAGCCGGATGTCAACGCCGCGCAGCGGATCATCGCGGATGTGTTGCCGCCACTGCTGGCGTCGGTCTTGACGCCGCCGCAACTGGAAGTGATTCGGCAGAAGCTGCAGCAATTGGCCGAGCCTCCACGTCCCCGACTGAGAAAAGACGATTGGCTCGGCGCGCTGGGCATTTTCTTCCTCAGCTTCCTGTCAACGTTTCCGATCGTCATTCCATTCCTATTGATCGCCGATGCAAGATTGGCGCTGCGCGTTTCGAATGCCGTAGCGATCGCGATGATGTTTTTGTGCGGATACGCATTCGGGCGCTATGCCGGGTTTCATCGCTGGAGAATGGGCTTCGCGATGATCGCAGTCGGCGGAATACTGGTCGGCGTCGCGATCGCACTTGGAGGCTGAAGCGTCGTGCTGCGCCCCACCTATTGCTTCTTGAGTATCGGGGGCGACTTTATCTCCGGTGACTTAATCGAGAACGTAACGTAAGCGTTCCATCCTTGGAGCCGGTTTCTTGCATCGAACTCGTAATAGCCGCGGAGATTGAGATAGCCTTCACGGTCGACAAGCGGGAAGAAAAACCCGATCTGCGGGCCGATACCTGCTACGCGCGATTTGAAATCGCCAAGCTTGGCGCCCAATCCGCTGTCACCCGTCAGCTGGTCGTAGTAATAGCCGACGGCGCCGATGTGCATTTCTTTCGAAAGATACGGCGAGATTGCCCAATCCAAGTGTGCGTCTACGCCGCTTTGATACTGGGTATAGGGATTGATGAAATTGTAGGTCAGGCCAGCCAACGCCGACCATTCAAATCCGGCTTGCTCGTTCAAGTAGGTGTAAGCGACACCAGCGTCCGCGGCCCAGTGACCTAATCCCATACTCGCCAGGCGCGTCGGATCGTAGGCGCCAACCGGGATTCCGGTTGTGGCGTAAACCATGACGTTATGGACATCACGATTCCACTTCAGGGTGGCTGTTGGATACAGGTCTCCGAATCCAACCACGGTGTCCGATCCGCTGCCCGATATGGAATTGCCGCCCGGGCCAGCAAGCGTTGCCGATACGGCGGTGCTGTTTCGTCCATATAATGCGGTCATGCCCACGGCCGCTTGTCCGCCCAGAACGGGTGTTGCGAAAGCATACGTCGGAGTAAACCAGATGAAATCAACAGGCGATTTCATGCCGGTCTGAATCCCGCCGCCGCGCTCGAAGCTCACGCCTGGATCGGCGGCCCCCGATGCGTGGTAAAATGCAGTTTCATACGACCATCCAGGATTGGAGGGCGCCGCTGCGAAGCTTCCGTATTGACCTTGCAGCCAAAAGCTGACGCCAGCTTCGTCCGCGGCCGCAACTTGGGAAAAGCAGAGCCACAGAAGCGCCGCCAGCACGCAACCCGGAATGGCTCGGACGTCGCTCATCCCCCGGTGTCTCCGCCCTCGCCGGCATTATCGGGAAGTTCGACTGGGAGAGCAACGATCGATTTCACCAAAACACCGAGATTGGTGTCTGTGAAACCGGGTGCAGGCTACCCTTATCGTTTTTTGACAGGCTAATATTTTTCCAGCACGAAATTGCGGCCCTTCAGCGGAGCTCCGTCATCGTATCTATTCTTATTCACTCGTTTTGGCAACTTGACTTTGGCGTGCGGGAATTTTCTTGTACGGAATCGCCGACAAGATGTGCGAAATGCAATTCAGTCTGCCGCGGCGCTTGTCGTCCGTTCGCACGATGGACCAGGGTGCATGCTTGCTGTCAGTGGCCTTCAGCATGAGGTCGCGCGCTTTTGAAAACTCGTACCAGCGCTTATAAGACTCCAAATCCATCGGGCTCAATTTCCACTGCCGCAGCGGATCACTGATACGCTTCAAAAAGCGTCTTTCCTGTTCTTCTTTCCCTACTTCAAGCCAGATCTTGATCAGCGTGATGCCGCCGTCGACAATGTACTTTTCGATTTCCGGACAAAGTTCGAGAAAGCGACCGTGCTGCTCGTCGGTCGCAAATCCCATGACATATTCGACGCCGGCACGATTGTACCAGCTGCGATCGAAAATGATGATTTCGCCTGCGGCAGGAAAACGCTCGATATAGCGCTGAAAGAACATCTGAGTCTTTTCGCGATCCGACGGAGCCGGTAGTGCCACCACTCGGAAAACGCGGGGACTGACTCGCTCTGTGATGGCTTTGATAGTCCCGCCTTTCCCGGCAGCGTCGCGTCCTTCAAACACAATGATGATTTTGGCTCCTGTTGTTTTGACCCAATCCTGCAAATGGCAAAGCTCAACCTGAAGCTCGCGCAGCACTTTCTCATAAGCCTTGCGCTTCATCTTGTCGTTCTTTTCTGCTTTTGGTTTCAACGTCACAGCAGCCCTCCTCGCCATATCTCAATGACCTTCCAGGAAGACGAAGTTCTCCCAACTGCGCATGCGCAACAGGATTTTGCGTAAGAGCGAGAGGTGCTCCAAATGCTCGGTATAGATGGCGACCTGCGCCGCGGCGCCAAGCGGGAGCTGATAGGCGGACATGTCATCCGTTACGTCGATGATAGCCAGAGCCCGCCCGCTCTCGGTCAGCTTTTCAACATCCACCAGTGCCCCGGTTGCCTGGAACTGGCCCGGTGCAATGGCATCCTGGACGAACCGCACCTTTCCCTTGAAGACGCGACCGGGAACAGCATCAAAGGCAACCTCCGCCTCGTCGCCAGCTTTCACCCGCTGTAAGGAGTTTTGTTTAAAGGCCGCACCAAGCTCGCGATCGCGCGCGTCGGTATTCACGAACACCATGGCCGGCCGCAATGGCACGGGGACAACGTACATGCCCGGCCGCAAGGCCACCTGCGTCACAAAGCCAGGGCCCGGTGCCCTGGTCACGGTCTGATCGAGATCGTACTCGGCATCTGCCAGCTCGGCCCGAAGACGCGCCACCGTGGTATTAACACCCTCGATGTTCGACGAATACGCAAGCCGAGCCCGTTCCTCCTCGGCTTTCGCCCCGGTCAACGATTGCTTCGCGGCCTCCAGATTACGCGTCGACGTATCGAGCGTCGCTTGCGCGACTACCTTTTTTGCGAAAAGTTCAGCCTGCCTGTCGTAATCCTGCTGCGCCAATTGAAACTGTGCATTCGTCCTTTCTGCGGCGGCTGTGGCCTGATCAAGGGACGCCTTCAACTGCTTTACGTTTTGCTCGGCCTCGGCAAGCGCGGCCTTTTTCTGATCGACGACGTATTGATATGGCTTTGGATCGATACGGAACAGCTCATCGCCTGCTTTAAGCGGCGCGTTCGTTTGTACAGGAACCTCAATGACGCGACCCCTGACCCCCGGCAACACGGGCGTCACGGAGAAATAGATGCGGGCGTTGGTCGTGAACGGATGATTGTAATTCATGGCTAGCAAAAGCAAGGCAATGCCTACGATCCCTCCAAGCGCCGCCGTCGCGAGCGACCATTGATTCACTGGAATTCTGAAGAGCTTGAAGATGACGTAGCAGATCGCGACGTAGGTGAGGATAAGCAGGAGTTCCATTTTACTCTCCTGCTCCAATTTGGCTTTCCAGTGCGGCGATGCGGCGACGCAACTCTTCGACTTCGCTTACGTCCGTTGCCGACGCAGCCCGGTGTGAGAATCCCCAGCCGCGCTCCGGGCGATAAGCCATCGCCCAAATCCAGAGAAACGGCCACAGCGCATGCAGCGTGAACAGGCTCACCCAGCCCGCGGCGTGGATCGCGTCCTGGTGCGGATGATCGCGCGATTTTGAGATGAGATAAGGAATATCGTGGATCGCGATGATGCCGTAGAATAGCACCACGACCACGAATATCAGGATACCGAGCGCGAAGTAGTTGAGAAAGGGATCGCCGATCATTCGGGTTCTCCGCTACGCGATTCTCCACTACGCGCCCCCTTGCGATACTGATGCCTGACGCGCAAGCTGGCAGCCTTGATTTTCATCAAGGTTGGATAAAGGTCGCGGCGCCTATTTGTATCCGTATTCTGAGAGGAGGGGCAAGTGCTTGACCGAATTGCCGAGGGGGTTTTGTCGGTACTCAACTCCGTGCCCGGCTGTTCGGCTCGATACGCCGAATTTCTGCTTATCCGGGCGATGCTCGCAAAATTGTTGATCGTCATCGTAGTGTACGTCATTGCAATGGCGCCATTTCGCTCCGTAATTGCTGGCATTGAGGCGCGTGCGACGAGATAAGTCAAAAATTGCATTCGCCGGACTTGGCGTTCTGGCGGTAACACATGCTTCGGCCCAGGTGGTAAATCTTTCGGGCCAATATCGATGTGTGCAAGACTGCAGATGGGAAGAACCAGCGTTTGTCACGCAGAACGGATCGGAGCTGAATCTCACCAACGAAATTGGCCAGTCGTCCAAAGCCTGGATCGATTGGCCAGGACACATCTGGGCCCAAAATTGGCACCAAGGCGCAATCTATTCGAAGGACGGCATGACAATTCAGTTCGATAGCGGAAGTGTGTGGGTGCGGGATCTCGGGCCGCTCCGCCATCACGCACCCGCTAGGAGGACCAACATGCCCATCAACCGAGACGTAGACGCCGATCGCTCCTCGAACATGCCATTCCAGCACAGCTATCGGAGTTCTCTTTCTTTTTGAGGGAGTGGTTCTGGTTTTATTGGGGTGCCTGGCAATCGTCATTCCGTCGATCAGCAGTTCAAGCGCGACGCGATGGCTCGGTTGGCTCTTCCTCGCGAGCGGGATGGTTGGCCTCGTGACAACATTCCTGGCACGGTCTCGCGCAGGATTTTGGTGGTGTCTAATATCGGCGGGACTTGCGATTATCATAGGCGTCCTCCTCGTGGGTAACGGATCACAGGACCTATACGGCGGGTTGATCGGATGGCCGCTTGCGCTTGCAACACTCGGTCCGGTGAGAAAGGTCCTGGTCTTGTTTTTCTTAATTGAAGGGGCCGCATCGATCATGCTTGCTTTCGAGCACCGCCGTCACTTTTCCAGTCGCTGGGGTTGGATGTTGGTCAGCGGTGCCATCGACATAATCCTGGCAGTCATCATCATGTTCAATCTGCCGGGAACTTCGGCTTGGACGATGGGACTGCTGATCGGAGTCAACATGATTATGGGTGGCGGCGCACTGATTGCGATGGGGCTTCGGCCGGCGCGCCGGCAAAGTGATCGGCTCAAGACGCAGCTTGTTGCGCTTTGAGGTTGAATGAACCGTAACAGATTGGCTAAGTGCGCACTTGTGTCCGGTCTTTCGACATCAGCTTAGCTGCAAGTTCGAGCGATATTACTGAACGGTTCCTTTGCGCTAAATCAAATGCCACCCACATAAGTCTGAGTAGAAACGGTTCGCCTACGAGGGAGTATCCGATATGGCTGAAGCAAAAGTGGCAAAAAACGCCGATCCGCTGGCGGCCCTGCCATCGGCGAAAGACTTGATGAAGAAAATCGCCCTGAAAGAGGCCGAGAAGGCCTCGGATGCGCTGCGCGCGCAGACGGCGGCAGAGGCGGAAAAGAAAGCGCTGCTGGACAAGCTCTCGAAACCCTCTGGTGTTTCCGATGACGACCGGCTGGCGCGGGCGGCCGCCATCATCAAACGCGCAGCCGATAACGGCTTGACCGAGGTTTTCGTCGGCCGCTTCCCCAACCGGCTCTGCACGGATCACGGACGGGCTATCAATCAGCAGGAACCGGGCTGGGAAAGTACCCTTACCGGCCTGCCCAAGGAGCTACTCGAGTTCTGGCAGAAATATCTGAAACCACGCGGATACAAGTTGCGGGTCCAAATTATCGATTTTACCGGCGGCGTACCCGGAGATATCGGCGTAACGCTGAGTCTGGAGCTGACGGGATTGATAAGAACGATCTTCGCGCCCGCGATTGGCTGTCGGTGTTTTTTTGTTTTCAAATACGGTCACTCGCGAGGCGGCGGCCGGCATCCAAGGAACGGCATCCAAGGAAACTACGAATATCAGATCAAGGGATGAATCGGTCATCGATCCAATTTGATATAGATCAATGAAAGGGCGATCCGACCGTCTCACTTTTGCATGACACCTCGAAAGGAAGGAACGACGCCATGAACGATGCCAACACGAACGAACTCGACCTGAAAGAAACGGACATTCTTACCGCCGAGTTCACCGACGAAGCACTGGAGAAAGCAGCGGGTATTGCGGATGCGAAGGCGGGTGCCTGGACTCTCGGGGCCTGCACCGGCATTTCAGTCTGTCCCGGCTGATCACAATGTGTTTGGGTCGCGACCGCATTCGCGGGTAGTACCCGCAGCGACAATGCTTGACCTGTCATGCCCCGCCAACGGGTCCGGCCCGAAGTGGCCGGCCCGATGACAAGCTCCGGCGGAGCATCCAGTACTCACAGAATTCAATGTGGCTCAATGATTACTGGATCATCCGCCTTCGCGGATGATGACAAGATAATGAGTTGGTGGCTAACGCCGCTGGTATAAGGCAACGAAGCGAAAGCGGCGCTCTGAGCTGAATGCCGGAGCGCCGTTGTGGGGTTACGACAGTCGTTTTACGATTTTGATCATGTTCATTTGACGAACTTGCCGGGCATGCTGTCGCCTGTAATTCCCACGCCGCCCTTAGTCCATGATGTGATAACCACCATCGATATAGAGCGTTTCACCGGTAATCAGCCGCGCCGCGTCGTGGGCAAGGAAAGCGGTTGCGACGCCGACATCGTCGATACTGACCAGGCTTCGCGCCGGGGCTTTCGACTTGGCCTTATCGAGCAACGCATCGAATTCCGGAATTCCGGAGGCGGCACGCGTTGCCAATGGTCCAGGCGAGATGGCATGGACGCGGATCCCCTTGGGTCCCAGCTCGGCCGCGATATAACGCACCGCACTTTCCAGCGCGGCTTTGGCGACGCCCATGATGTTGTAGTTCTTCACCACCATCTGGCTGCCGTAATAGGTCATCGTGAAGAGAGTCCCACCCTTGCGCATCAGCGGTTCGGCGAGATGAGCCATACGGATGAAGGTCCAGCAAGACACATCCATGGTGGTGAGAAAGCCGTCTCGCGACACATCGACGACACGGCCCTGCAGCGCGTCTTTCGGTGAAAACGCGATGGAGTGCACGACAAAATCGAGCTTGCCCCACTCCTGACCAATGCGCTCAAAGACCGCCTCCATTTGACCCGGAGTGTTCACATCGAGCGGCATCACGATCGGAGCTTCGAGCTCACGGGCCAATGGTCCGACGTACTTCTTCGCCTTTTCGTTGAGATAGGTCACTGCAAGTTCGGCGCCGAATGCCCGGAACGCCTTGGCGCAGCCCCAGGCGATCGACTGATCATTGGCAATGCCGACGATCAGGCCTTTCTTGCCTTCCAGGAGCTTGGCCTTCACGGCGGGAATCATCAGCGATCTCCTTTTGCTGTCGAGCCTGGATTTGCCTGCCTCCAGGTAGCTTTCAGCGATCTTTTTCAGATTGCGAAAGGCTTGGCGTCTATCCTTCGCGTCGTCGATATGCGCGATTTCCCGGCCATTGACCTTCAAATGCCCCTCGCCCCAGGGGGCGACATCCATTTCGAGCTTGTCATCCCCGGCAAGGGCAACGAATTCCTGAACGGTTGCGCCCTTTCCTACCGCCAGGCCCTCGACTGATTTCCAATCCAGCTTCATCGAAGTCATTCTGCAGCCTTCATCATCGGCATTTCGCGAAAGCGGAATATCCTGACGTTCATTGCGGCATTTGCCGCACGTTCTCCGAGATTGCGAGTTCCGCCTCAGTGGCGGCAATGACCTGGGCCGTGGAAACGCCAGGGGCGGTCTCCAGCAGGGTTGCACGGCCATCGCGGAAGGCGATGACGGCCATTTCGGTGACGACCAAATCCACGGGGCGGAGCGCGGTAATGGGCAGCGCGCATTGTTTGACGACTTTCGGTGAACCCTTCGCCGTGTGCTGCATCGCGACGATGACGCGCTTCGCGCCGGACACCAGATCCATGGCGCCGCCCATGCCGGGCACCATCTTGTTTGGGATCATCCAGTTGGCCAGCCGCCCGGACTGATCGACTTGCAGGCCGCCGAGAACCGTGAGGTCGAGATGGCCGCCACGGATGAGGCCGAACGACATGGCGCTATCGAATGTGCTGGCGCCAGGCAAAGCCGTGACGGGCTGCCCGGCTGCATCCGTCAACATAGGATGCGCCATCCCTTCTTCGGGAGGCGACCCGGTGCCGATCAGACCGTTCTCGGATTGAAAGAAAACATGGACGTCACTCGGCACATAGTTCGCCACCAGGGTTGGAATGCCGATGCCGAGATTGACGAGCATGCCCGATTTCAGTTCCCGGGCGATCCGCCGCGCGATGATTGTTTGCGGTTCCATCTTCGATTCACGCATTGGCGACGAGATAGTCGATGATCGGCGCCGGCGTTACGATGTGATCGGGCGAAAGCACACCGACCGGGACAATATGCTCGGCATTGGCAATAACGGTGTCGGCGGCCATCGCGATCACCGGATTGAAATTGCGCGCCGTCAGCGCGTAGCTCAAGTTGCCCATGTAATCGGCGAGAAATGCTTGCACCAAGGCGAAGTCCGCGCGGAGCGCGATCTCCAGAAGATAGATCTTCCCGGCAACTTCGATTTTCTGCTTGCCGGTTTCCACAGACGTGCCAACGCCGGTTTGCGTCAGGATGCCGCCGAGCCCGTAGCCGCCGGCGCGGATGCGCTCGATGAGCGTACCCTGCGGCACGAGTTCCACTTCCAATTCGCCGGCCATCATCTGTCTCTGAGTCTCGGGATTAAGACCGATGTGGCTGGCGATGGCCTTGCGAAGCAGTTTGGCGTCGACGAGTTTGCCGATGCCCTTGCCCGGCATTGCCGTGTCGTTGGCGATGACTGTCAGATTGCGCTTTCCCTGCCGAACAATCTCGTCAATGACGCGCTCAGGCGTACCTACGGCCATGAAGCCGCCGATCATTAGGCTTGCGCCATCAGGGATCATGGCGACCGACTGCTCGATGGGCACAGTTCGCATGTCCAGACTCTCAAAATGATCAGTCGCCACACCATCCGAGCGAACTCTGCTCAGAGCCACGTGTCGAATTGCGGAACGCTCGCCTCACATTCCCGTCAGCTTCGGGCGCCTGCTGTTAGTCGGTGCTGAAGGGTCCGAACGATACGCTGCCCCGTTCTCCGGGCGGTAACGTGCTCACTGCCAATTCCAGACACTCAGCTTCTTCTTCCAAACCAATCCATCGCAATTTGACGTATCAATCGCGCCCAGTCGGAAGGCACCCGCTCCATACCTGTCGGATGTCGGTCGGGCCACTGCTCGCCTTCGCGCTGCTGAATCATGAATCCCTCCCTTTTTGTTTTCGATCCCGAAATCGCGATCCCGAAATCGCTTCGGCGTCTTATTTGGTCTTGTCAGCCAGTCCCTGGGATAGCGAACGAGTCACGGCGCCGATGATTTTCTGCCCATCCTCGAATAAGCGCCGACCATCTTCCGCGGCCATCTGCATGCGCTGCGACACGCAATCCCTGTATGCTTCCATACCTTCGGGAACCGAACGGCTTGCCGTCAATTTCGTGGCCAAATCCGACCACAGTTCCACTTCCGATTTCACACGGGCGACCCAGGCCCGGCTCGCCTCCTCATAGGCATGCATCAGTTCGCTCTGCATTCCGATCATGCTTTCGCCGCGGCCGTTGCCAAACTGAAAGAATGACGGCAACCCCGATTTAGCGAAACCCGTCGTTTTTCCTTGCGGTTTATTGGTCATGAACTACTCCTCCCATACGTTGTTTAAATGGATACGAGCTGATTGCTTCGCCTTCCTTGACATATGTCAAAGGAAAGCCGGTTTATTCAGCTATGTGCATTATTTGGCGGCAATGCCGAACTGAAGAGAAATCGGAAGAAGGAATTCGAACGATGC
Organism: uncultured Alphaproteobacteria bacterium; assembly: GCA_963759705.1. GTDB lineage: Bacteria > Pseudomonadota > Alphaproteobacteria > Rhizobiales > Xanthobacteraceae > BOG-931. The sequence goes on from CAVXAK010000009.1 coordinate 141,207, forward strand.
CGTCGAGCCCAACCCTTCCCTCGCCGTCTTCGATTGGCGCTGCCGTGCCGGCCTTCGGCTTATTCGCTCCCGCATTCGAATACTTCGTGGATGCCGCGCAGCGCAGCGTGTTGTTTTGGGACGTGATGCGCCAACGCGGCGATCAATATCGCGAACACCTGGCGGAAGCTGTGCCGCACGTGCTCGATTACAAGGCCGAGCCCGTCGTCGATGGCCGCCGCCTCGATCGGTCGGTCAATTACGCCTTGGTGAGGATCGTTCCGCCCACGGGCATCGAAATCGACCCGACGCGGCGGCCTTTTGTAGTCGTCGACCCGCGTGCCGGGCACGGTCCCGGGATCGGTGGTTTCAAAGCCGACAGCGAAATCGGGGTCGCGCTCAAAGCGGGCCATCCGTGTTATTTTGTCGGCTTCCTTCCGGACCCCATGCCCGGTCAGACGATCGAAGATATCGCCCGCGCCGAAGCGATATTCTTGGAAAAAGTCATCGAATTGCACCCGCACGCCGATGGCAAACCGTGCGTGATCGGAAACTGCCAGGCCGGCTGGGCCATCATGATGCTCGCCGCCATTCGCCCGGAATTATTCGGACCGATCATTATCGCCGGATCGCCGCTGTCCTACTGGCAGGGCGTCCACGGCAAGTATCCCATGCGCTACAGCGGCGGATTGCTCGGCGGCAGCTGGCTGACAGCGTTTGCCAGCGATCTCGGCCACGGCAAATTCGACGGCGCGTGGCTGGTGCAGAATTTCGAGAATCAAAATCCCTCGAATACGCTGTGGACGAAGCAGTACAACCTTTATTCAAAGATCGACACCGAAGCACCTCGCTATCTCGGCTTTGAGCGCTGGTGGGGCGGTCACGTCAATCTGAACGCCGAGGAGATTCAGTTTATCGTCGATGAATTGTTCGTCGGCAACAATCTAGCCGCCGGCAACATCGAGACCTCTGACGGCACAGCTGTCGATCTCCGTAACATTCGTTCTCCAATTGTTGTGTTCTGCTCCAAAGGCGACAATGTGACCCCGCCGCAGCAGGCGCTGGGCTGGATCCTCGAACTTTATCAGGACGTGAACGAAATCCGTGCCTACGGACAGACGATCGTCTACACGATACATGAAAGCGTCGGTCACCTGGGCATCTTTGTCTCCTCCGGCGTCGCTCGGAAAGAGCATGGCGAATTCTCGAGCAACATCGACCTGATCGATACGCTCCCGCCGGGCCTCTACGAAGCCGTTTTCGAGCGCAAGACCGGCGACGTCGCAAATCCGGATCTCGCGACCGGCGAGTGGGTGATGCGCTGTGAGGCGCGGACGCTCGACGACATTCGCGCGCTCGGCGGCAACGATGCCGCGGATGAGCGCTGTTTCGCAGCGATGGCCCGTGTTTCCGAGATGAACTTGGCGCTGTATCGCACCTTTGCTCAGCCGGCCGTGCGTGCCTTGTTCAATTCGTCGACGGCGGAGTGGATGCGGCAGTCGCACCCTTTGCGGCTGCAATACGAGCTCTTCTCCAAGTCAAACCCCTTGATGGCCTCCGTCGCCGCGATGGCAGACCAGGTTCGCAAGAGCCGGAAGCCGGCAACCGCCGACAATCCTTTCATCGCGATGCAGGAGAATGCATCTCGTCAAATCGTTGCCGCACTCGACGCCTGGCGCGACGCGAATGAGGCGATCGCCGAGCGAGTGTTCATGACCGTGTACGGCTCGTCGACGCTTCAGGCCGCGGTGGGTATCGATCCCGCCGCGACGCAGCCGCAAAGGAAAGCGCCGCGGAGCCTGTTGCATCTCGAACTGATGAAAAACCGCATCGGTGAACTCAAGTCACGCGTTGCCGCCGGCGGAATGCGCGAGGCCTTGATCCGCGCTCTGCTCTTCGCCGGCATGGGGCGAGCCGCCGTCGACGAGCGTGGCTTCGAAGCCGTGCGCCGCATCCGCCAGACTTACAGCGAGGTGTCGTTATCGGAGTTCAAGGCGACCGTTCGCGAGCAGTTCTACTTGCTGCTGATAGACACCGAAGGCGCGCTCGCGGCTATTCCTTCGATGCTGCCCGAGGACCCCGAGATCCGGCAGAAGGCGTTCGATCTGATCAACCAGGTGCTCAGCGCCCGCGGCGAATTTTCCGAAGACGACCGGGCGCGTCTTCACCGTGTGGCTGGGATATTCGGCGCGCAAGAAAACCTGAACGTCGAAAAGAACGCCGCCATCCCACTCACGGATCGCAGTAAGCAGGCGAAAGCGTCCTGATCGCCGCACACGGCAATCGTGACATGCCGATTTGGGCTTTGACGTTCATTTCCAAGTCGCATCGTCGCAATCATCGATGACCTCAATCGAATTTAGCTGATGTGAGCGCCGGATGGGCTGCGGCCGGGCATAGCCCGACAATGCCAACGAGCAAAGTAGGTTTGTCAGAAAAACAAATGCCGTAGGCGCGCGTCCTTCCACTACGTTTTTGCATGGGCGATTATGCGACACTTGCTGGTAGCGGTTTGCCGTGGAATCTACTTCTAGGGGGTGAAGTCCCCCCAAGAAGGATTTTGCCATGGGCGGAACTTCGCGGCTCCGTGCAGAGGAGAAGCGCAGGCGAAAGTTGGTGGCGGCGCAGATGGCCGCAGCCTCTGCAGCCCGCGCGGCAGATGCTTTTGCTTCTGCGAAAATGTCTCGATTTAAGCGCTTCTCAAAAAAGGTCAAAGAATACAGGGTGGCGATCCTCAAAGCCCTCCCATTGGGAGTTTTTCTCCCAATGGCCCTTTTCTTAGGCTCTGTCGGACCGGATGACTTTTCTAGAAATTATGCAGCTTGGGCGCGAACGTTCGGCCTGACTGATTTAGCCGAATACCTTGGCATTTATGCCACTGGATCACGTGTATTTTGGGGCACGATTCTAATTTCTTTTGTTTATGTAGCGATTGCGTTTGTGATCCCTGCACTTATGAAAAGTTTACAGCGAGATCGAGCTGTCGTTGCCGTTCCCATCAGCGTCGCTCTGATAGTTGCCGTTGCAGTATATGGCCAATATGCAATCAGTTACCCAGCGGAGCGCCATATTAGTGAACATCAACGAGCAAAACTAAAAGAGATTCTATCCCCGATTGCTTCTGATTTTCCTAGAGCCCTGGCTGTTGCGGCTGTTAATGATCCAGAAGCCAACGCTTATGCCATCGAGTTAATGACAGCTCTAGCTCTCACTGGAATAAAAGTTGTGAGTACTGATACGCATATTCTCGTGCCAACTATTATTCGTGCGCTAACACCGAATGTCAGAGGTGTTTTCTTTCAGGTGCGCGATCCGAAAAATCCTCCACAGGAAGTCAAACAACTTGCAGATGCTATGAATGAGGCTGGCATAGCCGTTAATTTTTACAATAACGTCGATTTTCCCGATACGGACTACGCTCTTTCAGTTGGACTTAAATGAAAATATCAGCATCCATTAAGCTCCGCGTTTTCTCGGTCGTTCCGGCAATGTGCGAGAATTGATAGCCTTGATTGGGAGCGCAAGCGTAGCTCCGCCATTTGAAGGGAGAGGCAAGCCTTGCAGGCGTCCTCGTCCCTAGCCCGGAAACATTGCCTCTTCTGTCTTCTGCTGGCCCTTGCATAGGCCCCCCCGCGGTGCCGTTTGTCACATTTTCATTGACATTCGTCACCATTCCAGTTACAAGCATCGATGAATCTCGCTCACCTAAGGGACGTCACCGGTGACGCCGACTGATGGAGCGAGTGCGGTGCCCGCGGGCCGAGGCTCGTCACCTTGGCTCCCGGGCGGCTCGGGCATCATCCTGCCGGCACTATGACCGGCGCGCGAGGTGCTTCGCTGGACTGGGACAGGCGCGGCGCGGCTAACACCCGTGGAGCAGCGCGAGGTCTCCGCCCCCCGGTTGGGGCGGCCGTATCGGACCGAACGCTCCGGCCGAGTCCCAGGAAGCATGGCCCGAGACTGAGCCTTGGGGATGAGCAGTCCCCCTGGCGAGAGCCGCGGTGGAACGCCGACAGGCGAGCGCATCCCGCTGGATGCGAGCCGCATCGCAAGATGCGGAGGATGGACTGTGCGCTTGTCGGCGTTCCGCTTCCCTTTCTTCGTCATGGCGAGTGTAACGAAGCCATCCAGTTCGGCGGTTCCGGCGAGCGATGTGCGATGTCGGGTTCTCTGTGTGCCCTGGATTGCTTCGTCGCTTTGCTCCACCTTTTGTCCGTATCAGACTTTATCGCATCGTAATGGCCGAAAAGTCTTGATTTCCCCGTTGTTTACTTTGTCCATAACCGACCGTTGACGGCCGGACCAAACCGGACCATTTTGCCAATAAATGTGGAACCAAATGTGTAACTCAGCTTCGACGGCCGACACCGAAAGAACACGCTATGGCACTGAAACAGGAAGACGTGAAGGCCGCGATTGCCAGCGGCAAAAACCATAAACTCAAAGACGGCCGTTCGCTCTACCTCTATGTGAAAAACGGACACGGCTTTTGGGTGCATCAATTCACTGATTTCGGCCCGACCAAAAACAACCCCACGCCACACCCGCACACGCGGAGTACGTGTCTGGGGCCGGCTTGGGACATGACGCCCGCACAGGCGCGCAAGGCGCGCGACAAGTTTGCCGTTGATCGGCGCGAAGGCCGCGATGTTGGCCTAGCCTCTAAAAGGGTCACGGGCGAGCTATTCTCGACGGCCGCAGCAGCCTACCTCGACAACCACGCCGACGAATGGAACGCCCGCCACAGAGCCGGGCTAAAGGCTTTGGCGCAGAGATATATTCCGGCCGACTTTAACGCGTTGCGGGTGACCGCGATCACGCATGAACACGTCGCCGATGTGCTCCGACCTATCTGGAACGGACCGGGCAACAATCGCGGCTCGCGGTTGCGCCGGCTTATCAAAGGCGTGCTCGACGCGAAAAACGTGCATCCAAATCCCGCACGGTGGGATGGCGGCCCGTTGCCGGAGCTACTGTCAAAGAAGCGGGTAAAGGTGAAGCACCGCGACGCCATGCCCTATGCGGATGTACCGGCGTTCTTTGCATCGCTCTCCGATAGTGTCGAGGATCGTGCCGGCCGGTTTGTGATCTTGACCGCGGTCCGGCGGAACGAGGCGCTAGGCGCCAAGTGGGGCGAGTTTGATTTCGCCAAGCGAGAATGGAACGTGGCGGTTGAACGCATGAAAATGAGACGGCCGCACAAGGTCCCGCTCACCGATGCAATGATCGAGGCGCTCGGCACGCCCGGTGACCGTGACGCCTATGTGTTCCCGTCGCGCCGCACGGGCCGCATGCTGGGCCACAAGGCGCTAGACAAAGAATGGCTCCCGGAGCCTTACACGCTTCACGGTTTCCGCACGTCGTTTTCGACGTGGGCGGAGGAGCAAGACGACGGCCGGGCATTCGCGCCGGCAGTCATTAAGGCCGCGACTTCACACGGCAAAGAAAACGCGGTCGAGGCCGCCTATCGCCGCAGCGATTTATTCGAAGCGCGGCGAAAATTGATGCAAAGCTGGTCCGCCTTTACTACAGGTCGCGCAAGATGTGGCTGACTTCGGCCTCTACTGAACCGGAGATCTACTCGGTCGTGATTCGGTTCACTGGCACGTCGGCGACTGCGCCTGCACCAAGTGGCGGCCAATGTCCTTAGGGTAATAACATCAGGCTGCACGAAGTTCGTAGAACGGCAGGTTGTCGTTGACGCGGTAATGGCCTTGGCCGTCGCAATGCGGGGATTACAACCCGCGCGGCCGACCGAGCGCGGCCAACTCCATATCCAAACACTTGGCGCGTCCGCAATCTCACGCTAGCTGCCATCCCACTCGGAGCATTCAGGTTGCTCTACTTGGTGGTGATCCTAAGCTTGAGTTGGTACACTCTCAGCCTGAGCCCTGCCCAGATGCAGACATTGACCTTCGTCATGCTCGGCTTCGCTGGGCAAGGGAATGTGTACGTTCTGCGCGAGCGCGGCCGTCTGTGGAGCTCACGCCCGGCCCCGATCATGGTGCTGGCGTCGGCATGCGATGTTACTCTGATGGGCTGTCTTGCCGCCTTTGGCATTTTTATGAGTCCGCTGCCGATTTGGATCATTGCCGTCGCCACGACACTGATCTTCAAGTTGGCGATGGACACTATCAAGTTGGCGGTTCTCGCGCGACTGCGTATCGATTGATCACATTGAACGCGCTCGATCACGAATTGGAGGCAGTGTCCGCTCTCTGGGCGGCGCTGGTACAAGCCAAGTAACACGACCAACAATGCTGCCGATGTTCGCATTGCCGAATGCCAGAGCATTCCCTTACTCGTAGCGCAGCGCATCGATGGGATTGAGGTGGGCCGCCTTCTGCGCCGGATAATAGCCAAAGAACACTCCCACCGCGGCGGAAAACAGAAAACCGCTTGCGATAGCCGGCAGGGATATCGGAGCAAGCCACCCTGTGATCAATGAAACGCCAATGGCGGCCGCTACTCCCGTAACGATTCCGGCCAGCCCACCGCTGACGCTGAGAAACACTGCTTCTGCGAGGAATTGTAACAGGACATGCAACCGGCGGGCGCCGATCGCCATGCGCAATCCGATTTCGCGGGTCCGCTCGGTAACCGATACGAGCAGAATGTTCATGATGCCGATGCCGCCGACCACGAGCGATATCGAGGCCACCGCTGCCAGGAGGAGCGCCATGATGCGGCTGCTGCTCTCCGCTGTTTCCGCTATCTGGCTCAAGTTTCTGATCTGGAAATCGTTTGGATCGCCCGGGCGAGTATGGTGCCGCCGCGCGAGAATCTCCGTGACCTCGCCGATCGCCGCTTGAACGTTGTTCTCGGCGGTCGCCTGGACGTAGATCTGATTGACGTAACCGACAAGCCGCGGCTGCAGATTGTAGGGGTTGGACGGCGGCAGATAGGGCCAATTCAGGGGAGCCTGCTGTTGCGTCGGCGCGGCGACACCGAGTACTTTGCGCTCGGCTGTCGTGAACGGGATCATGACGATGTCGTCCTGGTCGGTGCCGAATGGCGTCTGCCCCTTAGCTGCCAGAATTCCGATCACGCGCAGCGTCACACTCTTGACCTGGATGATCGTACCGATCGGGTTCTCATCGGCGCCGAACAATTGTCGGTAAGCTGTCTGTCCAAGCACCGCGACAAGAGCGGCCTTGTCGTTGTCGTCGCGGGAAATTCCACGTCCGACAGCAATGTTCCAATTTGTGACTGGAGGATAATTTGGACTGACGCCCTGAATGCTCGTCGTCCAATTCTGATTCGCATACTGGACCTGGCCCATCTGGCGAATGAGATAGCTCACGCTCCCGACGGCCGCCGCTTCACGACGTAATGCCATAACGTCGGCGACCGTGAGTGTCGAGGCGCTGCCTAATCCGCCGCGAAGGCCGCCCATCGTGGTCGCACCAGATACGACAACAAAAAGGTTGGTGCCGAGTCTTTCAATCTGCTTGCGCACGGCTTCACTCGCCCCCTGGCCAACGGCAACCATGGTAATGAGCGCGGCTACGCCGATGAAAACGCCGAGCATGGTCAGGGCAGATCGCGTCTTGTTGCGTCCGAGTGCCTGCATTGCGGCTGTTGCAATCATCGCCCCGAACGCCCAAAACGCGGAGGAAGCGCCGCGCGGCCGCGGCGCTTCGCCGAGAGCTAAAGCAAAATCGTAAGTGAATTTGGCTGCAACGGGAATAACCGTAGTCGACCGCTTGGGTTGACGCTTGCGCTCGTCGGAGATGATCTTGCCATCGCTCATTGTCACCACGCGATCGGCATAGGCCGCGATGTCGGCCTCGTGCGTCACCACGATAATGGTAACCCCGCGTTCGCGGTTCAACGATTGCAGCGTGTCCATGATATCATGCGAGTTACGGGTATCGAGATTTCCCGTTGGCTCGTCCGCAAGCAATACTGCCGGGTTGTTGATGAGCGCGCGGGCTATAGCTACGCGCTGCTGCTGGCCGCCTGAAAGCTGGCCGGGCGTATTGTGCTCGCGATCACCGAGACCCAGCAGGTTGAGGACCGCCCGCGCGCGCTGTGCGCGCGACGCACCGCTCGCCCGGTTCGTTGCCGCGTAGAACAGTGGCAATGCGACGTTCTCGATGGCGCTGGTGCGTGCGAGCAGGTTGAAACTTTGAAACACAAAGCCGAGCCGTTCGCTGCGCAACCGCGCGAGTTCGGGCTCGCTGAGCTGCGCGACATCAATTCCCTCAAAGAAATAATTGCCGCTCGTGGGCCGGTCGAGGCAGCCAAGGATCGACATCAGCGTTGATTTACCCGACCCGGATGAACCCATGATGGCGACGAACTCGCCAGGATCGACAAGGAGATTGACGCCTTGCACAGCATGCACGTCAACGTCGCCCACACGGTAGACGCGCGTGAGATTCTCTATTCTGATTTTTTCTTCTGGCATTTGCGCCCTTTTGGATACTGGGCTGGAGGACTACAGTCGCGGCCCCGGCACGGCCGCGTGGCCACTCGCCGCGCCTTGCTCGGCGATGATGACTTGGTCGCCTGCCTGTACGTCTCCGCTCACGATTTCAGTATAACTGTCGTCATCGAGGCCGACGGTGACCGGAACAGCCTTGGGTTCGCCGTCGCGCAAAATCCAGATGCGGACTTGATTGGTTTCACCGATAGAAGCCGCCCCCGGCGCGACGGATGGCTGCCCCGTTTCCGCAGCGCTCTTTGGCGTGTAATGGAGCGCCTGATTGGGAACTCGAAGAACGTCACTGCGCTGATCGACGACGATACGCGCAGCCGCAGTCATGCCAGGCTTGAGCGCCAATTCCGAATTGTCGATGCTGATCACCACATCGTAAGTGACAACGTTCTGCACGGTCTGGGGCGACTGCCGGACTTGGCTGACCTTGCCCTGAAATGTCCGCGTGGGGAACGCGTCGACGGTGAAACTGGCTTCGTCTCCTTCCTTGATGCCGCCGATATCACTCTCGCTCACATTGGTATCAACCTGCATCCTCTTGAGGTCGCTGGCGATGAGAAACAATGTCGGGGTCTGGAAGCTGGCGGCGACTGTCTGGCCTTGCGTCACGTTGCGTGACACCACGGTACCATCCACCGGCGATATGATATCCGTGTAGCCGAGATTGAACTGCGCACCTTCGACGAGCCCCTGGTCGAGCTTCACTGTCCCCTCGTCCTGCTGGACGACATAGGCCTGATCCTCCGCTTGCTGGCGCGCGATCGAGTTCTCCGCGGCGAGCCGCTGGTATCGGGCGAGATTTGCCCGGTCTTTGGCGACGATGGCCTGATCCCGCAGAAGTTGGCCCGTGTATTGATCGAGCGTCGCCTGGTACGGACGTGGATCAATCTTGGCGCAGATTTGGCCCGCCTTTACCTCAGTGTTGTAGTCGCAGAACAGCTGCTGAATAACGCCCGAGACGTACGTCCCCACGATGACGGTCAGTTCCGGATTGACAGTCCCGGTGGCGGTTACGGCGCGCGTTACTGTGCCGCGCGAGACCGGCGCGGTGACATATTGGGCAGTGTTTTTGCCGCTAAAAGACCATAAGGCAGCGCCAAGTCCGGTGAAGATGATGAGAAAGACCGCCAGCGCCGCCAGCCCATACCTTCTTAGCCACGAGCCGTGCTTCGGCGCGGCAGGGGGAGGTGACGGAAAGCTCGATACACGCCCACGCACCTCTATTCGCGACGGCGCTGAATCGATGGTCATCCTCACACTCTCTATTGACCGTCAGACCTATCGGAACTAGCGGCTCTCCGCGTCACCCCCAGTGCCCGTAATAAACGGAATGCACATTGATCTGTGTCAAGGCACGCGGCGCTCAGTGGATGCCTAAGTAGATGCAGGACGGAGGGCGGCAAGGCTCGCCACCGCTAGGACCGTTCCGTCAATGCCACATGAATGTCTGAGGTGGCGGAGAGGTTCGCAGTACCGCTGAAGCCGACGCAATAAGTGGTGAGGGATTGGGAGATTGAGCAACCTATCAAGTCCGGAAACTGTTCAGAAACTGCAGAAGGCGTTACACGCGAGCATCCGGTTGGTCATCCCTGACCACGCCTTGAGGCTTCGAAGGCGTGAGGTCTTGTCCGAGAGCCGGATGCCTTAATCGGGCACGTCCGGTTCGATGAGCGAGGTGTGTGGAGACGGAGCGTTGCGGCCTACAAACTCGCGCTGTCACCAATTCGTGACACGCTAATCGAAGGCTTCAGCCACTTCGTTTCCTCCATAACTGCTTCCGGCTGGAGCGGTTCCCCGGGTGGGCCTTGCACCCACTGGAAAACGCCGCCTTGTCACGGCGCACGTCCAATTTCAGACATTGGCGCATCTGATGGGCGCCCCGGTCACTATTTCTTTTGCTGCAGAGCGAACCACAATTTCGCAACAGCTTCTTCGGGCGAGTCGGCCAACGCGTATTTCTTCTCAGTGTCCTTGCTTTCCGCCGTCCAAATTGTCTTCTCGATGAACAACCGCGCAAAATGATCACCGCATGCCTCTATGAGGTCGGCAAGTTTGGGGCAATAGTAGCCGTCCTGGATGTCCTGCGAATGATTTTGCAGCTCGTAGGGAGTTATAGTAATCCCATTTTCTCGCGCCGCCTCACTCCATCCGCCACTGTTTTCGTGTGGATAAAACCTATGACCGGCTCGGTAAGACTGTATTGGAAAACCAGCGGCCTTTAACTCCTTTGCCAGATTGCGGTTCATCCCACGGCAACCCTCTTGATGACAGCGAATAATGGGGCATCGTAACAGCAGAAAAATTGATCTGGCTCAATCCAATTGGGAGTGGCGACGCGATGCTTGCTACAGTTGTCCGAAGAGGAGAATTGCCGTGCTGCGCAGAACTGTAATCGCGGGCGTCGCGCCTGCTGCGCTCGACTGACGGTTCTTCAGCGACTGCATTTGGATCGCCGGAGGGTAGAGTTTTCCAACTCGTCACAGGGCCGGAACGCATAGGGCAAATGAGCTGCTACATAAAGGCTTTATGGGCCTCTAGAGTGGCCAGCAATTTGATCTAGATCAGGGAATATCAGGAAAAGTGCCTCACGCCGCGAAAAAGCCGTGGTGTGCGGCGCGGAGGCTGAGTACGACTACAGGCTAACCCTGCAGCGCGTGAGACGGCAGCGGGAGCGCTGCTGCGTCGCTCGCGGGATCTCTTCTTTTGTCTCAACGGGATCTTCTTTTGTCTCAACTTCATTGCATGCCGGACAGCGGAATATGAGGAGCTCCGGAAGCGCACTCAGCTTTGGCACGGTGCGGACCAGCGTCATGAGGTGTCCACAACGCGGGCAAATGGCTGCCACTTTGGTAAGTTCTGCGATCATATCCTGGAACGTAATCTCTAAAGAAAAATCGTCCATTCAGGGATTGTCGCTTTAGGATTAAGCGCGTCACGGGTTTTAGAGGTTGGGCGGCCTTCTGGGGCTTCATTGAGCCGAGGGAGGCGATTTGGTTTACGCTGACTGCTTCAGGTGGTCGAGCCAGCGGCGCGAAGTGTGATAGACAGGCGCGATTTCGATTTTTGTGCCGCGCACGCGGTAGGGAACGATGTAGGGCGTTTTAGGTATGACGAGTTCACGCGTGCCGGGGACGAGACCGGGAGTGCCAAGTTTCGGATTTTTCGCCAGCAGGTATTCGACACAATAGAGGATGTGAAGGGCGATGCGTTTGGCCGCGGCGGGATCCTGCTCGGCGATGTGCGCGCGCAAGGCGAGAAGGTCTTGAATATTCCGGAGACCACTGGAGCGTCATACACTCCGCGGAGATCGGCGCTCCTTCGGGGTCTTCCAGGACGCGACCCACGCGCTGACGCGCTCGTGTGCGATGCCCTTGCCGCGGTCAAGCGAGGCGAGTGCTTTGGTAATGCCGCCGATCTGCCACTCGTTGGTGTCGAGGTAGGCGGAAATCGCCTCAGCGGCGAGGAACGCTCTGCTGCGGCCCGTGCTCTTGGCGAGCTTCTCAAGCCGGCTTTTGGTCGAATGGGCGACGCGAACTGAAAAGGTCGTTGTAATCATATGTGTACAATATAGCACAGGCGCGGATCTTTGCCGAACGAACGGGGGCGCGGGCGTGACCCTGCCCGGATTGGTTGGGCCATTGTCATGCCCGTAACATTGGCCGCCAGGCGACGGAACGCAGAACGCCGCCGACACGTTGTTCGTGGCAGGACGGCGAAGCATCCCCCGAACCCCCCAGCTTCCCGTTCGGGGAAGCTACGCGCAAGGCCCGCGGGGCTTCCTTTTTTGGAACTTAGGGGTTCCCCTGGCGAAAATTCGGACGTGGCTTCGCGGGGCGCGGTGAGCCGCGCTGGGCAATCGTTTGGTGGTCCGAGAATGATGGTCCGCGCCTTATGTAAACATCCGTAGTTGTTAAATCGATTTTCATGGCCCAAGCGGTTGCTCAACTATGGCTACTTTTATCTACCGATGCCCAACCACGGGCCTGAACGTGCAGGGATGGTTAGCCGCCGAACCACCGGCTGACGAAGCGACCTATGAGCCCGTGAAGTGTCTGCTCTGCAATCAGATGCATTTCGTCAACCCGAAGATCGGCAAGACAATCGGTCAAGACGGCAAATGAACTGAGAAAATCCGAAGCCGTTTGGGCAAGAGGGTCGGCCCCACTCGGACATTCAATCATCAAAAGTAGGGAGAACGTCTATGGAAAAGTCGCACGATCATCAAAAGCCTCCTGGCGGTTTGGGAGAGCAACGAGCGTCGAATGAACTCGTCAAACTGATCCGCAAATTGCGTTGGATGGGTTTGGACAAGGACGCGCAAAAGGTGGAAAACCAATTGTCTCTGCGTAAAGTCCCGGCTGAGGACACCGTCATTGCTGGGTCACATGAGACGGACTAATGCACAAAATTATGACTTTGAATTATAAAAGGAGAGGCCATCGAAAATGTACAAAACGTTCATTTGCGTAATATCAGATGAGGAGGGATTGCGCGCTCAACGCTATGCGGTGTCGGCCGGAAATGACCACGAAGTGCGTGAAGCCATGTTGCGGCATTTGGGGGCAGATTTTTCAATCAAAGAAATTAGAGAAGTATCTGAAGATGAAATTCGAAACGTTGGCGAGCTTCCGGCGGGTACAATCGCGCTACTTCAATGAGAATAATGTGCGTAACGCAGAGGGCGGGTTGCGGATAATGCGAGTTAGTGATCGAACTGGTCGATGGTGATGGCGCCGGGCAAAGGTGCAAGGATGATGCACAAAGTCTCGCTCGCGATCGCGGTTGCGGCTTTCTTGTCGCTGCCGTCTTGGCGCCGCCAGGGCCGAAGCCGCGGGGGTTGTTGTCAAAGTAAGTGCGCTGCTTATTCTCGGGCGTTAGATTGCGCACAGCAATGTCGGTAAGCGTCATTGCAAGGTCGCTATAGGCTCAAAATGTCGCGAGTAAGAGCGACTGTGTACGAGCAACCATGTATCGGGAACGGGCGAAAAATCAATGGCTCCCGGCACAAAACGGTGACCATGAGGAGCTATGTGGAGCTAAAATATTTCACTAAGAATCTGGGGGTCAGGAGTTCGAATCTCTTCGGGCGCGCCAACAAATAAAATCAATGACTTACGTGACAAGTTAGCGGTATTAGCAGCAATCATTAGTGGCAGTTTCGCTCACCGGTGAGATCACGGGTCGTTCAACTACAGAATTTGTCATCAGGAGTTCGAATCCCTTCGGACGCGCCAGATAAACATCAGAACAATTTGAACGCCGAAAAGATGCCATGCAGAGTAAAATAATCTGCATGGCATCTGCATGGCTGCCCACAAATTCGTTGCAATTCGGCAAATACCTCCCGCGCTGAAACAGAATCGGCCATTCTGGCACCGCAATCCAAATGCCACCGAGCGGCAGCCCGGAATAACTTTCGTGGCGAAAGTCTACGATCTCAAAAGGCCTGATGGCGTAGATGGCGGCCGGATTTCAAAACTTGAAGTTAGGCGCAGCGTGAAATCGTCATGAACTATGAATAGGGCTGGGATTAGAAGCCCAGATCATGGAAAGAGAAGGCAGTCCTGAAGGATATCGTGAAAAGCGTTCCTTCTTACGTCGATCTTTCGGTGGACTCCCATTATCGACCCGGCCACCGTCTTCAGGTGCGACGAGAAGATCACCGTCGAGCACGGCGTGAACGGTCTGCGGTCAAGTGCTTGGTCTGCACCACTCGACGCGACCCCGACGAAACCAGAAATGCGATCCGCAGTCTTTCTTCCGCCAGACGGAAGGATGAAGGGACGCGGCGCCGTCGCTGTGCTCGGTCAGCCGCCAGCACGGGCGTTCGTCAGGAAGAAGGTTCATGTGCAGAACCCGGCCGCAACCGCACGGGCATATCATGACCGCCTGTTCGCGGTAGCCGTCTTCCTGGACCACGTAGAGAATCCGCCGCCCAAGGACCTTGGGCAACGATTCCTCGATCACCACCGTGCGATACGGCGGGACAAGCAGGCGATAGACGCCCGGCCAAATTCGCCGACCGAGATTCCTGACTTTATGGAAAAGGCGGCTGATGCTGATCACGCGGGCCTCGTTTCCGCGAGCTCCATCAGACCAAGAAGGGGCGTCGTGTCACCGGCACCGACATGGCGCCGAAGAATCTCGCAAACCCCTTCCTCGGGTTCGGTGATGATCTCCATGCTGGCGAGGCTGAAAATCACGGCGCCGTACCTGTCGTTCGACTCTTGCCGAAAAGGATGGAGCCGCGCGAGAAACTCGTTCACGGCAAGCGAGGCGCCGAGCATGTTGACGCTGATCACCGCCGGCCGGTTGCCGGCGACGCCCTTGATGTAGCCGTCCTTAATCTGCCGCTCGTGCGCCGCCGGATCGTTGCGGCGCAAACCCACCGCCGCGACATCCGCCATCGTGAACAGGCCGCGGCTCATCAGGCTCGATCTGCCGGGACGCAGGTAATTGACCGTGCCGCAGACCTCACGGATACGGCCCTTACCCGCGCCCTCCTGCACCGCGTCTAGCCTCACGCCGATGTCGAAATAAGGGATCGTGTAGTGCGACGAAAGCGCGTTCAGGAGATAGCGCCCGTCAACCGTGTCCATGCACCCGAACATGATATCGCATTGTGCGATGGCGCGGATTACGTCGGGATTCCAGAGATTCTTCGGCAGGCGGATCACTTCCGTTCCGAGTTCGGCGCGCTCGACGGCATCGCCGAGCACATCGACCTTGAGGCGCTTGTCCCGCACATCCCTCATTGTTGAATTCAGAATACGGTTGACGTTCCGTCCTTCCATGCGGTCGTCGTCGACGATCATGAGCACCCCGACGCCAAGGCGCATGAGCTGCTCGACGACCGGGCTTCCAGTGCCCGACGCGCCGACGACGGCGATCCAAAGACGTCGCAGGCGCTGGATCGTGCCTTCATCGAACGCCTGCAGATGCGACGCGGTGAAGTCAGGAAGATCCGCGTTGCCGGCACCCGTGTACCAAAAATGAAGATCGTCGCCGGCGATGCTCATGCACTCGATCGGCTCGAAACTAGCGCCGGCGCGCAGGACGCGGCCGAACATCTGGCCGTTGGGGAGCATGACGGCGCTGCCCACCGAAACATCGGCATCAATCAAACCCCGCAGCATCGGCAAAAGGCGCTCGTCGCCGATATCGTCCACGGTCGAGAAGGTGGGGAAGCCGGTCGGATGGCTGTGCACTTTTATGACCGACAGGCCTTCGGCCTCGGCGCGTTCCAGCCGGGGCACGATGTAGTCCGGAGGCTAGCTGACGCGGATCGGCGTTCTGACTGTGCATTCCGCGTACGGGATTCCGTAGATGTCGCGAACGGCAAGCCGCTGGCGGCGGTCGCCGTCCCGCCGCCCGCACAGAAGAATGGCGGCTGCCTCATTGCCGTCGCCGGGGAAGAGGTGGCGCCGGAGGAATTCGTGCTGGTCGCCTGAGAGCGCAAGCGTCACGCCACCGGGCATTTTTCGTACTCTCGCGCGAGCCAGTCCTCGATCAGAAGAATATGGCTGCCAAGATTGTCCCGCCCGATCACCCAGGGGTTCTGAGGCGTGCGATGGCGAGACCAGCGCTGATATTGCTTGCCATCAAGCTGCTGCATCGCATTCGCCGCGCCGATCGGCCTGCCGTCTTTCCGGGCGAGCGCCGGAAAGAAATAGACCATGTGTAGCTCGGCGTTGGGATAGCCAGCTTCGAGTCGCACGGCGGCAATGACGGCCTGATGATTATAGCCGCCGTGCGTCGGAAACTCGTGGACGAGCACCCATTGGGAGCCCTCCACGATGGTTTCCCACGGTGAGCCGAATTCGTCGAGAAACTGCCGATCATCCGGCAGCAGGTCGAACTGGCGCCGGAGGGCCATGGTCAGCCCTCCGTCTGGTCGCGCGGCAACGCCTTGAATTTCTCGACGCCGAGACGCCGCAGATCGACTTTCTGGTTGAGCTCGATCTTGCGCGGCCTCTCACCGGCCAGTTTTTCCCGCAGCGTGTAGTCTTCCGCCGGGAGCAACCCGGCGAGAGTCAGGATTTCGCGGCCCGTTGGCGTCGGGTCATGGACGACGAAAGCCTCGCCGTTGACGCGGATGCGGTAGCCCTTGGAGAGCGGCGGGCGTTCGCCCCGCTTTGCGTAGTCTTCGAGATCGACGATCTCGTCGAGGACCTCTTCGACGCCGGGGTCCTCCTTGCTGGCATTTTCGGTATTCATCTCTTTAGTCTCCTGGAAGGTTTCGAATTGGGCGGCTCCGGCGCTTCCCGCGGCCGGGGTTCACCGCCATCATTCCCCTATGCTCATCCGGTCGCCGATTCGGACATTCCCGGGGCGATGTCCGGATTGGCCATGACCGCGCGCATAGGGGGACAGAAGGAGCGTCTTCTTGTCCGTGGCCGACCCAACCGAGCCAGTCAGGACGCGGGCCGAAATCGCCGCCGCGATACGGGCGCTTTCGCCCGCGCAATGGGCGCGCCTGAGAGCTATTGCGGGTCACTACCATGCGCTTGGCTGTCCGATGGAGGCCAAGGACCTTCTTCAAGAGGCCTTTCGCCGCGCGCTCGACGAGCGGAACTGCCCGGTCAGCGTCGATCTCGTCCGCTTTCTCGACCTGGCGATGCGCAGCATCAGGGACGGCGAACTGAAACGGGCAAAGCGGCGTCCGGTTCTGGTTTCCCCTCCGCCGCCCGGAGCGCGGCCGGCCCAGATGCCGGATGCGATCGACCCGGCGCCCAACGCCGAGAAGCGGCTCGCGGCGGCCGACGAAGACGGCGCCCGCGAGCGCAAGCGCCAGGAGATCATCGGGCTTTTCGCCGACGATCTTGCCGCGCAAGTCATTGTCGAAGGCATGATGGAAGGGACGAGGGGCGAAGACCTTCGCGCACTCACCGACCTCGATACGACAGCGTATCAGAGCAAGCGCCGCTTGATCCGCCGCCGGATTGAAAAAGCGATTCAAGGAATGAAAAAATGACCACCAATTCAAATGATGCGCGGGATGCGCTTAGACGGCTTGCGGACGCGTTCGCGGAGGACGTGCTGAGCGCGCCGGATAGCGAAATCCTGGAGGAAGCCGCCGAAATCTATGGCGACCCGGAGAAGCTTGCCGCCGATATGGTGAAGCTTTTTGAACAGACAGCAAGCGAGCAAGGCAAGGAACGGCTTGCGGCGGCGCGGGAAGCTGTCGCGGCCGACCGCCGCCGGCCGGCTGCCGTCGTCCGGCTTCCTCCGGCGGAAGCGCGCCGTCGTTTGCAGAAGCTGATCGATGCCGATCCGGAAACCGCGCGCAAACTTACCGCCGCGGCGCGGAAAGGCGACCGCCTTTCGGACGACGACGTACTTTCCATGCTTGAGGACTTTGAAGAGCTGGGCGTCACGCTGCCAAACGACACTGAGGACCCCGAAAAGTGACGGTTCTGACCGCCGCACAAGACGTGCTTAAGGAGCTGGGCGTCACCGAGCCGTCGGAAATCGACATCGACGCCATCGCCTGGTCCCTTGGCGCGCGCGTGAAATATCGTCCACTCGACAGTTGCGAAGCCCGTATCGCCGGCAATGGCGATCAGGCCATCATCACCGTCAACAGCCGGAGTTCACGGCGGCGGAAAAGATTTTCGGTCGCCCACGAGCTCGGCCACTGGAAATATGATCGCGGCCGTATTCTCGTTTGCCGTTCCGACGAGATCGGGCGTGCCGGCCAGAATTATCCGGCACCGGAACGGGTGGCCGACTCCTACGCAGCGCAGCTCCTGATGCCCGCGTACATCTTCGACCCGATTGCGCGCAGTCATCCGAAGGCGACCTTCCAAACGGTCACTGCAATTGCCGACCTGTTCGACACGAGCATTACCGCTACGGCGATCAAACTCGTGGAAGGGCGGCACTTTCCGGCGGTGCTGGTCTGCCATAGCCCCAAAGGGCGGAAATGGTTCACGCGCTCGCCCGACGTTCCGGACCGCTGGTTTCCGCAGGATACAACTCGATGCCCAGAGTTTTGCGTTCGGCGTATTGTTTGGAAAGCAGGCGAACGATGCGATGCCGCGCAAAATCCCGGCAGATGCCTGGTTCGACCGCTCGGAAGCGCAGCGGTATGACGTCCACGAGCAGACGATCCGGACCGGCGACGACGAAATCCTGACGCTGGTGCTGATGCGCGATCCGAAAATGTTGGAAGAGTGGAATACGAACCGCGCTTCTTACGCGCGCAGAAGGTGACTGAACCCACCTAGCGTTTCGCCGGAGGGGTGTATTGGGCGGTCGGAGTGATGCAGCAGCGCATCGGGCTTGCCTCGCCGCCAGATCGGCATCACCAGGGCGTCGGCGACGAGCTGCGCCGTTCATCGTTGCGCTCATCGACCAGCCGACCACGCGCCGGGAGAAGAGATCGACGACGGCCGCCACATAGAGCCAGCCCTCCGCTGTCCAGACGTAGGTGAAGTCAGCGATCCATTTGCAGTTGGGGGCGGCCGCTTCGAAGGCGCGGTCGAGCACGTTAGGAGCGACCGCCGCTACCGGCCGCTCACCCAGATCGGGCGGCAGGCGACGCCGTCGCGGACGCGCTCGAAGCGCCTGTAGCCGCATCAATCGCTCAATCCGATGCAGTCCGCACGCCACACCCTCCGCAAGCATGTCGTGCCACACCCGTCTGGCGCCATACGTCCGATCGCTGGCGAGGAAACTGGCGCGAACCTTCGCGCCCAGCTCTTCATCGTTCCGGCTACGCTGACAACGCGGTCGTGTCAGCCAGGCATAGAACCCACCCCGCGAGACACCGAGCGCCCCGCACAACCATCCCGCCGGCCAGATCCCGTCGACATGAAGGCCGACCTCCGTGAGATTTCCGGCGCGCCGACCCGCGCGGCGGCCGAGGCGGCGATCGAGGCGGCGATCGACGTGTTCGCCGACAAATACGGCGCCAAGTACGACAAGGCGGTTGCCTGTTTGACGAAGGACCGGGAAACTCTGCTCGCCTTCTTCGATTTCCCTGCCGAGCACTGGGACCATCTGCGCACGTCCAACCCGATTGAAAGCGTGTTCGCGACGGTGCGTCATCGAACCGTGCGGACAAAGGGTGCGCTATCGTCGAAGACCGCGTTGTGAGCCGGCATTTCGATGACCTCGATGCCGTTTTGGAATTTGATGCCTTGGATGACTTTCGGCCACTGATTTTCGCCCTTCAAGCGCCGCCACGTTTTCGCGGCGACGTTGACGAGTTTGAACACCATGAGCTTGGCGGTGTGATAGGGTTTTCACAACCGCCATGCCCGGTCGCGCATGACAACGAGCTATGCGGGAGATTGGGTGACGAGGTTGATCAGGCGGCTCTCCACGGATGGGGCTTGAGTTCTCCCGGCCTTTATATTGACTACCAGCAGCAAGTTTGATGCGGCAGGCAATTGTCGATCTTCAGCCCTATTGTTAAGCGATCGATTTGTCTCATAATCGTAATCAAAGCCGATTTCAATCAAGGCCTCGGCCGATACCTTTGAATAGATAGTTGGGAACGACAAGATGCAGCGAAATCGGATTATGGGAACGGCTGGATTTAAGAGATTAATGATTGCCACTACGATCATCGGATTTAGTGCGCGCGCATCGGCTCAAGATAACGATTTAGGCAAATTACAGTATCAGGCTAGTTGTGCCGCATGCCACGGCATCGATGCAAAAGGCAACGGACCAGTCAGCAAGGAGCTAAAGACTAGCCCGGCTGACCTCACGGTTCTCGCCAAGAACAATAACGGCGTGTTTCCTTACAACATGGTGTATCAAATGATTGATGGACGAAATACGATGGTCGGCAGTCACGGCACTCGTGAAATGCCAATTTGGGGATACCGATTCGGACCGGCACAAGCCTTTAGGTTTAAAAAGCACATTCTGGCGGTGATTGACTACCTAAAAGGGGTACAGGAGAAGTGAGCCACTTCTGCAGTGATCCGCTCTCATGAGCGGTGGTTCTTTTGCCACTCGACCAAGAAATGCGGGCCGCGATAGGGCGTCCAATTTCTGTGGATGCTTCAGTCGGAAACTTGCGTGCTGAGATCGACGCTTTTCACGACAAAGTCGCAGTATGATGTGAAAAAGCCTCGGTAAGCAGAAGATTAGGTGTGTAACCTGTCGACGTGGTCATTCGCCTCTCCGGCGAAGTCATGAAGCGGAAGAAGAAGCTGTCGAAGAAGTACTACGGCACCTCGCACGTGCTCTCGAAAGACGAAGCGAAGTTTGTCTTCGAGAGGGGGTGCGAGCAGCTCATTGTTGGCTCGGGCCAAATGGGCAATGTGCATCTATCGCCGGAAGCTGAGGCCTATTTCGCGAAAAAGGGCTGCAAGGTCCTGTTGCAGCCGACCCCCGAAGCGATCCGTGTGTTCAACAAGTCGCATGCAAAGAAGATTGGGCTTTTTCACGTGACCTGCTGAAACGGACGGGTGCCGGCCACGACTCGCCATGGTGGACATACAAATAATCGGCCGGAAGGCGGCCAGGTTCCAGCAGCGCGCGCGTTGCAGCCTCCATGCTTTACTGACGCGCGACTTGGGAGGTGTTGGCTTGAAAACCGAGATCATCGAGGGGCTTGGGCAGACCGATCTTCTGCTGCCGTCCCTCATCGCCGAGGGCTTAGCAGCAAACGATAGGGTGAAGGTCCGCCTCAGCATCTTGCAGGCGGCCGCACGTCGTGTGCGCGATCCCCAAGCTAAGCGCTTCGACCTGGAGAACGAATGCCGAGTTGCCGGCATCAATCCCGCGGCGGCGCATGGCGGTGAACTTCGCCAAGCTCCAGGAGTTGCTCCGCAAGCCGCGGCCTTCGCCCTGAGTGGGGCCCGCTCCCGTTCGGGCAAAGCGCTTTTGAGGGAGAGAGCAAACAATGGAAGAAGTTGATCCTAAATCGCCTCACTTTCAGACGGCGCTAGTGGATCGAACCTGACATTTGAGTCCCGGAAGGGATTCCCGGCAGACTCGATACGTGCGAGTTTGCCGCATGCGAACGGGAATTTCCATCACTCTCAAACCCGCTGATCGCCGCCGCCTGGCGGCACTGGCGCGGGATCGCAACGCACCGCATAAGCATGTCTGGCGGGCCGAGATCGTCCTGTTGAGCGCGGACGGCGTCGGCACCAATGAGATTATGCGCCAGACCGGCAAGTCGAAAACCTGTGTGTGGCGCTGGCAAGAGCGCTTTGTGCAGGCTGGTTACGACGGTCTGCTGCGCGATAAGACGCGACCTTCGCGCATTCCGCCACTTGGGTCGGATATTGCTGAGCGTGTCGTCGTGCTCACCCACACCGATCCGCCCGCCGAGGCGACCCATTGGACCGCCACCATGATGGCGAAAGCTGTCGGCATCAGCGCAAGTTCCGTGCGACGCATCTGGCGCCAGCATGGTCTCCAGCCGCACCGGGTCCAGCAGTTCAAGCTCTCCACCGACCCGAAGTTTATCGACAAGCTGCGCGATGTTGTCGGGCTCTATGTCGATCCGCCCGCCCATGCCATCGTGCTCTCGGTCGATGAGAAATCGCAAATCCAGGCCCTCGACCGCACCCAGCCCGGCCTGCCGATGAAGAAAGGCCGCGCCGGCACGATGACCCACGACTACAAGCGCCATGGAACAACGACGCTGTTCGCTGCTCTCGACGTGCTCGAAGGCAAAGTCATTGGCCGATGTATGCAGCGCCATCGCCACCAGGAGTTCATTCGCTTCCTCAATGCCATTGAGGCGCAAGTGCCGGTCAGAAAGTCTGTGCACGTGATCCTCGACAACTACGCCGTCCACAAACATCCAAAGGTGCGTCAATGGCTCGACCGGCACCCTCGCTTCGCCTTCCACTTCACGCCGACTTCGTGCTCGTGGCTCAACGCCGTCGAGGGGTTCTTCGCCAAGCTTGCCAAACAGCGGCTGAAGCGCGGTGTCTTCCGATGCGTTGTCGATCTCCAAGCCACCATCAACCGCTTCGTCGCCCAGACCAACAATGATCCCAAACCTTTCACCTGGACCGCAGACCCCGAAAAGATCATCGCCGCTGTCAGGCGCGGGCACCAAGTGTTAGATTCCATCCACTAGCGATGTCGGCTCTTGCGGTCGCCATTGTACGCACTCTGCAAGACCTGATTCCCGAGGAAGAGCCTTTATCAATCCTTCAGAGTAATGTCGCGGTTGAGATAGCAAGGCTTCGTCGAACTTCCGATGCTGAGATGGCAATCGCGATTTCCCGCTTCGTGCGCGACAGCCTACGAAATCCCGACGTACTCGGGCAGCCAAGCGACTAATTGCGGAGCTCTACGGTCGCGGCCTTTGGTGGTGACGGGGTTGTGGGTTGGTGCGGGCCGCTCACATCGTCGCCGAAAGCGTCGTCCTGTTCACGACAAGCTCGTGCTTGAACACGGCCCGGATTGGCAGGTGAGATACATCCGCCACTCGTGCTTCGTCAAACGCGGTCCTGGAAAAACAAAGCGAAATCCGGTGCCGGTTTTCTTCTCGACCACGGTAAAATCCTCGCAGGTCTGCCCGTTAACTGGATCGTCAGGCTCTGATCCCTCTTGATCGACGAGCCAGCGAAGCAATTGAATAGTTGTTCCTCCGGTCGGGTAAATCGCCGTGACGTTGGCCTCGAACCTGCCAATCACGCACGCAACATTGACGCCGCCTACGCCCGCATTGCGCCGAGGCGACGCGCGTCGGAGCTTGCGGATAGGCTCCACCCGATCGACCTTCGTCGAGAGATCGACCGAGGGACTGATTGACAAAGCGACAACGTCTGTCATCTCCATGCCAGCTATGGGCCGCGACATCTTCCGCACCGCCCGAGCCGTGAGCATCGTGACAGTAGTCCTGTAAGTGAGATCCATCTGCCTTCATCCCTCCCACCAGAAATTGTGATCTCACGCTGGCCCTGGTTGCGAGTGCGTTGACGTGCGGATATTTCAACCTGGTTTGACTTCCCGTGTGGCAATTCCACGCAAGAGCCGCCCTAAAAGGTCAGCACCAGTGATGATGCGCTTTTGTTTTCCCCAACACCAGAATCAGGTCGTGGTCGATCACATCATCTCCGGGATGTTCCGGCTTTACCTTCATGAGCCCGATCACGTCACCCAATCGCGTGCTCATGTCGGTGACGACGATTGGGCGATGCCAATAGGGCTCGGGGCCAACCGACACTTCATCGAAGAGGACATCGCGCAGAAAATGGTGGGCGTCCAGAACCATGTGTGGGGCTCGGGCTTCATCGACAAAAATCACCCATTTTTTTCCCGCAGCATCCAGTTGCCGCAGGAACGGATCGCTTGGCGTGCGTTGGAACGTTGGCAACACTGGCCGTCCGCCCACAATTGGCAGAGAGATGACGCTGCGGGGATCAACCGGCTCCCCCTCGTCCAGCACGGCGACATCGTCGAGGTCGAGAAAATTCAGTGCGCCGATCGCTTCCAGTCGTCCGACATCCTGCTCCCGGCCTCCACGTGCTTCGACATGAGGACGCGGAAGTCCCGCTCGCGAAGCCATACAATGCTTTCAGGCCCGAGCCACCAATTGAGCAACAGAGCTGTGGGTTTTGCAACCGGGAAGAGTATTAGCTGATAGAACTTGAGAAAGACTACAAGCCTGGCGGCAATGCGCAATGCATTTCGAGAAAAATAGGCTTGCGGAATTATTTCACCTAACAGCGTGATGACAAATGTCGAGAACAGGAAAGCCCCCACGCCCGGCAAGATCAGAGTCAGACAACAAGGTGAGAAGCACGTCAGTGGCAACATTGCTCCAGATAATTGTTGCTAAAGTGAAATTAGAATTTGCGCGCAACGTTAGTATCTTCGCTGCATTACTATTGCCGCCAGCAGCCTCGACCTCCAGTCGCAACCTGCTGACGCTGAAAATTGCCAAATTCAGTCCCGAGAAAACGCCAGCCTGCGCAATGCAGAATGCGATAGCGATCCAGAGAGCAACACTCACATAAGATGGATAAATCATTCGATGCCAATCGGCTGCCGCTGTAGATTGCCGTGGGCTCATCATAGAATTATCCTCAAGCTGTCAAAGCTCAAATTCCAGCTTAGCGTCGGATGCAATCACATAGATCAAAAGGCGCTTCTCGTCCGCGTCGAGTTCGCCGCCGAGAGGCGGATGCAAAATCCCACTACCGGTAAATCTCAGCCGGATCAAAACTCCCAAGACGAGAACTTCAGCCGAAAAATCTACTTTTTCGGCAGCATCGGCCGACAACGTTGATTTAGCGCGCCGCAGAGCAACGGTAGCTGTTGGAGGGAAAGCAGACATTCCGCTGACATCAAATGTGTAGCGATTAAACCGAATCGGACGTCGCTCATTATTTTATAACGTCGGCGGCGATGCCGTTTTGTGACTTTAACTCCGCGATAAGCGGCAAGAGGAACGGTTCATAGGCGCGCCACCGACTGATTGAACTGTCGTAGACGGGCTGGCGTACTTAGTTCGCGCTCGGGGTCGAACCGGCCGCTGCGTTTGATAAAATGCAAGACAACGCGGATCCCAGTTAGCCCGTAATGGGCAATGATGCGCCGGGCCTGGCCTTCCGATCGCAACGGCCCGAAGATCTTCTCCATCAACTCGTTCCGCATGCTAGCGAATTCCACCGGATCGATGCCGTTGTTTGGCTGGGCATGGGCCGGCTGTGCCGTGGCCGTATCTATCTGGCGGTTTGACACGTTTGCCGGCCTCTAATTCTTTCCGATGCCGGCTGAGCCGAAAATTGGAGGAAAAAACGGGAAAAACAGGGATATATTCCAAACAAAACAGGGATCTGTTGGGGAAAAACGGACAATTACTACGAGGGATTAGGGATTTAGATAATTTCTCCAAACCAAGTGACAGGGAGGAAACAGGGAAGGCGATCAGGCCGCGCGTTTGCAAGCGCGTTATCGACGCCGCAATAAGGCGCTCTCGGCTCGTCGTGCTTCCCGCTTGATCGAGGTCGACCTCGTGGGTCCATCGGGCGTGGTGGGCGCGCCGCCGGCGCCGGCGGGCGAGCATGGAAACGCCTCCTGCTTCCAAAGAGTCAGACGTCCCTGTTTCCCTCCTGTTATTTGTTTTTTAGATAAATTACCTAAGTCCCTAATCCCTCTTGGTGATTGCCCGGTTTGTGATTGATCGCCTCCCTGTTTTTCTTGGAAAATCTCCCTGTTTCCGTTTGGGGCAACTTCAATTCGTCGATTAATCACGCCCGCCTCTGCCGCGGCTTTGCCGCGATGTGAATCTGGCAGCGTTAAATCAGTACCTCACGCCCGAAGCTGCGCCGGATCGCTTTCGAGAGCGCATCTTCACGCCGTATCAGGGCCGCATCATCGCGCTGTTCGCCGAGGTCGGTGATAACGCGCCAAGATCAGCGAAGCTTCCACTGAATTGCCAGCATCAACTTCATGCCCAATGTCGATTTTATCCAAACTCACTTTCCCAAGCGGCCGAACTGTCCACTGCCTCTTTGACGGTGGTGACCAACGCCTTGCGCCAAAACATTGGCGAAGCGGCTCGTCTGCGCCAGCAGCTCCGCGTAGCTGAAATCGCGAATCTCATTGTCGCGACCGATCCACCGCAGCGCTAGCCTGTCACCGCGCCCGGCCAACACGTGGCGATCGACGGCCTCATGCGCGATGTTGAGGCCGCCCCCGGGTAGACCGTCGAGCAACGCACGCGCCTGCGTCCACGTAAATGTTTTGACGTAACCTTCGTATTCCTAAAGGTTAGCACCAACATAATCCTCGGGATGTTTTCGGATTCGCTCCCATTCCATTAGCCGGCCCCTGAGCTAAATTAAAAAAAATCATAAATGATGCCGATCGGGGAAGTTTTGACGTGGGTCAATTCCAAAAGCAATGCACGGCCACGAAGGCGAGTCCAGCTTGGCGCAGGAACTGGGTCGAACTAACCGCCGTCGACGAGGCCGAATCGCGATCATCTGCAAACCAACTCGCGCGATCCGCGAGGATAATTCCTAGGACTCCAATCGCCCTTCAGGCGTGTGCGGTAAAGCGCCCATGTCGGGCATCTGTCATTAGCTTCTGGAAATTTGCCCCGCTGATACGGACTAAACTGGTGTGGTCACCGCTCTCGAAGTAGACCTCAGCCCGCTGGGCCAAGCTGTCGTCAACTACCATATTGAGCCCGTACGCAGCGCCAAGCGCAGGCACAGAACCGGGCTCGCAATCAAGAAAGAGCGTTTCAACCTGCTCCTCATTGGCGATGTCCACATCATTGCCAAGCACTCGTCGGAGCTCGTCAAACTCAATATGGCGCGAGGCTGGGAGCAGCGCGAGCATGAACCCATCTCCTCCCTTCAGGACGACCGCTTTGGCGAGACTGTCAGCCGGCACCCCGCTAGCGGCCGCAGTTGCCGACGCTGTTTCCGTGTGAGGATGTGGCACTAGCTCGTAAGCGACATCGCGGTCGAGAAGATACTGTGCCAGAGTTATTGAAATACCCATACCCGCCTCCTGACTGGCTGAAATCCTATCCCCTGCCGATCTCTTTAGGCAGCTCGCCTGCTGAGATAGCCAAGAGCAAAGGCGATAAATCCAATGCAGACATTGATGTGCCTCAAAACATGCGTTGGACCTGAAATGCTCTGCGAGACCTGAGTTTGGACCACTTACTTCAACAACCAACGCGATGCGTGGAATCGCGATTGCTGTTGCCGAGGTGGATGGTTCACCGGCCGGGGAAAGGCGTGAAAAGTTTGCCAGGATCGGGCGAAACCACGATGGCGGCGAGCTTGTGCCGTCGATGATCCAAGATCCAATGAAACGGCAGTACGGGGCGTTTTCGAGCGTCGCCTGGGCACGATCCTGATCATCGGCGGCTCTGCTGTCGGCAAGAGCAGTTTCTGCCGCTACCTGGCGGGCGCACTCCTTGCACGGCAGGCCGAGTGGCCGCGGCGTTCACCACATTAGGTCCTCTCACGCGCGCGCGAGACCGACCGGCCCGCCCCGGCTGGGCGGCGCTGCGGCTGGTGTTGAGGCGACCGCGGCGCGGCCGCTGGTGATGGCGCCGGTCGCGCGCAGCGAGGTAGGGGGTCGACGTGCGCAACACCCCGATCGGCGAATTCCGCCCCAGCCGGTGCGCCGCGGCGACTGACCGGCTCGCGCCGGCTGCCGACGTCGCCGATTTTTGTTCTTTTGTACGAATCTCGGATCAGGGCGAACGATGGAGCTCGGCGGTCGGGGCGACCGCTACTGTGATGATGTCGGCTTCGCCTGGTCGGGGCGGCGGCGCGGCCGCTGGTGACGGTGCCGATCGAGCGCCGCCAGCTACGGGGACGACGTGCGCAACACCCGGCTCGGCGACTTCCGCCCCACTAGCGCTCTCTCTGCTCGCGCTGCTGAAATCGCTTCTGAAATTGGCTGAACGCACGTTGCTGCGGCGGCGGCTGCAGCACCGGTACGATAGTCTTCCCGGCTACTGCAATATCCATGGTTTCGGACGTGCGTGAACTGGTGGCCTTCAGGAGATAAGCGATGAAGGCTTCCTCCAGGGTGTTGACGCCACGCGCCCTGACGAGATTTGCTGGCGTGTCGGTCGCGAGTACACGTCCGGAATCCATGAGCGATATGCGGTCGCGGCGCTCGGCCTCGTTCATGAAATGGTCGAAACGAAAATTGTGACGCCCTGATTGCGCGAAAGATTGATAAGCAACTCCCAGAACTGGTCACGCGCCAATGGGTCTACGCCCGAGGTCGGCTCGTCGAGGATAAGCATCTCAGGCTCATGTACGATAGCGACAGCCAGCGACAGCCGTTGCCGAATACCAAGAGGCAAAGCCGAGACGCGTTGATCGAGATAATCCGCAAGCCAAATTGCGCGATCAAGGCAGCAAGACGCGGCTTTGCTTTGTCTGCCGGTAGGTGAAAGAGCCGTGCATGAAGATCGAGATTCTGGCAAACAGTAAGCTCGGTATAGAGCAAGGTGTGGCCTGGCAAGGGCGGAGTACGCCGATAGGTTGGTGCGACGGCCAACCTTGACAGTTCCTGCGCGCGCCGGCTTTGCAATATTACGGGTCGGGGTGAAGAAACGGGACTCCAGGTCGGAACAAAGAAACCGATCAAAGAAAGATGCGCCGCTCTGAAACCGCTTGACAAAAAAGGCCCCATACAAGGGGGCCTCAGAGGGATCCGATCGGATACCTTCATCTGAAACAGATCGTTCGACGCGATCATCCCGCAGTCACTTCGATTCAATGCTTCGGACCGCGCGGTTCGATCGCGCCGCTTCCAAATAGAAGTGCTCAATGTATCGCCGCGCTTCGGCCTTCGTCTTGAAACCGTCGAGGACGATGCAGATGCCTTCCAGCGTGTCGATTACACAGAAGGTCCCACCAGCACTGTGACGGATGGTCAGCATGGGCATGGCTTTGTCGTCGGTCATGGTGATGGTGCCGGTCATGACGAGGAATTACTGCCAGCAAGAAAGGTCCGGCCGCTTGGCGATGTTCACGGCAAAACGCCGCGCCTCATGTCAGCAAATTCGCGGCCGATCTTCGCCCCGGCTCAACAGCGCTTGGCCGTTGCTGGCGGCGGAAAGGGCGCGCGGCTCGATCACGCGGGGATATCTGTTGAAAAGTGTGACTGAGCCCCCCGGGGGCCGCCACCCAAACAGAAGTTCCCCCCTTGGCTGAGTGCCGACATGGCAACACCATCGATTTAACGATGCCTTAACCAATAGGGGCAGCGCTGAGGCTTTTCCTGGGTGGTCCGATGCCAGCCGGAACCTATGCCGCGTCATTACGTGTCTTAAACAGATTTCCAGCGTGGGCGATGGGTCGGCAATCGCATTGTTAGATCGCCTGTCGAAACTCACGCCAGCCCGATGGAAGTGACGGCGATGCCATCGCGGTGACACGCCGAACCTTCGGCGATCCACAACGTGTGCAGAACTTTGTTGTCAAGAATTAAAGCATTTCACGCCGAGGGAGGCCTGGATGGCAAGTGAATAAGTGGTCGGCAATGTCAGCATGTATTTCGCCGGCTATCGCCTTTCGCAAATGGGCTGGAATGTGATGCCGAAATCGAGGAATGCACCCGGCATCGACCTGCTGCCTATGATGCCACATGGTCATTTCCGGGGCATCCACCGAAGAGATCAGGCATTCAGAGTTAGACATTGCGGTTGCCTATGCAGTCCCGTGAGCCGGACTGCCCGACCTGCAAAAAAGCTTGCCTTCTGTCCCCGGACGTGTCGCAATTGTTTGATCAATCATTGTGATGCAACGTCTTGCAATGACCCTCACCAACTCAGGATGTGGGTTGTCGATGAATTACGTGAATGAACGAAAAACAGCCCAACAGCGAACCGCGCCGCGAGTGCGATGATAGTGCCGGTCTTGAGCCGGTCATCGGCCACGGGGTCAAGTGCAGATGTCCGCGACAAGAACGTATTCATGCGAAAACGTGCTACGGTATTACTGGGTAAGGAGTCACACGCATCCGATGGAGGTCTTACCATGTCGCACGCGAAGCAAGCTTCGAAGCGAAGGAGTCGGACGAAAGCCGTAACGATGTTGGGAGTGGCAGGGTTAGTGTCGGCGGCGGGCGGCGCTTCGGCGGCAATCGTTGGTCCGGCAGAGAATATACCGACGGAGAACACCGCACCTGTAATTACTCTCGGTGAGGAAGAAATCTCGGACGTCAGCCTGGCGACTTTCTATGTCTTCGACAAGGAAAACGCCGGAACACATCTTCCCGGGGTGCAGCTTGCCAGAGGGTGCGGAGGCCACGGAGGCTGCAGAGGTTGCAGAGGTTGCAGAGGTTGCAGAGGTTGCGGAGGTTGCAGAGGCTGTGCAGGCCACGGAGGCTGCAGGGGCTGCGGAGGGTGCGGCTGTGGAGGGTGGGGCTGCGGAGGGTGCGGCTGCGGAGGGTGTGGCGCAGGCTTCTGTGTGTCGGTGGGAGGTTTCACCATCTGTGGCTGAAGCGCGCGCCTAATGCGCCGCAGCAACAAAGCCCGTGCCTCGATCCCCGCGTAGCCTATTCGATTACCTCGTCGGCCGTCGCGAGCAGCGTCGGCGGAATTGTCAGACCGAGCGCCTTGGCCGTCTTTATATATATAACGAGTTCGAATTTGGTCGGCTGCTCGATCGAGATATCGCCGGGTTTCGTCCCGTGCAGAACCTTGCCATACGCCGGAATAGATCTACTTTTCGCGAAGCTGCATGCCCCTCATTTCGCTGCCGCTTGGCACAACTGCTCTCGGGCTTATCCGGGATCGAAGCAAAACACGTGCTGCGCACAGTGCTCGGCTCGCATCGGATTACGTGCGAAACGTAACCCGCGTCAGGAATTTTGGGTTTAGGCAACGGGGGCTTTTTTGTCGGCCCCCGCGGTGATTTTTCGCCAAGCTACCGGAGTTGCTGCGCGGGACATTGCCCTAATCGGTGCACCTTCACCCCGCCAACGCATCCTGCGGTCTTACCGGCCGAGCAGCTTGCGTTTCTCCTCGAATTCGGCCTTCTCGATCTCGCCTTTGGCTAAGCGCTCATCAAGAATGTCGAGGGCGGCACGGCCACGGCCGGGGCCGCCGCACCAGGGGCAGCCGCCGTGGCGGAAGCCGTGGCCAAGAAACGGATGGCCGCGGGTCGCCCAGCGCACCAGCCACACGAAGATGGCCATAAGACCAATGATGGCCAGCACCGCGAGGATCGGGCCGATTATCAGAAAGGGTCCCCGTCCTGAGCCGCCCCACGGCCCACCCCACATCATGTGACCGTAGGGGTAGCCGTAGGGCGCGGTGGGGACGCTAGGCGTCGGGGTTGAGCCCTGCTGTTGGGCAAGCGCAGGCAGTGTGGCGACGGCGAAGACGAGTGCAACGGTGAATGCCGCAAGAGATCTCGCGTACGCGCGGATCGTGTCGGTGGACAGCATTTTGACCTCCTGAACAAGAAGTTTGACGATGGTCCCATCCGGCATGCTGTCCTTGATATAAATCAACGCGTGGTCACGCCGCTCTATTCAGGGACAAAGCGGCTGACGAAGGACGAGGCGCGGCGGATGGCCTTTCGATGTCTGCATCCTCGTCGCAAGATGAGGTGAGACAACACAGCGAAACATCGGCTCACAGGAGATCGCTATGTGTGCGACAAGATTTGAGCGGAGCGCGGTGGCGAAGTTCTTCGTGGCCGGATGGGCGGCCTTCTGCGGCGCGTGCGTAGCAATCGAACACGCACAAGCGCAGGCGCCGCTGCCGTGGATCATTACCGTCCCCCCTCCGCCACCACCGGTCTTCAATCCATCGTATCCCTACACTGTGCCTCAACCGAGCTACAAACCCCTCTCACCGGCAATACCAAGCACCCTTCTGGGTTCCGGGGCGAACTCGCGTATGGACGGGAGCCTACCGAGCGCAGTCACTCACTCCCGTCGACGCGTCGCAAAAGCGCGTCAGGTCCGAACTTTGCATCACCATCGAAGCGGCTCCATAGTCGTTGGGCCAACGGCGGAGTTCTACTATTATTCTCCTTTCGATGACGGCTACGGTTGCGTTTGGCGGCGGGGATGGGACGGATACTGGTTCCGCACGCTGCCCTGTTTCTGACTCCAAGCTGCTCACCTGGGGACGAGGCGCAGCGCATGGCGGTGAACTTCGCCAAGCCGCCGGACTCGCTGCGTGGCTATGCGGCGGTGCGAACGCGCGGTGGGCTCCCCAGAAATGATTGTCGTGATGAGGCACCGTATGCTGAGTGGCCGCGTCACCCGAATACCGGGTAATTCATCAGCATTGGTATTCGATCGGCTAAGTACAGAGACAGGAAAAGACCGAGCGAACAAAAGCCGACAACTGTCCAAACGCTTCGGCCTTCTTATTCTCTTGTAACGATGGGAAGTTCGGCTCGCTTTGGCATATGAAATTCCTCCAGCGCTGTATCCTCTTATCGCTCGGACTCGAACTCTCCTCAGGTCAGGTCACCCAAAACCGCTTCGACGCTTCGAAATCGGCCGTGCACTGCGAGACGCCAAGATCGTGCAAACTGGCTGTGTCGAGCCGCCGTAGCTCTTCCCGTTCACGCACTCGATTGCGCCATTCTCCGAAATGACGTTTGAACTGCGTCCAATGCAAATTCATTATGCTCATGGCTCGCTCCATACGGATAGTCGACGTGGTTGATCGTATCCCTCCCGCCGACACGCGAT
This sequence comes from uncultured Alphaproteobacteria bacterium, assembly GCA_963759705.1. Taxonomy (GTDB): domain Bacteria; phylum Pseudomonadota; class Alphaproteobacteria; order Rhizobiales; family Xanthobacteraceae; genus BOG-931. Next base: position 173,767 of record CAVXAK010000009.1, read on the forward strand.
GTGACAGCCAGCACAAGTTTTCCCTTAGGGCTATCCGGGATTTTCTTGCCGAACGGATCGAGCTAATGGGCTGGGATCCGCTGCCAGGTCCTGGCTCGGCACGCCATTCCACCGCGGCGGATCATTGTGGACGTGGCTGTCGCGCGCAGGCGATCATCCGAGGCCCAACAGACGTAGTTGGAGATGTCCCGCTGTTTGTTGAACATTGATAAGCGGTCGTTGCCGAGATCGATGTTAAGCAGCATTGGCTTGGCGAGCAAGCCCACCCTGTAATGAGGTTTTGATCCGGTGTGCTTCCAGAGCTGCACGCAACGCTGGAAGTTGCTTGTGAGCCTTCAGTCGTCGAAAGCCTTTTGCTGCCTCCTGTAGAGCGGCTGCGGTCCAGCGCATCGCCATCGATGCCGAGCGGCATCGCTTCAGGTTACGGCAGACGCGCCGCACCGTGCCCATCACATTTTCGATAATGTTGGCACAGGCGAGCGAGCGGCGCAGCGGCAATCCAAGCCGCGTCACAGTAAGGATCTCGTCGATGCCTTCCAGGATTGAACCGGCAACGCCCAACCAGTCGCGTTCGAGACGCTGGGCGAGATTGCGGATCAGCTTTTCGGCCTTGTTGGCGTCGTCGAGCTCCCATGCTTGTCGCAACACGCGTCGGACTGAGGCGTGCAGTGATTTGGGCAATCGCTCCATAATGTTGCGGGCCTTATGGATCTGACAGCGCTGGATCGCCGCGGCAGGTCCGAAGGTTCGGCGGATCGCCTTGGACAGAGCCTTTGCACCGTCGATGATGAAGAGTCGAGACACCGCCGGGTCCAGCCCGCGCTCGACGAGATTGTCGATGAGTCGCGGCGTTCTCCGTTGCGCCCTCGATGAGGCCAAGCGGATGTTTGTCGCCCATGGCGTCAACGCCGACCGCCGCCACCAGGATCAGATCCTCGTCCATGTGAATGCCGTCGATCTGGATCACCAGCAAATCGAGCCCGGAGAGATCCGACGCCATCCATTCCTTCATGCGTGCCGCCGATAGCGCCACGAAGCGGCGGGAGACCGCCGATTTCGACAGACCTGCCCCCGCCGGCGCCGGAACGTCTCCCTCGGGCAAACGAACCGATCTGGCAAACTTGCGCGTCGCCACGTTGATCAGCATCTGGTTCATCGACCATTTGCCGAGCCAGTCCTGCGCAACGGCGGCCTCCGGTTCTCGGACAAGACTGTCACGCCTTCACCCACAACACGTCGTCCCCAAGCGCGGTTAGGCGTACGAGCCCAAAGTGCCCATAAAGGTGCGAGAGTGGATATGTCCCGCCCTTGCGTCGCCTGACCTTGTGCTTGATGCGCAACCACCGGCGCAACCGCATAACGGTGTAGTTGGTCGATCGCCCGGTACACTTTGGCGACGGCGCCTACTTCGAAGTAGTTCGCCCATCCGCGACAACAACACCGAGATGCCGGAGGAGGGTTTCCCCCTTTCTCCTCGCGACCCGCAACTTCTTTGTTTGGTGGATCTGCCCATGATCCTCTTGACAAGCGATCTAATCATTCGCGAGCAGCCCGACCCGACGGACGTCAAGCGCTATCGCCAACTGCTGCGCGATGTGCAGGTGCCGCCGCCGATTAAAGTTATGGAGTACCATCCTGACGCCACCACTGGCGCACCGCGCTGGTTTCTGCTCGACGGGCATCACCGCGTCGCCGCCATCCGCGCCGAGGGTTATCGATACGTCGAGGCCAAAGTGGTAAGTTTCGCGAGCTTGGTGACATGAGCGACGACGACGAGATCGTTGTTTGCTACGGCGGCGCCGTTCCGACCGATGGAAACTTCGCTACAGTCGTCGCCGTCGACGACGAAATCGTTGGCTTTCTGGAACGACCGTTGGCGCTCCCCGATTGGCAGCTCGAGCAAGTGTTGGCCGCCGCCGCATCAATTCCGGCCGAGCAGCGCGGCGCCTGGCTGCAAGCCATCGCCAACCGGCTGGGCTGCGAACCGTGCGACGCCGATCTGCGCCGAGTGCTCGCACAAGACGATGCTCGAGGCTGATCGACAGGGTGGCCGCCGACGCTGAGACGGCTCAGACTGAAGAACTGATCGTCACGCCGGCGAGCGGGCCGCATTAGCGACCTTGAGTGTTGACGTGCTCACTGGCGTCGCTATGGCAAGTGTCAGGTTTTGCACAGGGGGCCCAGGCGAGTGATCGGGGGGCTCGATGTGCGGAAGGTCGGCCGGGAGGCTAGCGTAAAGCTGTACACTAGGGCCAGTGATAAGCGCGAGACTGATGGCGCAGAGTGTAAGCGCGCGGCAATGCGAGCAGTTCATTAGTAATCCTTTCTTTTACAAAAATGCGAATCAGCATCAGCAATCTTTAAAACGGTAGCACCCTGAACTTGCCCCACAAGCTTCTTAAAATCAGACGGCGACTTCTCTGGGTATTCTTTGATCTTTGCTAAGTTGCTGGCCATCGAAGCGCGAGCGCAATGCCGTCTCGCCGACGAATATGACGCCGACGCAGGAGCGTGCGAGGCATTCTCCTGGACGTCCTAAAAATCGTTCCTGATGAGAACGATTTATCTACTGCCGCTGATGTTTGAAAAAACCCGCCTGGCCGGGGTTTCTCGGTTTTGTCTCAGAGAATTCTAGTCGCTTTTCCGGCGTCGTGGCCGCATTTCGCTGATACGCCTGAACGCGCCGAAAATGGGGCGGCCTATCGTTCATATGCGCACAAAAACATTTGCGGCGTTTGATTTGAATCAAGGTACTCGACCGGTGTGCCAATTAGAAAAACACACAAGGGGCGCAAAAAGGAGAAAAATGTCATGTCGATCATAAAAATGGTGTTCATGGCGTCGGTCATGAGCGCGGTTGCGATAACTGGAGCGAGTGCACAAGGGCAAGGGAAAACGACGCCGGAGGGCAACTACATTCCTCAAACCGCGCCATCGGTTGCTCCGCCGATCGCCCAGACCCCGGGGAATGGTAACTACGTGCCTCATTCTGTTGCACCCTCCAAAATGCCCGCGCCGGTCGGCGAAACCCCAGCAAATGGCGACTACTCGCCCAAAGCAAGATGACGGCCTCGCCAGCCCTGATCGTAGTCGGACGGAATTGGACGCCGGAGCCCGGCGCCTAATTCGTCGACTGATCTATTGGAGCGCACTGACCCGCGGCGACGTTTTCCGGCATCGTATTGCCTTCGCGCGCGCCGCCAAGATCGTGCGCGGGCTGCGGCAAGGGTTGCGACCGCTTGGCCGTCGGCGATCATGTAGTCGAACAACTGAAAGAGCGCGGCGATCGCGGGCAGCTAGCCGAGGATGCGGAGCCGAAGAATGGGATACCGACGACGCCGCGCTGAGGCATGGCGGGGCCTCCCACGGCAGCGGCGTGCGTAGGGCATGGTTGTCAGAATGATCTAGATCAATGGGTGGGACTGGTCGCAGCAGATAATTTCAAAATGGGAGTGGAAACCGGAGCAACAGCAGACAAAGGTCGGCCCGGAGGCTGAAAAGCTACGCAGCGATTGACCCAAAGCGCCCGATTGTCATCATCAATTGCCGCACTGCGAAAGGATCACTCGATCTCGTCGTCGGCGATGGCAAGCAGCGATGGTGGCATGTCGCTGGTGACGGCGCCGGTCGCGCGCAGCGAGGTAGGGGGTCGACGTGCGCAACACCCCGCTCGGCGCATTCCGCCCCACTCTGGCGGGATGGTTCTCTTTATCCCTTGGCGGGGCGGCGCCGCGCGGCCGCGCGCCGCGCTGGGCAGAGACCGGCGCGCACCAGCCGCCGATTTATTATCGGACGGATCGCGCGTGACGATGTCGCATTAGCGTAAATTGTATAGCTTAGCTAGCAAGAACGAATTCCAAAGGGGACAAGGGATCATTGATCCACATCAAGGCGCCTGACATTAAGGTCCTTATGCAAGCGGAGAGGAAGGGATGGTGGTATAGGAGATTTTAATGAGCCGCGTTGCGTTGGTTACGGGGGGAACGCGCGGTATCGGTGCGGCGATCTGCAAAGCTCTTAAGGCAGTCGATTACACGGTCGCTGCCAATTACGGTAGCAACGATGGTGCTGCACAAAAATTCAAGGCGGAAACGGGAATTAACGTCTACAAATGGGATGTATCTTCGTTCGACGCCTGCGCCGTCGGCGTAAAGCAGGTCGAGGCCGATCTCGGCCCCATTGACGTGCTGGTCAATAATGCTGGAATTACGCGCGATACCCAGTTGCACCGCATGAAGCCGGAACAGTGGACAGCCGTAATAAACACCAATCTCGGCTCAGTGTTCAACATGAGTAGACACGTCATTGAGGGGATGCGTGAGCGCAAGTTCGGTCGCATCATCAATATTTCTTCAATCAACGGCCAGAAGGGGCAATTTGGCCAAGTGAATTATTCTGCCTCGAAAGCCGGTGAGATCGGCTTCACCAAGGCGCTCGCACAGGAGGGAGCGCGCTTAGGCATTACGGTAAATGCTATTTGCCCGGGCTATATCAACACCGAAATGGTGCAGGCAATTCCGAGGGACGTGCTGGAGAAGTCCATCTTGCCTCAAATCCCCATCGGTCGTCTCGGTGAACCCGAAGAAATCGCACGTTGTGTTGTCTTCCTTGCTTCCGACATTGCTGGGCTGATCACCGGTTCGACACTGTCGGCGAATGGTGGGCAATATTTTGCGTAAATCAAAACGGGATGGCCGCGTTGCAGCCGATAACACGGGTTCTACCAGCAGCCCATGCAAAATGGCTCTCCGCTAAGTCTTCTCTGTCCATCTCGCGATTGGCTACCCTCGGGGACGATTGCGCTCGAGTATTCCTGATATCACTGAGGCGCAACGCCGAAGAACTGCTTCTCGTGTGTTGGCCTTTGCAAAAGTTGTTAGCGGCCGTCTGATTCAATATCAGTTCACTGCCGTGCGGTGATGACAATCCTCTCTCGTCGCGGCTTCGGTCATACGCTGCAGCCGCTTGACCAGGCGCTCCAGGTTCTCGCTCCGGCGGATACAGGTCGCAAGCACCTCGAACACCGCGGACGGCGCCAGCCCGGCTTCTGATCTGCATCAAATCGGTGCGGTTCGAAGCGCGCTACATAACGGCCAGCGAGGAGGTGCTAGATCGTGCCGGTGCAGAATGCGGAAGTCGCGGCAATGTTCGATCAGGCCGCGGAACTCCTTGAAATCGAGGGGGAAAACCAGTTTCGCGTACGGGCCTATCGCCGCGCGGCGCGGACCGTCGAGGGCCTGCCGCAAAGCATCAAGACCCTGCTCGCTACCGGCCGCGACCTTTCCGAGCTTCCCGGCATCGGCAAGGATTTAGCTGGCAAAATTGCCGAGATCGTCGAGACCGGGCATTTCGCACTGCTCGACACGTTGAAGAAAAAGCTCCCCGGCGAACTTGGCGAAATCGCCACGCTCCCGGGCCTTGGACCCAGGCGGGTCAAGCTGCTGCACGACAAACTAAAGGTGAGTACGCTTAACGACCTTCGCCGCGTTGTTAAAACGGGACGGCTACACGGGCTAAAAGGGTTCGGCCCGGCGATCGAAGGCAAGTTGTCGGCTGCCCTCGAAAAGCCCGTCGCGGAGAAGCGCTTTAAGCTTTCAGTCGCCGAAGCGGAAGCCGAAGCGTTGGTGAACTTTCTCCGCGGCAGCGGCCGCGTCGTGGTGGCCGGCTCCTATCGCCGCCGCCGTGACACGGTCGGCGATCTCGATCTGGTGGTGACCGCGGCCCATGCTGCCGCCGTCGGCGACAAGCTGGTCGGTTACGAAAACGTCGCCGAGGTGTTCGCCCATGGTGGAACGCGCACGACCGTCGTGCTGCGTTCAGGTCTCCAAGTCGATGTCCGTGCGGTCCCGGAGGAAAGTTATGGCGCGGCGCTGCTCTACTTCACGGGTTCCAAGGCCCACAACATCGCGCTGCGCGCGATCGCGGTTCATCGCGGTTGGAAGCTGAACGAATACGGCCTGTTTTCGGGAAAGCGGCGCATCGCCGGCTTAACCGAGGAGGAAATCTACAAAAAGCTCGGGCTTGCCTATATCCCTCCGGAAATGCGTGAGGATCGGGGCGAGATCACGCTGGCCCAGGCCAACGAATTACCGGCGCTGGTGACGCGAGCCGACATTCGTGGCGACCTTCATGTGCATTCCGATTGGACCGACGGCACGGCATCCATTGAAGCGATGGCCGAGGCGGCGCAAGCGCAAGGCTACCAATACATCGCGCTCACCGATCACAGTCGCCGCGTCGCCATGGCTCATGGACTCGACCCGGCGCGGCTAAACAAACAAAGCCGTGAGATCGATCGCATCAACGCGCGCTTGCGCGGCCTTACCATCCTTAAGGGCATCGAGGTCGATATTCTCAAGGACGGCAGCCTCGACCTGCCCGATTCAAGCTTGGCCAAGCTCGACATCGTGGTTGCCGCCGTGCATTCGTTTTTCGACTTGCCGCGTGAAGCTCAGACCGATCGCGTGATCAAGGCCATGGGCAACACTCATGTGTCGATCATCGCCCATCCGACGGGTCGACTGATCGGACAACGCAAACCCTACGAGATCGATATGGAGCGTGTAATCACGGCCGCACATGCAATGGGCTGCCATCTGGAAATCAACGCCCAGCCTGAACGGCTCGATTTGAACGACCTGCACATCCATGCGGCAAAGCAGGCCGGAGTAAAGCTTGCGATCTCAACGGACGCGCACTCGACCAATTCATTTCAGTATATCCGGTTCGGCGTCGATCAAGCGCGGCGCGGCTGGCTCACGGCCGACGACGTAATCAACACCAGGTCGCTTCCGCAATTGCGGAAAATGCTCAGACGATGAGCCGAGCGGTCATCCCTTGATGCAGATCAGCGGCCGCAGGCGCGCTACGCGTCGGGCGAGGCCTGCTTGTTCGGCAGCATTCACGACCGCACTCACGTCCTTGTAGGCGCCGGGCGCCTCCTCGGCGACCCCGCGCATCGATGGGCTTTTGATGATGATGCCACGCTCGGCAAGCTCATCCACGATCTTGCGGCCGCTCCACTGCTTGAGCGCCGCGTGACGCGAGAGCGCCCGTCCGGCGCCATGGCACGCCGAAGCGAACGCCTTGCTTTCGGCCGTCGCCTCGCCGACCAGAATGTACGAGCCGGTGCCCATGCTGCCGCCAATGAGGACCGGTTGACCCACCGCGCGTAATGCGTCGGGCAGGCTTTGATGGCCGGGGCCGAATGCCCTGGTCGCGCCCTTGCGGTGAACGAATAGCTCGCGCTGTTTACCCCCCACTGCGTGCGATTCGACCTTGCAGGTGTTGTGGGACACGTCAAACAACAGACGCAGGTCGCAATTAGGAAAGAAGTGAGCGAAAACGCGCCGCGCGTAATGGCCGAGGATTTCGCGGTTGGCCAGCGCGCAATTGATCGCCGCCCGCATCGCTCCGAGGTAGCGCTGGCCGACTTCCGAATTGATCGGCGCGCAGGCGAGTTCCCGGTCAACAAGTTCAATGCCTAATGATTGCGCCGCCACCACCATTTCCTTGAGAAATTCGGTGCCGATCTGATGACCGAGGCCGCGCGAACCGCAATGGATAGTGACGACAACGTCGTCGGCGGGAAGTCCGAAGATTTCGGCCGCCTTGGCGTCGAAGATTTCCGCAACGCCCTGAACCTCAAAGTAGTGGTTGCCCGATCCCAGCGTGCCCATCTCGCGGCGCTGTCGTTCCTTGGCGCGCTCCGACACGTATTCGGGTTGCGCCCCCGCCATCCTGCCCGCTTCCTCGATGCGCTCGAGATCGCGAGCCTCGCCCCACCCGCGTTCGACGGCCCAACAAGCGCCTCCGCCAGCATCGCATCCATGTCAATCGCATCGAGCGTGATCGCGCCCGTGCTGCCGACGCCGGCCGGGATTTGGCGGAACAACGAGTCGGCAAGCGACTTCTGCACCGGAAGAACGTCGGAAATCTTGAGCCGGTCAGCATCGTGCGCACGCCGCACGAGATGTCGAAGCCGACCCCGCCGGCCGACACGACGCCGCCATTGTCGGGATCGAAAGCCGCCACGCCGCCAATGGGAAAGCCATAACCCCAGTGGGCATCGGGCATGCATAGGAGGCTTGAACGATACCCGGCAGCGTCGCCACATTGGCCGCCTGCTCGTAAACCTTGTCGTCCATGTCGCGGATCAGGTTCTCGTCGGCATAGATGACCGCCGGCACGCGCATCGCGCCATGAGGGTCTATGCGCCAGGTCGTGGCATCGACACGCGTGAAACGGTTGGTGTCCATCTATCTGCTCTTCTCATACGTCCACGACACAGCCGGCCGACCACGAGCCGTCTGCTTCATGGGCGACCCGTAATGCCGTGTATGTCGCGCCCTTCGGCTCACAGGCGGGCGCGTGCCGCGCCACATCGACAGGCTCGCCCCACAAGGTCGCTTGCAGCCGATTGCCCTCGATCACGACGGCAGAACGCGCGAACAGCATCTTGCGGACTGCCATCTCGTAAATGATCGTGTTGAGCCAATCGACAAACAAGAGCTCAAGATCCGGCGCCTGGCAGCTCACCTCGATCGCCACCAACGGCTCAACCGACGCGTGGGTGACAACGGCAGTTAAGTGCAAGCGCTGCCTGCTCAAACGCCTGCGCGGCCGTCGCGCCAAAGCCGCGCACGCCGACATCGGCCTCATGCGGAAAATGCTCCCATCCGGTGCGGCTCATGACAGGCTGGACCAGCATGCTCGTAAGCCATCAGACCGAAACGCCCATTGCGTCCATCTATCAAGAGCGCCATTGATCCGCCCGTGAGCATCCGAGCGACAGATACGGCCTTATCGATGCAAATTACTCCATAACGATAAGCGCTTCAACCGCCTTCTGCCGTGGCGGTCCAAGCAGCTTGCGAAGGATGCGGCCAGAGCGCCCTGAGGTCCGCCGGCAAGGCATGCCGCACTTTTTCAATTTCACCCGCTGCGATCTTTTCAGACAAAAGCTCAAGCACAGCCGTAATCGCGTCCGCCGTAAAAAGCAGGGGATCGGTCTTGAAGGTGCTATCGATGCGCGCGACGAACTCAGCTCTGTGGCGCTGCTTCACCGGCGTTGCGGCCGGCCGCCAGTGCTCGTAATAGATTCCACGAATTAGCTCGGGAAGCTGTGCTCCAAAACCCGCTGCCTCGTTGACCGGCAGCCAGTCGCGCACCGCCTGCAGCACGGTCCGCAGCAGGCGGTAAGAACGGTGTTTGTTCTCCCAGCCAAGCCGGGCGTCGAGGTCGTTGATCCAGACATGCGTCAGCTGGACAGTGTGATCAATGCTTTCGAGACCCACAGCGCTCATGGCGAACCCTCCTTATCAACTTAATTAGATTGATGCATTCGCCTGAGGGGGTCTTGAGCTAGATCAAAAATCTCCAATTTTCGCTCGGTTGCGGCTCTGAATGAACGTCATGTGGCGGTAATGGAGCGGATCCTTCGCCGTCCCCCTTGATGTGCATCAAAACGCATCAGTTTCTTGGAAAGTATCCTTTAAAAGTGGAGTGAATGCTCATGGGCGATGTCGCCTCACCGCTACTGACCGACCTTTATCAGCTCAACATGATCGAAGCCTATCTAGATCATGGCCAGACGCAGACGGCGGTGTTCGAATTCTTCGTGCGGAAGCTTCCGTCGCGGCGCGGATTTCTCGTCGCAGCCGGTCTCGAACAGGCGCTGGATTTTCTCGAAGGTTTGCGGTTCTCAGCCGAGGAAATAGATTGGCTGGAGCAGACAGGTCGCTTTGACAGAAATCTCCTGGATAACCTCGCGCGCTTTCGCTTTACCGGCGAGGTTCACGCAATGCCCGAGGGCACTGTCTTCTTTGCGAACGAGCCGATTCTGCGCGTCACTGCACCACTGCCTGAAGCGCAACTGGCGGAAACGCGGCTCATTAACATCCTGCACTTCCAATCTCTGATTGCGTCGAAGGCGGCGCGAATATTGCTGGCGGCCCCCGGCAAGCTGCTGGTCGATTTCGGGTTGCGCCGCGCACATGGCGCCGAAGCAGGGCTCTTGGCAGCGCGGGCGAGCTACATCGCGGGATTCGCCGGCACCGCGACGATGCTGGCAGAAAAGCTCTATGGCATCCCAACCTTTGGCACGATGGCGCATTCCTTCATTCAGGCCCATGACGACGAGAGCCAGGCGTTTGAAGACTTCGCCAGGTCACGCCCTCGAAACCTGACGATTTTGATCGATACGTATGACACCGAAGCTGCCGCAAAGAAGGTCGTTGCGCTTGCGCCACGGCTGAAGCGGATGGGATCATTGTCCGCGGCGTTCGGCTGGACAGCGGAGATCTGACCGCACTGTCCAAGAGCGTCCGCCGCATTCTGGACGACGGCGGTCTCAAGGATGTAAGCATCCTGGCGAGCGGGGGTCTCGATGAAGATAACATTGGCGAAATGTTCCATGCCGGCGCGCCTATTGACGCTTTCGGCGTTGGCACAAGCCTGACCACGTCGTCCGACGTTCCAGCACTCGACTGCGCCTACAAGCTGCAGGAGTATGCGGGATTGCCGCGCCGCAAGCATTCTTCAGGCAAGGCGACTTGGCCTGGGCGCAAACAGGTCTGGCGTCAATACGGTCCCGACGGCCGGATGGCCGGTGACATAATCTCCGTTGAGACGGACAAACAATCTGGCGAGCCGCTGATCGAGACGGTGATGCAAGGCGGACGGCGCATCAGGGCGTCGCCGGCGCTGTCCGACATTCGCGCCCGCGTTGCGCGCAATCTTGCGCTGCTGCCTGAACCATTGCGCCGACTCGAAGCGAACGTTTCATATCCGGTGAAAGTGGCCGACGCCCTGATTGAGCTCACCAAAGAGGTCGACAGGCGGCTCGTCGGGCAGAAACTCGTTTACGCCTGAACGCCGCCGAATGACCACCACGCGGGTTACGTGAGCCACGTAACCCGCGGCTGTTGAAGTTGGGTAATGACATATGCGCCTGAGAGAGAAAGAAATCGTTTCAGGCGGCGGACTTGACTTCGATCTTTTTCTCCGGCTTCTGCGCCTCGGGCTTCTTCGGCAGCGTCACCGTGAGCACGCCCTTCTTGAAAGTCGCCTCGATCTTGTCGGCGTCGACCCCATCCGTTACCTCGAAGGAGCGCTCGAACGAGCCGAAGTGGCGTTCGTGTAGATAATAATCCTTCTTCTTCTCCTCCTTCTCTTCCTGCTTTTCGCCTTTGATGGTCAAATTGCCGTTGACCACTTTCACCTCGATGTTCTTCTCATCCATTCCCGGCAAATCGGCCGTGACCTCATAGGCCTTGTCGCTCTCGGTGACGTCGACTGCAGGCGCGGCGGTCCAGCTCAACTCCCGGCGCCAGAATGGCTCGGCCGCGAACAACGAACGGCCGAATGGGGAGCGCCAGAAACCCATGCCGAAATCGTCGAACAAGCGATCGATCTCGCGGCGAAGGCCTTCGACAGGCCACCACGCCTGCATCGCAGATGTGGGTTCGGCGGGCTTTTTCTCGGTTTTCACGGGCAGTTTGGTTGTAGCTTCGGCCATGGTGGGGCCCTCCTGTTAAATCGGCACGAAATGATGCTAAACAAACCGGAATAAAGCGAATTGATTCAGATCAATACCAAAAGCGACAGGACTGAATTCTCCGCGATCGACGAAACGCCCATCAAATGTGCCTGCGCGGATGTTTCCGCGTCGCCGACCGATACATATCGTAGATCTCTCGTACAGTTGTCGCTTGCTCGCCCGTTTTGTCGTCACGAAACCGGACAAATCTAGGAAAGCGGAGCGCAAGTCCTCCGCGCTTTACCAGGTGGTGCGCCACCGTATGGACCGGGCTGACGGTGAGCTCCGCTCCGCCGACTTCAACGACCTTGACCGGCTCGAACCATACGTTTGCTTGCTTCATTCCGGTCGTGCCACGAACAGATGCTTATCTTCGCTGACCATAGGGCTTGAGGCGCTAGGAAGGCTTCGCGAAAGCTGTTGCGAAAGTCCTGCGCCCAGGTTTCTCAAGCCATAATGTCTATCCGTAGAGGAGCAAGGAAGACAAAGAAGCAGCGATCCATAGCTTCCCGCCCGGTGGCCTTTGCCGCGGATAGCTCCGACCACGACCAGATCGAAGGTATCGGCTAGCGGTTCTTGATATTCTCTTTTGAACTTGATCCACAGCCACCCCCGCTTGCCGGCCTGGTAGGGGCCGGCTGCCGACTTGATCACGACGCCTTCGGCGCCATAGCCAAGAGCTTGCCGAAAGTAGCGCTCAACGCCGGCAATATCCGAGCTCACGGTGTAATTCGACAAACGAATGAGGCGTAATGGCTTGATGCAGTTCTCGAGCAGCTTTCGTCGCTCCGAGAGCGGCACACCGAGCAGATTCTGATTCTTGATGAGCAGCAAGTCGAATAGGAAGAGCGCAATCGAAACTTTCTTCGATAAACGCGTAACCTCGTGTTTTCGCCTAGCGCTGCATGAGCGTTTGAAACGGCAGCAAATGAATTGTCTTAAAATCGAAAGCGACGATCTCGCCTTCGAGAATGGTGTTGTTGGGGACACCGGACCTATTGAACGCCTCGATGATCTCGGGATACTGGTGCGTGATCCGCTCCAGCCTGCGCGAAAAGGCCTGCACATCGCCATTTTTATCGCTGTGAATTTGCACGCGCTCGCCGTCATACTTGTATTCGACGAACATCTCGCCGCGCATATGTCGCGGGACTTCGTCCAAATCTTGAACGCGCGAGGCCAGCATCATGCGCACCGGCGTTCCGGGAACCGGTGTGAAACGTTGAAGACCGGCCAAACCCGAGCGCGCCATGCGACGGCTGACCTCGCCTAAGTCCGAAAGGACGTTGTAGGCGGCTTCGGCGCTGCGCCTGTTCTCCGCGCTGCCAGTGAAGGCTTTCACCAAGGCGCGCAAAAAGGTCATGTCGGCGACGCCAATGCGATGGGTGCCGAGGACTGTGCGCAGGATGTATTTTGCTTCGATGCCCGATGCTGCGGAAAGCAGTTGCGTCAGTCTCGCGCACTTTTGCTCTTGCGAGCCTTTTCCCGAAATCGCAGCGATTTTTAGCAGTTCGTTAAAGACGTGAAGGATCGAGATTGCGCGCCCTCGTTTGGCCCGTGCCAGGTCTTTTGCAACCGTTCCAAGATCGCCGGCGGCTGCCAGGAGTTTCTCCACACGCTGTTGCGATACGGCGTAGGCGTCCACTACGGCGCGCACCACCATGCGCTCCGCCATCCCGATCTCTCGCGATTCGAACGGGGCCCCCACTTCGCCGCGCAGAAGGTAGGCCACCGCTCTCGCTTCATCCGGAGTGAGCCTTGCTAGGAATGCCGCAAGGATGGCGACGAGCGCAGAATTCGAAGAGGTTTGCTCCAGCTTCTGGAAGACCTCTGCAAGTTCGCGAAAGAGGATCATCTTATGATCGGAGCCCGCTGACATCGCCTGCTCAGGACAATTGGTATCTGCGCAGTGACGTTTCCTATTGATGCAGATCAATGGGCGCGACTGGAAATTGGCGCAAATTTGCGATGGTTGATCAGGAGCTGTCCGAACCCGTCGGTAGCGGAAAAATTGAAGATCAATCTACTGTTACGGGTTATGAGAGCTAAGCCTTGTGACCGACAGGAAGTACATGAATGGAAAGCAGCACATTCCGAAAATGGCTCATTGAGCAAGGCTGCCGCATCGATCACGGTGAGCACCAGCAGCGGCATGAAGAGGCAGGTCATGGTGACGGTGCATCGAGAAGGCCGAAAGGCGGAAGTTCCACTCGGCGGCTCGCGCCAAGCCATCGACCCGCGCGCGGTGCGCCGCGCCTGTGAAGAACTCGGGCTCGATCCGGCACAACTGCCCGGACCGAAGAGCCGCGTCTGACGGGAGGCGCTATCATGATCGAACACACGACTCGGGCTTTTGACACCGACTTGCAGGAGCTTGCGCGCAAAATTGCGGAGATGGGCCGGCTCGACGGCGAGCAGATCACCGATGCGATCGGCGCCTTGGTCAAGCGAGACATTGCGCTCGCTAAGCGTGTCATAGCAACGGATGACCAGGTCGACGCGCTGCAGCGTGCGATTGAGGAAAAGGCCGTCGCCACCATCGCCCGGCGACAGCCGATGGCGGTCGATCTACGGGAAATCATCGGAGCCTTGCGCATTGCCAACGATCTTGAGCGGGTCGGCGACCTTGCCGAGAATATTGCCAAGCGGGTGCTACTGCTGACCGAGGACTACCGCATCAACGAAGTCGTGCTTCAGCTCCAATGCATGGTGGATCTTGTGCGCGACCAATTGGCGCGCGTGCTGCAAAGCTACGAACGCAGGGACGTCGCCTTGGCCCTGGGCGTGTGGCGCAAGGATCAGGAGATCGATGCCCTCAATAGCTCGCTGTTCCGGGAACTCCTCACCTACATGATGGAGGATCCCCGCAACATCACTTTTTGTAGTCACATGCTTTTTTGCGCCAAGAACATCGAGCGCATGGGCGACCATGCCACCAACATCGCGGAGACCGTCTATTACATCGTAGAGGGACGCCAGCTCAAGGAAGAGCGCCCTAAAGCGGACGTCACCAGCAGGGAAGCGTTGCCGCTGCCTTCGTGATTGAAAGCAACCGGCCGAGGAAGTGCGATTATGAGCAGTGCCAGTGAAAATCCTTCTTCTCGGGACGACGCAGGATATGCGAACGAAAGCCGCGATGTGCGAATCCCGCCTATCGGGCTTGCCGGAATCTTGCAGATACCGAAGAACGCCTATGCGCTCGTCGCCTTCGCGCATGGTAGCGGCTCAAGCCGTTTGAGCCCGCGCAACACGGTCGTCGCCCGCGCCTTGAACGATCGGGGCATCGCGACGCTGTTGTTCGATCTGTTGACCTCTGCAGAGGAAGCCGACCGCGCCAACGTGTTCAACATTCCCGCTGCTGGCGGACCGGCTGGTCGACGCCGTCCATTGGATCGATGGTCAGGCGTCGGTCGCCAAGCTTCCGCTCGGGCTGTTCGGCGCCAGCACCGGAGCGGCGGCGGCCCTGGTCGCGGCGGCAAAGCTTCCTCGCCGCATCGGCGCAGTGGTCTCGCGCGGCGGGCGCCCCGACCTCGCCGGCGATGCGCTCGACAAGGTGCGGGCACCAACTCTTTTGATCGTCGGCGGCGCCGATTTCGGCGTCATCGAACTCAATGAGCAGGCCCTGGCGCGACTGCGGGCGCCCAAGGCGCTGGAGATCGTTCCAGGAGCGAGCCATTTATTTCCCGAGCCTGGCGCGCTCGAGGCGGTGATCGATCTTGCTGGAACATGGTTTGAGCGCCATCTCGGAACGACATCTGCCGAGCGAAGACGCACGGCGAGGACCAAAGACTAGCTGGCGAGGCAGCCATGTCATTCAAAGACCGCTCCGACGCCGGTCGCCAATTGGCTGCGGCGCTCGCGAGTTACAAGGATCAACAGCCGGTGATTCTGGCGCTGCCGCGCGGGGGCGTGCCGGTTGCGGCCGAGGTTGCCGCCGCCCTCAAGGCGCCGCTCGATTTGATCCTTGTGCGCAAGATCGGCGTCCCCTTCCAGCCCGAGTTGGCCATGGGCGCCGTGGTCGACGGTGGCGCACCGATCATCGTGCGCAACGAGGATGTGATTCGGCTCGCCGGTATCGAGGAAGCCGAATTTAAGGTCATCTGCGACAGTGAGCTTGCCGAGATCGAGCGGCGGCGTCAGCGCTATCTGGGCAGCCGCGAGCGCGTCGATGTCGCTGGCCGCACGGCAATCGTGATCGACGACGGCGTCGCCACCGGCGCGACGACCCGCGCCGCCTTGCGCGCCACCCGCATGCGCAACCCGAAAAAACTCATCCTCGCGGTGCCGGTAGCGCCGACGGAGAACCTTGCAGAATTGCGCAGCGATGCGGACGAGGTCATCTGTCTTGAAGATTACGAGTTCTTCGGCGCGATCGGCGCCTATTATGCAGATTTTAGTCAGGTAGCGGACGAGGAAGTGATCGAGCTGCTTCGGCGGTTTCCGGTGCAGAAGCCCGCCAATGCCGCGCAGCCCGTGGCTTAGAGCCGGCTACGGCGCTGATCGGCCGCCTGCCAGCAGATCGCCCGCTTTCCAAGAGACCGTGAGCTGCCCCTGTGGGCTCAATCCGACATTGGCTCCGAACTTCCGGCTTTCCCGATCCAGTGTTTGCTGCATCCAACAAACATCCTGCGTGGACGGCCGAACGAGACGAAAGTTGCGGATCTGCAGCGGAACCATCACGAGAGCGGCAAGAGTCCCTGCCGGAGCGATGTCGGCGAAGTACATCAGGACTAGGTCGTCCCGATATTCCTCATAACCGCGGATGCCTTCGTAGTCGTTCAAAAAATCCCCGCATCCATAGAGGATGAGTTGATCGTGGTAAACCTCGATCGCTTTCGGATGGTGCGACGAATGACCGTGGATTACGGAAACGTTGGCCCGATCGATGAGCGTATGCGCAAAACTTCGCTGCTCGTCGGGAATTCCGTAGCCCCAATTCGGTCCCCAATGCACCGAAACAACGATCAAGTCATTCGGCCTGCGCATGCGCGCGATTTCATCGGCGACCCGTGAGGCGCCTGTCTCGGAAATTTCGCTGAGGAGATTAACGCCGGGAATTTCGTGCGCAGCCCAACGATGAGGAATGCCACTCGTCACGCTACCGAACGAAAAGACCAGGACGCGACTGTTTCCGGCGATGTCCAGCACCGCGGGCACGCCGGCCTGGTCGAGATCTCGTCCGGCGCCGGCGGTCTTGATCTGAAGATGCTCCAGGGTGGCCAACGTATCGAGCAGCCCGCGGCGCCCCCAATCGAGAATGTGATTGTTGCCGAGCACGCAACAATCGATATTGGCGGCCTTCAGACACTTCGCATTGTCCGGGCTCATTCGGTAATTGATGCCTTTCCTCGCATAGTCCTCTCTGCGGGTGATGCTGGTTTCGAGATTGATGATGCGGGCGTCAGGCTGGATACGCTTCAATTCGTCGAGTGCGGCGCCCCAGACGTAAGCCGGGCCGACAGCCCGCGGAATCGGGCCGTTTGCCGCTTCGGCGAGCTCCACGTACTCCATTGCCGATTGTGCGTAATCCTCGTGGAGGCCCGGCTCGCACGGCTGGGGCAACACCTGATCGATGCCGCGCCCCGTCATGACGTCGCCGCATAAGAATAGCCGTACCGAACGCGGCGCTGGCTGAACAACAGGCGATTGCGCCGAAGCATTCATTTGCCGTGCATCTTTTCAGCTTGGCCACAGATTGTGCAGGGACTTGGCGTGGCGGCCTCGGCATCCTTAGCTTCCGCCGCAGGCAACCGCGCCGCCAGCAAGGCAAATACGGCCCGGGCGACCTCTTCGGCATTGACTCCCGGATCGCAGTGCACGCCGTCATGGATGCGCTCCAGGAACGCAGTGCGGCTGCGAGCGGCTCCGCGTGCGCCGGGATGCCAGCCTTCGTAATAAAGCCCGCGCAGCAGCGGCGGCAGTTGCGCCCCGACATACACTGCTTCGTCCCCCGACAGCGAGTCACGCAGCGCGTGCAACCCTGCTAACAGAGCACGAAAGACTCTTTCTCGATCATGCCAGCCGAGTCGGCGCAGGAGGTCGTCGATCCAATCGTCCGTCGTGAGCTCTTTAATTTCGGACATGATGACTACGCTCCGTCCTTTAGGTTTCTATCGAATGCATGTATTGCTAAGCGTGCAGCCAAGTGCTCGAGCGAAATCAGGTTCACGGTCATCATCAATCGCGCGCTGGCCCAGCTTCCGGTTCACATGCCCTCGGGGGCATTGGAATGTCGCCGGCGGCGTGGCGCCTTGCGCAGTTGTGGAACGATGATCACGATACACGGAGCGAGGCTCGCAATTTTCTGGGAAACGCTTCCGAGCAGTAGGCCAGCCAATCGGCCGCGGCCCGGCCTGCCCAGCACGATCGCATCGGCGGCCGCGCGCGCTCGATTTCCAGCGCCAATAGGCTCGGAAGCCAGCGCGGTGCCAGCGGATCACCGTTTCCGGTTTGAGGATTTTTAAAGCGTCCAGCGCGCCAGGAGCCAGACAATACAGTCCCGCAAACACCAAGCGGTCAATGCTACGCAAGGCCACTCGCTTCGGCGCTTTACGCCGCAGCACGTTGAGCTGGTGTCGAAGAACCAGGATTTCCGCCTCAAGCCGCGCTCTCGACCGGAACAGCCCCGTCAGCGCGCATGCCAGCATCTGAGAAAATCAATCATCGGGAACGAACATCACCCGATTCGCGGCCGCTCGCTAGCCGGATGAGGTTTCCGGTAGGGACAAGGGGATGGTGCGTTACAGAGTATGGAAGCCCGCAGAGTTGAAATCATGCGCTGATTTATGGCCTCGGGGCTAAAAATTAGTCTGTTTTCATCTTGTTGTAGGTTTCCATGATCTCCTTGGGCGACAATAATTTGTGCCCCCATTTGATCCAAGGGACCTTGCTATGTCTGTCTTCATAACGGAGTTCCGCTGCATAGATAATTGCGTCCCGAACAGTCCACCAAAGCTCGGGGTTTGGGTTCGGCGGTGGAGATGCTTGCGAAAGATCGAAAGTTTGCACGTCTGGCGTCTGGTCCGGCGGAAGCCAGATTAAAATGGTGGTATAGTGAAGTTCGATGTTTCCTGATGTCATGCGGGCAGCCCGTTCCTGCCCGCCCAATATGCCCGATCATCGTCCATTCGCCCAGATCGCGGGTAACATCACTCGACATCGGTCCGTCGAGGATACGATCCGCACGAGATCGTCGGCCGGGTATGGTGACCAACAGACCGATAGGAAATTGAAACAGTGACCGCTAACACAATTTATCTTGCGACAGTCTGGGTCATCCCGATAATCATCGCCATCACCTTTCATGAAGCAGCGCATGGCTTCGTTGCGCATCTGCTTGGCGACGACACTGCATGGCAGCTCGGACGCGTCAGTTTCAATCCGCTCAAACATATCGACCCCTTTGGAACGATCCTATCCGCTATCGGCCTAGCTCCTAGGTTTTCTTTGGTTTGATCGATGTCAATGCTCAAGGCATCAACAAGGCGTGAGCCTTCCTCGCTCGAGTAAGCCTGACAAATGGAGAGAGCGAATGAGTTCCGCCCGCGTGCGCCGCTACTTCCCACCGTCGTGGTCCGTTCAAGAACTGCCGGCGTGTTTCATCATCCGTGACAAACTTGCGCATATCCATTTCGAGGATAAGCCGGTGAAACAACTCACCCGCGACGAGGCGCAGTTGGTTGCGGCGCATATAGCGAAACTACCCGAGCTGTTGTGCCGGCCATCAGATGCGGGAACGCTTCTCGGCGGCGTGCAATTCGCGCAGGTCGCGGTCGACACTGAGACCCACCAGCGCTATCATGAGACCCTGAACAATCTCACACCTGCTGACGTCTACCTCGGACGGGGCCAGACCATCTTGCTCAACCGCAAAAGGATCAAACGAAACACAATCCAGAACCGCCGCTTGCTGCACCAAAACAAAGCCGCTTAAGATCACAAACCGGATGAGCTGGAGCCTCCGCTAAGTCAAACCGAGACTTGTCTCAAATCATCTGACGATGGACACTCCGTTCCTCAAGCCGTTAAATCTGTCTCACAGGTGCTGATGCCGGACAGTCAGGGTCCTTTCCTCCACCGGCATTACCCGGCTTCAATGGTCGTATGACCCTGTCCGACTCCCGCCAGAGCCGCCGCCTGTCGCGACGTTGAGGCAGCTACCCTCGCCCCGATTACCCGAACCATCTTTCCGACGTGCCGTGCCCACTACCTCGGCGGATCAAGCGAGTGTGCATGTCGATTGCTTCCCCGCTCATACAGCCTTCCCCATTGGCCGGAGGGCCGGCATCCGCATTGTCACTTTCGAGGCCTGCTCAGGCTTCACTCACGTTACGGCCCGTCGGATCGCTCAGCCGCCCCAGGCGACCTTTGTCACGAGGCTCCAGCCCTTCCGGTTACCGGCTGAGCCGCTCGTCAGCTTCCAGATCAATCGACAACTCTTCGGGTGGAAGCTTCCTCCACTGATGATTCGCGCCTTCGGGGCGCACGGCCAATAAGCGACATCGGCACATTGCTATTGCAAGCGGTGTATCAGCCCGATAGAAGCACGCCCCGGGCCCCCTAAAGTGAATTAGGACACTGAGAAAATCAAAGGACCAAGGGACCTAATTTGAATCTCGCGGTGTCCTAATTTGAACGAGCTGTATCTTAATTTGCCAACGCCGAAGCGCGACCGCCGCCCAAATCGCTTCGATAACTCCGAACGGCCAAGCACCCTGCAAGAAGCCATACATTGATCCAAGGGCGCACGATGCAGCAAACGCCAGAATGAACCAATGGCTCCGTTGTTCAAAGGCATAGGTCACCAGCATCGCTGTAATGGCGAATAGTCCGAAGGAAGTAAGCATGTCCATGTGAGTTGAGCGTCCTACTTCGGATGGAAAAGCTTCTTTACCTCTGGAAGATGTTCTTCTTTTACATCGCTCTGAGCGGTGTGCATAAGGGCTTCAACGACATGCCCCCATCCAGCCGTACTATGATCAATGCTCGTTTCGTGGGTCACTTTGTACGGCGGGGAGATCGGCTTCCCATTTTCATAAACTTGCACGGCCCAACCTTTTTCTAAAAGGCTAGCTCGGACTTGAAACGTATGCCCTCTGTACGTGAATATTTTGTCCTTTAGCATCCATGCCCGCCTCAGTTGGCGGCCTCGTCATTCTGGGACATCGTCTCGATCGAGACACCAACCGGGCTTGCTCAGTGCGAGATTTGGCCTTCTTGCATGAATGTGTAGGCGAGCAAGAATACAATGACGGCGCCCAGAACGACCATCCAATTGGAAATTTGAATGCCCGCTATCGATGTCTTCCGGCTAAGCCATTCCATGACTTTCCTCCGAGATTGGCCTAGTTAGCGCCCTCATTTGCGCTACACCGTCCAATAATGCGGATACCGATAGACCGAGGGCGGTCGCCCCAGTTGAGCGCTTATTTACACTCCTTCTGTCGGTGCTTTTTGACATAAGTCAATGACTGCCGCCGCGGGCCATGAACCCGTTGATCTCTCTTGTTGTGCTGACGCGCGCGCGCGCGGGAGGGCGAGTTGATGGCGAGCGACCCGCTTGACCGGCTGGAGCCGCCTGGGCGGCAGATGGTGAGGTCGACGTCGCGGCCGTCGCCGATTTCCGTTTTGGTTGATTCCGGTTCGGGCGGACGATGGAGCTCGGGCGATCGGCGCGGACGATGCTGATGATGTCGGCGGCGCCGCCGGCGCGCGGTACGGGGTCATCGAACAACGGCGGCCAAATTCCGCACACTGACACCCGCTGCGTCTCCGCCGTGCTTTCTCTCCGACATTTCGGGCTGGTCTTTATCCCTTGGCGGCGCTGCGCGCGCGCCGACATGCAACAGAGCGACCCGCTCGCGTCGCCTGCTGGCCGACGTCGCCAATTCCTTTTTCGCGAATGCCGAATCGGGGCGCCGATGGCGCCGGCGCCGGGCGAGCGCAGCGACCTACCGGGGTCGCCGTGCGCAACACCCCGATCGCAACGGCACGGAGATGGTCGGCGTCAACCATAATTGCTGCCCTCTACGCGCGCGCGAGGGGCGCGGCGCGCATCTGCGTGAGCAGACCGACCCGCACCAGCCGCCGGTGCGCCGCGGCGACTGACCGGCTCGCGCCGGCTGCCGACGTCGCCGATTTTTGTTCTTTTTACAAATCTCGGATCGGGGCTGACGATGGAGCTCGGGCGATCGAGCGAACGCTCGACGAGGCCGAGGAGGATGATGAGGACGATGCGGACGATGTGTTGAGGCGACCGCGGCGAGGCCGTTGGTGACGCCGCCGGTCGAGCGCAGTGAGGTAGGGGGACGACGTGCGCAACACCACGATCGCCGAATTCCGCAGCACTGACATCGCTTCTCTTCAGCTGAGGAAAAAGGTGAGTCGGACGATTTCGGCGTATAAAACCAATCAACGCCCTGCTCGGTCGGCCGAGCCTTAAATCGCACGCTGATAGGGATCGAACGGGGACTCGCTGCGCCCCGGTCGGAAAACTCAAACGACTTTTGCAACAAAATCAGCCATCTGTGGACTCATGCAACGCAGCAAGAGGCGGCCACATCGGCCTGTTCATGGGTTCTTGCATGCTGAAGGATGCGTGGCCGTTAATCGCACAATGGATCGCTATTCAGTAAGGGCTTGCAGCAAAAGAAGTGAGAAAAACTGCGACTGTCATAACGGCGTTACGCCCGGCAAAATAACGGTAGGCACGAGGTATGAGACGATGATGACCCACTTTTACTGGAAAAAGCCAGTGACGACCGGCTCGACCGCGCAGCTTCAATTCGCGCCGACAAACCCCTCAGCCGCGTGCGTTCGTAGCCGTGATGAATCTTCCAATGCAAAGCACATCTCGACGCGCTTACAATGAGAGTGAAAGTTCGTCACCATATTCGGGGGCGAAGTGCAGACGCTCCTAGCGCGGCGCGGGCGAGCAAAGGATACGCTTAGTCATCTGATAGCCGCCCTCCTTGTATTGCGCGATCCGTTGCGCCGAAAAATCGATTTCCCTGAAAGGTTGCTCTCCGGCCGGAACTTCATTGACGATCCGCGTGATCGTGGTTGGTGGCATCTCAGCCATCAGCTGTATGAAGCGCGGACTCTGGCGTAGACGCTCGCAGGCCTCGGGCTCCACATTGTCCATGATCTCCTGCACCAGAGAGCGGAAATCGCCGATCCGTTCTCTGACGCGCACGTCGTTGCGTACGCGTTCCGCGTAAACGATTTCATCACGACGCATCAGTACCTCGGCGAGATTCTCCGGCAACGGCTGTCGTTGAACGAACAGATCGACAACGAACACGCGTCTGCTCGCCTCACCGCAGCGCTCGACGACCAACTCCAGAGGCGAATTGCTAATGATACCGGCGTCCCAGTAATGCCTTCCCTGGACCGTGGTCCAGGGAAAGGCCGCCGGCAAGCTGCCACTGGCCAGGATATGGTCGACCGTGATGTCGTCAACGTGGCTGTCGAACACCTCAAGTTCGGCCGTCTCGACGTTGACAGTGCTTACCAATAACCGCACGGAGCTTTGGAATTGTCCCGCTTGATGTTGAAATAGGAGAAGCGGCGTTGCCCGCCTTGAGCCAATAGGCTCGGGGTGCTGATTCCACAAAGGAGAGCAACGCCATGAACCAAGCTACTACATCGACTGCCATCCCGACGAGAGCGCTGAAGCTCGAAGCCCTTTCGAATATTGCGGCGAGCTTTGAGTTGTTTTGCCTGGCTTCCGGCATGGAGGCGCTTGGCGAGATGATGGATCACGACGCACAATCGATCTGCGGGCCCCACCATGCGCGAGGCCATTTGCGGCGGGCGCATCGGTGGGGGAGAACGAGGGGCAAGATCGGCTTCCACGGCGGCAAGGTTGAGATCGAGCGGCCAAGGCTTCGCGGCTTCGACGGGAAGGAACTGGCTGTGCCAAGCTGGGAGGCCGCTGTTGCGCAGGACTGGCTCGGCAAATGGTCCATGAACCAGATGCTGATCAACGTCGCGACGCGTAAGTTTGCCCGATCGGTTCGTTTGCCCGAGGGAGACGTTCCGGCGCCGGCGGGGGCAGGTCTATCGAAATCGGCGGTCTCCCGCCGCTTCGTGGCGCTATCGGCGGCACGCATGAAGGAGTGGATGGCGTGCGATCTCTCCGGCCTCGATTTGCTGGTGATCCAGATCGACGGCATTCACATGGACGACGATTTGATCCTGGTCGCGGCGATCGGTGTCGACGCGAAGGGCGACAAGCATCCGCTCGGCCTCGCCGAGGGTGCGACGGAGAACGCCGCGACTGCGCAGGCGCTCATCGACAATCTCGTTGAGCGCGGGCTCGACCCGGCGGTACCGCGGCTCTTCATCATCGACGGTGCCAAGGCACTGTCCAAGGCGATCCGCCGAACCTTCGGCGCTGCCGCGGCGATCCAGCGCTGTCAGGTCCACAAGGCCCGCAACATCATGGAACGATTGCCCAAATCACTGCACGCCTCGGTTCGGCGTGTGTTGCGACAAGCATGGGAGATGGACGACGCCGACAAAGCCGAAAGGCTGATCCGTAACCTCGCACAACGTCTCGAACGAGACTGGTCCGGGGTCTCCAGCTCGATCCTGGAAGGTATCGACGAAATTCTGACCGTCACGCGGCTTCGTTTGCCAACGGAGCTACGGCGCTCACTCGCCTGTACCAACATCATCGAGAATATGATGGGCACGGTACGGCGCGTCTGCCGCAACGTGAAGCGATGGCGCTCGGCATCGATGGCGATGCGCTGGACCGCAGCCGCAATGCAGGAAGCCGCCAAAGGCTTCCGACGACTGAAGGCGTACAAGCAACTTCCCGTGTTACGTGCTGCTCTCGAAGCTCACCAAAACAAAAACTCACGTGGCGTTCTTGCTCGCCAAGCCAACGCCGCGTAACTTGAAACTCGGCACCGACCGCTTCTCAATGTTCAACAAACGGCGGGACATCCCCGGAGCTTTTCCGCAGCGTACCGAAGTCCACGTATTGCAGGAGCAGCTTACGCGCTGGCTCGGTATCGTAGAGACTGGTCCAGTTCCACGGAAACTGCTCCGGTGGTTGCCACCAGCGCGGCCGAAAGAAGTGAGGAGAGCCGAACCAGAAGCTTCGCCATGACGACACCGCGTCTCGCAAGGTTTCGGTTGGCGCGCACGGCGTGGCGAGGGAGAGATCGTTCCAAAACGCTTCCAGCGCGGCAGCAGCCTTGCCAGGGTTGGCCGCCACGATTGCGCCGTTGAAGGCGCCGATCGAGACCCCGGCGACGATGTCAGGATGGATGTCCGCCTCTTCCAGCGCTTTCACTACTCCGCATTCGAATGCGCCCAACGCGCCGCCGCCCTGCAGGATGAGAACCGTCTGGGTCGGGATCTGCTCAAGCGCAAAGTTCGGGTCGGCAAGCTTCTCCTTCATCGAACGCAGATTGACGCGATGGCGGATCATGAGTTCAGCCGCGAGCGTCTCGCTAGCAGGTCGTCTCATGGAGAAGGCTGCGTGCAAGACATTGTCCTTGGCATAGAACAGCGCAAACGAGCGCTCCGCGAACGAGCCGCGGCCGATGCGCTCATCGATCTGTGTGGTCGAGCCGAGAAAGTTGAAATTGAGGTCGAGAATATTGCAAAAATAGTAGGAAACCTCTTCGTAGGCCAGTCGCCTCCCGAGCATGTTCTTGGCTGCCAACCGTCCTTGCTTGACGGCATTGTCCCAGTGCTCGATCCGGCGCCGCTCCTGCAACACCGGGTCGAAGAAATTCGCGACGTCACCGGCTGCGAAGATGCCCGGCACGCTCAACTCGAGCTGCTCGTTGACCAGGATGCCGTCGCCGAGCTGGATTCCGCTGTCATGCAGAAACTCGACATTGGCGGTTACGCCGATGGCGACGACCACGAGGTCACACGGCCGTATGACGCCCGAGCGGGTCAGGACCGCCTCGACGCGGCTGCCGCCCTGGAAAGCAACGACGCCATCATTCGTGCGCAGCTCGATGCCCAGTTCCACGCAGTAGCCGCCGAAGAAGGCGGAGAGCTCGGGCGCGGCAAGCTGCGGGAGAAGAAGTTCCTTTTCCTCGATCAGCGCAACATGGATGCCGATGCGACCGAGTGTCGTGGCAATCTCGAGGCCGAGGAAGCTGCCGCCGATGACAACGGCGCGCTTGACGCCCTTGACAGCATGCCGGAGCGCCTCAGCATCCCCCAAAGTGTGCAAGTAACAGATGCCGGCAAGCGTGGAACCCGGAACGTCTGGCCGTATCGGTTTCGTACCGGTCGCGATCAAAAGCTTGTCGAACCCGAAATCCCCTGCGCGATCGGTGCGCACCAACCGGGCTGCCGTATCAACGCCAACGGCGCGGACGCCGAGCCTCAAGTCGATGTCCTGCTCCCGATAGTAGGTCTCGTTGTGGATTTGGAGCCTGTCCGCCGGCTGCGCGCCAAGGAGAAACTGCTTGGATAGAAATGAATGGCCGTAAGGCAGCCGATCTTCGCCCGCTATGATCAGTATAGTGCCTTTCGCGCCTTCAGCGCGCAGCGTCTCCGCAGCGCTTACGCTGGCAACACCGCCGCCCAGCAGCACAAGGTCTTTCCGTTCACGGCCCATTCTTGCCGTTTCGCTCCGGATCTATCGTTGACAGCAGATTTTAGAGGCTCGACCCACTCAATGCGGCCGTGGTGCTTGCGGTTTCTTTCTCGCTTCTTCATGGCATTTGGCCGTAATTGGGACAAGACGAGAGCGCCTGTTCGAAAGTGTGTTTCGAAACACTAAAGTCGCTATTTTGCAAGCGTGATATAGGCTGCGATGTTGTTCGCCTCGTCATGCGTCAACGTCATATTCATCCGCGCGCGTTCTGGGCGGCCGAGTTACGCTTGCACGTCGCTGCTCAATAGCAGCGACGCTGCCACAGCGATCGGCAAGAGGACCTTCGGCGCTCCATTTACACTACTCCAAACCTGTGGGGGATATTAGAACGTAGTCTGCGGCGCGTGTGAACCGCGGCGGGGGCTAGCCTTCACGGCCTTTTTGCCTGAACAATCCATTCGAAAACTCTGACCTCCCTGTTTTTGTCAGTGCGGTCCACCCAATCGATGGATACTTCACGGAAGGAAGACAGCAACTCCATAATCTCCTCCCGAGTGAACGGATGCACGAGTCCGCATCCGGCCATTGGACCAAATTCCGGAAATTTCGTGGTCCCGGCCTCGACTATCACGCCTGTCGTTATGCCAGTTGTCTTCGGACCGAACATTCTGGCGAAGAACCAACCACCCGGCTTAAGGACGCGCGTAATCTCTGCTATTACGGACCGGATCACCGGCGCTGTGTTGTGAACGATCGCCTGGATATCGATAACGGTATCAAACGAGCGATCATCCCAAGGAAGCTTGGCAAAATTCCCAACCTTGAGATCAGCTGATTGAAGCAATGTCGGCAATCCTTCGGCGCAGAGCCGCTCGCGCACCGAGTCGATTGCGTTCTGCGAGCCGTCAATGCCCGCAATCGTGAAGCCCTCGCGTGCGAGATACCAGAGGTTTGTGCCAGGTCCACAACCAACTTCTAATGCGCTGAGGCGGCGCTCTTTGACGTCAGGAAAGGTCCGCGCTACGAATCGCACGAGCTCTTCTGCCGGATATCCATTCCAGAGCGGATGAGCGGCAAATATCTCATCCCAATGCGCAATATTCAGTTCCGTCAGATTAGAAGCATCCGTTGTTCCGCGCCTGATCGTATCAGATATGGACTGCCACATGAGCCTTTATGGGACGGTTGAGTGGCAAGCAATTTGATCTAGGTCAGAGCAACCAGGAAAAGGAACCACGGTTGAGACTTAAGCCGGCGTCACCCATAATTGCTGCCCTCTACGCGCGCGCGAGGGGCGGGGCGAGCATCGGCGTGAGCAGACCGACCCGCTCGAGCCGGCTGGCCGGCGGCGCGGCTGCGGGCCGACGTCGCCGATTTTTGTTCTTTTTACGAATCGCGGTTCGGGGCTGACGATGGAGCTCGGGCGATCGAGCGAACGCTCGACGAGGCCGAGGAGGATGATGCGGACGATGTGTTGAGGCGACCGCGGCGAGGCCGCTGGTGACGGCGCCGGTCGAGCGCAACGAGGCAGGGGGACGACGTGCGCAACACCCCGATCGGCGAATTCCGCCCCACTAACTGCGATCATCCGGCTCGCTCACAATGCCGATTTGCTGTTCATCGAGGCGGCATTTGCAAAGGCCGATGCAGTGCTTGCGGCCGAGCGCGCGCATTTGACGACGACCGCCGCCGGATCGATCGCGCGCGAGGCCGCCGTGCGCCGGGTCGAGCCGTTTCATTTTTCTCCGCGATATAGCGGGCAAGAGAAACGCTTGCTGAATGAGGTGCTGCTCGCTTTTGGCGGATCACACTCGCAGGGAAGCAGTTTGTGAACGACCGGAGCTCGTTCCCCCAAGCCGGCGCCATTGCATGCGTGCCGCCCACCCGACAAGGCGATACTTGACATAAGTCAAAACAATTCAGTCGCCGCTCGATACATTCTCGATCGGCCATCTGGGCGCATTGCCCGGTCACGCGAGCCAAAAAAGCCCCCGTTGGATAACGAGTGAGCGAACGAAGATGCAGCGCCACGCCAAAATCAGAAAAGCCGCCGCTGCAGCGCGCGGTGAGGCTGCTACCGTCAGTCAACGGCCAAGGATTATGGAGTTGCCGCTACCGCGAAAAACCGGAGGCCTGCCGTTGATCTCAGCGCTTCAGGCGCGGCATTCGACCCGCGAATATTCGGATCGGTCAATTCCAAAGCAAATTATGTCCGATCTATTGTGGGCCGCCTTCGGCATCAATCGCCCGAGCGGCGATCGGACGGCGCCGTACTGGCGCCATGTAATGGTGATCGACCTTTATCTGGCCATGGCCGACGGAGTTTGGATCTACGAGCCCAAGGAGCACTCCCTGCGGCCGCATCTCACAGACGATATTCGCGGCCAGACCGGTCATCAGGATTTCGTGGCGACCGCTCCGCTCAACCTGATCTATGTTGCCCACGGCGAGCGCATGACGGATATCTCACCGGAGGAGCGGCGCCTGTACGCCTCCGTTGACAGCGGGTTCATCGGCCAAAATGTTTATCTGTTCTGCGCTTCGGAAGGGCTCGCCACAGTATTTCGCGGCGCCGTCGACTATCCGAAGCTCGCGTTGACGCTCCGGCTGCCCGATGAGCAATTCGTGACATTCGCACAGACCGTAGGATACCGGCAGACGTGAGATCGGCAAACCTGTGCTGGCCAGCGCGGTTCACGCGCAACATCTTTCCAATTGCCCGCGATCGAACAGGCGAAAATAGGATGCCCAAATGCTCAAAGACCTGAACGTGGACCAAGCACGCTTTATCGCGCTTCTTGCCAAGACTGCGCGCACGCGGCGCGACGCGGTGCTTGGCCACGTGGCGGAGGAGGACCTTGACGGGCTACCGCCCGGACGCGGCGAGCATAATCCCACTGTCGAACTCGGACTTCGATCCGCTTCCTGCGGAAGCGTCGCAGACAACGGCTCTGCGTGAAGCGATTGCCTCACTAACGGCGACCGCACGCCAAGAACTCTATGCACTAAAGCGTGTCGGTCAGGGCCATCTTGCGGCCAAGCAATGGCACCGCGGCCTGTCCGAGGCGGAGGCGCTCGGTGAGGACACCGTCACCGCGGCCATTATCGAAGATGCTGATCTGCATGACCACCTTGCAAAAGGGCTTTACGAAGCCGGGCTCTCCTCATAACTGCCCGATGAGCGTCGCCTGAGCGACGCTACATTCGACGCTCAACTCGCCTGAACATGCCTGCAATCTGGTCCTTTAGCTTGAGGCGCTGTTTTTTGAGCCTTTCGAGGACTTCGTCCGTCGTCGGCTCTTCCTCCAACTCGATACGATAGATCTGGCGATTGATCTCGTCGTGTTGGCTTGCCAATCGCCTAAACAGATAATTGGCTTTAGTGAGCCGCGCTATGAGCACGGTTTCATCGGGAAATTCATCTTGCAATTCGTGCGGGATGCGCATCATGACACCTCAGTCGTCATCCGAACAGCAGGCGATCAAGCGCGCTTTGCGGCCGCGTGTATCATATTCCGCCCCTTTCTTGGGGTCACTTAGGCCCGCATAGGCCTCTGCAATCTTGTTGAGGCGATCGCTCGCGCCCACCTGTGTGCGCATTGCGGCATCTGAAAAGGAAGGCGCCTTCTTCTGCTGCGAACACCGCGCCCAAGGCGTCCGCGGCCTACGCGATCGGATGTAATTGGTTACAGCAGCTAGCACTACTTTGGCATATTTTTAGCGGCACGGGATTCCCAAATCAGTTTTTCAATGATTCATGGGTGGTCGGCTTTTGGAGGGCCGACCATGGTAGGCACAACGTCGAATTGGGAAGACGAGCTTCGAGGCTGGCTCAAGCCGTTCTTGGATCGCCTGGGTCATAAGGCGCGGCGGCGAATGTGTCCGCTTTATGTGGCAGGGCTGATCGGGCCCGGTGATCGCAAGAGCGTTCAGCCAATGGCGGAGCGGCTTGCGCCCGGCGATTATGATCAGCTGCATCATTTTGTTGCGGCTGGCGTCTGGAAGGCGGCGCCATTGGAGACGGAGTTGCTCATTCAAGCGGATCGGCTCGTTGGTGGCAGCGATGCGGTGTTGGTGATCGACGATACGGCGGTGCCGAAGAAGGGCACGCACTCGGTCGGCGTCGCTGCGCAATATGCTTCAGCGCTAGGCAAGACTGCCAACTGTCAAACTCTGGTGTCACTGACGCTCGCCCGCGGCGAAGTGCCGGTGATGGTGGCCTTGCGGCTTTTTCTTCCAGACAGTTGGATCAACGATCGGCAGCGGCTGCAGCGAGCTGGTGTTCCGGCCGAATATCGAACAACACGGACCAAGCCAGAGATCGCACTGGCGGAGATTGATCGCTTGATATCGATCGGCGTGCACTTCCGCTGTGTGCTGGCGGATGCCGGTTACGGTCTCAGTGCGCCCTTCCGTCAAGGGCTGACGGCTCGCAAGCTTGCCTGGGCTGTTGGCATCCCTCGTCACCTCAAGGTGTACCCCGTTGGGGTGAAGCTCATTTGGCCAGCTACCAAAGTTCGAGGCCGGCCCCGTAAGCGGTACGTGCCAGATAGTCTATCGACAGCAGCTGAAGACATGCTGGCCGGTGCCAAGTGGAGAACTGTGAGTTGGCGCAACGGGACGAAAGGCCGGCTGAAAGCCCGGTTTGCCGCTGTCCGTGTCCGCATCGCCGACGGACCTCCGCAGCGGATATGGGACAAGGGTCAGCAGCATCTTCCAGGGGACGAGGCTTGGCTGATCGGCGAGCACCGCGCGTCGGGAGAGAAGAAATACTATCTCGCCAACTTGGCCGCCGGAATGGACCTGCGCAGCTTAGCCGCGACGATCAAGGCACGATGGATTTGCGAGCAGGCCCATCAACAGTTGAAGGAGGAACTCGGTCTCGACCATTTCGAAGGAAGGTCTTGGCACGGCCTTCATCGTCACGCGCTGATGGCGATGATTGCTTACGCGTTCCTTCAACATCGCCGGCTCACAAAAGTGAGGCGGGGAAAAAAAATCAACGGCCCACCTCCTCAACCGACGTTGCCGGCGGTCCGCCACGCCATCGTCGACCTCATCATGCGATCAAGTCCTCAGCGATGTCCGTACTGCCGATCCTGGATCAGCGCGGAAAAGCAGCGTGAGTAAATCTGCCAAAGTAGTGCTAGAGGGGCGAGACAGGCCTTCCTTCCACCCGCGCCTCGATACTTGCTTCGATCATCAGGGGGGTGCGGCGGGTGCCGCATGGCAATGATCCGTGGCCAAGAAAAGCTAACGTTGATCCACGATGTGATTCATCGGACGCCGCGCCCGTCCGATTTAAATCAAACACGCGAACTTACTAATTTTTATGAACTTACAGGTTGATAAGACTTCGACCCAATCAAGAAAGGCCGAGCCTCGTCTTCAGGCGGCGGTGATCTGAATCAAGCAGGATACGCTCGAGCTGAGGAAGTGTCGCGCCGCACGCGCTTTGATCCAGCGCAAGGCAGATCGCCCGATAGGCGTGATCTATTACTGCCGTAAGAGGAGGCGGTCGCCATGCGGTTTCCCCATGAACTACAAGAAGAGCTCCCCGATCTACAGGGACTGATTGAGCGGCTCATCAAAACCAATTACGAGTTTGGGCGGCTCGCAGCCGCTTATGACGAAGTCAACCGTCATATCTGGCGCATCGAATCCGAAGACGAGGCGACCACGGACGAGATGCTCGAAAAGCTAAAAAAGCGTCGCCTCTTGCTCAAGGACGATATTGCAGCCCTGCTCACCAAAGAGCGGGACCGGATGTAGAAGACTAACGTCCGCACTCTTCAAGAGGCAGCACGCTCATAGACCGAGAGACACCCGCGCGTCGCGACAACACGGTGCGCCGCTCGCCTAGTTTCAGCAGATTGTTGGGCCGCCGCTGGCCCTCGATGGCGTCGATCTTCCCTACGCGATTCCGAACATCCGCGAAGAGCATGTGATGGTCGATCCCGGCATTCCAACCGGTCCGTGGCGATCCGTCGGAGCCTCGCAAAACGCCTTCGTCATTGAGAGCTTTATTGACAACTCGCCTATGCGGTTGCATCTGATCCGTTCACGTTTCGCCGGAAACTGTTACGCAAGGCGCCGCGCCATCGAGCCGTCCTTGAGCTCGCAGCCGAGAAGGCGGGATGGACCACACCACTGCCATTGGGTGGGCATCGCGGCATTGCCGTCTAGCATTCGTTCGGCAGCTATGTCGCCCAGGTTGCGGAAGTCTCGATCAACCTAGCTGGCGCGATCGGCGTCCATCGTGTCGTATGCGTGATAGATTGCGGCATCGCAGTGAACCCGGATCTCATTGGCGCCCAGATGGAAGAAGCCATCGCACTTGTCCTTCGGCAGCGCTCATAGGCAAAATCACAGTCGAATTTGGTTGCGTGGTGCAAGCGAGCTTTAAAGACTATCCGATCCTCACCCTTCCGGAGATGCCACACGTCGAGGTGCACATCGTCGCGCGGCAAGACGAGCCCGGCGGTGTGGGCGAGCCAGGCGTCCCGCCAATTGCTCCTGCCGTGGCCAATGGGTTTTCGGAGCCACATCCGACGGCTTCCTCTCCGGCCGCCGGAGCACGGAAATTTCTAGGTTCTCTAATCGGCCTCTCTAAATATCGTAGCTCTCAAAGCTCGGCCGTTACCGTGCGGCTTCGGATGCTCAAAGCCGAACGAGATGCCTGCGTTTGGAAAGAAGCATGGCTTACCCGATTGAAACTCTCGTTTCAGCGGCAAAATGTAGCCATATCTTACGGACACACTCGTTTGTGCTTCGGCGTTTGCCGGAAGCTCGTGAAACGGGAGGTCCATAATGTATTCCAATTCCGTGAAAAAATTCCTCTCTATGAAGCCTATAAAATAATTGAAGTCAGTTGCATCTAACATCACACTAATGAATAGCTTCGCTCCCTCTCTATCGAATGTGGTCAGATTTCTGAGGTCCGCATACCGGTCGATTACTTGTTGGTAGCGGTTGTCGAGATTGCGAACGACTAGAAGCCGACGCAATGCTTCGCTTCGCTGAGCGAATATGCTCATGAACCCTTCTACGTTTTTTGGCGATTGCTTGGCAGAGCCTTCATCGTCAAACGCTTCACGGATAAATCCCTGCCCTTCAACATAAACGTCACCAAGAAGACGTTTGTCGCCATTTTCGCATGAAATACTCAAATTGCGAGCCTTGCCAACTATCGTCGCGCGCATTCGGTGCCCCAGCTCCTGTTGTCATCGGCGCAATCATCGGAATTTCGCACCGGGACGCTACGATCGATCTCGGTGGCAACTTATTCTGGACCGGATTCATGATGGTATGGCTCGCCGCTCCGATAGCGGTTGCCGTTACCGTGATGACAGCGCTGGCGTGCCCGGCTGCGCGAGGGTATCGACAAGCATCGCGCAGGTCGCGCTGCAACAGTCATCAGGCGCGCGGCGGCATCCTACTCATATTTGAGTTGGAGAATGTCCGAACTGGAGGCGCAGGTTGCCCGCGTCCAGCACAAACGGCCAATAGATGGGGTATCCTGGTTGTTGCATGGCGGCGCAGCGTATCGGCCGGCGAGTTCTATTCTTCCCGTGTGTGCCAAACGCCGGCGATCAGCGCTGCCAGCAGGAGCACCATCACAACGGCGCTGACCATTACAAACGCGTCTGATTGCGCCCAATCCCAGAGGAACGTCATCACACATCCTCCAGCTATTTGATTCCATTATGATCCAGCCGGTCTCCGCAGCCAATCCCCTTACCGGCTCAACCAAACCACGAGCTGGCGCCCTGTCCAAAATCCCTCACTTGAGACTTGCTTACCTGCCACCTCCGATCACAGATGAATTGAATTGCGCGACTGAGCCCCTCCTTCCAAGGCTGTGGTGCGTCGCGGTTCCAGGGATACGTTGCGTCCTCGTAACGCGGATCATCCCGCTCATCCAAAAAACATTTTTCAACCCGAAGCATCATTTGGGGCAGGGCTTCCCAGACCGGGAGGGCGCGCCGGGCGGCGACCCGGCGGCTGGTCCCGTCCGAGAGGCCAATGTCAGAGATTGGAACGAGTTCCGTGTGACGGGGAAGGTTCTCTTCCTGAAGGCTATCTTCTGCGCGTTCCGTTATTGATAAAAGCACGGCGATGTTGAGCTGCGTGATCGGGGCTAAGTCGCCGACTGAAGGCTTTTTCGCTCTCGCGAGTCGAGCGGACACAGATACAAAAGCCCCGAGTTACGGACTGGGCCGAACCTCGGGGCAAGTTCTGGAGAAGAAAGGACCGTGCCAAGGCAGCGGTCCCAATAAATTAGAGCATGGCGAGCAAGCGGCGTGCAACAGCCCCGGCAAGATGCGAGGACTTATCATCTGGTGGACGGTCCCGGCCGCTTCAGGAGCTCCGGCAGCTTGGCGAAGTTCGCCGCCATGCGCCGCGCCTCGTCCCATGTCATCAGATTGGCCGCGCCGCGCCGTCCCGGCTCCTCCTCGTAGTAGAAGTAGCCGAGCGCCTGACCGTTGGCGTCGCGGACGATGAAGTTAGGCGTCGTTCTTGTCTTCGACGGTCCACGGTGGCGGGAAGCGGCGCGCGTAGGGCATGGCCAATCATAGCGGAGCTATTTGTAGCTGAGAGGTCGGTTCAGTGATTGCCAAATACCGACCCGGGACTTCCCGGCGAGACAGGCGTCTCGGGTGATTGAGGCACGACGTACGGACTCGACGGATTAAAGTGCGGCTGCTGCATTGGCACGGGTTCCAGCAACGGACCGTGGATATGACCGCTGCTGCGGCCGTGACCGGCGGCGCCGCCGTGACCGCCGCCGTGTCTGGCGAGCGCGTCCGTTGCTGCCGCTGCACTCAGCGCAATGACGACAAGGAGGGTCATCATCGTGAGTACGATAGTACGATAGACGTGTGTTTGATATTTTGAGTGAGCTGCCATGGGATTTCTCCATGAACCGGCCCGATGCTTAACCCGTCATGGCGGGCAAGCCGAAACTGTCACAGGCGGGCCGCTCTGCGGCGGCCGGCGGTGAGAGAGGCTAAGATCGGGTCGCCGCCCTCAACACGATGCCAGATGGGGACCGGTCCGGTCATCATCAAGGGGCCCGTAGGATGCCCGTGCCGCCCCAGAAAGCGCCGCCCGTGCGTTTTCCCCGGCGGGCGCCTGGCGATGGTAGTCAGCGACGACGTGGCGTGTTGATCCCGAAGGGCGTAAATTACAAATTGCAACCGGGAGCGCGGATGAGACAGCGATCCGTCCGGAGGTATCGGGTGATGTTTTGAGAGTCCGTCAGCCGCCGCGCTCACTAAATCTGCCGCCGCAAAGCGAAGTTGAACGACGGCTTTTGCATCACGCGAATGCGCTCTCGCGACCCGTTGAGCCACGGCACTTGTACGGGCTAATCGCCGATGATTTCAATCTCACGGCCGAACAGCGGCGCGCGGCGCGCCCGAACGATGACCCTGATTGGCACTATCTCGTTAGGCAGGCGCGGCGACGACTGGTCGAACTCGGCTTCATTGATGACTCGCGCAAGTACGTTTGGAGTTTGACGCACGACGGTCGCGTCGCGGCGCGCGGCATTCAGTCGGAAAATGACCCATGGCCCGATCAAGCGAGCGCCGACTAAGCCGCTAGGATGCCGCGCACTGCCCGCACAAACATGGAGGGTGTGACCAATGAAGTATCAGCTGGGCCAAGTTCAAATGACCGGCGAAGGTTGGGGGTTCAACATTGTGAACGCACACAGAGCGCCGGTCGTCAGCTTCTGCTATCGCGATCAAACAGACGCTGCAAAAGCCCGAATCCTGATCGAGGAGGCAATTGCAGACGCAACAAAAATTACTGGTTTTCTCCACCATGCACGGTGAGATCGGAATGTGCGGGTCCTGATTGCGGGGGACTCAAGAACTTTCGAGATAGGCTCTTAGTTTGAATTTAGCGCGCGGCGTTAACAACGTTCGCTGCCCTCTACGCGCGCGCGAGGGGCGCGGCGAGCATCGGCGTGAGCAGACCGACCCGCACCAGCCGCCGGAGCGCCGCGGCGACCGAGCGGCGCGCGCCGGCTGCCGACGTCGCCGATTTTTGTTCTTTTTTGCGAATCTGGGATGGGGCTGACGATGGAGCTCGGGCGATCGCTCGACGCGGTGAGGCGACCGCGGCCGGCCGCTGGTGACGGCGCCGGTCGAGCGCCGCCCAGCCACGGGGACAACGTGGGCAACAACCCGCTCGGCACATTCCGCCCCACTATCGGCATCCTGCGTTGGCATCGCGCCAGTAGAGAACCCCTTCATCCTACGGCATGACGGAGCGTCATGGTTGCAATTCCTTCTTCACGTCCTGAATCTGCCGCCTTGGTCAATTCGCGGGTGCTGCAGAGGACGTCGTCATGAGGCTGTCTTTCCATGGTGCTGATCGCGGCGTTACCGGCTCGTGTCACCTGATCGAGTGCGCCGGCCGCCGTGTTTTGATCGACTGTGGCTTGTACCAAGGCGGCCGCGAGCTTGATGAGGAAAACGCCGAACCCTTCGGCTTTGACCCCACCGCCATCGACTACGTGTTGTTGACTCACGCTCACCTGGACCATTGCGGCCGTCTGCCGCTGCTCGTCAAAAGAGGATTTCGCGGCGAAATCATCACTACAGCCGCCTCTCGGGAGCTGAGCCGCCTAGTGCTGCTGGACGCAGCCCATCTGCAAGAGGAGGAGGTTCGCTATCGTTCGCGCAAAGCTGCGCGCCGTGGAAATCGACATGCCGCCGCTGCGCCACTCTATTCAATTCTCGATGCTTTACACACCTTCGATTTTTTTGGACGTAGCGCGGCTTACGGGCAGCCGCTCGATCTGGCCGCCGGGCTTCGCGCCACCTTTCTCGATGCCGGCCATATCCTTGGCTCGGCCAGCGTTTTCCTGGAGCTGGAAGAACAAGCACGTCGTTGCAGCGTGCTGTTTTCCGGCGACCTTGGCAATGCCGGGCGCCCGCTGCTGCGCGATCCTGTGACGCCACCTCGGACCGATGTGGTGGTAATGGAGACGACTTACGGTGACCGATTGCATAAGCCGCTGGGGCCGTCAGTCGAGGAGCTCTATGAGGCGATTACGGATAGCTTTACACGGGGCGGCAATGTCGTCATCCCGACTTTCGCCCTGGAGCGTGCGCAGGAGCTGCTTTATTACTTGCACGAGGGTATCGAACAGAACCGGGTGACGCGATCAATTCAAGTGTTTCTTGACTCCCCAATGGCGATTTCGGCTACCGAGATCTTCGAGCGTCACTCCGAGTGTTACGAACCAAAGACTGCCGAGCTGTTCCGTGAAGGGCGGGATCCTTTCCATCTACCCGGGCTGCACTTTGTGCGGGACACGGCCAAATCAATCGCGCTGAATAACCTCAGAGGTGGCGCCATCATCATGGCCGGTTCGGGTATGTGTACGGGCGGACGGGTGCGTCATCACCTCAAGCACAATCTTTGGCGTGATAACTCGAGCATCGTATTCGTCGGCTTCGCAGCGCAAGGAACTCTCGCCCGGCAGATCATCGATGGGGTCAAGGAGGTTACTATCTTTGGCGAGCGAATTCCGGTGCGAGCCCGGATCTACACGATCAACGGCTTCTCCGCACACGCGGACCAGGCAGAACTGTTCTCGTGGCACAAACAAACCGGGGCAAGCCGTACGTTCCTCGTTCACGGTGAAGAAAACACCATGGCTCAGTTCGCGGCAAAACTCACCGGCACGCATGTGGATATGCCCAAGCTTGGTCAGGTATTCGAATTGTAAGCGACTGCTTGCGGCAGAAGTGCGTGGCAGCCGCGTTGGGATGTACCATCACCATCCCACAATGCTTCTCCGCCGACCTTCTCTTACCCTTCATCTCAACCCTCCTGGTTAAATTGGAAGGGCTGGGCTGCGCAGTAGATCAATTTCCTAACCGGGATCGCCCGAAGACGTCGCCACTCTCAAGCTCGCAACAACCCATGGACCATGTTTTTTAACGGGGTCACTCGCCACCAAAAAGCCGACGGCCGCTCCCTCCCACGGCAATGATACGCCCCGGCCGTTTCTCCGCCCACAGGCGGACCCAATCCGCGATGGTTTTTTAGGATGTCTCGTTCGGCCTTCAGCTTGATCACTTCGCGCTTGAGCCGCGCAATCTCAAGCTGCTCCGGCTTCATCTGACCCTGGCCCGGAAACGCATGCTGCGGGTCATCGGCAAACGCCTTCACCCAATTGCGTAATTGAAATTCATGCACACCCAGGTCCTTCGACGTCTGGGCGTATAACACGCCCCGGTCCCTGATCAGTCGAACCGCCTCAAGCTTGAACTCCCGCGTGAACTTCCGTCTTTCCATGATCCACCTCCAGCTCCATCAAAACAGCTAACTCGGTGTCTTCGGAACCGGGCGCACGCCACCTACGCTGGACGCTCAATTGACAGGAATCGAGAGGGGAGTTCTCTGCTTGTCTAGGCGCGGCTGTGGGCGTATGCTTAAGCCGAAGATCGTCACACGAGACCGAAGGTGGGCTCCACGATGGATGCTTTACTGGGAAAACTCGGATATGACGACAGTGAACCGCGCAGGCGACCCTGAATTCGGTGATACCCTCTACGTTCGATTGGAAGGACTCACGCTCCGCGTTGCACACGTTGGGCATTCGATCGAATTTTATGGAAACAAGCTCGGCTTTTCGGTTGAGATCAACGAAGCTCCACAGTTTGCGATGATCCGCGTCGGCGGGCCAACGGGCGGAGCGATCGGCCTGCTGGTCCACGATAGTGCCGATCCTTTCAGATCGAAGACTACGACACCGCGGCAGCGAGCGGGCATCCACGTTGAATTGACCACCGACCATCTCGATGGCCTTTACGAGCATTTGAAAGGTCGAGGGGTGGAATTTTTTGAGCCGCCACATGAAGAGCCTTGGGAGCGGTCGATGAGGATTCATGATCCGGACGGTTACACGATCGAATTCGCGGAGGGCCGCCGTGGCCACCGGGGCGCAACTTAACTGCGGATTTTTTCCTCGGCGAATGATGTCGGGGGTCGCCCGGCGAATGTCTTTCACAACTCGCTCAGACGAAGAGTCTGCCTGTCCAGATTTCTGTCTCATCTCCACTCCT
This sequence comes from uncultured Alphaproteobacteria bacterium, assembly GCA_963759705.1. Lineage (GTDB taxonomy): Bacteria > Pseudomonadota > Alphaproteobacteria > Rhizobiales > Xanthobacteraceae > BOG-931. Next base: position 212,972 of record CAVXAK010000009.1, read on the forward strand.
TGATGGTTACGATGAGCCAGAAATCCTCCATTCCTCAAGCCGTTAAATCTGTCTCACAGGTGCTGATGCCGGACATGCGCGATAAGAATTGGAGGCTGACATACAGACCCCGCCCGAAAATCGCATCGCCATCTCAGTGGAAACCAGAGTGCCATCGACGAACACGTTGCGGAGGGCGTAGAACTTTCAAACTCTAACTATGGCGCAGACCTTTCTGGCTGGCAATTCCGGGATTGGCATTGATCTTTCTCCGATCAGTCCAACCATAATTGGTATTGCGTGTTCCCATATGATTTTTCCTGCGATGGCCCCCAGCGGGCCCTCAATCATTGCCGCTTGTCTATAGCGTCCGCAATTGTGCTGTGATGCCGCCTTTTCGCACCATCGAGATAATTGCATCCGTATTTTCCCTTAAGGCCAAGACCTGAATTTTTGCCTGCCAAGATGCAGGGTATTTTCTGGCGGGCACTCGGCGGGGCGAGCTAAATCAGCCCTGGACGCGAGATGGAAGAAGACAGCAAGGTGTCCCGCGCGGCGTGGCCTGCGGCAATAGAGCACCACAAGCCCCCATCGTCGGGGACACGTGAGTTCGTTCCAGTGAGATCCGGCACCGGTGTGCGTGCCCTCGCAAAACGAGCGCATGCACGTAGATGGCCGCTCCGGATGGGTCTTGCACTTGCGGTTCTCGTCAGTGGCGCTGGCGCGTCCTATTATTGGTGGCAGCAAATTCACTCTCAATTGCCCGCTGGCATCGCTTTCGGCAATGGCCGACTTGAGGCTGACGAAGTCGATATCGACACTAAGTACGCAGGCCGCATTTCCGAGATGCTGGCCGACGAAGGCGACATAGTCAAAGCCAACCAGGTCGTCGCTCGCATGGACACGCGGGATCTCGCGGCTTCGCTTAAGAAATCGCAAGCTCAGGTTCAGGAGGCACGGCGGGCCGTTGATGAGGCTAATGCCAACGTAGCTCAGCAAAATAGTCAGGTCCTTCTGGCAAAGCAGGAAATGGACCGTGCAACCTACACAGTACAAAGAGGTGCGGAGACCAAGGAGATGCTGGATCAGCGTCAACAGCAACTCCACGGAGCCAACGCGGCGCTGGAAGCTGCCAAGGCACGGGTAACGGAATCTCAGCACGCGTTCGATGCGGCGACCCACGACGTGGAACTATACAATGTCGAGATTGCCGACAACACTCTGGTGGCACCGCGCGATGGCCGCATCCAATATCGCATTGCTAATATTGGCGAGGTGCTTCCCGTCGGCGGCGAGGTCTTCGCTATGCTCGACACTTCTTACGTCTACATGGACATCTACTTGCCGACCCAAGCGGCCGGAAAGGTGAAATTCGGTGCCGATGCGCGCATTGTGCTCGATGCGTATCCAAACATCGCGATCCCGGCACAGGTATCGTTCGTCGCCACACAGGCGCAGTTCACGCCCAAGACAGTGGAGACCCAAAGCGAGCGGGGCAAGTTGATGTTTCGCATCCGAGTCCGGATTGATCCTGAGCGGTTGCGCGCGCGCGCAGATTCCGTGCGCAGTGGGCTGCCGGGCGTCGCATACGTACTGACCAACCCTGCTACGAGCTGGCCCGCTTCCCTGCAAGGGCTCGCCCCGCAATGAGCGGGCCTAAAGCACCGGTCGCCCGCCTTGAGAATGTCACGCAGTGTTACGCTCGTGCGATTGCACTCGACGCGGTTACGATCGAGGTGCCGGCCGACTGCATGGTCGGCCTGATTGGGCCCGACGGCGTCGGAAAGTCGACGTTGCTCAGCATGATAGCCGGCGCACGGCAGGTCCAATCCGGCCATGTGTTTGTGTTCGATCGCGACATGACGAATTCCGCGCACCGTAGCGCCATCTGCCCCCGCATCGCCTATATGCCTCAGGGATTGGGAAAGAACCTTTACCCAGACCTCAGCGTCAGCGAGAACATCGAGTTCTTTGGTCGCCTGTTCGGACAATCTCGCGCTGAACGCGAATGGCGAATTTCCGAATTGCTGCACAGCACGGGGCTTGCTCCCTTTGCCGACCGGCAAGCGAAGAATCTGTCGGGCGGCATGCGGCAGAAGCTCGGTCTGTGCTGTTCGCTCATCCACGATCCCGACCTCTTGATCCTCGATGAACCTACGACGGGCGTTGATCCGCTATCGCGGCGCCAGTTCTGGGAGCTGATTGAGCGTATCCGTTTCCGCCGCCCAGGTATGAGCGTGGTAGTCGCGACCGCGTATATGGAAGAGGCCGAACGCTTCGATTACCTGATTGCAATGAATGCCGGGAAAATCCTGGCGACTGGATCACCAAGCGACCTCAAGACAGCAACTCGTACGAAGACAGTCGAGGAAGCATTCGTTGCACTGCTCCCGGAAGAACTTCGCGCCGGCCATAAGGCGCTGGAAATACCGCCGCGGCGGCTCCTCGACGGCGAGCCGGTCATTATGGCGCGCGATCTCACATGTCGCTTCGGTGACTTTACGGCGGTCGATCGCGCGAGCTTCACGATTGAGCGCGGCGAGATATTCGGCTTCGTGGGCTCGAACGGATGCGGCAAAACTACGACCATGAAGATGCTGACGGGCCTGCTGCCGCCGAGCGAAGGCGAAGCCTTGCTGTTCGGCAAGCCGCTCGACGCGCGCGACCTCGCCGCGCGTCGTCGCGTGGGCTACATGTCGCAATCATTCTCGCTCTATGCCGAACTCACAGTTCGGCAGAATCTCGACCTTCATGCACGACTTTTCCACATCCCGGCCGCCACCGCGAAGGCGCGCCTGGCTAAGCTGATCGAGCAATTCGGTCTTGCAGACTATCTTGATCAACGCGCTTCGGATCTGCCGCTGGGAATCCGCCAGCGGCTATCGCTCGCCGTCGCCGTTGTACATGGGCCTGAGATGCTCATTCTTGACGAGCCGACCTCGGGCGTGGATCCTTTGGCGCGGGACCAGTTCTGGGAGTTATTGATCGATCTTTCGCGCAATCAGGATGTGACTATTTTCGTCTCGACCCATTTCATGAACGAGGCCGAACGCTGCGACCGCATATCGCTCATGGATTCCGGACGCGTGCTCGCAACCGATACGCCAGCAAATCTCGTTCGGGCGCGCGGCGTCGATACCTTGGAGGACGCGTTCATCGGCTATCTCGAAGAGGCCGCCGGATCACGTAGCCCGCCGATCGTAGATGTTGCGCCTTCGGGTGAGACCCGTATGCCGCAGCTGGTTCCACTACCCCGGCAGCGCTCGTTCAGCTTAGAACGACTCCTCGCCTACACTATCCGCGAAACGATCGAGCTTCTCCGCGACCCAATCCGGTTGACCTTCGCCATGTTCGGCACGGCGCTGCTAATGCTGGTCTTCGGCTTCGGTATCTCGACCGATGTCAACAATCTGACATTTGCAGTGCTCGACCACGACCAGACCCACGAGAGCCGCGCCTATCTAGAGGAACTGAGAGGCTCGAGCTATTTCGTGGAGCAACCGCCACTCGCCGATTATGCCGATCTTGAGAAGCGTCTGCAGAGCGGAGACATCGATGTCGCCATCGAAATCCCGCCGGGATTCGGCCGCGATATCGAGCGCGGCCGCCCTGCCTGGGTCGGCGCCTGGGTGGATGGCGCGATGCCGTTCCGCGCCGAGACCATCCGCGGCTACCTGCAAGGTATGCATCAGCTATATCTTACAGATCCCGCCGTGAAAACGACGGTTCTTGCGGCGAGACCGCCTGCCGATATCGAAGTCAGGTTCAAGTACAACCAGGATTTCGATAGCATCTACGCCATGGTGCCTTCGAGCATCTCGTTGCTGCTCGCGCTGTTCCCCGCGATCCTCATGGCGCTCGCCATCGTGCGCGAGAAGGAACTCGGTTCGATCACTAATCTTTACGTGACCCCGGTTACGCGCATCGAATTTCTGATCGGCAAGCAGATTCCCTATATCGGCGTCGCAATGACGAATTTTGTGCTGATGTTCCTGATGGCATTGTTTGTCTTCGATGTGCCGCTCAAGGGAAGCTTCTTTACCCTACTTCTAGGGGCTCTGATCTACGTTACGACGACGACAGGTTACGGCATGCTTATTTCAGCGTTCACGAGCACGCAGATCGCAGCGCTGTTCGGTACAGCCATTCTGACGGTTCTGCCTGCATCGCAGTTCGCCGGCATTTCGACACCCGTATCCTCTCTTTCCGGGATGGCGCAGATCATGGGTCGCGGTTTCCCGATGACTTACTTCGTGCCGATCAGTGTCGGCACTTTTACCAAGGGACTAGGCTTTCTAGACCTCGTCATGGACTTGGCAGCTCTGACTGTTTTCATCCCGGTCCTGACCCTGCTGAGCCTTTTGCTCCTGCGCAAACAGGAACGCTAGTAGAAATGGGCCGACGCGTATGATTGCAAATATCTTTTGGCTCGGTACCAAGGAATTGCGCAGTTTCTCGCACGATTTCGTGCTTTTGGCGCTTGTGATTTATGCATTCTCCTTGGCCGTGATCGCGCAGGCGCAAAGCTATTCGCAGGAGCTGCATAACGCCTCGATCGCCTTCGTCGATGAGGATCATTCCGAACTGTCGCGGCGGATCGCGCATGCGTTCTTGCCGCCTTACTTCCAACTGCCGCGGCTGATCGCTGAGCGGGACATCGTTCCTTTGATGAACAGCGGAAAATTTACCTTCGTTGTCGACATCCCGCCAAACTTCGAGCGGGATGTCCTGGGCGGGCGCCAACCCGCACTGCAGATCGACGTCGATGCGACTTCGATGAGGCAGGCAGGTCTCGGGTCGGGCTATGCGCAGCAGATTGTGAGCACCGAGATAACCGACTTCCTCTCCCACGCTGAGGGTGTGCCACTATCGCCGGTCAATCTCGACGTGCGGATTGCGTTCAACCCAAATGTCACGACCGCGTGGTTCACCAGCGTGATGGCGATCATCAACAACGTCAGTATGCTGGCCATTATTCTCGCCGGAGCGGCAATCGTCCGCGAACGCGAGCACGGAACCATGGACCATCTCTTGGTTATGCCCCTGACGCCGTTAGAAATTGCGGCGTCCAAGATTTGGGCGAACGGCTTGGTTATCACCGTGGCAGTCGGGCTTTCGCTTTATCTCATCGTCCGCATGATGCTGGGCATTCCCATTGCCGGGTCGATCCCGCTGTTCATGGTCGGCGTGGCGATCTATCTGTTCTTTGCCTGCGCTGTTGGAATATTTTTGGGCACAGTGGCGCGCACAATGCCCCAGCTCGGCTTGCTCTACATGCTGATCTACATGCCGATGAACATGCTTTCCGGCAGCAACACGCCGCTGGAAAGCATGCCGCCATGGCTCGCGACCGTGATGCAGGCGTCGCCTTCGACGCATTTTGTATCCTTTGCGCAGTCAATTCTTTATCGCGGCGCCGGGATCGATGTGGTCTGGCCGCAATTCCTCATCGTGGCGGCGATCGGCGGGTTATTTTTCTTTCTCGCCATCCTACGCTTCCGGTCCAGCACCGCGCAGGCGACATGAAACGCGACGCGCAGCCCCTGGCCGCTTCGTCAAACAGCCGGGCTCTGTAAATTTCAGGCAGTCAAAACTCTTGCGACCTCAGCGACAATTACGCGTCAGGTTGGCTCAAGCCTTCAATATCGACGTATCAATGGGCAACGTACGAATCCGCTTCCCGGTTGCAGCAAAAATCGCGTTGCACAAAGCGGGAATGGCGGCCGGCAGCGGCGGCTCCCCCAAGCCCGTCGGCGAATTGTCGGTTGTCAAAAAATGCACTTCGATTGGCGCCATTTGCGACATGCGCAGCAATTGAAATGTGTCAAAATTCGCCTGCACGACACGGCCGTTTTCGATCGTAATTTTCTGCAACAGCGCATCGGCAAATCCATCGAGAATCCCGCCTTGCGTGATGTTCACTGCGGCAGTTGGGTTGATAACACGACTGCCGACATCGCCGACCGCCCACACTTTGTTAATCTTCAACAAGCCGTATTGAAACCCGCTCCCTTGCCGGGCACTATCACCTGCTCTCTCTCGCGTTCGTTTTCTTTATCCTTCGCGTGGGTGCTGAGCGCCCAGAAGGCCTTGTCATGCCTGCCGAGAACAAACCGCATAGAGTGTCTTCAAGAATTACTCGACGAAGCGCTCGAAGAGACATTTCCCCTGCGAGCGATGCTGTCGCCATCGATATTGAGCGCGAATCACACGAGCGTGAGATACGAGTTCTCAATTCCCGCACTCCGCTCGCTGGCAACCGGAAGGCGGGCCGGAGGACTACACAGAAACATTAACGCGCGTCCACCAGCGCTCGAGCGCGTGCTCACGGCGGAGATGCAAAGCAAGCGGACTATTGCGCTCGTCCACGCTGTGACATTTTAGGCGCATCGCGGCAGCAGCCTCGGGCGGGTCTTTATCCCTTGGCGGCGCTGCGCGCCGCGCCGACATGCAACAGCTGTCCAACCAAATGGACGCGCTCGAGGCCTAGGGAGTCGAGCAGTGCGAGCATGAGATCGAGCGTGCTTCCACCCTCGTAATCGCTCCCGCTGGTGGAGAAGCCGTATCCTGGCTGATCTGAGACAACGCGAGAATAATCTCCAGAAAGGTCAGGTAGCTGCCGCCATCAGCTCAGGTGGTTTCCGCCGCTACCGTGTTACGAATAGGACTGGTGGGCCTTTACCATGCACCTTGTAATATAAGGTCGCAGTTACGCCATTTCAGCCGTCGGCTACACTACGGTGAAGCGTGCGGTGCCCGACATCCGACCCGCTCCCGTCACGCTTTCGAAGTTCGGTTCGAGACCCCACCCGGCGAGCAGGCCCAGGTCGACCTCGCCCGGTTCGAAGTTGAGTTCACCGACGAGCCCGGGGGTAACGCGGCGCACGCTAGCGACGCCCGAACCGATAAAGGATTGGTCGCTGACGAGCCTCAAAGAGAAGCTGATCAAGATCGGCCACGGCCGCTACGTCGCCTTCCAGATGGCCGAGGTCGCGATTCCGAAAAACCTCTTCGCCGACATCCTGCGGCTGATCGCGGAACTGCGGCCACCGCCGGTCACGTCAACAGCGTAACGAGTTCGATTTGTCACGCGTTCCATGAAAACCCACGGGAGACGTGCGTCTCGATGACAGAAAATTTGGCAATTTCAGCGTTCGGCTTGACTTTGGTACGTCCCGACACTCTTCGCAAACATCTCGACGGCGGTCCTCGCTTGCTAGGAACCCCAAACAGTCGCAGCTTGGGCTTGAACCGGCGGCCATATGGAGAATGCCGGCTTATGTAAGGCCGTCGAAATGAGCATGCCCTTGCAAGAAACGGCGGCGCACGGACGGTCCGAGCTCGCCGGCCTGTCGTCGGCCCAAGCCGCCTCCCTTCGAGCGGAATTCGGTCCGAACGCCGTCGTCGAGGAACCGATCCATCCTCTCCGGAGATTCGCCCGCCATTTCTGGGCGCCAGTGCCATGGATGCTCGAGGCGACGATAGGCCTGCAAATCATCCTGGGCGAGTGGCTTACGGCGTCGATGGTCGCGGCGGTGCTCCTCTTCAATGTCCTGCTCGCCGCCTTTCAGGAAAGTCGCGCGAACGCCGCTTTGGCGCTTCTCAAGCGGCGCCTGACATTGACGTCTCGCGTTAGGCGCGACGGCGCCTGGGTTGATGGCCCGGCGGCCGACCTCGTTCCCGGCGATATCGTCCAGGTTTCGCTCGGGGACGTCGTTCCCGCCGACGTCCTCATCGTCGACGGCTCGCTGTTGCTCGATCAATCCATGCTGACCGGCGAATCGATCCCGACCGAAATGGAGGCCGGAAAGACCGCCTTCGCTGGCGGTCTCGTTCGTCGCGGCGCGGCGATCGCACGGGTGACGGCGACGGGAATGCGCACCTATTTCGGGCGGACGGCGGAGCTGGTGAGCGTCGCCCATGTCGAGAGCGCCGAGCAAAAGGCCGTGCTCAGCGTCGTTCGCAATCTCACGGCTATCAATTTTGTCATTGTCGCTGGGCTCGTGGCTTATGCGTTCGCGATCAGAATCAGCTTCGAGCAGATCCTGTTGCTCGTGCTGACGGCGTTGCTGTCGGCGGTGCCCGTCGCTCTGCCGGCGACATTCACTCTCGCCGCCGCGTTGGGCGCGAGGACGCTCGCGTTGAAGGGCGTCCTGCTCACTCGGCTGTCTTCGCTGAACGAAGCGGCCATGGTCGACGTGATCTGCTGCGACAAAACTGGCACGCTGACCCGGAATGAATTGGTCGTGAGCGCGATTCGTCCGGTGAAGCCCGGCTGTGACGATTCGGACGTTCTCGGCTTTGCCGCGCTGGCGAGTTCGCCGGTAGGCCAGGATCCGATCGATTCCGTCATCCGGACGATGGCGGCCAAGGGCCGGGGCCGCGTCTCGCTGACCGTGGCGCGCTTCACGCCGTTCGATCCGGCGGTCAAAATGGCCGAGGCGATCGCCGTCGAGGCGGGGCGCGAGATTCGCGTGGTCAAGGGCGCGCCGGCCGTCGTCGCGACGGTCGCGCCGATGACGCCGGCGTCTGAGAAGGAGGTCGAGGCGCTCAACTTCGCTGGATATCGGACGATCGCCGTGGCCGCTGGGCGGAGCGACGCGCTGGAACTTATCGGGTTCATCGCGTTCAGCGATCCTCCGCGCGCCAATTCGGCGGTATTGCTGACCGAGCTGCGCTCGCTCGGCGTGCTCCCGGTCATGATCACCGGCGACGCGGCCGCCACCGCGGCGACCGTCGCGCGCGAGATCGGGCTCACGGGGCCCGTTTGTCCGCCGGGCGATGTTCCCGCGAGCGTCGGGCCGAAGGACTTCGCCGTCTACGCCGGCATTTTCCCGGAGCAGAAGTTTCACCTAGTCAAGGCGTTCCAGCAGAAGGGCCATGCGGTCGGCATGTGCGGCGACGGCGCCAATGACGCGCCAGCGCTGCGGCAGGCGCAAATGGGCATCGCCGTTTTGACCGCGACGGATGTCGCGAAAGCCGCGGCGGGCGTCGTGCTGACCGAGCCGGGCCTCGGGGGAATCGTCGCCTGCATCAAGGAAGGGCGAGCCGCGTTCCAACGCGTTCTGACCTACACGCTGACGATCCTTATCAACAAATGCGTGACGCTCATCGTGCTCGGCGCTGGGCTTATCATCACTGGGCACGCGGTCCTGACACCGCTTTTGCAAGCGCTTTCGATGCTCACCAATGACTTCGTGACGATGGCGCGCGCGGCGGACCGGGCGCGGCCGTCTCCCTACCCGAATGCCTGGCGCGTGCGAAACCTTACGCTCGCCGCGGTCCCCCTCGGTTCTTTCAGGCTTCTCTATCTGGTGACGGTGCTCGGCGTCAGCTGGTACGGGCTGCGCCTGAGCCCGGGCGAGATGCAGACGCTGACCTACGCGATGCTCGTCTTCGCCGGCCAGGGAAACGTCTATGTGCTGCGGGAGCACGGGCGTCTCTGGAGCTCGCGCCCCGCGCCGATCATGCTGCTGGCCTCACTCTGCGATGTCCTCCTGGTCGCGTCTCTCGCCGCCGGAGGCGTGTTGATGAGCCCGCTTCCGATACCCGTGATAGCCCTGCTCGCCGCGACGACGATCGTCTTCACCCTGGCGATGGACTCCATCAAGCTCGCGGTGTACGCGCGCCTGCGGATCGATTGACCTGAGCCGTGCAGACCCCGCCGTTAAATTCGCTGCGAGATTCCCACTCCCTCATGCGCGGCGCCTAAAATTGCAGCGCTGGGAGACGCAGCCTTAATCACCCCAACTGCGGCGATTCCGAACCAATGAAGCAGCCCCACCCCGACGCGATTCAGCGAGTAAATCACAGATCGCAGCTTTTGGGAGATCTTGAGGGTTCTGTGAGGTCGTGTTGCAACGACGGACGCTGGCATGAGTGCGACCTCACAGAAGCCGGATTGAACGAAGCCGCGGATGGTTGGGCACTATGGGGATAGTGGCTTCGGCGTAGCCGCAATCGAGGTGTTGGTTCGCTTGGCGGCAGCGAGCAGTGCGCAGTTTGTCCGCCGGTGACGGCGGCGATTGAGGACTGTGGCGGGCGACGGCGCGCGTCGACGATACAGCAGCGAGCAGCGCGGCCGTTTAGCAAGCTCGATCGGCACGGTGACTTGCGTGGCGGCGTTGCGGGCCGCATCGCCAGCAGCATTGAGTAGGATCACGATCACGGCGGACATCAGTGGAGCGATCATGATGTGTCACAGTGAAACGGTTGAGGATTAGCTGCGCGCGGCACAGTTGCGATCCCAGGCGAGGAGCGGAATTAGCTTAGGATTTCGCATCAATATCGATCACGTCAACATCAATGAAAATCTCACCCGCCTCGCGCTTCACCGTGAGATGAACCTTGCCTCCGATCCCTACTTGGTCAAGCTCGTCCGTGAAATCGCTAAATCTGCGGACAGGCTTTTCGTCTATGCCGACAATGACGTCGCCGATCTTGTTGTGTGATGTATCGATGCCGCGCAGTCCCGCACGCGCCGCCGGCGAACCCGGAACGACCTTGACCACGACCACGCCGTTGACACCGAACCTGATAGCGGCAGCTTCGCTGCCGATTTCTATTCCGATTCCCGGCGTCGGCACTCGGCCCCGGCTAATGAGTTGTGGCACGATCCGGCTCACAATATCGACCGGAATAGCGAAACCGATGCCGATATTTGAGCCGAGCGCCGAAACGATGGCGGTGTTTACACCGATAAGCCGGCCCGATGAGCCGAGAAGCGGACCCCCGGAGTTACCAGGGTTGATCGCCGCGTCGGTTTGGATCACGTCCCCAATTTCTCGGTCGCCGCTCGACGGAAGACGCCGTTTGAGCGCGCTGACGACGCCGGTGGTGAGCGTAAGATCAAAGCCGAATGGGTTTGCCGATTGCGTATGCGAACTGACCAACCCTCAGGTCAGCCGAGGTGCCGATCGATATCGGCGGCGGCGACGCTTTGAGCTGTCCGACCCTGATCACCGCCAGATCATAATTGGAAGCAATTCCCACGATCTGCGCCTTGGCGACCTCACCGGAGGCAAACCGAACTGTCAGTGATTCCGTGTTTGTTACAACGTGGTCGTTCGTGACGATATCGCCTGCCGCGTCCCAGACAAATCCGCTTCCGCTCTGGATTGTTTCGTCGTCGGTCTTATTGCTTCCCGCCGCACGTCCGGAGATCTGGACGACCGAGGGAGAGGTCCTTTCGAAAACCTCTATGGTCGAACGCTCTATCTCGGTGAGACCGTTGCGCAATTCGGCGGTGCGGGGTGTTACCGCAACTGAAAACGGCGGGCGCTCAATGTCCCAAACTATCCACGCGGCCAGCACAACCGCGAGCAAGAGGAGCACAATGCGGGTAAGCTGGCTACTCATGTTCGCCCAGCATCCCGCCTACATCGCAGCGGTCATCTTCGACGGCACACTTGTTTCGTCGTCGGCTGAAGGAATAATCATTCCGGAAAACGGTTCAAGCCACACCAGATGATCGTGCACCTCTTTGATGCCGGCAACGTTCTCGGCGGCAACGACAAGTGCCTTGCGCTCCCGTTCATCCGTGATAACGCCCCACAGTTCCGCAATACCGTTGTGGACGAGAACATTCACCGGCGGCGCCCACTCCTGCTTGGCGAGCGACGCTAAAATCTGATCGCGCGTTGCCGCATCGTTGCCGGTGGGAGCCGGTGCATATTGGGCGATGCTCGCCAACGCATGCAGGAGATTGGCGCGGCTGACAATTCCGACGACGCGGCCGTCGCGAAGCACGGGAACACGCTTGATGCGCCGGCGCTCCATCAGTTCAACGACCCCTTCCAGCGGATCGTCTTCACTGACCGCGTATGGGTCAGCAGTCATAATTTCACTCACCTTTCTGCCTGACGTACGCACATATTCCGCCGCTAGCCGTCCCGGCCCAAGCAGAAATTCGAGCCACTTCGGCCTTTGGCGCTGCGTCCCGATCTCGCCGCGGCGCAGAAAGTCTCCCTCCGTCACGATTCCGACGAGCTTGCCTTGGGCGTCATCGACTGGAAGCCCGCTGATCCTGTTCTGCAGCATCAATTGCGCGGCCTTTAGGATCGTTTCGTCGGCAGACACGGAGATGACATTTTGCGTCATCACATCTTTCACCTTCATAGCCATCCTCTTTCAGTTTGGTGATCTATCCGTTCATGCGCTGCAGTGCCGAGCGGTTGAGCAGCACAATCCGTCGCGAGGTCGTAAGCTCGATTGCCGCCGAGGCTTCCAGCACCGTGAACGTGCGTGACACCGTCTCGATCGTTAAGCCGAGGAAGTCGGCGATATCCTGCCGCGACATTGGCAACTCAATAGCATTGCCTGAGATCCGGCTGCCCATCTCCAATAAAAAGCCAGCGACGCGTTCCTGAGCGCTCTTGACGAGGAGCAACACGCGATCCTGTACGCGCTGCAGTTCCCGGCCGGTCAGGGCAAAAAGCTCTCTAGCCATTGCGGCGTTGTTGCCAATGCGCGCGTTCAGTGCGCTACGCTTGATGACCACAACCTTCGTATCCGTAATCGCTTCCGCCGAAAGAGCGTGCTCGTAAGCAAATTCAATACCGAATATGTCGCCACGCAGGTAGAATGCGCCAATCTGACGCCGGCCGTCGCTCAGGACCTTGTAGGTCCGAACACATCCGCTTACGACCTTGTAGAGGAAGTCGGCGGGCTCGTTCTCACCGAAAATCTCCGTATTGCGCGGATACGACATGCTGGCGCCCATCAGATGGATCAGCTGCTCAAGCGGCGGATCTTCGCTGGCGCGGCCAAGCGCATGCGCTGACGCGAGCGGGGTGCTGCCGATCGGTTGCAGCGGGCGGCGGCCTGTTTTGGCGTAATGAGCGGTCTGGGTGAGCATGACTTCTACCTTCAAAATTTCTCTTCGTGAGGGATTGGAAGCCATCTAGCCGCTTGCGAAAATTCAGATAATACCCCTAAGGGCTTTCCCGGAGGCTTTGGGGCCTATCCCGGGTTGGCTGCCAGTGATGCACAAGGTGGCGCGCTCGGTACCGTCAATCTGCCCGGCTTTAAATGGCAAACCCGCGTCGCCGCTTTAGCACCGCCATAAACGTCGAAGTTGTGTTGAACATCGTTGCTCCAGCCGTTGTCACCGCGGAGCCGCGAAGAAACGAGCGGCGTGAAACACCAGCGCGCACTTCTTCAAGTCTCCGCCTGAGATTGTCACGGTCGGCATCAAAATTAATTGAGATTGCCCCGCGACCGCTGTGAAAGCCTTGATCTAGGTCAAGCTGACGGCGGCGCGCGACTTGCTGCTTTCAAGACCATGACATGTATCAAAGAAGAAGACGTCCGGGAGAGGCACAAAGTAGCGAAATGGAATAGGAGGCAGTGCGATGCACGCGCCGCTCGTTCTTCGATCGAAAGTCGACGGGGTTACCAAGATACATAACAAACCGGCTTGGGCGGTTGCCGCGATCGTGCTCGTGGCTGCGGGCGTCGCCGCCTATTTCGAGCGCGGGACGCTTCACGATTGGTTGTTCGGACCGCTGGCGGCCCCGGTTATCCTCGTTTCCGGCAATATCGAAGCACACCAAAGCGTGCTCGGCTTCAAGTCGGTGCAGTCGCGGATCGTCGAACTGCCTTTCGACGAAGGTCAATGGGTCGATGCCGGCACGCTCATTGCACGGCTCGACAATTCCGATTACCGCCAGCAAGTTGCGATCAATGACGCGGCACTGGAAATGCAGCGGCGTCAGCTCGCCGCCGCGGAGCAAAATCTTGCGGCGAGCAAGCAAACGGTATCCAGCGATGCCGCCGACCTCGAGTTCAGGCAACAGGAATACGACCGCGCGGACACCCTGCTAAAGAAGGGTGCGGGCACGGTCGAGCAACGCGATCTGACTTATGCCGCGCTCCGGCAATCGACCGCCGCGCATGAGCGGGATCAAGCGCTGCAAAACGCAGCCGAGCGGCAGGTCGAACTCGCCAAGGCGTCAATCCAGAGTGCGACCGAAACGCTGAAAATGTCGCAGATCGTGCTCGGCTACACGGTATTGCAGGCACCGTTCGCAGGCGTCATCCAGGTGCGCCAGGCCGAACTCGGCGAGATCGTGGTGCCAGGCACGCCGGTCGTCACGCTCGCCGATCTCGATCACGTCTGGCTGCGCGCCTACATCAACGAAACCGATATCGGCAAGGTCCGCTACGGCGAGAGTGCGGCCATGACAACCGATACTTATCCGGGCAAGACCTATAAAGGGCGGGTCTCGTTCATTTCCGGCAATGCCGAATTCACGCCGAAGAGTGTGGAGACGCATGCGGAACGGGTCACCCTCGTTTATCGCATCCGCATCGATATCGAGAATCCGTCACACGAACTCGTTCCCGGCATGCCGGCTGATGCGACGCTGCAAGCACTGCAGCCGGGTACTGCGCCTGCAGCTCCGCCGGGCGCGCCGCCGAGTGGGCCGAGTGGACCATGAACGCGCCGCGGCAATTCATCATTGAAGCCGACGGCCTGATCAAGCGCTTCGACGCGGTTGCCGCCGTGAACGGTCTGACTTTCACCGTAGATCGTGGTGAAATCTTCGGTCTCGTCGGGCCCGACGGCGCCGGCAAAACTGCGACGATGCGCATGCTCGCCGGCGTCATGGCGCCGGACGCCGGACGCATTGTTATCGACGGCATCGACGTCGTGGCGGATGCCGAGGCGGGCAAGCAACATATCAGCTACATGCCGCAACGGTTCGGCCTCTATGAGGACCTGACCGTCGACGAGAATATTCGGTTCTACGCCGATCTGTTCGACGTACCGCCGCGCGACCGCGAACAGCGCGCCCGGCGGCTACTCGCCGCGTCCGGCATGAGCCAATTCCGCTCCCGCCTTGCCAGCCAGCTGTCCGGCGGCATGAAGCAAAAGCTCGGCCTGACCTGCGCCTTGGTGCACACGCCGAAAATTCTTTTGCTTGACGAGCCGACTACCGGCGTTGATCCGGTATCGCGCCGCGATTTCTGGCGCATCCTCTACGGCCTGCGCGATGAAGGCGTGACTATCGTCATCTCAACTGCCTATCTCGACGAAGCCGAACGCTGCAACCGTTTGGCGCTCTTGAATTCCGGGCGCGTGCTCTATTGCGATACGCCGGCCGGGCTCAAAGCGCGCATGCCGGGAGCGCTCGTCGTCATCTTAGCCCCCGCAGGGCGCGAGGTGCGCACAGCCATCGCCGGACTTGCCGGCGTGAGCGACGTCATCCTGGTCGGCGATGGCGTCCATGCCGTCGTCGACGACGCGCCGTTGCGCATTCCCGAACTGCGCGACGCCTTGCAGCGGGCTGATCTCGCATTCACGGAAATCGTCGTCGGCGAGCCGAGTATCGAAGATGTCTTCGTCGCGCTCACGCAAGACCGGGACGGCGCGCCATGAATGCCGCATCCACCGCTGCGCCGCAGATCGTAGCCGAGAGCCTGGTCAAACGCTTCGGGAGTTTCCTCGCGGTCGATGATGTCAGCTTTCGCATTGGCCGCGGCGAGATCATGGGCTTTCTCGGCCCCAACGGCGCCGGCAAGTCGACCATCATCCGTATCCTCTGTGGCCTGCTGCGTCCGACCGCCGGGCGCGTTCTGGTCGCCGGCATCGACGTGGCGCGGGATCCAGAGCGGGTGCGTGAGCGTATCGGCTACATGTCGCAGAAATTCTCGCTCTATCGCGATCTCAGCGTCGAGGAAAATCTAAGGTTCTTCGGCGGCATCTATCGGGTGCCGCGGGACGAACTCGCCGTACGCATGAAGTTTGCGATCGACATGGCGGGCCTCGGCGGCCGCGAAAAGGCGCTGGTCGCGACGCTCGCCGGCGGCTGGCAGCAGCGCTTGGCGCTCGGTTGCGCGGTATTGCACCGGCCGCCGATTTTGTTTCTGGACGAGCCGACATCGGGCGTCGAGCCGAACTCGCGGCGGCGCTTTTGGGACCTCATCCACACGCTCGCAGCCGACGGCGTCTCGGTTTTGGTTTCGACCCATTACATGGACGAGGCCGAATACTGCCATCGCGCTGCCCTGATCAATCAGGGGCGGCTGATCGCCATTGGCAGTCCGGACGAGCTCAAGCGCACTGCGCTTGGCGGCGAGCTGTTGCTGCTGGAATGCGCCAATCTCGGTCCGGCGCTAACGGCGCTGCAGCATGGACCGGGCGTTCTCGACTGCTCCGTGTTCGGCAACGCCCTCCACGTCTTCGTCACTAATGCCGAGAAGGCCTTGCGCGAGCTGCCCGCGCTCTTACAGAAAAAAGGCCTGGCCGTGACGCGCTTCGAGCGCATCCACGCCTCGCTCGAAGACGTATTCGTGCAGCTCATCACTGTCGACACCGCGAAACGAAAGACTGCTGCATGAAACTGCGCCGTCTCAAAGCCATCGCCGTGAAAGAAGTGCTGCAGATCTGGCGCGATCCGCGCAGCCTAATGATCGCGCTGCTGCTTCCGTTCACCCAGATGTTCCTGCTTGGTTACGGCGTAAATCTCGACCTTAAGCATCTTCCGGTTTGCACCTTCGACCGCGAGGGCAGTCAGTTGAGCCAGGCCCTGTTCAAGCATTTCGAGGCATCGCAATATTTCGCCATCGCGCGCAATGTCCAAAGCTATGCTGAGCTTAAGGCGGCGATCGATCGCGCTGATTGCAACATCGCCATCGTCGTGCCGCCTGATTTTTCGGAGCGCCTGAACGACACCAACACGGCTTCGGTGCAAGCCATCCTCGATGCGTCCGACGACAATACCGCGAATGTCGCGCTCGGCTATGCCAGCGCGGTGGTGAGCGGCTATTCGAATGACGTCCAGCTCACCGTGCTCGACCGGCAGGGCCGCACGCTGCAGCAGATCGAGCCCATGGTGGTGCAGTCGCGGGTCTGGTTCAACGAAGACCTGGAAAGCCGTAACTTCATCATTCCCGGGCTGGTCGCCGTGATCATGGCCCTCGTCGGTGCGCAGCTCACGTCGCTCACGATTTCGCGGGAATGGGAGCGCGGCACCATGGAGCTTTTGATCTCCACGCCGGTAAAGCCGATCGAAGTGATGTTCGGCAAGCTCGCGCCCTATCTGGCGTTGGGCTGGCTCGATGCCGGATTTGCCTTGCGCTCGCGACGCTGTGGTTCGACGTGCCGTATCGCGGCACGCTTGCGGCTTTGTTCCTCACCACCACGTTGTTTCTCCTCGTCGTGCTCAGCATCGGCTATCTGCTGTCGGTCTTGATCCGCAGCCAGGTCGGCGCCAGTCAGATCGCACTATTGTTGACAATGCTGCCAACGACGCTGCTGTCCGGCTACATCTTTCCGATCGATCAGATGCCCACCGTGATCCAGGATATCACCTATCTGATCTATTCGCGCTATTACGTCACCATCGTCAAAGCTTTGTTCCTCAAAGGCTCCGGCCTCGCCGCACTGTCGACGCCGATCCTGTTTCTCATCGTCTATACCTGCGCGGTCGTCTTTCTCGCCACCCGCGCGTTCCGCAAGCGGCTGGATTGAGCCATGTCCGAACGCGCCATGCCTGAACCCACCCTGTTGCCACGCAGCGCGTTTGCCCGTGTCATCGCCGAATGCGTGATGTCGGTTCGCATCATGCTGGCGCGTATCGCGCCCATCGTGGTCAAGGAGTTTATCGAGCTCAAGCGCGATAAATGGGCGCGCTTCCGGCTGGTCGTGCCGACTCTCGTGCAAATGCTGCTGTTCGGCTATGCCGCGACTTACGAGGTCTATCACGTCTCGACTGCGGTGCTCGATCTCGACCATTCGCAGGAAAGCCGCGACTTGATTTCGCATTTTACATTCAGCAACCGCTTCAACATCGTCAAGGTTGCGCAAACACAGCAGGAGATCACCAAGGCCATCGATAACAGCGAAGCGGCGGTGGCGCTTGTCGTCCATGCCGGATTCGCCGAGTTGCTGCGCAAAGGCCAAAACGCGTCGCTGCAGGTCATCGTCGACGGTACCAATTCCAACACCGCGCTAATCGCGATCGGTTACGTCAACACCATCGCGGCGGGTTTCGCCGACCATTATGCCACCGATTTGGCGGCCCGCACGCTAGGCGCCAAAGGGCCCGCGAGCCTAGTCCAGGTGACGATCGAGCAGCGGGCCTGGTTCAACGAGGACCTCAACGGCCAATGGTTTTTCGTACCGGGTCTGGTCGGCACATTGACGCTCGTCATCATCGTCAATCTCACCGCCTTTGCCATCGTGCGTGAGCGCGAGGTCGGTACGCTGGAGCAGATCATGGTGTCGCCGATCCGGCCGGCGGAGCTGATCCTCGGCAAGACGGTGCCGTTCTTCATCATCGGTCTGGGCGAGGTGGCGCTGATCGTGGCAATGGCCGTGTTTTGGTTCCAAGTTCCGTTCGTCGGCAACCCCTTGGTGCTGCTATTGGGAACGTCGTTTTTCCTGCTCAGTACGCTGGCGCTCGGGCTGCTTATCTCGACACTGTGTTCGACCCAGCAACAGGCGTTCTCGACGAACTTCTTCGTGCTCAATCCGTTTTTCATCTTGTCGGGCTTCGCCTACCCGATCTCGAGCATGCCGCAGGTGTTGCAATGGTTGACCTATATCAATCCGCTGCGTTATTACCTCGTCGTCATCCGCGGCACTTTTCTCAAAGGCGTCGGACTGAGCGTGCTGTGGCCCGAACTTGCAGCGATGGCCGCGATCGCGATCGTTCTGCTAACCGCGAGCATTCTTCGGTTCCGGAAATCGCTTGAATAAACTGCCGAAGACGTTGGCTTTTTTGATGATTTAGCATCGCCTCGGCCAGCAGCTCCTTAAGCTTGGCGTTCTCATTTTCCAACGACTTCAGCCGCTTGGCATCCGCCACGTCGAGGCCGCCCTACTTGGCCTTCCACTTGTAGAACGTTGCACTGCTGATCCCGTGTTTGCAGCTTTGCAGCAAACGTCGGCGGTCTTCGCCCCGGCTTTCAATGTCATGGCGAAGATGCCGTTGACGAATCCTTCAAGCTAGGTGCAGATGACAATGATGGTAATTATGAATGGCCGTTGTTCGCTAGATGATTGAAAAATAAGATCACAGAAGATTTCCTTGCGTTTTGAGCGCGCAAGAGTTTTTTCAGTTCTCGCTCGCAATCGCAGGGTACCTCTCCGCATGAGTCTCCACGCTCTTCGGCGCGAAGTCGGCATTCGCGGAACCCTGACAACTTGTGCCCGGGTAAGTATCGGTCACGGTCTATCCGTAACAAGCTTTTCCAATGTCGGTCTATGATTTAGGCGCGCACCCAGACATGATCGAGATCGGCGAGGTCACCACGGGCGTGCGCAGGCTCCTAAATTCTGATAACTACGATCTCGACGCTTTTCCGCATCCCGCTCTGGCGGGTTGCCGCGCTCGGCCGCGGCTGATTCAGGTCTGCTGTCCTAATAACACTGGAATTCCCATCGCCAATAGGCGCGCTTGTCATGATAATATTTAATGTGCGTGTAGCCGCAAGAGGGTTCGTCATAGTATTCGTAAGGCGAGGGATAGAGATCGTCTCCCCAAGGATAGGCCCCGCTCCAATAACCGGGCCCTCTATGAGCAAATCCTCTGAAGCCGCCAAAGTGCTCGACGCGACCGTTAAATCCTCCGCCGTGAAATCCTCCGCCGTGAAATCCTCCGCCGTGAAATCCTCCGCCGTGAAATCCTCCGCCATGAAATCCTCCGCCGTGAAATCCTCCACCGTGAAATCCTCCACTATGAAAGCTTCCGCCGCCGTGAAAACCCACACCTGCGTGGCCTCCACGTTGTGCTGATACAACGGTGGGGATAAGCGCAGTTCCGGCTATTAGGGTGGCCATGGTAAAGGCCATTGCAATTCTCTTAAATAACATGCTGTCCTCCCTCTCCTTCTCATTAGAGATCGCATGGTTCCCGCGTGGCCGCATGAGTTTTCTTGGCAGGTAATCGAGTGGCCGTACGCGATGCGAAAAATTGGAAATAACGACGCGCTCTGAGCAAACGCTGGCGCGTCCGACCCCGGATGCTGAGGGCGTAGAGCCCTGACTGCTCCTTTAGCCATGAGAACGGCCAGGGTTCTTTCGCGTTAGGACGAGTGTTTGCCGGAACTATTCTTCTTCGCCATCATCGACGGGCATCATCGCCGTCATATAGGTCGTAATATTGGCAAGTCCTCCAGCGGGTATTTCCGCACTCCGCTGGGGACACCTTGAAGTTGCTATTCGGAGTTCACGTCAAAGGAGATTATTGCAATAGAGGCGTCCGGTAAGGCAATTTAACGCGCCAAAGGGATGAAAGTGGCCAACTTTAATGCTTTTTGTATTCGCGGTTGGCTCAGCGTGTTGGTCTCCCGTGCTATGGAAAACTTATCCGCCGAGATCAACAAGGACTGGCCGGGGACCACTCAGATTTCAGATCACGGCTGGTGGTTCCATCCCTTCTCTAATGTGCCTTGGCTAACCCAACAGTGCGTAGGCTTTCACAAAGCTGGAAAGAAGATCGTTCTTATTGGCCACTCGTTTGGCGGCACAGCAGCAATTATGACGACTCAAAATCTCAATGCTATGGGAATCAAGGTCGACTTGTTATGCCCCATTGATCCATCTCCACTACGTACTCGAGAAATCCCGCCGAATGCCCAGCGGGTCGTAGGTTTTTACGAAAAGACGGTAGGCCCGTTGGGGCAAGGAGTTGATTGCGAAGGCCAAGGTTGGACTGACGCCGATTGGAAAGTGCGCACCATAGATTATCGGCTGGACGACACACACCTTCAAATCGCTACCGATCTATTTGTTCATAAGACGATCAAAGAAGAGATAAGAAAACTTCAGGGCGGCTCGGTGAGCGCAGGCTCGTGCTGATGCGTTGGGGAATGGCCCTTCGTGGTGGTCGAGGTTGCTCAAGGATTGAGGTTGGCGACGTTCAACACCGAGACCGTCGCCGAAAAGTCCTGCTTTCGCAGCGCATTCAAAAACTCACGCTGTCTAATTCCGGTGTCGGGCACCGCGCGGGACGGCTCACCGGCACTCACGATTGCAGGGCTATGGGATGAATGGCGGGACAAGGCGAGCGGCGAAACGCTGAAATGCTGCACCATGATTATCACGGAGCCGAACAAGTTCGTCGCGGCAATTCATGACCGTACGCCGGTCTTGCTTGCACAGGAGGATTACGAGCCGTGGCTGAGCGGCAAGGCTGGCCTCGAATTGCTTAAACCCGCGCCGGAGGATTTGCTGCAATGTTGGTCGGTATCAAAACGGGTCAATAGCTCGCGCGCACCGGACGATGATCCGACGCTGATCGAGGCGGTGACCGTTTGAGCAAGCGTCCCGATTGGTCACGCCCGCTGCCACGGCCTTTAGTCATCCCAACCGTGATGTCGTTGACGACGCTTGCCGACGTGCGCACGCTCATTCGCCATCCGCGGATGCCCTCCCGCGAGAAAGCGACTTGGATTTACGTCGCGGCGCAGTCTGCCGAAGTAGCATCGAGCTACTTCGGGATCAAAACTCGACGTCGCCGAGCCACTGCGGAAGGCGCTGGCGATGGAGGGCGTCCCTTGTCGACCCAATTGAAGGGAGGTTCAGGACATGCCGTGGACGCCCTCAGAGACGGTCTCAGATCGCTTGTTCGTCGCAGATCGCTTCGGTGGGGGGATTCTTATGACAGGTCTCCCAAACCACAGCCGCTTGGAGCCAAGTATTTGCCATCTGAATGAAGATAGCGCGCTCGCGATCCGACCGAGCGCTTTTCGCCCAGCCCATGCACTCGTCCGCATACTCTCGATATTCCTTCGCAGTCGCCATGGCGCGGTCATTGGCACGAGCCGCCGTGCGCACAGGTTGCCAGAAACCGACGCAGGTTGCATGGCGACAGGATTACGATTTGGTCACTTGGGACCAGGCGGCGAGCCCCCTATTTAGCGCTTTCGCTCGTCAGGAAATGTCCATCGCACCACAACGGCTCCCTGCTGGCGTTCGATGACCGTGCACCGCCAGCGCTTCTCGGTGTTCGTCTTGAGGACAAGTGTGAACTCATCCGGGACTTCGTCACTAGATGGCACGACGAGTCGAACGCCGGAATCGGAGATTTCGCCGAGCCTGCAAGTAATTCTCGGGAGTGATTTTCCGCACTCAATGGCTACGGTCAGCGGTGCTCGGCGCATCGGCGCTTGTCAGGACGGATTTCCGAGCCCCGACTTGAAGGTTACGCCGCGCGGATTAACGAGCAAGGCAAAAGGCTAGGCCGTCAACCGGATTCGACTTTTTCCCTCTCCACGCGCTTGCATTCAGGTGCCCTCACGGTCTCTGCCTGCTTTCTCTCCGGCGGCGTTACCCATACGGTGTGCCCTCTACGCGCGCGCGAGGGGCGCGCCGCGCATCGGCGTGAGCAGACCGACCCGCTCGCGCCGGCTGGGCGGCGGCGCCGCTGCTGGCCGACGTCGCCGATTTTTGTTCTTTTTACAAATCCCGGATCGGGGCTGACGATGGAGCTCGGGCGATCGAGCAAACGCTCGACGAGGATGATGCGGAACCAGATCGACCCGCTCGCGCCGCCGGCTGGCTGAATCGGGGCGCCGCTGGCGCCGGTCGAGCGCAGCCAGCTACGGGGGTCGACGTGCGCAACACTGCTCGGCGAATTCCGCCCCACTAGGCGGCGCGAGGTGCGATCGAGCGGCGGCGATTTTCTTTTTAGTCTTTGCCGCGGCGGCGGCGAGCTAGGCAGTGGTGGCTGACAGCACCCGACATGACGCCGGCGTCGACTACTAATGAACCTCGTCGCCAAGGAGTATATCGCCGCGCAGAATCCTGATGACCTGGGTGTGCTTATCCTGTCGCGTTTCGCTGGCGCTGCTCATGAATGCAAGGCCGCGTTGCTGGTCAATCCCTATGAATCCAGACAGCGTGGCGACAGCGCCCAAGTTCGTCTCTCAGGCCGATACGAATCCAGCTCGTCAGAATGGTGGCCAAGGCTCCGGTGGGCCGAGCCGGAAAATGCCCGCTACCGCCGTCCACATGCCCACGGCAACAACATCAACAGCAGACAGTTGATCAAAATCGGCTGAAATCACCCACACGACTTCACGATGGAAGTTCGGGGGAACAGGGAGATTTTCCAAGAAAAACAGGGAGGCGATTAAGCACGAACCGGGCAATTGCTATGAGGCATTAGGAACTTAGATAAATTTCTCCAAAAGCAAATAACAGGGAGAAACAGGGAGGTCCGACTTTCCTGAAACAGGAGGCGTTCCTGCGGGCTGGTATCGACGTCGACCTCGTTAGGTCGGGCGGTATGGTGGTGCGCCGGCGGCGCCGGCTTGGTCGGGCGAAGGCACCAAATCCGTAGCACTGATCGCTTCCCTGTTTTTCTCCCTGTTATTTGCTTTTGGAGAAATTTATCTAAGTTCCTAATGCCTCATAGCAATTGCCCGCTTTCCAGCAATAGTCTCTCTGTTTTTGTTGGAATATGTCCCTGTTTCCGGAAAAAAAGAGAGCGCACAAGGTACCCACGGTCGCAGTGTCCAGTGCTGCGGAATTTGGTACCTCGCTGCGCCCTACACAGCGTTTGTAGACGCCCACTGTGCGGAATTGATCGCGAACGTCGCCTCCGTAGCTTGATAGGCCGCCAGCGACAGCAAATGTCCAATAAGGTGAGAGTGCAGGTACCGATTGGCTGAGCGCGAAAAAGGCGAGTTGTGCGCTCGCGGTAAACAAGAAAGGATCGGGCCCAATCATGAGCGCACAAAATGCTAAATGCAGTGTCAAAATCGCGTTCACTGCTTGCACGTAATACTTCGATTTCGAGACCGAGGTTATGGGCGGCGGTTTCCACGCAACACCCCGATCGCAACGGCCCGAAGATGGTGCTACCAATCGCCCTTGCTTAGATGCTTTGCACTCGTAGCTGGGCACGGCGCCCTACCTGGGCGACATTCAACCAGATAAAAACGCGGACCCCATTGCGCCAAAGGTTGGTAAGGGCGCGCAATCGCGCGTTGATGCGATCGATCTCACGGCTTTGTTTGTTTAGCCGCGCCGACCGCATCGCATTGAGAGCTTATTCGTGTCAGCCTCAAATGCGTCTCTCACTTGGAGAATAACTCCTAAAGCGTAATGCATTTAGTTTGGTGCATATCCTGAGTTTTTGAAGTAGTTGGCGCATTGGTTTTTGGTGAATGCGCCGAGTAGCTCGCCGATGGCGGCGCAGACGGTTTCGACTGTTCGTGCAGTTGCTTTGCGTAGCAGGTGCTTGAGCTTGGCGAACACTTGTTCGATTGGGTTCAAGTCGGGCGAGTATTTCGGCAACAGGAACAGCTTTGCGCCGGCCGAGCGAATGAGCTTGCGTATGACCTTGCCCCGGTGGCTGCCGAGATTATCCATGATGACGATGTCGCCTTGCCGCAGGGTGGGCAGCAGAACCTTCTCGACGTAGGTTGCAAAACTTTCGCCGTCGATTGGACCTTCGAGCAGCCACGGCGCGGTGATCCGGTCGTGCCGCAGCGCGGCCAGGAACGTCATGGTCCTCCAGCGGCCGTCCGGGACCTTACCGATCAGGCGGCTGCCGCGCGGCGCCCAGCCGCGCAGCGGCGCCATGTTGGTTCTGGTCCAGGTCTCGTCGATGAAGACCAGGCGGGTAGGATCAACGCGATCCTGATACTTGATCCATTGTGCCCGTCGGCGGGCGACGTCAGGACGGTCGCGTTCGCCAGCCACCACGCTTTTTTTTGAAGCTCAGCTTCTCGTCGTGGACAAAGGTCCAGACCGAGCGGTAGTCCACCTTCAGACCGCGCTCGGCGAGTTCGCCCACCAGCCCGAGCAGGGTGAAGTCCTTCTCCTTGATCCGCGCCAGCAGCCAGGTGCGGTGCTCCCCCGAGATCGCGCGGGGCTTGTAGCCGCCGATCTTGCTCGGCGCCACGCTGCCGGTGGTCCGTAAACGCTCCACCCACCGGATCGCCGTGCTGACGCCGACGCCAAACTGCACCGCCGCCCGGTGACACGAAAGGCCACCACTCTCTACCGCTGCCACCACCCGCTCGCGAAGATCAATCGAATAGGCTCGACCCATCGGTGCTGGCCTCCAGCCCAGCCAGCATCTTGAATCAGAAACCAACTGATTTGGGAATCCTAAATCAATTCAGCCTAATGTCATGCTGCTTTAGTGCGACATCAACGTCGGTACGGTCATGGAGGCAAGGATACCGCGCGTTGCGCCTCCAAGAATGAATTCTCGCAGCCGTGAGTGACCGTAGCCCCCCATTACTAAAAAATCGGCAGACAAGTCTGCAGCAAGCGACAGGAGATTGTTCGCCACGTCGTTCTCGCCGAGAGGGGCCCGTTTCAGTTCGACATTGAGTCCATGACGAGCCAGGTGTTGAGCGATGTCTGCGCCGGGCAGTTCATCGCTCTTGCCTTTCTCACCGATTATTGTCACAACGTCGACGTTTTCAGCCCGCGCCAATAATGGCAGCGCATCGGAGACGGCCCGAGCTGCGTTGCGGCTACCGTCCCAACACACCATGGCCCGATTAAGCTTAAGCCCACTCTTTTGAATATAAGGGACGACGACCACTGGCCGCCCCGATTCGAATAGCGCTCCTTCGACTATCAGCTCATCTGGTATGCGCTTGTTGGGTTCCGCTTGGCTGACGACAGACAAATCAAACCGGCGCGCGATGCGTGCAAAGACATCGGGTGCTTCAGCAATCTCGGCCTCGATAATACTGGATTCCGACGAAAGCCCGGCACGCCGAACCGCCTCATCGAATCTCGATTTGGCATTTTTGGCGCTCTGCTCATTTTCCGCGCGCCGGGCGTCGATATAATTGATTGGAATGCCGCCCATGTCGGTTATTGGTAGGACGACAGGTTCGTAAAAGAAAGAAACTCCGGCGAGATGCACCTGCAACGTGCTTGCGACCGAAATCGCGAAATTCGTCGCCGCTTCACTCGACAGGTTTACGACGATGTCCTTTATCATAATCATTTCTCCATGTGCCTAAACCATTAGACTAGGCGCCGCATCGGTTGCTGATGCATTTGGTCTTGTTGAAATCGCCTGGTTAAGGTACGAGGATTACGACACAGGGCGCGAGGCTGGAGAGTTTCTGCGAAACACTCCCGAGCAGCAAGCCGGAGAGCCGCCCAAGTCCGCGACGACCAACGACGACTGCATCTGCCTTTTCCTGCTGGATCGTCTCGATGATCGCTTGAGTGGGGTCGCCCCAGAGCAGATGTGTTTTTATCGAGCTTATTCCGGCCTGCCGAACCCTTCGCTCGGCGTCATAAAGGGCTCGCTGCGCCAAAGATTCGGCTGGATCTGCGGATTCTCCCTCAAACCGCATAAATCGCTTATACTCCTCTGCGCCCAGGGTTTTGGCCACCGTCACGATCCACAGTATTCCACTCATTGCCTTTGCAATCTCGGCGGCAACGTCGACCGCGCGATTTGCCCCGTCGGACCCATCCGTCGCCACCATGATGTTTCGCATTCGCCACTCCGTTCGTCTGCCGCCTATGTTTCTTCCAACGTTTTCAACAATACCAGGGCTTCTCGTCGCCTCCGACATTCGGAATCGAATTGCACCAGACGTACCTGCTCCAGAGCAACGCCTACGGATCGATCCAGCGTATTTCCGGCACTTTTCTAGGAACTGGCGGAGGAGCCGATTTCGGATGACCGACGAGGAGCGCTTTCCCCTCAGGCGTTCCAAGCCATGCCTGAGCAAATGCGATCCAGCATGTTCCGAGCTCCACGGCGCGTGCTGCGAGCATGAGGTTCAGCGCGCAGTCTTCGACGACCCATGGGGACTCCGCAACGGCCGATATGACCATGAGCGCCGGCGCCTGATAGAGAATATCGAAATTCGAATTGTTCAGTATTTGCTCAAAATGATGTGACATGAGTTCGACAGGGAGACTTTTTCAGCATATGAGCTTTCGCTTCGCGCGATATCTTGGTGAGCATTACTTTGTCGCGGATGACGCAGAATGACCAAGGTTGCTGATTGACGGCGCTTGGCGCCTGAACGGCGGCCTCGATGAGATCGCGAATCGCCTTTTCATCGATCGATTTGTTCGTATATTCTCGCGTAGCGCGGGGGAGCATTCTCAGCACCGCGGAGACGTGCCTCATTACGCGCGATGTAGTCGCGTGTGATCGGGACCACCCCCTGACGCTTGGTCATTTGGATTTGGAACACCATCATGCCTTCCTCCCTGAAGGCCATTTCCGACGACGCGAAATAAAGTTCCACATTTTACAGAAGCGCTCGTCGTAAAGATGTTCTGCTTCCCCGCGCCGTGCCAGGAACCGTTCGTGCCATGCCTTGATCGTATCGGCATAATGGACACGCAGGATCTCGATGTCGGTCACAAGCAGGCCAGCGCGTTCGATGGCGGGTAGCACCTCCGATAGTGCCGGAATATAGCCACCCGGGAAAATGTATTTTGCAAGCCATGGGTTGGCGATCCCAGGGCCATCTGACCGGCCGATCGAGTGCAGAACAAATACACCGTCGTCGCCGAGAATTGTGGCGCACCGGCGAAAATACTCTTCGTAATAACCAACTCCGACATGTTCGAACATTCCGACCGAGACGATGCGATCGTAAGTCCGGTCGATGTCGCGGGTAATCGACGAGAAAATACCGGACTCGCTCCTCGAGTCCGGTTTCCTCGGCCCGAGTCCGCGAAAATACCAGTTGTTCTTCGGACAACGTCACGCCGTCAACATCCGCTCCGCAGACTTCGGCGAAGTAGCGCGCAAGGGCCCAACCGGAACGACATGAGCACGCACTGCCCTGGCTCGATCAGCAGCTTCGCAGCGAGGTGTCGTTTCTTCGCCAGCTGGGCATCATCGAGCGACTGATGCTCACTTTCGAAATAGGCGCAGCTATATTGCCGGTCGGCGTCGAGGAACGTAGAGTATAGCTGTCCATCGAGATCGTAGTGGTGAGCGACATTTCTTCGCGCGCGATTGCGAGAATTGAATTGCTCGAGCCGGCGGCAAAGGTAGCGCAAAAACCATTGTGGCTTTGCCCACCGCGTGGGATTGCCGAAGCGGTCTTGAGACAGCGCCAATGCCAACACGTCGGCAATCGATCCCTCTTCAACGACAAGTGAGCCATTCATGTAGGCTTCCCCGAACCTGAGGTCGGGATCAAGGAGAACGCCCAACTGCGCCCCAATGCAAGCAAACCGGATGGCAAGCGGCTTGCCACTTCCGTCACCCACCGTAAATATGTCGCCTCCGGCTGTTATGACGCGCAGACCGCCGGAGTGAATGAACGAGCCGAGAGCGCTTTCGAGCACTCGGGCTATAAATCGATTGCAGGCCCGCGCTGCAGGCACCTGCAACGGATGGAGAAATCCACGCTGCCCAATCTGATGTCTGCGGAATTTGCCGCGAGCGGGAAGAAGCGCATCGCAGAGTTCGGCAAAGCGCAGACGGAGTTTGTCGACAAGCTTCAGGAGTTGAACCGGCAATGGTTCGAGCGCATGCGGTCAGAAGCAACGCTGGCATCCGAATTTGCCGCCCAGCTAACAGCGGCTCGCTCGATCCCTGAGGTCGCAACGGCCTACCAGGAATGGGCCAATCGACACATGGAGATGGCAGCCGAGGATCCCGTCTTCGCTGACAGTCAGAAATTAGTGGAGGCGGGAGCGCATTTTTTGTCAAACGGCTGGCTGTCTAATGGCAAAGCAAGCGGCACATAATCCCGCTTGATACCGCCCGCGGCGACCTGATCTTGAACCAAGTGCGGATGCCGCAATTGCACATCGCGGTTTCGTCAGCCTTGGGGCGCATGGCTTTTACAGCGGATCAAGAAATGTTTGCAAAAGCGATCACTGAAAGCGCTCTCGACTTTAAGAACCGCGAAAATACGTTAGCTGCGTCACCGAAAGCTATGACTGGGTTGACGTTGAAACAGTCAGGAGCCAACCCAATTGGAAATCGGCGCCCTCGCATTTCGGTGTCCGCAGCAGGACATCGAAAAGCGGCATCGATATGGACCGATGCACCTTCCTTGCGAATCGGACTGAACTCGGACTCAACTCTCTCTAGTTTACGGCTTTGTGGCCCAATCATAAACACGAATAGAGAGGCTACCAATGGAAATCTCGGACGTTCGAGAATGCCCTGACGTCTCCGCCGAGCAGCGTACATCGAGCGAACTGGCCAAGCTGGTCAGGAAGTTACGCTGGATAGGCATGGAAGCGGAGGCAGAGCAAATGCAGTTCGTGCTGCGCCGCGTTGACCTGGCAGCAATCTTGCTGGCTGGGCCGTTCGATGTGTCACGTGCCGCTCTGCGAAGCAGTCATACGCAGAACCTTCGTGGCTCGAACCTGGGACGCGTCGGTCGGAGACACGGCGACTTCGAAACCAAGATCCGTGGAGAGGTTGAGCATCCGCTTCTGATCGGCCGGAAAAATGAGCACGGCTTGGCGGACTCCCTGCTCGGCAATCGCGCGCAGAAGCGCGTCCAATAGTTGCCTCGCAAGGCCCTTTTCCCGCAGATCGCCGCGGATGATGACCGCACATTCCGACGCTTCGAAGTCGGGATCGGCGGTCGAGCGCGCCAGCCCCGCCACGCGCTCGCCTTCCCAAGCTACCAGCGTCATCTCCCGGTCGTAATCGATCTGACTCAACCTCGCCGCGGTCTCGTGGGTGCGGTCGCGCAGCGGCGCGAAGAATGCGTGCCAGAGGTCCTGCGTGTCGACTTCGTCGGCGAAGCGGCGCAGCGCCGGCTCGTCTTCCGGCTTGATCGGACGCACGACGTAGGACTGCCCCCCGGGCGTGCGGATCTCGCTCTCCAACCGCTGAGGGTAGGGCCGGATGGCAAGCCGCGATTGCGCGGGAACCGTAGCGGCGCGCACGCGAATGCGACAGTCGACGGCGATCACGCCCTGCGGATCGCAGAGCAGCGGGTTGATGTCGATCTCGGTGATCTCAGCGTGGTCGGCCACGATCTGGCTCAACTGAATAAGCACGTTCACGGCGCCATCGATGTCGGCCGCCGGCCGGCCGCGGAACCCCTTGAGCAGCGCAGCGATGCGCGTGCGCTCGATCTGAGCGCGCGCCAATGCGGTATTGAGCGGCGGCAGTTCGAGCGACTTGTCGCGCACGATTTCGACGGCGGTTCCGCCGTGGCCGAACAGGATCACCGGACCGAAGGTCGGGTCGGTGGTGACGCCGGCGATTAATTCGTAGGCGCCGGGCCGCTGGATCATTTCCTGCACAATGAAGCCCTCGAGCCGCGCCCGTGGCAGCGCGCGCGCCACCCGTTCGTTCATTCGCTTGGCAGCGGCCTCGACCTCGGCCGGATTGGCGAGATTGAGAGCCACGCCGCTGACGTCGGATTTATGGATGACATCGCGCGACCTGATCTTCAGCGCCACCGGCGCTTTGACTTGGGCAGCCACCGCGGCCGCCGATTTCGCATCGGCCACGGCTTCGGTGCGCACGAACGGGATGCCATAGCAGGCGAGAAAGCCGGCTACCTCGGCCGGGTCGAGCCATTCGCGCCCGTCGTCGAGCGCCTGCCGGATGGTCCGTTGCGCCCGGGCGATGTCGGCCTGCGGGCTGGGCGCGACCGATGACGGGGTCTCGAGTAGCAGGTCCTGGCTCTGCCGATAACGAACAAGATACATGAACGCGCGCACCGCCCGTTCCGGGGTTTCATAGTCCGCCAAATGCGCGGCAACGAGCTGGGCGCGCCCCTCCGCCACGGTCGCCTCCCCCATCCAGCAGGCGAACACGTTTTTCCTGAGCACGGTCGTCGGCTGCGACAGGACACCGACGAGTCCCTTGGCCGCCTCCGCGGCGGAAACGATCGCGGTCGGACAATAGGCCACCAGCAGCGCATCGACGTTGGCATCCTGCATCAGGATCGAGACTGCATTCGCATAGCGGTCGGCGTCGGCGTCTCCAATGATGTCGATCGGATTGGCGTGGCTCCAAGTCGGCGGCAGCACCGCATTGAGCTTGGCGATCGTGTCGGAACCGAGCGGCGCCAGCCGGCCGCCCTCTTCGATCAGGCGGTCGGTGGCCAGCACGCCGGCGCCACCGCCGTTGGTGACGATGGCGAGCCGGTTGCCGCGTTGCGGCGACATGCGCGACAGCGTCGCCGCCGCGTCGAACAGCTCTTCGACTTCATTGACACGCAGCATTCCCGCCCGCCGGAAGGCCGCTTCGTACACCACATCGGTCCCTGCCAGCGCGCCGGTATGGGAGGCCGCGGCACGTGCTCCCTCCGCTGCCCGCCCGCCTTTGACCACGATAACCGGCTTAACGCGGGCCGCACGGCGCGCCGCCGACATGAACTTGCGCGCCTGCGTGACCGCTTCGGCATAGATCAGGATCGCGTGGGTCGCCTCGTCGAGCGCGAAATAGTCCAGCAGGTCGCCGAAGTCGACGTCGCTCATGTCCCCCATGGAGACCATAGCCGAAAAGCCGATGCCGCGCGGCAGCGCCCAATCGAGCACCGCTGTCGCCATCGCGCCCGACTGCGTCAGGAACGCGATATTGCCTGACAGCATGGCCGCCGGGGCGAAGGTTGCATCGAGGCCGATGCCAGGCACGGCAATTCCGAGACAGTTGGGACCGATGATGCGCAGCAGATGCGGGCGCGCGGCCGTGAGCAGCCGCTCCGCCCGCTCTTTGCCGATTGCAATCTCACCCTCGGCAAAGCCGGCCGTCAGGACGACAGCGGCGCGGGTGCCGCGGCTTCCGAGTTCCGCGACCAGAGAAGGAACGGTGTCGGGCGGCGTGGCGATGACGGCAAGATCGGGCGTGATCGGCAGGCTCGCCACGTCCTTGTAAGCCATGATGCCGTGGATCGCGACCGCTCGTGGATTGACCGGGACGATGGGACCGCTGAAGCCGCCGCGCAGCAGATTGGCCATCAGCGCCGAGCCGACGGATTTCGGCTTGTCCGAGGCGCCAATGACCGCAACCGATCGCGGCCGAAACATCCTATCGAGATTGCGAATGGACATCGCACTGGTCTGCGCCTTGCCGGACGACCGCACAATATAAGGGCTAACCGTACGCTGCGGCTTCTTTTTGACACAGATCAACGAGCGTAAGTTTTCGACCTTATGGCGATGTCTTCATCACCGGTCGCATCAAGGACATTATCATTCGCGACGGCCAACATGTTTATCCTCACGAGGTGGAAGAGGCCCGTCGGAGACGTTGCAGCGTCATCCTGGCCGAGACCGCGCAAGCCGACGTAGCGAACTAGGATTCACTCAAAGCGCGTGCACGCACAGTGATGACAGGTATTGTGGGTTCCCCGCCCGACGATATCGTCCTGGTCGAGCCTGGAACCGTGTCAAAGACGTCGAGTGGAAAAATTCGGCGGGCTCCCGCCAAGGAGCATTACCTCGCTCGACGGCTCGATCTGCCAAGACGAGCGCTGCGCTGGCAGATCGCGCGAATTGCCATCTTGGCACTTCCACACCGGCAAAGGTCTATGACGAGGCCGCCAACTCAGCCGGCCTACTCTGTAGTCGGCTTAGGAGACAGCCGCACGATAAAACGATCTCCTTGCCATAGCTCGACATCGCGGTCGTCTACGGCCTGCCGTGCCTTTTGGATGGCTTTTTGATCGTTAGCGCATTCAAGCCGTCGAGACCAATGGTGCAGACACGATAATAGGCCATACCAAACTCCACCAATGATAGTTAAACCAAATTTTACGCGGGTAAGCGGCACGGAAGCTCACCAAAAATGAAATTAGGACACCTATTTCCCTAAATTAGGACAGAAGGCTCGGAATTAGGACAGCATCCGATCGGATTGTGCTGGTCTAGCTCTGGAGGCTCTGAATTAGGACAGCACCAACATTTCCCTCTGCCGGTGCCTCGTAAAGCAAAAGCCTCGCGGGCAATCACGGGGCTTTTAGACGGGGAGGCTAGGGGATGCTGGGGGCAATTGGGGAGCATCGCCGTCGAACGACCAACGCGCGAAAGTGTCCTAAGTTCCCTCGATTGGGTAGACCGCAGCCTGCCAAAATGGCGGGGTATGCGTGACTTGAATTTCATAGCCCCGATATTTGTAATTGCGCGTTTCCATGGTCAATCGTTTTCAAGTGTGCCGCGTCAGTTGCGGCCTCGTCCTAAAATTCGGCGAACCGCCTTTAATGCACATGGCGAGGACACGACCGGCCGCTGTGCGCCTAGCAAACCGCACGGCGCGCCGCGTTGCATTATACGAACGGCTTTGATCTGGAAAACTAAACGTCATGGTTCAGGTCCCGCTCCTGCGCCGCCTGAAGGTCTTGAGGATCAATGGTCACCATCTCAACCGAGGAAGCAGATTTGGCTGGTACGAAGATCATCGTGGACACGCGGCGATAGACGGGAAATGACAATTCTTCGATCAGTTCTTCGTCCGTCACGACCCGATAGTTTCCAGCCGGCAATACTCGATCGACCCCCTTTAGCGTGAACGGACGAGCAAAAGTCACTATTTTGCTGGTCGTTCGCGTGGTCATCGCGTTGCGATCTCCTCGGAGTGCGCAAGTTGCGTTGCGTTAGTCGACCGGGACAGATGCGTTGGCAGTTGGACCGATTGGCATTGGCGCTACATCGCCATTTCTTGGGCAATCTGGTCCTTCTTAGTCTCGGGTATCTCGGTCATCGTGGCTTCGGTCAGCAGCAGCACGCTGGCAACCGATACCGCATTTTCCAGGGCGACCCGCAACACCTTGCTGGGATCGATGATTCCAGCCTCGACCAGGTCAACGTATTCCTTGCGGGCAGCATCGAAGCCATAATTGCCTTGGCCTGCGACCATGCGGGCGACGACCACTCCGCCATCGACGGCAGAGTTTTCTGCGATCTGACGGGTCGGGATTTCGAGAGCGCGTTTCAGAATTTGGACGCCC
Organism: uncultured Alphaproteobacteria bacterium; assembly: GCA_963759705.1. Classification (GTDB taxonomy): domain Bacteria; phylum Pseudomonadota; class Alphaproteobacteria; order Rhizobiales; family Xanthobacteraceae; genus BOG-931. Next base: position 246,791 of record CAVXAK010000009.1, read on the forward strand.
GTCCTTTCATCACCGTCGCACTTCGTCTCTTCCTGCTGCACGCCCTCGATACAACGTAGTAACGCCAAGCCGCCGCCCGGAACGATGCCTTCGGCGACGGCCGCCTTGGTCGAGCTGATCGCGTCGTCGAGAGCCTCCTTCTTCGATTTCATTTCGGCTTCGGTTGGCGCCCCCACGCGGATAACGGCGACGCCGCCGGCGAGCTTGGCCAGTCGCTCCTGCAATTTCTCGCGGTCGTACTCGCTGGTAGTTTTTTCAATCTCGCGGCGGATTTGCTCGATGCGTGCGTCGATCCGTTTGCGATCGCCCCCTCCGCCGATGATTGTGGTTTTGTCTTTGTCCACGACAACGCGTTTGGCGCGTCCAAGCTGTTCGATCGTGACATGCTCGAGGGTCAGGCCTAAGTCTTCGGAAACCACCATGGCTCCGGTCAATTCTGCCATATCTTGCAGGATGGTCTTCCGTCGATCGCCAAATCCCGGGGCTTTGACCGCGCAGCTCTTGAGGGAACCACGGATCTGGTTGACGATCAGCGTCGAAAGCGCTTCGCCCTCAACATCCTCGGCTATGACCAATAGCGGCCGTGCCGATTTTGCCACCTGCTCAAGCAGCGAAATGAGATCCTTCAGCGCGCCGATCTTCCGATCCGAGAGCAGGATCAAAGCATCCTCGAGCACCGCCTCCATTTTCTCCGTGTTTGTAAGGAAGTAGGGGGAGAGAAATCCACGGTCGAACTGCATGCCTTCGACGACGTCGAGGGCAGTTTCAATAGTCTTCGCTTCCTCGACCGTGATCACGCCGTCACCACCAACCTTCTCCATGGCTTCGGCGACAAGCTCGCCGATTGTGGGATCGTTATGGGCGGAAATGGTTGCCACTTGAGCCTTTTCCTTGCGAGTAGCGACCGGTCGCGACAAAGCTCGCAGCGTGCCGATGGCGGATTTCGTGGCGCGATCCAACCCACGTTTGATCTCGATCGCGCTGGCCCCGGCCACAACGTTCCGAAACCCATCGGCAAGGATCGCATGCGCCAGAATTGTGGAGGTGCTAGTTCCGTCACCTACCAGTTCTCCAGTTTTCTCCGCCGCTTGGCGCAGCATTTGCGCTCCGAGGTTCTCCTCCGGGTCTTTGAGGTCGAATTCCTTGGCTATGGTGACCCCATCATTACAAACGATCGGTGGTCCCCATTTCTTCTCAATCAAAACCGACTTGGAGCGCGGGCCCAAGGTCACCCGAACGGCATCGGCAAGTTGTGTTGCCCCGCGTAGGATCTTTTCGCGGGCTGCGGAACGAAACAGGACTTGTTTGTGTGTCATTACTCACAACCCAGGCGCTCACGTTCGCGAGAAATCGACAGCTTGTGCAGCCGAGCCATTTTTGTTTCTTTTGAGCGCTCCATTGCCTTTGTTCTTTTGAGCGCTCCATCGCCCGAAGCATTGATCTACGTCAACAAGATCCCGCAGAGGCGTCGTGGCTATCAGCACTGGTGCTCGACGAGGCCGATGATGGCATATGTGATCTAAAGCCGCACTTTGTCATTGATAATCATCTGCGCAAGACTGCGTGGCAGCTAACAGCCGAACGTGAAGTATATGAAGCTCGACCAAGATGAGGTCAAAGATCCGCAGCACGCGAGCGTCCTACGCATCTTATGGGCCCGTCTAAAGGATCATCCGCTGGCACGGGTCGGACCGGGGCTTATCACCGGCGTCGCGGACGACGATCCAAGCGGGATTGCAACCTACTCTCAGGCAGGCGCTCAATATGGCCTCAACATTCTTTGGACGATGCCATTGGCTTTCCCAGCGATCCAATCCATGTGCGCGCGCATCGGCCGAGTTACAGGGAAAGGACTTGCCGCCAACATCAAGACCGGTTTGCGCCAATTATACTCTACGGCGTCGTATTGTTGTTGTTGCTGTTGGTCGCCAACACCCTCAATATCGCCGCTGACGTCGCGGCCTTAGCCTACCGCTGCTGGCGCGCCTTGAGAGCTAACGGGCGATAGAGGGTGCCATTGCTCAGCAGCGCTGTTCATCCGCTGAGCGGCAGGGACCAGAGAAGCCGCAAAGCTTCCATTCCCGATCACCCCGACATGCTTCGGCAGAACCGATGAGGGGTTCGGGCTACTACATCGGGTGTCTCTCTGGTTTACTTCGATGTTTGTGCCCCATGGCTCGTGAATGCACAGTAGCTTGACCCCGTTCGGAAGCGTCTCGATGCCGCGATCGAGCTTGATGCCATTTTCCTGGAATCGTTTTGCCGCCGCTTCCAGATCGATCACGTCGAAGCCTATATGGTCGAGTATGCGCCCTTTGGTGAAAACAGTCGGCGTGTCGGTCTTTGAGAAAGTCAGATTCGCCCCCGGCACGTCGGCGGCCTGGTTCGTCCCGCGCGTGCCTGGTTTCGCGCCAAAGTTTTTAATTAGGCTGAAGACAGAAGAGCTAACGCGCTGCCGCGGCCGGATCGGCGCACGCCGCCGCGCATTATTTTCGATGTCCTGCGTGAGCCCATGCTGGCGTTACTACTTGCCGGTAGTGTGATCTATCTCGCGTTAGGCGACCTGTAAGAAGCCCTGGTCCTGCTCGCCTTTGCAACTTTTGAATAGTGTCTGTATTGATCTTTCATCTTAGTCACCAAACATCCACGAACTCTGGGTTTGCGATCGGTTCGTTCCGATTGAGCACCAACAAACCCTTTACGGTTCGTACGAGTGACCACAGAAACCACCACAACAGAATAGCCGGGACGTCCATGAATTAACTTAACTCGCTTCTGACGGCGGTTCATGGAGCAGGGGCGGACCGAGTTCACCGAAACGGAACAACTTGAATGCGCGGCTTCCGTCGTAGTCGAGTACGCGGAGATCATCGGTTTCCCGGACATCCCCCTGCATGAGCGCGAAATGCGCGCCATAGCGCTTCTCGGCCAGACCAATCGGAATCTCGTAGGCAATGAATTTTGCGATTCCCTTGCCGGCCAGCTTTTTGATCAGCGTGGCGTCAACGATGGAATCGTGGCTGGTCAGGACCACGATCGGACCGGATCCGGTCATCAGCATGTAGGTTTTCATCGTAATCACCAAGGGCGTGGGGCTATCCCGAAAAACTTTATTCCCGTCAGTTCAGTCGAAACGACCATGAGCGTGTCATTATTGGCCGGAGGTCAGCGTCACATGACTACGCCGATCGTCCTGGCTTGGCCGTTGCAGGGCAGCTTGGAAGCTGCAACGCGGGCGCTGCTGGAACCTGGCCGCCTTCCGGCCGATTATTTGTATGTCCACCATGGCGAGTCGTGGCCGGCACCCGTCCGTTTCAGCAGGTCACGTGAAAAAGCCCGATCTTCTTTGCATGCGACTTGTTGAACACATGGATCGCTTCGGGGGTCGGCTGCAACAGGACCTTGCAGCCCTTTTTCGCGAAATAGGCCTCAGCTTCCGGCGATAGATGCACATTGCCCATTTGGCCCGAGCCAACAATGAGCTGCTCGCACCCCCTCTCGAAGACAAACTTCGCTTCGTCTTTCGAGAGAACGTGCGAGGTGCCGTAGTACTTCTTCGACAGCTTCTTCTTCCGCTTCATGACTTCGCCGGAGAGGCGAATGACCACGTCGTGCTCATAGGCCTTTCCGTCAATCGTGATCGTGCCGAATGTGGTGCTTTCGATCTCCATGGCCTGATCCTTGGTTCGACAGACGAGTTCGTTCAGATGCTAACGGTGCCGGCCTGACGCCCTTGGTCCCCAGACCCGGAAGAGCGGGCCCTTCCTGAGCGCCGGCAGGCTTGTCGGCGGGAGCACGAGCTTTACCTCAAGTTCCTTTCGGTCGGCGCGGTTCCATGCATCCTTTAACGGGACGGGGCAGCGGACTTCAAGGTATGCACGGGTCAAGCGGAAATTCTTGCGCTGGATCAAATTCCGGGAAATTTCGAGACTTAGAACCCCATCAGTCGCTGGGATCATCCAACACACGAGTTCCCGAGAGAGTGCGGTACTCGGCGACGAGAGCCTCGCTGCACATGCGGATTATCGGCGATCCAATGCCAGACATACTTCACCGAAGTTACGCGTCAACTTTACGCTTGCCGGCCGCGACCTCGTCTAGGTCCGTAAATTCAGCGGATGTGAAAATGCGAAGTGGAGTGGGCCGAGTGCCCATATCGCCACGATTGCCGCAATATTTTCACGTCGAAAGGCTCCGGTTGGCCTGCACCCGGTTTCGCAGACACCGAGTTAGGTGTTTTGATGGAATCGGAGGTGTGTCATGGAGAGACGGAAGTTTACACGCGAGTTCAAGCTTGAGGCTGTGCGGCTGATCAAAGAGCGGGGCGTCTCGTATGCGCAGGCCTCGCACGACCTCAGTGTGCATGAGTCGCAATTGCGCAATTGGGTGAAGGCGTTTGCGGATGACCCGCAGGGTGCGTTTCCCGGCCAAGGTCAGATGAAGCCCGAGCAGCTGGAGATCGCGCGGCTCAAACGCGAAGTGATCAAGCTGAAGGCCGAACGAGACATCCTAAAAAAAGCCGCGGCCTACTTCGCGAAGGAATCGACGTGAAGTTCGCCTTCATCGCGAAGCACCGGGGGATCTGGCCGGCGGGATGGTTGTGCGGGGCGCTCGGTGTCTCGCGGGGTGGGTTCTATGCCTGGCTGACACGACCGCGTTGTCAGCGCAGCCGGAACGATGAAGAGCTGGGCGCGAAGGTTCGCGCCAGTTTCCTCGCCAGCGATCGAACCTATGGCGCCAGACGGGTGTGGCACGACATGCTTGCGGAGGGTGTGAGGTGCGGACTGCATCGGATCGAGCGATTGATGCGGCTACAGGCGCTTCGAGCGCGTCCGCGACGGCGTCGCCTGCCGCCCGATCTGGGTGAGCGGCCGGTAGCGGCGGTCGCTCCCAACGTGCTCGACCGCGCCTTCGAAGCGGCCGCCCCCAACCGCAAATGGATCGCTGACTTCACCTACGTGTGGACAGCGGAGGGCTGGCTCTATGTGGCGGCCGTCGTCGATCTCTTCTCCCGGCGCGTGGTCGGCTGGTCGATGAGCGCAACAATGACGGCGCAACTCGTCGCCGACGCCCTGGTGATGGCGATCTGGCGGCGAGGCAAGCCCGATGCGCTGCTGCATCACTCCGACCGCGGCAGCCAATACACCAGCGAGCAGTTCCAGAAGCTGATGGCCGATCACGGCGTCGTCTGCTCGATGAGCCGTTCAGGGAACGTCTGGGACAATGCGGCGATGGAGAGCTTCTTCTCCTCGCTGAAGACCGAACGCACAGCGCGCAAAACCTATCGGACGCGCGACGAAGCCAAGGCTGACGTATTCGACTACATTGAATGCTTCTACAATCCGAAACGCCGGCACTCGACGATCGGATATCTCAGTCCCGTGGAGTTCGAAATGCAGGCGGGATTAGCTTAGGCGGGTGTCAACCGAACCGGGTGCAGGCCATAGCGAGATTGAGCCGGGTGAGGGGTTGAGAACTCGCCGGCACTTCGCGCAACGCCCCTCACCCGCTTCGCTCGCTTGCGCTCGCTCAGCACCCTCTCCCGCAAGGGGAGAGGGAAGAAACGGTGCGCGGAAGGGTCGGCGGCAGACGGCGGTGCGGCGTGCTATGGTGCGGTTTGTTTGCGAAAGGAGGCGGCCATGCGGGAACAGTGGATCGGCGGAGCGTTGCTGGCACGTCTTGCCGCCGGCCTCGCCATGACGCTTGGCGCCTCGTCGTGGTCCTCGTCGTGGGCGCAGCAACCGTCGTCGGCACAACCCTCGATCATGGAGAACGAGCCCGCAGCCGCATCGCCGCAAACCAAGACGCCGCCGCGCCGCGCGCGGGTCCAGACGGCGCCGGCCATGCAGAGCGATCCGAACCTCGATGCGGCCGATCAGCTCTCGCCATCACAGTTAAATCAGCCGATGCCGGCTGCGGTGGCGGAACCGACACACCGTTCCGGACGCCCGACGCATCCGGCGAGCCACGCCCCAGCAGCGGCAGCAGCGGCCGAGGCTCCTGTCGCGGCCGAAAAGCCGTCACGGCTCGCCGGTTCCCGCACGGTGGCGTGCAAAGGCGCCTTTGCCAAGGACTCGAGCAATCTCAAGCTCGCCATGGCCTTCGATTCCCGCAACGTGACGTTCACCGAAGTCGACGCGTTGGGCAGCAAGGTCCCGGCCTCGGTGCTGTTTCCGAAAGACCCGAAGCGGCGTCTGGAAGTCTGGTGGTCCAATCCAGCGAACCGCAGCGACACTTACCTGATCGTGATCAACGGGCAATCGACATGGAGCGGGCCCGGCGGCATGCGGCTCGGATTGAGCCTTGCCCAACTTGAAAAGCTCAACCACAAGCCGTTCAAGCTCAAAGGTTTCGACAAGGATGGCGTCGCGACCGTCAGCGACTGGGACGGCGGCGCCTTGGCCGCCCTGCCGGGCGGCTGCAAGTCCGGGCTGAGCCTGCGCGCTGATCCCAAAGCCGCTGCGGACGCCGTCGGCGCATTGCCGGCGGACCATGAATACAGCTCTTCCGATCCCGCCATCCGCGCGGTGAAGCCGACCGTGTCCGAAGTTCTGATCGGCTATTGAAGCGGAGTTCCGCTTCTCTATTGGCTCGTCGTTGGCGCTCCCAGCGGGTCCGACGGCTGGCGGCCCATGTTTCTGACGTCACGCGCCATTTCCAGGCAGGTGAGCAATTCGGTGTAGCTCGATTCGCCGCCCATCTCGGATTCATTCGTGCAGGCGACCTTGTCGGCAGTATTGAAGCTCGACCATTGCTTGACGAGCTGGTCACGGATGGTCTGCTCGCTGTCGAGGCACTCCTTGGTATCCTGCGGGATGTTGGAGTCGTGGAAGGTCACGCCGCCTTGTTGAGCGATCCCTCGGCAGACTTGTTCCACATTGAGATTAGGGACGCTGTCGACAACAGGCATCAGCATGAGCTGCGCGCCGAGCGCCAACAAGGGAGGGAGGATCATGACACTGCTCCGTAGAATCCGATTTTACGTATATAGCATCGAGGCCGCACTAAAGTAGGCGGCCGATCGGGTACGTCCGTAAAATGCGGTTGACTGCTGCGAATTGTCGCCGTTATGGCTGCCGTCCGGGTCAGGAGGCTGCATGATACTTGCCCCGTTCTCTGCATCGCTGTTCGGCGCAACGCTCACCATCGCCGTGGCGACCCATCCGCTCGACGATCCGACCGGCGCGACGAGCCTGTCGTCGCTGTCGTCTCAGGAAAAGGTCGCGGCCACGCAACCGCTGGTGCGTTCGGCAACCGATTGCATCGTGCACGCCGTCGCCGCCGATCCGCGCTTTAAGGCCAATGCGGCGCTCGGCGACCTGATCGTCAACTCGATGCCGTCGTGCGTCGCGCCGGTCCGCGCCATGATCGATGCCTACGATCGCTATTATGGGGAAGGCTCGGGTGAGGCGTTCTTCATGGGGCCCTATCTCGACGTGCTGCCGAAGGCCGTTGCGGAGAAGGCGAGAGCGGAATCCCGCTAGAACTTCGCGCGGCTGGACCGATGGACGGCGTCGATCACGCCCACCTCAGAAGGCAATGCGCGCGCCGCTTTCGGCAGCGCGCACATTTTGAACCGTCATCGTGCGGTCAGCGCGGGATCGCCTGTACGGCGACGCCGGTCGTGGGATCGACCACCAGGATCCGATCCGGCTCATAGATGTACCGATAGGACGGATAAGTGGTCACGCCCGGGATCGCAGGCGTAACAATCGTTTGGTCAGCCACCGGCAAGGCGGTTGCAGGCGGCGGGATCGGCGCAGGCGGCACGACCGCGTCGTAGAGCGGCCGCGGAGCCGTCGGGACCGGAGCCTGGACGACGTCGTAGCCGTAATCCGGCGCCGGATAGGCGGCTGCTGCCGCAGGAGCAACGACCGTCGGCACTGGAACGACCCGCTCGCGCACGATCGTTCGCGTCGTCACCACGTGGTGATGTTCAACCCGGCGTACAACGTGTGCGGGCCGGCGTACGGTACGAATAGTTTCGACCGTCCTGACGGTTTGCACCGGCTGTGTTGCGACCGTCGCCGCCGGAACCGTCACCGCAGCCAAAGGCTGCTGGGCGACGACGATATCTCTCGGCCGTTGCGTGATCACGGTCTCGACCGGTTGTTCGGTCATCTGACGCGTGATGACCGTCTGAGCGTTTGCAACGGTCGTGCCGGCGACCAGCGCTAAACCCAGGGCGGTGCAGCAGATGGGCGCTCTGGAAATAAGGGCTTTGGAGACGAGCGTGCTGGAGGTGAGGATTCTGGAGGTGGGGATTCTGGAGGTGAGGATTCTCATGGGCAACTCCATAGGCGAGCGTTCGTCCGGACATACGGCCCGAACTCGAAGCCCCAACGCCCGTTCGCGCATCGCGTTCCTGTTTGCTGCTATGAAGGCGCGGCGGTCGCAGAACTTCGGCGGGCAAGGTTCCGAGAGCGCAAAGTTGACGCGCTCACGCCTTACCAGGAGCGTATCCGCGCGTCGCGATCCCGCGACATCCAGTGGGCGCCGAAAAAGCCGTCAATTCCATATCTTAGCCTTGATTGACCGCCGCAATCGCGGAGTGCAGTCTGCCGTCGGGGCGAAGAATCACGTTGAAAATCCGGTTCCTTTGAGAGGAGGACGCATGTTCGGCATCGGCGACCTGTTCCAGTGGGAGCGGTTCGTGACTCCTACTGTCATCAAGGTCTTCTACTGGCTCGCCGTCGTCATCTCCATCCTGCTGGGGGCAGCCGGCGCGGTGACCGCGCTCGGCACCATGGCGTTCAATCCTTTCATCGGCATGATCTTCATCATCGCCAGCGTGCTCGGCGCCTTCATGGGCGTGATCCTGGCGCGCATCATCGCCGAGTTTGTGCTCATCGTGTTCCGCATCAACGAGCATCTGGGTGCGATCCGCAATCAGGGATCGGGTCTCAGGAATCAGGAATCAGTTTTCCGAGGCCAATAACGGCATTGATCCGTTCGCGGCCGCCCGCGACCTATGTGGCGAAGCGGAAGTGCATGACGTCGCCGTCCTGCACGACGTAATCCTTGCCCTCGAGCCGCATTTTGCCGGCATCGCGCGCGCTGGCCTCGCCGCCGCATGCGATGTAGTCGTCGTAGGCGATCGTCTCGGCGCGGATGAAGCCGCGCTCGAAGTCGCTGTGAATGACGCCGGCGGCTTGCGGCGCCTTGCTGCCTCGCGTCACCGTCCAGGCTCGAGCCTCTTTCGGTCCGGCAGTGAAGAATGTCACGAGATGGAGCAGTGCGTAGCCGGCGCTGATCAGGCGATCGAGACCGGCCTCTTTGAGGCCGACCGCTGCAAGATACTCGTCGCGTTCCTCGCGCGCGAGTACCGCAATCTCGGCCTCGATCTTGGCGGAGATGACGATCGCTGCAGCACCTTCAGTCTTTGCCCTGCTCTCGACCTTTCGCGAATAGTCGTTGCCGCTCGCAGCCGACGCTTCATCGACGTTGCAGACATAGAGCACCGGCAGCGCCGTGATGAGGCCGAGCATCTGAAAAGCCTTTTCTTCCTCCGGTTTGCGCTCGGTGAGACGCGCCGGTCTGCCCTCACGCAACAGCGCCAGCGCGCGATCGACGAGATTGAGCGCCTCTTTCGCCTCCTTGCCGTCCTTGTCGGTGCCTCGCGCCTTGCGTTCGAGGCCGTCGCGCCGGCGCTCCAGGCTTTCGAGATCGGCCAGCATGAGCTCCGTCTCGACCGTTTCGATGTCGGCGACCGGATCGATGCGGCCCTCGACGTGCGTGACGTCAGTGTCCTCGAAACAGCGCACCACATGGGCGATGGCATCGACCTCGCGGATGTTGCCGAGAAACTGATTGCCGAGCCCCTCCCCTTTCGAGGCGCCGCGGACGAGACCCGCGATATCGACAAAGGTAAGCCGTGTCGGCACGATGATGGCCGACTTGGCGAGCACTGCCAGCGTTGCCAGCCGCCCATCCGGCACCGCGACCTCACCGACGTTCGGCTCGATGGTGCAAAAAGGGTAATTCGCCGCCTGCGCCGCCGCGGTTTCCGTCAGCGCATTGAAAAGGGTCGACTTGCCGACATTCGGCAGGCCGACGATACCGCACTTAAAGCCCATGGAATCAATTCACCTGCTATTTTCATTCACGATCGATCACAATGCTCGTCTGTTTTGTTTCAAGTGATTAGCAAAATCGCTTCATCGTGAGAGCGATTTCATTTTCAAAAAGTGCAGCCTCTCCACGGAGAAGAAGGATAACTTTCTCAGCGATAGCCTCGATAAGCATGTTAAATTGAGCATGCTCTGCACCAACAAATTTACTTAGTACGTAGGATTCGACCAGATCTTTATATTCCGGTCGGCCAACACCGATCTGCACTCGTCGGTATTCTTTACCCACATAGGCAGTAATCGAACGAAGCCCATTATGACCGCGGTCACCTCCGCCGATCTTGACCTTGACGTTGCCAGGGCGCCGCTCGATGTCGTCGTGAAAGACTGTAATCTTGCCGGGCAACAGGCCGTGGAGCTTTGCTGCCTGAGCGACTGAACGACCGGATTCGTTCATGTATGTACTCGGCATCAGTAGCAGCACATGTTCGCCCGCAATCGACCCCTCGCAGGCAACTCCTTGAAAATGAGGACGCCACGGGCCGATACCGTGGCGCTCCGCGATCGCCTGAACCGCCATGAAGCCGACATTGTGCCGCGTGCCGACGTAGCGTGCTCCCGGATTACCTAAACCGACCAGGAGCAACATCAGTACCGTCCGAGCGGCCGAACCTCACTTCTTCTCGGCACCTGCGGCCGGTGCCGCGCCAGGCGCTGCACCAGGCGCCCCAGCCGGAGCGGCACCACCTTCGGCCGCGGCCGGAGCAGCGGCTGCGGCTGCAGCGGCGGCAGCAGCCTCCGCGGCTGCCTTGATTTCTTCCGCATAGCCCGACGGCGGCACGACAGTGACCAGCGTGATGTCGCGCGCCGACACCACGCGCACGCCCTCCGGCAACTCGATGTCGCTGAGATGTTTGGAATAGTTGATTTCGAGCCCGCTCACGTCGACGTCGATCGATGTTGGAATCGCGTCGGCGCGACAACGCACATCGATGGAGTGCGTCACGATGCTGACGGTGCCGCCGCGCTTGACGCCCGGCGACTGCTCGACGTTACGGACATGGATCGGAATGCTGACGCGTATCGTCGCGCCCTCGCCGAGCCGCATGAAGTCGACATGCAGTGGGAGATCGCGGACGGCATCGAGCTGGAAGTCGCGGGGAATGACGCGATGCTTCACGCCGTCGACCTCGACGTCGTGGATCATCGTCAGAAAATGGCCGGCAAAGATGCGCTGGCGCAGCTCGTTGTAATCCAGCGAGATGGGCAGCGGCGGCTTGCCGTCGCCATAGATGATTCCGGGTACGCGGCCGGCACGACGCTCGGCCCGGGCGGCCCCCTTGCCGGCCCGCGGACGCGCCTCCGCCTTGATCAGAGTAACGGTCGCCATGATCAGATTCCTCGTCCTAAGTCCTGTTGCTTGCATGAGATTCCGCGGCAGCCTCCAGGGGTGCTGGAGCCGCGGCCGCGGCTTCTATAGCGGCGCGAGGGTTGAAAAACAAGGAACGCCGGAGCGAACCGGCAGGCAGCCGGTTTGGCCGCGTCAGCGAAGCGCCGGGCTATTGGTCCGATTCTAACATTCGCATCCCGGTCCGGCAGGCTATGCTGGCTCGCTCGGCGCACCACCGGGCGAGCTCCCGGCCGGCCCAGCTTTGCCCAGCGCGGCTTCGAGCGCCGCGACCCGGGCCTTGAGGGATTCGTTTTCCTCGCGGGCAAGCCGAGCCATTTCCCTGACGGCTTCGAAGTCATCACGCTTGACGACATCAAGATCGCGCAGGATGCGCTCTGCCTGACTGCGAAACAGTGCGTCAAATTCACGCCGGACGCCCTGGGCGACCCCGGCCGCATCGTTCATCAGCCGCGCGGCCTCATCGAAAAGCCGGTTCGTTGTCTGCACCATGACCGCCTCAGAACCTCGCTATCGGATTGTTGGACAACCTGCCAATCCAGACCGCAATGCGTGCTCGATGCCCGCTTGCCATATTCGTACACAATGGCAATGGTGCGGCGCACTCGCAAGAGGCCCAGCGCGACAACGCATGCGGCGTCGCGCTTCCATGGAAGTCCATCCGATGCTCGTCCTGCCGGTCCTGCCGTATCCCGCAATCAACCCAATCCTGGTTTCTATCGGGCCATTTGCGGTGCGATGGTATGCCCTGGCCTACATCGTCGGCATTATTGCCGGATGGTTTTATGCGCGCGCCATCATCGCGTCGGAACGGCTTTGGGGCGGCCCCGCACCGTTCACGGTGCTCGACTTCGACGACTTCGTGATTTGGATCACGCTCGGCGTCATCCTCGGCGGACGTATCGGATACGTGCTGTTCTACAATTTGCCGCGGTTTGCGGAGCATCCGATCGAGATTCTCCAGCTCTGGAACGGCGGAATGTCGTTCCACGGCGGCGTCACCGGATGCGTCGTCGCCATCGTCCTGTTCGCGTTGCGCCGCGGTATCCCAATGCTGTCGCTTGGTGACGTGACCGCCGCCGTTGCGCCGATCGGCCTGTTTCTCGGCCGCATTGCAAATTTCATCAACGGCGAATTGTGGGGCCGACCGACCGACGTGCCGTGGGCCATGGTCTTCCCCAATGGCGGTCCTATCCCGCGCCACCCGAGTCAGCTTTATGAAGCGGCGCTCGAAGGCGTCGTCCTGTTCATCGTGCTCAACGTGCTGGTGCGCGCCGGCGCGCTCAAGAAGCCCGGAATTGTGACCGGAACGTTCGCGCTGGGCTATGGTGTCGCGCGAATCATTTGCGAACTGTTCCGGGAGCCGGACGCGCAGCTCGGTTTCTTGTGGCGCGGCCTCACCATGGGAATGCTGCTTTGCATTCCGCTGATGCTGGCCGGCATTGCCGTATTGACCGTTGCGTTGACGCGTGAACCCAAACCTCAAGCAACGCACGAACCAAAGCCAGAAGATGGCTGACGAAGCCTCCCCGCTCGAGACCGAAATCCGCCGGTTGATCGCCATCGCCGGGCCGATGCCGGTTGCCGACTATATGCGGCTGTGCCTCACCCATCCGAAGTACGGCTACTACGTCACACGCGACCCGCTCGGAGCCGGCGGCGATTTCGTCACCGCGCCCGAGATCAGCCAGATGTTCGGCGAATTGATCGGAGTGTGGCTGGCGTCGGTGTGGCGGCTGATGGGCGCGCCCGAAGACGTGCGCGTGATCGAGCTCGGGCCGGGGCGCGGAACGCTCATGATCGATGCGCTGCGCGCGGCGAAAGTAGCCGAGGGTTTTCGCGCCGCCGTCGTTCTGCATCTGGTTGAAATCAGCACGGCACTGCGGCGCTTTCAGGAGCAGCGGCTCGACGATATCGGCGTGCCGACGCTTTGGCATGCCAAGCTCGAGGACGTTCCCGGCGGTCCCAGCATCATCGTCGCCAACGAGTTCTTCGATGCACTGCCGGTTCATCAGGCAATCAAACAAGCCGACGGCTGGCGCGAACGCGTTGTCGAGATCGGCCCCGACGGCGATCTCGCGTTCGGCAGCGGCCAAACGCTGCAGTATTTCGAAACAACATTACCGCCGCGCTTGCGCCAGGCCGCCGAGGGCGCGATCTACGAGTGGCGCCCTGACGCTTTTGCGCTCGAAATCGGACGGCGCGTGCGCAGCGACGGAGCAGCTTTGATTATCGACTACGGCCATACGCAGTGCGGCTTTGGCGAAACCCTGCAGGCTGTCGCGCGTCACACCTTCGCTGATCCGCTACGCAGACCGGGTCAGGTCGATCTTACCGCTCACGTCGACTTCGAGGCGCTGGCGCATACCGCGGAAAGCATCGGCGGCCGGGTCCACGGCCCTGTCCTGCAGCGCGAATTTCTAAATAGCCTGGGTATCGACAAGCGGGCGGCGGCACTCAAAGCGAACGCCTCGCGGGAGCGAGCCGCCGAAATCGACCTTGCGCGGGGACGGCTGATGGCGAGCGGGTCGCAAGGCATGGGCGAATTGTTCAAGGCCATCGCCATCGCGGATCCGAAGCTTGATTCGCTTCCCGGATTTGAGACGCCGTTATGATCATTCAAGCCGACGTTCTGGCGCTTGCAGGCATCCGCCACGGGTTTTTCACCCGGCAAGGCGGCATTTCGGGAGGACTCTACGCCAGCCTCAATGGCGGCATCGGTTCGGACGACAACGCCGGCCACGTTACGGAAAATCGCGCACGCATGGCGGCGGCTCTCGGGGTCGAACCGGCCCGGTTTCTGACCGCCTTTCAAATCCATTCGCCAACGGTCGTGGTCGCCGAGTCGCCATGGCGGCCTGAAGCACGGCCGCGGGCCGATGCGATCGTCACGCGCATGCGGGAGCTCGCAATCGGCATCACGACCGCCGATTGCGGTCCAATTCTCCTTGCCGACCCGCAAGCGCGTGTCATCGGCGCCGCGCATGCGGGCTGGCGCGGAGCCCTTACCGGCATCGTGGAAGCAACCGTCGAGGCGATGGTGCGGCTCGGCGCTGAACGTGGCCAAATCCGCGCGGCACTCGGACCGCTGATCCGCCAACGGAATTACGAAGTCGGTCCCGATCTCATGGCCCGTTTTGGCGCCGACGATCCGGCCAGCGGCCGCTTCTTCGTACCGGCCGTGCGCGACGGCCATGCCCATTTCGACCTCGGCGGCTACGTCGCTTCGCGCCTTCGCCGCGCCGGAGTCCGGCACGTCGAGGACCTCGATCTGTGCACTTACGCCGACCCGGAGCGCTTTTTCAGCTTCCGGCGCGCCACACACCGGGCCGAAGCCGATTACGGCCGCCACGTCAACGCCATCGCGCTGATCGACTGAACAGCGCTGGGCGCGGCCATCGGCCCATCGGGTCGATGGGCCACACCCGAAAAGTGTTGGCATTGCTGCGGAAACCTGCGGGGACAAGCGCGGGATTTATATTGCCAGCCCGGGACGCGGCTTGTATCAGGTCCGACGAAACGCTCTGGCGTGCGCGCAGGAGAAGGAAATGTTGGGCAACAACGGAGCAATCAAGCTCGTCGCCGGCAATTCCAACCCTGCACTTGCCCAAGCCATCGGCGACTACCTCGAAACGCCGCTGACGAAAGCGGTGGTCCGTCGCTTCGCCGACATGGAGATCTTCGTCGAAATCCAGGAAAACGTGCGCGGCGCCGACGTATTCGTCGTCCAGTCGACGTCGTTTCCGGCGAACGACCATTTGATGGAATTGCTCATCATCATCGACGCGTTGCGGCGGGCCTCGGCGCGCCGCATCACGGCGGTCATTCCGTATTTCGGCTACGCCCGGCAGGACCGTAAACCCGGACCGCGTACGCCGATCTCGGCGAAGCTCGTGGCCAACCTCATCACCCATGCGGGGGCCGATCGCGTGCTGACGCTCGATCTTCATGCCGGTCAGATCCAGGGCTTTTTTGACATCCCGACCGACAATCTTTTCGCCGCACCCGTCATCGTGAGGGATATCAAGCAGAACTTCGATCTCGAGAAGGTCATCGTGGTCTCGCCGGATGTCGGCGGTGTGGTGCGCGCGCGCGGCCTCGCCAAGCGGATCAATGCGCCGCTTGCCATTGTCGACAAGCGACGCGAGCGGCCGGGCAAATCCGAAGTGGCGAACGTCATCGGCCAGGTGAACGGCGGCATTTGCATCCTGGTCGACGACATCGTGGATTCAGGCGGCACCTTGGTGAACGCAGCCGACGCTTTGCTGGAAAAAGGCGCAAGCGCGGTTTACGGCTATATTACGCACGGGGTGCTGTCGGGAGGCGCGGTCGCGCGCGTCAACAACTCCAAGCTCAAGGAGCTGGTCATTACCGACTCCATTCAGCCCACCAAGGCGATCAAGGAGTCTCAGAACATCCGGGTGCTGACGATTGCGACCCTGATCGGCGAGGCTATCAGCCGTACCGCCGCCGAGGAATCGGTCTCGAGTCTGTTCGATTAGGCGCCCTTGGAGCCTGCGCCACGGCCAGCGGGGCGGTTTCTCTCCCGAGTCAACTTGTCGCAGACACGCCTCTGTGGACGACACAAAAATCCGGCATTGTGCCGTTGGGCCAAATCACTTCATGAGTGCCGACGACAGCGCCCATAGCGGGCTTTCACGCGGATTTTGGGGGAAGAATCAAGCCGATTATAGTTGGCGAGCCGGCTGATTCGCGCCTTTCCGTCAATCCGTGTGCTTGTGTTGTTCGTGCGTCAAATCGCAGCCCGGCGCTCGATCAAGTCCTGTGGCGTGCGCATTTCCACTCTTAACAAGCTCCGTGGAGACGGCATGGCCCTTATCGAACTGACGCAAGATCAACACAACAGCCCGCTCGATGTGGTCGAGCGCATGGCGGCAGGTAACAACTGGCCGTTTGAACGAGCGGGAGAGGATGAGATTGCACTCGTCGTCACCGGCCGGTGGACCAATTACCAGGTTTCGTTCACGTGGATGGCCGACATCGAGGCGCTGCACCTGGCGTGCGCCTTCGATATGCGGGTTCCCGAGCCGCGGCTGTCCGAGGTGCAGCACCTTATTGCAGTGATCAACGAGCAGATGTGGATCGGTCATTTCGACGTCTGGATCCAAAACGGCATGGTGATGTTTCGGCATGCCCTTGTTCTGGCCGGCGGCGTCGCCGCCTCGGGCCGGCAATGCGAAGCGGTGCTCGGCACCGCGCTCGACGCCTGCGAGCGCTACTTTCCTGCTTTCCAGTTCGTGGTCTGGGCGGGCAAATCCGCGCGCGAAGCGATGGACTCCGCCATGTTCGAGACGTCCGGCGAGGCGTGAGGCTCGTCCAACCGGGCGCGCGACGTCCGCGCCCGGTCTTTTGCACCGGCGAACTGGGTTTGGATTTATCAGTGACAGGCGGGTATGGATTCCGGACAACCGCGTTCGGGATGGCGAGGAACGTCTGTCATGAGCACCTCAGAGAGGACTGCCGCAGAAACGCCGAATTTGCGCGACTTTTCCGGGCTTCTCGTCCTTGTCGGCGCCGGCAAGATGGGGGGCGCTCTGCTTGAAGGCTGGCTGCGATTGGGTCTCGATCCGAAGCGCGTCGCGGTGCTCGAGCCCCAGCCGTCGCCGCAGATCGCGGCTCTCGCTCACCGCGGCCTGCAGCTCAATCCGCAACGTCACGCCCTGACAAATGTCGCGGTTATCGTCATCGCGGTGAAGCCGCAGGTCGCAGCCGAGATCGTCCCTGACCTTGCACCGATGATCGGCGGGTCGAAGTCTCGTCGTGTCGATCATGGCCGGTCGCAAACTCGATTTCCTCTCTGGCGCTCTGAAGACAGAGTGCGCCCTGGTGCGCGCCATGCCGAACACGCCGGCGGCGATCGGGCGTGGCATTACGGTCGCCGTGCCGCTCCACGCGAGCCCTTCACAGCGGGAACTTGCGAACGTCCTGCTCTCAGCATCGGGATCCGTCGAATGGATCGAAGATGAAGCGCTGCTCGACGCGGTGACAGCCGTCTCGGGGTCAGGACCCGCCTATGTCTTCCTGCTCGCCGAGGCGTTGGCGCAAGCGGGCACCGCCGCCGGATTGCCGCCGGCTCTCGCTGAAAAACTCGCGCGCCAAACGGTCGCCGGTTCGGGCGAGATGCTGCACCGATCGACACTCGATGCGGCCACCTTGCGCGAGAACGTCACCTCACCGGGCGGCACCACCGCGGCGGCGCTTGCCGTACTCATGGGCGAAAATGGCCTTGCACCGCTGATGATGACAGCAATTGCCGCCGCGACCAAGCGCTCGCGGGAACTCGCCGGCTGAAGGATACCGTTGCTCGACCGGTGCTCGACTGGCTTGGAACCGCTTCGGGCCAAGCCTACATTCACGTTATCAGTCGCGCATCTGCGCCACGTGCCAAGGAGGCCGCTCAATGGCCCGCAAACCCAATCGCAGACCAGCCCGCAAGCCCGCCGCACGCTCGTCTACGCCGACGCCGGCAGCAGCTCCCACCAGCGAACGGGAAAAAATCGTCGCGGCTTTCTTGGCGCTCCTGGCCGAAAAGCCGATCGAGGAGATCGGACTGGCCGAGATCGCGCGACAGGCTGGCGTTTCGCTCGAACAGCTTCGGGACGCATTCAGCTCGAAGTTTGCAATCTTGACGGCGCACACCAAGCACATTGACCGCGTCGTGCTCGGCGCCGATCTGAGCGACATGGCGGAGGAGCCGCCGCGCGAGCGGCTGTTTGACGTGATGATGCGCCGGCTTGAGGCGCTTGCTCCTCATCGGGACGCTGTGCGTTCGCTGCTGCGCTCCGCCCGCCGCAATCCGCCGCTTGCGTTCGCGCTCAATGGACTCGCTGTGCGCTCCCAGCAATGGATGCTGACCGCCGCCGATATCGGGGCGTCCGGTCCGCGCGGCATGATGCGAGCGCAAGGTCTTGCAATGCTTTTTGGGTCGGTTCTGCGGACCTGGGTCCACGACGACGACCCCGGGCTTGCCCGTACAATGGCTGCGCTCGACCGGGCACTGGCCCGTGGCCAGCGCTTTTTGGGCTTCCTCGATGATCTTTGCTACATCCCCTCGCGCATCTGCCGACTCCGTTCGCGGCGGCGCCGGCGCTATGAGGAAGATTCCGAGGAGCCCGAGGCGGCGTGATCTGAACTTCCACTGCAGGCAATTTCGCCGGCGCACCTTCAGATTTAACCGAGCATCAGGCGCGATATCTTCGCTCCTTGCGAAGAATTTGACGCTCTGTGGATTAAGCCCACCTCCGGGAATTTCCCCACGCAAACCCAATTTAACATGAAGATACGCTAAGAATTTTTTCGATATACTTTTGATAGCCTACGACAACTGTCGACTACTGATAATTACGCGCGGCGAGCGGCAGCGCTCAAAGGTTAGAACGCCTATAAACTAAAATTTTTGCTTTGCAGCCATACTCGGCTTACATTAAAGATAGTTACAGAACGTACCAATTCCTGCCGGGTGTTTCCAAGTGATCGTTTGTTCCTGCAATGTGTTGAGTGATCATGACGTGCGCTCGACGCTGTCCGCGGGAGAAGACGCTCCGCGCACGACTGGGCAGGTTTATCACTGCCTCGGTTGCAGCGCCCAATGCGGACGATGCGCTCGAACCATCCGGCGCATCATGAATGAAGCAGTCACCGCCGCCGGTTCAGACTGTTGCCGCGGCGACGGTAGCAGAGCCTGACCTTCTCACTGTCGCAATGATGTTGTTGAAAGCACCTTGCGCGAGCCTGGGTGCCTTTCCGCCTTCGCGGCAACGTCTATAATTCAGCCGTCACCGATCTTCGCGCAGCGAAACCCTAATTGCAGGAGCCCGATCATGAGAGGCAATCCAGGAGTCGTCGATTTCCTCAACAAGGGCCTGCGGCACGAGTTGACGGCCATCAACCAATATTGGCTGCACTACCGTTTGCTCGACAATTGGGGATACAAGTCGCTCGCCAAACAGTGGCGCAAAGAATCCATCGAGGAAATGGAGCACGCCGACAAACTGGTCGAGCGCATCATCTTCCTTGATGGCTTTCCCAACATGCAGGTGCTCGATCCGCTGCACATCGGGCAGACCGTGAAGGAAGTGCTCGACTGCGATCTTGCTGCGGAGATGTCGGCACGGGCGCTCTACGAGGAAGCTGCCACCTACTGCCATTCCGTCAAAGATTATGTGACGCGCGACCTGTTCGAAAAGCTGATGCACGACGAAGAGGAACACATCGACTTCCTCGAGACGCAGCTTGACCTCGTGGCCAAGCTCGGACTCGAACTTTACGCTCAGCATCACATCGGTGAACTCGACGACGACAAAGACTGAGCTGCGAAGTCCGCCGCCCCGTCAGCGGCCACATCACGGTCGTCAACAATATTTTAATCGTTAACGACGTCCTAACAGGCGGCTCAAACAAACGACGGCTCAAACAAACAGCGCCGTTTCCGTTTACGATGCCGCTCAAGTTGGTCGGACGCCAGACACCGTCGAAATCGGTGCAAGTGATTCACGCGACGTCTGTGCGTTAACAAGCACGGTTAAAAGTTAAGGTTAAGCCCCGCTTAAGCATTTGCTGACATCTTCGTCCCCGGTTCAACGACGGAGGGCCGTTCGTGGTGCGGCCCCGTTGAGGAAAGGACGAAGCTATGGTCAGCGTAAAACTCTTCATCCGCGCCGGTGCGGCAACCTTGATTAGCACAGCGGCGTACGCTGCCGATCTGCCTCAGCCTCCGATTGCGTACCAACCCCAACCTGCAATCGTGGAAGCGGCGGCGGGCGGCTGGTATCTGCGCGGCGATGTGGGCGTCGGCGTGCAAACCTTCTCGGAATTCGATCACGACCAGACGGACTCCTCGTTCGGCTGGCCGCCGAGCTGGACCATCGTCCAGAAGGATATTCAGGACGCGACCATTCTCGGGTTCGGCGCCGGCTACGAAGTGAACAATTGGCTCCGCTTCGACGTGACGGGCGAATACCGCACCAAGGCGGCCTTCAAAGTCACTGGCAGCTACACCGACTTCTGTCCGAACAGCGGCGTCTGCTTCGACGTCAACCAGGGCAACATCTCATCGTCGGTGTTCATGGCCAACGCCTATATCGACCTCGGCACCTGGTGGTGCCTGACGCCCTATATCGGCGCCGGCGTCGGCGGCGCGTACAATCGCATCAGCGGCGTGCAAGACAACGGCATCATCTCGAACGGCTTTGTCGGCTTTGGCTATACGCTGGCCGATTCCGCGGCCTGGGATTTGGCCTGGAACGTGCAGGCCGGCCTGACCTACAACGTTTCCAACAACCTCAAGATCGACTTCGGCTGGCGCTATCTGAACCTCGGCTCGCCAGAGACGGCCGTCGTCAGCTGTCAAAACACGTCGCCGTGTCCGGGCGCCTTCTACACCTTCAAGGACATGACCTCGCAGGACTTCAGAATCGGCCTGCGCTGGATGCTCAACCCCGAACCGACGCCGGTGCTCATGCCGGCCCCGCCGCTCACGACTCGCGGTTAGTCGTTCCAAATAGCTTCGATCCTCTAAAGGGTGCAGACGGCGCGGGCAACCGCGCCGTCTTTGTTTTTGGATAGGAAAATCATGCATTTGCCGCGCTGACATGGCTTCTATCGCGGCTATCACCGGCACTTCCGCCGCAGCATCCAAGCGGCCCGGACCGGTGAGCGCCAAGCTAACGCTCCATTAAGGTTAATGCCTGATGATCACGCACGTTGGCTGCCTGAGGCGCGCCAACGTTGGGACGGAAGGGTCGGTCGATGCGTCGGGTCATCTGTGCTTTGGCTTTATTGATGTCGTCGGCGCCCGCGTTCGCAGGCGACTTCGACGTCCTGCGTGGATCGGAGTCGGTCGGACCCGCCAAATTCACGAACTGGAGCGGCTTCTACTTCGGCGGCCAGGTCGGCTACAGCAACGTCAATACTGATTTTTCCAAAGCCACGAGTTCGCTGGTGTCTTTCAGCCTCCGCGAACTCGCGCTGGAAGCAGAAGACAACGTGTCGTCGTGGCCCGTACTCGGCACAGGCAACAATTCGACGACAACCTTCGGCGGCTTTATTGGCTATAGTACCCAGTGGCAGGACCTCATTCTCAGCATCGAGGGCGATTACTCGCGGGTCAACGTCACCACCACGGCTGCCGAATCGCCGATATCCCGTCAGACCTCGGCAGGCGGCAACACCTACGACGTGACCGTCCTGGGCAGCGCTTCGCTTCATCTCACCGATTACGGTTCGCTGCGGGCGCGTGCGGGTTGGATTTTTGACAACTACTTCTTGCCTTACGGCTTTGTTGGTGTTGCCATCGGGCGCAGCGACTACACCCGCGCGTCCCTGGTCTACGGGCAGGAGAATCCGGGAACACCCCCGGTGGTACCCTGCGATAATGTTGCGACCCCGAGCTGCGTCGATTTCTCTTATTTCAACAGCGATGGGAATTCGGCGGTGATGTATGGCTTCACGGTCGGTGGCGGCCTTGATGTCGCACTGACATCAAACATTTTCCTGCGTGGCGAATTTGAATATGTGCGCTTTGCGCCGCTGGCCGACATGACGGTCTCGGTGATGTCGGGCCGAGTCGGCGCCGGCATCAAGTTCTAGACGGCCGGCCACCACCCGAAAAATACTTAGGTAGCCAAATCTTCGAAAGTCCGCTTGACGGCGGGCCGCCGGTTCCTTAAGTCCGGCGGCGGGACACCCCTCCCCAACGAGGGGCGCCTATCTGGAAGGATAGACCATGACGATAGCAACGCCCCGCGTGCGGCCGGTTGTGCCGCATTTTTCATCCGGCCCTTGCGCCAAGCGCCCTGGCTGGAGCCCGCAGGCCCTCTCTGATGCCGTGCTCGGGCGCTCTCATCGATCAAAAATCGGCAAAGCCAAGCTCAAACGCGCCATCGATCTGACGCGCGAAGTGCTGCAGGTCCCGGCGGATTATCGCATCGGAATCGTGCCGGCCTCTGACACGGGTGCGGTCGAAATGGTGCTTTGGTCGCTGCTCGGCCCTCGGCCCGTGACCATGCTGGCCTGGGAATCGTTCGGCGAGGGCTGGGTCAGCGATGTCGTCAAGGAGCTGAAACTCAAGGACGCGACGGTGCTTCGGGCGCCTTATGGCGAGCTTCCCGATCTCTCGGCGATCGATCCGTCACACGACGTTGTCTTTACCTGGAACGGCACGACGTCTGGCGTGCGCGTCCCAAACGCCGACTGGATTGCCGCCGATCGGCAAGGTCTCGCCATCTGCGATGCGACCTCGGCGGCTTTCGCGCAGCCACTCGACTGGCCGAAGCTCGATGTCGTGACCTTTTCCTGGCAGAAGGTGCTTGGCGGCGAGGCCGCGCACGGCATGCTGATCCTGTCGCCCCGCGCCGTGACGCGGCTCGAGAGCTACTCGCCATCGTGGCCGGTGCCGAAGATCTTTCGTATGACCAAGGGCGGTAAGCTTATCGAAGGCATCTTTCAGGGCGAGACCATCAATACGCCATCGATGTTGTGCGTGGAGGACTATCTCGACACGCTCGCATGGGCGCAGTCGATCGGCGGACTCAAGGCGCTGCATGCCCGCGCCGACGCCAATGCCAAGGCTGTGGCCGATTGGGTGGCGCGCACAGACTGGATCGATTTCCTCGCGCACGATCCCGCGTTGCGATCCAACACGTCGGTGTGCCTGAAAGTGGTCGATCCGGCTGTCAGCCGCCTTCCTGCCGACGCGCAAGCGGCGTTCGTCAAAAGCCTTGCCGCTGCGCTCGAGAAGGAAGGCGTGGCCTACGACGTCGACGCCTACCGCGATGCACCTCCCGGCTTGCGGATCTGGTGCGGCTCAACGATCGAGCGCAGTGACGTCGAAGCACTCACCCAGTGGCTCGATTGGGCCCACGCCAAAGTGAAGGACGCGCTCGCGAAAGCGGCCTGACCTCATTGACCTCGCCTCGAGGCTGCAGGGCGGGTTACTTGAATTTACGCGTGATCACCCGCCTCGCAGATTGAAATCCACCGCGACCTTCGGGTCGGCCCTTCCCTTTCCTGGGAGGGTAACGTGAGACGAAGCTCATGGCTCCCAGAGTCCTTATTTCCGACGCGCTGTCGGCAGCCGCCGTTGCGATCTTCAAGGACCGCGGCATCGAGGTCGACTTCCAGCCCAACCTCGGCAAGGACAAGGACAAGCTCGCCGAAACCATCAACGGCTTCGACGGTCTTGCCATTCGCTCCGCCACCAAGGTCACGGCGAAGATGCTGGAAAAGGCGACAAGCCTGAAAGTCATCGGCCGCGCCGGCATTGGCGTCGACAATGTCGATATTCCGGCGGCAACCGCCCGCGGCATCATCGTGATGAACACGCCGTTCGGCAATTCGATCACGACGGCCGAGCATGCGATTACGCTCATGCTGTCGCTGGCGCGGCAAATTCCCGAAGCCGACGCGTCGACCCGCGCGGGAAAATGGGAGAAGAACAAATTTCTCGGCGTCGAGATTTTCGGCAAGACGCTCGGCATCATCGGCTGCGGCAATATCGGTTCGATCGTCGCCGACCGCGCCATCGGGCTGAAGATGAAGGTGATCGCCTACGACCCCTACCTTTCCGCCGAGCGCGCGCGGGACCTCGGCGTCGAAAAGGTCGAGCTCGCCGAGTTGTGGCGCCGCGCCGACTTCATCACACTGCACACGCCGCTCACCGATAAGACGCGCAACATCATCAACGCCGATTCGCTCGCACTGACCAAAAAAGGTGTGCGGCTGATCAATTGTGCCCGCGGTGAACTCGTCGACGAGGCCGCTTTGGTCGACGCGCTCAAATCCGGTCACGTCGCCGGCGCCGCGATCGACGTATTCATCGAAGAACCGGCGACAAAGAGCCCGTTGTTCGCGCTTCCGAACGTGGTTTGCACGCCACATCTCGGCGCCTCGACGATGGAAGCGCAGGAAAACGTGGCGCTGCAGGTCGCCGAGCAGATGTCGGATTACCTTCTACGCGGCGCCATCACCAACGCGGTCAATTTCCCATCGATCAGCGCCGAAGAAGCACCCCAACTCAAACCGTTCGTGGCGCTGGCGGAAAAGCTCGGGTCGTTTGCCGGGCAACTCACCGAGACCGGCATCAACCGCGTGCAGATATCGTACGTGGGAGCGGTCGCGCAGATGAACACCAGGGCGCTGACTTCGGCCGCAATCGCCGGATTGCTGCGGCCCATGCTTCAGGACGTCAACGTCGTCTCGGCGCCGTTGGTAGCCAAAGATCGCGGCATCATCGTCGAGGAGACTCGGCGCGAAGCCGAAGGCGATTACGAGAGCCTGGTGACCGTCACCGTCGTCACTGACCGGCAGACGCGCTCGGTGTCGGGAACGGTTTATGCCGACGGACGTCCGCGTATCGTGGATATCAAAGGCATCCGCATGGACGCCGAGTTCGGCCCCTCGATGCTGTACGTGACCAATCAGGACAAGCCTGGATTCGTCGGCCGTTTCGCCACGCTGCTCGCAGGAGCCGGGATCAATATCGCGACCTTCCACCTCGGTCGCGATTCGGCGGGTGGCGATGCGATCGCGCTGGTCGAAATCGACGGCACGGTCCCAGCAGACCTGCTCGCCGAGGTGCAAAGAATCCCCAACGTTCAGCAGGTCAAGCCGCTCCGCTTTTGATAGGTCCACCTCATGGGCAGTGGCGCCGCGCCGGACACCGTCCGGCAATTCCGGCAGCATGACTCAGTCGCTGGCACGAATTCGAATTGTCGCAGCCGCGCACCTTTTCGAACACGTCCGTATTCTGGATACGAAAGGCCCGCGGCTGACGGCGTGGCTGCCGTTACTTCCTGGTCGCTATCGTGATCCCCGCGAACACCAGCGCGTAGCCGACGGCATGATAAAGCTCGAAGTGCTCACCCAAGAATACGATCGCCAGCACCGATCCGAATACCGGAACGAGATGCAGGAACGGCGCGGCGCGATTGGCGCCGATCAGTTCGACACCGCGATTGAGGAAAAGGTAGCCGAGCAATGAGGGAAAGATACAAACATAGGCAAAGCTTACCAGGCTGAGCGCATCGAACACTATCGTTTGTCCGCTGGCGATTTCGATGCCGACCGCCGGGACCAGCAAGAGCGCGCCCCAGCTCATCCCCACCGCAAGGAACGAAATGGGATGCATGGCCGGCCGCTTGCGCAGCATCGCCGTGTAGAACGCGTAGATCAGAAGCGCGATGAGGAACCATACGTCACCGCGGTTGAATCCGATGCCGAGCAGGACATCGAGACTGCCGCGACAAATGACGACAAGGACCCCAGTGAGCGAAACGCTCACGCCTGCAGCCTGGCGCCAGGTGAGCCTTTCGCCAAACAGCGCAAACCCCCACACCGCGACAAAGAGCGGCCCGGTCGATTGGAGCAACAGGCCATTGATGGCGGAGGTGTATTTCAGGCCGTAATAGGCCATCGTGTTGTAGGCGGAGAACCCCGTCAGAGCGAGCAGCATCATGAATGCCGCGTGCTTGCGGATTGTCGGCCAGTCGCGTGCAAGCGGCCGAGCGGCGAACGGCAATATGATGAGAAACGCGCCAGCCCAGCGAATGAACGCGAGCGTAATCGGCGGCACGTGTCCGGCGATAAATCGACCCAGAACGACGTTGCCCGCCCAAAACAGAGACGTGAGCGGCAGCAGCAGATAAGGCTGGTCGAACAGCCAGCCGCCCACGCGGCTGAAGCGCTGACTGCGCGCCTCCTCCGACATGACTAGGATCCCTTCTGCGGCCGACGACTGATGCGGCGAAGCAGCTACCGCGACCCAGGCTCCAGGACCAGTGCCGAGGCCGCATGACTGATCCGGTGGGTCGGCCTGCGACAATCGGCCTGTCGCCGCGGCACACGCCAAGAACGACACGCCGCTTAACCATGCGGCTAGAAAACCACTGTGAATTCAATATTTTGACTTGTGCGCCGCAGCGTCGCGATCGCTGCTTTTCCTTGCTTCGAAAGGCATCATCCTTTATCCGGGACAATCCGCACTGGCCGAAATCAAACCCATGCGGGTATCCCATCGGCCGCTCGGGGACAGTTCCGGATATGGCAAACGTTGTTGTGGTTGGCTCCCAATGGGGGGATGAGGGCAAGGGCAAGATCGTCGATTGGTTGTCGGAGCAGGCCGACATCGTCGTCCGATTTCAGGGCGGTCATAACGCCGGCCATACGCTGGTGATCAACGGTACGACCTACAAACTGTCGCTGCTGCCTTCCGGTGTCGTGCGTCCGGGCAAATTGTCCGTGATCGGCAACGGCGTCGTGCTTGACCCGCGCGCGCTCCTGAACGAGATCGCCCAGCTCGCAAAACAAGGTGTCACCGTCACACCCGACACGCTGCGCATCGCAGAGAACACGCCGTTGATTCTGTCGTTGCATCAGGAGCTCGACGTCGCCCGCGAGCGGGCATCCGGCAAGGGGGCGATCGGAACAACCGGCCGTGGCATCGGACCAGCCTACGAGGATAAGGTAGGCCGACGCGCGATCCGGCTGATGGATCTCGCCGACCTGCAGATGCTCAACGGCAAGCTTGAACGCTTGCTTGCACATCACAACGCGCTGCGGCGCGGGCTTGGCATGAGCGAGATCGCGCCGCGTTCTCTCTATGACGAGTTGGCTGCGGTGGCGCCCAAAGTGCTGCCCTATATGGATACGGTATGGTCGCTGCTCGATGAGCGCCGTCGCGAAGGTAAGCGCATCTTATTCGAAGGCGCACAGGGCGCGCTGCTGGATATCGACCACGGCACCTATCCTTTCGTGACGTCTTCGAACACGGTAGCGGCGCAAGCAGCGACTGGATCGGGACTCGGGCCCGGCGCAATCGGCTACGTACTCGGCATTTGCAAGGCCTACACCACACGCGTCGGCGCCGGGCCGTTTCCGACGGAGCAGCTCAACGAAGTGGGAAAGACGCTCGGCGAACGCGGCAAGGAGTTTGGCGTCGTCACCGGCCGGCCGCGACGCTGCGGATGGTTCGACGCGGTACTGGTCCGCCAGACCGTGCGCACCAGCGGCATCCAAGGCCTCGCTCTTACCAAACTCGACATTCTCGACGGTTTCGACGAGATCAAGGTCTGCGTCGCCTACCGGCTCGACGGGCGGGAGATCGATTATCTGCCGGCGAGCGAGCATGCTCAAACTCGGGTCGAGCCGGTCTATGAGACCATCGCCGGCTGGAAGGAGCAAACCGCACGCGCACGCTCATGGGCGGAATTGCCGGCCCAGGCCATCAAGTACGTCCGCCGGATCGAGGAATTGATCGGCTGTTCGGCGGTTTTGCTGTCGACGAGCCCGGAGCGGGAGGACACAATTCTGATGCAAAATCCGTTCGAAACGTGAGTTCTGGTGAAATTTAACTCAGCCGAGCGTAAGCTTAGACAATGACCGACTATCACCCGCTCATCGCCCGTGCCGTGGACGGGCTTGGCAAGAGCACCGGCGAGGCTCGCCGCACGCTCTATGAGCGTGCGCGCGCCGCCCTTGTTGCTCAACTGCGCGCGGTCGACCCGCCGCTTTCCGAGTCGGACATCACAAAGGAGCGTTTGGCACTGGAGGAAGCGATCCGCAGGGTCGAGGCCGACGCGGCGCGCAAATCTCGAACCGACACGCGGCCAGAAACTCGCAGCGAGGCGCGGACGGAGCCCCGCCCAGCGCCGCGAACAGAAACTCGTGCTACTCCAAGAACGCCGCCACGACCGGAGCGGTCGGCGTCGCAGGCCGAGCCGCAGCCGCGGCCGGAGTCCCGAACGGCGCCACGGCCGGAACGGCCAGCGCCGCAGGCCGAACCGCAACTGGAGAACCGGCCAGAACCCCGAACGGCGCCGCGGGTTGGGGCCCGGGCAGAACCGCGCTTCGAGCCGCGTCCGCTCATTCGTTCCACGCCGCCGGAGCCACCCGCCCCGTCTGCGCTCCAGCGGCAACGAGCAAGCGCGCCCGAAGATGAAATGCCACAGGACGCAAGAGCCGCCGCCGGAGGCAGATTTTGATGAACAAGAGCTGCCGGACGAGCCGCGCCAGGATGCGCCGCAGAGCGCGCGCAGCCGGCTGTTGGGCGCGCGCTCTTCGTCGGGTGCTCAGAAAGCCCTCAAGGGTCTTCGCGACGCCGTAAACGAGGTCGACCTTGGGACCGCGACGGCCAAAGCGGCGCAGTCTGCGCGCGACACGCGCGATTCATATGCGCCTTCGTCCCGGCAGCGATCGGCGCAAGGCGATGACGTGCCGCCGCCATGCTCTCCGCAGTCGACCCGAGCCGCAACTCGATCAAGACGATTTTCGCACTGACGACCACGATACGGCACAACCGCACAGCCTCGAATCGTCCTATCAGCTGGAAGACGAGGAGCCAGCGTTCACGCCGACGTCAGCGCGACCTTATCCGCCGCACCCCGTGCACGAGGATGAATACGAGGAGCCGCGCCCACCACGCTCCTATCGCGGCCTCGCCAAACTTGCCGTCGTGCTGATTGTTCTGCTGGGTCTTGTAGCGACTGCTTCCTGGCAATGGTCCAACATCACGGGCTTGTTTGCTCACCTCGGCTCGAAGCAACCGAGCCAGACGGCACAACAGACGCCGGCATCGCAACCCAAATTTCCCGGCCGGGTGCCGCAGGAAGGTACCGGGCAGGCCCCGAGTACGAGTACGCCGGGGAGCCAAACAACGCCCGCGGTCGCACAGCGCGTCGTCCTCTACGAGGAGGACCCGAACGATCCGCAAGGAAAGCGCTTTGTCGGCTCCGCGATCTGGCGCACCGAAACGGTTTCGCCGGGTCCCGGCCTTGCGCCGGAACTTGCGGTCCGCGCCGACGTCGAAATTCCCGAGCGACGCATGACGGTGACGTGGTCGCTCCGCCGGAACACAGACAAGGCGCTCCCGGCAAGCCACACGATCGAAATCATGTTTAATTTGCCGGCCGATTTTCCCGGCGGCGGCATCTCAAACGTCCCCGGAGTTTTGATGAAAGAAGCCGAGCAAGCGCGCGGAACGCCGCTCGCGGGCCTCGCCGTCAAGGTCACCAACGGCTTCTTTTTGATCGGTCTCTCCGCGGTCGACGCCGACGTGCAACGCAATGTGCAGCTTCTCAAGGATCGGGAGTGGTTCGACATTCCCATCGTCTACACCAATGGAGGCCGCGCGATCCTGGCAATGGAGAAGGGCCCGCCGGGCGATCGCGCCTTTGCGGAAGCGTTCGCAGCGTGGAGCAAGTGACAGGGCCATCTCATGTCCGCCGACACGACGGACGTGGACTCATTTGATGGAGCGCTAAAATGAGCCCGACGGATGCAACCGCGCTACAGAAGCCCGAAAATTCGCTCATCACCTCGGCGCTCCGTACGCTCGAGACGGGGCGCGAGGGCGTCGCGGCGCTGGCGGCAGCGATGCGCAACGGGCTCGGTCGAAATTTCGTCAGCGCTGTCGAGACAATTCGTGGGGCGCATGGCCGCGTGATCGTGACTGGAATTGGCAAGTCCGGCCACGTCGCCAGAAAAATCGCTGCGACACTTGCCTCTACCGGCACGCCTGCATTTTTCGTCCATGCCGCAGAGGCGAGCCACGGCGACCTCGGCATGATCACGTCGGACGACGTGATGTTGGTCCTGTCGTCATCGGGCGAGACAGAGGAACTCAAGGACCTCATCAACTACTCTCGCCGGTTTGGCATAGCCCTCATCGCCGTCACCACCAACGCCGAAAGTACGCTCGGCAGGGCCGCCGATATTGTTTTAGCAATGCCGGCCATACGCGAAGCCTGTCCGCACAATCTCGCGCCCACGACTTCATCGCTCATACAGCTTGCACTCGGCGACGCACTTGCGATCGCTCTTCTCGAGAGCCGAGGATTTACCGCGATTGATTTCGGTGTTTTCCACCCGCGCGGCCAACTCGGCGCCGCATTGAAATTTATCCGAGACATCATGCATCCGGGCGCCGCGATTCCGCTGATCGAGCGGGGAGCGCCGATGTCGGAAGCGATCGTTGAGATGTCGGCCAAGGGCTTCGGCTGCGTGGCGGTCACCGGCCGAGACGGCAAACTTGACGGCGTCATAACGGACGGCGATTTGCGCCGTCACATGCGCGTGGATCTTTTGCAAGCGGCAGTCGATGACATCATGACGACGTCGCCGAAAACCGTCCGGCCCGACCAATTAGCGAGCGAAGCTCTGCAGATCCTGAATTCATTGAAGATCACGGCACTCATCGTCGTGGAATCGGGTCGGCCCGTCGGCATCGTGCACTTCCACGACCTGCTGCGCGCCGGTGTTGCGTAATTCATTCGCATCACTTTCGTGGGATGCGATGTCGGCAATCGGCGGCGGTCAGTACAGCCCGCCCTGTCCGACCGTCGGATCGTTGGGCGCCGGAGCAACAGGTGCTGCGGCCTGGGCGGAGCCGCCCTGCGCAGGTGTCATCTGCGTATGTGCCTTATTATCGGCGGGAGGAGCTGCTGGAGCATCCTTGGCCGCCTCGCCGTGCGCGATGAAGGTGCCATAGCCGGGAGCGCCTGGCCGCGGTGGAGCATCACTAGGCAAGCCACCGGCCCAGTGCGGCCAATGATCGGCAACAAACCCCGCAAACGGGCTGCACGACCCGAGCAGGGCGGTCAGAGAAAACGCCATGAAAAGTGCGATGAATTGCTTGACGACCATGCCACTCGTCGGGCGGAACCGCGAGGCGGCGGCACCCTTTTGCCGATCACCTTCGATCGCGTGTGGCTTAGCCAACATCATGGCAGCGCTGATTGTTCGGCCCATAACGCTTTCCCATCCAGACAATTGCATTTCAGTGCCGATGTCCGGGTTTCGACCGAGCGAGGCTGCTCTCAGATGGTCTGCCTTCATGGCGACACTGTGATCTTCGTAAAGTCGCTGGCTTCAGGCCGTTGTCGTGTCGCGTTGCTGCCAAATTCGAAGTCGCAGGATTTCCGCTGCTGAAACGTCTATAGTCACCACGTCAAAATTTTCCTAACTAACCGTCAATGACCTGGAACTAAGTTCCGGCGATGTTTCTCGGCGCACCACGTGAGTAGGGAAAGTTCACACGCTTTGATCCCGTGTCAACGGCGATACGCCGCCACTTTGCGGCGTTACGTTCGGCACGCGGCACTCATGCTCGTATTCGCCATATTGGCTGGATGCAGCATGCTTTCTTTTACTCCGGAAGACATGCCGGAATCGGGCGCGGATCCGACTTACCGCACGACGATCGCGGACTACTTCAAAAAGACATTCAAAAATCAAACGCCGATCGACGCAGCGGAAATATCCGAACTCCGCTGGGTGCATTCCGAGACGGGATGGAACTGGCTGGCTTGCGTTCGCTTCCAAGACCGCGGATACCAGCGTACATATGCTTTCTTCATAAAGGAAAAATCGATCGCCGATTCACGATATGCGGTGGAGACCGACAACTGTGATCAGATGGCCTATTCGCCGTTCGACTTGGCAACGGGTGCAATAACGCCCGCGGCAGCCGGTGTGCAGAAGCCAATCTATTAGGTGCATTGGATGGTCGGGGGCGCAGTTACGATCATCTTTGCCGCAGTCACCTGCGCGATCCTGATTGTCGTTTTGTACCCCTGGCTCGAGCGCTACGCGCTGGCAAGACCGACCGCGCGCTCTTCTCATCGCACGCCGACACCGCAGGGCGGCGGCATCGCGGTCGTGGCGGCCACGATCGCCGCGTCAGGAGTGGCACTTGAATTTTCTTCTCTGGGCGCATCACTCAATTCAGCACTGTTATCGGTCATCGTGGCGGCAGTGCTGATGGCCCTCATTGGCGCAATCGATGATATCCGCCCACTCCCTGTCGGACCGCGGTTGTTGCTTCAGGCTGCGGCGGTTGCGTTCGTCATCTACACGCTGCCGGATCAGTTGCGTGTTGTACCTTGGCTGCCACGGGGGATCGAACGCGTCTTGTTGCTGATCGGCGGTCTCTGGTTCGTCAATCTTGTGAACTTCATGGACGGCATCGACTGGATGACGGTCGTGGAGGTATTGCCGCTCTCGGCTGGTTTGATCGCGATCGGGGCGGCGCGAGCGTTGCCGCCGAACGGTACTGTCATGGCGCTCGCACTCGGCGGCGCCATGATCGGTTTCGCCCATTTCAATCGCCCGACCGCGAAGGTCTTTCTCGGCGATGTCGGCAGCCTTCCGATCGGCCTCATACTGGGCTGGCTGCTGCTTTTGCTCGCCGGCAGCGGGCATTTGGTGGCGGCCATCGTCTTGCCGCTCTACTATCTGGCGGACGCGACGATTACCCTTATGCGGCGACTCTCGCGGGGCGAGCCGGTCTGGCAGGCGCACCGCACACACTTTTATCAATCCGCCACCGATCGCGGCTATACCGTCGCCGAGGTCATCGCGCGGGTCTTCATCGTGAATGTTATTCTCTGCGCGTTGGCGGTGTTGACCGTGATTGTGCCCGGTATGCTCAGCGACATCGCTGCGCTTGTCGGCGGGACTGCGCTCGTGGCTTTGCTTCTCGCCGCATTTGCGCGGGGCAAGAAATGAGCCGTGTTCTGGTCACCGGTGCGACCGGCTTCATTGGTCGCGCCGTCGTCGAGGCACTCGCGGCCCACGGAATTCGTGGTCCGCGTCGCCGTGCGGCGGACGCCGCAGCCGTCGTTTCCCGGCGGCGTAGAGGTCATGCAGCATGGCGATCTTGCGCAGGCCGTCGATTGGCACCCGCTGCTCGAAGGAGTCGACCAGGTTGTCCATCTTGCCGGTATCGCGCACGCCGGCCGCGGTATTGCACCAGAGCGCTACGATCAGGTGAATCGTGTGGCAACCGCACAAATGGCGACGGCCGCCGCAGCGGCCGGAGTCCGTCATTTTGTTTTCGTCTCCTCGATCCGGGCTCAGAGCGGTCCAGTTGCCGATCATGGCCTGACGGAGCGCGATCCTGCAGCGCCGACTGACGCCTACGGCCGCTCAAAGCTCGCAGCCGAAGAGGCCGTTCGCTCTGCCGGTGTTCCTTTCACCATCTTGCGGCCGGTCGTGCTCTATGGCCCCGGCGTCAAAGGGAATATCTCCCTGCTGCTGCGCGCAGCGGCCTCGCCCTTGCCATTGCCGGTGAAGGATTTTGGCAACCGGCGTTCGCTGCTCGGGATCGACAACTTTATTTCGGCATTGACCTTCGTGCTTTCCGCTCCCGGCGCTATCGGCGAAACATACATCGTCGCCGATCCGGGCATGCCGCTGCGGCTTGCCGACGTCATCGCAACGCTGCGCGAGGCGCGGGGCCGGCGGCCCCTCATGCTGTCCATACCGAGGCAATATTTTGAAATTCCGCTCCGCCTCTTACGGCACGCCGATCTGTGGAATCGCTTCGGCGGCAATTTGCGGGTCGACCCCGGCAAACTGATCGCGGCCGGCTGGCGGCCCGCGCATGACACACGCAGCGGACTCCAAGCGCTTGTTCAGGCAGCGGCGCCCTGGAAATCCGGCACGGCTTCGCGCAGCACGCGGTAAATCGCCTCGCGCTCCTCTCGCGTGAGGCCCTGGTCAAGCATGGCAAGCCAGCCGCGCATCAACTCAATCGACGGCTGAACGGGTCGCGCCGCAACGACACCCACGATGCCGATGTCCGCCATGGGCTCTTCGCGCGCGAATAAAATCTCCTGCATTCGCTCACCCGGCCGCGCGCCCGTGAACACGATATCGACGTCGCGACCCGGCTCGAGACCGGCTAGCCGGATCATGCGCTCCGCCAGATCGACGATTTTCACCGGTTGGCCCATGTTGAGCACATAGACCGATACGTCCGAACGCGCGGGGCCGAGCGCGTGGCTTGCCGCCGTGACGACCAGATCGCAGGCCTCGCGAATGGTCATGAAGTAGCGCACCATATCGGGGTGCGTGACGGTCACCGGACCGCCGGCATCAATTTGCGCCTTGAACTTCGGCACCACCGAACCGTTGGATGCGAGCACGTTGCCGAAGCGCACCGCGATAAGACGCATCGGCCGGCGGTCGGACGCCGCATGTCGGGAGAAGTCGGCGTCGAGCGCCTGACAATACATTTCGGCGAAGCGCTTGGTCGCTCCAAGGATCGAAACTGGCTCGATCGCCTTGTCGGTCGAGATCATGACCATCGCCGAAGCGCCCGCGGCCGCAGCCGCATCAGCGACGTTGACCGAGCCGAACACGTTGGTCTTGACGCCTTCTTCCCAGTTCTGTTCGAGCAACGGCACATGCTTGAGCGCTGCGGCGTGAAACACGATGTCCGGCTTGAAGTCGGCCATGAGCCGGAGCAATCGCGCACGATCCCGCACGTCGGCGATCCGGCCGATGATCTCAGCATCGGACTGTTTTGTGGCGAGCGTTTCAAGAACCGCATGCAGCGCCGGTTCGGAATTCTCGATAATGAGCAGCCGCGTGGCGCCGAAAGCGATCACGCGATCGCAGATCTCCGAGCCGATCGATCCGCCGCCGCCGGTCACGATGATAGATCGGCCCTTCAGAAAACCTTCGAGTCGCACGTAATCAATCTTGACGCTCGGCCGCAGCAGCAAGTCCTCGACATTAACCGGCGCCAGACGAGGCATTTCGCCGGCGTCGTCGAGCGATGGCAATCGGCTCACCGTCAAGCCCAGACGGCGTGCGTGCATCAACGTTGCTTCCGGCTTGGCATTGGGCTCGAAGGCCGATGGCGTAAAGACGATGCGGGAGACCGCCGTGTCGCGTTGGGCGAGGTCGTTGACGACGCTATCGAGATCAGCAAAGTCGCCGAGAACCGGAATTCCCCGGATGGACTGACCTTGGTCGGACCGGGACGGCGAAAGCACGCCGACCGGCCAGATCTTCTTTACGGCGCCACTTTCGATCGCGCGCAGGAGAACTTCAGCATCCGCCGCAAGGCCCAGCACGAGGGTGGGATTGGCCGCTTCCGCCATCGCGTGATGCCGGGTGCGGGTATATCGGAAATAACGATAAGCAATTCGCGGCCCGCCCAGGAAAACCATCTGGAGAATCCAGTAGAGCACAATCGTGATCTTGCCGAAGAAAAACTGCCCCAGCACATTGGGCGCGACGAGCACGTAATCGAGTGCAAAATCGACACGGCGAGCACTGTCGCCGCGCGAAAAATGTTCATCAGATCCGGAAGCGACGCAAACCGCCACTTCAATTCATAGAGATGAAACAGGTAGTAGATGATCCCGGCATAGACCACGAAACCGGGCAGAAACGCGAGCAGCGTTTCGCGCCGCTCCCAGAGGCCGTCAGCCTCGAAACGGATGTAGAAGCTCGCAGCGACCGCCGCCGCTGTTGCGAGCAGGTCATTCGCAATGACGAGCGCTCTGCGCGGGCTCAATTTCAGTCCGAGCATCCTATGACCGTGCCGCCAGCAAGACCCCGGCCATCCATTACCGGGCTTTCGAGCGCTGCGCTACCCCGGCGCCGTCGCACTACGCCGCCTGCCGGACAGCAAGTGCTTGATCGACCGCCGAAATGACCTGGGCGGCCGAAAGTCCGTCGAGGCAGCGGCTATAGCTGTCGAGCCGTCGCTCACAGCCTTCCTGCTGGCATGGCAAGCATGGCAAGGGATTTTGAATGAGCCACACGTTGCCGCGCCGTTGGACGGTGCCGGCGGCCGCCCACGGCTGATCGAGACCTCCGATCGGCCAGGGGCCCCAAACACGCGGATCCGTGGGGCCGTAAATCGATACCGTCTGCACACCCGTGGCGGCAGCGAGGTGGGTGACCGCGGTGTCGGGCCCGACATACACTCGCGCACACCCAATCAGAGCGGACAAATCCGGCCATTGCAGCGTACCGTCGAGCCGAACCGCTCCACATCCCTCCCAGACCTCATCGAGATAAGCACGATCCTGTTTGGCACCGGTGACGATCGTCGCCAGACCGCGCTCGCGGAGCGCTGCGGCGACCTCTCGCCAGCCGTCCTTCCGCCAGCGCTTGTAGGTGAACATCGGCGCGGCGTGCACGACGGCATAGGACTCCGTCCGCCTGGCTTGGCCAGACACGTTGCCGGACGGACAAACGATCTCGGAGAACGCAGGAATACCGAGAATTTCGGCAACGCGCAGCACGTCGAGAACGCGGTGCTGGCACCGATCGGTGACATATGAGCGGTCGAGAGCAAAACGTTTGACCGCAGCCGGAAACCCGCGCGCTTCGACCGGTCCGGCGCTTTGCCGTCCGGCGATCCACGCCAGAGTGGTCGGGCGATCGCCGGTCTGGGTGGACACCGCGAGGTCATAGCGTCTGGCGAGACGCGGCAGCAGTGAGACATTGTCGCCGGCGCTCGGACGCTCCGGAATGGCAATGACGCCGGTGAGGTCGGGATTGCCTGACAAAATCCCGGCGGTGCCGGCGAAAACCAGCGCATCAATCGACGCGTCGGGAAAAGCCCGCTTGAGGCTACGAATGAGCGGCGTGGTCAGCAATACATCGCCCAGGCGTCGCAGTGCGACGACCAGCACATGAGAATTCCTCGGCAAGGAGATGGGTTTCATGGCCGCGCCGTGACCGCCGCAGCGGGGCCGCAATCCCGCTCGCGCAACATCATCCCGCCCGCAACGCCGACACCGAACACGTAAAGCCAGCCTTGACTGAAATCGAACAGATGCGAGTTGAACAGCGAAGAGACCACGTTTTGCAGGACGACGATCGTACCGATCCAGGCCGCGAGCCCGGCGCCGCGAAACAGCATGAGATGCGCGGCCCACATGGCCAGCAGCACGACCGCCCCGAGGATGCCAAGTTCGATCGCGACAGCGAAGATTTGGTTGTGGGCATTGACAGTCAGCGTGCCGGCCGCGCCGCTTTCGCCGGCTGCGGCGAGGCGAAATTGCTCAGCGATGGAACCCGTTCCATGGCCGACGATGGGCGCCTCCTCTATGATGCTCACCGACTTCTTGAGAAATTCGAAGTGAAGTCCTGTCGAGTTGACTTTGTTTGCAGTGTAGTAAGTCCGTAAATCTTTGATGGAATCGAGCGTGCGCTCGCGAAGATAAGACGATGTAACCCAAAGCGCCGCCGCCAGCGCCGCTGTCACCAGACAGGCCGCCACGACGCCTTTCGCGCTGAACAAACGCCAACCCAAAACGATAATCAAAACTGGCGCGACAACGAGGACGGTGCGGCTTGTGACGACAAACGCAATATTCCCGAGAAAGATGACGGCGAGAGCGATCACCGCGACAGCCAGCCGGAGGTTGTGCGCGCGCCAAGCCTCAAAGGCTGCGCCGATCAGAGCAAACGCGCAGATGAGAAAGATACCACTCTGCAAAATGTAATCCTTCACCGGAACGCCATAGGCCTTGCCATGCGGTGCGAGCGCCGGAACGAACGCAAAGGCCCAAGAGGTCGCCAGAAGACACGTTGCGGAAACGAGGAACCCGTAAAGAACAAATGGACCATGCTCGGACCGGCGAAATTGCGCGAGAAGCAAGGGAATGACCAAGAGGCGATGGAATCCGCCGAGACCGTAGAGCCGCTCACTCCAACTCACGTCCGCCCATAGCATACCAACGGCTGCCAGCAGCCACAGCAGCACCGGCAGGCCGCCCGCGGCGGAAGCAAGTTCACGCCTGAGCATCTCAATGTCCAGGGTTGGCACAACCGCGACGAGCCAGAGAGCGATAAGGATCGCGCTTGCCGACGTCGACCAGGGTAGCGACACCGCAACGGCTACAGCGAGCCAGTCGGCTAGCTGTGCAACACGCACACGATCAAAACCGCGAGTCGTAGGAACAGCGATCATCCTGCGCGCCTCGTCTGATCCGACTCCGCTTTCGCGCCGTCCGCGAGCGCAGACAAGCCCCGCAATGCGCGCGCGCGGCTGCCGCGAATGACGTCGTCCAGCCTTGCCTGGTTTGCCGGCAATTGCTCGCGATCGTTCTGCGCGTGCCACAGGTGCAGCACGCCCGTTGCAAATCGCCCGTCTTTTCGCCGTACCCCGGCATGAAGAAGGCGTACGACAAGGTCCGAATCCTCGAGCCCCCAACCGACATAGCTGTTGTCGAAGCCGTCGATGCGATCGAGGTCGTCTCGTGCGACGGCAAGATTACAGGTCTGCGCACCCGTCCAATCCCCGCGATGAATTTTGCGGAGCGGCCCCAGCGGTAGATGCAATGCCGGCAGCAAACGATTCACTCGGCCGCGGAAGCGTTCGCGGCCGAGCGTGGCAAAGCTCCATGTCTCAGCCGCCAATCGATCGGCCAGTATGACGTCGGTCAATTCACGTGAGAGCAAGATGCGATTGCCGGTCACAAACCATCCGGGCTCTGCCAAAGATCGATGCGTTGCGATGAAATCGGCGCGTGCCAGACAATCTCCGTCGAGAAAGATGCAGAGCTTTCCCGAACTCGCGCGAATCCCGCGATTGCGAATCTCGCCGCCGCGGAAACCGTTGTGCTCGTGACGGACGTGCTTGAGCGGTACCGCAAGCCGCGAAGCCCAAGTTTCGACAACATCGGTGGTTTCAGGCCTCGATCCGTCATCTGCGATGACAATCTCAAAATTCTGGTCGGATTGACAGGAGAGAGCATGCAACGCCGCACCGAGAGCATCCTCGCGATTATAGGTCGTCACGATGACTGAAATGAGTGCGCTGTCGGTCACGGCGGTTCAGTCCTCCGCGGGCTCCTTCGCCGGCTGGGCGCGCTCGACGATTGCCGTGGTGCTTTGACCGGGCACGAGGTCAACCAGGATCACGCTCCCTCCTGCAGCCTCAACCACGTCCCGACCCACCACGTCCTCGCGCTTGTAGTCGGCGCCTTTGACCAACACCGCAGGCTGGACATGCTTGATCAGTTCGAGTGGCGTGTCCTCCTCGAAGACGACGACCAGATCGACGGCTTCCAGCGCTGCAAGCACCTCCGCGCGCCCCGCCTCCGGATTAATCGGTCGCGTCTTGCCCTTGAGGCGTTGCGTCGAAGCGTCACTGTTGAGCCCGACCACCAGCCGGTCGCAGGCGGCGCGTGCCTCGGCAAGCAACCGGATGTGTCCGCGATGCAGGATGTCGAAGCAGCCGTTGGTGAAGCCGACGCGCAACCCGCTTCGCCGCCACTCCGCAAGGCGCACGTCGAGTTCCGACCAATCGAATACGATCTTGTCCTCAGGCGCGAGCGACGCGGCAGGTAGAATGCTGTGACGCAATTCCGCAAGTGAAACTGTCGCCGTACCGCGCTTGCCGACCACCACAGCAGCGGCGGCATTGGCGGCGCGCATGGCCTCCTCAAACGGCGCATTCATTGCCAGCAGGATCGCCATCACGGCGGCGACGGTGTCACCAGCGCCCGAGACATCGCGCACCCTTACCGACTGAGCCGGTACGTGAAGCGGCGCCTGACCCTCGACGTGCAATGTCATTCCTTCCTCGCTGCGGGTGACCAGCACGGCTTCGCTCTCGATCGCTCGCGCAAGCTCTGCCGCAGCGGACGCGATCTCCGCCTCATTCGAGACCGGGCGGTGAACCGCAGCCGATAACTCCTTGCGGTTCGGCGTGATCAACGTCGCGCCGCGATAAACGCTGTAATCGTGTCCTTTGGGATCGACGACGACCGCTTTACCGGAGCGCCGCGCCGCATCGATGACACCGCGAACGACGCGTTCCGTCAGCACGCCTTTGGCGTAATCCGACAGCACCACGGCACCGACCTGCGGCAACGCCGCTTCCGCATATGCGATGAGCGCGGATTGGCTCTCAATGCTTGCCGGCGCTGCTGTCTCCCAATCGGCTCGCATCAGGTGCGCCGAGTGGTGTTCAGACACGAAGCGCACCTTGCGCGTGGTCTGCCGGGTCTTCTCGATGACGAGATCGGGCACGATTGAATCGCCGATCTTGGCCAAGGCATTGGTCAAGGTCAGACCGGCGTCATCATTGCCGATGAGGCCGACAAAAATGCAGCGCGCGCCGAGAGCTGCGATATTGCGCGCCACGTTGCCTGCGCCGCCGATTCCGATTTCGCTGTGCCGGACCCTCAGCACCGGTGTCGGCGCCTCGGGCGAAATACGCGTGACTTCGCCGTAGACGAAGTCGTCGAGCATAAGGTCGCCGACGCACAGAATGGTCTGCTTCGAAACAAGCTTGAGCGCCTCTTCGAAATCGAACATGCGTGTTGCAGCCCCGCTCCAATCTCGAGAGTTCACTCACCGATAGCGATCGGGACGATCGAGATAAGCATTTACGTAGCATTTCACCGCCTCTTCGAGACCGGTGAAGTCGGCATTATAGCCCGCACGCCGCAGATTGCCGGTCTCTGCTTGCGTGAAATATTGGTAGCTATCGCGGATCGAGAGCGGCATGTCGACATATTCTATTGCCGGATCGCGAGCGAGCGCGGCGAATACGGCCGTCATCAGGTCGCGAAAGCTGCGTGCCTTGCCGGTGCCGACGTTGAAGATGCCCGATATCGCCGGTGTATCGAGCAGCCAGCGGACGACGGCGACCGCATCGTCGACATAGATGAAATCGCGTTTTTGGTCGCCGTCGGCGACGCCAGCGCGATGAGACTTGAACAGCCGGATCGTTTTGCCGGCTTTGATCTCGTCGAAGCGCTTGGCTACGAGGCTCATCATCTCGCCCTTGTGGTATTCATTCGGGCCAAACACATTGAAGAACTTTAGTCCGGCCCATTGCGGCGGCAGCTTTTCCTTGCGTGTGATGCGCCCGACGACCGCACGGTCGAACAAATGCTTGCTCCAGCCGTAAAGGTTCATCGGCTTGAGCTCTTTGAGAGCGCCGGGCGACCAGTCGTCGGAGAAACCCTGACCACCATCGCCGTAGGTCGCGGCAGACGAAGCATAGATGAAGGGCGTCTGCGTCGACGTGCACCAGTCGAGCAGGCGCAGCGACAGCCGGAAATTATTTTCCATGATGGCGTCGCCGTCCGACGCGGTCGTCGACGAGATAGCGCCGAGATGGACGACGGCATCGAGCTTGCGTCCATCGAGCCAAGAGCCAAGGTCGGCCGGCGGAATGAAATCGGCGATCTGGCATTTGGCAAGGTTTCGCCACCTGCCGTCGCTGCCAAGCGTGTCGTTCACGACAATGTCGGAGCGCCCCGCTTCGTTGAGGCTCGCGACCACGTTCGATCCGATGAAACCGGCCCCGCCGGTGACCAAAAACATCGACGCCGTAAGACCGGTTGGAGATGCATCAGGAGCATGAGCCCCGCCACCGCTCCTTTGCCCCAGTCTGGTTTCTGGGGCAACACTGGACAGGTCCAAGTTCGCACGCTAACGCGGTCCCGCATCCAAGTATGAAGTGAACTTGAATTCATACTATAAGATGAATATGGATTCCGATCTTAAGCTCGTAAACGGTGAGCGGATGGCCGCCAGCCAGCGCCCGATCCTTATCGTGCCCTACATGTGGATTGGCGATTTCGTGCGTTGCCATTCGGTCGTGCAGCTCCTGCAGAGCCGATTTCCTCGTCGGCCCATCGATGTGCTTTCAACCACGCTGTGCGCGCCATTGACCGATTACATGCCTGGAGTACGGCAGGCCGTCGTCGCCAATCTTCCACGCAAGAGCCTCGCGCTGGGGCAGCAGCTTGTCCTAGCACGACGCCTCAAGGCCGAGGGCTATGGAACCGCCCTGATCATGCCGCGCACCTGGAAATCGACGCTGGCACCCTTCTTCGCCGGAATTCCCGAGCGCACCGGGTTCGTCGGCGAGGCTCGCTTCATCCTTCTCAACGACGTGCGGTTCGGTGAGCGCCGGCTGCCGCGCATGGTTGACCGCTGCGCCGCGCTGGCTCTTCCCGCCGGCGCCCCGCTGCCCCCCTCTTGGCCGATGCCGAAGCTCGAAGTCTCCGCGGCGGAGGCCCTGACGTGGCGCAAGAACCGCGGCCTTAATGCCGACGGCCGACCGGTCGTGGCGTTTGCTCCGGGCGCCGTCGGCCCCTCAAAGCGCTGGCCGAGCGCCGCCTATGCCGATCTGACCCGCCGTCTATTGGCGGAGGGCCTTGCGGTCTGGATGTTGGGCGGCCCCGACGAGAAGCCGTTGGCTTCGGAAATCGTGGACGGCACCCCGGCCCGCGACCTCACGGGGCATGATCTACGCGACGCCGTCCTCGCTCTTGCGAACGCCTCCGTGGCGGTCTCCAACGATTCGGGCCTGCTTCATGTCGCAGCAGCGCTCGGCACGCCCTCGATCGGCATCTTCGGTCCGACCAGCCCATGGCACTGGGCGCCCCTCAATCCGCTCGCAGCCACGATCGAAGCGACAAGCGAGCTGCCCTGCCGGCCATGCCATAAGCCGGTATGCCGGCTCGGCCATCATCGCTGCATGCGCGACATCACATCGGATGCGGTCATGGCGGCGATCCACCGGACACTTTCGGCCCTTGCTGCGGTCTAGGTCGTGTCAGCCCCACATAACGCGCTATTCATCTAAACGGTGTAGGGCGAGACAGTTCAGAGAAACGGGTTGAACGCATGACAGTCCTGGTCACCGGCGGGGCCGGCTATATCGGCAGCCACATGGTGTACGAGTTGCTCGACGCCGGTGAACGCGTCGTCGTCCTCGACAATCTTTCGACGGGTCACTCTTGGGCCCTCCCTGCGGGCGTGCCTCTCGTCGTCGGAGAAACCGGCGATCAAGCCCTCGTGGCCCGGCTCATCCGTGAACATGGCGTCGATGCGGTGATCCATTTCGCCGCCTCCATCGTCGTCCCCGAACTCGGTTCGCGATCCGCTGAGCTATTATCGGAACAACACCGCCAATTCGCGCTCCCTGATCGAATGCGTCGTGAACAGCGGCGTGCGCCACTTCATCTTTTCCTCGACCGCGGCCGTCTATGGCAATCCGGAGGTGGCTCCGGTGAGAGAGGATGCGCCGACGGTGCCGATCTCGCCATACGGCTGGTCGAAGCTGATGACGGAGATCATGCTGCGCGACGCCGGCGCTGCCTATGAACTGCGTCACGTCATCCTGCGCTATTTCAACGTCGCCGGCGCCGATCCGCAGGGCCGCACCGGTCAATCAAACAAAGCATCGACGCACTTGATCAAGATCGCAGCCGAGACGGCTTTGGGGTTTCGCCCCAAGATCGACGTGTTCGGCACCGATTATCCGACGCCGGACGGCACCTGCATCCGCGACTACATCCACGTCTGCGATCTCGTCCGCGCACACTCCGACGCGCTTCGTCATTTGCGATCGGGCGCACCATCGCTGACTCTGAATTGCGGCTACGGCCACGGATTCTCAGTGCTTGAAGTGATCGACGCGATCAAACGCGTGTCAGGCGCCGACTTCAAGGTCGAAGGCGCGCCGCGCCGAGCCGGCGACCCCGCG
Source organism: uncultured Alphaproteobacteria bacterium (assembly GCA_963759705.1). Classification (GTDB taxonomy): domain Bacteria; phylum Pseudomonadota; class Alphaproteobacteria; order Rhizobiales; family Xanthobacteraceae; genus BOG-931. The sequence goes on from CAVXAK010000009.1 coordinate 290,547, forward strand.
CAGATCGTGGCGAACTCCGACAAGCACGAGCGAAGCTCGGCTGGAGCCCCGCTATGATGATCTCTCGACCATCGTCGCGCATGCGCTCGCTTGGGAGCGCCAACTCCCGGCGCGTCGCGCGGCGCAATCGGGCGAGCGCCAGCCATCCGAGCGCGCCGGCGGCAACGCGATTGATGCGCCGCGCAGTGCGGTTCCCGCAGCCGGTTCCGCTCGCCCGTAAAGTCTCTGAATTCACTTGAATGTTCCGCCCCTTCCGGGCATGGAACGGCGATTGACGCTGGCCTCGCAAACTTTGGCCGCAGCGGGGCAAACGGATCACGCATGACAGCTGGCACGGCCGAATCCTCGAAGGACTATTCGACTGTCACCCTGGTCCGCCGCCTCTTGGTCGATGAGGCGCTCGGACACTGGGCGCGCTACGCCATAGCCTTCGCGCTGATGGCTGTTGCTGCGGCGGCAACGGCGCTGACCGCGTATCTGATCGGCACGATGACCAACGAAGCGTATGTCAATCGCAATTTCCACGGCATCGTGGTCATCGGTTTGATTGCTATGGTGATCTTCATAGCAAAAGGTTTTGCGACCTACGGCTCTGCCGTCATGCTGTCGTGGATCGGCAACCGCATTATCGCCAACAATCAGCAGCGCATGTTCGATAAGCTGCTGCAGCAAGACATCGGTTTCTTCGCCGACCGCCACTCGTCGGAATTCATCGCACGGTTGACCACCGGCGCAAACGCGGTCAGCCAGGTGATCAATCTTCTCATCACCGCCATCGGCCGCGATCTGATGTCGCTCATCGGGCTATCGATTGTGATGGTCGTACAGGATCCGGTGATGTCGCTTGCCGGTTTCATCGTGGCGCCGCCGGCTTTCATCTTTCTTCGCAAGCTGATCCGCCGCGTGCGCGGGATCGCCCGGATGCAGTTCACCGGCGGCACCCGCATCATCGAGACCATGCAGGAAGCTCTGCAGGGCATGCGCATGGTCAAGGCCTTCGGCCTGGAAGACGAAATGCGGCGGCGGCTCGCCACGAGCGTCAGCCAGGTCGAGCACGAGTCCAACAAAATGGCGCGCGTTTCCAACCGCGCCAGTCCGCTGATGGAGATGCTCGGCGGATTCGCGATCGCGCTCGCGACGATCTACGGCGGCTACCGTGTGATCGAGACCGGCGCGACGCCGGGCGAATTCGTGTCGTTCCTGACGGCCTTTCTGCTCGCCTACGAGCCCGCAAAGCGGCTGGCGCGTCTCAACATCGATCTGAGCAACAATCTGGTCGGCGTCCGCGTGCTCTATGAGGTGATCGACAGCCCGCCGGGAGAACCAAGCGACGATGGCCTGCCGCCGCTCGCACTGACGATGGCCCGCGTTGCGATTCGACGACGTGCGGTTCTCCTATCGTGCCGACACGCCGGTGCTGCGCGGCATGAGTTTTGTCGCCGAGCGGGGAAAGCTCACCGCACTGGTCGGCCCATCGGGCGGCGGCAAGTCGACGGTGCTCAATCTGCTGCTGCGCTTCTACGACGTTGACGGCGGGCGCATCCTGATCGACGGCCAGAACATCGCGGCGGTATCGCGGCGCTCGCTGCGTGACGAGATCGCTTATGTTGGCCAGATCGTTCACCTGTTTCGCGGCACGATCCGCGAGAACATCGCGCTTGGCAATCTCGAGGCAGGCGAAGCTGATATCGTCGCCGCCGCCAAGGCTGCGCACGCCCACGATTTCATCCTGAGCTTCCCGGCCGGCTACGATACGCAGGTCGGCGAGCACGGATTGCAACTCTCCGGCGGCCAGCGCCAGCGCATCGCGATCGCGCGTGCGCTGATCAAAGGAGCGCCCATCATCCTCCTCGACGAAGCGACCGCAGCGCTCGATTCGGAATCCGAGCACCAGGTGCAGGCTGCGCTGACCGAGCTCTGCAAGGGACGCACGACGATCGCCATCGCCCACCGCCTTTCCACGATCATGCATGCCGATTGCATTCTCGTGGTGGAGGACGGCCAGGTCGTCGAATCCGGGCGGCACGATGAATTGCTCCGCAAGGGCGGCCGTTACGCCTCGTTCTATCGTCTGCAACTCAAGGAGCAGCCGCATGCGACCGAGCCCATTGTGGCGGTCGCTTCGTCCGGCTGAACGCCGTCGACCGCGTTATTGATCCAGATACTCATCGGAAAGCCGCTTTCCACTTTGCCGGGTCGAACTCTGGGCTATAAGCCCGGCGTTTACCTTCCTCCAACACGAAATGTCATCATGAGCACCGACGCTAAAAGCTATGTCATTCCGCAGCCGCCGCAGCCGGCCATTCCCGTCGCCGGCACCGACAAATACTTTCCGGTCCGGCGCCTGTGGTGCGTCGGGCGCAATTACGAAGAGCACATCAAAGAGATGGGGCAAGACCTGCGCGAGCCGCCGTTCTTTTTCGCTAAGCCGGCCGACGCCATCGTCCTTGATGGCGGCACGGCACCCTATCCGTCGCTGACCAAGGACATGCACCACGAGGTGGAGCTCGTCGTTGCGCTCAAAAGCGGCGGCCGCAACATCAAGACCGAGAAGGCGCTCGATTGCATCTACGGCTACGGCGTCGGCATCGATCTGACGCGCCGCGATCTGCAGATCGCCTCACGTGAGATCAAACGGCCGTGGGAGGTCGGCAAGGCATTCGATTATTCGGCGCCTTGCGGGTCGCTCAAGCCCGCTTCGGAAATCGGCCACCCTGCGAAGGGCCGCATCGTGCTCAAGGTCAACGGCAAGGTGCGCCAGGACGGCGATCTCAATCAGATGATCTGGAACGTACCGGAGGTTATCTCCAAGCTTTCCGAGATGGTCGAACTCGCGCCCGGCGACATCATCATGACGGGCACGCCTTCGGGCGTTGCCGCCACCGTCGCTGGCGACAAGATCGAGTGCGAGATCGAGGGCGTCGGCAAGCTCACCGTCACGATCGGACCGCCGCTGAAATAGAGTTTCCTCCCGTCCATTCTCGCTGCCGCATGGATTTGTCGGATCAAGTCCGGCAATGACGAGCGAATACGGTCTCGCGACGCGGTTTGCACTTTTCCCTCCCCCTTGTGGGGAGGGACGGCGAGCGCAGCGAGCCAGGGTGGGGGTGGCGAAGATTATTCGAGATCGTTGACGCAGCGGCGTACCTCCCGACCCCCACCCCTAACCCCTCCCCACAAGAGCTTGCGCCCGGGCGCGCGCAAGCGCGGCCCGGGTGGGGAGGGGAAAAGAAAATCCGTTCCCGCGACGCGGTTCGCGCCCGAGTTTTGCACACGGCATCAGCAAGAACTTCGCCGCGCGTGATCTTCGTCAGACTTTTCCGGCGGTGGGGCCGGTTGGTCACGATCAGCGCAGCGCACGGACGAAAGAAAAAGGAAGCGGAACGCCGAAAGGCGCAGAGTCCAACCGCCGCACCTTGCGGTGCAGGGCGCGTCCGGCACTTGCAGCGAGCACCTCGCGGACCGGTTGTAGTGCCGGCCGGCTGATGCCCGGAACCGCCCGGGAGCAGGTTAAGGGCAAGTAGATGTCGATCAAATATCTGCAATAACTATATTATTCCTGACAGCGGTGTGACATAGAAGCGTCAAGCTTCATATAGGTAGCATCGCGTCGGGCAGGACGCCGCCTAAGCCGAGCACCGTGGGGCATCCCGGTCGAGCATCAGTATGTTCGCCCCTATTCGAGAGGACAGAGGAAGGCGATTGCCGGGGCGGTGCAGCGTGTGTTTCGGCCTCGGAGCGTGCCCCCTCGATACAAAGCGGCAATGCTTTGAAATCACGGACGGAAATTCATTTACGCTGGGGTCACAATCGACGCCGATAGGACCCCCCGCTAAAAGCCAATGTTTTTCAATCAAATCAATGCGCTGTGGCGCGGAGAGGTGGGGTCCCATTTCCATTAGTAATGACAACAGGCAATCAATCCTAGTTTAGTGCCGATTGGCAACGGCGTCAGGTCATTCACCGCGGACCGGAAGCGAGCACTTGTCAGAAGCGCCAGCCCATCTTGATCGTGGCGGATGCCGTCCATTGATTGAAACTTACCGCTGGAGCATTCGACCAAACCTTGAGGTAGGAAGATTGGAAATCTAACGACGGCCGCCCGAGGATATTCGCGATTTTCTCGCCGCCCAAAAATGAGGTCGGAATTACATATTCGAGGGTAACGATCGGCAGCGCCTCCCAATCCCGCCCCGAGAATCCTGTGTTGTCGGTGCCGAACCAGCGGCCCAGCAGTTCGACCGCAAAGCTAGCGTTCCAGTCCTCGGAGATGACGTAGGACACGGATGGAATAACGAATACCGCGCTCGACGAAAGCTGCGGCTCCCTGAGCCTTCGCTGGGCAAATACCGTCAAGCCGAACGACCACACCGTCGAAGCCGACGTATCGCCAGAGAAGGCGACGTGTTGGAAGTTCCCATCGAAGTTAAATCTCTTGTTGAATCCCACGTTAAAGTCCTGGCGAGAGGAGATTTGATCCGAAAACGTGGGGAGGAAATCCCATCTCGGAGCGAAGGCGACATATGGAGAGAACGCCTGATCATTGCTAGGGTCGACGTATTGTAGGCGCGCGGAACCGCCCATCTTGTCGAGATCAACGTCACTCGCTCGTAGAAAGCGGTCGCTTTCGGCAAACCCACTCACTGTCACGCGGAGCGGCAACGCGCCCACAGGCGCGGCCCAAGATATATTTCCGGTGGGATTGAGCTCCAACGTCGGAGTCCCCGCCCTGTTGGAGTTCTTCAGCATTTGAATTGTAGCCAAATGGGAAGAGGAAATTGGATCGCAAGTCGGGCGATGGCAGCTGTTGCTCCAATCCGGGAGCGGTTGAATATAAGTTTGACAGCGGCACTGGCGTCGAACGATTGGGCATACCGAGGATGGCATCAATCCGTGCGTCCTGAGCATCCGAAGCTGCTTCCGCGGCCGACTGCGCGTAGAGCGGGCTGGGCACATTCACAAGCAGTGCGACGGCCATAGCTAATGCTAGTTCGCGCCTTCGAAGCCCGCCGGCCGGACGCGACCCGAGCCCTAGGATACGCTCATTCGGCTCGTATGCGTCCTCTCCACGCTTGCTCTTCGTAGCACGACGAAGCGACATCATGGCCACAGCCCCCCCTGCGGACCCTCTGCGTTCCACGCGTCAAATCGATTGAGGCCGATGCGCGGCCAAACTCAATAATCGACTGCATCGCGGACGATCGGGCAGGTCATGCAATGGCCTCCGCCACGCCCGCGTCCGAGCTCCGCGCCGACGATCGTCACGACTTCGATGCCGGCCTTGCGGAGAAGCGTGTTGGTGTAGGTGTTGCGGTCATAGGCGTAAACGACGCCCGGCGAAGCGCAAACCAAATTCGCGCCGCTATCCCATTGGGTCCGCTCGCGCATGTAGTCGGTGCCGCCGGTTTCGACCACGCGCATCGTTTTCAGGCCGAGCGCATCTCGAATCGTATCGACAAGACTGCCCTTGTCCTTGTGCAGTTCAACCGTGCCTTTCTTGGAGCCGGGGCGGTAGGAGAATGCCTCTATTTTATTGACAATGTCGGGATAGATCAGCACGCAATCGCGATCGGCGAACGTGAAGACCGTATCGATGTGCATCGCGGCGCGCAGTTTCGGCATAGCGCCGACGATGACGCGCTCTGCGGCGCCACGCTCGAACAGCGTGGCGGCGAGTTGGCTGATCGCCTGCCGAGACGTGCGCTCGCTCATGCCGATGAGTACGTTGCCTTTACCGATCGGCATGACGTCGCCGCCCTCGAGCGTGGCGAGGCCCCAGTCCTTGGTCGGATCGCCCCACCAGACATTGACCTTACCGGCGAAGTCGGGATGAAATTTATAGATTGAGGTGGTGAGGATTGTTTCCTCGTGGCGCGCCGGCCAGTAGAGGGGGTTGAGCGTGACGCCGCCATAGATCCAGCAGGTGGTGTCGCGCGTGTAGAGCGTGTTGGGAAGCGGCGGTAGCAGATATTCGGTGACTCCGGCGGCGTCGCGCACGAGTTCCAGCATCTCGCCCCCGATACGCTCGGGAAATTCGTAGGTCGAGAGACCCCCAATCAGAGTCTCCGCCAAGTCGCGCGGCGACATACCTTCGAGATAGCTGCGAACCTCGTCGACCAGCCCCAGGCCAACCTGATTTGGGATCACCTGATTGTCGAGAATCCATTTCTTCGCTTCGGGAACCGCGACGGTTTGGGCGAGCAAATTATGCATCTCGAGGACTTCGACGCCGCGGTCGCGCATCTTGGTCATGAAATCGAAATGGTCGCGCTTGGCGTTATCAACCCACAGGACATCATCGAACAGCAGGTCATCGCAATTGCTCGGCGTCAGGCGTTGGTGCGCGCGACCCGGCGCGCAGACCATCACCTTCCGCAGCTGGCCAACCTCGGAATGAACGCCGAACGTGGTTTCCATGGGTGCTCCCGGTGCGTTTCCTTGTCAGGGTGTGATGATTCCGGTCACAAGGCCGTAGACTCCGGTCGCGGCCCCAATGAGCGTGACGGCGAAGACGACAAGTTCAACCGGAGTGAACAGACGTGCGTTCTGCTCCCGCCGTGCCCAGACATAGAGAATTGTGCCCGGCGCGAAGAGAACGGTCACCAGCAGCACGTATTTCAGCCCGGCGGCGATGAACATGAAGACTGTATAGATGATCGCGATCCCCGCGATGATCTGGTCGCGGCCGCGTTCGTCCGGCGTCTTCTCATAGCCCACGCCGCTGCGCGCCAGCAACACGCCGTATCCCGCAACGAGCAGATAGGGTAGCAGCGACGTCACGCTGGTCATATCGAGCATAAAATTGAAAGCGTCCCGGGACCAGTAGGTCGAGATGACGAACAGCGAGCAGACGATGTTGGAGAGCCAAAGTGCATACGTGGGTACTTTGTTGCTGTTCTGCTTAGCGAACAGCCGCGGCATGTCCTGCGACTTGCCGGCGGCGAACAGCACTTCGGCGCAGATCAGCGTCCAGGCCAGAAAGGCGCCGAGCACCGAGACCAGCACGCCGATGGAGATCATCACCCCGCCCCAGTGCCCGACGACAAGCTCCAGGGCGCCAGCGAGAGACGGATTCTGCACGCCGGCGATCGCTGCGCGGGGCGCCGTGGCGTAGGGGAGCAGCGTGACCGCGACCATGAGGCCCGTGACGCCGACGAAGCCGAGAAGGGTCGCCGCGCCGACGTCCGAGCGCTTCGTGGCGAAACGGGAATAGACGCTCGCACCTTCGATGCCGATGAAGACGAACACCGTAATCAGCATCGTGTCGCGCACCTGCGCCAGCAGGCTCTTTTCCGGCATTCCAACGCCGCCGAAGAAATTCTCCGAGAACTGCGAATAGTTGAAGAAAAAGACGAAGATGAGGATCGCCACGATGATCGGAACGATCTTAGCGACGGTGACGACCGTATTGACGAAGGTCGCCCCCTCGACGCCGCGCAGGATCATGAAATGGAACGCCCAGACGCCGATGAGCGACACGATGATCGAGGTGACGTTGGTGCCGTCACCGAAATGTTTCCGGAAAGAATCGGGCAAGCGTCGATGCGATGAGCACCCAGTAGAAGGTGTTGCCGAGGACGCTGCCGAGCCAATAGCCGAAGGCCGACAGAAAGCCCATGTAGTCGCCAAACCCGGCCTTGGCATAAGCGAACACGCCCGAATCGATGTCCGGACGTTCTCGGCCAGCGCCTGGAACACGCGCGCCAGCATGTACATGCCGGTGCCTGCGATCGCCCAGGCGATGACGGCGCCGAAGGGACCGGTCGCCGTCGCGAACCGACCCGGAAGGTTGAAGATGCCGGCTCCGACCATCGAGCCGACGACCATCGCCGTCAGCGAGAAAAGCGGAAGCTTCTGCTCCGTTGGAGACGCCATTTCTCTCCCCGGCCGTTAGGAGGGTTCAATCCCTCTTGTGTTCAGCAAGCGTATCTGCCGACCCGACCGAAGTCCAGTCGCCTTGAAGCACGCTGGCCTGTTAGATCGAGATCGCTCCCGAGATAAGACCGTAAATTCCAACCGCAGCCGCGACGACGACTATCGCGAACAAGAGCCACTCGATGGCCGTGAAGACTTGTTTCTTCTGCTCGCGTTTGGCGAGGACGAACAACACCGTTCCAGGCGCATACAGTATCGCCGACAGGAGGAGGAATTTTGTACCTCCGGCGTAGATCATGCCGGCTGCGTAGAAACTCGCTATCGCTCCACGCATCCAGTCGACGGTGCGCTCGCGTGTGCTTGCAGTGTAGGTTTCTCCGGTCCACGCGAGCTTCAGCCCATACGCCGCGACGAGCAGATACGGAATCAACGTCATGGAGCTGGTCATTTTCAAAGCGAGAACAAACGCATATTCGGCGAACCAGGAGACGAGAAGGAAGAACTGAATGACCAGATTGGTTAGCAACAGCGCAGCCGCAGGGACCTTGTTGACGTTCTCGGCGGCGAGGAAGGACGGCATCGTTTGGTTCGCCGCAGCCGAGTGCACAACCTCGGCAGCAAGTAGCGACCACGACAGGTAGTTGCCGAGCACGGAAATGAGCAGGCCGACGCTGATGAAGATTTTGCCCCAAGGCCCGACGATCGCTTCCAACACGCCCGCCATCGACGGAGTGGCGAGCGCTCCAAGTTCCGGACGCAGGAATATGCCGTATGAAAGCATGGTGACCAAGACGAGCAGGCACAGGACTCCCAGAAATCCCAGTACCGTCGCCAGTCCTACGTCGTTCCGGTTCTTTGCATAGCGAGAGTAGACGCTGGCGCCTTCGATCCCAACGAACACGAACACGGTGACCAGCATCGTGTTGCGGACCTGGGTAGACACGTTCGCAAAGGTTGGCTTCTCGCCGCCCCAGAAATTCATCGCGAAGACTTCCGCCTTGAACGCGAAAATGACGATGACGACAAAAAGAACTAATGGCACGATCTTGGCAAAGGTCGCGATGGTATTAAGCGCGGCCGCTTGTTTGATGCCGCGGAGGACCAGAAAGTGCACGCCCCACAATAGCGCGGACGCGGCGACGATGGCCGTCGGCGTCGTGCCATCGCCGAAGACCGGGAAGAACTGGCCCAACGTCGCTTTGATCAGCACGAGACAGGCGGTATCGGCCAAACAGCAGCCGATCCAATAGCCCGCCGCAGAGGCGAAGCCGGGATAGTCTCCAAATCCAGTTTTGGCATAGGCGTAAATGCCCGCGTCCAGCTCAGGCTTGCGGCGAGACAACGTCTGAAAGACGAAGGCGAGCATCAGCATGCCAAAGCCCGCAATGCTCCATGCAATCAGTGCGCCCAGTCCGCCAGTGGCGCGACCGAACGATGCCGGCAAGGCAAAGATACCTGAGCCGATCATCGACCCCACGACGAGCGCAATAAGCGCGCCGCGAGAAAGCTTTTGACTTCCCGGATCCGCGGGCGAATTCATGATGCAATTTACCAGCAGTGATCTTGATGCGGATGGCACCTCTGCTCGGAACGCAGATCACAACATTCCGGTCCGTCCGCCGGACCGGCTGTCAATCTGGCCCATTCGGGTGTTTCGAACAAGGCTGGGCCCTTGGCGTGGTCGCCGCGCGGTGAATACGAAACCCACTGCCAGGGACGCCGTGACACGGTCCCGATTCGAGCACCTGCCAAGCGATCCCGTTTTGTCGCCGCGAACTGGAAATGTCCGTTGACTGCGCCTGCGCTGGCCACATCGATACGTCCTATAATAGGATAGCGTTATTGCTCTCTGCGCTGCGCCAAATCACGAACGGAAGGGTCAAGCCATGCTGGCGTGCATCGGCCACGTGAAGTCAACATGTCCCAGGACAGCGTTGTTGGTGTCGGTGCTGCTAGCGGTTCTTGCTGCGTGCAACCAAGAGTCTGAAACAGCCGCGCCCGAAGCTCGTCCGGTTCGGACGGTGACCGTTGTGAAGCGCGACGTCGGTGAAACTGTTACCTATACCGGGCGCATCGAAGCTGAAAACGAGACCCGCCTGTCGTTTCGTATCGGCGGACGGATGATCGAACGCGGCGCCAACGTCGGCGACCAGGTTAAACCTGGACAAATCCTAGCCAAACTTGAGCCGCAGAACGAGCTGAATGCCTTGCGGTCCGCACAAGCGGCAGTCACCGCGGCCCAGGCACAATACAACGAGGCTCAAAGCAACTACGAGCGGCAGAGCTTTCTTCTAGCCCGAGACGTTGCATCGCAAGTTCAATACGAGCGCGCCGAGCAGACGCGGAAAACCGCTCAGGCCCAGCTCAATTCCACGCAAGCGCAATTGAAGACTGCCCAAGATCATGTGAGCGATACCGAACTGAAAGCGGATGCCGGAGGCGTGGTGATTGCCACTGCGGCCGAGGCCGGCGAAGTGGTCCAAGCCGGACAACTGATTATCCGCGTGGCGCCGAAGGGTGGGCGCGATGCCGTGTTCGATGTACCAGGCCAAGTGTTGAGGACTGCTCCGCATGATCCGCTCATCGACGTAAGCCTTACAGACGATCCGACGGTGACCACCGTCGGCCGTGTCCGCGAGGTTTCTCCGCAGGCCGATCCGGTTACCCGCACCTTCGAGGTCAAGGTCGGATTGACAGATCCGCCCGCGGCGATGCGGCTCGGCGCGACCGTCGTCGGCCGCATGCAACTCGATACCGCGCCAACCATCGAGATTCCCGCCACTGCTCTCACCGAACACGATCGCCGGCCCGCGGTCTGGGTGGTCGACCCGTCGACCCTGACTGTCTCGCTGCGAAACGTCGATGTGCTGCGCCAAAATCCCGCGACTGTGGCGATTGCCACTGGGTTGGATACGGGAGACATCGTCGTGACCGCGGGGGTCCAAGCTCTGCACCCCGGCCAGAAGACCCGCTTGCTGGGATCAGGGCAGTGACGCAATTCAATCTCTCCGAATGGGCGCTCAAGCATCGCTCCTTCGTGGTGTATTGCATGCTTGTCACGATCGCCGCGGGTCTGATGTCGTATCTCAGCCTCGGCCGCAATGAAGATCCGGCGTTCACTTTCAGGGCGATGGTGGTCCAAGCCGCATGGCCAGGAGCAACCCTCAACGACACGCTCGATCAGGTGACCGACCGCCTCGAACGAACGCTTAAGGAGACGCCGAATCTCGACTTTCTACGCAGCTTCACGCGCGCCGGATCGACAACGATATTCGTCAATCTGAAAGGCAGCACGCCCGCCAAGGAAGTGCCGGACATTTGGTACCATGTCCGAAAGAGCGTGGGCGACATCCGCCACACGTTGCCGGTCGGTATCGTCGGCCCAGGCTTCAACGACGAGTTCGGCGACACCTTCGGCATCATATACGGCTTCACCGCGGACGGATTTACGCACCGCGAGCTTCGCGACTATGTCGAGAAAATCCGCACCCGGCTGTTGCGCGTTCCCGACGTCTCCAAGATCGAGATCCTCGGCGCTCAGGATGAACAGATCATTATCGAGTTTTCCACCGAGAAACTCGCCGGACTTGGTATCGACCGCGCCGCGCTGATTGCGGCGATTGAAGCGCAGAACGCGGTCAGTCCGGCCGGCACGCTTGAGACGGGTGATGAAAAGCTCCTGCTTCGCGTTTCAGGCGCATTCGAATCCGAACAAGACCTTTCCAACATCAATGTCGCGTCAAACGGACGCCTGCTTCGCCTAAGCGACATTGCCGACATCAGGCGAACCTTTGTCGATCCGCCGCAACCTATTTTCCGCATCAACGGAGCTCCAGGCATCGGCCTCGCGATCGCCATGCGGGACGGCGGAGACATTCTGGCCCTCGGGCAAAACATCCGGCGGACCATGAATGAGATGACTGCCGATCTGCCGGTCGGCATCAATCCGACGCTCGTCGCGGATCAATCGTCTGTCGTCCAAATCGCAATCGGCGAGTTCACGGAATCGCTGTGGCAGGCGATCGCGATCATTATGGCGGTGAGTGTCGTCAGCCTCGGGATCAGGGCCGGTGCAATCGTCGCATTTTCAATTCCGCTGACGCTTGCGGTCGTTTTTCCGGTGATGCAATCGGTCAGCATCGATCTGCAACGCATATCGCTTGGAGCGCTCATCATCGCATTGACGCTTCTCGTCGACGATGCCATGAGCACGATCGACGCCATGACCATGCGTCTCGCGCTCGGAGATGAAAAGGAACAGGCAGCAACGTTTGCCTATCGGACGTTGGCGTTTCCGATGCTGACCGGATCGTTCGTCACGATGGCCGGCTTCGTGCCAATAGGCTTTGCCAGGAGCGCAGCCGGCGAATACACGTTTTCGATCTTCGCCGTCGTCAGCATCGCCGTGCTGGCGTCATGGCTGGTCGCGGTGATCTTCATTCCGCTTCTTGGCGTCGCGCTGTTGTCCAAGCCAAAGACGCCGCCGTCAACCGAGCCCGGTCTGGTGCTTCGCGTTTTCCGCAGCATGCTTGTCGCGGCGATGCGGATGCGGTGGCTCACCATTCTGATTACGCTTGCTTGTTTCATCGTGGCGCTGCTGGCCGTGCCCTCTGTGCCCAGGCAGTTTTTTCCGTCCTCGGACCGACCAGAGTTGCTGGTCGATCTGAGACTGCCGCAAAACGCTTCGATCTACGCGAGCAGCGATGCTTCGGCGAGGCTCGATGCGATTCTCAAGAAAGATCCCGACGTTGAACGGTGGAGTACCAATGTCGGACGCGGCGCGATCAGATTCTATCTGCCGCTCAGCGTTGAACTGCCGAACGATTTTTTCAGCCAATTCGTCGTCATCGCCAAGGATGTCGCCGCCCGCGAGCGTCTTCGTGCGAAACTGGAGCGCGTGCTCCAGGAGGATTTCCCGGACGCCGTGAGCCGCGTTGTTCCGTTGGAACTTGGGCCACCGGTCGGCTGGCCAGTGCAATATCGGGTGAGCGGTCCGGACCTGAACGAGGTCCGCGACATTGCCCTCCAGCTTGCTCAGATCGTTGCCGCAGATGGACGCACCCGACGGATAAATTTTGATTGGATGGAGCCGGCTCGGCAGGTTCGCATTCGTATCGATCAGGACCAGGCACGGCTTCTCGGCTTAAGCTCAAGCTCCATCGCGGCAAAGCTCAACACGGTGATGTCCGGCTCGCCTGTTACTCAGGTCCGTGATGGTATCTATCTGGTCAATGTGGTGATGCGGGCGACGGATGCGCAGCGCGTCTCTCTTTCGACACTACGCAACTTGCAATTTCCGCTTCCGAACGGCCGGACCGTTCCGCTCGGGCAGTTCGCGACGTTGGATTTCGAGCAGGAATTTCCAATGATTTGGCGCCGTGACGGCGTCCCGACGTTGACGATCCAAGCCGATGTGACACCGAATGCAACACCCGAAGGGGTTGTCGCGGCACTTGCGCCCGCAATAGCAAAATTCGAAGCAGGCCTGCCGAAATCCTATCAGATCGCCGCGGGCGGCACCGTCGAGGAGAGCGCCCAATCCCAGGCTTCTGTTTATGCAGTGGTTCCCTTGATGCTGTTTATCACGATCACATTCTTGATGATGCAGCTCCAGAGCTTTAGCCGCCTATTCCTGGTGTTGAGCGTCGTTCCGATGGGGCTGATCGGTGTTGTCGCGGCCCTCCTCATCTTTAATAAGCCTCTCGGCTTCGTCGCGATCCTCGGTATCCTGGCGTTGTTGGGGATGATTGCGCGCAATGCCGTAATCCTCATCGATCAGATCGAGGCGGAGCGAGCGGAAGGGAAGGCGATATGGGACGCGGTGGTCGAGGCCGCGATGTCCCGCTTTCGCCCCATCATGCTGACGGCGATCTCGACGGTGCTCGGCATGATCCCGATTGCCGCCACGATTTTTTGGGGACCGATGGCTTACGCGATCATGGGCGGGTTGCTGGTCGCGACCATTCTCACGCTGATCTTCCTTCCAGCGATGTACGTGACTTGGTTTCGCGCAAGGGAACCTGCCTCCAATCCTTAGTCGTCGGATTAATGGCGTGTTGCAGGCTGCGTGTGCACGCCATGCTTCACGAAGGATTTATGTCGCCTAACCTGATGTTATCGCAAGTCCGTGTCTGATTGCGAAAACGCCGAATATCGGTTATCAGCCGAACCTCGGCCGTTGGAGGACTGAAATGCTGTTCCCGGGAGGCTTTACATTCACGAACTTCATAGCGGATGTCTTCTCCGTATTCATCTTCGTTTTGTGGTTTTATTTGCTCATCGTGATATCGGGCGATTTGTTTCGCCGCCATGACGTGTCTGGGTTCAGCAAGGTATTATGGGTGATACTGCTGATCATACTGCCTTACATCGGCATCTTCGCCTACCTTCTCACTCAGGGCAGGGGCATGGCCGAGCGGAATGAAGCGCGAACCAAGCAGGCGCAGGATGAACTGCGTCACATTGTTGGCTTTAGCGTCGCCGACGAGATCGAGAAACTCGATGGGCTCAAGAAATCGGGATCAATCACGAATGAGGAATTTACGCGCCTTCGCGCCAAACTGGTGCAATAGCCGGCGCTAAACATTTCTGAGCCAAGAGGTTGCGAGTCGCTCTAAACGACATCGCGTAACTGAGAGAAGCGATCGAGCTTAGGGTTTGGAGGAGAAAATGCCCCACCGGATAACACTCGCTCTCGCACTGATGATTGTTGGTTTGAACTTAGTCCAGCCCTCTTTGGCGCAGACACGTCGCGGCGCGCTGGGTGGGGCGGCCGGGGGTGCTCTCATCGGCGGATTGGCTGGTGGCGGCCGCGGTGCCGCGATCGGCGCTTTGGTCGGAGCCGGCACCGGCGCACTGATTGCCAGCCACGGGCGGCGCGCCCGCGGGCGCCATTATTGGTGGCACGGCAATTGTTACTATCACGGCCGCAGCGGCAGATGGTACCGCGTCCACCACCGATATTGTCGCTAAGCCTGCCGAAACACTATTGGAACATGATCAATCCCTGAAGGCAGGCGAACGAGGGATCATGTGTAACATCGCCGATACGTTCGCCTGCAATCATGCTCGGCAATAGCGCGTTTCGTACGTTCTGGTCTCATGCAAAAGGCAAAAGCAATGCGTAGGTTATTGTTTGCTTCGACTGGCGCGGCCCTTCTCATGCTGGCAGTGGCGCCAAAATCCGCGGACGCGGCTTTGATATGTAAGGGCGGCCATCTGTATTACGGCGGCAGTGAGTTTTACGCCAATAGACTGCAGGCGGAAGCCAGCGCCATAGATGCTTGGCGCCGCGTCAAGGCGCGCACCTATGGTGCAACTCATGCCGCCAAGCTCTTCCCCAAGGCGGAGCAATTGCACTGCGCGCGGGCTGTGAAGGGAGAAGGTTGGCGCTGCTTCATACGAGGTGGGCCCTGCCACACATCGTAATTTACAGACGTAATTTTCGGCGTCGGAGCGGGCGTAATGCTCAAGGCCATCGAGCCCGCAAACGCGCGGAGCAACGTTTGGCTTGCTTCGACGGTTCATTGAGAAACGGAGTTCGGTGCGGCAATCGGCTTTCGCGTCTGAAAATACCTTAGAATTGCGACACAGGCGGCTGCTGCGGCGAAGTGCTTGAGCGTATGTCCACTCAAGAGAGATCCGAACGAAAAAATCGCGGCGTCATAGAACTCAAGCAACTTGGCCAGCCCGTAAAGCGCCGCAGCGACAAACCAATATGATGTGCCGCTGTATTTCGGCGGAAACAGGACAAACAGCAGCGGCAATGCGAGGCAGGGAAAAAATTGCACCCAGACGTAGAGGCGAAGATCGCCCGCCCAGCGCCACAGCAAGAGACTCAATACGCCGATTGCGATCAGCGGCCACAGCAGAACCGCTCCCAGTTTCGCATTCAAGCGCTCCTCGATCGCGATGGCAAGGATTGCCATAAAGCTGAGCGCCATCGGCAACCGATCCCAAAACAAGGTGCGATCGTTTGGGTTCCAGTGATAGTAGGCGGAGCCAAAGCCGGTCAGCAGTATCCCCAGGAAGAGCACGATGGTCGCCGGATCGCGACGAAATTGCCATAGCCCCATGGCGCCAATCGCGACGAAGGGAAGATTCGAGACCACGTTCCAGAAATGCGGCGTGCCGAGCAACGTGCGCTGATCGGCGAATTGGTGATAGCTCTGATCTTGCGGAATCGGCGGTAGCAGCAGCAGAACGCCGAGTGACGCAAGCATCAAGCCAATGAGAGTGATGATGTGGCGATCGCTCTTTGTGCTGACGAGCATTGGGATACGATACCAGAAATTCAATGATCGGGCTTGCTCGGTGCGTGTCAGCGGCCCGCGAGTATCGTTCCGACGAAAACTATGGCCAACAGCAGGAACAACATGCCGGCCACCGGCCATTGGCGCAAATGCCTGTCGATGTTTTCCATAGCCGCACCCACATTGCGGGCGGCGCCCGTCGCGCTCTCCCCAATCACCAACACGTCGCCCTCCGGCACGTGCGGCAGCAAATCACCCCAGCGTCGCAACGCGACAGTCAACAGGCCGCCAATAAGGACCGGCCAGAGGGCCGCCCAGAGCTCCTTCGGGGCGAGTGCGTCGTGCAAGGACCCGTCGGCAATGCGAGGATACAGTGTCCAAGGCAGAACAAAGGAAGCGAGTGCTATCGCCAGCCAGGGCAAGACGAGGCCTTTTGGCGCGGCGGTCCGCGACTCTCGTGGAGCGATTGCCATCAGGCGGCGCAGGAAATGAAGCATGAGAACCGTGCTTCCGATCGCCGATAGAGTAGCGAGCGTGGCTACAACTCCGTCACCCAGCGGTACCTTAATGACCATTTTTGCCAGTGCGCCTCCGGTCAGCGGGAGCCCGCCAAGTCCGAGCGCCAGCACGGCGGCCGGTAGCAACACCAGCCATAGGCCGCGTGCCCTCGTCAGCGCGGCCACGCCAATCGCAAGGAACAGGCCGCCTTTGGCCAACGTGTGATTAACCGCATAAAAGATTGCGGCGGTTCCGACACTTGGATCGCCTGCCGCCATGCCCGTGCCGATCACGGCGGCAAGCAGTCCCATCTGGCTCACGCTGGAGTAGGCCAGCACGGTCTTTGGATTCGATTGCGTTATTCCGATCGCAACACCGTAGAATGCAGAGAAAAAACCAGCAGCAGTGAGCGCCGCGCCCCAACTTGGCCCCGCGGATTCGAACGGCAGAAAGCGGATGAAGATCACGCCGGCCTTTACGGCTGCACCGCTGAGCACGGCTGCAGCCGGAATCGGCGCAGCCGTGTACGTCAGCGGCATCCAGACGTGCAAGGGTACCAATCCGATCTTCAGCCCAAACCCGAGGATGAGACATGCCAAGGTGGCGTCGCGCCATGGCGACGTCGACAGCGCGGCGACAGCGTCGCGGATCAGCAGGCTCCCGTTCGGGCTGGCGGCCGCCAACAGCACGAAGCCCATCAACAACAGAGCCTCACCGAGTACGGCCAAAGAGACGTAAACGGCGCCCGCGCGCTTGGCAGAAGGAGTGCCGTCAAACACGACAAGTCCGTAAGCTGCGAGACTGACCAGGGTAAAGAACAAATAGAAGCTCATGAGATCGGCGGCGATGAAGATGCCGAGGCTTCCCGTGAGTGTCATCAGCCACCAAACCGCGAAGCGTCCGCCATCCGACTTGCTGTTCAAGTTGGCGTAGGCATAAGCTCCCGCCGCAATCCAAAGCAGCGCCGAGGCGCCAAGGAGCATGGCCCCGGATCGGTCGAGTTCGAATGTCAGGCCGAGTAGTGGGCGGGGCAGGACCAGAGTCGTGCCGCCGAACTCTCGCAGCGCAGCAGCGACTGCCGGCACCGGCGCAAACGCCAGAAGCATGGGCATCCGATCCCGTACTCGCGGCGACAGGCACATCGCCAGCATAGCGAGCGGTACGGCCAGCGTGGCAGCGAGCAAGACCCCTGCATCCATCACGGTCCGTGTCTCCACAAAATTTGGGACGGCCTCGATCGGATCATGAGAAATGCTGGGGTTTCATCGTGAATCTGCTGCCAGCGTTGCTGGGCGACCGATCTGCAGGAATTCGGACGGTTGCAACGGTACGAGACCCAGCAGGACTGCACAGAGCGCCAGCGTCAGCGCCACGACTTCGCGACTTCGGGTCACCAACTCACGCATCTTCAACGGCGCGTCGGCGTTGGAAAGCATTTTTCCAAGCACCATGAAAACGTAACCGCCGGCCAGCAGGCCGCCTATGAGCATTACCACCGCCCACCACCATTGACCCTCGATGACCGTCGCTTGGAGCAGCAGCCATTTTGCCACGAATCCGCCGGTCGGCGGCACTCCCATCAGCGAGAGGCCGGCAATCCCGAAAGTGAATGTGGTGATAGGAAGGACGCGACCGATACCCCCGAACTCAGCTATCCGGTCATGGCCAAGCGCTTCAGCAATCAGGCCTGCCGCCATGAACATGGCCGCTTTAGCGAAAGCGTGAGAGAATAGTTGGAGCCATCCGCCGGTCCACGCAACATTGCCCCAGTGTTCGTCTGCTGCAGAGCCGATGGCGAGCGGGAATATGAAGAACAGATAGCCGATCTGTGCGATGGTCGAATAGGCTATAAGCAACTTGAGGCGCTTTTGGCGCAGCGCCACAACGCTTCCAAAGATAATTGCCCCAGAGCCAAGCGTGGCGAGTAGTTGGGCGGCGGTAAAGTTCATGAGGCCGGGCATTGCGTCGAACCAAAGCCGCACGATCAAGAAAAACGAGCCCTTGACGACAAGAGCCGAAAGCACGGCGCTGCCGGGGGCCGGAGCTCCGGCATGGGCCGGCGGCAACCACAGATGCAGAGGAAACAGCGCAGTCTTTGCGAGCAATCCGATCGTCATCAGCGCTGCTGCAATCCAGGCGACTGGTTCTGGATGCATGCGGCCGGCCAGTAGAACAATATCGAGCGTGCCGTAGGCGCCATAGAGCAATACTGTCCCAAACAAATAGAGCGCCGAGCCGAGCAGGGCGAAGAGCATGTAGCGCAACGCCGCCTTGATCGTTTCTTTATCGCCCTTCAAGCATACGAGCGGCACCGCCGCGAAGGTGAGCAGTTCCAACGCAACATAGAGATTGAAAAGGTCGTCGCCGAGGACGATAGCATTCAGCGCGCCCCAGATCGCCAAAAGCAGAGTCCAGAACACGAGCGGCGTGCGGGCTTCGGGCAATCCACGCGGTTGGCCGAATTCCTTCCGAGCAAAGAGCGCGGTGGCAGAGATCACAATGGCAGTGGTCACCAACATTGCCGCCGAAAGTCCGTCGGCGCGGAGTGCGAGACCGAGCGGGGGCTCCCAACCGCCCACGATGTAAACCAGCGAATGACCGCTACGCCAGATGGCGGCGAAGACTGCGGCCGCAACGGCTAAACCGGCCGGCAGGAGAATGAAAACGACGCGTTCGATATAACGTCCGCCGAATATCAGCGACAGAAGAATGCCCGCGACCGGCAATATCAACGCCAGCACCAACAGAAATCCGCCTGCAGTCGTTGCCTCGGTGAGGACCGTTGCGCTCGGCATCAGGAGCCCTCTGTCGCTTCGCCTGCATCGTCGGACTCATTTGAGTTGAGCGTAGCTTGGCCCGTTTCTTCGAACAGCCGCAGCAGCAATGCGACGGCCATTGCGGTAGCCGAGAAGGCAACGACAATGCCGGTAATGACTAATGCTTGAGGTACTGGATCGCCGCCGAGTCCGGCTGCTGCTCCCCTGCGAGCGATGACTCCGAACAGGAGAAACACCCCGGACCCGAGAAGATTGAACGCGAGAATTTTGCGCAGGGGCTGCGGGTTCGTGACGAGGCCGAACAATCCAAGCCCCACCAGAATGGCACCACACAGCCCAAACAATGTGGTGGCATTCATTGTTGCGGCATCCGTTCGGGCGGACCCGCCGCCAGCAAACCCAGTGTCACGCCGATTGAAATGGTCAGCGCGAATTCGATGACGATGATCAATGGCTTTGCGTAGCCTGCAGGGTACGCGAGAAACGCACCCGCCAGCGCGAAGCCGGCAAGTCCGATGGCGAGGAAGATGACTGGTCCGACGACCAGCAACAGCCGCAGCCAGCGCCGGCTGATCGGAGGCACATCCTGTAAGCCCGCGATCATGACGAGGATCCACATGGCGGCCAACACGGTGCCGCCCTGAAAAGCGCCGCCCGGGTGATCGGCTCCCGTCCAGGTCATATAGATGCCGACGACAATTCCCAACGGCGGCAGCACCTGTGCAAGGAAGGTCAAAATGGAGTTTTGCTGCGTATAGACGCGCAGGCCCGGTATCCCGCCCCAGAGGCGATCCGGTGCCAGCGACCAGACCCCGATCACAGCAAGCAGCAGCACTACCTTCTCCAGTAGCGTGTCGAACGCTCGATAAACGAACAGCACGCCGGCGACGGGATTGCCGAGGCCGCTTTCCGGCAAGTGGGCCATGGCCGCTGGTGCCAAGGTGGACACCGCCTCGGGCGGAAACAGAATGACCCCAGCGATGATCGCGGATATCAAGGCGCAAAAGAAGCCCGCCGCGATACGAAACAAAGGTCCGGCTGGCCGGGCAGTAGCTTCGGCAGGGCGCAGGCGCGCGGTCGCACTGAGCAACAACATTCCGGTCACGCCGCTGCCGATGGCGGCCTCCGTCAGCGCCACATCGACGGCAAAGAGCCTCACCCAGACCAGCGCCAGCAGCAATCCGTAGACGACAAATGCGACGACGGCTGCGAAGCTATCGCGCACCACGATGCTCCAGGCTCCGATCGCCAGGAGCATCACACCAAGACCGATTTCGAAGGTAATTGCGAGGGTCATGCGTGCGGCCCGCTCTCTCGCGCCAAGCGTGCGATAAGCTGTGCAACAATCGCGCCGGACAATTGGACCAGCAGCCAGATGCTGATCAGTTTCAGCGCGCCCAGTGTCCCCCCAGCATGCGGCAAAAGCCCCAGCACGATAAGGCCGAGGCCGAGATTGTCTACCTTGGTCAACGCATGCAGACGTGTAAGCACGTCAGGAAAGCGTAGCAGCCCGACGGTGCCCGCCAGGAAGAAGAAGGCACCCGCCGAAACCGCAAGAACGCTGAATATATCGAGCACGCGGGTCATGTCGGGTCTGTTGCCTCCGGAGGTTCCGTCGCCACACCGGACGCACTCCTCACGAACGCCGCCGAGGCGAATGCGGCGAGCAGCGCCAGCATCAATGCGACGTCTACGATGGATGGCGATTCAGTGGCTGCGGCCAGCAGGAGCAGCGAGCCAACTCCGCCGGTGCCGAGGAGCTGCGCCGCCATCATGCAGTCGGCTGCGGTCTCACCACGAAGAATGCGGAATAGTCCGGCAGCCACCGTCGCCAATACGAAGCCGGCCGCACCGATGAGAAAGTCAGCCATCGTCACCTCCTGCTCCCAGCACGCGCACGAACACAGCTTCCTCCTCCTTCAATTGCTCGACCACCGGCAGCGCTACATCGAGACAATGAATCACGAGACTCCCTTCTTCGTCACTGCCGCATGGGAGAGTACCTGGCAGTAAACTTGTCAGTGTGCAGAACGCGTCTCGCGTTGGGCCCGGCGGAAGACGCGATTGATAAACGACAAGGCCCGGTCGCAACGGCATTCGAGGATCGAGTGCTCGCCATGCGACATCTATTCCGGCGCCGATGGACTGACGTAGAAACCGCAGTATGAATCCGGCCAACGCAAGCGGACGAAAGGTCCAGCGCCCGGGCGGCAACAGACGCAAGCTTGCCCAGGTCGCCGCGATAGCAGCCAGGGCCCCCACCAAAATATCAGCAGGGCTGAATCCGGAAAGGATCAGCCAAAATCCAAAGAAGCACGCTGCTCGTGCAGGCGAGTTTCGGAGGGCATCGCGAACCTTATCAACCGAGCTATCCATAGAGTGTGACTCACTCGAATATCAAAGCAGCGCTATCGCGGACCTGCAACGGCTGTTGCGTGTCCGAGAAGAGGAGCGGTGCATAAGCCTTAGCATACTCTCATCGACGTGTTCACGCGTCGTGGTTTGGTAGACACGAGTCAGATGGTCTGATGGAAGGGATGTGCATCACGGAGCGGCGGAAATTTACACAGGAACGGCAGAAGGCTGGCTCTTTGTTGCGGCCGCGATGGAGAGTTCCTTCTCCTCGCTGAAAGCGGAGTGAGCGGCGTTAAGAACCCATCGCTCACACGACGAAGCTAAGCCGTGGTGTCTGACTGCATCGAGCGTGTGTATAACGCCAAGCGCCGGCCATCGACAACGAACAAATCGGCGAGCCTTTCGAGCGGCAATGGCGCACTATCGCCGCCAAAGGAATTTCGATATCCCAGAGATCAGCGGTTGGAGGCGGATCCACTTGTTGACGGGACAGCGGGCCGGACAATGCTTGCAAGGATCATCAGGGCAATAAGGCGAATATCGATCCTGCTGGTGATCGTCGCGATCGCCTTCTTTGCCATTCGTGTCTACGACGCCCACCGTGGCCCGCCTCTTTCCCGCTGGCACACCTACGTGCCGCGTGAATTGAAGGCCAAAGAACTCGATGCCGCCGACTGGAATCAATATCTCGCCCAGGAAGCCAAAATTTTTGAGGCTGTCCGGACTGAGGTAACGGAAAAGCTTGATCCGAGCGATCGCGTTCCGATGAATCGGTATTTCGAAGGCAGCCCGGTTTATCCGGGGCACTTTTCTCAGGACTTTAACCGCTCGTTCGTACTCGAGCCGAAAGGCACTCCCATCGGAGCCGTGGTGCTTCTGCACGGGCTGACCGACTCGCCCTATAGCCAGCGTCACATTGCGGAATCCTATCGCGACCACGGCTTTGTCGCGATCGTAATCAGGCTGCCCGGGCACGGCACGGTTCCGGCTGGCTTGACCGACGTCGAATGGGAAGATTGGTTGGCGGCGACACGGCTGGCAGTGCGGGAAGCGCGCCGGCGTATCGCGCCGACGGCTCCTTTGCATCTCGTCGGATTCTCCAACGGCGGTGCGCTCGCAGTCAAATATGCGCTCGACGCCATTGCGGACCCACAGCTGGCTCGTCCTGACCGCATAATCTTGATTTCGCCAATGATCGGAATCACGCGCTTTGCGCGTTTCGCTGGGCTGGCGAGCCTGCCTGCGCTTCTTCCGGCGTTTGACAAGGCCGCTTGGCTCGGCGTGCTGCCTGAGTTCAATCCGTTCAAGTACAATTCATTTCCGGTCAATGGTGCGGTTCAATCCTATCGGTTGACTCAAGTGCTGCAGCGGGAGGTGGCGCAATACAGCCGCACCGGCCAACTGGCTCTGCTGCCGCCGATCATTACCTTCCAGTCCGTCATGGATTTCACGGTCAGCACGTCCGCCATAATCTCAGCGCTGTATTCTCACCTGCCGCGTAACGGTAGTGAGCTTGTGCTGTTTGACGTGAACCGTACCGTGAAGTTCGGTGCGCTTCTGCGTCCCGCCGCGGACACCGCGCTGGCGCAGCTGCTGCCCAGCAGAGCACGAAATTACCGAACCACGATTATCACCAACGCTGATGTCGCCAGCGGCGAAGAAGTCGAGCGCACGATCGAGGCTGGCGAAGTAAGCGAACACGACCGCGCCTTGGGATTTGCGTATCCGCCCGGCCTCTATTCGCTTTCACATGTCGCCCTGCCGTTTCCCATGACCGATTCTCTGTACGGACTGACACCCGATCGCACGGAAGACTTCGGCATTAGCTTGGGCGCTTTAGCGCCGCGCGGCGAACGAAACGTCCTGATCGCAAGCCTGGATTCCCTGCTTCGTGCCTCGTCCAATCCGTTTTTTCCCTACATGATTGAGCGGATCGACGAGGGCATTGATGGCCGAAGATCCACCGCGAGAAACGCCAAGGTAGCGCCCACGTCCTCGCCTGGTCCCGAGGCTGCGGATGATGCATCGGGGTGGAGCCCTCACGATATAATGGAGTTCATCTTGAACTTCCCGCGGGGCGAGTCGAACTCGCCGAGGGACGCACCGTGACAGTCGCGTATGGCTTGTTGATGCGCTTCGATGTGCTGGAGGCTTTCTGACCTGCTGCCGGTTTCGTGGACACCGAGATAAGGTGTTTAACGGAACTGGAGAGTGGAGATGCAGAGAAGGAAGTTCAACCGTGAGTTCAAGCTTGAGGCCGTTCGTCTTGTGAAAGTGCGCGGCGTCTCGATCGCGCAGGCAAGCCGGGATTTGGATGTGCACGAGAACGTCCTGCGCAAGTGGGTGAAGGAGTTCAGCTCCGATCCGCAGCAGGCTTTCCCCGGTCATGGGCAGATGAAGCCGGAGCAGCAGGAGATCGACCGGCTGCGCAAGGAAGTCGCGAAGCTGAAGGCGGAGCGCGACATCCTAAAAAAGGCCGCAGCCTACTTCGCGAGGGAAGTGACATGAGGTTCGCTTTCATCGCGAGGCACCGGAACATCTGGCCGGTGGCATGGCTATGCGACAACTCCCGCTACGCCAAACACCAGCCTTCGCTTCAATCGAGGTGCGGCCACGGGGACCCTGGCTCGGTGAGGATGGCATTGTCGCGCAGTCATCGGTTATCCGCCTAAGAGTACCATGTCGAAGTACGCCCCTTTTCGACTTTTCCGTTCGCATCAAAACTTGTCATGCTTTGAAGTATTCGTCGGGCGAAGCGTACCCCACGAAGAGCCTCATGGGATCGCCAGCCCGGCATAGCGACCCGCAACGCCCGTCATCTCCCGCGGTAAGATCGTGGGCCGGGATCGCGAAGCGAACAGCTTTAGTGAAACATGCATCGTCGATTGCGCAAATATCCCTACATTCGGTGCATTTTTCAAAAGCAGCTTTCGATTTCAAACTTACCATTGCTCTACGCTAGCAATGGTTGAAGACGGCCGAGCAAAACGGCCAGAGGACGAACCAGCGTTCAGCTTACAAGGGGCATCTAATGGTTCTCTGTGAGAACGACCGGCACTTTACCGTCGTCGAAGCCGATCTGGCGTTTCGCCGTGACGTGCTGGAGGGACTTCTCGCCGGCCGAGGGCAATTCCGGCGCGTTGGCTGTACGATCACTCGGGCTCCGAGTTTTTCGAGGCGATCACAACATTGCCCGAATATTATCCGACCCGAACTGAGCGCTCGATCCTTTTGAGGGCGGCAAACGAAATCGCCGTCTTGACCGGCGGAGCACGTGCAGTCGTCGAATTCGGCTCGGGCTCGTCCGCCAAGACGCCGATTTTGCTTTCGGCGCTCAACCCATCGGCATACGTACCGATTGATATCTCTATCGACTTTCTTTGGGAGTTGGTGGAGCGTCTCTCTGAGACATTTCCGAATCTGGCCATCTATCCAGTCGAGGGTGACTTTACGGGCGCGTTGCGACTTCCGACGGCAATCGCAAGCATGCCCCGGCTCGGTTTCTTTCCGGGGTCGACAATTGGGAACTTGATCGTACCAGCTGCGGTCGATCTATTGCGGACGATGGCGGAAACTCTGGGCAGCGGTTCAATGCTGCTCATCGGGATCGATCGTATCAAAGATAGGGATGTGCTCCTGCCTGCCTACGACGACAAGCAGGGGGTAACGGCGGCATTCAACCTTAACCTTCTGCATCGGATCAACCGCGAGCTCAGGGGCTCCGTGCCCGTAGAGGCCTTCCGCCACCTCGTGCGGTGGAACGAGGCTGAGTCCCGCATTGAAATGCATCTTGTGGCCGCTCGCGATGCCCACTTTACGGTTGACGGGCGTCACTTTTCGATAGCGAAGGGTGAGACAATTCACACTGAAAATAGTCTCAAATACGGGCCGCGCGAGGCCGGTGTGCTTCTCCGGGCCGGCGGCTGGAGTCCGGTCGCGCATTGGAGCGACGACGAGGAGCTGTTCTCAGTGATCCTTGCGAAGGAAGGAGTTGCACAGTCGGATCATATTGCGAAGCCGTCGCGGCGCGACGTGACAGAAAGCCTCGCTGTTCGCCGCATGATGTCGGTTGTGGACTGACATGAAGCCGACCTGTCACGCGCGAGGGTCTGCAACGTATTCGTGGGACCGATCTAGGCGCGGCGGGGCTGCTTGCACGAGCAAGCCCAGCCTTCGTGAGCACATGGAGAGCAGAAATGATCGATATGCTTTTCAAGGGGGTCGGGTGGAGCGACATCGCGTTCCTTCTCAATCGTGTCGCAGTTGGGACGTTCTTCATGTTGTCGGGTTACCACAAGCTTTTCAACGCGCAGCGTCATCGTATGTTCGCCGACGAGCTGAGGGCACTCCACATTCATGTGGTTGCGATTAACCAATGGTGGGTGCCGCTCGTCGAGTTCTCCGCTGGCGGGGCCGTGGTCATCGGGCTCTTTGCACCGCTTGCTGCGTTTGGCCTGATTGTCGTCATCGTAATTGCCGACGTGACATCGGGAAGGGAGCGAATCAAAAGTTTCAAGCCGATCGATAGGGCAGACCGTGTCGACGATTGGCTCTATCTGCCCGAAACTTTATTCGCGTTCATGCTTCTCATCATTGTCTCCGCCGGCGCCGGACCTTATAGCGTTGATCACGTGATTGCCGCGCTGATGCGTTGACACGGCCGGGCATGTTTAAAGTTGATCGAACTTCCCTCGAGGCGTCATGACAGCCGCATCACTGTTGAGGTTGAGATGAGCGAGGAAGAGCCGGTACGAGCGCGATGGCATCATTGATCGGTCGGAGGACGCCGTGATTGTCACGACCTTCCCCAGAGCCGTGCGGGTCATCGAGCATACTTTGATACCGTTGAAAGACGGTACGACGCTGGCGGCTCGCATCTGGTTGCCGGAGGATGCTGAGGAGAACCCGGTTCCCGCAATTCTGGAGTATCTCCCCTATCGCAAGCGCGACGGGACTTACGAACGCGACGCGCTGACTTACCCCTATCTTGCCGGCCACGGCTACGCGGGCGTTCGCGTCGACCTTCGGGGTAGCGGTGAATCGACGGGCCTGTTGTTCGACGAGTACGCCCAGCAGGAACAAGACGATGGCGTGGAGCTCATCGCTTGGCTGGCGGCGCAACCGTGGTGTAATGGCGCCGTTGGAATGATGGGAATCTCTTGGGGTGGGTTCAATGGACTTCAGATCGCGGCGCGCCGTCCCCCGGCACTCAAAGCAATCGTCACCATTTGTTCGACCGACGATCGGTACGCCGATGACGCGCACTACATGGGCGGAACGTTTCTGACCAAGGCTGGACTTGAGTGGGCCTTCTTCTTTTTCAGCTTGACGTGCCTGCCGCCCGATCCGGCGCTGGTGGGCGATAGCTGGCGGCCGATGTGGCTGGAGCGCCTGCAGAACATATCGCAGTTCCAGGAAAATTGGCTGCAGCACCAACGACGCGATTGGTATTGGAAGCACGGGTCGGTATGCGAGGACTACGCGGCGATCCAGTGCCCGGTCTATGCCGTAGGCGGTTGGACCGATGGCTACAAGAATGCCATTCCGCGTCTGCTTGAGGGGCTAAAGGTCCCTCGCAAGGGTCTCATCGGGCCATGGGCCCACTCCTATCCGCACTTTGCGCTTCCCGGCCCCCAGATCGGATTCCTTCAGGAAATCCTGCGGTGGTGGGATCATTGGCTGAAGGGCGTCGATACCGGCGTGATGGACGAACCCATGCTGCGGGCGTGGATGACGGAAAGCGTGAAGCCTGCGACCCATCACGACTCGTTGCCGGGCCGCTGGATTGCAGAGTCGTCGTGGCCCGCGCCGGGAATGAAGCAGCGGCAACTGTTTTTGACCGATGCGGGGCTGCGCGAAGCTGCCGCACCTTTGACGGCTCGCGCCGTGTGCTCGCCGCAGACCGTTGGGCAGTGTGCAGGCGAGTGGGTCCCATTCGGTCGTGGGCGCGATCAGGCGCGCGACCAGCAAGACGATGACGTGCGCTCCCTGGTGTTCGAGACGCCGCCACTCGATGAGCCGATCGAGATCCTTGGCGCACCGATCGTCACGCTTGATGTCGCGTCCGACCGGCCGATTGCGAATCTCGCCGTTCGATTATGCGATGTGCACCCGTCCGGTGAATCGCTGCGTGTCAGTTATGGCGTGCTCAACCTCACGCATCGCGAGGGCCACGAACGGCCCGCCTTGCTGGCGGTGGGTGAGCGCTATCGCGTACGTATTAAGCTCAACGACGCGGGCTCGGTATTTCCAGCTAGGCACAAAGTGAGGCTCGCGATATCGACTGCTTACTGGCCGATGATCTGGCCCGGTCCGGAGACGGCGACTGTGCAAATCTTTGCCGGCACGCTCGATCTGCCACAACGCCCGGCCAACGCCGCGGACGCGAGACTCGCGCCTTTTCCTGAACCGGAGACGGCGTCACCGGAGAAGCCAACCATCATTCATCGCGATGGTGTGCGGATCGAGCGTATCGACCGCATTGGGCTGGAATTGGGCACGCAATGGAAAACGCAGTATCACGTCGAGGAGAACGACCCGCTCAGCGCCGTTGCCGAATTGAGCAATACTCAGACTCTGTCGCGAAACGAATGGCAAATCCGGGTCGAGACGCAGCTGCGGATGTCGTGCACCGGCAATGCCTTCGAGCTGCAGGGAAGTTTGCGCGCCTTCGAGGGCGCGAACGAAGTGTGTCGTCGCGACTGGGATCGCTCTATTCCTCGAGATTTCATGTGACTGATCCGTAACGACAAGAAAATTGGGAACGAGGGTAACGTCATGATGAACGGCATCAACGATGAGATCATTCTTGCCGCTCGTCTTCTGCTTGCGGCGCTGTTTCTGATTTTCGGCTGGAGAAAGCTGACGGACCTTTCGGGCACGTCCAATCAAATGGTGCAGGAGGGACTTCATCTGCCGGCACTGGCCACCGCCGTATCGACCTTCATGGAGCTTCCGGTTGCGTTCGCGATCGCCGTTGGCGCGTTCGCGCGCCCCGCGGCGCTACTCATGGCATTATACACGCTCGGAACTGCGCTTATCGGGCATCACTACTGGACAGTGAAAGGTGCGGATTACGTCGACAGCATGGACAACTTTTACAAAAATCTCGGCATTATGGGGGGCTTCTTGCTGTTGATCATAACCGGTCCAGGAAAATATTCGATCGATGCCTTGCTCGGCATCGCCACGCCATAACCTGTCGGCTATTGGGCCAACGATGCAGCGTCGACTGTCCTATGGCAAAATGCCGGGTTCGGCACCGCTACTTGATATCCCGCCATGTACCCTCGATTGAGCACGACACTACGGCGCGATTGTCGTCAGAGGTACGGCGGAGGTGGCTCAGCTCATCCAACTTTATCAAACATCTTTCTGTCGAGGATTTAAGCAGTCGGCGGGATTGTCGCCCCATCACTACATCCTTTTGCACCGAGCTTCGGATACTTCCTGCATTGACATCCTCTCTTAATTTTGAGGCGGGAAACAAACATCGTGGCTAATTTCCCGAAAGTCCACGGCTTCAAATCTTGTTAGTCAACCGAGTGCGGGCACTTGCCCGATGTTGGGCCGCTCGAGGCGAACGTTTACCGGATGGCTCCAAGGTAGCGAAGCTCCAAAGGAGCCAGAAGAAGGACACGGAGGCGACCTTCGACGTGGATGGCACAGCACCTGCCCGGCATCGTCCCAACCGGTGTTGCGAAGGCTCGCCAGGCGAATAGGAACGCTTTGCAAAAACCAGCGGTGGAACGTGACGCTAAATTGAAGTGCGGAGAGTCGGCGTGGATGCAACGCAAGATTATTGGAGCGCGGCAATGGTTCGAGATCACCAGTTCGGTCAAAACGCCTTCAAATCGATTCTGTCGGAAGATGTCGACTGGAAGCCGTTTCCAGCGTTTCCACCGCCCGCTCGACTGGCCGTGCTTGTTGGAGACCCAACTAAAGCCGGACCTTATTTGACCAGGGTGAAGTGCCCTTCTGGCGTGAAACTTCTACCGCATAAGCACCCGGAGGACCGAATTTACACAGTCATTTCTGGAGTTTTTTACATCGGATTGGGCGATCGATTCGAGGCGGAAAATCTAGAGGCATATCCGCCAGGCGCCGTCGTCGTTCTGCCTGGCGACACCTGGCACTTCCACTGGGCAAAGTCGGGCGAGTACGTCACGCAGATCAGCGCCATTGGTCCCTTGGGCATGGAGTACAAAGAGGTTGCCGATGACCCAAGAAGCATACATGCGGCGGAATGACTGAGCGCCCGTCCGAGAGAAAGGTACATTATGATAATGGCAGCGTCTTTGACAGCTGCGGCGGTGCCGATCGTTGGTGATCGCGGGCAAACGACTTCGCTAGTGTCGATGTCCGCGACGACGACCTATCACCGCATGACGGTTGATGGTGTCGAAGTTTTCTATCGAGAGGCTGGCCCGAAGGACTCGGCGACGATCGTGCTTCTGCACGGGTTCCCCTCTTCCTCGCGGGAGTTTGACACGCTCATTCCTCTGCTCGCCACACGGTATCACCTGATAGCACCGGATTTTCCAGGATTCGGTCAGAGTGACGCCCCGCCACCATCCTCGTATGAGTACACCTTCGACAATTTGGCGGAGACGATGAACGCTCTTCTCGAGCGGCTCAGGATCAATAGATACATGCTCTATCTTCATGACTATGGCGGGCCGATCGGCTTTCGTATTATGTCGGCGCATCCGGAGCGGCTGCAGGCGCTCATCATCCAGAATGCCAATGCGTATAAGGAAGGCCTGGGCGCCAAGTGGGCTGGCATTGCGCAATATTGGGCCGATCCGAAAGCGCACCCTGAAGTGTTGGACGCATTGGTGTCGCTAACAGCGACCGAACAGCGTCACACGCTCGGGACCTCGCATCCCGCACGTTATAACCCGGACACCTGGACTGACGAGTACGCTCACCTTTCGAGACCCGGCCAACGAGAGATCCAAGCCGATCTGCTGT
This sequence comes from uncultured Alphaproteobacteria bacterium, assembly GCA_963759705.1. GTDB lineage: Bacteria > Pseudomonadota > Alphaproteobacteria > Rhizobiales > Xanthobacteraceae > BOG-931. The sequence goes on from CAVXAK010000009.1 coordinate 321,277, forward strand.
ACGACTACCGGACGAATGTTGCGTCCTATCCGGCGTGGCAAGCGTGGTTGCGCGAGCACAAGCCGCCGCTTCTCGTGGTTTGGGGGCGGAACGATCCCTCGTTTATCGCTTCTGGCGCGGAGGCGTTCAAGCGCGACCTGCCGGATGCCGAAGTCCATCTGCTCGATGCCGGCCATTTCGCCTTGGACGAGAAGAACGACGAGATCGCCGGTCTCATTCTTGCGTTCTTAGCAAAACGTCTGACCGTTCGGAAAATCGTTCCGCCGGTCCCTTAACTTCATATTCGTCGAGTCAAAACAGGAGTTTTCCATGGCCGAGCTACAAGCCGAGCAGAAAAACTACCAGATGCCGCCGAAGGACGGCTTTACCGTCGCACACTTTCTCACTGTCGCCGACATCGAACAATCGCTCCGATTTTACGAAGAGGTCTTCGGCGGTCGCATCCTCAGCAGAGGCGACAAGGACGGCGCGCCGGGATATCTCCAGATCGCGAACACATGGCTCATCGTCAACGTCGGGGGCGGTCCGACACCTGACAAACCAACCGTGATACTCAGTGTTCCTGTCAATCCCGATAAAGTCAGCAGCTTCATGAATATCCGCGTTGCGGATATTCATGCGTGCTATGAACAATGGCGAAGTCGAGGAGCCGAATTCATCACGGAGCCAAAGCCCAAATACGGTGAGACACGTTGTTACATTCGCGATCCCGATGGCTACATTATAGAAGTTGGGCAAAGCAACACAGGCATCGCTTACGGTTGAACGGCACGAGACATGGAAGAGAGAGATGGCATCAACCCCGCGGCCAAGCCAAGCGGGACGGGTTGCGCCGAATGCCTAGCTCGCGGTGGATGGTGGTTTCATCTTCGCAGATGCGCGCAGTGCGGTCACATCGGCTGCTGTGATAGTTCACCAAATCAGCATGCATCGAAACACTACGCCGCGACCAGCCATCCAATAATCCAGAGCTTCGAGCCGGGCGAGCCCTGGTTTTACGACTATCGTACTGAAGAACCCTTCGCTGGCCCGAAGCTTCCTGCTCCTCATTGCCACCCGATAGATCAACCGGCACCAGGACCGGCCGGAGCGGTGCCGTCAAATTGGCAAAAGCTGCTTCAAGGTTAGGGTTCGGAGGGTTGGTCAACGCTGACCAAATTGATCGTCTACCATTGGACAAGACAATAACTGGTCAACTCGCCGCGATCGGACTCAAGCCAAGCGACATCGCCTATGTTGCGCTATCCCATACACACGGCGACCACGTTGGCAATGTTAGCTTGTTCCCGACTTCAACGGTCCTGATGCAGCGAGCCGAGTGTGCGTGGATCAGTTCGCCCGATGGCCCGAACGACAACGTGAATCAGTTGAAGGCTCTCGCGCGCAAGCTTTTGGGCACTCCGAAACATCTGAAATTGCTCGATGGTGATACGGACGTGTTTGGCGAGGGCAGCGCTACCTTTGTTTCCAGACCGGGACACACGCCTGGCAGTGAGTCGTTGTTGGTCCGCCTGAAGAATTCGGGCTTTATTATTCTGTCCGGTGACGTTGTTCATCTGCAAGAGAATTTCGAAAAGAACACGCTGCCGTCCTTGAACACGGATGAGGCGGCGTCAGTTGCCTCCACAGATAGGATCAGGCGGATAATCGGAACGTACAAAGCGAAGCTGTTTATCAATCATGACAAAGCGCAGTCTGACACGTTAAAGCTGCTTTCGGCATTCTACGACTGACGTCCACATCATAACCCAGCTGGTCCAAATTCAATTCGACAGAACAACAGGATCTCCGACTCGGATATTGCCCTCCAATCTAACGTTCCCATAGACGCCCAAACATCCTTCGTGGTGCTGAGCAATTGTTCTAAGAATGCTGAGGTCGCGAGGAAGCTCTTCCTGCGGCAGCGTTGATGTTACACACCAGACTGTTCCGCTGAACTCATCGAGGACCAGACTCTCACCTATTGTCAGCACTCCGCCAATCCAGCCATCTTCCGCGAACCCGTCTGTTCCATCATTGGTTTCCACGTAAATATTCGGGCGAAAGCGCCGCTGATCGATCATCGCGGTGCGTCCTTGACACTTTCGAAGATGGTCGATCGATCCGCTGGTGAGAATAAATATCGAACCGATTTCTAAAAATGTATTGGTCTTTAATTGAAAATAGTCCGGCATGGTCTCGAGAGTCCACTCGGGCTTGAATTTGCCGACCGGATTGTCACCAAAGACGGTCTCGCGGACAATGCCAGTCCTCTCCAGCGCTTGCGCTTTATTCTCGAGCCGCAATGGGACACCAAGAATATCGGAGATTCGGTCCGAGGTTTCTGCGGCGTCTGCCCGCATGACTCGACCGTCGGGCATTTCGATAATGACATCACCCGGCTCGGTTGTTGTCGGCTGCACGGCATAGTGTGCTCGAAAACTGAGAAGCACTGGATGCTTCTTGGCGCTCGCGATTCTGCCTGTCCTCAGATCGCGCAAAGCCCAGGCACGATCGCCAATCGCGCCATTGGCTGTCACGACCATTTCTTCCCGACGCTCACCCAGCATCGACTTGACGGGGTAGCGCCACAGATTTCCGACGGTTCCAATTTGATGCGGGGTGCCCATAGGTCGCACACTCATTAGTGCTCGAAGGTAGCCCCCGCCCTTCCTTTATAACTTCAAGTAGCAGCCTGGAACTGCCTCGCTGAAGTTCCTCGGCGCGAAATCGCGCGTCAAATTAGATGCTTAAGCGCATGAGACAAAGTGACACAGGCGTGCGTCTAAAAAGCACGGGTCGTGCCGGGTAAGTTCCAGTAAAGAGTTGTCAAAGCCGGTAAATCGCCCCCGATGCCGACTGATGATAGAATTTTTTCGTTCGGTCCTTTTACTCTCGATGTCACAGCACGGCTCCTTTCTGTCGGTAGCGAGCCTGTCTCCATTGGCAGCCGCTCCTTCGAGATTTTGGTGGCTCTCGTCGAGCGTCGCGGTGAGGTAGTTTCCAAACAGGATCTTCTCGCGCGGGCATGGCCGAACCTTCACGTCGAAGAGCATAATCTCAAAGTTCACGTATCGGCGCTGCGGCGCGCCCTCGGCAAGGAGGGCCGAAAGCTTCTGATTAACGTTCCAGGCCGCGGCTATAGTTTTGTCGGGTCAGTAGCGCTGAGCGAAAAGTCAGCTTGGGCGCTGAACAGTGAGCCTGAAAATGCAATAGGTTCGTCGTCACCTGGCGAGATTACGCGAGGACTGCCTCAAGTTTCTGACCGCAATGTGCGAAAGTCGCCAACCTTCAAAGTTGGAATCATTCATTCGCTGACCGGGTCAATGGCGCAAAGTGAAGTGCCGATCAGCGAGGCAGCTCTATTAGCGATACAGGAAATCAATAGGGCGGGTGGAGTTTTAGGACGGACGGTTGAGCCGCTGGTCGTAGACTGTGAATCGGACGAACTCTGCTTCGCGGATAAAGCGGAAGACCTTATCATCAACGAACAAGTTGGCGCGCTATTTGGCTGTTTGACTTCGGCCAGTCGGAAGCACGTAAGGGCGGTCGTCGAACGGCACAATCATTTGCTGCTGTACCCGATGCAATACGAAGGGCTCGAACAATCGGCAAATATCTTCTACCTCGGTGCTGCCCCGAACCAGCAGCTCCTGCCTGCAGTCCAGTGGACATTTGCATTTCTTAGGCGAAGACGTTTTTTCCTGGTCGGGTGGGACTCCATCTACTCGCACGCCAGCAACGCCATTCTCCGCGATGAAATTGAAATGCTGGGGGGCGAGGTCGTAGGTGAAGAATACATCCATGTGGCGGGAATAGAGATTCGCGCTGTCGTTCAAAAGATCGCAGACGCTGATGCGGATGTTATCTTGAATTCCATCGTCGGTGACGTTAACGCCATTTTTTGTCGTGCGTTGCGCGGCAAAGGGATAAAGGGACCCGATCTCCCGATGGTCTACTTCTCGATATCGGAGAATGAGCTAAAGGGAATCTCGAAAAGCGACGCCGCAGGTGACTACGGCGTATTCAGCTATTTTCAAAAGCTCGAGCGGCTTGAGAATCATGCTTTTGTGACATCCTTTCAAAGCCGCTACGGCAGTCAAAGGGTGACATCAGATCCCATGGAGGCGACCTATTTTGGCGTCTATCTCTGGGCGCAAGCAGTGAATCTCGCCGGAAGCGGCGATGATATTTCAGCAGTTCGCCAGGCGCTGCGGGGGCAGAACTTCAACGCTCCGGGCGGACCGGTCACGATCGATCGCGAAAATCAGCATACCTGGAAAACAGTTCGTATCGCGGAAATTACAAAGAATGGCGATTTTTCGGTGATCTGGAGCTCCGAAAAGCCGATTAGGCCTGAGCCCTATCCCTCTTCCCGTTCCGTCGCTCAATGGCATGAATTTCTCGAATCGACTTCCGCGCGCTGGCAGGGCCGCTGGTCGAGACCCAATCCACTCTGATCCACCTGCGTTTGCGCGCATAGGGAACGTCGCGGACATTACGGTGAAACCGTAAGCCGTTACATTTTCTCGTGTAACCGGTCGGCCCATTCGTCCAACGGATACGAAAAGTTACCAGAATTTACCCGGCTTGATTTGATAACAAGCCGCCTGATGCGTATTAAGCAACAAGGGGCAACCTTTAGCAGGTTAAGTGAGCTTTGCCATGGTCGCGCATGATGCCTTCTTGTCGGATTGCCACAGTCAACCATTCTTGTTCCCGAGCGATGAAGCCGCGACGGCGCCAAGTGAATGCGTTCCGTCGCGATGCCTGAATGAGGCTGAGATCTTCGGTATACGTCCTCTTCGCAGCTGGGGCTCGAGTATTCAGACCAGAGCAGGAGAGGTTCGGTTGCTCCGATTCCAAATGGACGACGAAGTCAAATTGGAATTCTTTCTGAATCGCCACATGGTGATCTTCTTTCCCGACGGTATCTTTGGCGAATTGGAATGGCGCAATGAGGTGCGGAACCGAACAATATCTTCCTCGGCGCCTGGGGCGATTGTGTTTAATCCATCGCGCGAGCGCCTGCGTCTTAGAGTGCGGAAGGTAAAATACGAATTTCAGGCGCTTCTTTTGCTAATTGAACCAACTTCGTTGAATTGTTTTCACGATGAAACCGATGATAATTCGTCTTTGACTTTTCAGCAGCAACTCGACATGAAAGTCGAGGAGGTTGCTCAAACGCTTCGCAAGATACGGGATGAACTCAAGTGTCCGGGGCCGTATATCGCGTCATATGTACACGCGTTGATTATGTTGGCGGTGGCGGGTCTGATGCGTGGCCTGTCAAACCGGGAACGTTCACCACAATCGACGTGCGTTAAAGGTGGCTTGCCGAATTGGCGGCTGAAGCGGGCTTTGGAGCTGTTGGAAGGTAGCCTGTCGGAGGCTCCGACACTGGCCGAGCTTGCGCGACCTCTGAAGCTGCATCCAACCTCGTTTTGTCGCGCCTTTAAGCAGTCAACGGGTCAAACTCCCCATCGGTACTTGTTGTTGTGTCGCGTCAATCGCAGCAAAGAAATGATGAAGGATTCGGATCGTACATTGACTGATATTGCCCTCGACTGCGGTTTCAGCAGTTCGGCCCAGTTTTCGGTGGTCTTTAAACGCATTGAGGGTATTTCGCCGCGGTCATTCAGGCGCGCCCTCTAACTACGGTGTCTCGGAGCGTGGGCCTCATAAGCGGCGGATATAGGCACTGGCCGATGCCGTTCCTTAGAGGAGGTTGTGACGGAGAAACAAATGAGCGCGATTGACGATGCGCTTAAGGCCAATGAGGTCTTCGCTAAAAACTACGATTTCAGCGATGGGGAAGCCGTCTGCCCCCAAGTTGGTGATTGTTACCTGCATGGAACCTCCTATGACGGATCTTGGTTTGATTCTCGGCCTAAAGCCGGGCGACGCAGATGTAATTCGAAATGCTGGAAGCGTGATCAACGAGGATTCGATGCGATCACTTCTGGTTTCGACGCGTGTCCTCGGCACTAAAGAGATTATGATCATCAACCACACGGAATGTGGAATGACGACGTTCCACGATAGCGATCTGATAGACAAGCTCGAAGATAAGACCGGATCTGCGCCGATTGCGCCCGCGCGGTTCTATGCGTTTTCCGACGTGGAAGAGAATACGCGACTTCAAATCCACAAGGTCAAATCGCATCCGTGGATAGCAAAAGGAACGCCCGTGCGCGGCTTTGTCTACGACGTCCACACGGGCAAGATGCGCGAGGTGTCGCAGCCGGACAATCCACCCAGTTCTTCCGGTCGGTAGGAACACTGTTGGAGATTTACAGCGAAGTACAATCGTTGCTCCCGGCAGCGATGGGATGTTGCCCGCATGGAACTGTCGATAAATCGGCCTGATAAGTGACGATTATGGGCTAGAATTTCGAAAACATTGGAAAGGACTCAAAAGCATCCGAGGCATCCGAGCTTTATAGATGGCCTTTGCGTCAGGTTTGCGTGGCTGGTTGGGGCGACCGGGTGAAGTTAGGCAAGTACGCCACGAAGACAAGCTCCGTCGCTCTGGTAAGGAGGAGAAGCCGCCATGGTGTTCGCCATCGAAGTCAACGGCAACACACGCCGCGTGGACGTCGACGGAGACATGCCGCTGCTTTGGGTGTTGCGCGACGTGCTCGGGATGACCGGCACGAAGTTCGGCTGTGGCATAGCGCAATGCGGCGCTTGCACCGTGCATATCGACGGCAATCCCGTCCGGTCGTGTCTCCTTGCGATCGGTACGATCGGAGACAAAGCCGTTACCACGATCGAGGGCGTTGGCGCGACGCCGGCCGGCGCGAAAGTGCAGCAGGCGTGGCTCGACCTGGAAGTTATTCAATGCGGCTATTGCCAGTCGGGCCAGATCATGTCGGCGGCGGCGCTGCTCGCGAACAATCCGCAGCCAGATGATTCCGACATCGATGCGGCAATGGCGGGAAACATCTGCCGCTGCGGCACCTACGTGCGCATCCGCGAAGCGATCAAGCACGCTGCGCGCGAGGCTTAGGAGGCGACCATGCAGTCAGAAGCAAATATCGTGGTTGCTCCCTCGCGTCGCGCCGTTCTGAAAGCCGGCTTGTCCGGCGGATTGGTGATTGCTTTCCATCTTCCATTGCGAGCGGCACCGGCGAACGAGCCGGAACAGACTCCCGATAATCCCGAAGGCCAATTTGCACCAGATGCCTTCATCCGTATCGATCATTCCGGTAAGACCACGCTGGTCATGCCGCAGGTGGAAATGGGGCAGGGTGTCTACACCGCGGTCGCGATGATCCTGTGCGACGAACTGGATGGGGATTACGCCAAGGTGCTGCTGGAGCACGCGCCGCCCAATGACAAGCTCTACCGAAATCCGGCCTTAGGGTTCCAGGTGACTGGCAACTCCAGCTCTATCCGTGCCTTCTGGAAGCCACTGCGCGTCGCGGCAGCGTCGGCTCGGGCGATGCTGGTGCAGGCCGCGGCGGAGCAATGGCGGGTCGACCCAGCAAGCTGCACGGCGGCGAACGGCAAGGTCGCTCACGCCGCCAGCGGGGGCACGCTGGCCTACGGCGATCTCATCGATGCAGCGAGCCTTCTTCCGGTGCCGCAAGACGTGCCGCTGAAGGACCCGAAAAACTTCACGCTGATCGGCAAACCTCTCAAGCGCTTCGATACGCCCGGCAAGACCGACGGCAAAGTGGTCTATGGCATCGATGCGATGCCGCCCGGAATGAAATTTGCGACGCTTTCCGCATGCCCGGTGTTCGGCGGCAAAGTCGCCCGTGTCGACGACAGCGCGGCGAAATCAGTTTCCGGGGTGCAGAAGGTTGTCGTTCTCGACGACCTTGTGGCCGTGGTCGGCGATCATTTCTGGGCCGCGAAAAAGGGCCTCGACGCGGTCGATATTACCTGGAACCACGGCCCTAACGCGCAAGTCAATTCGAGCCACATCTGGGATGACTTGCGCGCCGCGAGCCAGAAGGTCGGCGTGCTCGCCAAATCCATCGGGAACGTGGAGAAAGGTCTGGCGCAGGGCGACAAATTCGACGGCGAATACGAGCTGCCGTTCCTGGCGCACGCGACCATGGAACCGCAAAACTGCACGGTTTCGCTCACGCCCGGCGCCTGCGAGATATGGACCGGCACGCAGGTCCTGGCGCGGGTGCAATCGGCCGCGGCCGAGGCCGCCGGCCTTCCGCTCGATAAGGTTACGGTGCACAACCACCTGATTGGCGGCGGCTTCGGGCGGCGACTCGAGACGGACATGGTGGCCAGCGCGGTCCGCATCGCTCGGCACGTCGACGGCCCGCTCAAGGTTGTGTGGACGCGCGAAGAAGACATTCAGCATGATATTTATCGCCCAGTCTATCGTGACGTCATTTCCGCGAGTTTGTCGGACGGCAAGATCGTCGCCTGGAAATATCGGGTCACCGGCTCGTCGATCATGGCTCGCTTTGCCCCATCCGCATATGTGAATGGCATCGACATCGACGCGGTCGATAGCGCGGTCGACATGCCCTACGACATTCCCAACCGCACGGTCGAATATGTCCGCGCCGAGCCGGCTGCTGTGCCGACCGGATTCTGGCGCGGTGTCGGACCGAACAATAATGTCTTTGCCATCGAATGCTTCATGGACGAATTGGCGCGCAAGACGGGCAAGGATCCGATCGAATTCCGCCGCGGCATGCTGGGTAAGAATCCACGGTTTCTGGCCGCGCTCGATTTGGTGGCGGAAAAATCGGATTGGGGAAAGCCACTGCCACCGCGTGTTGGGCGCGGGGTCAGTGTCCAACCGTCTTTCGCCAGCTTCATCGCCACCGTGGTCGAGGCCGAGGTCGACGATCAGGGCGAAGTGCATCTGCGCCGAGTGACCTCCGCGGTCGATACCGGGATCGCGGTCAACCCCGACACGATCAGAGCGCAGTTACAAGGCGGGCTGATTTTCGGGCTCACCGCGGCGCTTTACGGCGAGGTCACGATCGACAAAGGTCGCGTGCAGCAGTCGAATTTCAACAATTACCGCATGCTGCGCATCGATCAGGTGCCTAAACGCATCGACGTGCACGTCATCAAGAGCGGCGAGAACCCAGGTGGAATCGGCGAAACCGGCTGCACCGCTGCCCCGCCGGCGCTGCGCAACGCGATCTATGCCGCAACCGGCGTCGCGTTGCGGCGACTGCCGATCGACCGTACCGCACTCGCGCTCAAGGCGTAACCATCATGCGCACCGGTACAATTGGCACTGTCATCGCCATCGTCGTCGTGGTCGCTCTCGGTGTCTATGGCTGGCGCACATTTAATTCCGGTCCGATGGCGTTCGCCGGCGGATCGACGGTTGCGCTGTCTGACTATCACGATGCCGATCCGGCCGGCGTCCCCGCAAGTCTTGCCAATGCCAATCAGGTCAAGCGCGGCGAGTATCTCACGCGCGCCGCCGATTGCGTGGTCTGCCATACCGCGCCGGGCGGAAGGCAATATGCCGGGGGCCTGGCGTTTAACCTGCCATTCGGTACTCTGTATTCAACCAACATCACGCCAGACAAAGACACCGGCATCGGCAACTATAGCGATGCGGATTTTCTCAATGCGGTGCAGCGCGGTGTTCGCTCGGACGGGACGCGGCTTTATCCAGCCATGCCATACCCCTCGTACACCTACATGACAAACGCCGATGCTCTGGCGATCAAGGCCTATCTGTTCAGCTTGCCTCCGGTCCGTGCCGTCGCTCAAACGAATACGCTCGGCTTCCCGTTCAATCAGCGCTGGTCGATGATTTTCTGGTCTTTGCTTTTCAACGCTAATACGCGGTTCGCGCCCAACACTGCGCAAACGGCGCAGTGGAACAGAGGCGCCTATATTGCCGAGGCACTGGCGCATTGCGGTGAATGTCATACGCCGCGGAATTTCGCCTTCGCGCTCGACAATCGTAAAAAATTCGCCGGCGCGGTGACGGCCGGTTGGCGTGCTTTCAACATCACGTCCGACAAAGGCACGGGCATCGGCACCTGGAGCGACGACGAAGTGTTCGCCTACTTATCGAGCGGCCATGCTTTGGGGCGCGGTACTGCAGCGGGACCGATGGGCGAGGCAGTCGATGAGAGTTTCAGTCAGATGGACGAGGCCGATATTCATGCGGTCGTCAGCTATGTGCGCAGCGTTCCGGCCGTCGCCTCACCGGATTTACCTGCAACGCTCGCGCCGCCGGCTCCGGCTTCGCCCAAGGAGGGGGGTATAGCCTCGGACAACCCCGGCAAGAAGATATTTGAAGGGGCCTGCGTCAGTTGCCACAGTTGGACCGGCGTTAGCGCAATCTCGCCGTTTGCCACGATCGCTGGGGCCCGCGCGCTCAACGATCCAACAGCGACCAACGTGGCGCAAATCGTGATCTCCGGCACTACACGGTATAGGCCGCAAGGCATCATCTCGATGCCGGCATTTGGCAGCGCTTATTCCGATACGGAGATCGCGGCCGTCGCCAACTACGTGACAGCGCGTTTTGGCAGCGAGAAATCCCGGATCACCGAGAACGACGTTGCCGCGCTGCGCAAGGAAACGTCGCGTTGATGACCGCGAGAACCGCGCCATCGCGCTAAGGCAGCCGAAGTGACGTGAGGCCATAATCGCGCTGCACCAAGCGACAACCTGGAGGTTTGGTTATGCCCAGTTACGACGCGATTATCATCGGCACTGGACAGTCAGGGCCGGCCTTGGCACGGCGATTGGTGGCCGCAGGCCGGAAGGTCGCGATCATCGAACGCAAGCTGTTCGGTGGCACGTGTGTGAACACAGGCTGCACTCCGACCAAGACGCTGGCCGCGAGCGCCTACGTTGCACATGCTGCGCGCCGCGCCACCGATTATGGCGTCAGGATCGAAGGGTCCATCAGTGTCGACATGAAGGCCGTCAAGGCGCGAAAGGATTCCGTTGTGGCCACCTTCCGTGATGGCCTCGAGCAATTACTGGAGACCTTGCAGGGATGCATCGTTTATAAAGGCCATGGCCGCTTCGTTGCGCAAAAGAAAGTGGCAGTGAACGATTCCGAACTCACGGCCGATCAGATTTTCATCAATGTCGGCGCGCGAGCCGCAATTCCGCCGATACCGGGCCTCGACCAGGTTCCGTACCTGACCAACAGTTCGATGATGGGCATCGATTTCGTTCCTTCACATCTCATAATCCTTGGTGGCAGCTACATCGGTCTCGAATTTGCACAGGTTTATCGCCGTTTCGGAAGCGAGGTGACTGTGATCGAATTCGGCCCACGCTTGATCTCACGGGAGGACGAGGACGTCTCACACGCTATAGCCGGTTTCCTCAAGGAGGAGGGCATCGACGTGCGCGTCGGGAGCAAGATGGTCAGTGTGGAGAAGCAAGGAAACTTGATCGCGGCGAAACTCGAATCGGCCGGAAGGATCTCGCAGGTTGCCGGGACCCATTTGCTGGTCGCGACCGGTCGGCGCCCCAATACTGACGACCTTGGCCTCGACAAGGCGGGTATAGCCACGGACGCGCACGGATATATCCAGGTGGACGACCGGTTGTGTACCAACATTTCCGGTATCTGGGCGATGGGCGACTGCAATGGTCGAGGCGCGTTCACACACACGTCGTGGAATGATTTCGAGATCGTTGCAGCGAACCTTCTCGACAACGATCAGCGACGAGTGAGCGACCGCATCGTGGCCTACGCGCTTTACACCGATCCGCCGCTCGGCCGCGCCGGGATGACGGAAGCGGAAGTGCGCACGACCGGCAAGTCTGCGCTGATCTCGACCATGGCAATGAAGGACGTTATGCGAGCGTATGAGAGAGGTGAAACGAAGGGTTTCATGAAAATTCTTGTGGATCAAGATAACGAACAGATACTGGGCGCGTCCTTCCTGGGACTCGAAGGTGACGAGGTCATCCATTGCGTACTCGACATCATGTACGCCAAGACGCCCTACACAGTGATCCAACGCGCGATGCACATTCATCCCACGGTGTCGGAGTTTATTCCGGCCATGATGGATAAGCTCAAGCCGCTGCAATCATCGGATCATCTCGTAACGAAGCAGGATACCGACCAGATTGAGTGAGGGTCCTTGCCTACGTGACTTAGACTTAGTTTTACAACGCGGAGAGTGGAGAAAAGAGCATGAGAAGCATTCCAGCGTGGCTGATGGTGGTCATCGCGCCAGTCATTGCAGTCTTTGGCGGCAGGGCAATTTCCGCGGACAAGTACACCGTGCAAGTTCCGGGCGGGCTCGAGTTCTCGGAGTTCAGGGGTTACGAAGACTGGCCAGTCATCTCGATCAGCGACAACAACGGCAAGTTCGCGACGATTTTGGGAAATCAAGTCATGATGGAGGCCCTTCGGGCAGGCGTACCTGGCAACGGCAAGCCTTTCCCGGACGGCGCCAAGATGGCGAAAATTCATTGGAGCCCCAAAACACAAGAAGCGTATCCTGGCCAGCCGAGGGTTCTAGGTACCCAAGCCAACGCCGATTTCATGGTGAAGGACAGCAAGAGGTTCGCGGACAGCGGCGGATGGGGGTGGGGCTCATTCGATTACGACGCGGCATCCGATACGTTTACGCCCGCAACCGAGGCCGCCACACCGCCGCAGGGACACGACGCGAAGTGCGGATTTGCCTGCCACTCGTTGGTGAAGAGCCGCGATTACGTTTTCACTGAGTATGCGCACAGGTGAAGCGGTAGAGCAGCACCAGATGCTGGCTTTGCCGCGGCGGTCGAAACCATCGTTTCGACGGTACAAAATCTTCCGGGAGTCGATGATGGATAATTGCAAACACATCTCACGTCGCGTGCTGCTCTCCAGCGCAGCGCTTTCACTCGGCGCGGCCACAGCCGCCACGATGGTCTCGCGAGCAGCGGCGCAGAATAAACTGAGCCAGGCGGACGCCAAATATCAGACTACCCCGAAGGGCGACCAGCGCTGCGACGGCTGCGCTAACTTCCAACCTCCGAATGCGTGCAAATTCGTCCAAGGCGACATCAGCCCGAACGGCTGGTGCCAGCTTTTTGGCGCGAAGCCCAAGTCCTAGGACCCGACTATCCGGCATTCGGACATAGCGCGCGCGATGTTTTCTTCTAGTCCGAGATGCGAGGGATAGCGGACATCTAAATCATTATTGACGTCGAACGATTGGTGACCGGGGACGGCAGTCAGTCAGCTAGGTCGGCAGCATCATTTTGGCTCCAGGGTGCGGCATATTTTGGCGGGTCCTAAAGACCTCCACAATATGTTCGACATGAGCGCTCCAGCGATCCAACGCTTCTTTGCGCTCAACCAAAAAGTCGTCACGTTGATAAACAGCGGCCACGCCAGAAATCGTTCCTTCTTGGTGGTTGAGGATCTTGTCAGCGACGTGCGGGGGCGCGCCAAGCCGCGCCATCCCTGAAACGACTGTTCGTCTCAGATCGCGGAGCCGCCATCCAACGACGCTACAGAGCTTATCGAGTTCACGCTTTGACTTAGAGAACGCCTGAAAATGCTTCGTCCCTGATGTCCCAAAAATAAAGCTTTCGCGGGGACGCGGTGCAACAACTCTCCAAGCAGGCTCAGACAGATGAACAATGTGCGCTTTCTTGTTCTTGGTGCGGGAACCAGGAATGGTCCAGGTGCGCCCTTTCTCGTCCAGTTCTTCCCATTTGAGACGCGTCACCTCCTGACATCGTTGCCCGGTCAGGACCAAAAACTCCACGATTCCGCCGTAGGACGACTTCAGCTGTCGTCCTGCAATGATAATGGCAGCGAGCTCATCGTCGGTCAGCACGCGGTCACGGCTGCTTTCCCTGTAGTTAGAGGTAATTCCTTCTGCCGGGGAAGAGTCGACGACAGCCCGGCTGACGCACCAACGAAAGAACGTCTTTAACGTCTTGAGGAGCCTGTAGCTGGCGTGGGCATTCCGCTGGGCAATGAGGCTAACCAGGTCGATGATGTCCCTCTTCTTGATCTCATGAATGCTTTTCGCGCCCTAATGCGCGATAACGTCACGATGCAGCAGGTTCGTTATTCTTCTGCTGGAGCCGATTTGGGAGACGTGCTCTCGAATATGGGTCTCGACCAGGTCGTCAATCCTGTCCACCACTAGACGCCGGCGCGACTCCTTTTTCTCTTCGGCCGGGTCTCGTCCATCAAGCCTGGCGGCGAAGATCTTTTGGGCCTGGGCGCGTGCCATGGGCAAAGTGACTCGCCCGTAGGGGCCGATCGTATATTTGCGTAATCGGGAGCCAGCACCAGCAAGGCGGTACATGACCAAAAAGACCTTGCGGCCTTTCGGTGTCACCTTCACCCCGAAGCCGGGCAAACCAGCGTCCCAATAGACGATGTCCTTCGATGGGACCGGCAGCTCATCGATGGCGGATTTGGTCAGGCGTAGGCGTGGTATGGCGGGCTCCTTGGTTCGCTACCTCAGCCTCATATAGGTAGACCAAGCGGGCAACGACGGAACAAATGGGGCATCATCATCCACACGAATGCCCATCATTCCGCACTAAAATCAATCATCCGCGATCTGTGGGAATGACCAGGAATGTGAAACCTGAGTCCGACTGACTTGTTCCGGCCATCCACGTCTTGATTGTGCTTGGTCGAAAGACGTGGATACCCACGCCATAGGCGTGCGAAGCACGCCGTTCTTCGAACGGCTGCGCGGGCATGACGAGCCAGAGGAATGATGCGAACATATGGCTTCTTCCCGGCAAGGCGACCTTTTCGGCCACGACCAGCAAGACGACCTGTTCGAGGACCGGCCGACACCGACTTGTCGCGCCGATCCCGATGAGGTGCGCGCCGAATTGCTCGAGATTCTGGCCGAGGTGCGCGGAGCGGAGACATTCCCGTGGGCGCCCGGACGCGTTTCGCTTTACCGCACGATCTTCCCGCAGATGACCAATTGGCTGCCGGACGAGGAGGCCGCACAATTGCGGTTCGAGTTCGAAACGGAATTGGCGCGACTGGCGGCTGCGTGATCCTGGCGCAAATTTCTCTCCCGGATTTCGCGGAGCCCGTCATCGGGCCGGCCACTTCGGGCCGGGCCCGTTGGCTCAATCCGGGCGCCATCGTCACCATCGGCCCGCCGCTGAAGTGACCTTCGTCATTCCGGAAGCCGCGAAGCGGCCATCCGGAATCCATAGCCACCGTCGGTGCAGAAGCTCTCGGTGGCTATGGATTCCGGGCTCGCGGGCTTGCGCCCGCGCCCCGGAATGACGGCTACTGCAACAAGCCCTCGGCCTTTAGCGCTTCCTGCACTTTCGGGCGGGCTGCAACGCGGTCGACATATGCTTTGACATTCGGCCATTTGGCCAGATCGATCTCGATGCGCGGCGTCCAGCGCAGGATGGTGAACAAATAGGCGTCGGCGATCGTGAACTGGTCGCCCATCAGGTACTGCTTGCCGGCAAGTTGCTCGTCGAGCCAGTCGAAGCGCTTGCCGAGATTGTCCTTCGATATCTTCTTGTATTCGTCGGGCGTCGTCGGCCGAAAAATCGGACCAAACGACTTGTGCAATTCCGAGGTGACGAAGTTCAGCCACTCCTGGACGCGGTACCGGTCGATGGACCCCTGCGGCGGCACGAGGCCGCAATCGGGCTTCCGGTCGGCGAGGTATTGCACGATCACAGGGCCTTCGGTGAGCCTCTGTCCCGTATCAAGTTCGAGCACCGGCACTTGTCCCTTGGGATTGATGCCCCAGAAATCCTTGCCGCTCTTGGTTTTCTTTTCGCGGTTATCAACCTGTTCGAGTTCAAGTTCGACGCCGGCTTCGCGCGAAACGATGTGGGGCGAGAGCGAGCAGGCGCCGGGTGCGTAATAAAGCTTCATGGGCGAACCTCCGTCGATATGCGGCCGGATCAAGTCATCCGCCGTGGTTTTAATGGAAGACGCGTATAGCACAGCCCGCGACCATTAAAATGGAACTTGAGGCACCATCGCGCGTTGGCAGGGCACCGCAGATTGTTGGGGAGCTGCCATGTCCGCCCGCCGCGTCACCCTCCGCGTCCAATCGCCTGTTCCGTTTGGCGACGTCACGATGGTCCCCGCGCCCATAAGCGGGCGGCCCGAGGCCGATATGGCCCGCGCGATGGCGGAAACACTTGCCGACGTGGAAGCGCCGACAGCGGCGGAAATCTTCAACAGGTTGCGGCACGCCTTTCCGCTTGCGCCGCTCAGCACGCGCGTCGCCGCCCTCGGCGCCGTCATGGATCGCCTGCGGCGGCTGGTTTGAAGTCTCGCTATAACCCGAGATAGGCACTGCGGACGCGGTCGTCCGCCAAAAGCTCGGCGCCGCTGCCGGAGAGCGTCACCCGTCCGTTCTCCAGCACGTAAGCGCGGCTTGCGATCTTGAGCGACAGCGCGACGTTCTGCTCGACCAGCAAACACGTCATGCCGCCGCGATTGAGTTCGCAGATCGTGCTGAGCATGCCATGGACGATGGCAGGCGCCAGGCCAAGCGAGGGCTCATCGAACATGATGAAATCGGGCGCGCCCATCAGGCAGCGGCCGATGGCGAGCATTTGCTGCTCGCCTCCCGACAACGTGCCGGCCGCCTGCCGTGCCCGCTCAGCAAGCACAGGGAACAGGCTGTGCACGCGCTCACGATTCTTGGCGCGAAGGGCGCGTGCCCGGGGCAGCATCGCGCCGATATCAAGATTCTCCGATACCGACAGCGTGGGAAATATCTGACGGCTTTCCGCCACCTGGCCGATGCCGAGATCGCAAACGCGGTAACTCGGCCAGCCGGCGATATCTATTCCCCGGAAACGAATCTGCCCGCGGGCGGGCTTGTTCATCCCGGCAAGTGCGCGAATGAGCGTTGTCTTTCCGGCACCGTTGGCGCCCACGATGGCGACAATGGCTCCCTCCGCAATGTCGAGCGAGACGGCGTCGAGCGCCTGGACATCGCCGTAATACACATCGAGGCTTTCGACGTGCAGCATCATACCGCCTCGGCGCCGAGATACGACCGCACCACCGCGGGATTGCGCACGACCTCCTCCGGCGCACCGGCCGCAATGGCCGTGCCGTGATCAAGCACGAGCACCTGCGAAGCAAGCGCCATCACGGCGCGCATCACGTGCTCGATCAGAAGGATCGTCAGTCCTGTCTCGCCATTGATGCCCTTCAGAATCGCAACGAAGCGATCCGTTTCGGTCGGCCGAAGGCCGGCCATCACTTCATCAAGGAGCAGCAGCCGCGGCTCGGTCGCGAGCGCACGCGCCACCTCGAGCCGTTTGCGGTCCGGCAGGGTCAGGGCCGAAGCGGGCCGATCGCGTTTATCGAAAAGATCGAGACGCTGCAGCAGGGCCTGCGCGTGCTGTCGCGCCGTGCCGACATCATGGTGCCGCAGCAGCGCGCCGACAATGACGTTGTCCTCGACGGTCAAAGCCGGGAACGGCCGTACGATCTGGAACGTGCGTGCTATTCCGCGACGGCAGACCGCGTCCGGCGTCAATCCATCGATCGGTTCGCCCGCAAACGTCATCGAGCCGTCATCGGGCGCGAGCGCGCCAGCAATCATGTTGAACAACGTGGTCTTGCCGGCGCCGTTCGGCCCGATCACAGCGAAGATGGTCCCTTCGGGGACATCAAACGTAACGCTATCGACCGCAATCAGACCGCGGAAACGCTTGCTGATCCGGTTGAGCGACAGCAGCGCGGTCATTGGCCGTTCCCCGCCACGCCAAGCCGCCGCGCGAGCCATGGCCACACACCTTCGGGTCGCGCCACGATAACGAACAGAAGACAGACTCCGTAGAACACCTGCTTGGCTCCGGGTAGATCGAGGCCAAGCGCACCGATTGCGGAATTGAGCGTTTCGGCGAGACCGGTGAGTACGAACGCCCCGAGGATCGGACCGAACAGCGTCCCCACGCCGCCGATGATCGGGCCGAGGATCATCTCGATCGAACGAGAGATGCCGAAGACCTGTTCGGGGAAAAGATTGTTGTAGAAGAACGCATAGAACACGCCGGCGAACGACGTGATCGCCGCGGATATCGTCACCGCCCACATCTTGTAACGAAAGGTGTCGATACCGGCGGCGCGCGCCGCTTGCTCGTCCTCGCGGATAGCGAGCCAGAAGTATCCTATCCGGCTCCGGATCAACCATCGGCATAGGATGAACGCGAGCACCGTCGCCGCGAGGATGACGTAGTAGAACATGGTCGGATTGCCGCGCAGCCGCCACAAGTCGTTGTGGGCGTATTGCGCCACCGGCAGGAAGAGCCCCGCCGATCCGTTGACGATTGCCAGATTGTCGAAGCCGATGCGGGCAAACTCGGCGAACGCGATCGTGAGGATTGCGAAGTAGACACCGGCGACTCCGAAGCGAAAGGCGAGAAATCCGATGAGCGCTCCGCAAGCCGCAGTAACGGCAATCGCCGCCAGAAGTCCGATCCACGGCCCGACGCCAAAACGCGTGAAGAGAAGCGCCGCGACGTAACCGCCGAGCCCGACATAGATGGCATGGCCGAGAGAGAGGTGGCCGGTAAACCCCATCATCACGTTCCAGGCCTGACCCGTATAGGCAAAATAGAGAATGATGATGAGCACCGTAAGCAAATAGTCGCTTACGAACCACGGCGCGGCCAGCAAAACCGCGAACAGCGCGAGAAGAAGCAAGCCGGCCTTCGGCGAAAGGCTGCCGGTCAGACGCGCCATCATGACACCCGCTGGCCGAGGATGCCCTGCGGCCGGAACAGCAGCACCAGCACCAGGATGCCGAAGGCAAACATGCTCTTGGTCGACGGCGTGAACAGCAATCCGGCCAACGCCTCGGTGAGCCCGATCAGTACGCCGCCCAACAGCGCGCCAGGCATCGAACCGAGGCCTCCGGTAATGACGATGATGAAGGCCAGCAACGTATAGGTCGGCCCAAGCATCGGCGTGGTATCGATGAGAAGCGTCATCATGGTGCCGGCCGCGCCCACACACGCGGCACCGAGACCGAAGGTGAGCGCATAGAGACGCTTGACGTCGAGCCCGACGACTAGCGCCCCGGTGTAGTTGTCGGCGCAGGCGCGAATCGCTTTGCCGACAAGCGTGAAGCGGAAGAAAGCAAACAAGGCGGCCGCAAACACGACCGCGGCTATTGCCGCATAGACCTTCGTGGCGTCGACGATCAGCGGTCCAATCTGGAAACTGTCGAAGGCGTACGACGTCTGTACGCTGCGCGCATCCGGACCAAAAATAATCAGCAGGACGTTGACGATGATGATCGCCAGCGCCACCAGCAACAGAAACTGGCTGTATTCCGGCCGCGTGATGAATGGATTGATCAGCATTGCCTGCAGCGCGTAGCCGAAAACAAACAGCACCGCCGCGATCGGAAGCAGCATGATCAGCGGATCGAGATGAAACTGCGAGAACAGCACGACCGCGATATACATCGCGATCGACATCATTTCGCCATGGGCGAAATTGACGACGCGCACGACGCCGAAGATCACCGAAAGACCGAGCGCCATCAGGCCGTAAACGAGCCCCGTCAGAACACCGCTGACGGCGACGTTGAGATAGACGTCGAACGGCACTGAAAAGACTTAGCCGCGACTGAGGTACGACTTCAACGGCCACTCCGGTTTGGCGTTGGCAGCGGCTTGCGGCGCGAGCGTCACGAGCTTGCCGCCGCGATTCTGGATGGCGCCATCCTGAACCTTGTCGTTCTGGCCCTTGGCATTGAACTGGATGCCGGGCCCAATGCTGACATTGTCGGTGATGTGGGTGGCGCGGATCGCGTCGGCCAACGCCTTTGGATCGGTCGAACCGGCGCGCTTGTAGGCGTCGGCGGCGACCAGCAGCGCTTCGAAGGTGAAAATGTGATTGACGTTCAGATTGACGCCGGGGCTCGACTTGGCCAGAGCGGCTTCGAGCACCTGGCTCAACTTCTTGTTTGGATCGTACCAGGGGACGAAGCTGATCGGACCATCCGAAAGCTTGCCCAGCGTCTTGATGTATTGGTCCTCGTACCAGCCCGGGCCCATGCTCAGAATCGCCTGCGGCGTCCAGCGCTGCTTCACCAATTCGCGCGTCAGCAACATCGCATCGTTAAGACGGCTGACAAGGAGGATCGCGTCGGCGTTAGTCGCCTTGGCCTTCGATACCTCGACCGAGAGGTCGCGCGCCGCCGGATCGTAGGCAATTTCCTCGACGATCTTGTACGGCATGTTGAACTTCGGCATGACCGCGCCGATGCCTTTCGACATGGCGGTACCGAAGGTATCGTTGACATGCATGAAGACCACGGTCTTCGGCGCCGCGCCGACGATGGAGAAGATTTCTTTCTGATCGGCGAAGGCATCGCTCAAAATCATTCCGGCAGTCGGAAAATTCCGAAACACATACTTGTAGCCTTGCTCGGTAATATCGGGCGCGGCGGCGATATTGATGACGAACGGAATACCCTTTTGTTCGGCGACCTGGGCGATTGCGGAAGATTGTCCGGAATCGAACGCGCCGACCAGAAGCTGAGCACCGTCGCTGATCATCTTCTCGGCGCGGGCGCGGGCGACATCGACATTCGATTCGGTATCGCCGTTGACGATCGAGAGTTCGGGCAGGCCCATGGATTTGAAGATCGCCGGCGCAATGTCGACGCCGCGCTGGCAGTCCTGGCCGATACCCGCCTCGAAGCCCGAGCGCGGCAGCAAGACGCCGACTTTCAGCGGGCCGTCCGCCGCGCACACGATCGCGGGCGCGGCGAGCGCGGCGGCAGTCGCGGCGGTGCCTGCGAGCAGGTGGCGGCGGGTTGGCAGCGTCCGGATCTGCGACATGGCTTTAACCTCCCCCGGGGTTTCCCAGATGCTATAGAACATGAGCCGGCAACGTGGAAACCGGTCTTTGGAATAACGGTAGTTTGGGTCAAACTAGACCAAAATCGTGGTCCGGTGCATTAGATCATGGTTAGGTACACCCCCCTCCCCTCACCCTAGCAAGTTAGACCCTCATCAAGTCCCAAATAGCGGTGCGGTGGATGCAGCGATACGCAGCAGCCGATGGTCGTGCCCATTGCGCGCGACCAGCATCAACCCGACCGGAAGAGCGGCGTTAAGGGGCAGCGTAATGGCGCAGAGATCGAAGAAATTACCGATGCCGGTATTGCGCAACAGCGCCGCATTGCGCGCGGCAAAGATTTTCTGGTCGGCCACCTCGGCAATCGTCGGTGCGACGATCGACGTCGTCGGCATGACCAGGACGTCGAGACCGCGGAGCCTCGCGTCCATGGCATGGACAAGTCGTGCCCGCTCGCGCGTCATGTCCACATAATCCGCCGCTGACACCGCGCAGCCGCGTTCGATGCGCACGCGGACGTTCGGATCGAAATCGGCGGCGCGACGCTTGAGCCGGTCGCGGTGGATGGCGCAGGCCTCGGGCGGCGCAATGCCGCCCTTGGCGTTGACCTCGGCCATGCCGTCGAACAACGGCAGAGTCTCGCGCGAGATCCGTATGCCGGCATTGTCGAGCCGCGCGATTGCGGCGTCGAATGTGGCGGCGACGGTGTCGTCGAGCTTGTCGAGCGGCAAACCCTGCGCAATGCCGAAGCGAAGTCCGGCGAGTTCGAGCGGCTCGATCGGGACATGGTCCTCGCCGGCCATGATGGCGTCGGCCTTCGCGCAATCGGCGACGCTGCGGGCGAGCGGTCCGATCGAATCGAGCGTATAGCTCAATGGGAACGCGCCTTCGGTCGGAACGCGCTGCCGGCTGGGCTTGAAACCGACCAGACCGCATAGGGCCGCCGGAATCCGCACCGAGCCGCCCGTGTCAGTGCCGATCGCGATGTCGCACATACCATCGGCGATGGCGACGGGAGCGCCCGCCGAGGACCCGCCCGGAACGCGGGAGCGGTCGCTCGGATTGCCCGGGGTGCCAAAATGCGGATTGGCGCCGACGCCGGAAAACGCGAATTCCGTCATATTGGTCTTGGCGACGATCACCGCACCCGCAGCGCGCAGACGACGCACGATCGGCGCATCGGCTCTTGCCGGCGCCGCCTCGTCGGCGAGGATTTTCGATCCCGCCCGTGTCGGCTCACCGGCGACGTCGAACAAATCCTTGATGCTGACGATCGACACCATCGAGCGGCCCGAGCGAGACGCCAAGCGCCGCCCGCGCATCGGCCGCGTCGGCGGCGGCACGGGCGGCCTCGGTGTACACGGTCAAGCAGGCGCGCGCGCCCTCGCCTTTCGGATCGGCGATACGCGCGAGCGCCTGTTCGAGCCGGTCGCGGCAGGAGTGAGACGTCATGCCAATGACAGGTACTACTCCTACGCCTTGATCACCATGGCGGGCTTGAGATCCTTCAGCGACGGCGCACCGACTTGCTGCATGGCGACGCGCAATTCGGTACGCAGGATTTCGAGCACACGTTCGACGCCCGGCTGGCCGAAAGCGCCGAGGCCCCAGAGATAGGGCCGGCCGACGGCGACGCCTTTAGCGCCCATGCATAACGCTTTGACAATGTCGGTGCCGCGGCGGAAGCCGGAATCGATCAGCACCGGCATGTTGCCGGACACTTGAATGATCTCAGGCAAGGTCTCGATGGTCGAGCGGCCGGATTCATCGGCGCGGCCGCCGTGGTTCGAGACGATGATGGCATCGATGCCGGTCTCGGCTGCGATCTTGGCATCCTCCCAGGCCAGAATGCCCTTAATCACCATCTTCATCTTGGTCATGATCACGCAGGCGCTTGATGTAGTCCCACGACATCGCGGACGACTGAATGTTTTTGAGCCCCGACAGGTCGGCGCCTTCATACATCGGCTTGTCTCTCTGCGCCGCCGCCAGCGAGCTGTTGTCATGGCAACCGGAGCATTGCCGCGTGTCGAGTTTGCGCATGCGCAGCGCGGTCTCCTGGTTGCGGCCGCCGTTGCGGTCGACAGTGACGGCCACCGCGATCGACCCTTGCCGTTCCATGCTTTCGACATGATGCTTGGCGACCTCGAACTTGTTGGTCGCGTAGAGCTGCGACCAGATCGGCCGGCCGCGCGCGGCGATCACGTCGGCGACCGACGTCGTCGCCTGCGTGGACAGGATCATCAGGTGGTCGCCGATCTTCGCGGCTCTGGCGACGCCCTCCTCGCCGTCCGGGTTGTAACCTTTGTGCCCGCCGGTCGGATCGATGATGATCGGCGATTCATATTTCTGCCCGAGGATTTCGGTGCTCATGTCGACCTTGCTGACGTCGACCAGCCGGCGCGGGCGAAGCTGAAACTTCTGAAAACCCTCACGGTTCGCCCGCAGCGTCACGTCGTCATCGACACCCGAGGCCATGTAGCCAAAATGCGCCGGCGGCACATTCTTGTGCATCACCGGCTCGAAATCGAAGATGTCGAGCGCTTCCTTCGGGCTGGAAATCAGGTGCTCGTAGTCGCGCGGCGCCCATACAAACGGATCGGCCGGCCGCTCCGGATACGTTTCCTCGGCGAGTGCAGAAAGGCTGGTGCCGGCGAACAATGGGCTTGCGGCAAGAAACTGAATGAAACGGCGGCGGCTTGTCGCTTGTTTGGTGTCTGGCTTCATGACGGTTGTCCTCCCCGAACTATTGGCATCGCTTTAGGCGCTTGCACGCGCATCCTATCGGCCGCGAGTCGGGATGGAAACCGGCGAACGGTCGGAGCCGGGTTACCTGCATTGCAAAGCTCGCACCGAATCTCCATCATTGCATTCCGGCGAGCATCTAGTGGTCCGATTCTAACATTCGCATCCCGGTTCAGCAGGCTGTCTTGCGAATGTTAGAATACAAAGGACCACTAGCCAATACGAGTGCTAGTGGAGCTTTGGATTTGACATTCGCTTCGCCGATTCGCGGCTGGGTGGGTAGCGAATGTCAAATCTGCTCCACTAGGTTTGTGCGATCGAAGGATTTCGCGATGCCTGACGTAAAACCGAGCCTTTGTTTCATCGGGTTCGGCGAAGCCGGACAAGCCATCGCCTCCGGCCTGCGCGAAGCCGGTGTGGAGAGGATGTCAGCCTGGGATATTCTGTTTCCACAACGCGACGATGAGAGGCTCCGGCAGGCCGGCGAAACCATCGGCGTCCTGTGCGCTCCTTCGGCCGCCGAGGCGGTCCGCGGGGCGGATATGATCATTTCCGCAGTCACCGCGGCATCGAGCGTGGAGGCCGCACAATCGGTCAAAGCGCATGTCGCCGGAGTACCGTTCTTTCTCGACATCAACTCGGTCTCCCCCGGCCGCAAGCAGGAGACCGAGAAGCTCCTCGGCGACACGGTGCGCTACGTCGATGTTGCGGTGCTCGCGCCAATTTACCCGGCGCGGCATCAGACCCCCATGCTGCTCGCCGGCCCTCATGCGCAGGCAATCGCGCCAGCGCTTGCTGCGCTTGGCATGCGCGCCAGCATCGCCGGCGCAGAGACGGGTGCCGCCGCCGCGATCAAGATGGTGCGCAGCGTGATGATCAAGGGCATCGAAGCGCTGACGCTTGAATGTTTTTTGGCTGCTTCACGGGCCGGCGTCGTGGACGAGGTCGCCGCCTCTCTGAAGAACAACTATCCGGGCCTCGATTGGGCGAAGGTCATGCCCTACAACCTCGAGCGCATGGCGAACCACGGCGAACGGCGCGCCGCCGAAATGGAAGAAGTCGCCGACACGCTGCGTGAACTCGGCGTCGAGCCGCTGATGGCGACCGCCACCGTGAAGCGCCAGCGCGAGATGGGGCAGATCGGCAAGCAGCAAGCCGTGCGCGGCGTTCTCAACAAAGACCGCGCCGCGATGCTCAGCGCCATCAGCACGGCGGCACGCGACCGGCATTGATCCCGCAAGAGCAGATAATCCTACAGCGCATTTCCCGCCTGCGCGGAAGTGAACGGATGAGTTATCGACGGCCCTGTTGGGCGATCAACGCCTGGAGCCAATGATAGGACGCCTTCGGCGTGCGTTTGAGCGTCTTGAAATCGACGTAAGTAATCCCGAAGCGGCGGCTATATCCTTCGGCCCACTCGAAATTATCCAGCAACGACCAGACAAAATAGCCGCGCAAGTTGACACCCGCGGCGATCGCGTTGCGTGCGGCCGCAAGGTGCTCGCGCAAATACCCGACGCGGTCCTCGTCGTGCACGGTGCCGTCTGCCGCGAGCGGATCGTCGAAACAGGCGCCGTTCTCGGTGACGTAGTAGTCCCGATTGCCATAGCGGTCGCGCAGCCGAACGAGCTCGTCGGTGAGACCGCTGGCATCGATCGGCCAGCCCATCGCCGTGAAGCGCGTCCCTGCGGGCGTGGGTCCGAACCACGCCCCGAACAGACTCTCCGGCGCGTACACCGCGTACATCGGCGCATAGTAATTGACGCCGATAAAATCGACCGGCTGGTGCATCGCGGCGAGATCGCCGGCGGCAATGAGCGGCGCGAAATCCGCTGCGACGGGCGCCGCATAAGCGCCTGTCAACAATGGATCGATGGAGGCGCCGTTCCACATGGCGTCAAACCGTTCGGCAGCCTTTCGATCCTCCTCGCGATCGGATGCAGGCCGCGCTGCCTGTAGCGAAACGATTGTCCCCAGCCGCAAGTCGGAATGCTCCGCCCGCAATGCCGCGAGAGCGCGACCCTGCGCGAGGTTCTGGTGATGAAATGCGGCGAGCATGTTGGGTAGCCCTGTCAGGCCGGGCGCATGGGTTCCTTCGCCATAACCGAACAGCGCATGAATGTTCGGCTCGTTGAACATCGCCCAATGCTTGACGCGGTCGGATAACCGCCGCGCCACGATCCGCGCATACTCGGCGAACTTGTCCGCGATATCGCGATTGAGCCAGCCGCCTTTATCCTGCAGCGCCTGGGGCAGATCCCAGTGAAATAGACACAGCCACGGCGTGATTCCGGCGGCGATCAAGCCGTCGACCAGCCGATCGTAGAAATCGAGACCGCGCGGCTCGACGGCGCCCTCGCCGGTTGGCTGGATACGCGGCCACGCGGTTGAAAACCGATAAGCGTTGAATCCGCCGCGAGCGATCAAATCAATGTCCTCGCGATAGCGATGATAATGATCGCAGGCGACGTCGCCGGTATCGCCGTTTTTCACCCGCCCAGGTGTCCGGCAAAAGATATCCCAAATGCTCTTGCCGCGGCCGTCCTCATTCGCCGCCCCTTCAATCTGATAACTCGACGTCGAAGCGCCCCACACGAAGTCGGCAGGAAATGAGCCTTCCGCCGCGGCAGCGGGATTTGATTGCAGTGGCTTTCGCATGGCGAACGAACCTATGGCTGCGGCGAGAACGCGGCGGCGGGAGATCGTCAGAGTCGGCGACATACTGGCGCCGTGTTGGTCCCAGCCCGACCCGATGCAGACGAAGACTTAGTTCTCGCTGCTGCGGGCATGACCGGACCGCCGCAATTGCGACAATGAGCGGTAGAACTCCGAAAAACACCGCGCAAAATCTGTGTCACCGTCTCCTCCCTTTGCGACGTTCTCGCGGCGACGTGCGGCTCGCCTTGGGCACGGTCCGGCGCGCTGTTTTTCCCGTGCTGCGGCGTGGCGGCATGGCGCCGCTCGCCTGCAGCCGCATGCTCCAATATTCCCATGTCCGCGTCACGACGGTCGGCATCAGGCTGAGTGCGCCGGCAAGCTTGATCTCGCCGCGGCGCAAGGTGTCCGGCGTGCCGAGCGTGAGCGCCTGCATTTGATACACGGCGTTCTGGCACATGAAGATCGAACGCGACACCAACTCCTTCAATCCGCCGCCGACAACGGTCGCGCCATGGCGGTTCATTAGCACGGCGGAATGCTGGCCAAGCGTTCGCGCCAGCGAATGACCTTCCTCCTGCTTAACGACCAATAAATTGGTATCGCCGAATTCGGTGTACTGATCCCAGAACGGCGCTTCCTCGCCCATTGCGGCGCCGAGATGGAAGACTGGAAGGATCGGCTTGCCGGCAATGCAGAACGGCATGACCGCCGGCGCGTGATGATGGCAAACCGCCATGACATCGCTGCGCGCTTGATAGATGCAGCCGTGGATCACCCGCTCGGCGTAGAGATGCACCTTCGGCGGCTTCACCGGTTCGGAATCGAGCGTGTATTCCAGGATATCGTCGGGCTCGATCAGCAAAGGGGAACGCGACCGCGACAAGAGATAGCGGCCCGGATCGGTCGGATGGCGCACGCTGACATGGCCGAAGGCGTCGAGCACGCCCTCATGCGCAAGAATGCGGTTGGCAAGGGCCAGTTCTTCAATGATATCCGTCAGTTTATCAGCCACAATCAGTCCTCGTTTTTGAGCAGCGCCCAGCCGCTGCCTTCTGTCCTGCCAAGCAAATCCGGAACGGCGCAGGGGTGCAATTGGAAAATCTGCGTGCGAGCGGGACCACAACCCGGCTGACCTATACGAATTGACAACGCGATCAAGGCTCATTCAGCCAAGCCAACATCAAGCGGGCGCTTTCTCGCGATGCGAATTCGAGACCAGATCACCTTGTCGAGAGACGACGCATGACGGCGCTAGGCCGCCTGGTCGCGATGGGAAATCTCGACGACGCGGGCGCGCGCAGCAAGCGCGTCAACCAATGCGTCTGCCTTCGCCTTATTGGCGGCGTCTAAATTGGCGTCCCATTCATCGAGCAAATAGACTTCGGCATCGGTCGCGTTGACGATTTCCTCCAGTGACTTGAGCTGCCGTTCTCCCGAGGAAAATCCGAGCTTCTTGTCCATGGATTCGGCGACGATAACTGGCTCGCCCTCGTCGTCGTCCTCGATGTCAACCGGCACGATGTCACCGGTAAATTTGAAGGCGAGGCGGTCCGACGTCGGCCAGTAATAGGCCCGCTTCTTCATTTCGGTCTTGAGGCTTGCAAGCAGTGACGACTTTCCCGCACCGTTGCTGCCCCGCACATTGATGCGGCCGGTCGGATGGGCAAACGCAATCCGCAGGGCATCACCCACCGAGGACACCACGTTGGAATTTCTGCCTTCCCGCAACACCAACCGGTCGAACTTGATACGATCGTCGTAATGGGCGTCGGGCTGGGGCAGCATGTTGTCGGCGACGCCGCCGAACCGCGTCCAAATAGCGACGAAATCGTTCCAGCCGGTCGCCAGAAGATGCAGCTCGTAAGTCATCTCGATCTGCCGCGGCAGAGTGGTCGCGAGCCCGATCAAAAGCGCCATATTGTCTACGTTGTTCAGGGCGACGACGGTGATGGTCGCAAACACGATGGCGAGACTGACGATGCCGCTCATCGCGCTCATGCCCTCGCGCGCCACGATGGCGCGGATCTGGGCGGTC
Source organism: uncultured Alphaproteobacteria bacterium (assembly GCA_963759705.1). Taxonomy (GTDB): domain Bacteria; phylum Pseudomonadota; class Alphaproteobacteria; order Rhizobiales; family Xanthobacteraceae; genus BOG-931. Next base: position 349,476 of record CAVXAK010000009.1, read on the forward strand.
AGCCCTTCACGCAGCCGCGTCTTGAAGCCGAACAGCCATAAGCGCAAATTGTAACTGTTGCCGCTGAAAATATTGTCCCACGCCGTATAGCCCTGCGCGGTGACACGGTTGTTCATGCGCTGGTTTTCCAAATAGGCGTGCGCGATCGGCTTTTGCAGCACCCACTGCATCAGCAACAACGCCCCGAATGCTCCGACATAAGCAAACGGCAAGCTGACATTGATTTCGGCACCCAGGACGAGCGCGTTGAACACCAAACCCAGAAACAGCTTCAGCGCGAATTCGAGCTCGTACATGACGTTGAAGAAGCATTGAAACGTCTCGCCCGTCAGAAACGGCTCGACCTGTTCCCGCGCCGGCTTGTCGTTGAGCAGTTTGACTTTGCCGCGATTTTCGCGGGCGAAACGCAGCATGAATTTGCCGAAGCCCCGGTATCCGGCACGTTCCGCGAATATCCAGCTGATGACGCCCACGACGTAGGCCGTCGACTGAGCCGTCAGTATCCAGATCAGATCGCTCATCAGGAATTGACCCGCCGCGACCTTGCGTCCGGCATTGATCACGAGCCAGGTTGTTGCGGCGGCAAGCATCGCCTCGACCACCATCAGGGTGATCATCACGAACAACGACGGACTGATCAGATAGCCCGCCAGCTCGAAGCGCGAAATCTGATTTTTTTTCATCATAATCCCGGAACAAAACGACCCAAGCAGAGAGCCGAGTCGGCCATTCAGTGTAATGGCATTAAGCTACGAAATTAAGCACTGGCGAGGCCCCGCTTCGCGTAAATTCACACGACTCGTCAAGGGCTTTTTGCGTGTGCCGGGGTTTTAGCGCAGCCGAAAGAAGCCCCTTGGCTGGCGGCGTCCCACGCCAGTACCGAGGTAACGATCGCCTCACGCCTCAGCGGCCTTTCGGCTTTCCAATTCGGCCTGCATCCGTCGGATGTTATCGAATAGGCGCGCGGTCGCGAGACGCAGAAAGTAAAAGCCGAAGGTCGGATTTTGGTAATACAACTGCTCGACCTGCTCATAGGTGATCGACAGTGCGTCGCCATCCTCGATGCATTCAAGCGTCGCGGTGCGCCGATTGTCGGGAGCCAACATCGCGAGCTCACCGACGACCTGGCCGGGGTTGACTTCGATACCGAGTTCGATGAGCCGATAGCGCCCGGTCACGATGCAGAACATCTCGTTCGCGGGCTCGCCCTTGGCGAACAGGATGTCACCCTTCTTGTAGCGGCGCCCGATCATGAACGGCTTGAGCCATTCCATCGACGTGTCACCGCGAGTCGCGTCGCGCACGTTCTTGATTAAAACGAGCATTTGCTGAAGCCGCCAGCCGTTCAGCGGCAGGGCCGCGCCCTGCAGTACCAATGGAATCCACGCATGGGTGACGGCGTAAAACACAATCAAAAAGCAATTGGCGACGATAGCAAGTATACGCAAGGGAACCATCGTCTTGGTGGAAGCGGTCGCCACGATAAAGAGCGATCCGACACTATTGAAAAGGTCTGTCCAATGCATGGTCGCCTCCGCGACGCGCCTGCATTGCGGTCAAGACAATGCAGGCCAAACCTGACCCCCGAGAGCCCTATCGTCCCTTCGGGATCAGGACCTGGCCTTTAGCATTTTGTCTGAGCATGTCCATGACCAAAACCCGCGGCGACACGGCGGAACTTGGCCCCGGGGCTGCCGACCAAATACGACGGCCTTAGCCGGTTCGGCCGATTTCCATAACCGACGACGGCCGTGCGACCAATTTCGACTGGTCGTTCGATTTTGGACAGCGTAATTTGGGGGCGGCAGACTCAAGAACCGCCGGACCCACGCTCGCGAGACACGCCTGATGTTGAAAGGTGCATTCTCTGGGTTTGCGCAATATACGGCGCCACTTCGCCGTTTGGGGGCGTCGTCGCTTGCGTCCTTTGTGGTTCTGGCTGTCGGATTGGCGGCGATGACGGCGCTGACCATACCGGATTTACAGAAGTCGGCCAGCATCTGGCTGAACGCTTGTCTCTGGTGTTGCTGGGCCTACTTTGCGATCGAGGCCGGCGTTCGCGCCAGGATGACGATTCAGTCCGGAACCGGACGCGGCGACCTGCTCTCTCCCTCTGGGTTTATCGATGCCCTCGTCGTGCTGCCGGCTCCGATTGCGCTCCTTTGTGGCGTGCCGGCGCCGACGGCCTGGCTCCTCACGTCGCTGTGGGTTTTGAAGCTCGCACAGAACTCGCCTGGTTTCGCCCATCTCGGTCGCGTTTTCATTCTCGAGGCCAAACCGCTTGCCAGCGTCCTGGCGCTGTTTCTGATCGTGCTGTTCCTGGCGTCTGCCGCCATGCACGTTCTCGAGCGCGATGACCAGCCCGGGGCATTCGGCACGCTCCCGGCAGCCTTGTGGTGGGCGGTCGTGACGCTGACGACAACCGGCTACGGCGACGAGGTGCCGAGGACGCATCTCGGCCATTTGCTCGGCGCCTTCGTAATGATCTGTGGCATCGCCACTTTCGGATTATGGACCGGTATTCTGGCGACTGGCTTTGCCGCCGAAAGCCGGCGGCGCAACTTCATTCAGACCTGGGACTTGGTCAGCAAGGTGCCGTTTTTCAAATCGCTCGACCCATCGGCCATCACCGAAGTCACGCATCTGTTGCGGCGGCTCGAAGTACCCGAGCGAACGGCCGTCGTTCGCCGCGGCAAGATCGGCGATTGCATGTATTTCATCGCCGCAGGCGAAGTGCAGGTTGACGTCAAGCCGGCGCCCGTTCGACTGGGCGCGGGAGCATTCTTCGGCGAGCTGGCGCTGCTGGGCGATTCGGTCCGAACCGCGAACGTGACGACGACGATGCCGTCGAGCTTACTGATCCTTGATCTTGCCGACTTTCGCACCTTGACGGCGCATCATCCCGACCTTGCCCGCGCCATCGACGCCGAGGGCCAGCGGCGCAAGACGGAGAATCAGCGCCTGCGCGAACTGGAGATGGACGGCAGCATCTCGCCGTCCTGATCCGAGACGCCAAGAGCTGAATTTTACGACCGCTCAGTCGAACAACGGATCGACGAGAAGGCCCGCGGCCTCGCCATGATCGCCGATCAACGCCGGAGCACCGGTCAGGATCGTCTGGCCGCCGATTGTCAAGGCACCTTGCACCGTCACGATAGCGCCCGGAAATGGGGGAGTTGACGCTCCAAAACGCGAACCCATCAGGGGATCGAGTGGCTGCGTCTTATTGCAGCCTTCGACCAGCCAGGAGCCAAAGCCGGAGAATCCACGACCGTCCGGCAAGAGGGCGACCGCCTGCGCAAGCCTTGCCGCCCCCTCCTGCGCGAGCGTGGAATCGCAAATACTGCGCACAAGTCTGACCCAGGTCTCCCTTGTAGGCAACGGTCGCGCGCAGAGCAAAGCGCCGACCCAATGCCGCTTGGCCTTCGATACGGATGAAACGCCCATCGCGATCGAGATCGGGAGCAGCGGCGATATAAATCTCTTCCGCCCCCATATCGCGCGCCACCATCTCAATGCCGGCGATCATCGCGTTGAGCGTATCGCCTTGCGGAGTGCCAAGCGCGCGACGGGCGATCGCTGTGGCTTTCATCGCGAGTGCAATCTCCGCCGGGTCAGCCTTGGCACGAAGCGGAGCAAACAACGCGCTGGCGTCGCACATGGTCAGACCGGGACCGCCCTCGGACAGATCGTCGGCGATACCGGCGGGAAGACCGTCGAAATCGACGATGCCCACGGTGGCATTGGATTTCGCCGCCGCAATCTCTTGGGCGGCCTTGAGTTCGATCCGTGGCGTGTGGAGCACCTCGCCGATGCGGCTGGTGCGCTCGATCCAGGTTTTGACACGGAAACTGAGCGCCGCCACGAGATAAGGCGCGCCCTCACGCGGCACGACCAACAACGCTTCAGACCAGTAGGGCACGAATCCGGTCAGCCAGGAGACCCCGGATGGCTGCGTATTGTTTGTATAGACGATGAGCGCGTCGAGATGTGCGCGCTGCATGGCAGCCCGCAAGCGATCAAGCCGCGCTTCGAGCGCGGCATCGGGCAATTCGACCGGAGAACGAGCGATCAGACCACGGCGCATGTTCTATCTCATGCCGGGACTTCGAACAGTTCGCGCGGGGTCTTACACAGGACTTCGGCTCCGCCGTCGGTCACCACAACCGCGTCGCCCAGCACGATGTAGCCGACGTCCGGATGATAGGTGTTAGGGTGCACAATCAGCGTCATGCCGGATTTCAAGCACCGTGTCGACGTCTTCGAGAATGTGCGGCTTGGAATCGGCAAATAAGCCCATGCCGTGCCCGCGCACCCGCGTCCATTGACTGGTGGTGTATTCGCCGAGACCATACTTGCGGAACACGTCATTCTCGGCCCGCGCCACGTCGCCCGCGCGCACGCCGGGCCGCACGGCGGCGATGCCTGCTTCGAGCGCCTCGACAAAGACACCGAAAGCACGGCGCTGCGTCTCGCTGGCTTTGCCGACAACGAGCGTGCGACAGATTTGAGCGAAATAGCCCTCGACGGCGGGAGTAAGTTCCGTTGTGACAAGATCGCCTGCCGCGATCCGGCGCTCGGAGGGCGGCGTCATACCAAGAACATCCTTGCCGCCGGAACCGATAATCATGAAATTATCCGGACAGCCGCGCCGGCGCAGATGAGCTTCAATATCGGCGACGATCTCAAATTGTCGGCGCCCTGCTCTGACGACGCGCCTGAATTCGTCATACGCTTCGTCGGCCAATTGCGCGGCACGACGCACCGCTGCGACCTCGCTGCCGATCTTGTGCATGAGAAGATTGTCGAGCAGCGGCGTCGCGTCGTTCAGCGTAAAATTACGCGCCTTGTCGCCGAGCCAGCGTGGCAGCAATCGTCGCGGCGCGGCCGCGATGCTATCGTTGGCGACGCGATCGAGCCGCGCACCGACCGCACGCGCGATGTCCGGGGCAAAGTGCACGCGAATGAGCGGCACTTCGACCTCGGCGCGCTCGGCGTCCGTGGCGCTATCGAGAAACAATTCGACTTCGCCGTCCGCTGACACGAGTGCGATTCCCCGACCCTCGAGAATGCCGAAATCCGCGCCGTAACGCAGGTAATCGCCCTGCCAGGCGTTGCCGTAAAGCACCAGGTGGCCAATGCCGGCTTCGCGCATCGCCGTTACAAGTCGCTGTCGCCGTTCTTGCGCCAACATCGCTTTTCTCTATTCGGCAGCCGCTCGGTTCAGCACGAAGCCGTAATCGCGCTCGGCCGCCTCCGGCGAGACGTAGCCCGCGCGCACATCATCGACGATCGCCTCGCGCTCCCGCATCAGCGGATCGCCCCAACCGCCGCCGCCGGCGGTTGCGAAAATGATCCGGTCGCCGGCTTCCATCGTCACGCCTGTTGCCTTCTTGAGCTTACGCTCGCTGCCATCACGGCGAATAAGCGTCGCCTCATTGACGGCGCCCGGCTTGCCGCCGCCAAGGCCCCACGGCGGGTCTTTGGTTCGTTCGCAGTTCACGTTGGCGACACACGACTGCAGCGCGCGATAGGTGAGCTCTACGCCGAGACCGCCGCGATGGCGACCGGCGCCGCCGGAGTCCGGGCGCAACGCGAAACGCTCGATCAAAAACGGATATTGAATCTCCTGCAGCTCGATAGGGGCACTGCGTACATCGCCCTGACAGATCGAGACCGATGCCGATTCACCGTCCTCGTGCGGACGCCCGCCCCAGCCGCCGCCGAAAATATTCATCAGCAAAAAGCGCCGTCCGTCCGATTTGTAGCCGCTGATCGAACAGCCACCCATGTCGCCCTTGTGCGCGGCCGGAATTTGTTGCGGCAGGACCGGCGCCAACGCCTTGAGGATCGTGTCGATCACCGTTGGCAATGCAATGCTCCACAGCCCGAACGCGGCCGGAGGCTTGGCGTTGAGAATCTTCCCTGGCGGCAAAATGATTTCGAGCGGCCGAAAGCAGCCTTCATTCACCGGCGCATGCGGCTGCGTGAGACATTTGAAAGCCACGCGGGCGGCGGCAAGACCGCCGGAGAAGCCGGAATTGGTCGGACCCGGCACCTGATCGTTCATTTGCGAGAAGTCGACGATCATACGCTCGCCGTCGATCGTCACCTTGACCTTGATCCGCAGCATCACATCGAGTGTGCGGCCGTCATTGTCGAGAAAGCTCTCGGCCTCGTAGACGCCGTCGGGTATCTTCGCAATAAAGGCGCGGGCGTCATGCTCGGTTGATTCCCATACGGCGCGGATACATTCCTCGACCGTCTCGCGACCATAGCGGCGCAGCAATTCGGCAAAACGCCTGATCCCGAGCTGACAGCACGCGATCTGGGCGCGAAGATCGCCGAGCGCTGCTTCCGGAAAACGCACATTGTCGCGGATGATCTGCCACAGCGTCTCGTTGCGTTTGCCCGCTTCGTAGATCTTGAGCGAGCGGAACTGGATGCCCTCCTGGTAGATCTCGGTCGTTTCGACTGAGCCGAACCCGACACGCATACCGCCGATGTCCACCCAATGGGCGCGGCTCGCCGCGAAAGCCACCACCTTGCCGTCGTGGAAACACGGCGCGTAGATGACGATGTTATTGAGATGCTGGCCGCACACTTCACCGTGGTTCATGATGACGACGTCGCCGGGCGCGAAACCGTCGAGGCCGTAACGCTCGATACCGTCCTTCACGGCGACGCCGAGATCGGCCAGAAAGATCGGCAGGCCGCCCTGGTTCTGCGAGATCATCTGGCCTTCGCCGTCGACGAGACCGCAACAGAAATCGCGGACCTCGTAGATCATCATGTTGTAGGCGGACTTGCACAGCGCCGTCGCCATCTCATCCGCATAGGCATTGACGGCGTTACGTACGACTTCGACGGTGATCGGATCGACTCTCATGGCTCCGCCCCGCCCTCCCGCAGCGTGATGATGATATTCCCGCAAGGATCGATCACCGCCTGATCGCCTGGCGCGATCAGCGTGGTGGAATTGGCTTCTTCGATCAAGGCCGGGCCGACGATTTCGCTGCCGGCGGCCAGATATGGCCGCCAGAGAATCCGCGTCTCGACCGGGCGCTCGGCGTTGTCGAACACAACGGAGCGGCACTGCGCCGCTCCCTCGCCTTCCACCGTCCACGGTTCCGACAGCCAACGCCCGATGACATCCTGCATGCGCGGCACGGTCACGATGAGCCGGAGATTGACGATCTCGATCGACTGGTCCGGCGCGGCATGACCATAACGGCTGTCGTGCTGAGCGTGGAACCGCCCGCGCGTTTCTTCGGTCTGGTTGGTCAACTGCTGTGGCTTCGTCACGGACACAGGGATGGTGTGCTCCTGCCCGCGATAACGCAGGTCGGCCGCGAAATCGAATTGTCCGCCGCTCAGTCGATCGCGCTCGAGCGCTGCGTCGCCGGCGGCGCGGAGCTCGGTGAAGGCGGTTGCGGCGGCGTCCTGGTTGATCGTGCCCAGTTCGCCGATCAGCGTCCGCACGAAATCCTGACGCCATTCGGCCATCAGCATGCCGAGCGCCGAGAAGGCGCCCGGAAGTTTCGGGATGACGACCTTCGGGATGGAAATCTCGCGCGCGATCGAGACTGCGTGCAGGGGTCCCGCGCCCCCGAACGCGATCAATGTCGTGTCGCGCGGATCGATGCCGCGTTTCACCGAAACCGCGCGAACGGCAAGCGACATCGCGCTGTCGGAGATGGTCGCGATGCCGAGCGCCGCCCTCATCGCGTCGAGACCGAGCTTCTTTCCGATCTGGCCCACGGCAGCTTCGGCGCGGACGCGGTCAAGCCGCATGTGGCCGCCGAGAAAGCGCACTTCGTTGAGGCGGCCAAGCGCGAGATCGGCGTCGGTCACGGTCGCCTCTGTGCCGCCGCGCCCGTAGCAAGCGGGTCCAGGATCGGCACCCGCGCTCTGTGGTCCGACGTGCAGGCCGCCGCTCCGGCCGCACCACGCGATCGATCCGCCGCCGGTGCCAACCTCGACGATATCGACGACCGGCAACTGCATCGGCTGGCCCGTGAACGCGTCGCCGATGACATAGCCTTCTTCGATCGGTGGGACACCGCCGTTGATCAGCGACGTCTTCGCGGTGGTACCGCCCATATCAAAGCCGATCGCGCGCTCGATACCAAGAAGCTGCGCGATGCGACCGGCGCCAATCATGCCGGCCACCGGGCCCGATTCCATCATGGCGACAGGCGCGCGACGTGCTTCGCCGACCGACATGGTGCCGCCGTTCGAACGCATGATCGCGATCTGACCACCAAATTGCGCGGACTTCGCGAATTTTTCCAACCGGCTCAGGTAGCGGCTGACGCGAGGGCCAACGAAGGCGTTGAGCACCGTCGTCGAAGTGCGTTCGTATTCGCGGAACTCGCGCAAGATCTCATGGCTCAGCGTTACGAAGAGTTCCGGCAGTTCGCGCCGCAGCACTTCGCCTGCCAGAACCTCATGCGCGGGGTTGGCGTAGGAATGCAGGAAGCAGACCGCCACCGCCTCGATGCTCAGCGTACGGAGCTTTCTTGCAAGCTCGCCCACTTCAGCTTGATCGAGCGGGAGCAATATCTCGCCAGCCGCATTCATGCGCTCGCGAAGCTCGAACGTCAGGTCGCGCGGCACCAGCGGCCGTGGGCGATGGAAGAACAGATTGAAGGCGTCCGGACGATTGCCGCGGCCCACGGCGTAGACATCGCGCATTCCTTGCGTGGTGAGAAGCGCGGTCTTGGCCCCTTTGTGCTCCAGGACCGTATTGATCGCGATGGTCGAGCCGTGGATCAGCTCATCCATTGCGACAAGGTCGCAACCGGCAAGCGTGAGTGCATTCGCAATGCCCTCGGTCGGGTCGGCGGGGACGGTCGAAGTCTTCGACGTAATAATCTCACCGTCGCGGTAGCCCACGAGGTCGGTGAAGGTGCCGCCGATATCGACGCCGACGATACTCATGCTGGTGTCAGAATTTCACCGGCACGAATTTGTCAGTGTAAAGCAACTTCGCATCGGGAACGGAGTTGAGGATGCCGAGTTCCTTGAGCGAGTGGCGGATGACGTCGATCGCGGCCGGATTCCACGAACCGTCGGTGGAAAAACCGACCATTTGGGCATCGTAGATTTTGGACGCGATGTCCGGTTCGACCGCGACGGTCTTGGATTCGGACGTCACGACAAAATCCTTATGCGTCTTCATGAATCCGATGGTCTTGAACCAGCCGCGCAAAAAGCGCTTGAGCAATTCCGGCCGCTTGTCGATCATTTCGTCGGTGGCGTAGATGACGTGCGTATAGAAATCCTTGGCGATGTCGCCGAACAGCAGGAAATTCCTGGCCCTGCCTTCCTTCTCGAGCTCATACCCCGTCGCCGATTCGATCACCAGGCCGTCGAGCTCCCCGCGCTGAATCGCGGCGAGGCGAGCCGGCACGCCACCGAGAGCCAGAATCTGAATGCCGTCGTTGCCCCAACCCTGCTGACGCGACAACTCGCGCACCAGCCACTCGGTGAGCGAGCCGGTGGTGGTGACGCCGATGCGCTTTCCTTTGAGATCCGCGATCGTTTTCACCGGCGTATTCATCGGCAGCACAAGCGCAAGATTCGCCGGTGGTCCATACATGGCCGCCACAGCGATGGCGGGCGCGCCCTTGACGCGAAAACCCATGCCCGGCCCCGAGCCGAGGCCGACATCGACGCCGCCGGCCGCCAATCCCTGTTGCAGCTTCGCATCACCCTGGAAAACAGTGACGGTGAGATCGATACCCTCCTGCTCGAATATCTTCGCTTGGATGCCGACCTCGGCAGCACCGAAGGCAAACGAATTCGGCACCGCCTTGCCGAGCCGCACAGTGTCGAGTGCGAGCGCCGTTGCGTGCGATAATGCAAGAGCGACGACGACGACGCTCACGCGCGCTGCGATCGCGCTCGTCACCCCCGCCATGGCATCCTCCCTATCGCACTGTGCGTTGTCTAATTTTTCGGACCTAACACAGCCCCAGCACCGAACGGATGCCTGAACTAGCTGGTCTTATCGGCCGGCGGACGGCCGGCATAGGAATGACTGTAAACCGGCACGGTCTTTTCGCGAAGCTTGTACAGGTACTCGATGACGTCCTTGTTGCTCATGTATTTGGACATATCAAACTTCTCATGGTGCACCATGTCTTCGAGCGGCCGCCGCACGCCTTCCTTGGGCGGCACGGCCGGATAGCCAATCGGCATGATGAGCGAAAAGGTCATGAGGTCCGGTACGCCGAGGATGCGCTTGAACGGCTCCTGGATGTGAATGGTGACATGCTGGCTGCCAAGCCCGAGCGCTGCCGCGGCCATATGCATCATCATCGCGGTGTTGGCCAGGCCGTCGGTCAGATGCGACTGGTCGCGCCCGAACGTGTGCGCGCCCTGGACCGTGGCCCATTGGCGGCGGCCATCGCCGACAATCACGATGAGCGCCGGCGCAATCGACCAGCCGACCTCCGTGCGGTGCTTCTGCAGCGCCTCGTCATGAGTCATCTGGAAGGACGGATGACGCAATTTGAAATCGCGCTGCTGTTCCATCCAGTAGATGAAGTCATTGTTCTCTTCGATATAGGCGCGAAACAGTTCCTTCTTGACAGCCGAATCCTTGACGATGATGAAGTCCCAGGGCTGACCATTGGCGCCCGACATCGCCCAGCGCCCGACTTCGAGAATCTTGTGGATGTCCTCGTCCGCGATCGGATCGGGCTTAAGCTTGCGTATGCTAGCGCGCGCCTTGACGAGGTCGAGCAGGACATCGTAGTCGCCAGCAAAATTGGGCTGGTCCATCGTGATCCTCCCGCGGCGCGCGCCCTGGCTCATCGCTGGCAGCATGCCACCGCTCTAACCGACTATACCAGCAGCGTGGGAATTCGCACGAGGGGTCCTCATGGCCGCGAGAGGCCTTGGTGTCGAGGCTGGCCAAGCCATGCGGCCGCCGCCGCAGGAGGCTGAAGAGAGAGCCGTTAGCGCGCCCGCTTGTTGTCGAAACGCACCGCGGCACCTGACACCGCGAGACTTATTCCAATGATGACGAAAATGCCCGCGGTCCCCGTCGCCGCCGCGAGCAGACTCGCAAGAAAGGGAATGACGAACTGCCCGGCGCGGTTCGCCATGGTGCGCAGCGAATTCGCGGTGCCGATCGCGCCGCCACTCGCGATGCCGAGCACGCCGGCGATGCTGGCGGTAATCGAGATGCTCAGTGCGAAGCCCGCCAGCGCCAGAGCCGCATACATGACCGGTACCGGCAATGGCAGAGCCAGCGACGCATAGGCGCCGGCGCTGACAAAGGTGCTGATGATGGTGAGCGGAATACGCCCCACCGCAGCATGTAGCCGGGCAAAAATAAGACGCGACGCCATCGACGCCGCCGCCCTGATCGCGAGCATCGTGCCGACCGCATCGACGCTCATCCTACGCTCGGCGCCCAGGAGCGGCAGATAAACGACGATCAGATCTTGCGCCACGACGGTCACCACGCTCACCATCATGATCGTGGTCAGGCCCGGAATGAACAGCAGATCGCGCAGCGGCGGCGGCTTGCCGCGCCCGGCGGTCGATTTTCGCTCCCCGCTTGGGCGGAGCAGCAGCGCGGACCCCATCGACAGCACCGCCCCGAAGGCGGCGATCGTGAACAGGACGTGCGTCGGCGGCATGCTGGCCGAGCCGCCGGCAAGGCCCACGATATAGGGACCTACGCCTTGCCCAACGGCATTCGCCACCATGTAATTTCCGATGGCACGTTCCATCGCGCCTGGACCGCTGCCGCATCGCGTGCACAGCACCTGCTGGCTGATGACAAGCAGGAGATGTGCGGTGCCGGTGAGCGCCGTGAATACGAGCACCGCGATCAAGCTTGGAAAGAGCGCGAACCCGGCGCAAGCGACAACCAACAGGCCGCTGCCGATCCAACTGGTTGCGGCGTCATGGCCGCGGTCGATGAAACGGCCGACCTGCACGCCGATAATGATGGGCAGCACCGCATAGACCGCGGTGATGATGCCGAGCCAAACCACCGACAGACCGAGCTCGATCACGCGATAGGACGTCGTGATGCGGACGATCGAAACGACCGTTTGCTCGAGGAACGCAGTGGAGAGGATGGCGAAGAGAAGGCGATAGTGCATTGCTAAGGGCGCTGACCGGGGTCCGGCCGGATCATCTCATAGCATTGTTTGCGCGCCCGAAGCGCTGCGGTGGGTCGTCGTGGCAGCAATGCATAACGACATTGGTGCGCCTGCACCGTTACGCCAGGCGCACGTTCTTGGTGAAGTCGTAATTGGCGGAGTGTTCCGACTCGTAGATCTGCACACGGCGCGACTTGTCGTAGGCCGGATCGAACACCTTCTTCAGGAATGAGAGTTGGAATGCCCATGCCGCCTCTGCGGCGTCGCGGCGATAACGCCCCGGCATGGTGTCGTTGAGCCAGCCGTGCGGCGCGCCGGGATAGACCTTGACCGTGTAAGTCTTATCGTGGCGATCGAGACTGTCGCGAAAGCGCCGCACGTCGGCGAGCGATATGACATGATCGGCCTCGCCGAAAATACCGAGCACCGGGCAGTCGACGCGCGCGATGACTTCGTCGAGCGGCTTTGGAAAGCGCTCGTTGACTTTCCATTCGCTCTCGCCCGCGGCGCCATACCATACCAGCGCGGCGGCGATCGGATGCTCGGCCGCGTACACAAGCGGGTGACGGCCGGTCTGGCACACGCCTTTGATGGCGATCTTCTTCTGATCGACTTGCGGAAGTTTTGCCAGCTCGGCGATCGCGGTCGCAATGTGCTCGTTCAATTCGGTATCTTTGAAGGGATAGCCGACGTCGCCGCGGTGCAAGGCGTCCTGGTCCGGGTATTTGTAATAAAAATCCGGTGAGATGCAGGCGAAACCATCGCGCGCGAACCGCTCGGCAAGGTCGAGCGTGTGCTTAACCAGGCCATAACGCTCGTGCATGAGCACGATGGCGGGGACCTTGCCGCCGCCAACCGGCAACGCAAGAAAGGCCGGCAAGCCGGACGCACAGTGAATATTCCGAGTGACGATTTCAGTCACGTCTCTACTCCGATTTTGCGACGCTGCTCACTCTAAAAGCCTTCAGCAAATGCGACGGCAAGCTTGCGGCACGCGGCCTTGTCGTCAAGCGCAGCGTGGGAAGTCTTCAGCCATTCGGCGGCGGCACCATTGCCGACGAGTGGATCGAGCACGCGATGCGCCTTGTCATCGATGTCATTCTGGCTCAGCGGATGCGCGGGATCGCCGATCGCCGCCACAACCCGCTGATGAAGAATATTCCCTCCCGCATCGACCTCAACGTCTGCGGGCCAAGCATCGGGATAGAACGTGTTGAGCGCTTCGTCCGAAATAACCTCGACCTTGGCGGCAAACTCCATGATCGCCAAATCCTCCGACGGCGTGCTGCGATCAACGTCATACAGGCGCGCGGGGTCCAGCGCAGCGAGCGCGATCTGATAGGCGACGCTGACCAAAGTCGACTGACGGGCGCCCGGCACAGCGCGCGTGGCAATCATGCCGGAATAAGCGGTCGGTACCCGTACGCGCACTCGCTTGATCGTCTCCGGACGAACGCCCGAGCTGATCAGGGTGCGGAACGCTTCGATAGCGGCGATACCCTGCTTGGCAGAACAAAACGGCTTTTGGCTCAGCGCCGGATAAACGGATGTGTGGCGCGGCAGCGCGGTCAGATGGGCTCGATCAAGAGCGACCCCGTGGGTATCGCCGAGCCAAGGTCCGTCGAGAAGGTCCGGATCGCCGCGATAGTCCGCCTCCGCGGCTTCGGCCGCGGCAATCCCGCCAGCGATAGCGTTGGCGTAAAGAAACCAGCGCCCGGACGGCGCGCCATGAATCCGGCCGACACCGCCCGCCATCAGCATGCAGGCGAGCGACAGAGCATGGCCGGTCCTTGTTTCATCCAAACCTAGAATTCGCGCGGCCGTCGCCGCCGCCGCGATCGGCGCCGCCAGATAGGTCGGCCAGATGCCCCGATAGAGAATCTGCGGCCCGGCCGACCGCCATGCCGAACCGAGTCGTGATTTCGGTGCCCACCCAGATCGCGCTCGCGATCTCTTCCGCATCGAATTTCTGGGCGTGCGCGGCAAGCCCCAGCGCGACCGGGACGACGCCGGCACTCGGTGTGGTGCATGAGGGCAGATGAATGTCGTCGATCTCGGTCAGCCGGATCGCCGCGGCCCGCCGCCCGATGCGGCTCGGCAGCGCACCATCGTCGCCAAAATTGTTCAGGGCTTGGCCTTCCGGAATGCGCGGGCCCGCAAGAGCCGCCACCGCCGTGTCGGTAAGATGAAGACGCAGCCGCACCTGCTCGGATGCCGGCAGGGCCGAGGCCTTCGCGCCAGTCACGAAGGAGGCAAGCTCAGCGATAACACTCATACAACCCTCTATCGCAACCGGGGCTTGACCCGGCGATCCATTCCGAGCATGCGCTTGCACCGATCCGGCGGCAACGCTTCCCGGCCGCCGCTCTTTAGCATGGATTGTTGGCTCGAACCCGGTGACGAAGACAGATGGCAATCTCGCTCAACGAAACGCACAATCTCGCACGCCAAAGCTTCGTCGACAGCGCTAACTCGCCCGGCACCGATTTCCCGATCCAAAATCTGCCGTTCGGCGTATTTTGCCCGATCGCCGGTGCAGCACCGCGCGTCGGTGTCGCGATTGGCGATCAGATCGTCGATGTCGCGGCAGCGGCTTCATGCTTCGACGGGCCTGCCGCCGAGGCGGCGCGGGCGTGCGCGGCGCCCTACATCAATGATCTCATGTCCCTTGGACCGCCTGCATGGTCCGCCCTGCGACTTGCGCTGTCGCGAGGAACTCAGCGCCGACCGCGGCGACGAGAGGCTGCGGCAAAATCTCACCCCGATGGCACGAGCGGAGGTCGGGATGCCGGTCGATGTCGGCGACTTCACCGATTTCTACGCTTCAGTGTTCCACGCCACCAACGCCGGCCGCGCATTCCGACCGGACAATCCGTTGCTGCCGAACTACAAATACGTGCCGGTCGCCTACCACAGCCGTACGTCGTCGATCCGCGTCAGCGGGACACCGTTTAAGCGCCCGCGCGGCCAGCGCAAAGGTCCCAATGAGACCGTGCCGACCTACGGGCCCTCACGCAACCTCGACTTCGAACTCGAACTCGGCTTCTACATTGGCGTGCCGAACGCGCTTGGCGAGGCCGTTCCTGTTGCCGAAGCGGCTGAGCATATCTTCGGCTTCTGTCTCCTGAACGACTGGTCCGCGCGCGACATTCAAGCCTGGGAGTACCAGCCGCTCGGACCGTTCCTGGGCAAGAATTTTGCCACCACGGTTTCGCCTTGGGTGGTCACCCGCGAGGCTTTGGCGCCGTTCCACACCGCAGCATTCACGCGGCCACAAGGCGATCCCGCGCCGCTGCCGCATCTCGACGATGCCGACGACCGCGCGTACGGCGGCCTCGACATCACGCTCGAAGCGTACATGTCGACCGAAATGATGCGGAGCAAAGGGACGGCACCGCTGCGATTGAGCCAAACGTCTGTTGCGACGATTTATTGGACGGTCGCGCAAATGATCGCGCATCACACCAGCAACGGCTGCAATCTCGCGATTGGCGATCTCATCGGATCGGGCACCGTCTCGGGCCCGGAGAAATCGAGCTGGGGAAGTCTGTTAGAACTCAGCGCGCGCGGCAGCGACCCGATCGCGATGCCGAGCGGCGAAAAGCGCGGTTTCATCGAAGACGGCGACGAGATCATCTTCCGCGGCTTCTGCGCCAAGCCAGGCTATCGGCGCATCGGCTTCGGCGAGTGCCGCGCGGTGGTGATGCCTGCGGTGTGACGCCGCTTGGGCAAGGCCGCCCGCAGTGTCCTGCTCAGGTCTGCCCCGTCCGCGAGCAGACATCGGAAATGCAATTCAAATGCCGTTATGCCTGTCTCACGAAAGCCGGCTCACACCCGTCGTGGTCCGGCTCAGGCCACCCGCGATCATCGCCCTTTGTTTCGTCACCTCGTACATGACGCCGACGCGGTAGCCGCGGCTCCAGGCCAATCGGCAGAACGTCCGGGTGTGGCCGTGTATGAATTCAAACCGTTTCGGCAGATCGTAAAGCTTCGACAGTTCGAGACAGGCGCCGCCGGCCGACAGATCGACGATGCGGCAATCGATGACCTCAGCCTTTTCTCCAAGCACGATCTTTCCGGTCCGCGGGACCAGACCGTTAGGCTTTATCCGAAACCATCGTCGTTTTTCGGCCATGGCCTATACGAGTGCTGACAACCTAAGATACGCTTAAGCAAGCATCGCCAATTTGAAAACAACTCGCTGCGTCCGTTGGCGAAAGCATGCAGGTGGCCGTTTCGCAGATGCCCGTTTTACGTCTGCGGGCGCGGTGACGGCCGGCGCATTACTCCACAGGCACCCATTTCTGCAGGCGTTTTCCGGTATCGACTTCGCCAGTATAAAAGTTGCCCCGCGAATCGAACTTGCCGACGTGCACCCAGTGAAATTCGCCGACGCCGCGGCCGGGCCGGCCGAACGCGCGGACCACGGCGCCGTCCTTGCGACGGACCGCCTCCAGCTCGTTGTTGGTGCCGTCGATCAGCACAAAATAATTCTGCTTCTTATCGAGCGGCGAAAACGCTAGGCCCCAGGTCGAACCTGAACCTCGTGTCTTCGGATCAAACACGAATTGCTGCACGAACGTGCCGTCCTTGTGAAACACCTGGATGCGGTTGTTGATACGGTCGCAGACATAAACCAGGCCGTCCTTGGCGAGCCCGATGCAGTGCACAGGGTTGCCGAACTGCGGTGAATCCGGATTGTACTTCGGCAGATCTTCGTCGGTCGGCGGCTTGCCGTAGGCCCCCCAAATCCGCTTGATCGCGCCGGTGTCGGCGTCGAGGACCGCAACGCGGTGGTTGCCGTAGCCGTCGGCCGCGTAGATTTCATTCGCCTTTGCGTCAAGCTCCAGCGCGGCGACGAGTCCGAACTGGCTCAAATCCGTGCTGCTGGTCAGTGGGCCGCGTTTGCCGAACTGTTTGACGAACTTTCCATCGGTGGTGAATTTCAGCACCATGCTGTCGCCTTTGCCGTTGCCACCGAGCCAGACGAAGCCTTTGTTATCGACGAGGATGGCGTGTTCCTGCAGCGGCCAGTCGTAGCCCTGGTTCTCGCCCGGGCCGCCCCATGATTTCACGAGATCGCCGGCCTGATTGAAGACGAGCACCGACGGCGCAGGCACGCAGCATTTCGAGCGCGGCGGATCGAGCGCGGCGCCTTTCTCATCATCGGTCAGCGATCGCGGCCGTTGAAACACCCAAATGTTATCTTGCGCATCGACCGAGATGCCGCCGACCTGACCCAAAATCCAGTTGTTGGGGAGCGGTTTTGGCCAGAACGGATCGACCCGAAAGGCAGGACTTTGGGCGTGCACCGGTGTACCAGCGCCAAGGAGCAGCGCAAATATTGCTGCGAGTGTCCATGTGATCGAACAAAGGCAAATCATAGCGTCTCTCCCTGCACTCGCGGTTGCCAGCATGCTTCTTGCGTCAATCTCGCGTTTCTTGCGTCGTCTCTCGTTTCTTGCGTCAGTCTCTCGCGGAATGAACATCTAAACAACAGGTGGGAGGTCTTGCCAACCTTGCGCTCGCTACCGTCGGCGCCGAAAGTTATAATTCACGACCAACGCCAAAAAAGCCGGGGACCCGATGGCTAAAGCTGAACAAAAGGAGCTGGCGGAGAAATTTCGCGCAATGCATTGCGCGCCGCCGATTCTGCTCCTGCCCAATGCATGGGATGCGATGAGCGCCGGTATTTTCGAAGCCGCGGGCTTCGGCGCGATCGGAACGACCAGCGGCGGGCTGGCGTGGGCGCTCGGTTATCCGGATGGCGAAGAGGCGCCCTGGGACGAAGTCGTTGCAGCGACGCGGCGGATCGTCAGGGCGGCATCTGTGCCGGTCACGGCAGATATCGAAGGCGGTTACGGCGGAACGCCTGATGAGGTCTCCCGACGCGTCACCGACATCATTCGCGCCGGTGCCGTCGGCATCAATCTCGAAGACGGCACGCACCTGCCCGAGCAGCCGATCAGAATGCTGGAAGACGCTGTAGCGCGCATCCGCGCTGCGCGGCTAGCCGCCGACGCTGAGGGAGTGCCCATCGTCATTAATGGGCGCGTTGATCTTTATTTGAAAAACGTCGGTAGCGGGGAGACGCGGTTTGCCGAAACCGTCCGCCGCGGCAAGGCCTATCTGGCCGCGGGCGCGGACTGCATTTTTCCGTTCGGCCTGTCCGATCTCGACGTCATCGCCAAACTCGCGGCAGCACTGAAGGCACCCGTGAACGTCGTGGGCCGCGCCGGCATGCCCGGGCTCGCGCGCCTCGAACGGGCGGGCGTCGCGCGGGTCAGCACGGCTTCTGGCCCCGCCCTGACGGTGATGTCGTTCGCACGCCGGATCGCGGAGGAGCTGCACAAAACTGGCGAGTTCGATATCCTGCAGTCATCGATGAAGCGCGTCGATGCTCAACAATTGTTTGCAACAAAAAACCAGAAAGGGCGATGACGATGGAAGCGCGCATGAATTTCAGGAAGGCGTCGCCACAGGGCGCCAAGGCGCTAAGCGAGCTACATGGCTTCGTGCATCGGTGCGGTCTCGAACACACTCTGCTCGAACTCGTCAAGCTGCGCGCCTCGCAGATCAACGGCTGCGCCCATTGCATCGATATGCACACCAAGGAGCTGCGCAAGGCCGGCGAGAGCGAGCAGCGGCTTTATCTGCTCAATGCTTGGCGGGAATCGCCGTTCTATAGTGCGCGCGAGCGCGCCGCTTTGGCCTGGACCGAAGCGTTGACGCTTATCACGCAAGGCCACGTGCCCGACGCGGTCTACGAGCAGGCGCGACAGGAGTTTGACGAGCAGGAGCTCGCCAACCTCACGCTCGCGATCGTCGCCATCAACGGTGCCAACCGCCTCAATATCGCTTTCCGCACGGTCCCGGGCAGCTATCGCGCAGCCCCTCGGGAAGCGGCGGAATGATACCGGCTCGGCCTTTCCGTCCGCGTCGCAACGGTCCGATCGCAATAGAGGGTCAATGAATCTCCGGCTCGGCGACGTGCGCGGTGCCTGCAAGAAAATCAAAGTCGCAGCCTTCGTCGGCCTGCCCGATATGTTCCGAGAACATTGCTCCATAACCGCGCGGATATCGCGGCGCGGGCGCCCGCCACGACGCCCGCCGTTTCGCCAGTTCCTCGTCGCCGACATGCAGATGGATTTTCCGCCTGGCCACATCGACCTCGATCTCATCGCCGGTCTGCACGAAGGCAAGCGGGCCGCCGACAAAACTTTCCGGCGCGACATGCAGGATGCAGGCGCCATAGCTCGTCCCGCTCATGCGGGCATCGGAGATGCGCACCATGTCGCGCACGCCGGCTTTGAGGAGCTTCTTGGGGATCGGCAGCATTCCCCATTCCGGCATGCCGGGTCCGCCCTTCGGTCCGCCGTTCTTGAGCACCAGAATATGATCGGGCGTCACCTCGAGATCCTCGCGCTCCACCTCGCGCGCCATATGGTCGTAATTCTCGAACGCGATCACCTTGCCGCGATGGTGCAGAAAACGCTTCTCAGCCGCGGCCGGCTTCATGACACAGCCGCGCGGAGCGAGGTTGCCGGTGAGCACCGCCGTCGCACCCTCCGGATAAAGCGGCTGTTGCAGCGAATGGATGACGTCGGGCAAGTGCACCTTGCCGCCGGCGATGTTATCGCCGAGCGAGCGCCCGGTGACCGTGATGCAGGAAAGATCGAGCAGGTTCTTCATCTCGGCCATGAGCGCGCGCAAACCGCCGGCATAGAAAAAATCCTCCATCAGATATTTTCCGGACGGCGTGATATTGGCAATCACCGGCACCTTTCTCGAAATGTCGTCGAAAAGCTGCATGTCCATCGAGACGCCGGCGCGGCGCGCCATGGCGATGACGTGGATGATGGCGTTGGTCGAGCCGCCGAGCGCCATGTGCACACGGATGGCGTTATCAAAAGCCGCCGGCGTCAATATTCTTTGCGGCGTCAAATCCTCCCATACCATGTCGACCGCACGGCGGCCGGCGGCGGCGCACATGCGCGGATGATTGGCGTCGGGAGCCGGGATCGACGATGCACCCGGCAGCGTCAGCCCCAGCGCCTCGGTGATCGCCATCATGGTGGCCGCCGTCCCCATCACCATGCAGGTGCCGAACGAGCGCGAGATGCCGCCCTCGATCTCGTTCCATTCCTCATCGCCGATGCGGCCGGCGCGTTTCTCGTCCCAGAATTTCCAGGCATCGGAGCCGGAGCCCAGCGTATGGCCGCGCCAGTTGCCACGCAGCATCGGACCAGCCGGCACATAGATGGCCGGGATGCCCATGCTGATGGCGCCCATGATGAGGCCGGGCGTGGTCTTGTCGCAGCCGCCCATCAGCACCGCGCCGTCGATCGGATGGCTGCGCAACAGCTCTTCGCACTCCATGGCGAGGAAGTTGCGATAGAGCATGGTCGATGGTTTGACGAATGGCTCCGCAAGCGACATCGCCGGGAGCTCGATCGGAAATCCGCCGGCCTGATAAACGCCGCGCTTCACGTCCTCTGCGCGGGCACGCAGATGGCCGTGGCAGGCGTTGATGTCGCTCCACGTATTGATGATGCCGATGACCGGCTTGCCGACCCAGTCGGCGCGGTCGTAGCCGAACTGCTGCAGCCGCGAACGATGCCCGAATGAGCGCAGGTCGTTCTTGCCGAGCCAGCGGTAACTGCGCAGTTCCTCAGGCGTTTTCTTCGCGTGCGTGGTCATGCCACTCACTTTGCCATAGCCGGCATGTCGAGCTTCAAAAGCTTCGCTGCGTTGCGCCAGAAGATTTTCTCGCGATCCTCGCTGCTGACATTGAGACCTTCCACAAGCTTGATCGCGCGCGGCTTCAGCGAGGTCAGCGGCGGCGCATCGCTGCCGTAGAGCACGTGGTCGGGTCCGACCGTATCGGCCACAAGTTGCGCGGCCGGCGGATGATAAGTGACGGTGTCGAAATACATTCGTTTGAGATAATGGCCGGGTTCGTGCTTGATTTTGATCGGCGTATAGGAACCGAGGAAGTAGCACTCGTCCTGGAGTTCATAGGCGTAGTTCAAACGCCCGATGACTTCGCAAATTCCGCCGCCGCCGTGCGAACTGACGATCGTGGCGCGCGGAAAATCTTCCAGAATGCCGCGCACGATCAGCCGCGACAGCGCAAGGCAAAGGTCGGCTGGCCGTCCGACGCTCGACGCCAGCCGGTATTCTTTAACTCGCTCTTCGCCGAAACCAACGTGCGGCGGATGAATGAAAACGGGCACGCCCAGATCTTCCACGAGTTCCCAGAACGGCCGGGCTTCGTCGTCGTCCGGATAGTGCCCCTTGTGACTTGAATGGATCAGAATGCCTTTCAATCCAAGCTCGCGGATCGCACGCTCCGTCTCTTTGATGAAGGCCGGACCGCCGCAGGGAAGCATCGTGGCGAAGCCATAAAACGTTCCCTTATGCTGATCCTGAATCTCGGCCGCGTAGTCGGACCAGCGCTGGATGGCCTTCAGCTCTTCGGATGGCTCCTTGCCGCGCATGTAATGCGCCGCATTGCTGAAGACGGTGACGTCGATGCCGCAGCGGTGATGGGCGTCCAGCACATTCTCGATCGTCATGGGACAGCGCCCCGCCCAAGTCGGCCCGCTCTTGCCGTCCCACGCGAGCGCGTCGGCCGCGGCCTCTTCGGGCGGATAAACGTGCGTGTGCCATTCGATGATCATGTCTGCTCCGGAATGGAAGAAGTGTGACGATTACTGCGGCTCCATGCCGGATTCCTTGACGATGCGAGCCGAAGCAGCGCGATCCTCCTTGAGGAAGACGGCCGAATTCCTCCGGCGTGTCGAACACCGGCTCGAGCGCAACGTCAATCATCCGCTTCTGCCTGAATTCCGGATCGTTGCCGATCGCCGCGAATTCATCGCGCAGCTTATGAATGATCGGTTGCGGCGTGCCGGCAGGCGCCACGATACCGAAGTACAGCCGCGTGAGATTGTCGCCATAGCCGAGTTCGGTCAGCGTCGGAACGTCAGGCAGCAGCGGCGAGCGTTGTTTGCTGTCGACAGCAAGGGCGGTCACCGAGCCGTTGCGTATAAATTGCAGCCAATTGGCGAGGCCGAAAAAGGCCACCGGCGTCGATCCGCCCATCACGTTGTTGACCGCTTCTGCACCACCCTTGAACGGCACCTTGACGATGTCGGCCCCGGTCGCTTTTGCCCATTTGTCCATGAAGGCGATCAGCGGGATCGACGCCGCGGTGTAGCTGAGCGTGCCGGGCTTCGCCTTCGACAACGCCGCAAGCTCGGCGAGCGAGTGCACATTCAAGGCGGCATTCGCCACCATGACCTGAGTCGTAAAGAATGGATTGGTGATCGGCGCGAAATCCTTGTCGGGATCGTAGGGGATTTGTTTAAACAAGAACTGGTTATACGCCAACGTCTCAGCGGGCAGGATGCAGATCGTGTAGCCGTCGTGCGCCGCCTCGGCGCAGGCCCGGCCGCCGACATTCATGGCGCCGCCGGGGCGGTTCTCCACGACGATCGGCTGGCCCAGGCGCTTGCGCACCTCTTCACCCAGCACGCGCATGAAAACATCGCTGGTGCCGCCCGCGCTGGTTGCCGTCAGTGCGCGGATTGGGCGGGATGGATAGTCTTCGGCGAGCGCCGGAGGCGTGGAACCGATTCCGGTCACGGCAAGCCATGCGCAGAGCCAGCCGAAACGGCGCGATAGATGACGATGCATTTTGCCCTGTCCTATTCGGCAGTCGCGCCGGAGGCCTTCACCACCTTGGCCCACTTTTCCGTTTCTTCAGCGATGAGTTTGCCGAAGTCTTCAGGCGTGCCGGGAATCAAACTGCCCCCCAACTCGGCCAGCTTCGCCTGCATCGCCGGATCGGCAAGCGCCGCGTTCACCTGTTTGTTCAGCTTGTCGATGATCTCCCGAGGCGTTCCTTGCGGCACCGCCATGCCGAACCACGCGCTTGCCTCGTAGCCGGGGACAGTCTCGGCGACGGTCGGCAGGTCCGGCAGCGCCTTGTCGCGGTTCGCCGTCGTCACCGCCAGCGCACGCAGCCGGCCGGCGCGAATGTGCCCGATCGATGACGGCAGATTGTCGAACATCACCTGCACCTGCCCGCCCAGGAGATCGGTCAATGCCGGCGCCGAGCCGCGATAGGGCACGTGCACGAGATCGACGTGAGCCATCATCTTGAACAGCTCGCCCGACAGGTGCACCGACGTGCCAACGCCCGAAGAGGCCAGATTGACCTTGCCGGGATTTGCCTTGGCATAGGCGATGAACTCGGCGACTGTTTTTGCCGGGACACTCGGGTTCACCTCCATCACATTGGGTACGCGGATGAAGCCGGCGACCGGCGCCATGTCGCGGATGAAATTGAACGGCAGTTTTTTATAAAGGGTTGCGTTGATGGTGTTGGCAGGGTTGACGAGAAATACCGTGTAGCCGTCGGGTGGCGACTTCACGGCCATCTCGGTCGCGAGATTATTGCCGGCGCCTGGCTTGTTTTCGACGAGAAATTGCTGATGCAGATGCTCGGACAGGTACTGGCCGATCAGCCGCGCGCAAATGTCCGTCGAGCCGCCAGGCGGATAGCCGACCAGCCAGCGTACGCTGTGACTAGGATAGTCATCGGCCGCGCGCGCGCCTCCCGCCAGCATCAAAACCAAACCTGCGAACGCCACAATCGTCCAGGCGGGCATAAGCGTCCGCCGATCGAGACATCGCATCGTTTCCTCCCATCGTGATGTTCTTTTTGGTATCGATGCGGTCAGCCTACGCGGCAATCACGATGCCGCACAAGAGTGCCGCACTGGTTTGCGAACCGCCTCGCGGCGGCGCGTTCCCCGCCTTGCCGGACGCGTACCGAGGTCGCTAACTTCACGACCTTTCCCGGACCGAGGACCGACCCATGATCGACTTTTATGCGTTGACCAGCCCGAACGTGCAAAAAATCTACATCATGCTCGAGGAAACGAAGCTGCCCTACAAGGAGCACTTCGTCGATGTGTGGAAAGGCGACCAGTACAATGCAGACTTCCTGAAAATCAATCCGAACGCAAAAATTCCGGCGATCGTCGACCACGAAGGCCCGGGCGGCAAACCCTATACCGTGTTCGAATCCGGCGCGATCCTGATGTACCTGGCCGAAAAATCCGGAAAATTCCTGCCCAAGGATATGGCGAAGAAATATGACGCGCTGCAATGGCTGTTTCTGCAAGTCGCCGGCGTCGGGCCGATGTTCGGCCAATTCACGCACTTCAAGATGTTTGCGCCGAAGGAAAAAGATAATTCATATTCGATGACGCGCTATCAGTCCGAGGTCAAGCGGCTCTACGAGGTGCTGGAAAAGCGCCTTGCCAAGACGCCTTATCTCGGCGGCGACGAATACACCATCGCCGACATCGCCACCTTCCCATGGACGCGCAATCACGACATCCAGGGCGTCAAATGGGAGGATAATCCGAACCTTGCGCGCTGGTTCAATGCCATCAACGAGCGGCCCGCGGTCAAGGCGGCGCTCGCCAAGGTCGGCGCCATCAAATCAATCCGCGAAACCGCGTCCGAGGAGCAGAAAGACCGCTTCTTCAACCGCGGCCGTTACGCCCGGGCGTGAGACTTGCTACTCGTCTTCCTTCTCCTCCCCGTCGTGGGGAGGAGAACGACAATTAGTTCAGCTTTTCGATCATTGAGCGCATGAAGCGCACGGCGGCGGGGCCCTTAAGCGCGCTGGCCCAGAGGTCCTTCGCCATCTTCTCGTGCAAAGCCAGCGCCTCGGGCGCCGAAGTGATCATGGCGACACCGACGCGAATGTTGGGTTCCTCGCCGAGGCGAAACGGACTGAGCGCCAGGATCTGCCGGTCGGGCTGTCGAAAAATCTGAAAGCTCGTGTGCGGCAGCGTATCGAGCACGATGCCGATCTGGATGCCGATCGGCTCGTTCTCCATCAGCACGGTAAAGTGCTCCGCTTCGGCGCGCGCCAACGCCCGCCGTTCTCGCCGCACTTTCTCGGGCAGATCGGGGCGGCCGACGAAGCCATTGCGCAAAAAGCGCTCCATTTCCAACGCGGCGATGAGATTGACGATCGCGGGCTGACGCCGGCGATAAGTCTCTTTGCGCTGCCGCAGCACTTCCATCAGTTCGTCGATCTGCGCCAGCGCGCGTTCTTTGGTGCCGATTCCCTCGGACACCGACTCGCGCAGGACATCGCCGAGCGCCCGATCGAAGGCGTCGGACGCGAGCACATAGGAGATCGGCCCGGCCAGCACGATGATGTGCTCGGCGGTCTCCTCGATCTGCCGCATGCGCTCGAAATAGCTCACGGCCGAAGCCACGTATTCGACGCCGACGCCCAGCAATGTCGGCACCGACACCTGCAGCAGCTCGGCGAGATTCTCCAGCGTCTCGATCTTCGCCACCTCGCCCTTTTCAAAGCGATAAAGGGCGGTGCGCGAAATGCCGAGACGGTTGGCAATTTCCTCGGCGGACAATCCGGAACCGAGGCGGAATGCCTTCAGACGATTGCCGATGTCGTCAAAGCGCAGCGGCATGGGACTTGACCCGGCCTGACGCAGGGTCGCGCGACGCGTCAGCGATCTTCGCCAAAATCTCCGACGGCGATATCGGAGTCTGCGCCAGCCGTACGCCGAATGGCGATAGTGCGTCCTCGATGGCCGAAATAATGGCGGCGGCGGTCGGCAGCGTGCCGGCCTCGCCGACGCCCTTGATGCCGAGCGGATTGAGCGGCGTCGGATTCTCCTGATGGACGAGCGTGATCGTCGGGAGTTCGGTCGCGGTGACGAGGAGATAATCGGCCAATGTGGTGGTCAGCGGCTGCGCGTCAGCATCGAACTCCATGCGCTCGAACAGGGTATTGCCGATGCCGTGGGCGGCACCGCCGAGAATCTGGCCTTCGACGATCTGTGGATGAATGACGCGGCCGCAATCGTGCGCGATGACCAGATTGCGCAGCGCGACCGATCCGGTCTCAGCGTCGACTTCGACTTCGGCGACCGCCGTGCCATTGGCGTACGACATGGCGTCGATGACCACGTGTTCGGTCGCTTCCATGCCGACGGTGCCGCCGGGCAGATAAAAGCCCGGGGTTCCCATGGTCGCGCGTGCGATCTCGGCAAATGTCACTTTGAGCGCGGGCGCACCTTTGACGCGGATTTCCGCTCCCTCGATATCGAGGTCGGACGGTGCGGCTTCCAGCAGATGACTCGCAACCGCCAGCGCCTGCTCGCGCACCTTGAGCGCGGCGCGATGGGCGGACGAGCCGGCCAGCACCGCCTGGCGCGAGTTGAAGCCGCCGAGGCCGAGCGCGGTCGCCGCGCTGTCGCCGGTGGTGACGGTAATCTGCGCCATGTCGCCGCCCAGCGCCTCGGCCACGATCTGGGCCAGCATGGTCTTGGTGCTCTGCCCCATATGCGACGGCGCCCGAATAGACGTGGATTTTTCCCGACGGTGCGATGCGGACCGTGACCGGCTCGAAGGGGCCGCGGCCGGTGCCCTCGACGAAATTGGCAAGCCCGATGCCGAGATAGCGGCCGTCCTTGCGGGCGCTCCGTTGCCGCGCGCAAAAAGTCGTCCCAGCCGGCGCGGCTTAGCGCCGCCTGCTGACAGGCCGGATAATCGCCGCTGTCGAGCACGACCTGCATGCCGCCGCGGGTCGCGAGCGGCGTCTTGCGCGGCATTTTCTCGGCCGGAACGAGATTGCGCCGGCGCACTTCGGCGCGATCGAGCGAAAGCTCGCGCGCGACGCGGTCGAGCAGCCGCTCGATTGCGAATACGCCTTGCGGCTGCCCGGCGCCGCGCACCGGCGTGACCGGGACCTTGTTGGTCAGCGCGAGTTTGATGTCGAGCCGATAGGCCGGAATCTCGTAAGCAAGCGGCAACGCCGCAGCCGACCCATACGGCACATTGACGCCCCGCGCCGTATAGGCGCCGTGGTCGTGGATGAGCGTGCCGCGCACGCCGCGGATGCGCGCATCGGCGTCGACGGCGATCTCGACGTCCCAGTATTGATCGCGCTCCTGCGTGGTCGAGACGAAATGCTCGCGGCGATCCTCGATCCACTTCACCGGACGCCTGAGCAAGATCGCGGCAAGCGCCGTGACGATCTCTTCCTGATAAAAAACGAGCTTCGGACCAAAGCCGCCGCCGACGTCAGGCGCAACGACGCGCACCTCATTCTCGTCACGGCCGAGGAGCTCGCACAGAAGCCGCATCGCGACGTGCGGCGTCTGCGTCGAGCTGTACAGCGTGAGCCGGTCTTCGACCCGATCGTGCGTAGCGACGACGCCGCGGCATTCGATGGAATGGCTGCCGCCGCGATGCTGCCAGAGCAACTCACGGAAGACATGCGCCGCGCCAGCAAAGGCCGCCTCGACATTGCCGTAGGCCATATCGAACTCGGCGACGAGATTGTGCGGGGCATCATGATGGACTTTCGCCGCGCCGCGTTCGAGCGCAGCCCGGCAGTCTGCGACGGCCGGCAACGGGTCATAGTCGACATTCGAGCAGCGCGGCGGCGTCCTCGGCCGCGTAGCGATCATCCGCGATGACAACCGCGACCGGCTCGCCGACATGCACGACCTCATCGATGGCAAGCACTGGACGATCGACCTGCTGGCGAAAACTCGGTGACGGCAATGCGACGCGCAAGCGATCGGATTTCAGATGCGGTTTCAGATCGGCGTAGGCAAGGACTGCGTGTACGCCGGGCAATGCCCGGACACTTGCCGCGTCGATGCCGCGAATTAGCGCATGCGCATGCGGACTGCGGACGAACGCCGCCTGCAACATTCCGGGCAGGTGGATATCGTCGACGAAACGGCCCGTGCCGCGAAGGAGATCCAGGTCTTCGAGGCGCCGAACGTTCTTGCCGAACGTCCTTGCGCTCAAGGCGCGCGCCCTAACGCCTTGAGGCGCTTCGCGGCGTCGAGCGCGGCGATGACGATGTTCTGGTAGCCGGTACAGCGGCACAGATTGCCGGAAATGCCGATCCGCACTTCCTCTTCGGTCGGGTCCGGATTGTCGCGCAGAAGCTCGATGAGCGTCGTCAAAATTCCCGGCGTGCAGAAGCCGCACTGCAGGCCATGATTGTCGCGGAAAGCCTCCTGCAGCGGGTGCAATTCCTCATTATTCGGGGCGATCCCTTCAATGGTCAGGATCTCGTGTCCATCGGCCTGCACGGCGAGCATGAGGCAGGAGCGCGCCGAACGGCCGTCGAGCAGGATAGTGCAGGCGCCGCACACGCCGTGCTCGCAGCCGAGATGAGTGCCGGTGAGGCCGAGCTGATGGCGTATGAAGTCAGCCAGAGTAACACGCACCGGAACGGTCTCTTCATAGCGCGTGCCGTTTACGGTGACGGCGATCTTTCGCGTATCACTCACGATCGTGTCCTTTCGGCAATGCGCTCGTGCGCCTTGATGAGCGCGCGGCGCGGCAGCACCGTCGCCAGTTGCTGGCGATACGAGGAAGGCGCGTGAATATCATCGATCGCGTCGAGCTTGCGCAGCGTCTCGCAAATCTCGCGCAGGCTTTTTTCCTCGATCGTCTGGCCGATCAGCGCACGCTCGACGTCGGTCGCTCGTACCGGTGCGGGGCCCATGCCGCCGAGCGTAACCGAGGCGCGGGTCACCTTGCCATTCTTGTCCTCTTCAATGAGGACGGCCGCCGAAACGATGGCGAAATCGCCATGGCGGCGCGAAAATTCGACGAACGCATAGCCGTGACCGGCCGGCCAGCACGGAAAACTCGCGCCGGTGAGAAGCTCGTCGAGTTCAATGCGCCGGCGTCATGTAGGCGACAGGAAAAGCCGAAAAATCGATGCTGCGCTACGCCGTTGCGGCCAGCCACCGATACTTTGGCATCAAGCGCCGCGGCGCAGGACACAAGCTCGGCAGACGGATCGAGATGACAAAGCGAGCCGCCGAGCGTGCCGCGGTTGCGCGTCTGCCGGTGCCCGACCTGCCGGATCGCCTCGTGC
The DNA here is from genome assembly GCA_963759705.1 of uncultured Alphaproteobacteria bacterium. Lineage (GTDB taxonomy): Bacteria > Pseudomonadota > Alphaproteobacteria > Rhizobiales > Xanthobacteraceae > BOG-931. The sequence goes on from CAVXAK010000009.1 coordinate 378,573, forward strand.
ATGAGCGGACAGCGCTTCTGCACGACATCTGAGAATTCGATGTCGCGCTGGCGCGTCATGGCGCCGATCTCGATCGCACCATTGTTCTCGCGGATGTAGTTCAGGCCGTCGACTCGATTGAGATCGATGATGTGGTCCGGCAGAACGTAGCGCATGTTCAGCATCGGCATGAGCGACTGTCCGCCGGCGAGCAACTTGGCGTTGTCGAGGCTGCCGAGAAGACCGACGACATCGGCGGGCGTGCGCGGGTCGTGATAGGAAAAGGGCGGCGGTTTCATTCAGGCTCGTACTGGTTCGTGTTTACGTTCGCGTACTTTGACTCTGTGCCAAAAACGGTGCATCAGTTTCAAAAACATACGTCAATCCCAAAGTTGAAACTAGCCAAATGAAACCTGCGGCGTTTCGGTATCACGCGCCGAAATCCATCGAAGAAGCCATTGCGGTCCTCGCCGAAGTGGCTCCACAGGATGGCCGTGTCCTCGCGGGCGGTCAGAGCCTGGTGCCGACCATGGCGTTCCGGCTCGCCAAACCCGCACACCTCGTCGACATCAACGGCGTGGACGCGCTCAAGCGGCTCGCCGTGGCGGACGGCAAGCTCTCGATCGGCGCGTGCGTGCGCCACGCCGCATTTCATAGCCCGGTTTGCGAAGGACCTCTTGGCAAGCTTCTCGCCGACGTCGTCCGTCATATCGCCCATTATCCGATCCGTACTCGCGGGACGTTCTGCGGCAGCCTTGCCCACGCCGATCCATCCTCCGAGTGGTGCTTGCTGATGACGGCGCTCGACGGCGAGATGGTGGCGAGGAGTGCGCGCGGCACCCGGACCATCGCGGCGCACGATTTCTTCAAAGGTATCATGACCACGGCATTGCGCGACGACGAGTTGCTTGTCGAAGCCCGCCTGCCGATGCTGTCGGCCGATACGCACTGCGGTTTTAATGAGTTCAACCGCCGCGCCGGCGATTTCGCCATGGCGGCGGCGCTTGCCACCTATCGCGTCGAAGGCGGCAAGATCGTCGCGCCGCGTGTCGCAGTCGGCGGCGTGGAACCGAATCCGCGCCGCATCGCCGAAGCTGAAAAAGCGCTCGAAGGCGCAGCGCCTGGTGACAAGGCGTTTCGTGCCGCGGCCGAAGCGGCGACGGCCGCAGTGGATCCCATGGAGGACATCACGACGAGCGCGGAGTTCCGGCGCGATCTCGTTCTGGCCGTGACCCGCCGGGCTCTCGAACGCGCGGCGAAGTCCTGATGGCGCGGCTTTCCCGATGACCGTCGCGCAAGCAAAAATGCCGTGGATCGGCCAATCGGTCTTGCGGCTCGAAGACCCGCCGCTCGTTGTCGGCCGAGGCGAGTTCGCCGGCGACATCAATTTTCCGCATCAGCTTCACATGCGGGTGGTCCGTTCCGCCCACGCCCACGGCCGCATCGTTTCGATCGACCCCAGCGCGGCGCTCGCGCTGCCCGGCGTGTATGCAGTGTGGACCGCAGCCGATATTGCCGAGGTGCCGCCGATCGATTTTCGCGAGGGCAGCATCCCCTCGCTCGATCCCTATCGCCAGCCGGTGCTGGCCAACGGGAAGGTGCGTTACGTCGGCGACCCCGTTGCGGCTGTCTTCGCCGAGGACCCCTACACCGCCGAAGATGCCGCTGACCTCGTCGCAGTCGAGATTGAGGAATTGCCGCCGCTGCTCGACTCGCAGGCGGCGCCCGTCGAGTATTCGCCCGGCCATTCGAGCGAGGCGACGATCATCCGCCAGGGCTATGGCGACGTCGATGTTGTGTTTCGCTCGGCCGCGCATGTGGTCGAAATCGAGGTCGCGATCGGCCGGCATTCCGGCGTGCCGCTGGAGACGCGCGGCGCCATTGGCCGTTACGATGCGTCGCGCGGCATTCTCGAAATGCACGGCGCCGCCAAGGTGCCGCACCGTAATCAAGAACTGTTGTCGCGAATGCTCGGCATTCCACCGAGCGCCATTCACGTCCACGAATCTCATGTCGGCGGCGGCTTCGGCATCCGCGGCGAACTCTACCCCGAGGACGTGCTGGTTTGCGTCGCTGCCAAGAAATTCAACCGGCCGGTCAAATGGATCGAGGATCGCCGCGAACACCTGATCGCAGCCAATCACTCGCGCCAGCAATTGCACAAGATCCGCGCCGCGGTTGACGACGCAGGTGTGATCCTGGCCATCGACGATCTCTATTACCATGACCAGGGCGCTTATGTGCGCACGCACGCGACGCGCGTCGTGCACATGACCGCGGGCATTTTGCCCGGCCCGTATCGCGTGCCCGCGTACCGCTCGGTTGGCCATTTTCGCCTGACCAACAAGACGCCGGCCGCGACCTATCGGGCGCCGGGCCGCTACGAGACGACTTTCGTGCGCGAGCGCCTGGTCGACGCCATCGCCCATCAACTCGGCATCGATCCGATCGAGATCCGCCGGCGCAACGCCATCGGCCCAGAAGAGATGCCCTACCCGCGTCCGCTTCAGGCGCTCGGCGAGGAAATTCATTATGACACCGGCGACTATGTCGGGCTGATGGACAAGCTGTTCGCCAAGATCGGATGGGACAAGCTCAACGCCGATGTGAAGAAGCGAAAGGACGCCGGCGAGGTCGTCGGCATCGGCTTTGCCATGTTCGTCGAAAAGAGCGGGCTCGGCCCGACCGACGGCGTGAAAATTTCCATCGACACGTCCGGCCGGGTGGAAGTCCTCACCGGCGGCGCGTCGCTCGGCCAAGGCTTTGAAACCGTGATGGCCCAGGTCGCCGCCGACGCGCTCGGCGTCGATTACAGGCGCTGCCGCGTGATCCACGGCCAGACCGATCTCATCGCTTACGGCATCGGGGCGCACGCCTCGCGAGCCACGGTGATGACAGCGTCGGCGACGCACATCGCGGCGATGAACGTGCGCGCCAAGGCGCTCGAAATGGCCGCCGAATTACTGCAGGCCACACCGGACGCCCTCGACATCGTCGACGGCGAGGTGGTGCGGCGCGATAGCGAGCGGCGGTCCCTCGATCAGCCTCGGTAAGCTGGCGCAGCATCTCGCGCCCGGCGCAAAGACGCTGGGCAACCGCGAGCCCGGCCTTTCCGCCGAAGGCTGGTTCAAGGTCGAACATCAGGTCTATCCGTACGGCAGCCATGTCGCCATAGTGAACGTCGACCGCGAAACCGGCGGCGTCGACGTGGAGCGCTACTTCATCGCTTACGACATCGGTCGCGCCATCAATCCGGCGCTGGTCCATGGCCAGATCATCGGTGGCTTCGCACAAGGTCTCGGCGGCGCGCTGTTCGAGGAATTCACGTTCAGCGAACGCGGCGACCCACTGGCCGTCACCTTCGCCGACTACGTCATGCCGGCCATCCACGAGACGCCGGCACCGGACGTTTTGTTGCGCGAGGACTACACCACCCCGCTTAATCCGCTCGGCATCAAGGGCGCCGGTGAAAGCGGCATCACCGGCGTCGGTGCGGCAATCGCGTCGGCCATCGACAACGCCATCGGCATTCCCGGCGCGGTGACGCAGCTCCCGGTCACGCCGCAGCGGCTCAAGCAACTTTTGGCGAAGCGCGGCAACGGCAAATCCGCATAGGGTCGCAAGTCCCGAGGTCATTTCGCGCACGTCCGACGAGCCGCCGCAACACATCAGGAGCACTGCAACTTGAGTGGAATCCTGAACTGTTTATCCTGAAGTCGCTGCCGGGTCTGCGCGGAGGCACGCGAGATGGCGATCTACGACGCCTTCGTCTCTTACAGCCATGCCAAAGACAAGCCGATTGCTGCGGCCCTTCAGTCGGTCGTGCAGACCCTTGGCAAGCCTTGGTACAAGCGCCGCGCACTTCGGGTTTTTCGTGACGACACCAGTCTCTCGGCCACGCCGCATCTATGGCCGACGATCGAAACCGCGCTCAATGAATCGCGCTTTCTGATCCTGCTCGCCTCCGCCGAATCTGCACGCTCGCCCTGGGTCGCAAAGGAGGTCGCGCACTGGCTCGAACATAAAGCCATCGACACGCTGTTGATTGCGATGACTGACGGCGAACTGTCCTGGCGGTCCACTGGCGACGACTTTGATTGGTCGGAAGCAACGCCCCTGCCCGCAATTCTCAAGGGACGGTTTAAAACCGAGCCGAAGTGGGTCGATGTGCGCGCTTACCGGGATGGCGCCCCAAACGCGATCGCAAATTTACCGAATTCGGCGCCGACTTCGCGGCGGCGATCCGCGGCATTCCGAAGGAAGATTTGCTGTCGGAGGAGGTCCGGCAACAGCGCCGCGCACTGACGCTCGCCTGGTCCGCGGTCGGCCTTCTGATGCTGCTTGGCGGAGCCGCAGTATGGCAGTGGCGTTCGGCCGTGCAGGAAACGCAAGTCGCTCAGCAGCAACGCGATCTCGCGACCGCGGCTGAGCACACCGCCACCGAACAGAAACAGATTGCCGAGCAGCAGCGGGACCGGGCGACCGCGGCTGAGCACACCGCGACCGAACAGAAACAGATTGCCGAACAGCAACGCGATCGCGCCGAGCGGACCTTGAACGCGGCGACCAGCACGGCCAACGGGCTCGTCTCCGATCTGGCGGTTAAATTCCGCGAAGTCAAAGGCATTCCACTCGATGTCGTTCAGGGCATTCTTGATCGCGGCAAGGGACTGCTCGACGATCTCGTATCCTTCAACGAAACCACGCCGACGGTTCAACTGATCCGCGCCAAAGCTTGGAGCGAACTCGGTTTTACCCTCGCCCAGCAGGGCAGCGCGCAAGGCGGCAAGCTCGCCTCCGAAGGCTACCAAATCGCCACGAAACTTCGCAAAGACAATCCAAACTTGGAGGGTGTTGATTACGCGATGGGACGCGCCGCCGAAGTCATGGCTCAGTTGAACGAGCGTGAAAATCCCAAGGCCGCGTATGATTACGATAACGAAGCAAATACGGTACTGGGCAAGTGCGTGCAGGAGCACCCCAAGGACCTGCAATGCCTGCAGCATCTGTTCACGGTGATCGGGCGGATCGGCAACATTCTTTACGACAACAAGCAATATAGCGACGCACTCACGGTCTATCAGAAGAGCCTCGACGTGGCCCAGACCTACGCCAAAATGGTCCCGCCGGGTCCGGAAGTCGGCCTGCCTATCGGCGGCCGTTACAATCACATCGGGCGAGTCTATTTCCAGACGAAAGACTTGGCGGATGCGCTACAGGCTTTCAGGCTGGCGCAGTCTGCCATGGAGCCGTGGGCGCGCGACCCCAAAACATCTTCGACGTTCCTTTTTGAGCTTGCGAGCACCTACAACAACATCGGCAATGTACTGGCGCTTCAGGCCGGCTCCGACCGTGACAAGCTGCGCGAAGCGATCAGTTATACGGAACGGGCAGCCAGCGGGATGGAAGCCCTGGCGGCGAGCGACCCCGCCAATCTGTTCTACTGGAGCAATCTCGCGGCGGACTACGACAATCTCGAGTTTCTCAACGGACTCGTCGGAAATCGCGGCGCGCAGGAGATCTATGCGCGCAAACGCCAGGACGCTATGGCCAGAGCAAAAATGGGTGCCCCTGGACCTGTCGCACAAACGCCTGCGCCGCACCCATAGAGCAACACGCGGCTTCCAGCGGGGATAAATTCAGCGTAGCTCAATCCGCCTTGGCGCCCGAGAACTTGATGACCTTGGCCCATTTCTCGGTCTCATCGGCGATGAACTTGCCGAATTCGGCCGGCGTCATCGGCATGGGATCGCCGCCCAGATCAATGAGCCGCGCCTTGATCTGTGGATCGGCGAGGCCGGCATTGATTGTGCTGTTGAGCTTGTCGATGATCTCCTTCGGCGTTTTTGCCGGCGCCCCGATCCCATCCCAAGCCGCCGCTTCGTATCCGGGGACAAATTCGGCTACGGCCGGAACGTCAGGCAAGACGTCGCGGCGCGTCTTGCTCAACACCGCCAACGCCAGCAGTTTGCCGGACCTGATGAATCCCATCGCAGACGGCAACGTGATGATGAACGCCTGCACTTGCCCGGCAAGCAGATCGGCATACGCGGGTGCCGGTCCGCGGTAGGGTACTTCGACGATATTGATGCCGGTCATCATCTTCAACAAATCGGCCGCGACGTGCATGGGGGTGCCGGTGCCGGGCGTCGCCAGGTTGATCTTGCCCGGGTTGGCCTTGGCGTAGGACATGAACTCGGCAAACGTCTTTGCCGGAAACGAAGGATTGACCAGCAATACCAGCGGCACGCGAAGCAGACCGGCGACCGGCGCGATGTCGCGGCTGAAATTGAAATTCAGTTTCGTGTAGAGCGCCGCATTGATCGGGTTCGCCGATGCGCAGGTCAGAAGCGTGTAGCCGTCCGGCGCCGCAGCGGCGACGGCTTCGGTCGCGATATTGCCGCTCGCGCCGTTGCGGTTCTCCACGATGAAGGGCTGCCCCAGGTGGTCCGACAACCATTGGCCGATCAGCCGCGAAACCAGATCAGGGGTGCCGCCGGCGCCATACCCCTCAATCAAGCGCACCGGCCGCGTCGGATAATCGAGCGCGCAGGCGAGCCGCGGAAAGATGGGCGCGACGGCTGCTCCCACCGACAAATACAGCAATTGTCTTCGCCGAAGGGTCATGGCGGTTTCCTCGAAAGTAGCCGGAAACTTGCAAAACGGGACGCTCGATCGCCCGATTTGCCGTTCCAATGTTGTTTTGAAATTGTCGCCCGCCGCAGGCATCGGCGTTGCCGTTGATGGGCGGGTCTCCGGCACGTCCCGCTGGCAACTCTTTGGCAATGCTATACCAAAACGCCGGCCGCACAGAAGGGTGCGGCATGACGGCGGGCCGGCGATCGGCAGCGCCAAAGCGTCCCAAGACGGCCTCATCAAACTGACAAATGATCGTCGTATGGCTCGTCGGGACGAGAGCAAGAGATTAGAATCGCCGCGAGAATCGGGCCTGCCGGGGGAGATTCCATGCGCACATTGTTATTGCCGCTGAGCGCACGCTTTTTCGTCTATACCTGCGTGCTGGTGATCACTGCGACCCTTTTGGCTGAATATCTCGACGGATATTCGGCGTTCTACGTCATCATTCCCCTCGTGGTCTTCGGAGTGCTGGCGGCCATCGGCACCGTCGACTTGGTTCAGACGCGGCACGCAGTGCTGCGCAACTATCCGCTGACCGCGCACATCCGCTTCATCCTGGAAGAAATACGCCCCGAAATCCGGCAGTATTTTCTTGAGAGCGAAAAGGACGGCACACCGTTTTCGCGCGACGAACGCGCATTGGTCTATCAGCGCGCCAAGCGGGCCTTGGACAAGCGGCCGTTCGGTACGCAGAACGACGTCTATGCCGGCGGCTACGAGTGGCTGCATCATTCCATCGCGCCGAAGGCCGCCGCCAAGGAGCCGTTCCGCATCGTCATCGGCGGCCCTGATTGCAGCAAGCCTTACTCAGCCTCCATCTTCAATATCTCGGCGATGAGCTTCGGCGCATTGAGTTCGAACGCCATTCGTGCGCTCAATACCGGTGCCAAGAAGGGCAATTTCGCTCACGACACCGGCGAGGGCGGCTATAGTCCGTATCACCGCGAAAACGGCGGCGACATCATCTGGGAGATCGGCTCGGGCTATTTCAGCTGCCGTAATGCCGATGGCACATTCTGCGCCGAGAAATTCGAACAGAACGCCCAGAACGACCAAATCAAAATGGTCGAGCTCAAGCTCAGCCAGGGCGCGAAGCCCGGCCACGGCGGTGTGCTGCCCGCCGCCAAGGTCAGCGCCGAAATCGCCGCGACCCGCGGCGTGCCCATCGGCGTCGACTGCATATCGCCGTCGCGCCATTCCGCGTTCTCGACCCCAATCGAGATGATGCAGTTCATCGCCACGATGCGCCGCCTGTCCGGCGGCAAGCCGGCGGGCTTCAAGCTCTGCATCGGTCATCCGTGGGAGTTCCTCGCGATCTGCAAGGCGATGCTGGAGACGGAAATCTATCCAGACTTCATCGTCGTCGACGGCAAGGAAGGCGGTACCGGCGCGGCGCCGCTCGAATTCGCCGACCATCTCGGCATGCCGCTGCGCGAAGGACTCAATTTCGTGCACAACGCGCTGATCGGCATCAACGTTCGCGATCGCATCAAGCTTGGCGCAAGCGGCAAAATTATCAGCGCTTTCGACATCGCCCGCGCCATGGCGCTGGGCGCCGACTGGTGCAACTCCGCACGCGGTTTCATGTTCGCGCTCGGCTGCATTCAGTCGCAGTCCTGCCACACGGATCGCTGTCCCACCGGGGTCTCAACGCAGGACCGCGTCCGTCAGCGCGCGCTGGTCGTTCCCGACAAATCCGAACGGGTGTTCAACTTTCAACGCGCCACAGTGGAGTCGCTTGCCGAGCTTGTTGCCGCGGCGGGGCTCGATCATCCAACCGAGTTTGCGCCGGCACATTTTTCGCGGCGTGTCTCGCCGCAAGAAGTTATGAGCTTCGATGAACTGTACCCGACCCTGCAACCCGGCGAATTGCTCGCCGGCAGTGGTGACAAACGGTTTGAGATGGCCTGGGCGATGGCGAGCGCCAAGGAATTCCGGGCGGTCCCGCGAACCGGTTGAACGACGGCTCTTGATCGCGGCTCACTCACTCCGTCATGGCCGGACTTGTTCCGGCCATCCACGTCTTTGATTTGCCTGGGCGTTTTAAGACGTGGATGCCCGCGCTTGTCGCACGGCTGTCCGGTTTAAGTTTGGCATAGATTGAGGCTCAACTGTCGTCGATCTGTCAGGTTTGGCGGTTGTGAATCGAGGAGTCGATCAATCCGCCTCGGTGCATGAGGTTGTTGGCGACGAGACGGGTGAAGGCGAGCAGACCGTGCACGCTGTTCTGCAGGCTGTGGGCCATGCGCAGAAGCAAGAAGGCGATCAAGGCGATTGCGATTTGGATGCGCACGGCGTTTTCGGACGTTCCGAAGAAATGCCGAATTTTGAGGGCATGCTTGACCCAGCGGAAGAACAGTTCGATCTGCCAGCGGCGTTTGTAGAGTTCAGCTATCTCGTCTGCCGGCGCATCGAGATCGTTGGTGACGATGCGCAGGATTTTGCCGGTCTCGGTGCGCACGTGCAGTTCGCGGACAGGATCCGAAAACGGATTGATGCGGGACCGCGCTTGGCGCGCAGGGAGATGGCCGATGCGATCGCAGAGCACAAGGGAATGCTCCGGCAGGCGATTCTCGGCCACCACCGAAAGCGCAGTATTGACCTTCAGACGAGTGACGATGCGGCAGCCGGCGGCACCAAGTTTGGCCCAGAAGCCATAGTCGTAATAGCCCAGGTCGAACACGTATGTGGCGCCCGGCCGGATCGGCATCGTCTTGGCCACGGTGATGTCGTTGACATTGGCGGGCGTGAGTTCGGCGAAGCTCGGACACGCGCTGTCCGGATTATAAACAATATGCAGTTTGGTCCCCGATACACCAGCACAGAACCGGGCCCAGTCGGCGCTCAACGCGCTCAGTCGGAAGCCGGTGGAATCGATCAGATATGCGGCATCCGCAATCTGCTGGCCCAGCCCGCGTTCACAGCGGCTCATCAGCTCGGCCAAAAGAGCCGTGAATACCGTGCAGGGTCGCTGTGCATTGGCATCGGACAGTGTCGAGCGCGACACTTCGCAACCACCGAGATGATAGAGTTTGCTGGCGTGGCTCGCCAAGCCGGCTTCGATCGCCCTTAAGCTCTCACTGCCGGCCAATTGCGCATACAGCAAGGCGATAAATTGTTCCTGCGTCGTCAGCCGACGCACCTTCTTGTTGGCCTTCGCCCTCTCCACAAGACGATCCAACACGTGCCACGGCACAAGCTTCAGGACCGCATGGCATACTGTATTGTGATGCCGCATGGCGTGGCTTCCTTCCGCTGTCTTGATCGTCGGCAAAACGTCAAAACGCAGAAGAATCCATGCCATGCGCCGCGTCCATTAAAATTAAACCGGACAGCCGTGCGACAAGCGCGGGCATGACGAGTTCAGAATATCTTGCCGGTGGTATGATACGCGCCGGTCAACGTCAGGAAAGACACCGTCCGGGTTCACTCTGCCTTGATGTTGTCGGCACGGATGAGCTTACCCCACTTGTCGGTGTCGTCGGTGACGAGCTTGCCGAAGTCGGCGGCTGAACCTGTCAGCACTGTCGCTCCGAGATCAGCGAGACGCGTTTTGATTTGTGGATCGGCAAGACCGGAATTGATCTCCCGGTTCAGCGTTTCAATAATCTCGACAGGCGTCTTCGTCGGAACGCTGAAACCATTCCAGGTGCTCGCTTCATAGCCCGGAACGAATTCACCGACGGTCGGCAGATCCGGCAGCGCATCGGAGCGTTTTGCCGTCGTGACCGCAAGCGCACGCAGCCTGCCGGCCCTGATGTGACCGATCGATGCCGGCATCAGGTCGAACATCACCTGCACCTGCCCGCTGAGGAGATCGATCAGCGCCGGTGCAGAGCCGCGATACGGCACGTGGCGCATATCGACGCCGGCCATGAACTTGAAAAGCTCGGCGGACAGATGTTGCGTCGAGCCGATGCCGCCCGACGCGAAATTGAGCTTGCCCGGGTTGGCTTTGGCGTAGGCGATGAACTCCGGAACGGTCTTGACCGGAACGGATGGATGGACTTCCAGCACGTTGGGCACGCGAAAGATGCCGGCCACGGGAGCAAAATCGCGAACGAAATTGAAATTGAGGTTGTCGTAGAGGGTGGCATTGATCGCGTTCGCGGTCGTGGCCATCAGAATCGTATAGCCGTCGGGAGCGGACTTCGCGACCATTTCTGTTCCGATATTGCTTCCCGCACCCGGTCGATTATCGAAGATGAATGGCTGACCCAGGCGTTCCGACAATCGCTGCGCCATCATGCGCCCGATGGCGTCGGACGAACCGCCGGCCGGAAAGCCGAGGATCATGTGGACCGGGCGCGAGGGATAAGCCTCCGCCCGCGCCGTCAGCGAGACTGCAGGAAAGGCGGCGGCACCTGCGACCAGTTGCATAAATCGACGGCGCACAAGTTTCATGTCGTACCTCAAAAGCGATTGCAAAGGCTGGGCAACAAGGCCGCTGCCCGCCGGGTCTTATAGGCTCCGCGACGTATGCGAAAGCCGCATGCGAAAGACCTATGCGAAAGACATGCCATGTCGCGCACATCTGCGCCCATGCGGCATGATCGCAGCTTCGTGCTTTTCAATTTTTCCGTGTTGCCAGGGATGATATGCAGCGGCCCGGCCGCGCGTGAGTCAGTGTTCCCCCATCCGCCACGGAATGACCTTGCGCTCGATCTCCTGAAGCAGCGCCGAGGTGACGAGGCCGAGAAGGCCGATCACCACGATGCCGACAAACATCGAGTTCGACCTGAAGCAATTCCCAGGAATTCCAGATCATGTAGCCGATGCCGACTTTGGTCGACACGAACTCGGCCGCGACAAGAACGATGAACGCCACCGCGACCGCGATACGAAGACCCGCAAAGATCATCGGGAGCGCGCCGAAAAACACGATCCGGGTGAACATGACCCAGGCGCTGGCGCCATAGTTCCTGGCAACGTCCCAGTAGATTTTTTCAATATTGGCGGCGCCCGCGTAGGTATTGACGATGACCGGGAAGAAAACGCCGATGGCGACGACGGCGATCTTCGATGCATCGCCGAAACCGAACGCTAGAAGAAGCAGCGGCATCAGCGCAACCTTCGGGATCGGAAACAGCGCCGCAATCAGCGGATCGAAAAAGATGCGCACCATCCGGGACATTGCCATGAAGAGACCGATCGCGATCGCCGGCACGACGCCGATCACGAAGCCGGCAGCGACGCGCCACAACGTCGCCATCAGGTTCACGGCAAGCTCGCCGCTCACCGTGAGCTGCCAGAACCGCACCGCGATGTCGCTTGGCGTCGGAATGAAACGGCGATCACCAAAGCCAAGCATGACCAAAACTTGCCAAACCAAGAGCAACCCGATCGGTGAGATCAGATAGAGCGATCGTTCCCGCCACTTTGCCGAGGGTAGATTCATTGTTCCAATTCCGCCCGGGCACGCGTGACCTCGTCTTCGAGAAGACGCCAGATATCGAGCTTAAGACGGCCAAATTCGGCGCTTGCCGACAATGCCATCAGATCTCGCGGATGCGGGAACGGCACGTCGACGATTTCTTTGATGCGGCCCGGTTGTGCCGTCATCACCACGGTGCGATCACCCATCAGAAGCGCTTCCTCGATCGAATGCGTGATGTAAACCACGGTCTTGCCGGTCTCCTCCCAGATGCGCACCAGTTCGGCTTGCAGGATGGCGCGGTTCTGCGCATCCAGTGCGGCAAATGGCTCGTCCATCAAAAGCATGGCCGGATCCGTGACGAAGGCGCGTGCAATGGCGCCGCGCTGGCGCATACCGCCGGACAATTGATGCGGAAAGTGAGCGTGAAACTTCGTCAATCCGACAAGCTTGAGAGCAGCCGCAACGCGAGACGCACGTTCGGCGGCCGGTACGCCGCGGGTAAAGAGGCCGAAGGCGACATTCGTCTCCACATTCATCCAGGGGAACAGCCCGCTGTCCTGGAACACCATCGCATTCTGTACGGCCCACCCGCTGGCCTGAACGTCGATACGACCGTCGGTCTGGTGATCAAGACCGGCAAGAATGCGCAACAAAGTCGATTTGCCGCAGCCGCTCGGCCCAACGATACACAGGAACTCGCCCGGACGAACGCGCAGATTGATGTCGTCAAGCGCGACCAGCGCATTGGCGCCGGCCCCATATTGCTTGCGCAGATGCACGATTTCGATCGCCGCACCGCGCCGCTCAATCGTCATCGGCTCACATCCTCCCCAGCCGACCATAGCATGCGGAATTGGCGTATGAGCAGGCCGTCCGTCGCGATACGATAGCTGCGATTGCCGCACGGTTTCCCGGCCCGTCAAATCGGCACGCAAATTGCATTTATCCTAACGCTCCGAACAAACGATTGGAGCGCTGCGGCACGATCGTTGCAAAAGTGCCCCCGGACATCGATTGGTCCGCAAGAAACAACCCGTTCAGAGCTTTCGCAACTGGAGAAGGTGTCTCATGAAGTACACGCGCACGTTGTTACCGGCATTGGCAACGTTTTTGACGCTGACTTTCGTCTCCAGCGGTTTTGCCGATGAAGGCTGGCCGAAACAAACAATCCGTCTGGTCGTACCCTATGCCGCAGGCGGGTACTCGGACTACGTCGGGCGCTTCACCGCGAAATACATGAGCGATGCGTTGCATTCGCAAGTCATCGTCGAGAACCGCGACGGCGCCGGAGGCGTCATCGGTACCGCAGCCGTCGTCAACGCGACGCCCGACGGCTATACGATTTGCGTGTGCGGGACAGGATCGATCAGTATCGCGCCGGTGACGGAAAAAGTGCCTTACGATCCTCTGAAAGACTTGGCGCCCATCAGTCTCATCACGTCAGTGCCGATGGTCTTGTCCGTCAACGTCAAGTCCCCGCCCAAGACCGTCGCCGAATTCATCGCCTGGGCGAAGTCGAAGCCAAACGGCATTACTTACGGGTCCAGCGGCACCGGCGGCTCGATGCACATCGCCGGAGAAGTTTTCAGAAACCGCACCGGGCTCGACATGATTCACGTGCCGTATCGCGGCAGCGGTCTGACGGCGAACGCTCTCCTCGCAGGAGAGATCGACAGCACATTCCTCTTCACATCGGACGCCATGGGCCTGCTACAGGCAAAATCCATTCGGCCGCTCGCGGTGACCTCCGCTAAGCGCAGTCCATATTTGCCGGACGTTCCGACGGTCATGGAGGCGGGTATTCCGGACTACGATTTATCGACCTGGATCGGACTGATGGCGCCGGCAGCGACTCCTAAGCCGATCCTGGACAAAGTCGCGGGCGTCATCGCCGACATGGCAAAGGATCCGAATATCCAAAAGACCAACGCAAAATTCGGCGCCAATACCGAAGCGGATTCTCCGGCACAATTTGGCGAGTATCTGCAAGCCGAAGCGTCGCGCTGGAAGTCCTATCTCAGCAACGTCGTGGTCAAAAAATAACCGGCCATCGAGCGTTATCTTTCGGGCGCGGCCAACAAGAGCCGCGATCGCTGTCCGGCTTGAAAACAGTAAGCCCCGGCGCTCGGCGCCAGGGCTTTAATGGTCAGCCTAAAGGTTCAAATAATTGGTCGTCGCGATAATCCGCGAGGCCGCTTACAATTGCCCGTACTTCTTCAGCACTGCGCGGCAGCTGTCGCCGATGCGCCAGCTATGGGCGGCGAGCGTCGCACCGCAGCGCATCAGGTTGCTCCACGTCATGCCACCGGAACGGTCGCAGAGCCGGGCAGCGGCCGGCTTGCACGGCGCGAGTTCGGCGAGATCGATGGCACTTGCGCCCGTAACGGAAACTCCGAGAAGCAGGCATGCGGCTACGATTGTCTTCATGTTGCTTGGTCGTCCCTCACATATGATGGAAACGATTTGCTTACCGTCTTGAGGGCGACAACGCCAGCATTTATGTGCAGCGCATCAAATCGGGCTAAGCTATTTGGTTTTATTTTGTAATTTTTGAAGGGTTGCGGGCGGCAACGCGCCCTCGCGCCCTTTCACCGCCACAATTGGCCGCCTCAAGGGAATTTTTTCGCGCGATGACCGGGCCGCTATTCCGCAGCCGCGCGATTGCCGATGGCTGCGTTCACGGCGGGCATGACCTTCTCAGCCATCAGTTCCATGGAACGGCGCGCCAGCGACTGATCAGCCCAATCCTTGCCGCAATAAAGCAACGTTCCGAAGTCGCCGATTTTCTCGTGAAGCGCCAGGATGCCGTCGACCACTCGGTTGACGCTGCCGCGGATGACGATGTTGTCGAAAATATAATCGTATGTCAGTTCAGCGTCCGTCATGTCCGGCCGCGCTTTGAAGGCAGTGAGGCGATTCGACTTTTTCAGCTTCGACGTCAACTGGCTCATGTAGAAGCGGTACGGGCTGTTCGGATCGTCGCCGCCGTAGTTTTTCGCGACCTTGTCATCATCGGCCACAAAAATCGACCGTGCGACGCGCCAATTGTTGCGGTCGGCTTTGTGGCCGCCCTCGACGCAACCCTTTGCGTAGTTATTCCATTGGCTGCCCAGACAATTCATGTGCAAGAAGTGCGACGAGATCGGCCACCAGCCGCGGCGACCTAATGCAATCAATCCTTTGGAATCGGGATCCGTTGCGGTGCCGAGGATCGGCGGATGCGGCTTCTGAAACGGCTTGACGATATTGCCGATGCCAATCTCGGGCCACAGCGTCTTTGCGGTGGAGATGTTCCAGTACTTGCCGGTGAGATTATAAGGAGCTTCGCCGGACCAGATGGCGAGGACGTGATCGATCGCCTCCGCGAACATGGCGCCGCGATCGCGATCGAGAAGTTCGAGTGCCTCGGCATCGGAACGAAGGACGCCGGCGCCGACCCCGAGCAAAAAACGGCCCTCGAGCAAATTGTCGACGAACGCCGCCTGCGCCGCCACAATGACCGGATGGCTGAACGGTAAATTCGTCACTGCCGTGCCGAGCTTGATCTGCGACGTGAAGCCGGCAAGCGAGGCTGCGAACATCAGGCTGCTCGGAATATTTTCGGCGAGGTCGGTGAGGTGCTCGCCGCAATAGCCTTCACAGTAGCCAAGCTTATCCGCCAGGATGAAAGCCTCGCGGTCCTCCCGCAGCGTCTCGGCATAGTTCCGCGCTGGCGGATGAACCGGCATGATGAAGAAGCCGAGCTTCATGTGTCTCTCCAACGTGGCAAAGCTGCAGTAAAGTTCATTTCGGCGGGGTGTAGACCAGGGCTTGCTTCGCCTCCGCAACGAAGTTTGCGGGCAGCGCGTAGAGCTTCATTGTGGCGGTTTATACACCAGCGCCTGTTTGGTCCGCGCAGCGATGGACGGCGGTAGCGCATAAAGCTTTGCCACCAACGCCTGCAGGTCCTCTCCTGACAGCGGATCAATATCGAGCTTCATGCTCGCGGCCTCCTCGAGCAGCGCCTTGTCCTGTAAGGCTTGCGATGAAGGCCTTGCGCAAAGCGGCAATGCGATCCGCCGGCACGCCCGGCGGCAGCACATAGGGCCGGCCAAAGACGCCCTGGCTGTAAAGCAATTCGAGAATCTGGCGATCCTCCTCGGTCTTGGCAAAGTCGGCGGTGCGCGGCACGCCCATGTCGTTGAGCTTGGAATAGCCCTTGATACTTTCCTGCACCACGATGTTGATGAAGCCGCGCGTCAGCCATTCGGGATGTTGGGACTCGAGGCTTGCCCAGCCGTAACCGCACACTCCCTGCACCTCGTTGCGCTCGATCGCCATGGTGATTCTCACGCATGCCCGGGTAGCCGGACACAATGCGGAAGTGGGCGCCCAAGAGATTGTTTTCGACGACGGGAAGATCGTGGGTCGTGGCGCCTTCAGTGGCGCCGGCGATGATCAAAACGTGCGTCAGCAGGTCCTTGAAGGTTTGGACCGGGGCGTCCTTGCGCGCGACGCACATGTAGGCGTCGCTGTTCGCGCTGCCGACATAGATGAATTTGCTCGGATCGTGCGGGGTCGGCACATTGCCGATCAGCGGCTGCAGGATGATCCCCGGGAATACCGCGCCGATGGCGGTGCCGTCCTTCGGCGCCAGTGAGTAAATGTAACCGCCCGCCTTGTTGCTGCCGGCGCCGGGCATGTTCTGCGGCACGATCGTCGGGTTGCCCGGGATGTAGCGGCCAATGTGGCGCGCGATCAGCCGGGCATAAGTGTCGTAGCCGCCGCCGGCCGATGAGCCCACGATCAGATTGATCTCTTTGCCCTTGTAGAATTGCTCAACGGCATCCTGCGCGCTGGCGCGCGTGACCGCGAGGCAGACGAACATGGCCAGCAAGCACGCCCGCGACGGCGCGATTGACTTTCCCATTGGCGCGACCTCCCCAAAAAGCCGATGCCCGGCACGAGGCCGGGCATCAGAATTTCAAAATATGATCGGGCCGACAAGGTCCCGTCCTGCGGCATCGCCGCCGCAGGAACTCTTCGATTTAGGCCGCGGCCGAAAGATTGCCGAACTTCTTGAGGTTTTCTTTCTGCTTCTCGTTGCGCGGCGGCAGCTTGAACAGCCGCGCGGCCGTGCCGCCGAGGATGTTGTGCTTGGCCTTCTCCGACAGGAACGGCAGATCCCAGATCGTCGACGGCAGATCGAAATCCCAGTGCGGATAGTCGGAAGCGTAGAGCAACTGGGTTTCGGCGTTCATCATGCGGAAGGTCTGCTCCATCGCGCCGTAATCCTGAATCTCCATGGGCTGCGACGAGTAGAACATGTCGCGCATGTAGTCAGACGGCTTCTTCTTGAGCAGCGGCGCTTCCGACGGCCGCAGCATGTATTCGTGGTCGAGACGCTGCATCAGGAACGGCACCCAAGCGAGCCCGGCCTCGATCCAGATCACCGGCAGCTTCGGGAAGCGCTCGCCCATGCCGTTGATCACCCAGTTCGTGCAATGCACGACGTTGTACCAGGAGAAGCCAAGCGCGTGCGCCGATATGAAGCGGTTGCAGCTCTTGAAGATCGGCTCGCCCCAGTTCGGACCGGAATGGAATGACAGCACAAGGCCGCGCTCCTCCATCGCCCGATAAACCTTCATGTAGGCGTTCTCGTAGACGCCCATATGGGAGCGCACGGTGGTGACCATGAAGCCGCCGACGTGCTTTCTGTCGCCGAACGTCTCGACTTGGCGCAACGCCTGCTCGGGGTCGTTGAACGGCAGGCACAGACACGAATAGAAGCGGCCGTCGGCCTCCGGCAGCACCTTTTCGGTAAGCCAGCGGTTGTAGGCCCAGCACAGATCGGCTTCCATTTCCTTCTGCGGGTGCAGGCCGATGTTGAGCATGCCGGTCGGGAACAGGCAGGAATAATCGACGCTCATCGCGTCCATCCAGCGGTGGCCGAGTTGCACGTCGCGCAGCGAACCCGGCTCGGTCTTCTCCGAACCGCGCATCGGATAGCGCGTCACGCGGCCACCCATGTCCTGATAGCCGACCTGGGTCGGTGTAACGCCGCCGCGATTCCGCCTGCGGCCTGACATGGTGAGCTGACGCAGCACGTCATTTTCCATGTAGGGCAGGAATTCGTCGTAGTTTTCGTTCTCGTAGTGATGGGCGTCGACGTCGACGATCACGATGTCATCGAAATTGCGCTGGTGGGCCTGCTTGCGTGCGTGAGCGAGCAGGCGAGTAGTATTCAGTTCCTCGATCGTCACGCGGCGACCGCGATCAGCGATGAGATCCATAGCGTTTCTCCTGGCGTTCCAATTCTCTCTACACGACGGATGCTAGGTTGCCTGATTGTGCTAGCGGCCCGTCCAACTCTGCCACATACCGAGCTCGAACACTGCGAGATCGGCGGCTCGTAACAATCCGCTCGCCGTAACCATGACGTCGGTGGCGGAAATCGAATTTCTCGTTACAGGCGTAAACTGCTCACCGGCCTCGGTCCGCGCCGTATAAACGCGGCATGCCGCGGCGATCAGCGCCTGAAGCGCCTCCGTGGTGAGGACATCGAGGCGCCCGTCGACGATACCGCGTTCGAGTTCGGCGGCAAGGCGCTTCGCCTCGCTGGAAGCGCCGTTGGCGGCGCCACCAGTGCTCGGTCGTACCGGGTGCGGCGGCGTCGGACGACGCGCGGGCTTGCGCGCGGCTTTGGTTGCCGATTTGGCTGCGACCTTGACCGCGGATTTCGCCACACTCTTCGCCGCGCGCTTAGGCGACGACATAGAGGTCCTCTCCCTTTTGCACGACTTTGTACTTCTTCAGCTTCATCTTGCGGTCGCTAACGCACTCGCCGGTTTTCATATCGTATTCCATACCGTGCCAAGGGCACACGAAGTGCATCTCGTCTTCGGAGAAAAACAGACCCATGGAGGTCTTATCGGGCCGCAGCCGCTCTTCGACCTTGGCGATGGTCAGTCCTTCGCAGGCCGGTCCGCCCTGGTGCAGACAAAAATTGCTGTAGGCGTAGAACTCGCCTTCATGCCGGAAAACGCCGATCTCGTTGTCACCAACGAAAACGATCCTGCGATCCCCGTCCTTGAATTCCGAAAGCTTAGAGACGAACTTCTCGGCCATATGCTTTACACCCTCGCGTTTTCACCCTCCCTGGGGTGAATTTCTTCCTGGTTGGCTCCGCAAGCTGCGGGCGTCTGCGACCGGCGCCACGGCCCCGTCTCGGACCTATGCTTCTAGCACAGGGCTTCTAGCACAGGCCAAGCCGACGCGCGACCGCAGCTCGGCATGCCGAAATTTCTAGACCCATTCTGAAATTGGACAAGCAAAATGTACTGCACGAGGCGGAAAGCCCAGCGAAAGCGGCATACCTGACGACCCAGCCATGCCGCCTTCGAGGACGCCACCCTCAGGCCATCCGATTGCTGATCTCGCCGATCTTCTCGATCCAGAGCCTTACCGTATCGCCGGCCTTGAGAAACTCACCGCGCCCTGCGCCGACGCCTGCCGGCGTGCCGGTGAGGATCAGGTCGCCCGGATAAAGGGTCATGCCGTCCGACAATTGCTCGATCTGTTCGGCCAGATTGAAGATCATATCGCTGGTATTGGAATCCTGCTTGAGAACATCGTTGACCCAGAGCTTGAGCCCGAGCTTTTGCGGATCGCCAATGTCGCTCGCAGGAACGATCCAAGGCCCAAGCGGGCACGAGCCGTCAAACGTCTTATGCTTGGTCCAATCCCACTTGAACGGCGAAGCGTCGGGAACGTTGGCCCGGCGGCCACGGTCGCGCGCGGAGATGTCGTTGGCGATGGTGTAGCCGGCCACATAGGACAGTGCCTTCGACGCCGGCACGTTCTTGGCCACCCGGCCGATCACCGCGGCGAGCTCCACCTCCCAGTCCACCTGTTTGGCGTAGCTGGAGATTTTTACGCTTGCGCCCGGATCGGCAATGGCGTGCGGCGCTTTCAGGAAGTGCCATGCCTTGAGTCCTTGGGTGTGCGGATCGACCGGCGGCGGCCGGTTCTCGCGCGCCGCCATTTCGGCGGCGTGGTCGGCGTAGTTCGCTCCGGCGCAATAGATCGCCGACGGGAAACGAACCGGTGCGAGCAGCTTCGTCTTGCGGAGCGGCCGGCGCTTCGCCCGGCTCTTTGCCGCCCCTGCGGCGGCCTTCTTTAAGACGCCTTCGGCCGTCTTCCAGTCGTCGATGATCCCGAGAACCGTACCGTAAGCGGCCTTGCCGGTCAGCTTCGCGGCGTCAAACACGTCCTCGCCGATGACCAAACCGGCACGCGGCCCATCGCTCGATTGAAAGGTCGCGAGCTTATAGCCAGCGAGTTTTGCCCCAGCCATTCACGTTTACTCCCTCTTTGAAGCCTCGCCGACGACCAAACCGCGATCCCGCACAATTGGCAAGGCCGCTCACCCGCATGGTCTTGAGTTAACGTCGTGGTGGTGGTTGATTCCGGCCCAGCCCCCGGACAAAAGCGCGGCAGGTTGGAGAGAGCCATGATCAAGCCCAGACGCATCGGACACGCCACCTATGAGACACCCGACCTGCAACGCATGATCGACTACTACACCCAGGTGATGGGCCTCGTGCTTGCGGAACGCGAAAAGGACCGCGCCTTTCTTGCCACCAAGATCGGCCAATTGGCCATCCAGCTCAACAAAGGGGACGTCGAGCGCTGCACCGAGCTGTCGTTCGAGGTCGCGCCCGATTCCGATTTCGGCGAGCTCGCGCGCGAGCTTGAGAAGGACGGCATCAGAAGCGAGTTACGTAACGACTCGGTCCCCGGCATGGGTCCGGTGCTCACCTTCAAGGACAACAAGGGAACGACGATCGCGCTGTTCAAGGAATGGAGCTATCTCGGCAAGCACCTTCAGCCGGTCGGCGTCGGGCCGCTCAAGCTTGGCCACATTGCCTTCGTGGTCGACGATCCGCAGAAGACCGCCGAATTCTACGAGAAGATTCTGGGATTCAGGGTTTCCGATTGGATCGACGACTTCTTCGTGTTCATGCGCTGCAACGCCGATCATCACACGGTCAACTTCATCAAGGGCCACAATATCAAGATGCACCACATGGCCTTCGAGCTGAAGGACTTCATCCATCTGCAGAATTCCTGCGATTTGTTCGGCCAGCAGAAGATCCCAATCATCTGGGGACCGCTGCGCCACGGTCCCGGGCACAACATCGCCACGTATCACCGCAATCCCGACGACCAGGTCATCGAATTCTTTTGCGAGCTCGACCAGATGCTGGACGAGGAGCTCGGCTATTTCGAGCCGCGGCCGTGGCATAACGATACGCCGCAACGGCCGAAGACCTGGACGGCCGGCAAGACCAACGTCTGGGGGCCCCCGCCATTGCCCGACTTCCATCGGGCAAGAGATTGACACGTAACTGTTCCCCTCCCCCTTGTGGGGAGGCGTTAGGGGTGGGGGTCGGGAGATCATGCGTCAACGCGTGCGCTTCACCTCCCGACCCCCCTCCCCACCCTCCCCCACAAGGGGGGAGGGAGAAACCAGCGAATGACCAAACACGCCTATCCCACGCCTCCGCGCAGCGCTGAGCGCCGCGTGCTCGGCCACCCGGTGCCGCGCATTGAAGACCCGCCCCTCGTCACCGGGCGCGGCCTGTTCGCGGACGATGTCTCATTTCCACATCAGCTCCATATGCGAATCGTGCGTTCGAACCATGCACACGCGCGTATTGTTTCGATCGATACGGCAGCGGCGCGAGCCATGCCGGGAGTAGTCGCGGTGTGGACCGCCGAGGATATCACCGACATTCCGCCGATCGATTTTCGCGATCCGACATCGGATGTGCTCAAGCCCTATCGGCAGCCAGTGCTGGCGCGGGGCCGCGTCCGCTATGTCGGCGATCCGACCGCCGCCGTCTTCGCGGAAAATCCCTACATCGCCGAGGATGCCGCCGACCTCGTCGATGTCGAAGTCGAGGAACTGCCCATCGTCATCAATGCCGACGATCCGATCGGCGAGTTCGATATCGACCACAAGACCGAACCGACGATTGTCCACTACAGCTTCGGCGACATCGACGCCGCGTTCACGAACGCGCACACCGTCGTCGAACTGGACCTGCGCATCGGCCGCCATTCCGGCGTCCCCATGGAGACCCGCGGCGCGATCGGCCGCTACGACGCATCGCGCGATATCCTCGAACTGCACGGCGCTGCGAAGGTACCGCATCGCAACAAGGATACGCTGATGCGCATGCTCAAGCGCACCAGCGGCACGCTGCATCTGCACGAGGGCCATACCGGGGGCGGCTTCGGCATTCGCGGCGAACTCTATCCCGAAGACGTGCTGGTGCTGGCCGCAGCTCTTCGGCTCGGCCGGCCGGTGAAGTGGATCGAGGACCGCCGCGAACATCTGACCTGCGCCAATCACTCACGCCAGCAGCGTCATTGCGTGCGCGCGGCGGTCGATGCCCAAGGACGCCTGCTTGGCCTCGACGATGTGATCTATCACGACCAGGGCGCTTATGTGCGCACCCACGGCTCACGCGTGATGGGGCGCACGATGAGCATGCTCACCGGCCCTTACCGCGTCGGCGCGTTGCGCGCGACCGGCCATTTCCGCCTGACCAACAAGACGCCGGCCGCGACCTACCGGGCGCCGGGCCGCTTCGAAGGCACGTTCGTGCGCGAACGCTTGATGGACGCGATCGCAGCAAAGACGGGCATCGATCGCATCGAGCTGCGGCGGCGCAATCTCATTGCCGGCGCCGATATGCCCTACACGATCGAATTCGACGAAGAACATATCGAAGAGCTGCCGCTCGATTCCGGCGACTACCCCGCTTTGTTCGAAAAATCTCTCGCCCACTTCGGCTGGGACAAGGTGCAAGAGGACGTTCGCCGCCGCCGCAAAGCGGGTGAACACGTCGGCACCGGCATCGCGCTGTTTCTCGAAGAGGGCGGACGTGGGCCGACCGACGGTGCACGCATTTCCGTTGACACCAGCGGCGCGGTCGAGGTCGTCACCGGCGGCGCGTCGGTCGGTCAGGGTTTCGAGACCGTCATGGCGCAAATTTGCGCCGAGGCGCTCGGCGTCGATTATCGGCGGGTGCGCGTCGTGCACGGTCAGACCGACCGTATTCCCTACGGCATCGGCGCGCACGCCGCGCGCGCCACTGTGATGACCGGCGGCGCCGTCAACGAAACCGCGCTCAAGGTGCGCGAGAAGGCGATCGCCGCCGCGGCGCGTTTGCTGCAAGCGCCGGCGGATGCACTCGACATCGTCGACGGCGTTGTGGTCCGCCGCGACCGGCCGAGCGGGCCGTCGATTTCGCTTGGCGAGATCGCGCGGCGGCTCGCGCCCGCGTCGGAGTTGTTGCATGACGGCCAACTGCCGGGCTTGTCGGCCGAGGCCTTCTTCAATAGCGAGCACACTGTATTTCCCTATGGCGGCCAGTTCGCCGTGGTACGCGTTGACGCCGAGACCGGCAAGGCGACGATCGAACGCCTGATGATCTCCTATGACGTCGGACGCGCGGTCAATCCGATGCTGCTCGATGCCCAGCTCGTCGGCGGCAGCATTCAGGGCGTCGGCGGAGCCCTGCTCGAGGAATTCACCTATGACGAAAATGGCGCGCCGCTTGCCGTCACCTTCGCCGATTATCTGATGCCGACGATCGGCGAAACGCCGCGGGTCGAGGTGCTCATCACCGAGGATGCGCCGAGCCCGAACAATCCGCTGGGCCTCAAGGGCGGCGGCGAGGGCGGCATCAATGCCGTCGGCGCCGTGATCGCCAGCGCGATCGACGACGCGATCGGTATTCCAGGGGCGGTGACGCAGCTTCCAGTGACGCCGCAAAGGTTGAAGAAGCTGATCAAGCGGTAGGCCGCTCAACCCGCGAGCAAACAATATCCATATTCCGGCCAATCGGCGAGCTTTGCGACGGCGGGAGCAACTCTGCGGTCGCCGCCCGCGAGCGGCCAGGCGGCTGCGGCGCTCCCGAGCAGTCAGATGAATTCGCGCCTAGTCACTCGATCACCTCGTCGGCGCGCGTGAGCACCGAGGGCGGAAACACGATCCCGATCGAGCGCGCGGTGCGAAGATTGATGACCAGCCTGATTTCCGTCGGTTCCTGGAACGGAAGCTCGGCGACCTTGGCGCCCTTCAAGATCCGGTCCACGTAGGTAGCAGCCCGTCGATTATCTTCGATCGTCGCCGGCCCATAGGAGACAAGCGCACCGTTGCGCACTTCGATCGGCCAACTGTGCATACAGGGCAGATCATGCACGAGACATTCATCGACGATGCTGCCGCTCAGGCGCAGGGTCAACGGGTCAGCTTCTACCAGCACTGCCGTCGCCCGCTCCTCTTCGGCACGCGCAAAGGCGGGCGCGATATCTGCCTCGGATGTCAGCGGCAACAACACCAGTTCGACGCCGAGCACGTTCGCCGCTTGTTTGACGCGCGATTCGAACGGCACGGATAGCGGGTTCCCCGGCACCCAAAGATAAGCCGCCTTGCGCAGCGACGGCACGATGTCGTGCAATATTTGGAGCCGCTTCGCTGCGAGCGACAAACTGGAAATGGTAAAGCCGGTGACGTTCTGACTCGGACGCGAAATACTGCTGGTCAACCCGAGCGCGATCGGATCGCCGACCACCGTCATCACGATCGGAATGTCGTGCGTTGCATCAAATAGAGCAACGGCAGCCGGCGACGCGGACCCGACGATCACGTCCGGCTTCGCCGCCACGAGTTCGCGAGCAAGAAGCGGCAGGCGACTAACGTCGCCTTCTGCGGCTCGACTTACGTAAGTTATGTCCCGCCCATCGATGTAGCCGATTTGCGACAGTTCACCGACGATTTGGACATCGGCCGGCGATAGAGCGTGGCCGTTGAGAAGGACGCCGACACGCGGCAAGCGCGGCTGGGCGTATGCCGCAGCAAGCGGCCACACTGCCGCCGCGCCGCCGAGCAGTGAGATGAACTCGCGTCGTGTCATTTTTCCGAGCCCAACGTCGAGCATTGTATCGGTCAAATTAGGTTCGCCGAAAGGGGTTGGATGGTGGACTGTGTTTGAGCTCGCTTCAAACGCCTGCAGCTGCCGCACGACACCGACTTGCGGCGGTCCTGCCAAGCTTGCTCTGCAGCACCGCGGCACGGCGGGAACAAATTCTTGAGTTCGATCGCAAGCAACTTCAGGAAGCGAGGACAGCGGGTTCCATGACATTAATCCGCCATGCTCGGTGCTTATCCGGGACGGACTTATAACAGTACAGGAACATTTGTTCGAAGATATCCAAGCGAAGATATCCAAGGCTCCGCTATGTCGCGCACCAAGGAGGCGTCGAAGCGAAAGATTTGGAGAAAAGCCGTACCGGTGTTGAGCGTCGCCGGGGTGTCTTTGGCGATGGCGGGGACAGCATCCGCAACGGCCAACGAACCCGCAACGGATACATGGTCGCAGAATACCTCACCGCATCACGAAATCTTCCTCGGCGAAGAAGAAATCTCCGACGTTAGCTTGGCAACCTTGCCGCCTCTGTTAGACTCTGCGCACTTTGCAATTGCGCTGACGGATGCGAGGCGTCACGGGCGGGCTTGACCAAATTCGACCCGGCCAGCTTATTTATTGTTTGTGGCGCTGCAGGCATTTGCGGCGTCATCCGTGTCGATGCGCGGGCAGGCTCGCGCATGACGGCCGATTGGGTCGACAACCTTGTCGGGACACGTTAGTGGGCGAGTTGAACGAATTCCAGCAACCCGAAGAGTACGCGCCTCACAATGGTAATCCACACTGGTTCCAATAAGCGTCGTAGGGGCGCGCGTGGTGACCTCGCGACCGCCAGCCGCGACTCTCCGCAACTCAACAGCAAAGACATTCCGCAATTCGCGCCGAATTTTTCTGTCTACGTTCTGCCGCCCGATGTGGTGTGCCTTTATTCGGAGGACCGGAAGTTCTTTCTTTACGGCGAACTCTATTGTGCGCTCGCTTCCGCGATAGGAAAGGGTGGAAGGAGTTTTCGGGAGCTTGTTCGCGAACTGGAGCAGCATTTTCCGGCCGACAAAGTCCAAGAGGCTCTCAACCGGCTCGTCGAACGCCGCTATATCCTTCCCGCATCGCGCTCATCCGCCGGTGCCGTCGCTGCCTATTGGGCGAGCCTCGGTTTGCCGCCGGAGACCGCGCAGAAAAATCTTCAGAAATGTCGTGTGCGCATTCAATCGATCGACGTGCGGGGCGCAACACAACTCGGCGCCGCACTGACGGGGCTGGGTGTCCGCGTAGTGAAGCGGTCTCCCGACCTGACCATTACACTGGCGAGTGATTATCTGGAAGAACGACTGGCCGAATTGAACCGGCAGCATCTGTCGGACCGTACACCCTGGCTGCTGGTTCAGCCTTCCGGGATTTTTCCCCTGGTGGGTCCGGTGTTCAGGCCGGGCGAAGGCGCCTGTTGGGCCTGTCTCGCCGACCGAATGAACCGGAACCGAGAGGTCAAGGCCCTTCTCGACCGCAAGCAGGCGCGCTGCGTTGCGGCTTCGCCGCTCGCCCGCGACATGCTCGGCCAGAGCGCCATCCAGCTTGCAGCCGTCGAGATCGCGAAAGCGATCGCCACCGACTTCCGAACGGAATTACGAGATCACATCATCAGCCTTGACCTGTTGGGCTCGACCATCGTGAAGCATTACGTGGCGGCCCGACCGCAATGTCCTGCCTGCGGCCGCAAAGAGTTGCGGAACCCGCGCCGCGCGCCGGTGCCGATCGAGCTTGGCGCCGGCGGCAAGCTCGTCATGACGAGCGGGGGTTACCGGACGGTCTCATCGCAGGCCACGGTTGCGCGCTTCCGAAAGCATGTGAGCCCCCTCACCGGCGTGGTTTCGCGTCTCGAGCGGATCGACGCCGATTTGCCCTTGAACACCAACTACCGTGCCACGCACAATTTTTCGGCGCCGGCCGAAACGGTCAACGAGCTGAGGGCGGGACTGAGCGGCGGCAGCTTCGGCAAGGGCAGCACGGCCGAGCAAGGTGAAGCCAGCGCGCTCATGGAGGCGATCGAGCGGTATTCCGGAATTTTTCAAGGCGACGAGATCAGGGTGACGCGGCGGTTCACTGATTTCCCGTCAGGCGATGCAATTCTTCCGAACGACGTCATGCTGTTCAGCGAAACGCAATTCCGGCAACACGAAGCGCCGCCCGAATCGGAACATTCGCAGATGATCCCGGTCCCATTCGATCCATCGGCCAAGATCGAATGGTCGCCGGTCTGGTCTTTGCGCGACGAACGCTTCAAATATCTTCCGACCAGCCTCCTGTATTTTTTCTACCGGGGCCCCAGCCAGATCAGCACCGATTCCAATGGCTGCGCCGCCGGCAACACGCTCGCGGAAGCGATCATTCAAGGTTTCCTCGAACTGGTGGAACGTGATGCATACGCAATCTGGTGGTACAATTATTTGCGGCGGGCCGAAGTGGACCTTAGCCAGTTCGACGATTCCTACATCCGCGATCTGAAAAACCAGCTTGCCGAAACCGGACGCCGGCTTTGGGTGCTCGACGTGACGAGCGATCTCGGGATTCCGAGCTTTGTGGCGATAACCCACTGGATGGACAACGGGCGCGAGAACATCGAGTTCGGTTCCGGCGCGCATTTCGATACGCGAATTGCGTTGTTGCGCGCGCTGACAGAGCTGAACCAATTCTTGTCGATCGGTCTCATGGGCGGCGGCAAGGGCGACAAATCGAGCCTCGACGGCACCACGCCGTTACGCCTGCGAGAGCATCCCTATTTGACACCGGCCGACCATCCGGCAGTCCAACTGGACTCCGGCTCGAAGTTCGGCCGGCTCGACACTCGCGAGCAGGTCACCGCCTGCGTGCAGATCGCCAAGCGCGCAGGGCTCGATTTCCTTGTCCTCGATCAGACGCGGCCCGACATCGACGTCCCGGTTGTCAGGGTGATCGTTCCGGGAATGCGGCATTTCTATCGCCGCTTCGCGCCAGGCCGGCTTTACGATGTTCCGGTCAAGCTTGGATTGTTGGACCGGCCGCTGTCCGAAAACGAGCTCAATCCGATTCACCCCCATACCTGAGGGTCATCCCGGCTTGCGCGCTCCCCGAGTAAAGAAAAAGCGACGGGCTGCGCCGCAAGGTATCAGCGCCCGGCTCAGCAGTCACGTCGCGCTCGAAGCACACGCGGACGGAAAAATCGCTGCTTGCTTCGATGGCTATCCGGTCGGCTTGGGAACATTCGGACCTGGTGCGGCGGATTATGCGCAGAAACTGCGCGCAGGTGTGCCGCTCGCTTCGTTTGCCGGCGGCCGGAACGTCGATAAAGAAATTGATCGATTGGTCCGGCGATTGGCCCGGCACGGTTTTTTGGAGTATCGCCTCGGGCGCTCGCAAACCGGCGAAGACCAGGTCGTCATCGAACCGCAGGTTCCCGATTATTGGCCGCGAACGCCGCCGCTCGGCGATGCCGACCTCCTCGTTCTCTCGCGGTTCGCGTACATGCGGCGGCGTGGCAACGAGATGGTCCTGGAATCGCCGCGCGCCGGCGCGCTGTTCAAGATTTGCAATCCGAAAATCGCGGCCGTCTTGGCCGCCCTGTCCACGCCGCAACAGATCAAACAGCTCCGCCGGCAGAACGGTTTTCCCGGGATCGAGCTTCTCGCCCTGCTGGTGGACAGCCAAATCCTTTTCAAGGTGGACGGCGCCGGCGACGGCAGCCTCCGACAGGCCGAGGGTGACGACAACCTCATTCTTTGGGACTTTCACGATCTTTTGTTCCACACGCGCAGCACGGAGGGGCGGCACGCCAACCCGCTGGGCGGTGTTTTTCCGTACGCCGGCGTCATATCTCCGCTACCGGCGGTGCGGCCCAGCTGGCCGGGACAGAAAATCGATTTGCGCGAATTCTTGGCCGCAGATTCCAAGCCAATCACTCCGGTCGCAAAGCTCCTGCGGGAACGTCATTCGACACGCAGCTTCAATGACCAACGGCCGATCACGCTCGCCGAGCTTTCGCGGTTTCTCGACAGCACCGCGCGTGTCTTGTCGAGGTCGGAAGCCACGACCAACCTCGATGACGGCGGTCCGGCGAGCGAACACACCGTCAGGCCGTACCCGTCGGGCGGCGGCAGCTACGAACTCGAGCTCTATCTGGCTGTCGACAAATGCGAAGGGCTTGCACGCGGATTCTATCACTACGACGCAGGTGCACACGCGCTGGTGCTGATCGGCGTTCCCACGAATGAGCTCGATGCGCTGTTAGCGCGAGGTCAGATTGCAATGGCCGAGTCTGCTACCTCACAGATCCTGATCACGATCGCTGCGCGCTTTGGCCGGACTTCATGGAAATACAGCTCAATCGCATATTCGCTCATTCTGAAAGACGTCGGCGTATTGATTCAAACCCTCTACATGATGGCGACTGACTTGGGGCTCGGCGGATGCGCCATCGGGATCGCCAATATCGATCTGTTCGCAAAGATGACGGGGATCGAATTCCACGTCGAAGGTCCGGTCGGTCAATTCGCGATTGGTCGCGGCGCGAAATCGAGCACGTCGGACTGAGTGAATGCGACGCGCATAATCGCGGGCCGGTTTGTCATCACGATCGCCATCGGCGATCTATCGGAATTGTGAACAAGCTCATGAACGGGTGCCGGAACGATCGCGCGATGCGGCGCGCTCGAAATATCCGATAGGGCTGCGAACGCGTTTGCCCTCAAGCGCGAATGTGGCGCCTTGAGGATCCGCGCATTGGACCGTCCAGTTGCCGCCCGGCAACTCGATCGGGCCGCCGAAAATCTGGCCGCCGCCGGCCTTGACGTGCTCCGCGGCCGCGTCGATGTCGCCGACGTTGAAGTAGTAGAGCCAGAAGGGAACCGGAACCGACGGCGGTTTCGTGAACATACCGCCGATCGTCTGCCCTCCGGCGGCGAACAGTTGATACGTGCCCAACGGACCGGTGTCGGTTTCCGCTTTCTGCCAGCCAAAAAGCTCGCCGTAGAAAGCAAGTGCCTTTTCCCAGTCAGCGGCGAGCAACTCATGCCAGCCCACACGGCCCGGTTTGCCGAACTCAACACTCTGCTGCTGACTTGGTTTCAGACCTTTGAACAATGCAAGCGTTGCCATTTGCGGATCAGCGACAATCGAAAAGCGACTGATGTTGGGGATATCCGTCGGTGGCACGTGCACGGCCCCGCCAAGACGCCTAAGCCGGTCGACGGTCGCGTCGACGTCGTTGACCCCGACATAGCCAATCCAACTCGGCGTCGCGCCCATTCTCCTGGCATCCTCGGTCAATTCCATGAGCCCGCTGACCGAGACCTTTCCGGAGGTGAACAAGGTGCAGGCCATGCCGGGCGTCGAGGCGTCCGCATGCCCCAGCCCACAACCTTGGCGTAGAAGGCTTCGGCGGCCTCCATGTCCGTGGTCATCAACCCGTACCAGACGAAACGGCCATGAGAGTTGACCATGCTGTTTCCCGCCCGAGTTCGCGAAGACGTTAGGGGCGCCGCCGTTTAAGCCGGCCTGGTTTGCTCCGCGGCGCACAACTTCGCCCTCATGACCGAGCATTCCGGGCACCGACCGGCCGGGCGGAAGCCTCAAACGCGAAGTCTGAAAAAATCAGCGCGTCGGAACCGGCTTGTCGCCGCGATAATCGTAGAAACCGCGCTGCGTCTTGCGGCCGAGCCAGCCAGCCTCGACGTATTTCACGAGCAGCGGACACGGACGGTATTTTGAGTCGGCAAGCCCCTCGTGCAGCACCTGCATGACCGACAGGCAGGTATCCAACCCAATGAAGTCGGCCAGTTCCAGCGGCCCCATCGGATGATGAGCGCCGAGCCGCATCGCAGTGTCGATCGCCTCAACGTTACCGACGCCTTCATAGAGCGTGTAGATCGCCTCGTTGATCATCGGCAGCAGAATGCGGTTGACGATGAAGGCGGGGAAATCTTCCGAGACCGCGATGGTCTTGCCGAGTTTGGTGACGAATTGCTTGGTCGCTTCGAACGTCGGATCGTCGGTGGCGATGCCGCGAATGACCTCGACCAGTTCCATCAGCGGCACCGGATTCATGAAATGAATGCCGATGAAACGCTCCGGCCGATCGGTGGCCGAGGCAAGCCGCGTGATCGAGATCGACGAGGTGTTGGTGCCGACAATCGCCTCGGGCTTCAACGCCGGACACAGCGAGCCAAAGATTTTGCGCTTGAGCTCTTCCTTTTCGGTCGCCGCTTCGATGACGAGATCGCAGTCGGCGAGATCGTCAAGCGTCTTGGCCGGACTGATACGCTTGATGGCCGCCTGGCGCTCTTCATCGCTGATGCGCTGACGGCTGACTTGACGCGCCAGATTGCCGTTGATCGTCGCAAGCCCCTCCGTGATCCGGTCGGGCGCGATATCGTTGAGCATGACGTGGAAACCGGACAGCGCACAGACATGCGCGATCCCATTGCCCATCTGCCCTGCGCCGACTACGCCGATCTTGCGAATGGTGTGAGCCATTGCGTCTGTCCGCTCGTTGCGCATCTTTGGCCGATCCTTGACCTCGACCATTTTTGCTCACCTTCTAACGACGATCATCAACCTACGACGATCCCAACCCGCACGCCACCCTAGTGTGGCGGTTCAGAAGTCCGCATCATTCTCGCGGCGACCCCGTCATGCGGACTTCTGAACCAAAGCCACACTAGATCAATTAGTAGCTAGTGTCCTTCGATTCCGAAGTTCGCAAACGAGGATGCCGCGCAATGATGCGAGCTTCGGAATTGGTACACTAGGTCAGCGCCCAAGCTTGCCGAGCTCGGTCGCCAACTCCGGCAACGCCTGGTAGAGGTCTGCCACCAATCCATAATCGGCTACTTGAAAGATGGGTGCTTCCTCATCCTTGTTGATGGCCACGATCACTTTCGAATCCTTCATACCAGCGAGATGCTGAATGGCGCCTGAAATACCGACTGCGATATAAAGGTCGGGCGCCACCACCTTGCCGGTTTGGCCTACCTGCCAATCGTTCGGCGCATAGCCGGCATCGACGGCGGCGCGCGATGCGCCCACCGCGGCGCCGAGCTTGTCGGCCACCGGTTCGATATATTTGGTGAAGTTCTCGCGGCTTTGCATCGCCCGGCCGCCGGAAATAATGATCTTCGCGGAGGTGAGTTCGGGGCGTTCCGACTTGGAAAGCTCCTCGCCGACGAAGCCGGAAATACCGGGATCCGCCGCCGCGGCTGCCGGCTCGATCGGCGCCGCAGCGGCGCCCTCGCCGGTCCCCTGGAACGCCGCGGTGCGCACCGTGATGACTTTCTTGGCCTCCGGCGAGCGCACGGTCTGGATGGCATTGCCGGCATAAACCGGTCGCTCGAATGTGTCCGGCGCCACAATCCTTGATGACGTCGGAAATCTGCATAACGTCGAGCAGCGCGGCAACGCGCGGCATGATGTTCTTTCCCGACGTCGTAGCCGGCGCCATGATGGTTTCATAGGGACCCGCCAGCGCGACGATCAGCGCCGCGGTGGGTTCGGCCAGCATGTGTTCGTAAGCGGCTGCGTCCGCCAGCAAGACTTTGCCGACGCCGTCGAGCTTCGCCGCCGCAGCGGCGGCCGCCTGACAGTTGTGACCGGCTATCAGAATGTGCACCTCAGCGCCGAGCGCCTTGGCGGCCGTCAGCGCCTTGTTGGTCGCATCCTTCAGCGATGCGTTGTCGTGTTCGGCGACAAGAAGTGTGGGCATCAGATTGCCCCCGCTTCGTTCTTCAGCTTATCGATGAGCTCGGCGACAGTCTTGACCTTGACGCCGGCTTTGCGGACCGGCGGCTCGGCGGTCTTGACCACTTCGAGCCGCAGCTTGACGTCGACGCCGTAATCGGCGGCGGTTTTCTCCTCGATCGGCTTTTTCTTCGCCTTCATGATGTTCGGCAAGCGACGCGTAGCGCGGCTCGTTCAAACGTAGATCCGTCGTGACGATTGCCGGCAGCTTGAGCTTGACCGTCTGCAGGCCGCCATCGACCTCCCGCGTGACGACGGCGGCTTCGCCATCGAGCGTGACCTTCGAGGCAAACGTACCCTGCGGCCAGCCGAGCAGCGCGGCCAGCATCTGACCGGTCTGATTGCAATCGTCATCAATCGACTGTTTGCCCATGACGATCAGACCGGGCTGCTCGGTTGCGGCAATGGCCTTGAGGATTTTCGCCACCGCGAGCGGCTCGACATAGCTGTCGGCCTTCACCAGGATGCCGCGGTCGGCGCCCATGGCGAGCGCGGTGCGAATGGTCTCGGCCGCCTGCGCCGGTCCGATCGAGACGCACACGATCTCGGTCGCCTTGCCGGCTTCCTTGAGCCGGATCGCTTCTTCGACCGCGATCTCGTCGAATGGATTCATCGACATCTTGACGTTGGCAAGCTCAACGCCAGAGCCGTCAGCTTTGACCCGGATTTTCACATCCTTGTCGACCGCCCGCTTCACGGGCACGAGAATTTTCATGGTTGGTGTCGGCTGCTTTTAGCTACGTCAGGCCGCCAGGGGCCGCTTTCGATCCCGCCAATGCTGCGGTGCGGCAACCTACCGGCCACGGCCCTCGCGGTCAACGTGGCGGCGTTCGGCCGCCGACGGACGCCGCCTCGGGTTGCGCACACTCGAACAGTTCGACGCCCGGCGGCCGTACCAGGAAGAACAGCAAGGCGCCTGTCGCCAAGCCTCCCACATGCGCCCAGTAGGCAGTTTCATCCTGGGCTCGGCTGAGCGCTTCGAGAACCTGCCAGACGGCCCAGCCGCCAATCACCCAGAACGCCCTCACCCGCACGACAAGCAGGCCGACGAGGACGGTGACCTTGGCGCACGGCCGGAACAGCAGATAGGCGGCGATGACGCCGGCGACCGCGCCCGAGGCGCCGATCAACTCCATATTGGAATGCAGATCGCTCAGCACGAAGGCGATGCCGGCACCGACTCCGCAGGAAATGTAGAAAGCCAGGAAGCGCCAATGCCCGAGCGCTTCCTCGATGTCGTCGCCGAACACCCACAGGAAAATCATGTTGCCGAAGATGTGCCAGACGTTCGCATGAAGAAACATGTAGGTGATCAGCGTCAACGGGGCGCGCGCCGCGTTCTCGAAAATTCCTTCGGCACTGAACGACGCCGGGACCAGCGCAGCGACCTGATCGATCGCATCCCCTTGGCCGGTCGTGGTGACGACCTGCGCCAGAAAGACGATGACGTTGACGGCAATCAACAGCCAGGTGACGTAAGGCGGCGTCGGCCATTTGAAAGGACTGTGATCGTAGAGCGGCAGCACCATCGTGCTCGCCCTTTTCTGTCAGCGGTTCTGGCCGGGCACCCACAGCACGTCGCGTGCGCCTTTGCTGTTGGCGTAGCGGCTGGCGACGAACAGGAAATCTGACAGACGATTGACGTATTTCAGGACTTCGGGCGTGACACTTTCATTCGGTTTGTCCGCGAGCTCGGCAACGAGCCGTTCGGCACGGCGGCAAACCGTGCGCGCCAGGTGCAGATAAGCCGCCGCCGCGCTACCGCCCGGCAAGACGAATGATCTGAGCGGTGCCAGTTCGGCGTTGAGCCGGTCGATCTCTTTTTCGAGCCAAGTGACCTGGGCGTCTGTCACGGTCAGCCGCGCGCCATCAGGCCCCTTGCCTTTGCCGGGCGTGCACAGATCGGCGCCGACGTCGAAAAGATCGTTCTGGATGTGACCAAGCGTGGCATCGAGCGATACGTCTGCGGCGGTATGGAGCCGGGCGATGCCGAGCGTGGCGTTGACCTCGTCCAGTGTGCCGTAGGCGGCGATGCGCAGATCATATTTCTTGCGCCGCTCGCCGGTGCCGAGCGCCGTCGTGCCGTCATCCCCCGTGCGGGTATAGATTTTGTTGAGGACGACCATGGTTCACCGATGCATCACCCAGACCGCCAGCATGATGACGATGATGGCGATGAATTGCAGCAGAACGCGTATCCGCATCAGCTTCTGCGACGTGTTGGACGAACCGCCGCGCATCATGTTCACGAGGCCCAGCAGCAGCACTACGGCGACTGCGCCGACGGCGATGGGGACCGCGACGTGAGACATGAAATTGGACATGACCGTTACTTAAGGCCCATTCCGCCTGCGTTCAATCGAAATGCCTACATCCTTCGCGAAACATGCGCTAAGAAGGCGCCGAAATTCCGCCGGAGGAGACCCCGCATGATCGTCGATTTCCAGCACCATTTTACGCCGCGCGAACTCATCAAGGAGGACCCGGGCGACCGCCTCATTCTTAACTACGACGCGCTCGGCGCGCCGAGCTATACGGTGCATTCGCTGCTCTACGATCTCGACGAGCATGTGCGCATGATGGACGCCGCCGGCATCGATGCTGCCTGGCTGACCAGCGCCGCCGGCATGTGCGCCGATCTCGAGACGTCGCGGCTCGTCAACGACAAGGCCAAGAAGGCCGAGCGCGACTATCCCGGCCGCTTCATCGGCGCCGCCCACGCCCATCCGCTCGGCGGCGCCGCCGCGTTCAAGGAATTAGCACGCTGCCGGCACGAGCTCGGCTTTCAGGGCGTGACCATCACGTCGGAATTCGACGGCAAGTGGATCGATGCGCCGGAGATTGAGCCATTCTGGAACGAAGTGAGCAAGCTCGGCATGTTCGTCTTCGTGCACCCCGCGCTCAAGCTCAATCATGCACAGCAATTCGACAGCTACGACACCGCGCGCGCCGTGGGGCGGGAATTCTCGCTCATCATGGCGACCATCCGGCTGGTCAATTCCGGACTGTTCGATCGCCATCCCGAGTTGACGGTGCACATGGCGCACCTTTCAGGCGGTATTGCTTCGATGCTCGCGCGCATCCGCAGTTTTCAGGACAAGGACTTCTGGGGCACCGCCGGCAACCCCAAGCACGGCGCAAAGGGCAAGAAGGATTTCGACTATTATATCCGCAACAATCTCGTCTTCGACACTGCTGGATTTGCCGGCGGCATCGGTTCGGTGAAAGCCGGACTGTGCGAAATTCCGGCTTCTCGCATCGTGTTCGCGACCGATTACCCGCAGGAAATCCGCAAGCGCGAGGTGGTGCGCGACTTCGTCAAAGAAATCCGGGCGCTGGGCCCGGACGGCGAGCGGATACTCTCCGGCAATGTCGGTTTGCTGCTCAAGGAGCTGCCGGCCACGGAGAAGCAGAAAATAGAACAGCGAGCGCGGTAATCGTCATTGCGAGCGTCGCAAAGACGCTCTGATATTTAATTCGACCCGTCCAGCAGTCGGCGCGCGATCACTTGCGCCTGAATTTCGGCCGCGCCCTCAAAAATATTAAGGATACGCGCGTCGCAGAGGATGCGCGAGATGGGGAACTCGAGCGCGAAGCCGTTGCCGCCGTGAACTTGGACGGCGTTGTCTGCCGCCGCCCAGGCAACCCGCGCGGCGAGCAGTTTCGCCATTCCGGCTTCGAGGTCGCAACGACGTCCGGAATCCTTTTGGCGCGCCGCATAGTAGGTCAGTTGCCGCGCGATCATGATTTCGACCGCCATCATGGCGATCTTGTCGGAGACGCGGGGAAACGCGACGATCGGCTCGCCAAACTGTATGCGCGCCGTGGCATAACCAACCGCTTGCTCCATGGCAGCCTGCGCGACGCCAATGGCTCGCGCCGCGGTCTGGATGCGCGCCGACTCGAACGTGGCCATGAGCTGCTTAAAGCCGAGGCCCTCGACACCACCGAGAAGATTGTCCGCCTTCACGGCGAAGCCGTCGAACGCGATCTCGTATTCCTTCATGCCGCGATAGCCGAGCACCTCGATCTCGGTGCCGGTCATGCCCGCGACGGGGAACGGATTGTCATCGCTGCCGCGGGGCTTCTCGGCAAGCAGCATCGACAGGCCGCGGTAACCCTTCTCCGCCGGATTGGTCCGGACCAGCAGTGTCATCAAGTCGGCGCGCACCGGATGCGTAATCCAGGTTTTGTTGCCGTAGACCTTGTAGGTATCGCCCTGGCGCACCGCGCGCGTCTTCAGTGAGGCAAGATCCGACCCGGTATTCGGCTCGGTGAAGACCGCGGTCGGCAGCACCTCGCCCGAAGCGATCTTCGGCAGCCAAGTGCGCTTCTGCTCCTCCGTGCCGCCGCCCATAATGAGCTCGGCCGCGATCTCCGAACGGGTGCCGAGGCTGCCGACGCCGATATAGCCGCGCGACAGTTCCTCCGAGACGACACACATCGATTCCTTGCCGAGACCCATGCCGCCGTAATCCTCGGGGATGGTCAGGCTGAACACGCCGAGTTCCGACATCTGCGAAACGACGTCGAGCGGAATGTATTGGTTTTTCCGATGCCACTCCTGAGCGTACGGCACAACGCGGCCGTCGGCGAACTTGCGCATCTCCTCGCGAATCGAATCGAGAGTTTCGTCGAGACCGCAGGCGCCGATGGTGGCCTCCTGCCGCTCTCGTATCAGTTCGACGAGCCGGGCACGGTTCGGCGCCGTGTTCCCCATCGCAATGAGATGATCGACGGCTGGCGTAACGCGCGCCGCCACTGCGGCGGAGCCAAGTCCGAGGTCCGAAAGTCGGACGATCTCGCCCTGGCTCATGGGTATCCCGCCAAGCATCTGGGCCAGGTATTCGCCGGCCCCGATGCGCACCAGAAGCTCCTCGACCTCGCCAAAACTGCCGGACTCCGAGAGTCGCTCGACATAGGACGTGAGTTGCCGGATCGCCTCCACGTAAGTCGCGAGCCAGGCCAAACCGTGGGCGGCGCGCTGCTCTCGATCGAGAATGCGTGAAACCGGCCGGCCCTCGACCGTCACCCGGTCGGCGATGGCTCGGCGCGCGTCGGTGAAGAGAGCCTCAGCGGTGCCAACCGCTTGGCGCAGCGCGGCGATGAGGTCGTAACCGGCGGGCATAGGGGATACAGCAAGCGGCATAAGCGGCTCCCAACAGACTGACTTGATGGCCCGGACGGGAACGTGATTTTACGCGTGCGATGCACAAAAGCCAATGAGCCTGCCGCCACGGCAGGCAGGACGCAGTGCAAATCCCCATTTATCGCCAAATCTTAACCATTTTACGGTTTCCTCTGGTGGATTGCGGCTCCGTCGCGTCGTGGGACGGGGACCAGAGATTCCGCCCGGGGCACCGATGTTCATCACGCAACTTTTCTCAAAGTTGTCGGTTCGCGCCCGCATCATCGCGCTCGGCATTATTCCGGTGATCGGTTTTCTCGCCACCGGGATCGCCTTCATGGCCGGCGATTCCAAGGTCGGGCGTGCCCTCGACATCGTCCAGCAGGATACGGAAGTGGCTGACGCCAGCCGCGATCTCAAGACCGGACTGCTGATGATGCGCGCTTCCGCTGTGGAATTCGTCGCGCATCCTTCTGACGATCAGGTGAAAATCTTCGCGGACGGACAAGAGCTCGCCATGCGATCGATCAATCGGATCGAATCGACGGTCGGCCCCTCGCAGGAGGACGTGACCACGCCGCTGCGGATTACGATCCGCGATCTCAAGACAAGCTTCGCCAGCCTCGTCAACGAGGAGAGATCGCTAGGCTTCAACGAAAACGAAGGTACGACCGGCGACCTCATTGCCGCGAGCAATGCGGTTGAGAAGATCATTCACGACGATTTGTCGTGGGTCGCCGACGTCGACGCGGCCAAGCTCTTGATGTCGCTTTTGACCATGCGGCGCTATGAGATCGAATATCGTCTCACGCTCGCACGCACTGCCGAGCAGCACTTCCTCGACGAAGTCAAACACTTCAATGCGTTGTTCAACTCCGTCGACGGCGCGCCTTCGATGAAGGAAAAGCTCAATCAACAGGTGCAAGCATACAACTATAATTTCGCGCAGTGGGTCGCGAGCACGGACAATATCCAGCCGTTGCTGTCACTCATCAGCCACGACACCGAGAGCGTCCTGCCGGAAGCCGATAAGATCAGCGCCGCAGCGCGTGCAAGCGCAAGGGCGGCCGCGAGCGCGCTCGACGCCTCGCGGGCGCAGATACGGCGCTTCATCATTGCGGTCGGCTGCGCGTCTGTCCTGATCGGGCTACTCTGCAGCTTTGGAATCGGCCGTTCTATCACGCTCCCCCTGGAAGGACTGGCTGGGGTGATGGAACGGCTCGCCGACGGCGACACGACCGCCCGCATCCCGGCTACCCATGGGCACGATGAGATCGCCGCCATGGCCCGCACGGTGATCGTGTTCCGCGACACCATGATCGAACGCACTCGGCTCTCGGCGGTCGAGACTGAAACGAATGCGGCGCGCGAACGCCGCGGCGAAGCGATCGCCGCGATGATCCAGAAATTTCGCGCGTCCGTAGAGCAGGCACTCGGACGTCTGCGTGAGGCCTCCGAACGCCTGGAGGGTGCTTCGAGCGGCCTCCACGTTGCCGCCGACGCGGTCTCCTCGGAATCGCGAGATGCCGAAAACCGGGTTGGCGCCGCTTCCGTCAATGTCACGACGGTGGCAAGTTCGATCGAAGAACTCGCCGCCTCGATCGCGGAGATCGCCTCGCAGGCGACAAAGTCGACCGATGTCGCAAGCCGCGCCGTCGCGGAATCGCAGCGGACTGTCAATACCATGACAGACCTCGGCAATGCCGCGAACCGCATCGGCGAAGTTATCGGACTCATCCAGGCGATCGCCGGCCAGACCAATCTTCTGGCACTCAACGCGACCATCGAGGCGGCACGTGCCGGTGACGCCGGTCGTGGCTTCGCGGTCGTGGCCGCCGAAGTGAAATCTCTGGCGGCGCAGACGGCGCGTGCGACCGAGGAAATCGCCGCCCAAATCGGCTCGATCCAATCGGCGACCGCCGACGCTGCGCAAGCGATCGAGCAGGTCTCGTCAGTCATCGACGACATGTCGGTGATCGCTTCGACGGTCGCCGCCACGGTCGAGGAGCAAAATCACGCGGTCGCTTCGATCGCCGAAGGCGTCAACCGCGCTTCGCTGGAGGCAAAGAGCGGCGCCGAGGCCATGAGCCGTGTCGCGGGCGCAAGCAACGGAGCACGGGCAACGGCGGCTGACGTCAAGGCGCTTGCCGATGTGCTCGCGAGCGAGGCCGCGAACCTGCAGGGCGAAGTACGCCGGTTCCTCACCGAAGTGCAAGCCGCCTAGCCTTCCTCGGCCAACCATCTTCTGGATCAGCAAAGAGTCCGGATCGTCGTCTCTGATCCTTGGGGGCAGCGCACGTCGGTCTGGGGCGAGGAGGCCATATTTTGCCACAGTGCATTGTTAGTGGACGGTGAATAGTCGTATCAGATGACGAGCCATTCCCAGAGGGAGTTCGAAATGAGCCTTCCGAAGAAGATTGCGGCGATCACGGCGCCAATTGCTGGAATTGCTCTACTCGTCGCCGTGCCGGCGTCGGCCCAGACCGATAGCAAGTCGAGCGGTGCCGCTCCTCCGAAGGCAGAGGCCAATTTCGCCTCTTCGGCATCCGCGGGTGCCTCGCACGCTGGAGCGATGGGCATGTCTTCGGGAATGTCTTCCGCCATGGCGCCGTCAAGCGGCGCAGCCATGGCCCGGCCCTCGACGAAAGTCCAGACAGCGGGAACGCAGAACGGCAGCAGCCAAGCGAAGCTTGCCGACAAGGTCGGCAACGACGTGAAATAGCGCCAACGCGCGCCCTTCGGTGTAAGCCGGGCCGGCCCCTTTGGACCGGCTCGGCTTTTCTCATTTCAACGAATACTCATTTCAACGAACGGTGGCGCGGGCGTCTTCATAACTGCGTGACGGTTCGTTCAAAGTCCAGGTTGCTAGTTCAAAGTCCAGGTGAATGTGCCGGTGTCACTCCCGATGAGTTCGGCGGTAAAGCCCTTCAAGTTTTTGGACGAGCACGAGTAACCCGACATATTGATGCGATCGAACGGTCCCGGATACTCG
Organism: uncultured Alphaproteobacteria bacterium; assembly: GCA_963759705.1. Lineage (GTDB taxonomy): Bacteria > Pseudomonadota > Alphaproteobacteria > Rhizobiales > Xanthobacteraceae > BOG-931. Next base: position 419,432 of record CAVXAK010000009.1, read on the forward strand.
ATGCAAAGGTTGAGGTCCTTGCCCGACCAGACTATCCGGGCCGAATTGGTCTGCTCGGCATAGAGGTAGAACCATCCTCGGGGAAAGTTGCCGATCGACCTGCAATTGCCGGCTCCAACAGTCCACCAGCCCTGGACCTCAAACCGGCTGTCGCCGACCGCCACCAGATTCGAAATGGCGACGGAGGCCGACACGTTGCTCCTGTTGCAGACCTCAAAGGTAAACGTTTGCGCCTGCGCGCCGGCCGAACCGGCGCACAGCAGCACCGCCGCCAAGAAACCAACGATCAAGCACGAACTCGCGACCCTCATCGCCTCTGCTCCCTCATGTCAGCCGGCGCGACCATGATACGGTTTTGCAGCGGTGACAAGATTGCGGATGAGCGCAGAACCTTGTGACGCCATTGATTCCTTTGAATAAAGCGTGGAGCTCTAAGACCAAGCATCCACCGACGAGCCCCAAGTCAACGCCCAATCTCCGGGGTCAATTTTCAAGGATGAAATCATTTCCCCTCGCCAATCGAATAAATTCAGCGCGCGCTTGCGAAGGGGTGTCCCTCTCGGCGTCGCGGTTTTGCGAACAAACGATGACAGGCGGGGCCGGCTCGTCGCCGCGTGGGGCTTCGCCGACGCCGAGGAATGACGTATTTCAGTAGGCCTGCTTTCAGGGGGCCTGCGCTCACCGCGGAGATTGCCTGCGTTGAAAACGATTCGCCTTTGCTATCGCATCCCGATGGACGCCTTCTATCGCTTCAACGCCGACGATGGCTGGGCGATCGCCAGTCATATTGCACTGTCGGTGCTGATGTCGATGTTTCCATTTTTGATCCTGGTCACGGCGATCGCCGGCTTCATCGGCTCAACCAATCTCGCCAACGAAGTGGCGCGGCTGATTATCGCTGCCTGGCCGCGCCAGGTTTCCCATCCCATCGCCGGTGAAATTCATAGCGTGCTCACCACCGCACGCGGCGACGTGCTCACCGTGGGCGCCGTGTTTGCCATCTATTTCTCGTCGAGCGGGGTGGAGAGCTTGCGCATCGGGCTCAACCGAGCCTACGGGCTCAACGACGCGCGCCCATGGTGGCTGTTGCGGCTGGAATCGATCGGCTACGTCCTGGTCGCCGCGCTTGGACTTCTGACGCTCGCCTTTCTCGTGGTGTTGGGTCCGCTGGTCTTCCGAGCCGCGCTGTCCTATGCGCCCTGGCTCGACCCGCTGGAGGGCCATTACAACATCTCGCGGTTCGGCCTCGCAGCGCTTCTACTGACCACATCGCTGTTGATCTTGCACATGTGGTTGCCGGCCGGCCGCCGGCGCATCGGCGAGGTCTGGCCCGGCATCGGCGCGACGCTCGTGCTGTGGCTCGCCTGCGGCTTCTTTTTCGGCCGCTATCTCTCGGACTTTTCGTACACTTACGTGAACTACTACGCCGGGCTAGCTTCGGCGATGATTGCGCTGGTTTTTCTCTATTTCACCGCATGGATTTTCATCTATGGCGGCGAGCTCAATGCGGCGATCGCACGGGCGCGGGGCGAAGCGCGTTGAGCGCTTTTGCATGCCGGGATTGCGCCCGGTCCACCGCAAATGCGGATGTCATGCGGTCGATTCAACAACAACGGTAGGTGTTGCGCCGGTCAGGGTCTTGACCTTGCGGGCATGATCGACGGCTTCACGGGCTGATTTGTTGTGCGTGAACAGTTCGAGCGTGTCCGTCTCGTCCTCGGTCACCGGGGTCATTGCCTGATCGGTATATGGGAGGTGCACGTCGGCGGCGACGCGGCGGTAGATGAGGAAGATGCGCCACGCGTGCCAGCCAAGGCGCACGTGGCTGAATACGAAATCGCAGACCAGCCGGGGATAAAATCGCCACATCGATTCGATTGGCAAGCTCGACCGGCGATCACGACGATTGATGAGCCGAAGGATTCCTGCCTGTAGCGGATGCAAGCCCTCGACTGCGACCGAGCTTGAAAACCACAAAACAATTTGCGCCAGTCGGAAGATGTTGATCTTGTAAGCCTGCGCGCGCCGCAGGATCGTCTCGATGTGTTCAGGCGTGTAATAGATTTTCCATGCATCCGAATAGAGCTGTTCCCATTCCCGCGTGCTCATCTTCGGATGGGCGGTGCATGCATGTTCGAGGTCGTATTTATTGAGGTCGGGATCCATCGCCACGCCTTTGGTCCACAGCACCTTGTGGTCCTCGGAGCCGGGCAGCGGCGTCAGGAAGAAGAATTCTATAACATCGAGCGGAAGCTCCCTCTTAAGGATTTCGAGATCAGCGCGGACCGATTCCGGCGTGTCATTCGGGAAACCGAGGATATATCCGGCATAGGTCCAGATTCCGGCTGCCTTCCAAGCCAGCAGCATGTTGCGATATTCGGTGATCTTGTTCTGTCGCTTCTTCGCCGCGAGCAGATTGTCCGGATTAATGTTCTCCAACCCGATGAAAATTCGGGTCACGCCAGCGCGTCTAGCTTTTTCGATAAAGTTAGGAATCTTGTGGCAGAGCGTGTCCACTTAAATCATGAAGCGAACGTCGATGCTGTCGCGCTCGCGCAGCTCGATGATCCGGTCGAAGATTGGCTCCCAATCCTTGTTACGCGCGAAATTATCGTCGGTGATGAAATAGCGGTCGATTCCGTATTTCAAGTTATGTCGGATGATGTGCTCGACATCGTCAGGGCTGCGCCGCCGCGACTTTCGTCCTTGAACGTTGATAATGGTGCAAAACGAGCACTGGAACGGGCATCCGCGCCCGGCATCAAAGGTGGTGTAGTTGCCAACCGTTCGGAGCACCGCGCTGCCGGGAAGGTAGGGCGTGACTGCACCCTCAAGCGCGGGAAGATCGTTCATATAGTTGTAAATTGGTTTCAGTTTTCCATGTGCGGCGTCGCGCAAAACCTCTTCCATGCGCCCTTCAGCTTCCCCCGCGAACAAACTGATGCCCATGTCGAGGGCATCCTGCAGATCCGGCATCAGAGTCGGGAACATGGCGAGCAGTCCCGAAACATGGAATCCGCCAATCACCACGGGAATTCCGGCTGCCCGCAACGGTCGCGCAACGTCGAGCGCGCGTGGGAACTGGTTGGATTGGACTCCGACAAGGCCGATGAGGCCAAAATTGCCGTTACGTCGCATCTCAGCAATGAGCTTGTCGATTTTGACTCGCTTATTGGTCTCGTCGATCGCCGTCAGGTTGATCGTGACATCGGACCCAAGGACGTCGCGGAAGGCGCAATCTTCCACCAACGCATAGACCGTCGCCAGCGAATTCGCTGGCATCGACGACCTGTACGCACGCACGACATAGCCGTCGTCGTCATAATGCGACGGTTTCACCAGCACGACGCGGAACTGTCGAGGCGTTCCGGCCGCCTCGGCGGGCTGCTCACTCGCCAACGTCATCCCCTGCCCCGTTCACATTCGAGCAATCGAATTGTAGCCGAAACAGGCCGACGAGGCCAGCAAGCCCTTTCCGACATAACGGCCAACATGCCCGCGCATGGCAAAGCGCGCGACAAATCGTAAGTCCGGACCAGACGCTGATCGTGAATGTCGGCGCGAAATGGAACCAAACGAACGATCAGGCAGAATGTGATGCGTCCGACAGGCTCGGTACTCGGTGTTTTAATCCTCGGAACCTTCTCGATTGTGCTGTCCATGGCGCAGCCCGCGGCCGCGAAGGACGACCTACCCTATCCATGGTGTGCTCTAAAAGGCGACCCGGAATGCACCTTCATGACGCTTCAACAATGCGAAGAGTCTGCAAATGGACGCGGAATTTGCGAAGCAAATCCCTATCTTTCCGATCGCGATGAGGGTGCTGGGCAGCGCGGCCGCTAGCCGAAACGAATCGCGCCGGTCGCCTCGATCACGTCATCGAAATTCCGCAGTCCGGTTCGCGGCGCATTGACCAGGACCGCCATGTTGCCGGGCTTGTGGCGGTTGGTGCGCATGAGTTCGTGGGCGTAGGGAATCTTGTCCCAAGGGAACACGTCGCTCATGCATGGATCGACGCGGCGATCGATGACGAACTGATTGGCCGCGCTTGCCTGTTTCAAATGGGCGAAGTGCGAGCCTTGAATCCGCTTCTGCCGCATCCACACGTAGCGCGCGTCGAACGTGATGTTGTAGCCGGTGGTGCCGGCGCAGAACACGACCATGCCGCCGCGCTTGACCACAAGGCATGAGACCGGGAACGTCGCCTCACCGGGATGCTCGAACACAATGTCGACATCGTGCTTGCCGGTAATGTCCCAGATCGCCTTGCCGAAGCGCCGCGCCTCCTTGACCCAGGCGTCGTATTCCGGCGTACCAACCTTGGGCATCTGGCCCCAGCATTTGAATTCGTTGCGATTGATGACGCCCTTGGCGCCAAGATTGAATACATATTCGGACTTCGAATTGTCCGACACGATGCCGATGGCGTTGGCGCCCGAGGCGGCGACCAGCTGCACACCGAACACGCCGAGACCGCCGCTTGCGCCCCACACCAGCACGTTATCGCCAGGCTTCAGGATGTGCGGTGCGTGGCCGAACAGCATGCGATAGGCGGTCGCGAGCGTCAGCGTGTAGCAAGCGGATTCTTCCCAGGTCAGGTGCTGCGGCTTGTGCATGAGCTGGCGTGACTGGACACGGCAGAATTGCGCGAACGAACCATCCGGCGTCTCGTAGCCCCAGATGCGCTGCGACGGCGACAGCAGCGGATCGCCGCCATTGCACTCCTCGTCGTCGCCGTCGTCCTGATTGCAATGGATGATGACCTCGTCACCGATATTCCAGCGCCTCACCTTGGAGCCGACGGCCCAGACGACACCGGAAGCATCCGAGCCGGCAATGTGGAACGGATGCTTGTGGCCGTCCAATGGAGAGACCGGAACGCCAAGCCCGGCCCAGACGCCGTTGTAATTGACGCCACCGGCCATCACGTAAACCAGCACCTCATCCTCGGCGATCGGCCAGGTCGGCACCACCTCGGACAACATCGCGGTCTCGGGAGGACCATGACGCTCCTTGCGGATCACCCAGGCATGCATTTTCCCCGGCACGTGCCCGAGCGGGGGAATCTCGCCGATCTCATAAAGATCTTTGAGTGGAGCGGCTGACGGTTTCTGCTGCGCGACGGCCATGATGGGCTCCCGGTTCGAACCGGCGATCGCGACATCACCGCCGCGACATTAAATGGTAGTCTGCCGCACCTGATGTTGCAGTGCAATAAATATTGTGACGAATAGAAACCGTGAGCCGAATGAACTGCTGAACGACACCTAGTGTGGCGGTTCAGAAGTCCGCATCATTACTGCCGCCAACTCATCATGTGGACTTCTGAACCAAAGCCACACTAGATCAATAAGTTGCTAGTGTCCTTCGATTCCAAAGTTCGCAAACGGGGCTGCCGGATAATGATGCGAACTGGAATCGGGACTCTAGGGGATAAGCTCCCGCCAGGTAGAGCTCCCGCGCTGACACGCCGCCTGCAAAGCAGATACATTTACAAGTGCAAGGACGGCATCAGGGCCGCCTTTGCGTTGTCAATGCACCGGGGGACATCATGGACGTACAGAGCATTATCATCTGGCTCATCATCGGCGCGCTTGCCGGTTGGCTTGCCGGCATGGTCGTCAAAGGCGGCGGCTTCGGGCTGATCGGCGACATCATCGTCGGCATCATTGGCGCCGTCATCGCCGGCTGGCTGCTGCCTCGAATCGGCATCGTCATCGGCGGCGGCTTCATCGCGGCAGTCATCGACGCCTTCATCGGCGCGGTGATCTTGTTGTTCATCCTGAAACTGATCAAGCGATAACACGGCGGAAAGGAATGCGCGGTTAAAGCAAAGCGCGAAAGGCCGTTCAGCCTTCGCGCCAACACTGGCTATTTGACCGCGCTTCACTCGCCGCCGGCACGTTGCTCGCGACACCTTACGTTTATATGTGCGACTTGGTCGTGCTCGCCATTGCGGTCGCCTTTTTGCTCCGATACGCGCTGATGCGGGGCTTTACGGCGACCGGCGTCGTCGGCTTGGCCTGCGGCGGGGCTCTGATCCTGAGCTATCCGCTCGGAAAGACCCAGGTTGGTTTTGTTGCCGTGTTGATCGTCATGGCGCTCGTCGCGCAACGGGCGCTTGCCAAACGGCACCCCGAGCCGAATTTTGCATAGCCGTACGCTTCCATGTTGCGTCGCAACAAAATCCGGTTCACACTGTCGTCATCAGTTATCGTGCGAGACCGATGGGCGATCAGCCGTCACGTGACAAACCCTGGATTTTCCGCACCTATGCGGGCCATTCGACCGCAGCGGCATCGAACGCGCTTTACCGCAAAAACCTGAGCAAAGGGCAGACCGGCCTTTCAGTCGCTTTCGATCTGCCGACGCAGACCGGCTACGATAGCGATCATCCACAAGCCAAAGGCGAGGTCGGCAAGGTCGGCGTTCCGATCTCTCATATCGGCGACATGCGCATGTTGTTCGACGGCATCCCGCTCGGCGAGATGAACACGTCGATGACGATCAACGCGACCGCGCCGTGGCTGCTGGCGCTCTATGTTGCGCTCGCCGACGAACAGGGCGTGCCACGCGCCAAGCTGCAAGGCACCACCCAGAACGACATCATCAAGGAATATTTGTCGCGCGGCACGTATGTGTTTCCGCCGGCACCGTCCATGCGGCTGACCAAGGACGTGATCCTGTTCACGACCAAGGAGATGCCGAAATGGAATCCGATGAACGTCTGCTCGTATCATCTGCAGGAAGCCGGTGCCACGCCGGTGCAGGAGCTCGCCTTCGCGCTCGCGACCGGCATCGGCGTGCTCGATGCGGTCAAGCAATCCGGTCAATGCGCGGCTGACGAGTTCGGCGAGGTGGTCGGACGTATCTCGTTTTTCGTCAATGCCGGGCTGCGCTTCGTCACCGAAATCTGCAAGATGCGGGCGTTCACCGAGCTTTGGGACGAGATCACGCGCGAACGCTACGGCGTGAAGGACCCCAAGCAGCGGCTGTTCCGCTACGGCGTTCAAGTCAATTCGCTGGGCCTGACCGAACAGCAGCCGGAGAACAACGTCGCCCGTATTCTGATCGAGATGCTGGCGGTCACGCTGTCAAAAGGCGCGCGGGCGCGCGCGGTACAGCTTCCGGCCTGGAACGAGGCGCTGGGCCTGCCGCGACCGTGGGACCAGCAATGGTCGCTGCGCATGCAGCAAATTCTCGCCTATGAGACCGATCTCCTGGAATACAGCGATGTCTTCGAGGGCTCACCCGCCATCGCCAAGAAGGTCGCCGAACTGAAAACTGCGGCCAAGGAGGAACTGTCGCAGATCGAGGCGATGGGCGGCACCGTTGCTGCGGTCGAGACCGGATATCTCAAGCAGCAGCTTGTCGAGTTCGAACTCGCGCCGCGTCGAAGCGATCGAGCGCGGCGAACAGATCGTGGTCGGCGTCAACCGCTTCGTCGAAACCGAGCCTTCTCCGCTTGCAGACGCTGCCGAAGCGGTCCTTACGGTCTCGCCTGAGGCGGAGGCGGGGCAGATCACGCGGCTTACGGCTTGGCGCGCCGAGCGCGACGGCAAGGCTGTCGCCGAGGCGCTCGAATCACTGCGAAGGGCGGCGAAAAATGGCAGCAACATCATGCCACCTTCGATCGCCTGCGCCAAAGCCGGCGTCACCACCGGCGAGTGGGGCTTCGCGCTTCGCTCAGCTTTCGGCGAATACCGCGCCCCGACCGGCGTCGGTACTGCCATGCGCAATGACGCCGAGGGTCTCGACGACATCCGCGCCGAGGTCGACCGCGTTTCCAAGAAGCTTGGCCGCCGGCTGAAATTTCTCGTTGGCAAGCCCGGTCTCGACGGCCATTCCAATGGCGCCGAGCAGATCGCCGCTCGCGCCCGCGACGCCGGCATGGACGTGGTCTACGACGGCATCCGCTTGACCGCCGAGGCGATTGCTACCGCCGCCGCGGAGAAAAACGTGCACGTCGTGGGCCTATCGATCCTGTCCGGCTCGCACATGCCGCTGGTGCAAGATGTCATCGCGCGCCTGAAAGAAGCGGGCCTTGACGACGTACCGGTCGTCGTCGGCGGCATCATCCCGCCACAGGATGCGAGCGTTCTCAAGAGCGCCGGCGTTGCCGAGGTGTACACACCGAAGGATTTCGAGCTGAACCGCATCATGTCGGACTTGGTACGGATCGTCGAAAGTTCGGCAGATCGGGCTGAGCAGCTCGACAATCGCTAGCCGAACTCGACGGCGGCACCACTGCTGCGATTGCATCGCTCAGTGCGCTTGGGCTCACCGGTTTGCGCAGATAGAGATTCATCCCCGCCGCGCGGGCCGCCTGTTCATCGCTGTCTTCGGTGCGGCCTGAAATACCGATGATCGGAGTGCGGCCGACGCCGCCTCCAATGGCGCGAATGTGCCGGGCCGCTTCGAGGCCGTCGACACCGGCAAGCGTGACGTCCATCAGCACCACGTCGTAGCCGCGATGCACCGCCTCGATCGCCTCCTCGCCGGAGCCGACGAAGTCGGCACGGTGACCGAGCTCGGTCAGAATGGTGTTGAGAATGACGCGGCCGTACGGATTGTCCTCGGCGCACAAAACCGCGAGCCGGCGCAAAGCGCGTGTCGTCTGCGGCGAACGAGGATTGCCTGCGGCTTCGGCGGACGCCATCTCCAGCACGGCGGCAAAGCGGAAAGTCGACCCGCGGCCGTGCGTGCTGGTGACAGTCAGATCGCCACCCATCAATTTGGCGAGAACCTTGACGACGGCGAGTCCAAGTCCGGAACCGCCGTAGTGGCGTGCGATGTCGGCGTTGGCTTGCGAGAACGGCCGGAACAGACGCTTGATCTCTGCCGCTTTCAGCCCGATCCCGCTATCGGTGACCTTGAAGAGGAGTTTCACGCGTCCGCGCGCAGCGCGCGCGGTCTGTACTTCAAACCGAACGACGCCTTGCTCGGTGAATTTGACCGCGTTGTCGATGAGATTCTCGAGCGCAGCACGCAGCCGAATCGCGTCGCCGACCAGCAATTCTGGCATCGTATCGGCGATCGTCACTTCAACCCGCAGGCCTTTCGTGTCCGCTCGCGCAGTGAGCGATTCGGCCAAAGCGTCGACGAGCTGACGGGGGCGAAAAATCTCCCGCTGGAGCGTCAGATTGCCCGTCTCGGACTTGGCGGCATCGATCACGAGCGTTGTGAGCGAGGCGAGATGTTCGGCGCTGGTCTTAATTCCCGCGGCCCAGCGGCGCTCGCGGTCGCCGAGATTGGAACTCGCCAGCAATTCGCCAAGCGCCAGAATCCCCGTGAGCGCGGTCCGGATATCGTGGGCGAAGGCCGCGAGCGTCGTTTCGAGCGCCCGGCCGGCAACGGCCGTTCGCTGCCGCCGGCGTCGAGCCGGCTTGGCGGCGGACTTTGTCTTGGATTTCAATCGCGCCGATTTCAATCGCGCCATGGCAGCCCCCCGGCGCCGCACCCAGAATGCCACGGCGGCGGACGGAACAAAACAAGTTCGGAGGTCGAAACACTAGTTTCGGTGTTGCAGCCGGCCAAAGTTCAACGTCCAAGCCCCACCATGCGCCTGATGTCGGTCGGCGCGGCCCCGGCGGCGCGGAGGTCGCGTAAGCTTTGCGCCTGTGTCGATTTCGACAGCTTACGGCCTTCAGCGTCGAGAATAAGCCGGTGGTGATGATAAGTCGGTTCCGGCAGGCCAAGCAAAGCTTGGAGCAAGCGGTGGATGCCGGTCGCCCAGAACAGGTCCTGTCCGCGCACCACGTCACTGACGCCCTCCAGGGCATCGTCGAGTGTGACGGCGAGATGATAACTCGTCGGCGTCTCCTTGCGGGCCAGCACAACGTCGCCCCACATTTGCGGCGCCGCAGTGACGAGGCCGGTTTGGCCGCGCGGCCCGGCGCCGGTCTCGGTCCACGTCAGCACGCCGGCACTCGCGACCGCCTTGTCCATGGCAAGCCGAAGCGCGAACGGCTCGCCGCTGTCACGGCGGCGCACCCGTTCGGCCGGCGACAGCTTGCGCGCTCGGCCGGGATAAAGCGGTACACCGTCGGGATCGCGCGGCCAGCGGCCTTGCCGATCGCGCTCGGCAATGAGCGCGCTGATCTCACTGCGGGTCTCGAAACTCGGATAAATGAGCCCCTGCGATTCGAGCTTGGCGAGCGCTGCCCGATAATCATCCAAATGCTCGCTCTGCCGCCGTGCCGGCTCCTGCCAGGAGATGCCGAGCCACCTGAGATCTTCGTAGATCGCCGCCTCGTATTCCGGCCGGCAGCGCGGCGCATCGATGTCTTCGATGCGCAACAGGAGCCGTCCACCCAGTTCGCGCGCCATGTCCTGATTGAGCAATGCCGAGTAGGCATGGCCCAGATGCAGATATCCATTCGGACTCGGCGCGAAACGCAGGATACGGGTGTACATCAGCGGTACGCTTTTCGACGCTCGCGAGTCTTGACCGGCCATCCGTGGTCAATCAATCCAATAAAGTCGACGATCAACATCTTGATGGCGAAGCTGCAGATCGAAGCCGGCAATACGCAGGCAAATATGACGGGCGATACGATATGGCGTCGTACATTCACACCGAGACGGAGCTCGACATTGCGCTCGCGGCGCTTGGTAAGTCCGATCCGCGCTTTGTCGCGCTGATCGCCAGTGCTGGACGCCCGCCGTTGCGGCGGCGGCCGGATGGTTTCGCCGGCCTCGCCGCGACGATTGTGGCGCAGCAGCTCTCGACCGCGAGCGCGAACGCCATCTGGGGACGGATTGCGACCGCCTTCGACCCGATCGAGCCGACGGCAATCATGCGTGCGCGTCCCGCGCGGCTGGCGCGATTGGGACTGTCGGCGCCGAAAATCCGGGCGCTGAAGGAAATCGCGCGTGCGATCGCGCGCGGCCAGCTCGCACTTGCTACACTTGGTGACTTGAACGCTGAGGACGCCCACGCGGCGCTGACCGCCATCCACGGCATCGGTCCGTGGACGGCCGACATTTACCTTCTCTCCTGCCTTGGCCACGCCGACGCCTGGCCCGCGGGGGATCTCGCGCTTCAGGAGGCGGCACGCATTGCCTTCGGGCTACGCGCGCGGCCGACCGCGAAGGAGATGGTTGCGCTGGCGGAGCCGTGGCGGCCGTGGCGATCCGTGGCGGCGCGCGTGCTGTGGACGTATTATCGTGCCGTCAAAGGGCGTGAGGGCGCGCCGAGCCAGCCGACACGAAAGTTGCAAAGGGGGGTAAATGGCCGCTGATCTCGATGGTCCGCGACTTGCGCCGCAGTCCGGGACGGCACGACAACTCGTGGTGTTCCTCCACGGCTACGGCGCCGACGGCAATGATCTGATCGATATCGGCCGCGCCTGGCAGCAATATTTGCCGCATGCGGCGTTCGTCTCGCCGCACGCACCCGAGCCGTGCGGACAGGCGCCGGTGGGCCGTCAATGGTTCGCGCTCACCTTCCGCGATCCCGGCGAACGTTGGATCGGCGTCAACAAGGCCGCGCCTTTGCTCCACCGGTTTCTTGACGCCGAACTCGCCCGGCACCAGTTGCCGCCGACAGCGTTGGCGCTCGTCGGCTTCAGCCAGGGCACCATGATGGCGCTGCACGTGGGGCTGCGCCGGCCCGTGGCGCCTGCAGCGATCGTCGGCTACTCGGGCGTTCTGGTCGTTCCGCCGGATGTCGACGCCGACGCCTTTGCCGCCGAAATCAAATCGCGCCCGCCGGTGCTGCTGGTGCACGGCGACCGCGACGATCTCATCCCCCCACAAGCCTTGTTCCAGGCCGCGCAAGGCCTCGCCGCGCTCGAAGTGCCCGTCGAGTGGCATGTGTCCGCTGGCATCGGGCACGGTATCGATGCCGAAGGGCTGCGCCATGGCGGCGAATTCCTGGCGCGGCGGTTCAAGGCATGCGAACAAAGCCTATCCGGGCTGATCCGGGTTGTTACGGTATTAGAAAAAACCATGCTCAACTAAGGCCTGAAAATTTGTCTCACCCTCCATCAAGAACCGATAAAGCTCTCACGGAAACGCTGAAGGAGATCGTCATGATAACAATCATCGGCCGCGGGTTCGCTGCGCTGGCGCTCGGAGTCGCACTTTGCACAGGGGCGCGTGCCGAGGATTCGCTGAAAGTCACCATCGGCCAGATGCAGGCATGGGCTCAGCAGCCGCCGATCCTCGGTCAGCAAGCCGGCATTTTCAAAAAGTACGGTCTCAATCTGGAGATCATCGGCACCGAAGGTGCAGGCGAAACGCTACAGCCGGTGATCTCGGGAGCGGCCGATATCGGCATCGGGATCGGCACGGTCGGCGTCATGCGCGCGTTCAGCAAGGGCGCGCCGGTGCGGATTTTCGGCGGCAGCTTTACCGGGATGGGGGACATTTTCTGGTACGTCAAAGCGGATTCGCCGATCAAATCGCTGAAGGATGCGACCGACCGCAACACGATTGCCTATTCGACCAACGGCGCGACCAGCCACAGCGTGGTGCTCGCCTTCGGCGCCGAACTCGGCGTCAAAGCCAAGCCGACCGCCACCGGCGGCCCGCCGGCAACGCTGACGCAAGTCATGTCGGGACAGATCGATATCGGCTGGTCCGTTGCGCCGTTTGCCCTCAAGCAGATCGAGGATGGCCAAATCCGCATCATCGCCACGGGCAACGAGGTCGCATCCATGCGCGATCAGACCGTTCGCGTTCAAGTCGCCAACGCGCGCCTTATGACGGACCGCAAGGATGTGTTTCTGCGATTCGTTCGCGCCTATCGCGAATCACTCGACTGGATCTTTGCCGATCCGCAGGCCATCAAAATGTATTCGGCAACAAACAAAATTCCCGAGGCCCTCGTCAAGAAAACCACGAGCGAGTTTCAGACCCGACAGGGAATGCAGTTTGACAAGATTTCAGGCGTCGACGGCATCATGGCCGACGGCGTGAAACTGAAGTTCCTCGACGCGCCTTTAACCAAGGAGCAGTTGAGCGAATTGATCCAGATTCCGCCGCCTGGCTCGTGATCCTTTGCCGCACAGCCTAACGGTCAGGGACATGAGCTGAGCGCTACCGAACTCGACCCACGCGGGTAAAAGAACACGCTCTCATAAACGTTGATCGTGCCGCTGAGGACGTAGCCCATCTGCGGTATGTATGGATAGGTCACCTCGCCCCAGATCAGCGAGACGCTCTTTATCGACGAAAATGAACTGGGCAACGAGATAGTTGTACCGGTGCTGTGAGGGGTGCCGTGGAGCGAGCAGCTCCAGGTAATCTTTGCGTTGCCACTTGCGTCAATGCCGATTTCTGAAACTGTGACGGCCATGTTGGCGGAGTTGTAGGGCGCCACGACGGTGGATGCCGCGCTGAGAATGTTGCTCATGGTCACGCTGCTGATGGTGATATATTGGGACGCCAAATCAGCCACCGTTCGCGCGGCAAGCGTCGTCTTGAACTGGATCGATAGTCCCTCACCAAGTTCGACACTGCCGAGATATACCGTGATCATGACCGGCGCGAGGAGCGCGAATTCCACGGCCGAAACACCCTCGCGCCTCCGAGCAAGCGCTTGCAGAGACCGGGCGAGTTTCAAGAAGAAGGAGGAGACGAGGCTCATCAGTATGGCTCGTTCTTGAACACGGCGGCCGACATCAACAAGCGATTGCCGTTCGACAGGTTTGAAAGATTGAATCCGAGCGGACCGAGCACAATCGGCCATTGATACATCACTTGAACAACGACGATGTCTCCCGGATTGCCCATGTTATAACCCCAGGAGTTTGTGACGTTGCCATGCGCATCGAAGGTCAGCGTCGGCATCGACGTGTTCGCTGTCGAGAATGAGCTATAGTTTTGAATGTTGATCATGAATTTATTGCAGTCGAAGAGCGCAAAAGTGTTGGAACAAAGCCACGTCGCGAATTGAGCCTTGGTCATGTTCGACGTCTGGGCCTGACCGGTAAAGATGACGCGACTGGCAGACTCAGTCGTTTCGTCGAGCACTCGGCCGGCAAAGAACACGAGCGCACACTGGAAAATGGCAATGAGCAGCGCAAAGAACGGCGCTGCCACCAAGGCAAATTCGACTACGGTGACGCCGCTCTCACAGCGGCCAAAATCTCTGGCGGACCGAAGCCTCGTTGCGGTCCGGGTCAGGCTCTGTTTGACTGCCACAAACATAGCGCACCTGCTCCAACAACGCGCTTCTAGGACGAAACCTCTAGGAAAGAGTTACTCAATTCAGCGACTTGCGGTTAACGAACTCGGGTTCGATGAACCTGACGCAAATATTTGAAAGGCCGGCAAATACGGCTTGCGCCGCCGTTGTCCCGCCGAGCGAACAAGCGCGAAGTCTCGGCTATTGCGTCAAGCGCGCAGTCGCCACCGCTTGCTCGAACATCGCCTGCATGGCAGCTGTAATGTCTCCGTCCGTCGTAATCGAGAAGTACAATCCCGACGACGCGCAGTTTTGCATGTTGGTGGCGATCTGGCTTTGGAACGGCGAAATCCAGGTGTTGTACCAGGAGTTGGTGGGAAGCGGCAGGTACGTCGTATAAAGGACGGCAATCCGAATGCCGCGATTTTTCACGGTGGTGCACATCGACGTGTTGAACGGTTGCTGGCAACGCGTCCCTGTGAGTTTTTGCGAGCAACTCGTCGAATTATTTTCATCATCGACTCCGTCGGAGACGATGAACAGCACCTCTTGCGGCGTGCTGGTGGATGCGCCTGTTCCGGGATTCGGCATGACGCCGTTAATTTGCGTCATAGCGGACTCAAAGTTCGTGTCCATGTCGTTATTGTTATTTGTACACGTGAGCCAGCTGTTGGTGCAGACCTGCAAAACGTCGACGGTTGCGGCCGCGGTTCCGGCGGTTGTCAGATTGGACGTCAGCGTTTGGACAGTGGTCGTCCCCGAAACGGCGAAGGTATAAATCGCCATGCGATAGGTCGAGTTGTTCGCTGTCTCGGTGGTTTTGGCCGTGGTCATCAGCGCCTGCGTCGCCGTCGCCATGTTCTGGATTTGCGTGACCACGCCAAGATTTTTGGCGAGCGTATAGTTGTCGATTTTACCGGCGTTTCCCAGGTTTTCGCACGGACTGGTTCCGCAGTACGGGCGCTGCTCATGACACGCGAATGCGCAGCCGCCCTGTGCGGAAGTATTGGCAACCATCTTGGCGATGCCCGCAGTCGTTGCGGCGATGGCCATCGATGGTGAATTGTCGAGCAACAGATAGAAGTCGATATTCGGTGCGGTGGACGAGGTCGCTTGCGAGGATCCGGTAATGGTCCATGTCTCTTTTGGCGAACCGGTGAGAAGTCCAAGAACGTTCGGAAATGAGTTGATCGAGTAAGCCGTGTAGCTAACCGTAACGGTGCGGGCGAGCGCCGTGTTTGTAATGGTAACGGTTGGCGTCGAGTAGCTGAGCCCAGAGAGGGTGGAAGCCTGCGCGTTGAAGAGGTTTTGCGCCGCGGCTGTTGCCGTTGACGCCGATTGGTTCATCATGGCAGGGGTGACCGCGGCTAGCGCGGCAGCGTCGGTCGCCGCGTTCAGCCGAATCCGCTTTTCCATGGCGGATCCGAAATCGATCCCCATGCCGATCAAAAAAACACAAGGGATAAGCGACAGTGCGAAAATGATCGCAACGTTGCCCTTGCGGTCGTGAACGAAGCGACACACGAATTCGCGGAGCATGACCTCACCCTATCGGCAACAAAATTTTCCGGATCTGCGCTCTCCGCCATAGGTCAAAACCGTTGATATTCCGTTGCATGAATTGCAGAGTGACGCGCTCGGAGTTCAAGCGGCGGAGCGCCATTAACGATGCGGCGGTTGCGCGTAGCGGCGCCGCCGGTTTCGGCCACCTGATATCTTCGCTGCGATTTCAACACATCGTGATACGACGTGCGCCGCAGGTGTCGATCATTTAAGTCAAATCTTACGGAATATCGACGTCATCGATCCTGCGACGATGTTCGCTCAGCGCGGACTGCCGACCGACCATCGCGTCAAGGCCGTCGACGCGACAGTTTCTGCGGTGCAAAAAATTCGGTTCGTCCCTCGTTGTCGATGAGGCTGGCGCAAGCTAAAGCAAGAGGGCCTGAGCTTCGGATCGGACCATGCCGAACCCCCAAACCTACGACTACATTATCGTCGGCGCCGGCTCGGCCGGGTGCACGCTGGCCGGCCGGCTCACCGAGAACGCCGGCACCCGGGTGCTGCTCCTCGAAGCTGGCGGTTGGGATCGCGATCCATGGATCAAAATTCCCGTCGGCTGGCCGCGCCTGCTTCTTAATCGCAAGCACGACTGGATGTATTTCGCCGAACCCGAGGACGACGACTGGGGGACGCGGCCTCGAATGCGCCCGCGGCCGCATCATCGGCGGCTCGTCGTCCATCAATGCCATGGCCTACGTGCGCGGCCATCGCGGCGATTACGACCGCTGGGCGGCTTCCGGTCTCGCCGAATGGTCCTACGCCCACGCGCTCCCTTATTTCCGGCGCCAGGAAGTCGTGGAAAGGCGGCGCGAGTTTCTATCGCGGCGGCGACGGCCCGCTTTCCACGCAGATGACCCGCTTTTCCGACCCGCTGGTCGATGCCTTCGCGGCCTCCGGACAGGCCGCGGGGTTCAAAGCCACGCCCGATTACAACGGCGCTCAGCAGGAGGGCTTTTGCGTCTGGCAGATGACGGTGCGCAATGGCCTGCGATGTAGCGCGGCGGACGCCTATCTGCGGCCGGCGCTTGAGCGAAAGGACCTTACGGTCGAAGTGCACGCGTTGGTGACGCGGCTTGTTTTCGACGGCTCGCGCGCCGCCGGCGTCGCGTACATCAAGCACGGCAGGACCATCACGGTGCATGCCGAGCGTGAAGTCATTCTCTGTGGCGGCGTCATCAATTCGCCGCAGCTTCTCATGCTGTCCGGCATCGGCGACCCGAACGAACTGGCCTCGCACGATATCGCCGTCAAGGTCGCTCTGCCGGGCGTCGGCAAGAACCTTCAGGACCACATCTCGGCCAGCATCGCCTACCAACGCAGGGAACCGGGCCCATTTCACCGCGCCATGCGGGCCGATCGGATCGTGCGCGCGTTGGCGCGCGCCTATTTCAACGGCGAAGGCATCGCCACCGAGCTGCCGACCGGGCAGATGGCATTCCTGAAAACGCGGCCGGATGCGCCATTGCCGGACATTCAGCTCATCTTCAACGCCGCACCGATGACGGCAGCTCCCTATTTCACGCCGTTCCGCTGTCCCTACACGGATGCCTACGCTTGCCGCGCCGCCGTGCTGCGGCCGGAGAGCCGGGGCAAGCTCGAACTCGCTTCGGCCGATCCGCGAGCGCCTATGCGCATTCGTCAGAATTTCCTCGCCACCGAAAACGACTGGAAGACTTTGCGGGCGGGCCTTCGCATTGTCCGTGACGTCTGCGGTCAGGCGCCGATGCGGCCATTCATGGAGCGCGAAACCGCGCCCGGCGAGACTGCCGTCTCCGACGCCGACCTCGATGCGCACATCCGGGCGAATTCAATCACCGTCCATCATCCGCTCGGCACCTGTAAGATGGGGCTTGCCTCCGACCCCATGACGGTGGTCGATCCCAAACTTCGCGTGCTCGGCGTCGATGGGCTGCGCGTCGTCGATGGCTCGGTCATGCCCGACCTTGTCGGCGCCAACATCAATGCGCCCATTATCATGATCGCCGAGAAAGCCGCCGACCTTATCCGCGGCCGGCAACCGCTTGAACCGGCTCGGCTCGCCGGAGCGCCTGAATTGTCCCGGCACTAGCGGCGGGTCACAGTCTTCTATTCCGCGGCACTTTGATTGACAATCACTGCTCCCTGGTTTCCCGCCGCAGTCGAAAATTGGAACCCAAAGGCGCTGGGTCGCGCAAAAGTGAAAGTCCCGGCCGCGCGCACGGCCAGAATTCGCCGACTTTGCGAGGTCACGTGACATACCTGCTTATTTGATGTGAGCGTTTTGCGCGAATTGTCAGTTGGCCGCCGAAGCCCGGGAGTCGGCATGGTGAGATTAGGACTGGGTTGGTGGCGGGAGCTTTGGCACGGAGGGTTGCCCCCCAACTCTGCGGTCTCGGTGATTTTTGCGCTGGCATGCGTGGCGATTGCGACCGTTGTCCGGATCGGCATCGGCAAAATCAGTCCAGATAGCGCGGTGTTCGCACCTTACTATTCCGCAACCTTGGTCGCTGCGCTGGTCGGCGGAGCGACTGCGGGAGGAATTGCCGCGGCATCGGGGGCGCTTGCCGCCTTTTGGCTGTTCGTTCCACCCGAGTGGAAATCCGCCCCTTTCATCGAAGAACAACTCGCCAGTCTTTTCCTGTTCGCCGCATCGTCTTTGGTGATCATCTGGGCGTCAAAGAGCTATCGCGATCTGCTACGGCGGTTTCGCGACGAACAGAATACGCGGCAACTCCTCAATTACGAGCTCGCGCATCGGATCAAAAATACGCTGGCGATCGTCCAGGCCCTGATCAATCAGACACTTCGAGGGCAACCTGCCATCCTCAACAAGTTGAACGCGCGCATTGCCGCCCTCGCGAGTACCAACGATCTGCTGATCAGGTCCGAGTGGTACGGCGCGTTCCTGCGAGAGATTCTTACCGGTGAGTTTGCGCCCTACGACGCTTCGCGGTTTCATTTGAAGGGCGAAGATTTCGAGTGTCCTTCCGAGATCGCGATCGTTCTTGCGCTGATTTTTCATGAGTTGACGACGAATGCCTCGAAATACGGCGCACTGTCCAACCCCGAGGGCCGGATCGACCTTTCGTGGACGAAACGCAACAATCGAATCGACTTTCACTGGATCGAAAGTGGCGGTCCTGAACCAAAGCTCGCGCCGCAGGGCGGGTTCGGCACCACCCTTCTGCACAAGGGGCTCAGGCAATTTGCCGGTTCGGTTGAGATGCGATTCGAGCCTGCTGGGCTACATTGCGCGCTATCGCTGAGCCTGCCGCCACATTGGCGGCAAGCACCGGTCGATCTGACCGATGACCGGCCGATCGACGAAGGTCACGTGGCCCCGCATTCCGCGACAACCGTGGTGCGCTGACGCCCAACCGCGCCGAATCGGGCCGGAATCAGCCGACCCGGGGCGCGGCACGTAAGCCCCGGAACGGGCTTCACAATCCTGTCACGCCTCCCTATAAACTAGTGGGCATCGCCGCACTGCGGCATTGAGTCGAGGTAGGAGCGTCGGCTTGAACGCTCACGTATCGCCGTCCGGCTGGCCCGCCCTGGTTCTCAATGCGGATTTTCGTCCGCTGAGCTATTACCCGCTGTCGCTCTGGTCCTGGCAGGACGCTATCAAGGCGGTGTTCCTCGAACGCGTGAACATCGTGGCCAATTACGACCGCGCGGTTCGCAGCCCGAGCTTCGAAATGAAGCTGCCGAGCGTGGTGTCGCTCAAGACCTATGTGAAGCCGTCGACCCATCCGGCCTTTACCCGGTTCAACGTGTTCCTGCGTGACCGGTTCTCCTGCCAATATTGCGGCGCACGGGATGACCTGACCTTCGATCACCTGATCCCGCGCTCGCGCGGCGGACTGACGACCTGGATCAATGTCGTCGCCGCCTGCTCGCCCTGCAATCTGCGGAAGGGCAACCTGACACCCGACGAATCCAAGATGTGGCCGTCACAATCGCCGTTCCAGCCGACAGTGCAGCATCTGCACCGCAACGGACGGCTGTTTCCGCCCAATTACCTGCACGAAAGCTGGCTCGATTATCTTTACTGGGATACCGAACTCGATCCGTGATGTGCATTGCCGCGCGCCGAGGCGATGTCGTCGCAAAGATACGCGAGTTGATCGCAGTAGTGCTTGACGCTTCGCTTCCCTTTTGCCCGCAATGATTTGCCCGCTCGCAAGAGCGAGACGAACAACGCGATCACGAACGGGCCGAGGTATCGGCCCAAGCCGCCGTGACTTCCGGGAGCCGCGATGCCGCCTTCCGCTCGGGCGCGAAGGCGGGCGCAACTTCGGCCATGAAGCGCGCCATCTCGTCCTTGACCTGCTGATGCGGCTTCAGCCCATTATTGACGTAAAGAATCACCTCATCGAAGCCGGCGGCCTCGACCTTCTTGAGCACTTCGGTCATATGCGCGGAATTGCCGATCAGCACCGAATTCTCGGTAAGCTGCTCGGGCTTCAAGTTCTTCAGCCGGTCGACGATGTCGATGAAATAGCGGTAGCTCGGCGGCGCATTTTTCGGATCGCCCGGGAAAGCGGGGATGACGCATTCGTTATAGTAGTAGATCTGCCGCTCACGCACCTTGGCCTCCTGCTCGGGCGTATCGGCGAAATGGGTGAAGTAGCTGCACATCAGCCGGTGCGGCTTCTGACCGTGCTTGGCGCAGGTCTCGTGATAGAGGTCGGCGACCTGCTTGAGACCGCCGAACGTCATTGCGGCGGCGAACGGCGCCACGATCAGACCGCAGCCGAGCCGCGCGGCGAGTTCGATCGACGGCTTTGAGAACGACCCGATATAGGCCGGCAGCGGCTGCTGGACCGGCTTCGGCGTAATGCGCACGTCGTCGAATTGATAATGCTTGCCGTGGTGCGAGATGCGGCCTTCCGCGCTCCACAGCTTGCGCACGACTTCCATGCCTTCCTCGAAGATGCCCTGATTGTCTTCGAAGGACACATGAAACGGCAGGTATTCGCGGCGGTCGTAACCGCGCCCGGCGGCGAAATCGACGCGGCCGCCGCTGAGGAGATCGAGTGATGCGAACTGCTCCGCGACCCTGATCGGATGATGCAGCGGCAAGACCGTAACGGCGGGTGCCAGACGAATACGCTTGGTCTGTGCCGCCACATAGGCCAGCACCAGGTCGGGACAGGACAGCACGCCGAGCGAATTGAAATGATGCTCCCCGATCCATGCCGAGCGCATGCCGATCTTGTCGGCGTAGATTGCCTCGGCGGTAATATCGGCGACGTATTGGTTGGCCGTCCGCGGATTGTTGGGGTAGTTGTTGTCGCTCAGGGTGAAGTAGCCGAAGTCCATTCTCTCCTCCCGCGTGTTCCACATTCCCGTAGAGGAACTTTATTCCCGTGGGGGAACTTGCTCCCTCGAATAAGGCCGCAGTCCGATTGGCCGCTCGACCACCGGTATTTTCCGCCAGGATAGTTGAAAATGCATGTGTTGTAAATGCATTGATCTCCGCGGCAGCCGGTGGCCGATCTGGTTTTGACCGCTCCGGCAAATTCAATTAGACGGAGCGTCTTGCCGCATGGATTATTGCGCTCGTGAAGGACCGATCCAAGCTCAATCTCAGCGATTATTTGCCATACCTGGTGAACCGGGTGGGCACCATCATTGCCGAGCAGTTTGGCGAGAAAGCCCTCGCGCCTCATCGTCTGAGCATCGCCATGTGGCGCGTCATGGCGGTGCTGGCGAGCAGCGGCTCACAGCGTCAGATCGATCTGGCCGCGCTGACCAGTATCGAGGCATCGACATTGTCGCGGCTTGTGTCCCGATTGGTGCGCAGGGGTCTGGTCACGCGAACGCGCTCCGCTCGCAGCAACCGCGAAGTCGCCGTCAAACTTTCGGCCAAGGGAACTACAGTCGTTGCTCGCCTCATTCCGATTGCGCGCGAATATGAAAAAGCGGCGAGTGCCGGTCTGTCGCCGGACGAGCTGACGCTGCTGAAACGCTGCCTGCGGCGCGCCTACGACAACATGACAACAAAGAGCGCGCCGACGAGCAAGCACGGCTCGCCGCCGCAACGCGGCGGGGTCAACCGCCAGTCTGCCGCGGCGAAATAACGGCCGCAGATCACTCGATGCTCGCGCTCGAGTCGCTGTCTTCGAAAACCGATAAAACCTCCGGCTTTCCATCAAACCCCAGCTCATTCCAGCGCGCGACGACTTGCTCGTACATCGGCTTCGAGAGTTTGGTGCGCTTGGAGAAATTCTTGATGTAGCGGTAATCCATGCAGGCGTTGATCAAAGCCTTTGATCCCCACGGCCGGATCTCCGGCGGGTTGAGGCTCGGATCGAGGAACGTGCTCCACGTCTCGCGCAGAATATCGATCGACTGTGCCGGCCGCGAGCGCGTCGCCATGGCCCATAGCACCTGATGAATGTTGGTCGGATCGATATCATCGTCGACCACAATGACGTATTTGCCGAAATAGGCGCCGCCGGTGCATTGCGCGGCGAGCGCCATCACCTGCGGCGCGTGCCCGGCATACATCTGCTTGATCGAGACGACAGTGATGCCCCAGCCGGCGGCTTCCGGGATCGACCAGACGCCCTGGATACCGGGAATACCGAGCTTCTGCAGATCGGCCCAGATCGCCGCCGAGCGCAGCGCCGCCCAGAACAGTCCGGCTTCGTTCGCCGGTCCATCAGCCATCAACGCGCAGGTCAGCGTCGGATTGTTGCGGAACCGGACCTTCTCGACGCGCATGAAAGGCGTCGCGCCGCTCGGCCGGCCGTAATAGCCGGTGAATTCGCCAAACGGTCCCTCGGCAAAAGTTTCATCCGGATAGACGAAGCCCTCGAGAATGATTTCGGCACGCGCCGGCAGCGGCAAGCCGGTGACGTCACTCTTGAACAGTTCGATCGGCGCGCCGTTGATGCCGCCGTAATATTCATATTCACTTTCCGTCTTCGGAAAGCTCGTCGCCGCCACGAGGAAGAGCAGCGGATCAATGCCGTAAGCGGCCGCGATCGGCATCGGCTTGCCCATCTTCCACCACTTCTCGCGATCGAGCGTGGCGTCCTTGCCGGGCGATGTATAGACGCCGATTTCACGCGGCCCTTTGATCATCATGCGATAGGTGCCGACATTGATGCGGCCGGTCTCCGGACACTGCGTCACCACCGCGTCGCCGGTGCCGAGATAGAGCCCGCCGTCGAGCGGCCACATGCGTTGAGCCGGGAATGTCCGGATATCGATCTTGTCGCCGGTCAGGACGTTCTGGTTGCAGATCGCCGTTTCCGCCGGCACCTGCCTGGGCTTCATCGTCCGGCCCATTTTGCGCTGTAACGCCTGCACCGCCTTCAGCGGATGGTCCACCGGCGCCTCACCGATCATCAGGCAAAAACGCGACAGATTGCAGCCGATCATGTTGTAGAGCGCGCGATGTCCGGGATGTCCCTTGATGTTCTCGAAGAGGAGCACCGGGCTCGCCTGACTACCGACCAGATAGGTTATCGTGGCGGCTTCAAGATCGGGATCGACTTCGGCGCTGATCCGCTTGAGTTCGCCCATCGCCTCGACCTTCGCCAGCCATTCGTCGAGATCGCTGCTGTTCGGGCTGCTGACGCGTTCGCTCGCAGCCTGGTCCGTCTTGGTTTCGTTCGACAACGCGTCTTTCTCAGGCGTGACTGAGACGTTCATGTCCATGGACATTGTCCTACCCTGCGCCGCACGACCGGCTTTCATTCATCCTAGTTTGGCCGGAGAAACTAATCGATAGCGATTTCTCGTTTGTCGGCACGTCGGAGGCGTGTAACCATTGCGGCGCCTCGACATGCCGGGTCAAACTGTGCCGTTACGCCTTGCCAATGGAGCCAATCACCGATGTCGACGAACCCGATAGGGGGTGGCCAGATCGGCCGTTCGATCCCGCGCCTCGAAGCGCGTGAAAAAGTGACCGGCCGAGCCGAATATACCCACCTGATGCGATTGCACGGCATGCTGCACGGCAAGATTTTCCGCAGCACCGTGGCGCATGGCCGCATCAAATCAATCGACACCAGCGCGGCGAAGAAAGTACCGGGCGTCTTTCGCGTGTTTACCGCCGACGACATCCGCAAGGTGATCCCCGACCCCTACTATGGTCCGGCGTTCCATGACCAGCCGATACTCGCAATCGACAAGGTGCGTTTCGTCGGCGAGCCGGTGGCCGTAGTGCTTGCCGCCGATCCGCAGGTTGCGGAAACCGCAACCCAGGCCATCACCGCCGAGTACGAAGAGTTGCCAGCGGTCTACGACGAGGTGGAGGCGATGACGGCGCCAACCTTCGTCCACGAAGAGCTTAAGCCGGCCGGCTCATTCGCGGATCTCAAGCACCTGAAAGGGCAGAAAAACACCAATCTGGCGCTGAATGCCAAACTGCGGCTCGGCGATATCGACAAGGCCTTCGCCGAAGCGGACCACGTTTTCGATCATACCTTCCGCACCCAGAAGTGCCTGCACCTTGCGTTCGAGCCGTTCGCGTCGATCGCCGACGCCAAGGAGACAAGCGTCACCATCTACACCGGCTCGCAAGGACCCTCGTTCGTACGCACCGAAATCGCGCGGCTGCTTGGCTGGCCGGAGAACCGCGTGCGCATCAAGGTGCCGTATCTCGGCGGCGGCTACGGCTCGAAACTTTATATCAAGCTCGAAGCATTGGTCACCGCGTGCTCGCTGCTGGTGCGCCGTCCGGTCAAGATCGCGCTGACCATGGAGGAACAATTTTATCAGATCACCAAGCATCCGAGCACGGTTCGCATCAAGAGCGCGACCGACAAGAACGGCCGCATTACGGCGCGCAAATGCGAGGTCTACTGGAACGGCGGCGCCTACGCCGATGTCGGCCCGCGCGTCACGCACAAATCCGGATTCACGGCCGCCGGCCCCTACGATATCGACAACGTCAATATCAATTCCTATGCGCTCTACACCAACATGACGCCGGCGGGTGCGCTGCGCGGCTTCGGCATCCCACAGCTTGCCTGGGCCTACGAAAGCCATACCGACATGATGGCGCGGGCGCTCAAGATCGATCCGATCGAGTTTCGCCGCAAAAACATCTTGCGCGACGGCCGCCCGCAGGCGACCGGCACGATCCTCAACGATGCGCCGATCGAGGCCATTCTGGACCACGTTGCGGACCGGCTGCGCTGGAAGGAAAAATTCGACCACGGCAGCGGCACGATCAAGCGCGGCCGCGGTCTTGCCATCGCGCTCAAGGCGGCGATCTCGCCGACCGCATCGGTGGCGATCCTCAACGTTGTCGCCGACGGCAGCGTCATCCTCTACATCTCGACGGTCGACATGGGGCAAGGCTCCGACACCGCGATGGCGCAGATCGTCGGCGAGGTGCTCAATGTTCCCGCGGAATCGGTCAGGGTGGTCGCGCGCGACACCGACATAACGCCCTACGACATGGGCACGCTCGGCTCGCGCTCGCTGTTCCACATGGGCCATGCCGTGCGCCTCGCGGCGGAAGAAGCGCGCGACAAGATCGCCGCGCTCCGGCGCGAACTCAACGAACCGGAAGGCAGCAACACGCCGGTGGCAGGACTTTTCAAAAAGAAATACGGCATGCAGGCTGGCAACATCGTCGGCACCGGCAGCTATCGGCCCGATTACATCGCGCCCGACCACGACACCGGCCTGACCACACAGGTGACGCCGTTCTGGATGGTCGCAGGCGCCGGCGCCGAGGTGGAAATCGATACCGAGACCGGGCGCGTCGCGATCGCCAAGCTCGTCAATGTCGTGGACTGCGGCAAGCCGGTCAATCCGCGCATCGTCGAAACGCAGATTTCCGGCGCGGCGCTGATGCAGCTCGGCTTCACCATGTTCGAGAAGATGAATCTCGACAATGGGCAAGTCACCAACGCGTCACTCGCCGACTACAAGATACCCGGCATTGCCGACGTACCGGCGACGATGGTGAACGAAGCGATCGACGCCTACCAGCACAATGCGCCATTCGGCGCCAAGGGCGTCGGCGAGTCCGCGACATTGTGCCTGTCGCCGGCCATCGCCAACGCCATCGATGATGCCGTCGGCGTGCGCCTCATGGAATTGCCGCTGACGCCCGAAGCGGTGCTGCGCGCACTGCGCGAAAAGGTCGGCAAGCCGCTGGACGAAGATTAAAGCCAACACAGCCGATGAAATCGGCGACGTAAGCCGCCACATGACAGGGATGCGGAGCAGAAATGCCGGCCGCGAGATTTGCGCGTGCGACGGGCCGTTTGTGACGCGCCTGTGACGCTTTATCGCCGGGCGGATCATGTTATCGATATTGCGATCGGATCCATTCTCTTCCGCTGGAGCGATGGAGGTTCAGATGACGGGGTCGCATTGGACGACTGTCATGACGACTGCCACGACAACCGCGGTGGCGGCTGGCGCGGTCCTGGGATCGGTTGCCGTTTTTGTCTCGCTGAACGTGGATGCACTGGCAGTGGAACACAGCGGTGTGGCACTCTCTCCCGCGGCAGAGAGCGAAATCGCTCAGGTCGAAGTCGAGATCGAGCGCATCGAGGCGCAGACGATCGAGCGGCTGGCCGCGCCGCCGGACAATCAGGTCCAGCAAATCGAATTGCTCGGCAAGTTGATGTTGTACGACGAGAACCTTTCCGTGAACCGTAATGAAGCCTGTGCTTTTTGCCACATGCCCGAAACGGGTTTCACCGGTCCTGTGTCGGACATCAATCGGACGACTGGATCGTATCCAGGTTCGGTGCGCACGCGATACAGCGAGCGCAAGCCGCAAACGCACGCCTATGCGCCGCTCGCGCCCGTTCTGCACTACAACCCCGGCCAGGGCGATCTTGTTGGCGGCAATTTCTGGGATATGCGCGCGACCGGCCGACGTTTGGGCAATCCGGCAGCCGAACAAGCCGAAGGACCGCCAACCAATCCCGTCGAAATGGGCCTGCCAGACATTGCTTGCGTGGTGTATCGCGCTTCACAGCGGCCGTATCGCACCCTGTTCGAAAGCGTTTGGGGCCAACAGGCCTTCGCAATCGCATGGCCGAACGACGTCGAACAGGTCTGCAACCGGCCAGGGCCGCCACCGGCCAGCGATCCGAGGCCGGTCCATCTCACCCAGCTAGATCGTGGAAGGGCCGGCACGACGTTCGATCAGATGGCGCAGTCCATCGCGGGCTATGAGGCCTCCGTCCGAGGTAACAGACGGTTTACGTCGAAGTTCGACGCCGTGCTTGCCAACAAGGCGCAGTTCGCTCCGCAGGAGCAAGCTGGCTACGACCTATTCCGCGGCAAGGCACAATGCAATTCGTGTCACCGCGACGGCGGGCCCGGCGAGGACCCGCTGTTCACCGACTTCACGGCGAGCAATATCGGCGTCCCGGCCAATCCGCGCCTGCCGTACTACGTGGAGGATCATCCCGACGCGTTGGGCTATGTCGCCAATCCGGCAGGTTCGTCATTCGTCGACGGCGGCGTCGGCAGCTTCCTCGTCAAGGGCCATCCGCTTAGCCAACCTTCCGTGGCGGATTCGCGATGGGTCAAGTTCGCGCCACAAAACCAGGCGCGCTCTCAGGTGCCGACGCTGCGCAACGTGGACAAACGACCCTATCCAACCTTTGTGAAGGCTTATGGACACAATGGATACTTTACAAGTCTGAAGGAGATCGCGCATTTCTACAACACGCGGGATGTTCTGCCGCGCTGCAAGCCCAATGACCCCGGCGAAGGTACGACGTGCTGGCCCGCACCGGAGTCGACTGTCAACATGAACACGAGCAAGGTAGGACACCTGGGCCTTACGGATGCCGAGGAGGACTCGCTCGTGAGCTTCATGCAGACGCTGACGGACGGCTTCATGCCGCCTGATGAGAAATAACGGGCGCCGCGCGGGCTGGGAATCCACCGATGGAGACCGATCCATTCACCACAGCCGGAGCAAAGGATCGCCCGCCTGCGGTCCCGCAGGCGGTGGTTCAAGCGTTGACGCGCGCTGCCATCTTTCTGGTCGTGACGATCAATCCCGGCGATGCCAATCGCGCGGCAGTCCGATCGTTCTGCGCGGACCTCGCGGCGCTGCTCCGCGCCGTGGGCTTTCGCGATATCGAGGGCAACCTATCCTGCGTGATGGGGTTCGGATCGGATGCCTGGGATCGGCTTTTCGGCCTGCCGCGGCCGGCGGAGCTGCATCCATTTCGCGAAATCCAGGCTGGACCGCGCCATGCAGTCTCAACACCCGGCGACCTGCTGTTCCACATCCGCGCCAAGCGCATGGATCTCTGCTTCGAACTCGCGACCCAGATCATGGCGCGGCTCAAAGGTGCGGTTTCGCCCGTGCATGAAGTGCATGGCTTTCGCTATTTCGATGACCGCGATCTCATCGGGTTTGTCGACGGAACGGAGAACCCGACCGATCAGGCGGCGATCGATGCCGCGCTCGTGGATCTGGAGGATGCCGCGTTCGCGGGCGGCAGCTATGTGATCGTGCAAAAGTATCTGCACGATTTGGCCGGCTGGAACGCGCTCTCCACCGAAGCCCAGGAACGCATCATCGGGCGCACCAAGCTCTCCGACATCGAGCTCGACGACGCCGTCAAGCCGACGTCCGCCCACAACGCGCTGACGACGATCGTGGAGGACGGCAAGGAAAAGAAAATCCTTCGCGACAACATGCCGTTCGGCAGCGTCGTCCAGGGCGAATTCGGGACCTATTTCATCGGCTACGCGCGTTCACCCCGAACTATCGAGCAGATGCTGATCAACATGTTCGTCGGCCGGCCCGCCGGCAATTACGATCGCTTGCTCGATTTCAGCCGCGCCATCAGCGGCAATCTGTTCTTCGCACCGTCCTCAACGTTCCTGGAGAACGTCGCGGGTGACGAGCCCGCGGCAGTCGCCGCGGTTCCCGCCCCATCCGTCGTCGCGCCGTCGCCGTCGGGCGCGGCCGGAGGCGATGGTTCACTCGGTATCGGTTCGCTCAAAGGAGACCCGTCACATGAATAACCTTCACCGCGAGCTCGCCCCGATCTCCGACGCCGCGTGGTCCCAGATCGAGGAGGAGACGTCGCGCACGCTCAAGCGTTACCTCGCCGGCCGGCGCGTCGTGGACGTGCAGGGGCCGGGCGGCGTCGCCCTTTCGGCCGTCGGCACCGGCCACCTGCGCAACGTCGATGCGCCCGGAGACGGCATCCTTGCGCGACAGCGTGAGGTCAATGCGCTCGTCGAGTTGCGCGTACCGTTCGATCTCGATCGCCGGCAGATCGATGACGTGGAACGCGGCGCAAACGACTCGGATTGGCAGCCCGCCAAGGAGGCCGCGCAACGGCTGAGCTTTGCGGAGGACCGGGCCATCTTCGAGGGTTACGCAGCCGCCGGCATCGGCGGCATTCGCCAGGGCACCAGCAATCCGGTGATGACCCTTCCGGCCGACGTGCGCGACTACCCGGACGCCATCGCCCAGGCGCTCAGCCAATTGCGACTCGTCGGCGTCAACGGTCCCTACTCCGTGCTGCTGAGCGCCGATGCCTATACCGGGCTCAGCGAGACCCGCGACCACGGTTATCCGGTGTTGGAGCATATCAAGCGCCTCGTGGACGGCGAGATTATCTGGGCCCCGGCAATCGCCGGCGCGTTCGTGCTCACGACCCGCGGCGGCGACTTCGGCCTATACCTCGGCCAGGACATATCCATCGGCTATTTGAGCCATACCGACGCGGTCGTCCGTCTGTACCTTCAGGAGACGTTCACGTTCCTCTTGCTCACGACCGAGGCTGCTGTTGCATTGTCTCCCGCCTGAGAAGCGCGCTCTACAGTGGGCTGGAAGGCGAGCCCGAGCGCGAATGCTGCTTTTCTTCGCCAAAAGAGTGCCGTAGGTTTCGCGAACGAGAGGAAAGCTCTCGTCACTGACAAGAAACCGAGCGGGGGAAAGCGATGGCCGACGCAGCCGTAGTTGAAGTTTCGCGCTTGCTGGACGAACGGGGGCTGAGTTCGTTCCAGATCAAGCTGATCGTCTGGTCCATCCTGATCGCGATGATCGACGGCTATGATATCGGCGCCATCGCATTCGCCGCGCCTCACCTCATCACCGATTGGCACATTTCTCCGAAAGCACTGGGCTTGGTGCTCAGCGCCAGCAATATCGGCGTCCTGTTCGGCTCCCAGATTTTCGGCTGGATCGGCGATGTTTATGGCCGCAAGGCCGCGCTGATCACTGCGAACCTGCTGTTCGGCGTACTCACCTACTGGGCCGCCTATTCCACCAACCTCACTGAATTATCCTGGCTGCGGTTTTTTGCCGGTCTCGGGATCGGCGGCGTGATCCCGAACGTCGTTGCCATCAACGCCGAATCGGCGCCGCGCAACCTGCGAGCCACGCTGGCAATTATCGCCGTAGGATTGGTGCCGCTCGGCGGCGCGCTCGCCGGCTTCGCGAGTGCGGCCTTCGTTCCGCAATATGGCTGGCCGATTCTGTTCAAGATCGGCGGCATCGTGCCGATCGTCATCGCGCTCGCCGCCATTGTCGGCTTGCCCGAGTTCGATCAAGTTCATGACGCTGCACGAAAGTCACCGCCGCAAAATGGAACAGCTGATCGCGGCCATTCGTCCCGACTACAACGTGCCGGCCAATGCACGATTTGTGATCGAAGACGAGAAACAATCGCCCAGCTCCAGCCCCATTCATCTGTTCGGCAACGGTTTGGCTGCGATCACGCCACTGACCTGGCTGATGTTCGCCTTCAACCTGATGGGCTACTTCTTCCTCATCAGCTGGACACCGACCCTGATGACCGCCGCCAAGCTGCCGCCGGCGACAGCGGCGCTCGCCGGCGCTGCGCTGCAGGTCGGCGGCACCGTCGGGGCGCTGGTCCTGTGCTGGTGGCTGCAGCGGCATCGCTTTCTCGCCATCGCCATCCTGTTCGTGATCGCCGTTCCGATCGTCGGCTCGATCGGCTTTGCCGGACTGTCATCGACGGCCGCACTGCTGACGGCAACCTTCTTTGCCGGAGCACTCGTGCTCGGCATCCAGTCGGGCATCAATGTGGTCGGCGCGATGATCTATCCGACATCGCTGCGCGCCAACGGATCAGGCTGGCAGCTCGGCATCGGCCGCCTCGGTGCGATTGCAGGCCCGTTCCTCGGCGCGCTGTTCGTCGGCCTGCCGGTCCAACAGCTATACATGTGGTCGGCGCTGCCGTTCGTCGGCGGAGCAGTCGTCTGCTTCATCATCTATCTGCTCAATAACGCACGGCTGCGGGCACAGCCGGAATTGGCGAAGGCGCAGTAGCGCCGCTGCCGTCATTCCGGATCGCCGCCGAGCGGCGATCCGAAATCATAGCGCAGATGGTGCAGGACTTGCACCAACGGCGATTAGAACGGCTCATATCCGCGCAGCTCAGGGATGACCTTTTCGCCAAAAAGCCGGATCGAGCGCAACAGATCGGGCTCCGGCAGATCGGAGAAGTTGAACTCGCCCATGAACACGTTGAATATGCCCGATTCGGCCGCCGCCCGGATTTTTTTGCTCACCGTCTCGGGCGAGCCGATGAACACGAGATCGTGCTCGAGCAGATAGTCGGCGTCGAACAGATTGGCCATGATGGTGGACGCACCGGCTTCGCCGCGGCCGATGAACATTTTGGCGTGCTCCGCGGCGCGTTCCTCGAAGCTTTGGCCCGGTTTCGGCGGCGCCAGAAATCCCTCATAGGCGCGGCTTGCCCGGAACGCCGCGGTCTTGATCGCCTTCTCATCCGTCTCGTCGACATAGACCACCGTGCAATAGGCGATGTTCGGCTTGTTCGGCCAGCCCGCGCTTTTCCAGTCGGCGAGGAACTTGCGATAGCGCGGTGCCGCGTCGGCCCGCGGATAGACCAAAAAATAGCCTGGATTGATCGCGTGCTTCACGCAGAATTCCAGCGTCTGCGGATCACGGCTCATCATCCACAGCGGCGGATGCGGGCGCTGCGCCGGCTGTACGGCAATCTGGGCACTGCTCGGTATGAAACTCGGCACCGTGAAACGAGAACGGCTGGGTGTCGCCGAACGCCGCGCGCATGTAGTCGACGAATTCGAGCGTCGGCGATTTGCGCTGGCCGTAGTCGAGACCGAACGGACGAAAGTAATCCGGATTGATGCCGGGCACGAGGCCGAGTTCCATGCGGCCGCCAAGCATCTGATCGACGATCGCGATCTCCTCGGCAAGCCGTAGCGGATGATAGAGCGGAACGATGTAGCCCATCGGCCCAATCCGCATGCGTTTGGTACGCGCGCCGGCGCCGACGGCGTAAAGGCTCGGCGACGACATCCAGCTTTCGTCGGGGCGGAAGTGATGCTCGACGCAAAAGGAATGATCGAAGCCGAGCTCGTCGCACAATTGCAGCTCGCGCCACAATTGTTCGTAGCGCTCATGCGGCGTCATGCCCGGCTTGGCCCAGATGTGCGAAAAATGCGCGAATTTCATCGATTGCCCCACGCCGCGAGTCTGCGGCACTTTCGCCATCAGTTGGTCGCACAAATTTTGCAATCAGCCAAGTTTGCAATCAGCCAGGTTTGCAATCAGCCAAGGACGTCGGGTTCGATGCAGGAGCGTTCGGATGCGGCCGCATCGTTTATCGATTGTTTATTGGAGTGCCATCCGAATCACGCCGTGCACCGACGGCGGTTGCCCAGACACGAGGGTGGCCTCGAACGCGATAAATCGGGCGCGATCACAATTTTGTGCGCGAACGCCGCGCCATCTGAACCCTGTGTCGATTTCAAATACGGTGCGTTACGCTTGCCTTTGCGCTCGCTTTTGAATCTCTTTCCGCACCATGCGATTTGCTCAACGCTGCAATGAGTCCAGCGGGGTTGGTTCGATCATCCCCGGCTCATAAATCGCGACCGGAAATGCGCCGGATCGAAGCGCTCACCGCGGGGAGGCTTGCTGGGTGGTGGTGAAAGTGTGAGGTAGCGCTTGGATCGGTTCACTGGAATGGCCGTGTTCGTTAAAGTCGTCGACGCCAGCAGCTTTGCGGCGGCGGCCCGTCACTTTGGCATGTCGCCCGCCATGGTGAGCAAGCACATTCAGACACTTGAAGAGCGGCTCGGCGTACGGTTGCTCAATCGAACGACCCGCCGCGTCAGCGCCACCGAGGTCGGGCAGAACTATTATGAACGCTGCCTCCGCATTCTCTCCGATCTCGATGAAGCCGAACGCGCTGCGGGCGATCTGCAAACGGCGCCGCGCGGCCAGCTGAGAGTGACTGCGCCGGTATCCTTCGGCATGCGCCATCTTGCGCCCGCGATCGCCGATTATTTGATCGCTTATCCCGACGTCTCCGTCGACCTCAGCCTTGACGATCCCTACGTCGACCTCGTCGAGGAACGTTTCGATCTTGCGATTCGCGTCGGTCAGCTTGCTGATTCGAGCCTGATGGCGCGCAAGTTGTGCGAGGTCGCGATGGTCGTGAGTGCGTCGCCGGCCTATCTGGCGATCCATGGCACCCCGCGGTCGCCGCGCGATCTCGCCGGTCACAATTGCCTTGTTTACACCTATTCTACACAGCAGAGCATGTGGCGCTTCTTCGATAACACTGGAGCGGAGCATGTCGTCCGCGTCTCCGGGCGCTTCCTCGCCAATAATGGCGACGCTCTCCGGGCACTTGCGCTCAACGGCGTCGGCGTGATTTTCGCGCCGGATTTCATTGTCGACGAGGATCTGCAGACCGGCCGGCTCGTTCCGTTGTTGAAGGACTACACCACGCTCGCAACGCCCGTTCACGCGGTTTTCCCGCACAGCCGTTATCTGTCCGCCAAGACCCGCACATTTATCGACTTCATCGCGTCGCAATTCTCCAGGCCGTTACAGATCGAACAACCCGACATCGATCATCATATCGGTGTAGACGCCTCGGCAAACCTTCGCGCGGCGTCGTGATATTGCATCGATCGTCGTCGTCACATCGCAAGACCAACAAATAAAAAACTTTTTACGTCGGTACGTTACCGATTTGTCATTCTCTACTGACAACGAAGGCAACGTTTGATCGCCGCGGTATTATCAAACAACCCCTTTGACTGGCATGTCACGCGGGAAGCGAGAGTGCAGCTACGATCGCTTCGACACCGGGCGCATCGCCCGAACGGAGATGTGACATGAAAAAATTACTCTTGGCGATCACGGTGACGCTGATCGCCGCTTCGCCGGCTTTCGCAAAAACAGTCAAGAAACATAAGCATGCGCAGCCGCTTCCGAACCAGACGCTCTACATGCAGGCTGCGCCGTACGACACCAGCAAACCGGCAATGATGAACCGCGGCATGCCCAATACCGCGCCGGATCCCTTCATCTACAATTATTTGATCCGGTCGTACGTTGGAACCGGACAAGGGTGATTCCGTCTCCGGAACCTGTTCATGCGTTCGAAAATGCCCCGGAGCCATTGCCCCGGGGTTTTATTTTCTCGGCCATTCATCCGCGGTCTGAAAGGTTCTTTGGCGAAGACCGTTCGATTGTTCGTTGTGAAGCAACAAGCCGTTTCGCGCCGGGCCCGTTATCGATTGGCCGCATCGTCCACATCTCGTCAGCAGCGGCGGAGCGCAATGCTTGCGTCGTCACGCCCCGCTGGGGGTGATCCACTTCTGACAGGAGATGAATATGAAGAAGCTCATGACGGCCATTGCGCTGGCCACATTCGTCGCCGCGCCCGCTTTTGCCAAGACGGTCGCGCACAAGCACCACACCGCGCCGTCGACCCAGGGACTGTACATGCAGAGCGTTCCGTCATTCAGCAATACGCCATTCGGCGGTCAGGATCCTGACCCGAACGTCCGGACCGAACTGCAACGCGACTTCGGCCAGTCCGAGGGTGCGTATTAGGTTTTGGATCGCGTTAGTCCGTAGCTTTCGGACAGTCATGCTTCGCGAGCACCCTGGGCCGACGGCCCGGGGTTCTCCGTTTTATGTCGTTCGGCAGGCGGCCGCTGACGTGAGACCGGCGTACGACCGCAAAGCTGCGTTTCAAACAGTCTCGGAGGTGGTGCCCGTCAGGGTGAAACCGAGTAGCTTTGCCGCTGGAGTTTTCGCAGACGCGGGCGAATACGGAATGGATCGGCGAGTGATTTTTGCAAAGGCACGGAACGATCTTGTTCTGCCGGTGATCGATCTTTCCAATCCCCGGTTTGCTGTGCCGGATGATCCAGCAAGCCTTGAAGCGCAGCGTGAAGCATTTATCACGTGGTATCGAAACCAGCAGCGGATGCCGCGGTTCATCATGCGGTTGTTTCTGCGTCGAGCGGCGAAGCGGTCGCAGCTTGCCCAGGCCGTGTTCCAGTCCGACAAGGGGTTTTTGGATAGCATCAGCACATACGTCCTGAAGCTTGGCGTAGAGAACTTGCCGCGTGGCTTCGATGGACCGATCGACAAACGTATCGCCGGGGCTCCGCACGCCGTTTTCATACGCCTGCGCATGCAGCAAATCGCCAAGCTGCTGGCGGATGCGCTCGTCGAGCCGTTGAGTGCAGACGCGGCGGCGCCACTGCATTTGATCAATATCGCCGGCGGACCGGCTCTCGACAGTATCAGACAGTATCAATGCAATTATCCTGCTGAAGCGTACCCGCCCGGACTTGCTGAAACGAAGGATCGACATCGAGGTGCTGGATTCGCAAACCGATGGACCTGCATTTGGTGCGAATGCACTCGCCGCACTCAAGCAGGCGGACGGGCCTCTGCATGGTCTAGCCGTTGAATTCGACCATCGACCCTATGACTGGAATGATCCAGCAGTACTCGTTGAGATCGTCGCGAAATCGCGGGCGGGCGGCGCCATCGTTGCGGCTTCGTCCGAAGGCGGGCTCTTCGAGTACGGGAGCGATGAAGCGATCGTCGCCAATCTGCGGGGGCTGAGCGGCGGCGCGGGGTGAGCCTCGTGGCCGGTTCCGTGACTAGCGCAAGCGATATCCGAAAACGGATGATCGCGGAGACGAACTTCAAGCTGTTTCCGCGCGGACTTGAAGGCTTGGCCCCGCTTGCTGCGCAGGGAGGTTACGATATCCGCAGGAGCGAGCCCGCCATTGTCAGCGATCAGGTTCTTTTGCGAATGCGTTAGCTGTTGAACACATTGGCTTCAGGGCAGAACACTCTGCAGAGAACATTTTCAGGGATGGTGCCCGTGGAGGGAATCGAACCCCCACTCCTTGCGGAACACGATTTTGAAGTCGTGCGCGTCTACCAGTTCCGCCACACGGGCATAGGGGCGACGTTCTACACGCCGAAACGGCGAAGTTCCAGACGAAATTGGTGCGGAATTCGGGCTTTGGCGGCCCTTGTGCAAGGGCTGGGAGCACGCCGCGGTTCGAATTGTCGGCGGCACTGAGTCCGCAGGATCCGCAGCCCAGCCGCGTGGACCTCGTCTGGCGGCGAAGGCTTTTCAGACGCTATAGCGCTCAAGCGCGCGGACGAACGCGGCGGCGGAAAGGCCCCCGGCGCGGGATGGGCTTGCTTCCACCCTCAGGATCGGCAAATTGCTCCGGCCCGGGGGCCATTGGCGAGGAAGGAATGAAAAGGACCTGGATCGCTCAGCTTTGCGAAGAGCCGGCGGCGGCGGCATCGTTGGCAGTCTTCGCGCTCAGCACAGCGACACTCCTCGGCGCCTGGTATTTCGAAATCGTGCTCAAGTATCCGCCCTGCCCGCTTTGCCTCGAAGAGCGCATTCCTTATCACATCGTCATCCCGCTCTCGTTGCTGATGGTGATCGCGGCTCTTGTGCGCGCGCCGCGAAAGCTCCTGTCCGTGGGCTTCGTCGTCATCATCATTGCGGCGCTGTGCGGTGCCGTGCTCAGCACCTACCACGCCGGCGTCGAATGGCATTGGTGGCCCGGCCCGACCGATTGCTCGGGTCCGCTGACTGATCTCAACAAGGGCGGATCGCTGGTGAACCAGTTACAGTCGATCAACGTCGTGCGGTGCGACGAAGCGGCATGGCGACTGTTCGGCATTTCGCTCGCCGGCTACAACGTCCTGATCTCGCTGGCGATTGCCGCGTTCGCTGCATTCGGCCTGCTTGCGCGCAAGCCTGTGGCGTAACCGATCTTCGAACGACCTACTTCCCGATCATCACATCGGAAGCCTTGATCACAGCCCAGGCGTCGTCGCCTTTGTTGAGACCAAGATCGGCGACCGCTTCGTTGGTGATCGAGGCGGTAATCAGACGCCCTGGCCGATCTCGATCCGTACATGCGATGTCGTCGCGCCTTTGGTCACGTCCACGATCTTTCCTTTGAGCTGATTGCGCGCGCTGAGCTTCATCTTTGACTCCGTGGCTCGAGGGCTTTCATGAACACGGCCGCTACGGAACGGTTCCGCGCACGGCCCATGCCGTGGCGGTCAACGAACGTTCACCGTCCGGCGAACCCGAATAAAAGGCGCGCCGCACCGCGTCTTCGATGCGGCGCCGCCGGCTGTCATCGAGCGCGATGATGTAAGTGCCGACGGGGCCTTGCCCGCCCAGCAGCGGCTGCCAATAGTCCTCGAAATTTGCGTAGGTCATGCGGATCGTCAGTGAGCCGCACTGCACGTCGGTCAGTCCGGCATTCCTGAACAGGTTCGGCAGCCCATCGGGAAGCGCGAGCGCACCCGAGAACAGCCGATCGCGCGCATCACCGGCGTGCGGATCGATGCCCGCGGCGGTGTCCCAGAACAGCCGCTGGTAGACAAGGCCGCCGCGAAAATCCCACACCGCGGCGGCGACCGTTCCACCGCGCCGGGTCACGCGGCGTAACTCCTTGGCGGCGGCAGCCGCATTCGGAACGAAGTTGAGCACAAGCTGAGCGGCGGCCCCGGCAAACCCGCCGTCGGAATGAGGCAACGCCGACGCGTCGGCGATCTTGAATTCCGGCGCGGCGCCCGTCGCCTTGCTGCGCGCGTAAGCGATGTAGGGTTCGGCAACGTCGACGCCGAGAATCCGCCTGGACGGCCAGCGTGCCGCCATCGCGTAGGCAAGACTGCCGGTTCCGGTGCCGACGTCGAGAAGTGCACCCTCCGGCGCGAAGGCCGCGAAGTCGAGAAAATGCGGGGCGAGCAGCTGCGTCCAGCGGCCGAGAAAAATCTCGTACGCCGCGCCGTCGCTGGCTTGGTAGGTCGAACTCGGCGGCACGGCGAGCCAATGTCCTTTTGCAGTCGCAATATTCAAATGAATATAGCGCGGCGCAACCGGCTGGCAATGGAGGCAAGATGGCCGGCACCGGCATTCATCGTGCCGTGGCCGCCTTGATCGATGTCTTCAGGCGCTTTTGCGCACCGCGAGCGCGATTGCGTAACGAGGTCTCCAGCGCATTCAATTGCGGCTTGGCCGCGGCCATGGCCTCCGCTTCGATCGACCGGTACTTCTCGATCAGTTCGCGACCGAACAGCGTGAGCGCCGCCCCACCGCCTTGGGCGCCACCGGGCTGCGTGGTGACCACGGCCTCGCGAAAGCAGCGGTTCATATCGTCGACCAACAGCCAGGCGCGCCGATAGGACATGTCGAGCGAGCGGCCCGCCTGCGAGATCGAGCCGGTCTTGGCGATGGCTTCGAGCAGTCGGATCTTGCCGGGCCCGAGCGCCCGGTCCGCTCCGAAATCGACCCGCACCGTCAGTCGAACGTCGCCCATCGAGCACCTCGCGCGGATTGCACCGTGAAGCGGCCGAAAGGTTATCATCAAGCTTGGTGTTGCCGAAAATATTTTGGCGTGCACCTAAAGCGGAACGGTGTCGGGCGAGGCCGCCGGTTCGGCTTGCAAGGTCGCGAGCGCGGACAGCAGGCAGGCGAGGCTTGCGCTGCGGAGTGGCACATAGCGCTTCCCCAACTGCCGGCACGTTCGCTTGAGCGCTGCAACGGCGTCATGGCTGACGCAATCGACCGGGAACGCCGCCACATCGGCTCGGCTGACGAGCCCGGGCAGCAAGCGCCGCATTGTGCTCGAGGCCGCCGTCGTGATGCAGAAAACGGCCGTTCATGCGTTCGACCAAGCCCTTCAATAACGGTGTTTGATGGGCGCGCCCGCCGACATAAAGCACCGTCAGGCTGTCCAGATCGAGCGTGCCCCTGGATTGATCATCGTCGCGGCACAGCAGTGATCCGATTTGGCTTTCGATCGAAACAAGTTCTGTACGCAATGTCTCGCACGCGCGCTCGCAGTCGCCGAGGTCGCGTCTGGCTTCGTCGCGTTCGGCCGACATCGCTTCGAGCCGGCGCTCGCATTTCTCGCGGCGCATCACTTCCTGCGTCAAACGCCGGTCGCGCTCGGTGAGTGCCGCGGACAGCGCCTCCGTCCGTTCGTCGGCCTCGGCACCGGTCGTCACGCCGCTCGCCTTCGCGGCAAGAGCGTCCGTCAACCGGCGGATCGTCTGGTCGCGCGATGTGAACCCGTCACGTAATTGGATCTG
This sequence comes from uncultured Alphaproteobacteria bacterium, assembly GCA_963759705.1. GTDB lineage: Bacteria > Pseudomonadota > Alphaproteobacteria > Rhizobiales > Xanthobacteraceae > BOG-931. The sequence continues at coordinate 458,494 of CAVXAK010000009.1, forward strand.
TTGGCGCTCCAGCTTCGATGAGAGTGACGCGTTATGCTCTTCCAGCTTGCGCAAGCGCTGGATATCCGCGCGGTTGGCCGCACCAACGAGGTGCGACAGCATGTGGACCTCGCCGAAGACCTGCTTCACCATGGCGTCGGTCGTCGCAGGATGCGTGAGCACCGCCCAATAGGCGCCCGGAATATCGCCGCGTTTCATCGCGTCTTCCCACAACGCGCATAGGGCGGCCGCATCCTTCGCCTTGGCGAATTGGTTGATCGCAGTCTGGTGGCGCCGATCAAGCGTCTTTTGCAAATGCTTCGCGCCGGCTTCCGGCCGCGCGGCGAGCAGGACGCCCAGCATGTGAAGGTCGTGATCGCCGGCAGCGTCGGCCCCAGCCACTTTCAACCGGACGAGAAGCCGCCGCAGTTCGCCGGTGGTCAGGCACGTACCGATGATCGAGCAATGCAAGCTGCCGTGCAGATCCCAAATCCTGCTGCGTTGCTTCGGCGAACTTGCGGCGCCCGCGGCAGCCCGCACCTCGATACCGGCGCGCGGCCGGATCGAGGCGATATCCGCGACCGACGCGCGCCTTTCGGGAAGTCCCTTGAGGCCGAGAAATCCTGCCGAAGAAGTCTGCGCACGAAACGACATAGAGCTTCGCTATATCCATTGTATATAGCGAGTGTGACACAGGCCAAGCGCGATGAAAAGGGGCAAGATTCGCGAGACGCCGCACTTTGAACTGTCATACTCCGACGCGGGCCGGGTTGTGCCTGCCTACCCGGCGTTGGTACAATTTCGACTTGAAACGGGGCGCGGCGCCCTCGTTGCATCGAGGAGGATCCAATGAGCGTTCTCGGGAAAATCATGTCGGCGATTTTCGGCCACGCCAGTGCCGCTCCGGCGACACCATCGTCTCCTGCCGCACCGCCGCCCGCGTCGGCATCAAAGCCGTCGCCGGCGCCGTCAGCGCCGGCGTCCACGACCGCTTCGTCGTCGCTGCCGAAAGCGGCAACGCCGGTCGACGTCGCAGACATCCTCACCAAGCTCGCAGCCAAAAACAAAGAAAAACTCAATTGGCGTTTGTCGATCGTCGATCTGATGAAGCTTTTGAATTTGGACTCGAGCCTTGCGGCACGCAAAGAGCTGGCCGATGAGCTGCATTACACCGGCGACAAGAACGACAGCGCAACGATGAACATGTGGCTGCACAAGCAAGTCATGCAAAAGCTTGCTGAGAACGGCGGCAAGGTCCCCGACGAGCTGCGAAATAGGCAACAAGGTCTCGGCGGCGCGATTGCGCTCCCGCTGGTGCCATTGAAACTGATCGACTAAGCTTGCGCAGCGGGCTTCGACATGGCGCGGGCGAGCATATGTCCACGCAAGGAGACGATCATGGGTCTGTTGGACGAGCTCGGTTTGGAAATGCTCTCAAGGGTGCTTTGAGCGAGGTCGAAGCGGCGGGCTTGCCGGCGGTGATCAACGCCGTTCTGGCGAAGACGCAGTATCACGATCTCGCCGGGCTCGTCACCGCGCTCGAAAAGGGCGGTCTTGGCGCGCAGGTCCAATCATGGCTTGGCAATGGCGCGAACCTTCCGATTACCGCAGATCAGCTCAAAGCGGTTCTTGGTAATTCCCAGGTTCAGGACTTCGCGCGCCATCTCGGCCTGCCGGTTGATGAGACGCTGAAATTGCTGGCACAATATCTGCCACAGGTCATCGACAAGGCGAGCCCGAACGGAACACTGGTGACTTCGAAGTAGAAGTAAGATGCTGCTCGTGTTCAGTTTTAGAAACTGAACACGACAATACCGGGAGAGAAATATGAAAACGATCGCGATTGTCCTTGCTTCATTTTGCGTCATCACGGCTGCGGCGGCGGACGATAGCTGCGCCGTTCAGGCAACCGGCAAAAGTCTGCATGGCGCCGCGCTGACGAGCTTCGCAAAGAAGTGTTGCAAGGATCAGGCCGCGGCGCAGAAGCTGCATGGCGCGGCGGAGACGAGCTTCACCAAGAAGTGCTTGTCGGACGCCGGCGCCTCTTAGAGCCCCATCGTTTCAGATTGAATCGATTGGCGCTCCACATTGATGGAGCATGCGCGTGGTATTGCGCTGCCGATCCAACGATCGGCATTGCTGCGCAGGCGGAGGATGGTGGGCGGTACAGGGATTGAACCTGTGACCCCATCCATGTCAATGACGTACACCATCTCCCGCTAAGTTCCTGATTCTGCAAGGGTTCGTTCGCGTCCGCATAAAAAAGTTAATTATATCAATCGTTTTTTGATGACACGCCGTGACATTGTCGGCACACTCACCGACAATTGCGTCAACTGATAGTGCGGACACAGTGCGGACACCACCGAGACACACGCAAAGCTAAACGAGCAAGCGATTAAGACGGCTGCCAGTCCCTGCTGGGGCAACCGCATCATCTACTTTGCCGGGGTCATGATACAAGGCTCCAAGGCGCCGCGCGGTTTCGGGGTCCGTGTCACGGCTGCCGGTGCTCGTTCTTTCATCCTCAACTATCGCCTTCGCAGCCGCGAATACCGCTTCACAATCGGGGCGTGGCCGGACTGGTCCGTGCTCAAAGCGGTCCGTGAAGCTCGAAATTTGCGTCAACGTGTAGACCGAGGCGAGAACCCGCTCGAAGGTCGAATCCCACCGCCTACAATCAAGGCTGTCTCCGCTGTTCTCGACGAGTTCATCACACGATATGTCCGCAATAAGGAAAAGCCGTTGCGGAGCGCGGATGAAATCGAAAGTGCGTTTAATCGGCTCGTGAAACTACGGATTGGCAAAGTTGGCGTCTATGAGTTACGCCGGTCTCATATCGCGGAAATGACAGACTGGATTGAAGACAACGCCGGTCCGGTCATGGCCGATAAGTGCCGCGCCTATACCAGAAAGGCGTTGAGTTGGTACGCCGAACGCGACGACCAGTTCAACCTTACGGCTGCCTTCGTGCGGGTTAAGCCACGAGCGAACCAAAAGGAGCGTGCGCGCTCTCGCGTCCTCTCAGACGATGAAATTCGCATCGTCTGGCCCGTACTTGGGCAGTCCGGCACGTTTGGAGCCATGGTCAAAATGTTGCTCCTGACTGCGCAGCGACGCGATGAAGTCGCACACATGAGCCGCGATGAGGTTGGTAAAGATGGGATTTGGACGATCCCCGCCGAGCGTTACAAGACGAAGCGGCCGAACCACGTTCCATTATCGAAAGCGGCGTTCGCTCTTATAGAGGCGCAGCCGAAGCTCGGTAGTGATTTGATCTTTCCATCGCGGGCTAAGACGCCTTACTCGGGTTTCGGCAAGAGCAAAGCCGCTCTTGATAAGGCCGTACTCGCGGCTATGAAGACGCAGGCGAAGAAGGGGCGAAGGTCGAACCGTTGCCGAATTGGACCCTTCACGATCTACGCCGCACGGAAAGACCTTGATGGTCCGCGCTGGCGTGCGGCCGGATATTTCCGAACGTGTGCTTGGCCACGTCATTGCCGGCGTTGAGGGGACATATGATCGGCATTCCTATGCGGAAGAAAAGCGGGACGCACTCGAAAAGCTCGCGGCGATGATTGGGCGCATATTGAACCCCGATCAGCAAGCTGTTGCAGGTCCTTCACGAGGAGGTGTGAGAGCGAAACTCATGAAAACGACAGAGCAAACTATGGATCAGGTTAATAAAGAAACTAAAGCTTATATAGCGCGGAACGCGCAATCGTTGGCTCGCTTCGCCACATCCAGGAGTTCGCTCTTAAATCAGTTGCGGGCACAAGTAGCTAAGAAGAAGTTTGAACCTAAGGATTTTGATGCAGAGGAAGCGTGGCGCGATCTCCTCCATGATGTCGCCCGCTTATTTATCGGATTTAAAATCAACCCGACGGCCCCGATATCGGACGAAACAGCTCGATTATCGAAACTCTCCAGTCTACTTGCTCAGTCGGGCGCCCTGATGAAGCACGCGATGCGCGTCGATATCGGCGCTTTATTTACGGCATGGCGCGACATCGAAAACATGCCGCTCACTTCAGCGCAAAACTTCAAAACAGAGATGGCAAAATTCGAGCGCAACATTGCGGAACTCGAAGCCATCGTGAATAGAGCAGAAAAAGCTAGACGGCCGACCAAAGGGCGCCCAAGCGGCCCTTCTAAGCTACCCGAGGTTGACCCCATACTGGCTTGGCACGCGTGTATCGGAAGCACACTGGCCGTTTTGCGGGGGCTGGCCGGGGACCATTTGCGGATTTTGCGCACAAATGCCTGATTGCATTAGGCTCCCAAACCAACAAGGGCAGCTTGGTAAATCTTATAAAACAAGCACGGCATCGTGCTCACGGTTCTGCCCCCCAGGGGACGACCCTGTCACCGTTTAGGGATTAATACTCGCCGGCGGTTCGACGCTTTTTTTGTACTAAAAAAGCATGCTTTCCTTCGCCTTACAACGCGAAGGCGAAGATCATGTCCCAATCGGAACCGCTTCTCTCAGAGTTTCTGACGAAGGAAAAACTCGCCGCTGAACTGCGGCGAAACGTGCGCACGCTCGACCGTTGGGATGCGCTCGGCATAGGGCCACCAAGGACATGCGTTGGTCGCACCGTGCTCTATAGGCGAGCGAGCGTTGAGAAATGGCTCGTCGCGCAAGAACATCAAAGGAGAGTGTCATGAGCGACGCTGCTGACAATGGTCCGGTTCCATTTGGGGATAACGAGAGCCCAACGGGTGAAACGGGCAATGATATTAGGCCGGCAACGGACACAAAGACCGTCGCTCCGGCTCCGCCTAAATTCCTCCGCCCAAAATTCGAGGGGATGCCCGACGAGCTTAAGGGAAGGAGGAACTGGGTTGTCTGGAAATACATGCCCCCGAAGTCTGCGCGGGGCAAATGGCGCAAAGTGCCCTTTCAAGCGAACGGTACGCCTGCGAAGAGCACTGATCCATCGACGTGGAGTGGATTTGATGAGTGCCGTACCGCTTATAACCAAGGGGGATGGTCAGGTGTCGGGTTCGTATTCGATGGAAAGCCAGATCAAAATGGGCTGGTTTTCGCTGGTGTCGACTTCGATAGTCCGGCCTGCGAAGGCGAAATCGCCATAGAGACTGCAGAGTGGGTCGATCGTCTTGGTTCGTATGTCGAGACGAGTGTTTCTGGCAAAGGTGCGCATGTCATCTTGAAGGCAAAACCACTAGCAAGTGGAATTTCTCATGGCGGAATTGAACTGTATACGAGCGAAACGCTTCTTCGTGATGACAGGCAACACCCCCGCCACCCATACCTATCAAGGCTGCGCCCGCCGAATTCGCCGCGCTCGCCGCCGAACTGAAGGGTCGGACTGGTGGGAGTGCCAGTGCGAACGACAATGATCCATCCGGCAATGGGTTGCAATTTAGAGTTCCAGAGTGGGCCAAGAACAGTCGGCCGGCGCCTGGGTTCGCGTTTCTTCCGGCCGAGAGCCTCGCGGACGGTCTCGAAGCGAACATCGATGAGGTCCGTTCGGCCGTATCGGCCATCCCGCCTTCGGCAATCGAAGCCGAGCCAGAATGGATGAAACTAGCGCGGGGACTGGCACACGAGGCAGCACTCCATCCAGAGGAGGCTGAGCAACTTTGGGAGATACTCGACGCCGCGTCGCGTCAGGCGCCGGGGTATGACGAGGATGGATAACCGTCAGAGCTGGTTTTCAGGTACATCGACGGAGGCATTCAACCGCGACGAGCCCATTACCATCGCGACGTATTCCACATGGCCGGTGAGCACGGTTGGCCCGGATGGTCGCCTCCCATTGACGCCGACGGTGCCCGCACCCTCAATGTGGTCCGCGACTGAGCTAAAACTCTCGTTCGCCAATATCCCGCATCGACGCTGGCTGTACGGCACTTATCTCATCCGCGGCGAGATAACCGTTCTGGCTGCGCCTGGTGGTGCCGGCAAGACCGCGCTCGCCACCGGCATGGCTGTTGAGATTGCTACCGGCGTAGAGGTACTTAACGAGAAGATTTGTGGAACTGACCTCAAGGTGCTGTTGATCAATGGAGAAGACAGCGACACCGAGATCGAACGGCGTACTTTGGCCTTTTCCTTGGCACACGCGAATAAAATTCCGAGGCAGGCGCCGGACCGACTTTACGTGGCTGGATCGACCGATCCGCGGGTTCAGCGGTTGTCATTCCTGAAGACCATGGACAGAAACTTTTCCACGCTCGATCAGGGTGGTTTCAGGGTCCTTGAGGGCGCTCTTGAGGCTTTACGCCCCGACCTACTCATTCTCGATCCACTCGTTGCGTTCTGTGGTGGCGGTAACATGAACGACAACGGGGTGATGGCGCAGGTAATTCGGGAATTGAAGCGCCTCGCGACAAAGTTCGATTGCGCCGTACTGATTGTTCATCACACCAGAAAGGGCGCTGATGACGGGAACGCTGAGGCGATCAGTGGCGCCTCTGCTACAGTTAACTTGGCGCGACGCGCGATCATGCCGGTACTCATGACGGATGGCGACGCAAAGTTACTTGGCGTCCTTCCGTCTGAGCGATTTCGCTACTTTAAGCTGGTCGATGCGAAGTCCAATCTCGCCCCCAGGTCGGCTGACAGTCCCTGGTACCGGCTTCACAGCGTCGAACTGCCAAACCCAGAGCCTCCAATCTATCCACATGGCGACAATGTCCAGGCAGTCGAACGCGTGAAGCCGTCGGTCATGGCAAGCGCATCATCAACCGCGGATGATCAGAAGATACAAGACGCGATTTTGGACGTAGTGGATCGAGGGAAGATGATCGACGGAAAATCGTATCCCTACAGTCCAAGCATGGCGGGTGCCGAGAATGCCCGCTCGCTGCTGGACGATGCAATGGCTGCGGTTGCGGACGCGACTGCGCCCCGCCAATGGCATCCTGGCGACCTCAAAGCCGTAACTAAACGCACCATTGCTAAGCTGAAGAAGGTTGGCGTGTTGGTAGACGCAGAGATCCCCACTGGTCGGTTTCACAGGCGTCGCGCACTGCGTGTCGATCGGTCCGCTATACCTTTACCAGATGTAAGCAGCGACGGAGTGACAGCCTCAAGTGACGGAGCGGCACCCGCGAGCGACCCTGCGGCACCTAGCGAACAGAAGCTGCCGAGCGCCTCCAAAGAGGCTGGTGGTCAATTGGTCAATCCTTGGCTTAATTGATTGACCAATTGCCCATGGCAGCGGTGGTGGTCAATGCCCCCTCTTTAGAGGGGCATTGACCGCCTGCCATTCCGCACCAGCAAATTCACCCCCCTGCAATCCCCATGCAGAGCCAGGAAGGAATGATCGGTTGGGACATCTGAGCGCGCACGCTAGCAGGCCGGCCTCCGGCACGGTGGCAAGTTCATATTCGTTGATCCGCCGCGACGATGATCGATCGGAGGCCGCAATCCTTAGCCGGTGTCACCCTTACACCATTCCACCGTGATCGCCCTGACCCACGTTGTTGGTGCGGCCTTCACTAATGAATTGATCTGTAATCGCAATTACAGCGTCACCGAGCGCCAGCAATACTTTCTTTACCATAAAGGCTTTAGCCTGAACTCAAATGAGACGGATGTCCCGTCGGAAATCGAACGGACCAGTCAAGACAGGTGGTGCGTTTCAAACGGAGAGCAGCTATGGACAAGAGCATTATCAAATCGCACGTTGATCAGTTGTTTGTGGACGCCGCGCCACAGAAGGGAGACACCTGCCGTAACCCGGTTGTTGGCTGGGTCTGGGTCGCGGGTGCCGATCCAATCGCCCCGCAAAAAAGGGTGGCGCGCCGCGCGCTCGTCGCCCAAGAATGGTTTTACGTTCATGGCCCGAAAGACGCGCCGCCGCTCCCGCTCACAGGTTTTGAGCAGGAAGCCCTGAGATACCACGACCCTCTCGGTCATCTTGTGGCCGAGTTCGCCCGCTCTCTTGAGGCCAATAGGTGGGAGATCAACGGCCATCCAAGTTTCGAGGACTTTGCTCGGGGTGTGCTCGCGTCCGAGTACGCTCCGGACTTCACTCGGGAAAATGCGGCCTTATGCAAGCGGTTCCCGCCACGTCCTTTGCCGGGAATTGGGCCTGGGCAAATATGGCGGCCCAAGCATTGAATGCGCTTTGTCGCCGCCGACACGGTCCACATCCGGACAATTAGGTATGCATGGAGAACGACCATGACGACATGGCTTGCGAAGATGGAGGAAGCGGCTGCCAAAATTGCCTCTGTCTCGAGTGCCGATCCCTGGCTGCTGCGCTTGGAGCGCGTGAGGGGCAAGATCGGAGACGACGGCATTGAGCGCGTCACCACGCAGACACTGTTCGACTACCTAGAGGTTGCCCAGCGCAGCCGAGGCGCCGGCGCGTGCCGGCGTCTGTCGAGGCTAATGACAGAGCTCGGATGGTCGGCCGTACGTGTCCGCGGGCTCACGCGCGGCGGCTATCTGGAGCAGGTTCGCGGCTACGCGCGTGTCACTTGTAACCGTGCCCACAGGTAATGCGCCGGCTTGAGCCTGCCGATGCCAACAGGGTGACACGGTGAAAACCGCTCGCCCCCGAGCGCGCTTCCGCCGGGCAAGCGCGCGCCAAGCAGCCCTTGATCGGCACCCTTTACAGTATCGAGAGGTGACACCGTGCCACCAGCGGCGCGCTGCTGCGTATCAAGACATCATATAAACTAGGTCAGATCACCAATGACTGCCCAATCGGTGCTTTCAAACCGAAGCAGACATGGACCGATAGGCAAAACCGGCTAATTGGTCGAAAGTGACCCAAATCGGAAGTCGGGCACCACTATCTTGCTGTGGCGCACAAGCGCGCCACTCTGCGTCAAGGCTGTGGTAAGTTCTCCTCCTCGGCCGAAAGGTGGTTCGATGAGGCGACGGGAGTTTATCACGCTGGGCGCTGGTGCTGCGGCGTCGTGGTCGGTCGCCGCACGTGCGCAGCAGCCGGCGCTGCCGCTGATAGGGTTTCTCCACGAAAGTTCACTGGAGCCTATGTCGCGCTCTGTAAGTGCGTTCAATGGTGGTCTGAAGGAGTCAGGCTACATCGATGGTCAGAATGTCACGATTGAATTCCGGTTCGCAGACGGCCATCCCGACCGATTGCCTGCTTTAGCGGCTGAACTTGTCCGCCGCCAGGTCACTGTAATCGCGACCGGTGGTGCCGAGTTTCCGCCACTCGCCGCTGAGGCGGCTACCAAAACAATTCCTATCGTGTTTGTGATGGGCGTCGATCCCGTGAAGCTCGGACTTGTATCGAGCTTGGCGCGACCGGCGGGCAATATTACCGGCATCCAGATGTTCACGACTGCACTCGAGAACAAACGCTTTGGCCTGCTGCACGAAGCTGTCCCGAATGTAAGTGCTGTTGCCGCTCTGATCGATCCGAGCCGCGCAGTGGTGGCTCAAGCACAAGTCGCCGAGTTGGCAGAAGCTGCTAACGCCGCTGGCGTGCGTCTGATTGTGCTCAATGCCACTACAGAAGCCGATTTTGTGCCGGCCTTCGCGAAGGCGATTGAGGACGGTGCTGGCGCTATGCAAGTTTGTGCGAACCCAAATTTCTTCGCCATGCGTGAGCAGCTCGTTCCCTTGGCCGCCCGCTACCGACTTCCGACCATTTACGAATGGCCGGAGTTTACGTATGCCGGCGGCCTAATGAGCTACGGCACCGATTTAGCCGACGCCTACCGTCTAGAAGGCGGTTACGTGGCCAAAATCCTGAAAGGCGCGAAGCCAGCCAACCTGCCGATTATGCAATCCACTAAGTTCGATTTCGTCATCAATCTCAAGACCGCCAAAGCGCTCGGCCTCACTATTCCGCCGGGGCTGCTCTCAATCGCGGACGAGGTGATCGAATAGGCGCCCGTTTTGCTGCGCTGCATATGTCGCCTTGTGGCCCAACTTCGTCGGTTGCCATGTTGCAGCAATACGGTCGCTATCGGAGCAAGAGCGGCAGTTGACGGCGCCCGCTCAAACCCGCGCTTTTGACCCAAAGCGGACTTCTCAGACTGGACCCGGCGTTGCGAACATGTGTTGAGCTGCACCGGGCTAGCGCTGTAGTTCGCTACGGTCACGAATTGAGCAATTAAGCGCTATCACGGCTCGATGTTCATGCGTGTCGAGGCTGAGTGTAATTTTGTCCATGCCATGCGTTCGAGCCTTTCAGAATATCTTCCTCCACCCCACGCACCTTGCATACCGCGGAGCGTTCCAGCATCCGCTTATAGAAAGCGGCGTACGCAGCAAGCTCGTGCATCGGGAGTTTGATGCGTGTGCCCAGGTCGTAGAAGAAGAATGCGTACGGATCACATACCGTGTAATGCGCTCCCATTATCCATGCCTTGCCATCAAGCAATCGATTTATCTCCTTGCAATTGTCCCAAAAGGTGTCGCGAGCAGTGTCCTTAAGATTGATGTGTGCGGCACTATCGGTAGCAAATCTCTCGGGCCGGATAATATGCGCAAAAGTCGGATGAACGGTGCTCGCAAACCACGCCATCGTTGATATACAGCGCGCTTCTTCGACTATGCCAGGAGGCAACAGCTGTGTTTCCGGGAAACGCCTTGCCAGATACGTCAAGATGGCGACGTTTTCCGTGATTACCATGCCATCTACGGCAAGTGCTGGCACTTTTCCATGACGATTAATCTTTAGATAGGTGCTGCTCTTGTGCTCACCCTGCGCCAAGTTGACGAGTTGTCGTTCGTACGGTGCCCCGATTTCTTCAAGAGCGATATGCGGGACCACTGACGATGCACCTGGCCAACAGTAGAGGATCAACATGGATGCCTCCGTCGCGTGGTCGTCGAGCAGCTGATTTTATGCATGCCAAAACGCACCGGCAAGGGCAGCGAACGCTCGCCGCGAAGGTCTGGATATGGCTCATCTCGGCCGCGCCGGTTAGTCGCTGTCGCGGCAGTTTTCGGGGGCAGAGCGGATATCGCAATCAGATCACGCCGCGGCAGAAATTGGACCCTTAGCGGACATGGTGCAGATCATGTTCAACTGGTAAATGCGAAAACGATATAGCACTCGCCATCATGTATAAATTCGCCGAGTTCGATTTTCCCCATTTTTCGGTTCGCCCTGATCGACGAGACGTTGTCGGATCTTACGAATGACATCGCCATACGGCCGGGCAGACGTTTACGCATCTCTTCGTACATCATTCCGGCGAGACCATTTCCGCGCTCTTTTTCTGCGACGCAAACCGGCCCGTACAGATAACAATTGGGGGTTGCTGGGAAGGCGAGTAGCATGGTTTGAACGATGCTGACATGCGACTTAGCGGCAATAGACGTCGCGAGCGCATAACCGACCACTAAATCGTCCCGTCGCGCAACAACGATCGGCATTTCCGACATTGTACGCCTGAACCAGTCGGCCGTTTGACGAACTGAAAGGCCGCCTCCAATTTCATGCAGGTTCACTTCCTGCATCGCTACAATCGCGGGGATGTCATGGGTTGTAGCCAATCCAGTTTCGTATTTCGCGTTCATCATTGCCAAGCCCTCATTGGGTGGCCGAAATTTATTATTGCATGAGTCCGGACGCATGTCCGGTATTGGCCCGTCGCGTCATTTCGCGGCAATGCAGTATTTCTGTCGCTTTCGGAGCGAAGCGGACATTGAGGCGGATTTATAAGTACACGGACTAATGAATGGTGAAACGCTTGCACGCCTGCCCGGAATAACTTTTTGCGCGCCTGCCTTTGCACGGTGACACGATCGCACGCTCGCGCCGTGTATCCCGAGCGCAGGTTGACCAAGCAAGTTGAAAACTTTCACGCTTGCAGGTCCCATCCAATGATAGGGCGCCAATCGGTCGGCGCTGAGAACTAAGGGCGGTGCGGCATGTTTTTGGCGAACACCCCTAGGGTGATTGCACGCGCAACGTATTGGGCCAAGCAATTGTAACCAAATTCACTGCGCTCGAATTCTTCCGCGGCCGGCGCGGGCTCAACCCTGGCAGCATGATTGATCAGTTCCATCGCCTCGAATTCGACGGATAATGATTACATTCTCCTGGGCCGCCAATTTGCGCAGGGTTGCGCGAACCTCAATGTAATGCGCATCGCGTACCATCTGATCGGCGAATTGCAAGCCGACCAGCACAACGTCCACTTGGTGTTGTTTTAACCATTCTATCTGCTCTTTCACTACCGCGGCGAACGCGTCGACCGGCACATAGGCGAGGGCATCGTTGGTCCTAACCTGCCAGAGCACCAGGTCCGGTTCGTCGAGTGCTACCTCATTCCTCATGCGGCTTGCGGCGTCGGCGGCGAGTTCTCCCGACACGCCACGATTGATCACAATGACGTCGATGCCCTTGAGCGCGCGCTCAAGCATCGCCTCGATCAGCGCCGTGTAGCCGCCGCCCCGGACACCCACCCGGCCCGGCGCCGCTCCCATCGCCAGGATCCGGAGGCTCTTTCGCTGCGCCAGCGCCGCCGCCACGTTCGGCAGCGGTGCCTCATCGGCCGTGGCGGTCGCGCCGGTCTCACAGGCCTTGGAAACCAACGAGGCCCCGCTATCGGGTAAGGGCGCTACTGTGGGCGGCGGGCCTTCCGCCTGTGCGGAGGCCAAACCGATGACCGCGCTGATGACTACTCTGCTGCAGAAATATGAGAGGCGGGTCGTGCGCGTTGTCGCGATTCGGCAAGCCATGCGGTGAAGGCCATGATTGCGATGCCGGATATTATCACGGCGGTGTCGATGCCGACATGGCCGCGATAGACGAAACGGACGATTTGGCCGGCGAGACTCAACAGCGAGCCGGTACAGAACACATAAAGCGAATTGCGGCCGAGCATCGCCAGAATGTCGATCAGCATCGTGAGCGGATAATGTGCATAGGGTAGCTCCGCCAACCACTGGATATAGCGAAAGGTGGGCGAGAACACTGCAACCAGCGACAGAAACTGGATTAGCCGGATGGGCGTCGCATAAGTCTTGTCGTTGATGAAGAAAAGCTTCGGATCCGGCACCTTGGTCGGATCCGGCCACCACGCGAACAGGACCACCATCGTGCCGAGAATCACGATTGGCAGCGCGACGAAGCGCAGCCACACAATATGGCGGCGGACCAGGGCGCCGAGACCGGCGTCCGGCTTGCCAAAGGTGAAGCCGAGCACGAACACGAATTGCCAAGCCAAGGGGTTGAAGAACCATGTGCCCGACACCGGCCAGGTTGGCAGCGTGAGCCTGAACATGAGCGCCGCGGCGTACAGGGTGCCTGATAGCGGCAGCAGCAGTCTTGGCGTCGTGCGGTCGATCAGCGCGAACAGTGGCGCCATCAGCATGAGGACCACATAGAGCGGCAGGATGTCGAAATAGCCGAGCTGATGCGTGAGCACAGCGAGCCCGATATGAGTTGGCACCGGGTCGTCGAACACGGCGGCGGCATTGTTCCATTCCAAGAGCAGCGGATTATCTGAGGCAATCGAGGTCGTGGCCAGCATGGCAATCGCCAGCATGGTGATCAGAACCTGGGCCGCATAGATCTCAAGCGCTCGGCCGAATAGACGCGGCATGATGTCGCGCGTCGGTACGCGCCGACCTCGGCCCTCCGCCAACAGGCGCAAGGACCAGCCGGCGAGGAACACGAACAGTTCTGCTGCATCCGAAATTGAAAAATTGCCCAGAGTGTAATGCGCGTAGAAAAGGCCCGGGATGTGATCAATGAAAATTGTAATCAACGCAAACCCGCGCCAGAAGTCGATCGCATTGGGTTGACGCATCGCGGTTGAACTCGGCCGAATTCACGCCTTTAGATTCGCACAGTGCCGGGCCCACATGGTGATGGTCAAGTCGGCGGGTTAAATCCGCAGTTCCGTGCGTCGCGGAGAGACGATCCGTTGGAGAACGGCGAGAGGCTAAAAGACTTCGGTTATGCAAACACTGCGCGGTCTGGATCAGCTTGGGCACTGACGGCGGGCAAGATGACACGGTAAAATTATTGACACGCGCCACTAGTGCCACCGTCACACCACGGGCGGTTCTATTCAAATTCGGCCAAGCGCCCCCGCGTCATAAAATCAGACTGCCCAGCACCAACAAATAAAATTTTTCACCGCTGGGCGCCTGAGGGCCTTCACTTTTCGCCTACCTTCATTTTACAGTAGGCTTGTAGTCGCCGTTGGCTGGGGTTTGGCCAACCGGGGCGTGCATCGCAGAAGATGGAGCAGCCTGATTTTTGTAGTCGCCGTTGGCTGGAGTTTGGCCAACTGGGGCGGTCATCCCAGAAGATGGAGCGCCCGAAGGCAGGTAGTTGCCCTCTGGCCCCCTCTTTTCCTGTCCTTGTGCACTAGCTGCGACTACCACGGTCAAGCTCAGGGCAGACGCAATCAATGCCGTCTTGATCATCAACATGGTTTTCTCCGCGGTTTCTACCTGGGTCATCATTCAACGCCCTTTTCTGGGTTCCGTTCCCGCCAAACGATTTCCGACGCGTCAGTTGCTCCGGAGCCGCCGACAGGCATTTACGATATCGCGGTGGTGATACGGTTTGGCAACGAACGCACTCCCGGGAACACAACGTCGGAGGTCAAGCGATTTTCCTGACGTGTACAACACCGGCACATCCGGCCGATCCTTTTGAAGGCTTTCGGCCACGTCCCATCCGCTCGTCGCGCCATCGAGATTGATGTCGGTGAACACTATGTCAATTGACATGTCAGATTTGCAAAGGGCGATGGCCTCTTCGCCGCTCGCTGTCTCTACGACGATATAGCCCGCGTCCCGCAGGCAATCTGCAATTTCGTATCTCACGAAGAATTCGTCTTCGACCACGAGCACGACCAGAGCCTGGGCACCGTTTTCAACTGATAAAGACATGAGCGTAGCCTTTACGGCCAAGCCGAAGGCCTGACGCGAGGGATAAAGCTTGTTCTCTGGATCTTGAAGACGCTCAGATTTCGTGCGGTGAGCGCCTAATCAAGTGAAACGGCTTCCTCAGCGGTACGGTTCCGTACTGGAGAGAGGTTCACGATTAGTTGCGAATATCCATGGCAATTGGAACGCCGACGGCTTATTTACCACTCACCTGCAGCGACCTTCGGGCGCGGGCGTTTGGGAGACCCTGATGTGCTCTTGCCCTTAATGGGAACAGAGCCATGGCCCCGGTCTCCGCACCTCGCAGTTTTTCGCCACCTCGTAATCAGTTGCTGGCCGCAATGTCGGCCACCGATCTCGCATTATTGCGGCCGCACTTGCGGCCGGTCGCGCTGGAACTACTAAAAGACTTGGAACGACCCAACCGACGGATCGAGACAGTCTATTTTATGGAGGCCGGCATCGCCTCGGTTGTTGCTGTCCAACCGGACGAGACGCGGATCGAAATCGGTCTCATTGGGCGCGAGGGGATGAGTGGAACTGCCGTAGCGCTGGGCGGCGACCAATCGCCACATTCCACTTACATGCAGGTCGCCGGGGAAGGGCAACAGATCGCGGCCAGGGACTTGCGCAAGGCCATGGATGCGAGTGTTCCCTTGCGCAACCTGCTGCTCAAATTCGTCCAAGTCTTCATGGTGCAGACGGCTCACACCGCCATTGCGAATGCGCGGGCCCACATTGACCAGCGCTTGGCGCGATGGATTTTGATGGCCCATGACCGGACCCGTGACAACACGCTATCGCTGACACACGAATTTCTGGCACTGATGTTGGGCGTCAGGCGGGCGGGTGTTACCGAGGCGCTGCAAAGTCTCAAACGGCAGAAGCTGATCGACACCGGCCGAAACCAGATCGTTGTGCGCAATCGCAAAGGCCTCGAACGGGCGGCGGGGAAATCCTACGGGGTGCCGGAAAAAGAGTATCGTCGGCTCATTGGCTAGGCTCACCGCCGGGAAACAGCCTTTTGGTTTTCGGGAAAATAATCGTTTGCCTTGTACGGTTACGCACCAAAATCTCTCTTTGGAGGTGTTTTAAATACTGTCTGGTAATGCCTCTGGCGTGAAGCTCTCGCCATGGCCACTGTCAATGAATACCGACAATTAGCGAACGAATGTCTTCGGTGGGCCGCTGAGGCTAAAACGGAAGACGACCGAAAAGCCTTTCTGGAATTGGCCCGTGATTGCACCTTAGCCGCTCTGCGGCTTGAGGGCGTATTGACTTCGGACCCGAAACAGACACCGTTGCCATCCAATCGGGAACTTGGACCTCGTTTGGAAGTTAAGCATGCCGGAGAATGATACGCCTAAGGGGAGCGTGTCATGGAGTATGCGAATTGGCTGCAGCGGGTGCGATCTGGCTCTGCCGAGGCGTTCGCATTCGCAGCATTTCTTGTCGTTGTCGCCACCCTCGTCCGTTGGGGCCTTGGGAGCCTCGGCAAAGACGTTTTTGTCTTTGCGGGCTACTACCCCGCAGTTCTTTTTGCGACCTACGTGGGCGGGGCCGCAGTTGGCAGTTTTGCCACGGTTCTCAGTGCGGTAATTGCGTGGTGGGCGTTTATACCTCCGCGTTTCGCGTTCTTCCCACTCACGCCCGGGGTAGAAACCAAGCTGCTGGCCTTTCTGCTCGCGAGTGCGCTCATCGTTTGGGGAGCCGATCACTATCGCAGGCTTAAGCAGCGCCTCGAAGACGAAGAAAAATTCCGTAAGCTCGTCGTTGAGGAGCTCGCACATCGACTGAAAAATAAAATTGCGACGATCCAGTCCATCATAAGTTTCCAACTTCGCGACAGTCCTCAGACGAGAGACAGTATTATAAGCCGTCTGGTCGCGCTGTCGGCCACCGACGATCTTATACTCGCGACGCAGGGACAGGGGGCCAGCATCCGCGACATCCTCGCCGCGGAACTTAGTCCTTATGACGCATCGCGAGTTTCAATGGTCGGGCCGGATATTCTCCTTCCCCCGAAGCTGGCGTTGACCTTGGCGCTGATAACCCACGAACTCACCACCAATGCTGCGAAACACGGTGCCCTATCATGCGAGGCTGGTCAGCTATCTATCTGCTGGTCGCTATCTGACGAGCGCCTAAGCCTTGAATGGCATGAATGCGACGGACCCACTGTCGCCACTCCGCTTCATCGCGGATTTGGAATGCTGCTGCTGTCGCGGGCGCTGGATCAGTTCGGCGGAGCCGTCGAGACGACATTTGACCCGACGGGGCTCATCTGCGAACTGAGCTTCGCGCTTACAGAAGGCGGCCCAAGTATCGCGCCCTACGAAACGCGCGAGGCCGCAGAGTGATCAGTGCAGAACGCTGTTGAAGCGGCTCACACGTGGTTGGGACAGATGTCAGCTTATCTCTCAGGGGTCCTCAGGGATGCCCTGCGTGCTTTTGGATGGTGACGCCCGGCGCGTACTCGATATGACATGAATGACCCGTAGCGAACATGACACTCTGGGTATTGCACTGTGGTATCGATGTAAACGTCCGCTGCGCGGCACCATAGTTCCCGCCGGAAGAGCTAGGAGGACGCCATGTCGATTATCCGCCTCATTCACATCAAGATCGATCCGTCGGAGACCGAGACCGCCGAGCGCATCTGGAAGACTAAATGTGCCAGCCTGATGATTTCGCAGAAAGGCTGTATTTCGGAAAAACTGTTGCGCGCGCGCGATCGCGGCGAGTTCATCTCCTATTCCGAATGGGAGACGGAGGCCGATATTGAGCGCTACAAGAACAGCGCCGCGCACAAGGAGATTGTCAGCCACACGCGCGCCGTGAAGGGCGCCAGCGCTTTGGTCAAGCTGTACGACCTAGTGAATTGAACACCAAACCGATTGACAAAACGATTTTGTTTTTGGCGGTGCTGAAATGTCCTATTATTAACGACGCGTCTCGGAGGAACGATACGGAAGAGCGATGATCACGACCCGGGACTTTCAGTGGTCATGGCAAGGTCAGCATCTGGTGCTCGGCCTCGATGAGGCCGGGGATGGTGCCCTCATTTTGCTGCTACCCGCTCTAAGTTCCATCTCAACACGGGGCGAAATGCGCCCTCTAATGGAGCGGTTGGCGTCACAATTTCGCGTCGTCGCAATCGATTGGCCTGGGTTCGGCACACGGCCGCGTCCCAACGTGCACTGGACGCCCGATGCCCTGTCGACCTTCTTGGAGCACGTTCTCGAACAAGTCGTCGGCCGCCCCCATGGCATCGTGGCTGCGGGGCACGCAGCCTCATACGTCCTGGACTGTGCCTCGCGTCGTTCCGGCATCACGGATCGGCTCGTTCTAATTGCTCCTACATGGCGCGGGCCCTTGCCAACAGTGGCGGGCGGCGAGCGTCCGTTCTTTGCCAAAATACGGAGTGCGATCGAGATGCCACGTATCGGTTCGCTGCTCTACCGGCTGAATGTGAACTCGTTCGTCGTGGGCAAAATGGTTGCAGGCCATGTTTACAGTGACCCAACCTGGTTGAGAGGGGAGCGCCTGATAGAGAAGCGCCGAGTCATAGACGCGCCTGGCGCCCGCTTTGCATCAGCGGCCTTTGTGACTGGGGCGCTAGACCGTGTATCAAGCAGAGTAGTTTTCTTGGCGCTCGTTGGGCGTGCTGCCGTTCCGATTTTCCTCATTTATGGCGCAGAGACGCCAGCGCGATCTCGAGCTGAGATGGACGCTCTCGCTGCGGTGCCTGGCGTTCGGACCGAGCGATTACCGCGCGGCAAATTATCAGTCCACGAAGAATTTCCGGATGAGATCACGTCGTTCGTAGGACCATTCTTGTCGAATTGATTATCTTAAGAGCGGACCTCGTCGGCACCGAGATCTGTGATCCACTTCACAGTGCACCGCAAGGCTAGCGGGACTTTCGCTATTGGCCCAAACTTGCCCTAAAACGATGTCCGCTTCTGCGCCGTTGTTGAAGGTTTAACGGACATTGCGCGGCCGGGATCATTCTCGGGCGCCGCCTTCAGACATGGTGGCAAGGTAAGACGACTGGACGTCCCGGCGCAGCAAAGAAGACTCACCTGCAATGCGTGACCGCAAAAAGTCCGCTTCATGACGCCTCTTGTGACAAAATGATCACACTCAACAAAATTGCGTCCGCGCCATTGTGATTGCTTTGATTTAACCAAGGTTCCGCCCCTTTTGCGTGTCGGCATTCCGACGGGTGGGGGTGCATCATGTTTTCGACCAACTATGCCAGATGTATCGATACTGAGACGCGCATCGATTGTCGAAAAGTTGTTCAACTATTTGCTGTCGCTTTAACATCGGTGGCGCTTGCGGCTTGCACGCAATCCCCCGCCGTCACCAACAAATCCGAATTGCTTGGAACCAGTCGGCAGGCGTCACTGGAAGGCCACCGTAATGCGCTGTTCGAGACGCATAGACGTGCCTCCATCATGACAAAGAAAGTGAGACCGCCCGCGACTGGCAAACATGCTGCATCGTACGGAGTTGCAAGCTTCTATGTGGAGGGATCACAGACTGCGAGCGGAGAAAAGTTTAATCCGAATGAATTGACTGCTGCTCACCCTACGCTGCCATTCGGCACGCGTTTGCGCGTGACAAATGTCTCCAACGGACGATCCGTAGTAGTTCGGGTCAATGATCGAGGTCCATTCGTTCCTGGACGAGTAGTTGATGTTTCGCATTCTGCGGCCGAAACTCTGGGAATGACCGAACGCGGAACCGCGAAGGTCAAACTTGATGTCGTCCAATAGCTGGTCGAGGCGAGCCAGCGCACGCCTAAAACGGTTGCACACTCGATACCAATTAGGTGCCACCTCCGCCACGTTTGCACAATGCTGGCGCCAACCTAGGTGAGGCACCTTCCCGCGCTCCGCTCATGCCATTGCTAAACCGCGGGCATCCATAACGAATGTCTATGGAACTATTTGCACGGGTCAGCATTGGTCAGCGATCGTCTTGCGAGGGAAGCCATGTACCTCTCCAATCAAAGTCTGCTGGTCATCATTGTCGTTGGCATTGTTGCGGGATGGCTGGCCGGTAGAGTGATGGCGGGTGGCGGTTTTGGATTAATCGGTGATCTGATAGTCGGTCTGGTTGGCGCATTTATCGGTGATTGGCTGCTGCCGCGACTTGGTATCCACCTTGGGGTGGGCATTGTTGCTCTCATTATAAACGCCTTCATCGGGGCGGTCGTTCTTCTGCTGATCTTGCGCTTGGTTGGCGGTGGTTGGGGCCACAGACCCCGCTGGGGCAGGCGCTGGTAGCTTGGGAAGCCAAGGAGCCGCGACAAGGTAAGACAATTAAACGCCGCGCACCGTTATCGGGTGCCACCTTGTAAACACGCCAGTCGGCGTTTTAGAAGGCCTAACGACCGCCAAGTGAACACCCCAAAATTTCCGAGCCGCCTCGTTCGCCGCTTCCTAGCCAATCGGCTGTAGTATAGCTTGATCTAAGAGCTACCAGCGGACCATGCCGACGTTCTGCGAATTTAAAGGTAGCGTCGGTGCCTGCGGCGGGCGAGCACTCTGAAAATCGATGAACATTTTTTCGCGGGCGCGGTCTGCGCTTAGTGGAGATTTTCAAACTCGTGAGGCATCACGATGAAACTTCCCCGTAGACAATTTCTGCATCTGGCAGCGGGCGCTGCCGCTCTCCCGGCCGCCTCGCGCAACGCAAGTGCGGATAACTACCCAACGCGGCCGGTGCGTATCATCGTTGGCTTTCCGGCGGGCAATACATCCGACACCGTCGCGCGCCTCGCGGGTCAAAGTCTGTCGGAGCAACTCGGCCAGCAATTCATCGTCGAGAACCGGCCCGGCGCCGCCGGTAATATCGCTACTGAAGTTGTCGTTCGCGCGGCGCCGGACGGCTACACGTTGTTGCAGGTCATTTCGGGAAACGCAGCGAACGTAACGCTCTACCCAAATCTCAATTTCGATTTCATGCGCGACATCGCGCCGGTCGCGAGCATTTGCCGCGTTCCCGATGTCATGGTGGTCAATCCATCCGTTCCTGCTGATACGGTCCCCGAGTTTATCGCTTATGCCAAAGCCAATCCGGGCAAGATTAACATGGCATCGGCGGGAAACGGGAGCGCAAGCCATCTCGCCGGGGAACTGTTCAAGATGATGACCGGCGTCGACTTGGTTCACGTCCCGTACCGCGGCAGTTTCCTGCCCGATCTGCTCGGCAGACAGATACAGGTGGTGTTTCCTCCAATACCGACGGTGATCGGGTACATCAGGGCGGGCAAGCTACGCGCCCTTGCGGTAACCAGCGCGGCACGCTCGGAGGCGCTGCCGGATATCCCGACCATGGCCGAGACCGTGCCGGGCTACGAGGCGAGTGCGTGGTACGGCATGGGCGTACCCAAGAGCACGCCTGCCGAGATTATCGACAGGCTCAACAAGGAGATTATTGCGGGTCTTGCCGATCCTAAGATAAAGGCGCGACTGTCCGACCTAGGCGCAGTTCCAATGCCGATGACACCTGGCGAATTTGGCAAATTCAT
Organism: uncultured Alphaproteobacteria bacterium; assembly: GCA_963759705.1. Classification (GTDB taxonomy): domain Bacteria; phylum Pseudomonadota; class Alphaproteobacteria; order Rhizobiales; family Xanthobacteraceae; genus BOG-931. Next base: position 479,832 of record CAVXAK010000009.1, read on the forward strand.
CGCCGCCGAAACCGAGAAGTGGGGCAAAGTAATCCGGGCGGCCAACATCAAGGCGGAGTGATCCTGCGCCCTGTTGCTAACGTCTGACTTGGAGAGGGCATGATGAAACTTCCCCGCCGAAAAATTCTGCATCTGGCCGCGGGCACCGCGGCGCTCCCGGTTCTTCCTCGCGTCGCGTTGGCGCTCGATTATCCAACGCGGCCGGTGCACATTATTGTCGGCCTTCCATCCGGCCTAACTCCCGACATCGGCGCCCGCCTCATTGCGCAGTCGCTGTCTGAGCGGCTCGGCCAGCAGTTCGTCGTCGATAACCGGCCGGGCGGCGCCAGCAATATCGCCACCGAACTGGTGGTTAGAGCGCCGCCGGACGGCTACACACTCCTTCTGGTGGTAGCCGGTAATGCGATCGAGGCGCCTCTGTACGCAAATCTCAGCTTCAATTTCCTTCAGGATATTGTCGCCGTTGCGAGCATTGGGCGCACGCCGTTTGTTGTGGTGATCAATCCCTCAGTTCCGGCTAAAAACCTTTCCGAATTTATCGCCTACGCAAAAGCCAATCCCGGCAAGGTCAATTTCGGGTCGCCCGGCGTCGGCAGCGCCAATCATGTGTTCGTCGAACTATTCAAAATGATGACGGGCGTCAATTTGGTTCATGTACCATATCGCAGCAGCATGCTTCCGGATTTGCTCTCAGGACAAATTCAGCTTTTGTTTGCTGCCATACCCGGCGTTATCGAGTACATCCGCACTGGCAAACTCCGAGCGCTTGGCGTGACTACCGCGACGCGGGCCGCGGTTCTGCCGGACGTTCCTGCGATAAACGAAACCGTCCCCGGTTATGACGCAAGCGGCTGGCTGGGAATAGGCGCACCAAAAAATATACCGGACGAACTCGTCAAGCGGCTCAACCAGGAGATCGCCGCAGTCATAGCCGACCCCGTTGCGAAGGCACGCCTCGTTGGGCTGGGTATAGAACCGATGTCGATGACGCCCGCAGATTTCCAAATATTCATGGCAAGTGAAGTCGAAAAATGGTCGAAAGTGGTAAAGTTCGCGGGCCTCAAGCCGGGGTGAGCAGCGGAGACCTTCCATAACGTGCCGTTCGGCGAATGACCCGCGACTACCGGATGCTTGCAACAAAGGCACGGTAAAAAGGGTACACGCACTCACGCCCCGTTGTGTGACACCTTGTCGGTGCACTCGACAAAACGTGGGAAGCCGCGCGTCCCCGCAATCGGCACTCGGTCTGTGAGCCCGAAATGAGCGGCTCCACCGTGACGCACGGCCCCATGTACGCGCGCGTGCGCAGTTCTGACCGGCCGGCGTCTTGAGTTCGCGATATCCTCGCGGCACGATTTGTACTATCAACATAAAAAAGCATCGGGAGGAAAATATGAGATCGTCAGCAACTGATCGCCAAGTATCGAATCGTGAGTTGAACCATGAGACGAAGCATGCGGTGACTCGCGGGTCCATTCGATTCATGGGCTGCTCGTGTCACACCTCACGGCGGCATTTTCTCATGGGCGCCGCAGCGGTCGGCGCGGCCACCCTCTTGCACGGCAATAAGACCCATGCGCAAGGCGCGTCATCGAAACTGATCGATACCCATCACCACTTCTATCCGCCCGCCTATCAGAAGGCCTGGGGCGACTGGGAGGATCAGCGCAAGCTGCCGCACCTCGGTGTCCAGCTCACCTGGACGAAGGAGCATGACTTCGAGGAGATGGACAAGAACGGCATCACAACGAGCGTCCTGTCGCTCGCCTCAACGCCGGGTACATGGTTCGACGGCGGCGCCAGGGTGGCTCAGGACATGGCGCGGCTCTGCAGCGATTTCGGCGCCGAGATGGTTCGCGAGCGTCCGGGGCGTTATGGCTTGTTCGCTCCGCTCTCGATGATTGACATCGACGCCACGCTGAAGGAAATCGAATATGTGTTCGACACCTTGAAGGCCGACGGTGTCGGGTTGCAAACCAATTACGGTGACAAGTGGCTGGGAAATCCGGTCTACAAGCCGGTGTTCGAGGAGCTCAACCGCCGCAAAGCAGTGGTCTACGTGCATCCGCTGGTCGCCAGCTGTTGCGGCCGCCTGAGCGTCGGCATATTCCCGGCGGCACTCGAGGTTCCGCATGATACAACCCGCACCGTCGCCAGCCTTCTGGTCAGCGGTACGTTCGCGCGCTTGCGCGATATCAAGTGGCTGTTCTCCCATGCGGGCGGCACGATACCGATGCTCGCCGGACGCATCGAATCTTTCTACGAACGGGCAAAAACTGCGGGCGAATTCGCGCCGGATGGCATCGAGGCTGAATTCCGCCGGCTTAATTACGATACGGCGAACGCGACGCATCCAGCCTCGATGGCGGCGCTGATGAAGCTCGTGCCCATTTCGCAAATCACCTACGGAACGGATTATCCCTACTTTCCGCTCAATCAGATCGATAATTTGCGCAAACTCAATCTGCCGCCGGGCGATCTCGAGGCGATCGCCAGCGGAAACGCCAGCCGGCTGGTGCCGCGGCTGAGTGCGTAAGGCGGCGGCCTCTCGCAGCGATTTTGAGGCGCCGCTTAAACGCGCTACCGGCTACGCTTGAGGTGGTGGCGGCCTTTGTGGCGGTAGAGGCCGGTATCATGTCCTGGGCGAAAAAGTCTGTGTTTCCCGCGCAACCGTTAAATGCGAATTGGAATGAATTGAGATAATTCCAGGCGCGAAAAACATCGGAGTTTTGCTCGATCCCGGACCAGACCATGCTGTGGTCGTGCGGCGCAGCTTTCTGGCTGCGGCCAACGAGCGCGGCATCGGCCTTCTTGCCGCGGAGGCGACACCCGTCTTTAAATGGAGGTGCTTTGATGGCGCTGTCGTTAAGTATGACTTGTGGCCCCTACGATCGGGCCCGCGCCCTTATTGATGGCCGTGTTAGACCAGAGGGCATCGAGCTTGCCATCACGGTGAACGATGACGACGTTGAGCGGCAGAGACAAGCGGCACGTGGTGACTTCGATATCTGCGAGTTCTTCACCGGGACCTATATCGCCGATCTGCCGTTCAAGCAGATTGGCTTTACAGCGATTCCGATCTTTGTCAAACGCATGTTTCGCCACTCCTATATTTACATCAACACGAAGCGGGGCATTCGCAATCCGCGGGATTTGAACGGGAAACGTGTCGGCCTGCAGACCTGGATCACAAGCGCGGCACTATGGGCAAAGGGGATGCTGGAGGATGATCACGGTGTCGATCTAGCCTCCATCGAATGGGTGGCCTGGCAGCCGGTGCGAATCCCCGATTGGAAAGCGCCGGACTGGCTCAATCTCCGCACATCATCGGCGGGTGAGGACCAGTTTGATCTGTTGGCCAAGGGAGCGATCGACGCCGCCATCACGACTGAGATATGGGCGCCGAACCGTCATCCAGACATCAACTTTCTGTTCCCAGATTATGGCGCGCGCGAGCGCGAATACTTCAAACGAACTCGTTGCTTTCCAATCATGCACACACTGCTGATACGCAATACCGTACTCAAACAGATCCCTGGGTAGCGCGAAGCCTTTATGATGCCTGGGAGGCATCGAAGCAAAAGCTCTATCAGCAGCAAGAGTGGGAGCGCATTCATATGACCTCACTTTGGTATCGCTCCTTGTGGGAAGAAGAACGCGCCGTCGCCGGCGATGACATTTACGCATGGGGGTACGCCAAGACGCGCCATGAGGTTGACGTCATGTTGCGCTACGCCCATCGGCAAGGCGTTACGCCGCGGAAATATGATCCGCAGGACTTATTCTTTCCGTCGATGCTTGAAACCTAAGTTTTTGACGCGGCTACATCGCCGTTAGGCCACCATCGACTGGCAGCGTAACGCCGGTGATGAATGAGGCTTCGCTCGACGCGAGCCACAGAATCGGAAATGCGATTTCCTCGGCCTCCGCCCACCGTCCCAGCAGACAGGGGACTGCTCCTTTGGCTTTGAGCTCTTCGATGCTCATACCACGCGCCTCCGCCCGTCCATAAGTCCACGGCGTCCATGTCGAACTCGGACAGACGGCGTTGACCCGAATGTTATGTCGAGCCTCCTCGCAAGCCAGCACGCGCGTTAACGCCAGCGCGGCAGCTTTGCTGGCATCGTATTGACCCATGTTGCTTCGCCCCGCGATAGCAAACACCGAAGAGACGTTGACGATGCTGCCGCTCCCGGTTTTGCGCAGATGCGGCAACGCCGCTTGCGAACACATGGCCAATCCCGTGACATTGGTCTGTAACATGGTCGCCCAACTTTCGGGCGTCGTATCGGCGACAGGTCCGAAGGCCCGCTGGGCCGCGTTGTTGACGAGGATGTCGAGCTTACCCAATTCGGCAACCAACTGATCAATGGCCGCCGCAATGGCCGTCGGCTCACTGATGTCCGCCTGTCGCCAGTGAATTACAGCGCCGGGGACTTCGACCGTGAAATCTTTTATCGCCTTCTCAAGGGCCGCGGCATCACGGTCGATCATGCCAACACTGGCGCCTTCACGAGCGAAAAGTCGGACCGTCGCATAGCCAATTCCGCGGGCCGCTCCGGTGACGACAGCGGCCTTCTGAAACAGGCGTCCGGTCATCGTTGTGAAAGCTTCGCTGCCATGCCGTACGTCAAATTTACCCTTTGGCCCGCGGCTAAAGTGGATAAAGCAGTGCACCTTGCGGGATGTCGACCCGTGTATTTTGCGTGACCGGATCGAGGAACGCCTTGCGCAGCAACCGGCGCACATTCACCACGTCGACATCAGGCTTAAACAGATGCTCCTCACGCCGCGCCGACACCACTTCCCCTTGGGCCTCAGCCGCGAAGGCGTCTTCCGCCGAAACTTTCTTGAGTCTCGGCAACGCGACCTCATGGAAGACCTTAGTCGCGTGGGCCCGCTCTTCTTCGGTTCGAGCCCGCCAAACAGCGTAGCGCACGATCTGCGTGTGGTTGTCGTCGATAGCGAACTGCCAAAGTCGTGACGTGTAGGGCGCTGCCCCAGGTGCCGGCGCAATTGGATTGCTGGTTAAGCATGGCAGCGCGAACCTATGACCCTTCACGTCAACGGTGAAGTGACCATGGTGGAGTGGCTTGTTGTTGGCATCAAGCGATAGGGCGCGAATACCATGAGACGTCTCGATGATTTTCATCCGCCGTACTGCCAGCGGGACTTCGGATTGCGCCGCGCTGCCACCTGTCCATTTCTGCTCGGTCACCGCCTGAGATGTGGCGTGCAGAACAACGGCGTGGAATGCGTCACTGCCGTCGATGGCCAGCAACCAGTTGCAGTTCCAGACCTCAGTCGGCAAGCGGAAGCAGATGAACTCATCGGGCTTCGTAAGCTCCTCCGGGACCTCTTGCTCAAGCGGCGGAGCTGGAAATTCCCTGGTGTCGCCAAGATAAGCCCAAATGTATCCGCCAAGTTCGCGCGCAGGATAAGCCATGACTGATGGCCAGTGCGCCTTACGTGCGTCATTCTCCTCCCACGGGACCATGATGCATTGGCCCGAACCGTTGAAGCGAAGCCCGTGCAGGATGCATTGTAGTTGGCCGTCAAAGACGCGGCCGATTGATAGTTTAATGCTGCGGTGGGGACAGCGGTCGCGCACCACGTTGGGACTACCGTCCCGATCACGCCAAGCAACCAGGTTTTCGCACAGCGCCGTGAAGCCTACAGCCTTGCCGACCGCTAGTTCCTCAGATTGCAGGATCGGATACCAGTAATTCCACAACCCTTTCGGCAGGCCGGCCGGGAGATTTGGCGCGACGTCCGTCGTCATCTCTAATGTGTCCGCGTGTGTGGGTTGCTGAGCGGTCGCTGTAACCCCGGCTGACTGTGGCATCGTCACTTCCTGCGAACTACTAAATCCCGGACGGCTCCCAGCAGTCCGTCGACGCCCGATTTGACATCGGCTTGAGCCAGAACGCGCTAACCATCGCGCCCGCTATGTATACTGTCAATGCTTGAACGTAACGTTGCCGCTATCATCATGATAGACTTAGCTTTTTATTTATGTATACATTCATCCGTCTAGCGACAAAGAGCGCCTCACGTGGACACGCCGACCATTTCAAAAGCCCTACCGGATATCGCTCGCAAGGGCAGACCTAATGATGAAACGATCAGTTCCCTTGCCGCCTTTCTGTCGATGCCGGGATACCTGATCCGGCGCAGCAAACAGCTCTCGACGGGCATCTTCAGCGAGACTTGCAAGGATTTCGGCATCACGCCGATCCAATTTGCGACATTGACCATCCTCGGCTTGCGCCCGAGCATCGACCAGGCCGAACTGGGTGAGGTGGCGGCCCTGAGATCCTTCCACTGCCGGTGACGTGATCCAGCGACTGGAGCGTCGCGGCTTGGTGCAACGCCAAGAACAAGGGCAGAGGCGCATTTGCGACCTGACATTCGACGGGCTAGCGCTCTTGGCACAAGTCACGCCGCGGGTTGCAAGAGCGCAACGTCGCCTTCTGGTTGAGTTGACGACGCGAGAGCAAACCCAACTCCTACGCTTGCTGTCAAAAATGAATGGCGTGAGTAATTTGCACTACAAACCTCCCGCGAGGCGCCGACGTCGGCGCCTGACCCGCGACATGTGATGACTAGACGGACCTCCCGACGGGATAAGCAAGCCGCCTAGTGGCGTGGACGGATGAGCCCGCGGATTGAGCGGGTTAGTTAAGGAATGAACGATATGCCTATTTCACGGCGGGGGGCGGTTGGCGGTTTCGTAGCGGCTGCGCTGTCGCGATCGGCATTCGCAGCAGCCAAACCGATGACTTATCTGCTTCCGGCTCCGGCATCCCTTCCCGCGTTTGTGCCGTTCCAATTGGCGCAGAAGCGCGGCTATTTTCGCGCTAACGACCTAACAGTGACATTTCAAACCGGCCGGGGTGGCGCCGATGTCGCCAAGCAAGTCGGCGCAGACAACGCCGATCTGGGCGGCGGGGTCGGCGAAACCTCGATGATCGTGCGCCCGAACGGTCTGCCAATTCGCGCTGTCGCGCTGCTTGGGCAGCGTCCACTGTTCGAACTCGTTACGCGCAAGGCGGCGAACGTCAAGACAATGCAGGATCTCCGCGGCAAGAAGATCGGCGTCAGCAGTTATCAGGATACCGGTTATTATGCGTTGCTCGCCGTGCTCGCCGCTACCGGCATCAAACGCACGGAACTTGAGGTCCAACAAGTCGGGTTTGCTGGCGTAACCGATCTGATGATCGCACAATCGCTCGATGGGATTATGGCGGTTCCTGAATGGCCCGATGCGATCGAGAGTGCGGGCGTTCCGCTCGATTATTTTCCCACCGACAAGATTTTTCCGGCGATGGCTCAGGCCATCATGGCCTCCGACAAAATCATCAAGGACAAGCCGGAAATTGTTCGCGGCTGTGTCAAGGCAGTGCTCCGGGCCGTGCGCGACTGCATCGCGGATCCGGCCGCGGCGACAAAGGACTACGTGGCCGCAGTGCCCCAGCATGCGGGCAAGGAAAGCCAGATCGAGCGCATCCTGCGCCGTTACGTGACCGAAGTGTATCGCACCGAGCCGCCATCGGCGCTCGGACTTTTCGATCCGGAGCGACTGCGCATCGTGCAGAAGTTCTATCTTGACAACAATATCATTCAGACCGCCGCACCGATCGAGGATTTCTACACCAACGAATTTGTAGGCTGAGTTGGCGCATTGCCTCGCCGAACAAGGCCACAACTCCGATCGATGTAGATCGTACAGCGAACTTCAGCTCACAAATTGATTCGTGAATAACGAATCGACGGGCGACTCCGACTGGATCACGTTGTTCTGGAGAATAAAATGATTGAACGATCTTAAACCGCTCAGCGTCGAGCTTGCCTAAGTCGGATGGCGGATCGGTGCGGTACACATCCGAAACATAACGGCGCAGCACACGCTCCACCATCGGTCCGCGTCCCTCATATTGTGGCACAATGGAAACAAAGTCGCGTGCCGCCTTTGCAGGATCGTCAATGCAGTCGCGGACGGCCTGAAGTTGGGTCTTAACAAACGCCGAAACGAGCGCGGGCTTTTCCTTGATTGTGGTGTCAGACGCCAGAATGGCCTGCGGCATGGCGGGAAAGAACCTGTCAATTCGAAAATAGTCCAACGCCACGCCCGAGGTTTCGATCGCGTCCGCCCATTCAATGACGGCCATGATCGCATCTAGGGACTGCGCTACCATGAGCTGTGTGATACCCGCCGGGCCCACAGCTTGGATTTCGACGTCGTTCCGGTTCAAGCCATTGGCGCGCAGCACCGCCAGCAAGGCGTAAAATCCTGCTTCCTGATAAGCCGTAACGCCAATCTTCTTGCCCCGCAAATCCGCAAGCGTTTTCACATTGGCCGCCTTACGGGCAGCAATTTGGAAAATCGAATGTTGTCCCAGCAGAGCAACAGCGCGGACAGGAATACCATTGGGCCGTACAATAATCGGCGTGTCACCGAGCCCATTGCCGAAGTCGGCGTTGCCCGCGCCTACTTGCTTGCCGACCTCAATACCGCCATGTGCCGTCTCCGTCGTGACGGCAAGATTGTTTGCTTCAAAGTAGCCGCGTTTGCGCGCGACATGGAAAGGAATGAAAGCCGGCAAGAAGCTCGGCGCGGGAAACAAATAGGTCATCTCTTGGGGATTAGCTAAAGCCGGGCAAGTAAGCGCCGCTGCCGCCAAACCCGTAATTGCCGAACGTCGCGTCAGTTGCATGGATGTCTCCGCTGTCAATAAGCGGGATCAATCTCACGATAGAGCATAAGATACCACCGAGACGCAACATGGCAACACCATGTTAGTCGGGCGCCATCGCACTCAGAATCAATGCTGCAGCTATCTATCGCCGCTTGCACGAGCCGCCACGACGTCGGCTAGGACTCAATGACCTCCTCAAGCATCGAGAACGCGGTGACCGTCGATGTTGAGACTGCACCGGCGCCCCCAGCGAACGAGTTGCCGTAGGCTCATGCCCAAACGTCTCGCCGCCGATACGCCTTATGAATCGGCCAAATGCTTCTATTTGTTAGACGTTGGTTTTCTGCTTCTGGACAGCCGTAACGCTCTTAGGCGGTGCATGTTTTCCACGGCCGCAGCATGACGGGCCTCTTCTTGCTTCAGCGCGTCCTTGAGTTCTCCGTCACGCCTTTTGTTGCGATCGAACACCGATTTTGCGTGTTCGCGTGCATTCGTGTCAGACATAGAAGTCTCGGACTTCCTTTGTTCGAGATGCCTGCTAAAGTGATGTTGGGGTGCGTAAGTCAACACGTTCAGGTATACAAAGTTCCATCGAGCGCCGGGTATCATGACGGCCCAGCCCAATCCAACCGATCGAGAGGTGCTGGCGGGGCTGGTCGAGCGCGTTGCCTACCAGAACGCCGAGAACGGATTTTGCGTCATAAGGGTCAAGGCGCGCAGCCACCGCGATCTGGTCACCGTGGTCGGGCATGCCGCCACCATATCGGCCGGCGAGTGGATCACCGCTTCGGGGGATTGGGTGAATGACCGCACCCACGGCCAGCAGTTCAGGGCTCGCTTCCTCAAGACCTCGGAGCCGACGTCGATCGAAGGCATCGAGAAGTACCTTGCCTCCGGCATGATCCGGGGTATCGGCCCGGTTTACGCCAAGAAGCTCCTCCGCGCCTTCGGCGACAAGGTGTTTGACGTCATCGAGACGCAACCCGCTCGCCTGCGGGAAGTCGACGGCATTGGCCCAGTGCGTGCGGGCCGGATCGTTGCCGGCTGGGCCGAGCAGAAGGCGGTCCGCGAGATCATGGTCTTTCTGCACAGCCATGGCGTCGGCACAGCGCGGGCAGTGCGGATTTTCAAGACTTATGGCACCGACGCCATCCAGATCATGACCGAGAACCCCTATCGCCTGGCACGCGATATCCGTGGCATCGGCTTCAAGACCGCCGACGCCATTGCCATGAAGCTCGGGATCGAGAAGACCGCCATGGTGCGGGTGCGCGCTGGCATCTCCTATGCGCTGACCGAGGCCATGGACGAGGGTCATTGCGGCCTGCCGACCGAAGAGCTTGGCCCGCTCGCCGAAAAGCTGCTCGAAGTGCCGCAGGCATTGATCCACGCCGCTCTCGACCTCGAGTTACGAGAGGGTACCGTGATCGCCGACCAGGTTGGCGAAACACCCTGTGTCTTTCTGGCCGGCTTGTATCGGGCCGAGCGCACCATCGCCGAACGGCTGATGCGTCTTGCAAACGGCACGCTGCCTTGGCCCTGGATCGATCCGGACAAGGCCTTGCCATGGGTCGAGAAACGAATCGGTCTTGCGCTCGCCGAAAGTCAGGTCGCTGCCATCCGCCTCGCACTGATGTCCAAGGTGCTGGTCATGACCGGCGGTCCCGGTGTCGGCAAGACCACGATCGTCAATGCCATTCTGCAAATACTCGCCGCGAAGGGAACGAAGCTCCTGCTCTGTGCTCCGACGGGCCGCGCGGCCAAACGCATGAAAGAGGCGACCGGCTTCGAGGCAAAGACCATCCACCGCTTGCTCGAAGTCGATCCCAAGGGCGGCGGCTTCAAGCGCGGGGACGGCAACCCGCTCGACCGCGATCTGTTGGTTGTCGACGAGACCTCCATGGTCGACGTCATGCTGATGCAGTCGCTCATGAAGGCGGTACCGGACCGGGCCGCGCTTTTGCTCGTTGGCGACATCGAGCAGCTTCCTTCGGTCGGTCCGGGCCAGGTCCTGGCCGATGTGATTTCATCCGGTGCGATGCCGGTCGTACGCCTCACCGAAGTATTCCGGCAGGCCGCGCGGAGCCGGATCATCACCGGTGCCCATCGCATCAACCAGGGAGGCATTCCCGATCTCAGTCCCCCTGGAGACGAGAGCGACTTCTACTTCGTACAAGCTGACGATCCCGAAACTGCCGTCGGTCGCATCATCGAGTTGGTCAAAACGCGGATCCCACGACGGTTCGGGTTTAATCCGATCCGGGACATTCAGGTGCTGTGTCCGATGAACCGCGGTGGCGTAGGCGCACGTTCGTTGAACATCGAACTCCAGGCCGCACTCAATCCCGCCGGCGATCGCAAGGTCGAGCGGTTTGGCTGGACCTTTGCTCCGGGCGACAAGGTCATGCAGATCGAGAATGACTACGACAAGGAGGTCTATAACGGTGACATTGGTTTTGTGACGAGCGTTGAGCCTGACGAAGGCGAACTCACCGCGAGCTTCGACGATCGACCAGTCACCTACAGCTTCGGCGAACTCGATACCCTTGTGCCGGCTTACGCAGCAACCATCCACAAAAGCCAAGGGTCGGAATATCCTGCCGTGGTGATACCGGTCATGACGCAGCACTACGCGATGCTGCAACGAAATCTGCTCTACACGGGCGTTACGCGCGGCAAGCGGTTGGTCGTGCTGGTTGGCCAGAAGAAAGCCGTCGCCATCGCGGTGCGTAACGTGTCCGGCCGGCGGCGCTGGTCGAAGCTTGGCGAGTGGTTGCGTACCCAGCACCACGGTCTCCTGGCAGGTCAGCAGCGGCGGCTCGGGGCGAACCGGCTCCCGCGTCGGCTCGTAGCCTCTGTAGCACGGGAGAGAACGATGAAGGATATCATGAGAAATGAACCTTGGAGCGCCCAACGGCATCGTTCCTCTCCACTTCACCGGCGGCTATCTTCAATCCATTTAAGATCCTCGCTCCAGTCCTTAACAGCCGATTTCATGTCCGGCTTGGTTTTATTACTTTCGATGCTATTTTGTAAAAATCGAACGAGCTTTTCATATCTCTTAGACGAGTTCGGTTCACCCCATTCTTCCGTATAACTTGCGGAGTGCACCATCGGCAATTCTCCTTCGAGAATATATTTGAGAATTAGCTTGCGCAATTGTAGCGGTTTGCCGTCCATCTGACCCACATGATAGCCCAACACCGCTAGCATTCCGACTTCTGGTCGCTCAAAGTCAGGCGATGCATCACCCAATGTTCGTCGCCGCTTCCACTCTTTCTCGACAGCAACAATCATTGCCTTGGCCGCTTCGACCTGTTTCTGCTTTGCTATGTAGCTGCAAGCATTTATGAACCGTCTAAAAAGCGCATCATATGATTCTTCTGATAATTTCGGTGTCACCATGTTCGGCATTGTGTTTGCCTTGCGCGTAGCGGAGCATGTAAGAACAGCGGCTTACCGTCGCCGTGCACTTTATGATCCAGAGGATCGTACCAAAGAAGCTGACTTCGGATCATATCTAAAACTCGAAATTGTGCCGTCCTTAATTTTCTCGACTGCTTCGTCAATGACGAAACGCAGGACGAGAAACCATTCGCGTGGAACTACTGGATTTCCGAAACCGTCCTTGATCTCGATGGCAAGACGCGCTGGCTAGGTGGATCAAACTTTCGAGTAGCGACCACCTTGACAACTGTTGCCATAAGACGTGGCTGGGGCTTCGCACCTGCGATGCGCACGGGCATATTCGTCACGCCGATCTTGTGGATCAGTCGCGGTGAGTGACCCCCACAGATTTAGGCTACATCTGTCGCGATTTCAAAACTAGCCCCTAGACTGCGGCTACTGTTGCCGCTGACGGAAGGTGAAGGTTCTTTTAGGCCGTCTTAGTTGGCGGCCTCTTACATTTCGACCGGCATCGGCATTTTCGGTAGCCGCCAGGCGCTGTTCCTTACCCGCTGGAACCTAGCGCGCAATTGCCGACAGCACCCGGTAAACCGACGCCCGGTCGATGTTGAAGAAGTCCTGGCGAACTTGGAAGGGCCAAGTCCCCGCTTCTTCAATTCGCGCACCGAGCAGCTTCTGCAGCTTCTATGGACGGCGGACGCTCCAACTACCAAAAGGGCGCCGACCGACAGTTCGACACGGATCGCCAGTGCCGATTGCAGCAAACTAGGGTAGCACGACTTTTTTTGTCCGGTCCGCTGCCAGGAGTTACCAAGCCGCCCGATAGACCAAGAGGATTAAAAAGTAACGGTGAAACGGTGGAAGCGCGTGACGCCTGTTATCCCGGAATTGTGGAGCCGGACGGCGCTACTATAACAAGGTGAAAGCGTTAAGCGCTTGCGCATCTCTTCACGCTACCTCCCTGCACCTCCGCGTCACCGCCGGCAGGCCGACATTAGATTGCAAAAATCAGAGATTTCGGAGCTTACGTCCGTGCAGCAGCGAGCGCTCGCCCTAGAAGCAAGCGTCAGGCACGCGAACGCGCTTTTTGTTGGACGCAATGCTGGACGTCGCAGAGTTCGCGTTATTTCAGCTTCCTATCCCGCGACCATCGAGGGAACTCACGACCGGCAGTGTCAGAGCCGATCGGTAAGACCCACCCCGATCGCCTTCGAAATCGAATTCGTAGAGAGTAACCCTTCCAAGGCTAATCTGGCGCTGCCCGAGGTAGAACGAAAATCCACCGGGGGCAGCAATAAACAAATGGATCAAGCCGGTGAGCCCGCTCTTTTCCTTGACCGCTTGGATTTCCGCAGCAAGGGCGTCGGCGAGAACGAAGGCATGATGGCCCGATCTGACAGACCGGGCACCAGGGCCGACGACTGGCGCGGCGATTAACAATGTCCTCACGCTCGGTAAAGTCGATCTGACGTACGGTCGGACATTGGGTGCCGTGTCATGCGTGAGGCTTACTGCAACAGCAATATCGTTGGCGCCATCGTTGACAGTCTCGGTCTCGAATTTCCATCCCTGTCCATGCTCGGACGCAGGCCGATCATCAGGTGCCCAAATTTCTTTGCCGATGACCCGTTGCTCGATTTCGATCACGCGGCCAGACTTGACGTTAAGCACGGAGCCAGTGGCAAAGGACAAGGTCAGGTGCGCATCCAGAACAAGCCGGATTCGGTCACCCGTCCTCGCGGCGTCAAGTAGGAAATTCTTCAGTGCCAGATAAAGCGTATTGCCCCAATCTCCTTCCGAACGGATCTGACGGTCAAAAAAGTGCGGCACCAAATTCAGTACTTTCGTGCAGCGATCTTCCAGCCTGTCGGTCGCATGCTCAAACGACTTGACGCCAAAAACCATCGGCCGCGGCTCGCCCGTTTTTGCCAGAAGGCCCTCCTTGTCGCACGCTTGACGGAGCGCCGCCGCGTCAAATTCAATCCGCCCTTGCGCCATCCATTGAAAGATGACGTCATCATAGATGAACGAGGTCTGGTGCGGAGGCTGCCGGATGAGGCCGGCGACGCGGAGCAGCGGTTCAAGCGCATGCCGCGTCTCATCAAGTGAATCGGTCGCTTCTGAGATCGCAAGCGTGTGCAGCATTGCTCGCAATTCATTTTCATCGACGCCGAGGTGCTCCATCCAAAGCCTGCGAATAGCACCCATCGCGCTGCGCTCGGTCGCCGTGGAGTAGAGCAGATCAAGCCGAAGGGTGTGCGACCGCTGATGCACAAGCTGACGCAAGGGGTCGGTCGGGCTTATCCGCCAGTTCGAAAGCAGCCGATAGCGGGCGCCGTTTTCTTTCGCAGCAAAGCCGGCATGGGCTTTGCGCACGCGCTGCAGCAGCGAGACCGCGTTGGCGTTGATGAAGTCCGGATCAACAAGCTCCGCATAGCCGAACGTGTTGGGAGTCACGTGCCACTTGCATTGAATGTGTTCACGCAGCAGCGGCGACCCGTTCTGGTCCTGAATTCCGCGATCGGCTTCATAGTCAACCCAAATGTCGTCAAACCCCTTCGGGCCGTCCTCGAAACCGACCCGAACGATCGGGCTTTCCGGATCCAGGAGACCGCACGCCTTGCGCCAGAACTGGCGGCTCTGGAAGGTATCTCCATCGCGGCGCGCAAGGATCGCCTGCGCCATCAGTTTCCGTCCCGGAATGGAGGCGTCGCCTTCACGGCCGACACCAGCTGCGACGTGCGCTCGAATGTAATTGGCCGATTGGGGTAGGCATCCAACAGAAGCGTAGGCAAAAGCCGTTGCGTGATGTCGGAGAAGGTAAACCCAGCAGGATTGGTCGCCGTCTCGCCGGTCATGCCCACGATCTTCTCGATCTGGTCCGCTGAAAACCCCACTTCGCTTAGCGGCCCCTCCAGCACGCGTTTTCGCTGTGGCCCAGTCGGGCGCTTGAAGACAAACACATCGGCGGCCCGACGCTGCACCGCCGGATCGATGGCGCGTAAGCGATTGGTGCAAAGGATGATGGCCGCCGGCAGCCGGTCTTCCGCCAGGCGGTCGACACCCCGGATGAAGGCGTTCACGCCGGCGCGATCTTCATGATGCATTTGCCCGGCCTCACGGCTCTGCGTGATCGCGTCTGCCTCATCGACGAGCAGAATGATGGCGCCGCTCGCTTTCGCGCCATCCGGCCGTTTCAGGCGCAAGGCGGCCTGAGCGGTTGCGTCAAACGCCGCCGAAAGAAGCTTAGTCATCTCGCCGACCTTGCCACTTCCGCGCGTCGCAAGGCTGATTGGAAACAGCGTGATCGGAATATCTTCTTGCTGCGCGACCCCGTCACCGACGGTTTCCGCCAACTCCGTCTTCCCGGTACCGACGTCGCCCGCCAGAATGACGAGCGGTGGTCGCCGCTCGACGTAATCCAAAAGGGTTTCCGCGGCCGGGTGATGCTTCTTGGCCCACGCCCTCGGGCCGGCGGGATTTACAAGAACGCCAAAATTTTTGTCAGCCGCGACTTCGCCTCGTCAAGGCCGACCAATCGTACGAAACGCTTGCGCGCGGAAAGATCGGGATACGTAAGACGCCGGTCGAACAGGTCGTCCATCGCGGGCTTATCCATTGGTGCTATCTCCGCGCCGTCGCGCGGCCGAGCCCTTGGCCGCCGGCCGTATACTTGAGGTCGCTTGCCCAGTATCCACTCTCCAGCGGCGGCTCCGACCCCACACCGCGGGTGAACGGGCGCTCCGCGTTGATCGCGGAGCGCTGGGCCTCGGACTTGCCGTGCCAGTTGGCATTGAAATCGAGAAACGACGTGAACCGCGCTCCAGCAACATCGAGATTGGGGCGGATTTTTCCCGGATCGTCGCTCGCCACCAGCGTCCCGCCCGGGAGTGCCGTGTACCGCAAGGCCGCTTCCGTCCATTTTCCGTTGCGCTGAAAGCCGTATTCGACCCAGGCCACAACATCATGGTTCAGAAGAACCGCAAGCTCTTCTTCGTAATCATCGATGCTCTTGTCTGATGGGGAGCGGTAAAAGCTCTGAAACCGCAACAAATCGGCTGCGACCCGAGACGCGATGCGCCGGGCATGGACAATCGAAAAAGTTTCGCTCTCATTTTCTGTATAACTGATGCTCATGCAAAACCTCACGCACTAAAGCTGGGCCCAAAAACCTTCTGCCAAAAACGCACGGCTTCACCCTTCGTGATAGCGCGGCGGGCCGAATCAACCGCATCGCCGGCATACAGTGCTGCCTGAACAATTTTATTTTTGTTAGATGCCGTGTAAAGACACGCGACGTTATTCTCGCAATTCACCGGGTCCCAGATCCGGACAGGATCATTGGTCACCTTGCAGGTTTTGGGATCGTAGTAGTCGCTGAAGGAAATGGTGGTGCGAAATTCGTCGGATGCCAAGAACGCGAAAATCGCCGCCAAAGCCCGTGGGTAGTCGCCAAGCGGCGTGCCGCGATCGGCGAGATACGCGACAACCAGCTCGACCATGAACGATTTGAAACGGAATTCTTCATCGTTGGCCTTCTGCAGCTTGCTCCAGAACTTCAGCAGACGGACCAGCTGGGCGAAATGCTTTTCGTTCGCGCTCTTCCGCTTGCGGATAAACTCCAGGTGCATGGGGATGCTTGTCATGAGCTTTTCCCCGGTTTCCTGCGAGACCAGATAGCCGCGCGACTTCAAGTCGCCGTTGTACAAGATCGGGACGATATCGACCTCGTTGCCGGTGGTGATGAAGTTGACCGAAACGGAGTATTCCTTCGGCTTGACCTGTTCGGGTTTGAAATTGGGGAAAGCGGCTCGCAGCTTCTTGGCCAGCCAGTCCGCAAGGTCTGAGATTTTTTCCGGCGCCGACGCCGACGAGACGTAGCAGCCGACGTCGATGTCGCTGATCGACTTCAGCGCCGTTCCCTTCGCCAAGCTCCCCGACAGCAGCATTTTGCGAAGTTCAAAATCCGGATGCTCTTCGAGATAGCCTTCAAGTCTGTCGCGAAGCAGGTTCGCTTGCCTACGCAATTCCGTCGCGTCGTCCCGCTTCAGGTTGACGCGCTCCTCCGCGAACCTGACCAAATCGTCATGCGTCACCGGCGGCGTGGCCATTGTGATCCCTGGCTTGCTATTGGCGATATCGACATGCGATATATGTCTCCTATTACGAGTTCAAAAACCCGTCAAGTTCTCCATGTCGAAAGCGCCAATGAGCCCACAGAAACCATCGGAAATCTTTCAAATTCGCCTGCGTGCCGCCCGGGAAGAGCTCAGGAAATGGAGCCAGAGCAAGCTTGCCGAGGAAGCCAAGCTGCCCCCCAGCTCCATTGCGCATTTCGAAACTGGTAGCCGAAAGCCGTCGTTCGACACCCTGCGGCGGCTCGCCAATGCGCTGGAAGTGTCGACCGATTACCTGCTCGGACGCGTGGATCTGCCGGGGATGGCCGAAGCCGGAGACCCCCTCTACCGCGACGTCGGGAAGCTAACCGGGCATGACCGTGAGATCGCGAAGGACTTCCTCAAAATGCTCGCAGCAAAAAACCAAGCGAAAGCAAAAGGATGAAGAAAAATCTCGCCTTCCGGCTGAAAATGGCAAAGCAAGAGGGCGAGCTTTGCGCGCGCAATCATGGATTTACGACACTGGCCGTCGATCCCTCCGCGATCGCCGTGAAGCACGATATTGAAGTGGGCTCGAAGCCCGACGTATCCGAGGGCGTGTCCGGAATGCTTCTGCGCCACGGCAACGCATTCGGAATCCTCTACTCTACGTTCATCACTAGCAAAGGCTTTCAGCGATTCAGCGTAGCCCATGAGCTGGGTCATTATTTTCTAGAGGGGCACATCGATCACGTGTTGCCCGAAGACGGCATACACGTATCGGAGGCTGGATTTACGTCCGGCAATCCTTACGAAATGGAGGCGGATCAGTTTGCGGCCGGCCTTTTGATGCCGAGCGATCTTTTCGGGCCCGCGTTACGGCGGCGCGTGCTGGGCTTCGACACTATCGAGGCACTGTCCTCGCTCGCCGGAACGTCGCTCACCGCGACGGCCATTCGCTCGGCCGAGCTGACCGACGATGCGTTGGGCGTCATTATCAGCACAGGTCCTATCGTCGACTTTTGCTTCCTGTCGGACACGATGAAATCCTTGCCCCAACTCGCATGGATTCGAAAAGGCAGCCCCGTTCCAGAGGATACGACTACGGCACGGTTCAACGCGTCCACCAAGCGCGTCCTTGCCGCAGATCGCGACGCCGATGATATTGACGTCACAATGTGGCTTGGCGGCAACCGTCACGTGCAGGTCACGGAAGAAGTCATCGGCCTTGGACGGTACGGGAAGACGCTCACGCTCCTTTATTCGGAAACCCTCGGCCAGAGCAATGAGGACGTTCCGGAAGAAGACGAAGAGCGGCATCTCATGGATCGATGGACGCCGCGCTTTCGTCGCTGAATTTAAACGGGCCGCATCGGCAGAGGGAGGACTGTTTTGACCCTAGGAATTATGTGGGCTCGATCCGTTGGCGGAATACGAGAAATGGTCGTCGCCTCAGATAGCAGACTGAGCGGAGGCCAGCACTGGGATGCAAATCCGAAAATCATGCTGCTCCCCCGAAGCGATGCAGTGTTATCTTTTGGCGGTGACACTGACGATGCCTATCCGCTCATGCTCCAAGCGTGGAACGCGATCGAAATGTTTGGTCCGGCGAAGAGCCGCTCCATGGATTTGGCAGACCTCAAAGGTCATCTTGTCCGGGTTTTTAATCACTCACGAAGGTTTATCGGCGGTCTGCCACGGGGACAGAGAACGCCGAATCCCCCGGTGCCATTTTTGCCATCAGCGGCTACTCCTGGCGGACTCTGGCGCTTTCATATCTGGAAGCTGTTTTATGATGCGTCCATTAGCAAGTTCACGTTCAAGCCGGCTGGTGAATGGCGCGGTCAAGACGCTGAGAGCCACAAGCTCATTGAATATCTCGGTGATGATGAAGCGATCGATGAAGCAAAGAGGCGTCTCGTCGACCTGCTTCGGGCGAGAGGCAAGATCTCTACAGGTTCTTTTGATATGGAGCCGTTCGAGGTGTTGCGGGACATCATAAGAGCAAACGGCTTTCCAGGTGTCGGTGGGCCGATCCAGTTAGTCAAAATCTACGAGCACGCGAACGTTGCTCCGATTGGCGTGCTATGGCCCGACAAAGCGGGAAGCGTATCGCTCCTTGGTCGACCACTGATGGCATACGAATTGATGCCTTGGGGTGTGATCGACCCCGACGCCCCCGACCGCGCGCGACCACTCTCATCCTATCCGGCTTACCCGACCGAGAATGAAATTTCCGAAGATTTGATGACGACAGGGAACTCGGTAAATTCTAAAGAGACCGTAGCTACCGCTTGCCCGGCAAGTACATAACAATGTTGCGGTTTTCATGACACAAAATTGGATCATGGTCGTTCAAATCCGCAGCCCGATCCGGCGAAATCGTTCGCAACGGGAAACGCTAATCGGGCTCGGGCTTAACGGCATTCGGCGAGGACGGCTGTTGCCGAATTCGCCAGAAGTACGCGGATGATTTGGAAGGCCAGCCACTTGGTACGCGTGCTCGAAGGACCTCTCATGGGTGCGCTGACACCGGGCATGAAGAAGGACCTGGAAGTGCTGCGGCGATTTAACCGGCGCGTCACTCGCACGGAGCAATCCGCCTTCTGGAAGCGGTACGCACATCAGGTCCCGAACGTCGTCTCCCAAATGGAAAATATCCGGCTAGAGAAAACTGGCCTCACGAGCTTTACGATGGAAGGCATCATCCGCTCGTCTCTAAAGGATTTTGATCAGGATGAGATCGCGGCATTCGTCCTTGACTACCGCCAGTACACGCAGAAAAACGACGCGATCTCGGTCAGTTCACTGGCGCGTATTTACGACCGGCCCTGGATGCATCCCGGCGCAAGAAAAAACTTCGAGGAAATTCGTGCGCGATTTAATCGGGAACTCGACGCCTCGTGCTCGCTTATCTTTGGCGACGACCACATGAAAGTGCGAACCTTAGTCGATATTGTCGTCTACGGCGGTTTGGCGCATTCCAATCCTGAGAAGGCGCAAATCTTTGAGGAGTGGGAGAAGTCCGGCATCATGGGAATAGTTTGGGCCGACTTCTTTGCAGCAATGCGCGGCTTGATGCAGACACTGAAACAACTCCGTACATTGAACGACCAAGTACTCACGGTCGCTGATCCAGCTCCCGCCAGGGCCCCTGCGCCATAGCGCAGCACTTACATTGTTTTCGGCAGACCGATAAACCTAGCGGTAAGCGCATCCCTTATCCGCCCCAAATGGTCTGGGAAATTCACGACCGGCGAAACGAGCTGACCGTGGCGCGGTACCGTTCAAATTAGACCGCAGTAGACCATGTCCAGCGGTTCGCAACACAGCTTTTGGAGCTCATAGCGTTCGACGGCTTTTGTTTGCGTCGGTGCGCGATCGGAAGCGTCATAGCTTATCCAAGGCTAACTCAACTATTATGCATGAGTTAACGACCTAAATTTTGCCTTAGGTATTTCCGAAGCGGGTTTGCGCGCGCGAAACACCCCCGGCCTGTCCATGGTAGGGGAGGGTCCGCCCCGCGCTCTGCCTCGCATCGCGGCAAAAACCAGAAGCTTTGCACGACGCAGCGATAGCAAGCGGCCGTTCGCAAAACTCGGCCGCATAGCTGTAGCAGCGAGGCCGTGTTGTGAAGCGTGATCTCTACGCAGAGGTATCGACGCGCATTGTTGCAGAATTGGAAGCCGGCGCGGCGCCATGGGTAAAACCATGGTCGGCAACAGCCGGCCAGAACGTGCCACAGAACGCCGTGACGAACCGGCCATACTCGGGCTGCAATGTGATCCTGCTATGGCTCGCACGCAGTCGCGGCTGGTCAACGCCACGGTTTCTTACGTTCAAGCAGGCACTCGAGGCCGGCGGAAATGTGCGGAAGGGCGAGCACGGAACGAAGGTTTATTTCGTCAAGCAACTGCACATCAAGGATGGTGACGGAGAAGACGACACTCGCCTCATCCCGATGCTGCGCGAATATACCGTCTTCAACGTTGATCAATGTGAGAACCTGCCCGATCGCGTCAAGGCTGGAAAGCCGATGCGCGTTCGTAATCCAGATACCCGCGACGCGTTGGCCGATGAATTCTTGGGCTCAACGGGTGCCGACATTCGCGAGGGCCAAGGCGAAGCCTACTATGTGCCGAGCCATGACTTTATTTCGATGCCGGCATTCGAGGCATTCAAGGGCGCGGACCACTTCTACAATGTCGCTTTCCACGAATTGACTTATTGGACGGGGCACAAGTCGCGCCTCGATCGGGACTTGAAGAACCGGTTTGGCTCGCGCGACTACGCCGCGGAGGAACTGATCGCGGAGTTGGGCGCCGCTTTCCTCTGCGCGGAGCTCGGCTTCGACGGCGACGTTCGCAACGCGGGCTACATTGCCACTTGGATTGAGTTGCTGAGGGCTGACAAGCGGGCGTTCTTCACCGCCTGTAGCAAGGCCTCCAAGGCTGCGGACTACTTGCGGGGCTTGGCACTTGCCGAGCATCCGGAAATTGCAGCGTGAGGGCGCCATGGCACGTGCAATCGTTACTTCAACAATGAGGCGGCGCCCGCAGTACGAACCGCTCTACGACATTGATCCGCGGACCGGGGCCAGCGTTGAGGTGTTCTATGCTGACCGTGTGCTCGCCAAGTCGTTTGGCACGCAGCCCGGCTGGTTCTGGTGGAGTTGCCGGCAGGGTTGTTTGCCAGACGACCTGCCGATTGGTCCCTTCACTACGAGCTACCGCGCCTATCGCGCCGCCATCACCCTCACATCCCATCAGCTAAGCGAATGAGAATAACCGCTTTGCTGCTTCCATATTGCTTCCAATGCCTTTGGGCATGGAAGCAAAGCTGGAGCGAAAAGGGAGAACGCAAATCTCTTCAGTAGCTTAATGGCGCGCCCGAAGAGATTCGAACTCCTGACCCCCAGTGTGTGGACGGCTCCGAGTTGGCAAGGACTTTCTTCACGTCTGCAGCATTGGTCGGTGCGGCCATGTGTTCGGCCTGTTTGCGCGGTTCACGTGACCGCTGGCCATAGTGCCCTCCGCGGATCAGGTCCCGATCAGTTTCCCGCATTCGACAATGCGTGGGGGTCAGCGGGCTGCCCTGATCGCCGGATCGACCGGCTCTGCATTACGTGCTGTTCGCCCTCCCAACCTTCACATCACCCTGGGTGCCCAGTGTGATCTCTTTCAAGCCGCAAGCGTCGCGGGCTCTTTGTATCGTTCACCCTTGGCCATCATCGCCCATGCCATCCTGGCGATTTTATTGGCAAGCGCAATCGCTGCGACCTTCGTGGGTCGTCGCGCTAACAGCGCCGTGAGCCAAGTCCGATGTTTGGTGCCGTGGATTTTGGCATAGCGGATGACGGCGAGCGGAATAACCAGCAGTGAAGAGGCTGCGCAGATAACGATCGCCTCGTTTGCTGATATTGCCGAGCCTGTTTCTTGCCTCCGCTCGAGTTCTGCTTGGGGACAAGTCCGATCCAGGCCGAGAAGTCTCTTGCTGAGCGGAAAGCCTTCGGATCAGCGACGCTGGCAACCAGAGCAGTCGCCAACACCGGACCGACGCCTGGTATATCGTCGAGCCGCCTGCTCGCCTCACTGGATCGGTGCCAAGCCCTGATCATACGATCAAACTCTCATATCTGCGCCCTCGAGCATCCGCAGTTGGGCTCCGAGAGCGGCAATACAGGCGCGTGCAACCTCGGGCAACCGCTTGTCATTTAAATCGGCGGCGACACCGAGCAGTTGCTCGACGCCGTGGCGCCCAACCGGCGCGACGATGCCAAACTCCGCAAGATGAGCGCGGATGGCATTGATCACCGAGGTCTGCTGGCGAATGAACAAATGTCGGGTACGATGCAGCGTCAGGCAACTCTGTTGCTCAGGCGTCTTGGTCGCGACGAACCTCATGTTGGCCCTAGTGACCGCTTCACAGATAGCCTCGGCATCAGCGGCATCGTTCTTATGTCGCTTGACGTAGGGCTTCACGTAGGCCGGTGGCATCAGGCGAACGGTGTGACCAAGAGCCTGGAGTTCGCGTGACCAATGATGCGACGAGCCGCAGGCTTCGATACCGACCAGGCACGGCCGCAGCTTCTGGAAGAATGCCAGCACGTAGCGGCGCTTGATCTGGCGACGGAGGAGGACATTGCCCTCCGCATCGACGCCGTGGACCTGAAAAACCGACTTCGCGATGTCGAGACCGATTGTCGTGACCGTTTGCATGGGTAGCTCCTCCGAATCGTGGGAGCCTTAACAGCGCCCACATCCTTGGCACTTACGTGCCGGTGGAGGAGCCGTCCACGGCATCAGATTCGTAGTCTGGTGCTGTTGCTGATTATCTTCGGCCGATCGGTTGGCGCGAGCCGTCGGGTGGGCATGTGCTACATGCACTATCACCCTGGCTGGCAAACAAGCGTTTTGCGGCTCGTCGACGTTTTCGTCGTGGTTTGCGGAAGCGACGCAATTTAAGGCATGCGCGAGGCGAAACGACCTAATAATCCACTCACAGCGTGAGATCCAGGACATTGCTGTCTACCTAAAAATCAGCATCGCGAACTTCGACCGCGCCTCCACGGGCGGCTTACGCCTCGAATAGCGCACTCCGGTCATACGCGCCCGCCACGGGGTTAGCGTTGCTACCTGGCTCGAGCCGCTTCCCGGACTTCAAAGGGTTAGGTCCGGCCGGTTTAGAATGCGGCGACCAGAACTGTCACTAACGACTGCCGCTACTGTTGCTAGACTATCAACTAAGTTATTGATTTTGTTTGGTGGCGGTCCCGAGAGGAATAAGAGCACTAAGCAATTTCAATAACTTACTCTGGCAAACCACGGCATAGAGCGCAATTGAAGCTAAAGGGCTTTTGCGCCTGTTGGCAAACCAAAATCTGCAGCGAGTAATATTTGCAATAGCAAAGAGTGTCACCCTTCGGTCATTGCTGGCGATCTCCGGAAGGGTGGCGTTCATGCGTACTCGTAAGTTCATCCGCCGCAAGGCGGCTTCTCGGTACCTAAAGACAAAGTGGGGAGTGGTGCGCGCGCCGGCCACGTTGGCCAAATATGCAGTCTTTGGCACCGGGCCTACGTTCCAACGCGATGGTCGCGTCCCGATTTACTCGACAGATGATCTTGATCGCTATGCCGTGTCGACACTCAGCGGCCCGATGCCTCCCAAAGCGAAAGCATCATCCGAAGAGATCGGTTCAAGCGAGGATCGCGGGCGAACTGACCTGGACGAACCGGAAGCTCTACCAAATATGGACGCGGGGGCTTAAACATGACCACCCGCAAAAAGCTCGTTGCCGCCGCTCAAGGGGCCGATGCTATTGATCCTGGACTACCCCCGATCGGCAGTGTTGTTCTGCGCGGCGTCATGGTCGACCTCACTTCCGATGTTGGCGAAGCGTTCGTCACTGACTGCGCCCGCAATATTGAGGGCCTGCTGTCCGATGACGAGATTAAGCACAAGTGGGCATTAAGCGATGAAAGCTGGGCAGGTCTCGCAAATAACGCGCCTCTCCTTGCGGCGGTTCGCGCCGAGCGTGACCGCAGGATTAACAGTGGCGAGGCGGCAAGGGCCGCTGCGCAGCGGCATTTCGCGAATGCGCCTAATATTCTTAATCACATATTAACAGACGAACAGGTCGCACCACGGCATCGCATCGAAGCAGCCAGGGAACTACGCCAAGCCGCTGAAGTGGGGCCTGACGCCGCGACAGGATCGACGGAAAAATTTGTCATCTGCATCAATTTGGGTGCGGATGAAAAACTCGTCTACGAAAAGCAAGTTACCCCTCACGAAGCAGTCCCGTCAGATGACGGAGAACCGTCGTGATAAATCCATTTCAATCAATCGGCGGCACGCTGGAGCCCCCCGCGGGGCATCAGGACGGACCCTTCCCACGGAGTTCATTCGAGGAGGCAGCACTCGCGGCAAACAGCGCTCCCCCCAAAGAAGAGCCGTTCGGCTGTAACGGACTGCCCGCTGTAATCGAGACGGGGCTCTCAAATCTTCTTTTGCCGAGCGCGGCAGCGAGCGTGAGCGTTCTGCCGCAGCAAGGACGTAAGCCGCTGGACGGCGGTACCTATAGCCCGAGCGATGCACTCGCACTTATGAACTCTCACTATCTTATCGGCAGGTCAGAGCAAGAAATCGCAATTTTCCGCATTAAAGACGATGGCTTATTGGCCTTCACCCCGCCTGAGCAGTTCAAACTCGACGTCGCCAATATCTTTGTTCGCCCGTCCAGTCGCTCGAGCAAGCCGATCCCCGTCGAAAAATTCTGGAAAGAAAGTCCTCAACGGAATGAAAAGACCATTGTTTTCAGACCCGGCGGTGTAGCCGGACCGCACGAGTTCAACCTTTGGCGCGGCTTTGCAGTCAACCCGCGCAAAGGATGGCAGAAACAACGGCGGCTATGGCGGCACATCCTCAAGATCATTTGCCGTGGTGACAAGGACAAATTCAAATATCTCATTCACTGGCTCGCCTGGGCAGTGCAAAACCCAGACAAGCAAGCCGGGGTCGTTATCGTTCTAAAGAGCCGCAAGCAGGGTACCGGAAAAAGTACTCTCGGCGTTGTCATGCTGAAGATTTTTGGGCGGCACGCGGCGCTCATTGATGACAGCCAGCGTTTACTCGGCCAGTTCAACGATTGGTTTGAAACCATCAGTTTCGTCCTCGCAGAGGAAATCCTGTGGGCTGGCGATCACAAGACGACGGATAAGCTTAAGTCGCGGGTCACAGCCGATACATTCCAAATCGAGCGCAAACATGGAGCAACACGGCAGATACCCAATCGGCTGCACATGATCATGACAACCAACCATGACCATGCCGTCGGTGCGGGGGCCGGAGATCGACGCTTTGTTGTCTATGACGTTAGCGATGAGCGTGCCTGCGACAAGACGTGGTTCGAGCCGCTGTACCGGGACTTAAACAACGGAGGAGCCGAGGAGTTTCTACACTATCTGCAACATGTGAAACTCGGCGACTGGCATCCCCGGCAAATTCTCAAAACGGCAGAGACAACTGAGCAACAGCGCATGAGCGGCGACAGCGTTTCGCAATGGTCACAGGCATGCATCGACGCGGACGCAGTCATCGGCGGCGTCACTCCACCCAATTTGGGAACGGATATCTCGACCGAGGAACTCCGACAGGCTTACACGGGCTTTTGCCGGCAAAGCGGCTTGCGCGCCACAGGAGGCTTCGGCAAGGCGTGCACTGAAATGTTCGGGCCCCGTATTCGGCTCCAGCCGAACCAAAGCGGAGCCGGCGGCGGTGGCCCGCGTCCGTGGGGTTATCGCGTACCGAGCGGCATGAACTGGCAGGGGAAGTTGGATGCGCGACTTGGCATCAAATAGAACGGCGGGTTTGCCTGTTTCGCGAACTGGGCTTCTGTCCCACTTGTCCCAGGCAAGGCGGGCATGTGGGACAGCGAAAGTGCGCGGAATATGGGCGTTTGTCTCAGGTGTCTCACTTGTCCCACCTAATCTAGAACTAACAGAGAAATACAGAAATGGAGAGTGGAGACGGCAGAGCAGAGCGATAACTGGCGCCATTGGCCTCGCTGCTGAGACAAGTGGGACAAATGCAGTAATCGTGCGGGTTTCAAGGGTGCACAACCGAGACAATACACATGCGGAAAGTGAGACAGGTGGCCGTTCTGTGGAAGATGGTCAAACACAATCGTGAAACCGGGCGCGAGCCCTAATGGAGAGTGAAGTATCATGCGTTATCGAGCCGAAGAACTTGGACCCGAAAAGGACCACACCATCGCGATCCGGAACGTCGAAACGGATCTCGTGTTGGGCCTCGTTCTACCGCACAGTAAGGATGAACTGACCGACGTTCTAACCTTGGGTGGCACGATTGCAACGTTCGAAAATAAAATGGGGGTGCTTGAGCACGCGACCCATGCGGTAGCGCGCTACGAAGAGCATTATGGCTATCCCGATCTTAGGGACTGCCGACCGAACCCTCAGCCTGATCGGATTGAGCGTCGCCTCGGGACCATCATGGCCGATGCCGTTTGTTGCTTTTCGCAAGCACTAGTCGATAAGGTGAATGGCGTTACAAATGATTTAGTTAAGAAAAAGTTCGGCGAGTTAGTTGCTGAGCTTTTTCCGATCTATTCGGTTAGCCAAACTGGTAGCTTGAACGGCGAAAACCGACAGATCGAACCATATTTCGCCAGTGTCCCCGTTTATTATAATCGCTTGCATTTTTCAGATGCTGCATTGATGCACGGCTTGTTCGAGTTGCAGACGCGGGTTCGCCATGCTGACGAAGGAGCGTCGAAAGTACTTCTTTTGGAGGTGCTTAAGATTTTCGATGAGGCGGTCAAAAGCCTGCCGCCACTGGCAAATTCAAGGACGCAATCGAACTTAGTTTTCGCCCCTCATCCGATGACCTCATTCCGACCGGTCGAAGGCTTCAAACAAGAATGGTGAAACACTTGCACGCTCGCCGGACTGATAGCTCTGCCGCGCCTGCCCTTTGCACGGGTGACACGGTGAAAATCGCTCGCCCATTGAGCACGCTTCCGGCGGGCAAGGCGCGCAGTTTGCCAAACAGCCCTTGATCGGCACCCTTTACAAGTGTCGAGAGCGACACCGTGCCACCGGCCGCGCGCCGCCGCGTATCAAGACCTCATATAAACTAGGTCAGATCACCAATGACTGGCCAATCGGTCGCTTTCAAACCGAAGCAGACATGGACCGATAGGCAAAACCGGCTAATTGGTCGAAAGTGACCCAAATCGGAAGTCGGGCACCACTTTCTTGCTGTGGCGCACAAGCGCGGCACTCTGCGTCAAGGCTGTGGTAAGTTCTCCTCCTCAGGCCGAAAGGTGGTTCGATGAGGCGACGGGAGTTTATCACGCTGGGCGCTGGTGCTGCGGCGTCGTGGTCGGTCGCCGCACGTGCGCAGCAGCCGGCGCTGCCGCTGATAGGGTTTCTCCACGAAAGTTCACTGGAGCCTATGTCGCGCTCTGTAAGTGCGTTCAATGGTGGTCTGAAGGAGTCAGGCTACATCGATGGTCAGAATGTCACGATTGAATTCCGGTTCGCAGACGGCCATCCCGACCGATTGCCTGCTTTAGCGGCTGAACTTGTCCGCCGCCAGGTCACTGTAATCGCGACCGGTGGTGCCGAGTTTCCGCCACTCGCCGCTGAGGCGGCTACCAAAACAATTCCTATCGTGTTTGTGATGGGCGTCGATCCCGTGAAGCTCGGACTCGTATCGAGCTTGGCGCGACCGGCGGGCAATATTACCGGCATCCAGATGTTCACGACTGCACTCGAGAACAAACGCTTTGGCCTGCTGCACGAAGCTGTCCCGAATGTAAGTGCTGTTGCCGCTCTGATCGATCCGAGCCGCGCAGTGGTGGCTCAAGCACAAGTCGCCGAGTTGGCAGAAGCTGCTAACGCCGCTGGCGTGCGTCTGATTGTGCTCAATGCCACTACAGAAGCCGATTTTGTGCCGGCCTTCGCGAAGGCGATTGAGGACGGTGCTGGCGCTATGCAAGTTTGTGCGAACCCAAATTTCTTCGCCATGCGTGAGCAGCTCGTTCCCTTGGCCGCCCGCTACCGACTTCCGACCATTTACGAATGGCCGGAGTTTACGCATGCCGGCGGCCTAATGAGCTACGGCACCGATTTAGCCGACGCCTACCGTCTAGAAGGTGGTTACGTGGCCAAAATCCTGAAAGGCGCGAAGCCAGCCAACCTGCCGATTATGCAATCCACCAAGTTCGATTTCGTCATCAATCTCAAGACCGCCAAAGCGCTCGGCCTCACTATTCCGCCGGGGCTGCTCTCAATCGCGGACGAGGTGATTGAATAGGCGCCCGTTTTGCTGCGCTGCATATGTCGCCTTGTGGCCCAACTTCGTCGGTTGCCATGTTGCAGCAATACGGTCGCTATCGGAGCAAGAGCGGCAGTTGACGGCGCCCGCTCAAACCCGCGCTTTTGACCCAATGTATGGTCCGGCCGTGCGTTGCAAGAGTCTTTGTCGAGGTAGCGGTGAGCGGTCTTGCATTAATGTATCCGGCCTCTGATTAGAGCGTGTCGTGCTCCGGGCCACCATGGATATCAGCGCGCATGCGATCTCATTAGCGGACAGGCCTCGACCGGGCCATTCGGGTCACCAGTGTTCGCATGCGCCGGGAAGACCGTTCCTCCATCTCGTCTCATCCTCTCGCAGACCTCGGCGGGTAAATGGTATCAACCTAGCTATGTCATCGCGAGCTCCTCATTTCGCGCGGTTCCTAAGATCGTCGGCGTAGAATGACGATCAAACAGATTGGGCGGCAGCCTCATCGATCTTCCTCGCCTCGAAGTTCCGGCCATGAGCCAGAACGCTCCAGGCGATGCGGGCGAGCTTGTTGGCGAGCGCGATCGCCAGCACGTTGCGATGCAGCCGCTTCTTGGCGGCTTCGATCCAGGGCTTGAGCCCATGGCGCTCCCAGCTCTTCGGCCTGATCAATACAACCCATGCCGCCTGCACAAACAGGACGCGTAGGTAGCGATTGCCACGTCTCGATATCTTGCCGAGGATGGTGCGGTCTCCAGTCGATATCTGTTTGGGAACGAGGCCAAGCCAAGCGCCGAAATCGCGCCCCTTCGAGAACACGTCGCCGCGGCCGATCGCGGCCACCATCGCGCTTGAGATGATCGGCCCAATGCCAGGCACGCTCATCAATCGCTCGCAACCAGCATCCTGGCGCGCAACAGCTTCGATCTCTCCCGATGAAACTCTCGATGCGCTCGTCGAGCCGACGCCAGTCGCCAGCCAAATCCTCGATGACCCGCACCATGCGGGCCGACAGGACATCGGGTGGCGTGGCGAGGATGCGCGGCAACTCGGCACGCAAGAAGCGCTGTCCCTGCCGAACCGCAATGCCACGCTCCAACAGGAAGGCACGGATTTGATTGATGATGCCGGTGCGCTGGCTGACCAATCGCTCGCGAACACGATGCAGCGCCTGCAGGTCGAGCTGCTCTGCGGTCTTCGTCGCTACAAACTTCATCGTTGGGCGCTGTACCGCCTCGGCGATCGCCTCCGCATCACGGAAGTCGTTCTTCTGTCCCTTCGAGTAGGGCCGCACGTATTTCGCCGGCATCAATCGGGCGTCGTGACCAAGTGCCTTAAGCCGGCGACTGAGATGATGGGCACCAACGCACGCTTCCATGCCGATCAGGCACGGCGAAATATTTGCTAACCGTGCTTCAACCTGGCCGCGCGACCACTTCTGGCGCAGCACGATTGCGCCACGGCTATCAAGGCCAACAATGTGGAACGAGTTCTTGCCGATATCGATGCCAACTACAGCGATCGTGGTGTTTGGGTTCTGAGACACGGCGTGCTCCTTGTCTTTGGCGCCCCTGGCCAGCTTTGATCGCTGGCGGGGCAGGAGCACGGCCGGACCATTCCATTAGCGGACTCTCAGACTGGACCCGGCGTTGCGAACATGTGTTGAGCTGCACCGGGCTAGCGCTGTAGTTCGCTACGGTCACGAATTGAGCAATTGAGCGCTATCACGGCTCGATGTTCATGCGTGTCGAGGCTGAGTGTAATTTTGTCCATGCCATGCGTTCGAGCCTTTCAGAATATCTTCCTCCACCCCACGCACCTTGCATACTGCGGAGCGTTCCAGCATCCGCTTATAGAAAGCGGCGTACGCAGCAAGCTCGTGCATCGGGAGTTTGATGCGTGTGCCCAGGTCGTAGAAGAAGAATGCGTACGGATCACATACCGTGTAATGCGCTCCCATTATCCATGCCTTGCCATCAAGCAATCGATTTATCTCCTTGCAATTGTCCCAAAAGGTGTCGCGAGCAGTGTCCTTAAGATTGATGTGTGCGGCACTATCGGTAGCAAATCTCTCGGGCCGGATAATATGCGCAAAAGTCGGATGAACGGTGCTCGCAAACCACGCCATCGTTGATATACAGCGCGCTTCTTCGACTATGCCAGGAGGCAACAGCTGTGTTTCCGGGAAACGCCTTGCCAGATACGTCAAGATGGCGACGTTTTCCGTGATTACCATGCCATCTACGGCAAGTGCTGGCACTTTTCCATGACGATTAATCTTTAGATAGGTGCTGCTCTTGTGCTCACCCTGCGCCAAGTTGACGAGTTGTCGTTCGTACGGTGTCCCGATTTCTTCAAGAGCGATATGCGGGACCACTGACGATGCACCTGGCCAACAGTAGAGGATCAACATGGATGCCTCCGTCGCGTGGTCGTCGAGCAGCTGATTTTATGCGTGCCAAAACGCACCGGCAAGGGCAGCGAACGCTCGCCGCGAAGGTCTGGATATGGCCCATCTCGGCCGCGCCGGTTAGTCGCTGTCGCGGCAGTTTTCGGGGGCAGAGCGGATATCGCAATCAGATCACGCCGCGGCAGAAATTGGACTTTTAGCGGACATGGTGCAGATCATGTTCAACTGGCAAATGCGAAAACGATATAGCACTCGCCATCATGTATAAATTCGCCGAGTTCGATTTTCCCCATTTTTCGGTTCGCCCTGATCGACGAGACGTTGTCGGATCTTACGAATGACATCGCCATACGGCCGGGCAGACGTTTACGCATCTCTTCGTACATCATTCCGGCGAGACCATTTCCGCGCTCTTTTTCTGTGACGCAAACCGGCCCGTACAGATAACAATTGGGGGTTGCTGGGAAGGCGAGTAGCATGGTTTGAACGATGCTGACATGCGACTTAGCGGCAATAGACGTCGCGAGCGCATAACCGACCACTAAATCGTCCCGTCGCGCAACAACGATCGGCATTTCCGACATTGTACGCCTGAACCAGTCGGCCGTTTGACGAACTGAAAGGCCGCCGCCATTTTCATGCAGGTTTAATTCCTGCATCGCTACAATCGCGGGAATATCATCGCTTGTGGCCAACCCAATTTCGTAGTTTGCGCTCATCGTTGAGTAGCCTCACGTTGGGTGTTTCGACGAAAGCGTCGCGTTAGTACAAGAGGCTATTTCAGTGGATAGAATTAGGAATTGCGATTGTGCTCTAACCCTATCGGGAATTTCGATGGCCAAAGCTACGTGGGATTGGGAGAGTCGGATTGGGCGGCGCGTCAGACTTCGCGACCTTCATATCCTGTCGGCCGTGGTTCGGTGGGGCAGCATGGCCAAGGCGGCATCGCATCTCGCAATGTCTCAGTCTGCGGTGTCGGAGGCAATCGCCCATCTCGAAGATGCGCTTCGCGTGCACCTGCTTGATCGCGGCCCGCAAGGTATCGAGCCGACCATTTATGCCGATGCGCTATTGAAGCGCGGCAATGTAGTCTTCGACGAGCTAAAGCAGGGTATCAAGGACATTGAATTTTTGTCCGATCCGGGCACGGGGGAGGTCCGGATATCAAGTCCCGAAATCTTATCTGCGTGGCTAATACCCGCCGCCATTGACAGCTTGCTGCGCGAGAAGCCGAACGTCACCGTGCGTGTCTACCAGCAAGACGCCAACATCCTCGAATTCAGAGAACTTTATGATCGTAACGTTGATCTCGTGATCAATCGAATACCGGCGAACTTCTCGCACGAGGACCTACATATTGAGCCGGTCATCGATGATCAGCATTTCGTCGTTGTAGGATCGCAGAGCCGATTGGCGCGCCGCCGCAAGGTCAGCCTTGGGGACTTGGCGAATGAGAAGTGGTTATTTCCGCCCAATCCAGTGGTCAGAGCCGTGGTTCAGCAAGCGTTTGAAGCCGAAGGCCTCTTGGTGCCGTCCGCCAGTGTAGCTGCTGACTCAGTTCTGGTGCGGGTGCACCTGATAGCAACAGGCCGGTTTGTTTCGGTTTTACCTGCATCGGTGTTGCGCAGTGTAGTGGCGCAAATGTCTTTCAAGGTCTTGCCAATCAAGTTCAAAATCAAAGCGCCTCCCATCGTGAGTATTCGATTGAAAAATCGGACAGTAAGTCCAGTAACCGAACTTTTCATGGAGCATCTGCGGGCTGTTGCGAAGCCCAAGCTGGTCGGAGGTTATTGACCAGCCGTTCTGGTGACCCGGTTGAATGTTTCAAGTGGAGATTAGGTCGGCACCAAGTCGACAAATGGCCCAAAGCCGCCCTAAAACAGCGCTTCGTTCACGCCATTGCTAAACCGCGGGCATCTATAACGAATGTCTATGGAACTATTTGCACGGGTCAGCATTGATCAGCAATCGTCTTGCGAGGGAAGTCATGTACCTCTCCAATCAAAGTCTGCTGGTCATCATTGTTGTTGGAGTTGTTGCGGGATGGCTGGCCGGTAGAGTGATGGCGGGTGGCGGTTTTGGATTAATCGGTGATCTGATAGTCGGTCTGGTTGGCGCATTTATCGGTGATTGGCTGCTGCCGCGACTTGGCATCCACCTTGGGGTGGGCATTGTTGCTCTCATTATAAACGCCTTTATCGGGGCGGTCGTTCTTCTGCTGATCTTGCGATTGGTTGGCGGTGGTTGGGGCCGCAGGCCCCGCTGGGGCAGGGGCTGGTAGCTTGTGAAGATCGCTCCAATAGCTTGCGATACGGTAAGACATTTGACACGTGCCACCGATGCCACCGTCACACCACGCAGGCGTTCTCTACGCCACGCTCCCGGCGCGCCTCTCGCGCGCTAAGATGAAGCCCTTCGGCTTGGTCCCGAAGAAGTCTTTGGCTTCATCCCTGGTGACGACCTGACAAGAAGCGACGTTCCAGTTGCCAATAAGCAGTTCGGCGCTCATTGCCTTGCGCTCCACGATTAAACTCTTGTTCTGATCAGGATGCGTGAAATACCTTTCTGCTTGGCAGGCTAGCACGGGAGGAGACGCATATATGGCAGCGATCTCAGGCGGACGGGCTAACGATGAGCGTGTGAAATGTCTTCGCATTTTTGCCGATGGCGACGGCGAAACTCACATGGAAGACATCGATATAACGCTGCAGCCAAGAAAGCTTTTTAAGGACAATCCCCCGCTGCGCCTTTCGGAAAACCTTCCGGTTTCATGGTACAATATCTGCTACGTCCCTACGGGTATGGGGGAAGTGGATTGGCACAATCCGCCGCAGCGATTGCTTGTGCTCTGGCTAACCGGCGAGGTCGAATTTGAAACGAGCGATGGTGACATCCGCCGGCTCCCTGCGGGTAGCGTTGTGCTAGCGGAGGATACGACAGGCAAGGGGCACATCTCCCGTCACCCTCCCGAGGGCCAGTTAGTGGTGCACATGGCCCTCGCTTAGTCCAACTACGCCACACGCGATCCCCAACCTGATGTCGCTTTGTGGCCCCTTGCGACAGACTATGTTTTGATGGCTGACGGTCGCTTTCGGAGCGAAGCGGAAATCGCTGGATTTGGGCGCGCGCTGCATCTGTAGCGATTGACCCATCTCTACCATTCCACGCCCAGATTTGCTGTGATGCACAACGCATCATTTAACGGTATGGTAGGATGCTTGTCCTCGACCTGGGTGGAGCACATGAGGCGGCGGGAATTCATCTCTCTTGTCGGCGCGACGGCCGCTTCCTTGCCGTTCACTGCGCGTGCGCAACAGCCCACGATACCGGTGGTGGGCTTCCTTCACGTTGGGTCGCCAACACCTATGACGCCACAAGTGGAGGGCTTTCGAAAGGGCCTTGCTGAAACCGGCTATGTCGTGCCGCAGAACCTGGCGATCGAATACCGGTGGGCGGAAGGTCATTATGATCGTCTGCCAGCGCTCGCGGCCGACTTGGTTCAAAGTCAAGTGTCGCTGTTTGTAGCAGGAGGAGGCCCGCAATCCGCGCTCGCGGCAAAGGCCGCGACGTCGGATATCCCGATCCTCTTCGTCTCAGGAGACGACCCGATCAAATATGGTATTGTTGCCAGCCTCAGTCGACCGGGTGGCAACATCACGGGCGCGGTCTTTTTCAACACCGCCCTTGTGGCAAAACGGTTGGAGCTAGCGCGCGAACTTTTGCCTGCGGCAGACGGCATCGCATTTCTCGTGAACCCTGACAGTTTTGAAAGCGAGGGTGAAGCAAAGGACCTTCAGGCCGCAGCGCAAGCTGCCGGGCAACAAATAACAGTCTTGAAGGCCAGTAATGCGATTGAATTAGATGCGGCCTTCGCTGAGCTTGTGCAACTGCGGACTAAGGCGCTTCTCATTGGCTCCGATCCTTTCTTCGTTGCCCGTCGTGATCAACTGACGGCGCTCGCGGCCCGCTATGCGGTCCCCACAATCTATCCCCAACGTGAGTTTGTCGCCGCGGGCGGTCTCGCCAGCTACGGAACAAGCGTTACCGACGCTTATCGACTAATTGGTGTCTACGCTGGTCGCATCCTCAAGGGCGAAAGACCCGCCGACCTTCCGGTGGTGCAGCCGACCAAGTTCGAGTTCGTCATCAACGCCAAGACCGCCAAGGCGCTCGGCCTCCAAATTCCCGACAAGTTGATCGCGCTCGCCAACGAGGTGATCGATTAGCGGACCAGTTTGCTGCGATTGCTCACTTCCGGTTCTGGCCCATCGCGACCGGCCGCCTTTTTCGAGCCGACCGTCGCTAACGGGGCATTGCGGACATGGCTGGACTTGCAACTTGCCCCCGCTCAATCGCGATTGACCCAACTCTCGAATGTTTTCCGCAGTCTGAAATCCGGAGCGAAGCGCCGTCGCGCGCGTTAAGAATTAGTCGCCCATCCGGATTTTACCGATCACATCGAAATCGGCCCCATTGGGCTGAACCACGAAAAATTCGCCCATAGGGACTGTGTCTTCAAGCAAAACGTTGGCGATGTTGAGATCGTGGGTAATCATCACCAAATTAGAGGGATCATGGTGTTTTAGAATTTCTTGCACAACACGGTCTTGATTTAATTTGGCCTGGTCTTCAGATACTACGCCCGGTGGCTTCAGATATTGAACTGACGTTGCGTGACCAAACGCAAGCCTGCCGGTGTCAATGCAACGGCAATAGGGGCTGGTCAAAACCTCCCCAACTACAATGCCATGAGCGCGGAAGGCTTCGCCGATGCGCTTGGCCTGCTCCACACCGTTGGACGAAAGGTTTATTTCCTCTGCGCAGTTCCCGGGCGCGAGATGCCCTATCCCTTCTCCGATATCGACGTGAGTGTGACGCAACAAAATAACCTTGCCGCCCTGCTTTAATGCAGCCCAGACGTGCTCGTCGTCAGCAAGTGCGCTTCGGGCCGAAAGCGGGAGCGAAACTAGCAAGCAGAGGAGTAAGGGGGCCATCCGATTATTCATCTGGCATGTCCTGGTGTCATCTTCTCTGCGCCCAGACTAACTCCGGATCTCGGTGATACGAAAGGTGGAAGAATGAAGTTGTGGTTCTCTACCCCACGCTCCCGCCTCTCAGGGGTCCTGACTGACCCTTAATGCGACATTGGCAGTTCTAGTTTTGTTATGTTGCAAAACGGGTCGTAATCGATGTGGTAAGGTGCCCATCTCCGACTAGGAACAGGTCATGAGGCGGCGCGATTTCATAACGCTAATCGGAGGCGTAACGGCAGTACCTGCCCTGCGGTGTCCCGGTTATGCGCAACAGCCCGTAAGAGCGCCACGTCTTGGTTTCCTTTGCCTGGGCCTTCCAGGGGACGATTTTGGTAAGGGCATCGCCGCTGCCTTCTCCCAAGGTCTCGCTGCCTCCGGGTGGAAAGAAGGTATCAATCTGCAAATCGACTGGCGATGGTACGGTGCCGATGTCGCACTCGCTGCCAAGCAGGCGGAAGAATTACTTGCAGCGAAACCAGATGTGCTCCTTGCAGGAGGCAATCCCGCAGTCGAGGTCCTGCGGCAGCGCACGAAAGCGATCCCGGTGATTTTCGCTCTCGTCAGCGATCCAGTGGGAATGGGATATGTAAATAGCCTTGCGCGCCCCGGAGGCAACATGACCGGTTTTCAGAGCCTAGACCCCCCAATCTACACCAAACAACTTCAGTTCTTGACAGAGATCACTCCACCCGCTTCTACAGTGGCGGCAATTTACAATCCTCAGACAGCGCCTTTTGCCAGCCGGATGCTGCAGGCGGTGCAGCAAGCAGCCAAGTCGATGGGTGTTGAGGTACGAGAACTCGCCTTGTCAAAACGATCAAGACATTGAAGCGACAATAGCCGCACTTCCAAAGGGTGGCGGAGGGGGATTGTTGGTCCTCGGCGACATCTTTACCCAAGTGCACCGCAACACGATCACAAGCTTGGCGTTGACGTACAGAATTCCGACAGTCGTGAATACGCGACAGCTTGTCGAAAGCGGCGGATTGATAGCTTATGAAGTAAACGTGCCTGACTTGTTCCGGCGTGCGGCTACATACGTCGATCTTATATTGAAAGGCGGAAGGCCGCTCGATCTACCCGTTCAAGCTCCCATCAAGTTTGATTTGCTTATTAATTCAAAGACAGCGAAAGCGCTTGGCGTGACCCTCCCAGATGCATTAATGGCGACCGCGGACGAAATTATTCAATAGAGCGAATGTCGCCGCATGGCCCAAACCCGCCCTAGAACAATGTCCGCTTTTTGCGCCGTTGTTGGAGATTTAGCGGACATTGCCCGGCCGGGATCAGTCTCGGGTGCTGCCTCACGGACGCCCTGCGTGCTTTCGGATGGCGAGGCCTGAGACACCACATCAAGGTTGCAAGGTTACGAATATCGGCTTTGAGGGTAACTGCGGAAGTTGCCGGCGCGTCATCGATATGACGTGAATGACCCGGTGCCGACATAGCTACCTTTTCCATGGCCAGTCTCGTATGTTGTCGCTCGTGAACAATTTGGCGATGGGCAGCAGATGGCTACCGAAACAGAAGCTCCCGCCTGGATTGCGCCGGCGGTGGGACTGCGGTCGTTAGCGACCCGATTTTCGGGTCAGCCGTGCTCTGCACGTGGCAGTCAAACTTGGCCTTCCCGATCTCCTAGCGAAAGGGCCGAAAAGCGTTGGCACCCTCGCGGCACAGAGTGGTGCGAATGCTGATGCGCTCTTTCGCCTTATGCGCGTATTGGCAACTCACAATGTCTTCATTGAACACGGTGAACGCCAATTTGGATTGACGGGCTGGGGTGAGATGCTGACCTCGGATAAACCCGGTTCGATGCGGGACTACGTCCTCATGGCCGGCCAGCCGGCGATTTGGCGGGCGTGCGAGGACCTCGAATACAGCATCATGACCGGCAACACGGCCTTCGATCATACATTGGGACAATCATGGTTTGCTTACCTGGATGCCAATCCCGCGGTCGGTTTGGTTTTTGACAATGCGATGCGCAGTCGCGGTGCGGCCGAGAATGCGGCAATTCTCGGCGCCTACGACTTCTCCAAATTTCAGCGTATCGCGGACCTCGGAGGCGGAGATGGAGGTTTGCTATCGGCGGCTCTGGAAGCGGCACCGCTTGCGAAAGGCGTCTTGTTCGACCAACCGCGCGTTGTGGAAACCGCACGCCGGTCATTGGCAAATAGCGTCGTGTCGGATCGCATTGAATTCGTGGCCGGGGATCTATTCGATGCGGCTCCAACAGGTGCCGAACTCTACATACTCAAGCAAATACTGCATGACTGGAGTGATGAGCAGGCCGAAAAAATACTTGCGATTTGTAGACGTGCGATGCCGGAAAACTCCCGCCTGCTGGTGGTGGAAATGATTGTAGAACCTGACGTCGCCTTTCCTAAGAGACTGGACTTAATGATGATGGCGTGGACGGGTGGCCGGGAGCGAACACAACCCGAATTTGGCCGCCTTCTTGCCAATGCCGGCTTCAGGCTGACTGGTACGGAACGCACTGTCATGCCAATCTGCGTTCTCGAAGCCGAACTCGTTTAGACCCCGGCCCAAACCCGCTCTGAAAACGATGTCCGTTTGGCGTCGTTGTTGGACATTGCGCGGCTGGATCAATCTCGAGCGATGCCTTCAGTCAGGTGGCACCGGTAAGACGACTGGACGACCCCGCGCAGCAAGAGGGCTCACCTTCACAAGACCTGACGCCGGACGCTTTGCGCGCGTTTCCATGAGCAGACTTTCTCTGCAAGCGCAAGCAGAGCCGTTGGGATTGTTAGACCGAGCACTTTGGCGGTGGTCAAACGCCACGTCCCAGCGAGACCTCTTAGTTAGTTTTTGGCGATCAGCGAAAGCACCCGTGAAACCTTCTACTTCTGTGCTTAAGCGTCCTGTCAATCTGCCTCGACTAAGCTTGCCGTACCGAGGAAACGATGTAGGGCGACTAACCTCAAGAAGGCGGTAAAACGTACCCGCCGCTTTAGCGGTTCGTCGCCGGACCCCCACACACTTGCGGGTTTACCAAAAGCATTTTCGTAAATGTCCGCTAACTCCATAATCCATCGTTCTTCGGCGAGGTCGCGAGGTCTGCCATTTTGCTGGACCTCGTCCCCAAGAGCGGCTGTTTCTTTACTCAGAAAGCGGAGCCTTCCAACAAGTGTTCAACTTCCTGCGGTTCGATACGGCTTGCCAGTTCGTCGAGGCTGAGAATGTCGAGCTTACAAAGGTTGGATGCTGAACTCGACGGCTGCCTTCGTAATCCTCACAAGCCGATCGCGTCGGGCAACATAGTCCAAACACTCCCTTCTATTCGCAGTATAGCGATCGTAACGCGCACCCGCCTTGAGAAGAGCATTGGCAATGTAATGTACTTGGTGCGTCCTCCCCGGCGGAAGTTCGCGTACCAAGACTCAAAATACACTCAGCGCCCTCATCCTGGCCGGCTTGCTGTTTGCTTTTGCTGTTTTGCGGGACGCCTTGACATCGACCAAACTGGCCGGATTTTTCCCCGCTTTTGGTACAACATCGACACTAAGGCATTGTTAATACGCCTGAAAGTTCACGGCAAAAGTCAAATGTATACGGGATTAAAGCGGGCCATCCGTGGGCGTCGGCTCAAACTAATTTGCGCGAATGCAGCAATGGTGCTGCACGCTGGTACCCGCGCTCGCGGGAGAAAGTGAGATTGTTATGCGTAGGAAATCTGAAACCGAGTTGCGACAACTGGCTCGCGATTGCGTCACGAACCGTGGAGACGATCGGTGGGAAAGGGTGTGGAAAATCTTCCGCACCGAGGCTTATGCGCGCTATGTCGCTGAAGACGACGGCCCGCGTTCGAGATATGGCGCAAAGTGCGTTAAAATTTTCGAGGCGGAAAGGTTCGCCCTTAGCACAAACCCGAACACCTACATGCCCGGGAAGAGGGAAGCGGCAGAACTGCGCGAACTTTGGGATATCCCCGCGGATGAACCATTGCCAGTGATCACCAATGCCACTCGCGACGTGATGGTTACGTTCAAAACCTTCGAGAATATCATAACAACAAAGCACGGCTTTCGCATTCCGGTCGATGATCTCGAATGGAATGAGGTGCATTGACTGTGAGCTTGTGCGGCCATCGTCGAAGATGGCCGCACAAGCGGTGGGACTTCGATGCATCGCGCGAGCGTTTCACCGACGGCCGACATTAGGCGCCAGCCCATAATATTTCACGCGAAGGCTATTAGGGCATCGGCAAGCAGTGTAGTTTGCTCGCGGAGCTACCAGCGGAACATGCCGACGTTCTGCGAATTTAAAGGTAGCGGCGGTGCCCGCGGCGGGCGAGCACTCCGAAAATCAGTGAACATTTTTTTGCGAGCGCAGACCGCGCTCGCGAAGATTTTCAAACTCGTGGGGCATCACGATGAAGCTTCCCCGTCGCAAATTCTTGCATCTGGCCGCAGGCGCCGCTGCCCTGCCGGCCGTTTGGCGCACTGCACGAGCGGACAGCTATCCGTCGCGGCCGGTA
Source organism: uncultured Alphaproteobacteria bacterium (assembly GCA_963759705.1). Lineage (GTDB taxonomy): Bacteria > Pseudomonadota > Alphaproteobacteria > Rhizobiales > Xanthobacteraceae > BOG-931. The sequence continues at coordinate 520,787 of CAVXAK010000009.1, forward strand.
CACTGGTCGTGGGTTTTCCCGCCGGCTTGGGCCAGACATTCTCGCGCGTCTGATTGGTCAACCACTGTCGGAGCGGCTCGGACAGCCAGTCGTCGTCGACAATCGTCCCGGTGCGGGCAGCTAATATCGGTACCGAAGTCGTCGTGCAATGCACCGCCGGATGGTTACACACTCCTGCTGGCCCGCACGACAAGTGCCGCCAATGTGACACTCTACCCAAATCTCAATTTCGACTTCATCGATGATATTGCGCCGGTCGCGAGATCGGCGGCCCCTGCTTCGTCATGTTGGTGCAACCCATCCGTGCCGGCCAAAACCGTTCCTGAGTTCATCGCCTATGCCAAGGCTAATCCAGGCGAGCTCAACATGGCCGTCGCCCGGCATCGGGACTGCGCTCGCATCTCTCCGGCGAACTGTTCATGATGATGACTGGCGTCAATATGGTTCACGTACCATATCGCGGCAACTACTATTCGGATCTGATCGCCGGACAAGTACAGGTAGCATTTGCTAACACGGCCGCGTCGATTGGGCAATCAGAGCGGGCAAACTGCGCGCCCTTGCGGTGACTTCGGTGACGCGGCCGAGGCGCTGCCAGACGTTCCGACCGTCAGCGAGTTTGTGCCGGGCTACGAGGCAAGCCGATGGAACGGTATCGGCGCGCCGAGAAGACGCCGCCGGAGATAATCGAAATCCTCAACAAGGAGATCAACGCCATAGTGTCCGATCCCAAATAAAGGCGCGCCTTGTCGACTTGGGCACGGAGCCGATGTCGATGACGCCCAGCGACTTCAAGAGACTCATTGCCTCTGAAATCGAGAAGTGGGCCAAGGTGATCAAGTTCGCCAACATCAAGCCGGTGTGATCCTGCGCCCCTGTTGCTAACGTCCGATTGGAGAGGGCAGGATGAAACTTCCCCGCCGTCAAATTCCTGCATCTGGCCGCCGGCGTTGCCGCGCTGCCGGCTGTATCGCGGATCGCCAGGGCAGAGACCTATCCGACGCGGGCCGTTCATATCGTCGTCGGTGTCGCGGCCGGCGGCCCGAACGACACCGTCGCGCGCCTGCTCGGTCAATGGTTGTCGGAGCGGCTCGGCCAACAATTCGTCGTCGAGAACCGCACCGGCGCCGGCGGCAATATTGCGACCGAGGCGGTGGTACGATCGCCGCCCGACGGCTACACCTGCTGCTGGTAGACTTCGGCCAACGCGGTCAACGTTACGCTCTACGACAAGTCCAATTTCAATTTCGTCACCGACATCGCACCGGTCGCGGCCATCATGCGCGTGCCCAACGTCATGGTGGTCAATCCGTCGGTTCCAGCCAAGACTGTTCCCGAGTTCATCGCCTATGCCAAGGCGAATCCCGGCAAGATCAATATGGGCGACGGCCGGCAACGGGACCACGCCCCACATGTCCGGGGAACTGTTCAAACAGATGGCCGGCGTCGATTTGGTTCCGGTGGCTTATCGTGGTGGAGCGCCGGCGCTCATCGATCTGATCGCCGGGCAGGTTCAGGTGATGTTCGAGCCGACCATATCGACAATCGCGTACGTCCGCGCCGGCAAGCTGCGCGCGCTGGCGGTGACCACCGCGATCCGCTCGGCGCTGCTGCCGGACATCCCGACCGTAAGCGAAACCGTTCCGGGATACGAAGTGAGCCAATGGTACGGCATCGGCGCTCCGCGGAGCACGCCGTCCGAGATCATCGACAAGCTCAACAGGGAGATCAACGCGGCCATGGCCGATCCCAAGCTGACGTCGCGGCTCGCCGACCTGGGGGGCATGCCAATCCCGATGACGACCGGCACATTCGCCAAGTTCATCTCCGATGAAACCGAAAAATGGGCGAAGGTAATCCGAACGCCAACATCAAGCCGGAATGAGCAGACGCCGCGCATACCATAAAGCTGTTAGGCGAATGACGCGCGAATACCGGGTTGCTTGCAACAGTGGCACGGTAAAAAGGGTACACGCACTCACGCCCCGTTAGGGTGACACCTTGTCGGTGCCCTCGACAAACGTGGGGAGCCGCGCGCCCGCGAGCGGCACTTGAAGTGAGCCCTCATTCCGCCGTGACGCACGGCACAGTTGTGCTATCGTTGGGTTCGGAGGAGCCATGAGACGGCGAGAGTTCATCACTCTTTTCGGCGGAATGGCAGCTTGGCCGCTTGCAGCGAGTGCGCAGCAACCGGCGATGCCTGTGATCGGAGTACTAGCCGGTCCCTCGGCCGGAGCAATCCGCAACCAAATCGATGCCTTCAATGACGGCCTGAAACAAGCGGGCTTTGTCGAGGGCCAGAACCTAACGATCGAATATCGATGGGCCAACGGGCAATATGAGAAGCTGCCGGCAATGGCGGTCGATCTCGTTGGCCGCCAAGTAGCTGCCATTCTTGCGCTTGCACCTGCGGCGGCACTGGCCGCAAAGGCGGCCACAGCAACAATACCCGTCGTTTTCGTGATTGGCGGCGATCCCGTCGCTCTGGGACTAGTTTCCAGCCTCAACCAACCGGGCGGAAATGTAACTGGCGTCAATTTTTTGATTAACGCGCTTGGCGGCAAGCGGCTGGACCTCATTCGCGAATTGATACCCGATGTCAGTGAGGTTGCGCTGCTGGTCAATCCTAACAATCCTGGCGCGGAACTTGACCGGCGGGATGTCGAGCAAGTCGCCGCGAGAATTGGTCAGAGGCTCCACGTCGTAAATGCTCAAAGCGAAGACGAGTTCGAGGCAGTCTTTACGGCTCTCCATAAAGAGGGAGTTGGCGCGCTCATCGTCAGTCCAGATGCGCTATTCACGAGTGGGCGTAGCAAATTGGTTCATTTGGCTGCGATCCAATCTCTACCAACGATTTTTCATCTGCGCGAAGCCGTCTTAGCCGGCGGCTTGATGAGTTATGGTACGAGCATCACTGAGGCGCATCGGATTGCAGGAAATTACGTTGCTCGCATCCTCAAGGGAGCGAAGCCGAGTGAACTCCCGGTTCAGCAATCAACTAAGTTTGAATTTGTCATTAACCTCAAGACCGCGAAGTCCCTTGGCTTAAATGTTCCACCCACGCTCCTCGCCATCGCTGACGAGGTGATTGAATGAGGCGGCGAGAGTTCATCACGCTGCTCGGGGGTCTGCTGCGTTTCGGCCATTCGCGGCGCGTGCACAGCAGCCCGCCATGCCGGTGATCGGGTTTCTCCACACCGGCTCAGCAGCAGCCTTTACACTACTCTCTGTTCAATCCCTTCGTCGCGGCCTAAGCGAGGCTGGCTACGTGGAAGGACAGAACATCACGGTCGAGATATCGGTGGGCGGAGAATGATTATGATCGATTGCCAGCGCTGGCGACCGACTTGGTGCGACATCAGATCGACGCAGTCTTTGCAGGCGGTGAGGCTAAGAGGCACGCTTGCGCTAAAGGCGGCAACCTCGACAATCCCAATCGTGTTCGTGACCGGCGCTGACCCGTAGCCGCCGGCATGGTAGCAAGCCTCAATCGACCGGGTGGAAACGTCACGGGAATAAGCTTGCTCAGCACAGAGCTAAACCCGAAGAATTTGGAACTCCTGCACGAACTCCTTCCCAACGCCACTATTATCGCCGTGCTTCTTAATCGCAACAGTGCCAGCGCCGACCCTGCACTGGGCAGCATCCGAAAAGCGGCACGGTCGCTTGGGCTTAAGATTGAGGTCGTGAACTGCAGCAGCCCCCGTGACCTCGACGCAGCTTTCACAGCCTTCGCGCAACTGCAAGCTGGTGCGGTACTCGTTCGCGACGATCCAGTTTTTACCAGTCAACGCATTAAAATCGTATCCCTGGCGGCACGTTACGCAATTCCCACGATGTATTTCCTGCGCGAGTTCGTCGCGGCGGGCGGCCTAATGAGCTACGGAACCAGTCTTGCTGATGTCTATCGCCAAGCCGGCGTTTACCTCGGACGCATTCAAAGGCGACAAGCCCGCTGACTTGCCGGTATTACAGCCGACGAAGTTTCAGTTGGTGATCAACCTCAAAACCGCCAAGGCGCTCGGCCTCACGGTGCCGTTGATCATGCAAATGACTGCCGATGAGGTAATCGAATAAGATTTTGAAAGGTGAAACGGTGGAAGGGCGTGACGCCTCGGGTCGTAGGGCAGAGGGCGTCATGGTGACAAGGTGAAAAACTTACGCGCTTGCGCATCTCGATCGCGTCGACGCGAGGGGTTTCCTCATACTCCCGCGCGGCGCATGAAGTTGTAAATGCTTCGCCCTGCCTATCATCGAGTTGGCAACGCGACGCGCGCCTAGCGAGCAATCGTCTGCTCGGACAGCCGCCTCCCTGCGAACACCCTCGTTGGCCGCCCCCCCTGTGTCGTCTATTTTGCCGGGATGCAGGAGGGCAGCGGATGAACACGCAGGGCAACCGCGTTGAGCAACTGGATGTACCGCTTTCACGAAAACACATTACAGCGGCGAACCATCTACATCAGCGACTTGAGCAATGGCGGTTGTCCGACATGGCTCTGCATCGACTTCAACAAAGCATACCCGGCTTTGATCCCGAAGCGTGCTTGCTGAAATCCCTAGCCGTTAATCAGCTTTATGGCACAAACGTTCTCGCGATTATTCCGATGTCTCGCCACGTGTACTGCGTCTTGTTGAGCCTCGATTTAGCCTCACAGGGCATTGAGCTAGTGGATAAGATCGGGGCCTTCACCCACCTTGGGGTGGAAACCATGCGGACTAGTTTTGCGGCAAAGTTCTGCCACTTCTTTATCGACGAGGAGCGGTTTCCCATTTATGACGAAGCTGCCCGCCTCGCGATGAAACTTCACCTGGGCCGTCGTTATGTGAACGACACCACCTACGCAACCTTTTGTATAAACCTGAGACTGTTGCGTGCCGCCGCTGGACTTCAAGAGAATACAAGGGCGATTGACCGTTATTTATGGATCGTAGGCAGCTATATGCGCTGGAAGAAGAACCGGCAGATCAATGCGGAACTTCGTGGGGTGATTGAACGGCCATCGCCCGAAGAAAAACGTGAACTTGACGAGCTATTGCCAGCCCGCCTTCGAACGTAGCTTGCTTATCCCCGCCTTCACGCGGCCTCACTCGCACCGTGTTGACAGTGCCACCTTGTCACCCGAAGCGTCTGGTCATTGCAATCTATCCCGAACGAATTTTAAGTCGGCGAATATGGTTGCCAGCCGAGCAAGGAGTGAAGCACTGCGCACCCGTGAGACGCGCATCGTGCGGCCCAGGGCGTCGCGGATAAAAAAGGTGCCGAGACAGCCACTACTTTGTTAGCGCGCCCGCGGGCACCGGCTGTAGCGGCGTAATTCTCCCTCGCGCGCGACGCGGTGCCACCTTCGCGCTGCGACAAGGGGCTGCATTTCAGGCGCCCTGCCGGCTGATAACACTGGTTCGGACTAAGCCACAGGTCGCACTTGCCATCCAAGTTACATCCTCAGTAAGCCGACCACCGAAAAACCTGTGCAAAGCATAACTAAGCCGACCGCGATTGGGCTACACTCCGTCAAATTGGATGGGAAATAATGCAGCTTTCCGAGGACGAAAAAAAAGAAGTCAAAGGGTTTCTTGATCGCGGCGAACCATTGCCGGCGAAGTATCGCCAGTTGCTGTTTGCAGAGCCACATGAGGCTGAACTGATCTGGCCCGGTAAGACGCACGAAGTAACGAATGTCGTGCTGCCTTTCCAATCGATTGAACAGATCGACGAGCCGCGCTCGGAGACTGTCGCGGCGCAATCCGATCTGTTTCAGATGGATAGCACGACCGGCCGGCAAAGCGGCGGCTGGACCAATAAATTAATTTGGGGCGACAACAAATTGGTTCTCTCCTCGCTCAAAAACGGTCCTCTCAGACGCGAAATAGAGAATGCCGGTGGGCTCAAGCTGGTTTACATCGACCCGCCGTTCGATGTGGGCGCCGACTTTTCCTATTCGCTTGAGATAGGCGAGGACGAGCTTACAAAGGAACCGTCAGTAATTGAGGACCTTGCTTATCGTGATACCTGGGGACGTGGAGCGCAGTCTTTTCTGTCAATGATTGCGGAGAGAATAGAAATAATTCGCGACCTGCTTGATCCAGATGGTTATTTGTTCCTTCATTGTGATTGGCGTTTAAGTGGATTTATTCGATGCCTGCTCGACGAAAGTTTTGGGCGCGACAATCTACTAAATGAAATCATATGGCACTACAGAAAATGGTCCCTGCCAACAAAGTTCTTTCAAAAAAACCACGATACAATTTTTTGGTTCGCGAAAAATCCAAAATCTCCAACTAGGCATTTTGAGGCGGTGGAATTTCAATCGGCATCAGTCGGCACAATGCGTCGATGGAAAGGAAAGAAGCAAAAAGCTGTATTTGACGAGCTTGGTCGACGACAAGCTACGAATGAAAGCGAAGCGTCGGAAGGTTCACCGCTTTCGGATGTATGGGACATTTCAATAATCAATCCTGCTGCCGTGGAGAGGACGGGCTATCCGACGCAAAAGCCGGAGCAGTTGGTTTCTAGAATATTGGAACACTGCACCGTTCCAAACGACATGGTTGCCGATTTCTTCTGCGGTTCCGGTACCACTTTGGCGGTCGCTGAAAAGCTTGGCCGCAAATGGATTGGCTGCGATCTTGGCAGATTTGCCATTCACACATCCCGTAAGCGCCTTATTGGCGTTCAACGTGAATTGAAGGCGGAAGGTAAGCCGTATCGCTCATTTGAAATTCTCAATCTTGGCAAATACGAACGTCAATATTTTGCTGGCATCGATCCAACGTTACCGGATGCCGAACGGCTCGCACTTTCGAGGCAAAAAGAGGAGCATTACGTCTCGCTCATCCTGTTCGCCTACAAGGCCGAGCGCGTGTTTCAGTCGCCTCCGTTCCATGGCCGCAAGAGCAGCACATTCATCGTCGTCGGCCCGCTCGATGCACCGGTGACGCGTTTCCAAATCGAAGAAGCCGTGGCCGCTTGTCGGAAGTTGCGAGCCTCGCGGTTGGATGTTCTCGGCTTTGAATTTGAAATGGGCCTCAGCCCCCAATGTGTGGATGAGGCGAAAGCCAATGGCATCAGCCTCGCGCTGCGTTATATCCCCAAGGAAGTATTTGACAAGCGCGCGGTCGAGAAGAACCAAGTCGTATTTTATGATGTGGCCTTTGTCGAAGTGCACCCGGTGGTGAAGGAACGTAATGTGACGGTGACGTTGAAAGACTTTAGCGTGTCCTATCGGCAAGACGATATCGACGCGCTTGCAGGGGAAATGAAGGCCGGGACGAAAGTAACTATCGCCGATGGACAGGTGGTTAAGATCACCAAGGACAAAGCCGGCATTATCAAGCGCGAGGTACTGACAAAAAAATGGGAGGATTGGATCGACTATTGGGCAGTCGATTTCGATTATCACTCACGGCCAGAAACTATTGTTGTCACCATGCCGGACGCAAATGGCGAAATGGTAGAGCGGCCGCAACGCACCGGCGGGTTCATCTTCGAGAACGAATGGCAAAGTTTCCGCACCCGGCGTGAACGCGCGCTCGAACTGGAAAGCGCACCTTACGAATATGGTGCCAAAGGCAAATATAATACCGCTTCCATAGCTGATTGAATCGACATTTTTGTGGTCTGGGTACCGGGTATGGGACGGGATTTTTCCTTCGACGTGAGGTGTGATTCGCTGAGACCATTTGATTCGGAGAGAACAGATGGTCAAATGCAGCAAAGGCCAAGTCCGTCGGTTGAAGACGGCGCTGCGATGGAAAGGGATCCCCCGCGGCGCCAGCGCATTCAGATGGTGCTGCTGCGCGAAAGCGGGATGACGCAGCCTGCGATTGCCGAAGCGATGGGTGTGTCGCTGAGCACGGTGAACCGGGCGCATATGGCCTATGACGGCGGCGGGCTCAGGCGCTTAAACCCAAGCCGAGCGGCGGACGCAAGCGCGAGAACATGACGCTGGCGGAGGAAAAGGCCTTGCTGGCGCGTTTTGCCAAAGCCGCCGGGGCCGGCGAGATGTTGAACATCCACGATCTCAAGGCGGCCTACGAAAAGGCCATCGGGCACGAAACCAGCAACAGCACGGTCTATAATCTTCTGGCCCGGCATGGCTGGCGCAAGCTGATGCCGCGTCCGTTTCATCCCAAACGCGACCTCGTGGCTCAGAGACGCTTTTAAAAAAACGGCTTTCCCATGCGGTGAGGAAGGCCAGGCAGGCCGCCGCCAGGCGCGGCCGTCGCTTGCGCATCATGTTCGCCGATGAAGCGCGTTTCGGCCGGATGAACCGGCCGCGGCCATGCTGGGCCCCGATCGGAACCAGGCCCGCAGTCGCCTCCCAGCTCATCCGCGAATACATCTATTTGTACGGCGCGGTCTCTCCGAAGGACGGCACCTGCGTCTATCTGATCATGCCGACGTCGAATACGGCATGCTTCCAGGCCTTCCTCAATGTCCTCGCGCGAAAGTTCGCCAGGCAGGATATCCTCTTGGTTCTCGACGGCGCGCCCAACCATCGCTGCGGCGATCTCGCGCTTCCCGATAATATCTCGCTGCTCTTCCTGCCGCCCTATTCGCCAGAACTCAACCCAAAGGAAAATCTGTGGGATGAAATCCGCGAGAAAATCTTCAAGAACTACGCTCTCAAATCCATCGACGCCGTCCGCGCCAAGCTCAAGCAGGCGATCCTCTACATCGAACGCAATCCCGAAATCGTCAAATCCATCACGTCCTTCCCCTATATCGCCAAGTCACTCTGATGTGGAAATGGTATAAGATCGCAGTGAAGGTGATCGACATTTTTGGCAACGATACGACGAAGGTCGTGGAAGTGTCGGTGTGACATGCCATTGAGCGAGCAATTTCCCACCGATCCTTACGTCGTACTCGATCCGGCGATCCGTTGGTATCCAGGCGATGAGTTGCTGCTGACCGAAATGCGCGGGAAGCTGATTCCGCCGCTCGTAGATAAGGTGCGACAGGGCGTGAAGGGCTGGCGTGACCGCGGCTACGCCGGCGGTTCGGATACGACGCGCGCCCTGCTGCATTGGTGGTTTGAACGGGAGCATCTGGTCCCGCAGGCGAACGGGACAATTGGTACGTTCCGCTGGTTTTTCGCGCAACGCGAGGCAGTGGAGGCGGCCATCTGGCTTTATGAGATCGAGCAGGCGCGCGATCCGTATGCCCTTCTTAAATACGACGCATCGGGTGCGATTTCGCAAGGCATGTTCGACGAGCACTGGACGCGCTACGTGATGAAGTTGGCGACCGGCGCGGGTAAGACGAAGGTCATGAGCCTGCTCATTACTTGGAGCTATTTTCACAAGCTGTATGAGCAACACTCGCCGCTTTCCACCAACTTCCTCCTAATTGCCCCGAATATCATTGTCCTCGATCGCTTGCGTCTCGATTTCGAGGACGGGAGGATTTTTCGCGACGATCCACTGCTTCCGCCCGACGGCCATGAAGGGCAAAACTGGATAGGGATTTCCAACTAACGGTTCACATTCAAGACAAAATCGGCTTTGTTCCTGAGCGGGGCAATCTGTTTCTCACTAACATCCACCGGGTCTACGAAAGTGGAAATGAGCCCTCGTTCGATGACGAGAATACGACAGACTATTTTCTGGGCAAGAAGCCGGTGGCAAAAACGACGGATAGTTCTGTCGATCTGGCGGTTATCATTCGCGACGTAAATGATCTTGTCGTACTAAACGACGAAGCCCACCATCTGCATGATCCTAATAGCGCATGGTTCAAGTCGATCGAAGACATTGCCATGCGCCTGCGTCAAAAGGGCAGCGACTTGTCCGCTACAGTTTGATCTGACCGCAACCCCGCGACAGAAGCGACGGTTCGATTTTTGTCCAAACCATCAGCGATTATCCCTTAGTCGAGGCGATCCGCCAAGATGTGGTCAAGACCCCCGTGCTTCCGGATGCGGCTTCGCGCGCCAAGCTAAACGAGCATCAATCCAGCAAATTCACTGAGCAATATTCCGACTATCTGCATCTTGGCTATTTGGAGTGGAAAAAGTCATACGACGAATTGTGCAAGATGAACAAAAAGTCGGTGTTGTTTGTGATGACCGACGACACGAAGAATTGCGACGAAGTAGCCCTATATCTGCAAGCGAGATACCCTGAACTGCGGAATGCCGTGCTCGTCATTCATACTAAGAACAATGGCGAGATTTCCGAAAGCGCCACAGGCAAGAGCAAAGACGAACTAGATACACTTCGTAGGGAAAGCCGGGAGATCGACGGATGGGACAACAAGAACAAGGCCGTCGTCTCCGTGATGGTATTGCGCGAAGGTTGGGACGTTCAAAACGTTACAACCATCGTAGGTTTGCGGCCTTATACCAGCAAAGCGCGCATCTTGCCCGAGCAAACTCTTGGACGTGGGTTGCGACGCATGTTTCGTGGGCAGGGGATTGAGGAAAAGGTGTCGGTCGTCGGGACACAGGCGTTCATTGATTTCGTTGAAAGCATCAAAAGCGAAGGCGTTGATCTTGAATATCGGCCGATGGGTGAGCGCACGCCGGTCGCCGGACCGATGGTGATCGAAGTCGATCGGGAGAACAAGGCAAAGGACCTTGAAACGCTCGATATCGAATTGCCGCGCCTCACTGCGCGTATCGAGCGTGAATACAAGAATTTGGATGCTCTCGATCCGCTGGCTTTCACTAGCGCACGCTTGCCCGTGAAAGTCTTCACCGATGCAGAGCAGCGCGATATCGTTTTTACATCCCTCGACACAGGCGACCAAAGTCATGTGACGCGCATGGATATAGGGTTCAACCCAGCCTATCAAAATGTAGTCGGATTTTTCGCGCGCACCATTATGCGTGATCTTCGCCTTGTTGGTGGCCAGGATATTCTATTCGGAAAAATTAAGACGTTTCATTCAGGAGCGGCTATTTGATCGCGCTGTCAACCTCGAGGATTTAAATATTCTCCGAAATCTGTCCGAGATCCCCGCAACCCGGACGATTTTCGAAACCCTCAAGAAAGCCATTAATGATCTAACCGTGTGGACCGCGGTACGACGCAAGTGCGCGACCGCATCAAGATGAGCCAATCGAGACCCTATGCGGTGAAGTCGCAGGGGTATGTCGCGGCTAAAAAATCTATTTTCAACAAGGTGGTGGGCGACAGCCATTTCGAACTTGAGTTCGCGGGGTTTCTCGATGGTTGCGCGGACATTGTATCGTTCGTCAAAAACGACCGGCAGATGAGCCCGAGCCTGTTCATCGAGTACCAGAACACCGATGGCTCGATTTCCAACTATTTCCCGGACTTCATCGTTAAGCGAACGCCGATGGAAATATGGATCGTCGAAACGAAGGGGCGGGAGGATTTGGATGATCCTCGTAAGTGGGAAAGGTTGAAAGATTGGGTAGTGGACGCCACTGCACGGGGCGACGGGGTCGCCTTTAGGGCGATGTTCGTCCGCGAAGAGGAATGGAAAAAACGTCCTTTAAAAGATTTTGACGACGCCCTGGCTGCTTTTGAAACGACTTAGAGGCGCTGCCTCGTTGCGGTGGGCTTTATTGTATGCGGGCTCGCTCCGTTCGTACCCGCGATCAGTTGGAGATATTCGCGCAGCAAATTGACGGCCAAATTTGGCTATCGTGTCCCATTTTCAAAATACCGATCCGACCAGCCCGTGCCAAAGTTTGAACCCATCCCTTGCCGTTCATACGACGGCAGAAACCTGCGCATTACACCTATCCTTATGCGGCTGCCTCTTCTTGCCGGGGCTTGCCAACCACTTACTGTGGGATTTTTTGACTTTGCTCGGCACGAGCCAGCATTTCGGCTGATCTGAAAACGAAGTACCCTTGTCGGTAACGATGATATCCGCGTTCGGTACCCCAGTCGGCGCCAGCGCCGCGATTAAATCACGGCGTAAGAGTTGGCACATCACATAGTGTTCGCCGGCAGCACCCAAAATTGTCGAATTCGATGCCATCACCTGCTCCGCTGGTTTTGCATCTAAACGGAAGGTTAAGAGGCATTTTAGGTCCTACATCTTTTCGGCACACGTGTCGCGCGCAAAACACCCCCGGGCTGTCCATCAAGTAGGGGGGGTCGCCCGGCGCGTGCCTCGCATCACCGCAAAACACTGAAGCATTGCACGACCCGGCGATTAGCGAGCGGCCGTTCGCAAAACTTGGCCGCATAGCTGTAGCAGCGAGGCCGTGTTGTGAAGCGTGATCTCTACGCAGAGGTATCGACGCGCATTGTTGCAGAATTGGAGGCCGGCGCGGCGCCTTGGGTAAAACCATGGTCGGCAACTGCCGGCCAGAACGTCCCGCAGAACGCAGTGACCAACCGGCCATACTCAGGATGCAACGTGATCCTGTTATGGCTCGCACGGAGTCGCGGCTGGTCAACGCCACGTTTCTTGACTTTCAAGCAGACAATCGAGGCCGGCGGAAATGTGCGGAAGGGCGAACACGGAACGAAGGTCTATTTCGTCAAGCAATTGCAAATCAAGGATGGCGACGGAGAAGACGACACTCGCCTCATCCCGATGCTGCGCGAATACACTGTCTTCAACGTTGATCAATGTGAGAACCTGCCCGATCGCGTCAAGGCCGGAAAGCCCATGCGCGTTCGTAACCCCGATACGCGCGACGCGTTGGCCGATGAGTTCTTGCGCTCAACGGATGCCGATATTCGCGAGGGCCAAGGCGAGGCCTACTATGTGCCGAGCCATGACTTCATCGCGATGCCGGCATTCGAGGCATTCAAGGGCGCGGACCACTTCTACAATGTGGCGTTCCACGAATTGACCCATTGGACAGGGCACAAGTCGCGTCTCGATCGGGACTTGAAGAACCGGTTTGGCTCTCGCGACTACGCGGCTGAAGAGCTTGTTGCCGAGTTGGGCGCCGCTTTCCTGTGCGCGGAGTTCGGCTTTGACGGCGACGTTCGCAACGCCGGCTACATTGCCACTTGGATTGAGTTGCTGAGGGCTGACAAGCGGGCATTTTTCACCGCCTGCAGTAGGGCCTCCAAGGCTGCGGACTATTTGCGGGGCTTGGCACTGGCCGAGCGTCCGGAAATTGCAGCGTGAGGGCGCCATGGCACGTGCAATCGTTACCTCAACAATACAGCAGCGCCCGAAGTATGAACCGTTTTACGACGTCGATCCGCGGACCGGGGCCAGCATTGAGGTGTTCTATGCTGACCGTGTGCTGGCCAAGTCGTTTGGCACGCAGCCCGGCTGGTTCTGGTGGTCTTGCCAGTGCTGGCTGTCCTGCCGGATGACCTGCCGATTGGTCCCATTCACAACGAGCTACCGCGCCTATCGGGCCGCGCTGAGGCAACTGTTCGTAAAAGAGTTGTTCTCCGAACAGACGTATGACGCAACGAGAGGTTTTCATGCGCAATGCGCAGCTAAAGCTGGTCGTGCCGACCACCGAAAAACGAACAGTTACACCGCGGAGGGCGAAGAACAGCGAGCTACGCACGCGCGAGTACTTAACCTTGCAAGAGGTAGAGGCCCTCATGGCCGCGGCGCGGCAGAACCGATATGGGCATCGTGACGCGACAATGATCTTGATCGCGTTCCGGCACGGCCTGCGGGCTTCTGAGGCTATCGACCTTCGGTGGGATCAGATCGATTTCAATCGCGCCGTCCTGCACGTTCGGAGGGCTAAGCAGGGCACACCGAGCGTTCACCCCTTGAGCGGATCGGAAATGCGAGCCCTTCGCCGTCTGCAACGGGAGAGTGAGGCCAGCCCGTTCGTGTTCGTCAGCGAGCGGGGCGCACCCCTCACGACAGCCGGGTTTGCGCGAATGGTGGAGCGCGCGGCAAGGAAAGCGGGCCTTGGATTAAAGGTTCATCCCCATATGCTCCGGCATGCCTGCGGTTTCGCACTGGCCAATGCGGGGCACGATACGAGAGCACTGCAAGCCTATCTCGGGCACCGGAATATTCAGCATACGGTCCGTTACACGGAGTTGGCCTCCGATCGCTTGAAGAAATGCTGGGAAGATTCAGAACCGTCGTTATCGGCGCCTCCCTATTATTGCCACCCAAAAGCACGCTCTTTAAGACTTTGTTAACCCGAAAACGTCGGCTCCGCTATAACTGAAATATTTTCAAATACTTACATGGGGATCGAATTTTGGGAGAAAACCCGTTTTCGGCTGATTATCCGCATCGTCGAAAGGCTGATGAAGCGGACACGAACCCAGTGCGTAGACCGTCTAAGTTCACCGAAACCGACTTGCGCCGCGTGCTTCGAGCGGCAAGGAAAGAGCACGTGTCGGCGCGGGTCGACCTGATGCCTGACGGGCGAATT
>CAVXAK010000010.1:0-131064 GCA_963759705.1 uncultured Alphaproteobacteria bacterium
TTCGAACCCCCGATACGGTTGCCCGTATGCCGCATTTCGAGTGCGGTGCTTTCAACCGCTCAGCCACCTCTCCGTAGGAACGCAAGTGCTTGAGCGCCGAGGCGCAGTATTTAGCGGCGGCCCGGACCGGAAACAAGTACGCGAAACAAGGGCGCGTGCGCGCGCCGGCGGCGGCTACAGTTCCCAGCCGAGCTTGCGGTCGAGCGAATAGGGGCCGCCCCCACGCAGCGCGATGGCGAAGAACATCAATCCCCACAGGAATGGGTATTCCCAGCCGCCGCCTGCCCGCGTCCAGCCGTAGCCGTGGGGAAAAAATACCAGGAAGGTGATCACGGCCATTTCGATCGCGATCGAGGCGGCGAAAAAACGCGTGAACAAGCCCAGGACGATGCAAGCCGCGCCGATCGTTTCATTGATGTAGATGATATAGGCGACAAGCATGGCCGGCTCGATGCCACGCTTCGCCATGCTTTGCTGGGCGAATGCGGCAATCGGCGGTCCCATCAATTTGACAATGCCGTGGTAGAGCATGGTTCCACCGACTGTCGCGCGGATGATGGGATAGGAAATCTCACGGGCGAAACCGTAGAACGGCGCCAGGGCCGGAATAATCAGCCGCGGCTCCGCCGCGCCGCCCTGTTCGGGTGTGGTCGTCGTCATTGATGAGTCCTTCCTGCTCTGTCATCCGTCGCACCGGATATGCGCCCCCCGGCGTGTCCGCATTCCGTTAAGAACACCGCGCCGTGGCGGAAATTGCCCGACCGAAGCGGAGGCCTCAAGACCATCGTGGCCGCGTTCGCGGCTGGGCGCGCCGGGTGAGGTTTATTAAGCTGCGGTCGAAATGGCTTGGAGGGAGCACAGTCAGTGACCGCAGGAATCGATCCGCAGCATGTCGTTGTTATCGAGCCGGTGCGCGACTCCGGCATCGCCGTGCAATTGATGTACGTCGAGATGATCGACGGCGTCTACGCGCCGATCGGATTGCGTACGCCGCCCGGCACCGGCCCATTTCCGCTCGTCCTCTTTGCCTCCGGCAACGGTGGCGGAGGGATGGCGGTGGTGCGGGACTTCACCCAGAACGTAAGTTGGACGCAGGAGCAATTCCTCAAAGCGGGCTACGCGGTCGCATGGTTGCGCTATCGGGCCGAGGTTGACTATGCGTACGATAAGATCGGCAAGCTGATCGAGGACAAGCGGCAGCGCCGCCAGCTCTTGAATCGCGGTCCGCTGGAATACGAGGACGTCATCTCGATCGTCGAGTACCTGAAGACATTGCCGTTGATCGCGGGCGAGAGGATCGGCTACATGGGCATGAGTCACGGCGGCGAGATGGCGTTCAAGATCGCGTCGGAATACCAAGGCGTGCGCGCCATGATCGCCAGCGAGCCCGCGGCGCACGAATTTCTGCGGCTTAAACCCGACGAAACCGCGCATATCAATCCAGCGACGGGACTGCTCGACGTCGAAAGCATGCTGATGCGCGAGACCGGCAAGGTCCGCGCCCGCATCACCGAAGACGTGGCGCTTGCGCGCATGAGACCGATCATGACGCCGATCTTCGTACAGGGGCGCAATGGAGACGAACTGCAGGGCATTTTCCGCGTCTGCTACGACCTCTTGGTCGAACTCAAGAAAGACGCCAGGTGGGCGACCTATGAGCATCCGGAGCACGGCTTCGTCTATGTGCGCCGGAACGCCAAGGGCGTTTACGCTCCCGATGCCGTGCAGATTCAGGCGGTGACCGATTCGATTGCGTTCTTCGACGCGTATTTGAAGTGACAGCCAAGCCGCTATAGCTCGCGGCCAAGCTTGCGGTCGAGTGAATACGGGCCGCCGCCGCGCAAGGCGATGGCAAAGCAAATCAGGCCCCAGAGCAGCGTGTATTCGTAGCCGCGCCTCGTCCAGGCAAAGCCGGTTTTCCAATAGATCATTGTGATAACCAGCAATTCGATCGCCGCCGCGGCCGCGAAGAACCGCGTGAAGAGGCCGAGAATGAGCGAGATCCCGCCGAGCGTTTCGATGAAGAGCCCGCTCCAGAACCAGAACAGCGGTGCGCTCAAGCCGAGATCGGTGTAGGCCTTGAGAACGGCGTCCGTTGGTAGACCGTTCGTGACCTTACCCCAGCCGTGCACCAGCAGATTCCAGCCGGCGCCGGCGCGAACGATCAGCCACGACAGCGGAATGACGGCATCGTAGAACGGCCGTAAAAACGGCAGCCAGAGCTTCGGCTCGGTCTGTGCTTCAGCCATGTGCCTCCAGTCCCTCCCTTGGCGTTTTGGCGAAGCATACGAGGGGTCGGCGCGGATGCATAGCCGTGTGCGCCAAGCGAATGGAAGGCTCTCTTGTTGCTCTCGGCCCCGTCCCTATACTGGCGCCGCAGTATCGAAATCGCCGAAATTGGCGGCGGGAGCACCCAGGGGCACTGAATGGCAGAGTGGTTCGTCGCCAAGGCATCCGATCTGTCCGACGGCGATCGGCGGATTGTCGTCGCGGGCAAGGACGAGATCGGCGTATTCAACAAGGGCGGAGCCTACTACGCCTACAGCAATTATTGCGTCCATTCCGGTGGTCCCGCCTGCGAAGGACTGATGATCAACAAGGTCGTCGACATCATCGCCGCGGACCGCACCTATCAGGGACAGACGTTTTCCGATGAGGTCCATTTCGTTTGCCCATGGCACGGCTACGAGTATGAGCTCGAGACCGGCCAATGCGTCGGTGACCGCAAACTGAAGCTGAAAAAGTTCGAAGTGGTGCGCCGCGGCGAGGACATCTACGTCGTCGCCTGACGTGTGACCCGGAGCAGTGGGCGCCGGTCTTCCGAAAAACACCGCGCGCCTGCTCAAGGAGAGACTGATGGATACGATTCCGAGCGACGTTCGTAAGCTCAATTTCGATGATTACTCGACCAGCAAGCATCTTGAGCATGCGGCGCAGCAGGCGCACGCGCGAAACTACCAGGACTTTTTGATCGTCGACGTCGATGCCCACCATTACGAGAACGAATCCTACAAGGACGTCTTTCAGTACATCGAGAGCCCGGTGATCCGCCGCGACGCGATCGAACTCCTCGCGGCGTCCCGGCCGTTCCGGCATCCTCAACAGCCAGGTTGGCAATCAGGGCATCGGCGGCCGTATCACCCGCCATAATCTCCGCGGCCTGCAGAAGGTGCCGCCGGGCGGCCAGCATCGCGACATCGTCATGACGCTCGAGTGGATGGATGCCATGGGCGTCGACTATGCCTGTCTGTTTCCGACCCCCATGCTGTTTCTCGGGCTGCATCCGCAGGTCGAGATCGAAGTCGCCATGTGCCGGGCCTACAATCGCTGGCTCTGCGAGCGCATTCTCGCCGCCGAGCCGCGGCTCGTCTCGATGCTTTACATTCCGTTCAATGATCCCGAGGCCGCCTACAAAACCGTGAAGGATTTCGGTGACAAGAAGGGCGTCGTCGGTTTCATGGTGACGTCACCGCGCTACAAGCCGGTGCACGACAATGCCTACATGAAGACCTACGCGCTGCTCGAGGAGATGGGCAAGCCGATCTCGTTTCATGCCGCGTATAATTGGAACGATCAGGCACTGTCGATGACCAACCGGTTCATCTCCGTGCACGCGCTGGGTTTCATGTGGTTCAACATGGTCCACATGACCAACTGGGTCATCAACGGTCTGCCCGAGCGTTTCCCGAAACTGAAGGTGCTCTGGATCGAAAGCGGACTGACCTGGGCGTATTGTTTGATGCAGCGTCTCGATCACTCTTTCATGATGCGCACGTCGGATTGTCCGTCGCTCAAACGAAAGCCGAGCGAGTACATGCGCGAGATGTATTATTCCTCGCAGCCGATGGAAAAGCCCGCCGACAAGTCGATCCTCGAAGCGACGTTCAAGATGATCAATGCCGAGACGCAGCTTCTATGGTCCTCCGACTACCCGCACTGGGATTTCGATCTGCCCGGCGTGATCTACGACTTGCCGTTCCTCAGCGAAAAGGCCAAGCGCAACATTCTCGGCGCCAACGCCGCCAAGGTGTTCGGTCTCGATACCAAGGTCGTGAAGCGGATTCCCTGAGGCTCCCCTTCGATCCGGGACGGCAACGCATTACTCGGAATGGGCAAGGCCGGCTTGCTCGATCACTTTCCCCCAGCGCACGATCTCGCCGTTGATGTACTGTTTGAGTTCGGCGGGCGGCGGTGACGCCACGGCAATCGCGCCGCTGCGCGCTAGCGTTTCGGTGACTGTCGGATCCGTGGTGGCTTCGCGGATGGCGCCGTTGAGGGTGTCGATGATGTTTTTCGGCACATTCGCGGTCGTGGCGACCGTGTGCCAGGCTGCAGAATCGAAACCCGGTATTCCGGCTTCGGCAAGCGGCGGCACGTCCGGCAGCACTGGCACGCGCTGCGCCGTCGTGACGCCGAGCGGCCGCAGCTTGCCGGCCCGGATCAGCGACAGAGCCGCGGGAATTTCGCCGAACATGAATGTGATGTTCCCGGAGGCAACATCGGTCATTCCCGGCAATGTGCCCTTGTAGGGCACGTAGATGAAATCGAGGCCGAACATCGACTTGAACATTTCGGCGTCGAGACGATGAAGCGTGGCGGGACCTGGCGCGCCGAAGGTGAGTTGGCCCGGCTTCTGCCGCGCGAGCGTCACCAGATCGTTGACCGAATGAACCGGAAGGTCCGCGCCGACCACCAGCACGAACGGAATGCGCGCCGTCATCGCAATCGGGATGAGGTCGGTGCGTGGATCGTAGGGCATGCTTTTCAGCACGGTGATGTTGAAGGCCATCATCGTGCTCGATGCTGCGATCAGCGAATAGCCGTCCGGTGCCGCGCGGACAACGTCCATCGCGGCCGGAGTGCCACCGCCGCCTGGTCGATTTTCGATGACGAACGGCTTGCCGAAGTGCTGCTCAAGCTTGCGGCCGACGAGCCGCGCGACGAGGTCGTTGCCGCCGCCTGGTGCGAACGGCACGATAAGCGTCACGGCCCTGCTGGGATAGCCGGACGTTTGCGAGAAGGCAGGTACGACCAGGGCGAGAACGAAACCGATCAGCAGCGTGGTCCGGAGTTCTGTCATGGCAATTCCGATCCCGCTATTCCGGCCTGCTCGATGACTTTGCCCCAGCGCACGATCTCGCTGGCGACGAAGCGCTTCAGTTCGGCGGGGGAAGGCGATTGCTGCGGAATGGCGCCATCGCGAATAAGCCCCTGCACGACCGTGGGATCGCTCATGATCTCCGCAATGGTGGCATGCAGCTTGTCGACGACCGCGGCCGGGACATTCGCGGTCGTCGTTACGGTATGCCAGGACGCGGTGTCATAGCCGGGAATGCCGACCTCGGCGAGCGGCGGGATGTCGGGCGCGGCCGGCACACGTTGCGCGGTGGTGACACCGAGCGGGCGCAGCTTGCCCGCTTGGATGAGCGGCAGCGCCGGCGGGACGTCGCTGAACATCATTTGGATATGGCCACCGGCGAGATCGGTGATCGCCGGCAGCGTGCCCTTATACGGCACTTGGATCAGGTCGAGGCCAAAGGTGCTTTTGAACATCTCGGCGTTGAGATGGTGGAACGTGCCGGGGCCCGGCGTGCCGTAGGCGATCTGTCCCGGCTTGTCCTTGGCGAGCTTGACCAGATCGGCCACCGAATGCACAGGCAACTCCGGATTGACCACCAGCACGAACGGTACGCGCGCGAGCAGCGAAACCGGCGTCAAATCCTTGCGTGGATCGTAGGGTAGATTCTTGTGCACCGTGACGTTCAGCGCCAGCAGCGTGCTGGACGCCATCATGATGGTGTAGCCGTCGGCCGTAGCGTGGGCGACGTCGAGTGCTGCTGCAATTCCGCTCCCGCCCGGTTTGTTCACGACAATGAATGGTTTGCCGAGACGCTTTTCGAGGTTCTGCGCCAATAGGCGGGCGAAAAGGTCGGTCACGCCGCCCGGGGCGAACGGCACCAGAAACGTCACCGGCCGCGTCGGGTAGTCTTCTGCCGTCGCGTGAGCGGCAATGGCTACAACCAGTAAAACGGCGACAACCAATCTGCGTCCCAGCATTTCCTATTCCCTATCTACGTTCATGTGCGTAGGCGAACATTGCCGCCGCCGAAACCCGGAATGCGGTTCGCCAGGATGACGACGGCGAATGTGATTGCGAGCATGATCAGCCCCAACACCGCAATCGCGCCCAGATCGCCGCTTTCGTTCAGATCGAAGATCAGCACAGACACAACCTTGGTCTGCGAGGTGAACAGCATGATCGCGGCCGACAACTCGCGGATCACGCCGACGAAGATGAAACACCAGGTCGCGATCACGCTGGTGCGCAGCAGCGGGGCGGTGATATCGGCGAGCGCGCGCATGCGCGTCGCGCCGAGAATGCGGCTTGCTTCCTCAAGGTCGGGATTGATCGCGCGAAATGCCGACTGTAGCTGCTGATAGGCCGCGGGCAGGGTGATCGTGACGAAGGCGATCAGCAAGATCCACAGCGTGCCGTACAGCTGCGTCGATTGGGCGATCGTCTTGCAGGCGGCGAACTGCAAGCTCGCCGGCAGGGCGTCGCAGCCCGCCGACAATTGCGCCGGTAGCCGCGTGTAGCTCAGGAACAGGCCGACGCCGAGCACGATACCGGGGATGGCGACTGGCGCAGTGGCCAGAAAGCCGAGCACGCGCCAGCCGGCGACCGCGCGGCGCGCGGTGATGTAGCTGATGATCACGGCGAGGACGGTGCCGATGGTCGCCGCAAGCGTGCCAAGCAAGAATGTGTTCTTCAGTGCATATTGGGTTTCCGACAGCTCGAAGAACACGAACTCGACATTGTGCAATGTAAAATTATTCAACGAAATGAATTGGGACGCGATCCGCGAGAAAGCGGCATTGAAGAGCGCACCGTAGGGCAGGAGTACCGCGCACAATAGAACGAGGAGGTTGGCCGCGGCCGCCGCCCATTTCAGCGCACCGAGCCGCACCAGCCGGGGCGCGCTTTGTCGACCGCCGACGACCGCATAATTGCGGCGGCCAAGAATGAAGTGCTCGGCGCGCAGCAGCACGATGGTCAGGATGAGCAGCGGCAATGAAGCGGCGGCCGCCAACTGCGGTTTTGGCGGATATTCGAACAGACTCCAGATTTTCGTCGTCATGGTGTGGAAGCCGGCCGGCAGCGCCAGAATGGCCGGTGAGCCGAACAGCGTCATGGCCTGAAGGAATGCCACCAGGGCTCCTGCGAGCAGTGCCGGAAGCGCAAGCGGAATCGTCACCCGGCGCGCCGTCACCCACATCCGGCCGCCGAGAATCGTCGAAGCATCCTCGAGATCGCCGGGAATGCGATCGAGCGCATTTGCGACCAGCACGAAAACGTAAGGGAACGTGTAGCACGAGATGACGAAAATCAGGCCAGGCAGCGAATAGATGTTGAACAGGTGCTCGTCGGAGCCAGCGCCCGTGATCGTGCGAAAGATTTGGTTGAGAAGTCCACTGTTGGGCGCCGCCAACAACTCCCAGGCAATCGCACCGAGGAACGGCGGTGTCACGAATGATGCGGTGACCAGCAATCGCACGGTCCGTCGCAGCGGCATGTCCGTGCGCGCGACGAGCCAGCCCATGGGCGCGGCGGCAACGCAGCAGATGATGCTCGACGAAGTCGCCAGGATGAGTGTCGTGAGGAGGGGATTGGCGAACTCCGGATCGCTGACGAGCTGGATGAAGTTGCCGAGCGTGAACGCTCCCGTTTTGTCGGTGACGCTGTAATAGGTAAGCCACGCGATCGGCAGCAGGATCAGGATACACAGGAGCGCCGCGAAGGCGATGAGGGTCGGCCGGCTCAGATCGACGGCGCGTGATTTGCGCTCCCTTTGGGCCTCGAGCGCGATGGTCACGGCTGCCGCTCGCGATTACGGATTGTCATGCCGTGCGCCGGCACTTTTGCGCGCGACCACGCAACAGATGGTTGGCCGGGCGAGCCCGGCCATGAATTTTGGTCGCGATCAATGCCGTCCTCTCAGACGTGAAAGAGCTTCACGTAGTGTGCCTTGATCTGTTCGGCCTCTTTCTCGACACCGGCCGCATCTTCCTTCATCGTCTTGACGTCCTTGAACGGCCTGCGTCCCGCCTTATCCTTAGTCTGCGGATGCATCGAGCGAAGGCCGCCGATATCGACGATGAGCTGTTGCGCTTCCGCCGTGAAGCAGTAGCACTGGAACAGCCGCGCGGCGTTCGGATTGGGCGCAGCCTTGAACACGGCATTGGGACCGACGACCAGAGGCGTGCCCTCGGTTGCATAGATGATCTCGACTGGCTTGCCGGATTCCTTGAACTGGAACATGTTGTATTCGTTGCCGTCGACCATCACGGCCCGCTCGCCGAGTTCGAGCTTCTTGGGCGGATCGGCGGACGACTGCACCTGCATCACGTCCTGCTTGGCCAGCTTTTCGAAATACGGCCAGCCGAGATCGCGGGCCATTTGAAAAGTCGCGGTCATGATCGTGCCGCTGTAGCCCGGATGCGCCTTGACCAGCTTGCCCTTCCATTTTGGATCAAGCAGGTCGGCGTAGCTCTTCGGCGCGTCCGCGGCCTTCACCAGATTGGTGTTGTATCCCATGACGCAGAGTCCGACGCGGAAGCTCGCGTACTGTCCGTCCGGATCCTTGTGCTCGGGCGGATAGAACTTTGCGACGTCTTCCGGCACAAACGGTTGGAGAATGCCTTCGCGTTTCCAGACGATGAGCTGCGACGCATCCGATGAATTGACCACATCGACCGCATGAATGCCGCTTGAATATTCCTGTTCAAGGCGCTGAAACAGCCGCTCGGCGCCTGTTCGTTCGACGCGCACTGAAATGCCGGAATATTTGGCTTCGAACGCTTTGGCGATTTTCTCCGCGAGTGGCAGATCGACCGAGGTGTACCAGACAATCTTGCCTTCCTTCGTCGCTGCAGCGATGAGTTCCGGCGTGATCGCGGTCGGCGGCGGAGCCGCGGCGCGCGCCGGGGTCGCAAACACGCTCCCGGCCACGGTGCCGACCGCGGCTGTCGCCGCCGTGGCCTTCAAAACGTCTCGCCTCGTCAACCGTTGTCTTGCCATCACCTGTCCTCCCTTCGATTTCGTTTATTGTGGGTTCGGCTGCTTAGCGGGCCGATCAGCTCAAAAGAGCACGGCATCGCTCCGGCGGCAGATGGATAAAGACCGCGCTGCCGCTGGCCAGGTTTTCACCAGCCGGCGTAATCACGCGCAACTGCGTGCCGCCGCTGACCTCGACAAGATAGTCTCGGCTCGATCCCAAAAAGACTTGTCGCATGACGGTGGCCGGCACGACGTTCTCCGTATTGGCCGGCTGGGCCGCCGTGATCGCAATGTCGTGCGGGCGGATCGAGACGGCGGTTTCGCCGCGGTCGGGCAGCTTGGTGCCATTCAGGCGCAGCGCTGTCCCGGCAAAAGCAATGTGGCTGTCGTCGCGATTGCTGCCTTTGAAAACATTGCTTGAGCCGATGAATCGCGCCACGAACTCGGAACGCGGACGATCATAGATATCTTCCGGCGAGCCGACTTGTTCGATGCGCCCACCGTTCATCACTGCGATCAGGTCTGCCGCCGTCATCGCTTCTGCCTGATCGTGCGTGACATAGACGGTGGTGTAGCGATACTCGTCGTGCAGACGGCGAACCTCGAAGCGCATCTCCTCGCGCAGGTTGGCGTCGAGGTTGGATAGGGGTTCGTCGAGCAGCAATGTTTCCGGTTCCACGATCAGCGCGCGGGCCAGCGCTACACGCTGTTGCTGGCCACCGGAGAGCTCCGCCGGATAGCGTTCGGCAAACGCGTCGAGCTTGGTCGTCGCCAGCATCGCCTTGACCTTCCTGGCGATCTCGCCGCGATCGATCTTGCGTAGCTTGAGTCCATAGGCGACATTTTCGGCGACCGTCATGTGCGGCCAGAGCGCGTAGCTCTGAAAGATCATCGACATGTTGCGCCGCTCCGGCGGCAGCGTGCGCGAGGCCGACGAGAGAAGCCGGTTGCCGACGTAGATCTCGCCTGCCGACGGCTCGACGAAGCCGGCGATCAGGCGCAGCGTCGTGGTCTTGCCGCAGCCCGACGGCCCGAGCAGGCAGACAAGGCTGCCGTGCTCGATGCGCTGCGAAACGTTATCGACCACAGCGATTGGTCCATAACGTTTCGTCAGACCCCTGAGCTCGACTGACGCCACTTATCCTCCTCGCTCCAACTCGCTCGCCGCAAGTCGATTTTTCTTATCAAACACCAGAACGCGCGCTCTTGAGCCGCGGCGTTTTGACCCCCGGGCGCGTTCAGGTCCCGGTAAACATCGGCTTTCGCTTCTCCATGAAGGCGGCGCGGCCCTCATTGTAGTCGCGGCTGGCGAAACATTGCTCCACCAGTTCGGTGGTCAGCGCGACGTTGCGTTTGGACTCGTCCTTGAGGATTTCGTTGACCGTAGCCTTGACCGCCTTGATCGTGAGCGGAGCGTTGGCGCAGATCATGTCGGTCACGCTTTTCACGTACGTTTCGAGCTCCGCCGACGGAACGACGCGATTGACGAGCCCCATGGCGAGGGCCTCCTGCGTGTCGAATTGGCGCGCGGTGTAGAAAATTTCCTTCGCGAAGGATGCGCCAACGATGTCGACGAGGCGCTTGAGCCCAACATAGCCGTAGCCTAACCCGAGCTTGGCGGCGGGCACCGCGAAACGTGAATTGTCCGAGCAGATCCGCAGGTCGCAGCACGTCGCGAGCCCGAGCCCGCCGCCGATGCAATAACCGCGGATCATGGCAATGGTCGGCTTTGGGAAATCGTAGATGCTGCTGTATGCAGCCTCGGACTTGGCGCCATAGGCGCGCTGCGCCTCGAGCGAGGCGCGCTCGCTCTCGAATTTCGATATGTCGGCACCCGATACGAACGCTTTGCCGCCGGCGCCGGTCAGCACCACGACGCGGATATCCTTGTCGGCCGCGAAAGCATCGAGAATGTGCTTGGTCGCCTCCCACATCTCGAGCGACACGGCGTTGTGCCGCTCGGGATTGTTGAAGGTCACGATGCCGACGCCGCCTTCCTTGCGCGACAGCATCTTGTCGGTTTGAGTCATCGATTTAGTCCCTTTCTTCGATCACACGGCTTTCGCCTTATGCAGCGCGGCAATGTCGCGCGTGCTGAAGCCGAATTCCTTGAGTACCGCATTGGTATGCTCGCCGAGTTCCGGCGGCCGCGCGGCGAGACGAGAGGGCGTACGCGACAACGACACCGGCTGCGCGACGAGGCGCATCTTGCTCTTATCCTTCTTTGTCACGCTCTGCGCGATACCGAGGTGTTGCACCTGAGGATCGGCAAACACTTCGTCGATAGCGTAGATCGGCCCACACGGTACGCCGGACTTGTTGAAGCGTTCCACCCAGTCGGTGCTGGTACGGCCGACGAGCAGTTCATCGATCTCGGCGTTGAGAGCATCGCGATTTTTCGACCGGGCCACGGCGGTTTGATATTCCGGCTTTTCCATGAGCGCGTGCGCGTTGGCGGCCTCGCAAAAACGCTGCCAGATTTTCTGTCCGGTGGTGGCGATGTTGATATAGCCGTCCTTAGTCTTGAACACGCCGGTCGGAATGCTGGTCGGATGATTATTGCCGGCCTGTTTCGCCACTTCGCCGCTGACGAGGTAGCGGGCGGCCTGGAAATCGAGCATGAAAATCTGCGCTTGCAACAGCGACGTTTCGATATGCTGACCCTTATGGGATTTCTCGCGTTCGAGCAAAGCGACCAGGATACCAAGCGCTGCAAATAGGCCGGCGCAGAGATCGGCAATCGGGATGCCAACGCGGACAGGTCCCTGTCCGGGCAGTCCGGTAATCGACATCAGGCCGCCCATTCCCTGGGCGATCTGATCAAAGCCCGGTCGGCCGGCATAAGGGCCGTCCTGGCCGAAACCGGAGATGCTGGCATAGACGAGGCGCGGATTGATCTTGGCGAGCGATTTGTAGTCGATGCCGAGCCGCTTCTTCACGTCAGGGCGGAAATTCTCGACGACGACGTCGGCTTTCTTGACCATGCGCTTGAAGGCGGCCAGCCCTTCCGGCGCCTTTAGATTCAGCGTCATGCTGCGCTTGTTGCGATGCAGATTTTGGAAATCGGGTCCCTCTCGCGGCCCTCCCATCGGCTCTTCAAGTCCGGGCGGTGTCTCGATCTTGATGACGTTGGCGCCCCAGTCGGCGAGTTGCCGCACGCATGTCGGTCCCGACCGTACGCGGGTCAGATCGAGCACCGTAAAGCGCGCAAGAGCTTTCGAAGCGCGGGGAAAGGGCATTGCGGGCGCCTCCAACGCCAGTGATTTGCAGGCCATTTTCTTGCCAGCCGAGCGGCCGGAAGGGGCAGAACTTCCCCGATCTGACCGCCATTGTCTACCGGCTACCGGCCGCCGTCCGGCGGGTCGTTGCGTTGCCGCCGATCCGATAGACTAGAGTGGTCCGATTTTAACATTCGCATCCCGTTTCGGCAGGCTGTCTTGCGAATGTTAGAATCAAAGGACCACTAGCAAATACGAGTGCTAGTGGAGCTTTGGATTTGACATTCGCTTCGCCGATTCGCGGCTAGGGGGTAGCGAATGTCAAATCCGCTCCACTAGCGGGCAGGCGGCCATCTTTCCGGCACTTTCACGAGGCGATCATGAACGAAGATGTACTCAATGTGAGCGTGCGCAAATTTCTCAAAAAGGTCGGTATCACATCGCAGCGCGAGATCGAGCAGGCAGTGCGGGCAGCCATCGCCGGCGGCCGGCTCAAGGGAAACGAGGCGTTGCCAGCCAAGATGATGCTGACGATCGAAGGTCTGGGCCTCTCGTTTGAAATCGAGGGCGCCGTCGAACTCGAATGAACGATTTCGCACGCTCCGCAAATTTTGGGAAATGGACATGATTGATCGTCGCCGCACGATTGCGGTCTTCGCGGCTGCCGCCATCGCGCTCGTTGGCGTAACCGCTGCCTCAGCCCAGGAGCATCCTGGCCGTTTCAATCGGCCCGAACAGGGAGAGGGCGGTTCCGGACGGCAGGAGCCGAGCGGGCCGGGCGTGCTTTCTCTGCTGCCCCACGATGCCGTCACCGAGCACAGCATCGAATTGCCCAGCGGCAAGCTCGCCTATACGGCGACCGCGGGAACATTCTCGCTTTTCGATCAATCCGGCGAGCGCTCGGCCGCAATCTTCTACACGGCCTTCGTGGCGAAATCGGACAATCCGGCGGGACGGCCGCTGACCTTTGTGTTCAATGGCGGCCCGGGTGCGGCATCGGCGTTCCTGGCTCTCGGGGTTGTCGGGC
This sequence comes from uncultured Alphaproteobacteria bacterium, assembly GCA_963759705.1. Taxonomy (GTDB): domain Bacteria; phylum Pseudomonadota; class Alphaproteobacteria; order Rhizobiales; family Xanthobacteraceae; genus BOG-931. The sequence goes on from CAVXAK010000010.1 coordinate 13,304, forward strand.
CGCGTCTGGCCGAATTCGGCATGAACGGGCACGACGGCGCCAATGTCCACTTGGTCGATAATCCCGACACGTGGCTCGCCTTTACCGATCTGGTCGTGATCGATCCGGTCGGCACCGGTTGGAGCCGACCGGCCAAGCCTGACGGCGGCAAGGCGTTCTGGGGTGTCCGCGCCGACGCCGAATCGATGGCCAAGGTGATCGCGCTCTACGTTTCGAAGAATGATCGCCTCAGTGCGCCGAAGTTCATCCTGGGCGAAAGCTACGGCGGATTCCGTGCCGCCAAGGTGGCCCGCGCGCTGCAGAGCGAGCAGGGGATCATCATTTCGGGCATTGCCATGTTGTCGCCGATGCTTGAGGGCGCGTTCCAGTTTGGTGGCGACCGCTTTGCACTCGGCGCGGCATTGCAGTTGCCGTCGCTCGCGGCGGCCGAACTCGAACGGAAGGGCACTTTCAGCAAGGAGGCTCTGGCACAGGCCGAGCATTTCGCTCTGACGGATTATCTGTCCACGCTTGCCGGGCCGCCGCCGCGTGGTGACGCGGCGAAGAACTTTTACGCCCGCGTCGCGCAAATGACCGGGCTGCCGGTCGATGTCGTCACCCGATCGCGCGGCTTCATCCGCGATGAGTACGTCAAGAACCTCGATTCGGGCGACCACAAGATCGTCAGCCACTACGACGTGACCTTTGCGTCCGACGATCCATATCCCGAGTCGCCCAGTGCCCGCGGTCCCGATCCGATCCTCGATGGCGTGGTGCGATCCTATGGTAGCGCGTTCGTGGCCTATGCCCGCGACGAGCTCGGGTTCAAGACGGACATGACTTACAATCTACTGGCCTCGGAGATCACAGGCCGGTGGGATTGGGGCAGCGGCCACAGCCAGCCGAGCGTGGCGGACGACCTGCGTGTCTTGCTTGCACTGTCGCCGTCGTTCCGGCTGATCATCGCGCACGGCTATAGCGACATGATCACGCCGTTTGCGGTGACCCGCTATGTCCTCGACCACCTGCCTCCCGTCGAAGGTGAGGAGCGGGCTCAGCTTCGCCTCTACCGCGGTGGCCATATGTTCTATCTCGATCCGGATTCCCGGAAAGCGTTCACCGCCGACGCCCGCACGATATATGCCCCACCGCAATAGAGGTCCGATGATCGATCGTCATGACTGGATGCGATGACGGATCGCCAGGCAAACCGCCATGACGGGGGCTGAGGATCATGCCGCGAAAGACGGACTTGATCAGTTCGTTCCGGTACGCAAAAGCGACATCATCGAGGGATTGATCAAGCACGGAGCGCTCGCCGGCGAGCCCGAATGCGACAGGTTTCGTCAGCTCTGCAAATTGCTGGCATCGATCTATCACTATGAGTACTTCGATCTGCTCGAGCGGTTACGCAACGATTACTATTATTTTAGTCCCGAGATTGCGTCGCATAAGGCCCTTGATCGCCGGATCCTCGATCGCTCCTATGACGACCTCGTGCAATCCCTCGACACGGTGCTCAAGGACGCCAACTTCGTCGAATTGCCTCACGAAGACATAGGCGACCTGCATCGGCGTCGCACGGTGCTGCGGGTCGAAGTCAAGGCGCCGCTGCATGACTTCCGCGAGGTGCGCTTTTATCGGCGGGGACGGCATACCGAGCAATTCGAGGTGAGCGAATGGTTCGGCCTGCGGCGCCGCAAGGTCACGGCGGAGGTCTATGACGACGTCGTCATGATGGCGGCGATGAAGTCGCACGCCGAGATCGCTTCGCGACGAGAGCTGCGAACGCTCGAGCGCCGTAAGATCGTGCCCGGTTCGGTACTGCTCAAATATTTCCGCAATATCGCGAGCGGTGACCTTTACGCACTCTTTCCCAACGCGCGTGTGGTGATGAGCAACTTCGACAAATTGGCGCTCGGGGTCCCGGCCATTGCCGGCGGAATTCCGATTTTTTTCAATCTCTACGCCACCATCACGGTGCTGTTTCTGGTGATCGGATTCTATCTTGGATACGGCGCGGCCGTGGAGGACAAGGATTTGAAAACGGCGCTGGCCGCCTTGACCGGGCTGGTCGCGCTGGGCGGCTTTATCACGCGCCAATGGCTGAAGTATCAGCGGCAGTCGCTCAAATATCAGATCGATCTCACCGACAACATCTATTACCGCAACATCAACAACAACACCGGGATATTCGACTACGTCGTTGGCGCGGCGGAAGAACAGGAATGCAAGGAGGCGTTTCTCGCCTATTATTTTCTTTCCACGGCTGCGTCTCCGCCCACGGCGCATGAACTCGAGGGCCACATCGAAGCGTGGCTCCGCAAGACCTTTGGCCTCGACCTTGATTTCGAGATCGAGGATGCGCTGGCGAAGCTCGAGCGCTTGAGCCTCCTCAAGCGACAGGGAGAGCGGCTCTTTGTCTCACCGCTCAAGGATGCAATCGCCCAACTCCGCGGCGTATGGGATAGTTTCTTCCCGCCCGAAAGGCAGACGGCGGCAAAATGACTGAGGAAATGCGCGCTCGGCCCTACGCCAGCCCGCGGGTTAACTCTTTCAATTCCTTTCCGTTTATGTGTCTTGCGACGATGCTACTTTTGTTTGATTGAAGGGGGGCTGCCGTTGCCGGTAAATGGCGGTACTTCGTGGGCGACACAAAGACTGCCCTAAGGGCAGACAGGGAGGATCAAATGTCCAAGCGTCTTGTCGGCGGTCGCGTGCAGCGCCGTACGGTACTTAAGGCCGGCCTTGCGCTCGGCGCCATGCAGGTTGCCGGCCCCTTCGTGGTCAAGTCGCTTGCGGACGAGCCGGTCAAGATCGGCCTCGATAACCCGCTGACTGGCACCTACGCAGCGCTAGGCAAGAACGAATTGATCGGCGCGCAACTCGCCCTCGATCAGATCAATGCCAAGAACGGCATCCTCGGCCGCAAGGTCGAGTTGTTGGTCGAGGACTCGACCAGCGCCGACGCCGCCACCGCGGTTCAGAAGGCCAACAAGCTGATTGAGCGCGACAAGGTCAACTTCCTGCTCGGCAACATCAACTCGGGTCTGGCGCAGGCGATGGCGAATGTCAGCTTCGAGAAGAAGGTGTTTCACATCGTACCCGGCGGCCACACCGACTCGGTCACAGGCTCGCAGTGCCATTGGAATGTGTTCCGCGTCTGCAACACGACGCGCATGGAAACCAATTCGGTCTCGAAGCTGCTTTTGGATAAGTATGGCAAGAAGTGGTACTTCATCACGACCGATTATGCCTTCGGCCACTCGCTGCAAGAGGGGTTCGAAGCCAGCCTGAAGGCCGCCGGAGGCACCGAAGTGGGCGCCGATGCGGTGCCTCTCCAGTCCACCGATTTCTCCTCCTATCTGATCAAGGCCCAATCCACCAATCCGGACGCGCTCATCCTGTTGCTCGCCGGCGACGACATGATCAACTGCCTCAAGCAGGCGGTGCAGTTCGGGCTTAACAAGAAGCTGCACATTGCCGGCGCGCAGCAGGAGCTCGAGGTGAACGAGGGTCTGCCGCCCGACGCGCTGTTCGGCGACTGGGTGTTCGAGTGGTACTGGAAACAGCCCGGTGTGCCGCATGTTGCGGAATTCGTCGCCGACATCCGCAAGCGGAGCGGCGGCAAGGTGCCGACCGCGCGTACGTGGTTCGGCTTCGCCTCAGTCCATACCTGCAAGCTTGCCGCCGAGAAGGCGAAATCGCTCGATCCGGTCAAGATGGCGAGGGCCATGCAGGGCCTCGTGCTGCCGCCTGAGGTCGCGTTGATGCCAAACAGTCCGTACTACCGGGTCGGCGACAACCAGTTGATGCCGACGCTGTTTGTCGGCCATTCGCAGCCGGCGCCAAAAGGCGGCGATCCCCAAGACCTGTTCGACGTGACGCAACTCGTCAAGGGTGACCAGGCCGCCTTGCCGGTCGATCAGACCGGGTGCCACGTCACGTGGCCGGCGTAACGAGACAGCGCGCCGGGCGTCGCGTCATCGCGGCGCCCGGTTCGGTTTCTCCGCAAAGGGGTTCACGCGCCATGCCTCTGTCGGTATTCATCAGGCCCGCCCGATCGCCCGTGGCGGGCCGATCGTTGTTTTTGGCTGCCGCAGCCGTCAGCGGACTCGTGTTCGTCGCATGACACAGCTACTGCTGTTCAACGTTTTCAACGGACTGATCATCGGCGCATTTTATGCGCTGATGGCGCTTGGCCTGTCACTGATCCTCAATCTTTCGGGCGTTATCAATTTCGCGCACGGCGGTTTCCTGGCGATTGGTGGCTACCTCGCCTATACGCTGATTCCGTATCTGGGATATTGGGGCGCGCTGGTCGTATCGCCATTTCTTGTCGCCTTCATCGGAATCCTGGTCGAGCGCGTCCTGATCCGCCGGCTTTACGGGCGCGACCCGCTCTACAGCCTGCTGCTGACCTTCGGCCTGGCCTTCATGATCGAGGATGGCACGCGGTTCATTTGGGGCGCGCAGAGCCTGCCGTTCTCGATTCCGAGTTGGCTGTCGAGCCCGCTGAGCAGCGAATACTTCTTCCTTACCGGCTACCGCGTATTCATGGTGTTGCTGGTGACGGCGGCGGTGATCGCGCTTTTTGTGATCCTGAACTACACTCGACTGGGCATTCGCATTCGCGCAGGCACGCTCGACCTCGAGACCGTATCGGTGCTCGGCGTCAACGTCCGGGTCCTGCGCAACTTAAACTTCGGTCTTGGAATTTACCTTGCGGGTTTGGCCGGCGTCTTGGCCTCCGGCATGCTGGGCCTGCAGCCGACTGTCGGCGACAACCTGATCATGCCGAGTTTCATCGCCATCATCGTCGGTGGTCTCGGCAGTCTGCCCGGAACATTGGTGGGCGGGCTGCTGATCGGCGTCGCCTCGGGCGTCACCAGCGTATACTTCCCTTCGGCGAGTGAGGCGGTAATCTACGTGATGATGGCAGCGGTGCTGATTGTCCGGCCGCGCGGTCTCTTCGGCGAGGAGGGACGCTTCTAATGGAGAAGGTCCACAACCGCGCCGCCGACGTCCTCATCTGGGCGCTGCTGCTGACAGCGCCGTTCTGGCTCACGCATGTGGGCGGTTATGTCGAACTCGGCAGCCGCGTGTTGATTTATGCGCTGGCAGCGATGGCTCTCAATTTTCTGCTTGGCTACACCGGCGTGCTGTCCTTCGGCCACGCCGCTTATTTCGGCCTGGGCGCCTATGGCACCGCCTTGACCATCAAACTTCTCTACCCGAGCACGCCTGTCGGCATGCTGGTTGGCATCGTCGTCGCGACCGTAGCCGCGGCGATCATCGGCCCCTTGATCGCGCGCCTCAGGGGTGTGTATTTCGCCATGTGCACGATCGCGTTTGGCCAAGTGTTCTACTTCATCGCCTTTCGATGGTTCTCCCTGACCCATGGCGATGATGGCGTGAGCGCCTGGCACCGCGAGCCGATCAATTTCGGCTTCGCAACGTTGGACATCCTCAACAACAACAAGGCTTTCTACTACTTCGTGCTGGCAGTGTTCGCAGCGTCGGTGGGTGCGATGGCATTTCTGTTGCGCTCGCCGTTCGGTCGCACGTTGCTGGCCATCCGCGAGAATGAGCGCCGGGCGCGCTTTTTGGGCATCCCTGTGGACCGACACATTTGGATGTCCTGGGTGATCTCCTGCTTCTTCGTCAGCATCGCGGGTACGCTTTACGCGCTGCTGAACGATTTCGTCGATCCGCGCGCCGTGCGCTGGGACCAGTCCGGCAATTTCGTCATCATGGCGGTGCTTGGCGGTATGCGCAGTTTTTGGGGACCGCTGATCGGCGCAGCGATCTTCATTGTGCTGCAGGACTATCTGTCGAGCCAAACCGAAAACTGGATGTCGTTCATCGGTCTCTTCTTCGTGCTCGTCGTGCTGTTCTTCCCGCGCGGCGTGCTCGGCATCATCCGGCGAAAGGCAGTATCGTGAGCCTGTTGCGAGTTCGAGAACGTCTCGAAGCGTTTCGGCAGCCTGGTGGCCGTCAGCGATGTGTCGATGACGGTCGAACCTGGCGAACTGCGGGCCGTTATCGGTCCCAACGGCGCCGGCAAGACGACGTTCTTCAATTTGATCACCGGATTTTTCAGGCCAAGTTCAGGCAGAATTATTTTCGACGGTCAGGACGTCACCGATCTGTTGCCGGCGCGTCGCGTCTGGCGGGGCATCGCGCGCACCTTTCAAATCACCGAGGTCTTCCCGGAACTGTCCGTTCGGGAGAATTTACGCATACCGGTCGAGGTCGCCTCGGGCTTTCGATTGCGACCCTGGCTTTCGCATGACGACGACAAGAAAGTCCTCGCTCGCGTCTCCGAGTTGCTCGAAATGGGAGGCCTTACGTCCAAGGCGGATCGCTTGGTCGGAGAGCTTGCGCACGGCGATCAACGCGCGACCGAAATCATGATGGCGCTCGCGCTCAGGCCCAGGCTGCTTCTCCTCGACGAGCCGACCGCCGGTATGGGCGATCAAGAGACCTACGACATCACCCAATTGATCCGGAAGTTGCACCGCGACCAGAAGCTATCGATTGTGCTCATCGAACACGACATGCGCGTGGTCTTTCATCTTGCAGACCGCATCATGGTGCTCGATCAGGGCAAATTTCTTGCCGAAGGTACGCCGCAGGAGATTGCCGCCAACAAGGCGGTTCAGACCGCATATCTGGGCCAGGCCGCATGAGCGCAGCTCTGATCGCCGAGGGGCTCCATACGTTTTATGGCAAGAGCCATATCCTGCATGGCGTCAGCCTCGAGGCCGCCGAAGGACAAGTGACGGCACTGCTCGGCCGCAACGGTGCAGGAAAATCCACCACGCTTCGCAGCCTGATGGGCCTGACCCCGCCGCGCGAGGGTCGTGTCACGATTTTCGGCACGGAGACGACGCGCTGGCCGCCGTTTCGCGTGGCCGCTCTGGGCGTCGGCTTCGTCCCGGAAGGCCGCCGGATCTTTCCCAACCTCACCGTCGATGAAAATCTAAAAGTGCCGTTGGAGCGGCCGGGACCGTGGACGACGTCGAGCATCTACCGGCTTTTCCCGCGGTTGGAGGAGCGCAAAAAAAATCGGGGCCGGCAACTGTCCGGCGGCGAGCAGGAGATGCTTTCGATCGCTCGCGCGCTTCTCATCAATCCCAAGCTCCTCATTCTGGACGAGCCCTCGCAAGGGCTTGCGCCGCTCATCGTGCGCGAAGTTTTCCGGATCGTGGCGCAGATGCGCAAGGAAGGGATTTCGGTCCTCCTGGTCGAGCAGAATGTGCGCATGAGCCTGGAAATCGCCGACCACGCCTACGTTCTTGACGACGGTCACGTGGTCTATTCGGGTCCGGCAAGCGAACTCGCCGCCGACGAAGGACGCGTCCAATCGCTCGCCGGTGCCAGCGCCGAGGACTGGACGCCCCAGGCTTGAGAAATCCGCCTTCGTCCTGCCCAAAGTGAATACGGCGAGCCTCGCCTAAGCCCGCGCCGTTTCGACAGCGCCAAATTCCGGATCAGCGCGCGTCGCTGGGATTAAGTCCGTACTTGGCGCACATCTTGGTGACCAGCGCAGCGTCCTTTCCGCCGGCGATCAGACCGACCACGGCCGACGAAACGGTGCCGCCGGTTGCCCGGGCTTCCACGATGTAGTTCTGCCAGCCGCTATACGCCGGATAGGGACTCTTAGCGTTCACCATGGCGCAGTAGTTCACCGAGCCGTCACCCGGAACGACCAGCGGAAACTTCGCCCATTTGTACTTCGCCGATCCGGGGTCTCTGATCGACGTGCTTAGGGCATCGATAATCACTTTCTTTTCTTGAGGCGAGAGTTCGCGTTGCCCGATACCGCCCGATACCGCGGCACTGCTGGGCGCGGCGCCGTCGGGAGACGATGGCGTCGTCGCGCAAGCCGAAAGCACAAGGCTAACGGCCAACAGGCCGGTCAGTCTGAAACGAATGAGACTCAAGTTACGTCCGTCACTGGGCCGAAGGTTCGGATGCCGCGACTGACGCCCCCGTGCTGTTCGACACGCGAATCGGTCCGATGATCACTTTTGGGCCCGCCGGCTCTGTCGAAGGCGCCCGCTCGTCCCCCCGGTGCACCACGACCGTGTGGACCCCGCTATTGATCATCGCCCGTCCGTCACGTGTCGGACTTTGCATTTCCTTCATATTATCGCTGATGAGCTCGTCGGCCGCCTCTGGGTGGCCGGTGTTGATCTTGCGAAGGTTGTTCACATACACCCTCGGATAAATGAGCGAGGATCCCGGAACCTTCAGGCCCATGAACTTCGCCACGTCGCCCGCGAAGGCGTTGCAGTTATAGAGCTCGGCGCTCCACGTGTGCGATGTCGCTTGCAAATGCCTGATATGGGCTACGACCCGATCGTACTGTTCCTTGCTCATCGTGACGCGAAAGCGCGCGGAGATGTACTTGTCTTCCAGGTCGCCGTCGGTCGCACCGGTCTCGGCAGGCACCGGGACGTAATGGCCGATCACCCATGCCGTTGCGTCATCGCCGACAGGAGAAAGACCGGCAACATTGGCGGGGGTGAGTCGCTCGCCAACCCGACCAAAGACCATGAAAGTGTGGCCGTAGTCCCAGGCGTAGCGCGATCGGAACTCGATGAAGTACGCGCCGCCTCCGCTTGTGGCCGGTCTGGCCTTGGGCGCCGGGCGACTTTCAGGAGCCATGATGTTCTGGGCTCGCGCCGATGACAGTCCAAGTCCTATCACGCCAAGTCCGGTCACGGCTGCGAGTGCGCAAAGGCCCAGGAGCCAATGGCGGCGGCGATCGCCGCGGGGTTTCTGCTGCATTTTGCCCTCTGAATGCCCGCTGACAGCCATGGAGGAAATCCCGTTTGGCCGATTCGCGTCCCGCACGCGAAGGATATCGCTATATGGAGTAGCGATATGGTACCAATAATCGTCTTCGCCCGGTGGCAAATGTACGGCACATTCTGTGGATTTTTCCGGGCGCGGCATATTTGCAACAGTTTTGGCGCCGACGTCGAGAAACGCGGGAATCCGATGTAGTTTTAGATGGCCAGCGGGAATTGGCGGTGAAAACTCGGCAGTTTGAATAACCCGTGGGCAAGTTTGCTGGGAACTACACGGTGGCTTTTCATGATTGCTGCCGATGTGACGCAATCAGATCAAGACTGTGTCTTTTCAGCACTAGAGGACGGTCTAGCCCCCCTGTATGGTTAACTTGTCATGACGCATGGGGGAGTTCTCTTCATGAAGAAGATCGCTTTCGCTACAGCTGCGGTGCTTGCTCTCCTGAGCATCGCGGGCTGCGCTCAAACTGGCAAGGGCAAGGCCCCTCCGCCGGTTGTTACAAAGGGGTAAGCTGTACAGCTTATGTATGGGGGAAGGGCCGGCCTTGCGCCGGCCCCTTTCTTTTTGGGGGCCCTACGGCTAGCTCCACTTTCTCGAAAGCCTCCTCTTGCCGAAACGAGACGCGCAGTCGTCCCGTCCGCTTAGGTCAGGGTTCTTGATCGGCTGCCGCTCACTTCACGTTGGGCAGGATCGACTTGATCGTTTGGATCAAGTTCGGCGGCGTTGCATATAATTTCGTGACAAGCTGCTCCAGGTGTTCGGGCGGCGTATAGGCCATGTCCATGTGGATGTTTGCAGCTTCGGCGAGGAGCTGCGGGTCGTGTGCCGCATCGGCAATGGCCTTGCGCATGACCTCGACACGACCCTTCGGCACGTCCGGCGGAAAGACGTAGGACCGTCCGAACTCCGTGCTGGAGAAGACAAATCTCATGAGTTGGCGCTGTTCGTCGGTCTTGGCGTAGTCGAAGATCGAAGGCACGTTAGGAAGTTCGGGTATTGCCGTCTCCTCGGCGCGCAACAGAAACAGCAGCTTGCCGTCGCGGATAAGTTGCTCGCTGGCGCGGAACTGCGCGTATGATGCGCAGATACCCTGTAGTTCGCCGCGCTCGACGGCAAGAAGGGCGTCATTCGATCCCTGATAGCCCTCGACGATGCGGAACTTGGTGCCGAGCACGTGATTGAGCACCGTTGGCAGGATGGCGAGCGACGATCCCGCGCCGGCGGCCCCGACGATGAATTCCTTCGTGAACAGATCGGCCGGTGTCTTGACGGGTGATGTGAACCATCGTGCGCAAACCCGCGACGGCAGCGATGTCGCGCCGAGCCAGATGAAACGTCTGGGGTCGGCCTCGAGGTTTTGACCGGTCAGCGCCTCATTCACGACATTACGTGAAAACGACCCGATAACGGTGCCGTCCCGCGGCCCCTGTGCGTAAAGATAATTCGCGGCGGCAACACTCGCCGCCTGCGGCATGTTCTGGACGATGATATTTGGATGTCCCGGTATGTATTTGGGCAGATACTTGACAAGGAGTCGAGCACCGAGGTCGTAATCATTGCCAGCCGGGAATCCGACGATCAGGCGTAGCTGTTTGCCTTTGTAGAAATCCTCGGCGCTTTGGCCGAAGGCAATCGTGGCGCCGAACCACAAGGCCATGAATGCGCAGAACGCGGCCGCGGATCGGCCGGCGAACCGAGGTCGAAACGACGTCATTGAGCATCTCCCCGCAGCCGTCCGGCGCATATCGATTGAGCAGCAGCGCCGATTCTTCTTCGCCTATTCGGCCGCGCGTTTGTGGGCGAGCGCCGCAGCCGCCTTGTCGTAGCTTTCCTCGCGCGCCAACTGCTGCTTGAGCCCGACCAACTCGTAGTAGTCTTCGAGCGACAGGAGATGCTCCTGCGTCGGCGTAAGCGAATTTTCGCGTTTGAGGATGCGCAACACGTTGCGTACCGCGTGCGCGGCGGCAAAGAGCGCGATCGAGGGGAAACTTGCGGCCACGACGCCGGCCGCTTCGAGCTCGGCGAGGCTGCGTTGCTTTGGGCCGGCTGCTTGCGAGAGTGTTGCCATATGCGGCCCGCCGACTTCGCGCATCACGCGCTTGATATCTTCGATCGAGTCGACGCCTTGGGGTTTTGCCATATCGGCACCGGCATCCCTGAAAAGCTGGCACCGGCCGATTGCCGCATTGATACCTTCGAGCGCAGCGATGTCGGTGCGGGCAGCGATGAAGAAGTCGCTATCGCGCCGGGCGTCGACTGCCGCCTTGATCTTCGCCAGCATTTGTTCGACGGGAACGATCTGCTTGCCCGGCAGATAGCCGCATCGGTTCGGAAAGACCTGATCGCTGAAAAACATGCCCGCAACGCCTGCGGCTTCGAATGCGCGCACCATCTGTCGCACGTTGTTGACGCCACCGAAGCCGGTATCGGCATCGACAAAGACCGGTACCTGGACTGCATCGGAAATCCGCGCGTAATGGTCGGCGTAGTCGCGCATGTTGGATTGGCCTGTATCCGGCTGCGCCAGCATGCTGCCGATCGCGGCGTAGCCACCCGCTGCGATCGCCTCGAAACCTTCCGCTTCCATGATACGGGCCGACAATCCGTCATAGGCCCCGGGCATGAGGACGAGACGTTTGCCCGCCATGATGGATCGGAATTTCTTTCGCGCGTTCATTGCATGTCCTCCCAATAAGAAGCTTGGTCTCTTTCGACGCCCGGTCTTAAGACGGTCTGCCCAACCGTGCATCTTGCGTTTTCTGCAGCCATGGTTGCGCCGCCGCCGCGCGCGTTTCCCAGCCGGTGATTTCATCCATGTGCTTCAGCGTCAGACCGATATCGTCCAGCCCTTCGAGCAGGCGCACGCGGTCGGTAGGCGCAATCTCAAATGCAATGTCAGATCCTCCCGGTCCCGCGATTCGTTGCGCTGTGAGATCGACCGTGAACGGGGCGCTGCCATTTGCGGCAACGACGCGGGCCATGAAGCCTTCGGCGTCTTCGGCGCTCAGCACCACCGGCAATACCCCGTTTTGCAGGCAGTTCTCGCGATAGATGTCGGCAAAGCTTCGCGCCACGATCACGCGGATGTCGTTCGCAAGCATGGTCCACACCGCGGACTCACGCGACGAACCCGCGCCGAAATTGTGGCCGGTCACCAGGATGCCGGCGTTGCGAAACTGTGGTTTGTTGAGGACGAAGTCCGGGTCCTCGCTGCCATCCTCGCGCTGACGGGCCCGCATAAAGAGCATGGCCTTGTAATCATCCTTCAGGCCGCGCGAGTGAAGGATCGGAGCGATCTGGTCGGTGTTGACGTCGTCCTTCAGAAGGGGGGCGGCGACGGCGGTATGGCGGGTGAACGGCTGCATCATTGACCCCTAAACCAGTTGCCGCACATCGGCGATGCGTCCGGCGATCGCACTTGCCGCCGCGGTTGCCGGGCTTGCAAGGTGTGTCCTCACTCTCGGACCCTGCCGATTCTCGAAATTGCGATTGGTGGTCGACACGCAACGCTCACCGGGTTCGCCCCGGTCGCCATTGCCGCCGGCGCACATTGAGCAGCCGGACTCTCCCCAAAAAAAGCCGGCATCGCGAAACACCTGGTCGAGTCCGGCCGCCTCGGCCTCGCGCTTGACCGTCGATGAGCCGGGTACGACCATCGCAAACACCCCTTCGGCGACGTGTCGTCCGCGCACCACCGCGGCGGCAACTTGCAGGTCGGGCAGGCGGCTGTTGGTACACGAGCCGATGAAGACTTGCTTGACCGGCAGGCCGGTAAGAGGCGTTCCCGGTTTGAGATCCATATAGGCGAACGCGCTCTCAGCGGCGGCGCGTCGGCCGGGATCGATTGCTGCAGGCTCTGGCACGCGGCCGGAAATGTCGACGACCTGACTCGGATCGGTGCCCCATGTGATTTGCGGCTCCAGCGCATTGCAATCGAGTTCGACCTCGCGGTCGAAGGCGGCGTCATCATCCGTTTTCAGGGTGCGCCAATATTGCAGCGCACGATCCCACATTTCGCCCTGTGGCGCGTACGGCCGTCCATGGAGCCAGGCGAAAGTCGCATCGTCGGGTGCGACAAAACCGGATCGTCCGCCCATCTCGATGTTGAGATTGCACAACGTCATGCGCTGTTCGATCGGCATCGCGCGAATGGCCGAGCCGGCATATTCGACGACGTAGCCGCGTGCGCCCGCGACACCAAGCTCGGCAATGAGCCGCAGCGCCACATCTTTTGCACTGACATGGTCGCTGAGCTTGCCTTCAAGGCGGACACGCATGCGCTTCGGGCGCTTGAGCGCCATCACCTGGGTGGCGAGAATGTGCGTCAGTTCACTGGTCCCACAGCCGAACGCCAACGCGCCGACGCCGCCCACCGTGCTGGCGTGGCTGTCGGGGACCGCATGGGTGGCGCCCGGCAGCACGATGCCGAGTTCCGGTGCCACGACGTGTGAAATGCCCTGATCCGGATCGTTGACGTCAAACAGTTTGATGCCGTTCTTCCGGGTGCCTTCGCGCATCGCCTTCAAAAAGGCCGTGCCCGACGGGTTCGTGTCGTCATTGCGGCCCGGCTTGGTGGAGACGGTGTGATCCTGCACCGCGAATGTGAGGTCCGGCCGATGGACCGAGCGGTGCTGCTTCTCCAACTGCGCGAACGAATGGTGAGCGTGCAACTCGTGAAGGACATGCCGGTCGATGTAGAGGAGATCGCGGCCGTCAGAGCGCTGTCCGACGAGATGAAACTCCCAGATTTTGTCGAACAAGGTCCGCGGCATGAGTTGCTCCCTCTTGCTCGTTCGTCCGACGAGCGGCCGATTGTTTGTGCTATCTTGGGCGGGTCAGTTGCTCAAGGCAAGCGGGCGGCATGTCGTGGTTGCGCGAACCGCCCGAGGCCGGGAACGAAGCTTGCCAGTGCGCTTTGTTCGCACAGGCTCCTTGTGGTAGGGGCAGACTCATGCCTCGTGTTGTCGGCATCGACCATCTCGTACTCAGCGTCGGCAATTTCGCGCGTTCGAAGGAGTTTTACGCAAAGCTCCTGCGTTTTCTCGGATTCAAGCTCAAATACGACTATGCCGACATGGCCGGCTGGAGTAACGGCAAGACGCTGTTTTGGATCGCCGCCGCGGACGCGCAAGGAAAAAAGCACAAGTATCGCAAAGGCGACATCGGCTTCCATCACTACGCGTTCGAGCTTTCGAGCCGAAAGGACGTCGATGAACTTGGCACCTTTCTCGAAGATAATGGAATGACGGTGCTCGATCCGCCGGGAGAGTATTACGACCGAAATTATTACGCTGTTTATTTCGCAGATCCCGACGGCATGAAGCTCGAGGGGATGATTTGGGCGCCGCCCAAGCGGAAACCCAGGAAGGTTTCGCGCAAGCGAAAAGCTTGATCGCATCGTTGCGACGCGCTGTCCGGCCAGGAAGAGCAAGATTGAGCGGATGCTAGGCAACCAGCGGCGGGTGTTTTTCGCGCGCGCCGCTCGCAACGACGCGATTGCGGCCGCGCCGTTTTGCGGCATAAAGCGCACGGTCCGCCGCTTCGAGCAGATGGGCGGCTCGCTGGTCCTGTTCCGGCATCAGGCACTCGACACCGATGCTGACCGTGACACGGCCGTAAGGACTTTCCGCATGTGCGATCAGGAGGTCTTCGATCGTCCTGCGCGCCTCTTCGGCGAGCGCAGCCGACTGCTCCATATCGAGACCGGGTAGCAGCAGCGCAAATTCCTCGCCACCATAACGGGCGACGAGCACCGCGCGATCAAGGGTCACCAGTGAAAGTGTTTCGCCGACCGACCGCAAACAGGTGTCACCCGCGACGTGGCCGTATCTGTCGTTGTACAGCTTGAAGTGATCGATATCGATCATCATCAATGCGATCGGCGCGCGGTCTTCGCCGGCGCGTCGCCACTCCCGTTCGAGCTCGCGATCGAAGCCGCGTCGATTTGCTAATCCGGTAAGACCGTCGAGACTTGCCAGTTCGTCGAGGTGCTCATTGGCAATGCGCAACTCTTCCTCTCTGCCAGCGAGCTTACGCGCCATGTCGTCGAGTGCGGCAGCGAGAGGTTCGAATTCGGCGATCCATGTTTCCTGCGTTGCCCGGGCGCGCAAATCGCCATGGCCGAATCGTGTGGCAGTACGCACCAGGGATCTTATGGGCCGCACGATCAGCTGTTCGCCGCCGAACCAGACGACGAGGAGAACAAAGACCCCGACCAGCATGAGCTGCAAATAAGCGATACCGATCTCGCGATCGATGTCGCTGTGCACCATGTTCTCATCAAGTCCGACCGCCAACCGTGCGCTTGTCCATGGTACTCGGATATAAGCGAAAATTCGGCGAGCGCCGTTGAGGCCTGCCGTGACGATGGTGCCTTCGTCGCTCGCAAGCATCGTCTTGACCAGATCACGATCGGCGAATTGTTTTCCGACAAGATTCTCCTGATCGGCCGATGCGGCGATGAGCGTACCGCCGGCGTCGAATAGCAGTACCGAAGTGCCGGGACGCCGCGCTGCCGTTGCCATGAGATCGCCGATCCATTGCAGGTTGATCGAGGCGAGTACGACCCCGCTGACGGAACCGTCGTCCTTGATGGCCGGATAACTGGCAATGAGGCTCGGCGCCTGGTGGGTTCGATTGATCATGTAGTCGCTGAGGGCGAAATCGCGAGAACTCAGCGCGTTCAGAAAATGTGGCCGGTCCGCCACGTTCAAGCCGACAGCCAGCGGCTCAGTCGAACACTTGATTTGGCCCTCGACGCCGGCGACAGAGATGGCGTGGAACCAGGGAATGTTGCTTGTCAGGTCTGCCAGGTACTGACCGCAATCAGACGGGGCAACTGGCATCTTGGCATAGACCCGTGCTACGACTTGGAGGAGCGCTCGGACGGAATAGATGACCTCTTGCTGGCTCTCGGCGGCTCGCCGCGCCATATCCATGACGTCGCCGTGGGCGCGTTCCGTCAGGTCTGCCCGCGCTGCTTCGAGGCCACGCATGCGTTGAAACATGAGTGGCGCGATAGCAAGCAAAGCGAGAACGATCAGTCGGGCGCGGATGCTCAAAAAGCGCTTTTTACTCAGCGCTGTACTTCGAGACCCCGCTGGAACATCCGACATCGTGAACTTCCCCGCCCGCTTCCACAACGTAGCGGAGATGCGTAAAAACGAGCTTCGTGACGTCAGTAAAATTTGAACCGTTCGTTGAAGTGTTCACCAGATGGAAAGCATGAATTGATCGGACGGCATTGCAGCGGTGCGCGAAGACATCGCGCGGTCTTGCCGCGACGCTGGACGCGATCCCGCAAGCGTCACGCTCGTAGCCGTGTCGAAGACGTTCGGTCCCGACCTCATTGAACCCGTCATCGCTGCCGGCCAGCGCGTTTTCGGCGAGAACCGCGTCCAGGAGGCAAAGGCCAAATGGCCGCCTCTGATGGCGCGCCATAGCGGTATCGAACTGCACCTCGTCGGCTCTTTGCAGTCGAACAAGGCCCGAGAGGCGGTCGCGCTATTCGACGCCATCCATTCGGTCGATCGCGAGAGCCTCGCCCAAGCGCTGGCCAAGGAAATATCCAGGCAAGGCCGTCGGCCGCTTCTTTTCATTGAAATCAATACCGGCGCCGAACCGCAAAAGGCCGGTGTGCTGCCGCAGGACGCCGATGCGTTCCTGGCCCTATGCCGGGACCGTCACGGCCTCGCCATTTCGGGTCTGATGTGTATTCCGCCGTTCGAGGAGGCCCCGCCGCCGCATTTCGCGCTCACGGCCCAGATCGCCCGACGCAACGGTCTGGCATTCCTGTCCATGGGCATGAGCGCCGATTTCTCAACGGCAATAGCCTTTGGGGCGACTCACGTTCGGGTCGGTACCGCAATCTTTGGGTCGAGAACTTCCGCTCATTAAGAGTGAATCAGAATTCGCGTCTTAGGCGAAAGCCTACTCAGCAGCATGCGCAGGTCGCGTGGCTTCAGCGCCACGCACCCGGCAGTCGGCGCGAAACGCGGCCGGGCGATATGAATGAACACGGCGCTGCCGCGACTGGCGATGAGCGGCCGGGTGTTGTGGTCGATTTCGACGATCATGTCGTAGAGGCTGTCGGTCCGGGAAAGTCGGTCGCCTGGTTCACTGGCCGAGCGTCGCACGGCACGATTGTACCGTCTGTCTGCCGGGTCCTCGCACCATGCATCTTCGCGGCCAATGCGGCGCACCGGCAAAAATGTCCGCGGTCGAAGCATTCGATCGGCGCGCCACCACAAACGCACGGGGTGAAACCGACCCCGCGGTGTGCCGCCATCGCCTTCGCGCTTGTCGGCCTTGATGCCGGCCCGGCCAAGCGCGACGGGCGCAGCCGACGCGCCGGCGAACAGCCATCCCTGTGATCGCCGCCCCGCCTTGGCGGCGATGCGAATGGCGCTGAGCGACGTCCGCCGGATCGCGGCCGCCCGAGGCCGAGCCCGGGTTCTCCAACTCGCGCTTGCTCTTTTGTCCATGAATGTTCTACTTCGCGGCAAAAGGTGCGGCAAAGTCGTGGCATAAACGGAGAGGCCACGTCACGAGGCTCTTTGCCGGCGGCACCCAGGGGTCGGAATTGATGCCGAATACGCGGAAGATTCTCATCGTCGACGACGATTCCGAGTTGCGCGAAGCGTTGACGGAGCAACTGTCGCTCCACGAGGAGTTCGAAGCTATTGCGGCCGAAAACGGCACCAAGGGCGTGCAAGCCGCCAAGGCCGGACAGGTCGATCTGGTGATCATGGACGTTGGCCTGCCCGACATCGATGGCCGCGAAGCGGTCCGTATCCTGCGCAAGAACGGCTTCAAGGCGCCGATCATCATGTTGACCGGTCATGACACTGATTTGGACACCATTCTGGGTCTCGAATCAGGCGCCAACGATTACGTGACCAAACCTTTCCGGTTTGCCGTGCTACTCGCGCGCATTCGCGCCCAGCTTCGCCAGCACGAGGCGAGCGAGGACGCCGTATTCGCGATCGGCCCATACACCTTTCGGCCGAGTTCGAAGCTCTTGCTCAATCCCAAAGGCAGCAAGGTTCGTCTGACGGAGAAGGAAACGTCAATCCTGCGCTACCTGTACCGCGCCGGCCAGAAGCCGGTATCGCGCGAAACGCTTTTGCAGGAGGTCTGGGGTTACAATTCCGGGGTGACGACTCACACGCTCGAAACGCATATCTATCGGTTACGGCAGAAGATCGAAAAGGATGCCGCTGCCCCTGCCATCCTGGTCACTGAAGCCGGCGGCTACAAACTCGTGCCGTGATCGCGGCGTATCATGACCATCGAGGACGACATCACGTTCCTTGAGCAGGTTCCGGTTCTCCGCCGTCTTGGCGCAGGGGCCTTGCGTATTCTTGCCATTGGCGCAGAGAACTTATCCGTCCGGGCCGGCCAAGTGTTATTTACCGCCGGCGAAACGGCCGACGGCGCCTTCGTCGTTCAGAGCGGCTCCTTCAGCCTCAAGCCGGAACGAGCCGGAGAACGCGAACTTGTTGCTGAGGCCGGTACGCTGCTCGGCGAATTGGCGCTGCTCGCGGAAACACGGCGGCCAGCCACGGCCACGGCGCGCGAAAACTCCACCGTGTTGCGCATATCCCGCGTGATGTTCCTGAAAATGCTCGAGGGTTATCCGGAAGCCGCGCGCCGTCTGCGGGAAATGATGGCGACGCGCGCCGACCAATGGTCTCGCGAGATGGACAACGTCCGCGACTTGCTCACGCGCGGCAAAGGTCCGAAATAGTTACATCGCGGCTGCGACGGCGCAATCAGCCGACCTTTGCGGTCCGGCCTTCGATGTACACGCGCACCAACTCGGCCGTGAGCGCCATCTTCGGATCGTATTCGGGCGCATCCTCGACCTGGACAAGATCATTGAGGCCGGAATTCTTGTAAATGCGATTGGTACAGGAAATGAGCCGGGCCGGCCGCGCCGGATCACCGTTGAAGTGCTGATGAATGGTGCAAGGCGGAATATAGATGACGTCGCCAGCTTCCCATTCGTAGCGCTTGATCTCGTCCTGCGGCTTCCACTCATAAGTGTCGGTGATTTCGACGTCACAATCCTGGTGCAGGTCGTAGCCATAGCCCTCGACGACATAGAGGCATTCTTCCGCCAAATGGCGATGCTTGCCCGAGCGGCTCCCCGGAGGAATGACCTGCATGTAGGCGTCGACCGTCTCCATGCGGGTGTTCATCTGCTCGTTGAGAAGGTGTTTGAGCAGACCTTGCCGCGACATTTCCCACGGCATCTCGTCCGGGTGCACGATCTTTTTGCGTAGCGCGACGCGCGACGGCCGCGTCGTCGCGTCATCGAGCAGGTTCTGGTAGAGCATCTTGTTGGCGGCGCCGGCGAGCCAAGCTCGCGATTCGTCCCACGCCATGGTCAAACTTCCTCTTCGATCTTGTCCGAGGGATGATTGAAATCCTCGTCGTAATCGCGCGGCACGAAATTGCCTTGGGTCGGCGACGGCGTCTTCGGTCGCTTGATGACCGTATGCTGGAACAACATGTTCATGAACAGATACATCGGCTTGGTTTTGATAACCAAGGCGCGCGCCGGCTCGCGTGCACTGGCGTTGGTGTGCTGGTGGACGCAGTTATTATGCACGATTGCGACATCGCCGGCCTTCCAGTCATAGCGTACGCCGTCGTGGATCTCGTAGCCGGCGCCATCCAGAATGTAGAAGGCGGCTTCGTTGACATGGCCGTGCTTCTGCGTCGTGCCGCCGGGGGCGTATTCCTCAAGGTGAATGTGCAGCGTCTGGCACAGGCCGTCTTCCGGCTCGACGTAGTGGCGGCTGAAATGTTGCGGGCCGCCGTCGAGTTTGGTTTCCTTGCCCTTGATCACGCGCGGCATGGAGCGCAACCGCTTGAGTTCGTCGGTGAGGCTGTAAGCCCCGGTAATAGGCCGAACGAATACACGTTCTTTGTCAGGATCGTGTTGCCGCTTGCCCATTTGCGCTCCTATCGCTGTTGCGTGCCCCACCAAGCCGTACCGGTCCGTGGAATCGACGCGCCGGATTGGCGATTATTTCCCCCCTGTATGTACTCCATTTTCGGCTTTGATCCAGAGCCTGCCACGGATCGCAGGCCCTATCGCTTGCCGGGATTGAGGATTTCGGTGAGACGGCGCACCACCTCAGGCGATGCCGCGGCGGCGGCCTTTACGAAGCTGTCGATTTCGCCTGCCGGCGTCGGATCGTCGAGGCCGATGCGCTTCGCATCGGCTTCGTATTCCGCGTCGTCTTTCAGCGCCATGAAGGCCTTGCGCAAAGTTTCGAGCCGGTCAGCCGGCACGCCGGGCCCCGCGAGAATTGGCCGTGCGATCTGTTTTAATCCGAAATAGAGCTCGGCGGCTTTGCGGTCCGTTTTGTCCTTGATGAAGTCCATTGCCAGCGGAACGTTCGGCAAATCGGGTGTCTTTCTCAGTGCATTCTGCAGGATGAGATTGATCTTGCCGTCTTTGACGTAATCCAAATGGCGCGTTTTGATCTCTGACCATGACCAGTCGGCGGATCCCTGAATTTCGCCGCGCTCCATGGCGAGCAAGACGTCGGCCTGTCCGGGATAACCGCTCACGATCTTGAATTTCGCGCCGATGGTGGCGTTCAAGAGCCGCGCCGACGACTCGAGGTCGGATGTTGCGCCGGTGCCGCCGACAATCAATTCCTTGACGAGCAAATCCTGCACGGTCTTGACCGGCGCCGTGTTCCACGCGACCACGAGTGACGTATCGGGCGAGACGCTGCCGATCCAATTGAACTTCGTGACATCAAACTGCACGTTCGATTGCTTGAGCAATTGCGCGAGCAGCACACCACGCTGGACCAGACCGAGGACGGTGCCATCCTGCGGTTCGGTGCGGTAGATGCGGTTGCTCATCGTGATGCTTCCGCCGCCAGGAGTGTTTTGCACGATGATGCTGGGATTGCCCGGAACGTGCTGGCCCAGATGGCGGGCGACCACGCGCGCGATGGCGTCGTAACCGCCTCCCGGACTCGAACCGACCATCAATATGATCTGTTTGCCCGGATAGAAGTCGACGGCACTTTGAGCGCCCGCCGAGGCGGCCTGCAAGCTGCCGACCAAAACGCACCATGCCGCGCATCGTAATGTCCAAGCATGGAGAATACGCGTCATCGCTTCCTCTCATTTGTCCTTCGGCTGGCGGCGGTGCTCAAGCTCGAGACTAACCCAACGGCGCGCGGCGGCGGCGCCGTGTGCTAAACCTCCAGCGTCGCTGTTACCGGCACGTGGTCGGAAGGCCGCACCCATCCGCGTGAGTTTTTTAGCACCGCAACGGCCGACAGCCGATCGGCCAGCGCGGGCGTGATCCAGATATGGTCAAGGCGGCGGCCCTTGTCGGCCGCCGCCCAATCGGGCGAACGGTAACTCCACCACGTGAAAATCTTCGTGGGCTCCGGCACGAAGTTACGCACGGCGTCGATCCAGCCGCCGGCCGTCTGCACGCCGGTGAGCTTCTCACACTCGATCGGCGTATGGGAGACGACGCTGAGAAGCTGTTTGTGGCTCCACACGTCGCATTCGAGCGGCGCCACATTCAGATCGCCGACGATGATACTGCGTGCTGCGCCTGCTGGCCGCATCGCCTCATAGGCGTTCATCTCGTCAAGGAAAGCGAGCTTGTGTGCGAACTTCGGATTGACGGTGGGATCGGGTACATCACCGCCCGCCGGGACATAGAAATTGTGCAGCGTGATCGGATCACGCAAGCCAGCCCGCTCGCCGAGGACGACCGACATGTGCCGGCTGTCGCTTTTGCCGCAGAATGCCCGAACCTCTGTCGTCTCGAAGGGCAACCGCGACAGCACGACGACGCCGTGATAGCCCTTCTGCCCGTTCAGCGCGACATTCTCATAGCCCAGCCGTCTGAAACGCTTGAGCGGAAATCTGTCGTCCGGGCACTTCGTCTCCTGCAGGCAAAGGATGTCGGGACGGACCGCTTTGATGAACTTGGCCACGAGGTCGATGCGCAGCCGCACCGAGTTGATGTTCCAGGTGGTCAGTTTTATCTGCATCGGCGGCAGGGATCAGTCGTCAGCCTTCGGTCATCGGAAGAAAGATAAACCTGCGGCGCTCGAAGCGCATCCGATGTCTGGCCCCTGACCGCCGAAGCCTGTTTATTGAATATTGCGCTGGTAATTGATGACGAACAAATTCGGGTCGGGCTTTTTGGCCGAGTCGAGATTATAGACGGCGACGGTCGTGTCGTAGCCTTGGGGATCGGTGACGGTCCATTGCTTGAGCTGCTGATCCTTGGCGTCGAACATGATCATCAGCCGGTTCGTGCCGACCACGATCTGCTTTTCTTCGATGGTCACGGTGTCGAATGTGTCGTCGGCCGAGACACTGACGACATCGGTGTCGCGGAGCAGATCGATGTGATCGGCGAGCAGGTAGCGAAGCGGCGTCTGCGACAGCGGGTAGAGATCCTGCGTGGCGAGCTTGCGGTCGCGAACCACGACCGAAGAGCCGTCCGCGATCAGTTCGATCGGGCTTGGCGGGTTGTACTCAAATCGCACCTTGCCGGGTTTCTGAATGTAGAAGGTTCCTTCGGTGCGTCCGCCGTCGGGGCCGATCTGCACAAAGTTTCCCACCATGGTCTGAACGCCGGAGAGATACGCACTGACCTTGTCGAGGATCGCGCGCTGCTTGGCGTCGAAGGCGGTCGCCTTTGTGGAGGGCGCGACCTTGTTCAGCAACGAGAACGGGAAGAAGCCCTTGCGCGAGTTGCCGGACGATGCGTCGCTCGAGGCGGGCGGCGCGGCTGCCGGTGCCGCGCCAGTCTTGGCCTGCGGAGCCGGCGTCGGCAGCGGCACGCTTTCCGCAAAAACCGGCGCGCTCGCAAGCACGCCGTAAACCGTGGCCGCGAAGACGGCCGTTGCGCCCCAGCCCAACAAGCACCTTTCCGCCATGTCCCTCTTATCCTTTTCCGCTGGCGCGCCCGCGCGCACAGTGATCATAGACCGCTAATCACACGGTATGGCGAATTCGCGGCTCGCGTTCCCGGTTAAAGATCAGACGCTTGAGCCTCAATAGGGAGTCTCCTCCGCAGCTTCGATGAGGATCTCGCGTTTGCCCGCGTGATTGGCCTGCCCGACGATACCCTCTTGCTCCATCCGTTCCATCAGCGTGGCGGCGCGATTATATCCGATTTGCAGCCGGCGCTGGATGTAACTTGTTGACGCTTTGCGGTCGCGCTTCACGATCTGCACCGCTTGCTGGTAAAGGTCGCCGCCTTCGGCGCCGCCCATCGCCGTCGCGTCGAAGATGGGATTGCCGTCCTCGTCCTGCGGCTCTTCGGCGGTGACGGCTTCAAGATATTGCGGCACGCCTTGAGCCTTGAGGTGCCGCACCACCTTCTCGACCTCTTCGTCGGAGACGAAAGGTCCGTGTACGCGGCTGATGCGTCCGCCGCCGGCCATATAGAGCATGTCGCCTTGGCCAAGGAGCTGTTCGGCCCCCTGCTCGCCGAGGATGGTGCGGCTGTCGATCTTCGAGGTGACCTGGAACGAGATGCGAGTCGGAAAATTGGCCTTGATCGTGCCGGTGATGACGTCGACCGACGGCCGTTGGGTGGCGAGAATGACGTGCAGGCCGGCGGCGCGGGCCATTTGGGCGAGGCGTTGCACCGCACCCTCGATGTCCTTGCCGGCGACCATCATCAGGTCGGCCATCTCGTCGACGATGACGACGATGAAGGGTAGCGGTTCGAGATCGAGTTCCTCTTTTTCGTAGATCGCTTCGCCGGTCTCGCGGTTGTAGCCGGTGTGCACGGTGCGGGCGAGCTTCTCGCCTTTGCCGTTCGCCTCGGCGACGCGCGCGTTATAGCCATCGATGTTGCGCACGCCGAGCTTCGACATCTTTTTGTAGCGCTCCTCCATCTCACGGACCGCCCATTTGAGCGCGACCACGGCCTTCTTGGGATCGGTGACGACGGGCGTGAGCAGATGCGGAATGCCGTCATAGACGGACAGTTCGAGCATTTTGGGATCGACCATGATCAGCCGGCACTGGTCGGGGTGAAGCCGATAGACCAGGCTGAGAATCATGGTGTTGATGGCGACCGACTTGCCCGAGCCGGTGGTGCCGGCGATGAGCAGGTGGGGCATGCGGGCGAGGTCGACGAGAACCGATTCGCCGCCGATCGATTTGCCGAGACACAGCGGCAGCTTGGCGCTTGCTTCCACATAATCGCGCGAGACGAGCAGTTCGCGCAGATAGACCTTCTCGCGCGTCGGGTTCGGCAGCTCGATGCCAATGGCGTTTCGTCCAGACACCACGGCGACGCGGGCGGAGAGCGCACTCATCGAGCGGGCGATGTCGTCGGCGAGGCTGATGACGCGTGACGATTTGATGCCCGGTGCGGGTTCAAGCTCGTAAAGCGTGACGACCGGGCCGGGACGGGTATTGATGATCTCGCCGCGCACGCCGAAATCGCCAAGAACGCCTTCAAGAGCGGTCGCGTTTTGCGCCAAGGCCTCCGAGCTTATGGTTGAGCGGCCGGTTTTGCTCGGCTGTGCCAAGAGTTCGAGCGGCGGAAGGGCAAAACGGCCGGAGCGGCGCGGCGCTTTTGGCGCGCGCGGCTTTCGTGCGGCGCGCGGAGCGGCTTCGGCGTCCTCCTCGTCCTCGTCCTCGTAATCCTCGTCGGCTTCGTTGCTCGTCCGAGTGCGTCTGCCTGGCCATCGAAGCGCGGCTCGATGCGGTGCTGTGACGCCGCCGCGAAATCGCGGCGCGCTACGGCCGGTGTGCGGGTGCGACGGGCAAACAGACGCGCTATGCGCGCCCGGAAACTGAGGATGGCGTGCGCCAGGAAGCCGAGTGAGATCGCGGCTGCTTCATCGTCGTCGGCCTCGCTCGTTTCGTCTTCGGCATCGTCCTCATCATCTTCTTCGGCGACCGATTCGGGCCACGCGATGCCCGCGGCGCCGGCGAAGGCGATCAGCGCCGCGACGCCAAGGACGGCGGCAACCGCGATGCGGTTCGTTCCGGCCAGCGGCGAACCGAGAAACACCGACGGCAACCGCAGCACGGCGTCGCCGATCACGCCGCCCAGCCCCGACGGCAGCGGCCAATGCGCGCTGCGCGGCAGGCACGATGTGAATCGCGGCGGTCAAGACCGCGCCGAACAGCCAGAGCAGGACGCGCAGCCGTTCCTTGGTGAGTTTACGGTGGCCGAGCAGCCGATAGCCCCACACCGCGACCGGAAGCAGCAGCGCCAGAGAGCCGAGCCCCAGCAATTGCATCAGAAGATCGGACGCGACCGCGCCGGGCAAGCCGAGGAGGTTATGGACCGGCGCATTGGTCGCGTGGCTCAGCGACGGATCCTTCACGGACCAGGTGGCGAGCGCCAGCGCGGTCATCATCGCGAGACTGATCAGCGCGATGCCGCCAGCCTCGCGCAATCGCCGCCGCAGAATGGCGCCGATGTGGCCCGAGATGAAGGCCATCCCATCAATGCTGCGGTCGATGACCGACATCGCCTTCTCTTCGCTCAGCCGAGTGCTGCGACCAGCCGGTGCAGCGCCTCCGCGGTGATCTCGTTGTTCTGAACCATGGCGACGCGCACGTAATCGGCGCCGGGATTGCTGCCGTCCGACTGCTCGCGCGCGAGATAGCGGCCGGGCACCACGCGCAAGCCGGCGTCCCGCCACAGATGCAGCGTCGCGGCCTCGCTGCCGCCCTGCGCCGAAACGTCGAGCCAGAGAAAGAATCCGCCGGCCGGACGGTGGTAGCCGTAGCGGTCACCGACGATCTGGTCGGCGAGATCGAATTTCATCCGATAAAGACGCCGGTTCTCCTCGACGTGGGTCTCATCGCCATAGGCCGCGATGGCGACCCGCTGCGCCGGCATCGGCACCTGCGGGGCGGCAACGTTTCGCAGTTCCAGATAAGCCGCCAAGAACCGGCGATCGCCGGCCGCGAAGCCGACCCGCAGGCCCGGCAAATTCGATCGCTTCGACAGCGAATGGAATACGACGACATTGGCGAAATCCGGCCCGGCCGCTTCGAGCATCCCCGGCGGCGCGTGCTCGGTATAGATTTCGCAGTAGCATTCGTCGGCCATGATCAGAAAACCGAAGCGCCGCGCCAGCGCGGTCAGGCGCGACAGGTAGGCGCGATCGGCCACGGCGCCCTGCGGATTCGACGGCGAAGCGATGTAGAACGCGACGGTGCGCGCGAGCAGATCATCGCCCAGCGCGTCGAGATCGGGCAGGAAGCCGGTCGCCGCCGTCGTCGGCAAATACACCGGCTCACAGCCGGCGGCGATCGCGCCGGCCGCATAGGCCGCGTAGAACGGATTGGGGATGAGCACCGCCGGCTGTCCGGTGCGCGGCGTTACCCAATTCTTGGCGGCAAGGGCCGCGAGAAATAGCCCCTCGCGCGTGCCGTTGAGCACAAGCACTTCTGATGCGGCATCGACCGGGCGTTCGAGCGTATAGCGGCGGCCGAGCCAGGCGGCGACCGCCTGGCCGAATTCATCGATGCCTTTGTTCAGCGGATAGCGGCCGAACTCGGCAAGGTGCGCCGCGATGACGGGTCCGACAAAGGATGGAATGGGGTGCTGCGGCTCGCCGACGGCGAGGCTGATCGCGGGCTTGCCGGGCTGGGTATCACCCAAAAGCTCACGCAGGCGCACAAACGGCGAACGCGAGTCGGACGCGCGGACGGGCGAAGAGGGCAATTGGCGGGTCATCCTGTACATCATGAACAGCGGGGCCGCCCGCCGGATTACCGACGGGATACCATAGGAGCGGCGAGGTTAAGACGCGATTAACCAATCGGAGGCGCGCACCTTTACATGCTGCCCCGCGAAGTGGGGAAGGGGACCGCCCTGCGCAGCACAAGGTGGCTCCCCGCGCCCGCACTGCGTGCGGGGGAGGAAAAGCAATGCGTTCCCGCGGCGCGAATGCGCCCGAGGTTTCAAAAGCCGCAAAGCTCAAACAGCGAGCGCTTTCTTCTCTCGTCACCACCGGACATAGCCGTTCGAAGAAACGGCGTCGCTTCGCTCGCCTATGATCCGGGGGTCCATGTTGAAGCGCAACTGCAAAGAAAGCCGGAAAGCCTGACGAAGCTCCGCCGCCGCGTGGATTGCCGGATCAAGTCGATCAAGTCCGGCAATGACGAAAGAAAAAAGGGAAGCGGAACGCCGACAAGCGCACAGTCCATCCTCCGCATCTCGCGATGCGGCTCGCATCCAGCGGGATGCGCTCGCCTGTCGGCGTTCCACCGCGGCTCTTGCCAGAGGGACTGCTCATCCCCAAGGCTCAGTCTCAGGCCATGCTTCCTGGGACCTGGCCGGAGCGCTCGGTCCGATACGGCCGCCCCAACCGGGGGGGCGGAGACCTCGCGCTGCTCCACGGGTGTTACCCGCGCCGCGCCTGTCCCAGTCCAGCGAAGCACCTCGCGCGCCGGTCATAGTGCCGGCAGGATGATGCCCGAGCCGCCCGGGAGCCAAGGTGACGAGCCTCGGCCCGCGGGCACCGCACTCGCTCCATCAGTCGGCGTCACCGGTGACGTCCCTTGGGTGAGCGAGATTCATCGGTGCTTGTAACTGAAACAGAGACAAATGTCAATGAAAATGTGACTGACCGCAACTCGGTCTGGGCAAGCTGAATTGGCCCTCGGCTCGCTCCGACAAAGCACGCCCAAAAAAGTGAGAGGCCCTGGCAGGGCCAGGGCCTCTCGACGGAGGGGCGGTGCCGGGTCTCCGCCCCAACCGTTATTCTAGAATCTCAGTCGAAACATCATCTCGTCCGAGAACCGGCTCCCGCCCCGGATCAAGTCCGGGGCAGGATTTTCGCGATCATGCTCTACTGCACGGTCTCGCCGTGCAGCGCGAGATCGAGACCATCGCGCTCGACTTCTTCGCTGACGCGCAGTCCGATCACCAGATCGACGACCTTCAGGATGATCAGCGTCACGACCACGTCGTAGATGAAGACGGTGCCGACGCCGATGCACTGGTTGAGCACTTGCCCCGGGTTGCCTTCGAGCAGGCCCGACGTGCCGCCGTATTCACTGATGGCGAACACGCCGGTGAGGATGGCGCCCGACGCTCCGCCGACGGCGTGGACACCAAAGGCGTCAAGTGCGTCGTCGTAGCCGAACATGTGCTTGAGGCCGGTGCAGCCCCAGTAGCAGATGATGCCGGCCGCTACGCCGATGGCGAACGAGCCCATCGGACCGACGAAGCCGGAGGCCGGAGTGATGGCGACAAGGCCGGCGACTGCGCCCGAGCAGATGCCGATCACGGTCGGCTTGCCGCGCATGATCCACTCGACGATCATCCAGGTGAAGCCAGCCGTTGCTGTGGCCGTGTGGGTCACGAGCATCGCCATGCCGGCTTGCATTCCGGCGCTGACCGCCGAACCGGCGTTGAACCCGAACCAGCCGACCCAAAGGAGCGAGGCGCCGATCATGGTGTAGACCATGTTGTGGGCGGGGCCGGTGTCTTTACGCTTGCCGAGCATCAGCGCGGCCATCAGGCCGGCGGTACCCGAATTCACGTGCACCACCGTTCCGCCGGCGAAGTCGAGCACCTTGACCCAGGCGGCGTCGTTGGTCGCGTTGAAGACGCCGTCCGGTCCCCACACCCAGTGTGCCACCGGCGAGTAGACGAAGATCGCCCATAGGCCGATGAACCAGAGCATGGCGGAAAACTTCATGCGCTCCGCGAACGAACCCGCGATCAGAGCCGCGGTGATGATCGCGAAGGTCAGCTGGAACATCGAGTAGACCGTCTCGGGGATCGTCGGCGCCAGCGGATTGGGATTGCCGATGCCCGTCGAGACGTCGCTCAGGATGCCCTGGAGAAAGGCACGGTCGAGACCTCCGATGAAAGGAGTCCCGGCACGGAACGCCAAGCTGTACGTGAAGAACAGCCACAGCACGCTGATCAGACACGTGATGGCGAAGCTCGTCATGATCGTGTCGCCGACGTTCTTCTTGCGCACCATGCCGCCGTAGAACAGGGCGAGGCCCGGGATGGTCATCATCAGCACGATGGCCATCGAGGTCATCATCCAGGCGGTGTCGCCGGAATTGGGCGTGCACTTTTCGAGTGTCTTGGCATCGCAAGCCGGTGGCGGGGGCGGCGCGGGCGCCGCAGCGGCGGGCGCCGGCGCGGCCGCCGGGGCCTGAGCGTAGGCTGCGTGGTAAGTCGGCACGCTCAGCACGATTCCAAGCAGAATCACGCTGGCGAGAGCGACCAGCCCCGCACGGGAGAATAGCTTCAACAACATGGGTTCACTCCTGTCCGTCGAGGTAGAGGTGCGGGTGGTGTCTAAAGGGCTGCGGCATCGGTCTCACCCGTGCGGATGCGAACCGCATGGTCGAGCCCGAACACGAAGATCTTGCCATCGCCGATTTGTCCGGTCTTCGCGGCGGACGTGATCGTATCGATGACCTTGTCCACCTGATCGGACGCGCAGGCGATTTCGAGTTTGATCTTCGGCAGGAAGCTCACGGCGTATTCGGCGCCGCGATAGATTTCCGTGTGGCCCTTTTGACGCCCGTAGCCCTTCACCTCTGTGACGGTCAGTCCCTGAACGCCAATTTTGGTGAGTGCGTCGCGGACCTCGTCGAGCTTGAACGGCTTGATGACGGCCATGACAATTTTCATTTGATCGATCTCCCGTCGCCCTCTCGTTACGCTGCCGATTGGGCGGACACTGCTGAGCGGTGACCGCGCAGGAAACGTGCCCCCCTTTGCGGCATTACCGCGCATTGGGAATCAAACGCCGTGCCAGTTCCGGAAGACGGGTGTTAACGCCTTGTTAATCAACGGTGATTCGGCAGCCTGTACGATTTGGCGGCAATCGGGTTTGGCCGAGTGCGTAAGTTGTAGCCTAAATAATGGACAGTTAGCCTAATAATTAGGCGTAGCCCGACAGGCCCATTTTGGGCCCGGCGACAATGTTGCCATCCCCTTGGATCGCTTGGGGTAATTGATGCGGAATGTCGGAAAAAACGCTAGGCGCGTTTAAAGGGCGTCCGCATCTGTTTCGCCGGTGCGAATGCGTATCGCCTGTTCAATCGGCGTCGTGAACACTTTGCCGTCGCCGATTTGTCCAGTTTTCGCCGCAGTTTCGATGACTTCGACGACCTGATCGGCCTGTTCGTCAGCAACAGCGATTTCGATCCGGATTTTGGGCAGAAAGTTCACTGCGTATTCGGAGCCACGGTAGATCTCGGTGTGGCCTTTCTGGCGGCCATAGCCGCGGACCTCCGTAATGGTCATCCCGTTAATGCCGATCGCGATAAGGGCGTCGCGCACCGAATCGAGTTTGAACGGTTTGATGATGGCAATGACGAGCTTCATTGTGGAACCCGGTTGAAGAATGATCGCGCCGCTTATGTTATCGGCATCGCCGCCAATTCCTAAGCCATTTATTGCGGGGCGTTCGCGGATAGCAACGCACGGACAACATCCCTAGACCTAGGTCACGGGTTGTTCCCGGCGGCGTTGCCGCAAAAGCCCTTCCTGGGCCACCGAAGCGACCAGTGTTCCATCGCTGGCGAAGATCAAACCGCGCGCGAAGCCGCGCGAGCCGGCGAGGTTCGGGCTGTCCTGGGCGTAGAGCAGCCATTCATCAGCGCGGAACGGCCGATGGAACCACAGCGCGTGGTCGAGGCTCGCCGCCATGATGTCTTCGTGGAACACGGTAAGGCCGTGCGGAATCAGAGCGGCATCGAGCAGCGTCATGTCGGACGCATAGGCCAGCACGCATTGGTGGATGGCGGGCTCATCGGGCAAGCGGCCGTTGGAGCGAATCCACATGTGAAAGCGGCCGTCTTCGACCTTTTCGCCGAGGTAGCGGCGGTACTCGACGGGCCTCAATTCGATCGGACGCTCGCGCTCGTAATAGCGGCGTACCGGATCGGGCATGAGCGGCAGCACGCGTTCCTTGATCTCGGCTTCGCTCGGCAGCGCATCAGGCTTCGGCACGTCGGGCATGACGAACTGATGCGTCAATCCTTGTTCGTGGAGCTGGAACGACACCGACATGGAGAAGATCGCGCGGCCGTGTTGGATCGCAACCACGCGCCGCGTGGTGAAGCTCTTGCCGTCGCGGATGCGGTCGACCTCATAGATGATCGGCACTTTGGGATCGCCGCCGAGCAGGAAATAAGCATGGAGCGAATGCGGCGGCCTGATCGCCACGTCCTCGACCGTACGGCATGCCGCCACCAGGGCCTGGCCGATGACCTGTCCGCCGAACACGCGTTGCCAGCGCGATTGCGGCGAGCGGCCGCGGAACAGGTTTAATTCAAGCGGTTCGAGATTGAGGATCTCGATGACGTCCTGGATGGCGGAGGCCATAAGCTTTCTCCGTCGAAATCGTTTCCGATCCGGCGCTCGCTTCCTTGCATACGGGAACGGTTCCGGGGTCAAGCCCGCCGGCAAGCGTGATAGGATGGTGGTGCATAGAGGTGCGGTTGGCGTGCAGCCGCTATTCGGGACCCGATCATGGCGCGCAACGATGTCGATGTATTGATCGCCGGCGGTAATTTCGCGGGCCTCTCGCTGGCGATCGCCTTGCGGCTGGCGCTCGGGCCATCGTTCTCGGTGGTGGTCGCCGATCCGGCGCTCGGCGCGCGCCAATCCGGCGATGAGCGTGCCTCGGCGATCGTTGCTGCGGCACGGCGGCTGTTCGAGGCCCTCGGCGTCTGGGAGAGCGTCAAAGCGAACGCGCAGCCGATCATCGATATGGCCATCACCGACAGCCGGCTCGATGATGCCGTGCGGCCGGTCTTTCTGACCTTCGGCGGGGACATCGAACCCGGCGAGCCGTTCGCCCACATGATCGAGAACCGGGATCTGGTCGACGCGCTTGTCGCAAAAGCAAAGGACGTCGGCGTTGAGTTCCGGACATCGGCGGTGACGAAATTCTCTCCGCCCGGCGGCGCCCAACACCTTTCCGTCGCGCTTGCCGACGGCAGCGCGATTTCAACGCGGCTGCTCGTTGCCGCGGACGGGGCGCGGTCGACCATCCGCACGAACGCGGGAATCGCCACTCACGGCTGGTCCTACGACCAGTCCGCGATCGTGATCAATGTCGGTCATGACCGCGATCATGGCGGCCGCGCCGAGGAACATTTTCTCCCGGCCGGCCCGTTCGCGATCCTGCCGCTCAAAGGCCGCCGCTCGTCGATCGTGTGGACGGAGCGCACGCGAGAGGCCGAGCGGATCATGGCGCTGCCGGATGAGGCATTCCACGACGAGCTTGAGCGGCGCTTCAAGCTGCATCTCGGCGAGATCACGGTTGCGGGCGCGCGGCGCGTCCATCCGCTGGCGTTCTTCATTGCACGATCGTTCGTTGCCGAGCGCATCGCGCTGGTCGGCGACGCGGCGCATGTCATCCATCCGATCGCCGGCCAGGGGCTCAATATGGGACTGAAGGATGTTGCCGCGCTTGCCGAGGTTCTGGTCGATGCGGCACGCCTCGGACTCGATCCCGGTGCGGCGGACGTGCTCGAGCGTTATCAGCGCTGGCGGCGTTTCGATACGGTGGCGATGGGTCTCGCGACCGACGGCCTCAATCGGCTGTTCTCCAACAGGTCCGATGTGCTGAGATTTGCTCGCGACGTCGGGCTCGGCATGGTCGAGCGACTACCCAACCTCAAGCGCCTCTTCATCCGCGAAGCGGCGGGCCTGGTCGGCGAGGTCCCCAAACTGCTGCGCGGCGAACTGCTATAAGGCGCGATCCCCGAAAAAAGCGGGAGCCGGTTTTCGGAAAGGATCATGCCCGAACCAGAGCCTATTTCCTTCAATCACGTGGCGGTCATCGGAGCCGGCGCGTGGGGCACTGCACTCGCGCTTACCTGCGTGCGCGGCGGACGAAAGGTAACGCTCTGGGAGCACGACGCCGCCAATGTCGCGCAGCTCATGAAAATGCGCGAAAGCCT
Source organism: uncultured Alphaproteobacteria bacterium (assembly GCA_963759705.1). Classification (GTDB taxonomy): domain Bacteria; phylum Pseudomonadota; class Alphaproteobacteria; order Rhizobiales; family Xanthobacteraceae; genus BOG-931. The sequence continues at coordinate 46,046 of CAVXAK010000010.1, forward strand.
CTTTCTGCCCGGCGTCCGGATCGACGACGCCGTCGTCATCGCCGAAGACCTTGGTGAAGCCGCGCACGCGCAAGCGATCCTGCTGGTGGTGCCCGCGCAGGTCGTGCGCGCGGCGGCGACCACGCTCGCGCCTCTGATCGCGGCGCGCACACCGGTCATCGTCTGCGCCAAGGGCATCGAACGCGGCACAAAAAAATTCATGAGTGACGTGATTGCCGAATGCGCGCCCAAAGCGGTGCCGGCGATTTTGTCCGGACCGAGCTTTGCCGTCGACGTGGCACGCGGGCTGCCAACCGCCGTGACGCTGGCAGCGTCCGAAGGCGCGCTCGCCGCCGATCTCGCCCGCGCGATCAGTGCGCCGCACTTCCGGCCCTATCATTCCACCGACGTGCGCGGCGTGGAGCTTGGCGGCGCCGCCAAGAACGTGCTGGCCATCGCTGCCGGAGTCGTGGCTGGCCGCGAGCTTGGCGCGAGCGCCGCGGCGGCGCTGATCACGCGCGGTTTCGCCGAGCTTGTCCGTTTCGGGAAAGCCTACGGCGCGAAACCGGAAACCATGACGGGCCTGTCCGGCCTCGGTGATCTATTGCTGACCTGTTCCAGCCCGCAGTCGCGCAATTTCAGATTCGGCGTCAATCTCGGCCGTGGTGAGAAGCCGCAGGCGATCCATGTCGCTACCGGTCTGGCCGAAGGCGTCTTCACCGCGCCGGTGCTTCTGGAAATGGCCCGCGAGCGTTCGGTCGACATGCCGATCGCGTCGGCCGTAGCCGCGGTGCTGGATGAGACCATGAGCGTCGATCAGGCGATCAAGTCCTTGTTGGCACGCCCGATCAAGGCGGAGGAATGAAACTGGAGGAACCGATATGGCGTATTGGCTCTTGAAGACCGAGCCGGAGGAATTCTCCTGGGACGATCAGGTCAAGCGCGGCGCCAAGGGTGAGCCTTGGAGCGGCGTGCGCAATTTCACCGCGCGCAAATATCTCAAGGAGATGAAGAAGGGCGACAGGTTTTTCTTCTATCACACCGGCGGCGAGAAGCAGGTCGTCGGTATTGGCGAAGTCATCCGTGAGGCCTATCCGGATCCGAGCGCCAAGGAGGGCGAGCCGTGGGTCGCGGTGACGACCGGCGCGGTCGAGCCGCTGCCGAAGCCGGTGACGCTCGCGGCGATCAAGGCGGAACCGAAATTGAAGGATATGGCGCTGGTGAAATATTCTCGCCTGTCGGTTCAGCCGGTGACGGCCGATCAGTGGAAGCTCGTCTGTCGCATGGGTGGCGCAAAAGTTTGATTGTCGATCCTGTTTATCGATCCTGGGGCGCATCAAAAAAAGCCAAGGAGCAAGTTCATGAGGAAACGCCGCGCGCTTGCGATGACGCTTGCCGTGCTCTCTCTCGTCGGCGTTGGCGAGAAAGCCATCGCGCAAAACCCCCAACAGCCGTCGCCGCCGACGGCAAATGCGGCGCCGATCCCCTATCCGTTGAGCATGGGCGACATGATGAACACCTTCGTGCAGCCGCGTCATGCCAAGCTCGGTCTCGCGGGCCACGCCGAGAACTGGCCGCTCGCGGCCTATGCGCTGATCGAAATTCGGCAAGTGTTCGCCGGCATCGTCAAGGCGCAGCCGCGCTTTCGCGGCCTGCCGGTGCCCGACCTTGTCGACGCGGCGCTGAGCGGGCCCGAGAACGACCTTCAGGCGGCCATCCAACAAAAGGATCCGGCGAAATTCGCCGCCGCTTACGATCGGCTCACGCAGGGCTGCAATGCCTGCCACGCCGCCGTCAATCATCCCTACGTCGTCATCAAGACACCTGATGCCTCGGCCTTCCCCAACCAGGATTTTGCTGCGCGGCCTTAGATCGGCTTGATGCAAATCAAGGTCGCTCCAACCGCTCCAAATCATTCTAACTGCGATAACGGGTCATTGAGACTTTTGGCCCGCTTGTCGGTGGCGGTTGGGGCGTCAATAATGGGCTTCAAAGAGCGAGAAAGCGTGCGCATCGGCGCGCCGCGTGGAGGATGACATGTCGGACAAGATCTACGAGATTCCCGCCGATTGGGCGAAACGCGCCTTTATCAATGACGCCGAATACAAAAAAATGTACGAGCGCTCGCTCAAAGATCCCGATGGCTTCTGGGCCGAGCAGGGCAAACGCATCCACTGGATGCGGCATTTCAGCAAGGTCAAGAACACCTCGTTCGACCGTCACAATGTCTCGATCAAATGGTTCGAGGACGGTGCGACCAATGCCGCCTACAACTGCATCGATCGTCATCTGCACGAGCGCGGCAACAAAACCGCGATCATTTGGGAAGGCGACGATCCGAAAAACTCAAAGCACATCACCTACCGGCAGCTGCACGACCACGTCTGCCGCTTCGCCAATGTTCTGCGCAACCGCAACGTCAAGAAGGGCGATCGCGTCACCATCTACCTGCCGATGATTCCCGAAGCGGCCTACGCGATGCTCGCCTGCGCGCGCATCGGTGCGATCCATTCCGTAGTGTTCGGCGGCTTTTCGCCGGATTCGCTTGCCGGCCGCATTGAGGATTGCCAATCGAAAGTGGTGATCACCGCCGACGAAGGCTTGCGCGGCGGCCGCAAGGTGCCGCTCAAGGCCAACACCGATGCGGCGATCGCCAAGGCCGGCGGCGTCGACCACGTCATCGTGGTCAGACGCACGCATGCGGCGGTCGATATGGGTCCGGTGCGCGACGTCTATTACGACGAGGCCGCCGATATGGTCACGTCCGAATGCCCATGCGCGGAAATGAACGCCGAGGATCCACTCTTCATCCTGTACACGTCGGGCTCGACGGGGCAGCCGAAGGGCGTATTGCACACGACGGGCGGCTATCTGGTCTACGCCGCAATGACGCACCAGTACGTATTCGACTATCACGATGGTGAGATTTATTGGTGCACCGCCGATGTCGGCTGGGTGACGGGACACAGCTACATCGTCTATGGGCCGCTGGCGAACGGCGCGACGACGCTGATGTTCGAAGGCGTGCCGAACTATCCGTCGATGTCGCGCTTCTGGGAGGTGATCGACAAGCACAAGGTCAACATCTTCTACACCGCACCGACCGCGATCCGCGCGCTGATGCAAGCGGGCGATGCGCCGGTGAAGAAAACCTCGCGCGCTTCGTTGCGGCTGCTCGGCTCGGTCGGCGAGCCGATCAATCCCGAAGCATGGGAATGGTATCACCGGGTGGTCGGCGACGGCCGTTGTCCGATCGTCGATACCTGGTGGCAGACCGAAACCGGCGGCATTCTCATCACGCCGCTGCCCGGCGCGACGCGGCTGAAGCCGGGATCGGCGACGCGTCCGTTCTTCGGCATCATTCCGGAGATCATGGACGCCGATGGCAAAGTCTTGAGCGGAGCGGCGACCGGCAATCTCTGCATCGCCAATTCCTGGCCCGGGCAGATGCGCACGGTGTACGGCGATCATCAGCGCTTCGTCGACACCTACTTCAGCGCCTATCCGGGCAAGTATTTTACCGGCGACGGCTGCCGCCGCGACGAGGACGGTTATTACTGGATTACTGGCCGGGTCGACGACGTGATCAACGTTGCCGGCCACCGCCTCGGCACCGCCGAAGTCGAATCGGCGCTGGTCGCGCATCCGAAAGTGTCGGAGGCGGCCGTCGTCGGCTATCCGCACAACATCAAGGGTCAGGGCATCTATGCCTATGTCACCTTGATGGCGGGCGAGAAGCCGACCGAGGAACTGCGCAAGGAACTGGTCAATTGGGTGCGTACGGAAATCGGGCCGATTGCTTCACCCGACCTCATTCAATTCGCCCCGAACCTGCCGAAGACGCGCTCCGGCAAGATCATGCGCCGGATCCTGCGCAAGATCGCCGAGGATGAATTCGGCAATCTGGGCGACACCTCGACGCTCGCCGATCCCGCGGTGGTCGATGATCTCGTCGACAACCGGCAGAACCGGAGTAAGGAGAGCGCGTAGCGAGAGGGCGCCTGACGGTTAGGCTGCCGATGAAATCGCGCTGACATGCGGTCCGCAGCCGCGGCTATCTGGGGCGCGAAGATCACATTAGCGAGAAAGTTGGTGAAAATTTTACCGTGTTGCTGGCGTGATACAGAGCGAAGCCAGCGTTTCGACTATGATGGTTTCCGGCTGGTGACTCCGCCGTTCAGGGGTCAGTGGGGCAACTCTCTGTAGGGAATTCGACAATGCGCGTGAAAATTCTGTTTTTGGCCGCCCTTGCGGCCCTGATCGGTACGTTTGCGCCGCCGCGGGCGGCGCAGGCGCACGGCGATATGGTGTCGACGCGCGACGGCTATATGCCCGGTACGATCGTCATCAAGACGCACGAGCGCGCCCTTTATCTCATTGTCGGTCCGGGCGCCGCGATCCGCTATCCGGTCGGCGTCGGCCGCCTTGGCATGCAATGGTCCGGCACCGCCTTTATCGACGGCAAATACATCAGGCCGGCATGGTCGCCGCCGGCATCGATCAGAAAGGACTACCGCTCGCTTCCGCCCGTGATCCCGGGCGGCTCGCCGCAAAATCCGATGGGTGTCGCGGCCATGACGCTCTCTGGTGGCGGTGAGTACGCCATCCACGGCACCAACAATGAGGGCTCGATCGGTCGTTTCGTCTCGCACGGCTGCATCCGCATGCACAACTCGGATATCACCGATCTCTACAATCGGGTCAGCGTCGGCACGCGCGTCGTGGTGGTCCAGTAAACTGCTACCCGTCATGCTCCGCCAAAGGGTCCGGCCCGAAGCGGCCGGCCCGATGACAAGCTCCGGCGGAGCATCCAGCACTCACAGCGTTCAATGTGGCTCAATGATTACTAGACTAGATCATCCGCCTTCGCGGATGATGACAATGACATGAGTCGGTGGCTAACGCCGCTGGTATGAGTTCGCCGGCGGTTTTGATTTGGCCTCTTCGGATAACGGTCCAAGCGATCGAAGTGCCCCTGAAGGGCCCTCTCTATTTTGCGCCCGGTGATTTCCGATGCAGCTCAGCACCACGTGCCGCGGCGGCCGCCGTTGTAGCTGCGCGCAAACCCGCCGTTGAGCAGCGCCGCCGATACGTCGGCGGTGCTGCGCGTCGAAACCAGGGCATCGACACGGCCGCCGTACTTGTCCACCCCGACCCGCCAGACGGCGACGCCGCCGTCCGCCAAAATCGTTTCGAGCGCGGTCCGCGCCGCTTCCGCTTTGACTTTCTCCTCGCTGCAGCGGGCGTGCAGTTCCGGCGCGTCGATGCCGCGCAGCCGAACCTTGGTGTCGACGTCGAGTCCGGGCCACACCCGCACCCGCGCCTCGAACGTGTCGCCGTCGATGACGCGAAGCACGTCAGCGGGATAGACGAACTGCGGATCGAGCCTTTGGGCGCTTGAGACGGTGGGGCTTGGAGGGGCGAGCGACCTTTGTCTGCTTGGTGTGTCCGCAAGGGCTGGCGCAACCGGCGCCGCCATCTGCGGCGTCACGGATGACCGCACGGTGGCGCCGGCGAGGACGCCGAGCGCGAATATCGCGCCCGCAAGCACCAGCACATTGCCGCGGTGCGGATGCGCGAGTCCGGCTGAGGACGGGCGGTGCGTCATGCCCTGACTGCTCGCAATGGTCGAATTCAATACCCGAATTTCAATCAGATAAGGATTATATTCACTTTATAGGAAAAAGATCAACGCTAGCCAGAACGTCCGCAGCGTCCTCACGGAATGAAATTTGGGCCTTACTGGCGAACGGTTTCTGCGCTGTTGAAAGTGACATCGGTGGTGCGGCGGCGAGACAGCCTGAACGATCGCTTTGAGACGAGGACGGAGAATGACCCTCGCCTCCGTTGTCGCTATTCTGGAACCGGGCGAATCGAGGAGTGCGCCATGGCTGAAATAATGGCCCGCGTGACCCCACAGGGGAAGGTCGAATTGGTCCGCAAACAATCGGAACGGATCGAAGGAGTGAATTTAGCTCCGACGGACGCCGCACATTTGGCTCGCGGCATTCTTGCTTGCGCCGCCGCCCTCTCCGGTGCCAATCCGCCGAAGGCTGGAACAATCGGCGGCGATGCGCATCTGCCGGTCATGCACTGGGGGGTTGGGACGTCAAATATCAATGGCGCACCCATTCTTATTCTATCGGTTCCGTCGGGACTCGAATTGACCTTCCAATTGCCCGAGAAGACCGCGAGAGAATTGGGCTCGGCACTGGTTGCCCGTGGTCGGGGATCAGCACCTGCCGGCGGCCAGCGCGGCACGGTCCATTGATGACGGTTACCTGTGGTGAAATCTCGTAGCCAGCGCCTCGCAAGACGAGCGTTCGATTTGGGCGCGCACAAACGTTTCGCAGACCATCAAAAATCCGGCGTCAATCCGTTGATTTCCCAGTCGCCATAGCGCGTCGGCTCGAGCCCGCCGCGGCCATTGATTTCCTTTGGCTGCTCGGCGGCGTTGCGGTCACGTTCGGCGCGGCGCGCCGCCGCCTCGGCAAGCGCGCGTTCGGCTGCCGGCGTCAAAGGGCGATTTTCGGGCGCCTGCTTCCCCACAGCGTCGGCGGTGGAAGGATTTGGCGGTGTTTGCTGGTCTTCGGTCATCTGATGCCCGTCTCGTCACGCCAGCCTTGCCTGTCTTGGCGCGTGTCTTGGCTCATGTCTTGGCTCATGTCTTGGCTCATGTCCATTTTGTCATATTGAGCAGGGGCTGGGAACCTTGCGGCGGTCCATTGGCCTCCCGACATTGTCCGGAACGGCCGGCTGTTCGACTTGGCTCCGCCCTGACCTGGTTGTTTCTTGACTTGGCGGAGGATCGTCGCGGCCGCAAGGAGGGTTGTCATGAATTTCGTGCGTACCGCCGTTCTGCTCGCAGGCCTGACCGGCCTGTTCATGGCGGTCGGTTATCTCATCGGCGGCGGCGGCGGCGCGATCATCGCCCTCGTCATTGCGGCCGGTACCAACCTGTTCAGCTACTGGAACGCCGACAAGCTCGTCCTGTCGATGCACGGCGCCCAGGAAGTCGATGCGCGCAGCGCGCCCGAACTGGTTGCGATCGTACGCGAACTCTCACAGCACGCCGGGATTCCGATGCCGCGCGTCTATCTGATGGATAGTCCGCAGCCCAACGCGTTTGCCACCGGGCGTAATCCGCAGCATGCCGCGGTCTGCGCGACGACGGGTCTGCTCAACACGCTGACGCGCGACGAGGTCGCCGGCGTCATCGGGCACGAATTGGCTCACGTGGTTCATCACGACACGCTTGACGATGACGATCACCGCGACGATCGCCGGCGCCATCTCGATGCTCGCGCAATTCGGCATGTTCTTCGGCGGTTTCGGCGGCAATCGCGACAACAACAACGGCCTCGGCATCGTCGGTTCGCTGCTCATGCTGATCCTCGCGCCGCTCGCCGCCATGATCGTGCAGATGGCGATCAGCCGCACGCGCGAATACGCCGCCGACAATCTCGGCGCGCATATCAGCGGCCGGCCCGACGCGCTCGCGTCCGCACTTGCCAAAATCTCGCGCATCGCCGAGGCGGTGCCGAACGCAACGGCGGAAAGTCATCCGGCGACGGCGCCACTCTTCATCATCAATCCGCTGTCCGGCCACGGCATGGATAATTTGTTCTCGACGCATCCGTCGACCGAGAACCGCATCGCGGCGCTTATGGAATTGTCGCGGCAGATGGGTCGCGGCGGCGGTTCGCCGATGCGTTCCGCTGCGGGAGCCGCTTCCGGCGCCGCGCGCCGTGCCGGAAGCGTGCCGTCCGTCGGCGGTTCGTCGCCGCGCGGTCCGTGGGGCTAAGCCGAGCGAGAGCATGATCCGGAAAAAGCCTGCCCCGGACTTGATCCGGGGTGGAAACCGGCTTTCCAAAAAAGATCATGCTCCACCAATGATGTAGAGCGCGCTAGACCTCCGCCATGATCCCACGCACATTGCGGGCGATCCGAATGAGGAACGTCCGATGAAGGCCGCGCGCAAGCCGACGGCTCGTCCCGCGAGTGCAATCGATGCCGTGCCCGGCTTGGCCGTCCGCCACATCGCCGCCGACATCGTCGATGGCGTGCTGCGCCGGCATCGGCCGCTCGACGAGCTTCTCGACGGTGCCGATGCGCGGACTGCAGCCGGTCTTGCCGCGTTCGACGAGCGCGACCGCGCGCTGACGCGGGCGCTGGTCGGAACCGTGCTGCGCCGGCTCGGGTCGCTGCGGCATCTCGTCGGGCTCTTTCTCGATCGCGGCCTGCCGCCGCAGGCGCCGCGCGTCGAGACCGTGCTGCTGATCGGTGCGGCGCAGATTCTCTTTCTCGATGTGCCCGATCACGCTGCGGTCGATCTGGCGGTGCGGCTCGCGCAGGCGGACCGGCACGCCGCGCACTTCGCCGGTCTTGCCAATGCGGTGCTGCGCCGTATCGCGCGCGAAGGAGCGGCGCGGCTCGCCACCCTCGATACGGCGGTTCTCGACACGCCCGGCTGGCTCATGGCGCGATGGATCAAGACCTACGGCGAAGCGACGGCGCGCGACATCGCCGCCGCCAACGGTCGCGAGCCGGCGCTCGATCTGACGGTGAAGAGCAGCGCCGAAGACGATGCCGTGGCGTGGGCCGCCAAGCTCGGCGGACGCGTGCTCCCGACCGGCACAGTGCGCACGATCGCGCATGGCGCCATAACGTCACTGCCTGGCTTTGCCGAAGGCACATGGTGGGTTCAGGACGCCGCGGCAGCGCTGCCAGCGCGGCTTTTTGGCGACGTAAAAGGCTTGCGCGTGGCTGACCTTTGCGCTGCGCCTGGCGGCAAGGCCGCGCAGCTTGCCGCCGCCGGCGCTGCGGTGACTGCGGTCGACCGGTCGATGGCACGTCTGAACCGGCTTGGCGAAAATCTCGCCCGGCTGTCGCTCCAGGCCGAACTCGTCTGCGCCGACGCCGCGGAATGGCAGGCAGAACCATTTGACGCAGTCCTCCTCGACGCTCCCTGTTCTTCGACCGGGACCATCCGCCGTCATCCCGACGTACCGTGGCTCAAGCAGCCCTCCGATATCGTCCGGCTTGCTGCGCTGCAGCGCCGCTTGATCGATCGCGCGGCCGCGCTCACCAAGCCCGGTGGTACCCTGATATACTGCACGTGTTCCCTTGAGCCGGAGGAAGGCGAGGACATCGTCGCTGAGCTTTTCGCGCGCGAGCCCGCGCTGCGGCGCCTTCCGATCGCGGCGGATGAGGTCTTTGGCCGCGGTGAGTTCCTCAGCAAAGAGGGCGACTTGCGAACGCTGCCCTGCCATTTTCCCGACGCCGATTCGCGGCTGGCGGGTCTCGACGGCTTCTATGCTGCCCGTCTTCAGAAACCATAAATTTCGAACATTTATACGTTTGTTAGCTGTTCGGGTAACGTATCGTTATGGTGCACATCAGCGGGACGCTCGGCACCCGTGCCCAAGGAGGGGCGAGCGCGTCGATGTCGCGCGGCTCAGTTGCAGACAATGCGAGGCTGTCGTGGCTTCTGCTGCGTGGCGGACTACGGCAAGCTGCCGGACGGCTCAATGGGCATCCGCTGCTGCGCTGGCCGTTGCCGCAGCTCAAGTCCGATCGCCTCCTGATTGCGCCGCAGGATTTGCGCACGGCTGACGCCATCCTCGCGACGGAAATCTATTCCGGGCGGTTCGCTTTTGCCGGCAAGGTCGTTATCTGCGACGGCCGCTCGATTTTCGAAATGGAACCGCCGTCCGACGAGTGGGCGACGGCGCTGTTGGGGTTTGGCTGGCTGCGTCACCTGCGCGCCGCCAAATCCGCCATCACTCGCGCCAATGCGCGCGCTCTCGTCGACGAATGGATCAGCTCGCAAGGCGCGTGGGACCCACTGGCGTGGCGGCCTGACATCCTGTCGCGGCGCATCATCTCATGGCTCAGCCAGGCGACGCTCGTCTTGCAGGACGCCGACATGCGTTTCTACCGCCGGTATCTGCGCAGCCTGGTCCGTCAGGTCCGCTACCTGCGCCACACCGCGGGCGATGCCCGCCGTGGTGCCGCGCGCATGCAATCCGTGATCGCGCTGTGCTACGCCGCACTCTGCATTGACGGGCAGGCGCGACATATCAAATCGACGACGCAGTGGCTGAAGGACGAAATCGAGCGCCAGATCCTTCCCGACGGCGGCCATGCGTGCCGCAATCCTGGTGTGATCATCGAAATCCTTCTCGAACTGCTGCCGCTGCGCCAAGCCTTCGCATCGCGCAACATCGCGCCGCCTCAGGCTCTGCTCAACGCCATCGACCGTATGATGCCGATGCTGCGTTTCTTTCGCCATTCCGAAGGGACCTTTGCTCATTTCAACGGCATGGGCGTGACCCCGGTCGAGTCTGCTTTCGACCCTGCTTGCCTACGACGAGACCCGCGGCGCGCCGCTGTCGAATGCGCCGCATTCGGCTTATCAGCGCATTGAAGCCGGCGGCGGCGTGCTCATCATGGATGTCGGCCGTGCGCCGCCGCTTGAAATGGGTCTCGAGGCTCACGCCAGTTGCCTCGCTTTCGAATTCTCTTCGCCGAAGCAAAATCTCATCGTCGTGAACTGCGGCATGCCGGCCATTGCACGCGAAGAGTGGCGGCCGCTGGCGCGCGCAACCGCAGCGCATTCGACCGTCACGTTCAACGAGACGTCCTCGGCTCGCTTTGTCGAATCGGTCGCGTTCCGGCGCGTCCTGGGGGGCTCGCCGATGCTGGGCGGGCCGAGCCAGGTCGTGGTAACCCGCCAGGACCATCGCGATTTGATCGCGTTGCGGGCGACTCACGACGGCTACGCCGATCGGTACGGCATCCTGCATGAGCGCACTGTCGTGCTATCCGCGGACGGCACGCGGTTCGAAGGCGAGGATATGTTCCTGGCCGTTGATGGAACCGAAGTGCACGCCAACAGCGATAGTTTTGCGGTCCGCTTTCACCTGCATCCGTTGATCAAGGCCACCCGGCTCACGGACGGTCACGGCGTCATGCTGATGGCGCCGAACAGGGAAGTGTGGACCTTCAGCGCCCACGAAGATCAAGTGCATCTGGAGGACAGCGTCTATCTCGCCGGAACCGAGGGTCCGCGCCGCACCGCGCAGATCGTCATCCGCGGCCATGCGCGCGAGGCGCCGCGCGTCTTCTGGAGTTTTCAGCAGACCAATACGGCGGCCTATGCGACCGCGGGCTCCGGACGCCGCACGCGCGAAGACGAGCCGCGGCTGCCATTGTGAGTTTTCACCGGGTTTTATGCCCGGACCCGCTTGCGATGAAGGCCGGGGCGGCGTAGCCGGATCGCAGCGGAGGCGTCCTTCGCCTCTCTCCACGACCTCCCGAAATCCGGGAGGAAATAGAGACACGCGATGACAGAACAATTGCGCCGCGCCTTGCGCGCTCTCATCTCCGTTTCCGACAAAACCGGGGTGGTCGATTTCGCCCGTGCGCTCGCCGGTTATGGTATCGAACTGGTGTCGACCGGCGGCACCCGCAAGGCGATCAGCGACGCTGGGCTTAAAGTGCTCGAAGTGAGCGATCTCACCGGCTTTCCCGAAATGATGGACGGCCGCGTCAAGACGCTGCATCCGGCGGTGCACGGCGGCCTGCTCGCCGTCCGCGGCAATCCCGAGCATGTCGAGGCGATGCGCGCGCACCGCATTCGCCCGATCGACCTTTTGGTGGTCAATCTCTACCCGTTCGAACAGACCGTCGCGCGCGGCGCGGACTTCGAAACCTGCGTCGAGAATATCGACATCGGCGGCCCCGCCATGATCCGCGCCGCGGCGAAGAATCATGAAGATGTCGCCGTGCTGGTCGATGTCAGCGACTATGGCGCGGTGCTCGACGAGTTCGCATTGCACGGTGGCATGACGACACTTGCGCTGCGCCGCCGCCTTGCGGCCAAGGCCTACGCGCGAACGGCCGCATACGATGCGGCGATTTCCAACTGGTTTGCGGAGAAGCTTCAGGACACGGCGCCGCCGTACCGGGCCTTGGGCGGCCGGCTCATCGAGAAATTGCGTTATGGCGAAAACCCGCACCAATCGGCGGCGTTCTACCGGACGCCCGATGCACGCTTCGGTGTTGCTACGGCGCGGCAAGCCCAGGGCAAACAGCTATCCTACAACAACATCAACGACACCGATGCTGCGTACGAATGCGTCGCCGAATTCGATCCGGCTCGTACGCCAGCGTGTGCCATCATCAAGCACGCCAATCCATGCGGCGTTGCCGAAGCCGAAAGCCTCGTCGATGCTTATCGGAAAGCGCTCGCCTGCGATCCGGTATCGGCGTTCGGCGGCATCGTCGCGCTCAACCGCACGCTCGACGCGGACGCCGCTCGCGCCATCACGGAGATTTTCACCGAGGTCATCATCGCGCCGGACGCGACCGAGGAGGCGATCGCCATCGTCGGCGCCAAGAAGAATCTGCGGCTGCTGCTCGCCGGCGGCGTGCCCGATCCGCGCGCCGCGGGTTTGTTTGCCAAGACGGTCGCCGGCGGCCTGCTGGTTCAGTCGCGTGACAACGCCGTGGTCGACGACATGGAGCTGAAGCCGGTGACCAAGCGCGCGCCGACCAACGCCGAATTGCGCGATCTGCGTTTCGCGTTTCGGGTCGCCAAGCACGTCAAATCCAACACCATCGTCTACGCGAAGGATTTGGCGACCGTCGGCATCGGCGCCGGACAGATGAGCCGCGTCAACTCGGCGCGTATTGCCGCGCGAAAGGCCGAAGACGCCGCAAAGGCTGCCGGCCTCAAGGAGCCGGCGACCAAGGGTTCGGTGGTCGCGTCCGACGCGTTCTTTCCGTTCGCCGATGGGCTTCTCGTTGCCATCGAGGCCGGAGCGACCGCCGTGATTCAGCCGGGCGGTTCAGTGCGTGACGATGAGGTCATCAAAGCTGCCGACGAGCACGGCATCGCCATGGTCGTCACCGGCACGCGGCATTTCAGGCATTAAGGCCTCCCCCCGCTCATTCCCGCGAACGCGGAAACCCGGGAAGGCCTTCGATGCTGTTGCGGAAGAAAGACTGGGTCCCCGCTTCCGCGGGGACGAGCGGCTGATAGCGGCCGCGGATCACACCAATCCGGTGATCCATTGCTCGAGCTTTTGCTTGGGAGCTGCGCCGACTTGGCGGGAGGCCAATTGGCCGTCCTTGAACAGCATCAGCGTCGGGATCGACATGATCCCGTACTTCGCCGCCGTCCCCGGATTCTCGTCGACGTTGAGCTTGACGATCTTGACCTTGCCGTCGAGCGACTTGGAAATCTCTTCGAGCGCAGGCGAGATCATCCGGCACGGGCCGCACCATTCCGCCCAGAAATCAACGACCACGGGCCCGTTTGCCTTGAGCACGTCCTGATCGAACGTTGCGTCTGTCACCTTCTCGACCATGGAAAAACCTCGCCTTTTTCGGAAGAAGCCGGCTCGCTTGGACGAATCTGAAGCCCGCAGCCAAGAAACGTATGAACCGGGTCCCGGGGCGTCAAGAGAGCTTCACCCCAGTGTGACCTTGTTAAAAACCTCGCCAAATGCCGCATCGAGAGAGGCGGCCGGATGTTCGATCAGGCGGGGCCCCTCGGTGAAGACGAGCGCCGCCCGGATCGTCTTTTCGGAATAGATGCGCGAGAGGACGGCGCGGTAGAGCGCTAGCTGGGTGATATACGGCTGTGGCACTTCGCTGAGCTGGCGGGGTGCATTCCGGTCGGTCTTGAAGTCGGCAATCAGAATGGCCTCGGTCGGTGATCGTCAGCCGGTCGACCTGCCCGGCGACCGCGAGCGCGGCTGCGTGCGGGCGGGGAAGCCGCCCGACGATCGGCACCTCGGCGCGGCTCCCCGGCGCAAACACCTCGGCAAAACCTGGGTCGTCGAGAATGGCGAGAATTTGTTTGATGATCTCCTCCCGTTCGGCGGGGAGAAAGTCCGCCGCGGCGTTGCTGAGATAACGCGCGGCGGCGTCATTGCGGCGTTCGGGCGGAATATCGGGCAACGACTGCATCAGGCGATGCACGATAAGGCCACGTTGCAGCGCCTTGACGCGATCGGCGGCGGAACCGCCCGGACGCGTCACGTGCGCAATCTCTTCCTCATACGCGGATGACGGAGAAACGTAGACCGCCGGCGGCACTTCGGCGGACGCCGCTTCGCGCAGCCAAGCCGGCAGCGCCGGCCGTTCGGGTTTTGCTTCCGGCTTCTCAGGGGAGAGCGGTGCTGCCGCTTCGCTTGCGGATTTGCGATAACGCCAGACGGTCTCGCCGCCGTCCTGTTCCTCGACCAGCAATTCCGCAAGTGGCGTGCGCACGAGATCGTACCAGCAGCCTGGCGGCCGGCCGCGCACGCCTTCCGCGCCGCAGACGATCAACCGGTCGGCGGCGCGTGTCATCCCAACGTAAAGCAAACGCCGGTATTCATCCTCCGCGTCGCGCTGGAAAAGTTGCCGCGCCGTCTGCACCGGCTCGATGTCGTCGGCCTTGCGTCCGACCCAGATCAGCGGACCGCCGGCAAGCGTGAGCAGGCGCGGCGGCCGAGGTCCCGCGGGCGGCGTAATGGTGTCGGCAAGAATGACAATCGGGGCTTCGAGGCCCTTAGCGCCATGCACCGTCATGACACGCACTTCGTCGCGCGCAATCTCCATGTCGCGCTTGATCTCGGCGCGCGCTTCGCGGAGCCACGCCAGAAAGCCCTGCAGCGACGGCGCTTCGTGCCGTTCGTAATCGAGCGCGAGATTGAGAAATTCGTCGAGCGCATCGTTGGCTTCGAGCCCGAGCCGCGCCAGAAATCGCTTTCGCCCATCGCCGGCGCCAAGCACGTCAGCATAGAACGCAAAGGGCGTCGCGCGCCGCGCTTGGTACGTCAGCGTTTCGAGCCGCGCGCTGGCCGCGGTAAATTGATCGCCGGAATGGCCGGCGAGCGCCGAACGCAAGGTCTTGTGACCGCGATCCGCGGCAATGTCATAGAGGTCCTCATCGCTGAAACCGAACAGCGGGCTGCGCAGCACCGCCGCGAGCGCAAGATCGTCGTGCGGCAACAACAGCGCATCGGCCAGTGCGATTAAGTCCATCACCGCGATGTGCTCGGTGAGCACCAGCCGGTCGGCGCCCGCCACTTCGACGCCTTCGGACTTGAGCGCGCGAATGATCGCTTCGAACAGCGAGCCGCGCTGGCGCACCAGCACCATGACATCGCCACAGCGCACCGGACGGCGGTCGAGGCCTACCGGTGCGCGGGCATCGATCAGCAGCCGCACCGTACGGGCGATGCGGCGCGCGAGCTTTACGCGCGGGCTGACCTCGCTGACCGTGTCGAACGGCGCATCCCAGCCTTCGATCGGCTCGCGTTTCTCCGGCTTGATGGTGTCCCAGATTTCGACCACGCCCGGCTGCGCGTCAGGCAGCGCGATATGGGGCGGAATGCCGCCCTGTGAATCCGACGTGACGCTGCCGGCGATGTCCCTGAACACGATGTCGACCGCGCCGAGGACGCTGTCGCAGGACCGGAATGAATGTTCAAGCTGCCGGTACTCGAATATCAGGCCGCTGTCCTCGTGCTTCTTCCGGAAGTATCTGTGCATCTCCGCGAACTTTTGCGGCGCAGCGTTCTGGAACGAGAAGATGGATTGCTTTTCGTCGCCGACCGCAAAGATCGTGCGCGTTCCGGGCCGTGCGCCGGCGCCCGCGGTGAATTCCTCCACCAGCCGCTGCACGATTTCCCATTGTTTGCTGCTGGTATCCTGCGCCTCGTCGATCAACAGATGATCGATGCCGAGGTCGAGCTTGTAGTGAACCCAGGCGGCGTCGGTGCTGCGCAACAGATCGAGCGCCTTGTCGATCAGGTCATCGTAGTCAACCAGTCCGCGGCGCTGCTTCTCGTTGCGGTACCGCTCGAGCACCTCAGAAGCGACCGTGATGAGGGCTGCACTCCGGTCACGGCAGCGAATGGCGTTGCGGAGGTCGCGCAAAGGCAGCACGCGATTTTGCTCGTCCAGCAGTCTTTGCGCGAGGCCGGGCTGTTGTTTCGCAAATCTTTGGGTGAGCAGGTTGGAGCGCGGTTGGGATTTGGTGTCGATGAAGACTTTCAGATAGGTCTCGACCTGCTCGCGGTCGCTCAGGCGCGATGCGAGTGTCAGCCGCTCGCCTTGTTCCTGGTCGCGCACCGAACTGCCCTGACAGATTGCCGCGACCGCCGCCCAGTCCGACGGCGGCAGGATCGGGCCGTTGACGATTTCCTGCTCGACCCGTGCCAGCGTCATAGTTGGGTCGACGCCGAGTACATTCGACAGGGCAGCGAGCGATGCGTCCTTGCCGCCATGTTTCTCGATCCAGCGCCGGATCGTATCGCCTTTCGCGATCGCGCCGCGCACGACCTCGCGGAAGGTCTGGTCGGCGCCGGCGGTCATCGCCACGGAAAGCGCAAGGCCGAGTGGGCTTGTGGGTGCCTCTGCGCCCTGCAACAGCACCGCGAGCGTGAGCGATTCCAGCAACTGCGTCTGCTCGGCGTCATCGAGCACCGAGAAGCGTGCGGCGACATTGGCCTCGAACGGGAACTGATGCAGGAGTTGGGTGCAGAAGGCATGGATGGTCTGGACTTTCAGCCCGCCCGGCGTTTCCAGGGCGCGTGCGAACAGCCGCCGCGCCAGGGTGCGCGTCGCCGCGCTGCTCGCGAGTTCAGAGCCCGTGATCGCCTTGTCCAGCCCGTTATCGTCGAGCTTGGTCCACTCGCCGAGCGTGTCGAACACGCGCTTTGCCATGTTGGCGGCGCCGGCCTTGGTGAAGGTGATGCAGAGGATTTTTTCCGGCTCGACGCCCTTGAGCAGCAGGTTGATCACGCGCTGCGCCAGCACGTGGGTTTTGCCGGAGCCGGCATTGGCGGCGACCCACGCCGACACGTCCGGATTGGACACGTCGGTTTGCCGTTGCCGCACGACGGGCGGAATATCGTTCGGCGTTCTCATTCGCCGCTCCCGTCGTCGTCTTCCTCGCCGGCGCTGGTCCATTCCAGCACCCGGGCGAGATGGTCGTAGTCGCCGTATTGGGTCGCCCACATCGGGTGCACGAGCGAGCGATAGGGCGTGTCGTTGTTCTCGAAGCGCGCCGCCAAGTCCCGGAGCTTCTGCAAGGCGCGGTCGGCGTGAAAATCGGCGTCGCCATCCTTGAAGCCGATGGATCTTCGAATCGCCGGGCGGCTCGCCGCCCTTCACCAGAACGTAGGCAATCTCGGCGACCGAGGATTGCGCGGGGATGCCTGGAAATCCGCCCTGGCGGAGGATCGCGGCCTCCAGCGTGAGCTGCGGCGCGAGGCCGGTGCGCACCTGCGGCTCGCTGCGTGCCGAGCCGGTCTTGTAATCGAAGATGGTGTAGCGGCCGTCGTTGCCCCGTTCGATGCGGTCGGCAATGCCGCGCAGCCGGAAGCTGCCTTTCTCCAGCGGGATGTCGTAAGTCCCCGTGATCTCCGCGTCGATCTTCGTGATGGCACTGCGGCGTTCGATCTCCCAATTGGCGAACCAGCGGGCGATACGTTCAAAGCG
Organism: uncultured Alphaproteobacteria bacterium; assembly: GCA_963759705.1. Lineage (GTDB taxonomy): Bacteria > Pseudomonadota > Alphaproteobacteria > Rhizobiales > Xanthobacteraceae > BOG-931. Next base: position 63,530 of record CAVXAK010000010.1, read on the forward strand.
CGGCCACCAGAACGCACGCGCCTCCGGATAATCCTCGATCTCGGCGAATCGTGCGCGGCCGAGCGCGAGCAGATCGTCGACGAGCTCGGCTACCGGTTTTGCGCTGAAGGTCTTGGCGAACTCCGCGATGGCGGCGTGGATAAAAGTGCCGCGCTCCGCCGCGCCGGGTTCGGCATCGACTGGATCGAGCGGCCGCAGGTGCAGAATGTGCTTGGCGTAGATGGTGTAGGGATCGCGCAGCCAGTGTTCGATCTCGGTGACCGAAAGTCCTTTCGGCCGCACCGCAAGCGGCGGCTTTGGCTCCGGCCGCGGTTCGGGCTTCACGACGTCCGGATGGTCAAGCGCGCGCGCCCATGCAAGATAAGCCTCGCCGCGCTTTATCGCATCTTGCCAGCGCCCGCCGGCGACTGCCGCGAGGCGCTGGACGAAGCGCGACGGAACGGTCGGCGCTCCAGCAATCTTTGCTGAAAGGGTGAGGATCACTTCGCGGGTGCCGAGCAACTGCGCGAAGTCGTGCGCAGTCAGGCCGATACGCCGCTCCGGCAAATCAAGCCCGAGATCGAGCCGCATCGGCCGGCTAAGCCACGCGTCAGTGTGGCTTTGCGGCGGCCAGGTGCCTTCGACCAGTCCGCCGAGCACGACGCGGTCGCTTTCCGTCAGGCGCGCTTCGAGCAGACCGAGGATGCGGACCCGCAGGCCCGGGCGCAGCGGCCGGCGGACGACGCGGCCGTTCAGCACCGCGGTGAAAAGCTCGACATAGTCCGATGCCGCTACGGCGAGGCTCTTGGCCGAAGGACTTGTCGCGAGTTCGTCGAGCGCGTCGGCAAGCTTGGCGCCATCGGGGCCAATGAATGCGGTCTGTTCGCCGCCGTGCTGCGACAGTGCCGCCAGAACGTCGCGATGCCGCTCCGCAAGCTCACTCAACGTGAGGGCGTCCCGGCCAAGTCTTTCCAGCGGCTCTAAGGCTGCGGCGAGCTTCGTGACAAGGCCCTCCGCCTCGCCGATCTGGCCGTCGCTCAGGCGCTTGCGCGGATCGGATGGATGCAACGTGTCTTTGACGGTGCGCAGCGACTTCAAAGCGCGGGCAAGACCGCTCGTGCCACGGCTCGGACGAGGACCGCGCAACACCGCGCGCTCCAGAATATCCGTTGCGTATCGTTGGTCGCCGGCGCCAAGCCGCAGCAGCGGGTGTTTGAGCAGCGCCAGCAGCGTCACCGGTTCAAGACCGGCAACCGCGGCTTGCGCGGCAAGACGAGCGAAAATGCCGGCGGGCGTTTCGGCAAGCGGATCGCCCCCGGTATCTTCCACCGCGATATTCCATCGCATCAACGCGGCGGCGACGCGACGGCCGAGTGCGCGGTCTGGCGTCACCAGTGCGGCGGTCCTGCCGTCGCTGCACGGCCTTGCGGAGTGCGATGGCGATGGCGAGCGCTTCTTCCTCGGCATTGGCGGCTTCGATCACCGTCATCGTCGAGACCGCGGCATCGGCCTGCGCTGCGAACACCAGATCGTTGGCGCGCTCCCGCCAGACGTCGGTTTGCATGGCGGGCCGCATCGCTTCGGACAACAGCGTCTCGCGGCCGTTCGCTTTCGCCAGCGAACGCACCGTATTGCGCGCGATGCCGATGCGCGTCAGCAGCGCCTGCATGGCGAATTGCGGATGGCCCGGTGCCGCGGCGATATTCTTTTTCTTGTCGCCCGCGATCAGCCGCCATGTCTCCTCGTCGAGATCGGTGTCGAGGCCGGGCAGCACCACAGCGCCATGCGGCAGGTGTGCAATCGTTGCGATCAGCTCCGCCGTCGCCGGAATCGAACCGGTCGAGCCGGCGGCGATCACCAGCCCGTCGGTCTTGCGGGCGAGGCGCGCAGCTTCCGCCTTGATCAGAGCATCGCGACGTTCTGCGGCTTCGACGCGATTGTGCTCGCGCAGCATTGCCGGCCACGCGTCGCGTGCGATCTCGAGAAATTTCAGGGTTTGCTGCCAGTATCGGTCGAAATTGTCCGGCACCAGCTCGTCGAGCCGCTTCCACGGTACGCCCCGCGTCGTCATGTCGTCGATCAGCCGGGCTAGATCGTCGGCCAGCGCGCAAGCCGCGGCTGGTGTCTGGGCTACGAGCGGCGTGCCGCTTTGGCCGTGCAGGGCGGGCGAGTTGGCCCAATTGATGATGAGCCGCGTCAACAGCAGACGGCGTTCGAGGCCGTCGAGGGCTTCGGGCAGCGTCAGCGCATCTTCGGCGATAGCGCCGGTTGCCGCTTCGGCAAACGCGATTTCGTCTTCGTCGATATCGCCGATCGCGACGATGCGGGGCAGGATGGCCGCGTCATTGTCGAGGATATCGAGAAAGCGGTCGCGCGCCAGCCGGCAGGCGCGGCGCGTCGGCAGGTAGAGGGTAGTTGACGCAAGAGCCAGCGGATCGCCGGCAAGCGAAAAGCCCAGCGCGCCGCCGGTCAATGCCTCAAGCAGCGTCGGCAGGAACGGCGCCGACGCCGGAATGGTGAAGACGCGCGGTGCCATGCGCTTGCGGCCATGTCGGTTTCGCGGAAAGGCCGCGAAAGTCTATCAGATTCTCAAATGGGATTCTAAACCGCAGCGGCGAGGGCGCTCTCGGCGGCGGCGACCGCCTCGGGCGTGCCGACGTGCATCCAGACGCCGTCGAGACGCAGGCCGAACAAGCGGCCGCGCTCGCCAGCCCGATCGAACAGCAGCGTCAGCGGAAACGCGCCCGAGGGCGCATCGTGAAACAGCGCGGGGGCCAGGATCGCGGCGCCGGCATAGACGAACGGCACCACCTCACGCTCGGTGCGGCGCTCCAGACGGCCGTCCGGCTGCATGGCGTAGTCGCCGCGACCGGCGTAGCCGATACTGCCGGTTGTCGGCGCCAACAGCAGCAGTGCGTCCATATCGTCGGCGTCGAACGCTTCGGCAAGCCGCGCGAAATTCGGCTTCACGCCGTCGAGCCACAGCGTATCGGAATTGACGAGGAAGAAGGGCGTGCCGCCCAACAGCGGCAACGCGTTCGTGATCCCGCCGCCGGTGCCGAGCAGGGCTCCGCGCTCATCCGAGATCACGATGTGCGGTTTGTTGCGCGCCGTGAGATGCCGCTCCAGTACATCGGCAAGATAATGCACGTTGACCACGGCGCGCTCGACGCCGACTGCGGCCAGATGGTCGAGTGCGTAATCGATCAAGGGTTTGCCGCCGATTGCGACCAGCGGCTTCGGAATATTACCGTTATACGGCCGCATCCGCGTGCCAAGACCGGCCGCTAATACGATCGCCCGATTTGGTGTCATCGTGTCGCCCGGACCAGCCATCAATATTGCGCGATTCGCGGCATCATAACCCATCTTGAGGGGGAACATTGGCGGCGTACCAGACCTTGAGCGAGGCCAGGGCGGGGTGCGCGAGGGAGCGCTGCAGATAGTTCAGTATGCGGGGCATGTGACGCAGGTATTGCGGCTTGCCGTCACGCCGATCGAGCCGGGCGAAGATGCCGAGAATCTTGGTGGCGCGCTGCGTCGCAAGCGTCGCGTAGAGCTGGGTGAAGGCGGCAGCATCGAACAGCATATCCTCCTTGCGGCGGGTCAGGGCATATCGGCCAAGCAAGGCCAGTTCCATCTCCTCCGGAACGTCGACGCGCGCATCCTGGAGCAGCGACGCGACATCATAAGCTGCGGGACCGAGCAACGCGTCCTGAAAATCGACCACCCCGATTCGCGCGATGGCGTCGCGCTTGGGCAGCCACAGCAGATTGGGCGAATGATAGTCACGCAGCACCCATGTGGCCCGCGCCTTTACCGCGGGATCGAGCGCTTCGCGCCACAGTTCAACAAAAGTTTCGCGCACGGCGTTGGTCGGCGGCGTTCCCAGGCTCGGCAGATACCAGTCGAGCAGGAGCTCGGCCTCGATCAAGAACGCGTTCATGTCATAGGAGGGCAGTTGATAGAGGAGGTGGGGCGCGACCGGCAGGGTCTTCGGCAACTCCTGGCCATGCAGCCACGCCAAAAGATCGACGGCGACGCCGTAGCGCTCTTCGATCGGCGCCGGAGGATCGCCGGAAACGACGCGCTCGTTGCCGAGATCCTCCATGATGACCAGCCCGCGCTCGAGATCGGCGTGCAGGACCTCCGGCGCCGAGATGTGGTGGTGCCGCAATGCTGCGGCGACCGCGACGTATGGAATCGTGTTCTCGGCGAGGTGTGCGATGGCGCTGTAAGGCTTGCCGTCGCGCACCGGCGGACCATCCGGGTGCGGCGGCGCGTTCATCAGGATCGCCGTCTCGCCGTCCCGTGTGAGCCGTTCGAAAATGCGCGTCGAGGCGTCGCCCTGCATGCGCTGGCGGCGGGCTTTGGCGAAATCGGATTCGTCGAGAAACGCGCGCATGCGCGCGATGCGCTCGGCGCGCGGCGCGCAGCTGCCATAGCCGATGACGCGGGCGTTACGGACGGCAGGGCCGATTTGCGGCGCCAGCGTGAACGTGATGTCGAAGCGGTCTGGCGGCAGAAATCCGGCGGCGCGGTCGGGCCACTCCAACAACACGACGGCGTCTTCCGGCAGATCGTCGAATCCGAGCTCGGACAGTTCGGCGGCGCCCGAAAGCCGATAGAGATCGGCGTGGACCAGCGGGAAACGCGGCAGCTCATAGGTCTGGATCAAGGTGAAGGTCGGGCTCGGCACGTCGATCGTGTCGTCGCCGGCGAGGTAGCGTATCAGCGCGCGAGCGAATGTGGTCTTGCCGGCGCCGAGATCGCCCGAGAGCGTGACCAGATCGCCGGGTTCGAGCGCCGCGGCGATATCGATCATGAACGGGACCATCGCCTGCTCGTCGGGCAGGGTCACGGTGAAGCTGGCGCCACTTGCGGCGGACAGAAGCATCGACGGCTCCGCTGAACACTAAACTCGCTCGTGCGGTGGATTTGAAGTTCCCACAACGGTAGCCCGCATAGGAACTCCAAATCAAAAACCGCGCCAGAAATAGGACTTGGCGCGTCTGATTCGAAATTCGCATGAGAGCGTGCGGCAACGCGTGCGAAGCTACGACAAAAGCAAGTTGCTAGTGTCCTAATCCAAAGAAAGGGGCCGCACCAGAACGGCACACTAGAGCGCAATCGCTTCAGATTGAATCGATTTGCGCTCTGCATCATGGGTGGAGCATGATCTTTTCGGAAAACCGGTTTCCACTTTTTCGGATCATGCTCTAAGCCGCCGTCAGTGTGGCGGCGGCGCCGTTCGGGAACGTGCAAGTTACCGTGGTGCCTTCCCCAACGACCGAAGCGATGGTGACCGTACCGCCGTGCAATTCCATGAATGACCGCACGAGGGAGAGACCAAGTCCTGGCCCGCGATGGTGCGACCCCAGCGAATGCGTCTCGAACCAGTCGAATACCTTTTCGAGGACCTCGGGGGGAATACCCGGACCGTGGTCGGTCACCGAGAAAATCACGGCGTCGTTGCGCCGTTCTGCCAGAAGCGTCACGACCTCGCCGGCCGGCGAAAAGCTCATCGCGTTTGCCAGGAGGTTGAACAGAATCTGCCGCACGCGCCGCTCGTCGGCGACGAAGGCACCGATATCGGGTGCAGCCTGGATGTTGAGCGCAAGCCCGGCGCTCACCAGGCGATCCTGCACGCCTTCGGCTGCCGCCGCCATGGTGGCGCGGATATCGACGGATCCGAGATTGAGCTGCATGCGTCCGGCATCGATGGTTGCAAGATCGAGGATGTTGTTGATGAGCGCGAGGAGCGTATTGGTCGAGATGGTGATGAAGTCGAGATATTCGCGCTGTTTCGGGGCAAGCGGTCCGGTCGAAGGATCGCCGAGCAGGTGAACGAAGCCGATGATGTTGGTAAGCGGCGAACGCAGCTCATAAGACACGTGATGAACGAAGTCGATCTTGATCTTATCGGCGTCTTCGAGTGCCTCGTTACGTTCACGGAGCGCGCGCTCGACATTGACGGAATCAGTAACGTCATGAAACGTCACCAATGTGGCGCCGTCGGGCAGCGGCACCGTCGTGCAATCGACAACAACGCCGTCGCGGCGTTCCAGTTGCCCCGCGATCGCTTCACGGCTGTCGATGGCGGTGACGACGTCACGCAGCGCTTGCCATGTGACAGCGTCGCCATGCAACGGCCTGCACAATGCCGTAATCGTTTCGATGTGCGGACGGTCGGCGAACACTTGCGGCGATAGATTCCACATCCGGGCAAAGGCGGCGTTGTGCAGCCGGATACGGCCGTCGCTGGCAAAAACCGCCACGCCTTCGGCGAGATTGTCGAGTGTTTCGCCCTGGACGCGGATCAGTTCCTCGAAGCGCCGCTCGAGATCGAGCCGCTCGGTGACGTCGTGGAATAGGTAGGTCACGCCGCCGCCCGGATCGGGCGTCGTGACCACACGCAGCGTACGGCCGTCGGGCAGATGCCACGTGTGCTCTTTGGCTTCGATCGCGCGATAGGCCTCGTGAAGCTGTGCCTTCCACTGCCGGAAGTCTTGTTCCTCCGGCAGCTTGCGCGCGGCACGCAGTTGCTCGATCACCGCCGAATCGGTCGGCCGCTGATCGAGATAGCCAGGATCGAGATCCCACAGCACACGATAGGCGTCGTTGTAAAAGTTGAGCCGGTGATCGGAATCGAACATCGCGACGCCGGTCGACAGTTGATCGAGCGTGCGGCGATGGGCGTCGCCGAGGCGGGCGAGCGCGATGCGCATCGTTTCCGCCTCCGTGGCGTCGATGCCGATGCCCGCGCTGCCGCTCTCGGTGCCGAACTCGAGTACGTCGAAGGTGCGCCGCGCGCCGGCGACGATTGCGGGCAAGCGTCCTACATAGGCTCCGCTTTTCACCCGCTCCCGCGAAATGTTTTGCCGAGCGGCACTGTCGAGCAGTTCCAGATGCCGCTCCATCGCATCGCCGGCATTTTTGGCTTCGACTGCTTGCGCATAGGCGGCGTTGACGAAAGTGAGTTGTCCGGCCGTGTCGCGGGTCCAAACAGGTGAGGGCAGCGCTTCGATCAAGCCGCGCAGCGAGGCGACCTCCGCCATAAGGGCTTCGTGGCGTCCGGAGAGTTCTGCGAGTTCGCGCTTGGCGCCGCCCGCATCCTTGAGGCGCAGGACGGCACGGCCACCGATCGCGCGGCCCTGCGCTTCGAGCGGGCGGCCGGCCAGCGTCGTGAGCGTCATCGAGAAGGCTTCACCGCGCGTGCGCAAGGCCTCGACCGCATGATCCATGGCGCGTGCTTTGCCGGCATTGAGCCAGCTGCCAAACGCCAGAATGCGATGCGGCTGGGTGACGCCGACGATCGCAGGGTCGCCGTCTATGTTCGGTTGGTCTGAGGCTGGCGGCCACTCCACCATGACCTGCGGTTCGGACAACAAGAGTGCGTTGGCGCGGTCAAGATCGTGCCGCAGCACCGCGATTTCGTCACGCGCCCAGGCCTCGAAACGCGCGGACCGCGTGCGGGTGCGGACCAGCAAGATCGCCGTGACGACGGCAAACAATACGACGCCGAGCACCAGCACCAGCACCGCGATTTCGTGCTGATCGATGCTGCGGTGCGCGCTGACGACGAGTTCGTGCAGCGCCTGTGACGGGCGCTCATCGGCCAGGGCTGCGACCGGCATGGCAACGCCCACGGCTGCAAGCAGCCCGCGTTGCCACGGATGAGCATAGCCCCCGCTCGCCCGGGTCGTTTCCGGCATGCCCCAATTGCCTCTGCTGGCTGTCACCGCCATCCCGCCAGCGGATCAGTCGCGGGTAGCCCGCGAATCGCTCAACTTTACTCTCAAGGGGAATCGCGCCGAAAGAGTCCAGATCATGAACGTTATGCTGGAACGCGGTCCGCTCAGGCGACCGTGGGAGATTCGCCGCCCGGCTTGGCCAGAGCTTCTGCGGTTCGCGCCATGTCTTCGACATTGATGCGGCCGAGTGCGATGCCGAATTCATGCTCCGCGCTGGCCAGGACGGGAAGTACGACCCTGTTCAGAATATCAGAGCTTGCCTCTGTCTGCTCTTCGGTATCGTCGGCAGTTCCGGCGGCGCGCAAAATATCATTGGCCGTCACCAGCCGGCTCTCGCGGGCGAGCTCGTATCCGCCGCGGGGACCGCGAATGCCTTTGAGTATGCCGTCGCGCACGAGCGCCTGAAGCACCGGCTCGAGATGACGCGGCGGCAGACCGTGGCGTGCCGCAAGAGCTTTTGCGGAAATGGGCGTCCGTGGGCACGCAACGCCACATCGATAACCGCAGCAATTGCGAGGACTCCTTTGCGGGGGAGGAGCGTCATGTACGGGGCAAGCAGTCGCTGGAGAATCATTGGTTTCGCGGCGGGCGCTAATATTTTACACTCAAGTTCCATCGTTCCACCAGCAAAACTTTGTTTCGCGCTCACCGTCCCTTATCCGGCAGACCTCCGGTGGACCCGAACCCTCCTTCGCCGCGTTCGGTCGCGTCCAAGCTGGCCGTCTCAACCAGGTTGGCGCGCCTGACGGGCGCGATAATGACTTGCGCGATCCGCATTCCTCGCTGAATGATGAAAATCTCCGATCCCAAATTCACGAGAATGACCTGCAATTCTCCGCGGTAGTCGGCGTCGATCGTCCCGGGCGAATTGAGAACCGTGACGCCGTGGCGGATGGCCAAGCCTGAACGAGGCCGGACCTGAGCCTCAAATCCCCAAGGCAACGCCATCGCTATCCCGGTCGGGACCAGCGCGCGGCTGCCCGGCGCGAGTTCAAGAGAGGTGCGCTCCGGGACGGCAGCAAGGAGATCAAATCCGGCCGCGAGCGCGGTCTGGTATTGCGGCAACGGCAGGCCGGCGCCATGGGGCAGCCGCATGATGCGCACTTCGATGGGCTCGTTATCGCTCACCGCTTAGCGTCCTTGAGCGCAGCGGCGATACGCTCAATCAGCGTCCGCGCGACCTCGTCCTTCGACTGAGGCGGCCAGGCTTCCACTCCTGTCGATGAGATCAACTGAATCGTGTTGGTGTCGCCACCCATGATGCCGGTCTCGGGCGAAACATCATTCGCCAGGATCCAATCGCAGCCCTTCCTGGCAAGCTTCGCCTTGGCGTTGGCGACGAGGTCATCGGTCTCGGCCGCGAAACCGATCACCAGCCTTGGACGGCCGGATGCGCGGTGGGCAATCGTCGACAAGATGTCGGGATTTTCGATCAGCGCCAAAGTCGGTGTCCGGCCTTGCTGTTTCTTGATCTTGCTTTCGCTCACCCGCTCCGGGCGCCAGTCGGCAACGGCCGCAGCGAATATCGCAACATCGACCGGCAACGCCCTTTCGACGGCCGCGAGCATTTGGCGCGCGGTCTCGATCTTGACCACGGACACTCCGGGCGGATCGGGCAGATTGACCGGTCCGCGGATCAGCACGACCTCGGCTCCGGCTGCGGCGGCGGCGAGCGCAATGGCATGGCCCTGCTTTCCGGAGGAACGGTTGGCGATGAAGCGCACCGGGTCGAGCGGCTCGCTGGTCGGTCCCGAGGTCACGAGCACGCGTTTTCCGCTGAGCGATCCGGTCTTGTGGATAATCCACTCGACAGCAGCGACGATGTCGTGCGGCTCCGCCATGCGGCCCGTGCCGGCTTCGCCGCGCTCCGCCATGTCGCCGCTATCGGGACCGACCACGCGAATGCCGTCGGCTGTGAGCTGCGCGAGATTGCGTTGCGTGGCCTTGGCGGCCCACATTTTGGGATTCATCGCGGGCGCAATGAGAACTGGTTTGTCGGTGGCCAGCATGACGGCGGTCGCGAGATCGTCCGCGTGTCCTCCCGCGATTTTGGCGATGAGATCAGCCGTTGCGGGGGCCACAACGATGAGCTCGGCGTCGCGCGCCAGCCGTATGTGGCCGACGTCGAACTCGCTTTGCGGATCGAACAGATCGGTATGGGCGCGCTCGCCGCAGAGTGCGCCGGCGGCGAGCGGGGTGACGAAGCGCTGCGCCGCAGCCGTGAGAATGCAGCGCACATGCGCGCCACGATCCTGCAAGCGCCGGATCAGATCGAGCGATTTGTAAGCTGCGATGCCGCCGCCGATGATGAGGAGGATGCGCTGGCGGTCGGTCTGCGCTGGGTTTGTAGGCTTTGCTGAGGCGTGTGTTGGCGGGGTGAATTGATCCAGGACGTCGCGACCGGTCTGCTCGGCCGCCTGGCGCAGGATCACACGGACCTCGTCTTCCATGGACCGACCATGCCGCGCCGCGCGCAGGCGCAGCAGCGTCTTGAGCTTGTCATCGAGCTGTCGGACGGTAAGGCTCGCCATCGGTGTTTTCCTTGGCTGCCAGCAATATACGGCTAAATTGATTGCACTGCAATCAATGCAATCAGTGCATCCGCAAGACGATCCAAAACAAAAGCGCCGCGATGACCCAAAGCGCCGCCACGGCCCAGCGGTTGCGGTGTGCTCCGGATTTGTCGATTTCAATGATGGTCTGCGGGGACAGGGTGAGCCCGTCGCGGGTGATGTCGTCGAGTTGATCGAGGACGCGGACGCCGCGGGTGAGAAGGCCGGGCATCTTGCCCAAGAAGCGGCCGACCTCGGCCGTGCCATCGGCCACACTTTCGAGTTTGCCGGCGGGGCCGAGGTGTCGCGTCATCCACTCGCGCACAACCGGTTCGGCCGTCGACCACATGTCGAGCTTGGGATCGAGCGAGCGCCCGACGCCCTCGACCACCACCATGGTCTTTTGCAGCAGCAGCAATTCCGGCCGGGTGCGCATATCGAACAGCCCCGTCACCTCGAACAGCAGCGTAAGCAGCCTCGCCATGGAGATATCTTCGGCGGTGCGGTTGTGAATGGGCTCGCCGATGGCGCGGATCGCCTGGGCGAAATTCTCCACCGAGTGATGCGGCGGTACATAGCCGGCTTCGAAATGAACCTCGGCTGCGCGATAATAATCGCGCGTGATGAAGGCGTGCAGGATCTCGGCCAGGAACAACCGCTCCTTGGTTCCGAGCCGGCCCATGATGCCGAAGTCGACGGCGATGAGGCGGCGGTCATCGTCAACGAACAGATTTCCCGGATGCATGTCGGCATGAAAAAAGCCGTCGCGCAGCGCATGGCGCAGAAATGTCTGGATCACCGCGCGACCGATCTGCGGAAGATCGAAGCCCTTTGCGATCAGCCGGGCGCGGTCTGTCAGCGGCGTCGCGTCGATCCACTCGAGCGTGAGGACTTCCTTGGTCGTGCGGTCCCAATCGACCGACGGCACGCGAAAATCCGGATCGTCCTTGGTGTTCTCGGCCATCTCCGAGAGCGCCGCCGCTTCCAGGCGGAAGTCCATTTCGACCGCGACGGAACGGCGTAGCGTCTCGACCACTTCGATCAGGCGCAGCCGTCGCGCCTCGGCGGAAAGGCTTTCGGCGTGCTGCGCCGCAAAGGTGAAGGCGCGCAGGTCGGCGTGAAAGCGCCGCTCGACGCCGGGCCGCAACACCTTGACGGCGACGGCGCGCCGCCCGCTGACTGTCTCGACCTCGGCGCGATGCACTTGCGCGATCGAGGCAGCGGCGACCGGCGGACCGAAGCTTTCAAAGATCGACCGGATCGGCTTGCCGAACGAGGCGGCGATCGCCGCTTCCGCATCCTTTTGCGGAATGGCCGGCATCTGGTCCTGAAGCCGTTCGAGGTCGTGGGCGAACGCGGCGCCGACGACATCCGGGCGGGTCGCGAGGAACTGGCCGAGCTTGACATAGCTCGGACCAAGGCGCGTCAGCGCGGCCGACAATCGCGCCTCGGCACCGCCGCGGGCGGGCCGCTCGATGAGGCGCGCAACGCGCAAGAGCGGACGTGCCGCTGGCGGCACGGCGGCAGGATCGATGGCGCCGAACACGCCTTCGCGCGCGAACACGAAGCCCGCGCGGCCGAGGCGGATGAGATGCGCGGGAGCGGAGATCACAAACGCCAGCCGGAATGCCACGCCACGATCCCGCCGGTCAGCGATCGAAACGACACGCGGGCAAAGCCCGCCTCACGCAGCATCGCGGCAAATGCCGGCGGGTTGGGGAAGCGCCGGATCGAATTCCACCAGATAGCGATACAATTCGGCATCGCCGGCCACCATGCGGCCAAGCGCGGGGATGACGTTGAAGGAATAGAAATCATAAAGCTTATCGAAGCCGGGGACATCGACGGCGGAAAATTCCAAGCAAAGGAATTTGCCGCCGATCTTGAGGACGCGATACGCTTCGGCAAGCGCCCGATCGATACGCGGCACATTGCGGATGCCGAACGCGATGGTCACGGCATCGAACGTCCGATCCAGGAACGGCAAGGCCTCGGCATTGGCCTCGGTGAAGGTGACGGCGTCGCCAAGCGAACGCGCGGCGGCGCGCTCGCGCCCGACTTCGAGCATGTCGAGATTGATGTCGCAGACGGTGACCCGTGTTGCGTCGCCGCCGACCGCGAGCACGCGAAACGCGATGTCGCCGGTGCCGCCCGCAATGTCGAGGACAGCGAACGACCGGCTTCGCGGCGGATCGAGCGCCGTGACCAGCGCGTCCTTCCAGGCGCGATGGAGCCCCAGCGACATCAGGTCGTTCATCAGGTCGTAGCGGCGCGCTACGCTGCGGAAGACGTCGTCCACCAGCGCCTGCTTCTCGCCGAGCGGAACGCGCTGGTAGCCGAAATCGGCCTGCTTTTGCTCAGGTTCGGTCATCTTGCATCCTGCCGGCTCGACGATAGCGCGACTGGCGGTGCGGCGCTACAAAGGCCGCTCAAGATGATTGACGTGGCCGCAGCGGAACCGGGAGGGACCGCCATGACAATTGAATTCCAACGGGTCGTTCCAATTTTTCGAAATCTTTTCGCTGGAAAAAGCCCGCGAATTCTATCTCGATTTCCTCGGCTGCAAGATCGATTGGGAGCATCGTTTCGAGCCGAACGCTCCGGTCTATATGCAAGTCTCCAGAGCGCCGCTGACGCTGCATCTGAGCGAGCATCACGGCGACGGCACGCCCGGCTCGATCGCGTATGTCTACATGACGGGCGTGCGCGAACTACATCGCGAGCTCAACGACAAGCGATACCGCCACAACCGTCCGGGCCTGCAGCAGCAGGACTGGGGCATGACGGAGCTGACCGTCGTCGATCCCTTCAACAACCGCATTACTTTCGGCGAGCCCAGCGGTACGGCCGGGCCATGAGCGCGATCAGCTAGCGATGCCCGAACTTCCCGAAGTCGAAACGGTGCGCCGCGGGCTCGAGCCGGCCATGGAAGGCGCGCGCTTTACCAAAGTCGATGTTCATCGCGGCGATTTGCGCTGGCCGCTGCAGAAGGACTTTGCCCAGCGCCTTGAAGGCAAAACCGTGACCGGCATGAGCCGGCGGGCAAAATATCTTCTGACCGATCTTTCATCCGGCGACGTTCTCGTCATGCATCTCGGCATGTCGGGCTCGTTCCATGTGTTTCGCGACGATGGCGATAAGACGGTCGGGCAGTACTATCGCGAGCGCTCGAAGCATGTGGCCCACGACCATGTCGTCTTTCACATGTCGTCGGACGCAATCGTCACCTTCAACGATCCGCGCCGCTTCGGCTCGATGAAGATTATTGCCCGCCAAAACCTTGACGCGGAGCCGCTGCTACGCGGACTTGGTCCCGAGCCGCTGGGCAACGCTTTCGATGCCGCGATGCTGGCGCACGCATGCAAGGGCAAGAAGACAAGTCTGAAGGCGGCATTGCTCGATCAGAGGATCGTCGCCGGCCTCGGCAATATCTACGTCTGCGAGGCTCTGCATCGCGCGCGGCTGTCACCGAAACGCCTAGCCTCCACCATCGCCACCAGAAGCGGCGCGCCGAACGAACGCGCCGAGCGCCTGGTCGAGGGCATCAAGGCGGTGCTCCAGGATGCGATCAAGGCCGGCGGCTCGTCGCTGCGCGATCACAAGCTGACCGACGGCGGCCTCGGCATGTTCCAGCATAACTTTCGGGTCTACGATCGCGAGGGCGAACCGTGCCGTACGCCCGGCTGCGGCGGCACCGTCAAGCGCATCGTGCAGAACGGCCGCTCGACGTTTTATTGCCCAACCTGCCAGAAATAGCGCTGCGGTTCCGCCGCCGCGAAGCGGGCGAGAGGTGCCGCGCGAAGATTGAGCGCCTGCAGCCTATCGAGCAAATCGATGGCCTGCTGGGACGAGATCAGGCCCTTCCGCCTTGTCTTCCTGAACGATGGCAAGCTCGGACGCATCCTTCACCGCCGGCGCATAAGTGAGCGAAACGGCGCTGAGGCCAATCGCTTGATTCAAGTCAATGAGCCAAGCACAGATCGGTGGGATTGGAGGAATAGGACGGAATGGCTGTGCCGATGCGATCCTTCGCCTTTGGTGCACTAAGCGATTTGACCGAGGAGAAGCAGCGATGCGATACGAGCAACTCTATGCTGATCCCAGCGGCGAGACACATTTCGAACAGGTCCCACTGAAATTCGACGAGGCGGACTATCGGCCGCCAGCGCCAATGGTTTTCGTCTCGCATGCTTTACAAGCCGGCGCGCTGCAATTTGTCAGATTGCCTGCTGGCTGGGCGGGCGAGAATATCTGTCCGCCCCAGCGCCAGGTTTTCGTCTGCCTGGAGGGACAACTCGAAATTCATGCTAGCGACGGCAAAAAGCAGACCTTCGGTCCAGGCGACGCGGTGTTGATGGAAGATACTTCCGGACGCGGTCACAGTTCCCGCGTAAAGGGTGGAAAAGATTTGATCGCGGCCATCGTCTCGCTTGAATAGCGGTTACACGGATGCGGCGATATGGTCGGCGCAAAGTTGCGTGAACCTGACGAACGCCGCGCCGCGGTTGACAGTCCAGTTGGCCTGACCAGCGATGAAGCACGGCGGAGGCTTGCCGAGTTCGGTCCCAATGCGGTCAACGAGGCAGCGGCGCCGCGTTGGCGCACCTATGTCGCGAAGTTCTGGTCGCCGATCCCTTGGTTGCTTGAAGTCGCGATGGTAGTCGAGATCGGACTCGGGAAATATGTCGAAGCGGCGGTCATCGCCGGGTTGCTCCTGTTCAACGCCACCTTGGGTTTCATCCAGGAAGGGCGTGCCGGCGCGGCACTCGCGGCGCTCAAGAAACGTCTCGCGCCGACCGCACTTGTCCGCCGCGACGGCACATGGGTAAAGCTTCCGGGGTCCGAAGTGGTGCCCGGCGATGCCATCAGGTGTCCACTCGGCGCCTTGGTGCCCGCCGATGTACGCATCAAGTCCGGCTCGCTCTTGGTCGATCAGTCCATGCTGACCGGAGAATCCGTTTCGGTCGATGCCAATCCTGGCGATGCGGTTTATGCGGGCTCGCTAGTACGCCGCGGCCAAGCGGTCGCGGAAGTCACCGCGACCGGATCCCGGACCTATTTCGGCCGCGCCGCCGAACTCGTGCGCACAGCGCATTCTGCGAGCACCGAACAGGCAGCGATTTTTGCGGCGACACGGAACCTGGCACTCGTCAATGCCACGGTGGCGGTGGGCATCGTCGCTTACGCCTATGCCGCGGCACTGCCGCCGAGCGATCTGATCCCGCTCGGCCTGACAGTGCTGCTCGCCACGATCCCGGCGGCGCTGCCGGCGACGTTCACGCTGTCCGCCGCATTCGGCGCTCAGACGCTCGCCCGGCGCGGCGTGCTGCTGACGCGGCTTTCCGCCGTGCACGAAGCTGCCGCCATGGATGTCTTGTGCGCCGACAAGACCGGGACGCTGACGCGCAATGAAATGGAGGTCGTGGACGTCGTCCCGCTGGCCGGGTTCGACCGCGCGCGTGTGCTGACGCTTGCGGCGCTTGCGAGTTCAGACGCGGATCGGGACCCGATCGACGCGGCGATTTGGGCAGCCGCCAAAGCCGCTCCAGCCGATCCGGCCGAGCGGCTCGTGCGGTTCGTTCCATTCGACCCGGCGACCAAGAGTGCGGAAGCCCTTGTCGTCGGCCAGGATGGGACCGAGCGGCGCGTCATCAAGGGGGCATTCGAAGTGATCTCGAAGGCGGCGGAACTGCCCGGCAATGCCCGTTCCTTGGTGGATAGCCTGGCCGGGCAGGGCGATCGTGTGATTGCCGTCGCCTTCGGCTCCACGAGTGCGCCGCGCCTCGTCGGACTCATCGCCATCAGCGATCCGCCGCGCCGGGACTCGTCGGAACTGATCGGCACGCTTCGCGAAATGGGCGTCCGTACCGTGATGGTGACAGGGGATTCAGCGACAACCGCAGCGACGATCGCCCGAATGGTCGGCATCGAGGGTGACGTTTGTTCTCCGGAACGACTGGCGGGCGAGCCGGCCGCCGAAAACTGCGGGATATTCGCGCGCGTTGTGCCTGAGCTGAAATACAAATTGGTGCAGGCCTTGCAGCGCGTCGGCCATGTCATCGGCATGTGCGGCGACGGTGTCAACGATGCGCCGGCGCTGCGACAGGCGCAGATCGGTATCGCCGTTTCCTCAGCCACCGATGTCGCCAAAGCGGCGGCTGGCATCGTGCTGACCGAGCATGGGCTTGGGGGCATCGTGTTCGCCGTCCGAGAAGGCCGCATCGGATTCCGGCGGCTGTTGACCTACACCTTCAACATGCTGACCAAGAAGATCGAGATCGTTCTGTTTCTGGCCATCGGCCTCGTCTTGACCGGTCAGCCGGTGATGACCCCGGTGATGATGGTACTGATGTTGGTAACGAACGACGTTCTCGCCATGTCGTTGACCACCGATCGGGCAAGCGCGTCACGATCGCCCAGCAAATGGTACATGCGCAACATCACCTTCGCCACAATCGTTCTCGGCGCCTGCAAGCTAGGCTTCTCGACCGCAATGCTGTGGGTCGCAAAATTTAAGCTCGGAATCGGTCCGACGGAGTTGCAAACGTTCGCGTTCGTCACCGTCCTGTTCGGATCGCAAGGCCTTATTTACGTCCTGCGCGAGCGGCGCCACATCTGGTCGTCGATACCGAGCAAATGGGTATTCGCATCATCCGCCATCGATATCGGCATCGTCGCGCTGCTTGCATTATCTGGGACCTTGATGGCGCCGCTGCCGTGGCGGCTCGTGCTGGCGATCTTCGTCGCCGCGGCGGCATTCGCATTGATCCTCGATCAGATCAAGCGGCCGGTAACCGCCGTATTCAAGGTCGAGTAGCGCAGCACAGCCTCGTTACGAGGTCGCCCCGCGAATAAGCAATACCGGCTTGCTTGCAACCCGACCGATGCCCTCGGCGACGCTGCCGAGGAAGAAGCGACGGATGCCTCGCCGTCCGTGGGTGCCGACGACGATGAGGTCGGCTGGCCACCGCTTCGCCTCCTCTTCAATCGCGTCGAAAATCCGCTGACCGAGCATTTCGATAACGATCAGCGCCGTATCAAATTCAATTCCGGATTCACGGACGATCGCCGAACAGTCCGCAATCACCTTTTGGCCCGCTGCCTGCACCGCTTTCTGGTAGTCGGCGACATATGGCGCATCTACCGCGCTGTATGCCAGGGTCAAATCGACAACGTGAACAAGCCGCAGCGAAGCGTGTTGGTCTTTTGCCAGCGCGATGGCCTCTCGCAGCGCCGAGTTGGAAGTATCACTGCCATCGACCGCAACCAGGATACGATTGTACATGTGACGTTCCTCAAGATGCTCGTTGCGCCGAAGAGATTTCGCGGTATATTTTTTTAATTCTATTCCTTTGCCGGCACGGCCTCGTCCAGCCATTTCGCGATCACAGCGGCGATTTCCTTGTTGTTCTTCTCGTTCATCATGACGTGACTGTTGCCGCGAATGCCGAGATCGACGAGCTTGATGTGGGTGGGTTTGACGCCGGCCTGCTTGAGATAATTCACGGTGCAATGATCATAAGGCGCGTGATACGACGCCTCCGAGGTCAGCACCATAATGGGCATTTTTTGCAGGTTAGGCAGTTGCCGCGCCGGATCTTTCTGCATCCAGCAGCGCACAAGATCGGGCCCTTCCGCCTTGTCTTCCTGAACGATGGCAAGCTCGGACGCATCCTTCACCGCCGGCGCGTAGGTGAGCGGAACGGCGCTGAGGCCGTAAGGCAACGCAAGCTTGCCTTGCTTGAAGTAGTCCGGCGGCCCGATGAAATTGACCTCGTAGAACGGCGGGCCGTTGGGCTCGACGCCGATGATCGCCTTCACCAAATCCGCTCGCGCATCCGCCACCGGCCAGGCAAAGGCGCCAGCCTGGGAGTGCACCATCAGGATCGCGGGACCGATCTTGTCGAACAATGCGACCAGAGAATCGCGATTGAGAAATTGTTGTTTGGTGAAGTCTGCGATCTCCGGCAGATAGTTCGAGACCATTTGAATGGAGATCGGATCGTCCGGCGTGCCATTGCCGGGCCATTGCGTATGCAAATGGGCTTGCGGCCAAAGATTGAATTTCTCCTGGGCGAGATAACGCTTCAGTCCGCCTTCCATGTCGGCGACGCGCGACGGACCGTAGGCTTCGGTCGAATAGCCCGAGCGGCCGCGTCCGGGCTGATCGACGACGTAGACGGCGTAGCCTCGGCGCGCGAAATATTGCGCCCAGCCCTCGCGGCCGTCGGGCGTGCCGGTAAAAGTCGTGCCGGAGCGCGTCCCGCCATGGACCATGACGATCGGATAGGGATGCGTCTGTTGCGCCGGAATGCGGAATTCGACGTACATCTGGTCAATGACGTGCGTGTGGCCGTCTGCCGAACTCAATTTGCCGCCGACGTAGAAAAAGCCGTCGCGCGCCAGCGTATAGGGCGGGTCGTCGTCGGCGCGTGCCGCCGTGGAGAAGGACGCGGAGAAGATTGTGAGCGCGAATACTGATGCTGCCAAAAGACCGAGGGCAATGCTCCAATGGGAAGCGATCTGGTTCTGTGTCATGGCTCCTCCCTTTCGTCGCAGCATATCAGAGTGGCCGAGGCGGTGAATATCGGGTAGGCCACGGTCGTTTCCCGGATAACGCCAAGAGAGCGCTCATGAGCACCGAACACATCATCGTCGAAACGCGGGGGCGGGTCGGGCTGATCCGCCTCAATCGGCCACAGGCTCTCAATGCGCTCAACAGCGCGCTCATGAACGAGCTCAGCCAGGCGGTCGATACGTTCGAAGCCGACGCCAACATTGGCTGCATGGTCATCACCGGCTCGGAGAAAGCGTTTGCGGCGGGCGCCGACATTAAGGAGATGGCCGACAAGGATTTTGCCGATGTCTTCCTCGGCGATTTCGCCGCGACATGGGAGCGGGTCGCGCATGCCCGCAAGCCGGTCATTGCGGCGGTCGCGGGCTTTGCACTCGGCGGCGGCTGTGAGCTCGCGCTGCAGTGCGACCTCATTATTGCGGCGGACAACGCCAAGTTCGGACAACCCGAAATCAAGCTCGGGATCATTCCGGGTATCGGCGGCACGCAGCGGCTCACGCGCGCCGTGGGCAAGGCAAAGGCGATGGACCTGATCTTGACCGGCCGCATGATGGACGCCGCCGAAGCCGAGCGCGCGGGCATTGCCGCCCGCGTCGTGCCGGCCGCGAGCCTCGTCGAGGAAGCGACCAAAGTCGCCGAAACGATCGCTTCGATGTCGTTGCCGTCGCTGCTGGCCGCCAAGGAGGCGGTCAATCGTGCATTCGAAACGTCGCTCGCCGAAGGCGTGCGCTTCGAGCGGCGCATCTTCCATTCGCTGTTCGCGACTCTCGATCAAACGGAAGGCATGTATGCCTTCATCGAAAAACGGCCGCCCAAATTCGAGAACAGGTGATTATTTGCGAACGCAGATCACGCGCACGATCGATTGGTCGATTGCGGCATGACCCGCGGCAAGCGCTATGCCTTGCGCGGAGAGAAAGGCGCGAACGGCTTCGGCCGGGATCAGCGCGGCCTGCTGAGTGACGACGCCGGTACCGGCGACGATCGGTGATTTTAACTCCACGACACCTGAAAATCGGCCTTGCGCATCAGTCGCGGCGGCGCCCGAGAAGCCCAATTTCGGCGCCGGGTCGACGCCTTGCGCCGTGACGTGCGCGTTCGCTGTCTTACCGCGGCGCCGCCGGCCTGGGCGAGCGGATCGGCAACACCGGCAAGCGTGAGCTGATCGCCTTGGCCGCCATCGCCGGCGAGCGCGGCAGGCACAAGATTTCGCGCGCCGTAAAGACGGAGCAGCGCAAGATCGCTCGACTTGTCCTCGGCGATGCGCTCGGCGTGACCAAGGCCCGGCACCGTGATGGCTTGGCATTCGTCGGTGGCGGGCCCGATAACCAGGAGGTCGCCTCGGCCACTCACCACAATTCCCGTGCTGTATTCGACTCCGCGTTTTCGCCCGGAGGCGGCCCGGCGTTCGGGTCGGGGAATCCCTGAAAGGCGTTCGCCATAGCATTGGCGATGCGGTCCATCGTGCCTTCGGTGGCCTGATCGTAAAGGATGGTGATGCCGCGGAGTTCGTTGCCGCTGGCTTGGACGCGGACGACAAATTTCTTCAGGCCTTGCTCGCCGGACATGACGAAGGAATCCGGCTTGAGCGTGCTGTAGCCAATTTGGCGGCCGCGCGGCGACCTCTTCTCCTGGTCGAACAGGGCCGATAACGATGCCTCGCGCAACCGAAAGGTCTCGACCTGGATTTGCCCCTGCGCCGAAGTCCAGCGGCTGCCGGTGCGGGCGGTCCCGCTCTTTGGCACGAGCTTGCCCGGCAAACCGAGGCGCGCTCCGGTGGCACGGTCATCGATGACGCGCCAGCCGACCGCCTCCTGGCGCGTTTGCACCGCCGCCGCCAAAAGGGCGCGCTGCTCGTCGGTCAGCACGCCGGTTTCCTTAGCGCCGTTCCGCTTCTGAAACGCCTTGATGGCGTCGACCGTGTTCTCGTCGAAATCGCCGCCGGGGACCTCGTCGTCTCCGCCCAGCCAGGCAAGATCAGCCTGAATGCCGAGACGCTCGGTCTCGGGGATTTGGTTATCCGCGAGCGCGGGCGCGTGATCGCCTTTTGCTCGGGAGGCAGCCTTGCGGTGGGCCGTGGTGCCCGTTGGGGTGGCGGCAGGTTCGGCCGTTTCGGTGGTCGCGACCGCTGTCTTCTTCGACGCAGGTTTATGTGCGGCGGGCTTCTTCGCCGCCGCGCTCGGCGCGTTGCTGCGCGCCGCTGCGGCGACCCCGGCTTGGGAGAATTGGTCACCTGAGCAAGCGCAGGCGCGCTCGCTAGCATCAGCCCGACGACGATGCCCGCCACCCTGATTTGCATAGCTCGCACGCGTCCTATCCGGCGCCGCTTAAGCGTAACCAAACGGCGCGCCAAGGCAATGCTTCTGCCGATGCGTCCTTCGTCGCATCCCGCATCCGGTGACGACGCTTGACGCCGCCGATTGTCCGGCGTTCGGTGCGATCAAAATGGTGCTTGCATGTTGAGTTCCGACGAACTTGAACGCTACGCGCGCCATATCGTGCTGCGCGAGGTGGGTGGGCCGGGACAGGCCGCACTCGGCCGTGCGCGCGTCCTGGTGATCGGCGCCGGCGGGCTCGGCGCGCCGGTCTTGCTCTACCTTGCCGCGGCCGGCGTCGGCACGCTCGGGGTCGTCGACGACGACGTGGTGACGCTGTCGAATCTGCAGCGACAGGTGATTCATGCCACACCGGACATCGGCGTGCCGAAGGTCGACAGCGCCGCCGCAACGATCCACCGGCTCAACCCTCACGTCGCCGTCGAACAGCATCAGATCCGCCTGACCGCGCAGAATGCGCTTGAATTGATGGGCCGCTACGACATCGTCGCCGACGGCTCGGACAATTTCGCCACGCGCTATCTTGTGTCGGACGCCTGTTATTTTGCGCGCAAGCCGCTGGTGACTGCGGCGCTCGGCACCTTCGACGGCACGCTCACCACGATACGCGCGCATGAGCGCGGGGCCGACGGCAGGCCGAATCCGACCTACCGTTGTCTGTTTCCCGAGCCGCCGCCGCCCGGCTCCGTCCCCGCCTGTGCGGAAGCCGGAATACTCGGCGCACTCGCCGGGGTGATCGGTTCGATGACGGCCCTCGAAATCCTCCGCGAGATCGTCGGATTCGGCGAAGGGCTGGTCGGCCGTCTGATGATGCTCGATGCGCGTGCGATGCGGTTCGAGACACTGCGCTACGCCTGGGACCCGGAGAATCCGCTTTCCGGCGAGCATCCGACCATTGACGATCTATCGGTGCACGCCTGAGCGGCGTGTGAGCGAAGCGATCGAATATACGACCCGGCCGGTTCGTTTTGTGCCACGCCGTTCGCTTACTTGCTCCAGATCTTACTTGCTCCAGGTCGCGACGATGGTCGAGCCCTTGAGCACCGACCACTTGTTGTCGCCGGCGCTGGCCACCGTGAAGCAATTGGCCTTGGCGCCCATCCACGTGGTGCAGAAGCCGTCCTTCGAGAGTTTCCACGTGCCGTTGCCCGGCGTTCCGCCGGTGGTCGGCTCACGCTTCATCTTGCCGTCGGCCGTGAAGGTCATTTTGTATTTGACGTTCGAGTTCGTCGCCGCGGTAAACGGCTGACCGTTGAAGAACGTCGTCTGGATATCATTCGGCGCAAGTTTCCCGGCTGGTGCTGCAACAATCGGCGTGGCGATAAAAATGCCCAAGGCGGCACCCGTGACGACGCCGGCAAGATAAGCACGCATCGTGATCCCCCTAAGCTCGTGATTGGTAGCTTCGATGATTGGCAAACCGAACGACCATTCCGATACACCGCCTGAGCTAAACGCTCACCGGCTTTGCGCATGGTACACGCTGTTGGGCCGCATGTCGGTAGCGGAAGCCACGCGGTTCGACATATTGAAGAATCCCGCCACGGCGGCGATATCCCAGATATCGCGATCGCTGAAGCCGGCGCGGCGCAATTCGTCGCGATCCTCTTCTTCGATCCGCCACGGCTCGGCAGTGAGCTTGACCGCGAAATCGAGCATCGCGCGCTCGCGCGGCGACAGCCGTGCCGCCCGGTAGTTCATGGCCATCAATTCGCCGAGCACCGGGTCGGCGGAGAGATGGCGGACGGCTGCGCCGTGGGCGACGAGACAATAATAGCAGCGATTGTGCGACGAGACCGCGACCGCGATCATTTCACGTTCGAGCTTGCTCAAGCCCGATGGCGCCAGCATCAAGTCGTTGTACATGGCGACGAAAGCCGAAAGCTTGGCCAAATCGAAGGCGTAGGCCTTGAGAACGTTCGGCACGAAGCCGAGCTTCTCCTCACATTTGGCAAAATAGGCGGCCATATCGCCGTCGAGGTCCACCGAGGGTAATTTGAGGGCAGTGATTGTGGTGTCGTCGCCGGCTGCCGCGCTTGCGCGAGGTTTTCCGGTGCGATTGGCGGGGACGGCTTTGCGGCTGGGCTTGGCCATGATGGTCTCGTCGGTCGTGCCGTTGTCGGCGGCAAAGGATACGACGACATTATAGGGCAGATGTTGCGGTAGCGGATGTGCTCGTTGCGTCAGTACTATTGCAAGGAATCGCGCTCAGAATCGGAAAATCATGACCGTCCAAGACGTTTCCGGCAAACAAAATGAATCCGGTGCGGTGCTCATTGCCGCCGCAGCCGCGCTGCTGGCAAAGCGCCGTTCCGATATCCCGCCGGATTTTGTAGCCGCGCTGTTCGGTCTTGCGGTGCCCGAGGATCTCAACCGCTATGGCGCGGCGCAACTCGCCGCCATCGCTGAGCGGTCGTGGACTTTCCTCGCCGAGCGCAAGATCGGTTCTCCCAAGGTGCGCTTCGAGCCGGCGGCCGAGACGCGCGGCATTTCGGTGCTCGAAGTTCTCAACGACGATATGCCGTTCCTCTACGATTCGGTTGTCGGTGAGATCAACGAACGCGGACTCAATATTCGTCTGCTCGTCCATCCGGTCTTTTCCGTCTCTCGCGACGCGGGCGGGGCCCTTGTGGCTTTCGATGCTTCGGCCAAGGCCGGCGGCCGGCATGAAAGCTTCATTCACATCCACATCGATGGCGTCGAGGACGCGGCTCGGCGGGCAGACATCGTTCACGCTCTCGAAGACATCCTCGCTGAAGTGCGGGTCTGCGTCGACGACTGGCGCCCGATGCTGGCGCGGGTTGGCGACGCCATTGCCGAACTGAGGGTGAATCCGCCGCCATTGCCCGCTCCGGAGATTGCCGAAGCTGTTCAATTCCTTGAGTGGCTGGCGGCGAATAATTTCACGCTGCTTGGCGCGCGCGATTATACTTTCACCGATACCGAAGACGCGCTCGTGCCGAAATTCGAGACCGGCCTCGGACTGCTGCGATCGCACGACGTGCGGCTGTTGCGGCGCGGCGGTCAAACGATGACCTACACGCGAGAGATCATCGAATTCCTCAAAGAGCCTCGGCTTCTGATTGTCACGAAGGCAGCGGTGCGCTCGCGGGTGCATCGGCGTGTCTACCTGGATTACATCGGGGTCAAGCGCTTCGGGCAAGACGGCGAGCTGATCGGCGAACGCCGGTTTTGCGGGCTGTTCACCTCGACCGCGTACACGCGCTCGAGCCGCAGCATTCCGTATCTGCGGCGCAAGGTCGATAGCGTTATCCGCCGCGCCGAATTCGATCCCGAAGGCCATTCGGGCAAGGCGTTGGTCAACGTGCTCGAGACCTATCCGCGCGACGAGTTGTTTCAGATCGACGAAGACACGCTCTTTCAGTTCGCCCTAGCCGTTCTTCAGCTCGAGGAGCGTCCACGCGTCCGCGTCCTGCCGCGACGCGATCGGTTCGATCGTTTTGTGTCGGTCCTCGTCTACGTTCCGCGCGACCGTTACGACAGCCGGATCAGGGCCAGGATCGGCGATTATCTCGCCGGCGCGTTCAAGGGACGCGTCCGCGCCTATTATCCGTTCTTCCCCGAAGGGCCGCTGGTCCGCGTTTATTTCATCATCGGGCGCTATGAAGGCGAGCCGCCGAATCCCGACCGCGCCGCGCTCGATCGCGCGGTCGAGAACATCGTGCGGAGCTGGGTCGACGGCCTTCACGAGGCGCTTGTCGGCGATCCTGCGTCGGAGCGCGGCCGAGCTCTCTTTGAGCGCTACTGCGACGCTTTTCCGATCGACTACCGCGAGGTTTACCCGCCGGCTGCAGCCGTCGCCGATATCGCCGTGGTCGAGGCGCTGGTGCCGGAGCGTCCGCTGGGCGTCGAGCTTTATCGTGATCCCAAGGGCGAGCCTTCCAGCGCCGGGCTGAAGGTCTTCAGTCACACGCGGCCGATCCCGCTCTCGGAGCGCGTCCCGGTGCTGGAGAACATGGGCTTCCGCGTCGTTGACGAGCGCACCTATCACATCCGCCCGCGCGACGAGGCGGAGGTCTGGTTCCATGACATGGTGCTCGAAAGCGGCCTGGAGCAGCCGTTCGACCTCGCGGCGCTGAAGACCCGGCTGGAGGCTTGCTTCCTCGTCGTGATGGGCGGCAAGGCCGAAAGTGACGGCTACAACGCACTGGTGCTTGCGGCCTCGATGATGTGGCGCGACGTTGCGCTCATCCGCACGCTGTCGCGTTTCCTGCGGCAGATCCGCGTGCCCTATTCGCAGGATTATATGTGGGTGACGTTGCGCAAGCATGCCGGCATCGCTGCGCGGATCGTTACGCTGTTTCATGCGCGGTTCGACCCGCATCTCAGTGTTTCGGATGACGAGCGCGCCACGCATGAGGCCGAAATCGTGTCCGCCATCGAAGCTGCGTTGCAGGCGGTGGGGAGTCTCGACGAAGACCGCATTCTTCGTCACTTCGTCAATACAGTCGAAGCCGCAATCCGCACCAATTTCTTCCAGCTCGATCGCGACGGCCGCGTCAAGGACATCATCGCCATCAAGTTTTCGAGCCGCAAGGTCGAAGACATGCCGTTGCCGCGGCCGCTCTACGAAATCTTCATCTATTCGCCGCGCGTCGAGGGCGTGCATCTGCGCTTCGGCAAGGTCGCACGCGGCGGCATTCGTTGGTCCGACCGGCCACAGGATTTTCGCACCGAAATCCTTGGCTTGGTGAAGGCGCAGAACGTCAAGAACGCCGTCATCGTGCCGGTTGGAGCCAAGGGCGGCTTCGTCCCGAAGCGCATGCCGGCCGGCGGCACGCGGGAAGCCATTCAGGCGGAGGGCGTTGCCACCTACAAGATGCTCATCTCGACGTTGCTCGACATCACCGACAACATCGGGGTCGGTACTGCCGGCGTGCTTCCGCCGCCGGACGTGGTGCGTCATGAGGGCGATGATCCGTATCTTGTGGTCGCCGCCGACAAAGGCACCGCGACGTTCTCAGACATCGCCAATGAATTGGCCATTGCCCACGATTTTTGGCTGGGCGATGCCTTCGCTTCGGGCGGATCGGCCGGATACGATCATAAGAAGATTGGTATTACGGCGCGGGGCGCCTGGGAGTCGGTCAAGCGTCATTTCCGCGAGATGGATGTGAACCTCGCGGCCGCGCCGTTCACCGTGGTCGGCGTCGGTGACATGTCGGGCGACGTTTTCGGCAACGGCATGTTGCGGGAAAAGACGATCAAGCTCGTCGCCGCTTTCGACCACCGCGATATTTTCATCGATCCGGATCCCGATCCGGAACGCAGTTTTGCCGAACGCAAGCGGTTGTTCGATTTGCCGCGTTCGAGCTGGCAGGACTTCGACAAGGCTGTGACCTCAAAGGGCGGCGGCGTTTATTCGCGTTCGTCGAAGGAGATCAGGCTTTCGGGCGCGGCACAGAAACTATTCGGCGTCGGCGAGAGGCTCACGCCGCAAGAGCTGATCCGCGCGATTCTCAAGGCGCAGGCCGACCTCATCTTCTTCGGCGGCATCGGTACCTACGTTCGCGCTTCCGACGAGAGCGACGAGGCTGTCGGCGATCGCGCCAACGATTTTATTCGCGTCACCGGCAAGGAATTGCGCTGCAAGGTGATCGGCGAGGGCGCCAATCTCGGCATGACCCAGCGCGGCCGGATCGAGGCGGCCCTGCACGGCGTCAAGCTCAACACCGATGCCATCGACAACTCGGCCGGCGTGAATACGTCCGACATGGAGGTCAATATCAAGATCGCGTTGAGCATTCCCGTGCGCGATGGCCGTCTCGCGATGGGCGCGCGCAACACGTTGCTTGCGGAGATGACCGACGAAGTCGCCGACCTCGTGCTGCGCAACAATTATCTGCAGCCGCTCGCGATATCGCTCGCCGAGCGGCGCGGCTTGGAGGATTTCGGATTCCTGCAGCGGCTCATCCAGACGCTGGAGGCGCGCGGGTTGCTTGACCGGGCGGTCGAGTTCTTGCCGGACGATATGCAGCTCGCCGAGCGCCGGCGCCGCTCACAACCGTTCACGCGGCCGGAACTCTCCGTGCTTCTCGCCTACGCCAAGCTCTCGCTCTATGACGACTTGCTTGAGTCGACGGTGCCCGACGATCCATATCTCGGCCGTGAGCTCGGCCGGTATTTCCCGAAAGAGATCGCCGAGCGCTTCCCGGATGCGCTCGACCATCATCGTCTGCGCCGCGAGATCATCGCCACACAGCTTGCCAATTCGATGATCAATCGCGGCGGACCTTCCCTCATCGTTCGCATCGCGGATCAGACCGGCGCAATTCCCGCGGGAATAGCCGCAGCCTTTGCCGCGGTTCGCGACAGTTATGGCATGACCGCGCTGAATGCGGAGATCGATGGACTCGACAACCGCATTACCGGCAAGGTGCAGCTCGATCTTTACGCGGCGGTGCAGGACCTTCTGCTCGACCGCATTGTCTGGTTCCTGCGCAATATCGACCTGTCGAAAGGCCTTGCCGACGTTGTCGCGCACTATCGGGACGGCATCGCAGCCGTTGCAGCCACGCTCGACATTTCGCTGCCGGAGGAGGCTCTGGGCGTGCGCGCTGCCCGCAAGCGCGAACTCGCCGCTGCGGGCGTGCCGGAGGAGCTTGCCGGCCGTATCGCTAATCTCAGTCCTCTCGCCGCCGCCCCGACATCGTGCTTGTCGCCGATCGGACCGGGAAAGCGATCGCGGATGTGGCTGCGACTTATTTTGCCGCCGGAACGTTCTTTCGTCTCGACCGAATTATCAGTGCCGCAAGCAGCATCCCCATCGTCGATTATTTCGATCGGCTGGCGCTCGATCGCGCGCGGGATTCCATCGGCGACGCCGAGCGCCGATTAACCGCCGCAATGGCCACCAATGGCGCCGCGGGCGCGAGCGCGGTCGAAGCATGGGTCAGCCCGCGCAAGGCCGAGGTGGAGCGGAT
This sequence comes from uncultured Alphaproteobacteria bacterium, assembly GCA_963759705.1. Classification (GTDB taxonomy): domain Bacteria; phylum Pseudomonadota; class Alphaproteobacteria; order Rhizobiales; family Xanthobacteraceae; genus BOG-931. The sequence continues at coordinate 91,670 of CAVXAK010000010.1, forward strand.
CCGCATGGCCATTCAGGAAATTGCCAATTCCGGCCTGACCTTGTCGAAACTTGCGGTGGCCGCGAGCCTGCTTGGCGATCTCGTGAAAAATTAATGGCCGGATGTGTCCTTTCGGCAACGGTTTTGCCACAAAAAAGAACCCCAAGCAGTTTACGCGCTTGGGGTTCCTGAGTTGTTGCCTCAACTTAGGCTTATGAGCCCGGGCGGCGGGGTGTCGGGGGATGGGGAACCGCCCGGGCGGCCTAATGTACGGGAAATAAGTACAGCCTTTTCGGATGCAATGCGGATCACGCGTTAGTGTGATTCGGTGCGGCAAAACGCGCACCTGCGGTGCCTATCAAACAACGCGCGCGCAAAAGAAGCGCGATCTCACAGCTGAATGCCGAGGCCCAAGCTCGCCTGCTGCAGCAACGCAAACTTTGCAATGCAGATATGACGATTTTTCTAATCCGCCCTCAACGCGAGCGAGGCGGCTCAGAAGAGCTCACCGCAGCCTATTGGATGTCCCGAGTGGATCGCGGGTCGGATTCGGCGCTGGCATCGGGCAGACCATACCGATGCAGATCGGTGCCGTGAACGTCCAGCCAGGCTTTGGCACGCTCGTGGCCCGGGCAGATGCGCTGCACCAGACGCCAGAACCTTGCCGAATGGTTCATCTCAACAAGATGGGCGACTTCATGTGCGGCGAGATAGTCGAGCACGTTGCTCGGCGCGAGTATGAGCCGCCAGGAATAGGACAAAACGCCCGTCGTGGAACATGAGCCCCATCGGCTCGACTGATCCCGCACCGCGACTCGCCGCACGGTGACGCCAAGCTCGTTGGCAAAGCGCAGACTCGCGACTTCAAGGTCGCGCCTGGCCTCGCGGCGCAGATAATCGGCAATTCGCCGATCGATATGCGGCGCGTTGCCGGCTACGCAAAGAAGCGGCTCGCCATCCGTTTCGGTCCAAACGGTGCCGCGTTCACCGCGGCGATGAACAATCCGGTGCGGTACACCGCGCAGTGGCACGACGACGCCATGTGTGAACGGCGCCGCCTCCGGCAGCCGCCCCAGACGGGCTGCGATCCACGCGCCGTGCTTTTGCGCGAACTCGCGGGCTTCCTTCATGGTGCCGCGCGGCGGGATGGTGAGAACGACCTCCCGCGTTGCGGCCAGAATGCGCAGCGTATAGCGGCGCGCCTGCCGATGCCGCCGCACACGCACGAGATAGATCGATCGATCGAAGACGACCTCGATCGCCTGAGGTTCACTCGGGCGACGGTAGAGTAGTGCGCGCAGCGGCATGATGAAGCTTCCCAAACCCAACCCAATCCGGATACTGCCATATCCAGCCTGGGGCGCAGCAGCCTTTGATGACGGTCGCTTCAGCATACAAGGCTTTGGGGTTCGATGAGCCGGGTAACGCCATAACGTGTGGGCGATGCGATGAATCTAACTTCAGATTTCGCCTTTTTTGCCGCACCCAGGATTGACCCTGAATGATTCCGAAATTCGGCCGAGTTTTCATATGCTTAGTGCCTCCGCGCGGCATTGGAGGCGAATTGCTCAGCTAGAATAAGGAGATCGGCCCGGTTCCGATCGCTTGGCTCGAATCAATGGGGCGGCAGGGCGACCGACGTCGCCCGGCCGTGGCCGGCGGTCGTCAGGCCTGGCCGACGGCCGCGCCATTGCTGGAACGCCGCCGATTGGAAACGTGGCGCAGGCCGCGTCTGAAATGGCCCATCGACAGCACGAAATCGGCGATGCGCGGGGCGATCTCCGAACGGAACCGCGACCCATTGAAGACGCCGTAATGTCCGACAGCCGGTTGCAGCCAGTGCGCTTGACGGTCGGGCGGTATGTTGACGCACAAACGATGCGCCGCCTCCGTCTGTCCGACGCCGGAAATATCGTCGTGCTCGCCTTCGATGGTGAGCAAGGCGACGCGCTTGATGCTCGCCAGATCGATCGGCCGGCCGCGGTGGGTCATCTCGCCCTTCGGCAGCGCATGCCGCACGAACACCGTATCGACGGTCTGCAGATAGAATTCCGCTGCGAGATCCATGACGGCCAGATACTCGTCGTAGAATTCCTTGTGCTTTTGCGCCGAGTCGCCGTCATTGCGCACGAGATTGAGAAACAATTGCTTGTGCGCCTCGATGTGCCGGTCGAGGTTCATGCTGACGAAGCCGTTGAGCTGCAGAAAGCCCGGATAAACGTCGCGCATGAAGCCTGGATTTGGAAACGGCACCTTGGTGATGACGTGGCTGCGGAACCAATCCATGCCACGCCGCTGGGCAAGGTCATTCACCGCGGTCGGATTGACGCGCGTGTCGATTGGCCCGCCCATCAGCACCATGGACGCCGGCACGTAGGGATCATCGTCCGCTTCCATGACGGCGACCGCAGCCAACACCGGCACCGACGGCTGGCACACCGCGACCACATGGGTCTCGTCGCCCAGTGCATGCAGTATCGAGATGACGTAATCGATGTAGTCGTCGAGATCGAAACGTCCCTCGGATGTCGGCACCATCCGCGCGTCCACCCAATCGGTGATGTAGACGTCGTGATTAGGCAAAAACGCTTCGACCGTGCCGCGCAGCAGCGTCGCGTAGTGGCCCGACATCGGTGCGACGATCAGCAGTCGCGGCTGCGGGCGTTGCGGAGGCCGCTCGAACGCGCGCTCGAAACGAAGGACGCGGCAAAATGGCCGCTCCCAAACCGTCGATATGTGCACCGGCACACGCTCGCCGCCGACCAGCGTCGACGAAATGCCCCATTCTGGGCGGCCGTAGCGACGCGTCGAACGCTCGAACAACTCGCATGCCGCGGCGATGGATTTTCCGAACGTCGTGAAGGACAGCGGATTAATCGGGTTTTTGAAGTACAGACGCGTTGCGTCCGCCCACGCGCGCGACGGATTGAGCGCTGCGTGACTAACCTCATAAAACCAATAGAGCGGCGTCGACAGCAGCAGGCCATTATCGCCCGGCACCGCGGGCGCGCCGCCAAACTCCCCGATTGCCATTGATGGTCCTTGCCCGGATTGCTGCAATGCAGCACTGTGTCGGTCGTATGTCATACCTACAACATAAACGCAATTTTCTCATGATCCGTTACGTATGCAGATCAACGCTTCAGAGCCATTCGCGATGCACATAAGACCCATTCTGGGCCTATTCGCCGGTCTGCATCAGCGAGCCGTGGCGGCGAGCGCTTTCTAAGAGCCTGAGAAAGGCAAAGACGCCGACGGCGAAAAACACGGCGTTGAGCGCCAGCGCGTCGAGCATGAGGTCGGGACGGAATGCCTTGTCGATCAAAAGCGCGCGCATGCCTTCGAACACGTAGGTCGGCGGCAGCGCCCAGGCCACCGGTTGCAGCCAGACCGGCAGCGTCGTGACCGGGTAGTAGACGCACGTGAGCGGCATGAAGATGAACATGATCGACCAGGCGAGATTTTCCGCTCCCATGCCGTTGCGCAAGATCAGGCCAGACACCAGGATGCCGATTGCCCAGCTGGTCAGCATCAGGTTGAAAAAGAACGCCACCAGCGCGAGGCCGAGCCCGTAGAGATTGAAGCCGAAGAACGCGATGGCGAGAAACGTCACCGGCACGGCGCCGACCGCCAGCCGCACCACGCTCATCACCATCAGGGCCGTGATAAACTCCATCGGACGCAGCGGGCTCATCATCAGGTTGCCGATGTTGCGCGACCACATTTCCTCAAGGAACGAGATCGAAAAGCCGAGCTGTCCGCGGAACAGAATGTCCCACAGCAGCACCGCACCGATGAACGTGCCGCCGGCGCGCGCGAAGAAGCCGGCATTGGTCGCGACGTAATATTGCAGGAATCCCCAGGTGATCATCTGCACCGTCGGCCAATAGACCAGATCAAGCAGCCGCGGCCACGACGAGCGCAGCAGGTACCAGTAGCGCAGCATCATCGCCGATACGCGCCGTGGCGAAAACGACAGCGCAGTTTCGGACCGTGCGCTCATTGCGCCGCCTCGCGGATTTCCGCTTTGCCACGTGCAACGTCGAGAAAGACTTCCTCCAGAGTCCGCCGTCCATACCGCGCCAGCAGCTTCGCCGGCGTATCGTCGTCTTCGATGCGGCCTCGCTTCATGATGATGACGCGTTCGCACAGCCGTTCGACTTCGGCCATGTTGTGCGAGGCGAGCAGGACGGTGGCGTTGCGCTCCCGGCAGTAGCGTTCAAGGTGCCCGCGCACCCAATCAGCGGTGTCGGGATCGAGCGACGCGGTCGGCTCGTCAAGCAACAGCACATCCGGGTCGTTGATCAGCGCCTTGGCAAGCGAGACGCGCGTCTTTTGACCGGCCGAGAGCTTGCCGGTCGGCCGGTCGAGCAGATCGGTAAGATCGAGCTCCCGGCCTAACTGCGCGATGCGGCCGGGCAACTCCTCCACACCGTAGAGCTTGCCAAATACGGTCAAGTTCTGCCGCACGGTGAGCCGCATCGGCACTTCGACGTAAGGGCTTTCGAAGTTCATGCGGTGTAGGACGCGATAGCGCTCCTGCGGCATGTCTGCGCCCAGCACGGTGACCCGCCCGGAGGTTGGCGTGACCAGCCCCATGATTGTGGCGATGGTCGTCGTCTTGCCGGCGCCGTTGCCGCCGAGGAGCCCGGAGATTGAGCCTGGGGGCAGCATGAATGAGATGCCGTCCACGGCCGGAACCGTCTTGTAAATCTTGACGAGGCGCTCGACGGCAATGGCGGGTGAGGCGGGCATGACGCGCGCACATGTGGCGCGCTCGGCGGCCGGTGGCAAGGGGAGAAGCTCTATCGGGGGAGTATGGAACGGCGCGGCAGAAGATGGCACAACACCCTGCGGGGAGAGGTTGCCATCACATCTTCAGCCGTGAGTATCGTCACATGAGTACCATTACGCTTGCTCAAGCCGAGCGCATCATCGACGCCATCATCGAGCGGGGTGCCGCGCTCAATTGCCGGCCGCTGAGCGTGATCGTCGTCGAGCCGGGGTGCAAGGTGAAGGCGTTCAAAAAGGAGGACGGCTCCTCCATGATCCGCTTCGAGATGGCGTACGGCAAAGCCTATGCGGCGCTGTCGCTCGGGCGCAGCTCCAAGCTCGTACACCAGCGCGCTGAGGAGCGGCCGATCTTCATGCGCTATCTGATAGCCGCAAGCGGCGAGCAGATGTTTCCCGAAGGCGGGGGCATGCTGATCCGCGCCGATAATGGCGAGGTCGTGGGCGCGGTCGGCGTGACCGGCGATACCGAAGACCGCGACGAAGAGCTTGCGGTCCATGGCATCCGCGCGGCCGGGCTCAAGACCGACCAGGATTGTGCCGGTATGGGCAGGCATGTGGGCCTGCCGAAGACAAACTAGGTACGAGGCAATCGCCAGCAATCAAAATGAGGCAATATGAAAATCGGACTGTTTGATCACGTCGAGGATGGCGCCCGCCCGCTTGCAACGCTGTTCGACGAGCGCCTGAGATTCGTCGAAGCGGCCGACGAGGCGGGTATCTACTGCCTGCACATCGCTGAGCATCACGCGACGCCGCTCAACATGGTGCCGGTGCCGGGCGTCTATATGGGCGCCGTCGCGCGCGCCACCAAGCGCATGCGGTTCGGGCCGCTGGTTTATCTCCTGCCGCTCTATTCGCCGCTGCGGCTGATCGAGGAAATCTCCATGCTCGATCACCTGAGCTACGGCCGGTTCGACGTCGGCGTCGGCCGCGGCGTATCGCCGTATGAGCTGAAATACCACAAGGTCGAACATGAGGACTCGCGTGACCTCTTCATCGATGCCTTCAAGTGCCTTAGCGCCGGTTTGGTCACCGACACGCTGAGCTACAAGGGCGAGCATTATGTCTACGAGAATGTACCGATCGCGTTGCGGCCGTTGCAGCAGCCGCACCCGCCGTTCTGGTACGCCTCATCAAACGAAATCGGCTCGACCTGGGCCGGTGAGCATGGCCTTCACTTCGTGACGCTGGGGCCGACGCCCTTCGCGAAGGCCAATATCGATACGTTCAAGAAGGCGCTGGCGAAACGCGGCAGCCCGGTGCAACCGAAGGCGGAGTTTCCCGGCGGCGTGGTGATCGGCGCGTTGCGGCACATTTTCGTCGCCGACACCGATGCGGAAGCGCGCCGCTTCGGCAAGCCCGCCATGGAGGTCCATCTCGCGAACCTCAATTGGCTCCGCGCCAAGCACGGCGTGACCGGACTGACGTCGCGGCTCAACGTGCCGCGCGGCGCGACCTACGAAGACTGTATCGCTGACGGCTCGGTGATCGCCGGCTCGCCGCAGACGGTGCGCGCGGAGATCGAGCGGCAGGTGGCCGAGTTGGGGATCAACTATCTGCTCACGTATCTGTTTCTCGGCACGATGTCGCTTGCTGATGCGTTGCGCTCGCTGAGCCTGTTCAGCACCGAGGTGATGCCGCACCTGGCGAAGCTGTGACGCTTTAACTGTTACCTGAGGGGCTCGGCGCCATAGCAGGCACGGCCGGCGTATACTTGGCTGCGATGCGCCGGGCCTCGAAGGGCGCGTTTCACTTCCCGTCGCCGTTGAGCGGCCGCTGCTGGTCGGCCCGCAGCGCATCCGGATGCGGCATGGCGATGATGTTGTAGCCGGAATCGACAAAGTGGATCTCACCGGTGACGCCGGTCGAGAGCTCGGAGAGCAGATACAGGCCGGCGCCGCCGAGCTCTTCGAGCGTTACGCCGCGATGCAGCGGCGAGTGCCGTTGCTGGAACGCAAACATCGCGCGGGCGTCGCCGATTTCGGCGCCAGCCAGCGTGCGGATCGGTCCGGACGAGATGGCGTTGACGCGAATAGCGTTCGAACCAAAATCCACGGCGAGATAACGCACCGACGCTTCGAGCGCGGCTTTGGCGACGCCCATGGCATTGTAGTTCGGCATCGCGCGCGTGCCGCCGTTATAGGTCAGCGTCAGCATCGCGCCGCCGTTCGGCATCATCGCGGCGGCGCGCTTGGCGGCTTCCGTGAACGAGAAGCAGGAGATCAGCATGGTGTGCAGGAAATTTTCGCGCGTCGTGTCGGCGTAGCGGCCGGTGAGCTGGGCCTTGTCGGAAAACGCAATGGCGTGGACGAGGAAATCCAGCGTCCCCCAGGTGCGTCCGAGTTCGGCAAACACAGCATCGACCGAGGCGATGTTCTCGACATCGCAAGGCAGAACAAGATCGGCGCCGACCGACGCCGCTAACGGCTTTACGCGTTTGCCGAGCGCTTCGCCCTGATAGGTGAAAGCGAGATTGGCGTCATGCGCGGCGAGCGTTCTGGCAATGCCCCAAGCGATCGAGTGGTCGTTAGCGACCCCCATGACCAGGCCGCGTTTGCCGTGCATCAGTCCCGGCATGCGTCAAGCATCCAGCCGTTTGAAGACGACTGAGGCGTTGGTGCCGCCGAAGCCGAATGAGTTGGACAGGACGCAGCCGAGCGCCACGTCGTCGCGGCGCTCGCGCACAATCGGCATGTCGGCGAATGCCGGGTCGAGATTTTGGATATTGGCGCTCTCGCAGATGAAGCCCGAGCCCATCATCAGCAGCGAATAGATCGCCTCCTGGACGCCGGCCGCGCCAAGCGAATGACCGGTGAGCGATTTCGTCGCCGATATCGGCGGACATTTCGCGCCGAACACCTCACGGATCGCCTCGATCTCTTTGAGGTCGCCGATCGGCGTCGACGTGGCGTGCGGATTGATGTAATCGACCGGCGGCTTGACCGGGCCAAGCGCCATTTTCATGCAGCGCACGGCGCCTTCCCCCGACGGCTGGACCATGTCGGCGCCGTCGGAGGTCGCGCCGTAGCCGGCGACTTCGCCGTAGATTTTCGCACCCCGCGCCTTGGCGTGCTCGAGCTCTTCGAGCACCAGAACGCCGGCGCCGCCCGCGATCACAAAGCCGTCGCGATCGGCATCATACGCCCGCGACGCCTTGTCGGGCGTCTGGTTGAAATTTGACGACATGGCGCCCATGGCGTCGAACAGCACCGACAGCGTCCAGTCGAGCTCTTCGCAGCCGCCGGCGAAGATGATGTCCTGCTTGCCGACCTGAATGATCTCGAAGGCATTGCCGATGCAATGGTTCGAGGTCGCACAGGCCGACGAGATCGAATAATTGACGCCCTTGATCTTGAACCACGTCGACAACGTCGCGGATGCGGTCGACGACATGGCCTTTGGCACTGCGAACGGTCCGACGCGCTTAGGGCCCTTGCTGCGCGCGATGTCCGCGCTCTCGACAATGGTGCGCGTCGACGGCCCACCCGAGCCCATGATCAAGCCGGTGCGCTCGTTCGAAATCTCGCTGTCTTCGAGGCCGGAATCGCGGATCGCCTGTTCCATGGCAACGTGGTTCCAGGCGGCACCGCCGCCGAGAAAGCGCATGGCGCGGCGGTCGACGGATTTGCTCGGATCGAGCGTGGGCGCGCCGTGCACCTGACAGCGGAAGCCCAACTCGGCGTATTTGTCGGCACGCACGATGCCCGACTTCGCTTCGCGCAACGCAGCCAGAACTTCCTGCGTGCTGTTGCCGATGGACGAGACGATGCCCATCCCGGTGACGACCACACGCCTCATCTTTGCCTCGCCCGCTTAGATTTTTGTATGTGCATGATTTTCCGAAAATCGCTCCCGCGTTTCGGGATCGTGCTTTGCGCGGCTCGCTTTAGACCCCGCTCGGCTCCGCCGCGGGATTTTGGAACAGGCCGACCTTGAGATCGAGGGCACGATAGATCACCGACCCATCTGCGGAGAGCCAGCCGTCGGCTATGCCGAGCACGAGCTTCGACCGCATCACGCGCTTGATATCGATGCCGTAGACGACCTTTTTCATGGTCGGAAGCACCTGGCCGGAAAATTTAATCTCACCCATGCCGAGCGCGCGGCCTTTGCCGGGGGAGCCGAGCCAACCCAGGAAAAAGCCGAGCATCTGCCAAAGCGCGTCAAGACCGAGACAGCCAGGCATCACCGGATCGCCCTTGAAGTGACAGGGGAAGAACCAGAGGTCAGGCTTCAACTCCAGCACCGCGCGCACCAGACCCTTGCCGTATTCGCCGCCCACCTCTGCGATTTCGGAAATACGATCGAACATCAGCATGGGCGGCAGCGGCAGCTGCGGACCCTCGCCGAAAAGCTCGCCGCGTCCGCAGGCGAGCAAATCCTCGTATTCGAAGTTCGAGCGTCGTTCCAACATCCGCATCCATCCCGCCGCGCGCGGCCGATCGGTTAATTTCCTAACATATTGGGGACAACGCGGCAAAGCAGCACCCCCGCGGCGGCGGTCGCGGTGGGTCATGGTGCTGCAGTCTCCTGTCGCCCAGGGAGTTGCAGCGGACGTAGGGTGGCGTATAATGATTTCACTTGCAACAATCTTGTCTGGCCAGACAAGGCCAGGGATAACGCTCATGACCCAGCCGCGGACACAGTCGCACTCTTTAGCCTTCGGGCCCGCAGCGCCGAAAATCGAACCAAACCCGGCGACCAACCGGACCGATCTGACGGGCTGCCCTTGGCACGACGTCAAAGAGAAACTTCGCGAGGTCGGACTGCGGCCAACGCGGCAACGTATGGCGCTAGGCTGGATTCTGTTCGCCAAAGGCGACCGGCATGTGACGGCGGAAATGCTCTACGAGGAAGCGACGCGGGCAAAGGTTCCGGTGTCGCTCGCGACCGTGTACAACACGCTGCACCAGTTCACCGAAGTCGGCCTGCTGCGCCAGATCGCTGTCGACGGCTCGAAAGCCTATTTCGACACCAACAATTCCCTGCATCATCACTTTTTCGTCGAGGATCAGAACGACCTCATGGACATTCCGTCGACGGACGTATTTGTCGGCAATGCACCGACGCCGCCGGAGGGTTACGAGATCGCCCGTATCGACGTGGTGGTGCGGCTCCGTCGTAAGCAAGGCTAGGCGACCGCGCGCAGGTCGCGCGAGGGATTCCATAACCACAAAATTGGACGATGACGCTGCGCGCGCTAACCGCGGAAGATCAGTCGATCTTCTCGTCCGGATAGACGCCCCAGAGGTCATGCTGTTCGACCCAGCCCTCGAAGCCATCACCGGCGATCAGGCACCATGTTCCGGTGCAACGTTTGACGGCACCCAACACGCCGTATTGCAGCCGTGCTGTCACCGGGCTTTGGTCATCGGGCTTGGCGTGCACCGGCGCGAGATCAGTCTTTGACTTCAGCTGCACGGCTGCCATGCGCTTTCCCGAGAGGAGCGAATGGTACACCCATCCCTCCGATCCATCGGAGTCGCGGATGCGCCGCCAGTTCTCGAACTCTGCAGTGATTTCGACCGGCCAGCCGACGCGGGTATAGATGAAGGAGACGTCGTGGTCTTTATCCGGTCCGCCACGCACATTGACCCGATCGGCCTTGAGGCTCACGAAACGCGGGACCGGAAGGCCGCTTGACGTTGGGTCGCTGGCCGCGAGTGCGGCTCCAGCAATCAGGGGAAGAGCGAGAACGGCCGCGATCGCCGTTCGCGTCCACACGATCATCAGCCTCCCGCGCCGCAACATCATCGCGACCTGCTCCAAGTCTCTCAATGACGCAATCACGCCGGGGGAAGCCCCGGCGCGCTTTGTAGGAGCGCAGCTATCTGGTAGAGAGAAATCGACAAACCGTCTCCCGGCGCCAGTGTCGGCGAGGGCGGTTAATGAGACCTGAATCGACGGATGCGGCAACCGATCACGGCTGGCCGCGGCACAGACCGGCTTGTTTCAGGGCGTCGCGCAGGCCGATTTTTCAGACGGCGTGCGCAAGAGGCAGCGAATGGCGACGAGCAAGCGACCGCTGGTCATCGTGACTCGCCGGCTGCCGGACAGTGTCGAAATGCGCATGCGCGAACTGTTCGACGCTCGCCTGAATGCCGACGATAAGCCGATGAGCCAGGCCGAGCTCGTTGCGGCGGCGAAGGTCGCCGATGTCCTTGTGCCGACGGTGACGGACCAGATCGACCGGTCCGTGCTCAGCCAGTCAGGCGAGAAACTCAAGCTGATCGCGAATTTTGGCAACGGCGTCGACAACATCGACGTGGCGACCGCCGTGCAACGCGGCATCACGGTGACCAACACGCCCGGCGTCCTGACCGAAGACACCGCCGACATGACCATGGCGCTGATCCTCGCAGTGCCGCGCCGGTTGACCGAGGGTGCGCAAGTCCTCATCAGTGACAAGGATTGGACCGGCTGGAGTCCGACGTGGATGCTCGGTCATCGCATCTGGGGCAAACGGCTGGGAATCGTCGGCATGGGCCGCATCGGCCAGGCCGTCGCCCGCCGCGCCCACGCGTTCGGACTGAAAATCCATTATTACGATCGCCGACGGCTCGCGCCGCAAATCGAGGAAGAGCTCCACGCCACGTATTGGGAAAGTCTCGACCAGATGCTCGCCCGCATGGATATCATCTCGGTCAATTGCCCGCATACGCCTGCGACTTATCATCTGCTTTCGGCGCGGCGATTGAAGCTCATCCGGCCCGAGGCCTATGTGGTCAACACGGCGCGAGGCGAAGTGATCGATGAAAACGCCCTCGCGCGCCTGATTGAGGCGGGGGAGATCGCCGGCGCAGGTCTCGACGTGTTCGAGCACGAGCCGGCGGTCAATCCCAAGCTGGTCAAGCTGGCGCGCGCCGGTAAGGTCGTGCTGCTGCCGCATCTCGGATCAGCAACGATCGAAGGCCGCATCGACATGGGCGAGAAGGTCATCGTAAACATCAAGACTTTCATGGACGGCCATCGCCCGCCGGACCGTGTGCTGCCGTCGATGCTGTAAGGATCGGAACTCTTGAACCTGCGTGCATGTTCGATCTTTCGCGTCGTAGTGCCTCAGCTCGCCGGTGTTTTCCTGCTGTGCGCTGTCGCGTGGAGCGAAGAGCGCCAACCGGACCTCGGGCTCGCGCGCCCGCAAGGCGTTACCGCCCAGCATGGCATGGTGGTGGCGCAAGAAGCCCAGGCTGCGCGCATCGGCGTCGACGTCCTGAAAAAGGGTGGCAATGCGGTCGATGCCGCGGTTGCGGTCGGGTTTGCGATGGCCGTCACGTATCCGCGCGCCGGCAATATCGGCGGCGGCGGCTTCATGGTCATTCATCGCGCCAATGGCGATGACGTCACGATCGACTATCGCGAAACTGCGCCGCAGGCGATCAACGAAAAATCGTTTCTTGATGACCAGGGCAACGCCGATCCGCATAAATCCCGCGATTCGGCGCTCGGCATCGGGGTTCCCGGAACCGTCGCGGGCCTCGCGCTCGCCGAAGAGAAATATGGCTCAGGGCATTTCACGCTCGCCGACCTGATCGCGCCGGCGATCATCTTGGCGCGTGACGGCATTGTGGTCACCGACGACACGGCGGATTCGCTGCCCAACGATCATGCGCGGCTGGCGCGCTGGCCGGCCTCGGCGAAAATTTTTCTGAGAGCCGATGGCGGAGCGCTTGGCGCTGGCGATCGCTTGGTGCAAAGCGACCTGGCGGACACGCTCGAAGCGATCGCGCAGGGCGGCCCGCGGGCGTTCTACCAAGGACCCACAGCCTACAAGATTGCGGCTGCCGTGCAGGCTGCCGGCGGCGTCATGACGGTCGACGATCTGAACGATTATCACGCGATCGAACGCGCCCCGGTGCGCGGCACCTATCGCGGCTACGATATCGTCTCGATGCCGCCGCCGTCCTCCGGCGGCGTCGATCTTATCGAGATGCTCAACGTGCTCGAAGGCTATGACCTGGCGCACGAAGACGAGGCGCAGGAACTCCACTTACTGGTCGAAACGATGAAGCGCGCCTACGCCGATCGCGCGCTATTTCTCGGCGATCCGGACACGGTGTCGGTGCCGGTGGCGCGGCTGACGTCGAAAAGTTATGCCGCGACGTGGCGCGCCACCATCGATCCCGCGCGCGCGACGCCGGCCAATGACATCCGCGCCGGCGGCACGGTTGCGCCCGAGGGCCATAACACCACGCATTTTTCCGTCGCCGACAGCTTCGGCAATGCCGTCTCGAATACCTATACGCTGAACTTCAGCTATGGGCTCGGTCTCGTCGCGGCGGGCAGCGGCGTTCTGCTTAACAATGAACTCGACGATTTCGCCGCCAAAGCGGACGCGCCAAATGCTTACGGCCTGCTCGGTTTCGAGGCCAATGCGCCGGGGCCCGGCAAGCGGCCCCTGTCATCGATGACGCCCACGATCGTGCTCAAGGATGGCAAGCCGTTCTTGATCACGGGCTCGCCGGGCGGCAGCCGCATCATCACCGCCGTGCTGCAAATCGTCGTCGACGTGATCGATCGCGGCATGGATATCGCGAGTGCGGTGTCGGCGCCGCGCATCCACAACCAGTGGAAGCCCGATCAAGTGGTCGTCGAGCAGAGTCTCTCGCCGGATCTGGTCGCCGCACTGGAGGCGCGCGGCGACAAGGTGGTCGTCAGCCGGCCGTTCACCTCGGCCAATTCGATCGAGCTTACGCCCGACGGATTTGTCGGGGCGGCCGATCCGCGAACGCGCGGTTCGCTGGCGGCGGGATATTGATCGTTTAGTTCGGGACCAACTCGCCCTTTTTGGCGACGTCGGCCCATTTCTTGATTTCGCTCTTGAGATGAGAGCCGAGCTCCTCGGGCGAGCCGCCGACCAGGCGGAAGCCGAGCGCGGTGGCGCGCGCCTTCATGTCCGCATCTTTCAGAACGCGCGCCGTATCGGCGTTGATCTTGTCAATGATTGCCCGCGGTGTCCCGGCCGGCGCGAAAAAACCGTACCAGCTTGTGTCGTTGCCATAGGCGACGCCAAGTTCATCGAACGTCGGGACGTCGGGAAGCTGTGCGGCGCGCGTAGGCCCGGATACTGCCAGCGCATGCAGCTTGCCGCCCTGGATGTGGCCGATCGTGCCGCCCACCGTCGAGATCCAAATAGAAATCCTTCCGGTGCTGACATCGGCAACGGCCTGGCTGAACGACGTGTACGGCACGTGTTGCAGCTTGACCCCGGTGACCTCACTGAACAAGGTTGTGGCGAGATGACCGCTCGATCCGACACCCAGCGACGCATAAGTCAATTCGCCGGGATGAAGTTTGGCGTAATCGATGATGTCCTTGACGGTGCGGAACGGCGAATTCGGCGGCACCGTCAGCACGTCCTGCCCGGTGGCGACAAGAATGACGGGATCGAAGCTCTTCACCGGATCAAACCCCCGCGTTGGTGCGATCGTTACATTCGCCGCCAGAAACTGGCCGCCAAAAGCGATCGTATAGCCGTCGGGCGCGGCCTGCGCCGCTGCGGACGAACCGATATTGCCGCCGGCGCCGGCGCGGTTCTCGACGACGACCGACTGTCCCCAGGCTTCGCCGAGCTTCTTCGTCACGATGCGTCCGAGCGTGTCGATGCTGCCGCCCGGCGGGAACGGGATGATCAGCCGGACCGAGTGATCAGGAAAGGTCTGCGCCCATGCGCTGGGCAGACCGAGAAGCGCCATTGCGATGAAAGCCGCACGCAAAAATCCTTTTGGACTCACCAATTCCTCCCGATGACTTCGGCCGTTGAGTTCGGCTGCGGCAGCCAAGCTACAGCATGTGCCGTTGAAAGCGCAGACGGTGGGGCATCAACCCGGCATGCCGGTTTTGCATGTCGCGGAGCTCTTATCGTGTCGCCGGCAACGGATGATCGGCGTGTTTCGCGGTCGATGCCAAAACGATAATGACGAATTCGCACAGCGCGACAGGGGCAAGGGCGGCGATCGGCAAATGCGTTGCGTCCCAGAGCCATCCACCCAACACCGAAATGACCATGGCGAGGCTATAGCTGATCGTGAACATGCCCGCTGACGTGCGATGAACGTCGTCGGGTGCGCTGAGAACCGATGGCAGCCCGAATGCCAAAATCAGCGTGATGGCGTTGGCGAAGCCGAGCAGACCGGACCAGAACACGATCCAGGCCCCATTCATCAGAATTATGCCGCCAAGGCTGAGCAGGCACAGCATCGCGGTGGTGACGTAGGCCCAGGGCTGCTTCACCAGCCGTCCGGCTAGCCCAAGCATCAGAAAAGACGCAGGCAACTGGCCGACATTGATGGCGGTGAGCGCAGCGCTGACCAGGTCCGGACGGCCCGAAGCGATGACGTAGTCCGGCAGGAAGGCGTTCGTCACGAAGTAGGTGGTATTGACGCTGCCGAGGATGAGGCCGAGCCGCCAGATCAGCGGGTTGTTCCAGTCGGGCCACCACCGCCGGCCGGCGGCGATTGATGCGCTTTGTCCGCCGCGGACGGCCGGAGCCGCGACGGCGACGAACAGCGCGGTCGCCAATACCGGGACACTCCAGATCAGGAAACTCAGCCGCCAACTGTCGTGGACGAGCGGCAAGACGAACGGAATGGTGAGCCCGACGACGATGATTTCACCGACCAGAAGACCATTCGTGTAGACCGCCGTGGCGAAACCGATGCGGTCGGGAAACCACGTGCGCACCAGCGGCGGCAAGGCCGGCTGCATGATGGAGACGCCCGCCGCCATCACAATGGTCGATGCGAACAGAAAAGCCGTATCGGGGATCGCGCCGCGCGCGCTCGATCCGATCGCATTGAGCAACAACCCAATCACCAATGCGGGCAACACTCCGAAACGCGCGATCAAAAGCGCGCCGGGGACCGCCGCAATAGCAAACAGCATCGGCGGCAGGCTCGACAACCAGCCGACGCCGGTCTCGGACAGATGAAGGTCGGCGTGAAGCAGCGGGATCACGGGCGGTATCGCCAACACCGTGAGCCGCAGACAAGCACCGGAGAGCCAGAGGATGACGAGTGAAATCAGTCGCTGATTGATGGTCGCTCTCTTGGCTCTCGGCACTCTTGGGCCCTGTCTCGCGCAGGGCGCCGTGCTCTGCGAAACCTACACCATCTTCGATCGGGAGCGCACCCCGAACGCCGCCATGACGGGTGCGATCGCCGAGACCGAACCGCGGGTTCATCGCTCAACGCTTTCGCGATTGCCGCGCCGGTTGCTTTCAGGATCACAAATCTTTTGGCTTACGTGGCAGACATTTCTCGCGAGCAACCGATCATGGCCACAGCATCCGGCGAGCCGTATCGAGTCGGAAGCCAAATCTGTTTTTGGGTGGAAGAGGGGAAGTAGCAAGGTCCTCGGGGCGAAGACCGATTTTGACCGGTTTGAGATATGGCTAGGCATCGACCTCGCGACGGTTCAACTCACAACGCCACGAACGATGGTTACGGCTCAGCAAGCCAAGATCGGAAAAGCCGTGCCAACAGCCAGATTGCGCCGGCAAACAGCAAAGGAATGATTTGGATGATTGGTTCGCCGTTGTCAACGCTGACGACATAGCTCCATAGAACCCAAAGCGCGATGAGAATGACAACGACGCTGGCTGTCCAGTAAAAAAGGTCTCCCAAGCGCGCCATTTTGATCTCGCACAGCGCTTATCGTTAGTCGCCAGCCGCTCGCCAGAACGATGTTCTGGGACTTATTCCCAAGCGGCCTTCCGCCCTCCGGCGCAGACGGTGGCGGAGGTATCGTTCCGGTCGTACGCCTTAGAAATTTGAGGAAACACAAAACCCTGAGTGTTGCCATGATCGGGGCAGCGGGCCCGAAATCCGATCGCCCGGATATATTCAATCAACGTACCTAAAAGGCATTCGCAGTGCTGCGCGACGATATTACGCACAAGCTGCGTACTTATGAGGCGTTTATTCGAACAGAGGTTGGGTTCAATGATAGAAAAAATGGGAGGATGCCATGGCGACAAGAAGGTCGTTATTGCAGGCCGCCTTTGGCTCGCTGGCCGCTGTTGGTTTTGGTCCTCGCATGCGGGTCCGTGCCGATCCGGCCCTGCAGAAGGTCAAGGTCGTCATCCCGGCGAACAGTGTCTTCGTCCTGAATTGGATGGGCGGCAAGGACGCCGGTATTTTCTCCAGGCACGGTATCGACCTCGATGTCGACGCGCGGCCCTTTGCTGGCTTTCTCGCCGGCCTGCCGAGCAAACAGTGCATGGCGGTGACCTATTCGGGGATCGACGCCATCCAAAAGATCAACGAAGGTCTGGATTGGGTGATTATCGGCGGCGGATTGACGGTGGTGCAGGACGTTCTTGTCCTCAAGGACTCGCCGATTAAGACACCCTCCGAGTTGCGCGGGAAAAAATTCGGCACCTTCTCGACCGGCGCCGGCTCCTTCAAGTCCGTCAGGGCGGCACTGATCGACGCCTTCAAGCTCGACGTCGTCAAGGACACAGATCTGCAGCAGGTGGCCGGACCGGCGTTGACCAAGCTGTTGGAACGCGGCGACATCGACGCGATAATGAACATCAGCTCGCTCAACCTCGCGGCTGAAGCGCAAACCGACAAGTTCCGCGCGCTGTTTTCTCCCAACGACTATTGGAAAATGAAAACCGGCTATCCGCTTGTTTGGGCGGCGCCGCTTGTCGCCTGGAAGAGTTGGGTCAACGAAGATCAGAACCGGGCAAAGAACTTCGCCACTGCCGCCATGGAATCCTTCAAGTGGCTGGAGCAGCCAGAAAATCTGGAAACCGCCGTGAAGAATCACGGAGCGCTCGCCGGGGTGACAAAACCCGAGGATGTCGCTGAGTACAAGGACTGGCTTCAGCACAAGGACATGTTCATGACCGAGTGGGACAGGAAAGCGGTCGATGCGCAGTGGAAGTTTCTCGAAGTGGCGCAGCGAACGGGTATCATCGACAAAGTGCCTCCGGAAAATGAATACGCACTGTTCGTGGCAAGCTGAATGCACGGAAAACTACCGCCGCATGAGACCAGGCCCTGGACGCTGCCGGATTCGGTAACCCGAATGCTGCCAGGCGTGGCAACGCTGGCAGCCTGCATTGTCGTCTGGAAGATAATCTCGCTGTTCTTCTTTCCGGTCTTCTTTCCCGGGCCTGGCTTGCTGGTCAAGCGGATGATCGAGATCTACAGCGATCCGGCCTCCTATGTCGTGGTTGGGGCGACGCTGGCGCGGATCTTCGAAGGCTTCGTCATTTCGATGGTGACCGGGGTGGCGATCGGCCTGGTGATGGGGCTGAAGCGCAGCGTCGAGATATTCTTCGACAGCTGGATTATGGTGCTGTTGACGTTTCCAGCGGTGTGCTGGGCCTTTCTTTCGGTATTGTGGTTCGGGCTGTCGCAGACCGCGCCGATCTTCACGATCGTCCTGATCGTCTTCCCGTATGTCGTGATGAACATATGGGCGGGCACCAAGGCCGTGGAAAAAGACCTGATCACCATGGGAAAGGTCTACAAGGCCGACCGTTCGCTCATGCTGCGCAAGGTCCTCGTGCCGCAGCTCATGCCCTATATCTTCTCCTCATTGCGGATAGCGCTTTCCTTGTCGTGGAAGATTGCGCTTGTTGCGGAAGCCTTCGGGGCGAGCAGCGGCGTCGGCCAGAAGCTGACCTACTGGTTCCAGGAGACGCGTGTCGACATGATGCTCGCTTGGGGCGTGAGCTTCATGATCGTGATGGTCTTGATCGATCTTCTGGTCTTTCGCACTTGGGCGCGGCGCACTTTTGCCTGGAGACCTCAAGTTGCGACCTGAGACGCCGGTTCGAAATCGAAATCTGCTTTTCGGCCTCGCGCCTCGCGCTCTCCTTCGTTCGGGTAGCCTTTGGCCTGACGGCCGGCGGCTGATCGAGGGCGGCAACCGTTGGGCCTAGTCAATGTCTGTGGAGCACGCGCACAACCTTCAACGCGTCACGACGGCGCCTGTCATTCCGGGGGAGCTGATGAGGCGGGGTGCGATGGCCGGCACTGCAATCAGTATTGATAAGCTGACGAAGAAATTTCCGGCGCCAGGATCCGGAGATGAGTTCGTCGTGCTGCGTAACATCAGCCTCGCGGTGGATGAGGGTAAGTTCATCAGCATCGTCGGTCCATCGGGCTGCGGGAAATCGACGCTCCTCAATATCATCGCCGGTATCGAGTCCTTTGACGGCGGCGTGGTCACCGTCCATCCAAAAGCTGGAACGGCCGCGTCGGAGCCGCATATCGGTTATGTCTTCCAGAGCCCGCGGCTACTCAACTGGCTGACCGTGGAGAACAACATTCACTTTGTGCTCGAGGCGCAGAACGTGCCGCGGCAGAGGTGGCGCGACCTGGTCGCAAAGAACCTGGAAATGGTCGGGCTCGCCGGGCAGGAAAAGAATTATCCGCTGAACCTTTCGGGCGGGATGCAGCAACGCGTCGCCATTGCCCGCGCGCTCGCCATCGAACCTGACATTCTCCTGATGGATGAGCCGTTCAGCCATCTGGACGCCATCACGGCGAGGAAGATGCGGTCCGATCTCATGGAGATTTTGGCCAGAGCAAAACCGACGATCCTGTTTGTGACTTATGACCTTGCCGAGGCGGTTTTTTTGTCCGACCACATCTACATGATGAGCACGAAGCCGGCACGAATTTTCAAGCAAGTGGCGATCGATGTCCCGAGACCGCGGCGGCCCGAAGACGCAATGATCATCGATCTGGAAAAGACCTTGGTGCGCGAATTTTTCAGCGTCGTGGAGGCGAAAGGGTAGATGTCGTCCCGCCTCAAGAGCATCGGCCTGCGGACGGCCTCGATCGTGGTTCTGCTCCTGCTGTGGTGGGCTGCGTCGGGGCTGATGAACGACCCTGAAATCCTGCCGGGACCGTTGGCGATCGCTCGGACCATCGCCGCGGACTTCAAGACTCCGGGGCCGGAAGGGGAATCAGCCTATTTCGATATCGGCATCACATTAGCGCGCATCTTCGTTACATTTTCCGCGTCGATGGTGGCCGGCATCGGGATCGGCTTGGCGATGGGATTGAACCGGCTTTGCGAGCGCTCGCTGCTGGCCTTGATTCCCTTGATGTTGACGATGCCTACGATTCTCATGGTCTTTCTCGCCATCATGTGGTTCGGGTTCAGCGAAACAGGCGCCCTTATCGCGGTCATGGCGGTGGTGACGCCCTTTATTGCGGTGAATATTTTCGAGGGCACCAAGGCCATGGACAAGTCTTTGGCCGAAATGGGCGTGACCTTCAAGGCAAAGCGGTATTTGCTCTTGCGCAAGGTCTACCTTCCCCAGTTGATGCCGTATATTTTTTCCGCCTTTCGTTATGGCTTCGGCCAGACTTGGAAGATCGTGGCGCTGGCGGAGACTTTCGGCCTCAAATTCGGCATCGGCTATATGTTCTTTTTCTGGTTCCAGCAGTTCGAGATGACCCAAGTGCTGGCCTGGATCATCATGTTTGTCGGCTTGATGCTGCTCCTCGAACATTTCGTCTTTGCCCGGATCGAGAGTTGAGCGTTTGCCTGGCGGGCTCCGGTTGCTCAGTAGCCACTGTCTTACGTTCAAACCATGGAATCGCGCTCGGAAAATTTCTTGTCCGAACGCGAGCGAGGGGCCTGAGAAAACAGAGCGACATCACGCCGCTATTCACAGTACGGCAAATACGGTACTTTATTTTTGAGCTGTCACCGGGACATGCCGGGCTCCCGTGAACTCAAAGGCAGCGTTTGTGCCTGCGGCGGGCAAGAATCACGACCATCAATCGACTTGGATCGGAACGCCTTCGGCACTTGCCGGAAGGCTCACACACTCATGGGGATCGGAATGAAAATTCCCCGTAGAGAATTTCTGCACCTCGGTGCGGCCGCCGCTGCGCTCTCAGTCAACTCCCGCATTGCCATGGCGGATACCTATCCGTCGAGGCCGGTGCATCTGATCGTTGGCTTCCCAGCCGGGTACGCGACAGACATCATCGCGCGCCTGGTTGCAGAATCACTTTCGGAGCGGCTGGGCCAACAAGTCGTCGTGGAAAACCGTCCGGGCGCGGCCACCAATATTGCTGCCGAGGATGTCGTCAACGCCGCCCCAGACGGCTACACGTTGCTCGCGGTGACTGTGACCAATGCGGTCAATGCGACGCTCTACAAAAACCTCAACTTCAACCTTGTTAGCGACATCGCGCCAATCGCGGCGACGTTTCGGTCGCCAAACGTTTTGGTGGCGACTCTGTCGCTTCCGGCGAAAACGCTTCCCGAGTTTATCGCCGATGCCAAGGCTAATCCCGGCAAGATCAACTACGCGTCAGCAGGTTATGGCAGTGCGCCAAATGTAAATGCCGAGCTGTTCAAGATGATGGCTGGCGTCGACCTGGTTCACGTTCCGTATTCCGGCAGTTTCATACCTGACCTGCTGAGCGGCCAAGTCCAATGTGCTATTCCACCCATACCCTTGGCGATTGCGAACATACGAGCCGGCAAGCTGCGCGCTCTGGCAGTCACCAGCGCCAAGCGCTCGGATGCGCTGCCGGAGGTTCCGGCTGTGGCAGAATTTGTGCCGGGATTCGAGGCAAGTATTTGGCACGGAATCGGTGCGCCAAAGAGCACGCCAACAGCGATCATCAACAAACTCAATCATGAGATCAACGCGGTTCTCGCTGATCCTAAGGTGAAAGAGCGGTTTGCCGGCCTCGGCGGCACTCCACTAGGTGGCTCACCCGAAGAGTTTCGTACGCTGATCACCGACGAAGTCGCCAAGTGGGGCAAAGTCATTCGGGTGGCCAACATCAATCCGGCATGATTGCATAACCATGCTCGGCTGGATCGCGCGCATCTTCATCAACATTTTGCATCGCCCGATTCTCTATTGACGATGCCGCCAAAGAGACGCCGCCGCTCGGAGCAAAAGGGAGGAAGGACAATGAGTATTGGTAGACGCTCGTTGCTGAAGTCGGCGTTGGCCACTCCGTTTGTTTTGGCGTCAGCCATGACGAGTGTGCGCGCCGGGACTGATTACCCGAGCAAGCCGAATCCGGCTCATTGTCGGATTTGGCCCCGGCGGTGGCACCGACATCCTTGCGCGCTTGGTCGGGGCCAGGCTTGCGGAAATTCTCGGCCAATCGGTGGTGGTAGAGAACCGACCGGGAGCCTCCGCCCGACTTGCGGCGGAATACGTCGCCAATCAGCCAGGCGACGGCTACACGTTGTTGGCTAGCCCGGTCGGGCCGATGTCGATGGCCGCCGCTATCTTTCCCGATCTCAAATACGATCCGATCAAATCCTTCGTGCCACTCGCCATGATCGGGCAATTTCCGCCGATCCTGGTGGTACGGCCGGATACTCCAGTCAAAAGCGTCAAGGAATTGGTTCAGTTTGCAAAGCAACACCCCGACAAAGCCAACTATCCGAGCACTTCGCCGGCCTTCACCATTCCGATGGAAGAGCTGAAATTGGCATCCGGCATGCCTGGCGTGATGGTGCCATACAAGAGCAGCGGCGAAATGGTTCTCAGCGTCATCGAAGGCCAGTCCATGGTGGCCATCATTGATCCGCCGCCGACCCTGCCGCAGATCAGGGCCGGAAAGCTCAAGGCGCTTGCGGTGAGCGGAAATAAGCGCATGCCTGAACTCCCCGACGTGCCGAGCATGGCGGAGGCCGGCTTTCCGACCGTCGACACACATCTGTGGAGCGGTGCCTTCGCGCCGATCGCTACTCCATCGGCTATCGTCGCGAAGTTGGAAAAGTCGCTTACCGATGCCATCCACGATCCTGGCGTCGCAGCGAAGCTCAAAGCATTGGCCGTCGGCCCGGGAGTTGCCACGCCTCAAGAATTCAAGCACGTCATTGAAACCGAGATCACCAAATACAAGAGCGTCATCAAGGCCGCGGATCTGCACTTCACCTGATTGCAAGGCCACTTGGCCTCTTCTCACTTCGTCGGACAGCACGACGCGCCGGGCTGCTTTTATTCCGGGCTTCCCTATGAGTGGGCAAGCGAGCGTGAGACCTGTTCCCTTCGCCGGGCAGGCCCGGTAAGCTTGAATTAACATGTCCATAGTGAACCAATACGCGTCCAGGGAAACGTCACAGCAAACTCGCGAGCCGCAGGGTTTTAGCGGCGGCATCGCATCGCTTGCGGATGATGCGCTCTACGCGCTGCAAAATCCCTTCGCGCTCGATGGCCGGGTCAGCTCCTATCCGGCGAGCGCGCGGGGCTTTTCGGTGGCGAACAGTTACCTGCTGGCGCAGCCCGACGCCGCGATGCTGATCGACACCGGCTTCGGCAAGGATGAGCCGGTGATCCGGGCGCAGATCGAGGAGTTGATCGCGCCCGGACTGCCGCTGTCGATGTTCCCGCTGCGGCTCAACGAATTCATGTCGATCAACAACGTCGAAAGCTTCGCCGGGCATTTCAACGTCGAGACTTGCTACACCAGCAACATCGATGCGGCGCTGTGGTTCGATTTCGGCGCCAGGGACGAAGGCCGCGACATCCTCAAATCGATGAAGGTCACTGCGGTGACCCGAGCGGATACGATCGAGCTCGGCAAAGCCGGCCGCGCGATCGACGTCATGCAGGCGCCGATCCGGCTGATCGCCACGCGCTGGCTCTACGACCGCACGACCAGGACTCTGTTCTCATCCGACATGTTCACCCACGTCTGGCGCGACACCGCGACCGGGCCCTGGATCGTCGACGAGACCGACAACGATGCCACGTCGCAGCGCGACGTTCGCTCGTTCATGCTGAACACACGCTATTGGTGGCTGGAAGGCGCGCCGACCGACGCGATCCGCCGCGGCATCGGCAACGTGTTCGACACCTACGACATCGAGACCATCGCGCCGGGCTATGGCTGCATCCTGCGCGGCCGCAACGTCGTGGCGCGGCACTACCGGATGCTGGATGAGTTTCTGAAAGGTTGCGACAAAAGCGTGGCGGTGTCGCGCTATGTCACGCGCGACGAGGAGCGCTAGTGCAAAATCCGATCAGATCGTCCCCGCTCACCTCAGGAGCGGCGCTCTCGGTCTGGATTCCCGCTGTCGTGGGAATGAGCGGAAAACTGCGCCGACTCGGCGCACCGAATCCGGAAGGCTGACACCATGGCCAACAAAATGCCCCGTGAGATCGCGCCCGGCGTATTCTGGATCGGCGACTGCCTGGCGCAGCGCCACAAGGGCAAGATCTATCACGGCTACAACGCCGCATTCCTGGTCGCCGGCGACGACGCGTCGATCCTGGTCGAGACCGGCCACCCCAAGGACTTCCCCGTCATCGAGCGGCACATGAACGAGCTGTTCGCGCAGGGCGTGGCGCCGCTCAAATATCTGTTCGTCACCCACCAGGAGACGCCGCATTGCGGCGGGCTCGGCCGCATCCTCAAGACCTTTCCCGACGCGTTGCTGGTCGGCGACGTCAGCGACTATCACCTGGCTTTCCCGCAATACGAACACCGCATGCGGTGGATGAAGGAGGGCGACGAGATCGACCTCGGCGGGCGCTCGCTGATGGCGGTCGAGCCCGTGATCCGCGACCTCCGCACCACCTGGTGGGGTTTTGACACGCGCGAGCGCGTGCTGTTCCCGGGCGACGGCTTCGCCTACAGTCACTATCACGAAGACGGCCACTGCGGCCTCGTCGCCGAAGAAGCGGTCTCGCTCGACCTGCCGGACGTGTCGTCGACGTTCGCGGACCTCGCGCTGTTCTGGACCAAGTTCGCCGACATGAACGTCTATTGCGACCGGCTCGACGATCTCATCGCAAGGCTTGACGTCAAGACCATCGCGCCGACCCATGGCCTGCCGATCACCGACGTGAAGCTAACGGTGCCGAAGGTCCAGCAAGGCCTGAAGGCCGCCGCGCTGATGCCCGAGTCGGGCACGAACGAGAAAGTGGCGGTGGGCGCTCGCTAAATTATCCTCCCCCGTTTACGCGGGGGGCGGTGAGCGAAGCGAAGCCAGAGGGGGTAAGTCGTCGCCGCCCAAGCAAGCGTCGCGGCAGCAGACCCGTAGGGCGGCGGGTAGCTCGAAGGCATAACCCGCCGCGCCTACAAGAGTGGATAGCCGGGAGCGCTGCGCAATTCCGCCCCAGGGGCTGGATCAGATTTGTCCAGGCGCCCAGCTACTGAGCCGCAATGTGATTGGCGTGGATCACGTCGCCCCAGAGCTTGATCTCGCGCTTGAGCAATGCACTCGCGGCCTCCGGCGTTTCTTCGCTCGCCGCGAATTCATCCATGCCGCCATCCGCAAAGGTCTTTTGCACCTTGGCGTCGGCGAGCGCCGCGCGCAGCGCGGTGTTCAGCTTGTCGACGATCGGACGCGGCGTGCCGGCCGGCGCGAGCAGCATGTGCCAGAAATCGATATCGAGCTTGTTGTAGCCGAGTTCGCCCATGGTCTTGAGGTCAGGCAAGCCGGCGAACCGTTTTCGGCCGATGATGGCGTAGGCTTTGATCTTGCCGGCCTTGACCAGAGGCCCTGCGACCACGGCCGATTGCGATTCCAGATCGACCTGTCCCGCCAGCAGGTCGACGAGCGCCGGGCCCGCACCCCGATAAGGAACCTGCGTGACCTTGACGCCGAGCTCTTGGGCCACCAGCACACCGGCCAGATGACCGTACGAGCCGACGCCGGGATGGCCGATCTTGACGTTGTGTCCGGGCTCTTTCATCCAGCGCAGTAGTTCTTCGAAGTTGTCCGGCGGCAGCGTCGGACGTCCCGCAAGGGTCGAGGCGGCGGTATTGATGAGGCCGATGGTGACGAAATCCTTCTCGGCATCGAACGTGAGATTCTGATACATGGACATGCCCGCCGCCAGCGCCACTTGGTGGATCAGGATCGTGTAACCGTCGGGATCGGCACGGGCGGCCTTGGCAGCCGCGATCATGCCGCCGGCGCCGCCGATGTTTTCGATCACCATCGGCTGGCCCAGCGATTTCTCCATGCTGTTTTGGATAATGCGCGCGATTGCGTCGGTCGCGCCGCCGGGCGGGAACGGCACCAGCATGGTGATCGGGCGATCGGGATAAGTCTGCGCCGAAGCGGCGCCAGTTGCCAAAAGACACACGACAGCAAACGCCGCCGCGAGCGAGCGCGCAAAAGACATGATACCTCCCCAGAAGGCCGTCCATGATTTTTGTTCTGCGGCGGCCGATCGGATATTCCCTCTTTCCCGGCGGTGCTGCAAGGCAGATGCGCGCCCTCCACACCTGCGGCATAGCGTCGATTTCGAGGGATGGCTTTGACGTCCGCATTTGCGCCTTTGCGGGCAAAGCGGACCTAACGCGGACATCGCATTTCGGCACAGAATGAGCCAAGAGAGACTTGGGCTCCCTATGCACGTGGACCTTGGTGCAAATGGCCGCGCGGCAGCAGGCGGATACTAAGAGCTTAAAGCACGACTTCGAGGTCGCGCGTACAATCGCGCCTACGGCACAAAGGAATTTGACATGAGCGAAGTCGGAAATTTTTTTACTGATGTATAAACTAGCAAATTCTGGCACCTCGGCTTTGATCCAAGTCAAACGCAAAGTGCCTGGCTCGCGCGATTAACGTGTGTTGCTGCCATCCCGCTGATCGGCTGGAATTGGAGTGTTGCTATTGGCCCGCTTAATCGTGGTCTCCAATCGTGTCGCAGTGCCCGGCCACGACGGCGGCAACCAAGCGGGCGGGCTCGCTGTCGCAATCCGCCCGGTTGTGAGGCGACACCCCGGGATTTGGTTTGGTTGGAGCGGTCAGGTCGCTGCCGCCTCTGATGTAAAGGTCCGCACCATTCAGCACGGTCATCAATCTTACGTGCTGACCGATCTAGCCCAAGAGGACTATCACGAGTATTACAACGGTTACGCTAATAAAGTGCTCTGGCCTATTTTGCATTACCGGTTAGACCTCGCGGAATTCTCTCGCCGCGATCTGAGCGGCTATATGCGGGTCAACCAACGTTTCGCGGCGGAATTAAAAAAGGTTCTGCAACCCGAGGACATTGTTTGGGTTCATGATTATCATTTGATGCCACTGGCTAAGGAACTTCGGAATAGTGGTCACCACAACAGGATCGGCTTTTTTCATCACATTCCATTTCCACCACCGGAGATTCTAACGGCACTGCCGAATCACGAACAGCTTATTCCGGCGATGAGTTATTATGATCTCATCGGTTTTCAGACCGAAATCGATGCCGCGAATTTCGCAGGCTATTTGCGGAAAGAGTGCGGAATGCCGAGCCGTGACCCCTACACATTTCAGACGGCGGGCCGGACGATCAAGATTGGAGTTTTTCCGGTTGGTGTCGAGGCAGCGCAACTCAATCGGCTCGCACGGCGTGCGATTCATTCGGCGTTTGTACGGAACGTGGTGGAGAGTTTGGCCGGTCGCGTTATGATAATTGGGGTTGATCGCCTGGATTATTCCAAAGGCATCGCACTGCGAATGGAAGCCTTTGATATTTTTCTGTCGACCCATCCCGAATGGCGAGGAAAGGTAACCTATTTGCAGATTACCCCCAAAAGCCGCTCCGAAATTCGGGAATATGCCGATATGGAACGCCAGATCGACGAAACAGCAGGGCGCGTCAACGGAAAATATGGCGAGGCATCATGGACGCCAATCCGCTATGTGAACCGCTCCCACAGCCGATCCGCACTGGCCGGTCTTTATCGTTCCGCTAAAGCCGCACTTGTCACTCCGCTGCGTGATGGAATGAACCTTGTGGCCAAAGAGTATGTGGCGTCTCAGGATTCCGAGGATCCAGGGGTCCTCATTCTGTCGCGTTTTGCAGGCGCTGCCGTGGAATGCGAAGCAGCGCTTCTCGTCAATCCATACGATACTGAATCGGTTGGGTCTGCTATTGGCCACGCACTGTCAATGCCGCTGAAGGAGCGCCGCAGTCGCCACGACGCGCTGTTCCAAGTGCTGAGGGCAAACGATGTCGAATCATGGGGCGAGCGGTTTCTGATCGCACTAAGCCGACCGCTGAACCTCCCAAACTGGCTCGGACAAATGGACCCTTCCAGATCCACGGTGCTACCGTGAGGGAAAACTCTCGGTCATCGTGATGCAAATGTCGAATGCTCCAAACCGCTCGTCCTACCAAGCGAATGTCTCCAGAGAGTTTGGGGTGACGCCCGGATTCGTGAGGGCGGCTTCAACGCTCAACCATCGCTCTGGCACGTTTTCGGGTGTGGCCTGAATCTACCAGCGCCGTCGCTATGCCAAAGAAGTTCTCGAGGCTTTGAACTCTGGTCGAGGCACGTTAAATCGTTGATTGATCAGCGAGTCG
Source organism: uncultured Alphaproteobacteria bacterium (assembly GCA_963759705.1). Lineage (GTDB taxonomy): Bacteria > Pseudomonadota > Alphaproteobacteria > Rhizobiales > Xanthobacteraceae > BOG-931. Next base: position 119,703 of record CAVXAK010000010.1, read on the forward strand.
CAGCCGCGTGGGCGGCGCTACCCAAGCACATCTGTTGTACTCTTGATAACGACAGAACGGCGGCTAACCTTGGCATCTCGAATGCCGGAAGCAGCGCTGTTTATGCCTCGGACACTGAGACCACATCGACGGCCCCAAGCGTCTGGGATATCGCCTTCGGAAGGTAAGCTGCCGCACGGGATTTGGCCCTCCGGTGACGGGTCGCGCGTCTACGTCGGTCTGGAGAATTGTGAATAGGCGCCGAGCATTGACCCCACTGCCGGATGACAGATCAGGGGGTTGGTGTGCCGATCGGCGTCCAGACCCCACGCCGATCAACAGGCGACACTGCGGACGCAAAGTGAGTGCACTGTCACCTGTTGCGAAGGGCCAACAGGTGACATCCGATCATTCCAGATGCTGCGGAATTGCGGTCTCAATCCATGTCCGCAACTTTGGCGTGGATGCCCAACAGTTCAGAAATCGTGCGTGGGTCCCGTCGCCCGAAACCACATTCGGTCGCGATGGAGAAATTGCCGTTGTACTTTTTCGCAGTGGATATCCGTTTCTTTGTGCCCTCGATCCCATCCGTGTAGTGGACAAGCCCGAGGCAGAGTTCGGTTTCGAGCCGTAGCGCAAGCCCCCTCAACGGCTCAAAATATGCGTCATCGGCACGATTGCGTGGCACCGGCATGTGAACGAGTTGTAACGGCCGCTTGATGTTTTGCGATACGCGATTGGCAAACTCGACCATGTCACCCATGTCGGTTGGCTCGACCACGTGATGATGGTTCGAGTCGCCATAGCAAAGGTGGTAGAGCAAATCGACGTCGGCCGGCACACGGTTTCCGAGATCGACTACGATATTGCCGAACGTCTCCTGCATTTCCGCCTTGGTGCGGCCGTAACTCGACGCCTCGTTGCGTTCGAGCCGCGCGAACACGGCCGATGCGACATCGAATTGAATTGCCAATTCATCGTGCGGTATGGCGGCGGCGATCTTGTCGACCTCCCGCTTGACAGCCTCGTTGTAGAGCGGATCGATCGTCGCATGCAGAGAATCGACTAGGAACAACCAAATGACAGAGTGCGCCGGCACCAGATCGACCTGAAATTTAGTGCCGCCGGGAATCCTGCCAGCGTCCTTCAGCCGCTTAAAGTCAGCATAGGATTGCCTCGCGATATCGGCATAGAACAGGTTGTCGAAACGCACGTCATCGGCAGTGAATCCAGGCCTGAGCGTGTAGCGCTCGCGCCCTGTGCCGCTGGCGTGGACGCGAAAGAATTCTCCTGACTTCTGAAATGCCGGATTATCCGCGAATACCGGTTCGAGCCATGTGATCCAGTCGCCGCGTTTGCCCGTCTCGCCATCAGGAAGCCGCTTGATGCGCGGGCCAAGCGCCATGCTTACCGTCTCGAACACCTCTTCGGAATTCGCCATCGGCACGCTACCGACGAGGTGAATACTCCGCGCCATTGCGCCTCCCACTGTTACTTCTGCCGAGCGTTACTGCGGCCCAACGCTTCGTTCCTTGCCAAGCGCTCGCCACTGGGTACCGTCATTGGCGGCGACAGACCGTTTTCAGGGCCGGTACGGCACTGTAGACCGCCTAACGGTCACGTCCACCACGCCAATTGTGTTGAGAAAAACCTCAATGTTCAATTCAGCATTTTCGTTCCGGGGTCCGAGGACAATCTCTTTGATGGGAACCGCCACGCTATCTTTCGAATAGTGAACGATTACATATGGAACGAGAACGCCCTTGCTCATGCGGAATTGCGTCTTTAGAGGCTCGCTCAGCCTCGTTCCATCCGCCGGACTGCGAGCGCCCAATGGCAAGACCTTTTTGGTTTTTCGATCTAGACCGCATAAGTGAGCAAGTCGAATTTCCCGTTCTTCTCGTAAGGCCGGATTCTTATATGCGCATAAATCCAAACCCATGTGAAACAAGTGGCTTTGGAATTCATCGCCGTACTTAAATCCTCTCAATTTCTCGACTTCATACGTGTGCTTCAGGTTACCAATCAATTCCTTCAATTGAGCGTCCTCATCATAGAGGACGCGCAAGGGTTTGGCAGGAACCTGCATTAGCTGAGGGGAAAACCCAATCGCAAAGCCACGCCCATCGTCCGCGTAAGCGCGCCACTGACTTAACACGTCCGCGTCAAGTGAGAAGCACGCGATCATCAGCATTGAATGCGAGTCGCCCGCGATGACCGGTTCAGCAATCCAGTTGACAAATTCGCTACCGACTTCCTGCTCTAATGATTTGGCGGCTTTAACAAAGATCGAGTAACCCCAGCTACGCTCCGTAGAGTCATTCAATGTGTAAGAAGCGCTCAGCCAGATAGTTCGGCTGCTTACGATCTGAAGGAATGCCTCTGGCGGGCAGTAATGGTAGATGAGTTCGGGTTCGGCGGGCTTGTAAAGTCGGTCCAGAATCATGGGCAGTAAATTACCGCTCGGGTTCGGAATTTAAAGAAACGCCCGACGGCTATTGCCGCCGAGCGTTTCTCCACTTCAACTGCGATTTCATAACTAGAACGACAGCCAAGCTATGCGTCCTACATCGACTTCAACAGCATCTCGACAAGTATAACGACAGCGATTGCTATGCGTCCTATGTCGATTACAACCACGACCTTCATTTTGGATTTCTCCAGAAAGATCGGCCGCGGCGCCGTGGCCTGTTAAGCCAAGCATACCCGGGTAGCGCATATTGTTACTCGGCTCTCCCCTGAGGGACCGCTCGCCGTGAGCGCACCCGACCACAACGCGCGGATGAGGCGCGACCTTTGAACCGCTAGTGTCGAAAGCGGGCCCTTGGTGTGCCCTGGGCGAGGCGCAGCCCTCTGTTGACGGAGCGGGGGCGCGACGATGGCCTATAATCCCTGCTGTCGGGCGACCACGTACGCAGCATAATTAGTGGCAAACCTTCGCGCAACGTTTGACGTGAGCGACGCGTCAACGTGTGCTCGCGCTGGCGCCCACGATCTACATTGTCATACGTATGATCCACCGCAACTCTACCCCGGCGGAGATATTGGGTTCGAAAATCAGGCTATCGAATCCAATGTAAGCGCTTGATTTTCCTATTGGAGCGGGCGAAGGGAAACCGCCCCTCTCAACGTTAGGCTTTGATATCACAGCGGATTTTTTGGCCACTCTTCGCCGTCTTGTAGCGGGTTTTGTAGTATTCCCGCTAATGGCGCGGACGCGAATCTTGATGGCTTTGGCATTACAAATCCGTCTGGAAGGTCCATGACGAGCCGTTGCCGGCAAGTCGCCTAAGCATGACGCGGATCATCGCGAGGCGGACGTCCGGACAAGATCCACTGATCGAATTCGGCCGCTATGCGGCGGACCGGCGCGCTCGGCGCGGCTTTGGCAAACCGGAGTGTGCTTCACGCGTTCCGCCAACACCGCGATTCGGGCGCGGCAAAAATCCTTAGATTTACAGCGTAACTTGCACGTCATGAACTATGCCATGCGGAATAAAATCGTCTGCATGCGCCTGCCCGGCACGAACACGGCCCAATGCTATTACCTCCACAATCCCGAACGCTTCGCGTCGGTGTATGAAGGCCCTCGGCGTGAGGTCGTAGCGTTACCGGAAATTTACGTCGATAGGCTTAGATACCGATAGGTCTGCGATGTTTGTGCCCGGTATTCAAATATGCTCGTTTGGGAGTTTCGACCATGTGTACTAAAGGGGGTGTCATCAGCGCCGACCCAGGACTGGGCGGGCCCTCACGGGAAGGCCCGACCGTGCCCCAGCTCGTGGAGCTGTTCCAGACAGCCCATCCCATAAGTTGGGAACAGCTTCTTCCCAAACACCTTGGTTCCCTCGGCGTCACCGACTTGGCTGACCTTACGCCCGCCAAGTTGGCCGAATTTCGGGATCACGTATTTTCGTCGGCCAAGCAGGCCGGCATCAAAAATCCTGCCGCCTGGATTTTACACCGAGCACAGGTCGAGCCGAAGGTGTCCAAATCCCAGCGTCCGGTGCAGGTGAAGGCCACCGCGGGCCAACCGAAATCTGCCGAGAGCGAGCCGGTCGCGCTGGTGAGCAGTCCCCCGACCGCCTCCGCCGCCTCGGCGCCCCCACCGGCGCCACGAACCGTTTTATACGGGACAACAAAAGCTGAGGTGCTGAGCGGCGCCAAGGCGGCGGTTGAGGCCGGCGCACCATGGCGCGATATTGCCGAGAGGCTTGCGTGCGCACAGGATTTCCATGCGACCCAACGGGAGATGGGTCGCGCAATCGGTCGGGCCCCCAGCACGGTCAACCGCCTGTTGAGATGGCGTCAATCCGGATATAGCCAACGCAGTCACTTCGGCCACACGACGCGGGCCGCTCGCGCTGCGCATCGAAAGTCGGCCAAAGTTCTCAGTGACGCGCGAGCGAATTCGGCAAGTCGAGGCAAAGCACTGCGAAAGCTCAAGCACTCGAGCCGATGAAAGATGCTCAGAAGCTTCCTCGATAGTTAAGGCCCAGGTCGGGCGTTAAATTCGCTTTCTTGGAAGAGATCCGGCGCTCCGATACCGTTCTCGCAGGCATTTGGCGTCACCATTACGTCTCAGCATCGGCTTCTATCCGCGCACGTCTTATCACCGCACTGGTGGCGTCGATCTCCGGACGATCGGATGCGGCCGTAAGTAGTCTCATTCCGACGTTGTCATGCCGCTCGATAGGACGTCGCAGGACGATCGCGATGCGCCCGGAAACGCCGCACGGCTCCGTGGGAAGGCGCCACCGCGTCGACCTCGTACACAAGAGAGAGCCTGGCGGGCTATCATCTGGCTGTCGGGAGACCGAGCACCTTTCCTTCGCAATCAGACAACCTGGTACCACGTTAATTTCACTGCCGCCCTTGCGCTGACCGCCACGGCATTGCAAGGGGCTGCCTCCCTGCAATGCTGAGTGGTCCCTTCAAAGCTGAAAATCGCTACCTCGTCCGCATCACGCTGCATGTCCTCGTTACGACGTATGCCGCCTGTTATTCTAACGGATCGAAAAAGGCTTACCCTGAGGGCTCAATCGTTATTCCCGGCGGCTTAATCGTTGCCCGCAATCTCTTCGACGAGTTGAACGATTGCGCGTCGAAGCGCGGGGCTCTTCAGCTTCATGTAGGACCGGGTGAGTGAAAGTCCCTCGCGGGAAGTGATGAACGCGAGCACATGCGGCGGTGTCCCGGTGTCGCTCCCTGCCTTTGATGGCCGTGGCGTGGCTTCGAAAAAAAACGAAACAGGCACATTCAGGAAATTTGCGATCTGTTGCAGCCGGCTCGCGCTTATCCGGTTGGTGCCCTTCTCGTATTTTTGCACCTTCTGGAATGTCACGCCAAGAGCATCGCCGAGTTTCTCTTGGCTCAGGTCCAATATCAGACGGCGCATGCGGACCCGACTTCCGACCTGCGCGTCGATAGGGTTCGGGCCTTTCTCGCGCATGAGGCCTCCAAGCCAAAAAAGGCCGAGCTATCCAAAGATAGCAAGCTGCAAACATACCATAGCGCTTTGAGGCCGCCGACGCTATCAACGCCCGGTCACCAGCACGTGAAAGGCTGCGTCATCGGCAGCCGCGACCGCTGCAGCCGGCGCAAAAGATTGAATTCGACACCGGCATGAGGGCGTGAACGTTAGGTTGCGTCTAGTCCGAAAAGTGCCATTAGCTGCCGAAGTGCTCGATCCGAAATCAACCTCAATCGCGTCAACGCCAATCCGTGCAACAGAACGTCTAACGTAGCGTCCAACAATTTGAGTTTTGGTTGCTCCGATCGCGGCCTCAAACATAGGGTGCCCCAGTACTTACAGCGCGCGGAATAGGCGTAGCCCAAAATACGTAATCGCACCTGCCGAGATCGAGATCAGCGCCGCGTAAAAGCGGCCATTCGGTGTCTCTTTGAACAACAAATCAATTGTGTTCATCCCGAAATAGCCGCCGCTGACCAGGTCGGCGGGAGGAGACAAGCTTGCAGGGCCGACAGAGTGAGCAGACGACGGTTCGTGAGGTCAGCAGTTTTTGCACTGAGTTCGTCGTGCAGGAGATGTGAGCGTTCGTATTGCCAGGTCACCAGTTCACCGTCATTGCGCTGGATAGCAATCCAGTGCCGACGCAAACAGCGGTCGACGTGGTGTGGCTCGACGTTGCCGAGCGGGCTGAACGTCATCGTCGAGATGAACAATCCGAGTGGTCTGGGTCCTCGGCGCTGTCGACGACATGGATCGTCAGATGGGTCTCGGCGTCGTTGTCGAATACGAAAGCCGCAACGGCGAGCCGCAGTGGGTGGCGCCCGAAGGCAAATTGGGACTACACAATTTTGGTAAGAGCGGCCCCGTCACGGAGCCGGATGAGACATTTCACTTGAGATTCGACGAAAATTCCAGGCGGTCGCGGCGGCTACAACCGATGGACCATCAACGGCAAATCATGGCCCGACACCAACCCGCTCTTCCGTGTTCAAGAAGGGCAAGCGCTACCGATTGGTCATGGACAATCACAGCGGGGACCAACATCCCGTGCATACCCATCGCCACACCTTCGAGGTCACCAAAATAGCAGACAAGTCCCTACTTCGGGGCTGATGAAGGATAATCTCAGCATGCCGCGATTTTCGACGGCCGAGGTCGACTTCGTGGCCGACGACCCTGGCCCGACGTTCTTCCACTGTCATCACCAGGACCACATGGACGAAGGCTTTGCGGGTTTGATTACCTATGTGTAGCGAAAGTGATTTTCTATGCCCGCGATTAAGTAGCGGCGGCGGTGTGATAAGTTACGATGGGAGCTTCACAGAGGCAGGGCGAGGCTACGGCCGAAGTCGGGCGATTGCTGCGTCTTCTGTTCTTATGGATCACTGGCGTGCCCGCCGATTTCGGGCAAAACGGGAGCGGCGCCAAATTGCTCCGGGAGTATGGACAATGGCTGATAGCGGGGGTCTTAGTTGGGAAGCGTTGGAAGTTTTTCAAAAGATCAAGTCGTTTAACCGATTGCCCGGTTCCGGCATTCCGCTGATTTAATTGAACATGAAAGTCGGCAGTGCAAAGACAGTCAAGAAGGGCCTTCCGGAATTGAAGTCGGCCGGCCTCATCACCGACACCGCTTCGGGTGAGCCGACACTTACTGATAAAGGCTACAAGGCCTCAGTCTGACTGACCGCCACAATCAAAGCAGCCCACTATTCAGAATATCATACAGGGAAAATTCTTGCGGGTCTTCGACACAAGCGGCCCGACTGAGCGCTAGGCGGAGAATAGACAGTTAGTTTTTCCACGTCTTAATGCTTGTCTTGATTGCATTTTTCAATGGACGTTTTTCAAACCCAACCCTACTCCTCGAAGCGTCGAACAGGATCACATGCAGCGCCCGAACCGATGGCGGCCGTCGCACCAAAATCTCTTACGTCTTTTCCGAGTCTGAGGACATCGATCTGAAATAATGTTCGGCGTGCTGGTAGTAGTTCTCTGCCCCAACCGTGTTGCCGATTTGGGCTTCAGCGCGGGCAAGCGCCAGATACCGCTCATAGTTTCTCTGCAAATTTTGAGAGCTGTTCGGCTCAGGGCGGCTGGCACCGGGCGTCCACCGCTTCGAACGTGCAGCGAATGATGCTACTGGTCTAGGTTGGCGCGCATTCATGATTGTCTTTGCGTCATTTTGCATGCTCACTCCGAGGTAAAATGCTCTGTGCACATACGAAGTAGAAAAACCACGGACGGTGGGGTGTGTATTCTCTGAAGAGCGAACCGACTCACTGCTGGAGCTCGTGGCATGTTATGCGCCGCGTTCATCGATCCACAAAGGGCAGACGCGGCCTCGCCGGCGACCCCCCAAAGCCAATTCGTATGCTGAAAGTGGCGATTAAAGGCCCGGAAGGGAATGATGACAATTTCTAGAGCCGATGGCTCAGTCGCTGTGGCAGCAGCTGACCACTATACGCGATATAGATGAACCAAGCGTCTACCGTATGACGTATAGCTGGGAGAAATCGTCAAATATGGGAGCGCTGGCGCCGATCTAACGGATCGCGATCGACCCAGTCGGTCGTGCCGTGCCATCCAACCAGAAGCGGGTGACTCCTATTGTTCTTTATCTCCGGCACGCCCATTATCTATGGGATGCACTGATTTGTCCGAAGGACCGATTGGTTCGAAGAGCTGCCCAAAAAACGGCGACGTACCGAAGTCTTCGTTTCTTCCAATTGGCAGTCACGGTGCCCATCGGCAGGCATAATTTCAGATATCGAACTTGGTTTGTGCGGCGGCTGCCAGGGCCGTCAGAATAGTGCATATCCGTGCGCCAGGGGCCCGAGCGCCCTGGCCATCGGGCCCGTCGACCGCTCGATCGAAGAGGAACACCGCGTGCAGGTTCTCGTCCGTGACAACAATGTCGACCAAGCCCTCAAGGTTCTGAAGAAGAAGATGCAGCGCGAGGGCGTCTTCCGGGAGATGAAGCTCCGCGGCCACTACGAAAAGCCCTCCGAGAGAAGAGTCCGGGAGAAGGCGGAGGCTATCCGCCGCGCCCGCAAGCTTGCTCGCAAAAAGTTGCAACGCGAGGGCCTGCTGCCGATGAAACCTCGGGCGATCCCAGGCGGGCCAGGAAGAGGCGGCCCCGCGCGCGCCCCCCGCTTCTGATCTCGGCACAACCGTAATCGACACCCTCGATAAAAATCGAGGGCCAAAAAACCTTCTTCAACGGCACTCAGCGTTGATTTTGGAGATTCATGGCGAGCAAGATCAAGGTGAGGCCGCTGAAGGAAGAGATGCCCGAGAAGGAGGGGCCCGAGGCCCTGACCGACAGGCCGGTGCTCGACCTTTCTGAGGCGGCCGTCAGGGAGCTGATCCGCGGCGCCAAGAAGCGCGGCTATGTCACCCACGGCCAGATCAACGCGTTGCTGTCCTCGGAGGAGGTCAAGTCCGAGCAGATGGAGGACATCCTGGCGAAGTTCAGCGAGATGGGCGTCAACGTGGTCGACACCATTGAGGCTGAGCCTGGGGAAGAGGCGGCGTCCAGCGAGGAGACAGAGGAGGAGACGGAGAGCGAAAACGAGCTTGTTGAAGTCCAGCAACGGCCGGTTCCGGCTAAGTCCGGGACCAGGGAACCCGCCCAGCGCACCGACGACCCTGTGCGCATGTACTTCCACGAAATGAGCTCGGTGGAACTGCTTTCGCGCGAGGGCGAGATCGCCCTCGCCAAGCGCATCGAGGCCGGCCGCGAGGCCATGATTGCAGGGCTCTGTGAAAGCCCGCTCACCTTCCAGGCCATCATCATCTGGCGGGACGAGCTCAACGAGGGCAAGGTCTTGCTGCGCGATATCCTTGACCTCGACGCAACTTATGCAGGTCCTGGCGCCAAAGCCTCACCCGCGCCGGTGATTGGGCCCGACGGCCAGGTCGTCGTCGCCAACGCGGTCCCGGCTCAATCCGAACGGCCGTCTGAGATACCGGCGCAACAAGCGGTACCCGCCGCCGCATTCAAGCCGGCCGCCAAAAGCACCGACGGTGAGGACACGGTAGCCGATGGGAAAATCGGCGAAATCGACCTCGAAGACGACGACGACGAAATGGAGAATTGGCTTTCGGTCGCCGCGATCGAGGCCGAGCTCAAGCCCAAGGTGATCGAGACCTTCGACACCATCGCCGCCAGCTATAAGCGGTTGCGCCGGCTGCAGGACCAGGACATCCAGTTCCAACTCAAAAGGCAGTCGCTCTCGCCCGCACAGGAGCGCAATTATAAAAAGTTGAAAACGAGATAATGGGCGAGGTGAAGTCCCTTCGGCTGAATCAGGCGCGCATCGACGCACTGGTCGAACAGCTCTATGATATCAACAAGCGCCTCGTCGGCTACGAAGGAAACATGCTGCGGCTGGCTGAGAGCCACGGCGTCATACGTGAAGACTTCCTCAAAAACTATGTGGGCTCCGAGCTCGACCCGCTGTGGCTCAACCGCGTCTCCAGGCTCTCAGCCAAGGGCTGGAAGAACTTCGTCGCCGAGGACAAGGACCGCATCAAGGAGCTACGAGCGAACATCCACACGCTTGCGTCCGAGACCGGCCTCGAGATCGGCGAGTTCCGCAAGATACTGCACATGGTGCAAAAGGGCGAACGCGAGGAGCACCAGGCGAAAAAAGAAATGGTGGAGGCGAACCTGCGCCTCGTCATCTCGATCGCAAAAAAATATACAAACCGAGGCCTGCAGTTCCTCGACCTCATCCAGGAAGGCAACATCGGCCTGATGAAGGCGGTCGAAAAGTTCGAGTATCGGCGCGGCTTCAAGTTTGCCACATATGCCACCTGGTGGATCCGGCAAGCAGTCAGCCGCTCGCTCGCCGATCAGTCGCGCACCATCCGTGTGCCCGTACATATGATCGAGACCATCAACAAGATCGTGCGCACGAGCCGGCAGATGCTCGGCGAGATCGGTCGCGAGCCGACGCCTGAGGAACTCGCGGCGAAGCTCCACATGCCGCTCGAAAAGGTACGCAAGACTTTAAAGATCGCCAAGGAGCCGCTCTCGCTTGAAACACCGATCGGCGACGAGGGGGACTCCCCACCTCGGCGACTTGATCGAGGACAAGAGCGCTATCTTGCCGATCGACGCCGCGATCCAGTCGAACCTGCGCGAGACCACGACGCGCGTGCTGGCTTCACTGACGCCGCGCGAGGAACGCGTCGTACGCATGCGTTTTGGCCTCGGCATGAACAGCGACCACACGCTGGAGGAAGTCGGCCAACAGTTCTCAGTGACGCGCGAGCGAATTCGGCAAATCGAGGCCAAAGCACTGCGAAAGCTCAAGCACCCGAGCCGATCAAAGATGCTCAGAAGCTTCCTCGATAGTTAAGGCCCAGGTCGGGCGTTTCAGAGCTTGCTGAAGTCACTCTGCAGTGCGCGCAATAACTATCGATGGAAGTCAGGTCTGATCCTTTGAATCCGCCAAATCACATTTCTTCGATACGAGCAGCTGGGGTGAATTTTGCGACGTCACTCTAACATTGAAGCAAGCTCGTCAGCCCGACAGTGGCGGTTGGGTAAAGATCGACGACTATCGGTGCAGACGAGCTTTTCGGCACTTCATGAACCTGCTCAATAGAGCAGTCTATGGAGCGGCATTTCGTCGATACGGTAAAAGCCTTCGTGTATTACCGGTACTTGAAAAAGGCGAGGTCCGTGGCCGCGTCTTACCTTCATGGGACCGCGGCAGGTCAGGTCGATGGCATATTCATTCCGCAATTGAATTGCCCTCGCACTTCGACGCTATTGCCCTTGAAAACCTAATCCGCGACTGTTGGGCGAAGGTCGAGTGGGGTTATGGCCGAATTCCTGTCCGCGACGGTGCGAACGCGGGTTGGATCAACTACATGTTGAAAGACCGCCAAAAGTCAGAG
>CAVXAK010000011.1:0-340000 GCA_963759705.1 uncultured Alphaproteobacteria bacterium
GGCCGCTGGCGAGCGTCATCACCCGCGTATCGATCGACCACCGGGAGTTTCTCGGCGAAACGATCGGCGAAATCGCCGCCGAGAAGGCCGGAATTCTCAAGCGCGACGTCCCGGCCGTCGTGTCGAGCCAATTGCGCGAGGCGCTCGCGATCATCGAGCGTCAGGCTGGGCGGGTTCGGGCGCCGCTGCGCATCGCCGGCGAACATTGGACCGCGACCGAGGAGCGCGGCCGCCTGGTTTATCAGGACGACGACGGACTGCTCGATCTGCCGGCGCCGAAGCTTTATGGGCGGCATCGATTCGAGAATGCCGGCGCGGCGATTTCCGCATTGCGTGCGAGCGGCTTGAAGCTGCCGTCTGCGGCGTTCGAAGCCGGCATGATCCGCGTCGAGTGGCCGGCGCGCATGCAGCGGCTGTCGCACGGGCGGCTCATTTCCTTGCTGCCGCCGGAAAGCGAACTTTGGCTCGACGGCGGGCACAATGCCGATGGCGGCCGCGCCATCGCGGATGCGCTCGCCGACCTCGAAGAGCGCGTGTCGCGGCCGCTTGTGCTCATCGTCGGCATGCTGTCGACCAAGGACAGCGAAGGATTTCTGCGCAATTTCGCGGGTCTGGCGCGCCGCGTCATCACGGTGCCAATTCATCAGGACAAAGCCGTGCCCGCGGAGGCACTGGCGGACGTGGCCCGCAGTGTCGCCATTCCGGCGATCTCGCGCGACACGATCGTGCAGGCGCTTTCGGTCGTCGGCAAACTCGATCTCGATCCGGCGCCACGCGTCCTTATTACCGGCTCGCTGTATCTCGCCGGCGAAGTGCTGGAAGCCAACGGCACCCCGCCGGAGTGACGGGCGCGTTACGGCTGGAGCGACGCCGTGTAGGCGGCGATGTTCAGCATGTCGTCGACGGTGAGTTTTTCCACGACCTGCTGCATGAGGACGGCCCAAGAGCCGGTGCGCGAACCATCCTGCATGCTGAAGAGCTGACGGACGACGTAGTTGGCCTGCCGGCCGGCAATCGGTGGCACCTCGCCGAGACCGGTCAGGGTTCGGCCATGGCAGATCGCGCATGGCACCGTCTTGCCGTTGCCGCCTGTCTTCACCAGTTCCTCGCCCTTGGCGACACTGCCCTTCGGCACGAAGGCGATAAATCCCAGTCGCGGATCGCGATTGAGCACGACTTCTTCGTCTTCGGGAATTTCGATGATGCGATTACCGATCGGCTCGGTGCCGCCGTCCGGCAGCCGAAGCCGCTTGTTGCCTGGGCCCACGTAGGTCTTCGGCACGGTGTCGGTTTCCACCACCCTGATCCAGGGCCGCGGCTTCAGCGAGGCAAAGTAATCGGCGGCGGAGCGGGTTTCCTCGTCGGTGATCGCCTTGGCGATGGTGGTCATTGAGCCTGAGCCTTTGCGAGCGCCGCTCTTGTAGTCCGCCATCTGACGAATGAAGTAGCCCGCAGGGAGCGCGGCCACATAAGCCGATTCGTCGTGACCGGTGCCGGTCGTCAAATGACAGGCGCCGCAAGCACGAACCGACGGCGCATTGCCGTGGGCGACGACCTGAGGCATCGGCGGATGCATGTCGGGGTACCAATCCGGGGGGTTGAACAGATCGTTGATCTGTTTGAGCGTGTACGTCTTACCGCTACCCGGCGCGGTGTGCGGCTGGCCGTCGTCCTTTGATGGCGGCTGAACTTTGTCGGTCACCGGGAACGCCCAATCAGGGCCCGCGGCGGCATACACTATGATCGGAAGCACGACGGCAAACAGGCCGGTGAGCAACAGCGAAACCGATCTGCGCATGAATCCCCCCTTTTGATTTTTGTGAACCTTCTGAAGTCCGGCGCTCTCCGCCGGTCATTCCAGTTTGATATTGCCGTCGTGGATGACCTTCGACCACTTCGCCTGTTCGGTTTTGATGTAGGCGGCAAATGCGTCGGATGGTCCAGCCATCAACTCAAACATCTGCGAATCGAGGAAGCGTTTGTGGAACTCGGGATCGCCAAAGATTTTTTGCACTTCGGCATTCAGCTTGGCGATGATATCGGGCGGCGTTCCGGCGGTACCGAACAGGCCGAACCATGTCACGGCCTGATAGCCGGGTAGCCCGCTCTCGGAGACGGTCGGAATATCGGGAGCTTGCGGCAGCCGCTTTTCGCTGCCGATGCCCAAAATTTTCACTTCGCCGGCTCGAAATGCCGGGAGCGCAAGGCTGACGCTCACCGACATCAGATTGATACTGCCGGATCTGAGATCGTTCATCGCGGGAGCCGCACCCCGATAATGCACGGGAACGAATTTGACGCCGGCCATGCTCTCGAAAAGCTCGATATTCATGTGCGGCGCCGAGCCGATGCCCGCCGTGCCGTAGGTGAATTGACCGGGCTTTTGTTTGGCCAGCGCGATCAGTTCAGCAGCATTCGCAGCCGGCAGCGAACGGTCGGCCAATAGCGCCTGATTGATGCGCACCAGTCCGCTGATCGGGATGAAATCCTTGTTCGTGTCGTAGGGCAGCTTGCCGGGGGGATAGATCGTGGGATTGATCGTGAAGGTGCCGGCCTCGGCGACCATCAGCGTGTAGCCGTCCGGCGTCGCCTTCGCGACGGCTTGCGCGCCGAGGATATGCGCCGCGCCGCCGCGGTTCTCGATGACCACCGGCTGGCCCCAGGCTTTGGACAGTTCCTGGCCGAACGCCCGCGCGACGACATCCGTCACGCCGCCCGAAGCGGCAGTCACGATGATGGTAATCGGCCGGTCCGGATAGGTCTGCGCCAGGCTTGCGCCGGTCAAAAGCGGCAGCAGGATGAGCGCGCCCAGCCATCTCTTCATCGCCGATTTCCTCCCGATTGTGCTCTTGGTTGGCCTTAAGTGTCCCACTCCGGCCTCGGTTTGCAAGCCCATTCATCGGCTTGCAAATGGCAGCCCAATTCGTCACCAATTGACGGTTGCCGTCGTGCGGCGAAATTCGGGGGCGGGCCAGTATGGGGCGCATGAGCGGAGAGCATTTCGATCGCAGTGAGCAGGAGGCGCAGCCGCGTTCAGCGCGGGCTGGCGCTGAGCGCGATACACTACGGCTGCGCGTCTATCGGTCGCTTGCCCGCGGGTTGATGGCCGGCATGTTCAAACCTGGCGAGGCCGTGACGCTGCGCACGCTCGCCAAGCGTCTCGGCACCAGCGCCATGCCGGTGCGGGAAGCCGTGAGCCGATTGATCGCCGAGCGGGCGCTCGTGTTGCTGCCGAACCGTTCCGTGATCGTGCCGCGCATGTCGCGCGAGCGGTTTGCGCAGTTGTCGCGCACGCGGCAAATGCTGGAAGGCACGCTCGCCGAGACAGTGGCGGCGCGCGCGACCCCTGAGCTGCTGCACCGGCTTGCCGAGCACGACGAAGCGATGAAGCGATGCGTGGCTCAAGATGACTTCCACGGCGCGCTATCGCGCAACATGGCCTTCCATTTCGCGCTGTACGAAGCGGCCGGCGAGGAAGTCGTGCTGCCATTGATCGAGATGCTATGGCTGCAAGCTGGACCATTTCTCGCGCTGTCCCTCACCATGCCGGGGGTGTACTGGACCGCGCGCCATCATCAGGCGGCGATGGCGGCGCTGCGCCGTGGTGACGGCGAGGCGGCAAGGCGGGCGATCGCTGCGGATATTGCCGAGACGAGCGAGCAACTGTTTGCAAAGGCCGTGTTCGCTGATGGGGCCGTTGCCGTTGCTCCGCGGCAATCCATCATGTCGGAGACCGGCTGCGACTAGTGTGGCGGTTCAGAAGTCCGCATCATTACTGCCGCCAACTCATCATGCGGACTTCTGAACCAAAGCCACACTAGATCAATAAGTTGCTAGTGTCCTTCGATTCCAAAGTTCGCAAACGGGGCTGCCGCACAATGATGCGAACTTTGGAATCGGGACACTAGCTGCACGTCGATTTGCATTCGCCCGATGAGGCCGGTACTGTCCGCGCGTCTGTGATCACAGTTCCTTGCTTGATCAGTGCAGCCTCTCCCTCATGGCCGATTCACCTATTGCGCAAATCGATTTGCATCGCGTCGCCCTGCCGACCCGGCGGGAGCACAAGTGGACCGGCCTCACCGAGCCCATCGGCGGCTACGTCCTGGTGAAAATGACTGACGAGGCGGGCCTTGTCGGCTGGGGCGAGGCCCCGGCGCTCAAAGATTGGGGCGGTGAGTTCGGACGTTATTTCGGCGAAAGCCCCGGCACCACCATCCACGTGATTTCGCAATATCTTGCGCCGGCGGTCCATGGCTGCGTGCCGGGCGAGATCGTCGAACTGCACGCGCGGATGGATCGCGCCATCAAGGGTTTCCCCTACGCGAAAGCGGCAGTCGAGTTCGCCGCCTATGATCTCGCCGGCAAGCAGTGCGACCTGCCGGTCCACCGTCTTCTCGGCGGTGCGATCCGCCGCAAGATTCCGGTGACGCATTCGATCGGCCTTATCGGCTTCGAGGAAGCTGAGCGCGAAGTGGCGCAAGCTGCCCGCGAAGGCATTCGCACCATCAAGATCAAAGTCGGCGTCGATCCCGATCGCGACGTCGACATGGTCCGCCGCGTGCGCGAGACAGTCGGATCAGGCGTCGCGCTGTGCGTCGATGCCAATCAGGGCTATCGCACGCCCGGCGAGGCGATCCGCACCTTCCGCCGCATGGAGCGATACGACCTGATTTATTTTGAGCAGCCGGTCGAGGGCATCGAGCGTCTGGCTGAAGTCGCGCGCGCCATCGATACGCCGGTGATGGCGGACGAGAGCGCCTGGAATGCCCACGATGTGGTTCAGATCGTGGAAAAACGCGCGGCTCAGATCGTGTCCATCTATACCACCAAGCCGGGCGGACTTTATCGCGCCATGGAGGTGGCGGCCGTCGCGCATGCGGCCGGTCTTATTTGCAACGTCAACGGTTCGGTTGAGACCGGTGTCGGCAACCTCGCCAATCTGCAACTCGCGGCGGCGGCAACGCCCGTCGTGTTGTCCTGTGTCGTGCCGGTCTCGACGCCGGCCGAATCGCAGTCGGGGAACGTCGCCGGCATCTATTACAAGGATGATCTGATTGCGGAGCCGATGCGCTTCGTCGATGGCGCGATCGAACTGCCACGCGGCTCCGGCATGGGCATTGCGGTCGATGAAGCGAAGGTGCGCCGTTATTCCGCGGCAACGGCGAGCACAGGATAGGCCGCATGCGTCAAGACGTGATCGCGCGGCAAGTCCGCGCCATGGCAGAGGCGGGGCTCGACGCAGTCGTGTCGATCTCGCCGGAAAACTTCGCCTACGTGACCGGCTTTCTGTCGCCGACGCAGCCGTTGATGCGCTGGCGCCACGCCATGGCGCTTGTCAATGCGGGCGGCCGATCCGCCCTGGTCAGCGTCGACATGGAGGCGAGCACCATTCGGGCCAAGTCGCCTCCCGGAACCGAGATCGCGGTGTGGCACGAATTCAAGTTCGACGCGATGAAGGTGCTCGCCGATTTGTTGCGCAAGCACGGCCTTGCCGGAGCACGCGTCGGTATCGAGACCGACTATATTCCAGCCGGGGATTTCGCGGCCTTGCGCGATTTGCTGCCGCAGGCGAGCTTCGTGGCGGCGCAGCGTCTCTTGGCGCGGCTTCGCGAGATCAAGACGCCGACGGAGATCGAGATACTGCGTCGGCTGTCGCGCATCGCCGACAAGTCGATCACCGACGCCTACCGTTCTGTGCGCGCCGGATCGACCGAGATGGACATCGCCGCTGCGCTGACGCGCGGCGTTTACGAGCAGGGCGCGGAGTATTTCAAGCTCATGATCGTAGCGACCGGCGAACGCAGCGTGTTTCCCAACGTCGGTCCGACCGCCCGCGTGCTCAAAAACGGTGACGTCTGCCGGGTCGAGATTTTCCCGATGATTGCCGGCTATCACGCCGGTGTCTGCCGCACCGCCGCGATCGGCGCGGCGCCGCCGCAGGCCGAGCGCATCTGGGCGAACCTGACTTCGTGCAAGCACCTTCTCCTCGACGTGATCAAGCCCGGCGCCTCGACCCGGAGGATTTACGATCTCTATCTGAAGAAGCTCGCCGAACTCCAACTGCCGCCGATCTCCTTTGTCGGTCACGGCATCGGCCTGCATCTGCACGAGGATCCCTATCTCGGCTCCACGGACGATCAGCCGCTCGAAGCCGGCATGGTGCTCGGCGTCGAGCCGCTCATTTACGAAACTGGCTTCGGCTTCGGCATGCAGAACAAGGATATGATTTTGGTCACGGAGCGTGGTTGTGAGCTGCTGTCCGATCATCTCGATACCGACGCACTCTTCATCGTTTCGTAGCGATGCGGTTCCGCGTCCATGAGCAGACGGCATGAAGGCAATCCAAAATCGCGTGTGGACGCCGATGCGGGCAGTCCGTAAGGTCCGCTCCGCCGGGAAATAACAAACACGAGTGCATCATGCGCAGACGCGACTTCCTGGCGAGCGGCGCTGCTACCTTTGCGGCGCTTCCTTTTAGCTCGATATCGGCATTCTCCGAAGGTGAATATCCGCAACAGCCGATCCGGCTGATCGTGCCGCGGTCGGCCGGCGGCGTTGTCGACGTGGTCGCGCGGCTGTGGGCCGAACAGATGCAGCCGCGGCTCGGCACTTTCGTCATCGAGGATCAGGGCGGCGGTGGCGGATTGATCGCTGGATCGAATGTCGCGCATACTCGTCCCGACGGCTATACGCTTCTCGCCGGCACCACCAGCGAACTCATCATCAGTCCGGTGATCGTCGATCACCCGCCCTACGATCCGGTGAAGGATTTGGCGCCGATTACGTTGACCGCGGTTTCGGTGTCGGCGCTCATGGTCCATGCATCGTTGCCGGTGCATTCGCTTCAGGAACTCGTTGCCTACGACAAAGCCCATCCGGGTACGCTGTCGTACGGGTCGGCCGGCACCGGGACATCGGCGCAGTTGTGCGCCGAGCTGTTCAAGAAAATGGCCAGCGTTCCGGATATCGTGCACGTACCTTATCGAGGCGCCAATCCGGGCCTCGTCGACTTCTACGCCGGCCGGTTGCCGATGTTTGCTGCCAGCATCTCGCCGCAGGTGCTGGCGATGCATCGCAATGGAACGATCCGTATTCTTGTCGCCGCCACCGACCGGCGTCTGCAAGCGGCGCCCGAAATTCCGATCAGCGCCGAAGCGGGTTTTCCGGATTTGATCGCGGTTTTGTTCATGGGTCTGTTCGCGCCCACCGGGACGCCGAAGCCGGTCATCGAAAAAATCGCGGCCGTCAGCCACGGCATCATGGCCGACAAGGCATTTCAGGAAAAACTGATCAGTGACGGTTTCGAGCCGGTGACGGATTCAGGCCCCGACCAGACCGCGAGATTCATCCAGGAGGAACTCGTGCGCTGGCCTCCGGTCTTGAAAGAAGCGGGCATTAAGGTGAAGTGAATCGCGTACCAGGACGCGGTCGAGATAAACAAAAGCACAGGATACCGGGCATGCGGCGGCGCAGCGTATTGGCATTGGGGTTTGGATCGGTGGCTGGTGCCGCATTTCGCGTGCTGCCGGCAGTCGCGGACGAGCACTTTCCCGAATATCCCATCCGCATGATCGCGCCGCGTTCGGCCGGTGGTGTTGTCGATGTTGCCGGCCGGATGTGGGCGGACCGGATGAAGGATCATCTCGGCTCCATCATCATCGAGAACCAGACCGGTGGCGGTGGAACCCTCGGCGCCGCGATGGTCGCCCACGCCAGGCCCGACGGCTATACGCTTCTTGCCGGCACCGGCAGCGAACTCGTTATCAGCTACTTGACCGCGAGCCATCCGACATACGATCCGGTCAAGGATTTCGCGCCGATCACCATCAACGCTGTTGCGGTGCCTGCGATCATGGTCAACGCGTCGCTGCCGGTTCACAACGTGCAAGAGCTCGTCGCCTATGCCAAAGCAAATTCAGGCAGGCTGGTGTACGGCTCCGCAGGCGTTGGCACGGTCGGGCATCTTTGCGGCGAGCTATTCAAGTCTTTGGCGGGACTGCCCGATCTCGTCCACGTCCCTTACCGCGGCGCCGCGCCGGGCCTGATGGATCTCTACGCCGGGCAAATCCCGATCATGGTTGCGAGCGTGTCGACGCAGACACTGGCAATGCAGCGCGACGGAAAAATCCGCATTCTCGTCGCCGCTGCCGAGCGGCATCTGACGGGCGCACCGGAGATTCCGATCGGCACGGATGTCGGATATCCCGATCTCATCGCGCAAATGTTCATGGGCGTGTTCGCGCCGGCCGGAACGCCGCAACCCATCGTCGCCCAGATCGCGCAGGCGTCGCAGGTGGTGATGGCCGACAAGGATTTTCAGAGCAAGCTGATCGCAAGTGGTTTCGAGCCGGTGCTCGATTCCGGGCCCGAACGTTCGGCGCAATACGTCAAAGCGGACCTCGCGCGATGGGCGCCGATTGTGAAGGCCGCCGGGCTGACCATGAACTGAACGCCCAACGCGGGTTCGTAGCACTGTGATCACAGCTTGACGGCACAAACACATTCCTCCTAAGTACGGGCTCCTAAAGTTTTACTTTCCACGCCTTCGGTTCCTAACGCGGACGCATCCGAGAGAACGGCGCATCATGGACGTCAACGACAAGATTCACGCGCAACTGGTCAAAGCGGGTGTCTCGCTTGCGGCGAGCCTGCCCGACGACTGGGTGAACACGCTCATTCGCCGCATCTCGGCCGGCAATCAGATCCGCCACGTGCCGGTGGGCCGCGAAGCAGAAACCATCGCAATCTGCGCCGGCGCGTTCTTCGGCGGCGTCCGCTCGGTCGCGATCTTCGGCAACACAGGGCTTCTGACCTGCACCGGCGAAATGGCGACGCTGTGCCTGCGCCACATGATCCCGGTGTTCTGCATCGTCAGCGGCCGCGGCTCGATCGACGATCACAAGGTTTATCAGGAGGTGCAAGGCCGACGCACCATTCCGCTCCTCCAGGCCTACGACTACCCGTACAAGATCATCGACAAGGAAGAAGAGATCGAAGACATCCCGAATGCCTATGAATGGCATCGGTTGCAAAAGCGTCCTTTCATCTTGTTCCTGACCAAAAAGCTGCTGGGGACCAGCGCATGAAAGCCAACGAATGCATGCAAGTGCTTGCCAAGTACCGCGGTGATGCGGTGGTGGTGTGCGCGCTCGGGATGGCGGCCAACGAATGGTGGGCGGTCACCCGCAGCGAAGATTCGTTCTACATGCATGGCGGCATGGGGCTGGCGTCGACCTTTGCTCTCGGGCTGGCACTGTCAATTCCCGAGACACCCGTGTGGGTGATCAACTCGGACGGCGGGCTCTGCATGAATACCGGCACCTTGCTGACGGAGGCCGGACAGCAGCCGCAAAACATGAAGCATTTCGTGGTCGACAATCAGTGCTACCAGACCGTCGAGACCATGCCGATGGTCAACCAGGACGGCGCCGACTACACCATGATGGCCCGTGGCGCCGGCTTTCAGCGTGCCATCACCATCGACAATCTCGCCGATCTCGACAAGAAGATGCCGGAGATCGTCGCCGCACCCGGGCCGTATTTTGTCCGCCTGCGCATCGAGGCGGAGCCCGATTATCAGCGCGCGCCGCCGGCGAATTACGAAGGGCCGGAGATGAAATACCGCTTCGGCCGCGCCATGGAAAAAAAGCTCGGCATCAAGGTTTTCGGGCCGAGAGGGTTTTGAGCGCTATTTGTCAGTCCCCGCGAAAGCGGGGAATCCAGTAATCGCGATGCTCGATCATCCGCCTTCGCGGATGATGACAGATCATAACCTGATCTCGCCGAGGTTGACGCTCGCGCCGAGGCTCGTCTCGACGGTTTTCGATCGGCCGTTGGCGAAAACCTGTACGGCGTAGCGGCCGGAATTTTCTTCCAGCTTGTCGAATTTGAAGTCGCCATAATTGTCGGTCGTCGTCACCGCGACGGAAACGCCATCCTTGACGAGCTGCACGCTGGCGCCCTCGATACAATCGACCATGCCGTTCTTTTCCCCGGAGACGGAACCGCCGATGAAGCATTTGGTGTAGCGCCAGAGATTCCGATAATAGACGCGCGGTTTTGTGCCGAGTTCGGGCTTCATCACTTCAAGGTTTTCTTCGCGCGCCATCCGCGCCATGTCCTCGTCCTCGACCTTGATGGCGCGCATGGCGCCGGTTGGGCAGGACTGATCGCCGCGCGTTTTCGTCCAACCCTGGTCGATGAGGTGGGCATCGAATGTCCAGTGCTGCGGCAGCACCAATTCCTCGTTCCACCAGATATGGCCGTACGGACAGGCATCGACGAGACGCTTCTGACCTTTGGCCTTCACGGGATCGATGATGACGATGCCGTCGGCGCGTTTCTTAATGGCGCCCGTCGTATCGGCCTTCATGCAGGGCGCGTCGTCGCAGTGGTTGCACATGGTGGGAACGTAGGCGATGTCGATCATCGGTATCTGCCCGCGCTCCTTCTGCAGGATGTTGATCCACTTGTGGCCGTGTTTCGGCATCGGCGCCGAGTAGCCCGGCCAATCGTTGTCGACATATTCGTCCATGGCGGCGAGCGTGCACAAATTGCAATTGGTGCACTCTGCCACGTCGATGATCATGTTCCATTTTTGCATTGAGTTACTCCAAACGTTTTCCGCACCCGCGAAGCGGGGAGCGGGACCATGCGAAGCATGGTGGAGGGGGCTTTCGGCGATAAAGCTAGCGTCGCGGCCGACGCCCCTTCCACCGCGCTACGCGCGGTCCCCCTTCCCCGCTTCGCGGGGCAGGATCAAAAAGTCACTTCGCCGGCACGAGCTGCGCTTCCTTGAGCGCGCGTTTGATGTCCTTGTCCTTTTCCATCGCGGCGAACACGGCGGACATGTGCTCGATACGGCGGTCCCACAGCTCGATCTGCACCAGCGAATTAGAACCGGCGAGCGAATGCGTGGTCTTGGTCTGCGTGCGCTCGGGTGTGAGCAAATTGAGGCAGCCGCCGCGGTCGACTGATTTGCCCGGTTCACCCATGGGATCGTAAACCGCCGACGATTCATAGCCGTGGGCGACGCCGCGCGGCAGCCGCTGTGTCGGCAGCGCTGCGCAGATCACCGCGCCGCGATCGTTGAACACCTTGACGAGGTCGTGCTTCTTGATGCCGCGCTGCTTGGCATCCTCCGCGTTCATGCGCATGACCCAGTAGTAATAGCCGTCGACCTTGACGCGGTGGTCTTCGATATTGAGCAGGAAGGAGTCCTTGCCGTCGCCCTGGGTATGGAACGAATATCTCGAATGCGGCGTGAGAAGCTGCAGCGGATAGCGCTCGAACATCTCGCCGGAGTGCGGGCCTTCCCATGACGGTTCGTATTTCACGATTGGCGGCCGCTCCGGATCGTTGAAACGCTTGAGCGAATTGCACTCAAATTCGAGCTTGCCGGACTGCGTCTGCAAGCCGCGCAGATATTCCTCGGTGTAATCGGACATCAGCGGCTGTGCTTCGGGAACGTCCTTCTTGCGGTTTTCCCAGAACCAGCGGAACGATACCGGTGCGCGCAATTTCTCCTTTTCGGCGGGGATCACGAAATAACCGCGCCGCAGGAATTTCTTCCACGAGATTCGTTTCGGCAGATCGGACGCGAGGAAGACGCGCTTCACCCAATCGATCTCGTTGACGCCCTCCGAGAAGTAGTTGGCGAGACCGAGCGGCTTGCACAGCTCGTTGAAAATCCAAAAGTCGGATTTCGATTCACCCAGCGGCTCGATCGCCGGCGCCTGGAACAGGATGACGCGATGATTGAGCTGCTGCTGACCGTGATGGCCGTAGCCGCCGAGCCCGGCCCATTCGCTGATGTCGGTGCGTTCGAAATTGGTGCAGGCGGGCAGGATAACGTCGGCGAACTTCGCCTCGCCTTCGAACCAGATCGACTGATTGACGACGAATTCGAGGTTCGGCGACTGATACATCCGGACCCAGCGATTGGTGTTGTTCATCGTCGACAGGATCGAGCCGCCGTACTTATAGAGCATGTGCACCGGCGAATGGCCGGGCGCCGGGTAGCCGAATTTGGCGAATTGGTGCTCGATCGACTTGCCGACCCACGGATAACCTTCGGCTTTGCCGTCGACGATCGCCTCCGGCACGAAGATGCGCGGAATGCGCTGGCCGTTCGAGTTCATGCTCGGCAATTGCGGCATGCGCTGGTAGAGCTCGACCGGCATCGCCGTATTTTCCAGATCGCCCGACATGCCGCCGTCGGCGTAGCCGGGGAAATAGAAGTTAAAGTCGATCGGAGTGCCCCATTGCAGGTTGCCCATGTTGATGCCGGGCTTGCCCAGACCCTGCATGGCGACGAGGCACACCATCACACGCGCCCAGGGAATTCCGGTCTGGTTGCGGCAGGCGCCACCGTGGCCGTTGCCCCAGCCGCCGGGCGCCAGATAGACGCGCTTCTTGCCCCATTCGCGCGCCAGTGCGCGAACATCTTTCGCCGGAACGCCGGTTTCCTTCTCCTGCCATTCGGGAGTTTTGGCGACGCCGTCCTCCTCGCCGAGAAGATAAGCCTTCCACTTGTCGAAGCCGACGGTGTGCGTCTTGACGTAGTCCTTGTCGTACAGGTCTTCCTTGATCCACACGTAGGCGATCGCCATCGCCATCGCGACCGAGGTGGTCGGTTTCGGCGCAAACCACTTGCCGGGCAGGAATTGCGCGGACGCGTTGTAATAGGGATCGACGTGGACGACCTTGATGCCGAGCTTTTGATTCTTCAGCCACTGCCGCCGCGTGGTGCCTTCCTGCGCGCCATAGGAGCCTGACGTGGACTCCGGGTCGGCGGCCCACGACACGATCATGTCGCAGTTCTGCAAGCAGTCCTCGACGGTGCCGTAGGTTTCCGACTGGCCGACGCGCAGCGTGTAACCCCAGTGATGCACCGCGCCCCAGTACCAGCCCTCCCACGAGTCCGGATTGTGGTGGATGCGCGTCATGCCGACCGCGTTGGCGAAACGGAACAGCGCCGAGAGGTAGTAGCCGATATTGCCCCAGGTGTGATGCGAGCCGTGCGAAAACGTGATCGCGCCGGGACCGTGCTCGCGCTTCTGACGCTTGATCTCATCAGTGACGATCTTGATCGCCTCGTCCCATGAGATGCGCACGTAGCCCGACTTGCCGCGGTTGCCCGGATTGCGCTCCCCGTTCGGGTCGAAATCGACGCGCTTCATCGGATAGAGCAGGCGATCGGGCGAATAGACGATCGACTTGGCGTTCTGTCCGTGCGGCGCCAGCGTCGTCTTGCGCGGCGGCGTGAGCTTGACGCCCTTCGCTTCGATGGTCCACGACGCGCCGTCCTCTTCGGTAAGGTCGATCGGCGTCATCCGCACGATCTTGCCGCCTTTGACATGGACGAAAACCGGCCCGCCGTTGGTCATGTTGCAGTAGCGCATCGTGCCGTCGGGAAGCTTCGTGCCGTATTTCAGCCCGGCCGACTGGCTCATCATCAGCGTCTGCGCGAACCAGTTTGTCAGGTCCTCGGGACCCTCGACGGTCAACACGAAGTCCTTTTGCGCGTTGATTTGATCGAGCCAGTTGATCGGCGGCATCAGCAGCGACACGGCGATCTCGGCGTTCTTGAACATCAGCTTGATGTCGGCCTTGGCATGCAGTCCGGCGCGCGACGTGATCTTGCCGTTGTCGAACGCGTACCAGCGTCCGATTTCCTCGTCCCGCGTCATGATCTGGGCGATGAAGCTGCGCTCCTTCACGCGGGCCTTGAATGCGGGATGACGCCGCGCGGCCATCTTGAGGAGTTGCGCCGCACCGAACAGGATGACTGGAAGTTTGACTTGGGCGAGCGGCATGGCGTCCTCCTCTTCCGCGCGCAAGCGCGCGGGCCGACGTTGCGCGGGGCATATCCCCGATTATCGACGCGGGCCAGCCCGGAATGGTCGATTTTGCAACAATTTCCTGAATTTGAAAACTCTCCGGGCCGGTCATTCAGCCCCAGGGGG
This sequence comes from uncultured Alphaproteobacteria bacterium, assembly GCA_963759705.1. Classification (GTDB taxonomy): domain Bacteria; phylum Pseudomonadota; class Alphaproteobacteria; order Rhizobiales; family Xanthobacteraceae; genus BOG-931. Next base: position 13,971 of record CAVXAK010000011.1, read on the forward strand.
ACCTCCGGGGTCGGTCGTGGCCTGGCCGCCGATGAGGCTTAGCGCGGAACGATATTCTGCATGTCTTTCGGCCGGCCGGCCAGGAACAGCCGCATGTTCTCGATGACGATCGGCAGAACGAACTCCTCGTACTCGATGAAATAGCCGCCGAGATGCGGAGTGATGAAGACGTTCGGCAGGCCCCAGAATGGGCTGTCGGGCGGAAGCGGCTCGGTTTGGAACACGTCGAGCGCCGCACCGGCGATGCGCTTGTCCCGCAACGCCGCGATCAGCGCCGGCTCGTCGACGGTCTGGCCGCGGCCGGCGCTGATGTAGTAGGCCGAAGGCTTCATGGCGGCAAAGATCGCGCCGTCGAATAGCCCGATATTGTCGGCACTCGCCGGCAGCACGTTGATGACATAGTCGGCGCTGCCCACCGCCTCGCGCAAACGATCGGCGGGTACCATGGCGTCGAAGCACTCGACGTTACGGGGCGTTCGCGTGACCCCGACGACGCGCATGCCCAGGGCCTTGAGAAGCTGAGCGATGGCGATGCCGACAATGCCGACGCCGGCGATCATCGCCGTCTTGCCGCAAAGAATGCTCCAGAACTGCCGTCCCCAGACGTGAGCCTTGTTGTCCTCGACCCGACGGGTCACGTCGCGGCTGATCGCCATCATCATATAGAGCACGGTCTCGCGCATCGCCGGCCCGTGAATGCCGCGACCGCTAGTGATCAGAACATCGGGCTTCAGCGACGGACAGCGCAGAAAGTGATCGACACCCGTCGCCAGCGACTGAATCCATTTCAGCCGCGGCATACGGGCGAACAGATAATCCTGCACCTCGATGCCGAACGAAAGCAGCACGTCGACGTCGGAAAGGTCCTCCGGGACGCCGGACAATTTATGGGCCAGCACGCATTGCAGGGCGGGAAACTCCGCCTCCAATCTATCGCGATAGATCTCGGCGTGAATGTCGAGAATGAGAACTTTGCAGGACACTTTACGGGTCATCGACGGGGAATGCTGGAAACAGCTTATTTGGTGTTCGTCAAACCCAGGTGCCGCGCCGCATTATTGAATGCAATATCCTCGCGCACCGAATCAACCAGCGGCGTATGGTCCATGAATTCGCCTGCCTCCTGCGCGGACTCGAACGGATAGATCTGCGGCGAACATGACGTGGTCGGCTCCGAGCGCCGCGAGCGTGCAATTCAGCGGCTCGGTCGAGCACATGCCGGACGTCGTAACCATGATAGTTGTGCTTGATATATTCGGAGGGCGCTTCCTTGGCAAGCTTCACGCCGTAAAGCTTGGCGCGGCTGTCGAAACGCCACAACAGGAACGGCAGCGTCTCGCCGAGATGGCCGAGCATCACCTTGGCTGCGGGGAAGCGGTCGAACAGCCCGCCGAACGACCAGCCGCAAGGCGTGCGAGCCGGTCTCGAAGCCCCATTCCCATGTGGCGCGGCGCAAGCCGTTGTGGCCTTCGAGCGCCGGAGAGGGGGCGACCGGATCGGTGGGATGAATATAGATCGGCGCCGAGAGGGCTTCGGCCCGTTCCCAGAACGGGTGGAGGGACGGATGATCGAGGTATTGGCCGTTGGTATGGCCGTTGATCATGGCGCCACAAAACTTGAGTTCTCGCACGCAGCGTTCGAGTTCGTTGGCGGCGGCCAGGGGGTCCTGCATCGGCAGGTGGGCAAAGCCGGAATAGCGGTCGGGACGCTTCTGGATTTCGCGGGCGAGAAAGTCGTTCGACTCGCGCGGCGCGGCGGCGTGCCATCGAAACGTCGCGTCTCGCTCTGCACGCCGGGACCGGCGATAGCCAGGACGGATCGCGCGATCCCGGAGTGGTCCATGGATTCAAGGCGCATCCCGCCAAAGTCGGTCAGGCGCGCCAGGAGATTGGTCGCGACTTTGGGGTCGACATTCCCGACGGTCGTTCGCCAGTAGTCCTCGAAGCCGGGAGACAAGAAATGCTCTTCAAGCGCGATCTTATGGACCATGTGTTCCTCGGTCGTTTCTGCTGGTCTGATTTCAGGGCTGAGAACTTGACCTGAGCATTTTTGAGGCGTCTCAGAATGCCGGCCGTCTGTGCGACGGCCGTGAAAGGGCTCGGCGGCGACGGCTCTATAGCCGATATGCGGTGCAATGGTATACCGCCCAATGCTATAAGCTTGGCAACGCGTGGGCGTGCGAGGGGAGGGTCTGAGTGGTCAAGAAGATACGCGGCGTAGCGCTTGAGGAAAACCTCAATAATACGATGGGGCTCGAGTTCTATAACCTGTCCCATCGCTTCGGCTACCAGTCGCCGAACTGGCCGTATTTCGAAGACGTCAAGATCGAACGCATTCATTACATGGCGAAATCGGGTGTGCTGTCGCAGCGCATCACGACCTCGATGCACAACACCACGCATATCGATGCGCCTGCCCACGTGGTGCAAGGCACACCCTTCATCGACGAGGTGCCGCTGCCGCATTTCTTCGGCTCGGGCATTGTGGTTTCAATACCCAAAAAGAAATGGGAGCAGATCACCTACGACGATCTGGAAAAGGCCGCCGGCAAGATCGTGCGGCCGCGCGACGTGGTGATCGTCAATACCGGCTGGCACAAGCTCTATGAGGACAGCGAGGACTATTTCTGCCGCGCCCCGGGTTTCGTGCCTTCGGCGGGCGAATGGTTCGTCGAAAAAAAGGTGAAGGTCATCGGCCACGACACGCAAGCCAACGATCATCCGCTGGCGACCGCGATCGGTCCGCAGCGCAACGGGCCGCTGCATCCGCATCTTGCCGACGAATACAAGAAGTGGTCCGGCGGTCGCGACTGGAAAGACGATTTCCCGGAATGGGAGCCGGTGCACCGTATCCTGTTCAAGAACGGCATTCTCGGCATCGAGAATGTCGGCGGCGACATCGACAAGGTCACCGGGCGGCGCTGCACCTTCGCGCTGTTTCCATGGAACTGGGAGCGCGGCGACGGCTGCATCATCCGTCTTGTTGCGATCATCGATCCCAAAGGAACCTACCGGATCGAAAAGGGGGAGAAGTTCTCATGATCGTGCGGAAATTTTCGGAAGCAAAACCCTACGAGGCGCCGAACCATCGCGGCTACAAGTCATTCCGCGTGTTTGGTGCCGAGATGGGCGGCTCGCAAACACTCGTCTTCGGCATCTCGCACTTTCTGCCTGGCGGCGGGGCCGGTCCTGATGCATCGCCGCCCGAGAAAATCTACTACGTGCTGGCGGGGGAATTGACCGTGATCGTCGGCGGCAAGGAGACGGTCATCAAACAAGGCGACAGCTGCTACATCGGGCCGAACGAAAGCCGCGAGATCATCAATCGCAGCAACGATGTCTGTACCATTGCGGTTGCGGTCGCGCCGGTGAAGTGACGATGCCGCGCACTCCCCGTCAATTCGTCATTCCGGGGCGCGAGCGAAGCTCGCGAACCCGGAATCCATAATCCCGATCTGTGGTTATGGATTCCGGGTCTGGCGCTGCGCGCCATCCCGGAATGACGGCATGGAGGTTCAATCATGTCCGAAGATTTCCTGAAAAATCCGCTGTCGCTGTTCGATGTCAAAGGCAAGACCGCGATCGTCACCGGCGCGACCGGAGCGTTCGGCGCGCTTGCGGCGCAAGTGCTCTCCGGCGCGGGCTGTAATCTCGTCCTCGCCGCCGGCGGCGCCGACGCGCTGAAAAAGGTCGCCGCCGGTTGCGAAAAGCTCGGCGCCAAGGTCGAGGCCGTCAATATGCGGCCGAGTTCGGCGGCGAATTGCGACAAGATCGTCGAGGCGGCGGTGAAGCGCTTCGGCGGCGTCGATATTCTGGTGCTCGCGTCGGGTATCAACAAGGTGTCCAAGATCGTCGATCAGCCGCCCGAAGTGTTCGCCGAAGTGATGGACGTCAACGTCACGCAATCCTGGCTGATGGCGCGCGCGGCCGGCAAGCAGATGCTGGCGCAAGGCCGCGGCGGCAAGGTGATCTTCATGTCGTCGGCGCGCGGGCTGCTCGGCCACCCGGCCGGCTACACCGCCTACTGCGCTTCGAAATCGGCGATCGACGGCGTCACCAAGGCGCTCGGCTGCGAGTGGGGCGCGACCGGCATCACGGTCAACGCCATTGCGCCGACCGTCTTCCGCTCGCCGCTGACCGCCTGGATGTACGAGGACAACGAGAATTCGACCGCCGTGCGCAAGGGCTTCATCTCGCGGGTACCCAAGGGACGTCTCGGCGAGCCGTCGGACCTTGCCGGCCCATTGCTGTTCCTCGCGTCCAAGGCCTCGGACTTCTACACCGGCCACATCCTCTACGCCGACGGCGGCTACACGGCGGGCTGAGAATGGCAAAGGCGCGTATTGCGGTTGTCGGCGCCGGGCTGATGGGGCACGGCATTGCGCAAGTTTTTGCGCTGGCCGGACATGACGTCACCGTCACCGACACCGTGATGCAAAATCTCGACACGGTGAAGTCGCGGATCGGCGAAAATCTGTACGATCTCGGCGAAGACGCGAGCGTGGTTTTGCGTGTTCGCGCGTGTGTCGATCTGGCCGAAGCGGTACGCGACGCCGATTACGTCGTCGAGGCGGTCTCCGAGAATTTGCCCCTGAAGCAGAAGCTCTTTGCCGATATCGAGCGCCATGTCCGCGCCGATACGATCCTCGCCAGCAACACATCGGTGATCCCGATCACCGCGATCATGCAGGGATTGCAGAAGCGCGACCGCGCGCTCGGCACGCACTGGTGGAACCCGCCGTTCCTGGTGCCGCTCGTGGAGGTGATCGAGACGAAGTGGACTTCGCCGCAGGCAGTCGCCTGGACGATGGAATTGCATGCCGCCGCCGGCAAGAAACCGGCGCACGTGAAGAAAGATGTGCCGGGCTTCATCGGCAACCGCCTGCAACACGCCCTTTGGCGTGAAGCTATCTCTTTGGTCGAGCACGGCATTTGTGACGCCGAGACTGTCGACGCCGTCATCAAGGCGTCGTTTGGCCGTCGTCTCGCGGTGCTCGGGCCGCTTGAGAACGCCGACATGGTCGGGACCGATCTCACGCTCGCCATTCACGAAACGGTTCTGCCGGCGATCGACCGCCGGCCGGGGCCATCGCCTTACCTGCAAAGGCTTGTGGCGGATGGCAAGTTGGGGTTCAAATCCGGCGAAGGCTTCCGCAAGTGGAGCGTCGAGGAACAGAAGGCGCTCCGTTCCAAGGTGATGCAGCATCTCAAGGCCATGCGTGACACCTGATTGTTCTTCCGCAAGGGCCTGACGCACGCCATCCGACGACAAGGAGAAATCCTATGACTGCCGATACTGAAAAATCTCGAACGGGCGCGACGATCGATCGTCGCGCCGTCGTCGCGGGCGCGCTCGGTGCTCTGGCCGCGCCGGCGATCTTGCGCGTCATCCCGGCGAACGCGCAATCGAAGACCATCAAGATCGGCCATGTCAGCCCAAAGACCGGTCCGCTTGCGGGTTTCGGCGAGTCCGACGGCTTTATCATCGAGCAGATGAAGGGCCTGCTGGCGAAAGGCCTGCCGAGCGGCGGCAAATCCTATCCGGTCGAAATCATCAGCAAGGACAGTCAATCGACCGGCACACGGGCCTCTGAAGTCGCGTCCGAACTGATCCTGCACGACAAGGTCGATCTGATCGTCGCATCGTCCGCGCCCGACACCACCAATCCGGTCGCCGACCAGGCCGAGGTCAATGAGGTGCCGTGCATCACCACCAATTGTCCCTGGCAGCCTTATTTCTTCGGCCGCAACGGCGATCCGAAAAAGGGCTTTACCTGGACCTATCACTTCTTCTGGGGGCTGGAGGATGTGATCGCGTCTTATCTGCCGATGTGGGACTTGGTCTCGACCAACAAAGTGATGGGCGGCCTGTTCCCCAACGACGCCGACGGCAATGCCTGGGGCGATCCGCAACGCGGCCTGCCGCCGGCGCTGACCAAAGCCGGATACAAGCTGCTCGATCCAGGCCGCTATCAGGTGATGAACAACGACTTCACCTCGCAGATCTCACAGTTCAAGCAGGCCGGTGCCGAGACTCGTGGTCGGCAATATGATCCCGCCCGATTTTGCGACATTCTGGTCGCAGGCGGCGCAGCAGGGTTTCCACCCCAAGATCGTGACTATCGGCAAGGCGCTGCTGTTTCCTTCGGTGGTCGCCTCGCTCGGCCCGCGCGGCAACGGCCTGACCACCGAAATCTGGTGGACGCCGACCTTCCCATTCAAATCAGGATTGACCGGCCAGAGCGCGCGCCAGCTGACGGACGCCTATGTTGATGAGACCAAGCGGCCGTGGACACAGCCGATCGGCTATCAGCACGCCCTGTTCGAAGTGGCGATCGACGTCCTGAAGCGCACCAAGAGCATCGACCCAAAGTCGATCCTCAATGCCATCATTGCGACCGACTACCAGTCCATCGTTGGCCCGGTGAAGTGGACCGGACAGCCCGTCAAAAACGTCACCAAAACGCCGCTTGTCGCCGGCCAGTGGCAGCGCCGCGGCAGCGAATTCGAGTTGGTGATCACGGAAAACAAATCGGCGCCGAACATCCCGGTCGGCGGCAAGCTTGAACTGCTGTCGTAATCGCCCGGGCTCCGGCTCTATCGGAGATAGCGTGCAGCCGAGATTGGCTCGGCGGCCTCGGCTCTGCTTGCGGCACGCAACGCCGGCATGACCTGGTCGGCGAACAGGCCGATCGAATGCAGACATTCGTCACGCGTCAGGTCGCCGAAGGCGAATTGTCCGACAACGTAATTGCAGCCGGTCTCCGCAAGCTGTGAGGCGAGAAAATCCCGCACGGTGGCCGGCGATCCGGCGATGCCCTGGCCGCGTTCGATGATCGCGTCGAATTCCGCTGGCCGCGGATGGGTTTGCGTGCGTCCGCGCTGACGGGACAGCAGCGTGAACGCATCGTACCAGACCGTATAGGCGTGCCGCGCGAGACGCAGCGCCTGAGCATCGCTTTCAGCGACGACGATGAAGCGGCCGAGCCCGAGCTTGGGAAGCGGCATCGACGCGCCATGCGCCGCGCGCCACGTCGCGCGATAACGCTCGATTGACAGCCGGGTGTCGCCGGTGTCGTCGAGGCTGATGACATTCAAAGCCCGACGCGCCGCGCGCTCGGCGCTGTCCGGCGAGTGCACGCCGTACCACAGCGGCGGATGCGGCTTCTGGAACGGCTCAAGCTCCATCGGCACGTCGCTGAAGGAATAATGCTTGCCGTGGAAATCAAGCACCTTGTGCGTCAAGCCGTAGAGGATCAGCTCGACGCCTTCGTTATACATGCCCTGCGCCGCTTCGGGGTCCTCGCCGTAAAGCGCGATCTCGATCGGCGAGGCGCCGCGGCCGAAACTGAGGTCGAGGCGGCCGCCGCTCATTTGATCGAGCATGCAGATTTCCTCGATCAGCCGCACCGGATGATACAGCGGCAGCACGAAGACCATCGGGCCGAAGCGCAGCCGCCGGGTGCGTTGCGCCACGGCGGCCAAAAACACGTTCGGCGATGGCGCCATGCCGAGCGGCGTCGAATGGTGCTCGGCGAGATGATAACCGTAAAAGCCGGCGCGATCATACGCCTCGATGATCTTGAGCCGATCCTCGTAATAGTCCGGCAGTGAGGAGCCTGCCCGATCGAGGTGGTCGAAAATGCCGAAGTCCATGCGATCGCTCACGCGCCGAGGGACCAATCGCGCGACAACAGGCCGGCGCCGATGCCCTTGCCGATGTAATACTTCCACAGCTTGCCGATATGATGATCGCGCTTTTCGTGGCGATTGATCTGATCCATCTCGGCGCGCGTCAGCGGCAACGGTTTGGCGCCCGCCTGCATCACCTGCATCAGCGCGTTGGCGTTTTCCTCAAAGTGCACGGCGTCGATCAGCAGCGCTGGCACCAACTCGGCGGTCAGCACCATGCCGTGCGCGCGCATCAGGGCCGCATGATGCGGGCCGAGGCTCTTTGCCAGCGCTTGCGCTTGCTCGGTGAGCTTGATGTGGCTCGGATCGGGGTGAACCGGAATGCCGCTCTCCCACCGCACCGCGCGCGAGCGCATCGGCAGAAGCTTGACGCCGTCCATCATCGTAAAGGCAATCGCGACCTTCATATGACAGTGCAGCACTGCTTGCACATCCGGCCGTGCTTTCAGAATTTCGATGTGAATTGGCGTTTCGCTCGGTGGCCGCGCGTCGCCCTGCAAGACCTCGCCGTCGAAATCCACGACCAGAACACGCTCGGGCGTGAGTTCCGCACGTGAGTCGGTGTGCGGCTGGATCAGAAGAGCGTCGCGTCCCGGCACGCGCACCGAGATATGGCCGCTGTAATCGAGGATGCCGAGCATGTTCAGAAGCCGCGTCGCTGCCGCGACCTGGGCTTGCAGGCGCGCGATCTCGGCCTGCGGCAGATCGGTGTTGGAGCGCGGCTTTACATCCAGCATACGGGGTCTCCTGCCGTCACTGTGCGGCGGACCGTGACCTGACGCTGTCCCACCATGGGCAGACGCCGGACATGACTTCGTAATTGCCTTCGATCACCTGCACGGGCCGGCGGAAACCGTCGGCCGCGTTCTTGAGCCGCAGTGTCGCGCGCCTTGGCGCTGTCCTCTTTGGACAGCCAGGCGCGGTCATGGCCCCACATGCTCGGGCCCTCCTTGCGCTCGAACGCCTGCCAGGTGTCGACGTCGATCGAAGCGCGCGCCCCAGCCGTATTCGACCATGAAGGCGGACGGTGTCCAGCTATAGAACGAGGTGATGAAATCGCTGGTGTGACGGCCGAGCGTCACCGCGACGCGGCTTTCTTCACCCAGTGCGAGATCGTAGCCCTGGCCGACATCGTCGAAGCTGAAAAGCTCCATCATGATGTGATGGACCGCGTTCTTGCCGGTCTGGATGAAGGCGAGGCTGTGGTGGCGCGGGTTGAGGTGCAGGAAGCGGGCGACGAACGGATGGCGAATAATAGTCGGTCAGGCGGAAGCCGAGCGTGTCGCGATAGAACGCCATCAGCCGATCGATCGTCTCCGCGGGTATCGACGTTGAGCACGACATGGCCCAGACCGAGCGGGCCGGTGCGGAAGCCGGAGATCGACCGGCCGGGCTTGAACGGCTCGGCGGTCGTCTCGGCGCCGTGAAAAATCTCCAGCCGATTGCCGAGCGGATCGTTGAGCACGATCAGGTCCCGCACGTGCCGCTCATCGGCGAGCGCACGCGCCGCGCGCGCCACTTTGATTCCGCTGCCGTCGAGATGCGCCGCAAGCGCGTCGAGCGCCGCCGCGTCCGCGACCTCCCAGCCGAAGAAGCCGATGCCCTCGCCGCCGTCGGCGTCGACGATGATGCGCTGCTTGCGGTCGTCCATGCGGAAAGCAAGCGTCGAGCGCGATTTGTCGATGCGCTGCAGGCCGAGAAGTCCTGAGCCATAGCTTGCCCAGTCGCCCAAATCCTTGGCGCGAACGCCGACATAACCCAAAGCCTGCGGAGCCAATGTCTGCGATACCATGGCTAACCTCGTGGGATCGTTGCCATCCTTTTACACGGATGGCATGAGGGTTCAAACCGCTCCAATGGAGGATCGCCTATGCTGGCGCGCACCAAACCGCCCTTCCGCGCCGACCACGTCGGCAGCCTGATCCGGCCCGATGCGCTCATCAAGGCGCGCGAGGCCGCCGAGCGCGGCGAGATCGCGCCGGCTGAACTCGCCGACATACAGCATGACGCGATCCGCGACGTGGTGCGCCTGCAGGAGGAGCTTGGGCTGCGTCTCGCCACCGACGGCGAATACAACCGCACGTTCTGGCAGCGCGACTTTTTGCTGAAGTTTCGCAATGTCGAGCAGGTCGCGTCAAAACTCACGGTGCGCTTTCACTCCGCCGCAGGCGCGCGCGATCACTCGCCGCCGTCGCTGCAGCGTGACCGGCAAGCTTGCGCGGCCGAGCGGCATTTTTGTCGACGATTTCAAGTTCCTCAAATCGGTCGCGCGCGGCACGGCGAAAATCACCATTCCGTCGCCGACCACGATGCATTTTCGCGGCGGCCGTGACGCGGTGGACGCCACGGCCTATCCGCAGATGGATGGATTCTACACCGATCTCGCCCGGGTCTATCGCGAGGAAATCCATGATCTCGCTCAAGCCGGCTGCCGTTATTTGCAGATCGACGAAGTCAATCTTGGCTTATTTCTGCGATCCCGAACTGCGGGCGCAGGTGCGCAACATCGGCGAGGAGCCGGACACGCTGCCGAAGACCTACGCCCGGCTCCTCAACGACACGATCGCCGGCCGGCCCGACGACATGGTGGTCTGCATGCATCTGTGCCGCGGCAATTTCGCCGGCGCCTGGGTGGCCGAGGGCGGCTACGATCCGATCGCCGAGCTTCTGTTCAACGAGATCGCGGTCGACGGCTATTTTCTCGAATACGACACCGCCGCGTGCCGGCAGCTTTGCTCCGCTGCAGATTCCTTCCGAAGGGAAAGATCGCGGTGCTCGGCCTTGTCACCACCAAGGGCCCGGAGCTCGAGACCAAGGACGAGCTCAAGCGCCGCATCGAGGAGGCGAGCCGCTACGCGCCGCATCGAGCAGCTTGCCCTTTCGCCGCAATGCGGATTTTCCAGCGGCATCGGCGGCAACGCCATGACGGTCGATGACGAGATCGCGAAACTCAAACTCGTGGTCGAGACCGCGCGTGAGGTCTGGGGAACGGCGTAGCGGCGCGCCGGCGGCATCGCGTGCTGGCCGGGGCCGATAATAGCGCCTGAGACAGTCGGACGCGTCGTGATGGAGCGTTGCGCCCTTGCCGCGCCGATCTCTCGACTTATAGTTTTGCGCTCAAGAGCATAATGACAATTCATTCGGTCCGCCCGGGCAGGGCTTAGGGCGTGCCGCTGGGGAGGCGCAATTGCGGTACGCCAAAGCAACATCACGACGACTTGGATTCGCCGCCTTCGCAATCGGCCTCGCGGCGCTGACGCGTCCGGCCTGCGCGCAGTCGGTTGCGGATTTCTACAGCCACACACCATTGACCATGATCGTCGGATCGGGCGTCAGCGGCGGCTACGACCTCTACGCGCGGCTTTTTGCGCGCTATTACACCAATCACATTCCGGGGCATCCGACCATCGTGGTCAAGAACCAGCCCGGCGCGGGCGGGCTGACCAACATGAATTACATGTTCCACAACGCGCCGCACGATGGCTCGGAAATCGCCGCCACGTTCAACACAATAGCTCTCATGCCGCTCTACGGCGATGCCGATGCCCAATTCGATCCGCGGAAGTTCAATTGGATCGGAAGCATCGGCAAGCAGCAAGCGGTGTGCGTGACTTGGCATACCGTCCCGATCAAGACGCTCGATGATGCCCGCAAGCAGGAAGTGCTGGTCAGTTCAACGGGACGCAATTCAACGCCAGCCATCTTTCCGCGAATTCTGAACGCTTTGTTCGGCACCAAATTCAAGATTATTTCCGGATATTCGACGTCGGAAATGCGGCTGGCCTTGGAGAAGGGCGAGGTGCAGGGCATTTGCGGGCTGGCGTGGCAGACGTTGCAGTCGAGTTCGCCCGCCTGGATCGCCAACAACGATCTTATTGTCCTTCTGCAAATGGGGCTCGTCAAAGACAAGGATCTGCCTGACGTGCCACTTGCGCTCGACCTGTTGTCAAAGCCGGAGGACAAGGCGTTCTTCAGGCTCGCCGTCCTGCCGGGGGAATTCGGCCGGCCCTTCGTTGCGCCACCCGGCATTCCGGCCGATCGCTTGGAAGCGTTGCGAAAGGCGTTCAACGAGACCATGACGGATCCCGAGTTCGTTGCCGCCGCCACCAAAGCCGAAATGATCGTTGACCCGCTCGATGGCGGGCAAATTCAGGCGTTGCTGAACGAAGCCTATTCGGCGCCGAAGGACGTGCGCGATAAGGTCGCCGGATATTTTCTGCCCGGCCGTTAGTGACCGAGCCGGACCGTCTTGTTTCGGACTGAACGTTCACATCGTGCGAAAGACCGCGAAACGGACGGTGCGAACGGCGTCGAAAAACAGCGGCATGGCCCCGGTCGGCACTTCCGCGAAATGTCCGGTCGCCAAAATCGCCGGCTTGGCCCAGTCGATCGCGTCGTGCGACGAGCTTCCATAAATGACGTAACAGCGCCTCTTATTTGCTTCCAGCGATGCAACAATGTTCTGGAGCACCGCGTCAAAGACCTCGCGGGTAAATGGGTTATAGAAAAACATCACCAGGGGCGAATCCGGCGGGGCGAACTGTGTCGCATCGGCCTCGACAATTTGCAGATTGCGGCACCGCTGCCATTCGCCCTTGAACCGCGTGATGTTTCTTTTTGAGCAGTCCACCAGTTCCTTGGCGAATTCAACGCCAACGATTTTCGAGAAGCCGTATCGCGATGCCAACAACAGCGTCCGCGACTTGCCGGCGCCGAAGTCGACAAACGTGTAATCGGATAAAGCACTCGGCAGGCTGCGCATCATGAAATCGAACGATTTCGGCGAGGTGCAGACGCATTCGTTGCCGAAATCCCTGTTTGGGCCGACGATTGAAAGCGAATGAAGTTGGATCGACCCGGCGGTGTCGACGCCGTGCCTGCGGTCCCAGCGGCGCGCGTGACGATCGGCGATGATGTGCCGGATGTTTCGGGCGGCGAAGTCGAGGCTTTCCTGAAAGCCGTGCTGGCGGGCAAGTGTGATGGTCTTGGATATTCCCATCCGCCGGAGCGTTCGGATGGCGCGGCGGATTCGGCCGGAGGAGAGGTCCTGCACCCTATCTTTGCTGAAGCCAGCCGATTGCCATGCAGAGTCCGACAAAGTCATGCTGCAATCTTCGTGCTGAAATGAATGACCCCGACCGGGCCAAAAGACGATAGCGCCTCGGCACTCGCGAGCAACGCTTCTCTCCGGAACAGGTTAATTTAACTATGCGGGCGGGCGTTGTTCTGGACCCCGCAGCAAGCATTCACATCAAGAGCCGGCGGACGGCGCTCGTCCATCCCGCAAACTTTCGTTCGCGCACCGCAGCGTCCATCTCAGGCGCGAATCGGCGCTCCAATCGCCAATGAGTCGAAAAGCGATCCGGTTCGGGAAAGAAACCGGCGTGCAAACCGGCCAGGTAGGCCGCTCCGAGCGCCGTGGTTTCCTTGATTTGCGGCCGATCGACAGGGGTTCCCAGGAGGTCGGCGAGGCGTTGCATCGTCCAGTCCGAATTGGACATTCCACCGTCGACGCGCAAAATCTTGAGCGCGCTTTCGGCATCAGGCCAATCCGCTTTCATCGCGGTCAGAAGATCGGCGGTCTGAAAGCACACGCTCTCAAGCGCGGCCTGCGCAAGCTCCCGCGGTCCGGTGGCAAGGGTCAAGCCGAAGAGAGCGCCTCGCGTTTCGGGCCGCCAATAGGGTGCGCCCAATCCGACGAACGCGGGAACGAGAATAACCTCCTGGGAGGGGTCTGCGGCTTGCGCAAGCGCGCCTGTCGCCTCGGCGCTTTGCACGATTTTCAAACTATCGCGCAGCCATTGGACGGCCGCTCCGGCAACAAAGATCGAGCCTTCGAGAGCATAGACGCGCGTGCCGTCGAGTTGATACGCGATGGTCGTGACGAGCTTATTCTTGGAGGCGACGGGGGTAGGGCCGGTATTCAACAGCGCAAAGCAACCCGTCCCGTAGGTCGCTTTGAACATGCCGGGTGCGAAACAGGCCTGTCCGACCAGCGCGGCTTGCTGGTCTCCGGCGATGCCATAGATGGGGATTGCGCCGCCAAAGAGTTCAGGGTCCGTCACTCCAAAAGCTGCGGACGAGTCGAGGACCTTCGGCAGAACTGCTTTCGGCACGCCAAGCAAAGCCAAAAGCTGATCGTCCCATCGCCCTTCGTGGATGTCGAACATCAGCGTACGGGACGCATTCGTTGCATCGGTGGCGTGGACCTTGCCTCTGGTCAGACGCCAGAGGAGATACGTGTCGACGGTTCCGAATGCGAGTTCACCGCGTCGAGCCAGGTCGCCCACGTCCGGCTTATGCCGCAAAAGCCAAGCGAGTTTGGTGCCCGAAAAATATGGATCGAGCAAAAGTCCGGTCTTCGCCGCAAATACCGGCTCGTGACCACCAGCCTTGAGTTGCGCGCACAGATCTGCGGTTCGCCGGTCCTGCCAGACGATCGCGCGATGGACAGGACGTCCGGTCGCCCTGTCCCACAAGAGAGTGGTCTCGCGCTGGTTGGTTATGCCGATGGCGACGATATCGCTCGCGGTCGCCCCGGCGTTGCGAAGCGCGCTCCGGCAGGTCTCAAGAGTTGACGTCCACAGGTCTTCGGGTTCGTGTTCGACTTCGCCGTCGGCTGGAAAGTGCTGAGGAAATTCCTGTTGGGCAAAGGCTGCGATCGAGGTGTCGGCCCGGAACAGAACGGCCCGTGTCGACGTCGTACCCTGATCGATCGCTAAGACGTAAGATGTCACCCGCTCATTCCTCTGCTGACGAGGTTTGCGGCCCTGGCGTTCCACGTTTCGTTGTGCGGAAATTTGACACACAATATCGCGCATCGGAATGCAGAAAGCCTGCGCGAAATGGGAGGACCTGCCGTGAAAGCTGCCGTGCTTTGCGAAAAAGGCGTTGAGGTTCGCGACATTACGCAGCCAAAACCTGCGCCGAACGAGGTTTTGATCCGCGTCCGTGCCTCGAGCCTCAACCGCGCCGATCTCATTGTCGCCTCGGGCATTCAGCACGGCAGCGTCGGCGGTGTCGGCGCGCGGCTGGGTTTGGAATGCTCCGGCGAGGTCGAAGCAGTTGGCAGCGATGTGAAGGATTTCAGGCCCGGTGACCGCGTCATGGGCTCGGCGCCGGGCGGATTTGCCGAATACGCCGTAACGGACGCCGCGCGCGTCCACCGCATTCCGGGAAACAACATGACTTACGAGCAGGCGGCGTGCTTTCCGGTCGCGCTGCAGACCATGCATAACGCCGTCGTGACCGCAGGACGTCTCAAACGCGGCGAAACGCTGCTGATGCAGGGCGCAAGCTCGGGCGTCGGTCTCATCGGCATGCAGATCGGCAAGCTGATGGGCGCGTCGCTCGTGCTCGGCACCTCGACTAATGCCGGGCGCCGGGCGCGGCTCAAGGAGTTCGGCTGCGATCTCGCCATCGACTCGAGTGATCCGAAATGGCCGGAAAAGGTCAAGGCGGCGACCGGCGGCAAAGGCGTCAATCTGATCGTCGACCTTGTTTCGGGCGGTGTCGCCAACCAGAACCTTGAGGCGGCGGCGATCCTCGGCCGCATCGTCAATGTCGGCAGGCTCGGCGGCACCAAGGGCGAATTCGACTTCGACCTGCACGCGCTCAAACGCATTGACTATATCGGGGTCACATTCCGGACCCGAACGCTCGACGAAGTCCGGGAGATCGTTCGCTTGATGCGCGCCGACCTTTGGCCCGCGCTTGAGGCCGGCAAACTCGCGGTGCCGATCTACAAGACCTACAAGCTGGACGATATCGCGGACGCGCTTTCGGTCATGCGCGCCAATCAGCATTTCGGTAAGATCGTGATCAGCATCTCGTGAAGATCGAGTGCGAAATCAGGCCTCTTCCGGCGTCACGTCGTGAAACTTGCTGTAGTCGAGCAGGAGCCGTCCTTCGGGAGAGACGCTGGTGATGTCGGTGTAACGGTGCCGCCAGCGGATATCCTGCCGCGAATAGAGCTGCCGGGAGTAGAGCTGCTGTGCGGAATTGTCGTCAACGCCCCCGACATTGAGCGCCAAGGCGGCATCGATGGCGGCCAGATCCTCCTCGCTCAAGCCGTAGAGCGGGCTCGTCTCATCGATCACATGAAAAATGGTCCAGCTCAGCGCGAACATCGGATGCTCGCGGCGATCAAGCTTGAGCTCGTAGTAGCGGCGCAACTGCTCGCCCTCAATCGTATATTCCGCACGGAACAGCCAAAGCCGCGCCGTCGCCTGCGAAATGGTGTTGTGGCGCGCATTCGCAATGCGGATCATCAGGGTGGGTTTGCCCTGGTGGATGGCGACAACGGGGTGTTTGGCGAAGACGAAACGCGCGCGCGGCCGCGAGAAGCGCGCAAAGATCAGCCCGGTCATCACCGCGAGGAACGACATCCCGGTGAAAATCTCGATCGTCGCGACAAGATGACCGTAATTGGTCTGCGGATGCATGTCGCCATAGCCGACCGTCGCGAGCGTTTCGATCGAAAAATAAAAAAGGCTCAGCGGCAGATTTTCGGCGATATTGGCGATCGGCTGATCGCCGAGGTAATAAAACAGCGCGAACACGCTGTTGAGAACGATGAAGATCAACGCGGCGAAGCCGAAGAAAACCGGCCAATGGACGGTCATCGCCCGGTGATAGAGATCGGTCCAAAAACCAGGGATTAATCCGCTGGTTTCGATTTCGCGTTGACCGATCGTGACAAGGTGCGGTTTGCGCGCTCTCGGCTTTCCTTTTTTGGTCCGCGCCGTGCGAGCCTTTGCCAACATTCAATCCTCTCGAGCGACGGCAGGCGCAGCAGCAAGGCAACGCCTGCCGTCGCGCCGCTACGCCGGCGTCTTGGCAGCCGTCCTGGTCTTGAGCCTGCTGTACACTTTCCGGATATTGCCTTCGAAAATTTTCTGGCGGTCGGAGTCGCTGATAGGCGCTTTGTCGACATAGCGCTTGGTGTCGTCGAAGCCGAAGCCGGTCCTCGGATCGTTGCCCTTGACCGCGCCGACCATCTCGGAGGCGAACAGAATATTGTCGATCGGCACGACCTTGGTGAGCAGGTCGATTCCCGGCTGGTGATAGACGCAGGTGTCGAAGAAGATGTTGTTGCCCATGATCTCGGCAAGCTCCGGCTTGCCGTTGTTGAGCGCAATGCCCCGGAAGCGGCCCCAATGGAACGGTACCGCGCCGCCGCCATGGGGGATGATGAACTTCAGCTTGGGAAAAGTTCTTGAAGAGGTCCGACAAGATGATCTGCATGAACACCATGGTGTCGGCATTGAGATAATACGAGCCCGTCGTATGCATCGCCGGATTGCAGCAACCCGACACGTGGATCATGCACGGCACGTCGAGCTCAATCATTTTCTCGTAGAGCGGAAACCACGATTTATCGGTCATCGGCGGCGAGTTGAAATAACCGCCCGATGGATCGGGATTGAGGTTGCAGCCGACGAAGCCCATTTTCACGCAGCGTTCCAGCTCGGCGGCTGAGTTCTTCGGATCGACGCCTGGCGATTGCGGCAATTGGCACACGCCGATGAAGTTTTGCGGATAGAGCGAGACGACGCGCGCGATCAAGTCGTTGCAGATTTGCGACCATTCCAGGCTGACGCTCTCATCGCCGATGTGATGCCCCATGCCTGATGCGCGCGGCGAGAAGATCGTCAGGTCGGTGCCGCGCTCGCGCTGCAGCTTGAGCTGGTTCTGCTCGATGCTCTCGCGAATCTCGTCATCGGGCATCTTGAGCGTGGCGCGCGACGGCATTGCCGCCTTGTCCTTGGCGTTGGCCGCCGCGGTCTGTTCCTTCCGGAACCGGTGCAGATCCTTGGGTTCGGTCGTGTAGTGGCCGTGACAATCGATGATCATGACAACGCCGCTTTGTGGGTTGGGGAAGCCGGGATGCTACGGCGCGCGGCGACATTGTCAAACCGACCCGCGGGCCTGCCGTTAAGGGCCGTTGCCCTCGGGCTGCCGGCGCAGCCACGCCGCGACCGCTTCGAGCGCAGCCGGCTCGGAGAATACGCCGAAATGGCTGATGCCGGGGAGAATCTGCACCTGCGCATGCGGCGCCCCGGCGGCGATGATCGTCCGCAAGGCCTCGGGATCGATCGCCTCGTCGTTGGCCCCGATGAGAACCAGCGCATGCTCGCCGAGGCCGCGAATATCGGCCTGGTAATTGTCGCGCGGATGATAGGAGACGTTGAGCCGATACGAATACGATAACGTCTCGGTGCCGTCCCAGAATTGCGGCGGCTTGTTGAAGGCGACGATCGGAAGGCCATCGAAGCCATGGATGCCGACGGCGTTGAGCGCGAGCAGGCCGAAAAGTCGCCGCCAATGGATGTTGGCCCAGCCGCCGGCCGTTCCGCCTCTGACCGACGGCGAGCGCGGAATGATCGGAGCGAGCGGCAAATAGCTCGACACCAAGGGTGCGTGTCTGCCGCCCGCAAACCGGATCGTCAATCCGCCGCCGCTGGAATGGCCGCCGAGCGTGATGGGGCCGGTCAAGCGCTCATCGCGTAGAAACGTAATCAGATCGGCGATGTCGTCTTCCAACTGGCCGATGTAATCCACATCGCCGCGGCGCCGTCCCGATTGATAATGGCCGCGAAGATTGGGCATGACGACCTTCGCCACGCCGGTGGTGCTGAGGAAGGCGGCGAGTGCGTGATAGCCGCCGCCGCTGTGATAGGTCGAGCCGTGGATGAAGATCAGGATGCGTTGCGCGGCCGACTCGTAGATGCGGTAGGCGAGCTGCTCGCCGTCTCGTGCCGGATAGCGCTGCAGGCTCGGAGGTTCGATCTTCGTTGGAGTTTTCCGCCGCGACGTGAAATCGAACACGTCCTTGACCGGGCCGATGGGCGGCTCCGGCGTCGCGACCAGAACGAGCGCTGTCACAAGTCCCAGCAGGAACAGGCCGCCGAGGCCCGCCGCAATCCCGAGGATCAGAGTCATGCTCACGTCATCCGCACCCGCTGGATCAGGCCCTCGGCATCAATGCTGTAGCATTCACTTTCTGACACGCCTATGGCGCCTGGGCTCGCGCAGCCGCCGCGAGATGGTCTAGTATCCCGGCCCGCCATACGGGAGGAGACAGGAATGGCTGAACTACCACGGCTCAACGGTATTATCCGCGCGCTCGAACAGGGCCAGCACGCGCTCACGTGTTTCGCGCCGGCCGAGCTCAACGGCGCGGTCGCGATGAGCACGTCCAAGTTCGACGGCTGCGTGTTCGAGATGGAGCATCAGCCCTGGGACGGGCGGCTGTTGCGGGATTGCCTGCAATACATGCTCAACCGCGCACAGATCGCCAAGGCCGGCTCCGTGGTGCCGGGCGTGACGCCGATGGTCCGTATCCCCGTGAACGGCGTCGAGATGGCGCAATGGCACGCCAAGCAGGCCCTCGACATGGGCTGCTACGGCGTGGTGTTTCCACACATTTCGACCGTCGAAGAAGCGGCCAATGCGGTCGGCGCTTGCCGCTATCCGCGACTGAAGAGCGCTTCGCTCTACGAGCCTGCCGGCATCCGCGGCGACGGCCCGACCACGGCCGCGCGCTATTGGGGGCTCGCCCAGCAGGAATATTATCAGAAGGCCGACGTCTGGCCGCTCAATCCGCAGGGCGAAATTTTCTGCATCCTGCAGATCGAGGATACTCGCGGCGTCGACAACCTCGATGACATGCTGAAGAACGTGCCGGGGATCGGCTGCATCCTGATCGGCGAGGGCGACCTGTCGCAGGAGCTCGGTTACCCGCGGCAGTACGAGCATAAGGTCGTTCTGGAATGGATGAAGCGCGTGGTCGACACCTGCAAGAAGCACAACGTGGTGGTCGGCCATCCGCACGTCGAGCAAGGCAACGCCGAGCGTATCGTCAAGGAGGGCTATCGCTTCCTGATGTGCGCGCCGGTGCAGAGCTACGGCCATCTCGAAGCGGCGCGAAAGCACACCGGGCGGACGTAATTACTTCTCCCCATTACTTCTCCCCCGCGCAGGCGGGGGACTATCAGGCCTCCCCCAGCCCGCCCTTTTCCTCGATGAAGCGCGCGACTTCGTCGACGCCCTTGCCGATGCGCAGATTGCTGAAGATAAAAGGGCGCTCGCCGCGCATGCGCTTGGTGTCGCGCTCCATGTTGGCGAGCGAGGCGCCGACGTGCGGTGCGAGATCGATCTTGTTGATCACCAGCAAATCCGATCGTGTGATGCCGGGGCCGCCTTTCGAGGGGATTTTTTCGCCGGCAGCGACATCAATGACGTAGATCGTCAGATCGGCGAGTTCCGGCGAAAAGGTCGCAGCGAGGTTGTCGCCGCCGGATTCGATGAGCACGAGGTCGAGCGCCGGGAATTTCGCCCGCATGTCGGCGACAGCGGCGAGATTGGCCGAGGCATCCTCGCGGATGGCGGTATGTGGGCAACCGCCGGTCTCGACGCCGGCGATCCGTTCGGGCGCGAGTGCGCCGGAGCGCACCAGATATTCGGCGTCCCATTTGGTGTAGATGTCGTTGGTGATCGCCGCGATCTCGTAATCGTCACGCAGACGCTTGCAGAGCGCATCCATCAACGCCGTCTTGCCTGAGCCGACCGGGCCGCCGACGCCGACCCGCAAGGGCCCATGGTACGTGGTGGGCATACGGACATTCTCCTTCGAATGGCGAGATTAGAGCGGGCGGGCGCGCCGGCAAAGCTTTGTCGGAGAAGCTTTGTCGACACGCGTGGCCCCCGGGTTGCATCGGCACGCAACCGCATGGCCTATTAGGCTGGGGATTTCATCAACAATCGACGTGGGCCGGCGACGAACGCCATGATGCGACGGGAATGGACAAGATGATGGCGCCGGTGGACATCTTCGTCATTGTCCTGGGATTGGCCGTGCTGATCGGGTGCGTCAACTACCTGTGGATCAGGATTCCGCCGGCGATCGGCCTGTTGCTCGGCTCGCTGATCCTTTCGCTGCTCATTCTTTCGAGCGATCGCGTGTTGCACCTGCACGTCATGTCGTGGCTCCGCGGCACGCTCGACGCCACGCATTTCCCGCGCGTCTTCCTCAATGCCGTCCTTGCGCTCCTGTTGTTCGCCGGCAGCCTGCATGTCGACGTCGCGGAGTTGAACCGGCGGCGAGGGATGATCCTCGTCCTTGCCACCGCGAGCGTGATCATTTCCACGGGGATCTTCGGCTTCGGCATATGGGCGGTGTTCGCGGCGTTCGGCAGCGCGGTTCCGCTCGCCTGGTGCTTTGTTCTCGGCGCTATCCTCGCTCCGACCGATGCAGTCGTGGTCGAAAATCTTCTGCGCCGCTTGAGTCTGCCGCCGACACTGAGTGCCGCGATCGTGGGGGAAAGCCTGTTTAATGACGGCGCCGGCGTCGTGCTCTTCCTCCTCGCGCTCGGGGTCACGCAAGGCGACACGCTGGTGCTCGGCCATGGCCGGGTGCTGCTCGCCTTGCTTCGCGAAATCGGCGGCGGCGCGGCGCTCGGATTCGTGTCGGGATGGGTGACGTCATTGCTGATGCGGCGGATCCACGACGAAGGTTTGCAGCTTATGATTTCGCTCGTGCTTGTGCTGGGAAGCTATCGCCTTGCGAATCTTCTGGAGCTTTCGGGACCGATCGCCGTCGTCACCGCCGGGCTTTGCCTGGCGTCGCCGTCGCCGCATTTCGGCATGGGGCCCGGTCCCCGCAAGGTCCTGGTTGGTTTCTGGTCGCTCCTCGACCAGCTCATGAACACGATGCTGTTCCTGCTGATCGGTCTGCAAATCCTCGGTCTCGTCGTCCGGCCGATCGAACTTGCGCCGATCGTTTTCGCGATCCCGCTGGCAATCATCTCGCGCATGATCAGCGTCGCCGTCCCGTTGGCGACGACGCGCGAGCCGTTACGCGACAAGGTGCGCGATATGACGGTGCTGACATGGGCGGGGTTGCGCGGCGGCATTTCCATTGCGCTCGGGCTGACGCTGCCCCCTTCGCCTTGGCGCACCGATCTCCTCGTCGTGACCTACGCGGTCGTTGTCTTCACCATCGTCGTGCAGGGGCTTACGATTTCCCGCTACCTGCGAGCCGCGTATGGGGCCAAGCCGTCGGGCTGAATTCGGGGCGGTCGGCCGCGATCACGATCGGAACAGCCGCGTATATTGCGTTTCATGCCGCATGCTTGCGAGGTCGGCGCGAAACGCGCAGGAGCCGACCTCGCCAAGCGGCGTGGCAAGCGCGCGCGCCGCCGTTGCGGTGACGGCCGGTTCGAGCGCGGCGAGCACGCGCTGGCCGTCGGTCTGGCCGAGCGGCACGAGCCGCACGCCGGCGGAAATCCAGTTTGCCACGAGAGCTTGCAGAAAAGCGTGCAGCGAAGGCTCGCACCGGATGTCGTGTCCGGCGCACGCCACGCCGACCGCGACAGGAAGCGCAACCGCCCCCGTCCACGCGTCATCGAGGCGCGAGAGCGCCGGGCACGGCCACGCGGCGCTTGTCGCATCGAGGAAGGCGCGGCCCTGTGCCGCGGTTTCAAGAAGGCGTTCTTTGGATGGCACGAAGGCTGCGGCAAGCTCGGCGACAGTTCGCAGCGCTGCGTCATCGCTGCCCGAAATCGCGCGGTGAGCGTGAACAAAAAACACCGCATCGCAGAAGCCCGCCCCGTCGCCGATCATGACGGCAAGCCAATTCCGCAGCGTCTCGGCGTCGTTGATATCGCCGGCCTCCACCGCCCATTCGAGACCGCTCGAATAGGAGAATGCGCCGACCGGATAGGCCGGCGACAACCATGCCATCAGCCGATAGAGGGCGGCCAACTCCGTCCGCTTATCCCCGCGCAAGCGAGGATCCAAATAGGCATTGTCGTCATGCGGTTGCGACGATCCCGCTTTCCTGGGTCCCCGCTTTCGCGGGGACGAGCGGAGCAATGGACGCGACTTTGTTTGGGAGCGAAGTTTCCTCATTCGCCGTGCCCGTGATGATGCGCATAAGCGCCCGACTCCGGGTCGAACGGCGCTTCGACCGGTGTGAGCTTGGCGCCAAGCCCGCGCAGCATATCTTCGATCACGTGGTCGCGCCGGATGCGCAGCCGGTCGCCGATAATCTGCACGTCGATATGGCGATTGCCGATATGCCAGGCGAGCCGCGCCAAGGCGTGCGGGTCGGCTGCGGCGATTTCGACGAGCGGCTCCGGCCGGCCGGTCACCCGAACGATGGCGCCGTCATCGAGGACGAGCCCGTCGCCGTCGCGCAGCGGCGCGGGATGAGGCAGATCGAGCAGGAATGTCGTGCCGTGCTCGCCGGTCAGCACGATGCGGCGGCGATGGCGTTCGTCCGCGTCGAGCGTGACACTATCGACGGCGTGCGCGGCGTTCCACGCACCGGCAGCCTTGATCTCGCATGCGCGCTTCATCGCCCCACTATATCCCCTCCGCTTTCGCGAAGGAGGATAACCGTGGCGCGCCATCAATAATTCGCGGCGACCTTGGGGCTTGCCTTCGGCTTCGCACTACCGGGTGGCAGGTCGTACATGCCGCTCGGCAGCGTATCGAGGAACTCAAGCACTTCCGCCGTCTTCACCACATCGGCGTATTTGGCGTTCATGTCGCACAGATTGATGGCGTGGCTGGCTTGCGAACGGTCGAAGCAGCCTTCCTCGGCGAGTGCGATGCGGTAATTGAGGCTGAAAGCATCGAGCACGGTCGCGCGCACGCAGCCCGATGTCGTCGTGCCGGTGACGATGAGGCTGTCGCAGCCAAGCAGCGTCAGATAGCTCGCCATGTTGGTGCCGAAGAAGCCGGACGGCTTTTGCTTGAGCACGACGATGTCCTGCGGTCCCGGTGCGATCGGCGTCACGATTTCGTTGGCGTCGAGATTGGTCACGACGACGTTTCGGTCCTCGTCGCCGCGCGAGTTCTTCCACAGCCACGAACCGGAATCCCAATTGTCTTCGCGACGCACGCCGGTCGTGTAGATGACCGGCACGCCCTTGTCGCGGCACTTGTCGATCAGCGAGCGGATGTAGGGCAGCGCCACCCAGGCATCCTCGCCGCAGGAGTTGCGCCAGCGTTTGATCGACTCCAGGATCGGCTCAGGCCGATCGCCGCAGAACGCCCAATTCACGTCGATGATGACCAGCGCCGGCCGCTTGCCGAAGCCGCCGCGTGCGCCATAGCCCGAGGTGCCGAACACCGCCTTGTCGCGTTCGGTCAGAAATTGGTTCCAGATGGGTTCCGACATGGTTTTAGCCTTTTCCGGATGTTCGTTCGTGATAACGGCTGCTTGAAAACTTACAGCGTGGCGCGGACGCTGTCGACGAAGCTCATATCGATGATTTCCTCGTATTTGACGTCGGTCTTCAGAATGCCCGCGCTCATGACGACATTCTTGGCGGTGTCCCATGAGGCGCGGCTGATGGTGCCATCCTTGCTCCACATTTCATCGGCGAACGAGCGATCGAGCGTGGCCTTGAGATCGTCGAGCGGCATGGTCGGGAATTGCTTTTTGGCGATCGCGGCGGATTCCTCCCGGTTGTCATAGAGGAATTTCAGCCCCTTCATCATGCCGCGGACGAAGCCGCGGACCAGCTCGGGCTCCTTCTGGACGGAGTCGAGGCGCACATTGAACGTCGAGTAGGCGTAAGGGCCGAGCTCTTTCGGGATATTGATGAACGGCTCGCCCCAGACGCCGGTCCGGATGCCCTGGGTGACATAGGGTTCGTTGCCCTCGCCGATTTGCGCCTGGCCGCTCCTGACCGCCGCCAATGTCGCCGAACTCGCTGTTTCGATGAGTGTGACGTCGCGCGTCGGATCGAAGTTCCATTTCTTCAGGAAGTAGCGGGTGATCGAATTGGGTGTCCCGCCATAGGGGCCACAGGCGATCGCCTTGCCTTTGAAGTAGCTCGGCCATTCGGCGGCGGTCTTCGGCGGCTGCTGTCCCTTGCCGGCGCAGAAATAGACGTTGCCGCGATCGACGCAGTTGACGACGGCGCGCAGCTCGGCGCCTTTGGCCTTGGCGTAGGCGTCGTGCTCGGGGCCGCCGATGAAGGCGAACGCCTGGCCGGACAGCACTGCGGCCGTGTGGCCGCCGCCGTTTTCGATCGTGACAATATTTACTTTCACGTCTTCGAACAGGTTCTTCGCCATGCCGATATAGAGAGGCAGATAACCGGTGCCGTGCACCGGTTCAGCGACCAGTACTTCGCTGGCGGCCCGCGCGATATAGGGGCGCGCGATCAATGCCGCGCCGGCGGTTGCCGTAGCTCCCAAAAATCTGCGCCTGCTGAATTTATTGCTGACTGTTCGCCCTTCCATGACAGCTCTCCTGCGGGTCAAAAGGAATTTGCTTACTGGTTGATGCCGCTTATTGCTTGATGCCGTTTATTGCTTGATCCCCTTGTGCAGCATGCGTTCGAGCCACGACACGCCGACATACATGACGACGGCGAGCGTCGAGAGAACCAGCACGGCGACCCAGACCAGCGCGATGTCATAGGTCTGACCGGCATAGAGGATGGCGCGTCCGAGGCCATGTTGCGAGGCGATGAACTCGCCGACGATCGCGCCGGTGAGCGCAAGCCCGATATTCACTCGCAGGACCGAAATGATCCACGGCAGGCAGAACGGTACGACGAGCTTGCGGAAGACCTGCCAGCGCGTGGCGCCGAGCGAATAGAACAATTTCTCGCCGTCGGGATCGAGCGCCTTCACGCCGGCGTAGGTGGTCAGTGTCGAGACGACCACGGTGAGTGCCGTCGCAATGGCGACCTTCGAAGCGAGGCCCAGGCCAAACACTAAAATCACAAGGGGCGCGAGCGCCAGCTTCGGCAACGACTCGAAGCAGATGATGTAGGGCTGCACGATGGCGGCGTAGTTGCGCGACCACCAGAACGACAGGCCGAGCAGCGAGCCGACCGTCGTTCCGATCAGAAAGCCGAAGATGGTCGAGCGGAAGGTGAAGCCGATATCGGTCCAGGCGTCGCCGGTGGTGAAGAAGATCACAAGCGTGCGAAAGATCGCACTCGGCTGCGACCAGAAGAACTTATCGATGGTCCCGGTACGCGCCGCAATCTCCCACGCCGCGACGGCGGCGACGAGCACACCGACTTGAACGGCCAGAATGGACCAGGCCGGCCAGTCCTTTTGCACGGGCAATCGCCGAACCGACCGGACAGGCTTATGCGCTGCGTTGGTGCGCCCATCCGCCGTGGCATCGATTGCCAATGCAACGTTTGACGTGTCTTGCGCGGTCATGCCGCTGCGTTCCTGTTAGGCCGTCTCATTACGCCGCCTCGGTGAGCGGCGCCTGCAACTCGGTCATCAGCAATTCCAGGCAGCGCTCCTTGATGGCGACGAAATCCGACGTGAGTGTGACTGTGCGCGGCCGCGGTCGGCCGATCGTCACCGGGATCGAGGTAATGATGCGGCCCGGTCTGGTCGCCATGACATGGACCTCGTCGGAGAGATAGATTGCCTCTTCCACATCGTGGGTCACGAACACTACCGTCTTTCCGAAATCGCTCCAGAGCTGCAGCAGCCATTCCTGCATCTGCAATTTGGTCTGCGCGTCGAGCGCGCCGAACGGCTCGTCGAGCAGGATGACGTCGGTGTCGAACAGGAGCGTGCGCAGCAACGCCGCGCGCTGGCGCATGCCGCCGGAGAGTGCGCGGGGATAAAGATATTCAAAGCCGGACAGTCCGTAACGGCGCAGCAGCGGCAGCGCGCGTTCGCGCGCCGCCCGTAGCGGCACGCCTTGGATTTCCATGCCGAGGATGACGTTGTCGAGCACGGTGCGCCACGGCAGCAACAGATCCTTCTGCAGCATGTAGCCGACACGGCCGATCGTGCCGGTGGCGTCGAGGCCGTCGATCACGACGCGGCCGGCCGTGGGCTCCAACAATCCCGCGACAATATTGAAGATCGTGCTCTTGCCGCAGCCGGAAGGCCCAATGAGGCTGACGAAGCGGCCCTGCGATATCGTCAGCGTGACCGGGGCCAGCGCGTTGAAAACGCCGGTCGGCGTCTTGAACGTCATGCTGACCTGGTCGAGACGGAGTTTTGCGGCTGAGGACACGACGCCTCCCGAGCGTTGTCCCTCGCGAAACCCTGTTCGCGAGTAGCGAGTGTACCGCAAGAACCATGCCACCGGATAGCGGCCTTAGGCCGCGCCAAGCGCAGCAAAACCCGGCGTTTTGC
The DNA here is from genome assembly GCA_963759705.1 of uncultured Alphaproteobacteria bacterium. GTDB lineage: Bacteria > Pseudomonadota > Alphaproteobacteria > Rhizobiales > Xanthobacteraceae > BOG-931. The sequence goes on from CAVXAK010000011.1 coordinate 40,805, forward strand.
TTGTTTCGCCGATCGGTTCCGTTGCGGCGTGAACGATGCGATCCGGGCATGCCCAATTTTTTTGCACCGGGCGTGCAAATCCGCGCGGCCAGTCTACTCGTGTTTGATCAATCCCTGATTGTGCAGCAAGGCCGCTTCAAACGCACTGCTGATCGCTTGTTTGCTCTTGCCGGCAGTCAATGCGTCGCCAATGACCGTGACGATTTGTTTGGATTGCGGGAGTGACTTGAAACGGTCCGCGGTCCCGCGCCGCGCGCGATAATAGAACCAGTCGCGAAGTTTGACGGACGAGAACATCTGCGCAAAACCCGGAAGGCGGGCGATGCCGGCGTCGAGCGACCACGTTGTCAGCGCGCCGAGACCAAAGCGATATGCTGCGCCACTGGCGATAACGATGCGGTCGAATGGCGCCAGCAGATCGGGACGATCATGCACGTCGGTCGCGAAACGAAACACGACCTTTTTCATTTCGCAGGCGGCAACGAGATCGGCGATGTAGCGAGCGAAGCTCTTTTCGCTTGCCTTGACCTCCTGGAACAACGGCGCCTTGCCGGCATAGCGGAATGCGCCGCCGGCACGCGCTTCTTTTTCAAATACAGTCACAGTGTTTCCGTCAGAGACCAGCGCCGCATACGTCAAGCCGGCGGGTCCCGCCCCGATCACGGCGATGCGCTCGCCACGTGGTGGTTGCGCGCTGGCAAATAACGTTTCGCGGCCGGCTGCGCCGTTGACCACGCAGCCGATGCGCGCGCCGCCACGCATCTCGTTGATGCAGGTGTTGCAGGCGAGGCAACGCCGGATCGGCTCGCCACGCTCGACTTTCGCGACCCATTGCGGGTCGGCAACGAGCGTACGGCCGAGCGCGATGAAGTCGGCCTTGCGGCTTTCGACCGCGGCCTGGGCGATCGCCGGATCGCCGAGCCGGCCGACGGCGATGACCGGTACCGAGATTTCTTGTTTCACGTCGGCGGCGAAGTCGAGAAAAGTTCCATCCGGATAGGTCATCGGCGGCAACACGATCTGCGCCGACGGCAACGACCGATAGTGTCCGGCGGTAACGTGCAGCGCGTCAGCACCGGCCTGCGCCGCCCAGATCGCGATTTGCCGGCCTTCGCCGAACGTCAGACCGCCGGCAAAGAAATCCTCGACAGAAAGACGGTAGATGACGCCCAGGCGCGGCACCGCTTCCTTCACGGCACGCAGGGCTTCGAGGCCGAAGCGGGCGCGGTTCTCCAGGCTGCCGCCATATTCGTCGGTGCGCTGGTTTTCGAACGGCGCATGGAACTGCGAGATCAAGTAGCCGTGCGCGGCGTGGACCTCCACGCAATCGAAGCCGGCCTTTTCGGCGCGTTGCGCGGCCGCGACATGAGCGGCGATCGTTTGCGCGATACGCGCCTTCGTCATTTCTTGCGGAATGATCGTTTCGAATGTCGTCTCGTAGACCGGATGAGGAATGGCGGATGGCGCGATCGGGGTCTCGCCACAGATATCGATCCGCGTATGCCCGCCGCCGTGACCAAGCTGGATCGATGCCTTGGCTCCGCCGCGATGCATTTCTTCGACGAGGCGCGTCAGGCCCGGCACAAATCGATCGTCGTAGATTCCGATTTCGTGGCGTCGATGCCGTCCAACTTTCTCTGGCGAGGCCATCTCGACGGTGATCAGTCCCACGCCGCCGCGCACCCGCGCCATGTAGTAGGCCACCGTGTCGTCGGTGACGAAGCCTTCCGCGTCCGCCGTGCGCGTGGTCATCGGCGGCATGACGATGCGGTTTTTGATTTCGACCGGTCCGATGCGCGCCGGCGTGAGGAGGATATTCGTCACAGCACGGGAATCTCGCCGCCGTCGAGGTCGATGGTGGCCCCGTGCAACCAGCTCGCCCGCGACGAGACGATGAAGGTGACGAGATCGGCAACGTCCTCGACGGTGCCGAAGCGCATGATGCCGGTCTCGCGGCACAATTCCTCGCGGACTTTCTGTTCCGGCAGTCCGGTGCGCGCCACCTCGGCGCGGATGCGCCGCCATTGCCGCTCGGTCTCGACCAGGCTCGGATGAATGCAGTTCACCTGCACGCCGTCGGTCTTGCCGCGATCGGCGAGACACTTGGTGAAGGCCGCGACCGCGGCATTGACCGAGCTGCCGATGGTGAAATCGGCATGGGGCTTTCTGCCGCTGGTGCCGCCCATGGCGACCAGTGAACCGTGCCGCTCCTTGAGCAGCGGCCAGGCGGCGCGCGCGAGCCGCACATGGGCAAAGAATTTGAGCGCGTAGCCTTCCTCCCAATCGGCGTCGGTGAGCGCGAAGAAATCGCCGCGCTTGGTGGTGCCGGCATTGTTGAAGAGGATGTCGAGCGCGCCGTACTCGCGCCGCACCGCTTCGATCAGTTTTTCGGGCGCGCCGCTCTCGCGCAGATCGAGCACGGCGATGGCGGCGCGCCGGCCTAGTCCGCGGATCGATGCGGCGACCTCTTCCAGCGCATCGGCGTCGCGTCCGGTCAGCATCAGGTCGCAGCCCTCTTTCGCCAAGGCGAGCGCGGTACCGCGGCCGATGCCGCGGCTCGATCCGGTGACCAGCGCGATCTTGTCTTTCAGTCCCAACTCCATCCTTCTCACTCCTTTGTTTGTCCGCCCCCGTGTCGTGAAACGAAGCGGGGGAGGGGAACCATGCCAACGGGTCCGGCCCGAAGTGGCCGGCCCGATGACAGGCTCCACATGGTGGAGGGGGCATGCAGCATAGAGGCAAGCCTCACGGCCGTCGCCCCTGCCGCGGCGTGGAGCCGGTCATCGGGCAGGCCGCGATGCACGTCCACTCGCTCTCCCCTCGCGTGAGAGGACCCTGAGCGAGCGTCAGCGAGTGAACGGGTGGGCCGTCCTCGCAGCGCGGCCTCGACGCCTCTGACGATTGTCAAAGCCCGTCCCCATATTGGTGACAAGTAGGATGGGTAGCGCGAAGCGAAAGCCATCATTTTTGCCGCAGTGAAGCGTACCATCGGTATCCGGTTTCGCCCGCCCCATCGGAAGGACGACAGCCGCGCTTGAACGCGCCATCGAAAGTTTGGTCAGCGCAGCGCCCTAACACATCCGCCGCGGCGAATGGGTTTCGCTCCGCTCAACCCATCCTACCGGCTAAGGAGGAGTCCCATGTTGAACCCACTGATTGTGCCATCGGCAGCGACAGGGCCCTTGAGTGAATCGGCTTCTCACCAAAAGCGCTTCCGTCCCGCAACAATTGCGCTCGCCTGCATGATGGTGTTGGTCGCAGACGCCGGTTCGGTTGCTGCGAAAACGACGAAGCGGTCCGTCGGAGTCCCGCAATCGGGACATTATGCGGTACCTGGACAGCCATCGTTCAGAAGCGTCCCGCAGCAGGGCTCTTGTCCCGGCCACGTCGACCCACGACCGGGCAACCCCGGCATCCCCTGCTGGGATGGGGGATGTGGTCAGTGCGGCTTTCAGGGCTGATCGGGATATGCGAAGCGCGGGCGGCTCAAATCGGCGAAGGGAGTGACCCGTTAGCTTATCGGGGCCTGCGCTTACTTTTCAGTCTCCGCGCACGTATCGTACGGGCAGTCGGGGAAAGCTTCGTGGATGACCATCAAGGGAAAAGCCTACATTGCCGGTGCTTTCGAGCATCCGACGCGGCACGCGCCGGACAAGACGGTGGCGCAGCTTCACGCCGAGGTGGCGCTTGGCGCGCTCGCCGACGCCGGCCTCAGCCACGACGAAGTCGACGGCTATTTCTGCGCCGGCGATGCGCCGGGTCCCGGTCCGGCGTCGATGGCCGAGTATATGAATCTGAAGCTGCGTCACGCCAACTCCACGGAGCTCGGCGGCACATCCTACGTGGCGCTCGCCGCGCATGCCGCCGAGGCGATCGCGCTCGGCAAATGCAACGTCGCGCTGATTACACTTGCCGGGAAGCCGCGCAGCGAGGGTATGGCGACCGGCACGGCGCCTCGGCTGCGCGACCCGAACCAGCCGGAGGGCCCGTGGGAATATTCATATGGCCTGACCACGGCCAACGGTTACGCCATGTGTGCGATGCGGCACATGCATCAATACGGCACGACCGGTGAGCAGCTCGGCTGGATCAAGGTCGCGGCGTCGCACCACGCCCAGCACAATCCGAACGCGATGCTGCCCGAGGTGGTGACCGTCGAGGATGTGATGAATTCCCCGGTGATCGCCGATCCGCTGCACCGCCTCGATTGCTGCGTCATCAGCGACGGCGGGGGCGCGCTCGTCGTGGTGCGGCCGGAGATCGCCAAGAGCTTGCGGCGTCCGCCGGTGAAGATCGTCGGCGCCGGCGAGGCGGTGAAGCATCTGGCCGGCGGCACGTTCGATCTCACAACGTCCGGCGCGGCACACAGCGGACCGGCGGCGTTCGCCGAGGCGGGCGTGGCGCCCTCGGACATCAAATACGCCTCGATCTACGACAGCTTCACCATCACGGTGCTGATCCAGATTGAAGACCTGGGCTTTTGTGAAAAAGGCGCCGGCGGCAAATTCGTGTCGGACGGCAATCTGATTTCCGGCGTCGGCAAGCTTCCCTTCAACACTGACGGCGGCGGGCTGTGCAACAACCATCCGGCCAATCGCGGCGGCATGACCAAGGTGATCGAGGCGGTGCGGCAGCTGCGCGGCGAAGCGCATCCGGCGGTGCAGGTGAAGAATTGCGGCCTCGCGCTGGCGCAGGGCACCGGCTTGCAGCTTGGCACGCGTCACGGCAGCGCCACCCTGATCATGGAGCGGGAGTAAGGCGATGGCGGATGCTCGAAAAATCCCCGCGCCAAGTGTCAGTGTCGAAACGCAAGCCTTCTGGAATGCGGCGCAGGAGGGGCGCTTCGTTGTACCGACCTGCACCGCCTGCGGGCGGGCGCATTGGTATCCGCGCGCGATCTGTCCGTTCTGCAGCAGCGGCGAGATCGCCTGGCGCGACGCCTCGGGCCAGGGCACGATCTACACCTTCAGCGTGATGCGGCGCGCCAGGGAGCCCTACGTCATCGCCTATGTGACGCTCGCCGAGGGGCCGACAATGATGACCAACATCGTCGACTGCGACTTCGACAGCTTGCGTATCGGCCAGCCGGTCAGCGTCGTGTTCAAGGACACTGAGAACGGGCCGCCGGTGCCGATGTTCAAGCCGGCCTAGACTACACGTCTTCTTTCGAGGGGCAGGGCGCAATGGAGCGCTACCGCACACTTTACCGCTTTAGTGCGCTGAATACGATCGCCTGCAATGGCATGCATTCAGAGTCTTGGGCAAATGCGCCTTGCAGTGCCGAGCGAGCCCGGCACGCTATCGTTCAGCGGGTTGCGGTCTTAACGGGCTGCATGAAGTTATTCACCACGTACTCGCCGATCTTATAGCCCATGTCCTGGCCGACTTTGGTCGAGAAGCGGTAATGGAAGCCGGACCAGATGCGCGCTTGCGAAACCTCGTCGGTAAAAGCGCCCACGTTGGTCCAGTGGTGGATCACGCCTGGCGCCGTCGGGCTGGTCATCGAAACTTCCGGAATCTCCGCCGTGCCGAGTACGGCCTGCACCACGCCAGCGAGGCTGGCACTTTCGATGCAATGCGCACACGGGTATTCCGGATGCATGGGCGTCGCTTCCATCGGCTGCCAGGCCGCGTCGCGCTCGGTGGCCGGATTGTCATCGATGTCACCATTGCGGATCGCGGTGATCGGACGCCAGAATTCGTAGTGATATTTGGCGTCGAACACGGCGATCAATGAATCGGCGCGCGCGACCGCCGTGAGGGCGAGCAGGCGGGCGCAGTCGATGAGGTTGAATTTCTTCTCCGCCGCAAGCGTAATGACAATGGGATAGAAGACGCGGCCGTCGGTTGCCATCCAGAAGCGGGCGTCCTCAGTCTGCCGCGCGGAGCGCTTGGTGCTGTTGCGTCCGCCGAGTTCCTTGATTTCGTTGTAGTTGGCCGCCCACTCCACACTCTTGAGTGCGATCGGCGCCAGCGGCCGGAACTGTGACGCGCTGGTCAAGGCGAATGGTTTGACGCCCGGCCACTGCGGCGCCAGGGTCGTCGCGGTCGGCACATAGACCCCCGCAGTGGTCCGCGGCCGGTAGGTGTCCGGCACATTTGCACCGTCGTTTGCGCGCGCCTCAAGTATCTTGGCCGCAACTGCTTCGCCGAGCTCGATACCCTCGGCCTTGGCGGTGTTGTCCGGAATGGCAGCGAGATAGGCCGCAAGCGCGGCTTTCAACTCGGTCTGCGCCTGCGGGTCGATGCCGGCGAGCACCGTTTCTGCTGCGGTCGCTGCTGCGGCCTCTTTCGAGGCGGTTGGCGCCGCCGGAAGCTGCACAAGATAGGGCCGGTACTTGCGCTCGATCGAGTTGACGGCGTCGAACATGGCCAGCTGCGTCATGGCGATCAGTCGCTCGGCCGGCGGCGGCGGCATCTTGTGGCTGACGATGAAATCGAGTGCCTTATTGTTCCAGTCAGCGATGACGTCGGCGGATGCAGGCTGGGCTGCGCCGAGCAGGGCGATGGCAACCAAAGCATTGCGATGATTGGCGTTCATTTGAGCTTTCCCTGCTAATTGCGGCCGTTGCGGCCGCGTGCCACAAATCTCGGGGCGATGGCCCGGGAAGTACTGGCGGAGTTCCGGGAAATTTCCGGGAAATTCGGAGGCGAGCTGGCGCATGGCGACGGATCGCCAATTCGCGTTCGGCGCGTTTCGTTTCGATGCGCGAACGGGACAGCTTTGGCGCGACGACAGCGAGGTGAAGCTCACGCCACGGGCCGCCGCCGTTCTGCGCATGCTGGCCGAGCGGGCGCAAGAACTCGTCACCAAGCAAGAACTGTTCGACCGCGTTTGGGGCGGCATGGCGGTGGGTGACGACGCGCTCACGTCCTGTATTCAGGAGTTGCGTGGCGCGCTTGGCGATGATGCCCGGCGCCCGCGCACCATCGAGACCCGGCACCGGCGCGGTTACCGCCTCATGCTGCCGGCCACGTCGGTCGTCGATCGGAGTGCCGCCGCCGCACCGAGGTTCGCGCCCGAACCGTCGCGGCTGGTCGGTCGCGTCGCCGAACTCGATGAGCTGGCGCGCGGCTTCGACCAGGCACGGTCGGGCCATCGTCAGGTCGTGTTCGTGACTGGCGAGCCCGGGATTGGCAAAAGCTCGCTCGCGGATGTCTTTCTGGAGCGGCTGCGGACGGCTCACGCGGTCAAGATCGCGCACGGCCAATGCCTCGATCACCACGGATTTGGCGAACCCTACCTGCCCTTGATCGAGGCGTTGACGCGGTTGGCGCAAGATCGGGACGGTAAGGGGATCAAGGAAATTCTTTCAGCCCAGGCGCCGAGCTGGCTCGCACAAATGCCGTCGTTGTGGACGCGGTCGGATCGCAGTCTGCTGCAAGCGCGTGGCCGAGCGACGCGTGAGCGCATGATGCGCGAGCTAACGCTTGCGGTCGAGGCGATCGCGGCGGACATGCCGCTGGTTTTCAAGCTCGAAGACATTCATTGGAGTGACGCGTCTACACTCGACTGGCTTGCCCATGTGGCACGTCGCCCGGAGCCGGCTCGCCTCCTGGTGCTGGCGACATTCCGTCCGGCCGACATGGCAGCCGCAAAAACGGGTCTCGGCAGCCTGGTGACAGAACTGGCGCTGCATGGACAGTGCTGGGAAATTGCGCTCAACCCTCTCAGCCTGCAGGCTGTTGAAGCTTATCTAAACGTTCGATTCGGTGAAGAAGATGGTGCGGCGCAGTCGCGAGAGATGGCGCCCCTCTTGCTGGAGCGAACGGGCGGTAATCCCCTGTTTATGACCAGCATCGTCAACCAGCTTGTCCGACGGGACGCGCCGGGCCGGACGTTCGCCGCAATCGTTTCGATCCCGCCTGACGTGCGACGCTTCATTGATCGGCAGATCGACGAGCTTAACGACGGCGACCGGATCCTGCTGACTGCCGCAAGCGTCATCGGCCGCGAATTCGCGACCGCCGCCGTTGCCGCTGCCCTGGCGACCGACATCGAGCAGGTTGAGGCTGCTTGTGCGCGTCTGGCGCGGCAGGGCATATTCATTGTCAAGTCCGGGTCGACCATCTGGCCGGATGGTACGCGCGCGGAGCTTTATTCCTTCCGGCACGATCTTTACCGCGAACTCTTATACGACCGCCTGACGGCGACGCGCCGCGCACTCAGCCATGCACGCGTCGGCCGCCGGCTCGAAGCCGCCTGGATTGGCCGCCTGGACGCGATCGCGTCGGAACTGGCGGAGCACTTCGACCGTGGTAACGAGCCTGCGCGCGCCATCCCCCACCATCAGCGCGCCGCTAACAAGGCCTTGCGCCGCAGCGCCAATGAGGAGGCAATCGGCCATCTGCGGCTGGCACTCGATGCCGTCGCCCACATTGCGGACGGGGTTGAGCGCACCAAGATCGAAGCCGAATTGCGCATCGCGTTGGGGGCCGCCTTCACGGCGACGCGAGGGTTTGGAGCGCCGGAAGTGCTGGAGGCCTATTCCAGGGCCGAGGCGCTTTGCGAAAGCTTGGGCGAGCGCGCGGACATTTTCCCGGCGCTTTGGGGCCAATGGCTGTTTCGGTGGGGACGAAGTGAAGTGGACGCCGCTTGGCGGCTTTGCGAAAGGCTGTTGGTGCTGGCTGAAAAATCCGGCGATGCTGGGCTCAAACTTCAAGCCCACCATGCTGCATGGGCGACTTCGTTTGGGCGGGGCAAACTGGCGGAAGTCCGCACGCAGGCCGAGGCAGGACTTGCCCTCTACGACGCAAAGAATCATCAAGCGATGGCTTCGAGCTTTGGCAACCATGACGCTAGCGCCTGCGCCCGAAATTTTACAGCCTTGGCACTGGCGTTTGCGGGGGAGGAGGAACGCGCACGCGCAATGGCGGACAATGCCCTTGCTGTCGTCCGACACCTTAACGATCCGTTTTCACTGGCGCTCACTCTCTTTTTCGCGTCGGCCGTGGCGCAAGTTCTGGGCGACGTAGCGCTCGCTGCACGACACGCCGAAGCGAGCAGCCGGATAGCGATGGAACATGACCTTGCAATGCCTCGAGCCTGGAGCAGGGGGGTGGTTGGATGGTGCGCCGCTGAAAACGGCGAACACGATCGCGGCGTCGCATTGCTGACCGAATCGATGGCCGCGTTACGAGCTACCCAATCTCGTCACCTGATGTGTTATCTGCTCGGTTTGTTCGCGGAAGTGCAGATGAAGGCTGGACGTCACGTTGAGGCAATGAAAGCGGTCGAGGATGGCATCGCACTGGCTGAAGCAAACGGCGAACGCTACTACGATGCGGAACTCCATCGGCTGCGTGGCGAGCTGTTCGCTCGTCCGCCGTTCGATCAGCAGCACAAGGCCGAGGCGTCGTTCCGCGCTGCTATCAAGGTTGCCAAGCAGCAAGGAGCGCGGGCTTTAGAGCACAAGGCCAATAAAAGCTTACGCTGCTGGTCCGGATAGCGCGCCGAATGTTTCCCATATTGGCTGATAATCTCGATTATGAGTATGCGTCCTGATAAAACCTGCAGCGCCTTACTCGATCTTCAAGCCGAGTTTCTTGATCAGGTCCGCCCACTTCCCCTCCTCACGCCGGATGTTGGTCGCGTATTCTTCGGGCGAGCTGGGTGCCGGATCGCTGCCGTCGGCGACCAAGCGCTTTTTCATGTCGTCGGAGTTCAGAGCGCCGCGCAGTTCCTTATTGAGCCGATCGATGATCGGCCGTGGCGTTCCTGCCGGCGCTGCCAATCCGTAATACTGGACAGCCTCAAACCCGGGCAGACCGGACTCCGCTGCGGTCGGCACGTTGGGAAGCGCCGCGGAGCGCGTTGCCGCGGCAACGGCGATGCCGCGCAGTTGTCCGGCCTGGATGTTGCTGACCGAGGCCGGAATTGTGTTGAAGCCAAGCGGCACGTGATTGCCGAGAAGATCGTTGGTGAGCGGCGCAGTGCCCTTGTAGGTGACGACTGTAATGTCGACGCCGCCCATCAGGTTGAACAGCTTGGCGGCGAAGTAATTGATGGTCGGCGCCGGCGGCGTACCGGAGCTGAGCTTGCCGGGTTCTTTCTTCGCCAGCGCGATCACGTCGGACAGCGATGTTGCCGGCAATGCCGGGTTCGATACGACGATGATCGGCGTCGAGGCGACAAGCCCGATCGGCGCAAAATCTTTGTTGACGTCATAGCCGGTGTTGGCGCCGAGGCTGATGCCGGTCAGCAGCATCACGATGGTATAGCCGTCGGGGGCCGCCTTGGCGGCGTCGCGCGTGCCGATCATGCCGCCTGCGCCGGGCCGATTTTCGATGACGACCTGTTGGCCGAGCGCCGCCGAGAGTTTTTGTCCGACAAGGCGGCCCATGAGATCGACCCCACCGCCGGGCGGATAGGGCACGATCAGTGTGATGGGGCGGATGGGATAATCTTCGGCCGCTGCCGGTTTCGGCAGTGCGGACACGAGTGCCGCGATCTGCGCGCTCGCTAAAATTCCCGCGAAAATGATGCGGCGCAACACCATTTCAAATTTCCTCCCATGACCACTATAGCGCTCGGCCCGGAGGATAGGGAGTCGCCGGTCAACGGCTGCCGCTGAAATTCGTTCGGTATCCGGGCAACATGCGCTAGATTGCCGCCGCAGCGCAGGGAGCCCGCTCGATGCGTTTCGGAATATTTGGCAGCGCCACCGCCCGCCACGGCGGTCCGGACGTCGATTCCGGCCAGGGCTACAAGCAATTCGTCGATTATAACGTCGAGGCCGAAGCGCTCGGCTATCACAGCTCGTTTTTGGTCGAACATCATTTCACCGGCTTCGGCCAAGTCTCGGCAAGTCTCTCGCTTTTGACCTGGGTGGCGGCAAAAACCAAGACGCTGCGGCTCGGCACCGCGGTGCTGGTGCTGCCGTGGCACAATCCGGTGCTGGTCGCCGAGCAGGCGGCGACTATCGATCTTCTGTCCGGCGGACGGCTCGATTTCGGCGTCGGCAAGGGCTATCGCCACAACGAGTTTGCCGGGTTCTGCGTGCCGATCGAGGACGCCGACGCGCGCTTCAACGAGTCTCTCGACGTCATCGTCAAATCGTGGACCTCGAAGCAGCGCTTCTCGCATCACGGCCGGTTCTGGAAATTCGAGGACATCATCGTCGAGCCGCCGACCGCGCAAAAGCCGCATCCGCCGATGTGGATGGGCGCGGGCAGTCCGGATTCGATCCGTCAGGTTGCCGCGCGCGGCTATAATCTGTTGCTCGATCAGTTCGCTTCCTTCGAGGCGGTTGCGGAGCGCATCGCGATCTTCAAGGCTGAAGTTGAAAAACGTGGGCGCGTCTTCGATCCCGCGGAGGTCGGCGTCGCGCGCGCCTTCTATGTGGCGAAGGACCTCGCCGACAAGGAAGCAGCGGTAGAGCGCCGGCTCGAAGCACAGCGCCGTCTCGCTACGATCTCGAACGCGCCCGACGGCACCAAGAACAAGGCCAGCATCATGGCGTTCTCCGACACGCGCGAAGCGAGCGAGGAAAGCGCGCTGTACGGCACGCCCGACGAGATCGCCGTGAAGCTCGATCGGTTGCGGCAGCTCGGCGTCGAGTACGTGCTGCTCAACGGCGGCGGTCCGGCGCAGGATAGTCTGCGCCGATTTGCGCACGAACTGATGCCGGCCTTTACCGACGGCTCCCGGATGCGCGTCGTCGGTTCCTAGCGGTCCGCAAATGGTCGACAAGATCGTGCAAACCATGGCCGAGGCGATGGCTGGAATCCGCGACGGTTCCGTCGTGCTGATCGGCGGCTTCGGCAGCATCGGGCAGCCGAACGCGCTGATCGACGGTTTGATCGAGCAGGGCGCCAAGGATCTGACTGTCGTCGCCAACAATTCCGGCGTCGGCCGGGTCGGCTTGGCGCGGCTCCTCGACACCGGCCGCGTGCGCAAGATCGTCTGCTCGTTTCCGCGCACGTCCGATCCCGTCGTGTTCGAGGAACTTTGGCGCGAGGGCCGCATCGAGCTTGAAATCGTGCCGCAGGGCACGATGGCGGAGCGCATGCGTGCCGCGGGCGCGGGCATCCCGGCGTTCTTCACGCCGACCGCCGTCGGCACCAAGCTTGCGGAGGGCAAGGAGCAGCGTGAATTCGGCGGCCGCGCGTATCTGCTCGAAGAGGCGCTCGCCGGCGACGTGGCGCTGATCGAGGCCTGGGAGGCGGACCGCTGGGGCAACCTGACTTACCGGTCGTCCGCCCGCAATTTCAATCCGGTGATGGCGACGGCCGCGAAGTTGACGATCGCGCAGGCGCAGCACATCGTCGATCTGGGAGCGCTCGATCCGGAGAAAATCGCAACGCCGGGCATTTACGTGAACCGCGTCGTGCATGTGCCTTACGGCGAACCGACGGTGACGTGAGGAGGCCAGTTTGAATGAGGCCAACGTGAAGGCTTCGCCGGCTTACAAGCCGCTGACGCGCAACGAGATGGCGGCGCGCGTTGCGCGCGACATTCCGGAAGGCTTCTACGTCAATCTCGGCATTGGAATTCCGGTGCTGGTGGCCGACCACGTGCCGGCGGAGCAGGAAATCATTTTCCATTCGGAAAACGGCGTTCTCGGCATGGGCCCGGCGCCGGCGCCCGACAAGATCGACCGCTGGCTGATCAACGCCAGCAAGCAATACATCACGCTGCGCACCGGCGGCTCCTACATGCATCATGCCGACAGCTTTGCGCTCATTCGCGGCGGCCATCTCGATCTGTGCGTGCTCGGCGCCTTCCAGGTCGCCGAGAACGGCGATCTCGCCAATTGGGCGACATCGAACAACGACAGCGCGCCCGCCGTCGGCGGCGCCATGGACCTTGCCGCCGGCGCCAAGCAGGTCTGGGTGCTGATGGAGCACACGACCAAGAGCGGCGAGAGCCGTCTCGTTCATCGCTGCACCTATCCGCTGACCGCACTCGGTGTGGTCAAACGCGTCTACACCAACCTCGCCGTGCTCGACGTCACGACAGATGGCTTCGTGGTGCGCGACATGGTTGACGGCCTCACGCTCGCGGATTTGCAAGACGTGACCAACGCGCCGCTCGCGATGGCGAGTTAGAACTCCCGCTCGTCGCGCGCAGTGCAGAACCTCGTTCGCTATTTGCGGCCGAAATAATCGAACAGGTGGCGGCGCAGGAACGACATGGTGCGGTCGCGGAAGCGGTTCCTGGGCCGCACGGCCGTTTGCTGTAGCACCTGTGAGGGCAGCGGGCCGCCAAAAATATTGCGCGCGCGAATAAAATCCCAAACCAGCGGGCTGCGTTTTGCGATTGCCCCTTCGATCTCGTCGACCATGAAGCCGCCGACGATCTCCGGTGGCGGTGCGAACACCTCCGGCAGAACGTCCGACAATCCGGTGTCGGCGAGAATGTTCCAGCGCGACATGCCGCCGGTCAGCGGCGCCGGTATGCCGTACACGACGCGGCCGATGCGGCTCTCGCGCATCGCATAGGAGCAGAACGCACAAGGCTCCGCGTTCGAATAGATGGTGCAATCTTCCAGGCTCACTTGCTTGAGGATGTGGAAAGCCTGAGAGATGGCGAGAAATTCAGCGTGATGCGTAACGTTATGATCGTGCCTGACGGAATTGATCGCCTCGCAAACGATCTCTCCGCCACGGCAGATCACCGCCGCATAAGGATATTCGCCGCCGTCCACCGCTTGCATCGCGAGTGCAAGGCAGCGCTCCATCATGGCGCGGTCGACAACGTCGGGCATTTCTTTGACCGGCTTTCCCGTCGGCAATGCGATCTTTCTTCAAACTTTGACGTGTTCAAATGCCCACGCGCTGCAAAAATTCCATGACACGAGCCGGAGTGGATTCTTCCGGTCTGTTGTTGCACCGGCATGTCCCAGTATTCCGACCGCGGCAAGCATTCCTCGAAATAACGTGCGGCCGATGTCGCGTGAGCGGCATCATGCCCGGGCACGACCAGTGCGGGGATCTCGAGGCGCAAAAGGTCCTCGGGCTCGGCGCCGGGGGCGGTGTCGCGGTCGAAAAGCGCCCGGCACATGCCAGTACAAATCAGCTTGTACGGATCGGGATTCTGCTCGGCATAGGCCGTGGCAAAGGCGCTGTCGCGCTTGATCACCGAGGCCCAAGGGCCGCCGCGCGGATCGGCGCCGAAGGGCTTGCCTTCCTTGGTCACGAGGGCGGCGACGCCGGCAAGGCCTTGGCTCTGCACGAAGCTGAGGTGTTCGGCGAAACGCTGATGGCTCGACATGCGGTATTTGGCGCCGCCGACCGGCCAATAGAGGATCATGCTCGAGATCATCTCGGGATGGGCAACCGCGAAAGCCGCGACCGGTGAGCAGCCCATGCAGCCACCCATGATGTGCGCGCGCCTGATGCCGAGATGATCGAGCAGACCTTTGCCCTGCGCAACGTAATGTTCCCAAGTGATGCGCTCGACGCGGCCGCCCGACTGCCCGCATTCGCGGCGATCGAACACGATGCAGGTGTAGGACTTCGGCAGGTGATCGAGCAGTTTGATCTTGGCGTAGACGCTTTGCGTCGACCAGGTCTCGATCACGGCGTTGAAGCCGCCAGGCGCGTACATCAGGATCGGCGGCCCGGAGCCGATGACGTCGTAGCGTGTCGCGATGCCCTCGATGACCGTCGTCGGCATGGTCAGCCCTTGATCTGCCGGCCGGCGCGGGCGTCGGCGATCAACGCGCCGAACGCTTCGAGGGCGGCTTTCGCCGTGTTGACATAGGTCTCGGTCTTGGCATCGAGCCACTTCTCCGCGTAGCCGATGGCGGTGTGCGCGAGCCGCACGCGGCCGTCGAGCCACGGCCCGCCGCCGAAGCCGCCGATCACCGGGATTTTGACCGCCTTGACGACGGCGGCGCCCGCCACCGGTCCCGAATTGGTGAAATCAAGGAGCGCGGCGCCCGCATCCTCGAGGAGCTTCGCCTCCTCGACGAGTCTTGCTGCAGCTTCGGCGGTGGCCTGCGCGCCGGCAGAACTCTGCGCGCTGTAGGGAATTCCGTACTTGATCGCGGTCTGCGGCGTCAGGCCGAATTGCGCAAACACCGGAATGCCGGCGCGGGTCAGTGCGCGCACGACGTCGGGGAATTCGGATGCGGCGTCGACCTTGACCATGTCGGCGCCGGCTTCCTTGACAAGACGGATCGCGGCGGCAAGCGCGCTGTCGACGCCTTGCTGCACCGGGCCGAAAGGAATGTCGCAGCTCACCAGCGCGCGCTCGACGCCGCGGCGCACCGCCTTGCAGCACACCAGCATCTCATCCAGCGTCACCTCGAGCGGATTGGCATGGCCCCACAAGTTGACGCCCACCGAATCGCCCACGGAGACGAAATCAACGCCGGCGCGGTCGGCGATGCGCGCGATCTGATAATCCCAGGCGACGACGCCGATGCTTTTCTTGCCCTCGCGCTTCATCTGCACCAGCGCGGGAATTGTCATTTGGGCGTCCATGCTCCCCTCTCTCTCGCTGCCGTAGCGTAGGGATGTCCTTTTAGCACGGCGGCTGGAAGCTTAAAGCCGTACCGCGCCGTCCACGATGCGTTGATGGAGCGCGCCGTCGAGGCGTACGAATACGTTGCGCTTGCGATCGTCGAAATAGATCGCATCGCTCGTGCGGGCCCACCGGGCATACTTGTTGGTGCGTTCGGCGAGGTCGCGATAGCTGAAGGTCTCGCGCGAGGCCGAGAAGCGCTGGAGCCTCGCCAAAACGCTGCGCCAGTTCGTCGATGACAAAGGGCAGAATGCGCGAGGGGTGCTCGGCGATGGTCGCGGTGCGACGCAGGGAACGCGAGACGATCTGAGAAAAAGACAATGTCGCCTGTGATACGTTCCCAGAGCGCCCATGGCGCATGCGCCCGTTTGGTGCGCGCTCCCACGCCGCCGCACCAGCTTTACGCTGCCGAACGCTCCGGCGTCAGTTTGCCGGCGTCAGCTTGGTCGGTGATTTGGTTTTGGCTTGCTTCTTGGCTGCCGGCGTCGTGCCGGTCGAAGTTGTTCCCAGATCGGGAGGCGGGCTTGCCGCGAGCGCAGATGACGACATCGGCGTCCACGGCTTGGCGCTGGAACTCTTGCCGCCGGTGGCCTTGCCGTCTTTGGCTTTGCCATCTTTGGGCTTGGCGGAGGCCTTTTCGTCTTTGGGCTTCTCGTCTTTGGCCTTCGCCGCCGCCTTGTGTTTTCCCTTTTTCCTGACGACATCTCCCACGGGATCGGGCGGCAGGTTCGCCAGCTCCGATTGCGTGCGCGTCGGCCCCGTATAGACGACGATCGGCGTCACCGGTCCGAGGTCGGAGAGAAGGTTGGCGTTTTTCGGCGTCGGCGTGCGCAGGGCCGAGAGCATGAAAGAGAACTGCGAGTTGGAATCGCCCGTGTTGCTGTTATTGGTGCCGCGGGCGTCGACGTCCTCGTCTTCCGAATGCTTACGCTTACGATGCGGCCCGCACATTTCGTCTTTTAGATTTGGCGGATCCGCATTGATCGGCTGCAAGGCATTGACCGATCCGAGCGCGGGCGTCAGCCACGCGAGCGGATTTTGCGTAAATCCGCTCTCGAGCATCTCGGCCGCCTTCACGGCGCGCGAGGCGCCCGACGGTGCGCCGAGCACGACGGCGATCAAGCGCTTGTTGTCGCGTTTGGCTGTGGCGACCAGATTGAATCCGGAGGCGCAGATGAAGCCGGTCTTCATGCCGTCAGCGCCGGGATAACGGCCGAGCAGCGGGTTGTAGTTGCGAACGATGCGCTTGCCGAATTTGATCGCCGGGATGTGCCAGTAGAAACTGTATTCTGGAAAGTCGTGGTACAGCGCGCGGGCAAGGATCGCGAGATCGCGGGCCGACGTGACGTGACCGTCGGCCGGCAGCCCATTCGGATTGACGAAGTTCAATTCCGTCATGCCGAGCCGATGCGCCGTCTCGGTCATGTCGGTGGCAAAACTGTCGACCGACCCGTCAATGCCTTCGGCGAGCAGCACGGCCATGTCGTTGGCCGACTTCACCATCATCATCTTGAGTGCGTTGTCGACGGTGATCTGCGTGCCGACGGGATATCCCATCTTGGTCGGCGCCTGGGAGTTGGCGTTGCGCGAAACCGTGAACAAGGTGTCGGGCGTGATGCGGTGATCCCTGATCGCTGTCAAGGTCACATAGAGCGTCATCAGCTTGGTCGTCGAGGCCGGATACCAGGGATAAGTGGCGTTCTCGGCGCGCAACACTTTGCCGCTGTCGATGTCGACCAGGATCAGCGCTTCCGCCCGGGCGTAGGTGGCGGGGACCAAAGCTGCCAGCGCGACGGCCACCGCGATAGCAGCACATCGGCCGGTTTTGAAACCGGAGGCGACGCGGAGCGCTAGCGCCCAAAAGGATTTCAGACCATGCACTGTCGCGGTCCGTTTTGTTAGTCGGGCCCAAGGGATCGCCCAAGGGGTGATCAATGGGCCGCGAAGGTTCACACAAGGTTCACGAAGCGCTGGCGCGTCATTATCTAAACCAAAGCCACGCTCGAACGCAAAGGCGAATACCGGTATCGTCGAGACGTGTGGATTGCCAAGAAGCTGGCAACAAGAGCGTAAGCCAAGAAAAAGCGCCTAAATTTCGGCGATCCGGCGAGGAACAATGTGGCAACGGAGGGACTCATGACCGCATGCATCGTAGGTTGGGCCCATACCCCTTTCGGTAAGCTCGCCGGCGAAACCGTCGAAAGTCTGATCGTGCGGGTTGCCAACCAGGCGCTTGCGGATGCGGGAATCGCAGCCGAGGACGTCGACGAGATCGTGCTCGGACACTTCAACGCGGGCTTCTCCGCGCAGGACTTCACTGCATCGCTGGTGCTCCAGGCCTCACCCGATCTCCGATTCAAACGCGCGACGCGCGTCGAGAACGCCTGCGCGACCGGCTCCGCCGCCGTGCATGGCGGCTTGAAATCGATCGCTTCGCGATCGGCAAGAATCGTGCTCGTCGTCGGCGCCGAACAGATGACGACGACGCCGGGCCCCGAGGTCGGGCGTAATCTCCTCAAGGCATCCTATGTGCGCGAGGAGGCCGACATCGACGGCGGTTTCGCCGGTATTTTTGGTCAGATCGCCAGTCTCTACTTCCAGCGTTGGGGCGACCAATCCGATGCGCTCGCGCGTATCTCCGCCAAGAATCACAAGAACGGCGTCGGCAATCCGTACGCGCAGATCCGCAAGGACCTTGGCTACGAGTTCTGCCGCACTGAGAGCGACAAGAACCCGCGTGTCGCCGGGCCGCTCAAGCGCACGGACTGCTCGCTGGTGTCGGACGGTGCCGCAGCCCTCGTGCTCGCCGACGTGGAGACCGCGCTGAAGTTCGACAAGGCGATCGTGTTCCGCGCCGCGGAGCATGTCCAGGATTTCCTGCCGATGTCGCGGCGCGACGTGCTCAAGTTCGAAGGCTGCGCAGTGGCGTGGAAGCGCGCGCTGGACAGTGCCGGGATCGATCTGCGTGAGCTGTCGTTCGCCGAGGTGCACGACTGCTTCACCATCGCCGAACTGATCGAGTATGAGGCCATGGGCCTCGTTCCGGAAGGGCAGGGGGCGCACGCCATCGCCGACGGCATTGTCGCCCGGGACGGTCCGTTGCCGATCAATCCGTCCGGAGGTCTGAAGGCCAAAGGCCACCCGATCGGCGCCACTGGCGTGTCGATGCACGCGCTCGCCGCGATGCAATTGACCGGCACGGCCGGCGACATCCAGATCAAGAATGCGCGGCTTGGCGGCATCTACAATATGGGCGGCACCGCGGTCGCAAATTACGTCAGCATCCTGGAGCGGCTGCGGTGGAGACTCACGTCTCGACCAGCCGGCTTTCAGTCGTGGCTACGACTGCCGGCTTGCTTTGTCCTTCCGGTCCAAACTGGGCCTGCACCAGTTCGGCGAAGTAGCCGCCGCGCCGCAAAAGCTCGTCGTATGTGCCGGTCTCCACGATGTGACCATTCTGGAACAACATGATCCGTGTCGCATTGCGCACCGTGGTAAGCCGATGCGCGATGACGAAGGTGGTGCGGCCCTTCATGACTTCTTCGAGCGGCCTTTTGCAGCCGCGCTTCAGTGAGCGGATCGAGCGCGCTCGTCGCTTCGTCGAGAATGAGAATCGGCGGGTCCTTCAGGAGCGCGCGCGCGATCGCAATCCGCTGGCGCTCGCCGCCCGAAAGCAGCCGTCCGCGTTCGCCGATGCGCGCCTCCAGCCCGTCGGGATTGCGATCGATGAAATCGAGCGCTTGGGCGCGAGCAGCCGCGTCGCGCATTTCAGCATCGGTCGCGTCCGGCTTGCCAACTCGCAGATTCTCGGCGATCGAGCGATCGAACAGCAGTGTTTCCTGAAACACCACGCCGATATTGCGGCGCAGACCGGTCAATGTCAGCGCGCGAATGTCCATCCCGTCGACTGTGATCGCGCCGGATTGCGGATCGAACGCCCGATGCAGCAGCGCCAGCGCCGTCGATTTGCCGCTTCCGGTCGGGCCGACCAGCGCCACGGTCTCGCCGGGCAGTGCCGTGAAATTCAAATCGGCGACGGCCGAGCGCTTGCCGTCATAGGAAAATGAAACGTCCTTGAACTCGACCAGACCGCGCACGCGGCCGGGATCGATCGC
Source organism: uncultured Alphaproteobacteria bacterium (assembly GCA_963759705.1). Lineage (GTDB taxonomy): Bacteria > Pseudomonadota > Alphaproteobacteria > Rhizobiales > Xanthobacteraceae > BOG-931. The sequence goes on from CAVXAK010000011.1 coordinate 60,392, forward strand.
ATCCGGCCGATCGCGCACCGCCGGCACGGTGTCGAGCACGCCGAAAAACTCGTAAAGTCTCGGCGCGTCCATGAACAGCCGGTTGCAGAAGCCCACCACCTGTTCGAGCCGGGCGATCAACAGCGACGCAATGCTCATGAAACTGACGATCTCGCCGACCGAGGCAAGCCCGACCAGTTTGAGATAGGTCCCGACCAAAAGGATCACGAGCAAAGTGAAGGTGGTCGCCGCCCGTGTCAGCACGGCGGCCACCGCCCACCACGACAGCACCGGCATCTGTGCACGCAGCAATGAATTCACCAGGCTTCGCAGCAGCGAGACTTCCAACTCGATACGGGCGAAGGTCTGCACCACTGCGACATTGCCGAGCGCGTCGGCTGCGGTTTCGGCCAGATCGGAATAATGCTTCTCGACCGAGCGCTGCATCGCGTCGGCCTTGCGCATGACAAGCGCCGTCAGCGTGGTGAACGCGACGCACAGCACCAGCAGCGGCAGCGCCAGCCGCCAGTTAAGCACCATCGTCGTCGGCAGCAGCACGAAGATGAAAACGAATGCCGCGAAATGCTCGCGAAAGAACGACACCCACAGCCACCACAGCGTGTCGGTGCCGGTCAGCATTACCTTCAACTGCCGCCCGGAATGGGCTTCGGAATGGTAAGCGAGCGGAAGCTGGAGCACATGTTCGAAGTAATCCGCCAGCACCAGGTTGCGGCGCTGGTGCGCCAGCCGGTCGGCGAACCATGCGACCAGCGCGCCGGCGACGATGATAAACAAGCCGAAGCCGACCCATGCGCCGATCAGCGGCGCAAGTGCGATTGCCGCCGCGTCCAGACCTGCCGGCAGCGCGCCCGACAAGGCATCGATGATACGGCCGAACAGTACGGGCTCGATGAATTGCGCGACCGCGAGTGCAATATTGGCGAGCGCAAGGATGGCCGCCAGTCGAGCCTCGGACTCGAGCAGGCCAAGCACGCGAAGGTAGATCCGAATAAACGACATCGTGGTTCCCGCCAGCGCCGTCTCAGCACTTTATCATCGCTGTCATAAAACATGACATCCAAGTTCCCTCCTCGTTTTCGTGGTCGCGCAGGGGGGCAGAAATGTGTAATCCTGAGTGCGATGCTAGGCGGTGTGGTGGATGAGCCAGGATTGCGCTGGCTGGAGGGCGACGCCACGCTGCCGAGCGCAGGGGAAGCGCATGACAAATATACCGACCGACTTGCTGCGCACGTTCGTTCTGGTCGTGGATTTGCGCAGCTTTACGCGTGCCGCCAAGGCACAGGGTATGACGCAGCCGGCAGTGAGCGCACAGATCAGGCGGCTGCAAGGCCTCTTGGGTGCCGAGCTTTTCAACAAAAGTGCACCCGGCGTCAGCCTCACGCCGCTGGGTGAGCAGATCATCAATTACGCCCGGCGCATGCTATCGGTGAACGATCACATCTTGCAGATTGCCAGCCCGAATTCCGCGACGCAGCTGGTGCGCGTCGGCGTACCCGGCGATTGCATGGGGGCGGAGTTGGGACGCATTCTGGCGGCTACGCGAAGCGGGTGGCCCAACCTGCGCTTTGCAGTGCAGGGGGGCGGTGAGCGGCGGCTGCTTCAGTACCTCAAGGACGGCGATGTCGACGTCGTTCTTGCGCTCGTTCCCGACGAACCCGAGGATGCACGTCACTATTGGACCGAAGAGCTTGTTTGGGTGCGCGGGAAAGCGACCCGGCTCGATCCCAACGAGCCCGTCCCGCTGATTTCATACCAGGATTACTGCCTGTGCCATCGCGTCGGCGCAGCGGCCCTTGAGAAGGCCGGGCGCACCGCCGAGCTTGTGTTCCGCGCATCCAATGCCGAGGCGCTGCGCAGCGCGGTCGCCGCCGGTCTGGGTGTGATGGTGGTTCCTCGCCGCCGCATCCCTGCCGAACTGGAGGCTTGGGAAGACGGCCCGTTGCCGCCGCTGCCCCTCGTGTTCTGCGGCATCTTTGTCGGCGAGGGTGCGGGCAGCAATCAGTTCAATGCGCTCGCGGATCATATTGCGCAGACGGCGCGGCCCGTTCCGGAGGCATCTAACGCGATGATGTTCGCGTCGCGGCGCGCAGTGCAGCCGGCAGCGGCGCCTTCATCCATCTGAGCGTCCGAGCGTTCATTCAGCTCCCCCTTGACGCGTTGGAGTTTGGCTTGTATTAAACCAATTAGTTATTTAACCGGATGGTTTATGACAAACCTCGACGCCACATTTTCCGCGCTCGCCGATCCCACCCGGCGCGCCATCCTGGCCCGACTCGCGCTTGGCGAGACCTCCGTCATCGAGTTGGCAAAGCCCTTTGCGATGAGCCTGCCGGCGGTCTCCAAGCATCTCAAAGTCCTGGAACGCGCCGGCCTGATTTCTCGAGGACGCGAGGCGCAATGGCGGCCCTGCCGCATCGAACCGCGCGCTCTCAAGGGCGTCGACGATTGGCTCGAATACTATCGCCGGTTTTTCGACGAGAGCTTCGATCGCCTCGACGTCTATCTACAAAAGCTCCAGGCGGATGAAGCGAAAGCCAAGGACGCTGGGGCGCCAAAATCCGCATCCGGAAAAGCCAGATCGAAAACCAAGTCGACATCCAAGTCGGCATCCAAGTCAGCATCCAGGGACAAGGACCATGGCCGCACAAAGTAGCCTCAACCTCGATCAAGACCCGCGCTCCATCATCGGCGTGCGCGTGTTCAACGCCCCGCGGGAATTGGTCTTTTCGGTATGGACCGATCCCAAACATCTGGCGCAATGGTGGGGACCGAACGGCTTCACCACCACGACGCACAGTTTCGATATGCGCCCGGGAGGCGTCTGGCGTTTCGTCATGCACGGGCCGGACGGCCGCGACTATCAGAACCAGATCACGTTCGAAGAAATCGTGCCGCCCGAGCGCATCGTTTACCGCCATGGCGGCGGCGACGACGTCGAGCCGGTTCAGTTCCGGCAGACGGTCATTTTCGAAGACCTTGGCGGGCGGACGCGTATCACATGGCGCGGCGACTTCCCCTCGGCGGCCGAGCGCGACCGGGTTATCAAAGAATACGGCGCCGACAAGGGCCTGATGCAAACCATGGCCCGCCTGGAGGAGTACGTCAGTTCAATATCTTAGTCGCTGATGGCGATGGCCTGCGCAAAATTTTCTGGGCGCTGTCGGAATTGGGCATACTCGTTCGTCCTTGGCAAAGAAGCCCTGAGGGTCGGGCAAACCGCGGGGGATGACGGAGGAGAGAGCCGTGCTGTATGCGCTCTTATGTTACCACGACGAGGCCTTAATCAATTCCTGGACCAAGGAGGAAGACGATGCGGTCTTGGCCAAAAGGGCCAAGGTAACCGACAGGCTCGCGGCGAACGGCAAACTCGGCCCGGCGATCCGCCTGATGCCAACGACTGCGGCCACGACAGTGCGGTCGGGTCGCGAGCCCTTCGTCATCGACGGACCGTTTGCGGAGTCCAAGGAACAGCTTCTCGGCTTCTACATCGTGGATTGCGCCTCGCTCGAGGAGGCCATCGAGTTGGCGAAGCAAATAGGACGCGACGAAAGCGGTGCGTTCGAAATCCGTCCCCTCAAACTGTTCCTGCCGGGAGGCAAAGTCGCGTGACCGGCGTGGCCTGGATCGATCCCGTCGTCAGGTCGGCGCGTCCGCAGGCGGTCAGCGCGCTGCTTCGCTATTTCCGCAACCTCGACCAGGCCGAGGAAGCGTTCCAGGAAGCGTGCTTGCGGGCGTTGCAGAATTGGCCGATCAACGGACCGCCTCGCGATCCGACCGCTTGGCTTATTCTGGTCGGACGCAATATCGCGATCGACGATGTGCGGCGTCGGAACAAAAGCCAGCCGCTGCCGGACGATGGCGCCGTATCCGATCTCGATGACGCCGAGGCGGATATCGCCGAGCGGCTCGACAATTCCCATTACCGCGACGATGTGCTGCGGCTTCTGTTCATCTGCTGCCATCCCGATCTGCCCGCCGTGCAGCAAATCGCGCTGGCGCTCCGCGTCGTGTCCGGACTGTCGGTCAAGGAGATCGCCCGCGCCTTTCTGGTGAGCGATGCCGCCATGGAGCAGCGGATCACGCGCGCCAAAAGCCGCGTGGCGCGGGCGGAAGTTCCATTCGAGACGCCGGGCGCAGTCGAGCGGGCGGAACGTCTCGCCGCCGTCGCCGCCATGATCTATCTGATCTTCAACGAAGGCTATTCGGCGAGCGGCGGCACGGTGCATGTCCGCGTTCCGCTTTGCGAAGAAGCCATCCGCTTGTCACGTCTCCTGCTCAGACTGTTCCCGAGCGAGCCGGAGATCATGGGTCTCACTGCTCTGCTGCTTATTCAGCACGCGCGCGCGGCGGCTCGCCTCGACGCCGATGGTGCGATCATTCTGCTCGCGGACCAGGATCGGCGCCTGTGGAACCGCGACATGATCGCCGAGGGGCACGCCTTGATCGAGAAAGCGCTTCGCCACCGGCGTCCCGGGAACTATCAGGTTCAGGCGGCCATCGCCGGCGTTCATGCCCATGCCGCAAAGTCCGAGGATACCGATTGGTCTGAGATCAATCAGCTTTATGCGACGTTGGAGCGGCTGCAGCCATCGCCGGTGGTGACGCTCAACCGCGCCGTCGCCGTCAGCAAGGTGCAAGGCCCGGAGGCGGCGCTGGCGATGATCGAGCCTCTGGCTGGGCCGCTCGCCAGCTATTTCCATTATTTCGGCGTCAGGGGCGGTCTGCTGATGCAACTTGGCCGCGCCGACGAGGCCCGCGTCGCGTTCGACCAGCGCGATCGCGCTTGCCCACACGCCGGCGGAAGCCGCTCACATCCGGCTTCATCTCGATCACCTGATGAAAGAAGGCCAACCGGCATGAAAATATTTTTCACCTGAGTGTCGGAAAGCCGCGTCCTCGCCCGTCCTACAGGGCAGCTTGGACATTTTTGTGGGTTCACACAGCAAGGAAAGGACAAGGTCATGCAGGTTCAACCTTATCTGTTCTTCGACGGCCGTTGCGATGAAGCGCTTGAATTCTACAAGAAAGCCGTCGGCGCGAAGGTCGGCATGCTGATGCGCTTCAAGGACAGTCCGGACCCGACGATGTGCAATCCGGGCTCCGAGAACAAGGTGATGCACAGCCAATTCCAGATTGGCGACACGACAGTGTTGGCTTCCGACGGCCGCAATCAAGGTCAGCCGAAGTTCGATGGATTTGCGCTGACGATTGCGGCGACGGACGAGGCGGAGGCCGACAAAATATTTGCGGCGCTCTCCGATGGCGGCAAGGTGACGATGCCGATGACCAAAACCTTCTTCTCGCCGCGCTTCGGTATGCTCGCCGACAAGTTCGGCGTCGGCTGGATGATCCTCGTCGCGCAGTGAGCGCACGATCGACAAGCCCCTAATTGTGGAGAGCGGCATGATTGCTGAGACGAAAAGCATCGACTTCGTTATCTCGCGGGTGTTCGACGCGCCGCGCGAACTGGTCTGGAAGTGTTTCACGGAGCCGAACCGGATGGCGCAATGGTGGGGTCCGAAGGGCTCCACCATCGTCGCCTCGAAGATGGATCTCCGTATTGGCGGAACTTATCACGGCGCGATGCGCGATCCGGGCGGCCGCGTGATGTGGGCCAAATTCGTCTATCGCGAAATCGTCGAGCCGGAACGTCTCGTATGGGTGCACTCGTTTTCGGACGAAACAGGCGGCCTCACGCGGCATCCGCTGAGCCCGACCTGGCCGCTCGAGATGCTGACGACAGTTACGTTCGACGAGCCGATCCGCGGTCAGACCGGTGTTACGATCCGATGGTCGCCGATCAACGCATCCGCGGACGAACAAAAAACCTTTGATGCGGCACACGACAGCATGCGGGGCGGTTGGGGCGGCACGTTCGATCGGCTCGCTGCGTACTTGGCGACGGCGAAATAGCGCCGCCGCACCAATATCCCGCCGTTCTGGATGGAAGGAAGAACCATCATGCCGACGCTTCAGAAAATCACGCCTTGCCTGTGGTTCGACACGCAAGCCGAGGAAGCGGCGAAGTTCTACACCTCGGTCTTTGATAATTCCCGGATCAAGCACATCAGCCGCTATGGCAAGGTCGGCCGCGATGTGCACGGTAAAGAACCCGGTTCCGTCATGGTCGTCGCGTTCGAGATCGCTGGGCAAACCTTCACCGCCCTCAACGGTGGCCCGAAATTCAAGTTCACCGAAGCGATTTCGCTTCAAGTCATGTGTGAGACGCAGCAAGAAATCGATCATTTCTGGAGCAAACTTTCCGAAGGCGGCCAAGAGGGTCCCTGCGGCTGGCTGAAGGACAAATACGGCCTGTCCTGGCAGATCGTGCCATCCGCTTTGCCGCAGATGATGACGGACGCCGACGGCGCAAAGTCCGATCGGGTCATGGCTGCCGTCATGAAAATGAAGAAGTTCGATCTGGACGCGCTCGGACGGGCCTACGCGGGTCAAGCTTGAGGCGCCGTCTCGGTGCGTACGAGCCAAAGAGGGAGTGACAGATGATTACGAGCATTCTCATCGTCGTCGCCGTGCTGATTGCTGCGCTGCTGGCTTACGCCGCGACAAAGCCGGGCACGTTCGCGATTCGCCGCTCGGTGCCGATCGCCGCGCCGCGCGAAAAAATCTTTCCGATGATCGATGACCTGCATGCCCAGTCGGCATGGTCGCCATTCAATAAAGATCCAAACATGAAACGCACCCACAGTGGCGCGCCGCGCGGCAAGGGCGCCGTTTACGCGTGGGACGGCAACCGGCAGGTCGGTGCAGGGCGTATCACGATTACCAACTCGGTGGCGCCGTCGAAAATCACGCTGCTCCTGGACATGTTTCGTCCCTTCAAGGCGCAAAATACGGTCGAGTTCACGCTGGATCGAAAAGGCAACGGCACCAATGTCACCACTAACGTCACCTGGGCCATGCAGGGCCGGCAGCCCTACATGGGAAAGGTCATGAGCATTTTCATGGATTGCGACAAGATGGTCAGTAGCCAGTTCGAGGAAGGGCTCAGCAAGCTCAAGGCGCTCGTCGAAACGCCATCTACCAGGATCGCCGCGGAGTAACCGGCGCATTCAACGTTGAGCGGTCTAATCCTCGTTTCGTCGGCAGGATGAATTCTACCGCTCCGCCTTGTCCGGCAGGAACGACGAGTCGAAGACGTCGGCGGCCTTATTCTTCGCCTTGAACGGATGGGCCATCGCGAGCTGATCGATCGCTGCCGCAAACCGCGTTGGGTCGATGCGCCCAAAACCGTTCGCCTTGACCGCTGCGGTAACGATGTTATCGCGGATAGCCATGCGGAGGCGTTCGAGTTCGACGTCCTTGTTGGCGCCGTCCATCCGGCGGACCACCAAATCGATCGCCAAAGCCGGATCGTGCACCGTATCCTTCAGCGCTTTCACGTAGGCGCGCAGCAGGCCTCTGACCGCTTCCGGCTTCGCCGCGGCAAAGTTCGGTGCGACCATGATGGCGTTGCCGTAAAGCTCAACCCCGAAATCGGCCATGAGCAGGACGACGAGGTCGTCCTTTGGCACGCCGCGCTCCTTGAGGTCGATATCGGAGATGAACGAATAGCCGGTGACGGCGTCCACTTCGCCGGCGGCGAGCATCGGCTCGCGAACCGCCAAACCGACATTCTCGATCGTGACCTTGGCGGTGTCGATGCCGTTGACCCGTGCGAAGATCGGCCATTGCGCAAACGTGCCTTCGGCCGACGGCGCGCCGAGCTTTTTGCCTTCCAAATCCTTCGGCGCGCCGATGCCGTGGCTCCTGCGCGCGATGATCGCGTAGGGGGGCTTGTCAAAAACGATGAACAGGGCCTTGATCGGCGTGTCGGGTTTGGCGTCACGGAACTTGATGAGAAGATTGATATCGGCCACGCCCATGTCGTAGTTGCCGGACGCGAGGCGGTTGATGGGGTCGAGGGGACCGTTCGCACCATCGATGGTCACGTCGAGCCCTTCGGCCTTGAAGTAGCCCTTGTCGACAGCGAGGAAGAAGGGTGCCGCCGGTCCGTCGATCTTGCGGTCGAGCGTGAAATGGATTGCGGTTTCGGCCGATGCTGATGCCGACCCCGACAGCGCGGCGAACAGCGCGAGCATGGGCCAGGCGAGCCGCGTGAGGTCGACGATGGCCATGCACGGTCCTTTATTCTTTGACGCGATACGCCCGTCCGTGACTGCACCGCGGCCCGGCATTGCGGCTCGTCTGTTGCGATCTGATAAAATACATGCCGACGCAAAGGGCAAGCAGAAGCTGCGGACGCGGCTGACACAAATGCGCACATCGCTAACGGAGCCATTCATCCCGGCATCGATCGCGGCAATCCGTGAGCCGCCATGACGAACGCCGGTCCGAAGTTGCCGCCGCCGTTTCGGGCGCCGTTTGCGCCGCAGGATGCAGATCTCGCGGCGGATTTCCTCGACGACGCATCGCGCGACAATGCCGCGGAAAACAGGATCGACGCCCGCGCGCGTCGGCTGGTTGAGGCGATCCGCGCCAGGACAGGAGGTCTCGGCGGTGTCGAGGATTTCCTGCATGCCTATTCGCTCTCCACCAAGGAGGGGCTCGCGCTCATGGTGCTGGCCGAGGCGCTGCTGCGCGTGCCGGACTCAGTAACTGCCGACCGTCTGATCGAGGACAAGCTTGCTGCCGGCCGATGGCTCGAAAGCGACGTGAAATCGACTGCGATCCTGGTTTCAGCCTCAGCGTGGACGCTCGGCCTTGCCGCTCGAGTTCATCCATCCGGGCGAGACACCGGAGACGATCCTCGACAGTATCGTCAGGCGGCTCGGGCTACCGGCGATGCGTACGGCAACGCGCCAGGCGATGCGGCTGATCGGGTCGCACTTCGTTCTTGGTCAGACCATCGACGAGGCGCTGACGCGGGCGAAGAGCCACGGCGAATTTCGTTATTCGTTCGATATGCTCGGCGAGGGTGCCCGCACGGGGGCCGACGCCGACAAATATTGGGAGTCATACGCCGCGGCGATCGCAGCCATTGGCGCGAGTGCCGGCAATGCGACGCCGCCGTTGCGGCCGGGCATCTCGGTCAAGCTCTCGGCGCTGCATCCGCGCTATGAGGCGATCTCGCGCGAGCGAGTGCTCGCGGAACTCGTGCCGCGTCTTCTTGAGCTCGCGCGGCTCGCCAAGGCGCATGACCTTCAATTCACCGTCGATGCCGAGGAGGCGGACCGGCTCGAACTGTCGCTCGACGTCGTCGGCACCGTACTGGCCGATCCGTCGCTTGGCGGCTGGGACGGATTCGGCTTGGCGGTGCAGGCGTATCAGAAGCGAGCCCCGCATGTGATCGACTGGATCGAGTCTGCGGCGGCCGCGACTGGCCGCAGGCTCACCGTTCGACTGGTCAAGGGCGCCTATTGGGACACTGAGATCAAGCGGGCGCAGGAGCGGGGCCTTCCCGATTATCCGGTGTTCACGCGCAAAGCCATGACCGACCTTTGTTACATGGCGTGCGTGCGCAAGCTTCTCGCCGCGCGACCGCGACTTTACCCGCAATTCGCCACCCACAACGCGCTGACGGTCGCGAGCGTTATCGAGGACGCCGGTGGCGTCGGCGGCTACGAGTTCCAGCGCCTCCACGGTATGGGCGAGGCGCTTTACGATGCTCTGCTTGGCGAATTGCCCGATGCAGCCTGTCGGGTCTATGCGCCGGTCGGCGGCCATCGCGACCTGCTTGCCTATCTGGTGCGGCGGCTTTTGGAGAACGGCGCCAATTCCTCGTTCGTGTCGGTCGCCGCCGATGCCGGCGTGCCGATCGAGGAAATCCTGCGCCGTCCTCAGAGCCGGATCGCCGGTCCCAGCGAAGCACGCAGTCGCAACATCCCGCTGCCGCGTGACCTTTATCAGCCTGAGCGGCGCAACGCGGCTGGCGTGGAATTCGGCGACAGCGCAAGCCTCGATGCGCTGCTCGCCGACGTTCGCTCAGGCGCGGCGCCCGCGGCGGAAGCCGCGCCCCTCATTGACGGCGTCGCGTTGCCTGGGCTGGAACGCACTGTGATTTCGCCGATCGACGGCAGCACCGTGGGCATTGTGCGCGACGCCGATGAGGCGATCGCGCGGGCCGCAATGGCAGCAGCCCAGGCTGGTTTTCCGCCCTGGACCGCAACCCCGATCGCGGAGCGCGCCGCACTGCTCGACCGTGCCGCGGACCGGCTCGAGGACAAACGCGGCCGGCTCATCGCCCTGCTGCAGTTTGAGGCCGGCAAGACGCTCGACGATGCCCTCGCGGAGGTGCGCGAGGCGGTCGACTATTGCCGCTACTATGCGGCGCAGGCACGTGCGTCGCTGGCGCCGCAGCCGATGCCGGGACCGACCGGCGAGAGCAATGAATTGCGGTATCGCGGCCGCGGCGTCTTCGTCTGTATCAGCCCGTGGAATTTTCCGCTCGCGATCTTCCTCGGCCAAGTGAGCGCCGCGCTTGTCAGCGGCAATGCGGTCGTCGCCAAGCCCGCAGAGCAGACGCCGCTGATCGCTGCGTTCGCCATTGCGCTCCTGCACAAATCCGGCGTGCCCCTAACGGCGCTGCATCTCGTCCCCGGTGACGGTGCGGTTGGCGCGAGCCTTGTTGCCGACCCGCGCACCGCAGGGGTTGTGTTCACCGGCTCGACTGAAGTCGGCCGGACAATCAATCGCGCGCTCGCCGCAAAAGCCGGGACCGATCGTGCCGCTTATCGCCGAAACCGGCGGGATCAATGCCATGATCGTCGATGCCACGGCGTTGCCGGAGCAGGTGACGGACGACGTAGTCACGTCGGCTTTTCGCTCCGCCGGCCAGCGCTGCTCGGCCTTGCGGCTGCTGTGCCTTCAGGACGACGTCGCGGAGCGGATGCTGGACATGCTGATCGGCGCGGCGAGTGAACTCAAACTCGGCGACCCGCGTCGAGCTGGCAACGCATGTCGGACCCGTCATCGACGCCGAGGCCAAACAAAAGCTCGACCGCTGGATCGGCGATATGGCGCATGCCGGGCTTGTGCGTTCGCTCGGCGAGCATGTCCTTCCTGACCGCCGGCACTTACGTCGCACCGACCGTGATCGAACTCGACCGCGCCCGTGATCTGAAGGATGAAGTGTTCGGCCCGGTGCTGCACGTCGTACGCTGGCGGGCGGACGAGTTGGATGTGCTCCTCGACGACATCGCAGGGAATGGCACCGCGCTGACGCTCGGCGTGCATTCGCGGATCGATCTGACGGTCGATCGCGTTGTCGGCCACCTTTGCAACGGCAATGTCTACGTCAACCGCAACATGATCGGCGCCGTTGTCGGCACCCAGCCGTTCGGCGGTACTCATCTTTCCGGCACCGGGCCTAAAGCCGGCGGGCCGAATTATCTCCGCCGTTTCACGATCGAGCAGGTCGTGACCGTCAACACCGCAGCCGCGGGCGGCAACGCCAGCCTGCTGGCGCAGGACGAGTGAAATCACAGAGGGCAGACGGTATTAACACAATCGCGACAAGATCGCGCTATTCTGATGGGCGATGCCTGATTCGATCACACGGCTCTACCAGGCCGCCGTCGCTTGCCGTCACGACGATCCGTCGACCTCGCGGACCGCGCGGTTGTTGCGCTCGGGCCGCAGCAAGATGGCGAAAAAGCTCGCCGAAGAGGCAGTCGAGGTCGTGATCGACGCCATGCACGGCGACCGCGAGGCGGTCATCAAGGAAAGCGCCGATCTCATTTACAATTTGGTGGTGCTATGGATCGCCACCGGCATCCGGCCGGAGGAAGTCTGGAAGGAGATGGACCGCCGCGAGCGGCTTCTCGGCATCGCCGAAAAGGTGCCGAAGAAGAAGCTGATTGAGGACAGTTCGCGCCGCAAAGTTGTCATTCTTGAGGGCCGCCGCGCTCGCAAGAGGCGCTAAAGGCCGCTGCTGGCCGCCCTGCGGCGCCGGTCCGCCCGCTCAGGTGGACATCCTCTCCCCCAGCCGCTAAGCAGCCGTCCCATGCTCCGCCGCCTCTATAATTGGTGCGTGAACGCCGCGGGCAAACCGCATGCGTCCTTGATTTTGGGCTGCGTGTCATTCGCCGAAAGCTCGTTCTTTCCGGCGCCCCCGGACATCATGCTGATCCCGATGGCTTTGGCGCGGCCAGACCGGGCCTGGTATTTCGCTACTCTCTGCACCGTGACCTCGGTGGCCGGCGGCCTTCTTGGCTATTTCATCGGCTCGGAACTGTATGCCACCGTCGGGCAGTGGCTGATCCATCTTTATGGCTATGGCGGCAAGGTCGAAGCGTTTCGCGAAGCTTACGCGCAATACGGCGCCTGGATCATCCTGCTTAAAGGGCTGACCCCGATCCCCTATAAGATCGTGACTATCACTTCGGGCTTTGCCGGATTCAGCATCGGCCTGTTCGTTGTCATGTCGATCATTTCGCGCGGCATGCGATTTTTTTTCATCGCCTTTTTGCTCAACCGTTATGGCGACCGCGCCCGCAGCATCATCGAGGAGAGGCTGGGTTTCTGGGTGGGTCTCAGCGCGGTCCTCATTGTGGTTGGCTTTATCATCGTGGTGCGCGTATTCTGACTTTATTGGCGTCGTTTTTGATGCGCAGGACAGCCACAGGCTGCGGGCCGGTCGGTCCAGCCTAAATCGAGTTGGCCACGACGGATTGGCCATGACGCGTTCTGACAACGCACGGTGCTCTTGGGCAGTGGTCGGGCTTCTGGCGGTATTGTCGTCGGCGGTGACGGCTTCGGCCTTTGCCGTGGACGGCCAAGCCCCGCCGGACGGTGCTGCTTCAGGCGCCACGGCGCCCGCGACCCCGCCGCCGGAGAATTCTGCCCCGGTGCCGCGCGGGTTGTTCCAGACGCAGCCGGCTGCGGCTGACAAGCCAGGATTTTTCCAGTCGATGGACCGCTGGTGGAACGAGTCCATCGCCAACTTCAACGCCCAGATGAAGGACGCGAAGCAGAAGCTCGAAGACTTCAACAAGAAGCAGGATCAGGCCGCAAAGGACGCCGCCGCAGCCACCCAAGAGGCGATGAAGAATGCCATGCAGGCGACCAAGGACGCGGCGACGGCGATGGTAAAGCTGCCTAATACCCACGTGATCGAAATCCGCGATCGCTGTCAGAACGCGCCGAACGGCGCTCCCGACTGCCAGACGGCGGCGGCGAACGCTTGCCGTACCAAGGGGTTCGATATCGGCAAACCCCTTGATATCCAGACTTCGCAAGAATGCCCGGCCGCCGTCATTTTGTCTGGCCGAAGCCCGACCGCAGGCGAGTGCCCGCCGCGGACGATACTTCTGCGCGCGGTCTGCCAATGAACCCGCCCTGAGGCTCGGACAACTCAAGATAACGCCCATCCGCAAACATGCTATTTCTCCATCACGAGCGTTTCGGGTTGCAACCGGAGAAACTATGATGACGGTCGCACGGAAGCTCGCATTGGCCGCCGCGCAGGTCATCGTGGGCGTCGCGCTGGCCGGTCTTTCGCCGGTATTCGCGCAATCGCCGGATCAGAAGACGCTCGAAGATCAAATCGGCAATGCGTTGAAGTCCCAGACGCCGCAAGCCGGCACTCTGACGCGCGGACTTGTCGCCGCGCCGCAACCCGACGCCAAGACGCTTGACCAGCAGAAATTCATCAATTCGCTGCGCACCCGCTCGATTGCCGTCGAACCTGCCGTGCCAGGCAAGGCGGACAGTCCGCCTCCCGTGGCGCCGATTGCGCCCGAGGAGCGCGCCAGGATCGCCGATATCGTCAGCGGCAAGCCGCAAATCGATCTGGAAATCTATTTCGATTACAATTCATCAGTGGTCGGACCGAAGGCGCTGCCCGCCCTTGTTGCGCTCGGCAATGTGCTGACGCGCAACGAATTCACGAACACGATTTTCTTGATCAACGGCTATACGGATGCCCGCGGCAGTTCCGAATACAATCTGCAACTCTCGCAGCAGCGGGCTGCCGCCGTGCGGCGTGTGCTCATCGAGCAGTTCCATCTCCCGGCGGACGTGCTCATCGCGGCGGGTTTCGGCAAGGAAAATCTGAAATTCCCCGGCCAGCCATTCGCCGACCAGAACCGTCGCGTGCAGATCGTCAATACCGAAATCAAGGCCACCGCGACGGTCCGACAATAACGTGATTAAATCCGTCCGCACGACGGCGTCGGCTCGCACGTCGTCGCGAGATCACATATTCAAATCGGGTGGAACGCGAGCCTAAGGGGAGCCTCAATCGCCATGATGTCAGACGCGGATCGCAGCAAGGCCGCCGATATTCTCATCGCCGCCGAAAAGGAGCGCAAACAGGCCGTTCAACTGACCAAGACCTGGCCCGGCATCACGATGGAGGATGCCTATGCGATCTCGACCGAGGTGGCCAATCGCAAGATCAAAGCCGGCGCGAAGCTCATCGGACACAAGGTCGGCCTCACCTCGAAGGCCATGCAGCGCTCCTCTCAGATCGACGAACCGGATTACGGCCACCTGCTCGACAACATGATGATCGCCGATGGCGCCAGCGTTCCGCACGCCAATTATTGTCTGCCGCGCGTCGAGGTTGAACTCGCCTTCGTCATGGGCAAACCGCTCAAGGGTCCGGGCATCGGCCTGCCCGATGTGCTGCGCGCGACCGAATATGTCGTGCCGGCGATCGAAATCGTCGACGCGCGACTGCAGGATCCGCGGAAGATTTTCGACACCGTGTCGGACAACGGCGCCGCGGCCGGCATCGTCATCGGCGGCCGGCCGGTCGGACCGCTGGAAGTCGACCTGCGCTGGGTCGGCGGCATCATGTATCGCAATGCCGAAATCGAGGAGACCGGCGTCGCCGCCGGCGTGCTTGGCCATCCGGCGCTCGGGGTGGCGTGGCTTGCCAACAAACTCGGTCAGCACGGCGTCACGCTGGAGCCGGGCCATCTGGTGCTCGCCGGCTCGTTCACGCGTGTGGTGTTTGCACGAAAAGGCGATACGCTGCATGCTGATTTCGGTGCGCTCGGCGGTATCGCGGTTCAGTTTGTTTGAACGAAGCGCGCGCTGCCCGCCGGGGCACGGGGTGTGAGAGCGGCGCAAATATAAAAAACGGCGTGCGCTTGGGACTGGGGAGGACGGAATGAACGCAGGCGAGAGTCTCGCGGCCGGCGAAGGCTCAATCGAAGACGTGGTGGCGCGGATCGAGCGGTTGCCGATTTCGCCCTGGCACATCAAAACGCGGATCATCATCGGTGTCGCAACGTTCTTCGACGCGTTCGACGCGTTGGCGATCGCCTTCGTGTTGCCGGTGCTGGTGCCGGCATGGAAGCTGAACGGCCCGCAGATCGGCTTCCTGATCTCGGCCGGCTATATCGGGCAGCTTGCCGGCGCGTTGTTCTTCGGCTGGCTGGCCGAGCGCTCCGGCCGCGTCAGGGCGATCGTCTGGTCGATCCTGATTTTCGCCGTGATGAGCCTCGCCTGTGCGTTGGCGTGGGATTACACCTCGCTGACCGCGGCCCGCATCGTGCAAGGCTTCGGCCTCGGCGGCGAGGTTCCGGTGGCGGCGACCTACATCAGCGAACTCGCGCGCGCCAAAGGGCGCGGCCGCTTCGTCCTGCTCTACGAACTGATCTTTCCCATCGGTCTGGTCTCGGCCGGACTGCTCGGCGCGTGGATCGTGCCGCGTTTCGGCTGGCAGTGGATGTTCGTCATCGGCGCCATCCCGGCCCTCGTCGCCGGCGTGCTGCAGCGGTTGCTGCCGGAATCGCCGCGCTGGCTCGCGTCGCGCGGGCGCGCAACAGATGCCCAGGCGGCGCTGAGTTTTATCGAACGGCAGACCGAACGATCCACGGGTCGTCCGCTGCCGGCGCCGCAACCGGTCGTTCGCGGCGAGCAGCGGGCGGCGTCCTGGTCCGATCTGTTCGGGCCGATCTACCTGCGCCGCACGCTCGTCGTGTGGACCATCTGGTTCGCCGCCTACTTCTTTAACTACGGCCTCGTCGTCTGGCTGCCGACCATCTATTCGACCGTGTTCAAACTGCCGCTGCAGCAGTCGCTGCAATACGGCTTGATCACTCAAGCGGTTGGTCTCTGCGGCGCCCTGACATGCGCGCTGACCATCGATCGCGTCGGCCGCCGGCCGTGGTTCACGCTCGCCTTCGCGGTCAACGCCATCGCGCTCGGTGCGCTCGCGGTCCTTGGCCCCGATTCACCGCAGCGGGTGCTGGCGTTCGTGTCGAGCGGCTACTTTTTTGTCTCGGTGCTGTCGATCGGCGTCTACGTCTACACGCCTGAGCTTTATCCGACGCGTGCCCGTGCCATCGCGGTCGGCACGGCGACCGGCTGGTTGCGGTTCGCTTCGATCCTCGGACCGGTGATCGTCGGCATGATCGTCGGCGGGGGGCTCGGGAGGGTCTTTCTTGTCTTTGCCGTCGTTGCGGTGGTCGGTGCGATCGTCACCGGCTTGTTCGCGGTCGAAACGAAAGGACGCATCCTTGAAGAAGTTTCGCCTTAGGGGAATGATGAGCGCGGCGACGACATGTCGAGTGGCGGAATATCGTGTTTCGGTGGAACGTCAGGCGTTGGTGCTGCGCCCGTTGGATTTTGGCGGCCGCGGCGATCGTCTGCTCGGCGAGCGTCCTTCATGCGGCGCTGCCGCCCGAGCCCGGCGTCGGCGGCCGGACCTCGCTGACCGGCGAGCTTCTGATTGCGTCTCCACAATTGCGTGAGCCGCATTTTGCGCAGACCGTCATTTTGATGGTGCAGCATAATCGCGACGGCGCCTTCGGCATCATCATCAACCGGCCGCTCGATCAGCGGCCGATCGCGAGCCTTCTTGAGGCCTACGGCGCCGACGCCGGCGGGGTTTCGGGCAGTGTGCGCGTCTTCTTGGGCGGTCCGGTCACCCCCGAACTCAGTTTCGTGATCCACAGCACCGATTATCACCGCGCCGACACCGTGGACATCGACGGGCGCGTCGCGCTCAGCGCCGGGCCTGACGTTCTTCGCGACATTGGGCTCGGCAAGGGACCCGGCAAAAGCCTGATCGCCTTCGGCTATGCCGGTTGGGGGGCGGCGCAGCTCGAAGATGAAATCGCCCGTGGCGATTGGTACAGCGTGCCCGAGGATCCGGCTCTGGTCTTCGATGAGGATCGATCAAAGGTGTGGACCGAAGCGATGGCCCGGCACAAGGCCGATCGCTGATGCTGTTCTCTTGCCGACAGAAACGCTAAGGCTGCGAAATAAATTGGAGGAAAACAATAAATCATCTCACGTGTGCCGCGCTCGGTGTCGTGCTGGCATCAAGCCTCGCAGCGCCCGTTTTGGCGCAGGACGCCAAGCTTGCGCCGCCGCAACTGACGTTTCATGTCGCGGACAATTTCCTGAAGCTTCCGGACAACGTCTATATGGCCGAAGTCGTCGGTGTCGCGCTCAACTCGCAAGGCCATATCTTTGTGGTCAACCGCGGGCCGCGGCCGATCATGGAGTTCGACAAGGACGGCACGTTCGTCCGCTCGATCGCCGACGGATTCCCGCTGTTCGAGGGACCGCATAACGCCCGCGTCGATGCCCAGGATAATCTCTGGTATATCGACGCGGCGGCCAATCTCGTCGTCGAGTTCGACAAGGAGCGTCACATCAAGATGGTGCTCGGCCGCCGCCCCGAAGCGTGGACGTGGCAGACCCACGTGATCGAACACGCTATTCCGGCGCCGTCGAACTTCTATCAGCCGACCGACGTCACGTGGGGCGCCGACGGCAGCATCTATGTGTCGGATGGCTACGGCAACTCGCGCGTCGCGAAGTTCGACAAGAACGGCAATCTGGTGAAGCACTGGGGCGAGCGCGGCACCGGTCCCGGCGAATTCAACACGCCGCACAGCATCGTCAGCGATGCGCAGGGCAACCTCTACGTCGCAGACCGCGCCAACGGCCGCATTCAGGTCTTCGACGGCGACGGCAACTTCAAGCGGGAGTTTCGCATCGGTGGTCCGCCGTGGTCGATCTGCATGACGCCAGGTCCTAATCAGGTGATGTTCGTCGGCAGCGTCGGCCACATCTACAAGGTTGCGCTCGACGGCAAGGTGCTCGGTGTCCTGGGTAAATTCGGGCGCGTGCCCGGCATGTTCGATTGGGTCCACGGCGTCGCCTGTCCCGACGAGCACACCGTTTACGCTGCCGAGGAGCTGAGCTGGCGGCTCGACAAGCTGACCTTGGATTGACGGACAAGAAAGAGTTCTCATGGCGGACTTCCACGGCGTCTTTCCCTATCTCGTTTCGCCGGTCGATGGTTCCGGCCGCGTCAAAGAGGCTGTGCTTGGCCGGCTGGTCGGCGATCTTATCGACGCCGGCGTGCACGGGCTGACGCCGCTCGGCTCGACCGGCGAGTTCGCCTATCTGGGCAACGAGCAACGTGCCGCCGTGGTGCGGACAACGATTGGGGCCGCTGCCGGCCGCGTTCCGGTCGTCGCGGGGGTGGCGGCGACCGCCATTGCCGACGCAGTCGCGCAGGCGCGGCTCTATCAAAAACTCGGCGCCGACGGCATCCTTGCCATTCTTAAATCCTACTTCCCGCTCAAGGACGCCCAGGTCGAAGACTATTTCCGCGCCATTGCCGATGCGGTCGACGTGCCGGTCGTGCTTTATACCAACCCGCAATTTCAGCGCACCGATCTGACGCTCGACGTGATCGCGCGGCTCGCCGAGCACCCGCGCATTCGTTACATCAAGGACGCCTCGACCAACACCGGGCGGCTGCTTTCGATCATGAACCGCGGCAATCGGCTCGCGGTGTTCTCGGCATCGGCCCACATTCCGGCCTGCGTCATGCTGATCGGCGGCGTCGGCTGGATGGCGGGGCCGGCCTGCGTCGTGCCGCGCCAAAGCGTGCGGCTTTACGACCTTTGCCGAGCCGGACGCTGGATCGAGGCCATGGCGTTGCAGCGCAAGCTGTGGGGTATCAACGAGGTTTTCGCGCGCTTCAATCTTGCGGCCTGCATCAAGGCGGCGCTGGAGCTGCGAGGTTATGAGGTTGGCGATCCCATTCCGCCGCAGCGCGCGCTCGGCGCCGAAGAGCGGCGCGTCGTCGAGAAAGCGCTCGCCGAAGTCGCCGAAATGGCCGCGGCGTGATCGAATAGCGCGGGCGGTCCTGCCGCAATTGTTAATTTCTTCCAACCGATTCTTAACGCTTCGTTGCTAAAAATGCCGTTTCGCCCCCGTCCCGCTTGGCGGTGCAGAGGTCGTCGTGGCATCGATCGGTTCCGAGCACGCGTCGCGTCAATTCCTGCGTAGCCTCTGGCAACCGGATCTGAATGCCACGATGGGGCGCTTGCGCGCGCTGCTTGCCGACGGCAGCGATGCTTCGGTGGTGCGGCGGCTGGCCGGCGCGGCTTTCATGATCCGCGTCGCCGCTGCGCTGTTGGCCTTCGTGTCGCAAATCGTGCTGGCGCGCTGGCTCGGCGGCTCTGAATTCGGCATTTACGTCTATGCCTGGACGTGGCTCCTGCTGATCGGCGGCGTCGTCGATCTCGGCCTCGGCTCCGCCTCCCAGCGCTTCATACCGGAATATACCGAGCACAAGCATTTTTCGCTGCTTCGGGGCTTTCTCCGCGGTGCGATTTGGCTGGCCTTGGGCATTGCGACGGCGATCGGTGCAACCGCGATCGGCATCATCGCGCTGTTGCCGAATATCGATCCGCGTACCGTCATCCCGCTCTACCTTGCCTGCGCGGCGCTGCCGACCTTTGGCGTCGGTCAGGTGCTCAGCGGCATCGCGCGCTCCTACAACTGGATCAACCTTGCCTTGATCCCGACCTACATCCTGCGTCACGTCATGTTGCTGGCGCTGGTGGGCTTGGCCTATGCGATGGGCATCACGACCGATGCGGTGACCACGATGATCGCTACGGTGATCACACTGTGGACCTGCATCATCGGCCAGCTTGCGATCATCAATCGCCGTCTCGCCACTGTCGTCGAAAGCGGCTCAAACGCTTACGCGGTGCGGACCTGGCTCAAGACGTCGACGCCGATTTCCCTGGTCGAAGGCTTCTTTTATCTGCTCACCTATACCGACATCATCGTTCTCACGCAGTTCCGTCCGCCGGACGAAGTTGCGATCTATTACGCTGCGGCCAAGACGGTCGCGCTTGTGGGCTTCATCCATTTCGCGGTGGCGCAGACGGTCGCCCACAAATTTACCGAATATCACGTCGCGGGTGACAACAAACGCCTTGCCGACTTCTTTGCCGGGGCTGTCCGGCTTACGTTCTGGCCGTCGCTCGGCCTGATCATCGTCCTGCTTGTCCTGGGCGAGCCGTTGCTGCGGATGTTCGGCAAGGATTTCGTCTCCGGCTATTATCTGATGTTCATCATCGCCATCGGCCTGCTGGCGCGCGCCGCGGTCGGGCCGGTCGAGCAACTCCTCAACATGCTTGGCGAACGCCGCATCTGCGCGCAGATCTACGCCGGATCATTTGTGCTCAATCTTGTCCTTTGCGTCGCGCTGATCCCCGGCCTTGGGATCACCGGTGCCGCGATCGCCAGCGCGGCCACGCTCGTATCTGAGTCGGTCTGTTTGTTCTTCATCGCGAAAATCCGTCTCGGGTTTCATTGCCTGATTGTCGGCCGCCCGAAGGATTGCTGAGGCGCGGTCATGGCGGTGACGACGACGACCGATCCCGCTTCGCAGGTCCCGCGCGACGGCGCCGCCTCGGTGATCGCCAGCGCTCGCCGCGCCGTCTTGGCCGACCGGTATGCGGCGGACTCATTCACCATCGAGTGGCGCGACCTGGCGGAGCTTGAACCGATTGCGGATGAATGGCGCGATCTTGCACGGCGGGCGCTCGAGGCGAATGTGTTCTATGAACCCGACTTCGCGTTGCCCGCCGCCACGGTCTTCGGCTCCGGCGTAGCGCGATGCTGGTGTGGGCGGGGACGGTGCCGCGAAAGCTGCTCGGCTTTTTCCCGGCGCGGATCGACCGGCGGCGTTACGGCCTGAAGCTTCCAGTCCTTGTCGGATGGACGCATCCCTATGCGCCGCTCGGAACGCCGCTGGTCGACCGCGAAGCGGCCGAACCGGTCATCGCCGCTTGGCTCGGGCGCCTCGCGTCCGATCCGGCTCTGCCTCGGTTGTTGCTGCTGCCGTTCGTAGCTGAGCATGGCCCATTCGCCGCGATACTCGGCCCGATTCTCCGGCGGGCGCGGCTGTCGTTTACCGATTTTGACAGGCACGTGCGCGCGCAACTTTCGCCGTACGGCGATCGATCGGCCTACGTCGAACACGCACTTGGTCCGCGCAAGCTCAAGGAGCTGCGCCGGCTTGGCAGGCGTTTGGGCGAATGGGGCACGCTGTTGTTTACCGTGGCGAAAGACCCGCCTGCCGTCGCCAACGCCGTCGAAGATTTCTTCGCGCTCGAGGCGAGCGGCTGGAAGGGGCAGGCCGGCACAGCCGCGGCCTATCACGACGACATCTGCTACTTCATGACGACGGCGCTCGCCGGACTTTCCGCGGCGGGCCAGGTTGCGATCCATCGCATTCTGCTCGATGGGCGCGCCATCGCGGCGGCGATCACGCTGCGCAGCGGTGACGCCGCTTGGTTCTGGAAAATCGCCTATGACGAGACCTACGCGCGCTATTCGCCGGGTGTCATGCTTACCGTCGCCGTCACCGAAGATCTTGTGGACGATCCCGCGATCGCGCGGACCGATTCCTGCGCCACCGCCGACCATCCGATGATCGACCGCATCTGGCGGGAGCGGCTGGCGCTCAGCGACCGCCTGGTCGGACTGCGGCCGCGCGCACCGTTTTCGCGCGCGCGGCGTCTCGAATCGTTGCGCCGTGCGGCGATCGCGGCGGCCAAGACGATGCGTGGATGGTTCCGTCGCTAGTCCGGTTGCGCGGGCGGTATTTGCTCCAGGCTATATGGCCGGAGTTATCCGGTATGCCGTCCAACGAAAAGTCCGGGGGTCCCGGGCTGTTCGTTTTTCATTGCTGAGCGTCGGGCATTCATCGGGTAGGCTGGCACGGGTCGACGGGGGACATTTCCATGAATGAGCCGATCAAGATTCGGATGGGTGGTTACGGGCCGCCGACTACGTCGTTCTCGCGCTCGCTGAAGCTGATCGGCGACGCGCTGGAAACCCGGTTCGGCCATCGCGTCAGCGTCAAGTATGTCTGGAACATCATGGACTTCGGCTATCGCGCCGAGGACATTTTGTGGCTGGTCGAGGATGGCGTGCTCACGCTCGGCTATCAATCCTCGAGCTACCTGACCGATCGCGTGCCGGAGCTCGGTTTCGTCGATCTGCCGTTCCTTTTCGATCGCACTGCGGCAGCGCGAGCCGCTATCGACGGCGAGCTTGGCCGGTTTCTCGCCGGCAAGATCGAGCAACGCGTGAACTACCGCATCCTCGGCTATTTCGAGAACGGCTTCCGCCAAATTTCAAACCGGGTGCGGCGGGTCCGGACGCCGTCCGATCTCGCCGGCATGCGCATCCGCGTGTTGCCGAGCGAGGTGCAAGCCAGAACCTTCGAGCTTCTCGGCGCCATCCCGCTGCGCTGGGATTTGACCGAAGCCATCGCCGCCATCAAGGAAGGCACCATCGACGCGCAGGAAAACCCGTTCGCCAACACCGTGACCTACGGCGTGCACAAATTCCATCACTTTCACACCATCACGAACCACTTCTACATTTCCCGACCGATTTTTTTCCATCGCCCGACGTTCGATTCCTGGCCCGACGATTTGCAGCGCGCCATGCGCGAGGCCGTCAGGCGCGCGGTTGAGTTCCAGCGCGGTCTCGCCGTCGAGGAAGATCGCGAGGCGCGCGCCGCCATCCTCGCCGAAGGTTGTGAGATCACCGAACTGACCGCCGATGAACACGCCCTCTTCCGCGCCGCCGTCGCCCCCCTGCTGGCCGAGGCGCGCGGCACCTACGGGCGCGCGATGTTCGAACTTATTAGAGCATGATCCGGAAAAGTGGAAACGGTTTTCCGAAAAAGATCATGCTCCACCAATGATGTAGAGCGCGAATCGATTCAATCTGAAGCGATTGCGCTCTAAGGTTGGGTCCCAATCGTCCGCGGCTTTTTGCGCGAACAATTTCGCTCGTTAAACGAGAGGCTCGCCCATTCAGGCGGCTTCGGCATTGACGGCCACCGCGTCAAAGCTGATCACCGACTCGAAACAGTAATCGCAACCGTCGCAGGCCCACCGGTGGCGGATGCTGCAGCCGCTCCGGTACTCCGAAGCGTGCGGCGCAATCACTAATTCACCGCACTTTGGACAAGACGGCCGCCCAAGATACCGTTCATGGACGAAGCTCATGGGGACAGCGACATCGAGCCTCATGACGAATTCCTCCACTATGCGAATTGGAAGTGCCCAACGGCCTCGATGACATCCTAGGGTGGTTCGTTCAACGATTGGTGAAGTGTAATCGAAGCATTTTAGGCAATCCCGGAAATGAGCCGATGTGCCGGTGATGTCGAGACAGATCGCTGGCGCTGCAAAATCATGCCACAGCGGGTACCATTGGTAATTGCGCCGGCTGAAAATAGCCTCCCAGCGGGTTTACAGACCGCCGCAGGAAGTCATGCTATCCTTCTTGCCATCTTGGCCGGCTATCTCACAGAAACTGGATGCGCATTGCCGTCTGTGGCTCCGAAACGGATGGCCTCGCGAGGAGAAGACAAACGATGACGCAATCGCCTGAATCCAAGAATGGCTCAAGGCTGCGACAGGACCTGATCAGTGGTTCTTATGTGCGCAATGCCTGGTATGTGGCCGCATGGTCCGATGATATCGCCGACGGGCAAGTCGTCGCGCGCACCATCATGGGCGAGCGCGTTGCGCTGTACCGCAAAGCCAATGGCGATGTGGCGGCAATCGAAGACCGTTGCGCTCACCGTTTTGCGCCGCTCAGCATGGGCAAGGTCGTCAGCGGCGATCGCATCCAGTGCCCCTATCATGGGCTTGAATTCGATGGCACCGGAGCCTGCGTGTATAATCCCCATGGCAGCAAGAATATTCCGCCGCGCGCGCGGGTGAAAAGCTATCCGGTGGTCGAGAAGCACAAGGCGATATGGATCTGGATGGGCGATGCGCCGGCCGACGCCGGCAAGGTCCCGGATTTCGGTGTTCTCGATAACGTGCCGGAACTGCACACCACGAAGCGCGACAGCATCGTGATTAGCGCCAACTATCAGCTCATCATCGATAACCTGCTCGACCTCAGCCACACCTCCTATCTGCACGAAGGCATTCTCGGCAATCAGGATACTGTGGAATCGGAGATCACCGTCGAGCAGGACGGCGACGATGTGGTGGTGGGACGGCACGCCACCAATTCGGCACCGCCCGGGATGTTCGCGCAGTTCTGGCCGAACCATCCGCCGCGCGTCGACAAGTTCACCAAGATGCGCTGGATGGCGCCGAGCACGCTGCGGCTCGTCACCGGCATCTGCAAGATGGGAGCATCGCCGGATACCGGCACCGGCTATCACGCGATCCACATGCTGACGCCGGAGAACGAGCGTTCGACGCTCTATCATTTCACCGCGGTGCGGTTCGGCGTCATGACGACTGACGACAAGCTCAATCGCGATTTGCAGACCAAGGTCGCCGAGATGCGCCGTTTCGCCTTCGAGGAGCAGGATGCCCCCGTCATCGAGGCGCAGCAGAAGATCATCGAATCCGCTGACAAGCCGCTCGAACCGGTGATCCTCGCCATCGACATCGGCCCGGTGCGCTACAAGCGCATCCTCGGCAAGATGCTCGAGGCCGAGCAACATTGACCATTGCCGATAGCTGCCGAAGTTGATTCGAGGGGGTCAGAGTGAAACTTCTCCGCCGAGATTTTCTGCAATTGGCGGCCGGTGCCGCAACGCTGCCGGCCGTTTCGAGGATCGCAAGGGCCGAAGCCTATCCGTCGCGACCGGTGCGATTGATTGTCGGCTTTGCGGCCGCCGGCACCACCGACATCGGGGCGCGCCTGATGGGTCAGTGGCTGTCCGACCACCTGGGCCAGCAATTCATCGTTGAAAATCGCCCGGGCGCGGGCAGCAGCGTCGCCGCGGAGTTTGTCGTGCATGCGCCGGCAGACGGCTACACGCTCCTGCTGTCGACCGTGGCGAATGCGATCAACACGTCCTTCTACCACAATCTGAATTTCGATTTTGAGCGCGACATCTCGCCTGTCGCCGACATCATGCAGGTTCCCCTGGTGATGGAGGTCAATCCGTCGGTGCCGGCTAAAACCGCTTCGGAATTCATCGCCTACGCCCGGGCCAATCCAGGCAAGATCACCATGGCGTCGAGCGGCGTCGGCACGTCGGGACACATCTCCGCCGAGTTGTTCAGCATGATGGCGGGCGTGAAGATGGTTCACGTGCCGTATCGCGGCGCCGGCCCCGCACTCGTCGACGTGATTGCCGGCCAGTGTCAGGTGATTTTCGATCTTCTGCCGTCGTCGATCGGCTATATCAGGTCGGGCAGCCTGCGCGCGCTGGCGATGACCACGACGACGCGGTCCAATGCGTTGCCGGACGTTCCGGTGCTCGCTGATTCCATGCTGGGCTACAAGTTCGAGCGCCTGGATCGGCGTCGGCGCGCCGAAGAATACGCCCGTCGCGATCATCGATCAGCTCAACAAGACGATCAACTCAGGTCTCGCCGATCCCGGCATAAAAGCGCGCTTCGCCGATCTCGGCGGCGCCGTGGTTCCCGGCACGCCGGCCGACTTCGGCAAGTTCATCGCAAGGGAAACCGAGAAATGGGCCAAGGTGATCAAGTTCGCGGATATCAAAGCGGATTGATCGCGGCGCAGCGTCAGCTCTGATGCTGGTCGGGTGCTGCCATGATCAGCGCCCAGAACACCTTGTATTTCGACTGCGGAGCATACACGGCGGCAATGCCCATCTTCGTCACGTTGCGGTTGAGCATATTGGCTCGGTGCGGCGGCGAGTCGCGCCAGCCGGAAAAGGCCTCGGCCAGCGTATGATAGCCGGCGGAAATGTTCTCCACCGCGACGCTCGCATCGAACCCTGACTTCTGAATTCGATCCTGAAACGGACGCCCGGCGTCGTGGTCGAGCTTGTTGCGTGCCGCCATGGTGCGGGCCTGATCGGCCGCAAGCCGCATCAGTTCGGGATCGATGGTGACCGCCCCGAGGCCGTTGTTGGTGCGGTACCCTGAGATCATCGACTGCGCCGCATTGGCATCGAGCGTGGCGTCGGTGTGCGCGAGGTTTTGATAGAAGGTCGGCTCGCCCGACGGCGGATCGTGATCGGCGCAGCCGGTAAGCGCGGCTGCGGTTATCAAGGCGCCGCCAAACAGAACCGCGGCTGTCGTCCGGATCATCGAAGAGTCCCCACCACGCTGAGAATATAGCCCCGAAAAAAGTGTCGGAAGCGTGAAGATCGCCATTTGCGTTTTTCACCAGGACACGCCGAAGCACCGCGTCAACTCGCTCGTTCCAGCGCCCTAGCATCACGGTAAGCCGTCAACTACCATCCCGCCAGCATTGAGCTCAAAGAAGCCATCCCAAGGAGACCTCGCCATGTCTGATTTGCTGGCCGACCCGGCGCCCGCTGCTGCCGCGCGCACGCCGGGCGCCAGACGCGCGGCACCCGGCGAATACGTTTTCAATCTGGCCAGCGTCAATCACATCCTGGGCGGTCCCGACTATTCGACCGCTAACGGCTCCTGCGTCGAGGGCGATCGCATGATCGTCGGCCTGATGCGCATGCCCGCCGGAACCGGCGCCGAGGCGCATTCGCACCCCAACGAGCAGTGGATCTACATCCTCGAGGGCACCTTTCACGCCACGATCGGCGGCAAGGAGATCGAGGCCAAGCCGGGCTCGGTGGTCTACGTCCCCGCCGACGTCATGCATTCGGGAAAGGCGAGCGCCAGCGGCGACGTCGTCTTTTTCACCGTCAAGGATGCGTCGCACAGTTTGCACGGCATAAAAGCTGCGTGAGCAAAGCCGTTCGAACTGCCTCTGCCCAATCTCGCGCGTCGCGTGGCTCTGTTTGTAAAAATCTGGGAGGGAAATTATGAAGCGTCTTGGAATTCTCGCGCTGTCGCTGTTGTGCTTCGCGGCCACCGCCGCGGCAGCGCAGGCGCAGGACAAGTATCCGTCGAAGCCGGTCAAGATTATCGTGCCCTACGCGCCGGGCGGCGCGACCGACATTGTGGCGCGCATCCTTGCCGATCAGCTCGGCAAAAGCCTCAACCAGTCCTTCTATGTGGAGAACAAGCCCGGCGCCTTCGGCATCGTCGCGATCGAAGACATGGCGCGATCGAATGCCGATGGCTACACGCTGATGATCGGCAACGTCACCACCAATGCGATTACGCCGGTCATCTACCCGCAGAAATTCAAGATCAATTACGCCAAGGACGTCGTACCGATCACCAACTTGGTCGACATCCCCGCATTCCTGGTCGCGTCGACGAAAAATTTCGATATCAAGAGCGTGCCTGAGCTCATTGCCTATGCGAAAAAAAATCCGGGCCAGGTGCGCTACGGCACCGTCGGACCAGGCAGCTATCCGCACTACGACATGGCGTATTTCGCCAAACGCGCGGGCAATCTCGACATGACGGCGATCCCGAACAAGTCGGGGGCGTCGGGCGTCATCAACGACATGCTGAACGGCTCGACACAGGTGACGTTCCTCAACGTCGCGAGCAGCCTGCCTCAGGTGAAGGCCGGCACCTTGCGGGCGCTCGCGCTCGTCGATCACGCGCGGCTGGCGGAGTTTCCCAACCTGCCGACCATGCAGGACATCGGCTATCCCGGGGTCGGGACCATCGCATGGCAGGGACTGTTCGCGCCCGCCGGAACGCCGAAGCCGGTCCTGCAGGCGATCTTCAATGCCACGACCGAGGCGATGAAAGCTCCGGCCGTCAGCGAGGCGTTCAAGAAACAATATTTCAATACGGTACCGAGCAAGTCGCTCGACGACGCCAAGGCCTGGCTCGCCGGCCAGATCGCAGAATGGCAGAAGATCACCAGCGAGGTGAAGATCGAAACGGAATAAACGGCTCCAAACAATCGCGATCGTCGACCATGCGCGGGCATCGGCCCGCGCATGGTGATCAAGTCATCGGACGGAACCGCGTCTTCATGAACATTCAACAGCCCGTGTCGAATCCGGTCTATCCGGTCGTGGTCGAGAAGGATGTCGATGTGCCGATGCGCGACGGCGTGCGGCTGAAGGCCGACGTGTTCCGCCCCTACGATGACGGCAAATTTCCTGCGATCCTCAATCTCGGGCCTTATCAGAAGGACAAGCCCTGGACCGTGCCGGACACGCTCGAGGAGCAGCCGAACGAGTGGATGAACTGGGAAACCATCAATCCGAAATGGTGGGTGCCGCGCGGCTACGCCGCCGTGCGGATCGACGGGCGCGGCAGCGGCAAGTCGCCCGGCCAATGCGAGCCGTGGTCGCTCGCGGAGGCGATCGACTTCTACGACGCCATCGAATGGGCCGCGGCACAGCCCTGGTGCAACGGCCATGTCGGCCTGCTCGGCATATCCTATTTTGCGATCAATCAGTGGTTCGTCGCCAATCTCAAGCCGCCGTCGCTCAAGGCGATCATTCCCTGGGAGGGATTCGCCGACCTCTATCGCGATGCGTTGTTCCACGGCGGCATTCTGAGTCTGTTCATGCCGAACTGGTACGTGGCGCATTTGCTGCATCACACTTTGGGGCGGGCGTCGCAGCACATGCCGGACGGCTGGCAAACCAACACGCTGCATTTCTGGCTGCACAACAATCTGGATACCGGCGTCTTTCAGGGCTCGCAGGCGCAATGGGACAAGATCGACGTGCCGATGTTCAGCGTCGGCAATTGGTCCGGCATGGGATTGCATTTGCGCGGCAACACCGAGGCGTTCATGCGCGCCGCGTCGCCGCACAAGAAACTTCGCATCCATCTGGGCTCGCATGTGCACCCGTTCTACACCGAGGACGGGCGAAACGATCAGATCCGCTTCTTCGATTATTGGCTCAAGGGCATCGACAACGGCGTGATGGACGAGCCGCCTGTGAAGCTGGCGATCCGCAAGGGCGCCGACGCCTTCGAATGGCGCTACGAGAATGAGTGGCCGCTCAAGCGCACGCGCTGGACCAAGCTGTATCTTGACTTGTCGCAGCCGCCCGAGGAGGGCTCGGAGATCGGCGGCTTTTTGGAAGTGAAGAACCCGGCGAATGTGAGTTCGCGCACCTACGCCGCGACCGGCCTCGGCACGATGGGCTCGACGTCTGCGGCCTCTTCGCAGGTGATGGGCGGCGGCATCAAGCCCGGAATGGGCGTCGCGCTCGAAACCGCAAAGCTTGCGGTCGACACCGAGATCACCGGGCCGCTGGCCGCCGTACTGTGGGTGTCGAGTTCGACCGAGGACATGGATTTGTTCCTCACGCTGCGCAACATCGATCCCGACGGCAACGATGTTCTGGAGACCGGCCAGCAGGGCGCGCCGGTGCCGGTGGCGAAGGGCTGGCTGCGCGTGTCGCATCGCGAGCTTGATCCGGAGCTGTCGCGGCCCTATCGCCCTTATCATCGCCACGTGCGGCGGCTTTATCTGACGCCGGGCGAAATCGTCCAGGTCGAGGTGGAAATCTGGCCGACCTCGATGGTGTTCAAAAAGGGCCACCGCATCCGCCTCGATATTCAGCCGCGCGACGGCGTCGGCAGCGCCCACTACATGCACTATCACGCCGATTACAACGCCGGCACCAACACGATCTATGCCGGCGGCGACAAGCCTTCCTACTTGCTGCTGCCTCTGATCCCGGCAAGGGAACGCTGAGCGGCTGTGGGGTTTGCGCTATTCGCGTCGACGTGATGCTCCGCGCGGCCTGAAGCATATCACTTGCGCAAATTCGCCGCGACCGCGACGTCGGTCGCCTTCTTCACCTCGGCATCGATATAGCGGGCGAAATCCTCGGGAGAGCCGCCGACCGGCTCGATGCCGATCTTGCGCAGCGGCTCGATCACGTCGTTGGACTTCAGCGCGTCGTTGGCAACGTGCGCGAGCTTGTCGATGATCGGCTTCGGCGTTCCTGCCGGCGCGAGCAGGCCGAACCACAGACCAAGGTCGTAGCCGGGCAGGCCAGTTTCCGCCATGGTTGGAACGTCGGGCGCGATGCTCGCGCGCTGTGCCGTCGTCACGGCGATGGCCTTGAGCTTGCCGTCCCGGATCTGCTGGACCACCGCGGAGGCCGGAGCAAACCAAAGCTGGATGCGGCCCGTCATCACGTCGGTCAACGCCTGCGCGCTGCCGGGATAGGGCACGTGGACCAACTTGATGCCGGCCATGATGTTGATCAGTTCGCCTGCAACATGCGTCGTCGTGCCGACGCCGGAGGATGCAAAGAAAATCTGCCCGGGCTTTTGCTTTGCGAGAGCGATGAGCTCTTTCAAGTTGCTCACGCCGAGCGACGGCGTCGCCACCAGAATATTCGGCACCGAGGCGACACGGACGATCGGCGCAAAATCCTTCACCACGTCGTAGGTGGGCTTGATCGTCATGCCGGCATAATTCGTCTGCGCGGCTGTCGCCATGAAGATGGTATAGCCATCGTTGGGCGATCGGGCGACGTATTCGGCCGCAACGTTGCTGCCGGCGCCCGGTTTGTTCTCGATCAGGAATTGCTGGCCCAGCGCATCGCTGAATTTCTGTCCCAGCAGGCGCGCCGGCGTATCGGCGGCAGCTCCGGCGCCGAAGCCGATGATGATGCGCACCGGATGGGCCGGATAATCCTCGGCGCGGGCCGGGTGCGCGCCGAGAGCGGCGATTCCGACGAGCAGCCAAGCCAAAAATCTCACGCGACATCGCATTGTGGTCTCCCCCTTGATGCGTTTCTTTGAAGGCCGGGCTTTCTCGGCCGCGCTCTATTTCTTCAGGCCTGCGGCGCGGGCTACGTCCGACCAGCGCTTGAGTTCGCTGCGGACAAACGGCCCGAATGCATCCGGGCCGCCGCTGAGCGGATCGAAGCCTTGCTTATGCAGACGCCGCGACGGCGTCCGGCGATTTCATAGCGTCGCGCACGGCGGCGGCAAGCTTGTCGATGATCGGCTGCGGTGTCCCGGCAGGGGCCATCAGGCCGAACCAGATGCTGGTATCGAAATCGGGCATGCCGGCTTCCGCCATCGTCGGCAGGTTGGGCAGAATGCTCGGACGCGTGCTTGCCGCCGATGCGAGCGCGGTGAGCTTGCCGGCCGCGATCTGGCCGAGCACGGCGGAAGCAGGCGAAAACATCATCATGGTGCGGCCGGCGATGAGATCGGCGACCGCCTGCGGACTGCCCTGATAAGGCACGTGCACGAGCTTGACGCCGGCGCGCTGCGAGAACAATTCGGCCGCGAGATGCGGCGCGGCGCCGACGCCCGTCGAGGCATAAAGCACTTGGCCCGGCTTCCCCTTGGCGAGCGCGATCAACTCCGCGACGGTGTGCACGTTCGTTGCCGGATTGACGACCAGCACGACGGCGGCGGACGCGACGAGGCTGATCGGCGCAAAATCCTTCGCCATGTCGAACGTGAGATCGGGATTGATCGCCTGATTGGTGATGTTGGCGGACGACCCGAGAAACAGAGTGTAGCCGTCATTGGCCGCATGGGCCGCATAGTCGGCCGCGATGCTCGAACCGGCGCCCGGCTTGTTTTCGATCACGAATTGCTGGCCGAGGAGCTGCCCCATGCCATTGCCGAGGACACGGGCCGTAATATCGGCAGCCGAGCCCGGCGGGAAGCCGATAACGAGATGGATGGGACGTGACGGATATGGCGCCTGAGCGCGCGCTTGCGACGGCGACAGGATGGGCAACAGAGCGCACGCAACCGCAAAAATGCAAACCGCGTAGCGATGGCTCGACACCATGGCCGCTTCCCCCTTGCGCGCCGCTTTTTTCCGGCGCGTCTGCCGCCCAACGCGGCGGATGCCGCGATAACGGGCAAAGACGGCCCGCACTCAGCTTTCGTTAAACAATCCTGCACCATTCCTTAACTTCAAAACAACGGGTTGGCGAATACTCTCGCTCGATTATTTTCGGCGTACACGCGATGCTTGTCAGCCCAAGATTGTCGAGAGCAAGCCGCCACTGGGGGCTTGTCGTGTTGGCGGGGCTCCTCGGATTTGCCGGCGGCATTGCCGGCTTCATCCTTTTGGGGACCGAATGGATGGTCCGTGCGCTCGCCGCCTCTTCGGTTCCGGTGGCCGCCACATTGATCGCGGCGCCTTTCGCGCTCGGTACTGCATCGATCGCCGGGTTGTTCGTCATCGCGCGCCGGCGCGCGCAGAACCGGTCAATGAAATCAGCGCTCAATCACATGACGCAGGGCCTGTGCGTGTTCGACGGCGCGGCGCAACTCGTGTTCTGCAACGACCGCTACATCGAGATGTATCAGCTGAGCCCCGATCTCGCGCATCTCGGCACGCCGCTGCGCCAACTCCTGGTTCATCGGATCGCGGCCGGCACCTTCTCGGGCGATCCCGACCGCTACGTGGCCGAGTGCTTGCGGCAGGTGGCGGAGGGCCGTACCGAAACAAAGACGATCGAGATCAAGGATGGCCGCATCATCTCATTGGTCGGCAAGCCGATGGCGGGCGGCGGCTGGGTTGCCACACATACCGATGTGACGGAGCAACTTCTTGCTGAGCGCGAGCGCAACTCGTTGCGGCAGCGTGAAGAGCGCCGCAGTGCGATCGAGGCAGCGATCTCTTCATTCCGTGCACGCGTCGAGAGCGAGCTCAAGACAGTCGGGCAAAGCGCCACCGCAATGAAACTTGCGGCCAAGACGTTGCTGGCGACGTCGGATCACACGCTGCAGCGCACCGAAGGTGCGGTCAACGGGTCCAATGACGCGTCGGTG
The DNA here is from genome assembly GCA_963759705.1 of uncultured Alphaproteobacteria bacterium. Taxonomy (GTDB): domain Bacteria; phylum Pseudomonadota; class Alphaproteobacteria; order Rhizobiales; family Xanthobacteraceae; genus BOG-931. The sequence goes on from CAVXAK010000011.1 coordinate 93,217, forward strand.
AACGTCGAGACTGCGGCCGCCGCCGCCGAGGAACTGTCGGCGTCGATCAAGGAGATCAGCCGTCAGATCACGCAAGCCAACGAGGTTGTGCGCAGCGCCGCCGCCGACGCTGACGCCACCAATGAGGATATCGCCACGCTTGCCCAGGTGGCGCAGAAGATCGGCGACGTGGTCAGGCTCATCCAGGACATTGCCGGACAAACAAATCTCTTGGCGCTCAACGCGACCATCGAAGCAGCGCGCGCCGGCGACGCCGGCAGGGGTTTCGCCGTGGTTGCCGCCGAAGTCAAATCGCTCGCCGTTCAGACCGCGAAGGCGACCGAGGAGATCACCCGCGAGATCCTGTCGGTGCAGAACTGCACCAGCGAAGCGGTAGCGGCGATCCGCGAGATCACGCAGCGGATGCAGGACATCAACCGCCATACGTCGGCGGTAGTCGGCTCGGTCGAACAGCAGGATGCGGCGACGGGAGAGATTTCGCGCAACGTCGCCAGCGCCGCCGCCGGCGCCAAGGCCATCGTCGCGGCGCTCGGCGAGGTCGCCGGCGGCGTCACGCAGACGCGCAGCTCGGCGGAAACCATGCTCGCGGCATCGGAAGACGTGGAACTCGCCACCGCCAAGCTGCGCAGCGAGGTCGAAGCATTTCTCGGCACCGTGGCGGCGTGACCGCGCGGGGACCAACGGCCGATCTCGGCATCTTCGATCTGGATTCCCGCGTTTGCGGGAATGAGCGGACGTTGGGACGATCTCTACCGGCCCGCCGCGTAGCCTTGCATGCCGCGCGGGTTGGCGGCGGCGCGGCGGCGGCGGCCCTCGCGTGACGCCGCGGTGAGCCGTCCTTCCGACCAGCCGGGGCCGACCTCGACGACATGGCCACGCCGTTCCAGCTCGGCGAGCGTTGCTTTCGGCACGCGATTTTCGACCACCAGCACGCCGGGGCGCGCCGTGCGTGGCCAGAACGAGCTCGGAAAATGTTCGGAATGCCATGCCGGCGCGTCGATCGCTTCCTGCAAATTCATGCCGCTGTTAACGTGGCGCAGGAACAGTTGCGTGATCCACTGGTCTTGCTGATCGCCGCCGGGCGAGCCCCATGCGAGGTACGGCTCGCCGTCGCGCAGAGCGAGCGTCGGCGACAGCGTCGTGCGCGGCCGCTTGCCGGGTGCAAGCGCCGCCGGATGCCCCTCTTCGAGCCAGAACATTTGCGCGCGCGTGCCCAGGCAGAAACCGAGTTCGGGAATGACCGGCGAGGATTGCAGCCAGCCGCCCGACGGTGTCGACGACACCATGTTGCCGGCCTGGTCGACGATGTCGAAATGCACGGTGTCGCCGCGCACGCTACCGAGGCGGCCGACAGTCGGCTCGCCGGCGCCGGCTGCCGCAGCCGGCGCGCTGTCGCGGCGGAGTTTCACGACGGCGCCGAATCCCTCGATGGAGCCGGGGCGCAATTCGAGCGATGCCTTGTCGCCGATCAGCTTGCGGCGCGCGGAATTGTAGGCGTCGGACAATAGCGTCGCCATCGGCACTTCGACGAAATCTGGATCGCCGTAGAACGCTTCGCGGTCGGCGAAGGCAAGCTTCGAGCATTCCACGACGAGATGGATGAAATCCGGGCCCACTGGATCGAGCCCGTCGAGATCAAAGCCCTTGAGCAGCGCGAGTTGCTGCAGCGTCGTCGGGCCTTGTCCCCATGGGCCGGTCTTGCACACGGTGTACTGCCGGTAATCGTAGGTGAGCGGCGCTTCGATGTGCGGCGCCCAGCGCGCCATGTCGTTGGCGGTTAGCACGCCGCGATGCTTGCGGCCGCTGGCATCAAAAATGTCCTGCGTGCGGCAGAATTTGTCGATCGCTTCGGCGACAAAGCCTTGCGACCAGGATTTGCGCGCCCGCTCGATCTGAGCAACGCGATCGCCGCCTGAGCTTTCGGCTTCCTTGACGATGCGGCTGTAGGTCGAAGCCAGGGTCTTGTTGGTGAACAGCGTGCCGACCGCCGGCACTGCATTGTTCGGCATATAGACTGCGGCCGAGGTCGGCCAATGCTCGCGGAACAGATCCGCCACGGTGGCGATGGTGGCGTTGGCGCGCTCCAGCAGCGGGTGGCCGTGCTGGGCGTAACCGATCGCCGGCGCGAGCACGTCGGCGAGCTTCATCGTGCCGTAGTCGCGCAACAGCATCATCCAGGTCTCGAATGTGCCGGGTACGCACGCGGCGAGGAGCCCGGTGCCGGGCACGAGATCGAGGCCTTCGCTGCGGTAATGCGCGATGGTGGCGCCGGCGGGGGCGGGGCCTTGGCCGCAAATCACCTCCGGCTTGCCGCGCTTGACGTCATAGAGAATGACCGGCACGTCGCCGCCCGGCCCGTTGAGATGCGGCTCGACCACCTGCAGCGTGAACGCGGTCGCGACCGCGGCGTCGAAGGCGTTGCCGCCCTTCTCGAGCATCGACATGCCGACCGCAGTCGCGATCCAATGCGTCGTGGCGACGACGCCGAATGTGCCTTCGATCTCCGGCCGCGTCGTGAAGGCGTTCGGATTGATGTTGGTCATACCTACTCCGCGGTAATGTGGTTCAGCCGGGCGGTTTCAGTATAGCGCTTAATCTCCGAGGAAATCAGCGCGCCGAACTGCTCCGGCGTGCCGCCCGTCACCGTGACGCCCTGCTGGTCGAGCTTTGCCGCAATGTCGGGGATGCGGATGATGCGGTTGAACTCGGCGTTGAGCCGGTCGATGACCGCGCGCGGCACGCCGGCGGTCGTGAACACGCCGATCCAGGCCTCTGCCTCGAACCCGGGAAATGTTTCGGCAGCGGTCGGCAAGATCGGGAAATTGCTTGTCGCGCTCGGCGCTGCCGGTTGCGATCGGCCGCAAGGTGCCGGCTTGGATCTGCGCGTTCGAGGCAAGCGGCGAGATCAGCGCGAGTTGCGCCTCGCCGGCGACCGTTGCCAGGATGGCCGGCGCCCCGCCGCGATAAGGCAGGTTCTGCATCTCGATGCCGGCGCGCCGGCAGAGGTCGGCCATCAGCAAATGCGCCTGGCTTGCCGCGCCCGGCGTCGCGTAGTTGAGCTTGCCGGGATTGGCTTTCGCGAACGCGACAAGTTCGGGCAGCGTCTTCACCGGCAATTTGGCGTTGACGAGAAACAGCAGCGGATTTTTGCCGATCAGAATGACCGGCGCGAGATCGTGCTCGGTGTCGAACGGCATATGCGCATTGACGGCAGGATTGACGGTCAAGGTCGCGAACGTGATGCCGAGCGTATAGCCGTCGGGCGTCGCCTTGGCGACGACGTCGGAGCCGACCACGCCGCTTGCGCCCGAGCGGTTCTCGACGACGATCGGCTGACCGAGCGCCTGCTCGAGACGTGGCTGCAGAAGCCGCGCGACGATATCGTTGGCGCCGCCGGCCAGTTGCGGAACGATGATGTGAATCGGCCGCGTCGGATAGCTCTCGCTGTGCGCCGCGCTCGTGACGCAGATGACCGCAAGGCCGATCACCACACCGAGCTGGCGGACGCCGCGGGCCACCAAAGATTGCCGCTGCGAAATCATGTTTCCTCCCGATAGTCCCTCTTGTTCCGGCGGCTGGTTGCGCAGGGCCCGGCCGCCGCATACAGAGACTGTATCGGTCGTTGCCGATGGCAGCCAGTGCGCCCTTGCCAACGTCCGAATTGGGACGGCTGAACGGAGAATGCATCGGTGGCGCGAGAGACTCTCAAGGTTGGATTAGCTGGGCTCGGCGCCGTCGGCCTCGAGGTCGCGCGCCGGATCGAGATCGGCATTCCGGGTCTTGTCCTGACCGCGGTTTCGGTGCGCGATGCCGAAAAGGCGCGGCGCAACCTGCCGCAGATCGGTCTCAGCATCCAAGTGCAGGCCGCCGAGGCGCTCGCGGAAACCTGCGACGTGGTCGTCGAATGCCTGCCGCCCGCGATGTTCCGCACGGTAGCGACGGCGGCAATCGAACGCGGGCGAATTTTCATGCCGCTCAGCGTCGGCCAGCTTCTGGAGAACTTTAATCTGGTGTCGCGGGCGAAGGAGACCGGTGCGCGCATTCTCGTTCCGACCGGGGCGCTGATCGGGCTCGACGCCGTTCGTGCCGCCGCCGAAGGCACCATTCGATCCGTCACCATGATCACGCGCAAACCGCCGATCGGTCTGGAAGGCGCGCCTTATTTGGTCGAGCGCGGCATTTCGCTCAAGGGCTTAACGACGCCGCAAAAGGTCTTCGACGGAACGGCGCGCGAGGGTGCGCGCGGTTTTCCCGCCAACGTCAACGTCGCGGCGGCGCTCAGTCTTGCCGGAATCGGGCCGGACAGGACGCGGCTCGAAATCTGGGCCGACCCGGCGCTCAAACGCAACACGCATCGCATCGAGGTCGATGCGGATTCGGCCAGTTTCTCCATGTCGATCGAAAACGTGCCGTCGGAGAATCCGCGCACTGGCCGCATCACCGCGCTTAGCACGGTCGCGGCGCTGCGCGGGCTTGTCTGCGAACTGAAAGTCGGGACATAAGCGAAGCCTCATCTCGGGGCGAGCGCAGCGAGGAGCGCACAGCGAAAGCTCCTCAGGCCCGGCCCATCGGCAAGGGGCTGCGGTCGCAAAGCTCCATCTCGCGATAGGCGAGCTTCTCCATCAGCTTGGCCCGGACGCCGCGATGCGCCGCGTCCTCGAACAGATTATCCATTTCGTCGGGATCGTTCTGCAGGTCGTAGAGTTCCCCGTAGGGATCACCTTGCGCAATCGTCATGCGCCAGCGTTGCGTCACGAGCGTGCGCAGCCGTGATCCCGAAGGCAATCCAAATACGGCGCGCTGCTGATCGTCCTCGATCACCATCGAGTCGCGGGCCAAGGTGGCGCCTGCGCCCTCCAGAACCGGCAACAGGCTCACGCCTTGGATGCCATTGTAGGGCTGCACCTTCACGCGATCGAGAATGGTCGAGGCAATGTCGAGCGTGCCGGCGAGCGCGTCAGTGCGCCGCGCGGCGCGTGTCCCAGGTTCAGCCCAGATAAACGGCACATGGGTAATGCCCTCATAGTGTGCCGGGCCTTTCAGAAGCAGCCGGTGATCGCCGAGAAAATCGCCGTGGTCCGTGGTGAAGATGACGATAGTGTCGTCGGCCAATCCGCAGGCGGCGAGCCGCTCGAGTACACGCCCGATGGCGTCGTCGATCATGGCGATCATCCCGCAACTCAACGCCATCGCCTCGCGCGCTTCGCGTTCATTGATGGCGAACGCGGCCTGGCCTGCGGTGTCCGCTTTGCCGCTGTCGCGCTGCGCCATGGCCCAAGTCACCGGGCGGGCGAGTGGCCGATTGCCGGGGTGGAAGCTCGCCGGCAGTTGCATGTCCTGCGGACGGTACATGGACCAGTATCGGCCGGGCGGCGTAAACGGATGATGCGGGTCGGGGAACGATGTCATCAGGAAGAAGGGTTGGCTTCGATCTCCTGCGGCGTAGCGGTCGAGCCATTCGCAGCTTTTGTCGGCAATGTAGGCGGTCGGATAAAGCTCTTCCGGAATCGGCGTCCGGAATGCCTGCGGACAGACGTAATCGTGCGGCAGCTGCTTGCTGTGATCGCGCAGCGCGTCGGCATCGGGCCGGCGCGATTTCAGCCATACATAATAATGTCCGCCGACTTGATCCCCATGAGCGGTGCACAGATCGACATGCTCGAAGCCATAGAACGGAAGCTGCATCGCGAAGTCATCGCCGGCTTCCCAGCGCTTCGGGTGCTCCTGGTCGTAGGGTCCGTCGGATGCCGCGGGCTTGCGCGCTTCGGCAAAATTCGGATCGAGCACCTGGTCACCGGGACGCGGCGGCGGGCGCTTGAGGATGGCCGGCTGGTCGCCGAAATTCTGCAAATGGCTCTTGCCGATGAGTGCGGTCGCATAGCCCGAAGCGCGCAGCGCATCGACAAAGGTGTTCGAGCGCAGTGACAGCGGTGATCCGTTGCTGCGCACGCCGTGGACCGACGGCATGCGCCCCGTCATCAGGGTTGAACGGTTCGGCATACAGACGGGCGTTGCCACGTAGAATCGCTCGAACCGCGTGCCGCGTGCCGCAATCGAATCGATATGCGGCGTTTTGAGCACGGGATGACCATAGCAGCCGAGATAATCGGCACGATGCTGGTCGGTGATGAGAAAAAGAAAATTCGGCCGCGCCATGCTTCGGCGTCCTCGACTTCACTCTGCCTTGATGTCGGCCGCTGTTACGAATTCTCGCCATTTGGCCGTGTCGCTTGCGATTTTCTTGGACAGATCGGCGCCTGAAATCCATTCAGGGTCGAGCCCAAGTGACGAAAGCTTGGGCTGCAGATCCGGCTCGGCAAGAATCTTCTTGAACTCGTCATGCAGCTTGCCGGTCACCGCAGCCGGCGTGCCGATCGGCGCGAACAGCCCGTACCAGGCGGAAATGACGAGGCCCGGATAGCTGGCGGCAAGCGGAGCCACTCCCGGCACCAGCGGTGACGGTTTTGGTCCCGTTACGCCGAGAGCGTACACGGTTCCGGCTTTGATGTGCGGCAACGCCACGCCGATCGGGCCGCAGAACATCGTCACGTTGCCGGCCAACACCGCGTTCATCGCTGCTGCGGCGTTGGTGTAGGGCACGTGGACCATCTCGGTGCCGGTCTGCCGCTTGATCATTTCACCGCACATGTGAGCGGGCGAGGCGTGACCTGCCGAAGAGAAGGTCAATGCTCCAGGTTTGGCCTTGGCCGCCGCGACCAGATCGGCCATCGAGTGAATCCCTGTCGCGGGATTCACCACCAGCACGTTGTCGCTATTAACGAACGCGGCGATCGGGATCAGGTCACGCAGCACATCGTAAGGCAGCTTGAGCAGCGCCGGTGCCATGGTGATCGGCAGGTCCACCGTGAACAGGAGCGTGTAGCCGTCCGGAGCTGCTCTCACTACCGCCTCGGCTCCGATTGTTCCGGTCGCACCGGGCCGCGTCTCGACCACGGCGGGTTGTTTCCAATCTTCTGACAGCTTCTGTGCGTATAGCCGCGCCAATGCATCGTTCGGGCCGGCAGGAAATGGCACCACGAAATGGATCGGCCGCGTCGGATAGTCTTGCGCTGCCGCAACGCCTACTCCGGCGACGACGGCGGCCGCAATCATGAAATGCAGGATATGTTTACGCCAAGGCTTCATGGCATGGCCCCACCGGCTTGAGCGCGTTCCCCAAATGCAGATTGTGCGCCCGCCGTGGGCATCGGCGCCGCCTTTGATTTTGCGGGACGCCGGCATGGCCCGCTGGCAGCTCTACAGCGAAGCTACGCGAATTGCTCGGCCGGGTGTAGGGGCGGCGATGCCGCATCCAAAGTTAGATGAGTGCCCACGACGGGTGCGGTTTTCATGGAGCTTAGACGCGGGCACGTCCAAAAAACAAATGCCCCGGGATTTTTGTCCCGGGGCATCGGTCACAATCAAAAAAGGATTTCCTACTGCAGGCCCCAGCTTGAGCCCCAGCCACCAAGCTTCACGTTGAGGCCGACCTTGACGGTGTGAGCGGTGGTCTTCTCGCTGAGCGAGTAGGGCACGCCCGCGACCGTGCCGCTCGTGATCGTATCGGTGCCCAGATCGAGGTACAGATACTCGGTCTTGAATGAGAGCCACGGGTTGAAGGCGTATTCGAGACCGGCACCAACGGTCCAGCCGCTCTTGTCGTGTCCCGACGATGTACTGACACTCGCACCAAGCGCCGATGCGGTAGCCGAGCTCGTGGTGTGGCCGTAGGCCCATCCGCCAGTAGCGTAGAGCAGAGCGCTGGGCGTTACGAGAAAGCCGGCGCGCCCGCGCACCGTGCCGAACCAGTCGAGCTTCGTTCCCGCGGTCGCAGATGCGGATCCCGAGGAGGCGTTCGCCATGGCCTCGATGTCGGAGCCATCGAAGTCGCTTTCCACGCCGATGACCCACGAGGGAGCGGCCTGCCAATTGTAACCGATCTGACCGCCGCCAAAGAATCCGCTCGAGTTCAATGTTGTCGTGCCGCTAAGCGGTCCTATCGAGGCAGGATACTCGAACCTGTCGCCGCCGAAGCCGCCGTTGGCGCCGATATAGAATCCGGTCCAGCTGTAAACGGGAGGCGGTGGCGGAGGAGGGGCGTACGGCCGTACGCCAAGATCGGCGGCGTGCGCGACCGCGCCGCCCATTGCGACGGTCCCGATCGCGGTTAGCAACCAAATAATGCGCTTCATGTTCCGGCCCTGTTGAGTTTTATGCCGGATCGACAAATCACACAGGTCCTGACAAAGACGCGTTAACGTCCGCAGCCGCGACAAAAAATCAGCGAACGTGTTGCGATTATGCAACAAGCTGGCAATCCGGCATGCGGGTCGGTTGAGACGAATACTTTTGTTGATGGCTCGTCTGTTGATGGCATATCTGTTGGTGGTATGTCGGGAACAGCCGTGGAAAACCGACATTGCACAGACATTGCCAATATGACGCGATTGACGCTGAGGGACCCTGGCGGCCCGATAGACACCCGGAGCGCTCGACCATAGACTGCGAGGCATAAGACGCGCAGTCGAGAACGCCCTGATATGGCCGAACAGCGTGTAGAACGGCGGCTTGCGGCCATTCTCGCGGCTGATGTTGCCGGATACAGCCGGCTCATGGGCGCTGACGAGGAGGGCACCCTCGCCAGACTTAACAGCCATCGCCGTGAATTCCTGGAGCCGACGATCGCAGAGCACCGTGGCCGTATCGTCAAACGGACCGGCGACGGAATCCTGATCGAGTTCAGCAGCGCGGTGGACGCCGCCCGGTGCGCCATCCAAACGCAGCGCGGAATGGCGGAGCGCAATTCGGGCGTGTCGGACGATCAGCGCATCGAAATCCGCATCGGCGTCCATGTCGGCGACATCATCATCGAGGAGGGCGATATCTTTGGCGATGGCGTCAACATTGCAGCGCGTCTCGAGAGCATCGCCCCGCCCGGTGGCATCTGCATCTCCGACGACGCCTATCGGCAGGTCCGCGATAAGCTGGACACCGATTTTCAGGATGCCGGCGAACAGCAACTCAAAAACATTGCGCGGCCGGTCCGGGTTTATCAGTTGCGTCCCGACACGCCGGCACCTGCCGTCAAGACATCCGGGAGCCGCCTTGAGCTTCCCGACAAGCCGTCGATTGCCGTTTTGCCGTTTCAGAACATGAGCGGCGATCCGGAACAGGAATATTTCGTCGACGGCATGGTCGACGACATCCTCACCGGCCTCTCGCGTATCAAGTGGCTCTTTGTCATCGCGCGCAATTCGACCTTCACCTACAAGGGCCGGGCGGTTGACGTGAAGCAGGTCGGCCGCGAACTCGGCGTCCGCTATGTGCTCGAAGGCAGTGTGCGCAAGGCTGCGGATCGGGTGCGGATTACCGGGCAGCTCATCGACGCCGCAACCGGAGCGCATGTCTGGGCTGAACGCTATGACCGCAAAACCGACGATATTTTCGCCCTCCAGGATGAAATGGCGCTATCGGTCGTCGGCGCGATCGAGCCGAGCCTGCGGCTGGCCGAGATCGAACGCGTCAAGCGCAAGCGGCCGGACAGCCTCGACGCCTATGACTTGGTTTTGCAGGCTCAGCAGGACGTTTACACAAGGATGCCGGCGCCATCGGTGAAGGCGCTGGTGCTGCTTGAACGTGCGCTCGCGCTCGATCCGAATTATGCACTGGCGCACGCTTATGCCGCGGAGTGCCATCATGCCATCTTCCACCGTGCCGGAATGCATGAGGAGCACCGGGCGGCGTCAATGCGCCACGCGCAGGCGGCGATTGCGCATGGCCAGGACGATGCGATCGCTCTGACGTTCGCCGGATTTACCATCGGCATGGACAGCCACGATCGCGCCGCCGCCTTCGCCGCGTTCGATGCCGCGCTCGCCGTCAGCCCTTCCTCGGCTCTGACTTACATGCAGGGCAGCATCATCCTCGCATGGGCTGGAGAACCCGAGCGCGCAATCGAATGGGCCGAGCGCGGCCTGCGGCTGAGTCCATTCGATCCCTGGCGCGGCTCCGCCTTTGCCGCCTTGGCGCTTGGGCACTTCCATCTGGGCCGCTACGAAGAGGCGGCGGCTGCCGGCCGTAAGGCCGTTCAATCGAGCCCGGGTTTCAGCATGTGTCACGTGTTCCTGGCGGCCCCGCTTGCCAAGCTTGGTCGTCTCGAAGAGGCCAAGGCTGCCGCTGCAAGAGCCATGGAGTTGCAACCGACATTCCGTTGCAGCCGGCTTTTTGTCGCTGCGAATACAACGCCCGTGCTTGCCGCCATTCTGGGCGAGGCGCTCCGCCAAGCGGGCTTGCCGGATTAACGTCGCGGCATGCCACCCTCTCCGCAAAAGAGCGGAGAGGGTGATCGAGCTTCACGCCGCTGAGGCCATTTGCGGTGCGGTCTCCCGCCAGCACGGCAACGCCCATACGCGTCCGAACCATTCCTGCGCCCGCGGATAGGCTGCGAGCGGCATGTCGGTTTCTTTGGCGTAGGTGAGCTGCGCAGCGATCGAGAAGTCGGCGAGTGTCAGCGCGCCGCCGACAAGATATTTGTTCTTCGACAGATGGCCGTCGAGGACGGCCACCTCGCGGTTGAATGCCTCGATCGCCTTGGCGACGACGGCTTCGTCCGGCGGCCCCATATTCACGAATTTCTTGACCAGCCGCTGGAATGTCAGCGGCTGACAGGCTTCGCTGCCCAAGTGAGCGAGGCCCCAGCTTTGCCAGCGCATGATATCGGCGCGTTTGCGGTCGTCCTTCGGCCACAGTGAATTGTCGGTCCGGCTTGCCACGTATTGCAGAATGGCGGTTGATTCCCATAGCGTGAAATCGCCGTCGACCAGCGTCGGCGTGCGGCCGGTCGGATTGAGTGCCAGATAAGCCGGCGTGTGCGAGGCGCCCTTGGTGAGATCGACGAATTCCAGTTCGAGCGGCAGGCCGAGATAGGCCGCTACAGCGCGGACCTTCCAGGTGTTCGGCGAAGGCGGAAAACCGTACAGCTTCATGATCGACTCCTGTGGTTTGATTTGCAGAAACGGATGGAGCGGAGCGACATCCGGGAACGGGGTAGGGCTGAAACAGAATCCCGGGTTTCGCTTCGCTCAACCCGGGCTACGGTCATTCGTCGCAACACGAAGCCGCGATTTTCGGTTGCTGATACGTGGCCGTCGGATCGACGGCGGCGCCGTCGTAGCGATCGTGGTGGCGGACCCAAGCCATGCTGAAAGCCAGGCCATCCTCATCGCGGCCCTTCGGAACAAGGTCGAGGAAGTTGTAGGCGCCGATCAGAATGTCGAGGCCGCGGCCGTAGCTCGAATAGGTGTGAAAGATATCGCCGGCGGCATTCTTGTAAAACACGCTGGCCCCGGGCGCCTCTTCGCGCGGGAAGCCCTGTCGCTGATAGTTGTATTCGACCGGGCCTTTGGCCTTCTCTTCCGGCGTGAACGACACGTGGTAGTCGTAATTGAAGTCGCTGCCGAACGACGACACCCATTTGAAGCGCCAGCCCATGCGGCGCTGGAACGTCTCGATCTGCGGCAGCGGCGCGCGAGAGACGACGACGAACGAAACGTCGCGCTGCGCGAGATGGACCGCGGCGCCGTCGAAATGATCGGCGAGCAGCGAGCAGCTCGGACAGCCAGCCTCCCAGCCGGGGCCCATCATGAAGTGATAGACGATCAATTGGCTCTTGCCGCCGAACAGATCGCTCAGCGTTTCCTTGCCGTCCGGTCCGTCGAACACGTACGGCTTTTCGACTTTCACCCACGGTAACTGGCGCCGCTTGCGGCTCAATTCGTCGCGGGCGCGCGTAAAGGCCTTTTCGTCGGCAAGGTGCGCCTTGCGGGCGATAAGCCATTCGTCAGGCGATACGATGCGATGTGGTTCCATATCCTCCTCCTTGAGCGGCTTCACCAAAGCCGCGTTCTAAATTTGCTGCGACAGATTCAGCGCGGCCAAGCTGCGATCGTGAGCCAAGTTATGGGATTGGCTCGCTGAAGGGTCACGAAGGTCGGCTCGACCGACCAGGATGCCAGCGTAAAGCGCTGTGATCGCTATCGGCATGTTCGTCTTGTCCTCGGGCGTCTGCCGCCAAGCTCACGCGGTCGCCGGCGTCATCCAGCCGATGCCGGCGCCGCCTGGCTCCATCAGGACCGCGATGCGGCCGACGCCGGGCACATCGAATGGAGGCTTCATCACTTGCGCCCCGGCGCTCACAGCCTTCTTGAGGCGCGCTTCGACATCGTCGACTGCGATGTAGGACATCCAGCTTTCCGGAACGTCCTTGTATTCGGGAGAGCTGATATCGAAGAGGCCGCCGACCGGCCGATCTCCCACCTTGGCAACCCAGTAGGTGCCGCCGCCGGGCATCGGCATTGCGTCGAAACTCCAGCCCAGCGTGTCGGCGTAAAATTTCTTCGCGCTCTCCACGTCGTGTGTCATCAACTCGTTCCAGTAAAAAGTGCCGTGCGGTCCGCTCATGCATCCGCTCCTCTGTGTTGGCTTACGTAGCGTGTAACCGTCCGGTCATTCTGGTCGAGCTTTGTGTCAGGACGGCAATCTCAGCCGAGGAATTTTTCGAGCTTGTCGAGTGCGCCGTTCCAGCCGTTCTGGTGGCGGTCGCGCGCGTCGGCGTCGGAAAATTGTTCATGGGTCAGCGTCAGCAGCGTGCCATCCCCGTCCGGCTTGAACAGCACCGTGACAAGCGATTCGCGTTCCGGCGTGCTCTTCCAGGCCCAGGTGTAGACCAGCTTTTCGTTAGGAACGACTTCGCGAACAACGCCGCCGACATTGTGGTTCTCGCCGTCAGGCGAGGTCGCGACGATTTCGAAACGGCCGCCGACGCGCAGGTCGAACGACGCGTGCGTACATTGCACCGCGCCCGGCCCGAACCAGCGCTTTATTTTTTCCGGGTCCGTCCAGGCGCTGAAGACCTTGGCCGGCGGCACGCCGAAGCGGCGCTTGATGGTGAGGCTTGGCTTGATGGCGGATTGGACGGACATGACTCTTCCTCCTCCAGGAACGTGGCAAGGCGATCGAGCCGCTCCGACCAGAACTTTTCGTAGCGGTTGAGCCACTCGAATGCGTTCTGCATCGGTGCCGGGGTCAGACGGCAGGCGACGGTACGCCCGGATTTCGTGCGCGCGATCAGTCCGGCGTCGGACAGCACGTCGAGGTGTTTCATGATCGCAGGCAACGACACCGGGAACGGCTCGGCCAGCGTGGTGACCGACAAGCCCGGGTGCTCGGCGAGCCGCATGACCAACGCACGCCGCGTCGGGTCGGCGAGCGCCGCAAAGGTACGGTCGAGCGCGGAGCTTTGAAACTTAACCATATGGTTTAGTATAGGGCCGTGCAGCGTGCTGTCAAGACGGTCGCAAAGGCCGGCGCCGTCCTGATGACGTGCGGGGGAATCGGTTGGCTCCATACGGGCTGTCGCCCACGGCGGCCGCGATGCTTGACAGTCTCAGGTGGCGTTGTCACGCTCGCGCAAGAAAGCGCCGACAGAATGCGGGCAAAGTGCCAGCATGACAGCCGGCCACAAAAGCAAGCGGGCAGAAGAAGAGGCTGAAAGAAAATCAGCTGAGAAAAAAAGCCAAGAGCGTGTGAAAGGCCATCGGGAGGTTACACATGACGCGAATTGGTATGACGACCCTCGCCGCAAGTGCGTTCGCACTGTCGCTGTCGGGGCTGAGCGCGGCGACGGCACAGGAAATCAAACAGTCTGGCGGCACGACCGGCGGCGCGGCGCCGGAAGCAAACGTTACGCAAACAATGCTTGATCGCGCGACCAGCGATAACAAGAACTTCCTGCAAACAAACGGCGACTACAATCAGCAGCGGTTCTATCCGGCCAATGATATCAACCGTTCCAACGTCAAGCGGCTGCATGTCGCCTGGATTTTCCAGACCGACGTCCGCGAATCGACGGAGACCTCGCCGATCATCGTCAACGGCGTGATGTACGTCACCACGTCGTTCGATCACGTCTATGCGCTCAATGCCAAGACCGGCGAGCAGTATTGGCACTACAAATACAACATGGGGCCGATCACGACCTATTGCTGCGGACCCAACAATCGCGGCGTCGCCGTCTATCAGGACAAGGTCTATCTCGCCACGCTCGATGCCAAGCTGGTGGCGCTCGACGCCAAGACCGGCAAAGAGCTCTGGAGCCAGCAGATCGCCGATCCGACGCTCGGCTACAGCGAAACGATGGCGCCGACGGCGGTCGACGGCAAAATTCTGATCGGAACGAACGGCGGCGAGTACGGCATTCGCGGTTTCGTCAAGGCTTATGATGCCAATACCGGCAAGCTGCTTTGGACGTTCGACACCATCCCGGAAAATTCCGTCGGCGTCTGGGCGACCAAAGACGCCACCGGCCGCGACATGCATCGCGACATCGACGCCGAAAAGGCGCAGCTCGCCAAGACCGGAGACCCGTACAAGACGCTGGGCGGCGGCGTATGGCAGAACCCGTCGGTCGATCTCGCCGCCAAGCGCGTCTATTTCGTGGCCGGCAATCCGTCGCCCGATCTCGACGGCGCACAAAGGCCGGGCGACAACCTCTACACGGATTCGCTGGTTTCGGTGGCTCTCGATACTGGAAAGCTCGTCTGCTATTTCCAGTACATCGCGCATGACGTCTGGGATCTCGACGCCACGAGTCCGACCGTCCTGGTCAATGTCAAGGATAAGAACGGCAAGACGATCCCCGGCGTGCTTCACGCCGGCAAGACCGGGTACGTCTATGTGCATGATCGCAAGGACTGCAGCCTGATCCGCTTCTCCGAACCGATGGTGTCGCAGAAGGACCGTTGGGTGCTGCCGACGCCGACCAAACCGCTCGACAGCAATTCGGCGCGGATGTTCCCGGGCGCTAACGGCGGCGTCGAGTGGTCGCCGATCGCGACCAATCCGGGCCTCAACCTCGCCTACGCGATCAACCTCGAACAGGAAATGACGTACACCGTCGACAGTTCGCCTTATCCGGGCGGCAAGCTGTGGCTCGGCGGCGCCTTCACGAATGTTCCCGGCGGCATACAGACCGGCAACGTGACGGCGGTCGACTACAACACCGGCAAGATCAAATGGCAGGTGAAGACGCCTGAGCCCATGATCGGCGGCATTCTCGCCACGGCCGGCGGGTTGGTATTCACGGGCGAAAGTAACGGCTGGTTCAAGGCCTATGACGCAAGCAACGGCCACGTGCTATGGCAATTCCAGGCCGGCGCCGGCGTCAATGCGCCGCCGTCGTCCTACTTTGTAGGCGGCAAGCAGTATGTTGTGGTCGCAGCGGGTGGTAATGTGCAGGTCAATTCCAAGCGCGGCAACAGCATCATCGCGTTTACGCTCGATTAGCGGAAACGGCGACTGCTTCAAGTGGTTTGGGGACGGGACCGGCAACGGTCCCGTCCACTTTTATTGGATCGGATGGTTCAAATGGTCAGGTTGGTTGCGGCGGTGCTGGTTTCATGGGTCGTTCTGCAATGTGCGGCGCGGGCCCAGAGCATCGAGCAAAAAGCCCAGGTCTGCGCTGCATGCCATGGCGAGAATGGCGTCCCGCAACAAAAGGAAATCCCTGTGATCTGGGGCCAGCAGCTTGGCTATCTCTTTATCGAGTTGCGCGATTTCAAATCCGGCGCACGCAAGAATGATCTGATGTCACCGATTGCCCAAGGTCTCGACCATGCCGACCTGCTGCCGCTCGCCACATATTTCTCGCAAAAGACCTGGCCTGATCTGCAGCAGCCGCGCGCGCCGGCCGATGTCGCCGCGCAGGCGCAGCGCGTCGACGCCTCCGTTGTTTGCACGAGTTGCCATCAGCAGGGATTCAAGGGCGACGGCACCCAGCCGCGTCTCGCCGGTCAGAGCAGCGACTATCTGGCAAAGACGATGACCGATTTCCGGTCCGGCGCGCGCGCCAACAATCCCACCATGACGGCTTTCATGAAGGGAATATCCGAAGCCGATATTGCGGCGCTCGCCACCTATCTCGCGGGGTTGTGATTCCCGTCGTCGCGAGGAGAGAAGCGATCATCCTGTGTGACCACATTTGCCCCGAGTGGCCTTCTCGTCCGCACGCCTAGTCTAGGCCAAGCGTGCAACGGGAGAGTTATTGCCATGGGGCACCCTTGAACCGATTGCACTGTCGCCGCGCGACGCTGCGCAACCTTTCGATCAGCAAGCGCACCCTGTCGCGCCTCATTAGCTCGCACAAGATCGTCGCCCGCAATGATGGCGTGAGAACGCTGGTCTATGTGGCGTCGCTCAAAGCCTATTACGAAGTCGCTCCCGCTCAAGACCGATCATGCGCCGCTTGTGTTCGTCCATCCGATCACGGGTAGGCGTCACCGGGCGCGCAAATGGAGCAATTGACACCGGGACCTCCATCGGCAAATTAAATCTTTCGAAGCACCTTGTGCTTCGGTCCCGGAACCACAAGCTCTATAGCCAGCGGCAGGCGCATGCTTGCTGAAGAGCTGCTTATAAAACGGTCATGTACCGAAATGACCGATCAATCCAAGGGCGGCGCTGATGCGATCGGCTGGCACAATTCTAATCTAATGCTTCGATACTGACTTGCATTGCGGGTGCCGATGGCTCCTGCACCGAGGCCATTTGTTTCGCCGACGGAGCAGTCGATGAACGATCTATTGGGAATCGCCGTGGAAGCCCATGGCGGCCTGGACCGCTGGAACGCTTTCACCAAACTCCGAGCCGAGGTTTCGATCGACGGCGCTATCTGGCACGTCAAACAGCAGCCCGGATTGCTGATCGACAAAGTCTTTGACGTCCGAACACACGAACAGCACCTCACGGTTTCCCCGTTCCCGACGCGGGGCGAACGCAGCGTATTTGTTCCAACGCGCATCGCGATCGAGTCACTAGACGGCAAACCCATTGAGATTCGAAACGATCCCGAAGCGGCATTCGTTGGTCAAAGGGTCGATGACCCATGGGACAAGTTTCACGTCGCCTTCTTTGCCAGCGAGGCTTTGTGGACCTATCTCACCTTGCCCTTCCTCTATACCTATCCGGGTTTCGAGTGCGAGGAGATCGAGCCTTGGCATGAAGACGGCGAGGACTGGCGACGTCTGAAGGTGACCCTCCCCGATCACATCGTCTCCCACAACAAGACGCAAATCACTCATTTTGGGCCAGACGGCCTCATGCGAAGGCACGACTACACGGTGGATATTCTCGGCGGTGCCACCGGCGCGAACTACACGACCGATTACCGCGACTTCCAAGGAATCAAGATGCCGAGCACCCGTCGGGTCTACGCCTATGACGAGACAATGCAAAAGGTGCCGGAGCCGCTGCTCGTCTCGCTCGACTTCGGTAATCTAACCTTCAGCTAATCGCGCACGAGCAGGAGTTTCAGTTTATGTCAACTGACATCCTCTTCAATTCGCTCAGGCTTGGCGCTCTTTTCCTTCCTAACCGGATCGTCATGCCATCGTTGACCCGCATGCGCTCCGGTCCAGGCGGCATTCCAACCGCGCTGAACGCCGAATATTACGGTCAGCGCGCGTCCGCCGGGCTAAATATCACCGAGGCCACAGCGATCAGCGTGCAGGGCCACGGCTATCCAAATATGCCCGGCATTCACACTTCGGAACAGATCGCCGGGTGGCGGCTCGTCACCGATGCAGTGCATGCCCGGGGAGGACGTTTCGCGTTGCAAATCGTGCACCACGGCCGCTGGTCGCACTCTTCCTATAATCCTGATGGCAGCCTGCCCGTCGCGCCATCGGCGATCGCTGCGCCCGGCAACACCTACACGCCGACGTCTCAGCAAGTTCCCTTTGAGACCCCTCGCGCGCTGGAAATAGGCGAGTTACCGGCGATCGTCGCCGACTTCCGGCAGGCCGCCAGAAACGGGCGAAAAGCCGGATTCGACGCTGTTGAAATCCACGGCGCTAACGGCTTCCTGCTTGATCAGTTTTTGCAGGATGGCAGCAACCGCCGCACCGACGCTTATGGCGGCACGATCGAGAAGCGCGCCCAGCTTCTATTTGACGTCGTCGATGGCGTCGCCGACGACATCGGCAAGGACCGCGTTGGGGTTCGGCTTTCCCCGCACGGCAATCTGGGGGGCCTCAGCGACAGCGATACTGTACCTCATTTCAACTACATGATCGAAGAACTCAGCAACCGTCGCCTTGCCTATCTTCACCTGATCGAGCCGCGCGCCTCCTCCGTAGGCTTCGGCGATGACGCCAGCATCGATAGCGCCGATAACGCTACACTGTTCCGGCGACTATTCGACGGTCCGATGATCACCGCGGGCGGTTACACGCCGGAGATGGGCGTTACGATTGTCGAGAGCGGCTTGGCCGATGCCGTCGCTTTCGGCCGAATGTTTATCGCCAATCCGGATTTGCCGGAACGTATCCGGACCGGTGCGCCACTCAACCCATTCGACCGCTCGACGTCCTATGGCGGCGACGGCCATGGCTACATCGATTATCCAACGCTTCGCATGCTGCCGCCGAATAGAGCGGATTGGCTGCCTCTGTCCTCCCAAGGGGTTCCTTGATGGCGGCGAGCCCTCAAACAAACCCTCCGGGCTATTCCTGGACCGAAATTCTCAAGCGCCCAACCCAGGAAGCGTTCGCGGCTGCGTTTTCAAAAAATATCGCCATCGACACCTCGATCGCAACGCGATCGATTATCGGCCCGGTTGATCTGCAAAACTTCTTCGACGCATCGCGCACAATGTACGACGCAATCAATTTCACCCACGAGACACGTTCAGGATCGCGAACTTGCCTCGAGTGGGAGGGAAAGTTCCAAGGCAGGGATATTGCCGGAACGACAATCCTTGCATTTGATGCAAATGGAATGATCGAGAGCATCCAGCTCTATCACCGTCCTTACGCGCAGGTGATCGCCTATTCAACGGAGCTTGGTCGCCGTCTCAAGGGCAAGATTGATCCGTCGATCTTCCCGAACCTGTGACGTCATATAGCCCTTCGCATGACGTCGAAACTTGAACTGTAACTTAGGAGGTATTTTATGACGACCGTGAAAAACGTTGTGCTTGTCCATGGTGCCTGGGCTGATGGCTCAAGTTGGTCCAAGCTTATTCCGCTTTTGCAGGCCAAGGGCCTGCACGTCGTGGCTGTGCAAAATCCGTTAAGTTCGATTGCCGATGACGTGGCATCGACGAACCGCATCATCAACGTGCAAGATGGTCCGGTGCTGCTGGTTGGGCATTCCTACGGCGGAGCGATCATCACAGAAGCGGGGAATAATGCCAAAGTCGCGGGGCTCGTTTACGTCGCGGCGTTCGCGCCCGAGGTCGGAGAGACACTTGGCGGCATGGGGCAGAAGTATCCGACGCCGCCCGGCAACAGCACAATTCGACCGATTGAAGACGGCTTCCTTCTACTGACCCAAAAGGGCGTTGTTGATAATTTCGGGCAGGACCTTCCGCCCGATTTGCAAAGTCTCGTGTTCGCTACTCAGGGGGCAACCAACGGCGCGGTCCTCGGAACACCTATCAAGACAGCGGCTTGGCACACGAAGCCAAGTTGGTTCGTCATTGCCGCGAACGATCGAATGATTTCGCCCGATCAAGAGAAGGATACAGCGCAGAGGATGGGCGCGAAGACCTTGACCCTTCCGACGAGCCATCTGCCTATGCTTTCTCAGCCGGAAAGGGTCGCTAATTTTGTGATTGAGGCTGCGGCCTCGCTGGATACGACTTTTATTGCATCAGCGGGCATGCCCAAAACTGCGGTCGCGTAGCTCAGATAATAGGGCCGCGCAATTGCGCGGCCCTACAGCGATCTATGGCTAGTTCCCAACATAACCGATCAGGTGGCCTCCAACCTTTAGGCTACCCAGCGACGCCGTGTCGAGAATGGCGGCGTCAAATCGAAGCGCGTGCTGGCTTGCTTCGGCACGATGCGCCTCGCAATGATGGCCGCATATCATCGGCGCAGTTTCGCTCGCACCTCGTCATTCGCCGCGAGATCGAACGCGGTCTTGCCCTTTCTATCCTTCAACGCACGATTAGCGCCGCGCTTGATAAGAAAATCGACGACGGCTGCGTCGCCGAATTCGGCGGCCATCATCAGCGCGGTGCGGCCGCGATTGTCGGCGTCGTCAAGCGTTGCGCCGTGCGCGAGCAGGAGATCGATGACCCGGCCGGCCGCCGCGGCGCCGACGCCCTCATCATGGCCCGCCGCCCACATCAGCGCGGTGAGATCGTTGCCGTAACGCTGCCGGGCATCGACGCCGGCATCGAGGAGTTGCTGAACGACGCCGTCGAAACCCCGGGCCGCCGCATAGATCATCGCCGCCTTGCCGGTCGAGTCGCGTGCGTTCGGGTCGGCGTGGTGCGCGATCAATTCTTCGACGATGCGATCGTTGCCTTTAAAGGATGCGGCGATCAGCGGCGTAATGTCGGAATGCCCGGCAAGGTTCGGCTCGGCGCCCTTGGCCAGCAACAAGGCGACAGTCGCCGGCTTCTCGCTCTCGGCGGCGCCCAACAGCGCGGTGGCGCCGGCAACGTTGCGGGCGTTGATCGGAGCGTTCTTGGCGAGAAAGAATTCAACCATTCTGAGGTAACCGGCGCGCGCGGCGTGGGCGAGCGGCATCGCGCCGAAGCGGTCGCGGGCCTCAAGCGAAGCACCGGCGTCGACGAGCTTATGCGCCAAAGCATCGCAACCGGAATCGGTCGCAGCGAACAATGCGGCATTGGTCTGAACCGTCGTGATCTCGGACTTGGCGAGATCGTAGTTCCGCTCGATGTCGCCGCAACTGTCCTCGCTCCGCAGCGGCGCGGGCATGCTCGTCACTATCAGACATGCGCCGAGCAAAACGGCGGCGCAGCGTACAGAAAGGCCATCCATCGTCGGCGGTCCGGCACCTGATGGTGCATTGTCCCATGCGTGACGGCGAGCGTCGAGCGCCAGGTGTTAGGCCTTCGTCAACCCTAACGATCCGGCAAAGTCGAAATCCTGCTTTGATGCCGTCGATAATGGATTTTAAGCATCGACTGCCTACTGTGCTGGCGGCGCTGCCGAAACGGCGAGGATGGCCAGCGCCGATGATCTGAGCGCGTTGAGCGGCCAAACCTTTCATGGATATGACAAGCCTCATCGCCGCTTTGGTCGGCGCCCAGACCGGACAGCTCCAGCTCGCCGTTGCTGGACGGATGCTGAAAATCAATGCCGATAGTGCCTCATCAGTCGTGAAATTGATCGACGCGGCGGAGCAGAGCATCAATTCGCTCGCCAACGTTGCCGCCGGTATCGGAACGAATCTCGACGTCAAGGCGTAGTGCTGCCCTCATCCGGCATCGGCGCACCGACGAGGGCGCGGTTGCGGTTGGCGAGCAGGATGAGGAGGCCGGTGGCGGCCGTCGCGGCCATCACGGCAAAGATCGGCAGGCTGCTGGACGAATTCAAGAAGCCCACTCCTGTCGAGGCGAGAGCGCCGATCCCCATTTGCAGAAAGCCGAGCAACGCGGAGGCGCTGCCGATGGTTTTGCTGAACGGCGCGAGTGCGATTGCGGCGGCGTTCGGATAGGCGATGCCGCAGAACGGCAGATAGAGCAACAGCAGGACGATATTCGCCACCAAGCCGTACCAGCCGCGCGCAGCACCGAGCAAGAGAATGAACACGATGATGTTCTGGCATATCAGCGCGGTGCGGAAGATCTTTTGGTCCTGATGGCGCTGCGACAGCCATATGTTCAATTGGCTGCCGCCGATGAAGCTGCAGGCGAGCGCCGCGAAGATCAGGCCATACGATTCGCGGGCCAACATGAAAAGTGCCGATAAAAATGATCGGCGAGCCGGTGACGTAGACGAACAGTCCGGCAAAAGAAAAAGCGCCGCCGATCGCGTAGGTGTAAAATTGCGGCTGCTCCAGGACTTTCAGAAATCCGCCGAGGATGGCGCGAGGTCGCAGTGAGATATCGGGGTCCGATTTGTGACCCTCGGGCAAAAACGCCCAGACGACCGCCATCACGATAAGCGCAAAGCCGGCGAGAATGACGAATATCCATGGCCAGCCGACCGTTGTGGCGACGAAGCCGCCGACCGTCGGCGCGAACAGCGGCGAGACGCTCAGCACCAGAATCAGCAGGGAGATAATCTTGGCGCTTTCTTCAACCGGAAAGTAATCCCGCACCATGGTGATGGCGCCGACCTGCGCGACGCATCCGCCCATGGCCTGGAGCAGACGGAAGGCGATGAACAGACCGGGCGAACGCACCGTCATGCAGCCGAGCGAAGCCACGACAAACAGGCTCAAGCCGGCGTAGAGCGGCTTCTTGCGGCCGAAGCGATCGAGCAACGGCCCGTAGAAAAGCTGACCGAGCGCCAGACCGATGAAATAGCCGGAGACCGACAGTGAAATCTGTGCAGGCGTGGTGCCGAGATCGCGCGCAATTTGCGGAAAGGCGGGTAGATACATGTCGATCGAAAACGGGCTGACCGTGCTGAGCGCACCGAGAATAAGGATGATCAGCAAATCGGCGCGGCGCGTGCGTGTCGTCATGAGGATTCAGGAAAGTCCACAGTTTGATCCGCAATGACGATGGGGGGCGGGCGGTTCAAGGAACGGAACCGATCAGTCGCGAATTGGTATTGGCGGAGAGATACGCAATGACGTGCTCTGTCGCCGGCTTGCGGTGTTTTGATGGCGGCTTGCCGTTTCAGGCATCGTATGATCGACAATGCATTCGTTATCGGCGCTCCGCTTGCGATAAGCTTGTCGAGGATGGGCGCAGTTTCATGGCATATGGGTCGCTTATGGGTCATGGCTCAAGCGCCAGCGCAACCGATGGGGGGATAAATGCAGCAAACAAGTCATGAGCGCGCGGTTGGGCGCGCGGCCGGGCGCATAGTCGGCGGCGTCGAAGTCACGCCGCTCTGGGATGGGCCGCTGCCATCCTCTCTGGGCAAAATTCCCAATCCGCTTCACCGCGCAGAGGCCGAGAAGCTGATAGCGAAGGCCGGCCCGGACGCTTTGACGATGAACGTCTACGGCTTCTTGCTCAGGTTCGACGATCGCTTGGCGCTCATCGACACCGGAGCCGGCAGGCTGGTCAATCCGCAATTGGGCAGGCTTGCCGCCGCCCTGCACGAGCAGGGCGTCGCGCCGGCACAGATCGACACGATCTTCATGACCCACGTTCACCGTGATCACTTTGGCGGCCTTGTCGACGACGCGGGCCAGGCCGCGTTTCCCAATGCGGAACTTGTCCTTCACCAGCAGGAGGCAAGTTTCTGGCTGGACAGCGCGTTCGAGGCCATGCCCGAGCGCGCCCGCCGCTACCTCGATTTCGACACGGCAGGTCCTCGCGCTTTATTCGGGCCGTCTGCACCGAGTAAAAGACAACGAAGTCTTCGCCGGAGTATCGGCTCATGCGGCGCCCGGCCACACGCCGGGGCACACCTGCTGGCTTGTCGAGTTGGGCGGCCAGGCCATCCTTGCTTGGGGCGATCTCATTCACATCGCGCACATTCATTTGCCGTCGCCGCACATCGCCATGGAATATGATCTCGATCCGGTCGCCGCGCAGCGAAGCCGGTTGCGTATCCTCGACTGGGTGGCCGCGGACAATATCCTGGTCGCCGGCGCGCACCTGCCGGCTCCCGGCATCGGCGCCATCGTCCAAAACGGAAATGCCTACGCATTTGAGCCGGATCGATCGATCAGTGCGGCGCCGGCGCAAGTAAAATAGCAAGGCGCAAAGCGCCC
This sequence comes from uncultured Alphaproteobacteria bacterium, assembly GCA_963759705.1. GTDB lineage: Bacteria > Pseudomonadota > Alphaproteobacteria > Rhizobiales > Xanthobacteraceae > BOG-931. Next base: position 116,926 of record CAVXAK010000011.1, read on the forward strand.
TATCAGGGAGGGTTTCGGCCAATGTCTGGCAATTTTCGCAGCATCATTTTTGGTGCAACGGCGTTGCTGATCGGTGCCGGGTTGACGATCCCGGCGGCGGCGCAGGAGCTCTTTCCCGGCCGGCAGATCACCCTGATCGCGCCCTACCCGCCGGGCGGCGTTGTCGACATGACCGCGCGCCTTTTGGCCGAGGGGTTCACGGAGAAATTCGGTCAGGCGGTTATCGTGCTCAACAAGCCCGGCGCGAACGGCATGATCGGGCTTGCCGACCTGGTGAAATCCGCGCCGGACGGTTTGACGCTGTTGCTCAACAATGATGGCGGATTAGGCATTCCGCCTGCGGTCGATCCGAACTTCAAATTCGATCCAATGAAGGACTACACGCCGATCGCGCAAGCGGTTCAGTACGGCCACACCTTCATCGTCAACAGCGCGCTGCCGGTGAAATCGATCGCGGAGTTCATCGCCTACGCCAAGGCGCATCCCGGCGAACTGAATTTCGGCACACCGGGAATCGGAACGCTGCCGCACATTGCCATGGAATTATTCATGCAGCGCACCGGCACGAAGCTGGTGCACGTGCCCTACAAGGGCGCGGCGCCCGCGTTGACCGATCTCATGGCGGGTTCGGTTAACGTCAATGTGCAAAGCGCACCAACTGTGCTCGGGCAGGCCAAGAGCGATCGCATGCGGGTTCTCGCGGTTTTCAGCGGTCAGCGGATCAAGGAACTGCCCGATGTGCCGACGATGGCGGAGAGTGGCCTCAATGATTTCGTCATCACCAGCTGGCTTGGCGTGTTCGGCCCGCCCGGTCTTCCCTCGGCAATTCGTGATCGATTGAGCCGCAGCATCGTCGAGATCGTTCAGCAGCCCAAATTCCAGGAAAAATTCCGCAGCATCGGTTTCGAGCCGGTCGGGACCGACGCGGCAACGTTCGCGCCGCATTATTACGAGCAGGTCGAGCGCTGGAAAAAAGTAGCGGCGGAGCGCGGAATCAGAATTGCCCAGTGATGTGCCAGGGCCTCGGCCGGTCTACTGAAGAGCTGCGGTGACCAACTTGACGCCGTCGTCGCTGGCCCATTCGGCGGGGCCGGCCATGTTGCCGATCTCGCAGCCGGAACCGTCGACCAGGACCGTCGTCGGCATGCCGAAAGCCTTGCCGGCCATTTTCAGGTCCTGAAAGACTTTCGCGCTTTGATCGGAATAATAAGCGAGGTGTTTGACGCCGACGTCCTTGAGAAACGTCAGCGGCTTACCCGGATCGCGCGTGTCGATATTGACGGCGACGACTTCGAATTTCGGGCCGCCGAGGTCGCCTTCGAGCGCGTCGAGCGCCGGCATTTCCTTGCGGCAGGGTACGCACCACGTGGCCCAGAGGTTCAGGAGAACGGTGCGGCCATGCCAATCGGCGAGCGTGTGGTCGTGGCCCTTGGCATCCTTGAAAGCCAGGTCGGGAACGCGGAACGCCGTATGCGCCAGGGTCAGCGCCGCGACCTCGCCGTGGGCGAGCGGCGCAATCCGCGCCGCGGTCTGGACCGCAGGCCGGCAGGCCGCGTCGGCCGGATTGCTTCGCAGATGGTCAATCCCGTATACCCCCGCCAGTACGGCCAGAATCGCGACAGTCGCCGCAACGGAAATGAAGCGGAGGCGGCCAATCTTGTGGCGCTGCGGGGCGGATTGCTCGGTCATCAATACTAAAGCCTCGGATTACCAAACATTGCCGCGACCTTCATGAGCCAACCTTTATCGAGCGACCTGTCATGAGCAACAAAATGTGGGGCGGACGTTTCGGATCGGGGCCCGATCCCATCATGGAGGATATCAACGCCTCGATCGACTTCGACCGCCACCTCTACCGGCAAGACATTGCCGCGAGCAAGGCCCATGCGGCAATGCTGGCCAAAAGCGGCATCATCACGGCGCAAGATGCAAAACAGATTGCTCACGGTCTAGACACGATCCTGTCAGAGATCGAAAGCGGCAAGTTCGTCTTCAAGCGTGCGCTGGAAGACATCCATATGAATGTCGAGAGCCGGCTTGCCGAACTGATCGGGCCGGCCGCCGGCCGGCTGCATACGGCACGTTCGCGCAACGATCAGGTCGCGACCGACTTCCGGCTGTGGGTCCGCGACTGGATCGACGGCATCGATTTGGCGCTCGCCGCCTATCAGCGCGCGCTCGCCGAGAAGGCGCTCGAGCATGCGGCGACCGTGATGCCGGGATTTACGCATCTGCAAACCGCGCAGCCGGTGACCTTCGGCCACCATCTGCTCGCCTATGTTGAAATGGCCGAGCGGGACCGTGGCCGCTTTGCCGACGCGCGCTCGCGCCTCAACGAAAGTCCGCTCGGCGCTGCCGCGCTCGCCGGCACGTCATTTCCGATCGATCGTGCCATGACGGCGAAGGCGCTCGGCTTCCTGCGGCCGATGGCGAACTCGCTCGATGCCGTCTCCGACCGCGACTTCGTGCTGGAGACCCTGTCGGCCTGTGCCATCACGGCTGTGCATCTGTCGCGGTTCGCCGAGGAGATCGTAATCTGGTCGTCGCCGCTCGCCGGGCTGATCCGGTTGTCCGATGCGTTTACGACGGGCTCGTCGATCATGCCGCAGAAGCGCAATCCGGACGCCGCCGAACTGGTGCGCGCCAAGACCGGCCGCATCGTCGGCGCGCTCACGGCGCTGTTCACGGTGATGAAGGGATTGCCGCTCGCCTATCAGAAGGACATGCAGGAAGACAAGGAAGGGGCGATCGACGCCATGGACGCGCTGACGCTCTCGGTCACCGCGATGACCGGCATGGTGCGCGATATGGAGCCCGATGTCGCCAGCATGGGCGACGCAGCAGGGCAGGGCTTTTCCACCGCCACCGATCTTGCCGACTGGCTGGTGCGCGTTCTCAAGCTGCCGTTCCGCGAGGCCCATCACATCACCGGGCGGATCGTCGGCAAGGCGGCCGAGGCTGGCGAGCCGCTGGACAAGCTGCCGCTGGAGGCCATGCAGGCCATCGAACCGCGGATCACGAAGGCGGTCTACGGTGTGCTGTCGGTGGATAATTCGGTCAAAAGCCGCGAGGTTTTCGGCGGCACGGCGCCGAAAAACGTGCGGGTGCAGGCCAAGCGCTGGCTCAAGCGATTGGGTAAGAAGGCATAAACGCCCTGGCAACGGGTTGGCGACACAATCTCGCCTCCGCAGGGTGATCTGGTAGAGTAAACGCGTGGGACGCGTCGGGGGAGTATCGTTTGTCGGCTTTCGATCGTTTGAGAACGGCTGTCGCAATGGCTGCCGTTGCCGTTGCGGCCCTCGGTCTGAGCGGGTGCGGCCGCAAGGGTCCGCTCGATCTGCCGCCGAGCGCTGCCGCCGCGCCGCCGGTCACCGCTTCACCCGCAGTTTCGGCCAATCCCAACGAACCGTCGGCCGCCGGGGCGGCGCACGAAGCCGCCATCAAGAATGGCTTTGACGCTCATGGAAATCCGGTGGCGCCGCCGGGCCAGAACCGGCCGTTCCTTCTCGATCCATTGCTGCGATAGATCCGCCGCCGGACGCCCGCGGCCCTCGCCGCTATGGCGGAACAAGGTCGTCTCACGCTAAACACGCTGCATGCACCACTTCGCTTATCGCGACGGCGTGCTGCACGCCGAGGCGGTGAGTCTCGTCGCGCTGGCAGACGCCGTCGGCACACCGTTCTATTGCTATTCGAGCGCGACGATCGAACGCCATTATCAGGTGTTCGCCGGCGCGTTCGCCGACGTTGACGCGCTCGTCTGTTACGCCATGAAGGCGAATTCCAATCAGGCGGTGATCGCGACCTTGGCGCGGCTCGGCGCCGGCGCCGACGTCGTGTCCGAGGGCGAACTGTTGCGCGCCCGCGCAGCCGGCATTCCGCCCGAAAAGATCATGTTCTCCGGCGTCGGCAAGACGGCGCACGAACTGGCGCTTGCGGTCGATCAGGGCATCCTTTGCGTCAATGTCGAATCCGAGCCGGAGCTTGACCTCCTCGCCGGCATCGCTGCCGGCAAGGGCCGCACCGCCGACATCTCCATTCGCGTCAATCCCGATATCGATCCGAAAACTCACGCCAAGATCGCGACCGGCAAGGCTGAAAACAAATTCGGCATTCCGATCAGTCGCGCCCGCGAGGTGTATGCCCACGCCGCGAAGCTCAAAGGCGTTCGCGTCATCGGTGTCGACATGCATATCGGCAGCCAGATCGTCGAGCTTGATCCGTTCGGCGACGCCTTTGCGCTATTGGCGGATTTCGTGCGCGAACTGCGCGCCGACGGCCACACCATCAGCCACGTCGATCTCGGCGGCGGCCTTGGCATTCCGTATCGCGAGGATAACGAGCCGCCGCCCGATCCTGTCGCCTACGCGGCGATCGTCAAGCGCGCGACCCACGATCTCGGCTGCAAGCTGATTTTCGAACCCGGCCGCCTCATCGTCGGCAACGCCGGCATTCTGGTCACGCGCGTCCTTTACCTGAAGCACGGCGACGCCAAGACCTTCGTCATCATCGACGCCGGGATGAATGATCTGATCCGCCCGACACTCTATGAGGCGCATCACGACATCCGCCCGGTGCGGGAGCCCGAGGTCGGTGCGCACCGAATCACTGCCGACGTGGTCGGGCCGGTCTGCGAATCCGGGGATTTCCTTGCGCTCGACCGCAGCCTCGTCGAGCCCGAGCCCGGCGACTTGTTCGCCATCATGACGGCCGGTGCTTACGGGGCGACCCAGGCGGGCACCTACAATACCCGTGCGCTGATCCCGGAAGTGCTTGTTCGGAAAGGCGAATGGGCCTTGATCCGGCCGCGCGTCACGGCCGAACAGCTGATCGGCCTCGACCGTCTGCCAGAGTGGCTGTGAGGCTGGCTTTGATTTTGCATCCCAGCACCCCTGCGGGAAGTTGTGATGCCATGAACCCGCCCTCATGTTAGCGTGTTGTGTCGCGCAATTGTGGAGCCCTTGGTGACGGAAGCCACCTTGCCTAGTCCCGCCGCTGAGCCGCGCGGTGCCGATCATGCCCGGACGCTGCTCGACACGGCGGTGCGCCGCGCGCGCTGGACGATTTTTTGGGAACGACTGTGGCCGGCGCTCGCAACCTTCGCGACGGCGATCGGCCTGTTCCTGGCTTTGTCATGGCTCGGGCTTTGGTTGTGGTTGCCGCCGCTCGGCCGCGCCGTGGCGCTGCTCGCGTTCGTGGTACTGACCGTTGCGGCCGCCATCCCGCTCGGCATGCTGCGGATGCCGCTCACCAGCGACGGCCTGCGCCGGCTCGATCGCGGCAGCGGGCTTCGCCATCGCCCGGCGACTGCGGTCACCGATGAGCTCGCGGTCACGTCGCAGGATCCCTATTCGCTTGCGCTATGGAACGCCCATGTCGAGCGCGCATTACAGTCGGCGCGGGCGCTCAAGGCGGGGCGGCCGGCACCGCGGCTCGCGCTTCGCGATCCCTACGCGCTGCGCGCGCTGGTTCTTGTCGCGTGCGTCGCGACCTTCTTTGCCGCCGGCGGCGAACGCTGGAAGCGGATTGCTGCGGCGTTCGATTGGCAGGGCGTCGTGCTGCCGGCGAATTTCCGCGTCGACGCATGGGTGACGCCGCCCGCCTACACCGGGCGGCCGCCGCTCATTCTTCCCGGCATCCATCCCGCGGGCGACACCGTGTCGGCGACGCTGGCGACTGGTCCGTTCACTGTGCCAGTCGGCAGCACGCTGGTCGTGCGCGCGACCGGCAGGCCGAACCTCGACCTCGCCAGCACCGGCGGCGTGACGGCGTCGAAGGACGAGGTGCGCGCGCCGGCCGGCACCGAGGAGCACCGCTTCACCATCACCGGAACCGGCACCGAAACGCTGCGCGGTGTCGGCGAAGACCTGACTTGGCCGTTCAACGCCATTCCCGACAAGCCGCCGACGATCGCGCTCACCAAGGATCCCGAGCAACAAAACCGCGGCTCGCTGTTGTTGTCCTATCACCTTGAGGACGATTACGGGGTGATCGACGCGAAAGCGACGTTCGCGCGCAAGAACGATCCCAACGAGCAGGGCGAAGGTCCGCACCCGCTGTTCGGGCCGCCGGATTTCGCGCTGATCCTGCCGCAGGTGCGCACCAAGAATGGCGTCGGGCAGACCATCAAGGATTTGACCGATCACCCCTGGGCCGGCGCCGAGGTGGTGATGACGCTCGTTGCCCACGACGAAGGCGGCAATGAAGGAAAAAGCGAGCCGTTCGCGTTCCGCCTGCCCGAACGTGTTTTCACCAAGCCGCTGGCGCGGGCGCTGATCGAGCAGCGCCGCAATCTCGCGCTCGACGCCCGCACCCGTCCGCTGGTCATCACTGCGATCGACGCGCTGTCGATGGCGCCGGAACAATTCACGCCCCAGGCCGGCATTTATCTCGGGCTGCGCTCGATCTTCTGGTCGCTGGTGCGCGCCAAGAGCGACGACGACCTGCGCGACGTGGTGGCGCGAATGTGGTCGATGGCGGTCGGCATCGAGGACGGCAACATTTCCGACGCCCAGCAGGCGCTGCGCAGCGCCGAGGATGCTCTGCGCCAGGCGCTTGAACGCGGCGCCAGCGACCAGGAGCTGAAAGCGCTCATGGATCAGCTGCGCGCGGCGATGGATCGCTTCATGCAGGCGATGCAGGAGCAGCTCAAGAACAGCCAGCAGCTCGCCCGCCCGCTCGACCGCAATTCGCGCGTGCTGAGCCAGCGCGACCTTCAGAGCATGCTCGACCGGCTTGAGAATCTGGCGCGCAATGGTGCCAAAGACGCCGCCAAGCAGCTCCTGCAGGAACTCCAGCAGATGATGGAGAACCTGCAGATGGCGACGCCGAACATGAACGGCGACGGCGACGATGACATGATGTCGGCGCTCGACGAACTCGGCGACATGATCCGCCAGCAGCAGGACCTGCGCGACCGCACTTTCAAGCAAGGGCAGAATCAACGCGGGCAACGTGGCCAGCGCGGGCAGCGTGGCCAACAGGGCCAGCAGGGCCAACAGCAGCAGCAGGGCAATGACGGCATGGGCGAACTGCGGCAGAGCCAGCAGGCCCTGCGCGACCGCCTCAACAAGCTGCTCGAAGAGCTGAAGAACCACGGCTTCGGCCAGGGCCAGCAGGGCCAGCAGGGCCAGGGACAGCAGGGTCAGGGCCAGCAGGGTCAGGGCCAGCAGGGTCAAGGCCAGGACCAGATGGATCAGCTCGGCCGCGCCGGCGACGCCATGGGCGAAGCCGAAGGCGAACTGGGCGATGGCAACTCCGACGGTGCGGTGGATTCGCAAGGCCGCGCGCTCGATGCTTTGCGCAAGGGCGCGCAGGGGCTCGCGCAATCCATGCAGCAGCAGATGGGGCAGGGCCCCGGACCGGGCCAGCCGGGCCGGCTCGGACAGCCGCGTGCGCAACAGGACACCGATCCGCTCGGCCGGCCGCTGCGCGGCCGCGACTACGGCGACGACGTCACCGTCAAGGTGCCGGGCGAGATCGACGTGCAGCGCGCCCGCCGCATCATCGAGGAATTGCGCAAGCGCTTCGGTGACATCGGCCGCCCCCAAGAGGAGCTCGACTACATCGAGCGGCTCCTGAAGGACTATTGAGCGCCGGCCCCGGGAGGTGGATTTTGCCCACCACGGGCGCTATATCGACTCTCGATGAACATTTCGCTCCCGATTGAACAACAGAAGTGGCTGGAAGCGGAAGTTGCAGCGGGCCATTTTTCCTCGATCGACGAGGCGCTTGCCGTAGCCGTTGCGGATCTCAAGTCGCTGTTGGAGGACGATCTGGCGTGGGCCAAGCCCTATGTGGATCAGGCCCGCGTTTCGGTCGCTCGCGGAGATGTCATGTCCGGTGAGGAATTCTTCAAGCGCCTCAACGACAAGATCGATAATCATCGTGACACCGCGTTGACACCCGGTGCCGATGGCCTAAATTAAAGGTGTTCCGAGGGGAGCTCCGGAAGGAGCTGAGAGACCGCCAAATCTCGAGTCACGTCTCGTGCGCGAGAACTGCGGTGACCCTTTGAACCTGATCCGGGTCATGCCGGCGAAGGGACGGAAAATTGCTCTTAAGCCGCTTAAGCCGCACGTTCCCCAAAGCCAGCAGCCCGGACAATGCCGCGGGAGCGCGACGTGCAGGCATCGATCTTTCTCGCCCGGCTGTTGGGGCCGCTGCTGCTGATCCTCGGCATCAGCATCGTCGTCAACGCGCGTGCCTTCGAGACGATGGGCCGCGAGCTCGTCGGCAGCGTGACCTTGGTCTGCCTGTTCGGCTTCATGGATTTGGCCGCCGGTCTCGCGATCGTGCTGACCCACAATGTGTGGGTGGCGAACTGGCGGGTGCTGATCACATTGATCGGCTGGCTGTTGCTCATTCGCGGCGCCATTCGCGTTCTGCTCACCGAGAAGGCCATGGCTATCGGACGCAAGGTCGTCGCCAGCAGGCAGACCTATTCGATCTCGGCCGGCGCCCTCGTCATTCTCGGTCTCGTGCTCTGTTATTTCGGTTACCGCGCCTAGGCGCTGGAGCGTGCTGCAACAACAAGACTCAAGGAGTGTACCCCCATGAATAAGCCACTCTCCGAATCCGATCTCGCCACGCCGACGGTGACGACCGGCCCGATTGCCGGTTCGCGCAAGATCTATTCGGTGCCGGAGGCGGCGGCCGACCTGCGGGTGCCGCTGCGCGAGATTCCGCTGTCGGAAGGCTCGGGCGAGGAGCCGGTGCGGGTCTACGATCCGTCCGGCGTCTACACCGACAACGATGTGGCGATCGACGTCGAGAAGGGGCTTAAGCGCGCCCGCACCGCATGGGTGAAGGAGCGCGGCGGCGTCGAGGAGTATGACGGCCGCCCGATCCAGCCGGTCGACAACGGCAACGTTACCGGCAAGCACCTGGCCCGCAACTTCCCCAACACGCCGCGCCCGATGCGCGCGATTTCTGTTCCCTCCCCCCTTGTGGGGGAGGGTAGGGAGGGGGGTGACGCGGCAAACGCTTCTGCGTCGACGCAATCCCGTTCCACCCCCACCCCTAACCCCTCCCCACAGGGGGGAGGGGAACGTGCTGCGGCAAACGGCAAGCACCCGCTCACCCAACTCGAATGGGCCCGCAAGGGCGTCATCACCAAGGAAATGATCTACGTCGCCGAGCGCGAAAATCTCGGGCGCAAGAAGATGCTCGACTGCGCGCAGGCCGCCCACGACGACGGCGAGAGCTTCGGCGCCTCGGTGCCGCTGTTCGTCACGCCCGAATTCGTGCGCAGCGAAGTGGCGCGCGGCCGCGCCATCATTCCGTCGAACATCAATCACGCCGAATTGGAGCCGATGGCGATCGGCCGCAACTTTCTCACGAAAATCAATGCCAATATCGGCAACTCCGCCGTCACGTCATCCGTCGAAGAGGAAGTGGAGAAGATGGTGTGGGCGATCCGCTGGGGCGCCGACACCGTGATGGACCTCTCCACCGGCCGCAACATCCACAACACCCGCGAATGGATCATCCGCAATGCGCCGGTCCCGATCGGCACCGTGCCGATCTATCAGGCGCTGGAGAAGGTCAACGGCGATCCGGTCAAGCTCGACTGGGAGTGCTACAAGGACACGCTGATCGAGCAGTGCGAGCAGGGCGTCGATTACTTCACCATCCACGCCGGCGTCCGCCTCGGCTACATCCACCTCACCGCCAACCGCGTCACCGGTATCGTCTCGCGCGGCGGCTCGATCATGGCGAAGTGGTGCCTGGCGCATCACAAGGAGAGCTTCCTCTACGAGCGCTTCGACGAGATTTGCGACCTGATGCGCAAATACGACGTGTCGTTCTCGCTCGGCGACGGCCTGCGCCCCGGCTCGATCCGCGACGCCAACGACCGCGCGCAGTTCTCCGAGCTGGAGACGCTCGGCGAACTGACGAAGGTCGCCTGGGCCAAGGGCTGCCAGGTGATGATCGAGGGCCCCGGCCACGTGCCGCTGCACAAGATCAAGATCAACGTCGACAAGCAGCTCAAGGAGTGCGGCGAGGCGCCGTTCTATACGCTTGGCCCGCTCGTCACCGACATCGCGCCGGCCTACGACCACATCACCTCGGCGATCGGCGCCGCCATGATCGGCTGGTTCGGCACCGCCATGCTCTGCTACGTCACGCCGAAGGAGCACTTCGGCCTGCCCGATAGGAACGACGTCAAGGACGGCGTCATTGCCTACAAGATCGCGGCGCACGCCTCCGATCTCGCCAAGGGCCATCCGGCGGCGCAGTTGCGCGACGACGCGCTTTCGCGCGCGCGCTTCGACTTCCGCTGGATCGATCAGTTCCACCTGTCGCTCGATCCCGACACCGCGCTCAAATACCACGACGAGACGCTGCCCAAGGAAGCCCACAAGGTGGCGCACTTCTGCTCCATGTGCGGGCCGAAGTTCTGCTCGATGAAGATCACGCAGGACGTGCGCGACTACGCGGCGACCTTGAACGACAAGGAGCAGGGCATGGCGTCGATGTCGAAGAAGTTCATCGACATGGGCGCCGAGGTCTATGTCGACAAGGCGGAAGCCGTGAAGGAAGCAAACAAGGCTCTCTGAGCCTCATCCTGAGGCGCGCGCCAAAGGCGCGCCTCGAAGGATGGCTTCTGCGCTTACGGGTGGGCTTTTTAGTTCCGCCTCATCCTGAGGCGCACGCCGCAAGGCGTGCCTCGAAGGATGCCATCGATTAAAGCCGTCCTTCGAGGCTCGCTTGCGCTCGCACCTCAGGACGAGGTTTGTTGTTCGTCATGCCCGGCCATAGCCGTTCGAAGAACGGCGTCGCTTCGCTCGCCTATTGATCCGGGCATCCACGTCTTTATCCTTGTCAACAAGACAGCAATTCGTGGATGGCCGGGACGAGCCCGGCCATGACGAGGGACAGGACCAAGACCTGGCTGGCTGCTTCCGCGAACGAACGTGGGCACGGCGCTCAGCGCCTTTGCCCACCCTGCGCTTGCTGTAATGTGCTACTTTAATTCCACCCTCTGCCATTTCTCTTTGAAGTCTTTAATATCCGGCACGCTAACTGAGCATCCTTTCCAGCCCTTCTCGTTTCCTTCCCAAGGTTCCCAGTACAAGGTATTTGTCTCGTCTATCTTGCTGCCCTTATTGGATTTCTTTTTGTTGTTTACCACGGCTTTCCACGCTGGGACATCAAGCACATAAAAATCGGGCCTTGCGTTAGCTTGCTTATCTTTGAAATCGACGAAAATTATAAGATCGCCTTTGTCCGAGATGCCCTTTACCCTCGGCCACTGATCTTTGTTTTTCGCCTTGACCGATACTCGACGAAAGATCAGCCCCTGAGGATTGCCTTTGAGCTCAACAAGAAGATCGGTCTTCTTGTGATGCCCAAGAGTAAGCTGCGCGTAATGACCTCTTCGACACAGTTCGGACGCGACGGCGTACTCGCCTGCCAACCCTACTGATTCCTTGTCCTGCCATTCGCGCTGCGATTTTTTGTTCTTCATGATTTTCCTCCCTAAATGGTCGTCCATCGCCATAAATCCAACGCCTCATCGAGTTCACGATGGGCGAACAGCTCTTTTCCCGGAGCAATTTTCCATGCCCTCACCCTTACGGTCGCGCCAGCGGCCAAGCCGGTAGGGCGGATCAGCGAAGCGTAATTAGCAAATATGGCGATCTCAACTGTGGCGAGCGACGCCGAGCAAGTGGGTGGGCAAAGGCGTGGAACACGCCGTGCCCACGCGATTTGCGTGGGGCTCGCTTCGCTCCGTCAGGAGGACGCCCACAGTTCGTCATGCCCGGACTTGATCCGGGCATCCACGTCTTTATCGTTGTCAACAAGAAAGCGAGTTGTGGATGGCCGGGACGAGCCCGGCCATGACGACCACGGGACATAACAATGCCCATTCTAGCGTTATTCGGTCTCAGCGTGCTGATGAGCTTAATAAGGCGTTGTGATCACTCTCGTGGTGAGCCTACATGACGATGCTGCTCGTTATAGTCTCGGCATCCGCGATTTATGTTGCCGCAGACAGCAAACGGTTTCCTGCTGAGGACACCACGCAAAAGATTTTCGAAGTCAGCAAAGATGCGGTCGTGATGAATGGTGGCTTTGCGCTGATACCGGGGGCAGGTGAAAACGGTAATGATTGGGATGCGGCGATAGAATTTGGAAAAATCGCAAGCCAGGTTCCTGACTCAACACCGGATCAACAATTTGCGTCCCTACGCAATCGTGTATTTGACAGCTTTGCTCATGCTATAGCTAGCTATCGCGGAGATATTCCTGCCGACAAAACATTGCAGTTTTTTCTAGCGAAGCGTCGCGGTGGAATGAACTATCTTTGGTATCAGACGATTACAATTGCCGTGACCCAAGGCGGCAAGCGTCAGGTAGTGTTGCAAGACGCAGAGAATCTTGGCAAATGGACAGCTTTCTGGCGCTCACGCATGGTGGGACCTTCCTCCGGAATGCCCTATGGTCCAATTTGACCTCAATCAGACGATCTCACTCCAATCGATTTCCGCCTTGTTTCACACCGTCTCTGCTCAGTCCGTATTATGTTCGAGGGAGATTGGCGATCCAATTCGTGCCGCTATCATAGACGATGGCGGGTTTCGCTGGCTGAACTAGGTAAAAGATAGCCCGGATTGAATGAAGCGAGAGCAAGCGTAGCCTGGATTCAGCCCACGGGTCGCGCGTTGCGCGCCCGAGGGTAAATTCAACGAAATCCGGGGCCAGCCTCGCAGCACAATCGCGTATGTCGCCCACTCTTAATCCGGGCTCTTGCCGCCGACTTGCCGTTCCAAATCGCATCAATATTGACGGCGATGTTTCGCCGGCGCGCCTGGGGGCTGAGCGGGCAGGTATCGCGGGTTTTCGCCGCAATAGCCGCCGTTGCCGGAAATCGCCCACTGACATTGCTGCATGGTTGAAAAACCGCAATTGGTTCCTCCACCGCCCTCGCCACCGTAGTAGGCACACCACGGATAGAGGATTTCAGCGGAGGCAGCGCCGGTCCACGATGCAGCGAGCCAGATGGTCAGGGCGCCGAGGAGAATCCGCATCTTGTGTCTCCTTCGTTCCTCGATAGTAACCCAAGCCCGTAGGGCGGATAAGCCGAAGGCGTCATCCGCGTCTCGTTTTCATGGACGGCGATCGAAGGCGGCGGGTAACGGCGGAGCCTAACCCGCCCTACACAACGGCCATCCTGCGCGCTTCGCTATCCGCGCCGCCCGCGCCTACTTCGGCGGCACATACAGAATATCGATCAGCCCCTTCTGCACGTCGGCGGCGGAGAGCGGCGCGGTGATGTATTTGTATTCCAGCGCCTGCTTCAGCGTGAGGTCGAGGCCGCGCACTTCGCCAAGCTGCAGCGACTCCCTGGGATAGAACTCGTCGCGCGTGCGCTGCGCCAGCGCGACCGGCACCTTGGCGATCTCGGCGTAGGCGTCGAGCGCGGCGGGGCCCGAATAGGCCCAGTCGATCGCCCGGCTCAGTGCCCGCACGTAGCGCACGAAGGCGTCGCGCTTGTCCTTGAGCCCATTGGCGTTGGCGACGTTGACCCGGATGGTCTGGTCGCGGATCGCCGCGACGTCGCTGCCGCGCGCGATGATCTGCAGCCGGCCCTCGGCGAGATCCTTCAGTACGAATGGCGGCACCGACCAGCCGACGTCGATCTGGCCGGTCATCACCTGCGTCAGCGTTCCCGGCAGGCCGCCGGTCGGGACGAGCTTCGGCGTCACCTTCTCCTGGCTGATGAGCTGCAGGATGATGAGATTGGTCGAGGAGCCGGGCGAGGAGAACGCGACCGTCTTGCCGCCCGTGTCCTTGATGGTCTTGATGCCGCTCTCCGGGCGCGCATACCAGAACGCGTCGGGGGCGCCGGTGGCTTCCGCCGAAATGATCTTCACCGGCAGGCCCTTGGCAAAGGCGGCAATCACGCCAAGCGTGCCGTTGGTCATGGCGATGTCGATCGAGCCGGCGATGACGGGGGTGAGCGTCGAGGCGCCGCCCTCGGTGTAAAGAATGTCGATGTCGAGCCCTTCCTGCTTGAAGAAGCCCTGACGCAGCGCGAATTCGACGAACGATGAGTTCCAGAAACCGCGCTGCGCGACCGCAACCTTGAGCGTCTCGGCTGTCGCGCTGCCGGCGGCGATGACGGCGATCATGCCCGCAATCATGCCACTGAAAAAAGCGATCATCCTGCGCATGGACTTTTCCCCCTTGCTGTCGTTTTCGTGGCGGGGAGCATAGCAAGCGCGGCACGGATTCCGTGCAAAGAAATCCGGGGCAAGTTTCGTTGCCGGATCGCGTCCGGCGGTGACAAGCCGGCCGCCGATCAGGCCGCCTGCACTTGCCAGCATCGGGCGTCGGCCTCGATGCGGGCGATCGCTTCCGCCAGATCGCCGGCGTAGCTGATGAAAACTCTGCCGAGCCAATCCTGCCGCTGCACAATGAAGTGCCCGTTGCACGCGACGACATAATATTTGTTGTTGCCGCAACTGAAGGCGCGTTCGGTTGCCACCGGAGCCTCCGTCCTTCGACGTGAGCCCTCACAGCCACCTCTCCCTATAAATTATGACCGCGCGCCGTTCATTGCAACGCGGCGGCGAACACATGGCCGTTACAAATATGGCCGTAACAAATGGCCGTGACGTGCGGCGCCGGAGCGATTTTCGAAGGAGCACGAAGGGCCGGGCGGGTGAGCCACAGCATGCGCAGCCAGGATTGAGTGATACCAGCGGCGTTAGCCACCGAACTCATTATCTTGTCATCATCCGCGAAGGCGGATGATCCAGTAATCATTGAGACACATTCAACGCTGTGAGTACTGGATGCTCCGCTGGAGCTTGTCATCGGGCCGGCCACTTCGGGCCGGACCCGTTGGCGGAGCATGACAGGTCAGGAATTGTCGCCGTGGGTATGAAATCCGCACGCACTGCCTCGTGCGGGTTCCGCTGGAGTCTGACAACAGTCATATTCGCAGCCAATGACTGCTAATTTCCAAATGACAACCGCTCAACTGTGACGACGAATGGAAGCGCGGCGGGTCGCTCGCCGGGAGCGGGCGGCTCCTGGTCGCACGGTTGGTCCCAAGCGCGTTGAGCAAAGTTGTCGACGGCCCACTTGATCAATGCGCGGGCGGTCTCGTTTGGTTCCACGGTCTTGAGCTTGAACAAAATTCCGATGGTGTCATCAAGAACCTGGTTTGCTTCCGCGAGCGTGTAGCGGTCCGGCGGATCATCTCTTTGGCAACGGTGTTGGTGAAACAGCCAGTCGTGAAGGACGTAGGCGGGGGCATATCCCCACGGGGAGAAGCCGGGGAACGCCCAAAACACGCGCGGGATTGAACCTCCGTCGGTGTACATGCGGCCAGGCTTGATCTCGCGGCCGTCTCCGGTTTGAAACCGCAATGGATTTGTCGAGTCGGTGACGTAGATAAACCGCTTCTCATCGTTCCATTGAACGAGCAGGTTGCCCTTCAGCGTTGGCGAACCCACGGCGGAATTGTTGTCGCCAGCCACGACAGCCGAAGGCGCTGATAGCAGGCAGAGGAAGACAAGCGCGCGAGCGAACATGGCGCCACCTCCCGCAAATGTTGCTTCCGCGAAACGATGCTTGTCAAGGTAGCGAAAGGTACTCGTTGGTCCAACCCGTCCCATCGCCGTCCTATGCTACACTTTGTTCAGAATCAGGAGCCGGACATGAGCACGGAAGTTCTTGGGTTTGTCGAAGAGTGGATTTCCGACCATATCCGGCCCGGAGAGTATGCGCCGGATGCCGACAATACGCAGGCGAAGGCGCTGGCGCGCCAATGTCTCGCCGACGCCTCCGCGCAGGGCATCTCCGAAATGGATATCAAGGACGCGATCGACGACCTCGCCGAATTCATGGCGGCGGCGATCGAGGAGGCAAACGAGCGGGAGGCTCATGGTCGGGAAGACGATGAGGACGACGACGACGAAGCTCCCGAGGCGCAGAGCCCGCAGGGCGGATGAGCGACCGGCGCGGCGGGCGCATCGGGCACCTAACCGCCGACGTGCCCCATTTCAAACCGCGTCAAAGTTTCAAACCGCATCAATAATAATGACGGTAGCGTCTTCCCGGCACGCCCGGGGCCTGGCCGGTCAAGTATCGCGGGTTTTCGCCGCAATAGCCGCCGTTGCCCGAAATGGCCCACTGGCACTGCTGCATGGTTGAGAAACCGCAATTGGTCCCTCCACTCTTGCCGCCGTAATAGGCGCACCACGGATAGAGGATTTCGGCGGAAGCCGTGCCGGCCCAGGATGCCGCGAACCCAATGATCAGGGCGCCGAGGAGGATACGCATGTCGTTTCTCCTGCTGTCCTCATGGTAAACCCTGGCGCCCCGAGCTTATTCCAATATGCGCCGCGCCGCTTGCCGGCAGCGGCCCGATGCCGGGCTGCGGCGTCATCCCCATCCGGTTTTTCCATTCGGCCGCTTCGCCTGTAGGATGGGCACCGCTTGTTACGCCACCGGGGCGAGCTTCGCCGCCGGATCATGCTTTGAGGAACGCATCATGAGCAGCAGCAGTTCACTTTCGCTCGCCGAACTCGAACAGCGCATCGCCATCGCTCGTGACAACATCCGGCAGCTCATCGAACAAGCGGCGGCCGTCTCGGGCGCCGAAGATGAGGATCGCAACGCGGATCGGATCGCGCAGCAAAACGAAGCGCTCGAACGGCTGGTCAAGCAGCGCGACGCACTGCTGAAGAAATAGCGTCTTCCACAAGACGCATCAGCACATCGTCTTCAGCAAGGCGTCTTCAGCAGATGCGAGGTTCGGCCGGGCCGCGCCCGCGCCATCCGTTGCTACTCGCCGACCGCCGCCGGCGGACGCGGCACGTCGCTTGGCGGCGGCGGTGCGTCGGCGCGCAGCATGTAGGGCAGGCGCTTGAGCGCGGAGAACAAGTTGTTGTTCGGCGGCGGCTGCGGCGGCAACAATGACTCTTCGGCGTCGGCCGACGGCGATGGTGCACCGGCCGCGGCGGACGGATTGGACGGAACCGCAACCTGTTGCGCCGGCTGCTGCGGCGCGGGTGGCGGTGACGGGTCGACGTTGGCAACAGGCAGCGATTTGATCTCGACCGCGGCGGGCGGATTGGACAGCACCGGAGCCGGCTGCTGCGGCCGTGGCGCAACGGCGGTGGGCGTCGCTGCAGCAATCGAACCCGTGCTCACGCCAGCCGCGCTCAGGGTGCCATTGATCGGGGCGCCATTGATCGAAAGTGGCAGCGTCCCGAGCACGGTCGGCCCCGGCGCCAGCGTAGCCTTGGCTTGATGGGGCCGCGCCTCCGGCGCGGGCGTCCGATCGGCATCGACGTGCGCCAGTGCAGCGCGAATCTCGCCTTCGATCGAATCCGCTTCGCGCGGCTTGCTGGCGGTGACGCTCGTCTCGGTCTTCGGACGCTTGCGCGATGGTGCGGCCTCAGCCGCGGTCGCCGCCGCTCGAGCGGGCGGCGCAGCCGCCGGAGCGGCATCCCGCTGCGGCGCGGGGCGCTCGGCTTTGGCGTCGGCGGAAACGATCGGGGCGGGCTTGGCGCGCTGGGTCGTGCTGGCCATCGGCGCAACCTCGACCGCGGCCGGCGCCGGAGATGACAAGAATCCGCCGAGGTGCGCGATGAGGTAGCCGCTGATCGCGGTGGCGACGCCTGCGGCGACAATCTCGACAAACTTCAGCGTAAAACGCGAGACGAAAGACTCGTCGCCCGGACCAGACATCCCCAGAAACCCCTCGTCAAACCGTTCGTCGAACCACCACGTCCCGCCGGTGATACAAACGGCCAGTATCCGGCGAAATTGAGATCGTCCCGAGGCCAGATCGAGCACATCGTGAACGAATGGTTCACGCGTCCTTGATCCATCGCAGGGTTCGCGGGAAGCCTTCGCGCCTGGCGACCTTCCGTCACCGATATGGAGATAATGCTTGACATTTGTCTCTAATTCAGTTACAAGCGCCAAATCTCGCTCAGTGTGGGACGTGTTCTAGAGGCGATCCTTGAAGGCGGAGCGAGAGCGGTGCCTGCGGGCGGGTTCGCACCCCGCACTCGGGCAGCTTCGGGCATCATGCTCGCCGGTACTACGGCCGGTGCGGGAGGTGCATTCTCTGGACTGGGACAGGGAGGGACGGGTAACGCCCGTCCAGCCAATGCGTCTTGCGACCGCGTCCCAGGAAGCCTGGCCTGGAGCTGAGCGAAAGGGGCGAAAGCCCCCTGGCGAGAGCCGCGGTGGAACGCCGACAGGCGAGCGCATCCCGCTGGATGCGCGCCGCATGGCAGACGAGTTGCGCCGAGTGCGTAACTTGTCTGCGATGATGCGGACGGTCGGAACACGCGCTTGTCGGCGTTCCGCTTCCCTTCTCTTCGTCATGGCGAGTGAAACGAAGCCATCCAGTTCGGCGGTATAGCGGCCCAAGCGATACCGGGTTCTGCGTCGCTACGCTGGATTGTTTCGCTACCGCTCGCAATGACGTGCAGAACTCGGGCGCAATCGCCCGCGAGAACGATGTCTGTCGTCATTGCCGGACTGATGATGATCCGGCAATCCATGCTGAGTGATGGCTCGTGGATCATTACCGCACATTTTTATTCGTTGCGCTTCAGCATGGACCACCGGGTCAAAGCCCGGTGGTGACGAGATGTGGGGGCGCGATGCGCCGCGAGAACGTTACGCAAAGACAATTCTTCGCGCACACGGCCAATAGCGCGTTCACCATGTGCAAACCACTACGAAGTACGGTTTCCGGTATGTGACTTGACTCTCGTCCGTGGCGGTCCTCACATCGTTTCTCAGGGGCGAGTAGCCTAGAGTTCCACGATGCAAAGCGAAGTGACGCAAAGCGAAGTGATGCCAAGCGACGCGCCACCGATCAATGAAAACGCCGTGGTGCGGCTCTGGAACAACCAGATCGCCAACGGCGATCTCGAACAGGCCGAAAAGACGCTGCGCGATGCGCTCGAGCAAAAGCCGAACAGCTCGCTTTTGCTTCGCGCACTGAGCGATACGGCGCGGCGCCGCGGCAATCTCGGCGAAGCGCTCTCGGCTGCCGTGTCAGCCGTGAAGAAAAATCCGAGCGACGCGCAGTCCTATCACAATCTGGCGGGGCTGCATCTGCATTGCGGCAATCTGCCGGCCGCTCTCGCGGCGGGAAAGTCCGCCTATGCGTTCGCGCCGAACGATCTCGGCATTCTCTGCCGCCTGAGCGAAATCACTTGCCGGCAGGGCGATATTCACGCCGCGCATTCGTGGGCCGATCGGGCCATCGAAGCGAGCCCGCAAAGTCCGACACCGCTCATTCATCGCGCCAATGCGCATATGGCGTGGGGCGAACTCGATCACGCGCGCGCCGCACTCAAGGCCGCAAGCATGCTGACGCCCGCGAATCCCCATGTGCAGCAGCGGCTCGATTATCTGGCCGCGCTTCACGGCTGAACGGATGCCGGCGCGAGCGTCATCGAACTTTCGCCGCGGGTGTGATCATTTGGTCTCACCTGCCGTTTAATCGCACGCCGCGCCGCGCCGCCACATCATCGCCGCGCTGACGCCTTCATTGAGCGACATGTGGCGGCACTCAACACAGTGAGAGGTTGTCGCGTGAAGTTCCATCTTTTGTTTGCAGGTACCTTTGCAGGTACCGTTGTCGCATCGCTCGCTTTGCCGCTCGCGGCCCAGGCGCAGGGCATTCCGGACGGCATTGCGCACGGCGCCTATGTCGGAAATCAGGAAGCCGGACCGATTGGCGCCGTCGTCGGCGGCGCGGTCGGCGGTGTCGTTGGCGGCGTCGAAGGCTTGTTTGGAATCGGCCCCGTCTACTACACCTCTTATCCGGTCGCGGAGCCGCCGCACGCCTATTACCATCGGCACGGCGTGCGACATTCGTATCGCCACGTTCACCACACTCATACCAACGGCTGAGCGGGCGGACGGCGAGCTGTCGTCACACCTAGCATTGATCGCCAATCTCGGGGGTTCCGAGATTGGCGGCCGTTTCAGCAGGGCGTTTCGCCGACCACGGCGGTGCGTTCCATGCGGCGCCGCTCGGGATAATAGTCGTTCGCGGCGTAGTGCTGAGTCGAGCGGTTGTCCCAGAACACGATCGTGCCGGGCTCCCAGCGCAGCCGGAACTGATATTCCGGGACGTGAACCTGCGCATACAACACGTCGAGAATGGCGCGGCTTTCGGCTGGCTCGAGGCCTTCGATGCGCAACGTAAATTGCGGATTGACGAAGATGCACTTTCTCCCGGTCGCCGGATGCGTGCGCACGACCGGATGCGACGGGTTCGGAAACAGCTCCTCCATCTTGCGCAGTTTGGCGCGGTCTTCGTCGGTATTCTTGAACAGCACGCGGAAATTCTGAAAATCGTGCACGGCGCGCAGGCCGCCGATCATTTGTTTGAACGTGTCGCTTAAGCCATCGTAGGCGGCTTCCATATTGGCCCACAGCGTGTCGCCGCCGACCTTCGGCATGATCTGACAGCGCAGGATGGTATATTTGGTCGGATTTTTCCGGAATGTCGTGTCGGTGTGCCACACGTCGGTGGACAGAACCGGATTGTCCTTATGATTGTCGAGCACCAGGATTTCGGGAAATTCGCCCTGCGGCCGCATCGGATGCACTTCGAGTTCGCCGAACAGCCGGCTCATCGTGACGTGCTCATCCGTGGTCAGGTGCTGGTCGCGCATCACCACGACCTTGTGCTCGATCAGGGCGGCTTCGAAGGCCGCGAAGGTCTCAGGATCCATCGGGCTCTTGAGGCTGATGCCGGAGATTTCGGCGCCGAGGCTCGCGCCAAGCCGTTCGACCGCGAAAGGCCGCTTGGCCTCGAAAGGCGGCTGTGTGCTCCCTACCGATTGTGCGGGCGCGACGTTGACGTTCATCGGAACCTCGTGCGCTTGTTGTCGGACATTGACTATCGCACGATGGCCGGCCCGATCAACCCGTTCGCCAAAGGCTCCGCACGCCATGTCAGAAGAAGACCCGTCCGAATGCTCGTCCGGATACCTGGAATTCGACCCCG
The DNA here is from genome assembly GCA_963759705.1 of uncultured Alphaproteobacteria bacterium. Lineage (GTDB taxonomy): Bacteria > Pseudomonadota > Alphaproteobacteria > Rhizobiales > Xanthobacteraceae > BOG-931. Next base: position 137,939 of record CAVXAK010000011.1, read on the forward strand.
CCATCGTCGACAAGCGCCAAGTCTACCGCCTGCTCACGGGCGCCGTCGTGCCGCGGCCGATCGGCTGGGCGTCGACGGTGAGCCGGAAGGGCATCACCAATCTGGCGCCGTTTTCCTTCTTTACCGTGGTGTGCATCGTGCCGCCGATGATCTCGCTGACGATCGCGCGCAATCCCGACGGCAGCGAGAAGCATACGCTCAAGAACGTGCGCGAGACCGGCGAGTTCTGCTTCAACGTGGTGACGCAGCCGGTGTGGAAGGAGATGGTCGATTCGGCCAACGGGTTTCCCGAGGACGATTCCGAGTTCGCCGAGACCGGGCTGACGCCGATTCCGAGCGTCAAGGTTGCGGCGCCGCGCGTCAAAGAAGTGCCGATTCATTTCGAGTGCAAGCTCGATCGTGTCATCGAGCTGGGCCCCAACCGGCATCCGCTCGTGATCGGCGAGGTGGTCTATATCCACGTCGATCCCGCCTGCATGACCGGCGGCTATATCGACATGAAGAAGCTCGATCCGATCGGCCGCCTCAACGGCTTCTTCTACGCCACGCTCGGCGAAATTTTCGAACGCAAGTTCGAGGACGGCCAGCCGCGGTAGCGTGTCGCCGGACGTAGCCCGGTTCAGCTGCGCCGGCCTTCCTTGGCTTGTCCATCGAGCCAGTCCGACAACGAGCCGGACGGGCCCTTCGCTTTCTTGCCGGCGGATTTTCGCTTCGGAGCGGCCGGCGCTTTTTGCGGCTGCGCGGCGTCTCTTGCCAACCGGAGCGCCTTCAGCCGCTCGGTCTTCGCGCGCAGCTCAGCGGCCGCGGATTCGTACTCCGACGCCGCCTTTTTGGCATCTTCCGCGCGCTGCAGTTTTGCGAATTGCGCGCTCGCAGCATGCTCTTTGGACTTCTCCGCCATGCACCGTCCTTTGGTCAATCGTTCGCTTGCCCATTGCCATAGCAGCTATTCGGCCAAAGGAGCAAAACGGCATGCCGGGACAGTTCCTAGCGCGTCTGCGAATGCGGCCGGCTTGGAGAAAGTCGCCTACCGGGCGTGCTGATTGTCCCAAATCTTCTGCATGTTGGCGTCGAACGCGCGGTCGTCCTTGCGCAGCTCGGCGTAAACGGTGCGCGCGCGATCATCGGCGAGAATGTCCTCGGTGCCGCTTTCGATGCCGGCGATCACGCGGCCGGCAATGGCAGCGGCACTCGACTTTGGTCCCGTGATGCCCGCGGTCATGTCGGTGTCGATGTAGCCGGCATAGACGCCGATCACCAGCGTGCCTTGCGCGCGCAGCTCCAGCCGCACGTCCTTGGTCAAGGACCACGCGGCCGCCTTGGAGGCACAATAGGTACCCTGCATCGGCGCATTGAAGAAGCTCACGACGGACAGCATGTTGACGAGTGCGCCGCCGCCGTTTCCCTTCAACACCGGCGCAAACGCGCGGCACATGGCGAGCGTGCCAAAATAGTTCGTTTCCATCTCGAGCCGCGCATCGTCCATTGTCGGCGCGCCCAGAGCGGGCGCAAAACGCGCTACGCCGGCGTTATTGATCAGGATATTGACGTCCATGCACCGTTCCGCGGCGGCCATCACGTGTTCAGCGTTGGTAATATCAAGCCGTACCGGCTCGATGACGGCGTCGCCGGTCACGCTCTCGGTCGCTCGGGCGCCGGCATAAATCTTGGCGCAACCGGCGTTGCGGAGCGCCTCGACGAAAGCGCGGCCAAGGCCGCGGTTGGCGCCGGTGACCAGCGCCGTCGAACCGGCGATCTTCATGTTTCCCGCTATGGCGTGGATTCGATTGGGTTCTGCTTCAGCCGCCCGCGGCCAGAGAATGGCCCGTATAGGCATAGAACAGAATACCGCAAACCAGAATGACCGCCATGAGCAACAGCGGCGTCAGGAAGCGGATATCGTTGTCTCGATCGGAATTTTGATGGTCTGGCATGGCACGTGCTCGCGCTGCTTTTGCAAGCTAACCCACCGTTTCGGGTCGCGGTTCCACAAACAGGCGCGCCGCCGCCCGGACAGCTCGATCTTTGCGCTCGCAGGGCCGCTAAGGGCGTCGGCCGAAGACTTCGATCCGCAGCGGCAGCACAGCGCCAAACCAGGCCGCGTGCGCGGTGTGGTCGGTCAAGTTATCACCCGTTTCGGGGTGCAGCAGCACAGTCAAGCCGTCGCGGTTGAGCATCAGCCACGGCACGAAGGATCCGATCATCTCGGCGTGGAATGCGATTTGATACATCGATTGTGGATGCGGGCCGACCAGTTCGTCGTGCCAGCGCCCGAGCTTTGCTTGCGGAAATTCCGCCGCTACGCGCTCGCGCAGGTGTTCCGCCCGGCCGCGCGTGCTCGCAGGGTCGTAATAGATATGGGCGTGGTAGTGCGTGATCGATCGTGTGTCTTTGGCCACTGCCGCCGGCGTATGAGGATTGTTGGGCATCTGTCATGAGCCTCGTATACGAAAGTCTAGCCCGGAACGGCGCGTCAGAGAAGAAACCCACACAGGCACGGACGTCGAACCCGAAACGCGGGCGTTGCGGCATATGACGCGGATCGCCATGCAGCCTATTGTAGCTCTGACGCGGCGGAGGATGTCATGCTCACGCTTTATTCCTATCCCGAGCTGTTCGGCGTGGCGGACAATAATGGCTACGGCCTGAAAGTGTTCGCGTTTCTACGCTTGTGCGGTGTGCCATTCCGGCACGAGCATATATTCGATGCGTCGGCCGCGCCGCGCGGCCAGTTGCCCTATATCGACGACGATGGCGAGACGGTGGGCGATAGCGACACGATCATCGCCTATCTGACTCGTAAATACCGCCTGACGATCGATGACGCATTGACCCGGTTCAGCGCGATACCAGCCATCTGATTACGCGCATGCTCGACGATCTCTATTGGGTCATGTCCTATTCGCGATGGAAAGATGAGCGATTTTGGCCGGCATTCCGCGACGTGCTGATCAAGACGCATCCGAGCCTGACCGAGGCCGGCCTGCTCAAGGCGCGAGAGTTCAATCTCAGCGTTATTACTTTCAAGGCATCGGGCGTTACGAGCCCGACGCCGCCTATCGCCGCGGCCTCGCCGATCTGCAAGTCCTCGCCGACTTACTGCCGCCGGAAGGCCACTTGCACGGGCCGAGACCCACCAGTGTGGACGCCGGCATCTACGGCTTTATCGCCAATATCCACTTCTACGATATCGACACTCCGCTGAAGCAATTCGTGTCGGCACACGCAAACCTGGTGAAGCATTGCGAGGCAATCCACACTGCGGTCATGCGCCAGCCGTAGAACGCGAGCGGCATATCGCGTGGCCGTTCGGACGTTAGGCGCCGAGGCCTTGTAGACCGAACCTCTGTCAGGCCGGGTTTCGCCCCGGGTGAAACTTTACGAGCGCCGCAATGCCGAGCAGGATGAAGATCGCCAGAACGAAAATTTCCGACGCGAGAAACGGCGGCTCCGATTGCGTCGGCGCCAACGGCTCTAAGACGGGGATTTTTTCGAAGGATTGCACCACAAGCACGAAGACGTTGAGATAAAGTGCAATGACGGCGCCGCCGACATAAATCCATCGCCACGCGCTCCGCAGGCGAAAGGCGTAGAGCGCGATCAATGCCGGCACCAGAACCACGAGCGAAATGATGCCGAAGATGCGGGCCGGTGTGAGCGTCGTGTCCGGAAACATAAATCCGGTTACGCTTGTCAGCACGGTCGTGAGCAGAAAGAGCGCGGTCCAGCCGGGAAGCCGACGCGAACCGAACATGCCGCCGAGGACGATAAAGCCCGAAACGATGCCGATAAGGCTGATGATCACGTGCAGCAGGGTAAAGCTTTCGATGGACATTCCTAAAATCATGACACCAATCCTTCAAATCGCCCCGAATATTTTACGATTTTCTCGCTGTCGCCGCCAAGCCGCCGCGTTGCGGCCTGCATCCTCGGCCGACCGTGTCGGCCTGTACTGCACCCGGCGTCAGCGTGCGCCTGGAATTCGAATTGTCACAAACGTACCCGTCATGATCATGCGGCTCTGCGCTATTGCGGCTGCGCCTCGCGCGGCCGGGCGACGAGGCTTGCCAGCAGAACGGCAAGGATGCCGGTCAGAAAGATACCATCGAACGTGCCGGCGCCACCGATGGACGCGACCGGCGCGCCAAGGCCTCGCACCTTGTCGAGGTTGGTGAGGTCGGCGCCGATGAGCGTGCCAAGGCCGCCTGCAGTGTAGGCAAGCGGTCCGGCATGCTCGCGCGAAAGCACCAACGCGATGACGGCCGTGGTCACCGCGGGCACAAACACCGGTACGGCAATGCCGAGGCCGGGAACGGGGTCGGCGAGCCAGTGAATGATGATCGCGACGGCAGCGACCGCAATCGTGCCTTTCCCCCACAGCTGAAGCTTGGTGAGGAGATAGATCGACATGAATGTGGAATGACCGCACCGCCGACGTTGACCGCGATCACCGTGCCCGGCCAACGCTCGACCACCGGCACCGCGTATTGCATGCCGAAGAAGTCGATCACTTGGTTGGACATTACATGCTCGGGCGGCAATTGAGCGATCGGAATGTTGAAATAGCTGCCGAGCAGCGAGCCGAGCAGGAGGAGCATGGCGGCGCCGGGGCTCACGCCCAGGCTCAAATAGGCATAACGCAGTGCGCCCAATTGCAGAAGGATGAAGAGGACAATGAAAATCCCGACGAGAATCGAGAAGAACCCGGGCGTCAGCGGCAGATAATGGAATTCGCTCATTTGCATTGGCACCACTCCGCAATCTTCGTTACGTCAACGCACAAATGCCGCAAAAGGCTATCATCTGCGCATGCTCTCCGCCTGTTTTTCTTAAACGCGAAGCGGCAGGGATCAACATCAAACCGAGTGATGCATGATCCGTCAGAGGCCACCGATAATCGCTGCAATTCGCGGTGCTGGTGAGGAAGGGTCATGACCGAGGATGAGAACGCCATCAGGCAACTCGTTGCGACGTGGTTGGAGGCGAGCGCCGCCGGCGATGTAGAGACGGTACTGAACCTGATGACCGACGACGTGATCTTCATGGTGCCGGGGCAGGAGCCGTTCGGGAAGCAGGCGTATCGTGCTGCCGTGGAGGCGATGAAAAGCGTCCGCCTGGAGGGTAAGAGCGACATTCGTGAGATCAACGTGCTCGGCGATTGGGCCTATATGCGCAATTACCTCGAAGTGACGATCCCGCTGCCCGAGGGCAAGTTCGTCCGGCGATCGGGTTATACGCTGACCGTCCTGCGCAAGCAGCCGGACGGTCGGTGGCTTCTCGCGCGCGACGCCAATCTGATGACTCAGCAGCCGACCGCAAACGTAGGTCTTTTTGTCCGCTGCGCGGCCGGCCGAATTAACGCTTTGGATCGAAACAAATTCTTCCGCGCCGCCTTGCCGTTCCGAGGCGCGCGCCTATAATCCAGCGCTTCCTTCGCGCAGAGGAAATATTTTCGTGGCGCCGTCGGGGGCAAAATCAATCGCGATCATCATGGGCAGCCAGTCCGACTGGCAGACCATGAAGCATGCCGCCGAAACGCTCGATGCGCTCGGCGTGTCCTATGAAACGCGCATCGTTTCCGCTCATCGTACGCCGGAGCGCCTCTATGCCTTCGCCAAAGGGGCGAAGGCCGCGGGATACAAAGTCATCATCGCCGGTGCGGGCGGCGCCGCCCATTTGCCCGGCATGGCCGCCTCGCTCACCAGTTTGCCTGTCTTCGGCGTGCCGGTTGAATCGAAGGCGCTCTCGGGTCTCGATTCGCTTTATTCCATCGTGCAGATGCCGCCAGGTGTTCCGGTCGGAACACTGGCGATCGGACGAGCGGGTGCCATCAATGCGGCGCTGCTCGCTGCAAGCGTCTTGGCCTTGAGCGATCCGGCCTTGAGCGATCGGCTCGAAGCCTGGCGGCAGCGCCAGACTGCCGCTGTCGCTGATGTACCGAAGGATAGTACGTGAGCGCCACCGCGCCCATTCTCGAGCCGGAAGCCACGATCGGCATTCTCGGCGGCGGCCAGCTCGGCCGGATGTTGGCGCTTGCGGCAGCGCGTCTCGGCTTCAGATGCCATGTCTTTTCGCCGAGTCCCGACTCGCCCGCCTTCGACGTGGTGCACCGTGTCACCTGCGCCGATTACAATGACACGCAGGCGCTCGATCGTTTCTCCGCCGACGTGGATGTCGTCACCTACGAGTTCGAGAACGTGCCGGCGGAAACCGCAACCTTTCTCGCTGCGCGTGTTCCGGTGTTGCCGGATCCTCGGGTGCTGGCGACGACCCAAGATCGGCTGGCGGAAAAGACCTTCGTTGCCGAACTTGGTTTGCGCACCGCGTCATTTTCCGACGTTGCTCATCCTGATGAACTCGCGGCTGCGATCGAAAAGGTTGGACGACCCGCGGTGCTGAAGACCCGACGTTTCGGCTACGACGGCAAGGGCCAGGCGACGATCCGTAACGGTAGCGATCCGGCAGCCGCTTGGCGTGAGGTCGGCGGCCAGCCCTGCATCCTCGAAGCCTTCGTGCCATTCGAACGCGAGGTTTCGGTCGTCGCTGCGCGCGGACACAGATGGCGCCGTGGAGTGCTTTGACGTCACCGAAAACGAGCATCGCGATCACATTCTAAAGACATCGCGGGTACCCGCTGCGTTGCCCGAAGCTGCCGCAGCGGAGGCGAAACGCATCGCCGAGACGATTGCGCAGAAATTCGCCTATGTGGGTGTGCTCGCCGTCGAAATGTTCGTTCTGCGCGGCGGTGGCGAGATTCTGGTCAACGAAATCGCGCCACGGGTCCACAATTCCGGCCATTGGACACTCGATGGCGCCACGGTCTCGCAATTCGAGCAGCATATTCGCGCGGTGGCTGGATGGCCGCTCGCCAAGCCGATCCGCCACGGCCGGGTCGAAATGACCAACCTCATTGGCCATGATGTCGAAGATTACCGGTCCTGGCTGACCATTCCCGGTGCTGCGGTGCACCTTTACGGCAAGGCCGCTATCCGCCCCGGCCGCAAGATGGGTCACGTCACGCGCCTCTTCGGCGAATGACAAAGCCGTTACTGTTGCGGGACTTGTGGACTTTCCACTGCTCTTCTGCTACATGCCGCGGCAAGGTGGCGCAGGCTTGCGCTCGCGCCACTACGCAATCCCACGAATCCGACTGCAAGAGGAGCACGCGTGCAGGTACTCGTCCGTGACAATAATGTTGATCAGGCCCTCAAGGCGCTGAAGAAAAAGATGCAGCGCGAGGGCATTTTCCGCGAGATGAAACTTCGCGGCCATTACGAAAAGCCATCCGAGAAAAAGGCGAGGGAAAAGGCGGAGGCGATCCGCCGCGCCCGCAAGCTCGCGCGCAAGCGCTTGCAGCGTGAGGGCCTCTTGCCGATGAAGCCGAAACCCACCCTGACCGCGGGTGGCCGGTCGGGTCCGCCCCGCACCCCGCGTTTTGGCTGAGGCATTCAGCGTGTTTTGATGAAGGCGCGGGCTCGTCGGCCCGCGCTGTTCTTTTTCGGATTTGGGCTCGCACCGTTTTGTGGCGGCCCGGGGTATATTGTCATCGTTTGCCGCGCGTGATGGGGATGCGCGAGGCTGTTCTGCGTGGTGCCACGAGGCATCGGATGAATGGATCAGCGGTCGCCAAGCCCGGCGCAGCCATGTTGCCGATGACCAAGCTCAGAGGCGGATTGCGCCGCTCATTCTAACGCTTGCATTCGCGCTCGTCGGCTGCTCGACAATCGGCAACGTACCGACATCGGAAAATGACCGATCCGCTCTACGCCACGGCGCAATCCAACCTGACTTCGCTCAACGAGGTCGTCGAAAAGCATCCAAACGATCCGCAGGCCTACAATATACGCGGCGCGGCGTTGGGCGATGCCGGCCGCACCGAGCAGGCGCTTGCCGACTTCAACAAGTCGATCAGCCTCGATCCGAACTATGCGCAGGCCTACGCCAACCGCGCCCTCATCTACCGCAAGACCAACAAGCTTGATCTTGCTCTGGCCGATTACAACAAGGCGCTGTCGATCGATGCCGGCTACGCGCCCGCCTATGTGGGCCGCGGTATCGTCTATCAGCTGCAAGGCCGACAGTGGCCAAGCGCTTGCCGATTTCAACAAGGCGATTTCGCTGCGGCCGGACAATGCCGAGGCTTATTACAATCGCGGCCTGCTCTATCAGAGCCAGCATCAGCACCAGTTCGCCATCGACGATTTCTCCGCCGCCCTGGGACTCACTACACAAAAATCCGATTTGTTCGTGGCCCGTGCGCTGAGTTATCTCGCGACCGGCGACGCCAAATCAGCCGCCAGCGACCTCGACGAGGCGGTGCAACTGGATCCGCAGAGCCTGAAGGGTTGGGCCAGCCGCGGCCTTGCTTACGAACGTCTGGGGCAGAAGGACAAGGCTGCGGGGTCTTACGCAAAAGCCCTCAACATCAACGATAAATACGGGCCTGCCAAAACCGGCTTCGCCCGCGTCGGCGGCAAAGCCGGGCAGACCTACCCGACATTTTGAGAGCGGCTTCCGGTTCCAACGCAAAGTCGCGTCAATCCAAATCGCCTGCAAGAAAACGAGCGACGGCGTTGAGCGCCCCGTTCGCATCGAGGTCTTCGTGGCCGCCGTCGAGAAAGCGCACGATGCGTTTGGGCTGGTTCGCGAGAGCAAACAAACGCTCGCCCATCGCGAACGGGACGACTTGATCGTGCACACCGTGCAGGATCATCAGCGGCGCCTTGACCTTGGCGATACGCTCATCGGAGTGAAATTGGTCCTTCATGAGAAGCCGCACCGGCAGGTACCAATAGCGTAGCGCGCCGACCGCTTCCGCTGAGGTAAAGGGTGCCTCCAGGATGACCCGGCCGACCGGCTTTTCGGCAGCGAGCGCCACTGCCACTCCCGAACCAAGCGACTCGCCCCAGAGCACCAATTGCTGGACCGGATAGCGTGCCGCGGCGAAGGCGTAGGCGGCCTCCGCATCGGCGATGAGGCCCGCTTCGCTTGGGCTCCCGCTAACGCCGCCGTAGCCGCGATATTCTAGTGCAACAAGCCCGATGCCGTCGTCGGTGAGTTCGCGAAAGCGCTCGACCCGATAGCGCAGCGCGCCGCCGTTGCCGTGGAAGTAGATGATGACCGGTTTGTTGTCGCGCGGCGCAACATGCCAGACAATGGGATGCACGCCGTCAGACGTGGTGAGCGTCACCTCATCGGCATCAGGGAGCCCGGCCTGCGCCGGCGTGGTGTGAATCGTTTCGGGGAAATACATCAGCGAACGCTGGGCGAGATAGAGCACCGCTGCGAGGACGAGATACAGGCACACGACGATGACGGCGGTCCATTTGAGCATGGTCATCGCGCGGGACACCGATGGGGCCCGTGGGATTTTCGACCAGACGCGCGGGGCAAGATTCCGCCAGGCCGCAAGCGCGCGATCAAACAAGCGCCGCCCGTAGCTATTGGTTTGCGTTGCGCCGCGAGACTTTGTGGCATTGGCAGACGTTGCCTCGTGCCGCGCTAACAGGGGGGCCACGTTCAGATCTCTCGCCATCTCTCACAGGTCGTTCATCGCTTCCGCCGGCAATGTTGCAGCGGGCCGACACGGCTGCAAGCTGACATCGGCGCTCCGCTGTCGCCAAAAATAAAGGCGGCGTTGGAGCCGGCCGGCCGATGGTGTGCTGCACGATCGAGAGCAAATCCGTTCAGCGGCAGACCTGCACGGTTCGCCAGCGATAGCCGATGCCTTCGACCCAGACTTGACGCTTGGCCCACCTGCAGCCGGGCGCAAGTTGTGCATACGCCGGGGGCGGCGGTCCGTAGGCTGCCGGAGGCGGCGGGTAATATGCTGCCGGCGGCGGGGGTGGAGACGGTGGATAATAAGCCGGAGGCGGCGGCGGGCTATTGGCGATGGCGTTGCCGACGATCGCACCCGCAACAACGCCGCCGAGCACGCCCGCGCCGACGGCGCAGCCGTAGCAGTAGGCGTTGGCCGTACTTGGCGTGGCCAAGGCCGCGACGCCGATACTCGCGGCAGCCGCGAGGCCGATAAGTGATCTGTTCATGTGTTCTCCTCGAACGATCGGCCGGGTGCCGATCAGACATGTGGTTGAGCGGAAGTCCCCGTGTAACCCCCGATTCCGATGGCGCCCCTTCCGGCAACTCCCATTGAGAACGGACTATTCGGCGGAAGTTGGGAGCGGTGATCGCACTGGCTTACGCATTGCTACGATACTGCGATGAGATCGACCCATTCGCACTTGCAGCACAGGCGTCTCTCTCAGAGACGCCGCCGTTGAATTCCAGCCTGCCTTCTTACACGCAGGCGCGTCTCCAGCCATAGGCCGTCCACACGCGCCGCCACACGCAGGGACGCCCATAATAGGGAGACGGCGCGTACCCATAATAACCATACGGGTAGTAATAGGGCCGCGCGGCGAGGGCGCCGCCGATGATAGCGCCGGCTGCAAGTCCGCCAACCACGGCCGGACCCCAGCCCCAACCGTACCGCGCCTCCGCCGTACTCGACGTCGCCACGGCCGCTGCAGCGATGCTTGCTGCCGCAACAAATGCTGTAACAGTCTTCTTCATAACATCACCTCGATCAGGATGGGTTCTTTCAACCCAAGCCAATCGCCCCCTTGGCTCCCTAAAGTTCTTATTTATGGGTGAACGGCGACTGAACAATAATGCCTGATTATAGCCATCATTGGGGTTCGAACTGAAAGTGATCGCGATGTCATTCATTTACGCCATTGGCGATATCCATGGTTCTTGGGACAAGCTCCGCAGGCTGATCGCGCGCTGCGAGCAACATGCCGATGGCCGCTCGGCGAAGTTCGTTTTCTTGGGCGATTACATCGACCGCGGACCCGAATCCTCAGACGTCATCCGTTTTTTGATCGAACGCCAATCCGATCAGGGCGACAGCGTCGTTACGCTGATGGGCAATCACGAAGCGATGATGCTTGGTGTCCTCGACGGCTCGATGAAGCGGAGTATTTGGCTTGAGCAGGGCGGAGCTGCGACGTTGCAAAGTTATGGGGTGGCCGATGTGCGCGATCTGCCGAGCACGCATCTCGACTGGCTGCGTTCGCTGCAACTGACCCACGACGACGGCCAGCGCTTCTTCGTTCACGCGGGCGTCGATCCGGACCTGCCCCTCGATGCGCAGAGCGAGCCTGCACTGCTCTGGATCAGAGAGCCGTTCCTCTCCGACCAGCGCGACTACGGCCGCCTGATGGTTCATGGTCACACGCCGGTCCGAACCGGTATGCCCGACCTCCGCCGCAACCGTCTGAACGTCGACACCGGTGCCGTTTTCGGCGGCCCCCTCACGGCGGCAGTGTTTGACGCCGTGCAGACTGAGCCAATCACATTCATTCAGGCCGAATAGCTTTCAGGCGATCGCCTCCGCTGGGTGCGGCAATCCGCCGCAGATTGGTTCGGTGATCGGCTGGCGGTGGGTTTTGCGACCTTGGCAGAGGCCCGGGTGGCGCCAGCACGCTATTCTCTGTTCGCGATTCGCGCGGGCGGGGATGCCATGAAACGCAAGACGGCAAAAGCTGAGCACAAACCAAGCGCATCCCCGCGGCCGAGGTCGAAATCGGTTCGCGCTCATCTCGCCAAGGGCTCAAGCGAACGCGGTGTCAAAACCTCGAAAGTGCCGGTGCGCTCTGCCGCCATGCGGCTTGCCGCCGAGGTCGATGCTCTCCAGGCGCAACTCGAAGCGACGCGCGCGCGCATCCTGGACCTTGAGGCGCGGGTCGAAATCGACCCCCTGACGGAGACTCTGAACCGCCGCGGGTTCGAGCGCGAACTCAAGCGCTCGCTGGCCTATGTCAAGCGTTACGGGACAAGGGCGGCGCTGGTTTATGTCGATCTCGATGAGTTCAAGCCGGTCAACGATCGTCACGGTCACGCCGCGGGCGACGCCGTGCTCAAGGCGATTGCAGCGGCTTTGGTGGGTCATGTGCGGGCTTCGGATGTCGTTGCACGCATCGGCGGTGACGAGTTTGTTGCGCTGTTGTGGAACGTCAGCGGTCCGGCCGCGGCGGCCAAGGCCGCCGCGCTCGAAAAAGCGGTGCTGTCGACTCCGGTTCGTTGGGGCAGTTCCACGCTCGTCGTCGGTGCGTCCGCGGGGGTCGCGCTGCTTGGCGCGCTCGACACGCCTGACGAGGTGCTGTCGCGGGCCGACGCGGCCATGTATTCACGGAAGTATTCACGCAAGGCGGAACGGCAGCAGCGCCGCGTCAGCTAACCCGGCTCCGTCCCGGAAGCCCGGTAGAGCTACCCGAAATCCATAACCACGGACGTTTCGGAACCTGATCCCGGGCCGGCGGCTTAGGCAATGATGTCCGGCGTGAGCTGATCTTCAATGAAGGTAATGCGGTCGCGCAGCTGCAGCTTGCGCTTCTTCAGTCGCTGCACCTGGATAATATCCGCGCCCGGCGATTCCTGCAGTGCAGCAATCGCGGCGTCGAGGTCGCGGTGCTCCTGTTGCAGCCGCGCAAGCTGTTCCCGAAACTCGCGTTCTTCGTCTTTTGTCATCGCCGGCTGGATCGCGCCTGGGCAAGGTCATCGGTCGGTTTCGCAGCGATGATCGCCCCGTGGTTAATATTCGGCAAGCCTACACGCAGCAGTCTGCAGCGGTGCACAGCGGGGATTTTCCAGACGGGACAAACGGAGTATCGTTGCATGAAACTATGCTGGGCGTAGGATGATTTACTAGGCAATCTGACGCAAGGAGAGATGCCACATGGCGATTGAATCGCATCTTGCGGAACTTGAGAAACGGCACCAGGCGCTAGAGCAGGAAATCAATGAAGCGCTGACGCATCCTTCAGCGGACGACCTCCGAATTGCAGAATTGAAACGGCGCAAGCTGCTCGTCAAGGACGAGATCGCGCGCCTCAAACAAGAGACTGTTTTACATTAGTCGATCAGGTTGAACAGTCATTCCTGCCTGTTTGTCCCCCGTGAGACTTTTCGCTCGTACGGATAAGGCGGGGGAGCGGTGGGCTTTTCTCGATTCCGAGAGATCGCGTCTGAATCTTACGGCTTGAGCAGAGTCCGCGCGCGTTCGACGACGTCTTTTGGCGTCGCGTACATCTTTGCCACCAGCTCCTGGATTTTGACGCCCGATAGCGGCGCGATGCTCAGACGCTGTTTTTCGGCGTCGGCGAGGAACTCCTTGTCCTGCATGGTCTCGTCGAATGCCGCGCGCAGCGTGTTCAATTGTTCGGGCGGCGTGTCCGGCGGCGCGATATAGGAGCGCAGCATGACCTGCTGGCCGACCACCAGCCGGACCGCTTCGCGGTCAGTTTCGTCCTTGAGATATTTCCACACTGTCGGCACGCCCATCTGGGTCAGCTCGGGCGTCGCATCGATCCCGACCTGAAGGATGATGTTGACAGCGCCGTTGGTGAGCCAGGCCGGTCTCTGCGCCTTGACGCTCGACCAGCCCCATCCGCACACGCCCTCGACTTCGCCACGCTCGATGGCGAGCGCGATGTCGACGGTGCCGACATAGCCGGCGACGACATTGAGTTCGGCGCCGGCGGCGTGCTGAAGCATGAAGGCGTAGTCGCGGGTCGAATCGTTCGCCGTCGTGGCGCCCATCGTGGTCTTGCGCTTGAGCAGGTCGTCGAACGTCTTCGTCGGGCTTGCCTTCGAGGTGAGGCACACACGGCTGTCGCTGCTGGCGCTGCCGACGTAGCGAACCTTGTTCGGATCGAACAAAGCCGGGCTGTTCTGAATGAGCAGAGGGTCGACGATGGCACCCGGCATAATGGCGGCGAGAGATGTGCCGTCCTTCGGCGCCATGGTGCTGATGTAGCCCGCGGCGCGGCCGGAGCCGGCGCCCGGCATATTCTTCACGATCATGCTCGGATTGCCGGGAATGTGGCTCGGCATGTGCCGCGCCAGGGTGCGGGCATAAATATCGAAGCCGCCGCCGGCGTCGGAGCCGACGACAAGCTCGATTGTCTTGCCCGCGTAGAAATCGGCTGCAGCCGCCGGCGCGGCGGCCTGTGCGATCAGGACAGCAACGGAAAGCGCCGCCGGTACGGCGCGACGAACGACGCGAATGGAAGTCACCAACAGCTCGCCTGCGGTTCGAGTACCGGCGCACTTACCTTAGGACAGCCGCGGAGGCGAGACAATCGCAAGCATCAATCTTTTTGCTTGACGATCGGACAATTTTGTCCGAAAGTTGGATGCTTAGCTCCCGTAGAGCGCTACTGGTAATGGATAAGCGCGATAAGTTCATTGCCGAGTTGCGCGAAGAGGCTCGCAAGAAGGGTTTGTCTTTCCGAGCCGAGAAGTGGCGCGGTAAGGGCGGTCATATGATGGTGTTCGTCGGCGATAGGCTGACGACAGTGCCGTCACGAGAAATCGATCCGAAGACGGCGAGAAAGATCAGGAAGCAACTTGGATTTGTAGATTGAGGAAAGGCAACGATGAGGTCGTACGCTTATCGTGCGCTGTTTGAGCTGGGTGACCGGCGCGGCAATATCGTGGTCACCTTTCCTGATGTTCCGGAGGCCGTTACGCAGGGGCGTGGTAACGCGGACGCGCGCGTCATGGCCGAGGAAGCGCTCGGCCTCGTGCTGCTGACCTATCTGGAACGGGGCAAGCCGCTGCCGAAGCCGCGCGCCCGGGGCCGCGGTCTCGTCGACATCGCGGTTGCACCGGACGTCGCCGCCAAGCTCGCGGTGCTGGAATCGTTCGCAGCCGCCGGCATCAGCAAGAGCGAACTCGCGCGCCGCATCGGCAAGGACGAAAAGGAAGTGCGCCGCATCCTCGATCCCAAACATCCAACCAAATTCCCCGCGCTCACGGCTGCCCTTCGCGCGCTTGGCAAACGGCTTGTAGTGGGCGTGATGGAGGCCGAAGCGGCGTGATCCTCTTTCTCGCTCGTAGCCCGCACGGAATAGGCGAAGTATGCCTCTCGGGCCATCGCACTCCTTCACTAGTTCCGCTGCTTGAAATATCTTAGCTGCTTCACCTCTCCCATTAACGAGGAGGGGGATTATCACGCCCCCTTCGCCATATCCCGCAGCTTGAATTTTTGAATCTTGCCGGTGCTGGTCTTCGGGATGTCGGCGAACACGATGGTGCGCGGGCATTTGTAGGCGGCGAGGTGCTTTCGACACCAGGCGAGAAGCTCCTCGCTCGTCGCATGAGCGCCGGGCTTGAGCTCGACGAAGGCGCACGGCGTCTCGCCCCATTTTTCATCGGGCTTGGCGACGACGGCCACCACCTGCACGCGCCGGGTGCTTGTACAGCGCGTCCTCGACCTCGATCGAGGAAATGTTCTCGCCGCCTGAAATGATGATGTCTTTCGAGCGGTCTTTGAGCTGGATATAGCCGTCGGGATGGATGACGCCGAGATCGCCGGAGTGAAACCAGCCGCCTGCGAAAGCGATTCTCGGTCGCGGATTTGTTTTCAAATAGCCCTTCATCACCACATTGCCGCGGAACATGACCTCGCCGAGCGTCTCGCCGTCGCGCGGCACGCACTGCATCGTGAGGGGATCGAGCACGTCGAGCCCTTCGAGCACGGGATAACGCACGCCTTGGCGCGCCTTCTTCGCCGCCTGCTCGGAGGCGGGAAGCGTATCCCATTCGCGATGCCAGTCGTTGACGCTCGCCGGGCCATAAACCTCGGTGAGGCCATACACATGGGTGACGTTGAAGCCTGCCGATTTCATGGCCGCAAGCACGGCCTCGGGCGGCGGCGCGGCCGCCGTGACGAACTCGATGTCGTGCGGCAGCGGCTTGCGTTCCTGCGGGCTCGCATTGAGCAGCGTCGACATCACGATGGGCGCACCGCACAGATGCGTGACCTTGTGGGTGGCGATGGCGTCGAAAATCGGTGCGGCGCGCACGGCGCGAAGGCACACGTGGGTGCCGGCGACGACAGAAATCGTCCATGGAAAGCACCAGCCGTTGCAGTGGAACATCGGCAGTGTCCACAGATAAACCGGATTTTTGCCTATGCCGCAGGTGATGACGTTGCCGAGCGCGAGAAGATACGCGCCGCGATGGTGATAGACCACGCCTTTGGGATCGCCGGTCGTGCCGGATGTGTAATTGAGCGCAATCGCGTCCCATTCATCGTCCGGCATTTGCCAAGCAAAGCTAGCGTCGCCTTCGCGGAGAAAATCCTCGTATTCGATGGTGCCGATGCGCTCGCCCGCACCGGTGAATTCCGGATCGTCGTAGTCGACGACGAGCGGTTTTGCCTTGCAGATCGTCAACGCGTCTCTGACCACCGCGGAGAACTCGCGATCGGTGATCAGAACCTTGGCGCTGCCATGATCGAGCGTGAATGCAATGATCGCAGCGTCGAGCCGCGTATTGATGGAGTTGAGCACGGCGCCGGCCATCGGCACGCCATAGTGCGCTTCGAGCATCGCGGGCGTATTGGGCAGCACCACCGCAACGGTGTCGCCACGCGTGATGCCGCGGTTTTTGAGCGCGGAGGCGAGTTGCCTGGTGCGCGCATAGAATTCCCGATAGCTCCAGGAGCGCCGGCCGTGGATGATCGCGGTCTGGTCCGGATACACGTCCGCCGCACGCGACAGAAAAGACAACGGCGTCAGCGGCTGAAAATTCGCCGAGTTGCGGTCGAGGTCGGTATCGTAGGGCGTCGCCATCGCACGTTCCCTCTGCATTTTCCCCGCAGGCTTTTGTTTGGAGCCTAGTGGAGCGGATTTGACATTCGCTACCCCCTAGCCGCGAATCGGCGAAGCGAATGTTAGAATCGGACCACTAGCAAAGTTGGGGATGCGCGGATAGCAAATGGCGAGCAGCTATTGAACGGTCACAGCCCTCGCCAGCCCTGCCAGAGCAGGATGACCGAGATCGCGAACATCAGCACATAAGCGATCCGATAGAAGTGTTCGGTCGGCGTTTTGCGCACCAGCCAGATGCCGAGAAAATTGGCGGCGACGGCGAGCGGCAGGAGCGCCACCGAGGTCCCGAGATTGCGCGGCGAGAACTGGCCGAGCGCCATGTAGGGCACGATCTTGATCCAGTTCATGAACGCAAAGAAAATAACGCTGGTGCCGACCAACGTGAGCTTGTCGAGGCGCTGCGGCAGCATTTGAATCTGAAACGGCGGCGCGCCGACCTGAACCAGCGTCGACATGAAGCCGGCCAGCGCCCCCCAGAAAACGCCCATCGCGGCGGGGGGCCGGTAAGGTTTGACGCCGCCGATGCCGGGCCGCAGCCACCGCGCAAGCCAAGTGTAGAGGACGAAAGCGAGACCGATCACGCCCACGCTCAGTTCGATGACCGCGTTCGAGACGGCGCCTGCGAACAGCCCGGCGGCCGCGATGCCGACGATCGAGCCGGGCATCATCACCTTCAGATTCCAGCTGCTCCAGGCGGTGGCGGTAGGTCCAGACCGAGATGACGTCCTGGATGATGAGAATCGGCAGCAAGATCGCGGCACCCTGCAGCGGCGGCACGATAAGCGCTAGCATCGGCGTCGACACCATGCCGACGCCGGCGAAGCCGCCTTTGCCCAGGCCGAGCAACAGCACGGCGGGGATGGCCAGGGCGTAGAAGAGGGGATCTGTGATCACGGGAGATTAAGGCGCGCGCGGGAATCAAAGGACGATGACATAGATCAAAGCGCAAGCGTGCTGGCCAGTGCTGTGTTGCATGGCGGTACCGTCTCCGGGACGCGGCTTGCAAAGGCCGGGGCGCGCTCCAGAATGTGGCCAATAGGTTCATCTCTCGCCGCATGGCTTTGAGAGATGAATGGGAGAAATGCCATGGACGCCCGTTCAAGCCGCTATCAAGAGGTTTACTCACGCTGGCAGCGCGACCCGCAAGGTTTTTGGGGTGAGGCTGCCGAGGACATCGATTGGTTCGAGAAGCCCAAAGCGGTGTTCGATCCGAACGCTGGCGTTTACGGCCGCTGGTTCGTCGGCGGGGTCTGCAATAGCTGCTTCAATGCGGTCGATCGGCACGTCGATGCCGGGCGCGGCGACCAGGCGGCGATCATCTACGATTCGCCGCTTGCGGGAGTAAAGCGCAGCATCACCTACCATCGCCTGATGACGGAGACGCAGGTGCTTGCCGGCATGTTGCGCGACCTCGGCGTCGGCAAGGGCGACCGCGTCATCCTCTACATGCCGATGATCCCGGAGGCGGTGTTCGCCATGCTCGCCTGCGCCCGCATCGGCGCGATCCATTCGGTGGTGTTCGGCGGCTTTGCGGCGCGCGAACTCGCGACCCGCATCGACGACGCCACACCGAAAGTGATCCTCTCGGCAAGTTGCGGTATCGAGCCTGGCCGCATCGTCTCCTACAAGCCGCTGCTCGATGAGGCGATCGCGCTCTCCCACCACAAGCCGGACGCTTGTCTGATCCTGCAGCGCCCGCAGGCGCAGGCCGCACCGATCGAGGGCCGCGATCGCGATTGGGCAGCGATGCGCGACTATGCTCTCATCCACGCCCGCTCGGTCTACGATTGCGTACCGGTCGAAGCGACCGACCCGCTGTACATTCTCTACACATCCGGTACGACCGGCCGGCCGAAAGGCGTCGTCCGCGATAACGGCGGCCACATGGTCGCGCTCAAATGGTCGATGAAAAACCTCTACGGCATCGCGCCGGGCGAGGTGTTCTGGGCGGCGTCGGACGTCGGCTGGGTGGTCGGTCACAGCTATATCGTTTACGCGCCGCTCTTCCATGGCTGCACCACGATCCTTTACGAAGGTAAGCCGGTCGGCACGCCGGACGCCGGCGCGTTCTGGCGCGTCATTGCCGAGCACGGCTGCGCTGCGATGTTCACCGCGCCGACGGCGTTTCGCGCCATCAAGAAAGAGGATCCGCAGGGCAAGCTGCTGGCGCAATACGATCTGAAAAAACTTCGCACGCTGTTTCTCGCCGGCGAGCGCGCCGATCCCGACACCATCGTGTGGGCGGAAAATCTTCTGAAAGTCCCGGTGATCGATCATTGGTGGCAGACCGAAACCGGCTGGGCGATCGCCGGCAATCCGATTGGCCTCGGCATGCTGCCGGTCAAGCACGGCTCGCCGACGGTGGCCATGCCCGGCTACGATATCCGCGTCGTCGACGAGGGCTGCCACGAAGTGCCGGCGAACAAGATGGGTTCGATCGTGGTCAAGCTGCCTTTGCCGCCGTCCTGCCTGCCCACGCTGTGGCAAGCCGACAAGCGCATGCGCGAGAGCTACCTCGAGGAATTTCCCGGCTACTACAAAACCGCCGACGCCGGTTTCAAGGATGAAGACGGCTACATTTTCGTGATGGGGCGCACCGACGACATCATCAACGTTGCCGGCCACCGGCTTTCGACCGGCGGCATGGAGGAAGTGCTCGCCGCACATCCCGACGTCGCCGAATGCGCCGTGCTCGGCGTCAAGGACGAGCTCAAGGGCGAAGTGCCGTGCGGGTTCATCGTGCTCAAATCCGGCGTTAACCGGTCGCCGACGGAGATCGAGAAAGAGTGCATCGCGCTCGTTCGCGATAAAATCGGACCCGTTGCTGCTTTCAAGCTTGCGATCACGGTGGCGCGGCTGCCGAAGACCCGTTCCGGCAAAATTCTTCGCGGCACCATCAAGAAAATCGCCGACGGCGATGCCTGGACCATGCCGGCGACCATCGACGATCCGGCCGTCCTCGACGAGATCGGCAGCGCGCTGAAGGACAAGGGCGTGGGCTAGGCGGCAGCAAGTCTGGCAAGGCGAAACTGTAAGCTTGTGCGTGGGCACGCCTAGCTTTGCTTTTCCTACGCTTGCTTTGTTTTGATGGCAGCGGCGAGCGCATCGAACGTCCCGGGGAAATAAGAAACATTTTGAAACGGGGTCTGACCAATGGCGTCGGCAAGCTTGCGGGCCTGAGCGCCATCGCGTCCGAACAGCACGACGCGCGTATTGAAGTCGTTCCGCGGCAAGGGCGCTTTTGCGAGCCCATCGTTGCCGAGTGTGTCGGCCGGAACATTGTGCGCTCCCGCGATACTGCCCCTGGCGAAATCCTCGGGGGTGCGGGCATCGAAGAACAGAGCCGTGCGGTCAACCTGATGGATGCGAAGGATGCCGTCGAGGTCGATTTCCACCGGGCCGCCGAACGCGCGCCAGACCGGGATGCCGAGCTGGTAACGACGCACATTGCTGAAACCGGCCTCGACCAGTTGTTCGCTGAGCCGCCGCCCCTGCTTGCAATGCTGGCCGTTGCAATAGACCACCAGCGCCCTCGTCTTGTCGCCGCCGACCAGGCGTTCGATTGCGGCGATGAATTCCTCAGGCGGAGCACCGGGAGGCGGCGTTGCGCTGCGCGCGCCGGCGATGTGGCCGGCCGCATATTCGGAGCGCTTGCGCGAATCGAGCAGGATCGCGCTGCCGTCGGCGAGAATGCGCCGGACATCGTCTGTGCTGACCTCCTCTGTCTTCTGGTTCTGCTCGTTAAGCGTTGCTTGCCAGATGTGGCCTTGGGCCATGGCTACGTCGACCTTTGGTATCGTCATCACAATTGCCGCAGGGTCGCGCCTCCCGTTTTATCGTCCATTGCAGCCACGCGCCTACCACCGCGAGACGTCTCTCGGTTCAGGGCGCGCCCGCAAAGCGGGATGAAGTTAGCCCGATTTGGACGCCGCACCAATCGCGTCGCTCTTCATCTCGCCGTGCTTTTGGATGCGGTGCAATTCAGCCATGGGCACATTGCAATGATTGCTGATTTCCTGCTCATATTCTCACCATAGCGCGCCATCTGGCGGTGCATTGTCCGGTTTCATACGTTAGTCCGTATGACCCGTTTTGCCGGACGGTTATTGGCGCTGGCACTGGCGGCTTATGGCGCGCCGGTGTGCGCAGAGCCGGCCGCAAGCCCGCCCGCGGAGCAGAGCGCGCCGTCGGCCGGGCCCGGCGGACCGCCAGCAAAATCCGGCGAGATGCCGCCAGGAAACCCCGAAGAGAAGCCATCCGATATAACCGCGCCGCAGCCGCCCGCAGCGCAAAATCCGCCTGCTCATAATCCGCCGACCGCCGACGACATCTGCCGCGCGCTCGAGCAAGATGCTGCAGAGAACGGATTGCCGGTGGAGTTTTTCGCCCGCGTGATCTGGCAGGAAAGCCGCTTCAACGCGCGGGCCGTGAGCGCCAAAGGCGCGGAAGGCATCGCACAGTTCATGCCGGCAACCGCGGACTATCGTGGGCTCATCGACCCCTTTGATCCGATCGAAGCATTAAAGAACTCGGCGAGTTATCTGCATGATCTGCGCGAACGATTTCGGCAATCTGGGCCTCGCCGCGGCGGCCTACAATGCGGGTCCCGGGACGGGTCAGCGCATGGCTCGCAAGCCATCGCGCGCTGCCGAGCGAGACGCGCAATTACGTAGCAATCATCACCGGGTGGACCGCCGACGAATGGGCATCGCCGAAGCCACCGGCAACCGCGGATACGACGATCCCGCAGGGCGTGCCGTGCACGCGGCTCGCGAATCTGATTCTGGCGCCGAAGGAAGAGGCCCAGCGCATCGCGGCTTATGTGCCGCGCTGGGGCATGCAACTCACTGCCAACTGGTCGGAGAGCCGTGCCTGGGCCACTTATCGCAACGATACAGAAGACAGTATGCCGCACTGATCGGCGATCGCGAGCCGATCGTCATCCGCAGCCGTGGCATCGGGCTCGGCAGTGCGATGCGCTACAACATTCGCATCGCCGATGATAACCGCAATTATCTGGAAAAGTTTTGCAAAACGCTGATCAGCGCCGGCGGGGCCTGCGTGGTGCTGCGGAACGACCGGGGATGATCGCTTCCTCCTTCCCCGCGAAGCGGGGGAAGAAAGAGGCTTACTCGTTCTTGCCGCCGAGTTGCTTGAGCTTGGCGAACACAGCCTCGACGTTGAGGTCTTCCGATTTCTTCGCCGCAACCGGCTCCTCCGGCTCTTCCTTCGGCGCCGTCGTGACCGAAGCAGGCAGCAGCGTCGCACCCTGTGCCTCGACCGGCTCCGGCTTCTCCTTGGCGGCGCGCTGCACTTCGAGGTCGAGATCGATTTGCGAGCACAGCCCGAGCGTCACCGGATCGAGCGGCGTCAGGTTGGCCGAGTTCCAATGGGTGCGCTCGCGGATCGCCTGGATGGTCGACTTGGTGGTGCCGACCAGCCGCATGATCTGGCTGTCCTTGAGTTCCGGATGATTGCGCACCAGCCACAGGATCGCGTTCGGCCGGTCCTGGCGGCGTGACACGGGCGTGTAGCGCGGGCCCTTCTTCGGCTTGGCCTCCGGCAGCCGCACCTTCGGATCGGCGATGTGCAGACGGTATTCCGGATCGGCTTCGGCCTTGGCGATCTCGTCGCGCGTCAATTGCCCGGTGAGGATCGGATCGAGCCCTTTGATGCCCTGCGCGGCATCGCCGTCGGCGATCGCCTTCACTTCGAGCACGTGCAGATTGCAGAGCTGCGCGATCTGCTCGAACGACAAAGAGGTGTTCTCAACCAGCCACACGGCTGTCGCCTTCGGCATCAACGGCGCGGTCGCCATGGGTAAATCTCCTCTGTGCTCCGCCCGCCCGGCGGGGCGAAGCCACTTACGTCATCAACGATGACTGAAAAAGCTGCAGGAATATAGGCGGCCCACCCGCTGCACGCAACGCCCATAAGGCGAGGTGCGGCGGCGCTTGGCGGCTCATTGGCCGCATTTTATACTGGCCTAAATGGATTTGCGCCAAATCGCCTCAGCGGCGGAGCGCGGGAGGACCGAACATGAACAGCATCGTCACGCCGGCGGAAGGCCATCCGGTCGAGGCGCTTGCCCCCGCCCAGACTTATACGGTCCTCAGCCCGGTCGGAACCCCGCCAAAGGTTGTCCGCAAGACCGCCGCGCCGCGTCTCGAAAGCCTCGACGGCAAGACGATCTATCTGGTCGATTGCCGGTTCGACGATTCGATCGAACTCCTCAAGCAAGTCGAAGCGTGGTTCGCCAACCATATGCCGAGCGTGACGACGCGGATCGTGTCGCTGTCGGCGACCTATCAGAAGGACGATCCGAAAACCTGGCAGGAGATCAAGGCGAACGGCGACGCTGCCATCATCGGCGTCGGCCATTGCAGCAATTGCGCGCCGGCCGTTACGACCCACGCGATCACGCTGGAAACAAAATACGGCGTGCCGACGGTGGCGCTGCACACCGACAAGTTCGACAAGGTTGTGTCGTCGGTTGCCAAGATGGCCGGGCTGCCCGAAGCACCGCGCTCATTCGTGCCGCAGCCGGTGATGGGCAAGACTGCGCACGAGCTTGCCGCCTATGTCAGCGGCAACGACCCGATCACCGGCCGTCCGGTGATGCAGGAGGTGATCCAGGCGCTTACGGTCGCGCTGGACGGCGCTCATGCCGGGCATTGATGCGCCGCTCACGGGACTGATCGGTCCCGAAACCGAGGACAACCTTCAGAAATTGTTCCTCGATAACAATTGGACCGACAAGCTGCCGATCGTGCTGCCGACGCGCGAGCGCGTCGATGCGATGCTCAAAGGCACGAGTCACCCGCCGGACGAGATCGTCGGCCGCATGCAGCCGGTCGAATTTCGCGCCGCGTGGGAATACACAGTCGAGCAGGTTGCGGTGAACGCGGTGATGGCCGGCGCGCGGCCGGATTATTTTCCGGTCATCCTGGCGCTGGCAGCGTCCGAACTCTCAGCGCGATCGTCGAGTTCAAGTTCGTCTGCGGTGATGGTCGTCGTGAATGGCCCCATCCGCCACCAGATCGGCATGAATTGCGGCGTCGGCGCCATGGGCCCTTACAATCACGCCAACGCCACCATCGGTCGCGCCTACGGTCTGCTGTCGCAGAATCTCCAGGGCGGCTCGGTGCCGGGCGAGAGCTACATGGGATCGCAGGGCAACGGCTACGGCTACAACAATCTCACCTTCGCGGAGAACGAGGAGAAAAGCGTCTGGGAGCCGCTGCACGTCCAGAAAGGCTTCAAGCCGAGCAACTCCACGGTCAGCATTTTCTTCGGTTGCCGCTCGACGACGTTCTGCCTCGGCTTGCGCGAAAAATACTGGCGCGAGCACGTGCGTGACATGCTCGCCGGCATCGACGGACAATCGGCGCCATGTCTGCTGCTCGATCCCATCACGGCGCGGCAATTCGTCGATCGCGGCGGATTCGACACCAAACAAAAGCTTATCCGCTTCATCCATGAGACGGCGGAAATGCCGGCCGGCCGCTATTGGGATCTCCAGCTGGTGCAGAACTATATCTACCCGTGGGCGACATTCGGCCAGGAGCCGATGGCGACGTGGCTCAAGGCCGCGCCGGACGAGCCGATCCGCATCTTTCCTGAAAACGAGATCAACGTCGTGGTCGTCGGTGGCGAGGCCAACGGCTATTGGCGCATCATGGGTGCCAAATATCGCAAGACGATCTCGATCGACGCCTGGCGGTAGAAGCGACTGCGGCTTGTTCCCGCGCAAGCGGGGATCCGGCCGCGGGGCCAAAGCATTCGGCGAGTTGCGGGTCCCGCTTTCGCAGGGGCGGGCGCACGAAAATACGCTTAGGGAGGGTGGAGATGGGCATCAATCGCAGCGTACGGATGTCTGCTGCTCTCGCATTGGCGCTGTTTGCTTCGCCGGCATTCGCCGAGAATTTTCCAGCGCGGCCGGTGCATGTGATCGTGCCGTTCGCGGCCGGCGGCGGCACCGATATCGTGGCCCGGCTGATCGCGCCGAAGCTCAGCGAGATGTGGGGGCAGCCGCTCGTCGTCGAAAACAAGGCCGGGGCGGTCGGCGCAGTCGCCAGTGAATATGTTGCGCAGCAACCGGCGGACGGCTACACGCTGCTGATCGGCGTCGCCGGTAGCCACGCGATCGCGCAATACCTGAACCCCAAGCTTGGCTACGATCCGGTGCGCGATTTTGCCGGGATCACGCTCCTTGTTACCTCGCCACTCGTTTGTCTGGTTGCGCCGTCAAGCCGGTTCCACACGATGAAGGACCTCGTTGATTATGCCAAAACGACGCCGGTGCCTTTCGGCAGTCCCGGCGTCGGTTCCCAACCGCATCTGATCGGCGAGATGTTCAATTTGCTCTATGGCACTCAGTTCCAGCATGTGGCCTATCGTGGCGTGGCGCCCGCCATGCAGGACCTGCTGGGCGGTCATATTCCCATGGTCATGGGGGAAATGGGTTCGTCGAAACCACTCATCGCGTCGGGTCAATTGCGCGCGCTTGCGGTGACCGGCACGAAGCGAAACCCGAGCGTGCCCGACGTGCCGACATTGACGGAAGCCGGCTACCCGAGCTTCGAGGTCAACAGTTGGTTCGCCCTCTTCGCACCGGCGGCGACGCCCAAGCCGATCGTCAACAAGATCGCCGAGGACGTGACGAAGGTGGTTCGCAGTCCCGAGATCAGCGCGCGCTTGGCGCAGGACGGCTGGGAAGCGGGCGGCGGCACCCCGGACCAGTTCACAAAACTTTGGATGCAGACGTCGGATCAGTTCAGTAAGGTCATTCGGCAGCGCCATATCACGGTCGAGTAGTGGCAGCATCGCAATGGCTCGAAGCACCGCCGCTCAGAGCGAAATTGATGCCGTTCGCGCGCTGCTCAGTGCCAAGCCGCGACCCGTCGGATGGGACGATCGCCGTCTGCGCCTCGATGAAGTCGGCTCGGTCTCGCCGGTCGCCCAGGACGTGACCCTTACCGCCGTCGATGCCGGCGGTGTGCCGGGCGAATGGTCGATCGTTCCTGGCAGTGACTCCTCACGCGTGCTGATGTTCTTTCACGGTGGCGGCTATTGTTCGGGCTCCATCGTCAGCCATCGCCGTATGGTGTCGGAAGCCGGGCGCGCTGCAGGCATACGCACGCTCGCGATCGGTTACCGGCTGGCGCCGGAGCATCCGTTTCCCGCGGCGTTCGATGATGCGCTCTCGGCGTGGCGCTTCTTGCGCAAGCAAGGCATCGCGGCGCGTCATATCGCGGTTGGCGGCGACAGCGCCGGCGGCGGACTGACCGCAGCACTGATCAATCGGTTGCGCGGGTCGCGCGAGGAAGCCCCCGCTTGCGCCTGGCTGGTGTCGCCATGGACCGACTTGACGATGTCGGGTGCAACACTTGCCACCAAGGACGCGGTCGATCCGCTCATCCACAAGGGCTATCTGATCGAACTCGCCGATGCGTATCTTCCGGCCGGAATGGACAGGAAGGATCCGCGGGTCTCTCCGCTCTATTCCGACCTGAAAGGTTTTCCGCCGACGCTCATCCAGGTGGGCTCGTCGGAGACGCTGCTGGCGGATGCGACGCGATTTGCGGCGGCGGCCGGCGCCGCCGACGTGCCGGTGACCCTGGAGATTTGGCCGCACATGATTCATGCGTGGCATTTGTGGAACGCACAGCTGGAAGCCGGCCGCCGGGCTATCGTCAGCGCCGGCGATTTTATCGGCGGCAACTTGCGAGAATCGTAAGCGGCGCACGGAACGGAGATGTTGCACAATGGCCGGAATACTTGATGGAAAAGTTGCGATCGTCACCGGCGCGGGGCGCGGCCTTGGCCGCGTCATGACGATGGGATTGCTCGACGCGGGCGCGCGGGTCACTGCTGTCGATCTCGATCAGCGCGCGCTTGATGAGACGACGAGCGCGGCTCGCGAACGCGGCGCTGCCGACCATATTCTCGCCAAGTCCGCCGACATCACGCGTGACGAAAGTGCGCCGCGCATCGTGCAGGGCACGATCGAGCATTTCGGCCGCCTCGACATCCTCGTCAACAATGCCGGCATCGGGATCAGTTTGTTTCGCTCTCCCGATGTCAAGGACACTGGAAAGTTCTGGGAAGTAACGCCGGACGAATTTCGCCGCATCATCGACGTCAATGTCGTCGCGGTCTTTCTGATGACGCGCGCTGCGCTTGCGCCGATGCTGGCGCAGCACTCCGGCCGCATCATCAACGTGACGACGAGCCTCGACACGATGTTTCGCGGCGGCATGCAGCCCTACGGCGGCTCCAAAGCAGCGAACGAGGCGCATTTGAACGGGTTCGCCCAGGAGCTTGCCGGCACCGGCGTTACCGCCAACGTGCTGGTGCCGGGCGGTGCTGCCGACACGCGCATGGTGTCGCCTGCATCGCAGCCCGACCGGTCGAAGCTTATCGCGCCCGCGGTGATGGTGGCGCCGCTGGTCTGGCTCTGCTCGGACGCATCCGACGGCGTTACCGGTCAACGCTTCATCGGTGTGCGCTGGGACGAAAAGCTACCGCCGGCCGAGGCGGCGAAGAAAGCCGGCGCACCGGCGGCGTGGCAACAACTCGGCCGGCAGGCGGTCATGCCGGAAGGCATGCGCTGACGCCTCTTTCGACACGACCCGCGGAGATTGCCGGTGAAGCGCAGCATTTCAAAAATACTGACCACCCATGTCGGCAGCTTGCCGTTCCTCTCGCTCGATGACGGCATCGCGACTGGCGATGCGACGCATCTCGCCGAAGACGTTGCAGCCGTCGTCGCGCGTCAACGTGAGATTGGCATCGATGTCATCAACGAGGGTGAATATTCCAAGGGCGGCGACTGGCTGCGTTACATGCAGAACCGCTTCGGCGGCTTTACCGATATGGAGGCGCCGGAAGGAAAACCGCTGATCGAACAGGGCAAGGATCGCGAAGCGTTCGCCGACTTCTACAAATATGCCACCGAGCGCGGCACCTTGTTCTACGCACCGGGTGCGCAGATCGCCAAAAAACGACCCGTGCAGGTCTGCACTGGGCCCGTGACCTATGTGGGCACCGCCGAACTGAAGAAGGAGATCGAGGTCACTGTCACGGTCGCCGGAACCGAAGATGTGTTCCTAACATCAACCGCGCCGGCGAGCCTCGAAGTCTATCGGCGCAACAATTACTACAAGAGCGACGAGGAATACGTCTTCGCCATCGCCGAGGCGATGCGCGTCGAATACGAGGCGATCGCCGCTGCCGGCTTGATCCTGCAAGTTGACGACGCGTGGCTTCCGGCTTTGTGGGATCGCATCGGCATCGGCATGGGACTTGATGCTTTTCGTGCCCGTTGCGAAATGCGCGTGGCAGCGCTCAATCACGCGCTCAGAAATATTCCAGAAGATCGCGTGCGCTATCATCTGTGCTGGGGCAGTTGGCACGGCCCGCACGCCTATGATCTCGAACTCGATCATATCGTCGACATCATGCTGAAGGTCAAAGCCCAGGGCTATTTGATCGAGGGAGCGAACGCGCGCCACGAGCATGAAGTCGCCGTGTGGGAAAAGACGAAGCTGCCGGCTGGCAAGATTCTCATCCCGGGAGTCATCACTCATTCGACGGATGTCGTTGAGCACCCGGAACTGGTCTCACAGCGTTTGCAGCGCTACGCCCAATTGGTCGGCAAGGAGAACGTCATTGCCGGGGCCGATTGCGGGTTTGGCGGCCGCTCGCATCCGCAGATCGCCTGGGCAAAACTGCGCGCCATGGTCGAAGGCGCCGACGCTTGCGAGCAAAGCGCTGGGATTCAAGCGCGCCGCCTGATCACCCGCGCACAAATCCTGCGCATTTCGTCATCCGAACCGCGAAACAATCATTCCACTTTGATGCCGGCCTCTTTGATGATCGGCGACCATCGCGCAATTTCGGCCTGTTGTTTTGCCGCCAGTGCCTCCGGCGTTTGCTCGGCCTGCGGCCAAACTTCCTGACCGGCCTTTTTGAAGCGCTCCTGCACGGCGGGATCGGCCAAGGATTCGCGGATCGCCGCATTGAGCTTCGCGACCACGTCCTTCGGCGTGCCCTTCGGCACCCATATGCCATGCCAGAAGCTGGCGTGAATGGACGGAATGCCAAGCTCATCAAGCGTCGGCACTTCGGGAGCCGCCCACCACCGTTTAGCGGATAGGACCGCGTACGCACGAAGTTGGCCGTTGTGGACGTAACTCAGATAGGTCGCGGCTTGACCGAAGGCGAAATCGATATGTCCGCCCAGCATGTTCTCCAGCAACGGCGCGCCGCCGCGGTAGGGGACGAACTGGAATTTTGTGCCGGTCTGCTTCTGGAAGATCAGACCGGCGATGTCCGTTGGTCCACCGACGCCGACTGTTCCCGCCGTGGCTTCGCCGTTGCGCGACTTCAGCCAGGCGATGAATTCCTTGATATCTTTTGCCGGCACCGAAGGATTCGAAATGATCCAGATCGGCGTGTCGGCGATCAGCGAGACCGGCTCGAAATCTTTGACCACATCGTAAGGCAAATTCATCGTCGATGCGTTGAGGACATGCGTTTGCACATGGCCGATGCTCAGCGTGTAGCCGTCCGGAGCGGCGCGAGCGACCTTGCCGACGCCGATGCTGCCGCCGGCGCCGCTGACATTCTCGATGATCACGCTCTGGTGCAGCGCAACCTGCATGCGCTCGGCCAGGATGCGCGCGATCGTGTCGGTCGGCCCGCCGGCCGGATATGGCACCACGATGGTGATGACGCGGGACGGATAAGGTGTCTGCCGCCGCGACGAGCGTGCAGGCTGTGAATATGGCGAATGCGATCGCGGCAAGCTTGCGCATGTAACCTCCCTGAAGCGTCGCTCGCCACTTTGGGCGATGCGCGATTTTTTCAGTCTCTGCAAATAGCCTAGCCGAATTTGCGCTCCGGAGAAATGCGGCGTATGCGCAATTCCGCGCCGGCAACAACGCGTTGCCGCGCGCCGCTCAGTTTACCGGCATTCGGAGACCCATTTCGGCGAGGCGCGGCAAGACCTCGGCGCAGAAGTACGGCACCTCGTCGAGGTAATTCACAAACGAAACCGCGACGCCGCGCACGCCGGCGCGCGCGATCGCGGCAAACTCTTGAGCAATCTTGTCGGGCGGCCCGACGAACGGATATCCGCCAATTCCGCTCGATGCCTGCATGGCGCGCTTGGCCGCATATTCGTCCGGAGCCGTATTTTGCGGCGTGACGTTGCGAAGCGACATCATCCGTTCGACAGCGGTCCAGTCGGCATTGTCGACATTGGCATGCTGGTGATAGGCCTCGGCCTCTCCCTGGGACGGCCGGCAGATCACCTGTCCGGTCGTGTAGACCTCGATGTCGCGGCCGAATTGTCGTCCGGCAGCTTTAATGTCCGCGACGTGCTTTGCGGTGCGCTCGAACAGCGCGGCGTCGTCTGTCTCTGACGACGTCCCGGCGGCCGCGAGACGCACTGCACCCGTGGAGGTGAAAAATGCGTCGCAATTGCGCATCGCAAAATCTTGGCCGGCGCCGGATGATCCGGCGTTCATGATGACTGGCCGCGTGCCGCCAAACGGTCGCGGCTTGGCGCGCACGCCTGAGAGCTTAAAGTACGTGCCGTCGAAATCGAACTCGTCTTCGGACCAGGCGCGCTTGACCACATCGATCCACTCTTGAGCGAATTCGTAGCGGTCCTGGTGGTCGCGCTGCGCTACGCCGAACATTTCGAATTCGCCTTCGTTCCAGCCGGCCACGATATTCAATCCGAAGCGGCCTTGGCCGATATGATCCGCGGTGACGAACTCCTTGGCGGCGATCAGCGGATGGAAGAGCGGCGCATGCACGGTGCCGAAAATCGTCATGCGCCGCGTCGCCCCGAGCAGACCGCACGCCCACGTCACCGTCTCGAGCGTCGTTCCGTGGAAGTCGCTGGCGCCGCCATAGCCTTTCCAGCGGCCGATCGGCAGCATGAAATCGATACCGGCCTCGTCCGCGATGCGCGCAAGCGCGAGGCAATCCGGCCAATCGGCAAGCCAGCGTTCCGGGACCAGCGTTGCGGTACGCCCTGATGAGCAGTTCGCCCCGAACAACCCGATCTTCAGCGCGTTGGCGTTATGCATCGCGATGCGGTCGCGCATCGATCCCGGCATGTGTCACTTTCCATTGATCTTGATCATGAGAGGAGCGATCGATTGATGCCCGCAATGTTAGTTGTTAGCAATTGCTCAAGTCGCAACCGCAGTATGGTAGGTGCGAGCCGGGTCACTGAGCAGTGCGTTGCGGCGAACGATGGATTTATCGCCTGCAGGCGGGCAACATGCCAACCATGGCGAGAAGGACCAATTTGCTTGTCGTGGCGGCGGCCGTGTCCATGCTGGGAACGGCGGCCGCGCGCGCAGATCGGCGCGACGATTTTCTTGCTGGACGGACGCGGAATTGCGTGCACTGCGATCTCTCGGGGGCCAATTTCAAGCGTCACGATCTCGCCGGCGCCGACCTCACGGGAGCTAACCTGACCGGAACGAACTTTCATGACGCGAAGCTCGCGGGCGCACGGTTTACTGGCGCCAATTTGTCTGGGGCCAATCTCAACAAGGCCGATCTGAGCCGAGCCGACCTTTCGCGGGCGAACTTGCATGAAGCCATGCTCTACGCCGCTGATCTCGACGGCACTAAACTCGCCGGAGCAAATCTCGCCGGCGCCATGATGGGAACGGCGCGATTGGCACGCGCCGATCTCAATGGCGCAACGCTCCGCAACGCTGATCTCCGCAAGGCGCGAATGGCCGAGGCGGATTTCACCGGCGCCGACTTGACCGACGCGGCGCTCGACTTTGCGTTTCTGCGCGGCGCGGTTTTCGCCGGCGCCAAGCTGGTCAAGACGCGATTGATTGCCGCGGAGCTGATCGAAGCGGATTTCACTCGCGCCGATCTGACGGATGCGGATGCGTCGGGCGCCAACTTGCGGGCGGCCGACTTGGCGCGAACAAATCTCACTCGCACGAATTTCCGTAAAGCCGATATGTACGAGACAAAGATCGATGACGCGGTCTTTCGCGAGACAACCATGCCGGACGGCGAAATTCGCCCTTGAGCGTGCGCGTTCGCCATTAATCGAGTGCGAAAATCTCGACACGCGCCGAGCTCTCGAACTGTCCGGCGGTCAATTGCGACGGCATTTGCGGATTGACGGCACTTTGACCGGGCTTGCGATAGAAGTTGACGTGCAAGACGATCTTGCGGCCGGCGCCGGTATCGACGCGTTCGCATGATGTCTTGACGAACACGTCGCCGACGCTGCTTTCACCGTTCGCGGGCGGCGACTGGGTACAATCACGCGCTGCGTTGATACTGAAACGCGATGCCATGATGCCGCCGAGCAGGTAAGATTGTTCGCGCGTCTTGAGGTCCGCATCGTTGGTGTCGTCGCGATGATCCGGCCGCGGATCACTGACCATACGGACCGCCTTCAATATGCCATCGTCGGAAAACAGTGCCGAAACGATGACCGGAAAGCGCGCTTCCGTCGTCCCGGCCCAGCGCGCGACTTCGCGCTGAAGGTCTCTGGCGCGGGCAATGTATTCGTACTCATCGTCATATTCGAAATAGACCTCGTGGAGACCGTTCGGCTCGGCCGTGCAGAGTTTGTAGCCGCTCCAGCCGGCAAGCGGCCGTCTCGGCGGACCGCCGTTCGAACCGCACGCGAAACCACGGAACTCGTCCGGCGAAGGTTGCGACGAGATCGGCTGGCCGAGTTTGAGATCCCATATCGTTGCGCGCCGGAGCTCCTGCGCTCGCGCGCCGTGCAACCAGCACAACAGGAAAAACGCAAGGTTTGCCGCGTGCCATGGCGTCATGACTGGAATAAGCTCCTTGCAATGCAAGAGTGCCGGACATTTCTTATCATGCGCAACGCATTTCGTTTGCTCGAACGATTCGGCGGAACATCAACGTGAAACGTCCCTTCATATGTCCGGCGATTTTTGCTGCGGCGCTACTCATTATCGTGCCGTCGTTCGCAAACGCACAAGCGGCCGACCCGGACGACATCGCCGCGGGCTTCAGTCTGTTTCGAAAAAAGGCCGGCTGCCAGATTTGCCACGGCTGGGCAGGAGACGGCCGTAAGCTGGATAGCCAAGTGCCGGATGGCGCCAACCTCCGCGAAACCAAGCTCGATCGGACGAACGTCATTATGACCATCAAGTGCGGCCGCCCGCCGACCGGGATGCCGCCGTTTGACAAATTTGCCTACAGCGACGGCCGCTGCTTCGGCATGAAGCAAGCCGACCTTGAAAAGGCCGGCATTCAAATGCCCGATCCACCGGCGACATTGACGGCGCGCGAAATCGACAACATTGCCGATTTTCTGTTCGCCAAGGTCATCGGGCAGGGGCCGATGGACCACGCCAAATGCGTGGCATATTGGGGCGAAGACGTCGAGGTTTGCAGCGAATTCCCGAAGTAGCCCACACGCCGAGAGATTGGGACGCGACCGCAATCGCGTCCCGGATCGTTGTGCTCAGTTCAGCGCGAACACGAACAGATAGCTCGAAGTCCGCGAGATTGTCGTATTTGATCGGGTGAAGATGGCGTCCGCTGGCTTGCACGGCGAGATACTCCTTCGGCCCGATTGCGTAGACGACTGGCGCTCCCTTCAACGGGGTTCCGACGTTGAAGCGCCAAAGCTCCTGGAGTGTCTCGTCGTCGTAGGCGACGACCCAGCCGTCCTGCAGCGCGGTGAAGAGCACGCCGCCGGCCGTGTCGAGCGCGCCCGAGCGAATTTCAATGTTGGTGACGGCCTTGGCCAGCACCTTGTTGTTGACGGCGTCAAATGCAGTGACGGCGCCGTAGTAGAGATCGCTGCTGAAACTCCGCTTTTCGCTCGCCTTGCGATCCAGGCCGCCTTCCGGTGACTTGAAAGCGAATTTGGCGCCGTTCTGCGAGAAGCAGCCTTCGGTGCCGACGCCGTAAACGATGTGTTTGACGGGATTGTACGCCGCCGGCTGGTGGGCGACGCCGCCATGCCATGTCGGGCAGGCCCGCTTCTGGCCATCGCCGCGGAGCGCGCGGGCCTCCGGCACATAGGTTTGCACGTCAAGCGACGGGATCGTATTCGAGCGGCTTGCCGGTTTTCGGGATCGAGCCCCTTGGTCCAGTTCAGGTCGTTGACGTACTGGGCGCCTTTGATGAAGCTGCCGTTGTTGCGGTCGAGCGAATAGAAGAACCCGTTGCGCCCGAAATGGCCGACCACCTTGCGGTTCTCGCCGTTGATGACGGTGTCATACAGCAGGTGGATGCCGATCTCGTCATAGTCCCATGAATCGTTCGGCGTGTACTGGTAATACCAAACAAGCTTGCCGGTATCGATGTCGAGCGCCACCACTGAATCGGTGTAGAGGTTGTCGCCCGGTCGCGATTGCGGATCATATTGCGGAACGGGATTGCCGGTGCCCCAAATGGTCAGTCGCGTCCCCGGGTCGTACGAGCCGGTTTGCCAGATGCCGCCGCCGCCGGTCTTCCAGGCGTTGTTGTTGTCCTTCCAGGTTTCGCTGCCCGGATCGCCGGGCTTCGGCACCACATACCAGCGCCACAGCTCGTTGCCGGTCTTGGCGTCAAGGGCGGCGATCCAGCCGCGCGTTCCGAGCATCGCCGGCGCCGTTGGCGACGAGACCTTGCCCTCGGCAACGAGCGGCGCCGTGAAGAATCTTCTCCTTGCTGCCGAATTCGTCTTTGCCCGCGACCTTCTTGTCCCAGACGATCTCGCCGCTGTCGCGATTGATGGCGATGACGCGGCCGTCGGGAAGGTTGGCGATGACCAGGTCTTCCCACAGCGCGATGCCGCGGGTGCGCGGTACGTTGCCTTCATGCTGGACGCCGGGATCGCAGATCCAGACGAATTCGCCGTGGTTCGGATCGCGCGCGTCGATCTTGTAGACCGTGCCCCAGCCGTCGGTCGTGTACATGAAGCCGTTGTCGATGAGCGGATTGACCTCGTTCTCCGGGCCGTTTTGTCCGATGTCCTGCATGCCGCCGAGCGCCAGCGCCCATATGCATGTGCAGGTTCTTGACGTTGTCGCGGTTGATCTGCGTCGAGCTTGGAATAACGGCTCGAACCATAGTCGCCGTTCATCATCAGCCAGTTCTGCGGCTCGTTCTGCGCGTTGATCAGACGGTCGCGATTGACGGTGATCTTGTATCCCGCCGCGTGGACTGAAGCCGCTAGTGCGAAAGCCGCCCCTGCTATGCAGCAGCCGACAACAAGCTGACGCCTCCTCATCGCATTCCTCCCGACGCTTCTTATTCAGCGAATTGCAGCAATTCTAACCGGAACGCTATGGCTAAGAAAGACGCGACCCGGCCGTGAGCCGCGCTTAATCTGCATGGCAATCAGCACGAATGCGGAGTGCCGCGCCCGGCCTCGCACATCTCGATGAAGTCCAGCACCATGGGATTGAGTATCGCCGGTTCCTCGATGTTCACGAGATGCCCGCATTTCGCAATGACTTCGAGTCGCGCGCCCGGGATCGTGTCGTGGAGAAAATGGCTCGGCCTGATGCAGGGCTCGTCTTCGTCGCCGACAACGATGAGAGTCGGAACCTTGAGCGCTGCGACACGCTCTTTGTGCGCGTAGATCGGCGGCCGCCGCGCCTGCACGCCCCGCATGGTGTTGGCGATGCCGAGCGGCGACACCGCCGCAAGCTGCGCGATGAACTTTTGGTACTCGGCCGGGCTCTTGTCCTTGAGCCGATTTCGCGTCGGCATTTGCAGCATGCGCTCGGCGAGCGCCTTGGCGCCGCTCGACTGCGCGAAGTCGGCCTGCGCCTCCATGCTCGCTCTGTATTCGCCTTGCGGCTGGTCCGAGCCGCTGCCGATGCTGCACAGAATGATCGAGCGGGCGCGCGCCGGATGGCGAAGTGCGAATTGCAGCACCGCGGCCGAGCCCATCGATACGCCGAGAAGGTGCGCCTCGGCCACGCCTGCGGCGTCGAGCACTGCGCCGATGTCGCTCGCGGCGATGTCCTGCGAATAGGACTCGGCGTTGGGCGGCACATCCGAAGGCGGATAGCCACGCGCATTATAGGTGACGCACTGAAATCGCGGTGACCAGGCGTCCACCTGAAAATGAAACGAGGCGTGCGACCCGCCAAGCTCATGCACCATGACGATGGGCGGCCCGGAACCACGTGTCTCGTAATAAAGCGCAAAGCCGTCGCTCGTTTTCGCTGATTGAGCGTCCTTGGGCATGGCCGTCTTTTCTTTCGCTTGTGTGTTGCTTCGACCGCGGGATTGTATTTTGCTGCCTACCCCCTCCCCACCTGCCTCGCAAGCGGGGGAGAATACGGAGTGGGGTGGGACGGATCGCCACCAAGGACGCATCATGGATTTCGGCTTCACCGAAGAACAGCGTTTGCTGCGCGACAGCGTGCGCAAGCTCCTGCAAAAACATGCACCGCCCGAATATGTGCGGCGGCACGATCGCGAGCGCAGCTATCCGGAAGAGCTGTTTGCGGCCTGCGCCGAGGCCGGCCTGTTGGCGCTGCCGTTCCCCGAGGAATACGGCGGCGCCGGCGGCAGCATCATGGACATGGTCATCGTCGCCGAGGAGATCGCACGCGTCAGCGCCGATCTGGTGATGGCCTATACGGGGAACGTCTTTTGCGGACTCAATCTGGTGCGCAAGGCGTCCGAGGAACAGAAGCGCCATTGGCTGCCGAAGCTTTTCTCCGGCGATATCAAATTCTCGATCTCGATGTCGGAACCGGATGCCGGATCGGACATCGGCGCGATGCGCACTGTTGCGGTGCGCGACGGCAACGAATGGGTGATCGACGGCCAAAAAATCTGGGCCTCGATGGCGGGCGCCAAGAACAACGTCATCAATCTCTATGTAAAGACCGATCCAAAGGCGCATTATCGCCAGGGCATGTCGCTGTTTCTGGTCGACAACGACGCGCCCGGGCTCACGCTGCGCAAGCTCGACATGCTCGGCCGCCGCGCCACCGGCACCTACGAACTCACCTTCGACAAGGTCCGCGTGCCGCCCGACCGTCTGATCGGCGGCGAGAACAAGGGCTGGGATTGCGTGATGTCCGGCCTGCAGGTCGAGCGCGCCACGTCGGCCGCCGGCAATGTCGGCGCGGCGCAAGCCGTCGTCGATCTCGCCGTGCAATATGCCAAGGATCGAAAGCAGTTCGGCCGGCCGATCGGCAGCAATCAGGCGATCGCCCACATGCTCGCCGACATGCAGACCGAGGTCGAGGCCGCGCGCACCTTGATGTGGCGCGCCGCCTGGATGGTATCCACTGGGCAGGATGCGCTGCGCGAAATTTCCATGGCGAAACTCTTCACCTCCGAAACCTACGTGAAGATCGCGAGCCAGGGCATGCAGGTGCTCGGCGGCTTCGGCTACAGCGCCGAGTTCGACATGGAGCGGCACTTCCGCAACTCGCGCGCCGCCACCATCGCGGCCGGTACCTCGCAGATCCAGCGCAACCTCATCGCCAATCTGATGGGGCTGAAGGTGCAGTAATATTTTTCGGTCCTCGCGAAACGATCGCATTCTTCATCCTGTCCCGCGAAGCGGGGAAGAGGGACGCCTCAGCGATTGTCGCGTCATTCTCACCCTCCCCACCGCTTCGCGGGGGGAGGGAAGACAAACAAACTCGTTCTCGCGACGCGGTTCGCGCCCGAGTTTTGCACACGGCATCAGCAAGAACTTCGCCGCGCGTGATCTTCGTCAGACTACTCCGGCGGTGGCGGCCGGTTTCGTCACGATCATCGCAGCGCACGAACGAAATGACGTAACGTGAGAGCCGCTCGAATGTTCGCATTGTCGAGACGGGTCCAACTCCCTCTCCCCGGCGGGGAGAGGGTTGGGGTGAGGGGGTTCGAGCGTTCGGGAAAAAGCTCCAGCGCTTGATCCCCCTCACCCTCGCTCGCTTCACTCACTCGACCTCTCCCCAACCGAAGTCGGATGTTTCCGACTTCGGTCTCGCTTTATCTGCTGAACTCGGGAACACCCGAGTTCAGTGGGGAGAGGTAAAAAACAAAAAAGGAAGCGGAACGCCGAAAGGCGCAGACATCCAACCTCCGCACTTTGCGGTGCGGCGCTGCCCCGACGGGAGCAGCACGCCTCTCGGCGTTCCACCACGGTTCTTGCCCAAGGGACTGCTCATCCCGAAGGCTCAGCTCAGGCCAGGCTTCGTGGGCGGCGGCGCCACATGCGGCGGGTTGCCCCCGCCAACGCCGCGCCCAGTTCCAGCGATGCACCTCGCGCGCCGGTCATAGTGCCGGCAGGCATGATGCCTGAGCCGCCCGAGTGCGAGGGTGACGAGCCCAACGCCCGCGGGCACCGCACTCGCTCCGCCAGACCGGTGTCACCGGCCAGCGTCCTTTACGAGAGCGAGAGACGCGCCAATCAGTAACTGAAGTGGTGACAAATGTCAATGGAAGAGTGACGACAAATTTCGCGCCGCGGCGCTGGCTATTCCGTTGTCATCTTCCGCCAACGGGTCCGGCCCGAAGTGGCCGGCCCGATGACAGGCTCCGGCGGATGATCCAGTCGTCGCAGGCGATCGTTCTCGTGCCAGACCGGTGGAGATTACTGGATGCTCCGCATTCGCGGAGCATGACAGTCAGGGTTTACGCTGCCGAGTCAGTCCTTAGGCCGCCCGTTATTGCACTGGCCGCACTGCTTGATCGGAACAGGTGTTTGACGCGGAGTCCCGCTTGCCGCATCCGCCACCACCATCGCCGCCGGTACCTGGCAGATCCAGCGCAACCTCATCGCCAATCTGATGGACTTGAACGCGCAACAGATTATCCGCCCCCGCGAAGCGGCGGGGAGGGGAACCATGCGAAGCATGGTGGAGGGGGCGTCGGCGTCAGAGCAAATCTGCCGCCATTCGAACGATAGCGTCAGCCGCTTCGTCGATTTCACGAATCAAGTCGCTTGCAGGGATACGCACCACCCTCACGCCGTGTTGCGCGAGCCAAGCGTCTCGACGAATGTCGCGCTGCGGCCGATCACCCATGTCGTGGCTGACGCCATCAAGTTCGATAGCCAAGCGTGCTTTCGCGCAATAGAAGTCGAGCACGTAAGGTCCTATCGGATGCTGGCGACGGAAAACCGGCTTTCCTGGTGCGCGCCAGCGTAATCGAATTCCAGAGACGCGCTTCCGGTACCGACATCGTGCGGCGGAAGTGTTGGGCGTTGCCGATCGTTTTCTTTGGCGCTCTCATGAGCGTCGCCTCAGAGGCCCCCTCCACCGCGCTACGCGCGGTCCCCCTCCCCCGCTTCGCGGGGGCGGAGAAGAAAATCACTCCGCCGCCGCCTTCCTCACTCCGCCGCGTCTTAGCCTCGACGCACTACTCCGCTGCGGCTTTTGTCGCCCCCGCCGCATGGATCGCCGCCCAGACGCGGGCGGGCGTCGCCGGCATGTCGATGTGCTCGATGCCGAGCGGCTTTAGCGCGTCGAGGATGGCGCCGATCACTGCCGGCGGCGCGCCGGTGGCGCCGGCTTCGCCCGCGCCCTTGACGCCGAGCGGATTGGTCTTGGCCGGCACCTCGGTGAGTTCCGAGACCAGCTCCGGAAAATCCTCGGCGCGCGGCATGGCGTAGTCCTGAAAGCTGCCGGTGACGAGCTGGCCGTCGCGGTCGAACACGATCGCTTCCATCAGCGCCTGGCCGACGCCCTGCGCGACGCCGCCGTGAATCTGGCCCTCGCACAGCAGGTGATTCATGATCTTGCCGACATCGTCGACGGCGGCGTAGCGCGCCAAGGTCACGATGCCGGTCTCCGGATCGATCTCGACCTCGCAGAGGTGGCAGCCGTTCGGATAATTCGGCGGCTCGGCCGCGAAGGTGCCGGAAGCTTCGAGACCGACGTCGAATTGCGGCGGCAGCATCGCCGGGCGGTAGAACGCCTTGGCGACGTTGGTCAGCGGCAGCGAACGGTCGGTGCCGACGATGCGGAACTGGCCATCCTTGAATTCGATATCGCCGACCGCGGCCTCCATCATCATCGCCGCCATCGGCTTCGCCTTCTCGATGATGGCGTCGGCGGCGCGCTTGAGCGCATTGCCGCCGACATGCATGCTGCGCGAGCCGTAGGTGCCGCGCCCGATCGGCACCGCGTCGGTATCGCCCTGCACGAAACGAATGCTCTCGAACGGCACGCCAAGCCATTCGGTCACCATCTGTGCGTAGACGGTCTGGTGGCCCTGGCCGTGCGAATGAGTGCCGGCGAGGATCGTGAGCATGCCGCTCGGATCGAAGCGCAGCACCATGCGATCGTTGAACACAGCGGCTTCTTCGAGGAAATAGCCGATGCCGCGGCCGCGCAGCTTGCCGTTTTTCTTCGACTCGGCTGCGCGCTTCGCGAAGCCGTCCCAGTCGGCGACTTTCAGACACTCATCCATCACGTGCATGAAATCGCCGCTGTCATAGGTCATATTGGAATGAACAATCTTGTGCGGCATTGCCGAAGCGGGGATGAAGTTGCGGCGCCGGATTTCGACCGGATCGATGCCGATGACGCGCGCCGCGCGATCGAGCAATTGCTCGATCAAATAGGTGGCTTCGGGCCGTCCGGCGCCGCGATAGGGCGCGAGCGGCATGGTGTTGGTGAGGACGGCCTTGCCGACGGCGTGCACGGCGGGGATCTGATAAACGCCGGGCGCGAGCCGCAGCGCGAACAGCGGCACCACGAACGACGCGCCGAACACGTGCGAGCCCATGGCGTGCAGCGCATTGACCCGCATGCCGAGAATCTTGCCATGCTCGTCAAGCGCGAGCTCGCCGGTGACGACCTGATCGCGGCCGTGCGAGTCGCCCAGCAGCGCCTCCGAGCGCGTCGACACCCATTTGACCGGTCGGCCGCCGACATGCCGCGACGCCCAGACGACGAGCGCGTCCTCCGGATAGCCGCCGTGCTTCATGCCGAAGCCGCCGCCGACATCGGGCGAAATGACGCGAAGTTTGGTCTCGGGGATTTTCAACACTGCGCCGGCGACGGCCGAGCGCGTGCCGTGCGGGTTCTGCGTCGTTGAATAGAGCGTGTAGCTGTCGCTGTCCGGGTGATATTGCCCGATCGCGGCGCGCGGCTCGATGGCGTTCGCACTGATGCGGGTGTTGTTGACCTTGAGCGTCACGACGTGCTTGGCGCCGGTGAACGCGGCGTCGGTCGCGTCTTTGTTGCCCATCATCAAGGTGAAGGACACATTGTTCGGCGCTTCGTCCCAGACCGCGGGCGCGCCGGGTTTCACCGCATCCTCGACCGTGACGACCGCCGGCAGCGGCTCGTAGTCGATCTCGATCAGTTCGGCGGCATTGCGTGCCGCCAGCAGCGTTTCCGCCACCACGAAGGCGACGCGGTCGCCGACCGCGCGCACCTTGTCGACCGCGAGTATCGAACGCAGCGTGCGGAATCCCTTCGGCCCGCCCATGTCTTCGGGCATGTTGGGGACGAGCCCGCCGAGCTTGTCGGCCGTGACGTCGGCGCCGGTCAGCACAGCGAGAACGCCCTCTGCGGCCTTGGCCTTTGCGGTATCGACTTTTTTGATGCGGGCGTGCGCGTGCGGCGACATGACGACGACGCCGTAACATTGCTGCGGCAGGTCGATGTCGTCGACGTAGCGGCCGCGGCCGGTGATGAAGCGAGGGTCTTCGACCCGGGGCACGGGCTGGCCAATGCCGAATTTATTCACGCGCACCTCCCACTCGTTTTCATCTATCCCCGCATTTCGGGGCCGGATGATAAGTGCGCCACCTTATACCCACGATTGACGGCGGGTGCGAGCCTCGTGCACGTTGAGCCCGGTGGGATGGAAACGATGAGCAGCGCCGTCAACAGCAAGCGCGTGTTCTATGTCGCGCCGCACACGCCGGTCGGCTACGTCGATATCGTCGGGCGTCGCGGCGATGTGACGCTTGACCGGCTGGAACACGAAAGCCCGGCTGATGTGGCGACACCGGTGCTTGCTTCGGCTCACGTCTACCAGACCAGTTCGACGCGCGATGAGCTGGCCCGTCACTATCACGCCGGTCCGGAACTGCTGCAGCGAACGCCGAACCTTTTGATCGTCTCGACGAACGGCGCCGGCTACGACACGGTCGATGTCAAAGCCTGCACGCGAGCGCGGCATTCTCGTCGTCAATCAATCGGGCGGTAATGCCGAGGCGGTCGCCGAGCACGTCCTCGGCATGATGCTCTGCCTGGTCAAGCGCGTCGGCGAGTGCGACCGCGCGCTGCGCGCCGGGACGCTCGCCAAACGCGGCGATTTCATGGGCCGCGAAGCCTTCGGCAAAACCATCGGCATCGTCGGTCTCGGCAACGTCGGACGGCGCATAGCCGAATTGTGCGGCGGCCTGTTTCGCATGCAGGTGATCGCCTACGACCCTTATCTCAGCGCCGAGGTGATGCGGTCGCGCGGCGCCGCGAAGGTCGAACTCGACGACTTGTTGCGCCGCGCCGATTTCGTCTCGATCAATTGTCCGCTCACCGACGAGACGCGCAAGATGATCGAGGCGCGCGAATACGCACTGATGCAGCCGACGGCTTATTTCATTACCACGGCGCGCGGCTTCATTCACGACGAGGAGGCGCTCACGCAGGCGCTGCGCGACAGAAAATTGCCGGCGCCGGCCTCGACGTTTGGGGCAAGGAGCCGCCGCCGGCCGATCATCCGCTGATGGCCTTCGACAACGTGATCGTCACCGCCCATACCGCGGGCGTCACCCGCGAAGCCCGCACCAATATGGGCCGGATCGCGGCCGAACAGGTGCTCGATGCCCTCGACGGCAAGCCGGTGACGCGGATCGTCAATCCTCAGGTCTGGCCGGACTACGCCAGCCGTTTCGAGCGGACGTTCGGCTTCGTGCCGCAAAAAGGCTGAGCGCCGGCATTTTCGCCGCCGCGGAGGTGTGCCGCGAAGTCGCGGCCGGAACGGCAAGAGACTATTCAACCCTTTGCCGTGATATGATGTAATTGAAACACAACAAAACACGCCAATCGGGAGGGGCCGTTGTTCTATCACCTCAAGAGTGCCGGTCTCGCCGGCCTGTTGCTCGCCGCAGGTTTTGTCGCGCAGGCCTCCGCGGAAGACGCGCACGCCTGGCTTGACCCGAAACTGCTGCAGGCCGCCAAGGCCGAAGGCGGCGAGATGACCATCTACTCCTCGACCAACGAGGGTGAGGGCCTGCCGCTGTGGAAGATCTTCACGGACGCGACGGGTATCAAGGTCAATTATGTGCGCGCCTCGGACGCCGTGCTGATGTCGCGCATGACGCTGGAATATCGCGGCAACCAGAAGTCCTGGGACATCGCGCAGACCGCGACCATCAACAAGATGCCGCCGCAGGAATTGCTGCAGTTCGATCCGCCGGAGGCCAAGAACATCTCGCCCGAAGCGCGCGATCCGGAGCGGCGCTGGTATGGCGTCTATGCCAATTACAACTCGCCTAACTACAATACCCAGCACGTCAAGGCGTCCGACCTGCCGAAGACCTACGAGGATTTCGCCAAGCACAAGGAATGGGCCGGCCATGTCGCGATCGACGGCACCGACAACGAAT
Organism: uncultured Alphaproteobacteria bacterium; assembly: GCA_963759705.1. Lineage (GTDB taxonomy): Bacteria > Pseudomonadota > Alphaproteobacteria > Rhizobiales > Xanthobacteraceae > BOG-931. Next base: position 181,181 of record CAVXAK010000011.1, read on the forward strand.
GGCTCAAGGCCATGTTCGAATATTACGGCGACGACAAAGCCACCACAGGTGATCAAGGACATCGTGGCGGCGGTGCAGCCGGTCGTGACCGACGGCCATCTCGCGGCTGCGCGCTCGGTCGGATCGGGCGAGTATTGGGTGGGGCTGAACCAATACGTCAATCTCACCATGAATGTGAAGTTCGCCGGCGGCCCGATCGATTATTTCGCGCTCGACCCGGTGGCGTTGTTCTTCGGCGCGGTCGGCGTCAGCGCGAAGGCGCCGCACCCCAATACGGCGCTGCTGGCCGCCAACTTCATGATCAGCCAGGAATGCGAAACCTTCCTCGCCAAGTTCGGCCGCATCCCGACCCGCGCCGACGTGGAATCCAATCCTCCGGGCATCGTCGCCGCCATGAACAAGAAGAAGGTCATCACGACGCTGTTGACGCCCCAGGAAGAGGGCAAATGGCAGAAGCTGTTCAACCAGTTGTTCAAGGGGCGATGAAACTGCTCATAGCCGGAGTGTAGCGCGTGAGCGTCGCCGAAGGCCCCGCCGAACTTTTGCCGGAGCTACAGCCGACGAGCGAGTCGGTTTCGCGCTGGCGGCGGCCGAATCTCTTGCTGATCGGTTGCGTCGTTGTCGGCGCGTGGCTGGTGCTGGTACCGGTTGCCGCCTTGCTGGTGACGGCGTTCACCGAAGATACCGGATTGGGCTTTGGCGCCTTTACGCTCGATAATTTCGTCGAGGCCTATTCCAACACGCGTATCCTGCGCCTGTTCGCCAATTCGCTGATCTACGCGCTCGGGACCGCGCTCGTGACATTTGTCATCGGCACGTTTGTCGCCTGGGCGGTCGAACGTACCGACGCGCCGGGCCGCACGCTGTTCCACAATCTCGCGCTGCTGTCGTTTGCCATTCCGGGCCTGCTCATGGCGATGGCCTGGATTTTCGTGCTGAGTCCCAATATCGGCTGGCTCAATGCCGTGCTGAAATCCGCCTTCGGCCTCAGCAACGCGCCGATCAACATCTACTCCATGGCCGGGATGATCTGGGCGCTGTCGAGCCACTATTTTCCGCTCGCCTATCTGGCGATCGGCCCGGCGCTGCGCACACTCGACGTGCGCATGGAGGAAGCGGGTCTCGTCTCCGGCGGCCGCTATTGGCAGGTGCTGCCGAAAATCACGCTGCCGCTGCTTCGCCCCGCCATTCTCTCCGGCCTGCTGCTTCTTTTCATCATGGGGTTGTCGTCCTACGAGGTGCCGCGCGTGATCGGCCGCCCGGCGCGTATCGACGTGTTCACCACCGAGATCCAGGGCGCCACCACCGATACGCCGCCGGAATTCGGCGTCGCGAGCGCGCTCAGCCTGACGCTGCTCGTGGTCTGCTTCGTCGCCATTTATTTCTACCGGCGCGCCACGCGCAACGCCGAAGCCTTCGCCACGATCACCGGGAAGGGCTACATGCCGACCCGCATCGAGCTTGGACGCTGGCGCTGGCCGGTTGCGATGGCGATCGGCTTCATCTTTCTCGTGGCGCTCGGGCTGCCGCTGTTCACGCTGGTGTGGCAATCGTTTTTCCGCAACCTGTCGCAGCCGTTCATGGGCTCGGCCGCGCCGGCGACGCTGGAGAACTATCGTTACATCCTCAGGTACCCGGTCTTCCTCGACGCGGTGCGTACCAGCGTCGTGGTGTCGGCGATGGCGGCAACCGTGGTGGTCGGCCTGACCTTGGTGATGGCGTGGATGGCGCGGCGTTCGGCCTCGCAATTTGCCTGGCTGCTCGATGCGCTGGCGTCGGCGCCGATCGCCATCCCGAGCGTCATCGTCGGTGCCAGCATCCTGTTCACCTATCTGGTCGTGCCGATCCCGGTCTACAACACGATCTGGATCCTGCTCATCGCCTACGTGACCTTGTGCCTGCCCTACGGCATGCGTTTCGCCTCGAGCGGCATCACGCAAATTCATCGCGAGCTTGAGGAAGTGGCCGAAGTGTCGGGCGCGCGCACCGCGCAGGTGTTCCTGCGCGTGCTGCTGCCGCTGATCCTGCCGTTCCTGCTGGCGGCCTGGATCTACGTCTTCGTGCTCTCGGTCCGCGAGCTCGGCGCTTCGGTGTTTCTGGTCGGGCCGGGAACCAGCGTGCTTGGCACCATCAGCCTGACCGTGTGGGAGGAGGGCGGCAGCTACGGAGCAGTCGCGGCGCTCGGCGTCTTGCAGATTCTGCCGCTCCTCGTCATCGTCGCCGGCCTGCGCTGGCTGGAGACGCGCGTGCACCGCCGCACGCAGGCGAGCGCCGCCAAGGCGCGCACGGCGGGTTGACCGGATGTTTACCATCGAGAATTTGCGCAAGTCGTTCGTCGCCTCGGGCGCCGAAGTTCATGCCGTCGACGGCATCAGCCTCGGCATCGAAAGCGGCAAGCTCATCACGCTCCTCGGACCATCGGGCTGCGGCAAGACAACGACGTTGCGCTGCCTCGCCGGCCTCGAGCGGCCGCAACAAGGCCGCATCGTCATCGGCAACAGGACGGTTTTCGATTCCGAGAAGAGGATTTTCGTGCCGGCGAGCGATCGCGGTATCGGCATGGTGTTCCAATCCTATGCGATCTGGCCGCACATGACGGTGTTCGAGAACGTCGCCTTTCCGCTGCGGGTGTCGCGCGCGAAGAAATATTCGTCGGCCGAGATCAGGGACCGCGTCGCGCAAATGCTCGATACGGTCCAGCTCACCGGCTACGCGTGGCGTTCGGCAACGCAATTGTCGGGCGGCCAGCAGCAGCGGCTCGCCTTTGCCCGCGGCCTCGTGCACGAACCGTCGATCCTGCTGCTCGACGAGCCGCTGTCGAACCTCGACGCCAAGCTGCGCGAGCAGATGCGGCTCGAACTCAAGCGGCTGCAGCGCACGTTCAACATCACCACCGTCTACGTGACGCACGACCAATCGGAGGCGCTGGCGCTCTCCGACGAGATCGCGGTGTTCGACCGCGGCCGCGTGATCCAGCGCGGCACGCCGCAGGATATCTATCGCAATCCGAAAAACCGCTTCGTCGCCGACTTCGTCGGGTCGGCGAATTTCGTGCCCGGCACGGCACGCGGAACCGACGGCGGCGTCACCGAGGTGGAAACTGCGCATGGCGTCCTGCGCTGTCAGTTCGCGGAGCCGATCGGCGCCGGCATGAAGGCGCTGGTGACCGCACGCCCCGAAGACGTCGTGCTGCTCGATACCGCGTCGGCAAACGCTGCGCCGCTTGACGGCTTGAACGTGCTCAAAGGCACAATCGCCAATCGGGTTTTTCTCGGCGAGGTCGTCGACTACGTGGTCGATCTCGGCGACCGCGAGTTCCGCGCCCGCGTGCGGGCGGACGACTTCCACATCGGACAGGCGGTCATGATCGGCGTCCCGCCGCAGAAATGTGTCGGGCTGCCGGGGTGAGCTTATTGAATCCCCACGGCTTGCAGGTATGTCAGATCGACGAATCGTTCAGCCGCGGGTAGCGGCGGTTTGAGAATCCCGCCTTCGCCCATCAGGGCAATGACCTGTTCCATCCCTTTAAGGTTGATTTCGCCCAATTTCGGCAAAACGCCGCGGTCGGGTTCGAGGTATAGCCCGAGCGTGAGCTGCGCGTTCCCTTCGTCAAAGCCCGTTGTATCGGCGATCGCCTTGAGAACGTCGCTGCGCCTTGTTGGGTCTCGGATAAATTTGAATGCGGAGGACAGCGCGCGAACGTAGCGTACCAAGGCGTCCTTGTGAGCCGCCGCCCAGGTGGGTCGCGCCGCCGTCACCGTATAAAGATATTGTGGTACCGCTTCTATCGATCGTCCCAGCAGCCGATAGCCGTGCCGGATTGCATAAAAGTCTTGCGGCTGCCCGAGTGGTACGGCATCGCAGTCGCCGGCAATCAAACAAGCGAGACGCTCCGGCGTGCCATCGACGAACTGCGCGCGAAAATCCTCTCTGCCTAATCCGTGGAGAGCCAAAAGCTTGCGTATCGAAAGCGTGATCGAGCCGTTTTCGGCAGCAAGGCCGACCAGTTTCCCCTTGAGATCGGCATAGCTTCCGATCGCGGGTTTTGCGAGCAAGCTGTAAACCGGATTGTTGAACTCGGCGGCAATAGCCACCGCGTCGGAGCCATTGAGGACCGCCTGTATGAGAAACGGCGTAGCGACGTGACTGATGTCCGCCCTTCCGTCGTGCAGCGCCGTTATCAGCTTCTCTCCGCCGCCCGGAATGGGAATCATGCCGAAATCCAATCCCTCGTGGACGAAGTAGCCATTGCGCTCGGCAATAAGGACAGGCAGGGCAAAGATGCTTTGCAGCGCCGAATAGGCCTGACCATAGCGCAGCGGGATGCGCTGCGCGGCGGCGGGTTGGGCCGCCCAAATGCATAAGATCAGCACGACCAGACCGCGCATGAAAATATCGCGCGGGCGTGCTGCAAATCGGGCCCAGCCGAAGCGAGAGGCACTCACCCGGTATATTCCAGAATGTGCATGCCCTGGCCCCAGCGGTCGATCAGATAAAGCCGCCCTTCGTCGTCGGCGCCGATGTCGTTTGATTGGATGCCCGGAGCGCCCTCCGCGGTTTCCGGAACGTAGCAGCCGACTTCCTTCGGATGCAGCGGATCGCTGACATCGACTGCGCGCAGCCCGGCGTTGAAGTAGGTGAGGAACACGATGTCCTTCCATGGCCCCTCGGCCGGAAGGTTTTCCAGAATATTGTGGGCGCCGAACCGGCCGGGGCGATCGTAATACTTTTCGCGCTCCGGCATGAAGGTCGCGACCGGCAGCGGATTGGTCTCGTCGCGCGCGTCGATGATCCACATGAACTGGGCATCCCAGAATTTTTCCTTGGCGCGCGCTTCGTCAGTGACGACCAGATAGGGCCGGTCGCCGATCGGCCAGCAGGTGTGGTTCGAGCCCGGAAAGGGCGGCGACCATTTGAGGTGGCCGACGAGCTTCATGTCGCGCAGGTCGGTGCAGTCGATGATCGCCATGCCGCCGCCCCACCACGCGCAATACATGCGGTTGCCGCGGATCATCGGCGGGCCGTGCAGCGTGATCGCTTCCTCGTGCGGCATCGGATCGTTGCCGAGCTCGGTCGAGTCGGTTTTCATCCAAGGCAGGCCCCAGATGCTGACGACCTCGGGCTTCAACGGGTCTTTGATGTCGAGCGTCCAGATGACGCGCTTGTCCCAGCCCTGCGCATCGTTCGGCATGAAGGCGAGCTTGCGTTTGAGGTCGACGCCGAAACGATGCGGACCGGAGCCCGGCATATCGTAGAAGCCGATCGGCTTTGGCGCCGCCGGCGTCGACACATCGAAGATGAAGAAGCCGGCGCGTGCGTTCTTGCCCTTGTCGCCGGCAAGGCGCTCCGAATTGACGTAAAGAAGATCGTCGCCGACGATGCGCAGCTTATGGCAGTGGATGCCGGGCGGTGCGCGGAATTCGCCGACCTTTTTCGGCTTTCGCGGATCGCGCACGTCATGGACGGTAAAGCCTTCCGGGCCGTTGTAGCTCGACCCGCCGACCGCGCCGACATAGGCGTGGCCTTTATGGACCTGCACGAGGCTGCCGCCGCCCCACGCGGCCGACGGATCGTGGCCCAGCAGGCGAAAGTTCTTTGCTTCTTCAGGATAAGTTGCGGGCATGGGCGAGGGCCTCCCCTTCTTAATTCGTCACGCTCGGCCTTGTGCCGGGCATCTACGTCTTTGTGGCGACGGAGATTAAAGACGTGGATAGCCGGGACAAGCTCCGGCCATGACGTTTCAACGCGGCTGATAGCGCCCGCCGATGACGGGCGCGCTGATGCCGTGGTTCGGCAATTCCCAGACGCCGGCGCCGGCGGGATTCTTGTCGGCGCCGATATTGGCGTCGATGAGATAGGGCTTGCCGCTCGCGATCCCGGCACGCACGGCGTCGCCAAGATCGCCGGCGCGGTCGATCGACACGCCCTCGATGCCTGCAGAGCGCGCCATGGCGGCAAAGTCGGGATTGTACGGCGCGTTGGTCTTGGGGTGCTTGAAGTCGGTCGCAAGCTCGCGGCCGCCAAGGTAGCCGCGCTGCAGGCCGCGGATCGAAGCGTAGGCGTAATTGTTCCAGACCACCCAAACCACGGGCAGCTCGTACTCGACCGCGGTGCCGAGCACGCTCGCATGCATGAAGAAGGCGCCGTCGCCGACGACGCCGACGCACGGCCGATCCGGTGCCGCGACCTTCGCGCCCAGGACGCCGGCGACGCCGAAACCCATCGGTCCAAACCCCATCGATCCGATCAGCGAATCCGGACGCTTCGGCTTGCAGAATTGCAGGAGCCAGTTGTGATGCACGCCGATGTCGCTGACCAGTATGGCGTCGTCCGGCAGCGCCTTGTCGATCTCGTGCGCGGCGCGCTGCGGATTGATCGGCGTCGAATCGTCGGTGAAGCCTGGCGCAACAAGGGCGTCCCATTCTTTCCGATAACCGGCGATGGCTTTGAGCCAACCGGTCCGCTTGGCATTGTCGATGGCGGCACGCCGGTCAAGCTCAGCCAGAACCTGACGCACGAACGTGCGAACGTCGGCCATCAGCCCGAGCGCGACCGGATAGTTACGAGCGATCTCGTCGGGATCGATGTCGACGTGAATGAGCTTGGTCGGCGGGATGGTGAAGGAATAGCCGGGAATCCACGAGCTCGACGTGCGGTCGTCGAAGCGCACGCCGAGCGCAAGCAAGACGTCGGCCTGCCGCGCCGCGTGATTGGCGTGATAAAGGCCGCCGCGATTGACGAGGCCGAGCGCGAGCGGATGTTCGCTCGGGATCGCGCCAAGTCCGCTCGCCGACGAGGCGACGGGGATTTGCAGTCGCTCGGCGAGTTTGACGAGATCCTGCCGATGCGCCGCCGTAGCGCAGGCCCTGGCCGACGAGAATGACCGGCCGCTCGGCCGCCAGCAGCATATCGACCGCTTTGACGACACCCTCCGGGTCGGCGCCGCAGCGTGACGAGATATTCGCGCACCATTCCTCCGGACGCGGCGTTTCCTCGGCGGCGGCTTCCTTGAAAATGTCGAACGGCACATCGAGCACGACCGGACCCGGGCGTCCGGTGACCATGGTCTTCCAGGCTTGCCGCACGGCGAGCGGCACCATCTCGCCGCGCGTCGGCTGAAAAACATGCTTGCAGCACGAGCGCACGGTAGAGGGAAAGTCGGCCTGATAATGCCGATAGAGCTCCTGGAAGGCGCCGCGATTGAACTGGCTGGTCGGGACATTGCCGGTGACGGCAAGGAACGGCACCGAATCCAGATGTGCGTTGGCGAGCGCGATCGGGAGATTCGCCGAGCCCGGTCCGCAGGAGGTGAACGTCGCGGTCGGCCGGCCGGCGACGCGGTAATAGACGTCGGCCATGAAGCCCGCGACGGTCTCGTGATGAACCGAAATGGTCGTGATGTCGTCGCGCCGCTCGTACAGCGCGTCGATGAAGCCGATATTGCCGTGGCCGCACAGGCCGAAGACGTACGGCACCTTTTCACGGATCAGATAGTCGACGATGACCTGGCCACCGTCGAGCATGTTTTTCGGCATCGCCGTTCGTCCTCCGAAATCGGCCTGCGGCTATCTCAGTATCGCAATCGTTTCAGAAGTTCGCATCATTGTGCGGCACTCTACGTTTGCGAACTTTGGAATGGAGACACTAGCAACTTATTGATCGGTGTGGCTTTGGTTTCAGAAGTCCCCATGATGAGCGTCGCGGCAGTAATGATGCTGATTTCCGGATCGCTACTCTAGTCTTTCACCAGTTTCATGGCGCGATCGTAATAGCTGAGGTCGATGTAGTGCTGCGGATCGGCCGGATGCCCGCCCTCGACTTCGGCGCGCAGCGCCAGCACGTTCTTGAAACCGGCCATATCGAACGCCGCGTTGGGCGCAAAGCCGAAGCCGGGCTCGGCCATGAGATCGAGGCTTTTTGCCGCCATGTCGGTCGGCAGCTTCATTTTGTCGACCAGGATGGCGACCGCGTCGGCGCGGTTCTTCGGGTCGAGCGACCAGTGCAGCGCCTCGACGAAGGCCGCGAGATACTGCTCGAGCGTCGCCGCATTGGCGCGCGCCCAATCGCGACGCACGAATGCGCCGCCGGCCTGATAGGGGCCGAGGATGTCGGTGGTGCGGCCAAGACTTTTCATGCCCTTGGCGGCGGCTTGGAGCGAGTAGGGCAGGTTGAGAATACCGCCCGCATTGTTCTTGTCGTCCATCAGGGCTTTGAAGCGCCGCGAGCCGTTGCCGACCGCATTGAGCGTATAGTCGGTGCCGTCTTTGAGCCCGTGCTGCAACAGAATCTTCTTCGCTTGCAGCGCATAGGCGGTGTTGGTGGCGTCAACCACAATGGCGTGGCCGCGAATGTCGGAAAAATCCTTGATGTTGCCTTGGACATAGAACTCGTTGGTGCCGCTGTCGCCGCCGCTGACAATGACGACGTCGACCTTGGCGACTTCGATCATGGCGACGGCGTTGTCGACCGCCGAATGAACGATGTCGACGCTGCCGTCCGCGAGCGCTTTGCGCTGAGCTGCGGAACTTTTGGTGAATTGAAGGTCAACCTTCAGTCCATGCTTGGCAAAGAAGCCGCGATCGACTGCCACATAAAACGGCAGCGATCGGGCGGTCGGAAACGTGTTGACATGGAGCAAAATCGGATCGGCTGCCCGCGCCATAGGCACGACCGCGCATACGCCGAGCAGAACGGCCGTGGCCGGCAAAAAGGTCGATAAAAACCGCATGGGATCGTGTCCTCCATAGCTTTCGGCCGCTCTTGTTGTCATCATGAAAGCCGGCCGGCGATCCAGTAACCATCGGCGGCGGCGCGACGCAAGGGATGGCCGCGCCGGGCCGCGATAGCCGCCTATGGTGCTTTGTTCCGAGGGCAGTCTTCTTGGTCGATCAAGTTCAGTCATCGTCCCGCGCCTCCGCCGCCGTGACCGGCGATCTTTTCGGCCATCCCAAGGGGCTGTCCTTCCTGTTCACGACCGAGATGTGGGAGCGCTTCTCGTATTACGGGATGCGTTCGCTGCTCGTCCTCTACATGACGAAATATCTGCTGCTGCCCGAAAATTCCGGCAGCGTCCGCGGTCTCGCCACCGTCAGGAGCGCGCTTGAAGGTTTGTTCGGTCCGCTCGACATTCAGCCGCTGTCGTCGCAAATCTGGGGCTTTTATACCGCGCTGGTTTATTTGACGCCGGTCTTCGGCGGCCTTCTTGCCGACCGCGTGCTCGGCCAGCGCCGCACCGTCGTCATCGGCGCGATCCTGATGGCGATCGGCCATTTCATGATGGCGGTCGAGCAGCTTTTTCTGTTCGCGCTGTTGGCGCTCATCCTCGGCAATGGCGCCTTCAAGCCGAATATTTCCACCCAGGTCGGCGGACTTTATGCACCGGGCGATCGGCGCCGCGACCGCGCCTATTCGATCTTTTACGTCGGGATCAATGTCGGCGCGTTTCTGGCTCCGCTGGTCTGCGGCACGCTCGGCGAGAAAGCCGGCTGGCATTACGGCTTCGCCGCCGCAGGCGTCGGCATGTGCATCGGACTTTGCATCTATCTCTACGCCTTGCCGCTGTTGCCGCCCGACGAGTTGCACAAGGTCAAGGCGGCCCATGCCGAGCGCACGCCGCTGACGCGCGAGCAATGGCGCGCCATCGTCGCCCTGCTCATTCTGTTCGTGCCCAATACGCTGTTCTGGGCGTCTTACGAACAGATGGGCAACACCACGATTCTCTGGATCGATGCCAATGTCGACCGGCATATCGATCTGTTCGGATTGAACCGTGCAAATACCGACCACGACATTTCTTGCCTTCAATCCGTTCATGATCTTTGCTTTCACGCCATTCGTCGTGGCGTGGTGGGGCCGTCAGGCGGCGCGAGGCACGGAGCCGTCGACGATTACCAAAATGGCGCTTGGCTGTTTTGGCGTGACGGCGTCCAATCTCGTGAAGGCCTTTGCGGCGTTTCATGCCGGCAGCGGCCAGGCGAGCTGGCTGTGGGTTCTCGGCTCCATCGCCATCATCACGGTTGGCGAGCTTTATCTGTCGCCGGTCGGGCTTTCGCTGGTGACCAAGGTCGCGCCGCGTCACATGCTCTCGATGATGATGGGCGTGTGGCTGGCGACAAGCTTTGTCGGCGGATTCCTCGCCGGCTGGCTCGGCAGTTTCTGGAGCCGGATGCAGCCGCAGCAGTACTTTCTGATGATCGCCGCCATCGCCGCGCTCGCCGGCGTGGCGATGTGGCTGTGCCGCTGGCCGCTGCGCGGCGCACTGCGGGAGTGAAGTTTACGACCGCAGCGCTTCCATCTTCTCCTGATTGATCGCCTTCACCAGCTGATCGACCAGGCCGCCGAGCGGCATCGGCACCTTGGCGGACAGCGCCAGCTCAAGCGCATGGTCCATGTCCTTCTCGGCCCATTTGCCGGTGCTCTTGCCCCAGCGCGACGGCGACCAGTTGGCGCCCAAGTTGGCGCTCAAGTCGTGGCCACGCGCGATCACATTGTGAATCTGCTTGTCGTTCGCCCCATGACGAACACGACCTCAGCTCGGCTTGGTTTTATTGCCGTTGATCACGTCGTAGAGGTTGCAGGCAATGCCCGTCGCCTCATAGCCGTCCTGACCCGTCGCCTGCGCGATAGCAAACATTTGGTAGGCGAGGCCGACAAACGGCATCGGGACCTCCATGTTGCGCGCCATATCGAGCCCGAAGCCCACGTCCTTTGGCATCCAGGACTTGCGCGGCTTGAACTTGCGGCTCACCAAAATTTCCATGATGCGCCGGGTCGCCACCGAATCCTGCTGAGAGTTCTTGATAATGGTCTGGAAGGTGGCCTCGTCGAGACCGCCCTTCCTGAGCCAACAGCAGATTTCAACAAGGCTCAGGTGTTGGACAGCGGCCAACATCGCCATGGCGTTCTTGACGAGCTTGGCGTTGCCAAGCTCGCCGACGTGAAGAATCGATTTGCCCATCGCCTTGAATATCGGCTGATGCTCGTCGAACAACGCCTTGGAGCCCGAAAGCCAAAGCGCTAGCTCACCGGCCGCCGCGACCTCCTCGACGCCTCCGGCCGAAGCGTCGACCACGGTCCAGCCCTTTTTGTTGAGCTCACCGCTAACGCTGACGATGGTCTCTTTATCGATGCTGCTAAAATCGATCCACACCTTGGCGCCGGTGGTCGCCTCGGCGAGCCCACCCTTGCCGAGGCCGACGGCCCTGACTGCATCGTTGTTCGGTAACATCGAGAGCACGAGCTCGCACGATTCGGCCACTGCTTTGGGCGAGTCCTTGAACTGTGCGCCTTCGCCCTCCAGTCCCTTGGCCTGCTCGCGCCTCAGATCGTTCACGACCAGACGATAGCCGGCCTTGATCAGGTTGGCCGCCATGCCGCTGCCCATGCCGCCGGTGCCGATGAAACCTACGGTCTTCATGCCTCACACCTCCTCTGTCCGATAATTGCTCCCGTTTGTCATCATCCGCGAAAGCGGATGATCCGGTAATCAGCGATCCTTCGGTGCGTTGCGCCGATCGGGCGGTGTTTACTGGATGCATCCGCTTCACTGGATCGTCACCTTGGCGCGCCTTGCCTGCGTCGCCGCAGCATCCACGACGAAATTGCTGCGCTCGCGCTTGAGCACCACGCCGTAATCGCGCTCGGCCGCCTCGGCCGACAGACATCCCTCGCGCACGTCGGCGAGCACGCTGCTCGGGCGGCCGCGCCAGCGGGTCGCCGTAACCGCCGCCGCCCGGCGTAATCGAGCCGGAAAACATCGCCTTCCTTGCAGCGGATAATCGGCATAGCGTGTCGGCAGGCGCTTGGCGTGATCGGTTTCGGGATTGATCCAGATATCGCCCGGACGGCCGTCACGGCCGCCGGCCATGCCGTTCGGCGGAATGACGTGCTTCATCGAGCGGATCGAGAAACGCGCGTCGGCGAGATTGAGATATTCGCGCCGCACGCCGAGCCCGCCGCGATAACGTCCCGGGCCCGCCGGAATCTGCGATTAGCTCGAAGCGCACGACGACGCGTCGGAAACTCGCTCTCGATGATTTCGATCGGCGCGATCCTGGCGTTGCTCTGGTTGACGGTGATGGCGGAGGCGCCGTCCTTGGTGGCGCGCGCGCCGGCGCCGCCGGCGAGGATTTCGTATTGCACGTAGCCCTTGCCGGCTGACGTGCTGCGGCCCGCCGATGACGATCGAGCGGCTGCCGCTGCCGTCGGCGCGGACTTTTCCCGGCACGATCGGGCCAGCGCGGCGAAGAGCGCATCGACCAGCGCGTGAACGGTCGGATTGTAGGTGTTGACCGGCGCCGGGAAACGCGGATTGAGCACGCTGCCTTCGCGCGCATTGATGGTGAAAGCGCGCAGCAGCCCGCTCGACACGTACATGTGCGGATCGATCATCGAGATCAGCGCGTAGGCGCAGGCCGCCTGCACCAGCGGCGGGCGGATATTCGCCGGTCCGCGCGTCTGATCGGCCGAGCCGGAAAAATCGAAATGCAGGCGATCGCCCTTTTTCTCGGCGACCACATGAATGCGCACCGGCTTTTCCAGCTCGATGCCGTCGTCGTCGACGAAGCGCTCGGCCTCATAGCGGCCGTCGGCCCATTCGGCGATGGCGGCGCGCACCCGCGCTTCGCCGATCTCGAACAGGCGCGCATAGCTCGCCAGCACTTTGTCCTTGCCGTATTTGGCCGACGAGTTCCTTCAGCCGCCGCTCGCCGAGCCGGTCGGCGCCGAGCTGGCCGCGAATATCGCCGAGCACCAGTTCGGGCGTGCGGCTGTTGGCGGCGATGATGCGCTCGATGTCGGTGTTCGACTCGAAATTGCGTTGGTAGCGCACCGCCGGCAGGTGCAGGCCTTCGTTGAAAATTTCACGCGCCTGGCCCGAACAGCTTCCGGGCACCGGACCGCCGATATCGCCCTTGTGCGCGATCGAGCCGCAGAAACCGAACAGCGCGCCATCGACGAAGACCGGCGTAATGCACCGCCATGTCGGGCGCATGCGGACTGCCGCCCTCATACGGATGATTGATCAGGAAGCGCGTCACCCTCGGCGATCGAGCGGCCGAATTCCTCCAGCACCGCGGCAGCAGCAGGCCGGAAAAGCGCCGATATGCAACGGCAGCACGACGTGCTGCGCGACGACCTCGGCCTTGCGCGTTCATCAGCGCGCAGGAGGCATCCTGCGACTCGCGCACGATCGTGGAAAAGCCGGTGCGGAACAGCGAGTTCTGCATCTCCTGCACGATGCCGGAGAGGCTCGCTTTGACTTCGAGATCGACCGCGTCGATGGGCATGTACTTCTCCAATTTTGCGAGGGCGGCGCAAACTCAGGATGCTCGCGCGCTCGCTACGATTCTCCTCTCGTCACGATCAAATTCTTCCATTCGTCGACGCGGGCGGTCTGGCCCGCGCAGATGACGGTGGTGCAGTCGAACTGATCGAGAATCGCCGGTCCGCGCAGCGTCAGCCCGACATCGAGCTTCTCGCGCTGATAGACCGGACAGGCAGACGGTCTTGCCGTCGAAGCGCACCGGACGCGTCTCGCTCAGCGCATCCGAAAGCTTTCTTACCCTCGCGGCGAAAATCTCGGCATCGACACCGGCGGCACCAGGCCGACGCCGCGCACCCGATAGGACACGACCTCGACCGGCTCGTCCGGCGCCATGTGGCCGAATTGGTTCTTGTGCTCGGCATCGAATTTCTTGCGCAGCGTCGCAAGCGCCATGGTCTGCTCCGCCGTGCAGGGCATCGTGATCTCGTAGCCCTGGCCGGCGTAGCGCATGTCGATGCGCCCGATCGATGCGGATCTCGTTGTCGCCGAAGCCGTCGCGGCGCAGGTCGTCTCGTGCATGGGTCTCCAATTGCGCGAACACCGCGTCGACATCGTCCGGAGTCAAATCGGTGATCGGCGTCATCCGCGAGCGGATGTAATCGTGCTTGACGTCCGACATCAGCAGCCCGATGGCCGAGAACACGCCGGGATAAAGCGGCACGATGACGCCGGCCATGCCGAGATCGCGCGCCATGCGTGCGGCGTGCAACGGCCCGGCGCCGCCGAACGCGAGCAGCATGAAGTCGCGCAGATCATGGCCGCGCATGGTGGAGATCGCCTTGATGGCCTCCTCCATCTTCACGTCGATGATGCGCACGATGCCTTCGGCGGCTTCGATGACGTCGAGCGACAGCGGCTCGCGCGACGCGTTCGACCGCGCGCTCGGCCTTGGCACGGTCGAGCGTCATGCGGCCGCCGAGAAAATTGTTCGGCGCTCAGATAGCCGAGGATGAGATTGCAGTCGGTGATGGTCGCCATCTCGCCGCCGCGGCCGTAGCAGGCCGGTCCCGGCACCGCGCCGGCGCTCTGCGGGCCGACTTCGAGCACGCCGAAGCGGTCGACCTTGGCGATGGTGCCGCCGCCGGCGCTCACCGTGTTGATGTCCATCATCGGCACGGCGAGGTCGCGGCCTTCGATCTTGCCGCGGTTGGCGAACACCGGTTCGCCGTCCTTGATCAGCGCCACGTCGCAGGACGTGCCGCCCATGTCGAAGGTGATGATGTTGTCGAAGCCGGTCATGCGGCACGCATAGGCGCCGGCGGTGACGCCGCCGGCGGGACCGGACAGCACCGTGGTCACGGCGGTGCGCGCGGCCTCGGCGAAAGTCGACATGCCGCCGTTCGACTGCATGATGTATTTCTGCCGCGTGGCGACGCCGGCGTCGGCGAGGCGGCGATCGAGGTTGGCGATGTAGCGCGCCAGGATCGGCTGCAGATAGGCGTTGATGACGGTGGTGCTCAGCCGATAGTACTCGCGGATCTGCGGCAGGATTTCGGAAGACAGCGAAACATTGCAGCCGGGAATTTCTTCGAGCGCGATGTCGCGCACGCGCGCTTCGTGCTCCGGATGCAGGAACGAGAACAGAAGGCACACCGCCAGCGCCTCGATGTTGTGCGCCTTGAGGCCGCGCAGCGTTTCGCGCAGCGCCGCTTCATCGAGCGGGACGAGCACATTGCCGCGGAAATCGACGCGCTCTTTCACCTCGCCGGTCAGACTTTGCGGCACCAGCGGCACCGGCTTGTCGTACATGACGTCGAAGATCGCCGTGCCGTACGGCCGCGCCTGCTCGGCCACCTCATAGATGCCGCGAAAGCCTTGCGTCACCAGCAGGCCGGTCTTGACGCCCTTGCCTTCCAGCAGCGCGTTGGTGCCGACGGTTGTGCCGTGACAGAAATAGCCGACGTCGGCGGCGCGCACGCCCTGCGCGATCAGCGCTTCGACGCCCTGCAGGATCGCGCGCGACGGATCATCGGGCGTCGATGGCACCTTGGTGATGGAAACCGCGCCGGTCTCCTCGTTGAGATAGACGAAGTCCGAAAACGTCCCACCCGTATCGACGGCAACTCGGTAACGAGGCATTCCCGACGTCTCTCAATCCCACCCCGGAAATGAAATGCCCCGCTTTCGCGGGGCATGACAAGAGGCAAGTGCTGCGAGAAGAGCAGGCCGTCAATGCATCGCGGCAGCAGCGGCCGGATGCTCCATCGAGGCGATGTTGCTCTTGACCGCCTTCTGGACCTTTTCGAAGGCGCGGACTTCGATCTGGCGGACGCGCTCGCGGGACACGCCGAACTCGTCGGCCAGTTCCTCCAGCGTGATCGGATCGTCGGCCAGCCGCCGCGCCTCGAAGATGCGGCGTTCGCGATCGTTGAGCACCGTCAAGGCCTCGCCCAGCGCCTTGTGCCGGTTCTCCGACTGCTCGGACTCCGCCAGACGGCTCTCCTGGCTGACGCTGTCGTCGACCAGCCAATCCTGCCACTCCCCGGAATCGCCGTCCTCGCGGATCGGCGCATTCAGCGAGGCGTCGCCGCCAAGCCGCCGGTTCATGTCGATCACGTCCTGCTCGGTGACGCCAAGCCGCTTGGCGATCAGCTTGACCTGATCGGGCCGCATGTCGCCCTCGTCCAGCGCCGAAATCCGGCTCTTGGCCTTGCGCAGGTTGAAGAACAGCTTCTTCTGGTTCGCCGTGGTGCCCATCTTCACCAGCGACCACGAGCGCAGGATGTATTCCTGAATGGCTGCCTTGATCCACCACATCGCATAGGTCGCCAGCCGGAAACCCTTGTCGGGCTCGAAGCGCTTGACCGCCTGCATCAGCCCGACATTGCCTTCGGAGATGACCTCCGAGATCGGCAGCCCATAGCCGCGATAGCCCATGGCGATCTTGGCCACCAGCCGCAGATGGCTGGTGACTAGCTTGTGCGCGGCGCCGCGATCTTCATGCTCGCGCCAGCGCTTCGCCAGCATGAATTCTTCCTGCGGTTCCAGCATCGGGAACCGCCTGATCTCTTCCAGATACCGGGTGAGGCCGGTTTCGCCCGACAAAATGGGCAATGCTGCAGTTTGGGCCATGATAGCGCCCTCCATCCTTTAGTGCCCCCGCGGAGCGGCGGGCGAAATGGTGCCGCCGCTCCCCGAGCCAACGGCGCCAGTCTCAACATCTCGCAACCGCAACATACACGGTCGAATCGGTCAGGTGGAAGTAAAGAGGTCGTCACAACGTTGCGACGGCCCCGTGATCCCCTTAAATCACGGGAAAACCGCGTGAATCGGTAAACCCTTACTTATGGGTATCGCTCAACTCCACCCGGCAATTGGCCAGGGCATGATGCAAACGGACAAGATCGGGCGGCAGTTCCGACCGGAACTCGAGGATTTTGCCGCTCGATGGATGCTTCACCGTCAGCATATAGGCATGGAGCGCCTGCCTGCCAAGGGCCGCAAGGGCAGCCTGCGCGTCCGGCGACAGAAGCGCCGATTTGGTGCGAAAGCCGGTGCCGTAGACCTCGTCTCCCATCAAGGGATGCCCAATCGACGCCAAATGGACCCGAATCTGGTGCGTGCGCCCGGTTTCGAGCCGGCAGTCGAGCAGGCTTGCGACCGGTTCGGCCGGCCGCTTGGACTTGCCGGGGCGCTGGGGATCCTGCTCAGCGCCAAAGCGCTCCAGCAGCCGCCAATGGGTCACCGCCTCCCGGCCGCCTTCCCGCACGGCCATGCGCTCGCGAGCCTTCGGATGGCGGTCGATCGGCCGATCGATCGTGCCATGCGGGCGGTCGGGCGCTCCCCAGGCGAACGCGAGATAGCCGCGCTCGAACGGCTCGCCGCTCCTGCCGTGGTCGGCAAATTGCGCGGCCAGCGCCTTGTGGGCGCGGTCGTTTTTCGCCACCACCATGAGGCCGGTGGTGTCCTTGTCGAGCCGGTGCACGATGCCGGGCCGCCGCTCGCCGCCAATGCCGGAAAGGCTATCGCCGCAATGGGCGATCAGCGCGTTGACCAGCGTGCCGCTCCAGTGGCCGGCGGCGGGATGTACGACGAGGTTTCGCGGCTTGTCGATGACGATAATGTCGTCGTCCTCGTAGATGACCCTGAGCGGAATGGGTTCGGGCGCGGGCTTCGCCGGTTCGGGCGGCGGCACGTCGACCTGAATCTCGGTGTCGGACGCGACGCGATGGCTCGGATCGCGAATCGTGCGCCCGCCGACCGTGACGGCGCCGGCCTCGATCAGCGCCTTGAGCCGGGAGCGCGATAATTCGGCGACGTGGGCGGCGAGCACACGATCAAGCCGCCCGCCGGCCTCTTCGTCGGCGACAACGATCGATTTCTGCGTCATGGTGACGATCATGAGCAACGTGTCTGGCAATCTGCCCGGCGAAACGCAAGGCGAGGCCGGCGCCTCCCAACGTGTGCGGCCGACACCCTTGCGCCTGCACGACAAGTCTTCGGCGGACGGCAATCCTGCAGGCGCCGGCGCCGTCGACCCGATGGCGGACCGCATGGTCGCGCGCATCCGCTGGATGATGATCATATCGGCCCTCACCACCGCGATTGCCATCGCCACGGTGATCGGCGTCATCGGCTATCGCATGATCGCCGCGGGCAACTCCGGCCCGGCCGGCGACAGCATCGTGATGCTGCCCAGGGGAGCGCGGATCGTTTCCACCGCCGCCTCGGAGGGACGCATTGTGGTGACGCTCGATGTCGCCGGCGCGACCGAAATCCGCACGTTTGATCTCAAGACGCTCAAGCAGACCGGGCGGCTGCGCTTTGCGACCGAGCCGTAAGTCTGTCGCGATCGATGACGCGAACCCGCTTGCATGGCCTCGTCTTCGCGTCTATTTCGATGCCAGCGTCGCAGCGATGCTCCCTTCGTCTAGCGGTCTAGGACGCGGCCCTCTCAAGGCTGAAACACGGGTTCGATTCCCGTAGGGAGCGCCAAGCCGCAAGCTGGTCCTAGACTAAATTCCCGAAGCTGACATCCTGCCGATCAGGCTCGGCTGTATTTGACGACTTCCGTCACCGCGCGGTCGCGCCGGCTGCGCTTGTGGGCGCGCTGCCGGCTTCGGGTTTGTCAGAAGCTGACGCCGCCGCCGCAGCCGTCCCTACCGGACCGACGATGCTTATCGGCCGACGGTCTCATCCGTTTATCGAAACAGCCTTTGTCCGATCGCCCATGCAACCTGGGTGGGCCTGACGCGACGGCCCGCCATCAGGTAACGCTTGGAGAAGATAAAGCGGACGATATTGGCCCGATTTTTCAAGGTCGGATCGAAGGCGAGCGCGAATCCGTCATCGGTCACCCGCACGACCCTCGCGCGCATAACGAAATCACCGATCGTTGCTATGACAGCACCATCGATCGGCACCGTCATCTTTCCAATCAGACGGGCGCCGCTCACCGAAATGTCCCGTATCGCGAACCGCTGCACCGCATTCCCAGCTTGAATCACCATGGAATCATTTATCGGGAATCTGTGCCGGTAGCGGCGCTGCGGCTGTTCAATACAGACATAACACGCCAAAATCAGAACAACGATGTTGTACCACGACCAAAACAGCGCGAGCATGCTCGTGTCTGTTATGGCCGCCGAGCGCTGAAAAATAAAAGCGTTGGCGATGCCGAGAACGTTCAACGTCAGATAGAACAAGAAAATTCGCAGCACCGGCCATTGCACGACGCGCTGACTGCGGTCGCCGCCCTTCGCCGTCACCTTGAATTTTTGCCCTCTCGGCCGCAGCAAGCCAGACGCCACCGCCTTGACGACGTCCGTGGCGCAGAGTGTGCCGTAAAGATCAGACATAATTGGCATGATGCGGCCTTCCGTCAGCCACAACAGAATGCCAATTTGTGCGACGATAAATGGAGCGACATATGAGATGGCATCTTTAACGTTGGCGCTGACCGCTTGCACACCGAACAACAGAAAAAGCGCAGGCACCAGGAAGGCGAGCAGCCGCATCGTATGACTGGCCGACCAGAATAGAAATGTATCGATGAGGCTAATGCGGTCGATGAGCGGCAGATTGTTGCGAAAATTCAAGGGGCCGCTCCGTCCGCAGCAGATCTGAACGGCGCCGAGGCACCAGCGGCTGCGTTGGCCGTAGTACTCTTTCAATCCCTCCGGCGCGAGACCGAGCGAAAGCACTTCATTCAGATATATGGTGCGTAAGCCGATCTCGCGCAGGCGCAGGGTCAAAAGATAATCCTCGGTCACCGAATCCGTTGGAAACCCACCAATGCGTTCCAGCGCCGAGAATCGGATGACCGACGAAGTGCCGCAGCAGAATGCGACGCCCCAGGCATCCTTAGAAGCCATTACGGTATCGAAAAAAAATCGCTGCTCGTCCGGCCAAACCCGTGAAATGGCTAGATTGCTTTGAACAGGATCCGGATTGAAGAAATGTTGCGGAGTCTGCACGATGCCGACGTCCGGTTCGCGCGTCAGTGCAAGCGTCCGCGTCAGGAAGTCACTCATCGGCACAAAATCGGCGTCGAGAATCGCGACGAAATCCGGCCTGTCGTCGAGCTTGGCGAGAACATTGAGCGCGGCATTGATATTGCCGGCCTTCGCATGTCCGTTATCGGCGCGGGTCAAGTAATGGACCCCGTAGCGCTCGCAGAGTTGCTTCAGCCACTGGCGCTTTCCGTCGTCGCAGACCCAGACGCGAAAATTGGCATATTTGATTGCAAGCGCACCAAGTATGGTCGTCTCGAGGATCTCTTCCTCCTCGTTGTAGGTGCAAATGAGGACGTCGACCCTTGGTGGTCGTGTGAGGCTGGAGAGCCAAGGAATGTTGCGGTCGGCTTCCGAGGTACGCTCCCGAACTCGCGTCAGGAACAGTTCGGTAAGCGTAGTGCCCACCATCGACAGCACCTCGACGCCAACGAACAACGCTCCAATGAAAAAGTTGAGCGGCTCGTCGAGCGGCGGGACCGTATAAAAAAGGCGCCAAATGATGTAGCGCCAGCTCAAAAAGATGCAGATGCCAAGCGCGCCTGCGCGCAGCCACGGATTATTACGGCTGAACCATGGGAGGATGGCGACCGCCAGCGCGATGATCACGGCGCTTGGGAGAAGCGCGTCCCAATAACTCCACCCCGTCGCAGCACTCATTGCGCATCGCCAAGCCGCACTTCCGCGGCATTGGCCCGAACTCGATGTATCGAACGTCACAACTCCCGCCCGGCTGATCTGGCATTCCGCTCGATTTGCCAGGTCGGGGAATTTCAATGCGACGTGATACGGCTGTCCTGACAGGAGGCGGGATTGAATTGCATCGTTCGACGCCACAGCGGCCAAGCCGCTGAGGTCGACGATCCAGCCTTTAACGGCTTGGCCACCGTCCGCCGGCTTGAACGTCGCGGCTTGTCCGATCGACAGTTTCTGGAAAACGCCTTCGCTGACGCTTGCGGTGACAATCGGCTTGCTGCAATCAAGCAGTCGCATCAGTGTCTGGCCGGCGTTGACGTGTTCTCCGGGAGCGGTCATGATTTCCCACACACGCCCCGATATGCTGGCGCGGATCAGTGCGGTCGACAGATCCTGATCGCGCTTTTGCTCCTTGAGCAAATCCTGCTTCGATGCCTCCAACTGCTTGGTCGTGCCGGCGAGACGCACCCGCACGTCAGCGAGCTGGAGCTCGACCTCAAGAATGCCCTGGGCCGATTGTGACGTGTCGTTATAACCGTCCGTGATAAATGTACCCTGACGGGCCAACTCCAGGCCGATCTCCGCGACTTTGCGGCGCTCTTGGAGCTGGCGAATTGTGTCCGCCGCCACGCTTTCGTCGCGCTTCGTTTTGTCGACATAGGCTTGAGTCATGATCCCTTGCGCCACGAGCGTACGGCCGCGCTCCGCGGCTTGCTCGAATTCTTTGTGCTGGGCTTCAGCAGATGCCATCTGCGTGTCGATCTCGCCGAGCTGTTTCTCAAGAACTGCGATGCGGCCGCTGCGATATCGCTCACTTTGAGCGATAAGCGCGATGTGATGCTCATTCAGCACCGCTTCTTTTGCCTTTAAGACGTCAACGTCTGTCGTCAGCTGATCGACGCTCCGCTTCAAATTGTCGACATTGCTGCGATCGGACCGGAGATTCTCGATGGTCATCAACTCGTCGCCAGCCTTGACAGTCGCCCCGACTTCCAGCCGAGGGGACAGCGCATGGACATCGCCCGAGATTGGCGTGCGGACAGTGATGACGCGCCCATTGATGACCGCCTCCGCGCTGCTTGACGTCAACAGCCGCTGGACCGGCAGCCAGCCGAGCACCAGAGCACATAGCAAAGCTACAGCCGATTTTACGATTGTTGACCGCTTGCCTGCGAGGAATCCGCCCAATTGCCGCGCCGGTTGCGGCGATTGCTCGGTTGACGGGAACTCTACCGGTTGCTTGCTGGGGATCTGCTCAATCGGAACGGTTTCGGCGTTAGTCTCGTCCGCTTCGCTGTCGGTATCCCAATTTTGGAGAGCCGCCTTGAGATGATCGTGCCGCATTTTGGCGGTAAACAACCGCCCAGGCTTGCCGGGGCTGTCGGATTGCGGTGACTCCCCGGCACCGGGTTGTCACGTCGCAAATCCCGTTCCGCTTGGCTCTCCATGAGACGAAACCGCCCTGTCTGACCGGATCGCGATCCGTGACGACATCGTCAAGCGCCTCGCGGCCACTCGCCAGCGATTATACGACTTACATGTGTAGAACTAATATTCCTGTAAGTCTGAATTTCGGATTTGAAACAGACGCCTGCTGTCAAAATAATGATTTGAGCAGTGTGCCGGCACACACCACAGCAACATTACTATGAACGCTGGGAGCGATAGCCGCGCGAATTTATGAATAATTTGCCATGTCAGTTCGCTACTAATCGGTTCCGAAATTCCACATCATGCTGACTACGGTCGGTTCCCTTTAATTCCAAGCTAACCATGTAGTCGATTCGCCTGAGCGAGTTTCGTCGGTGCGACCGATCACTCAGCTACTCCCGCACCGTTTCGCAGGCCTCATGATGATTGGCATCACCTCGCGGCTATGTCAGCTACGATCCTTTTCCAGGCGATGCCATCTGCGCCGCGTCCCGTCACGATAGCTTCAAGGTAAAGCACCCTCGAAGCTATGTGGCGGTGCGCGAGCGAACGCTCAGGGATCACATCAAGAAAAGGTATCAATCAGGAAGACCTTCCTGCTGCCACTGGGACCGAATGCCCGAGTTGGGGGCTGAACCGATGAGTTTGCCGTCCGGCCCGACGACATAGTGGGAGCCATAAACTTGGGGAGCTGCTGCTGCTCCGTTGTGGACGATGTAAGCGAGTGCCGGTGCAGCGATCACGGCTGCGGCACAAGCGGTTATCCAGAGAAGCTTCATTTTGCCCGGTATCATTTTCAATCACCTCGTTGGAGGAGTTGAAATAGGCGCTCTGGTGCAGCGCGCAATACGGCCCGCGATCACGGATAATTGTTATTCAAACACAAAGGCTTGAGATTGTTCCGCAATGCGGAAAATAGAGGTCTTTTCGCGGCGCGACGGCGCGCTCATCATGTCAAGGCGTGAACGAGAGGCACAGCCATGCACGATCCGGCATGGCGTGGTCGCTTCGGGCCAAATGTTCACTGAAAAAAGCGAGGGCTGCGGTGACATTGCATTGCGACCCCACGCTGGCGCTTCGGTCGTTGCCTTCCTCAACGCCACCTCTTTGCGTCGCGGCCATTGGCATAAAACTTGCGGCCGTGAAGACCAACGTCTGTCGCTTCCATTGGCACGACGTGGTTTGGCGCGCGTAGACTTATGACATATGCGCGACGTTTGAATCGGAGTGTTCGTGATGCCTGAGCACACCGGCGGCCTCTCGGCTCTGTCCGCGCTCGTGCGCCAGGAACTCGACATGCTGGCTTATCCCGCCGTGCCGTGGGTCAAGCCGCGTAGTCACCCGAGTGGCAAGAGAGTCTATGACATTCTCATCGTCGGCGGCGGGCAATCGGGTCTGACCATCGCCAACGGACTGATGCGCGAGGGCATCACCAACGTCCTGTGTCTCGACCGCAGTCCGAGAGGTTACGAGGGGCCGTGGGAAACTTTCGCCCGCATGGGCACGCTACGCACGCCCAAGGTCCTCGTCGGCACCGAGCTCGGCTATCCGTCACTGTCGATCCAAAGCTATTACGCGGCACGTTTCGGCCGGCAAGCGTGGGATGCGATCGATCGCGTGCCGCGCACGCATTGGATGGACTACCTGCGCTGGTACCGCGACGTGCTTGACGTGCCGGTGCAGAACGACACCGCCGTGCTGTCCATCGGGCGCGCGCAGGATGGCATGATCGACGTCGAGGCCGAGGTGAAAGGAAAGCCGGAACGCTTCCACGCCCGCCGCATCGTGCTGGCGACCGGTTATGATGGCTGCGGCGAGTGGCATATCCCCGTCGAGATTTCGTCTGCGGTCGCGCTGCAGCGCGTGTTTCACTCCAATGGTCCGATCGATTTCGTGCCCATGCGCGGCAAGCGGATCGGCGTGCTCGGCCACGGCGCGTCGGCGTTCGACAATGCCGCGCGCGCTCTCGCCGAAGGCGCCGACAGCGTCGATCTTTGCTTCCGCCGCGCCAAGCTGCCGCTGGTCAATCCGCATCGCTTCATCGAGTTCGTAGGATTTCTCAAGCATTTTCCCGATCTCAGCGATCGCACCCGCTGGCTGGTCAATCTTCATTTCAAGAAGATCGATCAGCCGCCGGCGCGGTGGGGTTTCGTCGAAGCGCATGCTTACGACCGCTTTGCCATGCATCCTGGCTGCCCGTGGTTGAACGTCACGCAGAAGGAAGGCGGCGATATCGACGTCGAGACGCCGAAGGGGCGGATGACGTTTGACTATCTCATCTGCGCCACCGGATCCTCGCTCGACTTTGGCCTGCGTCCGGAGATTGCGCTGTTTCGCGACGAGATTCTGCTCTGGCGCGACGTGTTCACGCCGGCACCGGAGGAAGCCCACCCGACGCTCGGCCTGAACCCCTATCTCGGCCCCTATTACGATTTCCGTTCGCGACCCGGCGGCGATGAAGAAACGCTGCAGCGGATCTTCGCCTTCAACTTTTCCGCCATCGTGTCGATGGGGCCTCATTCGACTTCGGTCAGCGGCCACAAATATTCCGTGCCGCGGCTGCTGCGCGGCCTCACCCGCTCGATCATGCTGGAGCAGGAAGCCGCACTTGTGCCCGATCTCTTGGCCTATAACCAAAGCGACCTGGATTTGCCGCAGGCGCGCACCGCGGCGGAATGAAAGGGAGAGGAGAGCAAGATGGACGCCGTCAAAACCGATGTCACCGTTCGCCCGATCAAGGTGAACCTGCTCACGCCCGAGAGTTTCGCGCCGTTCGGTCAAGTCATCGCACCGATGGAAGACGGCGTTTTGTTCGGCCCGAACGATGCGCAGCTTGAACTCTCGCGGGGAACGCCGCGCTTCTACATCATGCGGCTGCCGCGCAAGGGACTGCGCTTTCGGCAGATCACACGCCACCGCCAAGTCACACAGTGTCTCGCTTCGGTCGGCGGCAAGCCCTGGTTCATCGCAGTTGCGCCGCCGCACAAGCTCGATGATCCCAACGCGCAGCCGGCGCTCGAAGACATTAAGGCCTTCAAGATTCCCGGCAACGTTGCGATCAAGCTGCACCGCGGCAGCTGGCACGCCGGCCCGTTCTTCGAAGACGACGAGATCAGTTTCTTCAATCTCGAACTCGCCGATACAAACGAAGCCGACCACCAGAACTGCTATCTGGACCGGGCATACGGCACGGCATTCGAGTTTCGCGAGACCGCGTAAGCCGTGCAGGGGATGTCTGGCCCGCCGGCCGGCATCCGGGTCTGCTTTGGGCGTTCAGACCTTCAGCTTCAACAGCGCGTCAGCATTGCCGTGGCTGAGCTTGGCCATATCAGCCGGCGACAGGGCAATACGGTCGAGAAAGCGGCGGCCGAGGGAGTTTGCCGAATAGGGATAGTCAATCGAGAACATGATGCGATCGATGCCGAATGTCAGCAGCGCGGCAAGAAATGGCGGTTCGTCGAAAATGCCGCTGGTCGTGATCCAGACCTGATCGAGAATGGTGCGGCTGACCGGCCGCTTGAGGTGATCGATGTCGGCGGCGAATACGTCGTCGGCGCGAGCCATCATCATCGGCAACATTTCGCCCATGTGGCCGATGATCAGCTTCAGCCGCGGATGGCGGTCGAGCGTGCCGGATACCACCAGGCGAAGCACGTGAATGGCCGTCTCCGAATGCCAGCCCCAGCCCGCGGTTTCCAGAACGCGGCCAGCGCCCTCCGGCAAGTCCGAGAAATACGCGTTGCGAACGGACTCCGGCGGGATGTGCGGATGAATGTAGATTGGCACGTCGAGCTCGACGGCGGCCGCGAGCAGGCCGTCATAACTCGGGTGATCGAGAAAGCGCCCTTCGGTCGTGCCGTTGATGAGCGCGCCGAGAAAGCCAAGCTCCTTGACGGCGCGCACAAGCTCGGCCGGACACGCGTCCGGGCTCTGCATCGGCAGCGAAGCAAAACCCGCGAAACGGTCGGGATGGCGCGCGACAGCTTGCGCGAGATGATCGTTCAGTTCGCGCGCGATGGCGACGCCGTCGGGGCCCGGCACGAGATCGGGGCCGGGTCCGCTGCCCGACAGCACCTGCATGGTGACGCCGGTCTCGTCCATCGACTTCAGGCGGCGCTCGCCGATCTCGGGCAAGAGCTCAAGAGGATTCGGGCCACCCTTGCGCAAATTTCTCGGCCGGAAGCCGCGGCGGGCGATGGCGCCTTTATCGATGCGGCCAGCCAGTGCCGGGACCGAGAAATGCTCCTCAAGGGTGACAGTGCGCATGGGTGACTTTCCTCCAAATTAAGTCGCCGGTTCTTGCACCGTCGTTGCCCCGCCGCAAGGGCTGCTCTAGGACTGCACCAGCGGTTGCAACGGACGATGTTTGATGACTCTGACGATCTTGATCGTATTGGCAGGCTTGATGGGAGCGAGCGGCATCGCACTGGCAGCAGCCGGAGCGCACGCGGCGCCGGGCGCCGGTCTCGACAGCGCTGCCTATATGCTGTTGTTCCACGCGGCGGCCTTGCTCGGCGGCGCAGCTCTCATGCAACAGGGCTTGGTCTGGCGGCCGCTGATGCTCGTCGTTCTCGCAGCTTGGGTCGCCGGTTGCGCATTATTCTCGGGCGACATTGCACTGCGTGCTTTCGCCGGGCATCGGCTGTTTCCGTTTGCCGCGCCGAGCGGCGGAATGATTCTCATCCTTGCTTGGCTGCTGCTTGCAGCGGCCGCGATCGCCGCAGTCACGCGCAATTAGCTCGCCGTCGTCCGATCAGTGTCGCGCGGGACTATGCGGATATCGTAGCGGTGCATCGTCGGCCGGAACGATGATCTTGCCAATGGGCCAGAGCGCGATTCCGGCGAGCTTCAGATGGGCCCATGCGAACGGAATGCCGATAATGGTGATGGCCAGCACAATGGCAGTGAGAAGATGCCCGAGCGCCAGCCACCAGCCCGCGAGCACCAGCCAAATGATATTGCCGATAAAGCCCAGAAGTCCCGTGCCGATGTCTCCGCTGCCAAGATATTCGGCGCGCGAGACCGCCTTTCGGCCGAACGGGAATAATGTGTAGGACGCGATGTTGAATGCCGCCCAGGCCCAAGGAAGTCCGATGATGGTAATAGCCATCACGACAGCGGCGACAATCCAGCCGACGGCCATCCATAGGCCGCCGAAGACGATCCACAATATGTTGAGCAGGAGAGACAACGGGGACATGGAAATGTCTTTCGTTATTGAAGACGAGATTAAAGCACCAAGCCCGTTCGGAACGTGGAACTTTATCTTGGCGCCATACATCTAGCTATGCGGTGATCCGTTCGCCAGATCGCCTTTTTCGGCGCTTCTTTTTCGGCGATTGGTCTTTGCCCGTTCCGATCGCCGTCTTGATCCCGGCGAAGTTTCGATCGTCACGGTTTCTTTCGCGCCGCTCGCCAAGGTTCCAAACAAATTTCGATTTGATGACCGAGTCAATTCTCGGAACGACCGCCGCCGTCGAGCGTTTTTATCGCGAGCGACGGAATCGGGGAGACCAATTAGACCGAGAAGGAGATTGAAATGCCGCGACGAGGAACAGTTTGCGCGTCCTGGGCGCGATTGCGATCGCCGGTGCCATTCTGGCAACGCCCGGTTTGGCGCAAGCAAAGACCTACAAGCATCATCGTAAGCTGTACAATCAGAGCACCATCAATTCCGGCAATCCCGGTATCCCGGGCAACAAAGCCGGGAAGCCGATGGACCGTGGCAACATGAACAAATCCATAACCCGCGGTTCAACTCCGAACCCGGGACAGCCCCAATCACAGTAGTGCGAACCGCCACTCTGAGCGGACCGAAAGCCCCGGCGGCAAGGCCGGGGTTTTTGGCGTTCAATGTCGATCGCGGTTGGGGTCGCTTGAAGCGCATCAACAGCGAGCATCGAACTTCCGGGGGCTCAATCGATCAGCTTGTCGATCTCAAAGTGTATGCATTCGCCGATCTGCGTGCGGCTGGCGTCGCCGGCGCGAAGCAGCGCGCGAGCTTCCTCTGCGGTTTCGGCTTCGACGAACCACTCCTCGATGCGGGTGACTCGCATGGTCGCGTGATAGAGCTTGCGCCTTATCCTTGGTGCCGGCCGCGCCATTGTGATCCTCCGAATCGGCTTGCGTCGGCATGTTAGCGCTTCCCGCGTGCCGGCTTCGAAGCGACGCTACCAGGAGCTTCGCGTCGCGCTCGTAGGGATGCGCTTTAGCGTCGAACCCCAAGCCTACTTCTTTCGCGGCTTTGGTTTGCGGCGCAGTGGGATCACCTCGGCGGTTATGTTGGCGCTTTTCCGCAGCGCGGAGCGAAGATCGACGGGACGGTTATGCTTCTTCAACAAATCCGCGAAAGCCTCGTCGGCAAGCTCCTGAAACGTCATCATGTGGTCACGCGCCAGCAGATCGAGCGCGGCCCAGCTTTCATCGTCGAACTGAATGCGTTTGCCCGGCATATTCCAACGCTTTCATGTCTCGTTGTGCCGGCGAATAATTGCCGCGGCGCCCGGAATTGGCAAGGCGGCACGAAAGTCGCGTTAACGCCAAATCGGGCCAGTCAGGCAGAATTGCTTTTGAGGTCAGCGAACGATCGTGCGTTCCGTGCTACGACCCATCGCGTCCTCGCCTGAGACAATCACGGGCTGAAAGACATCACAACGGTGCGCAAAACAACAAAAGAGACTCAGGCGAACAAGTCTCGGGTGACCAAGACTGGAGCGGACAAGACTTTTGGGCCTAACTCGTTGGCGCCTAAGGCGCCGGGGAATAGGCCTTCGGCCAAACGGCCGCCGAACGTCATTCTCCGGCTGCTGGGTCCGGGGCTGGTTACGGGCGCTGCGGACGACGATCCGTCTGGAATCGCGACCTACTCGCAGGCCGGTGCGCAGTTCGGCTATGAACTGCTGTGGACGGTGTTTCTCACGACGCCTTTCATGATCGCAATCCAACTGGTCAGTGCCCAGATCGGCAGGGTGACGGGAAAGGGCATTATCGCCAACGTTCGCGAGTCGGCGCCGAGACCGCTGGTCTTTGGCATCGTGGCGCTGTTGCTTGTGGCCAACATCTTCAACATCGCTGCCGATCTCGCCGCAATGCGTCAAGCCTTGGCTCTGGTGATCGGCGGCTGGGGCCACGTTTACGCGCTCATTTTTGCGGTTGTTTCTCTCGTGCTGCAGATTTTTCTGCCGTACCGGCGATATGCCCCGATCCTGAAATGGATGACGCTGGTGCTGCTGCTCTATGTGGCGACCGCGCTGACCGTGAAGGTTCCGTGGCGCGAGGCGTTGCTGACGATGATCGCACCGCACATACGCCTCGACGGCTCGTACCTTCTGACTGTTGTTGCCGTCCTTGGCACAACGATCAGTCCGTACCTGTTCTTCTGGCAGGCCTCCCAGGAAGTCGAGGAGATGCATCGCGGCCGCAAAAAGCTTCCGCTCAGGGAGCTTGTGCGGGCCGGTCAAAGCCCGGAAATCCACCGCATCGCTTTGGATACCACCATCGGAATGATTTTTTCCAATCTCGTTGCTTTCTTCATCATCGTGACGACAGCGGCCGTGTTGCATGCGGCCGGGGTGACTGAAATTCGGACAGCCGCCGACGCCGCCAACGCATTGCGGCCGCTTGCCGGTGAATTCACTTTTCTGCTCTTTGCTCTCGGCATTATCGGCACCGGCCTGCTGGCGATCCCGGTCTTGGCCGGTTCTGCCGCCTACGGCGTGGCCGAAACGTTCGGTTGGAACGCGACATTGGAGGCGAAGGCCGCCAAGGCTCCGGGCTTCTACGCGATCATCGCCATCGCGACGGCGCTGGGCTTTGCGTTTGGCTTCACGTCGGTCGATCCGATCCGCATGCTGGTCTGGAGTGCGGTTCTTAACGGGATCGTGGCCGTGCCGATCATGGCAGTGATGATGAGGGTGGTGGCGCGCACCGCATCCATGGGCCGCTATAAGGCGCTCCCGCTGTTGATGGCGTTCGGCTGGGGTGGCACCGCGCCCATGGCCGTCACGGTTGCGGCCATGTTCTGGAGCGTCTTCGCCTAAGTCACCAAGCTTCAGCGAGAGCCTTGAGGCCCGCCGGTCATGGCATACTATGGGCCGCACACATCAAGCTTGGGAGAACGTCCATATGGAACCGTTGCCGAAAGGCGCAAACTTCGTTCGTGCCAAAACTCTCTGGGAGATCGGCCTGCATATTGCTGGCAATCCGGCGACACCGTATGGCGGCAACCGGGACATGATCATCACCATCGGCAGCGGCTCCGGTGAACGCTTTCGGCCATGGCTGCAAATGGCAACGGGTTCGGCCATTCTCGCCGAAGAGGTCGCCAAGGGCGGCGGCGTCGACCTGGCCTTCGTCAACCCATCGGCACTGCTCACTCAGGCCTATCGCGGCGTCGGGTTGTTCAGCGCGCCGCTCCCGGTGCGCATCGTCGCCTCGTATCCGAGCTGGGATCGCTTCGTCTTCATGGTTCACCCGCGAACGGGAATCCGCTCTCTCGCCGATATCAAAGCCAAGCAATATCCGCTGCGCGTCTCGGTGCGCGAGGATCCGACACATTCCACATTGGTGCTCATCGATCAGGCTTTCGCGCTGCACGGCTTTACGCTCAAGGATCTGGAGTCGTGGGGCGGACGTCTCGTCCTCTGCGGCGGACCATCTGACGCTCGCCGCCTCGAGCCGCTTGCGCGCGGCGAGATCGACGCCGTTTTCGACGAGGGCATCAAGGTGTGGCTCAATGAGGCCCTGGCGGCCGGCCTTGCGCCGATCGAGTTGGAGGCGGCCGAGTTCGATGCACTGGGTAAGCTCGGCTGGCGTCGCGTCGGTCTGCCGAAGGCGCGCTTTCCGGGTCTGGCGCGAGACGTCCACACCATCGACTTCAGCGGCTGGCCGCTTTATGCGAACGCATCGCTTCCGGATGACGTTGCCTACGACATCTGCGCTGCGCTCGCTGCACGCGAGGCGGAAATTCCCTGGGAGAAGGGCAGTGACGGCACCGCTCTGCAGACGGTTCACGAGACCGACCACACGCCGATGGACGTGCCGCTTCATCCCGGAGCGGAACGCTGGTATCGCGAATTCAGACAGAAGGGTTAGGAGAATACGAAATGAAGACCTTGCTCATTGCGATCGGTCTGTTATTCGCGCTTCTTGCATTTCCACCGGCACACGCGCAGGTGACGGTCGACGTTTCAAAGATCACGTGCAGGCAATTCCTGCTCGACAAAGTCGCCAGCACGAAGTCCGTCGCGATCTGGTTGAGCGGCTACTACAACGGCAGGCGCAATAATACCGTGATCGATATGGGGGCGATGGAGAAGAATGCGGACAAGGTCGAGGATTACTGCCGCCTGAATCTCGACGTGACCGTCATGGATGCGGTGAAGAGTGCGCTCGGTATCGATAAGTAGGCGTCCGCCATTTGCTCAGAGCCGGTGATGCGATTATGAAAAATCAGCCGGACTGGAGAACTGAAATCGATGAACGTCGCCGTGGATGCCGCTGTCGCCGCCGTAGATCGTCAGGCCGAGCCGTTGCTGCTGACGCCGATCACCTTGCGCGGACTGACAGCCCGGAATCGGATCGTCGTATCGCCGATGTCACAATACGCCGCAGTCGACGGTGCCCCGACCGATTGGCATCTGGTCCACCTCGGCAAATTCGCGATGGGCGGTGCCGGCATCGTGTTCGTCGAAGAAACAACCGTCGAGGAAAGCGCGCGCAAGACCTACCACTGTCCCGGCATCTACACGGACGCACAGGCAAAGGCGTGGCGCCGCATTACGGATTTCCTGCGCAGCCAAGGCGCGCTGAGCGCCATTCAGCTCGGGCACGCGGGCCGCAAGGTTTCGACGCGCGCGCCGTGGGACGGGTTTTCGCCGCTGACCGAGGATGACGCCAAGAAGGGCGAGCCGCCGTGGCGCGGCATTGCGCCCAGTCCGATTCCATTCAAACCGGGCGCCATGGTGCCGCGCGAGATGGATCGCGACGACATCAAGCACGTCATTGCAAGTCACGTCGAAGCGAGCCGCCGCTCGCTCGATGCCGGTTTCGATATTTGTGAAATCCACGGTGCGCACGGTTACATCATCCAGCAATTCCTGTCGCCGATCACCAACAAGCGGACCGATTCCTATGGCGGCGATTTGAACGGCCGCATGCGGTTTGCATTGGAGTTGATTGAAGCGGTACGCGAGAGCTGGCCCAAAGACCGGCCGCTGTTCTTTCGTGTCTCCTGCGTTGATGGCAAGGGAGGGGCGTGGGAACTGGAAGACACGCTCGTGCTCGCTAGCGAGCTCAAAGAGCGCGGCGTCGATGTCATCGATTGTTCATCCGGCGGCATCGAAGGTCCGTTGACGCTGTCGGTTGTGCCGCGTGTGCCGGGCTATCACGTGCCGTTCGCGGACCGCATCCGTCGCGAAGTGAAAGTCCCCACCATGGCGGTCGGTCTGATTACCGATCCGCACCAAGCCGAAAACTATTTGGTGGAGGGCCGCTGCGATCTGATTGCGCTCGCGCGCGAGATGATGTGGGACCCGAACTGGCCGGTTCACGCAGCACAAGCGCTGCACAGCGCCGACCCGCTGGCGCTTTTGCCGCCATCCTACGCCTGGTGGTTGCGGCGGCGCGACGAGGTGCGCAAGCTCTATCCGACGGGACAAGAGCAAGCCTAACGCGGGCGCGCGATCTCAGTTGCTTCCGAACGGCAGACGCTCGATATCGAGCTCGGCAGCCATGATCTGCCGATGGGCGCGATCGAGCCAAGGCTGCAGTTTGGCGACGCGCTGAGAGATCGCCGTAAAATCGCGCCGGAACTGCGGCATCACGGTTTTGACTGCGTCGTAGATCGTCGCCTCGTCGACGGTCGTGAGCTGCCGGTCGCGCACGACGACCTTGCCATCGACAACGACATGGCGCACGCCGCGTCCGGCTTCGATGTGAACGAGCTGGCGCGCCGCGCTGTTCATCGGCGAGAATGTCGGGTCCTTCATATCGATGAGAGTGAGGTCGGCCTTGAAGCCGGGCGCAATACGCCCGAGCGAGCCGCCGAGCCGCGCGCCGTCTGCGCCCGCTTCGGTGGCGGCGCGCAGCGCCGCGATCGCCTGCGGCGGGCCGGGAATCGGATCGCTGATCGCGGCCAGCAGCGTAAACAGTTTCATCGCCATGAACATGTTCTGCGCGTCGGAACAACTGCAATTGTCGCAGCCGAGCCCGATGCGGACGCCGGCGTTCTGCAGCATGCGAATCGGGGCGATGCCGCATTTCATTTTCAGATTGCCCTGCGGATTGAGCACGACGCCGGCGCCATGCTCGGCCAACAGGTCTATTTCTTCCTGCAGCAGCCAGACGCTGTGCGCGAAATTCAGTCTCGGATCGAGAACGCCTTCATCGGCCAATCGTCGGATCAATTGACCGCTGTATTCCGGGATTGTCAGGCGCGCCTGCAACGCCATGCCGCGCAATTCGTAGATGTGCGTGTAGACCGGAATGTCGTAGCGGCGCGCGAGCTCCATCGTCCGCTGCAGGATGGCCGTCGAGCAGCGCTCCGGAGAGGATGGCCCCAGCGCCCACGACACGCGCGGCCGCGGCGCCGCCTTGAGGCGCGTCGTCTCAAAGTGCCCGATGAGATCGAGTTGGCGTTCCGGCTCGGTCGATGTCGACAGCAGCGGATGAAGCTCCGCCGGAAAGGTGTCCTTCCAGAACGGGACGGTTTCGATCCCTTTCCGATCGGCGTATTGCAAAGCAAACACGACCCGGATGCCGACCTCGTCGTAGGCCTTCATCACCGCGTCCATGTGACGGTCCTCGTAGGGATAGAGCGTCAGCATGTCCTGGATCGTCGTCATCCCGGATCGCAAGCACTCGAGGGCGCCGAGCAGCGTGCGCGCATAAACCTCTTCCGCGGAGCGCGGCGGATATTGCGGCGGCAACGCATAGAGGCGCCACGTCTCCAGCGGGACTTCCTCCAGCGTGCCTTTCGCCAGCACGTCGTGGGAGTGATAGTGCGCGTTCACGAAGCCCGGCAGCACCAGATGATCGCGCGCATCGATCACCTCCATGGTTTGCTCATCGCCGACCCGGTAACCAGCCGATACGCCCACGATCTTGTCGCCTGCGATGGCGATGTCAGCTCGAGCCGGATCATGCCAATCCGTATGAGGCGTCAGCGGCTGACCTCCTTTCACCAGCAATGTGGTTCCGGCGGGAATGGGTTCATCGGTCATGGCCTGTCACTCGTTTTTGGGCGGTCTGCCGCACCGAAACCGCCACGAAGCAAAAGCCATGCCCTGCTCCGGCGCGGCTCGTGGCGCATCCATTGCTTCACGACCGTGCTACACCGATGTTAGTGCCGCGTGAACCCCGGGAGCGCTGGTTCAGTTTGCAATGACCAACGAACAAAAAAAGCGAGCCGCGGCACGCTTAGCGCACCGCGGCCCACTTCGCCTCTCCGGCGCCGGGAAGGTCAGTCAGTACCAGAGCGGCGTACCGTAATATCCATACACCGCGCGGTCTCTCGAACGATCAGACCAATCCCAATCGGTGTTGTGATTGAATTTCGGCGCACCCTTAAGCTGGTCCTCGGTGATGCCGACCCGATAGCCGCCAAGCCGGGTGTCGTATTTGAGGTTCGGCCATGGCATCGGGTAGTAGTCCTCGCCCATGCCCAGAAAACCGCCGAACGAAATCACAGCGTATGCGACTTTGCCGCTGATCTTGTCGATCATGACGCGCTGAACGGCTCCGATCTCGCTATCATCGGCGCCATAGACCGCTGTGCCGTCGACCTTGTCGCTGCCGATCAGCGAAACAGTTTCGCTACGATTGTCTATGGTGTGTGCGCCGCCTGTGGTAACTGCCATTGTTGGTGACCTCCTGATTATTGTTCTGGTCAACGTCTGGCTTAAAAGCTTGTTCCCAGAGAGCGTGTATCGCCACTTCCAATCAGCCGGTTTTGCAATTCGAAACATGTCTTTTTTAAATCGCGGTCTACCCGTCAATGCCACTGCGTCGTCGATACGGCGACGGAGAGCGCGTTATGTCGCCGTCCCCCTGGCCGGAATTTTGCATTCTTGCCAGAGTGAATTCGAGTGAAAGGGGAGCCGACAAAGATGCAAGCCGAATCTCCGGCTCTCTGGATCAAGGATCCACTGGCCATCCTGGCTGATGGCGCTGACCGCGGCGTCGTGGTCCAGGGCGGTCGCATCGTCGAACTCGTGGCGGCGGGTCGCGCGCCCGCTGCGGCCGATGCTGCCATCCTCGAAGCCGGTGAACATGTGGTGTTGCCGGGATTGATCAACACGCACCACCACTTTTACCAGACCCTCACGCGCGCCGTACCTGACGCGCTCGATCGCGAATTGTTTCCCTGGTTGCAGGCTCTCTACCCGATTTGGGCACGGCTGACGCCGCAGACGCTCGATCTCGGCATGACTTTGGCGATGGCCGAGCTCCTTTTGTCCGGCTGCACCACGACGACGGATCATCACTACGTTTTCCCGTCCGGCCTCGAAGATTCCATCGACATCGAAGTGGCGGCAGCGAAGCGTCTTGGCATACGCGCCCTGCTGACGCGCGGTTCAATGAACCGCTCGCAACGTGATGGCGGGCTGCCTCCGGACAGCGTGGTGCAGGACGAAGACACGATCCTCGCCGACAGCGAGCGCGTGGTCACGCGCTATCACGAGGCCGGCGAGGGCGCGATGGTTCAAATTGCGCTTGCTCCGTGCTCGCCGTTTTCGGTGACGACGTCGCTGATGCAATCGACGGCGCATTTGGCCGAGCGGCTGAACGTGCGAATGCACACCCATCTTGCCGAGACCGAGGACGAGAATCGGTATTGCCAGGAGGTCCTTAACTGCCGCCCACTCGACTATCTGGAAGAATGCGGCTGGCTCAACGATCGCGTCTGGCTCGCCCACGGCATTCATTTCAACGCCGACGAGATGAAGCGGCTGGCGCGCGCGGGAACGACGATCGCCCATTGCCCGTGCAGCAATCAGACGCTTGCTTCCGGCACCTGTCCGGTCTGCGCGATGGAAGAGGCAGGCGTGCGGGTCGGCATCGGCGTCGACGGCTCGGCTTCGAACGATGGTTCGAACTTGATGCAAGAGGTTCGTGCCGCGTTCCTTCTCCAGCGCAGCCGCTATGGCGTCAACAAAGTCAGTCACAAGGATGCGCTGCGATGGGCCACAAAAGGGTCCGCCGCCTGTACGGGACGATCCGACATCGGTGAGATCGCGGTGGGCAAGATGGCCGACCTCGCTCTGTTCAAGCTCGATGAATTGCGGTTTTCCGGCAGCGGTGATCCGCTTGCCGCGCTCGTCTTATGCGGCGCTCATCGCGCCGACCGTGTCATGGTTGGCGGTCGCTGGGTCGTGGAGAACGGTGAAATCCCCGGGTTCGATTGGCGCGACGTGATGCATCGCCATTCTGCGGCCGCTCGCAAGCTGCAGTCGCCGCGATGAGACCGCCCAATACGGAGCAATCGATCTCACCTGAACTAAAGTGAATAGTCTATTCGCTCGGCCCATATAAAACGGTTCAATCCGAGCAAATAAAATTGCATCGTCGCGTCGGTCCACTGAATCCTGTTGCGCAATCTCACGAATTAGCGATCTGCCTGCGAAGACGGCAGCGCCAATTTTTGGGCACTTCTGGTCGGGTTGAAAACCTGAGTTTTGGTTCTTCAAACAACCGTGACTGGATAATCGCCGGATCACCCATACGTCCCGAATGGCACGGGGCATTTGAGCGTGCTCGCGAAGAAGCGAGTGCCTCAACAAAGAATCTTGGAAGGTGAACCATGCGAACAAATCTTATCGCAGCAATCGTTGCGGCCGGCGCTCTGTTCGGCTTGCAATCGGCGGCGTTGGCTCAAGGGGCGTTTGGATTGAGCTTCATGCCGAATATTGCGTCTGAGTATTTTGGTCAGACGCAACCGCCGCCGCAACTCGCGCCGTTCGCGCAAGGACGCGCGAGGACGACCCAGCAGTATTACGACTATTACGGCGCACCGCGCAGAGGCGTCGTTGTCAACCCGTGGTTTGGTCAGCATAACTGAATGTGCGGATACTGGCGGCGCACTCGCAAATTGTGGTGCGTCGTAGCGGCTTAAACGGGGAGCTGCGGTCCGTTTCTGCTGACCGCAGCTCCCTTCGTCGCGGTCGTGCGTCTCAGGTGGCCGTTTTACCGATGCGTAGGTTGCGAGGCGGGCTATGCCGTCTTGAACAAGCATTATGCGCTGCGGCATGATCTTCCGAATGTCTTTCGGAAGGCGCGGCCAACATGCAGACCTATACCGTCGATATTGCCGGTGAGCCGGTCACTCTCCCGATCGTGCCGATCAACCCGCAACTCGCCATCTCGTTGCTGATGGTGATCGACATGGGCGTGCGCTTCGGTGAGCGCATCGGCAAGGCGTTGGCCGCCAAGCTCGGCCCGCTCCGGCCCGACATCGTCCTCGGTGCTGCGACGCTCGGAATTCCGGTCGTTATCGAGGTGTCGCGCGCCCTCGGCCTGGACCAATACGTCATCGCCCAGAAGTCGCCGAAGATTCATTTGGCCGACGCCTTGGGCCAGGACGTGCGATCGGTAACATCCTCCGGCAAGCAGCGCCTGATGCTCGATCGCCGTGCGGTACCTCTGCTCGCTCAGCGGCGCGTAGCGGTCGTCGACGACGTCGTGGCGACCGGCTCCAGTCTCGCGGCAACGCTCGCGCTGGCGCGTTCGGCCGGCGCCGAGATTGTCGGAGCCGGGGTGATCCTTACTGAAGGTCACGATTGGGAGAAGACCCTCGGCGCCGATGCCCATCTCGTCCGTGGTCTTGGGCATATCCCGCAATTCGCCATCGCCGACGGCAAGGCAACGCCGAAGCCGGAGACAATGTAATCGGCGTGCGGCGCTGTCAGCACTTCGCGGCAGCGATGTGACTTGGCGTCAATTGTCCTGGACGGACGATGTTGGTGCCGGGCGTGGGCGTCGACGGGAGGCGACGGCGATTTGCATACCGAGAAAAAAAGGGCCGGGACGAGCCCGGCCATGGCGGTATAGCGGCAGAGAGGCTTGAGCTACTTCCCCGGGATTTTGTCGTCTATGCCTTTGACGTACCAGTTCATGCTGAGGATCTGACCGTTGTCGAGACGGTCACCGCCCTTGCATTCGACAGTCTTGCCGTCCTGATCGGTGATCGGGCATTTGAAGGGATGGAACTTGCCTGACCTGATGGAGGCCTCTGTATCCATCGCCATCTTCTTCACGTCGTCGGGCATGTTGGTGTAGGGCGACATCACGACCATGCCTGAATCCAGACCGCCCCAAGTGTCTTCGGATTTCCACTTGCCATCAAGCACGTCCTTGACGCGCTGAGTGTAGTAGCCGCCCCAGTAGTCGGTGTCGGCCGTAAGCTGGGCATGCGGCCCGAACTTGATCATGTCGGACGATTCTCCGAAGGCCTTGATGCCGCGCTGCTCCGCAATCTGCATGGCGGCCGGCGAGTCGGTGTGCTGCGTCAGCACGTCCGCACCCTGGTCGATCAGGGCCTTGGCGGCATCGGCTTCCTTGCCCGGATCGAACCAGCTGTTCACCCAAATGATCTTCACCTTCATGTTCGGGTTGACCGACTGGGCGCCGAGCATCGTTGCGTTGATATTGGAAATGACCTCGGGGATCGGAAACGACACGATGTAGCCGAGGATGCCGGTCTTCGACATCTTCGCTGCGATCTGGCCCTGGATGTAGCGGCCTTCATAGAAGCGGGCCGCATAGGTGCTCACGTTCTTGGCGCGCTTGAAGCCAGTGGCGTGTTCGAAGAACACATTCGGAAACCGGCTCGCCACCTTGATCGTCGGATCCATGAAGCCGAACGAGGTGGTGAAGATCAGCTTATGACCGGTCCGCGCGAGTTGTTCGATCGAACGTTCGGCATCGGCGCTCTCGGGAACGTTCTCGAGATAGGTCGTCTCGACCCTGTCGCCGAGCGCCTTCTCCATGGCCTTGCGGCCGACGTCGTGCTGATAGCTCCAGCCGAGATCGCCGATCGGCCCGACATAGATGAATCCGACTTTCAGCTTGTCGGCGGCGTAGGCGTGGAATGCTGTGGCGGCCAGCGCCAGCGCGCCCGCCATAGCGACAATGTTCCATTTCTTCATGAGTCCGCTCCGGGTTCGAAGGATGGGTATCTCCTCAGTGTCACGCGCGCGGCGCCCGTCGCGTCCGCGCGTGATGTCGATCAACGGTCAGGCACAAACACCATTCCGAGGGAAGCTGGCGCGGCAGACCCGGCGGTGCCGCGCGTACGCGATATCAATACGAGGACGATTACGGTTGCAAGATAGGGCAGCATGTTCAGCACTTGCTGGGGGATGCCGAGGTGGAGCGGTTGCAAGGCGAGCCCCAAGATGCTCACGGCTCCGAACAGGTAAGCGCCGATGACCAGCCGGGCCGGCCGCCAGGAGGCAAACACCACCAGCGCCAGCGCGATCCAGCCACGACCCGCGGTCATGCCCGGGATGAAGAACGGCGTATAAGCGAGCGGCAGATAGGCGCCGGCCAGTCCAGCGCAGGCGCCGCCGAACAGCACCGCCAGCATGCGAATCTGTAGGACCGGATAGCCGAGTGCGTGCGCCGAAGCATGATTGTCCCCAACCGCCCGCAGCACCAGGCCTGGACGTGTCCGGTATAGAAACAGCCAAATGGCGATGATCAGCGCCGCCGAGACATAAACGAACGAATCCTCGCCGAACAGAATGCGGCCGACGACGGGCAGGTCGGTTAAGAGGGGCAGGTAAAGATGCGGCGCTGGGACGATCTTTTGGCCGACAAAACCGGCGCCGATCAGGCCGGACAGACCGACGCCGAGGATGGTGAGCGCCAAACCGGCCGCCACTTGGTTGACCGCAAGCCCGAGCGTCAAGACGCCGAAGACCGCCGACAACGCCGCGCCCGCGAGGATGCCGCACAGCGCTCCGACGAGTGTCGACCCCGACATGTAGGCGCCGGCAAAGCCGCAGGCCGCACCGACGATCATCATCCCCTCGATGCCGAGGTTGAGCACCCCCGATCGCTCGACCACGAGCTCGCCGGACGACGCCAGCAGCAGCGGCGTCGAGGCTGTGATCACCGTCAGAACAAAACTGACTGAGAAAATCAGCTGTAAGATTTCAGTGAGCGATTTAAGCATGGGCAGGTGCGGCCTTTCGTAGGGTTCGCACGAGGCGGACGCGATAGACGATGAGTGAATCGCAGGCCAGCACGTAGAACAGCAGGATGCCCTGAAACACCTTGGTGAGATCGAGCGGAACCTTCAGCGCGATTTGCGCGCCCTCGCCGCCGATGAAAGTGAGCGCGAGGAACAGGCCGGCGATCAAAATGCCGATGGGATTTAGCCGCCCGAGGAAGGCGACGATAATAGCGGTGAAGCCGTAGCCCGACGACACGCCGGGGTCCAAATGCCCGATCGGTCCTGCCACCTCGATGATGCCGGCCAGCCCGGCCAGCGCTCCCGATACGGCGAACGTGAAGAGGGTCAGCCGGTCGGCATTGAAGCCCGAGAACCGCGCCGCTTTCGGCGCCGCACCGACCAGGCGGATTTCAAATCCCATGATGGTGCGGCCGAGCAGCACGGCCGCCAGCATCACGACGAGCAGAGCCAGGATCGAGCCGGCATGCAGACGGCTGCCTTCGATCAAGGTTGGAACGGTGGCGACAGGATCGAAATCCGCCGTCGTCGGAAAATTCATGCCGTGCGGATCGCGCCACGGTCCGCGCACCAGATAGTCCATGCCGAGATCGGCGACATAGACCAGCATCAGGCTGGTCAGAATTTCGCTGGCGCCGAAACGGACTTTGCAGATCGCCGGAATGAGCGCGTAGAGTGCGCCGCCGAGCGCGCCGAGCAGCAGCATCGCGGGCAGCACCCAGTGGCCGACATCGGTGCCGTTGGTGCGCACCGCAAGCCAGCTTCCGGTGACCGCTCCCACCAGGAACTGCCCCTCGGCGCCGATGTTCCAGATGTTGGCGATGTAGCAGAGCGACAGTCCAATCGCGATCATCACCAGCGGCGTTGCCTTGACGGCGATTTCCTCGAGCGAATACGGATCGGTCAGCGGCTCGAGAAAATACACGTTGAGTGCCGTGATCGGATTCTTGCCGAGGATCGCGAACAGGGCCGCCATGGTGATGAGCGTGAGCGCGATCGCAATCACCGGCGAGGCGATTGCGATCGCGGTGGAGCGCTCGGAGCGCCGCTCAAGAGCCAACTGCATGGCTCGCCTCTTGTTCGCTTGCGGCGTCGCCGGCGCTGGCGCCACCCATCAGCAATCCGAGCTTCTCGCGCGTCGCTTCGGCGGCGCTGAGCGGCGCTGACAGTCCGCCATGGAACATCACCGCGATGCGGTCGGCGATCTCGGCAAGTTCGTCAAGATCCTGGCTGACCACCAGCACCGCGGTGCCGCGGGCGGCGAGATCGATCAAGGCCTGCCGGATGGTCGCCGCCGCGCCGGCATCGACGCCCCAGGTCGGCTGGCTGACGACCAGAACGCCCGGTTCGCGCAGGATTTCCCGGCCGACGACGAACTTCTGCAGGTTGCCGCCGGAGAGACTGACCGCCTCCGGATCGCGCTTGGCTTTGCGCACGTCAAACGCCTTGGTCGTGCGATCGACGGTCGCAAGCGTCGCCGGCTTGTTGACGAAGCCGTGTTTGACCATGCCGCTCGCG
This sequence comes from uncultured Alphaproteobacteria bacterium, assembly GCA_963759705.1. GTDB lineage: Bacteria > Pseudomonadota > Alphaproteobacteria > Rhizobiales > Xanthobacteraceae > BOG-931. The sequence continues at coordinate 222,795 of CAVXAK010000011.1, forward strand.
GCGTGACCTGTGAGCAGGGCGTTCTCGGACAATTTCATGCGCGGCGCCGTGCCATGACCCAAGCGCTCCTCGGGCACGAAGGCCGCGCCCATGCGGCGGCGTTCGTTCACGCCCAGCAGGCCAGCCGCCTGACCATCGATCACGACCGCGCCCTCGCTTGGAGAAAGACGTTCTCCGGAAAGGGCGGCAAACAGTTCATCTTGTCCATTGCCCGCCACGCCGGCGATGCCGACGATCTCTCCGCCGCGCACTTCGAGCGAAATGCTATTGAGGTGCGTACCATGCGGATCGTCGGGCGCGAGCGAGAGTTGATGAATGACGAGACGCGGGATCGATGCACCGTTCGTCGACGCAGCCTTCACCTCGCCGATGTCGGCCCCGACCATCATCCGCGCCAGTGACGCCGCCGTCTCCTGACGCGGATTGCAGGTCGCCACCTTCTTGCCGCCGCGCAGGATGGTCGCGGTATCGCAAAGCCGCTTCACCTCGTCGAGCTTGTGGCTGATATAGAGGACGGCTTTGCCTTCGTCCTTGAGACGCCTGAGCACGATAAAGAGCTGATCGGCCTCCTGCGGCGTGAGCACGGCGGTCGGCTCATCAAGGATCAGCAGCTTGGGATTTTGCATCAGCGCGCGCACGATCTCGATGCGCTGACGCTCGCCGACCGATAGCCGCCAGACTTCGCGCTTGGGTTCAAGCGGCAAGCCATAGAGTCGCGCCGTCTCGCCGAGCCTTTCGGACATGGCGACGAAGGATTCGGTCGGCGGCAGGCCAAGCGCCACGTTCTCGGCGACCGTCAGATTTTCGAATAGCGAGAAGTGCTGAAACACCATGCCGATGCCGAGCTTGCGCGCCTCGGATGGCCCGGCGAGGACGATCTTTTCCCCCATCCAGCGCAACTCGCCGGAGCTCGGCTGAATAAGGCCGTACATGACCTTGACGAGCGTCGACTTGCCCGCGCCGTTTTCGCCCAGCAAGGCATGGATTTCCGCCGGGAACAGATCGAGGTCGATGGAATCGTTGGCGAGAAAAGTGCCGTAAAGCTTGGTGATGCCGATGGCTTTCAGCAGCGGCTCGGCCCGCATCGACGCACTCTTTAGTGAAACGTCATGCATCGAGATTTCTTTGCATGCCTCCGAACTGCAAAGATCGTTCCATCGCGATCAAGGCCCGGGCGCCCTGGTGGCATCATCCGACAAAATCAGCAGCGGCAAAAGAAGGGAAATCACGCCGGGTCCTGCTCAAGACGACGCCAGGACGGCGCCGGCTCCAGTCCTCGTCTTCCGGCTCGCGTTCTCCGGCCCCGAGTGTAACCGCTGAGTCGCAGATGCTGTGGCTGCTCGGTTCGGCCAAAGTGCCGAAGGTTCAGCTCGATCTCACATGACGCCTGAAACTGTCTCCATTTTGTCACATTAAAAAAAATTCCAGGAAACCGCCGATGAACGGCAGTTAAAAAATAGGCGCGATTGGACACGCCTCTGCGGCGCCCTTGCCGATTTCACATAGGCCGGCGTGCTTTGTATACCCGATCAAAATCTCCATATTTTTCGGGCGCTTTCTTGATAAGTCTGCAGGCGCGAGGCGGCTGCACCTTGTTGTTTGGTTCTCTCGGCCGACGCCACTCTACCGCTGTCGTACCAACAAAGAGGCAAGGATTTGCTCAAAGTACGGGCTTTGCGTGCATGCCGCGCTACGTAAGTTTGGTTGTGCGCGCCAGCGACTTTTATTTCGAGGTGGTTGGCGTTTGGCAGGGGGCTGCGATGCAGGGGACCGCAATGAAGAGGCAGGGGGCCGAAATGGGCGACAACGTTTTTAGGAGAAACGCAGCGGCGATTGCGCTCGCCGCGATGATTGCGGCGGCCGCTGGTGGGTATGCCCGCGCAGCCGATATGGCTGTCAAGGCACCGCCGGCGACGGCGCCCGCACCGGCGCCGCCGTTCTTTTTCGTCAACCAGAACTTGCTCAGCTACAGCTATCAATTCACCGCCACCAATCCTGGTGCTGGCCAGACGCCGAAAAATGTCGTGAGCTTTTCGCACTTCGACGTCTGGGCTTACGGCACAAATTTCCTCAACGTGGATTGGCTGAAAGCAACGAATGGCTCGGCTCCGCCGAACGGCACTCCGGCCGCGCCGTGTGACCTGACCGGCTCGTCGGCGTGCGTGGGTTACACCGAAATTTATGGCTTCTTTCGCAGCACGTTGGGCTGGAATCAGCTCACCAACAGCAAAACGTTCTCATTCGGTCCCCTGACCAATATCGAATTTGTCGTCGGCGCTGACGCCAACACAGACAATACCACGCTCGGGTCGGCCAAGCGCTCCATCCAAGGTGGTATCCAATTCGATTTTGCGACGCCCTATAAGGGGTTCTTGAACGCCAGCATCAACGCCTATCATGAGTGGCAGCACGACGGCTTCGCCTCGACTTTCGCGGTCGCCGGCGATCCAAATTCAAATCCAAGCGGTGCCGTCGACTTCGATACCACCTGGGCCGTCGAAGTTCTCTATAACCAGCCGCTCGGCTTCCTGCCGCCGAGCGTCCCGCTGACTTTCCAGTCGTTGCTCGTTGTTCACGGTCCGAAAGGGTGCGGAGAGGTTTGCGGCCCCGCCGGTCCCGGCCTGATACGCACCACCGAATACTTGACCCAGCAGAAGCTCTCGCTCGATATTGGCCAGATGATTTTCGGAAAGCCTGAGATGCTGCAAATCTGGGGCGCCTATCGCTGGTGGAAGAACAAATTCGGCATCGACCCGAACCAGCCGACCGGATACTTCACTGCCACCTTGGAGAGTTCGTGGGTCGCCGGCGTGACCATGGCCTTCTAAGCTATCCATACCTGCGATCGAAGCACCGGCCGACAATTCTCGGTCGGTGCTTTGTCTTTTCAGGAAGCGCTTGATAAGGCTGCGTCGCGTCTGGCATGCTGAATTTGCCGGAGCAAGACGAAGGAGCCCTGCACCTTGGAGCTTGTGCTCACGGAATGGGCGAGTGCCATCCTGCGCTGGCTGCACGTCATCGCCGGCATCGCATGGATCGGCAGCTCATTTTATTTCATTCATCTTGACCTCAGCTTGAAGTCGCGTCCCGGACTGCCCGCCGGCGTCAAAGGCGACGAGTGGCAGGTTCATGGCGGCGGTTTTTACCACATGATGAAATATCTGGTTGCGCCGGCGCAGATGCCGGACAGCCTGACGTGGTTCAAGTGGGAAGCCTATGCGACCTGGTTGTCGGGATTTTCTCTGCTCGTTGTCGTCTATTACCTCGGCGCAGATATTTTCTTGATCGACAAGTCGGTGCTCAATCTGACCGCCTTGCAGGCGGCGAGCATCGCCTTTGTGAGTCTCGTGATTTCATGGCTGGTCTACGAGGGTTTGTGCCGTTCGCCGCTCGGTCGGCACGAGGTCGCGCTGGCGCTGGTCGGTTATGTCTACCTCGTCGCGCTGACTTACGGCTTTACGCACGTCTTCAGCGGGCTCGGCGCCTTCACTCAGATCGGCGCGCTGATCGGCACGATCATGGTGGCGAATGTTTTCGTCATCATCATTCCGTACCAGAAGAAGACTGTCGACGCGTTACGTGCCGGCAAGGAACCCGATCCCGTATGGGGCGAAATCGGTAAGCAGCGCTCCGTCCACAACAACTATCTGACGCTCCCCGTCGTCTTTTTGATGCTCAGCAATCATTATCCGTTGCTGTTCGCGACCAAATACAATTGGATGATTGTGGCCATCGTACTCGTCATTGGGCCGGTCATCCGTCACTTCTATAACTCTCGTCATGAAGGCAAAGGCAATCCATGGTGGACGTGGGGCGTGGCGGCTGCGGGGATGGCGGCGATCGCCTGGTTGTCGGCCGCCGGGCCACGCGTGATTACGACGGGGGCATTGCCGCCGGCGCCTAAATTCAAGCAGGTGGCCGATATCGTTATTTCCCGCTGCAGCATGTGCCACGCTGCCGAACCGGTCTGGGACGGAATTCCAACCGCGCCGAAGGGCATCATGCTCGATACCGACGCGCAGATTCGCCTGCATTCGAGGCTGATCGAAATCGCTGCCGTGCGCTCGCAGGCCATGCCGCCGGGCAACATCACCGAGATGACAAGCCAGGAGCGACTTACGCTCGCGTCCTGGCTGGCGTCGGGTGCGCCTGGAAAGTGATGTCGCTGAGGCGCTAGGTGCCGACCTGGTCGTGAGGACGCCAACCCTCATTTTGCCGCATGCGCGCGGGTTCGGCCCTATTCGAAGACGGCTTGCAGTCGAATGGCGTCGATTTTGCATCGTCGCGTTGTGGCCATAACGTATTGAATCGGCCAAAGTTTTTGCAATGGACCTCAATACTGTCACCGAGATCGCCAGACCGCGCGGGCGCGCGGACGTGCCGGCTTGGCGAGCAGGCGACGCTTGGCTTGCCGGCGGCACGTGGCTGTTCTCCGAGCCCCAACCGGCGGTCAGCAGATTGATCGACATCGTCGATTTGAATTGGCCCGCTCTGGAGATCGGCGATCAAACTTTGCGGATCGCGGCGACCTGCAAGATCGCCGAGTTGGATGGGATGGCGCTGCCGTCTTCCTTCGCTGCCGCGCCTTTGATCAACCAATGTTGCCGGGCGTTTCTCGCGTCATTCAAGATCTGGAACATGGCGACTGTCGGCGGCAATCTCTGCATGGCGCTGCCCGCAGGCCCGATGATATCGCTCACCGCGACGCTGGACGGTATCTGCACGATCTGGACTCCCCGAGGCGGCGAGCGGAGCGTTTCGGTTTTCGATTTCGTCTTGGCGCCGCAACGCAATGCGCTGGCGCCGGGTGAGTTGCTGCGGCTCATTGAGTTGCCGCTGCCGTCGCTGCGCCGGCGCACGGCCTTTCGGCAGATATCGCTCAGCCCGCTAGGCCGTTCCGCCGCGCTTGTGATCGGTACGCTGTCGCCGAGCAGCGGGCAGTTCGATTTGACCATCACCGCTGCCACGCCCCGTCCCATTCGACTGTCGTTTCCGGACGTGCCGTCGTCTCGAGCTTTGCGGGAGAGGCTGGCGGCGGAGATTCCGGCGGCGCTTTACTACGACGACATTCACGGCGCACCGGCCTGGCGCCGGCACGTGACGACGCATTTCGCCGAAGAGGTTCGCAGCGAGCTTGCCGGGAAGGAACCGGCATGACCTTTCTGGTGAACGAAAAGGCCTACGCCGCTCGGCCGCGCTCCGGACAATGCCTCCGTACGTTTTTGCGCGAACTCGGATTTTTCGGCGTGAAGAAGGGATGCGACGCAGGCGATTGCGGCGCCTGCACGGTGCTGGTCGATGGCGAGCCCGTCCATAGCTGCATCTTTCCCGCCTACCGGGCCGAACAGCGCGCCGTTACGACAATCGAAGGCCTGGCGAAAAATGGCGAGTTGCACCCCATGCAGCAGGCCTTCCTGGAGGCACAGGGTTTTCAATGCGGCTTTTGCACACCGGGCATGATCTTGACGGCTGCAAGTCTCAATCAGTCACAGCGTCACGATCTGACTTGGGCGCTCAAGGGCAATATCTGTCGTTGCACCGGCTATGGCGCGATCGAGGGAGCCATTCGCGGCCAGGTCCAGCTCGAAGAGGCTGAAGCGGGAGCCGCGTGCGGCCGCAGCGTACCGGCGCCGGCCGGCCCGGCTGTCGTCAGCGGCAGTGCGCGATATACGCTCGATGTCGCGCCCGCCGGACTTCTGCATCTGAAACTCTTGCGCTCGCCGCATGCTCATGCGCGCATCAAATCGATCCGAAAGGACGATGCGCTGGCTGTTCCCGGCGTGCGAAGTATCCTCACGTGGGAAGACGCGCCGGCTAAACTTTATTCAAGCGCGCGGCACGAAGATGAAAGCGGTGACCCGGATGACACGGCCGTGCTCGACAATGTCGTTCGCTTCGTCGGCCAGCGCGTCGCCGCGGTAATCGCCGACAGCGAGGCCGCCGCCGAAGCAGGGTGCCGCAAGCTGATCGTCGATTACGAAATGCTGCCGGCGGTGTTCGATCCGGAAGCGGCGATGCGCCCCGGCGCTCCAATTCTGCACGACAAGGGGCCGGAGGCCCGCATCGATGACGCGCAGCGCAACATCGTGGCCGAAGTGCACAGTCATATCGGCAATGTCGACGACGGTTTCGCGGAAGCCGACGTGGTGCATGAGGCGACGTATGTAACGCAGCGTGTTCAGCACGCTCATCTGGAAACGCATTGCGCGATCGGCTGGCTCGACGAGCACGGCCGCCTCAATGTCCGGTCGAGCACGCAAACGCCGTATCTGACGCGGCGCGCACTGTGCGGGATTTTCGACCTCGATCCCGCCAAGGTTCGCGTGTTCTGCGAGCGCATGGGCGGCGGCTTCGGTGCCAAGCAGGAGATGCTGGTCGAAGACATCGTCGCGCTCGCCGTGCTCAAAACGGGTAAGCCGGTGAAGCTCGAGTTCACGCGCGAGGAGCAGTTTATCGGCGCGACGACCCGCCACCCGATGCGCGTGCGCATCAAGGCCGGAGCGCGGCGTGACGGCCGGCTGACGGCCATGGAAATGCATGTGGTGTCCAATACCGGCGCTTACGGCAATCACGGACGCCTCGTTCTGTACCACGCCTGCGGCGAATGCTTTTCCGTGTATCGTTGCGACAACAAGAAGATCGACGCCTTCGTTGTCTATACCAACACGCTTCCGAGCGGCGCCTTTCGCGGCTACGGACTGCCGCAGACCAATCTCGCCGTCGAGTCTGCGATGGATGAACTGGCGCGGGGCCTCGGCATGGATCCGATCGAATTTCGCACGCGCAATGTTGTGCGTCCCGGCGATCCGATGATTGCAACTGGCCATGAGGACAACGACGTCCGCTACGGCAGCTACGGGCTCGATCAATGTCTTGCACTCGTCAAGGACGCGTTGGAACGAGGGGGCGGCGCCGATCCGCCGGCCTCCGACGAGTGGCTGGTCGGGCAGGGCACGGCGCTCGGCATGATCGACACGGTCCCCCCCGGCGGACACTTCTCCGAGGCGAGCATCGCACTGCGCGAGGACGGCAGCTACGGGCTGACGGTCGGTACGGCCGAATTCGGCAACGGCACCAGCACCGTGCACCGGCAGATCGCCGCGACCGTGCTGGGCGCCACCATGGACAGCATCGGCGTCTTGCAATCCGATACCGATCACGGCGGTCATGACACCGGCGCGTATGGCAGCACAGGGACCGTGGTTGCCGGTCTCGCAACGCAACGCGCGGCCGAGGCATTGCGTGATCAGATTGTCGCCTGTGCGGCCGAGCATGCCGGCGGCACGCTCTCGTCATGGAAGCTCGTGTCCGGGGCCGTGGTCCAAGCCGGGCAGCGGATCACCCTCTCCGAACTTTTCGCGGCGGCACAGGCCAAGGGTCGGCGCTTGCGCGGCATCGGCAAATCCACTGGGACGCCGCGTTCGGTGGCGTTCAACGTCCAGGCTTTCCGCATTGCCGTCAACAAGCGCACCGGCGCGATCAATATCCTGCGCAGTGTGCATGCGGCGGACGCCGGCCGCGTCATCAATCCGATGCAGTGTCGTGGTCAAGTCGAAGGCGGCGTCGCGCAATCGCTTGGCGCCACGCTCTACGAGGAAATGGTGCTCGACGATTCCGGCCGCGTGATCAATCCGACCTTCCGTAACTACCACCTGCCGCAGTTCGGCGACGTCCCGCGGACCGAGGTGTATTTCGCCGATACGTCGGACTCCGTCGGTCCGTTCGGCGCCAAGTCGATGAGCGAGAGCCCCTACAATCCTGTCGCTGCCGCCATGGGAAACGCCTTGGCCGACGCGACCGGGATCCGGTTTTGCGCGACGCCGTTCAAACCGGATCGCATTTTTCGTGCGATCGTGGAAAAATTCGGCGCAGTTGATTGAACGACAGATGGATCAGCCCGTGCCGCCGCTGGATCACGAGACATTTCTGCGCCGCTCGTTTGAAGTCGCCCGGCGCGCTCGCGCCAATGGCAACCATCCATTCGGCGCGGTTCTCGTAAACGCAGCGGGAGATGTGCTGATCGAAGCCGAGAACGGATTTATGCGCGATGGCGATATGACCGCGCATGCCGAAAGGCTCCTCTCAACGCAGGCCTCCATGCAGTTTGATGCGCAGACTCTTGCCGGCTGCACGCTCTACACATCGGCCGAGCCCTGCGCCATGTGTGCGGGGGCGATTTATTGGACCGGTATCGGTCGCGTCGTGTACGGGTTGGCCGAACGCCGGTTGAAGAAAATGACCGGCGATCATGCTGAAAACCCGACGCTCGATTTACCGTGCCGCACCGTGTTCGCGGCCGGTCAGCGTCCTGTCGAGGTCCTTGGCCCGTTGCTCGAAGAGGAAGCGGCCGCGCTGCACGACGGTGTCTGGGGCGCCGGTGCGTAATCCAAAGGCGCTGGCGATTTTAATCATATATCGGCAACGATGCATGAATGTTGCGCCATTCGCGGCGGGCGATTGCACCTATGGATTATGCGTCGCGCAGTAACCGCGGCGGCGGGCACACAAAGGTGCGGCGTCCATGCTTCATCCCGAACAACGGCCGCGCGATCTCGGCGACAGCCTGAGCCCGATCGTTGCAATCGAGTACGACGAGATCGGCCGGATTACCGACGGCAACGCCATAATTCCGCAGATTCATCAGCCTGGCCGGCAAAACGGTCACCATGTCGAGACACGATGCCAGTTCCGACGGCCTGCCGATCTGCGCGACGTTGGCGTAGAGGTTCGCCATTCGAACTAATGAACAATCGCCGAACGGCGTGAACGAATTGAGCACGTTGTTGGTCGCGACGGAGCACACCACTCCGGACTCGAGCAGCCGGTGAACGGGCGTTACGCCGCGCGGGACGCTGTGATCATGATCGCGGCCCATCAGATAAAGATCGGTCGACGGCAGCGCGGTCACTGCGATGCCGATGTCGGCAAGACGTTTGGCTGTTACCGCGAACGCCGCATGAGGAATCGCCGACAGTTTGGTGACGTGACCGACCGTGACGCGCCCGCCCCAGCCGGTTTCGCGCGTTTGGCGGCAAAGTTCGTCGAGAGCCATCCATGACGGGTCGAGATCGAAGTCGAGGTGAAAGTCGATGTCGCGATCGAACTCGCGCGCCATGGCGAAGATGCGCGAAATGTGCCCGTCCGGATCGCTGTCGGTGTACGGACAGCCGCCAATGAGATCTCCGCCCTGTTTGCAAGCCGAGATCAGGAGTTCTTCGGCGCCGGGATCGTTGAGCAAGCCTTCTTGCGGGAAAACACAAATCTCGATGTCGATCGCCCATGCGAAATCGCGCTTGAGCTGACGCATGGCGGCGAATCCCTTCAGCCCGACGCGCGGGTCGACCTCGACGTGGGTGCGCATGCGCATCGTGCCCTGAAGAATGGCCTTTTCCAGCGTACGGCGGCCGCGCTGATAGATGTCGTTCTCGCTGGACTTACGCTTGGCCGCCGCCACCTCGGCGATCGCCTCGCCGAGCGAGCCTTGCCGCAATTCGCAGCGATCGAGAATGCAGGATTTGTCGAGATGAATATGCGTCTCGACGAAGCCCGGGACGACAAGTCGTCCGCCAATGTCTTCCTGCGGCGCGTCCGCCGCGATTCCCGATGCCACCTCGACGATGTGTCCGCCGGCGATGGCGATATCGACGATCTGCGGCTCATGTCCGGCGATACAGGCATTGCGCAGAATGAAATCGAGGGCCATGGCGACGCCTTGGGCTGGATGTCCGGGCTGGTGCAATCTCTTAAAACGGGCCGATGCCGCAGAGCCTGCCGATTAACTCGTGCCGTAGGTCGCCACCAGTCGCTGCGTCAGATAATCCGCGGCCGCGATGGGGGCGTACTTTGGTTGTTGTCCGGGCCCGCAGCAGCCGGGCAGGCATTCAATCAAGGCGTCCGGATTCGGATCGAAAAAGAATGCGACCGAATAGCGGTCCCGTCCCGGCGGGCTGGTCACGCGGTGCGGTGTCGACACGTAGGTGTCGTTGCTCCACCGCATCAGGCAATCGCCGATGTTGCAAACGAAAGCGCCGGGTATCGGCGGGGCAGTGATCCATGCGCCGTCGCGGCGCCGTACCTCGAGGCCTCCGGCGTTATCGTTGAGCAGAATTGTCAGGCTGCCGTAATCGGTATGTTCGCCGGCGCCGGGAATTTGCCCCTCGCTGGCTTCGCGCGGCGGATAGTGCAACAGCCGCAGTGTCGCCATCGGCCGATCGAACTTGTCCGCGAAGAAGGTGGGCGGCAGTCCGAGATCGGTGGCGATGGCGAGATGCAGGTCGAGCCCAAGGCGCCACAGCGCATTGAAATAGCCAAGTGCGGTCTCGCGAAAACGCGGCGTTGGCGGCCATAAATTGACGCCGCGAAACGGCTTGCCGGCCATGACTTCGGGATCGGAGGCCGACAGATCGAGACCGATGTTGAATGCCTCTTTCAGATCCGCTTGCGCGAGATTGAGGCTTTCGGTGGCAACGTCGACATAGCCGCGATTGTGCCTCGAACGCGTGATCGCGAGGTCGTCTTTGAGCGCTGCGGGCTCAGCAAAGAATGCTTCCGAACAGGCAAATATGCCGGAGAGGAGGGCATCCGGGACGCCGTGATTTCGAATGTAAAAGAAGCCGACGTCCCGGCAGGCGCGCCCCAGCTCCGCAGCGACACGGCGTACTGCGGCCGGATCACCCGCACCGAGGCCGGTGAGATCGACGACATCCAACATGGATTTTGCCCCCCGCTTTGAACGATGCAAAGCCAGATCGCCGCAGCAAAAGCAATGGCATGATGCTTGCTAAATAGCGTTGCACCGTGCGTCGATAACAGATGGAGGATGTACCCATGGCGCTTTCAACTCTCAACCGGCGCACCTTGTTGAAGGCAGGCGCGGCATCTTTGGTCGCTTCCGGCTCGGCGAGCCGGATGGCGTATGCGGCCGACATCGTTATTGGCATTGTTTATGTCGGTCCACGCGACGATTTCGGCTGGAATCAGGCCCATGCGGTCGCCGCGAAGACGCTAAAATCCCTGCCGGGCGTCAAAGTGAGCGAAGAGGAGAACGTTCCCGAGACGGACGCCTGCGCCAAGGCCATGGAATCAATGGTCAACCTCGATGGCGCCAATATCATCCTGGGCACGTCGTTCGGTTATTTTGACCCCTTTATGATCGACCTGTCCAAAAAATATGCAAAGGTCCAATTCCGCCACGCCGCGCCGTTGTGGACGCCAAAGCTTCCCATGAATCTGGGCAGCTATTTCGGCTATCTCAATCAGGCCCATTACGTCGACGGCGTCGCAGCAGGCCTGTCCACCAAATCCAACAAGCTCGGTTTTGTGGCCGCCAAACCCATCGCTTCGGTGCTCAGCAACATCAATTCGTTCATGCTCGGCGCCAAGAAGACCAATCCAAAGGCGACGGTCCAGGTCATCTTCACGGGTGATTGGTCGCTGCCGGTGCGCGAAGCCGAGGCGACGAATGCTTTGGTCGATGCCGGCAATGACGTGATCACCTGTCACGTCGACAGTCCGAAAGTCGTCATCGAAACGGCCGAGAAGCGCGGCGTCAAAACCTGTGGCCATAACGCCTCGCAGGCGCCGCTGGCTCCGAAGGGCTTCATCACCGGCGCCGAGTACAAGTGGGAGACCATTTACAAGGGCTACGCTGACGACCTTAAGTCGGGCAAGCCGCTGCCGAACATGGCGAGCGGCGGCTATGAATCCGACATGGTGCAAAATACGCCCTTCGGTGCAGGTGCGGACGACGCCGCGCGCAAGGCCGCAACGTCCGCGATCGCCGACCTCAAGAGCAAAAAGCCGATCTACGTCGGCCCGCTGAAGGACAACAAAGGCAACGTCGTCATCAGCAAGACCTATGACAACCTCGATCCGTTCCTGGACAAGATGAACTATCTGCTCGAAGGCGTTCAGGGCTCCATCACGTGATCGCAATCCTGTGACGGCGAAGCCGTGCGGCGGGCTTGAATTCTTGCCGCACGGCGCGGTTGCGCCTTCTCCGCCTCGATCGAATTCTCGGGAGTTCGCAGCAGAGCATGGCTGACATTGCAGAACCGCTGCGCACGGCAGCAGTCACTAAAGACCACCTGGGCGACCTTTCGGTCCGGCTGCGGCGCGGCGCGGAATACATCGTCATTCCGCTGCTCGCGCTGCGGCATCACCGCGATCCTGTTCTCGCTGTTCTTGGTCGCTCTCGGCAAGTCTCCGATCGAATTCTTTGAACTCGTGGAACGTGGCGGCTTCGGCACCGCATTTTCATTGCAGAACACGCTGCAACGGTCTTCGCCGCTGATCCTGACCGCATTGTGCGTGGCGTTGCCGGCGCGCATCGGTCTGGTGATCATCGGCGGCGAGGGCGCGCTCGTGCTCGGAGGCTTCGCGTCGGCGGTTGTCGCCATCCCGCTGGTCGTCGGCAAAGCGTCTCCGCTCTTGACGCTTTGCATCATGGCGTCGGTCGGCATGCTGGTCGGCGGCATCTGGATCGGCATCGTCGGCTATCTGCGCTATGCACGCGGCGTCAACGAAACGATCTCGTCGCTGCTGATGACCTACATCGGCATTGCGATCATGAATTTCTTCGTCGAAGGCTCGCTGCGTGACCTCACCAATCCCAACAAGCCCTCGACGATGCCGATCGGCGATGCCTACATGGTCGGGAATATTCCGGGCACCGAGGTCCATTGGGGACTGGTCGCCGGCATCGTGCTTTCAGTCGTGCTGTACATCTTGCTGTCGCGGACCACGTTCGGATTTGCCGTTCGGGTCGCCGGCGGCAATGCGCGTGCGGCGCTGGCGCAAGGTCTTCCAGTCGGAAAGCTGATCGTCATCTGCTGCGTGATCGCCGGCGCCTGCGCCGGACTTGCGGGTTTCTTCGAGGTCGCGGCGATCCAGGGCCGCGCCAATGCGTCGCTGGCCGCGGGTTACGGCTACACCGGAATTCTGGTGTCGTTTCTTGCCCGCCATAATCCGCTTGCCATTATCCCGGTCGCCATCCTGTTCGGCGGCATCGTGGCCTCGGGCGGTCTGATTGAGCGCCGCATGGGACTTCCCGACGCGACCGTTCTGCTGCTGCAGGGTCTGACCTTCGTGGTGTTGCTCACGTCGGAAACGCTTTATGGCCGCTTCAAGATCTTCCAGGTGCGCAAGGTGGCCGATCGAACATGAATCAGAGCGCTTACTTCATCGTCATTGTGGCGCTCATCGGCGGCGCACTGCGCGTTTCGACACCGTTCATGTTCGTCGCGCTTGGCGAATGCCTCACGGAAAAATCCGGTCGGGTCAATCTTGGTCTCGAGGGCACGCTCGTTCTGGGCGCCATGTCGGGCTACGCGATCTCGTATCATTCCGGTTCGCCGTGGCTTGGCGTGCTCGGCGCCGGCTGCGCCGGCTCGGTGCTCGGCGCGATGCACGGCTATATCTGCAAATTGCCGCGCGTGAACGACATCGCGGTCGGGATCGCCATGATGCTGTTCGGCACGGGCGTCGCGTTCTTTTTCGGTAAGCCGTACATCCAGCCGTCGGCACCGCGGCTCGGCTCATTTTCGCTCGGCGCGTGGACGGGCAATCAGGAAATCACGACCGCTCTGCAGATCAATCCGCTGCTGATCGTCGGGATCATCGTCGCGCTGGTGATGGCGTGGGCTTTTGCCAATACCAAGTGGGGCTTGATTGTCCGCATGACGGGAGACAGCGCGCCGTCGGCAAAGGCAATGGGCGTATCCGTCGACCTGGTGCGTTTCATCTGTACCACGATCGGCGGATTCCTCGCCGGTATCGGCGGCGCGTTCTTGTCGCTCTATTATCCCGGCTCCTGGAATCAGGGGTTGTCGTCCGGTCAGGGACTGATGGCGGTCGCGCTGGTGATCTTCGCGCGCTGGAGCCCGATTCGTTGCGTGATCGCCGCGTTGTTGTTCGGCGCCGCCGGCGCGATTGGTCCGGCGCTGCAATCGGTCGGCATTACGCAGGGCTATTACTTCTTCAACGCCGCGCCCTACATCCTCACGCTGTTCATCATGATCGCGTCTGCTGGTTCCAAGCGCGCGGCGCGCGACGTGCCGGGAGAGTTGAGCATCACCAAGTGAGATCGTCATGAGTGACCTCCCATGAGCGGCCTCGGCGGACTGAACAAATCACCGAATGGCGTCGTGTTGGGGCTTGTTCAGCTGCAACTCCCGACAGTGAAGACGCCGGACGATCTTGCGGCCCAGACCCAGCGGATCGTCGCAATGGTCGGCAAGGCGCGGCGCAACATGCCGACGATGGACCTCGTGGTGTTCCCCGAATACGCCCTGCATGGCCTGTCGATGGACACCAATCCGGCCATCATGTGTTCGCTCGACGGGCCCGAGGTGGCGGCGTTCAAGCAGGCGTGCGCCGACAATCGAATTTGGGGCTGTTTTTCCATCATGGAGGCGAACCCGGGCGCCTGTCCGTTCAACGCGGGCGTCATCATCGACGATACCGGCGCGCTGAAGCTCTATTATCGGAAAATGCACCCTTGGGTGCCGGTCGAGCCGTGGGAGCCGGGCGACATCGGCATTCCGGTTATTGACGGTCCCAAGGGCGCCAAGATCGCGCTCATCATCTGCCATGACGGCATGTTCCCGGAGATGGCGCGCGAATGTGCCTACAAGGGCGCGGAGATCATGATCCGCACCGCCGGATATACCGCGCCGATCCGCGACTCGTGGCGTTTCACCAACCAATCGAACGCGTTCTGCAACCTCATGGTGACGGCAAACGTCTGCATGTGCGGCTCCGACGGCAGCTTCAACTCAATGGGCGAGGGCATGATCGTCAATTTCGACGGCACCGTTCTGGCCCATGGCACCAGCGGCCGGCCGGATGAAATCATCACCGCCGAAGTGCGCCCCGATCTGGTTCGCGAAGCGCGGCGTCATTGGTCGGTCGAGAACAACATCTACCAGCTGGGTCACCGTGGCTTTACCGCGGTTCGCGGCGGGGCGCAGGATTGTCCCTACACCTACATGCAGGATTTGGTTGCCGGCCGTTATCGGCTGCCGTGGGAGGCCGACGTCGTTCACGTCGACGGTACGTCCTGCGGCTTTCCGGCGCCGTCGCGCCGCTATGGCGAACGCTTCGATCGGGCAGCGGAGTGAACGATGCCGACGATTCCTGGCGACCCCTATTCCTGGCCGTTCGACGGCGACATCACGCCGCAAAACACGACGCTGATCATCATCGACATGCAGACCGACTTTTGCGGCAAGGGCGGCTATGTCGACGCCATGGGCTACGACCTTTCGCTCACCCAGGCGCCGATCAAGCCCATCCGGTCGGTGCTCGATGCCATGCGCGCCAAAGGCTACGGCGTCATCCATACGCGCGAGGGGCATCGGCCGGATCTTGCCGATCTTCCTGAAAACAAGCGCTGGCGTTCGCGGCGCATCGGCGCCGGCATTGGCGATCCTGGCCCGTGCGGCCGGATCCTTGTGCGCGGCGAGCCCGGCTGGGAAATCATCCCGGAGCTCGCCCCGGCACCCGGAGAGCCGATCATCGACAAGCCGGGCAAGGGCTCGTTCTGCGCGACCGACCTTGAACTGATGCTGCGGACCAAGGGATTTCGCAACATCGTGCTGACCGGAATAACCACCGACGTATGCGTGCACACGACCATGCGCGAGGCGAACGATCGCGGCTTCGAGTGCTTGTTGCTGGAAGACTGCTGTGCTGCGACCGATCCCGGTAATCATCTTGCCGCGGTGAAAATGGTCAAGATGCAGGGCGGCGTCTTCGGCTCGGTCTCCAATTCAAAGAACTTTGTGGAGAATCTGCCATGAGCGTCGTGTCATGAGTGTCGCGGCGGAGAGTTCGACGGCTCCAGCGGCTGCGCCGGCCATGCGTGCGCCCTCGCTCGAGACGATTGGGATGACCAAAATCTTCGGCCCGCTGGTGGCGCTCGAGGACGTCTCGATCAAGATCGAGGCCGGGACGGTGCACGCCTTGCTGGGCGAGAACGGCGCCGGCAAATCGACACTCGTCAAATGCATCATGGGTTTCTATTCGGCCGATCGCGGCCAAGTGCTGCTCGACGGTACGGAGGTTCCGATCCGCAATCCCCGCGATGCACGGGCCCTCGGCATCGGCATGGTTTATCAGCATTTCACGCTCGTGCCGTCGTTGACTGGCGCCGAAAATCTCGTCATCAGCCGCGCCGACGCGCCGGCGGTCATCGACTGGAAAAAGGAGATGAAGTCGCTCGAGGCGTTTCTCGACCGGATGCCGTTTCGCGTGCCGCTCGACGTTCCGGTCTCCGCCATGGCGGCGGGCGAAAAACAGAAACTGGAAATTCTGAAGCTGCTTTATCTCGATCAGCGGCTGCTCATCCTCGACGAGCCGACATCGGTGCTCACGCCGGACGAAGCCGACGAGATGCTGGGTCTCTTGCGCGGCATGACGAAGCGCAAGGAAATCACCGTCATCATGATCACGCACAAGTTTCGCGAGGTGTTGAGCTTCTGCGACAGCGTGACGGTGCTGCGGCGCGGCCGCAAGGTCGGTGGCGGCGAGGTCAAGGACCTCACAACCGAGGCGATGGCGCGCATGATGATCGGCGATACGCAAATCCGCGAACGGGCAGTGCGCGGCGACAAGCCGCCCGGCGATACGGTTCTTGAGCTCGCAGCCCTCATGGCGGACGATGACGAAGGGCTGCGCGCACTCGATAAGGTCAATCTGAAAGTCCATTCCGGCGAGATCGTCGGCATCGCGGGAGTGTCCGGCAACGGCCAGTCCGAACTCGTCGAAGTGCTGGCCGGCCAGCGGCCGCTCACCGATGGCCGTATCATCATCAAACAACACCCGTTCGAGCCGAACCGCGACAGCTTCTATCGCTTAAAGATTTTCGGGCTGCCAGAAGAGCCGTTGAAGAACGCGACAGTGCCGCGCATGACGGTCGCCGAGAACATGGCGTTTCGCACCTTCGATCGGCCGCCGGCGGCCAAGCTCGGCTGGTGGCTGTCGCCGGGCCCGATGCGCGAGAAGGCGAGGGAGCTGATCGCGCGTTATCGGGTCAAAACGCCGTCGCCCGAAACGGCGATCGCCGATCTTTCGGGCGGCAACGTGCAGCGTGCGGTGCTGGCGCGCGAACTCTCCGGCAACGTCGACGTGTTGATTGTGGCCAATCCGTGCTTCGGGCTGGATTTCGCGTCGGTTGCCGAAATCCGCGCGCAGATCATGGAACAGCGCAACCATGGCGCGGCTGTTCTGCTTGTTTCCGAAGACCTCGATGAAATATTGGAGCTTGCCGAC
This sequence comes from uncultured Alphaproteobacteria bacterium, assembly GCA_963759705.1. GTDB lineage: Bacteria > Pseudomonadota > Alphaproteobacteria > Rhizobiales > Xanthobacteraceae > BOG-931. The sequence goes on from CAVXAK010000011.1 coordinate 240,066, forward strand.
CAGGTTGCGGTGATGTCCGGCGGCACGATCAATTATCAGGCGCCGGTAGGCGAGACCGATCGTTCCACCATCGGCAAACACATGGCCGGCCACTGATCGCGGCCGCCATGCGCCGTTCCCGATGAGCGCGTTTGAGGTTATCGTCTTCGACTACGACGGTACGCTCTACGATACGCGCCCGGCGATCATCCATTCCATTCAGCGTGCGTTTGAAACGAACGGCCGGCCGGTTCCCGCGCACGATCCCATTTTGGGCACGGTGAGGGGCGGCCTGCCGTTGCAGGAAACCTTCATCGTTCTGGACGAGACGTTGCGCGGCAATCTGGCAGCGCTCGACGAAATGGTGAAAACCTATCGGACGCTTTATCTCGAAGAGGCTGCGCCGCTCCTGAGGCCGTTTCCCGGCGTCCGCGAGGCACTGGAGCTGATTCATGCCGCCGGCATAAAATGCGCCGTCGTCAGCAACAAAGGCGTCGCGGCCATACGGCAATCCTTGGACGAAGGCGGGCTCGGCTCCTTCGTTGACCTCGTCTACGGTGACGAGGCCGGACGTCCTAAAAAGCCGGACCCGGCGGTTTTGAGCGATTACATTCTGCCGAAATTCGCGCGACTGCAGAAAGACCAGTTCCTCATGGTCGGCGATACCGAGACCGATATTCTGTTCGCAAAAAGATCCGGCATCGCCGCCTGCTGGGTGTCTTACGGTTATGGTGTAGTGGACCGTTGCCGGAAGCTTGCGCCCGAGCATGAGATCGCCGCTATCGAGGAACTGCCGGCGCTGGTGCAAAGCGGCCAATCCCCGATCTAAAGCCTTTTCAGCTCACGGCCAATCTTGTCCAAAAAAGTCGCGCGCTGAATATCTGTTGCAACGTTGAGGTGATACAGCGCATGAAAATCAGTGCGGGCTTCGCCGCCGGTAAACCAGCGCACATAGCGTTTGACGATCTTACGCGGCGGATCGCCCATCCACAGCGCCATGTAGCGCGGCCGGCCGTAGGTCACGATACCGACGATGCGCTTGATGTTGTGTAGCATTGGCTTGACGTGTGCCGGATCGCTGAGATCGAAGGCGACGCCGGGCACGATCATGCGGTCGAAAAACCCCTTCAGCATCGCCGGGGGGCCGAAGCACCAGGTGGGGAATTGCAGAACGAGCGTCTCGGCCGACGTGAGCCGAGTAATGTAGCTTTCGATCCCGGCTTGATTGCGCGACGTATCGTGATAATGCCGCCGCGCCTCTTCCGACAAAACCGGATCGAACTTTTCGGCATAGAGATCGAGCAGATCGACCTGATGACCGGCATCGGCCAACGCAGCCAGCGCTCTGGCGCGAATGGCGGCATGGAAGCTTTCGGGCAACGGATGGCAGTAGATGTAGAGAATGCGCATAGCCTTGGGCCTCGGGCTCATGTGCTGGTGAGTGCGCGGTCGCGCAACTCGGCCTTAGCGATCTTGCCGGTCGGCGTCATGCTCAGGAATTCTCTGCGAGGGCCGTCGCTGTGCTTTCCTCTTCCCACAGCTCGGAATAGTCAGGCAGCACAGTGCGTATGTGCTCGCCGCGATCTATCACGACGCGATCCGATTGCGGGCGGCTGACGATCTCGTTGATCGTGCGGGCGTTGAGCACGATGAGGCGCGCCGGCGCACCGACCACAAGCCTGCCGTGACCACTCGATCGGCCGTCAAATTGGCCGATCGACGCAGGCGTCGCGCCGACCAAAGCGGGCGCGCCGGTCAGCGGATGGTCGAGGTGCAGAATCCGCACGGCCTGGCGAAACGTGTCGAGGACGTCGTGGTCGCCATAGGCGTGGAAGCTGTCTCGGCAATTGTCGCCGGCGGCGGCGACCTTGATGCCGCGCTCCAACATTTCCTGAACCACGGTGACGCCGCGCCAGCGCGGGGTGCGGCTCTCCTGGCGGTCCTGCAGATACATATTGACCGTCGGCAGCGTGACCACCGCAATCTTTGCGTCCGCCAGCAAGTCCAGTGTCCGATCGACCTCACTGTCCGTTTGCATCGCCAGGCTGCAACAGTGACCGCAGACCACGCGGCTCCTGTAGCCGTGCCGCATGGCCGCGCGCGCGACGAACGGCAACGTCGCGGCGGTCGGATCGTGGGTCTCGTCGACGTGCAGATCGACGTTGAGATCATGCCGCGCCGCGAGCGAAAACACACGATCGAGCAGTGCATCGATATCGGCAAGCGGCGCGCCATGGTCACCGATCGCGGCACGGGTGACACCGCCAAGGAGACCACCCGATTGCGCGACGATCGCGGCGACGCGATCGCCGAACGCGTCGTCCAGCAAACCGATCGGGCACAGCGCCACCGCCTGCAGGTCGACCTTTCCGCGCCATTGCTCGCGGATGTCGCGAAGGACCTGCCAGCTTCGCTCGGTGGTGTCGTGATAGGTGTCGATGTGCGTTCGGATGGCCGACACGCCGTGCGCGTAGGCGCAACGTATGCCGAAATCCATGCGGCGCTGTAAATCCGCCGCGGTCCAGTTCGGACGGTCTGCGGCGGCCGCCAAACGCGCATTCTGGAACGTGCCGTCGACGTTCGGACTGCGATGCACCGTGTGGCCTTTGTCGAGATGGGTGTGGATGTCGATCAGCGTCGGCCAAACCTGTCTGCCACCGAGATCAACGCGTGCAATTCCATCATCGCGTTGATCGCTCGGCGGTTCGATGCGCGCAAGTTTGCCGTCATCGACCAGCAGGTCCACGGCCACGACACCTTCGGCATCGGCAGACGCCGAAAATGTCGTGCCATCGCCCAACAAACATTCCGGTACGCGCGCATTGGCGAGCCAATAACGGTGCGTTGGGGGCCAAACAATTTCAGAGAACTTTATCGGCATTCGTGTTTCAGACATGATTTGAGACATGACCGTTACGCGTGAAGATACAGGTACGAGATCGTGCGAACTTTAAATTGGCGAGGCCACGCAAGCGCCATGCCAATCATGCAAGTCCGATCGGCTCGAGCCGCGGCATCGCCTTGCGCAATTCCTCGACGACGAGGCTCGGGAATGTGTCGAGGCCGCCGCGAGCACGGACCATCAGCTTGAGCGAGAGCGGGTGCAGGCTGAGCTCATCCAGCGGCAGGTGCCGGATTTCTCCCGCCTCGACGTCTTCGGCGACGTCGACCGCGTTCAGGAACGTGATGGCCTGTCCGCTGCGCGCGATTTTTTTCATGAATTCGATTGAGTTGGTCTCGATGGTGGGATGCAGCGGGATATTGGCATGAGTGAAGGCCAAGTCGACCGCGGGGCGGATCGTCATCGAGGAATCGGCAATCGCCAGCGGGAACTCGGCGCAGTCGGCGAGTCGCAGCGAACGACGCTTGGCCAGCGGATGCTTCGGCGAGACCACAGCGCCCAGAGCGATATCGTGGCTTGCGACAATCCGTAAGCCCGGGCTGTTCGGGGGGTTATAGGTCAGCGCCAAATCGGCCTCGCCGGTCAGGATGGCGTTGGTCATCTGATCGAACGGCAGCACTCGCACGCGCAAGTGGACGCGCGGATGCTCGTCCAGGATGCTGCTGAGGAACCGCGGCAACGGACCTGCGGCGAGGCCGTTCATCGTGGCGATCGTGGCCTCGCCGCGGGCCAAGCCCTTGAGGGCCTCGATCTGCGCTTCGACCCGCTGGTGACCCTTCAGTGTCTCGCGTACGTGCGCGATCAGAACTTCGCCTGTCGCGGTCAGACGCAGGCGCCGGGGCATCCGCTCGAAAATGGGTGCGCCGAGCTCGGTTTCCAGGGCAAGAATCTGGCGATTGATGGCTGATGAGGCGATGTTGAGCCGGGCCGCCGCTTTGCGGATCGAGCCTAACCGGGACACCTCATCGAGGTACTTCAACAGCCGTGAATGCAACATGGCCCCTTGTCCGTGGGTTGAAGCGCATTCTGCATGCGCCTTAATCGGCCTGCGCAAAGCTTTGGCACTGATGCCTCAAAGGCATCGCTCAAAGCGCAATTTGATGCTTTTAATACCATTCAATTCGCGCACATTGCTGTCAAGCGCGTTGAGCGGTCCGGGGCTCTCTTCGGCCCGGGTCCAGTCGCCAACACCATCCGCAGGACAAACCATGTTGCGAATCCGCATTGCATGCATCGCTGCCGCCGCAGCCCTCGTGCTTGTCGAGGCCCCGGCGCACGCCGCCGACAAGGTGGCGTTCCTCACGAGCTGGTACGCCCAGGCCGAACATGGCGGTTTCTATCAGGCGAAAGCCACCGGCCTTTATGACAAGGAAGGACTCGACGTCACCATCAAGATGGGCGGCCCGCAGGTCAACGGCATGCAGCTTCTGCTCGGCGGCGAAGCCGACATCATGATGGGCTACGATTTCCAGGTTCTTTCCGGACTGGCGAAAGGCCTGCCTGTCATCACCATCGCCACGTCATTCCAGAAAGATCTGCAGGGGATGATGACGCATGACAACGTCAAGGATCTCGGCGATCTGAAAGACAAGACTATTCTTATCGCCACGTCGGGACGAACGACGTGGTGGCCGTGGCTGAAGCATCGCTTCGGCTATACCGATGCGCAGACGCAGCCCTATACGTTCAACCTGCAACCGTTCTTCGCCAACAATAATGTCGCGCAACAGGCCTATCCGTCGTCCGAGCCGTTTCAAGCCATGCAGAACCACGTGCCGGTGAAATATTTCCTGTTCGCCGATTACGGCTATCCGCCCTACGGCACCACCATGGTCACGACGACCAAATTCGTGGCCGAGCATCCCGATGCTGCACGGCGTTTCGTCAAAGCATCGCTCGAAGGCTGGAAGAGTTATCTCAAGGGCGATCCGGCGCCGGGCAATCAGCTCATACAGGCGGACAACCCCAAAATGAGCGCCGAGCAGATCGCCTTCGGTATCAAACGCCTCAACGAGCTCCAAATGCTCGATGGCGGCGATGCCAAAACCATGGGGATCGGCATCATCACCGAGCAGCGCTTCAAGGCCACTTACGATCTCATGGTGGCCGCGGACCTGCTGCCGAAGGACACCGATTGGAAGAAGGCGTTCACGACACAATTCGTGAAAGACCTCAAAATCACGGCGCGTTGAGATAAGGCGATCGCGACGAGGCGGCGAGCGGCATGACCCGATCGGCTGGCAACAAGAGGATCGCCGATATCGCCCCGCCGATCGTCGTAGGCGTCGTGGTCCTCGCCGGATGGGAAGCCGCCTGCCGCCTGTTCGGAATTCCGTCTTATCTCGTGCCGACCCCGAGCCTGATCGCCGAGACTTTCGTGAGTAATGCGCCGTCACTCCTTCACGCGCTCATGATAACGCTGCGCGTGACGCTGATTGCGCTGGCGCTGGCGATCGTCATCGGCACGGCGATCGCGTTCCTGTTTGTGCAGAGCCCCATCATCGAGCGAAGCTTCTTTCCTTACGCGATCATCCTTCAGGTCACGCCGATCGTTGCGATCGCGCCGCTGATCATCATTTTGGTGAAGAATACGCAGGGCGCTCTGATCATTTGCGCGACCATCATCGCGATCTTCCCGATCATCTCCAACACGACAGTCGGCTTGCGCAGCATCGACACCGGGCACCAGGATCTCTTTGCGATTAATCGGGCATCGCGTTTGCAGAAACTCGTGTACCTGCGGATTCCGAGCGCGTTGCCCTACTTCTTCGCGGGCTTGCGCATTTCAAGTGGTCTGGCGCTGATCGGCGCGGTCGTGGCCGAATTCGTCGCCGGCACCGGCGGGAGTAACACCGGCCTCGCCTACGAGATATTGCAAGCCGGTTATCAGCTCGAAATTCCGCGTATGTTCGCGGCGCTGTTCCTGATCACGCTCGCCGGCATCGCGCTGTTCCTGGTCATGGTTGCTCTGTCGAAGCTCGCGCTTGGCACGTGGCACGACAGCGCCGTGGATAGAGAAGCCTGAGAACGACGGACGAATTTGGAGGATGATGGCATGTTGACGACGAAACAAAAGGTCTTGCGCCGGTTCTGGTACGCGGTGATCCCGCTCGATGATCTCGCCGACGGTCCGAAGCCGTTCCGCCTCCTCGGCGAGGACATCGTGGTGTTTCTCGGCGCGGACGGAAAGCCTGCAGCATTGAAAGACCGCTGTTGTCATCGCACTGCGAAACTATCGAAGGGCTGGTGCAAAGACGGGCGCTTGGTCTGCGGCTATCACGGCTGGACCTACGACCACACTGGAAAGCTGGTGCACGTGCCGCAATTTCCGGTGCAACAGGAAATTCCCAACCTGTCGACGCCGGCCTATCACTGCGAAGCGCGCTATGGTTACGCGTGGGTGGCGCTCGACGAGCCACTGGCGCCCATTCTCGATGCCAGCGAAGAGAACGACCCGCGCTATCGGCGCATCCCGCAATTCTATGAAGTGTGGAACACCTCGGCGTTGCGCTTGATGGAGAATTCATTCGACAACGCCCATTTTGCTTTTGTCCACAAGGGCACCTTCGGTCAGGCCGATCATCCCCTGCCGGAGAAATACGAGATCAAGGAAACCGATTACGGCTTCGAGGCGGAGACCCTCATCACTGTCGCCAATCCGCCGGTGCAATACCGCATCGCCGGATCGACCGGGCCGACCACCAAGCGTCACATGCGCAACAGGTGGTACATGCCGTTCTGCCGCAAGCTCGACATCGAATACCCGTCCGGGCTGCGTCACATCATCTTCAATTCGGCGACGCCGATCGATGACGACCACATCCAGGTCGTGCAGTGGCTGTATCGCAACGATACCGAGGCCGATTGTCCGGCCAAGGAACTGATCGATTGGGATTTCAAGATCACTCGCGAGGACAAGGACATCATCGAGTTGACCGACCCGGACACGCCGGTCGACATGACGCGGCGGGTCGAAGCGCACATGGTGTCGGACCGGCCGGGCATGATGATGCGCCGCAGATTGACCAGGCTGCTCGAGGATCACGGCGAGGCCGAAGTGTTCGCGCCGCGCAACGCTGGCGATCACGTTCCGGCGATGGCGGCAGAATAGACGCCTGATGCGCGAGCGGTCAGACACCGTGAGCCATATCGTGCGGTGGGCGCATTGAGCCGAAGGATGACGGTAGCAGTTCCGATCAAAGCCATCGCAGAGCCAGCCGCGCTCGCGGCGGAGCCGTCAGGGACGCCGAAACGGCCGTTGCTGCGTCTGTCGGGCGTGTCCAAGACCTTTGCGAACGGCACGACGGCGCTGGCCGATGTTGATCTGACGATCCTTCCGGGCGAATTTGTGAGCTTGCTTGGCCCCTCCGGATGCGGGAAATCGACGCTCCTCAAGCTGATCGCCGGGCTCGTCGCGCCGTCATTAGGCGAGATTGACTGGCCGCAATCGAGCTACGATGCGCAGGGCAGCCCCGAGCCGGCGCTCGGCTTCGTTTTTCAAGAGCCGACGTTGTTGCCGTGGCGGACGGCGGCCGACAACGTCCATCTGCCGCTGCTGCTGGCCGGAGTGGAAAAGAAAGACGCGCGGCAACGCGTGGACGACGCGCTGGCGCAAGTCGGGCTGTCGGCGTTCGCCGATTTGCATCCGCGTCAACTGTCGGGCGGCATGAAAATGCGCGTCTCGATCGCCCGCGCGCTGGTGACGCGGCCGAAAATCCTGTTGATGGACGAGCCGTTCGCGGCGCTTGACGAAATTACCCGCAGCAAGCTCAACGACGAGCTCTTGGAGCTTTTTACGCGCCAAGGTCTCACGGTGATCTTCGTCACTCATAGTGTCTACGAATTCGGTCTATCTGTCGAGCCGGATCGTGGTCTTGAGTTCACGGCCGGGCCGGATCACTGCCGATATACCGATCGATTTGGGATTTCCCCGAACAGAAGATTTGCGGACTTCGCCACTGTACAACGAGCGTTGCCGCTTGGTCTCGGCGGCGCTGCGACTTGCAATGACAAGTGGCAATTCTGATTGATTGCATCCCGCTATGGCCCGGCGCTTGAGCGGGCCTGATATTTGCTTCACCTTCCACTTCCGGGCCTGTCCATTTCTCCAGGGGAGCGCTGATGAAATCCGTGAAGCCGTCGAAGCCTGAACACGTCAGGCGAACGCTGCTGGTTACCGGGGCCCTCTTCGGGGCTCTGTTGGCAGCGCTGGCCGTGACGCCGAAGGCTGTTGTCGCCCAGGGCAGCTGGCCCACCGGAGAGACAATACGCATCGTGGTTCCCTATCCCGCCGGCAGTAACGGCGACGCAACGGGCCGCGTCATTGCGCAATATTTGGAGGGCGCTCTTCCAGGCTCGACAATCATTGTCGAGAATCGTCCCGGTGCCGGCGGGATCGTCGGAACGCGAAGCTTCACGCACGCGGCGGCCGACGGCTACACTCTTTGCGTCTGTTCTGGCGGCGCTATCACGATTCCGTCGGCGGAGGACAAGATGTACGATCCGCTGAAGGATCTCCTCCCGATCAGCAGGATCAGTACCAGCGCGTTGGTCCTGCTGGTCAACCCGAGTTCCCCGGCCACGACCGTTGCCAATCTGGTGTCCTGGAGCAAATCGAAGCCGGCAAGCCTCAACTACGGATCGAGCGGAGTGGGCGGCATCATGTACAACGCGGCCGAAATCTTCCGCAACAAGACGGGAGCGAACATGACTCACGTGCCCTTCCGTGGCGGCCCGGCATCTACAACAGCGTTGATTGCCGGGCAGATCGATCTCGAATTCGCGATCATGTCCGACGCCATGGGACAAATAACCGCGAAGACCGTTCGCCCGATTGTCGTCACCACGGGAAAGCGCAGCTCGCTTTTTCCCGATGTGCCGACCGCAATGGAAGAGGGCGTCCCCGACTATGACATCTCGCTGTGGAATGGCCTGTTCGCCCCGCCGGGCACGCCGAAGCCCATCATCGACAAACTGTCGGCGATCATGTTGAAGCTGCCTGATGATCCGACGGCGCGGAAGGCCATGGCGAACTTGGGACAGACGCCCTCGGTTAGTGCACCTGATCAGTTCGCCAAGGAGCTCAAGGACGAGGCTGCACGCTGGGAGGCCGATCTAAAGAACGTCGTGAGGAATTGACGGCGCAGCGGCTGTAGCATTTTCCGCAGGAGCCGCTCACTTACCGACGGCGAAAAGGGGAGAGCATCGGCCGATGATCCGCGCCGCCATCGTCGGACTGGGCCGCTGGGGGCGATCCCTGGTCGCCTCCGTCGCCGGCAAGAACGGCGACTTGAGTTTTGTGCTTGCCACAACGCGGACGCGCGCCGTCGCCGAGGAGTTTTGCCGGGAAAAGCAGATCACTCTGGTCGATCGCTATGAGGACATTCTGCGTGAGCCTGAAATCGATGCCGTCGTACTGGCAACTCCCCACAGCCAACACGAGGCGCAGGCGTTGGCAGCGATCACCGCACGCAAGCATGTCTTCGTCGAAAAGCCGCTGACGCTCGATTTTGCAAGTGCCCGTCGCGTTGCCGACGCAGCGCAAAAAGCCGGCGTCGTCCTCGCCGTCGGATTGAGCCGGCGGTTCCACCCTAGCATTGATGAGCTTCGCGTCCGATCGCGGGACGGCCGCCTTGGCCGGGTTATCGCTATGGTGGCGCAGCACACGACTTCGACCGCGCAATTCATTGCGCCTGACAATTGGCGCGCGGCGGCCGAAGAGGCCCCGGGCGGAGCCTTCACGGCCGTCGGCGTGCACGCGCTTGATCACATGATCGAGTTCGCCGGCCGCGTGCGCGATGTGCGCTGCGTGACAGCACGAAACTATCCGGGTCCGTCCGACGACACGACGACAATCATGCTGCGCTTTGAAAGCGGCGCGACGGGATTGCTCTTCTGCTCCGTTGCGACGGCCACCAACTTCGAACTGACCGTCTACGGTACGAGTGGTCTAGTCGAAATCTCGCGCCCCGACCTGTCGCGCTTTCGCTTCGCGCCTGCGGCGACCGCTGCGCCGACCGGACTGGTGCCAGCGCCGCCGGACGAGATCGTGGAACATTCCGGCTTCGACATGTTGCACGCAGAATTGACAGCGTTCGCGCGCGCGATCCGTGACGGCACGCCCTATCCGGTGCCGATCGATGACGTGCTGCATGGCATGGCGGTATTCGATGCTGTGGTACAATCGACAAAGGGCGGCGGCATCGTGAGTGTCTAGGCACTGGGAGTGCCGGCAAGAGGTGACCGCTCATGACAAACATCCGCTGCGCAATGTTGGGCGTGGTGGCGTTCGTGGTGTCGGTTTTGGCTCCTGCAAGCCAAGCCAAAATCGCCGCGCTGCCTGCCAGCGTTGGACAGTGCAGTGTCACGACGGTGAAGCAAATCGAATCCCGGCTCGAAGGCATGCCCGACAGCGGGAGCGCGATCAGTTACGTCAACGGTGGCTATCAGGTCTCATACGATATTATTCCGGCCATCCAGGCGTCGCGCCCCGGCGAACTCGGTGCGTTTATGTCTCGTGTTGATCCCGCGAAATTGTCCGCCGGGAGACGTGCGCGGACGGGTCTATCGCGCCACCAACCTCCGCAGCGGCGGAACCTGGACCGCTCCGGATTCGGAGCACAGCTGCGGCGGCGCGTAGGAAAGTCACCGCGGACACTGATACAGCCGAGTGTTTTTGACGGCGCCTTTATTCCGAAAAGATGATGGACGAACAAAATGTTGTCCTGATTCGGATTCTGTTAAGGCTCGATCGGCGACTGTCACAATCGGGCAGGCGCGGTCTTGCGAATTTTGCGCTTAGCGGCTAAATATGGCCCATCGAGTTTTTCGGCCGAATGATTTGGCCACGCAGCGAACATAGCGCGCCTGACTGACGATCTTTCACCAAAATCTCGAGCGAACCGAGCCGGGCACAATCGCGCGGCTCACATCGACATGTCTACGAGGAGAGACCCGTGAATAACGGCACTGTGAAGTGGTTCAACGCGCAGAAGGGCTATGGATTTATCCAGCCCGAGGGTGGCGGCAAGGACGTGTTCGTCCATATCAGCGCCGTCGAGCGCGCCGGCCTGCGTGAACTGAGGGAGGGGCAGCGCGTCTCCTTCGAGGTCGTAACGGACCGCAAGACCGGCAAGTCAGCCGCTGAAAATCTGAAGACGATGTAAGTGCGGCGAAGCGGCGGTCGGTTTTTTCGACTGCCTCGACGCGAATATGCGAATGCCGACACCGGCGCGCGCTAGTGCGCGCCGGACAAGCCTGGAATGGGCACGCCCAACGTCTGTGTAATCAGGACGACGTTGAGAGCAAGGACGACGGTCGTTCCGATTGCAGCCACGATTCGCGTGAGCCTGCTGTTCACGAAGCGGCCCATGATGTCGACCCTTCCCGTGAAAATCAGCAGTGAGATCATCGGCAGCGGCAAGGCGAGGCTCAGCACGACTTGGCTGACGACCAGCGCTTTGGTGGCGTTGACCCCGAGCGCGACGACAATGAACGCCGGCACCATCGTCACCACCCGGCGCACCCAGATCGGGATCCGCACTCCGATGAAGCCCTGCATGATCATTTGACCCGCCATCGTTCCCACCGTCGAGCTCGATACGCCCGAGGCGATCAGCGACAGCAAAAACACCCCGGCCGCACCGATGCCCAGCAGCGGCGTCAGCGTGTGATAGGCGGTTTGGATTTCGGCGACTTCAGGATGACCGGCGTGAAAAGCGCTGGACGCCATCATCACCATGGCCATGTTGATGAGGCCGGCGATGGCCAGCGCCACGATGACTTCCTGGTTGGAAAACCGCAGCACCTTTCGCCGCTCGCTGGCGTCACGCACCGGTACGCGTGATTGCGTCAGACCGGAATGCAAATAGATGGCGTGCGGCATGACGGTCGCGCCGATAATGCCGACGGCAAGGAGCAAAGCCTCGCCATCGGCAAGTTGCGGCACAACGGTGTGATAGGCCGCCGAAGCCCAATCGACCGGAGCGATGAACATTTCGACGAGGTAGCAAAGGCCGATGAGGCCCACGAGGGAGCCGATGATCAGCTCAAGCGGTCTGAAACCGAAGGCTTCGCACATCAGCAGGCCGTAGGTGATGATCGCGGTGACGATCATTCCGGCCAACAGCGGCAATTGAAACAGCAGCGACAGTCCGATCGCGCCGCCGAGAAATTCGGCCAGATCGGTCGCCATCGCGGCAATCTCGCTGACGCCCCACATCGCCCAGACGATGCGACGCGGAAAATGATCGCGGCAAAGTTCCGCAAGGTTACGTCCGGTCACGATGCCCAGTTTGGCGGAAAGTCCCTGAAACAGCATCGCAATCAAATTGGCGAGCAGAACGACCCAAAGCAGGCCGTAGCCGTATTTCGCTCCCGCCTGGATGTTGGTCGCGAAGTTGCCCGGGTCCATATAGGCGATGGAGGCAATGACCGCCGGACCGACAAACGCCAGGGAGGCGCGCAAGCCGCGGCGCTCGCCCGCCAGCACCTGCCGGGCCGTGGCCAGCGTCTGTTCCGAAAGCGATGACGGCCGGACGATCGTATCGGTCATTGGCAGCGTATCGCCATCAGGGCAGCGTCCTTCACGTGCAGCACTAACACGAAAATGTAGCATTAGTTACAACATAGGAGGCGCGAGCCTTTTGGTCAATGGCTAAACAGTGTAGCTTAGGCTACATTTTGACACGAAAAGTAAAATGTGTTCTCGGCATTCCAGAGCGGCGCAGGAGCCGATCCAAGCAGGGAAGGGCGCGCCGGTCCTTTGATCACAATGGGAAAGCTGCCCGCCGAAGGAACCCAGGCGCGCCGATTCGGCAAGACGCGATCGGCGCAATCGACGGCGTTGCTCGAGGATTACGTCGAACTGATCGCGGATCTCCTGGCGAGCGCGGGCGAGGCCCGTCCGACCGATATTGCGCGTCGTTTCGGTGTTTCCCACGCCACCGCGATCAAGACGATTGCCCGCCTGAAGCGAGCCGGATTGGCGACCGCACGGCCCTATCGCGGGGTGTTCCTGACCGAAAAGGGCCACGCACTGGCGGATCGGGTGCGCGTCCGCCACCGGCTGGTCGTCGATGTGCTTCGCGCGCTCGACGTTCCGACCGAAGCGGCTGAAGCCGATGCCGAAGGCATCGAGCATCACGTGTCTGAAATCACGCTGAAGGCTTTCGCCCAATTCCTCAAGTCGCGCGGCTGACGTCTCAGCGCATGCTTCGGAAATCCGGATACCGGCTTTCGCAGAGATCATGCTCCCTCAGAATGCGGGAGCATCCACCGATTCAATCTGAAGCGAATGCCTGCCGCTAGTGGTCCGATTCTAACATTCGCATCCCGGTTCGGCAGGCTCTTTTGCGAATGTTAGAATCAAAGGGCCACTAGCCAATATAAGTGCTAGTGGAGCTTTGGATTTGACATTCGCTTCGCCCATTCACGGCTAGGGGGGTAGCGAATGTCAAATCCGCTCCACTAGGCGACGGCATGGTCGGTGAGGGCGTCAACGATGCCGTCGACGATCTCCTCAACCAATAACTTGTCGTCGCCCTCGCCCATGACGCGGATGACCTGCTCGGTTCCGGACGGCCTGATCACCAGCCGGCCGTGACCATTAAGGCGGCTTTCCGCGTCGGCGATCGCCGAACGCACCTCGGCATGTTCGAGCGGCTTACCGCTGCGGTAGCGCACGTTCTTGAGCACCTGAGGCAAGGCGTCGAACCGATGGCAGGCCTGGGAGACCGGCTTGTTCATCTTCTTCACGACGGCAAGAACTTGCAGTGCGGCGACGAAGCCGTCCCCGGTCGTCGTGTAGTCGGAGAGAATGATGTGGCCCGACGGTTCGCCGCCGACGTTGTAGCCATGTTGGCGCATGTGCTCGAGGACATAGCGGTCGCCAACCGGCGTGCGTATAAGCGAAAGACCCAGCGATTGCAGGTGGCGCTCGAGGCCGAGATTCGACATCACGGTGGCGACGACGCCCGGTTTGGCAAGGCGACCATCCTCGCGCCAGCTTTCAGCAATCACCGCCAGTAACTGGTCGCCATCGATGAGATGGCCGTTTTCATCCGCGATCACAACGCGGTCGGCGTCACCGTCGAGCGCAATCCCGATGTCCGCACGCATCTCGCGGACTTTTCGACAGAACGCTTCGGGCGCGGTCGAGCCGCAGTCACGGTTGATGTTGAAGCCGTCGGGTTCGACGCCGATCGAGATCACTTCGGCGCCCAGTTCCCACAGCGCTTCGGGCGCGACCCGATATGCGGCGCCGTTCGCGCAATCGATGACGACACGAAGGCCTTCGAGCGACAGATTGCGCGGCAGGGTGCGCTTGGCGAACTCGATGTAACGATCATTGACACCGTCGATGCGTTTGGCGCGCCCGAGCTCCGGGCTCTTCGCCAGCCGCTTGGTCATGTCGCTATCGATCATCGCCTCGATGCCGTGCTCGACCTCGTCGGACAGCTTGTAGCCGTCCGGACCAAACAACTTGATGCCATTGTCGTCGTAGGGGTTGTGCGACGCAGAAATCATGACGCCGAGATCGGCGCGCATGGAGCGTGTCAGCATGGCGACCGCAGGGGTCGGCATGGGGCCGAGCAGGAGAACGTCCATGCCCACCGAGGTAAAACCGGCGACCAGAGCGGTCTCGATCATGTAGCCGGACAGCCGGGTATCCTTGCCGATCACCACCCGGTGACGATCTTCACCGCGGCGAAAGGCGAGGCCGGTTGCCTGGCCAACCTTGAGCGCCAGTTCGGGCGTGATCACGCCGTTGGCGCGTCCGCGAATGCCGTCCGTACCAAAATATTTGCGGACCATCCTGGGGCCCCCGCCGCCTTACTTCTTGGGATGACGATATTAGCCGTTCGGCCTGTCGTCGGCTGCAAAAAATGTCTCGCAATGTTACCGAATTTGGCAACGCTTGTTAAACGATAGAACCGCCCAACTCTAAGAAAATCAATGACGTAAATAATAATGACCCGCGCGGGCGCCGCGCATCGAGTTCCTTTTTCGCTTACGGCCTGTATTTATCACGCGCGCTGGGTGGCGGCTGGATGACCGCAACAGGGTCTGACCCTGGAAAAGTGTCCTCCAATCCCCGGTCCAAAGCGTCATCGAGCGCTTTCCGGCGATTTTCCTCCCGTTCGTGGCGCTTTCTGTCACGATCCTCGGACTTGCGCTCACGGTCATCGTCCTCGTCCCGCAGGCGCAATCGATGCTTATTCCATTCGTCCATCACGGCCGTCTTCCTCTACCAGCCCCCGACTCCCTGTGCTTCTGGCGGCGCCAAGTGGCAGCGTTCGCCAGCCGCGGCACGGGGTAAACCCCCTGCGGGCGGGCGTGTTCCCTCCGTCGAACCGGAGGTCTGCCGGATACGAGGGTGCTTTGTGGTATCAAAGCGCGGGGGGAGGGTCGCGGAAACAATGAAGACGATGACCTGCATCGAGGACTTGCGGCAGACCGCCCGCCGCAAGGTGCCGCGTGCTTTCTTCGACTATGCGGAGGGTGGCTCCTATGCGGAGCAGACCCTCAAAGCCAACCGCGCCGATCTCGAGCGCATCAAGCTGCGGCAACGCATCCTCGTCGACGTTTCCAATCGCAGCACGAAGACCACGATCCTGGGCGAGCCGGCAGCGCTTCCGCTCGTGCTCGCGCCCGTCGGGCTGTGCGGCATGCAGCACGGCGATGGGGAAATTCTCGCCTGCCGCGCGGCGCACGAGGCGGGAATCCCATTCACCCTTTCGACCATGTCGATATGCTCGATCGAGGATGTCGCCGCCGCGGTCGATCGGCCGTTCTGGTTTCAGCTCTATGTCATGAGGGATCGCGGCTTCGTGCGCGCGCTGATCGAGCGAGCCGCCACCGCCAAATGCAGCGCGCTGGTTCTTACCCTCGATTTACAGGTTCTTGGTCAGCGCCACCGTGACATCAAGAACGGCATGACCGTGCCGCCTGAACTGCGGATCACGAACATCATTGATATGGCCACAAGGCCGGCCTGGGCGCTCAGCGTGCTTCGGGGCAAGCGCAAGACCTTCGGCAATATCGCGGGACACATCCGCGGTATGGAGAACGTCAATTCTCTGTCGCGCTGGATCTCCGGCCAATTTGACCCCGCGCTCAACTGGAAAGACGTCGAGTGGATCGCGAGCCTCTGGCCCGGCAAGCTCATCCTCAAAGGTATTCTCGATGTCGAGGATGCGCGCATTGCAGCCAAGACTGGAGCCGCGGCGCTCGTTGTTTCCAATCATGGTGGCCGTCAGCTCGACGGCGCCCCGTCCTCGATCGCCATGCTGCCACCGATCGCCGACGCGCTCGGCTCTGATATTGAGATCATGTTCGACGGCGGCATCCGTTCAGGCCAGGACCTCGCCCGTGCCATCGCGCTCGGCGCACGCTCTTGCATGAGCGGACGTGCTTATATCTACGGCCTTGGCGCCGGAGGACAGGCCGGCGTCGCACGCGCCATCGAAATTATCCGCAACGAACTCGATGTCACGATGGCGCTGACGGGAATCAACAGCATCGGTGAGATCGACCGCCGCATCATCGCACCGATGTAGTCCGGTGGCCCATGGGTCGCTGCCGGCGGTTACGGTTCGTCAACCATACAAGAACACGCGGCGTCAACCTTTAGAAAAGGTGCATCCCCGATAGTGAACCAAACTAAAACTTGTGGGTTATCAAGCCGGGGTTCTCAATCGCGACAGCGATCAGCACACGGTGGCCTGTTGGCGACGGTGCCGTATCTGGGAGTCGCGAGGAGCAAGAGGAGGAAAATGTGATGCGTAAGCTTGTCCTGGCAACGACACTCCTTGCCGCGGTGGCGGCGGCTCCACTGAGCGCGCGCGCCGACATGGTCGGTGCGGCCGCAGGTGCGGGCACCGGCCTCGTGGTCGCCGGACCTCCCGGCGCCGTAGTCGGCGGCGTCATCGGCGCCGTATTCGGCAGGCCGTTCTGGGGCCCGCCGATCGGTCGCGGGGCGTGCTGGACCGACAATCGCTTCCACCGCCATTGCCGCAGGCATTGGTAGTCCTAGACTCATCGCAAACGCGCAGACACGCCGGACCAGCCGGCGCTGGCCGGCGCAGTGTCTCGCTCAACCAGCCGAACGTATCCGGCGGTTACGGCTCCATGCCGCCCAAACCCACATTGATGCGCGAGGTCTGCAGCGTGCCGTCAGGCGCCTTCTCGGGACGGAAGACGGAAACGTGGGCGCCCGGCGTGAGCTGATCCTTGGTCCCGGGGACATAGATGCGAATCTTCGCGTCCGGCCCGATGATGACTTTTTGCTCACCGCCCTTGTATTTCACCATTATGACTTGGCCATTGACGCTCGCCACGGTGCTATCGGCCGTGCCATTCGTCATGGTCGTGCCGGGCTTGTCCCACGGCCGAAAACCCTCGCCGGTGCCGCGTTGCGATTCAGCGAAGATCGTCACCTGGATCGCTTTTTGGCTGCCGTCCGGTTGCGGCATGGCGCCGACGCCGATGAAGTCATTGGCCTTTACATCGGCGATTGTTCCGGCTTTCACCCCAAACACCTTGACGTTGTCCAGCAGCTTGACGGTGGTGTCCGGTCCCTCGCCTTGTTTGATGGAAAGCATCGAGCCGTCGAGTTTGTCGACCGTGCCGCGTACGACTTGCGGCTGCTGGGCGAGGGCGGATGCCGCGGCGAAAGCGGCAAGAAAAGCGATACCGGCGAACAAATTTCTCTTTCTCATTTCATACTCCGGGGGTGGGTGAGTAGGGTCCGCTATAGATCAACTCATCATTCTAAAGGGACTTACATCGGCGGCGCCGCGCCGTCGCGGCCGACATTGATAGCCGGCGCCACGATCGATCCGTCCGGCATTTTCTGAGCGGCTATGATGATCATTTGCGCGCCCGGCTTGAGGTCACTGGGGTTGCCCGGGACGAAAGCGACGACGGGCGTGTTAGGCGGAACAATGACCTTCTTTTCACCGTCGGCATATTTGACCATGACCACTTGGCCGTCGACGCTCGACACAATGGACTCAACATTTGCATTGGTCATTGTGCTGCCAGGCTGGCGGTCCCAGGGACTGAAACGCGCCGGCACGACACCGCGCTGTGAATCCATGAATATGTGAATTCCGATTGCTTTCTGACTGCCGTCGGGCTGCGGCATGGCGGTGACGCCGATGAACGAACCTTCCTTCACGTCCGCGAGCGCGGCCTTGACCATCGCTGTGATGCGCGCGTTGTCGGCTAGCTTGACCTTTAAGGTGTTGCCGTCACGAGCCTTTATGGTGAGTATCTGTCCGTCGACCGCTTCGATTTGGCCGCGGATGCGTACGGTCTGCGGCTGCTGCGCCACGGCCATCGAAACGGCGAAGAGGCAGGCAAACGCGCTCGCGCACGCCAGCCTCGGCGTCATCATTGTCATTCTCGTCCTCCCAACGGGCGCCTGCGGCTTATGCTTCGGCGCACTTTTCTGAAAACACCACGAACGCTACGTTATTCCTGACGGCTACTCGGTGGAAGGGGCGATATCGGCTTCGATCAAGGCCCTTAGCTCCAGCGTCACGTCAGGAGTTTTGCCAAACCACAACGCGAAGCCGCGCACGGCCTGATGCAACAGCATGCCGAGCCCGTCGGCGACCCTCAATTCGCGGGCTTTCGCGGCTCGCACGAGGAGCGTCATCAGCGGCACGTAAACGAGATCGGCGACAACGGCGTGACCGGGCAAATGTCCGACTTCGACGTCGAGTTCAGGCTGGCCGTGCATTCCGAGCGTTGTGGTATTCACCAGCAGCGCCGCACCGGCGAGTGCATCGTTGCGCTTGTTCCACGGAGCAGGGCGGATGCGCTCGCCAAAACGGTCTTGCAAGGCCTCGGCTCGGCTGAGCGTACGGTTGATGACAACGATGCGTTCGATGCCGCGTTCGATCAGGCCATAAACGACCGCGCGTGCCGCGCCGCCGGCGCCAAGGACAACTGCTTGCCCCGTGTTCCGTTCCCAATGCGGCGCGCAAGCGTCAAGATTATCCAAGAAGCCCTCGACGTCAGTATTGGTCGAGCGCAGCCCGCCGTCGAACCACAGCGTGTTGGCGGCGCCGACCGCGCGCGCGCGATCGTCCGGTTGAGACAGGGCGAGGGCTGCCTCCTTATGCGGCACGGTCACATTGGCGCCGACATAGCCGCGCGCAGCAAGAGACTGGAGAAACGCGCCGAATTGGTCCGGTGGTACAGCCTCCCGGCGATACTCACTGGCGATCCCATAATGCTTGAGCCAATAATTATGAATGAGCGGCGAGCGTGAATGTTCGATCGGCCATCCGATGACGCAGGCCGCCCGCACGCTCGTCGTCACGCCTCGTCCGCCACGGAATTGCGCAGCACGCCGATGTCCGGACATTCGACTTCGATCGTGTCGCCCGGTTTGAGCCAGACCGGCGGATCGACCTTCGGCGTGTTTTTGGTCGGTGTTCCGGTGCAGATGACGTCGCCGGCCTTGAGAGTCATAAAAGTCGTCGTGTAGGCGATGATATCGGTGAACGTGAAAATCATGCTTGCCGTCGTGTCATCCTGAATCACTTCGCCGTTCTTGCGGGTGATGAGATGCAGCGGCTTCTTCAGGTCGACTCCGGTCACGATCCACGGCCCAATGGCGCCGGTGGCGTCGAAATTCTTGCCCTGCGTGACATTGAATTGGCCGTGCCGCGTCCAGTCGCGGATGGTGCCTTCGTTCGCGAGCGTAATGCCGGCGATAACATCGAGCGCGCGATCTTTCGCGACGTGCTTGCATTCGCGGCCGATCACGATGGCGATTTCGCCTTCGTAGTCGAGTTGCTCGGAAATTTTCGGTCGTATGAGCTTCTGTCCGGAACCGACCATCGAATTCGGCGCCCGATAGAACATGCTCGGATATTTCGGATTATTCGTGACATTATAGTCTGCGCCGCGATTGGCGTAGTTGATGCCGATGCAGAGGATTTTTTCCGGCGCCGCCAGCGGCGGCAGCAGCTCGACTTCGGAAAGCGGCACGTCGGGACGTACACCGTCCGCTGCGGCCTTCGCTTCGTCGAGGGCCTGTGCCCGAAAAACCTCCAGAAGCGTCGCAAATCGGCTCAGCCGCGCCCGCAGATCGACGATGCCATCGCCAACCACCGCGCCGAAGCTTGGCCGTCCGCGCAGATTGTAGCTTGCAAGCCGCATGTCGCTTCTCCAGGGGCTTCTGTTTCAGCATGATCTTGCCCGATAACCGGCATCCACTTTTCGGGATCATGCTGGGGCGGCCGGGCCCCGCGGCCTTCCACCTTCCGGGCGATGTGTTAAGAGTCATCGCCGAAACCGTCAACGCCCAATACGAGCGGTTCGATCAAGAACGGCCCAAATCATGCCCGTCCGACCGCCGGTTTTCGACCCGCCGTTCAATGTCGTGCGCGCGAGTCACGTCGAGCTTGGCGTGCGCGACCTTCAGCGCGCGCGGGCATTTTATGTCGATTGCCTGGGGCTTCTCGTCAGCGATGAAAAGCGACGACGCGCTTTATCTGCGTGGGGTCGAGGAGCGCAATCACCACTCCCTCGTGCTGCGGCGGTCGCGCGAAGCTGACGTGCGCGCGCTCGGGTTCAAGCTCGCAAGCGAGGATGATCTCGACCGCGCCGCGTCCTGGTTCGCGCGCCGCAATCTGCCGACCGCATTTCCGGAGCTGCCGCATCAGGGCCGAACGTTGCGCACTGCGGACATTTTCGGCACGCCGATCGATCTTTACGCCCACATGGATCAGGCCGAGAGCATGCTGCAGAAATACGCGGCCCATCAGGGCGCACGCATCCAGCGCATCGATCATCTCAATTGCTTCACGCCGGACGTCCAGGCGAGCTACGATTTCTACGCCGACCTCGGGTTCCGCCTCACCGAGTATTCCGAGACCGATGGCGATGATCCGCAACTGTGGGCCGTTTGGCTGCACCGCAAGGGCAATGTGCACGACCTCGCCTTCACCAACGGCGTAGGACCCCGGCTGCACCATGTCGGATTTTGGACGCCCGGCGTGCTCGACATCATTCATATCTGCGATGTGATGGCGACTACCGGCTATCTCGCCAACATGGAACGTGGTCCCGGACGTCACGGCATTTCCAACGCGTTCTTTCTCTATGTTCGCGACCCGGACGGGCACCGCGTCGAACTGTTCACCTCCGACTACATGACGGTCGATCCGGATCATGCGCCGATCCGCTGGTCGCTCACCGATCCGCAGCGCCAGACGTTGTGGGGCCAGCCAGCCCCCGCTTCGTGGTTCCAGGAGGGCGCGGTCTTTTCGGGCGTCGCGCCGCGCGAGCCCGTCCTTGCGGCGCAGCCGATTGTGGCTCGGTAGTCCCTGACTTCCCGATCCGGGCCGAGAACGAGCGAATCGCTCCATTGACCTCAGCCGCGTGCCTGCGACAATCGGCTAACGAGAAACGCCCAAGGTTAAGCCAATGGCCGACCGGTTTTGCGAGGTTCACCTCCGCGTGAACGGCGAGGACGTGTGCGAGCGCGTCGAGGCCCGCAAGACGCTGGTCGATTTCCTGCGTGACGATCTCGGCCTGACCGGCAGTCATATCGGCTGCGAGCAAGGCATGTGCGGCGCTTGCACGGTCCTGTTCGACGGTGCGGTGGTGCGCGGCTGCCTGATCCTCGCGGTGCAATGCGACGGCGGACAGGTCGACACGATCGAGGGAATTTCGGACTCGGGCGTCATCGCCGATCTGCAGGGCGCCTTCCAACGCCGCAACGCGCTGCAATGCGGCTTCTGTACCCCCGGCATGCTCATCGGCGCGCAGGATTTGCTGGCGCGCGGCGGCATCCCCAGCCGCGACACAATCCGCGAGCATCTTTCCGGCAATTACTGTCGCTGCACCGGATATCAGGCTATCGTAGACGCAATCGAATCCGTCGCCCTCATACGGGCGGGAAAGGCAGATCCAGCATGAACGAGCATATGAAACCGCTGACGCTGTCGGAGCGAGCGGATGAACTCGAAGAACAGATGATGCACGATCTGAGCGATCGTATTGCCACCAAATCGACCCTCTTCAGCATGGCCGACGGCAAGATAGAGATGGCGAATGCCCAGGAACTCGCGGCCGCCAACCCGGGCAAATACTTCCTCTTGGGCGCCGATCCGCGGCTGCCGAAGATGCCGGCAAAGCCGACCCTGATCGACTTCTTCAAGACCCGCTTCGCATCAACCAATCATTTGTTGCAGAGCGCGACCCACGCGCTCAAGGGCGGCCACAACGAGAAGGTCATCCTCGCGTGCCTCCTGCACGACATCGGCGTCGCGAGTTTCATCCGCTGTGACCACGGTTACTGGGGCGCGCAGATGATCGAGCCTTATGTCGACGAGGAAGTGAGCTGGGCGGTGCGCATGCATCAGGCGCTCCGCTTTTTCCCCGATCCGTCCGTCGGCTACGAATATCCCGAGATGTACATCAGACATTTCGGCGCCGACTATAAGCCCGAGCCGTACATCGTCGCCGAATATGAGCGGGCGCGAAATCACAAATGGTACATGACCTCGCGGCTGATCTGCATCAACGACATCTATTCGTTCGATCCCAACGCCAAGGTCAATCTCGATGATTTCGTCGACATCGTCGGCCGCAATTTCAAGCAGCCGAAGGAAGGCCTCGGCTTCGACAATTCGCCGGCGTCGCACATGTGGCGCACGCTGATGTGGCCGACGCAATTCTTGTAAGCGGTGCGGCGGCGAGCGCGCTGATGATGAAAATCGCCTCCGATCAGCCGTCCGGTCTCTCCGCTCTCGACCGGCCGAATTCGTACATCGGCCGGTCGGTGCCGCGGCCCAATCTGGCCCGGCTGACGCAAGGGCGCGGCCAATATGTCAGCGACGTCGTGCTGCCGCGCATGGTGCATGTCGCGTTCGTGCGTTCGCCCCATGCCCATGCCCGCATCAAGAAAATCGCAACCGAAAACGCGAAGAAAGCGTCTGGCGTCGTCGCGGTCGTGACCGGCGTAGAACTCGCCAAGGTGATCACGCCGTGGGTCGGCGTGCTCACTCATCTCAAGGGCATCAAGTCGGCGCCGCAGTATGCCATCGCTGTCGATCGCGCGTGCTGGCAGGGCGAGGCAGTCTGTGCCGTCGTCGCTCGAACGCGCGCCGAGGCGGAGGATGGCTGCGCGCTTGTCGACGTCGACTATGAAGTCCTCGCCGCCGTGACCGATGCGGAGACGGCGCTCGATGCCGCGACGCCGGTGATTCATCGCGAGCTTGGCGACAATCTTACCTTTGAGCGCGCTCTGAATGCCGGCGACCCCGATAAAGGCTTCGCCGAAGCCGACGCGGTCGTCGCGACAACATTCGTGTTCGGCCGGCATACCGGCGTCACCAACGAGGCTCGCGCTGTTGTTGCCGACTGGAATCCAGGCGACGGGCGCCTGACCGTCTATCAGGGCACGCAAGCGCCCCACATGACGCAAAATCTTTTCGCCAAGCACCTCGGGCTCGAGGAGCAGCAGGTGCGCGTCATCACCAAGGATGTCGGCGGCTCGTTCGGCATCAAGGTGCACATCTATGCCGACGAGATGGCGACGGTGGCGCTGGCAAAGCTTTTGAAGCGGCCGGTAAAATTTGTCGCCGATCGCTTGGAGAGCTTCGTCACCGACATTCACGCGCGCGACCATCGCGTCAACGCCCGGATCGGCGTGAAGAACGACGGTACGATCACCGCGTTCGAGATCGACGCCTTGACTGGCATCGGGCCCTATTCGGTCTATCCGCGAACGAGCGGCATCGAGGCCAATCAGGTCGTCAATCTGGTCGGCGGACCCTTATACGTGTGCGAATTACCGCGCCCGCGCCCGCGTGGTGTTCCAGAACAAAAACGTCATGTGCCAGTATCGAGCGGTCGGCCACCCGATCGCGACGGCGGTGACCGAGGGCCTCGTCGAACTAGCTGCGGCGAAGATCGGCATGGATCCGGTTGAACTTGCGCCGGCGCAATCTTTTTGCCGATGACGCCTATCCGGCGACGAGTGCGGCCGGCCTAAAATTCGAAGGCCTGTCGCATCACGCCTCACTCGACAAGATTTTGCTGATGATGGATTACGCCAATCTCCGCAACGAGCAGGCCAGCCTGCGCCAGCGTGGCATCCATCGCGGCATCGGATTTGCCTCGTTCATCGAGGTGACCAATCCGTCGGCGGCCTTCTACGGCGTCGGTGGCGCGCGCATTTCCTCGCAAGACGGCGCGACGTTGCGGCTCGATGCGACCGGCACCGTTTTCTGTCACTCCGGCGTCACCGAGCAAGGCCAGGGCACCGAGTCGGTGCTCGCCCAATGCGTCGCGACGTCTTTCGGCGTTCCGATCGAACGCGTGCGGGTCGTCACCGGCGATACCGACAATGTGCCGTATGGCGGCGGCACATGGGCGTCTCGTGCCGCCGGCATCGGCGGCGAAGCGGCGTGGCAGGCCGGCAAAGCTTTGCGCGCCAATGTGCTCGCCGCCGCAGCATCGATCCTGCAAGCCGATCCGAACGCGCTCGATATCCGCGGCGGCGTTGTGGTCGACGCCGATACGGGTCGTGAGCGCATGGGTCTCGAGGAGGTGGCGCGCATCGTCTACTTCCGGCCCGACACGCTGCCGCCCGGCTTCCAGGCGGAATTTCTGGTGACGCGCCATTACGTGCCGCGGAATTGGCCGTTCGCTTTCACCAACGGCGTGCAGGCGTCATATCTCGAGGTCGACATCAGGACCGGGGAAATAAAACTTCTGAGACACTGGTGCGTCGAGGATTGTGGCACCGTAATCAATCCGCAACTGGTCGACGAACAAATCCGCGGCGGCATCGTGCAGGGCATCGGCGCCGTGTTGTTCGAGCATTGCCTCTATGACGACGCGGGCCAGCTCCTCAACGGCACCATGATGGATTATCTGGTACCGATGGCCGGCGAGATGCCCGACGTCGATATCGGCCACGTAGTGACGCCGACCGCGGATTCGGAGCTTGGCGCCAAGGGGGCGGGGGAGGCGGGCACCGCCGGTGCGCCCGCCTGCATCATGAATGCGGTCAACGACGCGCTGCGTCCGCTCGGCGCTGCGCCCATCACGCAGATGCCGATCACGCCGGAGCGGGTGCTAGCCGCCCTGCGGGAATCCGACCTTGTAATGCTCCGCCAACGGGTCACGGCCCAAAGTGGCCGGCCCCGTTGGCGGACGATGACAGCTATGAACGCCGCGGGAAAAGTGCCAGCGCGTTCTGGCGCGCAATCATCGCGATGGCATCCGGCGCAAGAAAACCGCGCGCGGTGAAATCTTTGACCTCCTCGGCCACCACACGGTCGTTGCAGAATGGCCAGTCACTGCCGAACAGAATGCGTTCCTTCGCGGCGACGCGCGACAGCGCCCCCATCGGCTGCGCGCCGGAGGCAAGTGCGTTGTCGTACCAGAACGATTTCAGGCCGGCGAAAATCTTCTCGCGCGAGCGCTGCTTGAGCCGCGCATCGATCATCGGCGAAACCGAAAGCCGCCAGGCAATGAACGGCAGCGTGCCGCCGGCATGGGAAAGGATGAACTTGAATTGAGGGAAAGCGTTCGAGCGCGCCGGAGAACAGCAGATTGACCGCCGCCCGCGTGGTGTCGAACACGTATTCGATCATGAACCCGGGCCACGGCAGCGTGAGCGATTTGCTCGACGGATGCAGGCTCGGATGAATGTGGACGACCGCCTTCTTTCGCATCGAGATAGTCCATCAACGGATCGAACGACGCGTCGCCCAGAAACGTCTCGCCGTAACTCGCGAACAGTGAAATGCCTTCGAAACGCAGTGTGTCGAGACAGTAACGCGCCTCCGCAATTGCGGCATCGATGTCGTGCATTGGCAGGAGGCCGAAGCAGCCGAACCGCCTCGGATAATGTCCGATCAATTCGGCGGTGTAGTCGTTACACTTGCGCGCGAAATCGGCGGCCTTGTCGGCAGGGAGGAAACCGACGCCCGGCTGTGCGATCGACGTGATTGCCAGCGCAATGCCGTGCTTGTCCATGAGGTCGAGCGCAAGGTCCGGCGTCCAGTCCGGATAGCGCCCGATCGCGGGCCCGCTGCCGGCTTCGTAGACGGCCTCGCGATAGAATTGCGGAATGAGATGAAAGTGTACGTCGATCTTGCCGGCTGCCGGTCCGCCTGCCATGCGGTGTCCTCCGATGAGAGTCTTGCGCCGCAGTAGCGCATGCTGCCGGCGTTGCTGTCCAGACGACGCGTAATGACGTCTCCCCCAACGACAGCGGGGGAGCTACAATGTCCGCGGAGGAGACGTGAAATGAGCAATTGGAAAGACAAAAAGGTGCTGATCGTTGGCGGAGGCATCGGGGGGCTTGCGGCGGCTGTGGCACTGGCGCGCAAGGGTATTCCCTCGCAGGTCATCGAGCAGGCGCCGGAGTTCAAGGAAATCGGCGCCGGGATCCAGCTCGGTCCCAACGTCTTCTGGATGTTCGAAATCCTCGGCTTGATGGAGCCGGTCAGCGCGCTCGCGGTGTTTCCCAACAATCTCATCATGATGGATTCGGTCACCGGCGAAGAGGTTACGCGCATCCCGCTGGGCGACGCCTTCCGCAAAAAATTTTATCACCCTTATGCGCTCATTCATCGCGCTGATCTGCACAAAGTGCTGCTCGAGGCGTGCCAAAAATCCAATCTCATCCGCCTCGACGCTTCGCAGAAAGTCGTGAGCGTCGACGAGATCGGCGACGGCATCATGGCAAAGACTGAAAGTGGCAAGGACTATCGCGGCGCGGCTTTGATCGGCGCCGACGGGCTGTGGTCGACAATCCGGCAAATGCTCGTCGGCGACGGTAAGCCGAGGGTCGCCGGCCACATCACGTATCGTGCCGTGCTGCCGACTTCGGAGATGCCGGAAAAATTCCGCTGGCGCGACATGGTACTGTGGGCCGGCGAGAAGGTGCACCTCGTGCATTACCCATTGCGCACCGGTGAATTGTTCAATCTGGTCGCAGTCTTTCATTCGGACCGCTACGAAGAGGGCTGGGACAGCTACGGTGATCCGGCGGAGCTTCACGAGCGTTTCGCCAAGACCTGCGAGCCAGTGCGGACGCTCCTCAACAAAATCGAGAGCTGGCGCATGTGGGTGCTGTGCGACCGGCCGCCGATCAAGGAATGGAGTCGCGGGCGAATGACGCTGCTCGGCGATGCCGCGCATCCGATGCTGCAATATCTGGCGCAGGGCGCCGGTATGTCGATCGAGGATGCAGTGTGCCTCGCCAACGAGGTCGTCGCGGCGGACGGCGACTATTCCGCGGCGTTTCGCGCTTATCAGCAGACCCGATACTTGCGTACCGGCCGCGTCCAGATCATGGCGCGCGTCTACGGCGAGTTCTATCACGCCGCCGGCGTCGCCAAGGAGTTGCGCAACATGATGCTTGGCTCGCGGACGCCCGAGGAGGCCATGGCCGGAATGGAATGGCTCTACGGCGAGCAGAAAGAACTCACACGCTCGGCTGCGCCGGCCAAGGCTCTTGCCTCGTAATCGGCGCGTTGATTTGTTGATATCGGCATGATCGCGGAATAGGATCGCACCAACGATCGCGACGCGATCCATTTGGTCTGGCCGCGCAATACCGGAGCCGCTCATGAAAAAACTTGCTTTGGAATCAAGCTCGCCGTTTCAAGGGCTGCCGGAACTGGTTGCGTACGACGAGGGTCTGTTCGAGAAAGAAGGCGTTGCCGTCGAATGGGTCGATCGCGACGAGGCCGGCATCAAGGTCGCAGACACCTCGCTGACCGACGTGAAAGGCGCCGATCCATTCGTGAGCCACGGTACCTTGCTCGAAGCCGGCAAGGCCGACATGTACAACGCCTGCGAGTGGGGCAACTACTGCCGCGTCGGCGGCACTGCCGTCGGTAGCCGGCAAATCGGCCGGCGCGCGATTGTCACGTACGGCGCCATCGTGGTGCGTCCGGATTCGCCGGTCTATACCCCGCAACAGCTCGCTTTCCGGCGCGTGGGCGTGCCGTTCTACGCCGGTACGCATTATCTCGCACTGCATCTGCTGGAAGGTTTCCTGCACCGCGACCAGATCAATGTCTGCCGCGCACCGACCGGCTCGCGCAACCGCTTCAACCTGATGATGAAAGGTGAAATCGAGGCGACGACCTTGACCGAGCCTTATGTGTCGCTCGCCGAGAAGAAAGGCTGCCGGGTGATCTGCGAGGCCTTCTATCACGGCACTGAAGTCGCATCCGACAAAGTCGATGCCGAGACGTATCGCGCGTTCAATGCCGCGGTGCGTGAGGCGGTACGCCGCATCAACGCCAACAAGCGTGCGTATCTGCATTACTTCATCGACTATCACAAGAAGCGCGATCCGGAGATCGGCGCGCTCAAGCTCGAAGACCTCCGCGAGAGCCGCCTGGTCGTGGTCAATCCCGCGCCGATTCCCGCCGAAGAACTGCAGCGCACCTATGAGTGGGTGAAGAGCTGGGGCATGCTGACGGAAACGAACTCGCCGCTTCAGCTGATCAACGCGGCAGTCCAGACTCACGCGCATATCGCCGCGGAATAGAAATTGCATCTCCTGTTCCGGTCCGGTTTACCCGCGGCAGGAGGCGGGCGTGCGGCATCACAGGCAAGGCAAGGCATGGCTATTCGGCGTCGTTGTTATTCTTTGGCGTTGGCTTTTGTGTTGGGCGGTTCCATTGCGCTCGCAATGGCTGTGCCGTGCCCGGTTCGCGCGCAAGACGATTTCTATTCCGGAAAAACCATCCAGATGCTGATCGGCTTTTCCGCGGGCGGCGGCTACGACATCTATGGCCGTACGGTCGCACGCCATCTCGGCAATCACATTCCCGGCCATCCGCAGATCGTGCCGCAGAACATGCCGGGCGCGGGCTCGCTCAAGCTCGTCAATTACCTCTACAACGTCGCGCCGAAAGACGGCACCGTCATCGGTCATTTTGCTCCTGGAGTCATGACCGAGCCGCTGCTCGGCCACGCCGAGGGTGCGCAGTTCGAGGCGTCGAAATTCGGCTGGCTCGGCAGCGTGTCGCAGGAGGTGAGCGTCTGTGCCTTCATGACGTCGGCGGGAATTGCGTCGTGGCACGACATGCAGACCAAGCCCTCCGTCATCGGTGCGTCCGGCGGCGGTGCTGAAAGCGATGTATTCCCGACGCTGCTGCGCAACATGTTCCATCTGCCGATGAGGATCGTGACCGGTTATCCGGGCGGGACAGAAATTAACCTCGCGATGCAGCGTCACGAAGTGGATGGTCATTGCGGCTGGTCGTGGACGAGCCTGCTCAGCCGCAACAAGGCGATGCTGACGTCGAAAGAGATTGACGTCACGCTGCAGATCGCGCTCGCCAAGGACACTGACGATCCCTATCTCGCCGGTGTGCCGCTGATCATGGACATGACCAGCGATCCGTCCGAGCGCGCGGCGCTCAAGCTGATCGTGGCGCGGCAGAGCATTGCCCGGCCGTTCGCCACGCCGCCCGGCATGGCGCCGGAACGGCTCGCCATGCTGCGCGAGGCTTTCGACGCCACGATGAAGGATCCCGATTTTCTCGCCGAAGCGCACTCGCTGAACCTCGATGTCCGCCCGGTCACCGGCGCCGCGGTCGAGAAGCTCATTGACGAGATTTACACGTCGCCCGCCGGGGCGATCAAAATCGCGACCGAAGCCATGCAGAGCAAACCGTAATGCTATTGAACGTGCGTACTGCCTTGCTTTGCGTCCTGTCTTTCACCACGATCCTTCCAGGCTCCGCGCAAGCAGACCCGATCGAGGATTTTTATCGCACGCATCCCGTCGAGCTGGTCGTCGGCTACAGCGTCGGCGGCGGCTACGACACCTATGCGCGCGTGCTTGCCCGTCACATGAGCAAGCACATTCCCGGTCAATCCGACGATCGTGGTGCAGAACATGCCGGGAGCAGGATCGTTGAAGGCTGCGAATTATCTTTACGCGGTCGCACCGAAGGACGGCAGCGTGTTCGGCACCTTCGGGCGCGGGCTCGCCATGGAGCCACTGATCGGCACCAGCGCGACGCGTTTCGATGCCAGGACCTTCGTCTGGCTCGGCAGCGGCAGCAACGAGTACAGCGTGTTCGTGCTGCGGCGCGACGCGCCGGTAAAGACCTGGGCGGACATGCTGACGACGCCGTTTACCGTTGCGGGTGAGGGCTCCGGCTCCGATCCCGACATCTATGCGGCGGTGCTCAAGAACGGATTCGGCGTCAGGCTCAAACTCATTACCGGCTATCCGGGCACGGCCGAGATGGCGCTCGCGATCGATCGCGGCGAAGTCGACGGCCGCGCGAGCTGGTCGTGGTCGAGCCTCAAGGAACTCAAGCCCGAATGGCTCTCGAACAAGGAAGTGAACCTTCCGGTTCAGATGAATCTCACGAAAAATCCGGAGCTGCCTGAATGTGCCGATGGTCACGGATTTCGCCAAGACCGATCGGGAGCGGCAGATTCTCAATATGGTGATCAGCCGACAGATCATGGGCCGGCCTTTCGCGGCGCCGCCCGGGATACCGCCGGACCGTGCCGCGGCGTTGCGCGCCGCCTTCGATGCGACGATGACCGACAGGGATTTCTTGAATGAGGCGGGCGAACGCGGCCTCGATGTCAATCCGGTGAGCGGCGATGCGCTCGACAAGCTCATCGGCGATCTCTACGCGACGCCGGCGGCCATCGTTGCTGAAACGAAAAACCTGATCGCAAAGGGGGCGCAATGAACGCACAGCCGACGGGTATCCATTCATGAACGGGACCATCATGAAGTTTCCACGCCGCCGATTCCTGTCGCTGGCAGCCGGAGTTGCCGCATTTCCTGCCACGTCGCGTATTGCGAGCGCACAAGCTTATCCGACACGGCCGGTGCGCCTGATCTGTGGCTTCGGCGCCGGCAGCGCCACCGACATCGTCGCGCGGCTGATCGGCGAAGCGCTATCAGAGCGGCTTGGCCAGCCATTCGTTATCGAAAACCGGCCGGGCGCCGCAAGCAATCTCGCCACTGAATATGTCGTGCGGGCCGCACCGGATGGCTACACGCTTCTCCAGATCACGCCGCCAAATGCGATCAATGCGACGCTGTATACCAATCTCAGCTACAATTTCATCCGTGACATCGCCCCGGTTGCAAGCATCGGTCAGAACCCGCTGGTCATGGTGGTCAATCCATCATTCCCGGCCACAACGGTTGCCGCGTTCATCGCCTACGCCAAGGCCAATCCGGGCAAGATCAACTTTGCGTCGGCCGGGACCGGCACCGGCCTGCATGTGGCCGGCGAGCTGTTCAAGATGATGACAGACATCGACATGGTTCACGTGCCATATCGCGGCGACGCGCCCGCCATCACCGACCTGATCGCCGGTCAAGTGCAGGTCATATTTGATCCCATCGTCGCATGTATCGGGCAAATCAAAGCCGGCAAGCTGCGGGCATTGGCGGTCACCACCGCAACGCGCTCGGCGGCGTTGCCGGACGTGCCGACCGTGGCCGACACTGTCCCAGGCTATGAGGCTCGCGGCTGGCAGGGAGTCGGCGCTCCCAGAAACACGCCGGCTGAAATCATCGACACACTCAACAAGGCGATCAATGCATCGCTCGCCGATCCGAAGATGCAGCAACGCCTCGCCGACATCGGCAATACGCCGCTCGCCCTTTCGCCTGCCGGCTTCGGCGGCCTCATCGTCGAAGAAACCGAGAAGTGGGGCAAAGTGGTCAGATTCTCCGGCGCAAAGGCGGACTGATCCCACGCGCTATGAACTGCTGTCTTCCGCCGTCGGATGCGCTCTGGAGCCGTTCGGCTCTAATCAATCCCTTGGGTTGAACCCGTTGCATGCAATTTTCTCACGTCCCGTGCCATCTCAAGGCAAGTGATCAGTTCCGTATAGCTCAACTCCCCGCCTGTGTTGGCCAATCGAACGCAATGCCCTTTGTCCGCGGCTCCAAAGGTCGACCAAACCTTGCCAAGCTGATCTCGAACCTCTTGCTCGCTCGCGACGCATTCCTTGAAGGTCAAATCAGGTCCGCCTTTTTCCGTGGGATTTGCAGCCTGTAAGGCAATTCCGCGACACACCGGATCAACGTTGAGGACAGGCACGTCGTCTGCCACAGCCAGGAGCGTCGATGTTAGCAGTGCGGCCAACGCCATGCTCATCGTAAGACAGGCACGCATTTGCGGTTCCTCCTCCTTCATTGGTTCCAACCCGCCTGGGGCAGCTGACCCAAATCGCTCAAAGAAAAGTTCGTACCAGGCATTTGCCCATGGGAACATTGACGTAAATCAACGGAATGAACAAACACTATAACGCCGGCGGGCGGCTGCTACATTGTACCGAAGTATAAGGGAGCGGACTACCCGGACGTATTCCGGCGCACCGCGACAAGATTTGGCGCGGGACCATGCCAAGCGAAATTCCGGTCGAGCAGCGTTGCGCCGAAGTCTCGCCAGACGCCTTTTGGGTCACCGGCGTCGCATTAGTTGGCTGAGAAGTTAACGCTCAACGGCATCAAATTAACCGAGCAAATAAAAAACAGTGCGATAACGTATTTTATTTTGCTATGACTTAGCCTGGTTATTTTTAAGAAATAGCAATTTGTTTGTTGTTTCGGCGTATATCTACTATTGTCATGGAAGATATCAAAAAACTCATCACGGATTGTTTGCAGTACGCTGCGGCGGCCGAAGTTCGTGCCGAGGTGATGAAAGAGCCGATGCTGAAGGGCGAATACCTTCGGATCGCAGAGGCTTGGTATCTGCTGGCACAAAGCTACGACCATCGAGGGCAACTCGAAGCTGTTCTATTGGAACTACGCGCGTCAGAAACGCCGGAATGCAAGACGTAAACGCGCACGGCGAACGAGAGTATGAATGAGCGTCGCCAAGGGTCGAAACGCGCCAACAGTGATCTCGCTCGTCTATGCGCGCCCCACGAAATCGCTTAGATTTGTCGTAGAGCTGTCGGCGGGATATGCCGACGTCCCGTGAAATCAAAGACAGCGATTGTGCCTCCGGCGGGCGAGCAATCCGGAAATAGATCGACATCTGTTTCGTGAGCGCCGTCTCCGTAAGGCGAGCGCTCAAGCTCGTGGGGTATCGCCATGAAACTTCCCCGCCGAATTTTTCTACATCTGGCAGCGGGTGCCGCCGCCCTGCCAGCCGTTTGGCGCGCCGCACGCGCGGACAGCTATCCGTCGCGGCCGATCCACTTGATTGTCGGCTTTCCCCCGGGAGGCGGCGCCGATATTATCGCGCGGTTCATTGGTCAATCACTATCGGAACGGCTCGGTCAGCCGATCGTCATCGAAAATAGGCCAGGCGCCGGGACTAATCTTGCCGTTGAGGCGGTCGTGCGTGCGCCTCCAGACGGTTACACGCTTCTCCAAGTGGTTGCGGCAAACGCGTCCAACGCGACGCTCTATCAAAACCTCAGTTTCGATTTCGTCCGCGACATCAAGCCGGTCGCAAGCTTTTCTCGCGGCGCCTTCGTCATGGTGGTCAATCCATCATTTCCGGCGAAAACCGTGCCCGAGTTTATCGCCTATGCCAAGGCCAATCCGGGGAAGATCAACATGGCGTCGAGCGGCATCGGCATCACGACTCATATTTTCGGTGAGCTGTTCAAGATAATGACAGGGATCGAAATGATTCACGTGCCATACCGCGGCGGAGCGCCTGCGATCACCGCTCTCATCGGCGGTCAGGTTCAGGTTTATTTCAGTCCGTTGCCCGAGCCACTCGAGCAGATCAAGGCTGGGAAGCTGCGCGCGCTAGGGGTGACCACCACCGCGCGCGTCGGGGCGCTGCCGGACGTTCCGAGCATTAGCGAATTTGTTCCAGGCTACGAGGCGAGCGGCTGGCAAGGTATTGGCGCGCCGAAGGATACGCCCGATGAGATCGTCGACAAGCTCAATCGCGAGGTCAACATGGTGCTTGCCGAATCCAAGATGAAAGCGCAGCTCGCGGAATTGGGTGTCGCGGTGTTTCCAAGCTCGCCCGCCGAGTTCGGCAAGCTCATCGCCGACGAGACCGAGAAGTGGGGCAAAGTCATCCGGGCCGCCGGCATCAAGGCGGATTAATTCCGCGAACTACGACCCGCCATTCCATATTTTCGACCAGGGGAATCCCATTGCCCTTATGCGCATCGGACTTTCGCGAGCCGCGGGAAGAGGTTTACGATCTCCGAGACGGGCTTGGGTGCACTGAAAAGGTAGCCCTGAAATTGTGTGCAACCGGCGGCCCGGACGATTCGCAATTGCTCCTCGGTGTCGATGCCTTCTGCAGTTGTTGGTACGTCTAGGACACGGGCAAGGCTGGCGACCGATCGCACAATTTCCAGCGACAAATTGTTTCCGTCCGAGAGGTCTTTCACGAATGAACGATCAATCTTGATCTTGTCGAATGGAAGACTGCGCAAATAGTTCAGCGACGAGTATCCTGTGCCAAAATCGTCCATGACAATCTGGACGCCGAGCCGGCGCAGTTGGTTCAGAATGGCAAGATTTTCCTTGTTGTGCGTCAAAAGAATTTCCTCGGTAATTTCGAGCTCGAGCCGATCCGGCGGAACACCGGAAGCCGCCAACGCACTGACGATGACCTGCAGCAGATTTTGGCTGGCAAACTGAGCTGGCGACAAGTTTACAGCGATTTTGATGTCGTCCGGCCATTTTGAGGCATCCGAACAAGCCTGACGTATCACCCATTCGCCCAGAGGGATGATGAATCCGGTTTCCTCAGCGGCCGGAATGAACTCTGCGGGCGATATCATCCCTCGTACGGGATGATGCCAGCGCAGGAGTCCCTCCAGGCCGACGATGTCGTTGGTCTTCAATATCGACGATCGGCTGATAGAACAATTCGAATTCACCGTTGACCAGAGCATCACGCAGATCTGCTTCCAATTTGCGGCGCAACTTCATGATGACATCCATGGCCGGTTCAAAGAACCGGTAGGTGCCGCGTCCGTCAGCTTTGGCTCTATAGAGAGCCGAATCCGCACGCTTAATCAGCTCAGCAGACGTGGTGCCATCTATCGGCGATCGAGCTATCCCGATACTCACATCCACATTTGCCCGCAGACCGCCGAGATCGTATGGCGCTTTGAGCGCCGATCGGATTCGATCTGCCAGCATCGATATATCCGGCTGATCTGCCGAATTTTGAATAATCGCAAACTCGTCGCCGCCCAGGCGCGCCACGGTATCGTTGTCCCGGACGCACTCTTGCAGCCGCTCGGCCACCACCTTCAACAATTCGTCGCCGACCAAGTGTCCTAGCGTATCATTGACGTCTTTGAAGAGGTCCAGATCAAGGAAAAGTACAGCGAGTTGCGCCCCATGCCGTTCCTTAGTCAGGGCCTCGTCAAGTCGCTCGGCAAACTGGGCCCGGTTGGGAAGTCCGGTAAGTGGGTCGTGATGGGCCATAAAGGCGATTTTTTCATAAGCTTTCCTTTTCTCAGTCACGTCCTCAATGACGGTAATGAGATATTGCGACTTGCCGTCGCGATCGCATATCACAAGCCTGGTCGTAGAAATTATTCGAGGCCCACTCGCTGGCGTCTCTACGGACAACTCATCCGTGATAGGTCGCTTATTTAATCGGATTGCTGCGCTATCAGAACTCCCAAATTCTTTTCGCGTCCTCGGCTGAGAAAATATCGAACACGGTCTTGCCAATGAGCCGTTCTCGCGCCGTGCCGATGAACTCTTCGTATGCGCGATTGACAAGAACAAATTTTCGCTTGTCGATGTCCTTGACGACGATTGCAACCGGAACGTTCTCAATAATCGTGTCGAGAAATGTTTTAGTTCGCTCGGATTCTCTTTTTGCAATTGTTTGCTCGGTGGTGTCTTCGTGAATTGAGATCCATCCACCGCCTTTCATGGGTTGATTGAGCACCGAAATGATCCGGCCATCATCGAGTTGCGTTGAAAATTTGACTGGCAACCCCTCATTCAGCTTTTGACCCACGTCGAGGCAAAACACCTCAGGATCACCGCTAAAGGTCCCTGCCGCCTTTCTCTGGCGAATAATATCCAGAAAAAGCGTGCCGGGTTTAACGGCCTCAGCAGAAACATCATACATTCGGTAATATTGTTCGTTGCAAACTGCGAGGCGCTCTAGGCTGTCGACCATACATACGCCCAGCGGCATGTTCCGCAACACAGTGTCGAAGCGCAGGTTTTGAACCTCGCGCTCCTTCGTCATGCGCTCCCGCAATAGTCGTCCTCGAATGCCGAATCCCGTGGCGGCCAAGGTCAAAAGGGTGACCACACTTGCGGACAGGTAGTAGGTTCTCCGATTTGCGTCGATACCGGAAAAGACCTCTCCTTTGGAAAGTCCAATGGTGATGACGAGGGGGTAATTCTTGACGACCCGATATGTGACGAGACGGGGAATGTGATCGCTTAAACGACTTTCACTATAATACCAGCCCGTCGGTCTATTTGGATAATCCTTGAACTCCTTGCCTCCGGAGAGATCCGCGCCGATCGGAATGGATGTGCCGCCGCCGCCCGCGCGAAGGATCCCGTCAGCGCCGATGACCCTGACATAGCCGTATTTGCCCAGATCCACCGAGCTATAAAATCGCGCGAGGTATGACGGATCCAGAGATGCGACGATCACGCCGGCGAACGAACCGTCGCTGTTCGTAATGCGGCGCGTAAGTTGAATTGACGGCTTTCCAGTCGTCCGCCCGATGACCGGCTTGCTAATGAAGAGGTCGTCATTTTTAGCATGGACATGAACGCGAAAGTGCTCTCGATCACTGATGTCGGTGCCGATAGCCGAGGGGGAGTTCGACGGTGCTCTGCTTGATGCGGCCATCCGCACCAATGATTGAGGCTTGAACGGTCTGATCATCAAAAAGCTGGCTGGTTTTCAACCAATCCTTGAAATCAAAAGCGCTGGGATTTTGCTCGTAGTTTGCTCGGATGATCTTGAGTGCGCGGTCGATCTCATTGAGCGATCGGGACAAATGCTCTTCGAAGGCACTCGCTAAATTCGCGGAGTTCTGAATAGCCCCTTGCTCTGCTTGTCGGCGTTCTCCTTCCAGATGAAAATTGACCCCAGTCCAAAGCAAAATGACGAGGGTTACGCCGAGCAAAGTGGGGCCTCGCCCGACGGATAGAAGTTCGCCAATGCGAATTTTGATTAGTCGAACAAATGCCCACATTCGACGTCACCGCCCGGGAAATAGCAGCACGTCTACGTTAAAATGATTGTATCGAGGTTATGGGGCGCTCGGGGCCTCTAACTATGCCTAATATTCTGTGTCATCCATCAGATTTTCTGGAATAGTCTGGGCGATAGACACTGTCATGACCTGCCAAACCGCTTTTTGCTCAATTTTTACGAAAAATTTCCCGTATTCGGCGGGGGTGCCCACGACACGGGCAGGTCGCCGCGGACGAACATCGGAAAAAGGAAGCTGGGCGCTCTTCGCTCGCTGTGGGTTCGGCCGTGCCGGATGACTGCTGTGGGTTAACGGTGCCGCTTTGGGCGTGCTCCAGCCACGGCTATACGAA
Organism: uncultured Alphaproteobacteria bacterium; assembly: GCA_963759705.1. Lineage (GTDB taxonomy): Bacteria > Pseudomonadota > Alphaproteobacteria > Rhizobiales > Xanthobacteraceae > BOG-931. Next base: position 277,472 of record CAVXAK010000011.1, read on the forward strand.
GCCAGCCCGGGATCATGATACAATTCGGAGCATGATAAAACGATCTTTCGCAATTTCGATCGCTTGCAGCATCGGCATCGGCTTTGTGGCGCTGTCCATCGCCGGCGTTCACTCGCAAGCCCAGGCTCAATCGGCCGATCTCGTGCTCTGCGACCGGCTCGCCGCTGATCCCACCGATCCAGACAAACCTGCAGACGTCAAAGGCACGACCGAAATCGCCCAGTCCGATATCGCGACGGCGATCAAATTTTGCAGGGTCGCGTCAGCCGGCTCACGCCGGGCGCTTTACGAGCTCGGTCGCGCCTATGCCGCCCGTCACCAAATGCCGGAAGCCATGAGCGCTTATCGCAAGGCGGCCGACAAAGGAAGCACGGCGGCGATGGTCGAACTTGGCGTGCTGCTCGCCGCCGGATCGAACGGGCCCAAGGAGCAAGCCGAGGCGCGCAAGCTGTTCGAGCGCGCCGCCGAGGCCGGAAATCCCCGCGGCGCCGCCAATCTTGCGGCTCTGTCCACCAGCGGCGGCGCACCATCGGATCCCGTCGAGGCCAGAGCGTTGCTGTCAAAAGCCGCCGAGGCCAACTCAGCAGAAGCGCAATTTCAGCTCGGATTGATGATGGCGGAAGGCACCGGCGGCCCGAAGGACGATGTCGCCGCGCGCGCATTGTTCGAAAAGGCGGCTGCGCAGGGGCATTCCGAGGCCTTGGACTGGGCTGGCTCGTTTGCGGAAAACGGGCGAGGCGGACCGCAGGATAAAGCAGCCGCCAAAGCCTATTACGAGAAAGCGGCGGCGCTCGGCAATGAAGATGCCAAGGCCGCTCTTGAGCGCATCAAATGTCCGCTCGTGCTCAAGACCAAAAAAGGAGAAGTCTGGAGCCACCTTTGTTTCTAGTGGAGCGGATTTGACATTCGCTACCCACCTAGCCGCGAATCGGTGAAGCGAATGTCAAATCCAAAGCTTCACTAGCTCGCCGACGCGCGAAAAATAGCTTGTGGCGTTCCAGATCACCCAGAGAGCGCAGAGGATTTACTCTCAGGTTTTCACCATGCTTCGGTAGTCCATCTGCCGGTGGAACCAGTAGCGGTAGCCGCTGATGCGCTTCTGCATGACGACATAGGAGGATGGTTGATAAACCGGGATGCTCGCGACATCGTCGAATGCGATCTTGATGAATTTCTCGACCATCGCGTCGTATTTCGCCGGATCGCGCTCGAAACGCGCCTCGTGCACGATCGACATCATCGACGTGTTGTCGTAGTCGCCGGAGTTGAAGATCGACGTCTTTCCGAGCGCCATCTCGAAATAATAATTAGGATAGTTGATCCAGCCGGCAAAGAGGTTGGTCAGGAATGGCAGCTTCTTGCTCGCGAAGCTGGAGCGCCAATTGGCGCCGGCGATCTTGTCGAGCGTCACTTTTACGCCGATCTGGCCCAGGCTTTCCTGGATAAGCACGCTCATCGGTTCGAGAATTCCGGCGGCGCTGGCATCGAACGAGAAGGTGGTTTCGAAGCCGCCGGAAAGACCGGCTTCTGCGAGCAACGATTTCGCTTTCGAAAGATCCGTGTTGAAAGGCGAACGTTGGGGCCATTTGGCTGACGTGATCTGTTCCGAACCGCCGAAGAGCGGGCTGGCCTTGTTATAAAGCGCTACGTCCATGATCTTCTGATAGGGGATGGCGTAAGCGATGGCGCGCCGGACCTTGACGTTGTCGAAGGGAGGCATCTTCTCGTTCATGACGATGAACTGCACGGCGTTGTCGATCGGCGTGACGATAACCTTGACCTTGCCTTCCTGCTCCATCTCGGCGATGTCTTTGGGCGGAAACTCGTTTGAGACATCGACATCGCCGCGTTCGAGAAGGGCGCGTCGCGTCGATGCGGACGGCACGACTCGCCAGACGACACGCTCAATTTTCGGCAGCGGGCCGGATTTCCAGTTATCGAAACGCACGAAGCTTATGGAGTCCGGCGTTCGATTGACGATTTGATAGGCGCCGCCTCCGGCCAGATTGGATCTCGACCATTCCAGCCCCCACGGATCGCTCGCCGTGGCGTTCTTCTTGATAAGCTCGGAATTGAGAATATTGGGAACGCAGAAAGCGAGATTCGGCAGCATCTGGCGGTCGAAGCGGTCGTAGTCGATACGGAAAGTGTAATCGTCGACAACCACGAACTGCTCCGGACTGGTGAGTGAGCCGGTGCTGAGCTGGAATTTGGGATTGCCGCCGACAGCGATGGCGCGATCGAGCGACCATTTGACGTCCTTCGCCGTGACCGGTGCGCCATTGTGAAAGGTCGCGTCCTTGCGCAGCTTGAGCGTGACGGCGTGGCCGCTGTCGTTCCATTCAACGGCGAGCTCGGGCGCCGGCTTGGTGGCGTTGGCATGGTCGACGCCGTTCTCATCCTTTTCGATCTGCAGCGACAACAATCGATCGTAGCAATTCCAGGCGACCTCATAGGAGCCGCGATTGGCGCCCGGCGTGTGCGGGTCGACGCTGTTTGCACCAGATTCGGAAATGAGGCTCAGCGTCTCGCTCGCCAATTGCGCTTTCGCAATACGTGGCGCCGCAAGGCTTACGAGTCCTGCTGATGTTCCCTGGAGAAATTCTCTCCGTCTGATGGTCATTTGGTCACGCTCCTGCATGGGACGAGGACCGATCGAGCGCTTGCGTTTGCGACACGAGAACAAACGAGGTGACCGCCAGAACCGCAGCGGACAGGCAACGCATCGAGGTTCCTCAAGAACGGTTCACGCCGCGGCGCTGCAAGATTGAGGCCAAGCTTCGGATTCGCTCGTAAATAGCGGCAGTAGCTAAACGCCCGTGCCGCCTGCCACCCACGATCCCATGCGCCGCGGCAAGACGCCGCGGCCGCCCGCGACCCCGTCATCCGGCGAGTGCGGGATAAAGCGACGGACGAACAGCGGATAGACGATGGCGGGTCGATCAGGCGACGTGACGACTCGCGGTCCGCCGGCAGAAACCCGCGGATCGTGATCGGTGCGCTTGGCGAATGCCCGACTTAGGTCGAACTTGGCGTCGCGGGCGTGAATTTCAGTGCTACGCCGTTCATGCAGTAGCGCAGGCCGGTGGGCTTCGGTCCGTCTGGAAAGACGTGGCCGAGATGGCCGCCGCAGCGGTGGCATGAGACAGCGGTGCGGACCATGCCGAACGAACGGTCCTGAGTCTCGTCGACCGCGTTGTCGAGCGGCGCCCAAAAGCTCGGCCAGCCGGTGCCGCTCTCGAATTTGGTCTTCGACGAGAACAGCGGCAGGTCGCAGCCGGCGCAACTAAAAGTGCCGGCGCGATGCTCGTTGAGGAGCGCACTGGTAAACGGCCGCTCGGTACCCTCCTCGCGAAGCACATCGTATTGCGCAGGCGTCAGGAGCTTGCGCCACTCTGCATCGGTGTGGGTGACTTCATAGCTGTGGGTCGCGGCCTTCACGGCGTGTGGCCGGGCCAGGCGTGCAACCGCCAGCGCTGCCAGTCCGGCGGCGGCCGCGTAAAAGGCGTTTCTGCGTGTCAGCATGTCGTCCCTCCTGACCGATGCGGCGCTTTCGTCACTCCCGCACATATCGTATGGCGATGTTGTACCTTATTTTCAGCGCCGGATGACAGGCCCGAGCACTATTTGATATCGGGAAGGAGCGCGTTCACATAGAGTTGATCTTGCTCCCCTTCAGGCCGAGCCCGCAGTGATGAGAGCCGTTCGCATCCATAGTCATGGCGCCCCCGAGGTCATGCGCCTCGACGAGATCGAACTGCCGCCTCCGGGGCCCGGCGAAGTCCGCATTCGCCACACCGCTATCGCGCTCAACTTCTCCGATATCAATGTAAGACGCGGAGGCTTCTACCAGAAGGAGCCGCTGCCGATGCCGATCATCCTCGGTAACGAGGCCGCGGGCGTGGTGTCGGCGCTCGGTCAGGGAGTGGATGAGGTCGCGGTCGGCGATCGCGTCGGCTATTGCGGCGTCGGGACAAACTTCTTTCGCAATACCGGCGCCTATGCGGAAGAGCGCAATGTGCCGGCCGCACGCCTCGTGAAATTACCTGACGCCATCTCGGACCTTCAGGCGGCGGCGCTGCTGCTCAAGGGGCTGACGGCATCGAGCATTATCAACCGGATTTTTCGGCCCAAAGCCGGCGACACGATCCTGATCCACGCCGCGGCAAGCGGCGTTGGCCTTCTCCTTGTCCAATGGTCGAAGCATCTGGGTGCCACCATCATCGGTACGGTCGGCAACGCTCAGAAAGCGCGCGTCGCCGAGGACCATGGCTGCGATCACCCAATTCTTTATCGCGAAGTGGATTTCGTGCAGGCGACGAAACACATCGTGTCCGGCGGCGTCAGCGCCGTCTTCGACGGAGTGGGCAAAGACACGTTCGTGAAGTCCTTTGATTGCACGGCGCCCTTCGGCATGCTGGTGAATTATGGCAACGCGTCCGGCCATGTGCCGCCGATCGATATTCTACAGCTTTCGCTGAAGGGGTCGTTGTCCGTATGCCGGCCAGGGGTCAGTCAATTCCTCGGCGATCCGGCGCGCTTCCGGGAACTCGCCGGTGAATTATTTGATTTTGTCGCAAGAGGCGTTCTGAAAACGACGGCGATCCGTACGTATCCGCTTGCGGACGCCGTGAGGGCGCACCACGACGCCGAAGCGGCGTCTTATGCCGGACCTGTGGTTTTATTGCCGTGATGTCGCGCAACAAACGCGCAGCGCGAGCGCCGCGCCTTCACAGCCCGCTGATGTTGCGATCAAGCCTCGTACTTGAAAGAGAGCGCGACGCGTGTGCGAAATGCGATGACCTTTCCGTCCTCGACCCTCATATCCATCTTTGTGACTTCAGCCACGCGCAGGTCACGCAGTGATCCGGCAGCCGTTTCCACCGCACGCCGACCGGCGTCCTCCCATGATTTCTCACTGACGCCCACAACGTCGACAATCCGGTACACGCTGTCCGATTGCTTCTTCGCCATTGGAACGATCCTTTCAAGGTTGAGCTGAACTCGCGCGATCAATGCCGGCACGAGACGTCATTTCAGCTCAGATCAAGGTACACCACCGGCCCCGATACGCGAAAGGCTGGCGGCCTATCCTTGTCGGCCGTTGCATCACCTCGCAGTCCGCGGCGGCGAGGAGGTAAGACTATCGGAGGCCGGCTTTGGCCTCTATTCTGCGCCGCCCCGGCTTCACTCCTACGAAACCTTCTTGGACGCCCAACAGAACGGACAGTCATCGATGCTTGATCCAGAAACCCGAGAAATCTCCGCGCAGGCTTATCTCGCACGGCTCGCCGAGCGCGGCATCGAGTACGTTTTCGCCAATGCCGGTACGGATTTCGCGCCGCTCATCGAGTCGCTTGCCATGAACGCCAATGGGCGCCGCAAGTTTCCGCGCGTCGTCACCGTGCCCCATGAGAACGTCGCGATGGCCATGGCGCACGGCTACTACAAGGTTGCCGGAAAGCCGGCGGCCGTCATGGTCCACGTCACCGTCGGTACCGGCAACACGATCAACGGGCTGATGAACGCCGCCCGCGACAATGTCCCGATCCTGCTTGCAGCGGGCCGTACGCCGGTCACCGAGACCGGCCACATCGCGTCGCGCAACCGCCCGATCCATTGGGGCCAGGAATCTTCGATCAAGGCGGCATGGTGCGCGAATTCACCAAGTGGGATTACGAGCTGCGCTCCGGCCAGCCCGTCGGCGCCATCGTCGATCGTGCGCTCGACATCGCCATGAGCGAGCCGCGCGGTCCGGTCTATCTCACGCTGCCGCGGGAGGTGCTGTCTGACCCCGCGACCCCGACGCGCCGCGACGGCGGCCGCCAGCTCGGCGCCATGGCGCCGGTGCCATCACGCGACGCCATCGATCAGGTGGCGGACTTGATCGCGCGCGCGCAGTTCCCGCTCATTGTCACCTCGGCGCTCGGGCGTTCGCCCGAGGCCTTCGCCGCGCTGTCGGCGCTGACCGAGGAGTTCGCGTTGCCGGTGGCGCAGAGCGAGCCGAGCGATCTTAATCTGCCGACCAATCACCCGATGAACCTCGGCTTCGACATGAAGGCGCTGTTGCCGCGCGCCGATGTGGTTCTTGTGCTCGACGCGCCAGTACCGTGGATTCCGAAATCGGTGTTGCCCGGACGTGACGCCAAGGTCATTCACATTTCGGCCGACCCGCTCGAAACGCAGTATCCGTTCCGCGACTTCGAGGCCGATCTTCTGATCACCGGCACGACGCGCGGCGCGCTGCCGCTGCTGCACGAAACCCTGCGCGCAAAAGTGAAACGTGATGACGTGGAGAAACGGCGCAAAGTCGTCGCGGCGATCCGCGAAGACCTTGTCGCCGCGCGGCGCCGCGCGCTCGAGGCGTCGAAGGCGCGCATGCCGATCAGCACGTCGCACATCGCTGCTTGCCTCAACGCGCTGAAGTCGGAAGACGCGATCATCGTCAACGAGCTCGGCGTGCCGTTGAGCCAGCTCAACATGACCAAGCCCGGCAGCTACATGGGTGGCCTTCTCGCTGGCGGGCTCGGCTTCGGCCTCGGCGCCGCGCTTGGCGCGAAGCTCGCAGCCCCCGCGCGCGAGGTGATCTCGGTGGTCGGCGACGGCTCCTACATGTTCGGCAACCCGCTGCCGTTCCATTATGTCGGCCGCGCCGAGAACCTGCCGACACTGACCATCATCTCCAACAATCAAACATGGCACGCCGTGCGGCAATCGACGCTCGACATTTTCCCCGAGGGTCACGCCGCCAAGGCGAACATCATGCCGCTGACCGAACTCAAGCCGGCGCCCGATTATGAGAAGGTGATCACCACCTGCGGCGGCGTGGGCGAGAAGGTCGAACAGCCGAGCGACCTCATGGCGGCGATCAAGCGCGGCTTCGAGGCGGTACGCTCCGGCACGCCGGCGCTCGTCAACGTCATCACGCAAGGCCGCGACGCGTAAGCGACGCCTGAGCGTTGCCAATGGGAAAGGGAGGGCGCGGCGATGCCGGCTGACATCAAAGTGTTGAGCACGACAGCCATGAAGACGGTGTTCGAAGAGCTGTCACCCGTCTTCGAACGCACGAGGGGCCATCACTTGAGCGTCAATCTCGGGCCGTCGTTGCAGCTGGAAAAACGGATCGGCGAAGGAGAGGCAGCCGATCTGGCGATCGTCACCGCGGCGGGCGCCAAGGATCTGATCGCGAGCGGCAAGATCGTTCCCGGCAGCCTCGTCGACATCGCCAACTCACCTCTCGGCGTCGCCGTCCAAAGAGGAGCCCCGAAGCCCGACATCTCCACGGCGGACGCCTTCAAACGGGCGATGCTGGCGGCAAAATCGGTCGCCACCAGCAAGCCCGTCGGCGGCGGCCAGAGCGGTGTGCACATGGCCAAGGTGTTCGCGCAGCTCGGCATTGCGGACGAGATGCGCGCGAAGGCCATATACGGCGCCGGTGGTCCCGCCGGCTTGGTCGGTCTGATCGTGCTGCGCGGCGAAGCCGACATCGGCGTGCAGCAGATGGCCGAATTGGCCGGCGTTTCCGGCATCGATATCGTCGGGCCACTGCCACCGGAATTGCAGGCCGTCACGCTGTTCACCGCCGGGATCCCGACGACGGCGAGCGAGCCGGAAGCGGCCCGTTCGCTGATCGCTTTCCTCACCACGCCCGAGGCCAAGAAAGTCATCTCGGCCAAGGGCCTCGATCCGGCGTAACGCCTCAAATCTTCCGGCTGTCGTAGGCCCAGTGCAGCAAAGCCTGGCGCTGCCGCGGACGGCACGTCACGTCGCCCGGTTCGCAATTTCGCTCAACCTGCCGGACGTGACGGCGGATCGCCTTCCAGCGTTTGATCTGCCGCGCATCCTCGTCTGGAATGCGGCGGCCCATGTAATAGCGGCAGTACCATTGAAACCAGCCGCGCGGGTCGTCCTCGAAAATCCACCCCTTTTTGCGCCACACCGAAAGCGGCTGGCTGGCGTCGACGCCAAAATAGTTCAGTGAACGATCGCGCTGTTTGCCGGCAAGCTTGGCGCGAGTGAACCAGGACTGCGGAAATTCCTTTTTGCAGTCGGTCATGTACTTGCCGCAGAACACGCCGAGCCGCAGCATGTCTGCGGGCGTAAGCTCCGGTGTGAATTCCGGATCGAAATTGCGTCCCGCCGGCGCGGTGAGCTGATAGCGATAACCCTTCTGCATCTTGTCGCGCACTGTGACGGTCTTTTTCCTCACCGCAAAGCGCTCTCGTTTTTTATTATTCAAAATCTAAGATCAGAAAAACCAATACCAGTTTAATTGGCGCCTGGGAAAACGAAGATGTGTGCCGACATTATTTGATGGGTGTCTATGCGTCGATCGGCTCTTCCGATCGTTATTTGCTGATCTCCCTGGGCGCCAAAGAAAAACCGGGCCCTTGCGGGCCCGGTCTAAGTTCGCCGGCGTGGGGGCGCCGACAATTCACCTTCCAGAGGGGAACTGCTGCCGGAAATACGATTGCCAATCTGGGAGGATGGAGCAACCGCTCGCCGTGCAGCACAAGAGCACTATGCGAGCCGCGTTCACGTCATACAACGCGGCGCGGCACATGCCAGCCATGCGACCATCGCAAGCACGCAGACAAAGTCATCATCACATAAAATTCACTCGCGATCGCGCATCATTCGAATATGCGAAACGGAAAATCGCGCGAAATCGTCCAACTCGTCTGTCAAAAAGCGCGACATCGTGACGCGCGGTGCACGGATCGCGTATCAGAAATTCCAGCGCTGCGCGTTGGCGACGAGGAAATCGCGGAACGCCTGCACGCGCGCGACCGTCTTCAACTCCTCGGGATAGACGAAGTAGGCATCCAGTGCGATGGCGTCGGTCTCGCCGAAGAGTTGTACAAGGCCGCCGTTCTCCTCGACCAAATAGTCGGGCAGCATCGCGATCCCCAGTCCCTTCTGACAGGCGCGAAGGATGCCGAGAATGTTGTTGATGACGAGGTGCGGCGTCCGCGGCCCCTTGCCGTCGCGCGCGACCTCAATCAGCCAGCGCGAGCGCTGCAAATAGGGCGGCACGCTGCCGCCAAGCACCAGAAGGCGGTGCGTGTCGAGATCGTCGAGCGTACGCGGCGTGCCGTACTTCTTGAGATACTCGGGCGAGGCATAAACATGGAAATGCACGGAGAATAATTTTCGTTGGATCAAATCGGGCTGCGTCGGCTGGCGCAGTCGGATCGCGACGTCGGCCTCGCGCATGGCGAGGTCGAGTTCCTCGTCCGTCGTCAGCAGCGTGATACGGATATCCGGAAACAGATCGACGAACTCGCCGAGCCGCGGTGTCAGCCAGTGCACGCCGATGCCCGGCGTCGTGGTCACACGCAGATCGCCGTTGGGGCGTTCCCGGCTGTCGGTCAGCTTGGCGCGGGCCGCTTCGAGTTTCATGAACACGTCGTGCGCCGTGCGATAGAGCAGTTCGCCTTGCTCGGTCAGGATCAGTCCGCGCGCGTGCCGGTGAAACAGCGAGACAGAAAGCTCCTGCTCGAGCGCGCTAACCTGACGCGACACGGCCGATTGCGAAAGTCCGAGCTGCTCGCCGGCGTGTGTGAAACTTCCCGCCTCGGCGGCGGCATGAAAGACTTTCAGCTTATCCCAATCCATTCTCTTACTTTCTTCCGCCTCCGCGTGCCCGGAGAGGGTTGCTTACTCGGCTGCGGCGCGGCGTTCCGCGTGCGCGGCGAGGAAGCGTTCGGCTTCGAGCGCCGCCATGCAGCCCAGTCCGGCGGCGGTGACGGCCTGCCGATAAATCTCGTCGGCGACGTCGCCGGCGGCGAACACACCAGGCACGGACGTTGCCGTCGAATGCGGTGCGGTCTTGATGTAACCCGACGGCTTCATGTCCACTTGGCCTGCGACCAGCTCGGTCGCCGGCGCGTGGCCGATGGCGATGAAGATGCCATCGACCTTTCGCTCGGTGACGGTGCCGGTCTTGACGTTGCGCAGTTCGGCGTGGGTCACCTTGAGCGGATCATTGCCGCCGCGGATGTCGTGAAGCACGGAGTCCCAGACCACTTCAATTTTTGGATGCTTGAACAGGCGATCCTGCAAAATCTTTTCCGAGCGCAAACTGTCGCGGCGATGCACGAGCGTGACCTTCGCGGCGAAATTCGTCAGGAACAGCGCCTCCTCGACCGCGGTATTGCCGCCGCCGATGACCAGCACGTCCTTGCCGCGATAGAAAAAGCCGTCGCAGGTCGCACAGGCGGACACGCCATAGCCGCGGAATTTTTGTTCCGACGGCAAGTTGAGCCAGCGCGCTTGCGCGCCCGTCGCCAAAATGAGCGCATCGGCGAAATAGACGTGGCCGGAATCGCATTCGATCCGGAACGGCCGGTTCGCAAGCTCGACCTTGTTCACATGGTCGGCGACCATCTTGGTGCCGACGTGGGCGGCCTGCTTCTCCATCTGCTCCATGAGCCACGGGCCCTGGATCACATCGGCGAAGCCTGGGTAATTCTCGACGTCGGTGGTGACGGTCAACTGGCCGCCGGGCTGAGTGCCTTGGATCAGAATCGGCTCGAGCATGGCGCGGGAGGCATAGATAGCGGTCGTATAGCCGGCAGGGCCCGCCCCAATAATGACAACCTTGGCATGGGTGGTTTTGGTCACCGGCCTATCTCGTTGGTGAGCGACAAGGGGTTAAGGCACGAATCGAACCACCCGGCAGTCCAATTCGGCTGCTGCGACCGGGCTAAACGCGGATGGACCCAGAATTCAGCAGGCACGCAGCCTACGATCCTGCAATTTAGGCATTTTCCCGAGCTATGCAAGATACGCAACCCGGTACGCCTAACAGGCTGGGACGAGCTCTTCCGATATGGTTTCCGCCCTGCGGCGGCAGCCATTGAGCCTGGGCTTCGCGTCGAGATGCTGATTCGGCCCCCCGGGAATGATCGCTAGGGCGTCACTTCCACTCGACCTTGACGATCTCGTAGGCCTTGGCGCCGCCTGGCGTCACAACCTCGACCTGAACACCCTTCTTTTTGCCGACGAGAGCGCGGGCGAGCGGCGAGGTGATGGAAATCCTGCCCTTCTTGGCGTCGGCCTCGGGCTCGCCGACGATCTGCCAGACCATCTTCTTCTCGGTATCCTCGTCGATCAGGGTGACGGTGGCGCCGAACGTGATCGTGTCCCCCGAAAGTTTAGACACGTCAATGATTTCGGCGCGCGCGAGTTTGTCTTCGAGCTCGGCAATGCGGCCTTCGTTGAGCGACTGCGATTCCTTCGCCGCGTGGTATTCGGCATTCTCCGAAAGATCGCCATGGGTGCGCGCGTCGGTGATCTGCTGAATGATGCGCGGGCGCTCAATCTGCTGACAATGCTTGAGCTCGGCCTCAAGCGCGGAATATCCCGCGGCCGTCATCGGAATCTTATCCATTGGTCCCAAACCTCCAATGCAAGCAGAGACAAATTCAGGTCGCGAGCCGGAGCTAACCCCCGGCTACGCGACCGAAAATCCTGTCCTACACGTGCCGTCGCCCCGCCGCTCGGGTTCAGGATTGAGACCCGTCCCCGAAATAGCTCTGCAGCGCACACACCTCGAGGTCACCCCCAAGGTAGGCCTTGATGCCCTGCGCTGCAGCGACAGCCCCTGAAAGAGTGGTGTAGTAGGGCACTTTATGCAAGAGGGCCGCGCGCCGAAGCGAGCGACTATCGGCCAGCGCCGTGGCGCCCTCGGTGGTGTTGAAAACGAGCTGAACCTCGCCGTTTTTGATGGCGTCGACGATGTGCGGACGCCCTTCCGCCACCTTGTTGATCTTGACCGCCGCCACACCCTGCGCGGCGAGGTAACGTTGTGTACCGGACGTCGCCACGACCCGGAAACCCAGGTCGGCGAGCAAACGCACCGCGTCGAGAATGCGCACCTTGTCGGCATCGCGCACCGAAACGAACACCGTTCCGCCTTTCGGCAGCCGGGAGCCGCCGCCGAGCTGGCTCTTAACGAACGCGACGTTGTAGTCGCGGTCGATTCCCATGACCTCGCCGGTCGACTTCATCTCCGGGCCAAGCACGGTATCGACGTCCGAGCCGAACCGCGCGAACGGGAATACGGCCTCCTTGACGCCGACATGCCGCGCGGCACCCGGCTCGAAGCGTTGCGGCTTCAGCGCGAAGCTCGCCAGAGTCTCGCCGGCCATGATGCGCGCCGCGATCTTGGCGACCGGAATGCCGATCACCTTGGCGACGAACGGCACCGTGCGCGACGCCCGCGGATTGACTTCAAGTACGTAGATGTCGCCGTTCTTGATGGCATACTGCACGTTCATCAGGCCGCCCACCTTCAGCGCCAGCGCGAGCGCCCGGGTCTGCCGATCGAGTTCGGCGATGACCTCGGCGGACAAATTGTGCGGCGGCAGCGAGCAGGCGGAATCGCCCGAATGGATTCCGGCTTCCTCGATGTGCTCCATGATGCCGGCGATGTAGCTGTCCTTGCCGTCGGCGAGACAGTCGACATCCACCTCGACGGCGTCGGTGAGATAGCGGTCGATCAGCAACGGCCGCTTGTCCGATACTGCGAGCTCCGACGGCCGATCGAGATCGGCGGCCAAGCGCGCCACGTAGCGATCGAGTTGATGGCTTTCGTGCACGATCTCCATGGCGCGACCGCCGAGCACGTAGGACGGCCGGATGACGATCGGATAGCCGATCGATTCGGCGATGGCGCGGGCTTTTTCCGGGCTGGTGGCGATGCCGCTCTTTGGCTGCAACAGCTTGAGCTGGCTCAGCAGCTGCTTGAAGCGGTCGCGATCTTCGGCGAGATCGATGGCGTCGGGCGATGTGCCGAGGATGGGCACGTGCGCGTTCGCCAGCGGCTCGGCGAGCTTGAGCGGCGTTTGCCCGCCGAACTGCACGATGACGCCGTGCAAGACACCTTTGCTGCGTTCGGTATCGATGATTTCGAGCACGTCTTCTGCGGTGAGCGGCTCGAAATAGAGCCGATCCGAAGTATCGTAATCGGTCGACACCGTCTCCGGATTGCAGTTGATCATGATGGTTTCGTAACCGACGTCCTTGAGCGCGAAGGCGGCATGACAACAGCAATAATCGAATTCGATGCCCTGTCCGATGCGGTTCGGACCACCACCGAGGATGACGACCTTTTTCTTGTCAGTGGGCGCAGCCTCATCGACCGCCCGTCCGGCGAATGGTACGTCGTAAGTCGAATACATGTAGGCGGTGGGCGAGGCGAACTCGGCCGCGCAGGTATCGATGCGCTTGAAGATCGGCCGCACGCCGAGTGCATGCCGGCGATGTGAGATATCTTCGACCGCAAGCCCAGTGAGCCGCGCAAGCCGTGCGTCGGAAAACCCCATGGCCTTGAGACGGCGCAAGACCGGCGCGGTGGCGGGCATTCCATTCGCGCGGATTTCAGCTTCCGCATCGACGATGCCGCGAATTTGCTCAAGAAACCACGGATCGATCCGGCAGGCGGTATGGATATCCGTATCGCTCATGCCGAGCCGCATCGCTTGCGCAACCGTGAGGAGGCGATCGGGGGTCGGCGTGCCGAGCGCAGCGCGGATGGCGTTCTTGTCGTCGCCCTGGCCGAGGCCGGGGATGACAATCTCGTCGAGCCCGGTGAGCCCGGTCTCGAGCGAGCGCAGCGCCTTCTGCAGGCTTTCCTGAAACGTGCGGCCGATCGCCATCGCCTCGCCGACCGATTTCATCGACGTCGTGAGCACCGGCTCGGCGCCGGGAAATTTTTCAAAGGCGAAGCGCGGTATCTTGGTGACGATGTAGTCGATGGTCGGCTCGAACGAGGCGGGCGTCGCGCCGCCGGTAATGTCGTTGGCGATCTCGTCGAGGGTGTAGCCGACCGCGAGTTTGGCAGCGACCTTGGCGATGGGAAAGCCGGTCGCTTTCGATGCAAGCGCTGATGACCGCGACACGCGCGGATTCATCTCGATGACGACGAGGCGTCCGTCTGCCGGATTGACGGCGAACTGCACGTTCGAGCCGCCGGTCTCGACGCCGATCTCGCGGAGCACCGCGATCGAGGCGTCGCGCATGATCTGATATTCCTTGTCGGTGAGCGTCAGCGCCGGCGCGACAGTGATGGAATTGCCGGTATGCACACCCATCGGATCGAGGTTCTCGATCGAGCAGATGATGATGCAATTGTCGTTCTTGTCGCGCACCACCTCCATCTCGAACTCTTTCCAGCCCAGCACCGATTCCTCGATCAGCACTTCGCTGGTCGGCGAGGCGTCGATGCCGCGTTCGACGATGTCGATGAATTCCGCCTTGTTGTAGGCGATGCCGCCGCCGGTTCCGCCCAATGTGAACGACGGCCGGATGATCGCGGGGAGCCCGATATCCTCGAGTGCTTCGAGCGCTTGAATGAGCGTCTTGATCTGCTGCGAGCGTGGCGTGGCGAGACCGATCTTGGTCATCGCGTCGCGAAACAGCTTGCGATCCTCCGCCTTGTCGATAGCGTCGGCGGTGGCGCCGATCATCTTCACGCCGAACTTGTCGAGCACGCCCATCCGGCGCAGCGACAGCGCCGTGTTCAGCGCGGTCTGTCCGCCCATGGTCGGAAGAAGCGCGTCCGGACGTTCCTTCTCGACGATCTTGGCGACGATCTCCGGCGTAATCGGCTCGATATACGTCGCGTCGGCCAAATCCGGGTCGGTCATGATCGTCGCCGGATTGGAATTGACGAGAATGACCCGGTAGCCTTCTTCCTTGAGGGCCTTGCAGGCTTGCGTGCCGGAATAATCGAACTCGCACGCCTGGCCGATGACGATCGGACCCGCGCCGATGATCAGGATCGAGGAGATGTCGGTCCTCTTGGGCATTGCTTCCGCTTGTCGGGCACAAAAAAGGGCGCGCGTGTCGCGCGTCCTTGGGCCGGCGTCAGGGGCTCGACCCCGCGCGCGGCGTGTTTAGACCAGAAAGAATGGGCAGGGAAGGGGCTCTCCCGGGGAACTGTGGAACGGATCGCCGAAGAAACGCCGAAGCGAGGGCGGCTCGAGTTGCGAAACCCGGGCGGGCTCGCACCATGAGCCCAAGCGTACGTTAGTCTTCCGATCAGATCGGTGCGCCCGATAAGGCTTGACCCCTCACCAGTGCGGTCACATCCTGCTTGTTGCCGACGGCGCACCGGGCAGGCGCCGCAGGGATTCCCTCGTGGGGATTCCAGTCGGCCGAGCATCCGATGGCCGGCGTCGGCATGCTCGGACAACCCAAGCAGGAGAAATCCGTGGCCCTGATTGATGCAACGACTGCCAACGCGAACAGCTTCGTTCCGGTGATCGACATCGCGCCCTATTTCGCCGGCACGCCTGAGGGCAAACGTCGGGTCGCAAAGCAACTCGATCGCGCCTGTCGCGAGGTCGGCTTCTACGTCATCGTCGGTCACGGTGTCGACCCCGATCTGGTCGAGCAGGTTGAAACCGTCTCGCGCGAGTTCTTCGATCTGCCGCTCAACGAAAAGATGAAGTTGCATATCGGCAATGCGCCCGGCGCGGTCGGCTACGCTGCCGTCGGCGACACCGCGCTGGCCTATACCCGCGGCCAGGTCGCGCCGCCGGATCTCAACGAATCGTTTCAAATCGCGAAAGTCGACGTGAAGGATGATCCGTATTTCCAGAACGAAGCCGCGCGCGGTCTCATTCCGAGCAATCGCTGGCCGGAGCAGCCACCCGCGCTCAAGGCGATCTACACCAAATATTATCTGAGGATGGGCGCCCTTGCGGCGGATCTGATGCGGTTGTCGGCTCTCGCGCTCGACCTGCCCGAGACTTACTTCGACGACAAGATCGACCGGCACATCAGCCGTCTTAACGTGCGCCTTTATCCGGAGCAAAAGTCGGCTCCGTTGCCTGGGCAACTGCGCGCCGCCGCCCACACGGATTACGGCACCGTTACGATTCTCAAGCCCGGCGACACCGTTGGTGGTCTTCAGATCGCCGACGCTGACGGAAACTGGCACGACGTTCCGATGATTCCCGGGTCGTTTGTCATCAACCAAGGCGACCTGATGGCGCGTTGGACCAACGATCGCTGGCTTTCGACGCTGCATCGCGTTGCCAATCCGCCCGAGGAGGCAAAGGGCGGATCGCGGCGCCTGTCCGTCGTGTTCTTTCACCATCCGAATTACGATGCGAATGTGTCGTGCCTGCCGACTTGCGTCGCTCCCGGAGTTGCGCCGACCTACCAGCCGATCACGGTGAGCGACTACTACAGCATGAAGAAAGCGCAGCAGCGCATGGCGCGGGCGAAGGCGCTTGAATCAGCCGCGAGCTGATCGATCGGCGAACTGACGGTGCGCGTACTCATAGATATATTGTTGGTCAGTGCCGCCAGCTTATGTCGCGGCGGCGCGTCGCAGACTCATGTCGGACATCGCGCCACTTCCGTTTTGTGCGAGACGCGGTCGTCATCTTCACGCGTCCGTGCCGCTGAACTGATCATAGGCGTGCAGCGCATCCCCTCCGTACACGGCCGCCGGTCCACCTCCCATGTAGACTGCAAGGGCAACGGTCTCCGCAACTTCGTCCCGACTGGCTCCATGTTGATGGGCCATCTTCGTGTGGTAGGCGACGCAGCCGTCGCAGTGGACGGCGATGCCGATCGCGAGTGCCATAAGTTCCTTCGTTTTCGTGTCTATAGCCCTGGAGGCCGTCGCTGCCGTCGAAAGAGCCCCAAAGGCTTTCATCGTGTCAGGCGCGCCTCGATGCAACAGCCCGACACCGGTCATGACGTCGTTGGCGATTTGCGCAAAGTCCCTACTCATATTCCGCTCCTCTCATCCATAAGGCACTCAACGCATCCCAATTCATGATGAGGTCATTTCACGGATTCGAGCGCGAGTGCGATTCCCTGTCCGCCACCGATGCACAGCGTGACGATCCCTCTCTTGAGCCCATCGCGTCGCATTGAATGCAGGATGCGCGTCGTGAGCAATGCCCCGGACGCGCCAATCGGATGACCGTGCGCGATGGCTCCGCCTTCGATATTGACAACATCTGCAGACAAACCGAGGTCCTTGGTGACAGCGATCGCAATGGCGGCGAAGGCTTCGTTGATCTCAATCCGCTGGATATCTCCGGTTTTCCAACCTGCACGGTCGAGCGCCTGGCGCACAGCCGGCACGGGACCGAGGCCGAACATGCCCGGCTCTACCGCGCCGATGCCATATGCGACTAGGCGTGCCATCGGTTCGAGGCCCTTCTTATCTGTCCAAGCCCGATTGGCGACAATCATCGCCGCGGCCCCAGTATTGAGACCTGGAGCATTGCCAGCCGTGATGGTGCCGTCCTTCCGGAAAGCCGGCTTGAGCTTGGAGAGACTCTCAAGCGTCGTGTCCGGTCTGTTTGTGCTCGTCCTTCTCAAATTTTATCGGACCTTTGCGCGAGGAAATTTCGACTGCGGTGATTTCCGCAGCGAACTTTCCTGCTGCCTGAGCTGCCGAAAACCGCGTCTGCGATCGTTCAGCCCAACGATCTTGTTCGTCGCGAGTAATCTGATGCGAACGGGCGAGGTCCTCCGTGTGCCATCCGGAGTGCTGACCGGAAAATGCATCGTTAAGGCCGTCCATAAGCATTGCATCGAAGATTTGCCCATCGCCCATACGGTAGCCCCAGCGCCCAGAACCCATGAGATAGGGCGCCCGATCCATGTTCTCCATGCCGCCAGCGATCGCGCAGTCAATGAAGCCAAGCATCACCTCCTGCGCTGCGCTGGCAATCGCCTGCGCGCCCGAGCCGCACACGCGGTTCACGGTCATCGCCGGCACATCGACCGGCACTCCGCCGTTGATGGCCGCCTGTCGGGCGGGGTTCATCTTGTTGCCGGCCTGGATCACGTTGCCCATGACGACCGCGTCTATGTCGCCGGGGGACAATTTTGTGCGATCGTACATTGCGCGGACGACCACGGCGCCGAGATCGGTTGCCGGAGTATCCTTGAGCGCGCCGCCGTATGTGCCGATTGCGGTACGCACAGGCGAGCAGATCACGATTTCTCTATTGGCCATGGTTGTATCTCCTCATGTCATCTTGTTGAAGCGACGCGATAAATTCGGCTCTCAGCGCAAGGGCCTGTGGCCGCTCAAGGCCGAGCAGGGTCCGACAGCCGACATTCTGGCTCCGTTTCCCGCTCGATCTGGAGCGTTGCGTGGGCGATCCCGAAGCGGGTTTCGAGATCGCGCGCAGTCTGTTTGAGGAAGGCATCGTTTGGACATCCGCCTGGCATCAAAAGATGGACCGTCAGCGCATTAGATGTCGTGCTAAGCGCCCAAATATGAAGATCATGCAGATCGGCAACGCCCGGGAGCGCGCATAGCCATGTTTTGACGGCGGTCAGATCGACGCCTTCCGGTGTCCCGTCCAGGCTCAGATGGATCGCAGATTTGGAGAGATCGAAAGCCGACCATGCGATCACGGCGCTCACGAGGATTGCAACGATCGGATCGACAACCGTCCAGCCGGTCAGGACGATAATGATAGCGGAAACGACGACGCCAGTGGAGACTGCCGCGTCTGCTGCCATGTGCAGGAATGCGCCTCCGACATTGATGTCCCGGGAGCGTTCTTTCAGGAACAACAGCGCGGTCCCGGATTTAATCACAATCCCGATCGCCGCTACCCAGAGGACGTTTGTCGCTGCGATTGGCTCAGGCGCAAAGATGCGTTCGATCGCTTCGCGAACGATCGCACCAACCCCGATCAGCAACACAATCCCATTCGCCAATGCGGCGAGGATCGTTGCCCGGCCGAGCCCGTAGGTGTGACGTTCGGTCGGGCGACGGCGCCCGACAACAAATGCGCCCCATGCGGTCAATAAGCCGAAAACGTCTATTAAATTGTGTGCCGCATCAGCCAGCAGAGCCAACGAACCAACCCAAAGACCGAATAAAGCTTCGACAAGAACGTAGGTTGTGTTCAGAAGCGCCGCCCAAAGGAACGCGGCTCCTATGTCAAGGCGATGCTCAGCGACATCGCGGCGTACCATGGTTTTGCCTCGAAGAATTTGGCCTCACGACTTCAGGGCCCGGATGATTTTGCCTTCGAGCTTCGTCGCGGCAGCAACCGTGTTCGAGACCGTTCCATATTTTCGGACGTTGTAATGCATAAGATCGAGCCGACGATCATCCTCATCTGTGTCGATAATCAGTTCGTAAGTAATGGAGGAGATGAACGGCGGACTGTCCTGGCGCACACCGTGCAGGCGGACCTCCACGCTGCGAAATTTGAAATGATTCATCGGCGCGACTCGTTCAAAACCTTTGATCATGCAGGCCGCAATGGCCGCGAGGAACAATTCTGCCGGATTGAAAGCATCCGGGCGACCGCTCACGTCGGTGTCGAGAACGATCTCAGCGTCCTTGCAGCGGGCGGTGCTGCCATGAGCGTCTATGCGTTTTGCTACGACATCGTATTCGAGCATTGCGCGCCTCTGTTACGATTATGTGTGCGACGGTAGTTGTGCGTTGGCTGGATTGCATAGCAACGATGGGATCGAAACCATTGATATGGGTCAAAACTCACAGTTGCTTCGTGGAAGGCTTTTCATCGTTCGCTCAGGCTCAAATCCTTCGGATCGTTGGATGCGCCCATTCCCCATGCCAAAGCCGCTTCCGGCACCGCTGCCGGAGCGCCCTGCGACCGAAATGGGCAGCCGCGAATGAGAGCATCCCGAGAGTGAAAAGGTAATAATCCTCGGTCCAGCGGACCATCGACAAGGCAGCAGCGGATATAAAATTAGCCGACAAACACCAAAGATATATTGTCCCGAAGTTTGATGTCGGCCCCGGCCTTTATTGCTCTCAGATAGCGATGATGCCTGTAATGGCACGGGCGAGCCCAACTAGGACATGAATACTTACTATCGTGAGGAAGATCGGGTCGTCGTTCAGCGGCGTACAGCAGTATCCGTATGATGCCCGCTCTTGCTCGCCGGTTGCCGACATGGTCTCGGAGCCTTCTCATTAATTCGGCGTGTTTATAGATCACGCACTGGTCTCCTCACATCGCTTCTCAGTGGCACAATTCGTGCTTGGGCGTCCCCATGATCGGCGTGAGTTGATCGCGGCGCACTCGCCGCGGGTGCCGTTCAGTCCGCTGTGAGGGAATTCATGCCGTTGCTTCGCCACATCGCCGTTATCGCCACAGGTTTATTGACCGCCGCCTGCGGCATCGCCACTGCCTCCGCGGAGGATTGGCCGACGCACCCGGTCACCATGGTGGTGCCGTGGGCCGCCGGCGGCGGAACCGACGTGATGGGCCGCATCATGGCCCGGCGCATGTCTGAAATCCTGGGCCAGCAGGTGATCGTCGAAAATATCAGCGGCGCCGGCGGAATGGTCGGGGCTTCGCACGTCGCGCGGGCAGCGCCGGACGGCTACACCTTCGTTTTCGGCAGCCGATCTGACGCCATCGATATGACGCTCTACAAGCACCCGACCTATAGTTTGCAGAACGACCTCGATCCCGTCGCGCTGGTTGCGGACCAGCCGACGGTTTTGGTTGCGCGCAAGGATCTGCCGGTTGACGGGCTGAAGAGCTTCATCGATTACGTGAAGAAAAACGCGAGCACCATCAAGATGGGCTCCGCCGGCGTCGGCTCGACAGGCTCTATCGATTGCGCGATCTTCAATGGCAAGATCGGGGTCGACATCCAGGGCATTCCCTATCGGGGCAGCGGCCCGGCGATGCAGGATCTGATCGCGCACCAGTTCGATTATTTCTGCACCATCAGCGGGACGGCAGCAGCGCCGCTGCAAAACGATCTGGTCAAGGGCGTCGCGGTGTTCTGGCGCACGCGATTGCCATCGGTCCCGAACGTGCCCACCGACTATGAGCAGGGCATGGATCTCGAAGCCTCCACTTGGTTCGCCTTCTTCGTGCCCGAGGACACACCGGCGGCGATCATCAAAAAACTTCACGACGTCAGCGTCGCCGCCATGGACACGCCCGAGGTGCAGAAGCAACTCGCCACCAACGGCACATACGTGGTACCGCCTGAACACCGTTCGACGGACTATCTCAAAAGCATCATCGTTCCCGAGATCGAGAAGAACGGCGCGCCGCTCAAGGCTGCGGGAATGTCGGTGGAATAAGCCGCGGTGAGATCGCGTCGTTATTGGCTGCAGCACGCCACCAGGATACTGACGGTCGGAGCGTTAGGGAACGAAACAGCCGGGTATGTTGCCATGCACGCCGCGGCCTCCAGCGTTTCATCAGAAACTTCGAACGTGAGAATGTCGTCGTCCACCAGCGTTACGTCATTGGCGTCGTCATTCATGTCATGATCCATTTGCTTGTCGGCGCCGCAGCGTGCCGGTAACGGTCATGATAGCAGTGGCATGCAAATGCGGTACAGCCTTTCGACGGATACCGACACAATGATGCCCGCTCGCAGCCTGCTCAGCGTCGCCGCTTTTGCGGAGACGACGTTGAACTCGGTACATTGTAGCGTGGATTCTCATAGCAGTATGCGCCGCCCCCGCATTGCTGGAACGAGCTAAAGCCGCAATTTGTTCCACCGTCGACGGTGCTACGACACCATGGGTACTCGATGGCCATGGCGGGTGTGTTCAGGAATTGCACTGCAATCATGATACAAAAGACGGAAAATAGAATCCGCATCATCTGCTCCATCAATCGCGTCTCACTTGACCGTCACCTGGAATGTGCTGTCAGCGTCCAACCGCGCAGCGGATTTATGCTTGCGAAGCGCCCCCCGCAAGGAAGCGCCCAGCGCAGCCAGCTTCACGAATCCGGAGCGCGCCGGGCCGTATTTTTAGGCGAACCAAACAGCAGATTTCACGATCCGGCCGTTTTCAGCTGACCGGCCGCGCGTAGAACGCCATCCGCGCCTGATTGTGTCCGATGTTTTTTGGTGCGCGCTTGCCGGCAAATCCGGCCGCAGCCAACAGGTCGATCATGGCCGCTTCGCTGTACCGGGTCAGCCCCAAGCGCGAGCGCAATTGCCAATAACTGGATAGCCGCGTGCGGATGAGGCCGACCGCGGCCGCGATTAGAAATCCATGCGTTGCGCCAAAGCGCAGGAGCGCTGTGGCGTCCGTCAGAGCGGCGACATCCGGCGGAATGATATCGCTGACCACCAGGATGCCAGCGGATTTCAACAGCCGGTGAAACCGCACCAGGAGTGCCTTGGCCTCGTCCGGAGAAAGATATTGCGCGACCGAATGCAGCACGATCAGGTCGAGCGATTTTTCCGGAAGGCGATCGAGGTCCTCGGGCGCCACCGCGCGAATCTTCGCGTTGCCGGCAAAGCGCGCGGCAATGCCGGCGCGCACGTGCGGCGCGCCATCGCACAGCAAAAGCTCGCCCGCCACTGCGGCAACGAGATCGGCGTGCAGCGCTTCGCCGGAGCCGTAGTCGAGCACGTGTGCCTGAGGTCCGGGCACCAGCGCGGCGATCTCCTGCGCAATCAGGCGATAGTGCACGTCCTTGTGGCGCGCATTGACGTAGATGGAATGTGAGCCGTCCCAGAAGGCGAGCCACTCGGAAATCATGCGCGCCACAGTGCGGCCAGCGGCCCCTTTGCTCCGAATGCCGGATCGGTGGCAGGAAGCGGCACGCTCGCGATCGAGACGAGCGCCTTGGCGTGGTCGGCCTTGATGCCCCGGCAAAGATCGTATTTGCCGTTCGGTGGATACGCGCCAATAACCACAAGGTCCGGTGTTTGCGACAGGCGTTGATGGCCGGTGCCCGCCGGCAAGATGACGACATCGCCGGGCACGACCTCGATATCCAAGCCCTTGTCGCCGCCGAATCGGACCGTGGCGCGCCCGCGCGCGATGCCCATCGCCTCGTGAATCATCGAATGATAATGCGCGTAGGGGTAGATGCCGTTGCGCCACATGTCGCCCCAGCCGTTCGACGCGAATGTTTTCTCGATCAGGATTTCGGGGTCGGGTGAGCCGGTGAGATCGATGCCGCCCCGATAGAGGACAAGCGGCAACGCAGGATTGTTGGGAATCCTGCCATCGTCGGCAAACCTATGGGCGATCGGGTCCTTGTGCATGTTCGCGGTCAGCGTGGGGGTTCGATCCCGTCCGAGTGCGGTGCCCCAGGGGTTTGCGAACTTCGGAAACGGGACACTAGAGCGACCCTCGTGTTCTAGCTGCAATTAAGTTGAAATTGTCTAACCCGCGCATGGCAACGGCGAATTCATACCCTCTTGGAAGCGCGCATCAGGCCGACGAAACGGCCGAACAGGCCGTGACTGTCACGCGGACCGGGGGATGCCTCGGGGTGGTACTGGACCGAAAAGACCGGCCGATCGTTGAGCGCAAGCCCGCAATTCGAGCCGTCGAACAGCGACACGTGGGTTTCAACCGCGTTCGCCGGCAGCGTCGCGCGGTCCACGGCGAAGCCGTGGTTCATCGAGGTGATCTCGACTTTGCCGGTCGTGAGGTCTTTCACCGGATGATTGGCGCCGTGATGACCCTGGTGCATTTTCATGGTCTTTGCGCCGACCGCGAGCGCCAGCATCTGATGACCGAGGCAGATACCGAAGGTCGGCAGCGTGTCGATCAGCGTGCGGATCACCGGCACGGCATATTCGCCGGTCGCCGCCGGGTCGCCTGGGCCGTTGGACAGAAATATGCCGTCGGGTTTGAGCGCGAGGATGTCGGCGGCCGACGTCTGCGCCGGCACCACGGTGACCCTGCAGGCATTGCCGGCAAGCTGGCGCAGAATGTTGCGCTTGATGCCGTAATCGAGCGCGACGACGTGAAATTCCGGTTGTCGCAGCTCGCCGTAGCCCTCGCCCCATTGCCACGGCGTTTCGTTCCAGGTGAAGCGCTGGCCGGTCGTGACCATCGGCACAAGGTCCATGCCGACGATGCCCGGCCATCGCCGAGCCTCACGCTTGAGCGCATCAAGATCGAACCGGCCGGCCGCCTCGTGGGCAATGACGGCGTTCGGCATGCCTTTTTCGCGAATGAGCGCGGTGAGTGCGCGGGTGTCGAGGCCAGCGAGCCCGATAACGCCGCGGCTTTTCAGCCAGAGATCGAGATGCCGCGTGGCGCGGTAATTCGACGGCTGCGTGATCGCGGAGTGCAGCACGATGCCGCGCGCGCCCGGCGTGGCCGCGAGGTTGACGGTTTCGATGTCCTCCTCGTTGGTGCCGACATTGCCGATGTGCGGGAAGGTGAAGGTGATGATCTGTCCGGCGTAGGACGGATCGGTCAGGATCTCCTGGTAACCGGTCATCGCGGTGTTGAAACAGACCTCGCCCACGGCGTGGCCGGTCGCGCCGAGACCGATGCCTTCGAGCACGGTGCCGTCGGCAAGCACCAGGAGCGCCGTCGGCTTGGGATCGTCCCAGAGCGACCGTGTCGGCGGCGATGGAGTCTGCGGTTGTGTCGGCATTGGCAAGGGCCTACATCTTGCCCCAAGTAGCGATCCAAGAAGCGAACCACGAAGCGATCTCGCCCGGCGCGTTCCTGTGGGCAACTTTGCGAGAGGCCATAGCCGTGTTGCGCGACGATATCAACAACGCGCTGAAAGTAGCGATGAAAGCCGGCCAGGCCCGGCGCGTCTCGACGCTGCGGCTCATCAATGCGGCGATCTTGCAGCGCGAGACCAGCGGCGCCGAGCGCCTCACGCTGAGCGACGCCGAAATCCTCGACGTCATGCAGAAAATGATCAAGCAGCGCCAGGAATTGCTTGCCATCTACGAGAAGGCGGGCCGTACCGAGCTCGCAACGCAGGAGCGCGAAGAGATCGAGATCATCTCCGCCTATCTGCCCCAGCGCATGTCGGATCTCGAAGCCGCCGAGGCCATCTCCTCGCTGATCAAGGAGATCGAGGCCGAAACCATCAAGGACATGGGCCGTACCATGGCGGCGCTCAAGCAGCGCTTTTCCGGACAGATGGATTTCGGCAAGGCCGGAGCGTTGGTGAAGAAGCTGCTTGCGGGCTAGGTCGTGGCCGTACGTCGGGCGACTGTGGACGACGCCGAACTGATCGCGTCCCTCAATGCCGATGTGCAAGCGATTCACGCGGCCGCCTTGCCGTCGCGTTTCAAGCCGGCAAGCGCCGAAGCTTTTGATCGCGCGGAAACTGTCGATTTGCTGACCGATTCTGCGAACCTGGTATTCATCGCCGATGTTGACGGCGAGCCAGCGGGCTACGCCTACGCAGAAATCATCCGTCGGCCCGAGACGTCGCTTGTCTATGCTTATGAGATGATTTACATCCATCACATCAGCGTTCGCCCCGCCCATCGCCGACGCGGTGTTGGAACGGCCCTGATCGAGACGCTGCACGCGGCGGGGCGCGAGCTGAATATCGGGCACCTGGCGCTTGACGTGTGGTTGTTTAACGACGGCGCACGCGCGTTTTTCCGCCGGCACGGTTTTGCGGTGGATCACGAAAGACTTGTGAGATGCGACTGACCGCGCCACGCGGAATTTGACGCCCATAACGAACGACTTTGGAGTCGTCCGTAATCGTGCCAAGCTGCGCGAACGGATTACGGGAAAAATCGAAAATGCCGCAATGCCTGGTGCGCGCCGTGCGCAGCGTCGATCTTGTCGCCACCAATCTCGACGAGGCGGCGCGCTTCTACGAAACTGTGTGGGGCCTGCAGCCGGTCGAGGCCAAAAGCGCATCACCAAACGACGTACGCTATTTTCGCGGCACCAGCGGCTATCATCATGTGCTCGCGCTGCATCACGGCGCGCAGCCCGCGGTGATCCGCGTCGTGTTCGATGTTGCCGATCGGCAGAGCATCGACGCGCTGCAGCGGGCTGTCGCAGCGGCCGGATGCGCAACCACAAATCCCGGGCCGCGTTATGCCGCCGGCGGCGGTTATGGCTTCGCCTGCAAGGATCCCGACGGCCGCAATCTTGTGTTCTTGACCGACTGCGCCGATCACGCCGACACAAACGACAAGGCCGACCGGCCGCGCAAGATCGCGCACGTCAATCTCAACGCTCGCGACTTCGATGCGAGCCTCAAATTCTTCTCCGAGACGCTGGGCTTTCGCGTGATCGACGAGAATGCGCCGCTGTGGTTTCTGCATTGCGCCAGCACCGATCACTCGTCGATCGTGCTGGCGAAAACCGATCTGCCGACGCTCAATCACGTCGCGTTCGAAATGCCCGAGTTCGATTCGGTCATGCGGGGCATGGGCCGCATGAAGGACAACGGTTATCCGATCGAGTGGGGTCCGGGCCGGCACGGACCGGGCGACAATGTGTTCGCCTATTTCTGCGGTCCCGACGAGGTGCCGATCGAATATACCGCCGAGGTGCTGCAGATCGACGACAGCTACCGGCCGCGCGGGTCGGAGCACTGGAAATTCAAGCCCGGCCGCTCCGACCAATGGGGCATCACGCAGCCGCGCTCGGCACGCTATTACCGCGTCCAGCGGCTGTTCGGCTTCACTGCCGACGGCGACCGCCTCGCCTGATCCTTGCGAGGTATTTTCTCGCCGGACAAAGCACCGCGGCGCCTGGCGCGCGACACGATGCGCGAGCGGCGAAAGGTGCTAGATATGTGGTCAATAAGCCGTCGCTTCTGGGGGAGAGCCGTCCATGCACCGTCCAATCTTTGCCTGTCTTGCCGTCATCCTCGCGCTTGCATTTTCCGCCGTCACCGCAGCGGCGCAGGATTGGCCGAACCATCCGATCCGCGCGATCGCGACCTCGAGCGCCGGCGGCCTGAGCGACGTGTTCATGCGCGCGCTCGGCGAAAAACTGGCGGCGCGCCTGGGTCAGCCGATCGTCGTCGAGAACCGGCCCGGCGGCGCGCAAATGGTGGGGGCGAGGGTCTGCCAGGACTCGCCGCCGGACGGCTACACGCTCTGCATCATCAATTCCGACCCGATCATCTACAATCAGTTCTTGATGAAGAGCCTGCCGTTCGATCCCGAGCACGGCTTGCAGCCGATCACCAACCTGTTCGATCTGATCCACATGCTGGTGGTCAACTCGAATCTGAAAGTGAAGAACGTCGATGAGCTTGTGGCGTTGTCAAAGGCCAAGCCCGGCACGTTGAGCTATCTCACGCCGGGCGCGCCGATGGTGCTCTATATGGAGACGCTGAAGAAAGAGCGCGGCGCCGATTGGGTGCGCGTGCCGTTCAAGGGCGGCGGCGAAGCGGTCAACGCGATCCTGTCCGGTTCGACGCCGATCGGGCTGTTCGGCGAGGGCAACGTCATCGGCCAGATCAGGGCCGGCACCATGACGCCGCTGGTCATGATGAACAACATCCGTTCACCCAACTTTCCGCAGGTTCCGCTGTTGAAAGAGACCGGCTACAGCGGGCCGCCGTCGCGCGGCTGGTTCGGCCTGTTCACGTCGGCGGGCACGCCGCGGCCGATCGTCGAACGGATCGCCAAGGAAGTCGCTGCCATCGTTGGCGATCCGGCATTCGCCGAAAAGCAGTTGAAGGATCGCAGCCTGGTCGGCGCTACCGATACGCCGGACGAGTTCGCCAAGCTGATCGTCGAAGACCGCAAGGTGGCGGAGCAGGTGGTCAAACAAGCCGGGCTCGGGCCGGAGTAAGTCAGGCGCGCTTCTTACGCTTTTGTTGCATGTAGGAACGCAGCACCGCGTTGATGCGCCGCTGGTAGCCGGCCCCTTCCTGCTTGAAATAATCGAGCACGTCCTCGTCGACTCGAATTGAGATCGCTTTTTTCTTTGGCGGGATGACGAGGACGGCCTTGGACCAGTCGATATCCTTGAACTCCTGCCAGTCCGGATCATTGGCGATCGAAGCCTCGATCTCGGCATCAGCAACACGGTCCAAATACTTCCAATCAGTCTTGCCCTTCCGGCGCGGAGCGTCGCGGGAGACGATCGTGATATTTTTTTCTTTCATCTCTACTCGCCCGTCGCGCTGATATGATCCAACACACGTCATCCCGAAGCGTACAGACGACTGCGATTTCTAGCCCGTCAAGAAACCCGAAGACCAAATAGCGCACTTCGCCTTTTCGATCGGACCGATAAGCAACCGTCGGTCCATCAAAGATAAAGCGCACTTCGTCGAAGTCGATTCGCCGTTCGCGTAATGTCTGGTCGCGCTTGTTGTTGTCCCAACCAAAGGCGCGAACCTTTGCGAACAGTTCCGAAAATTCGTCGGCCATAGCCGTCTGCTCCGCGGTCAGCGATGAACTCGTTCATACTGTTTCTCCGTGGGCAGGCGGCGGGACGCCGTGTCCCCTCTCGACTGCTAAGTCGTGTATATACAATAGTATGTCATAACGTCAATGCCCTGTGGATAATCGGGGACAAGCGCCGCCGGCCTTGCCGCTTGACCCGGCCACCCTATCTTCGGGCCTCATCCAGGCTACCCTACCGAATCACCATGCGATTCTCGCCGCAATTTCTCGACGAGCTGCGGGCGCGGCTTCCGGTCTCGGAGGTCGTCGGCCGACGCGTCAAGCTGCGCAAGGCAGGGCGCGAGTGGAAGGGCCTCTCCCCCTTCAATAAGGAGAAAACACCATCGTTTTTCGTCAATGATCAGAAGGCGATGTGGTTCGACTTCTCGTCGGGCAAGAACGGCAACATCTTCGACTTCGTGATGCAGACCGAGGGCGTGAGCTTCCCGGAAGCCGTCGAGCGGCTCGCCGGCCAGGCCGGCGTGCCGATCCCGGCGATGACGCGCGAGGCCGAGGAACGCGAAGAGCGGCGCAAGACGCTGCACGACATTGTCGAACTCGCCGCCAAATTCTTCGAGGCCACGCTTGCTTCGCGTCATGGTGCGCGCGGCCGCGGCTATCTCGCCGACCGCGGGCTGCAGCCTGCGACCCAGCTCAAGTTCCGGCTCGGCTATGCGCCGGCCGACCAATACGCGCTGAAGGAGCACCTCGGGGCCGCGAAAATTCCGGTCGAGGACATGGTGGAGGCCGGCCTCGTCGTCGCCGGCGAGGATATTCCGGTCCCCTACGACCGTTTCCGCGACCGCGTCATGTTTCCGATCAGCGATTGGCGCGGCCGCGTCATCGCCTTCGGCGGTCGTGCGCTCGAAAAGGACGTGCCGGCGAAATACCTCAACTCGCCGGAGACGCCGCTCTTTCACAAGGGCGGAACGCTCTACAACATCGCCGCGGCGCGAACCGCGGCCCACGAAGGTGCGCAACTGATTGCGGTCGAGGGCTATGTTGACGTCATCGCGATGGTGACGGCGGGCTACGAGGCGACCGTCGCGCCGCTCGGCACCGCGCTCACCGCCGACCAGTTGGCGCTGATGTGGCGGATGGCCGACGAGCCAATCCTGTGTTTCGACGGCGATGACGCCGGACGTCGCGCCGCCTACCGCGCAATGGACGTGGCGCTGCCGCTGCTCAAGCCCGGCAAGAGCCTGAAATTCGCAGGCCTGCCGGACGGCCAGGACCCCGACGATCTCGCCCGCTCCGGCGGCCGTGATGCGATCGCCGATGTGCTCAATGGCGCACGCCCGCTCGCCCAGGTGCTATGGACGCGTGAGAGCGAGGCGGGTTCGCTCGATACGCCGGAGCGGCGGGCGGCCCTTGAAGCGCGCCTCGGCGAAGTGACCGCTGCGATCGGCGACGATGCGGTGCGCCGCTACTACCGCCAGGACATGGGCGCGCGGTTGCGGCAGCTGTTCGCGCCGGCGGAGGTGACGACGCGGCGCCGCAGCTTCGACGAGAACAGAGCGGTGGGGCAGTGGTTCCGGCAGGGGCGGCGGCCCGCCCCGGCCGAGCACGCCGCGCGCCTCGTTCGGTCGCGACGACAGTTACGTCGCGGTGAGTCCGCATTTCGCGGCAGGGCCGCTCCACCGCGGGCACCGCGCCGCCATCCCGCGCCGCGAAGCGCTGATGCTGCAGGTCGTGCTCAACCACCCCTGGCTTCTCCACGACCACATGGAGGAGTTCGCCGAAGCCGAGTTCCGCCACGCCGACACGCAAAAATTCAAAAGCGCTCTGATCGACGTCTTCGCCCATCATTTCGCCGATGAACTCGGCCAGGATGCCGCCGCCGAGCGCGCCGACCGCGCCGAACTTGCCGCCGAGCTCGGCCGCCGCGGTTTTGCCGACATGCTGGGGCGTATCGAGCGCACCATCACGACACGCTCGGTATGGGGCGCGCGGCCGGAGGCCGCCGCGAACGATGTTTTGTTGACGTGGAAGCAGCTTATTGCCTTGCATCGGCAATGGCATTCCCTAACTAGGGAACTTAAGGACGCAGAGTCGGCGCTCGGCCAGGACAATACCGAAGCGAACTACGCGCGGCTTCGCGACGTGAAGGCGAGGCTGTCCACACTCGACGGGACCGAAGCCCTGATCGAAGGGTTCGGCGCCTCGTCGGGGCGGCCAGCGAGGTCACTGTGAAAGGTCACGGTGACCAGGTCACTGTACGGCGTGGCTTCAGGGCTCGATCGCCCGGCAATTTGCGGGCGGTTGCGGGTGCCGAACTCTGGACGGGTCGGCAGCGAAGGAATATGAGGTCCCACGCGCTGGTGACAGGGTTAGTCGGAGCTTAACGGAGTTCCGCGAAGAGTGAGGGCCTCGATTCGGGGCGGTGTACCAGGGTCCCCCTGATGGCACTGCCCTTTTTGGCCGTCGGCCGGGGCTCGAAGCCCTGCCCAAGTCGTGGTCCGCGCACGGGGCGAGGACTCACCATAGGGTAGGGGACGCAGCGGCGCGGCGACGGGCGTAGGTGGAGACACACATGGCGAGCAAGAGCGTGGTGGGCATCAAAACAGTCGCGACCAAGGCGAAGGCCGTCACGCCAAAGGACAATGAGGCGCCGGAAAAAGAGACCTCTGAGGCTCCGGACGCCCCCCTGCCGCTGCTCGACCTCTCCGACGCCGCCGTCAAGAAGATGATCAAGCAGGCCAAGAAGCGCGGCTACGTCACCTACGAACAGCTCAACGCCGTCATGCCCTCGGAGGAAGTGACCTCCGAGAAGATCGAAGACATCCTGGCCATGATGAACGAGATGGGCATCAACGTCGTCGAGACCGAGGAAGCTGAAGCCGACGACGAGGAGAGCCGCGAGGAGGCCGAAGAGGAAGAGAGCGAGGGCGGCGAACTCGTCGAGGTCCAGGCGAAGCCGCCGGCCAAATCCGAGGCCAAGGAGCCGGCCGAGCGCACCGATGATCCGGTGCGGATGTACCTGCGCGAGATGGGTTCCGTCGAGCTGTTGTCGCGCGAAGGCGAAATCGCCATCGCCAAGCGCATCGAGGCCGGCCGCGAGGCGATGATCGCCGGGCTGTGCGAAAGCCCGCTGTCGTTCCAGGCCGTCATCATCTGGCGCGACGAACTCAACGAAGGAAAAGTCTTCCTCCGCGACATCATCGATCTCGAAGCGACCTACGCCGGCCCCGATGCCAAGGGGGCCCCTGCAGTCGCGCCCGGCGATCCGCCGGCCGCTGCTGGCATGCCGGGCGGCGCAGGCTTCATGCCGCAGCCGCCGCAGGCCGTGGCGCCGCCTTCGGCGCCGCCCGCCGCGACCCCGTTCAAGGCGCCAGGAGCCGCCAATGGCAACGGCGAGGAGGGTGGCGAGGAAGCCGCGATCGCCGATGCCGACATGGACGAGGACGATCTCGAGAACTCAATGTCGCTTGCCGCCATCGAGGCCGAGCTCAAGCCCAAGGTGCTGGAGACTTTCGACAAGGTCGCCGACTCGTTCAAGCGGCTGCGCCGTCTGCAAGAGCTCGACATTCAGAACAAGCTGAAGAACGAGACGCTCTCGCCCGCGCAGGAGCGCAAGTCGAAGAAGCTCAAGGACGAGATCATTCAGGAGGTGAAGTCGCTTCGCCTCAACCAGGCGCGCATCGACGCGCTGGTCGAGCAGCTCTACGACATCAACAAGCGCCTCGTCGGCCACGAGGGCCGCCTGATGCGGCTGGCCGAAAGCCACGGCGTCATCCGCGAGGATTTTCTGCGCAACTACCAGGGCTCCGAGCTCGACCCGCGCTGGCTCAACCGCGTGTCGAAGCTTTCGGCAAAGGGCTGGAAGAATTTCGTTGCCCGCGACAAGGACCGCATCAAGGACCTGCGCACCAACATCCACACGCTGGCCACCGAGACGGGTCTGGAGATCGGCGAGTTCCGCAAGATCGTCCACATGGTGCAGAAGGGCGAGCGCGAGGCGCGCCAGGCCAAGAAGGAAATGGTCGAAGCCAATCTTCGCCTCGTCATTTCGATCGCCAAGAAATACACCAACCGCGGCCTGCAGTTCCTCGATCTGATCCAGGAAGGCAACATCGGCCTGATGAAGGCGGTCGACAAGTTCGAGTACCGCCGCGGCTACAAGTTCTCGACCTACGCCACGTGGTGGATCCGGCAGGCGATCACACGAAGCATCGCCGACCAGGCGCGCACCATCCGCATTCCGGTGCACATGATCGAGACCATCAACAAGATCGTACGCACCTCGCGGCAGATGCTCAACGAGATCGGCCGTGAGCCGACGCCGGAAGAGCTCGCCGAAAAGCTCGGCATGCCGCTCGAAAAGGTGCGCAAGGTTCTGAAAATTGCCAAGGAGCCGCTCTCGCTCGAAACCCCGATCGGCGACGAGGAGGATTCGCACCTCGGCGATTTCATTGAGGACAAGAACGCGATCCTGCCGATCGATGCAGCAATTCAGTCGAACCTCCGCGAAACTACGACGCGGGTGCTCGCGTCGCTGACCCCGCGCGAGGAGCGCGTTCTTCGCATGCGCTTCGGCATCGGGATGAACACCGACCATACGCTGGAAGAAGTCGGCCAGCAGTTCTCGGTGACGCGCGAGCGCATCCGGCAGATCGAGGCCAAGGCGCTGCGCAAGCTCAAGCATCCGTCGCGGAGCCGGAAGCTGCGGAGCTTCCTGGACAACTAGCTCAGATCGTCATGCCCGGACGTTTCTTTCGTAACGCCGCGGCTCTCGCTATCGCGACCCTCGCGCTTGACCTGAGCGCGTCCGGCGCATTCGCATTTTCCGCTTCCTTCGCCTGGTGCTCGGGCTCGCCGAATTTTCAGCTCACAGAGGTGCCGAAGGGAACGGTGATGCTGCAATTCGCGATGACGGATCTCGACAAGCCGAGCTTTCACCATGGCGGCGGAACGGTCGGTTATCGCGGGCAGCCGGAAGTGCCGTGTGGCGCATTCGCGACGGGGTTCGTCGGCCCGGCGCCGCCGCCGGGCGAGGTCCACACTTATGAGTTCACCGTCAAGGCGCTGTCCCCGACCGGCGCCGTGCTGGCAACGACCACGGCGCGGCGAAAATTTCCTGAGTAGCGCGACCCTGCGCACTCGCAAGGTAAAACAAAGTGGAGAGGCAGGCGATGCGCCGGCCGCAAAGCAATGCGGTGGACGCAACGCGCTCGGTCGTCGTGATCAATCGGCGAGCGGGAAACGGCGGCGGGCCGCCGTCGCTCGCTCTAACGCCTCAGCCAAAATATCGAGAACCGCCTCAAAGGCGGGAGGCATGTCGGCAAACATTGCGGTCATCCTGGCGGCCATCCAGCGTGTCGATCCGCGCGGCGCGATGTCCGTAAGAAGGTCGCGCGGGTTGTGGGCAGTACGGGCATAGGTCATGGCGGTGTCGTCTCCGGCTTTTAATGATCCAACAGTCCAAGACGCTTCCGCTGATTCTTGTCGTGTTGCAACGCAACATACTCATTGGCAGCGATACGGCAAGCACTTGCTACGCATGAATTCTATGCGGATATTTCATGCGTTGCACTGCAATATGGGCGCCACAAAGCCATAGTCGCCGCAAAGGCCTGGAAAAAGAGGCGGTCGGGCGGCCGCCTTTTGGTCAAAGACCTTAAGTGAAGATGAACGGTCCATCACGATCCGGCCGGCGCTGCCGTGCCCAGCTATCCGCTTCGGCATGCGGCCATCAGCACCTCACTCCGTGAAGCGGCAAGGTTTTTGAGAATTGACGTCGCGCCCGTGTTGGTGGCGGCTCCGCTCGCCATTCGGCGATAAGTCACCCGGCCCGCATCGCCTTCTTCTTCGCGCCGGATCGGGTGATGCTTTTGATTGCCAGCGGCGCTTTGCCGGATTTCTCGGCGATCTCGCGGTCCTGCTCGATCAGAAATCCGTGGGCAGGCTTATCGCCGTCGATGCCGCCGGTGAGTTCGCGTGGCACCTTGCGGTTCGAGCGCTGCGAGCCGTCTTCATAGACGACGTCGAACATGACGAATTCGGAATTCAATCCCGGCTTTCTTGGCATTATTGTTCTCCTTGCAGCCGAATCGGCCGTGATGAATGAGAGCCAAGCGCTCATATATGTACGCAGCGTGACCTTTTAGCTATGCAGCGCGGTTTTGAGCTGCGAGGCAAGGCCTTATTTGATCATGCGGCCGGACGATGCAGCCGGATTTGGCCGTCACCGCGGCTTCGCCGGCCGCGGCGAGGCGTGTTGAAAATAGCAAGACCGGCGCGCTGAAGCGCCATCGCCTCGGATCGAGGCGAATGGCCGCTTCAGCTTTATGAGTGAACGCATGATCTTGTTGGGAAACCGGCTTCTGCCGTCGGATCAAGTCCGAGAGCAGGCTTTTTCCGGATCCATGCTTTATGGCGCCGGCGGCGCTTTCAAGCCGCGCGTTTAGAGCGATTGCAGGTTCGTCGCCGAGGACTTGCCACTGCGGCGGTCGGCCTCGATGTCGAACGAAAGCTTCTGGCCCTCGTTCAGGCTGCGCATGCCGGCGCGCTCGACGGCAGAGATGTGGACGAACACATCCGGGCCGCCCGCGTCCTGCACGATGAAGCCGTAACCCTTTTGGGCGTTGAAAAACTTGACGGTACCTTGAGCCAAAGTGGCCTCCTATGAAACGCATAATGCGTTTTGTGGCCATGCGAACCATTCGCACGGTCGTCAATCCGGATTTGCGTGTTCTTGGGAAAGGCCCGCTGGAGCGATTGGCGCTCCAGCTCCTTTTGAGTGGCGCATGATCTTTTCGGAATACTTGTAACCATTTTCCGGATCATGCTTTGCGGGCGAGACGGCAAGGCAGGCTAAATCGCGAACGGCGCTCATATAGAGGCGATTTGCCCAATTTGCAATCGCCGCGCTGGCGCCGGCGCTACCCTGTGAGCGCGATTGGACGCGGCTTGCCAGCGTCGCCGGCCGTGTCTGCGTCCGCCAAATGGTCGCCGACTACGCAATTACGGCCTGCGGATTTCGCCAGATAAAGCCGCCGGTCGGCGCAACGAAACAGGCCGTCATAATCGGAGGCGTCTTCGGCGCAGGTGGCGAGCCCGATGCTCACGGTAACGAGTGGTGCGCCGGTTTCCATGTGGCTTGCGATGTCGCGGCGAATGCGTTCGCCGAGGACCAGCGCCGCGGAGCGCGCCATGTCGTCGGCGATCACCACGAACTCCTCGCCGCCGTAGCGGAATACGGCGTCGTTGGGGCCGACGGTCTTCATCACGATGCGCGCGATGCGCAGCAGCACGACATCGCCCGCGGCGTGGCCGAAGCGGTCGTTGAAGCTCTTGAAGTGATCGATATCGATGATGAGCAGGCTTACCGGCCGGCCGCCGAGCGCAGCGTCTTCGACCTTCTGGCGGCCGACGGATTCCAGCCGGCCGCGATCGAGCGCGCCGGTCAGCGCATCGCGTCCGGAGCGCGCCACGAGGTCTTCGTAACGCTCGCGGTAGGTGAGGAGATCGAACACGTCGAGCAGGCGCGGCGCGCTGCGCTGGCGCTTCCCCGGGCGTTCGAGGAACACCAGATAGAGCGTGCCGAGGCCGCTATAGATCGCGACCGCCGCCATCTTGGCCGCCCAGCCGCCGAACAGCACCGAGACCGGCGCGCCTGTGAGAAAGCGCAAGCCGGCATAGAACGCCGCCTGGTCGAACGTCAGCACCAGCACGCCGCAGAACGCGAGCCGGGCCAACACGCGATCGCCGAGGAAGGCGCGCGACCGCTCGTAGATCAAAATCATCATGATGCAGTCGGCGAACAGGATCAGCGTGCCCCACACCATCAGCGCGCCCATCTCGTCGAGGAAGTTGAAGTCGGCAGCGCGGCCCGCCGCCAAAGCGGCGGCGCCGTGCTGGCGCATCAGAAAGGCGAGCGCGAACAGCAGCAGGTTGCCGATCAGGAGACCGTAGATCGGCTGCCGCACCACCACCGCGTCCTCGCGGATATAGACCAGCAAAAGCATCATCAGCTTGCCGGTGAAGAGCACCGCCGAGCCCGGCGAGGCGACGATGCCGAACGGCAGCGGCACGTACAGAATGCTGGCGAGATAGGTCTCCAGGAAGTGCATCACGCCCAGCGCACAAAAGAAGGCGCCGATGCCGATGCGGTAGCGCGCCCGGAACAGCGCCGCGAGCACGACGAAATAGAGAAGCGCATCGCCGGCCAGCAGCAGGACGTTTTCGCCGTGCGCAGTAAACTCGCTGACGAAGGCGGAGGCGATCTGGGACATCGCAAAGGTTCCCCCGCGAGCGCGTCCAAGAAGCCCCGAAAGGACGCCGGCCCGCACCAGCCTGCGTACCAGCGGGCGGTTAACAGAGCCGAAACCGCTCTGCCGATCGTTTGGCAGAAGCGCCGCGATTCCCCCGTCTTGATTCCACACATTTCAACTGCGGATTTTGTGCCGCTCGACCGCGCTGTTCGGGCCGAGGTCCCTTGCGCTCTGCGCACGCGTTCCCATCTGCTGCGCTTGGAACTTACTTTGGCGGCGCAGGAGCGGCGGACACCCGATGGCCTTCTCACGTTCAGGTTCATTTGCAGGTTCATTTGCAGGTTCATTGCATTGCAGGTGCCTTTGCAAGCGGATTTGCCGGCGGATTCGGCGGCCGGTCAGCGCGCGGATCCGCAACCAGCTCTGCCGGGTTCCATTTCGGCGGCGCCGGGCCCCAAGCCCGCTCTCACGCCGGCTCTCATGCCGGCCGCTACGATCCGCAGTCACGCCATGCGGCGCTTGACCGGCTCGACATGCTGGCGACCGTGTTCGACACGGCGTTCGTGGTGCCCGGCACCGGCGTCCGGTTCGGCGTGGAGTTTTTGTTGCGCCTCGTGCCGGTCGTGGGCGATGCCGCGGCCTCGGCACTCTCCTGTTATCTGCTTTACGAGGCTTACCGGCTCGGTGTGCCGCGCACGCTCCTGGCGCGCATGCTGGCCAATGTCCTCCTCGAAGGTGCGGTTGGCGCCGTGCCGCTGGCCGGCGACGCGTTCGACGTGTTGTTCCGCGCCAACCGGAGGAACATCATGCTGCTGCGCGAACATTTCGCCCGCACCGGATTTGCGTGAAGCGAGGCGGACAGAAAATCCACTCTTCTGCTTGAACGCGCGGCTTTGCCTCCTATTTAGCGCCAGCGTGTTATCATTCTGCTCGGCATTGATTTGTTCCGGGCATCCTCCTCACCCTAAGGATGGTTTCAACCCGCAATGAACGTTCACGCGACGCTCGGTAAATCCTCGCAGCCTCGCTTCCTGATGTGCCCGCCGCGGCATTTCGCGGTCACCTACAGCATCAATCCGTGGATGGATCCGGCGGCTTGGGCCGACGGCGGCGCGGCGTTGCACGCGGACGCGCAGCAGCAGTGGGCCAGCTTGCGGCGCGTGCTCGCAGAGACGGGCGCCGCCATCGACATCGTGGAGCCTGCTCCCGGCCTCCCCGACCTCGTGTTCACCGCCAACGCCGCAGTGGTGCTCGACGGCAAGGTGGCGTTGGCGCGGTTTCGTCACGGCGAACGTCAGGACGAAGAGCCGTTATTCGCGGTGGCATTCGAGGCGCTCAGGTCGCGCGGCCTCGTCGATAAGATTTTTCAGATGCCCGAGGCGATCATGCTGGAAGGAGCCGGCGATTGCATCTGGGATGCACGGCGCCGGCTGTTCTGGATGGGTAGCGGCTTTCGTTCCGATGCAGCCGCGGGCCCAATCCTCGAGCGGCACTTCGGCGTGCCGTGCGTTCCGCTCATGCTGGCCAATCCGAGTTTCTATCATCTCGACACCGCGTTCTGTGCGCTGCCGTGCGGCGGCGTCATCTACTATCCCGCGGCCTTCACGGCGGCCGCGCTCGCCGAGATCCACGCGCGGGTCGCACCGGACGATCGCATCGCGCTCGATGCCGAAGACGCCGCGCGCTTTGCCGCCAACGCTGTCTGCGTCGGCCGCACCATCATTCTTTCGAGCTGCAGCAACGCGCTGCGCCGCACGCTGACGGCACGCGGCTATAACGTCATCGAAACGCCGCTGCATGTGTTCCTGCGCAGCGGCGGATCGGCGTGCTGCCTGACGCTGCGACTCGATCATCGATCGACTGCAGTGCACACCGACACCCTTGCGCCTGCGCCTCGATCTGCGGTTAACGCCAGCCGCTGAAATTAACGAAGAAGCTTCAAACAAATAGACTCGGCCAAAAGACGCGTCATAAAACCGATACGCGCCACAGTGGGAGTGCGCGCATTTTCTGGTTCCATCGTTACTTAGTTCCATCGCCACGACATCGCCCTTCAACGCGCACTAAGCGGTCCGATACCCGCCGGATTTGCTCGCGACAAGGCGTGGCAAGTGAGAGGGCAAACTGGAGTTCAATGCATGCCGAATTCAATATCGCGTTATTTCGCATTTGCCATTTTGGTTGTTGCATCGCTCGCGCAGCCCGCTTTCGCGCGTGAACATTTTACGAATTCTCATCACGCTTACCGGCACCATCGCGCCTATGCGGCGTCGATTGATCGGCATCGTTATGCGTATCGAGACCGTCATCGTTATGTTTATGCGGCACGCGTGCAACGGCGCGCCCCGCTCTACGCGATGCAGACGCAAAACTTTACGGGCTTCACGGCATTCGCTCCGAGCCGGAGTGAGAACAGGAATCAAGGTCAGAGCCGATACGCTTCGAATTGCTACTCCGCACAAAGCTCAGGTCTGACTTCAGCCTATGAGAGCCTGGTCGCGCAGCAAGCGAGCGCCAACGGCATCCCGGTTTCGCTCGTCGAACGCGTCATCAAACGCGAGAGCGGCGGCAATCCGCGCGCCGTCAGCCGCGGCAATTACGGGCTGATGCAGATCCGGCTCGGCACCGCGCGCGCCATGGGCTACAGCGGTTCGGCGGAGGGCCTGCTCGATGCCGCAACCAACATGACCTATGCGGTGCGCTATCTCGCCGGCGCCTATCGCGCCGCCGGCGGCAACGAGAGCCGTGCGGTCGCGCTCTACGCCAGCGGTTACGGCGCGCGCACCGTGCAGCGTCCGACGTACCAGACGGCCGTCTGGTTCACGCCGTCCAGCAACAGCATGCGTCATTCCAAACCCTCGACGATGCGGATGTCGCGAACAGCGCCGTCGCCGAGCGCCTTCAGCGCGGCCTGGTAGCCGGGGCTCTCGTAGGCGGCGATCGCTTTTTCGACGCTGGGGAATTCCGACATCACGATGCGCTCCTTGAGTCCGGCCTCGTAGGCCGCCGCCGCCGTGCCGCGGGCGAGATAGCGGCCGCCGAATGGCGCCACCGCTTCGGGCGCGAGCTTGGCGTAAGCGGCGAGCTTTTGCGGATCGGAAATCGAACGGTAGCAGGTGACCCAGTAGGCTTTCGGCATCGGCAAACTCCCTGGCGTGCAGTGGGCGCAGCGTCGATGGATACTCTAGAGCGCAATCGTTTCAGATTGAATTAATTCGCACTCTACATCATTGGTGGAGCATGATCTTTTCGGAAAACCGGTCTCCACTTTTCCGGATCATGCTCTCGCTCAAGAGGCGCGGGGAGGGGCAAACGCGCCGCGCCCTGCGGCGCGGCTCGACTTTCCGCACCCCCGGAGTAACATCGGCTCGCCGCGATACGATCGGGAGCCAGGCGATGTCTTTTTTCAGCGCGTTGTTCGGCGGGCGTTCGTCTGCTCCGGCGGAGAAAGTCAGCGACCCGGTCGAGTACAAGGGCTTCGTCATCCGCGCCGCGCCATACAAGAACAACGGTCAGTATCAGACTGCCGGCACCATCGAGCGGCAGATCGACGGCGAGCGCAAGGAGCATCGCTTCATCCGCGCCGACTCCTATGTCTTGCACGACGACGCGGTGACGTTCACGATCAACAAAGCGCGCCAGATCATCGATCTGCAGGGCGACCGGATTTTCAGCTAGCTAGCGGCCGCCGCGGACTTCACTTCTTGGCAAACACGATCGTCACGGTGCGGCGGCTCGGCCGGGTTCGCGCGAAAGGATCGTCGGGATTGGCAGCCGCCGGCGGCGGCACGCTGGTGCCGACGGTGGTGAATTTCGTGTGCGTCAGCCGTTCCTGCACGATCAGCCATTGCGCGATGACGTTCGCGCATTTCTCGGCGAGCTTTTGCGCGACCGCGGGCGGCGTGCGGTCGGAGTGGCATTCGATGTGGACCGGGCCGCCGGCGTGCTCGAAGATCAGGTTGGCGGCCTGCTGCATGTAGTCGGCGGCGGTCGCTTGGATTTTTCCGCTGTCGAAATCGTAGAGCAAGTCGGCCGCAACCTCGATGCGGATCTCGTCCGGCATATCGCGGTACGGCAGCCGCTTGTAGGTGTCGGGCTTGTCGTCCCGGTTGGTCGGAAAGCCGAACATCGGCTGATGAGTGTTCGGGTCGATGCTGATGCTTTGCGCGGCGGCGCCGCTCGCGAGCGCCGAGAGCGCCAGCAACAGCAACGCCGGTAAAGCTGAGCGCATCATCATGCTCCCCGATCGGCGCCGATCGATATCACGGCGGATATTACGCCAGACCCTCGACGATGCGCAGGTCGCGCTCGACGGCGTTGCCGAGTACCTTCAGCGCGGCCTGGTAGCCGGGGCCGTCATGGGCGGCGGCGGCCTTCTCGACGCTGTCGAACTCGATGATGACGACGCGCTGGGTGAGCCCTTTCTCGTAGGCCTTGGCGGCGGTGCCGCGGGCGAGAAAGCGGCCGCCGGCGGCGGCAATCGCAGGGCCGGCAAGCTTGGCGTATTCCGCCAGCGCATCCGGATTGGAAACCGAACGATACGTCGCCACCCAATAGGCTTTGGCCATGATAGTCTCCCTTCGATAAGCGATCGTCCATCGCCACGTCGCGGCGCTGCCCGCTTGGGCCGTTTCGCCACGGTGTTGGCATGCCGCGCGCGGTCACGCAATCCGTCGTCGTCGTCGCAACGTTCGTCGATCGATAAGGAACGGGAATGACGAAAATCAGGCCGCGTCGCTGTCGCCGCCGTCGATCTCGGCCTTCAGGCGCTTGACTATGCGCTTGAGCGCAGCGAGCTCGGTTTCCAGATGCGCGACGCGTTCTGCGAGAACGCTGTGCACCTGATCGGCAGGCGCCCGGCCGGCGTCGCCGAACGCGAGTCCGATCTCATCGCCATGGCGCCACTGCACGTGCGCCTCCAGCGTCTGCTCCTTCTGCGGAATGTAGAGCTCGACGACATCGGGCACCGACACCGCGTCCGAAAAGACGATGCGCGCGCCCTGGTCGGAAATATCGCGAATAAGGCAGTCCACCGCGCTGCGGCGCTTGTTGAAATGGACGCAACCGCGCAGGAAGCTTTTCTGCCGTGTCGAATGACGGCGTTCGCCCATCGGCGTCCCCTCAACCATGTCCCTAAAAGCCATGTCCCAGAAGCGCCGATCCGCAACGGCGGACCTTTTCAAGAATAGAACGCCCGCACTTAACGCGGGCTTACCAAAGAGCTTCGCGGCGGGATTTTGCCGCGCCAGATCGCTCCGGCGGCGGCAACCGCGCCCGCACGACGCAAAAATAAAACTGCAAAAGACGGCCGCTTCAACCAGCCGTTTCAACCGGCCGGTTCACCAACCCGAACCGGTCACCAACCCGAAAACAGACGGCCGAAGTCGTAGAGGAGCGCACCGATCACACACGCTGCAAGTCCGCTCCCGATGACGCCGACGATAATGGCCGAGTTCAACCGGCCAAGCATTTGCTTGTCGACGAAGTGAGCCTTTTCGGCGTGGGCCATGATCGCCATCCTGATATGGTCGCCAT
Source organism: uncultured Alphaproteobacteria bacterium (assembly GCA_963759705.1). Lineage (GTDB taxonomy): Bacteria > Pseudomonadota > Alphaproteobacteria > Rhizobiales > Xanthobacteraceae > BOG-931. Next base: position 319,330 of record CAVXAK010000011.1, read on the forward strand.
CCCGTTATGGCCACCATTCTAAGTGATTCCCGGCAGCCGCGCCGCCGCCTACCCTCGACTATCTAACGACTGCGCGGCCCTGCGGCATTGTGTACTCCGGCAATGCAGCGTTGCACTCGCTGCGTGGCTTGCGAGGTTTCCTCAAACCCACTAACCCTTCGCGGCTGTTGATGTTTTGGGTCGCCGGCAAAACCGATATAAACAACACATAAAGCACGATGTTTGTTCCGCCGCGCGATTTTCAGTTCGCCGCGGCCAGGGAGGAGAGCCGGGATGCATGTTTTTAACGTGACGCGCGAAGCAGCCTTCGATCCCAAAAAGCACGTCGAGAAGATTCTCGGCACCGTCGAGGAGGGCGACGTCACCGTCGCCTGCTGGGAGCCGGGCCAGATCAGCCCCTATCACTGTCATCCGCACGCGACCGAAATCTATTTCTGCTTCGAGGGCGGCGGCACCATGCGCACGCCGACCGAAAGCGTCGCAGTGGCGCCCGGCGGCTTCGTCGTCCACCCGCCCGGCGAAGTCCACGAATACGCCAACGGCCCGCAGCGCACGCTGCTGTTTCGCGTGCGCTACGGTTCGGATATGGTTTCGCGCCATATCGAATGGCGCGGCCGCCCGGGCTGGACGCAGAGCGCGGACGACGCCGCGTATTATCGCCAGCATCCGGTCACCGCCTGAATCCGCGACCATAACGACGCGACGCGCGCACTCTGAAACGCGCATGGAGGAGAAATGTTTTCCAAGCCGCACTGCCCGGTCATCGCCATCGAGGAGCATTACTGGGACGAAGAGCTCGAGAAGACCTATGTGGGCGGCGAAGCCGGCCGGCCGGGCGAGCAGGCCAAACGCCTGCACGATTTCACCGGCATCCGCATCAAGGAGATGGACGAGGCCGGCATCGACATGCAGGTGCTCTCGCACGGCGCGCCGTCGACGCAGAAGCTTCCCGCCGACATCGCTGCGGCTCTCACGCAGCGCGTCAACGATCGGCTGCACGCCGTGGTGAAAGCGAATCCGACACGCTTCGCCGCGTTCGCGTCGCTGCCGACCGCGGTGCCGGAAGCCGCCGCCGACGAACTCGAACGCACGGCCCAACTCGGCTTCAAGGGCGCGATGATGCACGGCCTCGCCAACGGCGTGTTTCTTGACGACAAGAAGTTCTGGCCGATCTATGCGCGCGCCGAAAAGCTCGACGTGCCGATCTATCTGCATCCGTCGCTGCCGAACGCCGACGTGATGCGGATCTACTACCAGGACTACGTCAAGGACTTCCCGATGGTGGCGCGGCCGGCCTGGGGCTACACGGTGGAGACGGCGACCACCGCGATCCGCCTCGTGCTCTCCGGCGTGTTCGAGAAGCATCCCAAGCTCAAGATCATCCTCGGCCATCTCGGCGAGACGCTGCCGTTTCTGGTCTGGCGCATCGATCAGGCGCTGTCGCGGCCCGGCAACAAGTCGATGAGCTTCCGCGACATCTTCTGCAACAACTACTACATCACGACCAGCGGCAACTTCTCCAATCCGGCGCTGCTGTGCTGCGTGATGGAGATGGGCGTCGATCATATTCTGTTCGCGGTCGACTGGCCGTTCGTCATGAATCCGCCGGGGACCGAATGGATGGCGGGCATTCCGCTCTCCGACGCCGACAAGGCGAAGATTTTCTCCGGCAACGCCAAGCGGCTGCTGCGGATGTGATGTTGTTTGATCCGCTCCGCTTCATGTCGTGGGGCGGGTAGCGAAAATCCAACGAAGCGTTTCGCGCCGTCCCTCTCCCCTTGCGGGAGAGGGTGCTGAGCGAGCACAAGCGAGCGAAGTGGGTGAGGGGGCGCGAGCAGAGCGAGCGGCTTGGCTCAAACCCCTCCCCGGCTCAGTCTCGCCTGCGCTCGACTTCGCCACCCTCTCCCGCAAGAGGGAGGGATCAGAACGCCGCGCGTCGCCGCCGTTACGCTACAACTTCGGTCCGATTTTCAGCATGGCATTGAGCGGCGCACATTTGGCGTCGTCGCGTGCGATCTCGGCCGGCGACATCGTTTCTCGCCGCTTGTAGTAGCAATCGAAGACATAGCCGCGGCAGGTCCGGTCGCGCCGGCAGCGCTTGTGATTTTTACAGGTGGCCCAGTAGCCGAGCAGATCGCACTCGGCCCGCGTCACCCAGGCGTGCCTCTCCTTGTAGGGCAAACGCCGCCACTGCGTGTACGTCATCCCGCCGGGGTATTTGCCTTTCATCGGTGCCGCCCTTTGTCTTGTGCGGCGCGTCTGCGATCTCCGTCCTGCCCCGCGAAAATGGGGAAGGCGTGGTGAAAGCGCGCGCCTTGTCACCCACTGGCGTCACCACCGGGCTTGACCCGGTGGTCCATGCTGAAATGCAGCGATGGAAAACGCTCGGCAATGATCATCGAGCCACACCTCCGCATGGATTGCCGGATCAAGTCAGATCAAGTCCGGCAATGACGAACAAAGACGTTCCCGCGGCGCGTGAGCGTCCGAGTTCTGCGACAAGGTTCGCGAAAGTTTCCCCCGGAGCATGATCCCGAAAAGCGGTCACCGGTTTTCGGACACGATCATGCTCAAACAAAAGAGGGGAGGCGGAGCGCCGACAGGCGCACCAGCCATGATCCGCGCATCGCAGACACGTTCACGCCGTCGGCGCGAACCATCTGCTTGCGGCGCGGAGGCGGGCCGCAGACAAGTGTACGCCGTTTGCGCAACTCATCTGCACCGGGCCCGCTCGCCTCTCGGCGCTCCGCCGCGGCACTCGTTGCGGCTTTCACCCCGCAACTCAGCCCCAGGCCGCGTTTCCTGGGACGCGGCTATGTCGGGTGTTACCCGCTTTTCACCTGTCCCAGTCCAGCGAGCTCCTCGCAGACCGGTCATGATGCCGGACGAGCGGAACCCCAGAGCCTCCCGGGAGCGAGGTTACGAGCCCCGCCCGCGGGCACCGCACTCGCTCCGTCTGTCGTTGCGTCTCCGGAGACGCCCCTCACGAGCGAGATTCGCTGAATGTGTAACTGAAATGGTGACAGATGTCAAGCATTTGTCTCTATAATAGTGACACGGAAATCAAGAAAGGTATGCATACTATGAGTAGCAAAGCTCCGCAATTTAGCGCGACGGGGGACCTGTCGTGTCAGTTCCTACTCACAGGCCATCCTGTCAAACCTGGATATATCCGACCGATTGTTGGTACTGCGGAGCATCCATCCATGTTCTTCAATGCACCTGCGGAAGTGCTGTACTCCTCGACCACCGCGGTCCGCCGTGGCCCGAACACAATTGCAATGGTGGAGTTGGTGGAAGCGGGCTGAAGGGGTGGGAGGCCGTCGATGTTTTGCGGGCGAACGGGGTTCCGATCGTCGCGAGCATATTGAACAAGGTGTTCCCGCCATCCGCCAAGAAGTGGCGAACGCCAAAGGCGGTCTCAGACGACATCAAGACAGTTAATCCCGTAGGAGGAGCGCACCATTCTTTGCTCGCCGTAGTGCGGGAGTTGCTGACGGAAACAAATAGAACCGAACGCGTGAAAGCATTGGGAGGTGTTGGCGCTGAACTCTTAAAGCTCCCGAGAGGCCCGCTTTGGCAGACGACACTTGTTGTTAATAGCAGGCGCCCAAACTTGGCCTACACTTGCATCTTGCCTCAACGCCTGGGCTTACCAAAAAACGCAAAGAACAAGATAGTCTTTGCTGAGATTAAAGGACAAGTCGCTGGTAAACACGCAATTTGGCTGGTTACAGATATTCGGCTGATTTAGCTTTACCCGACATTCAAGTTTTTCTCGGCCCTGCAGATCATGACGCTGCGGGTTTATTAAAGACAAGAATGACCTCCCGCCTCATTCGGGCGTCCATCGTCGCGGTCGATTCGCCTTGTCTAGGTGGTGGCAAGTATCGCCGATTGGCAGGGAGAGCTCGTGAGTGCCGCGAACAAATCTTTAATCCATGCTCCTCGGCAACAGCAGCCACGACTGATGAATTCCGTATGTATGTACCTCGTACCGTCAAATCCCCGACCACATAGACCGCCCGACCGCCAGTTCGCAGTACTCGCGACACCTCCGCCAATGCTCGCCCCATAGCCCACACATATTGAGCCAACAGACCCTGATCGCGCCTGGGGATGTCCCGCCGTTTGTTGAACATTGAGAAGCGGTCGGTGCCGAGTTTCAAGTTACGCGGCGTTGGCTTGGCGAGCAAGAACGCCACGTGAGTTTTTGTTTTGGTGAGCTTCGAGAGCAGCACGTAACACGGGAAGTTGCTTGTACGCCTTCAGTCGTCGGAAGCCTTTGGCGGCTTCCTGCATTGCGGCTGCGGTCCAGCGCATCGCCATCGATGCCGAGCGCCATCGCTTCACGTTGCGGCAGACGCGCCGTACCGTGCCCATCATATTCTCGATGATGTTGGTACAGGCGAGTGAGCGCCGTAGCTCCGTTGGCAAACGAAGCCGCGTGACGGTCAGAATTTCGTCGATACCTTCCAGGATCGAGCTGGAGACCCCGGACCAGTCTCGTTCGAGACGTTGTGCGAGGTTACGGATCAGCCTTTCGGCTTTGTCGGCGTCGTCCATCTCCCATGCTTGTCGCAACACACGCCGAACCGAGGCGTGCAGTGATTTGGGCAATCGTTCCATGATGTTGCGGGCCTTGTGGACCTGACAGCGCTGGATCGCCGCGGCAGCGCCGAAGGTTCGGCGGATCGCCTTGGACAGTGCCTTGGCACCGTCGATGATGAAGAGCCGCGGTACCGCCGGGTCGAGCCCGCGCTCAACGAGATTGTCGATGAGCGCCTGCGCAGTCGCGGCGTTCTCCGTCGCACCCTCGGCGAGGCCGAGCGGATGCTTGTCGCCCTTCGCGTCGACACCGATCGCCGCGACCAGGATCAAATCGTCGTCCATGTGAATGCCGTCGATCTGGATCACCAGCAAATCGAGGCCGGAGAGATCGCACGCCATCCACTCCTTCATGCGTGCCGCCGATAGCGCCACGAAGCGGCGGGAGACCGCCGATTTCGATAGACCTGCCCCCGCCGGCGCCGGAACGTCTCCCTCGGGCAAACGAACCGATCGGGCAAACTTACGCGTCGCGACGTTGATCAGCATCTGGTTCATGGACCATTTGCCGAGCCAGTCCTGCGCAACAGCGGCCTCCCAGCTTGGCACAGCCAGTTCCTTCCCGTCGAAGCCGCGAAGCCTTGGCCGCTCGATCTCAACCTTGCCGCCGTGGAAGCCGATCTTGCCCCTCGTTCTCCCCCACCGATGCGCCCGCCGCAAATGGCCTCGCGCATGGTGGGGCCCGCAGATCGATTGTGCGTCGTGATCCATCATCTCGCCAAGCGCCTCCATGCCGGAAGCCAGGCAAAACAACTCAAAGCTCGCCGCAATATTCGAAAGGGCTTCGAGCTTCAGCGCTCTCGTCGGGATGGCAGTCGATGTAGTAGCTTGGTTCATGGCGTTGCTCTCCTTTGTGGAATCAGCACCCCGAGCCTATTGGCTCAAGGCGGGCAACGCCGCTTCTCCTATTTCAACATCCAGCGGGACAATTCCTCGCGCCTGGAGAGGGCCGGTTTGATTCGAAGCTGTTTGATCAAAGACTTCACCCACGCAGCCTCTAACGCTTGTTCAGTCGACGCTTCTGTCCCTACGCTTTCCTCACGAATCTCACGGAGTTCCTTTACGGTGTGTCCCATCCACACGAGAGAAAACTTGCTGCACCGCATGTAATCAATCGCGTTAAGGTAGGGCGGCGAAGTTAGCACGAGGTCGATAGAGCCGCCGCCAATATCCAATCTCCGTGCGTCACCACGCTTAACGATCGTGGCTGGCCCGATTCCTTTCATTCCCTCGCGGGGACAATTCGAGACGACAGTCTCTACTGAGGAAATGAATCGATTAAACGGTTTGACGGGCGCGCAGGTGAACGCTTTGTGAGGACGGCTGTGCGAAAGATCCAATGCGAGTGAAGCCCCGGCACTCTTCGTGATAATAAGCCGCGAAAAGCCGCACCAAAGCACATCGCGCGTTGTGTCGTCGCGAACTCTGCTGATCACCACCGAGAGCGCTGCCAATTGCCGACGTGCATAGTCATCAAACCAATACCGAATGAATTTGCGCGTTTCTTTGTCGCTGCTCTCGGGGTAAGCGCGTCCCGAAGTAAGCGTTCTGAATGCTACCTTTGCTCGATCGAGCACCTCTAAGGCCTTGTCACTCGCCCGTTCCGGGTCGACGGTTCGGGTCCAGACGCCGGCGAGCAGGACAGCCAATGGATCAAGATCGACACCGACCGCACGATGCCCATTCGCATGCGCAACTGCGAGCACGGTCCCTGAGCCGACCATGGGATCGAGTACTCGCAGGGGTCTCTTATTGTCGCCTAAAGCTTCTAACGCAATGCCGGGCGCCATGCGCGCGGGGAATGGATGTATTGGGTTGCGCCCAAGCGCCTCGAAAATTGTCTTGTTGTGCGATTTCAACATTTCAGTGCGAACCCATTTCATGTAGTAGCGTCGCGGATGAGCGTTAAAGATCAGTATTTGTCTGTCAGATGTGTTTTTGTCGCCGTCTCGATTGCCGCGAGAACATTCGCCGGGCTCTGGTCCAATTCGACCGTCAAGTTGGTGGCAGTGATGTAACCTTGCGCTATCTCCATCATTGCCTTGCACAGGTCAATAAGTCCTTCATTGGTCTCATAGTCAACGGGTGGCATCCTGGCACCGAGTGCCACTCGCAACGCGTCATACGCGACTGTCGCTCGTTTATACTTCTTCTGAAGCTGATAAATTGCGTCGATCACTTCCTTGTAGGGCAATTTTTTTTTGGCTTACTCGCCTCGACTGCGTCGATCCACGCTTTGCACTCCTCCGGAAGTCGACAATCCTCAAAAAGTTTACGAAGTTTGGATAGGCCAACGCCTTTAATCGGCGCAACTCGGACCAAGCGAGCAAGATCGTCTACCGTGATGAGTGTGATCGTCTTTGGCTCGCCATTTCCTCTGGTTAGCTGGCGGTCCTTATCGATCAATTTTGCGATTGTCGCCTTGTCTCCCTGCGTCGTGGCAAACGATGGGCCAACCACGATCGCGTGATCGCTCTGGTACTCGTCACGGTGCTTGGCGATGACCGCTACGTCGACGGTCGCCGCGGCAACGGGCTTCCCGTCCTTTTGCTTGCTCTTAGCCTCAAGCGTTACCGAGTAGTGCCGTGGGTTTCCCTTGGCGTCGGCACTTAAATCTGCCCGGGCGATACCATCTGCCTTGCCCTTCCGCCCGTCGCGAGCAGCGTCAAAGCCGAGGCTGTTAAAGGCCGCAACTACCTCCTTCTCAAGCTTATCCTCGTCATTCCTTGCATCCTGGAGTGCCTTCGATACCACGAGTGCAGTTCGTCGCCCGGAGGATTGGGCCACATCGCGTAAATATTGATCTCGAGCAGACATTACGGCATCGACATGCTCTTGCGAATAGGAGGCTTGATGAAGCTGTGCCTCCAAGAGAACTTCGGCCATCGCAAATAGATCGAGCGGAAGACCTGACCCCGTACCGGAAAACTGATCATAAAAGGCGCCGACGAAGGGATGGAAGCCGTTAATCCGCAGGAAGCCGGTCGTGGTGTCGTATACGGCAATGCCAAGGTTGGCAGTCGCGTCGAAGATAATATCAACTCCGGCAACAAATGTTTCCGGCGTTTCGAGCCGCGCTTCTAATGCGGCAACGAGCACGTCGCGCTCGGCGGGTGTAGTTGATGGTGGAACGGCTACATATCTCGACCTTGCCTTTCCCTCCAGTACCGCTTGCGCCAATTGAACGATCGGGCGACGAGAAACACTTGCGGGACTGCCTGCAAGGGATATACCGAGTTTTGCGCCCGCGTCTTCTTCCCTAATTGCCCGTTCCACAAAGGGCCGAACAAAGTTAAAGAGTGATCGTAGAAAATTCTGAGCGTCTGTGAGAACAGGGCCGTCGCGTACGCGTTCTCGGTCGGACTGAAGATACCTGTCCAGACCGTCCATATTTGCGACCACGCGGATACGGCCAAAGGTTCCGTGTCGAAGTTCATCTGGAGGGATGCCGAAATGATCATCCTCAACGTAATTAGGCGTCCGAGCACGTAAACGAAGAAGCCATAGCTGCGGCCGATCTCGTTTGATTTTCCTGAAAACAAGTCCTTGTAGGCTTCAACATATCCATTAATTAGCCCAGAGCGGGGTGCTCTAATGCGAAGCGCTTTGCGAGTCCTTTTGGCGCTTGTCTTCATTCGGCTCGATGCCTTTCGGTTTTGGCAATTCCAGAATGTCCTTGCCGAAATATCCATCTCTTCAGAAGACCTTTCCCTGCCTTGCTAGATTCCAGCTTTTTGTTGTCCAGATAAATGGCAAAGTCGTCGCGCAGAGGCAGCGCAGTACTGAGCACCCAGGCGAGCTTTGGCCGGCTGATTTGGTGCACCTTTTCCTTGAGGTCCGAGAGGATGGCAAAGGTCCATGATTTCGCAAATCCCGGGCCAAACAACTTGCCGGTAGATTTTTCGATCCGCTGCCGATCCAGTCCAAGCGACTAGAGCAGACTTCAGCTTCTTGGCCTGCACCCGGTTCCGAAGACACCGAGTTAGGTGTTTTGATGGAACCGGAGGTGGGTCATGGAGAGACGGAAGTTTACGCGGGAGTTCAAGCTTGAGGCTGTGAGGCTGATCAAGGAACGCGGCGTGTCCTATGTGCAGGCCGCGGAGGACCTTGGTGTTCATCAGTCGCAGCTGCGCAGCTGGGTGAAGGCGTTTGCGGGCGACCCGGAGCATGCGTTCCCCGGGCAAGGCCAGATGAAGCCCGAGCAGCTGGAGATCGCGCGGCTGAAGCGCGAGGTGGCCAAGCTGAAGGCCGAACGAGACATCCTAAAAAAAGCCGCGGCCTACTTCGCGAAGGAATCGACGTGAAGTTCGGTTTCATTGCGAAGCACCGGGGGATCTGGCCGGCGGAATGGTTGTGCGAGGCGCTCGGTGTCTCGCGGGGTGGCTTCTATGCCTGGCTGACCCGACCGCGCAGTCGGCGCAGCCGGAGCGACGAAGAGCTGGGCGCGAGGGTTCGCGCCAGCTTCCTTGCGAGCGACCGGACCTATGGCGCCAGGCGCGTGTGGCACGATCTGCTCGCCGAGGGGGTGTCGTGCGGGCTGCATCGGATCGAGCGATTGATGCGGCTACAGGCTCTCAGAGCGCGTCCGCGACGGCGTCGCCTGCCGCCCGACCTGGGTGAGCGGCAGGCGGCCGCCGTCGCTGCCAACGTGCTCGACCGCAGCTTCGAAGCGCCCGCTCCCAACCGCAAATGGATCGCCGACTTCACCTATGTCTGGACGGCGGAGGGCTGGCTCTACGTGGCGGCCGTCATCGATCTCTTCTCCCGGCGCGTGGTCGGCTGGTCGATGAGCGCGGCGATGACGGCGCAGCTCGTCACCGATGCCCTGGTGATGGCGATCTGGCGACGGGGCAAGCCCGATGCGCTGCTGCATCACTCCGATCGCGGCAGCCAGTACACCAGCGAACAGTTCCAGCGAGCTGATGGCCGATCACGGCGTCGTCTGCTCGATGAGCCGTTCGGGCAACGTCTGGGACAATGCGGCGATGGAGAGCTTCTTCTCCTCGCTGAAGACAGAGCGCACGGCCCGCAAAACCTATCGGACCAGGGACGAAGCCAAGGCCGACGTGTTCGACTACATCGAGCGCTTCTACAATCCGAAACGCAGGCACTCGACGATCGGCTATCAGAGCCCCGTCGAGTTCGAAAGGCAGATGAGATTAGCTTAGGATGCTGTCAACCGAACCGGGTGCAGGCCAGCCAGTGCACCTTCAGTCCAGCCGCATCCATGCCTTCGCCGTTGTCGAAGACGCCTATAGTCGCTCCCTGTTCGTGGAAATCCGCTGGCAGGAAAACTGCGACATACGTTGCTCCGGCATCGAACGCGTTAGCTACCAACTCCTGGATAGCCTTATTTGGGCTAGCATAAGAGGCCTTCGGAGAAAAGTCTGACGATCCCGTAGCTCAGCCGGACGTCAATTTTCTCGGATACTTGGCCGGCAGTTGCGAACGTCGGATTTTTGCTCATGGCAGATTAGATTACCGTACTCTCTGCCGGCATCACAAAATCTTGCGAATCTCATCGCCCTCGGCGATCTCGCCGGCGCGCATTACCTCGGCGTAGATACCGCCATCGGCGAGGCCGAGGGTCTGCATCAGCGTGTGCGTGATGGCGAGGTCGTCGAGGCGCGCCGCGACGATGATCGCTTAAGTATGCTATGCTTATAATAAATACGTTAACTTGCGCCGCCGCGGCCAAGTCCTATCCTGGCCGTCGTCCGGAGGACGATATGACGATCGCCGAATTGATCTATGAGCAGGTTAAGAGACTGCCGGATCAAGCCGCTCGCGAGGTGCTTGATTTCGTCGGCTACATTCGTGAGCGGGCTGAGCGGAGGAGTGGCGCGACCTGATGAACGCACAGTCGGCGTCGCTGGTGCCGGTATTCGGATAATTCCGAAGATCAAGTTTGGGATAATGCATAAGCGTGGCGACCTGCTGCTCGTGCCTTTTCCTTTCGCAGGTGATTTGGTCCATGGTCGTCTGCCGGCCCCGAGCTGGATTCGTACTGATCGTATCGTGACGCCTGGCGCGACGCTGATCGTTAAATCGACCGGGCAGGCTGCAGCGCGCGAGTTTCCGTGATATATTGCTTCCATGACCATCGAGGACCTTGAAAAGGCCGTCACCCTGTTGCCGCCCGACCAATTCGCGAAGTTTCGCGCCTGGTTCGAGCAGCTCGACGCCGCGCGCTTCGATCAAACGATCGAGCGCGATGCTGAAAGCGGCAAACTGGACCAGTTAGCAGACCAGGCCATCGACGATTTCCATAAGGGCCGCGCCCGCGAGCTATGAGGCACTTCGCAAGCCGCGCGTTCTGGGAGGCTTACGCGAACCTTCCCGGCACAAGTGCAGGCCCTTGCCGATAAAAATTACACGCTGTTGAAGCAAGAATCCGTAGCACCCATCGTTGCGGTTCAAGAAGATCGGAAGGTTTTGGTCCGTGCGTGTCGGCCTGCGCTATCGCGCGTTGGCGGTCGAAGCCGATGGCGATTTGGTCTGGTTTTGGATCGGCTCTCATGCCGACTACGACGCCATGATCCACTAACTCTCTCTCACATGGGGAGAGGGACCAGGAAAAAGCTGCCTTGCATCAAAGAATCTCGATCGCGTCGCCTGGGCGATCTCGCCGGCGTGGATCACCTCGGCGTAGATGCCGCAGTCGGCGTGGCCGAGAGTGCGCATCAGCGCCTGCGGCATGTTCGAGGTCGCGGATGCCGGTGTCGCGGATCGACGTTGGTCGCGGCGCAGCGCACGATGCGCTTGACGACTTTCGAGCCGGGCGCGGGCGCCGATCGTCGCAAAATCCTGGCCGACGAGATCGAGCTCGCTCCAGGCCGGCCAGGCCTTCGACATAGACGTTGGCGCGAAAGCGCAGCGGGTCGACCGGCGCGCCGACCATGGCTCTCGATCGCGTGCGACCGAGGCGAGGTTGATGATCGAGACCACCTTGCGGGCGACGTCGGAGAAGCTGTGGCCGTGCGGCGTGCAGGATTTTCGGCGGCCCGCGCAGCTCGTCGGCGCAGTATGCGGCGAAGTAGCGCTCGATCGCGGCGCGGCCTTCGGCGCGTTCGCAGGTCGCCGCGGATGTTCCCCTCCTCCCGCCCGGGTCGCGCTTGCGCGCGCCCGAGTGCAAGCCTGTGGGGAAGGGCAGGGGTGGGGGACGGGAGGGACGGTGATCGTCAGCACGTGGCTCGCGTGATCGAACTCGTGCGCAGGCTGGCGAGCCGCTCGTTCTTCATCAGCATCAGAAAATGCGTCTTGGAGAGATAGGGCTGCGTCAGCCGATCGAAGCCGGACGGGCCGTTCTCGATGGCGTAGAGCCGGTCGCCGGGAACCGTCTCGCCGGGCGCGAGCGCGACGCGCGCCAGCGGCTCGGGGCTCAGTCCTTTGATCGGGTAGCGGTAGATCGATTGGATGATGGCCATGGGCTTCAGGACATATTTCGCTCAAATCTCATCGTTTTTTCACGCGTCATGCGCGGGCTTGACCCGCGCATCCATGATGACCTCGGCGCCGCTTGACCATCGCAGCAAGCGTGTGCATGCGCCAGCGCCGTCTGGATTGCCGGGTCGCGTGTAAGCCCGGCAATGACCCGCGGAGGGGATTCGGGCAAAAACTCCCTCGGACCACCTCTTTTCCGGGCCGCCTGCGCCCCCATATTATGAGCGGCGGATCGCCTTCGGGGGTTCGCCGGTGTCGGGCCGCCGGTCGGAATCGGTTTGATCTGCATCATGGAAGCGACAACCAAACGCCATTAAACCCAATGACGATGTTTCGTCCGCGCCTTTCTTCGGAGCATGATCTTTTCCGAAAACCGGAGACTACTTTTCGGGATCATGCTCTGGGGCGTTCGGAACAGGCCGAGGGAGTTCTGGCCATGAATTTCGAGAAATACACCGACCGCAGCCGCGGTTTCGTGCAGTCCGCCCAATCGCTGGCCCAGCGCGAGGGGCACCAGCAATTCGCGCCCGAGCACCTGCTGAAGGTGCTGCTCGACGACCCCGAAGGGCTCGCCGCGGGGCTGATCGACCGCGCCGGCGGCAATTCGCGCCAGGCGCTTGCCGCCGTCGAGGCGGCGCTGGATAAGCGGCCGAAGATTTCCGGCGGCGGCGCCGGGCAGGTCTATCTCGATCCGGCCTTGGCGCGCGTGTTCGACACCGCCGAGAAGGCGGGCGAGAAGGCCGGCGACAGCTACGTCACCGTCGAGCGGCTGCTGCTCGCGCTCGCGCTCGAAAAGGGCAGCGAAGCCGGAAAAATTCTCGCCCAGCCGGCGTCACGCCGCAGAACGCTCAATGCCGCCATCGAAGCGCTGCGCAAGGGCCGCACCGCGGATTCGGCGTCGGCCGAGAACGCCTACGACGCGCTGAAGAAATACGCCCGCGACCTCACCCAGGCCGCGCGCGACGGCAAGCTCGATCCGGTGATCGGCCGCGACGAGGAAATCCGCCGCACCATCCAGGTGCTGTCGCGGCGCACCAAGAACAATCCGGTGCTGATCGGCGAGCCCGGGCGTCGGCAAGACCGCGATCGTCGAAGGCCTGGCGCTGCGCATCGTCAACGGCGACGTGCCGGAAAGCCTGCAGGACAAGAAGCTGCTGGCGCTCGACATGGGCGCGATGATCGCCGGCGCAAAATATCGCGGCGAGTTCGAGGAGCGGCTCAAGGCCGTGCTGCAGGAGGTGACGGCTCGGCCGGCGCCTACGTTCTGTTCATCGACGAGATGCACACCATCATCGGCGCCGGCAAAGCCGACGGCGCGATGGATGCCTCCAACCTGCTCAAGCCCGCGCTGGCGCGCGGCGAACTGCATTGCATCGGCGCCACCACGCTCGACGAATACAAGAAGCACGTCGAGAAGGACGCCGCATTGGCGCGGCGCTTCCAGCCGGTCTATGTCGACGAGCCGAGCGTCGAGGACACCATCTCGATCCTGCGCGGCCTGAAGGAAAAATACGAGGCGCACCACAAGGTGAAGATCACCGACGCCGCGCTCGTCGCCGCGGCGACGCTGTCGAACCGCTACATCACCGACCGCTTCCTGCCCGACAAGGCGATCGACCTGGTCGACGAGGCGGCGGCGCGGCTGCGCATGCAGATCGATTCCAAGCCCGAGGAGCTCGACAATCTCGACCGCGAGATCGTGCGGCTGAAGATCGAGCAGGAGGCGCTGAAGAAGGAGAGCGATGCCGGCTCCAAGGAGCGGCTCAAGCGGCTGGAGAAGGATCTCGCCGCAGCTGGAGGAGCAGGCCGACGCGCTCACCGCGAAGTGGAAGTCCGAGAAGGACAAGCTGACGTCCGCCGCCGAACTGCAGAAGCGAGCTCGACAAGGCGCAAGAACGATCTGGCCGACGCGCATCCGCCGCGGCGATTATCAGCGCGCCGGCGAACTTGCAGTACGGCCGCATTCCGGAGCTCGAACGCAAGCTGAAAGACGACCGAAGCGGCGCCGAGCGGCGCGCGGCGTCGGTCGTCTCCGAAGAGGCGGTGACCGCCGATCACATCGCGCAGGTGGTGTCGCGCTGGACCGGCATTCCGGTCGACCGCATGCTCGAAGGCGAGCGCGAGAAGCTTCTGCGCATGGAGGAGCAGCTCGGCAAGCGCGTGGTCGGCCAGGCCGAAGCCGTCAAGGCGGTGTCGACCGCGGTGCGCCGCGCGCGCGCCGGCCTGCAGGATCCGAACCGGCCGATCGGTTCGTTCATGTTCCTCGGGCCCGACCGGCGTCGGCAAGACCGAGCTGACCAAGGCGCTGGCGGAATTCCTGTTCGACGACGAGCACGCGCTCGTCCGCATCGACATGTCGGAATACATGGAGAAGCATTCGGTGGCGCGCCTGATCGGCGCGCCGCCCGGCTATGTCGGCTACGAGGAGGGCGGCGCGCTCACCGAAGCGGTGCGGCGGCGGCCCTATCAGGTCGTGCTGTTCGACGAGATCGAGAAGGCGCACCCGGACGTGTTCAACGTGCTGCTGCAGGTGCTCGACGACGGCCGGCTGACCGACGGCCAGGGCCGCACCGTCGACTTCCGCAACACGCTCATCGTCATGACCTCGAATCTCGGCTCCGAGTATCTGGTGGCGCAGCCCGACGGCGAGGACACCGACAAGGTGCGCGATCTGGTGATGGCGCGAGGTGCGCGCGCGTTTCCGGCCGGAGTTCCTCAACCGCATCGACGAGATCATTCTGTTCCACCGGCTCAAGCGCGAGCACATGGGCCGCATCGTCGATATCCAGATGCGAGCGGCTGCAGAAGCTGCTGGAGGAGCGCAAGATCACCATCGTGCTCGATGCCGAAGGCGCGCGAGTGGCTCGCCGACAAGGGCTACGATCCGGCCTACGGCGCGCGGCCGCTCAAGCGCGTGATCCAGAAGTCGGTGCAGGATCCGCTCGCCGAGCTCATTCTCTCCGGCCGCATCAAGGACGGCGAGAAGGTCGTGATCTCGGCCGGCAAGCAGGGGCTGATGTTCAACGGCGCGGCGGTTGCGGCGGCGGCGTAGCACGCCGGCCTCGTTGATGCGCGTTCGCGACGTGCTCGACGAAGTAGCGCGCGCGGCGCCTTCGGCAGTCCGATGATGACGCAGCGGATTAAGCCCGCCGGAGCTCTCGACGCTGATCTGCGTCCCAGAAGAAGCCGCGCGATGTGCGCGACTTCGGCGATATGCGACAGCGGCAGGTGCTCGTCGGTGCGCCGCCACGGCGTCAACCAGAACCGCACGCTGATCGAACGAGATGCCGACGTGGTCGGCGATCATGCCTGGCCGGAAAGATCAGACGGCGTGCAGCTTGAAGTGTGAGCAGCGCCCACAGCCGGCTCGACCGCACGCTCGATGGGATCGTCGGTGGGCGAAGTTCCGCAGTCCTGGAGCGGCTCATCGCGCTAGATGCGCCTGCGCGACATGAGCGCGGGTGCGCGACGCGCGCACAGCACGGCGTCGAGCTGGTCGCGATCCTTCTCGAAATTGGCGAGCGCCGATCGCCATCGAGCACGCGGCCGCGCGGCAGCTTGATGCGCATCGGATCGACGAAGCGGTCATTGACCAGGATCTCGAAATGCACGTGCGAGCCGGTCGACAGGCCCGTCGAGCCGACGAAGCCGATGACCTGGCCCTGGCGCACGCGGCTGCCGACTTCGAGACCGCGCGCGAACGCGGTCATGTGGCCGTAGGCGGTCTCGTAGCCGTCGGCGTGGCGGATGCGGACATATTTGCCGTAGCCGCCCTTCGGCCCGATTTCCTCGATCGTGCCGTTGCCGGCGGCGAAGATCGGCGTGCCCATCGGCGCGCCCCAATCGACGCCGGTGTGCAATTCCTTGATAGTGCAGCATCGGATGCGTGCGCCAGCCGAACGGCGAGGTCTCCATGCCGACGGCGACCGGCTTGCGCACCAGGAATTTTTTCGCGCTCTTGCCGGTCTCGTCGTAGTAATCGTAGAGGCCGTCGTCGGTGGTCTGGAAGTGATAGTATTTCTTGGTCTCGCCGCCGACGGTGAGCGAGGCGTAGCGCACCTCGTGCCGTGCCGTCGCCGTTCTCGTCGTCGGCATAGAGCACGTCGAACGAGTCGCCCGGCTGCACTTTGCGCTGGAAGTCGACGTCGTAGGAGTAGATGCGAACCAGATCCTCGATCACGGCGGTCGGAACGTTGTTGCGCAGCGCCGTCTCGTAGAGGCTCTGATAGAGCGGCACGCCGCTGCCGTCGTCTTCGGCAGTTTCGTCTTGGCGCCGGCCGGCTCGACATCGGTATCGACGTTGGGGATGTCGACCGGAACATATTTGCCCGAGTCGGAGAGCGCCGCCGCCGCCTCGATGCGCTGTCGCCGGCGACGATGACGCGCAGCGGCTGCAGGTGGCCGAGGCCGGCCGGCGCCATGAGCGACGCGCAGCTTCTGGCCTTCCTTGAGGCCGCCTTCGCGCGCCGGCGGCCCGATCACGGCGATGATCTGCTTTGATGTCGTCGGGCGCGGCGCCGAGGTCGCGCAGGATCGAGCCGACCGTTTCGCCTTTCTTCGACGATGACGATCCGTTCGCTCCAGTCGGTGCCGCCGGTCGGCTGCGTCGTGGTCTTCGGCAACAGCGTGACGTTCTCGGGCACGACGCGGGCCGCGAAACCGAAATCGGTGTCGCGGATCGCCTTCGGCGGCGTAGCCGAGCTTGAGGCTTGCCGGTGGCGTCGGCATTGGCGAGCAGCGGCGACGATGATCCTGGCGGCATTGGCGACATCGCGCACGCGCGTAATGACCTCATCGAGCGGCAACAGCGTCGACGGCTTGACCTTCGGCAGCAGACGAACTGAGCTCGCAGACCGCCGGCGTCACCTTGCTGCGCGACGGGGGGCGCGGACGAAGTCGCAGGTGACGAACGACACCTCGGCGTCCGGCGCTGCGGCGGCGGCCGGCTGAGTCGTCCTCGCCGGCGACGTCGTCGGCGAGAAGTTTTTGCGGATTGAACGGCGGAATATTGGCGGAGAGATCGGAGACCGTCAGCGAAAGATTGCCGGACACGCGCACATAGGGACGCACGCGCACCATTTCGCGATCGCGGCTACTGCGTGGTGGTCGGAACGCGCACGACTCTGGCGCGCGACGCGTCGGTTCGCTGAACGCCGGCAGCCGATCGGTCTTGCGCAGTCCCGCCCAGGCGGTCGCCGATGCTGGTGAGCGCGCCGCGCAGCGCCGTCTCGACGCGCTCCGGCGCCGCGGCGAAATTGGTCTCGCCGTCGAGCGAAGCAAAAACGGCGCCTCCCATCAGGGCCGCGCCGCACAGTCCGGTCAGGATCGTTCCGCTAAACCATTGGACCGAGAGCCGGCGCCGGTCGACCAGACCGCCGTCGCCGCCGTCGACCGAAAGCGGCGGCTCGTTGCCGAGATCGATGGCCTCGGCATCGAGCCTCCGGGTTGCGCCGCGCAGCCTTCCTTGGTCCAAGACCACGTCCCCTGCACTCGCGCTTGCACGCGGTGTTCGCACCCCGTAGCGCCACACGACGTACGGCGCTAAGCCGTCCCCACCGGATCGGCGCAGTGACCGGACAGGATTCAACCATCGACACAATGCCCCGGCCGTCCGGGACCGTCAACGCGACCCGGTCACCGCAAGGGCCTAAAGCTCAATGGTGATGTCGCCGTCCCCACATCGCGACATCCCCGACACGATTATGCAAAGAACGGCGGAGGAATGTGGCCGCAGTGCGGCGCGGCCCTGAAAGACGCCGCGAGTGCGCGAAGCCTCCGGGCCCGGAGTCGCGGCCGATGGCCGGCGGCAGATGGCGGCTTTTCCGCGGTCCACAGGGCAATTTCACGCCGAAGGCGTTGACAATGGACGGCAACCGAAGCCTATATAGCCCTCTTGGCGCGCCGCCGCTTGGCGCGATGGCGCGTCTGCGAAGCCCCTCACTGTTTACGCGGTGACAAGCATCCGGCCATGACCTATGGCCATGTCGGATGTGCGGGCTTCGGCGGCTCTCTGCATCTATCCTCCGGAGGGGGGATGGGGAGACGGAGCCGCAAGGTTCCGGGATGTTTGACAAGTGAATTGGAAGAAAGAGAAACGTGGACGGCGGAGTCCTTGCGGGCCGCTTCCTCGAACGGAGAAGGCTTCGGCTTTTTCCAGGAGAGAGTGGCCATGGAAGAGACTTCGGCGGTCGACGTTTCAGGTCAACACTATGATCGTGACGGTGCGCAATCACCGGAACGGACAGAGTGGGACCTCGTCAAACGTTGTGATCAGCCGAGATCAGATCTCATCCAACTTGAGAGTTTGATCCTGGCTCAGAGCGAACGCTGGCGGCAGGCCTAACACATGCAAGTCGAGCGCCGTAGCAATACGGAGCGGCAGACGGGAGAGTAACACGTGGGAACGTGCCCTTCAGTTCGGAACAACCCAGGGAAACTTGGGCTAATACCGGATACGTCCGTAAGGAGAAAGATTTATCGCTGAAGGATCGGCCCGCGTCTGATTAGCTTGTTGGTGAGGTAACGGCTCACCAAGGCGACGATCAGTAGCTGGTCTGAGAGGATGATCAGCCTCACTGGGACTGAGACACGGCCCAGACTCCTACGGGAGGCAGCAGTGGGGAATATTGGACAATGGGCGCAAGCCTGATCCAGCCATGCCGCGTGGGTGATGAAGGCCCTAGGGTTGTAAAGCCCTTTCGGCGGGGAAGATAATGACGGTACCCGCAGAAGAAGCCCCGGCTAACTTCGTGCCAGCAGCCGCGGTAATACGAAGGGGGCTAGCGTTGCTCGGAATCACTGGGCGTAAAGCGCACGTAGGCGGCTTTTTAAGTCAGGGGTGAAATCCTGGAGCTCAACTCCAGAACTGCCTTTGATACTGAGAAGCTTGAGTCCGGGAGAGGTGAGTGGAACTGCGAGTGTAGAGGTGAAATTCGTAGATATTCGCAAGAACACCAGTGGCGAAGGCGGCTCACTGGCCCGGTACTGACGCTGAGGTGCGAAAGCGTGGGGAGCAAACAGGATTAGATACCCTGGTAGTCCACGCCGTAAACGATGGATGCTAGCCGTTGTCGGGTTTACTCGTCAGTGGCGCAGCTAACGCATTAAGCATCCCGCCTGGGGAGTACGGTCGCAAGATTAAAACTCAAAGGAATTGACGGGGGCCCGCACAAGCGGTGGAGCATGTGGTTCAATTCGAAGCAACGCGCAGAACCTTACCAGCCCTTGACATCCCGGTCGCGGGTACCAGAGATGGAGCCTTTCAGTTCGGCTGGACCGGAGACAGGTGCTGCATGGCTGTCGTCAGCTCGTGTCGTGAGATGTTGGGTTAAGTCCCGCAACGAGCGCAACCCTCGCCCTTAGTTGCCATCATTTAGTTGGGCACTCTAAGGGGACTGCCGGTGATAAGCCGCGAGGAAGGTGGGGATGACGTCAAGTCCTCATGGCCCTTACGGGCTGGGCTACACACGTGCTACAATGGCGGTGACAGTGGGACGCAATGGGGTAACCCTGCGCAAATCTCAAAAAGCCGTCTCAGTTCGGATTGTGCTCTGCAACTCGAGCACATGAAGTTGGAATCGCTAGTAATCGCAGATCAGCACGCTGCGGTGAATACGTTCCCGGGCCTTGTACACACCGCCCGTCACACCATGGGAGTTGGCTTTACCTGAAGACGGTGCGCTAACCGCAAGGGAGCAGCCGGCCACGGTAGGGTCAGCGACTGGGGTGAAGTCGTAACAAGGTAGCCGTAGGGGAACCTGCGGCTGGATCACCTCCTTTCTAAGGATGATCCTTCAGAGGCGCCTCACGCGTCCTCTATCGGATCTCTTGGAAACATCAGGGCAGATCGGTTTCAGGATCGAAGCTCTGTTTGCGGTCATGCCCATTGGCAGGACGCCGCCGTCTACGTTTCTCTTTCTTCGCGAACGAGCAGACCAGGAGGTCAGTAATCAGATTCCGTAATCAGATACGAACACGTGCTTTTCTGATTACCGATTTCTGATTACTGACTCCTGGTATCGGGCTTGTAGCTCAGTTGGTTAGAGCGCGCGCTTGATAAGCGTGAGGTCGGAAGTTCAAATCTTCCCAGGCCCACCAGTCTCAGACGATCAGGCATCAGATGTCAGTAATCAGGGCGCGCGACGCCGATTTCTGATTACTGATCGCCCGATCTGCTGACTTCTGGAGGGGCCATAGCTCAGTTGGGAGAGCGCCTGCTTTGCAAGCAGGAGGTCGTCGGTTCGATCCCGTCTGGCTCCACCAGACGGTTGATGGCTCTGTCGGCGATGATTTCGGCCGGCTCGAAGAAAAACTCGTTCGTGAGAAACTACAATTGCGCGCTCTCGGCTTTGCCGGCGGGCGCGCCTGTTATCTGACATCGTGAAGAGGAGATCGATCCGAGCGCTGCGCGTGACTGGAAGTCGCGAGCGGCGCGCTATCTCCAGGCATTGTTCTGCCACCAAATGTTTCCGGCGATGCAAGTCGTGCGGCGATGTTTGCGCAAGCAATGCAAAATGTCGGCAAAGCTTGACCGCCTCGCCGTTGGATCGATCTTATGAAGCAAGCTGGTCTTTCTAATCAGTGTCCGGCTGCAGCGAATTCACGTTCGTTGCGGACCATC
>CAVXAK010000011.1:345000-629004 GCA_963759705.1 uncultured Alphaproteobacteria bacterium
AGCTCACGCCCGCCAATGTCAACGACATCACCGTGGCCAAGACGATGCCGATCCGGCCGGGCGCCACATATGTGTTCGACCTGGGCTATTACGACTATGGCTTCTGGGCCAAACTTGATGCCGCCGGCTGCCGCATCGTCACTCGTCTGAAGGTCAATACTGCGCTTTCGGTGGTGGCCGAGAATTGCCTGCCGGAAGCATTCCCATGTGCTCTGCGATCGCATCGGCCATCTCCCTGCGCGCCAAGCGCGGTCCCGCATCAATCCGTTTTCAGGATCCTGTCCGCGAACTGCACGTGCGCACCGAGACCGGCAAAATCCTGCGCATCGTCACCAACGATCTCGATGCGCCGGCAGACGAGATAGCTGAACTCTACAAACGCCGCTGGCAGATCGAACTGTTCTTCCGCTGGGTCAAGCATGCCCTCAAAATTCGGCATTTCTTCGGAACGTCCGAAAACGCCGTGCGCATCCAAATCGCAATCGCCTTGATCGCCTTCTTGCTTCTGCGCATGGCCCACGCCTGCAGAACAGCGTGCACGGTCTGCTCGCCTTCACCCGTCTCGTCGCCAACAACCTCATGCACCGACGGCGGATTGATCGACTCCTCGATTCACAACCGCCAAACCGTGACAGATCGACGACAGTTGAGCCTCAATCTATGCCAAACTTAAACCGGACAGCCGTGGAACAAGTCCGGCCATGACGCGTCAATGACCCCGCGGTCCGCCGCGGGGCTTTTTGTTCCTGGAAATCCATGCCACGACGTTAGTCCTGCCAATGCCCCCGCTTTTTGCAGGGCATGACCACATGGCCTTGATCGCCTTTTATTGTTCCCCAAATGTGCTACGTTGGTCCATCTGTTGAGGAGCCGATGGATGGCAAAGACCAAGATGATCCGGGCGCGGGTCGAACCCGGACTGAAGCACGATGCTGAAGCCGTGCTGGACAAGCTCGGCATGACGCCGACGGAAGCGATCACGCTGTTTTACAAGCAGGTGACGCTTTACCGGGGCTTGCCGTTTCCCGTTCGCATCCCCAATGCCGCGACGCGCAAAGCCCTGCGGGAAGTGCTTAGCCGTACGAACATCGAGAGTTATGACACTGTCGGCGCCTGGGCAAAGGAGATGCGCACGCTCTGAGCGCGATTTATGCGCCGAATTGCTCAGCGAAAGCAGTTTCGCGCTGATCTCAAGCGCCAGAAGCGCCGCGGCAAGGATATCGAGGAACTCATCGCCGTCGTTGAGTTGCTGGCCGAGCACGGCGCGCTGCCACCCGCGTACCGGCCGCACAGATTAGCGGTGAGTGGAGCGGCGTCTGGGAGTGCCACATCGAGCCGGATTGGCTCCTGATCTACACTGTGGCGGACGAAGAGATCGTTTTGATCCGTACCGGCACGCATGACGATCTGTTCAACTGAACCCAACACGACTGGCGTGACACGCGTGCCAATAGACCTCCCGCTTCTGTGCCGCTGCGGCCGCGTCAGCGGCGCCGCGCGCGAGGTTTCGCCATCCGCCGGCCTTCGATTCGTCTGCTACTGCACGGATTGCCAGGCGTTCGCACACTTTCTCGATCGGGCCGACGTACTCGATGCGGCGGGCGGCACCGACATCTTTCAGATGCCGCCGAGCCGCGTGACGCTGACTGAGGGCGTGGACGCCGTGCGGTCGTTGTGCTTCTCCAGCAGGGTGATCCGCTGGTACGCCGACTGTTGCAAGACCCCGATCGGCAACACCGCCTCCAGCCCGCGTTTTCCGGTCTTCGCCCTCACTCATTCTTTCATCGACAGCGAAGCCACCGGTCGTTCTCGCGACGACGCACTTGGCCCGCCGCTGTGTCGCATCTACGAACGCTCCGCCGCGGGGCCGCTGCCGCCGGGTGCGCCGCCGCCGCCTTCCCTCGGCATCTTTGCTCGCCGCGCAACGAAGATTCTCGGCTGGTGGTGGCGCGGGCTCGGCCGGCCGAATCCGTTCTTCGACGATCACACGAACGCGCCGCTCTCTGCGCCGCGCGTCCTTGACCCGTATTTGGTCCGCTGATTTCCTCCCATGCAGTGCTGATCTGAAATCGGTGGGGCTACTCCGCGATCGTGTCTTGCCCACGGGGGGTGGGCGAGCCAGTGGGCAAGGCGAGAGTCAGCAAATTTTAGAAGCGGCAAATTGCCCGGCATTGCAGGGTTGACGTTTCGCGGCTGGTCGGCGCTCGACAGAAGTTGCTATCAATCCCGCCCTGTCGGTCGCGCGTTGCGGCCCGGCTTGGTCAACGACCATGCGTCGCGTCAGCTCCGAACGCCACGCGAAGGAGGAAACGCCCGACGATGGCCGCACTCAACCCGCCGTTTCGCGCCGACCAGGTCGGCAGCATGCTTCGCCCGCCACAAATCCTGGAAGCGCGCAAACGCCATCAAGCCAAGGAAATATCCGACGCCGAATTGCGGGCCATCGAGGATGCCGCGATCCGCGAGATCGTGGCGGTGCAGGAATCGATCGGGCTCAAGTCGGTGACCGACGGCGAATTTCGGCGCCGGAGCTATATCATCGATTTCTTCCAGAAGGCGCTCGGCCCCGACGGGCTCGGCTTCGAGGACAGCCTGTTCTTCCACAAGAACGACAAGGGCGATCGCGTCGTTCTCGAAGCGCTCTTGGTGCGCGGCAAGGCGCGCTGGAGCAGACCGATCTTCGCCGACGACTTTGCTTTCGTGCGTTCGATCACCACGCGGACGCCGAAGATCACCCTGCCGTCGCCCGCCATCCTGCACTTCCTGGGCGGAGACGGCGCCATCCTCGGCGACGCCTATTCGTCGACCGACGATTTCTGGGCCGACCTCATCGAGGTCTATCGTCAGGAACTCGCCGCGCTGGCAAAAGCCGGCTGCATCTACGTGCAGGTCGATGAGACCTCGATCGTCAAGATCGGCGATCCGGAAATCCGCGCCACGCTTGCCGGCCGCGGCGACGACTGGAAGACCATCGTTGAAAAATACGTCGAGGTTCTCAACGCGGTGCTGGCGGCGGCGCCGGCGGCAATGACCGTCGGCATTCACGTGTGCCGCGGCAACCGCCGCGGCTTTTGGCAGGCTGATGCCGGCTACGAGTTCATGGCCGACCAGCTCTTCCGCAGACTCAACGCGGCGTTCTACTTTCTCGAATTCGACAGTCCGCGCGCCGGACCGCTCGACGCGCTCAAGGCCATGCCGGACAACAAGACCGTGATCCTCGGTCTGATCAGCACGAAATATCCGGCGCTCGAGTCGAGGGAGGCGGTGCTTGACCGCATCCGCGAGGCGGCGCGCTACGTGCCGATGGAGCGGCTGGGCCTGAGCCCGCAATGCGGTTTTTCGGGCAATATCGGCAACACCGCCATGACGATCGAAGAGCAATATCAGAAACTCCGACACGTGGTTGAAATCGCGCGCGCGGCGTGGCCGGACGCCTGACGGCATCTTCGGCGTTCAAGACTAGGGAGGAAACACAGGTGTGGACGGTCAGAGCATTACTGTGCATCTGGCTGGGCGCGTGCACTGTCGCCGCACCGGCCGCTGCGGCGGACTATGCCTGCAGCAACGTCAGGCTGATCGTGCCTTTCGGCGTCGGCGGAGCGACCGATATCGCCGCCCGCGCGCTCGCCAACGCGCTTCAGGGCGAACTGCACCAGACGCTGGTGATCGAAAACCGGCCAGGCGCAACCGGGAACATCGGTACGCTCGACGTCGTTCATGCGGCGGCGGACGGCTGCACGCTGTTGATCAACGGCACGGTGATCGCAACCTTCACCAAAAGCTTTCCGAAGCTTTCCTACGATCCGTTCAAGGATCTGGCGCCGATCGGCGGAGTCGGCGCGACCCCGGCCGTGATGGTCAGCGCGGCATCGAGCCCCGCACACAGCCTGACGGACTTGATCGCTCTCGCCAAGTCACATCCGAGCACGGTCACCTATGCCACGTCCGGCTACGGCCTGTCGCAGCATCTCGTGGTCGAACAGATCGCGCAACGCGCGGGCGTCAGCTTCGTCCTGGTGCCGTATAAGTCGCCGCCCGCCATGGTCCAGGACATCGTCGCCGGCCGTATCGATTTCGGCAGCCTGCTCGCCGGCACCACCAAACCGCTGATCGACAGCAAGCAGCTTCGCGCCCAGGTGCTCGTGCAGGACACGCGCTCGAGCCTGTTGCCGGATGTACCGACCACCGCCGAGCAGGGTTTCCCGGGGCTCCTTGGCGGCGTGCAATTCGTCATGTTTGCCCCTGCCGCAACGCCAAAGCCGATCGTCGATCTGCTCGATGCGGCATTGCGCAAGGTGCTGGCCGAGCCCGACATGGTAAGCACATTGCGGCGGATCGGCTTCGAGCCGATGCCGCTATCGTCGGCGCAGGTGACCGCCGAAATGCAAAAACAGGACGCGATGTTTTCTCCGATCATCAAGAGCCTGAATATTCATCTGGAGTAGCGACTGTTGGCGTGCCCGGCTGATTGTTTGCATCAACAATTCGGTTGCTGTCTTCGTCCGCGAAGGCGGACCATCCAGTATTCACGACGCGATCAGTGTTTACTGGATGCGCCGCCGGAGCTTGTCATCGGGCCGGCCACTTTGGGCCGGACCCGTTGGCGGGGCATGACAATGCGGGTGATGGGGAATTCTTGCTTACCGTCCTCGCTTGCCAGGCAGCGCATCGAACGCCGGCGGCGGGATGCGGCGCTTGGAGGCCGCTTCGTAGGCGGACGCGATTTCAAGCTGCACGTCCTCCTTGCCCGGCTCGACGCGGAACACCAGCGAGAACGGCAGGCCGGGCGGCGGGATCGTGCGTCGGCTGGTCGGACGGCGCCGACACATATCGTGTGCCGTCGGCCGTGAGCTTGAAAACAGGATCGTAGACGGTCGTCACGTAGCCCGCCGGGATCAGAACCTCGGACAATCCGGCATTCGGTCCGCTGAGCGATTCCGGTGCGAGATTGCTGACGATGTCGTACTGATAGGCGCCGCCGATCAGGCCGGGCGGCCACGGCGTGTGCAGCCGTACCAATGCGTCGAGCCGGTTTTCCAGGATCACCATCATGTCGACGCGGCGCAGCAGTTCGCGCAGCATGATGCGTTCGTTGACACCCTGGCGGCCGCCGAGCGGATTGCGCGGGTCGGCGATTTCTTCCCAGTTGCGGAACGCCGCGCGCTGATCGTCGCCCCAGAATTTGGAGCGGGCATTGAGCGCCGGGAAATCGGTCAGCGTCTCGGTGAAGCCGCGCTCCTTCCAGTCCGCGGCGCGCCGCGACAGATATTGCGGAATATGAAACCGGAACGTCATCGCCAGTTCCTGGTTCTGGATGGTGGCGAGGTCGAGATTTGCGGGCGGCGCGATGCGGCCCTCGGCCATTTCGACGCAATAGTCGATCGGCGTCATCGTTGCCGGCGCCGAAGATTTTTCCGGGCATGAACTCCGTCGGCACGATCGCGTCGGCGAACTCCTTGAACACCGGCTGGCCGTCGCGCCGCAGCCGAAACAACAGATCCGGCATGAAAACCGGCACGAGGCGAGCGAGCGCGCGGCGGAAATCCGTCACCATCCGTTCGAGATCGGGATCGCGTTGCCACAACGGATCGGAGGATTCCACCAAAGTCGCGCCGAGCGTCTCGGCCAGGACGGTTTTGATCTCGCGCGCGGCGGCCTCGACGATCGGCTGCTCGGTCTTTGAGCCTGCCGGATAGACCATCGACTCGCGGATGACGCCGATGCGCCGGCCCTTCAGCGAACCGGCAGCGCCGGATGACTTCGCATGGCCGGCATAAGGCGTTTTCAGGATCGATGCGCGCGGCACGGTGGTGAAAGGGTCACGCGGATCGTAGTAGCCGTTGATCGGGTCTTTCAGCGCATCGAGCACTTTGGCGCAGTCGGCAATGGTGCGGCAGTGGATGCCGGCGCGGTCGCAATAAATGTCGGCGCCGATGGCGCCGCCGTCGAAACCCAGCATCGCCTTGTGCGGCAGGATGAGAGCGACCGCATTGTGGTTGGACGGACCGCGGCATGACGCGCGCGTCTCCTCGCCGAGGCTCGCCATGACGAAATTGACACTGACCGAAACGGCGGAGCCGGAGCTTGAACCGAGCGAGGCCGAGCGCGTCGTGTCGTACGGATTGACCGGATTGCCGCCCCAGGTGCTGCGCTGATAGCCGAGCGTCGACGGCAGCACCTTGTCGGGCTTGTGCCGGCCGCCCGGATCGCCGGCGCGGCCGTTGTATTCGGTGTTGACGGCCTTGGCGAAAATGATCGCGCCTTTGTTGCGCAATTGTTCGACGAGGACGTGATCGCGCGCCGGGAAATCGATGTCGTAGGCGGCGTCGCCGCCGCCGGTGGAGCGCATGTCCTTGGTGTCGAACGGGTCCTTGAACGAGAAGACGACGCCGTACATCGGCATCTTTTCCAGATCGGGATTTCGGCCGAATGCCGCGTCGAGCTCGGCGGCGTGCTCGAGCGCATCGGGGTAATGGCGAAACATTTCGCAGACCGGCGGCGCGGCCGGCGGCAGCGGCCCGAGCGACGGGTGACGATCGAAATCGCCGCGGCATGTCACCGAGCGCTCGCCGCGGATGTTCAGCGTTGCCAGCGCATTGACCTGGCCCGCATTCGGCTTGCCGACGATCATGCCGAATTGCTGATGCACGCTCGGATCGGAAGCCGTCGGTTCCATCCGGCCGAATTCCAGCGGCGGGCCGCGATAGGCGCCGAGCTCGGGCAAGACTGCCGAGGCTTTCACGGTCTCGGTCGGGAAGCGTACTTTCGTTCCTCCGCGCACCGGGCCCGCGGCCTCTGCCAACCGGCGCGCCATCCGGCGTCACCAGGAGCGTCGCCACGCCGTTGAATGCACGCACCCGATCGATGTAATGCCGAACCACTTCGACGCACGTGGTCTGACCCGAGCGGATCGCCTGGTGCAGTTCGTCGATCGTCGCCTCTTCGAGACGGAACGGCTTTTGTTGTACGGACGGCCCCTTGGCTTCGAGCGATGTCTCTGCGCGGGCGGCTTCACTCAAGATGATACTCCCATCCTCCGGAACGGATCACGTTACGATTGTGCTCCCCGCTTGACAACGCAGCGGCGCCCGCGCGTATGAGGCGCAAGTGGGTCACGGGGCGAATGACTCCCTCTCCCCATTGGGGAGAGGGTCGGGGTGAGAGGGTTCAGACCTCGGAGAAAAACCTTGAGCGTTTGATCCCCCTCACCCTCGCTCGCTTTGCTCGCTCGACCTCTCCCCGCCGGGGAGAGGTGATTCAGATAAAGCGATCGATGAATGCAAGTGCCATCCGGAGGAAGCGCCTCATGCCCACCAATCGCGTCTACAACATCGCCGTCATTCCCGGCGACGGCATCGGCAAGGAGGTCGTGCCGGAAGGTGTGCGCGTATTGGAGGCTGCGGCGAAGAAATTTGGCTTCGCGCTGCGCCAGGACGATTTCGACTTCGCCTCATGCGACTACTACGAAAAACATCAGCGCATGATGCCGGAGGACTGGAAAGACAAAATCGGCCGGCACGACGCGATCTTCTTCGGCGCCGTCGGCTGGCCGGCAAAAGTGCCGGATCATATCTCGCTGTGGGGCTCGCTGATTTTGTTCCGCCGCGAATTCGACCAGTACGTCAATCTTCGCCCGGTGCGGCTGATGCCGGGCGTGCCGTCGCCGCTCGCCAATCGCAAGCCCGGCGACATCGACTTCTGGGTCGTGCGCGAGAACACCGAGGGCGAGTACTCGGCCATCGGCGGCCGCATGTTCGCCGGCACCGAGCGCGAGGTCGTCGTGCAGGAAACGGTGATGTCGCGGATCGGCGTCGACCGCGTGCTGAAATTCGCTTTCGAGCTTGCCCGCAAGACGCCGAAGAAGCATCTGACGTCGGCCACCAAGTCGAACGGCATCGCCATCACCATGCCGTACTGGGACGAGCGCGTCGAAGAAATGGCGAAAGCCTATCCCGACATCAAATGGGATAAATATCACATCGATATTCTGTCGGCGCTGTTCGTGCTCAAGCCGGATCGCTTCAACGTGGTGGTCGCCTCGAACTTGTTCGGCGACATTCTTTCCGATCTCGGCCCCGCCTGCACCGGCACGATCGGTATCGCGCCATCCGGCAATATCAACCCCGAGCGCAAGTTTCCGTCGGTGTTCGAGCCGGTGCACGGCTCGGCGCCGGATATCGCAGGGCTTGGCATCGCCAATCCGATCGGCCAGATCTGGTCGGGCGCGATGATGCTCGAGCATCTCGGCGAGACCGAAGCCGCGGCCGCGATCGTCAAGGCGATCGAGAGGGTGCTGGCGGAGCCGAAGCTCCGCACCCGCGATCTCGGCGGGCTCGCCGACACGGTCGCGTGCGGCAAGGCTGTGGCTGACGCGCTGGCGTAACGCGCAGAGCGTCGTGCCGCGGTCCTTCCGCCGTCGAATTTTTCTCCCGTTCGATGTCACACGCGGCTGGCCTGGCTCGTCTTAGGTCCAGGAAGCGATGGCATCCGCGGTTCCCGGCGATTTCGGTCGCTTGTCCGCGGTCCGGAACAAGGGAGAACAGCGATGTTGAGATGGTTTTTGCGCCGATGGATCGACAAGTTCGAGCGCACCTGGAACTATGACGCGAGCTATTTGCGCGACGTGCTCGATGCGGATGCGCGCGCGCTGCTGGCTTTTGGCAAAGTGCAGGGCATCGGCGCCTACCGCAGAGATGTGCCGCCTGCGGCCTATTGTGCGGCCGGTATCGTCGGTACCATGGCCGAGGACTGCGGCCCCTGCACGCAGCTCGTCGCCAACATGGCCGAACGCGACGGCGTCGATCCCGCCGTGTTGCGCGCCATCGTGGCACGCGACTTTGCCGCCATGCCCTACGATGTGGCGCTCGCGGCGCGCTTTGCAGAGACGAGCCTGCGTCACGCCCCGGAAGCAGATGACTTGCGCGAGGAGGTGGTACGCCATTTCGGCAAGCGCGGCTTGATTTCACTTTCGTTTGCGCTGACGGCTTCACGCCTATACCCGACGCTGAAGTATGCGTTGGGGTACGGCCGGGCTTGCACACGCGTCACGGTCGGTGGCGAAACCCGGCCGATGCTCGGCTCGCGCGCCGAGGCCGAGGACGTGGTGCAAGACGCTTATCTGCGCTGGCACGCGGCGGACCGAGGCAGTGTCGTGGAACCGCGCCGCTATCTCGGCACCGTGGTGACGCGGCTCTGTCTCGACCGGGTGAAGTCGGCCGAGAAGCGGCGCGAGCTTTACGTCGGTCAGTGGTTGCCCGAGCCAGTGGTCGATGAAGCCTTCGAGGAGGGCTCGGCAGGCGATCTCGCGCACGACATTTCGGTTGCGCTGATGCTGGTGCTCGAGCGCCTGTCGCCGTTGGAACGCGCGAGCTTTCTCCTGCATGATGTTTTTGGTCTCGACTTTGCCGAAGTCGGACGCGCGCTTGATCGCGACGAAGCAGCCTGCCGCCAGCTTGCCGCGCGCGCCCGCTCGCATATCCGGTCCGGCCGGCCGCGTTTCTCGGCATCGCGCGAAGAGGGGTATCGCTTGGCGGCGGCCTTTCGCAACGCCGCTGCATCCGGCGACACGCAGACCTTGACGCAAATTCTGGCCGAGGACGCGATCCTTTACTCTGACGGCGGCGGCAAGCGCGCCGCGGCGCTCAACCCGATCTACAGCGCGGATAAAATTCTGCGTCTTGTGGCGGGCATTGCGCGCAAGAGCCCGTCGCTTGCAACCATGCAGGCGCGTGCCGCCGCCATCAACGGTATGGCCGGGTTCGTGATGCGCGAGGACGATGGCTCGATCGGCACGATGGCTTTCGAACACCGGGATGGGCGCATCGTCGCCATCTATCTGACGCGCAATCCCGACAAGCTGCAGCACGTCCGATTTTGATCAGGCCTTATCGCAGCGCCTTCAGCCCCCGAGGCTGAGGTCATTCTGTGCGTGACGCTGCCGATTTGCTACGGTGACGCGGTGCCTTCGTGCCGCTGTACGGACCGGGAGCAGATCATGAAGATCGGGATTGTCGGCCTCGGGCGAATGGGCGCGGCGATGTCGCAGCGTTTGCGTGAGCTAAACTTCGGCGTGATCGGCTGGGATCAGAATGCCGGCACGAACCAGACGCTCGCGGCCGGCGGATTGCACATTGCCGCAAGTGCGCGCGAGGTTGCCGCGACGTCCGACATCATCATCTCCAGCATCACCGAGGACCATGGTGTGCGGCGGATTTTCACCGGTCCCGCGGGTTTCCTCGAAGCTGACGCGACGGGAAAACTGTTCATCGAGATGAGCACCCTGCAGCCGATGACCGGCCGCGAACTGGTGCCGCTTGTCGAAGCACGCGGCGCGCGGCTGATCGAGGCGCCGGTGCTCGGGACCGTCCCGCAGGCCGCGAGCGGAACGCTGTTCGCGATGGTAGGCGGACGCGCCGAGGACCTTGAGCGCGCGCGTCCCGTGCTCGGGACACTGACTCGCCGCATCGTCCATATGGGTCCGAACGGCAGCGGCTATGCGATGAAGCTCGCCGCCAATCTCGGGCTCGGCGCCTACATCCAGGCGCTCGCGGAATCGCTCGCGCTCGGCGTCCGCGAAGGTCTCACCATCGACCAGATGCTCGACGTGATGGCGGACGGCCCTATGGCGTGCGGCTGGCTCAAGAGCAAACTCGACGTTCTGAAGGGCGCGGAAGCCGAGATGACCCTCGACATCCGCACCTTGCGCAAGGACATCATGTCGGCGGTGGCGACTGGTGCGCTGTCGGGCGTGCCGATGCCGTTGGCGGCGGGCCTGCTCGCTTCACTGTCAGCCGCCGTCGCCGCCGATCAGGGCGGCGGCGATCTCGCTGAACTGCCGAAAGTCTTCCGTGAGGCAATGCTGCAGAATTTCGATCGCTGACCTGACGACGCTGGAGATTCACTCCGCTGCGTGCGCCATGACGTGCTGGCGGAATTTCGGCATCACGTCCTGGGCCAGAAGCCGCATCGACTCGCGCTCCCACTCGGCATTGGGGCCGCTCCAGTCCAAGCCGGTCATCAGCAAGGTGCCGAATGGGCCGGCGCCGTCACGCAAAGCGACGAGCTTGTCGAGAAAGGTCTTGGCCGAGCCGTAGATCACGCAGCCTTCGGTAATGGCCTCGACTGTGGCTTTTTCGTCGGACATGTTCGGATCGGATTTCAGCACCGAGAGCAAACCGACCCGCGACAGCACTTCGCGCATGTAAGTATAGAAGTAGCGGTTCGCGCCTTCCGCGCTGAACACGCGGTCATGGGCTTCCGCATCGCTCGCCGCGACCATGACGTTGCGCGCCACGCGCCATTGCTCGCCGCTTGCCGGCTTGCCCGCCTCGGCGCAGGCCTTGCTGTAGCTTCGCCAATGTGAGCCGATCGCGCTGTTCGGGACATTGTTGCCGGAGATCATACCCCAGCCTCGCAGCGCTGCGACGCGCGCGGTCGGCGAGTCGCGGCTCGAGATCGAGATCGAAATCGGCGGACCCGATGTCCGGAACGGTTTTGGCATGGTGCCGATGCCGAGTTCGGGGATGATGCCGTCCTTGAGACTGACGGTCCAGAATTCGCCTTTCAGATCGTACGGCGGATCCTGCGACCAGATTTGCTGAATCATGCCGATCAATTCCATCGCCTTGCGCGCGCGCACATTGCGATCGCCATTGCCGAACAACTCGAAATCGGACAGCAGGCCGCCGGGCCCGATGCCGAGCATGAAGCGGCCGCGGCTCATGTGATCGAACTGCGCGACTTCGGCCGCAACCTTCACTGGATGGTGGTTCGGCAGACAGATCACCGCCGTGCCGAAGCTCAGATTTTTGGTGCGCGGCAGCAGGCCCGCCATGAACATCAGCGGCGAAGGAATGGGCTCACTCGCTGCCGAGAAATGTTCGCCCAGCCACAATTCGTCGAAGCCGAGCTTGTCGGCGTAGAGCGCCTTCTCCTCGTCTTCGGCCAGCGTATCGGTAAACGAGCGCGCCGGTGGGTGCACTGGCATCATGAAAATCCCGAGGCGCATCGGCATTCCTCCGCTTCGTCGTCTTCTTGGCCCCTCGTGCTCCGCGAATGCGGAGCATCCAGTACTCGTCTCATCTCACTGTTTATTCATAGAACTTGATCGCCATCCATTACCATAGGGCGCGTACTCATAAAATCGAGGCCGGTCAGCAACGGCTGGTCAATGTCAGCTTCGCCCTCATTAACCGCCGGCGGAGTGGTCGCAGACCGGCTGTTCAGGGCGTGATACGCTTATACGCATTATAGCGCGCACGATTTCGTCTGGGGACGGATCAAATGGCGATCGGAAGACGACCGGACTTGGTCGATTCAGGTGGAGATTGAAACAGCATGAAACGTAGTATCGACCGGATTCTCACCACGCATACCGGTAGCCTGCCGCGTACCGCCAAGGTGGTCGAGCTTTTGCTCGCCGAACAAAAGAATCCTGGGGCTCGCAAGGCCGAGCTTAATGCCGCGGTCCGCGAGGCGATTGCGCATGTGGTGCAAAAGCAGATCGAATGCGGCATCGACATAATCAATGACGGCGAACAGGGGCGCACGGACTATACCGTGCATGTGCTCGATCGGCTCACGGGCTTTGCCGGCGAAAGCACGCCGCCGCTCGGCACTGGCGATGAGGAATTCCCGGAACTAGCGCAGTTGCTTACGCATTTCGCCTCGCCGTTCCAGTACCGGCCGTCCTGCACCGGTGAGGTGACCTGGAAAGACTGGGCCGCCGCGCAAGCCGACATCGACACGTCCAAGGACGTGATGAAGGGTGCAAGCGCCGCCGAATTGTTCATGACCTCTCCGTCGCCCGGCCAGATCGCGCGCTATCTCAAGAACAAGCACTACAAGACGGAAGAAGCTTACGTGTATGCACTCGCCGATGTGATGAAGCGCGAATACAAGGCGATCGTCGACGCGGGCTTCATTCTGCAGCTCGATTGTCCCGACCTCGCGATGCTTCGCCACACCGTCTATCTTGACAAGAGTCTCGTCGATTTCCGCAAGATCATCGCGGTGAATGTTGCGGCGCTCAATCACGCGGTCGCCGATATTCCAGCCGACCGCATGCGCATGCATGTGTGCTGGGGCTCAACCGTAGCGCCGCACCACACCGACGTGCCACTCATCGACATCATCGACATCGTGCTTGCCGCAAAGCCGATGGCGGTGTCGTTCCCCGCCGCCAACGCGCGGCACGAGCACGAATGGAAAATCTGGCGCGAGGTCAAGCTGCCTGCCGGCAAGGTGATCATACCGGGCGTCATCAATTCGACGGTGAACACCGTGGAGCATCCAGAGGTCGTCGCCGACCGCATCCTAAATTTTGCCAATGTGGTCGGGCGAGAAAACGTCATTGCCGGCGTTGATTGCGGTTTCGGCACCTTTGCGGGCCGCGTTCAGGTCGACACCAAGATCGTCTGGCTCAAGCTGCGATCGCTCGCCGAAGGGGCCCGCCATGCCTCCGCGCAGCTGTGGACGAAGGCGGCATAGCGGCACCTACTCTGAAATCGGCCGCAGTCTGGCTGCACCGGCGGACCGGTGGGTGGCTCAGGCGGCGCGAATATCAATCAGCGCCCGCAACTCAGCATTTCGTTAACGGCGGATAGTCGCGGGTATAGACCGGGTGGGCGAGGAACTCGCTTTCCGGCCAAGTCCAGAACTGACTGACGTTCTCGTAGGTCTTTATCGTCTTATTCCAGAACGTCAGCCCGTATTTGGCGCCCTCCTTGCCCAGGCGCCGCACGTAAACGTTCCCCACTGCGTTGTTGAGATGGTCGTACTTGAGCGGCCCGCGCGGCGTGTCGGCGAGACTGACCGCCTTCAGCGTCGCCATGAACTTGTCCTTGTCGCTGAGATCGCCGCCGAGCGTCCTTAAGCCGGCGTCGACGACCTGGCAGTTGATGTAAAGCGTCGCGGAGTAAAGACCGGGGATGACGTTGTGGTTTTTCAGCATGCTTTCCACGAAGCGCTTGTTGCCGTCGGTCTCGAGGTCGACCGTATAGGGGGTCGCGCTGACGAGGCCGATGGCCTCCGCGCCGAAGCTCCTGAGCAACGCGTCGTCACCGCCGGTCATTCCCGTCACCACCGGGTAGGTAAGGCCGGAGCCTGCATAGGCCTTCATGAAGCGCAGCGGATTGGAGCCGGCGAAACCCTGGCAGACGCCGTCGCAATCGACAATCTGCGCGACATAAGGTGTGTAGTCGGGAGTAACCAGCGGCGGCCAAAGCTTGTTGACAACGCAGCCGCCGTCGGACTGGAACGCCGCCTGGAAGCCGCCTATCTCCTCGTAACCGTAAGCGAGATCCTCTGTCGCGGTCACAACGCGCTTGAGCTTCATCTCAGTCGCCGCGTAGTGACCGATGACATGCATGATCTGCGAAGCGGTCGCGTCCGACCGCAGCAAATAGGGATTGGCATGGCGCTGCGTGAGATCGTCGGCGGCGGCAACGCTTAACGTAGGCATCTTATGTTCACGGACATAATCGTTGATGGCGTAGAGTTCGAAGGCCGCAAGCGGACCAAAGATGACGTCGACATTGTCGCGCTCGACGAGTTCCTGAACCTTGGTCTTCGCGCCGGCCGGATTGCCGCCGGTATCGGCGGAGAACAATTCAACCTTGCGGCCGCCAATGGTGTTGTTGTTGTCCTTCAGGAACGCCAGCACGCCCTGTTCCATCTGGATGCCGCCCTGCGCCAGCGGACCGGTCTTGACTGTGAGGAGTCCGACCTTGATCGATGACGATTGCGCGATCGCCGGTGCAGGGAAGCGCCCCAGTGCGGCGGTCGCACCGGCGGCAACGGTGCCCCGAACGAGCGTGCGGCGGCTGAATTTGCGGTTCATCATCATTTCCTCCCGGCGCTTTTTCGCAACTTCAATCAATCGAGGAGCGCACCAAAAAAATACGCTCTCGGTTCGACGTGCGCTTTGGGCCATGGAGATTGCCCCGACCAGCCCGAAATTGAGTTTATGGTTGGCAGTAAGGCGTGTCTATCGGCGTCGCTCCCGCACTGCTGGCGATGAAAGCTGGCAGGGGCGTCGTCCCAACATCACGCCAGTGCTCCAACGCGGGCACGACTGACGCGACGCCTCCACCACCAGGAAGGCCAATCCGAAAAATCGCGATTTCCTTACTTCGCCGGCGCTACCAGGGAGTAGCGCCCGTCGGCGGCAAGGCATTCGGCTTGCGGAAAACCCAGCTCCTTGCGCACCATGTTGGTGCCGAGCACCAGCGACACCGTCTTGTAAAAAGCGTGGCGACGGCTCATGCCTTCGCGCCCCATGCCGCAATCGGTTGAGATCACGAGCCGCTCGGGCGGAATGTGTTTGAGGGCGGCGCGGATTTGCGCTGCCACCTGATCCGGGGATTCCACCTGCAGGACGTGGTGGTCGATGACGCCGATGGCGATCTTTTTCCCGGTGATGGACTGGCCGATCGCCTCCAAATCGATGCCGCCGGAACTCGATGATTCGAAAGTAATCACGTCGGCATCGACCGTATTGTAGATTTCCAGCGCTGGCTTATAGCTCTGCACCTGGGTGAACATACGCTGTTGTGAGGGGTTGCCCCAGCAGGAATGGGCCCACACCTCCGTCTTGTCCCGCAGACCTTTCACTGTGCGATTGAACACCTCGACCATCAATTGCGGCGTGATCACCTCGTCCTGGATTTTGCGCACGGCAATCAGGTGAATCTGCGGTTCCTCAATCTGAATCACCGGACAGCCGGCATCGGCGAGTTCGTGGTATTCCTCGTTGAAGGCGTTGGCGATAGCGAACATACGCTCCGGCATGCTCTTGTAGTGGCGATCCTGCAGCGCAAACGCGACGATCTCCGCCGATACGGCGCCGAACTTGACGGGCCGTTTGGTGAACCGTTGCGCTGCCTTCCACATCGCGGTGTATTGGAGATTGCCACGCCCGATCTTGCCGGTGATGACCGGCATGACGCGCGAACTCGAGATAGTCGTGTAAAATATGACCGCGCGGAAAGCTGACGCCGCCTCGTCCTGCGGGCGTCGCCTCGGGATGCGCGGCGTCCAGCCCGCTCATGTGGTTCGGCGGATAGGCAGTCCAGCTTTGGCCGCCGACGTCGTCGTCGAATCGACAGTCGCCGTCGGTGACGATGTCGAGGCCGGCGAGTTCCTGATCGCGCAGATAGCAGGTCAGCGCGTCCTCGTATTGCTCGCGGAAGCGGCGGGTCACCATCGCCTCGAGAAAATGCCGTGTGCCGAGATTCTCCGTGTACCAGCTCGGCCGCGGCAGTGAGCCGGTGATCGTCGTCGGCAGCATGATGTCCTTGGTACCCCGATACATTTTGAACGCCTCCTCTGTCATCGCGCCCACATTATTGAGAGTGATAGCAATCACTCGTACGGACGCAGTCTTTGTTAAATCGCCAGAACGAACCCCGGCGCACGCGAAGCTCGCACTTTATTCACGCCGTCACCTAGCACAATGCTTTCGTCAGCCTAATCCGGTCCTCAAGTTGGAAGATTTCAATGCGCATTCCGGAAAAGTCACGGAAATCGGATCCATGTCGATCAATTGGTTCGCCGATCAAATGACACTCAGCAATGCAGGGCCAGGGCGGGGACTGGCAGTCAAATCGAGGAGGTCTGGAAACGCGGCCAGTGGGGACGGCCGGAGCGCCGCCGACCGTGCTCAGCCGCGCCGACGAGGTGATCGAGAAGCGTCCGAGCGTTTGTTGCCGCGCAATTTGACGCGATCAACCAGGACCGCTTAGGGTCAACAGCGCCGGATTCGGGTTCATAAAATGGCGAATCGAAAAAGTCTTTTTGAAATGCGCCGCTTCGAAGCGCTGAGCAACACGATCTTCGGCGTCGCGATGACGTTGCTTGCTTATAATATTCCGAAATCACAGCTGACTGCCGCTGCACCGAACTGGGGAGAGATTTGGCGTGCCTACGCGTCGCATTTGTTGACGCTGCTGCTCAGTTTCAGCGTCGCAGGCATATTCTGGTTCAGCCATCAGCGCAGGCTTGCCTATGCACCTGAAGCCGGGCGACCTGCGGTGATAGTTAACCTCGTGTTTCTACTGTCGATCATACTTTTGCCTGTCACGACTGGTCTTTATGGTAGCTATCCGAACGCCGGTGATATCACCACTTTATACGCTGTTCATTTGACGCTCATTTCCGCGCTCAATGTCTTTTTGTGGTTGATCGCAGCGGGGCCCCAGCGTGACTGGCTGATGGTCGGCGGGCCCGCTTTCGCAACCCTGGTCTTTCTCGTCGCTTCGATTGTCGCACTGTTTGCGCCGCTGCTTACGAAATTTGTGTGGCCGATTGCTTTCATTACACCTGTCGTGGCCTCTTTGGTTGAGCGCGAGAGAAGCTAGAAGCGCGTTGCACAAAATCTCGCAGCCAATGTCGCGGTGGGTCAACCACGACATTTCAGCGATTGCGCGCAATGTCCGCTTTCCCCTCTATAAATTCGCGTCGTCTGACCCCCCGCTCCTTGTGCCAGGTGACGGGCGGAGTGGAGCGCTTTTCATAAATCGTAGATCTTCCTGCGTGGTTCAAAAACGAATAGCCAAACACCAACGCAAGCCAGAACCATCACGGCGATCGTTATAAAAAATGTCTCCATGACATATCTCCCAGAATGATTTGTGTCTGCCGGCGGCCTCGACTGCCGCTGGTCAGTTCGCTACGTCGCCGTTTGTTTTGTTGGCAGGTGCAAACCTTGCTCAAGGCCGATGCCAGCAGCACCCGCGCCGAACGCCGCTCTATTTGTCTGCTTGCCTACCGACGGCAATAGCCGCCCAATATTAAATGGCGATCTCGGTACGTCGCCGTTTTGTTGGCAGCACTCGGTGGGGAATTGCCCCGCCTGTCGTATGTCAGATGTTCATCACTAGCTGCGCTAATTGCCCGAATAGCAATAGCAAACTCACCATAACATTCATGCTTGCCGTCACAATCACGTGCGCTGGAATGGCACCGGATAGGTGCGACGCACACTCGACTTCCGCTGTGGGTCGCTGAAAGCGGGCATTGCCCGTTCATGAGGACACGCCATAGATCATCCGCCTTCGCGAATGGTGAGAACACAGTATCGTTTACGCGGCGACGCTGCCGGGGTCGCGCGCCGGGTCGAGGCCGCGCAGTTTCGGCGCCACCTCATCCATGAACATCCGCAGCGAGCGGAATACTTTCTCGCGCGGCCAGTTCTTACCGGTCACGACCAAGAGCGTGCCGAAACCGCCGGTCGCCTCATAGAAGTCCTTGAGTTGGCGGGCCACCGTATCGGGGTCGCCGACGAAATAGAGGCCGGCCTCGACCAGCTGGTCGAAGGTGATCTCGTCGCCCTTGAGTGCGAGATTGTAGATGGACGCGAGCCGCTGGATGAGTCCGCGCTTCTTCTGATAGCCAAGCTCGTAGCTGACGCACGGGCGCAAATCGTCCATGGCCTCGCGCCGGGAATCGGCGAGATAGACGTAGCGCGCGACGGTGACGTTGCGGAGCGGCGCATCGCGGCCGGCGGCCTTGGCAGCGCGCGCATAGCGGTCGGCTTTCTGGCGGATCACGCCGGCCGGCTCGAGCTGCGCGCGCAGCAGCGTGTAGCCGCGCGCGGCGGCGAGATCGATCGTTGCCTCCGTGTCGGTCGCGACCGCCATCGGCATGTGCGGCAGCACCAGCGGTCGAGGCGTGGCGACGATGTTCTTGGCCTGAAAGTATTTGCCGTCCCAGTCGAATGGCTCCGGCGCCGACCAGCATTTCAAGATCAGCTCGAGCGCTTCTCCCTGGCGGCCATGGCGATCCTCGTGATTGAGGCCGCGTTCGCTGGCGAACAGCGGGTTGGGAAATCCGGAGCCGAAGCCGAAAATGAAACGGCCGCCGCCGATGACGTGATCGGCGACGGCGGCCTGAATGGCGGTGTCGACCGGGTGCGCGAGATGAATGAGCTTGACCGCGGCCCCCATGCGGATCTGCTTGGTGAGGGCAGCCGCTTTGCACATCAAAAGCTCCGGGACCGGCAGTGTGTCGATCTTGTCGATATAGACCGGTTCGCCATGGTGCTCGCTGATATAGGCGTACTGAAAGCCGAGCTGGTCGGCGAGGACGATCTCGGCGAGGTCTTCTTCGTAGGTCTGGGATGCGGTCGTGTGCGGGCGAAAACCGTTCGAAAAAATGCCGAATTCCATTTCCAATCCTCAATCTCAGACCGCCACGTTACGATCCCGGCTTAAGCTTGACAACGCTCGCTGGCGCACACGTATGTGGTGACATCGTATTGTCGCGCATGCCGCAGCCGCGATAATGAAAGGGCCGCCGGGGATGAGCCGGCGGACCGCCGGGGATCCATCGTTCGTGAGCACCAAGCCTGCTCCCTTCGACATCGGCCAATCGATCAACGAGGCCGTGGCGCTGCATCGCCAGGGCCGGCTGCGCGAGGCCGAGAAAATCTACGCGCGCGTGCTCAAAGCCGCGCCCGATTATTTCGATGCGCTCAATCTGCTCGGCACCGTGAAAGCGCAGCTCGGACGCCTCGGCGAAGCACACCGGCTGTTGAGCGCCGCCGTCAAAATCAATCCGCGCGCACCGGGCGGCTGGACCAATCTCGGGCACGTCCTGCACACGCTCAAACGCGACCAGGAGGCGCTTGAATGTTTCGACAAAGCGCGCGCGCTCGCGCCGGACGATATCGACGTGCTCAACCAACACGCCAATGCGCTCCTGAGCCTCGGCCGCGCCGAGGCGGCGCTTTCCGAATTCCGGCAAGTTTTGGCGCGGATGCCGAATCATGTCGAAGCACGCCTTGGCAGCGGCGTTGCGCAGGCTGGTCTCGGTCAGGCCGAAGATGCGGTGGCGGAGTTCGATCGGGCGCTATCCATCGTGCCTGGCCATCCGGTCGCCCAATATAATCGCGGCATTGCCCTGTTCGACCTCGGCCGCTACGCCGACGCGGTCGAAGCGCATGACAGTGCACTCAAGGCCACGCCCGAGCACGCCGGCGCGTGGCTCAATCGTGGGCGCGCGCTCGCGGCGCTCAACCGGCTCGATGAGGCCGTCGACAGCTACGGCAAGGTGTCGGCGCTGCGCAAGGATGACGCGGACGCCAATTTCAACGAAGCGCTGGCGCTGCTCACGCTTGGCGACTACCGGCGCGGCTTTGAGAAATATGAATGGCGCTGGCGGCGGAGCGGCATGCCGGCGCAACGGCGCAGTCACGGCCGTCCGCTATGGCTCGGCGAATATCCGCTGACCCGCAAGACCGTGCTGATCCACGCCGAGCAGGGGCTCGGCGATACGATCCAGTTCGCCCGCTACGTGCCGCTCGTCGCCGAGAGCGGCGCCAATGTGGTGCTCGAAGTGCAAAATGAATTGACGGCGTTGATGCGCCGGCTGCAAGGCGCGCCGACCGTCATCGCGCGCGGCGAAGCGCCGCCGCCGTTCGACGTGTACTGTCCGCTCGGCAGTCTGCCTCTCGCGTTCAAGACCGAGCCGGAGACGGTACCGGCGCGGGTGCCGTATCTGACCGCCGACGAAGCTGTCTTGTCGACGTGGTCCGGCCGGCTCGGTGCGCTCGATCGGCCGCGCATCGCGATCGCCTGGTCGGGCAATGTGAACCACGTCAACGACCGCAACCGCTCGATTGCTTTTGCCCTTCTCGCGCCGCTGTTTTCCGTTGCGGCCCGCTTCGTCAGTGTTCAGCGCGACGTCCGCGATGCCGATGCTGCAGCACTTGCGGGCGAGAGCCGTCTCACTCACGTCGGCGGCGAACTGGAGAGTTTCAACGACACCGCCGCGGTGATTGCGTTGGCCGATCTCGTGATCTGTGTCGACACCGCAGTCGCGCACCTTGCCGGCGCCATGGGCCGTCCGGTCTGGGTGCTCCTGCCGTTCGCGCCGGATTGGCGCTGGACGCTCACCGGCGAAACGACTCCTTGGTATCCGACGGCGCGGCTTTTCCGGCAGGCCTCGCTCGGCGACTGGGACAGCGTCATTGCGCGCGTCGGCGCCGAACTCGCCGGTTTCATTTCCGCTGCTTGAAACGTGATCCTGGAAGAGTCGGACTTAATCCGGGTGGTCGCGAATTTTCCGGACAAGATCATGCGCGGAGAAATTCAGTGGCCGTTGTCCCACAGGCTCTCGAGCCGGCGGCGGAAGGCCTTGGGCCGCTCGGCGAAAAGCCGGGCGGCGATACGGTGCGCGCGGTGCGCGAGCTCGGCTGTCCGTTCGGCGCAGGCCGGTGCGAGGCGCGAGCTCCAGTGCGCCAGCGGCTGATGCGGCCCGGTAAGCCGTGTGAGAACCTCGAGGTCCTGACATCGGCCGAGGCGGTCGCGCAAGCGTTCGGCTTCGCCAGTCCACATTCGTCCGAAGCGCGGCCATAGCGGTTCGATCAGCTCCATCTGGTAGCGGTGATCGACGACGCGGCGGCGCAACTCATGCAGCTCCTCGGGGCTCGCGGTGGCCCAATCGGCGGGAATGAGCCGGCGCGCGTTGCGATAACCCCCGGTCAAACGTCCGGCGATGGCGCTGAATTCGAGCGGATCGAGCGGCCACAGTTCGACCGCCGCCGCCGCTGCATCGAGCCATGCGACGATCTGGTCGCGCAAGTCCGGCGTAAGCACGGCTTGCTCCTCGCTGGCGCGGATCGCCTCGAGCCGGCCGCGAATGGTGGCGGCCGAGCGCTCCGACAGTGTCGCCAGCGTCGTGCTTTTCTTCATGAGGTCATCGAAGGCGTTGAGTGCCGACTGGCCGTCGCGCGCGAGCCCAAGCGCGCGCGCATGATCGCGGCCCTCCCGGCGCCACTGCTGGGCATCCGGGACGAACGGCGCCAAAAGGCGCATCAGCGCTCGCCATTCTTTCATCGCCCGGCGGAAATAATGTACCGCATCCTGGTTCGAGGTCTCAGGATCCATCAGGGTCGCGCGCGCCTGGGCGAGAACGTGACCGGCAAAGGCCCGCATCGACGGTCCGATCGCCGCCCGGGGTTTCAAGGCAGGTTTTTCGCCCATATTCGCTTCTAGAAAGCCGTGCATGACAGCCCGATGATCCTGCGGATGACAGTATGACGAAATATTGGGCTCCCCGCACTTCCCTTATCGGGACGCCCTTGCTACATGAGCTTCGCGCTTAAAGGCACCAGTTGACGCGGGGTGGAGCAGCCCGGTAGCTCGTCAGGCTCATAACCTGAAGGTCGTAGGTTCAAATCCTACCCCCGCAACCAACCTAACCACCTGTAATACAATATCTTTTCGATAACCGTTTTTGGGGCGGCCTTCGTACTTATAGTCCGTATCGCCATCATGTCGCCACCAGATCAAATTTCATTTCTTTGCTGAGATATTTTTTAAATCAGCGTTCAACTTGGGCTGTGATGCGCTTCTGATGCAGGGTGCCCGGTGACTTGGCCGATCAGTCCGGGCTTGCAGCAGATCGAATGTCGCACGACCGTAAGTCTGGTGTTTGACTTGCTAGCGTTTTGTGATCTGACCTTTGGTCTGGCCTTCGACCAAGGCGAGATAATGTACCTCGCAGCAATGCTGCAAGACGCCTTTAGACTTATCCTCGAGCTGCGACGCAGCTGGACTGCCTCCTGGGACTTATGAGGGCAGCCTAGTGTGGTGTCGCCGTCGCGGGCGAGATCGCAATCACTCGGCAGTGGATACTAATCGTCAATTGCAGGAAATTGTGCAGCAGTTGATGCGCGCTACCAAACGCACGGGAGCATGACTGCCGGAAAGGGGATTGCCCCAAGGACCGCAATCCACTCTCCTGTAATGTTGCTATCGTGGGTCGGCTAGGGATGAAGGATTGTTTTATTTAAGACAACCGTGGGCCGAAACGCGCCTATTCCTTATGGGCCGATTTTTTTCGCTAAGCCGCGGTGATTTTTCCGCCCCAACAAAGAGGGCCGGTCAGCGGGCCGCTGGTAGGCTCTTCGCCAAGTCGCGGCCAAATCACCGGGGTGCAATCGGGCAAAGAAAGCCCCGCTTCGATCGTGCGACCGAAAAGCATGCAATAAGCCAGGGATGTACCGCCATTGAACAGGATCCGGTGGTGGAAGTCGCCCGGTGGCGAAAACCGCAGAATCAGCCGAATCGCCCAGTTGCGTGAGCCCAGACCCCAGACGATCATCCGATTTTCTTGTCGGCGATGTCCGCAATAAACCGCAGGGGGAACAAGATGACGTTGTCTATAACTTCATCGATCGCGCTCGGCACCTTCATCACTGTGATCCTTGCCATAGCCTTGAACCGGATTTACCTAACGGTAGCGGCCATGTTGGGGACCGTCGTCCTCTTGGGGGTATTGTCGGCGCAGGAAGCCAGCGAAACGATTAACCCGGCGGAGGCAATGATCGCGTTGTTTTTTGGCGGGATGGTAATGGCGCGTACGCTAATCTCGACGGGGCTGTTCGATTATCTCGGTGCGATCGGTCTTCGATTGGTGCGCGGCGACGGTAGACGGCTGCTAATCGCTATCGCTGGCTTGGCAGCTCCAATCTGTGCAGTCCTCCCCAACTCGACCGCGGTGATCCTTATAGGACCGTTGATCGTCGCGGTGTGTGAGCGTATGAAAATCGATTTTGTACAGCCGCTGATCCTGCTTGTTTTCGTAGCCAATAGTTCTGGGCTGCTGACTCTAGTCGGCGATCCAGCCACTTTTATAGTCGGCAATTCCATTGGTTTGTCCTTCACCCAGTATTTGCGACTCCTCAGTCCAGGCGGAGTCCTAGCGATTGTCGCGGTGCTCACTTTGCTGCGGATTTCCTTCCGGCCAATTTGGCGCGTCCGTCTGACTGCATCAGAAAACGATCAGCATTCCCCGGATCGAGCGTCCACGGGTATTGTTGGCGTGTCTTGCCGCGGTAGGCGCGATGATCATGTTGTTCATTTACGGTGAAGAATTGCCCAACCCTATCGCGCCACCGGCG
This sequence comes from uncultured Alphaproteobacteria bacterium, assembly GCA_963759705.1. Classification (GTDB taxonomy): domain Bacteria; phylum Pseudomonadota; class Alphaproteobacteria; order Rhizobiales; family Xanthobacteraceae; genus BOG-931. Next base: position 368,906 of record CAVXAK010000011.1, read on the forward strand.
GCGGCTATCATCGGGTCCGCGCTGCTGCTTATGATCGTCTTCGTCACGAAACTCGATGACGTTGGCAACATCCTGCACGACATCGACTGGGAGTCCTTGTTGTTTTTGATTTGCATCTTCATTTTGGTCGGCGCCCTCGATAAGACTGGTGTGATTGCGGATTTGGGGCAGTTTCTCGGGATGTTCTTCGGTAGCAATGTGGTCCTGGCGAGCTTGCTGTTACTGACTGGGATCGGCGTTCTATCGAGTGTAGTCCCAAACGTGGCTCTGGTAGTCGCGATGTTGCCACTGGTGAAACAGTACGCGGTCGGAGCAGGATTGGTGGCGCCGGGAATGCTTGAGGCGGGTTACGGCCATATTCCTTCGACCGTACTCCCGTTGTTCTTCGCAATGTGCTTCGGGGCGACGCTCGGCGGAAATGCGACGCTACTCGGAGCCGGGTCGAACATCATCGCTGCTGGCATCTCGCGCGCGCCGGGAGGCAAATCAGCTTCCTGACTTTCTTGCGTTATGGTATTCCAATTACTGCGGTGCAGCTCTTCGTTTCCGCGATCTATATCTGGCTCCGTTTTCTCTAAATGAGGTTCATTCGCCGATGTTCTTCTCTTTGCGTTCGATTGCTGCGAGTAGCAATCCAAAACAGAGTTCGCTTTCGGGGCTCATCGAAAATTGGGAGTTGCCAAGGAAATGTCGTTCAGTGCTTTTTGAGGTTCCAACTCGAGTCCGATGGCATTTGGAGTTGTCTGCGTACCCCGACATTTGTTCATTCGGCAGCAGAAATCGGCGATTTATGCCGTCCGCGCTCATCTCGCATAATTTTGCGTTGTCGCGCCGTTGAGGATACGATTGCTTGATCTGTATCAAGTCGTTGGGGTGCGATTCGTGCTTTTAAGCGTTCTCTCAACTGGATCGAAACGAAACCACGACAATAACGTCATCGGGCGGTTCAATGAGTTGAAATCGTCTAAGCGCGGTTCTCAGCTTTAGGTTTGGTGTACGCTCATGTCTGCGGAAGTTAACCCAGCTGCGACCCACCATCTGCCAATCTTCATCACGCCCCCCGGCGATACGGACGTTCTCACGGTCGTCACGGCGGTGTTTCTGTTGGTCGCGGTCGTGGCGTTCGGCCTTTTGTTCCTTCGGCTGCATAGTTTGCCGGAGCGTATGGCCCATCGAGGCCACAAGCTCCAGTTCGAGATCGTCGCGGTCTTGTGCCTCATTGCCCTGTTCACGCATATCCACGCGTTTTGGATTGCGGCCCTGCTGCTTGCGCTGGTCGAACTCCCCGACATCACCGGTTGGATGGCGCGGATCGCGGCAGGCGTTGAGCGGATTGCGGGGATCAAATCCGCAGAGACATCGACCGATCTTTCACGCGCGGAAAGTCACGGCAGTGCCAAGTCGGGCGAAACGCCCAGCGGATCCGTCAAGGACAAGGATCTGACCCATGCTTGAGCTGCTTCTCTGTTCGATGCTGACGATCCTGCCCGATTATTTGTTCCGGCGTTACGTTCAGGGAAAGCGGTTCGGTAAAGAAATAACGCTCTACTCAGTGTGGTTCGAGTTGAGGTGGGGCATTACGACGTGCCTGATTCTCACGGTCTTTCTGATCTTGACCGTATTCTACAATCATCCGGCGACGAGCAACGTTACGCTCTTTTACCGGACCATTCCGATCCTCCCCGAAATCAACGGCCGCGTTTCCGAAGTCAATCTCGATTTCAGCGGGCATGTCGAGAAGGGTGCGCCGATCTTCAAGCTGGACAGCTCGAAGCAGGAAGCGGCAATCGAGACCGCCCGCCGCAAGATCGATGAGGTCGAGTCCGACATCGTAGTCGCGCGAGCGGACGTCACCAAGGCCGAACACCAGGTTGACGAAGCCAAGGCAAATTACCAGCAGGCGGTGGACGAGCTGGAGACCAAGACGGAGCTGCAACGGCGCAACTCCGGAACCGTGCCAGAGCGCGAGATCCAGCGGTTGCAGGTTCTCGTCCAAGGCCGCACGGCCTCGGTCAATGCAGCGACGGCTGCAAGAGATGCCGCGCAAGAGAAGCTCTCGACACAGCTCCCGGCCGACAAGGCGAGCGCCGAGGCTGCACTCGCCCAGGACGAGGTGGACTTGTCCAAGACGGTCATTCGTGCCGGCGTTGCCGGTCGTGTCGAGCAGTTCACGTTGCGGGTGGGCGATGTCGTCAATCCGCTCATGCGTCCGGCTGGGGTTCTGATCCCCGACAATGCCGGCCGCTCTCTCACGGCGGGTTTCGACCAGATCGAGGCGCAGGTCATGAAAGTCGGAATGATCGCCGAGGTCACGTGTGTATCCAAGCCGTTCACAATCATTCCGATGGTAGTCACGGGCCTGCAGGAATACATCGCGGCCGGACAGTTTCGCGGCGGCGAGCAGCTGATCGATCCGCAGCAGGTGACGCGGCCGGGCACGCTGATTGCGTTTCTCGAACCGCTCTACAAGGGCGGCATGGACGACGTCACACCGGGCAGCAGCTGCATTGCCAACGCCTATTCGAGCAACCACGACGAGATTGTCGCGCCGGAGACCGGCACGCTGCGACGCGTGGCGCTTCACGTCGTCGACGGGCTCGCGGTCGTGCATGCCATTCTGTTGCGAATCCAGGCGCTGCTGCTTCCCTTCAAGACCCTCGTGTTCGGAGGACATTGAGGCGGAGCAAGCCGGGAGAAGTCGGTTCCGTTGATCCGGGTCGACACGCGAAGCGACGTCCCACAGCACAGGATGCCGGTTTTGGCACCGTAATGGAATGGACATCCCGACGCGGACATCCAGCAATGTCGCTTAATCGCCGATTTTGTTGCAGAAGTCGTTTGCTGGCGTCCACGAACGTTGATTCCGTCGCTCTGAGGCGATTTGCTTCGGAAGTGGACGATCATGGGGCGGCGCGAGCACAGCCATATGAATACCTCCAGAACGAAGAAAGCCGTGACTGTCGCTATTCTGCTCTGCATCTCAGCAGCGGCGATGACGATTATGAACTCATTCCAGTTCAATCCGGATCCGAGTGGTGATGACGATTTTATAGCGCGCGCCCGCGAGAAGTCTGCGCCCAGAATAAAAGTTAGCGCAAGCGCGCTCGGAGCGCGAGAGTCAACGAAGCTTTGGAGAAAATCTCGCGGATTATGACATCCAACCCGTCTGGCTATCGATCGAAAACGAAACTGATGATCAATTGATCTTTCTGCCGATTGCCATGGACCCCGATTATTATTCGCCTTACGAAGTGTCCTTTAGGTTCCATGGCGTTTTTGCTTCCGCCGCAAACCGCGCGCGCGATAAATTTTTCCTGCAGCGTCAGATATCAAGCATCCTGCCACCTCATTCGCATACGACGGGCTTTCTGTACGGCGTCCTCGATGCCGGTGTGAAATACGCGCATATCATAATTGCCGGACCTGACCGCCTGGAGACATTTGATTTTGCACTGCCGGTTCCAGGAGCCGAATTTGTTGGTACAAATGTTCGAGCCGACAGCGTCTATCCCGGCGATAAAATTCAGGATCTTGACCTCGGCGTGTTGAGAAGCACCTTTGCTAAGTATCTCTGTTGCACGAAAAACTCTGATGCGACGCGCGACGGCGACCCCCTCAATTTGGTCGTTGTGGAAAGCAAAAGGGATCCAATCGTTCCCTTTATAGCCCGTGACTGGCATCTCACTCGAAAACTTGACATTGCGAGTATGTTTGAGACCGCCCGCGCCTTCGTGTTTCGCAATGAGTATCTTACATCGCCCGTCAGCCCGCTCTATGTATTCGGTCGCCGCGAGGATGTGGCATTGCAGAAGGCGCGATCAACAATCAACGAACGAATTCACGCGCGGCTATGGCTTTCGCCCTACACATTCGAGAGTCGCAGGGTGTGGATCGGTCAAGTCAGCCGGGATATCGGCGTTCGGTTGACAGCGCAAACGTGGAACTTGACTACGCATAAAATTGCTCCAGACGTGGATTTCGACCGTAGCTATCTTTTGCAAGACCTCCTGATGTCCGGAATGGTTGAGCGATATGGCTTTATAGATGGCGTGGGCGCCGCTCCAGCATCAGCCCCACGAACCAATCTCACCGGAGATCCCTACTACACCGACGGCTTACGAGTCGTGGTATTCTTGTCAAATCAAACGAACAACTTGAGCGAAATAGCGAGACTCCCATGGGAAGTGCCGTCAGCGCCGAGCCAAGAAGCACGCTAATCGCAATCATGCCGATAATAGGCTTTAATCATCCCAGCGCGACTTGGGATGGGTGGCTCGGCGCGAGAGGGAGCGTCGCTTGAAGGAGCGCTCGGCGCATCACAAAGCGCAATCAGAGAAATAAGGTGCACCGATAAGGTGAAAAGCCGCGTCTTGGTCGTCTTCACTTCGTCAATGCCAGGCACATTCTGTTCAGAGGCGGTGGAAAACCTCTGTGCCGCGTTTCCTTACCACGCGGCCATTCGGCGCGGCGTACCTCGCGATCCATGTTGTGGCAGCGATTCCCGGGCTAACAGCTCGTCCGGACCAGACCACAGTCACCGCACAATCTGACTTCCCGGTCCTCGAGGTCTGGAATACGACCTGATGGCCCGGTAGTACGCGTCCGGCTAGATCATAAGGAACCGCCGGACATGGGCCCGTCGGGGCACTGATGAAAACTCCGCTGAAGTTACCAGTCGCGGAGTCGATGCTCAAAACCTTCAGGATGGCACCGTCTTGACTTTTCCAAACTGAGACACTTTGCGCCCAGGACACAGGAGCGGATGCGATAAGAAGGAGCAAAGCGACGGTGAAGCGGTACATGTTCTTTGTCTCCAAGTTGGGGCATAGTGGTTGGATCGGCTGGGCGCAATTAATAGCATGCGGGATAGGGGAAATATCCACACTCGGCCCCGCCATAGTACCCGCCGTAATATGGGGCTGCCGCTGCTGCACCGATGGCAGCGGCGCCGACGGCCGAGGCACCGACGGCCACGCCACGGCCCACATAGGCTCCACGGCTGACGTTGACGTTCCGATTGACGTTGACGTTTCGATTGACGTTGACATTTCGATTGACGGTGCCGCTACGATTAATGGTCGCGGTGCGGGCGCCGCCGCCCCCTGCGCGGGCGCCGCCCCCTGCACGGGCGCCCCCGCGGGCTAGCGCATCACTCGAAACACACAAGAAACCAAGGAAGGCAAATCCGGCGAGGGAAGTGATGGTTCGATACGTCATGGATTTTCTCTCTCTCTCGGCTTCAAGGAAATTTATTTTGACATGATCTATGTCCCGGTCGCCTTGATATAGATCAATCAACTCTCGTGGGCTTGGGCGCATCTTAATTTCGTTAGTGGGGGCGCAATAAGGGAGAATAAGAATGATCAGGTTGATTGCTGTTGCTGGCTTTGCGTTAGCCGTCGCAACATCGGCGGAAGCAATGACCCCCGCGGCGACTCCCCAGCCGGAGGGCATGATGACGCAGGTGGCCTACGCCTGGCGGCCCGGGTAGGACACGAGTGGGAGGTGTCTGCGTGGCCAGAACCACCGTCCGCCATACCCGGCGGGCAGCCCGCAGGTGTGCACGATGGCACGGAGGCGTTTGCGCGCAGTACTACTGAAGCGTCCAACGCTGCGCGTAACCCAGATACCCTGCTCACAGCTGGTTAGGTTGGGCGGAGGTCGTCACAGCCGCCATTGTGCCCGTCGGCGAGAGGTTGACGCTGCATTTGGACGCTTGCGGTACAGTGTGGTGAGGTCAGCAGCGCGCCCGCCTGAGCGAGCGCTGCTCCTAGCTGGTTTTGTTGCAGTGCAACTGGTTTGTTGCAGCGCATGAGTTCTGTGGCCCGTTTCGACAGATATTGCCGCACAAGCGAATGTCCGCCTTCAGGTGAAAGCTACCGTACAGGGGATATCGCGCGATATCGCAGTTTGATCTGAGTGCATGGTCCTCGACTCGTACGTTGGCGGTCGGTGTGGGACTCAAAAAGGTCGGAGAGCATGGGGTGTCTGCTCAACCGCAAGCGCGACGTCGTTTCCTTGTTGGCTAATCCGGCATTGATCGGTATCAATAAAAATTGCAGTGAGGCTTATACGCTTATAATATGTGGCGCGGGTTCCGGATTTCGATGCAGAATCCGGCGAGGCCCTCGCATCGTTGGATGGCCAGATGTTTTGACACGCCATGAGCTTTGCTCGCCAGGCGACTTCCCTTTGTCGATACGGCGGTCCAATCGCGCCTCATCGGGCGTGCGGAGCGACCGCCCTAAACCGGCTCTCACTTCGCGTCGCATTCGGGATGATCGCGACCGTGTTTATGGTTGCAATCGCGAAAGCTCAGGATGCCGAACCAAGATCGTACACAAACACGCCGGTCGGACTTAATTTCCTGATTGCGGGCTACTTGTACTCTCAAGGCAAAATTGCCTTTGATCCGACTTTGCCGATTGCTGACGCACAATTTCACACTCACACTGAGGCCTTAGCCTACGTCCGGTCCCTCGATGTATTGGGTAAATCCGCCAAGTTTGATGCGATACTGCCCTATTCGTCTTTCTCCGCGCACGCTCTCCAGGACGGCCAGCCTAGAGAGCGCGAGATGTCGGGATTTGGCGATCCACGATTTCGCTTTTCGATAAACCTGTTCGGGGCTCCCGCGCTTTCAGCAAAGGACTTTGCGAACTACCAGCAGGATCTGATTATCGGGGCGAGCGTGCAGCTGTCGGCCCCGCTGGGACAATATGATGACAGCAAATTACTCAACCTCGGCAGCAATCGCTGGTCGTTCAGACCCGAGCTGGGTATTTCCAAGGCTTGGGGTCCATGGACAGTGGAGGTTGTCCCCAGCGTTGCATTTTTCACCGACAACACTGATTTTTTCAACGGCAGCACATTCGCGCAGGCGCCGCTTTACTTGGTGCGAGGGGACATCATTTACAATTTTGAATCCGGCGCATGGCTATCATTGGACGGCATCTACTTTACGGGCGGCCGCACCATCGTGAATGGTGTGAGGAATGATAACGAGCAAACAAACACGCGCGCGGGCTTGACCCTCGCTCTACCGGTGGACCGCTACAACTCTATCAAGGTTAATGTCAGCACCGGCATCTCAACTCGCACCGGTAGCGAGTTCAGTGCCGTCGGTGTCGCGTGGCAGTATCGTTGGGGTGCCGGCTATTGAGGAAGCGCGCCGGCGCGTACATTAAATACCAGATCTGAGCGAATTGGTTGGGGTTGCTCAAGCAGATCGAGCCGGGTGTGACGCAAGTGGCTGTCCTTCGCGATCCCGCCATGACCGCCGCGCCGGGATCGGCCAGGAGGCGACATTTCACCACTCGCCAAGATCAATGGGTGAATGTGTAGTGTCCGGACAAAAAGGGTATTGCCGGAGGCAATGATCATGTAACCTGCTCTCCAGGGGCTCTCATATGAATTTGTCTGGCGTGTTGCACGCGCGTCCTCGGCGGCGCTTCTGCCTCGTGCTCATCAAGCCGTCGCATTACGACGAAGACGGTTACGTCATTCAATGGCTACGCTCGCCAATTCCCTCGAACTCGCTCGCCTCGCTCTACGGACTTGCAAAGGATTGCGCGGAACGCGCTGTTCTCGGCGATGATGTTGAATTCGAAATCCACGCGTTCGATGAGACCAATACGCGCATCAGGCCGATCCGGCTCGCACGCATGATCGAGCGCGCGGGCGCCGGAATGGTGATGCTGGTCGGGGTCCAGTCCAACCAGTTTCCGCGGGCGCTGGATATTGCCGCGCCGTTGCGCGCCCGTGGCATCACGGTCGTCATCGGCGGCTTCCACGTTTCCGGCACCATCAGCATGCTCAATGGCCTCGATCCCGATCTCGACCGCGCCAAGGCACATGGGCGTTTCGCTATTCGCCGGCGAGGCCGAGGGTCGCCTTGACGAGGTGCTCCAAGATGCGGCGGCCAAGGCGCTCAAGCCGCTGTATAATTTCATGAGCGACCTCCCCAATCTGGAAGGCACGCCAATTCCGCTGATGGCGGCCGAGCGCGCGCAGCGCACAGCGGGCAGCGTGACTACCTTCGATGCCGGCCGCGGCTGCCCCTACCAGTGCTCGTTTTGCACCATTATCAATGTGCAAGGGAGAAAATCGCGCCACCGCTCGCCGGATGACATTGAGAAGATTGTTCGTGTCAATTACGCGCAGGGCTTGCGCAGCTTTTTCATTACCGACGACAATTTCGCCCGCAACAAAGACTGGGAGCCTATCCTCGATCGCCTCATCCACTTGCGTCAAGTTGAGAGGCTCAACATCGGGTTTATCATTCAGGTCGACACGCTCTGTCACAAGCTGCCGAACTTCGTGACAAAATGCGCGCTCGCGGGCGTGCGCCGCGTGTTCATCGGCCTCGAGAACATCAATCCGGCCAATCTGCTCGGCGCCAAGAAGCGGCAAAACAAGATTACCGAATACCGCACGATGCTGCTCGCCTGGAAATCTGCCCGCGTCATCACCTATGCGGGCTATATCCTCGGCTTTCCAAATGACACGCTTGATTCCATCCTGCATGACATTGACGTCATCAAGCGCGAGTTGCCCGTCGATCTGCTCGAATTCTTCTATCTGACGCCGCTGCCGGGCTCGGAGGACCATCTCAAGCTTGTTCGTGCCGGAGCGCCGCTCGATCCCGACATGAACAAGTACGACCTCAATCACGTCTGTACGACCCATCCGCGCATGTCGCGCACTGAGTGGGACCGCGCTTACAAGCTCGCCTGGCAGCGCTACTACACAATCGACCACATCGAGACGATTCTGCGGCGCGTAACGTCAGTGGGGGCGAATGCAAGCAATGCCCTTTTTCTGATCACATGGTTCAAGGGCAGCATCGATTTGGAAAAGATCCATCCGCTTGAGGGTGGCTTTCTCCGGCTGAAATTTCGCCGCGACCGGCGGTCGGGTCGTCCGATCGAGCCGATGTGGCGTTTCTATCCGCAGTACGCTTTTGAGGTTGTCGGCAAACTGGTGCGATGGGCGTGGCTCTATATGCGGCTCCGGCGCATATATCTCGCCATCAAGCGCAACCCGGGACGGTTTGAGTACACCGATCTTGCCATGACGCCAGTAGCCGACGATGAGACTCAGACGCACGAACTTTTCCGCACCGATGCCGCACAGGCTTATGTCGGCAATGAACGGCGGCTGGAGAAAGCTCGCCACCGCGCACTGGCGTAATGTTCTTGAGCGGTGCTGATACCCCCAAGTGCCTTCGTGAGCGGGCCGGAAAACTCCAGCCTCCGGCGACCCAAAGATGGGCCTCAGCGCAAGTGAAGCCAGGACTTTCCCCATCGGCGGATGAGACAAGGGGTTAAAGCTCACCGGGCGCCAAAGATAAGAATGCCTTGATGCTGTCTCCGTAACGATCGGCGAGAGAGTTGCCGTATTACTTCTCCTGAATTTGGCGAAGGTATTCGACGATTGCCCGTATGCGCCTTTGAATGACGGGTTCTGGATCGCAGGAAAGGTCTTCAAACGATTCTAATGGGTCAGCCGCTGGCTTTTTGACTTTCTTTGGTCCCACATGATGTCTTGAAAAGAACCAACTATGAATGACGTTTGGTCGCGGAGTAGGTGGTGGGCTCAGGTGACGACAACCCCAAATCGGCATCTTACTACTGCCATGAGATGTCCGCGCCTTTCGCCCATCAATCATCTTGTAAACGGCATCGGCTGCGAAAACGCCATTGTTGCTTTTGGCGAGAATTGTCACATCGGGGGGTTTTTTCTTCATCTCAGCGCTGCGAGGACCCGCTCCTTTGCCATCGGCGCCGTGGCACTCTGCGCACTTTGACAAAAACTCCGTCTTGCCAAAATCGAGGTCCTGCGACCAAACGGAGGCATTCAACGCAATTATCGTGATGGAAACTACTGACGCGATGCGAAATGCCATTTACCGGGACCTCATCAGCCTCCGCGACAGCAAACGTTGCAACCTCGCTAACTCGGTTACTCCAAGAAGTCGGGCAACAGCCAAATAAATGGCGATTCCAAATGCGCACAGCGCTGTCGCGCGCATTAAAATTGCTAGGATCTGCATACCCGGCAAGAATTGAAGCAGCAGGCAACGCAGATATAGGCCGGCACCGATTGCGACACCCGTTGCCGCGGCCAAGCAAACCGCCGCCCCAAGCATACCAGGCACAGCTTTGAGATTGGTTCCCCGTGCCGCTGCCTCCGACGCGAAGCGACGGTACTGCAGCCAGCCGAGCAGCAACACATAAATCAAGATGGCGATCGAACTGGCAATCGCTAGACCTATCGCGCCCCAGTACTGACGCAGCACGACGTAGAGAGGTACCGCCAGGAATGCGATCAGTGTTCCGACGATAGTTGGCAGCCAAGTGCTGCCGAACGCGTAGAAACCGCGACTGATGACTGTTTGAGACGCCCAACCGCCCAGACCCAGGCACAGAAACGCAAGTACGGTTCCCGTAGCTTGAGCGTCCGCAATGCTGAATCTGTTAGAGAACAAACCCCAGACCAGATATACCGCCTCGAACCCTGCCAAAGTCATGCACACTTGGGCTGCAAACGTTACGAACAGCATCATCCGCACAGCGCTGGAGACTAGGCCATACGCCTCTGCTATTCGGTTTGTTGCAACCAATCGGCTCAAGGTTGGATAGGCTGCGACACCGGCCGCCATGCCGAACACACCTATCGGCACCTTCATCAGTGTCCGACCGTATTGCAGGTACGACAGCGCGCCTGCCGCCAGGTACGACGCCTGGTTCTTGACGATCCACTCGTCGACTACGACGATTGAAAAGCCGATCATGATCGGAAAGGAAAGCCAGAGATAACGTCGCAAATCCGGGTTACGAAACGATAGGATCGGATACCAACGCATGTTCGACTTGATGCAGCCGTAGAGCGGCAGCGCAAAGGGGCCCATCGCGGAGCCAGCCAGCACGCCCCATGCAAATCCATCGGCGCCCATTCCGGGATAGTGCGCCCCAACCAGTCCACCGACGATGATACCTGCCGAGTAAACCAGAGGAGCCATCGCCGGGAGAAAGTGTCGATTCTGGGCCTGCAGCGCCGCTGACAATAGCCCTCCGATCACGAGGAATGACTGCGCCGGCAGGATGATGCGTATCAGTCGCACTAGAGTGTCCACTTCACCAGGTCCCGTGAATCCCGGCGCCACGAGACCCGTCAGCGGCCGCGCAAAAACCATCAGCAGTGCGATGCCGATACCTCCCACCACCAGAATGAAATTTGCGATAACACTTAGCGCTTTCCAACCGCCGTCGCGGTCGTTTCGTTCAAGGTACTCGACGAAGATTGGTATGAACACAATCGATAGCGCTCCCGCCGCCAGCAGGTAGTTGAGGAAATCCGGAAGCGTGAAGCTCGCGAAATAGAGGTCGGCCTCTCGACTAGCGCCGAGCGTTCGGCCAATAATCTGCTCGCGCAGCAGGCCCATAATGCGACTGAGGAAAATCGAGGCCGCCCAAATAATAGAGGCGATGCCAATGGTGCGCGCTTGGCTCTTCCCGAGCTGCGGCGTCGGTTGCCCTTCATCCGTGGTCGCTGACTGAGACAACTTTGTTCGGTTCAAGAGTTACAGTCGTGCGCTCTCGGGCAGGCCCGTCATATTCATGTCGCCTTGAGTACGCCTCTTACCTCTTCGTTGCGAGGCTATTGATATAGGCGACGATTGCGTCGATCTGCGTGTCTGTTATCGAAAATTGCGGCATCTGGTCGTGCGGCGCGGCGATCCCGCGTGTAATAGGCTGCCTGAGAGCGATCAGCGTGTGCAGCCGCCTCAGGCTGCGAAACTCCGGTGCCCGCGGATTAGGACTTTTTCCTTGCAAACCGACGGCATGACAACTGCTGCAGTTTCTCTCGGCCAAACCCATGCCCTCTTGGATGCGTCGCTCGCTTTCAATCGCGATTGATTGGCCGGCACCTAACCGCCTCAAGGCGTCTCGGGCGGCAACAAGGGAGGGGTCAAGCAATAGCGCCTGCCTCAGGTCGGCAATGGCTCCATTTTTCTGCCCTCGAGCCTCCTGGAGATAGCCGCGATTGGCGTAAGCCAATGCATAGACAGGATTGATTGTGATTGCCTCATCATAGTCGCGGAGAGCCCCATCGAGGTCACCTTTTTTACGGAATGCGAGTCCGCGATTGTTGTAGGCACTCGCACTTCTCGGACTGAGTTTAATGGCCTCGGTCAAATCACGCACTGAGGCATCCGCGTTTCCGGTCACGAGATAAACGTGACCGCGCTCAATGTAGAAGTTGGCGGAATCCGGGGAACGTCGGATGGCTTCGTCATAGTCGCGAATGGAGCCGACGAAATCTCTGGTGGAAAATCTTGCCCAACCCCGGCCCGCAAACGCCGCTGCATCGTCGATGTTGAGGCGGATGGCTTCGCTGAAGTCGGCAATAGCCTGCGCAAAGGCGCCCGCTTCATTCCGAGCATCGCCGCGAAAACGATAGGCGAGGCCTTTGACGTCCGGTCCGAAGCCTGCGTTCGCGATGATTTCGGTACATGCGGTCAACCTAGAGTCTGGCCAGCGTTCGCCACGACAGTCATCGACCAAATCTGCGAGCGCCGATTGCAAAGATGCGGCTACAAAAAGAAATGCAATGGCCAGCTTGCGTTTCACTTTATTCTCCGGACCGCTTTAAATACTGCAAGCGTTAGAACGCAGGCGAAGCAGCGAACCGTATGGAGTTTTCACGAGTTGCGATTGATCTAGATCAAAAGCCTTCAAAAGCGATCGATCTCGCGAAATGATTTTCAAGACTAGTGTGGCGGTTCAGACGCCGGCGAAGACGTTATTTTTGTTCCTCAACGCTGCGGACGCCAGAATAGGACGGACGCTCACGCCGGGAAGCATTGCGGGCTTCATCGGAAGTATATCGACGCACATATCGATGCCGATACTGCGGCTACTATGGCGCGGCGGCAGCGACAGCCTCGTAATGGCGCGAATGTTGACTAAGCAAATGTGTCACAGAGCGCAAAATTCCGGCGCTGCGCCGAGAAGGCGGCCAAATCGCCTTGACACGCAATTATAGCCGGTGTCGAATTCTACAGAGGTGAAGCGAGAAATACGCAAATTGAAAATAGGAAGTTGACAGGGCCTTAGGTCAATCACTGACGCAGCCAGCATCCGGGGGCGGCTATGCGGTCGTTTGATTTGCAGCGCATTGATCGGCGGAGCGCGCTCGGCCGAACACTCATCGTCGCCGGGTTCATCGCGCTTTGGCTTGGCGCTGCTACGCAATCCCACGCGCAAACGTCGAACGCGGGACAAGCAAATCAAGCGGGAACTCCGAGCATCCCACCTCAGGGCGATGCCTACTCGCTGCTTCTGCCACCCGAGCAAAGTGAAATTGCGGACCAGGAGCGCCTATCCTGGAGTTTACAAAAATTTCCTTCGCAGCCTCTTATGCGCGAGTTCTATTGGCAACTCCCCAGCGATACGCCGGCGTTTTTTCGCGACTCTCTTTTGCAAATCGTCGCCCGTTCATATTACCTGACGCGCGACAATTCCAATGGATCGACATCGCAGGCCTGGACGGGCGGTGGCTGGATCGCGTGGCGGTCGGGTCTGATCGGCAACATTTTCGGCGTTCACGCGGCCCTCTATACCTCCCAACCCTTTTACGCTCCCGGCGATGAGGGCGGCAGCAAGCTTTTAACCCCGGACCAAAACGCGCTGAATTCCCTCGGACAGGCCTACGTGCGGGCCCAAATTTATGATCAGGAGTTTCGCTACGGCCGGCAGCTCGTCGATACGCCTCTGATCAACCCGCAAGACAACCGCATGGTGCCAAACACGTTTGAAGGCCTCACGCTGGTCACGCTTCCCGACAAGGACCGCAGCTACGACTACGCGGTCGGTTATCTACAAGAGATAAAGCAGCGTGACTCAAACGCCTTTGTTTCGATGTCGAACGCATTGGTGGGAACGGGCATCCCAGCCGAGGGCCAGGGTGCACCATTCGCCATGGTCAGATATCGGCCATTTTCGGGTTTTTCGACCGTCTTCATGGATTATAACATCCAAAACTTCGTCAACACCGCGTTTGCGCAAGCCGAGTACGACTTCAAGCAGCCGAAGCAAATCCCAAATTGGATTCTCGGCGCCAACGTGATCGATCAGCGAAGTGTTGGCGATGATCTGCTCACCGGGAACTCATTTCAAACCTACCAGGCCTCCGCGAAGGCGCAGATGGTATACGCCGGGTGGACGTTGTTTGTTGCAGGCTCTGCCACGGGGGACGAATCCAAGATTTACTCGCCGTTTGGCACCAAACCGAACTATACGGACATGCAACAGGCGTCGTTCGACAACGCCAGTGAAAAGGCGGTCGGTGGCAGCGTGTCCTACGATTTGGGTTACGCTTTCGGAAAGTACGGCCTTTCCGGAGTTAGTGTTGGCGCTTGGGATACGCAGGGCTGGGGCGCCATCAATCCCGCTACAGGCATTGGCATAAACGATCGGAACGAGTTGGATGTCTGGATGCAATATCGTCCTGCGGAAGGCCCGCTGAAAGGCTTCCGCCTCAAGGTGCAGTATTCAGATCTCTGGCAGGACGGCAATATTCGCAACCCTCAACCGGAATTCCGGGCAATCGTTGATTACACTGTGCTGTTCCGTCCTCCGGTAACAACACAATAGCTCTTCCAATCGCCGCTATTTAGCAATGATGGACGAGCAAATGACGGAGATTGTTTGCAACCGCAGTTGCGATCCTAAATGGAATACCGTGTTTGATTTGTTTGGGAACTAGCACTACTTTGGCAGATTTACTCACGCTGCTTTTCCGCGCTGATCCAGGATCGGCAGTACGGACATCGCTGAGGACTTGATCGCATGATGAGGTCGACGATGGCGTGGCGGACCGCCGGCAACGTCGGTTGAGGAGGTGGGCCGTTGATTCTTTTTCCCCGCCTCACTTTTGTGAGCCGGCGATGTTGAAGGAACGCGTAAGCAATCATCGCCATCAGCGCGTGACGATGAAGGCCGTGCCAAGACCTTCCTTCGAAATGGTCGAGACCGAGTTCCTCCTTCAACTGTTGATGGGCCTGCTCGCAAATCCATCGTGCCTTGATCGTCGCGGCTAAGCTGCGCAGGTCCATTCCGGCGGCCAAGTTGGCGAGATAGTATTTCTTCTCTCCCGACGCGCGGTGCTCGCCGATCAGCCAAGCCTCGTCCCCTGGAAGATGCTGCTGACCCTTGTCCCATATCCGCTGCGGAGGTCCGTCGGCGATGCGGACACGGACAGCGGCAAACCGGGCTTTCAGCCGGCCTTTCGTCCCGTTGCGCCAACTCACAGTTCTCCACTTGGCACCGGCCAGCATGTCTTCAGCTGCTGTCGATAGACTATCTGGCACGTACCGCTTACGGGGCCGGCCTCGAACTTTGGTAGCTGGCCAAATGAGCTTCACCCCAACGGGGTACACCTTGAGGTGACGAGGGATGCCAACAGCCCAGGCAAGCTTGCGAGCCGTCAGCCCTTGACGGAAGGGCGCACTGAGACCGTAACCGGCATCCGCCAGCACACAGCGGAAGTGCACGCCGATCGATATCAAGCGATCAATCTCCGCCAGTGCGATCTCTGGCTTGGTCCGTGTTGTTCGATATTCGGCCGGAACACCAGCTCGCTGCAGCCGCTGCCGATCGTTGATCCAACTGTCTGGAAGAAAAAGCCGCAAGGCCACCATCACCGGCACTTCGCCGCGGGCGAGCGTCAGTGACACCAGAGTCTGACAGTTGGCAGTCTTGCCTAGCGCTGAAGCATATTGCGCAGCGACGCCGACCGAGTGCGTGCCCTTCTTCGGCACCGCCGTATCGTCGATCACCAACACCGCATCGCTGCCACCAACGAGCCGATCCGCTTGAATGAGCAACTCCGTCTCCAATGGCGCCGCGTTCCAGACGCCAGCCGCAACAAAATGATGCAGCTGATCATAATCGCCGGGCGCAAGCCGCTCCGCCATTGGCTGAACGCTCTTGCGATCACCGGGCCCGATCAGCCCTGCCACATAAAGCGGACACATTCGCCGCCGCGCCTTATGACCCAGGCGATCCAAGAACGGCTTGAGCCAGCCTCGAAGCTCGTCTTCCCAATTCGACGTTGTGCCTACCATGGTCGGCCCTCCAAAAGCCGACCACCCATGAATCATTGAAAAACTGATTTGGGAATCCCGTGCCGCTAAAAATATGCCAAAGTAGTGCTAGTGGATGGAATCTAACACTTGGTGCCCACGCCTGACAGCGGCGATGATCTTTTCGGGGTCTGCGGTCCAGGTGAAAGGTTTGGGATCATTGTTGGTCTGGGCGACGAAGCGGTTGATGGTGGCTTGGAGATCGACAACGCATCGGAAGACACCGCGCTTCAGCCGCTGTTTGGCAAGCTTGGCGAAGAACCCCTCGACGGCGTTGAGCCACGAGCACGAAGTCGGCGTGAAGTGGAAGGCGAAGCGAGGGTGCCGGTCGAGCCATTGACGCACCTTTGGATGTTTGTGGACGGCGTAGTTGTCGAGGATCACGTGCACAGACTTTCTGACCGGCACTTGCGCCTCAATGGCATTGAGGAAGCGAATGAACTCCTGGTGGCGATGGCGCTGCATACATCGGCCAATGACTTTGCCTTCGAGCACGTCGAGAGCAGCGAACAGCGTCGTTGTTCCATGGCGCTTGTAGTCGTGGGTCATCGTGCCGGCGCGGCCTTTCTTCATCGGCAGGCCGGGCTGGGTGCGGTCGAGGGCCTGGATTTGCGATTTCTCATCGACCGAGAGCACGATGGCATGGGCGGGCGGATCGACATAGAGCCCGACAACATCGCGCAGCTTGTCGATAAACTTCGGGTCGGTGGAGAGCTTGAACTGCTGGACCCGGTGCGGCTGGAGACCATGCTGGCGCCAGATGCGTCGCACGGAACTTGCGCTGATGCCGACAGCTTTCGCCATCATGGTGGCGGTCCAATGGGTCGCCTCGGCGGGCGGATCGGTGTGGGTGAGCACGACGACACGCTCAGCAATATCCGACCCAAGTGGCGGAATGCGCGAAGGTCGCGTCTTATCGCGCAGCAGACCGTCGTAACCAGCCTGCACAAAGCGCTCTTGCCAGCGCCACACACAGGTTTTCGACTTGCCGGTCTGGCGCATAATCTCATTGGTGCCGACGCCGTCCGCGCTCAACAGGACGATCTCGGCCCGCCAGACATGCTTATGCGGTGCGTTGCGATCCCGCGCCAGTGCCGCCAGGCGGCGGCGATCAGCGGGTTTGAGAGTGATGGAAATTCCCGTTCGCATGCGGCAGACTTGCACGTATCGAGTCTGCCGGGAATCCCTTCCGGGACTTAAATGTCAGGTTCGATCCGCTAGCTTGCGCTGAATACCAACATAATCAGGGAACATTCAAATTCGTTGATCTGTGTCAAATAGGCTTGGCGAAGTTCGTGCTTGTTTAAAGAAAGAGATCAGAGAAGGCAGGCGGAGGAGACGTCAAATGTCCAAGACGGCCGTTGGCCATCCAAGCCGGTATCGATCAATTCTTTTCGGGCCCAGGCGCACGGGGCGATCAGTGGCTGAGCCTCGTAGAACTTGCCGAAGCCTGGTCGGGTGGTTCGGGTACCCGGACTGAGTTCGAGGCTGCGCTTGCGCAGATGACGCCGACCGAGGAATTCCACGCCTATCCCGGGTTCCAACTGCTGACCGCGCTACGCAACCACGCCGCAGAAGACGACGCGCGAGCCACGGCATCTCTCGCTCGCCGTATCGCCCGCGCCATACTAACCCGGTCATTCAGGCTCAACCTTGGTGAGTGGGAGGCGGATGATGAGGGCGACCGGGTGACGGCAGATGTGCTGCCGCCGGCTCTTGGACGCGCGGACGCCCACCGGCCCTATTTCGAGGTGTTGATTGTCACGGGGGCGCCGGCCACACGCTGGCCCGCTCTTTGTGCGGAGTGGCGCCGGCTGCGCCGGCCGTTGGACGCCTTCATTTATGAGCCGGTCTTTGTCGGCAGCTTCGAGGACGCCTTTTGCGCGACCGTGCTGAACTGCGACGTCGCCGCTGTTGTTATCCATGAAGGCTTCACGTTTCGCTCGCGGCATGACGTTCCAATTCTGCGCACGCTGACCGAGGCTATGGATCAGCATGAGAGCGGGGATGAGTTCAGCATTGCGCCTAGCCCATGTGCTCAAGCGCGTGCGGCCGGAACTCGATCTCTATCTTGTCGTCAACGGACGGGTGGAGGATATCGCCGGAGATCCGAAGGCGAACGCGGTGCGCCGCGTGTTCTATGCGGTCGAAGAGCTGTTGGAACTGCACCTTGCAATCAT
Organism: uncultured Alphaproteobacteria bacterium; assembly: GCA_963759705.1. Classification (GTDB taxonomy): domain Bacteria; phylum Pseudomonadota; class Alphaproteobacteria; order Rhizobiales; family Xanthobacteraceae; genus BOG-931. The sequence continues at coordinate 387,236 of CAVXAK010000011.1, forward strand.
TGAAGGCGTGCAAGATCGATACGACACGCCGTTCTTCAACAATTTGAAGAAGTACGCACAACGGCCGATCAGCACCTTCCATGCGTTGCCAATCGCGCGCGGCGCATCGGTTTTTAGGTCCGACTGGATTCGCGACATGGGCGAATTCTACGGCCCCACGTTGTTCCTCGCCGAGAGCAGCGCGACCACAGGCGGCCTCGACAGCCTTCTGGAGCCGACCGGCAACATCAAAAAAGCGCAGGACATGGCGGCGCGCGCTTTCGGCGCTGATCACGTCTTCTTTGTAACAAACGGCACGTCCACATCGAACAAGATGGCCGTGCAGGCGCTGTTGGCGCCGGGCGACATCGCGATCGTTGATCGCAACTGCCACAAGTCCCACCATTACGGGATGGTGCTGGCCGGCGCCCAGCCGCTTTACGTCGAGGCATTCCCGATGACGGAATATTCGATGTATGGCGCCGTGCCGCTTCGCACCATCAAGCAAGCACTGTTGAATCTGAAAGCGGACGGCCGGCTCGACCGGGTCAAGATGGTGGACCTGACGAACTGCACGTTCGACGGCCACATCTACAACACGCGTCGCGTCATGGAAGAATGTCTGGCGATCAAGCCGGACCTGATCTTCCTGTGGGACGAGGCTTGGTTCGGATTTGCCCGTTTCTCCCCGTTCCTTCGGCCGCGCACCGCGATGGGGGCGGCGAACGACATCGAAGCCTGGCTGCACGATCCAAAATCGGTCGACGAATACGAAAAGCAGCAGGCCGAACTCGGCTCCAATCCGTCCGACGAGGCTTTTCTGGATGCGCGTCTTATTCCCGACCCGCGTAAGGTCAAGCTGCGGGTCTACCAGACCAATTCCACACACAAGTCGATGTCCGCCTTGCGGCAGGGCTCAATGCTGCTGGTGAAGGATGTCGAGTTCCACAGTGTGGAGGCACAGTTCCACGAGGCGGTATTTACGCACGCCTCCACCAGTCCCAACCAGCAATTGATTGCCAGCCTGGATGTCGCGCGCCGACAGATGGAATTGGAAGGATACGGGCTGGTCCACAACGCTATTGAAGTCGCCCTGGCAATTCGAAAGGCGGTTGGTGCGCACCCTTTGATCTCCAAGTATTTCCACATCCTTGGCGCCGACAAGATGGTGCCGGCGCCATACCGGGAGAGCGGGTTCATCGATTACCTGGATCCTAAGTCGAACTGGGCAGGGGCGTTGCGCAGCATGAAGGAAGACGAGTTCTGCCTCGATCCCACGCGCATGACGCTCGTTTGCGGCACGGCCGGCTTCGACGGCACGCAATTCAAGGGAATTCTGGCAAACCGCTACAACATCCAGCTCAACAAGACGTCGCGCAACTCCGTCCTGCTGCAGTCCAACATCAACAATACGCGGAGCGACGTTGCGCATTTGATCCGGGTGCTGGTGGAGATCAGCACCGAGATCGACCAGCGCTTGACCCAGGGCGGTCCCCATGTGCGGCAGGCCTTCGATGCGCGCGTGAAGAGTTTGATGACGGACGTGCCGGACTTGCCGAACTTTTCGCATTTCCACGATGCGTTCCGGAGAGATGCGGGCAAGCGCACCAACGAGGGCGATATCCGCGGCGGGTTCTATACCGCCTACGATGCCGCAGGCTGCGAATACATCCGGCTTGCCGACCCGGAAATCGACCGGCGGCTGAAGGATGGGCCCGATCTGGTGTCTGCCAACTTCGTCATTCCGTATCCGCCGGGCTTCCCGATCATGGTGCCTGGCCAGGTCATCACGCAGGAAACGATCGACTTCATGCGTAAGCTCGATGTGAAGGAGATCCATGGTTACGACGCCACCGAGGGACTGAAGCTGGTGCGCGCCGAAGCCCTGGCGAAGCGCGCCAATCCGGCGGCGAAACGTGCCGCGTGAACGCCTTCGCGGCGAAAATGGCTGTCGGCAGACTCACAGTGTTTTATCGCACGAACGGGTGACATCATGATGGGTTGGTTTGTCCAGACGCTTCGAAGCTATCCGGAAATCGCCATCTTCCTGTCGTTGGCCCTCGGTTATTACTTCGGCTCGTTCACCTACAAAGGCCTCGGTCTTGGTGCCGTGACCGCGACGCTGATCGCCGCGGTGATCATCGGGCAGGCCGGCATTACGGTGTCCGGACCACTCAAGCCGACCTTCTTCCTGATGTTCCTGTTCGCGATCGGTTATGGCGTGGGGCCGCAATTCGTGCGCGGCATTGCGCAGGACGGAATTCCGCAAGCATTGTTCGCCGCGGTTGTCTGTGTGTTCTGTCTGGCCGCCGCCTATCTGGGCGCCAAGTTCGCCGGTTACGACGTCGGCTCCGCCGCCGGGCTGTATGCGGGTTCGCAGACGATCTCCGCGTCGATGGGACTCGCAACCGATGCCATCAACCGGCTCGGCCTTTCGCCCGAGGAATCCAAAAAGCTTTTGGATGGCATGCCGGTCGCCTATGCCGTCACCTACATTTTCGGCACGGTCGGATCCGCGATTGTTTTGGCACTCTTTGGCCCGGCGCTCCTCGGCATCGATCTCGAGGCCGAATGCAAGCGCTACGAAGAGGAGCACGGCGGCAAGAAGGAAGCGGGCGGTCCCGGCACAGCCTGGTACCAATTTGGATATGCGCGCCTTCCGCGTCAAGCAAGGGGGGCCGGTCGTAGGCAAGACGGCGCAACAGGCCGAGGCGCTGGTTCCCGAGCAGCGGGTCTTCATCCAGCGAATCCGGCGCGGCAACAAAATCATCGACGCGACGGCGGAGACCGTCATCGAGGCGGGAGACATCGTTGCGGTGGCTGGCCGGCGCGAGGTGTTGTTAAGTCTGGTCGGCGCTGGAGCTGAAGAAGTCGACGATCGTGAGTTATTGGCCGTACCGATCGAAGGCGTCGATGTTTACGTGACCAGCAAAGAGGCCGACGGAAAAACACTGAACGAGTTGGCGAAGTCGCCCTGGGCGCGCGGCATATTCCTGCGCAAGATCACGCGAGGGGCGACCGCAACGGACATTCCGATTTTGGCCGACACAGAGCTGCAACGCGGTGATATCGCCAACCTTGTTGGACGCACCGCGGACGTCGCGGCGGCAACCAAGGTGTTGGGCTATCCCGACCGCGTAACCGACGTGGCCGATGTGGCGTTTATTGGTGCGGCGATCGCGATCGGCGCCCTGCTCGGTGCGGTGGTCTACAAGGTCGGTAGCGTGCCGCTTACGCTGTCGACCTCGGGCGGCGCTTTGATCTCCGGGCTATTCTTCGGCTGGCTGCGCTCTGTGCGCCCAACGTTCGGACGAATTCCGTCACCGACCGTCTGGTTCATGAATTCGGTCGGTCTGAACATCTTCATCGCCGTGGTCGGCATCTCGTCCGGTCCGGGCTTTGTCGCCGGGCTGCAGGAGCGTGGCTTCAGCCTATTCTTATGGGGCGTCGCCGTCACGACCGTGCCGCTGGTGCTTGCGATGTATGTCGGAAAGTACGTGTTTCGGTTTCATCCAGCCATTCTGCTGGGCTGCTGCTCCGGCGCGCGCACCACAACAGCCTCACTCGGCATGATCAATGACCGTGCCAAGAGCCAGATTCCCGGGCTCGGCTACACCGTTACCTACGCGGTCGGAAATACACTGCTGACGATCTGGGGAATGGTCCTTGTCATGTTGATGACCTGAACGCAACAGGCAAGAGAGCGCCTTTCTTTGCCAAAACACAATTCCTAAGGGAGCAAGTCATGGCCGACATTCTCACGCTGCGGAAATTCGAAGCTCTGAGCCCGTTCGAGATCAAGGACGAGCTGATCAGCCTGGCCAAAAAGACGTCGCGAGACCACCCAATCCGCGTTTTTGAATGCCGGCCGCGGCAATCCCAACTGGATTGCGACCACGCCGCGCGAAGGTTTCTTCCTGCTCGGTCAATTCGCCATCACCGAGAGCAGACGGGTGATGGAGCATGCCGCCGGAATCGGCGGAATGCCGCAGGCAAGCGGCATTGCGCACCGTCTAGAGGTTTGGCTCGAAAAACATGCGGACATGCCCGGGGCCGCCTTCCTATCGTCGATGTTGCCATTCGCGGTCAAGACGTTCGGGTTTGACCGCGACGCGTTCGTCCACGAGCTGGTCGATTCAATCATCGGCGACAACTATCCGGTGCCGGATCGCATGCTGGTCCACAACGAGCGAATTGTGCACGAATATCTGATGTGGGCGATGTGCGGAAAGCCGCGTCCTGCCGGCAAGTTCGACCTTTACGCGGTCGAAGGCGGCACCGCGGCAATGTGCTACATCTTCAAATCGCTGAAGGCCAATCGGCTTTTGCATCCCGGCGACACGATCGCACTCGGCACGCCCATCTTCACGCCCTATCTCGAGATGACGCATCTCGAAGATTACGATCTCAAGATGGTGGAGATCAAAGCGCCGCAGGAGAACCGTTTTCAATACACCGATGCGGAAATCAAAAAGCTCGAGGATCCGAAGATCAAGGCATTTTTCGTCGTCAATCCGGGCAATCCCACCGGCATGGCGATGAGCAAGGAAACCGTCGCCAAGATCACGAACCTGGTGAAGACCAAGCGTCCCGACCTGATGGTGCTGACGGACGATGTGTACGGGACCTTCGTCGACGATTTCCGCTCTTTGCTTGGCGAACTTCCGCAGAATACCATCGGCGTCTATTCCTACTCGAAGTACTTTGGCTGCACCGGGTGGCGGCTTGGCGTCATCGCGATCCATGAGGACAACATCTACGACAAGATGATTGCCAAGCTTCCCGACGCCGACGTGAAGGCGCTGGACAAGCGTTACGGCCCTCTGACTCTGGAGCCGCGCAAGATCAAGTTCATCGACCGTATCGTTGCTGACAGCCGTGACGTTGCGCTCAACCACACCGCCGGGCTTTCGCTGCCGCAGCAAGTGATGATGAGCCTGTTCTCGCTCTGCGAGATGATGGATACAAAAAAAGAATATCAAAAGGCGTGCGTGGAGATTGTCCAAAAGCGTGTCTGGGCGATGATAGAGGGCATGGGTCTTCAGCTTGCCCCCAACCCGAACTACGATGCCTATTACGGTCTGATCGACTTCGAGTTCTGGGCGCGCAAGAATATTGGCGATGAAGCTGTTGAATACTTGAAGAAACACATTCATCCGCTCGATCTCGCTTTCCGACTTGCCGAGGCTCATGGCATCGTGCTGTTGAACGGCGGCGGGTTTGCGGCCCCGGATTGGTCGCTTCGCGTGTCCCTGGCGAATTTGCCGGATGAGGCCTACGAAGATATTGCCCGCGGCGTCCGGACGATTGCCCGCGGCTATCGGGACGCATTCGAGGCGTCAAAAGCGGCGCCAAAAAAGTGAAGTAAGGCAAAGGAACGAGTGGGCAGGGAATTTGGCGCCTGCCCCAACTCGCGCGAGTCAAAAATACGGCGGAGGGCCAAATTGAGGAGATCCGATGTCGCTCATTCGCGTAGCAGTCGCAGACGCGCCTGAAGTATTTCTCCTATTGGCAATCGCGATAGGCACGGCGCTCGGCCGCGTGCGAATTCGCGGATTTGCCGTCGGCGCCACGGCCTGCATCCTCTTGGTCGTCCGTTATCATCGGCCAGTTAGGCGGGTTCGTTATTCCCGCGTTGCTTAAGTCGATCTTCTTCGGCCTCTTTGTTTTCACTATTGGCTATCGAGCGGGCCCAGAGTTCTTTGCCTCGTTGAACCTGCGGACGTTGGCGCAAGTTGTGCTAGCGCTTGTCATCGGAGGGACAGGACTGGCCGTTGTCCTGGCTTTCGCCTACACATTGCACTTTAGTCCGGGCACTGCCTCCGGTCTTGCTGCTGGCAGTCTTACTCAGTCGTCAATGCTGGGCACAGCGTCGGGTGCCTTGGCGCAGCTCGGATTACCCGAAGATCGGCTGGCGCAAGAACAGGCAAATCTAGCTGCTGGGTACGCGGTTACTTATATTTGTGGGTACATCTTCGTTCTGCTCTTTGTGCCATTCGTCGCGCCACGGTTGATGGGGATAAATCTCAAGAGTGAAGCTGCGAAACTTGAGACCGATCTTTTAGGTGGCGCTTCACCCAAAGCCAATAATCTCGTCTATCGAAAGCTTCAGGCGCGTGCATACCAAGTTGCTGGTGCTGCAGGGCGAACCGTCGCCGAAATAGAGGGTGAGATCGGACGCCGCGCGTCGATTGAGCGCATACTTCGTAACGGTCAGGATGTTGAGCTGCGTCCCAATACGCCGCTTCAGACTGATGATGAGATTCTGGTTGCCGGCCCGACCGCGGCGATGGTTCCTGCCGGAAACATCATCGGCCCTGAAATTCACGGCGAGAGCGTTATGGACGCCGTTACCGGCGATGTGATCGATGTAACTGTGACTTCTCGCGAATTTCACGGCAGGACGTTAGCTGACATTGTCGACCGCGTTGGCGACGCGGCACGCGGTGTATTTCTGCGCGAGTTGACGCGACACGGACAAGAAGTACCGGTGACACCTAATACCGTAATTTATATTGGCGATGTTATGACGCTTATCGGCATAAACCGCGACGTGAAAAGGGTAGCAGCAAAGTTAGGGCAAGTATTGAGCTCTCGCGACCGTATTGACATCGCGTTTGTGGCTGCCGGACTGGCGGTGGGACTACTTGTCGGATTGTTGAAATACAACCTCGGTCCAATTCCATTGACACTTGGTGGTGGCGGCGGCGCGATAGTCGCGGGGTTGATTTGCGGTTGGTTGCACTCACGGCGGCCGTCCGTAGGCGCGATACCGCCGGCGGCGCAGCAGACTCTCATGGATATCGGCCTCGGCGGGTTTATAGCCGCCATTGGGCTAGTCAACGGGCCTGCGGCATGGACTGCGATTCAGACCCATGGCCTGACGCTGCTGTTAGCGGGAACAGCTGTCACTCTAATCCCTCTAATTGTTGGCACTTTGTTTGGCCACCGTGTTCTGCACATGAACCCCGTGATCCTTTGTGGCGCGCTCGCTGGCGCGATGACGGTGGACGCTGCGGTCAGCGGATGTTGTGAAGTTGCAGAGAGCAAAACCCCGGTTCTCGGCGTAGCAGTGCCGTACGCGATAGCCAACGTTTTTTTGACGGTGCTCGGACCGATCGTTGTTGGGCTTACGCTTGTCGACTGAGAAAGGGAGATGGCGATGTCATCGAGTGATGCCGCTGCCGTGTTCGTTGGCGAATGCAAGTGGATTAGTAGCAGCACGAAGGGTTGATCAAAATTATGGGCGTTTTGTCAAACCGAACGAAAATGACATTTAGAGGGAGAAAGGAAATGAACAAACCAATCCTATGTGGGATGGCTCTTGGCCTGGCTCTCGTGTGCGTAACGATCCCGTTGTCGCTTCGCTGGTCCCCGGAAAGGACGATTACTCTGTCTCTCGACCAGGCCGACGCCAGAATAGGGCGACCGCTGACACCTCTGAGCGTTGCCGGTGTTCACCGGAGAGTGCGTCGGCGAGCATATTATGGTGCCGCGGCGGCGGGCGCAGCCGGTGCGTATTACTATGGCAGAGGATACTATTATGGCAGAGGATACTATTCAGGGTATCCCGCCTGCGGTTACTATCCTTATCGTCCGTGTTATTAGGGTATCTAAAAGTCAGGCTGCTGTTCTTCTTGCGTTGCCTACGCTTAAATCGTTCGAGAAATAAGGCAAGAATATCCGCGCTTGTGCTCGATACGTCAAAGGACAGTAAAAAGGCCACGTTTGCGGCGCAAACTTATCGATGGCGACCGACATTTTGACTTGGATCAACGATGCGGCAACGAAAGAGCGTACGAGAGCGCTAAACGGAGGAGGAAAACGTGCACTGTTCAACCGGGAAATTCGGAAATTCGAGGAAATTGGTGACCGTTCTCGCTGCGGCCGGGACGGCAGCAATCGTTGGCGTTTCGGCAGCTCAAGCCGACGATGCGAAAGCCATGTTCAAGGCCATGTCTGACTACCTTGCTTCGCAGAATGCAATATCGTTCGACTATGATTCCAACCTCGACGTCGTCACAACGCGGAATCAAAAGCTGGGCTTGACAAGCTCGGGCACGCTGACGCTCAATCGACCCGACAAGATTCGCGCAACGCGAACGGGCGGCTTCGCCGATGTCGCCTTGGGGTTCGACGGGAAGACGCTCACCCTGCTCGGCAAGAATGCGAACGTCTATGCTCAAGTAGACGCCCCGGGAACGATCGATCATCTAGTCGACGAATTGCGGAACAAATATCACAGGCCGGTGCCGGCTGCGGATTTGCTGATGTCGAATCCCTATGACCAGCTCATGCCCCTGGTTGTGGGCGCGCAAGACCTGGGAAGCGGCGTGATCGCGCGGCGTTGAATGCGATCACTTGGCATTCAGGACGAAGGACGTGGATTGGCAAATCTGGATGACTCAGGGAAGCAATCCTCACCCGTGCCGTTACGTCATCACGAGCAAAGAGGTGACCGGGTGGCCGCAATATACAATCGACGTCAGGTCGTGGAAGACCGGCGCTGAGGTTGCGTCGAGCGGTCTTAACCTGGAGATTCCGAAGGATGCCAAGAAGATAGAGTTAGGTGCGCTTCAAGACTTTGACGAACTGGGCGGTATCTTCAAGGTAAAGGGAGGAAACTGATCATGGCTAGGCGTATCGCAGTTCTGTTTCTGGCGGGATTGGTCGGAGCCATTTGCCTTGTCTTAAGCGAGAAGCCGACAATTCGAGGCACAGAGGGCTTTGTCTCCCGTGCAGAGGCCGTTGTGGGACGCCCTCTGACGCCGGTGAGCGTGGCCGGCGTCGCGCGGCGAACGGCGCGGCGCTGAGTTACCGACATCTACAACATAATAAATTCTGCCACCGGCGCTGCGCATAGGCTGTCCTTTTACAGCAACGTTATCGCCATGCGCAGCGCTCGTCGCCCCAGGGCTATTCGTCTGTTCGATATTTCGCCAAAATGCTTCCGACCCAGAAAGATGTCCTATAAGCAAAAGAAAGTCACTGCCGCTAGGTTGTTGTTCCCATAGGAAGAGAAATCTGGAATTTTGCTCCGCTCGTCGCATCAGACGATGCCGATAGTTGGCCGCCATGCTGCTCAATAATCATTCGACATAGGGCTAGACCCAATCCCAGTCCCTTTGCCTTTGTGGTTACGAAGGGATCAAATATTCTTTCCATTTCCTTCGGATCAATTCCTGGCCCCGAATCCTCCACGAGAATGGCAACTGCGCTTGGTTTGCGCTGCTCCGTTCGGATCTGCAGAACTCGGCTTCTGTCGGTCATGGCCCCCATTGCGTCGATCGAGTTCTGGACCAAGTTAACAAGGACTTCCTGCAGTTGTCCCCTGTGAGCCGTGACGAGCGGCGGCTCAGAGGCCAATTGAGTAAGAATCGCAATCCCGTTATTTCTTAGTTCTCCGTGTAACATCTGAAGTGCGTCAAGAGCCAACATATTCACGTCGATTAGTTGTTTTTCCTGACTGGCGCTTCTGAACAGAGCGTGGATGTTCTCGAAAATTTCGTTGGCGCGAAAGCTGTCACGTTCGACGGCGCCCAGTATTTCCTGTACGTTGTCAATGGTTGGAACCTGCGCAACTCGCGTTAGAAGCTCCTGTGCTACGGCGCTATTGGCTGCGATGCTCCCCAACGGCTGCCTTACCTCATGAGCAATCGCTGCCACCACCGTTTCCAGGTTTGCTAACTTATTCTCTCGTTCGTACCGAAGTGTCCTATTTGCTCGTAATAGTTTTGCATACACTATCGTCGTTTCAGACAGCAGCACTACCAGCACGATTGTGGACACGACCACCGAAAAGACTCGACTGGAGTAAAATCCTAGACTGAACCGGCTGGCGATAAATAAGCTAACCACCGCTTGTTCGGCCACCGTTGCTAGAACTGCAACGATGAGCCAAAGATCGAGCAACGAGGTTCGACGAATCCATAATAATACGAGCGCTATCAAGCTCGTCATAAGGCTTATTCCGGTTACGTAATTCGCCAGCGGAGAAAAACTAACCTCGCTGAGAACAAGGCGTGGCAGGAACGCTTCGCCTGATGTAGCAACCCAAGTGAGCAGGCAAACCAAAACAATTACAAACATCACGCTCGAGTAGATGGCGGGCCGCACAGAGGATTGGAGCCACCCTGTTTTATGCCGTTCGGACTTCAAACAGGCATATCCGGCCACAGCTGCAGAAAAGCCAAAATGCCAAAATGTATAAAGCCACGGAGTGCTCTGAAGTCCAGCTCCAAGGAAGCCTTTCGCCGCAAATGCGCCCGGGTAGGTGAGCGCGTGCGGAATAACGATCAGTGCCGAGAAAAGGTAGCCGTTGCCAAGCACCAGCAGCTCACGCCAGCCAAGAATCGTGTACTGACCAAACAGTAGAACGGCAGTGGTCAGGTCAGTGACAAGTATTATGGCCTCGACGACAGGCACGAAACTGTCGACGCGCACCAACTGTTTGGCTGCAAATGGGGCGATAGCGCCAAAGCCGATAAGCAAAGCCACCACGATCGCAAGCGCGAACTGACGCTGCCGCAATGTCGGCGGCGTTGTCGCTATCGATAATTCGAAAAAGTCCCGTCCGGTGGGTTCGGCCAAGCGTTACCTCCGGGTAGGTCATTTGGTCGCGGGTAGTCCCGAAGGCCCGTGTGCGGAAAACGGCTCGCCCGGTTCACAGGCCTGCTAACACTATCTTTGGATCAGAGCATTCAATAATATTTGTATTATAGCGGATGACGATGCTGCTTGCCAGGACGACATAGGAGCGACCTCTTGGAGACCGTCGTTCACATAGTCGATGATGATGAAGCTTTCCGAACCGCAGTGAGCCAGCTGCTGCGAACGTCGGGCTATGAGGTTTTGTCGTACGCAACCGCAAAGCAAATCTTGGATCAACTGCCGGATCAAGCTAGACCAAGTTGTATTTTGCTCGATGTAAAGATGCCCGGTTTTAGCGGGCCCGAATTACAGGATCGGCTGGCCGAAATGGGGTTATCGATACCGATCGTTTTCTTGACCGGGTACGGAGATATTCCGACCAGCGTGCATGCAATAAAGGCCGGCGCCGAGGACTTCCTGACGAAGCCAGTGACGAAGGGCACACTGCTTGGCGCCATCGAGCGCGCTATCGCACGTTCGCAGTCGAACCAAGAAGAGCACAATCGCGTCAAAGCCGCGCGCGATCTTATCGCCAGATTGACACCCCGCGAGCGAGCGGTCTTCGAGCTGGTTGTACGGGGGAAGATGAACAAACAGATTGCTCATGAGCTTGGCAGTACGGAACGGACCATCAAGGCGCATCGGCAAAGGGTGATGGAGAAGACCCAAGCGGAATCGATTGCTGAGCTGGTGGGGATTGCCGCCAGGCTCGGCATTCTGGCCGTGCCGTCTGGCGCATGCGACACGCCGGACCCTGGCGGCAAAAAGCCGAGCGTTTAGAGACAGCCGCTCCCCGGAGCAGTTTTCACCATTGTCCTCAGGGACAATTATATCGAAGCCGAATTCCGTCTATCAACCGGAGGCACTTCAAATCGCGCCTGCGCGACGAAAGCGCTGGAAGCCGCGATTATGCTGATTGGCCTGAAATGGACGCGAAGGTACTCATGTCGCCGTCGCGAAAGGAGATAATTGTCGTCGATGATGAGCCGAACATGCTCAGGGCGATCGAGCGCCTCTTGAGCGTGCATGGCTTCAACACAGTGATATTTGATTCCATTGATGATTTCTTCAGTCGGGCCAATCTTCGCGAAGCCACTTGCCTCATTCTGGATATTAACCTGAGCGGCCAATCCGGAATCGATCTGAGGCGGCAAATCGCAAGTGCAGGCTTCTCAATTCCAGTCATCTTCATTACCGCGAGTGACAGCGAGTTGACGCGGAAAGCGGCAATGGACGCCGGTTGTGTTGCGTACCTTGCAAAGCCGTTTTCGGCAAAATCTCTGATGGATGCGATCCTGAAGTCCTCGGCAAACACAAACGAATGAAACGACAATGGGTCATGCTGGTTCCCTGGAAACGATATTGTACCAAAGGCCAATGTACGCAATGACGATGAACTTAATGACAATAGAAGACCCGATTTCGTTTGTTGCAATTTTCCAAGAAAAAAGCCCAATAACGAACCGATGCGTCTCATTCAAGCTCGTCACCGTTTCGGATGAACGCGTACCATTTGACGAGGATAGCCAAGTATCGACGAAGCGTATGGGAGACAAACATGTCGATCGGCGTCGAAACTGCACGTCCGCTAACACGGTTGGTTGCGACCGCAAAGCCGTCAGTTCTGGCTAAGCGTGCGCTCTCGACAATAGGAATTGAGAATTTTGGCGATTACCGCGGCCGCACGGTACTTTCGACATCTGCGGCTTGGAACAAAGAGTCGGCTCTCGAATTGACCGGCACCATCGTTCCGTTCGCGAAAGGCAGTCAGTTATATGGCGCCGGCGATCCGGCCGACTATTTGTATTCGATTGCTAGCGGTGTGGCGCGGACCTACAGGGTCACGGCTGACGGTCGACGTCAAATCGTCGGATTCTACTTGCCTGGAGATTTGTTTGGTTTTGGCTGTGGGAACAGACACATTCTCTCAACCGACGCTGTGAGCAAGGCGACGGTTCGGATGATGAGACTTACCGCGCTTACGGCCCTGGCAGCTCGGGACGCGGAGGTCGCGAAACGACTGTGGATAGGTCTCGTCGAAGAATTGTGTCGGGATCAGCGGCATATCCTGCGCCTAGGCACGACTGCGCGCGCGCGGGTCGCGAGTTTTCTCTTGGAAATGGCGCGGCGGACTTCGGGCACCAGTACAGTGGATCTGGCCATACCTCGTCAAGATATAGCCGACTATCTAAGTGTAACGATAGAAACGGTTTCGCGTACTCTCACTCAGCTTGCGAGGATGTCGGCCATTGCGTTCTTCGACGCCCGCAAGATCGAAATCCGAAATCACAGGACTTTAAAACGCCTGACATCTGAAACCGGCCGATAGCGCATCGAAAGCGGCGATATTGCGCTCGCTTTGGCAGGGGCGCCAGTGCCACGGCGGTTCCGAGTTCTTCGGGGTGACGCTTTGACCTAGCGCAAATGCGCCACAGCTAGGTTTTCCGAAGGCGGCCGATGCTCGTACCGCGATGAAACGCGTGGCTCGAAGTCGATGACTCCTTAGGGTCCAGATCTCGTCACCTCGCCCTATTGATGTGGCGCAACGCGCTTGCGGTCTCGGGCCGCCATGGCCGGAGTTATGGAGCGAAGCCGAACCCTTGCAATGACGTACACCAGGATGACAATCAGCAATAAATGAGAACATTGCCGGATGAGCAGAAACATGTGGCGTGTCAGAACTGAACAAAACTGGCATGGAGTGAGGTACCAACGTGACCCACCACTCAGCAATTTGTTCAAACAATCACTCTTCATGCTAGGCTATGCACGAAAATAGGCTATGCGTCTGCGCCCGATCTTGATGTAAATCAACACTGTTAGCTTAGTCGCTGGGCATTAGACTTTCATGTGCCATTGCAAGGGCCTTAGCGGAGCTCGATGACGGGCCGTGTGGTGCTGATGTGAGAATAGCGGAAATTTGGTCCCGAACGCTCGCGCGCTATACCCACGCCGGCCCTTCGATAAATCGGAGGAAAGAGCTATTGGCCGATTGGATTAAGGATCCGTTCGACGCGGCAGCGACGGTTGTTTTCTTTTCGACCGGACGGGGAATCGGTTGGATACCGAAAGCCTGCTCGATGGGAATAAGTGACTAACGCGTCGGATGAATAGCGGTCGACGATCTCGGCTCGAATGGATGTTACCATGGGTACTCCCAACAATCTCCTCTCTGGCTGTTTCCGGAAACTTCGGAGCGCAATCTCGATATTTTCCAGCCGTTATTACGTCGGGCTTGCGATTGTCCTCGCGACGCTCACCGTTGCGTGGCTTTCATATTCATACCTTACCAAGCCTGTTGTGTTACGTATCGCTGCAGGGCCGGAAGATGGTTTCGATTTCCGCATTATGAAGGAGTTCGAGCACTTGCTCGAATTGCATCGGGCCGATGTCCGTCTGCAGCTGATCCCGACTTCAGGACTTCAGGAGAATTATGGCGCACTTGAAAAGGGTGTGGCGGAATTGGGCATTTTGCGAGCCGATCAAGGGTTGCCGGGCAATTCCTCATTGGTCATGCTCCTGCGTAAGAACTTCCTCGTCATCGTTGCGCGGTCAAAGCTCGGGCTTGAGATTTTTTCGGAATTGAAGGGCAAACGCCTCGGCATCGTCGTGCGCTCTCCGCTGGACGAAGAAGCATATGCCAAGCTTTTGACGTTCTACGGAATGCAGAAATCCGATATCAAATCGACGATCATAAAGCCCGAACAGGTGGGTCCACTCACCGACAGCGGTCAACTTGACGCCGTAATGATCTTCGGACCGATCATAGATCCGGAGGTTAGTGGTGTGGTTTACTCGGTGGACCGCAAGTCGAAGTCCGGTCCCTCGATCCTGGCGCTGGATCTCGCCGCGCTGGCAGATAAGAATGCGCTAGCAGCGAGTTCGGATACGATTCCCTCGCGCGCGTTCCCGCGTCGTCGCGTTCCCGAGGACGAAATCGATACGGTGTCGGTGCCGACGGTCATTGCGGCGAACAAAGCTCAAGGTCCCGTTCGAGAAAAGATTCGTACGCAGGCGATAATGGATCTTTCGCGCAATCTCGTGGAGCGGAGAGGCGAACTCTCGAGGAGGCTGGGGCTCGTCATTCCGATCGAAACGCCGGACAACGAAAAGGGCGCTAAGTTGCCCGTAAATCCGGGTACGGCCGCCTATCTCGATAGCACCGATATAAGCTGGTATACGCTGTTTTCTGATCAGATCTGGACAGTTTGGCTGTTGGGGGGCGCGATCTTTTCCATATTCGCTGCTTTCTCAGGCTTTCTTAGGGCTCCCAAACTCGACCCAGTGCAGGAATTCTTACCGCTACTTAAGGTGATCGCGCAGCGAGCGGAGGCTGATCTCACTTTGGAGGAACTCGACCTCTTGAGCAACAATCTCACCGATCTTGCAGTTGAAGTCACCGCGCTCGCTTATGCCAGGAAAAGCGATTACGATCACTTCGCTCCTGTCCAGCTCGCATTTGAAAATGCTCGTTTTGCCATTCAAATAGCTCGGGACAAAGCAATTTATCAGCACCCAGCAAAGCGGCCACGCGGGCTCAATTCAGCAGATACGAGAATCGCTTAAGCGAAGCGAGCGGCGGCTGAGCGCGCGGGGTTTCCTTTCACGTTCTAAATCCTGTTGGGCCATATTTGTTGATTGGATCATCCAAGTTGGAGGATTTGCGATTCCCGCCTATCGAACTCTCTCTAAGACGGGAGGTCCCCCTATGCCTTTCGCGGCGAACTTGGTACCCGAGAGCTACCGTCTTGCATCACGGGGCGCCGGGTTTCGTTCTCGCCGATAATTTCGTTTTCTCGATAGATCAATGACTTGCGGGAACACTGGCTTGCTTGGTCGCGCCGTTGCTTCGCGCGGCTGGCGCGCGCAGATGGAATTGCAAGTAATTGATACAGATCAATGACTCCTTCAGGCAGTTAAACAGAATTCTCGAAGGTGCCGAGTTTGAGCATAGGGTGGACGTCAACAAGAATCTCAAGGGTAATGCACTCAAGGCCGCTGTACGACGAACAGACCGGGGACGATAGTGGGAAGGCGCTGGATCTTGGACACGGCACGGCGCAGGTCGCCGAAGAAATGACTTCGTTTAATCCAGCTGGAAGAAGGTCGAAGTGGCCGAGCCTACGAGATGAGGACTAGCCGCTACTGAAATTATTGGCGCGTACCGAGTGGACCGTACTGCGACGTGTGGGTTGGTGTCGAGTGTAATAGGGGGTAACGACGGTGCCGACCGACCAGGATTTTTCATCTGGCCGCGACAGGCTGACAGCGACTTGGACCGACTTGGCGCTTCAACTCGGACTCCTTGCTCTTCTGCTCTACTGGTCATTTCTTCTCCTTCGCCCATTCATCACGATCATGATCTGGAGCGTAGTTCTGACGGTTGCGCTTTATCCGGTATATGATTGGATGGTCTCACGGCTTGGTGGGCGTCGCCGGTTGGCGGCCGTTCTCCTTACCCTCGTAAATTTGCTGATCGTGATCGGACCGGCGACCTGGCTCGCGCTGAGTTTGATCGACAGTCTGCGAACGCTGTCGGACAGACTTGACCTTTCGGTCCTGACGCTCCCTCCACCGCCTATTACTGTCAAGGCTTGGCCGTTTATCGGCGATCATGTTTACCAGTTTTGGGAACTCGCTTCGACCAATCTTCAGGCGGCATTGGTCAAAATAGTCCCGCAATTGAAGCCGATGGGCAGCATCCTGCTTCAGATTGCGGCAGACGCCGGTACCGGCACGATAAAATTCCTTGTCGCTGTCGTCGTAGCGGGATTCCTATTTTCGCCTGCGCCCCTGCTTGTCGATGAACTCAGAATGTTTTCCCGTAAGGTCGCTACAGGACGTGGCGAAGAATTCGTTAGACTTGCCGGAGACACCATCCAAGCGGTGTCACGCGGCGTGATTGGCATTTCAGCCCTGCAGGCGTTTCTTGCGGGGTTGGGCCTCTTGGCCATCGGAATTCCCGGCGCCAGCCTGATCATCTCCGCAGTCCTCATTCTCGGGATCGTCCAGATCGGCCCGTCGATCATTCTTATTCCGCTCGTTATTTGGAGTTGGATGGCGACTGAAACAACGACGGCCTTACTGTTCACCGCTTATATGGTTCCAGTCAGTCTTCTGGATAACATTTTGAGGCCTCTTATCATGGGACGGGGACTGAACACGCCAATGGTGATCATTCTAATCGGACTTATCGGCGGCACCATTTCCAACGGCATTACTGGATTGTTTCTCGGCCCTATTATTTTGGCGGTGATTTGGAAGTTGTTCGTAGCGTGGATCGAGGAGGGTGAGAGAGCTTAGGTGAACAACTCTCTCTGGCCCCGAATTCCCGGAAGCGCGGCATGTCACCTGCTGGGCAACAGCAACCCAACGGGCCGCGATGGTCTCCGGCTGCCGGTCGAGCGCCTCGGCGATGCTGCGCAGCGAGCAGCACCAGTGCGTCCGCTTTGACGCCGGCAAGGCCTTCGCCTGCGCAATGGCAGCGATGGCATCGGCGAAGGAAGGCTCAAGCAGTTGGGCCATTGGGATCACCTCTTTGATGGACCAACTCACCACCCATTGCGCGACATCGCCCAGGGTCCACATCGGGTCCTTGAAGGCAGGAATCCTCGCAGCCAGCCCCGGTCGATATGTTTCCAGGGCGCCTCATCGATGGAGCCGGGGGAGGGCTGCGGAGGAATAGAATTTTTCCGCTCTTGGCGGCGCTCCAGCATCGCCGGATCGATTAGGAAGTCCGCGGTTTTCCCGCTTACGTCGCGGCGGTTTGCGGCTGAGTGAAATCGCCGCGGAATCAATATGTCATCATTGTCATCGGTTGCCATGAGGCATCCACAGCGTCCGTCGCCGCATTATGTGTTGCGTACTCGCGCTTGCGCTCCCAGGGGAAGAATTTTGCCGCGCTTGGGTACCCGTTCTCCCATCGCGGCCGCGATCCGGCCAGCAATCTGCTCCGAGGCTCGCCGCAGCGGGTCGGCATCCAAGTGGGCGTAGCGTTGGGTTGTGCTCGCCTGCGAGTGGCCAAGCAGCTTGCCGATGATGGGAAGATCAAGGCCCGCGCTCGCACCCACACTTGCGTGCGTGTGGCGCAGATCGTGAAGGCGAACGCCGTCCATGGCGGCGCGCCTCGAAACAAGCCGCCAGGGACGATTAAGGTCGTGACGGGGCAGATCCGGGTTGTCGCCCGCGATTACGTAGGCGCCGATGCGAGGAAGTTCAGACAAAACGGCCAAGGCCGGGGCATTGAGCACGATGGTTTTGCGCCCGGTCTTGCTGTCCGGCAGCAGCAATAGGTCTCGCTCGAAGTCGACATAGTCCCATTTGAGTCCGAGAATTTCGCGCAGACGGGCGCCGGTGAAGATGAGGAGCCGGAGAGCGGCCGCAGCGTGCGGTCCAATATTGGTGATACGGTTATTCTTCGGAACGTGCTTGGCCGTCGGCTTCTTTTCGTCGACCTGCCATGGGATGCCAGTGGTCTCAGCCTCGCGGATAGCATCGCCAAGACGTGCCAGCTCTTCCGAGGTCAGGAAGCGCTCGCGGCGCTGCTCGCGGAATGCCTCGACATGGGCAGCCGGATTATGCCCGCGTTTCACCAGGCCGCAGGTCGCCGCGTAGCGGTAGACCGAACCGATGCATTCGACCACGCGGTTCGCCGTCATCGGTTTTGTTTGTCCGATGCGACGATGCAATTTTGCGATGTCGGACGGCGTTGCCATGTCGAGCTTGATGCTGCCGATAACTGGAGCCGCATGCTTGCAAAGATAAATCCGGTAATTGACCACCGTCCGCGGTTTCAGCTTAGAGACGGCTTCCTCGGCCAAATAGCGCATCGCGAACTCCCGAAAAGATGGAATTTTTCGCGCGCGCGAGCGGGATGCGGCCGGGTCATCACCGAGCGCCGCGGCGGCAAGGATTTCCCTTGCTGCAGCCCGGGCCTCGTCCGGGGTCAGCGTGCCGACCGAGCCAAGCACCATCCGCCGCTTTGCAACACCGCGGCCACGGGCGCCGGGCCTGTATTCGACAAACCAGCTTTTCGTCCCACGCCTTGCGGCCCGGAGGCCGAAACCGGTCAGATCGCTGTCATATATAATGGTCGGGCAATCCGCCGCCCTGATCGCATCGACCGTCCGTTTCGTCAGTTTTGCTACCGGCATTCCAAGGCCTCTCCGTGTCGCCACCGTGTCGCCACCGAAAAGGAAACCGGCGGCATCGTCAGACACCGACGTAATAGGTGAATTAAGTAATTTCAATAAGTTAGGTATCCACAGGAACAGAGGGGAATGCTGAGCCTAGCGGAAAATTCATCCTCATAACCTGAAGGTCATAGGTTAAAATCCTATCCCCGCAACCAAAATAAGCCCGGTAGATCAGGCCCTTACGCCTCGTCTACCGGGCTTTCCCATTCCTGATTATTCCCGCCGATTACAGCGAAAAACCTAATCGTACCAATCTGTTATTCCACGACATTTTGCATCCGTTACTATTGGCTACATTTCTCTCGTGGGCCCAAAAATGGGCCCAAAAATTCGCAAGCAAGCCAAGACGCAAATTCGAAAGCGGCGGGGGCGAGGGCGGGCCGACGTCATCGTTACGACCAATCTCAAGGACTTCCCTGCCGAGAAGCTCAAACGCTGGGGAATCGAGGTGCAGCATCCCGACGAGGTCTTGACGCACCAGTTCCGGCTGTGAAGACGATGCGCCTGCGGTTGAATAATCCGCCAGATCGGTTGAGGATTATCTGGACACGCTGCGTGCCCAGGGTCTGCTCGCAACAGTTAAAGCGATCAAGCCTTTCGACCATTTCATCTGATGATGCGCCGTCAACATGGCTTCGAAAACGACATTGAACGCCGAAAACCTCGAAGCGCTTGGCGCGCAACGCCTGGCCGAGCTGCTGATGGATATCGCCGAGGGTGATGCGGCGACGAAGCGGCGACTGAGGCTGGAGCTCACCGCCCATGAGGCGCCAGAGACCATGGCGGCGGAGGTGCGCAAGAGGCTCACCCAGATCGCCCGTGCGCGCTCCTTCGCGGATTGGCGCAAGGTGCGCGATTTCGCTGCCGATCTCGAAGCGCAGCGCCGTGCGATTATCGATCAGGTCGCGAAGATCGATGCCGCCGAGGCGCTGGAGCTGATGTGGCGGTTCATGGATTTGGCCGAAGCCGTGCACGAGCGCTGCGATGACAGCAACGGGGTAGTCGGCGACGTCTTTCGCGGGGGGTGCCGCGATCTCGGCCCGCTCACGCAGGCGGCGAAGTCCGATCCTGTCGCTTTGGCCGATCGCGTCTTTGCTGCACTCAATGGTAATGATTACGGTCAGTATGATCATCTGATCGAGACGCTCAGCCCGTCGTTGGGAGCCAAGGGCCTCGACCATCTGAAGCGGCGGTTTATCGAACTGTCGGAGATGCCGGTCGAAAGACTGTCGTCGGAGAAGCGCAAGGTCATCGGCTGGGGCACAGGCGGGCCGCTCTATGAGGACGAAATCAAGGCGCACAGCCGCGAAAGCACGATCCGCCTCGCTCTGCGAGAGATCGCCGACGCCCAAGGCGACGTCGACGCCTTCATCGATCAGTACGCTGAGAAGACGAGAAAGGTCCCGGGAATCGCAGCGGAGATTGCCGTCGGTTGCTGGCGGCCAGTCGCGCAGAAGAGGCACTGCGGACGATCGAAGCGGTCGAGCACAGGCGAAGCGGTTGGCCGGACTTTGATTGGGAGGACGCACGGATCGATGTGCTCGAAGCGCTCGGCCGGGGCGATGAGGCTCAGGCCGCCCGCTGGTCATGCTTCGAGCGCGCGCTCAGCGCCGAGCATCTGCGCGCCTATCTCAAGCGCCTGCCCGAATTCGAGGACGTCGAGGACGAACAGCGGGCGCTCGATCACGCGGAGCGCTACAACAGTCTGCTGCAGACGCTGGCGTTCCTGGTGTCCTGGCCCGCCTTGGATCGAGCAGCACGCGTTGTGACGAAGCGTGCGGCGGAGCTCGACGGCGACCATTACGAGATTCTCGCGCCGGCCGCCGATGCGCTCGCCGGCAAGAACCCGCTCGCCGCAACGCTGGCGCTTCGTGCGATGATCGCCTTCACGCTGACCAAGGCTCGATCAAGTCGCTATCGCCATGCCGCGCGGCATTTCATGGAGTGCGAGAGCCTCGCGGCCGCAATCAAGGATTTCGGCGCCTTCCAGACGCACGCAGCCTATGCTGCCCGACTGAAAGCCGAGCACGGCCGCAAGACCGGTTTCTGGAGTTTGATTTCCTGAAGACGCGTTTGGCAGCAAATTCATCGGCAACGTTGCAATGATGACTATAAATTTGCCAAATCTTGACCTGAAGCGATCCCACGCAAATACTTGTGTTCTGAACGGTCTCCGTCGATGGAGCAAACATAAGCGCTTTGCTGTGAAGTTGCATGGAATAAGGACCCCGCTTTGGGGGTGATTTGCATCCAGTCAATCGCGACCCCAGGGCTGAGGGTTCACAGTCGCTTCCTGATTCGTGGGAGGCCGAGATTGGAATGCTGGTTGTGGAGACGATCGCCAAGATACGCCGGGCGTATTTTTCTCTAGGGAAGTCGATCAAGGAGATTTGCCGGGACCTGCATGTGTCGCGGAAAGTCGTTCGCAAAGTGGTCCGCTCGCGGAGTTCCACTACGAACGATCACGACATTTTGCTGCGCTGTAAGTGATCCATAAGAATTTTGGCCAAGAGCGACACGACCGGAAAGTCCTTCGTGGACGTTAGGTCGCATGTAGAACTCTGATCGATGCAATAGGGTCAATAATTCGACCTCAAAGGAGGAAGAGATGATCGGCCGCAGCGTCACTTTGGCGATCGTGACTCTCTTTCCGATGTTACCCGTCCATGCTGCCGCGCCGGTTCGCAGCGTTGAGGGCCTTTATCGTATGTGCGAAATGCCAATAAGTCGCCGTAAGAAAGGCGGCTGACCTCTGCTCAGAATGATTCTCAAGATCGTCGACTTACCAGAGTTGTTTTCTCCAATCAGCACGGCGCCGCGCTGCTTGCGCCAAGCGATTGTATAACGTCGAACCGCGGCGTAGCTGCCGCTGTAACCGAGCCTACGCAACTCCTCGAATAAGCGAACCAGCGTCAACCGCTCACGAGCCGGCTTCCCCTCGTTCTCGACGAGCAAGGCGTCGACGCGATCTCGCCGCGATCTCGCCATGGCCCGATTTTGGGAAGAGGGTCCTTGCGGCCCGATACGGGTACAAGCACTTTCCTTGCACCGATTGTTGCGCACGTGGGCGAGCTGGGCTCCTCACAGAGCGGACAGAGCGGCGTTTCTCCTCACGACTTTAGGTGAGGCGCGGAACACCGGTACCAGTTCGGGCTAAGACCGACGCTGTCGCGAGCCCACTCCACCAAGATGAGCCCAGCCGATCAGGTGGTTGCGCCTTCATGGCAGGCTTTTTCGAGCATGACGGGAGGCTCTCGGCCATGATCGCGAAAAAGTGGTTTTCCACTGGATTTATGAATTGCCCCGGTTGGGCTTCGGTCGTGTCCAGCGGTGCGATATGACGCCCATTCGGGCAAGTTTGGCATCCCTTTCGCCAAGATGCTCCTGAGGATCAAGCGGGAATGTCATTCGCCATTATGCTGCCCCAATTGGCGAATGGTGGAGATCCCAGGCAACTGCTTTTTCCCCGTTTGACCATCAAGTCCATTGTGTCAATTGTGTTGCAAGCACACACGTCGGAGTGCAATTCTCTGACGTGGCCTCAGTAACATTTTCGAAGTCGATGTTTCGAAGCAAGCTTCCACCAATCGGCCCGCAAATCGCGTTACTGGGCTTTGCGGTGCTCGGCCTGTCGTTTTATGGTTGGGCCCGAGAGAGCCCGGCGCATCGACTATTTTACACGGAAAATGAATACAAATGGGTGGACGCGGACTCTTCGAGTGCACCTGCCGTTGAAAGTGACCAGATCTGGCGGGCTTCTGCAGCCTGCCAAAGGCCATATTTTCTCGGTGCGGCGCTGCGCGCGAAGGCCAAGCTCAACGGTGTTTACAACGCTGCCCCTGACGAGATTCTGGAATGGCGTAATCGTCCGACGCGCACTAGCTATCAGTTATCCCCGGAGAAAACAGACTTCCAAAGCCTCTTGGCGCGCGCGCAGGAGGAACACGAACGAACGATTGCTGAAACCGACTACGATTCGAAACTGCACGTCAAATATATGGAATGGTATGTCACCCTCGCCAAGTTTGAGGAGCAGGTTAAGCAGTGGGAGCGGCGGCTAGGTAACATCGCAGACCGAACAGTGAGCCAGAACGCGGCCCGTCGCGGGCTGTTTCGGCTGTATTCGAGCGACAATATTGAGGAGATTAGCGCTCGTTACGATTTGGAGCACTACGCACTATCAATGCTGGGGCTTGGCGGCTTTTCGGACGATCAATTGCAGGCCATCAAGGCAAGGTGCGTAAACGTCACTCCAGTAAAAGAGATTGTCACCAAAACGCACTATCACACGGACATCTGGCGCTGGCCAGTCGATCGTGTTGCGACGTTCTGGCTTGGGCTGGAGCTGCTGTTTCTCGGCATGCTTTTTAGTCCCATCGCAAGATGGATCAGCACCGGCGACGTCCGGACGCTGAGAAGGCACGTTCGATATGCGCTGAAGCGGCCGATTATGAGCGCGCGCAGCTTCGTCGGAAAAAAATTCGCCTTCGTCGCCCAGACGGTGTGGCCGTATCTCCGCGACGAGACGAAATGTCTCATCAAGTCAGTTTCCGGCCTCGTTCGGAGCAAGTTCGTCTTCACCACTCAGACGGTGTGGCCGCATGTGCGTGACCGGGCAAGACGCCTTATCATGACGGTCCGCAGCCTGGTTGGGAGCAGGTTCGTCATTATCGTCATCAGGCGGTAAAATAGAACAAACGACACAAAGCGTTCGTAAATCATTCGAACCCCCGTGCGCCTGCTCGCGGGTCGCATTTCGTCGCGATTGTGCTGTAACCGAGCAACGGCCATCCGTCGCAACTCGTCTACCCCGTAAAGCTATTCTAAGCGTTCAAGAAAGAACGCAGAACATTTGGGGTGGCAGGTTACATGCTGGTCAGAAGAGCAGCGTCAGGATCCCGCAAAGCGCCACGCCGACGAGCAGCGTCGACCATTCCGACAGCTTCAGACAAAACAATCTGTTTTCGCTTATCAAGTACGCCATGGTCGTTGGCGCTCGCTCTTCTGGTTGCCTAATTCGGATTGCATAGCAAAGATGAGAGGCAAAAGCTGTAGCACGCAGGTCACACTGGCCAAAACTTGGTGGAACTCGGCAGACGTTTTCCGCTCAAGCTCATGGCTGGTTTTGAGCGTAATCAAAAGCCTAAAGGTCACCCATCGAGTCAGGACCTTAACCCGCCGACCGGCGTCTGGACCGTATTTAATCCGCGTTTTCTGACCCTTCCGACCGGTTACCGGTTGCGATCTTCCGCAGTTGGCACCTGCGCTGTATCAGCAGGGACGGCTGGCGGAGGCGTGGGTTCACATCCCAGTCGAGCGTGCGCTCCTTGGGACCTCACTCAGGCGACCTGCCTAAAGTTGCTTGTTGCGTCGAAGCGGCGTTCAGGCGACGGTAGAAAACTCCCAGGCGGTCGGTCGCACTGACCAAACCATACCCCTGAGCTTGCAGTGGATCGCTCATGATCGAGGGCGTCGGTTTTCGCCAGGTCATTTTTTCCATCAACTGTTTCATCGCGACCATACTGACCCTGTTCATCGCGTTCAGTCTCGACTTGAAAAGTCCTGCCTGGGCCATGACGACGGTGTACCTGACAAGCCAGCCGCTGTCGGGCGTGATGCGGGCAAAGGCCGTCTATCGCGTCATCGGCACCATTGTGGGCGGCATTGCAATGATCGCCATCGTCCCCAATCTGGTCGACGCGCCGGAACTGACGACGCTCGCGATCATTCTATGGGTCGCGTTTTGTCTCTACGTTTCCCTGCTCGACCGCACACCGCGGGCTTATATGTTCGCGCTATCGGGTTACACTGCCGCGTTGATCGGCTTTCCGAGCGTACTTGCGCCAGGAACGGTGTTCGATACCGCGGTCTCGCGCATGGAAGAAATCGCCATCGGCACCGTGTGCGCGGCAGTCGTTCACAGCTTGATATTTCCAAAAAGCGCGCTGAGTGCGTTCGGCGCAAAGTTGAGCGCCGCTCTTGCCGATGCGCGGCGCTGGATTGCCGACGAACTCGCGAAGGAGCCAACGCCGGAGGTTGATCGGGAGCGGCGCCGGATCGCCGCCGATATCACGGAGCTTTATCTCTTGGGCACGAGCCTGCGGTACGATACGTCGCCCACGCATCCGGACATCGGCACCATCCGCGCATTCGATCGGCGGATCGTCGCGCTCTTGCCTTTGTTGAGCGCAGTGGAGGACCGGCTGATTGTTCTCCGGCGTATCGGTCCGCTTGCGGAAAACCTGGCGCGTGCACTCGCCGGTGTTCGCGATTGGGTTCAGACCAAGGCCGCCGGCGACCCGCAGCGGGCGGACGAGCTTCGCCAGGCGTGCGTTACCGCCACGCCGGAGATCGGCCCGCATTCAAGCTGGACCGATCTCGTGACGGTCAACCTGACGGCGCGCCTGATCGAACTGATTGAGTCCTGGCAGGGCTGTCTCGATCTTGGAGCCTACATTGCAGACCCGACGCGGAAACCGAGCGGCAACGTTCAAGCGGTCTCGGCGCAACTCGGCGCGAAGTCGCTGCACAGGGATTCGGGCATTGCGCTTCTTTCGGCGATGGCGGCTGCCGCTGCCATGGGAATCTGTGCTTTCTTCTGGATCGTCACGGCATGGCCCGAGGGTGCCGGCGCGGTCGCATTTGCCGCCGTGACGTGCACATTGTTCGCGACCCTGGATGACCCGACACCGACCATACGGAATATCACGATATTTCTCGGCCTGTGCATTCCGCTCGTGGCGATCTATCAATTCTTCATCTTGCCGGCCATCGACGGTTTCACACTTTTGTCCGTGGTCCTGGCCATCGTGTTGATCCCAGCCGGCATCCTGCTCGCAATGCCGGCTTATTCCGCGATCGGTCTGGCACTGGCGGTGGGTTTCTGCATCGAACTAGGTCTACAGGCGCGCTACAGCGCGGACTTGGCGGTGGTGCTTAATTCAAACAGTGCCTTTGTGGCGGGCGGCCTGGCCGCCCTGGTCGTGACCCGTCTGATCCGTGTGGTCGGCGTTCAAACGAGTGCGCGCAGGCTATTGCGCGCCGGGTTGCGGGATCTCGCCGACATTGCCGACGGGCGCCGGCCCTCGACACGCGAGGAATGGGCCAGCCGGATGCTCGATCGCGTCGGGCTGCTGCTGTACCGCTGTCCGCGCTTCGAACCGCGGCCGCAATACGAATTTGCCGACGCGCTCGGCGATCTCAGGGTCGGCGTCAACATCATCGATACACAGCAGATACGGTCCGCTTTGAGCCCGAAGGGTCGAGCCGCGATGACCGCAATGCTGAACGGACTTGCCGCGCATTTCCGTAATCTGGCGCGTGGCCGTGTGCGGCCGATGGGACACGATCTGCTGCAGAAGATCGATTTCCTGACCGGAGAAGTCCTCACGTCGGGCTGTGCCACCCATTCCTGCATTGCCGCAATTGTCGGCCTGCGCCGGACGCTTTATCCTGATGCGCCACCTTACGGAGCAGAGCAAATCCCGGCCGCTGTCGCGACTGCCCCGGTGCCCGTGACGGGCGACGCTGCACCCGATGCCGCGACGACGGCCGAGCCGGAGGTCGAGCCATGATCGGCGAGTTTGACATCTACGGCGTCTATCTTCCGTCGTTCCTGGTTTTTGCTACAATTGCCTTCTTGTTACATCTCGCCGTCAAGCGGATGTTCGATACATGGGGCATCTATCGCTACGTATGGCACCGGCCGCTCTTCGATCTGGCGATCTTCGTCGTCCTTCTCGGCGCCGTCACGGCCGGCGGATCGGCGATTGTCGCGCTCTGATGATGTCGTCTCGGTGATGGATCCATGAGGCGCTTTTTTGCATCGAGCGGTCGCGTGCTGGTCACCACGATCGTGGTGGTGGTAGCAGTGGCCGTCGGCTGGCAGCTGTGGGGCTACTACATGCTGGCGCCGTGGACGCGCGATGGCCGCGTCCGCGCGGACGTGGTGCCGGTCGCTGCCGATGTGTCCGGCCTCGTCAGCGATGTCCTTGTTCACGACAATCAGACGGTGACCAAAGGGCAGCCGCTGTTCCGCATCGATCAGCGACGCTTTCAATACGCGCTGGAGCAGGCGCGGGCTGCCGTGGCAAGCCGCCAGGCCACGCTCGATCAAGCCAAGCGCGATTTGACGCGGAGCAAAAATCTCACCAGTCTTGCCATAACGGCGCAACAGGTGGAACAGAGCCAGCGCGCGGTGGACGTCGCACAGGCCGAGCTTGATGACGCAAGCGCCACTCTCGATATCGCCAAACTTAATCTGGAACGGTCGACGATCTTGGCGCCGGTCAACGGAATCGTCACCAATTTCAGTCTGCTTCCCGGTCGCTATGTCAGCGCCGGCGCCAGCATCCTGGCTCTGATTGACAGCGATACGTTTCGTGTCGAAGGCTATTTTGAAGAAACCAAACTTCGGCGCATTCACGTCGGTGACAACGCAACCGTCAAGCTGATCGGCGATCCTCATGAGCTTTCCGGACACGTCGAGAGCATCGCCTCCGGAATTGAGGACCAGAGTCTCGGCAGCACGAGCAGCGACCTCCTTGCCTCGGTAAACCCAACCTTCAGTTGGGTCCGGCTGGCGCAGCGGGTACCGGTCCGCATCAAGCTCGATAAGGTGCCTCCAGAGGTTCGTCTGGTCGCCGGCCGCACCGCAACGGTCTCGGTTGGCAGCGATTGGTGGTGACGCATCTGCCGCGTCGCGCAACAATGAAGCGACGCGTCGTCCGCGCGGGATCGAATTCCGCGCCGACGCTACGGTTTGCACCGAAGCGTTTGGACGTGACTTCGCCGGCTTGCATCCATTAGAGCGCAATCGTTTCAGATTGAATCAAAATGATTCGCGCTCTACATCATTGGTGGAGCATGATCGTTTCGGAAAACCGGTTTCCACTTTTCCGGATCATCTTAAGTAAGCCCGTGCTCGCATTGACGTTGACATTCATTCTCGCCGGTATCGTCAAAGGCGTGTCCGGCATGGGGTTGCCGACGGTCGTGATGGGCGTGCTGGGCTTGTTCATGGCGCCGGCCGACGCGGCGGCGCTCGTCGTCGTCCCATCGCTGATCACAAATGTCTGGCAATTTGCGGCCGGTCCCGATCGATCCCGGTTGCTGCGCCGAATGTGGTCGATGCTGCTCGCCATGGCGGCGGCGACGTGGCCGGCCGCAGGCTTGTTGACAGGACCTAACGCCAAGGATGCCGTGATCGCGCTGGGCTCGGTGTTGATGATCTATGCCGGCATCGGGCTGGCCCGGGCCCGCGTTTCGGTGCCGCGGCCGATCGAGCCTTGGCTCTCGCCGCTGATTGGCGTGTTGACCGGGGTTGTCACTGGAGCCACCGGCGTGTTCGTCATTCCAGCCGGTCCTTATCTCCAGGCGATCGGTTTGGAAAAGGAGGACTTGGTTCAAGCGCTCGGACTGTCATTTACCGTCTCGACGCTCGCGCTTGCGGCCGGTCTTGCCAGCCGCGGTTCGTTTCATCTGAATGCCGCCGGCGCATCGCTTCTTTGCGCGGTGCCGGCGCTCGCGGGCGTGTTGGCCGGCCAATGGATCAGGACCAAGATCAACCCCGAAACCTTTCGTCTCGTGTTCTTTGTCGGTCTTCTCTGTCTCGGGGCCGATCTCGTCGGGCGAGCAGTATTTTAATGCAGGGGCAGGGCGCAGGCATCGCTAGTGTCCCGATTCCCAAGTTCGCATCATTGTGCGGCAGCCCCGTTTGCGAACTTTGGAATCGAAGGACACCAGCAACTTATTAATCTAGTGTGGCTTTGGTTCAGAAGTCCGCATGATGAGTTAGCGGCAGTAATGATGCGGACTTCTGAACCGCCACACTAGGCCTGCGCGGCACTATGCGGCCTGCCTTGCAAGGCGGTTCATCTCGCGCTGAACGAGCTCGCGATAAAGTCCTTCGCGGCGCACCAGCTGATCGGGTGGGCCATCCTGCATCACGGTCCCGGTCTGCAGCACGACGATGCGGTCAAAATTTCGTACCGTCGAGAGCCGATGCGCGATGGTGACGACCGTGCGGCCGCGCATGAGAAAGCCGAGCGCCTCGCGGATCGCTTCCTCGGACTCGCTGTCGAGAGCGGATGTCGCTTCGTCGAGCAACAGCAGTGGTGCATCCTTCAGGAACGCGCGGGCGATGGCGATGCGTTGCCGCTGCCCGCCCGACAGTTTCACGCCGCGTTCGCCGACGAAGGTTCGCATACCATTGGGCAATCCTTCGATGAAGTCACATCGCGCCGTGATGGCTGCCTCCAGCACCTCGTCGTCGGTCGCATCCGGCCTGCCGTAACGAATGTTGTCCATGACGGTGCGATGAAACAGCGAGATATCCTGCGGTACGACCGCGATCGCTTCCCGCAAGCTCTCCTGCGTAACACGCGCGATATCCTGACCGTCGATCAGAATGCGCCCGGCTTGCGGATCGTAGAAGCGCTGCAACAGCGCGAACAGCGTCGACTTGCCGCCGCCCGAGTGGCCGACCAGCCCGATTCGTTCGCCGGGTTTGAAGCTGAGATTGAGGTCCTCGAAGATCTGCTGGCCTTCGCCGTAACGGAACTTCACGTGCTCGAAACGCACGCTTGCACCGCGTCCGATCAGAGGTTCGGCTTCCGGATGATCGCGAAGCTCGTGCGGCACCAGCAGCGTCGCGACCGCCTCCGACAGGCGCGCGATATGCTGGGTAATGTCGACGAGCGCCACCGCCAGGTCGCGTGTCGCGTGCAGCACGGACAAGCCGAGCGAGCACGCCAGCACAACGTCGCCGGTCGTCGCTTGACCTTGCTGCCACAGGATGATGGCCCAGGCCAGCAGTCCGAGCGCCAGTGCGATCGTCACGACGGCATGAAGAATGCGAAGCTTCTCGAGATAGAGGAGGCTGCGCCGCCGCGCGTCCATCTCGCGATCGATGGTCGTATCGAAGCGTCGGCGTTCGCGCATGAACCCGCCGAACGCGCGCACTAGGGGCATGTTGCCGATCACGTCGACCATTTCGCCATCGACGGCCGCGGCCTTGTTGGCGAAGTCGTGATGGAGCGGCCGGCCTGCCGCCGCCAGGCGGAACATCAGGCACACCATGACGCCCGCTACCACGGCGAGGCCGGCAGCCATCGGAAAGCTGATCGTGCAGACCAGGACAATGGCGGCGACCGTCGCCGCGCACGGCGGCAGGACATTCCAAACCAGCATATTCTCGGCCGTAAACACCGCATTCGAGGTCGCCGTCACACGGCTGGCGAGCGCTCCCGGCGGCCGGTCGGCGAAATAGGCCGGTGAATGTCCCGTGAGGTGTTGAAACAAGTCCCGCCGAAGGTCGCCGGTCACGCCGACGAAGGCAAAATTCGCGATCCAGCTCGCGATGCGCCACAACAAATTGTCCGCGGCAATCAGTGAGCCGAGAAGGCAAAAGGCCGTCCAGGCGCCGTCGCCGCTATGGTTCGACAAGACGTCGACCAGATATTTGATGCCGTATTGGGTTCCAACCGAACAAGTGACCGCGCCCAGGACCGTCGCGAGAATGATCGCATGAGAGATCGGCCGTAGCCGCACGTAACGAAAAACGAAGGCGAGGGGTCGGCTCGCGTAAGCACAAATGTCGGCCATATGCGCTTTAATCTCCAGTCGTGAACGCTGTCGGCCCTTCCAGGGTCTGCTGCGAGGCGGAGACGACGCGTTCACTCAAGGAACCAAGACCCCACGCCGGAGAACGATGCGAGCCGCTCGTCGTTCCATGTGTCGTTGCATGCCTCGCTGCAGGCCGGAACCATGTCGGCCCGATGTCCTTTGTGTGTCTGATCTCTGCCGAGGAATTGGCATCAGCGGATGATTTGTGCGATAAAGTCTACGCTGCAGCGCAAAGAATGTTCCCGCGCCGGCGAAAAAAAATTCTACGCTTAATTTGAAATATTCCGGCGCTTCTTTGTTGTTCCGGTTGTGCCGCTACATTTGGGATGGCGGGACATCCGCGTTAGGAAAGGCGAAATGCGATGCACATTGCTCAAGTCGCCCCGTTGACCGAGGCGATACCACCCAAGCTTTATGGGGGGACCGAAAGGGTGGTGTCTTGGATTACCGAGGAGCTGATCGCTCTCGGCCACGACGTGACATTATTCGCAAGCGGCGATTCGGTGACTTCGGCCCAGCTTGATGCGGTGTGGCCGCGCGCCTTGCGCCTTGACGGTTCGGTGCGCGATCCCAATGCACTGCACATGATGATGCTGGAACGCGTCTACCAGCGCGCCGGTGACTTCGACTTTCTTCATTGCCACCTGGATTACTATCCGTTCTCGCTGTTTTCACGCCAGCCGACGCCCTTCGCGACGACGCTGCACGGCCGGCTGGATCTGCCGGAGCATCAGCCGGTGTTCGACACCTTCAACTCGATTCCGGTCATCTCGATTTCCAATGCGCAGCGGCGGCCGTTGCCGCAGGCGAACTGGGTGCGCACCGTCCATCATGGATTGCCCGAGCGGTTGCTCGAGCCCAAGCCGGTCAAGCCGTCCTACCTTGCGTTTCTCGGCCGCATCGCTCCCGAGAAGGGCGTCGATCGCGCCATCCGGATCGCACAGCATTGCGGCATCACGCTGAAGGTTGCTGCGAAGGTCGACAGGGCGGATCAGGACTATTTCAACGAGCTTGTCGAACCGATGATGAAGTCCAGCAATGTGGAATTCATCGGGGAGATTACCGATAAGGAAAAATCCGAGTTCTTGAGCGGCGCGATCGCTTTGCTCGTTCCGATCGACTGGCCGGAGCCGTTCGGTCTTGTCATGATCGAAGCGATGGCCTGCGGCACGCCGGTCATTGCCTTTAATCGAGGCTCCGTTCCGGAAATCATCGAGGACGGTCTGACCGGATTTATCGTCGAAGACATCAATGGTGCTATCGGCGCCATCGATCGCCTCGGGCATTTATCGCGGGAGAAGATCAGGTGGCGTTTCGAAGAGCGTTTTACCGCTCGCCGGATGGCGCAGGACTATCTCAGCGTTTACCGGAGCCTGACGGATGCCGACGCGCCGCATCTGCGGTTGGTCGTCGATGACGCACCGGCGTTGTAGACCGGCTCGGCGAGCGGTCGAACTCCTGCACCTCCCGTTGCGGCCCTTTTGCAACGAGCTCGTTGAGCCGTCACGGCTCTTCGACGGCTTTGACTTGGCTCGCTTTGACCTGGATCAATGAGGGAAATTTTTGATCGTTCATAATTAGACTATGGGATTAGAAACGGCCTCGCTCTTCAAGGGTATTTTCGTAAGTTGCGTCTTCAGCATAGCAGCGCTGCCTTGCTCCGATTGTGCCAGCGCACAATCGAGAGCACCGACTGTCGCTACGGTGTGCGAGCCGTGTCATGGGCTCGACGGAGTTGGACACGACGTCGAGATACCGAACATCGCTGGCCAACACAGCATCTATCTTCGCAATCAGCTTATGGCGTTTAAGAAGGGTCAGCGAAAGCATCCGGAAATGAGATACGTGGCCAGGGAATTGACCGACCGGGAAATCGATGAGCTGGTTGTGTACTACTCGACCCTGCCCCCTCCCTGAGGTCTTTCGAAGTGCCGCGCCCTCATCAATGATGTTGCCGATGGAGCAGCCCATATGAAACGTAAGCTTCTCCTCTTGCCAATGGCCCTTGTGCCGCTTTTGGCGGTGGCTGGGCAGACGCGAGCGCAGCAACAGATCGGCCCGCCGAAGCAAGGCCTCGCTTTAGCGAACCAGCTTTGCGCCCAATGTCACGCCGTCGAGAAGGGGGAGGCGTCCTCCGCCGCAAGTGCACCACGCTTCGAAGACATCGCGAATACGCCAGGCATGACGGCGATGGCGTTAAATGTGTTCTTCCAGACCCCCCATCGTGCCATGCCCAACGTCATCCTTACGGCCGATCAGAAAAGCGCACTCATCGCTTACATTCTGAGCCTGAAGAAATAACCGAGCCGCGGCGGGCACGAGTAGAGGAGGAGGGGCGTTGATTTTGATCAAAATCTGGCACGGACGAATTCGGATATTGAGCTCCAATGTCACGAAATCTCGTGGGCATACAAGCGTTGTTGGCGCTCGCTCGCTTCAGCGAGGAATTAGCCACGGCCTGTTCGGATGAAGCGGTAACGTCGCAGTTCAGAGCGTTAGCTCGACGATGCAACGATATCGTCCTGACGACGGCTGGCCTGAGGAATGGCGCCCCGCAAAATTCGCGTTCGCTTCGGCGAAACGCCCGGACAAACGCTGCACTGAGGCGGAATCGTTTCGAACGAACCTGCTTCGGCAACGTGACGGCGATTCTCGAATGTGACGGCGATTAATCGCCGGCCTCGGGGGAGCGAGTTTCCGGCATCAGGAACCACACCGCCATCAATCCGATGAGCGCGATTGCGGCCAATCCGGCGAAGGCGGTTCCATAACCGAAGCGGTCGCTCATGTAACCGGCGAGCGTGGCGCTCAGCGAGGCGCCAATTCCCGTGGAGGTGCCGACGATACCTTGTCCGAGGTTGAAGTGGCCGGTACCGCGGGTCACATCGGCAACGATCAGCGGCACCATGACGGCCAACACTGCAGCCGTTACGCCGTCGAGGAGTTGCACGACGACGAGCAGCGATGGACTCGTGACCGAGGCGAACAGGATGCCGCGGATCGGCAACGCCGCGAAGCCGATCAACAGCAGCCCGCGGCGGCCCCAAACCTGCGCGCGCTTGCCGACCCACGGTGAGAAGGCCGCAACGACGAGTTGCGGCACGACGATGCATGCCGCGATCAAGAGTGTCGCCCACTGGCTCGACCGCATCGTCACGAGACTGCCCATCAGGGGAAGCATCGCCGAATTGGCGAGGTGAAAGAGCAAGAGGCAACCGGCAAAGATGAAGAGCGGCCTATTGTGGAGAAGATCGCGGAATTTGGTTGACGGCTTGTTGTTGGGCCGGGGCGGTGCCGCGCCGTGGGCCCGCTCGGGGTCGATTTCCGCCGGCTCTATCATGCGCAAGGCCAGCAGGGCCGGCGCGAGCAACAGGACGGTGACGATAAAGACGGATCGGGCAGACAGAAAATAACCGCACGCGCCCATTGCCGCCGCCGCCAGCCCGTTGCCCACCGACGCGAAGCGGGCATTGCGGCCGAGCCGCTCTCCGATCGCTGCGTGGCCGACCAACCCCAGGCTGATCGCGGCCATGGCCGGACCGAGCACGCAACTCGCCAGGGCGTGCAGGATAGACGCCGACAGTACCATCGGCAAAATGGGGAACGCCGCATACGACAAGGCGCTCAAGCAGATCGCGGCGACGGCAAGACCGGCGACGAAGCGCTCCGATCGCGCCGCATCGACCAGCGCTCCGCCCGGCATCTGACCGAGCAAAGACACGATGCCTGCCGCGGACAGAACCAGGCCGATGTCGATTTGGGTCCAGTGCTGCGTGGTGAGATAGACCGATACGAAAGGGCCGAAGCCGGTTTGCACGTCGGCGACGAAGAAGATGAACCAGTCGAGCCCGCGCAGGCTGCGCTGGGAGGGCGCCAGCGGCAGCTCGTTTTTTCTCTTCGCAGGTTCGACCGGAGCCGGCATGTGTTGGCCTGTAATCGAGCGCGATCTGTCCGTCGTGTCGCCGAAGCTGTGGGACGATTTCGGAGGCACGTTGCAGTTCGGTTGATCTCAGAGTGGGAGCGTCATTCCTTCCGAAAACCTGTGACCGATGGGTCCACGCTCTATTCGAACGGCAGCGGTTCGAGCTTGCCCTGCGCACCGAGAACGACCGCCGGTTTGCCGTCCTGATACTCTGGAGCCGCCTTGACCTGATCGCGTGTGAGTTCGAGTGTGATCACTCCTCCCTTGCCCGGCGCCGGGAAGTGCAAGGCGCCCCAATCGACCGCGATCTTGCGGCTGCCGACACCAAGGAAGCCGCCGAAATCGATGATCGCGGCGCGCACCTGGCTGCTCCTGTCGACGAGAACGTCGACGATGCGGCCCATGTCCTCGTTGGCGGTGCTGCGTACTTCCCGGCCCAGAATGCCCTCGACCTCATGCTTGTTGAGAATTGTGACGGCGGGGGGCGCCGGCGCGGGTTGTCCCGTCTTGCCCGGCGTAGCCGCGTCGTCCGCCAAAGCCGCGTTGATCGCCCCGGCAAGAAACAGCAGCGCGGCCGTCGCGACCGCCATCAAGGTTGTTGGACGAGCGTCGCGCATAAATGCCCTCCAAATGAAAAGCGTTGGAACTCACAACCACTAAGCCGCCGACGTCCGCCTGGTTCCTCCAAGGGAACCGGTATCAGCGTGCAATGGCCTGGCGAATGAGGATCGTCAGCGCGACAAAACGATCGACACGCGTATGTTGCCGTTGATCCAGGGCGTATCGAGCGAGACGGTATCGTTATGGCGTCTCACTCTGAGATCGACGGTCGATGAGCCGAGCCGCAGGTTGCGCAGGATGACCTCGTCGAGAAACGCCGGCAGGCGCGGATTGCGCAGCCGGATTTCTCCATCGAAGGGGTCGAATTCCAGGCCGAGCGACGCTTCGAGCAGCGTGAATGGGGTGGCGCTGGCCCAGGCCTGCGGCGAACAGGCGACCGGATAGAGCGTCGGACCGTAGCCGCGCTGCCTCTCGAAGCCGCAGAACAATTCCGGCAGCCGCCGCAAGTCCATGTAGGTCGCGGCACTGAACAGACCCTCGAAGAGTTTTTCGATGGCCGGCTTGTTTTCGTAGCGCGCAAGACCGAGCGCGATCAGCGCATTGTCGTGCGGCCAGATCGAGCCGTTGTGATACGACATCGGATTGTAGCGGGCTTCGCCTTTGGCCACCGTGCGAATGCCCCAGCCGGAGAAGAAGCGCGGCTGCAGCAGACCCGCGGCAACACGCGCTGCGCGATCGGGTGCGGCGATCCCGGTGAACAGCACTTGGCCGGCATTCGATGTACGCACTCGGCACGGATTTTTGGCGCCGTCGAGCGCAAGCGCATAGGTCTCGATCTCCGGGCACCAGAACGCGGCCTCGAAGCGCTCGGCCAGGCGGCTCGCTTGGGCATCGAGTTTGAACGCATCGGCGTCACGCTGCAGACGGCGCGCCAAACGTGCGGCGGTGCGTTTGGCCGCATAGACGTAACCCTGAACCTCGGCGAGCGCGATGTTGCCCTCCGCCAGCCGGCCGTCAGCGTGGAAAATCGCATCATGCGAATCTTTCCAGCCTTGATTGGCGAGGCCCTGCTCGCTCGCGCGCTGATATTCGATGAAACCGTCTTGATCCGGATCTCCCGGACCATCGATCCAAGCCAGTGCGGCTTCGACGGCGGGCCACAACTCGGCGACGGTTGCGAGATCGCCGGTGCGTTCCACGTAAAGTCCGGCAAGGAGGACGAACAGCGGCGTTGAATCGACGCTGCCATAGTACAGCCCGAACGGCACTTCGCGCAGCGCCGCCATCTCGCCGCCGCGCAT
This sequence comes from uncultured Alphaproteobacteria bacterium, assembly GCA_963759705.1. GTDB lineage: Bacteria > Pseudomonadota > Alphaproteobacteria > Rhizobiales > Xanthobacteraceae > BOG-931. The sequence continues at coordinate 423,469 of CAVXAK010000011.1, forward strand.
CTCGTGCAGGATCTTTCCCGGCTGGGAATCGGCGAGCGGATCGGTCGTCGTCGCCTGATAGGCGGCGAGCCGTCGCAGCACGCCGCGCGCGACGTCAGGGCTCCACCACAGCATCTGCAGCGCGGTGATCAGACCGTCGCGCCCGAACGTCGTCGAGAACCAGGGAATGCCCGCATAGGGATAGCGGCCCTGCGGGGTTTCGGTCATCAGGATCGCGAGATCGGCGGCCGATCGGCAGAGCACTTCATTGAAGCGATCATTCGACGTCTCGACCGATGTCCGTTCGCGCGTCGCTTCGCGCATATCGCGGCGTGCAGCGATGAGGCTGCGCAGAAACGGCGGCGGACGCGGTATCGTCTGGTCGCATCCGACGGCGACGAATATCGGCCGCATTTCGTCCGGTGCGAGCTTGATGTCGTACACCGCCGCGTTGATCGCGAGCCGATCCGGCGGCGGATCGAACGTCACTGTGGTGCGCCGTTCTCTGTCGTCGAGGCCTTGGTAGATCAACAAGATCTGATCGTCGCCGTGTCGCGCCGCCGTGGCACGGCCACGATGCTTACGGCGCGATCCGCGAACCTCGAACAAATCCGCGAAATCATTCTCGAACAGGATTGTCAGACGCAGGTCGATCGTCCGGTCGCTGTAATTGCGCACGCCGAGCCTTTGATACGCCGTGTCGCGCCACAGGAAGATCGTGCGCAGAATGTGAACAGTATCGTTTTCCAGAACGATGCGCCGATCGGCGATGAGATCCGGATTGGTCAGATCGATAAAGAGCGCGGAATTGTCATCGCGCATATTGGCGCCAAGCAACAGAGGCTGCATCTCGTTGACAAGGAGCTCGAGCCTCGAGAGATAGCGCGTATCCTTGTGGAACAAGCCGTCGGGAGCTCCGGAGGGCGCCACGATATCGCCGTGGTTATCGAGAACCACGAACGTGTCGCCGTGTTTAAGCGTGCGGCGGGGCCGGGCCGAGGCTTCCGTGGCGGCGATGTAGAATGGGCCTTCGCTCGGCGCTTCCATGACAAGAAGTGGCGCGGCAGTGCTGGACGGCATGGCATTCCTTTTGCTGAGCTGATCCGATCCGGCCCCATTTGCGGTGGCGCCGCTCCCGCCCCGAGCGAGCATTCCGTAGCCCGCCTTATTGGCCTTATTATTCAGAGGGATAGGGGGCAGTCCACACCGCCGATGCGTGAGAATGACTGCCGATTACGGCTTGCCGATGTCGTGGATGACCTCGACAACGCGCATCTCGATTGGATCGATCACCACGATGCCGTTTTCGACAGTCGCGTATTTGAGCGTGGTCGAAGGATCATCGGCGGCCGCTTGATCCGGGAGTTCATGCAACTCAACGGACGGCGGCACAACTGCGCCAACTGCTGCGGTTACTCGCGGAGACGAAGCATCCACGAGGTGTTGTTGAGCGACCGCGTTGTAGATCGCACTCTTCTGCGCCGGGGTCAGCACCAGCTTCTGGGTAACGGTTCCACCTGCTTCGATGGCCTCGTCCGGTCCGACCGTTTGCGCAACGGCCACGCTCGAACCAAGAATCAACAACAACGCCGTTAACGCTGCAACGCGAAATCTGCCGGTCATCGGAGGCCTTCCTGTTCGCAACAATGGACGAACCTTGCAACAAACTTCCAAAAGGAACGCATCACAGCGCAAATAGGTTCTCTTAGATCGTGCTGCACCGCAATCTTCGCATACCGGGCCCGCCTTGGGCGCCCTGGTTTGGAAAGTTCCAAGTGTCCAGCGGTTGCGACGATTAGCCACGAGTTCCAAATGCACGTGACAATTCCGTAAAACTCGGTCGTATGTTTTAAAGTTCCACGAACGACCAAGAACTGTTTTTCAGGGGACGGAAACTGATGAGTGCAGTGACGACAGCAATGGACTCCCGCGCGACGGCTTCGGCAGCGACGCGTTGGGGCCAGCTCATCTTCGGCATCATTTGCATGGTGATGATCGCCAATCTGCAATATGGCTGGACGCTCTTCGTCAATCCAATCGATCAAAAATATGGCTGGGGCACCGCCGCGATTCAGGTTGCCTTCAGCGTGTTCATTGCCACCGAGACTTGGCTCGTACCGGTTGAGGGCTGGTTCGTCGATCGCTTCGGCCCGCGCATCGTTGTCGCCTTCGGCGGAATCCTCGTTGCGCTTGCCTGGGCGATCAATTCCACCGCGAGCACGCTGTCGATGCTGTACGTCGCAGCCGCGATATCCGGTGTCGGCGCCGGCGCGGTTTACGGCACCTGCGTCGGCAACGCGCTGAAATGGTTCCCGGATCGCCGCGGGCTTACGGCCGGGTTGACTGCGGCCGGCTTCGGCGCCGGCGCCGCCGCGACCGTCGTTCCCATTCGCGACGTTATTCTAGCCTACGGCTACCAGTCGGCCTTTTTGTGGTTTGGGCTCGGCCAGGGACTGATCATTCTGATCCTCTCTCAGTTCTTGCGCGCGCCGGAGCCGGGTGAAACGCCGAAGCCTGCGACGCGGTTGACGCAGAGTTTGCGCGACTACTCGCCCGTCGAAATGCTGAAGTCGCCAATCTTCTACGTGCTCTACGTCATGTTCGTCATGGTTTCGGCATCGGGCCTCATGGCAACCGCGCAAATCGCGCCGATCGCCAAGGATTTTGGGCTCGCGAACCACCAAGTCGAGATCATGTTCATCACGGCGACCGCGCTCAGTGCGGCGCTCGTGGTGGATAACATCCTCAACGGTCTGGCGCGGCCGTTCTTCGGCTGGATCTCCGATTTCATCGGTCGCGAGAACACGATGGCGATCGTGTTCACGTTGGGAGGCTTGGCTTACTGGGGTCTCGGCGAACTCGGGCACACGCCGTACATGTTCATTCTTATGGCGGGGCTGGTGTTCTTCACCTGGGGCGAGATTTTCAGCTTGTTCCCCTCGACTTGCACCGACACCTACGGCTCAAAATACGCCACCACCAATGCCGGGTTGCTCTATACGGCGAAGGGTGCGTCGGCGTGGGTGGTGCCGCTCGCGAGCGTGCTCAAGAATTACACCGGCCATTGGCATGCCGTTTTCGTGATCGCGACGATCATGAATTTCGTCGTCGCCGCGCTCGCGTTGTTCGTGCTCAAGCCGATGCGGAAGCGGGCGCTCAGCCATCAGTAATCATCGAGGCGAGGCGCGGGCAAAAGTCTGCGCCTCGTTCGCTTTCGTCCGAACCCAACCCGGCCGCGGTAGATCACCAGGACCAAATGCGACCCACCGGCCCGGTCCGGTTGACTGAACAGGCCTCTGGAATAATGTATACCAGTGATGAGTGCGAGTTTTCCAGTCTTGCGGCACGCTGAAATGGACTCCGGATCGGCGGAGCTTCCGACCATGCGGCTTGCCGTCGATCCGCTTGCCAGCCCGGCAAGCTTCAAGCGGCAAGCTTACACTGCGCTCAAGAACGCCATCGCCTCGATGGACGTCTATCGCAGCCGAGCCGAAATCAGGCTCGACGAACGGCGCCTGGCTCAGGAGTTCGGCATCAGCCGGACGCCGGTGCGCGAGGCCATGGCACAGCTCGAACGCGAAGGGTTCGTGCGCTCGGAGCCGCGGCGCGGCGTCTACGTGGTGCGCAAGACCAGGCGCGAAGTCATCGAGTTGATCACCGCCTGGGCGGCGCTTGAAAGCATGGCGGCGCGCTTGATCACCGAACACGCGAGCGACGAAGACATCGCTTCGCTGCGGCGGATGTTTGCGACTTTTGAGAATGGCGAGGTCCGCGCTCATCTCGACGAATATTCCGAGATCAATATCGGCTTCCACCAGACCATCATCCGCATGAGCGGCAACAATGCGCTCATCAATCTCGCCGAAAATCTGTTCACACACATGCGGATGATCCGGCGAAAGACGATCGGCGAGAAGGATCGCGCCGACCGTTCGATCCGTGACCACATGCACATCATCGAGGCGCTTGAGGCTCGCGCGACGGTTCGCGCCGAAACGCTGGTGCGTGATCACGCGCTCGGCTTGGCCGAACACGTCGCCAAATACGCCGATTATCTGGACTAGCGGACCGGAACAAGCGATGCCGCACTTCTTTCTCAAATTGATCGCGCCGCGGCCGACATTCGCGATGGACATGAATGCCGAAGAGAGGGCGATGATGGCGGAGCATCTCGAATACTGGAAGGCCAAGCTCGATCGCGGCGAAGTCGTGGTGTTCGGGCCGGTATTCGATCCGAAAGGTCCGTATGGCGCGGGCGTCGTGTCGGCGGCCGACGAAGCCGCGGCGCGGGCTTTCGCCGATGCCGACCCGGCGATCAAAGCGAAACGCGGCTTTGTTTGTGAGATTTATCCGATGCGCGCGGTCACGCGCGACATCACAACATCTCCGTAAGGGAGGAGTCCCATGGCCGATGCAGCGGTAAAAGAGAAAACCACAAACGCAACCGAAGCAGAGCAGGAACTGACGGACGGCTTTCACCTCGTCATCGATGCGCTCAAGCTCAACGGCATCAAAACGATCTACGGTGTGCCCGGTATCCCGATCACGGACTTCGGCCGCATGGCGCAGGCCGCGGGCATCCGCGTCCTCTCGTTCCGGCACGAGCAGCACGCCGGCAATGCAGCGGCCATCGCCGGCTTCCTGACGAAAAAGCCCGGCATCTGCCTCACCGTGTCGGCCCCCGGTTTTCTCAATGGTCTGACGGCGCTCGCCAACGCCACGACCAATTGTTTTCCGATGATCCTGATCTCGGGCTCGTCCGAGCGCGAGATCGTCGACCTGCAGCAGGGCGACTACGAAGAAATGGACCAGCTGGCGATCGCCAAGCCGCTGTGCAAGGCGGCCTTCCGCGTGCTGCATGCGGCGGATATCGGCATCGGGTTGGCGCGCGCGATTCGTGCAGCCGTTTCCGGCCGTCCGGGCGGCGTCTATCTCGATCTGCCGGCCAAGCTGTTCTCTCAGGTCATGGACGCGGATGCTGGAGCCAAGTCACTCGTCAAGGTCATCGACCCGGCGCCAGCCCAAATCCCGGCGCCGGCGGCGGTCAAACGGGCGCTCGACGTCCTGAAGAGCGCCAAGCGTCCTCTGATCATTCTCGGCAAGGGCGCGGCTTACGCGCAGGCCGATGACGGAATTCGCACGCTCGTCGAAAAGAGCAGCATTCCTTTCCTGCCGATGAGCATGGCCAAGGGTCTGCTGCCCGACATCCATCCGCAGTGCGCGGGCGCCGCGCGCTCCACGGTGCTGAAAAACTCCGACGTCGTCATGCTGATCGGCGCCCGCCTCAATTGGCTGCTGTCGCACGGCAAGGGCAAGGCCTGGGGTGACGCACCGAAGAAATTCATCCAGCTCGACATCGAGCCCAAGGAGATGGACTCAAACGTCGAGATCGCCGCTCCGCTCGTCGGCGACATCGGCTCCTGCGTGTCGGCACTTCTCGAGGGCATGGGGGTCAAATGGCCGGCGCCGCCGGCAGACTGGACCAACACGGTCAAGACGAAGAAGGACGACAACATTGCCAAGATGGCGCCGCGGTTGATGAACAACAACTCGCCGATGGATTATCACGGCGCGCTCGGCGCGCTGCGCACCGTCATCAAGGAGCGGCCGGACGCCATCCTGGTCAACGAAGGCGCCAACACGCTCGATCTCGCGCGCGGCATCATCGACATGTATCAACCGCGCAAACGCCTGGACGTCGGCACCTGGGGCGTCATGGGCATCGGCATGGGCTTTGCCATTGGCGCTGCCGTGGAGACCGGCAAGCCCGTGCTCGCGGTCGAAGGCGACAGCGCCTTTGGTTTTTCCGGCATGGAAGTGGAGACGATCTGCCGGTACAAGCTGCCGGTCTGCATCGTCGTCTTTAACAACAACGGCATCTATCGCGGAACCGACGTCAATCCGACCGGCGGTCCGGATGTGGCGACGACGGTCTTCGTCAAGGACTCGCGCTACGACAAGATGATGGAGGCGTTCGGCGGCGTCGGCGTCCATGTGACGACACCCGACGAGCTGAAGCGCGCCGTCGACGCGGCGATGGACTCCGGCAAGCCTACTCTCATCAACGCGGCGATAGATCCGGCCGCCGGCAGTGAGAGCGGCAGAATTGGCAACCTCAACCCGCAAAGCAAGCTGGCGAAGAAGAAATAGGGAGCAACCTCGCTGTCGTCCCCGCGCAGGCGGGGACCCAGTAATCACCGGCAATTCGGCGTGTACTGGATGCCCGCCTTCGCGGGCATGACAATGCAGTAATGACGCGAAAGGAACGATGATGGCCAAGCGAAAGAAAGCAGCCAAGGCGAATTCGAAAGCGGTGAAGAAGTCCGTCAAGACGGTCACCAAGGTCAAGGCAAAGAAGCCTGCGGCAAAGAAAGCGGCCAGCAACGGCTTGCCGCGGCCGTCGTCAAAACCGTGGGGCCAGGCGGGCAGGGCGCTCGACGGCGTCAAGATTCTCGATTTTACACATGTGCAATCGGGGCCGACTTGTACGCAGCTTCTCGCCTATATGGGCGCCGACGTGATCAAGGTGGAGCGGCCGGGCGTCGGCGACATCACGCGCGGTCAGTTGCGCGACGTGAAGGGTGCCGACAGCCTCTATTTCACCATGCTCAACGGCAGCAAGCGGTCGATCACGATCGACAGCAAGCATCCGAAGGGCAAGGAAATCCTCGATCGGCTGGTCAAGGAATGCGACGTGCTGGTGGAGAATTTCGCTCCCGGCGCGCTCGACCGCATGGGTCTCACCTTCGAGCACATTCACAAGCTCAATCCGCGCATGATCGTCGCATCGGTGAAGGGCTTTGGCCCCGGCCCGTATGAGGACTGCAAGGTCTATGAGAACGTGGCGCAGTGCGCCGGAGGCGCCGCTTCGACAACCGGCTTTCGCGAGGGGCCGCCGCTCGTCACCGGCGCGCAGATCGGCGACTCGGGGACAGGCCTGCACCTCGCGCTCGGCATCGTCAGCGCGCTCTATCAGCGCAACCGGACCGGCCGCGGCCAGAAGGTGCTCGCCGCCATGCAGGATGGCGTGCTCAATCTGTGCCGCGTCAAGCTGCGCGACCAGCAACGCCTCCAGCATGGCCCGCTCACCGAATACAGCCAGCACGGGGAAGGCGTGCCGTTCGGCAAAGCGGTGCCGCGCGCCGGCAACGATTCCGGCGGTGGCCAGCCGGGCTGGATTCTAAAATGCAAAGGGTGGGAGAATGATCCCGACGCATACATCTATTTCATCACCCAGGCGCCGGTGTGGGGCGCGATCTGCGACGTCATCGGCAAGCCGGAATGGAAAACCGATCCGGACTATGCGACGCCGCCGGCGCGTCTGCCGCGTCTGCGGCACATTTTCGATACCATCGAGCAGTGGACCATGACCAAGGACAAGTTCGAGGCCATGGATATCCTCAACAAGTACGACATCCCGTGCGGGCCGATCCTGTCGATGAAGGAGATCGCCGAGGAGCAGTCGCTGCGCGACACCGGCACCGTGGTCGAGGTCGATCATCCGACGCGTGGCAAGTATCTGACGGTGGGACATCCGGTGAAAATGTCGGACTCGATCGCCGACGTGCGGCGCTCGCCGCTCTTGGGCGAGCACACCGAGGAAATTCTGCGCAACGTGCTCGGCTATTCGAACAAGGACATTGCCGACATCAAGGTCTCCGGCGCCATCACGCCGCCGGAGAAGCCGGCGAAAGCGGAGGCGGCGTAACAAGTCGCTGTCGTCCGCGAAGCGGGACCCAGTAAACGTCGCGCAGTCGGGGTTTACCGGATGTCCGCCTGCGCGGGCATGACAAGGGGAATGAGGAGAGCTTTTTGCTATGCGTATCGTCGTTCACGGGCAGCAGGCATTCGGCAAAGCGGTGCTCGAAGCACTGCTCAAGCGAGGCGAGAACGTCGTCGCCGTCTACGTCGCGCCGGAGAAGCCGGGCGCCAAGGCCGATCCGCTGAAGGAAGCCGCGCTTGCCGCGAAGCTGCCGGTCTATCAGCCGGACTCCTACAAAAAGCCGGAAGTGTGGGAGGAGTTCAAAGCTCTCAAGCCCGATCTTCAGGTGATGGCGTTCGTCACGCTGTTTGTTCCGGAAGAATTCCTCAATATCCCGACGCACGGCTCGATCCAGTATCATCCCTCGCTCCTGCCGGCCTATCGCGGCGCCAGCGCGATCAACTGGCCGATCATCAAGGGTGAGACCGAGACCGGACTGTCGATCTTCTGGCCCGACAACGGGCTCGATACCGGTGCCGTGCTTCTGCAGAAGAAGACGCCGATCGGCCCGACCGATACGCTCGGCACCGTTTATTTCGATCGGCTGTTTCCGATGGGCGTCGACGCCATGATGGAGTCCGTCGACCTGGTGAAAGCCGGCAAGGCGCCGCACATCAAACAAGACGAGTCGAAAGCGACCTACGAAGGGCGCTGCGGGCCGGACAATGCCAGGATCGATTGGGGCAAGCCCTGGGAGCAGATTGACCGGTTGATCCGTGGCTGCAATCCGGCGCCGGGCGCCTGGACCACGCTCAACGGCAAGCAACTGAAAATCTTCGACGCCAAGCCGCTGCCGGCCAAGGACCCCAAGGGCATTGCCGGCAAGGTCGGTGAGATCGCCGTGGTCGAAGCAGACGGCTTCACCGTGGTCTGCGCCGATGGCCGCTTCAAGGTTTCCCGCGTGCAGCCCGCCGACGGCAAGAAGATCGAAGCCGGCGAGTGGGCGACGTCCGTCAACCTTGCCGTCAAAGCGAGGTTTGCTTGAACTCCAGCTCCGCCATCCACTCGACCTGTCGTCCCCGCGGAAGCGGGGACCCAGTAATCGCCAAACGATCGGTGTTTACTGGATGCCCGCCTTCGCGGGCATGACAATTCTCGGATCAAAAACTGCTTCACACTGTTGATTGGACAGATCTCATGCCCGCCTCCCAACATCAATCCCCGAAATCCGACATCGAAATTTCGCAAGCCGCCAAAAAGCGGCCGATCCTCGACATCGCCAAAGAAAAACTTGGCATCTCGCCGGAGAATCTCGAGCCCTACGGCCACTACAAGGCCAAGGTATCGATGGACTTCGTCAATTCGCTGCAGAGCAAGCCGAACGGCAAACTCATTCTCGTCTCGGCGATCACGCCGACTCCGGCCGGCGAGGGCAAGACCACGACGACCGTCGGCCTCACCGACGCTCTCAACCACATCGGCAAGAAGGCGATGCTGTGCCTGCGCGAACCCTCGCTCGGGCCGTCGTTCGGGCTCAAGGGCGGCGCCGCCGGCGGCGGCTACGCGCAGGTCGTGCCGATGGAGGACATCAATCTTCACTTCACCGGCGACTTCCACGCCATTACGTCGGCGAACAATCTGCTCGCCGCCATGCTCGACAACCACATCTACTGGGGCAATGCGCTCGGCATCGACGGGCGTCGCGTGGCATGGCGCCGGGTGCTTGACATGAACGATCGCGCGCTGCGCTCGGTGGTGTCATCGCTTGGCGGGGTCGCCAACGGCTTTCCGCGCGAGGACGGCTTTGACATCACAGTGGCGTCGGAAGTCATGGCGATCTTCTGCCTGGCGCGCGACCTCGAGGATCTGAAGAAACGGCTCGGCAACATCGTCGTCGCCTATACGCGTGACCGGAAGCCGGTGCGCGCCGGCGACCTCAAGGCGAACGGCGCCATGACGGTGCTGCTCAAGGAAGCGCTGGCGCCGAACCTGGTACAGACGCTCGAAGGCACGCCGGCGTTCATCCATGGCGGTCCGTTCGCCAACATCGCGCACGGCTGCAATTCGGTGCTGGCGACGACGACTGCGCTCAAGCTTGCCGATTACGTCGTGACGGAAGCCGGTTTCGGCGCCGATCTCGGCGGTGAGAAGTTCATGGACATCAAGTGCCGCAAGGCCGGCATCGCGCCCGACTGCGCGGTCCTGGTTGCCACTATCCGCGCACTCAAGATGCACGGCGGGGTGAAGAAGGAGGACCTCAAGACCGAGAACTTGAAGGCGCTCGAAGCCGGCATGAGCAACTTGCAGCGTCACGTCGAGAACGTACGGAAGTTCGGTATCGTGCCGGTGATTTCGATCAACCGGTTCTCCGCCGATACCGAGGCCGAAATCAAGCTGGTCGAGGATAAATGCCAGGCGCTCGGCGTCGAAGCCCTGATGGCCGATCACTGGGCCATGGGCGGCGAGGGTGCGGCCAACGTCGCGCGCGCCGTCGTGAAAGTGGCCGAGAGCGGCAAGAGCAAGCTCAAATATCTTTATCCCGACGACATGCCGCTCCTCGAGAAAATTCGCACCATCGCCCGGGAAATCTATCGGGCGAAGGATATCGCGGTCGACAAGCCGGTGCGCGACCAACTCGCGAATTTCGAGGCGATGGGTTACGGCAAGTTTCCGATTTGCATGGCGAAGACGCAGTACAGCTTCTCGACCAATCCCGACGCCAAGGGTGCGCCGACCGATCACGTCATCCCGGTACGGGAAGTGCGGCTCTCGGCCGGCGCCGAATTCGTGGTCGCGATCTGCGGAGAGATCATGACCATGCCGGGCCTGCCCAGGGTGCCGGCCGCCGATTCGATCGACATCGGTTCGGACGGCAAGATCGTCGGGTTGTTCTAAGCTTACGTGTCGTCGCGACGGCCCGCCGTTGACGGCGCCTCGAATGAGCCTATGTGAATCGTTCCGAGACGGTGAAATCTCCGTCTGCGGCAGCCGACAAAATGAGGTTTGGAGATGTTGAAGTTTTATTACAGCGGGGCGCCCAACCCGACAAAGGTAGCGCTTTTTCTGGAGGAAGCCGGGCTTGCCTATGAGGCGATCCCGGTCGATACCCGCAAGGGCGATCAGCACAAACCGGAATACTTGGCCATCAATCCGAACGCGAAGGTGCCGGCGATTGTCGACGGCGACGCCACGGTGTTCGACAGCAACGCGATCCTGCTCTACCTCGCCGAGAAGACCGGCAAGTTCCTGCCGCCGAAGGGCGACAAGGCGCGGGGCGAACTGTTGTCGTGGCTCATGTTCGTGGCGTCCGGCGTTGGCCCGTATGCCGGCCAGGCGGTGCATTTCCGCAGTTACGCGCCGGACAAGAACGAATACGCCATCAACCGTTATGCCTTCGAGGCGCAACGGCACTTCGGCATTCTCGATGCGCGGCTTGCCAAGCAGAAATACATGCTCGGCGATACTTACACGATCGTCGACATGGATGTGTGGGGCTGGGCACGCTTGATGCCGAATGTCCTCGGCGAATCCGCGTGGGCGAAATTTCCAAATCTTAAGCGGCTGGTCGACGAGATCAGCGCGCGGCCGGCGGCGCAGCGCGCGATGGCGCTGAAGGATAAACACAAGTTCAAGACGGATATGGACGACGAGGCGCGCAAGGCGATGTTCCGGCACCTGACCGAGAAGGTCGCGTAACCTCGTTATCGTTCTCATCAATGAGAGCGGCGCGGCCTTGGAGCCGCGCCGCTCGTATTTCCGGGCAGGTAAAAGCGATGAGCGAAGCAACTTTCATCGCGTCATCTGAAGCTTGAGCCATCGCGATTGAATCATCGAGATTGAGTCATGGCGATGCCGTTGCCCTCGAACGGCCGGGCCGCGTCGCCATTAATGTATCCCATAAAATTTTCTTCTTTTTAAGTTGTGCCGATAGGCGTGGTTCTTTGCACATTGCTGCTAGAGATGTGCAGACGCTCCGCCACGCCGGCCCGTTAACAGGGCCTAAGTTTTTGCCTCGGTCACATCGGTCATCTTGCCGCCATGCGCAATGCCGCCTTGTCCATAGAAAGTCCCGCAGGCTCAGAAAGCCAGTCCCTGATCGACGAATTGAACGAGGTGTTCGCCACAGGCGGCTCCGAACAGCGCCAGAGAATTCTCGAGCGCGTCACCGATCTGTTCGCGGCCGGCGCGCGCGGCTATTCGGGCGATCAGATCGCGCTGTTCGATAACGTCCTGCAGCAACTCGTGGCCGACATCGAAGTGAAGGCAAGGGCGCGGCTCGCTCACCGGCTGGCGCACATCAACAACAGCCCGCCTAACGTCATTCGGATGCTCGCCTTTGACGACGAGATCGCAGTCGCCGAGCCGGTGCTGATGCATTCGCAACAGCTCAGCGACGACGATCTTGCCGAGAACGCGACCACCAAGAGCCAGGAGCACCTTCTCGCCATCGCCCAGCGCCTGAAGCTGAGCGAGGTGGTCACCGACGTTCTGGTCGAGCGAGGCGACCGCCGCGTGGTCCATAAGGTGGTGAGAAACAAGGGCGCGCGTTTCTCCCTGAGCGGTTACGAAAAGCTCACGACCCACGCGCGCCGCGACCGCAAGTTGACGCTGGCTCTCGCCAGGCGCAGTGACCTTCCCCGTCAGTATTTCCTGAAATTGCTCGAGACGGCGTCCGCTGAGGTGCGCGCCAAACTGGAACGGGCCAATCCGCAGGCGGCGGCTGAAATCCGAGGCGCCGTCGACGAGGTCGCCACGACCATACAGCAGGAGGTTCGCGAGACATCGCGCCGCCATGCCGTCGCTGAGCGGGATGTCAGGCGTGCCGGCAATGCCCGGCCGCTCACCGAAGCCAATATTCACGCGCCGGCGCATACGCAGGAGTTCGCGCGGACCGTCGTTGCGCTGTCGCAACTCGGCCATTTCCCCGTCGATCTGGTTGAGCGCGCCTTGCTCGATAAGGGCGAGGATATGATTCTCATTCTCGCGAAGGCGGCGGGCTGCTCGTGGACGACGGCGAGGGAATTGCTGCTGATGTATATCGCCGAACGCGACATGCAGCCGGACGATCTCGCGCGGGCTTTTGAACGATACAAAAAGCTGAGTGGGGAAACGGCCCGGAAGGTCACAAGCTTTTACGGGCAACGTATGAAAATGCGGGTGCAGGAAAATGCGCCGCGGGGGCATGACGAAACCAACAGCGAACCTGTCTAGGGCGTAGGGATGCAAACGATTGATGGGCCGAAGTCGCAGCGGATGACAGGATTGTTAGTTCGTTTTCAGGCGTGAAATCTTTATCGAGCGCTCACAGCCCGGCGGCTGGTGCGTTCCTTCGCGGCTGAGTTCGCTCGCCCGCTCGCATCGGACGGGTGTAGTCGCGCACGTGCTCGATGAAGCGCTCTGCAACCGGGCTCAAGGTGCGGTTCTTCAGCGTCATAACCGAAATGGGCCAGGGTGGGAGGGGCAAGTCGACCGGTAATACTTTCAGTGCGTAGCGGTCTGCGAGGGACCTCGGAAGGACTGTAACAAACTTCCCGGAGTGAACTAAGTCGATGCGCAGCGGCACGGATAAGGTCGCCACGCTGACTTTTGGCAAGTCCATCCCTTCTGCTTGAAACAACTCGGCCATGCCATCGCGTCCCCAGATTCCGGCCGCGGGCAGAATCCAATGTTCGTTGCTCAACTCGGCGAGTTCGATTTCACGACGATTAGCCCAGCGGCTTCGTGCCCCTGCGGCCACCACCAATCGGTCGTCAAAAAGACTTTCTACATTCAAATCATCTCTGACAGGATGATGTCGCGGCAGCAGTGTCCTCAGACGAGCTAGGAGAAGGTCGAACTTTCGATTTCGTAATTCCGACAGTCCCTGTTCAATCGGGGCAGTCATATAATCTACATCCATAGTGACGCCGGGATATTGACGCAAAAACCGCTGAACGATCGGCGAGAGAATTGCGGCGATGGACTCTGAACATCCGATCCGCAGCTCGCCGGAGTTTGGATCGGACAGGAATTCGATGTCCCTGACACTCTGCTTCAATTCGTCAAACACGGCGATGCTCCGCCTGAGCAACGCGCGCCCGTACATCGTGGGTTCGACCCCTTGCGGACTCCGATCGAGCAGACGCACGCCGACCGCATGTTCAAGATCGGCGATGACTTCCGAGACGGCGGGCTGCGACACCCCCAGCTCCTGCGCCGCCTTGGCCATGCTGCCGCGCTGCACCACCGTGAAAAATACATGGAGGTCGCGCAACTTGAAGCGGCGGCCCAGCTGGCTCTCCCAGTTCATTTTTCGAGCCATAGGAGAAGTCTTATATCGATAAAACGAAATAGGGAATTCCACCTATAGCTGCGGGCCATTACTCTGACAATCGGGCCGCACGCCGAATCGGCCAGCGCCCGATGGTTTTCCTCTTGGTGAGGAACGCGCTGATGTGGCGAAAGCTTCTAGTGACGCTCATCTTGGCTGCCGTCTGGGGATTCGCGGGTCCTGTGACAGCAGAGGATGACTATCCGTCGCACCCTTTGACAATGATCGTCCCATTTCCTCCTGGCGGCTCGACGGACACGATTGCCCGCATCGTGGCCGCAGGTATGCGCAAGTCGCTCGGTCAGCCCGTGGTCATCGACAATGTAGGCGGTGCAGCGGGCAGCATTGGCGTCGGCAAGCTCGTCCGCGCGCCGCGCGACGGCTACACGTTCGGCATCGGCAACCTTACGACCCATGTGATCAACGGCGCCGTCTACGCCTTGCCTTACGACCTTCAAACGGATTTTCAGCCGCTCTCGTTACTCGAAAGGCATTGGCTGATGATCGTCACAAGGAAGAACATGCCGGCGGATGATTTGAAAACGTTGTTGGCGTGGCTCAAGTCGAATCCCGGCAAGGCACTCGTAGGTACTGGCGGCGCGGGCGGCATCTCGCATCTCGCCGGAGTCCTCCTTGAAAAGCAAACGCATACGCGCTTGCAATTCGTGCCTTATCGGGGAATGGGCCCGGCTATGCAGGACCTGATGACAGGACAGATTGATATGATCATCGACTTGGCGACGGCTGCCCTGCCGCAAGTGAAGGCCGGAACGATCAAAGCCTATGCGGTGACGGCCAAGGCGCGCTTGGCGGCGGCGCCCAACGTTCCAACGGTTGATGAGGCGGGATTGCCCGGCTTCTATGTTTCCGCCTGGCACGGCTTGTGGGCGCGAAGGGGCGTTCCGCAAAAGGCGATCGACATACTCAAGAGCGCGATTGCCGATGCCTTGGCCGATCCGTCCACACGGGCGCGGCTTGCTGACGTTGGTGCCGAGGTATTTCCGCCCCAGCAGCAGACGCCGGAAGCGCTTGCTCTATTGCAAAAGGCCGATATCGAGAAGTGGTGGCCGATCATCAAGGCGGCGGGCATCAAGCCGGATTGAACTGCGCAGAGCGACGGTTCAACGCGTTCAACAAACAATCTCATCGCACCGAGGAACCGATGGATCTCGATCTCGCCGGCAAGATCGCGATCGTGACCGGGGCAAGCCGAGGTCTCGGACGGGCGATCGCTTTGACGTTGGCCCAGGAAGGCATGGACGTCGTGCTCGTCGCCCGCGATCAAGACCTGCTAGGCGGCTTGGCGCGCGAGATCGGGGCGATCGGACGACGTTCGCTCATCTGCGTCGCCGACCTGCGTGACGAGAAGGCGGCCGCGAAAACGGTCGATACGGCGCTTGAGAAATTCGGCCGGCTAGACCTTCTCGTCAACAATGCCGGCGCCACCAAGCGCGGGGATTTTCTGACACTGACCGACGCCGATTGGGCCGACGGCTTCGCGCTGAAATTCTTCGGCTACGTGCGCATGTCGCGTGCTTCTTGGCCGCATCTGCAAAAGACAAGGGGTTCAATCATCCTTATTGCGGGCCTTCGCGGACGCACCGCTGCGGGCGAATTCGCCATCCGCGGCACTGTCAATGCGGCGCTCGCGCTGTTGACCAAGGTGCTTGCCGACCGCGGCATCGTGGACGGCGTGCGTGTTAATGCGATCCATCCGGGCCCCTTCGAAACCGAGCGCTTCCAAGCTTGGATCGAGACCTCGGCATCCGCGCAAAAGGTGCCGTACGAGGAGGCCCGTCGGCGCATTCTCGCCGAGCGCCGCATCGCGCGCTTCGGGCGGCCCAAAGAGGTCGGTCATCTCGTCGCCATGATGGCGTCCGGCCGCATCGAACACTTGCAAGGCGCGGTGATTGATCTCGACGGAGGAGAAAGCAGGACTGTTTGATTTTGGTGATGATCGTCTTAGAGCGTAAACGAAAACGGCGCGGCCGCATGGGCCGCGCCGTTCACGTGTTTCCCGGCAGGCGATACGCTAGTGAAACAGCTTCATCGCGTTATCGAGCGTTTGCAGCACACCCCAGGCAAGGGGGATGCCGACAAGGCCCCAGGCGAGGACAAGATGGAGGGTCGATGTGCCGCTCTGATTTTGATTTGCCATGGTTTCCTCCCTACGCTCCGGCCGGTTCGCCGGCGGCGCCGACGTCCATCTGCGCCAATTCGGCTTCGTGGTCGGGCTTCATGTGGAAGCGGTGGTGCACCGCCTTGAGCGCGAGATTGCAAATAAAGCCGATGACCAACAATGCGGCCATCACGTACATGGTCACATTGTAAGCTTGCGCTTTCGGCACGCCATGGTCGATCTGATACTCGCGAATGTAATTCACGAGCACCGGCCCAAACACGCCCGCCGCCGACCATGCGGTAATCAGCCAGCCGTGAATGGCGCCGACGTAACGTGTGCCGAACATGTCTTTCAGGTAAGCCGGCACGGTGGCAAAGCCACCGCCATACATGCTCATGATGACCACGAAGCACAGCACGAACAGCGCCACGCTGCCGATCGAGCCGGTCCAAGGCACGAGACAGTAGAGCACCGTCCCGATCGCGAAGAAGCAGAAGTAGGTGTTCTTGCGACCGATGTAGTCGGACGTGGAGGCCCAGAAGAATCGACCCAGCATGTTGAACAGGCTGAGCAGGCCGACGAAGCCCGCAGCGGCAACGACCGAAACCTTGCCCGGGAACATTTCCTGGCTCATCGCGGAGGCCTGCCCGAGCACGCCGATGCCGGCGGTGACGTTAAGGCAGAGCACCCACCAGATCAGCCAGAACTGGGGTGTCTTGATCGCATCGTAGACGTAGACGTCATTCTTGGTGACGAGCTTCTTCTCGACGACCGGCGGCGTGTAACCTTCCGGTTTCCAGCCTGGCGCAGGTACCCGCACGATGGCGGCGCCGACCATCATGAAGCAGAAGTAGATGACACCGAGAACGATGAAGGTCTCGGCGACGCCGACATGGGTCGGCGTCGAGAACCGCGCCATCAGCCAGACCGAGAGCGGTGAGGCGATGAAGGCGGCGCCGCCGAAGCCCATGATCGCCATGCCGGTGGCCATGCCGGGACGATCCGGAAACCATTTGATCAGCGTCGACACCGGCGAGATGTAGCCGAGGCCGAGGCCACAGCCGCCCAGCACGCCGTAGCCGAGATAAACGATCCACAGATTGTGAAGGTAGACGCCGAGCGCCGAAACCAAGAAGCCGCCGCCGAAGCAGATACCGGCTGCAAACATGGCCTTGCGCGGACCGCCTTCCTCGACCCAGCGGCCGAAGACCGCGGCAGATGTGCCAAGAAAGAAAATCCCGATCGAGAAAATCCAACCCAGTTGAGGCAAGTTCCAATCGCCGGGCACCGATTTCGTGATGCCGATCAGCTTGGTCATCGGCAGATTGAACACGCTGAATGCGTAAGCCTGGCCGATGCAAAGATGGATGCACAGCGCCGCCGGCGGCACCATCCATCTGCTGAAGCCCGGCCTCGCGACCGTATGACTACGATCGAGAAATGGCAGTAAACTCATCGCGTGCTCCTCCTTCGTTCCCCGTCGTTTCTTTCCGCAGACTTTTTTTGCTGCGGACGTCGATGTCGGTGCCCGCATAGCTCTCTGGAATCCATAAAAATGTCCTATAGGCTTTTAGGAATAGCAAGTTCGACCAAAGTTAGAGGTGCGAGCCGCCGCCGTTTATTATTAAGGCCAAAGCCGCCGCGAGTGGGCGTGATCCCGTTTTTTGCAAGAGCGCTGCAGATATTCGCAGCGCAGCTTTGCCGCACTGCCGCATAATAATTCAGCAAACAAAAACGGCCTGATTTTCAGCGGGTTTTGTCAGTCCGACAGAAGCGGCGCAATGCGCCGCGCCTCGGCGACCAGCGCTGCGGTCAAGGGCGTCATCGGCTCCCGGGCCGGCACAACCAGTCCGATCGTGTGGCTTGCTTCCGGCTGGACGATGGGAATTGCCCGCAGCACATCCGTGAGGCCAAGTGTCGCGGCCAGCCGTGCCGGCATGATGCTCGCCCATCGCCCGGTGCGAACGTGCGAGTAAAGCAAGATCATCGAATTCGATTCCAGCGTGGGGTGCGGATCGCCGCCCGCATCACGCAACAGACCCTCGATGATGCGCCGGTTCTGCATGTCGGGAGTCAGCAGACATAACGGGACCTGTGCGACTTCAGCCCACGTGACCGTGTCGCGATGGCCAAGTGGCGCATCGGCGGACGTGAGCAGACGATAGCGCTCGCGATAGAGCGGCACGTTGGTCACGCGGCCAAGCGGCTCATTGTCGAGATAGGTCAATCCCGCATCGACCTCGAGGTTTTCCAGTAGTTCCAGAACCTTCTCCGAGTTGCACGACAGGACGGTGAATTGAACGTCGGGGTGCCGCTGGCGATAGGGCGTCGTCAGCTTCTCGATCATCGCCAGCGTGGTCGGGATCGCGGCGATGCGCAGCCGCCCGACGAGGCCGTGCTTGAGGGCATGCACCTCCTCGCGCATGGCGCGGGCGTCGCCGACGATGCGGCGTGCCCAGTCCAACACCCGTTCGCCCTCGGGCGTGAAGTCCTGGAAACGCGAGCCACGATTGACCAAAAGGACGCCGAACGTGTCCTCGAGCTGTTTGACGCCTGCCGATAAGGTCGGCTGCGTGACGCCGCAGACTTCGGCGGCCCTGCCGAAATGCTTTTCGCGCGCCAGCGCCAGCAGAAATTCAAGCTTGTCGATCACAATCCGCACCCGTGCGGCAGCATGCGCACCGAGCCAAAGCTGGACATTTGCGGTGCATGTCCTATGTCCGCAGCATGATCGAGATTTTGAAGAATAGTCAACGTCTCAATAGAGATTTTCTATTGAGCGATTTGGATATAGCGCTTGCTCGGGGCCATTTCGCGCGGTTTTTTGTGTTTTGAGAGGAAAACGATGAGCCTGACCGAGCTACCGCCGACTTTGCCGCCCGATGGTCGCGGGCGCCCTGGCCGGCGCCGGCCGCCGCGCACGCCGAAGGGCCGTCAGGTTGATCCGCGCGCACTCGACGAAGTGCAAGCGCTTCTCGGCGAGCGCGAACGCCGCCGTGATCTCCTGATCGAGCATCTTCATCTCATTCAGGACCGCTACGGCTATCTGTCGGCTGCGCATCTTGCCGCGCTGGCGCAGGACATGCGGCTTGCGCTGACTGAGGTGTACGAGGTTGCGACCTTCTACGCCCACTTCGACGTGGTGAAGGAGGGCGAGACGCCGCCTCCCGCCGTTACCGTGCGGGTCTGCGATTCTTTGGCGTGCGCGCTCAAAGGCGCCGAGCGATTGCTTGAAGAATTGCCGCAAAAGCTCGGACCCAATGTGCGTGTCGTTCATGCGCCATGTATGGGCGCGTGTGACCGTGCGCCGGTCTGTGCCGTCGGCCATGTCCAAATCATGCAGGCCGATACGGCCAGCGTGGCGGCTGCTGCGGCAAAGCCCGCACATGCTCATGCCTATCCGACGCCGGCTGCGTTCGATGCCTATGTGAACGCGGGCGGCTATGAGCTTCTCAAAGCCTGCACCGCCGGCGCGCGTACGCGCGACGAGATCATAAGGTCCGTGAGCGATGCCGGTCTGCGCGGTCTCGGCGGTGCCGGTTTCCCGACCGGGCGTAAGTGGTCGCTGGTGCGCGCAGAGCCGGCACCGCGGCTGTTCGCCGTGAACGCCGATGAGGGCGAACCGGGCACCTTCAAGGACCGCCACTATCTCGAACGCGATCCGCACCGCTTTATCGAGGGCATGCTGATCGCCGCATGGATCGTCGAAGCTGCCGACACGTATCTCTATCTGCGCGACGAATATCCCGAAGTGCGGCTCTTGCTCATCGACGAGATCGCAAAGGTCGAAAAGGCCGGTCTGTCAAAGCATACAAAAATCCATCTGCGGCGCGGTGCCGGTGCTTACATCTGCGGCGAAGAATCCGCGATGATCGAATCGATCGAGGGAAAGCGCGGACTGCCCCGCCATCGCCCACCCTATGTTGCACAGGTCGGATTGTTTGGCCGCCCGACGCTCGAGCAGAATGTCGAGACGCTTTACTGGGTGCGCGACATCGTCGAGAAGGGCGCGGAGTGGTTCACGTCGCAAGGCCGCCACGAGCGCAAGGGCTTTCGCAGTTTCTCAGTCTCCGGTCGGGTCAAGAATCCGGGCGTCAAGCTTG
Source organism: uncultured Alphaproteobacteria bacterium (assembly GCA_963759705.1). GTDB lineage: Bacteria > Pseudomonadota > Alphaproteobacteria > Rhizobiales > Xanthobacteraceae > BOG-931. The sequence continues at coordinate 443,685 of CAVXAK010000011.1, forward strand.
CGCCGGCCGGCGTCACCGCGCGCGAACTGATCGACGAGTTCTGCGGCGGCATGGCCGAAGGCCACACCTTCAAGGGTTATCTGCCCGGCGGCGCCTCCGGCGGCATTCTGCCGGCGTCCATGGCCGACATCCCGCTCGATTTCGGCACCCTGGAGAAATACGGCTGCTTCATCGGCTCCCACGCTGTCGTCATTCTCTCCGATAAGGACGACATGAAGGCGGTGGCGCTCAACCTCATCAAATTCTTCGAGGACGAGAGCTGCGGCCAGTGTACGCCTTGCCGCGTCGGCACCGAGAAGGCGGCGCGGCTGATGGCCAACGGTCCGTGGGATGCGGCCCTGCTCGATGAACTGGCGGCTCTGATGCGCGATGCTTCGATCTGCGGCCTCGGCCAGGCAGCGCCGAACCCACTGTTAAGCGTGCTGAAGTATTTTCCGGACGAACTGAAAATGCCGCTGGGACGTTGGTGACCGAAGGTTTGCTCCAAAGGTTTGCTCCATGAGCGATACGAACGAACAACAGCCAAAGACTTTCACGATCGATGATCGCGAGATCGACATTCGCGACGGCGAGACGATCTTCCGCGCTGCTCGGCGCCTAGGCATCAAGCTGCCGCATCTGTGCTACTTGCCGAAGCCCGGCTACCGGCCGGACGGCAATTGCCGCGTCTGCATGGTCGAGATCGAGGGCGAGCGTGTGTTGGCGGCAAGTTGCATCCGCACGCCGTCGCCCGGCATGAAGGTCAAGACCCAGACCGACCGCGCCAAGACGGCGCGCAAGATGGTCGCCGAGCTCCTGCTCACGGACCAGCCGGCACGCGACGTTGCCCACGATCCCGATTCCGAGTTCTGGAAAACCGTCACGCGCATGAATCTGGAGCAGGGCCGCTTTCCGCGCCGCGAAACGCCCGCGCCAGACCGCAGTCATCCGGCGATGGCGGTCAATCTCGACGCCTGCATTCAGTGTAATCTGTGCGTGCGCGCCTGCCGCGAAGTGCAGGTCAACGACGTCATCGGCATGGCTGGCCGCGGTCATGGCGAAAAAATCGTGTTCGATTTCGACGACCCGATGGGCGCTTCGACCTGCGTCGCATGTGGCGAGTGCGTGCAGGCCTGTCCGACCGGCGCGCTGATGCCGGCGACGCTGGTGGACCAAAACAACATCTTCACCGGCAAGGCAGACCGGTCGGTCGACAGCGTATGTCCGTATTGCGGCGTCGGCTGTCAGCTCACCTATCACATCAAGGACGACAAGCTCCTCTACGTCACCGGCAAGAACGGCCCGGCCAATGAGAACCGGCTTTGCGTCAAGGGCCGTTTCGGCTTCGATTACGTGCACAATCCGCAACGGCTGTTGAAGCCGATGGTCCGCAAGGACGGCGTGCCGAAGGTGCCGCACGAGTACATCGACCCGTCGAATCCGTGGACGCATTTTCGCGAGGCGACCTGGGAGGAAGCGCTCGATCGCGCCGCGGCGGGCATAAAGAAAATCCGCGACCGCGATGGACCCCAAGCGCTGGCCGGGTTCGGCTCGGCCAAGGGCTCGAACGAAGAAGCCTATCTGTTCCAAAAACTCGTTCGCACCGGCTTCGGCACCAACAACGTCGACCACTGCACGCGGCTGTGCCATGCCTCGTCGGTTGCGGCCCTGATGGAAGGTGTCGGCTCCGGCGCGGTCTCGGCAACGTTCAACGAGTGCAAGAACTCCGAGGTGATTTTGGTGATCGGCGCCAATCCGACCGAAAATCATCCGGTTGCCGCGACATTCTTCAAGCAGGCGAAAAAGAACGGCGCGACGCTGATCGTGGCGGACCCGCGCGGCCAGGCGCTCAAGCGCCACGCCACGCACATGTTGCAATTCAAGAACGGCACCGACGTGGCAATGCTGAACGGCATTCTCAACACGATCGTGTCGGAAAAACTCTACGACGAGCAATACATCCAGACTTATGTCGAAGGCTTCAAGGCGTTCGCCGAGAGCATCAAGGATTACACGCCGGAAGAAATGGCGCCGATCTGCGGTATCGAAGCCGACGTGCTGCGCACGGTGGCGCGCAAGTTCGCGCGTGCGAAGTCGGCGATCATTTTCTGGGGCATGGGGATTTCCCAGCACACCCACGGAACCGACAATGCGCGCTGTCTGATCGCGCTGTCGCTCATCACCGGCCAGATCGGGCGGCCGGGCACGGGGCTGCATCCGTTGCGTGGCCAGAACAATGTGCAGGGCGCTTCCGACGCCGGCCTCATTCCGATGTTCTTCCCCGACTACAAGTCGGTCGAGGATCCGCAAATCCGCGCACGCTACGAGGATGCGTGGGATATCAAGCTTGACCCGAAGAAGGGCCTCACCGTCGTCGAGATCATGGATGCGATTCATGCCGACGTGATCAAGGGCATGTACATCATGGGAGAGAATCCCGCGATGTCCGATCCCGACCTCAATCACGCCCGCGAGGCACTGGCGCATCTCGAGCATCTCGTGGTGCAGGACCTCTTTCTGACCGAGACCGCGGTCTATGCCGACGTGGTGCTGCCGGCGTCCGCATGGCCGGAGAAGGACGGCACGGTCACGAATACGAACCGGCAAGTGCAGATGGGCCGCCAGGCGCTGCCGCTGCCGGGCGATGCGCGTCACGACTGGTGGCTGATCCAGGAGATCGGCCTCCGTATCGGTCTGCCGTGGAATTATCAGCATCCGAGCGACATCTATACCGAGATGGCGGCGCTGATGCCTTCGCTCGACAACATCTCGTGGGAGCGCGTGCAGCGCGAGAGCGCCGTCACCTATCCGGCCGATGCGCCGGACAAACCGGGCCGCGACGTCGTGTTCGACAAGGGTTTCCCGCGTCCGGGCGGTTTCGGCAAGCTTGTGGCGGCGAAGCTCCAGCCGCCGGACGAGACGCCGAACGAAGAATATCCGTTCATTCTCACCACCGGCCGCCAGCTCGAACATTGGCACACCGGCGCCATGACGCGCCGATCGACGACGCTCGATGCCATCGAGCCCAGCGCAGTCGCTTCGGTGTCGCGCGGCACCATCGCCAAGCTCGGTATCAGCCCGGGCGATCTGATCCGGGTCTCGACGCGCCGCGGCGTGGTCGAACTCGCCGCGCGTCAGGACGACGCCATTCCGGATGGTGTCGTCTTTATTCCGTTTGCGTATGTTGAAGCGGCCGCTAATCTCCTCACCAATCCCGCGCTCGATCCATTCGGCAAAATTCCGGAGTTCAAATTCTGCGCGGCGAAAGTCGAGGCGATCGACCCGGCGACACGCGTCGCCGCGGAGTAGACGGGGTCGCGCGCGAGTCGCGCGAAACTGCAATGGACGACAGCGATCCGCGTGACGAGATCGCTCGCCTCGAAGAGCGGATCGAAGCGCTCGACGCCAAGATCGAGAATTGCCGCAAATTCATTCTGCTCGCGCAGTGTGCGCTCGTCGCAGGCGGGCTCGTCCTTGCCGCGATGCTGTTCGGTGTCGTCTGGCCTGATCTCGCCGTCATGGCGGCAGCCATGACGGCCTTGATCGGCGGCATCGTCGTGTGGGGCTCGAACGCCAGTACCGCGAAAGAGGCATTCAAGCAGCTTGCCGCGGCCGAGGCGAACCGCGCGGCGCTGATCGGGCGGCTCGACTTGCGCACGATCGCCGAGCGGCCAACTCTGCACTGACCGCTTCGGCGCTATTCTTTCGTCTCGTCGCGAAAATACGGCTCGACCGTGCCGGTGAGCTTGATCGTCAGCGGATTGCCGTAGCGATCTTTGCCCTTGCCCGCTTCGACGCGAATCCAGCCCTCGCTGACGCAGTACTCCGCGACGTTGGTTTTCTCGATGCCCTTGAAACGCACGCCGATGTCGCGTTTGAGGACCTCCTCGTCATAATAAGGACTGCGCGGGTCGGTCGAGAGCCGGTCGGGCAGAGTGTCGGGCATGATCTTCCGATAGCGTTGCGCTGAGGCGCCTAATCCGTCGGCGTGATGTTTGCAGCCTTTGCGAGCTTGATCATGGCGGCGACATCGTCGGCGAAGAATTTTGCGAACTCGTCAGGGCTCATCGGCATCGGCTGAACGCCGAGATGCTGCAGCTTTTCCTGCACGGCGGGCTTGTCGAGCGCCTTTTGCACCTCGTCGTGCAGTTTGTTGACGATGTCGCGCGGCGTCTTGGCGGGCACGGATATCCCGCCCCAGAACAGGTAAGTGGCGTCCGGATAGCCGGCTTCCACGATGGTCGGCACGTTCGGCAGCGAAGGGGCCCGCTTGGGCGTGCTGATTGCGAGCGGCACGACTTTGCCCTGCGCGATCATCGGCAGCGCCGGGGCGATCGGCAGGAAGTAGAAGTCGACGCGTCCGGAAAGCACATCGGTGAAGGCTTCATTCGGTCCCCGGTACGGAATGTGCTGCACGTTTATACCGGCGGCGAGGCGAAAGCGCTCGCCGGCGATGTGGGAGGCCGAACCAATGCCGGCCGAGGCAAAGTTGAGCTCGCCCGGCTTCGCTTTGGCCGCCGCCACGACGTCCGCCACGGTCTTGAAGCCTTTCGACGGTGCGGCCACGAGCACGCTCGGCTGCGCGCCGAACATCACGACCGGTGTGAGATCGCGCAACTCGTCGTAGGGCAGCGACTTGTGCAGAACGACCGCGGAACTCATCGACGAGGAACTGAGCAGCAAAGTATAGCCGTCGGGATCGGCTTTCGCGACGGAAGCAACACCGACGACGCCGCCGGCACCGGCGCGATTTTCAATGACGAACGGCTGGCCGATTTGCTGCGCAACCTGATCGAGGACCAGGCGTCCGACGATATCGGTGGCATTGCCCGGCGAATAAGGGCTCACCACAAGAATTGGCCGCGTGGGCCAGTTCTGCGCCAAAGCCACCGTCGCGCCGGCAATGGCGGCCGCGCCGATGGAAACGGCGCATAGTGTGCGAAAAAAGCCCATGTCTTCCTCCCGGAATGGTTTTGCGGGCAGGTTTGGCCTAACGCGCGGGCTCTGGCAAGGCGGTGCGACTTCGCAGCTCAACGCGAAGCTGCAATGCTTAATCGATCGACATCCCTGCGGCCTTGAGTGGCGCGCCGTTTTTCTCGATTTCAGGGCCGATGATGCTCCGGAGATACTCGGTCGATTGGTGCTCGGGCGGCACGACGAACGTTCCGGTTGCGAGGAGCTGCTCCTGCACGGCGGGCGTATTGATGGCGGCGACGGTGGCATCATGCAGTTTTTTGATGATCGCCGCCGGCGTCCCCTTCGGCATGAAGAAACCGAACCAGGTGGACGTATTGAAATCCATGCCCTGCTCGTGCGCGGTGGCGAGGTTCGGCAGCGACGGCAGGCGCTTTTCACTTAACACCGCGATGCCTTTGACCAGATCGCTTTGAATCGGCGGCACAGCCGTCGGGGTCAACGTGCAGAAATAATCGAATTGCCGGCCGATCAAGTCCTGCAAGGCAGGGCCGCCGCCCCGATACGGGATGTCTTGGACCTTCACGCCGATCGCCTGGTTGAACAAGGCGCAATCGACATAACCCGTGGAGCCGATGCCGGCGGAGCCCATGCGCATCGTGCTTTGATTTTTCTTCACGTAGCCGATGAAGTTCTGCAGGCCGTCGACCGGGAAGTCCTTGCGCGCGATGAGGACCTCCGGCTGGTCAGCGACGAGCCCCACCGGTGCGAGGTCTTCCTTGAAATTGTAGAGCGGGTGTTTGTAGAGCGTCTGATTGATGGCGTCGGCCCGGCTGCCGAGCACGAACTCGTAACCATCCGGCGTCGCCTTGGCGACGCGCGTCTGAGCCGATCATCCCGCCGGCGCCGCCGAGGTTTTCGATGACGACCTGCTGGCCCAAAGTCTCGGAAAGACGGCGCCCGACGATCCGCCCGAGCACGTCGGTACCGCCGCCGGGGGCAAACGGCACGATCATCGTCACCGGATGGGCCGGCCAATCCTCCGCAGCAGCCGGATTAGCCCCAGAAACAGCAAGCATGAGCGGCGGCCAGCGCCAACCTGCACCTTGATGAGAAGACTTCCTGCAGCATGGCTTACTCCCCAGTCGTCAGCATCCATTCTGATATGAATGGGTCCGATCCACCAGTCCGGCCTGGTTCCCGGATTTCGCTTCCGCTTGATCCGCGCTACATTGCACTGTATGTCGCTTTCCCCCAATGTCTTCCCCGAAGTCGCCGCCGCAAGCGTCAGTCCGCCACGACTGGACGCGCGACGGAGGTGCGCGCACTGTTCGACCTGCCGTTTCCGGAACTGATGTTCCGCGCGCAGAGCGTTCACCGGGAGAATTTCGATCCGGCCGAGGTGCAAATTTCGACGCTGCTGTCGATCAAGACCGGCGGCTGTCCGGAGGACTGCGCCTATTGTCCGCAGAGCGCGAAATACGACACCGGCGTGCGTGCCGAGAAGCTGATGCAGCTCGACACCGTGTTGGCCGAGGCGCGTGCCGCCAAAAGCGCCGGCGCGAGCCGCTTCTGCATGGGCGCGGCCTGGCGCTCGCCCAAGGATCGCGACGTCGAGCAGGTCTGCGACATGGTCGAGGGCGTCAAGGCGCTTGGGATGCAGACCTGCGCGACGCTCGGCATGCTGACCGCCCCGCAGGCGCGGCGCCTGAAAGACGCCGGGCTCGATTACTACAATCACAATCTCGATACATCGCCCGAGTTCTACGACCAGATCATCACGACGCGGACTTACCAGGATCGCTTGGATACGCTCGAACACGTGCGCGAGGCGGGCATCCACGTTTGCTGCGGCGGCATCGTCGGCATGGGCGAAGGGCGCGAGGACCGCGTCGGGATGATCACGACGCTGGCGAGCCTGCCCGAGCATCCGGAATCGGTACCGATCAATATGCTGGTTCGCGTCGCCGGCACGCCGCTGGCCGGCGAGCAAATACTTGATCCGATCGAATTCGTGCGCACCATCGCGGTCGCCCGTATCACCATGCCGCGCTCCGTGGTGCGGCTGTCGGCCGGCCGCGAGGACATGAGCGAGGAGACGCAGGCCCTGTGTTTTCTCGCGGGCGCCAATTCGATTTTTTACGGACCAAAACTTCTCACCACGCCGAATCCCGGCCGCGACCGCGATCGCGAGCTGATGGAACGGTTGGGGCTGAGCCCGATGGAGCCGACCTAGTGGTCCGATTCTAACATTCGCATCCCGGTTCGGCAGGCTCGGCCCGTCTGCCGAACCGGACCGACCCGATGAGTCTGTCGCCGGCGAAATGGACATGACGCGCGGCTCAAACACGAGCGAATAGAGAGGGCGGTATTCCATGAAAACAAAACAAACCGCAGCGCGCCGGAAACGGCTCTCTTTGCTTGCGTATCTTTGCGCTATCGCCGTTACCTTCGCTTCGCTGCCGGCCGCCGCTCTCGCAGGGCAACCGGGCGACATCCTGAGCAGAGACAGCGTGCTGCGCGATCCCGAAATTCCTTCCTCGGGAAACCCCAAAGGGGATCTGACAGTTGTCGAATATTTCGACTACCAATGCCCGTATTGCAAAAAGATGGCGCCGGAGCTCGCACAGTTCGTGCGGGAAGACGGCAATATCAGAATCGTCTTTAAGGACTGGCCGATCTTTGGCCCGATTTCTACCTTCGCCGCCAAGCTGGTGCTGGCGGCGAAATATCAAAACAAGTACGCGGAAGCCCACGACGCCTTGATCGGAGCGGATAAAAAGCTCACCGAGACAAATATTCCCGAACTGCTTGCGCAAGCCGGCATCGACGTCGCTGTGGCGACGAAAGACCTGCAGACGCATCAAAAGTCGATCGATGCTCTCCTGGCCCGCAACAGCGCCCAAGCCGAGGCTTTCGGCTTTCAGGGTACGCCCGGCTTCATCGTCGGCACGTTCCGGGTGCCCGGCATGGTGGAAATGGACATGTTCAAACAAGCAGTGGCCGATGCCCGCGCGGCGGCAAAGAAGCGGAAGTCTTAAGTCGCTTTGAGGCGTCAATGGAGGATGGCGCGAGGCTTGTCCCCAAATGGATCAATAGCGAGCCTCATCAGGTTCGGATCGTGGATTACCATTGAGGAGAGATGCCGATGGCGCAGAATGAATTTGCACCGGTCACCCCCGGCGAAATGCTGAAGGAAGAATTTCTGGCTGAGTACGGTCTTTCGCAGAATCAGCTTGCGAAGGCCATCGGGATTTCGCCGAACCGGATTGCCGAAATTGTCAATAATCGGCGGCGCATCACGGCCGATACGGCGCTTCGACTGAGCTTATACTTTGGCAACAGTCCGGAATTTTGGATGAATTTTCAGACCCATTATGATCTGAAATTAGCGCGGCGAAATCTCAAGCCCGAGGACGCCAAGCGGATCAAGGCACTTCGGGCGGCGTGACGACGGTGCCGGAGTTTGGGTGCGCATGCAGGCCGCTTACGACATGTGGCACGCTGGCGGAGCCGTAAGGCTAATCGTCCTGCTAAGCGAAGGACGGCACGCGCCTAACAGGATGGGTGCGGGTGTGCCCGACCTTCTTAAGCTGCATGCGGTCGTTAGATTACCAATTTTTTTGAGTGTAGAGCCAATTCATATAAGTGCCGATGCCGAAGCCAACTAACAAACCAATCGGATAAAACCAATATTCATCACTCGGTTTCGAGGTGCCCATGAGGTGAAATATTGCAATGACGCCGCCTCCCGCCAGCACTCCTATCGCGCTTGATAAGACGCGAAAAGTCATCTCCTTCGCTTCTTCAACAAAATAGGCGACCAATATTCCGATAAGGATGCCGAGACACAGGGCGCCGATTGCTACAATCCAGTTCATGATGACAGCCAAATGCAGGTGCAGATTTTATTAAAGAGGCGCAGAGTTGATGTCCTACATCGCTTTCAATTTGTCCAGAGCGAAACGAGTTGGACTATTCGGGGCTAGCGATGCCGAACCTGCGCGCGGTATCGGCGAAATCCAGTTGGGATAGAAGGGGGGGTGTTGGTATGTCAGACCAATTGCATCAATCTGCCTTAACTTTGGCGCAATGGCAGCGGCTCACAATTTCAGGGCTTCGATAGTGAACGTCATCATCCAAATGTTTGTTTCTTCTGTTGCCGCGCTCGTGGGCGTCTTTCTGGGTGCGCAACTAACATACCGCAACACGAGGACGGTTGAGGATCAGAAGATATCGCGTAGGCGCGAGGCAATAGGTACTGTCATCCAAGCGGAATTGGCACATTTTTACAGGGAGTTATCTGAGCACGACAAGAAATTGGATGGCTATCTTAGGCGAGTGACGGGAACCATCGGGACGACCGTCAAAGCTGATTTCCCAAAAATGAAAATAGGGGAGACATTTTCTCACATATATCAAAGCGTGATCCCGGAAATCGGACTTTTTGATGCTGAAACGTCGTATGGCATTGTATATTGCTATTCAAACATCTTCAAATTCATGCAAACTCAAGAATGCCTGATTTCGGAGCTGGATGGATTGCTCAACTCAACGATGTTGGGTCATCGAGTGAGGAACTTATACGAACACGAGATTGCTCTGTTACAGCAGATTGAGAAAATAATGCAGCGGCTGGCGCAGAAATCGCGCGCGATCCCGTTTATTCCAACTGCCCGAACAGAGATATGAGGGCCCATTCATACCCCGGCCGCCCCGCCGTCGGCGCGCGGGTCGTGAGCGCCTTCGCAGGTGCCGTCGGGATGCAGCACCACCGCGCCGGCGTGGCCCATCGTGTCGGAATAGGGGTCGTCCAGCACGTCGATGTCGTGGCCGGCGGAGGCAAGCTGATCGATCAGATTGCCGTCGAAGCGTGACTCCAGGCGCAGCGCCGTTTTCGCCGCGCCCCAGGTCCGGCCGAGGAGCCAGCGCGGCCGATCGATCGCGTCCGGCAGCGGCTGACGGAACAGGACGTGACGTGTGAACACGGCGCCTTGCGTTTGCGGCTGGCCGTCGCCGCCCATCGCGCCATAGGCCATGATGCGTCCGTCTTTCAGGATCGCGAGCGCCGGATTGAGCGTGTGGAAGGGAAGGCGGCCTGGCGCGAGGCTATTGAGCGCGCCGCTTTGCAGCGAAAAACTCGCACCGCGGTTTTGCATCAGTACGCCGGTGCGCGGCAGCACGCAGCCGGAGCCGAATTCCCAGTACACCGACTGGATATAGGAGACGACGAGGCCCGAGGTGTCGGCGGCGCCCATCCACACGGTGTCGCCTTGGCTTGAGCTCAGCGGCCAGCGCGCAGCCTTGCTGCGGTCGATCTTCATCGCTTCGCCAGCAAGAAAGCGCTGATCGAGATAGCGCTCCAGCGGATGAGCGAGCCTGCTCGGATCGGTCACGCAGCGGTCGCGCGCACGCAACGCGCGCTTGGTCGCTTCGACCAGGCCGTGAATGTGATCGAACCCTTCGGCCTCGGTGACGCCGAGGCGGGCAAACAGAGCGAGGATCATCAGCGAGGCGACCCCCTGGGTCGGCGCGTCGGTGTTGAACACGGCGCCTGCTTCCAGATCGGCGCGGAGCGGCTCGGCCAGGCCGGCGCTGTAGTCCGCCAGATCCTCGCGCGTCACCGGGCTGCCGATGTGTTCCAGATCGGCGGCGACCTCGCGGCCCACATCGCCGCGATAGAAATCGTCGAGGCCGGTATGGGCGAGATGGGCGAGCGTTTCGGCAAGCGCCTCCTGTTTCAGCGTCGCGCCTTCGTCGGGCGGTTTACCCTCGATCAGGAAAGTCTCGGCAAATCCAGGTGCCGCCTTGAGTTCGTCCAGAAACTCCGTCGTCAGTCGCGCTTGGCTGCGCGTCACGACAGTACCGTTGCGGGCATGAGCAATGGCGGGGGCGAGAATGACATCGAGCGGCAATGCGCCGCCGTGAGCCTTCGCGGCTTCGAGCGCCATCATCCAACCGCCGATGGCGCCCGGCACGGTCAGCGCCGCAAGAGGCCCCCGCGCCGGGATTGTTTCGTAATCGCGATAGAGCTCCGGCGCGGCCAGTGCGCCTGCCGCGCCCGCTGCCATGATCGCGAATACGCGGCCGGATCGCTGGCGGACGAGCCAAAACCCATCGCCGCCGATGTGGTTCATATGCGGATAGACAGCGGCAATCGCAGCCGCCATCGCCACCATTGCTTCGAGCGCGTTGCCGCCCTCGGCGAGGATCGCGCGCCCCGCTTCGACGGCGCGGTGATGCGGTGCGCAAACGACGCCGCGGCGATGACCGGCGCTATGCAGGTCCATGATGCTCAGTGTGCCATACTCAGACTGAAACGTCGGCGTCGGCGAAACCACGCTTGCGCAGCAGCGCGTCGGCGCTCGGCAGCCGCCCGCGGAAGGCCTTGTAGGCTTCCGCCGGATCGCGCGAGCCGCCGGCCGCGTAGATCGTGTCGCGCAGCCGCTTGGCCGTTGCCGGATCGAATACGTCGCCGGTTTCCTTGAAGGCCTCGAAGGCGTCGGCGTCGAGCACTTCCGACCACATGTAGCTGTAATAGGCCGCCGCATAGCCGCCGCCGGAAAAGATGTGACCGAAGTGCGGCGGCCGGTGCCGCATGACGATCTCTTTTGGCATGTGGATGCGCGCAAGCGTTTCGGCTTCGAACGTCGTGGCGTCGATATTGTCGGCCGACGGCAGCGAATGGAATTCGAGATCGACCATGGCGGAGGCGAGGTATTCGACCGTCATGCAGCCCTGGTTGAAGTTGCGCGCCGCGATGAGCCGCCGCAGCAACTCTTCGGGCATCGGCTCGCCGGTTTGGTAATGCAGTGCAAAGCGCCGCAGCACATCGGGCTGTTCGAGCCAATGCTCGTAAAGCTGTGACGGCAACTCGACGAAATCCGTGGCGACGTTGGTGCCGGAAATCTTCGGATAGGTGACGGAGGAGAGAAGGCCGTGCAGCGCATGGCCGAACTCGTGGAACAGCGTGCGCGCGTCGTCGAAGCTCAACAGCGTCGATTCGCCGTCGGCGGCCTTGGAGAAGTTGCACACATTGATGATCAGGGGGCGGATGTCGCCGGCGAGCTTTTCCTGCTCGCGCAGCCCGGTCATCCAGGCGCCGCTGCGCTTTGACGGCCGTGCGAAATAGTCGCCGAAGAACAGGCCGAGCGACTGGCCGCCGGAGTCTCGCGCCTCCCAGACGCGTACGTCCGGATGCCACACTGGCACGTCGGTGCGCGGCGTGAAGCTCACGCCGAACAGGCGCCCAGCGGTGTAAAATGCAGCCTCGATCATGCGGTCGAGGTTGAAGTAAGGCTTGATGGCGGCCTCGTCGACGTCGCAGCTCCGCTTGCGCAGCTTTTCGGCATAGTAGCGCCAATCCCACGGCGCGAGCGCGAAGTCGCCGCCTTCTTCCTGCGCCAGCGCCTGCATGGCGTCGCGATCGGCAAGCGCTTTTTGACGCGCCCGCGGCCAAACGGTTTCGAGCAGGTTGCGGACCGCCGCCGGCGTCTTCGCCATGGCATCGTCGAGCCGATAGTGCGCGAAATCGGCAAAGCCGAGCAGACGCGCGCGCTCGGCCCGCAGCCGTACCATCTCGGTGATGATCTCCTTGTTGTCGGTCGGTCCGCCGTTGTCGCCGCGATGGACAAAGGCTTCAAAGGCCTTCTGGCGCAGATCGCGCCGGCCGGAAAACTGCAGGAACGGCTCGACGCTCGAACGCGACAGCGTCACCACATAGCCGTCGAGACCGCGTTCTTCGGCATCGGACTTCATGGCCTCGCGAATGAAATCAGGCAGCCCGGCAAGTTCGGCCGCACTCTGAAGGACAAGCTTGAACGCCTGCTCGTCGGCCAGCACGTTCTGGCTGAAAGCGGTGCCCAGCGCCGCGAGGCGTTCGATGATCGCGGCGAGGCGTTTTTTGGCCGTTTCATCGAGGCCCGCGCCGGCGCGGCGGAAGGTGGTGTGGTAGCGCTCGATGACGCGTTTCTGCTCGTCGGTCAGGGCGAGCGTGGCGGCGTCGCGCATCAGCGCTTCGATGCGGCCAAAAAGCGCGCCGTTGGAGTGGATGTTATTCCAATGGCGTGCCATTTGCGGTGCGATCTCACGCTCGATTTCCAGGAGCGCGTCGTTGCTGTGCGCGCCGGCAAGCACGTGGAACACGTTGCTGATGCGGGTGAGCGCCCGGCCGCTCGTCTCCAGGGCCGCGATGGTGTTGGCGAAGCTCGGCGGCGCCGGCTCGGCGGCGATAGCGGCGATTTCCGCGTCGTGCTCGGCGATGGCGCGTGCGTAGGCCGGGCGAAAATGCTCGGGCTTGATGGCATCAAACGACGGCACCCCGTCCGGGGTCGTCCAATCTGCAAAAAACGGGTTGTCGGGCAGAGCGTCGCTGGTCATCGGCGGGCCTTAGCAAAGGGGTAGGCGGGCATGATATATGTCGTTCGACGCGCGTCGCCAAAAGCTTAAGGAGAGCCCCCAAAATGCCCCGTCACGCCCATTATGTGCCGCATGGCGTTATTCCGGCCGTCCTCCTGCCGTTCGCGGAGGATCTGGCGATCGACGAGAAGAGCTTCCGCGCGCATTTGCGCGATGTCGGGGCGACGACGGGCATTTCCGCCATGACCATCAACGCCCACTCGACCGAAGTCGCCTCGTGCACGTTCGACGAACAGCGCCGGGTGCTCGACATCGCCCAGGACGAGATCGGTGGCAAGTTACCGATCGTCAACGGCGTGTGGGCCGACGGCAGTCTCGAGGCAGCGCGCATCGCCCGGATGGCGGAGGAGGGTGGCGCTTCGGCGCTGCTCGTCTTCCCGCCGGCGCCGTTCACGCTCGGCCAATCGCCGGCGATGGCGGTCGAACACTTCAAGCGAATTGCCGATGCATCGAGCCTGCCGATCGTCGCATTCCAATATCCGCTGGCGACCGGGCAGGGCTATCCGCGGGACACGCTCCTCAAAATGGTCGAGGAGGTGCCGGCGATCCGCGCCATCAAGGATTGGGCCGGCAACGTGCCGCAGCACGAAATGCACATCCGCACCCTGCAAAGCCTGGCCCGGCCGGTCAACGTGCTCACCACCCACAGCGCGTGGCTGTTCTCCTCGCTGGTGCTGGGCTGCAACGGGCTTCTGTCCGGCAGCGGCAGTGTGATCGCCGACTTGCAGTCGGCACTGTTCCAGGCGGTCAAGGCCAACGATCTCGCCGCGGCGCGGCAGCTCAACGACCGCATCTACCCGCTCGCCCGCGTGTTCTACGCGGAGCCGTGGGCCGACATGCATAACCGCATGAAGGAAGCTCTGGTGCTGCTCGGCCGTCTGCCGCGGGCCGTGGTCCGGCCACCGCTGGTCAAGCTCGGCCGCGCCGAGATCGACCGTATCCGCCCGGCCCTGGTCGAGGCCGGTTTGCTGTCAGAGAAGGCGGCAAGAGACGCCGCGTAATTTTCCCTCTCCTTTCAGGCAGGGCTGTCGCATGTGCTTCTCCCTCCCCCCGCGGAGCGGCGGGGAGGGTCGGCGATATCGCGTTAGCGATGAACCGGGGTTGGGGGCGCCGGCGAGATCAACGGCGCCCCGAAGCCGTTTGCGCCGCGCAACCGCTCGGCATTTCTCTCGGCGCTCGATCAGGCCATCGTGCGGCTGACACGTGCCGGGTTCGGCAAACCGCAAGACCTTCGCACCTCATCCTGAGGCGCTCGGCGCGAAGCGCCGAGCCTCGAAGGACGAGGCCCGCGCGCTTCGGCTTGCATCCTTCGAGGCTCGCTTCGCTCGCTCCTCAGGATGAGGCCCGCGGTAGCGCCGCTCAGCACGAGCGCATCGGCTTCCCGGATCGCCGCCGCGCGAGACGTTTGATCTCGGTCCAATCACCCTTGATCAGCGCCTCTTTCTTGGCGCGGCTCCATCCTTTGATTTTCCGCTCCACTGCAATCGCGTCGGTGATCCGGTCAAAATAATCGGACCAGACCAAGTAAACCGGGCGACGCGTGGAGGTGTAGCCCGGATAGGCGCCTGATTGATGCTCCGCGATGCGGGGACCCAAATCTTCATTGCGAGCGCTGCCAACATAATACGAGCCGTCCGCGCAACGCAGCATGTAAACGAATGCGCCCATTTCTCTACATTAGCCGGAAACCGGCCCTCGTCCTGAGGCGCTCGGTGCGAAGCGCCGAGCCTCGAAGGATGCAGCCTGAACGCCGGGGCCTCGCCCTTCGAGGCTCGGCGCAGCGCAGAGATGCACCCAAGCTGTGCCGGCCCATGCGCCGAGCGCCTCAGGGTGAGGGTGAAAGGCGTTGTCACATTTTCATTGACATTCGTCACTGGTGCGGTTACAAGCAGAAACAGCGAATCTCGCTCTCGTAAAGGACGTTGGCTGCTGACTGCAGTTAGCGGAGCGAGTGCGGTGCCTGCGGGCGTTGGGCTCGTCACCCGCGCACTCGGGCGGCTCAGGCATCATGCCTGCCGGCACTAGGACCGGCGTGCGAGGTGCATCGCTGGAAGTGGGCGCGACGCTGGCGGGGGCAACCCGCCGCTTGTGGCGCCGCCGCCCACGAAGCCTGGCCTGAGCTGAGCCTTCGGGATGAACAGTCCCTTGGGCAAGAGCCGCGGTGGAACGCCGAGAGGCGTGCTGCTCCCGCAGGAGCAGCGCCGCACCGAAGGTGCGGCGGTTGGACTCTGCGCCTTTCGGCGTTCCGCCTCCTTTTGTCGTGTCATTGCGAGGAGCGAAAGCGACGA
The DNA here is from genome assembly GCA_963759705.1 of uncultured Alphaproteobacteria bacterium. Lineage (GTDB taxonomy): Bacteria > Pseudomonadota > Alphaproteobacteria > Rhizobiales > Xanthobacteraceae > BOG-931. Next base: position 459,284 of record CAVXAK010000011.1, read on the forward strand.
AGCAATCCAGAAACGAGGATGTCGAACTGGATTGCTTCGCTAACGCTCGCAATGACGGCTCGCATTTCGTCCGTGCGCTGCCTTGATCGTGACCAAACCGGCCGCCACCGCCGGAAAAGTCTGACGAAGATCACGCGCGGCGAAGTTCTTGCTGATGCCGTGTGCAAAACTCGGGCGCAGACCGCGCCGCGAGAACGGTTTTCTTTTCCCCTCCCCACCCGGGCCGCGCTTGCGCGCGCCCGGGCGCAAGCTCTTGTGGGGAGGGGTTAGGGGTGGGGTCGGGAGGTACGCCGCTGCGTCAACGATCTCGAATAATCTTCGCCACCCCCACCCTGGCTCGCTAGGCTCGCCGTCCCTCCCGCATGGCACTGGCCAATGTTTTGGCCGTGGGCAACAACGAAGCGGCGGCCGCCTTGCAGCTTGTCGGTCTGCTGACGTTGAAGGGCTGCGTGGTCACTGCCGATGCGCTGCATTGCCACCGCGCCATGGCGGCCGCCATTGTCGAGCGGGATGGCGATTACGCGCTTGCGGTCAAGGACAACCAGTCCGCTTTGCGGCGCGATGCGCAGGCCGCCATTGCTGCGGCAACGCGCACGGGGGCGGGGGCGGCCGTTACCACGGACGACTGTCATGGCCGCACCGAAACCAGACTGGCGGTGGTCGCCCCGGCCGGCGACTTGGCCGAGCGGCATGGCTTTCCGGGTCTGACAGCGGTTGCCCAGATCACGACCAAGCGCGGCCGAGACACCCTCGTCGAGCGCTATTTTCTGCTGTCGCGACATTACCGGCCGAAGGACGTGCTCCGCATTATTCGTCAACATTGGAGCATCGAAAACGGCCTGCATTGGCCGCTCGATGCCCACAAGGGGGAGGGAAAAGTGCTGATCCACCCAGCCTGCTGCGCAGGGTGGTCCCGCTGTCGCGGGGCGGGATAAGCAGGGAGCAATTGCCGTCGTGACTGTCCCGCAAGCGGCGAGGCGAAAGACGAATAAGTGCCTTGATCCTGCCGCGGCTTTCGGAGAGATTGCCGCCGCATCGAAGGTCGTATTGGGACGCTGATGGACGAACCTGTCATTCAACGCCGCCGGCGCATCCGCTGGGACAACGTGCTGACCGTGGTCAGCGCGGCCATCCTGATCAGTGCTGAAGTGTTCGGCGCGGCCTTCGCCGGCAGTTGGGCAATCGCAAGCCTGTTTGCGCTCGGCACGCTCGGTCAGCGCGTGCTCGACGGTCTCTTCGTCGCGTGCGGCATCATCGTCATGGTGCAGTTCGTTCGCGCCGCGCGTCACGTCGAGCCGTTCACGGCGGAGTGAAACTTCGACGCTCTCCGCGCGTTGTCGCATGATGCAGCGTGAAACCTTTTGTTAAGACCAAAAAGCTTGCGACTCTCTGACAATTGGATTATTTGCAAGGTGCCCAATTTCGCACGTGCCTGTGGCCGTGTGTCGGTCGGTGGGCATCCGGACAAGAGGCCGGACAGCCGCCTAAGGAAGAGACTACTACTTCCTTGCTCCCGCGACCGGCAGCCGGAGGCGAAACCGGCATAGCCCGCTCTCCACGGGCGACGCGGCTTAAAGCAACGACGGAAGGGCTTTTTTGGTTCGCTACCGGCGCCAATGCCGGGGACACCGAAAGGGCTTGTCCATCTTTGCCAGCAGTGCGGAACGGGTTCTCCCTCATCCGGACCAAGGCAGCAATCACGGCGGCGTCAGTGGCTCCGCAATGGTGCGGAACTGCGCGCGCCGCAGGAGGTTCACCTCGGCGGCTACGCCGCCGGCCGGATTAGGGAGCTGGTTCGAGATGACCACGCGCATCCGCGAATTTCTTAAGCATCGAACTGAAAACGGACCCTGCCTCGTCCTCGACCTCGATGTCGTGCGCGAGAACTATGCGAGCTTCGCCAAAGCGCTGCCCGACAGCAAAGTGTTCTATGCCGTCAAGGCCAACCCGGCGCCGGAGATCCTCAGGCTTCTGGTTGGGCTCGGCTGCTGCTTCGACGTCGCCTCGGTGAGTGAGACGCAGGACGTGCTCGCGGCCGGAGCGACGCCCGATCGCATTTCCTACGGCAACACGATCAAGAAAGAGACCGAGATCGCGGCCGCTTTCAAGCTCGGCGTTACGCTGTTCGCAGTCGACTGCGAGGCCGAGGTCGAGAAGATCGCGCGCGCCGCGCCAGGAAGCCGGGTGATCTGCCGCATTCATTGCGACGGTTCGGGCTCCGAATGGCCGCTGTCGCGCAAGTTCGGCTGCGAACCCGCCTATGCGGCCGATATTCTGGAGGTGGCCTACAAGAACGGCCTCGCGCCCTATGGCGTGTCGTTCCATGTCGGCTCGCAGCAGCACAATATCGAAGCCTGGGACCGCGCACTCGCCTCGACCGCCGCGGTGTTCCGAGCCTGTGCCGAGCGCGGCTTCACGCTGTCGATGGTCAACCTCGGCGGTGGTTTTCCGGCACGTTACGTGCGCAAGACGCCGAAGCTCGAATCCTATGGCAAGGCGATCTTCCGCTCGCTGCGCAAGCATTTCGGCAACGCCATCCCGGAGACGATCGTGGAGCCGGGCCGCGGCCTCGTCGGCAATGCCGGCATGATCGAGGCCGAGGTGGTGCTGATCGCCAAGCGAAATCCCGAGGACGAGGTGCGCTGGGTCTATCTCGACATCGGCAAGTTTCACGGGCTTGCCGAGACCATCGACAAGTCGATCCGCTACCCCATCCGCACCGCGAAGGACCGCGACGAGACCGCGCCGTGCATCATCGCTGGCCCGACCTGCGACAGCGTCGACGTGCTGTACGAGAAGACGCCGTATCCGCTGCCGGTATCGCTCGCGATCGGCGACAAGGTCCTGATCGAGGCTGCCGGCGCCTACACGGCGACCTACTCGTCGGTCGGCTTCAACGGTTATCCGCCGCTGCGGCAATACGTCATCTGAGCTTCTCCCTCTTCCCGCTTGCGGGAAGCGGCTCGGAGCGGAACGATTCACACCCTGCCAGGGGAACGGCTTTCTCGCCTGAGCCGCAGCTTGGGCGTGATTGGGGATCGTGCACAAGGAAGTCTTTGGTCTCCGCCTCGTAACGGCCATTCCAGAGTCATCCATCGGGTCATGCCACAATTCGTGGATACGCAGGAGCGGTGACGGGGCTTTTGGTGAGACACACGTGATACTCAAGGCTGCCGGCGGCCGCTCACGAGGTCGATTGACTCGCGCGATTACACGCCCTCCGTATCTGGACGAACTCGGCCACAAAGGGTGGTTCAAAAGAATTGCCCGCGCCCAACCTCATCTCGTGCGGCGTGTCCGTCTGGAGTTAGCGGGATGGCCTCGATGGTCGCGGCCTCTGCGCGTCGCATTTCTGTCCGACTTTCATACCGGATCGCATTCTCACGATGTCGAGCGCCTCAATGCGATCATCAATGAGGCCGCAAGCACGATGCCCGATCTCGTCTTGTTGGGCGGGGACTTCGTGAACATGCAGCTATTCGGTGGCGGCCGTGTGCCGCCCCGAACGATTGCGGCGATCCTGTCGCGCCTTAAAGCGCCGCTCGGTCGTGTGGCCGTGCTCGGAAATCATGACTACGTTTACGGCCAGCGCGCGGTCGCAGAGGCTCTGCGAGACCATCAGATCACAGTGCTCGACCACGACCATTACGCCGTGCAATTTCAGAACCGTTCAATCCGGATCGTGGGAATTCCCGATGCCCGCGTCACAAGGGCCGAGGCTTATGCGACGTTGGCCGGTCTTCCTGCCGATGAGCCCACGATCGTCCTTGCCCATGATCCCGTGTGGTTTGCGCACCTGCCTGCGGGTCCGCATCTGATGCTGGCCGGGCATACGCATGGCGGCCAGATTCGCCTTCCCGGTATCGGAATCCTCAGAAATGCCAGCAAGGCGCCGTTGCGCTGGAGCCACGGGCTCATCGAGGAAAGAGGACAATATCTCTATGTGACGAGCGGCCTTGGAACGAGCGGAGTACCGGTGCGTTGGGGCGTCCCTCCAGAATTCATCGTCCTCGAGTTGACCGGCAAGCCGTAAGGTTTGGAGGCTTGGCTCCGGTTGGGGTGCGACGAGCCGTTTCGATCAATCCGCGGCCCACTCGATATGCGCCTTGATCGCCTTGCGGCTGTCGTCGATCCAGCCGTGCGGCCGTGCCTTCTCGATCATGGCGGAGAAATTCTGCTGCCAGGTTGCGTTGTGCTCGACGCCAGGCCAGCGGCGGAGCGCATCCTCGAGGATCCAGGCGGTGTCGGCATCGGGCAACTCCGCCTTGCCGGCGACAGCGCGGCGCACGGCGTCGAGTTGGGCGCGGTCGCCCTCGACGACCAGTTTGAAGGCGCGAAAATTGTCGCGGTCCTCAAACGCGAGGCCGCCTGCTGCGGAGAATTTCAGGAACATCTGGTCTGCCTTTCCCAATGGCCGCGATCAGGACAGATCGATCACGCCCGCCTCGCCGCTTTCAGTTCCGAAGGCAAGGAGGAGGCCGTCGGCGCTCCAGCCCAGTGCCGTCACGGGTGTGTCGCCGGGCCTTTTTGCCAAAATCTCGGCGCCATCCTCGACGCGTACCAAGAGCACCATGCCGTCTTCGTAACCGGCGGCGACGATATCCTGCTTGGGATGGCAGGCGACGACGCCGACCCGGTGGTCGGATGGCGCCAGAAGCCGCGGCTGCTTCCCCATCGGGCCCTCTTTGGCTTGGAACGGCCAGAGGATGATTTGTGTCGAGCCGGATGTGGCAAGCCAGCGCCCGCTGAGTGTCCAGCCGAGCGAGGTGACGCGCGCGGCATAACCCGACATCCGCATGTGCTGCCGATCGACCAGCCGCCAGCCGTGCAACATCGGCTCCTGCATGCTGGTGACGAGAAAGCGGCCGTCCGGGCTGACGGTGGCGCCGAGATGCGAGCCCTTCCATTCGAGCTTTTCCGGCTCGGTTTGCGGCGCATTCGGAAACCATAATGTGGCGCCGTTGTAATGAGCGATGGCGAGGCGAAAGCCCTTCGGCAGGAAGGCGAGGCCGCCAGGCGTCGACGGCGCTTCGAATTCGCGCAATTCCTTACTCTGCGCGAACACAGTCTTGCCTGCCGACCAGGCGACCGCGCCATCCGGCCCGAGCGCGACGTGATCGATCCAGCGGTGTTTTGCATCGCTCGCAAGGACACGACTCGATCCTCAGATCCGTCGTGACCACCTTGCCGTCGTCGCCGCCGCTGACGATGCGTGCGCCGTCGGCCGCCGTGGCGAGTATCGCGCCGCCATGGACGTCCATGCGCCGCATGTCGCCGCGTGGCTCGGCAAACAGTAGTGCTTCCTCGCCGAGAACGAATACGGCGGAGCGTCCGAGAAAATGTGCGGCGAACACGGAGCCGCCCGCAGCGACCGCGTGCGTGCGCTCGACCACTGAGACGGTATCGCTGCGGGTGTCGGTCACGAGGCAGCACTCCAACGAGGTGTCATTGCAGGCTTGACCCGGCAATCCACGGTGCGGCGACGCTTAGATGGATGCCCGGATTAAGCCCGGGCACGACGAAGCAAGAAGAATCGCTCACGCCATGCAGCTCTCAAAGCCTTCCGTGATCTTCTTGGCCGGCAAGTTGCGGCCGATGAAGACGATGCGGCTGTCGCGCTTTTCGCCGTCTTTCCAAGGACGCTGGTGGTCGCCATCGAGGATCATGTGCACGCCCTGAAAGACGAATCGTTCATCGTCATTCTTGAAGGCGAGGATGCCCTTGCAGCGCAGAATGTTGGGGCCTTCCTTCTGCACCAAATCCTGTACCCACGGAAAAAACCTGTCGGGATCAAGCGGCTTGTCGCTCTTCAGCGAAATCGATTGCATGTCCTCATCGTGATAGTGCTTGAGGCCGCCGTGGTGATGATGGTGCTCGTGGTCATGATGATGATCATGATCATGATCATGGTGATGATGATCATGATCATGGCCGTCGCCTTCGAGGAATTCCGGCTCAAGTTCGAGAATGCGGTCGAGATCGAATGCGTTGCGGCCCAGGACTTCGTTGAGCGCGATGTTCGCACGCTCGGTCTTGTGCACTTTGGCGTAGGGATTAATGCCGCGGATGCGCGCCTCGACCTCGCTCAGTTCGTCGGGCGACACGAGGTCGGTCTTGTTGATCAGAATGACGTCGGCGAACGCGATCTGGTTCTTGGCCTCGGGCGCATCCTTGAGCCGCTCGCTGAGCCACTTGGCGTCGGCGACAGTGACCACAGCGTCGAGCTTGGTCTTGCGGCCGACATTCTCGTCGACGAAGAAGGTTTGAGCCACCGGCGCCGGATCGGCGAGCCCGGTGGTCTCGACGATGATGGCGTCGAATTTGCCTTTCCGCCGCATCAATCCGTCGAGAATACGCACCAGGTCGCCGCGCACGGTGCAGCAGATGCAGCCGTTGTTCATCTCGAAGACTTCTTCGTCGGCGCCGACGACCAGGTCGTTGTCGATGCCGATCTCGCCGAATTCGTTGACGATGACGGCGTATTTCTTGCCGTGCGGCTCCGAGAGAATGCGGTTGAGCAAGGTCGTCTTGCCGGCGCCGAGGTAGCCGGTCAGTACCGTGACGGGAATTTTTTCGGACGAAATCTGTTCGGGCATGCGGGATCCTCTTGGTGTCCCAATTCCGAAGTTCGCAAGTTCTGGTCCGCCCACTCTGATGCGAACTTCGGGATCAAAGGGACACTCGTAAATCTACGGTCTAGAGCGGTTTCTGGATTTGAAGTTCCTACGTGAGTTGGCGGTCAAGTCATAGGAACTTCAAATCCAGCCGCGCCAGCCGCGTATATAGGCGATCCGGCGGCGCGCCAAAACCCTTCGGGGCGTCCTACTTAGCCGTTATGCGTCAATCAGGCTTCGAGATGGCGACGGGGCAACACGAGCCAGATGAGGCCGCCGATCGGACCGGCCACGACCGATAGTGCATAAAGCACACCCGCCACCAGGATAATGGCGGGACCCGACGGCAGGCCGGCATAAAACGACAGCAAAAGCCCCGCATAGCCGGAGATCGCGGCGCTGCCGACGGCCACTCCGATCATGCGGGTGATGTCATGCGCCCAGAAGCGCGAGATAAAGGCCGGCAGCATCATGATGCCGACCGCGAGGAGGGTACCGAGCGCCTGGAAGCCGCCCACGAGGTTCATCACGACCAGCGTCAGGAACGCGATATGGGCTCCGGAACCGGCGCGGCTGACCGATCGCAAAAATCCCGGATCGACGCATTCGAGCACCAGTGGGCGCCAGATCAGCGCGAGAACCACGAGCGACACCGAGGTGATGCTCGCGATCAAGATCAGCGCTGGGTTGTCGACCGCGAGCACCGAGCCGAACAGGAAATGCATCAGGTCGATATTGCTGCCCTTGACCGAGACGAGAGTGACGCCGATCGCCAGAGAGATCAAAAAGAACGCCGCAAGCGACGCATCCTCTTTGAGTGGCGTCGCCCGAGCGATCAGGCCGGCGCCGAGCGCGATGATCAAACCGGCGATCAGGCCGCCAGTCGCCATCGCGAACAAGTTGAGGCCCGCGATCAAAAAGCCGATCGCCGCGCCGGGCAAAATGGCGTGCGCCATGGCGTCGCCGATCAGGCTCATGCGCCGAAGCATCAAGAAAACGCCGATCGGCGGCGCGCCGAACGCGAGCGCAAACGTGCCGACCAGTGCGCGCCGCATGAACTCGAAGTCGGCAAACGGGGCGATGAGGGCGCTGTAGAACATGCCGTCACGCCGCCTCATGTTGCGCGCAGGCTTCCGCGCGCTCGTCGAATGCCTCGCACATCCGGCGCGCCGTGTTGAGGTTCTCGGGCGTCAGCACGTCGCGCGTCGGCCCCCAGGCGACGGGCTCCCGGGCGAGCAGCAACGATTGCGGAAAATGGACCCTGACCAGATCGTGGTCGTGCAAGGCGACAAGCACGGTGCGCCGCTCGTCGTGCCAGCGGCGCACCAAATGCATCAGATCGGCGACGGTCTTGGCGTCGATCGCGTTGAAGGGTTCGTCGAGCACGATGACGCGCGCATCCTGGATGACAAGGCGAGCGAACAGCATGCGCTGCATCTGGCCGCCCGACAGCGTGCCGATGCTGCGCTGCTCAAAGCCGGTCAACCCGACCGTCGCTATCCCGGCCTCGATGGTGGCGTGATCCTTCCTGCCGAAGCCGCCGAACAGCCCTTTGGTGTGCCACAGGCCCATCGCCGCCATGTCGTAGACGCTGATGGGGAATGACCGGTCGATGTCGGCGACTTGCGGCAGATAGGCGATGCCGCGCGTGTCGCGATCCCGGCGCTCGATGCTGCCGGCAAGCGGCTTGAGCGCGCCGACGATCCCCTTGAACAAGGTCGATTTGCCGGCGCCGTTCGGTCCGACCACGGCCGTGAGCGAGCCGGTCTCCACCGTACCGGTCAGATGATGGACCGCCGGATGGCGCTCGTAGCCGAGCGTGAGATCGTGAAATTGCAGCTCTGCAGAAGGCCGCATGAAAACTTGGGTCATGATGGTTCGTTCACCGCGTGGCCCACAAAGCAGCCGCCCAGATCAGCGCGATCAATGATCCGGCGAGCGCCAATCTCTTGGCCGCCGAGAGCCGTAGCAAGGACGGCGCGATCACCGGCGACGGATGGGCCTCGCCGGGGTGATGGTGGTGCGTCATGAAGGTCCGGTCCGACAATGCCCGCTGGCCGGATCGTGACGTCCGGTTCATCAGGCCAATATGTTATAATATAACAATATGGGCTTGGCTTGCCATCCCATCGGTTGCCGTCTCCTCAGCGGGGCCAAGGTTCCGCCTGGCCTTCTATTGCCAAGCCCATATTGCCAAGCCCATGAGCGGCGCCCATGTTCGCCGGCGAGTCGCGACCCCCGGCCGGCTTTCGCGGGCGCATTGATTTTTGGCGAGCAACATGAGCGAGCAAAAAGCGCGCGCCGTCTGTGTCGGAGAAGCGCTGCTTGAAATGGTCCGCGGGGCGGATGGCCGGTTTGCGCTGTCGTGCGGCGGCGATACCTTCAACACCGCGGTCTATCTGGCCCGGGCTGGCGTCGATGTCGCTTTTGCCACCGCCCTGGGTGACGATCCTTACTCAGACAGCGTGGCGGCGCTCGCCGCTGCCGAAGGCGTTGCCACAAATCTCATCGCTCGCGTGCCGGGCCGGCTGCCTGCGCTGGGTCTGGTTGAAAGCGGTCCAAGCGGACAGCGCAATATCCGCTATTGGCGCGATGGCGCGCCGTCGCGCGAACTGTTCGAACTTTCCGATTGGATGCGCGTGGCCGAAAGTCTGATGACGGCGAAGCTCATCTATTTCACCGGCATCACACTGTCGCTCTATTCCAACAGCGGTCTCGGCCGCTTTCTTGCCGTGCTGGAAGGAGCCCGGCAGCAAGGCGTTAAAGTGGCTTTCGACGGCAATTTTCGGCCGAGCGGCTGGAAGGGCGATCTGGCGCGCACACGCACGGTGTTCATCGAAACGCTCAAGCGCGTCGATATTGCCTTGCCGACCTTCGACGACGAGGCTGTGCTGTGGGGCGACCCCAGCCCGGAAAGCACAGTGGCGCGGCTCCAGGCATTCGGCATCAGCGAAATCGTGGTCAAGAACGGCCCCAACAGCGCGCTGGTCGCCACGGCCGGCGCGATGGAGTTCGTGCCCGTGCCGGAAGTTGTCGTGCCGGTCGATGCGACGGCAGCCGGCGACGGTTTTAACGCCGGCTATCTCGCGGCGCGGCTCAGTGACCGCGAGCCGACGCAGGCAGCGAGCGCCGCGCATCGTCTTGCCGGCGACGTGATCCGCCATCCCGGTGCGTTGATGCCCCGCGCCATGGTGGCGATGCATTAATCCTTCTTCTCCAAATCCGCAGATCGCTGCTCGCCCGGCATGCCCGAGACAAAAAACAAAACCGATGCGGAAGCGATTGCGGCATCCAGCGGCGTCGGGATCGCTGCCCGATGAATGCGACGACGGTGACCTGGTCGATCGCGGCGTTGGCGACGGCGGGAGTCATTATTCGTCCGTGGCGGTTACCGGAGGCGGTGTGGGCCGCGACGGGCGCACTGCTGCTGATCGCGGTCGGCGTCCTATCATGGCGAGAGGCCCTTGCGGGCGTCGCCAAAGGAACGGATGTCTATCTTTTCCTGACCGGCATGATGCTTCTTGCCGAGCTCGCCCGACAGGAGGGCCTGTTCGACTGGCTCGCCGCAAAGGCCGCTCGATTGGCGCAGGGATCGGCCAGCCGGTTGTTCATGCTGATCTTCGTCGTGGGCACGGTCGTTACTGTCTTCTTATCCAACGACGCGACCGCCGTCGTGTTGACTCCGGCGGTGGCGGCTGCTGCCCGGACCGCGAACGCCAAGGAACCGCTGCCTTATCTGTTTGCGTGCGCCTTCATCGCTAACGCAGCAAGCTTCGTTCTGCCGATCTCCAATCCGGCAAACCTCGTCATCTATGGCGCCCAGATGCCGCCGCTCCTGCAGTGGCTGCCACTCTATGCATTGCCGTCAGCATTCTCGATTTGCGCGACGTATGCGGTGCTGCGGTTTTCACAGCGCGAGCATCTGCGGCGGCCGGTGGCAACCGAGTTCGAAGCGCCGACGTTATCCTTCGGAGGTCGGCTCACGGCGTGGGGTATCGCCGCAACGTCGATCGTGCTGATGACAGCGTCCGCAATGGACGTCCGACTCGGGCTGCCGACGTTTTTGGCGGGGACCATAACCGCACTCCTTGTCCTCTGGCTGTCGCATTCGCGCCCGGCCGAAATCTTCAGCAACATTACCTGGGGTGTCCTGCCGCTGGTGGCCGGCTTGTTCGTCCTGGTCGAGGCTCTTGAGCGCACCGGCGCCACCGAGGCACTGGCAAGTCAGCTCCGCAATCTCGCACAGAGTTCGGAAGCTCTTGCCGCTTGGACATCGGGATCAATTCTCGCCGTAGGCTCCAATCTCGTGAATAACTTGCCCGCGGGACTGATCGCGGGACGGGTGGTTGAGCTGGCGAACGCGCCGGAGAAAGTACGCGCCAGCGTTCTGATCGGCGTTGATCTTGGGCCAAATCTTTCGGTGACGGGATCGCTGGCAACAATTCTCTGGTTGGTGGCGCTCAGGCGCGAGGGACAGAGTGTCGGCGCGTGGACGTTTCTCAAACTCGGCGTGCTGGTGATGCCGCCGGCGTTTATCCTCGCCGTCGCCGGATTGTTCGTCTTTGGCTGAATGTGCCCTCGAACGGCCAGGCCGCGAGCCGCTCCGTGCCGTTTAAGGCCGGCTGATCAGCATCGCGGTCGCGGCGACCAAAAACGGTAGAGGGATCGAGACGACAGCGCGCAGCCACACCACGCGCGGCGGCATGCTCGGTATTTCCCAGCCGATGATGCGCTGGACCGAAAACAGCGACCACGCCGTGACGTAGGCGATCACCTGCGGCGCGCCGCCGCCGGCCTTGAGCGCCGCCGCCGCAATCGAGAAGCCGACGACCGGGCCGCCCGACGTGGCGGCGCCGCCGAGCGTCGCAATGGCGACGCCGATCATGCCGGATTGCGGTCCGATCCACGGCACGATGAGATCCTGCGGCATGGCGTCGGCGATGAACCCGGAGCCGATCACGCCAAGGGCGATGCGAGGAATGAGCCGCAGGAATTCGATGCACGAATCGCGCACGCTGTCTTGAAACAGCTTTGTGCCCCGCATCGCCGCCATGAAACCGAGCGCGGCGACGACCACCCAGAGAAACAGGCTGACCGCGAGCATCATGGGGCTTGCTCGCTTTCCATGCGAAGCGCGAAGGCGCGCACCGCAGCCCGTCCCAGAATTCCCGCGATAATGGGTATCGGGAGCGAGACGACGATGCGCCAGAGGACAAAATCCGGTCCGAAAAAAGGCAGTTCCCAGACCAGGGCGCGGTTGTAGCCAAGCAGCATCCAGCCTGTGACGAAAGCGATCGCGGTGCCAGCGTCGGCGCCAATGGCTAAGAACGCGCCCGCGACCGGATAGATGGTGAAGGGCCCGCCCGGTAGGACCGCGGCGGTGGCGGTCGCGATCAACAGGCCGACCAGTCCCGACTCGGCGCCGACCAGACGCGCGACCATTTCGCGCGGCAACAGCAACGTGACAAAGCCACCGATCAGGCACCCTGCCAGCATTTTCGGCAGCATGTTGCCAAACAGCAGGACGTCGCTGCGGAAGATGCTGAAAAACCGCTCCGACCCTTCGCGGACGTAGACCGTGATGCCCGAAATCACGCTAATGGCCAGCACGAGAGCCGTCGAAAAGTCGAAAGGTTTGCGGCGGCTGCGGCCAGGCATCGGTGCGGGAATTCTCCAGAGGTAGGGCTGTCGATAGTGCTGGGCGGTTAGCCTGCTTGCAAGGCCGGTGCCGCGCATGGGTGCGATGCAGCGCGATTCAGCTTAATATCACGACCTGCCCCCGAGACCCGGATTAGACAAAGGGCGCAATTGGCCGCTCGCCGCATTCGCGCTATGGAGGGTCAACACTATCGACGGCCGGTACGGCCGTATCGGGAGGAACTTAATGGAACGTCTTGCCGCCAAAAGTTTTGTTGTCGCGTTCGCTGCTGTGCTCGCCCTTGCGCTTGGGCGGCCCGCGCTGGCGCAACAGCCGATCATCATCAAATTCAGTCACGTGGTGTCGCCGGACGCGCCCAAAGGCAAGGCTGCGCTCTTGTTCAAGGAACTTGCCGAGAAATACACGAACGGCAAGGTGAAAGTCGAAGTCTATCCGAATTCGTCGCTCTATAAGGACAAGGAGGAACTTGAGGCCTTGCAACTCGGTTCCGTGCAGTTGCTGGCTCCGGCCATCTCCAAATTCGGTCCCCTCGGTGTCAGAGAGTTCGACGTTTTCGATCTGCCGTTCATGATGAGCGACGAAGCGCGTGCGCGCCAGATGATGGCGAGCCCGATGATGGCCGAATTCAACAAAAAGCTCGAGACCAAAGGCGTCGAACCGTTGGCCTACTGGGATAACGGCGCCCATGTCTACACATCGAACAAGCCGCTGATCATGCCGGATGATTTCCAAGGCATGAAAATGCGCATTCAGGGTGGCAAGGTGCAGGATGCCGTGACGCGGCAGCTCGGGGCCATTCCGCAGATCATCGGTTTCGGCGAGCTCTATCAGGCTCTGCAGACCGGCGTCGTCGACGGCGAGGATAACGTGCCGTCGAACATCTGGACGCAGAAATTCTACGATGTGCAGAAATATCTCACAGTATCGCATCATGTGCGGCTGACGTATTCGCTCATCACCAACAAGAAATTCTGGGACGGGCTGCCGGCCGATGTGCGTCCGGGCCTCGATCGCGCGGTGAAGGAGACCACCAAGTTCTTTGAAGATACGGCAGCGGGCGACAACGCCAAGGCCCTCGATGATATCAAGGCGTCCGGTAAGGTGCAGATTCATGTCCTCACCGACGAGGAGAGGAAGGCGTGGATCGCCAAGCTGATGCCGGTCCACCAGGAGATGCAAAGCCGCTTCGGCAAAGACTTTATCGAAAAGGTCTATAAAGCGTCGGGCTTCGTACCGCCGCAGTCTTAGGCCGCCAAGTCCTCCCGTCTGGGAGGGATTCGGCTCGCGGGGGGGCAGGTGCTCGATCGCATCCTCAATCGGCTGGAAGAGTGGATCATCGCCACGCTGATCGGTGCGGCGACGATCCTCACCTTCGTCGCCGTTGTGCACCGCTACGGCGCGAGCAACTCGGCGGGCCTCGCCCGGTGGGCGGGGGAGCATCACCTTCTTCTGCTGAAAGCGGCGGCAAGCTGGGTCTATCTCCACCTCGCCGCGATCAATCTGTCATGGGCCCAGGAACTCGCAACCTACATGTTCGTGTGGATGGCGAAATTCGGCGCTGCGCTCGGCGTGCGAACCGGTATTCATGTCGGTGTCGATGTGTTCGTCAACAAGCTGAGCCCGGCAGCGCGTAAGCCGGTGATCGTGTTTGCGCTGCTGTGCGGCGCGCTGTTCACCGGCGTCATCGGGACGCTCGGCGCGATCTACGTCTACGAGCTCGATCCGGACCAAGTCTCGCCGGAGCTCGAATGGCCGAGCTGGATGATCTATCTGTGCATCCCGCTTGGCTCGTATCTGATGTGTTTCCGCTTCCTGCAGGTGATGTGGCGCTTCCTGCGCACCGGTCTGGTGCCGCACCAGGGTCACGGCATCGAGTACGAGGAGCCGCCTGACGCCGCGGCGCCGGTCGCCAAGGGGGCGCAATGACCACACTGTCGGGTATTGCCAAGCCGGCCGCGCCGCGCCCCGTCGGCGACGGCATTACGGCCGTGCTCATCATCGCCGTGCCGCTCGTGCTTGCCGTCATCTGCTTTGCGGCGCGACTGCACATCATCGAGTTGTCGCATACGATCCGGGCCGAACTGCTGTTCGCGCTGCTGCTGGCGCTGATGGCATGCGGCATGCCGATCTCGATTGCGCTCGGGCTCTCGGTGCTGACTTATCTGTTCATCCTCTCCGACGTCGATCCGAAGATGGTGGGCTTGAAGCTGTTCACCAGCCTCGATCGCTTCGAGATCATGGCGATCCCGTTCTTCATTCTGGCCGGCAATCTTCTCACCTCCGGTGGCGTTGCCCGGCGCATGATCGACTTCGCGACGTCGCTGATCGGACATTGGTACGGCGGTCTCGGTCTCGCCGGCGTCGTGGCCTGCGCGCTGTTCGCGGCGATCTCAGGCTCATCAGTCGCGACCGTCGTCGGCATCGGCTCGATCATCCTGCCGGCGCTGGTGGAGCAAGGCTATCCGCCGCGGTTCAGCGCCGGCGTCATCGCGACATCGGGCGCGCTCGGCATTCTGTTCCCGCCATCGATCAATCTCGTCATCTTCGCGGTCGCAACCAGCGGCATGCAGCCGCGTGGGCCGACGGGAGCCGTGGTCGATTCGGCGTCGGTCGGTCAGCTGTTTATCGCAGCCCTCATTCCCGGCCTGATGCTGGCTACGATGCTTGGCGCTATGACTTGGTACCGAGCCTGGCGCAACGACTATCCGCGGATGAAGCGGGCGAGTTGGCGCGAGTGCTGGCGTGCGTTCCGCGAAAGCGTGTGGGGCCTGCTGCTGATTTTGCTCGTGCTCGGCGGTATCTATTCCGGCCTGTTCACACCGACCGAAGCTGCCGCCGTCGCCGCGGTTTATGCTTTCGTCATCGCGGTCTTCGTTTACAAGGGGCTGAAGTTCTCCGAAATCCCAGCCGTGCTGCTCAAAGCCGCTGCGATGAGCGCGATGATCCTCTACATCATCACCAACGCGGCGGTGTTTTCCTGGCTGCTCACCTCCGAGCAGATTCCGCAGTCCATGGCTGAATGGATGACCGCGCAGGGCTTCGGCATGGTGGCGTTCCTCTTCGTCACCAATATCGTTCTGTTGGCCGCGGGCAACTTCATGGATCCCGCGGCCATCACGCTGATCATGGCACCGATCCTGTTTCCGATGTCGGCGGTGCTCGGCGTCAACCCGGTTCACCTCGGCGTCTTGATGGCGGTGAACATGGAGGTCGGCCTTTGCCATCCGCCGGTCGGGCTCAACCTCTACGTCGCCGCGGGGATCACTCGGATGGGCATCGGCGAGCTCACTGTCGCGGTGCTGCCGTGGCTCGCCGTCATGCTGATCTTTTTGGCGATGGTGACCTACATCCCCGCTTTGTCGCTATGGCTGCCACATTATCTGGGGATGCTCTGAGCGCGTAACGGCCGTGCGAGTTTGCGGCGCCGCGCCGCACTTAGCGCATAGTCTTCTCCGCCTCTTGCCAATAGGACAAATCGACGAATTTTTCGGGCGGCGGAGCTGGAGAGTCGATCTGGCCGCGGTCGACCATGTCGCCGATCATCACCTTGTAGCCGACGAAGTCGGGCTTGCCGTCGGTTTCTACAGCGATGGCGTTCGGTCCGTAGTACAGATCGTACATACCGCGCGCATAGTGATCGTCGATTTTCGTTTCGCGCGCCAAGATCGCAATGACTGCTTCCTTGTTGCTCGGGTCGTGCAGAAAACGCCACGCCTTGATCCAGGCGCGCATATAGGCCACCAACGCGGGCTTATTGGCGCTCGCCCAATCTTCCCGGACCGCTTCGGCGCCCCAGGCATAGTGCGGAATGACATCGGTACTGCGATCGAGCCGCTTGAAGCCGCCTTCGTCGATGATGCGCTGGTCGAACGGTGGGGTGATCAAGGTTGCCGCGAGCGAGCCGGCGCGCAACGCGGCGGCGCGTTCCGGTGACGATCCGGCCTGAATGAGGCTGTAGTCGCCCTTGTTGAGGCCGTGCGCCGCCAGCATCTTCATGGTGATCGACGTGTCGGCGGCCGCGATGGTACTCACACCGATCCGCTGGCCTTTCAAATCCTCGTAGCCTTTCACCTTGTCGGCGGTCAGCAGACTGAATGTCAGCGTATTGGCGGTTCCGAGCACGATCTTGAGCTTGCTGCCGCCTTTCTCGATGGCGCGGATGATCCAATCGGGCGTGTAACGCGCGATGTCGATCGAGCCGCCTAAGAGCGCGAATGCGATCTTGTCGCCGGTTGCGAGCGAAGACAGATCGACGGTGAGATGCTCGTCGTGAAAATAGCCGTTCTGCCTTGCGATGTAGATCGGCATCGTCTCGATGCCGGGATAGGACGTGCCGACTTTGATGGTGGTCGTCGCGGCGTCCTGCGCGGAGGCGCCGCAAAGGAGCACCGTTCCGGCGAGCAACGCACCGCATAAGATCAGCATGACGTGGGTCTTGTTGGTCATGGTTTGCCGATATCTCCGCATCAATGAGGCCTTGCCACCCCGGACGATTTGAAAACCTCCTCTTCGAGCAGGCTCCAGATCCGATCGACATAGGCGACAAATTCACGCGAGCGCTTGATGGCGAACGGCCGCGGACGCGGCAGATCGATCGCGACGATTTCCCTGACCCTTCCAGGCCGCGCGGCGAACACGATGACGGTGTCGGACAGGAACACCGCTTCGTCGATCTGGTGCGTGACGAAAACGACGGTTTTTTGCTCGACGTTGCAGATGCGCACGAGCTCGAGCTGCATGACTTCGCGCGTCTGCGCGTCCAACGCGGCGAATGGCTCATCCATCAGCAGCACCTCTGGATCGATCGCGAGCGCGCGGGCGAGATTGACGCGTTGCCGCATGCCTCCCGAGAGCTGATGCGGGTAATGGTCCTCGAAGCCTTTGAGGCCCACCAATTCAATCAGCTTTTGCGCGATCGCCCTCGCTTCGCGGCGCGGCCGGCGCTGAATTTGCAGGCCAAATAGCACGTTGCCCATCGTGGTTCGCCATGGCCACAGCGAATCCTTCTGGAACACGAAGCCGCGCTTGCGATCCGGGCCGACCACTTCGCGGCCGTCGATCAACAGGTCGCCGGACGATGGCGCGATCAGGCCGTCGAGTATGCGCAGGAACGTCGTCTTGCCGCAGCCGCTGGCGCCAACGATGCTGACGAATTGCGACGGTTCGATCTGCAGCGAGATGTCCGACAAGACCGGCACGATCTCGGCGTTGTTGTTGGTGAAAGCCTTGCTGATCGCACGCGTTTCGAGCTTCAATTGCACGGGTCACCTGAATGTGCCGCCGGCCTCATGCCTTAAGGTCGAAGTGTCGCCACGGAGCGATCCGCCGCTCGAGGTATTCAAATAGCGCCGCGCACAGAACGCCCGCGGCCGCGAGAACGAGCACGCCGACGAACATGCCCGGGATATCGAACGTCTGTCCCGACAGCGAAATCAGGTAGCCAACGCCGTCCTGTGCGCCGAACAGCTCGCCAATGAAAATGCCGACCAGACCCTTACCGATGCCAAGCCGCAGTCCGGCGACGACAAACGGCAGCGCCGACGGCAGTAGGACGCGCCAGAAGATGTCGAGCCGCGAGGCTCCGAAAGATCGCGCCGCCTCGATGAGGCTTTCGTCGGCCGATTTGATCCCGACCGTGGTGTTGATCAGGATCGGAAACACCGCGAGCATGAAGACGATCGCGACTTTCGAGGCCGGCCCGATGCCGAAGACCAGGATGAGGATCGGCGACAGCGCGACCAACGGCGTGGCGTAGAGCGCGTTGATCAGCGGGTCGAGGTGCTCGCCAATTGCCTCGCTCACGCCGCAAAGGCTGCCGATCACGATTCCGACCACTGCTGCAATCGCAAAGCCAAGCAGGAGCGCCGTGAAGCTGACGGCGATGTCGCGCTGGAGTTCGCCGATGCCCCATAGCTTGGCGAATTCCACGAGCACGGCCGAGAGCGGCGCGAACGTCAGTTTGCTGGTAAGCGCATAACGGCCGATCAATTCCCAGGCGGCAAGCGCCAGAACGACCGAATAAGCGCCGCGAATAACGGCGTGATATTTGCGCCACAAGGCCGAGTTCTGTTTCTGCTTTGGCGGTCTTGGCCTTGCCGGAAACGATGGGCTGACAATCACCGGCTCCTGAGCAGATAACGGCTTCACCGCGCCGCGGCCGCCGTCATCACCGCTTGGCGGCGCTGACGGCGCGTCAGATACTCTGCGCGAGAGTTTTGTCCGTGCATTCATCGGTTGCGCGCTCGACGATCAGCCGCCGGTCGATGCGAACTGGAGTAAAGCACAATCCATGCCGCGAACTCGGGCTGCCGACAAACCTCGCTTTTCATCGTGCCCGCGTTCTGACCGGTAAGGTTCCGTCTGTGAAAGTTCAAAAAGCGCCGAGGCTTGAGGCGGCGCGCTGCCTAACAAATAAGCGAAGCGGCGCAAAAGCTCAGAAACAGCGGGCTTTCAACTTTCCAGTTCATTGCTCCAGTTCGGCGGGCGGAAATCCCGAATACAATGCGAGCGTTGCGGCAATCGCCGCGCTCTTCTTGTAAGTGAAACGGACGTGCGGCTCGGCGTACGCGTCTAAGCTCGATTGCCATGGCGATGGGCACCAAAGATGCGGATGTGCGCAGCCGCCGCAGGGCCCTCACGATTGCTGCCACCGCGAGTTGTTGAACGTGGCGCTTGGCCCGACTCTTGCGAGCCATGAGCTTGTGAAACCTCGACAGGGCCGCTGACGCAGCGCGCCGGCCGTCTGGCCAACAGGATCGATCGCAGCAAGGGGCCAACAATGGGACAGCAAGTCGATTTCGGAGTTTTCTGCCGGTGACCAATAACGGCTGGATCATCTCCAAGACATCGCCGCAATTTCTGCCGTCGTTTGCCCATAACCGCGATATCGTGCAGCTCGCCGAGCGGATCGGTTTCAGCTACGTTTTTTCGATGGCGAAGTGGCGCGGCTTCGGCGGGGATGTCGAGTTCTGGAAATACTCGATCGAGTTGATGATCTTGATGACCGGCCTCGCCGCCGCGGCACCAACGCTACGCCTGATCGCCTCGGTCGCGCCGGCGCTGATGCATCCGGCGGTGTTTGCCAAGATGGCCGCGACCATGGACGACGTCGCGAGCGGGCGCATGGGCTTCAATATCGTCAGCGCCGGCAACAAGGGCGAATACACCCAGATGGGCTTGTGGCCCGAGAATTTCGAGGATTATCGCTACGATTATTGCGAGGAGTGGGTGACCGTCGTCAAACGGCTATGGACCGAAGACAGCGTCACGATGGACGGAAAATATTTCAAGCTCGACGAATGCCAATCGTGGCCGCACCCGGTGCAGACGCTACCGCCCATCGTGTGCGCCACGACGTCGGAGCGCGGCTGGCGCTTCGTCGCCGAGCACTGCACCGCGGCGTTGTTTGGCGGTAAGGATCCCGAGGATCAGAAGAAGACCAGCAAGCGCATCAAGGAAGTCGCGGCCGAATATGGCCGCAACGACGTGCAAACCCACACGCTGATCAATCTCATTCAAGGCGATTCCGACGCCGACGCCCAGAGTATTCTCAAGCACTATCAGGATGGCGCGGACCACGAGGCGATCGAAAACGTCTACCGGCTGCGGACGAGGGGACAATCAGAGGCCCGCCTGTCGCAGATGCGCGGCCGTTATGAATTGAACCTCAATCGCTTGTTCTATGCCGGCATTCCTTTCGTTGGCGGTCCCGAACGCGTCGCCGATATGATCGAGGAGCTGGCAGTCGACGGCGATCTCGACGGCTTTCTCTTTATCTTTCCGGATTTTGTCGAAGGGCTGACGAAGTTCGATGCGCAGGTGATGCCGCTGTTGCGCCAGCGCGGATTGCGCCGGCTGACGCCGGCCTTCGCGCCGCCACCGACGCATCCCCCGGCGCGTGCGCTGATGTAAGCCACCGCTCGGGCGACAAAAGCTGTAATCTTGAGGTCCGGCAAATGGGACGTGGGAGCGGGCGATGAGGCGACGTACCTTCATGTTGGGCACAGCCGCGTTTGCGGCGATGCCCGCGATCGTCAGGGCCGAAAGTCCTGGCCGGCCCGGCCGGTGACAATCATTGTGCCGTTTGGCGCCGGCGGTTCCGGCGACTTGGTCGCGCGCCTGTTTGCCAAGGGCATGCAGAGCAAATACGGCAGTTCGTTCGTCGTCGAAAACCGAGGCGGCGCCGGCGGCGTTATCGGCACGGACATGGGCGCAAAGGCGCCGGCCGACGGCTACACGCTACTCCTCGGAACCGCGAGCACACTCGCGATCAATCCTTCGGTTTACGGGCACTTGCCGTACAACCCGGAAACGGCCTTCGCGCCGATTTCGCCGCTGGTGCAGTTTGCCAATCTCTTGATCGTGAACAACAAGATACCGGTCAAAAACGTCGCAGAATTCGTCGCATACATGAAGGAGCATGACGGCAAGCTGAATTTCGGCTCGTCCGGCAATGGCACGTCCTCGCACCTTTCCGCCGTCATGCTGATGCGCGCCGTTGGCGTGAGCATGACGCACATTCCGTTCCACGGCTTTCCGGAAGAAATGACTGCGCTGATGGACGGTCAGCTCGATTTTGTGTTCGACAACATCACCTCGGAATTGCCTTTCGTGAAAAATGGGCAAGTACGGGCGCTTGCGGTCAGCACCGCAAAGGCGGTCGCGGCTGCACCCGAAATCCCGCCGCTCGGTGAAACGATCCCCGGTTTCGATGCCGCGGCATGGCAGGCGATCATGGCGCCGGCAGGCACACCGCCGCCGATCGTGTCGCAGGTCGCCCAGGACATCCGCGATATCTTCACCTCAACGGCGACTCTGACCTTTCTGAAGAACGTCGGCGGCGATCCGTTGCCGATGCGGCCAGACGAGTTCGCCAAGTTCATCGTCAGCGAGCGCGCCAAATGGGCCGAGGTTGTCAAAGCCGCGGGCGTGCATATCGACTAGCTCGCAACTCCTCCAAAGTGCAGGCGGCGAGTCCTGTCGCTTGGAAACGCGCCTGCTGTGCTTCATGATATTTGGCTCGGGCCGCCGCGCGGCATGATCACGTCGTCCGCCAATGGCGACGGCGTCCAGAAGGAAGCCAATGCCGAAGAAGAAAATTCACCTCGCGTTCGACATTTCCTACACCCATCTCGACGGCCGCTGGCGCATGCCGGGGTCCTGGACCGGCCGCACTTATCCCGACATCGGCATCTACGAAGAACTGGCGCGCATTTCCGAGCGCGGCTGCATCGACATGCTGTTCTTCGGCGACGGCACCGGTATCCCCGATACCTGGGCGGGCACGCGCGACGAGGCCGTGCGCTGGGGTATCGGCTGGCCGCGTCATGATATGAGCCCGGTCATCACCTGCATGTCGCGCGTCACCCAGCATGTCGGCTTCGGTCTGACCTACGCGTCGACCTTCATGCACCCGTTCTACGTCGCACGCCTGTTCAACTCGCTCGATCATGTCACCAATGGGCGCATTGCCTTCAACGTGATCGCGTCGAGCCGTAATGCCGACGCCGCGAATTACGGTTTCGACGAGCTGATGGAGCACGGCACGCGCTATAACCGGATGGAAGAATTCATCGACGTCTGCCGCGCGCTATGGGACAGCGTCGAACCGGACGCCTTCAAGTGGGACCGCGAGTTCGGGCGTTGTCTGCGACCCGAACAAAGTCCGCGCGATTAATCACGCCGGAAAATTCTTCAAGGTGCGCGGGCCGCTCAACTGCATCCCGTCGCCGCAGCGTCATCCGGTGCTGATCCAGGCCGGCGCCTCGCCGCGCGGCATTCGCGCCTCGGCCTACATCGCCGATCACATCTTCGCGCGCTGGCCGACCAAAGAGGGCAAGGCGAAACACCGCGCCGAGCTCGACAAGGCGCTGGTTGCGAACGGCCGCGATCCGGAGAAAGTCGGCGTGCTCTGGGGCGTCGGCCTAATCGTCGGCGAGACCGAGCAGGAGGCGAAAGATCGCCGCGAGCAGCTTCTGACCATGATTCCGCCGGAAGCGGTCGGTCCCTATCTGTCGCACAACGCCGGCTACGATTTTTCGACGTTGCCGGAAAGGTTCTCGCCGGCCGAGCTCAACGCCAAGATCACCGCCAAGAACGCCTCGCCGGTCGGCTTCGTCTTTAAGCTCGCCAACATGGTCGGCGAAAAGGGTGAAATTTCGCGCAAGGAGTTTTTCGAATTCGGACTGCGCACTGCGACCAACTACGACCGGACCTACGCGGGCACCGCCGCGCAGCTTGCTGACATGCTTGAGGAAGAGTTCGAGGCCGGCGGCAGCCGCGGCGGATTCATGGTCGTGCATCCGCAAGCGGTGCCGCGTGAGCTGTTGAACGTGGTCGACCTTTTGGTACCCGAACTGCAGCGCCGCGGCCGCTTCCGCAAGGCCTACGAAGGCAAGACGCTCAAAGAAAATCTCCTGGCGTCCTGACACGCGTGCGTCGGCCGTGAAAGGAACAGACGATCTTGCCGTTCCGTCAGCAAAACGATTTGACGCGCCCGATGCGCACAGCCGCCGGAGAGCTCGGGGTGGCCGACTTCATCTCGCTCTGGGCCGGGCAGGGCGTCGCGCGTTCTCGCGCCGTCCCGGCGGCGGATCTGGTGGCGACGCTGGTCGAGGAAAGCCTAACCCTGAAAGTCACTCGGCCGTAGCTCGATGGGTGTGCCGTGCGGCGTGCGCTCGCAGGCGTGTTCCCAGGCGTCGCGCGTCCGGGCGAGCTGCTGAGCGCTGGTGACGCCCTTTTCCGCGACGATACGTTCGAGCGTGGCGAGCCAATGGTGGTAGTAGGTCTCGCCGGTATCCGGATCGCCGGCGGCTTGTGCCTTCTTGATCTCCTCGCCGAGCGTCGCCGCCCATTCATTCCAGGTGAAAAGTCCGCGCTCGTGGAGCGACAGCGCGAGCGCGAACGCCTGCGCCTGCCAGGGCTCGTGAAACACCGGCCCCTCGGCATTGCGCGGAATGCTCAACGTGTCATTCCGGCCAAGCGAGCGAAGCGAGTATGAGCCGGAATCCATAGCCACAGTCCTCTCAGTTCAAAGTGTGGGCCAGATCAACCCATTCGGGGTTCTTGCTTTGGATAAGTTGGATTTTCCACTCGCGATGCCACTTTTTCAACCGCTTCTCTTGCGCGATTGCGGTGATGGGGTCTTCGAATATTTCGAAATACACAAGTTTGGTGATGTTGTGCCGCGCCGTGAAGCCGCGAACGAACTTCTCTTTGTGTTCATAGACGCGCCGGATAAGGTCGTTTGTGATGCCGATATACAGCGTACCGTGCTTCCGACTTGCCAAAATGTACACGAAGAACTGTTCGCTCATCGTAGCACGGTGGTTATGGGTTCCGGCTCTCGCTGCGCTCGGCCGGAACGACGCTAAAGATCACGCCGGCTCAAGATACGGCTCGAACGCATCGATCGAGACCTTGAGCGAAGGATCCGTATTCTCGCCCCAGAGTTCGCGGCCTTCGAACAGCACGGTATAGAGCCATTGCGGATTTTCGCCCTTGCCGATTGCGACCGTATCGGGAAACACGTGACAGCCGCGCAACGCTTCGATCACGCCGACCTTGCCGCGCGCATAGCGCGGCAGACGCGTGTGCGTCGCCGGATGAATGTTCTTGGTGCGCACCCGGTCGCCCGCCTGGAATCGGGCAGGGGCATTCGCCGGACGACTGAATGAGCCGCGCGACAGCGAATTCGGCACGTCGGCGGCGGTGAGCTTGCGCTTGAGTGCTTTGCCGGGCCGCAGGGCGTGGCCCGCCGCGACCTCGTCGGCGTCGGCAAGGCCGAGTGCGACGATCAGATTCTCCATTCTGATCGCCCATTTTCTGTAATAGGAGCTCGACAGGTAAACCTCCGGCGGCAGTTGTTCGATTCCCGCGCGGGTCTGGTCGATGGTCCAGACGCCGGTGTAGCCCATGGCGCGGTTGAGCGCGAAGGTGCGGCCCTCCCACTTGTCATGAAAGACCGGCTCGTTCTTCTCGGGCTCGACTTTGCCGAAGCCGTGCATGCCGCCCATGTCGTGGATGCCGTCCATCACGCAACCTCGTTCGGATTCTTCGGCAGGCCGGTGCCGATCATGCAATCACGCGTGATCAGCGAAGCGAGTTTTTCCTCGCTCCAACCCTCCGTGCCGGCCGGCCGCATCGGCAGAACGATGAAGCGCGTCTCGGCGGTCGAATCCCACACGCGGATGTCAGTGCCTGTTGGGAGCTTCACCCCGAAATCGGCGAGAACGCCGCGCGGATCGTTGACCGCGCGCGAGCGATAGGGCGCGGATTTGTACCAGACCGGTGGCAGTCCAAGCACTTCCCACGGATAGCAGGAGCACAGCGTGCAGACGATCATGTTGTGGAGCTTGGGCGTGTTCTCCACCGCGATGAGATGATCGCCGACGCGGTTGAGCATGCCGAGCGAACGCACCGCCTCGCTCGCGTCCTTGATCAGCGACTGCTTGAACGCCGGGTCGCTCCAAGCTTTGGCGACGACGCGGGCGCCATTATGCGGGCCGATCTTGGTCTCGTACGCCTCGATGATGAGGTCGAGCGCTGCCGGATCGATGTAGCCCTTCTCGGCCAGCACAGTCTCGAGCGCGCGCACGCGCAGCTGCATTTCGGAGAGTTCGGAGCCGTGCTCGGAATGATCGTCGTGGTGATCGTGGGTCATGGTAGGCGTTCCGGTATTGCTCGTTGGTGGGCAGGCGCGCCGGTTCGCCGCGCCGCGCGCAGAGATTATAGTATGTTGAGGGACCTGTCACATAACCCGCTGCGCCGGAATGCGATGAGAAGCACGATCGAACACGTCGCCACCCGCATCGATCGCATCATCGCGGCGATCGGCCGAGGTGCGATATGGTGCAGCCTGTTCGTCGTGCTCGCCGAGTTCGCCGTGGTCGTCATGCGCTACGCGTTCGGGGTGGGTTCGATCCTCCTCCAGGAGTCGGTGCTTTACGCCCATGCGACGCTCTTTATGCTCGCGGCGGCATGGACGCTCCAGGTCGACGGCCATGTACGGGTCGACATCTTTTACGCGCAAGCACGATCGCGCACGCGGGCGTTGATCGATTTGATCGGCGCATTCGCTTTTCTGCTGCCATTTGCGGCGGCAGTCGCCTGGCTTTCCATGCCGTATGTTGAACGCTCCTGGGCCATCCTCGAACGCTCCCGCGAGGCGAGCGGTCTGCCATTCGTCTATCTGCTCAAGACGCTCATTCCGGTGTTTGCTTGCCTGATCGGCTTGCAAGGCCTTGCGCAAGCGATCCGCGCAGCGCTTGTCCTGAGCGCCCCGCGCCGGCAGCGTTCGTACTGAGCCATGGCGAGCATTCTCGCGGTTGCAATGGTGGTGGCCGTTTGCGCGCTGCTTCTCGTCGGCTATCCGGTGGCGTTCACGCTCGCCGGCGTGTCGCTTCTTTTCGCCGTTATCGGCTCGGCCGAGGGCGTGATGAACCTGGCGCTCCTTGGCGCGCTGCCGGAGCGTATTTTCGGCGTCATGACCAACGACGTGCTGCTCGCCATCCCGCTTTTCATCTTCATGGGCGTGATGCTGGAGCGCTCGCGCATCGCCGAAGATTTGCTCGAAACGATGGCGCGCCTTTTTGGATCAATGCCGGGCGGTCTCGGTCTCTCAGTGATCGTTGTCGGCGTGCTGCTCGCAGCAGCCAAGGGCGTGGTCGGCGCCACCACGGTAACGATGGGGCTGATCGTGCTGCCAACCATGCTGCGCCACGGCTACGACAAGGCGCTTGCGGCGGGAACGGTTGCGGCGACGGCGACGCTGGCGCAGATCTTTCCGCCGGCGACGGTCCTTGTCTTGCTCGGCGATCAGCTCAGCAATTCCTATCAGGCGGCGCAATTGGCGCAGGGCAACTTTGCGCCGCAGACGGTGTCGGTCGCCGATCTGTTCGCTGGCGCGATCGTGCCCGGCCTCGTCCTGGTTTCTCTCTATATGGCGTTTCTGATCGGTGTCGCCATTCTTTATCCGAAAAAGTCGCCGGCGATTGCGGCTGAGCCCGACGCGCTCCGCGGCTTTGCACTGGGGCGGCGGCTGGTCGCCGCCCTTGTCGCGCCGATTGCGCTTATCCTCGCCGTGCTCGGTTCCATTCTCGGCGGCGTGGCGACGCCCACCGAGGCGGCGTCGGTCGGCGCTGTCGGGTCGATGCTGCTCGCGGCGCGTAAGGCCGGTGCAGCCGGACTGCTGGTGCCGGTCATGACGCGCACCACCCAGATCACCAGCATGATTTTTTTGATCCTGATCGGCGCGACGCTGTTCAGCCTGGTGTTCCGTGGCCTTGGCGGCGACACCATGGTTGAACGGGCGCTCACCGATCTGCCGGGCGGCGTCGCCGGCGCAACGCTGGCGGTGATGGCGGCGCTGTTCGTGCTCGGTTTCGTGATGGACGCCTTCGAGATCATCTTCGTCGTGGTGCCGATCGTTGCGCCGGTGCTGCTGCAAATGCCGGGTGTCGATCCGGTCTGGCTCGGCATCATGATGGCGGTGAACCTGCAGACCTCCTACATGCACCCGCCGCTCGGCCCGACGCTATTTTATCTGCGCGGCGTCGCGCCGCCGGAGGTTACCACCCGGCACATCTATCTCGGCATCATTCCGTTCGTGCTGATTCAGATCGTGATGCTGGTCGCGCTGTGGTTTCTGCCAGGCCTTGCGACGTGGCTGCCGCACAAGCTCTATGGTTCGTGAGGTCCCGGAAGCCCAGCAACGAGCGATATGCCAAGCGGAGCTACGGCGGGTTGTATTCATCTCCACGAATGGAGAGTATGATCCTCCAAAGACACCTCGAACCCGGGAGGCATTGTCATGGCCAAGTTTCTTATCGAGCCGCATTTTCGTCTGCACGAATGGGTTGCTGAAGAGAAGGATTACTTCCGTCAGGAGGGTTTGGAGTACGAATTTCGCGAGATGATCCAATCGTCGAACGGCCAGCACCACAATAAGGGTGACAAGGTTGGCGCCTTTCAATCGATAGAGGAGGGCCGCAAGTCCGATGTCAGTTGTGCCTGCCACTGGACGGTCAATGTTGCGGCTGCCAAGGGCCATGCCAGACTTTATGGCGACGTTTATTCGGTTTCCCCGTCCGGCGTCTTTGTGCCGGCTGATTTACCCGTCAAAACCCCCGAGGATCTGGCCGGCGTACCGATCTCGGTCGGTTACCAGTCGGGCAGCCACTATTCGACCGTCCAGGCGCTCGAACAGTACCTGCCTGCGGACAAAATCAATTTGAACTACGCCGACGGAATGCTGTTCTCCCGCATGGACCGCCTGATCGACGGCAGAAGTCCCGCTTGCGCGCTGTTTAGCGGACCCTATTATTTCGCCGAGCAACTCGGATTCAGAAAGATCATCGATACGACATTCATGATCGCGTCGATGATCAACGGCGATCCCGATCCGGAGGACCTGCGCAAGTTCTTCCGCGCCTTGAAGCGCGCACAGCAGGACATCGATCTGCGGCCGGAGCTTTACACCCACTACTACAAGAAGGAATTTCCGGTGCGCTATCACGATAAGATGGACACTCGGCGCTGGGGGCCGGGCGAACGCATCGTATTTCTTCCCTATACGAAACAGGATTTCGATAGTGCGCGCGAGTGGATCGCCGAGCACGGCATGTTTTCGGATGGTCTCGGCTCCGGAGAATACGACAAGTCGGTGGTCCGTCTGAGCGCTTAGTACCGGCTACGGAGCGCGGATCGTCCGTCGCAGATTGCCTTCGGTCATGTCCTGCTTATTCGTCCGCGCCGGGAATTTTGAGCAGCACTTCAAGCATCTCCGCCTCGGTCGCAAGCTCTACGCTGAGACCATCGAGGGTGCGGGCCGCGTCGCCGTCGCAGCAGTCCCGGCTGAGCTCGGAGCATCGCATCGATACTTCCCGCAGCCGGGAAACAACCGCGACCGGGGTGATCGCGGCCAGCACACGCGGGGCAATTTCACTGCCGCGGATTTCCGCCAATTCTTTCTGTTCGACAACGTTTCTGAGGATGATCGTGCTCAGTGTTATGACCAACTCGCGCAGGTCCCGATTTTTTCTCTTTAATTCCGCGGCCGTGAAATTCGTCACATTCCCTCTCAAGTCATTGATCGGACAACGGTTCAAACCCATTCCGTCCAGTAATGACTACTCGCGGCTTTGTCCAATATCTCAATATGGCGGGTTCGATAGCTTTCAGATATATTGACCGGATCGAGACCGTTTCATGAAATAAGGAATTAAAGCGCTAAGCATTCAGCTCGGCCGCCTGACGCCGATACGGACGGAGTTCATCGCAGATGGAACTGCGTCATCTCCGCTATTTTATCGCGGTGGCCGAAGAGCTCAGTTTCACTCGCGCCGCCGAACGGCTCGGCATTAAACAGCCGCCGCTCAGCTTGCAAATCCGCCAGTTGGAAAAAGAGATGGGCGCGCCGCTGTTTCGCCGTCTCGGCAGGTCGGTGGAGTTGACCGCGGCCGGTAGCCTGTTGCTGGAGGAGGCGCGCGGCATTTTAAGGCACGTCGAACGGGCCCGGACCGATGTGAAACGCCGAGCGCGTGGCGAGTCGGGAGAAATCTGGATCGGCACCGCCGGCGCGACTTATTTCGAGCCGCTGGTCAATATCATCACGCGTGAGTTCTGCGCGAAATATCCGGGCGTGGTTCTATATGCGGAGGAGAACAGTACCGAAGTTCTGATGACCGAAGTTCATGCCGGCAAACTCGACGCTGCCTTCGTTTGGTCGCCGATCGCAAACCGGCATGACCTCACCACGGCGCCGATCGCCGTCGAAGATTTCGTTGTCATGTTGCCGGAGGGGCACCCGCTCGGCGGGCGGTCTTCGATTCCGCTCGCTGCGCTTGCGAAGGAGAAAATCACCCTCTTCTCTCGTCGCATGAACGTCGGCATGCATGACTCGATTATTGCCGCGTGCCACCGGGCGGGTTTCCAGCCCATTATCGGACCTGAATGGCCACATCTTTTTGCGAGTTTTCCCATCGTGGCGGCGGGTCTCGGCATTTCGATCGTCCCGCAGTGCATGACCCGCGTTCACGTCGAAGGCGTATTGTTTCGCCCCATCGAGGGTGATGCGCCGCACGCTCCAATCAGTTTGGTCTACAGGCGTAACGACCGCTCGTCCGCGGTGAGAAACCTCGTTGCGCTCGTCCGCCGCGTCGCTCGGTCCGACGCTCAGATCGAGCCCATGGCGGAGGCCGCCGACGCCTGAGGGCTCGGAGCGAAGTGTTGTTGCAATCTACAAATCGCCGAGCCCGTATTCCGACCAGCGCGCTTTGACTCGCTCCTCGTCCTCAGCGGCCGGTCTGACGGTCGGCGGAAAGCGCTCGTTGCCCCATTGCGGCCGGCGCGGATTTTTCCACGAGCGCGTGGCGTCGATCAGCATCCGATTCCACAGGCCGGTGCCGAGCTGTGAGACATCGCGGTCCTCCATCGGCGTCGACGGATCGATCGGCGAGCCGAATATGCCGGGAAAGATCACGATGCCGCCCTCGCCGGCGTTGACGCGATGCGCGAACGCCCATTCGACCTGCTCGTCGTCGGCGGGATCGATGTCCTCCTCCACCACCGTCACGTGCTTGTAGCGATATTGCGCAGCACTATTGCCCCAAAGCGCCGCGGCGATCTGCTTCGGCTGCCCCTGATAGTGCTTTTTGATCTGGACTCGGAGATTGACGCCGTTCGTGATCGGCGGCGCGAACACGTCGAGAACACCGGGAATGCCGGCGGTGGTCAAAATATTCCAGGCAATGGCGGCCCGCTGCACCGAGGACATCACGCTGTTCTCGCTATAGGAGCCTGGCAGCGTGCCCTCGAGCGAGCCGACGAAGATGGGATCGCGGCGGTGCGTGATGCAGGTGACCTTCATGGCCGGACGAAGGGTGGGGAGGTCGGAGACGTAGCCGGTGTATTCGCCGAACGGACCTTCTTTCTCGTAAGTCGCGGGATCGTCGCTGATGGTCCCCTCGATGACGATTTCGGCGCCCGCCGGCACTTCGAGATCGACGGTCTCGCAGCGGACCAGCTCGGCCGGCTCGCCGCGATACGCGCCCATCACATCCCACTCGCAGATGCCGGCCGGCACCGGTGAGCCGGCGAGGAACGGCATGATCGGATCCCAGCCGATGACGCAGGCGACCGGCATCGGCTCTTTGCGGGCGGCCCACTTCACGAAGTGCTGTCCCCAATGCTGACCGCCTTTGATCAATAGGAACGGTGCAGTGTCCTTCTGCCCGATCATGCCGCGGTACATCCCAACGTTCATCACGCCGGTGTCCGGGTCCCGGGTGACAATGGCGGAGAAGGTGTGAATGTAGCGTCCGCCTTCGAGGTAGTGCCATTTGGGAACGGGAAACTCCGTCTGATCGATGGCATCGCCGCGAATGATGACCTCCTTGACCGGGCCGGAGTCGACACGGACGGGTGGAATCGTTTCGCGGTTTTTCTTCATCACGTGCTGGACGAGGTCGCGATTGCCGGCGTCGTGCGGCAGATCGAGGGCGAGGGCGAGCCGCGACCGGGAGCCGAGGCCGCTCGCGAAAAGCTTGGTGCAACGGCCGCCGGTATAGCCCTTGATGTTCTCGAACAGCAGTGCGGGGCCCTTTTTTTCCAACGTGCGGCGGGCGATGGCTCCGATCTCGCGGTCCCAATCCACTTCGGCCGCGACCCGCCGCAACTCACCATGCTGATCAAGCTGCGCCATCCACTGGCGCATATCCCTAAAGCCCATCGTGTGCTCACTCCAAGTTCGCAGATGCAGGATGTTCGTAGAAAAGGCCTGAACCGTACCGGTTCGATCCTTCGCATGCGGTCGCAACTCCCGCAATGCTTCGGGCTCACAAAGGGGCAGGCCCAATCGGTCCACAGCACTGCGTGACGTGGGGGCACCCCAGCGCCGGACGGAGTTTGACAGTGCGCTTGATGAGGCCGGCAAGTCTGGTACGTCGACCTGATCGATCCTCCGACGTGCCGGCCGATGGACCGTCGCGATTATTTCAGGCTGGCCGCGGCCTGGTGCACGAGGCTTGCATCGATGACGTTATCGAATGACAGCTGTCCGTCGTAATTGAGACGGCCGTCCTCGCGGTGAATTGTCTCCTGATTCCGCAACCCGGCCTCGAATTTTGCGATGTCGAGATTGGGGTCGATGGTGTAGGGCGTGCTGTGCTGCACCGCCTCGACCTTGAGGCTCGTCTGCTGCGCAATGGACGCAGCGATGCCCGGGTCTTTCAGATAGGGGCCTTGTGCGTCGCGGGCGCCTCGCAGCAGGGCACGCAAGAAGGCGAGCGCGACCTTGGGCCGGTCGTGCATAAACTTCGTGCCGAAGAATACGAACGTGGTGATGGTGCCTTCGCCAACGCCGGCATCCGTTTTATTCAGGGCCACGGCGCCTGCCATTTGGGCGCTGGTGGACAGAGGCTCGGGCAGGAAACCCGCGTCGATGGCGCCATTCTTGAACGCGACAAGCTGTTGGGCGAAGCCAAGCGGCGTCAGGTTTACGTCTTTGAGTGTCATGCCGTTTTTCTTCAGCATTTCGTGGAGGAAATACTCGGTAATGTCGCCCGGCGCGTTGATCGCCACTTTGCGCCTGCGGTAATCCTTCGCGCCGCGGATCGTTTCGTCGTCCCACAGCGCCTTGCGCACCACCGGTTGCGTCGCCATCAACGGGCCCTGGATCCCCATCGCGGCCACAACGCGCAGGTCGAAACCCTGATGGGCGGCATTGAAGAAGCCGGCAGTGGCGGCGCCAATGCTGACGTCGAGCCGTCCGGTCGCCAGCGGGCCGATTGTGTCGAGCGCACTCCGGATGTCACCGGACTCGACTTTGATGCCTTCCTTGCCGAAATAGTCTTTGTCGACCGCGATGTAGTACGGTGCCTGCGCGATGCTTCTGACGAGTTGGACCGTGACCGTCTGCGGCTCGGCGTGCGCTGCCGGAACGATGAATCCCAGAAGCAAAGCCGTTGTCGCCCAATGCCTGAACATGGCTACTTCTCCCTGGTGACGCTGTCTTGTTGCTTTTTTGGCTTGTCGTTATGCGTCGCAAGCCCGAGCAGAATAGCGCATCGGGTCGCTTGCAACGTCGCGTCATAATTGCGCAGGCAGCGCGGTGGCCGTAAGGCGCTCGCCCATAGGGACGATTTTCAAGGAGAGGCGTGATGGCGGCAGCAGATATTTTCGATCTTCACGGCAAGGTCGGGCTGGTGACGGGGGCCTCCAGCGGGCTTGGCGTGCGGTTCGCCGAGGTGTTGGCGGAGAACGGTGCGTCCGTGGTCCTGGTCGCGCGCCGCGCCGATCGCCTTGCCGCCGTGAAAGCGCGCATCGAAGCATCCGGCGGCCGCGCGCTGGCGATCGAAGCCGACGTTTGCGATCGCGCTGGCATGAGTGCTGCGTTCGATGCCGCCGAGAAAAACTTCGGTACCGTGACGATCCTCGTCAACAACGCCGGCGTCGCGCATTCCGGCCGCGCCGTCGATCTCGAAGAGAAGGAATGGCGGCGCGTGCTGTCGACCGATCTCGACGCTGTATTTTACATCGCGCAGGA
Source organism: uncultured Alphaproteobacteria bacterium (assembly GCA_963759705.1). Lineage (GTDB taxonomy): Bacteria > Pseudomonadota > Alphaproteobacteria > Rhizobiales > Xanthobacteraceae > BOG-931. The sequence continues at coordinate 492,099 of CAVXAK010000011.1, forward strand.
CGCTGCCCGCCGTATGCTCGCGGCCGGCAAGGGCGGCGCCATCGTCAACATCGCGTCAGTCCTCGGCCTTGGCGTGAACAAAGGCGTTATCGCCTACGCTACCGCCAAAGCCGGCGTGATCCAGCTCACCAAAGCGCTCGCGCTGGAGCTTGCCTACAAGGGCATCCGCGTCAACGCCATCGCGCCCGGTTGGATCATGACCGAACTCAATCGCGATTATCTCACTAGCGAGAGAGGCGCGCCGCTCAAGCGCGAAATCCCGATCGGCCGCTTCGGCGAAGAACGCGATCTTGACGGCCCGCTGCTGCTGCTCGTTTCTGATGCCGGTCGTTTCGTGACCGGCGCCACCATCGTCGCCGACGGCGGCCAGATGGTGGCGTTGCGCGGATGATCGCGCCCGAACTTTCGAGATCACGGATCGGCCCGTCATCGCCGGGTTGCGGCGCACCAAGACGAAGCAGACGCGGTCAAGGGCGACTCCGGGAACACCTGCACCATGTCGGCCGCTAGTCCATCGCAATCCGCGTGCCTGTTGCGCCATTCAGCAGGCGCTTGAGATGAAAGTTCGCGAGCAAATCCAGCGGCTGGCTGCCGACGTGGGATGCAAACGCGGCAAGCGCGCCGGGATCGTTTGCCTCCAGCTTGGCAAACGCATCCAGATACATCTTGGTCGCGTGGCTTTCGTACTGTTCGAGCCGCAGGGGCTCGAACGCCCGTAGCGCTTCGGTTTTGCCCCGGAGCACAAGGTCGCCGACCGGGCGTCCCCGAAAGTCATTCACTTTGGATGCAAGGGTGGCGCTTGCACAGATGCGCGTCCCAAGTTGCTTGTTGGTGGCTTCGAGCCGTGCCGCAACATTGATGGTATCGCCATAAGCGGTGTAGTCGAAAAAGCGGCCGCCGCCGAAATTGCCGACGATCGCGGGTCCCGCGTGAACGCCGATCCGTGTCGACCCGAGCGGGATGCCCTTTTCATTGTAGCGCTCGCGGAACGCCTCCGCGTATTCGTCCAAAGCCAGCGCACAGACAACGGCGCGAGCGGCGTGGTCGGGTTGCTCTCCCGGAGCGCCGAACAACACGTGCAAGGCGTCACCGATGATCTTTGTCACCGTGCCATCGTATGCAAACACGATATCGGTCATGCCGGTGAGGTACTCGTTGAGCAACGGTCCGAGAACGCTCGGTTCCAGCGTCTCGACGAGTGCGGTGAAACTCGTGATATCGGTGAAGAGCGTCGCGACCTCGAGGCGCCGCCCGTCGAGCTCGATTGCGGTCGCGTCGCTGACAAGCCGTTGCGCCAGATTCGGCGAGAAGTAACGCGATAGCGATGCATGGGCCCGTTCGGCCTCTGCCTGGCGGCGCCTGGCGTCGCGCAGAGCCTCGATGTGGCGTATCGTCTTGCTGATCGTCGTCTCAAGGTCGCCAAAATCGATCGGCTTGGTCACAAAATCGAACGCGCCACGGTTCATCGCGGTGCGAATATTGGCCATGTCGCCATAGGCCGATACGATGATGGTTGAAACGCCCTGCTCGGCCTCTTGCAGCTTCTGCAGCAGCGATAGGCCATCCATCCTCGGCATGTTGATATCGGTAACGACCAAGTCGATGTCGCTATTCGCCTCCAGCGCCGCGAGCGCGTCGATACCATCGCGCGCAAACAGAAATGTGACTGCGCCCTCCCGTATCTGGTGGCGGAATTTCTGCAAAACGAGCGCCTCTAAGTCAGGCTCGTCGTCAACGACCAGAATGCGTGATGTCATGCGGCCTTTTCGACCCGCGTGTCGATCTCGTTCCTGAGCAGAGTGAAGTCAATGGGTTTGGTGAAAAGAGCGTCGGCGCCTTTTTCCAGCACCTTGCGCTTGGTCTCGGCATCGCCGTAAGCGGTGATCATGATGACGGGGACGTCCGGCCGCAACGCCTTGGCCTTGGGCAACAGTTCAAGCCCGCTCATCCCCGGCATGTTGATATCGGAAAGTATCAAGATAAGTGACGCATCTCCGGCATCGCTTATGCACTGCAGAGCCGCCGGCGCGGACTGGGCAAATTCCATGGTGAAGCGGTCGGCGCGCAAATCGCGACGGAATTGCTGCCGAAACAGCATCTCGACATCAGGCTCATCGTCGACCACGAGGATAAGAAAACTCACGCGCGCCCCCCTGTTTTGCCAAGTGTTGCCGCTTTCCGTGGCAGAACGATCATAAACTCGGTGAATTCGCCAAGCTTGGTATCGACCGCGATAGAACCACCATGTTGCTTCACGATAATGTCATGACTGATCGAGAGCCCAAGCCCGGTTCCTTCTCCGGCCGGCTTGGTCGTAAAGAAAGGATTGAACATTTTTTCCTTCACCTCGGGCGGTATGCCGATGCCGTTGTCGCGGATTCTGATCTCGACGCGATCGCCGAGGTTCTTGGTGGCCGCTGCGAGGGTCGGTTCGTACTCTCCATTACCGGTCTGACTCTTGCGTTTGGTTGCAGCATAGAAGCCATTTGAAATCAAATTCAGCAGAACCCGCGTGACTTCTTGCGGGTAAAGGTCGACTTCGCCCGCGGCCGGATCAAATGAACGCTCGAGCGTGATATTGAACCCCTTATTCTCGGCGCGCGCGCCGTGATAGGCGAGATTGAGGCTCTCCTCGACGATGCCATTGATGTCGACGGGCCGGTGCTCGCCCGAGCCTTCGCGCGAATGAAGCAGCATGTTCTTGACGATCGAATCCGCTCGCTTGCCGTGCTGAACGATCTTTTCGAGGTTGCCGCGTAGCGTGTCCGACAGGTCATCGATTTCAGCGCGGGTCTTGTCATCGGTTTTCACGTCGGCGAGAACCTGCTGCAACTCGTCAATCAACTCCACCGACACTCCGGAGAAATTGTTGACGAAATTGAGAGGATTTTTAATCTCGTGCGCGATGCCGGCAGTCAATTGACCGAGCGATGCGAGCTTTTCGGTCTGGACAAGGCGATCTTGCGCCGTCCGCAAATCCTCGAGCGACTCAGTCAGCGCGCGGGTGCGATCTTCGACCTTTTGCTCCAGGTCCGCGTAGGATTCCTGCAGCCGGCCCGCCATGTCGTTGAACTGGTTGGCGAGAGACTCGACTTCGTCACCCGTCTTGATGCTGATGCGCTGGCCGAGATCGCCGCTGCCGATCCGTGCTGCGCCCGCGCGCAGCGCCTGGATCGGCACCACCATCCGCCCGGCGAGGAACATGCCGGCTATGAAAGCAAGCGCAAGCGCACCGAACAGCACGAATCCGGTCCGCCGGATCGATGCATAGAGCGGCCCGTAAGCCTCCTCGATCGGGGTTTCGACGAAAACCAGCCAGCCGAGCGGCGTGACCGGCGCATATGCGGTGAGCACTCTGTGGCCGGCAATATCGTCCGCTTCCTGCACTTGCTCGCCGGAATTGCTACCAGCGGCAGCACGAGCGCTGCGAACCTGTGCAAGGCGCGACATGTCGGTGTTGCGCAGCACGAGGCTGATATCCGGATGCGCAATGAGGCGGCCATCGGCGTCGACCACGTAGGCGCGGCCGCGTTCTCCGACCTTGATCTTGGAAACCACGTCCCAAATGAGTTTGAGATTGACTTGCGCAATGCTTACGCCGGTTTCGCGCCGCGCTCCCGCAAGCGAAAGGGTCATATACGGCTCGGATTCGCGCCGGAAATAAACCGGACCGTAATAAACCTTGTGCGCCACCGCTTCGGTGAACTCCGGCTTCTTGGAGAAGTCGGCGCCGCTGCCGACCACGTCCATGGTGAGCCGCGACACGCGAAGCTGCTCGTGTCCTGAGGCGTCGATCTGTGCGAGCTCCGTTATCGCGGGCACTTGCCGGAGCAGCCGCAGCGCGTCAAAACGCCGCTGCTCGAGGGTGCTGCTCGACCACGGCAGTTGCGTGGTCCAGCCGACTTGGCTTTCGATCTCAGTAATGAACTGCTCGATCTTGGCGGCCGCCGCTTCCGCCTGTTCCCGCTGAATGCTGATCAGCGACGCCTTGTGCTCCTGATAGGAGAACCAAATCTCGAACGCTCCGTTGGCCAACAGGGCAAGAACGACCACCGTGACGAACAAGGCGACGTATTTGATGAACAGCCGGCTGCGCATGACCGATGCGCCGGTCACCGAAGCCACACCGGCAAGCCGATCCGTCAGCCCGCGAATGGACCTTCCGCGAGGATCCGTATCCGCCTTCATGCGATCATCCTGGTCCTGCGCCGACCGACTCGTATTTTCCGCTCATATCTGCGCCGGAGGCAATGCGATTTACCATGAATTGCGGCCTTGCTCATTCGATCACTTCGTCGGCGCGAACGATAAGGGTCTGCGGCAAGCTGAGGCCAATTGCGTTCGCGGCCTTCAGATTGATCGACAACACAAATTTCGCCGGGGCCTGGACCGGAAGTTCGGCCGGGTGCGCACCCCGCAGGACGCGATCGACATAGGCGGCGGCGCGCCGATACAGGTCCGGATAGTCGACTGCATAGGACATCAGCCCGCCGCTCGGCACAAAAACCTGCGAACCATAGATCGCGGGGAGCCGGTGGCGCGTCGCCAGCTGAACGACGAGATCGCGATGCTCCGAAAGAAACGTGTCAATGACGACGATAATGCCGCCGCCCTCGTGCGCGCGCTCGCCGAACGCTTCTTCAATGTCTTCGATGCTGCTGCAAGGCGTGGCGATCACGGCGGCGCCGAGAGTTTGCGCCGCCGACTGAGCCGAATGCAGGTAGCCGGGGGCGTAGGGTGCGGTTCCCGGATTAAATAGAAACGAGACCTGCGAGACTGCCGGTGATGCCTCTTTCAGAAGCTCGAGCCATTTTCCCCCGACCGAAGCTTCAAAATTCGAGAAGCCGGTGAGGTTGCCGCCCGGCCGCGCCAAATTTTGCACGAAACCTGAACCGAGCGGATCGGCCACGAGCACAAAGACTATCGGCAGGCCGGAGTTCTGCAGGGCGGCGGTGGCCGGTGTCGAGCGACTCACCACCAGATCGGGATGTGTGGCAGCGATCTGTTTCGCCGCGGCTTGCACTTTATCAAGGTCCGCGCCGGGCCAGTGATAGTCGAGATCGACATTGCGGCCGGGCTGCCAGCCCAGTTCCTTCAGCCCGTCCTCCAGGGCGGTGGCCTCCGCCTTGCCGGCAGTCTCGCCTTGAACAAGTCCGCCCATCAGCACAGCGACATGCCGTTTCTGGTCGCGCTGCTGTGCGCGCGCGCCGAGCGGCAGCCCTATCGGCGCAACTGCAACGCCGCCGAGCAGCGATATGAACTCGCGGCGTTTCATTCGATCACGTCATCGGCGAGCGCCAAAAAATTCGGCGGCAACTCGATTCCGGTTGCCTTTGCGGTCTTGAGATTAACGACGAGCGGGTAGCGTGTCGGCTCCTCGAACGGCAGATCGGCGGGCCGTGCGCCCTTGAATATCTTTGCGGTGAGGTCGGCGGTGCGGTCCATACATTCCTTGAGGTCTGGCCCATACGACATCAATCCGCCGTCGTGCACAAAGGGGATATCGTACTCGTACAGCGCCGGAATATGGTGCACGCCCGCATAATCGAACACGCGCTTGCGGTTGAGGATAGTGAGGACGTCGGCGACCATGAGGATGGCATCCGGCTTTTGGCTATCCATGGCCTCGAACACCCCGTTGAAGTCATCCGGCTCGCGCACACCAAGTGCTTGCACCGTGACACCGATCGACTGCGCCGCGCCCGCGGATGCCTCATAGCGCATGGTCATGCCGAGATCGTCCCTGTTCCACAGCATCGCCACACGTTGCAGCTTCGGCACCGCCAGCTGGATCAGTGCGAGACGTTTGGTGGAGAGCGTCGCGGCATTATCCGAAATGCCGGTGATGTTGCCGCCCGGTCGCGACAAGCTGTCAATCAGATGGGTTGCGACCGGATCTCCAGCGCCGAGCGCCACAACGGTCGGCACCTTCTCGACCTTGCAGGCAAGTGCAGTTGGAAAGCCGTTGACCACGAACGCATCGACACCGTCCGCCTTCATGGCGCGGATAATCTCGCCAAGCTTGCTCACTTGGCCGCCGGCACCGCGAGCGTCGAAAGCTAGATTTTTTCCAAGCGTATAGCCGCGCTGTTCCAGACCTTTCAGCAGGATGGCGCCGAGCGGCGAATTTTCACCCAGCGGTGCTCCTGGTGTGAGCGTGCCGAGACGAAAGACCTTCGATGACGGCTGCGCCGATGCCGCGTAGGGTCCGGCGGCGGCAGAGCCAGCGAGGAGCTTGATGAAGTCGCGCCGTCTCATATCACTCACCTTAGGACCTTTGCGGACCGCCCCGATGCGGAGGCCGACTGTCTATTCGATCACTTCGTCCGCGAGCGCCATGATGTTAGGTGGGACTTCGAGTCCTAGGGCCTTCGCGGTCTTAAGATTGATCACGAAATCGAATTTTGTTGGCAGCATGACGGGCAGTTCGCCCGCCTTTTTCGCCTCATGTCCCGCCTCGGGCCAGAAAAGAACTCTATCGAAGTGGCCAGCTTTCTAGAAGAGGCAGGGCCTTTAGGCTAATGGCTGGAAAGCAGCTATTGGCCTGCTGGGTCCTTGGCGCGTCGCAGGATTATATCCCCTAAATCCCCACAATCGTACAAAAGAACGCACTTTGGCCAATACCGTGACCGTGGTGGCTGGCGGCCGCTTGTCGCCGGCGCCACCAGCGCGAGCACCGTCGCCGACGGCTCGGCGCGACAGGTTGACCGCGTGCGGCGCCCGCGAAACTGGGGTAGCTTGATCACAGAACCGCCGGCGGAAAGCCATAGGCGGCGGCCGCGCCTCATGACGGGAGAGCACGGCAAAAAATGGCGTTGCTGAGAGCAAACGCATGGGGGAGAGCCATGAAACTGATCCGCAGACACGTCCTGCGTCTCGCAGCCGGCGCAGTCGCGATGCCGACGGCGTCGCGGTTCGCGTATGCGCAAACCTATCCAACCAAGCCGGTGCGCATCATCGTCTCTGTTCCGCCGGGCGGGACCTTCGATATCGTCGCACGCCTAGTCGCACAGCGGCTGTCGGAGCGTCTCGGTCAGCAATTCATCATCGAGAACAGGCCGGGGGCCGGCACGAATCTCGGCACCGGCATGGTCGCGCATGCTTCAGCCGATGGATACACGCTTCTCCTCGCCGGTTCGCCGGGCGCCATCAACGAAACGCTCTACGATAATCTCGATTTCGACTTCGAGCGCGATATCGCGCCGGTCGCCAGCATCGAACAAATGCCGCTGGTCATGGCGGTCAATCCTTCGATGCCGGCCCAAACGGGTGCGCAATTCATCAGCTACGCCAAGGCCAATTCGGGCAAAATCAACATGGGTTCGGGTGGGATCGGATCTACCGGTCACGTGGCCGGGGAATTGTTCAACATGATGGCGGGCATCAAGATCGCCCACGTGCCATATCGCGGCGAGGCGCCGGCGCTGACGGACTTGCTGGCCGGGCAAGTCCAGGTGGTGTTTGCCACTGCGGGCTCGACGATCAGCTATGTCAAAGCCGGTACGCTGCGGGCTCTCGGCGTCACCAGCAGCAAGCGGATGGCGGTCTTGCCCGACATACCGGCGGTCGCGGAGTTTCTGCCGAACTACGACGCAAGCTCCTGGTCTGGTATTGGAGCGCCCAGCCATACGCCAGCCGAGATCGTCGCTAAGCTCAACAAGGAGATCAACGCGGTTATCACCGAGCCTGCAACCAACGCCAAACTCACGGCCCTCGGGGCCACGGTCGTGGCGAGTTCGCCTGAGGATTTCCGCACGTTCATCGCGGCCGAAATCAAGAAGTGGGCTAAGGTGATCAAGTTCGCTAACATCAAGGCGGCGTAGATCTGCGGCGCTGACGGCGGGGATTGCGCCGGCATCGTGCGATGCTCGTAAAGATAACTAAGATCCGGGCTTCGCGCCGAGCGGAGGAGGCAACATGAGTGGGCGCCACAAACTTTCGTTCAGTCACGTCGGTGTGTTCGTGACCGATCTCGAAAAGATGGTCGATTTCTACACGCGTGTGCTCGGGCTCGTTGTCAGCGATCGCAACCTGATGAAGGACGGCCGCGAAATTGCGTTTTTGACCCTCGATCCGCGCGAACACCATCAAGTTGTCTTTGCTACCGGCCGGCCCGCAGACCTCGCCTACAACATGATCCAGCAGCTATCATTTCGTGCCGAGAGCCTATCGTCGTTGCGCGACGTCTATGTGGCGCTCAAGCGCGAGCCGATCGTCGAACTCGGCCCGATATCCCACGGCAACGCGATTTCGGCTTACTTCCGCGATCCGGAAGGCAATCGCCTGGAGGTTTTCATCGACACCAAGTGGCACGTGCCGCAACCCTGCGCCGAAGCGGTCGATCTGATGAAGTCCAACGACGAGATCATGGCCTTCGTCGACCGACAGGTCGCAGAGTTGCCCGGCGCCGCCTTGCGCGCCGATTGGGAGCGGGCGCGGACCGCGATGTTCTAGATCGCCGTGTCTCGCCGCCCGACGCGTCGAGCTCCGCCTACTGGACCGCAATGCCTGCGCGCTTGACCACATCCGCCCATTTGGCGATCTCGGCTTTGAGGAACGGCGGGATGTCGGCGAGAGGCATATCCAAAGGTACGCCGGCATCCGCAGCAATGCGTTCCTTCACCGTCGGATTGGCGAGCGCTTTTTCCACGTTAGCGTGCAGTTTGTCGACGATCGGCTGCGGCGTGTTTTTGGGAGCCCACAAGCCGAACCACGTATAGTACTGGTAGCCCGGCACTCCGGCTTCTGCGACGGTCGGCACATCCGGTAACAGTGGCGATCGCTCTTTGCCCGTAACGGCGAGCGCGCGCACATTGCCGCCTTTGATCTGGCCCAGAGCGCTCGCCAGGTTGTCAAAGAACACCGGCACTTGTCCTGAAATGACATCGGTATAGGCCGGCGCAGCGCCGCGATAGTGTACGACCGTGAGATTCGTGCCGGTCATCAACTTGAACAGCTCCATCGACAATTGCTGCCCGGTGCCGTTGCCGGCGGATGCGTAGTTGATCTCGCCGGGACGCGACTTCGCAAGCGCGATGAGCTCCTTGATCGAATGGGCCGGGAAATTTTTGTTCACCACGACGGCAAATGGAAATTCGGCCAGCATGCCCACCGGTACGAAATCGCGGACGGGATCGTAAGGCAGATGGGCAAACAGGCTCGGGTTCACCGCCATGCTGGCGTTAAGGCCGGTCTGCAGCGTGTAGCCGTCAGGCGCCGCCTTGGCGGCGACAACAGTACCGGTCAGCGAGCCGGCGCCGGGGATGTTTTCGACGACGAAAGGTTGACCGAGTTGCTTGGAAAGCTGCTCGCCGACGATGCGCGAAATGATGTCGGTCCCACCGCCAGGAGTAGACGCCACGATGACGGTGACCGGCCGGGTCGGGAATTCCTGCGCCGCGAGCGGGTTCGCACTGGGGCCAAGGCTGAGAAGTGTGACGGCCAAGGCCGCGCAAGCATGAAATCGATCGAGCAAATCGTCCTCCCGTTTTTGTTTTATTATGCCACGGCCGCGTGCGGTCGGCGGCGCATCAAGTCTTTTCTACATCGAAGTGATCCTCTGAATGGCCACGCCGCTAGAGCAAGACGACCGACGGTTGGCTTCGCCCATCACGTCGCCAGCTTCTTCAGCCAAACCTTGTTGTCGTGGAACGCGGCGCCACCAAACGGCGCGATCGAGTCGGCGCCGGTCAATGTATTGATGCCGCGGCCGTCCGCGTAGGCGCTGTTGGGCCAGAGCGATTCTGCAATCAGCACGCCGCGCCGCACGCCGTCGAACAAACGGGCGTGCAGCGTGACCGTGCCGCGCCGATTGCCGAGCGTCACCCGATCGCCATCGCCGATCGCAAACGGCGCCGCATCGTCCGGGTGGATCATCACCTCGGGCCGTCGCTCGTTGGCGCGCGATGTCCGCGTCTCGGTAAAGCTTGAATTGAGAAAGCCGCGCGCCGGCGAAGTCGCGAGCCGGAACGGATGCTCGGCGTCTACCTCCTCGATCACCTCCCAATGGTCCGGCAATTGCGGCATCGCGGGGGACGGGACGGTTCTGTGCCAGCGGTTGAACGGCACGCTGGGCCAGTCCGGTTTGAAGCGAAATTTGCCGTCCGGGTAGGCAAAACCGTTGAGATAGTGCGCGGTGGCAAAGTCCGGCTGGCAATCGATCCAGCGGTTGGCTTCGAGCTCCTCAAGCGTGCCCCATCCGGATTTGCGCAACGTGCCGTCGATCAATTCACGCGACGTCATGGCAAAGCCGGGATGCTCGGCGCCGAGCCGTTTCGCCAGCGCGCAGAGCACCTCGTGGTTGTCGCGGCATTCGCCGGGCGGCTCAATCAGTTTCGGTCCGAGTAAAATGTATTGGCTACCGCCCGCTTGATAGACGTCGTCGTGCTCGACGAACATGGTGGCGGGCAGCACAATATCCGCGACCTTTGCGGTGTCGGTCATGAACTGCTCGTGGACGCAAACAAACAGATCGTCGCGGGCAAAGCCGCGTTTGACGGTCTCCTGATCGGGCGCAACGCATACCGGATTGGTGTTCTGGATGAGCATCGCGGTGACCGGAGGGCCGCCGAGCAGCGCATCGGCGTCGCCGGTCAGGATGGCGCCGATCCGCGATTGGTCGAGCATGCGGATGGCAGGATCGCGGACGTCGCTGCCGTCAATCAAACTGTTATCGAAGTGGAAGATCGCGCCGTTGTTGTGAAACGCGCCGCCGCCTTCGTGCTGCCATGCTCCGGTGACCGCGGCGATGCAACTGGCCGCGTGCATGTTGACCGCGCCATTGCGCGACCGCGAAAAACCGTAACCGAGGCGAAAGTAGGCGCGCTGCCGCTCGCCGACCAGGCGGGCGAAGGCTTCGATCGTCTCCGCGGGCGTGCCGGTGATCTTCGACGCCCATGCCGGATCGCGCGCGCGCATGTGCTCCGCAAGGTCGCGCGGCGCATCGGTGTAGCGATCGAGATAATCCCAGTCGGCTTTGCCGTCGCGAAACAGACAATGCATCACCGCACAGGCGAGCGCACCATCGGTGCCGGGGCGGATCAGCACCGGCAAGTCCGCCTGCTTCATGGTGGAGTTCATGTAGATGTCGATGGCGACGATCTTGGCGCCGCGGTCCTTGCGGGCGCGCGTCGCGTGCGTCATCACATTGACCTGGGTGTTCACCGCATTGGTGCCCCAGATCACGACCAGATCGGATTTTGCCATTTCGCGAGGATCAGGGCCGGCGAGCAAGCCCGTGCCGGCAATGAAGCCGCTCCACGCCGGATTGACGCAAATGGTGGAGAAGAAACCGGAATAATTCTTGGCATGACGCAGGCGGTTGATGCTGCCACGCATGACGAAACCCATGGTTCCGGCATAGTAGTACGGCCACACCGCCTCGGAGCCGTGCGCTTGCTCGGCGCGGATAAATTGCTCGGCGACGATGTCGAGCGCGTCGTCCCAGGAGATCGTCGCAAACTCACCGCTGCCTTTCGCGCCGGTGCGGCGCAGCGGCCGGGTCAGGCGGTCGGGATGATGCACGCGCTCGGCGTAACGCGCGACCTTGGCGCAGATCACGCCAGCCGTATAGGCATTGTCGGCGGCGCCGCGGATGCGGCCGATGGTGTGCTTGTCAAATACCTCGATTTCGAGTGCGCAGGTCGACGGGCAGTCGTGCGGACAGGCCGAGGCGGCAATACGGGGGCGAACAGTCTGGTTCATCAACACCGGGCTCTATTGCAATTCCGCGTGAGTTTAGCCGAAATCGTCCGGTTGAGAAGCAGCCCACGCGACATGCGATGGGGCTGGAGAAAACGATGGCCGCGGCGAAAGCGTCTTCGCGATGCCGGCGGCGGGAGGATTGCCCATGACGCTGCAGCAGAACACCGACCGTATCCAGACCACTCATATCGGCAGTCTGCCGCGTCCGCATCAAATTCTCGACATGCTGAAGGCGCACTTTTCCGGCGGCGCCTTCGACCAGAAGGCGTTCGAGGCCGTGCTCCGTCAAGCCGTTGCCGACGTTGTGCGCAAGCAGGTCGAATGCGGGATTGACATCGTCACCGACGGCGAATTCTCGAAGCCCGGCTTTTTCACCTACATCCAGGAGCGGCTGTCGGGTTTCGAGGCGCGGCCGAACCAGAAGATGTTGTTGTTCCAGAAGGAAGTCGCCGCTTTTCCGGAATACTATGCCGACTATTTCAAGCAAGCGATGATGGGTGGGGCGATTGTCGCGCTGGCGCCTGTCGTTTGCACCGGGCCGGTCAAATATCGCGGCGAGGCACCGATCGCCCGCGACATCGACAACGTGAAAGCGGCGGCGACCGCTGCCGGCGTGCCGTTGCATCACGTCTTTCTGCCGGCCACGGCGCCGTCCGGTGTTGGCATCAACGAGTACTACAAGAGCGACGAGGACTATTTTCACGCGCTCGCTGTCGAGATGGGCAAGGAATACAAGGCAATCGTCGACGCCGGCCTCTTGGTGCAGATCGACGATCCGTTCTTGGCCGATATCTTTGTCGAGCCCGATCTTGACGACGCGCAGAAGCGCAGACGTGCCGAAATCTACGTGGAGGCGATCAACGTTGCGCTGAAAGGGATCCCGGCCGAGAGCGTGCGCTTCCATACCTGCTACGGCATCAACGAAGGCCCGCGCCTTTACGAGGCGAGCCTGTCGGAGATCATCGGCCACGTGCTGAGCATCAATGCCGGCTCCTTCAGCTTCGAGGCGGCCAATCCGCGCCATGAGCACGAATATCATCTGTTCGAGAACGTGAAGGTCCCCGATGGCAAAGTGCTCTGTCCCGGAGTGATCACCCACGCCAGCAACATTGTCGAGCATCCGGAACTCATCTGCGAGCGCATTCTGCGCTTTGCCAACCTTGTCGGCCGCGAGAACGTGATAGCGGCCGCTGACTGCGGGTTCTCCTCACAAGCCCTCTATAAGACCGAAGTGCACCCCACGGTGGTCTGGGAGAAGTTCAAGGCCATGCGCCACGGAGCGGATCTTGCGAGCCGCAAGCTGTGGAAGAACTAAGCGCGCTCCGCGTGCTCAGACAGCAGATTGCTTCGAGATGGCATCGCCTGGGCTGTCGTCGTCCGCCGTGTCCTCGATCCGAGCCGGCCGAACGATGGTGACCGTACACGGCGCTTCGGCGGCGACCTTGGCGGAGGTGCTGCCGAGCAAATTCCGCAGCAGCGAGTTTTGCCTCGCGCCGACGAGAATATGATCGACACGGTTGGTTTTGACGAATTCGAGAATTGCGTTGGCCGGATCGACTGCCTCGAGGACGTGTGCGCTAAGACGGTGGCTTTCGAGCTTCAGAGGCTCAGCCCAATGTTTGAGCGCGACCAGACGGTCGATCTGCTTGTTGTGTCCTTGTTCGTCGAGCGTAAAGTCGATCGTGATTCGGCCGATCCTGAGCACGTTGATGCACGCAAGCCGCGCCGAGGGCAGGGTCGCGAGCATGCGTTCTGCAGTGACACGGAGCGCTTCGTTGAGCGGGGCCGATTTTGCCGCAAAATCGATCGCGACCGCAACGATCGGGGCCGAGGAAATGTGGGCGGCGATCGCAGGCTTGGCGATCGACCTCTTGAGGTCTTTGTTGAAGCGTCTGCGTAGAACCGTGGTCAGCGGATCGCGTTTGAGCCGCTCCGATCTCTTGGTCAGCTTGACCTGATCGGGGTGACTGAGGTCGAACGCCAGTTGCGCCGCCGTCGGATAGCGCCACGCCGGCTCGATCTCGAGGCAGCGCAGTACGATTTCCTGCAGCCAAGGCGGGTAGTCCGACTTCAATTGACGCGGAGGGGTGGGATCGCGCCACAATCGCCGGCGCATCCCAGCCATCCTCTCGCTTTCCCCGAATGGGCGGATGCCGGTCGAAAAGAAATAGAGCAGAACCCCGAGGGCAAACTGGTCGCTTCTCGGATCGTTACGCACGCCGAGCAATTGTTCGGGAGACATGTAGGGCGCTGTACCGAACGGCACGCGAAATTCTTCCTGCATCAGATCGGGAAGCTGGTCGTGATGCGAAAGACCGAAGTCGATGAGCACGGCCTCGCCCGTCGGCCGAAACATGATGTTGCTCGGCTTGATGTCGAGGTGAACCACATGCTGCCGGTGCAGATCGTCCAGCGCCTCCGCGATTTTCAGGCCGATCTCGGCAACCTCCGGATAAGGCAATGGCAATTCAGGCAGCACTCGTATCAAGCTCTTTCCTGGGATTTGCTCCATCACGATGTAGGGCTGCACTTCAAAATCGCCGACTGCGATGAATTTTGGAACATGAACGCCGCTCAAGCGCGGCATCACCAGTTGCTCCATCTCGAAACCGACGATGGCCGCAGGATCCTCGCCTTCGGATATTTTCGGCACCTTCATCAGCATGGGCGCGGTGATGTCCGCACGTGAGACGCGCCAGAGCGTGGCCATGCCTCCGCGATGGATGCATTCCTCGATCCGGAAGCCGTCGATGGTCGTGCCAATTTCGAGTGCCGGTTTGACCATGGCTTACTTCCCAACCAACAACCGATCGGCGAGCCAGGTCGGCAAGCCCTTGCTTCGGATTTTGGCGGCCGCTTCGTCGACGGCGTAGGGCGCGCGGCAGTACGTAAGCTCACGCCGATCCGTATCCAGCAGAGCATAAGAGGCGGCCGGATTGCCGTCGCGCGGCTGGCCCACGGAGCCGAGCACGGCGAGCCATCGGCGCTGCGGCAGCAGTTGGACGGCCTTGTCCGTGATCGGCGTGAACGCCGTCATCTTGCCTGCCGCCGACATCGTGTAGAGCGCCGGCCGATGGCAGTGACCGCAAAACGTCATCCGGGCCGACGTTGCCATGATGCTTTGGCCCGCCGTATCGGCGTCGGTGATGTAGCGCCACGCTTGCGGATCGCTGGCGTCGGCATGAACGTAGAGACGGTCGTCGTCAACGAGCGTGAGCGGCAGTCGTTTGAGGAATTGCCGTTCCGGCAATCCCAGTTCGCCGCGAGTCCACTCCATAACGACTTGGGCCTCGACGTTAAGCTGTTCGCGCGGGTCATCCACGGCGCTGTCGTGGTTGCCGCGGACCGCCATCGCGCCTTTGGCGACAAGGTCCATAACGGTCGCAACCGTCCACTCGGGATCAGCGCCGTAGCCGACGTAGTCGCCGAGAAACACATTGTGTTCGACGCCTAAATGCCGCGCCTGCGCAAGACATGCGCTCAACGCTTGCCGATTGGCGTGAATGTCAGCAAACAGCGCAATGAGCACGGCGCAACCTCAAAATAACAAATATTGATCCCGAACTGCATCGCGAGGCGTTGATCTTTGTCAACAAATTGCGCGGTTCGCACCAGAGCATGATCCGGAAAAGTGGAAACCGGTTTTCCGAAAAGATCATGCTCCACCAATGATGGTGAGCGCGAATCGATTCAATCTGAAACGATTGCGCTCTAATGGCCGTCTTTCGAGGGGACTTCAGGTTCACCGATGATGCGGTCAGCGTCGCGTAAGGCAACATAGATCGCCGGGATCACCAACACAGTCAGCAAAGTTGATGACGCCAAGCCAAACAACAGTGAGATCGCCAGACCTTGAAAAATCGGGTCAAGCAGAATTGTGCCCGCGCCGATCATGGCGGCGAGCGCGGTCAGAAGAATGGGTTTGAAACGAACCGCACCCGCTTCGAGGAGTACCTCGTGCAAGGTCCTTCCTTTGCTCGCGCCGTGGCGGATGAAATCGACCAGCAGGATCGAGTTGCGCACAATAATACCAGCGAGGGCAATGAACCCGATCATCGAGGTGGCTGTAAAAGGCGCCCCGAACAGCCAGTGCCCCAGCATGATGCCGATCAGAGTAAGGGGAATCGGAGTGAGGATCACAAGCGGCAGCTTGAAGCTGCCGAATTGCGCCACGACGAGGATATAAATGCCGAGCATCGCCACCGCGAAGGCCGCGCCCATGTCGCGGAATGTCACGTAGGTGATCTCCCATTCGCCATCCCACAATATCGTCGGCTTGCTCTCGTCCTCCGGTTGACCATGGAAGCGGATCGTTGGTCGGCCGAGCGCGCCCCAATCGTGCGCGGCAACCAGCTTGTCGACGTCGAGAATGCCGTAGATCGGCGCCTCATAGGCGCCGGCCAGCTCCGCCATCACCATATCGGTAAACCGCCCGTCTCGGCGGAAGATGGTGGGCGAGCCCATTTCGTCGCTCACGCGTACGACATCGCCGAGTTCGACTACGGTCTTGTTGCCGGGCAAAGTGTTGGCCGGGACCGGCGTCGAAGCCAGCAGCTCGCTCCAGGACAAGTCGCGCTTCGGCAGCCGGACGACGATCCCGATCGGGTCGCGGTCTTCGCCACGGTGCGAATAGCCGACCGTGGTGCCGCCAAACAGCGCCTGAATGGTGTCGTAGACGTCGCGCTGTTCGACCCCGAAATACTCTAGGCGGTCCTGGTCGATCGAGATGCGCAGGCGGGGCTGCGGCTTGCCGATCGAATCGTCGATGTCGACGATGTAGGGAACGGACGCGAAGATTTTTTTCAACTCGCCGACGACGGCGTGGCGGGTGGCGGAATCCGGCCCGTAGACTTCGGCCAGGAGCGTGGACAGCACCGGCGGGCTTGGCGGCACCTCCACGACCCGCGCGACCGTCCCGGCGGGCAAGGTCAGCGATTCCATTCTCGCCCGCAGATCGAGCGCGATGGCATGGCTGGTGCGTTTGCGCTCGTCGCGCGGCGCCAGATTGAGATGCAGTTCGCCCAACTCCGGCGCTTCGCGAATATAGTAGTGGCGGACCAGCCCGTTGAAGTTGAACGGCGCCGGCGTGCCGGCGTAGGTTTCGATCGAGCGGATTTCCGGCAGTTGCCGCGCTACGGTGGCGATGGAGAACAGCGTACGCTCGGTATCTTCGAGCGTCGCGCCCTTCGGCAGATCGACCACCACCGACATTTCCGACTTGTTGTCGAACGGTAACAGCTTCACCGTCACGCTCTTGGTCACGAACAACAGGCACACCAGCACTGTTGCGATGCCGACGGCAATGAGAAACGTCCAGGCCGACCGGCGCGAACGCACCACCGGTGTGGCGAAGCGGCGATAGAGGCGGCCGAGAAAGCCTTCGCCGTGGGCCGGCTCATGCTCGTGCAAAGGGCCGCCCTGCGGCTGCAGCCGCAGCATCAGCCACGGCGCAATCACCATCGCAACGAAGAATGAGAACAGCATCGCCGCTGACGCATTGGCCGGAATGGGCGCCATGTAGGGGCCCATCAGGCCGGAGACGAACAGCATCGGCAGCAGCGCCGCCACCACGGTGAGCGTAGCGACGATTGTCGGGTTGCCGACCTCCGCCACCGCCTCGATGGCGGCCTGCATACGCGTGCGGCCGTCCTTCATCGCCCAATGCCGCGCGATGTTCTCCACCACCACGATGGCGTCATCGACCAGGATGCCGATGGCGAAGATCAATGCGAACAGGCTGACGCGGTTGATGGTGTAGCCCATCATCTTGGCAGCGAACAGCGTGAGCAGAATTGTGGTGGGAATGACGACGAGAGTGACCACGGCTTCGCGCCAGCCGATTGCAAAGGCGATCAGCACGACGATCGACACCGTGGCCAGCGCCAGATGGAACAAGAGCTCGTTGGCCTTTTCATTGGCGGTCTCGCCGTAATCGCGCGTCACTGTTACGTTGACGTCAGCCGGGACCAGCCGACCCTCGACGCTTTTCAGCCGCGCCAGCAGGTCCTCCGCGACCACAACGGCATTGGCGCCGGAGCGCTTGGCAAAGGCGACGCTGACTGCGGGCACGCGGCTCCAATGGCCGTCCTGGCCAGGGATTTCCATCCAGACCCGGTGTTCCTGGGGGCTCGGGCCGATGACGACGGAGGCCAAGTCGCGCACGTAGACGGGGCGATTGTCGCGCGTGGTGACAAGCAGAAGTCCAATGTCGGGCGTGCCGGTCAGTGTCTGGCCGGCGGCAACATTGCGCATGACGTTGTTGTCGCGCACGCTGCCGGATTGGAATGAGCGATTGGCGCCGCGGACCTTGTCGACGAGTTGCTGCAGCGTGACGCCGAACAGCCCCAGCTTTTCCGGGTCGGGCTCGACGCGGATCTGCTGCGGATTGCCGCCGGAAATGTAGGTCAGCCCGACATTATCGGTCTTGACCAGTTCGGCCTGCAATTTCTCGCCGAGCTGATAGAGGTCCTTATCGGTCCATCGCGCCGCCGCATCGGGCTTCGCCGACAGTGTCAGCACCACAACGGCGACATCATTGATGCCGCGTCCGACAATGAGTGGCTCGGGAATCCCGACCGGGATGCGATCGAGATTGGCGCGGATCTTCTCGTGCACGCGCAGGATGGCGTCATCGGCATTGGTGCCGACCAGGAAGCGCGCTGTGACCAGGACGCGGTCGTCCACCGTCTGGCTGTAAACGTGCTCCACGCCGTCGATGCCCTTGATGATGGTCTCCAGCGGCTTGGTCACGAGTTCAACGGCGTCGGGCGCCTTGAGGCCGTCGGCGTTGACCCAGATGTCGACCATGGGCACGCTGATCTGCGGCTCTTCCTCGCGCGGTATAGTGAGGAGTGCGATCAAACCGACCGCAAGCGCTGCCAACAGGAACAGCGGCGTCAGCGGCGAGCGGATCGTTGCCTGGGTAAGTCGTCCCGACAGTCCAAGTTTCACGGCCGCACCAGCACGTCACCGGCGTGGAGCCCGGAGAGGATTTCAAGCGCATCCGGCATGTCAGGCCGCGGCAACTGCCGGCCGCGCTGTACCGGCACATCGATGACGGTTTGGGCATCCTTGCGAACGCGGGCGTAATCGATGCCGAACCGGGTGAGAATAAAGGAGCCCGGTACAATGATGCTGCTGCGGTCCCCGGCCGAAATCCATACGCGGATACGCTCGCCGACGAAATAGTCACCGAGATTGGCGACCGCGGCGTCGGCGATGACGCGGCCATCCTCGATTTGCGGATAGACCAAGCTGATGGTGCCGAACTCGGCACCACTCTTGCCGAGGTCTGCGCCGTCGATGCGCACCCGGTCACCGGCCTTGAGAAAGCGAGCATGGCGTTCCGGCACCCGCAGACGCAGCACAAAATTCTGTTCCGCCACGGTGGCGACGGCTTCGCCCGCCAGAATGACCGTGCCGGTGGTCACCGGGACCGTCAGTACGCGGCCAGCAGTCGGCGCCAGCACCTTGCCTTCGGTGATCTGTTGTTCGACCACCGAACGTTGGGCGGTGCGCGACTTCAATGAATTGTTAGCGACGTCAAAGGCCGTCTGGGCTGCGTCAAGAAGCGCCTTTGAGGTTGAGCCGTGCGCAAACAATTCCTGCGCCCGATCGAGATCAATCTTCGCTTTGGCAAGCTCGGCCTCAAGACCAGAAATCTGCGCATCGAGCGCCCTTATCTGCAACGCGAGCTTCTCATCAGCCACGGTTGCCACCACCTGGTCCTGGTCGACGTGGTCACCCCTTTGCACTGCAAGCTGCACCACGGTGCCGCCAATCCGTGCCCGGGCCGGAATGACGTTGGCGCTTTCGACCGTGGCGAAGACCGCTTTCTCGTCGGCGACTGTCTGCAGGGCGACGATGAAAGTTTCCTCGGCCAGCGCCCGCTGCGCCACCAGCGCCAGCGTAGCCGCTGCAAGAATGCCGGCACGCATGAGTACTTTCTTCGCTCTCATCTGACCCATTGCCTTTCGCCGCATGTGTTGCGCGGCGCGCCGGTGCAGTCATTGATTTGGCGCAAGACTCCGGCGTGCGACCGAATGCGCAGGCCTGCGCGTGGGCTTTGCGGCGCGATCGGGGGTTGGCGCGCAGTAGACCCGATAGAGCGTGCGCACCAGTTCGCGTGCCTGTGGGCTGCCGATCGAATACCAGATGGTCTGTCCATCGCGCCGCGCAGTCACCAGCCCGTCCTTGCGCAACAAAGCCAGATGCTGGGACACGGTCGAGTCGCGGATCTGCAAGAACGCGGCAAGTTCCCCTACCGAGCGTTCTTTCTCGATCAGCTGGCAGATGATGATCAGACGATGCCGGTTGGCGAGCGCCTTCAGGAGATCGCTGGCCTGGTCGGCGGCGGCCAGCATTCGTTTGACGGTTATTTTCATAGTTGCGTATATACGAATATTAGAATATATAGTCAACGTCTGGATGGCCGATCATGGCCCGCGGTGCGAAAGCGCCGAAGTTGGCCGCCTCGGGTCCAGCCGTTCAAGGAGGTTCGCCGTGAATGTCGATCGTGCAGTGTTCACGCTGGCAGGGAGCTTATTGCTCGTGAGTTTGGCGCTGGACTGGCTGGTCAGCCCTTATTGGCTGCTTCTCGCCGCTTTCGTCGGAGTCAACATGATCCAAGCCGCATTTACCGGGTTCTGCCCGGCGGCCATCGTGTTCCGCAAGCTCGGCCTGAAGCAGGGGCCGGCGTTCGAGTGGCCATCCACTAAGGCTTAGCCGCGCAGCGAAATCGTGCTTGTCGCTCGTTCCGCCGAGTTGAGCAGGATCAATGTGGGCAGACCCTCAACGTGGTCGCCTCGGCTAGAGAATGAATAGAGCCCCAGTGAACGGGCTCAAGGGTGGAGGAAAAGATGGCTCATATCGTCGTGCTCGGTGGCGGAATTGGTGGAGTGTCGTGCGCTTACGAGGTGAAGCAGGTGCTCCGCAGGGAGGACCGCGTTACCCTTGTCTCAAACAAGCCGTTCTTTCAATTCACGCCTTCCAATCCCTGGGTCGCGGTGCGCTGGCGCTCCAAGGACGACATCACCATCGATCTGGCGACGGTGCTGCCCAGGCATGGCATTGCATTCAGCGCCGCCGGCGCGGCCCGCGTTCATCCGGCGGGAAACCGCGTCGAACTCGGCGACGGGAGCTCTCTGACCTACGACTATCTCGTGGTCGCGACTGGGCCGGAATTGGCGTTCGACGAAATCGAAGGCCTTGGTCCGGAGCGAAACACCTATTCGGTCTGCGACGTCGACCATGCGATGCACGCCAACGGAACCTGGGAAGAATTCTGCAAAAATCCCGGCCCGGTCGTGGTCGGTGCCGTTCAGGGCGCGTCGTGCTTCGGCCCTGCCTATGAGTTCGCCATGATCATGGATGCCGATCTGCGCCAGCGCCGCATCCGCGACAAGGTGCTGATGACATTTGTGACGGCGGAACCCTATATCGGTCACCTCGGCGTTGGCGGCGTAGGCGACACCAAGGGTCTCCTCGAATCCGCGATGCGCCAGCGGCACATCAAGTGGGTCACCAACGGCAAAGTCGACAAGGTCGAGCCGGGTGCGATGCACGTGACCGAAGTCGATGAGGACGGCAAGCCGAAGAAGGCTCACGAACTGCCGTTCAAATTCGCCATGATGATCCCGGCGTTCCGCGGCATTGCGGCGTTGCGCGGCATCGACGGCTTGGTCAATCCGCGCGGCTTCGTCATGATCGACAAGCATCAGCGCAATCCGAAATTCCCCAACATCTTCGGCGTTGGCGTGTGCATCGCGATTGCTCCGATCGAACAAACGCCGGTGCCGGTTGGCGTGCCGAAGACCGGATTCATGATCGAATCCATGGTGACTGCCACCGCGCTCAATATCGGCCAGCTCGTTCGCGGCGAAGCGGCCACGCACGAGGCGACGTGGAATGCAATTTGCCTCGCCGATTTCGGCGATAGCGGTGTCGCGTTCGTCGCCATGCCGCAAAATCCGCCGCGCAACGTCAACTGGGCCTCGAGCGGACGCTGGGTCCACGTCGCCAAGGTCGCATTCGAGAAATACTTCTTGCACAAGGTCCGCGCCGGTACGACCGAGCCGTACTACGAAAAGGCGGTGATGAAATTTCTCGACATCGGCAAAATCAAAAATCCGGCTGCGTAGCGGCATACGGGATCGACGTTGCGCTGCGATGTTTTAATGAAAATGGGAACCCTTGCTCCGCTCGAAGCGAAACTCTCGGATGTTGCCGCCATTTTGAGGGTCTTTGCCAACGAACAAAGGATTCGCATTTTGTGGCGTCTTGCCGGCGATCGAGGGGAGTTGCCGATCGCCGCCTTGGCATGGGGAATCGAGGTCAGCCGATCCGCTGTCCCAGCATCTTACAATTCTGCGTAAACAGGGAATCGTCGTTACGCGCAGAGCGGGGCGCAACGTTTTCTACCGTATTGCCGATTCCCGAGCAGAGCGATTGGCAATCGCGCTCCAAGCCACCATTGCCAACTGATCGACGCTTATCCGTCCGCCACGGGCGCGCCGGCCTTGAGCGCCGCCGTCGTCCCCTTGCGTGACTGCCACAGGTCGTGCGCGAGCATGCCGATCGCCATGGCGATAACGAAGACAATCACGCCGGGTGACAGCGTCGCGAGGTTCACAATTGCCGGACCAGGGCATAGTCCCACCAGGCCCCAGCCGATGCCGAACAGGACCGCGCCGACGACGAGCGGCCGATCGATTGGGGTCGCGGTCGGCCAGCGGCTTTGCGTGTCGAACAGCGGTGCGCGGGGCCGCAGCAGGGCATAGCCGACGCTCGTGACGGCAAGCCCGGCGGCCATCACAACGGCGAGGCTCGGATCCCAGCCGCCACTCGGCGCCGCGAAGATATCGAGAAAGCCCAAAACCTTGGTCGGCTGCGTCATGCCTGAAATGACGAGCCCTAAGCCGAAAATGAAGCCGCACATAAGACTTGCGAACACGGGCATGGCTCAGCCTCCGATGACGTGCCGCGTCAGCGCGACGACAACGACCGCCGTGACCATGAAGACTCCGGTCGCCGCGATGGAGCGCGGCGACAGCCGAGCGAGGCCGCAGATGCCGTGGCCTGAGGTGCAACCGCTGCCGAGCCTTGTGCCGAAGCCGACGAGAAGGCCGCCGACGGCGATCGTCACGAAGCTCCCCGGCATTTGTGGCATCGGCACCGCGTAGCCGGCGAGCGCAGCGACCAAAGGCGCAGCGATCAGCCCGACCACGAAAGCCAGGAGCCAGCCGCGGTCACTGGTTTGCGGACTGATGAGGCCGCCGAAAATTCCGCTGATGCCGGCGATGCGGCCGTTGAACAGCATCAGGAGGACGACGGAGAGGCCGACCAGCGCGCCGCCGATGGCTGCGGAGATCGGGGTGAAGTTGGCCATACAATAGCTCCCAGCGAAAGCGCGACTGGCGCGACATGTTTTTCGAGTCAGCCCAATAAGGTATGGATGGGCCGTCAAACTCTCAACGGCCGTCGAGGAAACAGAGAGGGCGCTGGCATGGATTTCACCCTGTCGCCGGAGATCGAAAATCTGCGCCTGCGCACGCGGGCCTTCGTCGAGGAGCACGTGTTGCCGCTCGAGGCGGACCCGCACAATTTTTCGGAGCACGAGAACATTCCGCTGCCGCGGCTGGCGCCGGTCCAGGAGCAGGCCAAGAAAGCCGGTCTGTGGGCGCCGCAATCGCCAAAGGAGTTTGGCGGCATGCAGCTTCCCATCGCCGCCTGGGCGGTGATGTACGAGGAAGCGGCACGGTCTGTTTTCGGCCCGTTGGCGATGAACTGCATGGCGCCGGACGACGGCAACATGAACCTCCTGGCGCGGATTGGTACGCCAGCGCAAAAGGAATGGTGGCTGCGGCCGATCGTCGAGGGCAAGGTCAAATCTGCCTTCGCCATGACCGAACCGGCGCCCGGTGGCGGTTCGGATCCGAGCATGATCCGCACATATGCCGAGAAGAAAAACGGTAAGTGGGTGATCCGCGGCCGCAAATGGTTCATCACTGGCGCCGGCACCGCCGCGCATTTCATCGTCATCGCGCGCACCGCCGAAGACAAACGCAAAGGCCACACCGCCTTCCTCTATCACCGCGATCAGCCGGGCTGGCGCATCGTGCGGCGGATCGCCATCATGGGACCGGAGGAGCACGGCGGTCATTGCGAACTCGAATTCGACGGATTGGAAGTCGCCGATGAGAACGTGCTCCTCGGTGTCGGCGATGGTCTCAAGGTGACACAGATCAGGCTCGGGCCGGCGCGGCTCACCCATTGCATGCGCTGGCTCGGGCTCTCCAAGCGCTGCATGGAGATCGCTCAGGATTACGTGAACAATCGCGAAGGTTTCGGCATTAAGCTTGCCGATCGCGAGAGCGTCCAGATCAAGCTCGGCCAGGTCGCGCATCAGATTCAGATCGGGCGTCTGCTCACCATGCATGCGGCGTGGAAGCTCGATCAGGGCGATCGTGCGCGCAAGGAAGTCTCGATGGCGAAAGTGCAGGTCGCCGATACGTTGCACAATGCCTGTGACGTCGCCATTCAGCTCAACGGCGCCCGCGGCTATTCGAAGGACACCATCCTGGAATGGATTTATCGCGCTGCTCGCGCCGCGCGGCTCGTCGATGGCGCATCGGAAGTCCACAACATGGTGCTGGCGCGCTTTATGCGTGAAGAAGGCCGCGATTTCTGGACCTGGAGCGCCGGCAACAAAGTCTGAGTTGCGCTCATCGGGACAAAAAAGGTTGTTCCTTCAGCCGGCAACGGCCTAAAGCACAGCTTTCCTTCGGGTCCCGAATCATGTCCTTCGTAAGTCAGCGCATGGCGCGCTTTAAAGGGCATTTTACACCATGGCGGTTTCACGCACATCAAAGGCCTTGAAAAAACCGGCTGCCGCAAAGGCCAGCCGGCCGGTCACACTGAAACACCTCGCGGCAACTCTGGCTGCGGACCATCAAATGTCGAAACGCGGCGGCGAAGCCCTGCTTGGCGGACTGGTGGAACTGATCACGAAACATCTCAAGAAGGGTGAACGGGTCAGGATCGCTGGTCTCGGGATCTTGCAGGTCCGGAAGCGCGCCGCGCGCATGGGGCGTAATCCTGCGACCGGAGAAGCCATCAAGATCAAGGCGAGCAAGAAGGTCGCATTCCGCGCGGCCAAGGACCTTAAGATGGCGATCTGAATTCAACGCCAGGCATTACAATGCAATAATCGCTCCGGCAGGGATGACCGCCGGGGCGATTTGCAATTCTATGCGCGCGATCCGTCAGCGGCGGCGCAGATGGCGTGAGCCTGCCCGGCAAGAGCGAGGTGTGAACTCGTTCCGGTCGAACGTTGCAATACCGAGATATCCGGGAGCGGGCGGTTCCGGCTGGTTCTCCGCTTCGATCCACAGCGGTCAAAAATGGGTCAAGAATGCTTTGACAATTCAAGTCACTAGCATTGCCTCTGGATTGCCACAGCCTATATTTCTTGTCATTCGGCCCTCTGGCAATATCGGATGCGTGAGGGCACACTGGCCTGACGGGAGGCCGCCTCATGGCGCTGCGCGACGTCAAGCTCGACGACAAATACGACCTCGGTCAGCGCCGCGTGTTCGTGACCGGATTTCAGGCATTGGTGCGGCTATGCCTGATGCAGAAGGAGCTCGACCGCCGCAACGGGCTCAATACAGCGGGTTTCGTCAGCGGCTACCGCGGCTCGCCGTTGGGCGGCCTCGATAGCCAGTTTCTTCGCGCCGCACCATTTCTCGACAAGAGCAGCATCCGCTTTCAAGGCGGAATCAACGAGGACCTCGCCGCGACCGCAGTGTGGGGCTCGCAGCAGGCGGAACTGCGCGGCGAGGGCAAGTACGATGGCGTCTTCGCCATGTGGTACGGCAAGGGACCCGGTGTCGATCGTACTGGTGACGTCTTCCGTCACGCCAATTTTGCCGGCACATCGAAATACGGCGGCGTGCTGGCGCTGATGGGCGACGACCATACGGCCGAATCCTCGACCACCGCGCACCAGTCCGAATATCATTTCATCGACGTCATGATCCCGATCCTGAACCCCGCGGGGGTCCAGGAGGTTCTCGATTACGGTCTCTACGGCTGGGCGATGTCGCGCTTTACTGGCGCCTGGGTCGCGCTCAAGTCGATGCACGAGACCATCGAATCGACGGCGGCGATCGACGCCAGCCTGGAGCGTATCAACATCGTCATCCCGACCGATTTTGCGATGCCGGAAGGCGGACTCAATATCCGCCTCAACGACCCGATCCTTACCCAAGAGGCGCGGCTGCACGATTACAAGCGCGACGCGATGCTTGCCTTCGTGCGCGCCAACAAGCTCAACCGCACCATCACTTCGGGCGGCCGCAACCCGAAGATCGGCATCATCACGACCGGCAAGAGCTATCTCGATGTTCGGCAAGCTTTCGACGAACTCGGCATCGACGAGGTCAAGTGTAACGAGCTTGGCATCCGCCTTTATAAGGTCGCGTGCGCGTGGCCGCTCAGCCAGCGCGAGCTGAAGGAATTTTCGGAAGGCCTCGATCTCATCATCGTCGTCGAGGAAAAGCGGTCGCTCCTTGAAGTCCAGGTGCGCGAGGAACTCTACGGCACCGCCAACCAGCCGCTCTGCATCGGCAAGAAGGACGAACAGGGCAATTGGCTATTCCCCGTGAAGGGCGCCCTCGATCCCAATGAGGTTGCGATCTGCATCGGCGACCGGCTTCTGAAATACCATCGCAATGACGACATTGCGGGACGCGTGGCGCGGCTCAAGGAATTCCAGCGCATCGCCGCGGAGACCAAGGACGTTGCACAGCGCATCCCGTACTTCTGTTCCGGCTGTCCGCACAATACCTCCACCGTCGTGCCGGAAGGTATGCGCGCCTATGCGGGTATCGGTTGCCATTACATGGCCCAGTGGATGGACCGTTCGACGTTGGGCTACACCCATATGGGCGGCGAGGGCGCAAACTGGATCGGCGAAGCGCCGTTCTCCAACCGGCCGCACGTTTTTCAGAACCTCGGCGACGGCACCTACAATCACTCCGGCTACATGGCAATCCGTGCCGCGATCGCGTCGAATACCAACATCACCTACAAGATCCTGTTCAACGACGCCGTGGCGATGACCGGCGGCCAGCCCAATGACGGCGGCCTCACCGTGCCACAAGTCGCACGCCAGGTCGCCGCCGAAGGCGCCAAGCGCGTGGTGGTGGTGACGGACGAGCCGGCGAAATATCCACGCGACACGGTCTGGCCGGCCGGCCTGACCATCCATCACCGCGACGATCTGATCGCCGTACAAAAGGAGCTCGCGCAGGTTCGCGGCGTCACGGTGCTAATTTACGACCAGACCTGCGCGGCCGAGAAACGCCGCCGCCGCAAGCGGCATACGTTTCCCGATCCCGACAAGCGCGTCATCATCAATGAACTGGTCTGCGAAGGTTGCGGCGATTGCGGCGTGCAATCGAACTGTGTGTCCGTGCAGCCGCTCGACACCGAGTGGGGACGCAAGCGCACCATCGATCAATCAAGCTGCAACAAGGATTTTTCCTGCGTCAAAGGATTCTGTCCGTCGTTCGTAACGGTGCACGGCGCGAAGCTGAAGAAGGGCGTCGGTGTGGCCGCCGATCGCGACCTGCCGGCGCTTCCAGATCCGAAGCTGCCCGCCATCGATCAGACCTATAACATCATCGTCACCGGCGTCGGCGGCACCGGCGTCGTCACTATCGGCGGAATATTGGGCATGGCGGCGCATCTGGAGGGACGCGGCATCGGAGTGCTCGACATGGCCGGGCTCGCTCAGAAGGGCGGCGCCGTGTTCAGCCACATGCGGATTGCCGAAAACCCCGACGCCATTCATGCGATCCGCGTCGCGGCTGGCCGCGCCGATCTCGTGCTGGGCGGCGACATCGTGGTCGCCGGCACGCGCAAAGTGCTCGCCGCGGTGAAGACCGGTTCGACCGAGATGGTCGTCAACACGGCTGAATTCCTGCCCGGCGATTTCACCCGCAACGCCGATTTCTCGCTGCCGAGCGAGCGGCTCAAACGCACCATTCTGGCCGATGCCGGCCGCGACAAGGCGCATTTCATCGATGCGACGCGGATTGCCAACGCGCTGTTCGGCAATTCGATCGGCGCCAACATGTTTCTCGTCGGCTACGCTTATCAGCTCGGCGCGATCCCTCTGTCGTCTGCGGCGATCGAGAAGGCGATCGAGCTCAACGGCGAAGCTGTCGCCATGAATCGTGCGGCCTTCCATTGGGGCCGCCGTGCCGCGGTCGATCGCGGCCAGGTGGAAAGTCTGGCCAAGCCCGCGGCCACGACCGCGAGCGACGCGCGGAAGCTCTCCGACTCATTCGAGGAAACCGTCGAGCGGCGAACGCAATATCTCACCGCCTATCAGAATGCCGCATACGCGGCGCGCTACCGCTCATGGATCGACAAGGTCAAGGCGATCGAGGCCGAACGCGCGCCTGGAAAGTGCGGTTTCGCCGATGCCGTCGCACGCTATCTGTTCAAGCTGATGGCATACAAGGACGAGTACGAGGTCGCGCGCCTCTACAGCGATCCGTCATTCCTCAATCAGGTGAAATCCGAGTTCGACGGCGATAATCTGCGTTTCGAGTTCCATCTCGCGCCGCCGATTTTGGCGCGTCGGGACAAAACATCTGGTCTGCCGCGCAAGACGAGTTTCGGTCCTTGGCTTTTGCCGCTTTTCGGGATTCTTGCGAAGCTGAAATTCCTGCGCGGGACTGGGTTCGATCCATTCGGCCGTTCGGTGGAGCGCCGCACCGAACGCCAGTTGATCAGCGATTACGAAGCAATGCTCAACGAGGTGCTGGCGAGGCTAACGCCCGAAAACCACCACCTCGCCGTCGGGCTCGCCGCAATCCCGGAAAAGATCCGCGGATTCGGGCACGTCAAACTGCGGCATCTCGCCACTGCTCGGGCCGACGAGGCCGCTTTGCTCGAACAATTCCGCGCCGGTTCACCGGCGCTCCTCAAGGCAGCCGAGTAAATTCGGTCCGCGCTGGGCGACGTTCGTCGAGATCATTACATGCCGTGGCTTTGCAGCACGGCGCCGCATGCGCGGCTAAGCTTGGCACGATTCATCTGCAGGCACGACAAAACGCGAAACTGGTCAGGAATGGCATCCCGGCAAAATCGATGCGCATCGCCGCGACATGCATCGTCGTCCTGCGCATTGTGGGGGCCGACCTGGTGCTGCGCCGATGCGGCCCCTGAGATAAGAATCAAAGCAAAGACAAGCGATACGCGACGCAACATGATTGGTTCCTTGTTGTGAAGATTTGGCCCCTCGACGGAAGAAGTTACCGCCAGTGAAATCAGGCCAAAGTGAGACTCGGCGGCGAATTCTCGCAGGGGAATTGCAATCGCCCGAAACGCGACGCAGATCGCGTATTGATTTGATTGCGCGCCGACATGCATGCCGCTCGGTGATGGAGTATGTTGCCGATGATGAGTGAATCAACGCCAAGTACCGCGACTGCGACCGAAGCGAGCGCGACCGAAGGGCGGCCGCCGGAGGCGCCGGCCACGCTGGCGTCGGGCGGCGATGCTGCAGCAGCCGAAACGCCGGCAAAGACGGATGCGCCTGTGGAACCGGCGGCGCCGGTCGAGGCGGTACCGACTGCAACGACTGTGCCGTCAAACGAGGCCCCCTCGGCGGATGCAAAAGCGGATGCGGCACAGGACATTGCGCGCGTTGAACGCGGCATCGGCATCCTTATTGTCAATCTGGGCACGCCCGATGCGGCCGAGCCGGCGGCTGTGCGCCGCTACCTGAAAGAGTTCCTCAGCGATCCTCGCGTGATCGAGAAGGATACGTTGCTCTGGAAGATCGTGCTCAACGGCATCATCCTGCCGATTCGTTCGCGGATCAAAGCGCGCGACTACAAAAAAATCTGGAACCGCGAGAAGAATGAATCGCCGTTCAAGACCATTACGCGTTCGCAGGCGGAGAAGCTTTCCGGCATTCTTGAACCGCTCGGCAAGCGCGTCACGGTCGACTGGGCCATGCGGTATGCGGAACCTCCGATTGCGGCGCGGCTCGAACATCTGATCGCGTGCGGCTGTGATCGCATCCTGATCATGCCGCTCTATCCGCAATATTCAGCGGCGACGACTGCGACGGTTTGCGACGAGGTGTTTCGCTATTTGATGATACGGCGCCGGCAGCCTGCGATACGAGTGCTGCCCGCCTACTATGACGATCCCTATTACATTGAAGTGCTCGCGTCTTCTCTCAACGCCGAGATCAAAGCTCTTTCGTTCAAACCCGACGTGATCGTGGCGTCCTATCACGGCATGCCGAGGGAATACATCCACGCTGGCGATCCATACGAAACTCAGTGCGTCAGGACGACGGAGCTTTTGCGTGCGCAACTCGGCCTCGACGCAAACAAGCTGATGATGACGTTTCAATCGCGTTTCGGCCGTGCCAAGTGGCTCGAGCCCTACACCATCGATACGGTGAGGGCGCTGGCCAAAAAGGGCGTGAAAAATCTCGTGGTGGTGACGCCGGGGTTTGCCGCGGATTGTCTCGAGACTTTGGAAGAGATCGCGGTCGAGAACGCGCACGTGTTCAAACGCTATGGCGGCGAGAATTTCGTGGCCATACCGTGCCTCAACGACAGCGAAGCCGGCATGCTAATGATCTGGCAGCTCGCCATGCGCGAGCTCAAAGGCTGGGTGTGATGGGGCGGGCGAAACGACGATGATGCGAGACGGCTCGTTGGTTTCGTGGACCTGGTTTGTGGCGGCGGTTGCGTTCTTCGCGATCGAAGCGCTGCGGCCTGGGAAGTTCGCACTCTGGCTCGGCTTTGCGGCGCTTCTGGTCGGAATCATCGCCTCAGTGGCGCGCTGGCCCTGGCAGGCCGAACTGGCGGCCTTTGTTGTATTCACGCTGCTGGTTATTCCGGCGTGGCGCCGTTACGAGCGCAAGGCTTAGCGGGGGTGTCACTCCCACACTTGGCGTCGGAGGCGCAGCAAACGCCGTCGGCTCTTTTTGAGTTCTTCAAGATCTGACCGCTCAGCCGGCGTCAGGCCATGGCAGTCTTAAGCAGTTCAACAAACGTGGCCGCCGCGATCGGCAAGACGCGACCGCGACGGGTGGCGAGAATGAGCTTGGCCTGCAAGAGAGGTGGATCGACCAGCGGCAGCGCGATCATGCCTCCTGAGGGAATGAGGGCCTCGCCGGGCTTGCGAAACTGAAAGCAGACGCCGCGGTTCATGCGCGCAAACGCCGTCATGGTCTCGACGGAGTTGGAGACAAGCCGCGGCTCGAGATCGAACGAGGCCTGAGCCAAAACCTGTTCGATTAAAGCGCGTCCCGCCAATGTCGCGTCGCCAAGCGCCAGTGGATAAGCGAGGCAATCGCGCAAGCGCAGGTCGCGCCGGGTCGCGAGTGGGTGATTGGGCACCATCAGGGCGCAGAGCGCTTGTTCTGCCGTGGCGACGACCGCCACGTGTTTTCGCGGCGGCGCGTAATGCGTCAGGATGAGATCGACTTGATCGGCGATCAATGCCGCGACAAGTTCCTCGGGTACGCCGATGCGCACATTGAAGCGGACATTGGGGTGCTCCGACTGGAATTGCGTGATTGCGGACGGCAAGAGCTCGCCGGCAACCGACTCCACCGCCGCAATACTGACTTGGCCGCGCACCAGTCCGCGCAATTGCTCGACTTGCGATTCGACCGCCTTTAGTTCCGAAATCGCCTGCCGCGTATAGGCCAGAAAGACCTCTCCGGCCGACGTCAGGCGGACGCCGCGCGGCAGGCGTTCGAACAACGCCGATCCCAAGTCCGCTTCGAGGTCGAGGATTTGGCGGTTCAATGCCGAGGACGCCATGTGGAGTGCATCCGCGGCCTTGCGGATAGAGCCGTGCCGGGCGACCGCATCCACGTAGGTCAGAAGCCGCGGCGGCCGCAGCCGTTTTCGCGCGCCAGCCGGCGACGCTTTGCGTGTCTCGACCGATTTGGTTTGTGTCGCTCGGCGTCCAGTCGTCCGACCCGATGTGGCTTGCGGCATCGCTGCCTGCGTCCTGCTCTCGCTCTTGGCTGCCACTCTAAACGCTTTCCAGCCTGAGCGAGCGATTTTTCCGCTCGCTGCGACCAGAATTTGGTTCTAGTCGCGCTCACTAGCCGAACGCATAGTCGGACTTGCCGGGCTTCCTCAGGAGGGCAGCGATTATGCGCTTTCGAACCTTGGCAACCATCGTCTTGCTGGTCTCGATCACCCTTTGCGCAACCGCGCACGCTGACTCTGTCACCGTGCGGCTGAAATGGCTCAATCAGGCGCAGTTTGCCGGATTCTACGTGGCGCAGGAGAAGGGCTACTACAAATCCGAGGGGCTCGATGTGAACATCCAGCCCGGTGGTCCCGACTTCCCCGCCGTGCAGATGGTGGCCGGCGGCAACGAACAATTCGGCGTGACCGGGGCCGATCAGATCTTGATCGCCCGCAGCAAGGGCGTTCCAGTCGTGGCGTTGGCGGTGATCTACCGGCGCAATCCCTTTGTGCTGTTTTCGCTGGCCAAGTCCGGCATCAAATCGCCGGCTGACTACGTCGGAAAGAAGGTCGGCGTGAAGATCGGAGGTAACGAGGAGCTGATCTATCGGGCCGTGCTGGCAAAAGCGAAGATCGACAAATCCGCCCTCACCGAAGTTCCAGTCAAATTCGACATGACGCCGCTTCTCACCGGCTCAGTCGACGTCTGGCCCGGCTATCTCATCAACGAGGTGCTGGCGGCGAAAGAAAAGGGGTTTGACGTTAACATCGTCAATCCCTCCGACTACGGCATCGATCTTTACGCCGACACGCTGTTCACCACAGAAACCGTGCTCAAAGAAAAGCCGGACATGGTCCGCAAATTCGTGGCTGCGACGCTGCAAGGATGGAGCACCGCGATTGGGGCGCCAGAGGAGGCCGCCAAAATCACGGTCAAATACGGTGACAAGCTGAACTACGACCACGAACTGGCGATGATGAAGGCGAGCGCGCCCTTGCTCAAACCTGACAGCAAACCCGTCGGCTTTATGGACGAAGCCGGTTGGCGCTCTGCGCAAAAGCTCTTGCTCGCCGCTCAATTCCAAAAGCAGGCGGTCGACGTCGCCAAAGCCTTCACCACGAAGTTCGAACCATGAATGCGATTGTCTTGACTGACCGGCTGAACGCCGCGCCGTTTGTTTCGTCCAAACCCGCTCTTTCGATCAACGATCTCAATGTTCGCTTTGGTAGCGTCATTGCGATCGAGAGCGTGAGCTTAACGGTGCCTCACGGCGAGTTCGTGTCGCTGCTGGGACCGAGCGGCTGCGGCAAGTCGACATTGCTCAAGGCCATCGCTGGGTTGGTCAAACCGACGTTCGGGACAATCGCCAAGGCGGACGCAGATTTGCGCACCGGCTTCATGTTTCAGAAGCCGCTATTGCTGCCCTGGCGGAGCACGCTCGACAATGTGTTATTGCCGGTCGAGATCGGGCGGGGCGGCAGCACCGTGGACGGCGTGGATCGGCGGAACGCCCTGCGCATGCTGGATTTGGTTAGGCTCGGCGATTTCGCACAAGCCTATCCGCATCAATTATCCGGCGGCATGCAGCAGCGTGCGGCGCTCGCACGGGCGTTGATGTGCGATCCCGACGTTCTTCTGCTCGACGAGCCGTTCGGCGCCCTCGACGAGCTCACGCGCGAGGTGCTCAACGACGAGCTGATCCGTGTTTGGCAAAGCAAGGAGACGCGGCTTGCCACGGTCCTCATGGTCACGCATTCGATCCCGGAGGCCGTCACCATGTCCGATCGCGTGATCGTGCTCTCGAATCGGCCGGCGCGCCTGATAGAAGACGTGCCGGTTCCCTGCGCGCGGCCGCGCCTGCCGGAGGAGACGGACTGTGCGGCGATCATTCGCCACATCCGCTCAATGGTGAGGAGCGAACAATGATGTCGCGCGCGCTGCCGCCCTTGGTCTTCGGAGTCCTGCTCCTCGTAACTTGGCAGGCGCTCGTGACTTTCGAACATATCCCTGAATATCTGTTGCCGTCGCCGACGGCGATCATCGAAACTGTCGACCGCACGCTCGCCATCTCTTTCGCGGTGACGTTTCATCGAGGCGCTCACGGGATTTCTCATCGCCAGCGGACTCGCTTTTGCCATTGCTGTGATCTTCGTGCGCTTTCACACGATCGAGGAGGGGTTGTTTCCGATCGCCATTGCGGCGAAGACGACGCCAATCGTGGCGATCGCACCACTCCTCGTGATCTGGCTCGGTACCGGCTGGTGGTCGAAAATCGTGGCGGCGATCCTGATCTGCTTCTTCCCGGTGCTGGTGAACACAGTCAAAGGTCTCAAGGCCGCCGATCTTGAATATCGCGAGTTGTTCGAAACGCTGGAAGCGAGCCGCGCCCAGGAGTTCCGCAAGCTTCGCATTCCGTTCTGTCTGCCCTATCTGTTCTCCGCGCTCAAGATATCGTCTTCCCTGGCCGTGGTCGGCGCCATTGTGGGCGAGTTCGTTGGTGCAACTCAGGGGCTCGGCTATCTCATCGTCATTTCCTCGGCGCATCTTGAAACGGCGACCTTGTTTTCGGCGGTTTTCGCCGCTGCCATCGGCGGCATCGCCATGTTCTACGTGATTGGCTGGACCGAGCGGAAACTGATCTTCTGGTCGAACGGTGAAGCGGAATGACCAAGCGGGCGATTTCGGTCGATGTAATTCGTATTCCCACCAAAGGGCCCGGGGACGTTTCCGGCCTCATGGGGCTCATCGAAACAGGCACGCTTGCTGCGGAGTCCATCCTCGCAGTGCTCGGCAAGACGGAGGGCAACGGCGGGGTCAACGATTTCACCCGAGAATATGCGTTGGCCGCCTTGTGCGATGCGCTTTCGCCGCACTTGCGGCTCGCGCCGCGTGCCGTCGAGGACAAGATCGCATTCGTCATGTCGGGAGGCACCGAAGGGGTGCTCTCTCCGCACTTGACGGTGTTCGCGCGCACGCAAAGCATCAATGCCGCGAATGGAGCGACGCGTGAGAAGCGCCTGAGCATTGGTATCGCCCGCACCCGCGATTTCCTACCTGAGGAGATCGGCCGCAACGCGCAGATCGAAGAGACCGTAAAGGCCGTCCACGTGGCCATGTGCGACGCTGGCATCGACGATCCGCACGACGTGCACTTCGTACAGATCAAATGTCCGTTGCTGACCAGCGAGCGTATCGAAGCAGCATCGGGACGAGGGAACAAGACGGTGACCGCCAGCGCTTACACCTCAATGGGCTATTCGCGGGGTGCCTCGGCGCTCGGCGTCGCTCAAGCACTGGGCGAGATCGATTGCAGCGTCGATGAAAGCCAGGTTCTCAAAGACTGGCATTTGTTTTCGTCGGTCGCCTCGTCTTCCTCCGGCATCGAACTGATGCATAATGTGGTGATCATGATGGGTCATTCGCGCCTTTCGCTGAGCCCATTCGTAATCGGCCACGCCGTGATGCGGGACTCGATCGACCTTGCGGCCGTCATGGAGGCGCTCAAGAGTGTCGGGCTCCGCATGGCGGATGTGCGATCGCAAGATCGGCTGGTCAACATATTTGCCAAGGCCGAAGCCTCGCCGGACGGCAGCGTCCGCGGCTTCCGCCACACCATGCTCGACGATTCCGATGTCGGGTCGACGCGCCACGCCCGCGCCGCGGTCGGCGGATTAATCGGCGGCTTGTCGGGAACCGGTGCGGTCTATGTGTCGGGCGGCGCCGAGCACCAAGGGCCGCCCGGCGGCGGCCCGGTGGCGGTGATCGCGCGGGTCTGAAGGGGTCGCGGTCGAGGAGAAATCCGACCACAACAAATTGCGCTGCCGTCGGGGACCGCCATGCCCGGAGTCCGATCAACCTCCCGTTAACCATATGCGTTTTAACTCCGTTAACCATCGGCCCGCCGCTCGGTGGCCCGTGCCCGTCACCGCGCGGCAGCCGCCGCATGGGGCGCTGGCGCCAGCGCAGCTCCTTGATGGTGGTTCGGTTTGGCAGTTCCCGAGGCGACGCGAATAGGAGAAGCGGTTTGCGCCTCAAAGGCGTGGCGGCCGCGGGCGCCGCGCCGCCGGTCAGCCCTGATGGCCGCCGCAAGCGCGATCACGGTAGCCGCGGTGCTGGCGCCGGCATCGAGTGCAGCACAGACACCTATTCCCGTTTCTGGCATCGACCTTCTGCAACCGTCGTTCGACGGCAATCCAAACAATCCGCCACGCTTTCGCCGTCCAGGGCAAACGGCCGCTGCGACAACTCAAGCACCGCCGACCGGAACATTCACAACGCCGAGCCGTATTGGCGCGACGCCAGTCTATGGCAGTCCGACTGGCTTTGGCGCCGGCGATACCGGCTTTGATTCCAGCAACAGGTCGCGACGGAAAAGGGCGGCGCAAACTCAACGTTCAGCCAATACCGGCGCGTCCGTGAATGCGCCGCAGCCGGAGACGACATTCGTACCGCTGCCGACTACGACCGCTACGTTGCCTCCAAAACCGCCCGTGCAGCCACTAGCCCTGCCGCCGCCGGCCGTCTATCCGGCCAAGGCTGCGGCGCGACCCGGCGCGATCCTCCCACCGCCGGCACAACCTTTGCCGGTGAGCAATCCGCAGCCGGAGGTACATCCCTTAGCGGCGGCGAACCGTCCGGGCTCTAGTGTCCCGGTGCCGCCTTCGCTGGAGTCCGAAGATTCCGCGAGCACACCGCCCATCGGGACGCCGCAGCTGAATACCTTGCCGCTCGGCACGCCCGTCCGGCCGCTGCCGATCGTCGGCGTCGATCCCTACGAGGCGCTCGGCATTCGAGCCGGCTCATTCCTGATCCTCCCGGCGGTTGAACTGTCGGCCGGTTACAACACCAATCCGCAAAACGTGCCCAACGGCCCCGGCTCCTCGACTTATGTCGTGTCGCCGGAACTGCACGTCCGCTCGGATTGGTCGCGCAATGCGCTCACCGCCGACATTATCGGTTCCTATTATGCGTACGGCACCGAGTTCACGCCATCGCTCAACCGCCCATATCTCAACTCGAAAATCGATGGCCGCATCGACGTTACGCGCGAGACGCAGATCATTCTTGAGAACCGCTTCATTGTCGCTACTGACAATCCAGGCAGTCCGAACATTTCCGCCGGTCTCGCCAAACTACCGATCAACACCACTGTCGGCGGTACCCTCGGCGTGGTCCAGGACTTCAGCCGGTTCAGAGTTTCACTCAAAGGCACCGCCGACCGTTCCGTATACGCGGATTCAACTCTGACCGACGGCGAAACTGCGAGCAATGCGGATCGCAACTTCAACCAATATGCCGGCATCCTGCGCCTCGGCTACGAGCTTAATCCCGGTCTGAAGCCATTCGTGGAAGTGAGCGAAGATACGCGCGTCTACGACGAGCAGTTCGATAGTGGCGGCGAGCAGCGGAACTCGCGGGGCGCCAGCGCGAAAGTCGGAGCCGCGGTCGATCTCTTCGGCTCGCTTACCGGGGAGATGGCGGTGGGGTATCTGCAGCGCATCTACACGGATCCGATACTGCCGGAGATCAGCGGCATCATCGCCGACGGCGCGCTGATCTGGCAGGCGACGGCGCTGACGACGGCAAAGTTGACGGCCGCTTCAGCGGTTACCAAATCGACACTGACGGGTGTTTCCGGCGATTTCAGCCGCGATTTCAATCTTCAGGTCGATCATGCGCTGCGGCGTTGGCTGATCGGCACATTGCAGGTCGGCTACGGCCAGGACAACTATGTCGGCTCGTCACGTGTCGACAATCGCTATTTCGTCTCAGGCGGTCTCACTTACAAGATGAACCGCGACATGCAGCTCAAAGGCCAAGTACGGCAGGATTGGCTGACATCATCGGTGTCGGGTGTCGCCTACGATGCGACATCCTTCCTACTCGGCCTTCGCCTGCAGCGTTGAGCGGAATTAGCCGCCGTTGAGGTCGCCGAGGATTTTTTTGATCTCGGCGCGAAAGCCCGGCGCAATGTCCGGACGCGCGAGCGCATAGGACAGGTTGGCGGCGAGAAAGCCGATCTTCGAGCCGCAGTCGAAACTGCGGCCTTCGAATTCCAGGCCGTAGAACGGCTGGGTCTGCGACAGCTGGATCATGGCGTCGGTCAACTGGATTTCGCCGCCCGCGCCGCGCTCCTGAGTCCCGAGGATATCGAGGATCTCCGGCTGCAGAATGTAGCGGCCGGTGAGGATAAGATTCGAAGGAGCACGATCGCGCGGCGGCTTCTCCACCATGCTGGTGATCGAGAACATCTTGCCCTTGTGTTCGCCGACGCCGACAACGCCGTACTGATCGACGCGTTCGGGCGGCACTTCCTCGACGGCGACGATATTGGCTTGCTCCGCCAATCCGCGCGCCGCATCCATCATTTGCGCGAGGCACCCTTGTTTGTGCTGGACCAGCACATCAGGCAGCAACAGCGCGAACGGCTCGTGGCCGACCAGTTCCCGCGCGCACCACACCGCATGGCCCAAGCCGAGGGGCTCCTGCTGACGCGTGAAGCTTGTCGAGCCCGGGATAGGCAATTCCTTAGTCAGGAATTCAAGCGTCTCATGCTTTTGGCGCTCCAGCAGCGTCATTTCCAGTTCGAACTGGCGATCGAAGTGGTCTTCGATGACACCCTTGTTGCGCCCGGTGATGAAAATGAAATGCTCGATGCCGGCGGCGCGGGCCTCGTCGACGACGTGCTGAATGAGCGGCCGGTCGACCACCGGCAGCATCTCCTTCGGCATAGCCTTCGTTGCCGGTAGAAACCGGGTGCCGAGGCCGGCGACAGGGAAAACGGCTTTACGTACGCGTTTCATATGATTCCGTAGGATCAAATGGAGGATAAAAGCGGCGTTCGGTCCGCTTTCTTGCCAAATTGATCGTTTAAGGAAGAACAGTCCATGAGTTTTAGGCAGGATACCCGGTCGACTTCTGTATTTACCCTAATCTCGTTGCTGTCACGTGAATGCGGCGGAACGGCGTTCGGGGCGTTGCGCCGGTAAGGGGAGCAGGCCCTGAATTAGAGATTCGGTAACGTAGCAAGTGCCCTTTGGTGCGACGATAAATCGAGACCGCTCGCCATGGTATTTTCCGCGCCGATCCTCCGTCTTGTGGCAGCTTCCC
The DNA here is from genome assembly GCA_963759705.1 of uncultured Alphaproteobacteria bacterium. Classification (GTDB taxonomy): domain Bacteria; phylum Pseudomonadota; class Alphaproteobacteria; order Rhizobiales; family Xanthobacteraceae; genus BOG-931. Next base: position 530,940 of record CAVXAK010000011.1, read on the forward strand.
TGCTTGTCATCGGCTTCGCCGATGTCGCGCTGGCCCAGGATAAGCCTGACAATTGGTTGACCAAGCTTTTTCAACCCTCGGCGGCGTCCTCGGTTCCAACTCCGGCAGGCGGGACGCGAGAATGGAGCGGGCAATCCGGGGCGTCGGGGAATCCGCTGATGACGGCGGACGCGATCCGTGCAGCTGCTGCCGAATTCGGCAACTGCATCGCCGGGCTTTGGCCCGATGCAGCGCGTCGCGGCATCACCCGCCAAAATTTTGAGCGGTTTACCGCGGGTCTGACGCCCGACTTGCACATCATGGACCTCCTCGATGCGCAGCCTGAATTCACAAAGTCGACCTGGGACTATCTCGACCTCCTGGTCAGCGACGACCGCATTGCGCATGGGCGTGATGCTCTCGCGCGCTACGCATCGACGTTCGACGCCGTGGAGCGAAGGTACGGCGTCGACCGTTTCATCATTGCGGCGATCTGGGGCGTCGAATCGAACTACGGCACTTTGGGCGGTGACCGTCCCGTAATCCGCTCAACCGCGACGCTGGCGTGCGTCGGCCGCCGGCGCGATTATTTCCGCGAGGAATTCCTATCCACGCTCGAAATTCTGAAGCGTGGCGATATCGCGCCCGACCGCCTGATCGGTTCGTGGGCGGGCGCCTTCGGTCCAACACAGTTCATGCCGACGGCGTTCAAGCGTTATGCGGTCGATTTCGACGGCGACGGCAGGCGCGATGTTGTCGAACTCGATTCCCGACGTGATTGCCTCGACGGCCAACAATCTGAAAATGGACGGATGGGCGACGGGTGAGACGTGGGGCTACGAAGTCGCGCTGCCGCAGAGCTTCGACTATCTCATGGCCGATCGCTCCCGACAGATGACCCTTCGGCAATGGGAAAGTCTGGGCGTACGGCGCGCGGCTGGAAAACCGTTCCCGCACGGCGATCGGCCTGCCTATCTGCTGCTGCCGGCGGGAGCGCGGGGGCCGGCGTTCCTGATGCTGCAGAATTTCCGCGTCATCATGAAATACAACCCGGCCGAAGCGTATGCGCTTGCGACCGGTTATCTGGCTGATCGGCTGCGGGGTGGTGGCCCGTTCGTCCAAGATTGGCCACGTGACGAACGCGTGCTCACGCTCGAGGAGCGCTACGAACTGCAGCAGCTCCTGGCGCGGCGTGGCTACGAAGTCGGCGTCCCCGACGGACTACTCGGACCGCGAACCCGTCTTGCGATCCGCAATTTCCAGTCTTCGGTCGGTCAGGTACCGGACGGGTTCGCCTCCTCGGGCGTGCTCGACAGGCTGCGCCAGCCTTAACGGCATCAAAAGGACGAGACCATCTTCAAGTTGACATTTTTGCCCTGGAGCCTACCTCGTGCTCTAGAATGCGGCGCATTGGGTTTGGGCCAGTACCGGCTAAAATTGAGCCAACTTTATTGGGCTTACGGAATTGTGCGCAGGATGATGACAGCACCGACATTGCGCCAGCGCAGCATGAAATGGCTTTCGGTCGTCCTCATGCTTTGGGCCGCGGCCTCGGTGCTGACCGTCTCGGCGCGGGCGCAATTTTTTGAGGATCGCTATCCGGGCTCCGATCAGCGCTATCGTCGCCCGCCGCGCGACTTGTTTTTCCCGTTCTTCAATCCGGGTGATCGCGGACCGCAATCCAACCCCTTCATCCGGCCGCCGCCGCCCGTCGAATCGACCAAGGCGCCGCCGCCGCGAAAGCAGGAAACGCTGCCCACTAGCACAGTCCTTGTGATCGGCGACTCGCTCGCGGACTGGCTCGCCTACGGTCTTGAGGAGACCTATGCGGCCAACTCGCCGGACGTCGGCGTTGTGCGCAACATCCACACCGCCTCCGGTCTCGTTCGTTACGATCCGCACAACGATATGGACTGGTCGCAAGCCGTCAAAGACACTCTTGCATCGGAGAAGCCGAGCGCCATCGTGGTCATGCTCGGATTGAACGATCGACTGCCGCTGCGCGATCGGGCGCCGTCACGTGCCAACCAACAACCAGGCCAACCAACCGGTGCGCAGCCGTCGCCGCAGGGGCAGGGCGCGGCACCCGCCGCTTCATCTCCCGAGACCGCCGCCCGCCATGAGGTCGAACACGCTCCCGCCGCGGCGCCGGGCGCCTCGTACGATTTTCATACCGATAAATGGGAGGAGCTCTATTCGAAGCGTATCGATGACATGATCGCAGCGCTCAAGAGCAAAGGCGTACCGGTGCTTTGGGTTGGGCTGCCCGCGGTCCGCGGTGCGCGCAGTACGAGCGACATGAGCTATCTCGATGATCTCTACCGAGCACGCGCGGAAAAAGCGGGGATCATTTACGTCGACATCTGGGACGGTTTCGTCGATGAGCGGGGCAATTACACGGTGCAGGGCCCGGATTTCGAAGGCCAGACGCGCCGGCTGCGCACATACGACGGCGTTCATTTCACCAAATACGGAGCGCTCAAGCTTGCGCATTACGTCGAGCACGAGCTGAGCCGCGTGCTGTTGAACCGTGTCACGCCGGTCGCGTTGCCAGCGCCCGAAGAAACGCCGGGGAAGGCAGGCCCTGGGCCGCGTCCGGTGGCCGGTCCTGTTTTGCCGCTGACGGCCGCAACCAACACCGACGGCAACGATCTCGTGGGCGCGGGCGGCCATCCTGCTCCGCCGCCGCCCGATCCGATAGCGACCCGTGTGTTGAGCCGCGGCGATGCGCTCGCCGCGCCGTCGGGCCGCGCTGACGATTTTGCATGGCCGCGGTCGAGCACTGAAGCAACCAGCACGCCGGAGGTGGCGCCCGAAACTGTCGATCCGCCGCCGGTCGCGCCGGCGACAGGCCCAGCTCCTCGCACCGACTCCAAGACCGATTTGAAGACTGATTCAAAGACATTTGCGAAAAAAGTGGACGACCCCAGGACCAAGAACAAAGCCGTGCTGGACCCCGCCGCCGGTCATCCGCGTCCGCCGGCTTCGTTCAGCCCTGCGGCGGTCAACGCACGCTGACGCCCGGTTCTATTGGCTTGCGCCTCTACCGTGGTAGCAGCGTCGAACCCATCAGGAATTTGTCGACGGCGTGTGCGGCCTGCCGGCCTTCGCGGATCGCCCAGACCACCAGCGACTGACCGCGACGCATGTCGCCGGCGGTGAAGATTTTTTCGACCGAGGTCTGATAATCGTCGGTCGAAGCGGCGACGTTGCCGCGCTGATCGAGGACCAGGCCGAGGCTCTTGATCATGCCCTCCTGCACCGGATGCACGAAGCCCATCGCAAGCAGAACGAGATCAGCGGGGATGTCGAATTCGCTGCCGGGAATCGGCTTGATCTTGTCGTCAACGCGCATGCAATGCAGCGTCTTGACGGCGCCATTCTCGCCGGAGAACCGCGTCGTCGTCACGGCGAAATCTCGTTCGGCGCCTTCTTCGTGGCTCGATGACGTGCGCAGCTTGAGCGGCCAGTTCGGCCAGGTGAGCGCCTTGTTTTCATGTAGCGGCGGTTGCGGCAGAATTTCAAAGTTGGTGACCGACAATGCACCCTGGCGGATCGACGTGCCGATACAGTCCGACCCGGTATCGCCGCCGCCGATGACGACGACATGCTTGCCGGTGGCGAGGATCGGCTCGTCATTCGCGGCCGGCTCGCCGCTGATGCGGCGGTTTTGCTGCGGCAAAAACTCCATGGCGAAATGGATGCCTTTGAACTCGCGGCCCGGAACGGGAAGGTCGCGCGCTTTCTCGGCGCCGCCGGTCAGCACGACAGCGTCGTAGTCCTTGAGGAGCTTATCGGCCGGCACATTCGCGCCGATATGCGCGCCGTAGTGAAAGACGACGCCCTCCGCCTGCATCTGCGTGACGCGGCGGTCGATATGGTGCTTCTCCATCTTGAAGTCGGGAATGCCGTAGCGCAGCAGGCCGCCGGCTTTTGCCAGCTTTTCGAATACGTGAACGTCGTGGCCGGCGCGCGCAAGCTGCTGCGCGCAGGCGAGGCCCGCCGGCCCGGAACCGACGATCGCAACTTTTTTGCCGGTCTTGGTTGTCGACAGCTCCGGCTTCAGTCCTTGCGCGATGGCGCGATCAGCGATCGCACATTCGATCGATTTGATGGTGACCGGGTTCTCATCAATGTTGAGCGTGCACGAGGCTTCACACGGCGCCGGGCATACCCGCCCGGTGACCTCGGGAAAATTGTTGGTCGAGTGCAGATTGCGCGCGGCCTCGTCCCAGTTGCCGGTGTAGACGAGATCGTTCCAATCAGGGATCTGATTGTTGACGGGACAGCCGGGCGACCCGGGTGCGACCGAACCGGTCCCCATGCAATAAGGGACGCCGCAATTCATGCAACGCGCCGCTTGCGTGACGTATTCGTCATCAGGCAAGGGCAGAATGAACTCGCGCCAATGATGGACGCGCTCGGCGACCGGCTCGTAGTCGCGATCGCTGCGTTCGAATTCGAGGAAGCCCGTAATCTTGCCCAAATGTGCTCTCTCTTTCGCGCTCGGTCCGCTTCTATTCCGCGGCCTGCATGGCCGCGGTTTGCGCCTTGAGCTCGTTGAGAGCGCGTCTGTACTCGACCGGCATGACCTTGCGGAATTTCGGATACCAGGCCGGCCAATCAGCCAGGATCTTTGCCGCCATCGCAGAGCCGGTGAAGCGCGCGTGGCGAGAGATCAGATGATGCAGCCGCCGCGCGTCGAAGCCGCTCAGGTCCGTCATGATTTCGACCAAGCCGTGCGTCTCAAGATCGTGCGCATGATGGAAGGCGCGAGCGTTGAAGTCCTCTTCGTCCGGCATGGGTTCGAGTTCGACCATGGCGAGATTGCAGCGCGAAGGAAACGTGCCGTCTTCGTCGAGCACGTAGGCTATGCCGCCCGACATCCCGGCCGCGAAGTTGCGTCCGGTCCGTCCGAGCACGACCACCACGCCTCCGGTCATGTATTCGCAGCAGTGATCACCGGCGCCCTCGATCACCGCGATCGCACCTGAATTGCGAACGGCGAAGCGTTCGCCGGCGACGCCGCGGAAATAGCATTCGCCTTCGATGGCGCCGTAAAGGACGGTGTTGCCGATGATGATCAACTCTTCCGGAATAATTCCCGACGCGGCCAGCGGGCGAACGACAATACGTCCGCCGGAAAGCCCCTTGCCGACATAATCGTTGGCGTCGCCATCGAGTTCGAAGGTTATGCCGCGCGCGAGGAAGGCGCCGAAACTCTGGCCAGCGGTGCCCGTGAACTGGGCCACGATGGTGTCGCTGGGCAAGCCCTCATGGCCGTAGCGCTTGGCGATCTCGCCCGAGAGCATGGCGCCGGCGGTGCGATCCGTATTCCGGATCGGCAGCGCGATGCGTACCGGCGTACCGCGATCGAGCGCGGCTTGCGATTGGGCGATCAGCTCGCGGTCGAGAATGTCGTGAATCTTGTGATCCTGTGCCTCGCTGTTGAAAATCGCGACGTTCGCCGGCACGTCAGGCTTCATGAACAGCTTGGAGAGATCGAGGCCGCTCGCCTTGCCATGGGCGAGCAGCTTTTGCTGATCCAACATGTGCATCTGGCCGATCATCTCGTCGAACTTCCGATAACCCATCGCCGCCATCAGCTCGCGGACCTCTTCGGCAACAAAGAAGAAGAAGTTGATCACGTGCTCGGGCTGTCCGGTGAAACGCCTGCGCAGCACCGGGTCCTGGGTCGCAACCCCGACCGGGCAGGTGTTGAGATGGCATTTGCGCATCATGATGCAGCCGGCAGCGATCAACGGCGCGGTGGCAAAGCCGAACTCGTCGGCGCCGAGAAGCGCGCCGACGATGACATCGCGGCCAGTGCGGAAGCCGCCGTCGACCTGCACGGCGATGCGTCCGCGCAGCCGATTGGCGACCAGCGTCTGATGGGTCTCGGCGAGCCCGATTTCCCAGGGGGACCCGGCATGCTTGACCGAGGTGAGTGGGGCAGCGCCAGTGCCGCCTTCGTAGCCGGCGATGGTGACGTGATCGGAGCGTGCCTTCGATACGCCCGCTGCGACCGTGCCGACGCCGATCTCGGAGACGAGCTTGACCGAAACGTCGCCGTCGGGATTGACGTTTTTCAGATCGAAGATGAGCTGCGCCAGATCCTCGATTGAATAAATGTCGTGGTGCGGCGGCGGCGAGATCAAGCCGACACCCGGTGTCGAATGGCGCACCTTGGCGATGGTCTTGTCGACCTTGTGCCCCGGCAACTGGCCGCCTTCGCCGGGCTTCGCTCCTTGCGCGATCTTGATCTGCATCATGTCCGAATTGACGAGATATTCGGCGGTGACCCCGAAGCGGCCGGACGCTACCTGCTTGATCGCCGAGCGCATGGAATCGCCGTTCGGCAGCGGCTTGAAGCGATCGGATTCCTCGCCGCCTTCACCGGTATTCGACTTGCCGCCGATGCGGTTCATCGCGATGGCGAGCGTGGTATGCGCTTCGCGCGAGATCGAGCCATACGACATCGCACCGGTCGAGAAGCGCTTGACGATGTCTTTCGCCGCTTCGACTTCATCGATCGGAACCGGTTTGCGGCTGTCTTCCTCGGCGGATTTGATCCGGAATAGCCCGCGGATGGTCAGTAGCCGCTCGGACTGATCGTTGATGATGCGCGCATAGTGCCGGTATCGCTCAAGCGAATTGCCGCGCACCGCGTGCTGCAAGGCGGCGACCGTCGCTGCGTTCCAGACGTGGTCTTCGCCGCGGACGCGCACGGCATAATCGCCGCCGACGTCGAGCATGGTGCGGTAGATCGGCGCGTCGCTGAACGCGTCGCGATGGCGGCGTGCTGCTTCTTCGGCGATCTCGGTCAGGCCGATGCCCTCGATGCGGGTCGCAGTGCCGGTGAAGTATTTGGCAACGAAGTCGGACTTCAGCCCGATCGCGTCGAAAATCTGCGCGCCGCAATAGGACTGATAGGTGGAGATACCCATCTTCGACATCACCTTGAGCAGTCCCTTGTCGATCGACTTGATGTAGCGCTTGACGATCTCTTTCTCGTCGAGCTTTTGCGGCAGCTCGCCTTTCATCGCCGTCAGCGTTTCAAATGCGAGATAGGGATTGATCGCCTCGGCGCCATAGCCGGCGAGACAGCAGAAATGATGCACTTCGCGCGGTTCGCCCAACTCGATGACGAGGCCGACTGACGTGCGAAGGCCGACGCGGATCAGATGATGATGCACGGCCGCGCAGGCGAGCAGCGATGGGATCGCAATACGATCGGCGCCGGCGCGGCGGTCCGACAGGATGATGATATTGATGCCATCGCGCACGGCAGCGTCGGCTTGGCCACACAGCGTTTCGATCGCGACTTCCATGCCCGCCGCGCCGGCCTCGGCCGGCCAGGTCGTGTCGAGCGTCAACGATTTGAAATGCAACTCTGCGACTTCCGAGATCGACCGGATTTTTTCCAGATCGCCATTGGTCAGGATCGGCTGGCGCACTTCGAGCCGCTTGGTGTTCGACATGCCCTCGAGGTCGAACAGGTTCGGCCGCGGTCCGATGATCGAAACGAGGCTCATGACGAGCTCTTCGCGGATCGGGTCGATCGGCGGGTTGGTGACCTGCGCGAAGTTCTGTTTGAAGTAGGTGAAAAGCAGCTTCGGCTTGGCGGAGAGCGCCGAGATCGGCGTATCGTTGCCCATCGAGCCGATCGCTTCTTCACCCGTCGTCGCCATCGGCGTCATCAGGATCTTGATATCTTCCTGGCTGTAGCCGAAAGCCTGCTGGCGATCGAGCAGCGAAAGGTTGGAGATCGGGGCCGCTTCCGCCACCGCCGGCAAGTCCTCAAGCACGATCTGCGTGCGTTCCAGCCATTGGCCATAGGGATGGCGCTTCGCCAGCTGCGACTTGATCTCTTCGTCGGGAATAAGCCGGCCTTGCTCGAGATCGACCAGCAGCATCTTCCCCGGCTGCAGACGCCACTTCACGACGATGTCTTCCTCCGGCACCTGCAGCACGCCGGTCTCGGATGCCATGATGATGCGGTCATCACGGGTGACGATGTAGCGCGCCGGCCGCAGCCCGTTGCGATCGAGCGTGGCGCCGATCTGCCGGCCATTGGTGAAGGCGATGGCTGCGGGACCGTCCCAGGGCTCCATCATCGCTGCGTTGTATTCGTAGAACGCGCGGCGCTCCTCGCTCATAAGCGGATTGCCCGCCCATGCCTCGGGGATCAACATCATGACCGCGTGCGCAAGCGAATAGCCGCCCATCACCAGGAATTCGAGCGCGTTGTCGAAGCAGGCTGTGTCCGACTGGCCCTCATAGGAGATCGGCCAAAGCTTGGAAATATCCGCGCCGAACTTCGGCGACGATACTGACGCTTGTCGCGCCGCCATCCAGTTGTTGTTGCCGCGTAGCGTGTTGATTTCGCCGTTGTGTGCGACCATGCGGTAGGGATGCGCCAGCGACCACGCCGGGAAGGTGTTGGTGGAAAAGCGCTGGTGAACGAGCGCCAGCGCGCTCTCGAAATCCGGATCGTGCAGATCGGGGTAATAGGTGCCAAGCTGATCGGCGAGGAACATGCCCTTGTAGATCAGCGTGCGGCACGAGATCGACACCGGATAGTAGCTCGACGTCTGCCGTTCGCGCCTGGAGTAGAGGAGGCCGGATATGGTCTTGCGCAGGATATAAAGCCGGCGTTCGAACTCGTCCTCCGACGTGATCCTGGGGCCGCGCGCAAGAAATACCTGCTTGTTCACCGGCTCCGTCGGCTTGACGGATTCGCCAAGCGTCGAATTGTCGGTCGGCACGTCGCGCCAGCCGAGAACCGTCATGCCTTCCCGCGCGGCAACCGACGTATAGGTGTCCATGATTTCGCGCCGCCAAGCGTCGTCGTGCGGCAGGAACAGGGCGCCGACGGCATAATGGCCGGGCGGCGGCAGCGAGAAGCCCAGTTCGGCCGCCTTCTTTGCAAAGAATTTGTGCGGCATCTGCACCAGGATGCCGGCGCCATCGCCGGCGCGCGGGTCGGCGCCGACCGCACCACGATGCTCGAGGTTGACGAGGATCGTTAGTGCGTCCTCGACAATCTTGTGAGATTTGCGCCCTTTGATATCGGCAATGAAGCCTACTCCGCAGGAATCCTTTTCCAGCGTTGGATCAAAGAGGCCGAATTTCGAGGCGGTCATTGTCGTCCTCGCAACGCACGCGTCCGGACCCTACACGGTTTGCGTCGAGGGTCCGGCGCAATCTATCCCCCGCAGGATCGCGTCTTCCTGCGCCCAAGGGCGAGCCACTCATCTTGGAGGCAACCTTCGTGCCGCTTCCCGGCCGTTGGTTGCTTGTTCTCACCGCCGTCCGAAGCGCCCTCGCCCACCGACGGCAGACCCCCCGCGCTTCTGATCGGGCGATCCGACCGCGCGCGTTGCGGGCTACCAATTGGGACAGCAATGCTGTCCTATGCAGAACATGGCAAATTCCCGGCGCTAATACAAGGCCATCGCCTTCCCCGACGATGACAAAGGCGCAGCCCCGCCCCGGTTCCGCTCGTTCTTAAACAAGTCCTGCCATCAAAGTGGATCACGGCGGCCGCATGAGCGCAATGGTTGATCGTGAGGTTGTTGTCGCGGCGACGGTGCAGCGGCTTTTGGCGCTGCATTGCCTTCGGCATTGAGCTGCTCCATAGCTGCAGAACGTCAACATCGGCATTGTCAAAATCGATCACGGTGTCGATCGAGCAAATTCAGTGAACTTCGCCAGCGACAACACGGCGCCGGTCGCGCCCGCCATCCTCGATGCCATCGTGCAGGCAAACGACGGCTACGCGCCCGGCTATGGCAACGACGATTGGACGCAATCGGTCGAGCGGCAATTGTCGGAAATTTTCGAGCGCGACGTGGCGGCGTTCCTGGTTCCGACCGGCACGGCGGCGAACGCGCTCGCGCTCGCTCAAATCACCCCGCCCTGGGGCGTCGTATTCTGTCATGCGGAATCGCACATCGTCACCGACGAATGCGGTGCGCCGGAATTTTTCGGCGGCGGCCTCAAGCTTGCCGGCCTGCCGGGCGGCGACGGTAAGATCCCGACGGACGCGCTCGAGGCGGCACTCGCCGGCTACGGCGGGCACAGCCCGCATCAAATGATCGCTTCGTCCGTTTCGATCACCCAGGCGAGCGAAGCCGGTACGATCTATCGGACCGACGAGATTGCGGCGCTCTGCGAAGTCGCGCATCGGCGCTCGCTTGCTGTTCACATGGACGGCGCGCGTTTCGCCAATGCGCTGGTTCGGCTCAACGCCACGCCGGCACAAATGACTTGGCAATCCGGCGTCGACGTTTTGTCCTTCGGTGCCACCAAGGGCGGGGCGCTCGCGGCGGAAGCGGTGGTGATCTTCGACCCTGCGCGCGCCGCGTTTTTCGGTGAACGCCGCAAACGGGGCGGTCATCTGCTTTCCAAGCATCGTTTCATCGCCGCTCAGTTCACGGCATATCTCGCCGAAGGCCGATGGCTCGCGCTCGCCCGGCACGCCAACGCCATGGCCGATCGCCTGGCCCGGGAACTCGCAGCCGTCGGCTTGCCGGCGGTGTGGCCGGTCGAAGCCAATCTCATCTTCGTCGTCCTGCCGCGCGCTCTCGACGCGCGGCTCAGGGCCGCGGGCGCAACCTATTACGTGCGGAGCAGCGAAAGTCTTGATCTGGGGGCCGACGATGTCCTGATTCGACTTGTGACGTCGTTCGCAACCAAGGACGACGACATCGATCGTTTCGTGAACCTTTGCAAAGACTCCTGAATTGCGCCCAAGCTCCGCCCTAATTTCGGTTATCGTGGTTGAAGTTCGGGGACGTGCTGTCCGCAACCGCGGGGGAGGGGCCAGGGCGTGAGCGTAAGGGTATCTGGGGCCAGCTTTCTGGCACTTTTTTTGTTGTCGTTCGGTGCGCCCGTCCATGCGCAAGCACCGCCGCCGGTGCCGCCGCTGCCCATACCGCAATCGCCCCGACCCGTGACCGGCTTCGTTTCACCGTACGAGATCGTGCGCACTGCGCGCGCGGCCGGGTTCGATCCGTTGGCGCCGCCGCTGCGCGAAGGGACCACCTATGTGCTGCGCGCGACGGACTATCGCGGCATCCTCATGCGGGTCGTGGTCGACGCTCGCACTGGCGCCATTCGCGACGCCAACCGGATCGTGCCCGGCCCCGGCCGCTACGGTCAGCTCGGAATGGAACAGGAACCCTACGGATACCCGCCCTATTACGGGCGTTACGGATCGCCGCCGCCTTATAAGTCGATGTACGAAGAGCCGGAATTTCTGCCGAGTTCGAGCGAGCCGCCGCCACGGCCGCCAGCGCCGTTGGCCGTCCATCCCACACGATCGGTGTCTCCGCCCCTACCACGCCCGCGGCTAGGTGAACTTGCCTCTCGCAAGGCAAAGTCCACACCCACGCCTACCGTAAAATCCGATGCGTCGAGCATGAGTCCGGCCGTCGCGCCTACCGCACCTGGCAAGGCGCCCGAACCCCCCTATCAACGATTGAACCCTCGTTTTTGATTGCTGAGCGCGTCAAACAAAAAGCGCCCCGGAGATCCGGGGCGCTCTCTTCCAACTCGAACTCGCCTGAGTCACGTGCTGGCTGACGCAGCCTGCTGCTAATTTGGCTTACGCAGCTTGCTGCTGATTTTCGACTACCTTGCCGTTGCCGATCGGGATCGAGCGCGGCTTTTTCGCCTCGGGAATCTCGCGCGCCAGATCGACGTGCAGGAGACCATTTTCGAGGGTCGCGCCCTTCACCTGGACAAAGTCGGCAAGCTGGAACACACGCTCAAAGGTGCGAGCGGCGATGCCCTGGTAGAGCACGTTGGCGCGCTTCTCCTCGTCCTTGGCGTTCTTCTCGCCGCGGATGGTCAGCGTGTTCTCTTTGGCTACGATGGAGAGTTCGGGCTCCTTGAAGCCCGCGACCGCTACGGTGACGCGGTACTCATTCTCGCCGGTCCGCTCGATATTGTAGGGCGGATAACCCGGAGCGCCGCCCTCGGCGCCCTGATCGAGCAGCGAGAACAGACGGTCGAAGCCCACGGTGGAGCGATAAAGGGGTGCAAGATCGAAAGTTCGCATGGCATATCCTCCTTCTGAAGCGACATGCGGATGGCCTGCCCGTACGGGCCAGACCTGTGAAATGCGCAGCTAGATTTTGCCTGCGCAGACCAGATATGGGAGTGGGCGTTCGCCGCCGCAAGGGGCGGCAAGTGGTTTCAAATACACCTGAATTCGGCACGCCGGCGAAACAGGAAGCGGGCCGGTGTCACCGCGATGTGGACGCCACCAACTTATCGTTCACCCGTTGAGCGGGGTTCGTAGACTGTTATAAGCGGAAGACCGCAGGAGTATCCCGATTCCGAAGTTGCCAAGTCTTTGCGGGGTGCTCCCACGTGAACTTTTCAGAAGGACACTGGTGAATTCCTGTTTCTAGATCAATAAGTTGCTAGTGTCCTTCGATTCCGAAGTTCGCAAACGGGGCTGCCGCACAATGATGCGAACTTCGGAATCGGGACACTAGCGCTCAATCGTTCTCATGAAACTCGTCTCGATCCCAGCAAATCCCGTTCCGGACAATGTCGTCACGGGCGAACTCAAGACGCCGGACGGCGTCACGTTGCGCTATGCGCGATGGCAACCGCCCGCTGGCCGCAAGGGGACCGTCTGTATTCTTCAGGGGCGCGGCGAATGGATTGAAAAGTATTTCGAGACCGTTCGTGACCTGCGGGCGCGCGGGTTCGCGGTCGCGACGCTCGATTGGCGCGGGCAGGGGCTGTCGGAGCGCGCTCTCCGCGATTCCCACAAGGGCTATGTTGGAGACTTCTCCGAATACGACACCGACCTTGAGACCTTCATGCGGGAAATCGTGCTGCCGGATTGCCCGCCGCCGCTATTCGCGCTTGGCCATTCCACCGGCGCGTCCGTCTTGATTCGCGCGGCCTATCGCGGTCGCCGCTGGTTCGACCGCATGGTGCTGACCGCGCCATTGATCGCGCTTGCCGGGAGAGGTTCGTCGCCGGCCGCGAGCATCATGGTGCGGGCGATGCGGATCGCTGGCTTTGGTAGCATGTACGTCCCTGGGGGCGAGGTCGCCGCCATGGAGGAGCGTCCGTTCGTCGGCAACATCCTGACGTCGGACCCGGTGCGTTATGCGCGGAACGCCGCCATTCTCGAGGCGGAGCCGGCGCTCAGTCTCGGCCCTCCGACGGTCACGTGGTGTGACGCGGCCTTTCGCGCGATGCGGTCGCTCCGCGAGCGGAGTTATCCGGCGCACATCCGCCAGCCGATGCTCATTATCGCCGCCGGCAACGATGTCCTGGTATCGAACGCGGCCATCGAGGACTTCGCGACGCTCCTGCGCGCCGGCTCCCACCTGGTCGTGGTCGGAGCACTGCACGAGTTGATGATGGAGCAGGACCGCTATCGCAGGCAGTTTTGGGCGGCATTCGACGCTTTCGTCCCGGGAACGCCAATGTACTGAATGCGTGCTTGTTCGCTTGGTCGCCCCGGAGCGGCAAATCAGACTGGCGTCAGCCGCGTAACATCGCCATCGCCTGGTCGTGCACGCGACTGTCTCCTGCAGCGACGATGCGGCCGCCGTCATGCGGTCGGCCGTTTTCCCAGGTGGTCATGATGCCTCCCGCGCCCTCGATGATCGGGATCAGCGCGAGCACGTCATGCGGCTTGAGCTCGGTTTCGATAATGAGATCGACGTGACCGGCGGCAAGCACGCAATAGGCATAACAATCGCCGCCGTATCGCGATAGTTGCACTGCCTGTTCGATACGGTTGAAGCATCGCCGATCCGCCTCGTTCATCAAGAGCGGACTGGTCGTGAGCATGATCGCGTCCTTGAGGTCCGCACAGGGGCGAACGCGCAGAGCTCGGTCTCCGGCGGGTCCGCGATAGCTCGCGCCCCGGCCGTCTCCGGAAAAATGCTCGCGTGTGAACGGCTGGTGCATCATGCCGTAGATCGGCTCACCGCGCCGGGTCAGCGCAATCAGTGTGCCCCACGCCGGCATGCCGCAGATGAAAGACTTGGTGCCGTCGATCGGATCGAGGATCCAGACATATTCGGCGTCCGGGCGTTCGGGACCAAATTCCTCGCCAATGATGCCGTGTTCGGGAAACGTCCGCTTGATCAGCGCGCGCATGCTCGCTTCCGCAGCACGGTCGGCGGCCGTGACCGGATCAAAGCCGCCGGACCGGCTTTTGTTCTCGACACCAAGCGTGCTGCGAAAGAACGGCCTGATCGTTTCGCCCGAAACGCTGGCGAGTTCATCGACGAAGGCTGCGAAATCGATAGCCGTCATGAAAAGCGCCAGTTGGGGTGACTTGAAGTTGCTGCGGCCAATGTGGACGAAGGATTTGCTCAGGCCGCCATCGACTATCGGACAGCCGAGAAAACGGCAATCGCGGTGTTGCCGATCTGCAACTCATCGACACGAATTACAGTGATCGAACTGGCATCTGCATTCGTTGGGGATGCTTCGAGACCGACGGGCGCTTTTTTGGGCACGAGGGGTCTTTTGTTATCTTACTGAAGAGTAACGAGTTTTTCCGCTGATAATTTTATTCTGATTTCGGCAGAGCTGTTCTGCACAATTTGCAGGAGGTTTTCGTGGAAACTTCTGAAAAATAGGTCAATAGGGCTTGCGCTTTGTGCGACGCAGTGTATGTTGTTGCAGTGCGGTAGCGAGAGGCTCTCTCGCGCTACCGTCGCCCTCCTTGGGCGTTTCCTCCCTAGACTTGGGCCGCTCCAGCAATGCGAGCGGCCCTTTTTCTTTTGGGTCTTTCTTTTTTTAGTCCATCCGTCAGCCGATCGCCTGTCCCCGCAGCGGCGGGCTATTCGGCTGCGGCGCGATAGGGCCGCAGTTCTTCCAGCGGGATTTCGGTCAGGCGATCGGACAGAATTTCGAATTCGGCCGCAAGACGCGCAAAGGACTCCGAGCGTTCGTAGCGCCGCTCGTCCATGTAGAGGGCGCGGTTGATCTCGATCTGGATCGCATGCAGTCCGGTGGTCGGATTGCCATAGTGTTCGGTGATAAATCCGCCCGCATAGGGTTTGTTGCGGCTGACCGCGTAGCCGAAGCCGCGCATGGTCTGCTCGATGGTCTCGGTCACGACGGGGACGCAACTCGTGCCGTAGCGGTCGCCGATCACCAGATCGGCGCGCGGCCGCTCGTCCCTGGTGCCGGTGGTCGAGGGCATGGAATGGCAATCGACCAGCGTCGCGGCGCCAAAATCGCGGTGCAGCCGCATGAACAGGCGCCGCAGCGCCCGATGGTACGGCTTATAGAGCACGTCGATCCGGCGCAGCGCCTCGGACACCGCGATGCGCTGGTCATAGATTTCCTGCAAATCGCCGACCACCCGGGCGACCGTGCCGAGGCCGCCGGCGACCCGCATCGAGCGGGTATTGGCGAACGAGGGCAGGCGGCCGTCGAACATCCGCGGGTCGAGTTCGTAGGGTTCGCGGTTGACGTCCACATAGCAGCGCGGGAAATGCGCCCGCATGATCGGATGACCACGCGCCACCACACCGGCGATCAGGTCATCGACGAAGCTATCCTCGGACCGCCGCAGTGTGGGCAGATCGAGCCGTGAGGTCATCAGGAAGCCGCGCGGGTAGACACGCCCGCTATGAGGCGAATTGAACAGCACCGGGCCGCGGCATTCAGCCGGCTCGACAGCCTCGAAGGGAGGATCGAATTCGTCCTGAATTTCCAACATGAGCCTGGCGGGGGCTTTCCAAGTCACGCTACCCGGCACCGATCCCTAGCGTGTGCCGATGTCTATTGTCTATAGGCGCGAGAGTAGGCCAAAAGGGAAACTGCTAAAGCGACATTTACGCGTGCCGCCGAGGGCAGCCTTCACCCGATGTTTACCGGCGATCCGGCTTATGGAATCTAGGGGACCGGCGAAGTGCCGGATCAGGGTCGATATGTCCAAAATCCTACTTGCGGAAGACGACGTCGACATGCGCCGGTTTCTGGTCAAGGCGCTGCAGAATGCCGGCTTCGACGTGATTTCGTACGACAACGGCTTATCGGCCTACCAGCGGCTGCGCGAAGAGCCGTTCGAGCTGCTCCTGACCGATATCGTTATGCCCGAGATGGACGGCATCGAGCTTGCCCGGCGCGCTGCCGAGCTCGATCCGGACATCAAGATCATGTTCATCACCGGCTTCGCCGCCGTCGCGCTCAATTCCAATTCGGCCGCGCCAAAGAACGCCAAGGTGCTCTCCAAGCCGATCCACCTGCGCGAACTCGTCAACGAAGTGCAAAAACTGCTCGCGGCTTGAGGCCGGGCGCGCTCACGGCAGCGGCTTGCCCAAGCCCTGTTCGTTCGCGCGCCTGAGAATGAGATCGGCAAACGCGACGTCTTCGAGCGCGATACCCAGCGACTTGTAGAGCGTGATATCGGCCGGGCCGCGGCGTCCGGCGATTTTTCCCGTCACGATATCGCCGATCTCCGTGATGTCCGACCATTGCAGGCGGCCGGCGCCGATGAGGTCGCGGTACTCGGCGGCTTCCTCCTTTGCCTGCGCCACTTGATCGGTCGCACGAATGGTGGCGCGCAACACGGTCTCGCCGTCGATTTCGCGCCGTGTGGCCGAGTTCGCGCCCGCGGCGTTGATGTGGACACCGGGCTTGAGCCAGTTGGCGCGGAGCACCGGCTCCGCCGATTTGGTGATCGTGATGACGACATCGGCTTCGCCCGTGGCGGCCTCGGCGGATGGCGCGGCCTTCGCGGTGATGCCAAGTCTCGCGCTCGAGGTCGCGCGCGAACGCGTCGCGATGGTCCGCCGTGCGGCTGAATACGCGAATTTCGGCAATCGGACGTACGGCGCAAACCGCCGCGACCTGCGTGAAAGCCTGCCGGCCTGAGCCGATAACGCCGAGTATGCGCGCTTCCGGGTTTGCGAGCAGTTTCGTCGCAAGCCCGCTCGCTGCGCCGGTGCGCATCTGGCCGAGATTGTCGGCTTCGATCATCGCCTTGAGGTAGCCGTCGGCCGCGGAATAAAGCAGCACATGATAACGCGCGCCATTGCCGCCGCCGAAATAGGATTTGAGCCCGAACAGCTGTTTCGGCCCCCACGCCGCTCCCATCAAGTTGAACATGCCTTTGCCGGCGCGGGCGCGCTGGCGCGGCAGATTGATGCTCGCAGGATCCGACCAGGTCGCGAACAAGGTTTCAAGCGTCGCGATGGCGTCCTTGACGGTGACGAGCTTGCGGACATCCTCTTCGGTCAAATAGGTGAATGTGGCCGCCATCCGTCTTCATCCTCCTCCGGCGTTGAGCACGTCGGCAATCCAATCCCACATGTAATGGACGCCGTTGGTGACGTTGTCGACCTGGCAGTGGTGGAAGCCGCCTTCCTCGCGCGTGAAGACTTTGAGTGCTTTCTGCCTCGAGCCGACGGCATCAAAAAGCTTTTCGGCGAGCGCGAGCGGAATTTGCTGGTCGCCTTCGCCGTGCAGCAGCAGGAATGGACAGGTCATCCGCTGCACGATGCCGTCGAGCCGAAAGCCTTCGAGCTTCTTGAGCGCCGAAGCGCGATCCGGCACGCCGAGAACCCATTGCAGATGCTCGGGCGGCACTGAAAGCGACAGCACTTCACCCGAATCGAGCGCTTCAAGCCGCCGTGCCCAGATTTCATGATAGTCCCATTGCGCGCCCCAAGCGACGCAGCAGGCGAAACGCGGCTCGAGCGAAGCCGCGCGGGGCGCATAGTAGCCGCCGAGGCTGAGCGCCATCACGCCGATGCGCTTTTCGTCGAATTCGCTGCGGCCGGCGAGATAGTCATAGACGGGCGTGGCGTAGCGCTCGGTCTCGGCGATCAGCGGCAGGTTGCGGAAGCGCACGCTTTCGCCGTTGCCCGGACCATCGACGATGAGGCAGCCGACGCCGCGCGCGGCGAGATCGGGGATGCCATAGCCGTATTGCAATTCTTTGGTGACGTCGAAGCCGTCGAAGAACACCATCGCCGGCGCCGGCCGCTTGCGCGTTACTTCCGGGTCCGGATGTACGAGCAGCGCGGGCAGGCTTGTGTTCTCGTAGGGCACTTCGACCGGCTCGATGCGCGGATGCCGGATGAACGCAGCGGCTTCCTTGAAGATGCTCACCGATTTTGCGTAGACGTCCATGCTGCGCTTCGAGCGCGGATGAATGAATCGCTCGCCCGTCTGGTAGTAGCGCGCCGCGCGCATGAAGCACGAGGCGGCCGAGAGCTTGTGACCGGCACGTTCGGCGTCGCGGCCGCGGGCCTCGATTTTGTCGCCCATGCGGGTCCATTCGTCGAACCACGCGGTGTCGTCGCCGACCTTGTCGGCGAGCGCGCGGCCGACGCGGTTGACCTCGTCGATCTCGACTCCGGTCCATGGCGCGCCGGACAGGCAGATCAGCAAACCCATCGACCAGCGATAATTCGTCGGAAAATAAAGGAAGGCCGGATCGTCTTTCACGTCTGCCATGAACACGTCTCCCCACTCCACATGGATAGCTCTTTGCGCCGCGCAAAGGCTGCGCGGTCACACCAGGATGGCGGGCCAGAGCCTTGTTCTAAATATTCTCCGCCCCGCCGCCCGCATCGCCGAGGTCGGTGTCGGCAAAAAGCTGATCGAGCGGCACTGCGCGGCTGATCAGGCCTTGCTGATGGCAATAGCGCTGGATCGTCTCGAGATTTTTGCGATTCATGTCGCCGAGACCGTAGGCCCACGGGTCGTCGCCCAGAACTTCCTGCTGCTCTTCCCACGCCGTCCGCATCCAGGCGAGCGGCATGATGCGCGGATTGGCAATGTACCGATAGGCAAGCGTCTTGGCTTCCTCGAATGCCTTGACCAGATTGGTCGCCACCCACGGATATTTGTCGATGATCTCCTGCTTGACGACGGTGACGTGCATGATCGGAAAAATTCCGGTTTTGCGGAAAAATTCGATCTCGACGTCCTTGTAGTTCGGAAACAGCCGCACGATGCGCTTGTCGCCGTCGAAGAACAGCTTGGGAATATCGGGCGACAGCATGGCGGGGATTTCGCCTTCCGCCAGCATGACGTCGAGCCGCTTGTCTCGGGCGATCATCTCGATGCGCAGATCCTTGGGCGGCGTGAATTCGACGTCCTCGCTCGCGCTCCACGACCCAGATGCATTGTCTGTGCGGCACGCCGTAATATTCTTCCAGGATGCCGCGCATCCAGATGTTGGAGGCCGGCTGAAAGTTGGTGCCGCCGATCTTCTTGCCGATCAGGTCCTTCGGGGCGCGGATGCCGGAATTGGCGTTGACGAAGACGAAGCCGTGGCGGAAACGCCGATGCAGAAACACCGGGATCGCGGTCAGCGCCTCGCCGCGATCGCGGCCCATGTAGAAGGCCGCCGATATTGATCTCGCAGACGTCGAACTCGGTCTTGCGCGCCATGCGCCAGTGGCGCTCGCGCGAGCCCATGCCGGTGAGCATGACAAGCTCGATGCCGTCAGCCTGCACGGTGCCGTCGCTGAGCGCGCGCACGATCTCGTAATCGCCGCAGGCGACGGTCAGTTTCAGTTTCGCCATTTGTTGATGCTCCTATCGCCAGCGGCTGAACCTGATCTCAGCGCGGCGTACGATTTCGTTGAGCACGATGGCCATCGCGGCGAGCATGGCGATCAGCCCGAATAGCTTCGTCGGATCGAAGCTCTCGGTGAACATCGTGGTGAAGTGGCCGATACCGGCGGTCGATACGTAAAGCTCCGCGAGCAGCACGCCAAGCAGTACGCCGCTCATGCCGAGCCGCATGCCGGCAAAGAAGCTCGGGATCATGTGCGGGAAGATCACATAGCGGAAGATATGCCAGCGGCTTGCGCCCATCGAACGTGCGCTGGTCAGCAGGATCGGCTTGAGGTTCTGCACGCCGGCGACGATGGTGAGATGATCGGAAAAATGCCGTGGGTGACGCCGAACGCGATCTTCGAAGCGGCGCCGATGCCGAAATACAGGATGAACAGCGGCAGGATGGTGATCTGCGGCAGGCCGTAGAGCAGAAGAATGATCGGCATCATGCTGCGCCGCGCGAACGGCTGCAGGCCGATGGCAAGCCCGGCGACAAGGCCGATCACGACCGCGATCGCGAACGCGACCGCAAGTTCGAAGAACGTCAAGCGTAGCGCCGCCGGCACGCCGTTGGTCTCGAGCACCGTCCCGAGCGAGGTAAACACGCGCGACGGCGGGCGATGAACAGCGGGTCGATGAACCAGCGCGCCACGATCTCCCAAGCGATCAGAATGAGGATCACGACACCGAGGCGGACGACGCCAGGATGCCGAAGGAATAAGAGGCGGACAGGCGATGTCATCGCTCGCGCCTCCCGCGGGCTTCGAGCAGCGACACCGCGCCGTTGAGGAGCGCCGCGATCACGACGACGAAGGCGATGTAGGCGAACATGCGCGGCATATCCATGCCCTCGGCAAGTTCGACGATGTGGTGGCCGAGGCCGGCGAGCGAGGCGATGGTTTCGCTGCCGATGATCGACAGAAGCGCTATCGTGAATCCCATGCGCAGTCCGGTAAGAATGACCGGGAGGGCGGCCGGCAGCAGCACGTAGCGGAACAGCTGATAGTTCGACGCGCCCATCGAGCGCGCCGCGGTCACCAGCATGCGATCGACGTTGCCGAAGCCGGCGATGGTCGAGAGCACGATCGGGAAAAAGCTGATGGTGGTGCCGAGTGCGATCTTGGACGCCGGCCCGAGCCCGAAGAACAGCACATAGAGCGGCAGAAACAGAATGATCGGAATCGAATAAATGCCGGCGAACAGCGGATCGAACACGCGAATGGCATAGCGCGTTCGGCTGACGAAATAGCCGACCAGCGTGCCGCTGGTCATCGCGAGCGCGAACGCGATGGCTAGTTCGGTCAGCGTAACGCGCAGATCGGGGAGGTATTCGCCGGTGCGCAGAACGTCGATGAGCTGATGCCACACCAGGATCGGGTTTGGCAAAAGCAGGCCGTTGACGCCCCAGCGGTTGGTCGCGAGGTACCAAAGAACGAATACGGCGAGGAGAAAGCCCACCTGGACGAGGCGGCTGGCGATCCGCTGGGTCTGCTCCCCGCGGCGCGCCATTACGAGGCCTTGCCGTTGCTCGCCGCCTCGCGAACGCGTGCCGTTTCGGCGACGGTCTTGCGGATTTCGTCGTGCAGCAGAGCATAGAGCTCGTTGCGCAGCTCTGTGAATTTTTCCGACGTCACGAAGTCCGGCTTGCGCGGGTGCGGCTCGTCGACCCGGATGACTTTCTTGATGGTGCCCGGCCGCGCCGAGAACACGGCGACGCGATCGGCCAGAAACACCGCCTCGCCGAGACTGTGCGTGACGAACACGATGGTCTTCTCGGTGCGCGCGAGCAGCACCGACAGGTCTTCGCCGAGGATCATGCGCGTCTGCTCATCAAGCGCGCCGAACGGTTCGTCCATCAGGAGAATGCCGGTTTCAAGGCTCAGCGCCCGCGCCAAGGCTGCGCGCTGCCGCATGCCGCCGGAGAGCTGACTGGGATAGTGGTGAGTGAAATCGGCGAGGCCAACCGCCTCGAGCGCGCGCTTGGCGCGCGGCCCATGTTCCGCTTTCGGCACGCCCTGGAACAGCATGCCGAGCTGCACGTTTTCCAGGATCGTGTTCCAGGGAAACAGCGCATTCTCCTGAAACACGAAGGCGATCTCATGCGGCATCGGCCCGCGGACCGGCTTGCCGGCGACTTCCACGCTGCCGCCGGTGGGGGCGAGCAAGCCGCCCATGACGTTGAGCAAGGTGCTCTTGCCGCAGCCGCTCGGGCCGATCAGACATAAGAGTTCGCCGCGGACGATGTCGAGCGAGGTGTCGAGCAGCGCGCGCACGTATTGCGTATCGCCCGCCTCACCGAATTGGTGGGAGACGTTCTTGATGCGGACTGCGACATCTCCCGCCGTCATTTCGGCAGATACGCTTCCGTGAGGAGCTTGGACAGGTCAGGCTTTTCCGGCAGCGTGCCGGTGTCGACGAACGACGTCGCCAGCACATCCAAGGCCTTGGGGTTGAAACGGCCGGTCTTGCTCAGGATCGGCATGGTGTCGTCGTAACCTTCGGCGGCGACGGCCGGAGAGACGCCCGTGTGCTTCACAGCGATATCGATCGTGGCTTGTTTGTTGTCGCGCATGAAGCCGATCGTCTCGAACCAGGCGGCAAGGAACGCTCTGAGCGCCTCCGGTTTGTTCTGAATGAGCTCGTTGCTCGCGTAGATGATGTGGACGTGGAAATCCTTGATGCGTTCGCCGAACTTGACGAGGATGCGCCCGGCGCCGCTCTCGACGAGTTTGTAGACCGTGACACTGTCAGTGGTAACGCCGTCGATCTGATGGGTTTTGAGCGCTGCGATCTGCGCCTCGGACGAGCCGAGCGGCGTGATCTTGATGCCGTCTTTGCCCCAGCCTTGCGAGCGGGACAGTTCCTGCATCAACCAGTAGGTCAGCGACCCTAAGCTTGAAACGCTGACTTGCCTTCCCTTGAGATCGTCCACGGTCTTGACCGGCCCGTCCTTGAGCACGACCAGCATGATCGTGTTCGGCGCATCGGCGAGCGCCGCTACCGCCTTCATCGGCGCACCCTTGATGATATTCGCGATGGCGGGGCCGCCGCCGAGCGCGATGTCGATGCTGCCGGCGGTCAAAGCCTGGATCATCTTAGCGTCGCCGCCGAACGCGCTGATCTCAAGCGCAATGCCGTTGTTCTTGAACATTCCGGTATCGACGCCGACGTCGGCCGGCACGAAGGCGAACTGGTTGGCCTGGGCTTTGCCGAGGCGGATCGTCGTTTGCGCGCGCGCCGCGGTGCCGAGCCACAAAGTAGCGATCACCGCGGCAGCCATCGCGGCAGTTACCCGCATCGTCGAACGATGTGACACCATCAACTCCATCTCGCGTTATTTCGCCGGCAGGAAAGCTTCGGTGTAGAGCTTCTTCGGGTCCGGAGCCTGCGGCAGCACCTTCAGCTCGACGTACGATTGGGCAAGCGTATCGAGCGCCTTTGGATTGAATTTGCCGTCATCGGAGAACATCGGCATCAGCTCGTCATAGGTCCTGGTGGTGATGTCGGCATCCTTGTTCATCACCTCCTTGGCGATATCGACGGTTTCGGCCTTGTTGGCGCGCATGAACGCGATCGTCTGGAACCAGCCCTTGAGGAAGCCGCGGATTGCGTCGGGGTTGCTCGCGATCAGCTTGTTGGTCGCGAAGATCACGTGGATATGAAAGTCCTTCACGATCTGCCCAAAGCGCATGAGGATACGGGCCTTGCCGGCCTTCTCGAGTTCGAGCGCGGTCGAGATATCGGTGACCATGCCGTCGATATCCCGCCGCTGGAGCGCGGCGATCTGTGGCGCTGTGGCGCCCATCGGGGCAATGTCGATGCCGCTGGGGCCCCAGCCTTGCTGGCGCGAGGTCTCGCTCACCAGCCAATAGGTCAGCGAGCCGACTGTGGAGACGCTGACTTTCTTGCCCTTGAGGTCGGCGATCGTTTTGCGGGCCGTCAGGCAGCACGACGAGGGTCAAAAGCAGCGGCGGTCCCGCCATGGCGGCAACCGCCTTGACCGGCGCGCCCTTGGCGATGAAGGCCATGGCCGGACCCGAGCCGAGCGCGATGTCGAGGCTGTCGGCCGCCATCGCCTGCTGCATCTTGGCGTCGCCGGCAAACGATATCTCCTGGATGTCGAGGCCGTTCTGCTTGAAGAAGCCCTTGCGGATGCCGATGTCGAGCGGCACGAACGAAAATGCCTCGGCCACGGCTTTGCCGACGCGCAACGTTTCGGCAGCGTGTGCGGATGCCGCGGCGACGACACCTACGAGCGTCGCGGCAACGAGCGATATCGTGCGGTTCACCGTCAAATCCCCCCAAAACGCGTTGGGTTCAGTTTTTGGGCAGAAACGCCTCAGTGTAAAGCTTGCTCATATCGGGTTCGGAAGGAAGTATTTTCATCTCGACGAAGGACCGCTGCAGCACTGCGAGCGCCTTGGGGTCGAAGTGGCCGTTATCGGTGAACATCGGCATCAATTCGTCATAGATGCCGCTCGTGGTTTTTTCGTCGGTGCCCATGACGGTCTGCGCGATCGCGACCGTTTTCGCCTTGTTTTGCCGCATGAAGGCGATCGTCTCGAACCAGCCTTTGACGAAGGCGGAGAGATCGGCGGGTTTTTCGGCGATCGCCTTGTCGGTCGCGAAGATGACGTGCATGATGAAATACTTCACCACGTCGCCGAAGCGCATCAGGATGCGACCGTCGCCGCGCTCGACGAAGTTGAGCGCCGAGCCGACGTCGACCACGCAGCCGTCGATCGCGCCGGCCTTCAGCGCAGCGAGGCGAGCGGCGTTCTCGCCGATCGGCACCTGGCTGAATCCGGTCGAAGCCCCAGCCGTGCTGGCGCGACACTTCGCTCATCAGCCAGCTCGTCGCCGAGCCGACCGTGGAAATGCCGACCTTGCGGCCTTTGAGGTCATCGATCGTCTTCACCGAACCGTCGCCGCGCACCACCAGCGCGAAGATGCAGCGGCGGCCCGGCCATCGCGGCGATGGCCTTGACCGGCGAACCCTTGACGATGAAGGCCATCCCGGGGCCGGAGCCGAGCCCGATATCGACGGCGTCGGCGGCCATGGCCTGCTGCAGCTTGGCGTCGCCGCCGAAGCCGCTGATCTCGATGTCGAGGCCGTTTCTTGGCAAAGATGCCGATCTCCTTGCCGACATTGGCCGGCACGAAGGAGAACGCCTCGCGCCCGACATTGCCGACGCGCAGAGGTCCGCCGCGCGATGCAGCGGACGCGCGCCAGCCAGCTTGCCGCCAGCGAAGCGACGCATTGTGAGCGCCGTCCTCGCATTCTTCCCCTCCCACAGTGTGTGTCCTGATCGGCCGGCTTGGCGCCGGTTCTTTGGGTCTATGCCTTATGGCCTTTTCGATCTTAGCGCATTTCGCCGCCGCTCGGTCTCGGCCTCGTCAAGCGTCAAATCGTCCCTGAAGCACGACGCCGTAGTGCTGCTCGGCGACGCGGCGCGACACCAATTCCTCGATCACGTCGCTGCGCACCAGCGCGGCGTCGCGCTCGAGCGGATCGCCCCAGCCGCCGCCGCCGCCGGTGCGCACGATCACCTCGGATTCGACCGGCACCGGGTAATGGCTGCCGGCCATCGAGCGGAAATCGTTTTCGCCCGGCAGCCGCAGCAGAAAATCGCCGTAGCTCGCCGGGCTTGCCGCCCCACAAGCCCCAGGGCGGGCATTTCTCGCGCCGGGTATGCTCGAAATTCCAGCGGCCCTCGACCAGATTGCGCACCCGCATGTCGATGCCCAGGCCGCCGCGATGCTTGCCGGCGCCGCCGGAATCGGTGCGCAGCCCCCGGCTCTCGACCAGCACCGGGCATTTGAGCTCGATGCCTTCGATCGAGCCGTTGCGCACGTCGCCCTGGCAGACCGACACCGTGCCGGATTCGCCGTCCTCGGATCGGCCGGCCGCCCCAGCCGCCGCCTTCGATGCTCTGCACCACGAAGCGGCGGTTGCGTCTTCGGATGCACGCCGAAGAACACCACGGCGCCGCCGAGCAGCCCGTGATGGCCGGCCGGCACCCGATCCGGCATGGCATCGGCGAGCGCCTTGACGATGGTGTCGACCACGGTCGGCACGATCGCGCTCCAGCCCGACATCGGCGCCGGAAAGCGCGCCATCATGATGTTGCCTTCCGGGATGATCACCTTGAGCGCGCGGAACGAGCCCTCGTTGACCGGATCGAGCGGGCCGGTCAGCGCCTTGTAGGCGACGCGCGCGCCCGCATAGGTGCGCGAGTTGATCGCCGCCTTGCGCTCGCCCGAGCAGCCGGACAGATCGATCGTCATGCTGCCGCGATCGATCGTGACCTTGACGTGGATCGGCACCGGCTCGTCGCGCTTGACGCCGTCGTCGTCGATGAAGGACTCCGCCTCGTAGACGCCGTCGGCGAGCTTTTCCACGACGTTGCGGCACTTGCGTCTCGGTCTCGTCGAAGATCTGCGCGATGGCGTCGAGGATCGTGTCCTTGCCGTATTTGTCGAACAGCTCGTCCATGCGCCGCACCGCGAGCCGGCAGGCCGCCATCTGCGATTTCATGTCGCCGAGCGAGGATTCGGAAAGCGGATGTTGTCCTTGAGCACGCGGTAGAGCGTCTCGTTGAGCTTGCCGGCTTCGTAGATCTTGAGCTGGTCGAGCTGCAGGCCTTCGATCCACGGATCGGCGACGCTCGGGCCGGCGCCGAAGCCGGTGCTCATGCCGCCGACGTCGATCCAATGCGCCCGCACCATGGCGAACAGCAACAGCTCGCCCCGGTAGAAGTAGGGCATGTAGATGACGATGTTGTTGAGGTGCTGGCCGGCGACCGCCTGGTGGTTGGTGATGATCACGTCGCCCGGCTTGAAGCCGTTCTTGCCGTAGCGCTTCATGCCGTCGGTGATGATGACGCCGAGATCGGCGACGAAATGCGACACGCCGCCGACATTCTGCGAGATCAGCTCGCCCTCGGTGTTGACCAGCGCGGTGCAGAAGTCGCGCACCTCGTAGATCATCATGTTGTAGGAGGTGCGCTGCAGGTCGGCCGCCATCTCGTTGGCGATCGCCGGCAGCGCGTTGCGGATGACTTCGAGCGTGACGGCGTCGAGGGCTTTGCGGCGGGGCGAACGCCGGGCGTAGCGCGACGCAGATTTTTGCACAGACTTTCGTGTCTTGGGCTTTTGCATTTTGCGCAAAGCCTGCTTGCCGGCCTTGGCCATCATCCGGCTCCCACGTCGATGATCAGTTCGCCGGAGGGCGCAACGCGCACGTGTCGTCCTTGAACAGCACCGTCGTGGTGCCGTGTTCCTCGATCAGCGCCGGGCCCGCTGATGCGGGCGCCGGCGCCGAGAGCGTTGCGCTGATAGATCGGGCAGCGAGACGGCCTTGCGCGCATCGCCGAGATAGACGTCGCGGCGTCGCGAGGGCTTTGCCGCAGCCGCCTGCGGCGAGCTTGGGAAAAGCAAGCTGCGTCCGCTTGCCGATGGCGGCGAGCCGGATGTTGACCATCTCCACCGGCTCATCGGGCGAATGGTGCGCGTAGCGATGCTCGTAGAGCGCGTCGAAGGCGGCGCGGATCTTTTTCCGGTCGCCGCGTTTGATCGCCTCGAGCGTGACCGGCACCGACAAGCGTGAATTCCTGGCCCACATAGCGCAGGTCGAGCTCGATCTGCCGCTCGGCGCTTGCCGCATGGCGCAGGCTTTTTGCCGCCTCGCGGGCCATCTCGTCGTGCACAGCGGCGAGCGCTGCGAAATCGACGCTGGCGAGATCGGAATAGAACGTGCGGATGAAGTCGTGGCGCTCGTCGGCGAGCAGCATGCCGAGCGCCGAGAAGTGCGAGGGAAACAGCGGCACGATCACTTTCGGGATATGCAGCTCGCGCGCGATCGCGCAGACATGCAGCGGTCCGGCGCCGCCGGACGCGACCAGCGCGAAGTCGCGCGGATCGTAGCCCTTCTCGACCGACACCTCGCGCACCGCAAGCGACATCTTCGAGATCGCGATCTCGACGATCGCCTGCGCGGCCGCGACGGTGTCCATGCGCAGCGGCTTGGCGATCTTCTGCGCGATGCCGGCGCGCGCGCCGTCGGCGTCGAGCACCATCTGGCCGCCGAGGAAATTGTTCGGATCGAGCCGGCCGAGCACCACGTTGGCGTCGGTGATGGTCGGCTCGGTGCCGCCGCCGCGATAGCAGATCGGGCCGGGATCGGCGCCCGCGCTTTGCGGCCCGACCTTGAGCGCGCCGACGTCGTCAGTCCAGGCGATGCTGCCGCCGCCGGCGCCGACCTCGACCACGTCGATCATCGGCAGCATGACCGGATGGCCGCTGGCATAGCCGCCGACGTAATAGCCGGGCGCCAGCGTCGGCTCGCCGTCGCGCACCAGGCTCGCCTTGGCGGTGGTGCCGCCCATGTCGAACGAAATCACGTTGGCAAAGCCAAGCTTCTCGCCGACACGCGCCGACGCGATGATGCCGCCGACCGGCCCGGATTCCATCATCGCGACCGGGCGCTCGGTCGCGACTTCCGGCGTCATCACGCCGCCGTTCGAGCGCATGATCGAAAGGTCGCCGCGAAAGCCGACGTCGCCGAGGCTCGCATTCAGGCTTGCGACGTAGCCGCCGACCTTCGGTCCGATATAGGCGTTGACCACCGTCGTCGACATGCGCTCGAACTCGCGATATTCGCGCAGGATGTCGTGCGACAGCGACAGATAGGCGTCCGGCAGCGCCTCGCTCACCATGGTGCCGACCACGCGCTCGTGCTCGGGATTGGCATAGGCGTGCAGGAGGCACACCGCGACGGCTTCGACGCCCTCGGCGGCGAGGGTGCGGCAGGCATCCGCGACGCTCGCCTTGTTCAGCCGCCGAAACGTCTCGCCGAACTCAAGAGCCGTTCGTCGACCTCGCGGGTGAGATGGCGCGGCACCAGCGGCTTGTGGCGATGAAAAAATAGATTGTAGGCTTCCGGGCGGTTGCCGCGGCCGATGATGTAGACGTCGCGCGTGCCGCGGGTGACGATCAAGCCGGTCTTGGCGCCTTTGCGCTCGATCAGCGTGTTGATCGCGATGGTGGAGCCGTGGATCAGCTCATCGATCGCGGCGGCCTTGATCCCGCTTTTGCGGATGCAGTCGAGGATGCCCTGCACCAGATGCGCTGGCGTCGTGAGGCTCTTGGCCTCGACAAAGCGGCCTGCCTCGTCGTCGAAGCCGACGAGGTCGGTAAAAGTCCCGCCGATGTCGATGGCAACGACGATCACGCGCAATCCTTCGGCAAATCGCGAACCGCGCCAGAGTGCGGCTGAGGTCGCTAGGCAAGCAATGGGATTTGCGGCTTAATAGTTAAAGTCAGAAGACTATAAGTTTGAGGGGGAAACCATGCTTTCGGCGAGCCCGCGGCGCCTTTCGGTGTTCAAAAACGTGGTCGATCTCGGCGGATTCAATGCCGCCGCGACAAGGCTTGGGATCGCTCAGCCGTCGGTCGGCGCCCACGTCAAGGCGCTCGAGAGCCAAATCGGCCAGCCGCTGTTCCATCGCCGCCGCGGGGCGCGCCCGGAACTCACCAAGGCTGGCGAGGCGCTCTACGCCTTCGCGCTCGATATGCTACGCAAGGCGGAAGAGACGACGCACGCGCTCGCCGATCTCAAGGCCACGCATGCGAGCGAGATTACGATCGCGGCGCATCGCGACGTGGCGCCGACTTTTCTGGCAGGGCGCCTTGCCGTTTTCGCACGCAAATATCCCAAGACGCGCATCGTGACGCGGATCGGCACGGTCGAAGAAGTGCTCGACTTGCTCGATCGGCAGATTGCCAACCTCGGGTTCGTTTTGTCGTCCGGCGCCATTACGGGCTTTCAGTCGGAAGTGTTGGCGCGCGAACAGATCGAGCTTGTTGTCTCGCCGGATCATCCACTGGCTGGCAGGGACTCGGTGGCGACCGATACTCTGGCCGCCTATCCATTCGTCACGGGTCTGCGCGCGTCTCGCTATTTCCGCATGGTGGATGCGGCGCTCCGGCGGATCGGCCTTGCCCACTATGCGGTTGCGATGGAGCTTCAGGAATCGACCGCCGTCAAAGGGGTGGTGCGGCACGGCAACGTCATCGCCTGCCTCCCGCGCTGTACAGTCGCTGAGGACATCGCGTCCGGCACACTGATAGCGCTCCGGCTCGCGGCTCCGGCGCAAAGCCTGGAGGTGCGCTGTCTCTATCGCCCGCCGCTGCCGGATATGACGGTCAGATTCCTGGCGCACCTGCGCGCGAGTGTTGCTCAACCATTACGCACGAGGCAGTGAGATGGAGAGGCACGGCGATAACGCGCGGCAGACTGTAAGTTTTCTGTAGAACACAACATCCGGTAGGATAGGACGGGTGCGGCGAAAGCCATCCACCGCTGCGGATGTTCAGGGGGGAACATATGAAAGTCGAAACGATCAAGTATTCCATGGGTCCGCTCACCGCCGAGGGCGCACTGGTCTACGATGAAACAGTCTCCGGCAAGCGACCGGCGCTGCTGATGGCGCCGAATTGGCTGGGCGTGACCGACAAGGCCATTGAGCGTGCGAAACTGGTGGCGGGCGACCGCTATGTCGTCTTCGTCGCCGATATGTACGGGCAGGGCACACGTCCGGCCGATTTCCCGGCGGCGGCGGCGCTGGCCAATCCGCTTCGCGAAGACGCAACCGAGCAGCGCCGACGCATCCGGGCTGCGTACGACACGATGGTGGCGGAGGGTACGCGCCGCAATCTCATCGACGGCCGCCGGGCCGCGATCGGCTTCTGCTTCGGCGGCGGCAATGTTTTGGAACTGGCACGCGCCGGCGCCGACATCGCCGCAGCGGTCTCGATTCACGGCGATCTCAAGACGGCACAAGCGGCGCAGAAGGGCGCGATCAAGGCCAACCTTCTCGTCACCCATGGCGCGCCCGATCCGGTCGTGCCGAAAGCCGATCGCGACGCATTCGAGAACGAAATGGAAGCGGCCGGCGCGAAGTGGCAGATGCTGGTGTTCAGCGGCGCGCTCCACGCCTACACCGATCAGGGCGCCGACGTCCCCGGCGTCGCCGCGTGGCACGAACCGACCTGCCGGCAGAGCTATGCGATCACGCACCAATTCATCGCCGACGCGTTTGCGGGGCGATTATAGCGCGGCAGGAGAGCCTGGGGCCTCAGGGCCAATCTTCCTTTTGCCGGAGCCGGTCACCGGTGCAGACCAGAAGGCCGGCGCCATACGGCATATCGACGATCGTTGTCACGCCGCCCGCGGCTGCGGCGCGCGTCGACCAAATAAAATCGTCCTGACCGCGCTGCGGTGCAAAGCCGCGCCATTGTCGCCGGCATCCCTCAGTGCGCCGACGTTTCAGCACATCGCCGCATGGCAAGAATCGACGCGTGGGCAGATTTGTGCCCTCAGGCGCCCATTCGTCGCCGATGCGTTTGCGGAGGAATACTTTCGTCACCGCTGTGGCCAGCCCAGCGGTGAAAGAACGATGATCCTAATGCTTACGGCGCATCTCGCCCGAGGAGTTCACCGTGGCGTGCAAATTGCGCGCGAACTCGACGGCGCCGAACACCGCCATGTCGGGCGCGGTCTTGACGTATTCCTTGACGCCGAGAATCGCCGGACGCGGCGCTTTCAGGATCGCGCCGCAGAGCGTCTCTACGGCTTCCTCGAGCTTCGCCGCGGGCACGACGTCGCTGACGATGCCGAAGCTCAGCGCTCGCTCGGGCGTGATTTCGGCCTGCGAATAGACCAGATAGCTCATCGCCTTGCGCGGCACGCGGTCGACGAACGACGACATCACCATCGTCGGCAGAATGTTGTGCGCCATTTCGGGAACCTGAAACACGGCCTTGTCGCTTGCGAGCGTAATGTCGCAAGCGGCCGCGATCGCGCAGCCGAAACCGAGCGCGCGGCCTTGCACCACGGCAATGATCGGAATCTTGGCGTTGCGCATCGCGCCGTAGCAATTGAATACAACGTCGCTGAAGGTGCGGCGTTCGAGCGCGTCTGGGTCCTTCTTCGGCGTCGAGCCCATCACGGCGCGCCCGACGCAAAAATCGCTGCCGGCGCCGCGCAACACCACGATGCTCGACGTCTTCTCCGCACCCTCGATGATGCCGGTGAGTTCTGCGACCATCTCGTCGGAGACGGCGTTACCGCGCTCCGGCTGATTCAATGTGATGTGCAGAATAGGCCCGGCTTGCTTGGTCAGGATATCCGCCATGTTGTCTCCCTTTGTGGCGCCTTACGCTTTCGCTGATTGGATGGCGCGCCAGATGCGCTCCGGCGTCGCCGGCATCTCGATGTGGGTGACGCCAAACTCGCTCAGCGCATCGACCACGGCGTTCATGACGGCGCCGATCGACCCGGTCGTTCCGCCTTCGCCGCCGCCACGCACGCCGAGCGGGTTGGTCGGCGACAGCGTTTCGCTGATCTCGCTGGTAAATGACGGCAAATAGTCGGCGCGCGGCATGGCGTAATCCATGAACGACGCGGTCAGGAATTGTCCTTGGGTGTCGTAGACGCACTGTTCCCATAACGCCTGGCCGATGCCCTGCGCCGCGCCGCCGTGGGTCTGGCCGTGCAGCACCAGCGGATTGATGGCGCGGCCGACGTCGTCGACCGCCGTGAAACGCACGAGATCGAGCGCGCCGGTCTGCGGATCGATCTCGACCTCGCAGACGTGGGCGCCATACGGAAAACCGAGCTGCTTGATGGTTTCGTCGCCAGTGGCGGCGAGCGGGCCTTTCAACTCATCCGGTACAGAGTTGCCTTCCGCCGCCGCTTTTGCGACGTCGAATAGTCCGACCGAGCGGTCGGTGCCTTTGACGGTGAAGCGGCCCGAGGCAAACGCGATATCCTCCTCGGCGGTTTCAAGAACGTGCGCCGCGATCTTTTTGCCTTTCTCGATGATCGCGTCGGAGGCTTTGCCCATGACAATGCCGGCGAGACGCATGGAGCGTGCGGAGTGCGAGCCGCCGCCTTCCACGACGATGTCGGTATCGCCCTCAAAGACGTGCACGTCATCGAACGGCACGCCTAGCCATTCCGCGACGCATTGCGCAAACGTGGTTTCGTGGCTCTGTCCGCTTGAGAGCGTACCGACAACGACATCGACACGGCCTTGCGGATGGACGGTGATATCGGCGCGCTCGCGCGGATAGCCGCCGGTCGTCTCGACGTAATTGCAAAGACCGATGCCGCGTACGCGCTTGCGTTTGCGCGCCTCGGCGCGGCGTTGCTTGAACCCCTTCCAGTCGGCAAGTTCGAGCGCGCGTTCCATCACCGCGCGATAGGTTCCGTTGTCGTAGGTGACGCCTTGCGCGTTCGTGAAGGGAAAAGCCGAAGGCGGAATAAGATTGCGTCGCCGCAGCGCGAGGCGATCGAAGCCATGCTCTTGCGCCGCTTTATCGATCAGTCGCTCGATGACGTAGATGACCTCGGGCCGGCCGGCGCTGCGATACGGATTGGTCGGCGAAGTGTTGCTCAGTACGGCGCGGGCGTGGATTTGCGACGCGGGTATCCGATAGCTGCCCGTCACCAGCCCGACGCCCTTGACCAGCGGCACGTAAGCGACGCTGTGGGCGCCGATATTGCTGACGTTGGTGGTGCGGATCGCGAGAAAGCGGCCATCGGCATCGAGCGCGAGTTCGGCGGTGACCATGAGATCGCGGGCCTGATAGTCGCTGAGAAATGCTTCTTGCCGCTCGCAGGTCCACTTGACCGGCCGTCCGATCCGCCGCGCGGCCCAGGCGCAAAGCGCGAATTCGGGATAAAAGCCGTTGCGCGTGCCGAAATTGCCGCCGATCTCTTTGGCGATGACGCGCACCATGTCGACGGGCACGCCGAGGATAGCTGCGAGCTCGCGCTTCTGACGCACGACGCCGCCGGACCCGGCGTAGAGCGTGTAGCGTCCGGTTGCCGGGTCATAGACGCCGAGCGAGGCGCGCGGCTCCATCGGTACGCCGGTGACGCGATTGATCCAGGTGTCGAGCCGCGTGACATGCGCTGCGTTCCTGAATGCCTCGGCGGTCTTCGTTGCGTCGCCAAAATCGGCGTCGATCAGAATGTTCGGCACGTTGTCGTAGAAACGGGGCGCATCCTGCTCGGCAGCGGCTGTGGCCGTGATCTCTGACGGCAGTGGCTCATAGCTGACGGCCACTTTTTCGGCCGCGTCCTTTGCCTGGGCAACACTTTCCGCAATGACGAAGGCAACAGCCGTGCCGACGAAGCGGACGCGATCGGTCGGCAGCACGTGATGGGGCGCCATCAGCACCGGGGAGCCGTCGCGGTTCTTCAGGACGATGTCGGGCGGCGTTCCCGGATTGGCGTGATGCGGGATTGGCTTCAAGCCGTCGGCGAGCGCATCCGCGCCGGTGAGAACCGCGAGCACGCCCGGCATGGCGCGCGCTTCCGTCACATCGATCGTGCGGATCAGCGCGTGGCCATGCGGCGCGCGTACTGCGGCGCCGTAGGCCTGCCCGGGAAGATTGAAATCATCGCTGTAACAGCCGCGTCCAGTGAGGAGGCGTGAATCCTCCTTGCGGCGTACCGTGTCTCCGATGCCTGCGTGCATGAGTGATAGCGATGGGTTTAAGTTTTGGTGAATGGGCTGACCGCAGGTGTGCGGCGGCTGATATTCTCACAGCGCGGCAGGCTCGGCTACCCACATTTCTGGGCCGGGCCGGCTAATTTCGCGGCCCCCGTCCACAGAATTTTTTGCGTTCAGCGCGGCGGAAAATGATTGCGCCAATGATGGGCAATGTCCGCGCCGGTGCAAAACCAGACTCTGTCGAACCCGCGCATGTATTCGAGGAGCTTGATCAGCCCCATGCAGCGGCCCGGCCGGCCGATCAGCCGGTCGTGCAGGCCGATGGAGAGGAGCTTCGGCGAACCGCGCTGGCCTTCGCGGTAAAGCACGTCGAACGCGTCGCGCAAGTACGCGAAAAAATCGTCGCCGGTGGAGAAGCCGCTGTTCTCATTGAAGCGGTTGTCGTTTGTCTCATACGAATACGGAATGACGAGGTGCGGCTGATCCCGGATTTTCAGCCAATACGGCAACTCATCGGCAAGCAAATCGCGGTCGTATAGAAAACCGCCTTCTTCAACGACAAGCCGCCGCGTATTTGGGCCGGGCCGGCCGGTCATCCATCCGATCGGCCGTGTGCCGGTGAGTT
Source organism: uncultured Alphaproteobacteria bacterium (assembly GCA_963759705.1). Taxonomy (GTDB): domain Bacteria; phylum Pseudomonadota; class Alphaproteobacteria; order Rhizobiales; family Xanthobacteraceae; genus BOG-931. Next base: position 565,647 of record CAVXAK010000011.1, read on the forward strand.
GCCTGAGGGTATTGACGGCGTGCTTAATGTGTTCGCGTTCGGTCTCTTCGGCGACCGCGCCATAATCGATCCAGCGATAGCCGTGACTGACGATCTCGTGGCCCCGCGTGACGAATGCCTTGGCCAGGTCCGGGTTCTGCTCCAAGGCTCGGGCAACGCCGAGGATGCTTGTCTTTATTGAAAAATCATCGAACACGTCGAGCACGCGCCAGGCGCCGCGACGGCTGCCAAATTCGAAAACGGATTCGACGAGCGGCACGCGCGCGTCCACGCTGTGTGGCGACGCCGATGTCGTTGAGCATGCCTTCGAACTCGTCGTCGCCGTTGGCAAGAGAGGCTTCGCCGCCGCCCTCGACATTGAGATTGAAATTCACGGCGATCAGCGCGTCGCCCGGCCAAGCCGGATGCGGTGGCGTTGCGCCATAGCCGACGAGATCGCGTGCGATCATCGGATCTGGCTTCGGCTCAAACATGTGCGACTTGGACTTTCACTACACGGCTGCTGGCAATCGAGCCTGCGCCGGATAGTGCCGCCTGCCGTTCCCCTGAGCAAGCCGCCACTCAACCGGGCCGCGCGAGCGCCGCAGTGCAGGCGTCGTAACAATAGAACCAGTCCGTGTCGGTCGGACCGCCCATCCAGGTGTTGGCGATTGAGATGCGCTGGACCTCGCTGACGCGGGGTATGCGCGTCGCCTCATAACTGCGAAACGCCGCGGCCGGCTCGTCGAATGTTGCGATACAGCGGCTCAGGATCGCGCCGTCCTCGACCGCCATGGCGCCGCCGGCCGCCATGAACGGGCGCATCGGATGGCATGCATCGCCCAACAGCACGATGCGGCCGGCACTCCAGCAGTCGTTGCGTTCGCGATCGAAGATCGGCCACAGGCTTACGCTCTCCACCGCCTCCAGCACCCGCTGCAGGTCAGGGTGGAAGCCCGCAAACGAATCCAAATAGTCGTCGCGGGTCGACGGCACCGAGACTTCATCGCTATCCCATCGCGACGCCGGCACGACGCCGATCGCATAAACCTCGTCGCGCCGGCCGGTGAGAAAATAGGGCAGGCAATGACGATCCGGACCCCACCACTTGGTGCAATCCGGGATCTTGAATCCGCGCAGCCGCTCCGCCGGAAAGATCGCGCGGTGCGCGACCGCGCCGACAAACTGCGGCGGCTCGGGGCCGAGCAGGACTTCGCGGACTTTGGAACGAATGCCGTCAGCGCCGATGACGATATCCGCCTCTTCGGTGGCTCCGTTTTCAAAGACAAGACGGACCGAACCGCTGGTCTCCGTCAGGTCGATCAGACGATGATCGAACGCAATCGTTCCGGGCCTGACGCCGCCTTCCAGCACGGCGTGAAGATCGCCGCGGTGGATGTTGAGATAGGGACCGCCATAACGCCGTTCGCTCTCGGCGTCGAAGAAGATTTCATACAGCGTCTCGCCGGTGTCCCAGGCGCGGCTGATGTAACAGGAGGATTTGATGCCGGCTGCGATCAGCGCATTTTCGATACCGAGACGACGCAGCACTTTCGTCGCATTCGCGCTGAGGATAATGCCCGCGCCGATGCGCGAAAATGTCGGCGCCTGCTCATAAACTTTCACGGCAAAGTCGGCCTGCTGCAAAAAGCCGGCAACGGTCAAGCCGCCGAGCCCGGCGCCGACAACCGCGATGCGCTTCTCTCGATTCATCCAAGCATTTCGCGCGGTTGCACGTGCGGCGGCTTGATGGCGTCAATCCTAGTGCTTGGCCGGCGTGGGGTCTTCGATGCGATAAAAACCGAGCCGCTGCATGACAGGCTCGTCGGTGACGCGGAGTAGCAGCGCATCGTCGGCAGCCTCATGGAAATGCGGCCGCCACGCCGGGGCAGCGATGACGTCGCCGCGGTTCCATTCGAAGCATTCGCCGTCAATGATCGTGGCGCCCGAGCCTTTGACCACCGCGTAGACGTTGTTCGCGGTGGTGCGGTAAGCGGCGGTCTGCACGCGCGGCGCGAGCCGCATCATGAACAGACCGATCGTGTCGAGCGCCGGGTGGCCGAGTTCGATCTGCGTGCCGAACCGGCCTGCCGGATCGGGCGTGGTCGCATCGAGCCGCTTGACCGTTTCGCTTAGCGGAAACACGAACGGCGAATCTTTCGTCGGTGGCGCGGCTTCGAAAGCCTCGTGCGTTTTGTCCTCTTCGGCCGGTTCGAAGAACATCGGCTCGAGCAGTTGCACCAAGGGTACGTCAAGGAAATCGAGCCAATAGGCGCAGGAGCGACTATTGTTGCCGTGGCCGTGGCTCGACCAGTTCGGCGTCAGCAACACGTCACCCGGCTCCATCGAAATCTTGACGCCGTCGACCTCGGTGTAGGTGCCGGGCTCGGAGTCGAGAATGAGCCGTAGCGCGTTCGGTGTGTGGCGGTGCGCGCGCGCCCATTCTCCCGGCATGATCATCTGGTAGGCGGAGACGATGGTGCGGACCGTGCCATAGGCATTCTCGGCGGCTGGATTGAACAGGATGAGATTGCGCCGCTCCGCGAGCTCGGTGTTGATCAAGCGGCCGGCGGCGTCGAGCGCGCCGCGCGCCTGTTCGTACTTCCAATGCGCCGGAGCGAAATGCTTCTTCGGCGAGGCCCACAGCGACGGAGTAGGCTTTGCCCAGCCCGGCGCGATGCCGACCAAGGAAAGCTTGCCGTAAAGTTCTTCCAGCGTGCCGGATTGCGCGAGCTCGTCTCGGGATGGGACTTTGCATCGGGAATTCCTCTTGAGCGACGATTACAGTCTAGCCGAATTGCTGTCCGCGTGCACCGGGACCTTCCGCGCCGGCGAGCCGGCGGTCTCGGATGCGCCGCGCACGACATCGATCAGGCGAAGCGGATCGTCCGGCATGCGGTCGTCCCGCCAGGCGACATGACCGTCCGGCCGCACCAGCACGAACTTGCGCTCGTAAAGGGCGGCGACGGACGGCTCGGCGATGGCGACGAAGGTCAGCGGGACTTTGCGCTGCTTCCCGGCATCGACGAGGGGCGCCGCCTCGCGTGCATCCGCGCCGAAGCCAAGGAGCGTGAAGCCTTTGCCGAACAGATCGAGCGTGGAACGCCCGTCGGCGAGCCATGCATGCGGCGCGCGATGTCCGGGCCGCGCCGTCTGAACGTAGATGCGCGGATCGTCGGCGGGCGCCGGCGAGCCATCCGGCCAGCAGATCGGTGACTGCTCGTAGCGATAGCCGAGATGGACTCCGAGCGTGTGCCATTCGCGGCGCATCGCCTCGGAAAATTCGCGGCCGACTTTTTCGCGCGTGGCCGCGCCTTGCGGCGTGTCATCAAGCAAATCGGCGTGCCGCCCGACCGAAAGCATGCGGCGCAGATTGCCGCTTGCCTCGGTAACATTGCGGGTGCCGATGGGCTGGCGCTCGATGCTGTAGGAATTGAGCAAGCCGTCGCCGCCCCAGCCTTCGAGCATCGCGGTGAGTTTCCAGGATAGATCGACGACATCCTGGATGCCGGTATTCATACCGAAGCCGCCGGTGGGCGACATGACGTGCGCCGCATCGCCGGCGATGAAGCCGCGGCCGTTGCGGTAGGTTTCGGCGACAAGCTCGCGCCGCACCCACGGCAACACACTCAAAATCTCGAACTCGAAATCGCGGCCGACGGCGCGTCGGATGGCCGCCTTGATCTCTTCGGTGGTGTATTCGCGCTGATCCGATCCGCCGATAATGGAAAATCGCCATTGGTCGCGGCCGTTGATCGCGACGATGGTCGACCAGGTGCCCTCTGGCCCGATGAAGATGTGGCGGTAGCCCTTGCCCTTGTCGTGCAGTGACAAGAGGTGCGGGCAGCGAAAGATCACGTTCGTGGTGTAGGTCAGGACCGGATTGCCCTGCATGCGGATGCCGAGCGTTTCGCGCACCAGGCTCCGCGCGCCGTCGCAGCCGACGATGTAGCGCGCTAAAATCTCTTCGCGCACGCCGGTGTCGGCGTTCTCGACGACTGCCGTCACTCGTTCGGCATCTTGCGTGAACGAGAGAAGCCGGGTGCGGTAGCGCAGCGCGACGGTCGGTTGCGACGCTGCGAAATCGTGCAAAATGGGGTCGAACATGTTTTGCGGACAGCGTTCGCGCCGTTGCGGACTCTCCTTCGGCGGCGGCGATTGACCCATGCCGGGAAATCGCTCACGTCCCAGTTCGTAGCCGGTCAGGCTTGTGAGATAGATGTTGTCCTGCGCGTAGTCGCGCGGGTAGGGCGAGTTCTCGACCGCCGGCACCAAACCCCAGCGCCGGCAGAATTCCATGGTGCGGACACCAACGAAATCCATGCGCGGCTGGTAGATCGAACCGTCCGATTGCTCGATCAGCACGCAGTCGATGCCGCGCCAGCCGAGATCGCCGGCAAGGGCGAGACCAACCGGTCCGGCGCCGACGATGAGAACCGGCTCAATACTTTTCTGCACGTTTTCAGCGCCCCGGATTTTCGCGATGCGGGCAATAATACCCGGCCAGACGCAGCAAAGGGAACTGCGTTTAACGAACAGGCGCTGTGCAATTGGTAAAGCACAGGCCTCGCGGGCGTTGGTCTAGTGTGGCGGTTCAGAAGTCCGCATCATTTTCGCCGCGACCCGTCATGCGGACTTCTGAACCAAAGCCACACTAGATCAATAAGTTGCTAGTGTCCTTCTGATTCCTGAAGTTCGCAAACGAGGATGCCGCGCAATGAGGCGAACTTCGGAATCGGGACACTGCGCAGGTCCATTCCGGCGGCCAAGTTGGCGAGATAGTATTTCTTCTCTCCCGACGCGCGGTGCTCGCCGATCAGCCAAGCCTCGTCCCCTGGAAGATGCTGCTGACCCTTATCCCATATCCGCTGCGGAGGTCCGTCGGCGATGCGGACACGGACAGCAGCAAACCGGGCTTTCAGCCGGCCTTTCGTCCCGTTGCGCCAACTACAGTTCTCCACTTGGCACTGGCCAGCATGTCTTCAGCTGCTGTCGATAGACTATCTGGCACGTACCGCTTACGGGGCCGGCCTCGAACTTTGGTAGCTGGCCAAATGAGCTTCACCCCAACGGGGTACACCTTGAGATGACGAGGGATGCCAACAGCCCAGGCAAGCTTGCGAGCTGTCAGCCCTTGACGGAAGGGCGCACTGAGACCGTAACCGGCATCCGCCAGCACACAGCGGAAGTGCACGCCGATCGATATCAAGCGATCAATCTCCGCCAGTGCGATCTCTGGCTTGGTCCGTGTTGTTCGATATTCGGCCGGAACACCAGCTCGCTGCAGCCGCTGCCGATCGTTGATCCAACTGTCTGGAAGAAAAAGCCGCAAGGCCACCATCACCGGCACTTCGCCGCGGGCGAGCGTCAGTGACACCAGAGTTTGACAGTTGGCAGTCTTGCCTAGCGCTGAAGCATATTGCGCAGCGACGCCGACCGAGTGCGTGCCCTTCTTCGGCACCGCCGTATCGTCGATCACCAACACCGCATCGCTGCCACCAACGAGCCGATCCGCTTGAATGAGCAACTCCGTCTCCAATGGCGCCGCCTTCCAGACGCCAGCCGCAACAAAATGATGCAGCTGATCATAATCGCCGGGCGCAAGCCGCTCCGCCATTGGCTGAACGCTCTTGCGATCGCCGGGCCCGATCAGCCCTGCCACATAAAGCGGACACATTGGCCGCCGCGCCTTATGACCCAGGCTATCGAAGAACGGCTTGAGCCAGCCTCGAAGCTTGTCTTCCCAATTCGACGTTGTGCCTACCATGGTCGGCCCTCCAAAAGCCGACCACCCATGAATTATGAAAAACTGATTTGGGAATCCCGTGCCGCTAAAAATATGCCAAAGTAGTGCTAGGTGGCGCAGCCGTATCGTCCCTGTAGACAAATGACGTCACACTTGAAATTCTCCGCCCCAAACGATCGGAACAAGTCTCTGAAAGCGATCGGGGGGAGGACGTATGAGATTAGCGTGGGCTTTGCTTCTCGTTCTGGCGGTTTCGGCAAGTGCGCTGGCGCAGGATTATCCGACGCGCAACGTGATCTTCGTTGTGCCGACCGGCGCCGGCGCTGCCACCGATCTCTTGGCGCGCATTCTTGCGCCTCAGCTTGGCGATCGATTGGGGAAACCTTTTGTGGTGGAGGATCGGCCCGGCGCCGGCACGCTGACGGCATCGAATGCGGTCGCGAAGGCCACCCCCGACGGTTACACCATTCTGATGGGAACGAGCACGCCGCTCGCGATCAACGCCACATTATACAAGCATCTTCCGTACGATCCGGCGAAAGATTTCGTGCCGCTTGCGTTGATCGCAACGATCCCGTTCGTGCTGGTGGTTAACAGCGATCTGCCGGTGCATTCCGTGCCCGAACTCATCGCCTATGCGAAGGCGCATCCCGGCGAATTATCCTACGGGTCGACGGGACCGGGCTCGCCATTCCACCTGAACGCCGAGCTGTTCAGCGCCATGACCGGCATTCACATGGTGCACGTACCCTACAAGGCAGTGGTAGATGCTCAAGTCGATCTGATGGGCGGCCGGATACAAGTCATGTTCACCGACTTTACGTCCTCGGTGCCGCTGATCAAGGACGGCAAGATGCGTGCGCTCGGGGTGACGACGAAAACGCGCGCGGCGGCCATGCCGGAGCTTGCGCCGATCGCGGATCTCGGCGTTCCGGGCTTCAATGCCGCGGCGTGGCAGATGGTGGTTGCGCCGGCGGCAACACCGAAACCCATCGTCGACAAATTGCACGCCGAACTGGAAGCCATCATTGCGCTGCCGGAAACGCGCAACGCCATCACCCGCATTGGTCTTGTTCCGGCGGACACCAGTTCGATCGAGGAATTGCAGGCGTTCATGCGCTCGGAAATCGTCCGCTGGGGCGAGGTCGTCAAACGTTCGGGCGCGACGATCGATTAAGCCGGCTGGTCGCGCTAAAACAAACAAAAAGTGTCGCGACTGCGAGGCAAGTGATGGATACCGAAGTTCTGATCGTTGGGGCCGGCCCGGTCGGCCTCACCCTCAGCATTGATCTCGGCAAGCGCGGCATCCGCTGCATCCTGATCGAAAAGAACGACGCGCCGCTTGGCTACCCGAAAATGGAGCGCTGCAATCCGCGGACGATGGAGATTTTCCGTCGCCTCGGTCTCGCCGATACGGTGCGTGCCGCCGGATATCCGCCGGACTGGCCGATGGACACCTATCTGGTGTTCGATCTCATGCGGCCGCCGCTGCTCAAGATGGCTCATCCCACCGTGGCACAGGCCAGGGCCAAGCGGGACGCCACAACGGACGGCTCGATGCCGCTCGAGCCATACCAAATCATTTCTCAGTACACTCTTGAGCCGCTGCTCAAATCGGTCGCCGAGCGAATTCCAAACGTGGCGGTGAAATTCGGTCATGAACTCATATCGTTCACTGAGGAATCCGATGGCGTCGCTGCGCAGGTCAGAAAAACAAACGGCGAGACCGTCACCATTCGCGCCCGGTACCTAGTCGGTTGCGACGGCGGATCGAGCGTGGTCCGCAAGCAGCTCGGCTTCGGGATGGCAGGCGAGCCGCATTTGCGCGAAATGCGACAGGCGCTGTTCCACTGTCCGGAGCTCTACGACAAGGTGCGCGCGCCGCGCGCCCGGCACTATCACCGCATCGACGATCATTGGACGTTGATGATCGTTCAAGATTCGCGTCAGCACTTTACGCTCCATGCCATCGTCGAAAGTGACGAGGACATGGCGGCATTGTTCGGCACCATGGTCGGCACGCCGGTGCAATACGAGATGGTGCATTGCGCCAAATGGGTGCAGCGGCTGCTCCTGGCGGAGCATTATCAGCAAGGCCGCGTCTTCATCGCCGGCGATGCTGCGCATCTTGTCATTCCGACCGGCGGCCTCGGCATGAATACCGGTGTCGGCGACGCCATCGACATTTCCTGGAAACTTGCCGCGACGCTGCGCGGCTGGGGTGGACCTAAACTGCTGCAGTCCTATGAAGCCGAGCGGCGTCCGATCGGCGCGATCAACGTCAAAGCCTCCGGCGGTGGCACAGCCGGCCGGACGAAATGGCGCGCTGCCTACCGTTCGAACATCGAGGACGATACGCCGGACGGCAGGGCTGCGCTGGCCAATCTGCTGACAATCGCGCGGGAGGAGGCGCCAAAATCATTCCGCGTTGTCGGTGCCGAGCTTGGCTATCGCTATGCCGAGTCCCCGGTGATCTGCGACGAGCTCGGCGGACCCGCGCCGAATATCGAGGACTATGTGCCGACAAGCTGGCCCGGGGCGCGTTTGCCGCATGTTTGGCTCGAGCCGGGCAAGACTTCGGTGCACGATCGGATTGGCGACGGGTTCACGCTGTTGCGGCTCGGTCGGAATAAAGCGGATGCCACGGGTTTGCGAAAAGCCTTCAGCGCGATCGGTACGCCATTTTCCGTGCTCGATATCGATATCGATATCGATATCGATAGCGAAGCGGTGCGGCGCGTGTATGGCTTCGATTATCTTCTTGTCAGGCCGGATTTGCACGTGGTCTGGCGGGGTGTCGCCCCACCGGAGGACCCGGAGAGACTCGCACGCGTTGTGACTGGGCATTAGAGAGACGGACGGCCTCGAGTTCGAGCGACAGCGCCGAATTGCTGACTATTCGATCTCCTCGTCAGCGCGCGTGGGCAGCGGCGGGGGTACCGTCAGGTCAAGCGCTTTCGCGGTTTTGAGGTTGACGACGGTTTCGTTCTTGGTCGGCGCCTCGACCGGCAGGTCGGCCGGCTTGGCGCTGCGCAGGATGCGGTCGCTAGCGGATTGGCGGTTGTCGCCGACGGCCTGTCGTGACAGCATTGCAGCGGTCTTCGTTCCAGGTTTCGAGCACCATGCCGCGTCGGAAGTTTCCGTGGGCCTCGCTGCCCGACGAGCAGTTGCTGAAGGTTCGCCTCAAGGACCTCAAGGTTACGATCGAAGGCACTTGGCTCGAAGACTGCCTTCACACCCTCCAGGACGAACTCGACGAGCGCGGGCTGCGCGTTCGGCCCCATGCCTGGATTTCGAGCGAGTGGTTCAGCCCAGACAGCACGCCGGGCATCGCGATCCCGTTCTATCTCGCACATCCCCGGCTGATGCGGCTGGAGAAGAAAATGATCATCGATGTCGAGGGCGGCACGTGGTCTGAGTGCATGGCTATTCTCCGGCATGAGGCCGGTCATGTCGTCCAGCACGCCTATCAGCTTTATCGCCGCCGCCGTTGGCAGCAGCTCTTTGGTCCGACCTCGAGACGCTATCCGCGCTATTATCGGCCAAATCCCGCCAGCCGCCAATTTGTCCAGCATCTGCGGCTCTGGTACGCCCAAAGCCATCCCGACGAGGATTTCGCCGAGACATTTGCGGTGTGGCTGCGGCCGCGCTCGAACTGGCGAACGCGTTATGCCGGATGGCCGGCGCTCAAGAAGCTCGAATATGTCGACGAGCTGATGGCGGAAATCGCCACACAACGGCCGCTGCTCACCCATCGGGAGCGGGTCGATCCATTAAGCAAGCTCACGGAGACGCTCGCCGAACACTACAAGAGGAGGCAAGCGCTTTACGCTTTCGACACGCCGAAAACCTACGATCGCGATCTGCAGCGGCTGTTCTCCGCCGATCCGAAACATCGCCGATCGGAGGCGGCTTCCTCGTTCATCAGACGCAACCGCGCAAGGGTGAGAGAATTGGTCGCAAAATGGACGGGTGAATATCAGCTCACGCTCGATGCCGTGCTCGACGACATGATACGCCAATGCCGTGAGCTCAATTTGCGCGCAGTCGGCTCCGAGCGCAAACTCGTCGCGCAGTTTACGGTATTGTTGACCGCCAAAACGATGCACGCCCTGTTCGGTCCGTCGCGGCGAAGGTGGATCGCGTTATGAAACAGCTTCGCGTCCTGGTGCTGGTCCACCCGGACCTGATACCTCCGAAATCAACCAAAGGGTACAGCGAGCAGGAAATCAATGAATGGAAAACAGAATACGACGTCGTGACCACGCTGCGCGGTGCCGGGCACGATGTCCGCCCGCTCGGCGTCCATGACGAGCTCAAGCCTATCCGCGACGAGATCGACGGTTGGAAGCCTGATGTCGTGTTGACGCTTCTCGAGCAGTTTCAGGGCGAAGCCATCTACGACCAGAACGTCGCCAGTTATCTCGAGCTGATGCACATTCCATACACCGGCTGCAACCCGCGCGGCTTGATGCTGGCGCGCGGCAAGGATTTGTCCAAGACGCTCGTGCATTACCATCGCATTCCGGTGCCGGCCTTCGCCGTCTTTCCGATGCGCCACAAGGTGCGGCGACCGAAGCGCCTTGCGCTCCCGCTGATCGTCAAGAGCCTGAATGAGGACGCGTCCTACGGAATCTCGCAGGCCTCCGTGGTCGACACCGACGAGAAACTCGCCGAGCAAGTCGGCTTCATCCACGAGCGGATTGGCACGGCCGCCATCGCCGAGCAGTATATCGAGGGACGAGAACTCTATGTCGGCGTACTCGGCAACGACCGCCTTCGGGTGCTGCCGGTTTGGGAACTGGAATTCGGCAACATGGCTCAGGGCGACTGGCCGATTGCCACCGAGAAGGTCAAGCACGATCCCGACTATCAGGAGCGCCGCGGTATCTTGCATGGGCCGGCCAAGGACCTCGCGCCGGAATTAAGCGCCCGCATCCAACGCATAGCCAAACAAATCTACCGGACGCTGGAACTCGACGGGTATGCCCGCATCGATTTCCGTCTCACGGCCGACGGCATCCCCTATTTCCTCGAAGCTAATCCCAATCCGGAGATCGCGGAGAGCCAGGAATTTGCCGCCGCGGCGCGGCTTGACGGGATCGCCTATCCCGAGCTGCTGCATCGCATCATGGCGCTCGGCATGCGGCGATCGGCGATGAACGCGTCGGCTGGCTGACGAAGATAACAAACTGGCGCAGCCTTAGACCGCAAAATGCCGGCCTGACGTCATCGGCTTCATGCACTTTTGTGTTTGTCACGCGCCAGGTGCGGGGCGCGGTTGGCTTGATGTTTGCCACCGCGGTTGTGAGTCGCGGAGTGAACCGTTTGGGCTCGAACGTGAATGTGCGGATGCCTATGGCCGAAAGCCGGATGATGAACAACCCGCGCTGGTTCGGCTGCGGGCTTCGGTGTGTCGGCCGGTTCGGTCTCTGCCTGCTTGGACTTTGCCGGCTCCCCTTCTGCCTGCGCGTCTTGCGCCTGCTCCAGTTTCGCGTCCTGCTCCAGCTTCACCTTTTCCACTTGCTGCTGCTCGAGGTCGGCAAAAGCCGGCAGGCTGCGGCACGGCAGGCGTCGCACGAACGTCAGTGCGCGATCATCCGGCGGCGTTTTGCGCCACTGTTCGGCTGATCGGCCGGTGACGTGGACGACATAATCGCGCGTCTCTCGCGGCAATCTGCGTCGGCGTTTCAGCCATTCGGCGACGCGGCGGGCGCCCGCGTTATAAGCGGCTGCTGCAAGGCCGAGGTTGCCGAATTGCTGGCGAAGCTCTCTGATCAGCCGAGCCGATGCCGGGATGGCTTGGAGTGGATCGAACGGATCCTCCAAGCCAAACTCCGCGGCGGTCTCCGGCATGAACTGCGCTATGCCCAACGCTCCCGCCCGACTGACCGTATCGTTCTGCAGGCGGCTCTCCTGCCAGAGCAGATTGGCAAAGAAAGGCACGGGCAACGCGTTGTCCTGCGCGGAATTGAGCAGCGCATAACAGAGATCATCGAGCGATACGTCTGGGGGTTCATCGTCTTCGACGTCGTCTGCGACGTCGGCACTTGCGGGGGCGTGATGCAGGCCACCGTCGTCGGGATCTGCGCTCGCCAGCACGACCGGCGATGCCGGGATGTGATGCAGACCGCTGTCGTTGGGATCTGCGCTCGCTAGCACGACCGGCGGCTCGGCTGGTTCCGCGCCGCGAAGTTCCGCGGTTGGCTGAGTTTGCTGCGGGGCAAATAACGGCAGGCGGTCGGATCTGCCGATCGAAGCCTCGATTTCAATCAGGGACCGAACCGTGCTCCCGTCGGTATTTTGCAGATAATCGGCATAGAGCGAAGAATATTCGGGCTCGGGTGCGGCGCTGCTCAATCCGAGCAAGAGAGCCACAAGCGCAAGTACAGGTCGCATCCCGCTCCCCACAGCATCGTACCCCGGCGCCGTTGCGGCACCGCGCTACCCGGATCGACTGAGAGATGTCCCCTCGACTAGGAATTGCTGATGCCCAGGCAACACGGCCGATTTTTGGAAAGATTGCGATTTCGTTAAGGCACGAGGAGCACTCCGCTGAATTTATGCGGAAATGGTAGCCATTCCGTTAAGACGCTGCGGCTCCTGGATTAGAATCATTGTAAACGGCTTGCTTTGGAACGGCTTAAGGCGGATATTAGTTGCGGTCGAGACCAATTCCGGCGCATCCGCCGCTGTGGACACTCAGGTCCGGGGAGGTCCCAATGTCGCACGACACCAAGGTCCGAAAGGCGGAAGTCAGGCCTCAACCAGCGGTCGCGCCCCTGCAATACCAGTGCGGCTTCGGCAATCATTTCGTATCCGAGGCCGTTCCCGGCGCGCTGCCGGTCGGCCGCAATTCGCCGCAGCAGCCGCCACACGGCCTTTACGCCGAGTTGCTCTCCGGAACGTCGTTCACCTCCCCACGCACGGAGAACCGGCGCACCTGGACCTACCGCATTCAGCCCTCGGTGGTGCACCGGCCCTATGCGCGCATCGACAACGGTTTGATTCGCAGCGCGCCGTTCAACGACGCCGACGCCACTCCGACCCAACTGCGCTGGAGTCCGATACCGATCCCCAAAAAGCCAACCGATTTCGTCGAAGGCATCGTGACGATGGGGGGCAATGGCGATGTCGCGACCCAGGTCGGCATGGCCGTCCATCTCTATGCTGCCAACCGCTCGATGACCGATCGCTGTTTCTACAACGCGGACGGCGAGATGCTCATCGTGCCGCAGCAGGGCCGCGCTCGTTTCGTCACCGAGCTTGGCGTGATCGAAGCGACGACCGGCGAGATTGCCGTAATCCCGCGCGGGCTGCGCTTTCGCGCCGAACTGCCGGACGGGCCGTCACGCGGATATATCTGCGAAAATTACGGCATGATGCTGCGGCTTCCGGAGCTTGGGCCGCTCGGGTCGAACGGTCTCGCCAATGTTCGCGACTTTCTCAGCCCGGTCGCCGCCTACGAGGACACGAGATTACCCTGCCTCATGGTGGCGAAATTCCAGGGCAATCTGTGGGCGGCCGAGATGGATCATTCGCCGCTCAATGTCGTCGCCTGGCACGGCAATTTTGCGCCGTACAAGTACGATCTCGCCCGCTTCATGGTGATCGGCACAGTGAGCTTCGACCACCCCGATCCCTCAATCTACAGTGTTCTGACAGCGCCGTCCGACGTGCCAGGCACCGCCAATATCGATTTCGTGATTTTCCCGCCGCGCTGGCTGGTCGGCGAGGATACGTTCCGGCCGCCCTGGTATCACCGCAACGTCATGACCGAGTTCATGGGCTTGCTGCACGGCGTCTATGACGCCAAGGCCGAAGGATTTCTCCCCGGCGGCGCCAGCCTGCACAATTGCATGACCGCTCACGGCCCCGATGCCGAGACCTGGGAACGTGCGTCGCGCGCCGAGCTCAAGCCGCACAAGATCGTGGACACCATGGCGTTCATGTTCGAAAGCCGCTTCGCCATGCGGCTGACGCGTTATGCGATTGAGTCGTCCGAGCTTCAGCACGATTATTTCGAAGGCTGGCAGGGCCTCGAAAAGCATTTTTCGCGATAAACAAAGCATTTTTCGCGATAAACAACGTTCGGCTTAACCCGCGCAGCGGGGCGAACCCGGCCTCGCGTCTCCGCTTTGGCGGAGAACCACGCATATGGGCCGGGCCGATCCCCTTCAAGGTGGACTGACGCAAAGGTCCCTGCGCAAGCGCCGCCGCGGCGCGTTAACCCGTCGTTAACTATACCCTGAGCAGTTTATTAACCAATTAAAATCGCCAAGAATTCGGAGAGGCATTGTGTCGAGCGTCGTTCGCCAACGCCAGTCGCTGATGTTTCGGGCGCGCTCCTACATGGCGTTCGTCCTCACGCCGCAGCCGCCCATCATGGACTGGCTGTCGAGCCTCGACGTCAGTCTTGAACAGTCGAAGGCCTTCTTTTCCGGTCATCCGGTCGCGCTCGATCTGTCGGCCGTTCAATTGAGCCCAGCAGCCATCGGACACCTCATCAGCAATCTCGAGGAACGCAATATCCGCGTTCTCGGCATCGAAGGCGTTGACGCAGGCGAGTGGGGCGCACGGCTTCCTCCCATCCTGCGCGGCGGCCGCGGAACGCAAGCGTTGGATCTGCCTGCACCTGCCGCGCCGGAGCCTGCCGTTCCGGCGATCGAGACTCCGCCGAGGCAAGCTTCGACATCGCTCTTGATCGAGGATCCGGTGCGATCCGGCCAATCGATCATCTTCACCGAGGGTGACATTACGGTGCTCGGTTCGGTCGGCTCGGGCGCAGAGATCGTCGCCGGCGGATCCATACACATTTACGGAACACTGCGCGGCCGCGCGATGGCCGGCGCTACCGGCAATTCCCGGGCGCGCATCTTTTGTCACCGCGTCGACGCCGAACTTCTGGCAATCGACGCCTACTACAAGACGGCGGACGAGATTGACGACAGCCTGCGCCGCGGACCGGCTCAGGCCTGGCTTGAGGGCAATACGCTGAAAATATCTGCAATGCATTAGGAGCAGGATCCCGAAAAAGCGGCATCCGATTTTCGGAACAGATCACGCTCATACAGGACAACGAAAGGTAATGAATATGGCCAAGGTCTTGGTCGTGACATCAGGCAAGGGCGGCGTCGGCAAGACTACCTCCACGGCGGCGCTCGGTGCCGCTCTGGCTCAGGACGGAGCAAAAGTAGCCGTCATCGACTTTGACGTCGGGCTGCGCAACCTCGATCTGGTGCTGGGTGCTGAACGCCGCGTGGTGTTCGATCTGATCAGTGTCATCAACGGCACGGCGAGGCTCTCACAGGCGCTCATTCGCGACAAACGTCTGGAGACCCTGTTTCTGTTGCCCGCGTCGCAGACCCGCGACAAGGACGCGCTCACCGAGGAAGGCGTCGCGCGCGTCATCGCCGAGCTGAGTCCGAAATTCGATTGGATCATCTGCGACAGCCCGGCCGGCATCGAGCGCGGCGCAACGCTCGCCATGCGGCACGCCGATGCGGCGATCATCGTTACCAATCCCGAAGTATCGTCGGTGCGCGATTCCGACCGGATCATCGGCTTGCTCAATTCCAAGACGGTCAAGGCGGAGCGCGGCGAGCGTATCGAAAAGCACCTGCTCATCACGCGCTATCACCCGTCGCGTGCGGCGCGCGGCGAGATGCTCTCAATCGACGACGTGCTCGAAATCCTGGTGACGCCGCTGCTTGGCATCATTCCGGAAAGCCAGGAAGTCCTGCGCGCTTCCAATCTCGGAACGCCGGTGACTCTCAACAACGCGCTGAGCGCGCCTGCTCGCGCCTATTTCGATGCCGCACGCCGGCTCAAGGGTGAGGAGATTCCCATGCTCATTCCGAGTGAAAACAGGGGCATTCTCAACAGGCTTTTTGGACGGATGGCAGCATGAGCCTATTCAAACTATTTCGACGCGGCTCCGCGCCGGTGGCGCGCGAACGCCTGCAAATTCTGCTCGCCCATGAGCGATATGCGCGCAGCCAACCCGATCTGCTCGGCATTTTGCGCGAGGAGATTCTCGATGTCATCAGCCGGCACGTCGCGTTCGAGCCCGACAAGGTTCAGATCAAGATGAACCGCGACAGATCGGTGTCGACCCTTGAGGTCGACATCGAAATTCCGAACGGGTTCACCATATCGCTGGGCCGCGCGGCAGTGCCGGAACCTGCGGTGATCTGACGCGGCGGTGCTCATGCGCCGCCGCGCTCTCCTAAACGAGAACTTTCATCTCAGAATAAGTGCGTGACATGCGGGGCTGCTCGTGCACGAGATCGAGGCCGAGCTTCTGCCGGAACTGCTCGCCAAGAAGATGTGATGGCGTTCCGACCCCAGCCGATGCAAAGCTGTACTTGCCCGGCGTGGCGCGCACCAGCGCGACCAGCTCACTGACCGTGCGTGGAGGAAATGCAGGATTGACCGAGAAAGCGGTGGCGAAGCCAACGGCGAGGGACACCGGCACGAAATCCTTGAATGGATCGTAAGGCACCGTCGCATAAAGGAGCGGGTTAATGATGTGGTTATTGGCGTTGACGAGAAGCGTATATCCGTCCGCCGCGGCCTTTGCGGCTCGGCCGGTACCGATATTGCCGCCTGCACCCCCGATGTTCTCGACGTAGAACTGTTGGCCGAAATGTTCCGATAATTTCTGTGCCAGCAGGCGGGCGAACACGTCGCCTGGCCCTCCAGGCGCGAACGGAACGATCACACGGACCGGCCGTGCCGGAAAGGTTTGAGCCCAAGCGATGTGCGGTGTGGCTGGCAGCGCGGCAGCGCTTGCTGCCAGTTGCAGAAGTCGACGGCGGGAAAATTTCATCATGATTCCTCAACAAGCGTGAACCCCTCCCGCCGGAAGGTTGTTCGCCCGCCGGAGCGCAATCGCTCCCTTTTTTCCCGGATTGTCGGCCCCGCCGTGCAGGCGGATTGAGAAACGAAGTTACACGAAATCACTGATCGCAGGAAAGGGCTATGCGCGCCGCTAATTCGAGAGTGCGCCGCGGATCATTGCGACGGTATTGACCAACGCCTGCCAGTAATAGTCGAGGCTGAGCGGTCCGACGCGGTCGCAGGGATTGCGCAGGTCATCGCGCCCGCGCAGGATCGGCTCCTGCATTTCCTCGCCGCTGAACGATCGTGCGCCGATCAGGCGCTCGCGGCAGACATAGGCCTGGCGTTGGTCCGACGGTATGAGGACGATCGGATCGAGTCGCCAGATGCGCGCGGTCCGGTCGAGCGACGCGGTGACGACACGCGACCCATCCGGGCTGAATGCCGCAGCGGCCACCTGACTTGTATGGCCCTGAAGAGTGGCCAGCGCCACACCCGTCGCGGCATCCCACACGCGCGCAGTCTTGTCCGCGGATGCGGTGACGATCCGCGACCCGTCCGGGCTGAACGCCGCAGTCATCACTCGATCCGTGTGCCCCGAAAGCGTGGCCAAGTCGGCGCCGGTCTTGGCGTCCCAAAGGCGCGCGGTGTGATCGAAGGATGCGGTGACGATGCGAGAGCCGTCCGGGCTGAACGCCGCAAAGTTTACCCAATCCGAATGCCCCGAGAGCGTGGCGAGAGCCGCGCCCGACTTCGCGTCCCACAAGCGCGCGGTCTTATCCGCCGATGCGGTAACGATCCGCGAACCGTCCGGGCTGAACGCCGCGGCGATCACCCGATCGGTGTGCCCCGAGAGCGTGGCCAAGGCGGCGCCGGTCTTGGCGTCCCACAATCGCGCGGTGTGATCGAAGGCGGCAGTAACGACGCGAGAGCCATCCGGGCTGAATGCCGCACTATTCACCCAGCCGGTGTGCCCTGAGAGCGTCGCGAGCGCGGCGCCCGACTTGGCATCCCACAATCGCGCGGTGTTGTCGAAAGCTGCGGTGACGACACGAGAGCCGTCGGGGCTGAACGCTGCGCTGACGACTCGACCCTCGTGCCCCCAAAGCGTGGCGAGAGCGGTGCCGGTTTTGGCATCCCATAATTGCGCGGTCCCATCGTCGGATGCGGTGACGACGCGAGAACCGTCGGGACTAAATACCGCGTTGTTCACCGCGTCCGTGTGCCTGGCGAGCGTGGCGAGCACTACGCCTGCCTTGGCATCCCATATCCGCGCGGTCTTATCCTCCGATGCGGTGACGATGCGGGAACCGTCCGGGCTGAAGCAGCGCTATTCACCGCGGCCGCATGCCCGGAGAATATCTTAAGCGGAGCAGCTTTATCGGCGTCCCACACGCGCGCCGTCCTGTCCTCGGACGCGGTCAGGACGTGTGAACCGTCCGGGCTGAATGCCGCCCTGAATACCGGACCCGCATGCCCCGATAATGTGACGACGGCAGCGCCAGACTTGGCGTCCCATACGCGCGCGGTCTTGTCCTGCGATGCGGTGACGACGCGGGACCCGTCCGGGCTGAACACCGCGCTCCACACCCAGCCCGTGTGTCCAGAGAGTACGGCCAGCGCGTCGCCCGTCTTGGCGTCCCACACGCGCGCGCTATTGTCCAACGATGCGGTGATGACGCGAGAACCATCCGGGCTGAACGCCGCGCTCAAGACCGGTCCCGTATGGCCCGATAACGTGGCGAGCTCGGCGCCCGTGCTGGCGTCCCACACGCGTGCCGTCTTGTCTTCCGATGCGGTGACGATGCGAGAACCGTCCGGACTGAACGCCGCTCTCCATACCAAAAGCGTATGGCCCAGGAGTTCGGTCAGCTCGGTCCCGGTCGCCGCGTCCCAGACGCGCGCGGTGTTGTCGAAGGATGCGGTAACGACACGGGACCCGTCTGGGCTGAACGCCGCGCTGCTCACCGCGTCCGTATGCCCGGAGAGGACCGCGAGCACGGCGCCCGTCTTGGCGTTCCATACGCGCGCCGTGTTGTCGTTCGATGCTGTGACGACGCGCGAGCCATCGGGGCTGAACGCCGCGCTGTTCACCGGTCCCGAATGTCCCGAAAGCACGGCGAGCACGGCGCCTGTTGCGGCATCCCACACTCGGGCGGTCTTGTCCCAGGAGGCAGTGACGATACGACGGCCGTCCGGGCTGAATGCCGCGCTGTTGACCCAAAACTTGTGTCCCGCGAGCGTGGCCAAAGCGGCGCCCGTCTTGGCGTCCCACACGCGAGCCGTCATGTCCCAAGATGCGGTGACGATACGAGAGCCATCGGGGCTGAACGCCGCGTTGTTCACCAAGCCGTCGTGCCCGGCTAACGCCAGACCAAAATAACAATCATGCGCGGCTCCAAAGAACGACAACTCGCCCTGCAACTGCGGCGAACGAAATGATAGGGGAGAAGCGCCCCGGGCCGGCGGCAGGCCGGCAACGGCCAATCGCAATGCGCGATCGCAAAAGCCTTGTGCGAAAGCGGTCGCGCTGATGCTGGCGAACACTCCCGCTTCGCGTTGCGAGGTCCGGTATGACTCCCACACTGTAACGCCGAGAGTGAAAATGACGACAACGAAACCGGCCGCCAGCGCCCAGCTTATTCTTTTTAGAAACTGTCGCGCCTTCTCAACGTGCGCCTGCTCACGTGCAAACGCCGCTTCCTTCGCTTCGCGCTCCGCTGTCTCGATCGTCATTCTTGCCCGAGTGGCTGATGAATAGTCGCGACAAAGTCCACGCGCCCGCCGAGATTAAGCCACGCAAACTAAACCCGCGATCGCGGGGTTAGCAAACGGGCTTTCGATAGACCTAGCCGGCGCGCGCTTTCGCCCGAGGAAGTCGATCGCAACTTCTCTGTGTGGTTGTGCGGCTGCAGTGAGCTCCTGTTTAATCTCCTATCAAATGTCTCACGACGCTTTCATCAGCTATTCAAGCCGTGACAAAGCGGTGGCGGACGCCGCCTGTGCCGCCCTGGAAGCATCGGGAGTTCGATGCTGGATCGCGCCGCGCGACATCATGCCGGGTGCGGAATGGGGCGAAGCGATTATCGACGCCATCAATCATTGCCGCGCTTTTGTCCTGATCTTTTCGGCGAACGCTAACGAGTCGCCGCAGATTAGGCGCGAGGTCGAACGCGCCGTCAGCAAAGGGATCGCCATCATCCCGGTGCGCATCGAGGATATCGCGCCCACTCGTTCCCTCGAATATTTCATCGGAACCGTCCATTGGCTCGACGCGCTTACGCCGCCGCTTGAGGCTCATTTGCGGCAACTCGTCGACACCGTAAAAGCCCTTTTGCAGATCGATCCCGCACTCCCGCGCATAGTGTCGCCGGGCGTCGCTTCAGCCTCTCCGGCTTCGCGGCTCGGATCCCGCCGACGCATGGCGGCCACCGTCGCGCTGGCGTGTCTGGGTTTGAGTGCGATAGCGATTGGAATCTGGTGGATTGTTGTTGCGAAGACGTCGCAACAGCGGGCCGCTTCGCCTCCTCCGACGCTCGTGCAGCCTCCGGCTCAACCCGCCGCCCAGCCTCCGGCTCAACCCGCCAAGGCGAGCGTCGACCCTTTGCTTGTCGGGACTTTCGAGCATAACGCCGTTATCGAAGACTACGATTGGCGCTTCATCTATTCCATCGTCCCGGATGGGACTTATCGCCTGGTGACCACGCAGGAAGAGGACGGCACCTACCACGCTGCCAATGGGCAGTACCGCACCGTCGGCGCCAAGACCGGTCGCGTCCGCACCGGCACTTATCACGCGGTTGGCAATGCGGCGATCGAGCTGCGAAGCGCCACGGGAGCCGCTATATTCCGGCCGGCGCAACCGATCGCTCCGATCGATCAGGCCCATCCTGTCATGCTCGGGATTTGGCGTGCCACCATCGTACGAGGCGGTGTGACGTGGACGTTGACGATACAGAACAATCCTGACGGCACCTACCATTACCAGGCGCAAACCGAAGACAACGGCAGTTGCGTGATTGCTGATAGCCAATGGCGGACGACCTCGGCCGTTACTGGCAAATCCAATATCGGGACCTATCGGGTCGTAGACGCGCGCAACGTCGAGATCACGGGCAGTACCGGTCCGACGTTATGGCAACGGCAATAGCGGGTCGTCGTTGCTGTGCTCATCTTCCGACGAGAGTAGACGGGACCGCCGCGTTCGAAACGACACGATTGGCCCAGCCGCGGCATCACCGGAATCCACATTGGCTCCTTCGTCTGTGCTAAATTGATCGGCTATGATGCCATGTCCTGAGCCGAGGGAGAGGCAATGACGCGGCGCACCAGAGCGGCTGGCGAACCAGCTAAGAAGCGCCGCCGCAAGCCGGAAACGCCCAAGCTCCGCAATTCGCCAAAGGCAGCGCGCGTCGGCAGTTCCTCCGCTGCCGGCCTCAGCAAGCAGGTGGCGCTGCTCATTCGTGAGCGAGACGAGGCGCTGGAACAGCAGGCGGCGACGTCGGAGGTGCTGAAAGTCATCAGCCGTTCGGCTGGCGAACTGCAGCCGGTGTTTGATGCGATGCTCGCAAACGCAACGCGGCTGTGCGATGCCAGTTACGGCACGATGTGGCTTCACGAACGCGACGGCCAATTGCGCAACGCCGCGCTGCATGGCGCTCTGCCCAGGGCATTTCTTGAGAAATGGGGCGTCGGTAAGACTTTCCGGCCGAGTCCTTCCGTGCCGTCTGCCCGCGTGCTCGTCACCCACAAGCCCGTTCACGTCGTCGATCTCAAGGAGGATCGCTGTTATCTCGATCGCGATCCGCTGGCCGTAGCGTCGGTGGAAATCGCCGGCATTCGGTCATTGATTTCCGTGCCGATGCTTAAGGAGGGAAAGATCGTCGGCGCCATGACTATTTACCGACGGGCGGTGCGGCCTTTCACCGACAAACAGATCGCACTGGTGCAGAACTTTGCCGCTCAGGCGGTGATCGCCATCGAGAACGCCCGGCTGCTCAACGAGCTGGGCCAGCGCACCGAC
This sequence comes from uncultured Alphaproteobacteria bacterium, assembly GCA_963759705.1. Classification (GTDB taxonomy): domain Bacteria; phylum Pseudomonadota; class Alphaproteobacteria; order Rhizobiales; family Xanthobacteraceae; genus BOG-931. Next base: position 587,237 of record CAVXAK010000011.1, read on the forward strand.
GAGTTAACCGACTCGCTGCAACAGCAGACGGCCACCGCCGACGTACTCAAGGTCATCAGCCGCTCGACGTTCGATCTAAAGGTGGTCCTCGACACGCTCGTTCAATCGGCGGTCCGGTTATGCGACGCAGAGTGCGCTCACATTTTTCGTTTTACTTCCGATGTCTATCGACTGGCGGCTTGCTGCGGCTATTCCTCCGAGTACGAGGAATACATGCACCGGCAAATAATTTCGCCCGGGCGGCATACCTTGATAGGCCGGATAGCGCTCGAGGGCAGGACGGTTCACATTCCGGATGCTCTTGCCGATCCTGAATACAAATGGCTTGAGGCGCAGAGGCTGGGCAGATGGCGTACCATGCTCGGCGTGCCCTTGCTGCGCGAGGGAGCGCCCATCGGGGCGATGGCGGTCACACGTTCCACCGTGCGGCCGTTCACCGATAAGCAGATCGAACTGCTTACGGTCTTCGCCGACCAGGCGGTGATCGCGATCGAGAACGTCCGGCTTTTCGAGGCCGAGCAGCAACGGACGCGCGAATTATCCGAGGCACTTGAGCAGCAGACGGCAACCTCTGAGGTCCTGCGCGTCATCAGTTCGTCGCCGGGCGAGTTGGAGCCGGTCTTTGATGCGATGCTGGAACAGGCAACCCGGCTCTGTGAGGCGAGCCACGGTCACGTGTGGAGATTCGACGGCGAACAGCTGCATGCCGTCGCGGTGCGCGGGGATCCGTGGTTTGTCGAATGGCTGCAGCTGCATAATCCCGTCCGGCCGATCGCAGGAAGCGCGGCAGATCGGATCGTGCGAGGCGAGCGCTGTGTCCATACGGCCGACCGGCGTGAGGAAGACGCGTACCGTGACAATCAAATATTTCGTGAACTAGTCGACACTAGCGGGATACGCGCATCGTTATCCGTTGCGCTACGGAGAGATAAGACACTGCTCGGCATGATTAATGTCTACCGCCAAGAGGTCCGCCCTTTCAGCGACAAGCAAATCGCACTCGTACAGAACTTCGCCGCGCAGGCCGTCATCGCCATCGAGAACGCGCGGCTGCTCAATGAATTGCGCCAATCGCTGGAGCAACAGACGGCCACCGCAGACGTGCTCAAAGTTATCAGTCGTTCGACCTTCGACCTTCAAGCGGTGCTCGACACCTTGACAGCATCGGCGGTTCGCCTGTGCCGCGCCGAACGCTCGGCGATCCGCCTGCTGAAGGAGGGCCTCTACCATAACGTCGCCAGCCATGGCTTTGCGCCGGAACACAAGGCCCGAATGGAGCGGGAACCGGTCAAGCCGGGACCAGACTCAATCGCGGGCCGCATCGCCCTTGATGGCAAATCCGTTCACCTCATCGACGCACAATCCGATCCGGACCCCGGCGTGGCGAGGAGAGCCCGGTCGGGAAACGTACGCACGATGCTTGCGGTACCGTTGCTGCGCGAAGGAACGCCCATCGGAGTTCTGCTTCTGCAGCGCGGCGTCGTGCAACCATTCACCGACATGGAGATCGCACTCGCTGAGACATTTGCCGACCAGGCGGTGATCGCGATCGAGAACGTGCGGCTGTTTGAAGCGGAACAGCAGCGCACGCGAGAGATTAGCCGAATCGCTGGAGCAGCAGACAGCGACTTCGGAGGTATTGCGGGTTATATCCAGTTCACGCCGGGGAGCTGGAGCCGGTTTTCGAAGCAATGCTGAAGAAACGCGACGACCATTTGCGGTGCCAGGTTCGGCAACTTGTTTCTTTGCGACGGTGAAGATTTTCGCCTCGCGGCAGTGCATGACGCGCCGCCTGAATGGGCCGAATGGTGGCGGCGTCACGCGGTGATACGCCCTGGTGCGGGAACGGGACTTGGTCGCGTAGCCAGAACGAAAAAGCTGATCCACATCGCCGATCTTACGATGGAGCAAGCTTACATCGATCGCGATCCCCTGTTCGTCGCGCAGGTTGAACTTGCTGGCGGGCGGACTCTGCTCGTCGTGCCAATGCTCAAGGAGGACGAACTGATCGGCGTGATCGGAATTTTCCGTCAGGAAGTCCGGCCCTTTACCGACAAGCAGATCGCGCTGGTACAGAACTTCGCCGCCCAGGCCGTGATCGCCATTGAAAACACGCGATTGCTTAACGAGCTGAAACAGCGGACCGCCGAGCTTTCAGAATCCTTGGAGCAGCAGACTGCAACGTCCACAGTGCTCGGCGTGATCTCCAGCTCGCCCGGCGACCTGAAGCCGATCTTCCAGTCGTTGCTGGAGAATGCCATCCACATCTGCGGCGCCAAGTTCGGCAACTTGTGGCTTCGAGAGGGCGATTTTTTCCGCGTAGTCGCGGCCCATGGCGCACCGGCTGCTTACCGTGAAATGCTGTTCCGTGCAGCCATCCGTCCCGGCCCAGACACCGGGCTCGGAATTTTGCTGAAGACGAAACGGTTCGTCCAGATCGACGATATCACCAAGGGCAAGGCTTACCTAGATCGCGATCCGCTGCGTGTGGCCACCGTGGAGCTTGGCGGCGGGCGGACCCTGGCTGAGGTGCCGCTGCTAAAAGACGGCGAATTGATCGGATCGATCAACATCTATCACCAGGAGGTCAAGCCGTTCACCGAAAAGCAGATCGAGCTACTGACAAATTTCGCCACACAAGCCGTCATTGCCATCGAGAACACGCGGCTGCTCAATGAATTGCGCGAATCGCTGCAGCAGCAAACGGCCACCGCCGACGTCCTCAAGGTGATCAGCCGCTCGACGTTCGATCTTCGAACGGTGCTCAACACACTGGTCGAGTCAGCTGCTCGGCTGTGCGAGGCCGATATGGCCTCGATCAACCGACAGTTTGGTGACGTCTATCGGCAAGTGGCAAGTTACGGTTACTCGCACGGAATTTGAACAGTTTATGGAATCTCACCCAATTCAGCTGGGACGAGGGACGACCGTAGGTCGCACAGTTCTGGAAGGAACGCCCGTTCATATTCCGGATGTCACGTCCGACCCCGAATTCGAATTCAAAAAGGCAGCCGAAATCGGCGGCTTGCACACGACACTCGGCGTGCCTCTGCTGCGTGAAGGATCGCCCATTGGCGTGATTGTGCTGATGCGCAAGCCTGTGCGTCCTTTCACCGACAAGCAAATCGAGCTGGTCAAAACCTTCGCCGACCAAGCGGTGATCGCGATCGAAAACGTGCGGTTGTTCGAAAGCGTCGAGGCTCGCACGCGCGAATTAGCCAAGTCGCTGGAGGATTTGCGGACTGCGCAGGACCGCCTGGTCCAGACCGAGAAACTGGCCTCGCTCGGTCAATTGACCGCGGGGATCGCCCACGAGATCAAGAACCCGCTCAATTTCGTCAATAATTTCTCGGCCCTCTCGGTCGAACTCATCGACGAATTGCGGGAGGCACTGGCCGGCGTCCACCTCGACAGCAAGCTTCGTGCACAGATCGCCGAGATCGCGGATATGCTGCAGGGCAATCTCGACAAGGTTATGCAGCACGGCAAGCGCGCCGACTCGATCGTCAAGAACATGCTGCTGCATTCACGGCAGGGTTCCGGCGAGCACCGGCCGGTCGATATCAATGCTCTTGTAGAGGAGAGCCTTAATCTCGCCTATCACGGGGCACGGGCCGAGAAGCAGGATTTCAACATCATCCTGGAGAGGTCTTTTGATCCGGCCGCCGGCGAGGTTGAATTATTCCCGCAGGAGATCACACGGGTGCTGCTCAACCTGATCGCAAACGGCTTCTACGCAGCCACCAAGCGTAAATCCGAGGCGAACGCGGAAGACCATGAGCCGACCCTGACTGCCGCGACGCGGAACCTCGGTGACAGCGTCGAAATCAGCATCCGGGACAACGGCACCGGCATACAGTCCGAGGTGAAGGAAAAGATGTTCAATCCGTTCTTCACGACGAAACCCGCGGGCGAGGGAACAGGGCTGGGCCTGTCCATTAGTCACGACATCATCGTCAAGCAACACGGCGGGTCCATAGAGGTCGATACCCGGCCCGGGGCGTTCACCGAATTTCGCATCGTTCTACCGCGTGCGGGTGCGACCGTTATCAAATCGGGAGAACAGGCGTGAACATCGGTCAAAGGTGCATCGCGCAGATTGCGGTGGTGCCGCCCAGTATCACGTCCTAACCGCCCCGCCGCGGCTGGTGCCAAGCCCCTTCATGAAGCGATTGCGGATCAACGACGGGTCGTGCGTCGTCTGCGCCTTGCCTGGCTAATCGTCGATCGTACGCACTCTCGGGCGACCGCGACGATGTCGGTCACGCCGCCAGTCGCCGCCTGCTGCATGCCGGTGATCTGGTAGATGCCGTTATCCCAGATGACTACGGTGAGATTGCGCGGCTTGACGTTGGCGAGGCAGCCCATCGCATTGTCGCAGACGCACTCATCATCGCATTCCCGGCGCGATCAGTTGATGGCGGGACCTCATAGCGCATGGCAACAGACCGCGCCAATCGGCTAGGCTGGGCCTGATGGATCGGCCGGCAACGACCGCGCCTGCAACAGAAAAGTGGAGGATGCTTTGAAAGTGGAGGATGGCCTTAGGGATGCATCGGCAAAGCTGGCGGCTTGGCTTGTGGTTATCGCTGCCGCTTGTGGCGTGTCGTATCCGGCGGCCGCGGAATACCCCGATCATCCCATCGCTCTTGTTATCCCCCTGCCGCCTGGCGGCACCAACGACATTATGGCGCGGTCGGTTTCCGACAAGATGAGCGCCACGCTCGGCCAGCGGGTCGTGATCGAGAACCGTAATGCCGGGGGCAGCGGTACGGTCGGCACGCGGCAGGTCGCCCACGCCGCACCCGACGGTTACACGCTCATTCTCGGCTATACCTCGACGCTCGCAACCGGACCCAATCTTTATCGCGACATCGGTTATGATCCGCGCAAGGATTTCGCGCCGATCGGGCTGATCGCTTCCGCACCGGCGCTGGTGCTCGTGCACAAGGATCTGCCGGTTCACAATGTCGGCGAACTCATCGCCATGATGAAGAACGCCAAACAGCCGACGCAGGTGGGCACGCCCGGCCTCGGCACGGTCAACTACCTGGCATCCGTTCTGTTTGCGCAACAGGCGGGAGTCAAAGTCGAGCAGATTCCCTATAAGGGCTCGAACCCGTTGATCACCGACATGATCGGCGGCTTCGTCAAGGTCGGCTTCAATCCCATTCCGGTATCGCGCGCCGCGCTGGACGCCGGCTACATCCGCGCGCTCGCGGTGACCTCGAAGAAAAAATCCACCCTGATGCCCGACCTGCCGACGCTCTCGGAGTCGGGCTTGCCCGGTTTCGATGCGACGTTGAGCTATGGACTGCTGGCGCCCGCCGGCACGCCGAAGCCCATCATCGAACGGCTAAACAAGGCCTTGCGCGACGCGCTCGCCACGGACGAGGTGCGTAAGCGCATCATCTTCGAGGGTGGTGAACCTGAGTCGACCACACCCGAGGAGCAGGCCGCGGTGATTGACCAGGAGGAGACCAAATGGGCGGCGGTCATCCGATCGGCCGGCCTCAAACCCCAATGAGGCTTTGGTGATTGAGTTTCTGTCAGATCGCCGTGAACCGCCGCAAAATTGGTCATCCCAACCCCACGCCCCGAAAATCGCACGACCGAGAACGGAGGCACAATGAAGCCTCCATTCTCCACCGTCACACTGCGGAGCTACAAGCGGCGGCCGAAACCGCCACGCATGCCGGTCGTCAAAAGCGAAATCAGGAACAGCACCAGCGCGACGAAAAACACGATCTTCGCAATCCCAACCGCAGCTCCGGCAATGCCGCCAAAGCCGAGAATGCCGGCGATTAAAGCTATAATCAGCAGCGTAACGACGAGGCTTATCATCTGTGCGCTCCGAATATTCAGTTGCCCAGCATTAAACTCTCGACAACCGGAGCGGTTCCAAGCCCAGGGACCGGTATCAAATTTGATCGCGATCGTTTTTGGGCGGAAAAAGCAGAACACTCAAGAGCACCACGAAAGCCAACGTGGCGTAAATCTGCAATTCCGCGTTGTTCAGCGCAATTGCGATCTGCCCGCACAGGCGATCGACTTGACCAAGGATCGAAATAATGTCGCTCATAAGAAGACCCTAACGTCAGTTTTGTCAGCCGCTTGCGATCTATGAGCTACTACAGCGGAAACCGAACCGCAGTGCCATTGATTCGCAAAACAAGCGAAAGTGTGGCTGAGCGAGCCTGGAGCGAGATGGAGATGCCATGTTGAAGGTAAGTGTCAGTGCGGCTGTTGCCGTATTTGCTTTGACGGCGGCCTTGGCCGCGACTGCAATCGGGATCGTGAAGCAAGCTGCGGCCGCCGACTATCCGACTCATCCGATCATGCTGATCGTTCCTTATCCGGCAGGGGGCGGCAATGATCTGATCGCACGGCTGGTGGCCAGCCAGATGAGCCAAAGCCTCCGCCAGCAAATAGTCATCGAGAACCGTGGTGGCGCCGGCAGCACGATCGGCACGCGCGACGTCGCAAGAAGCGCTCCGGACGGCTACACGATCTTGATCGCTACGAGCTCGCTTGCGATCAATCCTTCGCTTTATCCAGACGCTGGCTACGACCCGCGCAAGGATTTTACGCCGATCGGTTTGATCGCGACGAGCCCGAATTTCGTGCTGGTGCATCCGTCGGTGCCCGCGAAGTCAATCGCGGAGTTGATCGCGCTTGCCAAAAAGGATCCGGGCAAGCTCGATTTTGCCTCGACCGGCACGGGCACCAGCACGCATTTGTCGGCTGAACTGTTCGAGGACATGGCCGGCATCAAGTTCACCGCCGTGCCGTACAAGGGTGTCGCGCCCGCATTGACCGATCTGATGGGCGGACACGTGTCCGTCATGTTCTGCCCGATGGCGTCAGCCGTCGGTCTTGTGAAGCAGGGAAGTCTGCGCGCGCTCGCCGTGACCGGCGCGACCCGCTCTCCGTTGTTTCCGGACGTTCCGACGGTCGCGGAAGCCGGCTTGCCGGGTTATGACGCCGGGCTGCATTACGGCATCGTTGCGCCCGCCGGCACGCCGCACCCGATCGTCGAGAAGCTCAATGCGGCGCTTCGCGCCGCTGTCACCTCGCCGGCGTTCAAGGAGAAGATCGCCGCCGATGGCGTCGAGCCTCTGACGAGCACGCCTGAAGAATATGCCACCGACATCGATCGCGAAGAGACCAAATGGTCGGCAATCGTGAAGAAGTTCGGAGGAAAGGCGGATTGATCGGTCCGCTTTCACCTGCACCTACGTCGTCGGCGCCGCCGCGAGCCAGTGGCCTATTTGAAAAGCGCGCGCGGCGGCCATTGCGTGAGGATGCGGGCTAGCCCGCCGATGCCCCATGCCTGAATGAAGCGTAGCGCGACCAGGAGTTTTCGCCGCCGTCGCCAGTACATGCGAGTCAATTTTTGTCGAAGGGACCGATCGGGCTCCGGCCGAGAGCCGATATCGCTCAGCAACTGCAATTCGGTATGGATGTGCTGCAGATCGTGTTGGATCAATCCGGGGCGGACTTCGACGACTCGAAGGCCGCCGACGTGGCAATCGTGGTAAAGCGCAAAGTCGATCGGTGCTCTGACGACCTTGGTTTGCGCCGCTATCTTCCGCGCCCCTTTGCGGCTGAAAATCTGCCCCTGGGCTCCCCATCCCGGCCGTGACATTGCGTAAACGCCCCGGCCGTGAATTTCGCTGATCTGCCAGGCCGGCCGATTCCATCGGTCCGGATCGCTGACCAGCCGCAACACATCGAAGGACGGCACCGCACGCAAATTTGCCGGATCGAGGAATTGGACGATGTCAGACGATAGAAAGTCAGCGTCATCCTCCAAGACACAGGCAAATTCGTCGGGACCGGCGGCGATTTCTCGGATGGCCGCCAGATGGCTCGCCGCGCTGCCGATTTCACCCGATGTCAATTGCCGATCGAACAAACGGGCGGATCGCGGCGCAAGTTGCTCAAGCTCATCCGGCTCAAACCTTCGGCCATCCAGAAACCGATGAGGAATCCCGAGGCTTGCAAGCGCCGCCCCGATCTTGGCGCGCCGGCCGGTACTCGATACCAGATTAAGCACGATGACGGGGATCATCTGACGATACTCTGAATTGAGAAATTCGCGGGCCGGTCCGCCGAGCCATTGGAGTTTCAATCTAGCCAAGGGCCAGATATTCAATCTGCTCTGCTCCCAATCCTGACGATGCGGCGATATCGTCAGAACGCGACGCAGTTGTGCCGGACAATAAGGTGAACAGTGTTCTGATGAAACGTCTGTTTGTATGCCAGTACAATAGCGTCGAGGCGCGCTTCGTCGTCGCTGTCGCCCGGCAAAACAATCTCAACCATCTTGCTCGGTTCGCGTACGATTTTTTCGCTGTCAGGATCGCGCCACTGTCCGACTGCATCGATTATGGTCAGGCCATGGGGGAAACGCGGTGTTATTTCGCGCGCCACAAATCGCGCCCAGTCGGATTCGCTCACACCCAAATGGCTACCGATGAAGCGCCCGAAAAGGAGTTCGGCAACCTCACTGAGTTTCTGTGTGCCATGACAAGAAAGAGTTGGCGCTTGTGCGTTGACGCCCAACTCGCCTACGAGTAGCAGAACGCACGTAACAAAAGATCGGAGGAGGATCCGCAGAGTGACGAGTGCGCTGGCCCGGAGCCTGTGCGAAGGCGCAAAAGGCGATGGCGGCTCCCCGGAGGCTAGACTTGTCGGTTGATTGCTCCTCCGCCAAACATATAATTGCAGGCCTCCCATAGATTTCCTCCAAGTTTGCAAGTGGCCTTACGCGCGGTATCAAGCCGAATAGAGGTCGATTGGCGACCCGGCAGAACTTGCCGACCTGCCGTACCTGAGCGGCACTTTCTTGCCCGATCTTAGCGTGGCACTTACTGCATAAGGCATTGTTTTTATGAGGTCTTTGCGATGGCACCTGTCTTGCTTATTCGAATCGGCCCCGATGCTAGCATTCGTGCGGCCATGTCATTCGAGGAGTGTGCGATGTCCTTTTCGATCAATGGGTCGAGTGCCAATAACACCTATGCAAGCCTGCAAAGCTTGCTGCAGCAGTCATCAGCGTCAAACAGCAAGACAACGCAGTCCGACCCATTGTCCGCGCTGTTAGCCGCTCTCGGACAGGACTCCACTGGTTCGACTTCCTCCGCGAATGGCTCAAGCTCATCGAGCGCCGGTTCGACGTCGTCATCAGATAGCGGAACGACCACAGGGAGCAATGCATCTTCGCAATTTGACCTGCAAACACTGCAGACGTTGCTGGCGCTACAAGCTGACGCATCGAGTTCCCAGTCCGGTGCGTCGCAGAGCGGCGGCGGTAGCACGGGCGCAGATCCCGGAGGCGGTCGGGGTCCGCTCGATATGTTGATGTCGTCCAGCATCGGCGCCACGACGCAAAGCACGAGCAACTCGGATGGGTCCTCGACAACCACGATCACCTATGCCGACGGTTCCACGGTCAGCACGACTACGGGCACATCCTCTGACGGCTCGAAGTCTAGCAGCAGCGCCACAACGCAAACCACCACCACCAATACCAATGGGTCTTCGACAACGACGATCACCTATGCTGATGGTTCCACGGTTAGCATGACGACTGCCGCGCCGTCGGACGGTTCGAGTTCATCCTCCAATGGCGATACGAAAGTGGCGAGCAACAATCTCATTGAGCAATTGATCAAAATGCAGGCTCATTTGATGAGTACAGCGCAGCCGCAGACTGTGGCGACGGCGTAGCCGGTTGGCGGCGGCTGGGAAGTGTGGTGTGCCGGCTGGGCGATAGCCCGATTACGAGACTTAAAGAAAATGGCAACCGACTGGTGCGGCCATTTGGAGCGCGTGAGTGCATGACCGACAGCTTCCCGCGCGCCTTGGTCGAGTCGACCGACACAAGTCGGCGTCCGAACTATGCGCGTCCAGCGCAGACTGTTTCATAAAGGTCGGCAAATCGTCTGACTGCACGGTCTAGCGAAAAGCGCTCGACGATACGCTCTCGCGCGCGGCTGCCGCGCAGAGATCGCGCGGTAGACGCCTCGACAGCGAGCGCGCGGATTGCGTCGGCAAGCGCGCGGGGGTCGCCGGGCGGGACGATCGAACCCGTATCGCCGACGATCTCGCGCGCGTCGCCAACATCGGTTGCGACCGCGGGCAAGGCGCACGACATGCCCTCGGCGATCGCGTTCGAGAATCCTTCGCCGAACGCAGAGCTCGAGACAACTAAATCAGCCGCGGCGAGAAGCGCCGGCACATCCTCGCGGCGTCCGAGGCGCAAAATATTCGGCATGAGCGGCAAGCCTTCGGTGCCCGTGCCGAACACCAGGGCATGCAAGTCGGGAAGCTCGGCCATCGCTGCGAGAAAAGTCTCGTGATCCTTCATCGGATCAACTCGCGCGGAATGCGCAACCACGATGCTGTCGCTGCTGATTCCCAGGCGATTACGGACCGCAGCGCGAGCGGACGCGTCTGGCTTGAACACGCTGACATCAATGCCGTTAGCGACAACCTCGATACGACGCGGATGATACCCAAGGGCTACGTGGGCAACCACGCCAGCAGTCGAATTAGCAGTGATCACGTCCGGGTATCCGGAAAGCAGCGCACACGCTTTGACGACCGATCGGAGAACGTAGCTGTAGCGGGAGAAATCGAGTTCTGAGCAGCGTACGCTCCAAATTAGGGCCGTCCGCTTGCGCCGGGCGGATATCTTAAGCGCCAGCGCCGCCGCGAGGTCCCCGTGGTACATCCAGCCTTGAACAATATCGGGCTTTTGTTCGGAAATAAGCTTTGCCAATCCAATCAGACCCGTGGCCGCGCCAAAAGGCCGACTGAAATCGAATTCGATGACGCGGATATCGGCGGCGCGCAACTGCTCAAGATAGGCATCTGCCGGTAATAAGCTCGCCACCGTAATTTCGTCGGCAAGTCCAGGCTCTGCGGTTACCATGCGCGTCAGCATCGCCTCTGCGCCGCCAATACGCAGATCGGTTATGACAAATAGGATCTTTTGAGGGCGCCCGCTCACGCGGCCTGTTCGCCTTCGATCGCGCGATTGTTAGTGCGCATGGAAATCCTGGATTAGCGGGATAAGCGCACGGCTCTTTAACGGTCGGTGCGCTGATCGCATGGTCAGCCTGGTGCAGATCGCCGCGAACTCACTGTGTCTTCGGAACTAGCTTAAACACTTGGCACGCACTTCCCAAAATACGCGCCAGCCGTTGGCGCCGGGATAGACTTAAACGCCGACCAAGCAGCATATGACCAGTATAAAACAGACCTGTTGGTTCGTCGTGAACAACAGAGAAGCCGTTTTCCTGGAAATTTTTCCGCCACCAATTCGGATGAAATAGACGAATTTCGGAGATCGCGTTGCCGCGCTCTCCGTGACGCCGCGGAAAGCATCGGCCGCCGACCCGGCGCGCCGTTATGTACCACGCCGTGCGGAGACGCTGCATTTCTGCGTCGCGCGGGAAGGTCTGCGGGATGAGCTGCGGCAGGCCGGCCAAAAGATACAGCACTGCGTCGGGATAACCGGACAGTATCGTCCAGAGCCGCCACGCGTGCGTCGGGAGAATGTGAATGCAAATACCTCCGGGCGTCAATACGCGCCTTATCTCAGAATGCATGCGAGTCAGATTAGGTACGTGCTCCAAGACATTCGATGAAAAAACAACGTCGACACTTCCGTTCGGCATGGGAATAGTCACACCGTCATAATCAATTATCGGAAACACGCGATGACTGCTGTAGTTGGAATTCTCCATTTCGATTGCCGTGACCGCGAAGCCACGTTGCTGTAACTCCATCGCCTGTGTGCCGACGCCCGCCCCAATCTCTAGAACGCGTGCGCTGGCTGGCAAATACGATACGATCTTGTCTAGCTCCGCCATTCTAAGCGTATGCAGTTGCTCATAAGAGAACACGATCAACTCGTTATCGCTACGCGACGCGTATGGCCGACCCGCCGCCATGCCGGCAGATTGAGGGCGCTTTGACGCCGGATGGCAAGGAACACACTGCGGTGAGAGCAGTGACGGTCATAGGGTCGGACAGTGGCCGTGATTGCTCGTCTCTGTCACTTGGTCAGCCGCAAATCGAACAGTGGAGCCATTTCTACGAAAATATCCTTTCACCGCCGGAGACGCGCGCATCCTACGCCATGCTCAGCGGAGCGCGTTGCCAACGCGTATGTTGAGGCAACCGCTCATTAAGGGGTTGTTAACCATAGCCGGTCGAGAAGTAACGAGCAATTAAGAATCGGAGCGGATGACGAATGGCCGATATTGCCCACGCTGAGCGCGGATGTCGGCCATCACCCGCTCTGTCAACGCTCCGTTTCTCGGATGATCCTAAGTATCTGAATACGCTCAAAGATCTGGCGAACAGCTTCGGTCGAGCGGAACTTTGGATCACGCTTGCTTGGCACGACATTAAACTGCGGTATCGCCGTTCAATTATTGGCCCGTTCTGGATATCGCTCGCGACACTGATCGTTATCGGAATCATGAGTTTTGTTTACGCGTCCATCCTCAAACAGGGGATTTACAGCTTTCTACCGTTCGCGGCTGCAGGGCTGATCAGCTGGGAAATGATCTCTGCCTGTATTTTGGAGGGTACGCGTGTCTTCATCGATCAAGCGAGCGCGATCAGGCAAGTCCCATTGCCTCTTCCTGTCCACGTGCTGCGGTTGGTGTCTCAGAAATTCTTTATCGCGATCCACAATGCGCTTGCAGTTCTATTGATCTTTTTGGTGCTGCGCGAACCAATCAATTTGAAAATTCTGCTGCTGCTGCCTGGCTTGTGCGTCGTTCTCATCAATATGTGTTGGCTCGTGCTCCTGCTCGGTATATTGGGCGCACGGTTCCGTGACGTGCCGGTCATAGCCAATTGCCTGACCCCGATTCTTTTTCTCAGCACTCCAATCTTCTGGCATCCTGAGATGTTGCCGGCGAGCCGGTCGTGGCTTGTCGATTTGAACCCCGTCGCAAACCTGATCGAAGTTCTAAGGGGACCGATGTTGGGTATCGTCCCCAGCGGATCGACTTGGCTCGCCTGTGGCGTCATCACGATTACCGGGTGGACACTGACGGTCGTAGTCTACGCTCAGTGTCGGCATCGAATTGCGCTTTGGGTCTAAACGACAGGAACAATACGCAATGGCTTCTGTGCAGGCCTCCAATGTATTCGTCAGTTACCCAGTCTTCACTGCCGCATCACGCTCGCTAAAGACCAACATTCTTTCCCAGCTGACGGGCGGAAAAATAGCCGCCAAATCATCCCGGTATGTCGAAGTCGAGGCCCTCGAGCACGTCACGTTCACGCTGGAATCCGGGGATCGCGTGGCGCTGATCGGCGAGAACGGAAGCGGCAAAAGCACGCTATTGCGTACGATAGCCCGCATTTATCATCCGACGCGCGGCAGAATGCAGGTTCGAGGCAAAGTTGCTGCACTGTTCGATACATCCTTTGGGCTCGACCTCGAAGCAACTGGCTACGAGAATATGTATCTGCGTGGTCTGCTTCTGGGGATCGGCCGCAACGAGATCAAGAATAAGATTCATGATATCGCGGAATTTTCCGGGCTTGGAGAATTTCTCGATATGCCGTTGCGTACATATTCTGCGGGCATGATCACCCGCTTGGCGTTCGCGATCTCGACGGCGATCGATGCCGAAATCTTGCTGATTGATGAAGGCATCGGCACGGCGGATGAACCCTTTTTGCGAAAGGCAGACCAGCGGCTGCGGCAATTCGTGGATCGTGCTCCAATCGTCATGATGGCCACTCACAAAGAAGAGACCGTCAGAAACCTTTGCAATCGCGGCATTGTCATGAAATGCGGCCGAATTGCTTTCGACGGTGACATCGATGACGCATTACATCATTATCAGTCGTGCGAGCACAGCAATTGAACAGAAGTTGAGTGCCGATCGCCGCAAGATCGGATCGGGCGGAGTTCATTTCCCAAGCAGTGGCCTATTTTACGATTGGGGCGGTACTGCCGGAAGCGGGCAAATAAAGCCCCTTTAATCAAGGCGACCGTTCTCCAAAACGCGATTCTCGAATGCCGATCTCTCGTTCCGTTTTGGCGTTTCAGGCGACCGGCGGAAGTTACCGCGAAATCTGCTTCACCCGACTGGCAGTCGAAGACGCGCTCTTGATAAAGCGCTCTTGACAAAGACTTCTGACCACATTTTGAACGACACGTTTCTCGCTTGCGGTCGAACGTGGACTGCCACTCCGTTATCCAGCGTGGCGATCACGCCCTCGCCATGTTCTCGGCGGTTAATGCCGCAGAAGCGCTGCGGATTTACTAATCGTCGACTCCCGTTATGCTCTCCGCTTCTGGAAAACGAGCGCGAGGGCCTTGAAGGACACAAAATGATGAACCGTGCTGCGCCGATGATTTTAGGCGTGATAGTTCTTGAAGCAGCGATATTGCCAACTGCTGTTTTGGCCCAGACGGCCGAAAGGGATCTTCGATTGGCGGCATCAGCAACGGTTGACCCGAAGGTGCTGCCGCTTGGCGATGGCAGATATTCTGACGTACCCAAGGTTGGTTATCTGTATCCCTGTCTGCCGAAGGTATTTTATTCCATCACCCAAACCGGCGCGCGTGGCGGCGGTAATTGGATTCACGGATCGACTTGGGATCTGACGCAGAAACCATTTGTCCAGGGAGAAGTCCGCTGGTCAAACGCTAACTTCACCGTGTCAGCGAACGGCAATCGCCGCATTTTTTCCGGGAACGATCTACCGTTGGCAGCGCCGACGGGCGTTTTCCCAGTTCAACAAACCGACCTGGCGTTCCAATGGGATCCCAACCCAAATCCTCTCCAACCACAATCCATTTCGTTTTCTACGCCGCTAAATCCCACGGTGGCGGATAAGCCCTCATGTATAGCGCTGCCAGTGGGGATCGGGTTGGATGGTGTGGTCTTTTTCAGCGCACTCGATTCGCACGGTCGTGATGAGCCCGCCTACGAGATGCAAGACAGCTGCGGCGGGATGTCGGCCCCGAACAACATGTACCATCGCTATATGCCGTCGAACTGCATCCCGCATATTCATGAAAACAACGCTCTCATCGGTTATGCGCTTGATGGATTCGGCATCTTCAGTCCCTACGATGAACACGGAAAGGAACTGAGCACCAAGGATCTTGACGAATGTCATGGCACGACCAGCCCGATCATGTGGGACGGCAAAAAGGTCGTGATGTACCATTACGTGCTCACGCGTGATTACCCGTATTCGATCGCGTGTTTCCGCGGAACGCCGGCGAGCATTCCGCTCCCGCCGCCGCCAGGATTACTGACCGGTAGGAACTCGGAAAGGGGTTTCGCTACAGTCTACGGGGCTGGGGGAATCGGCGGTGGAAGTTGGCCGACGGGTTCATCGTTTCATGGCTTCGCTTCACCGTGGCAGGTGGGTAAGGGCGCTCAGTTTGATTTCAGCCGAGACGACAAACACATTTTTATTCAGTGCGCTGACCGGGATTCGACAAAAGCTTGTGTAGATGCGGTCGAGCAATTGCTCGACAGAGTTCTTGAGTCGCACTAATCGCGGCAATAAAGCATATAATCTTACGTAGCAGTCATCTTTCGGGATGAGCACGCTGCGCTTCCATTTGTGCAATGCCATCGACAATGAGCTCGGGCGGCATTTGCGCCGAAAGAAATCGCAGTTGATGGCGGCGATGTTCTTACAAACCAGAATTACCGTGGGTCACTGGCTCGACGACGGGATACTGCCCAGCGCTGCGCTCAGCTTGGCGTGTTCGGAGCTGGTTATTGAAACCGCCTTGCTCAGCCAAACTGCTCCGCTCGCTCGCGTCTACTGAAGGCTGGACGCAGCGGGGGCCTGGCCGGCGCCTGCGGGGATTGTCACGTGTGCTCCCTCGCGCAACCGGTCGGCACCATCGATCACCACGCGGTCGCCGGCTGCGAGCCCTGACATGACCTGCGCCATTTCGCCATCGGTCGGGCCAAGCTTGATAGGGCGGACCGAGACTGTGTCGGCCGCGTTGATGAGGTACACGTAAGTTCCCGGCCCTCCCGTCTGAACCGCGGCGACCGGTACTCTGACGACGTCGTGGCGCGTTTCCATCAGCAGCCTCGCATTGACGAACTGGTTCGGGAACAGCGCTTCGTCGGTATTGTCGAACTGCGCGCGGAGCTTCACCGTGCCAGTGCTGGTATCGATCTGGCTGTCGAGCGCGATGACCTTGCCGGTGGCAAGCTTCGTCTGATTGGCGCGGTCGTAGGCCATCACCTCGAGGGTGGTGCCGGCCCGTAATTGGCGATGCACCTGCGGCAGATCGTCCTCCGGGATCGGGAAGACCACGGTAATGGGTTGAAGCTGAGTGACGACGGCGATCCCGGTGTTGTTGGTCGTCTGTACGTAATTGCCGGGGTCGACCAGACGGAGGCCGATATAGCCGGTGATCGGCGAGACGATATGGCAGTAGGAGATATTCAGCGCCTGTTGATCGACCTGAGCCTGATCGAGCTTCACCGTCCCCTCGTACTGCTGCACGATGAAAACTTGATCCTCATATTGCTGCCGCGCGATCGAGTTCTGTTCGGCGAGGCGCTGATAGCGGGTCAGGTTGTTCTTCGCCTGGGCTAACAAGCCCTGGTCATGGGCGAGCTGACCTTCATTCTGCGCTTTCAGAAGCTCGTAAGGCCGGGCGTCGATCTGGGCGAGGAAGTCGCCCTTCTTGATTGCCTGCCCTTCCTTGAAACCGACTTCCATGATGCGGCCGCTGATCTGTGTCTGCACCGTGACGGTCGCGAGCGGGGTCACCGTCCCCAGCGCGTTGACGACGACGCGGATGTCGCCGGTTCCGACCGTTGCCGCACCGATCGGCTCCGGGGCCGACTGCGTCACATCGCCGATGACGTTCGGCGGCGGCGGGCGCCACAAGAAATGAATGAGCAAAAATGCGGCAACAAGCAGAGTTATGAGGAACGCGATGCGCCTGAACATGCTCCGCCGCGGCCGGCTGCGGGTTAGCGGCGGCGGCAGGGTATGTTCCTGAAAGCTTCGTTCCGGAGCGAGGCCGGGCCCCGTGGTGCGGGTGGTATCGTCCATGCGTGCTCAAAGCCGGAGGCGCGCGGCTTGCGATGACCCACCGCCACCCGCTCGCGCCGTGAAATAAGTCCTCCTGCTGACCCATATGACCACGGCGGCGCCGGAAATGCCAGCGCTTGGCCCGGCGGAACGCCACAAAGCCACGCCGCCGGCGGGCAGATGACGTGTTAACCTTGCCGCCGCCGCGCGAGCTACCGAATGCCTCTCGTTGGCGGGGGAAACGTCAGCCCGAGGGTTGTGCCAGGGGACGTTGCGGACCGCCACGCCCGCCCCTCGTCAGTTGTCGGACGGCGCGGCGCCTCGACCGCGACGCACTATAGCGGTCGAGGTACAGATAGACCACCGGCGTGGTGTACAGGGTCAGCAACTGACTTAGCATAAGGCCGCCGACGATGGCGATGCCGAGCGGGCGGCGGAGTTCGCTGCCGTTGCCGAAGCTCAGTGCCAGCGGTACAGCGCCGAACATCGCCGCCATCGTGGTCATTATGATTGGCCTGAAGCGCAGCAGGCACGCTTCGAAGATCGCGTCGCGCGCCCCCAATCCGCGCGAGCGTTTGGCTTCGATCGCGAAATCGATCATTAGAATCGCGTTCTTCTTGACGATACCGATCAGCAGAATCACGCCGATCAGCGCGATGACGCTGAACTCGGTTTGGAAAACCATCAACGCCAGCACTGCGCCCACTCCCGCTGATGGCAGCGTCGACAGGATCGTGATCGGATGAATATAGCTCTCATAGAGCACGCCGAGGACGATGTAGATTGCGACAAGCGCGGCCACGATCAGGAACGGCTCGGTCGCGAGCGAGGCCTGGAATGCGCGTGCCGTGCCCTGCAGGCTGCCGCGTATGGTGTTTGGCATCTGGATGTCGGCGACCGCCCGGGCGATCTCGGCGCTTGCCTGGCTTAAGGAAGTGCCGGGCCGCAGGTTGAAGGAGATCGTTGAGGCGATGAACAGTCCATGATGATTGACGGTCAGCGGCGTGGTACCGGGGCCATAATGCGCCAGCGCCGCGAGCGGAATCATGTTCTCGACGCTTGTGCTTACGGCTGCACCGGACGAAGCACTGGTCCTGCCGCTCCGAGTAATGGCGTTGGTGGTCGCATTGCGGGCGGAATTGTTGACGCTGCTGGCGGTCGATGTGCCGGTGCGCGACGTTGATGAAGTGTTGATGTTCGCGGCGGCGCCGGCCGGAGCATTGGTGGCAGCCGAGCCGCTTGGCGATGCGCCGCCGGTGGAAATGTAGATGTGCTTGAGGATCTCCGGATCCTGCCAGTACTCCGGCGCGACCTCCATCACGACATGGTACTGATTGATGGTGCTGTAGATGGTCGAGACTTGGCGCTGTCCGAAGGCGTCGTAGAGCGTGTTGTCGATCTGGCTCATGGACAGGCCGAGCCGTGACGCGGTGGCACGGTCGACGACGATGTTCGTCTCGCGCCCGCTCTGTTGCGCGTCGGAGTTCACGTCCAGCAGCACGGAACTGCGCTGCAGCACATCGACGAGCTTTGCCGTCCAGTTGTAGAGGTTTTCGCCGGTGTCGGACTGCAGTGTGTACTGATACTGAGCGTTCGTCAGCCGTCCGCCGATGCGGAGATCCTGCACCGCCTGCAAGTAGAGCGTGGCCCCGGGAACACGGGCGAGCTGCCCGCGCAACCGTCCGATAACCTGGTCGGCGGAAATGCCACGCTCCGCCAGCGGCTTCAGACCGATGAACACGGTACCATTATTGGTCTCTCCGCCAATGCCGCCGCCGCCGAGACCCGTGAAGCCGACGACACTCTCTACCGCCGGGTCGCGCTGCACGATGGCGCTCACCTCCTTGAGCTTCTCGCGCATGAGCTGGAACGAAATGCTCTGATCGGCCTTCAGGATGCCGACCATGCTGCCGGTGTCCTGCTGCGGGAAGAAACCCTTGGGGACCTCGAAGTACAGCACGCCGTTGAGGCACACGGTGGCCAACAGCACCAGCATGACGAGCCGGCCGTGCCGCAGCGCCCATGCGAGACTGTGCTCGTAACCGTGCAGCAGCCACGTGAACAGCGGCCGCGGCGCGGTGGCGTGCGACCGCGACGGCAGCAGCAGGGCGCACATCATGGGGGTCGTTGTCAACGAAATCACCAGCGAGACAAGAATTGCCATCGACAGCGTGACGGCGAATTCGCGGAACATCCGGCCGAGAATCGCGCTCATCAACAGGATCGGAATGAATACCGCGATCAGCGAAACGCTGATCGACAGCACCGTGAAGCCGACCTCGGCGGCGCCGCGCAAAGCGGCCTCAGTGCGCGACATGCCGGCTTCGATGTAGCGGGTGATGTTCTCGACCACCACGATGGCGTCGTCGACGACGAACCCGGTCGAAATCGTGAGTGCCATCAGCGACAGATTGTCGAGGCTGTAGCCGAGCAGATACATCGCCCCGAACGTGCCGATGATCGATATCGGCACGGCAATGGACGGGATCAGGGTCGCCCGGAAATCGCCGAGGAATAGGAACACGACGACCGTGACGAGCGCGACGGCGAGCACGAGCGTCAGTTCGGTATCGTAGAGGGATGCCCGGATGGTGATGCTGCGGTCGCTCGCGATCGTAATCTCGATGTCGGTCGGCATCGCCGCCTCGAGCTGCGGCAGCTCCGCCTTCACTCTGTCGACCGTGTCGATAATGTTGGCGCCGGACTGACGGAATACGATCAGCATCACGGCCTGCTTGCCGTTGGCGAGCCCCTCGTTGCGCACGTCCTCGACCGAATCCACGACCTCCGCCACGTCGGTCAGCCAGACCGGCGCGCCGTTGCGATAGGCGATGACGAGCGGCCGGTAATCGGCCGCGCGGCTCGCCTGGTCGTTGGTATAAAGCTGGTAGTGGCGGCCGCCCTCTTCGATTGCACCTTTCGGGGTGTTGGCATTAGCCGCAGCAAGCGCCGCCCGCACATCCTCGAGGCCGATGCCGTATTTGGACAGCGCCTCGGGATTGAGCTCGACCCGCACTCCCGGCAGCGCCGAGCCGCCGACGAGCACCTCACCGACCCCATCAAGCTGCGACAGACGCTGCTGCAGGATCGTGCTGGCGGCATCGAAGAGCTGGCCCTGAGTCAGCGTCTTCGACGTCAGCGCCAGGATGAGGATAGGAAAATCGGACGGGTTCACCTTGCGATAGACAGGATTGCTGCGGAGGTCGCTCGGCAGGTCGGCCAGTGAGGCATTAATGGCAGCCTGAACATCGCGGGCGGCGCCGTCGAGATCGCGGTTGAGATCGAACGCCACACCGATGCGCGCCTCGCTGAGGATGCTCGACGATGTCATCTCCATGACGTTGGCGATCTGCCCGATGTGGCGCTCAAGGGGCCCGGCAACGCTGGCCGCCACCGTGCTGGGGCTGGCGCCCGGCAGCACCGCCTGCACCGAGATCACAGGAAATTCGACCTGAGGCAGTGGTGCGACCGGCAGCTTGAAGAAGGCGAGCGTGCCAGCCATTGCGATCCCGAGCGTCAGCAGCGTGGTCGCCACGGGCCGGCTGATGAACGGCGCCGAAATGTTCATTCGAACGCCTCGCGGCGGGTGATCCGGCCGAGCCGGCCCCCCGCCAGGCGCAACGCCAAGCGATCGAAGTAGAGATAGATGACCGGCGTCGTGAACAGCGTCAGTACCTGGCTCACGAGCAGCCCGCCGACGATGGCGAGCCCGAGCGGGCGCCGCAGCTCCGCACCGGTGCCGGAGCCGAGCATCAGCGGCAATGCGGCCAGGATCGCCGCCATGGTGGTCATCATGATCGGCCGGAACCGCAGCAGACAAGCCTGATAGATCGCCTCGCGCGGCGTCAGGCCCTCGCGGCGCTCGGCGTCGAGAGCAAAGTCGATCATCATGATGGCATTCTTCTTGACGATGCCGATCAGGAGGATGATGCCGATAATGCCGATCACGTCGAGGTCGTCGCCGGCCATCATCAGCGCCAGCAGTGCGCCGAGACCGGCCGACGGCAGGGTCGAGAGGATGGTGACGGGGTGAATGAAGCTCTCGTAGAGCACGCCCAACACGATGTACATCGTGATCACCGCGGCGATGATCAGGAACAGCTCATTGGTTAGCGACGCGCGGAACGCCGCGGTGGCGCCCTGAAACGCGGTGACGAAGCTCCGCGGCAGTCCGATGTCCTGTTCCGCGCGTTCGATGGCGTTGACGGCGGCCTGCAGCGACGATCCCGGGGCGACGTTGAATGAGATGGTGGCGGCCGGAAACTGCCCCAGGTGGGTAATCAACAGCGGCGTGGAACGCCGCTCGACATGCACCAGAGCCGACAGCGGCACTTGGCCGTTGTTAGCCGAAACCGCGGACGGCAGATAAAGCAGCGACAGGTTCGCCACGGCCTGCTGCACCGAGGGATTGGCCTCCAGGATGACCCGATACTGATTGGTCTGACTGTAGATGGTCGAGACGATGCGCTGACCGAAGGCGTCGTAGAGCGCGTTGTCGATGGTGGCGGGCGTGATGCCGAAGCGGCTTGCGGTGGCGCGGTCGATCACGAGAGCAATTCCGGCGCCCTGCTGCTGCAGATCGTTCGCGACGTCGGTGAGTTCCGGCAGCTCGCGCAGATGCTGCGTGAGGCGGGGCGCCCAATCGGCGAGCTGGGCCGCGTTGATGTTCTGAATCATGAAATGATATTGCGCGCGGCCGACGCTGGCATCGATGGTGAGATCCTGCACCGGCTGCATGAACAAAGAGATTCCGGTGACGGTTGCCGTTTCCTGCTGCAGGCGCCGTATCGTCGCGGTCGAACTCGGCCGCCCGGCGGAAAGCGGCTTGAGATTGATCAGCAATCTGCCGGAATTCAGCGTGCTGTTGGTGCCGTCGATGCCGATGAACGAGCTCAGGCTCTCGACGGCGGGATCTTTCAGGACCGCTTCGACGAGCTGCTGCTGGCGGCGCGCCATTTCGGCGTACGAGATGTCCTGGGGCGCAACGGTGATGCCCTGGATAATCCCGGTGTCCTGAACCGGAAAGAAGCCTTTCGGAATTTCGACATAAAGCACGACTGTGAGCACGAGAGTGACGACGGCGATGCCGAGCGTCAGCGGCTGTTGATCGAGCACGATCCGCAGCGCGCTCGCATAATGCCGCAGCACCCAGTTGAAGGTTGCCTCCGACCGCAGGTCGAAGGCACTGCGCTCCGCCACGGGGCGATGGCGGATCAGCTTTGCGCACAGCATGGGGACGAGAGTCAAAGACACGACCGCCGAGATCACGATGGTAACCGCGAGCGTGATGGCGAACTCATGAAACAGCCGCCCGACCACTTCTCCCATGAACAACAACGGGATCAGCACGGCGATTAGCGACACCGTGAGCGAAATGATGGTGAACCCGATCTGCTTGGAGCCGATCAGCGCCGCCTGCTCCGGCTCATGGCCGGACTCGACGTATCGGGTGATGTTCTCGATCATCACGATGGCGTCGTCGACGACAAAGCCGGTCGAAATGGTGAGCGCCATGAGCGAAAGGTTATCGAGGCTGAAGCCGTAGAGGTACATGACGCCGAACGTGCCGACCAGCGACAGCGGCACGGACAGACTCGGAATTACCGTTGCCGGTACGTTGCGGAGAAAAAGAAAGATGACCAGAACCACCAGCGCAACGGCAAGAATGAGCTCGAATTCCACGTCGGTGACCGACGCACGGATCGTTGTCGTACGGTCGCTGAGGATGTCGATATCGACGGCGGCAGGCAGGCTGGGCCGTATATCGCGCAGCAGCCGCTTGATCCGGTTGACGACGCTGATGACGTTGGCGCCCGGCTGGCGTTGAACGTTGAGAATGACCGCCGGGTTGGTGCCGGCCCATGCGCCGAGCTTGATATTCTCCGGCGCCCGGACCACTGTCGCGACATCGGACAGCAGCACCGGCCGCCCGTTGCGATAGGCCACGACGATGTTGCGGAATGCGTCGGGGGTGGTGAGCTGGTCGTTGGTATCGATGGTCGACGCCAGGGACGGCCCGTCGAAATTCCCCTTCGGAATATTCACGTTGGCGTTGGAGAGCGTCGTTCGTATATCGTCGATATTGAGGCCGTAGGCGGCGAGCGATTGCGGGTCGATCTGCACGCGCATTGCTGGCCGTTGCCCGCCGCCGATGCTGACGAGCCCGACGCCCGGCTGTTGCGATATCTTCTGAACGAGGGTCGTTTCGCTGAGATCTTCCAGCGAAATCAGGTCGAGGCTTTTCGAGGTCACCGCCAGTGTCAGGATCGGCGCGTCGGCGGGATTGACCTTGGCGTAGACCGGCGGGACCGGCAGATCGCCCGGCAACAGGCTGGACGCCGCATTGATGGCTGCCTGCACCTCCTGCTCGGCGACGTCGAGACTAAGCGTGAGGCTGAATTGCAGGGTGATGACTGAGGCGCCGGCAGAACTCGCCGACGTCATCTGATTGAGGCCCGCCATCTGGCCGAACTGCCGCTCGAGCGGCGCCGTCACTGACGACGTCATCACGTCGGGACTTGCGCCGGGGTAGAAGGTCTGCACCTCTATGGTGGGATAATCGACGGCCGGCAATGCCGAGATGGGCAGAAACAGAAACGCAAGCATCCCGGACAGCATGATCGCGGCCATCAGCAACGAGGTGCCGACCGGACGCAGGATGAATATCTGCGACGGGTTCATCGGTGAACTGTTCCGCTTTCAGTCAAGAAGTCATCGGCGCCGTTGACCATCCGATCACCTGCAGCATGCCCGGGGGCCCATCCGTCCGTCGTGACAGTCTCTACCTCTACCCCAAAACGACCGTTAAGCATGGCCGGCACCATCGCCGACTTTCGCTGCGAACCGGCAGGCCGTTGGGCAACAGGACAGTTGCGCCAAACGCTATCACGGAACAAGAAATATCTGAATCGCTGCCGTCGCCATGTTTTGGACGAACATGGCCTCTTAGTCCGTCATGTTGACGATGCGCCCGTCTTTCATCGATATGAAATCAAGACAAATTGCCGCGATCGGACATCGATCGAACCGAGCGCCTGGGCGTGCGGCCGTCCACCCGGGGGCGGAAGTTTCCTGCGCCAAACGTTGCCAGACGTGCCTTTGGCGATATCATCGTGATAATCGGGGTGGGCGATGTTTATGAAGACGACCCGCGCGCATGGACTCCCACGTTCACAAATTCTGCAGCATGCAGACAACGCGGATGAAGGCACGGCAGCGGGTGCGAGTTGGCCTCGTCCTCGTCCCGCCATCCGTTCGATGGATCACGCTGTTCGTATTCGCGTTCGGCGTAGGGTTCATTTATGTTGCCAGCCACTACGCCAGCGTGAACGACGTGATAGCAACGGAGCAGTTGTCGTTCGATCAGCTGAGGAAAAAGAGCGCATCCGGGAACTGGTATCCCGCCCGCTTCGAGCGCTCCGGCGTCCTGGAGTATGATACTGCGCGAACGCAGCCCGGATACACGCTTTACGCGCTCGCCCCCGACCTGACGGCTCACCTCATCGATATGGACGGTCGAGAGCTGCATCGATGGTCGGTCTCCCGGAAGGAGGTCATGCCCGAGGCGACCGGAGAAGTTCGCACGTTGTTCGGCATGCTCGAGCCGCAGGTGGAAGGCGGGCACCTGTTTTCAAACGGCGACCTTCTGCTCGTCTACGAGCAGAAGACGATAGGGGCCTCCGACACGGCGTTGGTCAAGCTTAACAAGGATTCCCAAGTGCTCTGGAGGACGCAGGTCCACACGCACCACGCCGTCGAGGTCGTGAAAGATAGCATCTATGCGTTGACGGGAACTTTGCGGCCGGCCTCGCCTAACCTCGGCGTGCCTAACCTTACCGGTACGCCCTACATCGATGAAGGGGTTAGCATCCTCGATCGTAGTGGCATTGAATTGAGCACGCATTCCATCCTTGAGGCGATGACGAATACAAAGAATACGAGACTGGCCGAAGTGGTTCCGGCGAGCAACCGTCTCGATCCGCTGCACTCCAATTCGCTGGACGTCCTCACCGAGCAGACAGCACGTTTCATTCCGGGAGCCAAACCCGGCAATGTGCTCCTGTCGCTGAGAAATCTGGACATGTTGGTTGTGATGGATCTGGAGAGTGACACGATTGTCTGGGCACTGCGCGGTAGCTGGCGTAAGCAGCACGATGCCAAGATGCTGCCGAATGGACACATACTTCTGTTCGACAACGAGGGCGGGCTCATGAGGCACGGCCGGTCCCGCGTTCTTGAGATTGATCCCCGCACCGCCGGTGTTGTGTGGTCTTTCTATGGGACGGATGGCGACCCGGTCGACAGCGAGATTCGAGGTGGCGCGCAGCGGCTGATCGGTGGCAACACTTTGATCAGCGAATCCACGGCGGGCCGCATCCTTGAAGTCACCCCCGATGGATCGACTGTATGGGAGTACGTAAATCCGCTCGTTGCTGTCGAGAATGGCCGCAAGCTCATCGCCTCGTTGGGCTTGACGGTGACCCGGTATGATCCCACCTACGTTTCGTTCCTCGACGCCAAACAGAGCCCGTAGGCGGTTCGCTGAAGACCCTCTGCAATGCACGCCGGGCGGGAACCAGCGATAAGCACGCTTCCTTGCAGAAACTTTGCGAGCGCGGTGACAAACAGTCGCTTGGCGATGACTGCCAGCTATACTATACGGGGCGAGTTTGACTGAGCTCGTATGGCCTGTGCGTGTCGTTGCGCGTTCTGCAAATGCCGCGGAGCGATGGCATTTCGGACCGAAAGGACGTGCCAAAAGTTATGGGCGATACAAAACGCGGCTTGCCTTCTCCTTTTTTTGGGCGGGCGGGCCGCGCGACGGTGTTTTGCGCAGACATGATCCAGAAGATCCCCGGCAGCGTACGCGGTGCTTATGTTCAGAATCTTCGTAGCACGCAGGAGTAGCCGATGAAGATTCGAGGCCGAGTGCGACGCGTTCTGCCAGCTTTCCGATGGGTCGCGTTATTCGTATTTGCAATGGGCCTGGGGTTCATCGCCGCTATCCTCGCCGGTCCCCAGGTCGGCGTCGTGCTCACGTCTGGCGCGCTGTCGTTTCAGCAGATCTTCAGCAAGACTGCGACCCACAACTGGTTTCCCGATCGATTTGCGCGCTCAGGATTGCTTCAGTACGACCCGGCGCGGGCCGATCCGGGCTACACGCTCTATACGGTTGCGCCAGACTTATCGGCGCACCTTATCGATATGAACGGTCATGAGGTCCATCGATGGTTCGTCCCTAAAGATAAGGCGATGCCCGAGGCCAAGGGTCCCCTCACTTTTTTCGGCCTGTTGGAACCCCAGGTTGAAGGAGGTCACCTGTATCCGAATGGTGACCTGATATTGGTCTATGAGGTCAAAGCGGTGGGTTTTCCGGCTACGCCGCTGGTCAAGCTCGACAAGGATTCCCACATTATTTGGCGAGCGACGATCCAATCCCATCACGCCATCCAGATTGTCGGCGATAGGATTTATGCCCTTACGGGACCGGTCAAGGGACTAGCACCGCCGCCCACTCCTCCCAAGGACGCCTTTACGGCCATCGGCGGTGAACACGTCAGCGTTCTCGATGCGAATGGAAAGGTATTGAGTTCGCACTCAATCCGCGAAGCCATGGAGAACACAAAGAACATGAGGCTGGCCGACGTGATTTCGGAGGGCGACCCTTTCGATCTGCTGCACTCCAATTCGCTGGACGTCCTCACCGAGCAAACCGCACGTTTCATTCCCGGGGCCAAACCCGGCAACGTGCTCGTGTCGTTGAGAAATCTGGATATGCTGATTGTGATGGATCTGGAGAGTGACACGATCGTCTGGGCGCTGCGCGGTAGCTGGCGTAAGCAGCACGACGCCAAAATGCTGCCGAATGGACATATACTTCTGTTCGACAATGAGGGCGGGCTCATGAAGTATGGTCCGTCCCGCGTTCTTGAGATTGATCCCAACAGCGGCGCAATTGTGTGGTCTTACGATGGGAAAGAAAATGACCCGCTTGATAGCGGTGACAATCGGGGTGGCGCGCAGCGACTGTCAAACGGCAATACGTTGATCAACGAAGCCAACGCCGGCCGCCTTCTCGAAGTCGCTCACGACGGTTCGATCGTATGGGAGTTTGTGAACCCGGTCCAAGCTGAAGAGCATGGCAAAAAACTCATTGCCTCGTTCGGGCTGACCGTAACTCGCTATCCGCTCTCCTCAGTACCATTTCTCGACATTGAAAAAAGTCATGAGGCGACACATTGAGCCGCTGTTGCTGGTGTTTGTCGCCAGCATTTCGCTGGTGCTGACAGCCAGCCCGGCCGCGGCCTATTTAGGTCCTGGTGGAGGGTTGCCCCTCTTAACTACGGCGCTCGCCATGCTGGCTGCTTTCTCGGTATCCGCGGTAGTCGTCCTGACGTGGCCAGTGCGCGCCGTGAAGGGCTGGCTCCGGCGCCGCCGCGACAAGAGAAAGGCGGATGAACACAATGGCAAAGAGGAGCACGCGGAGGGCGAGCGGTAGCACGCTACTGGCTGCCCACGTTCTGCACCATCAGGCCGCATGGCGCGTTCTCAGCAACTGGGAAAGCCGCCTATTGGCGAATCGGTTAGCCGCCACCGCTATCGACCGGCCGGTGTTCATCTCGGGCCTTGCCCGCGCCGGAACCACGATTTTGCTGCGGAAGCTCTGCGAACTTCCCGAGTTCGCCACGCATCGGTATTCGGATTTCCCGTTCCTGTTCACTCCTTATGCCTGGGCGCTGCTGCGCCGCTTAATGCCGGCATCGCGCCAGATACTTCGCGAGCGGATGCATAAGGATGGAATCATGGTGACGGCCGAGAGCCCAGAGGCGATGGAGGAGGTGCTATGGATTGCATTCTTCTCCCGCTTGCATGACCCGGAGGCCAGCAACGTCCTGGACGATAGCGTTCAGCGGCCGGAATTCGAGTCCTTCCTCGCTGAACACATTCGCAAGCTGATCTTGGCGCGCGGCGGGCAGCGATATATCAGCAAGAACAATTATAATGTGACCCGCTTAAGCTATCTCGCTCGGCTGTTTCCTGACGCTCGTTTTCTGCTGCCAATACGCTCACCCCACGCGCATGTGGCGTCGCTCATGAAACAGCACCGGCTGTTCTGCCAAGTTCAGCACGACAACGAGGCAGCTCGCCGGCATCTGCGTCTTGTGGGCCATTTTGAGTTTGGTCTCGACCGCCGGCCGATCAACCCGGGCGACGACGACGCAGTAGCCGCGATCAAGGACTGCTGGGGGCGCGGCGAGGAAGCTCGGGGCTGGGCGAAGTATTGGGCGCTCATGTACCGTCACCTCGCCGATCGGCTCGAAGCCGATCCCGAGGTATCTCGCCGCTCCCTGGTGGTCCGTTACGAGGAATTGTGCGATCAGGCGCCGGCCGTGATGACAGCAGTATGCGAACACATTGGCGTGCCTGCCGCCCGCGCCGAGCTTCTTGCTGTCGGACTGCATCAGCCCGATTACTACACCGTCCAATTCACCGATGCAGAATCCCTCGCCATCGCAGAAGAGACGTCCGCGGTGGCCGCTCGCTTCGGCTACCGTTCCACCGACCGCGCCTGAGCGAAACACCGCGGGTCATTCGATCACGCGAACCGAGAATGGCGCCAATTCGATCCCGCCAATCGCTCAACAATGCGTCGCGCCTCCTCGCCCTGATGCGGTGCCACTGCATCAGAACTCGTCCCGTGCGCGTCCAGTCTATTGTCCGCGTCCATCAGTATGGTGCCTGCATCGCTCGGCACAGAAGACAGTTCATGGGACAGTCGCGAGGTGGGTTAACCAGCAGGCCTCGTCCCGGTTGAAAATGACCCTGGTTGGTCGTGCGAAAACGCTTTGGGGGGTGGCAACCGACGCGGACTCGCTCACCCAATCGGGTGGGCTGCCAGGCTGGGTCATTATTCGGATTTCGTTTGCGTGATCGCTACGAGCGGCAATTTTCAATTCACTGTGGCTTGGAGGGCACAACATCAGAGTTAATTTAATATTAACATCCATTGCCAAGAGGGAGCGACTGCAGTGAAACGGATTTGCACCGCGACATTGGGAGTCGTTGCGGCTTCAGGAAGTGCGTTCGCGGCAGATCTTCAGCCGGTGTACAAGGCGCCGGTGTCGCCGCCAACTCCGGTACACAATTGGACCGGCCTTTATGTCGGTGGAAATGTCGGCGGTGCGTGGTCGAATAACAACTGGTTCTTTCCCTCGGATCCGATCAATTCCGTCGCGCAAGAACCAACCGGCACCCCGTTCCAACCTAACCTCCTCATGATTCCGCCGTCGGGGCAGTCGACGGACCAGGTCGTGGCGGCCTCCATAGCGAGGAACTACGGGAGTCCAACCGTTGGTCCGTTCAACGCTTCCTCCGGATCGAATACAGCCTCGAGCTTTTTAGTCGGCGCGCAGATTGGCTACAATTACCAATTCGGTAACTGGGTTCTGGGTGTGGAGGGCGAGGCCAGTTGGGCCAACCTCAAAGGATCGAACGTCGATCCGAACTTCTCCATGACTAACCATACCGATACCGATTTTATCGGCGTTCTAGCTGGACGCTTTGGTTATGCGTGGGACCGGGTGCTGCTTTACGGAAAAGCAGGTGGTGCCTGGGCTCACGATAATTACTCCGTTTACACGAACTCGTCGTTCACGGTAGGCAGCGGTCCGACGGCGGTGACGCAGACACCGGGTACGATGGTGGATGCCGCGAGCGTCAACCAATTCGGCTACATGTTGGGGGCTGGCGTTGAATACGCGCTGTCGCCGCAATGGTCAGTGAAGGCTGAATACCAGTACTTGGACTTTGGCACGCAGCGCACGACGCTCACGCCCACCACAACGGTCGTGTCCCCAATAGATATGGACATCACCCAACGCATCCAGGTTGCGAAGGTCGGCATCAATTATAAGCTCGATCCTGAGCTCAAGGCAGATTCGGCACCCACCGATCGTTTTCAGGATATGCGCCGAGTCGATCTAACGCAGCGCTTCTATGGCGGCGCGGAATATTTGCTGTGGTGGGTTAAGGGGGCGCCGCTTTCGGTGCCGCTCGTTACCACCGGTCCGGACTCTACCCACGAAGGCCTTATTAGCAGCAGTGAAACGACGATACTGTATGGCGCGCCGTTTTCACCCGGGACCGGCGGCAACGACACGCAGAATTTCAAAGCTACGTCGGGCGTCAGATTAACGTTCGGCTATTGGCTCGATGATTCGCAGCGTCTTGCAATCGAGGCCGGCGGCTTTGCGCTGAAAAAGGCGGAAGCCGATTATAATGTAAGTTCAAATTCCACCGGTAATCCCGGGCTGTCGATTCCGATGTACAATAGTTTTTTCTACCTCGGCGAAGGCGGCTGCGCCTTAAACGACCTGTTTTGCGGCACCACGGTTGGCGAGGATCGCGCACCGATTGCCAGCGCCGGCGACTGCGTGGCTGGATCGGTGGCCGTTAGGAATACCTTGCAATTATGGGGTTTGAACGCCAACGCGGTGATGAACGTTATCCGCACTCCGAACTGGGAGGTGAATGCGTTGGGCGGTTTTCGCTATCTGAGCTTGAATGAAGACTTCAATATGTCTACCTCGATCACGGGGGTCAGCGGGACGCCGTTTGCCGGCAAGTCCGGAAATACCGATGACGACTTCGCCACGCGGAACCATTTTTACGGCGCTCTGCTTGGCCTGCGCGGACGCGGCACGTACGGACCATTCTCACTGGAATCGACGCTCACGGCCGCGCTGGGCGTCAACAACGAAACAATCAGCATCAACGGCATTTACAACGCCTACAACTTCTACAATACGACTGGCCCCTATGGAATGTTCGCAACGCCGGCGAACTCCGGCACAACGTCGTCGAACAAATTTGCGGTTGTGCCGGAGGTGCAGGTCAAGCTTGGTTATGACATCACGCCGGCAGTAAGAGTGACCGTCGGCTACGACTTCCTCTACTTGAGCAACGTGGTGCGGCCCACCGACCAGATCGATCGCAATATGGTGAAGGGCGAATCTTACCAGCAAGATCCGAACAGCACGAGCCTCGCTTACCCGCAGCGGCTCGACAAAACCACCGACTTCTACGCCCAGGGCGTGAGCGTCGGCCTTCAAGCGCGCTTCTGAGCGAGCGGCTCGGTCCGGCGCTGCGCTCAATCCGGGCTATAAGCTCTGTCTCGTGATAGCCGTCCCAAGTCTGGTTCCGCCTCACCAAATTCGCTGCACTGCATATGTCGCCTTCTGATGCTGTGGACGGGTGCGCCGAGAGATCGATGGAAGATAGACAATGCAAGTCCGTTACGGTGAAGGCGTAGCGAGCCACGCCGGCCCCGAGTTAAGGGCGTGTGGTCGTGAGGATGCAAGCGAAGCGCCGATAGGGGAGTGCGTAGGCAATTTAGGTATTGAGCGGCGTAAGACAAGTTCGGGGCGCTGATGTTTTCCGTCCAACAGAAGGCGACATGGTCCGAGTCGCGATTGCGAGATACGAACCAGCCCCGCGTCGTCGCAGACCCTGGCATGCGCAGAAGTCTTCCACTTTCGCTTCCCCCATTCGAGTTGCTACCCTTGCGCTGCAAGTAGCGCGATACCGAGTACCGCGAGCATGGAGCCAATCACGACCCAAACCGTGATGGTCTCCTTAAGAACGAAAGTAGCGATCGGCAAAACGAACAGCGGCTCAGTGGAGTTCAACGTGTTCGCGACGCTGACATCGGTTTTCTCGATCGCAAACAGAGACAGCCAGAAACCGCCAAACGTGACCACGAAGACCGAAATCAGAAACAGCGCGGCAAATCGCTTGTCGAGCAGGAACTTCAGGCTGTCACCCATCCGGCTGGTTGCCTGCCCGAACAGGAATATCCCGATCGTCCCGGCCAGCAAGCGGATGAAAGCGGCCTGTATACTATCGGCGCTCGCCAACGCCTCCTTGGCAATAATGACCGATACGGCCATGCAGACAACCGCAGCGAGGCCCCAGCCCAAACCGGCGAATTTTGACGCTGTTGCTCGTCGCCACTCAACCGCACCCACATCACCGTCGCCACACCGCCAAGTACGAGCGCGATGCCGGCGGTTTGAACCGCACCGGGGCGTTCGCCGAGCCAGGCGAGCGCAAGCAGTACCGTAAGAACCTGGCCTAGCGTCAGCAGCACCACGACGGTGTGCGCGCCAAGGCTCCGCAACGCCATAAAAAAAAAGTGTCGCCGATGGCGATGCCAAGTATGCCGCTCAAGGTCAGCAGCAGAAGCGGTTTGAATTCTAGGCCCTGCAGCCCGACCAAAGCCAAGGCCACGCCAAGCATGAGGACGCCGGCGACGCCCTTGGCAAAGGTCAGGGCGACCGGCTCGAGCTTGTCGCCGAGTATTTTGAACAGCACCGAGCCGACCGCCCAAGACGCCGCCGAGCCAAGCGCCGCCGCCATCCCGATGATCCTGTCATCCAGCATCGAGCTTAAGCTCCTTGGGGCGGCAATCAGTGCCGACGGCGATGCGCCTCCCGCCTTTTCTTCTTGGTCTGCCGCGGCTCAGAATTTTGTTTCTTCGGCTCCGGCATTTTCTTGAAGACCAGCAGATAACGCTGCGCGATCGGCTGGTACTCTTCGACCAGATCGAACCCATAGTTTGCCATCTGGCCGATGATTAGTTCCTTGGCAATATAGGGCCCATGATACGGAAGCGTGCCCTGCTTCACCACACCGTTATCGGCGAGATATAGCCTGCCGTTATCCTTGAGCGATTCCCTTATGCTGGCCACGAGCGCATCGCGCTCCGGCGGGGTCATCATCCCATAGATGTTATGATACAATGAGCATAGAAACACGATGTCGACTTTGCCAGCCGTGGCGGGGAGGCCCAGCGTTCGACCGTCGGTTTCAATTGTCTGCACATTGTTGACGCCCATCTCGGCCTTTGCCTCTTCGACCCATTTCAGATGATCGGCATCGGTATCGATGGCATAGACTTGACCGTCGGGGCCCACTTTCTTCGCAAACCGGAATGAGTAATAACCCGGTCCGCTGCCGAGGTCGGCGATCTTCTCGCCGGGCCGAATCTTGATCAGCTGCATAAATTTGCTGGTCTTTTCCCAGGTTTCGCGGCGCGGATTCTCGAACAACATCGTGTCCTCGATCCAAATCTTCCGATCCTGGCCGTTCTTGGTTTCTTCGTCGCCGATGTCGCGTATGCGGTACTTCCGCAGCAGAAACTCCCTGAGAAGCGCGTAGTTGTTGGCGCTGAACTTCTCAAAGAAAAACTTGACTTGCGGATCTTGCAAGAACTTGGGCCGCTGATCGGGATCGGCGGCAATATAGTCATCGAACCACTGTAGTGCCGAATATTCGCCGCCATAGTTCTCGCGCGGAATGATCTTATTATAGATGGCGCTGGATTCTCGAGCGTCCGCAACGGCCTTGTCGTGATCCTGATCCTTCTCTTCCACCGCATTCAACAGCAGAGTAGCAGCCTGTCGGCCCTCCTTGGTGATTGCGAAGGAATCGTTGCTGCCGACGTGAATAAGCGACATCGACGACTGAACAGGGACCCGCACTGTAACGGCCGGACCAGTGTAGACGGGGCCGCGCGGGGCCGGTGGCTCCTGCTCACCGGGTGGGCCACCTGGACCCCCAGGACCTCCAGGTCCCCCGGGGCCTCCAGGACCAGGTCCTCCAGGTCCCCCGGGACCGGGACCCCCAGGGCCTCCGGGACCCCCAGGACCAGGACCTCCAGGTCCTCCGGGACCCCCACCAGGTCCTACAGGACCGGATCCCGGCCCGGGGAGAGGAGGCGGAGCGGCACTTAGACCCGTTCCTTTCGGTCCGGCGGCGGTGGGGCTAGGGCCAGGCACAGCAGCAGGGCCGGGACCATGCGGACCTCCTGGACCTGGAACAGGGGGAGTTCCACTACCAGCTTCTGGTCCAGGCAGAATTGGCGGTGCGCCGGGGCCAAGCTCGGGCTGTCCTGCCGCGGGGGACGGAGAGGGTCCTCCAGGTGCTGGAGCAGCGCTAAGAGGAGGATTCGATGATGCCGGTGGGGGCCCAGGCTGAGCGGACACGTACGCGGCGGGATAGGCGATGGCTAGCACCAGGTTGAGGGCGATGCTGCCGCTCAACCTGCGCCAATTGCGCTGACACACGCTCAAAGTTCTCCTGCTAGTGAAATCGCCCCGAGACGCAGATTTTAGGTTTCGCCCCTAGCTTCGGCAGTTTGGCGGGATGGGAGGTTCCAAGTCAATCTTTGCGCCCATCATTCGAACCAACTCAGCCCGCTGTGGCGGCTGCAACATTGCAGCGATGTCCTGATCTGCACGCGCCCGCATTGGCCCAATGCGGTTACGATTGTCGGCCATAACCGCGCAGAAGTCTTGGCCGGGTGCCGGCGGTCTGAAAGCCTGACGCATTCGTTCGGACTTCTTTTCGCATGCCCTTGCGAGGGCTTGGCCTTGGTCAGGTCGGATGCTCAGGTGTCTGGCAATTTCCGG
Organism: uncultured Alphaproteobacteria bacterium; assembly: GCA_963759705.1. Classification (GTDB taxonomy): domain Bacteria; phylum Pseudomonadota; class Alphaproteobacteria; order Rhizobiales; family Xanthobacteraceae; genus BOG-931. Next base: position 621,778 of record CAVXAK010000011.1, read on the forward strand.
GTCCAAAATCGCCATGCAGGGACCCTCGAGCTGCAACATGATCTGTTGCAAGCGATTGCGCTGTTTCGGCGTTAATTCCCGCTCGATCATTGCCTGTGTGGTACGACGCTGATCGTCAATTTCTGCCCGCATTTGCTCAGGCGACTCACCCCCTAGCCGGTGTGATAGTTCTTCCAACCTGCCCTGGTTGTGGATAGCTGCCAGGTGGATGTTCTCGAGCTGATGGGGCGTCAAGCCCAGCTCAACTTGGACCTGTTTGTTGTTCTCGAGCAATTGGAAAGGATCGGCTCCAGGCATTCCGGCACCCGGCAATCCGGCGACACTTGGGCCCGGATTAGGCGCCGCCCATTCGGGCCTCGGCAACTCCGGGCGTGTTGGAGGCCCCGGGAAGGGGCCATCCTGTGCTAGCGAAGCCACTGACCAAAAGGCGCCGACAAGCAAACTCAAATATCCGCACAATCGGATCGCCAGCAAGCAGTCACTCCGCCGCCATGGCATACGCTTCGCCAAATGGATGATTGTCGATCAGCGGGTGTAGCGGCCCCGATGCATAGTCCTCTGCGGGGAACGGGAGGTGTTGCGGCGCAAAGAACTGCTGCACGACTTCGTCGGCGAAGAACCGGCCGAGTTCGGTCAGTGAGACGGCGCGATCGGTCTCGGTAATGAGGCCGGCCTCGATCAGTCTGTCGATCTTTTCCCGGTACACCTGCTCGAATCTCATTCCGGTAACTCGCGTAAAGTCCCGCTTGCGAATTGTGCGGTTCTTAAGCGGCACAATTGTGGCCCAGCGCACCAACTCTTCCTGGTTGCGCACCAAGCCGCGGTTCACCGGTAGGTGGCCGGATTCGATCTTGCTGTAATACTCGTCGAAGTTCGACGTCGTGAGCACAAATCGGTCCCGCAGACTGCTAAAGGTCGCCAACCCGAAGCCCACCTCATCGTGCAGCAGACAGCACTGATTGTGCGCATAATGCGAAAAGTCCTGCTCACTCCGGGTGAACACACGCCGTAGAATCTTTTCCGTGTAGCCGTACTCGCGCAGAACGTCGATCGCGATCTGCTTCATCATGATCGCGTCTTCATTCGTGGGAACGATTTGGGGTTTTTTGTCCTTCACCTGCTTGATTGGGCCCTGATAATCTCCATAGGCCTCTACTTTCAGGCGATAGAGCTGAATTTCCTCGACATCGAACTGACAGGCCTCCTCGATAACGTCCACCCAGTTGTCGAGCGTTTGACCTGGATAGCCGAAGATGAATTCGATGTTCAGCTTAAATCCAGCCTCTTTTGCCGCTTTGATCGCCGCCACAGACTCTTCGCGTCCATGGTGACGGTTCATATAGCGCAGAACCTCGGGAACCAGAGACTGGACGCCGATAGTCAGGCGATGAACCCCGAACTCGCGCATGATCTTGAGCCGCTCAGCTCCGTCATCGCCTAACAACGTATTTGGATCGACGTCGTAGCTGAACTGCGAGGCGGACCGGAGATCAACCCGCTTGTCGAATGAGGCCAAAAACCGCCGGAGCTGCTCGGGCGTGAGGAACGTTGGCGTTCCACCTCCGACCAAGATCGACCGTGGCTTAATCCGATCGACACCGAGCCGACGGAGATAGAGATCCATCTCTTTCTCGATCGCAGCTAGGTACCGATCCTTCTCCTCCTGAAGCTTTGGACCGAGCTTGAGCGGGTAATGGCAAAAAGTGCAGCGCTGCCGGCAGAAGGGGATATGGGCGTACACGTCCAGCTTGCCATCCGGCGGCAGAGTGTAGCCTGCGAACATCTCGTCTTCGGTGATCGGCGCGTACTTTGTAATCGGTGGGTAGTGGACCCCGCTGGGTGCAAAATCCGCGTGTTTAGCAACGACACCCAATTGCGTGAGTCGATTAAGATCATTCAGACGTTCGCGCGCACGCGCGAACAATGCTCCACGCGATACCGTCATGGGTCGCCTCCGCTTGCCATACTCCAGCCTCGTCATGACAACACGAAAGTCTCGTGAAGACAAGGCGATTTCCCGCGTCCTTCCACGCTCACAAGCGCCTGGGCCGCCCACGTATTTAGTTACCTCTGGCATCGTTAGAGAGTTCCAGGGAACTGAATTGATTCGAGATTTCGCAAATCAGTTTGGATCTAATTCAAAATGCTGGCTGGAAGGAGGCCAGCATGATGGCCCGACCTTATTCAGTTCATCTTGGCGAGCGGATTATGGCAGCGGTTGCGGACGGCAAGAGCTCCACCCGCGCTTGCGGCCAACGAGCGAAGCTGCCCATTTGCTGGCCGCCGTTGGCGGACGCTGATTTTCGGGACTTGCGCCACGACCGACGAAGCCCCAATCACGCCGCGCCACCATGGCACCGGTTCGCAAAGGCTCAGGGCGCTGTTTGCGTATGGCCGCCCGAACGAACGGTCGAAAACACCTGGAGAGGAGGGCGCTGCGCTGGACCGGCCGCCCCGCGCCGGTGGCTCGACTAGAACGCGGAGTGGCGGAGTGAATAGACGGTCGTTTGTGCAACTCGATGTGGTGTCAACGTCGGCGGCGAAATCGAGACTTGCCCCATCGGCCAAGTGCCGGAGCCGGAGCTACACGGCTGCGCAAAATCAGCGTCAGCGGCAAACGCGATAGCGGCGATAGTGCCGGTACACCCACCAACATCTATGGTGATGATAATAGCCGGGTGGAGGGAGCGGCGGAGGTGGTGGTCCAAAGAACGGAGGATGAGGCGGCGGCGGGGGTGGAGGTCCCGGCGGAAATGGCTGGGCGAGAGCGGACGCGACGGTGATTAGAAGTGCGGCAAGGGACAGGGAAAGGGTTCGCATTGTAATGCTCCGCATTAACTCAGTAGCAAATCGCGGTAATCGAACGTGAGACCTATTTGTTTGTTCCAATTTGTTCCAAGCTTCGGAAGTTCGACCTGCGCCTGCTCTGTTCTGCTCCTACACTGACAATGGGCGGATCCCGGAAGGATCTTTGATCTCGCCGCATAGCTGAGCTGCTGCGAAAAGAAGGAGAGAGCCGTCGATTAGGACGGCTCTCTCCTCCCAATGGACCGACTAGTCAGGCAGCTGTTGGCTGGAGATCGTACTCGCAAACGGTCTCGCAGCTGCGCCGCTAGAGTCCAAGGCTATTTCGACTCGAGCAACTTATTGAGGAGCGGCCCGATTGCGTCCATGCAAACCTTCGTGGAATCGTCATCGGCACATTTGATGAAGATTCGTCGATTACCATCGCCTAGCCGAAACTGCGCGCCCTTCGAGGGCGGCGGGGGTGGCGGACCCATCCGCAGTCTCCCAGGTCCGCCGGGGCCGCCTGGCCCGGGCGGACCTCCAAGAGCTCCAGGCCCTCCATAAGCCGGTGGGTTGGGCGGTCCCCCGGGTGGTGCAGGCTGTGCTATTGCGATGGTCGCGACCAAGAGCAGCGCTAAACCTATACCGGCAGCAATTTTGATCATCGGAATATTCCTCGATGATTGACTTCGATGCACCGAAACCTAGTCACAAAAAGATGCTCACGTATTTCCGAATTGTAAAAAGAAGTTTCTGGCGCCACAATTTGGCCATTGCGGGCCGGAGCACTCGCGACTTCGATGTCTTTGAGAAGCGCAACAGTTAATCCATAATGGCTCGCCCGCCAGCGCGTAGACTGTGGAAGTCTGCAATTAGATGCAAAGGCCATGAGCCCATCGTTGCCGCATGTGTTAGTGGTCGAAGATGACGTTGAGATCGGCGCCCTAATCGGCCGATATTTGCGCTCCCAAGATTTTCGAGTTTCGACCGTCACCGACGGCCGCGGCATGGATCGAGTGCTGGCGGACGGCCGCGTAGACCTGATCGTCCTCGATCTGATGCTCCCGGGTGAGGATGGCTTGAGTTTGTGCCGTCGGCTCCGCACCACATCGCAAGTGCCGATTATTATCCTCACCGCACGAGGTGAAGACATAGATCGCATCATTGGCCTTGAGATGGGGGCTGATGATTACCTGGCAAAGCCGTTCAATCCGCGCGAGCTCCTCGCGCGAATAAAAGCGGTGCTACGCCGCGGGTCGCGACCGAATTCCACACAAGCTCACTCGACAATGACGTTTGCTGGCTGGCAGCTCGATTGTTCTCAACGTCAACTTCGCGATCCTGGTGGTTCTCGGGTCAACATAACTGGTGCTGAATTCGATCTCCTGCAAGCCTTCTGTGAACGTGCCGGTCGGCTACTCACGCGAGATCAACTTATTGATTGTACGCGTGGCCGCGTAGGAGGCCCATTCGACCGCAGTATCGATGTGCTAGTCAGCCGATTGCGTCAAAAAATAGAACGGAACTCACGAACCCCGGAGCTTATTCAGACCGTCCGATCCGAAGGGTATCTGTTTACGCCGAAGGTCGAGTTCAATGATTAAGCGCATCTTGCAATATCCCCGCCACATCAGCGGGCAAATCACAATCGTCGTGCTCACCTCGATATTACTTGCGCTGGCGCTTGTGATCGTCATCATCATCATGATGCGGCCAGGAGGTGATCTCGAAAACTCCTATCGCGCCGATGTTGAGCCATTCCTTGGTGTGGTGCGCTTGGTCGATGGTACGCAAGATGAAACCAGCCGCGCTCTTATCTTGAGAATGGCTAATGCTGCATTTCCAGATCTAAATATCAGGATTCCGGGGGGCGAACCGCCTCAGACGAGAGATGCCAACGATCGGTACGTTTTATTTCTGAGCCAGCTTCTAGGCTCCGGATTCAATGTCAGTCGAAGTCCTGATGAAGGTCACAAAGACAAGATCGACATTGATGTAACGTCTGAGAGGGGAACGCGCGTTCGTGCAACTTTGCGAGCGTTTGCCCCTCTGGTGCCACCGCTGACCCCCATTGTCAGCGGTACGCTCCTTTTCGTGGCAGTGATTGTGTCGTTGCTGCTTCTGTGGGCGACTAAAGCACTGACCGCCCCGTTATCGGAATTTGCCAACGCGGCCGAACAATTTGGACGTGGCTTTGAGCAACAGATGTTGCCTGAACAAGGTCCGGAAGAGATCCGAAAAGCGTCGCGGGCATTAAATCAAATGGGGGGCCGCGTCAAGCGTTTGATCGAAGACCGTACGAACATGCTTGCCGCCATAAGCCACGATCTTCGCACTCCGATTACACGTTTGCGATTGCGAGTTGAGTTTCTCGAAGATGAGACGCTTCGATCAGCCATGCTGAAAGATCTTGAGCAACTAAACGAAATGATCGGCTCCGCGCTTGCGTTCATTCGCGATAGCCGAGTGGAAGAAAGCATGACGCGGTTCAATCTGCCAGATCTGCTGCAAACTATTTCTGACCAGTTTGTGGAAATGGGCGAGAGCGTCAGCTATCATGGTCTCGATCGTCTGCCCGTTACGGCTCGCTCGGATGGCATACGGCGGGCCGTTACTAACCTGGTCGAAAACGCGCTCAAGTTTGGCACCGAAGCGATAATCGAGCTGCAGATTACGCCGGATGGCGACATCACAATTGACGTTCTCGACGATGGTCCGGGAATTCTCGATAATGATCCCGACAAGCTGGTCAGACCGTTTGTGCGCGGCGACGACGCGCGGACTCTGAATGTCCAGAGTGGGTTTGGCCTCGGGCTGACAATCGCCAAGTCAATTGCCGAGGCACATGGCGGTCAGCTTACCTTGTCAAACCGACAACCACGCGGGTTAATGGCTCGCCTCAGGTTAGGTCGCCAATGCCAATTGCGTGTGAAAGCCGGCGGCGAGCTACGGCTAGCCAGTTCTCGCGCGGCCCAATCGATTTTCGCCACCAGGAATTTTGGAGTTTCCGTGGTGAAAAATTACTCATTGCTTCTCAAGAAGCGTTCCATACGCGACTGTTCCTCCTTGGAATTTTGAGCAGATAATTCTTGTTTCTTTCTCAGTTGGTAATCGCCAGAGGCAAAGGCCGGCGAACACGCGCAATTTGACATTCAGGATGCCTTTGCATTCGATGGCCAAGCCGGACTTCAACCCCTTCAGCGGCATTGATGTCCTTTCCAGCGGAGATAGACCAGCCGGCCTTGATGCCGGCCCCAGATTCGATGCTGCCGCCTGCACGGATCGCTGCATCAGCCTTGATGGCGGTGCCTGCCTTTATGTCTCCATCGGCCTCAATGCTTTCGCCGGCAAGAATTGACCAGCCGGCGATGATCCTGCCGGCGGTTTTGATATCCGCCCCAGCCTCGATGCCCTTGGCAGCTTTGATGTCAGCCTTGGCGTGAATGCCCCAGTCGGATTTGATGCCGCCGCCAGTTTCAATTCCCTCGATGACCTGGATGCCTGTTCCTGCAAGGGCGGTAATCTGCCCTTTGGTTTTCAGGGCTCGAAAGCTAACACAGCCCAGATTCGCATCGATCTCGATGTTGCTGTCGCAATTGGAAAGGTCATGTTTTCCGACGTAATCAGACCAATGCCAGTCCGACTTTTTGAAGTCCGCTCTCGTAAGCTTTAGTGTCAGCATTTTCGTTCACTGGACTAATGCCGGTGCTCCGGCAGGTTTCGCTTTCAGATCACTCCGAACGTTTGGTGGTCCTGCGACCCTCTGATTTTGCCGCCGCTATTCCGCATTTTCTTCAGGATCGTATTTGAAATCTGGCCTTACCAGATGGCCCAAAAGCTCGCAGGCGGCGCGCACCGGATCGCAAATGGCGTAGGCGATATCTTGGCGCTCCTCCTCTTCCGCTGCATCAGACCAAACGTCCCATTGCATGCCCTTCGCAGTGTAGAAAACGCCATAAAGGCCGGCGTCGCTCCGCACCTCCAGCAACACGGAGGTGTTATCGATTTGAAAAGTTTCGCAATCTTTGTTCGTTAGCTGGATTTCGTAGCAATTTTGGTCGCTTGTCATCAGTTTCCGTTCGTCATTCATCTATGGTCGGCACCCCTTGAAAGCTCGGCATCATTTGCCTGGTTTTAGGAAGGATCAACAACGGACCTCACCTAGAGACAGGAAACAGTGGCATCTTCGACGTATGTGTAGGAGAAGCCGAGCGACCGAAGTCTGCTGTGACGTCAAACATGAAGCTTTGTCTTCGCTCGAGGCACGACGAGCGTGCAGAAAAGCAAGGATGTCGGTCCCGGCCTTACAAGGCCGGCATTGGCTCGCTCTTTGGTCAACGTTTACGAAAGCGCCAAAAGGCGCAAGAAAATTGCCGTTTGGAAATATTTCGCTCGATTGCTGTGCTTCGCCGCTATGACTTTCTGCATTCCGCAAACGTC
>CAVXAK010000012.1:0-391952 GCA_963759705.1 uncultured Alphaproteobacteria bacterium
CGCGCGGCTGCACGCCCAATTTTGAGCATTCGTCATTGCTGCTGCATGACTGTTGTAGAACTTGGACCGTCACACGCGACAAAGCGCGGAATCCGACAAGCGGCGCCCGATCGCAATTACCAGATCGCGGACCCATCGTTTGGAACAACTTGAACACAATGACAGGAACAGCAAATGCCCTGTTGTCACATGCCCCAACGCCGAACAAACCACTGCTTAACTAGGTGAGTGAGAACCGCATAGCTCAGCAGCATGGCGGCGACCAGCGGCCAATAGAGCCGAGGCAGCGGCGTGAAGCCAAGCGCGGCGCCCGCCCAGGTAAACGGCAATGTGATGCCGACGAAACAAATCAGAATTGTCGTTGCGATCAGCGCCGTGCTGGCTCTGCTTTCAATAAACGGTATCTTCGCGGTGCGGATAATATGAATAATGAGCGTTTGGGTCAGAAGCGACTCAACAAACCATCCGGTCTGAAACAGTGACGGATTGTTCCATGCATGGAAGACATAGAGCATCATCCCATAGGTCGCGTAATCGAAAATTGAGCTTATCGGCCCGATGAATACCATGAACTTGAAGATGTTGCTGATGTCCCAGCGGCGCGGCCTGGCGATATACTCCTCGTCGACGTTATCGGTCGGAATTGCTGTTTGGGAGAAGTCGTAGAGCAAATTGTTGGTGAGCACCTGGATCGGCGCCATCGGCAGAAATGGCAAGAACAAGCTGGCGCCAAGCACGCTGAACATATTGCCGAAGTTCGAGCTTGCGCCCATCTTGATGTATTTCGTGATATTCGCGAAGATTTTCCGTCCTTCGATGACGCCCTGCTGCAGGACCAGCAGACTTTTCTCCAGCAGGATGATGTCCGCGGACTCCTTTGCGATATCGACCGCCGTATCGACCGAAATACCGACGTCGGCAGCCTTCAGGGCCGGACTGTCGTTGATGCCGTCGCCAAGAAAGCCAACCACGTGGCCCTTCAGATGCAGAGCTCTGACAATTCGCTCCTTCTGCGCCGGCGTGAGTTTTGCAAAAACAGTCGTGCGATCGGCGGCAACGGCGAGATCTTGATCATTCATCTGCTCAATCTGATTGCCGAGCAGAATGTCGCCTGCGTCGATCTGAACTTCGCGGCAGATTTTGCGAGTGATGACAGCGTTGTCACCAGTCAGGATTTTCACCTGCACGCCCTTGGCGGCTAGGGCGGCAATCGCCTGGCGGGCGCTGTCTTTGGGCGGATCGAGAAAGGCGATGTAACCAACAAGCGTGAGTCCGCTCTCGTCCGCGATCGAGTACGAGCTTTTCGGGTTCTCGATTTCCTTGTAGGCGACGGCGACAACACGAAATCCGTCTTCATTGAGTGCGTCCGTCTCTTCCTTCGCCGTCGCAAAGTGGCTCGCGTCGAGCGGGCCGGTCGCGCCGTCGATCTCGTATTGAGTGGAGACTGCGAATATCTCCTCGACCGCTCCCTTGCAAATGAGGATGTGTTTATCTTGACCATGCGCGACCACGACCGAGAGCCGTCGCCGTGAGAAATCGAAAGGTATTTCGTCGATCTTGATGAAACCCTCGTCGATCGCGAGGATTTTGTGCATGTCGACGTGCTCAAGTACGGCAACATCGAGAAGATTTTTCAGGCCTGACTGAAAGTGACTGTTCAGATAGGCATATTGCAGAACTCGTTCCGACTCCTCGCCGCGGATGTCGAGGTGCCTTTTCAGGATAATTCGATCTTGTGTCAGCGTGCCGGTCTTGTCGGTACACAAGACATCCATGGCCCCAAGATTCTGAATCGCATGAAGCCGTTTGACGATGACTTTGGCGCGCGCCATGGCGGTTGCGCCCTTGGCTAGATTGACGGTAACAATCATCGGCAGCATTTCGGGGGTGAGGCCGACGGCAACCGCCACCGCAAACAATAGCGCCTCGATCCAGTCGTGTTTGGTCAATCCGTTGATGAGAAAGACCAGTGGGCCCATCACGATGATGAAACGTATCATCAACCAGGTGAAACGATTGACGCCCTGATCGAATGCGGTCGGGATGCGTCTGTCGCGCTATTTCGTCTGCGAGCTGCCCAAAAAACGTTTGCCGCCCGGTGCGCGCGACAATGCCGGTGGCGTATCCGCTGACGACGTTCGCTCCCATAAAGCAAACATTGGGTAGATCGAAAGGATCCTCGATACGTTGATCACAGGCGTGCGCATACTTTTCGGCCGGCATCGCCTCGCCGGTCAAAGCAGATTGGTTGACAAATAAATCCTTGGCCTCCAGTAGGCGCAGGTCAGCCGGGATCATGTCTCCAGCCGAGAGTCGCACGACGTCGCCCGGAACCAAAGTTTCGATGGGGATCTCCACAAACTCGCTGGCTGCGGCTCGTCGCCTCACGCTCGCCGTTGTTTTAACCATTGCGCGCAGCCGTGCCGCCGCCTCGTTCGAGCGATGCTCTTGGATGAACGCCGTTATGATTGAGAGGAAGACCATCAGGATAATGACGATGGCAGCCCGCGCATCGCCCAGCGAGAAGGAGACTATCGCCAAAGTCAGCAGCAAGGCATTGAGGGGATTCTTTGCCCGGCTCCAGATTTCCTGGAGAATCGTAGGCTTTCGCTCGCGAGTGATGAGATTGAACCCATAAATCTTCAAGCGTCGAGCCGCTTCATCATCGGTAAGGCCGGCGATGCTCGATTGAAGCCTTTGGCAGGCCGGCTCCGCTGCAAGCTCACTCAAAGCATGAAGTTCTTCGGCGCCAGTCTTTAGCTGCATCGGGCGACGCGATTTAACCACCGCATCATGCATTTGCTTCACCGTTACGGAGATATGAGCGCCAAAGCCGCCCCGACCAAAACCGTCCACCCGCGGCTAAGTGGAAAGAATGCCTAGCCACGGTGCAGAAGTCGCATGTCGGCAAACTAGCCTGCATGGTCAGCAACGGCCTTGACCTGCATCAAGGGGCGTCGCTCGCGCGCCATCATTGCTGCAACATCATTGTTGGAGAACCTGAACCGTCACGTGCGACAGGGCGCGAAATCGGCCAAGCAGCGACTGATAATATTGCGGTCCGCGCTGGCGGTGCGTGGCAACCGACAGGATTGCGCCAAGGTGGCCGGGACCAAGCCGCCACAGATGCAAGTCGGTCAACCGATCGCCGTCGGTCTCGATCATTGCGCGCATGCGCTCCGCCATGCCGCGATCGGGATTCATGTCGAGCAGGATGGCGCCGGTGTCGCGAATAAGGCCGTAGGACCATGCGGCGATGACGATGGCGCCGACGAGGCCGGCGAGGGGATCCATCCACGCCCAGCCGAGAAATCGTCCAAGCGACAGGCCGACAATGACGAGCACGGAAACTGCCGCATCCGCGAGCACATGAACGACGGCGGCGCGCATGTTGTTGTCGCGCTGCGCTGCGCCGTGGACGTGCTCATGTTCGGCGAACGCGACCGTATGGACGTCGCGGCCGCGATCGAGAGAGAGTCGCACACTAAAGGCGTGCGGCTCGGGAATATCGTCGATCGATTCCAGATAGCCGCCGCGCGCCGTCATGGCGAAAACCTGACGTGCGCCATCGGGGCGTTCGGTTTCGACGGTCACGTCCTCCGCCGAGAGGCCTTTGCCTGGCACCGATAGCCGAAAGCGCGGCGGCACGCCGTCTTCGAATATTTCGAGCGTCATCGGGCCGGCGCTGGTTTGCAGATAATGAGCCTCTTCGTGGTCGTGCTCATGACCGGCATGTTGGCTGGCATCGTGGCCGGCATCATGGCTGGCATCGTGGCCGCCATGGGAATGGCCGTGATGATCATGATGATGGCCGCCGCTGAGGAGAAAAACGCTGGCGACATTGACCAGCAAGCCGAGCACGGCGATCGGGATCGCCTCGTTGAAACTGATCGGAACAGGCGAGATGAAGCGCGTGAGCGCTTCGTAACCGATCAGCAGCGCGATCATCGCGAGCACGATGGCGCTGGTGAATCCCGCGAGATCGCCCAATTTGCCGGTGCCGAAGCTGAATCGCTCGTCGTCGGCGTGGCGGCGCGCGTAGCTATAGGCCAGCGCGGCAAGGAGCAGGGCGCTGGCGTGCGTCGACATGTGCAGCCCATCGGCGATCAGCGCAATCGAGCCGAAGGCGAAGGCCTCCGACGATCTCGGCAATCATCATGAAGGTGCACAGCGCAATCACCATCCAGGTGCGTCGCTCGTTTTGCTCGTGGCCTTCGCCGAGGAAGACGTGATTGTGGGTCGCTGGAAGGGCGTCCACCATGATCGGTGCCTCACTTTGCTGCGGCCGGGGTCATTTCAGATAGGCGCGCACGACCTCGATCAGATCGTCCGCGCCTTCGGCGCGTTCGCCGGCTGCGAGCGCCGGCGCGCTGACGTGACAGCGGATATGATCCTCGATCACCTCCGCCATCAGACCGTTCACGGCACCGCGCACCGAGGCGATGACTTGCAGCACGTCGGCGCAGCCGACCTCGGACTCGAGCGCGCGCTCGATGGCTTCGACCTGCCCGCGGATGCGCCGCACGCGGGCAAGGAGCTTGGTTTTCTCGCGAATGGTGTGGCTCATCGTGCCCTCCTCGGGATGGGGATCGAGCTCTAGCATAGGGGGGTAGCCTATATTCGTCGAGAGCGCCTCTGGGCGCCCCGCGGCTGCACCGCGTTCTGTTGATGTCCAAACGAGCGTCGTCGCGTAAAAGCTGCGGCTCGGCTATGGAGATCAGCGAAGGGACTGGCGAAGAGGCTCGCACGAAAATTTCAGTGTCACATAGACCGCCGAGAATAGGCGGCGTGTCGGCGGGGATGCGGTGAACAGGTTCGTCGCGGGGGCTGTTGTTGGTGTTACGTTGATGACCGCCGGTCGGGTGGCCGCCGCCGATTCCGGCATCATGATCACCAAGGCTCCGCCGACGACAGCGCCGGCGTCCGCCGCCTATGATTGGACCGGAATTTATATCGGCGGCCATCTCGGCTATGCGACCGGTTGGTCGAATTGGTCGGCGACGCAGGGCGGAGGGACAGCGCCGAACCTCAATGGCTCACTCGATTTCTTCGAAGCCTATGATGGCTTTGAGGGAACCGGGAGCTACGCGCTCGGTCTTCAGGCCGGATACGATTACATGTTCCCGTCGCGTCTGGTTCTTGGCGTGGAGGCGGACGTTTCGTTTCCGAATACGCTCTCCAGCAGCCAGGCGATCTCCTCATCGCTCATCGGTCAGGCGAGCTACCAGGACCAGGTCGAATTCTCCGGGACCGTGCGCGGCCGCGTCGGGTATGCGCCGGGGAATTGGCTGTTCTACGCAACGGGCGGCTTCGCCTATAGCTACGACCAGTTCACCCGCACGCAACTTTCGGGCACGCCCGCCGGCGGTTCGGCCCAGCCGGGCAGCACGGAGTCGCTGTTCATGCAGCCGCGTGTCGGCGGGGCGGTTGGTGCCGGCGTCGAGCTCGCGCTGACGCCGAATTGGATCGCCCGGCTCGAATATCTCTATACCGGCTATGCTTCGCGCGCTGTGGATTTTCCGGCTGCCGCGCAACGGTTCGATTCCGATCTCGCCGTTCAATCGCTCCGCGTCGGCCTCGACTACAAACTCGGACACAGCGGCGTCGATTCCGATATTTTCACTAAAGGGCTGTCGGCGCTCGACCTCGACTGGTTCGCCGTCCATGCCCAGACGACTTTCATCGAGCAGTATGCCGCCCCGTTTCACGCGCCGTATCACGGCCAGAACAGTCTCGATTCGAACGCCGGACGCGAGAGCGGGGACGCCATGGTCTTCGCCGGTGTGAAGCTTTGGCAGGGCGCCGAGCTTTGGGTCGATCCCGAGCTTGGTCAGGGGTTTGGGCTCAGCAACACCGAAGGTGTCGCCGGCTATCCAAACGGAACCGCCTTCAAGATCGGTTCGTCGGTGCCCTATGCGCGCATTCAACGCTACTTCGTCCGGCAGACGATCAATCTCGGCGGCGAGACACAAAAGATTGAGGCCGACCAGAATCAATTCGCCGGCTCGCAAACCGCAAATCGGCTCGTCATCACCGCCGGAAAATTCTCGGTCTCCGACATCTTCGATTCAAACAAATATGCCCAAAACCCCCGTAAGGATTTTTTGAATTGGGCTTTGATCGACACTGGCTCGTTCGATTATGCCGCCGACGCCTGGGGTTATACCTACGGCGCCTCGGCCGAGTGGTACCAGGGCAATTGGACGCTGCGCGGCGGCCTGTTTGATTTATCGGCGGTTCCGAACAGCGAAGGCCTGGATCCGCACTTCCAACAGTTCCAGTGGATCGGCGAGATAGAACGCCGTTATGATTTCTGGGGTCATCCCGGTAAGATCGCCGTCACCGGCTTTCTCAGTCGCGGTCGCATGGGTGCGTACGACGATGCGATCGCTTTGGCGCAGGCGACTGGCGGTCCCGCCGATATTACTGCGGTGCGCCAGTATCGAAGCCGGGGTGGCGTCGCCATGAACCTCGAACAGGAGGTTACGTCCGACCTCGGCATCTTTGCCCGCGCCGGCGTGGCGAACGGCGCGGTCGAGTCATACGATTACACCGACATCGACCGCACTGTCGCGGCAGGTCTGGCGCTGACCGGCAAGCAGTGGGGACGGCCCGACGATACCGTTGGATTGGCCGGCATCATCAACGGCATTTCCGCCGCACAGCAGGCCTTTCTCAACGACGGCGGGATCGGCATTCTGGTCGGCGACGGCCAATTGCCCCATCCTGGTCTCGAGAAAATCATTGAGAGCTACTACGATTTGCGGCTGTTCGGCTGGAATGTGACGTTCGATTATCAGTTCATCGCCAATCCGGCTTACAACCGCGACCGCGGCCCAGTCTCGGTATTCGCCACGCGCTTGCACTCGGAATTTTGACGACACTCAGCGCGCCGGGGAAGCGTCAATGGCCGTCGTGCTTGTCGGTCAGTGTGCCCACTTCGCCGGTGCCAACGTCGAGGACCTTTTCCGCCGGCGGTTCGACGCGATTCCACCAGCCGCCGCCGAGCGCCTGAAACAGCGCTGCCGTGTCGGCAAGCCGGGCCGCCCGAGCCTGCACTACCTGGATGACGGCCTGCAAATAGGTTTGTTCCGCGGTCAGCAGCAGAAGCACATTGGCGTTCCCGGACTGCATCTGCTGGCCGGCAAGATCGAAGCTCACCTTGGCGGCACGCTCGAAGTCGTGGGCGGCGCGCAGAGCGTCCGCATCGGTTTGCAAGGCGCGCAGCGTATCGACGACATTCTGCACGGCGCCGATCACGGTGCCTCGGTAGGTCCATGCCGCCGCCTGGTAAGTATCCTTGGCGCCTTCGAGTTGATGAAGCAGCGTCCCGGCGTCGAACACAGTTTGCGTGGCATTGCCGGCCAATTCCCAGAATACGTTTTGCGGCGCGAGCAAATGGGCAAAAGCCGTATTCATGAAGCCACCGGTGGCGTTGATTGTGAAACTCGGCAGCATGTCGGCGGTGGCGACTCCGATCTGCGCACTCGCCGAGTGCAATTGCTCTTCCGCGGCGCGCACGTCCGGGCGTTGCTCGATCAGTTGCGATGGCAAGCTCAGCGGCAGATCGACGGGCAGGTGAAGCTCCGAGAGGCGGAACGTCTCGCGCGGCCCGGCGCTGGGATAGCCGCCGGAAAGCGCCGCCAGCAAATCGTGTTGCTGGGCGAGCGCCTTGCGCAGCGGCGGCAATGTCGCCTTGGTTTGCGCGAGCGCAGCCTCCTGCACGGCCACTGTGGTACGGTTGGTATAACCTGCGTTCAACTGACGCCGCAGGGTGTCGAGCATCCTGCTATTGATGACTATGAGTTGGTCTGTCGCCTCAATCTGGCCCCGTAGCGAGGCTTCGGTGACGGCCGCAACCGCTATATTCGCAGTGAGCGCGAGATAGGCCGCTTCGACCTGGAATCGTTGCGTATCAGCCAGGGCCTCGAGCGATTCGACGGTGCGCCGATTGAGGCCCCAGATATCGAAGGTGTACGACACCAAGACCTGCGCCGTATCGAGATCGTAGACGCTGGCTCCTGAGGCGGGAATTGGCGCCAGCGCCGTGGCGGTGCGCTGGCGCGTCGGATTGAAGTTTGCCTCGACGAGCGGAAAGAATTTGCCCTTCTGGGCTGCGACGGCTTCCCTGGAGGCCCGCAGCGTGGCCAGCGCGGATTGCAGATTGGGATTATTCTGCAGCGCTCGTTCGATCAGCGCATTGAGCGCTCGCGATTTGAACAACCTCCACCATTCCTGTGGAATGTCGCGGCCTACCTCGAAATGCTGGTGTTGGCCCGACGGCGCATCAGCAGCGGATGTCTGCGACGGCAGCTGTTCGCGCGTGTAACGCGTAATCTCGGGCGCGGCAGGGTGAAGAAAATCCGGCCCGACCGCGCAGCTCGTCAAGAGTATGGCGGCCACGAGAGCGGTGGCACTGAAAAAAACCCACCTGGCCGCCACGTACGACATCTGTAACGAGGATTATCACGGGAACGCGGCGGATAGGCCGCCAGCCGGCATTATTTCCAATCTAGCGGGTATTGGCTGTGCTCGTCCGGCCACACAGTGCATAAATCAGTGCGCGGCGAAGCGATAGTACTGCCCTGCAGGTGCAGGCGAAGCAATTTCGGTGCAAAAATAGCGAGGGGGCCTATGCGCGGCGGACTGTCACGAATAGCACCATCATAATGATGGAAACCGGTGCCGTGATGAGTGAGCCAAAGCGCGCAGCCGAGCGATGAGACGTGCCTGCTGCTCAGCGCGATAACTCTGAACGTCGAGGACCTCCATGACGAGCGGCCGGGTGAGAGCGGCGGCTGTTGGGGCGCTCGTGGTGCTTGCTGCTCTTGCCTATTGGACTTGGCACTCGCGCGACGCATCGACGGACATCACAGCGCCGGCGAGTGCGGCGCGGTCTGACGCGTCAGACGCACCAGGAAATGCTCAGGACAGCGTCGATTTGTTGGACTCACAGCTCGGCATGGTCAAAGTCGAGCCGGTCGAAGAACGCGAATTTCCAGTCGATAAAGAGGCGATCGGCAACATCGGCTTCAATGAAGAGCTGTCGGTACAGGTCTTCACGCCCTACCAAGGACAAATCCTCGCGCTGTTCGGTTCGGTCGGTGATGATGTGCAGACTGGTCAGACGCTGTTTACGATCGACAGTCCCGACCTGCTGCAGGCGGAATCAACCTTGATTGCCGCCGCGGGCGTCCTGGAGCTGAACAATCGCAATCTTGCCCGCCTGAAAGACCTCTACGCGACGCGGGCGGTTTCCCAGCGCGACGTCGAACAGGCGGCCTCCGATCAGCAGACCGCCGAAGGCAATCTGCGCGCCGCGCGCGATGCGGTACGCCTGTTCGGCAAGACCGACGCCGATATCGACCACATCATCGCGCAACGCAGCGCCGACCCGGCGCTCGTCGTGCCGAGCCCGATCGCCGGGCGGATCACGGCCCGCAATGCCGCCCCCGGCCTGTTCGTGCAGCCAGCCAACGCGCCGGCTCCGTATACCGTGGCCAATATCGACACCATGTGGATGTTGGCGAATGTCGCCGAGGCCGATAGCGCGGCGTTGCGCGTCGGACAGCCGGTGCAGGCTACGGTCAATGCTCTTCCCGGCCGTGTTTTCGACGGCAAGATCACGACGATTGGCGCGACGGTCGATCCCAACACGCGTCGCGTTCTGGTCCGTTCCGAGATCAAAGACCCGCAACACGAATTACGCTCTGGCATGTTCGCAAGCTTTGTCATCAGTGTCGGGGCGCCGATGCGATCGCCCGCTATTCCGCTGGGCGGCGTGGTGCGCGAAGGCGACGGCACCATGACGGCTTGGGTCACTGCCGACCGCCACCGCTTCATTCGTCGGTCGGTCAAGATCGGCGAGCAGCGCGACGGCTATCGGCAAATTCTCGAAGGCGTCCAGGCCGGTGAACTGGTCGCCACGGAGGGCGCGATTTTCCTGAGCAATGCACTCGCCACCGGGGTGCCATGACGTTTGAGATTCGCGCAGTGACAGGTACGAAATCGCGGTGAGAGGCAACCGGTGCTCAAGGCGATCCTGACGTTTGGACTGACGCGGCGTCCGCTCGTCCTGTTGGGCTTGCTGGTGTTTGTCGGCGCCGGCCTGTTTGCCTTCACCAAACTGAATATCGAGGCCTATCCCAATCCGGCGCCCGTTATCCTCGAAATCACCGCGCAGTCTCCCGGTCAGTCGGCCGAGGAGATGGAACGGTACTACACAATCCCGATTGAGGTCGGTCTCGCTGCGACGCCGGGCGTCGATGTCATTCGGTCGACGTCGTTCTATGGCCTGTCGTTCGTGCGCGTCGTTTTCAATTATGACGTGGACTATTACTTCGCACTCACACAAACCGCGATCAATCTGCAGCAGAACGTCAGCCTGCCGAACAACGTTGTCGCCACCATTCAGGGCACCAGTCTTGTCGGCGAGATTTATCGTTATCAGGTGGTCGGTCCGCAGCACTTCGGATTGACCAATCTGCGCACTGTGCAGGACTGGATCGTGCAGCGCCGGCTTCTGACCGTTCCGGGAGTCGTCCAGGTGAATACCTGGGGTGGCACGACGAAGGAATACGACGTCGAGGTCGATCTGCACAAACTCGACGCGTACAACGTCACGCTGCAGCAGGTGATCACTGCGTTGGGCAATGCCAACATCAATATCGGCGGACGCACGATCAATATCGGCCAGCAATCGGTCAACATCCGCGGTATCGGTCTCATGGACAGCGGCGGAGCGGCGGATCTCACGCAGGGTTATAAGGTCGAGGACATCGAGAACGTCCTGCTGTCGCAATCGAACGGCGTGCCGGTCTTTGTAAAGGACGTGGCCAAGGTCTCGGTCGGCAACGTGCCCCGGCTCGGCAGGGCCGGTCGCGACGACGACGACGATGTCGTTGCGGCGATCGTCCTCATGAATCGGACGCTTCACACCAACGATGTGGTGGCGCGCGTCAGGGCCGCGATCCAGACAATCAACAGCGACGGCAGCCTGCCACCCGGCGTGAAACTGGTACCGTTCTACGACCGCACGACACTTGTCGCCGTCACGACCAGTACAGTCCTGCACAATCTGGTCTTCGGATGCCTGCTGATTTTTCTGATTCAGTGGATATTCCTGGGCGACCTGCGCAGCGCGATCATCGTGGGCGCCAACATCCCGTTTGCACTGTTCTTCAGTATCATCATCCTGGTCATTCGCGGCGAGGATGCGAACCTGCTGTCCGTGGGCGCTCTCGATTTCGGCATCATCGTCGATGCCGCCGTCATTCTGGTCGAGAACATCTATCGAAATTTCCAAGCGCCGCCGGAACAACGGGAATCGCTCTTGCGCGACCTCGCCGAACAAAGGTGGGGCGCCGACCCGACGCTCGGCCCGGAGAACTGGACCGAACGCCTGCGGCTCATTCTGATCAGCGCGCTGCAGATCGACCGGGCGGTGTTCTTCTCCACGGCCATAATCGTGGCGGCGTTCATTCCGCTGTTCACGATGCAGGGCGTCGAAGGCCAGATATTCAGTCCCATGGCGCGCACCTACGCCTATGCTCTGGTGGGCGCTTTGATCGCGACGTTCACGGTAACGCCTTGTCTGGCGTCCTTTCTGGTGGCGGAGCACGTCAGCGAAGTCGAGACCCGGATCGTCCGGGCGCTGCGATGGTTCTTCACGCTGGTGCTGCAATGGTCGCTGAGCAACCGGAATATTACGATCGGGCTCGGATTAGTGTTCCTCGTTGTGACTGGATTTGTCGCGACGCGCCTCGGGAGCGAATTCCTGCCAACACTTGAAGAAGGCAATTTGTGGATACGGGCGTCGATGCCGCCGACGATTTCGCTGGAGGCCGGCATGCCGATTGTCGACAAGATCCGAAGAATTCTTTTGCGTTATCCGGAAGTCATCACCGTTGTTTCCCAGCACGGTCGTCCCGACGACGGAAGCGACGCGACGGGGTTCTTCAATGCCGAATTCTTTGTGCCGCTCAAGCCCTTCGACGAGTGGCCCCCCAATGTCGACAAGGCGACGCTGATCAACGACATGCAAGCCGAATTCGCAAAGGAGTTCGTCGGCATCGATTTCAATTTCTCGCAATACATTCAGGACAATGTCGAAGAGGGGCTTTCAGGCGTTAAGGGTGCAAATTCGGTCAAGGTCATCGGCCCCGATCTGACTGTGCTGGAACGGATTGCCGATCAGGCGATGCACGAGATGGCTCAGGTGAAGGGAATTACCGATCTTGGAATCTTTCGCGTTCTCGGGCAGCCGAACTTGAACGTCAGGGTCGACCGAAAAAAAGCGGCGAGGTACGGCCTCACTGTGAATGACATCAATACTGTTGTTCAGGCCGCCTTGGGCGGCACCGTGGCGACGACATTGCTGGAGTCGGACCGGCAATTCAACGTGACGGTGCGGCTCGCTCCTGAATATCGCGAAAGTATCGACGCCATTCGCAACCTGAAGATCGGTTATCAGACACCAAGCGGCGTCAATGCCTATGTGCCGTTGAGCGAACTAGCCTCGATCTCGCTGGATACCGGCGCATCCTACATATTCCGCGAACGCAATCAGCGTTTCGTGCCCATCAAGTTCAGCGTGCGCGGCCGTGACCTGGCGGGCGCGGTGGCGGAAGCGCAGGATCGTATCGCGCGCAATGTCAAACTTCCGTCCGGTTATCGCTTGGATTGGGCCGGCGAATTCGAATGGTTGCAGCAGGCCAAGAAGCGTCTTGAGATTATTGTCCCAATTACGCTCCTAATCATACTGGTGTTGCTTTATGGATTGTTCAATTCCTGGCGCGACAGCGTCATGGCCCTGCTCGGACTGCCGTTTGCGGTGTGCGGCGGGATTTTGGGATTATACGTATCGGGCCTTGAATTCAGCATTTCCGCCGCGATTGGATTTATTTCCCTGTTCGGCGTGTCGGTGATGAGCGGCATCCTCATTATCAACGGCTACTATCAGGTGGCGGGGGCCGGCGTGCCACCAGCCGAAGCCATGTTTCATGCCGTCGAGCGGCAAATGCGCCCGATCTTGATGATGACGCTGTCGGCCTGCATAGGCTTGCTGCCGGCGGCAGTCTCCACGGGCATTGGCAGTCAGGTGCAACGGCCCCTCGCCACGGTGATCGTCGGCGGCATGCTGGTTGGACCAATTATGCTGCTCGCCGTCGTGCCGGCGCTGCAGATGCTGTTCTTGGGACGAGGGCGGCCGGGCGGACCCTCGGCTCGGTCCGGCGCTGAACCGGCAAACGAGTGAGCGACCGCCGGCGTTAGTCCAAGGGTTTTTTTGGGGGAAAATCAAAGCCGGGTTCCTTAAGCTCTTACGAGATCGCCTGTTTAGGACTATATTTTTAATCTAACGAGAAGGAATTATTTGTCTTTGCGGGCGCAGGGTAAGGCGAACGATCGGGTGGCATGGAAGATGCCTGTCGATGCCGGTTGGAGCGTGCGAGATGGCAGCACAATTGGAGAATCTCCCTAAGGGTAATTCGCCCGCTGCGAAAAACTCCACTGGACTGCGCATAACTGCCATCGTGTTGCGTACAACATTCATTTGTACGCTTGTTCTGCTGACGCTTCGGGTGTGCATGCCCCAAAGCGAGACCCTTTGGTCGGCTTACGAGACGCCGGGCGATCTGGTCCGTCTGGTTTTAGGCCTCGGCGTTTGCATCTGGCTGGTGGTGCAGCTTTTCCGCGGACCCAGCGATACCAACGGCTATCGAACGTGGCTTTATCTCGGACTTGCCGCGGTACCCTTCGGGTTGATTTGTCTGGTCGCGGTGTGGTGATCCCGCAAAGGGATGTGGGGAAGTTGGGTGAAACCGGACCAGAGGCTCTTCGAGGCCCGGCTTCACCTCCCTCGATCGAACTATGGCTGCGCGATGTGCCAGGCACCGTTTAGAAATCCGTCGCCGGTAATGTCACCCGGCTTCTTGTCGTTTTTCCAGCTGTAGAGCGGCCGGCCCTTATAGGCCCACTGCTTACTTCCATCGTCGCGAGCGATGATCGTGTATTGGCCGCTCGGCGTCGAACTCGCCGCAGCCATGAGCGGGGGCCAATTGCCGGCACAAGGACCATTGCATGCCGACTTGCCGCCCGAATCCTTGTCGAAAACGTAGAGCGTCATCCCGCTTTCATTCGTGAGCACCTTGCCCTTGGTGGATTCGCCCGTCTTGGCCGGCGGCGTTTGCGCGAATGCCAGTGTTGCAGCGATTGTGACTGCGGCAATGGTTGATGCGGCTGCGATAACTCCAGTCATGAGCGACTTTCGCATGTGTCTCCTCCTTGTTGGACCAACTGCATAGGTGGCGCCGGCTTCATAAACCCCCGCGGTCGCCACATATTCCAAACACGTTTCGTGCTCCGCGAATGGCGTTTTGCCTCGTTCAAATGTCGCGTAAGGCTTTTTCGCGCGAGCGCTCGGCGCTTTGTCCGAAACGCATAGCCGCAATGCGTCCGTGGACACGGGGCCGCTCATTGGCATCGCTTTGAGAAGCGCGATAAAGCGCCTCCAAGTGCCCCAATTTAACGCGCGCCGTCGATCAGCGTGTGCTATGAATGGCGCCGATGAAGCACGTGCGACATTTTATCCGGCGTCGATGGTTGGGCGGCACGTTCGCCCTCTCCGTCGCTTATGTGCTCGCTATCCAAGCTGTGATGGCGAGCGTCGGGCTGGGCATGTCGGCCGCTTCGGCATCCGGCCAAACCGACTTCGTCATTTGTAGTTTTGCCCCCGGCCCGAGCAGCAATGGGCCGGCAACCAACAATGACCAGAACGCCCCCGGCCATCGTCCGCAGTGTCCGTTCTGTTTCGTTGCTGCGCAAAGTGCCGGTCATCTTGCGACAATCGGCGAGGTTACGTTCTTTCCCGCTTACGCTCGGCTGCAAGCCGCCGATGCGCTTTACGGCCACTTCGGCGATCGCGGTTTTGTCCCGCAATTTCGCCGTACCGTTGGCGATCCGCGCGCCCCGCCCTCCTTCTCCGTCTGACGCTCGAACGCGCTCCATTCATCTGGAGCTGTCACTCATGCGCTTACGGAGAACACCATGCGCTCTTTGTCGAACCTCGTCTTTGCGGCTGTGCTGATCGCCGCCGCTTTTCCCGCCTTCGCTCAAAGCGGTTCCATCGATGTCGAAAAACCTTGGGCGCGGGCCACTCCCGCCGGCGCTCGTACCGGCGCCATCTATATGACGCTCGACAATAAGACGAGCAGCGCCGATCGCCTGACCGCCGCATCGACGGATGTCGCCGACAAGGTCCAGATTCACGAGATGACGATGACGAATGGCACGATGCAAATGCGCCAGCTCGTCAAGGGTCTGCCTATCCCGGCCAGCGGGACAGTTGTCCTCAAGCCCGGCAGCTACCACGTCATGCTGATGGGTTTGAAAAAGCCGCTGAAGGCGGGCGAAACTATCCCGCTTACTCTGACGTTTGAAAAAGCCGGCAACGTGTCCGTCAGCGTGCCGGTCCAGCCGTTGGGCGCAATGCAGGAAGACAAGTCGGGCGGCATGGGCAAGATGGAGATGAAATGATGCGAAGTCATCGTGTCATCTTGGTCGCGCTGATCGCGTTTGCGGTCAGTGCGGCTGCCGCCTTGGGCATTACGGTGTTCGCATCGTCGCGCGGGTCCGGCCAAGGCGTCGGTGCGATCGGCGGCCCGTTCACGCTCGTTGACGATACCGGCGCGCAAGTGACCGAGGCGGCGCTCGCGGGCAAACCTTTCGTGATGTATTTCGGCTATACCTATTGTCCGGACGTTTGCCCGACCACGCTGATCGATCTGTCGCACTGGATACAAAAGCTTGGCCCAGACGCCGACAAGCTCAACTATGTCTTCGTGACGGTCGATCCGGAGCGGGATACGCCGAAGGTCATGCACGACTATCTGTCGTCCTTCGACAAACACATCCGCGGCTTCTCGGGAACGCCGGACCAGATCGCCAAGATCGCGAGGGAATACCGGGTCTATTACAAAAAGGTCCCGACCGATGACGGCGATTATGTCATGGACCATTCCTCCGTCATTTATCTGATGGGGCCACGGGGAAAATTCGTCGGCCTGATCGCCTATCAGGAGAATGACGACAAGGCCGTTAGCAAGCTGCGGAATCTGCTGGCGATAGCGCCTTCTTCTTGATCTGGCGGCGAGCAGTAGGACAGCCGTTTGTGCATCGAAACGATGCCTAAAGAGCACACTCGTCCTAATAACGCGGCGAGACGTTGCTTCAAACTAATCACGCGCCTACTTTTGCCACAAACGGGGACGGGCTCGTCCAATCATGGGCAGAGTTTCACATAGAAGCTGGCGGCGAGTTTTTGCCGGCGTCCTCATTTACGCCATTGCTTTGCAAGGCTTTATATTTGCGGTTGCCGACGGGCGGCCGGCGATTGGTGCCGCCGAGAATGCGGCCTGGGCCGGGCTCGAATTGTGCACGCACAGCGGCCTTGGTTCGGCGGTCCCGGGCACGCCGACCCAAAGTCCGGTTGGCGATGATCATTGCTTATTGTGTATTGCCGGCGCGGCTTATTTGAACTGCGCGCCGCCTGTTGCGCCTCAATATAGCAGAGTCGTATTCACCAACGTGGCGTGGCCGCTCGCGGCGCCACGATTGATCGCGTTTCTCGTCGTCGAGAGCGCGTGGCCTCGCGGTCCCCCTCCCGCAGCGTGAGCAACCGGCGGCTGCTCGCCGCCGCATCGTGCGGGCCTTCGACTGAGGCCCTTTCATTTCGCTGAGAGGCCGAACTCCTGGCGCCGTAGCGCGCGAGGAACGGCATCGCGCTCAAGCGCAAATATCCATTCTCGCTTTCGGGGGATAACCATGTCCAATCCGTCCATCGACGCGCGGCCACGGACGCATCGTGTCATTCTGGCCGTCTATATTTTTGCAGCAACAGTGCCGCTTGGCAGCGGTTCGAGCGTCGCCGTAGCCGCCGATATGCCGATGAAGGCGTCAGCCACTACGGCACCCGTCTATCAATGGACGGGCTGTTACGTCGGAGTGAATGGCGGTGGCGGCGCCAGCGAGTCGAACTTCACCTCTTCGGTCGACCCGGGCGGCACTCACTTGCCGACGCCTGACGACGCAGCGGAGGTTGTCAACGACGGAACGGGGTCGGCGAACAACTCGAGTTTTATTGGTGGCGGTCAACTGGGCTGCAACTGGCAGACCGGAACGCTGGTCTTCGGACTTGAAGGTGATTTCGATTATTTCCGTGGCAACCCACAGTTCTTCAACGGCACCAACGTGCTGCCAACCACCGGCGACCCCTTCGTCATCGGGCAATCGCTGCAGACAAATTATCTTGCCACCGTTCGTCCGCGTTTCGGTGTCGCCGCCGATCGTAACTTCGCCTACATCACCGGCGGCGTTGCGTTCACCAGAGCCAGTTATACGGAGAGCTACGCGGATGCCTTGAACGGCGGCACGCTCCCCGGCACGGGCTCAGCAACAGCCGAGAAATCGCTGATCGGCTGGGTCGCCGGCGCCGGGTGGGAATACGCCTTGGCGGACCATTGGACGTTCAGGCTTGAATATCTGTTCGCGAAATTCGGGACGACCAGTGCCTCCGGCATGATCACGGATGCCGCGGGAGGTGCCAACGCGCTCCAGGGCTCCGCGGACCTCATCATGCAAGTCGCGCGCGCCGGCGTGAATTTCAAATTCTGATCGCCGCGAGCCCGTCATGTGCAAACAAACCTCTCTCTTCACCTTTATCGCTCGTCTGCGTGCACGGCTTCATTCGGCTGCGTCGCGGAGCACAAAACTCATCGGAGATACCATGTCTGTCATCGACACCACCCAATCGCCGCAACGTCCAAAGTGGCGGAGCATCGCAGCGTTGATCACTTTTCTCGCGCCGACTGCTCTGGCTGCCGTGCCGCTGCTCGGCTTGAGCACCGAGGCTGCGCTCGCCTGCGCCTGCGGGTGCAGCGTGTTCGACGTCGGCGGCGGTCTGCTGCCCCAGGAGAATGATCACGGCGGCCGGATTTTCTTCGAATATTGGAGCGGGGACCAAAATCAGAATTGGATCGGAAACTCCAAGGGGCCCGCGTCCGCCAATCTGGACAAGGAGGTCAATACGCAATGGTACAATGTCGGCTTCACCTATAATTTCAATCGCGATTGGGGGGTGATGGCTCGGCTGCCGTATGTCAACCGCGCCTTCACAACCGACACCGGGGTGCCCGACGGAATTCAGACCTTTAATTCGAACGATTGGGGTGACGCCGAAATCATGGGCATGTACACCGGCTTCTTCAATGACATGTCGACGGGCATCATCTTCGGCCTCAAGCTTCCGACCGGAACGTACACCGCGCCCGGGTTCGACCGCGACACCCAGATCGGAACGGGCAGCACCGATCTCATCCTCGGCGGGTTCCACCGCGGGATGATCACCGGCGACAATGCGTGGCAGTATTTCGCGCAGGCGACCTGGCGACAGCCGTTCCTCTATCGATCGGCGTTTGATACGGACACCGGCGACTACGAGGTCTACAAGCCAGGGCTTCAGGTCGACGGCGCGGCCGGCATCCTCTACAACAATTGGTACAACGTGCTCGGCTTCGACAAGATCACACCGCTCGGCCAGGTCATCATCTCGCACCGCAACCATGACAGCGGCGGCGCGTCCGACCCGCTCAACACCGGTTTTGACCGGGTGATGCTCTCGCCCGGCATCGAGTTCACCAAGGTGCTCGACGAGGCCAATAACCGGGTCCTCAAGACGTACATCGACGTCGAGGTTCCCGTTTATTACCGAACCAACGCCGCCAACAATGCCGGGACCGAAGGCCAGCTCATCGCGCCCTATTTGTTGAAGGTCGTATCGAGCTACAATTTTTGATCAACCGAGAGGCCGGCGCGCCCAAAGAGGCGCGTCGGCCCAAAGTGGAACGTCAAGATGGCAGTCATCGGAACAAAAAGAAGAGCGGTCGCTCGGCTCGTCGCGTTGGCTGTGGCAATTTGGCTCGTGCCGGCAACAATTCCGGCACGCGCTGCTTCGGAGATCGATAAGGCAGCTCCGGCGCTCGTCGTTACCGATCTTAACGGCCAGAACTTCGATCTTGCCAAGCTGCGGGGCAAAGTCGTGCTGGTGAATTACTGGGCGACGTGGTGTGCGCCGTGCCGGAAGGACATGCCGAAGCTTGATGCCTTTTATCGCCGCTATCACCACCGGAGCTTGGAGATGATCGGGATCAGTGTCGATCGCCCGCGCGATCTGGAAAAGGTCCGCAAAGTCATGGCGTCGCTCGCATACCCCGTCGCTATGCTGAAAAGCATAACGGTCGACGGTTTCGGCCCGCCGGAAGGAGTACCGATCACGTGGATCATCGATGTCGACGGCAAGGTTCGTGACCGATTGATCGATGTACGCGATGAGCTGCTGATGGGAATTGTTGTCCCGTTGTTGCCTCACTGAGCAAAGATGGAGCGAAGGTCGAATTTGATGTCGATTGGGCAAAGAGTACTGGGCCGGGTCGGCGCGGCAATGATATGGGCCTCGATGATAATCGCCGCTCCCAGTGCTCAGGCAGGCGAATGGATCGCCGACGCCAAATCCAAGTGTCAGGTCTGGGACCCCAATCCGCAATTGGAGGAAACAGTCTCCTGGTCAGGATCATGCACGAACGGCCGCGCCGAAGGACGCGGGACCGCGCAATGGATCGAAAGGGAGCGTTCCAATCGAGAGGGATGAGGGCGAGTGGCGCGATGGCCGGCAGGTCGGCAAAGGCATTCAAACCTGGTCCACCGGCCGTTACGAAGGGGAACTTTCCAACGGCGAGCCAAATGGTCGCGGCGTGCTGACGTTGCAAAAACTGCGCTATGAAGGTGAATTCCGCAATGGCAAACCCAACGGCGTCGGGAGGCTGACAGCCGGGAGCGAAACGGTGCAAGGCACCTGGAAGGACGGTTGTTTGCAGGGCGGCAAACGGAAAGCATCAATCGGTATTCCGTTATCGGCGTGCCGCTAAGGCCATGGTGCATGGTGCGTGTCACGTTTGGTGAAGGAAAAGCCGGCTCATTCAATTCAAAGGAGACGACAATGCGTAGACTGTACTTGGTTCTTTCCGCCGGACTTCTTGCCTTGATGTCGACCTCGTCGCACGCCGCCACGGCTCAGGACACCAAAGGCAAGAACTGCCGGATGGAGCAGCAATGCCATTGGCAGGATTTCAAGAAAATCTGCGTCTGGGTGAAAGTTTGCCGATGATCGTCATCTACTTCGACGTCTCGCCGATGCTGTAATCATCCGATCCGCGCAGCAAGCATGCTCAAAATCGAGCGGACGGTAGGGTAAGCAAGTTTCAGCGCGGCCCGAGCCCGTGGCGAACAAGCACGGCGCGAACGGCGTCGACAAGCTCGGTTTCCGGCACCGCGCGCTGCGCTTCGGCCTGCTTCTGCAGATGTTCCCCTCGGCCTTTTTCGAGCGTCGAAAGCTCGGCGCCGAGGATCAAATCCTTGATCGTGACTTCGCCCTTGGATTTTTCGTCGGAGCCCTGAATGACGACGCAGGGCGAATTGCGCCGGTCGGCGTATTTCATCTGCGGCGCGAATTTTCCCGAGCCCAGGTAAAGCTCGGCGCGAATGCCGGCATTGCGCAAGGCGGCAACCATGTTCTGATAATCGGCGATGCGGTCCTTGTCGAACACGGTGACGACGACCGGGCCGCGCTCCGCCGTCGTCTCGATCTTGCCGAGATGCTGAAGCGCGGCGAGAAGCCGCGACACGCCGATCGAAAAACCCGTCGCCGGCACCGGTTCGCCGCGAAACCGCGACACCAGGCCGTCATAGCGGCCGCCGCCGCCGACCGAGCCGAAGCGCGGCGAGCCGTCCTTGCCGTCGGTGGAGAACGTCAATTCAAGTTCAAAGACCGGGCCGGTGTAATATTCGAGACCACGGACGACGGAGGGATCGATCCGGATGCGATTGTAGCCATAGTCGGATGACGCAACCAGTGACGCAATCTCGTTAAGTTCTTGTAATCCATTTTGCTGTAGAACGCCGACGCACCTGAAAGTCCTTTCAGTTCCTTCAGTCTTCAAGAAATCACGCGATGTAAAATCGATAGCTTCGTAATGCGTGGCTAATTTGGAGTGGCAGAAGCGGAGAACTCGAGAAATTGAGACATCTCATGGTCTGATTGTGCTAAGGCTCAGCGCCCTTGGTGAAGTCGCCGCTCTCGTCGTTACGGCCAGTGTCCAAGGAGCGCGCAAACGCCGCCGCTGGACCGAGTCGATCAAGTTTGTCCATCGCCCGTAAGACAGTGAGACGTTTGCCAGTATTGCTTCGCCACCAAGGCCAGATTGATTCCAATAAGCCGTCGAGCAATTTCCGATTATTGACCTTCACCACGTACGACCCGCGCGGAATTCCGAGGGCCTCGATCGCGTCGGCGGCCATCATGCACATCTCGGCGTCCGCGGCCGGCGAAGACGAGCCCACCGTATCGGCGTCGAATTGCATGAACTGGCGGAAGCGACCGGGTCCCGGCTTTTCGTTGCGGAATACATAGCCGAAGCGATACGAGCGATACGGCTTAGCCAGAGTGTCGAAATTCTCCGCCACATAGCGCGCGAGCGGCGCGGTCAAGTCGTAGCGCAGCGACAGCCATTGCTCATCGTCGTCGAGAAACGAGAATACGCCCTCGTTCGGACGGTCCTGATCGGGCAGGAACTTGCCGAGTGCGTCGGTGTATTCGATCGCCGGCGTCTCTACGGGTTCGAAGCCGTACAGCTCATAGACGCCGCGGATCTTCTCGATCATCGTCCGGGTCGCCGCGATCTCGCCGGGTCCGCGGTCGGCAAGGCCGCGCGGCAGACGCGCCTTCAGCTTGTTGGAACTGGATTTGTCGGCCATCCGCCGTCCTTATAACTTCAGGGATGTCGCGGTTGGTATCGCAATGGCGCTTGAGCAGCAAGCAGACTGCGCGCTTTCGCAACCGCCCTTGTACCGGCGGTCATCGTCTTTCATGGTGCTGCCGCTGCGGTTTAACGCCCCCATTCGGCGCGGGGCGTAACGAAGGAGAGTTCGATGCAGCCGAAAACGGCCGCCGTCCCCAACGATCTCGAAGCGTTTTGGTTGCCGTTTACGCCGAACCGGGCTTTCAAACGGGCGCCGCGGCTGATCGCTCGCGCCAAGGATATGCATTATTTCACGCCAGACGGTCGTGCCGTTCTGGACGGCACGGCCGGGCTTTGGTGCACGAATGCTGGGCACAATCGCGATCCGATCGTTGCGGCGATCCAGCGTCAGGCGGCAGAACTCGATTATGCGCCGGCGTTCCAATTCGCTCATCCCAAGGCCTTCGAGCTGGCCAGCCGCGTCGCGGCGCTTGCGCCCGGCGATCTCGATCGCGTGTTCTTCTGCAATTCAGGCTCCGAAGCGGTCGACACCGCGCTGAAGATCGCACTCGCCTACCATCATGTGCGAGGCGAAGGCGCGCGAACGCGGTTGATCGGCCGCGAGCGCGGTTATCACGGTGTCGGCTTTGGCGGCATTTCGGTCGGCGGCATCGTCAACAATCGCAAATTCTTTGGAACGCTGCTGGCCGGAGTCGATCATCTGCCGGCGACTTACAGCCGCGAGCATCAGGCGTTCACCAAGGGCGAGCCGGAATGGGGCGCGCACCTTGCCGACGAACTCGATCGCATCATTGCGCTGCACGATGCGTCGACCATCGCCGCGGTGATCGTCGAGCCGATGGCGGGGTCAACCGGCGTACTGCCGGCGCCGAAAGGGTACCTGCAGCGCCTTCGCGCGATCTGCGACCGCCATGGCATCTTGTTGATCTTTGACGAAGTCATCACCGGCTTCGGCCGTCTCGGCCATGCCTTCGCCGCCGAACGATATGGCGTGACGCCCGATCTGATCGCATTTGCCAAGGGCGTCACGTCCGGCAGCGTGCCGATGGGCGGCGTGATCGCGCGCGAAGGCATCTATCGGGCTTTCATGCGCGGCCCCGAACATGCGATCGAACTGTTTCACGGTTACACCTATTCGGCGCATCCGCTTGCCTGCGCGGCCGGCCTCGCGGCGCTCGATCTTTATCGCGACGAAAATCTGTTCGCGCGGACGAAAACGCTGGAGCCGCTTTTTGCCGATGCGGCGATGGCGCTGAAGGGATTGCCCAACGTGCTGGACATCCGCACCGTCGGGATTCACGGCCGGCATCGACCTCGCCTCGCGCTCCAATGCCGTCGGCCAGCGCGCCTATGAGGCAATGGATCGCGCCTTCCATGACGAAGGCCTCATGATCCGGATCACCGGCGACACGATCGCGGTCACACCACCATTGATCGTGGGCGAAGCGCAGATCGGCGAGATTTTCGAGAAAGTGGGGCGTGTGATCAAAGCGGTCGCTTAGCACACCCTCTGCCATTGGACGCACATGGGAGGCGCAGCAGGGCCGACATATTTCGTTTTGACGCAAACGTTGTGGCAGTAGTTGGGAAGGTTATGAAAGTGCCATTCGGCGCTGTGATCGGAGGGACCCTGGTTTTGCGGTCCGCTCGACGGCGGACTGCCCGAGTGATCCGGGCCTTTTGCCAGCCCTGGTGCGGAGACGAGCAGCGCTGCGGCGGCGATCGCCGCGAAGAGGACCGCAAAGACGACAATGGCTCGCGTGATGTGTCGTCCGGCTGCTGTCACTGAAAACGAAAACATTGACGCCTCCGTCTGCTGTTATTGACTTGGGTTCAGAATCGCCCAACCGACATGGGTCATACTATCGCCGCGGCGCGGCGCTAGCGTGAACGGCTCACCCACTTTGGCGTTGCCGGCGATAGCGGCGAACTGCGCCGGCAGTTGTCCGGTGTCGCCTTGAGTCCAGACCACGACGGCGCCTTTGGCATGTAGATCGTTGAGATCGATCCAGGGCGCGCGGCGCGGCAAGCCATCGATCAATACCTGCGGCTGATCCGGCGAATAATGCGCGAGATTGCCGCCATCCCACATCGAGCCGATGACGTAGTGCAGCTTCTGCCCGGTCGCGTCGTGGAAGCGCTGGGTGAGCGCGGCTGCGAGCTTATCGCCGGGAAAAAACACGGCGCGATAACGGTGGTCGATGAAGGGAAGCACAGAATAGTTGACAATGAAGACGACGGCGAAGATGGCAAAGACCACGGCCCAAGCCGAAGTCACGCGCGCGATGCGATCATTGTCGAGCGCGCTGCGAACCGTCAGCACGATCCAAAGCCCGACGTAGAGCCATAGCGGATAGCCCCACATCGCGAACGTGCCGCGCCCCGAGATGGCGGTCAGCGCGATCATGGCAAGGCCCGGTCCGAAGGCGAGCAGCGTCACGATGCGCCGGTCGAAGGCATCGGCGAATACCGGCTCCTGCCCTTTCGGCCGAGGCCACAACAACGCTGCCGCAATAAAGAATGACGGCAGCAGGAAGAAAATCTGGCTGCCGGTGAAAATCGCAGGATGCAAAACATGATCGAACCAGCTGCGCACCGGAGCCGCGCGGGCGCTGGCGTAGGCGAAGGGCAGGAAATCGGTTTTGACCAGCCAGATCAGATGCGGCGCCATGACGGCGAGCCCAACGACGAGCGCAAGCCACGGCCCCGGCGTCGTCAGCGCCCGCCGCGCGTCTCGGTCGAAAAAAAGGAAGAGCACATACGGCGTCGCCAGCACGACGACGAAATATTTTGCCCACAGCGCGCCGCCGATGGCGAGCCCGAGCAACAGCCAGTGGACAAGGCGTCCGCGCTTTAGCGCGGCGTGAAAGGCGTAGCCGGCCAGCGCCCAGAACGGCAGTTGGATGACGTCGTGGTTGAATTTGACCGCCGTGTACTGAAAGTAATGCATGCCGTCGATGATCAAGACGGCGACCAGCGCCCCGGTCGCACCGACGAGCGGCCGCGCGGTCGCCCACACCGCGGCAAAGGCGATGACGACCGCGATTTGCGCCAGCGCGTAATAGGCTGCATCCGTTCCGAACGCCCGGTACATGATCTCGACCAGCCACCAGGGCAGCGGCGGCAGCTTGTCGTAGCCGATCTGCCATTCGCGGCCATAGGTGACCGCTTCGATGAGGTCGAGCGGAAGGTTGGCGTAAAGCAACGTCGGCAGCGCGGTCCAGACCACGAAATGCAGCGTCAGAAAAGCCGCAAAGGCTGCCTGCGGCCGGCTTTCGATCCATCCGATCAAGCCGGAGGCCGGCGCCGGGGCTGCGGTTAACGGTTCAAGCACAGTCTGAGACGCCTCGTTGGACACTTCGGCACGGACCCATTGCGACATCAAGGACACCGCCCGCGGCAAATTGGCGGAACCGGCCGCCATTCCGCTTTGGCGTTATAAAAGGACGGCATAAGCTTAGCTACGCATACGGCGGACTTGCGGCGCGGCAGCGCTTGTGGACACTGATGGTTGCCGGGCGCGAATCGTCTTGGGCCGAGCCTTCGGGTTCTTGGAAAAGTTCTCTGGGGGCCGGGGCGTCGTCCGGCGTTAGCAGGTGCGGAGTTCGGCATGGTGCGCATCAGCGCCATATTCATTGCTGTCTGCATGGTGCTCATCGCCGGTTCGGTCGCCTTTGCGGTCTACCTGCGTTTTGGGTTCACTGGCGCCGAATCGGCGCTGCTTGGGCTCGGTGTGCTGACGGCGCTGTCGGTCTACAACGCCGTGTCGGCCCGCACGCGCGACCGCGCCGAAGTCAGTAACCAGATCGCCAATCTTGCCCGCGGCTCGGGCGACTTGGCGCGCCAGGTCGCGGAGTTCGGCCGCAGGCTCAATGCGCTCGACAAGGAGATCGAAGGCGTCCTCGACAAGGCGTTGGCGTCGGCTCAGCCGCTCGCCGCTGAAATCGAGGAGCTCTCGGCGCTGGTCAAGCGCCTGGCGGATTCGGTAGCCGCGCACGAGGTCGCGCTGACGACGACCAGCACCAGGACCGCCGCAAGCGCGCCGCCACCGCCGCCACCAGTTCCCATTGCCGTGCCGCCAGCGGCCCCTGTGGTCATTGCCGCGGCGCCGCCGGCTGCAGCTGCCTCCGCTCCCGTTCCTGCGCCCGAGCCGGTTGCCGCGCCCGTGATGGTCGAACCCGAACGCAAGGTCGTTGCCGCATTCAGCGGGCTCACCAAGGACGGCATCATTTCGGCGATCGGCAGCGCGATCGAGGCGAATAGGATCGATCTCTACCTGCAGCCGATCGTGACCTTGCCGCAGCGCAAGGTGCGCTATTACGAGGCCATGTCGCGGCTCAAGGCCGGCAACGGCGATATCGTCGTCGCCGGTGATTTCCTCGGCTTTGCCGAAGCCGGCGCGCTGGTGCCGAAGCTCGATAATTTATCGGTGCTGCGGTGCGTGCAAGTCGTGCGCCGGCTGCTGCTGAAGAATCGCGACATCGGCTTGTTCTGTAATCTGTCTGCGGCGACGCTCACGGACGCGAATTTTCAGCAGTTGCTCGAATTCGTCGAGGCCAACCGCGCTATCGCGCCGTCGCTGGTGTTCGAGTTCACCCAGAGCGCGGTCCGGGGCATGGGACCGATCGAGCACGAGAGTCTCGCCGCGCTTGCCGAGCGCGGCTTTCGTTTCTCCATGGACAACCTCACCGATCTTCGCGTCGAGCCGCGAGAACTGACCGAGCGCGGCTTTCGCTTCGTCAAGGCGCCAGCGACGCTTCTGCTCAATCGTGTCGGCGCCAGCTCATCAGACATCCACCCGGCGGATTTCTCCGATCTGCTGGGCCGTTTCGGCATCGACCTCATTGCCGAACGGATAGAAAGCGAAAACACCGTTGTCGATCTCCTGGATTACGATGTTCGTTTCGGCCAGGGGTTTCTGTTCTCCCCGCCGCGTCCGGTGCGTGCGGAAGCACTGCAAGGGCTTCCAGGCGACTTCGGCAGGAGCGAACGTTCGAGAAGCGAACTGGCGAAGGCCGACGCTTCCGAACAGAGCAGGCGCAGTGGGCTCGCGCCCGCCGCGGCACCCGCTTCGGCCGACAGCGTTGCGCGCAGCTTGCTCGCAAAATTTGCGCGTGCCGGCAGCGGACGTACGTGATTTAGTTGGTCGGCTCGCCTCAGCTTTACCCGGAACAACTTGCCCAAATTCATCGAACGATTTGAACCGCTGGCCCGCGACTACGACGTGCTGCTCTGCGACGTTTGGGGCGTCGTGCACAACGGCGTCGCCGCCCACGCAGCGGCTTGCGACGCGCTGAAGCGCTTTCGCGCCGGCGGCGGCACGGTCATCCTCGTCACCAACGCCCCGCGGCCTGGCGCGGCCGTGCAGCGGGTGATCGACGGCTTCGGCGTACCGCGTGACGCTTACGATGCGATCACCAGTTCGGGCGACGTGACCCGCGGCGTGGTCGAGAGCCGGCTGAGCGAGCGGCTGTTTCATCTCGGCCCGGAGCGCGACCTGCCGATCTTCGCCGGCCTTGAGGTCAGGTTCGCGCCGGTCGAAACCGCCGATTACGTGGTGTGCTCGGGTCTATTCGACGACACCACCGAGACGCCGGAGAGTTATCGCGACATGCTCGCACTCATGCACGCCCGTTCGCTGTTCATGGTGTGCGCCAACCCGGACATCGTCGTCGAACGCGGCGACACGCTCGTCTATTGTGCCGGCGCGCTGGCCGACGCCTATGTGGCGCTCGGCGGCCACGCGCTCTATTGCGGCAAGCCGCACGCGCCGATCTACGACGTCGCGCTGGCCAAGGCGGCCGCTTTGCGCGGCGCGCCGCTGCCGCTCAAGCGGGTGCTGGCGATCGGCAATTCGGTGCGGACCGATCTCAAGGGCGCCGCGTCATTCGGGGTCGATAGCGTATTTCGTGATCTCCGGCATTCACGCCGAGGAACTCGGCGGGCGCGATGCGCCGGACGTTAAAGCCTTGAACGCGACGTTCGCCGCTGCAGGCGTTGCGCCCAAGGCGGTGACCCGGGGATTGGCGTGGTGAGGGCTTCGCTAGGCCCGATAGCGGTCAAACTCGATCGCTGAAAACCGCCTCGATCTTCGCCTTGAGCGTCTGCGCGTTGAACGGCTTGACGATGTAGTTGTTAACGCCGGCCTTTTTGGCGGCGATCACGTTCTCGGTCTTGGATTCCGCCGTCACCATGATGAACGGCGTTCCATCGATGTCCGGATCGGATCGGACTTGTTTGAGCAGGTCGTATCCGGTCATGGGCTCCATGTTCCAATCGGAAATCACCAAACCGTAGCGTTTCGCGTGCATCATCGAGAGCGCAGATGCGCCATCGCTGGCGTCGTCGACATCGGCGAAGCCGAGTTGCCGCAGCAGATTCCGGATGATGCGGACCATGGTGCTGTAATCGTCAACGATGAGAACCGGCATTGAAGGATCGACAGCCATGCTTCCGCTCCTGGCGCAGAATAATTTGGGAGCCGGACGCCGGCTCAATAGTTCGAGGCAGGGTCGCCCCCAACGGTCGCCCCCCTGAAACCGGCAATGAGGTTACCAGGGGGTGTTTGAGGATCGGTTAATCGCGTTAATGGGGCTGTTCTGAGATGTACAACTTCCGCTGGTCGTCCTGCTTGACTTTGACCCTGCCGCGACGGCACCTACCGCCCTCAAGTTTTTCTTAACCATTGAAGGCCGATGTCGACGAAAAACTTCCGCGTCGTGCGCGACAGCGCGCCCGATGACGCCTTGCGGGGCGCGGTGGTCGCCATCGGCAATTTCGACGGGGTACATCGCGGTCACCGGGCTGTGATTGCGGCGGCCCTTGAGCGCGGGCGGGCGCTCGACCGCCCGACCGCGGCGTTGACCTTCGAGCCGCATCCGCGCGACTTCTTCAACCCCGGCCAGCCGCTGTTTCGGCTGACCGACGAGGCCGCCAAATTGCGCCTGTCTGGCGTCGACCGGACTAGACGGCGCGATCGTGCTGACCTTCGATGCGGCGCTGGCGAACCTCACCGCGGAGCAATTTGTCTCGCGTATTCTGGTCGACCGGTTCGCCGTCAGCGGCGCCGTGATCGGCTTCAATTTCCATTTCGGCATGAGCCGGGCCGGATCGCCGGAATTCCTTGCGGCCGAAGGGCGAAAGCGCGGCTTCGCCGTCGAGGTCGTGCCCCGCTTCGAGGACAGCGGCCGGCCGGTTTCGTCTGCACCGATTCGGGATGCGCTCGCCGCGGGGCGGGTCGAGCAGGCGGCCGACCTGCTGGGCTTTCCCTGGTTCGTCTCCGGCAATGTCATCCACGGCGACAAACGTGGCCGTGAACTCGGCTTCCCGACGGCGAACCTTCTGCTCAATGCCGGCTGCGGGCTTCGCCACGGCATTTACGCCGTGCGCTGCGCCGTCGGCGGGCGGCGCTACGATGGCGTGGCGAGTTTTGGCCGGCGGCCGATGTTCGACAATGGCGCCGTGCTGTTGGAAGTCTTTCTGTTCGATTTCTCCGGCGATCTCTACGGCCAGAGCATGGATGTCGCGTTCATGGCTTGGATACGCGACGAACAGGTTTTTCCTTCCGTCGATGGTCTCGTCATGCAGATGAAAGACGACAGCCGCCGCGCCCGCGAGGCCCTGGCGCGTTCCGGCGACGCATTTCCGCCGATATAAAAAGTATCAGGACTGCTGGTTGTCGCCTTCGCGCGCGCGGTATTCGCGGACCCATTGCGCCGCTATGAAATCCGAACAACGCAACCGGTACGATGCGCTGCCAGCCGACCGAGCGGCCGACCTGCAATGCGGTAGCAAGAATCTTCGGGATCGAGCAGCCATGACGACGCGTGCCCCCGCGCGGCACGTTCGAGGATTGCGCGCTCCCTGGCGTGACGCCGCGCCAATGAGCAAATGATCGCCGATATCGCTGCGATGAGACGCAAACACGCCAGCCATGATCAGGCCGGCGACAACCCCGCCGAATTGCAGTGACAGCCACATAAAGGCGGCAACACAGAGAAAGACGAACGCCGTCAGCAGCGCAATTGCGAGGACGGCAATCCAGACAAAAACGGCAGGGGTGGCGCCGCTCTTCGCCTGGACCGCAAGCGCGATGTCATGCATCCAGCCTTTGAGCATCACGCCCTCGCAAAGATTTTCGTCATCGCAATCGGGTCGGCGAGTTCATCGGCGCCACGTCGCTCCGAACACGAAGCCGAGAGCGGCAACGAGCGCCAGCGTGGTGTAGGGACGATTTTTGATCGAATCGTCGATCACCCCGACGAAGTTGTCGGACAAGTCACGCACCGCATCGGCCGCCTCGCGCCCTTTGTCCTGAGCGCCGGACATGGCGCCGTCGACGCTGGACCGCGCCCGCTGCCACGCCGCTGTGCCCTTTTGGCTGACGATCTCGCTGATTTGTTCGGCGAGCCGGCCGAGATCGTCACGCAACGCCTGCAGATCGGCCTGGATGTCTCCGGACGCGTCCGATGTGGCCTTGCGAACCTCGCGCACGCCCTCACGCGCGTCTTTCACCGTATCTCGAAGGTTTTGCGAAGCCGTGGAGGCGGTGGTGGTCATGCGCATTCTCCGTGCGTTGAAACAAACCCAAATCGCAACGGATAATGGGCCGCCCCGGCAGAAGTTCCATTGATAATTATCAATTGCTCAAAAAAGCTCAATCTAATCAGGTAGTTTGACGTCGTCTGCGGGAAATAGGTGATTGAAGATGACGAGGCCGACGATGGACAGCGGCACGGCGAGAAACGCGCCGACCGGGCCCCACAGCCACGTCCAGAAAGCCAGCGCAATAAACACCAGCAGCGGATTGAGCGTGAGACGGCGGCCGATAATCGTCGGCGTGATGAAATGGCCCTCGATCGTCGTCAGCGCGATCAAACCGATCGGCGCGATGATGGCGTGGCCGAGGGAGGGAAACGTCACGAGGCCGACGCCGAACAAAACCACCACCATGACGGCCGGCCCGACATAAGGCACGTAGTTCAGCAGCCCGGCGAGGAGGCCGAAGATCAGGGGATTGGGAAACCCGAGGAGCCATGCGCCGAGCGCGACGATCGTTCCGAGCGCGGCGTTGACGATCGTCACCACGGTCAGATAGCCGGCGAGATTGCGCTCGATATCGCGCATGATTTTCAGAAAACGCAGCTTGGCGTCGCGATCGCCGAACAGCGAGACGAATTGCGTGCGCAGTTCGATCTGGCCGACCAGAAAGAACATCAGCGTGCCGAAGAAGATCAGCAGTTCGCCTACGGCGGGGGTGACGAAGGCGACCACCGGCAAAACGACATTCGGCTGGGAATTCACGTCGACCGCGCCATTGCTGGCACCGAACAGCGTTTTTTCCAATTGACGGAATGCCGCGATCGGCTGGTCGAGTACCGAGAGCTTCTCTTTGACGATGGAGCCGATTTCGGGTGCGCGGCCGATCCACTCGCTCAGCGGTCCGGCGAGCGCGGTTGCCGCGAGACTGAGCGCGCCGAGACCGACGGCGACGACGAGAAGGCCGGTGATCCACGGCGAAATGCCGTGGCGCTGGCCGGCCTTGATCAAGGGCGCCAGCGTCAGGGAGACAACGGCCGCCGCGAGAATCGGCAACAGAATGGCGCGGCCGACATAGAGGAATGCGCCGAATAGCAGCAGAAAAATGCCGATGGTCGCGATTTGTCCGGCCGTCATCCACATGGCGCGGACACTGTTGACCGGCAGCGGGTCGCTGATCACCAAGGCGTGCTGCGCCTCACGCTTGGCCCGAATATATTCCACAAGACCCTCCGTCGCCCCGCATCCGCCCGTCTGAACGGGCTATGGCATCAACGCGATGGCCGGACGGTCGGTTCCCCGAGGGAGCGTTCACGGCGGGAGAGAACCCTTTCCGCACTGCCGTCGGCTTGTTAGAAGGCGCACGGATTCACAGGCTGCGCATGACCGAGAAGCCCACGAAAGAACGCGATTACAGCGAAACGCTGTTTCTGCCGAAGACCGACTTCCCGATGCGCGCCGGTCTGCCGCAGAAGGAGCCGCAAATCCTCGCGCATTGGCAGAAAATCGACCTTTATGACCGCCTGCGCGTGGCCGGGCGGGGCCGGGAGAAGTTCGTCCTGCACGACGGACCGCCCTATGCCAACGGCAACATCCATATCGGCCACGCGCTCAACAAGATCCTCAAGGACGTGGTGACGCGGAGCCAGCAGATGCTCGGCTTCGACTTCGAACTACGTGCCGGGCTGGGACTGCCACGGCCTGCCGATCGAATGGAAGATCGAGGAGGAGAATTACCGCGCCAAGGGCAAGGCCAAGCCCGACCTCGCCGACCCTGCCGCGATGGTGGAATTCCGCAAGGAATGCCGCGCCTTCGCGCAGCATTGGATCGGCGTGCAGCGCGATGAGTTTGTTCGCCTCGGCGTCGTCGGCGGCTGGGCCAATCCGTACACCACGATGGATTTTTTCGCCGAAGCGCAGATCGCGCGCGAGCTGATGAAGTTCGCTGCCAACTGCACGCTTTATCGCGGCTCGAAGCCGGTGATGTGGTCGGTGGTGGAAAAGACCGCGCTCGCCGAAGCCGAGGTCGAGTACGAGGATTTGTAGCGGATACAGTGTGGGTGAAGTTTCCTATGGAGGTGCCGAGGCCCGATCGCTGTTTTTGAAGGACAGCTTGCCGAAACTGAAAGGCTGATGCTTGCTTTGAAATCGTCCTTCGTCGTTATTTGGACAACGACGCCATGGACGATTCCGGGAAACCGGGCGATAAGCTTCTCCCCAAAGATCAAATACGGGCTTTACGAGGTCAACCGATACTCCCGACGGCAATTGGGCAAAGCCGGGAGACAAATTTGTCATCGCAGAGAGGCTTGCAGTCGATGTATTGCGGCAAGCGCGGGTTACCGCGTTCAAGCAAATAGCGACCATGCCCAAAGAGTTGCTTGACGGCGCAAATTTGCCGTCATCCGCTGCGCGGACTCCTTGCCGATTACAATTTTCAGGTGCCGCTTCTCGCCGGCGATCACGTCACCGATGATACCGGCACAGGCTTCGTGCATACGGCGCCCGGCCACGGTCGGGAGGACTTCGACGTGTGGACAGCGAACGCACGCGAACTCGCCGCGCGCAACATCAACACCGCCATTCCCTACACCGTCGACGCCGATGGCCGCTTTACCGATCAAGCGCCGGGCTTCACCGGCAAGCGCGTGCTGACCGAAAAGGGCGAGAAGGGCGACGCCAACGAGGCGGTGATCCAGGCGCTTAATCGACGCCGGCATGCTGATCGCACGCGGGCGTCTCAAGCATCAATACCCGCATTCGTGGCGTTCGAGGAAGCCGATCATCTTCCGCAACACGCCGCAATGGTTCATCGCGATGGACCGGCCGTTTGTGTTGCAGTCCTCACCTCTCCCCGGCGGGGAGAGGTCGCGAGCGCAGCGAGCGGGTGAGGAGGGACTGACGTCGGGTGGGGTCGAACCCCCTCACCCGACGCCTTCGGCGTCGACCTCTCCCCGCCGGGGAGAGGTGAAGGAAGACACGCTGCGATCCCGCGCACTCGACGCAATAAAGGTCACCCGCTGGGTGCCGGCGCAAGGCGAGAACCGCATCAACGGCATGATCGAAAGCCGGCCCGACTGGGTGATCTCGCGCCAGCGCGCCTGGGGCGTGCCGATCACGGTGTTCGTGCGCGAGAAGGACGACGGCTCGGTGGAGATTTTGCAGGATGAGCGCGTCAACGCCCGCATCGCCGAGGCATTCGCGCAGGAAGGCGCTGACGCCTGGTACGCCGAAGGCGCGCGCGAACGCTTCCTCGGCTCGCGCGCCAACGAAGACTGGCAGAAGGTCGACGACATTCTCGATGTCTGGTTCAACTCCGGCTCGACGCACGCCTTCGTGCTCGAAGACCCCGAGCACTTCCCCGGTCTCGCCGGCATCAAACGCAAGGCCGACGGCGGCTCCGATTCAGTCATGTATCTCGAAGGCTCGGATCAGCATCGCGGCTGGTTCCAGTCGTCGCTTCTTGAATCCTGCGGTACGCGCGGCCGTGCGCCGTTCGACGTCGTGCTCACACACGGTTTCGTGCTCGACGAGAGCGGGCGCAAAATGTCGAAGTCGCTCGGCAACGTCACCGCGCCGCAAGACGTCATCAAGCAAGCAGGCGCCGACATCCTGCGGATGTGGGTGTGCGCTGCCGATTATGCCGACGATCTGCGCATCGGCCCGGAAATCCTCAAGACGACGGTCGACACCTACCGCAAGCTGCGCAACACGCTGCGCTGGATGCTCGGCAATCTTGCCCATTTCCATTCGGGCGAACGCATTGACGAAGACAAGATGCCCGAGCTCGAGCGGCTGATGCTGCATCGGCTTGCCGAGCTCGATCCGCTGGTTCGCGCGGCTTACGCCGATTTCGATTTCAAGCGCATCTTCGCTTTGCTCAGCGCGTTTATGACCAACGATCTGTCGGCGTTCTATTTCGATATCCGCAAAGATGCGCTCTACTGCGATCCGTATTCATCGGTCACGCGCAAGGCTTGCCTCACCGCGCTCGATCATCTGTTCCGCGCCACTTTGATCTGGCTTGCACCGATGCTGTGCTTCACCGCTGAGGAAGCCTGGCTCGCGCGCGACCCATCGGCATCGTCTGTCCACCTCGAACTTTTTCCGGACGTGCCGCAATCGTGGCGTGACGATGCGCTGGCGGAGAAGTGGCGCAAAGTGCGCCAGGTCCGCCGTGTCGTGACCGGCGCGCTTGAGATCGAGCGCGCGCACAAGCGCATTGGCTCGTCGCTTGAGGCGCATCCGCTGGTGTATGTCGCCGACCGTGACCTGTTTGACGCGGTTGTCGATGTTGATCTCGCCGAGGTGTGCATCACGTCGGGTGCGCAACTCCTCGAAGGCGAGGGTCCGCCCAACGCATTCCGCTTGCCGGAGGTGCCTTTCGTATCCGTCGTTCCGCAATTGGCCGAAGGCCGCAAATGCGCCCGCTCGTGGAAGATTTCGCCCGCAGTCGGTGAAGACCCGCAATTTCCCGACGTGACACCACGTGACGCGCAGGCGTTGCGCGAATGGGAAGCTGTGCGCAAGGCGGCGGAGTAGGGCGGGTGGCGGACGCGGCACAGGGCAAGCCGGATCGCGCCTATGCCTGGGGACCGCTCAGCGCGTTCGGCGTCGTCGTTGCGGTGATCACATGCGCGATCGATCAAGGTTCGAAGCTGTGGCTTCTGTTGCCCTTTGATCTTGCCGGCCGCGCGCCGGTGCATGTCACGCCGTTTCTCGATCTCGTCCTGGTCTGGAATACCGGCATCAGCTATGGCCTGTTTCCCCAGGAAGGGCCGGTCGGGCAATGGGGCCTGCTTGCGTTCAAAGCCGCGGCGGTGGTGTTCCTCTGGGTGTGGCTGGCGCGATCGTCCAGCCGCCTCACCGCATTGTCGTTGGGCATGATTATCGGCGGGGCGGTCGGCAATGCCATCGACCGGCTGCATTGGCCCGGGGTCATGGATTTCGCCCTCTTGCACCTCGACACCGCCCAATGGAGCCTGCGCTGGTACGTGTTCAATCTCGCCGACGCGGCCATTGTTGCGGGGGTAGTGGGACTCCTGTATGAATCGTTATGGGGTGAGGGTGCCGCAAAAGCGCCCTGATCGCGTATAAAGAACCTGTAGCGAGGGTCACGTTCGTCGCCGGGCGTTATGCAAAGGTTAACGGCTTCGATCGTGCCGTTCCGGTTCCTCAGGGTGAGGGCATGCAGCGGGATCATATCAGCGACCGTCGGGTTGGCCGTTCGGTGTTTGCCGGAGGCAAGCATTTGGCTGGAAAGCATGCGCGCGTTGCGCTCGGGGTCGCATTTGCCGCCCTGGTGGTCTGCGCCAACACGTCTGCTGCGCTGGCCGGGGATGACGACGACAACAATTCATTCCTGACCAAATTCATGCACACGCTCGGCCTGAAGAAGGCCGGCGAAATGGAATACGGCATCAATTACAGCGAACGTTCGCCGCTGGTCGTGCCGCCGACGCGGGACTTGCCGCCGCCGGCCGCGGCCGTGGATAAGCCGGTCCCGGACTGGCCCAAAGACCCCGACGTCACGAAGCGTAAGGAAGCCAAGAAGAAGAAGGCCGAGCGGCACTACGACTTCACGGAAGATGCCCGCGTGCTGACCCCTTACGAACTCGACAAGGGACGTGCGTCTAACCCAGCCGACGGCCAGGCCGCCGCGCCGGACGGCAACTCGACACTTGGTCAAGGCAACCAGCAACAGATGGCCGGCAAGAAGAACTTCTTCGATTTTAGCTGGCTCAAAAAGGAACAATACGCGACGTTTACCGGCGAACCGGCGCGCACCAGCCTGACCGAGCCGCCGCCCGGTTATCAAACTCCCTCGCCCGATCAGCCGTATGGCATCGGCAAGGATAAAACCAAAACCAAAGTTAAGGGCATCGGCGAGCGCATGGAAGCCGACACCGGGCAGTAGCTCCGCATGATCCGGCAAGCGGCAAGCGGCTCTGTGAAACGGCCGGTGATTGCGGCGTGATCTGAATAAGCGAGCGATCTCCGCGAGTGGTGACGCGTGACGTTTAGCGGCGAACGCTGATCGACAATTCACCCGAAGTTGTGCGGAGATTGGAAATTCCGACAAAACGGCCCGCAAGTTGCATGATCGCGAGTTGCATGAGGGCTTCCAGCTCGAAATCGTGATGGGTCGGTGCGCTCCTCGACATAGAGGTCCATCCCAGCATAAAGCGGCAGCCGACTGTCCGCGCAGTGTCGAACGTCAAGTGGGGCGCACTTGAGACTTAAGCCCGCGGAGGGTGTTTTTGTGCCAAAAACGTTGATCATTGCTCTCGCGCTCGCCGGTGCGGTCGTATCCGCGGCGCGCGTGGAGGCCGCGCCTGATGTTACGCATTTCACCTTGAGCAACGGCCTTGAAGTCGTCGTCGTGCCCGATCATCGTGCGCCGGTCGTCACCCATATGATCTGGTACAAGGTGGGTGCGGCTGACGAGACGCCCGGCAAATCCGGTCTCGCGCATTTCCTCGAACATTTG
Organism: uncultured Alphaproteobacteria bacterium; assembly: GCA_963759705.1. GTDB lineage: Bacteria > Pseudomonadota > Alphaproteobacteria > Rhizobiales > Xanthobacteraceae > BOG-931. The sequence goes on from CAVXAK010000012.1 coordinate 36,898, forward strand.
ATGTTCAAAGGCACCAAACAAAATCCCGGCGATCATTTCTCGCAGGAAGTTGCTGCGATCGGCGGGCAAGAGAACGCCTTTACGTCGAGCGACTACACGGGATTTTTCCAGCGCGTGCCGCGTGAGCACCTCAAGGAGATGATGGCGCTCGAAGCTGATCGTATCACCGGCCTCGTTCTCACCGACGATGTCGTGCGGCCGGAACTGAACGTCGTGCTCGAAGAGCAGAACATGCGCATCGCCAATAACCCGAATGCGCGGCTTGGCGAGCAGATGGACGCTGCGCTCTACCTCAATCATCCTTACGGCCGACCGGTCATCGGGTGGCGGCAGGAAATCGAGGCGCTGACCAGCGCCGATGCGCTCGCGTTCTACAAGCGCTTCTACACGCCCAACAATGCGATCGTTGTTGTCGCCGGCGATGTGACAGCCGACGAGGTCAAGGCCGACGCCGAGGAGACCTACGGCAAAGTTGCGCCCCGCGTCGAAATCGGGCCGCGCAATCGGCCAAAGGAACCGGTGCAAGAGGCGCCGCGCACTGTCACGCTTGCTGATTCCCGCGTCGAGCAGCCGAGCGTCAACCGCAACTATCTCGTTCCTTCAATCACGACGGCCAAGCCGGGCGAGAGCGAGTCGCTCGATGTGCTGGCCCATGTGCTCGGCAGCGGCTCGAACAGCCGCTTGTACCGGACGCTCGTCATCGATAAGGGCATCGCGCTCAGCGCCGGCGCCTACTATTCGGGTACCGCGCTCGATTACGCCAAGTTCGGCGTCTATGGCTCGCCAAAACCGGGGGTGACGCTGCATCAGGTCGAAGAAGCGATCGATGCCGTGCTGAACGATGTGTCTGAGCACGGTATCACTGCCGACGAGCTCGATCGCGCCAAGAACCGCCTGATTGCCGATGCGGTCTACGCGCAGGACAACCAGGCGACCTTGGCGCGCTGGTACGGTGCCGCGCTCGCCACCGGCGAGACCGTCGAGATGGTCCAGGGGTGGCCCGACCGCATTCGCGCGGTCACCGCCAACTCGGTGCGCGATGCTGCGCGCCATTGGCTCGATTTGCGCCGGTCGGTGACCGGTTATCTGGTAAAAAGCCTTCAGCCCGAGGAGAAGCGCTCGTGAGTGCAATCGCGCCGGTCCAGCCCCACGCCGTTCTGCGGTACGCCGCTGCGGCGATCTTGGCGTTTGCGGCGTCCGCCGCAGCGCCGGCCCACGCGACGACGATCGAACGCGTCGTCAGCCCTGGCGGCATCGAGGCCTGGCTGGTGCGGGAGCCCGCGGTACCCCTGATCGCCATCGATTTCGCGTTCTCGGGCGGCGCCGCTCAGGATCCGCCGGGCAAGGCGGGCACCGCAAATCTCGTGACCTCGCTGCTTGACGAGGGCGCGGGCGATCTAAACTCGAAAACGTTCCATGATCGGCTCGAGCGCAAAGCCATCGAACTGAGCTTTCGGGCCGACCGCGACAACGTTCGCGGCTCGCTGCGGACGTTGGTGGAAAACCGCGACGAGGCCTTCGATGATCTGCGAATGGCGCTGACCGCGCCGCGCTTTGATGCGTCCGACGTCGAGATCAATCGCGCGCAGATTCTATCCATGCTGCGGCGGGCGACGACCAGCCCGACCGATATCGCCAGCCAGCGCTGGTGGGAAACCGCCTTTGCCGGCCATCCTTACGGCCGACCCGTGAACGGCACGCAGGAATCGGTGCCGACGATCACCATCGACGATCTCAAGGCCTACACGCACCGGGTCCTGGCGCGGCAAAACCTCAAGATTGCCGTCGTCGGCGATATCGATGCCGAGGCCGTAAAGACGATGCTCGATCACGTGTTCGGCGCGCTGCCGGCGAAGCCGCAACTCGTGCCGATCGAGGCCGTGTTGCCGCAGGGGCTCGGACGCCGCATCGTCGTCAAACTCGACGTGCCGCAGGCGGTGGTTGATTTCGGCGGTCCCGGCATCGCACGCAAGGACCCGGATTTCATGGCCGCCTACATCGTCAATCATATTCTCGGCGGCGGTGCGTTTTCCTCGCGGCTTTATCAGGAGGTGCGCGAAAAGCGCGGCCTGGTTTATTCGGTCTATGACGGGCTTGTCTGGCTCGATCACGCCGCGGTGTTCCTCGGCTCGACCGCGACGCGCGCCGAACGCACCGGCGAGACGCTGGGTCTCATCGAAAAGGAAATCCACCGACTCGCCGAAAACGGCCCGACGGCGGAGGAGCTCACCAAGGCCAAGGCGTATCTCAACAGCTCGTTCGCACTCAACCTCGACACGTCGAGCAAGATCGCCTCGCTTCTCGTGCAATTGCAACTCGACGACCTCGGTATCGACTATTTCCAGCAGCGATCGGCAATGATCGATGCGGTGACGCTCGATGACGCCAAGCGCGTCGCCAAGCGCCTCCTGGACAGCGGGTTGCTTGTGACTGTCGTCGGCAAGCAGGAAGCGATCGCGTCCACGGCGACCAGCGCCAATTAGACGGAACGGCCGCGGATCGCGTCAGGCGACTGCGGACCGCTTGCCGTGCCGGACTGACCCCGATTTCACCGGCGCGCAATCCGGGCTACGTTCCGGCTGCCATGATCCGCGTCACCGGAAAAATCAGCCTCGATGAGCGCGAAATCGAGGAAAGCTTCGTACGCGCTTCGGGGCCGGGCGGGCAGAACGTCAACAAGCTCGCCACCGCGGTTCAGCTTCGCTTCGATGTGCGGAAATCGCCGTCGCTTCCCGATGATGTGCGCGCGCGGCTCGAACGGCTTGCTGGCTCGCGGCTGACGCGCGACGGCGTGCTTGTCATTATCGCGCAGCGCCACCGCACTCAGGCGCGCAACCGGCAGGATGCGCTCGACCGGCTCATCGAACTGGTCCGGGAAGCAGCGGTCGCGCCGGTGAAGCGGCGGCCGACCCGGCCGACCCGGGCGTCGCGCGAGCGCCGCATCGAGGGCAAGAAAAAGCGCGCGAGCGTCAAGCGTTTGCGCGGCTCGCGGCCATCATTCGAATAAGTGCGCCGCGGGCTGGACTGCGGGAAAAATCGGTCGTGCGCCGGCAGCGCTTCGAGGAACAGGCCCTCCCGCGGAAGGGCACTCACCGCTAGAGTCGTGGGTCCCGTCAGCGAGTCGCCATTCAGGTCGTCCTCATATGCCCGTCCGCCAGCTTTCCGAGGCCGTCGTCAACCGCATCGCCGCGGGCGAGGTCGTCGAGCGTCCGGCAAGCGTGGTGAAGGAATTGGTCGAGAACGCGCTCGATGCCGGCGCAAGTCGCATCGATGTTCTGACCGACGGCGGCGGGCGGCGGCTGATTTGCGTCACCGATGACGGCGAAGGCATGACGCGCGCCGATCTCGCGCTCGCAGTCGAGCGGCATGCGACCTCGAAACTTGCCGACGACGATCTCGTCCAGATCCGCACCCTTGGGTTTCGCGGCGAAGCATTGCCGTCGATCGGCGCGGTGGCGCGGCTTTCGCTCGCGACGCGTCACGCGAGCGAGCCGCATGCCTGGGCGATCGAGGTCGACGCCGGCGCTGAAATCAGACATCAAGCCCGCGGCATTGAGCGCTGGCACGCGCGTCGAGGTGCGCGATTTGTTTTATGCGACGCCGGCGCGGCTCAAATTCCTGAAGCTCGATCGCACCGAGGCGGAAGCGGTGCGCGACGTGGTGCGCCGGCTCGCCATGAGCCGCCCCGACGTTGCCTTCACCCTCGCCGGCGAGGAGCGCACGCCGGTGACATTTGCCGCAGCGCTGCCTGGCGCGACCGGGCGCCTGACGCGGCTCGGCGACGTGCTCGGCGCCGATTTCCGCAGCCAACGCCGTCGAAATCGCGGCCGAGCGCGAGGGCGTGACGATCGAGGGTTTTGCCGCGCTGCCGACGCTGACGCGCGCCAATGCGCTCGGCCAGTATCTCTTCGTCAACGGCCGTCCGGTGCGCGACAAGCTTCTGCTCGGCGCGGTGCGCGGCGCGTATGCCGATTATCTGCCGCGCGACCGGCACCCGCTGCTCGCGTCTGTTCGTTGCGCTCGACGCACGCGAGGTCGATGTCAACGTGCATCCGGCCAAGGCCGAGGTGCGCTTCCGCAATGCCGGGCTCGTGCGCGCGCTCATCGTGCACGCACTGAAGCAGGCGCTGGCGCGCGAGGGCACGCGCGCTGCGACGACTGGCGGCTCGGCGACGATCGCCGCGTTCCGGCCTTCCCCCTCCCAGCCCTTCCCCGCCAGCGCGGGAGGGTGGGGTGGGGGCCGCAGCTGGGATTGGCGGCGCTCGCCGTCGCGGCCGAGCGACCCGCGGCGACCTTATGCGTCCTCCTGCGCGGCGCCGGGTTCGCCGAAGCGGCGCAGGCCGCTGTTCGACGTGGGATGCCGGCGGCTGATTTGCGCGGTGCGGCCGAAGCCGAAATGGCGAGCTGCGCTCCGGCATCGTCTGCCGAAGCGCTCGATCATCCGCTCGGCGCGGCGCGGGCGCAGGTCCACGAAACCTATATCGTGGCGCAGACGCGCGACGGCCTCGTCATCGTCGATCAGCACGCCGCACACGAGCGCATCGTCTACGAGAAGCTCAAGGCGGCGATCGAGAAGAAGCGGCGTCGACGCGCCAGATTCTTCTCATCCCGGAAATCGTCGAGCTCGAGGAAGCGGACGTCGAGCGTCTCGTTGGCCGTGCCGAAGAACTCGCGCGCTTCGGGTTGGTTCTCGAGGCCTTCGGCCCCGGCGCGGTGGCGTTGCGCGAAACGCCGGCGCTGCTCGGCGAGATCGACGGCGCCGGTCTCGTGCGCGACCTCGCCGAGCATATGAGTGAATGGGACGAAAGCCTGCCGCTCGAACGTCGCCTGATGCAGGTCGCCTCCTCGATGGCCTGTCACGGTTCGGTGCGTGCCGGACGGCGATTGAAGCCGGAGGAGATGAACGCGCTCCTTCGCGAAATGGAGGGCACCCCCAATTCCGGCCAGTGCAACCACGGCCGGCCGACCTACGTGGAACTGAAGCTCACCGACATCGAGCGACTTTTTGGCAGGCGCTAAGGCTGGGAAAACCGTGTTACGGTTTGCCGTTCCACTGTCGGGAGGGAACGGATGATTTCGCGGATTTGGCTTGCCGGGCTGGCTGCCGTGCTCCTTTCGGCCAGCGTTCATGCGCAGAACTGGCCCACTCGGCCAGTCACGATGGTCGTGCCGTTCGCGCCGGGCGGCGTCTACGACACGTTGGGACGGGTCTATGCCGCCGCCATGTCGGGGCCTTTGGGCCAGCAAGTCGTCGTCGAAAACGTGCCGGGGGCCGGTGGCATGACCGCGGGAGCGCGCATCGCCCGGGCGGACCCCGACGGCTATCAGTTTCTGTTCGGCGGCGAGTCGCCGAGCGCGCAGGTGCAGTTGCTGCATAAGGAGCCGCCCTATGACGGCGCTCGCGATTTCGCGGCCGTCGCGCTGGTCGCGGAGCAGCCGCTGATCCTGACCACGCGTGATGGCATCCCTGCCGCCAATCTCGCCGACTTCATCGCTTACGCCAAAGCGAACCAGGGCAAGATGCAATACGGCTCGCCGGGAACGGGCTCTGGATCGCATCTCGCCTGCGCCCTGCTCAATGTCGCGATTGGCGTGTCGGTCACGCATGTGCCGTATCGCGGCCTCGGTCCGGCAATGCAGGATATGCTCGCCGGCCGCATCGACTACATGTGCCCGACGATCACGACCGCCATGGCGCAGGTCTCCAGCCATCATATCCAGGCACCGGCAGTGCTTGGCAGCGAACGCTCGCCCAGCTTCCCCGATATTCCGACTGCGCAGGAGCAGGGCCTGAAGGGTTTCGAGGCCAACAGCTGGAACGCGATCTTCCTGCCTAAGGCGACGCCGCAACCGATCGTCGACAAGCTCAACGCCGCGGCTGTGGCGGCGATGAATATGCCGGAGGTGCAGAAGCGCTTGCATGAACTCGGCGCAACGGTGCCGCCTTCGGCTCACCGCACGCCGCAATACTTGCAGACATTCGTCACAAGCGAGATCAAGACCTGGGGCGCCGCGATCAAGGCGGCCGGAATCACGCCGGAATAGCGCAATCGGACCAAAGCGGAGGAATGCAAGTGCTTAGAACGTTTGTTGCTGGTGCACTCGCCGGCGCGATTTCACTGTCGTCTCTTGCGTTCGCGGAGGATTACCCGACGCGGCCGATCACCTTGATCGTCCCGTTTGCCGCCGGCGGCGGCGTCGACGTCAGCGCGCGCATTCAGGCGGAGCGGATGGGTGAATTGCTCGGTCAGCCGATCGTCGTCGACAATATGGGCGGCGCGGCGGGGATGACGGGCGCGCTGCGGGTCGCGAAGAGCACACCCGACGGTTATACGCTGCTGATCGGCAACAGCGGCACGCAGGCGTTCAACCAGTCGCTCTATAAGAAGCCGCTCTACAATTCGGTGACGGACTTCACGCCGGTCGGCCTCGTCTCGGAATCCCCGCGCATCCTGATCGCGCGCAAGGATCTGCCGGTGAACAACCTGCAAGAGTTCATCGCCTACGTGAAGGCCAACCAGAGCAAGATGCAGTTCGGCTCATCGGGCGTCGGCTCGGGCACGCATTTGCCTTGCCTGCTGCTCAACACGGCGATGGGCGTCAATGTCACGCACGTGCCCTATCGCGGCGAGGGACCCGCCCTGCAGGACATGATCGGCGGCCGGGTCGACTATATGTGCGCCACCATTCAGACCGGTGCGGCGCAAGTGAAGCAGGGTACAGTCAAGGGCATCGCCGTGATGGCGCCGAAGCGGGCTGCGATCATTCCCGAACTCGCGACCTCCGGCGAGCAGGGTCTGCCGGGGGTCGAGGCGAGTGTGTGGAACGCTTTCTTCCTGCCGCCGGGAACGCCGGATCCGATCGTGCGCAAGCTCAACAAGGCGATGAGCGATACGCTTGACGATCCCAAGGTGCATGCGCGTCTCGAAAGTCTCGGCCTCGAGATTGCCGCCCCCGACCGCCGTTCGCCGGAATATCTCGCCAAGTTCGTGCCGGAGGAGGTCGCTCGCTGGGCGAAAGTCGTTCACGCCGCCGGCATCAGCGCGGATTGAGTTTGAGAAAGACAAACGTCGTATCGTCATAGATGCGGCGTTCGATTTCGCCGAACCCTTCGGGTGCCGCGAACGCGGACTTTGTCGCTTCTTCGACAACGATCAGCGCATCGGGCGCGAGCCATCCGCCGCCGAGCGCCGAGGCGAGCGCCTTCTCGGCGAGGCCTCTGCCATAGGGCGGGTCGAGGAAAACGAGCGTAGAATGGCTCGATCGGGTGCGCGGGACCGAGCTTCGTCGCATCGCGGCGGAAAATGCGGGTGACGCCGCCGAGGCCAAGCGAGGCGACGTTTTCCCGCAACAATGCGCGCGCCTCCGCGCCGTCATCAACAAACAGTGTGAACGCCGCGCCGCGCGACAGCGCTTCGATGCCGAGCGCGCCGGTGCCGGCAAAAAGATCGAGTACGCGCGCACCGCTGATCGGGTCGCCGTAGGCGTGGAGAAGAATATTGAACAGCGACTCGCGCAGCCGGTCGGCGGTGGGACGTATCGACGGCGACTTCGGGCCGGCGAGCGTGCGACCTCGCAGGCTGCCGCCGACGACGCGCATCAATTCTTTCCCTTGGGATGGCGCGGGCGTGCCCCGGAGGCGCGATCGGGCGCGCGACGTCGACCGCGTCCGGGACGCTTGGGTGAGGGCTCCCTTGGCGGTGTTCGCGCCGGTGGCTCGCCGTGGCGCTCGACCGGAACTTGCCGGCCTTTGCGATCAGTCAGCGCGTCGAGACGCGCCGGCCCGGGATGCTGGGGCGGCTTCTCGGCGCCGCGTTGTGCGCCACGAAACTTGTGCCGCAACGGCTTGTTCGGTCGCTCCTCGCCGGGCGCACGCCAAGTGTGGCTTGCCGATGGATGTCTCGTCGATTGACTTCCGGATTTGCTTGCGAACTTGCTGGCAAATTTCGGCCGCGAGCCTTGGCGCGGCTCCTCGCGCTTTTGCGGGGAAGGGGGAGCGGTCACCGGGCCGGAAAAATCCGCGCCCGATAGCGCAATCAGGCGGTCGCCAAGCTGTTCGCGCAGCACGCGCGTGCGGACTTCCTCGATATCGCCCTCGGCGAGTTCCGCAAGCTGGAACGGGCCGAACGAGACGCGAATGAGCCGCGTCACGGCGAGGCCGAGATGGCCGAGCACGTTGCGCACTTCGCGGTTCTTGCCCTCGCGGATGGCGAAGGTCAGCCACAAGTTCGAGCCCTGCACGCGATCAAGCGTCGCTTCGATCGCGCCGTAATGAATGCCGTCGACCGTGACACCTTTGCGCAGTTCATCGAGCTGCGGCTGCGTCACCGAACCGTGCGCACGCACCCGGTAGCGCCGCAGCCAGCCGGTCGTGGGCAGTTCGAGCACGCGGGCGAGCGCGCCGTCATTGGTGAGCAGAAGCAGGCCTTCGGTGTTGAAGTCGAGCCGGCCGACGCTGATGAGGCGCGGCAGGTGCTTGGGCAGACGCTGGAAGATGGTGGGCCGCCCCTGCGGATCGGCGTGCGTGGTCATCAGTCCGCGCGGCTTGTTGTAGAGGAACAGCCGCGTGCGCTCGCGCACCGGCAATGCTTCGCCGTCGACCGTGACGCTGTCGCGCGCCGTCACATTCAATGCCGCCGAACGGATCACGGCGCCGTTGACGGCGACGCGGCCGTCGGCAATCCATTTTTCGGCGTCGCGCCGCGATGTGAGGCCGGCACGGGCGATCACTTTGGCGATGCGTTCGCCGCCTTTGTCCGATATGCCGTTGTCGTCCATAGTGACGACGGCTGATAGCAGAGTGGGCCGCCAGGGACTATGACTTCCTTCATGGACATGGCGCTGGAAGAGGCCCGAGCGGCCGGCGAACGCGGCGAGGTGCCGGTCGGCTGCGTGGTGGTACGCGGCGGCGCGGTCATCGCCTGCGCCGGCAATCTCACGCTCACTGATCGCGATCCGACGGCGCATGCCGAGATTGTCGCCATCCGGCGCGCGGCGGCAGTTCTCGGCTCCGAGCGGCTTGAGGACTGCGACCTCTATGTCACGCTCGAGCCGTGCGCCATGTGCGCGGGGGCGATCGCGTTCGCTCGCATTCGCAGGCTCTATTACGGTGCAGCCGACCCCAAGGGCGGGGCGGTCGACAACGGCGTGAAGTTTTTTGCATCTCCGGCCTGTCATCATCGGCCTGAAGTCTATGGCGGACTGGCGGAAGGAGAGGCGTCCGCGCTGCTCAAGGATTTTTTCAAGGAGCGGCGCTGAACCGATCAGGCCGTGAGCAGTGCGCCGAGCTTGTCTCTGACTTCGGCCTTCGTCGTTTCGGCGGCGCGCAGAATGGCGCTCGCTTGATAAAAATCGAGCGTGCGGAAGACCGCAACGTTCGGCCGGATCACGAGATCGGGCGCATCGTGCTTGTTTTTTGCCGCCACGATGGTCGAGCCCATGATGATCAGTGTGGTGAACATGGCTTCCCAGGCGCTTGGCATATCGCTGCGTTCGACGTCCGGGATGCCGAACACGTCGACTGCGACGATAAGGTCGGCAAGCCCGCGTAGCTGATCGAACGGCAGCGGATTTGTGGCGCCGCCATCGACCATGATACGGCCATGAAGGCGCACCGGCCGAAAAAGGCCGGGTATAGCGACCGAGGCCGCGAGCGCCGGACCAAGCGCCCCTCTCGTCAGTGCTGTTTCCTGCCGCCGATGCAAGTCGGTCGCCATCACGGTGAGGGGAATGGCCAGCTCCGAGAAATCGGTCGGGACATCCTCAGGCAGGAACTGCGCGCAGAATTTCTTTGCATCCATCTGTGCCGCGAGCCCAAACGCGCCGGAAAACAGATCGGCAAGCCTACCGGCGCGGGCCCCGATGAGACGGCGCGTGGTCTCGGCCGGACTATGCGCAATTCTGACCACGTGGCGGCGGATGTCCTTGCCGCGCATTCCCGCCGCATACGCAGCGCCGATCATCGCGCCAACGGAGGTCCCGGCGATGGCAGTGGGCTTCACACCCATCTCGTCGAGTGCCTCGATCACGGCGATATGCGCGAGCCCTCGCGCGCCGCCGCCGCCCAGTGCGAGCGCAAACGTTTTCATGCGCCCGCCTGACATGCAAAGTCCCACGCCTTGGCGGCGAGTGGCCTGACCAATTCGCCTTTGGCGGCCGCAAGCGCGCTGGTCGCCGTGCCGTCTCGCACCCTTCCGGCGATGCCTTGCATGATCGCCGCGAGGCGAAAGAAATTGTAGGCGAAATAGACCGGCAGATGCGGCCGCGGATCAAGGCCGGTGCGCGCCACGTAAGCATCGACGTAGGCGTCGAGCGGCGGAATGCCGAGGGCGGCGAGATCAGATCCGACGAGCGATCCGGTGCCGGCGTCCGACGGCGGCATGTGCCACTGCATCAGATGGTACGAAAAGTCCGCCAGCGGATCGCCGAGTGTCGATAGCTCCCAGTCGAGCACCGCGGCGACGGCGGGCGCGTCGGATGCAAGGATGATGTTGTCGAGCCGGTAATCGCCGTGCACCAGACGCGGCGGCTGCGCCGGCGGCAGGTGCGTCGGCAGCCAGACGATAAGGCGTTCCATGTCCTCGACCGGCCCGGTTTCCGACGCGCGATATTGCTTCGACCAGCGATCGACTTGGCGCGCCACGTAATTCTCGCCGCGGCCGTAATCGGCAAGTCCGATCGCAGCAGGCTCGAAGGCGTGCAGGCGGGCGAGCGTGGCATTCATGGCGTCATAGACGGCGGCTCGCTCCGCCGGATTGGATGCCGGCATTTGCGGCTCCCAGAACACGCGGCCGTCGACGTAGGACATCAGAAAGAACGACGTGCCGACGATGCTCTCGTCGGCGCAATAAAGAACCGGCGCGGCGACGGGAAAACCTTGCGCATGCAGTGCGCTGATCACGCGATGCTCGCGATCGACGGCGTGCGCGGAGGGGAGCAGCTTGCCGGGTGGTTTTCGTCGCAGCACATAGCGACGCGACGGCGTTTCGACGAGATAGGTTGGGTTCGATTGGCCGCCCTTGAACTGACTGACCGTGATCGGCCCGGAAAACCCGGGGACATGCGCGCGCAAATAGTCTTCGAGCCGTCCAACGTCGAAGCGCAGCTGTTCGGCAACATCCTTCGTGCCGGTAAAGGCGCTCTGGCGGTCGATTCTGGTCATCCTCCCGCTGCTCCGTCTAGAGAGGAAGTGTCTGCAGCCACCTTCTATGGCCGCCAAGCCGGGACGATGTCCGTTTTGAGAAAGTCATCGCCTTTGAACAGCAAAGTATCATCGCGGATTTTTGCCAGCGCGTAAGCAAAACAATCGCCGAAGTTGAGCGCCGCCGGTGCACGTCCCCGGCCGAAATCCAAAAATGCCTGCCGTGCAAAAACTCCCTGCTTTTCATCGACACCGCGGACGTCGATACCGAGTGCCTCCACCGTTTCATCAAGTTTGGTCGCCTCTGGCTCGCGGCGCTTACTCGTCAACACGATCATTGTTTCGACGACTGAGACGACCGACATGACTACCGTCGGTGATCTCAGCACCAAGTCTTCAAAGATAGCACGTTCGTCTTCACGTAGGATCATCGCGACCAGTGCTGAGGTGTCGACAACCATCAGGTCGGCAAGCCGCTGTCGTCATAACCTAGAATCTCATCATCGGTGAGATGCTCATTGATTGCGGGTAACGAGTTGAAATAGGCATAAAGCTCTGCAAGTCTGCGTTTTCGAGTGGCGATCTCATCGTCGTTAAGAGGCACGCGCTTCAGACGCTCGCGCACGGCCTCTTTGACGGCGTCAGTGATACTTTCACCGGTGCGCTCGGCCAGCGTGCGGATCAAATGGTCGGCCTCTTGATCCTTGATCAGAATGGCCACCGAAGCCTCCGTATATATCCACCGATGAAAATATATACTGGAAGGGTTGAAGACGCCACCTTATTGATCTTATTTGGCTTTTTCCCGCTCGATTGCGCGCCAGCCGATGTCGTGGCGGCAGAATCCCTCCGGCCAGTGGATGCGGGCAATGGCGTCGTAGGCCCGGCTTTGCGCCTCGCGCACCGTCTTCCCAAGTGCGCAAACGTTGAGTACGCGGCCGCCGCTGGCCACGATGTGTCCGCCCTCTGCCTTGGTGCCGGCGTGAAAGATTTCGACGCCCTCAACCGTGGCAGCTTCATCGAGGCCGCCGATCACCGAGCCTCGGCCATAATGTCCCGGATAGCCCTTGGCGGCCATCACCACGGTGAGCGCCGGCTCGGGATACCAGCGCAAGTCAAAGGATTTCAGCAGGCCGTCTCGGCAGGCGAGCAGGGCCGGAACGATATCGGACATCAGGCGTAGCATCAGCACCTGGCATTCCGGATCGCCGAAGCGAACATTGTATTCGATCAGCTTCGGTCCTTCGCGCGTAACCATCAGGCCGGCATAGAGCACGCCTTTGTACGGAGCGCCCATCGCCTTCATGGCTCGCAGCGTCGGCAGCACAATGTCGTCCATGACGCGCGTGCTCATCGCCGCATCGATATTCGGCGCCGGGGAGTACGCGCCCATGCCGCCGGTGTTCGGTCCCTCGTCGCCGTCGAAGGCGCGCTTGTGGTCCTGCGCCGTGGTCAGCGCGATCGCGGTCTCGCCGTCGCAGAGGGCGAAGAAGGATGCTTCCTCGCCTTCGAGAAAGTCCTCGATCACGACCTCGGCGCCGGCCTCGCCCAGGCTGCCGCCGAACATCATGTCGATGGCTTCTTCGGCTTCGGCCACGCTTTGCGCCACGACAACGCCTTTGCCCGCGGCAAGCCCGTCTGCCTTGACCACAATCGGCGCTCCGCGGCGGCGGATATAGGCCTTGGCGGGATCGGCGCTGCGAAACCGCTCATAGGCGGCAGTCGGGATGTTGTTCGTCCGGCATAAGTCCTTGGTGAAGCCTTTGGAACCCTCGAGCTGCGCGGCAGTGCGCGTCGGGCCGAAGGCCTTGATGCCGGCCGCTTCGAGGTCGTCAACGATGCCGGCGCAAAGTGGGGCCTCGGGGCCGACGACGACGAATTCGATCTGGTTGGCGCGGCAGAACGCGATCACCGCCGCATGGTCGGCCAAGTCGAGGGCCACGCATTCGGCCTCGCGCGCGATGCCCGCATTGCCCGGTGCGCAGAACAGACGGTCGGCAAGCGGGCTTGCCGCCATTTTCCAGGCCAGCGCGTGCTCGCGTCCACCGGAGCCGAGGAGCAAAATGTTCATGTCTCGGAATGCCTTGGCGCCGACCCTGTAGCACGGGAGCGGAGCCGCGCAAGAGAACAGGGCGACAAAGCTGAGGACAATTCGCGCCGCTCCCGGGGCTTGACCGGGCCCCGCGGGGAAGAACACTAGCGGTGCCAAGACTTATATATTCGGTGAATGTTCGCCCGGGAGAGCTCCATGAACCGTCACGCCGCCGGCATTGGTTTGGCAATCGTTATGCTCGGCGCTGGCTCAGCGCGCGCCAGCGCGGAGACCATCGCCGTGTTCACCAAAAGTCAGAACAGCCCGATCTTTTCCGCATTGCGCGCCGGGGCCAGCGTCGCGGCGAAAAATCTCGGCGTGCAAGTGGTCCATTACGTTCCGTCGACGCCGGATAGCGTCGCCGAGCAGATCAAGCTGGTCGACGATGCCATCAAGGACAAGCCCGATGCCATTGTGTTCGTGCCGATCAGCGCCCAGGCGGTCTCCGCTGCGGTCGAGAGGATCAACGCCGCCCATATCCCGCTCATCAATGTCAACGAGCGCCTCACGAGCGGCGCGGTCGTCGGCTATGTAGGCATCGACGATGTCGCGCTCGCCCGCGAAACCGGGCGCTATCTCATCAAGGCCATGGGCGGGAAAGGGAACGTCGTCATTCTCGACGGCCCCGACAGCAATCTGACCGCGCAAGGACGCGCCCGCGGCTTTCGCGACGTTGTCAAGGAGTTTCCCGACGTGAAGCTTCTCGCCGGCAAGCCGGCCAATTATCTGCGCTCACAGGGCAAACAGGTCACGACGGAGTTTTTGCGCAGCTTCCCCCAGATCGACGGCATTCTCGCCGCCAACGATCCGATGGCGATCGGCGCTGTTGATGCGCTGAAGGCCGCGGGCCGCAAATCGTTCGTCGTCGGCATCAACGCCAGTCGTGAAGTCATGGATCTGCTCAAATCCGGCGACGTCATCGGCAGCGGCGACTACAATTCATTTCAGCAGGGTTGCATCGGCGTCGAGATGGCGGTGCACGGATTGCGCAAGGAGAAAGTCCCCAAGGAGGTCATGCTCAAGCCTGTGGTGATCGACAAGACAAACGACACACCGTTCGATCAGCCCTACGACAAACGTGAATGCGCGCCGCTCGCGAGCGTCGCCGGACAATGACGAGGCACAGCCTTTGAACGAACCTCGCCTTAATCTGCCGGAACTGACGGTTTCCGAACTTTCGTCGGCGCTCAAGCGCACCATCGAGGACGCCTACGGCTATGTCCGGGTGCGCGGCGAGCTGGGCAAGGTGAGCTACCACGGCAACGGCCACGTCTATTTCGATCTCAAGGACGAGCGCGCCTGCATCGCGGGCGTTGTGTGGCGAAGCACGGCGCCGCGTATCAAGCTCAAGCTCGAAGCCGGCCTCGAAGTGGTGATCACCGGCCGGCTGACCACCTATCCGGGCCGCTCGCAGTACCAGATCGTTGTCGAAACGCTTGAGCCCGCCGGCCTCGGTGCGCTGATGGCGCTGCTCGAGGAACGCAAGAAGCGGCTTGCCGCCGAGGGCCTGTTCGACGAGGCGAGGAAGCAGCTTCTGCCGTACTTGCCGAGGGTCATCGGCGTGATCACCTCGCCGACCGGCGCGGTGATCCGTGACATCCTGCATCGGCTCGCCGATCGCTTTCCCCGTCATGTGTTGGTGTGGCCTGTGAAGGTTCAGGGCGACGGCTCGGCCGCCGAGGTCGCCGCCGCGATCGAGGGGTTCAACGCGCTGCCGGAACGAGGCTCGCCGCCGCGGCCTGATCTTCTCATCGTCGCGCGTGGCGGTGGTTCGCTCGAGGATTTGTGGTCGTTCAACGAGGAGATCGTTGTCCGCGCCGCGGCCGAGAGCCTCATTCCGCTCATATCCGCGGTTGGCCACGAGACCGATGTGACGCTGATCGATTTCGTTGCCGACAAGCGTGCGCCGACGCCGACCGCCGCCGCCGAAATTGCGGTGCCGGTCCGCGCCGATCTTATGCTCGAAGTGGATAGCCTGGCGCGGCGTGCGCTCGGCTCGTGGCTGCGCACCCAAGAGGCGCGGCGCAGCGAATTGCGCTCGGCGGCGCGCGCCTTGCCTGATGCCGACGAGGTATTGGCGTTGCCGCGCCAGCGGCTCGATCATGCGGCGACGGCGTTGCGCCGCGCGCTTCACGCCAACGCGCAAATCCACCGTGTCGGCTTTTCGCGGATCAGCGGACGGTTGAGCCCGCAGCTCCTGCGCATCAACGTCGAGCGCCGCCGCGAGCGCTTTGGCGGCATTGCTTCGCGGCTGCGCGCGAGCGTTGCTGCTAACATCGAGGCTAATCGCATCCGCATCGCCCATCAGCGTGATCGTGTCTCGACATTCGCCGCGCGCGCCGAGCGCGCCATTGGGGTGATCCTCGACCGCCGCGCCGCGCAATTCGAGCGCGCCGGGCAACTGCTCACCGCTTTCTCGTACCGAGGCGTGCTGGCGCGTGGCTTTGCGCTGGTGCGCGACGCCGGTGGGCAGCCACTGCGCGCGGCAGCAGCCGTCAATTCAGGAATGCGACTCGATATCGAGTTTTCCGATGGCCGCGTCGGCGCGGTCGCCGGTGACGCCCGGATAGTCCCTGCAGCGGAACCCGCGCCGCTGTTTTCGAGGCGTCGCCGTCGATCCAGTAGCGGCGGCGAAGGGCAGGGCAGTTTGTTTTGAGTTACGCCGGAGCCAGCGTCGCCGCGAATACGCGCGCGATCAGTGCATTAAGTCGTTCGCCGGCAAGCTTGGCGGAGGCAGCGTGATAGGCTGGCCGGATCGGATTGAAGAAGGAATGGCCGGCGTCGGCATAGCGAAAAATCTCGATCGAAGGCCGTCCCTGCGCCGCCTGCGCGACCGCGTCGATTTCAGAGAGCGGAATGTGCGGATCCTTGAGGCCGTAGTGTAGTTGCACCGGACAATTCACCCTGCCGAACTCCGCCGTGTGCTGCGCGATACCCATGCCATAGAACGACACGGCAGCATCAACCCCGGCGCGTGCCGCCGCTACGAACGCCATGCGTCCGCCGGCGCAAAAGCCGAGCGCAAGGACTTTGCCGTTTGAGAACGGCTGCTCGCGCAGCCACTGCACCGCCGTCACGATATCGCGTCCTGCCGCATCGACGTCGAAGGCGCGAAGCCGCGCCCAGGCGGCGCTGCGATCCGGCTCGTCGAAGGCGAGTTCGCCGGTAATGTCCGAACGCCAGAACAGGTTCGGCACCAGCGTGTTGATTCCTTGCCGTGCATAGCCGTCGGCCATCTCGCGATTGTGGCGGCTCAGCCCGAACATCTCGGTGAAAATCATGATGCTGGGCGCTTCTCCGCCGGGCCGCGCCAGGTAGGCGTCGAAGGCGCGGCCACCGTCGCGCTCAAGCGTCATCGTCTCCGTCGTCATCATGCGCGAAGGCTCTCCCGAGGCAGGCGTGACATTGCCGGCATCTTATCGCAGGCTGCCGATCGGACGCGAGGATCATCAGCCGGGATGGAGACGATGCAGGGCAAGATCGCCGTCGAAGAGCATTTCAGAATCCCGGAGACGGCCGGAAGCGAGGCGCGTTATCCGGGCGATTACTGGTCAGGACTGTCAGCCAAGCTTCTCGACGTCCATGGTGCGCGCCTCGCCGAAATGGACAAGGCCGGCATCGAAATGGCGGTGCTGTCCCTGAATTCGAACGCCATCCAGGGCATCTTCGACGCTGCCAAGGCGGTGGAGATGGCCCGCAAGGCAAACGACGCTCTTGCGGACGCGGTCGCCAAACGTCCGGATCGTTTTGCCGGGCTCGCCGCTTTGCCGATGCAGGATCCGCAGGCCGCCGCGGCGGAGCTTGCGCGTTGCGTGCGGGACCTGTCCTTCAAGGGCGCGCTGGTCAACGGATTTTCTCAGGTCGGCGCGGCCGATACCGCGGTCTATTACGACGTGCCGCAATACCGGCCGTTCTGGGCCGAGGTGGAGCGGCTCGGCGTGCCGTTTTATCTGCACCCGCGCGACCAGTTGCCGAGCCGCCGCCATGCCTATGAGGGACATCCGTGGCTGGTCGGCTCGCCGTGGGGATTTGCCGAGGAGACCGCCATCCATGCGCTGCGTTTGATGGGCAGCGGCCTGTTCGATGAATACCCCAAGCTGCAGATCGTCATCGGCCATCTCGGCGAACGGATCCCCTTCGATCTGTGGCGGCTTGATCACCGGCTGACCAAGGTGCCCAACCGCCCGGCCAAGCGGACCATGGGCGAATATTTCCGCAACAATTTTTACGTCACGACGAGCGGAAACTTCTGCACGCAATCGCTGATCCACACCATCCTGACGATTGGCGCCGACCGAGTTCTGTTCGCCGTCGATTATCCGTTCGAAGATCATGCCCAGGCTGTGTCGTGGTTTGATGGCGTCGAGATCGCCGAATCCGATCGCATCAAGATCGGACGCAGCAACGCGATGATGCTGTTCGACCTTCGATAGTTTGGGCCAATGATCGCTAGCCGGCTCGGTCCTCCTCTTGGACTGGTCGCGACAAGCCGCTTCGGAACGCTCGTAGTGTTGAGGTTTCGGCATGGCTTTTTCAGCGAAAACGCGGCAATGTGCCGCCGCGCCGGTCGAAGCCGGCGCGGCGCGAATTGTTTCGCAGCCATCAATTGGGAGTTGACGCCATGGACCTTCTCGCCGATCGCGGCCGCCGCGTTCCGATCGAAGAACTCAACACCAGCCGGCTGCTGGCGCATGCCCGCCGACAGGCGCATGAACGCAATCTCGACGAACTCCTGGTCGCCGACGTCGACTCCCACCATTACGAGAACGAGTGCTTCGACGAATTTCTGCCCTTCATCGAGAACGAGGTGCTGCGCCAGCTCGTGCTGTCCGGCCGCGCCAAGGGCCGGCAGACGCTGATGCCGAGCCAGGTCAGTTTCCAGGACATGGGCGGCCGGATCACCCGTTATCCGCTGCGCTCGTCCGAAAAGACACCGAGTGGCAAGGTCCGCGACGTCGAGCTGGGCCATCGCTGGATGGACGCGATGAGCGTCGACTACTCATGCCTCTTTCCGACCATGCTGCTGGCGGTCGGCCTGCACCCGTCGACCGAGATGGAGATCGAGTTGTGCTGGGCCTACAACCGCTGGCTCACCGAGAAAGCATTGCCGGAGGGCGACGGACGGCTGTATTCGATGCTGTCGCTGCCGATCACCGATCCGGACGAGGCGCTGCGTCAGGTCGAGATGTTCGGCGACTGCAAGAACGTCACCGGCTTCCTGGTAACATCGGCGCGCAGCCTGCCCATTCATCACAACAGCAATATGAAGGTGTTTCGCGCCATCGAGGAGCGCGGCCTGGCGCTTGCCTTTCACTCCGCCGTCAATGTCGGCGAGCCGGTCTTCAAGGGGCTCAATCGGTTCGCCTCGGTCCATGCGCTCGGATTTCCCTTCTTCAACATCCTTCACGTGACGAACTGGGTGACCAATGGACTGGGCGAACGCTTCCCGAAGCTGCCGGTGATCTGGATCGAGGGCGGTCTCGCCTGGGTGCCGTTCCTGATGCAGCGGCTCGATCACGAATTCATGCTGCGCAGCTCCGAATATCCGCTCCTGAAAAAGCGGCCGAGCGACTACATGCGCGACATGTATTACGCCTCGCAGCCGATGGAACGTGTCGACATGATCGCGCTGGAATGTACGTTCCGCATGATCAATGCGGAAACGCAACTCATGTATGCGTCCGACTATCCGCACTGGGATTTCGACCTGCCGTCGACGGTCTGGGACCTGCCGTTCCTATCGGAAAAGGCCAAGCACAACATTCTCGGCGGCAACGCCGCGCGGTTGTTCAAGCTGCCGCCGCGCAACGCGAAGCAAAAAGAAAATCTCATTCGCTTCGGCAATCTTGCTGCGTAATCGCAGAACGAACGCGACATTCCGGGGCAGCCGGAAGGCTTGCACCCGGAACTCATGACCAACGTAAGTTCGGCGCCTCGTCGCCGCGCTTTTCCGTTGTTCCGTAGTTATGGACTGGGGCGTCTATCCGGAACGATGCCCCAATATATGAGGGGGGAGTCACATGCGGTTGAGCAAATACCTCTCGGTGTTCATGCTGAGCTTAGTCGCGTCGTGGTTCATCGCTCCCGCGTTCGCGCAAAATACGGTCGAAGATTTCTATCGCGGCAAGCAGATCAACCTGATTGTCGGCTACGGTCCAGGCGGCGGTTACGACATCACGGCGCGTCTCGTTGCGCGCTATCTCGGCCGCTACATCCCCGGCAATCCGACGGTCGTGGTGCAGAATATGCCGGGTGCAGGCTCCATGCGTGCCGCCAACTCGCTCTACGTCAATGCACCCAAGGACGGCACCGCGATCGCGCTGATCGCGCGCGACCTGCCGTTGATGGGCCTTCTTGGCAACAACCCCAATGTGCAATTCGACCCGCGCAAATTCAATTGGATCGGCTCGTCGTCAAGCTACGCGGACGACGCCTATGTGCTTGTCGTCGGGCCGCATTCGCCGGCGAAGTCGATAGCCGAAGCGCGCCGCCCCGATAGCCCGCCGCTGGTGCTCGGCGGCACTGGCGAAGGCGCGCACCGACGGCGACGTGCCGAAAATCCTGCGTGACGCTATCGGCATTCGCATCAAACAGGTGCTCGGCTATACCGATACGCCGTCCATCGTGCTGGCGTTGGAGCGCGGCGAACTCGACGGCCGTACGTTCGATTATTCCTACGTGAAGACCGCGCGCTCACAGTGGCTCAAGCCCGACAGTGGCTTTCACGTCCTCGTGCAATTTGCGCGCCTGACGCGTCACCCCGACTTGCCGGAAGTTCCAACCGCGCGCGAGCTGGCGCTCAACGACACCGCGCGCGAACTGATCGTGTTCGCCGAAACGCCGTTCCTGACCATGGCCCGGCCGTTCGCTGCGCCGCCCGGCGTGCCGGCCGAGCGCGTCGCGGCGCTGCGGTCGGCTTTCGACGCCGCGCACCGCGATCCGAATTTCCTTGCCGAGGGGCAAAAGCTCGGCGTCGACATCAGTCCGGTCACGGCCGCCGCGATGACGAGCGCCCTCGACGAGATGGCGCATGCCTCGCCGGCGACGTTCGATTATATGAAGCGACTGTTGGCCGGCGCCAAGGGCGGCTGACCGCGAGTGGCAACGTCCGCTCCGTCGCGCGAACTCAGTTTTCCCGATACCACGCAAAGGACTCACGTGCCGGTGCCTTTCGGGGCGTTTCATCGTACAAACGATCTTTGATCCGCCGCCTGTCACGGATAGGGAAAGCGATGGCTGAGCGAACCGGGCGCAGCTCGATCAAGCAGGGAGCGTCGGCAACAGATTACGTCATGGAAGATCAAGTCGGGTTCCTGATGCGCGTTGCCATGCAACGGCATACTGCGATCTTCATGGCACGCATGGGGAGCGATCTGACTCAAACGCAGTTTGCCGCGTTGGCAAAGCTGGTCGAGGTCGGTGTTTGCTCTCAGAACCATCTCGGACGTCTTATTTATCTCGATGCCGCGACCATCAAAGGCGTGATCGATCGCTTGCGAATTCGGAAAATGGTTACGGTGCAGGATAATCCGAAGGATCGTCGGCGCAGCATGATTGCGTTGAGCAAAAACGGACGTCGCGTCGCCGAAGAGGCGATCGCGGTCGCCCACCAGATTACCTCGGAAACGCTGGGGCCGCTGAACAAAGCTGAAAAACGCCAAGTTGTTCGGCTGCTGCAAAAAATGATTTAACGCCGAACGCGGCGCTGCCGCTCATGTTCCGAACGACACGTGGGCGCTGACGATTTTCCAGCCGCGTTCCGTCCGGACCCAGGTTTGGCTCTGACGGCCGATCTTGTCGGAACCGCCCGGAATGTACTCGACATTGGTGATGCCAAAATCGCGGCCGAACGTCGTGATCCTTCGATTGCGCAGCGTCCGCGTCTGATCGATCGGCCCACGCCGGAGCCGAAACGCCGCGATCTCGGCGTGGCCGTATAGCCGCTCGCTGTCGCGGGTGCCGAAGCGGATCGTGCTCGTGCTATTCCAGAAAAGGGCGTTCAGCGTGGCGATATCGTTGCCGATGAGCGCGCGCTCATAGTCGTCGAAAGCCGCATTAAGCTCCGCTAAGACGTCGGGGAGATCGATATCCAGCATAACGCGTCGCCATCAGCCGGCCACGAGCTGGAAGCGTTCCCACACTGTCGGCGCCTGCTTCAGGGCGGCGGGCCAGCCGCCCTTGGCGCCGCCGAGACCGGGCTCGACGGTTCGTCCGCCGAACGCAAACTCGCTTGCGTTCGCCGCAAAGGGAAACGGCGACAGTGAGTAGACATTCGGTCCCGCCGGTCGGATGGTGATCGTCACGTCCTTCTGTGTGCTCATGGGAACGTTTTCAAATTCCTGATGCGTGCGCTCGGTCGGATGAATGCGGTTGAAATAGAGGGCGAGCGTATCGATGAATTGCAGCTGCTTGTAGTTCTGGAACAGCCTGCGATCCTCGAGCCAGCCGGATGTCCGCGGGTCATTGGCGATCTCGGCTTTGAGGCGCTTCTGGCGATCAAGCTCGCCGCTGAGCATCTTGTCCGCCAGCGGACGGTCCTGATCTTTGATCTTGTCGAGCAACACCAGCTTTGAAAGTCCATAGCGGCCATTGTAGAGGCCCCAGCTGTGCATGCTCGATATCAGCCCGCAAAACGGATGGTGGCGTTGATTGAACTCCGGAGAGAGCCGGCTGGTGACACTGATATGCTGGATCGGCGTTTCGGCGAGATTGTAGGGAAGGCCGGTCTTCTCATCGATGACAGGGTCGCGATCAAATGCCAGCCAGCCGGCATCGTGATGCGAGATGACATAGACCATCAGATCCAGCGGGGCCAACGGCTCGAACAGACCGTTTCCGAAGGCATGCGCAAATTGCTGACAAAGGGCCGTGTGCTCGTACATCATGATGGCGAGCCGCGGCGTGCCCGTAGGCGCTGTCTGTATGATCATGCAGAAACTCTCCGTGGCTTGCCTGACAGCATCGCTGAGGCGCGAGCTTTTGACCTAATATTGGCCGCGCGGCTCAAGGCCCAGCGCCATCTGCCCATACATGGCGGCGACGCTATCCCAATTGAGTGAGACGTGCCGGCCCACCGCGTTGACGTCCCGCCAAGCCCGCTGGATCGGGTTCGATAGCGCCAGTCCATTGCCGCCCATGGCGGCGTTGAGGATATCCGCCGCGCGGACCGCCAGACTGACAGCAAAGACCTGTCCGCGACGATTCGTGACGCGCTGTTGAACAGAGCCCTCGCCGTGCTCCCGCACGTCGCGCGCGATGGCCTCCAGATCGCGAAGCAGGATTGTTCGCGCCGCATCGACTGAAGCCGAGGCTTCCGCTAGCCGGATCTGAATGGTCGGAAACTCGGCCATGCGATTGTTGCCGCCCGTCACCGAGCCCCGCGTCACGCGCCCGCCGGTGCTGGCGATGAAATCCTCGACCGCACCGGCGGCCGCGCCGACAGCCGCAGCCGCCAGACAAGCAGACACCTGACAGTAGATGGGTACGGCGTAAAGACGATTGGCGTAGAGCTTGCTGCCGGGACTTTTGCCTGATGCCGCATCTGCAAACAACAGCATCCGGTGCTCAGGCACAAAGACGTCATCGAGGACCAGCGTCTTGCTTCCGGTGCCGGCGAGGCCGATGACCTCCCAGGTATCATCGATCCTATAATCTGTTGCTGGCACCAGCACGAATCCCGGCTGGCTGGGCCGTTCCGACGTCGCCGGCAGGCGCGCTGCGCAAAGCGCCCATTGCGCATTGTCGCAGCCGCTCGCAAAGGACCAGCGCCCGCTCAGCCGAAAACCGCCCTTGTCCGCTCGCGCTTCGTTGACGGGGGCATAGGAGCCGCAAAGCGTGGCGCCGGGATTGGTGCCCCAGATGTCTTGCTGCGCCTCGGCGGGGAACAAGCCGGCAAACCATTGATGCGCAGAGAGCAGACCGCACACCCAGCCGGTCGATGCGCAAGCAGCTGCCATCTCCATGATCAGATCGGCGAGGACGACAAAGTCCTGCTCGTAGCCGCCGTAGGTGGCCGGCTGGACCAGCTTGTAAAGCCCGGTTTGGCGAAGCGCCTCGACATTCTCAACGGGGACTGTGCGCTCGCGCTCGCAGGCGGCAGCTCTCGACCTGATCGCCGGCAGCAAAGACTTCACCGCCGCCCTGATCGTGTCCGGGGACGGGTTCGCCCGCGCACCCGACGAGAAGCCGTGCATCTTTGCTTGAACTGCGCTGCTCTCCATCGCTCCGAATTCCTGGCGACCCGTTGGTGATCAACCGGGCCTTACATATCCCGAGCCCTTTCACATCCATACTTTCAATCCGGACCAACCAAGTCAATGCAGGTCGCGCAGCCGGCGAGTTCAGGAAGCGTCAGTGGCAGTGGATATTCATTGGTGTACGTACGAGAAGTTGTTTGTGTACATATGGATCGGTGGACAGAATAATAGCGGTCTACTAGTCTTTGACGGTGAACCGACACATTGGAGAGCCGATCCTACGACTGGAAGACCCGCGTTTGCTGGCGGGCCGCGGCCGCTATGCCGATGACATTCACGTCGAAGGAATGCTGCACGCGGCGCTGTTTCGCAGCTCGCGACCACATGGACGCATTCGGCATATCGATATCACGATGGCGGCCGCTTTGCCCGGTGTGGCGGGAGTTTTCACCTATCAAGATTTTGCCGCGCATCTGAAACCGATCCGTTCGCGCATTGCCGCGATGCCGGGCTTCGAGAAATTCCTCCAGTTGCCGCTCGCCACGGACAAGGTCCGTTATGTCGGCGAGCCGATGGCCGTTGCGGTCGCGACCAGCCCGCACATCGCGGAGGATGCGGTCTCGCTGATCTCAGCCGAGATCGACGAGCTTCCGGTCATCCTGAACTGGAAAGCTGCAGAGCGTGCTTCGCCGCTCATTCACGATTCAGCCGGTACCAATATCTCGAGCGTCGAGGTTGGCCGCGGCGATGTCGATACAGCATTCCGTGTGGCACCATACGTTCGGCGGGAGACTTTCAGCGTGCAGCGCCATACCGCGGTCCCGATGGAGACGCGGGGGCTGGTGGCCGAGTGGGATGCCGAGCACGAGCGCATGACGGTGTCGGGCATCACCAAGGTGCCGTTCTTCAATCGGACGATGCTCGCCGCGATGCTGAATCTTCCCGAAAGTTCGGTCGTCATGAAGGTCGCGGATACCGGCGGCGGTTTTGGCGTTCGCGGCGAGTTTTATCCGGAAGACTTTCTCATTCCATTCCTCGCGAGGAAGCTCAATCGAGCGATAAAATGGGTTGAGGACCGGCGCGAACACTTCTTGGCGACCAATCATTCGCGTGAGGCCACGTGTGATTTGGAGATCGCCTGCGATCGCAATGGCATCATCCTGGCACTTCGCGGCGAGATTTTCATTGACATTGGCGCCTACGCACGCGGCACCGGCGGCACGTCGCCGACCCGATGCGCGCAGTTTCTGCCGGGGCCTTATCGAATCCCTAATTTTGCCTGCAAGGTCAACGCCTACGTGTCCAACAAAACGCCGTCCGGCACTTACCGTGGTCCTGGACGCGTGGAGGCTAATTTCTTTCGCGAACGTCTGATCGATATGGCGGCTTCCGATCTCACGATCGATCCGGCGGAGATTCGACGCCGTAATTTCGTGACCGTGCAGGAGATGCCTTTCAACATCGGCAAGCTTGTTACCTACGAACCGCAGGCCGAATTCGATTCCGGTAACTTCGCCGAAGTCTTCGAGCAGGCGCTAAACGAGATCGGCTGGTCCGATAAACAATCCATTCAGGGACGCGAGATCGACGGCTGGCGTCACGGTATCGGATTTGCGTCTTTCGTCGAAAGCAGTGCGGGCGGATTGAAGGAGCATGCCCGGATTCGACTCGGGCCTGACGGAACGCTCGATGTCTACGTCGGCTCGACAAGTTCCGGGCAGGGGCATGAAACGGTGTTCGCGCAGGTTTGCGCCGATGCGCTTGGGTTGCCTCTCGATGTCATTCGCGTCATTTGTGCTTCGACCGATGATCTGGAGGATGGCGGCGGCACGTGGCACAGCCGTTCGGCCGTGATGGCCGGCAATGCGGTTCGCACCACCGCGGAGGCCTTCATCGAGCGGATAAAATCGGTGGCCTCGGAATATTTCGGACGGCCGAACGTTGCGATGGAGTGGCGCGACGGACGATGCTGGCGCCGCGACAGCGAAGCGAGTGTAACGCCGGCCGCGTTGGCGCGCTTTGCGGCGGAGCGGGGCGAAGCCATCGATGTGCCCGGCGTTTTCAATTACACGGGCAAGAAGCCGTTCAGTTACGGAACGCACGCGGCTCATGTCGCGGTCGATCCGCGCACCGGCTACGTCAAGCTGATCGACTTTATTGCTATCGAGGACATCGGCCGCGTTCTCAACCCGCTCATCGTTCAAGGCCAAGCGCTTGGGGCGATCGTCCAGGGCTTGGGCGGCGTCTTCCTCGAGCACCTGCGTTACGACGAGGAAGGGCAACTGCTCACGGCCTCCTTTGCAGATTATTTGCTGCCGACAGCCACCGACTTTCCCAACATCCGCGGCGCGTTCATGGAGCTTGCGCTTGCCGCGGGAAATCCGCTCGGCGCCAAGGGCGCAGGCGAGGGCGGAATCGTGGCGGTGGCCGCAGCCGTGAGCAACGCCGTGTCCGCCGCGTTGTCGTCGTTTGGCGTGCAGGTTCGCGATCTGCCGCTTTCGCCCCCCTGCGTTTGGCAACTGATCCGGGATGCCCACGCCAAATCTCAATGAACGGAGAACTGCGATGACGCTATCCCTTCGACCAGCGCTTGCCTCGCTCGCGCTTTTGTCCGCTTTGCTGTCGCCGGCATGGGCGGCGACGGATTTTCCCAACCGCACGGTGCGGATCGAGGTTGGATTTGCGCCGGGAGGCACGACGGACCTTTTGGCCCGCATCATTGCCGACCAACTGCAGGCGATGTGGAAGACGTCGGTGGTGGTCGAAAACCGGCCCGGCGCCGATGGGATTATTGCCACCAATGCGGTGCACCAGGCCGCGCCGGACGGTTACACACTGCTGATGAGTACCAACGCCCTTGTCATCACACCGCACATGAAGCCATTGCCCTACGATCCCATCAAGGATTTTGAGCCAATCACCATTGTGGGGCGAGAGTATCACCACATGATGGTGACAAATGCGCTGCCGGCCAAGACCGTCAAGGAGTTCATCGATCTTGCAAAGTCGACGCCGGGCGGCCTGACGTTCTCGTCCGCCGGACCGGGCAGCGCACCCTATCTCGGTATGGAGGGGTTCATGCAAGCGGCTGGCATTTCGAACATGGTGCACGTGCCTTATCCCGGCTCATTGCCGGCTGTGATGGCACTGGTTTCCGGGGACGTGCAATCGATGTTCTCGTCGCCCTCCACGACACTGCAATTTGCGCGCGAGGGCAAGGTCCGGCTGCTGGCCGTTGCTGGGCCGAAGCGCGATCCGAACGCACCCGACACGCCGACCTTGGCGGAAGTCCGGTTTGCCCGGGTTTGAGAGCAACACGTGGTTTGCCCTCATGGCGCCGGCGAACGTGCCGCCGGATGTTCTGGAGAAAATCCGCACCGATGCCATTGCCGCCATGCACATGCCGGAAGTGATCAAGCGGATCAAAGATATCAATTCGACGCCGGTCGGAGACACCTCCGAAGACTTTCGTCAGATCATCAAAAGCGATCTGGAAACGTTCGGCCGCGTGATCGCGAATGCCAAGTAGTGCTCGCTACCACCGCCGCGATGATGCCCACCGTCGGCGAGATGTGCCTGCGACGCCCGGGACGATTGAAATATAAATCCTGCGGCGGCTGCGGCGTAAAGGTCGGCTGAACCAGCGCTTCGAGCGCAACCCGTCGGGCGGCACGTGTTCGCAATCAATCTTTGCGGGTGAATAGATTCTGCAGCCTCGCCAGCATTGTCTGCGTGGACGATCGCTCGTCCTGCTCCCCCCGATTGTCGGCGCCGATCAACTCTACGATCCATTGGCCGCCGCCCAGCAGCGGTGCTCCGTCGTTGTTGTAGCTGTTGGCGTAATAATACCTCATCGATAGTCGTTTCTTGCCGGCCCAGACTGTGACCTTGCCGGAAGCGACTTCGATACGGTCGATAGGCTCAGCCAGCTCTTCGGTC
The DNA here is from genome assembly GCA_963759705.1 of uncultured Alphaproteobacteria bacterium. Classification (GTDB taxonomy): domain Bacteria; phylum Pseudomonadota; class Alphaproteobacteria; order Rhizobiales; family Xanthobacteraceae; genus BOG-931. The sequence goes on from CAVXAK010000012.1 coordinate 64,265, forward strand.
GCTCGCTCGATGGCGGTGCACAACATGCGCGCACGCTCGTAATGGGGCGCCATCATTGGTTACCGTCCTCCAGAACGTCTCGATTTGTATGCGTTGCTAGTGGAGCGGATTTGACATTCGCTACCCACCTAGCCGCGAATCGGCGAAGCGAATGTCAAATCCAAAGCTCCACTAGCACTTATATTGGCTAGTGGTCCTTTGATTCTAACATTCGCAAGACAGCATCCCCGAACCGGGATGCGAATGTTAGAATCGGACCACCGGGGTTTGAATTGTGGTCGGCGTGAGACGATGATGTCAGGCGTCCGTCCCTTGGAGGAACGTATTTCATGGTTGCCCTCAAACGATCTGTGCTGCCTGCGGCCACTCTCGCTTGCTGTCTCGTTCCGTCACTGTCGCACGCGACCGGATGCGCCCAGGAGATTGTCGTCCCGATCCACTTTCAAACGGGCGCGGTATGCTGGCAGCACTCCGGCGTCGGCACGACGTTCAACGGTGCATTCGGCGCGCATCAGCATGTGACGGCCTCCGCGATTGGCCAGACCTACAATTCCGATGGCACCCGCACCTGGGTGACGACCGGCCCATGGCAGCTCTATGTCACCGGACCCGGCGGATTTTCAGCCGGCGACAACAACAGCAAAATCGATATCGTCCTGCCTAGGGGCGGCCAATATAGTTTTGCCATAGGGCCGTGTGCAGTCTGGGGCAATCAAGGAACCATTCAGATTTGCGCGCAGTAGGCTCTACATCTTGAGCCATTCGGGCACGCGCTTGAGCGCATCCTTGCGCGCGGCGGGGTTGGTGCCGCCATGCGCTCTGCCGGACGGATCGGCGGTATTGACGAGACCTGTGCGCACTCGGACCGGCGTATTGGCGCGGTCGAATTCATGATGTGCGCCGGGATAGACGATAATCCGTGTGCCGGCGCTCCGGCCGCGAGCACCTGCGACCATCTGCTGGCAGACGGTCGCCGGCGTCCAATCGTCGGCGCTGCCGATCAGGATCAGGGTCGGGATCCGCGCACTCCAGGCGGTTTCACGCAATCTGCGGCACCCGGGATAGAGGGCCACGGCCGAGCGAAAGTCCGGCGTGCCGTCTTTTGGCACCGCGGTCGGACGTACCGCCCATAAGGTGGCCACGCCGCCGTTCGACCAGCCCAGCAGCGAAATGTGATCGCCGCGGACAAAGGCCTGGCCTTGCAGCCAGCGGCGGGCGACGTTGGCGTCGGCGACGCGCTCGCGAGAGGCGCGCACCTTGCGCTGCTGCTCGCGGCATTGCGGTCCGAGCCCGCGTGAGCCGAAGGAGTCCGGAAAAAGGACGACGAAGCCGTCGTCGACCAAGAGTTTAGCCCATTGCGAATAGAGCCGCTCGGTCGTGATGGGCCGATGGGTAAGGCCGCCGCAATCATGCAACGCGACCACTGCCGGGAAGGGTCCCGCTCCCTCTGGCCGGTACAGCGTTGCATGGAGCGTCAGCCCGCCAGACGGGATATCAACGCGCTCCGCTGCTGCCGCGGCGGCGACCCACAGGACGGCGCCCGCAAGCACGGCGAGGAAGGCCGGAAAACGCATCGTTTGCAATTCAGCCAGCAAATTCGATCAGTTGTCGCCGTAAGTTACCATGGCGATGACACCCAGCGCAGCGCTGGTGCGATCAAAAGTGCGAGGGTTTCGTCCCGGTCACGGAATGATTATGTTGCCGCCTAACGGCGGCGGTCTGATCGCCGACTTATGGCGAAGGCCCGCGACGGAGGTGAACTTGCTTAATCGGACCGATCGGCCCGCTCCCATGCCCGGCGAGGCGGAGGTCAAATATCTCGACGGCGATTTTCGTGTCGTTCGCCCGGGCGCGTTCGTACGTTGTGCCGTGACCGGTGCGGCTATTCCGCTCGAGGAGCTTCGTTACTGGAGCGTCGACTTGCAGGAGGCCTATTGCTCACCCGAGGCTGTCTTGCAGCGCCATGCCGTCGGCTACGGGAAAAGATCGTAAAGTATCGGCCGCCTCCTGGCGGACACGTGATGGTCAGTTGCGCTCTACCGCCGCTTCGCCACGTTCACCACCATTTGCTGAAATTTTTCCTGTTCTTCGATCACGAGGCGCACCGGAAGCGCGCTGGCGCGTGCGGCGAGCGTCGCGAGCGCCGGATCGCCGGAAAGCCGCACCAAATCTTTCTCGGTCGTGAGCATCATGAGACGTGCGGCCTGGGCACGCGCGATCAATTCCTTTGCTTCCGCCGCGCTGTAGCGGTGGTGATCGGGAAATTCCGCGCGTTCGGCGACTTCGATGCCGGCTTCGGAGAGCGTGGCAAAAAACTTTTCCGGATTGCCGATGCCCGCGAAGGCCAAAACCCTGTTCCGTCCGATCGCGGCGAGGCTGCTGCGATCGGGTTCGAGCCTACCGTGAAAAATGGTCACGCCGTAACGGCGCGCCAAGTCAACGATTTTGTCGGTGCCGGTCGGCGGCCCGACGATGACGATCGCCTGCGCGCGTGCGATCTGCGACCCGAGCGGCGCCCGTAAGGGCCCCGCCGGAATGATCCGGCCGTTGCCGATGCCGCGTGGTCCGTCGACCAGCAAAATCGAGAGATCTTTGAGGAGCGACGGATTCTGAAATCCGTCGTCCATCACGATGACGCTGGCGCCCCCGGTTCGCGCGGCGGTCGCGCCTGCGACGCGGTCGCGGGCGACGATCGTGGGGGCGAGCCGCGCCAGCATCAGCGGCTCGTCACCGACATCGACGGCGCGATGCAGCGCCGGGTTGACGCGCACCGGTCCGACGAACTGGCCGCCGTAGCCGCAACTCAAAAAGAACGGGCGCTCGTGGGCGCCGAGCAAGAGCCGCGCGACCGCGAGCGCCGCCGGCGTTTTTCCCGCACCGCCGACGGTGAGGTTGCCGAGGCAAATCACCGGCACGCCGGCGTTGCGCCCGTGGGATTGCAGGCGTAGCCACGCCGCGGCGCCATAGAGTGCGGCAAGCGGGCTGAGAACCCTTCCGCCGCCGCCCGGTTGCCACCAGAAGGCGGGCTCTCGCATCAGCGCATGATCCCGAAAAGTGGATACCGGTTTTCGGATGAGATCATGCGCCAGAAAACATTCATGATCCCGAACAAGCCTGCCCCGGACTTGATCCGGGGTGGATACCGGTTTTCGGACAAGATCATGCTCTGTCTCTATGAAACCCGCTGCTCCAGTCGAAGCTGCATGAAATAGGGGTCGAGCGCGGCGAGCGTGCGCTCAAGGGCGCCGCCGAGCTTTTCGAGCGTGCGGGTGGCGGCAGCGGCGACGGCTTCGCGCGCCGCTGGGTTCGCGATCAACTCGTTGAGGCGGTTGGTCAGCGTCTCTTCGTCGGTGACGAGCTTGGCGCCGCGCGCATCGTCGAGCGCCTCGTAGATCTCCGCGAAATTCCAGACGTTTGGACCATGCACCACGGTGGCGCCGAGCTTGATCGCCTCGATCGGATTTTGCCCGCCATGGGTTGCCAGCGAACCGCCCATGAACACGATCGGAGCAAGCCGATAGATCAGCCCGAGTTCGCCCAGCGTATCGGCGATGTAGATATCGACGTCGCCTTTCGGCAGCTCGCCGCGCGAGCGCAGGGCGACGTTAAGTCCGGCGACTTTGGCGATGTCCGCGATAGCCGGGCCGCGCGCGGGATGGCGCGGCGCGATCACCGTCAGCAGCGACGGCGATTTGGCGCGTAGCCGCCGATGCGCCGCGATGATCGTGGCCTCTTCGCCCTCGTGGGTCGAAGCTGCGGCGACGACGGTGCGCATCGCTACGAGGGTAGCGAACTGGCGCAAGCTCGACTGCTCGACGGGCGGATCCGGCGTGTCGAGCTTGAGATTGCCGGTCAAGCTGACGCGCGGCGCGCCCAATTGGCCGAAGCGCTGTGCGTCGGCAGCCGATTGGGTCAGGCAGAGATCGAAACGGGCAAGCAGCGCCGCGATCATGCTCGGCACCAGCCGCCAGCGGCTGAACGATCGTTCCGACAAACGGCCGTTGACCATGATCATCGGGATTTTGCGGTCGGCGCACGCGAGGATCAGATTAGGCCACAGATCTGACTCGACGAAGAGCGCGAGATCGGGCTGCCAATGGCCGAGGAATTTCTCGACGAAACGCGGCGCATCGAGCGGAATGAATTGGTGCAGCGCGCCTTCCGGCAGGCGCCGTTCGGCGAGCGCCGCCGAGGTGACGGTGCCGGACGTGACGAGGACCGCGAAATCGCGCTCGCGGATACGTTCGATCAAGGGAACGACGGCCAATATTTCGCCGACGCTGGCGCCGTGGATCCAAATCAGGGGTCCCGCCGGGCGCGGCCGACTTGCCTCGCCGCGGCGCTCCGATAGGCGTACCGGATGCTCCTTGCCGCGGCTCAATCGTCGCGCCAGCAACCGCGGTGCCACGGGCGCCGCAGCGGCGGATGCAAGATGATACAGTCGCAGCGCCAGCGGCAGAGAATCGGGCACGCTCAACTCCCCCGGTTCGGCCGATCGACCAGATCGTAAGCGCGTTGCGTCGCGGCGTTGAGTCTTTTTTCGAGGTCGACGCGCGCCGCCTCCAGCGCCGCATCGTCGGCGTCGCGTGGGACCCGCAGCGGCTCGGCCGCGACCCCGGCACCGCGGCTGAACGGCAGATTGATCGTCGTGTGATCCCAATTGTTGAGCACGACACGCCGGCTCGTGGCGATGGCGCTCGGATAGATGGGACGGCCGGAGGCCTGAGCGAGCTTGATGATGCCGAGGCCGGCGACGCGCGCCACTTTGGGGACATCCGCCGAGAGCGCGATGGAACACCCTTCCTCGAGCGCGTCGAGCATGGCCTGGAAAGCGGCGACGCCCGATTTGTGGATGAACCCGCGGCCGTGATTGCCCGAGCCGCGGATGGCGCCGACGCCCAGCCGTTTGGCGGCAATCGCATTGATCTCACCGTCGCGGTGACGCGACACCAACATTTTCACCTGGTGTTTGACCTTGCGCCCGAACGGCGCGATCAGATGCTGCCCGTGCCAGAACGCAAGAATAATCGGCATATCGGCCTCGCCGCGCTCGTAAATGTCGGCCGGTTCAAGCGTGAACCGTGATGTCATGCCGACGAAACGCAGATACTCGGCGGCTGCAACACCTACTGTCACCTCCACCCATCGTTGCCGTCCGACATACCTCCACAAATTCATGCGTCGTCTCAGCGCTGCGGCGCCTTTTCATCCGGTTCGAGCAACCGGTGCAGATGAACGATGAAATAGCGCATCTCGGCGTTGTCGACGGTGCTTTGCGCCTTCGACTTCCACGCCGCATAAGCGCTGGCGTAATTCGGAAAGATGCCGACGATGTCCAACTTGTCGAGATCCTTGAATTCCGAGCTTCCCATCTTGTTGATCTCGCCGCCGAAGACGAGGTGGAGCAATTGTTTCGCCGGCTGTGCAGGGACAGTGTTCGACATGATCCTCGATCCGCTTATCTTGCGATTTATGAAGACGCGATCTGCCGATCTCTGATGAGATCGATGAGGGTCGCATGCCTGTCCCGGCCGGCTGCAACGAGCGCCCCATGCCGAGGCACGGGACGGTTGTAGATCACAGGCCCGCCCCCCAACGGCGTCAGCGCGCCGCCCGCTTCGTGCACCAAAAGATCAGCCGCTGCAAGGTCCCAGTCGTGGCTGTTGCCGCCGGCAAAAGCGACGTCGACATCGCCGTGGGCGACCCGGGCGAGCCGCAGCGCGAGCGAGCGCACCCGCGGCACAAGGGTGAATGTTGGGACGATAGCAGCAAACCGCTCGGCCAATCCCTTCGGGCCGGCTATCCGCGCGCCGGCAAGCGACGTGCCTGACGTCGCCGCGATCGGCGCGCCGTTGAGGGTCGCGCCTAAGCCCGCGGCCGCCATGAAAAATTCGTCGCTGGCCGGAGCGAACAGGCAGGCGGCGATCGGCCGCCCATCCTCGATCAATGCCGCGGAGACCGCCCAATCGGGGAAACCGGCGAGATAGGCCCGCGTGCCGTCGATCGGATCGATAATCCAGACGTACCGCGCGTCGAGCCGAGCGGGGTCGTCGACGCTTTCCTCCGACAGCCAGCCGATGCTGGCGCCGCCAAGCTTCTCGCGGAGCAGATCGTTGACGGCAATGTCGGCCTCGGAGACCGGAGAAGATTCGCCCTTGATCCAGTTCTTCAGCGGCGTCTTGAACATCGAGAGCGCAAGCGCGCCGGCTTCACGGACGGTCGTCGCCAGCCGTTCCGCCGCGTGTTGGGGATCGACGACCTCAGTGGCCGGCAACAGTCAGACCCTCCACGCGCAGGGTCGGCGCATTCGTGCCGTAACGAAAGGTGAGATCGTTCGCTGGCTCCAGATTGCGGAATATTTCCAGCAGGTGGCCCGCGATCGTGACTTCGCTCACCGGGTAGGTGAGTTCGCCGTTCTCGATCCAGAAGCCAGACGCGCCGCGGCTGTAATCTCCGGTCACCATGTTGGCCCCCATGCCAATCAGGCTGGTGACAAAGAATCCGTCCTTGATGTCGCCGATCAACTCCTCCGGGCTTTTCGCGCCGGGCGAAAGATGCAGGTTGCTCGGCCCGGGCGAGGGCGTCGAGGAGACGCCGCGCTGCGCGTGACCGGTGGTCTTGAGATCGAGTTCGCGCGCGGTGGCGCAGTCGAGGAACCAGGTCTTGAGCACGCCACTCTCGACCACTTTGATCATGCGTGGTGTGACGCCTTCGGCGTCGAACGGCCGGGATCGCTGGCCGCGCGGCCGCAGCGGATCGTCGACGATGTCGATATTCGGAGCAAAGATTCTCTCGCCAAGCTTTTCGCGCAGGAAGCTCGTCTTGCGGGCGATCGCGGCGCCATTGGCGGCGCTCGCCAGATGTCCGACCAGAGACCCGGCGATGCGGGTATCGAACACCACCGGTACCCGCCGCGTCGCAACCTTGCGGGGATTGAGCCTTTTGACCGCGCGCTCGCCGGCGCTGCGGCCGATCGCTTCCGCGCTTTCGAGGTCTGCGGCGTGCAGCGTCGAGGTGAAATCGTAGTCGGTTTCCATGCCGGTGCCTTCTCCGGCGATAGCCGACATCGAGATGCCGTGGCGAGAGCCGATAGAGGCGCCCTGAAAGCCGCCGCTGGTGACCAGCACAGTGCCGCCGATGCCGGCGGAGGCCGACGCGCCGCCCGACTTGGTGACGCCGGGGACGGCAAGACCTGCGGCTTCCGCCTCTGCGGCGCGCTTTTCCAGAACCTCGATCGTGGGCATGTCGGGATCGAGCAGATCCAACTCGGCGAATTTGTGCGTGAGCAGCGCCGGGTCGGCCAGTCCGGCGTACGGATCGTCGGGCGCTGCGCGCGCCATGGCGACGGCACGCTCCGCCAGCGCATCGAGGCCGCTGCTCTTCAGGTCGTTGGTCGAGACCACCGCCTGCTTGCGGCCGACGAGGACGCGCAAGCCGACGTCGTCGCCTTCGGAGCGTTGCGATTCCTCGACGGCGCCGTCGCGCACTTCGACCGAGAGCGAGACCGAGCGCAAGGCCACGGCATCGGCCTGATCGGCGCCGGCGCGCTGGGCGGCGGTGACGAGACGATGGGCGAGATCGGCGAGGGCGGATTGATCGAGCAGAGAAGACATTGAGGCGTTTTCTTCTGGTTATTGGGATGGAAACACGCGGCGAGCATATGCGAGGGAACGCTCGCGAGACACAAAATCGTAAGGCCAAGATGTGGCCGCAGACCGTATGATTCAACCCGCAAGCGGCCCCATCAGCGGGCATTTACAGAGAACTTTCTCCCGTCTGGCAACCGCTCGTCAATCATGTGGCCGTTTCGCAGGCGCGCTACGGGCGGTTAACCAGGGTTTTTAAGCCGATTGCGACCGCGCTCTGGCATTGTCGCGGCAACCAGGCGGCAACAGCCAGGGGGAGCCGAAGTTTTTCGGGGCGTCAAATGGAAATCGGCAGGATCGCTGCCGGGTCGGGCCGCGTGCTGCGGCTCGACCCCTTCTCTCTGCCCGTGCGTTTCGAGGCCGCTGATGACGCGGCCGACGAACGCCTCCGCGTCGTCGACCTGCACCGCGAGCGCGTGGTGTTGCGGCGGTCCATACGCGGCATCCGCATGGCGTTGAATATGCCGGTTGCCGCGTTCCGCGGCGTCGCGATCCGTCTGGTCGCGGAAACAGACGCCATTCCCTCCGCCATCGCCGTCGTGCTCGAACACAGCGACCCGGCCTTGTCGCTGCCCTTGTACTGGTCGGCCGAAAGCGACGACATCGTCGCCGAGTGGCAATCGTGGGGCCGCGTGCTTGGCCTACCGCTCCTGGTCGTTGAAGGCGACGGCACCTTGCGCGAGCCGTTCGCGCGGATGGGCGCTGTGCGCATCGAAGCGCCGACTTGGCGCCGCCGCTGCAGGAGCGCCATTGCCCGCCGCCGTCCGTCGCGCCTGCTGCGGCGCCGGCCCGGCACGCTGCCGGAGGTGCCGGTCGTTCATCGCGGCGAGCGCGAGATCATCGCCAGGAATTGAGCGGCAACGCCTGCGCCACTCGCATAGCCGGCCGCTATCGCGTTCGCTGCGCCGCGGCGCTCACGATCTTGTAGGCGTCGTCGATCGGCTGTTTCGCCTTCGCCACGTCCGCGTCGGCACTGGCGAACATCTTCATCATGTCCGCCTGCTCGGCCGGCGGCAAGCTGATCAGCTCGCCGCCGGTGTCGGTCCAGCCCTTGCGCGACTTGTCGACAATGGCCAGGGCGATGGGACCGATCGCCGCCTGCTGCGCGGCGGCGTCCTTGTCGACGATCTTCTGCAAGTCCGCGGGCAAGGACTCGTACCAGGCCTTGTTGATCTCGGCGATCGCGAAGATGGCGGGCTGGCCGGTCTCGGTTACGTATTTTGCCGCATCCTGAAAGTGCATCGGCGTGAAGATGACGATACCGCCAATGGCGCCGTCGATAGCGCCCTGTTGTATTGCCGGGATGACGTCGCCGAGCGTCATCGCCACAGGGGTCGCACCGAGCCGCTCCAACGGCACGGATTGAAACTTCGAGGCGAGGACGCGGATCTTCTTGCCTTTGAAGTCCGAGAGGTGGCGGATCGGCGCCTTTGCGATCACCGAGGACGGTGAGTTCATGAACATCGCGACGCCATGCAGCCCCTTGTTTGCGCCGAGGCCGAGCATCAGCTTCAGCAACTCCGGATCGGCGGCGAGGCGCTGGCCGTGCGCCATGGAATCGACGAGGCCGGGCGCCGCCATCAATTCAAAGCGTTCATCGACGCCGACGAAGAACTCGGGTGGAATGATCACGCATTGGATGGAGCCGAATTGCGTGCCTTCGATCTGCCGCGGGATCGAGCCCAACTGACTCGCCGGAAAGATCTCCGGCTTGATGCGTCCGCCGGAATCCTTCTCGAGCGCTGCGGCGTAGTTCTTGGCGAATTGGTGGCTCGGATCGTTCAGCGTCGGGAGCGTGATCTTCATCGTGTAAGTCTTGTCTTGGGCCATCGCCGCACCGAGCGCTAGCGTCAACGACAAGGCCATCGTGCCGGCGGCGACGCCGGCCCGCGCAACGACATTCCGTTTCATAACGTGCATGGTGCGTCTCGCTCCCCTTGAGTTTTCGAGCGGCCCAAAGCCGATCCCGAACCGCAACTGCTGTATCGGGTCGACCGCTTTTCCCCAAAGCGTAGCGGCTTTCCGAACGGCTCGGAAGTCTCCATCGCGGGTGAGGCGGCGCGTCACGATGCGGCACTTTGGTCTCCCGGGGTCGCGGCAAGCCGAAATCATCGGCGGGAATTAGCCCGCATTTTCCCGCTCGTCCCCGCGCGGGGGACCACCGCGAAAGCGATATTTGAGCATCTGGGAACTGGACGCCGAAGGTGCGGCCGCCTGGCTGGCGCCTCGGCCTGTCAGTACTTCCTGGCCTGGACGAGGTAGCCGTAGATCGTCTCTTCGCCCAGCGCCTTGCAGGCTTCCAGTCGATGCAAGCCGTGGACAAGGACGAAGCGATCACCGTCGCGCCGAATCAGGATCGGAGACTGCTGCCCAACTTCCAGCATACTTTGCGCGATCTCTTGGACAGTCTCTGATTTGAGCGTTGCACGGCGCTTTACGGGTACGTAGATGTGCGCGATCGCAATTTTTTCTCGCCTCATCATGAGTTCGTCTCCGAAGGGATGCGCCCGAGCGACGCCCGGACCTCTGGCCCCGCCACTCGATGTGCGCGGGGCTTTCTTGATCCAATCGGCTCTCTTAGAACCCTAACGCGGAGTGAAACGTTACCCAAGAAAGTGCGAGCACGATCGCGCATCCAAGCACGATGAGCACAGTCTTTCCGCTTGGGTTACCCGTCGGCAGAGTGTCATTCATTGACGGTGGGCGGGGTACCGTTACGGGCTTGAGGGGTTTATGAGCATCCGTCATCGAAATCTCCTGATGATCCGAATCAAATTTTTCTGCTCAGAAAATATGGGTATGGCATTCAACTTTTACTAGAAGCCGTTCGCATCGTAAGCGGCACCAGTACGGAATTGTTGCGCATAGAGAGGCCACGCGATGACGTTCACCATCGAGTTCTTCCGCATCCGCGAAAAGGACAACGCGCACGCGATCCTCGACCGCATTACGCACATCGCGTCTGATTTGGAGAGCGCCAAGGTGAAGGCCATATCGCTCTTCGACACTTTAAACTTGGCGCAGAACCCCGATGGCTTGCGAATTTTGGACCAAGATGGCCGCGAAGTGTTTTTTTGGACGCCGGGGACGGATGAACGCTAGAGGCTTGCGGGCAGGAAGCGCCGGGACAAACAGCCGTTCTTGGCATTTCGGAGTGCGTCAGGCGGATTGGCGAAGCGTCATCCGCCATTTTTTTTGGGGGGCCTGTAAAAGGTCGTTGCTACGAGACAAAGCCCACATTGCAGGCGCTATTGATAGAGCAAAAGCCCGGCTAGGTCAGTGTTGCTGGCCTATACATTGCGTTCCGTAAGGCGCAGGCTTCAAATCGACTGCGGCAAAAGTCGCGGCGCGATCAGTGCACAGGGAGGATGAGCCGTGATTGAAATGGCACTCGGCGTTGTCTACTGCGCTGCGCTTTTCAGTTTTTTGGTTTGCGGCGTGATCGTCACGGGGCGGCCCAGAGCTTCGACCTGATCGGCCGCCGTACGAGCGCCGTTCCGGCCTCGGCCAGGGCAACGTTGCGCACGATGTTATGCGCGGCGGTGCTGTGTATCGTCGGCATGATCCAAATTCAGTGAGATCAGCGCAACACGGCCGTGACGGCAACCCTGCTAGAGCATGATCCGGAAAAAGCCTGCCCCGGACTTGGTCCGGGGTGGAAACCGGTTTTCCGAAATGGTCATGCTTCACCAATGATGGTGAGCGCGAATTGATTTAATCTGAAACGATTGCGCTCTAGTGTGGCGGTTCAGAAGTCCGCATCATTACTGCCGCTAACTCATCATGCGGACTTCTGAACCAAAGCCACACTAGATCAATAAGTTGCTAGTGTCCCTTCGATTCCAAAGTTCGCAAACGGGGCTGCCGCATAATGATGCGAACTTCGGAATCGGGACACTAGATTTGCCGCCAAAGAAAAAGGGCAAAGCCGCCCGGCGCGACTTTGCCCATCAAGTGTCCATGACCGCGATGCACGCGTGCGCATCGCGGCTTTGTTTTGTCAGCTCAATCGAGAGGCTCGACTTTCACCAGCGAGTGGGCGTGGTTGCTGCCGACCCAGAATGTCACAGGCGTCGTCGAATTGTCGACGAACACCGTGCGCATGTTGGTATCGGACGGCATCAGATATTGCTCCGCCTCGCCGGTCTTGGGATTTATCCGTACGACGCGGTCGGTGCTCATGGTGGAGGCCCAGATTTCGCCGTTCTTGTCGAAATTGGCCCGGTACGGGTAGGTGCCCTCCGGCAGCGCATACTCGGTGAACTGCTCGGTCTTGGTATTGAAGACGGCAACTTTGTTGCCGCGGTATTCGGTCACGATGATGTTGTCGTGATCGTCCACCTCCATGCGGCGCGCGCGCGCATGCGCCGTCGGGGTCGCGAACCAGGTCACGTCGCCGGTCTTGGCGTCGATCTTGCCGAGATGGCCTTCGGTGAATTCGGCCATCCACAGGTTGTTCTTGGAGTTTGCCATGACCTGATAGATGCCGGCATGCTTGACGCCCGGCAGTTGGTCCGTCGGGTGGAATTTGTCCCACTTGCCGGTGGCCAAATCGATCCGGAAGATGTCCTGCGTGCCGACGCTCTTGGTCCACACCTTGCCGTCGACTTCATAGTGCAGGCCGGTGAAATTCAGCTGCACACGGTCGTCGTTCCATTCCGGAGGCAAGGGATAATAGGAGATCTCGCCGGTCTTGGGATCCAAGCAGCCGAGCGAGCCCTGGTACATCGTGTCGAACCAGATCTTGCCTTTGGTATCGAACTCGATGCTGAGGATGCCGACGGGCGCCTTGGGCTTGAATGTCTTGAGCGGATATTCGGTGAGCTTGAGCGTCTTCGGATCGAACTTGCCGATCGCCATCTCGCCGAAGTCCGAGTACCAGACGTTGCCGTCCTTATCGACCAAAATGTCATGCGGCTCGGTGGTCGGACGCGCCACTTGATATTCGGTCACGATGGCACGTGTGGACCGGCCGGTTGGACGCGGCAGTGTCTTCAGCTCGTATTGCCAATGGTCGGTCGCACTCAAGTTGATGGTCGCCAGATACTCGGCGAATTTGCGGTATTGCTCCGGGCTGCCGGCGCGCGACTTGTCAAGCATCGGCTGCGGCTTGATCGGCTGGCTGACGGCGCCATAGCCCATCATGCGCTGGACCACGTGCGTCCACTCGTCGGCGTCGTGGGTCGAACGCACGATGCGCTCCAGCGTGTGGCAGCTCGTGCAGTTGAGGAGGGCAGCCTTCTGGTCTTCGGTGCCGGGCATGCTCATCATCCATTCGGCATTGGTGAGTTGGCGGGCGAGATTCTTGGCCTTGTCGAGCTTGAGGTCGACATTCGTGGTCTTTTCGCCGACGACGTCGGCTCGAAGGATTGGCGTTGAGGTCGTAACCGACGGCGCGGATCGCGATCGATTGTAGCGGCCCGGCTCCAGGCGATCCTCGGGGAAGCTATAGACTCCCTGCGCGTTGGTGGTGACGCTGACCGAAACGACCGATCCGTCCTTGTGTGCAGTGACGACCACGCCTTCCATGGCGCCTTCGGCGGCCGAGGTGACCTTGCCGGTCAACGCCGGGCCTTGGGCCCGAACGCTTGATGGTAGTGCCAAAGCAAGCACGACCGCGAGCGCAGTGGTCATGCCCAGCATGTAGTGGGGTTTCATCGATCACTCCCTAAGCGATGATTTTTTTATAATGTTCAAGACGCGGCCTCTTTGCGGGCCGCGAGTTTCGGGGGTATGGCCGATTCCACGAACCATCCTGCGCTTGTCGCCGGCTTCCGACAAGCGCGATTTGAAAGCCCCAGGGATGCCGGCAGGTATCAGCTAAGACCGCGAAGGGCGGCGTCCAGCACCAATCCGGCAAACAGGATCAGCCCTGCATCGCGATCGGATTTGAAGACCGCGAGGCAATTATCGGGATTTTCGATGTCGAGCCGTAAGATCTGCCATCCCAGATGACCAGCAAAGGCGGCCAGGCCGAGTGCGAACACGACGCCGGCGCCGGCCAGGAACCCTGCGGCGCCGAGAAGGATCACGGCAAGCCCGTAGAAGATTCCCAACATCGGCTTGGTGCGCGTGCCGAACAGCAGCGCGGTCGACTTGATGCCGATCAGCGCGTCGTCCTCGCGATCCTGGTGGGCGTAGATCGTGTCATATCCGATGACCCAAGAAATCGATCCGGCGTAGAGCAGGAGCGCCGGAACATCGAGGCGGCCGAACCATCCCGCCCATCCCATCAGCGCGCCCCAGGAAAAAGCAAGGCCCAGCACGATTTGCGGCCAATAGGTGATGCGCTTCATGAACGGATAAACGGCGACGATCAGGAGCGACGCAATGCCGAGCGCGATGGTGAAGGTGTTGAAGCTGATCAGGACCGCCAAGCCGACCAAAGACTGCAAGACCAGGAAGAACACGGCTTCGCCGACGCTCACCTGACCCGACGGAATCGGCCGCGACCGCGTGCGCTCGACGCTGCCGTCGAGATCACGATCGACGATGTCGTTCCAGGTGCAGCCGGCGCCACGCATGGCGAAAGCGCCGATGAAAAACAGCGCGAGGTGCGTCAGGCGCGGACCCGGCGCATGGGCGGCTACCGCGGCTAGCGCGGACGACCACCAGCAGGGCAGCAGCAAGAGCCAGGAGCCGATCGGGCGGTCGAGACGGGCGAGCCGCAGGTAAGGTCGCAGCCACGGCGGTGCGAGGGTATCGACCCAATTGCCGGTCGCGTCGGCGACGGAGCCGGCCGTTCTGGCCATTATTTCCCCAGCGGATTGCCGGTGAGCGTGTCGAAGGTGCCGCGGCCCGTCTTGGTGTTCTTCGCCGTGTCGCTCGACGGCGTGCCGAGCGCGTCGCTCAGGGTTGGTACCTTTGGTTTTCCTTCCGGAGCGTCCGAGCAGGCGACGGTCCGAAACTTCAACGACTTTTCGTGGCTGGCTTTGGCTTGGCTGATGGCCTGATCGGGAATGCCGCACCAGGTCTTGTTGTCTTCGAGAAATTTGATCATTGCGCCTTCGGCGCTGACGAAGCGGGTGACCAGGCCGCAGATCTCCTTGCGGTCCGCATGTCGCTCGGTTGCGGTGCGCACCGCCAATCCTCTCTTTTGCGCGTCATCGCGGAATTTCGTGAAATCGGTGCATTGGAATCCGGCCTGAGCAAAAGCAGCGCGAGGGCCGAGGGCGGCTACGCCGAGCGCTACCCCGAGCGTCAATGCCGCGGCGAGGCTGCGCCGCATGGCCGCTCTTTGTTGATTCTCCATGCTAATTCCCCAAGGCTTTGCCCGAATTCCGAAAGCTTTGCCCGAATTTCCAAGCCTTTACCAGAATTGCCGATGACTTTGCCCGAGTCCCGGCCCGTATTAAAGGCTTGGAGAATTCGGCGACAAGGGGGCAGACCGGGCCGGAACGAGGGGGGTGCGACCCCAGCGCTCATTCTGCCAGTCTGCCTGCCAATTCTTCTGCCTGCCAATTCTTCTGCGTGCCAAGTGTTCTGCTCTTCTGCCTGCCAATTCTTCTGCGTGCCAAGTGTTCTGCGTACCAGGTCTTCCGCCGGTCTATAGCCGAGTTTGAAACTTAGCCAAGTTTGTCATTAGTCAAGTCTGTCAGGTCTTGTGCCGTCATGTCTCGCTATGATTTCCGCTCACCCCGTCTTTACGTCGCGGCGCCGCTTGGGGAGGGCGTCCGCGTCGCGCTCGAGCAGGCGCAGGCCCATTACCTCACCAACGTTCTGCGTTTGCGATCGGGCGATGGCGTTCTCGTCTTTAACGGCCGCGACGGCGAATGGCGCGCGGCCATCGCGGGCGAGAAGCGAAAGGCTTCGCTCGAAGTCGGCCCCAGGACACGGGAGCAGACCGCACCGGCCGACCTGCACTACCTGTTTGCGCCGCTCAAGACGGCGCGCCTCGATTACATGGTGCAGAAGGCTGTCGAGATGGGCGTCTCGCGGTTGCAGCCGGTGCTGACGCGCCACGGCCAAGTGGCGCGCATCAACGCCGATCGAATGCGCGCAAACGCCATCGAAGCGGCGGAGCAATGCGGTGTTCTCTCACTTCCCGAAATCGGTCTGCCGCTCGCGCTTGCGCGCGTTGTCGCCGAACTCGATGGCGGACGTCACCTGGTATTTTGCGACGAGGACGCCGAAGTCGCCAATCCGGTCGCAGCGCTCGAAGCCGTCCCGCGGCACGCGCCACTCGCCGTGCTGGTCGGTCCCGAAGGCGGCTTTGCCGACGATGAGCGCGCAGCGCTCCTCAAGCTGCCCAATGTCGTTCGCCTTGCGCTCGGTCCGCGAATCTTGCGCGCGGATACCGCGGCTGTTGCCGCCCTCGCGGTCGTGCAGTCAGTGATCGGCGACTGGCGCTAGCCGGACGCTGGTTGAAAAACGTTCGCCCTTGAGATGCGCGCTTAATGGATCATCCACGGCTTATCGATGCAGACGAAGCTGATGTAATCGCCGTATTTGCGGTGCACGCTGGTGACATGCGCCAGCCGGCCCCATCGCGCGCAATATCCTTGCGCCATCCCCGGGTAAACGCCCTCCAGACTCGGCGAATAGGGGATGATGCCGCCGGTGTCGTTGCCGGTAATGCCTGGTCCGGGACCGGCGATGCCCGCGAGCACAATATCACCCGCTACGAAGGTCAAAACGGCACTCAGCGCCGCCACGATCAAGGATTTCCGACACATCGCCACGGACCTCCAGCCCCAGTCAGAGGGCTACTCTAAAGCAGCAGCCGGTAAAGTTGAACCGGGTTTTCGAAGGGATCGGGAGGAACGAATGGTCCGGCCCGGCCGAAGCAGGTGTTGCGGCCGATCACGCCGTGGCTTCCCGGTCACGCTCCCTTGGCAATGCGACGCCAGAACAGTTTACGCCCTTGACCGGCAGGCTTGGGCGCGGCACCGTTGCTCAGATTTGTGGGAGAGGGGCCATGTTCGGCACCAGATTCGGCCGGACGGCGTATGTGGTGCTCGCGCTGGCGTTTAGCACTGTGTCTTTCACACAGCCTCGCGCGGCGAGTTGGCTTGAGAAGAATTTCTGGCTGTCGGGCCCGCGTTATGACCGGGTTATTCCGACGTGCGATAATTCCCAGGCGCTTGACCGTATCATCGCCAATTTCCGCACCAAGGAATACCGGTTCTGGAACTCGGAACTTCGCATTATTGGCATCGAGGACATCCGAGAAAATGCCGAACTGCCGTGGGGCGCGCAGTCCATTCCGCGCCGCTTCTGCAGCGGTACCGCCCTGATCAACGACGGCGCCAGGCACCCGATCTACTACTCGATCGCCGAAGGTACTGGCATGATCGGCATGGACTGGGGCGTCAATTTCTGCGTGACCGGGCTCGATCGCGACTGGGCCTATAATCCGGCCTGCCGTTCCGCGAAGCCGTGACGAGGCCCCAGCCCTAACGCCCGCCTTCAGCGGGCGTCGAAGGACGGTTCGCCACGCAGCGCCTCCAGAACACAGTCGCGAAGCCGCTCGGGATTGCGTTCGCCGCGCTGGGCAAATTCGATTACCTTCTTGGCGACCACGTCCGTTTGGAGATGATCGGTATCGCTCACCCCAAGCGCCTGACAGACGTCCGCGTAGGCGCTTGTCATCATCGTGATCGCCTCGGGCTCGAACGCCTTGTTCTTGAAGAGCCGATAGACGGCCATGGATGATCCCTCACAAGCCCGACGGACGGGTTCCACACGCGGGTTCCGGTCCGCAATGTGCACCGAAGACGATGGCACGCCTATTAAAAAGTATGTGCAGAGCGGCGAGATGCAACAGACGGTTCCGGACGGAACGGTACCTTTATGTTCTTGATATGTTCAAGAACACCACTGGGTACTGGTCCCTTTCCATATCGACTGATCCCTTTTGAATTTCGGAGTGGCCTCTTTTGAAAAAGCGACTCCCGTCCCCATCTCAACGCTGGCAGTTTGGAAATGCGGGTTCGAGCCCCGTAGTCTTGGCTCCGTCGCCCTCCAAAAGCGTCGGAAAAGACTTCGTCCAAACGGACTAAGGACGCCAGATTGTTTTTGAACTCCATAGTGGCCGCGCTTTGATATTGCGCCGCAGCAAAGAATCACTGCAGGTTCTGCATCTTCGTCGTCAGCAAAAGGGAGCCGCACGATGGCATTGATGATCGGTGCCGGTGTCGTGACTGCGTTGGCATTTGCTTTTGTTGCTGTGAGAGCGAACTGCACACATTGTAGGGACGGCTGGAGTAGCCAAAGTACAGGACGTGGTACCTGCTCATGGCACGGTGGAATTGACGACTGAAAGTTCTAAGGGGCCGCCTCAGTTGGCGGCCTCGTCATTGTCTATTTAGTTTTCGGCTTCTCCACCCCCACCCCCACCTTGAGTTTGCCGATCTGCCGACCTGGCTCGCAGTAGGCTTTTGACGGCGGTACCGATTGGCGAATTAATCGACGCTGCCCTTAAGGCCGTGCCAACAAAGCCAAGTCCTACCCCCACGCAACGCCGTCGGGAGTTCCGGGTCATCCAAGGTGATTTGTTTGATTAAAAGTGCTCGGGGTGAATGACGTCTTGCGAATTTTTAAGGAGTGGGACGAAATCTATACGGCGCGGAAGAAGCCGAAGAGGAAACTCGGTGACTATGTCCTGCTTGGAGAATTGCACATTCACGTAAACTCGCACCAGTGAACGAGGATCGGTTTTGCGCTGCCAAGCAGCAAGTTGGTTTACTCCCCCGATAGGGTATGGAACGGAATTTAATTCTTGATCATCGAATGCAATCTCAAATTTCGACCATTCCTCGGGCTCAATCTTTATTTCTGGACCGCCACTTGACGGAGTACCCCACGCTTTTATCCGGCCCTGTCGTAGAGCATCGTGAATTTCATCTCGCAGGCGTCGTTTCAGCCTTTCCTCAACAATTCCAACCTCTGTGAAATGATGTTCGAGTGGCCCTGGAATGTTTAACAATTCATCTCTTCTTCTGACCAACTCTGCCGCTCTGCGGCTTCGACATAATATGAGCTTAAACGCCGTTACGGCCGGAAGGTCTGCACGGTCATAACCACGTATTTGCAATTTATAAGTGAGCGAAACGTTGTTGATAAGCAAAACTACAATTGCAACTGACCACCAAACCCAAGAGGGCGGAATATATGCCGTCTCGATTAAGCCGATTTGCTTAGCCGCCCCCATAGCAGCGGGGACGAGCCATGTAATAGTTCTCCAGTTTCTCAGAGCCTGAAGAATGCTCAGCCATACCGAATGGACAATCGGCCCCGGCTTTCCATTTTTCGAGGGTGTCATACCACACCCTTCCCAAAGGAAGACGCGAGAGGATCGGTCCCTTTTGCTGGGGATGGCCGGTCCCTTTTGGTGCAATAGGGGCCAGTACCCACCACTGGTATGCCGCCGCATCCGCCGGCTGGCTGAGACGACGGCTATTTCGAGGTCATGTTGGCGATGTACTTGGTCAAAAATGCCTTGATATTGCTCGGGACTTTGCCGAGCCCAGCCAGGACTTCCTGACCTTCTTTGGCCGTGACCAGGATCGGCTCAGTCTTGATGACCTTGGAATAGTCCGCCAGGAATTGCGGGCTCTTCCACATCTCAATGAAGGCCGCACGCATCGTTGCGACAGCCTCGTCCGATGTCTTCGGTGGCATCATGGCCACGCGGAACATCGCCAGAGTCGGGTCGCTGACAGCGCGCAGCGCCTCGTACTTGAGTTGGCCGTTGAGCGGCTTGCCGGGGTGGACCGCCGCGTAAAATTCCTCGAAGGTCTGCAGGCTTGGCAGTGCCTTGGTGCGCGGATAACCGCCGTTTTTTCGCGGCGACAATTGCCACAACGGCAAAACGATATTGCCCATCGTTGGCTCGATCGAGCCAGCCCAGCCCGACAGCGACGAATTGGCCATTTGTCCGATGTTCTGAAGGATCGCCGTCTCCACCTCTTTCAAGCCGCGATAGGCCGGTATCGGCTCGTATTTGACGCCAAGCAGATCGAGCGCGAGGTCCATATTCAGGGTGTTGGTGTTCTCGGCATTGAGCGAGAGCGCCTTGAAACCTTGGGTCTTCATTAGGTCCGTCGCAACATTGACGCCCGGCGGCGTGTCCTTGCGCATGTACACGACCAGCGGACTCTCGACGCCGGCGATGAAGACAAAATCGGAATAGGGTGTCTTCAATGCCGGATTGGCTAAAATCTGACTGGGCACATCCAGCGTGAAAAAGCCGATGGTTTCGCCATTGGGCGGAGCTTCGCCGAGCTGATTGCTGCCAATGATGCCGCCTGCCCCGCCCACATCCTTGACCACCACGGTCGGTTTGCCGGGAATGTAATCTGGCAAATGCTGTGCAACGATGCGCCCCTCAAGGTCGGTCGGGCCGCCGGCAGGGTAGTTGACGATCATGGTGATCGTCTTGCCCTTGTAGAGTTGGGCCCGAGCGTTGTTCGGCGTCATGGCAGCGAGTGCAATCAGCCAAAACGCGACGAGCGTTGTCCGTTGCATCGGTCGTTCCTCCCTTGTGGTATGCAGGCGCCTTGACTGGCGCGCTACTTTTTCGCTGGCCGCTGGTCAGTCAGCATCGTTCCCAGTTTAAACGGTTCAAACGTCGGCTTGTATGACTTCTCGTCGAGGAACTGCCGCAAGCCCGTATTGTAGGAGTCCTCCTTATCGGCGGTCTTGATGGCCTGTCCCTTGGCGGCGAGATAATCGTAGGCTTGCGGTACGTCCATCGTGCGCACGTGACGAATCGCCTGCTTGGTCGCGCGCAGCACGGCCGGGCTCTTCTTCATCAGCCGTTCGGCCAGGTCGGTGACGGCGTTCTCCAGCTTGTCGAGCGGAACGGCGCTATTGACCATGCCGATGCGGGCGGCCTCCTTGCCGTCGAACGGCTCGCCAAGGCAGGCGTAATAGAGCGCGTGACGCGGCAGCACCATGTCGGACACGACCTTGGAGACGAGCGCTCCGGGCAGGATGCCCCAGTTGACCTCGGACAGCGAGAAGGTCGCATTCTCGGCGGCGATGGCGAAATCGCACCCGAGCAGTTGCATGAATGCGCCGCCGACACAGTAGCCGTGAACCATCGCGATCGTCGGTTTGTCGTAGTTGTAGAGCCGCTCCCAACGCCAACGATTGGCCGCCGCAGCCGCTTTCTTGCGCTCGCCCGGTTGCTTTTCGAGATCGCGGAAGAAACGCTTCAGGTCCTGCCCGGCGCTGAAATTGCCGCCTTCGCCGCTGACCACCACAACCTTGACGTTGTCGTCCACTTCGAGGCGCGCCAGCGCGTCGTCCATGTCGTAATGAAGTTGCGGACTCATGGCGTTCCGCTTGTCGGGACGATTCAGAAAAGCCCAGCCGATGCCGTCGTGGATCCTCACCTTTACGCATTCGTACTTGTAGTCAGTCATTCGAGTCTTCCTCCATATAATTGCAATGTCAGACGTTACTTTGTCCGTATGCGCGCAGCACATTGTAGCCCACGCACGAGCCCCAGCGCCTCGGCCTTCATTTCATCGGCTCCAATGGCGTCCGCCCGACGACGCGAACGTCCACAGCGCGCACGCCCTTGTCCGTAGCAAGGACGATCAGCGGATTGATCTCAAGGTCAGAGAGCCACGTCCGGTGATCGAGAAACATCCGCGACAGCCCGGTCATAGCGTGCACCGTTGCGCCGATGTCGCGTGCCGGCCGGCCGCGAAATTGGTCAAACAATGCCGCGCCACGCAACGACGCGATCATCTCGCGAGCGGTCGGCTCATCGATCGGAAGCAGGCGGATTGCGACATCGCGCATAACTTCGACCTGCACGCCACCGAGCCCGAACAGCATGAAAGGCCCGAATTGCGGGTCTTCCCGGACGCCGAGAATGACTTCGAGGCCGTCCACCATTTCCTGCACCAGAAAGCCCTGAACGTGCGCATGAGGATCATGCGCGGCGAGCCGTGCCGCCATTGCTTCGGCGGCGGCACGGACCATCGCCGCATCGCGCAGTCCGAGACTGACGCCGCCGATTTCCGTCTTATGGCTGGCCTGTGGCGAGACGATCTTTACCGCAACGGGAAAGCCGATGCGGGTGGCTTGCGCAGCGGCGTCTTCGGGCGTCTCGGCAAGAGCGCTTTTGGGCGTCGGCAGGCCGTGCGCCGCAAGCCGTGCATCAAGGGCAGAGCCGACAAGATTCTCCGCGCGACCGCGCGGCTCCCCCATCATTGCGACACCGCGTTGCAGTGCTGCTGCATAACGAACCAGGCTCTGGAGTGCCCGCACTGTTTCCGGCAGCCCCTGAATGAAAGGCACGCCGGTCTCGTTCTGGTACTTTCGGCTGATGTCGGAACAGTTCTGTGCCATGCGGCCAAAGGCGAGAACAGGCTTGTCGGTTGACGCCATCACGCTGCGTAAGGGCCCGGTATCACAGGGATCATCGGGATTGACTGGTACGAGGCCCTGCACGGTCACGAGATCGACCGTCGGATCGGCGCAGATGACCTTGCAAATCTCGGAGAATTTTTCGGCTTGTACGCCGACCGCCGCACCGACATCGAGTGGATTCTCGGGTGCGAGACCGGGATCTATCATTTCCGGCAGCTTAGCTCGCGTCTCGGGCGCGAGCGGCGCCATCTCGGCGCCTTCGTCGCTGGCGTAATCGAGCACCAGACCCTTGGCGCCGCCGGAATAGCCGACCATCGCGATGCGTTTGCCGCTTGGCAGCCGGCCGGGTTGGAACGCCAGGCAAGTCTCGATCAGATCGTCGAGCGTGGGACAGCGCACGATGCCGTATTTCCGGCAGGCCGCGTCGAACACTTGATCGTCACCTGCGATCGCGCCGGTATGACTTGCGGTCGCCGCTTTGCCGCGCTCACTGCGCCCGACCTTCACAATCAGGATCGGCTTCCGGGCGGCGAGCGCCTTCTCCGCGGCAGCCATGAAGGCCTGCGGCCGGCGGATGCCCTCGACCAGGCAGGTGATGATCTTCGTATGCTCGTCCTCGACCAGGAAATTGATGTAATCGGCGAGATCGAGATCAAGCTCGTTGCCGCTCGACACCGCGTAGGAGAAATCGAGCCCGCGCAGCGCCGCCTGCTGGAGCCAGAACTGAAATGTGCCGCCGGATTGGAAGACCACACCGACCGAGCCCGGCTTGAGCGAGCGGACGCGCTTGGCTGGATAAAGCAGCAGATTTTCCCGGATCGCGAGCGAGCCCATGCAGTTCGGACCGGAAATTCGCAGCCCGTGCTTTTCGGACAGTGCAAGCAGGGCCTGAGCGCGATTGCGGCCCGCGGCATCGCCGCCTTCGCCGAATTGCGCAGCATAGATCAGTGCGCATTTCAGGCCATGCTCAGCGGCTTCGGCGAGCACATCGGTGACCTGGGCGGTTGGAACGATGGTGAGGGCAAGCTCGACCGGCTCAGGGATCGCGGCGAAGTTGGGGTAGACTGGCCGGCCCCACAGCTCGCGGCGTCTTGGATTGACCAGATGTAGTTTCACCGGGAAGCCGCAATATTCCAGATTATCGTAGATCGACTGCGCCCAGCCGCCGCGGCTGGAATCGGATGCTCCGACGATGGCCATGGACTTGGGACGCAGGAGGTGGTCGACGCTACGAAACACGATGTTCCTACCCAATTCGAAACGTGAGTCTATTTTCGCCGAGCGATCTTTGCCGACGTTCGCCGGATTATCGCTCAAGCAATCGCCAAAATCCCATCGCTGCGCTTTCTGGCACGGCCAGCCACATGCGGCAACGGCACTTCCATGGCGGTCTTGCTCACGAGTGGATTGGACACTAGCGCCAGTTCCCCACCATCACGTCGTGTTGTGCTAGAGCAAACGGCGATCGCGCAAGGGGAATACACATGGTGAGGTTCGTTGGACATGCAGTGTTCGCCGCCTGTCTTATCGCGGCCGCGGTGACCGAGGCGCCGGCGCAGGATTCGCGGCAGGATACGCCGGGTCAATTCGACTTCTATGTGCTCTCGCTGTCGTGGTCGCCGTCATTCTGTGCTGCGGCCGCAGAGCGCAACGGCGGCCGCGCGACTGGGATGCAATGCGGTCCGCGACCCTATTCTTTTGTCGTGCACGGGCTGTGGCCGCAATACGCCAAGGGCTTTCCCGAGTATTGCCAGGTGCCGGCGCCGCGGCTCTATCGCGGCATCGTTTCGTCCATGCTCGATCTCATGCCGGCGCCGCACTTGATCTTCAACGAATGGGACAAGCACGGAACCTGCTCGGGACTTTCACCACGCGCCTATTTCGACACTGTCCGCAAAGCGCGCGCCGTCGTGAAAATTCCGCCGGAATATGTCGATCTGAAAGAGCCCCTGAGCGTTTCGCCGGGCGCGGTGGAGGATGCCTTCGTCAAAGCAAATCCTGGCCTTTCGCCAAGCGGAATCGCGGTCGACTGCGACAGGAAACGCCTGACGGAAATCAGGCTTTGCCTGTCCAAGGATTTGCAATTCCATGGCTGTCCGGAAATCGTGAGGCGGAGTTGCCGTCGGGATCAAGTCGTCATGCCGCCGGTGCGTGGCGGCTGAGACGGCCGGCACAAGCGATGCGGCGTCGATGATGCCGTTTGTCGAGCGATGAATTACCAGCACGCTTTTCATGCGGGCAATTTTGCCGACGTGCACAAGCACGCGGTTCTGGCGCGCATTCTCACGCATCTACGCGGCAAGCCGGCGGCCTTTCGCGTGATCGACACTCATGCCGGCGCGGGCCGTTACGACCTTCTTGGCGCCGAACCGAGCCGAAGTGGCGAGTGGCGGCAAGGCATCGAGCGTGTCTGGGACGCGTCGCGACCCGATTCATTGCAAGCGCTGCTCGCGCCTTATCTCGATGCTGTCGCGGCCCTCAATCCCGACGGCAAACTCCGTATCTATCCGGGTTCGCCGATGATCGCGCAGCATCTCCTCCGCGTCCAGGACCGACTGATCGCATGCGAGCTTGAGCCGCGGTCGGCCGCCTCGCTCAAAGCGGCCTTGCGCGGCGACGCACGGGTGAAGGTTGTGACGCTCGACGGCTGGACGGCGCTCAACGCCTACGTGCCGCCCAAGGAGCGGCGGGGGCTTGTCATCGTCGATCCTCCATTTGAGGACCCGGCTGACTTCCTGCATCTGTCGGGCGTCGTGGCGGAGGCCCACCGTAAATGGCCGACCGGCATCTACATGCTCTGGTATGCGATCAAAACGCGCGAGGCTCCCGACGCGCTGGCGCGGCGGCTGCGCAAGCTTGCGATCCCCAAAATGCTGCGCAGCGAAATCACATTGGGAGCGCTGCGGGCGGACGCGGGCCTGGTCGGGTCGGGCCTGATTGTGGTGAACCCGCCGTTCAGGCTCGACGAGGATATGCATAGTCTACTTCCTGCCCTGGGGCGGCTTTTCTCCCCGCTTGCCGCCCACCAACTCGACTGGCTTGCCCAGGAAAAATAGGCGGGCGGTGTCGGCCCACTTTTCCACACGTTAAAATTGGTCTAATTAACGATTGTGCTGGCTTAGACGTTCCGCCTCCTGTGGGGGGCCGGCGGAGTGACTGAGGCCTCTGCGGCTGATGCTCTTTGCCCGTGTGGATGTCCAGCCTAGCTGTCGCGCCGTGGGGGCCGGCGGCGAAGCAACCACGGGGCAAGGGAGTTACCCGATGGCAATGACGGGTACCGTCAAATTCTTCAACGGCGAGCGCGGCTACGGGTTTATCAAGCCCGACGATGGCGGCCGCGATGTGTTCGTACACATCACTGCCGTTGAACGCGCCGGGCTGAAATCGCTTGTTGAGGGGCAGCGGATCAGCTTCGACGTCGAACCCGATAAAAAAGGCAAGGGTCCGAAGGCCGTCAATCTCGTCATCACGGGATAGCGCGCGACTGTTTTCACCTTGAAGATGACTTCACGTTGAACCCAGTCGCCGAACAGTCCCGTGATGGAGCGTGATCGCTCCGGAAAATCTCTTTCGACATTTCGGGATCATGCTCTAAGAGAGAGTTGCCCACCGTGCAACCAGCGCGGCGTGAAAATTTGTCGTGGGGAAACGCAACGCAAAGCCACCAATCGCACGGCCGGTTGGCCGCCGTCGCCAGGATGGCGTCGCTTCTACTTCAACCAAATGAAGCTATGATGATGGTGCCGCCATGATGATCTTGCGTTCCACGCCGGCCTCGCCGTTCGGGCGTAAAGTACGGATCGCACTTTCGCTGCTTGGGTTCGACGGCGATGTGAAGATCGAGCCGGCCGACACCAGCGATCCGAACGACAGCATCCGCCAAAGCAATCCGCTCGGCAAGATTCCGGTGCTGATCGACGAAGACGGCGTGGCGTATTACGACTCGCGGGTCATCCTCGAATACCTCGATCATCGCGCCGGCGGCGGAAAAATCGTGCCGCGCGACGACACCAAGCGTCTCGCAGCGTTACGTCTTCAGGCGCTATGCGACGGCATCCTCGATGCGTCGATCCTCACCGTGTACGAGTTGCGCTGGCGCAAGCCCGAAATGCACGAGCCGAAATGGCTCGAACATCAGGCCGGCAAAGCGTCGCGAGGGCTGGCGGCGCTCGAAGCGTCGCCGCCACCGCTCGAGGGGCTGCCCAATGTCGGCCAGATCGCGCTGGCGTGCGCGCTCGGCTATCGCGATTTCCGCTTTGGCGGCAATTGGCGAAAGGATCATCCGCATCTCGTCGCTTGGCTCGACGACTTCGCCACGCGGGTTCCGGCATTTGCCGCGACCAAAGCACCCGGCTGATTTCCAGGGACACATGCTTCCTTTGCAAGTCGCCAACCGGCGATTTGGCCGTACACTTATCCGGATCCCCAAAACGGCCCGCTCAGGCCGAAGCAAAGGACACCGTCATGGCCGACACGCGAACGCAACCGCCGATCCTCTCGCTCACCGAACGCGAGCGCCGCTGGTCGCGGGTCCGGCAATTGATGCGCGAGCGCGGGTTCGACGGGCTTCTGGTCGCCGGCTTCCGGTCGCGGGAGATGTACGAGACTTACATCGCCGACGATTACAACGAAGGCTGTGTCGTCTTTCCGCTCGAGAGCGATCCGGTTGTCATCACCTGGGCGTATCTGCGCGTGATGCGCGCGCGATGGTCGCAGGAGCGCGGCAACAAACTTTGGGTCGAGGACTATCGCGTCGCGACTAGCGGCATCGGGGTTGCGGAGGTGCTGCGCGAGAAGCATCTCGCCGAAAGCAAACTCGGCGTCGTCGGCCTCAGCTCGCAGGCTCCCACCGAGATCTACGGCGCCATCCCGGCGAACGTCTGGGCCGAGATTAGGGCAGCGCTGCCCAAGGCGCGCTGGGAAGATATCTCCGAGGAGTTCAGCCACCTGATGCTCGTCAAGAGCGACGAGGAAATGGCGCAGGTCCGCTACGCCGCGCGCGCCGCCGAGGCAGCTTGCAAGGTGATTGTCGACATCGCGGAGCCCGGAGTCGGCGAGGAGGTGATCTTCGCCGAGGCGACGCGCGAGATGCTCCGCCACGGCATTGGCATTCGCTACCCGATGATCGTCATGAACTCGGGCCCGCACACGTTGTCGTGGGGCCCGCCACGCTGGACGACCAGCGGCGAGGCGCCGCGCATTCTGCAGCGCGGCGATCTCATGCAGGCCGAATTGATGCCGCTGTGCGGCAATCAGGAAGTCCAGGTGCAGATGACCGTCGCGCTCGATCCGCTCGACGAAACGAACCTGAAATGCGAACGGGTCGCACGCCAGTCCTACGATGCCGGCATCAAGGCGCTGAAGCCGGGCATGACGTTCGCCGATCTGTTGGCGGCCATGGAGGAGCCGCTCAAGTCAGCCGGCTGCTGGGGTTATACCCCGCTCGTGCACTCGCTCGGGCCGCACTTTCTCGCCGGACGTACCCTGGTCAATCAAGATCAGGTCAAGCTCGACGTGCGCTACGCCGGTGCCAATGCGGCGCGTCAGCGTAAGGCGGTGATCCAGCCCGGCATGGTGTTCGCGTTCGAACCAAACGCCTGTATCGGCAACCATCGCGTCAACATCGGCGGCACAGTGATCGTGACCTCGACCGGCTGCGAAGAACTCAACCACATTCCGACGACCGTCGCGCACAAGCAGTAGAGGCGACGAACGCCAGAGAAAATCCCATGCGTCATCCCGCAACCGTAACAGCTCTTTTGTTCGCGAGCCTGATCGTCGGCGTCACCTCCGCAAACGGGGCGCGGGCCGCGGATGCCTATTGTCCAGATCCAGCCCACGCCCGGCCGGAGAAGGTGCCGGCAAATCTTGTGGCCACCGTCGCAACGGCGTTCCAAATCGACGCTGCCTTAGTGCGCGATGCCGCTTTCGTCCGCTGTGTCGGCTCAACGTTGATGGCTTGTTATGTCGGTGCCAATCTCGTTTGCGACAAAGCCGACACGCGTCGCATACTTCCGGGGGCGACGGCGTGGTGCCGCGACAATTCCGGTTCGAGCAACATTCCGATGGCGGCGACCGGTCATGCGACGATCTATGAGTGGTCGTGCAAGGGTACGACCGCGGTCGCGGGAAAAAGCGTGATGACGGTCGATCCGCAGGGTTATATCGCCGACAACTGGAAACAACTACGTTAGAACTTACCGCATGGGGTCCGCTGTGACGAAAAGCTTGGAGATTGCGGTGTCGGTATAGGTGCTCCCGGGATAGACATCATCAATGATGAATTGCACCCAATAGGCGCTGACGGGATGGTCGAGTGCAATCGTCTGCAAATCCATACGATCCTGCAGGGTGATGGTCTGCGTCTCGCCTTGTGAGAAAACCAGCCGAAGGCGCCGTACGCGACTGTTCTTGCTGAAGATGTCAGGATTTTTCTGATAGCCGTTGCGGACGATCACTGCCTTTACCAGCCTGAGTTCGTCGAAGTCGATTGTTATCCATTCTCCGATGCCCTGTCCGGGGTTGCCTTCGACCCATGCTTCGCTGGTCGTGTTGCTGAACAAATGACTGACCGCATAGCGGTTGCCGAATTGCGGTGCGAGCACTGAACTCGCGCAATAAAAGTCCGTGCCGGTTTGTCCCTTAAGCGTTGCACAGCTTTCGCCCGCCGCGCGCGGACGCGGCGTCCGCATGATGTCGGTCCTTGCCGCGAGATTTTGCGCAATGGCGCCATCTCCCGGCGGGGACGGCGTCGCTGCCGGCGCCGGGCTGGGCGCGGGCGACGCAACAAAAGAGAAGCTACCCGAGATTGGCGAGAGCGAGACCCAAGGCTGCTGGGCGCCACCGGTGGCCCGCATCACGGCGAGTCCGACCTCGTTGAAGGTCTGAAAAATGTCGAGTCCGGGCCGCCGGATGGTCTGAGCCAGCGCCTTGGTGTATGGGCTGTCGCCGTCCGAGCCGTCCTTCGCCACGTCGCCGGGCTGGGTCGCGTAGGAAATCAGCGTGCCTTCTGGTGCCTGCATTTGTGCGAGCCCGGCAGACGCCGAGCGCAATCCGCGCCCGCCGAAGGGATTGTTGCGGCAGGCATCGAGAATGACGAGATTGAGCCGTGTGCCGGCGGCCTCCATTTGGTGCAACACCAAATTCGTATCCAGCATCTGAAAGTCAACGTCGGCCTCTGTCGTCGGATTGGCGTCGACCGGCACGAGGTAATTCGCGCCGCGCACTTGCACGCCGTGGCCAGCGTAATAGAAGAGACCGACATCGGCACCGCGCAATTGCGCCCCGAAGGCCTGCACCACGCGGTCAAACGACGGCTTGTCGAGATCGAGCTGCGCTGTCGCCGCCGATCAGCACAAAGCTGAGGCCGCGCAGCGTTTCGGCAATCAGCTTGGCGTCGTTCGCGGGATTGTCGAGCCGGTTGACGTTGTTGTAGGCCGAGTTGCCGACCACCAGTGCGACCCGTTTCTCGGCGTGAGCGGTCGCAGCGAGGATCACGACGACAAGCGTAGCGGTCAGAAATGTCACGATCCGCTGGATCATGGCCGGCCCTCCATGGGACCATATTGCCACAGAGCCTTTCGGACCACATCCAAGCCAACAAACAAAAACCCCGGGGCTCGCGCCCCGGGGTTTTGATAGCTGCGCTCGCGCGAGCGATCAGAAGCGATAATTGATGCCGCCGCGCATGATGTTGCTGTGGAACGAAACGTTGTTGACGGTACTGCCCGGCCCGCAAGCGACGCCGCAATTGAAATTGCCGAGGTCGACGTAGAGATATTCGGCCTTGGCGGTCCAATTGCCAGCGATTGCGAATTCGAGACCGCCGCCAAGCGTCCAGCCGGTATTGGTCGTGCTGTTGCCGGCAAAACCGGGTTCCGATGCTTTGATGTTACCGAACGCGGCGCCGCCGGTGATGTAGGGCATGAAGCGGTCGGCCGCGTAGCCGAGCCTGCCGCGTACGGTCGAAAGCCAGCTATTTTCGGTCTGGCAGCCGGGCGCGCACGCATTGTTCGTGGTGCCCTTGACGCCGCTCCAATCGATGTCGCCTTCGAGACCAAGCACCGCTTGTCCGACCTGATAATTGTAGCCGACCGTGCCGCCGACAAGGCCGCCGGACACGTCAAAGCTGCCGGTCGAGTCCCAGGTCGGAGCGACCCAAGCCGCCGCCGCCGTTCACGCCGATATAGAACCCGGTCCAGTTGTAGGCCGGGGCAAACACCGGTGGTGCCTTGTAGTAGGGCGGCGGCCGCGACAGGTCCGCGGCCGCAGCCGCTCCTGTCAGCGCTATCAGGCTGACGAACGCAAGACAAAGACGTTTCACTTGTGGCCTCCATTACCCAAAAGGTGGCCGCATAGTATTCACGGAAGATTTTCGCGTCTAGTGCGAGGAAGACACAGTTATTTTTGAATTCAAGACGATAATATGGCTAAATTATACTTCTGCACGCCATGCTTAGAACTAATGATGTCTTAATATCGACGCCGCACTATGGTGAAAGATAATACTGATTTTTGCCCAAGTTTCATTCGTCGCGTGTTTGTATCGGCAGACACACTGATCGGTCGAATGTCGACCGGCAGAATGATCGCTCAGAAGTGATAGTTGACGCCCATGCGGAGCAGATTGGCGGCCAAGCCGTTGTTGGCGCCGGTGAGCGAATAGTTGTGGTCGGCGAAATCGAGATAAAGCCATTCGGCCTTGGCCGACCAATGCGGGGTGAACCCGACTTCGACACCGCCGCCGGCGACCCAGCCTAGGCTCGTATTACTTTCGGTCAGGTTCGAATTCTCGACGCGGAGGTCGCCGTAGGCGAGGCCCGCGGTGCCAAATATCAAGACGTTGCTGAAGGCGATGCCGCCGCGGGCGCGCAATGTTCCAAACCAGGGGTTCGAGAACTGCCACGGTGCGAACGTATCGTCCGCGCCCGAAATATTGATGTCGGTCTCGGCGCCGTACACGAACTGACCATGCTGCCAGTTGAAACCGGCTTCGACCCCGCCGGCGAGACCGGACGGTTTGGTCGGATTGTTGTCGACCGTGCCCCACTCGTAACCGGCCGTGGCGCCGAGGTAAGGTCCGGCCCAGCCGCTGGCGATCGGCGCCGGCGCTGTGTAGTAGTTCCCGGCCGGAAAGTCGGCGGCCAGCGCCGAGCTCGCGATCACAAGCGAGAAAGCCGCGCCGAGAAATATTCTCATTCTTGATCTCCGCTGACGCACAGGGGCGGAGACATGGGCCGAATTCGGCCCTCAGGATGCCGATGGAAGAGCCACGGGCCGCTCCTTCGATTGATAGAAGTTATCGCGATGTTTAAGTTAAGCGGTGGTGAATTGGTAAGTAATGCCGAAGTGTTATCGTTAAGAAAGTCTTGATTGGAACAATTTGCCCCGGCTTTTCATCTTGCCTGCTGCGTGAAGATGGCGAACGGCGCGGCTTTCAAGAGTTGCAGGTGACGCGACGGGGCGCGATATGGCCCAGCGCCCAGTGAACCTTACTTTTGCGCTAGTGCGGTGGATTTGAAGTTCCTACAATTGCGCCGCGAACTCGAATGGGAACTTCAAATCCAAAAACCGCACTAGAATCATAAATTTGCTAGTGTCCCTTTAATTCGAAGTTCGCATCAGAATGGGCCGCTGGTGCTTGCGAACTTCGGAATCACACTAGGAAGCTTCCCTGAGTGTCCGAGACATGAGTGTTCCGAAAAAAGAGATCGAGCCGGAACTGGACATCGCCGAAGAGGACGACGAAGCATCTCTGCCTGAAGCCGAGGAGGCGGCGCCATCTTCCGCCGATCAGACCGAGGGCTCGCTGGCCGAGGGCCGGGCCGCCATCATCCACTACGCCAAGATCGCGCCGTCCAAGCCGGGCGTCTACCGCATGCTCGATGGCCGCGGCGACGTGCTCTATGTCGGCAAAGCGAAGAACGTCAAAAAGCGCGTCACCGCCTACGCGCGGCCAACCGGCCACGATACCCGCATCGAGCGCATGATCGCGGCGACGCGGACACTCGAATTCGTCGTCACGCGCACCGAGACCGAGGCGCTGCTTCTCGAAGCTAACCTGATCAAGCGTTTGCGGCCGCGCTTCAACGTGCTGCTACGCGACGACAAATCGTTTCCCTATATCCTGATCACCGCCGATCACTGGGCGCCGCAAATGCTCAAGCATCGCGGGGCGCGCACCCGGCCGGGCCATTACTACGGGCCGTTCGCGTCGGTGTGGGCCGTCAATCGCACCATCAATGCGCTGCAGCGCGCGTTCCTGCTGCGCTCGTGCAGCGATGGATTTTTCGAAAGTCGCACGCGGCCATGCCTGCTTTATCAGATCAAGCGCTGCTCCGCCCCCTGCACGCGCGAAATCGACTTTCAGGATTATGCGGTGCTGGTGCGCGAAGCGAATGCGTTCCTGTCCGGCCGCAGCAAGACGGTCAAGGATGAACTCGCCGGCGACATGGAAAAAGCATCGGCGGCGCTCGATTTCGAGCACGCCGCGGTTTACCGCGACCGTTTGGCAGCGCTTTCGGCAATTCAGTCCCATCAGGGCGTCAACCCGCGCGGCGTCGAGGAGGCCGACGTGTTCGCCGTGCATCAGCAGGGCGGCTTCACCTGCGTCGAGGTCTTTTTCTTCCGCACTGGGCAGAACTGGGGCAACCGCGCTTATTTTCCCAAGGCCGACCGGTCGCTGCCGCCCGGCGAGGTTCTGTCCGCGTTTCTGGCGCAGTTCTACGACGACAAGCCGGCGCCGCGGCTCATTCTGATTTCGCATGAGATCGAGGACCGCGCGCTGCTTGCCGAAGCGCTCTCAACGCGCAGCGGCCACAAGATCGAGGTCGCGATGCCGCAGCGCGGTGAGAAGAAGGATTTGGTAGAACATGCGCTCGCCAATGCCCGTGAAGCGCTGGGGCGAAAGCTTGCCGAAACATCGTCGCAAGAGAAACTTCTCCGCCAACTCGCCGAGACCTTCGCGCTGCCGCGGGTGCCGCGGCGCATCGAAGTTTACGACAACAGCCATATCCAAGGCTCAAACGCGGTCGGCGCGATGATCGTCGCCGGGCCCGAAGGTTTTCGGAAAAGCCAGTATCGCAAGTTTAACATCCGCTCGGCGGACCTGACCCCCGGCGACGATTTCGCCATGATGCGCGAAGTCTTGGAGCGGCGCTTCAAACGGCTGCTCGCCGAGGCGCCGCGGCCGGTCATTCAGGCCGCCGACGTTGCGCTGGCAGGCGCCGCAGCCGAGGCCAATCCGGCTTTGCCGCCCGAAGAGGTGGATGTTCTGCAGGCTGAAATGGACGGCGAGGTGGAGTCTCCCTGGCCGGACTTGGTTCTAATCGACGGCGGGCAGGGCCAGCTCAGTGCGGCCCGCGAGACGCTCGCGGAACTCGGCGTCGAGGTGCCGCTCGTCGCCATCGCCAAGGGGCCGGATCGTGATGCTGGCCGCGAAACATTCTTCCTCCCGGGCCGCGACTCGTTCAAGCTGCCGCCCCGCGATCCGGTTCTCTATTTCGTCGAGCGGCTGCGCGACGAGGCGCACCGCTTCGCCATCGGCTCGCACCGGGCCCGCCGCGCGCGTGACCTGCGCGAGGCCGGCCTGCAGGAAATTGCCGGCATCGGGCCGACGCGCAAGCGCGCGCTGCTGCACCACTTCGGCACGCTCAAGGCTGTCGAGCGCGCTTCGGTCACGGATTTGATGCAGGTCGATGGTATCAGCGCCGAAACAGCGCGGCGGATATATGAGTTTTTCCACGATGGGGCGGCCTAAACGGACGCGAAGCGTGGGCCATGTGGACAGGTACATGTGGACGGATAACAGTAGGTTAGGACTATCGGGTGAGCACAGGCTGACATGCACAACCTGGCTCTGTCGTGGATCGTTCCGCGGCGCTATGG
Organism: uncultured Alphaproteobacteria bacterium; assembly: GCA_963759705.1. GTDB lineage: Bacteria > Pseudomonadota > Alphaproteobacteria > Rhizobiales > Xanthobacteraceae > BOG-931. The sequence continues at coordinate 98,125 of CAVXAK010000012.1, forward strand.
TGCGGCCATGAACTCGACGACCACGACAACGCCAAGCCGGCTGCGATCGCAGTCGCTGACGCTGCCTAACATCCTGACCTACGGCCGTATCGCGGCCGTGCCGCTCGTCGTCGGTGCCATGTTCTGGCAGAACATCCTGCATGGCGGGCTTTGGCTGCGTTGGGTCGCGCTCGCGATCTTTATCGCCGCCGGAGTGTCCGACTTTCTCGATGGCTATTTCGCGCGCATCTGGAGCCAGCAATCTTCGCTCGGCCGGATGCTCGATCCGATCGCCGACAAGCTCCTTGTCGCGTCCTGCCTGTTGATGCTTGGCGCCGAAAAGACGATCCACGGCTGGTCGCTGTTCGCCGCGATCGTGATCCTGTGCCGCGAAATCCTGGTCTCGGGGCTGCGCGAATATCTCGCGGAATTGCGGGTGAGCGTGCCGGTGACCCGGCTCGCCAAATGGAAGACCACGCTGCAGCTTATCGCCGTCGGCTTTCTGATTTGCGGCGAGGCCGGCGACGCCATCGTGCCGGTGGTCACGCAGATCGGTATTGCGCTGCTTTGGCTCTCCGCGCTCCTTACGCTCTACACCGGGTGGGATTATCTCCACGCAGGACTCCACCACCTGTATCAGGAGGATGCGTGAAGGTTCTGTACTTTGCCTGGGTGCGTGAGCGTGTCGGCAAGGCCGAAGAACAGGTCGATCCGCCGGCAGCGATTGCGACCGTCGGCGATCTGATCGCGTGGCTCGCCAAGCGCGGCGACGAGTACGCCTATGCGTTCGAGAATCCGAAAGTGATCCGCGCGGCGATCGATCGGAGCCATGTCCGTGCTGACGCCAGGATCGCGGGCGCTGCCGAGATCGCGTTCTTTCCTCCCATGACGGGCGGTTGAGGCGGACTTTTATGACCACGACCATACGGCTGCAGCGCCAGGCGTTCGACGTCGCCGCCGAGGTGGATTTGCTAACGCGCGGGCGCACCGACATTGGCGCCGTGGTGACCTTCACCGGACTGTGCCGCGCCGACGAGAACGGCGAACCGATCGTGGCGCTCACTCTCGAACATTATCCGGGCATGGCGGAAGCCGAAATCGCGCGCCACGTCGAGGAGGCGTGTGCCCGCTGGCCGTTGATCGGCGTGACTGTCATCCACCGCCATGGCCGCCTCGTCCCCGGTGAGGTCATCGTGCTGGTCGTGACCGCGTCGAGCCATCGCGAAGCGGCGTTCGCCGCCGCCTCATTCCTCATGGACTATCTGAAAACGCGCGCACCGTTCTGGAAGCAGGTCGAGAAGGCTGGAACGACCTGGGGCCGCCAAAACTTGGGTCGACGCCAAGGCGTCCGACGATGCGGCTGCGGAGCGCTGGTCGGCGCCTCCGGTGCGGCGTCACGAGGCCGCGAAGTAAATTGCCCCCGGAGCGTTGCATCCTGCTCCAGTTGCTCCGTCCAAGAGACAACAAATCCTGCGCAGGAAGCCGGTAGCCTCGTATGAACCGCTCAGCCTACGTCAGGTCAGTCCTGACACTCGCTCAACAGCAAACTTAGCGCCGCTTTCCCAGCGCGGTTAGCCTCCGTCATGGATGCGAAAAAGATCTCGGAGTGATCTATGGGGCTGGTTCTGCCAGCCCGATAGATCTCCCATCTCCAAGGTTTCGGAGGAGGCGCCCTGTTCTTTACGACAACGGAAAAGTCGGCGTGGTCGATCATGCTGGTAGTGTTATCACGCAATGCTGAAGAATTGGCTTGGAAATGGAGATTTATTTGAAAATAAAGTTGAGAACCGTCCTCGTTTGGTAATTGCCAGCTCACAGTTAAATGGCTACGAAGATTGCTGAATTCTTTTGTCAGGCATGGTGTGGCGAAACCTCAGCGGGGCGGCAACGAAATCCCAAAAGGCCTCGCTCCGGGCAACCTGCAGCCTCAAAACCAGGGCAATCCGAGGCCTGCCGCCAGCAAGCCGAACCAGCAGTAGACGCAATTTCGAACCCGGAAGGTAGGTCCGGCCAAATGCCGGCCTTGTCTCGGCGCGCCTAAGGATCGGAACTGCGCTTAGCTAGAAAAGCTTCAAAATGGGAGGTGATCGTGCCGACGGACAATGTTTCAGCTGGCTTCGCAATCAAGGCAGCCTATTTTCTCGTCGCAGCGGTTTTTGTCGTCTTTGTCGCCATGCTCGCACTGACCGCTCTCCACCCCTAGTCGGTCCATAGCGGCATTGCGGTTTTCGACTTTCGATCAAGCTTGCTTGCGATGGCGCATGGCCGAGCCAAATTGGCGCAGGAAGTCATGCACGCCGAACCGTCCGAGCGCGACGAATTTTTTATCACGGTTCAGATTCCGCCACAGCCGTTCAGTCGTGCTTGGTGACCATGGACTCATGCTGCACTGCGGGACAGTCAGACCCCGGCTCATCAAAATCAATGTGATTTTCTCACCGTCGGCGTCGGCCCGCTGCAAAGCGAGCGCAATGCGGATGGCGCAATGATTCACCTTATCCGCGGCAAGCCCAGACGAACCTCGGCCTGCAACGACGGAAATAACCGATCGTAATCTTGAGTTAAATCAAGGCGATGTTGCGCCCGATGCGCTAGGAGGAGCCGCTATTTACAGGGTAGCCTGACCGTTGCACCGCTACATCGACGGCGACATCAATTTGGCTTTTGCGTCATGAACGCTTCCAGTTGGCACCGCAACGGTTTGGCCGCCATGAATCCGAAGTCGCACACGCCGCGTGGAAGCTTTGCGACGTTGGCCATTGGCGCACTCGGCATTGTCTACGGCGATATCGGCACGTCGCCGCTTTACGCCATGGATCAGTTGTTTTTCAGCCGAGGCGGCGGCGCACCAACGCCGGCTGACGTGCTGGGTGGTGTATCGCTGGTGATCTGGACCATCACCGTCATTGTCGCCATCAAATACGCCATCTTCGTTCTGCGCGCGCAAAACGATGGCGAGGGCGGGCTCTTCGCCCTCTACGGCCTTTTGTCCGAGCACAAAAAACGGGGCACGACGTTTCTGCTGTGGTCGCTGATGCTCGGCGCTGGACTGCTGTTCGGCGACGCGATGATTACGCCTGCGATCAGCGTGCTGTCTGCCGTCGAAGGATTGCAAGTCGCGACGCCGGCGCTCGGCCATACCGTCATTCCCATCACGATCGCGCTTCTGACTGCTCTGTTTGCCATTCAGTTCAAAGGTACATCGGGAATTGGGGTCGTGTTTGGTCCGATCCTGCTCGTTTGGTTCGTCGTCATCGCCGTTCTCGGCGCTTGGCACATCGAACAACACCCCGAAATCCTCGCCGCCTTCAATCCCGTGCATGGAGCGAATTTCCTCCGCCATGCGGGCGTGTTCGAGGCACTGCTCATTCTGAGCGCGTTGATGCTCGTCGTCACAGGCAGTGAAGCGATGTATGCGGACGTCGGACATTTCGGCGCGCAGCCGCTGCGGGCGAGCTGGTTTGCGGTGGTCTATCCCGCCCTTCTGCTGAACTATCTGGGGCAGGGTTCTTTTCTATTGGGCAGCGCACCAATCGCGGGGGGCAAACTGTTCTATAGTTTGGTGCCGCCGGCATTGCTTTATCCAATGGTGCTGCTCGCCATAACGGCGACCATCATCGCCTCACAGGCGCTGATATCCGGCGCTTTCTCGCTCTTCTCGCAAGCGATTCGGCTGGGTCTCTTCCCGCGGCTTGATCTCCTGCACACGCATCATGCGCATGCCGGCCAAGTATACATTCGGTCTATCAACTGGTCGCTTTTTGCCGGATGCATCCTTCTTGTTACGTCCTTCGGCTCCAGCGCGGCGCTGGGCCCGGCTCTTGGATTTGCCGTATCAGGCGTAACGCTCATTACCTCGCTTGCCATGTTTCCCATCGCTCTGCGCTATTGGGATTGGGGACCAATAAGGACCGTTTTGGTGTGGGGGAGTCTGATCGCGGTCAACGGCGCCTTCCTCGTTGCGAATTTGCTGAAGTTTCTCGAAGGCGGCTTTGTTCCGCTCGCAGTCGGCATCGCCGTTTTTCTGGTGATGACGACGTGGCGATGGGGCCGCAAGGCAACGTTTGCGGCCTATTCCGCGAAGTCGACGATGACGATGGCGGAGCTGATTGCGTTGCATCGCAACTGCAAGGTCTTCATGGAACGCAATGCCATTGTCATGTCGCCCAAGCCGCTGCATCTGGAAACCGATCGCGCCCCCGCGTTGATCCAGATGCTATGGGAGCGACACGGCATCCTGCCCCGCAATCTGATCTTGGTCGAGGTCACTCACCGTAAGGTTCCGTATGTCAGGGACGATCGCTATCGCGTGACCGTTTTCGATCGGGAAAAGGACAGAGGCGGCATCATCGGCGTCGAGTTGAGTTTCGGCTTCATGGAAGAGCCGAATGTCGAGCGGTTGCTGGAGGAAATGTCGCGGCACAAAGAAATTGATCTGCCGACCGATCGGCGGCAATGGATCGTCCACGTCTCGCACGAAAATCTGCTGCCGTTGCAGAAAATGAACTTTCTCAGGCGTCTTCGTTTCCGCCTGTTTACGCTGCTGCGGTTGGTCTCGCAGCCGGCTTATTACTATTACGGCCTCGGCGACGAAGTTCAGCTCTCCGTGGAAATCATTCCGGTGCGCGTGCGCTAAATGGCCCGCCCGACGCCCACGGCCTAGGCCGCCGCGGCTTTGCCCTTCGGCTTCACCTCGGCGGTGTAGTCACTCATCAATTGCTGGGTGATGCGGCCGGGCGTGAACTTCCAGTCGGCAATTTCGGAAACGGCGGTCACCTCGGCGGCGGTGCCGGTGATGAAGCATTCGGCGAAGGTCGAAAGCTCCTCCGGCATGATACGGCGTTCGATCACCTCGATGTTTTGCCGGCGCGCAAGGTCTATTGCGGTGGCGCGCGTAATGCCGGCGAGGAAGCAGTCGGCGATCGGCGTGTGGATCTTGCCGTCTTTGATGAAAAAGATGTTGGCGCCCGTGCACTCGGCGACCCGGCCCTGCCAATCGAGCATCATGGCGTCGGCATAGCCGCGCCGCTCGGCGCGGTGTTTGGAGATCGTGCAGATGGCATACAGGCCAGACGCCTTGGCGAGCGATGGTGCGGTCTTCGGGTCGGGGCGGCGGTATTCGGCGAGGTCCAGCCGAATGCCCTTGAGCCGCTGGGCGGGGTCGAAATAGCTCGGCCATTCCCAGGTCGCGATGGCAAGGTGGATTTTGTTGCTTTGTGCGGACACCCCAAGCTGTTCGGAGCCGCGCCAGGCGATCGGCCGCACGTAGGCTTCCTGCTGATTGTTCTTCTCGAGGACAAGCCGCTTGGCGGCGTCGATCTCTGCGACCGTATAGGGAATTTCGAAGTCGAGAATCTCCGCCGAGCGTTTCAGGCGCGCCGAATGTTCGGTGCCTTTGAAAATCTCGCCGCCATAGGCGCGCTCGCCCTCGAAAACGGCGCTCGCATAATGCAGTCCGTGCGTCAGCACGCTGATTTTGCAATCGGCGGTCGGAACGAGCTTGCCGTCGAACCAGATCACGTCGGCGCGTTGATCAAAGGGCGCAGCCATCGCACGCCTCCCTCACTTGTTTCGCCCATCGCGCGTGAGATCTTCCGCGTGTGGGCTTTTGCGTCGGGACCGAACTCCCGTTATGGTCTGAACTGCGTCATGAGAGCGCCCTTTGGCACCCGGCGCAACGTCGTTCAGGGGGTGGCGCGGTTACGATGCTTGTCGCGAAAATCACGCTGCTGGGTTAACAAGCAAACCGAAATATGTCAATAGTGCTGACATAAATGGCTGACATCGGCGTCACGACATTGAGTAACACGCGCTCGGCCGCAGAGACGACAGAATCCGCCCCGGCGGTCTCGGAGCCGTATTGGGACCTCATCGAGCTTTTGTTCTTCGCCTATCGCGATTTCGTCGGCGATCCGGACGAAGTGCTGGAAACGCTCGGCTTCGGGCGGGCGCATCATCGTGTCCTGCATTTCGTCAATCGCAATCCGGGGATGAAAGTTGCCGATCTGCTCGATGTTTTGAAAATTACCAAGCAATCGCTCGGTCGCGTGCTCAAGCAACTGATCGACGAGGGTTACGTCGTGCAGAAGGAAGGCGCCAACGATCGCCGCCAACGGCTGCTCTATGTCAGTCCGAGCGGCGCGGCGCTGGCGATGAAACTTGCTGGACTGCAGACTGAACGCATTGCGCGCGTGCTCGACGAACTCGGACCGGGCGCGCGCGAAGCGGCGCGAAGGTTCCTCGCCGGGATGATCGACGCTCGGGATCGCGACCGCGTTCTCCACTTGATTGCGCATGCCGACCGGGCGCGGCCGCGCAACGAAGACGCCGCTTCATGACGGCGCCCGCCGGCAACCCGGCCGACGACGCGCCGCACCTCCTGGTCGTCGATGACGATCGTCGCATCCGCGCGCTGCTGTCGCGGTTTTTGCTCGGGGAGGGCTATCGCGTTTCGACCGCCGAAACGGCTCAAGAAGCGAGAGCCAAGCTCGAGGGCTTGAAGTTCGATCTGCTGATCCTCGACGTGATGATGCCGGGCGAGAATGGGTTTGATTTCGCCCGCTCACTGCGCGCCGGCTCGGCAGTGCCGATCCTGATGCTGACGGCGCGCGATGAAAAGGAAAGCCGGATCATGGGGCTGGAGATCGGTGCCGATGATTATCTGGCGAAGCCGTTCGAGCCGCGCGAACTGTCGTTGCGGGTCGCCAATATTCTCAAGCGGGCGCGGCCGCCGCGGGCGGCGCCCGCGGAATCGGTGCGCTTCGGCCCGTTCGTCTTTCACCTCGCCAGCGGTGAACTGCGCCGCGGCGAGGAAGTGATTCGTCTCACCGATCGCGAGCGCGAAATGCTGCGCGTGCTCAGTACGAGCTTTGGCGATACCGTGCCCCGTCAAGCGCTCGCCGGCAGTGGCGACAACGTCAGTGAGCGCACCGTGGATGTGCAGGTCAATCGGTTGCGCCGCAAGATCGAGCGCGATCCGACGAATCCTCTCATCGTGCAGACCGTGCGCGGAGTGGGCTACCGCCTGGTATCGACCGGCTGAGTGGCATCATGACCAGTTTCGACGATAGCGTCGAACGCCTGCGGAGTGCCGCCGGGCACGTGGCCGCCGCCGCGAGCGCCGTCGCGAACGCCGTCGGCTATATCACTGGGCCCATCACGGGACCCTGGGATCGCTTCACCCGTTGGCTCAAGTCGGTGATGCCGAAGGGGCTTTATGCCCGCTCGCTGCTGATCATCATCGTGCCGATGGTGGTGCTGCAATCCGTTGTTGCCCTCATGTTCATGGATCGGCACTGGAATCTTGTCACCCATTACCTGTCGTCGGCGGTGACCCAGGAGATCGCGACGCTGATCGACGTCTACAAGACGTATCCGCAGGGTGCCGATCATGCTCAGTTGCGCCGCATCGCGCAGGATCGGCTGGGTCTTGTGGTCGATTTCCTGCCGGGGACGGAACTGCCGCCGCCCGGACCCAAACCGTTTTTCTCGCAGCTCGATGAGACGCTGTCGGACGAAATCCGCAAACAGATCGGCTTGCCGTTCTGGATCGATACGGTCGGCCGTTCGTCCATCGTGGAAATACGCATCAAGCTCGACGATACGATCATGCGTGTGTTCGCGCGGCGCGCCGACGCCTATGATTTCGAATTCCTGGATATTCCTGCTGTGGATGGTGGCGACCTCGCTTGTGGTGCTCGCCATTGCGATCGCATTTCTGCGCAATCAAATTCGCCCGATCGTGCGGCTGGCCGACGCCGCGGAAGCCTTCGGCAAGGGCCGCGAGGCGCCGAATTTCCGTCCCCGCGGAGCTCGCGAAGTCCGGCGGGCCTCGGCCGCATTCCTCGAAATGAAGGCCCGGATTGAACGGGCGATGGATCAGCGCACCACCATGCTGGCCGGTGTGTCACACGATTTGCGAACCATCCTGACGCGCTTCAAGCTCGAGTTGGCCTTGCTTGGCGACAGCCCCGAACTGGAGGCGGTGAAGAAGGACGTCGACGAGATGGCCGGCATGCTCGAGGCGTACCTCGCCTTCGCGCGCGGCGATACGGGCGAGCAATCGGCGCCGACCGACATCGCGGTATTGCTCGACGAACTCAAACTCGACGCCGAGCGTCATGGGCATAAGGCCAGCGTTGCGTTCCATGGCCAGCCCGAGGTTACGGTGCGACCGGCGGCGTTCAAACGCTGCCTCGCCAATCTCGTATCGAACGCCGGGCGGTTCGCTTCGGCCGTGGCGATCACCGGCCATCGCGACCACCGCTGGCTCACGGTGACGATCGACGACGACGGGCCGGGCATCCCGGCGCAGCTTCGCGAAGACGTGTTCAAGCCGTTCCTGCGCCTCGACGACGCTCGCAACCAGGACGAAGGCGGGACGGGACTCGGGCTTGCGATCGCGCGTGATATCGCGCGCTCCCATGGCGGCGACATCACGCTCGGCGACAGTCCGCTGGGCGGATTGCGCGCGACCGTCAGGGTGCCGGTCTAGTACGGTCGTCGAGCAAGTTTAGGTTGATTGGCCGGCGGAGCCTGGAAGCGAGACATGATAGCCGCGAAAAGTGCGCTGGACGTCCAGACGATGGGAGCATCATGCGTCTGAACCATTGTCATAATTTCCATGATTTCCGAGAATTGGCACGGCGGCGCCTGCCGGGGCCGATCTTCAACTATATCGACGGCGCGGCAGACGACGAGACGACATACCGAAGAAACACGCGCGCATTCGAGGAGTGCGACCTCGTCCCGAATGTGCTTACCGGGGTTGAGCACGTCGATCTGTCGGTAACTGTCCTCGGCCATAAATTGGAGTTGCCAATTTATTGCTCGCCGACGGCTTTGCAGCGACTGTTTCACCACCAGGGTGAACGCGCCGTGGCACAAGCCGTCGAAAAATACGGAACGATGTTCGGGGTTTCGTCGCTGGGTACGGTCAGCTTGGAGGATATCTCGTCGAAGTTTTCGTTTCCGCAGATCTACCAATTCTACTTCCACAAGGATCGAGGGCTGAACAAAGCGATGCTCGATCGGGCCAAGACCGCCGGTGTCCGCATCATGATGCTGACCGTGGATTTAATTACCGGCGGCAATCGTGAACGCGACCTTCGTACCGGATTCTCCATTCCGCTCCGGTTGAATTTGCAGGGCCTGGCTCAATTCGCCATCAAGCCGAAATGGGTCATCGACTATCTGTCGCACGAGAAGTTCCGGCTGCCGCAATTGGAAGATCATGTCGACATGAGTGGCGGCGCGACGTCCATCGGCGATTACTTCACCAACATGCTCGACCCCTCGATGAATTGGCGAGACGTCGCGGAAATGGTCAAGCATTGGGACGGCATGTTTTGTCTTAAAGGAGTGATGAGCGTCGAAGACGCCAAGAAGGCCGCCGATATCGGCTGTTCAGGGATCGTTGTTTCAAATCACGGCGGACGCCAGCTTGACGGTTCGCGGAGTTCATTTGATCAACTGGCGGAGATCGTCGACGCCGTCGGCGACAAGATTGATGTCCTGCTTGATGGCGGAGTTCAACGCGGGACCCATGTGCTCAAGGCGCTCTCGTTGGGCGCCAAGGCGGTGGGCGTTGGTCGCTTCTATCTTTTTCCCCTCGCTGCGGCCGGCCAAAGTGGGGTCGAGCGCGCGCTTGGGCTGATGCGCGCGGAACTCGAGCGCGACATGAAGCTGATGGGCTGCACCTCCATCAAGCAATTGTCACGAGCCAATCTCAGATTCCGCCATTCGCACCGGTGACCGGCGGCCAAACCGACTTGCGCCGAGGTCACGACGCCTGCTCAAAGCCCGGCTGCCAAGACCGCGTCTGCGGGCTTTGTCCGGAAAGCCGGCGTCGACGCCGGTTCAAATACGGGCGGGCATGTGTCGAACCAATCGCTAGAATCCGGCGACCGCTTCCAGCGCCGGCAGCCCGGGTGGTCCAGGCGATCGCTCCACCTTCGTTGCGCAGGCCGGCAACACGTGATGCCGGGGCCGATCGCCCGATGTCCTCTGAGGGCGCTAAAGAGGCACCCCGGGCGTGACGCAGAAGAATCATATCGGGGCTTGAAACAGTACCGATTTCGCTCCATCTCCGGACCAACAAATCGCTGCCCGGGGAATGCTGCCATGACCAACGCTGAGGAAAACAAAGCCGAGAGCCGTCCGTTCGAGGCCCAACCTTTCCAGGCCCAACCTTTCCAGGCCCAACCTTTCCAGGCCCAACCTTTCCAGGCCCAACCTTTCCAGGCCGACGTCGCCAAGCTTCTGCACCTCATGGTGCACTCGGTCTATTCCGACAAGTCGGTGTTCCTCCGCGAACTGATCGCGAACGCGGCCGACGCCTGCGAGCGGCTGCGCTACAAGTCCATCGCCAATCCGGCGCTGCTCGGCGACGACGTCAAGCCGCGCATCACCCTTTCGCTTGATGCCGACAAGCGGCTCCTGACCGTCGAGGATAACGGTATCGGCATGAGCCGCGACGAGTTGGCAGAGGCGCTCGGCACCATCGCGCGCTCGGGCACGAGGGCGTTTCTCGATCGCATGGAAGTGGCGCAGGGGGACAAAGCCGCCGACGACACCACTCTGATCGGCCAGTTTGGCGTCGGCTTTTATTCGGCCTTCACCGTGGCGGACCATGTCGACGTGATTTCGCGCCGCGCCGGGTCGGACACGGCTTGGCTGTGGAACTCCGACGGCAAGGGCACGTTCACGATCGCCACCGCCGCGCCGGCGGACGCGCCGCGCCGCGGCACGCGCGTCGTGCTGCATTTGATGGAGGATGCGAAATCCTACGCGGAGCGCTTCACCGTCGAGCAACTGGTGAAGTCGCAATCCGGGCACGTGCCGGTGCCCATCGAGATCGTCGAGAAACCCGGCGCCGAGGCCATCGCGGTGACCGACGGGGCGGCGCTGTGGGCCAAGCCGAAGTCCGAAATCACGGCCGCGGAATATACCGATTTTTACCGGAGCATCGCCGGACAGTTCGATGAGCCGGCGTTGACCGTGCACTACCGCGCGGAAGGGCGGCAGGACTACACCACGCTGTTTTTTGTTCCCAGCTCGCGTCCGTTCGACTTGTTCGACCCGGACCGTAAGGGACGCATCAAGCTCTACGTCAAGCGTGTGTTCATCACCGACGATGCAGACCTGCTGCCGCGCTACTTGCGCTTTGTTCGCGGTCTGGTCGACAGCGCCGATCTGCCGCTCAACGTCTCGCGCGAAAAGATCCAGGAGAGCCCGCTCCTTGCGGCGATCAGAAAGGGTGCGACGAGCCGCATACTCTCGGAGCTCGAACGGCTGGCGGACAAGGAGCCGCCATCCTACGCGAAGATTTGGGAGACCTTCGGCGCGGTTCTGAAGGAGGGCATCTACGAGGATTTCGAACGGCGCGATGCGCTGCTTTCGCTGGCGCGGTTCAAGACGACCGCCTCGGCCGGCGGCTGGCGCAGCCTCAAGGAGTACGTCGCCGCGCTCAAGACCAATCAGACCGCGATCTACTACATCGCCGGCGACGATATCGCGCGTTTGGAGACCTCGCCGCACCTCGAGGGTTTTCGCGCGCGCGGCATCGAGGTGCTTCTGCTGCCCGATCCGGTCGACAGCTTTTGGGTCATGCCAGGCGTCTCCTCCGACGGCAAGCCATTCAAATCGGTGACGCAAGGCGCGGCCGATCTAGCGCTCATCCCCTTGGCTGACGATCAAGTGCAGCCGGCGCCGGAGGCAGCGGAGGCGGTCAAGACGTTCCTGACATTCATGAAGACCGCCCTGGGTGACGCCGTTTCCGAGGTCAGGGCGTCGGACCGCCTGACCGACAGCGCCGTCTGCCTTGTCGCGCCGGACAGCGGGCCCGATCGCGCGCTCGAGAGGATGCTCGCAGGGTCCGGACGGCTGAACGCCGCGTCAAAGCCGATCCTGGAGATCAATCCCCGTCACAAGCTCGTTGTCGCGCTCGCCGCCCTCGGAGATGAGCAGCGAACGTTCAAGGAGGACGCCGCGCACTTGTTGTTCGACGAAGCGCGCGTCCTCGACGGCGATCGTCCAGCGGATGCGCGATTATTTTCCGATCGGCTCGCGCGCGTTCTCGGGCGGGGTCTCTTCGACCCCGCCTGAGCGGACGCTGTGTCGCGCCTGATTTATTCCGCCGGACTGATTGGTTGCTGCGCCAGTTGCGGCGGCACTGTGCCGCCAGCCCCGGCGCCTTCAACGGCGGGCGTGATACCGGTCTTCGCGCCACGCAGTCGGAAATAGATCTGGGAGCCGATCAGGATCACGCAAAGAGCGATAAACACTGCGCTGATTGGTCGTTCGACGAAGACCCCGATGTCGCCGCGCGAGATCAGCATGGCACGCCGGAAATTTTCCTCGAAACGCGGTCCCAGCACGAAGCCAAGCAGGATCGGCGCCGGATGGAAGTCCAGCCGGAGCAGGAGATAACCGAACATGCCGATGACGATGACTTCGCCGACTTGGAAGAAGTCGTTGTTTGCGGCGTAAACGCCAATGCACACGAAGAACAGTGCGCTCGGGTAGAGGAAGCGATACGGGATCGCCAGCATCTTCACCCAGACGCCGATCAGCGGCACGTTGAGCAGCACGAGCAGGATGTTGCCGATCCAGAAACTCGCCACCAGCCCCCAGAAGATGTCCGGATGCTGCGAAATGAGCTGCGGTCCCGGCACGATGCCCTGAATCATCAGGGCTCCGAGCAGCAGCGCCATCACGGCGTCGCCGGGAATACCGAGGCTCATCGTTGGAATGAAATCGCCTTGCACGGAGGAATGCGTTGACGCCTCCGGACAGACAACACCTTCGATCAGGCCGGTGCCGAATTTTTCCGGGTGCTTGGAGATTTTCTTTTCGGTGGCGTAAGCGACGAAAGACGCAATGGTGGGGCCCGTGCCGGGAATGAGCGAGCACAAACTGCCTATGATCGTGCCGCGCCACATCGGAAAGAACGCCTGCTTGAGTTCGGCCTTGCTCGGCCGCAAGTCTTTGAATTTGACGTTGGTATATTTGGTGTTGATCGGTGCGACTTGATTGACGCTGTTCATAAATTCGGCAATGCCGAACAAGCCGAGCGCCAACGCGATGAGCTCGATGCCATCGTCAAGTTCGGTCATCCCGAACGTGAAGCGCTCCGAGCCGGTCTCAAGGTCGGTACCGACCGAGCCGAGAAAGAGTCCGAGCACGGTCATCGCTACGCCCTTGATCGGCGAACCTCGCGCCAGCGTTGAGCCCGCCAACAGGCCGAGCAGCATGAGCGAGCAGACTTCCGTCGGACCAAATTGCAGCGCCGCTCTTACCAATAGCGGCGAGAGAAAGATCATTTCGGTGATGCCCCAGGAGGCGCCGACGAACGACGCAATCACCGTAAGGCCGAGCGCGACGCCGCCGCGCCCTTGTTTGGTCATAGGGAAGCCGTCGAGACACGTTACGGCGTGCGGCGGGTGACATGGCAAATTGAGCAGGATCGAGCAGATCGCGCCGCCATACTGCGCGCCGTACATCACGCCGGCCAGCATGAGGATGGCGCCGACCGGTTTCATGCCGAAGGTCAGCGGCAGAAGGATCGAGATGGTGGCGAGTGGGCCCATGCCCGGCAACACGCCGACCATGTTGCCGACCAAAACGCCGACGAAACACCACCACAGATTATGCGGCTCGAGCGCAACGCCGAAGCCGTTCCAGAGGTCTGAGAGTGCGGTCGTAATCACAGGCCACCCCTCCAGGTGAATATCGGCATCGGCACCTGCAGGAAGTACGAAAACAGGGTGACGCCGAAGATAGTCACAACGGTCGCGAGAATGATTGAACCCTTCCACGTTGCGCTGCGGTCACCGAGCGCGGCGACAAACACGCAGGCAAACGTCCCCGGCGCCATCCCAAAATAGCGTCCCAGGACGATGAACAGGACGGGCCCGGCGAGGATGCAGAACCACGCCCACCACTCCGGATGTGCAGGAAGGATGCGTTCGTGATGCGGGTCTGCTTTTTCGGTCGGCGAATAGGCCGCAGCGGCGATGGCGATCCCGAGCAAAACCAGGAGCACGCCAAGCGCGGTTGGTAAAAACCCGGGACCCATGTGCATGAGGGTTCCGGGGCGATACGTTGCTCCTTTGAGCGCGATGCCAAGGCCAAGCATTAGCATCAAGCCGCCAGCGTAAAAGTCACGCTTGCGTACAAGCTCGCGGAGAGGGCTGGTGGAAGGTCGCAAAATTTCCTCCCGGCCGTCTTCGGGGCCATTAGGGTTCTCGCCGAGCTTATCACAAGGCAAGGAACTTCAGCAAAATCCGACAACGTCCGCGCTGACGCGGTGTCACGGGTCTCCCGTCATCCCCCGTTGCGCGCGGACCTCGCGCGGGGAGAGCCTGCACTAAGCAGACGATAGACGATATAGGCGACCGGCAGTTGGCGCAACTCCTATGTATGACGGCATTATAACGCGGCGGACGCGTTTTGGCTTTTGCGGTGCAATGTTCGGACCGTCGCAGCCCATGGTTAAACCGGCTCGTTCAGAGATGTGAATAAATCCGGACTGTCATTGCGGATATTGCCGATGCGCCGGTCGACCGGCCATAACGTCATGGCCTCGCTGGGATAAGGTGTCAGCATGGTTTTCAGATCGGCGTCGGTCGCCGCGGTTTCTCCGAGCCACTTCGCCCAGCGGTCCGGCGCAAGCAGCACGGGCATGCGATCGTGCAATGGAACAAGCAGATTGTTGGCCTGCGTGGTGATGATGGTAAAAGATTTCAACGTGTTACCGTCGGGCGCTCGCCAGGTATCCCATAGACCGGCAAACGTCATCGGTCCGCGATTACCGAGCGCTACAGCGAATGGTTGTTTGTCGGATTGGCGCCATTCGTAATAGCCGTCGGCGATGACCAGGCAGCGGCGGCCGGCTTTCCAGGCGGTGCGGAAGGCGGGGCGCGTATCCACGCCGTCAGCGCGGGCATTAAAAGTCGAATAGCCGATCTTGATGTCCTTGGCCCAGGACGGGACGAGTCCCCAGCGCATGAGCGTGAGTTTTCGTTTGCCTTCTAGCGATATGACAACCGGAAGTTTCGATGTCGGCGCAGCGTTCCAGCTCGGCCGGTAATCGTCGATTTCGTCCCAATCGATTTTAAGATCGAGTTTGATTTCAGACACATCGTCGGGAAGACGCGCGCGGCCGCACATGATGAGGCTCCTGCTTGGTTTTGTCGTGATTCATCAATGAAAGTCGCGGCTCTTGAGCGGGCTCCAGGAGCCTTCTCCGTGCGAGGGAGATGAAAGGTTCGGCAGGAAATTCTCGCCGTCGCGCAGCGACGACAGCGTCGCACTGAGATCGACGAAGCTTTCCGCGACGACGTGGACCACAAGGCCCGCGCGTTGCAGGCGTCCACGCACAGCGAGAAAGCGCGCCGTCATCACCGTGCGGCGATTTTTTTCAAAAACCTTCGGCCAGACAATGATGTTGGCGATGTCGGTCTCGTCTTCCAGCGTCATGAACACCACGCCTTTCGAGGTTCCAGGCCGTTGCCGCACCAGCACCAGGCCGGCGACGGTGATCATTGCATTCTGCGGCAGATCGCCGCTGCGGTGCTCCGCGTTGCGAATGGCGCCGAGTCCGGCGAGGCGGTCGCGGAAAAAACGCACCGGATGCTCTTTCAGCGACAGGCCGGTTGCCACGTAATCCTCCACGACGTGTTCGCAAAGCGGCATGGCGGGCAATGCGACCGGCGGTTCGGGGAAAAGTTCGTCGCTCAGATGCGGCGTCAGAAGCGGCAGTTCTCCCGCAATTTTGGCGGCAGCCGTTCGATTCGGTACACGAGCGCCGATCGTGTCGAGTCGCCGTGCCGCCCATAAAGCGGCGCGCCGGTCGAGGCCCAACGCACGATCGGCAAAGGCGGGGACCTTTGTGTCCGTTTGCGCGTGATCATGCGGTAGCGAGCGGAATGCATCCGCTTCAGCGAGCCGCTCGATGGTGAAGCGAGAGATGCCGGCAATGGCCGCGAGCCGCTCGATGCTGGAAAAGCCGTTGCCGCGCGCTGCGATGAGTTTTTTCATTTCGTCTTCGCCAAGCCCATGGATCAGACGAAAGCCGAGCCGGACGGCGTGTCTGCCATCGGTGCTCTGCTCCAGCGTGCAATCCCAGGCGCTGAAATTGACGTCGGCCGCACGGATTTCGATACCGTGCTGGCGCGCATCACGGACGAGTTGCGCCGGCTGATAGAAGCCCATCGGCTGGCTGTTGAGGATGGCGGCGCAGAACACGTCCGGATAGCGGCATTTGATGAAGGCCGAAGCGTAGACCAGCAACGCAAAGCTCGCGGCGTGGCTTTCGGGAAAACCGTATTCGCCGAAACCCTCGATCTGACCGAAACAATGTTCGGCAAAATCGCGGTCGTAACCGCGCTCGGCCATGCCGTTGATGAACTTGTCGCGGAACAGATGAACGTTGCCGGTGTGACGGAAGGTGGCCATGGCGCGCCGCAGCCCATCGGCTTCGTCGGGCGTGAACTTCGCCGCAGTGATGGCGATCTGCATCGCCTGCTCCTGGAACAGCGGCACGCCGAGCGTTCTTTTGAGAACCTCCTCCAATTCGTTCTTCGGCCCATGCGCAGGATCGGGAGAAGGGTAATGCTCCTTCTCGATGCCATCGCGCCGGCGCAGATAAGGATGCACCATGTCGCCCTGGATCGGCCCCGGCCGCACGATCGCAACTTCGATGACGAGATCGTAGAAACATTGCGGTTTGAGCCGCGGCAGCATGGACATCTGCGCGCGGCTCTCGACCTGGAACACGCCGACGCTGTCGGCGCGCGACAGCATCTCGTAGACCGCTGCATCGTCCTGCGGCAGCGTCGCGAGCGTGTAATCCTTGCCGTAATGCTGCTTCAAAAGATCAAGCCCGCGCCGCAGGCAGCTCAACATGCCGAGCGCAAGGACATCGACCTTCATGAGGCCGAGCGTGTCGATGTCATCCTTGTCCCATTCGATGAAGGTACGGTCGTCCATGGCGGCATTGCCAATGGGAACCGTCTCGTCGAGCGGCGCGCGCGTGAGGACGAAGCCGCCGACGTGCTGCGAAAGATGGCGCGGGAAGCCGATCAGATCATCGGCAAGAGCAACGGCCTGCCGGATCGCCGGATTTGCCGGATCGAGGCCGGCCTGGCGAATGTGGTCGTCCGGCAAGCCGTCGCCATAGCCCCACACCGTCTTGGCGAGCGCTGAGGTGACATCCTCCGTCAATCCCAAAACCTTGCCGACCTCGCGGATGGCGCGGCGAGAGCGGTAGTGCACGACGGTCGCGCAGATCGCCGCGCGATGGCGGCCGTAGCGACTGTAGATGTATTGGATCACCTCCTCGCGCCGCTCGTGCTCGAAATCGACGTCGATATCGGGCGGCTCGCCGCGGTTCTCGGAAATGAAACGGGCGAAGAGAAGCTTGCTCTTGTCAGGGTTCACCGAGGTGATACCGAGACAAAAACACACCGCGCTGTTCGCAGCGGAGCCGCGGCCCTGACAGAGGATTTCCTTGTCCTGCCGGCGCGCGAAGGAGACGACGTCGTGGACGGTGAGGAAATAACGCGCGTAGTCGAGCTTGGCGATGAGCGCGAGTTCGTCGGCAAGCCGCTTCTTGATGTCGTCAGGAATTCCTTGCGGATATTTGTCTTTCGGGTAGCGGTCCTGCGCCCCGGTCCACGTCAGATCCTCGAGATGCTGCTGGGCGGTCTTGCCTTCCGGCACCGGCTCGTCGGGATATTCGTATTTGAGTTCTCCCAGCGAAAAACGGCAGGCCTCGGCGATCTTGACGGTGCGGGCGATGGCGTCGGGAAAATTTTTGAACAGCCGCGCCATCTCCGCCGGAGACTTGATATGGCGCTCGGCATTAATGGCAAGCCGCAAGCCTGCTTCGGCAATTGTGCATTTCTCACGTACGCAGGTCAGCACGTCGGCGAGCGGCCGGCGTTCCGGCTCGTGATAGGAGACATCGTTCACGGCGACGAGCGGGGCATCCAGGCGCGCGCCGAGTTCGGCCAGTAAGCCGAGCCGGCGCGGTTCGTCGCCGCGATGGTAATGCACGCCGGCGAGAAACGTGCGGCCCGGCGCGGCGTGGGCCAAGGCGGCGAGACGTTCGATGAACCGCTCATTCCCGCGTAAGCGGGAATCCAGCACGGGGTCCCCGCTTTCGCGGGGACGAGCGGCAACTGAGCCGAACAATTCCAGCGGCGGTAACGCGATCAGCATCTGGCCGTCGCTGGCGGTGAGAATGTCCTCGAAGGTCAGATGGCATTCGCCCTTCTTGGCATTGAGATTGCCGGCCGTCAGCAACCGGCAAAGCCGGCCGTAGGCCGCCCGATCCGTCGGATAGGCCAGCACCTCGAAGCCGTCGATGGTCACCAGGCGCGTGCCGACGACAAGCTTGATGTTTCGGTTGCGGGCTTCGCCATAGGCGCGCACGACACCGGCAAAAGAGTTGCGGTCGGCAATGCCGATGGCGGTCAGGCCGAGCGCGTCGGCGCACGCAACCATCTCCTGCGGATGCGAGGCGCCGCGCAGGAAGGAAAAATTCGTGGTCACGGCAAGTTCGGCATAGGCACTCATCTCCCTCCCCCCTTGTGGGGGAGGGTAGGGTGGGGGGTCGGGAGGTGACGCGCATTCGTGGATGCTTGCGCATGACCTCCTGACCCCCACCCCCAACCCCTCCCCACAAGGGGGAGGGGAGCGCGCATGATGAATCTCATCTGACGCACTCACTCACGCAAACATCCCGTGGACGAACCAGCGCGCCGATGCCGTTTCGCGTTCGTAGAGGCCTTCGCGGAACAGCCAGAAGCGGCGGCCGTCTGCGTCTTCGACGAGGTAATAATCGCGCGTCGGCTCGCCTTCGCGGTGATGGACGCGCTGGCGCCACCATTCGCCGGCGATGCGTTCCGGGCCCTGTGCGCCGGCTACATCGTAGGTCACGCCGCGCCAGCAAAAACGCCGGGGCGGACCGTCGGGAACAAGCGCCGTGACTTCTGTCGGCTCGGCGTGCGGCAGGAGAAGGAGAGGGCGCGTGTTTTGTTCCGGTGCCGACCACGATACGGGGACTGATGCTGGAGCCTCGCCATCGATCGGCGGCAACACTTCGGATCGCTCGGGAAGGTGGCTGGCAACCGGTTGGAACTGCCGCACGCTTTGCGGACCGAGACGTTGGCGCAACGCATCGATCAGAGCCGCGCAACGCTCCGTTCGGTCGCCATCCTCGGCGGCGGATATCAGTTCCTTTTGGCGCGCGATCATCGGTTCGGCGCGGGTGACGGCGAGACCGAGCGCCTCGAAGCCGAAACCGGCATCGCGCGTCGCCGCCAGCGCATCGAGCTTGAGATCGATGAGCCGCGCCACATGGGAGACGTCGCGCGTCGGCAACGTGAGACCGATGTCGATCGTCTCGACCGCACCATCGACGCGATAGAGCGAAAGTTTCACCGCGCGTGCTCCCACATCGTCACGCACCAGAACATGCACGAGAGTCTGCATGAGACGGCTGGCGTGGGCGACGACGGCGTTCTGCGTCAGGATCGGCTCGAGCAAGTAACGCATGCTGTGATAGACCGGCGGCGCGACCACAGGCACGAGCGGCTCGTCGACGCGGCCGAGTGCCTGATCGAGACGACGGAGTAGTTCGGCCGGGAAACGCGCGGCAAACGGCGCGCGCGGTTTGTCGATAAGCGCACCGATGGATTTGAAGCCAAGCCGGCGCAGCGTCGTGCGGATTTCCGGCGAAAGCCGCAAGGCTTCGATCGGAAGCGGCGAAAGCGCCGCGGCTTCCTGGCCCGACGGCAGGACAGGAAAGGGCGCAGCGTGAAACCGCGACAACGCCCAGGCCGCACCGGGCGTCGCGGCAACGGCAAGCCGGGCCGGCAAGCCGAAACTCTGTTCGAGCCGGAATGAAAGATCGGCGATGAGCCTTTCCTCACCGCCGAACAGATGCGCGGCCCCATCGATATCGAGGAAAAAGCCATCGGCGCCATTCTCCTCGCCCCAGAGGGAAGCGGTCGGCGTGTAACGTGTCGCCCACAAAGCCAGACGCCGCAGCGCGGCGTCATCGGCGGCGGTATCAACGGTGCGGATCTGCAGCATGCCGGCTTTCGCCCGCGCGTCGGCCAAGGGCTCGCCGACTGCAAGCCCCGCGGCCTCGGCGGCCTCGTTTAAGGCGGCGATGCGTGGTCCTCCGGCAGCAGCAATGACAAGGACGAACGGCCGCTCAGGCGCGACGGGCTGCTCGGAAGGCTTTTTCGCCTGCGCCGTGAGAAAACGCAGGATCGGCCAGCGCGGCAGCCAGACTGAAACGATGCGTGACATGATCGTACTCCACTCGCCATTCACCCGGCCGTCCGTTGCGGCAGCGTTCCAGTTTCAGATGCCATCGTGGTCGCGCGATCAGGCCGAAGCGGTCGCGCGCAGCCTCCGCCGTACCGACGCGCCAGCGCGTGGCCGCAGCGCTCAATTCCAGCGTTTGCGACGGTCGCAGCAGCAGGAGAGGAAGCCCCGCATCGGTGGCGGCGAGATGCAGCCTCTGACTGGTTTTCAGGTCGAGCTTGTCGATCGCGCCGGCGACAGCTTGGGGCGCGGCCGAACGCAACGCCTCCTCCATGGCCCAAAGCGTTTGTTTCCGGTGTGCTGTCTCGATCAGGATCAGACGGGTCGGATCGAGACCCAGTGCGTTCAGGCCATGACCGGAAAGCCGGCCGTACGGGCGTAGCCCATAACCCGGCATGACGAAGAAGAGCAGAGTGCCGCCCGATGCATGGGAATGATTGCGAGCAAGCTTAACCTGCACCCTCCCCCCTTGTGGGGGAGGGTGGGGAGGGGGGTCGAGAGGTGAAGTGAGGGCGTTGACATTAGTGCGCCACTTCTCGACCCCCACCCCTAACCCCTCCCCACAAGGGGGAGGGGAACTCACAGAGCATTCGATGCGCGCCAGCAATGCGACGATAAAGCCGAGCGCGGCCGGCAGAGCGCTTTCGGTTTCCGGCACGACCTCATGGAGTGCGCCACAGGCAAGGCCGCCCCCCGGCAAATGGGAATCGATAGCGGCCAAACCGCAGGGAAGGGTCCTGCGAAAATTATCTACCCTGGGTAGCAGGCGACGCAATTCCTCCATGACGCGAGCACGATTGACCTGAGCGCGATTGACCTGGACGCGATTTTGGGCGCGGCTGCGCATTGCCGCGAGGGCAGTGAATTCTGTCATGGTTTAAGAATTCTGCGTTTGTTTTCGTCTTGCATAATAGAACAAAACAAGAACAATGCAAAGAGGCTTCAAAGAGGTTCCTCAGGGCAAAATAGGGGGCAGAAACAGGGGAGCGACGGGACGAAACGAGGAGGCTCAAGCTTTCGGGATCAGGCTTGCCACCGCCTCCAACAGATCTTGCGCCGTATAGGGCTTCGACAAAAATGCACTTCGTTCGACAAGCAGTGATTTCATGCCGTCAGTGACCAGCCGGCCGCTTGTGTAAAGGACCGGCATCCCTGATCGGGCCTGCCCGACCAACTGACCGATCGCAATCCCTCCCTCGGCGTCCTCGCCCAAGCCCAGGTCGGTAAAGACCAAATCCAACTTCGCATCCGAATGAATGATGGCTTGCGCTTCCGCCAAGGTGCTGGCCGATGCCGTCTCGTAGCCTGCCTCCTGAAGTAGGGACTCTGCCAAAATAAGAACCTGCGCCTCGTCCTCGACGATCAATATCGCTGCCGACATCGTTGACCCAGGTTCCTCCCCCGCGGGGATGTCAATTGACATAGGACAGCAATCGTTCCCCGAAAATATCTGCGGTTTACCGACCATACGCGGCGGGCTGTCCTCCCGGTCTTGCTGGCGTAATGGTGATGGCGCATACGTCTTCCGATATCGCCGAACAAAAGGGTTTGCCTCATGCCGGAAGCCGACAAGGAAGGGGAACGCTACTCCCTCGATCAGCCGCAACAGACGCCGGGCTTCTACCTCAAGGGCTCACATCAGCTCGACTGGGGTATGAAGAACCGCATGGCGCGGGTGTTCGACCCGAGCTCCGGCCGGACCGTGATGCTCGCGATCGATCACGGTTACTTCCAGGGCCCGACGACGGGACTTGAGCGCATCGACCTCTCCATCGTGCCGCTGTTGCCGTCCTGCGATGCGCTGTTCTGCACGCGCGGTATTTTGCGCACCGTTATTCCGGCAGAGTGCCAGAAACCGATGGTGCTGCGGGCGAGCGGCGGGCCCAGCATCCTGCGCGAAGAACTCTCCGACGAGCAGATCGCCATGGACATGGACGATGCGATCAGGCTCAACGCTGCCGGTGTCGGCATCCAGGTGTTTATCGGCGGGGAGCACGAAACACGCTCCGTGCACAACATGACGAAGCTGGTGGATGCGGGACTTCGCGCCGGTGTGCCGGTGATGGGCATCACGGCTGTCGGCAAGAATATGGTGCGCGACGCTAAATATTTTCGGCTCGCCTGCCGCATCATCGCCGAACTCGGCGCGCAATACGTCAAGACTTACTATGTCGACGAAGGCTTCGAGACCATCACCGCGTCATGTCCGGTGCCGATCGTCATGGCCGGCGGCAAGAAGCTGCCCGAACTTGACGCGCTCACCATGGCCTACAATGCCGTGCAGCAGGGCGCGTCCGGCGTCGACATGGGCCGTAATATTTTCCAATCCGACGCGCCGAAGGCGATGATCGCTGCGGTCGCCGCCGTCGTGCACAAGAACATGAAGCCGAAGGAGGCCTTCGAGCTGTTCAAATCGCTCAAGGCCGACGGCGAAGGCATCGACAGCAAGACAATGGCGTTCCGCGGCGCGGCGGAGTAGCGGGGCGGAAGGCGCCGCAAAGTCAGCGCGGGAGAAGCCGACCCATCAGCGTCTGCGCGGCTGCCGTGGCGGCGGCGAAGCCGTTTTGATGCGAAGCTTGTTGAGCGAAGCAGCGTAAGAATTCCGCCTCAGACTTCGCACTCAGCGCGTCCGATTTTGCAAGGCGCGCTTCGTCATCCAGTCCCGGCTCTCCGGCGGCCTCCTCCGACTTCTTGATCAGATCGTTTCGGATCTGATCGCAGGGCGCGATCGGCCCGACCGCATCGAACTCTTTCGTATTGGCGACGAACATTCGACCGCCGTGTGCCATTGCGATGAAAATCTCATCGGCCCTGGGTGGAATATCGCTCTGGGTCCGTGCGGCGAGCATGGCAAAGGCGAACGCGGCTCCCGCCGGCTTGCGAACGGGAAGTTCGGCAAACCGGACAATCGCAGAATCTGTGAGGACCGCTTGCGTATAGAAGGCATCCTCTTTGACCGCTGCGCTCGGCCGTTGCGGCAGACTGGCCGAGTCCTGTGCCCAACCAGTTCTTGTGCTGATGCAGCCAGAGCTGGAACATTTCGTCGGTCGTCACGATCACGCGGGTTTTGGCGTCGACCTTTCCGTAGACCATGCCGTCGAGCAGGCCGAAGCCCTCATCGCCCTCGATCAGCGTGTCGAGGTTGAGCGCGCCTTGGTCGTCCATGTCTTGGATGGCAACGGGTCCGACGATGGCGCGCATCTGCTGTTCGAGCCCGGTGCGGGCCTGCTCGTCCATCGCGAGGATTTGGGCGCCGTAATTGTCCATAGGGCCGCGCTTCTCGGCGGCTGCGGCAGTTTTGATCTTGGCGATCGCGGCATCCCGCGCGGCGATGTAGGCCTCCTCGGGCGTCGCTGCCGTAGCGGATGGCAAAACTCTGACTGCCGCTAACACGACTGTCAGTACGGCACCGGCACGCATCAATCTCCGCATCATGTCTGGTCGTCCCCTGCGCACCCAAGGTTCATGCTAGGTCCGTGTCGCACCGGCTACGGCCGAACAGGCGACGGTTGGAGCCATCGACACTGCTCGCTCATTTGAAATTTGCAAGTGGTTCTGCCGCGTGAAGTGCGGCCGAACAAGAGGAGGAGAAGTCCGGTCTAGTTGTACGTGCGCTGCGGCGCGCCGATCAGGAACCAAGCGATCGAGCCGGCGGCAACGGCGCCGCCAAGTGCGGCGAAAGTCTCAAGGTACCAGGAGGTCTTGCTGATCGGACTTTCGTTTTTCTTGGCCGCTGCCTCGGTCGCGCTAGTCACAGCCGGTTTTAGTGGCGCGGGCGCGCTGGTGGTCGGTTCGGCAACTTCACTTTCCACGGCAGCCGCTGCCCCATTGCCGGATTTAGTGGCGGCGAGGTTGAGTTCGTTGACGTCATCCGGTGATGCAATGTGCACGGTCTGGCCGTCGACGACCATCTCGCTCGGGTGCGGCTGAGCGGCTGGCTCGGAAGCAAAGGCGGACACGGGCGTCGAAGCGGGAACGTCCGCCGCAGAGGCGGGAGCCTGGGGAAGCGGCGGCCAAGCGATCGCTGCCGGCGCGGTGTCGGCGGCTTTGGCAACCTTTGCCCGCGATTCCGCTGGTTTCGCGGCCGCAACGGTATGATGGGCCTTTCTGTGGCTCTTCCTGGCGATCTTTGGCGCGGGTTTGGTATGCAGCTTGGTTTTTGCCTTCGCGGGTTGGACAGCCGGCGTCAGCGAAATCGGCTTGCCGGGCGCACTATCCGTCGCGGTCTGCGCCCCCGCAGCGCCGATTCCAATAAGCAATACAGCGCTTGCGGCGACGATGCGAAGACTCAGCATGGCGACCCTCTAGTGCCGATCATAAAGAAACCATTGGCACAGCCGGATTGACCTCATAGTGACGCAAATGAGGAATCTTTGGCGCAAACCGCCGACCAAAGCGGGCGTGGTTAACCGTTCTCCGCCGGTGTTCCAGGGTGGGTTTGAGGTGGGCCAACCCTGGCATTAGTCTTTTTATTATTAGACGTTCGATGGCCGTTTTGAAGGTCAATCGACGCTGACGCCGCTCGCCTTGATCGGCGCCGCCCATTTGGTGATCTCGCTCTTCACGAGTTCACCGAGATGTTGCGGCGTAGCGTCCTGATCGGAGACGATTTCGGCGCCCAGCCCGGTCAGCCGGTCGTGCACTGCTGGCGTGTGCATGGCAGCGAGCGCCGCATCGTGAATCTTTTTCAAGATCGCTTCAGGGGCGCCTTTCGGTAGGAAGATCGCGTTCCAGGTATAGGCGACCAGATCGGGCGTTCCTTGCTCTGCCGCTGTCGGCACGTTGGGGAGTGCCGGGGACCGCTTGGTGTCCAAGATCGCCAGACCTTTGACGGCGCCGCTGTCGATCGGCGGCTTGGCCGTCGTAATGATATCGCACACGTAGTCAATGCGGCCGCCCTCGAGGTCCTGCAGCGCGGGTCCGGTTCCGCGATAAGGAACATGCGTGACGTTAACGCCGATGACATAGTTCAGGAGCACACAGCCAAGATGCGTCGCCGAGCCAGCGCCGGCCGAACCGAACTGCATCTTGGCCTGGTTCGCCTTGGCGTAGGCGACGAATTCCTTGAAATTATTGACCGGCAGATCCTTGCGCGTCTCCAGCACAATCGGAACGTTGGCGATCAGAATGACCGGCGTGAAATCGGTTACCGAGTTGTAGAGCGGGTGCTTGTAGAGCGTCTGGCCTTGGGCGTGAGTGCCGACCGTGCCAAGCACGAACTGATAGCCGTCGGGTGGGGCATTGGCGACGCGCGCGGACCCCGTCATGCCGCCGGCGCCGCCGACATTTTCGACCACGACTTGTTGCTTAAGGATTTCACTCATGCGGCCGGCGATAACGCGGCCGAGGATATCGGTCGGTCCGCCGGCGGCGAACGGGATGATCATGGTCAGCGGCCGGTTGGGAAAATCCTGGGCGTCAGCGTGACCGAGCATCTGGCTGCCGAACGCGAACGTGGCTGCGGCAACTGCGGCAAAAAGCTTCATCTTCATGGCGTTTCCTCCATTGCCGCAGTGCTGCATCGGCAGCGCGATCCGGTCAACCTAGCCGTTCGACGCAGTCGCCCGGATTTTGGCGGAATGGTTTAGCCGGGTTCGATGGTCAGCCGAGTTCGGTCAGGGCCTCCGGGAAGTGGTGCAGCCGCTCGCCAGGCCCGTTGGGGCCGATCAGATAATTGTCGCACACCCAGGACATCACGTGGCCGCGGATGTAAGTCGGGTGCACCACGATGTTCATGTCCTTTTCAATCGCCATCGGTTCGTCGCTGCGAATGAGCGGCCGCTCGACGAGATCGTATCCCTGGCCATGAGAGTGAAGCCGCTTCTCTTCGGGCCGGCCATTCTTACGCATGAAGTCGTTGTACGCCTCGAATATGTCCTTGCAGGACGCGCCTGGCTTGAGCAGGCCGAGGTTGAATTTGCGCGCTTCGAGCGCGAAGGCGAACTCGTCCTTGAGTTCCTGTGAGGCCTTGCCGACCACGCAGGTGCGGCCCAGTTCGGTGTACATGCCGCCGGGGCCGGAATCCTCGACCAGGAGCGCGATGGTGTCGCCCTCCTTGATGACGCGGTTCTGGTAGTGGCGCTGACTGAAATTCGCCGGCTTATCGGCCGGCATCGACGCACAGAGATAGATACCGTTCTCGCTGCCGTGGCGCTGGCTGTAGCATTGCGCGATGGCGGCGATGTCGCGGTCGCGCATGCCGGGTTCGACCGCCGCGAATGCAGCGCGCATCGCGCCGTCCTGCATCAGAGCGGCGCGGCGGACAAGCTCCTGCTCCTCCGCACTCTTGATGACCTTGATACGGTCGACGAGGTCGGAGGCGTCGACGAAGCGAGTGTTTGAGAAGCGGCCCTTCTGCAGATAATCGACCAGCGCGAACGACATCTGATAGGTGCCGACAAGTCCGATCGTGCCGCCGGCGTAGGGCGCGAGGGCTTTCGCCGCGAGCTCCGGGTCGTAGCTGTTGGTGTAGACGCAAGAGGCGTAACTCGGCGTGGTGAGCCATTGCTTGACGCCACGGCGCACGCCGTCGCTGTTTCCGTTGTAATTGTTGACCCCGCCGAAGGGACCCTGGCTCACCAGCGTCATCAGATCGTCGCGCGGGAACACGACGGTCTGCGGATAGCCGTTGGTCGCCGGCAGATCTGTGAAATACTTCACGTAGCCGCCCATATGGTCGTTATTGTTCTGCATCAGCAGCACGTCGACCTTGTCGCGCTCCATGGCGGCACGCACGGCGGCCCAGCGGCGTTCAAGCTCGGCCGTCGAAATCGGCGTCTGCAGACGTTCTGAAAGCTGCTCCATTTCACTTCTCCTAGTGCGGCACGACGTTGATCATGCCGCCGATGTCACCGTTGAGGAAGCATTGCATATTCTTCACGACCGTCGGCAGGGCATGATCGATATAGACGTCGCAGAAGCCGCCCTGGTGCGTGGTGATGATAACGTTCGGCATCGCCCAGAATGGATGATGATCCGGCAGCGGTTCTTCGTTGAACACATCAAGGGCGGCTCCGCTGATGCGTCCAGCCCTTAGCGCCTCGACCAGCGCCGGCTCGTCGACAACGCCACCGCGAGCGAGATTCACCAAAAAGCTTGTCGGCTTCATCGCGGCCAAGACCTTGGCATCGACGCTGTTACGGGTTTTCTCAGTCAACGGCGTCAGCAGCACGAGGAAATCGAATTCGCCGGCCACATTGGGAAGCTCATCGCGGGAGTGCATGCGGTCGAAACCCGCCACGGTCCTCGGCGTCGAGCTGATGCCGACGACCCGCATGCCAAACGCCTTGCATTTCGGCGCCAGCTCCTCGGCGATGGCGCCGACGCCAAAAATGCCGACGGTCTTGCTATGCAGAAGCTGCGCCGGGAAGCGTTCCCACTGCCGGCCGTCCTGGGCCCGGATCGCGCGGGGTATGTCACGGGCGAGCGCCAGCATCGAACCGATAGCGGCTTCCGACACGGGCGGGCCGTGGATGCCGTGCACGTTGGTGACGATGACTTCCTTACGCAGGCAAGGCCGATCGATGAGATTGTCGACGCCGGTGCCAAGCGCCTGTACCCACCGGAGTTGCGTGCCGGCGCGCAGCACGTCGTCCGTCAGCCGCGGCGCGAATGTCAACAGGATGTCGGCCGCGGCGATATAGGGGCCGACCTTCGAATGGTGATCGACCACGTTGATCGCGAGTTCGGGGAAGCGCGACTGCAAACGGTCGCGGTATTGATTGCGGATCGATTCCGGCAGCGTTAGCAGAATGAGCAGATTGGTCATGCGGGCGGGTACCAGAGCGCTCCGGCTGTTGTCGCCGGCGGATCGCGAAGCGGCCTTATAGCTTCTTGTGCGAACGGCCGCCAAGTGCGGTGGATTTAGAGCCGCGACCTCAGCTAAGCTGGAGCAGGGTCGGACGTCCATCTCGGAGTGCCGTCTTCATTGGGTTCATCCAGGAGCAAACGATGCCTATCGATCTCAGCACGGTGAACTGGGCCTACGTTGCGATTTTGTCGGGATTTGCATTTATCGCGGCCCTGCTGGGCAGCCTCATTGCGTTCAGGAACCGCTTCATCGGCAGCATCATCGCGGGCATCCTGTTCGCCGTCGCGTTCGTGTTTTGGACGTATTATCCGCACGACAATATCCCGGGCCCGACCAGCCTGGGGCAGACGAGTGTGAAGCAGCCGTGACCAGGAGGCTGCTTCTCACGTGGTTGACCTTTTCGCCGGTCACGGTATGCGTAGTCGAAAAATGATGCGTGGTGAAAATTTGCCGGGAGAAATGGAGCAGTCATGAAAAAGGTCCATGCGGACGCGCGGTCTGCGTTGGCCGGGTTGCTCAAGGATGGCATGACCATCATGGCAGGCGGCTTCGGCCTCTGCGGCATCCCTGAGGCTTTGATCCTTGCGATCCGTGATTCCGGGGTCAAAGGCCTGACCGTCATCTCCAATAATTGCGGGATCGATGGTGTCGGTCTTGGCATCCTGCTCGACACCCGGCAGATCAAGAAGATGATCTCCTCCTATGTGGGGGAGAACAAAACCTTCATGCAGCAGTTTCTCGCCAACGAGCTCGAGATCGAGTTCAATCCGCAGGGCACGCTCGCCGAGCGAATTCGCGCCGGCGGTGCCGGCATCCCGGCGTTTTTCACCAAGACCGGCGTCGGCACCCAGATCGCGGATGGCAAGGACGTGCGCGAGTTCGACGGCGAGCGCTACGTCATGGAGCGTGGCTTGGTCGCCGATCTGTCGATCGTCCATGCCTATAGAGGCGATACCGAGGGCAACCTCGTCTATCGGAAGACGGCGCGCAACTTCAATCCGCCGATGGCGACCGCCGGCAAGGTTACCGTCGCCGAGGTCGAGCAGCTGGTCCAGCCCGGTGACATCAACCCCGATCACATCGTGACGCCCGGCATCTACGTGCAGCGCATCATCCATGTACCGCAGGCGGCGAAGCACATCGAACAACGCACGGTTCGCAAACGCGAAAAATCGGCCGCTCCGGCCGGCACAGGAGTGGAGGTGTAATGCCCTGGAACCGCGATCAGATGGCGGCACGGGCCGCCAAGGAACTGCGTGACGGCTTCTACGTCAATCTTGGCATCGGCATTCCGACGCTGGTGTCGAACTTCATCCCAGACGGCATGAGCGTGCAGCTGCAATCGGAAAACGGCATGCTCGGCACCGGGCCCTTCCCCTATGAGGGCGAGGAGGACGCCGATCTCATCAATGCCGGCAAGCAGACCGTCACCGAGTTGCCGACGACCAGTTATTTCAATTCGGCGGATTCGTTCGCCATGATCCGCGGCGGCCACATCGACATCGCGATCCTCGGCGCCATGCAGGTGGCGGAGAACGGGGATATCGCCAACTGGATGGTCCCGGGAAAATTGGTCAAGGGCATGGGCGGCGCGATGGATCTGGTCGGCGGCGTCAAGAAGGTCGTCGTCGTCATGGAACATTCAGCCAAGGGCGACGCGAAACTTCTTCACCGTTGCAACCTGCCGCTGACCGGCGCCGGCGTTGTCGACATGGTGATCACCGATCTCGGCGTCTTCAACGTCGACCGGACCGGCGGCGGCCTCACCTTGATCGAGCTTGCGCCCGACGTGACGGTCGATGAGATCAAGTCGAAGACCGAGGCGAGCTTCAAGGTTGCCAACACGTTGACGCAATAACCGGTACCTCGAAGCAGTCAGTAGTCGGCCGCGGCGAGCGCGGGCATCGCGGCCGGACGCGGGCGCTCAATCTTGAGTTATGCCCGCAGCGGATCGATGACTTCGAGAAAAGCGAATTGGTGAAAGTCGGTGTCGCGCGTGCAGACTTGTTTGATCCCGTGCTCGCGCATGAGGACGGCGGTGTGCGCGTTGTGAATGATGTTTCCGGGGAGATGGGGCAACTCCGAAATGACCTCGTTGGCGACATCGGCATGCCGTAGTGTCGGCGCGAGAATGCCGAGACCCGGCGAGGCAAGGAGCGCCGCGACAAAACTCGCAAGCCGCCGATGCGCGCCACGGCCGGCGCAAGATCCGTGGGTGCGTGGTGACTCGGAGGAATTCATCAAGATCCGTGGGTGCGTGGTGACTCGGAGGAATTTATAAAGTATCGGCCATGTGGTGTACCAAGCATCAGGCCTTCGCCTTGCCGCTGGAGCCAGTCGCGGCAAGGTTCATGGAATTACGAACCCGCATCAGCCGCGTACACCAGCACATTGGTGTCAACAGCGAGCACTAACGGCCTTCCATGGCGTCATGATCGGCGATGTCGACAAGTGCGCCGCCGCCGTCAAACGTCGGCAAATCGGGGAGGGTCGGCCGCTTGTGCTGGGCGCGAAGCAGTAGCCGGAGCGCCGTCTCGACCAATTCGGACATCGTGCGCCCTTGACGCGCGGCCTCCCTCTTAAGTTCCGTGATGACTGTATCGTCGATATTCAGGGTCGTCTTCATATGACAAATTATATCATGGATATGGTCATATGGCACACGGCGCCGCTGCATTGGGTGCGAAAGCGCGGCACCGGCATCGGCCGTCCGAACAGTTCGAAATGATTGATCAGGAACGTGCTGGTCAGCCTGTCAGACTGCCCCGACGGGGGATGTCTCCGGGCTCAGCGCTGGAATTTGGCTTTTGGTGCCGACATCGGCGGCGATCGGTCTGGCTGGTGCGGGGCGGCTGAGCCGATTTATGTCACGCCGCGTGGCGGCCAGCGGCGAGATCCTTGACGGCTTCGGTCGTCAACGGCTTGCCGCCGATAGCCCACTCGCCGCTCGCCGTTTCCGAAATCTTCACCCAAGTTACGCCGCGCATGTTCTCGCCTTCGACCGAGACCATGGCGTCGGTCAGTTTGTGAATGATTTGCCGCTTTTGTTCGGGGGTGAACACTTTCTCGATCAGGTGGACTTCTATCAATGGCATTGTCGTGCTCCTGTTTCCGGCCTCGCCTGAGCGAGGACGCCACAGGGATGCACCTTGCTGCCAAGCAAGACTTTCAGAATGCTATGATTTATTCTCCAGACGACCTTGAGACGTTCTTGATTTTGTCGGTGATTCCCAACTCACGCGCCCGTGAAGCGGAACCACAGATCGTGCGGCGTGTGGCGGGCGAGAGCGGCTCGTCTCAGATGTCCTTGGCTCGCAAATGGCCCTCAGATTTGGCAACTACGAGCTCGATGTCGAACGGCGCGAACTGCGGCGCGGCGCGGCTGCGGTTCACGTCGAGCCGCAAGTCTTCGATCTCCTGGTCTACCTGGTGGAGAACCGCGATCGCGTCGTCAGCAAGGACGATCTTATTGCCGCGGTCTGGGGCGGCCGGATCGTATCGGATTCGACACTGACCAGCCGTATCAACGCCGCTCGTAAGGCGGTAGGCGACACCGGCGGCGATCAGAAGGTTATCCGCACCATCCCTCGCAAGGGGCTGCGCTTTATCGGTGACGTTCTGCCGCAAACCGGCGATGCCGAGCCGCCGGAAGCCGCAGCGCCGCTGCACGAAATTCATGAGCCGCCGCGCTCCGCCTTGCCGCTGCCGGACCGTCCCGCGATTGCCGTGCTGCCCTTCACCAATATGACCGGCGATCCGCAGCAGGACTATTTTTCCGATGGCGTCAGCGAGGACATCATTACCGCGCTGTCGAAGCTGCGCTGGTTCTTCGTGATCGCCCGCAACTCATCTTTCATTTATAAGGACCGCGCGGTCCACATGAGGCAAATCGGCGACGAACTCGGCGTCGGCTATGTCGTCGAGGGCAGTGTGCGCAAAAGCGGCGATCGGCTGCGCATCACGGCACAGCTTAACGACGTCGCCACCGGAAGCCATATCTGGGCCGAGCGCTACGATCGTGATATCGCCGATGTGTTCGCCGTGCAGGACGAGATTACCGAGGCGATCGTTGCCGCGATCGAGCCGCAGCTTTATGCAGCGGAGAATTTTCACGCCAAGCGCAAGCCGCCGGACAGCATGGATGCCTGGGACCTGGTCATGCGCGCTCTGTCGCATTACTGGCGCGTGACGCGACAGGATAATGTGGCCGCGCAGGCGTTGCTGGAGAAGGCGACCGCGATTGATCCGAACTATGGCCAGGCTTTCGGCGTTCTCGCGACGACCTACACCTTCAGCGCCCACATGGGTTGGGCGGACATGGCGACCGTGGCGCCGATCGCCGAGCATGCGGCTTTGGCGGCGCTTGCAGCCGACAGTGAAGACCCTTGGGCGCACGACGCGCTGGGCTGCGTTTATTTGTTTGCTCGGCGCTTCGACAACTCTCTCGCCGAGTTCGAATGGGCGCTCCGCCTCAATCCGAACTTTTCGATGGCGCAGGGCTACTACGGGCTGGCGCTGTCGTATTGCGGACGCTGGGAAGACGCCGATGCTGCGGCGCGCCGCGCGATCAGGTTAAGTCCGCGCGATCCGCTTTCGGCAATTTATTACGGAATCGCCGCATACGCTCAGTTCATCGCGCGCAATTACGACGAGGCCATGCGGCTCTCGCGCGAGGCTATCCGGCAGCGCGGCGATTTTGTCGGAGCCCACCGGGTCCTGACCGCCGCGGCGGGCATGGCCGGAAACGAGGCCGTCGCCAGATCCGCGTTGCGGGAACTTCGGCGAGCCCAGCCCAATGTTTCGCTTGCCTGGATCGCAACGCACATGCCGATCAAGCGCGACGCCGACCGGGAACACTACGTGGAAGGATTCCGCCGCGCCTGCTTGGATTAGCTTTTCGGGCCGGAGAACGAGCGTCGACGTCGCAAGCTTATGCCGCATCGCAACATGAGTTTTTCAGCGGCAGAGCTGCCATGCGCTTGAACGGGTGCGGCCTGGCGATCGCGCAAATGACAGCAATCGAGTTTGCCGGTATTGACGGCGATTAAGTCGTTCTGCCGGGGCGCTGCAAGCCAAACATTGCAGCGTGATAGAAACACGATGGACATCGAGCGCAGCGGAAGCGCCGCGGGCGAGCTTGTGCGGCCGGTCTTGGCCCAGGCAGCGCCCGCGCGCGCCGCTGCGGCGGTTGCTCCGCCGGTCTCGCGTGCCGATCCTGCGCCGCTCACGCACAAGGAGCGGCGGCTGATCGTCATGAGCATGATGCTGCCGGTCTTCCTCGGCTCGGTCGATCAGTCGATCCTCGCGAGCTCGCTGCCGACCATCGGCCGCGATCTCGGCGACATGCACAATTTGCCCTGGCTGATTACGGGTTTTCTGATCTCGGCCACGGCGCTGACGCCGCTCTACGGCAAATTCGCCGACATCCACGGCCGGCGCGCCTCATTGTTGATCGCACTCGGCGTCTACATGGTGGGCTCGCTGATCTCGGCATCGTCGACCAGCATGCTGATGCTGATCTGCGGCCGTATCGTGCAAGGCTGCGGCGGCGGCGGCATGACGACGACCGCCACGATGGTCCTCGGTGACGTCGCGGCGCCGAAGGATCGCGCAAAGTATTATGTGTACTTCTCGATCGCCTTCACGACTGCAGGCGGCTGCGGGCCGGCGCTTGGCGGATGGATCTGCGATCATCTGCATTGGTCCGTGATCTTTTTATGGAACTTTCCACTGTGCGTCCTCGCGGTGATCTTTGCGTTGACGCTGCTGCGCCGCCTGCCGCGCTACGAGAGGCCACACCGGCTCGACGTCCTCGGCGCGATTCTGGTGATGGCGGCAAGTTCGTCGTTCATGCTGGCGCTCAATCTCGGCGGCGCCCGTTACCCGTGGCTGTCTGCACCGGTGCTGGCGCTGTTTTGTTGCGCCGTCGTCCTGGGCGTTGGCTTTGTCTTTCGGCTCCTGACTGCGGTCGAGCCGCTGATCCCGATCGTCATTCTGGTCGATCCGGCCGCGCGCCTCGTGATGTTGGCAAACTGCTTTGGGTGGGGCGCGATCATCGGCCTTAACATTTTCCTTCCCATGTATCTGCAAAGAGCGCTCGGCTGGTCGGCGACCGCGTCAGGCTTGAGCCTCATGGTCCTTATGGTGAGTCTCAATGCGAGCGCCGGACTCTCCAGTCAACTGATCGGCAGGGTGAAGCACTACAAGCTCGTTCCGACTGTTTGTCTTGTCATCGGCATTTCGGCAGTCCTTGCCCTGCCGTTCTCGATTTCTCACATGACGTCGCTGAGGTTCGAGATCATCCTGTTCCTGATCGGCGTCGGTTTCGGTCCGACGCCGCCGCTCACTCAAGTCGCGCTACAGAACACCGTCCCAGGCCATCATCTCGGCACAGCGATCGGCACGATGAATTTCACACGCACGCTTGTCGGCACAATCATTGTGGCGGTATTCGGCGCGATCGTGCTTGCCGGGGCCCAAGTCGGCGTTCCAGCCGGCGGCTCGGTGGATGCCGCAAGCCATGCAGCACGGGTAGCAACGTCCGAGGATGCCTTCGTTTACGTATTTTTCGGTGCCGCATGTGCCTTGGCGGTCGCGTTTGTGGCGCTGCTTTTGCTTGAGGAGAAGCCGCTGCAAGGGACGCTTCCATCCTCCCGGCATTAAGGACATGGCATCGCTGGAAGCGCGCCGGTCGACGCGCTTATGGCTCGGCGGCCGACATAGAATTGACACCGGCCTTTTTGTGTCTTTTAAGCATGTTACATTGTTGCAGTGGTTGCAGCGCCGCCCGGCCAAACGCCGTGCTATGCTGAATACAAGCGAGGGTGAGCGCCGTCTGATGCGCTGGTTCCGATCGAACGCACGCTGTGGGTCTCGTCTGGCGCTCTTTGCGCTGGCGGTGCAACTCGCGGTGACGTTCGGTCACGTCCACCTCCAGGGACTTGCTCTGGCCTCGACGAAGGCGGCGCCGATCGCGTTGGCCGATCGGTCCGCTCAAGCGGTGACAGCCGATCCGATCCGGAAGTCGCCGGGTTCGGCCGATTACGATTGCCCCATCTGCGCATTGATTCAGTTGGCCAGCACGTCTTCGCCCTCCGCGGCGCCGGTGCTGCCGGCTCCTGTTTTGATCGGCGGGTTCAGGCTGGAAACGCCTGATGAATTGCGGTCGGACGTCTCAGCTTATTTTTCGTTCCAGGCGCGCGGACCTCCTGCGATCTGAGCCGATCGCTCGCGGTGTCTGCGCCGTTTGATGCGATCCCAAGCCTGTAGCATCGGTACGCGTTGAAAGTTTTTTGTTCGCGCGCGCCTCCTCGTGAAAATTCATCTAGGACGAGACAGCGTATGCTCGTCGACCCGGAATCCGAAGCCGGCAAGCGCGATCCCGCTTCGCTTCGCGACGTGGGCGGTCACGGCGCGACCGAGCCGATACTCGGGCCGTCCCCATACGCCAAGATCGTCACGTACATCCTCGTTGCGGGTGCGATCATCGGCGGCGGGTATTGGCTGCTCGTCGGCCGGGCGAGCCATTACCGGCCTGGAGAGGTGGTCGAGAAGGCGGAGCCTGTGATCCGGTCGGGAGACCGCATCACAGTGCCGGAGGGCTCGCCAGTGCGCTCGCGCCTCACCATCGCAGACGTGGTGTCGAAACAGTTCTCCCGTACGCTCGTGTTGCCCGCAGTCGTGGAGGCTGACCCCGGTCGCACCGTCAAAGTGCTTCCGCCCGTGGCAGGCCGCGTCGTCAGTCTCAAGGTTCAACTCGGCGAGCGCGTCAAGCAGGGACAGGAGCTTGCGGTGATCGACTCGGGCGATCTCGCGCAGGCCTATTCGGATGAGGAAAAGGCGCAGAGCGTGCTCAAGCTCACCAAGCAGGCTCTCGATCGGGAAGTCGGCTTGGAAAAAAGCGGTGGCGCCGCCATCAAGGACCTCGAACAGGCACAAAGCGACTACGCCCAGGCCCAGTCGGAGCTCGACAGAGCCGAGACGCGATTGCGGTCAATCGGGGTGTCGGCCGATCAAATGGAAAAGACCCGCCTTTTGTCTTTGAAAGCGCCGGTGACCGGCAGCGTGATCGATTTACAAGTCGCCCCCGGCGCGTTTCTCAATGACCCCACTGCAGAGATTATGACGATCGCGAACTTGGATACGGTCTGGGTCACAGCAGACGTCCCGGAGCAGGACACCTCATTCATATCGACCGGGCAGTCGGTCACCGTCACGTTCCCGGCCTATCCGGGTGAGGTCTTCAGCGGAAAGGTGCTGTTCGTCAGCGACGTTCTCGATCCTGACACTCGTCGCACCAAGGTCCGCATCGCCTTCGACAATCCAAAGATGGCGTTCAAGCCCAACATGTTTGCCAACGCCGCCTTCGTTGCGCCTGCGCAGAACATGCTGGTCGTGCCGACAAGCGCCCTCGTGCTGAAGGACGATCTGAACCAGGTGTTCGTCGAAACAGCGCCTTGGACGTTCGAAGCGCGTAGCGTCGATATCGGTTCTCAGCAGGACGATCAGGTCGTTCTCACCAGCGGCGTCAAGGCCGGCGATCGCATCGTCGTCAAAGGCGGAGTGCTGCTCAGTGATTGATTGGCTCGTCGACTTTGCTCTTCGCAAACGGCTCGTCGTGGCGATGATCTGCATTTTCGCTGCGGTCTACGGTTACTATTCCTGGACCCAACTGGCGGTCGAGGCTTATCCTGACGTTGCCGACACCGAAGCCCAGGTCGTTACGCTCGCGCCGGGCCTGGCGGCCGAGGAGGTCGAGCAACAAGTGACCGTTCCGCTCGAACGCGAGCTCAACGGCACGCCCGGCATGACGATGATGCGCTCGCGCAGCACGTTCGGGCTGTCGCTGATCACGATCCAATTTCGCGATGGTATCGAGGATTATTGGTCGCGCCAGCGCATCACGGAGCGAATCCAGAACGCGACGCTGCCGCCAAATCTTTCACCGGGCCTCGACCCATTGTCTTCGCCGACCGGTCAAATCCTCTACTACACTCTCGAGTCCAGCACCAAAAATCTGCGCGAACTCTCGGAAATCCAGCAATGGACGGTGATCCCGACGTTGAAGCAGGTGCCGGGCGTTGCCGATGTCTCGAATTTCGGCGGGCTTACGACGCAGTACGAGCTCGAGCTCGATCCGCAACAGCTCATGCGCTTCAACATTTCGCTCAGCGACATCACCGACGCCATCAGCGCAAATAACACGAACGCTGGCGGCAGCGTGCTCAATCGTGGCGAGCTCGGCTATGTGATCCGCGGCATCGGCCTCGTGCAGACGCTCGACGATCTCGGCAACATCGTCGTAACGCAGCACAACGGAACGCCCATTCTCGTCCGCGATCTCGGCAAGCTCAAGCTCAGCAACCAGGAGCGCCATGGCGTCGTCGGCAAGGACGACATCAACGACGTCGTCGAGGGCACCGTTCTGCTGCTGCGGCACGAAAATCCGTCGCGCGTTCTGGAAGGCGTTCACGCCAAGATTGCGGAGCTCAACGCGCAGCTGAAAGCCGACAATGTTCAGATCGTGCCTTATCTCGACCGCACGAATCTGGTGGATTCCACGATCGACAAGGTCAGCCACACGGTGTTCACCGGCATCGGTCTGGTTCTCATCGTTCTCATTCTCTTTCTGGGCAGCCCGCGCAGCGCGTTGATCGTCGGCATCACAGTCCCGTTTGCGATGGTGGTCGCATTCATCCTGATGTATCACAGCGGAATTTCGGCCAACCTGCTGTCGCTCGGCGCCATCGATTTCGGCATCATCGTCGACGGCGCCATCGTGATGACCGAAGCGATTCTGCGCCGCCGCGAAGCCAAGCCGAACGAGCCGCTCACCGAAGCGGACACTCGCGAGGCCGCCCACCAAGTGGCGAGACCGATCTTCTTCGCGACCTTGATCATCATCACGACCTATCTGCCTCTGTTTGCCTTCCAGCGAATCGAGGCAAAGCTGTTTTATCCGATGGCCTATGCGGTCGGCTTTGCACAGGTGGGTGCGCTCGCGTTCGCTTTGCTGGTCGTCCCAGGTTTGGCGTATGTCGCGTATCGAAGGCCGCGCCGCATCTTTCGCAATCATGTTCTGGAATCGATCGAGGCGAGTTACCGGCGGGCGCTGGCGGGCTCGCTGCGCAGCCCGAGCATCGCCTATCTATTGAGCGTCGCCGCGGCGATTGCCGTGGTCGCGCTCGGCGCCACGGTCTGGCGCGAATTCTTGCCGGATCTGGACGAAGGCTCGATATGGCTGCATGCCGAGTTGCCGCCCGGAATTTCCCTCCAGAAGGCGACCGAAATGGTCGCCGAACTTCGGCGGGCCGTAAACGCGTTCCCGGAAGTGGCGTACGTGGTGAGCCATATCGGCCGCAACGACGACGGCACAGACCCGTGGACGCCGTCGCACATGGAAGCGGCCGTCGGTCTAAAGCCGTACAGCACCTGGCCGGCTGGCGAGACCAAGAAGGACCTCGTCGGGCGTATTTCGGCGCGGCTCGACAAATTGCCGGGATTCGAGATCGCGTTCAGTCAGCCGATCATGGACAGCGTACTCGACTACGTCTTCGACCCGCACAGCGCGCTGGCCGTGAAAGTCTTCGGTGATGATTTCAATGAGTTGCGGCGTATCGGCAGGGACATCGTCGGCGTTCTGAATACCATTCCGGGCGTCACCGACGCGGCGATCGATCAGTACACGCCGCTGCCGCAAATCTCGATCAAAGTCGATCGCGCTGCCACGGCGCGCTACGGCATTAACGCCGCCGATGTCGCCAATTTGATCAGCACCGGGATTGGCGGCGCCGCGGTCAGCCAATTGTTCATCGGCGAGCGCCACTACGACATAACGGTCCGCTTTCCGGCGCAAGACCGCAACAATCTCGACGCCATCAAGAATCTCGTGCTGACGTCAAGCGACGGCGCTCTTATCCCGCTGTCCCAGGTCGCTGACGTCAAGCTGCGGGACGGCGAAAGCATGATCAACCGCGAGATGAACCATCGTTATCTCCTGGTGAAACTCGACTATCGCGATCGCGATCCGCTGTCCGTTGTTGCGGATGTTTCCAAGGCCGTCGATCAAAGGGTCTCATTCGACCGGCAGAAATATCACATCGAATGGGGCGGTCAGCTCGAGGGACAAGAGCGGGCGGAGGCGCGCTTCAAACTCATCATCGGCATGGTGCTGGCAGTGATGATGGTGCTGCTCTATGCGGAGTTCGGCGTGCTGCGTCAGGTTTTTCTGATTATCGGCGTGGTGCCCTTGGCGACGCTCGGCGGTTTGATTGCGCTGCACGCTACCGGGACCACGCTCAACGTCGCATCGGGCGTTGGCTTCATCGCGCTGTTCGGGGTCGCCGTGATGAACGGCGTGATCATGGTGGCAAACCTCAATCGTGTCCGGGAGCGAGGCGTTCCGCTATTCGAGGCTGTCCTTGCGGGTGCGGGCGAGCGGCTGCGGCCGGTGCTCATGACCGCCACGGTCGCGACCGTCGGGATGCTGCCGGCCGCGCTGGCGACCGGGATCGGCAGCGACGTGCAGCGCAATCTGGCGACCGTAGTTGCCGGTGGTCTCATTCCAGCTACTCTCTTAACGCTGTTCATCGTCCCGACGTTCTACTTCGCATTGGAGCGCCGGGCAGCGCGACGGCTGCCGGGGACAGCGCCCGCTGTTGATGTAGCGTAGGAGGAGAGGACCGGCCGCAGTCGGCACGTATAGGGGTAGCAAGGCGGAGGAAATGGCCAGGGGGGAAGCGTACGGGGCTGCTGTTTCGCTCATCATCGCCACGCTGTTGGCGGGTTGCGCAGTCGGTCCCGATTTCGCGCCGCCTCCCGCACCGGATGTGAACGGCTACACGCCGGAGCCGCTGGCGACAGCAACCGTCTCCGCAAACGCGCCGGGCGGCGGAGCGCAACGCTTCGTCCGCGATCTCGACCTCTCGGGGCAATGGTGGACGCTCTTTCATTCCAAGGGCCTCAACAGCCTTGTCGACAAAGCGCTCGCCGCCAATCCCGATCTGCAAGCGGCGCAGGCTGCCCTGACCGCCGCCAAAGAGAACGTCTACGCGCAGCAAGGAATGCTGCTTCCCACTGTCGACGGCAATTTCAACGGCAGCCGGCAAAAATTTCAGATTGGCCAGCCGTCCGACATTGAAGCCGGATCGCCCATCTACAACCTGTTCACCGGGCAGTTGAATATCGCCTACGTGCCGGACGTATTCGGCGGCACGCGACGCTCGATCGAAGCATTGGCGGCGCAGGCGGATTCTCAACGTTTCGTGCTCGAGGCGACTTATCTGACGTTGACATCCAATCTCGCTGGCGCGGCCGTTCAGGAGGCTTCGCTGCGCGGCCAGATTGCGGCGACGTTGAGCATCATCAAGATCGAGACGGACGTGCTCAAGGTGATGCGGCACCAGTACGAGCTTGGCGGTATCGCCGAGGGCGACGTGGTGGCGCAGGAGGCAGCGTTGGCGCAGGTCGAGCAGACGCTGCCGCCGCTGCAAAAACAACTGGCACAGCAGCGCGACTTGCTGGCCGCGCTGACCGGCGGTTTTCCAAGCGAACGATTGCCGCAACGATTCTTCCTTACGTCTTTGCGGTTGCCGCGCGATCTGCCGGTCAGTCTGCCGTCAAAGGTGGTCGAGCAACGCCCGGACGTTCGCGCCGCTGAAGCGAACCTGCAGGCGGCTAGCGCGCAGATCGGTGTGGCCATTGCCAACCGGCTGCCGAACATCACACTCTCGGGAGTCGTCGGGTCGACCGGCATCGCGATCGATCAATTGTTCACGCCGGATTTTGGTTTCTGGCAGGCGGCTGGGAGCGTCACGCAGCCGCTGTTCCACGGCGGTACGCTCTTCCACCGGGAACTCGCGGC
This sequence comes from uncultured Alphaproteobacteria bacterium, assembly GCA_963759705.1. Classification (GTDB taxonomy): domain Bacteria; phylum Pseudomonadota; class Alphaproteobacteria; order Rhizobiales; family Xanthobacteraceae; genus BOG-931. The sequence continues at coordinate 139,119 of CAVXAK010000012.1, forward strand.
CAAGGCCACGTACGATCAGGCGGAGGCGCAGTATCGCAGCACGGTGATCACGGCGTTTCAAAATGTTGCCGACGCGTTGCGGGCCATTCAGTCCGACGCTGTGGCGCTGCAGAAGGCGGTCGCGTCAGAAAGCGCAGCGTCAAGAAGCCTCGCGATCACGCGGCGGCGCATGGAACTCGGCGACATCAATTACCTCGGCCTGCTCAATGCACAGCAGACCTATCAGCAGGCGGTGCTCAGTCTCGCGCAGGCCAAAGCTGCCCGCCTCGCCGATACCGTCGCGCTGTTCCAAGCCCTCGGCGGCGGTTGGTGGAATCGCACCGATGTCGATCCGGAAAAGCCGATTTCGATCGTAGACGTCTTCCGGTAACGGCGTAAGGGTACGGAGCGCGTGTCCGGCACACGCGCTTAAGGCAGAAAAGTGTCCGCGTGCCCTCGTGCGCAATGCGGTCGCCCGGCGGCTTGACCCCTGAAGAAATTCTAAGCTATTGAGGATAAACGAGTTCTTTATTGGCCAGACCCTGCGACGCCATGTCAAAAAATATTACGGCCAGTTGAACCTTACTATTACCACCCGCAACCAATTCATGAGCCGTTCATAGGGCGATGCAGGCACCAGCGGACGAATTGCTGATCAGCCGAATCGCGCGAGGCGACCGGCTCGCGATGCAGGTGCTGTTCGCGCGGCACCACGTGCGCATTTATCGTTTCGTCCTTCGTCTCATGCGTGACGAAATGGCGGCGGAGGACGTGATCAGTGAAGTATTTTTGGACGTTTGGCGTCAGGCGAGCCGATTTGAAGGCAGAAGCGCCGTTTCGACCTGGCTCATCGCAATTGCACGGTTCAAGGCTCTGTCCGTGTTGCGCAAGCGGCGCGAGGCGGAGCTGGACGACGAGACCGCGCATTCCATTGAAGACACTTCGGATGATCCCGAACGAGCCGTCCAGAAGCTGGATAAGGGCGAAAAGCTGCGGGAATGCCTTACAGCGCTTTCACCGGAACATCGGGAGATTATCGATCTCGTCTACTATCACGAAAAATCGGTTCAGGAGGTCGCACAGATCGTCGGCATTCCGGAAAACACTGTGAAGACGCGCATGTTTTACGCGCGCAAGAAGCTGGGAGAGTTGTGCAGGATGGCGGGAATTGATCGAGGTTGGCCATGACGAATAACGATGCGGGGCGAGACCTCCGACAGGTCGAGCAGCAAAGTAATGAGCCTACGGACGTCGAAACCCTCCTGCCGTGGTATGCGGCCGGCACGCTTCGCCGCCGCGACCGCAATCGCGTCGAGGAAGCGCTGCGGAACGATCCCGGTCTCGCGCGGCACGCCGAGCTCGTGCGTGAGGAACTCGCCGAGACCATCTGCTTGAACGAGTCACTGGGCGCACCATCGGCGCACGCAGTGGATCGGCTGATGGCGGCGATCGACGCGGATACCGCCGCACACAAGCGGAGTTCGCCGCAGGCTGTCGCCGGGCGTGTTGGTAGTTTCATTGCCAGTTTTTCGCCGCGTACGCTGGCCGTTGCGGCCTCATTCGCGGCGCTCGCGATCGGATTACAGGCTTTCTTTCTGGTCGGCATGCTGACCAAGCCGCAAGGCGTCTATCAGACCGCCTCGCTGAACGACGAGACGCGTCGTCACGGCGCATTCGCTCTGGTGCGTTTTGCGCGGCAAGCAAGCGCGGGCGAGATCACGAAATTTCTCGAGAATTATCAGGCGACGCTCGTCGACGGTCCCAAACCCGGCGGCCTCTATCGCGTAAAAGTCGCGATGACCAATGTTGCCAAGGAAGAACTGGCTCGTATCGTATCGCGGATGCAGCAGGACCATATCGTCGAATTTGCCGCACCCAGCGAGTAGGCCGCATCGCCGGGCTTAGCTCGAATTTCCACCTGTGTTGATCGCTTGCGCCTGGGGGGACATGCGACATGCGCGTGAAAAAGTGGCTTTGCGCGATCGCTTTCGCTGCCGCTTCGGCTGCGGCGATCCCTCCCGTGATGGCGCAATACCACGGCACGAGCGCTGCGGTGTCCGATTCGCCGTCCGGCTCGACCGCATCGGACAATGGCGGCGCGGCCACGCGATCGCTCACTCCCGCGGCGCCCAGCGGCGTACCGCCGGCGAACGAACGCCGTTTTGTGCCCGACGAAGTGGTGATCGAACTCGACGGTACTCCGAGTCCGGTGGAAGTCGATGCGCTTGCGCAACGCCATAATCTGCAGCGCGTGGAATTGCGGCCGCGCCGTGGCACCACCATGTATCGCTGGCGCATTCCTGATGGCCGCCAGATCACAGACGTCATCCGCGAGCTGCAGGCAGACAGCGCCGTCAGGTCAGCCCAGCCCAATTACATCTACACGACCCAGGAACAGTTGCCGGAACCGGGCGCGGCGCAATACGCCATCGCCAAGCTTCACCTTTTGCAGGCTCAAAAGGTCTCGCGCGGTGGCAGCATTCGGATCGCGATCATCGATTCCGGGATCGACGTCACTCACCCCGAGGTCGCCGGCGATGTCGAGGCGAGTTTCGATGCGCTTGGCACTGGCGAGAAGCTCGACGCGCACGGCACGGCCGTCGCCGGCCTCATCGTTGCCCATGCGCGGCTGACCGGCGTCTCCCCCGGCGCGCGCATCCTCGCGGTGCGTTCGTTTTCCACAAGCGCCAATGGCGACAGCACCACCGGGACGACCTTCAGTATCGTTAAAGGCCTCGATTGGGCGATCGAACACCACGCCCAGGTCATCAATATGAGCTTCGCCGGCCCGTCCGATCCGGCCACTGCCAAGACGCTCGCGGAAGCCGCGAGACAGGGCATCGTGCTGGTCGCCGCTGCGGGTAACGCCGGGCCGCGCTCACCGCCGTTGTTTCCCGCAGACGATCCCAACGTCATCGCGGTTGCGGCTACCGACGAAAACGATCGGCTGTTCAAACTGTCGAGCCCCGGTCCGCATATCGCGATTGCGGCGCCTGGCGTCGATGTGGTCGTCGCGGTCCCGAACGGACGTTACGACATTATGACCGGCACATCCTTTGCGGCGCCGCTCGTGTCCGGCGTGGCGGCCTTGATGATGGCACGCAATCCGGCGCTCGACGCCAAGACCATTCGCAATATCCTGATGGCGACCGCGCGTGACCTCGGTTCCCCGGGGCGTGACGACCAGTATGGCGCTGGCCTGCTGGACGCGTTTCGCGCGGTGGAGGCGGCCGACCCCAAAACGGCTGGGGCGGCCAAAGCCACTGTGAGACGGTAGCAAATTACCTGGGCTGGCGGTCCGGGAGCATTAGTAAACCCCTAACAGAGTTTGAACCTTCCTTTGGGGCGGCGCGACCAACGTTCGATGGCGATATTTGAGCCGTCATCGGCGCGCTTCTCCCCCGACGCTGGCGCCGATTTTTCAGGCCCGCCCGGTCTTGTCCCCACCGGGCGGGTCATTTCTTTTCAGATCACAATCGGGTACCCCTAAGCGGCGAACCTTGTGGTTATGATGCGGCACTGAACATACGGCGGCTTTAGCCGATTTCCCGTCAGACGCTCGAGGAAGAGACATGGGGTGGCAACCGGCGTGTGCGCGCGGCGCACTTGCGTCGATCGCGACGATGACACTGGCGAGCTCCATCGCATTGGCCGACGACATCAAGGTACCGACCGACCCGGTGGCCAAGGCGGCGTTCGACGTTCTCGAAAAAAGTTGTTCACGCTGCCATCAGGAAGGTCGCCTTACGGCGCGGGAGCGGCCGGCCAAGAACTTCGGCTTCATTCTTCGGCTCGACCAACTGGCGCAAGATCCAAACTACATTCTTCCCGGCAATCCTTACGGCTCAAAATTGTTCAAGGAGATCGTCGACCAGGAAATGCCCTACGACGTGATGTACGAGGGCTCGTCGAATTACAGCCCGACGCCCGACGACGTCAAAGCGCTCGAAACCTGGATCAAGTCGCTCGGAGCCAACGCGGTTGCCTCCTGCGAGCAGCATAAATTCATCACCAACGCCGATATGGTCGGCTTCATGGCGGCCGATCTCGATAAGCTGCCGCGAGCCCGCGTCGCCGGCACGCGCTATTTGACCCTGACCCATCTCAAGAACGCCTGCATCGACGATCAGGCAATGAACGTCTACCGCCAGGGAATGATTAAGCTCATCAACAGCCTCAGTCGTTCCTCTGACGTCATCAGACTCCAGACCATCGATCCCGAACAGACCATCATCCGGATCAACATCGACGATCTGGGCTGGAGCCGAAGGGATTGGGAGACCGTGCTCGCGATCTATCCCTACAACGTTGAGCCCGACATCAAGCTCACGGGTGTGTTCAGGGCGGCGACCGGCACGCAGCTTCCCTATGTTCGCGGTGATTGGTTTGCCTACTACGCCTCACGCCCGCCGCTTTACGACGCGCTCCTGCGGCTCGGCGAAAATTTTGCGGCGCTGACCAGAAACGAGGCCGTGGATGTCCAAGGCGACATCTTGAAGTTGGAGGTGGCGCGCGCCGGCTTCCAAAAATCAGGCGTGAGCCAGAACAATCGGCTGATCGAACGCCATAGTTCGCGGAGCGGTTATTTTTGGACCTCATATGACTTCCGCGGCAACGAGGGAGTGCGAAATTTATTCGAGCATCCGCTAGGGCCAGGTGGGCCAAACGGCTTTCAGCACGACGGCGGTGAAACGATCTTCAGCCTGCCCAACGGTTTTCAAGCGTATTATCTGAACACCTCAAAAGGCCAGCGGCTCGACAAGGGGCCGACCGATATCGTGCGCGATCTCAGTCGTAAGGATCTCGCCGTCACCAACGGCGTCTCCTGCATGGGTTGCCACGACCAGGGCATGCGCAAGGCCAAGGACGATATTCGCAGCCTGGTGCTTGACGGGACCATCTTCCCGAAGGAAGAGCGCGACGTCGTCGAGGCGATCTATCCGCCGCACGACAAGATGGATCAGATCATCGCCGACGACGGCAAGCGTTTCACCGATGCCGAGGCGCGCGCCGGGATCGATCCGGTACTGACGCTCAACGGGGTGGAAATGATCAATGCACTCTCGAAGCGGTACGAGGACGACGTCGACCTCAATCTTGCTGCGGCGTCCCTTGGTTTGACAAAAGATCAATTTACCAAAGTAGCAAACGATGCCGACAAAAAGTTCAAACCCCTGTTGCGGCGGCTGGAACAAGCGACAGTGCCGTTCGATCAGTTCGAGGCTTCGTTCCGCGATCTCGCCGATGATCTCACCGACGATGTCGTGGTCAACCTCGCCGGCGGGCCGAGGCCGCTTCCTATGCAACTCGCGGCCGCCGTTCCCGACTTGTCACTCATCTCCGACAGAGATAGCTATCGGGTTGGCGACACCGCGGTCTTCACCGTCGTTTCGTCACGCGATTGCACGCTGACGCTGACCGACGTCGACGAAAGAGGCGTGGGCACGGTGCTGCTGCCGAACAAATTTCAGCCGAACAGCAGGATCAGAGCTGGCGTGCCGGTTACGCTGCCATACGCCAATGCGCCGTTCCAATATCGCCTGAAGGATCGGGGCATTGAGACCGTGATCGCGGTCTGCAACGACAGCGGCGAAGCTGACGGGATCAGGCACGATTTCGCGCGCGAGGCCTTCACCACGGTTTCCGACTATACGAGCAATCTGACCCGCTCGATGGCCGTGGTCAGTTCATGCAAGCGCTCGATCGCGGTCGAGGCGGCCCCGGGGGCAATGAGCGCTTGCGGTTCGGTCACGTTGCCGGCGAAGCCGGCGCCATCGACCGGTTCCTCGGCCGGCTCGCCGAAGCCCTCGGTGGGGCCGGTGACGACCGCCACCGCCACGCCCGTTTCGGAGAGCGCGCGCTACAGCGTCCGCGCCGCGATCAGGGTTTTGGTGCGGTAGCACGGTTCGCGCACTTTCAGCGAACGGTAAGGGTGCCATTTTTTGTTGTTTGTATGCTGCGCTGCATCGTGGGCAAACTCACAAACAGGTGGCGCGTCTGGCTCTGATTTGATTGCTTTTAGCGCGCAGTTATCCACAGCAAATACTGATAAAATCGGGTCTTCGCCAAACGGCGTACATTTTTGTTTGCCGACTCAGACATGCGCGTGAATATGAAGCAACGTTGATACCACGACGATTCTCGGCTGCATCATGTCGGCACGGCAGGCTGGACCGTACGACAGCGTCTCTCGCAAATGGCTTGCGCTTGTAGAGCGTCGCAAACAGTTTTTTATCGATCTTTGCGATAGCGGACGCTGGAGGCACTATTACGATACGGAAGACGAGCTGCACGAAGAAGTGCGCAAGGTTGTCGTATTGCGCACCAAGTGGCTGAAGATCGTCGAGGCCCTGCCGTCTGAGGACGCGCCGCCGAACAATCAAGACCTTCCTCTCTTATCGGTATTCGGTTGACCGCGCGGGCTTGAACTCGCTGGCGAGCGCTGGGGCATCGCTGCCGCTCCTCCGTGTTCTCCTCCACCTTTCAGCGTGTGATCAAGCCATGAGCGCCCTGTTCTCGCCGATAAAGCTTGCCGATCTCGAACTCGCCAACCGCATCGCCGTTTCACCGATGTGCCAGTACAGCGCCAATGACGGCGTCGCCGACGATTGGCACATGACCCATCTCGGCATGCTGGCGAATTCCGGCGCGTCGTTCCTCGTCATCGAAGCGACCCACGTGGAGCGCCACGGCCGGATCACGCACGGCTGCCTGGGGCTTTACTCCGACGCCTGTGAAGCGGCGCTGGAACGCGTCGTCGCCCATTGCCATCGTATCGGCACGGCGAAGCTCGCGGTCCAGCTCGCCCATGCCGGCCGCAAGGCGTCGGCGCAGCGGCCGTGGCAAGGTGGCAAGGCGCTGCCGGAGGCGGAAGATCCTTGGCCCACCATTGGGCCTTCGGCGCTGCCTTTCGGGCCCGGCTGGCATACGCCGCGAGCGGCAACCGAAGCGGACATGGCGCGGGTACGCACCGCGTTTGTCGATGCAGCAAAGCGCGCCGTGCGCATCGGCTTCGATGCGGTCGAGTTGCATTTCGCACACGGCTATCTGCTGCACAGTTTCGTTTCGCCGCTCGCCAACAAGCGCAACGATGAGTGGGGCGGATCGCTCGCCGGCCGCATGCGTTTCCCGCTCGACGTGGTGCGCGCCGTGCGCGCCGTCGTACCCCGAGGCGTTCCCTTCGGCGCCCGCATCACCGGCAGCGATTGGGCCGACGGCGGCCTCACGCCGGACGATGCCGTGACCCTCGCCAAGGCGCTCAAGGACGCTGGCCTCGATTACATCGATGTCTCATCCGGCGGGGCGACGGCGGAGATTCGCACGCCAACCGGTCCGGGTTACAACGTGCCGATCGCCGAGCGGCTGCGCCGCGAGACCGGCATGGCGATACGCACCGTCGGCATGATCACGAACGCCAAGCAGGCTGAAGGCATCATCGCCGAAGGCAAGGCCGACATGGTGGCGCTGGCGCGTGCCTTCCTCGACAATCCGCATTGGGGCTGGCACGCCGCGCAGGCGCTTGCCGCCGACGTGGCCCGGCCGCCGCAATACCAGCGCTCTGCGCCGGCGTTATGGCCAGGCGCGGCTTTGCGCGGCTGACGGCGGAAAAGGTTGCGGTAGGGATTGCTGAACCGGATCCGGTGCAGGTCCGGATACCTGGCGGTAGCGCCTCGCGAGGTGCTGCGGCGCGACGCCGAGATAGTAGGCAACGCGGAGCTGCCACATCAGCAGGATCGTGCGCACCACGCCGTGCTGCTCCCAGCGCCGGCCCGATGTGACAGCGGGCGTGCCGATGCAGAATGGCCGGCACAGCCGCTTGAGCTTTTGCGAAATCGCGATGTCTTCCATCAGCGGGAGATCGGGGAAGCCGTTGACCGTGTCGAAAGCTTCACGTGTGACGAAAATGGCCTGATCGCCGGTGGCGATACTGGTGATCCGCGAGCGCAGATTGATCATGGGGCCGACGACGGCAAGGAGCGGATGCCGTCCGCCAATCCGTAGGTCGAAACGGCCCCAGGCCCGGCGCGAAAGCGCATCCTCAACCAATCGGTCGGCGTCGTCTGGCAGAAATGTATCGGCATGCAGAAAGAGCAGCATATCGCCGGTGCCGATCGCAGCCCCGGCATTCAGCGCCGCGCCTCGTCCGCGCGGTGCAGCGACGACGTGATCGGCAAGCGGTAGAGCCAACTGCGCCGTGCCGTCCCGGCTGCCGCCATCGGCGACGATGATCTCGGCACCGCGGGCGCGCAACGGCGCGAGCGCCGTCAGCGCCGGAACGATGATCGCCAACTCGTCGAGCACCGGGAGGACGATGGAGAGCCGACGCATAGCCAAGAATGACGAGACTCTTGCAGCGCGGTCAAGTTAGCCGCGGACCTTTCATGAATCAGGCTAACGGAAATTCATTGCATTGCTGCGACGGCGGTCTCGCTCGCAAAGCTGATCGGTCCGAAGCCCGGAAGTTTCACAGCAGGCTGGCGCAGATCGAGCCCGGCGACGAGGCCGAGCATGTTGACCTCGATGCCCTCGACCAGTCCCACTTTGACGCCAAGGATGGTTTTCCCCACGATGCTACATGGTTGCGGTATGAGAGTGCGGCAATATCGGCGGCGAATGAAAGATGGGTAATCCCATTCTGGTCGAAGTCACGCGCGGTGCGCTGGTGGAGAGCCGCCATCGTGGCGCTGTCGCAGTCTCCGATGCCGAGGGCGCGGTCGTTCTTGCGCTCGGCGATGTGGCGCAGCCAGTGTTTCCGCGCTCGGTGGTCAAGGCGTTGCAGGCGATCCGGCTCGTCGAATCGGGCGCAGCCGACCGCTACGGCTTCAGCGACGAGGAGCTTGCGCTCGCCTGCGCGTCGCACAGCGGCGAGCCGGCGCACGTGGCAGGCGTCGAGCGCATGCTGGCGAAGGCAGGCCTCGACGCATCAGCGCTTGCGTGCGGCGCGCATTGGCCAGTCTCGCAGTCTGCGGCATTTGCCTTGGCGCGGACCACCGGCGCGCCGTCGGCGCTGCACAACAACTGTTCCGGCAAACATGCCGGCTTTTTGTGTCTCGCGTGCGCCGAGGGCATTGATCACGTCGGCTACTGGCAACCCGAACATCCGGTGCAGTGCGAGGTGCGCGCCGTTCTGGAAGACTTCACCGGCGCTGAGCTCACGCCCAATCGCTGCGCCGTTGACGGTTGCTCCGTTCCCACCTGGGCGATCCCGTTGAAAAATCTCGCGCAAGGGTTCGCCAAATTCGGCACCGGCCACGGCCTTTCCCGCGAGCGCGCCAGCGCCGCCGCACGCCTGCGCGCGGCCTGCGTGCAAAAGCCGTGGTATGTCGCCGGCACCGGGCGCTTCTGCACCGACATCATGCAGCTCTTCGGCGCGCAGGTGTTCGTGAAGACGGGCGCGGAAGGCGTCTATTGCGGCGCGCTGCCCGAGCAGGGACTGGGTATTGCAATCAAGTGCGACGATGGCGCCTCTCGCGCCGCGCAAGCGATCATGGCGGCGTTGATTGCGCGCTATCTTCCACTTGGCGAAGGCGAATACGCGGCACTTGCACCGTTCTTGCGGCCGACACTGCGCAACTGGAACGGTATCAAGGTCGGCTCGGTGCGGGTGACGGATGCGATCTGAAATCACTCCGGGGCGAGGCCCGTCGCGAGAATCATCTTGCGCCACACGGCGATCGAATCGTTGAGATAAGGCTGCGTCTCGGCAAGCGGCATGGTGCTTGGCTCGTAGCCCAGAGCGCGCAGCCGCGCGTTGAGAGCCGGACTGTCGACTACGGCATTGATGGCCGCGTTGAGCTTCGCACAGACATCGTCCGGCGTTTTGGCCGGTGCCAGCATGCCGATCCAGCCGCTGATTTCGAGACCGGGAAAGCCCGACTCGGTCAGGGTTGGCACGTCGGGCAGCGCCAGCGCCCGCTTGGGCCCGCTGACGGCAAGCGCGCGTACTTTGCCCGCGCTTGCCTGCGCGAAGACTTCCGAGATCGGCCCGGCGAGAACGTCCACCTGATGGCCGAGCAAGGCATTCATCGCCGGCAGACCGCTCTGAAACGGCACCGAGGTCGCCTGCAGCTTCGCCGTCACTTTGAGAACGTAGTCGGCGATGATGTGGGAGGATGATCCGCCGACGGCTGCGCTGATCGGCTTGTCCTTCGCCGCGGCGATAAAGTCCGCGAGCGTGCGGGCGGCGAAGTCCGCATTGACGGCGAGCGCGTGGCTGTCGTGCGCCGGAAACGCCACCGGCCGCAATTCATCGACCGAGTAGGTCAGGTCCTTCGACATCGTCTGGTTGATCGCGAAGCTGTTGCCGGTGACGAAGATGGTGTAGCCGTCAGGCGGTGCGCTCGCGACCACTTTGGCCGCAATGTTCGACGCCGCGCCGGGGCGGTTCTCGACAACGATCTGAAAGCCGAAACGCTCGGTCAGCTCCTGCGCCACGCTGCGAGCGAACACGTCGATGCCGCCGCCAGGCGCGAAGCCGACGACGAAGGTGATTTTCCTGTTGGGATAGTCCGCCGCCTGCGCGCGCGCCGGTGTGGAACGTGCCGCAAGTAGAAGAGCAAGCGCGATGGCAATCGCGGATGCAATGCGTGACACAGCGGCCATCGCCCCCTCCCAAAGGTCATTTTTTCGTTGAAGAAGACTTTAGCAGAGCCGGGCTGAGGCGCGATACGGAGTTAGCGCACGCGATTGCCGCCGATCGACAATTGCGCGTAGCGGGCAGCGCCGTCCTTGCTGAGATCGCCGGTGACGGTCTTGTCCCACTCCATGCCGGCGATAGCGAAGCGCCGGGCTTCGGATATGAGATTGTCGGCGATCACCGCCGCGCCGGCTCCGGGCACGACCGAAACGCCGATGCCGATGTCGGTGCCGCGCACGACGTTGGCGCTGATGGCAACGTCGCGGAGATAAGGTCCATAGCCTGCCGCAATACCGATGCCCTCGACATTCTCGATGACATTGCCGCTCGCGACCGTATCGGCCTCGATGCCGATGCCGATCGCGGGCGCCGGCTTGGAGGTCGCATCCTGCGGTCTGCTGCTGTGAAGGTTGCGAATAAGATTGCCCTGCACGACGCCGAGGCGGCCCCCCACATTCGAATTCGTAACCGACACGCCAACCGCCGCGCCGTCGACGATGTTGTTGGCAATCACCGCGCCCTCAAAACTGAATTCCGCATAGAGCGCGACTTCGCCGAGGCCGCTGCAGGTGTTGCCGACGATCTGCAGATTAGATGCGGAGTTGCCGCGCACGGCCGAGAACGCTGTTTTGCGGATGCGGTTGCCGCGCACGATGACATTGTCGGCGCGGAACACGTTAATGCCGTTGCCCCATTGGCCGTCACCGCCGGCCTTATCCATGATGTCTTCGACCCGATTGTCGACGATCAGCGTGCCGTCGTCGCCCGGCTTGCTGCGCCAGACCAAGATGCCGCCATTGCCGGCGCCTCGGATGGTGTTGCCGTCGATCCGCAATGCGCGGGCGTCGATCGAAAAAATGCCGGCGTCGGCTGCGGCGCTGATGGTGGTTCCCGTCACTTCGCCATCGATCGCTTCGAGCGCGATCCCGTTGCGGCCTGAGCTGACGATTTCGCAATCGGTGATGCGCACGGCACGGCCTTGCGCCAGATGGATGAGCCCGCGGCGCTCCGGCAGCGGAATGCCGGCGCCGTCGAGCACGAGGCCGCTAATGCTGACGTAATCGCTCCCGGTGGCCGACATCATGGAGGGGCCAGCCGCCATGATGATCCGCGTCAGGCCAGGTGTCCCGGCGATCGCCGCGTAGGGCGGCAGATGCAGGGAACCCGCGCGGTAGAATCCCGGCGCGAGATGCAGCACCGCATGAGCGGCGACGGCGTGCTCAATCGCGCGCTGAAACGCTGTCGACTGATCCTCGGCCGCATTGGGGCGCAGCCCCAGCGTTGTCGCGTCGACTCCGCCGCGCGGTCCGACATCGCCGGCCGGCCTGAACTGCGCTTCGTCTGCCGTACCGGTTCCGCGCGGGCCGCGTGCGAGCGCGGGGCTCGCGGCAGTGGCCGAGGCGGCGCCAGCGAAGGCGGCGAACAGGCGGCGGCGATCGAACTTCATCGGGATGGCTCCGCGGCGGAGAGCGAGCTCATACGCCTCAAGTGGTGTGCCAGCCGTTGGTCCCGGGGTGGCGCAGCGTCCGGTTTTCGTCGCCAGGGTTAATGCTGGCTTGCGGCGATGAGTGCGACGAGGATGGCCTCGGACGCATCGACAGTTGAGCCGAGCGAGGCAGAGCGGCGCTGCAATGGGCCGACGCGGCCGCGGACGCGGCCTCACACGCGGAATATGAACGAACTGGACCAGCGGGCGGCCGTCGGGCGCCCGCTCCAATGCGCGCCAGTAGGCGTAGTTGCACAGATAACGTCCGGCATCGCGCGAAGTCTTACGTCGAGTCCGCGCGCGCGGCCCGCGCACCAAAGTGAACAAACGGAGCACGCCCTTTCAGGGACGGCGGTCCGCCGAGCACGATGACGTTATGTGGCGGCCGCTGTCCGCTGGCATCGGGAAACAGCAGTGAGGCCGCATTGCGGGCGCGCGTCTCGACGCGCAGATGCCGCGTGCGACCGGCAAGGCCGAACAGCAGCACGATATCCGGATGCGGTTCGCCAAGAGCTTCGGGAGGTCATGATCGACTGCAGCGTAGGTCGTCGCGAAACACGTACGGTAGCTTCGTCGACGCTCGCCAATGCCGGCCGCCGTCTGCGGATGAGCGCTTTCACAAGCGGGACGGTCGGGTTGAACGGCGCGCCGGGAAAGGGGCCGAACGCGGTGAGGAGGACACGCATGGGGTCACAGTCCAAGCATCTCGGCGATCCGTTCGACAGCGGTGGCCGGTGCCAGGCGGCCGGCGGCGACGTCGGTCTCGATCTGCGGCAGCGCCGCCTTGAGCGCGCGATCCGATCGCACTGGCGCGAACAACCGCTCCTCGAGCATCGCCCACATCCATTTGACCTGCTGTTGACCGCGCCGTGCGGCAAGCTCGCCCGACGCGGTGAGCCGCTCGCGGTGATCGAGAATGTGCGCCCACAGGGCTTCGACCCCGTCGTTTGTGAGTGCCGAATAGGTGACGACGGGCGGCGACCAGTTCGGTGAACCTGGCGACAGAATGTGAAGCGCCGCGCGATATTCGGCAGCTGTCGATTTTGCTCGCGCGAGATTGTCGCCCTCGGCCTTGTTGATCGCGATCATATCGGCAAGCTCGACGACGCCCTTTTTCAGTCCCTGTAGTTCATCGCCGCCGCCGGGCAGGACCAGCACCAGGAAGAAATCGGTCATGTCGGCGACCGCGATCTCCGATTGGCCAACGCCGACGGTTTCGACCAGGATCACGTCGTAGCCCGCGGCCTCGCACAGCAGCATTGTCTCTCGGGTCTTTGCCGCGACGCCGCCGAGAGTGCCCGCCGCCGGCGATGGGCGGATAAAGGCATTGGTGTCGTTGGCGAGCTGCGCCATGCGGGTTTTGTCGGCGAGGATCGATCCGCCGGTGCGTCGCGACGAGGGATCGACGGCCAGCACTGCGACCTTGTGGCCTTGCCGCGTCAGCATGGTGCCGAGCGCATCGATGGTCGTCGATTTGCCGACACCGGGCGCCCCGGTGATGCCAACACGCGCGGCCTTGCCGGTTGCTGACAAGAGTTTTTGGGTCAGCGCGGCGGCGGCATGCCGATGATCGGTGCGCTTGCTTTCGATCAACGTAATGGCCCGCGACAGCACCGTGCGGTCGCCGGCAATGACGCCCTCCGCGAGTTGATCAATGTCAGGGGCTGGAAGCGGCGAAGCCATGCTGTGTCATCGGAGAGCGCCGTCAAACCGTCAAGCCTTTGCGCCGGTGGGGCCTTGCAGAAGAACACCTCACGACGCCCTAAGGCGGCAACGCAGGTTTTGCTTTCGCCATTCAACAATGTGCAACTACGTTGCGGCAAATAAAGTCGGATAAGTCTGATGCGTTGGCAATCTAAATTGACAGCCCAAATCGGCCAGACCTGTGCCACCATTCGTCTCCGAAAGACCCTGTTATCGCCGAATTGAGGCCGCATCGCCCGGCTGACATTGGGCGCCTCACCAAGAGCGGGACGACAAAACGCTGCGCGTCCAACTGGCACGGGAGACGACAATGAACTGGGACCAGATTCAGGGAAACTGGATGCAATTCAAAGGCAAGCTCCGGCTCAACTGGGTCAAGCTCACCGACGAGGACATTACCCGCATCAATGGCAGGCGCGATGAACTGGCCGCTCGACTCCAGGAGCGCTACGGCTTCGCCAAGGCCGAGGCTGATCGCGAGATCGGCGCGTGGGTCCGTTCGCAAAGGCATGCGGCCTGTTAAGCCAGCCGGACAAATCCCTTCCCTTACGGAGCGGAGGGGATTGTCACAACTTGTCATCGCCTTTTGGGCGTGTTCCAGCAAAGATGGCTTTGCCCGCTTCAGAAAGAAATTGCTGGAACGCCGCCCACGGTACGAAAACCGTGTAGGGGCCTTCGGCGTAGGGACCCAAGGCGTAAGGCGAGTAATGAAACGTCAGTCCCGAACTCTTGCCGCGCTCGGTTGAGGGTGCGAGCGTCAGCGGACCAAGCTGCAGCAGGCTGGGCTTGATGCCGTCGGCGATGAACGTATCCTGCCGCAGATACTTCTCCGGCGTCATATTTGGCCTGACCTTGTCGTCGCTTCCGGCGGGAATGTCCCGCGAAATTTTTTCCGCTGCGACCGCGAGCCGGGCGAGCCGAGCCAACGCCGTTATGGTCGGCCCGTTGTCGGCCGTTTCCGTGAAGAACGGGCGAACGCTGACGCGCTTTTGCGCGTCGCTATCCCACAAGATGGTGTCGACGACGTGGTTCGGATGCGCGCCGCCCTCGTAAGTGTCATCGGCGCGCACGATGCTGACGTAACGCGCGACCACGGATCGCAGCGTATAGGAGCGATCGTAGCTCCATTTGGAGCGGTCGCGAAATAGAGTGGGATCGCTGCGCTGCTCCTTCGCGGCGTCGTTGTTCGCCTTCTGCGCCCACGACTTGCCCTCCGTGAGGCAATTGTCGAACAGGCCTGGATAGGCCTTGAACGCGTTACCGATCTCGACGGAAATCTCGACGAACTTGTTTTTGATCGATACGTCGGGCGTTGCCGCGAGCAACGGGCCGCCGAGGCCGCAGGCCAAGAGGCAAAAACCTAAAATCAAAGTGCGACGGCTCGAATGAATCGACATTGATCGTTTCTCTTCACGTCATCGGCGTCATTCCGACGGGCTTTCATGGCAGGATCGCGAACGCCCGCGCCGGGAAGCCGAGGCCCTTTTCGACTTTCGGCCATGTCACCACGATGATCGCGCCGGTCGCCGGCACTTTGTCGAGATTGGCCATGACCTCGATCTGATAGTGGCCGTGCTGCAGGATGTAGGTTTCGGAATCCATCTTGTCGGTCGTATCGGTATCCATCAACTCGTGGCCGGTCGCCGTCACATCGCGCTGCTCGTAAAGAAATTTGATCGTTTCGAAGGCCCAGGCAGGAAACGGGCTGCGCTTGAACCGTTCCGGATTCGAGTTCCAGTCTTTGTACATATCGGTGCGCAGCGCCGCGAAGGCGCCCTTCGGCACGCGGCCATGCCGGCGCTCCCAGGCTTTCAGGTCGGCGACTGAAAATGCATGGTCGGGATCCTTGCCGAGGTAAGGCGTATCGTCGAGCACCACCAGCGGCAAAATCATTTCTTTGAGCGGTATCTGGTCCATGGTGATGCCGTTCTCGGCGAAATGCGCCGGCGGATCGACATGCGTGCCGTATTGCCCGACCATTTGGTAATAGGTGGTGCGAAAGCCGTCTTTGGGAATGGTGTAGGCCTCATGGGTCTTGGGATCGGCGGCCGGTGAAAATTTCGCTTGGCCGAAGCCGGCCCATACCGGCGTCTCCGGCCCAAAAGAATGGGTGAGATCGACCATCTTTTTGGATGCGATGATGCGATAGGCGCGGTCGAGGTCGCTGCCGGCCTGCACGGCAGAGCCAAGCGTCGCGGATGCGCCCAGTACGGCGATCAGCAGGAACGCGCCACGATATTGGACGGAACGGCGCATTGTCTCCTCCGGTATTTGCGCGTCGGACACCAACGGTCCGAATGAAATTAGCGCAGATGCGCAGGAAACGGCAGCGCGTCTCGAGCTTTCCAATCGAAACGATCGACCTATTTTTTTCCACGGCCGCGCTTGCCGGCCTTTGCCACCACCTCGGCGATGAAACGCGGCAACGCGAAGGCGGCGACTTGGACCTCGGGCGTCCAATACTTGGTCGAGAAACTGCCGGCCTTGCGGTAGCGATCGGCAATGGTTTTGACCGGCAGCTGGCGCAGCTTCTTGTCGTCTGTCGCCCAACCCATGGCCATGTGGCCGCCGATGTAGGTCGGGATGGCGGCGACGTAGCAGGAACCGTCGGCGAACAGCTTGCGGAACTTCGCGACGCTGGAGATCAGCTCTTTCGGCTGGAAGATCGGGACACCGTTCTGTGTCACCATCACGGCGCCTTTGTTCATGCAGCGCTTGCAAGCTGCGTAGAATTTCTCGCTGAAGAGCACTTTGCCCGGCCCCTGCGGGTCGGTGGAATCGACAATGATGACGTCGAAGCGCCGGTCGGTTCGGGCGACGTATTTCATGCCGTCGTCGATGACGCTTTCGAAGCGTTTGTCGGCGAACACCGGCTTGGTGAATTCCGGAAAATGCTCCTTGGAAAACTCGACCACCGCCGGGTCGATCTCGACTTGGGTCAGCCGCTTGACCGTTTTGTGCTTGAGTACCTCTTCGGCAATGCCGCAATCGCCGCCGCCGATGATCAGGACCTCGCGGGTGTGACCGTGCGCGAAGATCGGCACATGCGACATCATTTCTTGGTAGATGAATTCGTCGCGTTTGGTGATCTGGGTCGCACCGTCGAGCATCAGCATCTTGCCGAAGAACGGGTGCTCGAACAGCACGAGGTGCTGATGCTCCGTCTGGGTTTCGTAGAGCACCTTGTCGACCTGAAAGCTCATGCGAAAGCCGAGGTCGTCGAACAGCGTCTCGGGAATCCAGCGCTTTTCCGCCATGACCGCTCTCCTGGGGCTCATAGACCTGGGGCTCGTAGAGATGAGGGGCTCATAGAGAAACGGCCGGGACTCGGCCCGGCCGCTCAAGCATCGTCATCGGTGGACGGTCAGGCGTGCTGGCCGCGCAGCAACTCGTTCACACCGACGCGCTTTGCGGAAAACGCTTCGCGCAATACCGGAATGCACTTGTCGGGATCGGCCGACCCGCACATGAACACGTCGAGTGCGGCATAACCGACTTCCGGCCACGTATGGATCGAGATGTGGCTCTCCGCCAGCACCGCCACGCCGGACACGCCGCTCGGCTGGAAGTGATGCAGGTGGATATGCAATAGCGTTGCGCGTGCTGCTTCAACGCAGCGCCGCAGCGTCGTTTCGATGTGTTCGATGTCGTCGAGCCGCTCTGCACCGTGCAGATCGACGATCAGATGCACACCGGCACAACGAACGCCGTTGCGGACCGCGAAGTGGTCCTTAGCGGCGTCGTCTTGGCAATTGTCCGCCGGCACCGGCGTTGCCACTTTCAGCTTAGTCTTCCTGTCTTCCTTTCGGGCGGTACCTGGGATCCCCAAGCCCTTCACCGATCGCAAGAGGGCGTTCTGCGCCATGTCGTCCTCCAACAACCAGAGATCAGAACCCGAGATGCCGGCGAGCCGGCGCCACGGAAAGCGAAAGCCGCCCGATCGTGTCCACGCGGACCGATCAACAGCGGCAAAGTCCCCACATAAATGCAATCGACCGCGAGTCAAGCAGATTCTGTAAAAAATTCCGTAAAGAGTCGCGCCGCCTTTCATTCGCAGCACCGCGGAGACTCGCGCGATGCCGCGCGGGATGTCGTGACGGTTCTCGGCGACTTGCCGAATGCACGATCGCCGCTAAGCTGGTCACAAACGACGTGCCGAAAAGGCAGACCGGGAGAGGGATGAACGCCATGCTCGTGGATCGAGGACTCGAACCAAACAACGCCGGACTCCGGAAATCGTTGCGTCACGGCCTTTTCCGCGCCTGTACCTGCTGCCAAGCAGCACCGGCGTCGATAAATCCGGCGCGGCGCAATTTCATCGCCGGCGGCATCGCCGCTCTCGGGCTCGGCGCTTCAGGGGTGCCTGCGTTCGCGCAGTCGCCTGCGGCGAAGGTTCGCATCGACGTCCACCATCATTACGTCCCGCCGGTTCTTGCCGAGGTCATGTCGAAGAGTCGCACCAATGGCGCGCCGCCCAAATGGACGCCGCAATTGTCGCTCGCCGACATGGACAAGGGTGGCGTCACGACGGCCGTGCTCTCGCTCGTGCCGCCCGGCGTCTGGTTCGGCGACGTCGAGCAGGGACGTAAGCTCGCGCGCGAGTGCAACGATTACGGCGCGCAGCTCAGGAAGGATTATCCGGGCCGCTTCGGCCTGTTCGCCGCGATCCCGCTGCCCGATACCGAGGGCAGTCTGAAGGAGATCGAATATGCCTTGGACGTGCTCAAGGCGGATGGGATCGGCCTGTTCTCGAGCTATGACGGCAAGTATCTCGGCGATCCGACATTCGTCCCGGTGTTCGAGGAACTCAATCGGCGCAAGGCTGTGGTCTACACCCACCCCGTCGTGCCGAGTTGCTGTACCCATCTGGTCAAAGGCGTCTCGCCCGGCGCGATCGAGTTTGCGACCGACACCACGCGCACCATCGCGAGCCTCCTTTTCAGCGGCGGTACAGCCTTTCGCTGTCCCGACATCCGCTTCATCTGGTCTCATAGCGGCGGTACGCTGCCGTTCCTGATCGGCCGGCTCATTCGCGAACAGATGGTCAAAAAGGTCCCCGGCATGCCCGACGGACCGGTGCCCATCGTGCAGAAGTATTACTATGAGATCGCGCAAGGCAATCTGCCGGGCCAGTTCGCGGCGCTGCTCAAGCTTGTTCCCGTCTCGCAACTCATGTTCGGCTCGGATTATCCGTACCGGGAAGCCGTTGAGGCGGCGGAGGGCTTGGCGGACCACGGTTTCAGTGACGCTGATCGGGCCTCGATCGACCGCGGAACGGCGCTCCGATTGATGCCGCGCCTTGCCGGGTGAAATGCGTCGTCACGTCGTGCGCCGCAGCACGAAGGGGTCACACTTTCGCCCGTGAATCATCTATAATGTCTATGAGGGCCACCTGCTCGGGAGCAGGTGCGGCAGAGGAAGGAGAACGGACATGATGATGCGCACGTTGGGAGCCGGGATGCTTTTGGCGCTTGCGGCAGCCATGCCGGCGCAGCAGGCGGCGGCGCAAGACCCACTGGCGGGCGCGATCGTCGGCGGAGCGCTTGGCGGCATCATTGGCGGCGCGGTGGGCCGCGGCGCCGGCGGCGCGATTGCAGGTGCTGCGATCGGTGCGACGACGGGCGCTGTTATCGCCGCGGAAGCGCAGCGGCGGAACGGCGGCTATTACTGGTGGCACGGCGGTTGTTATTACCGCTATCCGAACGGCTCGTGGCTGCAGGTGCGGCCGGGCTACTGCTCGTACTGAGACCCGAACGTCCTAGTGTGGCGGTTCAGAAGTCCGCATCGGGTTCTGCCGCGACTCGTCATGCGGATTTAGAATCAAAGGACACACTAGCACCAATAAGTTCTAGAGGATCTTTTGGATTTGAAGTTCGCAACCGAGGATGCTCGCGGCAGGGTGGTGGCGAACTGTCGAATCCGCTCCACTAGCCGTTGACCGCGACGGCCTGCGGGACCGTCGAGTCGATAGGCTTTTTGACGCGAGTCCGGAAGAAGCCCAGCACCCGCCGCGCCGTTTCAGGTTGCAAGCGGTTGAAACTCGACAGTGCCTGTTCGAGGTCCTTTGCTGACATGCCGCGATCGGCGGCGCGAAGCAGCAGGATGGCCTTGGTCGTGGTCGACGACAGACCCGCAACCTTGGCGAGGATCAGCACGATCTCGGCGCCGGGGTCGAGCAGAGCGCGCTCGACGACGTCGATCGGCGTGTCACACATGAGCGACAGCGCGATGGCTGTCTCTTCGAATTTGCGCTCGCGCGCGTATTGGTAGATTTCCGATTCGCCAATCCGGCGAATGCGGTTTTGCCGCTCAACGGCTTCCTGAGCAGCGGCGAAGTCCGGCGAGGCCTTGCGGGCGTTATCGCGGATACCGTCGACGACTTCGGCCACAGCCCCTTGAATGGCGGTGCCCGCCTCCGGATTCTCGGCTGTCAGGCGCTCGCGGACGGTGCTCGATGCCTTCTCGAGAAGCGACAGGAAGAGTGGCCGGGGAATGTCGCGCCTGAGGCCCACCTCGGTTGCGAGCGCATCGTCGCCTGTCGAGCGGCTGACCAGCATGCGAAAGCCCGCATCTGAGAAACGCGCGCCCGAGTTTGCCGCCACGGAATGGACGACATCGCGGTCGCCGCGTTCGACCAGCACGTCGGTTAAGGCTTCGCTCAGCGATTTGCGCTGCGAAATAGCGAACAGATGGCGCTGGCTCTTGGTCCTCGCGTTGGCCAGCAGATGGCCCTCATTGAGCCGTTCCGATTGCGCGAGCACCGGACTTGCGACGTCAATGCTGTCATCGAAGGCGAGCAAGTAGATCACGTTCGAAGGCGCATTGGCGATCGGCGCCAAACGGTGCGCCAGCTTGGCACGCGCCCTTTCTTCGATCGTCTGGACGAGGCGCGCCATGACGTCGTCGAATACGCTGATCTGATCCTCGGAATAGTGGGTGCGCGCCGCTGATGAAGAGATCGGTGATGCGCGTAAGTATCTCAATCCGGCGCGTACTGGTGCCAGAGGCGAGCGCGCTTTCGAGTTCCTCAAGGAGGGGAAGGGTACTCATAATGGTCCCGCGCGCTGCACCCACTGAATTATCACCGAGAATGCCGTGGGAACGGTGAACAAAGCCTTGCGCGCGGCCGCGCCTCGGTAACGCAGCGGGTTAACGAAACCCTAAATCGCGCCCCTCCTGTCGCGACAATCGATATCCGCTATAGTGCGAGGTGGATTTTTCGACGACAAGGATGGCTGACGTGGGAATGTGCGTGGAATTTTGCCAATGCGCTGCCGCCAGAAGCGTCTGGCTGGTGGTCGCGATGGCCGCCGTGTGGCTCGTCAGCGATGTCCCGCCCAGCCATGCCGGCTTCTTCACGCCGTCAACTGGAACGTGGTGCGCTTATGAAGCGACTGGACTGACTGACTGCTCGTATTTTTCGTATCAACAATGCTTGGCGACACTGTCCGGCATCGGCGGGACCTGCGGCGCTAATTTGCAGGCGCCGCCTGTTTATTATGCGCCCCCGCCCAAAAGGGTGCATTACAAGCACCATAAGCAAGCGCACTCATGAGAGCGTTCTGTGGCGCACGGTCATCGTGCGCCGAACGCTCCCATGCGGTTGAACACCTCGGCGGGGACGCGATACTCGCGGATCACCGGCCTCGGGTCGCGCAGGCCGCAGGCCTCGCGCTGGACGATAAACCGCCACAGGGCTTCGCTCGCGTCCTGTATCAGCCTGGCGCGCGTCGCAGCGATTGTCGCGCCGCCCTCCGTCTGCGTGCGCTCATACTCGGACAGCGCCGCAAGCGAGGCTTCCAGCGCCCGTCCCATCCGGCCGAGCGCTGACGCTTGCTCTTGCGCAATTTCATAGTCGAGTGCAACGACGCGCGATATCGTCGAACTTGAACTGCTGCGAGGTGGGCGTAAATTCATGCCTCGAACGTCAACAGCAATGCATAAGCCGTCATGGCTTGGGGGGAGAGCATGCGAAGACCCGTTCTTTTAGTCCTGTCGATCATTGCGCTAGCGGCCACAATCCGCAATGCCGCGGCCGAGGATACGCTGAAGGTCGCGATTCCGCAGCGCGGAGCCTGGGATGCCGGTATTGCTGAACTTGGTCAGCGCGGCGGTATTTTCAAGAAACACGGCCTCGATCTCGATATTCTCTATACGTCAGCAGGGCCCGAATCGATCCAGGCGGTTATCGGCGGCAGCATCGACGTCGCAGTGGCTTCGGGCGTCTCGGCGGCGATCGGCACTTTCGCCAAGGGAGCGCCGATCCGCATTATCTCGAGCGAGATGACCGGAGCGCCTGATCTGTATTGGTACGTCCCCGCGGCATCTCCGATTCACAAGATTGAGGATATGAACGGAAAGACGGTAGCGTATTCGCTGACCGGTTCCTCCAGTCACGCCTCGCTGCTTGCGCTCATCGCGCAATACCATTTGACGGCCAAGCCGGTTTCGACCGGCAATATCGCGGCGACGATTACGCAGACCATGACCGGGCAGGTCGATGTCGGCTTCGGCGCCGCTCCATTTGGCCTCGATCTCGTCGAAGCGGGGAAGGCCCGCATCATTGCCACCGGCAACGATGTCACGGCGCTACGCACGCGGGCGGTCCGTGTGAATGTGACCGGCGCCAGTACCCTGCAGAACAAGCACGATGCGATCGTGCGCTTCATGCAAGCCTATAAGGAAACGGTCGACTGGATGTATTCCAGCCCTGAAGCACTCAAAGTGTACGGCGAGTATTCCAAACTGCCGGACAATATCGTGCAGCGGGTGCTCAAGCTTGTTCCGAAGGAAGCGCTGCAGACCGATCAGGTCATGGGCATCAACGACATCATGGCCGATGCCGTGACGCAGAAATTCATCGCGGCCCCGCTGACGGCGGAGCAGCTCAAGGAACTGATCCAGATTCCGAAGTAAGCGTACGCTGCCACGTCACCACTGAAACCCCAGCCGCGGCGTCGAGGTCGCGCCGCGGACCGGGCTTGAGGCCGTGGGCGGTAAGGATATCAGCCGGCGTCGTATTCGGTCCGACGCCGGCGAAGACCGGCATTCCGCCTGGAATCCTGACCTTTTCGGCACACGAGAGATGAAAGGCGTCATAGAGCGGCAGGAACAGGCTGAACACCCCTGTGCCGCCGATGATTGCGATTGTGCCGTCTGGCGCACCGAGCGCCTCGGCGGCCTGCTCGAGCGTGGCTCCAGCCGGATTCCATAATCGCGCGTTGGAATTCGTCGAGTCTGGTGCGATGGCCGCACTGCGGCTTGTTACGATGAGACGCTTGCGAACCGCGGCGCGCGGTCCGCCTTCGTGCGAATGCCGGCCGTGCACGACGATCGCGGCGTGGTCCAGACCGGATTGTAGAAATCGCTGGTCGGCGTCGTTGCGAATCGAGTTCCGGCATCTCGCCTTTCGCGTCGGCGATCATGCCGTCCGCCGAGACGATGGCGTAGCCCTCGATGCGGCGCAACGCGGACACATCGCTCCTAATAAAAGCCCGCGAGCGGACGCAACAGCGAGAGCACGCCGATGATGATGACGATGATGCGCACGATCTGTTTGGTGCGCCCGTCGACCGGCAGCATGTTGACGAGATAGAGAACGAGAATGACGACCAGAAAAGTGATCAGGGCGTTGATCAGGAGCGACATGCCAATCCCATGCTCAAATCGTATTGATTGACCCGATTGTTATCATGGCGGTCCGCGCAAGTCATGCCGGGACGTGGCAGCGTCCGGGCGAGCCGGAAACCCAGGAGAAAGCTTGTCCCGCCATCGCAGCGCGATTCTGGTAAAGCGGGGGGCCCGGAGGCTGCTTCCAAACGCGTCCTGCGCTATGATGGCCATTCGTGGGATCGCGACGGAGCGCGCCATGTCGGAACCAGCAAGCTTGATCATGATCCAGTTCCTCGCCTGGGTCGCGGATCGTCCGCGCACCTATTCGCAGACCATGGAAGCGTGGCACAGCACGTGCCCGCGGCTAACGGTCTGGGAGGACGCGATCATCGATCGCCTCGTGCGTATTGATAACGACGCTGATCGTGCCGTCGTGTTGACGGCGCAGGGTCGCGCCGTCCTCAAGAAGGCCAGCGCCAACGCGCTTTGAGACGAGACGAGATGAAACTGGCCGACCGCAAGGAAAGCTGTTCGTCCAGGCTCAATCCGAGCGTCCAAGCTCCCTCGCAACCGCGTCGACGACGTGGGCGTCCATCGGCTCGATTGCTGACGGAAAGACGGCCGCGATGTGACCGTCGCGGCCGACGAGATATTTGTGGAAATTCCACTGCGGAGTATCCAGCGGACGCTCGGTCGCGGCCCACTTGTAGAACGGGTGAGCGTTCGGTCCCTTGACCTCAGCTTTTGCTGCAAGAGGGAAAGTGACGCCGTATTCCTTATTCGCCGTTTGCGAAATCTCTGCGGCGCCGCCCGGTTCCTGTCCGCCGAAATCATTCGACGGCACGCCGATCATCATCAGTCCGCGTTCGTGGAATCGCGTGAAGAGCTCCTCCAGCCCGGCATATTGCGGCGTGTAACCGCAAAGCGATGCCGTGTTGACGACGATGATCGGTTTGCCGGCGTAGTCCGCAAGCCTGATGGCGTCGCCCTCCAGGCCGGCGAAGGAGAAGGCATAGGCGGTGACAGGGCTCATGGCGGAACCGTTCCTGGAGACTTGGGCCAGCGCTGGCGTAGCGACACCCGCGACGAGAAGCGTGAACAGCCGTCGGCGATCAGTGATCATATGTCCCTCCTATGCTGCAAGTTTAGCGCGTTTTTGGCTCGTGCGGTGGATTTGAAGGCCCGGCGGTTGCCTCTGGCCAAGAACCGCCTCCGCACAATCGCAAATCCAAGGGCACCACGAGAACGGCAAATTTTGCTAATCTCCATTGGATTCTGAAGTTTGCATCGAATGATGCGGCGGGTTTTTGCGAATTGCAGTATTGGGATGCCGGGACGTCACAGTCCATTTGGCTAAGCTCTTTCATCCGGGAATCGCAGCATGAACGGACCACCAGGCGACACGCAGACCAAAGCGCTGGAATTCGTCAGTACCGCGAGCAGCTATGCGCTGCTGGCGACGATTGCGTTGCTGGCCTGGGTATCATCAGGCGTCGACTTCGCAAATGAGGGCCTGCGCCTGACCTCGATGACCTGCCTGACGCTTTCGGTTGTGTTCGGCGTCGGGACGCTGATGTTGATCCCGCTGGTGCAGGAGTTGCGACGGCCGGGACAATCGAATTTCGACGTTGAGGCCCGTTTTTCGCTGTTTGGCCGCCGCACCGCGCGGCTCAAGGTCGTGATGATGCCGCAATACGTGCTGCTGGTCGTCGGCGTTATTCTCTACGTCGTCGGCATGGTCGACTGACGCGCCTTACGTCAGCGGATGACCAGGCTGGGGCGGAATATCGAACACGTTCAGCACGTACCCGATCATGCCATAGCAGCCGACGCAGCTCACCGCCTCAATCAGGCCGTCGATTCCGAAGGCAGCCTTGGCGCGCTCGAAGGTTGCGGTGCCCAGGGTCTTCGTCGCGACCAACTCGGTCACGAGATCGTAGATCAACTGCTCGTCATCGCGGGTGAACTGCGGGCGCTGACGCGCGGCGATGGCGTCGATCGTCTCCTGCGACAGGCCCTCTTTGAGCCCAAGCGGCACGTGCACGGACCAGGCATATTTCGCCGTCGCCTCGCGGCACATGATGAGGATGATCAATTCGATCAGTCGTTTGTCCAGCTTTGGGTTGACGCGAAAGCAGTTGACCAGGCGGTCGGCGTGAACGGCGATGTCGGGTGTGTGAATCCATACTGAAAACGGACCCGTGAGCGTGCGGCGGTCGGGCGGGCGGGTGCGCATAAGGTCGTCGTAGAGCTGCTGCTGGCGCGCCGTGAGATTTTCCCTTTTGACGTCCTCAATGCGAGCCATGTGTCCTCCCAATTTTCTTCGCGAGGCTCGGCCGAGCCGGTGCCGCGGATCGCGGTCACATCGCACGCGATCGATCGTTTCACGATCGCCAAGAGACACGAAAAACGCAGTGCTGGGAAGCGTCGCGCATCGATCCCGCGAGTATCGGTCAGGTTCGCAACCCGTAACCCGTCGGAGTTCGGATTGATTGGCGAAAGCTCTGTGGCTGCAGCATAATATGACTGCGTGGCAGCGCGCCTGTTGGGTTGCCGCAGAAAACAATGACAAAGACGGGGAGGTTGAATTGCTGATCGATCGAACGGCGGCCGAACGCCACGTGGCACTGCGGTGGAAGACGGCGCTTCTCACCGCTTTGGTCTTCGTCATTGCTGCATCGCCTGTCGGCGCGGAGGAAACGATAAAATTGCGCATGGGCTTCAACGCCAATTCGGCGCGCAACATCGGGCAGGTCCCCTATGTTGTGGTGCGAGCGCAAAGGCTTTCTGGCCCACGAGGGGATTGCTGTCACGATGGTGCCACTCATGGGCACGACCAACATGGTGGCCGCTCTGGACAAGGGCGATGTCGATGTAACCGGCACGGCGTCGCCGTACATGATCGAGGCGGCGCTCAAAGGCTCCGATGCGGTGGCGGTGATCGGCGGCGTCGCCAATACGATCTACAGCCTTATCGCCAAGCCCGAGATCAAGACGATCGCCGATCTTAAAGGCAAGCTGATCGCCATATCGGCGCCGCCCGACACGATTACGTTGTCGACGCGGCTGCTGCTTGCCAAAGCCGGCCTGAAGGACGGCGATTATCGCACCAAGCAGATCATCGGCAGCAATCAGCGCGCCGCCTGTCTGGTGAAGGGTGAATGCGACGCCGTTCCGCTCGGTCAGCCCGACGACATTGTCTTCGTGCAAAAGGGCTTTCGCAAACTCGGCGACTCCCTCGAAGTCGTCCCCGAACTGCAATTCAATGTGATCGCCGTGCGCCGTTCCTGGGCCGCCGGGCACAAGGACGCCGTCATCGCGCTTGCGCGCGCCTTCGGCGCGACGTTCCGATACTTGCGTGATCCAGCCAATCGCGACGAGGTGGCGCGGTTGATCGCCGAGACGACGGGCGCACCCGAGGACGTCGCCCGCGCCGTCCTCGCGCTCTACTACGAGCCCGATCGCGGCATCATGCCGAAGCAGGCCGAGATCAACATGGCGGGGCTTACGAAAGTCATCGGGCTCTTGGGTTCGGCGGGCCAAATCGCCGAGCCGCTGCCGAGCGCAGACCGCTTCGTGGATCTGCAGTATTTGCGAGGCGCCGGGTTGCAATAAAGTTCCCTGCGCCGCTTTGACATTTGCATTCCACGCGCTAAACGCCTATTCGAAATTCGAACAATAGTTTGAAAACGAGTGAGCGATGACGCGTCCCTCAGAGGTCACCCGCGACCGGATCATCAAGGCCGCCGAGCGGCTGTTCGCCGAGCACGGCTATGACGGCACGAGCATCCGCGCGATCGTCGCCAAGGCGCGCGTGAACCAGGCTGCCATCAACTACCACTTCGGCGGCAAGGACGGCCTTTACCGCGAGGTGCTGCGTACGGCGTTCCGGGCGCTGACGGAGCACCAGCTTTCGCATGAGGAGGAGGCCAAGACGATGTCGCGGGAAGCGGCTCTGACCGAATTCGTCCGCCGGCAGCTATGGCCGCTCCTGGCCCGCGACGAATTCAGCCGCCATCTGCGGATTTTCAACTGGGAGACGGTTCGCCCCACAGATGTGTTCCGCAAGCTGTTGACCGAGGAGGCGACCCCCTTCATTGGATTGGCCGTGGACTTGGTCCGCCGCTTCTTGCCGGGGGCCGATCACCGGACCCTGGTGGTTGGGGCCATCTGGCTCATGGGCCAATGCAGCGTCTTCGTACGCAATCGCGAACAACTCGCCGGCCCGCCGGTCGAACTGAGCCTCGACGAGTCCTCCGTGGACTGGCTGGCGCGGATGATCAGCGACTGGACCATCAGCGGCCTGGCTCGGACCGCCTGAAACCCCTTCGCGCCAGAAAAACTGGGGTCTGCCGCAAAATCTCCTTGTTCCCGGCTATCGGCTGCCCTAAACACATGTTTGAAATTCAATCAGCCGTTTGAAAATTACGGGTGGCCGGAGGGACTGGGGTTATGCAGCAAACTGGGGTGATTTCGCACAATGTGCCGCTGATTGTACGGTTCCTTGCCAAGTTCGTTCTCGACATCCTTCCGGCAGCTCTTGCCAGCGTGATCGGCGGATTTCTGTTTACCCAATACCAGTTCGGCCACACCGCGGAGCCGCACCAGGCGACCGAGCAGGTCACTCCGGCATCTGCCGAGATGATGAGGCTCGTGCGCGACGAGCACGCCATGATTGTCGATTACCTCAAGGCGCAGATGGCGGCGGAGAAGAGCCGGCTCGCTGCGCAGGACCAGGAAGACGCGCGGGCGGCGGCGGACGCCAAAGCGGAAGAGGCCAAGGTTGCGGACGCCAAGGCTGCGGACGCCAAGGCGGCGGCGCGGCGGTTGGCCGCGGTGGTTCCTTCGAAGCCGGCTGCGGCGCGTAACAAGGCGCCCGTCACCGTTGCGGCATTGACGGCACAGCACACGCCACGCGCGCCGCTCGTGATCGCACAAGCGGCGCCCCCGATCGAAGGCGCTCCGGTTGCCGAGACGCCACGGGATTCCGATTCGCTTGTCGCCAAGACGCTGGACCTCAAAGATCATGTCGTCGCGGCGACGCTGCGCATGGTCTCAGCCATTGGCGATATTCCGACTTGGATCGCCACGATGGGAGACCGCATCGGCAATCCGAACGCCGAATCGAGCTCCGGTAGCCGCATGTTCAGCACGTCGTCCTAGAGCATGATCCGGAAAAAGCCTGCCCCCGAACTTGATCCGGGGGTGGAAACCGGCTTTCCGAAAAGATCATGCTTTCACCGATGATAGTGAGCGCGAATTAATTCAATCTGAAACGATTGCGCGACTGGCCGGTAAATTCACGCACGCCGCTAGTCTTACTGCGTCACAACTTTCGACGTCTACCTTGTGCTGAGATTGGGCCGACGCAGCAAGGACATCGTGACAGCGTTGCGACGAGAGCGACGATTAATCTCCGTCGGATAGTTGCGATGGAATTCGGAACGTGGCGCTCAGGCCGCAATGGCGGACCCTCTGGGCCGATAAGTTTCGGGAATTGTAATGTTCGTGAACAACCGGGGGGAACGAGTTCGTGAGGGGGGAATCGTCTCCCGCTCGGAGATCAGGAATCCATAGGCCGCGATGCATAGCGTTGCGTGATGGTGGAAGCCGCGCCATCCGCGTCCTTCGAAGTGACCGAGGCCAACCTCCTGTTTGAGTTCCTGGTAATCGCGTTCGATGCGCCAGCGCAGTTTGGCGGTATCGACGAGCTGAGCGAACGCGATGTTCGCCGGAAGCGTTGAGAACCAATATTTGGTCGGCGCATCTTCGCCATCTGGCCACTCGATCAGCAGCCACTCGTCTGGTCGACTTTCAGCCAGCCAATAATCTCGATGCGCCGCACGAACGCGTACACGGGCAAAGCGTGAGGATAACGGCTCTGCCGAGGCTTCCCGCCACGTGATCTTGCACCAAGCCTCTGACGGCAGGGCAAACGCAAGCTTCTTGACCGATATCGGTCGGTGTTTGCCGTCACGCCGCAACAGCTTTGGACGTCGCCCGTGGCCCGACCATTTCTTTGGCGGCCGCGGCCCGGCGCCCGGTCCCCATACCGATGTTTGTGGCATGATGCCGGCTACATAGCTCAATCCGAGCGCTGTGATGTTGGTACGCAAATCGGTGTCGGCGCCATAGCCGGCATCCATCAGCACCACGCCGCGCGGTAGGTCGGCCGCGCAGGCCCATCGCAATTGATCGAGCGCGATTGCCGGCTTGGTTTTGAAGGTGACCTCCTTGGGTACACCTGCTTTGCGCCGACGTGGACGGTCCGTCGCCCACTCCTTCGGCAGATAGAGGCGATAGGCCGCTGGCAAGCTCGCATGATGATTGGCAATCGAAAGCGTTACGACGATCTGACAATTGTCTTGCTTGCCAAGCTCACCGCAATATTGACGCCCGACCCCAACCGAATGCCGTCCCTTCTTGGGAAAGCCCGTGTCATCGATGATCCAGGCTTCGATCGGCCCGTGGCGTTCCATCTCCGGCAGCACCATTTCGCGCACCTTGGCCAAAACCTTCTCGTCGGACCAGTTGCCTTCACCAACAAAATGCAACAGCGACTGATGTTGGGCCGAGGTCCGTTCAGGCGCCGTAATCGCGGCCATCGGCTCGACGCTCTTGCGCTCGCAAGGCATCATCAGCCCCACGCAATAATCCCGAAGCGGTTTGGCCCGGTCCGCGTGTCCAATCGCGCTCGTCAGACCCTCGACATACGCCGAAAACCGCGATGCAGCCTCACGTGATTTTGGCAGACCCATCTCAGCCCCTCCACATGCTGAAAAGTGAATCTTGCCAAATACATGAGTCTCATTGGAAAAAGATGCGACCTACTGACTCAGTAAGACTAGGGGCCGCTAGGGAATGAGATCTTGATCGGCTTGTCTTCGCTGCCGTCGATCTGAGCCGGTTTGAAGCCTTTGATGAAGTCGACCGCTTTGGCGAGACGATGCATTCGGCGTTGGCGTCGCGACATTGTGAGTGAATCGGGGCACTGGCCGACAAAAGATCGCCACCATGGTTTGTTCGGCTCGCCGCGTAGAAGGACAACCATCCTGGCTGTTCACAGCGAAGGAGCCTTCGATGTGCGACTATAGTCTGCATCACGTCGCCAGCCGACCTGCCAAGGTCGGGGACAAGCTGGTCACAACCAAGTTTGTCAACACGCCGACCGGCGGCTTCTCGTCGATCGACAACACGAACGTCGCCGTTTGCCTGCTTCCAGGCACTGAGCTTGCCTTCGAGCGGGATGTCGAGTGCGAAGCGACGTTCGGCATTCTGCCGACCCGCAAGGTCGGCCAGAGGCTCGCACGTTTCCGGCAGATCAATATGGACCAGCCGTGCGTGCACCACGATGCGTTGGAATTCCCCGACGGCAAGATCGTCTTGGTGACGCGCTTGCGGGAGGGCCAGCGCGCGAGCGTGCTGCAAATGCCGGCAACGGCACGCGCCGATAGCCCGGCGGCGGAGAATTCCGCCAACGAGAACGCGCCGGATGTAACGCACGAAAGGCACGCGTTTCTCATCGACTAAAGCGTAATCTGGTCGCCCTTCGTAGAGGACGGACCTGGAACAAAGGACTTGCAGGAGCGCTCGGCGAGGCTTTGCCGATTGCTCCTGCGAGGATGTGAAGTGGGAAAATTAACCGGCGAAAAACTGCGCGCGAAAATTACCTCCGAAATTACCTCCGAAATTACCTGCGAAATTTCTGCAAAAATTACTGGGGATGAGTGCGGCGCAGCAGAATTTCCCCCACTTTGTGTGCAATTCACACGCAACTTGCCGGTAAAATGCTGCTGTTTGGCGACGGTCGACAGGTTTTCCACCATCCTCTGCTTGCCGGGCGTAGGGATCGTCGCTAAGCGGTAAAATGCCGGTTCTGAGGAACTGGTTCCGTGTGGAAGATGTTCGGTAGTGAGCTGCAGGCAGTTGATTGACTGCCTCGGAGGCTGTGATGCGTTTGGCTGGCAATTCGCAACCGGAATGGGGGTACATGGTCCCCGCTCCGAGTTTTGCCCGTACGGCACGAATCGTCGTTGTCGCCATTGCGATTGGTGCGACGGCGGGTGCCGCGGTGGTGCTGTCGCTCGTCGGCCGTTCTGCGGACGCAGAGGCTGATGCGGGCAAAGCGCCGGTCGTGGTGCGCACGGCTTTGCTGCCTGCGGCGCCGGCCGGCGCGGCCGCCGAGACATCGGAGCGGGTCGCGGGGACGACAGCGCCAACGCCGTCACCAGTGATGACGCCGGCTGCGGCAACGGCTTCAGCGCCTCCAGCACAGCCGGTCCAAGTCCACGCGCCAGATTCTGTGGCTGCGACACCTTCGCTAGCGACCGACCCGCCGGCTTCGGCTGTCAAAGCAGAAGCTCCCGCAGCCGTGGCTATTCCTTCAGAGGTAAAGTCCGGCACCGATGGACGAGCAAGCGTTGCGGCTCTCGATCCATCAACAAACGCAGCCGTGCCCGCACAAACTTGCGGAAGATGCCGCCGCGACTGATGCTGAAGCCGTGCAAAAGAAGACCGCCAAGAAACGCCACGTGGCGGGGCCCTATGACGGCAGAAGGCATTATAGGAATTTCCATCGGTTTTGGACCGCTTCTGCGGCACCTGTTCAGCGCTCGCAACGGGCCGTCGTCCTATTATCATTGAGTTCCCGAATTGAGGCTGTTCCGGAGATCCTGCGCGCCGAGCGGAGTGCGTGCCGTGCGCTTCCATGCGCTCGGCGAATGACGGACCCGCGCATTTATGGCGACACATATCCGCCCGCCAGCCGTCCACGCGGGCGGCAGAAGACAACAACCGGGCCGTGAATTCAGTTACAGGCAGATCCTTTGGGCGACCGCGGTGTCGAGCGCAGCACGGGCACCAGCGATGTCGGCAGCGGTTGCGATTTTCTTCCAGCCGGCGCCCAGCGGGGTCGCGCCGCTCCCCCACCAAATCTGGCAATAGCCGGATTCAAACTTGATCACCGAGAAATCGGCGCGCGCAGGGGTTGAAGCGGCGAAGCCGAGCATCAGTATACCGATCACAAAGGCCAATCGTTTCATTGTCAGCTCCCTGTTGTGCCTGCCGGGGAACTTTCCGATAGTATCGGCCCAAACGTGAGACAAGTCTGGACCGGCGGCAATGCGTGACTTGAGCGCAAGTGAGGCCGGCGAGTACCAAAGGAGGCAAGTATGCCGGAAGTCGTGGTCTACATCGTCGAAGGCCGTTCGCTCGATCAGAAGCGCGGTCTTGTGAAAGACATTACCAGCGCCGTGGTTAAGAACACCGGGGCGCCGGCTGAGGCCGTCACGATCTCCCTCGTGGAAACGCCGAAGGCCTCGAAGGCCAAGGGCGGCGTGCTGTTCAGCGAGATGCCGGGGCGCTAACTCGCGCCCGATCGCGGCCGTTCAAGGCAGGGATAAACGTCGGTAGCCGGCGTGCCAGGGCGCGCGCCGGGGGCGGCGCTTTTTCTCTGTTGAAACCCTTCATCCCTCAATTGAAATTCTCGTGAGTGCAGCGCACAATTTCCTTGCTGCGCTGCAGTAAAAGGCCGATAATTGGTTTTGGCGACACCGACGACAAGACGACTACACAAAAGACTGCGAAAAAAAGAAAGGTTCGACATGAGCGAAGTATGGGAAACGAAAGACGGCCGGCGCCGGGTCAGGCGGGATCCGCCGACAGTCGAAGAGGCTGTGGCCGCTGCGCAGGGGCTTACCGACGAACTCGGCGAGCAGATCGAGATCGTGGCGTCGCTCATGGAAGTATCAGTCGACGAGGCTCGGGGCGCAGTCCTGAGGATGGGTCAGCGCAAGGACGTCAACCGGGTTACCATTGCCGGGCGCGCCGGCGCGTCCCGCGCCGTTGTCGTGGAACGCCGGGTGACACGCCGCCCATTGGTCCGTACCCGAGCGCTCGGAGTGTGACGCCGCAGGAGTATTGAGACGCGTCCCGCAAGGCTCTACCCGGTCGATAGCCGGCTTCCAGAGCGCGATCGTTTCAGATTGAATTGATCCGCGCTCTGCATCATTGGCGGAGCATGATCTTTCGGAAGGCGGCTTCGCCCTCCAGGATCATGCTCTAAAGCAGGCGCCGACTGCCCGGGTCGGAGATTTTGCGCGACGAGACCAGCCGGTGCCAGATGAAGAGCACGACGAGCGCACCAACGACGGCACCGATCAAGCCGGCGCCCTGATCGGACCGGTACCAGCCGATCGTCTGCCCGATCAACGTTGCGACGAACGCACCGGCAATGCCGAGGAGGGTGGTGAGAATAAATCCCGCTGGGTTGTTTGGTCCCGGCGCCAGAAGGCGCGCGATGATTCCGGCGACAAAGCCGATGACGACCACCCAGAGTATTCCCATAGCGACCCCCATAATGAGCTGCGCACGATAATCTTCGCACGATAATCGTGCTAAACGCCACAGCCGGCTTCCGGTTCCGGTTCGCATCGGGCGGATGGCGGGATCACTCTTGGCGCGTGGCTGCGCCGCGATCAGCGTCGTTGTTTCATGATAGTATTTGGCGCATCTGACACCATTTCCGGGCGTTGAGGGTCTGCAATGTCCAAAACCCTCGTTAAGCCGCGCACCAAGGTGCGGCCGAAAACCCAACGGCCGCCGCTCTACAAGGTTATCCTGCTCAACGATGATTACACGCCGCGCGAATTCGTCGTGCAGGTGCTCAAGGCCGTATTCCGCATGAATGAGGATGAGGCCTACCGGGTGATGATGACGGCACACCGCCGCGGCGCTTGCGTGATCGCCGTCTACACCAAGGACGTCGCCGAGACCAAGGCAAAGGAAGCGACCGAACTCGGCAAGAGCAAGGGCTATCCGCTGTTCTTCACGACCGAGCCGGAGGAGTAGCCAAACTATCGGCTGAGGCATAAACGACTACTTTGCTGGCACTGGACAAAGTCAAATGCCTGAAAAAACATCTGACCTGAGCATCGAAGAACTGCAGGCGCGCATGCTGAAGAAACGGCTGTGGGTCGTGATGACCAGAGCGGTCGCGCCGCTGGAACAAGTGAGGCGACACCTCAAGGCGCACCTCGAGCATCAAATCGCGCTGGAAAAGGCCGGCATCATGTACGGTGCCGGCCCTGCCACCAAGCCAGGCGAGACGGCGGCTTCGTTCGGTCTGATTATTATCCGCGCCAAAGACGAGGCTGAAGCGCGCCGCATCGCCGATTCCGATCCGATGCATTCTTCAGGCGTGCGCAGCTACGACCTTTATGCATGGTCGCTCAACGAGGGATGCATCAACGTGACATTGAACTTTTCCGATCAGACTTTCGCCTTCGACTAGGTTTAATCGATGTTTTAGGAAATCGAACACCGCGAAGTTCCCGGAACAAGAAGCGAAATTTTTATTTCTGAAAGTCGCATCAGAATTTTGTGATGTGCGCGCGAGGACGAACTTCGATAAACGCGATGCGGGGCGTTGATCAGGGGTACATTTAAAAATGGATCACGCCGTCGTGGGTCTTGCGACCCGACCGTCCGATTCGGCTTCCACGGCAACGCTCGATCGGCTGGCGCCGTATGTGCTCAGCATCCTGCGTATCGTGGCCGCACTTTTGTTCCTCGAGCATGGCATGTCGCGGCTGTTTGGATTTCCATCGCCGCTGCCGACGCCGCACGTTTTCACGATGTATTGGTTTGCCGGCGCGATTGAATTCACTGGCGGCGCGCTTGTGCTTCTCGGTTTGTTCAGCCGGCCGGCCGCCTTCATCATGTCCGGCGAGATGGCGTTCGCCTATTTCATCAGCCATGCGCCGCACGGCTTCTTTCCGATCCTCAACCGCGGCGACGGCGCGATCCTGTACTGCTTCATCTTTCTCTACATCGTTTTCGCAGGCCCGGGCCCGCTGAGCCTCGACGCGCTATGGCGACGAAAGCCGTGAGGCTGGGACTGATTTGAGGCGAGGAACACCGCGACGCGCGCGATGTCTCCCGGCTGTCCGACGCCGCCCACCACAGGCTGGCACGTTGCCAACCGGCAAACGATAGCGCACATTGGCTGCGCGCCGGGAATGTCGGAGGTCAACGATGATCCGAGTTCTCCCGTGCGCGCTTTTCACTCTTTTTGCCATCGTTGGCGCGATGGCGCCGGCGGCTGCCGCAGAGGGCGGGACAGTTCGCGTTCATCTCATCGGTACCGGCGGCCCCGAGCTGACGCCGACGCGTGAGGGCATGTCGACGCTCATCGAAGCGAACGGGCAGACGCTGACGTTCGACGTCGGCCGCGGCGCCTTGCAGAATATCTATCTGTCCCGCATCGACCCGCGCAGCGTCACCAAGATTTTCCTGACGCACCTGCACAGCGATCACATCGAAGGCCTGCCGTCGATCTGGATGACGCCGTGGTTCATGTTCGGTCGCAAATCCAATCTCGAGATTTGGGGACCGGAAGGCACCCGTCAGATGGTCGAAGGCATGCGCATGATGTACGGCCACGACGTCGAACATCGCGCCAACCCCGTCTTCAAACGCGAGTATCTCGACATCAAGGTCCACGAGATTGCGGAGGGCGTCGTCTATGACGAGGGCGGGATCAAAGTGACGGCGTTCCCGGTCGAACACGACGACGGCAATCCGGCGTTCGGGTACCGCATCGACGCGGCGGGCCGCTCGATCCTGCTGTCGGGCGATACCACCTACAACGAGAATGTCGTCAAATACGGCATGAACGACGATCTCGTCGTCAGCAATGTGGTTGCGTTCAGCGACGCCATGACCAAGGCGGGCGTGCTCAAGCCGGTGCTGGACAAGCTGACGACGCCCGAACAGGCGGCGGCGATTTTCTCGAAGACCCGTCCACGGCTCGCCGTATTCTCGCATATCGTGAAAAAGGAGTTGCCGGGAGACGCAGGCGATGACGCCGTCATCGCGCGGACGAGAAAGGCCGGCTATGACGGCCCACTGACAATGGGACAGGACCGAATGACGATCGAGGTCGGCAACGACATCAAGGTCATGCCGCCGCAATCGATCGAAGGGATCGTCGATTTCGACAAGCCGAATTCGACCTTTTAGACGGTCCCGGACAGCGGCTCGCGAATGGCGGGACTTTCAAATCCACCGCGCCAGGCTTGCGGCTATTCGCTCAACACCTTGTCGAGCCACACGCGCAGCTCGGCCGGCACGTCGTTGCGTGCAGCGATCGCGGCCGCGAGCGTTTTGTCGCCGTCGAGGGCGACCAGGAGCCTGGCGAACCCTGATTCCGAAACGCGCGCCTTCGGATTCTCGATGATGGCCTTCCGGATCGCCGCGTTGCCGCGCTTGATGAGAACATCGGTGAGCGTTTCGCTGAGCTCTTCCCGCGCGGCGATTTTTATCAGCTGGTTCATGTCGACGCGGTCTCTGTCGGCGATTTCGGCGAGGTCCTTGTCCGACAGGGTTTTCGCTTGCGCGAGCAGCGGGCCGGAAACCGCGATGTCGCTGTGGCGCGCCAGCGCGCCGACGAACTTGATCGGCGTGTTGTGCATTTGCGCCAGCCGCTCGCTCAGCTCGGCGAGCAGCGAGCGGTCTATATTCTTGTTCAGGCGGCACATCACCGTATCGAACACGGTCACCTGATCGCCGGTGTAAAGCTCAGCACTGCTGAAATAGAGATCCGATATCCGCCGCAAAATCGCGCTGCGCCACAAATCCGACGCTCCGACCAGCGCCGTATCAAGCTCGGCAATCAAGGATCGCGCAGTCAGCGTCATGTCACTTCGCTTTGGTGGAGAATCGCGAGACGAACGCCGAACTGATTTGAAATGCTAGCGATGTTCGCCGCCGTCCGAAAGTTCCAATTTTCGGCGAGTGTGGATGACGGACGCGCCCGCGGGGATTCCAAACGCGCAGGTTGTAGCAGGCTGAGCGGACAGCCATGCCCGATGCCGAATGGCCGCTTGCGTAACGGCAGCGCTGTTCACCGACGCGCTGCCGCCGGGTCGCGCGTGCTAAGCACGCCGCCGCGCAGGCACCCGATAGGCCATGCGGGCGTGACCTGAACAGTACGGGAAGCCCGCAACCGCCTCGTTGCCGCAAAAAGCAAAGTCCGCCGAGCCGGGATCGCTGACCGGCCAGCGGCAGTTGCTCTGCGTCAACTCGAGAAGCGAGCAGCGTTGTGCGCTGTCGATCGGCTCGGCGGCAAGCATTGTGCCGCCGGCGTCATGCGGCACGTCAGCGTTGACGAGCCGCAGAAATGCGC
This sequence comes from uncultured Alphaproteobacteria bacterium, assembly GCA_963759705.1. Classification (GTDB taxonomy): domain Bacteria; phylum Pseudomonadota; class Alphaproteobacteria; order Rhizobiales; family Xanthobacteraceae; genus BOG-931. The sequence goes on from CAVXAK010000012.1 coordinate 176,721, forward strand.
GTTGCGGCGAGACCCGCGGGCGCCGGGTGCGGGGAGGGCAAGACCGCCCCGGCGCAGCCGCGGGCCGCCCCGACGAAAGGCCAAGGCGGTGAATTTTGCCGATGACGGCGTTACGGGTGACGCCGATTTCGGCGGCGATCTGACTGCATGTGAGCCCTGTCACGACGCAGTTTCGGAGTTGTTCGATGCGCTCCGGAGTCCAGGTTGCAATAGTCATGCGTTGGCCCCTTCGATGCCGCGGCCTGTTCTGGGCCGCCGACAGGGCGAAGGCCGCGCACTAAACCGGCGTCCGCGAGGGCCGCACAGCCGCAAAAGCGCGAATTCGGTGCGCGACGGCGCGCACGGCACCGCGATCACCGAGCGGCATCCGCGCTTGTGGGTTGCGGGCCCGCGTTCTGAAGGACGCCCGGGCCCCTGAACGGGGCCACTTTAAGTTTGTTGAGCGAAAACCCCTCGCCGAAGCCAAGAACTCTCATGATTCAATTCGCCTGCCAAGAGTTTTAACGGTATAATAACCAAGTTATAACGTGAGGCGTACGGGGCAACACAGGTCATGGCGCGACCCGAAAACCGCTCGGAAGCGAGGGCGTTGAGCCTGACGCTGCCGGTCGAGACCTTCAATTACCTCGCCCTGCTGGCAACTTTGGGGAAGCTCGGCCGCACCGAGAACGAGGTGGCGACCCACATTCTGGTGCGCGAGGTCTACGAGATGCACGCGCGCGGCTTCCACGAGATGCGCATCCCGCCGCCGTCCGACGAGGGCGGATAAGGCAAAGCCGGCGGCAAACCATCCAAGGACGGAACGGTGTGGCGGTCTCGGGGGTTGAACCTGAGGTCGGCGCCGGGTCGGGGGACAGCCGAGGAGCGTCCCCGTGCGTCCAGGAATTTATCCCGATCTGAGCTGGTCCGGACGATTCAATCGCGCTGTTCGCACCTTTCAGATCGTTGTGTTCTCGGTTTTGTTCGGCGGGCTTGTGGGCGGCGCTGGTGTCTTTGCCGTCACGCGCCTGCTGACCGATAGTTCTCCGCCGCGTCCCGACATTCGCATCGGCGCGCCGGCCATGACTGAAACGTCGCCCGCTGCGCACCAGGACGTCTCGCCGCCGCCGCAGCCGCCGCCGCAAGCTCAGGAGCCGATCGCCGACGCTGCCGCGCCGCAGACGCCCACGATCGCGCCCGCGGCGGCCCAGCCGGCGAATGCGCAATCAGCGTCAGCGCCGGCTGGATCGGCCGCGCTCTCGCCGTCCCAGGCCGGCCAGCCTGATTTTGCTCATCTCTACGACCGCGGCGACGCCGCGCAATTGGAGCAGGGACAGACCGCCGCCAAGCCGAGCGTCGCCCACATCAAGAAACCGCGGATCGCAGCCTCTCGACATGCTCACCGGGCGATGATCGTTCCGCGGCAGGACACCGATCCGAACTCTTATGATCATCGCGGCCGCTGGCGGCACGACGATTGGCGCAACGACTGGCACAACAGCGCACGCGACAATTGGTGATGCTGTTGCGGCCGGCCCGATGTGGGGCCGTGCTCAGCGCGCGGCGGTCTTGTCTGCTACTTCGTCTGGCTGAGCAAATTCACGCAGGCCTCCGCCACTTGGCGGTCGGGCTCCGAGCCGGGGAACGTCGTCCACCCCGCCTTGGTGATCAAGTCGTCGCGCGTCCACGAGTCGGCCTTCATGAGCGCAGCCAGATTGGCGCCGGCATCGGCGGCGTGCTTGAACTTGTCGGCGCAGATCGGCGCCAGCACTCGCACCACGCTCGCCTGCTCGGCTTCCTTGACCTGGTTTGCGACGGTGCTGCCCAGCGTCCAGCCGGCCCATTGGAAGCCGACGATCATGGTGATGACGGCGCCCGCGACGGCGCCCTGAATGAGACGTTTGAGTGAATGCCTTGCAACATCTGACGGCAATTCCATGGGATATCCTTTCGCCCGACGTGTCTCGGTGCGAGGCAACGGAGACCCGGATGGGCTCCGATCGACATGAATTGGAGTGATGTGAGTTGGAGTGTCGGCCCGGCCGCTTTGCGCTGGCGTTTCGGTCGCGCCGACCATGCGCCTTTATTTGGACGAAGTCGATGACGGCATGAACGCGGACGACCGGCGCTTTGCCGCAGGTGAAGAGATTGTAACCCGCGTGAGCGAAGTGAAATACGGGGACGATGCTACGGAGTTCCCTTGCTGGTCGCGTGAGTTCGCTGGAGCTAAAATCGATCCGCTCGTCCCCGCGGCCCGCATCAACTCGCGATCATTCCTCCTCGTCCCACCGCCGCCGCGCTGTGTGATGGATGTGCAATATCTCGATGGCGTCGTCACGCACGCGATAGAAGATTGTGTACGGATAGCGACCGAGCGGCGCCACTCGCACGTCAGGTCGGCGCGAGGAGCGGCGCATGCTTTCCGGCCAGCGGGAAATATGGGCGACGACAATTCTCAGGCGCCGTTCGACAGCACGGCCGAGTCCGGATAGTTATCCTTCAGCCAAACCGTGATCTCGTCGAGATCGCGAAGCGCAGGATCGGTATAGACGATCTTCACGCGTCGCGGAGCTTGGTGAGCGCGGCGTCCACCTGCTCCTGCGTGGCAAAGCGGCCTTCGGCCGATGCTTGCAGACCGCGGTCAATCCCAGCCAGTTCCGCTTCGCTCAGTTCATATTCGCCGTTGCTGAGCTTTTCCTCAATATCGCGAGCGATTTCCGCGAGTTCGTCTTGAGCGTGAGCGGGCCAGCGCTCGATACGTTCGAGGACTTCAGCAAGCTGTTTGGTTTTCATGGTAGCAGTCTAGCACAAACCCTGATCGGCGGAATATGCTGCGCTATTCCGCCTATGCGCTTTAGCAACTCCGACCGACCATTGCCGCGAAGGCGGCAACCAGTTCGCAGCGCGGCATCGCCCGCCGCATGGTCGCCGCCGGCGGCGACGACATTGCCCGCTCGCTCACGTCCATAGTAATTCTTTTCAGATGGCCTGCTCGGGGCCTTAACCCAAGCAGCAAACAGGAGCGCCGAGAATGCTGCCGATCCACGATCCCGAGGTCTGGCAAAGCAAGCTTGCTGCGCTTCCGCTCGCAACCTACGGCGCCGGCGAGACCGTGTTGACCGAAGGCACGAAAACCGGGCGGCTTTTGATTCTCAAGAGCGGTGCAGTCAGCGTCGTCAAGAGCGGGACGGAGATCGCCGAGGTGGCGGAGCCGGGCGCGGTGTTCGGTGAGATTTCGGCGCTGCTCGATCAGCCGCACACGGCGGACGTGCGGACGTTGAAACCGTCGGAGTTTCATGTCGCCGACGCCGCCATATTGCTGCAAGACCCAGCGGCGCTTCTTTACGTGACGATGGTCCTGGCGCGGCGCGTCGAGGGGGCCAACCGGGGGCTCCTTGAACTCAAGAGCCAGCTTGCTGCCGGCGAACCGCCGGGCTTGATCGACGCGACGCTCGACAAGATCGAAGGATTGCTGAGCGCCATCGGTACCGGTTACATCCGTGCCGGCGCCGGCGCTTCCGGCTATCCCTTTGCGTAAGGTGCGGCTTGCGGCGTAGTCCGTAGCCTGGATTGAGCGGAGCGAAATCCGGGATTGCGTTCGCCGAGTCCTAGGCCGCTCCCGGATTGCACTGCGCGCAATCCGGGCTTGCTCGTTTCGTCATTGCGAGGAGCGAAAGCGACGAAGCAACCCGGATTTTGGCTTGTAATACCAGCGGCGTTGGCCACCAACTCGTGTCACTGTCATCATCCGCGAACGCGGATGATCCAGTAATCATTGAGCCACGTTGAACGCTGGGAGTACCGGATGCTCCGCCGGAGCTTGTCATCGGGCCGGCCACTTCGGGCCGGATCCGTTGGCGGAGCATGACAGGTCAGGAATTGTCGCGGCGGGTATCAACTCCGTCGCTTCGCTCGCAATGACAACAGGTCCTCACCCTGAGATGCGAACCGACATCGTCGGCGAGCCTCGAAGGGTGATGGCTGAAGCGCCTCAGCAGCATCCTTCGAGGCTCGCTCACGCTCGCGCCTCAGGATGAGGTCGGTCTTTGTAGCGTCGAGGCTTGCCCCGGATTTCTCTTCACTTAAGCCGGGCTACGCTTGCAAGCGAACAGCAGTTTCCATATCACCGCCGTTTTCGAGGAAGAGGGCCGTGAGAAGCTGCTTTGTCTGATCTAATAGTATCGGGTTGCTTGAGAGCCAACTGGCATCAACGTCGACCAATCTCAGGTCGGGCAATTTGAGATTATCCTTCCTAAACACCTCAAGAGCTGCGTGGTTGATCTCGTCGGGCTTAATACCAACCGAAGGCACCTTCTTGTTGATTAGGCCGGCAAGTTTTTCGTCCATACAGATTAAGTGTCTTACCACCAGAGCGGTCCGCTCTTCGTTTGTCATAAGCGTCGGTACTATTTGACCCAGTCGCCATTCGTCGCTTCCGTCAAAGCGCGCGTACAGATCGACGCCCAGTCGCCCCTTTTCCAATATACCGACTAAATCCGGGGCGAGCTTCTCAACGAGGGAATATCCCTCCATTCGCAGCTCGGTCCCATAAATCAATGCCGTTCCGTCGACCAGACACTCGATAAGCGGTTGTTCGGGTATGTCCAGATCGCCACGCCATGGGTATTTGGTGCCACGCCAATATTCATCCATCCAATCGACGCCAATCTCATTCAAGGGATCTGGTGAGTTCATTATGTATCTGTCGATCCATCGGGTATCCGCGTGTGTTGGCGGCATTTCTGCGCTCACACCGATTTCAATTAGATAACGATCTTCAAAATGCTTGCCTTGAGATGCCCAGAATTTTGGAGCGAGTCGTGCTGTTGCCTCGTCGGGCCAACAGTAGATGCAGCTTAGTCGCGAAGTGGCTGTTGGAAATTTGGACCGGCGAACCTGTTCAAGTGCCAATTCCTTTTCCAAGGCAACAGCATCACGATTCCGCAGTAACCGCACGAGATGCGGAGTCAGCCCAAGATGGGTCTTTCGCGTCTCGGGTGGAAAGAGAATATTTGGAGTTGCAAGGATACCGCGATACGCCGCCCATGCCGGTACGAAGCTATTTGCGTTTGGTTCGGCGATGTTGAGGTAGAGCCAATGGCTTTGGTTATACATGCAACTCCGGGCTACGTCTTATTGGAACGACCCGCGTCGGCTCACGCGGCTGCTCTCACGAGCAGCCCGTGGTGCTTCCGCACGTATCGCACTTCATGCAGGTGCCGTTGCGCACCAAAGTGAAATTCCCGCACTCGCCGCAGGCTTCGCCTTCGTAGCCTTTGGCGCGGGCTTCGGCGCGTTTTTCGGCAGCGGCGAGCTTGGCGTGAGCACGCGCGTCGGTCCAGTTGAGTTGCTCGAGCGCCTGCGCGGGCGAGAGTTTTTGCTCGGGCTCAGCTTTGAGCGCCACGGCGCCGGCGGCTTCGCCGCGCGCGCCGGAGGTGGAGAGCGCGGTGACTTTGGACGTCACGCCACCCCGGCCGGTTTCGCCGGCCGACCCTCCCCCTGCAGGGGAGGGTAAGGACTCCGCGCCGCCTTGCATGACCTTGAGGCGATCGGTGCGCGAGCGGGTCAGGCCCTTCGAGACGAAGCGCGCGTCGGGGTCGGGCCGGCCTTCCACGACGCCCTTGCCGAGCGCATCGAAGCCTTCGCCGCTCGGATCGACGTGCGCGAGGTCGAAGCGTTCCAGGTAGCTCACGGCGAGCTCGCGGAACACGTAGTCGAGGATCGAGGTGGCGTATTTGATCGAGTCGTTGCCCTGCACCGGGCCGGACGGCTCGAACCGCGTGAAGGTGAAGGCATCGACATATTCGTCGAGCGGCACGCCGTATTGCAGGCCGAGCGACACCGCGATGGCGAAGTTGTTGAGGAGCGAGCGCAGCGCCGCGCCTTCCTTGTGCATGTCGATGAAGATCTCGCCGAGCCGGCCGTCGTCGTATTCGCCGGTGCGCAGATAGACCTTGTGGCCGCCGACCACGGCTTTCTGGGTGTAGCCCTTGCGGCGGTCGGGCATGCGCTCGCGCTCGCGCATCACGACGATGCGCTCGACGACTTTCTCGACCACCTTTTCGGCGAGCGCCGAGGCGCGGGCCGCGGCGGGCTTCTCGATGAAGGCCTCGATCACGTCCTCGTCCTCGTCGTCCTCGCTGATGAGCTGCGATTGCAGCGGCTGTGACAGCTTCGAGCCGTCGCGATAGAGCGCGTTCGCTTTCAGCGCGAGCTTCCAGGACAGCACATAGGCCGCCTTGCAGTCCTCGACCGTGGCCTCGTTCGGCATGTTGATGGTCTTGGAGATGGCGCCGGAGATGAACGGCTGCGCCGCCGCCAGCATGCGGATGTGGCTGTCGACCGAGAGATAGCGCTTGCCGATGCGGCCGCACGGATTGGCGCAGTCGAACACGGCGTAGTGCTCGGGCTTCAGGTGCGGCGCGCCCTCGACCGTCATGGCGCCGCAGACGTGGATGTTCGCCGCCTCGATCTCGCGCTTGGTGAAGCCGAGATGGGCGAGGAGGTCGAAGCTTGGAGCCGCCAAATCCTCGGCGTCGACGCCGAGCTCATCACGCAGGAAGTCGACGCCCAGCGACCATTTGTTGAAGGCGAACTTGATGTCGAAGGCGGTCGGCAGCACCTTCTCCACCTTCTCGATCGCCTCGGGCGTAAAGCCTTTGGCTTTCAGCGTGGCGTGGTTGATCCCCGGCGCCTGGCCGAGCGAGCCGTGGCCGACGGCATAGACCTCGATCTCGGCGATCTGCGCTTCGCTGTAGCCGAGCTTGCGCAGCGCCGCCGGCACCGCGCGGTTGATGATTTTCCAATAGCCGCCGCCGGCGAGCTTCTTGAACTTCACCAGCGCGAAGTCGGGCTCGATGCCGGTGGTGTCGCAGTCCATGACGAGGCCGATCGTGCCGGTCGGCGCGACCACGCTCGCCTGCGCATTGCGGTAGCCGTGCGCTTCGCCGAGTTCGAGCGCGCGATCCCAGGCGAGCTTGGCGTGCTCGGCGAGCTTTTGGTCCGGATTGGCCTTGTGGTTGAGCGGCACCGGCGGCGTCGCCACCTGCTCGTAGCCGGTGCGTTCGCCGTAGGCGGCGCGGCGGTGATTGCGCATCACCCGCAGCATGCCGTCGCGGTTCTCGGCGAAGCGCGGAAAGGTGCCGAGCTCGGCCGCCATTTCGGCCGAGGTGGCGTAGGCGATGCCGGTCATGATCGCCGACAGCGAGCCGCAGATCGCGCGGCCGGCGTCGGAGTTGTAGGCAATGCCCGACGACATCAACAGGCCGCCGAGATTGGCATAGCCGAGACCGAGCGTGCGGAAGTCGAACGAGCGCTGCGCGATCTCGCGCGACGGGAATTGCGCCATCAGCACCGAGATTTCGAGCACGATGGTCCACAGCCGCACGGCGTGCTCGTAGCCCTCGACGTCGTACTCTTTACCTCCGTCTACAGGGGAGGGTGAACCTTGGAACGCCAGCAGATTGAGCGAAGCGAGATTGCACGCCGTGTCGTCGAGGAACATGTATTCCGAGCACGGGTTCGAGGCGATGATCGGACCCGACGCCGGGCAGGTGTGCCAGTCGTTGATGGTGGTGTGGAATTGCAGGCCCGGATCGGCGCTCGCCCACGCGGCGTAGCCGATCTTCTCCCACAGATCGCGGGCCTTCATGGTGTCGGAGATTTTTCCGGGCTTGGTGCGCCAGAACAGATCCCAGTCGCGGTCGGCCTCGACGGCCTTGAGGAACTCGTCGGTGATCCGCACCGTGTTGTTGGAATTCTGGCCCGAGACCGTGAGGTAGGCCTCCGAATCCCAATCGGTGTCGTAGATCGGGAAGTTGATGTCGGTATAGCCCTGCTTGGCGAACTGGATCACGCGGCGGATGTAATTGTCCGGCACATGGTTCTTGCGCGCCGCCTTGATCTCGCGGCGCAGCACCGGATTCTTTTCCGGATCGAAGCAATCGTCGCCCGAGCCCTCGCAGTTCACGCAGGCCTTTAAGATCGACCGCAGATGTTTCTGATTGATCTTGGAGCCGGTGACGAGGTTGGCGACCTTCTGCTCCTCGATCACCTTCCAGTCGATGAACTGCTCGATGTCCGGATGGTCGGCATCGAGGATCACCATCTTGGCGGCGCGGCGCGTGGTGCCGCCGGATTTGATGGCGCCCGCCGCGCGATCGCCGATCTTCAAGAAGCTCATCAGGCCCGACGACTTGCCGCCGCCGGATAATCTTTCACCTTCACCGCGCAGCTTGGAAAAGTTCGAGCCGGTGCCGGAGCCGTATTTGAACAGCCGCGCCTCGCGCACCCACAGGTCCATGATGCCGCCCTCGTTGACGAGGTCGTCGGCGATCGACTGGATGAAGCAGGCGTGCGGCTGCGGATGCTCGTAGGCGGTGGCGGACTGCACCAGCTTGCCGGTCTTGTAGTCGACATAGAAATGGCCCTGGCTCGGGCCGTCGATGCCGTAGGCCCAGTGCAGACCGGTGTTGAACCATTGCGGCGAATTCGGCGCCACCATCTGCATCGCCAGCATGTAGCGGTGCTCGTCGAAGAACGCCTGCGCGTCGGCTTCGGTGGAGAAATAACCGCCCTTCCAGCCCCAGTAGGTCCAGGTGCCGGCGAGCCGGTCGAACACTTGCTTGCAGGAGGTCTCGCCGACGAAGCGCTCCTTCTCCGGCAGCTCCGCGAGCGCCGCGTCATCGGGAACGCTGCGCCACAGCCACGAGGGAACGCTCTCCTCCTCGACCTTCTTCAGGCGGGAGGGCACACCGGCTTTGCGGAAATACTTTTGCGCCAGCACGTCGGAGGCGACTTGCGACCAGTCCTTCGGCACTTCGACGTCATCGGCGTGGAAGACGATCGAGCCGTCCGGATTGCGGATTTCGCTCGTTGCGAGACGGAAGACGATCTCCGCGTATGGCGATTGTCCCTCTTTGGTGTAGCGCCGCTCAATCCGCATTCTCTGCCCCTTTCAAGTCTCAAGTTTCTAGTCTCAAGTTTCTCTTGGCGGCGACCCAGCGGAATACCCGCTTAATATAAGCCGCCGACAGTTTCCCCGCGACGCGGAACCATGAATTTGGCCCACGCCTGACTCCCGTTACTGCTGCCCTGACACCCACTGCGTCCGGCTCGTGATCCGGACATCGTTACGGCAAAGGTCCCTGTTACGAGTCCTGGTACCCCGCAGAGGCGAGCGGACCCGCGCCCGCGCTGGCGACAGCGCGGAGCAACCCCGTAACCCCTTTTTGGAGAGCCCGGCCGACTTCGTTACCCGCGCGCCGAACTTTCGAAAGCTAGGACAAGCTCGTCGCGCCCGTCAAGACCTAGTACAAAAATCTGAATCAACCACTAAATGTGGGGATAGTGGGGACGAATTGGAGAGGGGACGCGCAAGTATCGGATATTGGGGCGGAATCGGGAAGGAGGCGGTCGCGGGCACTGTGAGTTCCGTGCACATTCTCGCCGCCAGGGAAGCCTGATTGGCCCTCACGCCGGTCCGAAATTGCGCTCGGCGGAGCGACCGACCAGGCGTGGACGAGCAAACCCCGTCACCATCCTGTCACGCATTGGCGCGGGTTTTCCGCTGATTCTGAGTGAAACAGTCCGATAACATCGCGCTTTTGCACCATTCGAGTTTCAACACCGCTCGTAAAGCATTGAATCCCCGAGAGGATCGGACTGAAACGAGTTGCGCTGCCGGGCACGCCGCAAGTCTCGCCGCAAACACGCCGCCCGCCTCCGATCTGGAGCGTGGAGGCTGGTGCGGGGCTGCCGATCAATGGGATAGACCGCGAGAAATTGCTATTAACCTTAAAGAAGTCTTACTTTTTCCGTTCGCTCGGGATTGCTTGACGGGCTGGGAGGGGGACCGCGATAACCTTTCGTTAATGTTGTGCAGTCGGGTCCAGCGTTTAGTACGCGCAGGGTGCATGGTGGCCTGTGCCGCCCTCGTGGTCGGCTGCGCCCAAGTCATCCGCAACGACCCGATCAATCAGCCGCTCACGACGAACCCCGCGAAGGTCGAAGCCGCGCTCGCCCCTGACGTCGAGCCCAATTACGACGACATGGAGATTGCGCTGACCTTTTCGGGCGGCGGCACGCGAGCGGCGGCATTCTCCTATGGCGTGCTGACCGGTTTCGACGAGACGCACGTGCGCACGCGCACCGGAACGATGTCGCTGCTCGATCATATCGATTTCATCTCGGGCGTATCGGGAGGCTCGGTCCTTGCCGCCTACTATGGGCTCAAGAAACGCGCCGCAATGGGCGATTTCAAGGAGCGCTTTCTGCTGGCCAACGCCGAGGACGGACTGCAGACCAATCTCAGCCTCGCCAATATCGCGCGCGGGCTGCAAGGCGGCGTCAACGATTCCACCCAGTTCCCGCACTGGCTCGACACTCACCTGTTTAATCACGCGACGTACCGGGAACTGCTCAGGAACCGGCGGCCGACGGTCTGGATCAATGCCTCCGACATCTATGACCGCACGGCTTTTCTTTTCAGTCCGGTGACGTTCAGCGCGCTGTGCAGCGACCTGACGAGCTACCCGATCTCGCTTGCCGTCGCGGCGTCGGCTGCGGTGCCGGTGGTCTTTGCTCCCATTGTCATTCAGAACTATCCGGGCGGCTGTCCGATCGCGTTGCCGGAGTGGGTGCAGCGCGTGCGCAGCAACCCGAATGCCGAGCCGCTGCTCCAGTCCTATGCGGATGCGCTGGAGCGTTACCGCACCGGCGAGGTCAAGTATGTGAAGCTGCTCGACGGCGGGCTCGTCGACAATTACGGGCTGGCGGGTTTTACGATCACGCGGCTGGCCAACAAAACGCCCTACGGCCCGCTCGACCCCGAGGAAGCGGTCAAGCTGCGGCGGCTATTGTTCATGGTGGTCGATTCCGGCCGGGCGCCGGCGGGCAAATGGGCGCAGACAGTTTCCGGTCCGTCCGGCGTCGATCTCATCACCGCGGCGTCCGATACGGCGACAGGCGCCGGCGCACTCGGCAGCTATGCGGCGTTTCAAGGCACGATGGACGATTGGCAGGATGCGCTGATCAGGTGGCGCTGCGGCCTTTCCGAAGCCGAACGTCACAAGCTTGGCGCTCCGGCCGGCTGGAATTGCCGGGACGTCAAATTCTACATCGGCCGTATCGCGTTCGATCAGTTGGGCCCGGAGCGCGCGGCCGCGCTGAATGCGGTCGAAACGCGGTTCCGGCTGCCGCCGGATCAGGTCGAAATGCTCATCGAGGCGGGCCGCGATGCGCTCAAGACCCATCCGATGTTCCGCGCGTTCCTCAACTCGCTGAATGGCTCGAGGCCGCGGCCGGGGCCACGCCCCGTGCCGGTCGCCTCACCGGTCGCCGCTCCGCATGAGGCCAAGGCTGATTGACCAAGGCGAGGCGATTGACCAAGGCCGATTGATGGGGACCGGCAGACTTCATCCGAGCAGATGCGCCGCGATGTCGTCCACGGTGTGCTTGGTCAAATCCTTGCCGACCTCGGCGACGATCCGCGCCTTGACGTCGGCGTGGAAGGCGCGCCGCAAATCGGCCAGTGCGCGCGGGGGCGCGGCGATGATGAGGGCCGGCACATTGCGCTTTCGTACCACGTCCTCGAGAGCGGCGGCGACGCGCTCGACGAAACGGTGCTCTTCAAGCTGATGCCAGTCGGTCTGTTGCACACTGCTGCGCCGATGGGTTCCTCCGCTCTCGACACCGCGCCCCGGCCGGTCGGTGCCCTGCTCGTGAGTAGGCGGGTTTTCGTCGGCAAAGACCTGCTCGGTCCGCAAGTCGGGAAATTTTTCGTCGCCGACGTTGCGCAGAAAAAGCGCCTTGCGGCCATCGCCGACAAAAACCAGAGCGTCATGCGGCAACTTTGTCATTTTCTAACTCCACGTTTTGATCCAAAGCGCTGTGCATCCGGGCGTCGCAATCGGCTCTGCGCTCGTCGAACTTTCGATGCACAGCATCGCATCATCCGCGAGCTAGTTATTGATGCGGATCAAAACCATGGCAGTTCCGAAATAACTGTCGCAGGCGGCTCCGCCGCCAAACGTCGCTTGATTCGTCTGCCGATCGAGCGTTGAATTTGCCAAGCCTGCCGACGAGCAGCGCAAGACGACGACAACACGTCGCGACACATTCGGGAGGAGACGTCATGACCGGCATTGGACGGCGCGCCTTCATTGAGGGCGCGGGAGTTGGCGCGTTTGCCTTCACGGTAGGCGGCGTCGAGGTATTGCTCACGCCGCGCCAGGCGCGCGCCGAGGGCGTGCCGTTGCGGACATTGACCGCCGATCAGGCGGCAACGCTCGACGCCATCGGCGAGACGCTCGTGCCCGGCGCCAAAGAGGCGGGCATCACCAACTTCGTCGATCAGCAGATTTCGATACCGGCGGAGGAGGCGCTGCTGCAGGCGCGCATCCTCAATGTCCGGCCGCCTTACGCGAACTTTTATCGCGCTGCGATCGGCGCGGTCGACAAGGCGAGCGACAAGACCAAAGGCCAGAAGTTCGCCGAGCTCACGCCCGACGAGCAGCACGCGTTCGTCGGTCTGATGCGGCAAAACAAGATCGACGGCTGGCAGGGGCCGTCGGGGCCGTTCGTCTATACGGTCCTGCGCAGCGACGCGGTCGACGTCGTCTACAACACCATGGAGGGCTACGCGGCGCTGGGCGTGCCCTACATGCCTCATATCGCGCCGACGAAGAAATGGTGAGGAGCGAGCGCCATGGCGAATGAAAAAGTCGATGTGGTCGTTGTCGGTTCCGGCGCCTCGGGCTCGGTCTATGCTTCGGTGTTGGCCAAGGCCGGCAAGAAAGTGGTCGTGCTCGACAATGGTCCGGACCGGCCGCTGACGGATCTGATCAGCTCGGATATCTGGGGACGGCGGCTCAAGCCCGCCGGTGGCCCGATCCTGCTCGGCGGCAAGAATCCGTTCGCCTATGCCAATCAAGGGGCGTGGGCGGTCGGCGGCGCGGCGCTGCACTACTTTGCGCAATTCCCGCGCTACCTGCCGACCGATTTCAGGATGAAAAGCGAGCACAACCGCGGCCACGATTGGCCGATCGCGTATGAAGACGTCGCGCCGTTCTATGACAAGGTGGCCGAGGATATCGGCGTTTCCGGCGATGCCAAGGCGGAAGAAAAATGGCGGCCGGCCGGCAAGCCCTATCCGATGCCGCCGATGAAGACGTTTCCGGCGGGTGAAGTCTGGCTCAAGGGCGCCGAGGCCAACGGCATCCACATGGTGCCGATGGCGAACGGGATGAATTCGGTCCCGTTCAAGGGCCGGGACGCCTGCATCTATGACGGCTGGTGCGCGGTCGGCTGTCCGATCGGGGCGCTCGCCAATCCGGTGGTGACGTATCTCGCCGAGGCGAGAAAAGCCAACGCCGAGGTGCGGGCATTGAGCAATGTCACCCGCGTGCTGACCAATCAGGACGGCACGCGCGCCGTCGGCGTCGAGTACTATGACGCGCAAAAGCAGAGACAGGTGCAGGAAGCCAGCGTCGTCGTGCTTGCCGCCTGGTCAGCGCAGAACCCCCGCATCCTGCTTAACTCGGTGACCGACAAGCACCCGAAGGGCCTTGCCAACAAGAACGAACTCGTCGGCAAGTTCATGATGACGCATCACATCGCCGGCACCTTGGCGCTGTTCGACGAGGACATCACGCCGCACTTGGGCACGGTCGGCGCACAGTTCATGTCGTACGACCGCTACGCCAAGACGAGCTATCCGAATGCGTTCGGCAGCTCGTTCATCTCGGCGGGTGCCTCGCATAAAATGAGCGACTTCGCGCAGGCGCGCGGCGATCTGTTCGGGCCGGAGCTCGCCGTCTTCATGAAGCGTGCCGCGCGCGGGCTGACGCACATGACGATCTTCGGCGAAGACCTGCCGAATATCGAAAATCGCGTGGAACTGGTCAGTGACAAGGACGAATACGGGTTGCCGATGGCGCGGCTCATCCACAGTTTCGATGACGATGCCGTCGCGCTGTGGAACGCGAACTTTGAGCAGGGCCTGAAAGTCGCCAAGGCGACGAACGCCAAAGAGTCCTGGTCGGGCAAGGGCCCCGTCATGCCGACAAGCCATTTGCATGGCGGTGCGATCATGGGGACCAGCGCGGAGAATTCCGTGACCAATAGCTTCGGCCAGACCCACGAGGTGCCAAATTTGTGGATGGCGGGTCCCTGCATCTTTCCCGACCGAAGGCGCTTCAAACCCGACCTACACGATTTTCGCCGTCGTCGCTGCGCGGGGCCGAAAATCTGGCGAAGACCTGGGGAAGCGTTGCGGGGTAAGCGCTTAGTCCGACCGCTTCGCGCGGGGCAGGTGGAAGCTACTTTAACTCGCGCATAACGCGTTCGACGAATGCCTTCAGCGGTGGGAGATCGCGCACAGCGATTTCCCACAATACGCTGGGTTCGACCCGGTGATACGCGTGGCGCAGCCGATTGCCAAAATCCGTCATGCCTCGCCAATTGATGTCTGGATGCTGCGCCTTAATGTCCTCGGGTATGCGACGCGAGGCCTCGCATATAATTTCGAAGGACCGTTCAACTGCTAGGCGGAACATCAAGTCTTTCGTCATATCCTCGAATTGTTTGTTCGCGAGCGCGCTTTGAATGGTCTCGATCGCGGTGAGGATATGGACCAGTCGGTCGGCCAGGGTAGGAGGCATAATCAAAAAACTTCAATAACATCATCGGCAATCCGTTCCGCAAATTGGGACTCAATAGACCGGCGCAGTTCGGCGTGAGTGGAGATGCCGGTCGCGGCTCTGATGGTACGCTCCGCGTCGGCGAGAGCTCCAATAAGAGCAAGTCCGCGGAGATTCGCTTTCGGATCAATATCGATCAGCACGTCAAGATCGCTGTCCTCGCGCGCATCGCCGCGGGCGCGCGAGCCATAAATTGCGAGCCGTGCGACGCCTTCAGCGCGCAACGCGGGCGCGGTCTCCTTAAGTCTGGCGATGATCTCGTCGCGGGTCATAAGTAATTATATCACGCGACGAGGCGGTGGTCGCTCACTCCGCCGCGACTTTGGAATGCCCCAGCCGGCGGTTGAGGGTGTGCAGGAGCGCCTCGGCGGCTTCGGCGATCACGGTGCCGGGCGGAAAGATCGCCTCGGCGCCGGCGGCCTTGAGCGCCTCGTAGTCCTGCGGCGGCACCACGCCGCCGACGACAATCATGATGTCGCCGCGGCCTTGGCTCGTGAGCTCGGCCTTAAGCTCCGGCACCAGCGTCAGATGCGCGGCGGCGAGCGAGGATATGCCGAGGATGTGCACGTCGTTCTCGACCGCTTGGCGCGCGGCTTCGGCCGGCGTCGCGAACAAGGCGCCGATATCGACGTCGAAACCGAGATCGGCGAACGCCGTCGCGATCACCTTCTGGCCGCGGTCATGGCCGTCCTGGCCGATCTTGGCGACGAGGATACGGGGACGGCGGCCCTCGTTATCCTCGAACTCGGCGACGAGTTTTTGCACCCGTGCGACGGCGTCCGACATGCCGACCTCCCGCTTGTAGACGCCGGAGATGGTTTTGATCTCGGCTCGATGGCGGCCGAAGACCTCTTCCAGCGCCAACGATATTTCGCCGACAGTCGCTTTGGCGCGCGCGGCGTCGATCGCGAGCGCCAGGAGATTGCCATTGCCGCCCGCGGCGTTGCGCGTGAGCGCCGACAGCGCTTCGGCAACGGCCTTTGGATCGCGTTCGCGCTTGAGGCGGCCGATCTTGTCGATCTGCAATTGCCGCACCGCGCCGTTGTCGACCTTAAGCACGTCGATCGGCGCTTCGTTCTGCGGCCGGAATTTGTTGACGCCGATCACCGCCTGCACGCCGGCATCGATGCGCGCTTGCGTCCGAGCCGCGGCTTCCTCGATGCGCAGTTTCGGCAAACTCGCTTCGATCGCACGCGTCATGCCGCCGAGCAATTCCACTTCCTGGATATGGCCCCAGGCCTGGCGCGCAAGATCGTAAGTCAGCCGCTCGACGTAGAACGATCCGCCCCACGGATCGATCGTACGCGTAGTGCCGCTTTCCCGTTGCAGAACGATCTGCGTGTTGCGCGCGATGCGGGCGGAAAAATCAGTCGGCAGCGCCAGGGCCTCGTCGAGCGCGTTGGTGTGAAGCGATTGTGTCTGCCCTTGCGTCGCCGCCATGGCCTCGATGCAGGTGCGCACCACGTTGTTGAACACATCCTGCGCGGTCAGCGACCAGCCAGACGTCTGGCAATGAGTGCGCAGCGACAGCGAGCGCGTGTCGCGCGGCTCGAATTGTTTCATCAGCTTCGCCCACAGCAGGCGCGCGGCACGAAGCTTGGCGATCTCCATGAAGTAGTTCATGCCAATGCCGAAGAAGAACGACAGCCGCGGCGCGAAGCGGTCGACCGCGAGGTTTGCCGCAAGCCCGGCGCGCAAGTACTCGACGCCATCGGCGAGCGTATAGGCGAGTTCGAGATCGGCCGTCGCCCCCGCTTCCTGCATGTGGTAGCCGGAGATCGAGATCGAGTTGAACTTCGGCATATGCGCCGAGGTGTAGGAGAAAATATCGGAGATGATGCGCAGCGACGGTTTTGGCGGATAGATGTAGGTGTTGCGCACCATGAATTCTTTGAGGATGTCGTTCTGAATCGTGCCGGCAAGCTTTTCCGGCGGCACACCTTGCTCCTCGGCCGCGACGATATAGAGCGCGAGCACCGGCAGCACCGCGCCGTTCATGGTCATCGACACCGACATCTGGTCGAGCGGGATGCCGGAGAACAGCGTGCGCATGTCGTAGATCGAATCGATCGCGACGCCGGCCATGCCGACGTCGCCGGAGACGCGCGGGTGGTCGCTGTCGTAGCCGCGATGGGTGGCGAGATCGAAGGCAATCGACAGGCCCTTCTGGCCGGCCGCGAGATTGCGGCGGTAGAAGGCGTTGGAGTCCTCAGCCGTCGAGAAGCCGGCATATTGCCGGATCGTCCACGGCTGGGTGACGTACATGGTCGGGTAGGGGCCACGCAGGTAGGGCGCGATGCCGGGATAGGTGTCGAGGAAATCGATGCCGTTGAGATCGTCGGCGCTGTAGGCCGGTTTGACCGCGATGCCTTCCGGCGTCAGCCACGGCGCGGCCCCTGCCGGCGCCGCAGAGGGTCGATCGGCGAACGCGATGTTCGAAAAGTTCGGGATTCGGCTCATCCGGTCACCCGTTTTCAGGTCCCAAGGGTCCGATTTACCATTCGCATCCGGTTCGGCAGGCCATCTTGCGAATGTTAGAATTAAAGGACCACTAGCAAATATGAGTGCTAGTGGAGCTTTGGATTTGACATTCGCTTCGCCGATTTGCGGCTAGGTGGATAGCGAATGTCAAATCCGCTCCACTAGGATATCGTAAGCAGCGCGAAGAGTCGCCAGAGCATCGCAACCCTCGTAAATGAAGGATTGGACGCCCGCTGCCTTAAGATCGGCCTCACGTTCGCGCGGCCGCCCGGCCAGATAGATATGCCCGACACCCGCTGTCTTCAGCGCCTGCGCTGCGGCGCCGGCCTCTTGCTCATAGATCTTGTCCGAGGAACACAGGCAAACCAGCGCTGTTTTCGCGGATTTGCAGGCGGCCGCGAGTGCCGCAATATCGGTTATTTGCTTCGCGGCCTGGTGATTTGATGGCAAGAAGCCGTCATTGTTGACCGCCTCGATGCCGCCGGCCTCGAAAAAATTCTTGGCAAACGTCGCGCGAGCGGTGAAGTCCGCCGGCGCACCGAGATTGGCCAGGTAGACTTTTGGCCGCGTGCCGCTCCGGGCAAGGATTTTGTCCGAAGTGTCGCGGAGGGCCTCGAATGGCTCGGCAAGCCGGACGCGCGGCAGCTTTTCGATCGCAACGGTCGTCACACCTTCGTTTGGCGGCGCTTGCGGCTTGACGTCAAGGACCGCGGGCGTGCTTTCATGGATGTCGGGGAATTCATTGGTGCCGGTCAGGACGTCCTTGCGATGGGCGACGGCTTTTTGGCGTTCGGCGCGCACCGCCGCGACTTTTTGTTGGATCATCCCGTTTTCGAGCGCCGACCACACGCCGCCGGCGCGCTCGATCTCTTGAAACAGTGACCACGCCGCGGAACAAAGTTCTTGCGTGATAGCTTCCAACGCACCCGAACCGGCGGCAGGATCGGCGACGCGCGCCAGATTGGATTCCTCCAACAAAACAAGCTGGGTATTGCGGGCGACGCGGCGGGCAAACGCGTCGGGGAGGCCGAGCGGCGCGGTATGTGGCAGCGCCGTGATGGTATCGGCACCGCCGAGACCGGCAGCCGCCACTGCGATCGTCGTGCGCAACATGTTCACATAAGGATCGCGCCTGCTCATCATGCGCCACGCGGTTTCGGCCGCGATCGTCGTGGGCTTGGGCGCAAGCCCGCAGGCGGACTCGACGCGCGCCCAGAGCTTTCGGACCGCGCGGAATTTGGCCATGGTCAAAAACTGGTCGGCGTCGGCCGACAGCCGGAAATAGATCGCGTCGCGCGCGGCTGCGAGCATCATGCCGCCCGCCTCGAGCGCACGCAGATAAGCGACGGCGCTGGCCAGCGCGAAAGCGAGTTCTTGTGCCTCCGACCCGCAAGCGTTGTGAATGATCCGCCCATCGGCGACCGCGAACGGACCACGAAAACCGTCGGCAGCCAGCTCGCCGATCATCGCGGCGAAGTATGGTGCGAGCCCTTGCCAGGGTCGCGGGGCGCCGCCAGTGGCGGCAAATCCGCCGATCGGATTGATGCTGGCGCGCAGATCGACCGACGCCGGCGAAATTCCCCGGCCTTTCACCAGCGCAGCGAAATCGCGCGCGGCATTCCGCGTCGCCGGGCTGAGATTGAGGTCGATCGCAACGCCGGCCTCGAGATGAATCCCGTCGAGGACGCGGGCGAGCGTGGCTGCTGACGCATCGAGACCGAAGCCGTTGGCGCTGACCGAACCGGCGAACACAAGCACCAATCCGGTGGCGCCGTTTTCCAGATCGTCCAGGGCCTGGGCGTTGGCGGACGCCGGATCGGGATGATCGACGCGCTGCGTCAGCGTCCACGCCGCACCCGGCATACTGCCGGTAACGGCGTGCGCGGCCGTATCGCTTCCATAGAGGGGCTCGATCGTCAGTCCGTCATAAGTTCGGCTCTTGAGCCGCTCGAACGGCGCGCCTTTGAGGACGCCGTCAACGAGTTTCTTCCAATCGTCCCACGTTGCCGGGGGGTAATCGGCGGCAAGGGCCAGGGTTTCCGCGTCCGTCATCGCTTCAAAATGCCATGAGTGGCCGGGAAGGGCCAACACGTCCAAAGCCAGCACGTTCAGAGCATGAACCGGAAGGTGGAAAGGGTCTTCCCAAACGGCCATGCTCGGCGAAACCGTGCAAGTGGCGTGCCGCGATTAGCTCGCCCCGCCACGCGGATTGGGCAGTTTCTCGACGCCGCTCGCGTCGATCCGCTCGAGGGCGTCGCCAAGCCGGATGCCGGCGATGACGCAATCGGGTGCGATCTCGAGGAGCGGCACGAGGACGAAGGCGCGCTCGAATAGCCGGGGATGCGGCAGCGTCAAGGTCCCATCATTTAGAACGAGGTCGCCATAGGCGATGAGGTCGAGGTCGATGGTGCGTGGACCCCACCGGCGTTCGTGCGCACGGTCACGCCCGAGGGCGCGTTCGCACTGCTGCATCCGCGCAAGGAGATCGTGCGGTGGAAGCGAGGTTGCCACGGTGATGACCGCGTTGACGAACGGGGGCTGGTCAATGACGCCCCACGGTGGCGTCCGGTAATCGGATGAGCGCGCCAGAAGCCTTACGGTCTCGTCTTTGCACAACATTGCGATGGCTTGATCGAAGGTTGATCGCACATCGCCGATATTGCCGCCGAGCGCGATGATCGCCTCAACCATGTCGGCGATCATTCGCGCGTGCGCTCGATCACCACGCCGACGTCGTCGAAGGTGGCGGCGATGGGAGCGTGCGGCTTGTGAACAGTGACTCGAATGCGCGCAACGGCGGGGCAGCGACCGAGTACGGCGTCCGCGACAGCGCCGGCCGCCGCCTCGACGAGCCGGTAACGGCGCGAACAGAAGGCCTCGCTCGCCGTCTTCACCACGGCATCGTACGAAACCGTATGCTTCAGCGTGTCGCTGCGCGAGGCTTCGGAAAGGTCAATAGAGAGAACAAGATCGAGCTTGAACGTCTGTCCGACCTTGGCCTCGTGTTGCATCACGCCGTGGTAGGCGTGCAGAACCAGCCCGTTGACGAAAATCGCGTCGCTCATCGTGCGCGCCTGATCGCTGCGGCGACGGCGAGTGCCTGAACCGTCGGCGCGACGTCATGCACGCGGACGATGGTCGCGCCGTTCTCGACCGCGAGGAGGTGCGCCGCGAGCGATCCGCCAAGCCGTTCCATGGGCTCGGAGGGCGTTATGGAACTGATAAAACGCTTGCGCGAGGCGCCGACAAGCAACGGAAGACCGAAGCTGAGCCACGTGTCGAGCCGCGCGATGCACGTGAGGCTTTGTTCGGGCGTCTTGCCGAAACCGATACCGGGATCGAGCACGATGTTTTCGCGCGCGATGCCGGCCCGTGCGGCGATGTCGAGCGAGTGCGCAAAGAACGACGTGACGTCGGCGATGATGTCGATGGCGGGATCGGCACGTTCCCGATTGTGCATAACGATAACGGGAACACCACGCTCGGCAATAACGCGTGCCATGCCGGCGTCGTGCTGTAGGCCCCACACATCGTTGACGATCGCGGCACCGGACTTTATCGCCCACGCTGCCACGTCAGCTTTCATCGTATCGATGGAGACTGGAACACCGAGCGCGACGACGGCGGGCAAGACGCGCGCTAGTCGGTTGCGCTCCTCGTCGGCGGGGACGCGGACCGCGCCGCCGTAAGGCCTGGTCGATTCCGCGCCGACGTCGAGAATGTCGGCGCCTTCGGCGAGAAGCCGGTGCGCATGCGCTATCGCCTGCGCCGGATCGAGGAAACGGCCGCCGTCGGAAAACGAATCCGGCGTGACGTTGAGCACGCCCATGACCAGGGGGCGCTCCTTTGCCATCAACCGAACCAACACGCCTCCAGCGCGCGCCGGACGCGGCACGGACACGTCGCGATCGGTCGAGCTTATGGCCGTTGTTTTGGCCATCTCGGGGCGTTCCTGGTGGCTCTCTGGGCGGTGGCTTTGCGCGGTCGCCCGGAGCGAGTCAAGCCGTTGCTCCTGAGGGTGGCGGTCAGCGCGTTGCGGTTGGCTGATCGCAACGAATGAAGCGGAGATGGCCAACGACGTGGTACCCACCGTCATGTCCGGCGTCTTTTGGATGACTAATCCCATCGATCACTGGTACGTCTTCGAAGTCAAACGGGCTCATACCCTCGAAACAGGCGACGTTGACGCCATATTGGTTGGGGTTCGAACGACGTCGGTGGTGTGTGTAGATGCCGCATTTGGAGCAGAAATAGTGTTCCGCCACACCCGTGTTAAATTGATAAAGGCTCAGCGCATCTTCCCCAGATCGGAAGACGATGTCGCCTAACTCAGCCGATACCGCGACGGCTCCCCTCATCCTGCAGTAAGAGCAGGTACAACGGCGCGCGGTTCTTAGACCGTCGGACAACTTCACCCGGAAACGGACCGTTCCGCAGTGGCAAGCGGCTTCCAGTTCCATTTTCTCACTCATGTGCATTCCGCCTTCCATCATTCACGCTGTCGATAAAGTAAGACTCACGATCAGTGTGAGGAAGTGGGCGATCGGCGGCGACTTGCCCGCGCAGATTGATCGGATCCGAATTTGAGGTTTGCGGCCGACGCCTAGCGGGCACCGGAACACGTAATATACGGACGATCAGTAGCAGATCATCGACGGCAGCTTTTTGGCGTCATCGATCCAGCGCTGTACGGTGCTCACCGATGGCATCAGCCGCACCAGTTTGCGCTTGGCATTGGCGGCGGCCATGGCCTGCACGAGCTTCTGCGGATTTCGATATTTCAGTTCGTTGACTGTCCTGACGCCGACGGCACACAACAATTCCGAATATTCCCAGCCGATGCCCTTGACGCGCAGCCGATCGGCGGACGTTACCCAGTCGAGTACACACTTCTCATCGGTGCCGACACGCTCGGCAAGCTTGAGCCGTTGTTTGGGGGTCTTTGCCGAGCGCAGAAGGCCGATGGTCGTGCGAATCCCGGCCGACTTGAGGATCACGGCCACATCCGGCCCGATGTCCTGAATGTCGGTAATAGGATACGGCATCGTTGCCTCCGTCAACGCAAAACGCTCGTCGTCAAACAAACTGCGCAAGGCCGGGGATTGCGGCAATGGTCTCGCCAATCACATCATCACCGGCCTTCTCGCGCGAATATGCGAGAACTTCACGTGCGACGCCTTGCACTTGCCCCATACTCAACCCAACCGCCATCATGCGCATGCCTGCGCCCATCACCCCACCCATGGATCCACCCAACAATCCGCCGGCGCCCGCGCCGAGACCGTCGGCACTTTCGCTTGCGGCCGTCTGCATCAAGGCGTCGGCTCCGGGGAGCTTGGCCAAGAGAGGTCGCACCTTGTCGGCTGGTCCTTCCCTGACCAGAAAATCAAGAATGACACCGACGGCCTTCTCTGCGGCCGCTCGGTCAACGCCGAGATTGGCGACGAGACGTTCGATCAACTCGTCCATAGCCCCTCGACCCCTGCGCTCGCGGCAGGTTGTTTCGATAATGTACAATTCCCAAAGCGTGACAAGTTCAGCAATGGCAATCCGGACCATTTGACCTATTCAGATGCAGCGATGTCGGCGAAGCGTTGCAAACGTGCAACGCTTTTGCGACGAGGCGCGGCAGTGGAAATGGCCGGACCTGGGCACTATAAGATATTGATGCGCTTGGCTCTCGGTCGCGATCGGCGCTGCCGCTTGCGAAAATAGGAAACGAGTTATGACAAATCCGGATCGAGACGGAAAAATCTTTGTCGGCAAGAGCGCAACCGATGAATTTCTCACGCTGGCTCTCGCCAACCGCCATGGCCTCGCCACCGGGGCGACCGGAACCGGCAAGACGGTGACCTTGCAGGTCCTCGCCGAGGGCTTTTCGCGCGCCGGCGTGCCGGTCTTTGCTGCCGACATCAAGGGCGATCTCTCTGGCATCGCCGCACGCGGCGAGGCGAAGCCGGAACTTGTCAAACGCGCCAAAGAGGTGGGTTTCGACTACGAGGCCGAGGAGTTTCCGGTCATTTTCTGGGATCTTTTCGGCGAACAGGGCCATCCGATCCGTGCCACCATCTTCGAAATGGGGCCACTTCTGGTCTCACGCATGCTCTCGCTCAACGATGTACAGGAAGGCATCATCAACATCGCCTTCCGTTACGCCGACGACGATCCCGATTTGAAAGCTGTCGACGGCACCGGGCTGATCGATCTCAAAGACTTGCGCGAACTCCTGTCATACCTGTCGAAGAACTCGAAAGAGATCGGCACCCGCTACGGCAACGTTGCGTCGACCGCAGTCGGCGCCGTGCAGCGTCAGCTTTTGGTGCTGGAGAACCAGGGCGGCACTAAGTTCTTCGGCGAGCCGGCGTTATCGATTCCCGATCTCATGCAAACCGCGCCCAACGGTCGCGGCTATATCAACGTCTTGGCCGCCGACAAGCTGATGTCGAACCCGCGGCTTTACGCCACGTTTTTGTTGTGGCTGCTCTCGGACTTGTTCGAAAAACTGCCCGAGGTCGGCGATCCGCCGAAGCCGAAGCTCGTTTTCTTTTTCGACGAGGCACATCTTCTTTTCAACGAGGCGCCGAAGGAACTGCTCGACAAGGTGGAGCAGGTGGTGCGCCTGATCCGCTCCAAGGGAGTGGGAGTTTATTTCGTCACGCAAAATCCGATCGACGTACCGGACAAGGTTTTGGCGCAGCTTGGCAACCGCGTGCAGCACGCCTTGCGCGCCTTCACGCCGAGCGATCAGAAGGCGGTCAAAGCGGCAGCGGATACGTTCCGGCCGAACCCCAAGCTCAACACTGCGCAGGTCATCACCCAGCTTGGCAAGGGTGAGGCGTTGGTCTCGTTTCTCGAAGGCTCGGGCACGCCGTCGATGGTTGATCGGACGATGATTCGGCCGCCGGCAGCGCGCATCGGCCCGGTCACGCCCGAGGAGCGAAAGGCGGTGATCGCCAAAAGCCCGGTGAAGGGCAAGTATGACACCGCCGTCGATCCGGAATTCGGCTTACGAGATTTTGCAAAAGCGCCTGCAGGCGGGCGGCGGGCTTCCGGCGCCGGGAGCCAGTGTGCCGGGCGAGGCGCCGGCCCAAGCCCCCACCCAAGTCGGTTTCTTCCATCGGATCCAGAACTGGTTCTGCAACCTGTTCGGTATCGGACGGCCGCGCGGTGAGGTTCTGACCACCTCGCAGCACGTTGCGCGCAATGTCGCGCGCGCGGTCGCTGCCGGGGTCGCTACGCAGGTCGCGGCGGAGCTCGCGAGGTCGACCGGCAGCAAAAGTGCGGGCAACATCAGCAAGGCTGTCGTGCGCGGGGCGCTCGGGGGCGTTTTGAGGCGGTGACATTATGAGTGCATCCGACGCGCTGCCTGCGGTCCTCGACCGCATCGATCGCGATCTCGACGCGAGTCTCGATCGCTTGTTCGCGCTTTTACGTATTCAGTCGGTGTCGACCGATCCGGCCTACGCTCCGCAATGCCGCAGCGCTGCCGAATACGTCGCAACCGATCTGCGCAGCCTTGGATTCGAGACGAGCGTCCGACCGACCGAAGGCCATCCGGTGGTGATCGGCAAAAGTGGTAACGGCACCAGCAATGGCCACGCGCCGAGCGTGCTGTTCTACGGCCATTACGACGTGCAGCCGGTCGATCCGATCGATCTCTGGAAGACACCGCCGTTTGAGCCGCGCATCGAGACGCTCGATGGCGGACGCAAGATTATCGTTGCCCGCGGCGCTTGCGATGACAAAGGCCAAGCCATGACGTTCGTCGAAGCCTGCCGCGCCTTCAAGGCGGTTTCGGGCAAGCTGCCGCTGGACATCACGATGATGATCGAAGGCGAGGAGGAATGCGGCTCGAAGCACCTCTTCGGCTTCGTCCGCGACAATGCTGCCGAGCTCAAGCGTGACCTCGCGCTGGTCTGCGATACCGGCATGTGGGATGCGCAGACGCCGTCGATCACGACGTCGCTGCGTGGCCTCGTCTATGAAGAGGTGAAGCTCACCTGTGCCGATCGCGATCTGCACTCGGGACTGTTCGGCGGCGCGGCGCGCAATCCGATCCACGTGCTTGCCGACATTCTTTCAGCGATGCACAAGCCGGACGGGTCGGTCGCCATTCCCGGATTCTACGACGGCGTCCACGAACTGCCGCCCGACATCAAGGCTGACCTCGCGGGGCTCGGCCTGACGCCGGAGAAATTTCTTCGTCCGGTTGGTCTGAAAGAGCCTGCCGGAGAAAATGGCCGCATGCTGATCGAGCAAATCTCGACGCGTCCGACCGCTGAGGTCAACGGCATCATCGGCGGCTACACGGGGGAGGGCGCCAAGACCGTGATCCCCGGTAAGGCCAGCGCGAAAGTCTCCTTCCGCCTCGTTGGTGCGCAGGATCCGGAAAAAATCCGCGCCGCCTTTCGTGAGTTCGTGCGCGCGCGGCTGCCGGCCGATTGCACTGTCGAGTTCGGCAATTTCGGCTGCAATCCGGCGATCGAGGTGGCGTTCGACAATCCGGCGCTCAACAAGGCGCGCAACGCACTCGCCGAGGAGTGGGGCAAGAAGGCGGTAACGGTCGGCGCCGGCGGCTCGATTCCGATCGTCGGCGATTTCAAGAGCGTGCTTGGCATGGATACGCTGATGGTCGGTTTTGCGCTCGACGACGACCGTGTGCATTCGCCGAACGAAAAGTTCGACCTCAAGTGCTTCCACAAGGGCATTCGCAGCTGGGCGCGGATTCTTGCGGCGCTGGCGGGGTGAAGCGCTCGCGCAACTAGAACGCCCGGTCGCCCGTGACGACATGACGCCGCAGCATGCGGCGCTCCTTGTCGCTGAAATCCGTGCGCGCGTGCAAGGTGCAGCGGTTGTCCCACAGCACCAGATCGCCGACGCGCCAGCGGTGGGCGTAGATGAACTGATCTTGCTCGATATGAGAGAAGAGCTGATCGAGAAGGGTACTGCCTTCCGTCTCATCCATGCCTTCGATGCTCCAGGTCATCAGCCGATTGACGTAGAGCGCTTTGCGACGGGTGTCGGGATGGGTGCGCACGACCGGCTGCACGTAATGCGGATGCGCGGTCAGATCGAGCTTTGAGCCATTCATGTTGCGCGTCGTCGAGTTGTAAAGATACGCGTTGAGCGCCTTGCGCCCGTCGATGCGCGTCTTGATTTCTGCCGGCAACTTCTCATAGGCGTCGTACATGTTGAGAAACAGCGTGTCGCCGCCCTCAGACGGCACCTCCATGGCATAGAGGAAGGTGCCCTTGGCCGGTTTCTCCAGGTAGCACTGATCGGAATGGAAAGTGCATTTCGCCGTCGGGCAGCGAGCCGATCAGCTTGCCGTTCTCGCGGATGTTGGAAACCAGCATCGTGAATTCCGGATGCTGGATGAACGCGTCTTCATTACGCGCCTCGGGCGGCCGGGTGCGCTTCTGCAAAACGCCGAAATGCTGCGCAAAACGAATTTGATCGTCCTCGGAGAGCGATTGCTCCCTGAACAGGAGAACCAGATGGCGATGCCAGGCATCGACGATCTCGGCGACCGTCTCCTCTCGCAACTCCTCGCGCAGATCGACGCCGACAACTTCGGCGCCCAACGCGGGCGATAACGGTTTCACGACGAGCGGCATGGCACAACCTTGAGCGTATGATGTTGAGACGAAACGATACCATGGCGCGGGCCAATAGCGAGAGCCACCCGGGGTATTTTCCTCCTTTCCCGACAGTACTCGCTCACCACGCGAATTCCCGTGCTACACTTGTTTCCTGATGCGTTTCGCCCAACGGGCGTGTTGCCTTGTGTCAGCGAAGCGTGGGAACGCATAGGAAAAGCGAACAGGGAGGCCGAATGTTTCGCCGATCAATCCTTGCCGCCGCAATCATCACCGCTACCGCAGCGGTGGCGCTCGCACAGACCTATCCAGAGCGGCCGATTACGCTTGTGGTGCCGTTATCGGCGGGAGGTACCGCAGACCTGTTGTGCCGGATCGCCGCCGATCGGGCCTCCGCCGCGCTTGGCCAGCAGATGGTGGTCGACAATCGCGCTGGCGGCGCCGGCGGCCGCGTCGGCACCGAATCCGTGCTGCGCGCCGCGCCGGACGGCTACACGCTGCTCTGCGCGCCGCAGCTGACCTACAGCATTACGCATCTCGTGTTCGCGAAGTCGGCATTCGACACGCGCGCGATGGAGCCGATCAGCGTGCTCGCCACTTATCCGCTGATCGTCGTGGCGCGTCCGGGATTTCCGGCTAACAATCTCCGCGAACTCATCGATTACGCTCGCGCCAACCCCGGCAAGGTCAATTACGGCAATCAGGGCAAGGGTAATACCGGAGATCTGCTCGGGGCGCTGATGATGCTCAAGGGCGACTTCCGCATGACGCAGATTCCGTATCGTGGTTCTGCGCCCGGCATCAATGACCTGCTCGCCGGCAATATCGACATCATGTCGGATTACATGCTGGCCAACAAACAGAACATCGATACCGGCAAGCTTAAACTCCTTGCCGTCGCCAGCCATGAGCGGCTGAAGGATTATCCGAATGTCGCGACCATCGCCGAAACTTTGCCGGGCGTCTACGCCGATACGTGGATGGGCGTCGCGGCGCCGCCCGGCACACCGAAGCAGATCGTCGACAAGGTTTCCGCTGCGATCGCAAAAGGATTTCGCGAGCCGGCAATTCACGCGCGCATCCTGTCGCTTGAGGCTCAGCCATTCGGCAGCACGCCGGAGGAGATGCGCGATCTGATACACCGCAGCCTCGAACTGTGGGGTCCAGTGATCGAGGCGGCACATATCTCCGTCGATTGACGAGAACGCGTGCGGACTGGTCGACGTCGCTTGCGCATTCTTTTATCGCGCGTGCCATCTAGTGTCCCGATTCCGAAGTTCGCATCATTGTGCGGCAGCCCCGTTTGCGAACTTTGGAATCGAAGGACACTAGCAACTTATTGATCTAGTGTGGCTTTGGTTCAGAAGTCCGCATGATGAGTTAGCGGCAGTAATGATGCGGGCTTCTGAACCGCCATACTAGGGTGTTTCGGTCGCCATCGATGCGATGATCCAGGCATCGGCTGGTGCACGGTCAAGCGGAAGAGCCGCTCTGTTTGGCTGCGGCAATGCGACCAACGCATGCTCCTTGTCACCCTCTCGTCAGGATGGAATAGTTTGCCGTTTACTGCCGATTGGCGAGAAAAAACAGAGCGAGACGAGGGGAAACGCGACATGCGGCGTGTGCATATTATTCGCGGCGCGATTGCGGCGGCTGCCGTTTCAACAATTGTTGCCGCCGCAGCACCGGCCATGGCCGAAACCTATCCGGCAAACAAAATTACAGTCGTCGTCGCCTTCGCGCCCGGCGGCATCGCCGATACCCTGGCGCGGCTCATCGCTCAGGGGCTGGGCGAGCGCTTGCATCAGAGCATTGTGGTCGAGAACCGGGGCGGCGCCGGCGGCAATATCGCGGCGGCGCTGGTCGCGCGCGCAACGCCCGACGGTTATACGCTGCTGGCAACCACAACGGCGCTGGCCATCAACGAAACGCTGCATAAGGACAACCAATTCGCTTCGACCGATTTCACGACAGTCGCGATAGCGGCGTCGAGTCCGGAGGCTCTGGCAACGAGCCCGAGCAACCCTGCGAAAAATCTTGCGGACTTCGTCAAGGCCGCGCACGGCAAGACCATCAATTTCGGTTCTGCCGGTGTCGGTAGCGGATCGCACATCGAGGCCGAATATTTCTTCAAGTTCCTGGCCAAGGTTCCTGCCGTCCATATTCCGTTCCAGGGCGGTGCGCCGGCAATCAGTGCGACGATCGGCAATCAGATTGATTTGCTGGCAACTACGCTCGGCGGCGGCGCGGCATCGCAAATCGCGGGCGGCAAGCTTAAGGGACTAGGTATTGCGGCCGATAAGCGGGCCGCGGTGGTGCCGGACGTGCCGACCTATGCGGAGCAGGGCTTCCCAGGTTTCACCGCCGCCTCGTGGGTCGGCTTCTTTGCTCCGGCGAAAACCGATCCTCACATCGTTGCAACCCTCAATGCGGCGATCAACGACATCGTCAAGTCTCCCGCGGTGCAGGCGAAACTCACGAGCAATTGGATTTGATCCGATTACCGGATCGCAGCCGCAGGCCGATGCGATGTTCAAAGCCGAAGTTGAGAAGTGGGGCAAAATGGTCAAGGCACTTAATCTGTCGATCAACTAATACCCGCCGCGACAATTCCCGACCTGTCATGCTCCGCGAAGGCGGAGCATCCAGTACTCCCAGCGTTCAATGTGGCTCAATGATTACTGGATCATCCGCGTTCGCGGATGATGACAGTGACACGAGTTGGTGGCCAACGCCGCTGGTATAATTTGAACTGATTTGATGAACAGCCGGACGATTTTGACTGTTTGCGGAGATTTAAGGTTCAATCCGATTGTTGACGCACGACCAGAACCGAGCAGGTTGCATAACGCACCACATGGCCGGCATTCGAGCCGAGAAAGTAAGTGCGCATGCCCGTGCGGTGCGAGCTCATGACAATGAGGTCGGCATTCATTTCCTTCGCTTCGTCAAGAATTTCGCGATCGACGCCGCCTTGCCGCACAATGGTCGAGACATTGTCAGGTCCAAGACCGGTTTCCTTGGCGACGATTGCGATTGCTTCCTCGGCGGAGGCGCGTTGTTGTGCCTCGAAGTCAGGTGGAACGTACTCGGCCAGCATCACCGGCGTCACCGGCAATATGTTGATCAAGCGGACCATGCCGTTGGACTCACGCGCCATCATCACAGCAGTCGCAACAGCGGGCTTGGCAAGCTCGACGTCGGCGAGGTCGATTGGCACCAGAATGCGCTTGTACACGGCCAGCCTCCGAGTGTTCCGGTGTCGCAGTGATCAGTCCGTCGCTGCCGCGAGCAGGCGTGGACTGACGAAACGCTCCAGCCGGCCGCCGTTCGCATGCAACTTCGACCAGTCGTCGAATGGCAGATCGATGACGACAAGGCCCGACGTCGGTAGGTTTTCGGATATTCTCTCGCGGGTCTCGACGTCCCCCGAAGCGATCAGCCGGACCGCGAGATCGTGCAGGCCGGGATTATGGCCGACGATCAGGATCGAGCGTGCAGCGCGGGTCTCGCTGATCAGCGCGACGAGTTCCTTCGGACTGGCGTCGTAGATTTGCTCGTCGTTGACGACGCGCGGCTGTTTGGGAAAAGCGGGGCCGATAAGGTCCCACGTTTCCTGAGCGCGTCTCGCCGGGGAAACAACCGCAAGGTCTGGGACAAGTCCATGACGCGCCATGTAGGCGCCGATCACGGGAGCATCGTTGCGTCCGCGTTTCGTGAGCTTGCGATCACGGTCGCGCTCGCCGGGTTCAGGGCGCTCGGTCTTGGCATGGCGCAACAGCATCAGACGACGCATGGCGGCAATGTCGCTTTCTCGACTACATCAGTCTACCATGATTGCCGCTCGGCACAGCGGAATAGCATGGCAGGAATTGGCACCGATACCACAGCCTATGGCCAAAGTTGGTACGCCGCCACGATGGTGGACGTACCACAGCGGCCGCCACTTGCTTTCGATATTGACGTCGATGTCTGCGTCATTGGCGGCGGCCTTGCGGGTCTGACGACGGCACGCGAGGTCGCGCGCCACGGCTGGTCGGTGGCGCTTCTCGAGGCGGACCGTCTTGCCGCCGGCGCCTCCGGCCGCAACACCGGCTTTGTGCTTCCGGGCTTCGCCGCCGAACCTGACAGCTTGATCGCGCGCGTTGGTTTCGAGCGGACCAAGGATCTGTGGGCATTATCTCAGGCCGGACTCGACTATGTCCGCATGACTGCTCAGTCCGGCGCAATGACCAGTATCGATTTGCAGGACGGCTGGCTGTACGTTTCGAAGGTCGACGACGGTGACGAGTTTCTGCACAGCGTGGCGCAGCTCGGTGAACTGGGCTGTGAAATCGAGGGCTGGCCGACCGAACGCGTCCGCTCGGTGCTTCGCAGTGAGCGTTACTTCAACGCTGTTCATTATCTCCGGGCTTTCACCATCCATCCGCTCAATTACGCGCTGGCGCTTGCTGCAGCGGCTGAGGGCGACGGAGCGCGCATTTTCGAGGGGACGCCGGCGCTATCGATCGACCCCGCCGGGGTGCGTAAGCGCATCGTAACGCCCAGGGCCCGGCTCCGCGCCGCCCACGTCGTGCTCTGCGGCAATGTACAGATCGGCGCGCTTATGCCGCAGCTCGCATCGACGCTCGTCCCGATCACGACCTACGTCATCACGACTGCGCCGCTCGGCGCGCGCCTTGCGCAGGTTGTCGGTTATCGCGGCGCAGTCAGCGACACCGACCTCGCCGACAATCACTACCGAATTGTCGGCGACGATCGGCTGATGTGGTTGGGACGGTCGACCGCGTGGCGCGCGATCCACGTCGCTACGCGAGGGTGCTCGCGGCCGACATCAAGAAGACTTATCCCCAACTTGGTGACGTCGCCGTCGATTACGCCTGGTCAGGCACACTGGGCAATACGCTCCACCGTATGCCGCAGATCGGTGAGTTCGGGCCCGGCCTCTGGCTTGCCAGCGGCTTCGGCGGCCACGGCCTCAACACCACAGCGATGGCCGGAAACCTTATCGCTCGCGCCATCGTTGAGGGCGATGAAACCTGGAAGCGGTTCAATCCGTTCGAGTTGGTGTGGGCGGGCGGAATTGGCGGCCGGGTTGCATCCCAGATACGCGTCTGGCTCAAGCGCGTGCGCGATGCGATCGCGGAGCGCCGCGCGCATGCGCGAGCTCGGCACGAGCCTGCGATGCCTGACTCCGTTGGCCAGGCTGGGACCAGGGATGCCGAAGGAGCGCAGGCCGAAGCAATGGGGGTTCGTCCCGAAGCTCCCATCTCAGGGGCCCGCGAATTAATCGTCCCGCTGCGCGGCAGTTCGGGCGATTCAGGCGAGGCGCCGCCGGTGCCGGCGCTCCCGAAGGAGCCTCGGAAGCGAAGGACACGACGCGAGGATGCCAAAGCGTGACCCCAAGGGAGCTAAAGCCTGCATCGCAAATCCGAATCATGGCCGCCTCCGGTCATTGACGGTATTCTTTCCGCGAGTGTGGCCATAAATCATCGAACAAATGGGCAACAGAGGTAGCTTATTGCCCCAGTTCGGCCTTAGCGCTTTCGCTCTGTTCACATTTTTGCTTTAAGCTTCAGTCGCGCTTTGGGGAATTGAAAGCGGGCGGAGGCGCTTACCATGATACTGACGAGATGGCGGCTTGCGATTGCGGCTCTCGCTGCTGCGGCTGTGCCGAGCATAG
Organism: uncultured Alphaproteobacteria bacterium; assembly: GCA_963759705.1. Classification (GTDB taxonomy): domain Bacteria; phylum Pseudomonadota; class Alphaproteobacteria; order Rhizobiales; family Xanthobacteraceae; genus BOG-931. The sequence goes on from CAVXAK010000012.1 coordinate 209,162, forward strand.
CCGGCGCGGCTGATCTGCCGCCCCAATCGGCGCCGCCGCCGACCGCGCCAGCCGCCTACACCCCCGCGGCTCCGGACTGGATCGTCACGGTGGGCGTTGAACCCCGGGTTGTTCCGGCTTGGCCGGGCGCCGCCGACAGCCGATTTGGACTTTCCGTCCTTCCGCTTTTTAGCATTCGCAAGGCGGGAACGCCGGCGCCTTACTTCGGGCCGCGCGACAGCTTCGGATTCAGTGTTATCGATCTCGGCCAGTTCAGGCTCGGGCCAGCTTTCAAGATCATCTGGCAACGCGATGCGTCGTCCTATAACGAGCTGAACGGATTGGCCGACGTCGATTACGCGTTACAAGCCGGCGGCTTCGCGGAATTCTGGCCGGTGCCGTGGCTGCGCCTTCGCGCCGAGGTTCGCCAAGGCTTTGGCGGCGAGACCGGGGTCACCGGTGACGCATTTTTGGATGCGGTTATTCCGTTTGGGCAATTTCGATGGTCCGCCGGGCCGCGTGTGGAATTGCAATCCTCAAACGCGGTCAGTCCCTATTTCAGCATCACGGCGGACCAGGCTGCCGCTGCCAATGCTGCGCAACCGAGTCTGGGCCACCTAACCGCCTACACCGCAGGCGGCGGTCTTTATTCGTACGGTGCCGGCACGGAGCTGGAGTATTTCTTCAATCAGCAATGGGCGGCCCATGCTTTCGTCGAATACGACCGCCTCACCGGAGATGCGGCGAATTCGCCGCTCGTGACGCAACGCGGCTCGCCGAACCAGTACACGTTTGGCGTGGGTGCCACTTATTCGTTCGATATGCACCCGTTGTGGTGATCGTTCTCGCGAACGAGCCGATGGCGAAGCCGGTTCTCGTTCGCGATGATCTTGTCTGACAACCGGCCTTCGCTGTCTGCGCTAAATCTTTTGAAAATGAATTTCGTCGGCAAGCGCCGTCCACTTGGCGATGTCGTCGGCGAGCCGCTTTTTGAATTGCTCGGGGCTGCACGGGGCCGGCTCATTGCCGAACGTGTGCAGCCGCTCGACCGTTGCCGGCTCCTTGAGAATGCGGACGGTCTCCTTGTTGAGCCGGCTGACGATCGGTTCCGGGAGGCCGGCCGGTCCGATCAGTCCTTGCCACGCCGTGACATCGAAACCCGGAACCCCGCTTTCGGCGACGGTGGGCGTATCCGGCAGGGCGAAATAGTGCTTTGCGCTGGAAACGGCGAGCGCGCGAAGTTTGCCGTTGCGAATGAACCCGATCAGACTCGCCGGCGGATCCATCATGAAATCGAGACGTCCGGCGACGAGTTCGGTCGCCGCCGGTTCACTGCCTTTGAACGGAATGTGCTGAACTTTGATCTTCGTCTGCAGCGCGAATAGTTCGATGGCAAGCTGAGGCCCCGAGCCAGTGCCCGGGGTGCCGTACAGCATCGGCGTTGAGCGCGCGCGGGCCGCGCTGATGAGTTCGGCGACGCTCTTGATCCCGGTGTCGGAGTTCACGGCCATCACGTACGGATATTCCGACGCTAGCGTGATCGTGGTGAAATCGTCGATCGAGCGATAGGGCAGCTTGGCGAATGTCGCCGCCGCGGTGGCGTGTCCCGATGGAATGACGCCGAGCGTATAGCCGTCGGGTGTCGCGCGCGCAATTTGGGCCGCCGCGCTGGTGCCGGACGCGCCCGGCTTGGGTTCGACGATGACCGACTGGCCCAGCGCCTTCGTGAGTCCGTCCGCGATGATGCGCGCGACAACGTCGGACGGCCCGCCTGCCGCGAAGCCATGCATGATCGTGATCGTGCGCGAAGGCCAGTTCGAATCGGCGTAGGCCCTGCTGGCGGCGAGACCTGCAAGACCACCGACCAGCGTGCGACGCGTCAGTCCACTCATAGCGCATCCTCCATTTCGTTTCCTCTGCCCGCGAGCGTCTGTTGCGCCGCGTCGCATATAAGCCGCGTCAGCGGCCGTCTCTTCTTGCCATAAATGCCAGTCGCTCGAACAGGTGCACGTCCTGCTCGTTCTTGATCAGGGCGCCGTGAAGTGGCGGGATGAGGCGCTTGGGGTCGCGTTCGCGCAGCGTTTCCGCCGAAACGTCCTCGACCATCAGGAGCTTGAGCCAGTCGAGCAGTTCGGAGGTCGATGGCTTCTTCTTCATCCCGGGCACGTCGCGGATTTCGTAGAAGAGCTTCAGCGCCTCGGCGACCAGGCGATGCTTGACGGCCGGGAAGTGCACTTCGACGATGGCCCGCATCGTATCGGGATCGGGAAAACGGATATAATGAAAGAAGCACCGGCGCAGAAAAGCGTCCGGCAACTCCTTTTCGTTGTTGGAAGTGATCACCACGATCGGCCGGCGCCGTGCATGGACCGTTTCGCCGGTCTCGTAGACGAAGAACTCCATGCGGTCGAGTTCCTGGAGCAGGTCGTTCGGAAACTCGATATCGGCCTTGTCGATCTCGTCGATCAGCAACACCGGCCGCTCGTCCGCCGCGAAGGCCTCCCATAGTTTGCCGCGCTTGATGTAGTTGCGGATGTCCTTGACGCGGGCATCGCCCAACTGGCTGTCGCGCAGCCGCGTGACCGCGTCGTACTCGTAGAGGCCTTGCTGCGCCTTGGTGGTCGATTTGACGTGCCACTCGATGAGCGGGGCGCCGAGTGCCTTGGCGATCTCGATCGCAAGCACGGTCTTGCCGGTGCCCGGCTCGCCTTTCACCAGCAGCGGCCGCTCCAGGGCGATCGCCGCATTGACGGCGACCTTGAGGTCTTCGGTGGCGACGTAGGCGCTGGTGCCTTCAAAGCGCATGACGATCCGTTCAGTTTGGGCCTTCACTAAAATTAAAACACGTCGAGCTTGTCGCTCACAAGGCGTCGGGATTGCCGTTTTGCGGATCGTGGCCGGAATAAAACGCAGAAACGACTTCGGCATTTTTTGCCGCCAGGCCGGCATATCCTTACCGGAAACACGTGCGGGAAGATCGGTAAGTGATTGAAATGTCGCGGTCAATGACGTGGCACGGTGCTTGCTGAACTGTTGCGCGGAGCGGTGCCGTCTCGCGTGAACCCGCACCTCCTCGCGTAGGATATCGAGTTGGAGATAATGTCATGGGTATCTTTGATGCATTGACCTCCGCCGTGGCTGGTCTGCAGGCACAATCATTCGCGCTTCAAAACATTTCCGGAAATATCGCGAACTCACAAACCACGGCATTCAAGGAGACCGATACCAGCTTTCAGGATCTGGTTTCCGCCGCCTCGCTGGGACAGCAAACCTCGGGCGGTGTTTTCGCCAGTTCGGTGTCCACAAATACGGTGCAGGGGACGATCCAGACCGAATCCGTCTCGACCGACATGGCGATCAACGGCGACGGCTACTTCGTGGTCGCTCAACCGACGGGATATACCGACAATCAACCTAACTTCAACAGCGTCGATTTCTACACCCGCCGCGGCGATTTCCAAACCAACCAGGATGGCTACCTGGTCAATGGTGCGGGTTACTATCTGATGGGCATTCCGGTCGACTCAGTCACCGGCAATCCGGTAGGAAGCGTCCCACAGGTCCTGCAGTTCAATAGTAATTTCGTGCCGGCTCAGGCGACCACGCAGATTCAATATCAGGCTAACTTGCCAAGCACGCCTGCATCGCTTTTAACGCCGAGCGCATTCGAAGCTAATCCACTTGCCGGCGCGCCGATCGCGGCGGAGATCGCCGGCACCGGCGCGACACTTCTGCCTGACAAGGCGGCTTCGGGCACCGGCACGGTGTCGGGACTGACGGCCGGTACGACGCTTGCGTCCTTGAACGTCAACGTCGGCGACACGATCACGGTCAATGACGGCACCAATACTACGACGTACACGGCCGCCGCCGGCGACACGATCAATACCCTGATGACGGCCATTAACGGCGGCAGCGCCCAGGTGACCGCCTCGATCAACGGTGCCGGCAACTTGGTGCTGACCGGCAACAACGATGTCGCCTCGATCACAGTGGGCGGAACGGCCTCAGCCGATATCGGTTTCGGCGCCGGGCAAAACGCGTTTCAGCCGACGAATTTGCTGACGCAGAGCGCTGTGGCGCAAGGCCAGACCTTGACCGTCACGGTCGGCACGTTCAGCGGTAATCCGCCGACCATCTCCGGCACGCCGCAGACCATTACGTTCGGGACTCAGGCAGGGCAGGTCGCCACGCTGGCGCAATTGCAGACTGCGGTCCAAGGTCTGACGGGCGTTACTGGGACCGTGGACACATCGAATGGCAACATAAGCCTGACGGCCACCAATCCAAGCGACGACATCCAGCTCAGCGGCACTGCCTCCACAGCGAAATTCGGCATCGAGAATCTGACCGCTTATCCCGCCAGCGGCACGGTCATGGCCAACGATGTGTCTACCTTCAATGCACAGTCGGTCGATGGCGGTTCGGTAACTGCCTACGATTTCGAAAGGCGATCCGGTGAACGTCGACTTCCGTTGGGCCAAGATCAGTAGCTCATCGAACGGCGGAGCGGACTCTGGCAGCTTTTCTATCAGAGCAATTCGAGCGCAACCGGCACACAGGCCGCCTGGCAGAACGTCGGCACCACATTCACATTCGATTCAAGCGGTCAACTTAGTCCTGCAATTTCCACCGTAACGCTGCAGAACCTGACGGTGAACGGGAACGCGCTGGGCAACGTCCAGCTACAGTTCGGTTCCGGCGGTCTGACGCAGTTCGCGAGCTCCAGCGGCACGGCGCAAGTGAGCGGATTGCAGCAGAACGGATTTGCAGCCGGCCAGCTGCAATCCGTCGCGGTCGACAGCCAGGACCGCGTGGTTGGCACGTTTTCCAACGGCCAGACCATTCCATTGGCACAGATCACGCTGGCTTCGTTCAATGGGCAGAACAACTTGCAGGCACTCAACGGCGGCGCCTATGCGGCAACCCCCGATTCCGGACCGCCAAATTTTTCGGCGACCGGCAAGATCGTCGGCAGTTCGCTCGAGGCATCGAATGTCGATATTGCGACCCAGTTCAGCCAGCTCATCGTCGCGCAACAGGCCTATTCCGCCAACGCGAAAGTCATGTCGACATCCGACCAGATGATCCAGAGCTTGCTCCAGGTCGTCCAGTGAGGATTGCCGCATTACTCTTCGGACGTCGTGAGTTGTTGAAGTTATGAGCGTTACTCAGGCCTTGGCCGCTGCACTGGCGGGAATCAACGCGACCCAGCAAGGTCTGTCGGTCATCGCCGGAAATGTGGCGAACGCCAACACGCCCGGATACGTCGAAGAATCGACCAATCAGGTCGAGACCGGAACGGCCGGTATGTCCGGCGCGAGCGTCGACGTCGTCGGCATCAATCGCAATCTCAATACGTTGTTGCAAAGCCAGCTCTGGACGGAGACGTCCGGCGGCAGTTATGCCGACACGACCGCGAACATCTACCAGCAGCTGCAACAGGTCTATGGCACGCCGGGGTCGTCGAGTTCATTCGACGCGATCCACAACAATTTCACCTCCGCGCTGCAATCGTTGTCGACGAGCCCGAGTTCATATTCCGCGCAGGCTGCGGCGGTCAGTGCCGCGCAAGGCGTCGCGCAAAACCTCAACTCGATGACGACGACCGTCCAGCAGTTGCGTACCCAGGCCGAGCAGGGGATTGCCGGCGATGTGCAGACCGCCAATAACGCCCTGCAGCAGATCGCTCAAATCAATCTTCAGCTCGAAGGCAGCACGTCGGATAGTACGGCCGCGACGTTGAAGGACCAGCGCGACCAGGACGTCACGCAGCTCGCTCAACTGATGAACATTCGGGTTGTGCAAAATCCGAACAACCAGATCTCGATCTTCACCGGCACGGGCCTGCAACTTGTCGGCGGCCCTCAGGCGTCGCAACTGACGTTCGACAACAGGGGAACGTTGTCGGCGACGTCGCAATGGAGCGCCGATCCGAGCCAGGACGGAACAGGCACGATTACGCTCGTGGCGCCGGGGGGCGCCAAGACCGATCTGATCGCCGACGGCTCGATCCAGTCGGGCGAGATCGCCGCCTATGTCAACATGCGCGACGGCATCCTGCCGCAGGCGCAGACCCAGCTTGACGAGATGGCGAACCAGATGTCGCAGGCGCTGTCGAACCAGACGGCGAGCGGCACGCCGGCGAGCGCCAGCGGACAGGCGGGCTACGGCGTCGACGTCGGCGGACTATCGCCGGGCAATTCGGTCCAGCTCACGTATACCGACTCCGCCAGCGCGCAACACACGATCACGATCGTTTCGCTGGGCCAGGGCGGTACGCTTCCGTTGCAGACCTCGCCATCGAATCCGAACAATCAAACTATTGGAATCGATTTTTCGGGCGGTGTGAGTTCGGTGGCCGCTCAACTGAACTTGGCTTTCGGGTCTAATCTCCAATTCTCAAATCCGTCCGGGACGACCCTTCAGGTCCTTAATCGCAACGGCACGACGAACGTCGTCAATTCGCTATCGGCGACTTCGACCGTGACCTCGCTCACCAGCGGCATCCCGCAGATTCCGATGTTTGTCGACGGGGTTCAGCCGATTACCGGGTCAATCACGGCAAGCGGCTCTCAGACCACGGGCCTTGCCGGCCGCATATCCGTCAACAGTGCACTGGTGGCGTCGCCGTCGGGACTGATTGCTTACGCCGCGAACACAACCGCCGGCGATGCGACGCGGCCTAATTTCATCCTGAACCAGATGACCAACGCCTCGTTGACCTATTCTCCGGCCACAGGCATCGGCACCCAACAGGCGTCCTATAGCGGCACGCTGTCGAACTATATGAGTCAGGTCGCGAGTCAGCAGAGTCAGGCTGCGACCGCTGCGACCAGTCTGAAGCAGGGCCAGGACACCGTCGTGACGGCTCTGCAGCAGCGTCTCAATAACCAGTCCGGGGTGAACATCGACACCGAAATGTCAAATCTCATCGCTCTGCAGAATTCGTATGGCGCCAATGCGCGCGTGATGTCGACGGTTCAAAGTATGATCACAACACTCATGCAGGTGATTCCGTAATGAGTATCACCGGACCTGGATCGATCACTGCGACCAACGTTTTGGCGCAGACGAACATGATGAACCAGCTCAATACGCTGGCCGAACAGCTCGGCACTGGGCAGGTGGCGCAGACTTATTCGGATCTCACGTCACAAGCTGGTCTGACGCTGCAGTTGAATGCCCAGCTCTCTGCGATCAACGGCTACAGCAGCACCGCAACGACCGTCGGGACGACGCTCAGTGTCGCGCAATCGGTGCTGACGCAACTCGGTAATACGCAGAGCTCAGTCGAGCAGGCGCTGAATCAGCAAATGGCGTTTTCGCTCAACAATAATGGACAGACCACCGAGCAGCAGACCGCTGCGACCCAGCTCGACCAGATTCTCTCTCTGCTGAACACACAGGCCGGCAATACCTATATGTTCTCGGGCAGCGCGGTGAACCAGCCATCCGTTGCCAGCACCAGCGCAATCCTCAATGGCAACGGCGCCCAGGCCGGTCTCACGCAAGTGATCTCGGAACGCCAGCAGGCCGATCTCGGAGCCAACGGTCTCGGCCGCCTCACCGTCGGTGACACCGGTACCACCGTGACGCTGAGCCAAGACGGCTCCCCTTTCGGCTTTCAGATCGGCAGTGCAAGTTCGACGTTGACCGGCGCGACCGTTACTGGTCCATCCGGTACGCCACCGTCGCTCTCGGTCGCTCTCGGCTCCAATCCGAACGATGGCGATACAATCCAGTTCGCCCTCACCATGCCTGACGGCACCAGTCAGAACATCACGTTGCAGGCGACCAGTTCATCGACACCGGGCACCAACCAATTCACGATCGGTGCGACACCTACGGATACCGCGACTAATCTTCAGGCCGCGCTGACCACCGCCATCACCAACCTCGCGCAGACCGCACTGCCGGCCGCCTCCGCAATGGAAGCCGCCAACAATTTCTTCAGCTCAAATCCGCCGCAGCGTGTCGACCCTGGCTCGCCGCCGGATTTTGCGACGGCGACGCAGCTGACGAATGGCACGGCCGCGAACACGGTGTTCTGGTATACGGGCGAATCCGGCGCGACGCCGGCGCGCCAGACGGCAACGGCCCAGGTTGGCCCATCGATGACGATCGCTTACGGCATGCGCGCCAACGAGCAGGCGATCAGTTCGCTCGTCGCCAATGTCGCGGTCCTCGCCACCACGACCTATTCCGCCAGCGATCCGAATGCGCAGACGAGTTATCAGGCGCTTACCCAGAAAGTGACAGCGAACCTCGACGGTCAATCGGGCACCCAATCGATCACGGATATCGAGGCCGACCTTGCCAACGCTCAAACGACCGTGAGCAATGCGACGAAGTTGAACACGCAGACGCAGACCACGCTGGGCGACATGCTGCAGGGCATTGACGGTGTCAATCAGACGCAGGTCGGCGAGCAAATTCTGACGTTGCAAAACAGCCTGTCGGCGTCGATGGCCACCACGGCGCGGCTCGCGCAGTTGAGCCTGGTCAATTATCTCGCGCCCACGACGGGGTAGCCGTCGTCGCGACGATTCAACAGTTTTCTTTCTTAGCTCGCGTCAGTCAGTGGCGAACTGCGACGACAGATCGCCGCAAAATGTGGCTGGACCGACATGGTTGAGCTTACTCTTAAGGTCCGCCCAGATTTCGCCGCCCATATCGATCCAGCGCTTGCAGAAGGCAAAGTCCTCGCTGAGATAGGTGCCATCCTCCGCGATCATGCATTCAAACAGGGCGAAGCGGTTGTCGCTGCTGGTCGCGGCGTCGATGCTATGGTCGCGCTGGTATCGCAGGTGCGGATGGTGAACGCACATTTTCTCCAGTGCCGCCCGCCGAATCATGAGAAAACCGGTGCCCGCGTAGCGGACCTTTACGAATCCGCTTCTCTCGATGATGGTGTTCGGATCGTCGACTTCGAATACATATTTTAACGACGCGGCGGCCGGATTGGTGCGCCCCGCCTTAATCGTCGATTTCGCCTTGTTCCAGTCGATCCGCTTGATCGGGTAGATCCCGGCGCACATGTCGGCGCCGCACTCGATCAGGCGCAACACCTGATCCGGCTCGAAGCCGATGTCGGCATCGACGAACAACAAGTGGGTCGCGCTGGGGTCGCCCAGGAATTGCGAGACAAGGCTGGCCCGTGCGCGAGTGATCAGGGCGTCGCCGTCTTTGAATAGCACCTTGAGATGGACGTCACGATATGTCCGCAACAGAGTTTGCAGCTTGAAGATCGAAGCCGCGTAAAGAACAGAAATCTGTCCGCCGAAGCACGGCGTCGCGACCACGAGATTGACCTGGGTCGTTGCGGCGGACGCGGCCTCGACAGCCGCGGGCTTCGCAACGGCCGGCATGGGGATGGATGCGGTGGACATTGCGAAGACCTGTTTGTCAGATCGGCGTCACAACTCTCTAAACATGGTTAACCAATAGCGAGCACGAATGGTTAAAGCCGGATTAAGCAAATAGCCTGCGGGAGCCGAATCCGCTGAAACGCTTGTGGCTCGCGTTGGACATATTAATCTGCATTAAAACTAAGCGATTGCTCAGAGGCCATAACGGCAACTTCGCGCACATTCGAAGTTGCGCCCCTTTTACGCGTCTTTAAACGAAATGAGGCAAACCTTCGGCAGCCGGTCGTCACGATCGGACCGTGCACTCGCCGGTACAGTGCGTACAGCAAGTGCAAGCCAGTACGGCCTGTAACCAGAAGGGTACCACTATGTCTGACATCACTTTGAGCGCCGGTATCCGGCAAAACTTGCTGTCGCTGCAGAACACGTCCAACGACCTGACCATTACGCAGCAACAACTTGCGACCGGCAAGAAGGTCAATACGGCATTCGACAACCCGACAGTCCTACTTCACCTCGCAGTCGCTGACCAACCGCTCCAACGACCTGAGCTCCTTGCTCGATCAGATCGGACAGGCCCAGCAGACGCTGAACGCGGCCAACGACGGCCTGACCGGCCTGACCAGCCTGCTCGAACAGGCGCTGTCGACGGCGCAGCAGGCACAGCAGGCGACGACCGGCACCGTGAACTACAGCGGGACTCAGACCGGCAGCGCCATTGCCGCCGACACGACGCAAGCCGTCAGTACGAATACCTTCGCGGCTGCAGTCACTGCGTCAACCGCTTCGGTGCAGACGACGTCCGATTTCAAGGCCGCCGGTATTGCCCAATTGACCTCCGGCGACACGCTGACTTACTCGCTGGCTGGTACCACTGTCACCGCCACCTTCGGCGCCGCGACCGATGCGACGACCAACACGTTCGCGGACGCGGCCGGACTGATCACGGTTCTGACCACCGGTTCGGGCCCGAGCGGCAACTTGAGCGCCGTGGCGTCGGTCGCCTCTGACGGTGCGGGCGGCGTGAAAGTTCTCGGCAACGATCTCACGCACAACCTGACGACCACTGCCACCAGCGCCAGCCTGACGGCGGGAAATTTCACGGGAAACACCACTGCCGCTAGCCTGGGCGATGCGCTGACGATTGGCGACGGCGAAGGTCACACGTCGACCTTCTACTACGTTGCCAACAACGCCGTTGCGGCAAACGACACCTTCACCAGTTCGGCCAACCTCATCAGCGCCATCGGTGCCTCCAATCTGGGCAGCACGATCACCCCAACCGTCAACGGCGGCGGTGATCTCGTGCTGAGCAGCCCGGATGGTGCGGTCACGGTCGGCGGAGCTTTTGGCAACACCGATCTGGGTTTCTTCGGCACGGCCTATAAAAACAACTACAACTCGACATTGGCAGCGCTGACCCCCGGCAGCACGCTGACGGTCCAGGTCGGCACCGATGCGGTGAGCACCCTCACGTTCGGCAGCGGCAATGGTGAGATCTCGACATTGGCGGGGCTCAATACAGCGCTTGCGGCCATCGGCGACATATCCGCGTCGGTCAACTCGCAGAACAAGATCGTGTTGGCGCCGACAAGCTCAAACATCGTCACCATCGGCGGCACGCCGTCGACTGTGACCGCGCTCGGCCTTTCCAGCGGCACGACCACGCCGACTGCGACGGTCGTCACCCCGAGTTCTACCCGCGCCACACTGCAAAGTAACTACAACGCCCTGCTGACGCAGATCGACCAGCTCGCCGGTAACTCATCCTACAACGGCGTCAACCTGCTCAGCGGCGACAGCCTGACGGTCAACTTCAACGAGCAAGGCACCAGCGGTTTGACGATCGCTGGCGTGCACTTCGGTTCGACGGGACTTGGCCTGTCGGCGGTCAGCGGCAACGGCTTCCAGGACAACACCAACATCAAGCTCACGGAAACGGCGATCAGCACCGCGATCACCACTGTGCGGGCCCAGACCGAGACGTTCGGCACCAACTCGTCGACCATCTCGACCCGTCAGACCTTCGAGACAAACTTGATCAACACGCTGCAGACCGGCGCCTCCAACCTCGTTCTGGCCGATCAGAACCAGGCCAGCGCCAACCTGCTGACCGAGCAGACACAGCAGCAGCTGGAAATTTCCGCACTGTCCATCGCCAATGAGGCGAACCAGTCGGTGCTCAAGCTGTTCGGCTAAAATTCGTCTGGTACAGACTTCTGGTGAAAGGCGGCGGGGCGAAAGCTCCGCCGCTTTTTTATGGCGAATCGCAAAATCGCGCGCCCAGCCGCTATTTACAACTCGATGTTTTTGGCACGCTTGACCCGACTTCAACTTGCATCGGCAACGATGGCGCACCCGGCGCCACGCCGGATATTGGAAGCATCAACAATCGAATCTTAACGGGCCGATCAGTATAAAGTCTTCAAGGAACCACGGAAGCTTATTGCCGACGAAAAGGACCATCTGGAACATGCACTACGCCACTAACGCTTATGCGAAGACCGCCCTGGAAACGGCAAACCCGCGCGAGCTTAGAGGCGAGCTTGCTCTTGCAAGCCGCGGCCAAATTGCAAGCTGTTCATGATTCGTGGCGGGACAAGCCGCGCGGCCTAGACGATGCACTTCTGTTCAATCGCAGGCTTTGGTCGATCTTCCTCGACGCGGTGATGAGCGAAGGCAACAAACTGCCGGTCGCGGTCCGCGAAAATCTCAAGCGGCTCGGCATGTTTATCATGGCGGAGACGTTCTCACTGATGACCAACCCGAAGCCGGACCACCTGACGTCGATCATCAAGATCAATCGCGGCATTGCCGCCGGCCTGCGCGGCAAAGCTTGAAAACTGTCCGTCGCCGGGCGTCTTTACGACACGCAATTTGGCGAAGCCGGGCGTTGGTCGCGGCGCGGTGTCGTGATCGCGTAGGTGAGCGACCGACGCTGCCGGGTCTACGACAAAACAATCACGCGGCGCGCGGCATATCCAAACGGAGCCGTCCGCGTAGATGCGGGATGCGTTTTATGTCCATCTTGGCGGCCAGTATCCGGATATAAAAGAGCTCTTCCTTGGTGGCGATTTCAAAATCAGAAAATTTGCGCTGCCCGTCGTGAAAATCAGCGTCCGATATGGCCGTTTCGAACAGATCGAGCCAACCCGATTTTTCCACGTCGCCGCCTGCGCCCTCATGAAAAAGCATCTTTTGCCGATCGCGAATGCAAGCCGGCAGCTCGGACGGGTACAGGTCATAGAGAGCGCGTAATGGCGCCTTGCCGACCAGTGCATCCCCTGTCTGCTTCACCAAAGCCGACTCTTTGAGTTCACTTGCATAGCCGACGATCGTTTGATCCAGGAACGGCTCGCGTATTTCAAGCTGGAATTGCATCGAGCAACGGTCGACCCTTTGAAGATTCGCGCGGTGCATCATGCTCAAACATTGCTTCTGCACGTAACGGCCCGCATCGTTTGATTGCATAAATGCGTTTTCGAGCGGCGAGTAACCCGCAAACAATTCGTCGGCGCCTTCGCCGCATAGCGCGACTCGGAAGCCGTCTTGATGAATACGCTGCGACAGGAGATAGGTGTGAAGGCTTGGACGGATCACTGCCGGTTCAAATGTTTCGACGATATCGACGACGGTCTCGATGAGGGAGAGCGTTTGGGCGCTGTGCGGTTCAACGGCAACCTCGCGCAGATCGAGGCCAGTCTCCTCGGCATAGCGCTTGGCATAGGTCTGATCGGGCGCGTTGCTGCCGACGGCAATGTAACCTGGAATGGTGGGGCAAAATCGCCGCGCATAATGCATGATGAGCGTGCTGTCGATGCCGCCGCTAAAGAGCGCCGCGATCGGAAGATCGAACGGAATGCGGATGCGCACGGCCTCCGATAGAATGCGGTCCAGTTCTCGCGGCGAGACAGCGCTCAAGGATTTGGCCGTCGGCAGGTCGTAGTGGCGTCCGCAAGAATTGCGGCTCAACATATAGCCCGGCGGCAGCAGGAGCACGTCGTCGCCTTCGGTTGCGCCCAGCAGCGGCCGGATCTCGGAGCAGAACAGGAAACCCTTCGGCGATTGTGTCAGATAGAGCGGCTTCACCCCGAAAGGGTCGCGCGCCGCGAGAAACTCGCCGGTCGCCGTATCAACCGCAACGAACGCATACATGCCGGCGAGGCGCTTGATCCCGCCTGGGCCCCAGGCGCGAAGCACGTTCGCGACCACTTCCGTGTCACATTCTGTACGGAAGCGTACGCCGAGCGCCTCCAGTTCGTGGCGCAGGTCGACGTGATTGTAAATTTCGCCGTTAAGTGAGACCAGAAAGCGTCCGTCGAAAGATGCTTGCGGCTGCACGCCATGTGGCGCATCCACGATCCGCAGGCGACGCGTGCACATCGCGATGTTATTTCCGACCGTGACAAGTGGATCGGTAACATCACCCCGATGCAGCATACCTGCAATCAGAGACCGCACAGCCGCTTCGCCGCCATCCCAATCGATGGCCACCGCTATGCCGCACATGACCGTCCTGGGAATGCCGACTGCACGTTATGAGCCCCGCCAGCGTAAAGTGCCAATATCGGCAAATCCGTTGCGGCTAACGTAAGATCGTTAAGGTTAACAGTTGGTTCCGGTCACTCTCTCTGTAGCGGGTTCACGATGGCAATCGCGAAGGTGCGCGCGATTGGTATCAGGCCAACAAGTTGACCAAACTGCCGCTCGATCCGCTGGTCGCAAGGAGAATTTCGGCGGTCACGGTTGTTTTGAGCGCGTTGGCCGAATTGTTCGCGACACCCGAGGACGCGCTGGCGGCGGCGCGGGTGGACGTGCTGGAATTTGTCGAGCCCGAATTATTGTTGGATGCTTTCGTCGAAGGGGCGGTCGGCTGGAAAGTGTTGTTTGCGTTGCCAAAACCGACATCCGACGCAAAAATGCCTCCGACCGTGACTGTGTCGGTCTTGTTCCTGCCGGTGAGAACCAGCTTGCCGTGGCTATCGAGGGACGCGGTCACCTGCGCATTGGTTGCAACGTTGGCATTGATGGTGTTGATCAAATCAGCGACCGTGTCGGTCCCGGTTGACGCATAGGTCGTCGTGTTGGTGCCGTCACTGACGGTGATTGTACCGTTTGGGGGGATGCCGAGGGTTAGGAGCGAAGTCCCTCGCGTCAGCGGCACCGTGCCGGTTCCGGTTGCTGGAGCGCCGGATGAACTGGAAGAGGACGCGGCCGAACCGCCCGCCGACACTTGCGCCGCGCTTTGAATCGCGGCCGATAGCTGGGTTTGTACGCGCTTCAAGGCGGTCTGGTTGGCAATACTTGCCAGACCCCGGCCGCGAGTCGTCACAGCATTGGCCATGACCTTGATCAACGCGGTGCTGTTCGCGAGCGATCGGCTCTGGGACTGCCATCTGGCCCGGAAGTTTTGGTTTTGCTGCCAGAACGAGATGCTGCCGATGCTCATTGGCGTTGCTGTGCGATGCTCAGGAGTGTCGGTGACGTCTCGGTCTCTTGCTTTCGCGGAGTAGCGGCCGATCGCTAGGCCAACACATTCAGCAACGCGCCGCTGCTTGCCAGCAGCGTCTCGGCAGTACCGCTAGTTTGCAATGCATAGGACGAATTGAACAGGGTGGCCGTGGATATGGTGGCAGGGTTGGCTGACGAGCCGCTGCTCGTTGAGGACGCCGCCGAACTTGAAGAGTTTGAGGTCGCGGACGTGCTTGAAGAGCTGGGAGTCGGTGCGGTGGGCTGGAAACTGTCGTTCTTATCGCCGAAACCAACGTCCGATGCGAATAGGCCACCGACCGAAATCGGAACGGTTTTGTTGTTGCCGGTGAGAACCAACTGGCCGCGTTCATTAAGCGACGCGGTCACTTGCGCATTGGTCGCAATGTTTTGATTATTGATGGCATTGATCAGATCGCTGACCGTATCGCTTCCTGTCGACGCATATAGCGTTTCGTTGGTTCCGTCACTGACAGTGATCGTGCCGTTGGGGGGAATCCCGAGAGTAAGCAGCGAGGTCGTCGGCGAGAGGGGCACGGTACCGGTACCGATTGCCGGCGCGCCGGTCGTTGAAGCATTGGGAGATGACGCGCTCTGCGAGGCTTGCAGCGCGCTCTGCAAACCGGCGGTGAGCTGAGCGTTGACGCGGTCCAGCGCTTCTTGGTTCGCGATGCTGGCTAGGCCCGCCACCTTATTGGTCATGAGGTTGCCCATGGCGGTAATTAGCGCATCGCTTGCCGCGGAGGTCTGAGCCTGGACTTGCGCCTGGTTCCAGTTGTTTTGGTCCTGTTGCCAGAACGAGACGCTTCCTATGCTTCCGATGCCCATGGAATTCGAACGTCTCGCCAAGCCGATTACACCATCGACCGTTTATCATGCACCAATGCAGTTAATAGTGTGTCGATGCACGGAGTTTTACGTTTGTTTAACCACCATGCCCGACTTTGACTCTTAGGCAAAAGGCACGAGCGAGCTTCGTGCGATTCCGGCAGTCACCCTGCTGCGGGTCAGGATGGCATGACGAAGCGGGTGACCGCGCGATCCAGACACTCTGTCGAGCAGGCGCTGACGCTGCACAAAGCGGGGCGGCTGGGCGAAGCAGAGCGGATCTATCGCGCCTTGCTCGCCGCCGATCCGCATCACTTCGATGCACTGCATCTGTCTGGCGTCCTCAAACATCAACAAGGCCGATCGGTTGACGCTCTGCGCCTGGTCGCCGCGGCGCTGAAGGCAAAGCCCGGATCGGCGGACGCGCTCGTGAGTTACGGCGTGATCCTCGAGGCGCTCAAGCGGCACGAGGAGGCGCTTGCAAGCTTCGATCGGGCGCTGGCGGCGCGTGCCGGCGATGCCGCGTTACACTACAATCGCGGCAATGCACTGAAAGGCCTCGGCCGCCACGCGGAGGCATTGGCGAGCTATGATCGGGCCATCGTACTTGCGCCCGACCTTGCCGTCGCACACCACAATCTGGGCAGTACCTATGCGACGCTTGAACGAAACGAAGAGGCGCTCGCGAGTTACGATCAGGTGCTTTCGCTGACCTTGCAGCGGGCCGGCATCAAGATCAAAGGCGGCATCTCACTGGCGGCGCCCGAGTGGAGCAATGGATCGCCCGAGAAAGTATATAAAGCGCTTGCCGCTGATCCCGATAGCGCCGACGTGCTCAACAACCGCGGCAAGGTTCTGGTCCGGCTTAAACGCTACAACGAAGCAGTTGGCAGCTTTGACATGACTCTGGCGCTCCGCCCCGGCCAAGCGGATGCGCACTGTTATCGCGGCGCTGCTCTTTCCGAGATCGGCCGGTTTGACGACGCGTTGGCGGATTTTGCGCAGGCGCTTCGGATTATGCCGAATTTCGTCGATGCCCACCTCAAGCGCGGCAACGCCTTGGTTCAATTAAGCCGAATGGACGAGGCGCTGCGTTGCTATACCGATGCACTCGCCATCGAGCCGGAGAACCCGGACGCGAATTTTAATGAGGCGCTGACTCGATTATGCCTGGGTGATTTTCGCCGCGGCTGGCAAAAATATGAATATCGCTGGGAAAGGCCTCAATTCGCCAAGGATCGGCCGATCTATCCGCGGCCGATGTGGCGTGGCGAGAGCGCGTTGCAGGGCAAGACAATTCTCCTCGTCGCCGAGCAAGGTCTGGGTGATGCCATCCAATTCGCGCGTTACGCTCCGTTGGTCGCAGCACAAGGCGCAAAGGTCTTGCTCGGTGTTCGACCCGCGCTCAAGGCGCTGATGACAACCGTTCCGGGTGTCTCGCAAGTGTTCGGCGGTGGAGAGACTCTGCCCGACTTCGATCTGTATTGCCCGCTGCTGAGTTTGCCATTGGCGTTTGGCACCGAGCTGGCAACGATACCATCAACTGTCCCCTACATTCGGCCGCTTGACGAGCGCATCGCCAAATGGCGCGGCAGAGTGCCGTCCAATGGACGGCTGCGCGTGGGAATTTGTTGGGCCGGCACGAGCGACCATTTGAACGATCGCAATCGCTCGATCCCGCTGGAGCGCTTTGCGACGATTCTGTCTGGATCAGGCCTTGATTTTGTCAGCCTGCAAAAAGATGTCAGCACTGAGCAGCTGGCGATCTTGCGTGAGCATGACGTTGTTCAGCTCGGCCAGGAATTTCAGGATTTCGCCGACACCGCCGCCGTCGTCGCGATGCTCGATCTCATTATTGCCGTCGACACCTCTGTGGCGCATCTCGCCGGCGCAATGGGAAAAGCGGTCGCATTGCTTGTGCCATTCTCACCCGATTTCAGGTGGATGCTGGATCGCACCGACACCCCCTGGTATCCGACCATGCGGCTGTTCAGGCAGAGCGCTATCGGCGATTGGGGGAGCCCGCTCGAGCGGCTGCGCCAGGAACTTGCCGGTGTTGCACGGCGCCCGGTCACGCCTCACTGATCGTCAAGAAAGCTGCGGCTAAAGTGTGCGGCTGACGGCGAGCGGCCGGCCGTGCTTCGGGTTTGGGGCTGTGGCACGTCCTGACGCACCGTAGACTTGCGGCGAGGCTTTGCGGGCAAGGTCACCCGAAAGCCGCCGCATAATTCCTTCCGACACCGCGTGGGCGGTCGCCAGCACAACGACGTTCCTCTTCACGACGGCGTGGAAAGCTTCCTGCTGGCGCTGCAAGGCAGCGCAACGGGCAGGGACCGCCTGCTGTAGAAATTTTGCATTTGCCTTTAGTGTTTCGCTGGAGGCGTGGAGTTGGCTCGCAAGCTCTGCTTTGGCTTTGCAGAGATCGATTGCATGGCGCAGCCGGCCGGCATGGACCAATTCCGTCTCTTGTTCGACGATGGATGATAGCTTGGTGAGCAGCGAGCTGAGATCGTCGATTGTCCGTTCCGCATCTGCGGTCGTCGTAATCGGACTCATGACGGCTTTACTCCCTGCAGCTTCAACAACTCGTTGTAGATGTGCGGCGCGATGCCGATGCCGCCGGCTTTGGCAAACGACTTTGCATATTGATCGGTCAGGAACGAGCGCCACACCTTCAGCGAGCCGCTGCCACCGAAAGGGCCATCGCCGTCGATGCCGGTGAACATCTCCTGAAACATGGAATTGAGGAACATCGCCTCAAAATCCCGCGACGCCGTTTTGGCGTGGCTTTTGACCTTGAGCGCGGCTTGCGCTTGAGCGCTTGTTGCATCGCTTATCGAGGTAAGCGACAGGCCAAGATCGGGTCCACTGCTCATCACATCACCTCGATGTCCGCCTGGATGGCGCCGGCAGCCTTGATGGCCTGCAAGATCGTGATGAGATCGCGCGGTCCGATACCGAGCGCGTTCAGGCCGTCGACGATCTGTTGCAGCGATACGCCTTCGTGGACCAACGCAAGTTTTTTTCCTTCCTCCTGCACGCCGACGTTGGTGCGTGGCACTACGACCGTTCGTCCTCGAGAGAAAGGTGCCGGCTGGCTGACCTGCGGCGATTCAGAGATCGAGACCGTGAGATTGCCTTCCGCGACCGCGACCGTTGACACGCGGACGTCGCGGCCGATGACGATGACGCCCGAGCGCTCGTCAATGATGATCTTCGCGGCGACATCCGGTTCGACGCGCAATTGCTCGATGTCAGTGAGCATCGCGACGACGTTTTCCGGAAACTTCTTGGGCAGCGTAAGCTGCACCGTTGAGGGGTCGAGCGGTTCGGCGACCGGCGCGCCCATGTAATCGTTGATCGCGACGGCAATGCGCTTGGCTGTCGTGAAATCGGCGTTGCGCAGCGCGAGGCGCAATTGCCCGAGTGAATTCAGCGCGAAATCGATCTCGCGCTCGATGATGGCGCCGTTCGGCAAACGCCCGACGGTGGGCACACCGCGTGTGATCTTGGCGGCTTCGCCCTCGGCTTGAAAGCCGGCGATGGCGAGTGAGCCCTGGGCGACGGCGTAGACGTTGCCGTCGGCGCCGAGTAGCGGGGTCACCAGCAAGGTGCCGCCCTGCAGGCTCTTGGCGTCGCCCATCGCCGAGGCGGTGACGTCGATACGTGTGCCCTGGGTGGCGAAAGGCGGCAGGTTGGCCGTCACCATGACGGCAGCAACGTTGCCGGTGCGGATCTGCTGGCCGCGAATGTTGACGCCGAGGCGTTCCAACATGGCCTGAAGGGATTGCTTGGTGAATGGGGTATTGTTGAGGGTGTCGCCGGTGCCGTTGAGTCCGACGACAAGGCCATAGCCGAGCAGCTGATTCTGCCGCACGCCTTCGATATTGGCCAAGTCCTTAATACGGGACATTGCCGTGGCCGTCGAAACGGCACAGCACAACGTCACCAGCGCAACGAGCGCTGTTCGAAACGTGACTTCCATCTCTTGCTCCCCAAGAGGTCGGACTCTTGCTCCCCAAGAGGCCGGACGGGACCTTCAATGCCAATGGCGTGCCACGACCGATCGAAGATGCAAGTTATTGAAATTGAATGGTAATCACGATTGGCACGTGGGTTTCGGGCGCGGGGCGGCATGCATCGCTTGCCGATTTCGGCAAATCTTGCCGGCCACTTTTTACCGCGCATTAACCATAAGAGACCACCTTTCGCGGCATGCGCGTCTACGGACCGAACGGGACGACGATCGGCACAGCGGCGCCGACAGCGCGGCGGACGAGCGGTGAAACCTTCACGTTGTCGGACACCGAAGCCCCGCAGGCGCAGAGCGCTGCCGTCACCTTGCGCGCGCTCGGCGGGATTGACGCACTCATAGCCTTGCAGGGTGTCGAGGAGCCGGCCGAGCGCCGCCGCAAGGCCGTCAAATACGGCCGGCGGGCACTTGAAGCGCTCGACGAACTCAAACTCGGCTTGCTCTCCGGCACTCTCGACCAGACGACGCTGCTGCGATTGAAGTCCGCGGCCGCCGACCTCAAGGACGGTTCGGGCGACGAAAAGCTCGATCAGGTCCTGGCCGAGATTGACCTGCGCGTCGCCGTCGAATTGGCAAAGGCCGGAATTAGCTGAACTTTTTGCCCCAATCCGCCGGGCCGTCCGGGCCGGAGAGCAGCCACGGCCATTGCTACCTGCCGTGCCGCTTTGGGGCAGCTATGGCCGGGCACGACGTTATTGTCTCTGTCATCGACCCTCGATATATAGGCCAACCTCGCGGGACGATCCCGCGGTAGTCGAGTGCGCGGAGTTAAAGGCAGATGCAGTCGGCGAAGAGCAAAAACGGTCGATCCGACGACAAAAACGACAAAAACGGCAAGAACGGCAAAAGCGTTTTGCCGATGGAAAAGCTCTACCGTCCATCGGACAAAGAGCCATTTATGAACGAGCGTCAGCGGGAGTACTTCCGGCTAAAGCTGCTCGACTGGCGGGAGGACATCCTGAAGGAAGCCAAGGAAACGCTCCAGCACCTCCAGGACGAGAGCCAGAATCACCCCGACCTTGCCGACCGGGCGTCGTCGGAGACCGATCGGGCGATTGAACTCCGCGCCCGGGACCGCCAGCGCAAGCTGATCGCCAAGATCGACGCCGCGCTGCAGCGCATCGAAGACGGCACCTACGGCTATTGCGAGGAGACCGGCGAGCCAATTTCGATCAAGCGGCTCGAGGCTCGCCCGATCGCCACATTGTCGATCGAAGCGCAGGAACGGCACGAGCGGCGCGAGCGCGTCTACCGCGACGATTGATACGGGCGCAGGGCTCGCCGACTATTCCGGCACAATGTCAGGTGCGCACGCGGCCGGCACCCTGCCGTTGCTCGACCACGTTCCGATATTCGGCCGATTCGGTCACGGCGGTCCGAGCGCGGTCGACCTGAGCGGCAAATTCCAGAATTTTCCTGCGCCGGTCGGCCAGGACCAGTTGCTTGGTGAGCGCGACCGCCTTGGGAGAATTGCGGCCCAAAGCTCGCGCCAGTGAGAGAGCCTCCCCGCAGGCGTCGGGCACGACGCGATGAACGAGACCGCAGCCCAGCGCTTCGGATGCGTCGATAATGCGGCCCGATAGCATCAGGTCGAGCGCAACCGGTTCGCCGACAATGCCGGGCAGGGTAATCGCGCTGATTCCGGAAATCATGCCGTGCTGGACTTCCGGGAATCCGAGGCGTGATCCCGTCGCGGCAATCCGGAAGTCGCAGTGGATGGCGAGCGTCAAGCCGAATCCGATCGTAAAACCGTGCAGCGCAGCGATCACGGGCTTGTCGAGTTCGACACCCACCCCAGGTATCGCCTGCATCAGGGTGTCGGTGGATACCATCGTACCCGTACGTTGAATCTCCTTGATGTCGGAACCGGCGCAAAAAGCCTTCTCCCCCGCGCCGCGAAGAACGATGACGCGCACCTGTGGATCGCCGGACGCGTATCTCCAGATTTCGGCGAGTTGTTCCTTGCCGGGCACGTCCAACGCATTCAACCGGTCCGGGCGGTTGAGCGTCACCACCATGATCCCGTCAGAACTGATCTCGCGTAAGACGTTCATTGGCGCGGCCCAGTGCGGCTGGAGTGCGGTTGAATTGACAGGGCAGGGACCTTAAGAAAGTTCTTGTTACCTGCGCAAGGCGGCGGTTTTTGCGCGTCGCTTTGTTCGCTGTGCGGTGATTGGACTTTGCCGATGAAAGCGGTCGTGATCGAGGCGTTTGGTCCACCGCAGAATTTGAAAGTTCATGAGTTTTCGACGCCGCAGCCGGGTCCGGAAGACATACTCGTGAAAGTCAAGGTCGCCGGCGTGTGTCATCACGACGTGCTTCATCGCGCCGGTAAACTACCGGGTGCAAGGCCCGGCGTCGTGCCGGGTCACGAAACTGCCGGCGAGATTGTTGCGCTAGGCGAAGGCGTGGCGACGCACGCGGTGGGCGATCGTGTCGTCGTCTATCAGCGCCGATTCTGCGGCCAATGCCGTAATTGTCTTCGTGGGCGGCAGGACATGTGCCGCGCGCTCAGCGCCCCCGCGGTGGACACCGAAGGCGGCTACGCCGAGTACGTGTGCGTTCCGGCCAATATGGGAATCAGGATACCCAATCGCGTCGATTGGACCGCCGCTGCCCTTTCCTGCTGCCCGATCGGCACCAGTCTTCGCGCCCTGAAGGCGGTCGCCAGCATAAGCCCGGGCGATCGCGTGCTGATCAACGGTGCGAGCGGCGGACTGGGCGTGCATCAGATCCAAATCGCCCGTGCGCTGGGCGGGCATCCGATCGCCGTTACCAGTAGCCCAGCCAAGGTCGATTTTCTGAAATCGCTCGGCGCTGAAGACGTGATTGTGGCCAAGGATCTCGCATACTCTGCCGAGGTCTGGCGGCTCACCGGCAAACTTGGCGTCGACATCGCTATCGATAATGTTGGTGCGACGTTGCCGGAGACGCTGCGCTGTATGACGCAGGGTGGCATCGTCGTTGTCCTCGGCAATGTGAGCGGGGACGCCGTGCCCGTAGCGCCCGGTCTGTTGATTGGCCGGCGATTGCGCGTCACCGGATCGGGCATGGCGACACTGGAGGACGTTCGACAGTCTCTCGCCATGCTGGAGGCGGGCATGGTCAGAGCGGTTATTTCGGCATCGGTCAAGTTTTCAGAGGCGGCGAAGGCCCACGCCATGCTCGAAGCTCGCGTAGTGGAAGGCCGCGTGGTGATGCAAGGTTGGTAGGGCGATCTTAAAAATGCAAGGCTGGTGAGCGATGACGGTTGCTCGGCTGCTGCTGCGTTCTGCTCAGCTTTGGGGCGACAGGCCTGCTCTGATCGATGCGGCGCGGGGTCGTACGATCTCATTTGCTCAGGCGGTTGAAGCCATCTTTTTCTTTGGGCAGGGGCTTCGCCGCCGCGGTCTCGATGCGGGCGACAGAGTGGCGATCCTCGCCGACGCGACGGCGGGCTATCTCGCGGCGGACTATGGCAGCATGTCGGCTGGTCTGGTGCGCGTGCCGCTCGATCCGAGCCTTTCGGCCGACGAATTGGCCAACCAAATTCGCGATGCCGAGGCGCGCTTACTGCTGTTCGACGGTCAGCGTGCAGGGCTCGCGGCTGTGCTGATCGAGAAAACCGGCGGCATTGAGTTGTTTTCCATCGATACGGGTATTTTTGATCGCCCGAGCGGTGCGACCCTCTGTGTTCCGTCCGGCGACGAGGATACTGGGCTGAACTCGCTTGCCTCGCTCAATTACACTGGCGGCACGTCGGGCCAGCCGAAGGCCGTGATTCTCAGTCACGGCAACTTAAGCGCCATCGTGCAGAACATCGTCATGGCGCGCGCCATGGGACCCGGTGATGTCCTGGTAAACATGCGGCCGCTATGGCCGATTGCCGGCGTCATCGTGCTGGCGCATTTGGCGGCGGGTGGCACAGTGGTGCTCGGCGGCCGCTTTGAAGCCACGCGCATGATTTCTCTGCTCGAGGAATACGGCGCCGCCGCAACGTCGATGGTGCCGACGCATCTTGTCCGCATGCTGCGCGATTGCCCACCATCCAAGCTGCGTTCGCTTTCATCGCTCCGCGCCATCGACATCGGTGCGGCATCGGTGCCGTTGGAGACGTTCGAAGAGGCGCTCGATGCATTCGGTCCGAAGATTGGTGTTCTTTACGGTCTCACCGAGGCGTCGTGGAGCTGCTATCAGCCGCCGTCGGCACTCGACGCGCCGCAGGACATTCGCCGAGCGCGGATGAAGTCTGTCGGTCGACCGGTTTTTGGATGCGACCTTATGATTTCCGATGAATCTGGACCGGTACGTCCCGGACAATCCGGAGAGATTTGGATTCGCGGTGCGCATGTCATGAAGGGATACTGGAAACGTCCCGACTTGACGGCGCAAGTGCTCAAGAACGATTGGTTCAGCACCGGCGACCTTGGCACGATCGACAATGACGGAGTTGTTTCCATCATTGGCCGGATCAAGGAAGTGATCCGCACGGGAGGGAAGTCGGTCCAGCCCGATGAGGTCGAGGCTGCGCTGCGCCAGCATCCCGGCGTCGAAGAGGCGAGTGTCGTCGGCGTACCGGATGCGGAATGGGGCGAAATGGTAACAGCCCTCGTGGTCGCGGCTCCCGGAGTCATACTTGATGAGCAAGCCTTGAAGGACCATTGCGCAACGTCGCTCTCGGCTCATAAGCGTCCTAAGCTCATCCAAGTTGTTCAGGAGCTGCCGAAATCGCACTACGGGAAAATTCAACGCAGCAAAGTTCGAGCGGCCGCGCTGGACTTCTATCGCGATAGGGTGAGCGAAGAACCGGGCCGAAAACCCGGCTAGACTCAGGCGCGCAGCGTCATAGCCCTGCAGTCAAACGCAAAAATCGACCGAAGTTTGCGGACGATGAAGTGATTCTCAAAATGCGATGGGCCGAGTCTATCGAATATTGTTGAAGTGCACCAAACTGCCGTTTCCGATATTGGATCACAAGCAAGACATGTTCAAAAACACCTGACCCGACGCCGGTAACTCCGAAAGGAGACATCGTTACGCTCCACGCCTCGATTCGATCTCTTGCCACTTCCAGTGCGCTATTTGCCCCGCTACGATGCTGCGATTACAGGGGAAGATGATGAGACGGCGCTCCAAAGTAGATGGCGGACCGGTAAAGACGCGACGCCGTAAGACGGCGACATCAAAGCGCCGCCTTGAGCCCAAGATCAAGCGTCGTCGTAGTTCCGCCGTTGCAGGTCAGGAAGAAAAAGTCGCGCGGCTCACGCGTGAGCTGGACGAAGCTCTGGAGCGGCAGAACGCGACCTCTGATGTGCTGGGCATCATTTCAAGTTCTCCCGGCGATTTAAAGGCGGTGTTCGATGCGATGCTCGCGAACGCTGTACGCATCTGCGGCGCGCGGTTCGGCAATCTTGCGCTGTTCGACGGCAACGACATGCGCATGGCGGCGATGCACAATGCTCCGCGTGCGTTTGAAGACTTGCGGCGGGGCGATCCGGTCATTCCGCTCGACAGATCGATCCTCGGTCCTGTCGTAAAAACGAAGAAGGTCGTCAATTTCGAGGATCTCGCTGCCCAGGAGCGATATGCCGGATCCATGTTGGCGAAGGTCGCTGGCGCCCGAACCGCGCTGGCGGTTCCGATGCTGCGTGACAACGAACTGGTCGGCGCCATTGCCATTTATCACCAGGAAGTTCGTCCATTCACCGACAAGCAGATCGATCTGCTGACGAATTTCGCGGCTCAGGCCGTCATCGCCATCGAGAACACGCGGCTTCTCAACGAATTGCGCGAGGCGCTGGAACAGCAGACGGCAACGGCGGACGTGCTCCGCGTCATCAGCGCCTCGCCGGGCGAACTTGAGCCGGTGTTTCAGGCGTTGCTCGAGAAAGCGACACGTATTTGCGCGGCGAAATTTGGCAATCTGTTTTTGTGCGAGGGAGACGGCTTTCGGATCGTGGCGCTGCACAGTGCGCCGCCTGCCTATGCTGAGAGGTGGCGGCGCGAGCCACTGATCAGCCTGCGTGACCATCCTGACGTCCCGCTCGCACGCGTTGCAGCAACCAGAGATGTCGTTCACATCGTCAACCTCGCGGAAGAAGCCGGCTACTTCGAGCGTGATCCGACGTTCGTCTCTGCCGTCGAATCCGCGGGCGCTCGGACGATGCTCCTCGTGCCGATGTTTAGGGAGAGCCAGCTGATCGGCGCGATCGTCATCTACCGGCAGGAGGTGAGGCCTTTCTCCGACAAGCAGATCGAGTTGGTGAAGAACTTCGCAGCCCAGGCCGTCATCGCCATCGAGAATACGC
Organism: uncultured Alphaproteobacteria bacterium; assembly: GCA_963759705.1. Lineage (GTDB taxonomy): Bacteria > Pseudomonadota > Alphaproteobacteria > Rhizobiales > Xanthobacteraceae > BOG-931. The sequence goes on from CAVXAK010000012.1 coordinate 235,150, forward strand.
GCCTGCTCAATGAATTGCGCCAGCGCACGACCGACCTAACTGAGTCGTTGGAACAGCAAACGGCGACGTCGGAGGTGTTGAGCGTCATTTCGAGATCACCCGGTGAACTGGCCCCGGTCTTCGACGCCATGCTGGAGAATGCTGTTAGGTTGTGCGACGCGAAGTTCGGCAACTTGTTTCTTTACGATGGAGAAGCGTTTCACGCTGCCGCGCTGCACCGCGCATCGCAAGCTTATGCAGAGGCGCGGCGTCAGGCCGTACGGGTCCGCGATCTTCATCCGGAGGTTCCTCTTGTCCGCATCACCCGAACCAAAAGGGTCATTCATATTGCCGACGTTAGAACCGAACAGAGTTACATCGAGCACGATCCTGAATTTTCCAAGCTCGTTGATGTCGCCGGCGGCCGGACGCTTCTTCTCGTGCCGATGCTCAAAGAGAACGAACTCCTCGGAACGTTTGCCATCTACCGCCAGGAAGTGCGGCCTTTCGCCGACAAGCAGATCGAGCTGGTGAAGAACTTTGCAGCCCAGGCCGTCATTGCCATCGAGAACACGCGACTGCTCAGTGAATTGCGCGAGTCGCTGGAACAGCAGACGGCCACGGCGGACGTGTTGCAGGTAATCTCCAGTTCTCCCGGTGATTTGAACCCGGTGTTTGATGCGATGCTGGCGAACGCGGTGGGCATTTGCGAAGCCAAGTTCGGCATTCTTTTCCGATACGAGAACGAAGTTTACCAACCAGCTGCGTTTATCGGAGTACCGCCGGCACTCTCCCGGTATCTCGAAGACCGACGTGGTTCGTTTCGACCAGTACCAGGCAGCCTGCTGGATCGCGTTCGGCAGACTAGGCAGGTGTGTCACACCCCGGACTACGCCGCTGAAGCTTCACCCGGTAAAGCGGTCGAGCTTGGCGGCGCGCGATCCACCGTTGACGTGCCAATGCTCAAGGACGGTGCGTTGATCGGTGCCATTAGCATCTATCGCCAGGAGGTTCGCCCCTTTACCGACAAGCAAATTGAACTGGTGCAGAACTTCGCAGCCCAGGCAGTCATCGCCATCGAGAACACGCGACTGCTTAACGAACTGCGGCAATCGCTGGAGCAGCAGACGACCACTGCCGATGTGCTCAAGGTTATCAGCCGTTCGACATTCGATCTGCAGACTGTACTCGATACGCTGGTGGAGTTGGCCGCAAAGCTTTGTCGCGCCGACAGAGCGGCCATCCGTCTCGCCAGAGACGGCTTTTATCATCATGCGGCGAGCTACGGATTCAGTCCCGGACAGAAGGAGTTCATGAAACATCATTCGCTGAAGGTCGACGGGGCGTCGATGGCGGGCAGGGTCGTTTTGGCAGGCAGTGCGGTCCACATTCCCGACTCCAAGGCCGATCCGGAGCTTAGGCTGACCTCCGGTTCCGGCTTCGCGGACGTGCGCACCATCCTTGGCGTGCCGCTGCTCCGCGAAGGTATCCCCATTGGCGTGCTGGTGCTCACCCGCGGCGTGGTACAGCCCTTCACTGAACGGCAAATTGAGCTTGTCACCACGTTCGCCGACCAGGCGGTGATTGCGATCGAGAATGTGCGGCTGTTCGAAGCCGAGCAGCAGCGCACCCGCGAATTGGCGAAGTCGTTGGAGGATTTGCGCACCGCGCAGGATCGTCTGGTCCAGACCGAGAAGCTCGCCTCGCTTGGCCAGCTCACCGCGGGCATCGCCCATGAAATCAAGAATCCGCTCAACTTCGTCAACAACTTCTCAGGAGTTTCGGTCGAACTGATCGAGGAGTTGCAGGGGATTTTGGCCGACATGAAGGCGGACGATAAGACCCGAGGCGAAATCACTGAATTGACTGAGATATTGCGCGGCAACCTCGAAAGGGTCGTCCAGCACGGCAAGCGCGCGGACTCGATCGTCAAGAACATGCTGCTGCATTCGCGTGAAGGTTCGGGTGAGCGCCGATCCGTCGACATCAACGCCGTCGTCGAAGAGAGCCTGAACCTCGCCTACCATGGGGCACGCGCGGAGAAACAAGGCTTCAATATCACCCTCGAGCGCACGTTCGATCCGGCCGCCGGCGAAGCCGACCTTTTTCCACAGGAGATCACCCGCGTTCTTCTCAATTTGATCTCAAACGGGTTTTATGCTGCCGCCAAACGCAAGGGGGTAGCGCATGACGGTGGCTACGAGCCGACTCTGACGGCTGCGACCAGGGACCTCGGCGATCGCGTAGAGATTACGATTTGCGATAATGGCACGGGCATTTCGCCGGAGGCAAAAGACAAGATTTTCAATCCATTCTTCACGACCAAGCCGGCCGGGGAGGGAACCGGGCTCGGGCTGTCCATCAGTCATGACATCATCGTGAAACAACATGCTGGTTCTATTATGGTCGACACGGCGCCGGGCGAATTCACCGAGTTCAGGATCATTCTGCCGCGCAAGGCCGCATTCTCGGCCGGATCAGGAGGACACGCGTGAGTTTTCTCATTCTCGTGGTCGACGATGAGCCTGACGTCGAAATGCTGTTTCGGCAGCAATTCCGGCGGGATCTGCGCGCCGGCCGGTTCACGATGGAATTTGCTCAATCGGCCCCTTCGGCATTGCAATGCATCGCCGACGCCGAAAAAGCCTCACTGATTTTGATTCTGTCGGACATCAACATGCCGGGGATGAGCGGTCTCGAACTCTTACCCAAAGCTAAGGCCCTGCGGCCGAATGTCCCGGTCATTATGATCACCGCTTATGGCGATGCGGAGACGAAGCGCAAGGCACTGGAGAACGGCGCCGAGGCGCTCCTGACCAAGCCGATTGATTTTGCATTGCTGCGAAACGAGATCCAAACTCGTGTCGAAAGTGCTGCTTGAACAGGAAAAATTCCGATTTTTGACGATCAGGCGATCTCGGGAGCGGCGCCCGGCGGGCTGACTTGATGTGGAGTTTGTTGAGGGAGGAAAGAGGATCGAACGACATCGCGCATATTGAGCGCTGCTTTATTTTCGGCGCCATAGAAAAGCTGACGCAGTCTCGCTGGCCGGCGCGGCTCCATCCGTTGGTTCAGGCTCCGGTTATTATTGCCTCCGCCGGCGCAGCTTCATGGGTCCTTCAAAACTTGAGAATGCGCTGAACGCTCGGCGGGAACATCTCGTCCAGCGTGACTCGGCGATGCGCCACGCCTTGCTCCAGAGCAAAGGTCAAAAACGCTTCGAGCGTGACGCGATTGGCCGCCACCCCGTAAGGCCAGAAGTCTTGGCCGAACATGTTGGTCGCGCGGCTGGCATTATCCGGATTCCACGGCAGCGGGAAGTGCGAGATCATCATGTTGCGAATGCGGCTGATGCTCCGATCCTTGGCTTCCTCGAAAGCCTTGTAGAGGTTGACCGCCATCCACGGATGGCGCTCGAACAAAGCTCGTTTGATCGCGACAAAGTGCATAATCGGGAAAATGCCGGTGCGGCGGAAATAGTCGGCCTCGACTTCGACATGGTTCGGCACGAGTTGGACCATGTTGGGATTGCCCGCGACAAAACTCTTCGGCGGAATGGCAGAAAGGATCGCGTCGATCTCGCCCGCGAGCAACATGTCGTCGAGCGTCTTGTCGGGAACGCTGACACGCTTGACCTTGGGAAGGTTGATGTCGAGGTTCTCGTGACGGCCGGGTTTATTGGTGCCGGCCTGTACCCATTCGATCTCCTCGAGCTTCAGACCGACGTCGTGCATCAGGAAGCCGCGAACGTAGATGCCGGCGGTATGAGCGAAGTCAGGATCGCCGACGCGCTTGCCGCGTAGCTTTTCAAGCGTATCGACGCCGCTGCCTTTTTTCACGTAGAGCGCGGAATGGCGAAAAACTCGCGACGGAAACACCGGGATCGGCACCAAACTGTCGTTGCCCTGGGAAAACATGCCGGTCCATTTTCCGAGCGACATCTCGCTGACGTCCCATTCCTGGTCGCGCGTAGCGCGGTCGAAGATCTCCGGCGTCGGCAGGATCTGGAAGTTGATGTCGAGCCCCTCGGCGTTGACACGGCCATATACGAAGTCGCGCACGTGATCGTAGTCGCTGATCGCGAGAGAAATTTGCAGCTTGCTCATATCGGTTGTCTTGCCTCGTTGTAGGTTATCGGTGCGCTGACAGCGGCTTTTCCTCGAACAGACTTGAAGCTTTCAGCCCTCAACGATTGCCGGCCGGTCGAAAATGCCGATTGCGGGGGCGGACTTGGTCCAGCGCTCGACCTCGACCAGCGCGGTCTGCGAGCTTGGGCCCTGCGCGAGCTTCGAGGTGCCCTTATCGAGCGTGAGCACATTAGGATTGCCGTGCCGGTCCAGCGCGCCAAGACGGCCCGGCGTATCCGGATCATACCAAGCGCCGGTTTGCAGTTGCACGACGCCGGTGCTGACGGCTTCAGTCACAGCGGCACCTGCAAGGCACGCGCCGCGTTGGTTGAAGACGCGAACAATGTCGCCATGCGATATGCCACGGGCCGCGGCATCGGCGGAACTGATCCACAGTGGTTCACGACCCGCGATTTTAGCCGCGCGGCTGAGCGGCCCATTGTCGAGCTGGCTGTGCAGTCGAAGCGTCGGTTGGTTTGAGATCAAATGAAGCTTGAATCGGTTGGATTTGCGCGAGCCTAGCCACTCCGCCGGCTCGATCCACACGGGATGGCCTGGGCAGTCGTCGTAGCCGAACGAATCGACGCGTTCAGAAAATATCTCGATGCGGCCCGACGGGGTCTTAAGCGGCCTCGTCACGGGATTGGCGCGGAAGTCGGCGAGGAAATCGTACCGAGAGGGCGCCGGGTCGGCAATATAACCCTCGCGCCAGAAGGTTTCAAAATCCGGCCGCACGACGGCATGCTTGGCTGCCTGTTGGCGCGCCACTTCGTAGAGGTGGCGGAGCCATTCCATTTCGCTGCGGCCTTCGGTGAACGCGTCGCGAAAGCCGAGCTGGCCGGCGAGATCGGCAAAAATGTCGAAATCGTTGCGCGCGCCAGCTACAGGCGCGATCGCCTGATGCATCGCGAACATGTAGCGGTCGGCCGACGCTGCGATGTCGTTGCGCTCCAGCGTTGTCGTCGCCGGAAGAACGATGTCGGCGTAGCGAGCGGTCGGCGTCCACCAAATCTCGTTGACGATCACGGTTTCTGGACGCCGCCACGCCTCGACAAGGCGATTGATGTCCTGATGGTGATGGAATGGGTTTCCGCCGCACCAATAGACGAGCTTAATGTTGGGGAAGGTGATCCGCTCGCCGTCATAGTCGATCGTCGCGCCCGGATTGAGCAGAAGATCGGAAATTCGTGCAACCGGAATGTAGGAGCGTATGGGGTCTTTGCCGTAGGGTCTGTTGAGGGGAGGCGCCGGCGCGCGCGACGCGCCCATCCGGTTGACCGAGCCATAGCCGATGCCGAAGCCGCCACCAGGCAGCCCGATCTGCCCCAGCATCGCGGCAAGGACAATTGTCATCCAGATCGGTTGCTCGCCGTGGTCGGCACGTTGCAGCGACCAGGTTGTGGTGATAAACGTGCGCGTCGCCGCCATGCGTCGCGCCAGCCGGCGGATCGTATCGGCGTTGAGCCCGGATATTTCGGCGGCCCAGTTCGCGTCTTTCGGCTGTCCATCTTCTGCGCCTGTAAGATAGGCTCGAAAGCGATCAAATCCGACTGTGTAGCGTTCCAGAAATGCCCGGTCATGCAGATCCATCGTGAACAGCGTGTGAGCCAGTCCGAGCATGATCGCCGTATCGGTGCCCGGGATCGCCGGCAACCATTCGGCGTTCAGTTCATCGGAATAATCCGTGCGGATCGGACTGATGCAGACGAATTCAATGCCGCGGCCGGCAAGGTTGCCGATCGCCGTGATGGAAGAATGCTCGCCGGTGCCGCCGGCCTCGATCTGCAAGTTTTTGAGCGGCATTCCGCCGAACGACACAATCAATCGCGTGTTGGCCGCAATCTGATCCCAGGTCGTGCCAGGCCCGCGGATCGCTCGGTCGTCGCCCAGGACATGCGGCGTCACGACCGATCCCGCGGCGTTCGAGTAGGTGTCGACCTGCTGTGTCGCCCCGCCGAACAGATTGGTGAAGCGGTGCAGGAGCGACTTGGCATGGTGCAGTCGTCCGGCGCTCGACCAGCCGTAGGAGCCGGCAAAGATTGAGGTGTTACCGAAGGTGGACTTCACCCGCGCGAGTTCGCTCGATGCGAGCCTCAGCGCCTTGTCCCAATCAAGAGGCACGAAGGGTTCTGCGCCGCGGCGCGAGCGGTCGCCTTTCACGCCCTGCTCAAGAAAGCCTTGGCGAATGTACGGGCGGTCAATTCGACTACGGTCGTAAACCGCGCATGCAAGTGACTCGGCCAGCGGAGACGGATGCTCGTCCTTCTCGAATGGTTGCACGCCGACGATGCGCCCATCGCGGACCTTCGCCCAAAAGGCTCCCCAGTGTGACGCAGTTCTCACCAAACGATCATTCATGCGTTGCCGTTCTAGCGTTTGGGAAGGAAGAGATAAAGAATGACCGCAACGGCCGATATTCGACAGCCAAATGGCACGCGACATGCAACAATGTCCTGCATCGGCGGCACAATACCGATCTGGAGCGCGAACCATGATCCTATATCGCACATTGGTGGCGGCGCTGGCCGCCGTGGCTGCCGGCTCAACTGGTTTTTCCCGGCCCGCGGAAGCGCAATCGGTGGCCGATTTCTATCGTGGCAAAACGATCACCTACAATCTTGCCGTTCCTGATGGCGCTTCCTGGGGTCTCTACGCCCGCAACTTTATCGAGCACTTGCGTAGCCATGTTCCGGGTAATCCGACCATCATCCTGCAGGTCATGCCCGGCGGCGGCGGCGTCACGGCAGCAAATTACATGTTCAATATTGCACCCAAGGATGGCACTGTCATTGGCACGCCGCTCTCGACGGCGATCGTTTTTGCTGCGACGAACCCGAATGACGTCAAGTTCGATCCAAGAAAATTTTCTTGGATTGGATCGCTTGCCGTCGTTCAGGACGTAATTTCGGTCTGGTACACCGCACACGCCAAGAGCATCGACGCAGCAAAGAGCACCTCATTGATCATGGGTGCGACGGGCAAGGGCTCCAATTCGTTCCAGGATATTGCCCTTGCGAATAATCTGCTCGGCACGAAATTCAAGCCCGTACTCGGCTACAAAGGCGGCGCGGACATCAACCTCGCGATCGAGCGAGGCGAAGTGGACGGTCGCGCCACCACGTGGGACAGCTGGCCCGCATCGTACCCCGATTGGTTGCGCGACAAGAAAATCCTGCACCTTGTCCAGCTCGGACCTCGGAAATTACCTGAGATCGGCGATGACGTGCCGTTGCTGCGGGAGCTCGTGAACGGAGAGCAGAGAACGATCGTCGACTTTGTCGGACTCGGTCTGTCGTTGGGTCGATCGGTGTATGCCCCGCCGGGCACGCCCGCCGATCGGGTAGCGGCGTTACGCGCCGCGCTGATCGAGGCTGTGAAGGACTCCACCTACATCGCCGACGCGCAAAGGCTGAAGCTCGATGCCACGACGTGGCAAACTGGAGATGCGATTGCGAACGCCGTCAATGAGGCGTTTTCGCTGCCGCCCAGCCTGGTCGAAAAGGCCAAAGCCGCGATGGATTTGCCTTAGAGCATGATCCGGAAAAAGCCTGCCCCCGGACTTGATCCGGGGGTGGAAACCGGTTTTCCGAAAAGATCATGCTCCACCAATGATGGTGAGCGCAAATCGATTCAATCTGAAGCGATTGCGCTCTAGGGGCCACGCCTCCGAGCGACGCCGGATGTCTTCGCGAGCGCCCCGCGCCATCACCGCACAATGGTTGCGCGGACTCTTCGCAAGGACGGCATGATACCGCGTGTCCCGCCAGCAAATCGCCGCGCTGAACAAGCAATCAGCGGCCATGCGCGAGCGGTACCGGGCGTCGCCGCGGCGCCGACGTCTGGACCGGTGCGCATCCATTGCTGCCGCAAACGACGGCGACGTGCCTGACGAGGTTTGCTTCCGCGGTTACGGCGCCGAGCGCTGCCGGGCTCGAAAGCGTCATCGCCTCCGCTTGGTTGCCAAGCATCGTGCCTGACAGAATTGCCGCCGCGGCGACAGCCACAAAATAATTCTGGCGCATGAAGTCCTTCCCGTTCGAGCCAACGCCTAGCTAATGGTTCCTAAAGGACTATGGTGAATGAAAACCTAACGCGCGTCGGCTTCAGGTTTCTTAAGCCTCTCTTTACCATCTCTGGTTACCGGTCATTAACGATTGAATGCCGGAACGCCGGCGAAATTTCGGCATTTTGCTTCGCACACAATGCGCACCGATACGCCGCAGGGCTTGCAACCAAATCTCGCGCACATACTGCGGCGCGCTGTACGCGCTTTCGGACAGGGCAAACTCGATCATGCGGAGCGGCTGTGCAAGGCAGTGCTGCAGCATCAGGTGGAAAATTTCGACGCCCTGCACTGTCTCGGTCAGATCAGCTACCAGCGCGGACGTTTGGATGCTGCGCTGGCGCTCATTCAATCGGCGCTCAAGTCGAACCTCGGTCGCTCCGAGGGATTTGCAAGCCTGGGGCTGGTCTTTTATTCGCTGCGCCAATTCGAGCGGGCGGTCGTAAGCTATAGTGAGGGGCTTCGGCTCGCGCCGGACGACCCCGAACTTCTGAACAGGCGTGGCGCTGCGCTCCTCGAACTTGCTCGTCCGTGTGACGCGCTGGAGGATTTCGACCGGGTGCTCGCTGCCGATCCCGACCACCTCGATGCGCTCGGCAATCGCGGCAATGCCTTGATCAAGCTCAATCGTCCCATGGAGGCGCTCGCTGCGTACGATCGGGCGCTGAGGATGGCGCCTGGGAACGCCCAGCTCTTGACCAATCGTGCCGTCGCGCTGCGCCGGCTCGATCGGCCCCATGAAGCGCTGATGAGTGCGGCAAGCGCGCTGGTCAGCGAGCCTGATTTCGCCCCGGCGCGCTTCGTAGAAAGCGTTGCGCGTTTGACGTTGGGCGATTTCAATGCTGGCTGGCAGGGTTATGAGGCCCGCTGGTCGGTCGGCGCTTTAGCGTCGCAACGCCGCAAATTCTCCGTGCCGCAATGGCTGGGACATGAACCACTTGACGGCAAAACCATCCTTCTCCACGCCGAGCAGGGTTTTGGCGACACCATTCAGTTCGTGCGCTATGCGGCGCTTCTGGCGGCGCGCGGTGCCAGTATCGTCCTTGAGGTGCAGCGGGAATTGGTGCGGCTGTTGTCGCGCCTCGAAGGCGACACGACGGTGATCGCGCGCGGGCAACCATTGCCGAGCTTTGATTTTCACTCCCCGCTGCTGAGTTTGCCACTGGCATTCGCCACTGAGCTTGAAACGATTCCGACCGGGACTCCCTATATCGCGGCGGCCGACGATATGGTCGCCGCTTGGCGAGCCCGGCTGCCGCAGGGGAGACCCTTGATTGGATTGGTGTGGTCCGGTGAGCGCTCGCACGACAATGATCATAATCGGTCGATGTGCCTTGAGGCATTGGCGCCGCTGTTCGGCGTTCCGGGGCTTACGTTTGTCAGTCTTCAGCACGAGGTCCGTGATGCCGACATCGCATTTTTGCGAGATCATGCTGACCTATGTCGGATCGGGGAGGAATTTGCAGATTTTGCCGATACGGCTGCGGTGGTTGCGTCGCTCGATGCCGTCATTTCAGTTGATACTGCAGTCGCGCATTTGGCCGGCGCCATGGACAAGCCGCTTTATCTCCTGCTGCCGTTCGCCGCCGACTTTCGCTGGTTGCGGGAGCGGCGCGATAGCCCCTGGTATCCGAGCGCGCGACTTTTCAGGCAATCGGAATTCGGCGATTGGGCGAGCGTGGTTACTGCTTTGCGTCACGGATTGACGCATGCAGATTTTGCGGCTGCCGTCATTTCGAGTGAAGTGAGACGATCAAGCCGCTGAGGCGCTTTTAGGCTTTTCGTCGCTTTGTTTCTCGTCACAACGAGCAAAGAACGCGGCCCCCGGCCGGGAGCTGCCGGAGGCCGCGCCTTTTCGGGGTCTGCGTGCGCGCGACGCGGATCCCGGGGAGCCCAGACATCAACAATCAGCGAGCGGGATTCAGCACTCAGGTATCAAGAGCATAAGCTGATATTTTCCGATCCCTGATCTCTAGGCCTGATCTCTGACTAGAACGGCAGCAATACGTCGAGCACTTGCTGGCCGTATCGTGGCTGCTGCACATCGGTGAGCTGGCCGCGGCCGCCATAGGCGATCCGGGCTTGTGCGATCTTGGAGGAATCGATCGTGTTGTCGCTTTGGATATCCTCCGGCCGCACGATGCCGGCGACGATCAGCTCGCGAATTTCGAAGTTGACTCTGATCTCCTGCTTGCCCTCGATGACCAAATTTCCGTTGGGCAAGACCTGGGTGACCACCGCCGCAATGTTGGTCTGCAACGCTTCCTGCCGATTGACCGACCCCTTGCCATCGGCCGACGAGGTGCCGTCGGCGGTCAAGATCCTTCCGGGCAGGACCGCTTTGGCGGGATTGGCGATCGTGTTGGCGCCGATGAAGTTGCTGATGCCGGAATCTTCCGTGACGCTGCGACTGCGCTGGGTCTCGTCCGCGATGTTGGCCTGATCGTTGATGTTGACCGTGACCGTCAAAATATCGCCGACCTGCTGCGCCCGCTGATCCTTGAAGAAGGCGCGAGAGCCGTTGCGCCACAAGGAGTTCGGATTGTAAGTCGCCGGTTGCGGCGTCGGCATCGGCATCTGCACGGGCTTGTATCCCGGCTGGGTCGTCGGATTGTCGATCTTCGACAGCGGGGGCTGTTGCCCGATCTGATTCAAGCGATCGACGGCTGCGCAACCGCTGCAGAATGTGGCCACTGTAGAAAGCAAAGCGCAACGCAAGAGCACAACGCGGTTCACCATCGGACTGCCTTTCACGCGGCTTTACCTACTCGAACCTTCCCGGGGGCACGGCACTGGGGTTTCCCGCCGGCTTCGGCGCATTCTCGACAAAATGCGTCGTTGGAATGCTGACTGTCACGCGGCCGGGCGCCGTAATGATGCCCTGAACGACGCGTTTCGATTCCATGTTGAGCACGCCGATCGAATCACCCAGAGCGCCGGTGTCCTTTGCTTGGCCGCGCAGCGTCAGCACGATCCCGGGCGCTTGGTAGACGAGGGTCACGGCGTCGTTGCGTTGCACGATTTCGGGCCTCATCAGGTCTGCGTCGTGCAGCGGCTGACCCGGCCGCAACTCATGCCGGGCCGCGAGTCCGATCACGGCATTGACATCGGTGATCGCCAGGCCTTCGGCTTTCGGCCGTGGCGCGATAGTGAGGTCAGATGCCTGGAGCACCCCGCCGCGCTCGATCTGGCGTTGGACCGTAACGGCATTCATCGTCTCGATCGCGGTCCCGGTAACGTGAAGTGGCTGCCGGTGCATGATCTCGCTCGATGCAAGATCGAAGGTCAGGTCAAAGCGTCCGGTGCGCTGGTCGTAGGCCAAGTCAAGCAACTGCAATTCGCCGGTCGCCGTCGCCTCGACCTGTATCGTGCGTACGTCGCGGTCGAAGGTCACCCCGATATTGTGAGTATCGCTAAGCCCGCGTTGTCCCGCCAACACCTGCGCGACACGCGCGGTGATGTCCTGGGCCGTTATCGTGCGGCTTGCCCGCGTGACCATGACCTGGGAAAGGCCGCTCGTATCGATGTCGATGAGTTGGTGCGCACGAATGGCTTCGACGATGCGATCGGTCGCGACCGCGCCTCTGGTCCCAAGGTCGGGCGAGCGGAAGATCGGTATATCGGCCACTACCCCCGCATTCTCGACGAGGTCGCCGATGCGTACCACGTCGCCCGTGACGGTGACGTTTGCGCGCAGCTTCGGTAAGGCGTCTTGCGCGCCAGCCTGTAGCGCGAAGGGTCCGGAAAGCGCCAACAGGAGCGTGAGATTTCGAACGGCCTGGCGGATGATGAAGCGGCTCATCAGGTAAACCTTTCTCATCGCATCAGCTGCGCAGTTGTCTGCAGCATCTCATCGGCCGCGGTGATGACCTTGGAGTTCATCTCGTAGGCGCGTTGGGCTGCGATCAGATTCGATATCTCGGTCACGGCTTCGACGTTGGATTGTTCGAGGCTGCCCTGCAGCAGCGTGCCGGCGCCGTCGACTCCCGGCAGTCCATCCTGCGGCGTACCGGACGCCGGCGTCGCCAAGAACAGATTGTCGCCGTTGGCTTGCAGGCCGGCGTTGTTGATGAAGCGGGTGAGCGTGAATTGGCCGAGAACAGTCGAGGTCGTGCTACCCGGCTGCGTGACCGAGACTTGGCCCTGGTTGTTGATGGTGATGCCGGTGGCGTTCTGCGGAATGGTGATTCCGGGCTGAACGATGTTGCCCTCTGCGGTCACCACGCGGCCTTGCGCGTCCATCTTGAACGAGCCATCGCGTGTATAGGAGTACGAACCGTCGGGCATCAGAATTTTGAACCAGCCGTCGCCCTGGATCGCAACGTCGAGTGTGTTGCTGGTCTGTTGCAGAGCCCCCTGGGTCATCAGACGCGGCGTGCCGACAGTCTTCACGCCGGAGCCGAGTTCGATGCCGACCGGCAGAATGTTGCCCTGGTCGGACGCCTGCGCGCCAATGCGTTGCACGTGTTCGTAAATGAGATCCTGAAATTCAGCGCGCTGGCTCTTGAAGCCAGTGGTGCTCATGTTGGCGATATTGCCGGCGATGACCTGGACCTGCAGGTCCATGGCCGCCATTCCGGTTGCCGCGGTGTCAAGTGCACGCATGTTACCGTCTCCTGACCCTCAGCCCGTTAGCTCGGTAGTTCGGAAAGTTGCTGAAGCGCATTCTTGCGCTCGTCGTTTTCCTGCTGAAGAATGGTGGCGATGTCCGAGTAGTTGCGCGTGATTTCGATCATGCGCGTCATCTCGTAGACGCCACGGACATTCGACTTCTCAATCGAGCCTTGCACGACGCGGGTACCCTGCGGTGGCGGTCCGGCCACGACGTTTGCGGGCGCCATGAAAGTGCTGCCGCCGTCCTTCTGCAGGAGCTGCGGCTGGTCAAACCCGACAATTTGAAGCTGCCCGCGCTGCAAATCCGCAGTGCTCGAACCCTCGCGCACCGTAATGGTGCCGTTCTCGGCGATGGTGATGTCGTGATCGGTGTTTTGGAATGTGATCGGACCGCCAGCGCCCAGAACCTGGTAGCCTTCGCTGGTGACGAGTGTGCCGGTCGAGTTGATGGAGAGCGAGCCGTTACGCGTGTAACGTTGGCCACGCGGCGTCTGCACGGCGAGATACCCTTTGCCGTCGATGGCGATGTCGAGCGGATTGCCGGTCCGTTGGACGGCGCCCGGGCTCATGTCGATCCAGGTCGATCGATCCTGCACGAAGCTGACGCGCTGGTCGGTGCCCGTGAACTGCTTGTCGCGAGCGTGCGACGTGAGAAATTCGCCAAACGTCGCGTTGTCGGCCTTGTAACCGTCGGTATTAATGTTGGCGATATTGTTGGCAACGATATCGATCTCGTGGCTGAGCACCATTTGCCGCGACAAGCCGACGAGAAGGGCATTCTCCATCGGATACTCTCCCCTTATGCGAGCAAGACGCCGCCCCTTCGGCATCTTCACCTGTAAGCCGACGGCTCTCCCAAGCCTGGCAGGGCGAGAATTGCAGAAGCCGTGCCAAACAGAAAATTAAGGTTAAACAGTAGTTTACGCCGAAGTCTTGAGGTCGCTGCCGGGCAGAAATCGCCGGCGACCCGGTTCACTGGGCAAATAATTCCTGCCGCTGCGACCCCTGCAAAGTTTCCGTTAACCATTGGTCCCTAGCTTGGCCCTCATGGCGCCGTATCCGATGGCGCCGGGTCGCGCCCGCGGCGTTGGTTCTGCGTTTTGTCCTGCTGGCTCGGTGCGAACTCACGCGAGCGGAAGCGGTGATGGCAAAAAAGAACGAAGCGCAGCCCGAGCAAACAGGCACAGAGACCGATGAGGGACAAGAGGCTCCCGCAAAGCGTCGCTTTCCACTCAAGCTCATTCTGATTGCGGTCGGCGGACTCGTCGGCATTGGCGCTCTCGGCGGCGGCGCATACCACTTCCTCTTTGCCGGTCACCACGAAACAGCGGCTGCTGCGAGCGAGGTCAAGCCGGCGGTTTTCATCGATATGCCGGATGTCCTGGTGAACCTGTCGAACAACGCTGGAAGCGAGCGCACGCAATACCTGAAGGTGAAAGTCGTTCTTGAAGTTCCGGATCAGGCGATGTCGGCACAGATTCAGCCTGTCATGCCGCGCTTGATGGACACGTTCCAGACTTATCTGCGGGAATTGCGGCCGACTGATCTCGACGGTTCGGCGGGTCTATACCGACTCAAGGAGGAACTGACCCGGCGCGTCAACGCTGCCATTGCGCCCAGCCGGATCAACGCCGTGCTGTTCAAGGAAATCGTCGTTCAGTGACGTGGGAAAGAAACGATCGGGACAATGGCGGATAAAGATCAAGCCGACCAGGACGCACTGGCTGCCGAATGGGGCGTAGCCGCACAGGCCGAGCAGAAAACCGCGGCCCCGAAAGAGTCTGCGCCCGCACCGGCGGAGGGTGAAGGTGGCGCCGAGGCGATGGCGGCACATTGGGCTGCCATGGTCGACGACGGTCAATACGTTCAGTCGGCAAAAGGCGGCGCCGAGCGCGTCCTGACGCAAGAAGAAATCGATTCGCTGCTCGGCTTCAGCCTTTCCGACGTTTCTCTGAATGACAATTCCGGCATCCGAGCGATCATCAACTCGGCGATGGTCTCCTACGAGCGGTTGCCGATGCTGGAGATCATCTTCGATCGGCTGGTCCGATTGATGACGACGAGTCTCCGGAATTTCACCTCAGACAACGTCGAGGTCTCGCTCGACCGCATTACTTCGGTGCGGTTCGGCGACTATCTCAATTCGATCCCGCTGCCCGCGATTCTCGGTGTGTTCAAGGCCGAGGAATGGGACAATTTCGGCCTTGTGACCGTCAATTCGAAGTCTCATTTATTCGATCATCGACGTTTTGCTCGGCGGCCGGCGCGGTCAGACCGCGCTCCGCATCGAAGGCCGACCGTACACCACGATCGAAACAAACCTCGTCAAGCGGATGATCGAGGTCATCCTTGCGGATGCCGAACTCGCCTTCAAGCCGCTCTCGCCCGTGAAATTCAACATCGATCGGCTGGAGACCAATCCGCGCTTTGCTGCAATTTCCCGGCCGGCAAACGCGTCGATCCTGGTACGATTGCGTATCGACATGGAAGATCGCGGCGGCACGATCGAATTATTGCTGCCCTACGCGACCATTGAACCCATCCGCGACGTGTTGTTGCAGATGTTCATGGGCGAAAAATTCGGCCGCGATCCGACCTGGGAAGGCCATCTCGCGACCGAGATCGGTCAGGCGCAAATCGCGGTCGATGCCGTCCTCTACGAGGCTCAGCTTCCGCTCAAGCAAATCATGAAGCTCGATGTCGGCGATACGTTGATGCTCGAACTCAAATCGGACGCGCTGGTCATTGTACGTTGCGGCGACGTTACGCTAACCGAGGGACGCATGGGGCGCGTCGGCGACCGCGTCGCTGTGCGCGTGGCGAAGCCGCTGCGGAAACCAAGCACCACCTTTGCCATGTTCGAAATGGCGGGCGGCTCCGGCAACCGGATGGAGGCACCGTGAACAGCGGGATTGGCACGATCATCGACGGGCTGGTCGCGGTTTTGCTCTTGCTGACCATCGGTTATTGCATGCTGCTCAACCGGCGTCTCAAGCTTCTTAAAGCTGACGAACAGTCGCTCCGCGCGACGATTTCCGAACTCGTGACGGCGACCGAGATTGCCGAGCGCGCGATCTCCGGCCTCAAGGTCACCGTCCGCGAGTGTGATTCCGGTCTGGGCGAGCGGGTGCGCAGCGCCGAGCGATTGACCGCCGAACTCGACCTAAGACTGGCGTCGGGCAAGAACGTGCTCGAACGCTTGTCGCAGATCGTAACCGCGGTCCGGCCGCCGCATGAACCGCCCGCAAAGCAGAGCCCTGCGCAAGAAGTCGCCGCGGCGGCCCAAGCCTTCGCGGACAGACTGCGCACCAAGGCGCACGGCCTCGCGGCATGATCGAATTCATCCGTGATCTGCGCCTCATTCCGATTGCGTTGATCGCGAGCGTGTGCCTGCTGGCGCTCAAGACTGCCGACCTTATCCTCGATAGCGCCGCATTCTTCGGCGGCGACAGGACTGCGGTCGGCACTGACATAAAGCCGGTCATGCGCGCCAAGCCGGAAGCCCAGCGATCGGCGGCATCGAAGTCGTCGTGGGCAGGGCAGATGTTCAACTTCCCGGATGGAAGTAGTCCGGCGCCGGCATCCGGGAGCGCGCAGGTCCCTGCCGATAGGCCGAACGCGGAGCTCATCACGGGCTCGCTCAAATCGGAGACCACGGGCAGTGACGGCAAGCCCGCCGAGCAGCCGAAAGCCCAACCGGCGAAACCCGGTCCGCAAGAACCCAAGCCCGCACCGGACGGCAGGCTCATTCCCATCGATGGCTCCGGCGTGCCCTCCGGTGCCGAGCGCGCGATTCTCGAGCGGCTTCAGCAACGCCGCGAGGAGCTTGACAAGCGCGCCCGCGAACTCGACATCCGCGAAAACCTGATCAAGGCTGCCGAGAAACGCGTGGAGGCGAAGCTCGCCCAAGTCAAAGAGGTCGAGGGCCAGATTTCCGTCGATACGAAGAAGAAGGACGAGGCTGAGCAGGCGCGATTCAAGGGGCTTGTGACCATGTACGAAAACATGAAGCCGCGCGACGCTGCAAAAATCTTCGACCGTCTTGACCCTGGCGTCCTGCTGGAAGTGGCCTCAGAGATCAATCCGCGCGCCATGTCGGAAATCATGGCGCAGATGTCGCCGGACACGGCCGGGCGATTAACAATCGAGCTTGCTTCTCGGGCCGAGCAGACCAAAAAAGATAGTCCAGTCGATCTGCCAAAAATCCAAGGGCAGCCGACGACACCCTGAGGCTAATCATTCGATCGCAATCGAAGAAAAGTTCCAACGAGCCTGAACCTGACAAGCCATTGTGCGTTCATTCCTACAATCGTGCTCCTATCAGGGAAAAAGCCATGGAACAGAGGTCTGCGAAAACGACTGATTTCAATCGCGCCATGGGCGAGGCAACAAAGCAGGCCGGCGGCGTAGCCGATGCGCTCACCGGCGCAGCGCACGATGTCTATGGGCAAGCGAGGGAAAGCGCGTCGGACGTCGCAGACGTCGCTACTCATGCCGTCCGCAAGACAGCCGGCTCGTTTGAGCGCGCGTTGCGAAACACTATCGAGACTCAGCCATACACGGCCGTTGCGATCGCTCTGGGGCTTGGATGGCTTTTCGGCCGAATGCATCGGCCCCTTTAGCTAAACCCGATCAGGCAATTTCACGGCCGATATCGCGAATTCGCTTGCCCGCTTTTCAGATGCGTTTGAAGAGCTCAGTCGCGAAAGGTCTTAATCGCGCTGTCCTGCGCGACCGATGAGCCAGCCCAGCGAAAGCGCCAATATTGCAGTGGTATAGGGGCGGTTCTCGATAAACTGCCGCAAGTATCCTGCACGGTTGCCGCGCCGTGAAACATCGAGTCGGCGGCATCCGCCGCGGCATCCTTGGCCTGGCCGTAGAGGTCCTGTGCCGTCCCCGCCGCCTGGTTTACGACGCCGCGAACTTGCGTTTCCGTATCTCCGGCAGCACGGCCGAACCCTTCCTGTACCTTGCCGCCAATGTTTTTGGCCGTGCCATAAAGGCGATCTTCGTCCATTTCACTCTCCTTATGCGTGCGCGTTGTTTGGAAGTCGCCTCGTGCTCACCGTTTTTGGCTCGCGACGCCGATCAAAACGCCCACGCCGACTGCAATCGCCAGCGTCAACGAAGGCCGATTTTCCACCTCGTTGGAAATTCGGCGCAATGCCTCGCCACCGTACTTTGCCGCATCTTTGCTGAACGCCGCTGATTGGTCGCTGACCGAGCCGGCGCTGCGGCGAATCCGGTCAGCCAAGCCGGCCAAGGTCGCCGCGATGGTATCGCTGAGGCCGTCGGCGGTATCCCTGGCGTTGGCCGAAGCTCGCGTACCGAGGTCTTCGAGGTTCTGCTCGAGCATTCGCAGCCGGCGCTCGATTTCTCCGACATTGGCGGAGATCGCGCGCGTATATCTCGACGCTCCAGACATGATCAATGGCCTTCTCAAAAATGCGAGCCTGCATCGTGGGGAAAACGTTGCCCGATCGTCAAAGTTCCCAAGGCAGGACCTTTTTGAGGGAAGGCGAGGGCGCCGCTGTGATTTTTCGCCCGTCGGTCGAAGCGACGATGCACGGCTGTCGTGATTCATCGCTGCTTGCAAAAAGATCGGCTGAACGTGGTACAGAAAGATAAAATGGCAGAGCGAGGAGCCATCGCATGACCACACATCGTTTGGACGCATCGCCCGATACTGTGCACTGGGGCTATTTCGACGCGTCGCTTAAACCGCTCATCTCTGTTGCGTCAGGCGATACCGTTGTCATCTCGACCGTATCGGGCGGGCCCACGCAATTGCCGCGCAATGGGTCGGGCCTCAACGTACCCGAGGCCCTGGCTGCAATTCACGCGCGTCTGTCGCCGAAACTCGGCGGACCCCACATCATGACCGGACCCATCGCCGTACGCGGCGCCAAAGCCGGGCAGGTGCTGGAGGTTCGCATCAAGGCGATCGATCTCAATTACGACTGGGGTTACAACGTCATCCGCCCGCTCGCCGGAGCATTGCCCGACGACTTCGAAGAATCGCGTCTCATCCACATTCCGCTTGATCGAGAGCGCATGGTCGGTCGGCTGCCGTGGGGCCTCGAACTGCCGCTCAGCCCGTTCTTCGGCATCATGGTGACGTCGCCGCCGCCGGCGTGGGGCGCGGTGGCCTCGCCGCCGCCACGGCGCAACGGTGGCAACATGGACAACAAAGAACTTGTCGCCGGCACGACGCTCTATCTGCCGATCTATGTCGACGGCGCGCTGTTTTCGGTCGGCGACGGGCATGGCGTGCAGGGCGATGGCGAGGTCTGCGTCACCGCCATCGAAACCGGCCTGATCGGCACCTTCGACTTGTATGTGCGCGACGACATGACGCTCGAATGGCCGATGGCGGAGACGCCAACGCATCTTATGACGATGGCCTTCGATCCCGACCTTGATGATGCGGTCGTGATTGCGTTGCGCAACATGATCAAGCTCATCTGTGCGCGGACTAATCTGTCACGCGAGGACGCCTACACCCTCTGCAGCTTGGCCGCCGATCTGCGCGTCACCCAGGTCGTGAATGGCACCAAAGGTATTCACGTGATGTTGCCAAAGACGGTTTTGCGAACCGGCGCCGATTGACGGCGCGGTGTCGCGGGTCTCAAGTGCAAACACTATCCGGCTCAAAGTGCTTGCCAAGCGCGCGTTCGAGCGCGGGCATGGCTGCGGCAAGGGACGCCATGTCGCGAGCGCCGGCACGCATCTGGGCCAAGACCTCAGCATTGGCAGCCGGAAAATCCGTGCCCAACACAGCGCCATCCTTTACGACGGTACGTCCATCGACGATGAGTTCGCGAATGTGCCGGGCCATCGCGCGCTTGAGCACTAATTCCAAGGGATCGAGATCATCGCGCAGCCGATCGTTATCGATCGCCGCGTAGTCGAGCAGCAGAAGATCGGCCGGTGCGCCGGGGCGGATCGCACCGCCGTCGTCCATATTGGTGACTGATCTGCGGCCGTTGCCGAAGGCGATCTGCAGCATTTGTTCGCGGCTGACCGCGACCTTGAAACCGGTGCCGACATGCAGCAAATGCCCGAGCCGCAGTTCGCGCAAAACATCATCGTCCTCTTCGAAGGCATTGCCGTCGACGCCAAACGCAACGCGGCAACCGGCCTTAAACATCTTTGCGACCGGTGCGATACCCGAACGCAGATTGAGGTTCGAACTGGTGTTCACCACGATCGTAACGCCACGCTCGGCCAGCAAATCGAATTCGTCCTGCCGTCCCCATACGCAGTGCGCGAGCGTGAGGCGAGGGGAGAGCAGGCCGAGTGAGTCGAGATGTTTGACGATGCCTTCCGGATGGGCGGAGTCCGCCCAGGCGCGCTGGTAGCGGCTCTCCAGGAGATGCATATGAATGCGCCGGCCGGTGCGATGAGACGCCTCGGCGATCGCGCTTAGCAATCCGTCGCTGCACCATTGCGGCCCGTTCGGCCCGTATTGCACGTCGAACGTGGGGCCGGCAGCCGCGGCGGCGACAGCCTCGACGACGGCGATTGATTCGGCGGGCGATGACGGCGCTCGCGGCAGCCGTCGCTCGATCTCACGCCGCGCCGGCTCCGGCAGCATGGCGAGCAACGGTTCCGATGGCCCGTAGACCAGCGGATTGCGGTCGCGCATCGCGACGGCGAAGCCGACGCGCACGCCGACTTCGCGGGCGGCGCGCGCGACCACCGCCACTTCGCCGGGAAGGTCGGTTCTGCTCTGCGGCCGGGTGTAATGCACCATCACGATCCCGGCGCCGCCGAGGGCCGAGCGCGAAAGGGCCACAACGGCGGCCGCATGGGGATCAACCGATGGAAACAAGGCCGTGTGATGCAGCCACGCCTCCAGCGGCTTGCCGCCGGCACCAATAGAACTCGATCGCACCGGGCGGCCGTGATCGTGCGCATTCACCAGCGCCGGCAGCACGAACAGTGGCTCGACGGTATCGGGCGCGGCATGTCCAACCGTTTGCACTTTGCCGTCGTCGATATCGATCTGTCGCGCCGATGCAACCGGCAGATCGGCAGCCTCAATCAGGTGCGCGCAAGAAATTCTTCGCATGACGACTGTCGCCGGCGTTATCCCATCGCCAGCTCGTCCTTGCGATGGGCCCAGCCGGTGATGTGCGCTTCCAGGAGCGAGAACACGGCATAAAGCGCAACGCCAAGCACGGCAAGGATGAGGAGCCCGGCGAACACCAGCGGCACGTCGAAGTTCGAACTGGCGATCATCATGACGTTGCCGATGCCGCGATTCGAGGCGACGGTTTCGGAAATCACGGTGCCGACGAACGCCAGTGTGACCGCAACTTTCAATGACGCGAAGAAGTACGGCATGGTGCGCGGCAGCCCGACATTCCAGAGAATCTCAAGCTTGCTGGCATGCAGAGCGCGCATCACGTCTTCGAGTTCGGGCTCCGTCGTGGCGAGGCCGGTTGCAATATTCACGACAATCGGGAAGATGCTCATGATCATGGCGGTGAGCACGGCGGGCACGGTGCCAGCGCCAAACCAGAGCACGAAGATCGGCACCACGGCGACCTTCGGAATCGTTGCAAACCCGATCAGCAGTGGGTAGGCCACGTCATAGGCCAGCCGCGACGAGCCGATCAGCACGCCGAGCAAAATGCCGAGCAGGATGCCGAAGCCGAAACCGATCAGGGTGGTGAACAGCGTCTGCAACGTATGCGGCCACAGTGCCGGCATGCGCTCGACCAGCGTGACGATGATCTGGCTCGGCTTAGGCAACACGATATCGCTCACCCCGAACAGCCAGCAGAGCGCTTCCCAAAGAGCAAAAAAGCCAACGATGAAAAGCGCGGATGCAATGCGGCGGCGCAATTGCGGGTCCATCAGGCGGCCTCCTTTTCCGGACGTGCCGAGACGATGAGTTCACGCAACCGCTGCGTCATCGAAACGAACGACGGTGTATAGGACATCTCGATGGTGCGCGGCCGAGGAAACGGCACCTCGGCGTCGTCAATGATCTGTCCGGGGCGTGACCGCATCACGCAAATACGATTGGCGAGGTAACCGGCTTCCTTCAGATCGTGTGTCACCAGCAGGACCGTCGGGCGCATTTTCATCCATAAATCCTGCATGATCGCCCACAGTTCTTCGCGGGTGAATTGATCGAGCGCACCGAACGGTTCGTCGAGCATCAGAAGCTGCGGTTCGTGCACCAGCGCCCGGCAAAGCGAGGCGCGCTGCAACATGCCGCCGGAGAGCTGCCATGGATGCTTGTCGCCAAAAGCGGCAAGGCCGACCTCTTTCAACAAGGCGTCGGCGCGGTCGCGAAATTCGGTCTTGCGCTTGGCGCGGTAGTCTGCCCGAAACGGCGGGACGATCTTCAGCGGCAGCATGACATTGTCGCGAACCGTCAGCCACGGCAGCATGGTCGGGTTTTGGAACGCCATGCCGACGCGCACCGGTTCCGCGCCGACTTCGCGGCCGGCCACATAGACGTACCCGGTCGACGCCTTCAGGAGCCCGGTGACGAGTTTCAGGATCGTCGACTTTCCGCATCCGGACGGGCCGACAAGCGCGACGAAGTCGCCCTGTTTCAATCGCAGATCAGTCATTCCCAAAGCCTTGACCTGGCGGTCGCCGCGTCCGTAGCTCAACGTCACGCCCTCAAGCTCGACGAAGAACTCGGAGTGCTTGCGCGAATCGGAGTCTGCGGCGGGGATCATGTTTGTTGCTCCGCACCGCGGCCGGCGCCGTTGCGCACGATCGCCTGCATCGTCTGATCGGTGTTGCGCAACACCGGCGGCGGCATGTGCTGGATGTGATGCACTGAGCGGCCCCAGCCGCGCGTGCCGTCGATGAGCTTGCGATCTTTCATGACGAAGCGGCCGCGGACCAGGGTGTGGAGCGGCAATCCTTTGACGCGACGGCCATTCCACGGCGATATTTTCGAGCGCGATTGCAGCGCGGTGTCCGTCAGCGTGTCGTCGCGAGACAGATCGACAATGGCGAGATCGGCGTCGGCGCCCGGGAGAATTGCTCCTTTGCGTGGATAAAGCCCCCAGATTTTCGCCGGATTGAAAGAGCTGAGGCGCACATAATCGCAGATCGACATCCTGCCGTGATTGACCTCGGTCAGCATGAGCGGCATCTGGGTCTCCACACCGGGAAATCCGCAGTCCACTGCCCAGATGTCGTTGCGCGTTTTTTCTTCAGGCGTATGCGGAGCGTGATCGGTCGCGATCAGATCGATCGTGCCGTCGGCGACGGCGGACCACAGCGGCGCGTGATTGCGCGCCTCGCGTACTGGCGGATTGACGCGAATGATTCCGCCGAGATCGTGATAGTCGTCGGTCGAAAGAAGCAGATAATGAGGGCACGTCTCGCCGGTGATGTCGACGCCGCGCGCTTTGGCTTCGCGAAGCGGCCGCAGCTCATCGGCCGACGAGATGTGCAGGATATGAATTCGCGCGCCGGTCCATTCGGCGAGGATCGCGGCGCGGCTGACGGCTTCGACGGCGACGACAGCGGGACGGGAGGCGATGTGGGCCAGTGGGTCTTGGCGCCCCGCCGCGGTCAAACGGGTCTGACGCCGCTCCATGATCGAGTTCGTTTCGGCATGCAGCGAAATTCGCTTCCCGGTCGGCGCCACGACTTCGAACGCCTCCAGCATCGCTCCGGTCGAAGGCGACGGGATCTTGCCGAACGTATTGCCCATATAGAGCTTGAAGCCGATGACGCCGCCATCCACCAAAGCGGGCACGTGCTCGATCGTGTCTTCGCCGAGCAAGCCGTAAAGACCGAAATCGACGCAGGCCTTTGCGGCCGCGATCTCATGCTTGGCGGCGAGGATTTCGGCATTGCCCGTCGGCGGAATCGTATTGGGCATGTCGAACACGGTCGTGACGCCGCCGAACGCCGCTGCAGCCGTACCGCTCGCCCAATCTTCCTTGTCCGGGTAGCCCGGATCGCGGAAATGCACGTGGACGTCGATCGCGCCGGGCAGGATATGGAGACCGGTGGCATCGAAAAGTTGGCGTCCCGGCGGCATGGCGTCGCTGGCGCCGATTGCGAGCACGCGGCCATCCTTGATGGCGATGCTGGCGTCGGCAGTCGCATCATGGGAAACGACGGTGCCGTTGAAGATGACAAGATCAGCGGTCACGGCGGCCATTGCGGTCCTCACAACATCGCCCAGCCGCCGTCGACCGGGAGATCGACGCCGGTGATCTGGCGCGAGACGTCGCTGGCGAGAAACAGGCAGGCATTGGCGACGTCCCGATCAACCGTTACGCGCTTGAGCGCGTATTCGGCCGCGTGGCGTTTGACGGCCTCATCGATACTGATGCCAAGGCGCTTCGCCATGTCGGCACACACCTTGTCGCGGAAGCGCGGTCCGTCGACCATGCCCGGCGCGACGCAATTGACGTTGATGTTGTGCTGGCCGACCTCGAGCGCGAAGCTCTTGGTGATTCCGCGCAGGCCCCATTTCGAAGCGGAATAGGCCATGCGCCCGGCGCGGCCGCGCATGCCGAACGTGCCGCCGACATTGACGATCTTGCCATAGCGCTGAGCGATCATCGCTGGTAGCACCGCGCGCATGGTGTGGAAGCAGCCATTCATGTTGAGTTTGACAATCGCATCGAATTCTTCGGGCGTTGTCTCGACCCCGGTCTTGCCGATGGGCCCGGAGCCGCCGGCGACGTTCACCAAAATGTCGACGCGGCCGTAGACGGCGTTGGCCTTCTCGGCAGCGTTCGTGCATTGCTCCGGATCAGTGAGATCGCATGGGACGATGATCGCCTCGGCGCCCGCCGCCTTCACCGATTCGGCGACCGGCTCGATCGCGGCATGGTCGCGTCCGACCAGCGCCAGCTTGGCGCCTTCTGCCGCGAAGGCTTCGGTAATGGCGGCCCCCATACCTTTGGCGGGCCCAGTAATCATCGTCACCTTTCCGTTGAGCTGCAATTCCATGTGTCACGTTCCCGCCACGCGATATCTTTTAGGACCGCTTCCGCGCAAGGCGACGCGAAGGCGGTGCCGGTCAAAGGCGCTCAGAACAGTTTCTTCGGCAGGTCGTTTGTTGGCGGCAGAAATTCTGGCGTGAAGATTTCGCTGACCGCCGGCATGCGCGGCAGATTGTTGGCGTCGACCAGGATGTCGATCGATCGCTTGAGCCGATCCATATCGACGTTGCCGACCCCGATCTTGGCAATCTCGGGGTGATTCATTTCATCCTTGAGCGTGGCGTGAAGCCGCTCACGCTCGACCGAGACCTTGATGAGCGGCTCGCGCTTGGCGACGGCGGCCACCGCGGCGTCGGGATCCTTGAGAGCGTCTTCGAGGCCGTGATTGATTGCCGCCAGCAGACCTCTCACCGCCGCGGGATTGTCCTTGGCGAGTTTCTTCGAGACGATGATGGCGTTGGAATAAAGGTCCATGCCGTAATCGCCGTAATTGATCCAGCGGATTTGCTTTTCCGGGTCGACGCCGATCAGCTTGGCGCTGAAGCGGATCGTATTGACGTATCCGAACACGCCGTCCACCTGGCCCTGCATCAGCATCTGCTCGCGTAGGTTCGGCTGCATATTGGTGATATTCACCTTGCTGCAGTCGATCTTGGTGATCTTGCAAAAGGCGGGAAACAGCTTGAGGGCGCCGTCGCCCGCGGCGCCGCCGAGCGTCTTGCCTTCGAGGTCCTTCGGCGTCTTGATAGGGCTGTCTGCCTTGACCGCAATCGTGAACGGCGGACGGTTGTACATCACGTAAACCGCGATTGGCGCTTCCTCGGGTTTCTTGGCGGCGAATTCGATCAGCGCATTGATGTCGCCGAAACCGACGTCGTACGTGCCGTTCGCCACCAGTGGAATCGGCGCGCCCGAGCCGTTGCCCTGATCCATCGTGACGTTGAGCCCGGCGGCTTTGAAGTAACCGCGATCGTCAGCGAGGAAGAACCAGCCCTGCGGACCTTGGTACTTCCAGTTCAGCACCATCTTGAGCTTGGTCTCGGCCGAGGCGGGCGCTGCAACGGCGAGCGGGACGGCAATGCCGATCGCCGCGGCGAGCGCGAGAGCGGACCTGCGGGTGAACGATGTCATCTGTTTGGCTCCTGCTATGTCACTGAGGCTGGAGCGAACGGGGATCCGGCCCCCCGGCATCGCATGCGCCCAATCCAGCGCCGTCGAAACGTCGGCGTTGACGGTTCGCGACGCACCCGATCCGTCGTCAAGCCTAGCCCGGACCAGCGTTGCCATCTGCTGCTGATTTCTTGCTAGAATGGTGCCGAAAAAGCACCACTCATCGGATGGGCATCAAAGCGATGAAGCACCTGCGGATTTTGAGTTATGTGGACGAAGTCGCGCGGGTCGGCTCGATCCGTAAAGCCGCCGAACGGCTCAACGTCACGGCGTCCGCCGTCAATCGCCGAATTGCCGACCTCGAGGATGAACTCGGTACGCTTCTATTCGATCGCCGTCCGCGCGGCGTACGGCTCACCGCTGCGGGTGAACTTTTCGTTCACTACCTGCGCGGCCAGAACGGCGAAGTCGAGCGCATGAAATCGCAGATCGAAGACCTCAAAGGTCTGCGGCGCGGCACCGTTCGCATCGCCTGCAGTCAGGCGCTGGCGCTGGATTTCCTGCCGCGTCAGATCGCCGAATTCCGCAAGGCGCACCCTGCCGTATCGTTCGACGTAAAAGTGGTCGATCACGAGTGGGCGATGGCGGCGCTTGCCGCTTACGAAGTCGATCTCGTGCTCGTCTTCCGTCCGCCGTTCCTCGCCAACTTTCTGCCGTTGATGACGCTCGAACAACAAGTCGTCGCCGTTATGGCGAAGAATCATGCGCTCGCCGCCTTGCGTAAACTTCGTCTCAGCGACTGCGCAGCCTATCCGGTCGCCATGCCGGAACGCTCGATCGGCGGCCGGCAATTGCTGGACGAGGTTTCCGCGCGAACCGGGCTCGCTTTCAAGATCGCCGCCGAGTCGAATTCGTTCGAGATGCTTCGCGGCCTGGTGATTCATGGTGGATTGATTTCATTCCAGATCAGGATCGGGACCATGCCGGCCGGCAACAAGCTTGGCGTCATTGCCCGCGAAATCGACGACCGTGACGTGCCGCGCGCCAACCTTGTTTTTGGCCAGTTGCGAGGACGCAACTTGCCGATCGCCACGGCTGTTTTTGCTGAAAGTTTGCGGCGCACGCTCGCAGCCATGCGGGCGGAGGGTCCGGCGCATCCGATCCGCAGGCTTCATGCGCCGCGCAAATCCGCGGCCGCTGCACGAGCGTCATAAAAATTAACAAAGTGTTCCGTGCTTGCGGTTGTTGCGCGGGCCGCCCCAAGCATTATATATTGAAAACAAGGTAGCCTGAACGGCCAGCCCCGAACGAACCTCTGAAATTTGATCGTCAGGCCCGTCGTCAGCGGCGGGCCATTAGCTTTTTGGGGTACTGCAATGATTCGCTCGAACCGGACAGATCATATCCGGATCACGTCCCATCCGGATCCTGGCGGCAAACCGCGATTTCCGATCCATTGGGGGGCGCAGAGCGCGCGTGAACGCGGGCCGATCATCGGCACCGTATCCCGCCAGGGTGATCGCAACGCCATCGGCAGCCATGGCGGTTCCTACGCGCTTTATCGCGCGCTTGCAGTTTCGGCGGGTGCGCTCGATCCAATTCGCCGCCCGGATCTGACCAATACCTATCCGGCCGTCAGCATCGGCCCATTTGCGCAATGGAGCGAGCCGGGCCGCATCGTTTCGCTCGATCCGTGGGGGCATCTCGCCGCCGATGCCTTCAAGACCGAAATTGCCGAAGGCGTCGATATTCGCCCGACCATCGCGGTGACCAAGGCGCGGCTCGACCTTCATGAAATGCAGAGCGCAGTCTCGACCGGGCGGCTCAAGGCCGACGGCGATCTTGTTCACGCCAACGGCAGCATCGCGGTTTCCAAAATCGCGATCGACCCGGTGTGGTATCTGCCCGGTGTTGCCGAGCGATTTGGCACGACAGAAACGGGTCTGCGCCGCACGTTGTTCGAACAGACCGCCGGCATGTTCCCGGAACTGGTAACGCGGCCGGACTTTCACGTTTTTCTGCCGCCGATCGGCGGCACGACTGTTTATCTGTTCGGCGATGTGGGCAAGCTTGCCGACCCGGCAACAAAGATTACGTGCCGGGTCCACGACGAGTGCAACGGCTCGGACGTCTTCGGTTCTGATATTTGCACCTGCCGGCCCTATCTGATCCAGGGCATCGAGGAGTGTGCGCGCGATGCCCAGGCGGGCGGCCTCGGCATCATCGTCTACAATCGCAAGGAGGGCCGCGCGCTCGGCGAGGTCACGAAATTCCTCGTCTACAATGCACGCAAACGCCAGGAGGGCGGCGACGTTGCGTCGCACTATTTCGAGCGCACGGAATGCGTTGCCGGCGTTCAGGACGCTCGCTTCCAGCAACTGATGCCGGACGTCATTCATTGGCTCGGCTTGCGCCGCATCGACCGCTTCGTCTCGATGAGCGACATGAAATACGACGCGCTGGTGGGGCAGGGGATCGACGTCGTCGAACGCGTTGCGCTGCCGGACGAATTGGTGCCTGCCGACGCCCATGTTGAAATGGAGGCTAAAAAAGCCGCCGGATACTACACGCCTGAAGCGCCGGACCATCAGGAATTGGCCGACTCGAGCGGCCGATCGCTCGATAAATACTAAGCATCAAACGTCGGGTGCCGATTTTTTTCGGCGCAGTGTCATGAATTACGATACCGCCGCCGCTCTTTCGCTCTTGAATGCCGGGGCCGTGCGCGCGCGCGCAAAGCGCATGCTCGCGCTCGGTCTCGACGACAAGCTGCCGAATTTCCGCATCAAACTCGAACGCCTCGACGATGCTGCCGATCTCGTCATTGCGACCATGCGGAAGAATTATCCGTCGCTGGATGTGCCGTTTCACTCGCGATGGCGGCACTTCAATGTTGATGGCAGGAGCCGTTTCGACGCGCTGGCGCGAACCGCCGCGTGGACCGATCCGGCAGCCCGTGCGCGGGCGGCCTTCGATCTCGCCTTCGTCAGTGTTCTGCTCGATGCCGGCGCCGGTGCGCAGATGGCGCTATCACGATGCGGTGACGGGCGGCAGCATCGGCCGCTCCGAAGGGCTCGCGCTCGGGAGCCTCGATATGTTCGCTCGCGGTGTGTTCTCCTCCCAAGCAAAGGACCCGCTGCGTGCCGACGCTGCTGCGCTGGCACGGATCGACGCCGAAATCCTGCGTAGCAACTTTCAGGTCGCGAGCGGCAATCCGCTGGTCGGATTGGAGGGGCGTGCAATGCTGCTGCGCGCGCTCGGCGAACTTCTGGCTGCTCGGCCCGATGTCTTTGCCCGCAACGATACGCCGCGGCCCGGTGGCTTCTTCGATCATCTCACGGCGCTTATTGGCGGCACCGAAATCCCGGCACCGCTTATTCTGTCCGAGCTATTGAAGCAATTTGGGTCGATCTGGCCATCCCGTCTCACGCTCGGCGGCGTGCCGCTCGGCGATTGCTGGCGGCACTCGGCGATTATCACCGACGACGCGACGAACGGGCTCGTTCCGCTGCACAAACTTTCACAGTGGCTCACCTATTCGCTGATCGAGCCGCTGCAACAGGCCGGAATCGCCGTGACCGATATTGACGGCCTGACCGGTCTCGCCGAGTACCGCAACGGCGGGCTATTCGTCGACACCGGCGTGCTTACACTGAACGATGTGCAAGCGGCTGCGCGTGAGCATGACGTCGCATCGGAGCTCGTCGTGGAATGGCGGGCGCTGACGGTGGCGCTGCTCGATCAACTCGCGCTCGCGGTGCGCGCCAAACTCCAGATGGACGCAGCGACGTTGCCGCTCGCCAAAATTCTCGAAGGCGGCAGCTGGGCAGCGGGCCGCACCATTGCATTCATGCACCGCGCCGATGGCGCGCCGCCGATCAAGGTCATCAGCGACGGTACGGTGTTTTGAACGGCAGACCGTGCCGGGGAGAGCAAGCATGCAAGGCGTCGTCGTGGTCGATCATCCGCTGATCCAGCACAAGCTCACGCTGATTCGCGACAAGAACCGCTCGACCAAGTCGTTTCGCGAGCTGCTCGCCGAAATCGGTATGCTGTTATGCTACGAGGTGACGCGCGATCTACCGCTGACGAAGGTCGAGATCGAGACGCCGCTCACGAAGATGATGGCGCCGCGCATTGCCGGCAAGAAACTGGTCTTCGCGCCGATTCTCGCGCGCCGGGCTGACGTTCGCGGAGGGCATGCTCGATCTCGTCCCGGCGGCGCGCGTCGCCCATATCGGCCTTTATCGTGAACCGGAAACCTTTGCGGCGGTCGAATATTTCTTCAAGGCGCCGACGGACCTCGGGGAGCGGCTCGTGATCGTCGTCGCGCCGATCCTGGCGACCGGCAACACGGCGGTCGCCGCGCTCGACCGCTTGAAGGAACGCGGCGCCAAGGAGATCCGTCTTGTCTGTTTGATCTGCGCGCCGCAAGGCATCGAATACACGCGCGGCCTGCATCCCGACGTTCCGATCTGGACGGCGGCAATCGATGAAACGCTTGACGAACACGCTTTCATCGTACCGGGCCTCGGCGATGCCGGTGATCGGGCCTACGGCACGAAATGATCTCGCGCTTGTGCCGGATTGAACTATAATTCTTTCCGGATATCGCCTTTGGCGAGGCCGCGCGCAAAGAACGCGCGGGATGAAAACACTTTGGGAGGCCGGCCATGTTCTTGCGGAACTACTGGTACGTCGCTGCAGCGGACGCTGAAATCGGAAGAAAGCCGCTTAGCCGTACGATCCTCGGAGAGCCGGTCGTGTTCTTCCGCACCGAAGAGGGGACGCCGGTCGCCTTCGAAGACCGCTGTGCGCACCGCCATCTGCCGTTGTCGATGGGCAAGCTCGTCGGCGACGCCTTACAGTGTCACTATCACGGGCTTCGCTTCGGTGTGGATGGCCGCTGCATCCGTATTCCCGGGCAAGACCACATTCCGCAGGGCGCCAAGGTAAAGACCTATCCGGTAGCCGAGCGCTATCATTGGGTTTGGATCTGGATGGGCGATCCGGCGTTGGCCGATCCTGCGAAGATCACCGATTTTCATTGGCTGGACGATCCGAACTGGGGTGCCAAGAGTTCTTATCTGCACGTCAAGGCCAACTGGCAGCTCGTCGTCGATAATCTGCTCGATCTGACGCATCTGGCTTTTGTCCACGACACCACCATCGGCAACCTGGCGCTGGCCGAGCACGCCAAGGTGCAGGTCACGCGCGCGCCCAACAACGTCGTGGTCACACGCTGGATCATCGACCAGGAAGCGCCTCCGACTTTCAAGAAAGTGGGGGGATTTACCGGAAATGTAGACCGCTGGCAGATCATCGATTTTGTGCCGCCGGCATTTCTTCGCCTCGATGTCGGCGCGACGCCGACCGGCACAGGTGCGCCCGAAGGCAGACGCGTGGGCGGCATGGCCATGCGCAATCTCAACGCCATCACGCCGGAGACCGAAACGACGTCACATTATTTCTGGGGCCAGGCGCACGACTTCGACGTGAAAAATCGCGAAACCACCAACACGATTTTCGAACAGATTCGCACGGCCTTCCTCGAAGATGTCGCGGTGTTCTCCGCACAGCAGCGCAACATGGAGCTCATTCCAAATGCGCCGCAGGTCGACATCAACGCCGACGCCGGCACGATCGCGGCCCGCCGCATCCTCGCGCGGCTTCATGACGAGGAACAAGGGGCAGCGCGGGTGGCAGCCGCCGAGTGATACCACCGGCAAGATGTTCTGACTCGTCATGCCCGCGCATAGCCGTTCGAAGAACGGCGTGCTGAGCACGCCTATGTCGCGGGCATCCACGTCTTAAAACGCCCAGGCCAGTCAAAGACGTGGATGGCCGGAACAAGCCTGAACAAGTCCGGCCATGACGGGGTGAGTGAGCCGCGATCAAGAGCCGTCGGTATGAGGCCCGCGGGGCGAACGGGTTCGTTGAGACAAGCCTCAATCGAGCTTTGGGATTTTCGCCTGCTCGACGACCTTGGTGAAGCGCGCGATGTCGGCCTTGAACTGGGCGTCAAACTCGGCGGGCGAGTTACCGATCGGCTCTTCCCCGACCGCCACCAAGCTCTCTCGCACCTGTGGGTCGGCCAGGACCTTGGCGACGTCCTGCTGGATCGTCAGCACAACGTCCGGCGGAGTTGCCGCCGGCACCCACATGGCGATCCAACTCCCCCGTTCGAGGCCGGCGAAGCCCTGCTCGAGGGCCGTTGGCACATCGGGCAGAAAATCCAAACGCTTGGTGCCAGTGACGCCGAGGCCGCGGATGGTGTGGCCTTGGACCGCTGCGCCTCCGGTGGCTTGCGGCAGAAACGCCAGCTGAACGTCGCCCGACATGAGCGCAGTGATGATCGGCGCGTCGCCGCGATAGGGGACGTGGACCATGTCGACACCCGCCGCATTCTTGAACAGTTCGGCAAACAAATGGAGCGACGAGCCAAGCCCGCTCGAGGCGTAGTTGAGCTTTCCGGGTTTTGCCTTGGCTTCCGCCGCCAGTTCCTTCAGCGTTGTTGCTGGATCTTTCAGCGTGCCGCCGATCACAAATTGGGTGGCGATCACCATGGTCACCGGCGCGAAGTCCTTCACGACGTCGAAGGGCAGAGTATTGTAGAGCGCCGGCGCGCTGGCCAGCGCGCTGGTGTGCAGCAATATCGTGTAGCCGTCGGGCGGCGACTTCGCGACCGTGTCGGCACCAAGATTACCGCCGGCACCTGGGCGATTGTTGATCACCACCGGCTGCTTTGTCAGGTCCTGAAGCTTGGCGCCGACGATCTGGGCCAGCACGCTGACACCGCCCCCCGCGGCATAGGGCACCACGATGTGGACGGTCCGACTAGGCCAGTCCTGCGCCGGCGCCTGGCTCGCAGGCCAAAGCAGCGCAAGCAAACTCGCGAGCAGAAGCTGTCGGATCATTGGCGTCCCCCTCCCATCGCAGGGTCATCGCATGTGCTTCTCCCTCCCCTGAAAGGGGAGGGTCGGCGCGCGGTTGGCGCGCCGGGGAGGGGTCAACCTTTGCAAACGCATTTGCAATGAGACCCCCACCCGACGACCTGCGGTCGTCGAACTCCCCCTTTTTGGGGAAGGTCGGATTATGACCGCGCCACATGCGATAGCCCTGTCTCTCCCTTCGGGGTTCATGCCCCGTCATTTTGCGTCAGATTATCACGCCTGAAATTGCCGGTCTTTTGCTTTTCGCGTGCGTTGTTCGCAAGCCAAAATTCGGCCGCTTACGGGTGAGAAGCGGAAGTTTTGGCAGTTTGAATCACGGCCCCACGCCGACCTCAACACGGCCTGCTTGCTGCCGGCCCGGCCTTTGAAAGTCTGCTTTCGGAGCATAGCCGGCCGACCGCATCCTCAAGGGCATAAAACCCGCGGAACTGCCGATCCAACTTCCGACGAAGTTCGATCTGGCGATCAACCTCAAGACGGCGAAGGCATTGGGTCTCACCATACCGCCGTCGCTACTCGCCACCGCCGACGAAGTGATCGAATAGCCGTAGCGGACTCGGCGAGCCTAGCCTCAACCGCCGCTGGAAATGTCTGCTTCGAGTTCACCCTTGTGAAGGGATTTGGGCATGTTCTCGATAAAACGATCCCATCGTAGGACGGGCCCCAGACGATGTTGGAGGAAGTCGAGTATAGAACGCAGTTTTGCTGGCGGACGACGGTCGGAGGGATAAACAGCAAATACTGGAAGCTTCATCGTCGGATGATCCAGCGTGATCAGGACGAGCTCACCAGCACGAATTTCAGGGCCAACCATGAACGTCGGCAGGTGCACCACACCTTGACCCGCCACCGCCGCATGCACGAGTGTGACCGCACTGTTAGATCGAAAATTTCCACTTACTGGCACAGTCACCGACCCATCGGTCCCAAATGACCACCGGGTCGGGCCAATCGATTGCGATAGCGTGTAGCCCAGACAGTTGTGATTCTTAAGTTCGGCAACGCGCCGCGGCGTGCCTCTTTCTGCAAGGTATGCAGGGGCCGCACAAACAGCCCTGCCGCAATCCGCGAACCGCTTTGCGATCATTGTAGAATCGGCCATTGGTCCGATACGAATCGCAAAATCCCAACCTTCTTCGACCAAGTCGACGATACGATCATTCAGACCAAGGTCGACCGTTACCTTTGGATATAATCTCCAAAATCAGGCAGTAGCGGAGCGATTTCGCGTACTCCAAACGATACGGACGCAGTTAGCCGCAGCGTTCCCTGCACCTCGGCCCGATCTGCGGCGGCCGCGGTCTCCGCTCGCTCCATGAGGGCGATTATCTGCTCTGCGGCCTCGAGATAACGCTTTCCCGCTTCCGTCAACCTGAGCTGACGGGTCGTTCGGTGCAAAAGCTTGACGCCTAAGTGTTGCTCGATGGAAGCAACATGCTTCGTCGCCATCGTTGGGGACATGCCAAGGGCGCGGGCAGCGGCGGACAAACTCCCAAGTGCCGCCGCTCGGGTAAAGACTTGCATTCCGGTCACGCGATCCAGCATCGAACCAGCTCACACCATTGGTGTGATAAGTATTGCCCAACACCCGGATTTTCAACTCTGCCACCCTGTTGTAGTGGGATGAAATGTGCTCGGGGGCTTGTCTAACAGAGGTGAGCATGGGAGCCGTGGTGATCCGTTGCCCGGAGACAGGCCGAAGCATTCGAACCGGATACAACTCCGATCCGGAACGTTTTCGGCGGACACCAGTGTTCTTTGCTCGTTCATTTTGCCCGATCTGCCGAACCGAGCATGAATGGTTCGCGGCGGATGCCTGGGTCAGCGGAGAAAACAAAGGCATTTGAGGCCCAAAGGTACAACGCGGTTCCGCTCCGCTGCGATAAGCCTTTGCCGGACCGCACGCTTTTAGCTTCGCAGCGGTGCGCAGCATGATGGTCGCGGCTTTCAATCTGGGCGCGCGTTCATTCACATCAGCATCGAGGTCGTTTGAAGACGATGGAACGAGACCTTACACACGACGAGCGGATAGAGTTGCCTACCGCATTTTCCGCGCGATGCGGGCACAACACCCTGATCGACTAATCAAGCTCGTTGACGCTCAGGGCTGCGTGTTCGCTTGCAGCAATTTGCCGGAACGGGAGCAAGCAACACAACCGACAGCGGAATGTTGAAATACCGAATTCGCTGACGCATGTCTGTTGTCCGGGAGGTGGCGCGGCTGTGAGGCGAAGACCGATTTGACCCATAGGAGAAATGGCACGTCCTGTGGCAACCGTCGGTCATATTGGCCCTTGCGGCGGGGGCACATCATTTGGCGACTTACGATGTCGCCATTTGTCCCATCGCGTCAATTCGCGGCGGCGCAGCCATTCGGTGCTTTCGGAGCGAAGCGGACATTCGGCAAACCGAGCCTGACGGAACGGGATTGTGTGAACGCGCGCTTAGACCAGATAATCGATGGCCGGCTCCGATGAGAACAATTACATCTTTTGTAGTTGCGCCCTCGTCTGAGCGGCTCAGCGGCCGACCATCGCGGCCAGCTTCGGCGGATAGCGATCGCCTTGCACTGCGATTTTGGAGAGCGCGCTTTCGATGTCGAGCAAATTATCCGGGGTCAGCTCAATGCTGGCCGCGCCAATGTTTTCCTCGAGGCGGTGCAGCTTCGTGGTGCCGGGTATCGGGACGATCCAGGGTTTTTGCGCGAGCAGCCACGCGAGAGCGACCTGCGCGGGCGTCGCTTTCTTGCGCGTCGCGATCTGCGTAACCTGATCGACGAGCGCCTGGTTCGCCTTACGGGCGTCGGGCGTGAAGCGAGGAACGATGTTGCGGAAGTCGTTGCTGGCGAACTGGGTTTTCTCGTTGATCGCACCGGTCAGAAAGCCTTTGCCCAGAGGACTGAATGCGACAAAGCCGATTCCAAGTTCCTCCAGCATCGGCAGGATTTCCTCCTCGGGCTCCCGCCACCACATCGAATATTCGCTCTGGAGCGCGGTCACGGGCTGGACCGCATGCGCGTGGCGGATCGACTGCGCGCCCGCTTCCGAGAGGCCGAAATGTTTGACTTTGCCTTGCCGTATCAGGTCCTTGACCGTGCCGGCGACTTCTTCCATCGGCACTTTTGGATCGACGCGATGCTGGTAGAAGAGATCGATGCGATCCGTCTTGAGGCGTTTGAGGGAAGCTTCGGCGACTTGTTTGATGCGCTCAGGCCGGCTGTCAACGCCGCGCGTCGAATCCCCCTCCAGGAAGCCGAATTTGGTGGCAATCACGACTTGATCACGGAAAGGAGCGAGCGCCTCGCCCACCAATTCCTCATTCGCAAACGGGCCATAGGCCTCTGCCGTATCGAAGAAAGTGACGCCGCGTTCAACCGCCGCGCGGATGAGCGCGATTGCCGCTTGCTTTTCCATGGCTGGCCCGTAGGCAAAGGTCAGTCCCATGCAGCCGAAGCCGATGGCCGACACTTCCAATCCACTTTTTCCGAGCTTGCGTTTTCGCATTTTTTGAACTCCTGTTTCACGTCATGAAAGTCATGCGAGGCTCTCAGGCTCCGTACTGATCGTCGCTCACCTTCTCCATCCAGTCGGCACTTTTGCCGTTGAGTTGTTCAACGATGGCGATGTGAGTCATGGCCGTCTTGGCTGCGGCGCCGTGCCAATGTTTCTCGCCCATCGGAAACCAGATCACGTCGCCCGGCCGGATTTCTTCCTTGGGACCGCCCCAGCGCTGTACCCATCCGAGACCTGATGTAACGATCAATGTCTGACCCAGCGGATGGGTATGCCACGCGGTGCGGGCGCCTGGTTCGAATGTCACGCTTGCGCCAAAAACGCGCGCTGGTGCCGGTGCCTCGAACAGCGGATCGATGCGGACCGTGCCGGTGAAATATTCCGCTGGACCTTTTCCGGACGGCTGCGAGCCGCTTCGTTTGATGTCCATGATTGTTCTCCCTCGACTTAATCGGCCAGGCGCTGTCGCTGGTAGCAACCTCAGCCGCGCAGGCCTTGACCGATATCAATCGCGTCCAAGCGCACCATCGAAATAACGCGTTCCCCATCATTTGATTAGCGGGTATAGTGTGCATGAACTTATGAGATAAATTCATCAATGGCCCGCCCGAACGCGAATGATCTGCTCGCCTTCCTTGCGATAGCGAGAGCGCGGAGTTTCACAAAGGCTGCCGCGCAGCTTGGCGTTTCGCCATCGGCCCTGAGTTCACACAATTCGCGGTCTCGAAGAGAGGCTTGGGCTTCGCCTGCTGACCCGCACGACGCGGCGTGTGGAGCCGACCGAGGCGGGCGGACGCCTGCTCCGCGCGATAGGTCCGCGCTTCGATGAGATCGAGGTGGAGGTCACGGCGTTGAGTGAGCTACGCGACAAGCCCGCCGGCACCATCCGCATCACGGCGGGCGAGCATCCAGCTGATACCATTCTCTGGCCGATCCTCGCGACGTTCCTGCCGCACTATCCCGACATCAAAATGGAAATCGTCATCGACTACGGTCTGACGGATATCGTCGCCGGGCACTATGACGCCGGTGTTCGCCTCGGCGAACAGGTCGCCAAGGACATGATTGCCGTGCGCATCGGCCCCGATATGCGCATGGCGATCGTCGGAGCGCCATCTTATTTCGAGACGCATGCCCGGCCAAAGCAACCGCAAGATTTGACGCAGCACGATTGTATCAATCTGCGACTGCCGACTTATGGAAGCGTTTATGCCTGGGAGTTCGAAAAGGGTGGGCGCGACGTGAGGGTCCACGTCGAGGGGAAATTGGTATTCAACAATCTTGCCCTCCGGCTCAATGCGGCACTGTCTGGCCTCGGTCTAGCCTATCTGCCCGAGGATCAGGTGCTGACGCACATCGCGGCCGGACGGCTCGTTCGTGTGCTCGGTGATTGGTGCCCGCCGTTCTCAGGCTACCACCTCTATTACCCAAGCCGTCGCCAACTCACGCCGGCGTTCGCCATAGTGGTCGAGGCGCTGCGATATCGTCGCGCTCGACCGGGGGCACAGAAAGCAAAAAACTGATTTTGGCCGGAAGCATTCTCAACGGCTTTAAAGAACTAGCAATCATACACTGCAATAATGGTCGGTTTTGGCGCATCGCGTCAGCGGCGCAGCCATTCGGTCGCTTTCGGAGCGAAGTGAAGGGGTTATGAGAACGTGCCCTTGAGTATCAATGGCCTGATGGAAGGGCTTCGTTTCCTATCGACCGCAATATGGCTCAGAAATTCGTCACCGATACAGAGACGAGCGACTTAAAGGCGATATTATACTTGACAACCCAAACTGGCTTGATATTATTGATTTATCATAAATGAATTTAGGTGCATGGCCAATTCGATCTTGTGCGCTAAAGTCCTCCAGAACGAAACTGCTGCTAACGCTTGGGTTGAAGCCCGCGTGTGGCCGAACGGGCCGGTTTGCCCGCATTGCGGGGGGATCGAGCGCATCGGCAAGATGGGTGGCAAAGCGACCCGGATTGGCATCTACAAGTGCTACCAGTGCAGAAAGCAATTCACCGTGAAGGTTGGCACCGTGTTTCGAGGATAAGCCACGTCCCGATGAAGATGTGGCTGCAAGCGATTTATTTGCTTTGCTCGACTAAAAAGGGCATTTCGAGCAACCAGCTTCACCGGACTTTGGGCGTCACCCTCAAAACCGCATGGTTCATGTCGCACCGCATCCGCGAGGCCATGCGCATTGTCGGCGTCGACCGATGGGCGGCGCTGGCGAAATCGTAGAGATCGACGAAACTTTTATCGGCACGTGAAGAGGGCC
The DNA here is from genome assembly GCA_963759705.1 of uncultured Alphaproteobacteria bacterium. Lineage (GTDB taxonomy): Bacteria > Pseudomonadota > Alphaproteobacteria > Rhizobiales > Xanthobacteraceae > BOG-931. The sequence continues at coordinate 273,729 of CAVXAK010000012.1, forward strand.
AGCGGAAGCGTCGCCGGCTGGGGCCACAAGAACACCGTTATGACTCTTGTTCAACGTGGCGGAAGCGCCCGCAGCTTCCATATAGATGGCACCAACGCTCAGGCCAGTTTATCCCAATTGATATGCGATCAAAATCTCGAAAGAAGCCTTCCTGATGACGCGACGAAGTTGACCGCCTACGACAAGGTTGGTGACGAATATTGCGAGGCATGGAACCGTCAACCATAGCGGATGACGAATACGTGCGCGAGGCGATCGGTCATCAACACCAACACAGTCGAAGGCTACTATTCGATCTTCAAGCGCGGAATGAAGGGTGTCTACCAGCACTGCAAGGAGAAGCATCTGCACCGCTATCTGGCGGAATTTGATTTCCGCTATAGCAATCGTATCCGGCTCGGCGTAGATGACGTAGAGCGCACCGCGCGCGCTGTTAAAGGGATCGTCGGCAAACGGCTAACCTATGCGCACGCCTCATCACTGAGAGGCCTATGGGAAAAGCAGGCACAAGCGAAAAAGCAAAAGCGAAAGCCAAGAAAGAAAAAGATCAATACGAGCGGTTTAGTGAAATCATATAATTTTGACCCCCTAAGCTGGGGGATCGGTGTCTAAGATTGACCCCCCTAAGGTTGGCTTGTTGCGCTGCTCGCTTTGAACCAAGAGAGCGGTGGGGGAATGCTGACAGTGGAGACGATCCGCTGGATTTGGCGCGAGCACTTCATAAAGGGCAAGACGATCAAAGAGATAGCGCGAGACCTGAAGGTATAACGCAAGACGATACGCAGAGTTTTGAGTTAGAGAGCAACATACTTTGAGTACAAAGAGAAGTTCAGACTAGACAGAAGCTCGAGAGATGGACAGCGGAACTTGATGCGCTACTGGCAGGCAATACGGCAAAGACTGCCAGCGACAATGACCTTAGATCAAGATATTGGGAGTTCCGGAACACGGTATCGACTTCGATTGCTGATGACCTTCGCAACCTTATTCAGCGATATGCAAGAAGCATGCGCATCGATGCTGCATCTTATGTCTAGCTGAAATCCTGAGAAGTTACAGTTGATGGAGTTAGAAGTGTTTGCTGAGTGATGTTACATGATGTGAAGTGCTCATTTGTTTTTGTCACAGTGTATGTTTTTGTGTGCGTTTATTGTGTGAGATGTAGGAGATGTTTTTGAGTGTATGACGAGTTTTTGCTCTGTTTAAGGGATGGTGTATGTGTTATTACGACAACATGAAGATGCGTTGGAGATGATCTTCGTTGCGTGCTCGACATTTGTTGTTTCTTGCATATGTGTATTTATTACTCATGATTGTTTGTTTGTACGTTGGTATCAGGTTGGAGAAGGTGAGATAGAGAATTAAGTTGGGTTGTTTTGTGAGCGTTTCTTCACACGCGGCTGTGATTTAAAACTTACGACGAGATGAACGTTTGGCTGCTCGATAAATGTGTCGCTTCGCCAAGGAAAATAGCTTCCGAAGTGAGAGCAGATAATTGGGAAGTTTTGAGGTGTAGAGATTGAAGCTCGTTCTTTATGTTGGTTGTTTCGATGTCTTCTACGCGTTGTTGGTATCGTTCTCAAAGATTGCTTGTTGCGTTTTGATAACAACAAGTACTAGTTATCTGTTAGCGCTGACGCTTCTCGTCGAAGTTCATGTTTATGTGTATCGCATCGTAATCCGCCAGGACGGGCGTATTGTCGCTGAGCATCCCCGCTCATTCGGCCGTGGCGACACGGTTTATGACCTCTGGGACTACGTACCGGTGCTCGCTCGCAAGCTCGGCGCTCTACGCAACGGCGCGCTCTTCAAGGACTGGGTGCTGCCGGCGTCGATGGAGCGCGTGCGACGCAAGCTCGCGGCGCTAACGATGGCAATCGGCAGATGGTAGACATTCTCACCGCGGTGCTCACCGACGGACTGCCGGCAGTAGAGGCCGCGTGCGCCGAAGCGATCGCCCACAACGTTCCAATCCACCGAAGTAGGATGTTCAACAGCTCCCGAAGCGTGATCTGGCCCGCCATCGCATCCTCACGCTGGCCGCGCTGACATTGCGCTATGCGCTCATCGCTGACTGTGCTCGTTACGACAACCTGAGGAGAACTAACTGATGGAACGATCTCAACTCTTCGATCTCATGGGCGAGCTCAAGCTCTACGGCATGAAGGCCGCCTTCGATGAGATCATGGCTACGGCCGTCAAACGCCAGCATGAACCCCAGCGCATCGTCGGTGATCTGCTCAACGCCGAGATCAACGAGAAGCAGCCCGCTAAATCAAGTACCAGCTCACCATCGCTAAGCTGCCGCTCGCCAAGGATCTTGACGACTTCGAGTTCGAGGGCACGCCAATCAATGAGACTCTCGTGAACGACCTAGCCGGCGGTGGCTTCATCGCTGAGCAGCGCAACGCCGTACTGATCGGCGGAACCGGCACTGGCAAAACCCACTTAGCCATTGCCGTCGCCAGAAGCTGCATCCGCTCCGGCTCCCGTGGCCGGTTCTACAACGTGGTCGATCTCGTCAACCGGCTCGAGATCGAGACCCGTAACGGACGGCAAGGTCGGATCGCCGATCAGCTCACTCGAATGGACTTCATCATTCTCGACGAACTCGGCTATCTGCCCTTCGCTCAATCCGGTGGCCAACTCCTGTTCCACCTCGTCAGTCGCCTTTACGAGCGTACCTCAATCATCGTCACGACCAATCTCGGGTTCGGTGATTGGTCAAGCGTCTCCGGCGACGCCAAGATGACGACTGCTCTCATCGTTCGCTTGACCATCACTGCGAATATAGTCGAGACCGGTAATGACAGTTGGCGCTTAAGAGTTGAGAAGATCATCAAACCTCAACCCGGGCTTATGCCCCGTTCCGCAACAAGGAAAAAGCTCCGACGGGGCGAACGCTACACCCGGACGCTTGCTGAAGGGGTCAAAATTGGAACCCGATGCGCGGACAAATTGATCTTGACATTTGTCTCCATTTCAGTTACGTTCCCCCGAATCTCGCCCCCGTGAAGGACGCCGGTCGCTGACTGCGGTCGGCGGGGTGAGTGCGGTGCCCGCGGGCGGCGGCTCGTCACTGCCGTTCCCGGGCGGCTCAGGCATCATGCCCGCCGGCACTATGACCGGCGCGCGAGGTGCATCGCTGGAAGTGGGCGCGGCGTTGGCGGGGGCAACTCGCCGCATGTGGCGCCGCCGCCCACGAAGCCTGGCCTGAGCTGAGCTTTCGGGATGAGCAGTCCCTTGGGCAAGAGCCGCGGTGGAACGCCGAGAGGCGTGCGCGTCCGCAGATGAGATGCGCAGACTGCGTACACTTGTCTGCAGTGGACACGCGCCGCGCCGCAAGGTGCGGAGGTTGGATGTCTGCGCCTTTCGGCGTTCCGCTTCCTTTTTCTGTTTCTTTCGTCATTGCGAGGAGCGAAAGCGACGAAGCAATCCAGAAACGATGATGCCGAACTGGATTGCTTCGCTAACGCTCGCAATGACGAAAGACTTTCGTTCGTGCGCTGCGGATGATCGTGACGAAACCGGCTCCCACCGCCGGTCAGGTCTGACGAAGATCAAGCGCAGGGCGATGGATCATGCTCTGGCGTCGGCAGAACTCGGGCGCAGTCGCGTCGCGAGATGGTTGAAGCTTTGCGAGCTCGGATTTTTTCCCTCCCCCCGCGCCGCGGTGGGGAGGGTCGGCGAAATCGCGCGAGCGATGAGCGGGGTGGGGGCAGGGGAATTGCATGTGCGGTTGAATAAGATATTGCGGGGCAAAGAGAAGTGGATTCTGAAAGTGTCTCCCGATTCGAAGGGAGATGCCAATGGAGCGGTTTTCGCAGTGTTTTTCCGAGCTGCCCGACCCGCGAGCGGACAATGCGCTACACGATCTGACCGAGATATTGTTTATTGCGCTGCTGGCGACTTTGTGCGGAGCGCAGACCTGCTGCGACATTGCGTTATTTGCCAAGACCAAGGAAGCGCTGCTGCGAACGGTACTGGTCTTGGCCCATGGAGTGCCGAGCCACGATACCTTCAGCCGCGTTTTCCGCATGCTCGATCGGCACGCTTTCGAGAAGGCCTTTCGACAGTTTATGCGAGCCTTTGCGGCGGCGACGGAGGGTGTTGTTGCCCTCGATGGCAAAGCGCTCAGACGCGCCTACGACAGCGGCAAAAGCCACATGCCGCCGATCATGGTAACGGCCTGGGGGGCGCAGACCCGCATGGCACTGGCCAATGTTTTGGCCGTGGGCAACAACGAAGCGGCGGCCGCCTTGCAGCTTGTCGGTCTGCTGACGTTGAAGGGCTGCGTGGTCACTGCCGATGCGCTGCATTGCCACCGCGCCATGGCGGCCGCCATTGTCGAGCGGGATGGCGATTACGCGCTTGCGGTCAAGGACAACCAGTCCGCTTTGCGGCGCGATGCGCAGGCCGCCATTGCTGCGGCAACGCGCACGGGGGCGGGGGCGGCCGTTACCACGGACGACTGTCATGGCCGCACCGAAACCAGACTGGCGGTGGTCGCCCCGGCCGGCGACTTGGCCGAGCGGCATGGCTTTCCGGGTCTGACAGCGGTTGCCCAGATCACGACCAAGCGCGGCCGAGACACCCTCGTCGAGCGCTATTTTCTGCTGTCGCGACATTACCGGCCGAAGGACGTGCTCCGCATTATTCGTCAACATTGGAGCATCGAAAACGGCCTGCATTGGCCGCTCGATGTGCTCCTCGACGAGGACCTGGCGCGCAGCCGCAAGGACAATGCTCCGGCGAACCTCGCCGTTTTGCGCCGTCTCGCTCTCAACGTCGCGCGCGCTCATCCCGACGCCAAAACTTCCCTTCGTGGCAAACTCAAACGTGCAGGATGGGACGACACCTTCCTGTTCAATATGCTCCGCCACATGCGATAGCCCTGGGGGTGGGAGGAGGTCACAAGCCCCCCACCCTGATCCCTCCCCACCACGCGCTTTGCGCGCGGGGGGAGGGAAACACGCACCCCGCTATGCGGGGCGGGACGAGAAGTGCGACCGCATCGCGAGAACGGGTTTGTTTGTCCGGTTGCGCGCTAACTTTTCCCTCCCCACCACTCGCTCCGCGGTGGGGGGAGGGAAACACGCACCCCACTATGCGGGGCGGGATGAGAAGTGCGAACCGCGTCGCGAGAACGATTTTGCTTTCCCCTATCTTCGCAGCGGCCTGCCCATCGCTTGACACCTTGTCGGCTGATAGTAAAGTTACTTAAGTATTTTTGGACCGGAGAGCGCGCCGTGGCTTGATCAGGTGCCGATCAAAAGCTCAGCAACCGCGCTCTCGATGCCTCGTTGCGCGGCTACCTCGAGACCAATGCCGACATCGTCACCCGGATAAAAAAGCCGGTTCATCTCGACGATATCGGCGCGCTGTCGGCGCAAAGCGATCAGCCGATCCTGTTCGAGAACATCGTCGAGAAGCCGGGCTTTCGGCTCTGCGACATTCTGGTGAAGAACCGCCGCTCGCAGGCGCGCGCGCTTGGTGTCGAGCCCGAGCAGTTCTTGCGCACTCTGGCATTCCGGCTGCGTCAGCCGCCGCGCGGACTAAAGAACGTCAAGGACGGACCGGTGAAGGAGGTCAAGAAACTCGGCAACGATGTCGACTGGACCAAGCTGCCGATACCGTTCCACAAGGACAAGGACACGACGCCGTACGTCACGGCGATGAATATCATCAAGGACCCGCAGACCGGCTTCTACAATTCCTGCCATGCCGGCACCCATGCGGTCGGACCGAAGCGCGGCCTTATCAGCTTCGTCACGCCGCACTCGCACGCCATCATGCGCAAGTATCGCGACCTGGGCATGGACGCGATGCCGATTGCGTTCGTGTTCGGTGTGCCGCCCGCCTACGAAATCATGGCGAACTTTTCCGGCCTGCACATGGATGCGTGGGGCGAGATGGAGATGGTCGGCACCATCATGGACCGCGACATCGAGATGGTGCCGTGTGAGACGCTTGATCTCACCGTGCCGGCGGAAGCCGAGATCGTGGTTGAGGGCAGGGTCAAGCTCAACGGCAAATTCCGCGTCGGCGATGTGACGTCGCCGTCGATGTATCACCTGCCGCATTTCGAGGAACTGCCCGAAGTCGAGATCACGGCGATCACCATGCGCGCCGACCGGCCGATCTATCGTAACCATCAGACCTGCCCGGACACGGATCATCAGCCCTTGCCGCGGCTCTGCCACGAGGCGGTGCTGTTCAATCGGCTGAGCGAGATCGGTCTCGACGTCAAGGACGTCCGCTTTCCGACATGGGGCGCGGCGCTCTCCTGCATCCTGCAGTTCAATTATCCGCGCGAAGGCTTCGTCAACGACGCGCTGATGACGGCGATGGGCGCTCCCTGGCTCAACACCAAAATGGTCGTGGCGGTCAGCCCGGACACCAACATCGACGATGCGCGCGAGGTCTACCATGCCATCGCTACCCGCTGCGATCCGGCGCGGGACGTGATCGTCGTGCCGCATACGCGCGGCTCGCCCTACGACCCCTCGGCCCGTCCGTTGGAAGGTCACAATCCGTGGCGGATCGTCGGCAAGATGGGCATCGATGCGACGGCGAAGTCGCGCCACGATCCGGCTGATTTCGAACGCGCCTGGCCCAAAAACTGGGGCAAGGTCAAACTCGCGGATTATCTCTGAGAGGAGTGCTGCCATGGACGCCATCACACCGCCCAAGCCGAAAGTTCTGTTCGAGGGCGAGCCGTTCATTCCCTACGTGAAGGAAGAAAATTTCGATCCGCGGCTGAAGCCCGTGCTCGAACCCTACAAAAAGCGCATGGGATTTTTGCCGAATGCGCTCAAGCTTTACGCGCACCGGCCGGAGATTGCCGAAACGCTATGGAAGCTCAACAGCAATATCATGCGCGACCCGACGTCGACGCTCGATCAGCTGCTCAAGCGCAAGCTTGCGGCGGTGGCCTGCGCCACGAACGGCTGCGCTTATTGCACGGCTCATAGCTGCGCGATGCTGAAAAAGCCGAAAGAGTCCGGTTTCGAAGGTTGGGGCCTGAGCGAGCAAGAGCTGCAGGATATCATCACCGGCGCCTACCAACCGAAGGACGAGATGGAGCGCGCGTGTTTCGATTACGTACGCGCGGCTTCAGAGGATCCGACCTCTGTGCCCGATGAGCTGTTACAGCGACTGGCAAAATATCTCTCGCCGCCGCAGATCGTCGAACTCGCCTGCGTGGTCGGTTTCTGGAAGTTCTACAACGCCGTCCACGACAGCCTGCATATCCCGGTCGAATCCCAACTGCTGGGCGACACCGGATATGTCAATCTCTAAGCACGGGCGGCGCCGGCCGCGCGCTGGTGTCAAACCGACGGCGGCCTATTCCGTGCTGCCGCCGACGGCGTCGCGTCGAGCCTTGCTCGACGGCGGCTCCGATCGGCGGTTCCGCACCTTGGTGCATGATCTTTTGACCATCTCGACGCGCATGGAGCTCGTGCGCGGACACCTCGGCGGCCGGCTGGGGATCAGCGGTCCGCAATACACCGTTCTGGTTGCCGTCGCGCATCTTCAAGGCGACCATGGCGCCAGCGTCAGCACGGTGGCGAATGCGTTGCATGTCTCGAATGCATTCGTCGCTTCCGAGACGGGAAAGCTCGTGCGGCGCGGTCTTCTTCACAAGCGGACCAATCCGCACGACCGGCGCGGCGTACTGATCAGCATATCGCCCGCCGGCTGCCGCGCGCTCAGCCGCATTGGCGCCGAGATCAGGGCAGTCAACGACCTGTTCTTTGGTGCGCTCGACGGCAAGGCTTTTGCCGCGCTGAGCGCCGCCGTCGCTGCACTGGTAGGCAGTTCGCGCAAAGCCATGGAGTTCGTCGGCGCCGCGCAACCCGATATGGTCTCAACACTCGAGGCTGCGGAATAATCGCGATCGACACTCTGGTTAATGCCGGGCGCTCAATTCATCCATTTCGATTGCGCCGCCTTTTTCAAGAAAGGCGTGGCCGAAGCTCGCGATGGCGTCCGCCATCAATTTCGATTGATCGTTTTCCGGTGCCAGCAGGATGAGATCGGCAAGGCTTTCGGCAATCTTCGCCGCCAATTCGGCAACGTCGGCACCGCCGCGGTCAATGTGGTTCTGCACAAGTTCATTGATGTCGCAGTGCAGACAGTCTGACATGTCACTTCCTCGCGGCGAACGGTTGCAGCCTACTTTCCGGCGGCCTTTTTCAGTGCCTCGTTGATCCGGTCCTGCCAGCCCGGTCCGGCTTCTTGAAAGTAATCAAGAACGTCTCGGTCGATACGCAAGGAGACGAGTTCTTTGACATTGGGAAGAGGCGGGTGCTTTGGTGCGGGGTCGGGGCCTACTAAGGGCTTGGTTGTTGCCGCCTTGAATGCTGCCTCGGCCGCTTCCCGCGGATCGCGTCCTCTTCGTGGTCGGTCGGCAGCCATCGCGCTTTTCCGGAGCTTCGCGTTATGAAAGACCCCATAAAGCCATATAATTATTGAATTGTCAGCCGCTACCACTGGCCTACTGGCTATCAGTCACCTATTTCACATCCAATCCTTGAGCTTGAACCAGAGCAGCGGCAACGCCGTGGTGATGACGACCAGCGCCAAGGCATAGGGGTAGCCCCAGGTCCAATCCAATTCCGGCATATTCTTGAAATTCATGCCGTAGATCGCCGACCACGAGAATCGGTGGAATGCCGACCACCGAGGCGATGGTCAAAACCTTCATCACTTCGTTCTGGTCGATGTTGATGATCCCGCTCGCGGCGTCCTGGAGAAGCTGCACGCGGCTGACGAGGCCCTCGGCGAATTGGACGAGGGAAGCTATGTCAGAACTCACGGCCTGCAGCCGATTTGCCACCTCTTGCGCAATCCAGTCGCGCGCCCGATCGATGGTGAACTTTGCCATGCGATCGACGCACACCAAAGCATAATGAATGCGCGCCATCCGCTCGCTGGTTCGGCCAGTGCGAATCATAAGCTGGCGCAATTCCGAGGTCTCATGAGACAGCCGACTTCGTTTGGCGTCAGCATCTCTGAAGATCACGTGGGAAGCTTCGTCGAGGTCGCGGCCGCTCGATTCGAGCAGGTCCGCCATGCCGTCGACCACCTCTTCCAAAATGTGCGTGAAGGCGACCGCTGGCTCGCACTTGTCGGCCGGTCCGAACTCGCGCGCCACCGCGTCGAATGCTGGCGATTTCGTAAAGCGCACCGTCATCAGGACACGTTTCGACAGTACAAAGCCTGTCGGCGCTAAAATCCAAGGTTCGTTTGGTGCGGCATAGATCAGTGGCGCGGTCAAATAGAGGGCTTCCTTCTCGACTTGTAACCGGCTCGTTGTCTCGATTTCGGAGAGATCCTCTTTCGTTGGCACCCGCAGGCCGAACGCCCGCACAAAGGCGGACCGTTCGGCTTCGGTCGGATCGAGCAGGTCGATCCAAGTGGCGCCGGCAAGCGAATCTGTGTTGGCACGATTGGTGGGATAGGCGCCTAACATGGAGGTCCGTCCGATGGTCGCCGATGCAGGATACGCAAACGTCAAGTCCGAAGACGGGGGACAGGGTTATCAGGGCGGCACCGTACAGGAAAGGATCAGGGCATCGGCTGTCCTCGGGGCACACCCAAAGCAAAGAATAACGCGGCGATGATCATCGTGTCGGTTAACTTTATGTAATTGCTTGATAAAGCCGTTAAGCCGAAGTTAAGCACGCGGCTCTATTGTCAAGGCTCCTGCTGGTCTCGGATTGGGCGCGTCCAGCTTCGCGCGAGCGCGCCGGGCTGCGTTTGTGTGTGTGTTGTGGGTCGAGTGAGTCGATGGCGTGCGGTCACACCATCCATCAGATCTATCTGCGCCTGTCGCTATTTCCGAGGCGCTGCAGGCGAGCGGCCGTCGGCCTTGCGTTGGGCGCCATTGCAGCTACGGCATCTTGCTCGGCCATGGCCGACCCGATCAAGGCGACCCTCGCCGCCAAGGCGACTGACGGCTACGCCCGTCTGATCTTCACGATGAGTGACTACGACGACGCCACTGTGCGGCTGTCGGATAATGTGCTGATCATCAGTTTCAAGAAGCCGATTGTTGTTTCGGTCGATCGCCTTGCGGAGCAGGCTTCCGGCTATATCGGTGGCGCCCGGCGCGATCCCGACGGCTCGGCCGTTCGCATCGCGCTTGCGCAAAAGGTAACAGTCAATTCCGTCCCCGCAGCTGAAAAGCTTTTTGTTGATTTGCTGCCGGATAATTGGACCGGGCCGCCGCCCAGCCTGCCGCAAGACGTTGTCGAGGATCTGGCACGCCGCGCACGCGAGGCCGAGCGTCTGTTGCGGCACGAACGTATGGAGGCGCAGCAGACGAAGCTTGTGCCGGTGCCTGTGCATGTGGCGGTCCAGCCGACCTTTACCCGCTACGTCTTTAAGGTTCCGGATCAGACGTCAGTCTCAGCCGATCGCGCTAAGGATCGATTGACCCTCACCTTCGACACGCCGATCAAATTCGACGTGGGGGATGCGGAGGCGGCGCTGCCGAGCGCCGTCGAAGATATCAAGACCGAGATGGAGGAAGACTCGACGCTGGTGCGTTTTACTTTCGCCGGCAAGGTCGACGTCCGCACCTTCCGTGAGGACAATAGCTACGTCGTCGATGTCGTTGGCTCGACTGCCAAATCGGCCGAGGGCGGCGCTGCGCCCGCAAAAGCGGCCGAGGGCGGACCGCCCGAGACCATGCCGCCGAACAAGCCAGCGAAAGAAGCTGCGTCCACCGCGCCGAACGCCGTGGCGCCGCTTGGCGAAAAGCCGAGCGTCGAAGCGCCGGCGACCGTCGCTGCGGCGGCTCCAAAGGCCATGCCCGGTTCGCCGCCAGCCCAGCCGCAGCCAACGCCGCCATCGACGCCAATGGCGCAGCCGGGTACGCCTTCCGCCGCGCCGACTGCGCCTATGGCGCCGGTGTCGCCACAAACCTCCAATCCCGGTGCACCTCCAATCGCGGCGGCTGCGGCGGCGAGTCCTGTGGCCGCTCCGCCGGGCGGCCCAGCACTCATGCCCCCGCCAAAGCCACAGGCGGTAGATCCCGCACCGGCGCCGGGCGCAGAAGCTCGGCCCGCCGGTCAGGCCGCGGCTCCCACAAATCTGTCGGCAAGTGCAGCGCCGGCGCCCGTCGCGCAATCGGCACCGGCACCCGCCGCGGTCGCACCCGCCAAACCGAAAGCGGAAAATCCGGCGGCCGGCGGTCCGGGGGACGCCGCGAAAACGACTTCGGAAAACCGTGACACTGTGCCCGTCGTAGAAACCCCGGCCGCAACGCCGGAACCGGCGCAGGCGCCAGCGGGCGTGACCGAGAACAAGGAGCCTTCTCCAGTTGTCCCGGCGCAAGCCGCGCCCGCTGTTGCGCCGCCTCGCACAGCACCTGTTCCTCCGCAAGACGGCGGGCCGAAACGCGCGACGTCGAACGATGGAAAAGTGCACCCCAAGATCGCTGTCGAGTTGAGCCACGAAGGATCGAGCCTGAGATTGTCGTTTCCGTTCGCGGCGCCTACCGCGTCGGCAGTATTCCAACGCGCTGGCACGCTCTGGATTGTTTTCGATTCAAACGCCGACATCGACCTTACCGCGCTCCAGAACGCAAAGGCATCCGATATACTCAGCGCCGATTTCACACACGCGCCAGACGCCGACATGGTTCGCATCAAGCTCGCTCGGCCGCAACTCGTGAGCGCTGTTCCCGAGGGCTCGTCGTGGACAGTGGAGATCGGCGACTCGATTACCGAGCCATCACGCGGCGTCGACATCACCCGTAACGAGATCGGACGCAGCCGCTCCAGTATCGCGATCGCGCTCGACCAACCCCATCAGGTGCACCGAATTTCCGATCCGAATGCTGACGATTCACTGCTGGTCGTTACTGCGTTCGCGCCGCCGCGCGGCGTCCTCAAGACCCAGGACTTCATCGAGTTCCGTGCACTGCAAACGACCCTAGGCGCGGTGATTGAGCCGCTCGCCGACGACGTCAATGTGGAACTTAGGCCCGATAAGGTCATCGTCAGCCGACCCTTGGGTTTGACGTTGTCGACCTCAGTTCAGACGATGCTGCGTGGCAGGGGCGGCGTGCGGCAAGCGATGTTCGACTCCGACCTTTGGACCAAGGATCGCAAGTCGTCATACAATAAACGACAAAGTAATCTGATCGCCGCAGCCGCAGAAGCGCCTGAAAATAAGCGCGCCGTGCCGAGGCTTGATCTGGCGCGGTTTTACCTTGCGCGTGACATGTATCCCGAAGCCAAGGGCGTCCTCGATGTCGTACTGGCAGATGATCGTCAGGCCGAGGATGCTCATCCCGCCGATGATGTCTCCGCGACCGTTCTGCGCGCGGTGGCCGAAATCATGATGAACAGGCCCGACGATGCGCTCAAGGATCTCGCCGATCCTGCTGTCGGTGATCAACATGACGCTCCGCTGTGGCGAGCACTGGCTTATGTGCGCCAGGGCAAATGGACGCAGGCGCGCGAGGGCTTCAAGCGCGTCGAGGCGGCCATGGCGACATTGCCCATTGAGTTGCAGAGGATCGCGCTCAGGGACGAGATGCGAGCGGCGATTGAAGTGGGCGATTTCGCCAGTGCGTTGAACGATCTCAACGACTTTGAAACGATCGGCGTCACGCACGACATGGAGCCCACGATGTCGGTGCTCATTGGACGATTGTACGAAGGTATAGGCCGCAAGGACGACGCGCTGACCGCCTACCAAACGGCGGCGGATTCGTGGGACCGCCGGGCGGCAGCCCAGGGACAGTTGCGCGAAACGGTCCTGCGCTATTCCCTCGGTGATCTCAAACGCGACGACGTCATATCGGCTCTGGAAACGCTGACGACGATCTGGCGCGGCGATGAAACCGAAGTCGAGGCGCTGCAGATGCTGGCGCGGCTCTACACTGACGAAGGCCGATATCGCGACGCGTTCTACGTCATGCGCAGCGCGATGACGGCGCATCCGGACTCTGACATGACCCGCCGCATTCAGCAGGAGGCGGCGGCGACCTTCGATGCGCTGTTCCTCGCCGGCAAAGGCGACGCCATGCCGGCCGTCGATGCACTCGCTTTATTTTATGACTTTCGTGAGCTCACCCCGATCGGTCGCCGCGGCGACGAGATGATCCGACGGCTCGCTGATCGGCTGGTGTCGGTGGATTTGCTCGATCAGGCTGCGGACTTGCTGCAGTATCAGGTCGACCATCGACTGCAGGGTGCCGCGCGCGCGCAAGTCGCGACCCACCTTGCCGTCATCTACCTGATGAACCGCAAGGCCGATCGGGCCCTCGCGACGCTGCAGGGAACGCGAAGCGCCAATCTCTCGAATGAACTGCGTGACCAGCGCCTGCTGCTCGAAGGTCGCGCATTATCGGATTTGGGCCGCCACGATCTTGCCCTTGAAGTGATCGCCGACGTCGACGGCCGCGAGGCGATGCGCCTGCGCTCGGATATTTATTGGGCGGCCAAGCGCTGGCGCCAATCCGCCGAGCAGATCGAGTTGCTCTACGGGAATCGCTGGAAGGATTTTCGGCCTCTCAACGATGTCGAACGCGCCGATATTCTACGTGCTGAAATCGGTTATGCGCTCGCCGAAGATAAGATTGGGCTTGGCCGTTTCCGCGAAAAATACGCGCCGAAGATGGCGAACAGTCCCGACGCACACGCTTTCGATGTCGTCTCGGCGCCGCTCGGCGTGAGCAGCGACGAATTCCGCGACATTGCTCATGCCGCGGCTTCGGTTGACACGCTCGACGGCTTCCTGCGCGATATGACCGCGCGCTTTCCGCCTTCGGACAACTCGCCACCGGCGGCCGCCGATGGCGCGCCCTCCGCCGCGACTGAGCCTCCTGCGTCGGTGCCGGCGGTGCTTCCGCAAAAGCCGGGCGCAAATTCGCCGGAGCCGGCACCCGTTCCGCCGCGGCGAGCCGCGGGACGCACCGCGATGCGGTAAGGCTTGCTTGATCAAAATCTCTGTCGGACTATGAGCCAAACAACATGCGGGTCGCAGGCGCGGCGATCGCAATGCCTGCGCGCGAAGCCGATGGGGCTGGGCTAATCGATGCACACAGACGCCTCACCTCTTGAGCTTATTCTGACCGGCGACCCGGCGCTGTTCGCCATCGTGCGATTGTCGCTGATCGTGAGTCTCAGCGCACTTGTCCTGTCGGCACTGATTGGTATCCCGTTCGGCGCGCTGGTTGCGCTGACGCGCTTTCGCGGGCGTGAAGTCGTCATCGTGCTGCTGAATGCGCTCCTGGGCCTGCCCCCAGTCGTCGTCGGGCTTGCTGTTTATCTCATGCTGTCCCGCTCCGGGCCGCTCGGCTCACTCGGGCTTCTTTTCACGCCCACGGCGATGATTGTGGCGCAGACAATTCTGGTGACCCCGATCATTGCAGCGCTGTCGCGCCAGGCGGTCGAGGACCTGTGGCTGGAATATTGCGACGAGTTGACCGCGATGAATGTCGGGCCCCTCGGCCGCGTGGCGACGTTGATCTGGGACGGGCGCTTCAGTCTGGTGGTGACTCTCCTGGCAGGGTTCGGCCGCGCGGCGGCGGAAGTCGGCGCCATCATCATCGTCGGCGGCAACATCAACGGATTCACCCGCACAATGACGACCGCCATCGCGCTTGAAACGTCAAAGGGCGACTTGGCGCTAGCGATGGGATTGGGCACAGTGCTGATTACCATCGTGATCATCGTCAACGCGCTTGCGTGGCTTGCCCGCCGCGCCGGCGAAAGGATCGCCGGATAACTATGCGCGCTCTAAGCGCCGATCTTCCGATCCGGTTCGATGAGGTCAGCGTCCGCAGAGCGAGCACGACAATCCTCGATGGCGTCACATTCCAGATCGAGGCAGGTGCTCCGACCGTCATTATCGGTCCGAACGGCTCCGGAAAGACTACTCTTCTGCGCACCGCGATGGGGCTCGTGGTTCCGACGCGAGGCCGCGTCACGTGGGGCGGGCGCCAAGAAGCGCCTCCGCTCCGTCGTGCATTTGTCTTCCAGCGTCCAGTCATGCTGCGACGTAGTGCCGCCGCCAATCTGCGTTACGGGTTGCACACGGCCCAACTGCCATACGTTCAATACGAGGGACGGATCGAAGAATTGCTTTCATTGGTCGGTCTGGATGGTCTTGGCAAACGCCCAGCGCGCCGATTGTCAGGCGGCGAGCAGCAACGACTGGCGCTGGCGCGGGCACTCGCTCGTGATCCCGAAGTTCTTTTTCTCGACGAACCAACCGCGAGTCTCGACCCGGCGGCGACCAAAGCGATCGAAGATGTCATCCGCACCGTCGCCGCCAGTGGCATCAAGGTCGTCATGTCCACGCACGATCTCGGGGAGGCAAGGCGTGTTGCCGGCGAGATTATCTTGCTGCACCGGGGCCGCGTGATCGAGCGGGCCTCGGCGATGGAGTTTCTCAATTCACCCAAAACCGGCGAAGCCAGGTCGTTCATCGCCGGCGAGTTGCTCGTATGACGTCTTGAAATGATGGAGAATTCTCGTGCCGACGCGCCTCCTCTTGATCCTTGCCGCGGTCATCTCCTGCTTGCTCGGCCACGCGGACGCGCAAGACAAGTTCATTGTCGTCGCTTCGACAACGTCGACCCAGGATTTCGGTTTGTTCGGGTATCTGCTGCCGATCTTCAAACAGAAGACCGGCATAGATGTAAAAGTGGTCGCGCAGGGCACCGGCCAGGCGCTCGACACTGCGCGGCGCGGCGACGCCGATGTGGTGTTCGTGCACGCGAAATCGGCCGAGGAAAAATTCCTGTCCGAGGGCTTCGGCGTCAAGCGTTACCCGGTGATGTACAACGACTTCGTGTTGATCGGCCCGCACAGCGATCCTGCCGGCGTCCACGGCCAGGATATTTTGGCTGCGCTGAAAACCATCAAGGACAAGGGGGCGCCGTTCATTTCGCGCGGTGACCGCTCGGGCACCAATATCGCCGAGATCAAGCTGTGGAAGGCTGCCGGCATCGACATCGCGGCCGATAAGGGGCCATGGTACCGGGAAATCGGCCAGGGCATGGGCGCGGCGCTGAATATGGCTTCGGCCTCGAACGCCTACGTGCTGTCGGATCGCGGCACGTGGCTTGCGTTCAAGAACCGTGGTGATCTCGCCATCGTCGTCGAAGGCGACAAGCGCTTGTTCAACCAATATGGCGTCATGCTGGTCAATCCGGCGAAGCATCCGCAGGTGAAGGTAACCCTCGGCCAGCAATTCATCGACTGGTTGATCTCGGCCGAGGGCCAGAACGTGATCGCCGGCTATAAGATCAATGGCCAACAGCTCTTCTATCCGGACGCCAACGATCCGAGCGCGTGACCCCTCATCCGCCTTCTGAACTTCCAGAAATGACAGACTGCACAATGGGTTGTGGAGGGAAGTCACGTTTGAGATTTATTTCAATCATTATTGAAATATCTCTTGACCGCGGCATGATATTTCAATATTTGCTGAAATATGGAGAAGCCGGACGCTCTCGCGGCATTGGCCGCACTCGCCCAGGATAATCGCCTCGACGTCTATCGCCTGCTCGTGCAGGCGGGGCCCGGGGGCCTGCCGGCCGGGAGCATCGCCGGCACGCTCAAGCTCGCGCCGAATACGCTCACATTCCATTTCGATCGCTTGCGTGAGGCTGGAACTCGTCACCGTCCGGCGCGAAGGCCGCTCGATGATCTATGCGGCGCGCTTCGACACGATGAATGCCCTTCTTGGCTATTTGACGGAGAACTGTTGCCAGGGCCATCCCGACCAGTGCGCGCCGATGGAGTGCAGGGCCGCTGAGTTTTCAAAGACACCTCAGCAGGAGGAGGTGTCGTGAGGCTCTACATGTTCGAGCATTGCTCTCTTTGCTTTCGCGTTCGCATGATTGCGGCGCTCAAGCGCCTGCACTTGCAGGAGACTGTCGTTCTCGATGACGACACCGACACTCTGATCGGACTCGTCGGCAAACGCGTCATTCCAATTCTCGTAAAGGATGACGATCAACCCATGCTCGAAAGCATGGATATGGTCGCGCATGTGGACGACATCGGCGTGCGTGTTCTGACCGGCCCGCAACCCGGCGAAGTCGGCGCGTGGGCCGACAAAGTTGTCGCCAAGACCGCGCCACTCACGATGCCGCGCTATCCGCTGCTCGGTCTGCCCGAGTTCGGCACCGTTGCTGCGCTTGACCACTACAATCTGCGCAAACGCAAGACGTTCGGGGATTTCGTCGAGCTGCGCGCAAACACCCGTCAGCACATCAAGGAGCTGATGCCCGACCTAGAAGAGCTTGATCAATTGATCGAGAGCCCGTTGGCGGTCAACGGCACACTGTCGCTCGATGATATTCGCGTACTCCCGCTGCTGCGGGCGGCCGCCATCGTCAAAGGGCTGCGGTTTCCCCGCAAAGTCCGGGATTATTTTGAATCGATGATGAGCCGCATCGGATACGAACCGCTGACTGCAGTCTGAAGCCGACGTCGCTGCATGATTGGGAGGGTTACATGTCGGAACGTCCATTCAACGTGCTGTTTCTCTGCACCGGAAATTCCGCGCGCTCGATCATGGCCGAAGCGATCCTGAACAAGCTGGGCGCCGGAAAATTCCGGGCTTATAGCGCCGGCAGCCACCCAAAGGAGCGTGTGCATCCTGAAACCGTCCGGCTCTTGCAGAGCCTCGGTTACGACATTTCCACCTTTCGTTCCAAGTCGTGGGACGAATTCACCGCGCTTGGCGCGCCGAAGTTCGATTTCGTGTTCACGGTCTGCGACAATGCAGCGGCCGAAGTCTGCCCGGTGTGGCCCGGCCAGCCGATGACAGCTCATTGGGGCGTACCCGATCCCGCAGAGGCCAAGGGCAACCCGGCAGAAATTGCACTCGCCTTCAAGGATACCTACCGCATGCTGCACCAGCGCATCAGCGTATTCGCGGCGCTGCCCTTGCGTTCGCTCGATAGATTGACGCTGCAAGGCAAGCTGAAAGAAATCGGCCGCATTCAGGACGCGACCGCGAAGGCGAGTCAGGAAAGTTGAATGGCGGCTGCCGCGACACGCTTTCTGTGAATGGTCGGGAGCGGTCCTCGCTCGCCCAATCCGACGACAGTCGAGCGGATAGCATTTTGCTTGGTCGTGCAACGAGTAGGCTCATCCCCAACGATCCGAGGCTGATCATGTCCACATTCGAGCGCTATCTGACGGTTTGGGTCGCCTTGTGCATCGTTGTTGGAATTGCGCTTGGGCACTCTTTTCCAACTGTCTTTCACGTCATCGGCTCGGTCGAGGTAGCGAAGGTCAACCTGCCGGTCGCGGTCCTGATCTGGCTGATGATCATTCCTATGCTGGTGAAGATCGATTTTGCCGCCTTGTCGCAGGTCAAGGAACACTGGCGTGGGATCGGAGTCACGCTCTTCATCAATTGGGCGGTCAAGCCGTTCTCCATGGCTCTTCTCGGTTGGCTGTTCATCGGCTGGCTCTTCAAGCCTTACCTTCCGGTGGAACAAATCAACAGTTATATCGCCGGTCTCATTCTGCTGGCGGCCGCGCCGTGTACTGCGATGGTGTTCGTCTGGAGCAATCTTTCCAATGGTGAGCCGCATTTCACGCTGAGCCAGGTCGCGCTCAATGATGTCATCATGGTGTTTGCTTTCGCGCCGATCGTCGGACTCCTGCTTGGCTTGTCGGCCATTACCGTCCCATGGGAGACCCTGCTTCTGTCGGTCATCCTCTATATCGTCGTGCCTGTGATGATCGCGCAGATCGTTCGCCGGAGCGTGATGACGAGCGGCGGTGGCGAGGCGCTGGCGCGGCTCCTGTCCAAGCTACAGCCGGTATCGCTCCTGGCATTGCTCGCGACGCTTGTGCTTCTGTTCGGCTTCCAAGGCGAGCAGATCCTGGCCCAGCCCCTGATCATCGCCATGTTGGCGGTGCCGATCCTGATTCAGGTCTATTTCAACTCGGGGCTTGCGTACCTATTGAATCGCGCAGCCGGCGAGGCTCATTGTGTTGCTGCGCCGTCCGCACTCATCGGCGCCAGCAATTTCTTCGAACTGGCTGTTGCTGCCGCCATCAGTCTCTTCGGCTTCAACTCAGGGGCGGCGTTGGCGACTGTGGTCGGCGTTCTAATCGAAGTTCCGGTAATGCTTTCCGTAGTGAAGATCGTGAATGAGACCAGTGGTTGGTACGATGCCGGGACACAGGTCAGGAGACGCATCGCGAGGGAGAAGTTGGTAGGTTGAGCAGGCTCTTTATGCCTAGCGCCGGCCCACCCAGGAAGCCCCATTGACTTATGTCAATCACGAGATTGAACCGTTGCTGGGGGCAGCTTGAAGGCGGTTTGGTCGTCGTGCACACTCCGCGGCCTTGCCGTGGAGTGAAACGCATGACCGACGTACAAGAGGCTCCCGCCCGCACCAAGCCTGAACTCGCAAAGATCAGAACCGACGTCGTCGGCAGCCTGCTGCGGCCGGCCGTGGTGAAGGACGCGCGCATCGCGTTCGACGACGGCAAGATCGCGGCCGAGGCGTTGCATGCGATCGAGGACGAAGCGGTCCGGCAGGCGGTGCGGCTGCAGGAAAATGCCGGCCTTGATGTCATCAGCGACGGCGAGATGCGCCGGCTCAATTTTCAGGACAGTTTCGGTGCTTCAGTTGAAGGCTACGACGCCGCACGCTCGACGCTGAAAGTTTACGAGCAACGGGTCGAGGGATCGGCGCCGGGCCAGCGTTGGGATATTCCGACGATGCATCACGCCGGGACAGCGGTGTCGCATCGCCGGCCGGCGAAGTCGCGGCTGAAGCTCGCGCACAATGTCCCGCTCGAGGAGTATCAATTCGTCAGTAAGGTGGCGAAGAAGCCAGTAAAGGTGTCGCTAATCGGGCCGGATCGCATTTCGCAGCGTTTCGAGTACGAAAACTCGACGGCGGTTTATCGCGACATGGACGCGTTTCTGGCCGATGTGGTGGCGATCGAGCGGCAGATCGTAACGAGTCTGGTCGATGGCGGCTGCCGCTATGTTCACATCGATGCGCCTGGGTTTACCGCCTATATCGATCCGCCGTCGCTCGACCAGATGCGCGCACGCGGCGAGGATCCGATGCAAAATTTCGCTCGATCGCTCAAGGCGGAAGCGGCAGTCATCGCCGACTATCCGGGCGTCACCTTCGGGATTCATCTTTGCCGTGGCAATCAGCGCAGCATGTGGCACCGCGAAGGCGCCTACGATGCCATCGCCGAGCGGCTGTTCAACGAACTTCCGCACAACCGCTTTTTGCTCGAATACGATACGCCGCGCGCCGGTAGTTTCGAGCCGCTGCGCTTCGTCCCGAAGGGTAGGGTGATCGTACTTGGGCTGGTGAGCACCAAGGTGCCGGAGCTTGAAACAGTTGACGCGCTCAAGCGGCGCATCGAGGAGGCGAGCCGCTATATTCCGCTCGACCAACTCGCCATCTCGCCGCAATGCGGCTTTGCTTCGGACGTCGTCGGCAACCTGCTCACTCCCGACGATCAGAAGCGCAAGCTCGAACGCGTCGCCGAAACCGCGCGCGCGGTTTGGGGGTAACAACTCTATGCCCGCTGGCCCCCGCAAAAGCGGGAACCCAATGGTCCGGTTGGCGCGGGAATGAGCGGAAAAGCGGCGCTCAGGTTCCGTAGCTCTGGATCAACGATCCTGCGACCAGGGTCCAGCCGTCGACCAGCACAAAGAAGATCAGCTTAAACGGCAGCGACACCACGACCGGGGGCAGCATCATCATGCCCATCGACATGAGGACTGACGCGACCACAAGGTCGATGATGAGGAACGGCAGGAACAAAAGGAAGCCTATTTCGAATGCCCGCTTCAGTTCGGAAATCATGAAGGCGGGAACGAGGACGCGCATCGACACGTCTTCCGGCCGCTTGGGCTGGCCCTCACCTGACATGTCGACGAATAGTTGTAAGTCCTTTTCACGGACGTTCTTTTCCATGAAGGCGCGCAGCGGTTGACTGGCGCGCTCGAATGCCTGGTTGACGGTGATTTCATTGGCGACGAGCGGCTTGACGCCGACGTCGTAGACGCGCGTCAGCACCGGGCCCATGACGAAGGCCGTCAGGAACAATGCGAGCGAAATGACGACGGAATTGGGTGGCGCCGTCGCCGTCCCGAGCGCGGTGCGCAGCAGCGACAGCACCACGACGATACGGGTGAAGGATGTCATCATCACCAGGATCGACGGCGCGAGCGAAAGCACCGTGAGAAGGGCGATCAACTGGATGATGTGCTCGTTCAGTCCGCCTGCGCCGGCGGCGCCCTGACCGAAATTGATGCTGATGTCTTGTGCAGCGAGCGGTGTCGCCGAAACTATCAGGACCGCTACAGAGGCCGCCACCGTTTTGAACCGGACACGGCAGCCCCATGTTGCTGCCATCAGGTCTTGCCCGTTGGACGGCCGAGCAAACTCGCCATCTCCTGTTCGAGACTGTCGTAGAGCGTCTTGCCCTGGCTTTGCTTGGTTTCGCCGCGTGGCTTCGGTTCGGCCTGTTGCGCAGGGCGCGGCGGAACGAGTGGTGGCTGCGGCCCCGGTTGTGACGACGGCTGCGACGCAGCGACTGGCTCAGGCTCAGCGGGCGGCGCGGCCCGCGGCGGTGCCGCGGGTGTGCGCGCCTCAGGCGCTCTCGGCAGCGGCTCACGCCTCTCAGGCGGCACGCTCGGTTTGCGTAAGGCCGCTTCGAGGCGATGGGCCATCTCCGCGAGGCTCTGATCCGCCGCTTCGTCGGCTGATTCCTCGGCGATGGGCTGCGGCGCCGGTGCGCGCGGGAACGGTCGCGGGTCGGGTCGTGGTTCAGCGCGAGGTTCTTGTCGCGCTTCTTGTCGAATTTCTTGGCGCGGCTCGACAGGGTTCGGACGCGCGATGACCGGCGGACGATTGCGTAGCGGTGTCGGGCGGACCGAAAGCTCGTCTGCGAGTGCGGCCAGCGTGTCACGAGGCGGGCGCGCTGGCGTCTCGGCGTGCGGTTGGAGCGGCCAAGCCGGCGGCTCTTCCGGAGCAACGGGTTCAATGCGCGGGGCAGGGCGCGGCGGCGGAGCCGGCTCAGGTTGTAGCGGCCAAGAGCCGTTGGTGGTTTCCGGCAACGGAATCGCGCGCGGCAGCGGCTCCGCGGAGAGGGGAGGGCGCGGCGGCATGACATCTCGTGGCGCTGCGACTGCGCGCACGATGTTAGGCTCGACGACAACGTCGGTCGGTCCCCCGATCATCAGCAGATGCTCGACATTATCGCGACGGACCAGGATAAGGCGACGGCGCCCGTCGACTGTCGCGTGATCGATCACGGCCAATCTCGGCTGGCGCCCGCGCGTGGCGGAGCCCCCTAGTCGCCCCGCGCCAAATCTGCGGACCGCCCAAGCGGTGGCGCCGATCAGCCCGAGCACGATCAGGAATGCCAAGAAGAAGCGAACGGCGAGCGGCATTTCCGCGCCGAACAACGTCTCGAACATCCGCACTTCTCCCCGTTTCGTGGCGGTTGATCCATTGATCCCAATGGTTAACCGCGCAGGCAATAATTGCCGCCGTGAATACTAACAAAGAATTAAAGCCAAAGGGCGATTTTGCGCCCGGTCCCCGGAAATGAAGGATCGATATGGTAAACGGCAAATTGATGGCAAAACCAGCGTGAAACCGGCTTTAACCGGTCATTAACCATACGCTCGGCAAAGTCTGCCCAGTGACACGGAGGGTGGGCCGATGCCGATCGCCGATATTCCGATCCTTTCGATGCTGCGGACCCGGATGCAATGGCACCAAGAGCGCCAGCGTATTCTTGCCGAAAATGTCGCCAATGCCGACACGCCCAACTACCAGGCCTTGGACCTGACGCCGCCGGACTTTGGGCACGCGCTACGGGTTGCTTCGCTCGATCTGGAGCGGACCGACCCCAACCATTTGGTCGCGCAAGGCACGTCCGGCTTGGACTTCGCATCCAACTCGAACACCCGATACGAGGTTCGTCCGCGCGGCAACGCGGTGAGTCTCGAAGACGAAATGCTGAAGGTTGCCGACAACCAGATGGATTATGAGGCGGTGAGCTCGCTCTATACCCGCAGCCTTTCCCTCATAAAAATGGCAATCGGCAAAGCCTGAGCGCACGCTCCAAGGCGAATGGACGCGTCATGGATTTCATCAAATCGATAGCAATCGCGGCCTCGGGATTGCGCGCGCAAGCCGGCCGCATGCGCATCATCTCGCAGAACATCGCCAACGTCAACTCCACTGCGCAGCGGCCCGGCGGCGATCCCTACCGGCGCAAAATCCCGACATTCACCTCCGAACTCGATCGCTCGCTCGATGCGCAGGTCGTCAAGCTCGGCCACGTGGCGACCGACAACTCCGATTTCCTCGTCAGGCATGAACCAGGCAATCCGGCCGCCGACGCCAACGGCGACGTCAAATATCCGAACGTCAACGCGCTCGTTGAAATGACCGACCTGCGGGACGCACAGCGGTCCTACGAGGCCAATCTCGACGTCGTCACCGCGACGCGTCGCATGTTCCAGCGGACCCTCGATATCCTCAAGAGCTAGGTGAACCATGCCGACACCGACCGCCGCCGCCAACGCCTATGCCGCTCTCGCCCGCGTAGGCCAAGACACCGCGAATATCGGGAGCAGCGCAAATGCACCCGGATCTGGCCCCAATTTCGGCAGCGTGCTGAAAAACGTCATTGATGCCGTTTCCGAAGCTGCGCAGAAATCCGACGTCCAGTCGCAGGCCGTAGCGACGGGTAAAGCCAATATGGTCGACGTCGTTACCGCGGTCGCCGAAACAGAAACGGCCGTGCAAACGATGGTCGCGGTACGCGACAAGGTGATTTCGGCCTACGAGGACATTCTCAAAATGCCGATTTGAAAAATCGGTCTTCTTAGAATGCCGATCTGAGATATCGGACCCACCGGATTTGGGGTGTGGCAGAACATGGGAGTCTCGATGACCGGACCGGAAGTGATGGATGTAGCGCGCGACGCGATCGTCACGCTGCTCATTGTCGCCGCGCCGCTGATGCTGGTTGGACTGGTGGTCGGCGTCATTGTCTCGCTGTTTCAGGCGCTCACGCAGATCCAGGAAACGACACTCGTCTTCGTGCCGAAGATTCTTGCGATCTTTCTCGCCATGCTGATCGCGTTGCCGTTCATGGCCGACGCGCTGCACAGCAACTTTCTACGGATCACCGCGCACATCACGAACGGCTAGGCGGGCTCAGCGGTGCGCATTGACGTTTCCTTTCTGCCGGCCCTTGGCGCGGCGTTCATGCTGGTCTTTGCCCGCACCGGGACCATGGTGATGTTGTTGCCCGGTATCGGCGAGGAGGGCGTGTCGACGCGTTTACGTCTCACAGTAGCGTTGGTCCTCGCCGCCGTTCTGCTGCCGCTCCACCGCAACGCCTATCCGATCAACACCAGCGCGCTCGCGCCCGATTTGGTCTTGCTCGTCGAGGAGATTCTGATCGGCGCGGTGCTGGGTCTGACCGCCCGCCTGACCGTGTCTTCGCTTCAGGTCGCAGGCTCGGTAATCGCCCAGCAACTGGGCCTGGGATTTGTAACCTCGATCGATCCCACCCAGGCCGAGCAGGGTGTGATCATCGGCAATTTCCTCACCATGCTCGGCGTGACACTCTTCTTTGCGACCGATATGCATTACCTCGTCATTGCCGCGCTCAACGACAGCTATAATCTGTTCGAGCCAGGCGAAGTGCCCGCTGTGGGCGACGTCGCGGCTCTTGTGACCAGAACCGTCTCCGGCGCATTTCGCATCGGCATTCAGCTTTCAGCGCCGTTTCTTGCCTTCGGACTTCTGTTCAACATCGGGCTTGGCGTGCTGTCCCGACTGATGCCGCAGATGCAAGTTTTCTTTGTCGCCCTGCCGCTCTCGATCCTGATCGGGTTGCTGTTCTTGCTGCTGGCGCTCGGCACGATGATGGGAATCTATCTCGACTATCTCGGCGGTGTGTTGCACGAGCTTGTCCCCCACGGATAAGCGACGCCAATTGAGCACCCGGTATGGCCGACGAACGCGACGACAGCGAACATACAGAAGATCCGACACCGAAGCGGCTTGATGACGCAATCAAGCGCGGCGACGTCGTCAAAAGTCCGGAACTCAGCAATTGGTTTATGATCGCCGGCGGCACGCTGACGCTGATGGTGTTCGCGGCGCCGACCGCGGCAAACCTGGAAATGACGCTGCGCGGCCTCCTCGTACATTCCTACCAGTTTTCGACTGACGGTCCGGCCCTGTTCGGTCTCGCCAAGACGCTCACACTCGATGTGCTCGCGGCGCTGGGCATTCCGCTTCTCTTGCTGAGCCTTGCCGCGCTCGGCGGCAACGCGATCCAGCACCGGATCGTGTTCTCGGCCGAGCCGATCAAGCCCGCGCTGTCGAAAATTTCGCCGGCGGCTGGCCTCGCTCGGCTATTCTCGAAGCAGGCTCTTGCCAATTTCGCCAAGGGTCTTGCCAAGCTTACCCTGTTTGGGGCGGTCATCGGCGCGCTCCTTTGGCCGCAACGCTATCGCCTCGCTGGCCTCGTCGCCGGCGATCCGGCGGCAATCCTGCCCGTAACCCAAGGGCTGACGATTCAATTGCTCGGTACGGTGGTGACGATTCTCTTCATCGTCGCCGCGGCCGACTACTTGTTCCAGTACCGGCAATGGTACGAACGGCAGAAAATGTCGGTGCGGGAAATGAAGGAGGAGTTCAGGCAGACGGAGGGCGATCCAGCGGTCAAGAATAAACTCCGTCAATTGCGGCAGACGCGCATGCGTAAGCGCATGATGGCGGCGGTGCCGAAGGCCTCGGTTGTCATCACCAACCCGACCCACTTTGCGGTGGCGTTGCAATACGATCGAGGCATGAATGCGCCGGTATGCGTCGCCAAGGGCGTCGATCTGATCGCCCGGAAAATCCGCGAGGTGGCCGAGGCTCACAACATTCCCGTGGTCGAGAACCCTCCGCTCGCCCGGGCGCTCCATGGAACGGTCGAGATCGACCAGGAGATTCCGCCGGAGCATTATCGCGCTGTCGCTGAAATCATCGGCTACCTGATGCGTCTGCGGCGTCTGGTAGCGAAGTGAAAGATGTTGTGAAGTCTATTGCAAAGCGACTTACTTGTACCAGAAAGGCACTTGCACGAGTCGGTCGCAAAGGGCACTGGGAGTAAGCTGGTGGTCATACTCCGCTCGTTCCGGGAAAGCGGAAAGGGGGCAAGGCATGACGGGGCAGGAGATGGCGACGCACGGCATGAAGGAGGAGTCCGTCGGCACCGCGCATGTGCGGGCTGGGGCCGATCGCAGCGCCGGCGCGGAGCGCGGCGGCAGCATCATTCTTGTGCTGCTCGTTGCGGGCCTCCTGGTCGGGGCCGGTACCGGCATTGTCGTGCTCGGCCGCAGCAATACCGAACCCTACATCCTTGGTTTCCTTGCGGTGCTTGCGACCATCGGCGTATTCTCGCTATTTGCACTCGCCTGCGGAATTTTGCGGCTCTCCGCCAATGAGGCGGTCAGCCCACTCATCAAATCGGTCGTGGATGGTGCCTTCGACGGTATCGTCGTTACCGATGGCGACGGGCGCGTTGTCTATGCCAACGCGGCTTACCTCGATCTGATCGGTGCATCCGACGTGAACGATATGCGGCCGGTCGAACGCGTTTTCATCGGCGACGCGGATGCATCGGAGGCCATCTATCGGCTGCTCAAGGCGGCGCGCGAGGGCAAGCGCCTGCAGGAGGAGGTAAGAATCGCCGGCATCAAAGGCCGGCCGGCTCGCTGGCTGCGCTTCAAGATCCGGCCGCTCGGTGAGGGCAAACGCGACGGACGTCTCACGGTTTGGTCGCTTGGCGACGTGACGCGCGAACGCGAGCGTCAGGAGAACGTATTTCAAGAATTGCAGTACGCGATCGATTATCTCGATCATGCGCCGGCGGGGTTCTTCTCGGTCAATGCCAAAGGCGACGTCGTTTATCTCAACGCCACGCTTGCCAATTGGCTCGATCAGGATCTCGCCCAGGTCGGGTCGGGCGGCCTCAAGCTGTCCGATCTGGTTTCGGGCGACGGCGCTGCATTGCTGACGACGCTGCGGGCCGCTCCAGGCGAGGTCAAGACCGAAGTGCTCGATCTTGATCTACGGACCCGCAGCGGACGAACGCTCCCGGTCCGGCTGTTCCACAAACTTGCATTCGGGGCTGATGGCTTGCCGGGCGCATCGCGTACGCTCGTGCTCAATCGCGCGCGCGACGACGGCACGGATCCGCAACGCGCGGCGGAAATCCGCTTCATGCGCTTTTTCCACAATACGCCGATGGCGATTGCCACCATCGACAAGCAGGGCGGTGTCGTGCGTACGAATCCGCTGTTCGCGCGCCTGTTCCAGGGCGCGCGCCGCGGCGACGGCGAGGACCGTTCAATCCATGCCATTGTGGCCGAGCGGGACCGGCCGGCACTCGACCAGGCCATCCAGCAGGCCGCACAGGGCCGAGGTGATATCGCGCCGGTGGACGCGATGCTCGCGGGCGAGGGCGAGCGCTTCGGGCGATTCTACGTGACCGCCGTCGAAGAAGAGGAGCGCGACCAGGAAGCCGCCATCGTCTATGCACTTGAGACGACCGAGCAGCGCGAGCTTGAAAATAAGGTCACCCAGCAACAGAAAATGGAGCTGGTGGGTCAGCTTGCCGGCGGCATTGCCCACGATTTCAACAATGTGCTCTCCGCCATCATGATGGCGACCGATTTTTTGCTCAATGCGCACAAGCCGACCGATCCGTCATTCCAGGATATTATGCAGATCAAGCAGAATGCGAACCGGGCGGCGAGCCTGGTACGGCATCTGCTCGCTTTCTCGCGCAAGCAAACCTTGCGTCCGCAGGTTCTCGATATCGGGGAAGTGTTGAGCGACCTCACGATGCTGCTGCGTCGGCTGATTGGCGAAAAGGTGACACTCGACGTCGTGCACGGTCGCGATCTTTGGCCGGTGCGGGTCGATATCTCGCAATTCGAGCAGGTGGTCGTAAATCTTGCGGTCAACGCACGCGACGCGATGCCAGAGGGCGGCCGGCTTTTGTTGCGGACCGCCAACGTTACGGCAAAGGAATGCGAGCGCTTCCACGCGGCCGGCATGCCGGCCGCCGATTATGTGCTGGTTGAAGTCACCGATACGGGCACCGGTATTCCGGCGGCGATCGTCGAGAAGATTTTCGAGCCGTTCTTCTCGACCAAGGATGTCGGCAAGGGCACCGGTCTCGGTCTCTCCACCGTTTACGGCATCATCAAACAGACTGGCGGCTTCATCTATGTCGACTCCGTGGAGCGCAAGGGCACGACGTTCCGCATTTTCCTGCCGCGACACGTTGTGAGCGCCCAGGAAGCGGCGGCAGAAGCGCCGGCGCTCGCGGGCGCGCTCGCGGCTGCCGATCAGGTCAAGCGTGTGGCAAGCGCTGATCTGACCGGCGAAGGCACAATTCTTTTGGTGGAAGATGAGGAGGGTTTGCGTGCGCTCAACGCGCGCGGCCTCGCCTCGCGCGGCTACACCGTGCTTGAGGCCGGCAATGGGGTGGAAGCGATCGACGTGCTGGAGAAATCCGACGGGCGCGTCGATCTCGTCGTGTCCGACGTCGTCATGCCGGAAATGGACGGGCCGACGTTGCTTCGGGAGTTACGCAATCGAAATCCGGAATTGAAAATCATCTTCGTTTCCGGCTATGCCGAGGACGCATTTCAGAAACATCTTCCGGCCGACGGTCAATTCGCTTTTCTAGCCAAGCCGTTCACCCTCAAACAGCTTGTCAATGCGGTGAAAGAAACGCTCGCGGCTTGAGCGACGCGAGCGATCCGTCGGGCCGATTTTTTTCATCGCGGCTTTAAGAAGCGACACCGCGCAATTGTTCCAATCAGTTTCCGTTTGGTGCTAGCTCTGACAAGCGCGGCGAGAGCCGTGGCAGCAAATGGAGTACGCTATGGAAGAGTTGAACGGCCGGATGATCGCCTGCCAAATATTGATTACCGGATTGATTGCAAGAGTTGCGAATGATTCCAAAGATCCGCTGTCGTTCGTCAGCGATTTCCGCGATGAGATCCACGCAGTCGTGAGGCAGGTGAGAATAGCCGGTGCGCTCGACACCGATCGCGTGCGGCAGATCGCCGTCAAGACGGTGGACGAACTATTCTCACTGATGAAGCCGCCGAGCGTGGATGCGGAAGAAGCCCTTTGAAGAGGTCGACATCGAGATTGCCGTTTGCCCTAACGAAGCCATGTGCTCGGCGATGACCCGCCATGTCTGCGCGCCGCGCCTTCTGATTGCATTGTCCTGAGGCTTCTCGATGTCGTTTAGGTTGCGCCGGATCGCCGCGATCCGTGAGCGATTACGGCATCGCCAATTTTCTTGTGCAAGCAATGCGTCAGATCAAAGTTTGGAAGCCATCTGATCTGAGTTGCCTTCTTTTATATTGGAGTAATTGAAATGTACGTGCTGCTTTGCATTGGAATGATTCAAGTATAACCATCTGGAAATACTGTAGATTTATTTGACCCCGTAGACGCTGCTGAATAAGTTGCGCGCCAGTAATCACTCCCCGCTCGAACCGACCGGGCGGTATCGAGTGTTCGGGGTGGGATATCGATGGGCAGTCTGCGGAGACCGTATTCGTTGCGAACGCGCACAGCGACGGAGTTGTTGAATGAAGCGTTCGACGGCAATCCGACGCGCAAGGTCACGGTAGGCTGTCTGATCGCGGTGGCGTCGATTTCGGGTGCCGAAGCGCAGCAATCGCCACTGCCGCCGGTGACCGTCGAAGCGCCCGTCGATCCGAAAAAAGCCTGCCGCGACGAAACCCAGCTGCGGAGCAAATTCGCGTGCGCAATGCATTGCGCCGTGCGGCGCGCGCCAAGCAAGAGGCTTTAGCCAAGCAGGCGGCGGCTGCCGCCAATACGGCCACACAGGCCGCTGATCGAGATCCGTACGCCGATCCGGCCGCGCCCTATAAGGCCGATCGGCTCGCTTCGCCGAAATTCAGCGAGCCCATCGCCAATACGCCGAGATCGGTCACGGTCCTGACCAGGCAAATCATCGAGGACAAGAACGCTACGAGCCTCAAAGACTTGGCGCGCACGACGGCGGGCGTAACGCTCGGGACCGGCGAAGGCGGCAACGCTTTCGGCGACCGCTTTTTCATCCGTGGCTTCGATGCACGCAACGACGTGTTCGTCGACGGCATACGCGATCCCGCCGTCAGCGTGCGTGAGAATTTCTTCACCGAACAGATCGAGATTCTCAAGGGACCGTCGTCGACCATCAATGGCCGCGGCACTACCGGCGGCGCCTTGAACATCGTCACCAAGCAGGCCACGGACAGAAGCTTCTACAATGCCGACACCACCATCGCGTCCGACGACACCCGGCGCGTTACGCTTGACCTCAATCAGGTGATCAGCCCGACCTTGGCGGTTCGCGTCGACGGCATGTGGCAGAACGCCGGCGTCGCGGATCGCAACCTTACGACTGACGATCGCGGCGGAGCCTTGGCGGCGGTGAAGTGGACGCCAACCGACGCCGTCAAGGTCACGGCCAATTACGTTCACACCAATCTTTGGTCGCTCCCGGACTTCGGCGTTCCCTACGATGTTCGGGCCAAGCTTCCAGTGACATCGGTCGGGATACCCCGGGACACCTATTACGGATTCGTCAATCGCGATTTCCAGAAGGTCCAGCAGGACTTCGGAACTGTGGACGGCGAAGTCAAAGTCAATGATTTCATCACGCTAAACGACGAGTTCAGAGACGAAAGAGCGGTGCTGAACTACATCGGCACAATTCCGGAGTCGCCAAACACCACGAGCGCAAATTTGGCGAATTGGACGACCACACTCAATCCGCAGAGCCGCTACCAGGTCACCAATGTTCTGGCCAACCAAGCGTCAGCGACGATCAAGTTCACTGCCGGGCCGGTCCGCAATACGCTCGTAACCGGGTTCGAAGCGTCGCGCGAGCAGGTCAGCATCGATAGCTACACGGGGCTGTCCTCCGAGGCGCTTGGGGCTGGTGCTTTCAACGGCAACGGCAGCTTCATAGGCGCCTCCGTACTGGATCCACCCAATTTTACTCCATTCGGCAACGTCCCGTCGGTCACCGGAAATCCGAATGTTATCCCGATCGACACCAAAAGCGCTTACGCGCTCGAAACTGCGAATTATCAGGATTTTTTGATCCTCACTGCGGGTGGTCGTTTCGACCGGTACGACATCAGTGCCAGCAAGAATGGATTTCCGACTGTTTCAACCTCATCCGGCATGTGGAATTACAATCTTGGTGCTGTGGTTAAACCGGTTCCGATCGGCAGTCTCTACTGGGCGTACGGCACTTCGTCCGAGCCCGTCGGCTGCCGAACTGGATGGAACATCCGCCAATTACGGAGGGCTGAACCCATCGTCGCCGATCAACCAGATTTTCAGCCCGATCGAAAGCACCGCGCAGGAGATCGGTACCAAGTGGGAACTGTTCGACCGGCATCTGCTGGCCACGGCGGCGCTGTTTCGTACCGACGTCAGTAATGCCCGCGAGCTGGTCCCAGCCGGCTATCCTAACGCCGGCACGGTTCAGGCCGGTGCCGCCTATCATGTGCAAGGCATTGACCTCGGCGCCGAAGGCAAGATCACCGACAAATGGAGCGTCTTTACCGGTCTCGTGCTGATGAAGACGCGCGTTGACGCGTCTGCGGTTCCGAGCAACGTCGGTCTGCCACTCGCCTTCATCGCCAATCAATCATTCAACGTCCTGACGAAGTATCAGCTCACCGACACCATCGAGGTCGGCGGCCAGGCAACTTATCGATCGAAGATCTACGGCGGCACGCTGCTGGCGGCGAATCAGGGGACGGTGCTTCCCGACTACTGGCGCTTCGATGCGTTTCTCGAAGGCAAGGTCACCAAGAACTGGCGATGGAAGCTGTTCGCCAACAATATCTTCGACAAGCTCTACTACGACGCGTTCTACCAAAGTGCTGCGCCATTCGTTCTTGTCGCCCCCGGTCGTGTTTTGGGGGCTCAGGTGTCGGCGA
Organism: uncultured Alphaproteobacteria bacterium; assembly: GCA_963759705.1. Taxonomy (GTDB): domain Bacteria; phylum Pseudomonadota; class Alphaproteobacteria; order Rhizobiales; family Xanthobacteraceae; genus BOG-931. Next base: position 305,784 of record CAVXAK010000012.1, read on the forward strand.
GATTCTGAATCTATTCTAATTCCAATCAGAGACGTGAATGCTGATCTGCGTACCGGATGTGCTGAGCAAGGTCGAGGTGGCTGAATTCCGCGACGTCATCGATGACGCCACCTGGGAAGACGGTCGTTCGACTGCGGGCGCGCAATCAGCGATGGTCAAGAACAATGAGCAATTGCCGCCGAACGGAGAGCTTTCGCGCCGGTTGGGTGACCTGATTATCAGGGCGCTAGCCGCCAATCCGCTGTTTGTCTCGGCAGCGATCCCCAAGCACATTTTTCCGCCTTTGTTCAACCGCTATGGCGTCGGTCACCATTTCGGCGTGCATGTCGACAACGCGGTGCGTGGCGATCATCTGACCGGCATGCGCATCCGGACCGATCTGTCGGTCACGCTTTTTCTTTCCGAGCCCGACGAGTATGACGGCGGCGAATTGGTCGTGGAGGACTATTACGGCTCCCACGAGGTCAAGCTGCCGGCCGGGCACCTTGTACTTTATCCGGCCACCAGTTTGCATACCGTGACACCGATCACGCGGGGCCTGCGGGTCGCGTCGTTCTTCTGGCTGCAAAGCATGATCCGCGATGCGCAAGCGCGCAGTATGCTCTTCGATCTCGACAATGCCATTCAGGGGCTCGTCGAGAGACTCGGGCGCAACGACCAAGAGGTCGTGAAGCTCACGGGCATTTATCACAATCTGATCCGCCATTGGGCCGAAGTATGAGGAAATTGCTTTTGCGCAGTCGCATACGCTCCCCTTCTCGCCCTTGCGATCAGCGCCCTCGCGTCGCCAATTTGGGCGCAGCAAAGCGGCGGCGTGCCGTCGCGCACAGGCAGTCCCGCCAGCGGTCTCGTCGCCGTCAGGCGCGGCCGAAGCAGCCTCGGCACAGCCTGACACGCCGGTTGCTCCGGAGGTCTCCGCTCGGCCGGTGTCAGTTACAGGCCAGCTTCACGAGCTGTCGCCGTGGTCGATGTTCCTGTCAGCCGACATTCTGGTCAAAGCCGTGATGGTGAGCCTCGCCTTCGCGTCGCTTGTGACCTGGACGATCTTTTTTGCAAAGTCGATCCAGCTTTCCCGCGCGCGTAAAGAGCTTGGCGCAGCGCTCAAGCGGATTGCCAACACGAAATCGCTGAGCGAAGCCCAATTGGCGGTAGGCTCGTCGACCAATGTGCTGTCTTCCCTCCTGTTGGCTGCGACCCAGGAAGTCCGGCTGTCAGCCGACAGTCCCGTAGAGGGAGGCATCAAAGAGCGCGCGGCGACCCGCTTTACTGAAATCGTGCGCACGGAAGCCCGTGCCGTACGCTACGGCATGGGTCCCGTCGCAACGATTGGAGCAACGGCGCCATTCGTTGGGCTGTTCGGCACCGTGTGGGGCATCATGAACAGCTTCATCGGGATTTCGAAGGCCCAGACCACCAACCTTGCAGTTGTGGCCCCTGGCATCGCCGAGGCGTTGCTCGCAACCGCAATCGGTCTCGCGGCGGCCATCCCGGCCGTCATCATCTACAACCATTTCTCCCGCGCGGCGAAGGGCTATTTGGACTTGGTCGGCCGCGCTACCGGCGCGATTGGGCGGCTGTTGTCGCGCGACCTCGATCGATTCCAGACCGGGTCGATTTCGCGTGCTGCGGAGTGACTTATGGCTGTTGCACTCGGCGATCTGGACGATGATGACGATGACTTCGAGGAGGCGCACGACATCAACGTGACGCCGTTCATCGACGTGATGCTGGTGCTCTTGATCATCTTTATGGTTGCGGCGCCGCTGTCCACTGTTGACTTCGGCTGTCGATTTGCCGACCTCGACCGCGATCCCGCAAAAGAGCCCGATAAGCCGACTTATGTCACCATCAAATCCGATCTTGCCGTTGCCATCGGCGAAACCCCGGTCAAGCGCGTCGAGCTCGTCCATGCCCTGGATGCCATGGCGGATCAGGGCAAGGATCGCCGCATTTTCCTCCGCGCCGATCGCGGAGTGCCCTACGGCGAATTGATGGACGTGCTGGAGCGCCTGCGGGTCGGCGGCTACACCAAGATTGCGCTGGTCGCGCTCGAAGGCGTCCCGGATGGTTCGACGCAGCCTCTTCCGGGCGTGCTGCCGTAACCCTACGAGCACTGAGCGACGATCCTCATGGCCGACGATGTCACCAAGATGCCTGATCACGATCCACCGCGGCATTTGTCCCGGGCCGTTTGGGTTTCGGCGGCGGTCGCGGCCGTGGCGATTCATGCCGGCTGCGTGGCGCTCGCATTCGGCGTCCTGCGGCTAAGTGAGCCTGAGGATGATCTTGGGGCGCCGGCAATCGAAATCGGCGTCGAACTGACCGCTCCGCATCTCGATCCGAGCGATCTTCCGCCAGGTCCGGACACCGATGCGTCGGCCCCTTCGCCTGCGGTCGTTGAGCAAAAACAGGTGGTCGAACAAACCGATTTGCCAAAAGCCGTGCCGACGGAGACGGACGATCCCGATAGGGTCGTTTCGCCGGACGATTCGAAGAAGCCCAAGGACGATGATCCAAAAACTCCGACAGTTCAGGCCGATCCTTCGGAGCAATCCGCTGCCACCGAAGCGACGGCCACGCCCAGCATCGACACCGCTCCTGAAGCGCCGCGTTCAGTGGCTCCAGCACAGGGGACAGGTCAGAGCGCCCAGCGCGTGCGCGTGACTTGGCAAAAAGAACTGCTCGCTCACCTCAACAAATTCAAGCGCTATCCCGCGGATCGGGCCCGGCAGGCCGCCGAGGTTGTCGTGAGCTTCGTCCTCGACCGTGTCGGACACGTGGTATCGACGCGTGTCGTCAAAGGTTCCGGCGATACTTCTTTCGACAACGCGGCGCTTGCCATGCTGCAGCGTTCCGATCCCGTGCCGCCGCCGCCGCCGTTGGTGGCTGACGACGGGCTGACCTTTACCTTGCCCGTCATTTTCCAGGTCAAGGGGCGAAAGTGATGCTCATCGGCGCGGCGGCGGTGCGTCAATGAACAAAATGGCAGTTTAAGGCGCGTGCTTTGTTAGGTTTGGGTGCCAGTACCAGCCGGATAAGAAACTCAGGCAGCGCGCGCTGTATGGGGCATTTTCGTTGCTGGGAGGGCAGGGAGCGGTGGCGTTCAATTCCGCACGCTGGTGTGCGCCAGATGATGCCGCCGGTGCATCGTCGGTTGCGGTCGGCTTTGCGGGTAGTGCGCGAACAGCGAACACTGTGCGGCCCTCGATAAACGCAAGGCAATCGGGGCTGAACGGAACGCTGTCACTTTCGGGGCAGACTGAAGCGCCTGGAGGTGCAGCCTCTGCAGCCGCCGGCGTTGCTACGACGATGCGATTCTCGTGCTCGATCCAAAGCAACACTCCTGCGATAACAGCCATAATCGCCAAGTCGAGCTTGGAAAGCACCATTTCAGGCTCTCATCGCACCGCACGCACCTTACGTCCTACGGATGCGTCCACCACGGCATCAACGAATAAATTATATAGGGGATCGCCAGGATCGGGAGGATCCAGACGAGCGCCAGCGGAATCTTGTTGGTGATGCGCTCGGGAAGCATCATGGCAATGATGCCAAGAGCTGCTGCGACGAGAATGGTCGTGATGGTCCATCCGTACCACAGCATGTTGGGCCCTTCGCCGCTCTTCGCGCCCTCATATCCCCAGACGAGACGGTTCGTCGCCGGCCAGAAGGTGACCAGCGGCCAGTTCAGATACTGAGTCACGCAGTAAATGACAGGGCCGGAAATGGAGAAGGTCGTGGCGAATGCCTTGAACTTGCTCGATGCTGCCAGTGTCGAAGTCGATGGAGTCGTTCTCGAGTTGGTTGCCGTGGTCGTGCTCATGACGCAAATCCTCTTGTGTTGTTGAGGACGTGACCAACGATAAAGAGAAACCAGCACATGACGGCGAGCACAAGGGTCACCCCCTTGCGCGCGTTGTCATATTCCGGATTCTCGGCGTTCTTCCAGAAATACCAGTAGGCCGGCAGCAGCACCAAGCCGAGCGTCGTGACATGCTCCTTGAAATCGAAGAATCCGCCGGTTTTGTAATAGTGGCCCGCCTCGAGCGGAATCCTGATGTAGATGCGATACTTGGTGTAGATATACGAGCCGACGAGGAAAGTGAGCACCCACAGCACGCAGACTGCCGTGGCGTATCCAGCAGCGGGCACCGCGCGAAAGCGCGTCACGATCCCGTTGGCCGCCCGATGCACAGGCAGCGCCACAGCCATCGCCTGATGGGTCAGCGCTCCGAGGAGGCCAACTGCCAGGATAAGGTGCACGAACAGCCAGAGGGTCCAAAAAGCGTTGGTGGATATGAGCGCGCCCATCGTCCTCCCCTAAATTTTTAGACGCTTGTTTTGTAATGGAAGTCTAGCTCGTTTGAGTCGTTTGTCGAGCGCGGGCAATGCGGACGCGGTCTGCTGTCCAGTCAAAGCTAATCCCGCGAACGGCCTGTCATTTGTTGAGCCTGGGATGCTGATTCGCGACAGCAGGTAGCCGAGGTGCTTGTCGAACTCATCGTCAGCCACCCGCGTCCGCTTCCGTCGGCGAATGCGGCAAATGGTTGAGATCGGGCCGTGCTGGGCCGCTGCCCCAGGCCCTATCACCGCGATTGCCTATCTTCTCAGCGGTTACCTGACGCGTTAGATTGCGCGCTGGGCCGGCGCTAACGGCGCGGCGTGGGGCGGGATCGTCTGGGAAGGTCTGTATGACGCTCGATCGTGTATCGCTGCGCGTCGCACTCGCATTTGCACTGACGGTGGCTGCTCACAGCTTGGCGTACGCCGGGGGCACAGGGTTTGGCGACGACGAAGACACCAGTGCAGATGATGGGCCGTCCTATTTTGGCTTTGTACGGGAGGTCAACGGCCCGGGCGTGGCCGACGCCAAGGTTACGGCGGAACTCAAGGACCGCGGCGCCTTGGTGACACGCACCGACATTTTGGGCGTCTACAAAATCCCCGGCTTCGGCAAGGACGTCAATCCCGACGACGTGACCATCTCTTGCGCCAAGGAAGGCTACAAGCAGGCGAGTGTGTTCCGCCGGCCGCGCGCCGAAGGTGACACGAAGGATCCGATCGAGATCGAGTGCTACTTGCAGAAACAATGACCGCGGTCACTTCGGCTGCACGAGCGCCGCCAGCCGGACCAGAAATCCGTCCCAACAAGGATGTTCAACAGACCGGATCGCCGGCCAGGCCGCCGCTCCATAATTCACCGTTCTTGTCCATAAATACGTCGTAGGGACACCTCAACGAACCCAGTTACTTTCTGGCCGGGGAACCATCGCGGTACAGAAATCATCAAACTTGTGTCGCTTGATTAGCCGCCTTTGTCAGCGTCAAAGCGCGGGCCAGCTTTGCGCAACACGCATGTATAATGCGATCGCGGTTTTTGCGGCGATACGCGGGTGCGACACGCGCGCGTGCGACGCTTTGCGACAGGTCTGAGCGGCCGATCCTCACGTACCAATGAAAACACTTGCGTTGCGCAGGCGGCCGTCCAGTGACGCTTGTCGAATGACACTCGCGCAATGGCATAAAAATAGCACTGTGCGCGTTTATGCGGGGTATCGAATTCATGCGGTCGCTTCGATCGCTTGCGGCACTTGTCGCTCTTGCGACGGCGCTCCTGACCTCGACGGAGGATGTTGACGCGCGCGTCGGAAGCGGGTTTGGCTTCGGCGGCCGTGGTGCTGCAACTTTCATGTCGCCGCGTTTGGCCTATGCGGCGCCCAATGCCGGAGCACCGAACGGCCGCGTCGCGATGGCTCAGGCCGGACCGTCGGTCCATCCGGGAGGTTCGCTCACCGAACTGTTCAATCGTCCCGGTTTGCTCGGCGGCTTTGCGGCCGGTTTCCTCGGTGCAGGCTTGCTCGGTGTGCTGTTCGGACATGGGATGTTCGGCGGACTTGGGGGAGTACCATCGTTCCTTGGACTGACGTTCCAGCTTGCGCTCGTGGCGATGCTAGGCCGGCTGATCTGGACATGGTTTAGCGGGCGTCATGCGGCTGTGTCTGCAGGCCTCTCGCCGCGACAACAGGCGGAGCCCTACCTGCGCTCACGCAACGAGTTGCTTCCCGGCGTCTATCCGCTCGAACACGCAGAGGATGAGACACGCCCGGAGAGCGAGACGATGTCCTCAGCGGCGTTTCCCATGAAGGATTCGACGACGCGAGGCACACTCAAAAGCTGACCGTTTTTTGTTTTGTCGTGCCCGCTATTGCGGCTGCGATGCGTCGCTGTGGCAAGAGAGTGGCACTCCGTCCGCTCCTTTTTTCGACCACGTTGGCAAATGGCATTTGTCGCAGCTGGCCAGCATGACGCCGAATCCCAGCAGCAAGAGAAGACGCGGGACCTGTCCGGCGGCGCTCTTCGCGACAAGTGACACGAGCCTCTGGATATTTCCCCTTGCCATGCCTCGCATGTTAGCGCGCCCAGGCAGCATCCGCGAGCCTGTTCCGACCTTCTATTATCCTACCGTGCGGCCGTGACTTAGGACGAATTCGCTGACTTGGTCCGGACAACGAATCGGAATGGTTGCGAAGCTCTTCGTCAGCCGCAGCTTACTTATTCATCTGCGTTGCGTTGGCGATGATCCAGTCCAAAGCCTCCTGTTCGCTGGCAAAGCCATCGACGCGACGCTCGTGGCCTTCGTGGTATCTAATGACCACGTGCCAACCAGGCCCTTCTTTGTCTTGGAAGGGCAGCATGACTGGTTCTTCTTCATTGCGATCTGCCATATTGGAACTATGCGCCCTGTCCGTGCGCGTTTCCAGTACGCTCTTGAGGGGCCGCAATTGGCGGTATCTTGCGGGGGCCGAAGGCGCGTCGTCGTGCTTTGCGCGATCCGTCTTTCTCCCGCGCGGATTGTTCGCGCCATTGGTTCGGCGTGGAACGAACGGGTGATTGAACGTGACGTGGCGGCGCCGTGGGGCGTAATCTGCCGTTCGATCGGGCGAGGACATCCATGCGATATGAGCTTTATTACTGGCCAACCATTCAGGGCCGCGGCGAATTCATCAGGCTCGCTCTCGAAGAAGCCGGTGCTGACTATGTCGACGTTGCACGCCGAGGCAAGAGCGGCGTGCCGGCGATGATGAAGCTGCTGCAGGGCAAGCGTGTGCAACACCCTCCCTACGCGCCGCCGTTCCTCAAAGCCGGCAAGCTTATCATCGCACAAACTGCGAATATCCTGCTCTACCTCGGCCCGCATCTCGGCCTCGCGCCGCGCGACGAGGCGGGGCGGCTGTGGGCTCATCAGTTGCAGCTTACGATCGCCGACATGGTCGTGCATATCCACGACACGCATCATCCTGTTTCGGGGTGGCTTTATTTCGAGGAGCAGCGGCCGGCCGCGCGGCGCCGCACCCAGGATTTTTGGCGGTATCGGGTCCCTAAATTTTTGGGCTACTTCGAGCGCGTTCTGAAGCAGAACGGCGGCACCTATATGGTCGGCCGGCGGCTGAGCTATGTCGACCTGTCGCTGTTTCAGATCGTCGAAGGTCTGCGCTACGCTTTTCCCAAACGCATGAAGCGCTTCGAAAAGAAGGTACCATTGTTGATCGCTTTGCACGATCGTGTGGCCAAGCGTCCGCGTATCAAGGCCTATCTCGCGTCGGAGAGGCGCATCCCATTCAGCCAGTGGGGTATCTACCGCTATTTCAAAGAACTCGACGCCTGACCGCCGTCCGCCACATCCCTTTATTTAAAGAAATTCGCCGAAGCGCCTTTGATTTTGATCAATGCGCGGCGCCGGGCCATGCGCGAAATTTCAATCGATGGGTAGGGACGGCGAAGCGTTGGCTGCCCCCTGAGCGCTGAGGAGAGATCGATATGAATCAGACGAGCATCAATCCAATCCTGACCGTCTACTTCCGGCTGACCATGGCCTGGACGTTTCTGTACGCAGCATCGCACCAGGTTTTCGACCCGAAATTCACCGTGGTCGGCTTTCTCAATACGACCAAGACATTTCACAATTTCTTCTCGATGTTTACGACGCCCGCCATGGCGCCGGTGACAACATTCCTGGTTGAATACGGCCATCTGCTGATCGGACTCTCGCTGCTGTTCGGGCTCATGGTACGCGTAAGCTCGGCCTTCGGCATTCTGCTGATGATCATCTACTGGTTCGCGCATATGAACTGGCCGTTCATCGAGAACACGAATAATCTAATCATCGACTATCATCTCGTTTATGCGGGAGTTCTCGTCTATCTGATCCTGGCCCGGGCCGGCCACGTGTTCGGCCTCGATGCCCTCGCCGAGAATCTTTCCTTCGTCGACGAACGTCCCAGCCTGCGCTGGTGCTTCACGTAAGATCGGCGCTTTCCGCGAAGCCGCTTCAGGCCGTGTACAGCTCGAAAATGCTGTGCACGGCTTTTGGTGATCGCGCACATGCATTCGCGAATACGGCCGCCAGAGAGGCCAAATTGATCTTGCTTGTTTCGAGATCGTGAGCGACCTTATCGTGCAGCTGACGTGTATCCTTGCCGGGAGGATTTTGATGGGGCGCTCCGCAGCAGTCGTGGCCGTTGCGCGCATGGCCTTGGCCCTTGCCGGTGTTTTTCTCCTCGATAGCAGCGTCATGGCGGAACAGGCCTACCCGGCGCGAACGGTCCGGTTCATCGTATCGTTCGGCGCTGCCAGCGCGACCGATATCACGGCACGATTGTTTGCCGATCGGTTGACCAAGCGTTGGGGCAAGCCGGTGGTGGTCGAGAATCGTCCCGGCGGTGATGGCCTAGTCGCGATCAAAGCCTTTGTCGACGCCAATGATGATCACACGCTGCTGTTTGCGCCTGCCGGCACCTTCACCGTGCATCCGTACGAGCACGACTCGCTACCCTACGAGCCGCGCGATTTGGTGCCGATCGTAGGTGTGTCGGTGACCGTCTTGGCGCTCTCCATGCCGGCGTCGATGAACATCAACACGATCGATCAACTCGTTGCGTTGGCGCGGGCGGAGCCGGGTAAGCTCAACGCGACGGCCGCCAACGGCATTTCGGACTTTCTGCTGTTCGGCTTCATCAAGAAAATGGGTCTGCAGATTCCGAAGGTTCCCTATCGCGACATCATGCAGGCGCCGAACGACCTCATCGAGGGGCGCATTCAGTTGCTGTCGTCGTCGCTCGCGGTCGTGGACCCGCTCAAACGCGCCGGCCGGATCAAGATCTTGGCCGTGACCAGCCGGCAGCGGGCGCCGAGCGCTCCGGACGTTCCGACCGTGGTAGAGGCGGGCTATCCTGAACTGACATTTGAAAGCGTCCTCGGCCTTTACGGCCCTCGCGATATGCCGGATGCGGAGCGTAAGAGCATCGCTGCCGATATCCGCGCGGTTGCCGCTGATCCGCTCATTGCTTCGCGGCTTGGCGATACAGGCCAGATTCTGTCCATCCGCGGACCGGACGAATTCGCCGCCAACATTCAGCAGCAGCGCGAACAGCTTTCAGGGATCGCCAAAATTCTAGGTCTCAAGGCAGCGCAATAAGCTGGCGCAACCCCGGCTCAAGTCTGCTATTCTTGGTTGCGGAAGTTCAAAGACGTGCCGTCGCCTAAGGCAGGCTGCACGCTAACAAAAACACTTTGCGACAACCAGGGAGGAACCACGCATGAAAAAGCTGCTTCGCATTCTCGTGGCCGCCGGAGCCGCATTGTTGAGCCCGGCACTTCACGCCGACAACTATCCGTCGCGACCGATCACACTGATCGCCGTGTTCGGTCCTGGCAGCGCCAGCGATACGATATGCCGCATCATTGCCGACCGGCTCGGTCCCGCAATCGGTCAACCCGTTGTTGTTGAGGATCGCCCTGGTGCAGATGGGGCGCTGGCGGCGTTGTACGTCCATCATCAGGCGGCCGACGGCTATACGCTCTTGATGGCGACCAACTCGCCGCTTTCTGCCGACCCATTTCTGCACAAGGACGTGAACTACGATCCACAGCGGGATTTCGTCCCGATCACGCGGGTCGGAAGTTTCACGCTGATGCTGGTGGTCAATCCGGACCTGCCGGTCCACTCCGTCAAGGATCTGATTGCCTACGGCAAGGCCAACCCCGGCCAGCTGTCGTTCGCGAGCGGTAACACCGCCGGCATCGTCGCCGGCGACACGCTGGCGAAATGGGCCGAAATCAGCATGCTGCACGTGCCCTACAAGAGCACGCCGCCCGCGCTTGCGGATATCATCGCCGGCCGCGTGTCGATGATGTTTGCCGATTTCACGACCGCAATACCGCATGTCAAAGCCGGAAAGTTGCGTGCGCTCGCGGTGACGCGCATCCGCCGCAGCTCGCTGTTTCCCGACCTGCCAACCATGGATGAGGCCGGAATCACAGGCTTCGACCTCGACGCATGGGCCGGCATTGTCGCGCCGACCGGCACACCGCCAGAGATCGTGACGAAGCTCAATGACGCGCTGCGCAAGATCATCGACAGCCCGGACGTCCAGGCAAAATTCAAGAATGTAGGCTTCGAGGGATTCTCCAGCACGCCCGGCGAGTTTAAGGACTTCATAAAGGTCCAACTCGGCAAGTGGTCGAAGATGGTCAAGGACGCCGGCATCCAGCCCGACTGAGCCGGCGCTCTGTGAGTACCACTTTTTGCGCTCTATCGCGAAATGTCGCATTCGCGGGCAAATGCGGGTGTGTCAGATTAACGTGACGTCACCCGTTCCGGCTCACGCCAAAGGCGTCATGTCCACGGGTCCGGTTCGCATAAGCGATCGGCCAAAAGGGAGGATTGAACCATGCGGATGCACCGCTTTCCGCTCACGTTTGCGACGGCGCTCGCGCTCGCTCTGCCGTTCGCCGTCGGCGCTCTCGCTCAGACCAAAGTCACGATCGGAAAAGTGATCGGCGGCGACGGCTTCCACATTCCGACCTACGTTGCACTGGACGAGGGCTTCTTCAAAGCCGAAGGTCTGGACGTCACGCTTGTCGAATTGCAGGCGGCTTCCCAAGTCGCCGCGGTTCTTTCCGGCAATCTCGACTGCGCGCCCATTCCGTCCGGCGGTGCGCAGGCGGCATTGAGCGGCGGCAAGATCATGTACATCGTCGGTGAATCACTCAAGTCGCAGTGGACGATCACGACACGTACGGAAATCACCAAACCGGAGGACCTCAAAGGCAAGACGCTGGGGTTGGGCCGTGCGGGGGGTGCCGATTACGACGAGGCTCAAGCGGTCCTACACCGCTTCTATCAGATGGACGCCGGCAAGGATTACAAGGTCATCTCGTTTCAGGGCGAGGCCGAGCGCATTGCGGCGATGGTCAACAATGATATCCAGGGGGCCTCGCTCTCCATTCCCCACGCGGCCGTGGCTCAGCAAGCGGGTCTGAAAGTATTGTTGCGAACCGGCGATTATATTCCGCGGGCCGGTGGCACCATGTGGTGCCTGCAATCCTATGTCGAGAAAATCCCGAAACCGTGAAGAAGATCATCCGCGCCATTGCCAAGGCGGTAACGTACTTCCGCACCAACAAAGAAGGCTCGATCAAGGTGCTCGAACATCACATCGGCATCAAGACGGATGCGGAAGCTGGCCTCATTTGGGATCAACTCCACGAGGCGTTCGGCGCGGAGGTGCCAAAGGACCTGTTCGCCAAGATCTTCGAATCGCGCCGCCTGACCATGATTGCCGCGCGGCAATGGCCGCAGGACAAGCCGCTGCCGGATCCCGAGCAGTTCCTGGCCCGCAATCTGCTCGATTCGACGTTGAAGGACATGGGATACGTGCCGACCAAATTGGAGGCGCCCACCAAGACGAACTGAGTGGTCGTCATCGTCCTCCCCCCGCTTTTTGCGGGGTATAGCTATATCCGGCGAAATGGGCCACTTCTCCGCACGAGGTGAGGGGTGGCCCTCAAAGCTTTTTTGGATTTGCCGACAGCAGCATTGCGGATTTACAATGGTGCTGCACCACGCTCACAGATTGGTGTCTAGGGCGCTAGGAAGGAAACCGAATGCGCGCTTCCGTTCTTTTGGTCATTGCCGTATTGATCGCAGCCCTATGGGCATTCGATAAGTACGAATATGACGGCCATTACAGTAAAGCTGGCTTGGATCAAGTAGAGCATTTTCTGGGCCACTAACCAGCCGCGCTATTTGGGCTACGAGACCAGGGCGGCGACCGCCTGATCAGTTCGCGCAGATGATGACGCGACCGAAAGGGCCAGGTGCCTTCAATCGGCGTTGATGTGGCGTGGGCGCCAGCGGCTCAAGCGTTCCTCGACCAGCTTCACCAGCCCTGTCATCAGCAATGACAGCGCCGCGAACACGATCAGGCCGGCAAACACCACGTCGACCTGAAAGCGGCTGGCCGCTCGTACCATCACCACGCCGAGGCCTTCCTGCGAGCCGAAAAATTCGGCGACCACAACGCCGAGAACCGCTCGGCCGATGGCAAGCCGCAGCCCGACGATGATATAGGGCAGCGAATTCGGCACCACAACCAGCCGCGCGATGTCCCATTCGTTTGCACCAAACGAGCGCACGACATTGATCAAGAGCTTATCGGCGTTGCGTACACCCTCATAGGTGTTGATCAGCAGCGGAAACAACGCGCCAAGGAAGACGACAGCGACTTTCGACCATAATCCGATGCCGAACCAGAGCATCAGCAGTGGCAGGAATACCAGCCGCGGCGTCGCATTGAAGGCGGTGATGAACGGGTCGAGCATGGCGTTGAGGGTCGGCGAACGGCCAACCAGGATGCCGAGCGGCAAGCCAACGATGATTGCAAGGGCGAGGCCGACTGCGAAGGCCGAGGCGCTGACGCCGAGCGGTCCCCAGATCGTGCCTGTCGCGAACATGTCCCACAGCGTCGTGCTAACCTGGCTCGGCACGGCGAAGAACAGTTTGGTGCCTTCCTTCATCGGGATGAAACGCGGCAGAAACTCCCAGACCAGCAGGAGGAGCAGGATGGTCCCGGCCCCCAGTGCGGTCGGCTCAAGCCGTTGCCACAACCTTCTTCCAGGCGCGCTCAGATCGCCGACCGGCGCCGCCCCGACAAAGTCGACTTTGTCCGCGTGAAGCTCTGTCATGGTTATTGCCCGGCGCGCCAGGGGAACGCGGCGCGCTCCGCCCATCTGACGCCTTCCGTAAGCGCCACGGCGATCGCCATGACCGTAAGAATGCAGCCGAACATGCGGTCGATGGCAAAAATATCGCCAAACCGTGAAATGGCGTAGCCGATGCCTTCGGAGGCCGCGAAGAACTCGCCGACGAGAACGCCGATCAACGCCCGGCCGACTGCGATGCGGGCGGCGGCAACGATATAGGGCATGACGCTCGGAAAGATCACTTTGAGATAAAGGTCGCGCTCGCTGCCGCCGAGCGAGCGCACCACGTTGATGAGCAGGCGATCGACGGCGCGGACACCCGCGCTGGCGTTAAAGATGAAGGGAAAGACCGAGAGGAAGAAGACGATCATCGTCTTTCCCGACACGCCGACACCAAAGAAAATCACAAATAACGGTGCGAGCGCGACCAGCGGGCTGGCATAGAATACGGTCATCAGCGGGTCGAGCGCGTAACCGACCTTCACGCGCCAGCCCATGACAATGCCGAGTGGAACGCCAATCACGGCGGCCGCGAAAAGCCCGAGGAAGAAGGGGAGCGCACTGACCGCGAGATCGTGGAACAAATCGCCACTTTCCACCAAATCAACGTAGCCGGCGGCGATCAAGCTTGGCTTGCTGATGAACAGCGGATTGAACGGCACGACAAGAAATATCGCCTGCCAGGCGACGAAAAAAAGAACGACCGCGAGAGCGCCGAGAAGCGGCTTGCGGTACTTTCCAAAGAGCCTCACGGGTGCGGCGATTTCCTGTGCCATCGACTAGACCACGATCTCGTCTTTCAACGTGTTCCAGATTTCAAGCTTAAGGTCGTTGAATTCCGGCGTCACCCGCATCTCGTAATCGCGCGGGCGCGGCAGGCCGATGGCGAAAATCTTCTTGGCGCGGCCGGGGCGCTTGCTCATGACCATGACTCGGTCGGAGAGATAGATCGCTTCGTCGATCTGGTGCGTGACGAACAACACGGTCTTTCGCGCCTCGCGCCATATGCGCAGAAGTTCGGCCTGCATCAGGTCGCGGGTCTGCGCATCGAGAGCTGCGAACGGCTCGTCCATCAGCAGAACGTTCGGATCGGTCGCCAGCGCCCGAGCCAAACCGACGCGTTGCTTCATTCCGCCGGACAACTCGTGGGGATAGTGGCTTTCGAATCCTGCAAGCCCAACCAGCGTGACTAGACGCTGCGCCACAGTGTGGCGGGCCGCCTTGGGGACCTTCTTCAGCTCAAGTCCGAGCTCGATATTGTCTTGGACGGTTCGCCAGGGCAGCAGCCCGAATTCCTGGAAAACCATGGCGCGGTCTGAGCCAGGGCCGGTAATCGATTTACCGCGCATCAGCAGTTCGCCGGAGTCCGCCTGGATCAGGCCAAGGAGAATATTGAGGAAAGTGCTCTTGCCGCAGCCCGACGGCCCGACAATCGAAAGGAACTCGCCTTCCTGGACGTCGATATCAAAGCTGTTGAGTGCCCGAACCGGCGCGCGGTTCGTCGGCCGGAAGGTGAGGTTGACGTTTCGTCCCTGGATGTATGCTGTCATGAGGCCCAGTCCGATGCCTCACGGCACCACCTTCATTCAGGCATTTTCACCATGATCGCCCAGTCTGCTCTTGCCCGCAACCGAGGTGGATTGCCGCATTTGACATTTTCCTCAGGCAGATCGAGGCGATCCCTGGCGGATCCGCAGGGTAAGAGATTGATGCCCATGACAGAACGCCGATTGGCGCGATGCGGGTTGCGTGAAATTTGTGTTTTGTGTCGCGTGGGGATGGCACGTAACTTGCTAAACATGGTCTGTAGCTTGTGTTCGGCGCGTACTTGCCGAAGCCGATTCGGATGACGACAGGACGTACGGGACGAATATTCGTAAGCGTAGCGACAACATTGACCATATCTTAAGCGGCCCGCCTGCATTTTTTTCGGCCGTGTCAGGGAAGTGAACGGCTCACACGGGTTGTAGCTCATTCAATTCAGTGAACTGAACACCTCAAGACCGTTGCAGTTTTGTCATCGTCATTTTGCTGCGCACGGCGAGAGTTGGAAAATCGAGGGACGGAATTGCCCGTATTTTTAGTGCTGATACGGGAGATCCCTATGGCGGCGAATTCGACCTCGATCGGTGTGAATGCTTTTGTAAAGGCGCCGTCTGTGCCCTCGCGGCGCAGGCAGCCCATCGACTTAATCAGCGTATGGCGCCGTCGTGCGCACGGACAGCGCGAACTCGTCGGCTTGTCCGCGTTCGATCTCCGGGACATCGGGTACCGGCCAAGGTCGAGGCGGAAAAAGCCAAGCCGTTCCGGAAAGTATGAACGCCTTTTGACGTTCGCTCGCGGATACGACAGCAAGGGAATGTGATGTTGATTTCAAACTTGATGAAGATTTGGACGGCGCTTGACGCAAAAGTCGACCGATCGTTCGAGGCCGTGTATTTGTTTTGTCTTCTGGGCATCGTTCTAACGCTGGCCTTTTCGCGCCTGACCCTAATCTAGCCGAGAAAGGCTTGGTCATGGCGGAAGATGCGAGCAGCGCGGGCGCAGTTCTGCCCATACCGCGCATCTTGGTATTGCCGCTTTGTTGAAGCCAAAGAGGCTGAATGAGCTGTCACTCATCCGCCCGGAATGTTGTTCGTCAATGCTTTCAAAAAAGCTGTCGCCTTGGCGATGAGTTTTCAATGACCATATTTCAGTGCTTCACCCGCACGCCCTGACGCTCGAGGCGTGGCAGCACTTCGTCGCAGAAATAGGGCACTTCATCGAGAAAATTGACGAAAGATAACCCGATTCCGCGCACGCCGGCCTGGCTGATGATTCCAAGCTCTTCGGCCACACGATCGGGCGTACCGACGAAAGGATAGCCACCGACCGCATTGGCGGCGAAATAGCGACGCTTGGCGTAATACTCCTCAGGCGGGATCGTTTGCGGCGTAATGCTTTTGTTGGCCAACATTCCATCGATAGCGCCCCAGTCGGCGTTCTCGATGTTGACATGCTGATAGTACTCGTCGGCTTCCTTTTGGGTCGGGCGACAGATCACCTGACCGACAGTGAAGACTTCGATATCGCGGCCCAGATTTTGTGCGGCAGTCTTGATTTCCGTGACCTTGGCTGCGTTGCCGGCAAGCGATTTGCGCGAGCCCGCAGTGGCGACAAAAAAGGCGTCGCAATTACGCAACGCGAAGGCTTGCCCGACGTCGGAAGAGCCGGCATTCATCATGAGCGGGCGCGTCTCGCCATAAGGTTTTGGATATGCGCGTGCCTTCTTGATCTGCAGAAACTTACCTTCGTAATCGAAGGTGCCGTCGCACGTCCACGCCTCTTTGACGAT
Source organism: uncultured Alphaproteobacteria bacterium (assembly GCA_963759705.1). GTDB lineage: Bacteria > Pseudomonadota > Alphaproteobacteria > Rhizobiales > Xanthobacteraceae > BOG-931. The sequence goes on from CAVXAK010000012.1 coordinate 322,162, forward strand.
ATCGATCCATTCCTGCGCGTACTCGTAGCGCAGGTCATGATCGCGCTGCTGCACCCCGAACATCTCGAATTCGCCTTCGTTCCAGCCGACCACGATGTTGACGCCGACCCGGCCTTCGCCGATGTGATCAGCCGTCACGAATTCCTTAGCGGCAATCAGGGGATGAAACAGCGGTGCATGGACAGTGCCGAACACGGTCATGCGTTTTGTCGCCCCGAGTAGGCCGACTGCCCAGGTGATCGTCTCGAGCGTACGCCCGTGAAAGTCCGTGTCGCCGCCGTATCCCTTCCAGCGGGCGATCGGCAGCATGAAATCAAGGCCGGCATCGTCCGCGAGGCGCGCCAGCGCCAGACAATCCGGCCAACTCGCCGACCAGCGCTCCGGCACTTTTGTAGCGGAGCGGCCGGAGGAGCAATTCGCGCCGAAAAGTCCGATCTTGAGCGCGTTGCCGTTGTACATGGCAACGCGGTCCTTCATGGATATTTTGGGCGCCAGCACGGTGTTCTCCTCCCTGGCAACGATCGACGCCGATATTACAGCAAGTTTCGGCGCCGATGAGTACCACTTCCGCTACGGAGCAGAGTTGATTTTCCGCACCAGGTCGATAACCGGCGCCGGTGACGCATAGAGCCGTTCGATCAGCGATTGCATTTCATTGCCGGACACGGCGTCGACATCGAGATTTTGGCGGGCGGCCTCCGCGCGCAATTCGGGATCGGCCATCATGGCATCGAATGCGGCGCGCAGTTCACCCACGCGTTCCGCCGGCAGGTCGGGCGGTGCCATCAAGGGCCAAGCAAGGACGGAATCGGCGGCGAGCATTTCGATGGCCTTCCGGCCCTCCGGCGTCTTCGGCAGATCGCTGGCAAGCGGCACGTTGGGCAGATCGGGCTTGCCCAGGGTGAATTGGGCCAGCACCTTGAGCGTGCCGTCGTGCAGCCATTGCGGCGCGCGCTGTTTGATGCTGCCGATCGCCCAGCCGCAATAGCCTTCAATTTCGCCTTTCTCGAGCGCCAGTGTGATTTCATTGCCGCCGGGGTAGCCTGAGACGATTTTGAATTTGGTGCCGATAAGTTCGTTAAGGGCTCGCGGGTAGGTCATGGTGCGCGAGCCCGGCCCCGTGGCGCCGACCACCGTTTCGCGCTGCAAGACGTCTTCGATGCGGTTCGCCGGCACGTTATGCCAGACGAGGCAAAGGAAATTGTCGCGCGACCGGCCGCCGATCCAGGCAAATTGCCTGGCATCGTATTTGGCCTGCGGGTTGCCCAGGAGGGGCTCCAGCACAGTGCCGCCGCCGATGACCCCCAGGGTTGTGCCGTCTCGCGGCGCCGTGTTGAAAAGGTTCGTCGTTGCCACCATGCTGCCGGCGCCCGGCATGTTGCGAACGATCACCGTCGGATTGCCTGCAAGGTGCTTTCCCAGGAAGCGCGCAAACAATCGTGCCGTAGCGTCGTAGGTGCCGCCAGCGCTGAAGCCGACGATAATTGTAATCTGCTTGCCCTGATAGAAATCCGCAGCACGCGCCGCGGCGCATGGCAAAAGCGCAACTGAAAACGCCGCAAGGAACGTCACGCATCGTGGCAGCGTCATCGTTTAACACCCCTGATCTTGTTGCCGTGTCCCGTTCGCGCTGCGCTGCGCCGCGGTTTGGCAACGGACATGCTCGGGCCGTCCGGCATTTCAGCAAGCAGCCGGCCAAACCCTTTGACCGGCTGCCGGACGTTCAGGTGGCGTTGAATATCCCAGCATTGCGCCGGAATGGCGTGCACGACCGGCACGCCGAGGTCGTGCTCAAGCATCTCGATGATGTCGAGGGTACGCCAAGCGGGCCCGAGCATGTAGATCGCCTCGGCGCCGCGACGTGCCAAAAACTCACGTTTGATGAAGCGATAGACCTCGCGGCTCGACAACTCCTGCGCTTTGTCGAAATCGACGTCCATTCCCACCATGGCGAGGCAGTCAAACCCTGCGTCGGCGAAATATCGCGCGTAGATATGGTTGATTTCGCCGCGGAAATAGGTGGCGCCAATAAAGCGACGCACTTTCAGCGCGCGCAGGGCGTCGATATGGCTGGTACCGGAGGTAAAAATTCTTGTTTGGTACTTATCCTGCCATGTCGCGGATCAGCGCTTGCTCGCTCTTATAGCCCAGCACCATGAAGGGCGGCGCGCCCGACGGGTTGATCACGTCGACGCCAGCCGCGGCTAGTTCCGCCACCTTTTCCTCGTAACCGGCGATGGCGGACTTGAATTCGTCGACGGCGCCTCGCTGTACGTTGAGAATGAGTGGAATGACGCCGATTCCCTCCGGCAGCATTCGGATCAAATCCTCAAAGCCGCCCGTGCGCAGCGTCGGCCGGACAATGCCCACGGTGCCTCGCCAGCTTGAAAAGGCCATCGCGTTTTCCTTCCCCGTTGCGGACTATTTGGCGCCGGCACCGGCAAGCAAATCACGTAAGCGGTCGACGACGGGCTGCGGCGTTTCGTTGATGGCGCGAATGCGGTCGCCGATATCCTTGGCGCCGAGCCAGTTCGTGTCGAGCCCGATGCGGTGGGCTTCCTCGAGGTAGCTCGGGTCCGCCATGGTCGCCGCGAATGCGTCCTGCAGTGCCGCGACGCGGTCCGCCGGGACGTCGGGCGGAATCAGCAGGGGCCGCGCCAAGCTGAATTTGGCGGCGTGGAAGCGCAGTGCCGCGCGGTCGGCATCCGATGCGGTAAGCTCGATCACAGTTGGCACGTCCTGCAACTGTGGCAATCGCTCGGTGCCGAACTGAAGCAGAATGCGCACCTTGTGGCCGGCGAGCCAGTCGGCCTTGTTAACGGTCAGATTGGAGAGGCCCGTGTTGTTGCCTTGTACCTCGCCCCGTTCCGCCGCAAGGTTGATCTCATTCTGCCCTTGATAGCCGGTCAGAATTTTCATTTTGGTGCCGACGAGTTCGTTCACCAGCAACGGCAGAATGGCGTTGTCGGCGGACGTGGCAGTGGCGCCCATCAGGATCGGATTGACTTTGAGATCGTTGACGCTCGTCGCTGGCGCGGTATGCCAGACCCAAGTGACTTGCGGCTCCTGCAGCGGAGTACCGATCCATGAAAATTTCGCCAGATCGAATTTGACCTTGCTTCCGTCGGGCGAAAGCAATTTCAATCGCGGCTCGAGCGGAATGTTGCTTGTCGGCATCCCGATCACGGTGCCATCTCGTTTGGCCACGTTGTAGAGATAGTTGGTCACCACAAGGCCGGCGGCGCCGGGCATGTTGCGTACAACGATCGCTGGATGGCCTGGGATGTGGCGGCTCATGTGGTCGGCGATGGTGCGGGCGGCAACGTCATAGCCGCCCGCCGCAGCACCTGCGATCGCAAGCTCGATGGTCTTGCCGCGGTAAAAGTCCGCAACCGGCTCACTGTGCGCCACACTTGAAATCGCAAGCGCAAGGCCAAGCGCCTTTGCCGTCAAACTGGCTGCCGCGTGCAAGCGCTTCATAGCGATGACCCCGAGAGCGACGCCAGAAGCCGGCCCTGACCTTCGATCGGATCCCGGATGTCCAGCGCCTTGAAGGCGACGAAAAAGCTTGCGTGGGAATAGGCGATGGCAGGAATGCCGGTGTCGCGTTCCAATGCATCGACAGTCTGTGCCGCCTGCCATTGCGGGCAGGGCAGATAGATCGCGTCGCAGGAGGGCGAGCGTGCGAGCACACCGTCAACGAAGATTCTGATGTCGTCCGGCGAAACGCTCTGCAGCCGCTTGAACGGCACATCCATGCCTTCGGCGCGCACGATGTCGAAACCGTGGGCGCCGAGATATTCAGTCAGTGCACGATTGTGGCGCTCCGGATAGGGCGAGGCGATCGCGACGCGCTGCGCGCCGATGTGGCGCAGCGATTCCATGGCGGCGCGGACGCCAGTGGTCGCGCGTACCCCCGAGGCTTTCTCGATATCGTCGACGACCACCTGTTCGTAGCCCTTGCCGCGGGCTGCGACGAGAGGTCCGCCACCGTGAATGATGAAATCGACAGCGCGCGAGCCTAGATAGGCCGCGGCCGTCGTGACCTGCGCCAGCGCCTTGTCGAAGTATTCAGCGCTCCAATCATCGATGTTGCAGGTGACGCCGACAAGGCCGATGCCGTCCGGCGCATAGCGATAAAACTCGTAGGGCACGACCTCCATGACGGTCGGTCCGATATAGCCGATGCGCTTGCGCCAGCCGAACATTCTTTATCTTCCTCCCCCTCGCTTCTCGAGGTTTATCTTCGATAGGGGCCTAACTCCTTTACGACGGCATCGACGAACGATTCGTCCACGAGTTGAGCGACATTGAAATTGCTGTCGATCAAGCCTTGCGAGGCATAGAAATGCAGATCGTCGGCAAGGCTCTGCATATTCACGTGCCCATCGGGATTCATGCCGGTCGGTGTGATGCTTTTGTAGACGGCCGGATCCTTGATAGGCGTCGACGCGGACAGGATTGAAATCACCTCGTCGGCGTTGGGTCCGGCCATGTGGCCATCCTTGAGCGCGCCGTTGTAGAAGCGCACCGCGCGCAGATAGGCCCGCATGAACCTGCGGCCAACATCCGGATTGCTGGCGAATTTCTCCGAGTAGAGCAGCACAGCAATCTGATGATAGGGAATGATTTCATCGTCGGATTTGAGCAGAATGGCAAAGCCGTTTTTGATCGCGATGGCGGGTCCCGGCTCGACGGATGCCGAGGCGTCGACCGCCTTGTTCTTGAGCGCGGCGACGTGATCGGGGAACGGCAGATTGACCGTGTCGACGTCGGAATAGGCGAGGCCGGCCGATTTAAGAAGCGCGTTGAGGGTCGCCGTATTGCTGACGCCCGGCGCGTTCATCGCGAACCGCATGCCCTTCAGATCTTTGGGCTCCTTGTAACGGCCGCTGTCGACGACATCCTTGCGCAAGAGGATTTTAGTTGCACCGTATCCGGGCGGCGACGACGCCTTGTCGGCGACGATCTTGATGCGCACGCCGCGCTTAACTGCATTGTAAAGGCCGGCTGAGGCCGAGCCAGCGCCGGCGTCAAGTTCACCGGTGCCGAGCGGCGCCACCATGTCCGCGGCCGAGCGGAAATTGCTCACGGTGACCGCAAGCCCTTCGTCGCTGAAGTAGCCCTTCTTGTCGGCGATATAGATCGGCGCGTCACTGGTCGAACTCGTGGCGCCGACCGTCACGACGAGTGGATCGGCCGCGCGCGTCGGAGCACATAAAACGGCGGTCGCGCCGAGCAGGAGACACGCGCAAGTTGCTGCTTTGATCATTCATTTCCTCCCGCGAACTTCGCGGTCCGTTGTTTGCGTTAGCGCTTCTCACCCGGCCTTCGGCCGCGCAGATTATTGCGGCCGGGGAAAAATGCCAGTGCGCAAATGCGGCGGTTTCGCCGAGGGCGCGGGTGTCACATTTGCGCGTTGCCGGCAGTCAGGGTGCGATCAGCCGTTCACCGATTCCGTGTCGAAGCTCGCAAGCTGCTTATAGCTTTCGGCGATGCAGACCAGTTCCTCGCGCGGAATAACATTTTCGATATCGGCAAAACCCTGCGGCGCGCGTTCCTCCGCGATGCGGATGACCACTTCCGGACCGCCCTGCCGGTTACGGGCAACGATCTCGGCGGTTTTGGTCCGCCGCTCATCCTCATAGCGCCGTAACGCCTCGTCGATGCTCGGGCCGTCACTCAAAACTTGGGCAAGCTTGCGCGCATCGAGGATCGCCTGGGAGGCGCCGTTTGAGCCGAGCGGATACATCGGATGCGCGGCGTCGCCGAGCAGCGTCACCCGGCCGAATGTCCAGCGTGCGAGGGGATCGCGGTCGACCATTGGGAATTCGTAGATCGCTTGTGCCGAGCGGATGAGCGCAGGGATGTCGAGCCACTCGAAGCGCCAATCTTCGTAGCGCGGCAAGAAATCCTCAAGTTTGCCGGGACGGTTCCAGTCTTCCGGCGGCAATTCTCGTGACGGGTCGACAAAGAAGCGGGCCGCCCAGTTCGTGAGCACACAGCCGTGTTGGGAAAGTTTTTTCGACATCGGGTAGGCGATGAAAGTCTGTCGTCCGCCGGCAGCGATTTGCGAGCGGCCGGAGAGGAACGGCGTCGTTTCGGTGACGCCGCGCCAGATCAGACCGCCGTTCCATTTCGGCGCGCCCTCGTTCGGTACCAACCGCGCGCGGACGGTCGAATGAATGCCGTCCGCGCCGATCAGCAGGTCGCCGGACATGCGTGTGATCCCTCGGCCTGAGCCGCGATTAGAAAATTGCGCCGTCACGCCATCATCGCGAATATCGAAATCGACGAGATGGTGCCCGGTATGGACGTGGTCGCGCCCGAGGCGTTCCTGCACAATCCTGAAAAGTGCGAGCTGCAGTTCGCCGCGATGGATCGCAACCTGCGGATAGCGGTAGCCGGCCGCGACGCCGCGTGGCTCCCGCCACACGAGTTGTCCGAATTTGTTGAAGAAGACAAGTTCACTCGTTTCGACGCCGATCTCAAGAAGCGGAGCGAGCGCGTCGAGGTCCGCCAGATGCCGCGTGCAATGGGGCAGGAGATTGATGCCGACGCCGAGCGGCCGCAATGTGCTCGCCAACTCGAACACATGCACATCGATGCCGACCCGGTGCAGCGATAACGCCGTGACCAAACCGCCGATGCCCCCGCCGGCGATGATGACCTTCACACTGCGCTCCTAAGCATAGAGTGGTGTGGACACTATACCCGCCAAAGCGCCCAAAGCGGACACTGGATTACGGTGCCGACATGTCCGGTCAGTCACAGGCTGGCATAACTTGTTTCAATGCGTCCCAGCAGTATCCGGCGCCGCATAAACCCAGGCTTCCATCATCACCGTCGCTCCTGGGACCGGCAGCGGTCCAGGTACCTCCACCGAGGAAAACGGCAGCGGACGTCCACCAAGCCGGCGTTCCCATACCTTGTAGACCGGGTAGAACTCGCGAATGTCCGTGTGGAACAGAAGTACGCGTACCACGTTGGCGAGCGACGTTCCTGCGCCCTCGCAAAGCCGCGCGATGTTGTCGATGATCGTGTCAGCCTGCGCCTCTGGCGATGACGAGAAAAACGGCTGCCGGGGGTCCACGGCGGCAGAGGGCACGAGCCCGTTGCTGTCGGCCGCCATCAACGCCGGGATGAACAAGAGATCGCCCGCCTTCACGGCCTGCGGCTGATGGCGGAATGCAGTCGCAACGCCGGCGTCGACATGGCGCTTACCGGCTGCGCTGCCAGGCTTCGCCGCGATCATATTGATCTCGATTTTGCCGTCATACGGAGCTAGGCCGTGCTCGATGCATGGAATGATCGACACGGTCGGGCCCGCCTCGCCGAAATGCTGCGCCCACGTCTCGTTGAAGGCCGAATAGTCCTCCCGGTCCGTGAGATAGACCTGCGCGTGCACGACGTCCTTGAGCGTCGCACCGGCGAGTGCGAGCGAGGCCACCATCCGTTTGGTTATGATGAATTCGGTCTCGAGCTTGATGGGCTGGCCGCCCCATTGCGCGCCTTCGGCCATCAGCGCTGCGGCGGCGACCCCGTTGCGCCGCGGTTCGTCGCCAATCGCAAGCGATGTGATGCCGGGAATGAAGATGAAATCGCCGGCCGTGAGCGCTGGTGAATAGCCGGAGGTAGGGCGCCCTTTGAGTTGCTCGTGCCTGAGGTGCTCGACCTGAAATCCATTGTCGGGGATGACGGCCACGGCCTGGATGTTCATGTCTGCGCCCGGCAGTAGCAGCTTCTGCTGGGCGATCGATGTCGAGGGTGGGATTCGTGCGTTGAGAAATTTCCGCCGGACTTGCTGATAAGGTGGCACGGCCTTCACGGTCGTGTAGTACTGGTCGGTGCGCACGAGGTTGCCGCGATCGGTGCCACCGGCGCGCAGCACGGCGTCGAGATTCTCGAAGATGCGGAGAGCTTCCTTCTCGCGCTTGGGCGCGCCGGCGTGCGGCGTCCGCTCAGCAAGCGCGTCCGGCGCAATGCCGTTGATGAAGTCCTGCGCCATCAGCCCCGTTGCGAAGACCCAGTGGCCGGCCTTCACGCCCTGCGCGAACTTGATTTTGCCCGAGCCTAGCTCGACTGGGAGTAGCGGCTCCACGGCGCAGGTTGCGCTCTTGGTCATTATGTCTCTCCGACGATGCTTTGACGGTTCGCGTCCGGCGGGGCGTTGACTTTGGCATTGCGGCGCGACGCTGGGAAGGCGCGGAGGGCGATAGGGACTTGGCCTGTCTCCTGCATGGTCTTCACCGAGATTACGTCCAAAGGAGCGACACATGACGAATTTGTTGCGACTAGGCCTGCCGCTGCTCGGCGCACTTCTCATCGGCGCACTCCTCCCGGCGGATGCGCTGGCGCAGAGCTACCCGAACCGCCCGATCACAATGATCGTGCCGTTCGCGGCCGGCGGCTTAACCGATGTCCCGGCGCGCGTTCTTGCTGCGATGTTGCAGGATCGGATCGGCCAGAGCGTGGTGGTCGAGAACAAGCCAGGGGGCTCCGGCACCCTGGGCGGAGCTTATGCGGTGCGGGCCGCTCCCGACGGCTATACGCTGTTCGCCAATTCGCTCGCCGACACGCAGAATCTGTATTTCCTCCCTGTGCCCTATAACGCGATCAACGACTTCGCCATGATCGGTATGATCGTAGAAGGGCCGCCGCTGGTCCTGATCATCGATGCCAAGCTGCCGTACAAGTCGCTGGCCGATTTGGTCGCCGGCGCGAAGGCCGACCCGAAGAAAATCAGCTTCGGCACTTCCGGGCCGGCCACTTCGCCGGCGATGGCGCTGGCGCAGCTAAACGCGCTGGCCAAGACCGAGATCGCGGGGGTGCCCTTTAACGGCTCCGGCGAGGCCGCCCGCAACGTGTCGGCGAGCGGAGTCCAAGGCGCGTTCGCGTTCTACGCGCAAGCCAAGCCGCTCGCCGACAGCGGCCAAGTCCGCGCGCTCGCTATCGCGAGCCCGAAGCGGATCGCAACCTGGCCCGAGGTGCCGACGATGCAGGAGCTCGGCTTTCCCAACTTCGACTATCGCGGCTTCGTCGGCCTCGCGGCGCCCGCCAAGACGCCGGCCCCCATCATCGCCTACCTCAACAAGGCGCTCAATGACATCGTGCAATCGCAGGAATTCCGCAGCCGCATGGCGGCGCTCGGCATGACCGTGCTGGCCGACAACAACACGCCCAAGCGGCTCGCCGAGTACATGCGCGATGAAACCGTCCGTCAGGGTGCTTTGGCCGCTCTCACCGGCATCAGGATGGTGGCGCCGGTTCACTGACCGGCCTACTGCAACGGCAGCGCGGTCCGTCGCTCCGAAGTCATCCGAGCGCGTTCGCTCCGGCCTGCGCGATCTGCTCGTCCTCGTGGGATTGCACGCCCGAGACGCCGACGCCGCCGACGCATTCGTTTTGATGCATGATCGGCACGCCGCCCTGGATCAGAATGCCGGCCGGAAAGTTCACGAAGGCCGGCCGGTCTTTCACCCGATCCTCGAAAAACTTGCTCGGCCGTCTGGTCATCGCTGATGTGCGGGCCTTACCCATCGACACTTCGCCCGAAATCGCAGCGGCGCCGTCCATACGCTGGAAGCCCAATAGAAAGCCGCTGTCATCGACGATCGATATTGCGACGGCCCATTTGTTTTTGGCGGCCTCCGCTTCGCACGCGGCTAAAATCTTCTTCACGTCGGCCAATGTCAGACACTGCTTGGTGCGCATGGTTCCTCCCAATATGTCGAGACATACTAGCCCGCCTCAGCGAGGTGGGGGAGGGGGAGCGCATGAAGACCGGTGGAGGCGCTGATAACCTGCTCGGCTCGTCGTGGAGCAGAGCAAGTCGCTTCTTCAGCGCAGGGAAAATCGGATTGGGACGGTGAGGTCGAGTTTGGTTTGCGCCATGCTGGGCGGGAAGGCCGGCAGCGGCTGCGCTCGTTCGATCATGGCCATGACCTCTTCGTCGAGGTCGGGATGGCCCGAACTGCGCACGATACGACGCGAAAGCACGTGGCCGCCGCGGTCGACGCTGAAACCGAGGATGACGACACCCTGTTCGCCGCGCGACTGCGCTTCGCTCGGATAGCGCTTGTATTGCTGCAGATGCCTGACAAGTCCGGCTTCCCATGAAGGCTCAACGCGCGGCGCGCCGCCCCTGACGCGAGCCGCCGTGCGCGGCGCCGGCGGCTTTGGTTCTTCGATCTTCTCCGGCGGCTTTTGCTCCGGCGGGGCAACGTCGGCCGTGGTCTCGTTGGGCGGCGGCGGTGGCTCCTCGACCTTGGGCTCGTCCGGCGGCTTCGGGACCTCGGTCGGAGTCTCCTTTTGTTCGACCGTTTCCTCAGGAGCAGGCGCGACGTCGGTTTGATCGGCGTCGGCGACGCTGTCGATCGGCGCAAGCTCGACGGCGACGACCGAATCGTCGCCGATATCGCTCGGATGAAAATGGTGCCAGAACAGGTAGCCCACGATCAGCGAAACGTGAACACCGACAACGACTGCAGCCGCCAACGCCCAGCGCCTGAGATCGTCCGGGCCCTCGTCCTCGAGCCACGTGAGCGCGAATGCGGTCATTTCGCATCCCGCGTTTCAAGCCCGACCAAGGCGATTTTAAGGTAACCTGCTGCACGAAGATCGTTCATCACTCCCATGACGTCGCCGTACGATACAGACCGGTCGGCGCGCAGGAAGATGCGTTCGTCCTTGTTCGATTTGGTTGCCGCATTGAGCGCACCCGAAAGGGCGTCACGGGCGATGACGTTATCGCCGATCGCAAGACTCAGATCGGCCTTCAGCGTGAGGTAGACGGGTTTGTCCGGCCGTTGTTGCGCCTGCGTGTTGGAGGTCGGCAGATTGACAGGCACGTCCACGGTGGCGAGCGGCGCCGCCACCATGAAGATGATCAGCAGCACCAGCATGACGTCGATGAACGGCGTGACGTTGATGTCGTGGACTTCGGTAAGTTCGTCGGTTCCGTGATCGAGACGAATGGCCACGGCGTTACTCTGCGGCTTGGGCCGATGCTTGCGCGAGCGGCATCTGTTTGGCGCGGTCGAGATCGCGGCTCACCAGGCGCATGATTTGCGCCGAGGCGTCGCCGAGCTGCGCACGATATTGTGCGGTCGCGCGTGCGAGCACGTTGTAGATCATGACCGCCGGAATTGCGGCGATCAGGCCGAGCGCAGTCGCCAGCAGCGCCTGGGCAATACCGGGCGCCACCACCGCGAGGTTGGTGGTGTGCGCGTTCGAAATGCCGACGAAGCTGTTCATGATCCCCCATACCGTGCCGAACAATCCGACGAACGGTGCGGTGGAGCCGATGGTTGCGAGCACGCCGGTACCGCGCGAGATCTTGCGGCTGGCGGCCAATTCCATGCGCTCGAGCAGCAGGGCGATGCGCTCCTTGAGTCCATCGCCGCGCATATTGGCGGAAAGCCGGATTTCGTTACCGGCCGCTTGCATGAGTTGCGCGACGGCACTGGTGCCGCCGCGCAATTGCTCATGGGCCTGGGCAAGCGTTGCCGATGCATCGAGGATTTGCAGGCCGTCGCGGATCTCGCCGCGCGCGGTGCGCAATTCCAGCGTTTTGGCCACCCATACCGTCCAAGTCACCAGCGACGCAAAGGCGAGCCCGAGGATGACCAGTTTCACGACGATATCGGCGTTGAGGAACATGCCCCAGGGCGAAAGATCCTCCGGCAGTTCCGCGGCGCCGACGGACGGCTCGCCGGCGGCAGGCACGGCGCTGCTGGGCGCAGGTGCGGCAGGAGCAGCCACCGCCGGCGCGGGCGTAGCCGGCGCAGTCACTGTCGGGGCAGGAACCGCAGGTACGGCAGGCGCAGCCATTGGCGGCGAAGAAGGTTGACCCGTCGTTGCGCTGGGGGCGCCCTGCGCGAGCGCCGAATGGGTCAGCAGCGCGCAAAACAGAACGGCAACTGCTCGCACCAAGGGTGGGGAGCGAGTGGGCGGCCGTGTTCCGGGAGGGCTTTCCAGCTGTGGGCAACGAGTGTGCTGCATTTTGCGCGTCCGATTTTTGCTGTCGCCCACTGCGCCCGGTGCGGTCCGGCACCCCTGACCGATGCCAAGATTGGCGGAGAAAATAGAAGTTATAATGTAACAGTCTTTCAAGCCTCACTCCACCAGATCGCAAGGGCCAAAGACGCCTGTTCCTCTTTCGAGCAAAGAAATACTACAATCTTTTCAAAATCTTCCGCCCGCCAAGCAGATGCGGTCAAGCGCTTAAATCTGGCAACGCCGGAAATCACCTGGATTGGTGCCCCGAGACAGGATGCCGCCCCTCGGCTGCCGCCACCAGCCAACCTCTAGCACCAAGATTTCGCTTTCGTCCATGGCGCGCGTGCCGCCTCGCGCGTACGATGATCTGGTGCATGATGATGTGCCGGATTGTAGTGTGCCGGCGAGTCAATCGGCGCACCGGATAGGAATCGTGAAAAACGCTAGGACATGGCTCACAGCTGCGGCAGTTCTCCTTGCCGCCGGCGTGCAGGTGCGGACGGAAGCGCGCGCCGACACAGTCGCCGATTTTTATCGGGGCAAGGATTTGACCTTGATCGTCGGCTATGGCCCCGGCGGCGGCTACGACGTGTTCGCGCGGCTCCTCGCACGCCATCTTGGCAAATACATCCCTGGCAATCCGAACGTCATCGTCCAGAACATGCCGGGCGCCGGTAGTCTGCGTGCCGCCAATTATCTTTATAACGTCGCGCCGAAGGATGGATTGACGATCGGATTGCTCGCGCGCGACATGCCGCTGCTTGGTTTGCTCGATCAAAATCCCGCTGTTCAGTTCGATCCCCGTAAGTTTACCTGGCTCGGCTCGTCATCGAGTTTCGCCAATGACGCCTACGTGCTGATCGTGCGCAAGGATGCGCCGGTGAAGACGATCGATGACGCACGCCGTCCTGGCGGACCGGACCTTCTCCTCGGCGGCACGGCAGAAGGCGCGACGGGTGGCGACGTGCCGAAAATCCTGCGCGATGCCGATGGACTGCACATCAAGCAGGTGCTCGGCTATCGCGATACCGCGGCGATCTTTCTCGCCATGGAGCGCGGTGAAGTGATGGGCCGGACCACCGACCTTTCGGCGATCCGCTCGACGCGGCCGAATTGGCTCAAACCGGACAGCGATTTTCATCTGCTCGTGGCGTTCGGCCGCCGCACCCGGCATCCGGACTTTCCAGATATGCCGACCGCGCGCGAGTTGGCTCTCAGCGACTCTGCGCGCGCGCTCATTGAATTTACCGAAACGCCTCTTTTGACCATGGCGCGGCCGTTTGCGGCGCCGCCGGACATTCCGTCGGAGCGTGCCGCGGCGCTGCGGACGGCATTCATGGCCGCGCATCGCGATCCGCAATATATCGCGGATGCGGGAACTGTCGGCGTCGAGATCAGTCCGGTGAGCGCCGATGCCCTGATGGCAAGCCTCGACAAGATGGCTAGCGCACCGCCGGCGATTTTCGACTATGTGAGAAAGCTGCTTGTTGGCAAAAAGGGCGACTGAACGTCGGAGGAAACATGCACGACACACCCGATCAGGTGCATTGGCACGAGCCGAAAGCCGGAGAGAACGCCGGCTTTGGCAAGTTCAAGCGCCAGCCGTTGCCCTATGACCGCTTCATGGAGGAGGAGGGCGTGCCGTGTTACCGCGGCATCGGCGTGCGCAAGGTGCAGGACCTTCCGCTGGTGCCCTGGAAGAGGCTTGGCGGTCGCGGCTCGTTCATCCAATTGTTCGGCACCGAGGGGCTTTGGGGACTTTACGTTGTCGAGGTGCCGGGCGCCGGTGCGCTCAATGTCGAGCGGCATCTCTACGAAAAAGTCGTGCTCGTCGTCGAAGGCCGCGGCACCACGGAAGTCTGGCAAGACGGCCAAACGAAACGCCATGCTTTTGAATGGCAGAAGGGCTCTCTTTTCACCATTCCGCTCAATGCGTATCACCGCATCATCAATGCGGCGAGTTCACCGGCGTTGCTTCTATGCGGCACAACGGCGCCGAACGTTATGAACGTCCTCGACAACCACGATTTCATTTTCAACTGCCCCTATACCTTCGCCGAGCGCTTCTCCGGTGCCGAGGATTTTTTCAAGCCCAACGACGATGTCGAGCCCGATCCAATCCGCGGGCTTGCCATGCGGCGCACCAATCTCATTCCTGACATCGTCAATTGCGACCTGCCGCTCGATAATCGCCGCTCGCCCGGTTACCGCCGTGTCGAGCCGGCGATGGCGAAGAACCGGTTCTATTTGTGGATCGGGCAGCACGAGACCGGCCGCTATTCCAAGGCGCACAAGCACGCTTCCGCCGCGGTGCTCGTCTGCGTCAAAGGCAAAGGCTACACCTACACGTGGCCCGAAGTGCTGGGCACGCAGCCGTGGAAAAACGGCAAAGCCGACAAAATTCTGCGCCAGGATTACGAGCCGGTCGGGCTCGTCTCTGCAGCACCGATGAGCGGCGACTGGTACCACCAGCATTTCGGCATCGGCAAAGAAGGCTTGCGCATCACGGCCTGGCACGGGCCGAACAACCAGCGCGCGCGCAAGCCCGGCGTGCCGGGCGAGCAACTCATGGACTACGGCGCCATCGAGCTCAGCAAGGGCGGCAGCGCTATCCCTTACCATCAGGAAGACCCAGCCATCCGCAAGGAGTTTGAGGCAACGCTTCAACGCGAAGGCCTGCCGAGCCGCATGAACGCCGAATTCTACGAACGGCCGCCGAACGAAGACGAAGTGGTGATGGGCGACGTAATGTAGTCTTCGGGCTATTCTGAATCTTTCGAACAATCAAATTCCGCACCTCTGCCAAGAGGTGTGGAACGGAGGAAACAACCATGCCGACTGACGCCGGCCGTATCGACGTCCATTGTCATTCGATGACGCCGGCTTACCGCGATGCCATTGTGGGTCTCGGCGCTATCATCCGCACACCTGATTGGTCGCCGCAAATGGCGCTCGATTTTCAGGACAGTCATGGCATCGCTGCCGGCGTCTATTCCCTGTCGGTGCCGGGCACGCATCACGGCGACGACACCAAGGCACGCACGCTGGCGCGCCGCGTCAACGAGGAAGCCGCTGAATACGTGGCAAAGAATCCGAAGCGGCTTGGCGCTTACGCAACCTTGCCGATCCCCGATATGGACGGCGCGTGCGCGGAAGCACGTCATGCGCTCGACGTGATGAAGCTCGACGGCGTCGGGCTGCTTGCCAGCTATGACGGCATCTATCTCGGCCAGCCGATGTTCGATCCGCTGTTCGAGATGCTCAATGAGCGCGCGACGGCGGTGCTGATTCACCCCAACAATCATCCGACAACCGTCAACGTCAAAAAGGGCATTTCGCCCGGTATCGGCAATTTTCTCATCGAATTTCTGTTCGATACGACGCGGTCAGCGCTCAATCTGATGTTTACCGGCGCGCTCGACCGCTTTCCCAAAATCAAATTCATCCTCGCGCACGCCGGCGGCACGCTGCCATACACCTCGTGGCGGCTTGCCGACATTATCTACCGGCAGATGACGGAGCCGCCCTGGGACACGCAATATCCGTCTCCCTTCATGCAGCGCTATGCCGGCAAGGTGACGCCCGAACTCATCTACGCCCAGTTGCGCAATTTCTGGTACGAGACGGCACTCTCGGCGGGGCCTTCGACGTTGGGCTCGCTCAGGGAAGTCGCCGATCCGGCGCGTGTCGTGTTTGGCAGCGACTGGCCGTATTGCCCCACCGAGATGTGCGGCGACATGATTGCGGCACTCGAAGGCGGCGGTATGCTCGACGCGACGGAACGCGCAGCGGTCAACCGGGCCAATGCGCTCGCTCTCTTTCCGCGTTTCGCCTGACGCGTGGCCATCGGAGAAAATGCAAATGCCGTTTCAGGACTTCCGCCAGTTCCTCGATGTACTGCGCCAGCACGGCGAACTGATCGATATCAACCGGCCGATCGCCTTGAACGATGTCGGCAAGGCCATGAAGCAGAGCTACGTCCGCAACGGTCCGGCGATCATGTTCAACAACAACGGAACCGACTATCCGTTGGTTGCTGGCGTCTATTCGACGAGGGAGAAGGCGCTGCTCGCCTTCGAGGCGGACGAGACAACGATTTTCGAGAAGGTCCTGCATGGGCTGGATAATCCGATCCCGTCGACGGTCGTTTCAGGTGCGGCGCCCTGCCACGAGGAAATCATCGAAGGCGACGACATCGATATCCGCGCATTTCCGGTGCCGCAATACAGTCCGAAGGATGGCGGTCGCTACATCACGCCCGGCATCGTGGTTTCGGAGGACCCCGAGACCGGCGTGCCCGATGTCGGCCATTACCGTTTTCTCATTCTCGGTAAGGATACGGTGTCGTTCTCGGCGCAGCCGTTCCACCGTTTTGGCAAGAACCTCGCCAAGTGCAAAAAACTCGGCATCGTGCCGAAGGCGGCGCTGGTGATCGGGGTCGACCCGATCATCGCCTATGCGTGCCAGGTGCAGGTGCCCGACACGACGGACGATTGGGCGCTTGCCGGCGGCTTGCGTGGCGCGCCGATTGAGCTGACGCGGTGCAAGACCTGTGACGTGAAAGTGCCGGCGACCTCGGAGGTGGTGATCGAGTTCGAGGTCGATCTCGATACCACCGTGCTGGAAGGGCCGCTCGGCGAATACACCGGCTATTACACCCGGCCGTCGCAGAAGCCGGTGGCGCGCATCACGGCGATCACGCACCGCCGAAAGCCGATCTTTCAGGGGCTGCTCACCGGCAAGCCGGTGACCGAGAACCATATCCTCAAGCAGGTGCCGTTCGAGGCCTCGGTGCTGCGCATGCTGCAGCGCCAGTTCCCGACCATCAAGCACGTCTCCGTGCGCGCCTCCGCGGGCGTGTCGTTCTACGTTGTGATCGCCATGGAGCCGCGTTTTGCCGGCGAAGCGCGGCAGGTCATCCTGTCGATGATGTCGAGCAACATCCGGCCGAAATGGACCGTGATCGTCGATCCCGATATCGACGTGCATTCCTCGACCGACGTCGAATGGGCGCTGGCGTTCCGCGTGCAGCCGCAGCGCGATGTCATCATCATGGACAACGTGCCGGCTGGTCCCTCCGATCCGTCGGTCGATCTGACGCGCGACCGCACGATGCGTACCGCGTCGGCGCTCGGCATCGACGCGACGCGTCCTTTCGGCGAAAAATTCTACGACGTCGCCGATGTGCCGGGGTGGGAGGACTACGACGTGCCTGAGCTCAACGGCTCACGGCGTTAGTTAGATCGGCTCGGCGTCTACCAGAACGAAAGCGACCACGGCAGGCTCTGACGTGCGATTACTCCAGGCGTGATTGGTGCCGCGTTGGACCAGCACGTCGCCGGTCTTCAGCAGGACTTCGCCTTCATCCATCATGGCGTAAATTTCGCCCGACAGTACGATCGCGTAATCGATCGTGCTGGTCTTGTGAAAGCCAGCATGGCGCGGATTGTGGCGGTCGGTCGCCGCGGCGCGCCCGGAGCCGTCGTCGGGCAGCGCGTTCTCACGCGCGATAGCCGCAAGGCGCTCGCGGTCAGGCGGATACTCGATAACGCGAAACACGGTGCCGTTCTTCGGCGGCGGCAGCCGATGGCCGCGTTGAATGACGTCCGCGTTGCCGTGATTGTCGGCCGGTGTGCGCTCGGTCTCCCAAAGTTCATGCACGATGGCGCTGCCCTTGGTCCGGCTGAACACGTGCGGGGTAGGGCCATCGATGATGAAGATTGAGCGACCCGCCGCGTTGTGACCGGTGACGACGCGCCGAACTTGTTTGGTCATCGATACCTCGCTACCGGCAGCCCTTGAGCGTGCTCGCTTGGTTGGTGAGTTCGAACGGTCCGAGCTCCTTGGCGACCGCGGCGGCATAGCTTTGATCGACGAGTTTTTCCGCCGGCGACGTCTTTTGGATCGTGCTTTCGCGCTGAAAGAACGATTGCATGTCGACGATGCTCGCGACGTTGAACTCTCCATTCGGATTGCGAGCCTGCCAGGACATGCGTTGGAGCAGGTCCCGGTCGGTACCAATCCGATTTTTCAGGAAAATTTCGATGATCTCGGCGCGGTTCGGCCCATGATGATAGGCTTGGCAATAGTCGCGGCCGGCGCGGGCGAGCGCGATGAACAACTTGTGCGCCGTCTCGCTGTTGGCGCGCGCCCAATCGGTATTGACGATATAGCCCACGCTCGTCATCGGCAGCGGATGAATATAATCGTCGGGGTCGATCCACGGCACGGCGATCTTCTGTTCGATCATCCGCTCGGTGAAGGGCGCTACCTCCATCGCCGCGTCGAGAGCGCCGTTGGTCATGGCCGCAGCCATTTGAGAGAATGCGAGGTTCTTAGCGTCGACGTCCTTGAGCGTCAGCCCAGCAGACGCGAGCACGGACGAGACCTCGTACATCGACGTCGATCCCGGTGAGCTCAAACCTACGGTATGGCCCTTCAGGTCCGCGGGCTTGCGGATTTTGTCTTTGAGATCGCTCCGCACCAGAATCTGGTGATACGTCGGCGAGGAGCCGCTTTCGAGCGCGAGGATCACCGGCAAGCCTTGCGCTACGGAATTATAGAAGCCGGCATTGATGCCGCCCTGCGCAACCTGAACCTGGTTGGTGGCAAGAAATGCGACGGCCTTGCCGAGTGAGTTGATGCGCTCGATGTTTACGTCGAGACCGGCGTCGTGGAAGTAGCCCTTGTCGAGCGCGATATAAGTCGCGCCGCCCGGAATACTCGGCACGACCGCGATGGTGATCTGCGCGGCCGCGACCGGCGCAACCGCCGAAAGAAGGAAAAGCACGACACTGAGGAGACTGCGCATTGGCTTTCGCTCCGAGGACTTTTGTTATCGCCCACCGCGCATACGCGCCAATAATTCCGCCGTGGGATAGGAGTCGGCCGGTAAGCCGTATTTCATCTGCATCGCTTTGACCGCTTGCCGCGTTTTGAGGCCGAGAAATCCGTCGACGGTGCCGACGTCATGGCCGGCGCGCACCAGAAGGTTCTGCATTTCCTTGACCTCGTTGAAGGCCAGCGCCGGCGGCGGATTGCCGCGACGCAATGTCGGCGCGCCGGCGATGCGCGTCGCCAGATAGGCCGCGGTCGTGGAGTAGACCAGCGAGTTGTTCCACTGCAGATAGACCTGAAAATTTGGATAAGCGAGGAACGCCGGCCCGAACCGGCCCATCGGCAGCAGCAGCGAAGCGGGGAGACTGTCGGCCGGAAGCGGACGGCCATCGGCGAGCGCGACGCCATACGAGGCCCATTTCGAGCGCGGCAATTGGATGGCGAGGTCGGCTTGATCCCACGGCAGGTTCGCCGGAACGCGCACCTCGGTGAGCCAAGGTTCGCCGCGCTTCCAGCCGAGACCCACCAGATAGTTGGCCGTCGAGCCAAGAACGTCCGGCGCGCTGCGCAAGAGATTACGCTTGCCGTCGCCGTCGTAGTCGACGGCGTATTTGTAATATTCCGACGGCATCATCTGCGTCTGGCCGAGTTCGCCGGCCCACGAGCCGATCATGTCTTCGGGCCGCAGATCCCCGCGTTCGATCAGGCGCAGTGCGTCGAGTAGCTGCGGACGAAAACGATCGGCGCGCCGGCAATCGTATGCGAGTGAAGCGAGCGCGCTCAACGTGTGCTCCTTGCCCATATTGGCGCCAAAGTCGCTTTCGAGCGCCCAGAACGAGACAATCACCGGGGCCGGCACTCCGTATTGCTGCTCGATGTGCTGGAACACCGGCGCGTATGTCTTGATGAGTGCCGAGCCGCGCTGAATGCGGTAAGCGGCGGCCATGCGGCCGGAGAACTCCAGGAAGGTCTGGGTGAAGACGCGTTGCCCACGATCGATATTCACGATGCGCTGGTCATAGGTCAGATGAGGCGCCGCCGCGGCGATCGTCCGCTGCGAGACACCCTGCGCCATGGCCTCGCGCTCAAGGGCGGCAAGCCAAGAATCGAAGCTGCCGGAGGTGCGGCACGGCACTGCGGCATTTGCAGTCCCGCTGGCGATCAAGAACGCGAGCAACAAGGCCGCTGCCGCGAACGGGCGTTCCCCCATAGTCCGTCCCCTTTTAGGTGGCCGAATTCAAATACCAATCAAGAATTTCTTCGCCCGTCCAGTACACGACGCCGTCGAATCGTCGCACATAGTCGTAAATCGCTTCGAGATATTTGATCCGGTGCGGCTGACCGCTGAGATAAGGGTGGATGGCGAGCGATAGAATCTTCGCGCGCTTCTCACCCTCGGCGTAAAGGCGGTCGAATTGGTCGATGGTCCGCTTGGCAAGATAATCGCTTTCATGATGCTGTACGGCCATCATCGGAATGTCGTTGAGCTCCATTGTGTAAGGCAGCGTGACCAGCGGGCCGTTTACGGTGCGAATCACCGACGGCTCGTCGTCGTACACCCAATCGCCGATATATTTGATGCCTGCTTGCGTGAGCAGGTCCGGGGTTTCCAGAGTTTCGGTCAAGCCAGGACCGAGCCAGCCGACCGGCCGCTTTCCGCAAAATCGTTCGAGCAGATCGAGCGAACGAGCGATCATCGCCTTCTGATTGGGCTCCTTGTGGATCGGGCCCTGTTCGTAGGAATGACCCATGAACTCCCACCCGTCGGTCTTCGCCTCTTCGGCGACACGCCTATAGTCCTCGCAAACGCGAGCGTTGATCGCGAGCGTCGGCCTGATCATCAAGCGCTTGAACAAATCGAAGAACCGCCACACGCCGACTCGCATGCCGTATTCGTGCCAGCTCCAGTTGGGGACGTCGGGAATTTGGGTTTGTCCGGTCGGAGGAGCAAGCACTTGCCGTGCCATTGGCTTGCCGATGTCCCAGACTTCGAGATTGACGATCGTCCACAAGACGAGGCGAGCGCCGCCGGGAAGTCTCAACGGCGGCCGGTCGACAATCGCCGAATAATCGCAACGCTCGCGCGGCAGCATCGGCTTTGACGCACGGCGCCTTGTCGTCCCCGGTTTTCGCATTCTGAGTCATCCACGCGCTTGCCGCGCGCCCCTGCATAAGGCAAAACCATAGGTCAGAAAGGGTACTTACGACAACTTTGCTGTAGTTTCGCCTGAACTTGAATGTCTGATCACAACCGCGTTAGCGGGCACGAATTCGCATTGTAGTCTGCGGGTGATAAATCATGTATGGAACCAAGGCTCCGGGGACTGATTATCTTCCCAAGCTTTGAGATTCTGCTATTAGTGCCGCCCTAATTTGCGGACCTTTGAATGTCTCGCTCAGCTGTTTCAACGCGTATTCGGGTAGCTGGTCGGACTCGGGCGAATGCCGCAGAGTTTGTTGCTACGACTGCGCAACAGATGTCCGCTGCGCGGCAAGCGTGGCTCGAGGCCTATCGGGCAGTGCGCGAAGAAACCGAACGGCGTGCTGCGCACCTCGACCCTGAAGATCAAGTCGTGCAGTCGATGCCGGATGCGAGTCCGACAAAATGGCATCGAGCGCACGTGACCTGGTTCTTCGAGCAGTTTTTGCTGCGCCCGTTCGCGCAGGCCTATCAAGTGTTCGATGACAGATTCGGTTATCTCTTCAATTCCTATTACATCGCCGCCGGTCCAAGGCAGTTTCGTCCGCAGCGCGGTCTCATTACCCGGCCCACTGTTGCCGAGGTCACCGAATATCGGGCGTACGTTGACGACGCGGTGGACGCGCTGATCCGATCCACGGAAGATTTTGAAAAATTCACCCCCATTATCGAGATCGGACTCAATCACGAGCAGCAACATCAGGAGCTTCTTCTCACCGATATTCTGCACGCGTTCTCGTTCAATGAGACGCATCCGGTTTACGATCCCGACTGGCAATGGCCGCAGTGCGATAAGCAGGGTGTCGCAGCGGGCGCTCTTATTTCCGGCATTCACATGATCGGGCACGGCGGCGGCGGGTTTTGCTTCGACAACGAGCAGCCCGCCCATCAGGTTGTACTGCGGCCGGTGCGGCTCGCGCGGTCGCTGGTCACAAACGGTGAATGGCTGGAATTCATGGCCGACGGTGGTTATGTAACACCGACGCTGTGGCTGTCTGACGGCTGGGCCACTGTCGAGGCCCAACATTGGGAAGCGCCGGGCTATTGGCGCAAAATCGATGGTGCCTGGTTTTCGATGACGCTCGGCGGTCTGCGCCCGGTCGATCCTGCAAAGCCGGTTTGTCATGTGAGCTATTACGAGGCGGATGCTTTTGCCCGCTGGGCTGGCAAAGATTTGCCGACAGAGGGAGAGTGGGAAGTGGCCGCTGATGGCGGCGCGCTGAGCGATGCCTTCGGGATCGTTTGGCAATGGACCCGCAGTGCCTATGCGCCATACCCTGGCTATCGCGCAGCGCTCGGCGCGCTCGGCGAGTACAACGGCAAATTCATGATCAACCAGATGGTGCTGCGCGGATCTTCGCTGGCGACGCCGGCCGGCCACTCGCGTTCAAGCTACCGAAATTTCTTCTATCCGTCGGCGCGCTGGCAATTCACTGGCTTGCGCCTTGCGGAATACGAAACCTGAACATCTCAAATCCTGAAAGCCCCCATGCCGAAAGCCGTTCAAATCGCGCGCCGCGCGCCAAGCTCCGTCGAGCCGGCCAACTCGCTTACCGCCGACGTCATTGCTGGCCTTGCCGCAAAACCAAAATCCCTGCCGCCGAAATACTTTTACGATGCGGCCGGCTCCATGCTGTTCGACCGCATTACGCGGTTGGCCGAATATTATCCGACCCGGTGCGAACTCGGCATTCTTTCCAGCAATGCGCCAGCGATTGCCTCTTTGTTTCCGCAAGGTTGCGCGCTGATCGAATTCGGCAGCGGCTCAAGCCGAAAGGCGCGCATTCTTCTCGGTGCTGCGGCTACCGTTGAGGCCTATGTCCCGGTCGATATTTCCGGTGATTTTTTGCAGCGGGACGCTGCGCAACTCCGCCGCGACTTCCCGCATCTGTTGGTTTATCCGCTCGTCGCGGATTTCACGCAAACATTTGAGTTGCCGCCGCTTATTGCCGCGCTGCCGCGCGTGGGCTTTTTCCCTGGATCGACGATCGGCAATTTCGAACCGCACGAAGCGGCAAAATTCCTGCGTCATGCTGGAGCGATACTAGGCACAGGCTCGGTGCTCGTGATTGGCGTCGATCTCGTCAAGGAAGCCGAAGTTCTTTATCGTGCTTACAACGATTTCAGAAGGCGTGACAGCGGCGTTCAATCTCAATCTGCTTGCTCGTATCAATCGCGAACTCGGCGCCGATTTCAATCTCGACGCATTCGAGCATCATGCCTTCTACAATTGCGAACGCCACCGCATCGAAATGCATCTGGCGAGCACCATGCGGCAGAAGGTCCGGGTGGCCGGCACGACTTTTGAGTTTCGGGCCGGAGAGACCATTCACACCGAGAACAGCTACAAATATACAGTCGACTCGTTCCAGGCGCTTGCCCGCGGCAGCGGCTGGTCGCCGCTCAAGGCCTGGACAGATGGTCTGTTCAGCGTACATGCGCTGTCTTTCGACGGGACGAGCGAGGACGCCTGACGTTCGATGCCGATCTGCGAAGCCGATCCCTGGCGTTTGCAATATTTCGCTCACGTCAAAACCGCCGCCAACATTCCGACCGAGGATTGCGACGGCTGGCTGTGGAACCCGCGCCATCGCTGGGTCTACGATAAGCTCGCCGTCGCGCTGAGCCAAAAGCTCGATGCCGGTCCGCACGGCACCACGCCACCGCGTTTCCCAGTGTTCTCGAAGCCGATCACAAATCTCAAGGGTATGGGCGTCGGCAGCCGGGTGCTGCATTCAGAGGCCGACTACCAGCAATATTATGCACCGGGGCATTTCTGGATGACGCTGCTGGAGGGCCGCCACGTCTCATCCGACGTCGCCGTAGTCGACGGCGAACCGCGCTGGTGGCGGCATGTCACCGGCAAGCCGGCCGGCGAGGGCACCTTCGATTATTGGATCGTGCATGCCGAGCCCGACGCCGGGATCGAGGCAAGTTGCGGGGACTGGCTGTGCCGCCATCTCGCCGGTTACACCGGAATGTTGAACCTGGAAACCATCGGCGGCACGATCATCGAGGTGCATCTGCGCTTCGCCGATCAATGGCCGGATCTGTACGGTCCCGGTTGGGTCGACGCGGTTGTCGGGCTCTATGAGCAACAGGACTGGGATTTCTACGACGAAGATCGGAGCGAAGGTTACAGCGTCGTGTTGTTCGGGCCGACCGGCCTCAAATACTCCCATCCGCCGCAGCCGCTGGTCGAGGAGATCAAGCGGACTCCCGGTATCACCAGCGTCCAGATCACATTCCACGAGGATCGCGCGCCCGAGCGCCACGCCATGCCGCCCGGCGGCTTTCGCCTCGCCATCGTCAACGGCTTCGATCTCGACAAGGCGCTTGCCGCGCGCGAACGTCTTAAGGACCATTTCTTCGTTGCAGCCGCCTGATGTGCGCGGGTGGATTGCCGTGGACCTCCCCGGTATAGTCCCGGCCGCGCAAAGCGTACGTGACGTCAGGAAACACCGCTCATGAAAGTTGTTGCATTCGAAGGGCAGGGAGGCCCAAGGCTCGGCGTGGTCGAGGGCGATCAGGTTATCGACCTGCAAGCCGCCGACAGCAAGGTGCCGACCGACCTCGGCGAGTATCTGGCAAAGCACAATGGAGACACTAAGCCGCTGGCTGAGATCGCCAGGCGCGCGCCGGCCAATGCGCGCAGGCCGCTCGCCGGCCTCGTCTATGCGCTGCCCGTCGGTAAGCCTGGAAAGATTATTTGCCTTGGCCTGAATTATCTTGAGCACGTCAAGGAAGGGTCGCAGCGCGATAACATTCCGAAGTTCCCGACTATCTTCATGCGCGGTCTGACGTCGATGGTGCCGCACGGCCAGCCGATCATCCGGCCAAAGGTGTCGGAGACGCTCGACTACGAGGCCGAGCTGATCCTGGTCGTTGGCAAGCGCGCCAAGCATCTCACCGCCGCCAACGCGACGTCCTGCATCGCGGGTTACTCGTGCGGCAACGAGGGCTCGGTGCGCGAGTATCAGCGCAAGACGACGCAATGGGACATGGGCAAGAATTTCGATCGCACCGGCGGTTTCGGCCCCTGGCTCGTGACTGCCGATGAGCTTCCCGATGCCGCGAAGGGCCTCAAGATCGAAAGCCGACTCAATGGCAAGGTCATGCAGTCGGACAACACCGACAACATGATGTTTCCGGTGGTCGAGATGCTGGTCTACATCACCGAAGGCATGACGCTCGAGCCCGGCGACGTGATCTTCACCGGGACACCGTCAGGCGTCGGCCACGCGCGCAAGCCGCCGGCTTGGATGAAGAACGGCGACACGTGCGAAGTTGAAATCCAAGGGATTGGTACCTTGCGCAATCCGATCGCGGACGAGTAGGCCGACTGAGGACATGCTCCACCCGAAGCGACGAGCGGACCGTGGGCGCTTGGGCGGATTGCTCTGTCGCTCTGTTACGCTCGTCGCGCTGGTCGTGTCTGCTAATCCTGTCCTCGCCGCCGAGCCGGTCAGAATCGGCATCGGTTTTGGCCTTGCATTTCTGCCGACCTACATTTGCGAGGATATGAAGCTCGTCGAGAAGCATGCCAAGGAGCTGCATCTCGACGTCAAGGCGAGCTACCAGCGCTTCCTCGGCGCCGGACCGATGCAGAACGCGATTGCCTCAGGCGCCATTGACATGGGTCCGTTCGGAATAGCGCCGCTGCTTGCAGCGTGGGAGAAAGCGAAAGGCACTCCGCAGCAGATTTTTGCCGTGTCAGGCATCACGTCGATGCCGTTAACGCTGCTTACGCGTCAGCCGAACGAGCAAACAATTGCCGATCTAAAACCAGCCGATCGCATCGCCATGCCGTCGCTGACCGCGCCGCAAATGTACTTGCTGGAGATGCAATCGGAAAAGACATTCGGCCGCTTCGACCGGTTGCGCAGCCAAGTCGTTGCGTCGACGCCCGCGAATTCGGTCACTGCGCTCATCGATGGAACCGGCGCTGTGACATTCTCGTTCTCGTCGCCGCCTTTCACGCAGCTCGCGCTGGGCGATGCCAACATTCATAAAGTGCTGACCTCGACCGATGTCATCGATGGCAAGTCCTCCTTTCTCATTATGGGCGCGACGAAGCGCTACATCGATACGCATCCCAAAATGCCCGAGGTGATCGAAAAGGCAATGGACGATGCTGCCCGCATCATCCGTGACAATCCGCGTCGAGCGGCGCAGATCTATCTGACACACGAGCCGTCAAAGACGCTCGATGCCGCGGCAATCGAAGTGATTCTGAGAGACATCAAAGATGAGTTCGGTAGTGCGGTTTATGGCGTGCAGGCGTTTGCCGATTTCATGGCGAGGCACGGCGAGCTGAAATCTCCGCCGCAAAGCTGGAAGGACATTGTCGCGCCCTCACTGCTCAATTCGTCGAGCACGTGAGCGATCTCGGGTTTGCCGCTGCCCTGAAGCGTTCTCTGACGGGATTGCATCAATTGGCGATCGGGGCCGCATAGCTGCCCCTTGCGGGAGTCAGCTTGACGCTCCCCACCACCGGCGCGACTATCCACGCAAATATAATAATTCGCCGATTTGCCATCCGGCTTTCACGCGATCTTGGGAGGACACCATGCCGAAGCGCCGTAATGCGCCTGATTCGAGCCGCCGCAATTTTCTCAAAAGTGCCGGACTGGTCGGTGCCGCTGCCGCCACCGTGGTGACTCCGCCGGTCGCCGCCAATGCGTTTCCGCTTGCGCCGCAGGAAAAATTGAAGGCCGCCGTGCCCGGTCCGCGCCAAATCGCGGCCGAGACCATGCCGCCGACGAAAGACCCGGTGAATCAGACATCGAGCGGCGGCGACTTCATGACGGATGTGCTCAAGTCACTCGATATCGACTACTTGGCGATCAACTGCGCATCGAGCTATCGCGGCTTGCACGAGGCCGTCATCAATCACGGCGGCAATACCAAGCCCGAAATCATTACCTGTGTGCACGAGGACATCGCCGTCCACTTGGCGCAGGGTTACGCCAAAATCGAAGGCAAGCCGATCGCGATGGCTTGCCATGGCGTGGTCGGCACGCAACACGCCACCATGGCGATGTACAACGCCTGGTGCGATCGCGTGCCGGTGATGGTGTTCGGCGGCAACATCATGGAGGCGGACAAGCGGGCGCCCGGCGCGGAGTGGCTGCACGCGGGCGTCGACATCGGTCAGATCGTCCGCGAATTCACCAAGTGGGACGATCAACCCGCGTCGCTGCAGCATTTCGCCGAGTTGACGGTTCGCGCCTACAAGATCGCCACAACCCCGCCGATGGGGCCGGTCTTTATCGCGCTTGACGCCGAACTGCAGGAGAATCCGATTCCGGATCGCGACGCCCTGCACATCCCAAAGCTCGGACCCGTCGTTCCACCCGTTGGCGATTCCGGTGCGATCGCCGAAGCCGCGAAGATGCTAGTCGGCGCGCAAAATCCGGTCATCGTGTGCGATCGGGTGGCGCGCACGCCGGCGGGCATGGCAAATCTCGTCGAGCTTGCCGAAACGTTGCAATGTGGGGTCATAGACAATGCCGGCCGGATGAACTTCCCGTCGCGGCATCCGCTCAATCAGAGCTTCCGTCGCGGCATCATCGGCCAAGCTGACGTCATTCTCGCCATCGAGATGAACGACCTGTGGGGCACTCTCACGCACTTCAGCGATCGCATCGAGCGGCGGTCGCGGCCAGCCTATAAGCCGGGAACCAAGATCATCACACTGGGCGTGCGCGATCTCTATCTGAAATCCAACTATCAGGATTTCGGCCGCTTCCAGGAAGTCGATCTCGACATCGCGGGAGACGGCGAGGCGTCGCTGCCGTCGCTGACCGAGGCCGTGAAGCGGCTTGTCGACGAAGGCCGCAAAGCTGCGTTCGACGCGCGCGGCAAAAAACTCGCTGCCGCGCATCTGGCAATGGTCGAGCAGTCAAAGACCGACGCGACGATCGGCTGGGATTCGAGCCCGATTACGACCGCGCGGATGTGTGCGGAGGTCTACAACCAGATCAAGGACGAGGACTGGTCGGTGGTCGGCACTGCGATCCGACTGTCCTGGATGCATCGGATGTGGGACATCAAGAAGCCCTATCAGTGGAACGGCGGCTCCGGTGGGGCCGGTGTCGGTTATAATCTGCCGGCGTCGCTGGGCGCTGCACTCGCCAACAAGAAGCACGGCCGGTTCACGGTGGCGTTCGGCGGTGACGGTGACTTCATGT
This sequence comes from uncultured Alphaproteobacteria bacterium, assembly GCA_963759705.1. Classification (GTDB taxonomy): domain Bacteria; phylum Pseudomonadota; class Alphaproteobacteria; order Rhizobiales; family Xanthobacteraceae; genus BOG-931. The sequence goes on from CAVXAK010000012.1 coordinate 350,392, forward strand.
TCAATCCTGGCGCATTGTGGACTGCTGCGCATCACAAAATCCCGATGCTCTACATTGTGCACAACAACCGCGCCTACCATCAGGAATACATGTACCTCGTGGCTATGGCTGCGCGGCACGGGCGCGGCGTCGACAAAATGGATATCGGCACGACGATCAAGGATCCGAATATCGACTACGCCACCGTCGCGCGCGGCATGGGAGTCCACGGCGAGGGTCCGATCACCGATCCGAAGGATCTTGCGCCGGCAATTGGCGCGCGCCGTCGCGGTGGTGAAGAGCGGCGAAACCGCCGTGGTCGACGTCGTGACCGATCCGCGTTGAGGAGCATCATCATGAACCGCTTCAAGCGAATTGCGGTCGCGGCAATTGCTGCGGCCGGCCTCTCAGCGGGTGCCGCGTCAGCCCAGGACGCGCCGCCCCCGGGCGACGCGGGGCACGGCAAGCAGCTATACTTGGCGGACGGCTGCTTCACCTGCCACGGCCGATCGGGGCAGGGCGGTGCCTATAATGGCCCGGCGCCGATCCTCGCCCACACGGCGTTGCCGTTCGATGGCTTCAAGGGTCAGTTACGTAACCCGGCGAACGACATGCCGGCCTTTTCCGATGCCGTGCTGTCGGACAAGGACATCGCCGACATTTACGCGTTCGTCGAGACGTTGCCGGGTGCACGGTCGGCAAAGGATATTTCGATCCTCAACACCAATTGAGGGCTCGGGCAATCCGGACCGGACTGCCTCCTTGGCCCGGCGGGCGACCACGACGCTGCGTCGCCGGGCCGATCCCCCATGTGGGGGTGACGCGGCCGCGCTGTTGCGGCAAATTGTGGCGATCGCCAGTTTTTTGGATTGTGCTCACCGGGCAATTTCGAGGACATTGAGAGAAAATGGCTGAAACACTCAACGTCGTCAGCGTTTGCGGCAGCCTCCGCAAAGGCTCCTACAATCGCATGGTCATGAGCGCGCTTCCGGGTCTCGCTCCGGCTGACATGCACGTCAAAGAAGCACCGCCCTTTTCCGAATTTCCGCTTTACAACGCCGACATCCAGAACTCGACCGGGTTCCCCGCTGCGGTCAACACGCTGGCTGATGCTCTTCGCGCTGCTCATGGCGTGATCATCGTGACACCGGAATACAATTTCGGTATTCCCGGGCGCCTCTAAAGAACGCTATCGACTGGGTGTCACGGCTGCCGAACCAGCCGTTCGCCGGCAAGCCGGTCGCGCTGCAATCGGCGTCGCCCGGACCGGTCGGCGGTGCCCGCGTACAATACGACTTGCGCCGTACCTTTGTGTTCCTCGATGCGCTAACCCTGAACAAGCCGGAAATTTTTATTGGCAATTGCGCCCAGCGCATCGACGACAAGACCGGTCAGATCACCGATCAGCCACCAAGGAATTCATCAAACAGCAACTCGCCGCTTTCGCCAAATTCATTGCTCGCGCACGGCGGCTACGGCCTGATACTCAAAGGCTTGGTACCAAGAAGGGCATGAAGCCCCGAATTCCTGATACTTTTTAAATCGGCATTCTCAGAGAGGAATCACTCGTGGCAGACAACCAAATCAATGTCGTCGTCATTTGCGGCAGCCTACGCAAGGGGTCTTACAACGCGGCGCTTGCCCGCGCATTACCGTCTCTTGCACCGGACGGAATGTCACTCAAGTCGGCGCCGGCGTGGGACAAGATGCCGATTTACAATCATGATATTCAGGACGCGAGCGGCTTTCCGGCCGAGGCCGTGGCCTGGGCCGATGCTATTCGCGGCGCCGATGGGGCAATCATCGTGTCGCCGGAGTACAATTGGAGTATCCCCGGCGGCCTGAAAAATGCGATCGACTGGGTATCGCGGATGAAAGACGTGCCGTTCAAGGAAAAGCCGGTGGCGCTGCAGTCCTGCGCAGGAGGCGTTCTCGGCGGGTCGCGCATGCAATACCACATGCGCCAGTGCATGACCTCGATCGATGCATTTCTCTACGGCAAGCCCGAAGTCCTCGTGACTTTCGCCGCCAAAAAGTTCGATGAAAAAACTCTCGAACTCACCGATCAGCCGACGCGTGACATCGTCAAACAGCAACTCGCCGGCTTCGAGAAATTCATTCGCCGGCTGAATGGAGAGAAGTAGTCATGGCGGCAGGCGTGGCGCGCCTCGACGGCCGCGTGGCGCTCCTGACGGGCGGAGCCAAGGGCATCGGCCGGCATTACGCGCAAGCGCTCGCTGCCGAAGGCGCGCGCCTGATGATCGCCGATATCTCCGACGGCACTGAGATCGCCCAGACGATTGCGCGCGACCACGGCGCCAATTCGGTGGCGAGCGAGATCGCCGACGTCAGTGACGAAGGCTCGGTGAAGGCGCTTGTCGCCAAAACCATGGAGCGTTTCGGCAAGATTGACATCCTCGTCAACAATGCTGCTTTGTTTGCGCCGCTTCAGGAGACGAAGTGCCTCGATATCGATGCCGCGCTGTGGGACCGCGTCATGGCGGTCAATCTGCGCGGGCCGTTCCTGATGGTGAAGCACGTTGCGCCGCACATGATCGCCCAAGGCTACGGCAAGATCATCAATATCGGCTCCAGCAGCGTGTTTCGCGGCATTCCGTGGATGCTGCATTACGTGACGTCCAAAGGCGGCATTGTCGCCATGTCGCGCGTGCTGTCCCGCGAGCTTGGCGAGCACGGCATCCGCGTCAACACGCTCGCGCCTGGCTTTACCATGAGCGACACGATTGTCGCCGAAAATCCGGGCCATGTGCACACCGCACGCGATCGTGCCGTTGCCTCTCGCGCCCTGCGACGCGACGAGCAACCCCAGGATTTGCTGGGTGCGCTGGTCTTTCTCGCCAGTGCCGACAGCGACTTCATCACCGGGCAGACCATCGCCGTCGACGGCGGCAACGTGAATACGTGAACCGGCCCCCGGCCCCTCGCCCGCATAGCAGCCCCGCCGGTCCCTTCGTTTATGTGCTATTTCCGCCAGCGGCGGCATTGACTATATTCGATTCAAGCATCCGGATTCCGAGCTTTATGGAGGACGCCATGGCGGTCGCGACCGCAAAGAAGCCCACCACCAACGGCAAACCTGACCCCAAGCACAATATCGAGGCGGTGCGCGAAGCCTTCTACGAGCGGATAGCCAAGAAGGACATGGCGCCATTGTGGAAGGTGATGAATTCGGTCGTCACCAAGGAGCCGGTCACGCGCTGTAAGCCTCACGTCTGGCACTACGATGATGTCAAGTCACTGGTGATGGAGTCCGGCGGGCTGATCACCGCCGAAGAGGCCAAGCGCCGTGTCCTGATCCTCGAAAATCCCGCTTTCCACGGTGAATCGAAGGCGACCAATACGCTCTTTGCCGGCATCCAGATGATTCTGCCGGGCGAAGTGGCGCCGGCGCACCGTCACGTTTCGTCGGCTATCCGCTTCGTGTTGGACGGTGAGGGGGCCTACACGGCGGTTGAAGGCGAAAAGGCTTTCATGGCGCCTGGCGACTTCGTCATCACCGCGAATTGGGCACCGCACGATCACGGCAACCCGTCGAAGAAGCCGATGCTGTGGCTCGATGTCCTCGATTTCCCGGCAGTCAATTTCTACGAGACCTCGTTTGCCGAGAGTTTCGACGATGCCATGCAGGACACCAAGCGCGAGGATGGCGATTCGCTGTCGTTCTACGGCTCCGGCGTGCTGCCCGACGGTACTCCGGCCATGAATCGCAGCCCAGTGATCAACTACACCTATGCCCGCACCCGGCCGATCGTGGAGCGCATGAAGCGGGCCGGTGACGTCGACAAGCGTCACGGCGCGCGCGTGCGCTATGCCAATCCGGTGACCGGCGGCTCAGTGCTGCCGACCATGGGGGCGTGGCTGGCAATGCTGCCGAAGGGTTTCAAGGGAGAGCCCTATCGCGCGACCGACGGCACCATCTTCGTCTGCACAGAGGGGCAGGGCACCACGACCGTCGAGGGCGAGGTGTTGGAATGGGGTCCGAACGACGTGTTCGTCGTGCCGCCGTGGAAGCGCTACCACCACAACGCGGCGAAGGAATCGGTGTTGTTCTCGATCTCCGACCGCCCCGCGCAAGAGGCGCTCGGCATTTGGCGCGAGGACAAAACCTCGGCGTAGTTGCCGATGTCCCAACCGGCCCTGGCACTTGATTTATGATTTACGGCCGCTTTCCCGGCGGATTTGAATCCCGGCCCGGGGCTCTATGACCGCGTCCCGGAACGACGTGCGATGATCGCCTTCACCCATGACGTTCCGCCGCAGCGCGTTGTTTTCGCCTCGGGAGCGCTGTCGCGCGTGGGCGAGGAGGCGGAGCGGCTCGGTCTTTTGGGCGCACTCGTGGTGGCAACGTCGGGAAGCGGTGCGCGGCTTGGCGAAAAGGTGGTCGAGATCCTCGGCCCGCGAGCGGTTGGACTGCATGCACAGGCGGTCGTGCATGTACCGAAGGCGGTCGCGCTAGCCGGTCTTGCGGTGGCGCGAGCAAAGACCGCCGACGGTCTGATCGCTGTTGGCGGCGGTGCGGCGATCGGGCTCGCCAAGGCGATTGCGCGCGAAACCGGGCTGCCGATCTTGGCTGTGCCGACGACCTATTCCGGGTCCGAGGCGACGCCGATTTTCGGCATGACCGACGGCGAGCGAAAGATTACCGGCCGTGATGCCAAGGCTCTGCCGCGCACGATCGTCTACGATCCGGATTTGACGCTCGGCTTGCCGGCGACTGTTAGCGCCGCGAGCGGCATGAATGCCATCGCCCATTGCGTCGAGGGCCTCTGGGTGGACAGCCGCACGCCGGTCACGATGGCGCTGGCAACCGAAGCAATGCGGCGATTTTCCAGAAATCTGCCGGCCGTCGTTACCGATGGCTCGAACCGGCAAGCGCGGGCGCAATGCCTGATCGCGGCTTGGCTTGCCGGAGCGGTGCTGAGCGCCGGTACTGCGCTGCATCACAAGCTCGCGCATGTGCTCGGCGGCCTCGGCCTGCCGCACGCTGAAACGCACGCGATCATTCTTCCCCACGTGATTCGTTTCAATCTCGAAGCGGCACCGGAGGCGAGGTCTCGGCTGGAGGAATCGCTCGGCAGCGGCGATGCCGCGGGGGCCATCGCGGCCATGTTAAAGGGATTTCCGATCCCGCAACGGCTGCGTGACGTCAGTTTCGACGCCGCCAAGGCGGATTTCGTCGCCAATGAAATTGCGGCCGCGTCGATCACCTCGCCCCGACCTGTATCAGCAAGCGACGTGCGCGATCTGCTTTCGGCAGCTTATTGATCCGATCACAATAATTTGATTTTTTTGCAATCTAACAGATTGCAGTCATGCTAAATTTCCCGACCTGGGATTGTAGTTGCCATGAGTCCGTCGGGTTCAAAAAGGGGCCTGCCATGTTGCCACCAATCCCAACTCGAAATTCCCTGCTAACAGGGAAATTAACAGCGAAAAAATGAACTGGCCAAGCTCCCCAGAAAATAGACACTAACAACATTGAGACACTAAGTAACATTGAGACTTAAGCTCTCGGGGCCGCATATATTTTGTTTCTTTAATGAAGGTGTCTATTTAATGGACTGACAAAAATTTAATTTATTTCGACATTGAAAGCTTGAACGCCGCCGCACTATGCTGCGCTTTCTGGTGGAAGCGGGTTTTTTTTAGTTTTTTGTTCGGCATCGGCAATCGACGCTTTTTCTCCGACCCGGACCCTGTATGCCGTCTTATTGGTCGCTTTTCAGGATCGAATTTTTTGAGCGCCCGCCCCTCTTGTGCGTCCGCGTGTGAGAGATTTTTTCAATGGTCGGGTACAAAGAGCCGCCGCTTCATTCTCGGTTCAAAGCAGGCGTTTCCGGGAATCCAAAGGGTCGCCCGAAAAATCGCCCTAGTCTGCAATGCGAATTAAACGACGCGCTCGCTGAACCCGTGACGGTCGGCGGGCGGCAAACAACGAAACTCGGCGCCATCGTCAGCGCTGTCGTAGCGAAAGCGGTCGCCGGCGACTTGCGTGCGGCGAACACCATCTTATCGCTATGCAGCCGCGCTTTCGGAGTTGAGGCGCCCGCGGACGATGCGATCGACCCGTCAGATCGCACCATCGTGGAGGCATCCGAGAAGCGCGAGCGAAAGCGCGCGAGAGCGAACGTCCCGGTGTCTGCGGCCTGGTGAAGAGGAGAAGTTCGAGGTGAAAACTGATCTCAACCGCTCTATCCGGAGCGATTTCCAGGCCTTTGTGGAGAAAAGCTTCAGCGCACTCGAGGGTCATCGGCTCGCGTGCGCAGCCGTATCATTAGTTTGTTGTGCGCCCGATTAACTGCGCTTGCGCCGGTGACGCCATGCCGTCAATATGCCGCCGCGGCATCTAAAACCTTCATTGCGTCGGTGTGTTTCCCCGCGTGGTTGCTCGGTCGAAATCCTTCGATGCGGATACTGTTGCTAGCCGGCAGCGAGCAGTTAGCCGAGGAGATCGCGCGGAAGGCTCACGATCTCACGCGGACACGATTGGTTTCGGAAAGCCTTTCCTGATGCGCGGCTGTCGCGAAGTAAGGATAAAAAAAGCGATTTCGCAACGACCGCCGGCGGCGAATTCTTCGCGACAACGATCATGGGTAATTTTACCGGCCGCGGCGGGGACTTATTATCATCGACGATCCGGTGATATTGGCGACGCCTCCAACATCGCGAAAATTGAGCAAGTGAATTCTATTTTTGAAGAATGTTGTCGTTAACCGGTTCAACAATCAAAAGACGGGGTATGATGCTTCTCATCATGCACAGATTGCATGACGACGATCTTAGTGCACACGTGTTTAAAAAGGGTTGGACACGCACCGTTTTGCCGTTGATCGCCCGCCGCACAACCCGATACGATCTCGGCTACGAGAATTTGGGTGCGACGAAAGGGCGAACTACTCCGTCCGGACGCATACACCGCCAAGGCAATCGAGAGGCTGAAGAAATACACAGGCGACCCGCCTTTCGACCTCCTATATCAGCAGACCTCATTGGGCACGAGCTTCCAACGGCTGAAGCGTGAGCATTTTAGCGACGTTCACTGTACGACCGGATGCGGCGGTCGTGCCTCAGCGTCGATCCAAGCCTCGGCGGTTCAGGCGCAGATGCGTCGTTTAATGTGCTGCAGGCGTGGTGCCGTCGCGGCGACGACTATTTCATGCTGGACCAGTGGCGAGGGCGCTGCGCGTACGGTGAATTGCGCGAACGTACCTCGAGGTTGGCGGCAAAGTATCGTCCGGGCGCTATCCTCATCGAGCAAGCCGGCAATGGCCCTGCGTTGATCTCTGATCTCCGCGAACGAACGGCGCTGGAACGTCGTTGAAATCGTTCCGCGCGAGTCAAAGCTTGCGAGGTTCAAAGCGGTCGCTGGAATCTTTCGCGCGGGTCGGGTCAGCCTCTTCGAATACGGGGCCTGGCGGGGAGAGTTCGTGGACGAGCTTGTTGGCTTTCCCAATGCGCCGACCGACGATCAAGCAGACGCGGCGGCGCAAGCGTTGAGCTGGCTGAGAGACAACCCGAATGTCGCGAAACCTCCCGAACGCGGGATCGCCGCGACAGCAAGCGGGGGAGTGGTCGGTCCGACGACTGAAGTGAGAGGCTTCGTGGTCGCCCGCGGGCGATCGATCACGGGCGCATTTTAAGCGGCGGTTGCAATCACACGGGACGACTACACGGCTGCGGAGCTTCGGCAAGCGGCGAAGCTTTCGGGCGATGCCGATGCGACACGACGGTTTCTGGCCTTGGCGCTAGTGCTGGAAGGCAAGTCGCGAAGCGAGGCGGCAATATCCTGCGGCATGGATCGACAAGTTCTGTGTGATTGGGTGCACCGCTTTAACGCCGAAGGTCTGGATGGACTGCATAATCGAACCGCTCCCGGAGCGAAACCGAAGCTCTCTTTGGAGCAGCAGCAGAGAGGTAGCGGAGTTGGTCCGCAACTGACCGGATTTGGCCGAACATGGGGTAGTGCGCTGGCGCCGGATCGATTTGGCGCGCGTCATCGAGCAACGCTATGGTGTGAGGTTGGCCGAACGAACGATCGGCGATTTGCTGCGCCGGTTGGGCTTCCGGCGCATATCGGTGCGGCCACGATGTCCCGAGCAGGACGCCGCCGCCCAACAGGCGCATAAAAAAACTTTGCCGAGCCGCGATCCCGCCGCGCGCCCGCGGCAAGCCGATCGAACTCTGGTGGCAGGATGAAGCCGTGTCGGCCAGCAGGGCACTTTGACACGTGTCTGGGCCGCGCGCGGTAGAAGGCCGCGTGCACCGCGCGACCAGCGCTACGATTGGGCCTATCTGTTCGGCGCCGTCTGTCCGGCGCGCGACACCGGCGCTGCTCTCGTTTTGCCGACCGCCGACGGCGAGGGCATGAACCTGCATCTCGCCGAGATCAGCCGCCATGTTACGCCCGGTGCTCACGCATTGCTCTGGCTCGACGGCGCTGGCCGGCATCAGATCGGCGGCAAACTCAAACGTGCCAGACAACATCACCCTGCTCAAACTGCCGCCCTATTCCCCCGAACTCAATCCGGTCGAGAACGTCCGGCAATACCTGCGGCAGAACCAGCTCAGCAATCGCGTCTTCCAAAGCTACGACGTCATCGTCGATGCTTGCTGCGTGCTTGGAACGCGTTTATCGCAGAGCCAGGCCGCATCCAATCAATAGCAACCCGACCCTGGGCATCGGTTGCTCTCTAACACCCTTGGTATAACTTGCAGTCACGTTCTAAGCAGAGGTAAGGCCTATCTTCGCTCTTGCCTCGAAATCCTGGGGTGCAGGGCGGCCCCAGGCCCAGGGCCGCCCTCATCGGCAGTAGCCATAACGACGCGATACTCCTAGGCCACTGGGGTCCCCCCGACATTTTTACGGTCAGGTTCGAACGTGGCGCATTTATGATGCGGCTCCGTCGGCGCGCGCGCATCAGGCATACGGCGCGTCGTCTGAGGGCGGTGAGTTTCGTCGGGTAGCGCAGGAGCTCATGCTGCCTTTACGCGCTATAAGTGATCCTCATAGCTCGCCGCGTTTGCTCAAAGACTTCCTTCGCGAGCTGACGCCCTTTGGCCGTTAAAACGACGCGAGTCTTCTTGACGCCCGGATCGTCCTGAACAACGGCGACGAGGCCCAGACCTGGTCCACCATTCCGTGCCCGGTCACCGATGTCTCTCAGATAACGAGACATGGCCGCGCGGTGAATACCCGCCGCGCGGGCATATTCGTTGACCCCTTTACCTTCGTCTAGTGCCACGAATAAAAACGTGGTCACGAAGGGGAGCGGGATTGACGCCCGTAAATTGAGTAACGGCTTGAGAGTCCGCAAGAGGGACTGAGCGGCCCTCTTGTCGGTCGCGGCTAGCGCAGCATCAGCCTGGGCGTCCACTGCGGAAGGGTCATCTAGTGGAACAGATAATTGATGCCTACGGTCAGCAACGAGATGTTGCGATTGCTGGTGGATAAGGAGTCTCCAGCAAGACGGAAGCCGGAGGGAACAGTAAAGCTGTCGTTGCTCAGTCCCACGTAGTCATACTCCGCCTTCACGGACCAATTGTCGGCGAATGCCCACTCGACGCCCGCGCCGGCGGTCCAGCCGGTATTGGTGTTGCTATTACCAAAGGCGACCGAGTTGCCCGTCGACACGTCGAGAATAGTCAAATTATTGGCGCCAACCCACGCTCCGCCGCCCTTTGCGTAAAGCAGAACGCGGTCAATCGCCCAACCCAGGCGACCGGTCACGGTCGTCAGCCACCGGCCATTGCTGCTGCCTTGAAGGGTTGTGCCGCCAACCGTCACGCCACCGCTCGAATTGTTGTTGTTGGCGAACCAGTCGAAATCGGCTTCGATGCCGACGACCACGGAGTTGAATTGATAGTTACCACCAACCTGTCCGCCGCCCACAAACGTTGTGCTGTTATTGAGGCCCCACGTGTTGCCGAAGTTATCCGAAATGTCGCCGTGGTTCCAGCCAGCTCCGAGATTGCCGCCGATATAGAATGCGGTCCAGGTAAACGGCGGCGGGGCCGCAACATAAGCCACGGGTGCGCGCGGTGGTGCTACTGGAAGGTCTGCAGCAAAAGCCTGTGTCCCGGCAGCAAGCGCGAGTGCGCTGGCAAATGCAAATAATGATGTACGCTTCATTGCGAGTTCCCCGGTGGGTCTGTGGTTAGCCAACTTATAGCCGATGGCGAGGAGAAAAGATGTTACCGGAAAGCCACATGAGACCGACAATAACCCCATAAATATTGCCAAGAAAATGCCGCAATGAGAATCGTGGACGGCGTGGATTCGTCGCCCTCGCCGCGTTTCCTGGCCCGGTAAGCTTCAATTCCCCCAGCGCTAGAGACGCCAGAGAGTATAGGCGGGTCCGAAGACTTTGATCATTCCGCCACGATCGGAAATGTGGGGCAGCAACTCATCCCGCCTGCGGCTTGTTCGTGACAAGCACGCCCCCGAAACGCTCGCGGAAGGCATCGGCAATCACCGGATCAGAAAAGCACCAGCGGCAATACAATTCGTCATTTCGCTTCCTTGACGAGCCAAAACACGGACGGATATCGCGCGTCCGATGAAATGTCTCCATTGCACGGCGAACGCGTTCATCGAAGCCATTGGGTGGCAGCGGCAGCTCGACGACGTACGGAAAGTCTCGCTCGTTCTTGGGCCGGACATTAGGCTTGCGGCGGCTCGGACCCAGACTGAGAAGTTCGTCGGCAGACACGGCTTATCTCGTGATTTTGAGATTTTCCGCCGATGACTTGCCGCGATTTTCAACGAGTTCATATTCAACGGCTTGGCCCTCGTTAAGCGTCGACAGACCGGCGCGTTCGACGGCCGAGATGTGAACGAAGACGTCCTTGCCGCCGCCTTGCGGCTGGATAAATCCATAACCCTTGGTCGGATTGAACCACTTCACTGTACCTTTTGGCATATTGAATCGTCCCTGACGCGCGTTAACAAGCAAACAGGTGCTAATGGCAGGAGGTTATCATTGATTTAAGTCAAATTGGAGCGGCCAACACCAAGCTCGCTTCGACAATTACCCCACCGTGTCTCGAAACACAATTTGGATCGATAGCCACCGCCGAGAGCGAGCGCCTGATCGAGCTGGCTGAAAAATCCCAGGCCTACTTCCCGACGCCGGCTAACAGACTCACCCGCGACGAGGCGCGGCTCATCGCAGGAGTTTCGCCAAGCTGTTGCTGCGGAACTAATTGACGCCGCGTCCATTAGATCGAGCAAAGTCGTCTCGCGTATCCGGGACGAAGAGCCGGGGAAAACGCAATGGACGATGATGTGCAGGTGAGCATCAGAACCCCAAGCGAGTTTCGCAACCAGATCATGGAGCCAGACTACGAAGCCTTCATGCAAGCCCCGACCGATCTCAGACTGGCGTTTCACGCCGCAACGTCATTGTTTCATCTGTGCGATTGGGTTGCTTGCGCGCAATCGATACCGCGCTCTCACCTACAGCGAGAGCTTGAGGCGCGCTGCGAATATTTTGGTTTGATCAGCGACGTTGCAAATGCCGGGAAGCATTTGAAGCTGACCATATCAAGCGGCAGCATGGCGGAAGCTGGCGAGGGACAACTCAATAAATTCGGGGTTTTCGGATACGGCATCAGTCGAGGAGGATATGGTCATGCCAGTGCCTATGGGCTGGTGCCGGTTATTATCGTAGCCCCCGAAGGCGTCCCGTTTGCGAGTGCCGCCAGGAAGGTCCATCAGATGTGGGACCTATTTTTTACGGCACGCGCTTCGTAGTGGTCCGGTAGGCGACGTCGAATCGCTCAAGCCAGTGCCGAAGATTGGTTAGCCAGGGCTTTTTGCGACGCTGAGGGCGCGTGTAAATGAATAAGGCCGCCAACCAGGCGGCCCACACGGCTTTCGTCTGCCGTCTATTTGGCTTCGAGGTTACGTTGACGCGCCCTCAATAATTTGGTCCGTCCTCAATAAATTTGTCCAGCATTGCAAGCATCGCCGTCGTTCTCTCGTCGATCTCGGAGTTGGTTAAGAGGCCGGAACTGACCCGCTCTTGGCCGATCTCGCGGATTATCGCCATCCACTTCTCAACTTGGGTGATGGCGTGTTTGTCGGCAAAGTCGCCGCTCTCTAAAGTGCGCCTCGACCGCAGATCGACTATTACGGCCATAACGATACTCTGACTACGCTGACAAGAAAGTTACGCACTTTCGTACACGAACATGGCTGTTTCTTGTCTGATTGTTGCATCCGTTCAGGTTGGGCCCACGCATGCCCAAAGCGATCAGGGACCGGCCGCCTGACCGCCAATAGCGAGAGCTTTAGGGCCTCGTTCAGCAGGGTGGGCGACTTCCTCGATATCGGTGGCCGGATTGCATCGGAATTACTGGCCACTTTGCGTCCGGATTACACAGCGCGCCGATATGAGCAGCCGTCTCAGCGCACAAGTGTGAAGCGGCAGCATCTCTAGGCTGTTAAAAGAGATTGCGCCCGCTTGTTCGGTCCCCAGGGGTGCTCAAACAAGCTCGGGCGACTTCACAGCGTCATCGTTTGCGCGTGCTGCTATATCCATGGCTTCAAGTAGCTTTCTAATCAGATCGCCTCCTGCCACCGCTCTTATTTCTTGCAGGGGAATACCGGCATGGGTCGCATCTTCTCGACATTTTGTTGCAAGCCTCACGGACTCAGCCAGCCTTTGAACGGCGGGCAGAGCCTTAATATGCGCCGAGAACCATTGAATCAGAAATTCTTGCGCTCGTTCACTCATAGAACCGCCTCCTCAGCACTCACACATTTTTGGAGTGCAACCCGCACTCGTGGCAAAATTCGGCGTTCTCGCTGTCCAAAAGACGGCAGGACCGACACAGTTGAGGCGAACGATTGCTCACTCCCAGCGGCGGTGACGCGCGCGCAAACCGCCAGCGCAGGCAGGCCGCTCGGCAATTTCTACTTCGACGATGGTCGCTATCGACGCTCGGTCACTAATCAGCTTAGGGGCGACGAGGCCCGGCGCATGACGATCAATTTTCGCAAAGTTGACTTATTGCGGCGGCGAGGCGTCGGCCTGAACTTGCCGGGGTCCGAGCGATGCGCCAGGCGGTGTCAAATTGCACCGACGGTAGATGGTACATGGCCAAGGGCCGCGCCCCAAACTGCGTTGATCTACATTGAATATGCCAACCGCCCTAATTAAGATGGTGTTGTTGGGCCGGCCAGGCGGCGGCCCCATCCCCCGACATCCCCCGCCGCCCAGCCAGAAGCCCAAGTTGAGGCAACAACTCAGGAACCCCAAGGCGCGTAGACTGCTTGGGGTTCTTTTTTGGGGCAATACCATTAATTCCGTCAGATCGCGGATTGATGCACGGTGTAACCCGCCGGCCACACACATCAGTTCCGCCGCGGCTGGGCTTCATTCCAATTTTCCTATGCCGGCAGGAACCCCGACCGCAGAAGTCCATCAAAGTGGCACGAATACGCACACAACAATGCCGAGGCTGCTTGAACGGCCGATGCACGTCGCCGGGCACAAGCCGCTTCTGATGTTCGGGATTGGTGCTTTGCGCCATTCACACGGTTCTGACCGGGCTAGCTATCATTTTGGGAACTGACAGGCTGCTCGAGCGAACGATGCTGTGTGCCGCGCTCTAGCCGGCTGGCGACATGCTCCGCGAGGGTCATGAATAACCCGGCGACGGAAAGAAGCTTGAGCCGCTCCCCGGGATCGCGCGTTTGATCCGCCGCCGACGTGCATTCTAATGCCTTATCCCGATATCGCTCCCTCATCTCCATCACACCCACCCATTGCATTTAGGTCTTTTGACGTAGCCAAAGTCTGCAAAGCCGGAATGGTTCCTCGACGATCGAAATAAGATTAACGTCCCCTTTCTCCGCTCGGGGAACCCGGTCTTGGTCTGTGACATTCCAGTCATCGGACGGGATAGCCGCCGGGCTGCTCCCGGCGTGTCCCCACATCCCGTCAGTGAAGCCTCGCCCCCGCAGGCGCGGGACGGGGCTTCTCTTTGAGGCCCTAGTCTTTGGCTGCGGCTTCCTTGGTTTCTGCCCGACGGCACAGGTAACGGTTCAATAAAAGTCTGCGACGTATCCTGCTGCTCGTCGGGCCCCTGTTGCCCGATCGTTGTTGAACCTGCGTAGGCCCTGGCCGCGTGCACACTCGGCCAGGGTTTTCTGCGTTTAGGACACGCGACGCAAATCAGCTATTTGCATCTCCGAAAATGGATTTGAGGATGACAATTTTGTCTCTGATATCGTTTATCTCCGCTTTTGCCTTTTCAATTTGGTCCGACGGAACAAACAGCAGGTTTTTTTGGCTTCCTCTAGCCGCGTCTCCAAATCGCGCACCTGATCGATCATGGCGATTGACGCGCCTGCCCTGACGCGCCTGCCCTGGGTGTTTGTGGCAAGTGGCGGCGGGTTGCGTACCAGGCGATCCGCGCGCGCTCCGCACATGGAGCGCCCAGTCGGGGTTCGCCGTCAAGCACGTCGATTGTGGGTAAGGCGGGATTGGGGAAAAATCATCGTATGTTCACATCGCGGCAGTAAGGTTGATATGAAGATTAATTTTGATGGTTCCGCAATTTTCGACACAATATTTCTATGGACCGGCCCGCAAAAAATAATGATGACGGGAAAGATCGCGCCAGCCTAAGCGAGCGTGAAAAGCAAGTGATGCAACTTCTTTGCAGCGGCTTGTCAAACAAAGCTATTGCACGTCAGCTTGGAGTAGCCCCAGCCACGGTGAAACTTCACGTGCATCACATCTATCAAAAACTCGGCGTCCGAAACCGATGGGAGTTACGCGTTCAAATGTCTACGACGGCAGCGAACCGCGCCTAACAGTAACCTAAATTCGAGTTCCGCATTCTGCCTGCGATACGACCGGCACATCAAATTGGTCGTCTCGACGTTACAGGTTTGGTATCCCAGCGCCAAACCCTCCGCCAAAGTGCTCTCGAGGCGGAATCACTCAAAGCCCTAGTCGAAAGGCCGGGGCTTTTTTGTCAATTTGTGCCGCGTAAATCGCGTGCTCAGAAGATCGAGCTCGCGTAAGCGACCCGACCGGCTGCCGAGTCCGTATTGATATTCCCCGGGCCGGCCCTTTGCTCCGCGGCGATACCGCAAATTTGTAGCTGGCGCTCGGCAGATTGACCGTCGCGTAACCGTCCGCGCTGAAAGCCGTCGGGTTGGTCACATTCGTCGAGCCATCGGCCGCCAAGCGTTGCAATGTGACCGACCCATTCCTCCCTGATCCGGCGTGAACCGTCACGGCATACTGACGCCACGCAGCGTGAAGGCACCCGCCAGAGCGGGCGAGCTGATCAAGGAACCATCAGCAATCCAGGATGAGATCGAGGACTTGGGCCAAGTCAGCGCCGGCCTTACTGATGGCGCTCAATCTCCAGCCTGGAGATTTTGTCGGCCCCTGACATTCAGCCTGTCGCGCACCTTCTCTTGGCGTTCGTGACCTGTTCGAAATCTGAGGGATGCGCCGTTCTCCGCAGTCAGTTTCCGCCCTGTTCCGCAGCTGTTCGTGGCCCGTTCATGGGAGGCCTAAAGACAGATGAAGCATTTATCCCAAAACGGATGGGCGAACCCTTACCGGACGTTCAAAAAAAACATGCGACGGCGGACGCCCCGAAACTTCGAGGGTTCGGAAATATCAGCAACGCTACTGTCGCCGCCTCATTTCAGAACGCGCGGTCCTGCCGCCCGGTGGCGACTTCAGTTCGTCGTCCAATGTAAGAGGTCCAGGGGGGAGGTTCCTTCCCCTCCATCAGCGCGGCGGCCTGTAACCAGGTCTGCGCCATTTGCACGAAGATTGCCCGTTCCCTGTCCGACTTTGCAGTCTTGGCCCAATCCATGCACTCATCCGCATACTCGCGGTAATCCTTCACCGACACGATACGCGCTCCCTAAGCGCCCTTCACCCACTCCTGCAATCTTATAAGGACAATATGGCTCGGACGTGACGCCACTAGATTGCAAAAACCTGTTGGGGCCGCGTTGTAGGGAATGGCATGTCGATTTTTCGGCAACGGCAAAATTTCTTTCCTCGGTGTCGGTTTGAGATTTTCGGCCGACAGGAATGGGCCGGAACCGCAAGGCCATAAGTTGTACATTTGAAGCAAGTCTTTTGAAAAATCAGAAAAAAACTTTTTGCAGGCAACGACAATTTGGAAATCACTAAAATGGAATACTCTTGGCATGAAGCATAAAGTGAGGCTTCCTCCGCAAGGAGATCGAGCAGGCTAAGCCTCTGTGAATGGAGGATGGCGATGCGCCTAGAACATAAATCGGATTGCGATGAGCTTCTCGTGCGTGAAATCCTTTCCGACCTCAAGCAACGGAGACCAATGACGCGTGGTCAGTTCGACCATGTTGTCCGTCCCTATTTGCAGGTCGGATATTCTCGCGAGATCGCGGAAGTAGCGAAGCAGTATTTTCACTGACGAGAGATATCTTGATGTCCGGGATGCTGCACGCTTCGCCAGACGGCACTTCGTGCCATCAGTCGACCAGCCAAATCCACAGTTGGGTGGTTTCCACATTTTGGGACTGGGAACAATCGGGATTTGCCATTTTTCCGACCGACGAGTGATCGGCGGTTAATCGGCGTGGGGCAGACTTGGGAGCCTATTCACAAAGTATCTGCGGCTCGCCGATAAGGGTACGCGGACGGTGGCAATATTGACCGAGAGGCTCGATCGGCGATGCGTGAGCCATCAGATACGGTGTCGCTTCCAACGCCCGACTTTTTGACTAGAATTTGCCCGGATTTCACCAAACGACTCGGATCAGTTGGCTTCGCTCGGCAAAGAGGGGCTGAGACAGAGTGTTATGCAAAGAAGGGAGATCGGCTAATGGGACCAGCACATCGCCCGCCACGCCAGCAGAAGAAGCACAACACCGATCCTCCATCACTGAGGCGCGACATCACGGAAGCAGAGGTCCTTGCGCTCCAAGAAGAAAATGCCCAGCTGCGGGAGCGTGTGGCTGAGCTGACCATGCTCGCCATGATGGACGTTATTGACAGCATATGAAGTCGTCAGGCGGTGGACTTTTTTCAATTCAAAATCGGCTCAGGTCGTCGCTCGGCGCACAGCGCGATTTGCCCAGTTTAATGTCGTGGGTCGGAGTATTCACATCGCCGCAAGAACTGTTCAGCACAGCTCAGCCCTTTTAATGTGGTGCCCTGTCTCTGAGTTTTGACCGTCGATCAGACCACGGCCAATCAAGAGCACGCGAATTGCGGGAGGTCGCCGCTCGCATGGGCTGCGAGATCGCTTAAGGTCCAAGGACCACGGAATTGCGGCGCCAACGGCCGCGACAACGAAAGTCCATGGCAGCGCGGTTCCAACGAAAATACCAATGGCCTGCTGAGACAGTACTTTCCAAGGGGCATCGACTTGTCGGTGTACTCGCAAACCCATCGGAACAACCTGGCGCGGCAACTAAACGAGCGGCCACGTCAAACCTTGGAGACGAGGCGTGCAGTGATTTGGGCAATCGTTCCATGATGTTGCGGGCCTTGTGGACCTGACAGCGCTGGATCGCCGCGGCAGCGCCGAAGGTTCGGCGGATCGCCTTGGACAGTGCCTTGGCACCGTCGATGATGAAGAGCCGCGGTACCGCCGGGTGAGCCCGCGCTCAACGAGATTGTCGATGAGCGCCTGCGCAGTCGCGGCGTTCTCCGTCGCACCCTCGGCGAGGCCGAGCGGATGCTGTCGCCCTTCGCGTCGACACCGATCGCCGCGACCAGGATCAAATCGTCGTCCATGTGAATGCCGTCGATCTGGATCACCAGCAAATCGAGGCCGGAGAGATCGCACGCCATCCACTCCTTCATGCGTGCCGCCGATAGCGCCACGAAGCGGCGGGAGACCGCCGATTTCGATAGACCTGCCCCCGCCGGCGCCGGAACGTCTCCCTCGGGCAAACGAACCGATCGGGCAAACTTACGCGTCGCGACGTTGATCAGCATTCGAGACCCGAGCAGAGAAATTTAGTGGCTATGTTGCGTCGACTGGTTGAGCCGACAGCCCCAAAAGCCATATTCTTGGGCTTTATTAACCATCCGTTAACTGTTTCGAAGCACTTTATTAAGCATAGGAATCACCAAAAATTGGAGAGGCGCCTATGTTGAGCCTCTTTCGGCGATGGGACACGTTCCCGCGCGGCGTTCGACGTCCGTGCGCAGATCTCGACGCTACCCCTCAGTCCGTTCGAAAGGACGGTCATGCTGTCGCGCCCGATGTTTCGGCAGTGCGAACAGATCTGACGGCAATCGCGCGCCTCATCGGGAATGCGGGGGGCGACTGCGCCACGGACCAGTACAGGCTCTCACACTGAATATTTCGGCGACGAACGAAAACAGGAAGGTCTTGAATATGTCCAATGAGAAATCGGCCCGCGTCCTGGTCGTCACATCAGGCAAGGGCGGCGTCGGCAAGACGACGTCGACGGCTGCGATCGGTGCTGCTCTCGCCCAACAAGGCGAAAAAGTCGTGGTGATTGATTTCGATGTCGGGCTGCGGAATCTCGATCTGGTGCTTGGCGCTGAGCGGCGTGTCGTGTTTGATCTGATCAACGTCATCAACGGTGTGGCGAAATTGCCGCAAGCGCTCATTCGCGACAAACGGCTCGAGACTCTCTTCCTGCTTCCGGCATCGCAGACCCGGGACAAGGATGCGCTCACAGAGGAGGGGGTCGCGGCCGTGATTGCCGAGTTGCGCACGATATTCGATTGGGTGATCTGCGATAGTCCGGCCGGGATCGAACGCGGCGCGACACTGGCGATGCGCCATGCCGATGCGGCGATCATCGTTACCAATCCGGAAGTGTCATCAGTGCGTGATTCCGACCGCATCATCGGACTGCTCGATGCCAAGACACTCAAGGCAGAACGGGGCGAGTGCGTCGAGAAGCACCTCCTCATCACGCGCTATCATTTGGCGCGCGCCGCGCGCGGCGGGATGCTTTCGATCGATGACGTGCTTGAAATCCTAGCGATCCCGTTGCTCGGCATCATTCCCGAAAGCGAAGAAGTGATGCGCGCTTCGAATGTCGGGTCGCCAGTGACCCTGAACAACCCGCTGAGCACAGCTGCCCGCGGCTACTTCGATGCCACGCGCCGACTCAGGGGCGACGATGTTCCCATGGACGTTCCGAGCGAAAGCTTCGGCCTTTTCAACAAACTCTTTGGACGCAAAGCCGCATGAATCTCCTCCGATGGGTTCACCACGGTTCCGCGCCGATCGCGCGGGAACGCCTCCAAGTCCTGCTCGCGCACGAACGCGTCGCGTGCAGCCAGCCCGATCTGCTCGTCATCCTGCACCGAGAGATCCTCGCGGTGATTAGCCGCCATATCGCCTTCGAACCGGACAAAGTGCAGATCAAGGTGGATCGCGGCAAATCCGTTTCGATGCTCGCGCTTGATATCGAGATACCGAACGGTCACCGAGTTGAGGGTGTGACACCGCAGTGTCCTCCCCTGATGGCCAGGTCCGGCCGCGATGTTCGCGGGTCAGGACTAGAGCACGGAGTGGTTTGATGCGCACCATTGCTTTCCTGACGCAAAAGGGCGGGACCGGAAAAACCACGCTCACGGCATCGCTCGCTGTGGCGGCCGCAGACGCCGGCGAGAGAGTGATCGCCTTCGACCTTGATCCCCAGGCGTCGTTGGTCCATTGGGGCGAGCGCCGCGCCGCCAGCGTCGCAAAGAAAGTGCTGATCGAACCGCTGGAGCGCGATCGCCTATCACGGCTCGACGCTATTCTCCAGGGGGTGTCTGGCGCGGGATTCAGCCTCGCGTTGTTCGATACCGCGGGGGCCGACGCTGCCTCCATCCGGCTGGTGACGGACGTTGCCGACCTTTCCTGCTGCCGGCGCGCCCAACGCGCTTGGATGTGGAAGCCACCGCCGCGACGTTTCGCGCCGTCTTTCTGGCCAAGCGCAAAGCCGCGTTCGTTCTGAACCAGTGCCCGCCGACCTATCGTAGTTCGCGGGCGAGTGCGGCAGCGGGAGATTTGACGCGCCTCGGCGTTCTGGCCGAGCCGATGCTGTCGGCGCGCATGGATTTTCAGGATGCGATCGCGGCCGGCCTCGGCGTCACCGAGTATGCGCCGTGAGGGTCGTGCCGCGCAGGAAATCGAAGAGCTCTGGAACTGGGTTCGCGCCCAATGTGAAGGAGTTCAACGTCTGCCACCCGCGAAGAATCTGTTGGTTCGACAGGCGGCCGCCTAAGGGTGTGACCAGAGCGAGCAGCCGCAAAGGACGAGCTGTCGGCGGCCGTCGCTGTCGTCGCTTCCTGATGGAAACGTTACGACCGCCAGCCCGACCATAACGGTCCTTTAAGCATACGCGACATACGTTCTGCCGTTTGTGTCCTCATGGATCGCGGAGCGAGGAACGACGATGGCTCGGCGGAAGGAAGCCCACGGTGGCGGTCACGGCTGGTTCGTCACCTTCGCCGATCTCATGGGGCTCTTGGTTAGCTTCTTCGTCATGCTGGTCGCCTTCTCCAATCAAGACGCGAAGCAGATGGAAGCCGTGGCTGGGTCGATGCGAGAGGCATTCGGCGTCCAGCAGAGTGCGCGCTATTCGGGCATTGTCGAAAGTGACGGGTTGCCGAGCCGAAAGAAAATCAAGAACGTTGCCATCATCCCTCCCGAGGAGTTTATCCGTTACGCCGACGCCGGACCAGAAGGGGACCGGCTTCAAGGACAATCGCGCCTTCGCCTTAGCTGCGGCCTCGCTGCGTCGGGCGCTGGGAGAGATGCCGGAACTCACCGAGGCCTCCAAACAAATCATGCTCGAGGACAGCAAGGAAGGCCTAATATCGAGATCGTCGATCAGGATGGCCGCGCGATGTTCCCGGACGGCGCCAAGGCAGCCGTATGAGCGGACCCGGAAACTCATTCAGGCGATCGCCGGGCCGCTGAAGGCCGTTCCGTACCGTATTGCCATCACTGGGCACACCGCCGGCGCGGAAGCGTCGCCGCGGCCGAAGTATGGGCCGTGGACTTTTCGGTCGACCGGGCCAATGCGGTGCGCCAGATCCTCGAGGAAGAGGGCTTCCCCTCGGAGCGCTTCGCCAAGGTGGCGGGCAGAGCCAATACCGACCCGCTGTTCCCGGAAGACCTGCGCATGGCGCCCAATCGCCGCGTGACCATTACGAGCAGAGAGATTTAGTGGCTATGTTGCGTCGACTGAGCCGACAGCCCCAAAAGCCATATTCTTGGGCTTTATTAACCATCCGTTAACTGTTTCGAAGCACTTTATTAAGCATAGGAATCACCAAAAATTGGAGAGGCGCCTATGTTGAGCCTCTTTCGGCGATGGGACACGTTCCCGCGCGGCGTTCGACGTCCGTGCGCAGATCTCGACGCTACCCCTCAGTCCGTTCGAAAGGACGGTCGTGCTGTCGCGCCCGATGTTTCGGCAGTGCGAACAGATCTGACGGCAATCGCGCGCCTCATCGGGAATGCGGGGGGCGACTGCGCCACGGACCAGTACAGGCTCTCACACTGAATATTTCGGCGACGAACGAAAACAGGAAGGTCTTGAATATGTCCAATGAGAAATCGGCCCGCGTCCTGGTCGTCACATCAGGCAAGGGCGGCGTCGGCAAGACGACGTCGACGGCTGCGATCGGTGCTGCTCTCGCCCAACAAGGCGAAAAAGTCGTGGTGATTGATTTCGATGTCGGGCTGCGGAATCTCGATCTGGTGCTTGGCGCTGAGCGGCGTGTCGTGTTTGATCTGATCAACGTCATCAACGGTGTGGCGAAATTGCCGCAAGCGCTCATTCGCGACAAACGGCTCGAGACTCTCTTCCTGCTTCCGGCATCGCAGACCCGGGACAAGGATGCGCTCACAGAGGAGGGGGTCGCGGCCGTGATTGCCGAGTTGCGCACGATATTCGATTGGGTGATCTGCGATAGTCCGGCCGGGATCGAACGGGGCGCGACACTGGCGATGCGCCATGCCGATGCGGCGATCATCGTCACCAATCCGGAAGTGTCATCGGTGCGTGATTCCGACCGCATTATCGGACTGCTCGATGCCAAGACACTCAAGGCAGAACGGGGCGAGTGCGTCGAGAAGCACCTCCTCATCACGCGCTATCATTTGGCGCGCGCCGCGCGCGGCGGGATGCTTTCGATCGATGACGTGCTTGAAATCCTAGCGATCCCGTTGCTCGGCATCATTCCCGAAAGCGAAGAAGTGATGCGCGCTTCGAATGTCGGATCGCCGGTGACCCTGAACAACCCGCTGAGCACAGCGGCCCGCGGCTACTTCGATGCCACGCGCCGACTAAGGGGCGACGATGTTCCCATGGACGTTCCGAGCGAAAGCTTCGGCCTTTTCAACAAACTCTTTGGACGCAAAGCCGCATGAATCTCCTCCGATGGGTTCGCCACGGTTCCGCGCCGATCGCGCGGGAACGCCTCCAAGTCCTGCTCGCGCACGAACGTGTCGCGTGCAGCCAGCCCGATCTGCTCGTCATCCTGCACCGAGAGATCCTCGCGGTGATTAGCCGCCATATCGCCTTCGAACCAGACAAAGTGCAGATCAAGGTGGATCGCGGCAAATCCGTTTCGATGCTCGCGCTTGATATCGAGATACCGAACGGTCACCGAGTCGAGGGTGTGACACCGCAGTGTCCTCCCCTGATGGCCAGGTCCGGCCGCGATGTTCGCGGGTCAGGACTAGAGCACGGAGTGGTTTGATGCGCACCATTGCTTTCCTGACGCAAAAGGGCGGGACCGGAAAAACCACGCTGACGGCATCGCTCGCCGTGGCGGCCGCAGACGCCGGCGAGAGAGTGATCGCCTTCGATCTTGATCCCCAGGCGTCGCTGGTCCATTGGGGCGAGCGCCGCGCCGCCAGCGTCGCAAAGAAAGTGCTGATCGAACCGCTGGAGCGCGATCGCCTTTCACGGCTCGACGCTATTCTCCAGGGGGTATCTGGCGCAGGATTTCAGCCTCGCGTTGTTCGATACCGCGGGGGCCGACGCCGCCTCCATCCGGCTGGTGACGGACGTTGCCGACCTTTGCCTGCTGCCGGCGCGCCCAACGCGCTTGGATGTGGAGGCCACCGCCGCGACGTTTCGCGCCGTCTTTCTGGCCAAGCGCAAAGCCGCGTTCGTCCTGAACCAGTGCCCGCCGACCTATCGTAGTTCGCGGGCAAGTGCGGCAGCGGGAGATTTGACGCGTCTTGGCGTTCTGGCCGAGCCGATGCTGTCGGCGCGCATGGATTTCCAGGATGCGATCGCGGCCGGCCTCGGCGTCACCGAGTATGCCCGTGAGGGTCGTGCCGCGCAGGAAATCGAGGAGCTCTGGAACTGGGTTCGCGCTCAATGTGAAGGAGTTCAACGTCTACCACCCGCCAAGAATCTGTTGGTTCGACAGGCGGCCGCCTAAGGGTGTGACCGGAGCGAGCAGCCGCAAAGGACGAGCTGTCGGCGGCCGTCGCTGTCGTCGCTTCCTGATGGAAACGTTAAGACAGCCAGCCCGACCATAACGGTCCTTTAAGCATACGCGACATACGTTCCGCCGTTTGCGTCCTCATGGATCGCGGAGGGAGGAACGACGATGGCTCGGCGGAAGGAAGCCCACGGCGGTGGCGGTCACGGCTGGT
This sequence comes from uncultured Alphaproteobacteria bacterium, assembly GCA_963759705.1. GTDB lineage: Bacteria > Pseudomonadota > Alphaproteobacteria > Rhizobiales > Xanthobacteraceae > BOG-931. Next base: position 374,020 of record CAVXAK010000012.1, read on the forward strand.
TCGTCACCTTCGCCGATCTCATGGGCCTCCTGGTGAGCTTCTTCGTCATGCTGGTCGCCTTCTCCAATCAAGACGCGAAGCAGATGGAAGCCGTGGCTGGGTCGATGCGAGAGGCATTCGGCGTCCAGCAGAGTGCGCGCTATTCGGGCATTGTCGAGAGCGACGGGTTGCCGAGCCGAAAGAAAATCAAGAACGTTGCCATCATCCCTCCCGAGGAGTCGTCCGTTACGCCAACGCCGGACCAGAAGGGGTCCGGCTTCAAAGACAATCGCGCCTTCGCCTTGGCAGCGGCCTCGCTGCGCCGGGCGCTGGGAGAGATGCCGGAACTCACCGAGGCCTCCAAACACATCATGCTCGAGGACAGCAAGGAAGGCCTCAACATCGAGATCGTCGATCAGGATGGCCGCGCGATGTTCCCGGACGGCGCCAAGCAGCCATATGAGCGCACCCGGCAACTCATTCAGGCGATCGCCGGGCCGCTGAAAGCCGTTCCGTACCGCATTGCCATCACTGGGCATACCGCCGGCGCGGAAGCGTCGCCGCGGCCGAAGTATGGGCCGTGGGCTTTTTCGGTCGACCGAGCCAATGCGGTGCGCCAGATCCTCGAGGAGGAGGGCTTTCCCTCTGAGCGCTTCGCCAAGGTGGCGGGCAGAGCCAATACCGACCCGCTGTTCCCGGAAGACCCGCACATGGCGCCCAATCGCCGCGTGACCATTACGCTGTTGCGTGAAGCGCCCCAGCTACCGCCGGATTTTAGGCCGTAAGTGTCAGCCTCACCAGCGTGCCAAGCTGTAGGATTGAGCGGATTTGATCCACGGATAGGCCGGCTGCACTCTACTCAACGCCTTCTCGCCACGCGAATGCGCAGATTATGTATGCTGTCGTTTTCGATAGCAAAGAAGTTTTTCTATGGGACGGGTCCTAATTCGCAATCTCGACGACCGTGTGATCGAGAGTTTAAAGACCAAAGCCGAACTAAAGGGTCACTCGCTCGAGCAAGAACTGTGTGACGTTCTCACCAATGCAGCGCCTCTCACCGCCGGAGAGAAGGTCGCTTTATTCAGCAACCTCCGTGCGAAGACGCCGCTGCCCCGCGATATCAATGTGCGAGCGGCCGTACGGCGAGGCCGTGACGACGAGTTCGACGAATGATAATTGTCGTCGACGCGAGCGTCGCCTTGCGCTGGTGACTGTGTCGACTGGAGCCAATCTGAGCGCGCGCGCTTGCTAAACCTCAAGCCGTCGACGACTTCGATTTCACTGCGTCTGCCGGTGACGCTTCTTGAACGTATCAAGGTTGCCGCCAACAAGCGGGATGTGTCCTATCAGTCCCTGATCAAGACGTGGCTGGCAGAAAAGACGGAAACGCGCTGAAGACGCCGGGGAAACTCACGTCAACGACGGGTATACCGCGAGGACGATTTCGCCGACCGTGATGGCGGGGCCTGTTGATGCCGCTGCGACGGCGGATCGATTCCTCGGCATAGCGCATTTCCTTGGTCCAACTGCGCCGTTCTGATATTCAACTTTTGCTTCAGAACGCAAATGGAAAAGTCAGAAACTGGCTTTTGGTGCGAGCTTCCCGAAAACGCTCAAAGGACAGCGCGGCATTTTTCTTTGGCTTGGGATTCCTCTGAACAATCGGCTTCCCAGCATCGCTCGTGACTATCAGCATGGAAACCTCCTCTACAGGGAACCCATTAACCATAAATATCGACCCGAGGGCCGGCTGTGTTGAAGGTCACAGAATGACGCTTTGCCTGTATCGCGTTATGCGGGCTAACATTTTTCCCATCAGTCCTTCAATTCTGAGAGGCGACATGCGCCGTGCCCGCGGCAGCTTTCGGTTTTGGGAGGCCCTAATTTTTGAAGCCGCCGGCGCGCACACCTGTATGCTGAACAATCATCGGAGCGCTAAGTTGTTTTGGTAAAGCTGATGAAATGGGTGACCGTCGTGCTGATGATTGCGCTTAGCGCTCTGGCACAGCAAGCGCTAGCCCGCAGTTACCTGAATTGCCCGACTAGAAAAGTGGTGATGATAAGCACGCCGAGTGGAGAGACATCTTCGATAAAAGAAGAAGACCTTGGCTTCTTGATTGACGAAGCGGCAAAAACGCTGACGTTTTCAGATAATAGGCCTCTGACTGTCACCCGTCTTGACAAGTCTTGGATCAGCGCGAATCGCGATGGCATTTTCTATGAGTTCGACCGGCAGGATGGCACCCTGACTTACGCAAGCTCGATAACACGGGATAGCGTAACGACCACAATAGTGGGGTCAGGCCGGTGTGAGATTTCGCCCACTCCGACGCGGTGAACGCGGTATTCCGGCCACCGGAATAGAACGTCGCTCGTCGCGTTGCCTTGACTTCTAGGATTTTGTGGGATGCTTACGGCCCACGAACGGGCGCGTGACTTCGACGCGTGCCTTCGGCGCCAAAGGAACAGTCAGCGCGCCAATCATCAAGGAACCGCCGTGCGTCGCGGAGACCTTGCTTCCCCGCCAACCGTAGGCCTGAACGCGGATTGGCGCCTGCACATGGATTCCTCTCCAACCGAAGGTGTCGCGCTTAGGTGCTCACCAATCCCGAAGATGGCATGAAACTCAGGTCAACGGTCGATAAACCGCGACCACGATCCCGTCGATGACGACGTAGGGGTCGTTGTCGATGCCGGCGCCAAGTCGGATCGACGTCTCTCCGTAACGCGGATCCGTCAAATCGTAGTGCAGTTCCATCTCCGCGCCGTTCAGCTGCACCCGCCGCGCCGTCACCTCGCGCAGATCGCCTTTGACGCGGGTCACGATGGCGAGATCGCCGGGCCGCGGAGTCATGCGTGCGCCACCGCGACCAAGCACGATGAGAAAATCGCCGTTGTGCGCCACCCGATCGATTGAGGTGCCGTGCACTTCGTATGCGCTTTGACACTCCACGAGATAGCGCGGATCGGCGGGCACCAGGGCTTGCCTGGACTCGATGGCGCTCACTCCTGGTTCCAGCCACCGGCCAGCGGCGACAACCCCGGCCAGGGGCAGCCCAGCCCTGACCGTGACAGGACCTGGCAGAGGACAGGTCTGGCGCTCTAGATCCGCTGGCGCTGCCATGTCCGAGGCCGGTCGTTCTTCGGGGCCAATTCCCGACATGAGCCATTCTGGGGTGGTGCGCAGCGCGCCAGCCAAAGCGGCGATGGTGCGGCTCGAAGCCCCGCGTTGAGTGCCGCTGAGATGCTGCCGGCGCATCGATCGGATCTGATCCGATGATAGTCCCGCCCTGATGCTTGCGGCTCGGTCGGAGAGTTGCAGCAGCCGAAGACGCCGATCAATCCGCCGCAGCATGAGTCCCAAAGGGTCCGTCGTGGTCGTCGGGTTGACTATCATGGTGGCCTGATCCGAATAAATAACCGCATCACCCGCAGATAATTCTTGCGGATTGCGGTTATTTATACTATGCCGTCGTCGAATGCAAGCCAGTGCTTGGGTTGGAGCTTTATGACGATAAGGACTGAAATGACAAAAATTTCCGCCAAAGACGCGAATTCCGAGCTGCCTGCTCAACGCGGTGAGCCGACAGAGCCGGGACATGCTGAGCCGGCTGGAAATTCCGGCCCATCGGCTACGCACGCCTATGCCGTCGGTTACGGCCGGCCGCCGGTCCATACCCGGTTTAAGCCAGGCCAGTCCGGCAACCCGAAAGGGCGTCCCAAAGGCCGCTCGAATTATTCCACCATTGTTGAGCGTGTATTCAATCGGTCGGTCTCCATCCAAAGGGGTGACAGGATCAGCAATGTGACCCAGTTCGAGGCTTTGGTTCAGACCCATACCGAGCAGGGTATCGCGGGGGACCATCGGTCGGGCGGCATGGTCCTCAACCTGGCGATTTAGAGCGGACTTGTTGGTGATCAAGATCGGGACACCGTGCAGCGCGAAGACGGTGCCACGCCTGTCAATAACAGCGTCAACGCGCTGCTAGAAACGATCGATCGATCTTTGCTTTCAGATGATGAACAGATCGAATTATCTCACCTCAGTACGGTGATCGATCTTGGGGGCGATTTCACGGCGCTCAGCAGCAGCGACTTCGATCGCTTTAAGCAAATCCTCAACAAAGGCCGGGGCAAGGACGTCACTCCAAGCGCGTGAGCTGCAGGACATGAGCCGCGGGTTAGCGACGAGTGGTTCCGCCCAATTGGCAGGGACGGCCACTCTCAGTGCGCGAGCAAATAGATGCGCTCCGCTATGAGAGTTCCCTGACGGATTTCATTGCTGCCTCTTGGCGCTGGGTTGAACCGATGGAATTTCAGAACAACTGGCACATCGACGCTATCTGTGAGCACCTTGAGGCCGTCGCTGATCGGGAGGTCAATCGGCTGCTCATCAATATTCCACCGCGACACATGAAGTCGCTGGGTGCCAATGTTTTCTTCCCGGCGTGGGTCTGGGCGCAAAACCCCAACCCAGAAAATGATCCGAGCTATCATTTCCAAATCCGGCGCAATACGTGGCGCGGCCCCGGGTCAAATTCATGTACCTGTCCTACGACAGAACGCTCGCAACTCGCGACGGGGTCAAATGCCGGCAGGTGATTACTTCGACCTGGTATCAGCGGCTATGGGGGCATCGTTTCGAATTGCGCTCGGATCAGAACCAGAAAACCAGATTCGACAATCTGTGCGGCGGTCATCGCATCGCCACTTCCGAGCGCGGCGTGATTACCGGCGAAGGAGGCGACATCATCGTTTTTGATGATCCCCATAACGTCAGAGAGATCGGTGGCTCCAGCGAGGTGGCACGCGAAAATACGTTGCGGTTCTGGGACGAAGCCATGCCGTCTCGCCTCAACGACCAGGATCACGGTGTTTTCATTGTCATCATGCAACGGGTGCATGAGCGCGATCTATCAGGCCATATCCTTGCCACCGAACTCGGCTGGACCCATTTGTGCTTGCCGGCGGTGTGCGAGTTAAACCATCCGTTTCCCATACGCACCACGGTGAGACGTAAGGCGACGGGAAAAATCTGGACCGATCCCGCGAAAGGACGGCGAACCGCTATGGCCGGGGCGGTTTTCAAGCGATGCGCTGCAGCGCATGGCCAAAGACGCAACAATGTCTTCACACGTGGCTGCAGGCCAATTGCAGCAACGCCCCACCGCACGCGAAGGCGGCCTGTTCAAACGCTCGTGGTTCGCCAATCCGGTCAAGGGTGCGCCGCAAGGCTTGCGCTTGGTGCGAGCATGGGACCTGGCCGGCACCGAAGCGGGTCCTGGTCTCGATCCCGATTGGACGGTCGGTTTATTGATGGGCCAGGAGCCGACGTTGCGCATCTTCTACATCATGGATGTGATCCGGGCTCGTCTGTCGCCGGGCGAGGTGCAGCGCCGCATCAAGTCAACGGCGATCTTGGATGGTACCCGCTGCACCATCTGCATTCCACAGGCGCCGGGTGCGGCTGGCAAATTCGAGGCGCATCATTACGTTTCCGAGTTGCAAGGCTATCCGGTGGTGACGGATCGTGAAGAGGGCTCAAAGACCCGTCGCGCCGATCCGTTTGCGGCCCAATGCGAGCACGGCTTTGTTAAGCTGGTTGAGGGGGCATGGAACAAGGCGTTCATTGACGAGCTGTGTGCCTTCCCCAACGGCGCGCACGATGACCAGGTTGATGCCGCCTCGGCCGCCTTCCGCGCGCTATGCGTCGCCCCACCTACACTGCGATTTCGGCATGAGATTAGCAAGGGTGGAAAATCGCTTTGATCCATGAACAATATTTGGGTTCGTTCTGCAGTATCGACGGCAACGCGGGCACCTAGTGGCAGTAGCCCATGCGGAACCGGCGGGGGAGGGGCGTGCTCGGCGCAGCTGGCATCGCAGCATCGAAGGGGCGCTCAAGCAGAGGAGGGCCTCGTCTCTTCTGATGTTGGCGCGGCGCTGAGACCGTTTGGGATGGCCGAAATCGCGGATTGATCCGGGCCGGCGAAGAACAAGAAGAATAGGGAGTACAGCGATCGCCTAACCGAGACTTTGGGCGGCGCCGAGAGAAGGATTATCAGCCACGGCAACGCTTGCCACATTCGCAGACGGCTCGCGCATCACGTAGCCGCGTCCCCAAATCGTTTCGATGTAGTCCTGGCCGCCCGATGCCCAGGCGAGTTTTTTCCGCAGCTTGCAGATGAAGACGTCGATGATCTTGATCTCCGGCTCGTCCATACCGCCATAGAGGTGGCTCAGGAACATTTCCTTGGTGAGCGTCGAGCCCTTGCGTAACGCCAGGAGTTCGAGCATCTGGTATTCCTTGACGGTCAGACGCAGGCGTACGCCGTTAACCTCCACCGTCTTGGTATCGAATTTGACGACGAGATCGCCGACCTGAATGACCGACTGGGCGTGGCCCTTGGAGCGCCGCACGATGGCGTGAATGCGCGCGACCAGTTCGTCCTTGTGGAACGGCTTGGTCATATAGTCGTCGGCGCCAAAGCCGAGAGCTTTGATCTTGTCTTCGAGGCCGCTCAGGCCGGAGAGAATCAGGATCGGCGTCTTCACCTTGGAGACACGCAGCTTCCGCAGCACGTCGAAGCCCGACATATCCGGGAGGTTCAGGTCGAGGAGGATGATGTCGTAGTCGTAGATCTTGCCGAGATCGATCCCTTCCTCGCCGAGATCGGTCGTGTAGACGTTGAAATTCTCTGACTTGAGCATGAGCTCGATCGATTGCGCGGTGGCGCCATCGTCTTCAATGAGCAATACGCGCATACCCGTACACTTTCCTCACACCTTGGAACATTAGCGCCGCGTTTGGTTAAAAAAGCTTGAAGTCCGGTATCCTGCGAACGATATCAAACCGTTTTCGGTGTTTGGCAGGTCAAGCGCTCGGCTCCACTAACGCCTCTCCATCGGATGGCTTGGGCCGCAGGTGGCGACGGGACCATTGTGGTCGTTGATGAGATGCCGATCACACACCTCGAGCAGACATGAAAGTTCGCTGCGGCGGGGACTCGTCATTGCGGCCCCCGACTTGCGACTGTGACACGGTTCGAAGGGGCGGGTTTGCAAACTCTCGATCTCAAGAACGACAATTTGGGTTCGTTCTGTTTTATTGTTTTCTCTTCGGCCTTGGTTCGTTTCAAAACGGCTGTCTGCGATCTCGTTCGAAACGCCGCGGCGTCAACCAATGGCTAAGAATTTCCAACGATGCTTTGGTCGGTCGTGGGGCTCATGGATTCTGTGCATGCGCGGCGGTCGAGGGGGCCGATCGTAGCTCTTGCGCTGCGCGACATCGTGGCCCGCGACAACAACGTGGCCGTGCTCGCCCAGTCGATCGCGTCTGCTGACGCTGTGGGCCGGTGAGGGCGGGGAAACCGTGTTGTGCTTTTCACGACTGTACCAACTTGGGTGACGAGGAAACCTACACATGCCAACTGGAACGGTGAAGTTTTTCAAAGCGGATAAGGGTTATGGCTTCATCGACCGCGATGATGGTGTCGAAATCTTCGTGCACATCAACAACTGCGCAGAGGATCTCGATGAATTGGTCGAGGGCCAGCGTATCCGCTTCGACGAGCAGACCAGTCCGCGCAATGGGAAACCTGAAGCTGTAGAGGTGGAGCTGCTCTGAGCTCTATCCGGACAGATAACCCTTCTAAGGGACTCGTTGGTCCGCTGAGGGCGGCGCGCTCTCGTTGCGTCGGTTCGCGACCGCCGGCGTTAATAAGACGGGCGCCCACTTAAAACTCGCTGTCACGATACAATCTTGATTACTTGATTTTGAGGGGGTCGCCCGGCCGGGTGATGTCTTCCGTTTCGACGCGCCTGCAGCGATGAACAGATGTAAATTGCGAAGTGCCCGAGCTTGCTCAAGGCCTGCATCGGTCGTCGACATACGCTACATATTCGCTCGGGCTGAGCGTTGGTCGCCGCAGAGCCATTCATGAGCGGCGCTCGATTACTGAGAACCGCGCCGGTTTGAGCGGCGCGAGGTCAAAGTAAATGAGGACCCAAACGAGTATTTCCAGCGATTTCAAACATCGTTGCCGACGCAATTCAAGCAGATTTCAGATGTGAATTGGATAAGCCCAACCGTTCCGCCTTATAGCCGCGGTCCAGAACGGCCTGCCACCACGGCCGGTTTTCCAAATACCACTTTACTGTCTTCGCGAGTCCTGTCTCGAAAGTCTCAGCCGCCTGCCAGCCCAGTTCATTTTCGATCTTGGAGGCGTCGATGCCGTAGCGCCGATCATGGCCGGGACGATCCGAGACAAAGGAGATCAGTTGACGGCGAGGACCTCTTGCCAAAGGTTCCAGCCGATCGAGCAGGTCGCATATCGTCTGAACGACGACAAGATTGGCGCGCTCGTTGCGGCCGCCGATGTTGTAGGTTTCGCCGACGCGCCCTCGCTCGACCACGAGTGTGAGCGCTCGGGCGTGATCGTCAACGTAAAGCCAATCGCGGATGTTTTGACCGTCGCCGTAAACCGGCAGCGGTTCACCGGCCAGACCCTTGATGATGATGTGCGGAATGAGCTTTTCGGGAAAGTGATATGGGCCGTAATTATTTGAACAATTAGTGACGATCGTCGGCAAACCGTAGGTTTCGCGCCACGCGCGGACCAGATGATCGGACGATGCTTTGGAGGCGGAGTAGGGCGAGTTCGGCGCGTACGGCGTGGTTTCGGTAAAAAGTCCCTCGGGGCCGAGCGTTCCGTATACTTCATCGGTCGATATGTGATGAAAGCGAAAACGCTCCTGTGCCGGGCGATCGAGCCGGCGCCAGTGGCGCAACGCCTCCTGCAAGAGGGCGAAAGTGCCGACGATGTTTGTCTGAATAAACTCGGAGGGGCCATCGATCGAGCGATCGACATGGCTCTCGGCCGCAAGGTTCATCACATAACGTGGTTCGAATTCCTCGAAGAGCTGGCGCAGTGCCGAACCATTGCAAATGTCGACTTTGGCAAAGCGGTAATGAGAGTTGCCCTGAGCTTGAGGAATCGAGTTGAGGCATGCAGCGTATGTAAGCTTATCGATATTGACGACGTAGGCCTGAGTGTCGTCGAGCAAATGCCTGATCACAGCCGAGCCGATGAAGCCGGCGCCGCCAGTTACGAAAACCACCTCGTTCTTAAAACGCATGTCTCAGAACTCCGCACGGCGCGATTTGGCAAATGAATGGTGAATGTTCAAAAGGTATTCCCCATAGCTGCTTTTCGCGCACCGTAAAGCGAGTTTCTCGAAGTGATCGAGCGTGATATATCCGAGCCTTAAAGCGATTTCTTCGGGACACGCGACACGCAATCCTTGGCGCTGTTCAAGAATTTGAACGAAATGACTGGCTTCGACCAGCGAGGAGTGAGTGCCAGTGTCCAGCCAGGCAAAGCCGCGGCCCAGCACCTCCACAAACAAATCGCCGCGTTCGAGATAGGTCTTGTTGACGTCGGTGATTTCGAGTTCGCCGCGCTGCGACGGCTTTAACGATGCGGCCATACGTACGACGTCGTTGTCGTAGAAATAAAGACCCGTTACCGCGACGTTCGACTTCGGTCGCTGCGGCTTTTCCTCGATGGAGAGTGCCCGGCCGGTTCCATCGATCTCGACGACCCCAAACTGCTCCGGGGTATTGACCACGTAACCGAATATGGTCGCGCCGGTGCCACGTCCAGTTGCGCGCGCAAGCATTTCGGGCAACCCGTGCCCATAAAAAATGTTGTCGCCGAGGACGAGAGCGACGCGATCGGTGCCGATGAAATCAGCGCCGAGGATAAACGCGTCGGCTAGTCCTCTTGGTTGGTCTTGACGAGCGTACGAAAGCCGCAATCCAAAATCCGAACCGTCACCCAATAAGCGTTCGAACAGTGGCTGGTCTTGCGGCGTGGTGATGATGAGGATTTCGCGGATGCCGGCGAACATAAGAGTGGCCAGCGGGTAATAGATCATCGGCTTGTCGAAGATGGGCAACAACTGCTTCGATACCACCGACGTGCATGGATAAAGCCGAGTGCCCGTTCCACCAGCCAGAATGATCCCCTTCATCTGCCGAAACTCACTGTCATTTTAAGGCAAATCGGTGACCCGACGGTCTGTCTTAATCAGGTCACGGTGCAGCACGGTCGAACGGGGACGCAATCGCTTTCCAAGAGAAGCGGAGACGACCTTTATTGCTCGACCGCGACTTGATAACCTCATCGCCAACTTTTACATCAATGCTCGTCATCACCGGCTTTGAGAGCCAATGAACGTTACCAGAACCGCTATCCCTGACGTATTGATTATTGAACCTCGGATTTTCGGTGATAGCCGCGGCTTCTTTACGGAAATTTACCAAGCGGATCGGTATGCAACGAGCGGTATCGGAAGCCATTTCGTACAGGATAACCTTTCACGTTCGGTAAAGGGCACCTTGCGTGGACTGCATCTACAGAACCCCAATCCGCAAGGCAAGCTGGTGACAGTTCTGCATGGTACCGTGTTGGATGTTGCGGTGGATTTGCGCGTCAATAGTCCAACGTTCGGGCGCCACGTCTCTGTCGTACTCAACGATGAAAACAGACGTCAATTCTGGGTGCCTCGGGGTTTCGCACACGGCTTTATTGTTTTGTCCGATACGGCCGATTTTTTCTACAAATGCGATAACCTTTATAGCCCGGCCGACGAGCTGGTGCTGAAGTGGGACGATCCAACGATTGGCATCGATTGGGGTCACACGTCCCCCACATTATCCAATCGGGATGCGGACGGGCGAACGCTTGCACAGCTTGAGGGCCTGCTGCCGCACTACGGGACGATCTAATGCGCATCCTGCTCACGGGCACAAGCGGGCAAGTCGGTGGGGCTTTAGTCTGAGCGTTTAGAGACTCATGGGACCTTGATCTCAGCCGATCGCGCAATGCTCGATCTAACGTACCCGGAGCGGCTCTCCGCCAAGCTCGATGATTTAGTACCCGATATCATTATTAATCCGGCCGCATACACGGCCGTGGACAAGGCGGAAACGGAACGCGATCTGGCGATGACCGTGAATGCCGCGGCGCCGGGCGTGCTCGCGCGCTGGGCCGCGAAGCACGACGTTCCATTGATCCATTTTTCGACCGACTATGTTTTCAGCGGCATCGGCGAGCGGCCTTGGCGTGAAGAAGATGCGCCACGGCCGCTGTCGGTCTACGGGGCCAGCAAACTGGCCGGGGAAAATGAGATCCGCGCCGCCGGCGGTTGCTTTCTGATCGTTCGTACGTCCTGGGTTTACGCGGCGAAGGGCAAAAATTTCTTGCGAACGGTCGGCGGCCTCGCGCAGCAACGTCGGGAGTTGCGCATCGTCGCGGATCAGGTCGGAGCCCCGACATCGGCGACGCTGATCGCGGCTTCGGTCGATGACATGATCGCGGGCGGACTTGGCCGCTTGCGGACAAGCTTTGCCCAAGCGAACGGTGTTGTTCATCTCGCGGCCGCCGGTGAAACGAGTTGGTTTGGATTTGCCAGTGTGATCGTAGAAGGATTGAGGTCGCGGGGAGTTTCCCTCGCCGTCGAAGAGATTATTCCAATCCGTACCGATGAATATCCAACCCCTGCGGAGCGGCCGCATAACTCGCGGCTCGATTTAGCGCGATTGCAACGGATTTTCGCTATCACTCCGCCCCATTGGCAGTCAGTGCTGTCGCCGGAACTCGACCAATTTGCACGAGAGCTTGTTGTCGGAAGCGTAACAGCCTAGCCGTCCGGAAATGTAGGCACGCAATTCGGGCGCGGCTCGCCCGTATGCGGACAAAGCTTGGACGGCACTGACGGCGAAGGCCGGCGCCCACATGCTCGCCGAAATGCGGGAGTGGGGGAGGGCGAGACGAGGGGACGTATTATAGACGAAGTTTGCGGTGCCGATTTCGGTCGTCGCCCGCGCTATCCCCGACGGTTCAATTCGAGGGTCACGTCATCAACGGTATTGAGGAGGATGTGGGAGCGCCAACCGCCGGCGAACATCGCGGACGAAATTGAGCGAGTAGCGGGTCGTTGACCTTGGCACCGCGCGGCTCGAACCCCGTTGTTACTTCCGGCGTCCGCTTGGGCTTCTTGGCTCTCGTAATCGGACCCCAGCGCCACCGCCGTTCTCGTCGATGAATTCGACGCCGGCCGCTTCGAAAGCTCGTTTGATGACCTCAAGGGTCGCCCGGCGCGGCTGACTAACACCCGTCTCCAGTTGATGAACCGTCACGACGCCCACGCGCGCGTGGTCGGCGAGATCCTGCTGATTCCAGCCAAGTAGGCCGCGAGCCGCCCTGCATTGTGCCGAAGTGATCACGAGGAGCAATATCCCGAAATAGAGAATTTCTACAATTGCATAAGAATTCTATTGACAAGGGCATAAGCATTTAAATAATCTATGGTTATGAAGTTTATATATGGAGCATCGGATGACAAAAGCCGACGAAGACTAAACGCGGACGGCGATACTTCATCGGCGGCTCGGACGCCCGGATCATCATGGGCAACGACGAAGCCGCCCTGCTGCGGCTGTGGCGCGAAAAGCGCGGCGAGGCCGAGCCGCAGGACCTGTCGGGCAATCTCATCGTCCAACTTGGGCTCGCGACAGAAGACCTTAATCGACGCTGGTACGAGGCCAATTCCGGGCAGGTCCTGACCGACATCCAACGACGGGTCCATCATCCGGCCCTGAAATGGATGGCGGCAACCCTGGATGGCCGCGTGGAAGCCAGCGGAGCCGTATTCGAAGCCAAGTTCATGCTGCCGTGGTCGTTCTCGGAGGAAGCGGCCGCGGAAAAATACATGCCGCAGCTGCAGCACAATATGTGGGTGGTGGCGTCGCGAGCGGCCGTGCTCTCCGTCATCACCGGCGGCGGCAAATGGGTCGAAATCAAAACGCTGGCGGACCCGCTCTATCAGCATCTGATCGTGACGGCCGAACGGAAGTTCTGGCGCTGCGTGGAAAACGGCGAGACGCCGAGCCTGTTCGGCGTCGAGCCGCCGCGGCCCCGCATCGAAGCCGTCCGCATTGTCGACATGAGTTCATCCAACGCCTGGGCGGAATTCGCCGGTGTGTTTGCCCGAACCCGGGCGGCCCATCTGGAGCACGAGCAGGCCAAGGCGGAACTGAAGAGCCTGATGCCGGAGGATGCCAAGGAGGCGGTCGGGCACGGCATCCGAGCCAAGCGCTCGAAATCCGGCGCCGTCAGTTTCGACCTCCTCAATGCGGAGGGGAATCGTGCATCGCTCTAGCCCCTCCATTGCCAGCCTGGCCGCGGCGCTCGCCAAAGCGCAAGCTGAACTGGTCAATCCCGAAAAATCGCTGACCGCGACCATCCGGACCGAGGGGCGCGGTGATGGCGGTGGTCGAACGGTCGTTCCGCTATGCGCCGCTCTCCAGCGGGCTCGACATCGTGCGCAAGACGCTCAGTCAGCACGAGATCGCGGCGCTGCAGACGACAGCGATCGATCAGGCCGCAGGCACCGTCAATCTGACCACGGTGTTGGCGCATGCCTCGGGCGAGTGGATTGCCTCCGATTGGCCGGTCTGCGCTGTGGCCGACACGGCGACGCCGCGGCGCATGGGGGCCGCGCTCACCTATGCGCGACGCTACGCGCTGTTCACGCTGGTGGGCATTGCCGGAGAAGACGATCTCGACGCGCCCGACCTCGACGTTCCGAACCCTCCGGACATCCGCCTGCAAGGACCACCGTCATCAAGCCATGGGAATGGGCGGCTGAACGGCCGTGCGAAGCATCCTGAGGAGAGGGCAGGGGGCACAGCCGGCCCAAAGACCGGCTCAGTCCTTCTCAAGTCCATGCTGGAGGCGAGCGCCTCGGCGGCGCTGTGCGAGCAAATGCTTGCTGAACTCAAGACCATCGCTTCGGCCGACGATGCGGCAACGTGGGCTCACCAGAAACTCGGCGCCAAGAACAGTCTGACGGCGTCCGATGCCCGGCGCGTGGAAGACGCATTTGAGGCGAAGTTGGCGAGCCTCGCGCAACATCACCCGGCAAGTCGCGATACGACCAGTGCCCTGACACGCCCAGCCGCCAAAGCAAGTCGCCCGTCCGGCTCCAAGGCCGTCGAAAAGAGCACACTTGCGCTTCAGGAGCCGCGTCGCATTCGCGACAAGGAGCATCTCCGGTTCGTCGCCCAACAGCCGTGCCTCGTCTGCGGGCGAAGCCCGTCCGACCCGCATCACCTTCGATTTACGCAGCGCCGCGCTCTTGGCCGGAAAGTCAGCGACGAATTCACGGTTCCCTTGTGTCGAGGCCACCATCGCGAAGTTCACCGCAGCGGCGACGAAGCGGCCTGGTGGCAAGCGGCCGGGATCGATCCGACACGCGGCGCCCGAGCGCTGTGGCTCGAAACCCATCCAATACGGTCCGGCCAGGACAGCGCCGCTCCCATCGTTCAAATGCAACAGCTGCACGCACGGACGCATCGCAGCGCCGCAACCCTCAGACGGCGACGGCTAACAAGAGACCACGCGCGAAGGACAACCCGCCGACGGTGCAACTGCCCATGGTCACGCTCAAGCAAATTGAAGCCAACCGGCGCAATGCCCTCAGGAGCACGGGCCCTCGATCGGAGGAGGGTAAACGACGGTCGCGCTGCAATGCCGTTCGCCACGGACTTGCGGCCGAAACGGTTATTGACGTTCTGGAAGATGCCGAGGACTACAAGACGTTCGAACTCTCCATCACCGCAGACTTCAATGCAGAAACTGCCGTTGAACGCGAACTCGTTCTTCGTCTTGCAAGCCTGTTTGTGGCGACTTCGTCGGGCCACTGCGATCGAAACCGGCCTCCTTGAAATTGCTGATGATTTGAATGAAGCCAGTAACGTGGAGGAGCCGCAGCGAAGCGATCCTGACGGTGACGCCGACTCGACGCATGAAAGCCGCGTCCCAACGCTACGCTACGGTGAAGGAGTGGATCGCTGGCCTACTCAAAGAGTGCTTGAGGAGATTTTAACGCCGGCTGCAGGACAGCCTGCATCGACTAACAGCCAAATCGCGCGCAGGTTTCTGGATGTCGCCGTTTTCGACAGTGGAGCATTCGACCGGCTACGCCGCTACGAAAGCATTCTCTGGCGCCAAGTGGGGCAGATTCTCTATGCGCTCAGTGCCTCGCAATTCCCGAGTGTTACGAAGAGGCGAGGGTCTTGGCTGCAACTCTGGCGAGACAACCCTGCGCGATTTTGAGATGCGAGGCTGCCTTTCGAAGTGTCGCTTTAGCGCCGCGGGGCACAACCGTGCTCTTATGGAAAGGAAGTGCTCAAACACCGCCGAGATGGATCATAGTTCGTTGATATAGTTGATAGAAATGTCCAGCTTGCAAAATGTCCCGAAACACCTTTCGAGAGGGCCATCCTCATAGCTCGCAGGGGCTCGCGCCCCACTGTGGGCATCAAGGGCTTCTCCGTTAAGTGAGACGCGGACGCTCGATTGAAAGGTCTTTAGTGTATCATCGCATGATCATTGTTTGACCATCGCGGTGTGACGCCGCAAGCTTTGTACAACTCTATCCGCGGTCTTTCCGTCCCAGAGATCGGGACGTTCGCCGATACGCAATGGGCCGGCTAATACATGCTCGATAGAGGATTCCAAGCCTTCAAGATTTACGAGGCGGTTGCTGCCCTGGCTCACGGTGATTGGTCGCTCTGTGCTATCGCGCAAGGTCAGACAGGGAATCCCAAGATAGGTGGTTTCCTCCTGGACGCCGCCGGAATCTGTAACGACAAACCGAGCTGAACTGACCGCGCTCATAAACTCGATATATCCGAGAGGCGGCAAAAGCCGCAGCCGAGGTATATTGCTCAGCCGGGCAAGTAGCCCCGCGGTTTCCAGCCGTTCCCTGGTTCGGGGATGCAACGGCAGAACAAGGGTCACCCGCGCAGCGATTCGCTCTAGCGCGGCGACGAGAGCGGCGAGCCGGGCAGGAACGTCTACGTTACCCGGTCGATGCAAAGTAACAACTCCGTATGTTCCGTTGGCGAGCCCGTGTTCCTCCGGCCAATCAGCAGATGCGATCTTATCACGCAACATATCAAACGCATCGATCATAATGTTGCCGACCCGTTCGATCTTCGATGCCGACACACCCTCACGCGCAAGATTCGCGTCCGCGTCCGGCGATGGTGTCCACAGCAGATCTGCGATCGAGTCAGTAACGATCCGATTAATTTCCTCCGGCATTGCTCGATCAAAGCTACGAAGACCGGCTTCAAGATGGGCGACTGGAAGAAGGAGTTTTTTCGCAACGATCGTCGCCGCCATCGTAGAATTTACATCGCCAACGACCACTACCCAGTCGGGCCGCGAGGACATGCAGACGTCCTCGTAAGCTATCATAACGGCTGCCGTCTGCCGGGCGTGGGTGGCGCTGCCTACGTTTAGTAGGCGGGACGGACGCGGCAGGCCAAACTGCCGAAGAAACACGTCCGACATTTCGTCGTCATAGTGCTGGCCAGTATGAATAAGGGCCACATTGAACTCGTCATTGGTGCGGCGCAGGGCATGCCACAGCGGCGCAATTTTCATGAAGTTCGGTCGCGCTCCGGCGACGAGGTGAATGAGGGGCCGTCGTGCGCGACCAACATTCGTCATTGCCATAGGCACCGGTTTCGCTAGATCAATCAATAATTGTGTGAGCACGCCAGATTGATATGCAATATTGAACACGACGTATCAAGCGACGTGCCACAACTTGACATAGTTAAAAGGCAAAGCTCAAGGGTGCGATAAATGACGCGTTGTCGCCCCGGGATGATCGGGCACGGTGAAGGATCTCCAAAAGCTGCCACGAACTCACGGGGCGAATGATATCCGAGAGCCGTGAGTGGACGAACGGCATCGCAGCAATGGACCAACTGATGTTGTCGCTGAGCCATTCGATGGTGGCTTAAACAGTTGCTTTTCGCGCAATGGGTCGCATCGGCAATGACCGGTGACAAGGAAACAGGATCATCCAGCGAGATTCGCTTCGGCTTTTCTGTAAGACATGGTGTTTCCTATTTCCGAGGTAGTTCACGCTGTCCGCAGTCTCAAAATTTTGGCGGACCACTGCGCTGACACAGCCAGTCCTGGGCGCGTTCCGTGCTGGAAGTCTCCGCCCATCACAATTGGCTCCATTTCAGCGAGACGGGCATAACCGTACTCGTTGCGATGCTTAATTTCCGGGCTCGAGGGGTCTTCGCCCGGCCTTCCTACTCCGGATTGGCAGCAGCATTCGTTCTGGCCGTCAATCTGTTTGTGACTTTTCGTTGGTACGGTTTTTTCCTCGGCCATGGTCACCGCAATCCTTCGACGATGCCTAGAAGGGCGGGTGTCCAAAGGCCGATGACTAGGCTAGCAATCCCCATTGGATGGATTGCGGCGGTCGGTTACCGCCCAGAAATTGCAAGCTGTCGTCCATTTGTCATCGTAATTCAACTTGACGAAACGAATGTTGCCCTGTGCCGTTTGGTTCCTCAAGGAGTGAGCGAGCAATAACGGGACAGAGTTGACATCGTTCCGTGGCGCTACCCGTCCGACCGCGGTCCTAAGCTGATCGACCAAAGATTATTTGGCGGGCGAATAATGCATTAGCAAGAATTCGTGCGTCAGCGGAACGTGTGTGGAGTTGGTGCCAAATTCACCTAATAATGCCCTGGCGAACGCAGCCAAGGAGCAAGAACATAATTCGTCATGTGTGGCCGGCGGGCGTTTTGGGGATCGGGTTTGTTGTAACGATAGCTTGGATTGGTCTGATCACCTACATGCTCGCCAGTCTCGCAAGCACTTTGTTGTAGACTGACGTAGCACGACGACGAACGAAATGCCCGACGCGCCGGTTATCGTTAGCGCGGCAATGGCATATTCGCTGGCTTTCACGGGGCGAGTTTATCTGTTCTACCTCCAATTCGGAACTGGTGCTCTTGCCATTAACCGAGCCGATCGATCAAACGTCGGGCGTGATTTTAATGGTTTATT
>CAVXAK010000013.1:0-1377085 GCA_963759705.1 uncultured Alphaproteobacteria bacterium
TTAAAGGGTGCCGATCAACGGCCTGCGTGGCGAACGGTGCGCCTTGCCCGCCAGAAGCGTGCTCAGGGGCGAGCGATTTTCACCGTGTCATCTTGTTGGTATTAGTCGGCAGGATCAAGCTGGCGCATTAGCTGCGAGCGCGGTTGCGAGCGTCGCGCGCGTAGCCGCGAACAGCCTGAAAAAGCCTCAGGAAGTTATGCAGGGGCTTTTTTCTGCATGGTGGGACAGATCGGTAGTTTTTTAAGTGAAAGGTCTCTGAAGTCGACTAGATACTGCCCGCGCCAAGTAGGGCCGGACTTCCTACCTCATGTATCGGGCGGCCTTACGAAACAGAGAATGATTTTAGTTCGTGGCGCCATGCAGACGATGGCCTGACCGGTGGGATTTTTAGTTTTATCCAGCACGCGATCCCACGACACCGTGACCCAGGTGCGGTCGATGTACACCTCGTACCCGTCGGCAGTGAGGCACGTTGCTGCCGACAGTCTGCCATCGCGCAGAAGCGGTGCCATCAGGTGCCGCGAGACTATTAAACCACGGCGCGAGAGCGGGATCGGCGTGTTCAGGTGTTTCAGCGAGCGAGGCGTTAGCGAACGTCACGCACAAGATTACTATTGAGATAAGGCTCCAGGCGAGTTCCAAGAGAATAGCCGACCATACCGTACTGAGGGTGGGTAAGGTGCGAGGTTGAAAGGGGAAGGAGAAGGAGTTTCGTGGGGGAAGCAGAATTTGCATACGTGAATGTTTCATTGTGATGCCCCACGAACATTCCTTTTCGATCACGGACCGAATCCGAAAGCCCTGACGACGAGAGGCACTACCATCGCGGTTAACACAGCATTCAGGGCCATGCCCAACCCGGCGAAGCTGCCTGCAATTTCGCCCTCGCTAAATGCACGAGCAGTGGCGATGCCGTGGCTGGCGATGCCCAATGCGAAGCCGCGCGCTTCGGGTGTACGGATCTGGGCGAGATCGAGCACATAAGGACCCGCTACGGCGCCTATAATCCCCGTCAGGATCGTCAGCACTCCGGTGACCGCGGGCGCACCGCCGATCAAACGTGCAATCTCCATAGACACCGCGGCGGTTGCTGACTTTGGGGCGAGCGAGAGGATGGCGAACGCGGAGGCTCCGGCAAGCGTGGCGATCGCGAGTCCGACCAGAATGCTGGCCAGCGATCCCGCAAAGAGCGCGAGAGTCATCGTCATGCATCGGCCCTGCAAACGTTTCAAATTTTTGTAAAGGGGAAGCGCCAACGCGACGACGGCTGTACCGAGCAGATAGTGCAACACTGCAACTGCCTCAAAATACTTTTGGTACGGGACAGCGCTTATAATCAGGACTGGCGCGATGCACGCAATCGTGAGGAGCGTCGGGTTGAGTAATGGAGCTTTGTTGTAACGGCGGTATAAGGCGGTGCTGGCGGCATAGATCACAAGGGTGACGGGCAGCCAGAATATTGGACCGTTTATGACCGAGATCAGCTTGTCAGGCACGACCATGTTCGGTCTCCAATCTATCGGAGGCCGACAAGCGTTCGGCAATGACAGCACTGACATGGATGGCGACCGTTGTCGAAACGAACAATGCAGCGAATATGGCCAGCCCATCTCGTGCGAAGAGAGCACCGTAGGCCACGATGGCGGTTCCGGCGGGGACGAACAAGAGCCCGAGATTGTCAATCAAGGCTGTTCCCACGGCGGACAGCTCCTTTGTTGGCCCACCTCTGGCGAATAAGTAGCCGAGGAGAAGAATCATGCCGCAGAGTGGCCCCGGGAACATGATGCCCAAGCCCGTTACGACGGCTTGACCGATGAATTGGAAGATCATGAGCAACGCGAGTTGAGCCAACATGATCGGTGCCCCCTAGGTCACTCCGGCTTCGCGGCAACTTCGATGGAGGCCTTGGCGGCCGCCGGATTCTTCAGCGCAATATGTGCCACCACTCCTGCGGTTAGCGCGAGCGCCGCCGAGGAGTAGGCAATTAACACGATATGGCCAATCGGACGGGCGCACTTTCGATCTTCCCGTGTCAGTGAAGCATTGAATCTCTGCATCAATCTCTCCTCTGACTCTGAACTATAGGGTCGCTATGGCGTGGGAGCGCGGTGGCGTTCATTCAAACATGAAATTTGAAATACAGATCTGAGACACAAGAGTTACACTTAGCGTCTCCTTCAGTCGTGCGTCGTTCGTGCGTTTGCCCCATATGCAGGCGGCCGCATCAGGCGTTCATCACGGATAGGCGATTATTACCTCAGTCGATTCCAGAGAAGGCGATTGCCAAGATCATGAGGATCAATCCGGCCAGCGCAACCGATACACGAAGTCATAAGATTTCCTCGACTCGCGAGGCGGCGCTACAACGGATCGTTCAACACATTGACCATAGTGTCCTCCTTCAGGTTAACCTTGCTGTTTGTACAGAAGGCGATCAGTCGAACGCCAATTTGATCGCTGCCGTGTCCGCCTCGATCCGCGGCCGATCTCACTGAGAGCGACATCGACAGAGATTTCATCGAAAACCATATCGAGCCTTCCGCTGGCTTTGCTGGCGAGCTTTCGCATCGGCCAGTTGTGCCGCGAAAAGATCATGCGAAGCGTATTCGTCTCGGCGTCTGCAGCGGCGTTTCGCATTGCCGCTCGAAGCAATGTCCAGCCCAATCCTCGCCGCCGCCATTCCTGCTCCACAACGAAAGCAGCTTCGGCACTACCATGCGGTCTGTCATTATGGACCTCGACGACCCCTCTGAGACGATCGTCTATGAAGGCGCCCGCAATCCAGTCAGCGTCTGCCAGAGCGGATTGGGCATAACCGGCTAAGTAGGTGTCGCTCACGCATAGACCAAACCGGCTGCATCGACTTGACGAACTCGAGGCTGAGCAGAATGCGGCACAATTCGCTTTCGTCCTGCAGCCCAAGGCGCCGGATATCGGGCGCCAGCGCAACGGCAACTGACCGGCATGCGGCGTCGCCTGACGTAGCAGCGAAGGCCGTTGCTCCGCCGACAGAATGAATGCTGTTTCGCATCCCAAATCCCCGCTAGCTGAATGGTCTCACTGTCTGGGCGCGGTTGTTTGCCAAGCCAGAGGCTCGTAAAACGTGTGTGAAGTTCACAAAGATCAAAGGACGCAAAAGTCGAAGGTTTATTAGCGAGAAGCTCCAGCCGTGACGCTGTGCGCGTTGCCGTTTAGGTAGACTGGAGCTGAGGCGGAGAAATTCCCGGTGCGGCAACAATTTTTTTGTGGTCGTCACGGGAATAAATCGCTTGAACGCGGAGTTTTGTTATAATCCCCCCAGATCCCGGGGGCAGCGTGAGTAGCGCGGAGGACAAAGCGAAGTTCGCCAGCGTCGTCGTTCCTCATCTCGAGGATGCGTTGGCACTAGCAAGGTGGCTTACCAACAACGGGACTGATGCCGAGGATGTCGTGCAGGAGGCGTGCCTGCGCGCATTCCGCGGAATAGGAACCTTTGCGGGTGTTAACTCGCGCGCCTGGGTGCTGACGATTGTGCGTAATTGCGCCTATTCATGGCTTGGCAAGAATCGGAATGTGACGCTCGTCGACATCGACAAGCTCGGCGTCGAAGCGCGCGTCCAGACGGAAGCTGGTTGGGTTGACTTCAAGCTCAAACGCGACAACCCCTGAGACCGAATTGATTGCCAAAGCAGACGCGGTCCGCCTTGAGGCAGCGATATCAGCGCTGCCAACCGAATTTCGCGAGGTACTTGTGTTGCGCGATTTGCAAGGATTCGAATACCGTGAGATTGCAGATGTGACTGGGGCACCGATTGGCACCGTGATGTCGAGATTGGCGCGCGCGCGACGTCGTATCATCGAATTTATTGGTACGCAGAAGCCATGACGGCGTCAGCAGACCTGGCAAGACAGGAAACTGAGCTACTCATCCATGCCTACATGGACGGCGAGCTCGATCCAGTGAACGCGCTCGCGGTCAAGCAGCAGATCGACGCCGATCCCGCGCTAGCCTCGGAACTTGCCGCCGTCAGCGAATTGCAGAGAGTTCCTGCGCGAACGGTTACCACGCGACCCTGTCCCGGCTCATTTGCGGTCGCGAATCAATGCCGCCGTCGGGCTGACACCCCGGTGGGCCCAGCCGACTTGGCGCGCGCTGGCGGCCTCGGTGGCGCTGGTTGCCGTTATCAGCAGCAGTTCGACCTGGTTGTTGCTCGGGCCACAGCGTGCCCGCACCACGGAGGATGCAATTGTTGCTGATCACATACGAGCGCTCATGGCCCCCCAGCCGGCCGACGTTGCCTCTACCGATCAGCACACAGTGAAGCCGTGGTTTAATGGTCGTGTCCCAGAGGCACCACGCGTCGTTGATCTGGCGAGCGCAGGCTTCCCTCTCATCGGCGGTCGTATCGACGTTGTAAGTCGCAGCCCAGTTCCAACTCTGGTCTATCGCCATCGCAAACACTTTATTAGCCTGACAGCGGTTCCAGCGGCGGGCGCCGCAAATGCAGCGCCGGCACTCAGCACAAATGACGGCTACAACATTGTCCGTTGGGTCGCGGATGGGGTGACCTATTGGGCCATATCCGATGTTGCTGCCGCTGATCTTAACGAGTTCGCGAAATTGTTCCGCACAACGCCACCATGATCGAAGATCAGGCCCGTAACAGAATTTGCAAGTTTGTCGGGCCCAAACATCGACGTTACGATCATTCGCTATGAGACGGCTGCAACGAATGTTGTCTCGTAACATTTTGCGACAGTTCCATGACAGCAGTTCAATAAAATCTGCTCTCAGATTGGTTCGGCATGAATAATATATATTCGCCCACATGGCTCGTGGTCAGCCGCACGAGCGCGCCGCGGGGACGATCATGGTTCTCCCGTTTTTTGAAACTGGCTGAGACGCCGACGCCGGTCCTAGTTATTCAAGAACAACGCGAGCGACTAGACAGACCAGAGGCTCGGGATGATCCCCAGTCACCAAGCTTCCCGGTATCCCAGGGCGAATAGGCTCACTGTTTTCCGCAGGTCAAAATGTCCCCAATTGGGCCCGTTGCGACGGATAATGCAGCGCAATCGAATGTCGCCTTTTCAGGGTGAGAGCTACCGCGGCGCGGACATCGCGAAGGTGTCGAGTTTGACCCAACTGCGTCATTGGCTGTGCATTGCGGCAAAGATTTTGATGCGGTTATCGGCCCCTATCAATGTACTCGTTTGAGCCGGTAAGATGCTTCGTCAATTGACAAGGGGCTATTATGCAGCGGCGCGAGTTCATCACGCTTCTTGGCAGCGCGGCGGTGGTGTGGCCGTCCACTGCGCGAGCGCAGCAAACCAGAAAGGTATCGCGGATCGGTTACCTTGGCACCTCCTCGCCTTCCTTGGAGGGGCATGTCTTAGACGCATTCCGCCAGAAGCTGCGCGAACTAGGCCATGTTGAGGGCGAGAACATTGCCATCGAATACCGATGGGCGGAAGGACAGGATGAGCGACTCCCGGAGTTGGCGGCCGAATTGGTCCGCCTGAAGCCCGACGTCATCGTGACGAGGGGCACCCCCGGTACCCTTGCGGCCAAGCAGGCGACCAGCACAATCCCCATCATTTTTGCGGGCGTCGGCGATCCGGTCAATGCCGGGCTCGTCGTCAGTTACGCCCGCCCCGAGGGGAACGTCACGGGGTTCACCTTCACGGGGCCGGAGCTGGAAGGGAAGCGCCTGCAGATTTTGAAGGAGGTGGTTCCTGGGCTCTCCCGCGTCGCTGCGCTCTGGAACCCGGTCAGCATGGGCGTGGAATTTTATCGACAGACGCAGATCGCCGCCACGGCATTGAGCATAACGCTACAGCCCGTGGAGGCTCGCCGAATGGATGATTTGGAGCAAGCCTTCGCGACGATTGGCGGGGCGCGTGCCCACGCGCTTATTGTGCTGGCGGATCCCTTCTTACTATCCAAGCGAAAGCAGATCGTTGCATTCGCGGCAAACAGACAGCTGCCGACGATGTACCCATACAGGGAGTATGTCGATGCCGGGGGACTTTCGTCGTATGCGCCGAGCAACATCGACCGGCTTCAACGCACGGCTGTTTATGTCGACAAAATCCTGAGAGGTGCGAAACCAACCGACCTTCCCGTCGAGCAGCCGACCAAGTTCGAATTGGTGGTCAATCTAAAGACCGCGAAAGAGCTAGGCCTCACCGTTCCAGCAACGCTCCTCGCACGCGCCGACGAAGTGATCGAATAAGGCTCAACTTTGCTGCGATTCACTTTGTCGCCTAATGGCCCGAAACCGAAGTGCCGACACGTCCGCGATTTGGTTGCGATCGGGCGGAAAGCAGACTCAACTCGGACATCGCAGAAGTGAAACGATTGACCGGAAGTCCAGGGGGATGAAGACGTTGTGCCGCACAATGCAGCCCAAACAGCGGCCGGCGGTGTGGTAAGGTGCAGCGTCGGCCTTGGAGGGCGATCCATGAGGCGCCGCGATTTTGTTGCGTTGATTGCCGGCGCGGCAGTGTGGGCTCCCTCCTCGCGCGCTCAGCAATCAAACCTTCCAACCATAGGGTTCCTGAGCGCGCGTTCCGCCGATGAGAGCGCGCATTTAGTAGATGCCTTTCGCAAGGGCTTAGCTGAACACGGTCTACGAGAGGGGAAAGATGTTTCCGTCGACTATAGTTGGGCAGACGGTCAGTACGACCGGCTAACGGCGCAAGCGGCCGACTTCGTAAACCGGCAGGTAACGGTGCTTGTAGCAGTGGGTGGAGAGCCGAGCGGTCGCGCAGCCGCCTTGGCAACTCGGACCATACCAATCGTCGCTGTGTTCATCGGGGATCCCGTTGCGAATGGTTTTGTGGCAAGCCTCAATCGGCCCGGCGGCAACATCACTGGCGTCAGCAACCTAAACGCGGTGATCGAGGCGAAACGGATCGGGCTTTTGCGAGACCTCGTACCGGGCATGGTCACTGCGGCGGTATTGATAAACCCTAAGAGTCCGACCGCCGTTAGCCAGCAAAAGGACATAGAGGAAGCGGCGCGAACGATCGGACTCCAAGTCAAGTTTTTGACGGCCAGCAACGAGCCGGAACTCGAAGCGGCGTTCAAAACCATCGTCGCGGATCGGATCGCCGCACTTTTGGTGCCAGCGGACGCTTTTTTTGCTACTGCGCGCGACAGGCTTGCCGAACTGGCGGCTCAAAACGCCGTACCTGCAATATACTCGCTCCGCGAATTGGTCGTCTCCGGCGGGTTGATGAGCTACGGAAATGATTTGCTTGAGACGTATCAGATTATCGGTGGTTACGCGGCACGTATCATTAAAGGTGCAAAGCCTGCAGAGTTGCCCGTGCTCCAGCCGACGAAATTCGTGCTCGCGCTCAATCTCAAGACCGCCAAGGCGTTGGGCCTTGCCATTCCACCTGGTGTACTCGCGATTGCCGACGAGGTGATCGAGTAGGCGTTTTTTGCTGCGGCGCGCTTTGTCGGCTGTTGGCCCGTTTCAACAGATATTGCCCTGCAAGCGAATTTCCGCTCTCAGGGCTAATTGCGAAAATGGCTCATCCGATTTTTGCGAACCCGACTGTTTTTTACCGACCTACTATTTAAGCTGACCTGCTTCGAGACGTGAAGTGCTGGGACGCAACGCAACCACTCGGTAAGCTTCGACCAGCGCCGCCGGCCGGACACGTTGCGCGCCGCGATGGCGACCGCTTTCTTCTGGCCAACCAGTACGACCAACCGCTTGCCGCGGGTAACGCCCGTATAGAGCAGATTTCGTTGCAGCATCGCGTAGTGTTGCGTCATGACCGGCATCACCACTGCGGGATATTCCGACCCTTGGCTCTTGTGGATCGTTGCCGCGTAAGCCGGAACCAGGGTGTCGAGTTCGCCAAAGCTATAGGTGACTGGCCGATCGTCGAAGCTGGCGGTGAGTTCACCTTCGGAGATCACTAATTCAAGGCCGTGAACCAGTGATCAAGCGCGCGCCGCGCTGAAAGGTGAAATAGGCCCACAGCCAGTCGAGTGCCACCATCGCACGATTGCGAAAGCCAATTAAGAAGTAGATGTGAACTACGCTCCACATCACCCACGCGATTAAACCACGGACATGGATCCAGCCGAAGTCAATGATCGCGGCCTTGCGCCCGATGGTGGCAAGATTACCGTAGCTGCGATAATGGAATGGCTCGAACTCGTTCCGTGCCGCGCAGCCGAGCCTTGATCAAACTGGCGACATAGCGTCCCTGCTGTTTGGCAACTGGAGCGATGCCGGGTAGTGGTTTGCCGGCGGCATCAAAAGCCAGAGCCGTGTCGCCAATTGCAAACATCTCGGGATGACCAGGAACGGCAAGGTCGGGACCGACCTTAATCCGGCCGACAAGGTCGCATGCCGCGTTGATCCAATGTCCGGCAGGCGAAGCAGCAACGCCGGCTGCCCAAATCACTGTGCGAGCCTCAATGCGTGCAGCGCCAATCGTCACGCCCGCCGGGTCGATCGCCGTGACTGGCGCGCCGAGTTGAACCTCAACCCCAAGCTGTTCGAGCCGTCGGGTTGCATCGTCAGAAAGGTCTTGTGGAAAGCTCGGCAGTAGCCGAGGTCCGGCCTCGACCAGAATGATGCGGGTGACACGCGGATCAATGTTGCGAAAATCTCTTGCCAGCGCTCGCCGGGCAAGTTCCGCAATGGCACCAGCGAGTTCGACTCCGGTCGGACCGCCGCCGACGATGACCAGATTCATTAGGCGCCGGCGTTCATTTGCATCCGTCTCATTCTCGGCTCGCTCGAAGGCGAGAAGGATTCGCCGTCGAATGTCAGTCGCGTCCTCGATGCGCTTAAGTCCGGGCGCCAAGGGCTCCCAATCATCATGACCGAAATAGGCGTGGCGTGCGCCGGTAGCGAGGACGAGATAGTCGTAGGAAACCTTCCGCCCGCCCGTGAGCGAGACTACGCGGCCCGCGACATCGACGCCCATGATTTCACCCAGCACGACGATGATATTTCGGCAGGCACCCACAATGCCGCGGATCGGGGCGGCAATGTCAGCTGGTGACAGTCCAGCCGTCGCCACCTGGTAGAGCAGCGGCTGAAACAAGTGATAGTTTTCGCGGTCAACGACGACCACTTCCACGGGGGCATTGGCAAGCGCCTTGGCCGCCCACAATCCGCCAAATCCGGCTCCGGCTATGACGACACGCGGTACCGCTGCGTCAGAGCCTGTAATAGATGAAGCGGTTCCCAACATGACTAGAACTATATTGATATCGGGACGGCGATTTTCAAATAGGCTCGATTGCCTCCGCGGAATTATTTGCCCGCCATAAAGGACATTCAAAAGCAGCTGCTGATGTCGAGCAGCTTGTCGATCGTTGCCCGCGCAGCCCCGAGTTCTTGCTCAGTGATTTCGCCGCGCACGGCGCGGCCGTGGACGTCCTGGTAGAATTTCGTCGGCCTCCGCCCAGTCTGCTTGCTCAGTTTATCGTCGCCCGATCGATTCCTCAGCTTCGGCAGGATATATTTCACCATTGTCAGCTTGACGATGGCGGAGAAACCCTCGTCACAGAGGTAGACGAACTCGCGCATGCGCGCGGCCCCCAGCGGATCGGGCCGCCTCGCATGGCCCGCGGCCGCAGGATCGAAGTTTTTGCGGAGCTCGCCGAAAAAGCCTATGCACCATCCCAGCTCGCGAGCGGTAAAGTCGCCGACCCGCCGGAGCCTCGTCGGTGCTGCGTGGCGTGTTCGGTTCATGGGACGACATGGATCGGGTTCGCCGCGCGGGCTCACTGTGGTACTGTTTTGCCCAGACAGGAAGTCGTGGGCTGGGAAGAGACCAATTTCTGCAGGAGGCAGAAATGCATTTCCCTGGCAGTGTGACGATCGACGGCGCGAGAATAGACAGCGTCGAGAGCGCGCAACGATTTTTGCTCGAACATCCAGATCGCCTTGAGCGAAAGCATTGGCAATACGTCGATGAAATCCTGGATGACGTCGCTCTTCGAGGCGGCATCCGTGCCGCGTGGAACGCGATTTTGCTCGCGGCCAAACAAGACGAGCTCGTTCACTAGCGGAGGGCGCTTGGCGCTGTTGGAGGGCTGTGGGTGTCCGACAT
Source organism: uncultured Alphaproteobacteria bacterium (assembly GCA_963759705.1). Lineage (GTDB taxonomy): Bacteria > Pseudomonadota > Alphaproteobacteria > Rhizobiales > Xanthobacteraceae > BOG-931. Next base: position 10,075 of record CAVXAK010000013.1, read on the forward strand.
GCAGGCTCACCCAACCTTCGCCTTGACGTTGACCGACGGACCGCTTGCCGATCTCCCACCGCAGCTTGGGCGCTAATGCTCCGCGCCGATAGAGCTTGCATTGCCAGAGCTGAACAATCTCAAGCCTCTTGCGGCGCGTTCCTTTGCGGATCAGGCGCGCGTGCTGCCGCAGTGCGGGCAGCGCTCGGGAGGTTTGACGGTGTGCGGAACACGGGCAGCGAGTGGAAGTGATGGGGCCATGCCGGGAGTGATAGGCAAAGTGTATCACTTACCGGCGCGCCGTTTGGCACGTCACGGATTTTGGAGGGTTGGTGGCATGCGGGGGTTTGGTTAGGCCGCAGCGGGAGATTGGTTCCAGATAGTGCTATGCGGCAAGGCTGCTCTTGCGTTCATGGTTGAATCACAAGACAAGGGGTAGAATGGAGATTGCGATGGCAACTAAAGTCACCAATCCAGTCGACAAGTATGTCGGCAGCCGAGCGCGGATGCGCCGGACCATGCTTGGAATGAGCCAAGAGAAGCTCGGCGAGAAGCTCGGCATAACGTTCCAGCAGGTGCAGAAATACGAAAAGGGTGCCAACCGCATCAGCGCCAGTCGGTTGCACCAGATGGCCGGCATTTTACAGGTCGCGGTGCCGTTCTTCTTCGAAGGCGCTCCGCAAACGGCAGGACAGTCGCGCAGAGGCGGTGACGCGCCATCACCAGCCTACGTCTCCGAGTTCCTCGCCACGGCCGACGGATTGAAGCTGGTCAAAGCGTTCATGCAGATCGGCGACGCAAAAGTGCGACATTCTCTTGTCCGACTCGTCGAGCAGCTCGCGGGGGAGGACCTTCACTAAGCGGCGGCAAAGTTTGGTTGTTGTGTTTGACAATCGCCGAGCGCAAAAATCATGCATGGATGAGTTCGGGTTTGAAGACGCCGACTATTCGGTAGTCGTGAAGCTTAGGGGGTCACCTCCCAAGCCGTGGAGGTGGGAGATATATCGAGCCGGTAAAACGAGCCCGATTGGGCAGTCGCCGGGCTTTTTTCACACCGTGGCGGCTGCTAACAAAGCAGGAAAAGCGGCGCTCACAGTAGCGAAGGCAGGCGGCGCCTGGCAAGCACCGTACGAGCGCATCAAAATGAAGCTGCCGGATTAGGTGTGCCTAAGCCCCGCGGACCCCAGGCCGATTCACACTGCCAACCGGCGCGCTCACGCCTTGTTCCACTCGCTCCGCCTCGGTAGCATGCTGAAGAATTACGGCACTAATTTTGCCAGTCGGTCCGAAAGCCGGTCTGATGGGGAAAAATATGCAAAATCGTCTTAATTTCCTTTTATTGTGTTCGGCGCTTTCGGCTCTCCTGGCACTCACCACCACGGTTGCCTTTGCGGCCGATTGGCCCAACAGAATAGTCACGGTCATGGTGCCGTTCGGGGCAGGGGGCAATACCGATATGATGGCGCGGTTGGCAGCGCAAGACCTCTCGTCGAAGTTCGGCCAAACCTTCGTCGTTGAAAATCACCCCGGTGCGGGCGGCGCAGTCGCAACCAGAATGGTCGCAACTGCAGCGCCGGACGGCTACACGCTGCTGTTTGCTGCATCCTCGATGATTACTCTCACCCCGCTGGTGCAGAAACTGGACTTCGACCCCGCAAAGCAGCTAATGCCGATCACAAACATGGGAACTGGAGCCCAAGTGATAGCAATAAAAAGAAGCTTGCCGGTCTCCACGCTCCCGGAATTCCTAGCCTATGCGAAATCCAACCCCGGTAAGCTGAACTTTACCGTTGCCGGCACGCAGAACATCAGTCATCTCGCTCCGGTGTTGTTGTTTGCTCGTGCCAGCGTTGATCTCGTCATGGTTCCGGCCAGAAGCGAGCCTCAGGCTGTGTCCGACCTCATGTCTGGGCTGGTCGATCTGTACTTCGGGAACGCGTCTGCCTTACTGCCGCACATCAACAGCGACAAAATTCGATTGATCGCTGTCGGCACGTCCCACCGGCTGCCCGCCGCGCCGGATATCCCTTCAGTCGCTGAGACGCTGCCGGGTTTCGAATTTTCATCCTGGAACGGCTTTTTAGCGCCGGCGGGAACCCCCGAATTGATCATGACTTCAATCAAGGACGAGGTCACTGCCCTTACCAAGACGCCCGAAATCGTCACCCGCTTGACCAACCTTGGGATTGTCCCCGGCGGGCTGACGAAGGAACAGACCGAGGGGGTGTTCCAGCATGATCGAGAATCCTTTGCGGCCGCGATCAAGGCTGCGGGAATCCCTCCGCCGCAGTAACAACGTCGCATGAAGCCCTGCGGTGACGCCGCGCGCGGACTGCCCAACGCCTGAGGAATTCGCCGCCTAGATCAAGAGCGAATACGAGAAATACGGCGCCTTGATCAGAACCCTTGGCATCAAGGTCGAATAGAAGGTTCCATCGCTCGGGGTGGAATCCTAATTCGCTGACGCGTCGGCAGCTTTGATGACCACAGAGGGTGGTCGGGGCGCCCCGTGGCAGGCGTTGTTGCCTGACGAAGTCGCTGTCCGCGACGTCCGCATGAAGAAGAGACCGTGGGCCATCTGTTTCAATCGACCGTAGGATGTCGTCAATGCTACTCGGTTACGCAATCCCGCAACCGCTGCCAAAAACTGCGCGATCTCCTCGGCACCAAGAACTGGCGGGAGCTTCTCGGGCTCACGGCCGTTGACGATCCGCTCGAACGCCTCCTTCTGACCGAGCGTGATGCCGTAGAAGAACCGCAGGGCGCATGCGACCTGATTAACGTGAGTCCAGGAATAGTTTCGGCCGACAAGGTGCAATTGGTAGGAGCGAACTTCCTCCATCCCAAGCCGATCTGGTGGACAATTGAAATGTCGGCTGAACCTCGCCACCGCATAGAGATAAGAAGTTGCGTCGCCCGCGAGAGATTGCGGATCGTCATGTCTTCAATCATGCGCTGGCGAATAGGGCTGATCGTAGCCATCCGAAACTCCTGTCCTGAGAGGGTTGATGTGACAATCCACATCCTCTCAGACAGGAGGCCTCAACTCAGCAGCCTCGCCTCATCTCCCGCACAGCGGGTTCGTTCAATGCGCAACTATGCCAAGATGGCCCTTCCCTGGTTCTGTGCAAAAGGGACAAGGGCTACTTCGCTGTGCTCGCGGTCACGTCAACCTCGATCAGCATTCCTGGCCACGCTAACGCCGTCACGACGAGAAATGTGCCAGCAGGTTGGGTCGCACCCGCGTATGCCTCCGCGCGGCACTTGCCTGCTTCCGAAAAATAGCGAATGTCCGTCACGTAGGTCACGACCTTATCGATATTCTCGACCGTCGCATCGTGCTTTGCCAATATTCGTTTGATTTTGTCCCAAGCATAGCGACACTGCGCCCCGAAGTCGCCAAGATGCCGTATGACGCCGCCCTGGGCGCTGTCTTCATCTTCCGCTCCGACGCCGCCCATGTAAATGATCTTTCCCGCATTTCTTACAGTAACCACCTCGGAAAAGCGTCCCTTCGCCCATTCGGCATAGTTGTAGCTCTTCTTCTCGTAGGCCGTGTCGCCATTTTGCGATTGGGACATTGCTGGGGTAGCTAGGGCACTGAGCATGAGCATCGCTACCACTGTATGCGCGACTGTCTGCATCATAAATCCTCCATCTGACATGCTTGAATGAACATTTGTGGGCGTGCCGGCAGCACCAACACCATCCAAGGCGGCCTGGTGAGGCGCCGGGAGTTGCGCGTCGGTGTTCTCCGATCACTTCCCACCGGTGACAGCCTAGACATTCCCCTGAAAACGGCAAATGCACACTTGCGGAAAATCCTTCCGTTGAGAACGGCTCAGCACCGAAATAAGGAGCTTGGTCAATTCCTTTATTGTAAAACGCCGAGCTCGCCCACATTATGCAATCGTCGGCGTAGCAGCACCTTGCAGATCGGTTCGACCCCATAGACCTCACGATGATCGTCGACGAAGGCGATCATAGCTTAAACTGGCGGTTGAGCTCCGCCTGGCAAAATAGGCGGATGCCTTGCGCAGGATCTCATTGGCCTGCCGAAGTTCGCGGTTCTCACGCTCCAGCGCCTTCAGCTTCTCTGACACATCCGCCGGAATGCCGGGCGTGCGACCATTGTCGCGAGCAGCCGATCTTGGCCGCGATCGATGACACCGCCGCCCAACGCGAACTGTGCTCACCACGTTTTATAACCGCCGAGCTTCGGTCCGTTCATCCCCAAAATCGGACTTACTGCGAGCGCTCGCTCGACGCGTTCAAGTCATAATACTAAAAATTTAGGAACCTATCCGGGCGCTGCGACTAAAGAGAGAAGTCCGGTCGCAATGCCGGCAGTCCAATCCAAGATGCGATTCAACGCCAACACGTCCTCAGATCAATTCGCCTTCGCTCCTGAGAATTTGATCACCTTTGCCCATTTCTCGGTTTCCTCAGCAATGAGATGCTTGAAATCGTCAGGTGAGCCCGGAAGCGTGATGCCGCCAAGTTCGGCTATGTGAGCCTTGATTTTGTGGTCGGCGAGCCCTGTATTGATCGCCTTGTTCAGACGGTCCACGATGTCCGCCGGCGTGTCCCTCGGAGCACCGACGCCGAACCACGTGCTGGCCTCGAACCCAGGCAGGAAGTCGCCCACCGTTGGAATCTGAGGCAGCACATTCGAGCGCGTCGCAGTCGTCACCGCCAAGGGCCGAATCTTGTCGGCCCGGATATAGCCTATGGATGACGGCATGGCGTCGAACATCACCTGAACCCGTCCGGCAACGAGATCAGCCATGGCGGGCGCAGCACCCCGATAGGGCACGTGAACCATTTTGATTCCCGCCATCATGTTGAAGAGTTCGCCTGCCAAGTGCGATGGAGCACCAATGCCGCCTGACGCCATATTGATCTCCCCGGGATTGGCCTTGGCGTAAGCGACGAGCTCAGGGATGGTCCTAACCGGAAGCGACGGCGTCACGACCAGCACATTCGGCACTACGAATGTTGCCGCAACGGGTGCGATGTCGCGGGTAAAATTGTAGTTGAGATTGCCGAAGAGGGTGCCGTTGATCGTGTTTGGCGAAGTGGCCCAAAGCAGGGTGTAGCCGTCTGGAGCGGCGCGCACGACAAATTCGGTTCCGATATTGCCGCTCGCCCCAGCCCGGTTGTCGACTACGACAGGTTGGCCCAGATGCTCCGACAGCCATTGCGCCATTAGGCGGCCGAGGATATCGCCGACGCCGCCGGGAGGAAAAAACACCACGAGGTGCACCGGCCGTGTCGGGTAGCCCTGCGCCTCGGCGAGCCGCGAAGCCGCAGACATGCTGGCTGCAGTGGCAAGGATTTGCAGAAGAAAAATGCGACGGGACATTTTTTTGGGGCCATTCTGTAGATGACGTTTGGGATCCGGCAACGGCCATTTAGGTTCTCGGCAGATGCTGTATATGATCGACACCAATGCTGCCAGTGCCCTAAGGCCGGTTCCAGGATCGGCCACGGCCGGTAAGCATCTATCATCAATCCGTCTCCGCCATCATCGTCCGAAGAGAGGCCCACATTCGTAGGCTGGTGCGATTTGCGTGAATGGCTGGCGCCGATCGAGCGGAACGAGGCCACTAGGATTGGACCGCTCGTGTGGGCCGCATGCGCCGCTAGCCGCACTGGTCGGGTCTATCGCGTGCGCTCCTCGCGCATCTCGTCGGAATGCTCGTCAGCCCAGGCAGGACAGCGATCAGACTGCTCACCGCAGCACGGGGATGGCGCGAGTGATCCGATAGGCGTTGCCGATCAGGCACCCGATCGCCACTTACTGATCATGTGCGGACGGGTGATCCAGAGCAGCGGTCCGCTGCATTACGGTATTGTCGAAGGCATGGATTCGCGCGACAACCGCGTCCACAATTATCCGCCTGGCTGGAACGGTGCGCCGAGCCAGGACTTGCTGGTGATCCGGCGTAATCATGACACGAATGTGGTGTCACACGACTCGCTACGCTGGGTCTGAACCCGTACTGGTGCAAGGACCCGAAGAGCGGACGCAGCCGATCAACGCCAAGTGCGAGACGGTCCAGAGGCTCCCGATGTTTCGGGATGCCTATCGGCGACGGCGCTGCATTCTGCCGGTCGATGGCTTTTTCGAGTGCAAAGCCATCAAGGCCGGGAAAGCCAAACAGCCCTACGCCATCGCCATGAAGGACGGCAAACCGTTCGGCATCGGCGGCATTTGGGAGAACTGGAAAGACCCAGCGTCCGGTGAATGGATTCGCACGTTCGCAGTGATCACGACTCCTGCCAACGAACTGGTGGCGGAAATCCACGACCGTATGCCGCTGATCCTGGCGTCCGGCGACTATACACCCGCTTTTCGCCAGCGAACGAAACGATTGTAGCAGGTCGTGTACGGACCAAAATTGTCCGGCAGGTCGCGCCATATTCGGTTTGTGGTCCCGACGCCGACCGGCACGCGATCGCGGGATGCCCTTTTGCGATGACGCTAAAGGAATCCTCACGGAGGCCGGCGAGGGCGGGGGCGACGCGCCAAATCGGTGTCACGGCGCTTCCTGCCGCCGTGGGTCGGTGGACGAAACCGAGGCATGCTTCATCGTCCGCGACGCCGGCGGGCAGGGGCCGCGAACTGCGCTCGGCGTGATCTGCGCAATCGCTGGAATTGCCTTGACCTTCAGCAGGTGTCAGCCTTAGCTTCTAACGAGTTCAATATTTGGGGACGGTCATGTTCAAGCGGCTCGCGGCAACTCCCTTGATTGCAGGAGCCATAATCGTGCTCACGACTGCCGCGGCTTCAGCTTTCAGTCAGCAAACTGTCACGCCGAACGGCAACTACAACTTTGATCTAGGTGACAAAACCAAACTCGACGAGAACACGAATAAGTCTGATCCTAATAGCCAAGGTTTTCACTTCAACATTCAGAGCGGCCAGATGGGCGGTTTTCATAGCTTCGGGAGCAGCGGCAATGATCGGCCTCCGGACTACTGGGCTCCGCTCGGCCGCGGTAACTGAATTTACGTGCCCTCCACCTCGACCGCCTGTCTACGAAGTCGTTGACGTTCTCATGTGCCCGATGCGGCCGGCAGGTGACGCCTCGTGTGTGAAGTATTACTGAGGTTTCCAGCGCTACCGCCGCGGGGGCCAAATCCATGACTGCCTCGGACACCGCGTGCGAGTAGGCGCCGAAGTTTTCGATCCCGGCCTCAAATGAAAAATCAACAGGTTAGCGTGCCGATCGGAGTTCGGACCCCGCGCCGATTAACACCATTTCGACATTTGACCAGCGTCACATGTTGCTGGAGCGAAGTTGGTGTCGAGTGCCGCCGATCCGTCGTCGACTACTCGGCCGCTGCGGCTGTCTCGGCCCCGGCGCCACCGAAGGCAGGCGCGATGTCGTCCATGAAGCGGTGCATCTGCTCGCGCACATAGGCGGCGCAATTCGGCAAACTCGTCGCCAGCGGGTTGAAACAGAAAGCTGCTGTCGAAGCGATGGTTGAGGCCATCGGTTGCAGCGAGGATAACAATTGAAATGGCTCCTTCTAATGTCCGCTTTCGTGTTCCGTTGGACGAAATCGCAGCCTGTCCGGGGCTCGTCGGCATTTCACCACATGACGGACATCACAAGTGACCTGCGTTTATCGTTCGTGCGGCAAACATCGCGCGGCAGCATCTGCGGTGTCTTCGGGCCGCGTATTAAAAGCAATGGCGGAACCAAGAGCTCCCTTATGGACCGCATTGACGACTGCCTCGAATATCGCAAGACCCCTGAGGAGGCAGGCGGACACCGGCGACGATTGCAACGCAGTCATAGTTGGCGGAAGCCAAGTGATGCTCGACCGTCGGTCCAGCGGTTTCATCAGGACGGATAAAGCAGAGATCGCCGTGCCATCCCCTATCTGATTAGCGTAAGCACGATACCGGCTCGTATCTTTTCGGCGCTCATTCCGGTTGGTAAAGCGGGATTGGAGTAATCCACCGCATCTGGGTCGTAGCCAACCAACAAAACTCGCGCCATCATACTTTCCCATTGTCTTGAGATTTTTGGTCTATATTGCCTGGCCTACAACGCCGACAACCCGCTTCGGCAGCGGCGCATATCATCCAGGCTCCGGTTGGCTGCTCCGATAACCGCTGTGCGTGACCGCGCTGAGGACCTCCTCAAAGGCCACCTATTCGTGCCGCTAAACCGCTTCAAAAAAGGGCAATCACTGAAGAGCTTCGCCGTGCTGACTTAGGTCGAGGCCTTCAAATTCGGCCTCTTTGCTTACTCGAATTGGTAGTACAGCTCCGATGAGCTTAAGGAGCACGAACGTAGCGAGACCCGACCAGGCAATCGTGGCAGCAATTGCATAGAGCTGGATCAGAACTTGTTTCGGATTCCCGTCGATGAGGCCGGCATATCCGGCAGGCGCAGCTGGACTGACCGACAAGCTTGCGGTCGCGAAGACTCCCGCCAAGAGCGTTCCAATTCGCCGTGCACGCCGAATACATCGAGCGAGTCGTCGTAATTGAAGATTTGTTTGAGTTTAGTGCAAGCCCAAAAGCATACAGTGCCGGCGATGACGCCTATAGCGATACCGTGCCACGGCAGAACGAAGCCAGATGCCGGCGTGATTGTGCCAAGGCCGGCGACGGCGCCGGAAATCATACCCAGGACGGATGGCTTGCCGCGCGTCCACCATTCCAACACCATCCAGGTTATGGCACCAGCCGACGCCGCCAAATGGGTGGCCATGATCGCGAACACAGCGCGTGAATCCGCAGCCAGGGCTGAGCCGCCGTTGAAGCCAAACCAGCCCACCCACAAAAGACCGGTACCAATCACCGCCAGAGACAAATTGTGCGGTGAGAGGTTCTCACTGCCGTAGCCCGATCGCTTGCCGACGACGTGCGCTGCCACAAGCCCGGCCACGCCGGCATTGAGATGAACGACAGTGCCCCCGGCAAAATCGAGAACACCTGCTTTCATCAACCAGCCATTGCCCCAAACCCAATGAGCGAGCGGCACATAGACGATCGGCAGCCAAAGAACGGCAAAGCAGACGAATGCCGCGAAGCGCATTCGATCCACGACCGATCCGGCGACCAGCGCAACCGTGATAACCGCGAAGGTCATTTGATAGGCCGCAAACAGTAGCTCCGGAATGGTCGCGGCCAATGGCGACGTTGTATCGGCGCCGATATCGCGAAAGAAGGCGCGATCGAGCGTGCCAATCAGTGCGCCGTCGCCGGAAAAGGTCAAGCTGTAGCAGGCTGCGACCCACAGGAGCGAGCCGACGCACACGCAAAGCAACGTCTGCGCCATGGTGGAAAGAATGTTCTTCTTGCGGACCATGCCGCAATAGAACAAGGCGAGGCCTGGAATGCTTATCATCAGGACAAGCCCGGTCGCCGAGATCATCCAGGCAGTGTCGGCGGCATCAATTGGGGATCGAGCAGGCTCGGCGAATGCCGCTGTGGAGATCATCACCGCAGCCGTTGCAATCCCGCTCCCCCGGATAAACGACGGTGACGACCTTACCTCCATGATTCCCCCGGTCTTGGCCGCCGGCGCGTTCGGATGCGCCGCGCAGGTATCTGCCGTACGACGACGTTATTGTTGGAACTGCGCGCCCAATCGAGTTCAGAGCGCCTGCTCGCCGGTTTCCCCGGTCCGGATGCGAACCGCATTAACGAGCGGGATGACGAAGATCTTGCCGTCGCCAATCTGCCCCGTATTGGCGACGGTGCGAATGGTCTCGATTACTTGATCGGCCTGAGGATCCGCCACGGCAACCTCGAGCCGGATCTTGGGCAGAAAATCCACGGTATATTCGGCCCCCCGGTAGATCTCGGTATGGCCCTTTTGGCGGCCGTAGCCATTTGCCTCGGTCACGGTCATGCCTTGCACGCCCACGACGCTTAAAGCTTCCCGAACCTCGTCGAGCTTTGACGGTTTGATGATGGCGGTGATCAATTTCATTCTGTTGCGTGCCGGGGCTGAAAAGTTATGGGAGGCGCCTAGAATTTGTGCCTACATTATCGGCAATCAGATCGATAATTAAGCGAAAACCCCTGCGCTGGGGAAAAGTCATCAAGGCTCCTATTGTACAGCTAACCGAGAGGCGTCACGCGTGACGCATACGGAGTCGAGACGGGTCACGGGCTACGTCTAGACGCGTTAAGGCGCCTGGCGCCCAAGACCCTGGACCTCGCTACTCGTCGCGGCACGCGCCGTATAGCCCGCTAGCCGGCGCTTTCGACCCTCGTCGAGTAACTCCTCCGACCAACTGTAATGACGGCTGCGCAAAGCTTCGCACTTCAGAGTCGTCCGCGCGAAGCCAGCCCAGACCAGAGGGAAGCGCTGCGATCGTCGCGCATCGCCCTTATAAGCATTCGAGCGCCGCCGCCTGCTTCCCGGCCGTCGGCACGGCGGCAAAAGCCGGTATCGGGAAAAAAGTGATAATCCGGCTGCCCCGGTGTGATCGCCGGGACGCGCCAATTTTGTCGTCGATCACCTCGACGACGATTCCGGCGGCGTCGAAGACGCTGCGCGCGGCCTTGGCGTTCGCATCCGATGTCATTGAGCAGGGACAGCCTGGTGGACCGCACCATTTTGCGGTACCACTATACACGACTTGGGCACTCATTGCTCCATCAGGAACGCTAGGCTCCATGAATGAGGGTCGCCAATATCAGATTGGCGAGCGCATATCCTGCGCATGCGGCGCCGCGTACGAATTCGGCGCTGAGGGACGTCGTATCGTCAAAAAGGACGACGCGCGCTGTCGGTACTGTCTGACAGTTCTTGTTGCGTGGCCGCAGGAGCTGTCCTGGCAGGTCATCGAGTGGCCGTACGCGACGCGAAAGATCGGAAGTAATGACGCGTGATCTTGCGAGGACCTGAGTATTGCCGCCGGGCCGGCTCCTCGGCTGGTGCAGGTATGCGCGCAGAAAAGCGTCTTGATCTATTCGATCACTTCGTCTGCGCTGGCGAGCAGCGTTCGCTACCGAAATGCGTTGTTGGCGGTGAGTCCGTTCGGTTCTCTATTGCAGACGTCATCTGGCCAGGCAGCGAAAGCCGAGATGTTCAATAAGCGACTTCGGACAGATTCACCTGCAATCCGCTGCACCGAGCGAAAATTCGCCGATCTCACTGCCATCAGGATGGTTGTAGCGAAAGTTGAAAATATACCCATATCTCATCGCCTGCTTCATTTCCGAGCCACATACTCGACCGGCCACGGCATTACGAAGCTTCGGCATTAGATTGACAGCCTCCTTCGTTGCGGGTTCATCAAGATCGTACACATACATCATATGCTTGTTCGTATATGCGATGTCCGTCGCTCAGGCCTGGCAGGGCTGCCGTTGGACCGATGTCGGCTATTGGCGAAAGCGGACACGTGAGCCGACCTGGCAAATCCGGCGGTTTTGACCCCAAGCACACGATATTGCGCTCGACCGACGGCGGCATAAGGGCAGGCGAGCGAGCACCGGCATCGCGAAGGATACCGGGTGCTCAACGAAGCAAAGCTCTGCCGTTGTAAGATATCGCCATCTCACAAGCAGATCCGAATTGCGGGTGCTATTTGACCGAGATATTAGCTTTACGAGCGGCTACCGTGAATTTGGCCACATCCTCGGAGATTATCTTCTGATATTCGGCAGGCGTCGTATGGACGGCTTGAAGACCGAGCTGGGCCCACTTCGTTTTAAATTCCGGCTCATCGAGTAAGCCAACGATCGCCTGATTGAGTTTGGTGATAATTGGAGTTGGCGTTCCAGCCGGCGCAAGCAAACCGGTCCACGTCAAGACCCGGTAACCCGGAAAGCCGGATTCAGCGACGGTGGGAACATTAGGAAATTCTGCCAAACGCTCATTGCCGGTTACTGCAAGAGGAATCAGCTTGCCCGAGCGCACAAAACCGAAAGACGGCGCTAGGGGGGACAAAAAGTATTGCACACGACCAGCGATCAAGTCGTCGAGTACTTCGGGTATCCCTTTATAAGGAACGTGCTGGGCTTGAATCCCCGCCGCATCGTTGAACATCGCAGCGGCAAAATGCGTCAAGCTTCCAACGCCGGCTGAACCGTAGTTAAGTTGATTCGGCCTTTTTTTAGCGAGCGCGACAAAATCTCCTAAAGATCTCACCTTCAATGACGATGATACGACAAGCCAGAGCGGCGCCAATGATGTCATCGTAATGGGGGAAAAATCTTTAAGCGTGTTGTATTGCAGTGGAGCATTAATAGCGGGCAATACGGCATGTGCACTCGTTACGGAAAGGAGTGTGTAGCCATCCGGCGGGGAATCCGCGACATAATGCGCCGCAATTGCGCCACCGGCGCCGGTTTTGTTTTCGACGACCATCGGCTGACGCCAAGTTTCGCTCAATTTCTGAGCGATAATCCGCGCAGTAAGATCCGGAGCGGAGCTCGGCGTGAACCCGACTATGACGTGGACGGTCCGATTGGGATAGGTAGTGGCGGATGGCTCCTGCGCAATCGCCAAGGGTGGGAGTGCTAGTCCTAAAACCAAAGCGGCAAGAATACACGTCTGTCTGCTTCTGTTCGCTGTGCACATTTGGATTCTCCGATGCGAAATTTGCAGCATGATCGACCGTTTCGGTCATTGGTGTTTCGGGCGGGCGGCGTCAACGGGCGCAGCCAGATTCCGTGCGTCGCCGATCTCCTGGCCGGCACTGACAATGGCTCTCACTATTCCTGCGTAACCCGTACAGCGGCAAATCTGGCCGCTGAGTTGGGCCCGAACCGTGTCCGTATCCGGATAGGCGACCCGGATCAGAATATCGCGCGCCATCATCAGCATCCCCGGCGTGCAGAATCCGCACTGCAAGGCGTGACACTGGTGGAAATGACGGCGCAGGACTTCCATGATTGGATCGCTTCGGGTGCCCTCAAGGGTTTGCACAACGCTACCATCGCACATCACAACGAGTTGCAGGCATGAGCGCGTGGCTTTTCCGTCCACCGAAACGGTGCAGGCGCCGCAGGCGCCGTGCTCGCATCCAAGGTGCGTGGCGGTCAAGCGACACCGTTCGCGAAGGAAATCTGCGAGACTTTCCCGTGGCTCAACGTCGTGAGCGACTTTCTTGCCGTTCACCGTTAGGGAGACGATCATTGTGTTTGCATGTGTTGTATTGCGCGTAGGACGGTCGACGTGTGCAAGCGCACCGAATAGGCATCGGCCTGCGGAAGGTGTGTCGAAAGATCACTTGCGATCGCGGCGCGCACAGTCTTCTCTGAACCTTTTCCAGAGCCAATAGAGTCGGATGTTGCGCTGAGAAAAAGCGGCCGGTCGGTTGCGGCCGCCAACACAACCGACGCTCGTTTCTCGGGACTATTTGCCAAGCTAACCGCTATCGAATTGGCGAACGCACCGCTCTTGCGCACGACCTTGAAAACGCCCCAGCGCAGCGGCGTATTAGGCTTCGGCACCTCAATGCCGACAACGATCTCGTCCGGAGCAAGCGACGTTGCATACTGGCCTTGGAGAAAATCATCGATAGGCTGAGAACGTGTGCCGGAACGCCCTGAAATCCGAACGACGGCGCCGAGCGCCATCAGGCAGCTAGGCCAGTCCGCGGCGGGATCGGCGAGCGCCACACTTCCTCCAATCGTTCCATAGTTGCGGATCGCCCGATAGGAGATTTTGGCGGCGACCTGTGACAGCAATCCGCCGAACCGATCCGGAATTTTGCCGTCCTCGATCGCCGCATGGGTGGTCAATGCCCCAATCCTGACGATGTCCGCTGTCTCCGAATACTCTTTGAGCTCGTCGAGATGCCGGATGTCGACCAGCAGGTCAGGAAACGTCACCCTCAGATTTAACATCGGCAGGAGCGACTGACCTCCCGCAATTACGACGCTCGTGCGGCCATTTGCGGCCAACGACGCAATCGCCTCGCCGATGGTCTTGGGGCGCACATAATCGAACCGGGGCGCTTTCATGTGTGCGAAGCTTTCCCACGGCGTGCGGCGTCGATTGCCTCGGACACGCGCCGTGGCGTCAACGGCGTTTCGTTGAAGCTCGCGCCAATATCACGAAATGCATCAGCGACAGCGTTGGCGACTGCGGCGGGCGGTGCGATCGCACCGCCTTCGCCGAGACCTTTGACGCCGTATTCGGTGGCCAAAGCCGGCGTCGTCATATGGCTGATGCGTACGGCGGGAATTTCCGGCGCACACGGCACCATGTAGTCCGCGAAGGTGGTGGCAAGTGGTTGGCCCAATTCGTCGTAAGGAATTTCCTCGTAAAGCGCGGTACCGATGCCTTGCGCTATGCCGCCCTGGATTTGGCCATCAACGATCAATGGGTTTATCAAGGTGCCGCAGTCCTCGCACACCGCGTAATCGAGGAGCTCGGTCACGCCGCTGTCGGGATCGACTGCAACCACAACGGCGTGGGTGCCGTAGGCAAAAACACCACTGGAGTCGGTAGGCTCGTAGGTCGCAAGTGCCTCCAGCAAGGGATCCACGCCTGCCGGCAGATGATCGGGCCGGACATTGGCTGCATAGGCGACCTCAGCGACACTGATGTTCGTGGACGGTCCATGAACCAAGCCGCCCTCGATGCGGGTATCGGCGACGGCGGCCTGCATCAGACCGGCACCAACCCGCCGGATTTTCTCGGCCAGGGCCCGGGTCGCCTTAGCGACGGCGCCGCCGGCAAAAACGATGGAGCGGGATGCGAATGTCCCGAACCCGTATGGGCCAACCGCAGTATCTCCGTAGCGGACTGAAATCTGGTCTGGATGAATACCTAGTTCGTGCGCAGCAATCTGCGCGAGCGATGTCTCGTGTCCTTGGCCGTGGTTCTGGACGCCAACCTGTATCAGCACAGTGCCGTCCGGGAGCATGCGTGCGCTCGCCGAACTCGTAGCCGGGCATATAACGCGACTTGCGTTTGGCGAATTCAACAATCCCGTGGCCGCTCTGCTCCGTGTAAAATGCAAAGCCAATGCCGATCTTTCGGCCATCAGGCTCGCCGATAGCCTGGCGCTGGCGGATGGCCGGCAGATCAATCAGGTCGCGCGCGGTTTCTAGGGCGGTGATGTAATCACCAGTGTCGAGCTTCATGCCGGCGGCGGTCTCATAGGGAAGTTCGGCCGCTGTGACGATATTCTTTCGCCGCAGGTCAAAAGGTTCACACCCGATTTCAAGAGCGACCTCGTCAACCAAGCGCTCGAGGGCGAAGGTAGCGCCCGGCCGGGCGACGCCCCGATAGGGGCCCATCGGAGCCTTGTTGGTCGCGACCGTATGCGCCTGAAGCTTCAGGTGTCTAATACGATAAGGGCCAGTCAGATTGCGGATTGCCATGCTGGCTTCCTGCGACGCGCCCGTCGGCCACAACGCATAGGCGCCAGCATCGATGTAGATATCGCCTTCGATTCCGAGCAGCGTGCCGTCACGGTTAGCAGAGATCGTCAAGTCGTAGGTGTGATCGCGGGCATGGACCGAAGCCAACAAATGCTCACGTCGGTCCTCGATCCAGCGCACCGGGTGGCCGAGCTTCAGTGCGAGCGCAGCGACGGTGATATCTTCTGGCATGATGCGGTTTTTGCCGCCGAAACCGCCGCCGATATCAGGCGCGATGACGCGAACTTTGTTTTCGGGCAATCCCAACATCTGGCACAGCGCGAGTCGCTTAATTTGGCCGCCTTGCGTCGACAGATAGACGACCAACTCGTCAAGGCGGTAGTCCCAATATGCCAGTACGCCGCGGCCTTCGAGCGAAACCGTGGCTTGCCGGTTCATACGGAGACGACGGCGCACGCGGATGGGCGCAGACAGTAGCGAATCAGGATTGCCTGCGAGCAGCGGTGAGCTGAGATAGGAATTGCTCGGCCAGTCGTTAAAAACGCGGGGGCTTTCCGGACGCATGGCGGCAACGACATCGACGACGGCCGGTAGCTCCTCAAATTCCACCGTTACCTTGTCAGCCAAGTCCTCAGCCTCGGCTCGAGTGGGCATGACGCAGGCGGCGATAGTCTGGCCGACAAAACGAACCCGGTCGTCCGCCAACGGCGGATAAGGGCTGTGACGATGCGCTGCGATCTCAGGTCCAGCCTCCAGGATTTTGATGGGGCTGATGTCGAGCAACGTGAAAACCTGATGCCCAGATTCAGACGGCTTCTGCAGCTTGCGGATCCGGGCATGCGCCATAGGGCTCCGCACGAACGCCACATCCTGCAGGCCTGGAACCTGGATGTCGGCTATGAACATTGCGCGGCCATAGAGATGCCGGGCATCCTCCTTGCGGAGCAAGCTCGCGCCGATCCAGCCTTTCGATGCTAGATGATCGCTCATGCGGCGTCGGTCCCGGGCACCTTCTTCATCAACATTGCGAATACGGCCTTGTGGCCAGGATCTGGGGCTGCGCTACGACTAACTGCGCGAGTCATTTCTCGGTTTCGTTGCCTGGCATCATGATCGCGCAACCGCCGTCAACAAACAGATCAGTACCGGCAATGAAGGATGACTCATCCGAGACGAGAAACAGCACTGCCTGGGCGACATCCATCGGTTCACCCGTTCGGTTGACAAGATTTCTGACGGGCCGAGTCGGATCAAAGACGTCAGAACCAACAGGTGATCCAACCTTGTTGGGCACGACGCTGTTGACGCGAATGCCATATGGACCAAGCTGATAGGCGAGTGATCGCGTGAGATTGGCTATCCCAGCCTTTGCCGTAGTGTACGCGAGAGCCCGGGCGCGTCCGAAATAACCCGAGGTAGAACCGATCAGTACGATCGCGCCTTTTTGTTTCTTGGCGACCATGGTTTCAGCGACATATTTAGTGAATAGGAACGGCGCTGTCAGCGTGACGGCAATAGTCCGATTCCAATCGTCAAGTGTGATCTCAAACAGCGTTTTATTGTCGGCAATCGCCACGTTATTGACCAGAATATCGATTTTGCCGAACGTCTTGGCTACTGCGCTGACGGTGGATTTGATATCAGTCTCATTCGCCACATCGCATTTGAACGCGGCCGCCTTGCCGCCCGCGGCCTTGATCTTATCGACCACCTGCTGGGCGGTCGTCGGATTGATATCGACGACCGCAATTGCCGCTCCTTCAGAGGCTAAGCGCTCGGACACCGCCTCACCGATGTTGCGCCCTGCGCCCGTAACTATGGCAACTCTATCTTCCAGCTTCAAAGCTTTCTCTCCTCGTTTCGAATGGCTATCAAACTTGCCGCATCAAATTCAGGTCGGACCGCTGGTTATGCAGTCGGATAAATGCGACCGAACTGCTGCTGCAGGAAATCGCCGCACATCATCTCCGATCCCGATTTGAGCAGGGGATGATAATCCGGCGCGGCTTCATTGGGGTCTGGATTCGTCATAAGTGGCTTGAGTATCTCGTCGAAGCTCGGAGTCGAGAAGAACGGGACGGAATAACGCTCTTTTCCGGTGAGGTTGATGACCCGATGGCGCGCGGAGCGGAATATTCCCCCCGTCCATAGCTTCATGATCTCGCCGGTGTTCACAACGAACGTGCCTTCTATCCGTCTCACGGGAATCCATTCTTCGGTTTTCGTATAGACCTGGAGACCGGCGACCTCGTCGAGCGCAAGAATAGTCATCGCGCTGCTGTCGGTATGGGCGCGGGTGCCAATGGCCTCTTCCTGACTGATGGCCCCCTGCGGCGGATAATGCAGAAGCCGCAACCAATTCATCGGCTTATTGAACCGGGCGCTGAAGGTCTCCTCAGGTAGGTTCAGGCCGATGGCAAACATCCGCAAAAGTGTCTCGGACAGGCGCGACAGCTGGTCGAAATAGCCCAGCATCCTCGGCTTTAGCTTAGGCATTGCACTAGGCCACGGATTAGGCCCCAGCATCGGGTTACCGGAGATCAAATCCGGATCGTCCGGCGAAAGCTCTGCGTAAATCTGAAATGCTTCTTGAAGATTAGGCCTAATGTCGCCGGCGTTGCCTTTGGTATTTCCAGGCAAATAGCCACGGAAGTTACAACTCTTCATAAGCGCGACTTCCATCTTTGCCTGTTCGGGAAGCGCGAAAAACTCTTGCGCGAGATCAAACATGCCGTCGATCTGATCCTGGCCAATACCGTGGTTCTTAATATAGAAAAATCCAAGCTCTTTGCAGGCATCTGCAAGCGCCTTAGCGACCATAAGCTTGTCGGCCTCGCGCCCGCTTTTGAATAGCGCAAGGTCGATCACCGTCATCTCCGGTGTGTTACTGCGAACCTGCATGCTACTCTCCTTATAGAAAATTGGAGACAAGGTATGCCGTCACGAGCGACGCGCTTGCACTCAACTCATCCGAATTTTCTTGCCTAGAATGATGATTGTCAAAGGAAGCACCACTAATCACGCGCGCGGGAAGATATGTGGAAATTTGGCACGGAGCTTGGCCCGTAAATCCGAGCTCACATCAACTACCGTTGGGAACGTGCCTTTCAACTTCATGTCGTATGGTATGCAAGCATCAATTAGAATCCTGTTATTGAAGTTACCAGGAAGATAGAGTGGATCGCGCTTGGAGGCCCACGCCTTTTGAATGATGTCGATGTCTGCGCTGGGGTCGAAGCGCGTGCACATTGCCCACAGTACCTGCTCAAGCTCGCCAGCATCGATGTCATCATCAACCACGACATTCCATTTTCCTGCGTACGCGCCGCCTTGGCACGCCGCTGCTATATGCAAGGCTTGGCGCGCGTGCCCTGGGTATCGTTGGCGAATTTGAACCACAGTAAATCGAGTTGCCGGGCCCGCTTCATGATTCCAAACCCCCAGAACGTCTGGTACTCCCGACGCTTCAAGTGCGCGCCAAACCTGCGCAGCGCCGGCAATGCCCTTCAGTAGACCAGTTTCGTCCACAGGCTTGTGCTGTGGAGCGCAGCAGATGATCGGGTCGTTGCGATAGAGGATAGTTTTAATGTTGACGTACGGCCGTAATTGCGTGTCATCGGAATAGTAACCCATCCACTCGCCAAACGGCCCTTCCGGACGAGTTTGTCCCGGCACGGTTTCACCTTCGATTGCAATCTCGCAGTCGGCGGGGATCGGAAAGCCAGTGTATGGCCCTCGGATGACGTCGAGGGGTTCGCCGCGAAGGCCGCCAGCAATGTCATATTCGCTGACATCGGGCATCGGCGCGCCAGAAAGCAGAAACAGCAGCGGATCCTGTCCGCACAGAATAACGACTTTCATCGGCTGTCCACGTTCGAAATAGATGTCCCGATGGATGCGACCGTGTTTGCCCTCCGTTATTTGACAGCCCACAGTTTTGCCGTCGTACACCTGTGACCGATACGCGCCGAGGTTAAACCAGCCTTTATCTGGGTCTTGAGTAACTACGCAGTCCGCGGTGCCAATAAAACGAGCTGTATCCTTCTCATGGTGCCGCGGGACCGGAAATTTCAGCACATCGCAATCGTCACCTTGCATTACGTTTTGAAGGATAGGCCCGTCGTTTACAATGCGGGGTGGGATGACTTTCATTTCCTGCATTCGGGCGTGGAACTGCTTAACAATATCCACCTTGCGCTCTTGGACTAGCGGCAAGCCAAGCGTGAGTGCGACGCGCTTAACGGTAGAAAAATGCCCGTACAAAGTCCGGAAGCCCTTTGGGTACCCCGGGACTTCGTCGAATAGAATAGCCGGAGCTGTGTTCTTGCTGTTTTCTGTCAGCATTTGAGTGATGCTGCCCATTTCAGCGTCCCAATTCACTCCTTTGACGTGGAGTAGCTCGCCAATGCGTTGAACTTCTTCCAGCCACCCCCGCAGGCCGTCTCGATATTGAAGCCGTGGTCTAATATCAGGGCTTGCGGTCGACATTGGGCTAATCCTCGAAGGGGCAAGCGGTGGAAATGTAACTTGTATTAAATTGTATACAATTTTAAAATCGTCAATTGGGTCAGGACCTCCCGGTTTCATTCTTGTAGCCAAGGACAAAGGGGGATTCGCCCAGCCGATTGAGCTGCGCCCGAGAGGGTGGCTGGATGGGAAATCAGTAGAGCTTCTTGCCGAACTTCGCAAAGTAGCTAAGTCGATATCGGTGAGCCTGCTGAATATGCTGGCGCGCTGCCTTTTCCGCAGAATCAGGATCGCGCTTTTCGATGGCTCGAACAATGCGAAGGTGTTCAATGTCTGATTGTCCGTGCCGTGAAGGCATCACGAATGTTAGGTTCTGCAGCAACGCCATTGAATCGTTCAGAGTGTCCAAAGTCTCAAGCAAATACTGATTGTGCGTAGCCTCATATATGTGCTGATGGAATTGACGATTTAGGCTGACCAGCGTGGGAAGATGGTGACCCTCTTTACTAAGCTGTTTCTGCAATTGGTAGAGAAAGGCTATTTCAGTCTCGGTGGCATGCTGCGCAGCAAATCGAGCTGCGGACCCCTCTAGGATCTCGCGTACAGCGTAGAGATCGTAAATCTGTTTATTGGAGAGTTGGGCAACGGCGAACCCCCGGCCGGGACGCACGATGAGTAAACCGCGCCTCTGTAGTCGCTGCAATCCTTCCCGAACGGGAGTGCGGCTAACGCCGAGAAGGGCTGCAACGTCTTCTTCCCTAATTCGTTCGCCTTGGGCGAAGTGACCTTCCCAAATCGCATTGCGAAGACTCTGATACACAAAATCTGCACGGGAGCCGGTACGCAGAGATTCGGCGTTTATCGCAGTCAAGAACTGAGGCCTTTCAGAAAGTCGATCACGCCGCTCAGCATGAGTGTCTTGTGCGCGTCGTCGTCTCACTCTGGAGTTCTCCGATTGGGCGACTATCGATGTTTGGTCGGGTCTTCGCGACACAGGCTGCAGCGTGGTGGCTAAGTTCTTTGGGAGTTACCGATCCCTTGCAAGCATGAGATAAGAAACACTGTTGTCTGCATGCTCGTTGAATTTGTTCTTAGCATCAGTAATTATAGATTGCCACGTTCCTTTTCAACTTATTGGAGCGATAGCGGTTCTGGAGCCATAGTGGGTGGTCGAAGATGACCCTGGCTATGTAAAAACGCCCTTCTTCGTATGATTCTTGTCGCGGTGATTCTTTGCGCTGCGCCGGAGGATTGGATGAAGCGCTTCATTGCGGGCACGCGGCCAGGCAACACTATTTCCGGCGTGCCTCACTGACTGGATTAACGAGAACAATCCAGTTCAAGTTGCGCGAACGCCGCGAAACGGTCGAACATCTCTTCGGCACAATCAAAGCCCGCATGGGTGCGACCCACTTCCTAATGAAAACGCTGTCGCGCGTCGCCTCTGAGATGGCCCTGGATGTGGTCGCCTA
The DNA here is from genome assembly GCA_963759705.1 of uncultured Alphaproteobacteria bacterium. Classification (GTDB taxonomy): domain Bacteria; phylum Pseudomonadota; class Alphaproteobacteria; order Rhizobiales; family Xanthobacteraceae; genus BOG-931. The sequence continues at coordinate 31,315 of CAVXAK010000013.1, forward strand.
CAACCTCACCCGCGCGATGAACCCATGGGCATCCAACCGCTGATGGCCGCAATCCGAGCATAGTCAAAGCGAGAAGCGCAGCTCGCGTCGCTACCCCGGCTGGTGCCAGACCTTTGCGGCAAAGCGTTTTGACACGGCCAAGACCCATATCAGACATGGGGTAGCCAACACGCGCTTCAGTGCCACTAGGCGACATCTCCGGACTACCCACCGTCGTCGGTTCAGTGCTGAAGAAGCGGATATAAATCGGACGCGCCGGCTAACGGATTTTGATTATTTGGTATCGCCGGACTGATCGGACGTCCAATCGGCTTTGGACGTCGCTGCGGAGCGGTACCGGCCGCGCATGTGTTGGGTGGCCTCTTGATCCGTACGCCGCGACACTTCGAGCGCCATGGGGTTGCGGCTTTCTTCTAGGATGTGACCGACCAGCCCGACCGCGCGCGCCATGACGCCGAGACCGCGGCAGACATTCCAGGGCAGGTCCAGTTCGCAGCAAATAGCACCTATGGCGCCCGTGGCGTTGATCGGCAGATCGCGCTTCGTCGCCACCGCCGCCTTCTGCGCAACAAGCTGCATGAGCCGGATGTAAGAGCCGCTGAATCCGTTCGTGCGTGCCACCGCGAACAGCCGCGGGACTCGCGGATCGGTCGGCTTGTGGACCGGATGGCCAAGGCCCGGAATGCTCCGCCGTGCGTGCATGTGCGCGGCCACGATCCGCTCGGCGCAGGCAACGAGTGAAATCTTCGCTCGCGGATCGGGCAGCGCTTCGGAAAGCATCTTGGCGGCGCCTTCGACGCTGCTGACGAAGACCGTGCCGAGTCCGAGCAGGCCGGCGGCGACCGCCGCCTGCATGGCTTCAGGCGCGCCGGCGTACGTCATCCGGGTGGCGATTGAGGACGGCGTGATGCCGTGCTCGACCAGCGTGACTAGAAGCGCACTGAAGACCTTGAACTCGGCCCTGCTCGGCAGGCGCCCGACGATTTCGAGAAAGCCCATGTCGCCGAGGTTGACGCGACCGATCAGATCGCGCGGCAGGTCGTAACCGAACACGCTGACGCGATCGTGCGTGCTCCATGCGATACGGGAGCGCAGCAGCGCTCGCTTGGTGCGTTTCACCGGTCACCCTCCACAATAGCCGAGGCTCAGGCGAAGCCGCCGGTGCCGCGAAAGTCTTGCGGAAACTCGGCGTCTTCGAACACCGACACTCTTGGCGCGCTGCCGCCAAGACCGAATTCGTCCCACCGCGCCGCGAGCCGGTCGTAGCTCGCTTGGCGCTCACGCTTGGCAAACGTATTGATAAATCGGTAATCCATGCAGGCGTTGATCAGGCATTTCGAACCGAACGGCCGCAATTCCCGCGGATTGATGCTGGGATCCGTATAGGTGTTCCAGGTCTCGCGCAGGAATTTGATCGAGTAGGCGGGGCGCGAGCGCGTCGCCATCGCCCAGAGCACTTGATGGATGTCGGTTGGATCGATATCGTGGTGGACGACGATGACGTATTTCCCGAACAGCGCGGCGCCGCGGCTTTGCGCCGCCAACGTCATCACCTGCGTGGCATGTCCCGGATACATCTGCTTGACGGCAACGATGGTGAACGCGCCGGCGGCGGCTTCGTGTATCGACCACACGCCGTGGATTCCGGCAATCCCGAGCTTTTCCAGATCGGCCCACACGGCGGCCGCGCGCGAGGAGCCCCACATAAGAGAATTGTCGCTCGCCGCGCCGCCGCAGACGATGGCGCAGGTGAGAACGGGGTATATGGTCAGCGTTTAGCGTCTGGATGAGTCCGAGGCTGGCGCTTCGGCAACGAAGTCGGGTGGCCTTATCGACCAGCATCACGGCGGGTTTCACCTTCCAAAGCGCCTGAACACCGTTGCCTGTCGACCACCGGAAGGTTGGCTGTGCCTCGAGCTCGTCGAGAAGCTTGGACACACGCTTGCGGCACCGCAGCGGTCGTCAACGCCACTGCAAAAACATGGCGAAGATTGAAATCAATTGCCAAAGGTTGTCCAAGGGATCAAATTCCAAAACGGCTTCGAGGTCGTCGAAATGCCGGCTCACCACGCCGCCTGATCGACCTCGTCCCGCATACGGGGAATAGCGGAAGTCGCGCGGCCGAGAGGCGAAGACCGCCTTTGAGACCCCAAGGCGACATCAGGGGTCACTCTTGCTGTGATGCACAATCGGCCCTCCGTTGAAGACCGCCTTTGACCCCAAGGCGACATCAGCGGGTCACTCTTGCTGTGATGCACAATCGGGCTCCCCGTGGTAGGCTTCTCTAACTGACGGACGGGGGCCCATGCGGCGACGACAATTCATCTCACTTGTAGGCGGCGCCGCTGCTTGGCCACTCGCAGCGCATTCACAACAAGCAAAAGTTCCCCTCAAAGGTTTCCTCGGAACGACTTCTTCGTCAGCGTGGCGCGAACCTGTCGCTGCATTTGAACAGCGATTAACTGAGCTTGGTTGGGTGCCCGGCCGAACGATAACCATCGACTATCGCTGGACTGAGGGCTGCAGGGGATTGCGGTTTTCATGACTGCGGCGGAAATGATGCGTTCAATCGTGCGGATTGTGGACTACGATTACGGATCGCGGCGGCGCAAACGTCTGGTAATGAAATTCAGGCTCCACCCTTATGTCTGACCTCGAATACATCGAGCCGAACTCGCTGGAGGACGTTTTTGCAAATCTTGATCCAGACGATCCGGCGGTCCGCCCTATTGGCGGCGGAACGGCAATAATGCTGATGATGAAGGCAGGGATATACAAGCCGCGCCGTCTCGTCAGTCTGCGCCAGATACGCGATCGCTTTAATAGCTTTGATCGGAGTGCCGACGGTAATGTCTTTCGAATCGGAGCGCTCACCACGCTTGCACAACTGGAGTACTCGCCGGAAATTCGCATGCATTTTCCTGTGATTTCCCAAGCGATGAAGACGCTGGCCAATGTGCGGGTACGTAATGTTGCTACCGTCGGAGGCAATCTCGCCCACGCCGATCCACATCTCGACCTTCCGCCGATTTGGGTTGCGCTCGATGCAACTGCGCTGATTGTCAAATCGAGCGGAGAGCGGGTCGTGCCTGTCGAAGAGATTTTCGCAGGCTATTATGAGACGACGATCTCGAATGCCGAATTAGTCGCCGAGGTCGAAGTACCCATCAGGCCAAGCTGGTGCTCGCGTTATGTGAAGGTGACAACGCGCGCGGCGCACGATTGGCCGGCGCTTGGTCTGACGCTCTCGCTCGATTTTGAAGGTAGAAGGGTTCGCGATCTGCGGCTTGTGCTCAGCGCGGCTGTAGATAGTCCGATCCGGCTCCTGCAAACCGAAGATACCTTGCGCGGCCATGAGATAGACGATGCGTTAATGAAGTGCGCTGTCGAGGCGTGTCTCGGAGAGGTTGAAATCGAATCGGATTCGCGCGGCTCGTCAGACTACAAAAGGCACCTTCTTGCGGTCCATTTCCGCAGGGCTATAGGCGCCATGGTAGCGGAGAAATTTGAATGACCGCACCGTCGCGGAACATAGGCCAATCGTTGCCGCGTCTCGAGGCCCGAGAGAAAGTCATGGGGCGTGCCGAGTACACGCATCACCTGCGCTTGCCTGGAATGCTGCACGGCAAGATATTCCGCAGCACGTTGCCTCATGCGCGCATTAAGAAGATCGATACGTCAGCCGCGCGTGCTCTCGAGGGCGTCTACGACGTTGTCACGATCGAGGACATCAGAAGGGTAATTCCTCATCCCTATTACGGTCCAGCGTTCCATGATCAGCCGATTCTGGCCGATGAGAAGGTCCGATTTGCCGGGGAACCAGTCGCGGTCGTGCTGGCGGCAGAAAGACATATCGCCGAGAAGGCGCTGGGTCTCATCGTTGCCGAATACGAGGAACTTCCGGCAGTCCATGACGAAGTCGAGGCGATGAGCGCCGACGTTGTTGTCCACGACGAGCTCAAGCCGGCCGCTACATTCCCTGATCTTCAACATCTCAAGGGACGGAAGGGAACTAACGTCGCGCTGGATTATAAGCTGCGGCGTGGTGATGTTGAGGCCGGGTTTGCGGCGGCGGACCGGCTCTTTGAGCACACTTTTCGCACGCAACAAGTCATGCATACGCCGATGGAGCCATTCGTCACAGTCGCGGATGTCGGTGATCGGAAGGCAACCATATACTCGGCCACCCAAAGCCCGTCTTTCGTGCGCATCGAAATTTCTCGACTTCTTGGGTTGGCCTGAGAACCGGGTTCGCGTGAAGGTGCCCTATCTCGGGGGCGGGTTTGGCGGCAAGCTCTACATCAAGCTCGAAGCGCTGACGACTGCGCTCTCACTGTTAGTACGTCGGCCGGTCAAAGTATCGCTCACCATGGAAGAACAGTTCTTCATGGTGACGCGTCATCCCTGCACCTTCAAAATCAAGAGCGGCGTCGACAAGGACGGCAGGATTATCGCGCGGCGCTGCGACGTCATATGGAACGGTGGCGCTTATGCCGACATCGGCCCGCGCGTGACGCAGAAGGCGGGTCTCACCGCGTCCGGTCCCTACGATATTGAAAATGTTTGGATCGACTCCCATGCCGTCTACACAAACCGGCCGCCGGCGGGTGCGCTCCGCGGGTTCGGCGCGCCGCAAACCGCGTGGGCCTACGAATGTCATACCGACCTGATTGCTGAGGCCCTTGGCATTGATAAAGTCGAGTTCAGGCGAAAGAATCTGCTGCGGGACGGACGTTCGCACGCGAGCGGCACAATTGTGCGTAACGCTGCCTTGGAAGCAGTGCTTGATCGTGTGGCTGATCGGCTAGATTGGCACGGCCCCTTCGATCGCGGCAGTGGCCGGTTTCGGCGCGGCCGTGGCATTGCAGTCGGTATCAAAGGGATTACGACGCCGACGACATCGGTCGCCATTGTCAATTTGTATGCGGACGGAAGCTGCGGACTCTACATCAGCACGGTGGATATGGGGCAGGGCTCTGATACGGCAATGGCGCAAATCGCCGCCGAGGTCCTGGACATGGATGCCAGCTCGATCCTTGTCGTACATCCCGACACTGACGTTACGCCCTATGATATGGGTACGCTCGGATCGCGCTCGACCTTTCACATGGGCACGGCGGTGCGATTGGCTGCGGAGGATGCCAAACGCAAGATCGCTGATCTTGCGCGCGAGCTGAATCTTCCGGTCGGCACAAACCTTCCGCCATCCGAAATGTTGCGACTGAAATACGGAATGCAGGCTGGAAACATCATTGGCACCGGGAGCTTCATTCCCAATTACAAGAAGCCGGATTTCGGAGACCGGGCAATCGCCGCTGGCGACCCCGTTCTGGGGTGTCGGCGCATCGGGCGCTCAGGTCGAGGTCGATATCGAGACCGGTGATTTCAAGATTATGAAATTGATCAACGTCGCTGATGTGGGCGTCGCCCTTAATCCGCAACTGGTCAAAGTACAGCTCTCCGGCGCGGGCATTATGCAACTTGGTTTTACGACAACCGAGGAAATGACCTATCGCGACGGCCAGCTCACCAACGGATCGCTCTCAGACTATAAAATCCCGACCCTGCTCGAGCTTCCTCTCGAGTTCATCAATGAACATGTGAGGGCGCGCCAGGAAGATGGGCCTTTTGGTGCAAAAGGGGCGGGAGAAAGCACAACGATCGCCTTGTCGCCGGCCATCGGAAATGCGGTGGCCGACGCTATCGGTGTGCGCATTATCGATCTTCCCATTACACCGGAGAAGATCTTCCGCGCATTGCAAGAGGCAAAAGCTATGGCCGTTGCGGAGGACTGAGTTGGCACAGCGCCTCAACATCCGTTTTACGTTGAATGGCCGGAGCGTTTCCGCGGAGGTTCGTCCGGATGAGACGCTGGTGGAAATGCTCGAATATCGCTTCGACTTGCGGGGTGCGCGTGAGAGCTGCGGGCAGGGTCTTTGCGGTTGTTGCACCGTCTATGTCGACTCGAAGCCGGTATCGAGCTGCTTGTATCTGGCCGTGCGCGCTGACGGCGCCAGCATCGATACAATCGAAGGACTGGCGGCCGCGGACAGGCTGGATCCCGTGCAACAGGCTTTCATCGACGCCGGCGCCTTTCAATGCGGCTTTTGTACGCCGGGTTTCATCATGATGGTCCGGCAACTCCTGAAAGACAACCCGACCCCAAGCGAAGATGACGTAAAACACTATTTGATCGGCAACCTCTGCCGCTGTTCGGCTTATCCTGAAATTCTCGAAGCGGTTAAGCTCGCTGCAACCCGATTATCTGCGGCGCCTGCTCGATGACGAGTACTCGTCCCAAAAAAGAGGCCGTTGAAATGTCCAATAAAGATCTTCGTGATTGGATCTCCGCTGTCAAAGACATTGGCGAGCTGAAGGTTATCAAAGGCGCTGAGCCTAAGGAGGAGATTGGCGGCATCGTCGATATCTACATGCGTAAGATGGGGAACCCGGCAGTGATGTTCGATGAGGTGCCGAGCTTTCCGCAGGGCCATCGTGTCATAGCGAATATTCTGACTTCTGTGCCGCGTATAAACGTTGCGCTCGGCCTGCCACCGGAGACCTCGGAGATCGAGTTGACGCAGTGGTGGCGTAACTATTTCAAGGACGCACCTACGAAGCCGACAAAGGCGGTCAATGGTGGACCGCTATTGGACAATGTCTTTGAAGGGGAAAGCGTCAACATCCAAAAAATCCCCACGCCAGTTTGGCACGAGCTTGATGGCGGACCATTTATTGGTACGGCGTGCTTGGTTGTAATGAAGGACCCGGATTCGGGCTGGGTGAACTACGGCACTTACCGCGTGCAATCGCACGAGCCGAAGGTGGCGTCAGTAATGATGTCTCCCGGCAAGCATGGGTTGATCATCATGCGAAAATATCACGAACGCGGACAGCCGTGTCCGGTTGCGGTGATTGCCGGCATGCACCCCTCGATGATGATGTTGGGCGGTATCGAGGTTCCTTACGGCAAGAATGAACTGGAAGCTGCGGGCGGGATCCTTGGCGAGTCGGTTGAGGTGATTAACATGCCGAAAACCGGCCTGCCCGTGCCGGTGAACTGCGAAATTGCGTTCGAGGGTTTCATCCATCCGGGCGACAAGATCCAGGAGGGTCCTCTTGGTGAGTGGACAGGATATTACGCCAGTGGAAGTGACCTCGAACCGGCCATCCGTATTGAGACGCTGATGCACCGTGACGATCCGATCCTTATGGGGGCGATTCCAGCGGTGCCTCCGAACGATAACACTTTCTACTTTGGCGCTTATCGTTGCGGCGCCGTGTGGAATCAACTTGAAGCAGCTGGCATTCCCGGTGTGAAGGGTGTGTGGACGCACGAAGCCGGCGGCGGTCGCTTTCTACTCGTTGTCTCGATCAGCACGCTCTACGGAGGCCACTCCAAGCAAGCTGGCATGATTGCGGCCCATTGCCTTGCTGGTGCCTATTGCAATCGCTGGACTATCGTCGTTGATGACGATATCGACCCGACCAATTTCAACGACGTGGTCTGGTCAATGTGCACGCGCTGCGACCCGCGTGATCAGATCGATATCATTCACGGCGGATGGAGTTCGGCTCTCGATCCGATGTGTTACGACACGTCAGAGGACCGCCGTAATTCCCGCGTCGTCATCGATGCTTGCATTCCGTTTCGTCGCAAGAAGACCTTTCCGAAGGTGGCGCGGTCGAGCAAGGCGCTCGATGAGCGCATTATAGCGAAGTGGGCCGACGACTTGCCCAAGGGATTCTAGCAGTATCTCTAATATTGACTGGGGCCGTGGACCACAGCCGCTATTCATCTGGTGCAGATGGGCATCCTTGACGACCTTGCTCCATTTGGCGGCCGCGCCATTGAAGACCTTGCACGATGCCGAACTCGACGAACACCTGGATGGTGAGCGGGTTGAAGGCAGCGCCAATCGCCGCAACGGCCACTCGAAGAAGTCGGTTCTGACCGGCACGTCGAAGATGACGCTGTCGATCCCGCGCGACCGAGCGGGGACGTTCGATCCGAAGCTGATCGCGAAGTATCAGCGACGATTCCCCGATTTCGACGACAAGATTATTTCGATGTATGCGGCGGCATGAGCGCAGCGTGGAGATCGCTGCTGATGAGGCCCTCGAGAGCGAGCGCGATCTTGACCGATCCGCCACATATTCTGCTCACGAATTACGTGATGCTGGAATGAGGATTTGCCGGGCGATCCGGGTTTTATTTCGATTGAGGACGGCAGCCTCTGGAGCGAGGATGAAGACCTGCCTGACAACTTCGTCGAAATCCGCCGGGGCGGGCCACGCATCAAACAAACATTATCAGGCGCATGTGCCGCGTCAGGTTATGGGTAACAGCCGATGGCAAGGCGTCGCAGACAGAAACCACTGGCGCGCTCGCCGCTTGGTGGCAGCCGCGGCCACTGATGCTGTGCCTGCGCTGTCGGGCCGCTTACGATCTGCGCGAAAGCGACTTCCGCAAACTGGTGACACTCAGTCAGACCGGCCGCTCGACGGCAACCACTGTGGTTGCCACGACAGCAGTGACGGGACTGCCGCGGTTTGGCGCGGTTGGCGGCGGCGAGCCGCCGCGCCTCTTGAGCTTCACGGATAATCGACAGGACGCGTCGCTGCAGGCAGGCCACACCAATGACTTCGTTCAAGTCGTCCAGCTCCGGGCCGCGCTTGTCAAAGCGCTCCGCGCCGCGCAAGGTCAATCGCTCACGTTCGATGCGCTCGGAGAGGCTATCTTCGCGGCGCTTGATCCGAAGCCTGTGCATTTCATGAAGGAGGCGGTCGACTACCGGCCCCGGCTTTTCCGATGCTCGTAACGTGATGATGCAGGTGCTGCATTATCTCGCCGTAGAGGATCTCGCCCGCGCATGGCGGGTCGCGCAGCCGAACTTGGAGCAGACCGGGCTCCTCAAGATAGAGTATCTTGGGCTCGATGAGCTCGTAGGCAACAACTTGCTGTGGACTCATTCGCTCTTGGCGAGCGCTTCGCAGGGTGCGCGAAAGGCAATACTCACTGCCGTTCTCGATCACATGCGCAGCGTTCTGGTGCTGGATGATCGAGCGTTCACTGATGACGAGACTCGCCGGCTCGTGCAGCGAGCCAATGCGGTGCTTTGTGAACCCTGGGCTTTCGACGAAAAAGAGCGGTTGAGGCGAGGCGGTGTTGCCGCCTTCCCGACGTCGTTCCGAGCGACCGCGATCGCGACGTGGCACTCCGCCTCGGCCCGAGGTCCGCCATTGCACGATATCTGCGATCACGCCGGACCTGGGGAATTGAAGAGAATCTCTCGGCTGAAGCTGCCAGGAGTTGATCGGTTCAATCATTTCCGTGCTGCGCGGGCATATTCTCCGTGTGGTCGACCGCAACGGCAGGCCATTCGGGGCCCAGGTGATGATCAGTGCTCTGCGGTGGCATCTGGGTGACGGAACACCGCCGCCGCCCGATCCAGTTCGCGGCAAGTCTTTGCATCTGCGCCGAGAAGAGGAGCGCCGGCATAGCCCAAATCGGTATTTCGAAGCCCTTTATGAACAGGCGCTGGGCGGCAACGGGGCGGCGTCGAGGGGCGAATTCAAGGGACTCCTCACTGCGGAACACACCGGACAAGTCTCGGCCGAACGTCGCGAACTGCGCGAAAAAAATTCAATTCCGGCGAACTGCCGATCCTTTTTTGTTCCCCGACGATGGAGCTCGGCGTCGACATCAAAGATCTGTCTGTCGTGCACATGCGCAATGTGCCACCAACGCCGGCTAACTACGCACAGCGCAGCGGCCGTGCAGGTCGCGGCGCCAAGGCGGCCCTGGTGGTGGCCTTCGCCAGCCATGGCAACGTGCACGATCGATATTTCTTCCAAAAGGCGCAGGACATGATCGCGGGCGCAGTCGCCCCGCCGCGGATCGACATCGTCAATAAGGAACTGATAGAGGCGCATCTGCAATCGACATGGCTGTCGATCCTGAAGCCCAAACTTGGATCATCGGTCTCCGAGGTCCTCGATCTGGACAAGCCTAATTACCCGGTCAACGATGATTTGGTCGCTCAGCTCAATGCGACGGATCGGCAATTCGTTGAGATCAAGGACGCCTTCGCCGAAGTGATCGCCTCTGGAGGACCCGAACTGGTGGCGTCCGCCTGGTATTCCCCGACCTGGGTCGAAGAAATCGCCCGATCTGCACCGCAGCAGTTCGATAAGTCGTTCGACCGTTGGCGCGAACTTTTCAAGGCGGCGGCGAGCAGAGGGACGCTGCGCGCAAGCTCATCGACAATCCTCGAACGCCGCGGCCTGACCGAGAAGCTGCGGAACAGCGAGAGCGCGAAGCAAAAAGGGAAATTCAGCTTCTCCTGAACGAGAGCGAAAGCACGGAAACCGATTTCTACGTCTATCGCTACCTCGCGAACGAAGGCTTTCTGCCAGGATACAATTTTCCGCGGCTTCCCTTTGCGAGCGCTTGTCGCGACGGGAGATCAGGCTCAGGCTATCGATCGCCCGCGTTTCATCGGCTTGGTCGAATTTGGCCCAGGCAATACGCTTTACCACGAAGGCCGCAAGCATCGTATTGCCTCAGTCGTTCTGCCTGCCGGTGGCATCGAAGCACGACTGACCAGAGCAAAACTGTGCAATTGCTGTGGCTACGTGCATCCCCGTGATGAAGCCGATGTCGACCTCTGCGTCCATTGCGGAACGCGACTTGATGGAGCGACCTCGCAATTTCCCCAATCCTTGCTGCACCAGCCGACCGTGCGGGCGCAGCGGTGGACGCGTATCACGTCGGAAGAGGAGGAGACGGGTCCGCGAGGGTTACTCTACGACAATGCATTTTCGTACGGCCGAGCTCCAGCGCCCGAACGTCGCGCATAGCTCGAACCGGAGAAACGCGACTTGCTCCTGTCGGTGTCATATCTGCCTCAGGCGGAACTCTGGCGCATAAACCACGGTTGGCGAAAGTCGTCCGAACAGATTGGGTTCATGATCGATAGCGGCAATGGCCGTTGGCGATCGAGAGAGAAGATGTCGATGGCAATGGGGAAACGGCCGCGCCGGAAATGTGATGACTGGCATCAGGCCGTTTGTCACCGATACGCGGAATATTCTTCTGCTAAGGCCGCACTCGAATGCTGGCAGTGATAAGTATTCCTTAAAGAGCTTAGCCTACGCTCTTCGTCGTGCTTTCCAGCTTGAATACCAGATCGAGGAGCGGGAAATCGCGGTCGAACTAATCGGCCGCGAGCAGAACGAGACCCTCATGTTCTGGGAGGCGGCCGAAGGCGGGATCGGCGTCTGGGAACGCCTTATGGCCGAGCCACGCGAATTCGAATTGGCTGGCGACGCGCGCTCTGAAGTCCTGCATTTCGATCCGACAAGTGGACAGGCTCTATCGGAATGGGAGGAGCGATGCACGGCAGCCTGCTATGATTGCCTTTTGAGCTATTCAAATCAGCCGGATCACCGCTACCTCAATCGACATCGAGTGCGAGAGTTTTTATTGTCTCTGTCGCGAGCTGATGTGGCGCCCGTCGATGACGGGCCGGGCTATGAAGAGCAATACCACCGGCTGCTAGATCTCATTGATCCGGAGTCCAGCTTCGAACGTGAGTTTATCGATTATCTTCACACGAATAGGCTGCGCTTACCGGATCACGCGCAGCATACGCCGGCACAGGCCATCTTTGTTCAGCCTGACTTTTATTATGAGCGTGACGGCATCCCCGGTGTATGTATTTTCATCGACGGTCCAGCCCACGAAGCGCCCGCTCAAGCAGAACAAGATCACATTAAACGCGAGCGTTTGAGAGATCAGGGCTTCCGCGTGATTTCGATCAATTCGGGGAGGTCGATTGCAGAGCAAGTGTCAGAAAGCCCCGATGTTTTCCGACCTTCTTGATTCTCGTGTCCTGGAGGTTTGATGACGCCTCGTACGACTAGCCGTCAAAAAGTTCCATCGATCCGAAACTCCTTGAATGATTTCTACGCGCGCGTGCGCCGGCGCGTGCGCGCAAGAAGGTCCAAGCCCGTGCAAGTCTCCAGGATGGACGAGGCGAGACATAATGTCACGCGGCCCGCTACACCACGGTGATTGTGGAGTTCCGCCGGCATCGAGGTACTTTCGTGACCGATGTGCGCCCAAGGTACATGGCCGCGCGTCGACTGGGATGTGGGAGGTTTTGAAATGGCGCAATGGCCTAAATCACAAAAAGCTCGTTCCCACGCCAGTAAGCCCCGTCGCCCTGGAGAAGGTGGCGAAGCAAATTCCGCGGCTGGAGTTGAAAAATCTCCAGAAGAGCTGTGGGTTAAGCAATGGATGGTTGAATGTCAGACGCTGTTGGCACCAGGCCAATTTGACCCCGTAAAAGCTGGCCGTCTGAAATTGGAGTTTGATGCGTTAATTCAGTTCATTCAACGCGACAAGGCGACAGAAGACAAAGAGTTCTTTGACTGGCTGGAGCGGAACGTCCCAAAATTGTCCGGCAACAAAGGCCGGCCAAACTGGATGAATCAGATGAGGTTATGATTAAGGATAAAGCATTGCTCAATAACTTCGGCGAGATGCTGAAGCGCAACATAGCGGCGAATGTCGGCAAGAAACGTGGGGCTTCAAAGAAAACATACGCTGATATTGCGGATGAATATGGCGTCGATGACGCCGAAACTGTCAAACAGCGCGTAATGCGCGCGCGCAAACGGCAGAAAGCTCTGCAAGAAACTGGTCCTCCCCCGGAAAAGTGGTCCGACCTGAACTATGTCTTTGACATGAAGGAGGACTGCAATGCCGAAGAAGAGATACACGCCTGAAGAGATCGTTGCGAAGTTGCGGCAGGTCGATGTGCTGGTCTCGCAGGGCCAGAACATAGCTGACGCGATCCGCCAGATCGGCGTGAGCGAGGTGACCTATTATCGGTGGCGGCAAGAGTACGGCGGGCTCAAGACCGACCAGGTAAGGCGCCTGAAGGAGCTCGAGCAGGAGAATAGCCGTCTGCGCAGGGCGATCTCGGATCTGACGTTGGACAAGCTCATTTTGCAGGAGGCCGCCCGGGGAAACTTCTAAGCCCCGCGCGTCGTCGCGCCTGTATCGAGCAGATCAGAGAAGTCATGCATGTCTCCGAGCGCCGCGTCTGTGCGGCGCTCGGGCAGCACCGCTCGACGCAGCGCAAGATACCGCGGGGCCGTGAAGACGAAGAGCGGCTGACCGCCGACACCATCGCACTGGCCCGGCAATATGGCCGTTACGGCTATCGCAAGATCGCCGCGTTGCTGGAGCAGGCGGGCTGGCTCGTCAACGACAAGCGGGTCGAGCGGATCTGGCGACGCGAGGGGCTCAAGGTGCCCCACAAACAGCCCAAGCGCGGCCGGCTCTGGTTGGCGGACGGATCATGCATCCGGCTGCGTCCCGAGCACCGCAATCACGTCTGGTCCTATGACTTTGTCGAGGATCGCACCCACGACGGACGGAAATATCGAATGCTCAATGTGATCGACGAGTTCACCCATGAATGTCTGGCGATCCGGGTCGCCCGCAAGCTCAAGGCCATCGATGTGATCGACGTGCTGTCCGATCTCTTCATCCTGCGTGGTGTGCCTGGCCACATCCGGTCCGACAATGGGCCAGAGTTTGTGGCCAAGGCTGTGCAGGAGTGGATCACAGAGGTCGGCGCAAAGACCGCCTATATCGAGCCAGGCAGTCCATGGGAAAACGGCTACGTCGAGAGCTTCAACGCACGCCTGCGCGATGAACTGCTCGATGGCGAAATCTTCTACACGCTGCGCGAGGCCCAGATCGTCATCGAAAGTTGGCGGCGTCACTTCAATACAATCAGACCGCATGAATCGCTCGGCTACCAGCCACCAGCACCCGAGGTGTTCGTGCCAGCATTCGCCGCGTGGCCGGCTGCGCTACGTCAACCGGCTCCGCCGGCCACGCTCCCGCTGGCGCAACGGCCAACTCTAAACTAACATTACAAATGGACCACTCAGTGGGGGCCGATCACCACCATATGCCACTTCGTGACTTACGCGCATAAACAGGACTGGGTTCAAGTGATTCGTGCGGTGTGCAGCCTTCAAGAGCGACAGACCAATTCGCTCGGGTGTTCCCAGGCCGCCGTAGTAGATCGCTGCAGAACTTGCAATCCCGAACGTGGCAAGGCCGAGGGTCCACGGATCGTAATCTTGACCTTTGAGAGCCTGACTCAGAACTTTACGTGGCGGAGGTGGGCTTTGGTTCGGTGAGACGCTTGAGCATGACACATATCATTGTGAGCTTGGCGAAGCCTTCGGCGATGAAGGCGAATGCTTCGTAATGGGCCATCAGACGTCGATTGCGTCGGAGCCAGGATAACGTCCGTTCGATTACCCATCGCCGACGCACAACTTTGAAGCCGCCTTCGTTGTCTGTGCGTTTGACGATTTCCAACTCGACCGGCTGGCGCGCGAGCGCTGCCTTGAGCTTGTCTCCAGCATAGCCGCCGTCGGCGAAGATTTTAGCGACCCATGGGAACAGTTGGCGCGTCCTGCGGATCAGATCGGCAGCGCAGTCGCGGTCCTGAATGTTGGCCGGGATCACCGCGATGCCGAGAAGCAGCCCGATCGTGTCGACGATGACATTGCGCTTGATGCCCTTGGTTTTCTTTCCTGCGTCGTATCCGATCGGATCCCTCTGAGGCCCCCTTTTTCGGTCGCTTTCACAGCCTGCGTATCGATGATGGCGGCGCTGGGACTTGCTTCGCGGCCCTCCACCTCGCGCACCTTCACAAGCAACATGTGGTGGATGCGGTCGAGCACGCCGTAGCGCGTCCACTCCCAAAAATAATTGTACACGGTGGAGCGCGGTGGAAAATCTTTCGGCAATTGCCGCCATTGGCATCCCGTACGCAACACATAGCGCACCGCGTTCATCACCTCCCGCATGTCGGTCTCGCGACGCCGGCCACCCTGCCGTTGCGGCGGAATCATGGGCGCAATGATCGCCCATTCCGCATCCGTCACATCGCTCGGATAGCGTTCTTCACGCGGCGCATGCTGGATGCGCGCTTCCTTGGTCCACATGGCAGCCCCCGATCGTCAATTCGGCTGCTAGAGACAGAATCACAACAGATTCCCCGGACTCAAGAACTTTCGAGACTGGCTCTAAGATAATGCATTCCTTCGACGACCACATCGCGAATGTCGCCGAACAAGAAAATGTCACTCAGCATGGTACCGGCACTTGGCTTACCGGTCCGAAAAGCTTTTGCAACGCGCCCCGCCATATTGACTGCTAAGCTTTGATTTGCGCGTGCCTCGCTGACTCCGGTGCGCAGCGCCGGGTTTGATCGGCAAATTGCAGTCGGCAGCGACAGTCCACGAAGCTTTGTGCAAGGTCAGGATCACTATCGGTCAGTGCAGAGCCGATCTCGCGCTCGATCCAATTAGTGCCCCCGTGTCTATTCGAAACGTCAACGACGAACGCAAGAGCCAAGTAACGCAGCAACTGCACGAAATGTCGCAGTTGCATGGCTTTAGGTCCTCCTTCGAACGTGCCGGACTATCGAATCTGCCTCCCGCGAATCACTGTCGAATCCCTAATCGCAGTTTCCAATTTTTTCAACACAGCGATTTTGGTGTGGATTTCGACCAGCAATTTTCAAATTTTCAACTGACGTGCTCAAGCCGGGGTACTGACACCGAGATAACGTTTTTTTGATATAACCATTCCCTTTTCTTCCGACCATTCCCGATGCTGTGCTGGTTTTGACAATTGAATTTGTCTCAGCCATGCCGGTGTCGTTGTTTGGTTGTCCCCAAGATGAAAGGATCATGCGATGACAAAAGCGACGGCACTAAGTACGTTTCGAATCAGTGAAGAGAACCTCGACGCGGATCCATCGCTCAAAGAGGCGTGCGACGCATACCGCATGAAGCGGTATGAGTTCGCTGACGCTCTTAAGGAGCTGAAAGTAACGACAAAGAAGCTTCACGATTTGCTTGACGGGCCGCTTCGCTCGGCAGGCTTTGTTCCGGAAGGCAAAGACTGGACGCTCAAAGAGGACGTCGAAGGTGACGGCCTTTTCATTCAGGTCTGGTCTGAGCCAAAGCAGAGGGGAAGACGAAAACCGGAGGTGCCTATCAGGCAACTTTCATTTCGCTCCGAAGTAAAGGCACCCAAAGCGGCCTAAAGCCTACTGCGCCAGAACAAGCACTAAGGGGGCGTTCACGCGCCCCCTTCTTACTTCCGACTCGAACCAGTATAGAGTTGGTTGTCAGTTCGCGGTGATCCGCGGAGGGAATGGCATGCGGCCGTATCCTGGCTGGGAGTATTTCTTTTTCAGCCTCTCAACTGCCTTCATCATTTCCTCTTCACTCTCAAACCTCATCGCGCCCTTCATAACAAAATCTCCGAGCGGGACCGCTTTCGGCTTGCCGCTAATTCTTGTGTTGATCGCAATTGCCCCTTCCTTTTCAAGCGCTTCATGGAACGTCATTCCACCGAGCACGTATCGATCCAATTTGTCTTGAATAGAGTTTAGGTCGGCACGAATATATAAGCTGGTCATGTCCTTGTTAGTGTGACCCATCATTAGATCATGCTCGCCCTTGGTTAGTCCTGCTGCGTCAAAACGAGAGCCGGCTTCTCGGCGTAAGTCATGAAACGTAAGATTATTTATCTTAGATCGCTTAAGAACGTCCGACCACGATTGTTTGAATGCATCTTTCGTCATGGGGAAGATTTGATCGGTGCTTTTGAAACGACCATTCACCTCTAGAGAGTGACGAAGGGTATCAAGAAACGATTGTGCGCCAATCGTTAGCACGACAGTTCGTCCGTCGTATGCGCTTAGATGGTCAGTTTTGCTTTTTCGGATTTCGATCCGACGTTCGGGGGTATCAATGTCGAGCCAGGTGAGATTAAATATCTCTTGCAAGCGCATTCCAGTTTCGACGGCTAGATAGACTGCGAGGGCGACGTAATATCGATTAAGTCCGCGACAATCTTCGCAAGCTCGTTCCAGCTTCTCTAGCTCGCCGTCGTTGAGCCTGCGCTTACGACGGTGCATCGATCCTTTGACCGGCAAGGCGCGGAACGGATTCACCAGATTAATCAAACCCCATCGCTCCTTGGCGACCTCGAAAATGTGTTGGATCGTATTGAGCTCACGCCTGACGGTTCGCGGAGTAATAGGCTTACCCTTCCAGGTTTCCTTCAGCCTGAGGGACACATACTCGTAGGCATCCTGTCGAGAGATGTAGGCGAGAGCTTTGGAGCAAATGTCACGCTTAAGGAATTTGTTGAGGACGGTTGTTTCACTGACGCGGCAGCCCTTTGTTGGCGTAATCTCTTTCAGATAGCGCCGGACAATATCGCTCACCGTGTGCTTTTTTAATTCCTCAAACGTGGGGGGTAGGCCCCTCAGCCGTATGGTCCGTTCCTGTTCAGTTGCCCAATGCTCTGCTTCGCGCTTGGATGCGAACATTTTGACCAGCACCTTGTGGCCCTTCCGCCTGACCTGAGCGCGCCAGGGCAAAGAACGCGGCTTGTCGGTAAGTTTCCGGATATATGCCATAGCAGCCCTCTGGAAGCTTTCGAGGATGCCGCCACCGAGGCACAGAGACGAAGCAATCCTCCGCGCGGTACAAATAGTACCCCAGGAGCACCCCTGCAAATAACGATTTTAGCTAAGTCATGGTGGGCGCTGTAGGGATTGAACCTACGACCTCTCCCGTGTGAAGGGAAAGGTTTCGCAGTCTATGCGATGCCAACATGGCAACGGGCCGCTCGAAGAGGACAGTGCTTTGATCTGCACTGGCGACGGCCCCTGCTAAGAGCAATTCCGATGCTTGTTCGCGTGAACAGATCGGGCTCAAAGTCCCCGAATTTTCCCCGTCTTTTTTGGTCATCTTCACGCTTCGTTCTGTCGCCAATCAACACGAGCATGCACGAGAAGTGCCAACAAATATGAGGATTTCTGCCCATACAAAAAGGTGCGGCCGGCTCTTGGGGGAGAGCCGGCCGCGCGCGAACCCGGTCTGGGGACGGGGAGGGGTGGGGACGTGACCGGGGTCGCGTATCTCCTATAAAAGCCGCGCGATCAGCGCGAGCTGGCGGTGGCGGGCGTCATATGCGGTTCGCCCAGCGAGACCCACACATTCGGATCCGCCTGTGACTGGCGTTTCACGAAGCGATAGCCGGTGTCGGACCAAAGCAGGATATCGTCGGTCTGGTTGTCGAGGACGTACTCGCCTTTGTCAGTCTTGACAGTCAGTATGGCGTGACCGTCGCCGTTCTTGTCGCGAACCACGGTGATGAGCAAAGCCTCGCGTGGCCAGCCGGCCTGCAACAGCATTTTGCGCTTCTGGAGAACGTAATCCTCGCAGTCACCGTACCCGTCGTCGGGGTAATTCCAGCGCTCGACCACGCCCCAATGATCCATGTCGGTCATCGGTTTGATGTTGGTGTTGACCCAGTGATTGACGCGCGCCAGGTCTTTCCACGCCCGGGTCGAGAGCACGACATCGCGCGGCGTCGTCGGCTTGGTCTTGCACTCCGGATCGTATTCGACGCAGAACTCGACCCAGCCGATAGGCGCCCGTGTCGCCGCGCCGACCGAGATGAATAGCAGTCGTTCGTCCGCCGTGCTGCCCGTTGGCGATGAGATGACCGCGAGCGCAATGATGCTCGCGGCCGCACAACGTTTTAAGATTGTCTTTGCACCCGAACGCATTGTGACCCCTTCCCGTCTCGTCAGGGTCACGTTTCGCACAAAGCTTTTGCGGTGCGGCTAAGTTGAGTAGTTCAATTTGAAGTAATATTGGATCAAATGAAAGCAATAATTGCCGCTTGTTTTCGCGAATACTGTATAAAATTGTACATTTTCAATTTCGACTAAAATTTTATTCAATTCGTCGCGCGCTGGGAGAACAGCGGCGTTTTTACAGCATTTGTGACGCGATTGGTCAGCAAGCCTTGCGCTGCTCGAGTGCGCACGGCCACCCGCTAATGCGGGTTGTCAGGCTCTTCGAATGGTGAAGCGGCCGTGAGACGATCGTTCCGGCGTTTACTCGCCGGTGATGTTGTCTTCAAGAAAATCGGGGTGCTGCAGGCGTGTGAATTCGACGGCAAAGCCGTCCTCGAGGTAGCGCACGACGCGCCCCTGCACCTTGCCGATGGTGACCAGCGCGCCGATGGGCGGTCGCTGGTCGGTCGCGATGCCGGCGCCGGATTGCGACATATCGATAATGCGGCAGGCGACGTTGATGCCGTTCGGCATGATCAGCCGGCCAATCGGATTGCGCGGCACCGTGCGGCCGTGGCGGCGATCCTCCGGCAAATCGAGAAGGTGTCGGTTGGCCAGCCAAGTGAGTTGCGCGGCGAGCTTGTCGCGCTTACGCGCTGTCGCCGAAATCGTCATGGCGAAGCCGTTTTGGAAAGTCCGCGCGATATGGCCTTCGACCCGCCCCAGGTGATCGACATAGGCGATCACGCGTTCGCCAGGCGCGCCGCCCACCGGAGCGATCACCGCCATCCCTCCCGGAGACATGTTCACCACTTGGCAGGGAAACTCGCGCCGATCAGCCAACATGTAGCGTCCAAGCAGATTGACCCGCACACGCTGATAGCGGCGGCGATCCTCGCTCAGTGCCCGCAAACTCGCTTTTTGTTCAACCAGCGCCATGCGATCACTTGCCCACCACCCCTCGAGGGTTAACCTAGGCGCGCGATGTTAACGGCCCGTTAGCTGCAGTTAATTTGCGTTGGGGCAAAATGCCGGAGTGACGGTAATTGCACGGGCTGTGCAGCCTGGATTACGAACGGCCGCCTTCGTAAACAATGAGGCCCCGTCGGCCACGCGCCGACATAAATCGCGGTATGAAACGCGAAACTGTCGCCGCTCCGACGTGGCGGCGGCTGCCCAACCCGAGTGGTCCGATCGGCGAGGCGCCAAGCCATGATGGCGGTTTGAGCGGCGCCAACGTGCCGATGGCGCGGGCGAGCGCGGGCCGCCGCGAATAGAGCGGCAGCAGCAAGAGCTCGAGTTCGATTGGATCGCCTGCGGCGCTGTTTGCCGTGACTCCGGCGACGGTTCCGACCCCCTCATCGACCAGAATTGCGAGCAGGTCGGCGATCGTGCGGCGGTCAGCGGCATCCCAAAGCTCGACGAAGGATTCCCCTTTGAGCTCGCGCCTGAACAGCGCGCACACGCGCGTGCCTGCGAGCCGAAACGGACGGCCCGTTGCGGCGTCGCCAGCGGCAAGAATGAAGCTATCGCTGAGCACGTGGCGAATAGCGCCCGGTTCAATGTCGGACCGCTCGGGTGCCGGGCGCTGGCCGCGCCGGTCTTCCCAATAAGTGTACAGTTCGCGACTGGCCGAATGTTTCATGGACGCTTCTCCACTCACGCCGCGGCCGCGCACCTGTCCCTGAATGGGACGCCTATTTGTGTTCTTCGGCCGTACGGCGCAGTTGGAGCAGGGGGCATGCCGCATGAGGGTTCTGGCATGAGCCCGCGGCGCTAACGCGAAATTAGCGTTAACGAAACGTTGACATTGGCGGCGTTGGCCCGGCCGCATAGGCTGGCGCCACGGTCGTTTCAGGCGAGCGCTGCCGGCCCTTCTCGGTCGGTTTTTTCAAATAATGGGAGGCGAGGGGATGTGACCGACGCCGAACCGGTGTCCGATCGAGGACATCGGTAAATCGATCGAGGGTGCGCCCCCGATCATCGGTGTTGAACGCGGAACCCCCGCGCGCGATGCAAAAGGGAGGGTCAAGACCCTCCCTTTTGTTCTTTGGCCGAGCACCTGCTATCCGCCTTGCCGTGGTGACGGGGGCGGCCTATTTCCGCAGCAAGCAGGTGGGATCCCGGTGACACAACGCGAGCCGATGTTCAATGTGCCGCCGGTCGTTATCGCGACGGTGGTCGTCCTCGTTCTGGTCCACGCCTTTCGTGTATTGGTGCTGACCGACGCCCAGGACGTCCAGTTCCTTCTGACTTTTGCGTTCATACCGGCCCGCTATGGGACCGACGTTCTTGCAATCAGGTCATTTCCGGGTGGCTTTGCCGCGGATCTGTGGACGTTCTTTACTTACGCGTTTCTTCATGCCGATCTCCTCCATATCGGCCTTAATCTCGCGTGGCTGCTCCCCTTCGGAACCGCCCTCGCACGCCGCTTCGGCGCGTGGCGCTATGTGGTTTTCATGCTGGTCGTCGCCGCGGCCGGCGCCATGGCGCATCTTGTCAGTCATCCCGGCGCAATGGTGCCCATGATTGGCGCCTCGGCAGCAATCTCCGGGGCGATGGCGGCCGCGATGCGATTCGTCTTCCAACAGGGCGGTCCACTCGGGGTATGGCGAGAGGGCCGCACTGAAGACGGCGGCGACCCCTACCGCGTGCCAGCCGTACCGTTGAGTACAACGCTTCGTGACCCGCGGTTCTTGGCTTTTGTCGCAGTCTGGATCGGCCTCAATGCGCTTTTCGGTCTCGGCACAGTGTCGATTGGGGGCGAAGATGGACAAGAGATCGCCTGGCAGGCGCACATCGGCGGCTTTTTTGCCGGCTTGCTCTTATTTACGGCGTTCGACCCGGTCGTACCGGAGCGCGAACTCGATACGGAGCCGAGCGGCTGAAAAAGTGTGCGCATCTCCTGGTTGCATCACGCCAAGGCCGCATTCCCATGAGATGCTAAAGGTGGAGTCGGCGCTGGTTTATGGGCGATCCACGCATGGCTCGATGCCGCGCCAATGACGTTTGCGCAGGCCCGCCGAGGGAACTCGGCGCCGACCCCGAAACTTGAAGATACGACGCTTTCACCGGCACCGACCCGTTCCGCGGGCGGCAAGCCGGTGACCTAGGGAGGTACCAATGACTGTCAGCATGATCCTCGCTGGCAAGGGCCGCGAGGTCGTCACTATCGAACCGAACGCCACGCTAGGCGACGCCGTGCAGCTTCTCGCCGAGAAGCGTATCGGCGCGATCGTGACTCTCGGAGCAGACCGTCGTGTTGTCGGGATTTTGTCCGAACGCGACATCGTCCGCGCCCTCGCCGAGCGTGGCGCGGCCGTGCTCCATGAGCCGGTGAGCCGAACGATGACGCGCAAGGTCTCGACCTGTAACGAGAGCGAGACTGTGGTCCAGATCATGGAGCGCATGACCGCCGGAAAATTCCGCCATGTCCCGGTCGTCGATCAGGGCCAACTCATCGGAATCATCTCGATCGGCGACGTCGTCAAGCATCGGTTGCACGAGATGGAACGCGAGTCGGCGGCTATGCGAGACTATATTTTGACGGCGTAGCAATCTGCGGCCGGACTTTGGCAACAGCCGGTATGACTGCCGCCGGGTGTGGAGCAACCGCTTAACGCTCATTTCCCGGCGGCCGCCGATTGGTTATGGTGGCCTGGATGGTGTGATCGTCCAGGAGGTTGTCGTGCGGGGCTTGCTGTTACTCTTCGCTGCGCTGACGGTCGCCACAGCGTGCACTGATGCGGCGGCTGACGGAAGAATTCGTCTGGCGCAATCCTCGACAACCACGAACTGTATGATGTTGTGCAATTCACAGGCGTCGACCTGTCAGGCGGCCTGCGTTGTGCCTGGCACCGCGCCGATCGGCGCTGCAACTACGACCAGCAATGCGAATTCCAGTGCTTCGTGTCTGATCGGCTGCTCTAGCCAGCAGTTGCAGTGCCAGACAACTTGCGCCCGGGCATCGCCGTCCCGGTGATGCTTCGAAAATTCTGGTCGTCAGCTCAGATCGGCGATCAACTCGCTGATTGAATCCAAGGCCTTTTCGGTCGCAGCCTGACCCACTTCGATCGCTTCTGCGGCGCGATGAAAATCAAGAAAGCCAACATGGCCGATACGCGGCGTGATGTGGACATCTGGCGGATCGCCGGCGAGCCGCATTCGCGTCAAACGATCCTGCATGATGTTGAAGGACTCGATCATCACGGTCGAGAAGCTTGGCCGCGTTTTTGAAGCGATGATTTGGCGTTTGAGGGCCCGCTCCGCGCCGAACACGCCGCGCAGGCCAAGGAAGCCATTGCGGCCTTTGGCGGTCAAGTGCAGGTGATCGCCGTCACCGGGATCGGCGCCGTGACTTGCGATCGTGGCGCCGCGGCCAAATCGGTCGGCGTCGAGATTGACGGCAATGACGACGCGCGCGCCGAGCGCGCGAGCGGCCGAGACCGGTACAGGATTGACGAGCGCTCCATCAACCAGCCAGCGGCCGCCGAGATGGACCGGCGGAAAGATGCCCGGCAGCGCATAGGACGCGCGCAGCGCCAGCGACAATGAGCCCCGCGTCAGCCACACTTCGTGTCCGGTCCCGACCTCGGTCGCGATGGCGGCGAATTGGACTGGAAGATCTTCGATCGACATGGTGCCGAGCGACTCCTCGAGCCTGTTCGCAAGGCGGCCGCCGTTGATGAGACCGGAGCCGCCCAACCTGACGTCGAGATAACCGAGGACACGCCGCAACGTCAGCGATCGCGCCCAGGATTCAAGCGTATCGAGTCGGTTGGTGGCGTAGCAGCCGCCGACCAGGGCGCCCATGGACGTACCGACGATCACGCTCGGAGTAATTCCGCGCGCCTGTAGCGCACGAACAACGCCGATGTGAGCAAAGCCGCGCGCCGCCCCGCTGCCAAGGACGAGGCCGATCGAGGGCTGGCCTTTCTTGACGCCAACGGCTTTGCCGTCGGCGACCGGTGCGCCGACTTCGAATGCAGTCACTGGATCTCCGCCTTTTGCGCGTCGAAGAATGGATTGCAACACAGTTACGGCTTCCTTGCGGCCGCACATGATCCGGCGCAAGCGCTACGGCAACAAGGTGGATGCGAAAATATGGTGAAAACGCCGGTCGGACAGCCAATAGCGCAAGCCGCCCCGGTGGCATGAAATTGCCGCGATTGGGATCGAGAAATGCCGTCGTGTGAGGGGTCATGTCAGGGGTCTGTTTGAGGCTGTTCCGCCACTGGGCGGTCGCGGCGGCGGTTTTCATCCTTTTTATCGCAGCGCCGGTCCAATCATTTGCCCAGATGCGCAATTTGATGGCGCCACAAGCGACGGCGCCCGCGCCGCTCACCGCCGGCACCGGATCGCCGGGGGCGACCATTGTTTCCCCTTCGCCGTTCGCACCGGCGCCTCTGTTACCTCCGACCGCGCAAGCCACCACGCCAGTTGTCCCTGCCGGGCACGTGGCATTGTCCGTCGCCGCTCGCTACGGCCGCGACGCGGCGCAGATCAGCGGCGGCGTGGTCTGGCGAGTCTATGCCGGCAAGCCGGACGCGACAGGAGTGTTCCGGCTGATCAAAGAGGACAAAGCTGCGTCGCCCACGTTTGTGCTGCCGCCTGGAAACTACGTTGTGGATGCGAGCTTCGGCCTGGCAAGTACGGCGAAGGCGGTCCAGTTGCGCTCCGAGACGGTTCGCGAGGTTTTCGACATTCCCGCCGGCGGCATGCGGCTTGAAGGCAAAGTGGGCGACGTGCGCATCCCCACCGGACAAATTTCGTTCGACATCTTTCCGGGCAGCCAGTTTGACACCTCCGATCGACGCCCGATTGCGCAAAACGTCATGACGGGCGACGTCGTGCTGCTCCCCGAAGGTACCTATTACATCGTATCGAACTATGGCGACGGCAATTCGGTGGTACGCTCGGATGTCCGCGTTCAGGCGGGCAAGCTCACCGACATTGTCGTTACCCATCGCGCGGCGGTGCTGACGCTGAAACTCGTAAACGAGGCAGGCGGCGAGGCGCTGGCCAATACGCAGTGGACGGTGCTGACGCCCGGCGGCGACGTGATCAAGGAATCGATCGGCGCGTTCCCGCGAGTCGTTCTTGCAGAGGGCGATTACCACGTCATCGCGCGCAACGAAGGCAAGTCGTACCAGCGCGATTTCAAGGTCATCACCGGCGTCGACGGCGAAGTCGAGGTCCTGGCGCACAATTAGGGCGCAATTGCTTTAGTTGAATCTATTTCGCGCTCTACATCATTGGTGGAGCATGATTCTTTCGGAAAACCGGTTTCCACTTTCCCGGAACATGCTCTAACTGTTCGCGTCCAATGCCTTATGCCGCTTTCTTCATGCGCGCCACGTCGGGCGGTACGGCTTCCTGCGTCAGTGCAGCGAGCGCGGCGTCGAGCGGCATGACTTGCTGACCGTCCTTACCAAGCCGCCGGATCGAGACTGTTCGCTCGGCGGCTTCCTTTTTGCCGACGATCAGCAGGACCGGGACTTTCGCCAAGGAGTGCTCGCGGACCTTGTAGTTGATTTTCTCGTTGCGTAAATCACCTGCCACCCGCAAACCAGCTCGTTGCGCGGCCAAGATAGCCTCGCGCGCATAATCGTCGGCGTCAGACGTGATGGTGGCGATCACAGCCTGCAGCGGTGACAGCCACAGCGGCAGATGACCGGCGTAGTGCTCGATCATGATCCCCGTAAAACGCTCGAGTGAGCCGAACATCGCCCGGTGCAGCATCACCGGCGTGACCTTGTTCGAATGCTCGTCGATGTAAAATGCGCCGAGCCTTCCGGGCATGTTGAGATCGACTTGTACAGTGCCGCATTGCCAATCGCGGCCGATGGCGTCGCGCAACACGTATTCGAGCTTTGGACCGTAAAAGGCGCCTTCACCCTTGTTGAGCGTCCATGGCCGGCCGGATGCCTTGAGCGCCTGCATCAATGCGGCCTCCGATTTGTCCCATGCCGCATCGTCGCCGATGCGCTTATCGGGTCGATCGGAGAATTTGATGCGGACGTCGTCGAAGCCAAAATCCTGATAGATCGACAGAATCAGATCGTTGACCTTGAGCACTTCCTCCGCGATCTGTTCCTCGGTGATGAAAATATGTGCGTCATCCTGGGTGAAGGCGCGCACGCGCATCAGCCCGTGCAATGCGCCTGACGGCTCAAAGCGGTGCACCTTGCCGAATTCGGCGATCTTGAAAGGCAGATCGCGATAGGATTTCAGACCGTTCTTGAAGATCTGGATGTGCCCGGGGCAGTTCATCGGCTTAACCACGTAGATGCGCTCGTCCTCCTCGCGCGGCTCGACGAGAAACATCCCCTCGCGGAATGTCGCCATATGGCCGGACGCTACCCACAGCGACGAATCGATAAGCTGGGGGGCATTGACCTCGGCATAGCCGGCCTCCATCTGGCGGCGGCGGATATAATTCTCCAGTGTCTGGAATAGGGTCCACCCCTTTGGGTGCCAAAACACCGAGCCGGGCGCTTCCTCCTGGAAATGAAAAAGATCCATTTCGCGGCCGAGCTTGCGGTGATCGCGCTTTTCGGCCTCTTCGATTTGTTTGAGGTAGGCGTCCAGCTCCTCCTGCTTGGCGAAGGCGGTGCCGTAGATGCGCGACAGCATTTCACGGTTTAAATCACCGCGCCAATACGCGCCTGCCACCTTCATGAGCTTGAACGCATTGCCCACTTTGCCGGTCGAGGTCATATGCGGGCCGCGGCATAGATCGAACCAATCACCCTGCTTGTAGATCTTGATCTGCTGATCTTCCGGTATGGCGTCGACCAGCTCGATCTTGAACAACTCGCCCTTGTCGCGAAAGACCTTTTTGGCCTGATCTCGCGACCACACTTCCTTGGTGAAAGGCCTGTCGCGCGCGATGATCTCGCGCATTTTCTTTTCGATCGCGTCGAAGTCTTCCGGCGTGAACGGCTGGTTGCGGAAAAAATCGTAATAGAAGCCGTTTTCAATGACCGGGCCGATAGTCACCTGGGTGCCGGGCCAAAGAGTTTGCACCGCTTCGGCGAGCACGTGTGCGGCGTCGTGGCGGATGAGCTCGACCGCGCGGGGATCGTCGCGCGTCAAAAATTCAATTTTCGCGTCGTGTTCGATTGGATCGCTGAGATCGGCAAGCTCGCCGTCGAGAGCCATTGCGACCGTGCGCTTGGCGAGAGAGGGCGAAATGCCCTTGGCGATATCGAGGCCTGTGACGTTTTGCGGATAGTCCCGGCGTGCGCCGTCGGGAAAGGTCAATGCGATCGCTTTATTTTCCGCTTTATTGTCTTGCCGTTCGCTAGCTGAGCTACGCTGAAATTGAGCCGAGCTGTCCCCGGACATGGTCTACTCCTTGTTGCTCACTCGCTGCGTACGAATGCAGGTAAGCGCCTGGAACCGATATAGCAGTTGAATGCTGTAACGCAACCTAGGATCGCCGCCCTTCGAGGTGCGCTCGGTGGACAGGGGACGCGGCCGTGGGCGTCGATGGCGCGAAGAGCGCCACAATTTTGACGGTGTGCCCGAATGTTTTTCCCGTGTGATGCGCAAATTACCGCGAGTGCGCCCCGGAATCATCAAACCGAGATCATATCGTCGCCCCATTGATTGTCGACCGTTAACGTAGTCCGCACGTGTTCGCGTACCGCAATCAAACGCGTGTTGCTCAAGTGCGGCAGTCGGGGTGTTTCGTTCGCTGCAGGCCCGCCAGTGTGTGTGGCATAGGGTAAGCCTGCAGCATGGGGACAGAGGATGGGGGCGTGTTTGCAGCGGCCAGTTTGGCCGCGACGGTTGGCGTGCGTCTTGAGCGTCGCAGTGATGGTGTCGGCTAGTTTAGCCTCACCCCTTCATGCGCAAAAGCGTCGGTACATTGAGGGCAACGAGCCGGTTCCGGACAAGCCGAATCTCGGCTCGACCGGGGCGCAGATCAACGCCAACACGATCGCCATCGTGTCGGGCAATATCAATGCGGCTTGGCTCACGATCGCTTACGACTTATCCGCCGTCCTCGACGACGGAAACAATTTCCGCGTCTTGCCGGTAGTCGGCAAAGGCGGCGCGCAGAACGTCCGCGACGTTCGCTATCTCAAGGGTATCGATCTCGGCATCACGGTTACGAGCGTGCTCGGGAAATTCCGCCGAACCGGCGAACTCGGAAATATCGACGACAAAATCGTCTATATCACGAAGCTCTTCAACGATGAAATGCACGTCCTGGTGCGTGCCGATTCCGGCATCACCTCGCTGCAACAGCTCGACGGCAAGAAAGTCAATTTCAGCGACATGGGCAGCGCGACGGAAGTGTCCGCTGGCGACGTGTTCGATCGGCTCGGCATCAAGCCTGTCGAAGTGAACATGGGGCAGGCCGACGCCTACGAAAAAATGAAAAGCGGTGAAATCGCCGCGACAGTTCAGTTCGGCGGAATGCCAGCCCCGGCCATTGCAAAGTTGCGCGCCAGCGACGGCTTTCGCCTGCTGCCTGTTCCCTACGACAAACGGCTGCAGCAGGACTACCTGCCGGCGAGCTTTACCAGCGAGAACTATCCGGGACTGATCGGCAAAGATCAGAGCATCGATACGATCGCCTACGGCGCCGTGATGATCGCCTACAACTGGCCAAAAGATTCCGATCGTTACCGACGCATCGCACAATTCGTCGATCGCTTCTTTTCGCACTTTGCCGAGTTTCGAAAGCCGCCGCGTCATCCCACTTGGCGCGAAGTGAACCTGGCGGCAGATCTGCCCGGCTGGAAGCGGTTTCCCGAGGCCCAGACGTGGCTCGATAACCATCGCGCCGCAGCGCCTTCAGTTTCGGAGCAACAAGACTTCGACCACTTCTTGGCGCAGCGAGCCGGCGCCTCGGCGACAGGCACGGTGCCGGATCAGCGCGAACAGCTGTTCCGCGAATTTCTGAAGTGGAACCAGGAACGCCAGCGGGGGCAGAACGCGGGACAACATACCGGAGGATAGCAGCACGAAGTGCTTTGTTGATGGAGCGACCGCGAGGCCGAGGAGACGAGTATGAGTACTCCAATTTCGCGTGACAATAAATTGCAAGGGCTTGAGCTTTATGCGCCGCGGCGAGCGCGTGTGCGGGCGGTGCCGAAAATGAAATATCGCTGTCGCCGCCGGAACTACCGGACGCTGAACAAATCCAAGCCGCGGAAAAGGATGATCGGGCTTGCGATGACTGCGATGACATGGCGGACGATTCGCCGGTGATTGAAGATGCGGACCAGCAAACACTCGAGGAAACCGCCCTGGAGGCCTTCGAACAGGCCATCCACGACGCGGTTGACGTGGAGCCGCCGCTTCGCAACTCCGAGCCTCTTGCTGCCGCTGCGCCTATTCGTGATAGACCCTCAAGATTACCGCGAGCCGAGAACATTGACTGGCCGTCCTCGGCGGATTCGCCGTCGCGTGTCCGCGGTGCTTCGCGATTTCCGCAGCGTCGTTTGCGGCTCGATCCGGACATCGTCCCAGAACCGCCGATGCGCGGGGATTCCCGCGGCGCATTTGCCTTGCTGTTCAGATTCGTACTCGTGGTCAGTGCCGCCGCGGCGGTGGCATACGGGTACACCGTGATCTCATCGATGCAGGCCGACAGCGGTTGGCCCAAGCGCGCAACCGAAGCAGTCGCCGCGCTCGCACCAGTGTTCCATGAGGCGGCGAGTCCGCCGCAAACAACGTCGCACTTGCTGGCCGAAAACCAGCGGGCTTTTGTGAACGAGCCTCTTCCGCTCAGCGTTTCCGTTGATCCGTCGACCGGTCGTGAATTTCTTGTGCTCGCAGGGCTAGCCGCGGGCACACAGGTATCGGCTGGCACGCCCGTTGGCGACTCGGTGTGGCGGGTGTCGTCGCACGACCTCGCCGGATTGTTCCTTTACGCGCCCAAGGATTTTGTCGGCGTAATGGATACTGCGATCGATCTGCTCTCGTCCAACCAAAGGCTTCTGGACCGACGTCAGGTGCGCCTGGAATGGCTTGCCAGAAAGCCTGTTTTGCCCGCGGTCGTCGATCGGGCCGATTCGGGCACTCCGAAGGCGCCGTCGGTCCAGCCGATCGATCCTGAACAAGCCGCCGTTTTGATGAAGCGCGGGCAGGACGCTCTGAGGAGTGGCGATATTGCGGCGGCCCGGCTCGCATTCGGCCGCATGGCTGACGCCGGCAATGCAGACGCGGCGCTGGCGCTCGCCGTCACCTACGATGCCGACTACCTGGTCAAACAGAATGTCATCGGCGTCGTCGGCGACGAGGCAAAGGCACGCGCTTGGTATCAACGTGCGATGGAGCTGGGATCGACAGAAGCAAAAAACATACTGGCACGGATGGCAACGAAATGACTTGCGCACAACTACGAGAATTGCACGAGACGAGACCGGCATGTCTATGAATGAAAAAGAGGAGCAACTGCGGGACGATCCACTTGAAGTGGTCGAGCGCATCGCGGCCGAAAACAATTGGCCGTTCGAGTGCAGGCTCGAGGATGAGATCGCACTTGTCGTCACAGGAAGCTGCACCAATTACCGTATTGCATTCACTTGGGTGAACGACATTGAGGTGCTGCATCTTGCGTGCGCGTTCGAGATGAAAGTCCCGGAACGCCGGTTGTCCGAAGTGCAGCAACTTATCGCCAGCATCAACGAGCAATTGTGGATAGGACATTTCGGCGTTTGGATCGAGGACGGCATGGTGATGTTCCGCCATGCGCTGCTTCTGGTCGACGGCGCAGCAGCTTCCGGCCGGCAATGTAAGGCGGCGCTTGGTACCGCCCTCGATTCCTGCGAGCGCTATTATCCGGCATTTCAGTTTGTGGTCTGGGCGAACAAATCCGCGCGCGAGGCGATGGATGCCGTGACATTTGAGACATCTGGAAAGGCCTGACGTAAAGGAATGATTGGCACACATAATCGCTGGAATGCGGCTGAGGGGTTGGGACGGCTGCCCAACGGAGCCGTTGACGAGACTGAAAACGCAGGCTGACAATTTCCAAACAGAAGGATCGGTCGCCCGACCGGTTGGCTTGCCACACTTCTGCTCACCACAATTGTTGGATCAACCAGAGAACGGATGAAGGAAACATCATGCGGGTTTTTCGATGCGCGTTTCTTTTCGCTACTGCGGCCCTCGCTCTGCATAGCGGGCCGTCCCTCGCGGAGACTGTCGAACAGTTTTACTCGGGTAAGACCATCGATCTCGTGATCGGCTATCCTCCAGCGGGCAGCAACGATGTGTATGCGCGGACGCTCGGCCGCTACCTCGGCAAGTACATTCCCGGTCACCCATCGATTGTTCCCAAGAATATGCCGGGGGGCGGCAGTTTTCTGGCGCTTGCTTATCTCTATAACGTCGCGCCCAAGGATGGTACGCAGATTGGGATTGGCGCGCCGACGGCTCCGCTTGACGAAAAACTCGGCTCGCAAGGCGTGCGCTTCAAGACGGCTCAGTTCAACTGGCTCGGCCGCATCGATTCGCTGACCAACATCGTCTTCATGTGGCACACTTCGCCGGTCAAGACATTCGCCGACGCGCAGCGCATCGAATCGAAGCTGGCAGCGACCGGAGCGGGCTCGACGGTGTCCATCTATCCAACGGTCACCAACAACGTTCTCGGGACGAAATTCAAGCTGATCATGGGCTACAAAGGCTCGAACGAGGCCCAACTCGCCGTTGAGCGCGGCGAGGCCGAGGGTCACTCGACGGCATGGACGGCGGTGAAGGTCGCGCATCCGGATTGGGTTGCCGATCATAAGATCAACATCATCCTGCAATACGCGCTCAAGCCGCACCCCGAGCTTCCGGACGTTCCGGTGGTCGTCGATCTCGCCCGCAACGATCAGGAGCGCGCCGTCCTGCGTGCGGTGATGAACGCGACCGAAGTCGGCACTTCCTTTATGACGACGCCCGGTGTGCCGCCGGATCGCGTCGCCGCTTTGCGACAGGCTTTTAACCAGACGATGAAGGATCCGGATTTCCTCGCTGAGACCGAGCGTCTTAAGCTTACGGTTAATCCGATCGACGGTGTCCAGTTGCAAAATCTCGTTGCCGAGGTCAGCAATCTTCCGCCGGACCTGGTCGACAAGGTTCGCGCCATTTATGTCGAGAAGGGAAATTGAGGCCGCATTGGTCGGGAACGGGAAAACGACGCGATCGGGCTGGCGGCGGCGCAGATTGGGGCGCCCGCCGCTCGCGTGCAGATGCGCCATAATTCGATCGGAGCATCAAGCGGATTTTAGTCAGCGTGCCAGATTGCGGCAGGCTCGCCCCGGAATCATCAAACCGAGATCATATCGTTGCCCCATTGCCTGACGATTGTTAATGCGTCCGCTTGGGGCTGCGTGTCGAAATTAGACGCGCGCAGTTCTCGGGCGCGGCAGGGGTGTCGACTTTGCGGGTCTGTGACGTGTGGTTGCGTAGGGTGCAGGCCCGCTCGGGGACAAATTGGTGAAGGGGGGCTTGCGGTGGCCGTACGGGCCATTTCAGGTGCTTTGCGTAGTGGTCGTCGTTCTGCTGACCGCAGCCTTTTCGCTATAATCAGTTTTCGGAGACGTCCTGAGGGGTGGACGACAGCGTATCGGTGTTTCGACGGGGTGGGCGAGCGTTCAATCGCACTTTGCGATTTCTTTTGCCCTGCTTAGCGATGTGTACGATTTCGGCAGCGCGCGGATCGTCAGGAAGGGCGATGGCGAGGGAATCTACGCCACTCGATTTTCCGACATGTGGATCCAGGCATTCCGCGTCGTTCTCAGTTCGATTTTGAAAGCAGCAACATCGGGAAACTCGACAACTCGATCGTCGACATCATCAGGCGCCCAATCAAGGAGAAGCGTGCGGTAGAAATGAACTGACAGCAATTTGTGTTTGTCGGAGCTTGAAAGCACGCGGAGGCGGTCATGAGTTCTCCGATCCATCACGCCGAAGATCTCGATGCCGCTTTGGTTCATGCCCCGCCGCGGGTGCGGGATGAGGCGCGTATCGGCGCTGAGAGGAGGGCGGCGCCACCGATCGCAAAGCCTTCAATGGGCCTCCGCTTTCGGGGAGCAAATCCCGTATTCAGCGGCGACCGCGCCATAAGCGAGTTGCAACGCCGCTTCACGCTTGACCCAGATCTCGTTCCAGACCCGCCGCGGTCCTTCGCCCGCCAACGCGTCCAGGGAAAGATTGCATTGCGGATGGGTGGTGTTGCCGCCGCTGCAGCGCTGGTCGCATGGGTCATGATATCGATGCCGGGCGCCTCGAAGCTGCTGTGGAGCGAAAACGTACCGGCCGGCATGCCGGAGTTGCAGGCCGCGCTCGATCGCATCGCACAGGATCCGACGCGAGCCTTGACGATGGCGCGGTTGGCGCCGCGTGAAGAGGCCGCTGTGACCGATGAGGCGTTACAAAGCGCCGCCCGTTCAACCGCACCTCGAAGCAAAGCCGGCCGAGCCTGCGGGCGCTGCAGCGGAGAGCCGCCCGGTGGCGACTTCGCCGGTGCCGGCCGAGGACCGCTTGCGGCTCGACGACGGGGAGATCGCAACGCTGGTCAAGCGTGGCGAGGATTCACTTACAAAAGGGGATATCGCTTCAGCGCGGTTGCTGCTTGGGCGCGCTGCCGAGGCCGGCAGCGCCAAAGCTGCGCTGGCTCTCGGCGCGACCTTCGACCCGCTCGTCCTTCGCCGGCTTGGCGCTGTCGGTTCCGAGCCGGATCCGGCGCGCGCCCGCAAATGGTATCGGAAGGCTCGGGAACTCGGCTCGGACACAGCCTCGGAGCGACTCGCGAAGCTCGATCAAGCGGCTCAGTAAAACCGGCAAAAGCGGCTCCGTCTTTTCAGACCGACCGGAGCCATGCGGCAATGCGACAAGACCCATGCGCTGCCTTTCGGCTTAGGCGCTGTGCGCCTAATTCCCGAGTGCGGGAGCTGTCCCGCGTGCTGAACCACCGACCGTCCCGGCCGTGCCAATGCATTTTGGCGCAGAAGCAAACTTTTGGAGTTAGCTATGACCGACACCCCACAGATGGAAACTTTTCGAATTCCAGATTCGACGCTAGCGCCTTCGCGCATTGCACTGGGTACCTGGGCGATTGGCGGCTGGATGTGGGGTGGCACCGATGAAGCGGAGTCCGTGCGCACGATTCACGCGGCGCTCGATCGCGGCATTACCCTGATCGACACGGCGCCGGTCTACGGCTTCGGCCGCTCCGAAGAGATCGTCGGCAAGGCTCTGGCCGAAGGCGGGCCGCGGGCCCGTGTCGTTCTCGCCACCAAGGTCGGCCTTGATTGGAAGGACGAACGGCCGTTCCGGAATGCAAGCCGTGCGCGCATCATGAAGGAGGTCGACGATTCGCTGCGTCGGCTGCGTACTGACACCATCGATCTTTATCAAGTGCATTGGCCCGATCCGCAGACGCCGATCGAGGAGACCGCGCGTGCGATGGCCGAATTAAAGCAGGTGGGCAAGATCCGCGCGATTGGTGTGAGCAATTTCAGCCCGGCCCAGATGGACGCGTTTCGTGCGGTCGCACCGCTCCAGGCCGTGCAACCGCCGTACAATCTTTTCGAACGCGCCATCGAGGCCGACGTATTTCCTTATGCGCGAGAGAAAGGGCTCGCCATGTTGGCCTACGGTTCGCTCTGTCGCGGCCTTCTCTCGGGCCGCATGCGGGTCGACACGCAGTTTCCCAAATCCGACCTGCGTTCGAACGATCCGAAATTCCAGACGCCGCACTACAATCAGTACATCGCTGCGGTCTCCGCGCTCGACAGCTTTGCGCAGGCGCATTTCGGCAAACGCGTCATTCATCTGGCGCTGCGCTGGGTGCTCGATCGCGCACCGAATGCGATCGCCTTGTGGGGTGCGCGGCATCCTGCGCAGCTCGACCCGGTGCGTGACGTCCTGGGTTGGAAAATCGATGAGGGCGCTTTGCAGGAAATCGATCGGATCGTCACTCGCTACGTGCGCACGCCAATCGGTCCGGAATTCATGGCGCCGCCGCAGCGGCTCGCAGCCTGATCGCCTTACGCGCTTGACACGGGACGCGGCGCATTGGTGCCGCGCCATCGCGCGTATCGCCAGGGCAGATACCATCGTGCTTTCGGTGGGAGCGCGTCCGGCACAAAATCAAGTCCTGATGTGCCCCAGGGCTGGCAACGCAACAGGCGCGCCAAGGTCATCCAGCAGCCGGCCCAAAGGCCGAAGCGGTCAAGCGCCTCATCGGCATATTCCGAACATGTTGGCAGGTGCCGGCAGTCGAAGCCGACGAGCGGCGAAAGAGTGTAACGATAGGCCTTCACCAGCCCCCGGCCGGCGAGACGAGGGACGCGGCACGAGGTGTCGAAGAGATGGTGGAGGTCCATGACCTTCGAGCTCGATGACTCCAGAGCTACGATCTATTCTGCCGCGGCTTTCGCGCCGCGTTTGGCCTCGATCTGGCCGATGGCGTCGACGACGGCATCAAATGTCAGCAAGGTTGAGGCGTGACGGGCCTTGTAGTCACGCACCGGCTCGAGCACCGCGATATCGGCCCACTTGCCGTCCGCCGGCGGTGCACCGTTTTCCTTGAGCATCTTGCGCACGGTTTCCCGCAAGGCGCGTAACTCGCCAGCCTTCGAGCCGACGATGTGGCTGGCCATGATCGAGGACGACGCTTGCCCGAGAGCGCACGCCTTTACCTCGTGGGCGAAATCCGTGACCGTATCGCCGTCCATCTTGAGATCGATGGTAACTGTCGAGCCGCACAACCGCGAATGCGCTGTCGCCGTTGCATCCGGGTCGGCGAGCCGCCCGATGCGAGGGATCGTGCCTGCAAGCTCGATGATTCTACGATTGTAGACCTCGTTCAGCATCGCGAAATCGTCGGTTGTTGCCGTTTCGACCGAGTTTATTGTGTATACCTGTCAATAGACTATATAGGCACGGGCAGGCCGGGGCGAGAGTCCCGGCTTTGCCGTCGAGCTATGCGTGATGTGAATGTGGCGACCGACGCCGCGGCGGTGAAAAACCGTGTCGGCGAGCGCGGTGGTACTCGCTGATAATCCCGGCATTGAGACCGGGCGATTGGAGTGATGATGGACGCCGCCATCAAACAATTTTCACGCGGGATCCTTTCGGATCACGTGCGGAGTGCGCCAGCGCCGGTCGAAAGCCGGCCGTCGCGCGAGGAAGCGGAGGCTGCGGTGCGCGCTCTCATCGCCTATATCGGCGATAATCCAGCGCGCGAAGGGCTCTTAGCCACCCCAAAGCGCGTCATCGCCGCGCTCGACGAGCTTTATCGGGGCTATCACGAAATTCCCGCCGACGCGCTCGACCGGACATTCGGCGAAACCGGGCCCTACGACGATTTCGTCCTCATCCGCGACATTGCTTTCACGTCGCATTGCGAGCACCACATGATGCCCATTACCGGCAAGGCGCATGTGGCGTACCGCCCGGTGGAGCGTGTCGTCGGACTGTCCAAGATCGCGCGTCTTGTCGACGTCTATGCGCACCGGTTGCAGACCCAAGAGCGCCTCACGACCCAAGTGGCGGCCGCAATCGAGGAGGTCCTCAAGCCGCGTGGCGTTGCCGTGTTGATCGAGGCCGAACACACCTGCATTGCGGTCCGCGGGGTTGGCAAGCCGGGCGTGTCCACAATAACGACCCGTTTCCTGGGAACGTTCCGCGACAGTACCGAAGATCAGGTTCGTTTCGTCACGCTGGTGCGTGGCGCCGCACCGGTTGACCGCTGACCGGCCGGTCATGGGCGGCTCCAATCCGACGTTCTTGATTAAGCTCGCGTGAGAACGAGGATGCGAACGAGCATGTAGCATGCGACGGCTACGATTAGTACCGCGAAGACTGTGTTAAGGCGGCCGCGGCCGCTCGCCAGGGCTTTGGCCGAGGCGGCGCCGACAAGGCCGCCGGCGATGCCTCCGACCAAGAACGATCCTGCGAGAATCCAATCGACGAGGTTCGAAACCGCGTAATTGGCCGCCGTGGTCAGTCCAAATGCGGTAACGGCGACGAGGGAAGAGCCGACCGCGAATAAGATCGGCATGCCGGTCGCCATCATGAGACCCGGCACAATCAGGAAACCACCGCCGATGCCGAAGAAACCGGCCAACGCGCCGGTGCCAAAGCCGATGCCTAGCAGCCAGGGCAGGTTCGCCCGGTTCAGGTGAACCTGATGATCGCCTGCGCTCGATCGCTTTCGCAGCATCAGTCCGGCGACGACCAGCATCAGAATAGCGAAGGCGACGAGGAGCCTCTGTCCATCGACCATCTTGCCGGCCGTTGAGCCCGCAAAAGCGCCGGCAACTCCAGCCGCTGCGAAGACCAGGGCGCAACCCCATTTCACATTGCCATCGCGAGCGTGGCTCAACAGGTTCGCGGCGGCGTTCGCGGCAACTGCGACGGCGCTGGTGCCGATCGCCACATGGGGATTTCCGACACCGACGACGTAAATGAGCAATGGGACGGCAAGAATCGAACCGCCGCCGCCGACAAGGCCGAGCGCGAACCCGACAAGCGAACCCGAAGCGACTCCGAGAGCCACCTGCGTCAGTGAGTCGACCATTCGATGACTCGGCCTTTTTGCGAACTCAGAGGTGTTAAGCGGCGATGCACACTTGGACAACAAGCTGCGCGATTCCACGGGACGTGTAGCAGAAGGGGAGCCGCTGCAGAATTCGGTCACACGTGCGGCGCTATTCTGGTACTTTAGGTATTGCTGATTTAGATAAGACTAATATATTCGTCAAGCTGGAAGCAGGAGGGCACGCCATGTCCGGGCAACCGATCATTCGCGCGTTTTTCGATGAGCCGACGAACACTGTGAGCTATCTCGTCGCCGATCCTGCCACCAAGCAGGCGGCGATCATCGATCCTGTCCTCGACTATGACCACAATAGCAGAGAGGTCGACACCCGATCGGTGCGCGCAATCCTAAGGGTCGCCGAGGAGCAGGGCTTTAAGGTAGCGTGGACACTTGAGACGCATGCCCACGCCGATCATCTTTCGGGGTCGCCCTATGTCAAAGCCAAGACCGGCGCCAAGATCGGGATCGGCGAACACATAAAAGATGTGCAGCAGATCTTTCGGCCGGTTTTCAACGCGACCGATCTGAAAACCGATGGCAGCGACTTCGATCACCTTTTCAAGGAGGGTGAGCAGTTCAGGATCGGCGAACTCGTGGCTGAAATCATGTACACGCCGGGCCACACGCCGGCGGACATCACCTACAAGATCGGAAACGCTGCGTTTGTCGGCGACACGTTATTCATGCCCGATTACGGCACGGCGCGTGCCGATTTTCCGGGCGGCGATGCGCATCGGCTTTATCGCTCGATCAAGCGAATTCTCGCGCTTCCGCCGGAGACCCGGCTCTTCATGTGCCATGACTACAAGGCCCCGGGACGAGACGCGTATGCTTGGGAGACGACGGTGCGCGAAGAGCGCGAGAGGAATGTGCACCTCAAGGAGGGCGTCACCGAAAGCGATTTTGTCGCCGCGCGCACCGCCCGTGACGCCACGCTCGCGGCACCGTGGCTGTTGTTGCCGTCGATTCAGGTCAACATCCGTGCCGGCCGATTCCCGCCGGCGAGCGCGAACGGTGTCCGCTATCTGACAATTCCGGTGAAGTTTAAAAGTGCCGAGGCTATGAGCTGAAATCGCAGCCTCGCCTGCCGTCTGCATTGGCGCGTAAGGCGAAGAGTGTCGCCTCGACAATGTCCTGACGATATGCGAGACGATCACGATTGCCCCCGCCATGCTCAGGCGCGGACCATCGCCATGTTGAGGCTTGCTTGTCCGACGATGCACCATTCGGACCGCCCGGATCATCCTCTGAGCTTGAAGAAGGCTCCGCGCTGACGCCCAAGTTCGACGCCGACGGGCTCGTGACATGCGTTGCCACGGACGCTGCCTCGGGCGAGGTCCTGATGGTCGCACACATGAACGCCAACGCTTTGGCGAAGACCATCGCGACCGGCGAGGCGTGGTACTTCAGTCGTTCGCGAGGCACACTCTGGAAAAAGGGCGAAGCGTCTGGTCACACCCAGCACGTGGTGGAAATGCGCATCGACTGCGATCAAGACGCCGTGTGGATCAAAGTCGAGCAGGTTGCCGGGGCCTGTCACACGGGGCGGCGCTCGTGCTTCTATCGCGAGGTGCCGCTCCGGCAAAAGGCCGGCGCGGCCACGCTCGAGCTTCGCGACGAAAAGGTATTCGATCCGAAGGCCGTTTACGACGCCGACAAATCGTAGCAGCGTCGTCAAAGGCCGCGCTTCGTCACCGGCCCTGCCTGTGCGAGCAGGCGTTTTGCGCGCGCGAGATGCGGCCGGTCGTACATGACGCCCCCGACGCCGACCACCCCTGCACCTTCGGTGGCGGCAAACGCGTCAACGACGGCTTGGGCGTGCGCGATCGCATCTGGCGTCGGCGTGAACACCTCATTGATGATCGGCACCTGTGCCGGGTGGATGGCGAGCTTGCCGACAAACCCGTCACGGCACGCATCCTCGCATTCGCGCCTAAAACCGTCGCTGTCGCGAAAATCGACATAGACCGTGTCGATTGCTGGAATCTCGGCGGCGGCGGCGCCGGCCAGGCACAGCACTCGGGCTAGTCGATAGGGATCAAGAAAGCGCCCCTGCGCGTCGCGATTAGCCCGTGCGCCGAGTTCTGCGGAGAGGTCTTCGGCGCCCCAGGTCAGCGCCGTAAGACGCGCGCTGGCGCCGGCAAAAGTGCCGGTGACGAACAACGCCGCCGCAGTTTCGGTGGCGAGCGCGACGATCTGGATATGCCCGTCGGGCAGATTATTGAGCGCTTCGCGCACGGCGAGTTTTGCATCAGCGTGAAGGACCGACGCGCCACCTTCAGCCTTCGGCAGCATGATGGCGTCCGGTCTCGCCGGCACGATTGTATCGAGATCGGCGTCGGTAAGGCCGGTCTGCAGGCCGTTCACGCGCACGAGGATATAAGGTCGCGGCGTGGATGGGATCGCCTCCTTGAGAAACGCGGCGGCGCTGTCCCGAGCGCGGGCTTTGCCTTCGATCGCGATCGAATCCTCAAGGTCGACGATGACCGCGTCGGCGCCGCTCGTCATCGCCTTATCGAGTTTTTTGGCGCTGTCGGCGGGGACGAAGAGAAGCGAGCGCATCTGTTATGACTGTTTTAGCCGATCACTTCGGCCGCATGCGCATGAACGCCTGGCGGCGGCATTCGGCGACCAGCTTATTGTCCTGATTATAAGCGCGGTGGTGAAACTCCACGATGCCGGCCCCGGGACGCGATTTTGATTCCCGCTTGCCGATAATTTCGGTGGTGGCATGCACGGTATCGCCCTCGAACAGAGGGTGGGGAAACTTCACCTCGGTCATGCCGAGATTGGCGATGGTGGTTCCGACGGTGAGGTCGCTCACCGACATGCCGATCATCAGGCCGAGCGTGAAAAGCGAGTTCATCAACGGCTGGCCCCATTCGGTCTCCTGCTCACAGAAGTGCCGGTCGATATGGAGCGGCTGCGGGTTGAGCGTCATGTTGGAGAACAGCATGTTGTCCATCTGGGTGACAGTGCGCGAGTAGCGGTGCTCGACGACCTCGCCAGGAACAAAGTCCTCAAAATAGAGCCCGCCGCGCTTGTGCCGCATCGCAGTGTGTTGTTGCGTCATGGTCGTCTCCCGCAGCTTGGAACTGGAGCCTGGTGTTAAGGTTCCGTTTACCACAATCGTTAACTATTCCTAACGCCCAAAACGCCGGCTGAGTCCGGCTGGGAGCTTGTCATGCTCGTCGACCCCAGCAGTTCCAACACCGGCTCGTCGGTGGCCGGCGCCATTCGTCAAGCATCACAAGCCACCGGCACGAGCTTCAATTATTTGCTGGCCACGGCGAAAGTCGAATCAGGCCTCAATCCGCAGGCCGGGGCGTCGACCTCGTCGGCGCGCGGCTTATTTCAATTCATCGAGCAGACCTGGCTTGCGACCATAAAGCAAGCAGGCTCAGCGCTTGGCTATGGCCGCTACGCAGACGCAATAACAAAGAGCGCATCGGGGCAGTACGAGGTCCAGGACCCGGCGATGCGAAATGAAATTCTTAAGTTGCGCAACGACCCAACCGCGAACGCGGTCATGGCAGGCGCTTTTACTCAGGCCAATGCAGCAATTCTGACGGATAAGCTCGGCCGTGCGCCAAGTGAGGGCGAACTTTACATCGCGCATTTCCTCGGTGCCGGCGGTGCGGCCAGATTGATCAGTCTTGCGGCCACCGATCCGAATGCCAAGGCTGTCGACTTTTTCCCCAGTGCGGCGCAGGCGAACTCGCCGATTTTCTACGACAGGACGACAGGTAGGCCGCGCAGTCTCGCTCAGGTGCGGGACGTTCTGACCGCCCGTTATGACGTCGCGCGTTCAAGGTCGAGCGACCCGTCAGCCACGGCCTCGGCAGCGCCAATCCCGGCAACTGCCACAAAGGCAAGCGCCACCGCCCCGGACACCGCCGGCATGACCAATGTCTTTGCCGCCGCGGCGCCAACTCCCGTGGCTCACGACAACCAAGTCTTTCACGGCCTTTTTCAGGACACCGATCGGACCGCGCCGCTGGCGGCTGTCGTCAGTCAGCTCTGGGGCGTGCCGAACAGCAACTCCGCGCAACAAGGTGGAGCAAGCATGTTCGATCTGTTCAAGGACCCCCTCCAGCGATCGTGAGCGCACGGTATCAGCCGAAGCCCACAGACGATCCTTGTTAAGATATCGGCAATCTTTGCAAAGATTTATGGTGAACGGTTTGTTAAGGCCGTCCCGCTAAGATTATGCCACGCTCCAATTGGGTGTTGCGTGATCGAACCATGATCGTCCGCCATTTCCTCCAGTGGGTCCGTACTGCTCCGGCCGGCGAACGGGCCGAGGCAACAAGTGCGCTGGCGCGAGCCTATCTCTACTCCGATCTTTCGCGCGATGATCTCGCCGCCGCCGAAGGCGCGATGCTGATGTTGCTTGATGATCCTTCGCCGCTGGTGCGCCGAGCGCTCGCCGATGCGCTTGCCGCGAGCCCGAGCGCGCCGCCTTCGATCGTGTTCGCGCTTGCGGGCGACCAGCCGCAGATCGCGGCGGCCGTGCTCGCGCTTTCACCGCTTTTTGTCGATGCCGACCTCGTTGATGCCGTGGCGACCGGTGCGCCCGCCGTACAAGCCGCAATCGCCATCCGGGCCGCTTTACCGCGCTCAGTCGCGGCGGCGATTGCGGAGGTGGCGACCGCCAAATCGTGTCTACTCCTGCTGGAAAATCGCGACGCGGAGATCGCGCTATTCTCGATCGACCGCATCGTCGAACGCTTTGGTCATCTTGCCGCGATACGCGAAACGTTGCTCGCTCGTGATGACCTGACGGTCGCAAACCGCCAGACGCTTGTCATCAAGCTGTCGGAGACGCTCGCCGGTTTCGTGGTCGAACGTGAGTGGCTTGACGCCGATCATGCCCACCGTATTGCGCGCGAAGCATGCGAAAAGGCGACCGTGACGATTGCGGCCGAAACGCCGGGAAGCGAGATTCGCCCGCTGATCCGACATTTGCGGGTCAGCGGACAGCTCACTGCCGGTCTTATTTTGCGCGCGCTTTTGTCCGGCAATGTTGCGCTCTTCGAAGATGCTTTGGCTGAGCTCAGCGGATTGCCGATCAATCGTGTCTCAAGCCTCCTGTACGACCGGGGCAGCGCCGGTTTGCGAGCGATGTTCGACAAAGCGGGACTGCCGGCCTCGACCTATCCGGCGTTCAAGGAGGCCATTGAAGCGATGCGGGAGGGCGGTTTCATCGGCGAACCAGGCGGTGCCGCACGGCTCAAGCGCCGCATGATCGAGCGCGTTCTCACACGATGCAAAAATGATGAGATCGACGAACTCGCGCCGCTGCTCACGTTGTTGCGCCGGTTCGCAACCGAGGCTGCACGCGAAGAAGCGAGGCTGTTCTGCGATGAACTTGTCGCGGAACAGGGATTCGCCGTTGAAGAGCAGTTCGACGCCGAAGCGCGATTCGTCGGCAAAGAGCAATACCACGCCGAAGCGCAGTGTGATTTTCGCGAGCAATATGTTGAAGAGCTTTACAAGGCCGAGGAGTCGTTCGAGGCCGGGGAGTTGTACGAGGCTGAGGACTTCTATGACGAGGAGCGCG
Source organism: uncultured Alphaproteobacteria bacterium (assembly GCA_963759705.1). GTDB lineage: Bacteria > Pseudomonadota > Alphaproteobacteria > Rhizobiales > Xanthobacteraceae > BOG-931. The sequence goes on from CAVXAK010000013.1 coordinate 74,150, forward strand.
CGATCGCGGCGTAACGCGGCATCCGGGTCAAAGAGATGGCCGCCCGCGAGCAGCGTGAACGACACAATCGACCGTTGTTGATGCCTAGATTTACGGCGCCAAAATGCGTTCGAGATAATCCGGACGAAAACTGTTCTCTTCCGTCAGGAACTCGTCGGTGACCTCGCGCAAGCGCTGCGTCAGTGCGCCCGCGATCTCCAGCAGATCCGAGCGGGTATATTCGCGGACAATGGCGCGCATGGCATCGACGTGCTGATCGACGAGCGAAATCGGAATACGAGTCATCTTTGGTGTATGTTCGATAAGCCGGCACAGGCTGTTTGCGACGCCAGCGACGGCGGGGTAGCCGAACGTATCGGCCTCGCCTTTGATGTCATGCGCGGCGCGAAACAGATCGTCGTATGTTTTTTCGTCGAAGCCAACGCGCTTGACTTCCTGACGCGCCAGTTCGAGGCGCTCGCACTCGGCCAGCATCCAGTCGGAGAACTCGTTCGACAACTGCTCCAGCGCCGTTTCGGCGCGGGTGATCACGGCGGCATGGCTTTCCGTGGCGTTCTTGATTGCTTTGCGCAATTTGTGCGGCGGCCGGATCACTTCGTGATCCGCGTAACTGGCGACCGTTGGCGCGTCGTCGTCGAAAGTGGCCATTGCGGGTGCTGCTCCAAACGGTCAGACGAAAACCTTCGCCTTCTCGATCAATGGGTGTTGTTCGATCACGTCGGAATTGCCGCCCTTGCGCCGTTCCGGTCCGACGTAGTTCTGGTTGACGGTGCGGCGCCGGTCGGGTCCAAAATACGTTTTCGTTTTGATGAAGGGACGCGGATTGGCGATGACGTTGAAAATTCGTTCGTAGAGTGCCTTGGCGGAAATCGGTTTGACGAGGAATTCGGTGACGCCGGCATCTCGGGCGCCAACCACGCGCGCCTTTTCGGAATGCCCGGTCAGCATGATGATCGGCACATAGGGATTCGGATTGGCGCCTAGCTGGCGGACCATTTGCGTCAATTCGAGGCCGTCGAAGATCGGCATGACCCAGTCGGCGAGGACGATGTCCGGCATGTAATGGGTAAAGGCTTCGAGGCCGGCGGCCCCGTCCTCGGCCTCGTACACCTCGCGGGTGCCGAAACCATGCAGCAATGTGCGCACAATGCGCCGCATGTGCGCGTTGTCGTCGATGACCAGAAAGCGCAGGCGATTGAAATCGATTCGGATCATGCAGCCTCCCGCGCGGCGGGCGCCGAGACGCCCATCCTCGGGAGGTTGAGAGTAAATATTCGCCGTTAGCGCCCGGTTAAAGGACGGGTCCCCGCGAGCCCGATCACAGCGGGGCTCCTCGTTCAGCGTTGCGCGGAAGGGCTCGCCGGTTTGGCTGACAGCGTTTTCGACAGCCAGCCCTCCATCACGCCGGCGATAGCGTCGCTGTTCTTTTCAAGCATCATCATGTGACCGTTGCCGTGAATGCCGACATCAGCGAGGTGAATGAGGGTATTTTTGACTCCGGCCTGTGTCAGGTAGGCGGCGGTGCAATGATCGTAAGAGGAGTGGTACGACGCCTCCGAGGAGATGATGAGAATCGGAATATTCTTGAGGTTCGGCAATTGGCGCGCCGGTTCCGCTTGCGCCCAGCAGCGCACCAGATCGGGCTTGTCTGCCTTGCCCTGCCGCACGAACGAGAGTTCTTCGCCTTCCTTAAGCGGTGGGTCATAGGTCAGCGGAATATCGCCCAGTCCGGAAATCTTGGTTTTTGTGGCATCGTTGAACCAATCGGGCGCGCCCTTGAACTCGGTATCGTGAACGGGCGGACCACTTGGCTCGACGGCGACGATGGCCTTCACCAGATTCGGCCGTTTGTCGGCGATCGGCCAGCCCATTGCGCCCGATTGCGAGTGGGTGAGCAGGATCGCGGGACCGATCTTGTCGAGGAGTGCTGCGCCGGCATCGCGATTAAGCTCCTGCTGTTTGGCGAAATCGCTGAGCGACGGGTATTGCGAGGCGTAAAAAGCGTCGAAGATCGGATCGCCGGCTTGTGCTGTGCCTGGCCATTGCGTGTGCAGATGCGCCTGCGGCCAAAGCTTGTAACGTTCCGGGGCGGCGAAGCGCTCTAAGGTGCGATCCAGTCGTGGCATCCGCACCGAACCGTAGGCTTCGGTCCAGTAGCCGGCGCGTCCACGCGCGACCTGATCGACGACGTAGACGGCATAGCCGCGCCGGAGGAAATACTGCGCCCAACCCTCGCGACCGTCAGGGGTGCCAGTAAAATTGGTTCCGGTCTGGCTGCCACCGTGGATCATGACGACGGGGTACGGATGGAGCTGCTTCTGCGGAATCTGGAATTCGGCATAGAGCTGGCCGATCATCGGCGAGCCCACCACCGAGGTATCGATATGCCCTCCGGCGAAAAGGTACCCGGACTTGGCGATGACCAGCGGCGGCTCAGCCGCATCGGCGTTGCGCCCCGCGCTCCACGGCAGAGCCGCGAGACAAGCGGCGGCGAGCCTGCGAATAATCTTCATGCGTAACGTGCCCTTGAGTTCCTCGGACTGTTGATCTATGCATCGCTTCCACCCCGGAGTTTCCAATTGAATTTGTGTTCTTGCCACGAGCCTAGACTGCTCATCGATGAGCGACAATGCGAATTGCACAACCGTGATCAGGATGTCGCCCAACGGAACAGCCCAACTTTGGCGGACTGTCCGACTCTGGTTGATATGGGCGGGCGTAGTCTTGTGGTTAGTGTAGCCTCGGCTAATAGCCGAATTGCTCGCTGAGAATCCGCTCTTCGAGGCTGTGGCCGGGATCGAACAGCATGTGCATGTCGATCGAGTGATCCATGCTGATTTCGACCGCGCGCACTGAACGCACCTCATCGTGGTCGGCGACGGCGGCGACCGGGCGCTTGCCGGCCTCAAGCACTTCGATCGTGACATGCGCGCGGTCGGGCAGGAGAGCGCCGCGCCAGCGCCGGGGCCGGAACGGACTGATCGGCGTCAGCGCAAGAAGCGGAGCATCGATCGGAATGATCGGTCCCTGAACTGAAAGATTATAGGCAGTGGATCCCGCCGGTGTTGCCAGCAGGACGCCGTCGGCAACGAGTTCGGACAGCCGTTCCTTGCCGTCGACCAGAACGCGCAGGCGCGCGGCCTGGTAGCTCTGCCGAAACAGCGACACTTCGTTGATGGCGCGGTGGCGGTGCACGCGACCGGCGGCATCGCGTGCGCGCATCAACAGCGGATGGATCACCGTGACTTGCGCCGCAGTGAGCCTCTCCGCGAGGCCGTTTTCGGAAAACTCGTTCATGAGGAAGCCGACCGTGCCGCGGTGCATGCCGTAGATCGGCTTGCCGGAATTCATGAACCGTTGCAGGGTCGCGAGCATGAGGCCGTCGCCGCCAAGCGCGACAATGACGTCGGCGGTCTCCGGCCGCGCGTCACCGTAGCGGCGGATCAGCGCCCGCCGCGCGCGCTGCGCCGCCGGCACGTCGCTGGCCACGAAGGCGATATGCTTGTAGCGGCGGGGAGGGCGCTTTGGCATCGAAGGGGCGAGGCTCGTCGCATCGGCGGCACGGCGCCGCGGGAGAATGGCATGGAACGCGCTGTTTTCGTGTATACGACCTATCCGTCGATTGTCGAGGCGGAGACTGCGGGCCGCACGCTTGTCGAGCGCCGCCTATGCGCTTGTGTCAACATCCTCCCCGGCATGGTTTCGTTCTATTGGTGGCAAGGATCGATCGAGCGCGGCGACGAGGTCGTCATGATCATCAAGACCCGTGCCGGGCTCTCCGAGGTGGTGCGTGCCGCGGTTAAACAGATGCACTCTTACACCACTCCGGCCATACTTGTGTTGCCGATTGAAAAAGTCGATCCCGACTATCACGCATGGATCGTGGCGGAAACGGAATGGAAGGAATGATATGAACAGGTCGTTTGCGGTTGCGTTGACGGTTTTTGCCATCCTGATTGCGGCCGCGGTTGTGGTGCGCGCGCAGAACTTTCCCGATCGGCCCGTTAAGATTTTGGTGCCTTATCCGCCCGGGGGGCCCTCCGACACCGTGATGCGCGTTTCGACCCACAACGTGGCTCCAAATCTCGGACAGCCTGTGATCATCGAAAACGAGCCGGGTGCAGGCGGCAGAGTCGGAGGCCGGACCGTCGCGCGATCGGCGCCCGACGGTTACACCTTGCTGTCCGGTGGCTCGAACGAGAACGCCATCACGCCGGCGCTGTACAAGAGCCTCGATTACGATCCGGTGCGCGATTTCGTGCCCGTGGCGGCGGTCGCAACCAACTCCAACGCGGTCGTCGTCAATCCGTCGGTGCCGGCGACAACTCTTGCCGAACTTGTGAATTATGCCAAAAAGAACCCGGGCAAGCTGACCTCGGGTTCGACGCTCGGCATCGCTCCGCATCTTCTTCTTGAGTTCCTGCGCGCGCGCACCGGCACCGACATCGTTTTCGTGCCATACAAAGGCGCCGCACCGGCCATGGCCGACGTCTTGGGCAACCAAATCCAGATTTACGCCAGCGCCAAATCCACATTGCTGCCGCAGATCAAGAGCGGCAAGCTTCGTGCGCTGGCGGTGACGAGCGCCGAGCGCTGGCCCGAACTTCCCGACGTTCCGACCCTGCGTGAAAGCGGCTTGGACGGTTTTCCGACGGCGTTGTGGTTCGGTATGATGGCGCCGGCGGCAACGCCGCCGGACGTCATTATGAAGCTCAACGAGGCGATTAATGCCGGTGTGCGTTCAGCCGAAACCCAAGCCGCGATCCGCAAACTTGGACTGCAGCCGCAAACGCTAAGCGCGCAGGAATTCAGCGCCGTGCTCGGCAAGGAAGTGCCGCTCTGGGCGAAGGTCGCAGGTGAGGCGAAGGTGAGCCTCGACTAAAATGAGGCTCGACTGTGTGATCAGCGATCGTCCTTCGGTGCTTTTCCAGGCTGTGGGATGCGGACGGGGGGTGCCTATCAGTAGGTCACCGTGCCGTCGATCACCTCCTTGAGCGCGCGATATTCGCGGCATTCGGTGTTGCCGCAAATGGTGCGCACCTTTTCGAGATCGTCCTTGGCCTTGAGCACGTTGCCTTGTTCGGCCTGCCACATGCCGTAATAGGACCAGGTGACGGCGTGGTTGGGATCGGCAGCAAGCGCCCGGTCGTACCAGAATTTTGCGTCGTCGTAGCGGCCGAGCTTGCGGCTGGCATAGCCGATGAGCGTCGCCACATCCGCATTGTCGTCGTAGCCGAGGGCACGCAGTGCTGCGATGCCGGCGACGTAGTCGCCCTTGTCGTAAATGAGGGCATAGGCTCGATGGTACCCGTTGAGGAAATCCTCGGCTGAGCCGCTTTTCTGATTAGTCGGCTTCGGCTTCTTCGTCGCTTTCTTTTTGTGCGTCGGCGCTCCCGAACTCGGCTGTGCGGTGGTCGCCGGCGGAGTTGGGTTAGATTCCTCGATGGCGGCGGCAATATTGGCCGCGCACGTCATTGCACTCACGATAATGGCGGCCGCAAGCAATCGAGATTTGCGCATGACCTGCTCCAGGTTCCGTGTGCTGCAACCGGTAAACACCGGCACCCCACAATATCATCCCGCCGTCGTACACTTTAAGTACGCGGTTTTCGACCCCGATTACGCCGGCTGGATCAGCCGGCCTCCGATCTATTCTAATCGTAACGAGGGCAGCGGTTTCGGTATTGCTGGGGTCGCGCAAATTCTTTGGTGACGGCGGCCGCTGCACGAAAGCTACAAATTCGGCTGCCACTCGACCGGCACGTGCTCGTAGCCGCTCGCGGTCTTGATGAGATGGCCGCAAGCGGGGAAGGGAAAGTGATAGCCTGTTACCAGCATGCGGTCCGCGGCGGCACGATCGAACAATCTCTTGCGCGTCGCTACTGCAGCGTCGCCGTCAATGTCGAAGGCGGCCTGCCAATCCGGATGGCGCGCGAACACGGCCGGGTGCTGCGCGGTATCGCCGAGCACGAGCAGCGATTGATCGCCGGAATGTATCGCAACAACGGTATGCCCCGGCGTGTGTCCCGCCGCCGGCAAAGTTTCGATACCCGGGGCAACTTCCGCGCCGGGCGCAAACTGCGTCACGCGCCTTGCAATATCGGAAAAGATCCGGCGCTGATTGCGGAAGGTGAGTTTCAAGTCCGCCGGTGCGGCGTTCAAATTTGCGTCATCCATCCAGTAAGCCCATTCCGGCGCCGGCACCGTGATTTCGGCATTGGGAAAAACCAATGCGTTGTCCTTGTCCTTGATGCCATTGATGTGATCGGGGTGGAAATGCGAGATGACGATCAGATCGACTTCTTTGTGATCGATTCCTGCGGCGAGGAGATTGGTGCGCAGTGCTCCGGCTGATGGCGCAATCTGCCCGCCGGTGCCGGTATCGATGAGGATCAGCTTCTTGCCGGTGTTGACGATCAGCGTCGTGAATGGCGTTGCGAGTTTGTCCGCTGGCATGAATGCGTCGGCGAGCGCATGTTCCACCTCCGCGAACGGTGCGTTACGGATGAATTTTGCGTTGATCGGGCGATACCAGATGCCATCATAGAGCGCAGTCAGCTCGAACGTACCAATTTTGTAGCGATAGACGCCAGGCGCCGGCTTGGCTGCCGGCGGCGCCGCGGCTGCGCCTGGAACGGCCCGCGCTGCGAGCGCGGTTGCCGCTGAACCGGCGAGAAGCGAGCGGCGTGTCAACGTTCGCATCGTGTTGCTCGCGGCAGGAGAACGAGCCAGTCTAACGACAGAAAGTGTCACACGCACAACCCCGGGCGTGCGCGATTATTCCTTCACCTCGGAATGCACCTCGGAACTGCCTGTCGCAACGCGTATGTCTGTGCGCGAGGTGTTTACCGGGCTGGCTGTGCTGGTTCGCGTGGTGCCATCGTCGTGAGGCGGGTTGTCACCAGGCCCGTGGCGATTTTACTGGCGTGCCGGAGTGAAAGTCTGCCGCTGGTAGTATTTTCCGACTTTCGATTCTGTCGCTGACCTTCTTCAGTCTGCGCGTATCAGAGCACGCCGAGATCAATCCGTCTCGCCCGGCGTTGCGAGCACGCTGTCGGCAGCCTTGGCGCGCCGTTGCTCGAGTTCCTTCTGCAGTCCCTGCGCTTCTTCTTCCATTCCCATCCAGCGCAATTTACGGATGAGTTTGACCAGTTCGTTCGACGCCTTGTGCGCCGCCGCGTTTTCCGGACTCTGCTGGTCATGAGATTTTGCCACGGGCGTCCTCCCTTATCTTCGTTTGTGACCGCCCCGTAAGCTCAACGAGAACTCTAGCACGGCGGCATCGTTTCCTCGCCGATTCTTTCGGCGCCTCCCGGTAGCTTTTAAACCCCTCGAAACTCATCGCAAGGCGGTGGGTGTGCGCCGCAACACGCGTCGGCTCTCCTATAAGCAGCGCAGTAATCTTGGCGCGTGCGAGACACCGCAGGTAATCCTGATCTCCTGATCTTCGACGATGCCCTTGCTAGTGTGTTGTGATGCGGCCAAAAAACGGCCTCGGCCATCGCAGCGGCTTCACGCGCAGGCGAGCATTCTTGCATGGGCCTCCAGCGCGATCGGCGCTTGGCGCTGCAGCATAATAGTGCCAATGACAAATCCGTGAACCTAGCCGGCTTTTGGCTACCGCCGCGTTTTCTTTCATGAAAGTCCTGCCTTGAACATCATGCCTTCACGCGCCGCAGCCCAGTCGGCGCCCGCGAAGCGATCCTTCGCGGCCATGCGTCATCCGGGATTCCGTGCCCAATTCTTCACCTACGTCCTGGCGATGATGGCGGACAACATCGAGCACGTCATCAGCTACTGGATGGTGTTTCAAAAATTCCATTCGCCAGCCTTGGCGGGTTTCGCGGTGGTGTCTCATTGGCTGCCGTTTCTGGTGTTTTCCGTGGCCGTCGGCTCGCTTGCCGATCGCCTCGATTCGCGTCGCATCATTCAATGCGGAATGCTCCTGTTCATCATCGCATCGCTGGGCTGGGGTTATTTTTTCATCACCGGAACCCTGCAGATGTGGCATGCGATGGTGCTGCTGGTCATTCATGGCTGCGCCGGCGTGCTGTGGCAGACGCCGAATCAACTCCTCCTCTACGAGATCGTCGGTCCATCGGATCTGATGAGCGCGGTACGGCTCAATGCTACGGCGCGCTACCTGGGCGTGCTGGTCGGGCCGGCGGTGGGCGGCGCCATGATGCTCGCGCTTGGGCCTTCTCATGGCATCCTGCTTAACACCCTGTTCTACCTGCCGCTCATCCTGTGGCTGGTGAACGCGCCGTACGGTCCGCGGTTCAGAGTTGGCGCTCCGCCGCCGCATCGGGCGGTGCGCGGCTTTGCCGACATCGTGCACGCAGTCCGCGACATCTCGGAACACCCCGTCGTTATTTCGATGACGCTTCTGGCCGGGTGCTCGTCGTTCTTCGTCGGCAATGCCTACAGTCCGCAAATGCCGAGCTTCGCCCAGGACCTCGGCCACGGCGATCCTGGCGTTTCGTACAGCATGCTCCTGGCGGCGGACGCCGCCGGCGCGCTGTTGGCGGGTGTCATGCTGGAAGGCAGAGGCCTTTTGCCGCCGCACGCGCGGACGGCCATCGTTCTCGCGATGCTGTGGTGTGTGTCGCTGACGGGGTTTGCGCTCGCAACCAGCTATCTGCTCGCGCTGGCGCTTCTTTTCGGCGCCGGCTTTTTCGAGCTGTCGTTCAACGCCATGGCACAGACGCTGGTCCAGCTTCACGCACCGGTCGGTATGCGCGGGCGCGTCATTGGCCTGTTCAATATGGCGAGCTTGGGCTTGCGTGCGTTCAGCGGCGTTTCGGTCGGCCTCCTGGGAAGCTTTATCGGCGTGCACTGGTCGCTCGCGATGTCGGCGATTGTCATGCTGGCGATCGCGACCAGTCTTCTGGCGCTGCCATAGGGCGTGATCGCTTCCAAGTGCGTTGCCGATGTCCGCGATCGCATGTAGACCGAGGTCGAGCAATGGAGTGGGCCGAAAATGTCAAAGCAATCGATGCGTGAGGAAGCCGAGCGTCTGGTGAAGGAGGCGATGGAGCGGAAAAATATCGCCGTGAAGCACGGCAATACCCGCATCGATGCCATCTGCGGAAAGTGCGGTGCGCCAAATCGCGTTTCAGCCGCCCCAGGCGAGGTCCGCGTTCAATACACGTGCAAGGAATGCGGTCACAAACAAAAGACGTTGTAGTGCTACTAGCCTACGTCGCTGATCGCGCTACTCTCTCGATTACGCTCGGACAATCATCCAATCCAGCGAGCCGGACAGGCTCCAAGATCGCCCGATCTGGTCGGCCTTCGCTCACGCCGATCTTTTGACTGGCATCAGCGACGCTCCGGCCCAGTCGGCTCCTCCTTGAACGGCTTGATGGTCGGCTCAAGCGTCGGTTTGATTGTGGGCGCGAGCGTTGGCTTGATCGTTGGTGTGACGGTCGGCTTGATCGTGGGTGCGACCGTCGGTGCCAGAGTCGGCTTGATGGTCGGCTCAAGCGTCGGCTTGATGGTTGGCTCGATGGTCGGCTTGATTGTGGGCGCGACCGTCGGCACCACGGTTGGTTTGATCGTCGGCGTGACGGTCGGCTTGATCGTCGGCGTGATCGTGGGTGTGACTGTCGGGACGAGCGTCGGCTTGATCGTGGGTGTGATGGTTGGCGTGACGGTCGGCTTGATCGTCGGCGTGACCGTGGGTGTGACTGTCGGGACGAGCGTCGGCTTAATCGTGGGTGTGATGGTTGGCGTGACGGTCGGTTTGATCGTCGGCGTAACCGTCGGCGTGACTGTCGGGACGAGCGTCGGTTTGATGGTCGGCACGAGGGTTGGCGTCAACGTCGGCTTAATCGTCGGCGTAACGGTCGGTGTGACTGTCGGGACGAGCGTCGGTTTGATCGTCGGCACGAGGGTCGGTGTCAGCGTCGGCTTGATCGTCGGCGTAACAGTCGGTGTGACTGTCGGGACGAGCGTCGGTTTGATCGTCGGCACGAGAGTCGGCGTGAGAGTCGGCTTGATCGTCGGTGCCATGGTGGGCGCCGTGGTTGGTGGCACAGTCGGGGGAACGGTTGGCGGTACCGTTGGAGGGACGGTCGGAGGAACCGTTGGAGGGATTGTCGGCGGAACCGTTGGAGGGATTGTCGGCGGAACCGTTGGAGGGATTGTCGGCGGAACCGTTGGAGGGATTGTCGGCGGAACCGTTGGAAGGATTGTCGGTGGGACGGTTGGCGCTACTGTCGGCGGTACGGTCGGAAAGCCGGGTCCCGGCCCGCCCCAGCCTTGGCCCGGATTGGTGAACTGACCGCAAACGTACCAACCGGGGCCATTCCAGCCGTTGTCATACCAACAATAGCGCTGTCTACCGACCCAATAGTACAGGGGCTCGGTATAGGTCCCGTAGACGGGCGGGCGTGCAATCGCCCGAGGAAATATCCAGCCTTGGGGCGAAATCTGCTGGCATTGCGCCAGCACGAGGGGCGCTCCCGGCCCGATGTCGCCGTTGACGGTGACGCACAGGCCATCTGGGCTCTGTATCGCGTACACGTCGGGGTAATCTGTAAACGGGATCAGATACCAAACTTGCAGGTCGGTGCCATCACACTGGTTGATGATGACCGGACTGCCTTCGCTTGGAGGCTGACCATCGAGACAAAATCCTCCGGCGGTTAAATTGCCGCTATTGTGGTAGCCAAACGTTTGCCTGGACGTTTCGGTGCAAACGGCGATCGCCAATTGGGTGCCGGCTTGATAGCGGGCTTGTGGAATATCGATGCACCAGGCGACGGTCGGCGTTGAAAGCACTGACTTCGAAGGTCAGAAACTCTTGCTGGGCGTGCGCCGGAGCGCTTGTCAGAGCGAGCGCGAATGTAAAGATTGCGGCCCCTAGCCATGGCTGAAAGCTCGCTTGGTACCCGTTCATGCGGCCGGCAAAAATCGATCGGCAGATCGCCCCGAGCATGTCGCTCCCCCGTGCCGCAAAGTGATATGTAAAAAACTAAGTTACGTCCAATTCGGCATAGAGTCGATGGCCTCTTGAAGAAGAAGAGTTGCGGCGGGTCGAAGTGAAGGTTTCGGCTTCGTCGAAAAGCTGATTCGATTTTTATCCGCTCATGTCCTTGCATGCGCGGAAAACAGAAGAAGGCTGCTGTTCGGTGGCCAGATCAACTTGCACCGCGTGAGCGTGCCTTTTGTTTACCGAGAGATTTCGATAGCATCCTGCGAACGAGGACGTCTTCGCGTAGCAACTCGCCGGATCCAAATCTTCAGGGGGGATCGTGAATTCGACGCCGTGGCGGCAGCGCCTGACCTACCTGGCGATGTCATTGGTCGTCGGGTGGCACAGCCTTGCCATGGTGGTCTCACCAGCGCCGAACGGCAGTGCGATCGTTTACTCGCTCCGTCTCCTGTTCCACCCCTATCTCGCGCTATTCAGACTGGAGACGCCCTGGAATTTTTTTGCGCCGGTCGGCAAGCACGCCGAGTTTCGCTACGTCGTCGAAGACGCTGCCGGGAACCAGCACACCTTTGTGCCTAGCGAGGAAGCGAGCCGATCCCTTGCGGGTTATGTTTGGTGGCGCGAGTTCAAGTATTTGAACGATGGAATTATGGCGTCTCCCGAATTCCGTGGCGACGCCGCCGGGGCACGGCTCTGTCAGAGACACGCCTCACTGAAACCTATCTCAGTCACTCTCCTTGAGGTCGCGGAACAGAACTACGGACCGGAGGATGAGTTGCGCGGCAAGCACCCTCTGGATCCCGAATTCGTCGTCGTCGTTCCGCTCAAGCGCGTTGAATGCCCGGACAGTTCTCCGTCTTCTCGCTCGCCTATTCGCCCTGTGAGGAAGCCATCATGACTTGTTCCACAATCAATGGTGATTTCTTCGCGGCCGCCGTGTCGAGCACGCGGGCGAACCTGGGGCTTTCGTCGTGAATAAGGTGAAATGCATCTCATGCCACGACTAGCAACGCTCGTGCGCCTTGGGCGAGAGACGTTGGCTTCCATTGGCCAAGCGTGGTCATGGTTTTGGTTCCAAAACAGCACGACGACGCCACTGGAGATTGTCCGCATCGGCATCGGCGCGGCGGTGCTCTTCCACTATGCAATGGGGACCCCTTTCCTTTTTGATTTGTGGGGCGACTCCGGATGGATGCCGCCGGCGGTTGCGCAGGCATACATCTCCGGCCCTTGGATGCAATCGGTCTTCTACTATTTTACGGCGCCCTGGCAGTGGATCGCCTTTCATACTTTTTTCCTGTTTTGCTGCGCCGCGTTCATGCTGGGTTGGCGGACGTCTTGGGTGAAGTGGATCGTCCTGGTCGGCCAAATCTCCTACGACCACCGCAACCTGACGATCGTCTACGGTGCAGACAGTATTATTGCCTGTCTTCTCTTCATACTTTGTTTGGCGCCGGTCGGACGCGCAATGAGCTTGGACCGGGTGCGTGCCGTGCGCGCCGTCAAGCGCAACGACCTTGCCGCTACGCTCGCGCCTTATGCCAGCCCCTGGGCAGGCGCTTGCATCAGGCTCGTACAAATCCAGATGGCGGTGCTGTTCTTCTATAGCGCCACGGATAAATTGAGAGTCGATGAATGGTGGAATGGCGATGCCGTATGGTTCGCCTTAACCACCTATGAGTTTTACAGCCCTGTCCTTCTGCACGTGTTGGCGCGCCACTTTTGGCTGGTCAACGTGGCCACTTACGCCACGCTTCTGATCGAGCTTGCTTTTCCATTTTTGATCTGGCAGCGGCGCACTCGGCCTTATCTGTTGGCCGGGGCCATTTTCCTTCATCTGATGTTCGGTATCATTCTGCGTCTGATTTACTTCTCCTTCGTGATGACCGTCGGACACATGAGCTTTTTGTACCCCGATTGGCTGCACCGCCTCGGCGCATGGTGGAAGCGCAAGATGGGCGACATGGAGATGGTCTACGACGGGGAGTGCGGCTTCTGTGTGCGCTCGATGGCATGGCTTCTCGCTTTCGACGGGCTCGCGCAGATCAGGGTCCGCGACTTCCGCACCAATCCGTCCCCTGTTGTCAGCGCCGCGCAGCTGGAAATGGCGCTGTACACTGTTCTGCCCGGCGATCGGGCGCTGCCTGGCTTCGAGGCCTATCGGCATGTTGTGCTGCGCGTACCGGGCCTGTGGTGGCTGGTGCCGTTCTTCTATGTGCCGGTGGTCAGCCGCCTGCTCGGCCGTCCGATTTATAATTGGGTCGCCCAAAATCGCAGCCGGCTGTCGGCGATGACGATGTCGAAACGGTGGCGGGAGCGTTTGACCTATTCGGCGATGTCGCTGTTCTTAGGATGGCACACGATTGCGACGATCCTCGCGCCGGTGCCTGAGAAGAACGTGATCGTGCAGGCGTTCCGAAATTTGTACCAGCCGTATCTGACCTTGACCGGAATCGATACGACATGGGATTTCTTTTCGCCTCTGAGCAGCTCCTATCAATTCCGCTATGTCCTCCAGGATGCCGCCGGCAACGAGTATACCTTTGCGCCGATTACGGACGACAACTGGCTCACGCCGAACCATCGATGGGATGAAAGAATATTCGCGACGCTTATTTCGACTCCGACCTTGATTGGGGATTACTTCACGAAGCTGTTCTGTCGAGAACATGCATCGCTGAAGCCGGTAGCAGTCACGCTCCTCTATCTTGAGGAGAAGGAGTTCTGGCCGCAGGATTATTTGCTGGGCAAACAGCGCACCACCGATCCGGCAAATTTTACCTTGTATCCGCTGCTGAGCGCGGCTTGCCCGCCACACTGATGGACTCGCTCACCGACAAGGAAGGCGACATTTCGACGGAGCAAGCGCGGAGCAATCCGGTTTTGACTCCAAGTCATGGTCGCGCGGCAATTCACGGAATTTTGGGGCCGCAGCGGCGCTGGCCGCTTGGACTGGCAGCGCTTGGCGGACTTGGCCGGCGGCTTTTTACCGCCGTCCACCGTGTGTGGTGCCAGCTTTGGTTCCAGAATGCCTCGACGATGCCGCTTGAGATTGCTCGCATCGGCATTGGAGCGCTGCTTTTCATCCATTACGCTTGGGCGACTCCCCGCCTGTTCGAATTTTGGACCGACGCGGGCTGGCTGCCGCTATGGGTGGCGATGCAATGGAATAATCCGGGACAATCGATCTTTTTCTATTTTACGGCGCCCTGGCAGCTCGTTCTCTTTCATGTTTTCTTCCTGCTTTGCTGCGCCGCCTTCATGGTCGGGTGGCGAACGTCGTGGGTGAAGTGGGTCCTGTATATCGGCAAGCTCTCCTATGATTATCGCAACCAGGTTCTTCCCTACGGGGCAGATATTGTTCTTTGCTGCCTGCTGTTGATCTTCTGCCTTGCGCCGGTCGGAAGGGCGATGAGCCTGGACCGGGTGCGTGCGGTGCGCGCTGCGAAGCGCAATAACCTTGAGGCCACGCTGCCGCCCTACACGAGCCCGTGGACAGGGGCCTGCATCAGACTGATGCAGATCCAGATGGCGGTGATATTTTTCTACACCGGCGTCAGCAAGATCAAATGGGATGTATGGCGGAATGGAGATGCCATATGGGTCGTTCTTTCGTCGTCGGACTATTACAACCGCTTCTATGTGGACATCCTTGCCCATCATTACTGGATAGGCGTTGTTGCCACCTATGCCACCATCTTCATTGAACTCGCCTATCCCTTCCTGATCTGGCAGCGCAGCACGCGGCCTTATCTGCTGGCTGCGGCCATATTTCTTCATCTCCAGTTCGCGATTTTTCTCGCTCTGATTCACTTCTCCTTCGTGATGATCATGGGCCACATGAGCTTTGTGCGTCCCGAATGGCTGCATCGTCTCGGCGCATGGTGGAAGCGCAAGATGGGCGACATGGAGATGATCTACGACGGCCAGTGCGGGTTCTGCGTGCGCTCGATGGCATGGCTTCTCGCCTTTGATGGCCTCGCGCAGATCAGGATCCGCAACTTCCGCATCAATCCGTCGCCTGTTGTCAGCGACGCGCAGATGGAAAAGGCTCTCTACACCGTTCTGCCCGACGGCCGGGCGTTGCCCGGCTTCGAGGCTTATCGTTATGTCGTGCTGCGCGTACCCGGCCTGTGGTGGCTGGCGCCGTTCTTCTATGTGCCGGTGGTCAGCCGCCTGTTCGGCCGTCCGATTTACAACTGGGTCGCCGCAAATCGCGGTCGTCTGTCGGCGCCACGCTCGGCGCGCGCTCTGATCAGGGGGAGATAATCCACTTCTGCGCCTTGCTGCAGAAGCGAGCGTTCTAACCCAACGCGTCCGGGCCCCAAACCGTAAGCCGCATCTCGTGCTGGCATGACGGACAATTGTAGAGGCGAACGTGCGTTTTGCTCTCGTCCGGCAGCAACTCGGGATTTGCCGCGCGCATTTCTCTGCCGCAGCGGCAAAGCGGCAAGTCACGAAAATCGATCAAGCGTTCATGTCCAGACATGGCGAGCACCGTGACCAGGTTTCACTAATGGGTGCTATCGCAACGCACAAGATCGAGTTTTGTTCGGGGTTAATCTAGTGTCCCGATTCCGAAGTTCGCATCATTGCGCGGCATCCTCGTTTGCGAACTTCGGGATCGAAGGACACTAGCAACTTATTGACCTGGTGTGGCTTTGGTTCAGAAGTCCGCATGACGGGGTCGCGGCGAGAATGATGCGGACTTCTGAACCGCCACACTAGGCGGTTGCCCGACGGGACCCTGGGCGGCTAAGCAACGCCATGGGTTGGCATCAGCCCTTTGAATGCCGACAATACAGTCAGTCAATCGCATCCAAATTGAGCATCGAGTGTGGCGAGATACTGGAGCGCGCCAGGTCCAGGGATCCGTTCGCGGACCCATCCGATATTCCGTCGGATCACCCGCGCGGGTACTCCTGCCACAATCGATTTCGGCGGCACGGTTCGAGTGACGACCGCCCTGGTTGCAATGACCGAGCCGAAGCCCACTCTGACGCCCTTCAAGACCGAAGCTTCCAAACCAACCCACACATGCGGCTCGAAGTGCACGTCTCCCGCAACATTGAGTATGGCGCCGGAATCCAGGTCCAGAATCCCATGCTCGTCATGCGTGCGCACGGCAATGCCAGCGGAAAACATGCAATCCTGCCCGACAATAATCTTCGTGTGATCTGATCCTAGTTCAAACGTGGCTGTGTTAGAGGTGCAACCATTCCCCCAAAAAAAGACGTGGTGATTGCTGAAGAAATGAACGTTCACCGGGTTCACACCGGCTGACGCGCCGAGAAAGATTGCCAAATTGCTGGAGCCTCGGAATAGCATTCGACCGGACGTCGTTGAATTTCTTCCAAGAACAATCACGTTGTCTTTGGCATCTGAAGCAAAGTCGAAGCGCCGGTTTTGGGCCCAATTCGGCATGTCGCTCGGCGCTAGAACCCAGTTGTTTCCGGTGTCGGTGCCAACGGGATGCCAACCGAAATCGGAAATGTTCGGAAGTTCGTAACCGGGAGTTGACAGGTGTGGTTCGATCCTCTCCCGCGGAGATAGCCATCGCCCAAAGAAGGACGCCTTCGCTAATTCGAGTCGATGCTGTTGGTCTGATGACACCTGTGAGACCTCTTCAATTGAGAATCGCAAGCTTTGGCGCCGATTAAATCGGGGGACGGCGTGTCATGTGTCGTTCCGAGACTCACCCTTGCGATCTGATACCTTGCCGAAAAATACTGTAGGAGAATACGATAACGAATTATTTGCGATGGTAAGCAGAAGGCCCTCGCTGGGACGTCGACGCTGGTGAGCCGACGCTTTAATAAAGCGCCAGGGCAGGGTATCCGTTCTCATCGAGCGAATGAGCGCAGTTGCGAACTCAAATGCTAAGAGGCCATCTCGACATTGTGAACCTGCATGAAGTTGCCGGTTGGGCGCAGGATGATACGCAACCGAATACCCCTCTGAGCCTCATTGTTACCGTGAACGGTGAACTGGCGGGTCGCGTCCTCGCCAATCGGCATCGCGCCGATCTGGAGGAGGCAGGGGTAGGCACGGGCCGCCACAGCTTCGAGTTTCAATTCCCGGCCAGCCTGTCGCCCTTCGACAAGCACGTCATCCGAATACGCCGTGAGACCGACGGCGACGATCTCCCACAATCGCCCGTTACCTTATACC
The DNA here is from genome assembly GCA_963759705.1 of uncultured Alphaproteobacteria bacterium. Taxonomy (GTDB): domain Bacteria; phylum Pseudomonadota; class Alphaproteobacteria; order Rhizobiales; family Xanthobacteraceae; genus BOG-931. Next base: position 91,260 of record CAVXAK010000013.1, read on the forward strand.
CCAACACCGTGTTCGACGCGTCCGCGATGCAGGGCGTTGCAGAATTCCTGCAGCGCAGCGGATCCGACCAGGACATCGAATCGAAGATCGACTTTCTGGTCGGGCAGGTCGATGCTTTGTTGCAGCGAAGGGCAGACCGCGACAGCCAGCGCGTCGAGCGTAAACGCTATCGTCAATGGTTCCAGCGTTGGCGTGCGTCGCCGCAGCAAAATGGGACAGCGGGATACGTCGGCGCCTCTGCTCCACGCCGCGACATTCGCCGTGCGCTCGTAATCGACGATTGGATCCCGAGGCGTGACCGGGACGCCGGCTCCCTGGCTGTTCTTAGCCACATGAGGTCCCTGCAGCGACTGGGTTTTGACGTTACCTTCACACCCGCCACCGAGTTCACATCGCAAGATGTGCAGCACGACGATCTGAAGGAGATCGGCATAAGCTGTGCTTGCCCGCCATACTATGGTTCCGTCGAAGAGGTGCTGCGCCGCCAAGCCAGCGAGTTCGATGTCGTCTATATGCATCGCGTCTCGAATGCGACGAAATACAATGAACTTGTCCGCAGCTATGTTCCGAAGGCACGGCGGATTTACAGCGTTGCGGACTTGCACCACGTTCGGTTCGAGCGGCAATCCGTTGTTGAGAATAGACCTGAGCTGTTGGCTCGAAGTCAGCAATTCCGTTTTGCTGAACAAGTAGCGGCCATTTGGGCCGACGCCGTCATCACCCACTCAACCCTCGAGGCCGAGGCACTGCGCAAGCTGGTTGGGCCGAACAAGGTCCACAGAGTGCTCTGGTCGACGGCGATCAAGCCATCAACTGTTTCGTTCGCACAGCGTCACGGCGTGGCCTTCATCGGCGACTTTGGTCACGAACCCAATCTCGATGCGGTTCGATGGCTGATCAGCGAAATCATGCCCTTGGTTCGGAAGACCAATCCCGAAATAGAATGCCTATTGGTCGGCAGCAATATGCCGGAACATCTGCGCAAGCTGTGCGGCGACGGCGTAATCGCTCTTGGCCACGTCAAGAGTCTCGTTGAGATTTTCGATCGGGTGCGGCTCACAGTGGCGCCGTTGACATATGGTGCCGGGATAAAAGGGAAGGTTATCGAAAGCCTCGCGGCCGAAGTGCCCTGTATCTGCACGCCGATTGCTGCTGAGGGTCTCGAATTGCCGCGGGGCTTGTCGGCTTGCTTGGCTGAGAACGTCGAAAAGTTCGCAGCGGCAATTTGCACGCTGCACGGCAGTGAAAGTATAAATGCCGAATGTGGCCTCATCGGCGCACGCTACGTGCGAGGGGCATTTTCCGAAGCTGCGCTCGACGAGGCGATGCGCTTGGTCCTTGGTCCGGCGTTGCTACCGCCGATCAGCGAGGTTGTTGCGCGCCTTTAAGCGAGCTGGTTGAAAGACGACAGCGGCCGTGTTCTGCCAAAACTTGTTCGTCCCCAGTGGCGCTCGGTCTTCTTGTAGCGAACAGGGCAATGCAGACCAATGCGTTGCGCAATAAATCCAAGGTCGAATATTGTCGGAGCGATGGGCTCGGACATTTCACTTTGCGGGCGAGAGATGACTTGAGCGAACGCGCGGGTCAGCAGCCCCGGACCGGTTGACAACCATAGAAAATCGGAATCGCCGCGGTTGATCGCTTTGGTGGCGAGCTGCAGTGCCAAGCATATGACCGGATTTCTAGGGACGACGCCGAGGAAATTGTTAGCGAGCGTCCCAAAATCCTCCTGATAAGTTGCGAAAGTGGTGTCGGTTGGCACGAACGATCCCAGTGGTTCTATGCAGCGGTCGTCGGCGTCTACATAGAACCCGCCGTGAACGGCAAGATAGGCCAAACGGATGATATCGGCCCTTTGTGCAGGTTCGCGAGCACGCCGATAGGCGTTCAGGACGTCAAGCATGCCCTGTGCTTCGAGAAACTCTTGCGCACTTCGATCATTTAGACGCGTATAATCAAAATCGGGATGTGCGGTCTTCCATGTCTGCATCAGATCGGCGATTTCCGAAGGCGGTTCAGGCTTGTCCCAGTACTGGACGATCCGCTTTGGAATGCGGTCGAAGGTCCCATTGGAAGGAGATCCATCATCCCGCACCAGTTGCCCCGCCTCTCGCATCGCCACGAGCAGCATAATGGCGGTGGGCGTATGGTCGGGATTGGCGACGGCGAGTTCCTTGAGCGGCGCGATCCGTTGTTCGGGCTGTAGCTCGCGGTTGCGGCGCAAAGCCTGGAGCTGTTCCGGATCGAGTGCAAATTCGTCAAGCAACTGGCCGACATGGGTTTGTGACAGCTGCAGAGATTGCCCGCGGAGTTTGAGAGAGGACGCGGTAATATCTCTCATGCGACCGAGGTGAAGCCGACAGGCGTCCAAGTCGAGCAGCTTCAACGATAGGCGGGCCAACTCGTTGTGTGCGCTGCCATCATCCGGCTCAATTCGAATAGCGGTGCGGTAATGGATCGCCGCTTCATCGAGGTTCCATCGCGCCTCCGCGAGTTGTCCGCGAAAGAGTTCCACTCGCGATGCGTCGTGAACTGTGACCGGCTCCGTCGGTAGTATGGCTTCGGCTTGTTCAAGGCGCCCTGTGGTAAGCGCCAGCCGTGCGAGCAGCGTCCACAGACATGCATGGCGTGATGTCTGCGCCCGCGGGTCGAGCAGGAGTCCAAAGGCTGCTTCCCAATCGCGCTGATGCACATAATGATTGGCGCGCGCAGCCCTGATTTCCGGATGAGGACCGGCCAACTCGTCGGCTTCATCGAGAATTTTCTTTACTTCTTCTTTGAGGCCGAGTTCGGCGGCGACGCGACTCGCTCGCAGATAAGGACTAGGTCGATGCCGATAGGCCGCCATTGATCGGCGCGCAACTATCATGGCCTCCTCGAAATTCTCCGCCATCAGGTGGTGTTCTGTCAGTTGCTCGAGCGCTGCCTGATGGTCGGGAAAGATTTCAAGTGCGCGTCGCAGCGAATTCTCCGACTCGCTGGGGTAGCCGAGGGCCCTTTGTTCGAGTGCCATCTCGACGAGAATTTGAGCCTGCTGCGGCTGCAATTCGTGCGCGGCTCTGAAGTACTCGAGCGCTATCTTGCGATTGCCCTCTTTGCGGTAGAGCGATGCACGTTGCATCATGGCGGCGGCGTCTTGCGGATTTATACCCAATTGATGCTCGATGATTTCTCGTGCGTCATCGAGGCGTCCCTGCTCGCGCAGTTCGGCGGCAGTTTCGAGCGCCGCTCCGGCGTGGGTTGAGTTTGCAGAACGCGCCGCGGTGAAAAACGCAAGTGTCTGCTCGCGTTCGCCGCGCTGGCGCGCGAGGCGCCCGAGGCTGAGCAAACATGCCGGCTCGTTCGGGGCCGCCGTGAGAGCGCGATGAAATATCTCGGCCGCGTCATCGAGGCGAAATTGCTCGAGCCTGATCGAGCCGAGCGCCAATAAGGCCATCCAATTGTCCGGTCGACTTGCAAGCAGCTCTTGGAGTTTGGCTTCCGCTGTCGCGATCTGTCCTAACTCTCGCAAGGCGTTCACGATTTCAAGCGTCGGGCCGGTATCGTTTAGGCTGCTTAGCGCCGCCTTATAGGCAGCGATTGCGGCGGCCCGATCACCGCGGCGCCGCGCAATGTCGCCGATTCCAGTCAGTGATGGGACATGCCGCGGCTCGATCACCAACACCTGCCGTAACAATTCTTCCGCTTCGTCGAGACGCCCAAGCGCCCGCAAATCGGTTGCCGCTTCCACTTTCAGCCAAGCCTGACCGGGATTCACCGCTGCGGCTTCCGCAAAAACAGCTAGAGCCGCTTCGCGATCGCCGCGGCGTCGCGCGACGTGCCCAAGCCCCATAAGAGAGGGAAGGTGTTTGGGATCGATGGCCAGCGCCTCCCGCAGCAGGACTTCGGCCTCATCGAACCGACCGAGTTCCCTGAGGTCCGTCGCAGCCTCGGCTTTCAGGCCAAGATGCGCCGGGTGCGCAGCCACCGCCTCGACAAATGCCGCCAAAGCCGCGGGGCGATCACCTCTGCTTCTTGCAAGATGTCCCACCTCGGCCAGCACGCCGGCGTGCTTCGGCTGCTGCGCAAGCGCTTGCCGCAGTAAGTCTTGCGCCTCATCGAATCGTCCGAGCGCCCGCAGATCTGCCGCGGCCTCCGACTTAAGTACAGCCTGCGCCGGATCGATAGCCGCGGCGGCCATAAAAGAGGCTAGCGACGCTACGCGGTCGCCCTGACGCCGTGCTGCGCGAGCGAGCTCAACCAACGAATCGATACGCTGCGTCGGAGTGCCCTCAATCACGCCCAGAACAAGCCCCGCGAGGCCCAAAGTAAATTACGACGAACAGAGTACTTTAAATATAGATCGAATGCCTGCTTTTCGTGCGTTTTGAGCGATTTCAAACATCGTTGCCGACGCAATTCAAGCAGATTTCAGTTGTGAATTGGATAAGCCCAACCGCTCCGTCTTATAGCCGCGGTCGAGCACGGCCTGCCACCACGGCCGGTTTTCCAAATACCACTTTACTGTCTTCGCGAGTCCTGTCTCGAAAGTCTCAGCCGCCTGCCAGCCCAGTTCATTTTCGATCTTGGAGGCGTCGATGCCGTAGCGCCGATCATGGCCGGGACGGTCCGAGACGAATGAGATCAGTTGACGGCGAGGACCTCTCGCCAAGGGTTCCAATCGATCTAGCAAGTCGCAGATCGTTTGAACGACGACAAGATTGGCGCGTTCATTGCGGCCGCCGATATTATAGGTTTCACCGACGCGCCCTCGCTCGACCACGATGGTAAGTGCTCGGGCGTGATCGTCAACGTAAAGCCAATCGCGAATGTTTTGACCGTCGCCGTAAACCGGCAGCGGTTCACCGGCCAGACCCTTGATGATGATGTGCGGAATGAGCTTTTCGGGAAAGTGATATGGGCCGTAATTATTTGAACAATTAGTGACGATCGTCGGCAAACCATAGGTTTCGCGCCACGCGCGGACCAGATGATCGGACGATGCCTTGGAGGCGGAGTAGGGCGAATTCGGCGCATACGGCGTGGTTTCGGCAAAGAGTCCCTCGGGGCCGAGCGTTCCATACACTTCATCGGTCGATATGTGATGAAAGCGAAAACGCTCCTGTGCCGGGCGATCGAGCCGGCGCCAGTGGCGCAGCGCCTCCTGCAAGAGGACGAAAGTGCCGACGATGTTTGTCTGAATAAACTCGGAGGGCCCATCGATCGAGCGATCGACATGGCTCTCGGCCGCAAGGTTCATCACATAACGTGGTTGGAATTCCTCGAAGAGCTGGCGCAGTGCCGAACCATTGCAAATATCGACTTTGGCAAAGCGGTAATGAGAGTTGCCCTGAGCTTGAGGAATCGAGTCGAGGCATGCAGCGTATGTAAGCTTATCGATATTGACGACGTAGGCCTGAGTGTCGTCGAGCAAATGCCTGATCACAGCCGAGCCGATGAAGCCGGCGCCGCCAGTTACGAAAACCACCTCGTTCTTAAAACGCATGTCTCAAAACTCCGCACGGCGCGATTTGGCAAATGAATGGTGAATGTTCAAAAGGTATTCCCCATAGCTGCTTTTCGCGCACCGTAAAGCGAGTTTCTCGAAGTGATCGAGCGTGATATATCCGAGCCTTAAAGCGATTTCTTCGGGACACGCGACACGCAATCCTTGGCGCTGTTCAAGAATTTGAACGAAATGACTGGCTTCGACCAGCGAGGAGTGAGTGCCAGTGTCAAGCCAGGCAAAGCCGCGGCCCAGCACCTCCACAAACAAATCGCCGCGTTCGAGATAGGTCTTGTTGACGTCGGTGATTTCAAGTTCGCCGCGCTGCGACGGCTTTAACGATGCGGCCATACGTACGACGTCATTGTCGTAGAAATAAAGACCCGTTACCGCGACGTTCGACTTCGGTCGCTGCGGCTTTTCCTCGATGGAGAGTGCCCGGCCGGTTCCATCGATCTCGACGACCCCAAACTGCTCCGGAGTATTGACCACGTAACCGAATACGGTCGCGCCGGTGCCACGTCCATTTGCGCGCGCAAGCATTTCGGGCAACCCGTGCCCATAAAATATGTTGTCGCCAAGGACGAGAGCGACGCGATCGGTACCGATGAAATCAGCGCCGAGGATAAACGCGTCGGCTAATCCCCTTGGTTGGTCTTGACGCGCGTACGAAAACCGCAATCCGAAATCCGTACCGTCACCCAGTAGGCGTTCGAACAGTGGCTGGTCTTGCGGCGTGGTGATGATGAGGATTTCGCGGATGCCGGCGAACATAAGGGTGGCCAGCGGGTAGTAGATCATCGGCTTGTCGAAGATGGGCAACAACTGCTTCGAGACGACCGATGTGCATGGGTAAAGCCGAGTCCCCGTCCCACCAGCCAGAATGATCCCCTTCATCTGCCGAAACTCACTGTCATTTTAAGGCAAATCGGTGACCCGACGGTCTGTCTTACACAGGTCACGGTGCAGTACGGTCGAACGGGGACGCAATCGCTTTCCAAGAGAAGCGGAGACGACCTTTATTGCTCGACCGCGACTTGATAACCTCATTGCCAACTTTTACATCAATGCCCGTCATCACCGGCTTTGAGAGCCAATGCAGGTTACCAGAACCGCTATCCCCGACGTATTGATTATTGAACCTCGGATTTTCGGCGATAGCCGCGGCTTCTTTACGGAAATTTACCAAGCGGATCGGTATGCAACGAGCGGTATCGGAAACCATTTCGTACAGGATAACCTTTCACGTTCGGTAAAGGGCACTTTGCGTGGACTGCATCTGCAGAACCCCAATCCCCAGGGTAAGCTGGTGACAGTTCTGCATGGTACCGTGTTGGATGTCGCGGTAGATTTGCGCGTCAATAGCCCGACGTTTGGGCGCCACGTCTCTGTCGTACTCAACGACGAAAACAGACGTCAATTCTGGGTGCCTCGGGGTTTCGCACACGGCTTTATTGTTTTGTCCGATACGGCCGATTTTTTCTACAAATGCGATAACCTTTATAGCCCGGCCGACGAACTGGTGCTGAAGTGGAACGATCCAGAGATTGGCATCGATTGGGGTCACGCGTCCCCCACATTATCCAATCGGGATGCGGACGGACGTACGCTTGCACAGCTTGAGGGCCAGCTGCCGCGCTACGGGACGATCTAATGCGCATCCTGGTCACGGGCACAAGCGGGCAAGTCGGTGGGGCTTTGGCTGAGCGCGTAGTGTCTCACGGGACCTTGATCTCAGCCGATCGCGCGCTGCTCGATCTAACGTACCCGGAGCGGCTTTCCGCCCAGCTTGATGATTTGGCACCTGATATCATTATTAATCCGGCCGCATACACCGCCGTGGACAAGGCGGAAACGGAACGCGATCTGGCGATGACCGTGAATGCCGCAGCGCCGGGCGTGCTCGCGCGCTGGGCCGCGAAGCACGACGTTCCATTGATCCATTTTTCGACCGACTATGTTTTCAGCGGCATCGGCGAGCGGCCCTGGCGTGAAGAAGATGCGCCACGGCCTCTGTCGGTCTACGGAGCGAGCAAACTCGCCGGAGAAAATGAGATCCGCGCCGCCGGCGGTTGCTTTCTGATCGTCCGTACGTCCTGGGTTTACGCGGCAAAGGGCAAAAATTTCTTGCGAACGATCGGCCGCCTCGCGCAGCAACGTCGGGAGTTGCGCATCGTCGCGGATCAAGTCGGAGCCCCGACATCAGCGACGCTGATCGCGGCGTCAATCGATGGCATGATCGCGGGCGGACTTGACCGCTTGCGGACTAGCTTTGCCCAAGCGAACGGTGTTGTTCATCTCGCGGCCGCCGGCGAAACGAGTTGGTTTGGATTTGCCAGTGTGATCGTAGAAAGATTGCGGTCGCGGGGAGTTTCCCTCGCCGTCGAAGAGATTATTCCAATCCGTACCGATGAATATCCAACCCCTGCGGAGCGGCCGCATAACTCGCGGCTCGATTTGACGCGATTGCGACAGATTTTCGCTATCAGTCCTCCCTATTGGCAGTCGGTTCTGTCGCCGGAACTCGACCAATTTGCACGAGAGCTTGTTGTAGGAAGCGTAACCGCCTAGCCGTCCCGGAATGTAGGCACGCGATTCGCACGGCGCGCGCCTTATGCGGACAAAGCGAAAGGCACTGACGGCGAAGGCCGCGTTCGCGGAATTGCTGAGTCTGATCAACCGGCATTGCAACCTCAGCGGCTCATTGATTCGACCGACCTCTAACCAGGGGCCAATCGGCGCCCCACGAGAGCCAATTTGCTACTTGCGATTGTGCCGAAGGCCATCCGTACATCGTATTCGGATGAAAAGACTGGAAATGTGGAATTATTTTTGCACCGGCGCTTTTACTCCAGTCGCAAAATCGTGCTGGCGAACTTCTACTGTGGATGGCAGCATGAATCGTGGTGCACGGTCACGTCATCGACGCGCACTGTAATGTTTGAGGAGTGTATCCAAAGCGAGAAAATTATTCGCAAATTAGTTAGTTGGAAGGGGGCAAGACAATGACGACCAACTTCAGCGTTGCAAATGAAGCGGAACTGAATGCCGCAATAGCTGCGATAAATCTCGGCGGCACGTCGTCGGCGATTAACACCAGCTACACGATCACGATCACCTCAGATTTCACGTTGACGGCCGACATCACGCCGATCAATCTCGCGTCCGGCGACAACCTCACGGTCACCGGCAGCAGCATCTACAACACGACCGCCGTTCTCGATGGCAATGGCAGTCACCGTGGGTTCGTCGTCAACGCCGGGTCCGTGGCCCTTAGTGATTTGTCGCTGACGGGCATGACGGCCCCGGGCGGCAGCGGCGGCAGTCCATCTGGCGGCGGCGCGCTCTATGTCGGCGCCAATGCAGCGGTCGTCACCAGTGCGGTCACATTCAACGGAGATTCTGTCCACGGCGGCACGCCGGCCGGTGGTGCGATTTTTGTGGCGCAGGGCGGCAGTCTCGACGTCACCGGCGGATCGGTCGCTGGCAGTGGCACCGCGGCGGGGAATGGCATTTTCATTCAGGGGAACAACAGTATCACCCTGGACAACACGACCGTCACCGGACATATCGCCGACCAGTCCGGATCGAGCCTGGGCTCCGGTGCGGGCTCCGTGGTTATTCAGGGCGCTGTGACGCTGAGCGCCGCCGATCATTACACCGGCGGAACGCAAATTGACGGGTCGCTCTCTCTGATGGCGGCGGGCGCGGCGGGTACGGGCGCGATCACTTTCACCGCGCCGACAGGCGAGTCATTGATTGTCGGCGCCGGCGACGTGCCTTCGAATCTGATCGATGGTTTCGTGTCGGTCGCGGCCACAAATTTCGCGAACGCCGACACGGTCGATTTGGTCGGCATCGGATCGCCAACCGGTTACAGCCTGTCGCCCACCAATCAGCTGACCGTCTCGGGCAGCCAGGGCACAGCGGCGCTCAATCTCGATCCAACGCAAAACTATTCGGCCGACACGTTCGTGCTGTCCGCGGATTCCGGCATTGGCGCTGCGGCAGGCACGATGGTCAGCGTCGTACAAACCAGTTTTCTTGTCGGCAACGAGGCCGATCTCAACGCCATCCTCGCGTCGATCGACGTTCCCGGCGCAGGGGCGCCTCCCGATCTCGCATATACCATCACTCTAACGTCGAGTTTCACTCTCGCGAGCGACCTCGATGCGATCAATCTCGCATCCGGCGATACGCTGACGATAAACGGCGCCGGCTACACGATCGACGGCGCGGGCAGCTACCGCGGATTCTTCGATTATGCGGGCGCTCTTACGCTGGAAAACCTGACGATCCAGAACGCCGTGGCGAGCGGGGGTGCGGGCGGATCGGGCGCGCTGTCTGGCGGCGGCGGCGCGGGGCTAGGCGGCGGCCTGTTCGTGGCGAGCCAAGGTGCGGCGACGCTCGACAATGTGAGTTTCATCAACGACCAAGCGGTCGGTGGCGCGGCTGGCGCTACGAGCGGAACCGGTCTTGGCGGTGGCGGCGGCCTTGGTGGTGCGGGTGGTGCCGGGTCTGGAAACTACGCCGGCGGCGGCGGCGGCATCGGGGTCAGCGCTACTGGCGGGTCGGGGGAAAGCCACGCCGGCGGAACCGGTATCGTGATTGGTGCCGCATCTGGCATGAGCGGCACTGGAACTAGTCCACATGCAGGGGGCGCCGGTGGCGCCGACGGTGGCGGTGGCGGTGCTGCTGGGCAGATAACAACCGTCGGCAGCGGCAGAGGCGGTGGCGGCTCGCGCAGCTATCCTGGCGTGGCCGGCGACGGTGGCGTGGGTGGCAATTTCGGCGGCGGTGCCGCGAGCGGTAAGGCGGCTGGCTTCGGTGGCGGCGGTGCAAACAGCGCCGGCGGTTGGGGCGGTGGCGGTAGCGGAGCGGTAGGCGGTTTTGGCGGTGGTTCTGGAGCCGGGGGCGGCGCGGGTGGTGGCCTCGGTGCTGGCGGCGATGTGTTCGTCCAGCAAGGCGGCTCGCTCACAATCGCCGGCGGCTCGCTGACCGGCGGCGCCGTTTCAGGCGGCCAGGGCAGTGGCAATGGCAGCTCCGGAGCCGCACTCGGCAGCGGCATATTCGCGCAAGGCGCAGAAACGCTGACCTTCGATCCAGCGGCTGGTCAGACATTGAGCATTGGCGACGTCATCGCGGACAGTGCCGGTTCTGGCGACACTGGAGCGACCGGCGTGACGCTTAGCGGCGCTGGAACGGTAGTGCTGTCGGCAACCAACACTTACACTGGCGGCACCGCGCTCGACGCTGGCACATTGTCGTTGCAGGCTCCAGGCGCTGCGGGCAGCGGCGCAATTGCTTTTGCATACGGCGCTGCCACGACGCTTATCGTCGGCGCAGGCGACGTGCCGAACAATATCATCAGCGGCTTCCTACCGGGTGATGTCATCGACCTCGAGGGCATCGGCACTGCGACTAGCGCCGTACCGGGCGCGGGCGACATCCTGACCGTTTCTGGCGGTACCACCACCGTTCAATTGCGGCTCGATCCGGCGCAGAATTTCACCGGCGAGTCGTTCTTCACCGCCACCGACAATCACGGGGGCACGCTGGTCACGGCGATCGACATCGCCGGAGATTTTCCGCCGTCCGTTTCCGGCACAGGAATCGTAAACGGCGACGACCATACGCCGCTTAATCCACTCTCCGGCGTGACTGTGTCAGACGTCGACACGGGACAGACCGAAACCGTCACCGTGACGCTGTCCTCGCCCTTCAACGGCGCGCTGTCCAACCTTGCGGGTGGAACCTACGACGACGTGCACGGCATCTATACCGTGAGCGGAACCGCCGCAGCGGTGACCGCTGCGCTGGATGGCTTGGTATTCACGCCGGTGGAGAACCAAGTCGCGCCCGGTCAGTCGGTCACCACCGTCTTTAATCTGTCGGCGACCGACGGCCTGATGTTCTCGACTGCGGCTGCGACGACCGTCAACATCACCGCGCTGAATGATGCGCCGGTGATCTCAGGTGTCGGCGGCGCCCTGGTCGAGGGCTATTGGAACGTTCCGCTCAATCCGTTTGCGGCCGGAACAATCACCGACCCCGACGTCGGAGCAACCGAGAGCGTCACGTTCACCCTGTCCAGTAACTTATCCTCGGGCTCTACGGATGCCATCGGCATGCTGTCGCTTTCGATGCCAGGCATGACGCTGACCCACACGGGGGCCGGCACCTACGCGTTGTCCGCAGGCAGTCCTGCGGACGTAACGAAAGCGATCGACGCGCTCCAGCTCACAACGGTGCCCAATCCCTCCATACCCGGCTACACCATCACCTACGTCGGCATGTCGGTCTCCGACGGCATCGCGCCACCGGTGACTGCAGATGCCGAGGTTCTCGCCGGCCTTCCGATCTTCTCCGGGGTGGCGGCGAACCAGAGCGTCGTTGATGGAAACTCAATCGATCCGTTCAGCACGGTGCAGATCACGGATTCAGCCGGCCTATCCATTCAAGGCCTGACAATCACGCTGTTCGACTCGTCTGGGAATTACCTGACGCCGACGGATGCCAATGGGACACTTTCCGGCGCCGATCTCACCAAAACGGATGTCGGCACTTACACACTTACTCCGGGCTCCACGCAAGCCGTCTCAGCAGAACTCGACGCGCTGGTCTTCACTCCGTCCGTCAGCGGCTCGACGGCGACCACGTTCTTCAATCTGGCGGCATTTGACGGCGCCACAACATCCGACAACCAGGATACGTCAGTCATAGCTGAGCCTGCCTGTTTCTATCGTGGAACGCGCATCCAGACCGACCACGGCGAAGTGCCAGTCGAAGAATTGGCGATTGGCGACAGAGTGGTGACGGTCTCCGGTGCGATTCGGCCGATCAAATGGATTGGGCGACGCACGGTGGCGGCTCGATTTTCCGACCCGCTCAAGGTGTGGCCAATACGCATCATGGCCGGTGCCTTGGCCGACGAAGTCCCCTCACGGGACCTGCTTGTATCGCCCGATCATGCTCTTCTTGTTGACAACATCCTCATTCAGGCCGGCGCGCTGGTAAACAGCATCTCGATTGTCAGAGAAACTGAGCCCCCGGAGATATTCACGTACTTCCATATTGAACTGGAGGACCATTCCCTGATCCTCGCCGAGAACACCCCGGCAGAAACCTTTGTCGACAACGTCGATCGTCTCGGTTTTGACAATTGGGCCGAGCACGAGGCGCTTTATCCGAAAGGCAATGCTATCGCCGAGATGCTGCATCCACGGGCGAAGGCATACCGCCAAGTGCCACGATCTATTCGTGAACGACTGGCTGATCGCGGCGCGCAATTTATTGACGGAATTTTTGTGCCCGAGATGGATGTCTACGACGATCGGGCGCAAAGGTTGCAGAGTTTCATTGCAGCTTAGATCGCGGTTCCGGGTTTGCGGGGGGAAGAGAAGGGCGGCGGTCAAACAACGCGGATCCACTGATGACGTGAGCCATAACGCGCGAAAGAAGCCCCGGTCTTTCGGCCAGGGCTTCCGTTCGTCGATTATTGTTTGGTTCTAAAAATCCGCCTTGCTTGGGCTTTGGCGGACGTGTGCCGCCGCCTTTGTCGTTGGGATGGGGTGGCGTCGACCGCAACTCGATATGCGCACCATATGTTTTCCGCAATACGGAACTGAAATTTACGTTACCGGGGGCGCCCTCTTCTCCGCGCCGCTTGCGGAGCTTTTTTGCCTGGGGCTATGATAACAATGCTGATTGCTGTTCTCATCCTCGTGGGGTGAAGATGAAGCAACTCGTCGCTGCGGCAGCTTGTTTCGCCATCCTTTACGGTATCGACGCGATTTGGTTTGGCGGCTGGTACTTTGCTGCAGCGAAGAGCGCGATTTATGCTTTTTATGTACGCTGGTGACCGATCCTGTTTGGCAAATTGATCGGCGGAGCGGTGATTGCGCGCTCGTCGGCGTTCCCGCTAACGGATGAAAGCGTCCGGCGCCGACAGACTATTTCGCCAACACGGAATTGATCTTTTCCAGCAGCCGATTGAAATCGATCGGCTTGGTGTCGAAGTCGTCGCAGCCGGCCGCGAGCGCTTTCTCGCGCGCGCCTGCCATGGCGTGGGCGGTGAGCGCGATGATCGGTATCTGCCGGGTTGTTGCACCTTCTTTGAGCCGGCGCGTTGCCTCCCAGCCGTCGATCACCGGCAGATCCATATCCATCAGAATAAGATCGGGCAACTCGGCCGCCGCCGCGGCGCAACCGGCCTCACCGTTGGCAGCAGTCGATACCTCAAAGCCTTCGAGCAATTCGAGCCGCATCTTAAGCATGTAAACATTATCGTCATTGTCTTCGACGTACAGAATTTTGGTCACGAATTCATCTCCGGGACCTGATGTTGGCGGCCGGCATCGGCAACCGCCTGCCGGACTGTCCGCACGAGCTGAGCGGGGTCGAAGGAGTTCTTCAGCAGAATAGCCTCGACGCCTGAATTGAGCCGCTTGTGGTCGGCGGCCGTAAGATCGAGCGCGGTAATCACGATTACCGGGATGCGGCGCCACTCTGGGCGATCGCGCAGTGCCGTGATGAGTTGGAAGCCGTCCATCTCCGGCATCATCAGATCGAGCAGGATGACATCTGGAATATTCAAGCCCAGGCAATCGAGGGCCACCCGGCCGTTATCGGCCTCGGTTACGGCCCAGTGCTGCGGTTCAAGAACGGATCGGATCAATTCGCGCTGCGCCGAGTCATCCTCGACGAGAAGCACGCTAGTCGGTCTGATGCTGGCCCTGAATGGCTGCAGCAGCCCAATCAACTGCTCGCGGTCGATCGGTTTCGTCAGATAGCCGGCCGCACCGAGTGTCACGCCCTTGCGCTGCTGATCGGTAATGGTGGCCATGACAACCGGAATTCCGGCCAGTGCGGGGTTGCCGCGCAATGCCGCCAACACGGTCCAACCGTCGATATCCGGCATCAGTACGTCCAGCGTGATTGCGATCGGATGCAATTCCTCGGCAAGCCGTAAGCCTTCGCGCCCGCCGGCCGCCGTGGCTACTGAAAAGCCTTCCTCCCGCAAATGATTGGCAATCAGTTCGCGGGATGTCGCATCGTCATCGATGACCAGGATGCAATCCCCATTCGTCCGGTGCTTGTCGCCGGACTTCGCCTGCAGAATCATCGCCCCGCCGGTTTCGGCAGTGTCTGCCGCAGAGGCCGCAGTCTCGGCCTCGGCCGGCAAGCGGACGACGAACGTCGAGCCCTTGCCCGCCTCGCTGGTGACCGTCACGTCGCCGCCCATCATGCGGCAGAGCCGACGGGTGATCGCAAGGCCGAGGCCAGTGCCGCCGTAGCGACGGGCGGTCGATTGGTCGGCTTGCACGAAGTCCTCGAACAGCTTGTCCATTTGCTCCGGTGTCATCCCAATGCCGGTGTCGGTGACGACAAAATCAAGCCAGCGCCGTCCGTCGCGGGAAGAGGGAATTACCCGCAGCGCGATCTCACCGTCTTTGGTGAACTTGCAGCCATTGCTCAGAAGGTTAAGGAGGATTTGGCGCAAGCGCAGCGCGTCGACATGCATCGGCGCAACGTCATTGGGACATTGGACGATAAGCCGGTTCTTATTCTGCTCGGCCAGCGGCCGCGCTGTCCCTGCTACTTCCTCAAGCAGGCGCGCGATGTTGACGGTTTCGAAGTTCAGTTCGAGTTTTCCCGCCTCGATCTTTGACAGATCGAGAACCTGATTAATGAGTTCGAGGAGGTGCTTTCCGGCACGATGCACGCGCCGCAGCGGTTCCAGGGCCTTCTCGGTGCCGAATCGGGCTGCGTTGCTCACCATCATCTCGGTCAGGCCGATAACGGCATTGAGCGGAGTGCGAAGCTCGTGACTCATGTTGGCGAGGAATGCAGACTTCGCCCGGTTTGCCGTTTCGGCCTGCTGCATGGCGTCTTCGAGCTCTTCCTGGCGCTTTTTCAGCTCTGAGATATCCGTGTAGACGACCACGGTGCTGCCGTCAGGCGTCCGCTGCTCGCTGATGCGCACCCAGATTTCGCCGTGGTGATGTTCGATAAACCCCTTCGGATCGGCGTGGTGGCTGAGACGCGCAGCAATCCATCGATCGGGAGGTTGGCTGCCGGTATCGAGTACGCCGCGCTCTACGCCGGCCTTCAGTACGTCCGCGAACGCCGTTCCAGGTTGAACCACGTCGTCGAGTTTCGGGTAAAGCTCGCGAAACTTGTTGTTGCATAGGACCAGCCGATCATCCGGATCGTACAGGACGAAGCCGTCGGAGATCGTTTCGATGGCAGTTTCGATCATCCGCCGCTGCGTTTCGCTTTGTGCCGATAATTTTGTTCGTTCGCGAATGCTGTCCCGAAACAGCTCGAGCGTACGGGCCATAGCGCCGATCTCATCGGATGCCGGCGCTGGGATCGGAGCGTCGAGATTGCCGGCCGTAATACCCGCCATGGCCGCGACAACAGCGTCGAGCGGCGCCGAAATCGAGCGCAGCACTACCACGGTGGCCAGGATCCCGATAAGGATGATGACGGCGACCACAATTGCGGCGACGAGCGTCGTTTCGGCGACGTCAGCCAGCACTCCGCTGCGTGCCTGTGCGGCCTCACGATTGAGGCCGTCGACGAACGTCGTGAGCCTGGCGTCAATCGCGACACTATGCTGGCGAGCGGCGGCCAAAAAAGTGTTGCCGACCACACGCTGGTCATTGGTGTACGCGTCGACCGCGCGCATGTCGTCGTCTTCGAATTGCGCGACTTGCGATTTGATCGCCGCGGCGACGTCCGGACGGCTCTTGGCCAGTTGATCGAGCTTTTGTGTGAGCTTCTCCTTGGCGGCGTCGGCATTGGTTTCGGACAGCCGCAACAGGCTGACCGCAAGATCGGTGAGCCAGTAGCGGTACTCGCCGAAGGTGGAGCGGATTTGATTGGCGAGTTCGGTAAGCTCGGCGAGCTCAGCTGTTTTCGCCACAGCCCGTGCATTGTCGGCGAGCTTCGCTGTCATGAACAGCGTCGTTCCCGCCAAAATAACGATCAGGATCGCGGTAACGAGCAGAATCCGTGTTTTGATACTCAGTCGTCGCAGCATCGGCTGCCACCTCGCCGCTGCTCAGCGATAAAGACTGATGCTGATCACGCCGCCCAGGTCGCCCTCTTGACGTCCCTCCTTCGGATAGCCGGTGACGTCGATATCGCTCTTCGGACCGCCATGGCACGACAGACAGGAGGCCGCGTAATATTCGGGCACGGCCATGCGAAAAGCGGGCCGTCCCTTGCTGTCGGCGATAGCGGAGTAGTCCTTGCCCTTCGGCCAGCTCGGCTGCAGAAATTTTTCTGTGATGACCTGCAACTCCCAGGGATCCGGACGGGCCTTGAGGTTGCGGATGAGATCAGGCGGCGCGGTGACTTTGACGTCGGCCTCATTGCTGGCGCGCCGGCTGAACGCCTCGTTGACCAGCCGGCCGAACGTCGACGGAATGAAGCCCTTAAAGCCCAGCCCCTTCTTGTTGATCGTGTCCTGATTGGCGTCCAGCACTTCCACAATCGAATCCATTTGGGCGCGCAACAGACGGCCATGCCGGGTCGAAGGATCGATGCTGTTAGGATCGACTTTTGTTGTTTCCTGGTAGACTTGCACGACTTCCGCCAAAACCTTGGCGCCCGTCAGACCTTTGTCGCCTATGGCCGGGTTGTTGATATCGGCTTGATGCCGCGCCACGACGACACGGCCGGCCCGCAGCATGGCGGCCAGGCTTTCGGCCACGGCGTTATCGTCGCTGGTCTCGCTGCGCAACGGTCCGGCACTAAAGACGGCGAATGCGCCTGTCAGCATCGCGATCGCGAAAATCCCCGGCCGCAATAGCGGAGCCCGCAATAAAGTAACTATCATGGCTGTTCCCCAATGCATGTTTTGCAACTTCAGCTTGAACCGTGCACTCGCCAACACGGTAACGTCAAGTCGTGGCTCGGACGGCTAGGGACGCGCGCCGGAGACGCGCGTAAGACAGGTCATGGCCGGCGGCTGACGAAGAATGTCTCGAGCACACGATCTTCCTTGGTCTCGATCCGCTGCGGGCCATCGAGAATAAAGTCGTCGCCCAGGGCTTTGGCCGTCGCGGCTGAAATCATCACGCGGTTGGGCTGGCTCGCCGCCTCGATCCGCGCCGCAATATTTACGGTATCGCCCCAAACATCATAGGCGAACCGGCGCGTGCCGATGACCCCCGCCATAAGGGGGCCGGAATGCAGTCCTACCCGGATCGAAAACCTCGCCGGCAATCGGGAATGCAGCCGCTCGGCGGCCGCGATCATATCAAGGGCGAGTTTGGTAGCCGTCCGCGCATGATTGGAACGCGGCGTCGGAATGCCCGCCGCTGCCATGTAGTTGTCGCCGATCGTTTTGATCTTCTCGACGCCCACGTCCTCGGCCAACCGGTCAAACTCGGTGAACAGGTGATTGAGACAGCCGATGATCTCGTAGGGCTTCATACGCGCCGTAATCTTCCCGAAACCGACGATGTCGGCGAAGATGACCGTTACGTCGTCGTAATGGTCTGCGATGCTGCTTTCGCCGGTGCGGAGCCGAATGGCAATTTCGGGCGGCAGCACGTTACGCAGCAGGCTTTCGGAACGCTGCTTTTCCTGTTCGATCCTTCCGAGATAATCGATCTCCAGTGCGCGCAAGCGAACGCCGCCGCAAAGCGGAATCGATGCGTGCTCGCAGTATCGTCGGATTGAAGGGCTTTGGAAGGTAGTCGTCGGCGCCAAGCTCGATGCATCGGCAAACATTTTCGATGTCGGTGTCGGCGCTGATCATCACAACCGGCGTCTCACGCGTGTTCGGATTGGTCTTGATGATTTTCAAGACCTCGTCACCGTTCAGCCCCGGCATCATCATGTCGAGCAGGACGAGGCTGAATTGATTCTCGGCCAACAGCGCAAGAGCTTCGTTGCCGTCGCACGCGCTCGTCACCCGCTCGTGACCATCCGATTCCAGGAGTAGCTGCAGCGTATATCGGTTGTCCTCATTGTCATCGACAATGAGGATGCCGTCGAGTTCCAGGCGCGTAGACATCGCCGAGAGCGCATCAATAGCCATGTTACCACTCAAGGGATGAATAGCCGTGTTTCAGCCCCTGAATAGCCAGGCATGGTCGGGGACCTCCGCGAGCTAAGGACAAAGTCGGTAACGATACCCGAGTTTCCTGTGCAGGTGAACCTCGTTCTACCGGGTAGCAAAGCCGCCGGGCATTGGGGAAAGAGCCGTTATACGGTTGAATACAACTCTTGCGCTGCACGTGGATTGCTTCGGCCTCGGTCGAGATTGAATTGATCGACGATAATTTTACGTACGTGATTCAGAAATCATGAACGATGAAAGCACGCTGTCCTTTGGCTTCAAAGATCGGCGTGACAAATCCGGCGACCGTTACCTGCAAGACAGCACCAGGAACTTGCGTTTCTGCCCACCGATGGTGCCGTCGCGATCCGACGGTTTTCGGGTCGACGTCGCAAGCGCAATACGTACAGACCCTCAGATTAGTCGATGTTTATGAATCTATTTAAACGAATGACAGTGCGTATTGGCTACATTCGGTACGCCACGAGAGTTTCAGGGGCTGCAAGGATGAAGCGCTTTTTCTTCGATTACACCAAAAAGGACCAGTTGCTCCTCGATTATCGCGGCAACGAATTTCACAGCTCCCATGCGGCCATCGATTTCGCAAAAGCGATTGCCCAGGATCTCAAGCACCGCATCTGCGACGACTGGAACGGCTGGTCCGTCGAGGTTCGTAACGTCGAGGGGCAAAAGTTCTTTTCGTTACCGGTCGAAAGTGCGGGGCTCCAGTAGCGGCCCATCCCTCGCGCGCGCCATCTTGGGTGCTTGTTAGCCGTCACCGTTGCCAGCTTTCTCGGCATAGACTGATTTCAATGTCTGCTGAATAAGCGCGCGATCCGGCTTTCCGGCGCCATTGAGGGGGAAGGAATCGGCGATCTCAATCAGCCGCGGATGGGCGTAGGCCGGTCCTCGCTCGAGGCAGAACGTTTTCAGCTCCTGCTCCGTCGCCGATGCGCCGGTGCGAAGAATGATCATGGCCGCCGGCACGAAGCCTTTGGTGGCGTGGGGTATGGGAACCACCACGGCATTCGCCACGCCGGGATGCGTGAACAGGAGATCCTCGACTTCCTTGGGGTGGACGTTCTCGCCGCCGCAACTGAACATATCGTCCTTCCGGCTTAGGAAGTAATAAAAGCAATCGTCGTCCTTCGAGAAGATGTCGCCGGTGTAGAGCCAGCCGTCACGGACCTTGTCGCGACTGGCCTCAGGCTGGTTGTGATATCCGAGGCAAACATACGGGCTGCGAAATACGAGCTCTCCAACGCTGGGATGATCGTTGCCATCGTTATCGATCAGCCTCAGTTCGATACCCGGGATCGGCGTGCCAATACTGCCTCGCGGGACTGGACGTCCATCAATCGGCGGACGCAGCGGGCTTCCGCCTTCGGTCGATCCGTAGCTTTCCGACGCCTTGACGCCTGGAAGCACGCGCTCGACAGCGTCGAGCAGGCCCTGCGGCACGATTCCAGACCCGACCTCTACTCGGCGCAGCGCACTCAGATCGAGCGTCTTGAGATAGTCGGAATGCTGCAGAAACGTCGAGAAGATCGGCGGCAACGCCGCGCGTGAAAGTGCAGTGGTATTTCGCAAGCGCATCGAGAAAGGCCTTGGGCTGGAAAGCCGGCATGATGACGAACGAGCCGCCGGCATACAGCATCGGTTTGACGGTGCCGCGCAGAGCGTTCTTGTGAAACAGCGGCAATGCGATCAGGCCACGATCATCGTCCGACGCCGGCCAATATTTCTGATTGTGCGCGACATACCAGAGCATGCCGCTATGGGTGATGATGACGCCCTTTGGCCGCCCGGTGGATCCGGACGTGCAGAGCTCAATCGCTTGCGCATCGTCGCCAATCTGCGGCGGGTCAACCGCTCCACCAACGGCGAGTTCGTCTTCATACAGCCGGAAGCCGCGTTCAGGGCGATCGAGGAGCAAACGTTCTTTGAGTGGTATGCGTCGGACGATCTCCAAAGCGTGCGGGTGGCTCTCGGGATCAACCACGGCGGCAACGCATTGTGCGTCCTGAAGGACGAAGGCCAAGGTGTCGGCCGGCAGATGCGTGTTGACGGGAACAGGAATCGCGCCGATCCGCATGGAGCCAAACATGGCCTCGATGAACTCGAAGCGATTCCTGACAAGCATGCCGACGCGCTGGCCTGGCTCGATCCCTAGTCGGGCCAGCGTCCCGGCGACGCGGTTCATGCGGTCGTCCAATGTCCGATAGGTGACCTTGCGCTCGACGCCGTTGAGCAAATCGAGAATACAAACCTTGTCCGGCACCCGCTGAACCGATTCGGCAAAAAAATAGCCGAGGTTGCGCTGCCGGTTGAATGAGACTTCGTCGATAGCAGGCATACGGCTAATGTGTTATCCGAACGGCCGCAGAACAGACTCTACAAACGATTTGCAAACGGCCGCTCGTTGGGTCTCCCGGAAGGTCTTAGGGGGCTGATAAATCATGATAAATTGGTCGGAGCGCCGAGATTTGAACTCGGGACCCCCAGTCCCCCAGCCTATTTTGGCAGGATTTCCCGGCGCTGCCGCCGTTCCCCCGCGTGCCCGTTTTCATTGATTTTACAGGGCTTCCTCTTTACTGCTGTTGACCGGTGATCGCTGCGATTTTCGCTTCGGTGGCGACAAGGTGGCGACACGGATTTGGCAGTGTGCGGCACTGGGGGTCGGGAGTCCAGCGTTGCGAATTCACGCCACGACACGCCCAGACGCATGAATTAACGGTCAGGAGCTGTACCGTGGCGACACAGAAATTGACCAAGCGGGCAATCGATTCGCTCACGCCCCGCGCCCGGACCTACATCGTCTACGACGACAATCTGCCCGGCTTCGGTTGCCGGGTGACACCAAACGGATCGCGTAGCTGGATCGTCGAATATCGGCCCCACGGCGGCGGCCGGGCTGTCGCCAAAAAGCGCATTACGCTCGCGCCAATCTCGGTTCTCACTCCCGACCAGGCGCGCGAAACCGCCGGCGATATATTGGCCAGTGTCCGTCTCGGCCACGACGTGGCGCCTGATCGCGCCGCTCGCCGATCGTCGCCCCTCGTCACCGCGCTTGTTGAGCGCTTCATGAGTGAGGAGGTGCGCCCAACGCGGAAACCGACAACTGTCGCGCTCTACGACATGTACTTTCGCCGCTACATTCTGCCGGAACTCGGACAAAAGCGTGCACGCGAGGTCGTGCTGGCTGATGTCGCAAAACTGCATCGCAAGATTGGCGCCACAAAACCGGTCACCGCAAACCGCGTGCTGGAGCTGATCTCCGGGCTCTATACCTGGGCGGCGCGCATCGGCGAGGTGCCCAAGGATTTGAGGCCCGCGCACGGCGTCACGCGCTATCGTGAACAAGGTCGCGAGCGGTTCTTGTCGAGCGCTGAACTCGCGCGCCTTGGCGCTGCGCTGCGCGAGCCGCGAGCGGCCAAGCCAGCGCCGTGCCGCCAAGTGCGGAGATGAACTGGCGTCTTCCGACTGCCATTGAGCCGTCCATACTGGGATCATACGAGCGTAATTTGGGAAGGTTATCATGCCGCAATCGCCAAGTCTGTGACCGACTTTATGCTGGTCCGACAGCGAAAGGCTCGCTGTTTTTTTTGCAAACGATGGTTGCTGGCCATTTCGATTGTTCGCGACAGTCGATAATACGTCCGGAATCGGTTGCAAGGCCGACATGTTGAGGACATCGTAGAAACGACGTTGATGACCCGGAACGGACTCTCCGGAGCATCCACTATTGCAGTGCAAAAGGCGCACCCGCCGGCTAAAAGAAGATGATCAATAGTGTCGAGCCTGAGGGAGGGGTAGATGGACCGAACCCAAGTCGTCTCTGTAAGCGATGTGCTCGGCGAAGCACGGAGCGACGTCCATGAAACTTGTTCGAAGGCCGTGCTCCATCAAGTGCTTGAATCGGAAACGAGCCTCTTTAGCGTGAACCCCGGGCAGAAGCTGGCGCCGCACCTTCACACGCGAACATGGGATCTGTTTTTCGTGGTTTCTGGCTCGGGTGAAATCCGCTACAGGGGGAAGGACGGCGCTGCCACCGTTCCGATGCCGGTGCGGGCGTTCTGCGCCATGCCGCCTGGATATGAGCATGAGGTTTGTAATTTGAGCGCGACCGAGCCGTTCAGTTTCTTACTGATCCACGCCCCTTGGCAAGGCTATGACCACGTTCGGACGCAGGCGCCGACCAGGTGATCAGCACGGCATTTCCGCTAATGGCCCGAAACCGAAGTGACGAGATGTCCGCACTTTGGTCGCGATCGGGTCGAAAGCCGACATAAGTCGAATATCGCAGAAGCGAGTGACCGATGAGCGACATCGACTGACCCAATTCGCCGAAGGGCATTTATGGAACGCCCGCTGGTAATCGGGGATCACTCCGGCTTGATGCTCGCAAACTTGATCACCTTTGCCCACTTCTCCACCTCGGCCGTGATGAACGTCTGACATTCAGCCGGAGTCATCGGCATGGGCGTGATACCGAGGTCCGCAAGCCGCGCCTGCAGTGCGGGCTCGGCCAAAGCAGCAATCACTTCCTTGTTGAGTGTGTCGACGATCTCGGCGGGCAAATGCTTTGGCGCGCCAAGTCCTTGCCAGGTGCGGGCCTCGAATCCCGGAATGAATTCGCCCAAGGTCGGCACGTCCGGCAGCGCGTTGGCCCGCGCCGCCGTCGAAACGGCCAAAGCGCGCAATGTTCCGGCCTTGATATAGCCGAGGCAGGATTGGATCGGCTCGAATGCGACCTGAACATGGCCGGCGATAAGATCGACCAATTCGGGTGCCGAGCCATGGTAGGGCACGTGCACCATCTCGACCCCAGTCATCATCTTGAACATTTCGCCGATGGTCTGCTGCGGCGTGCCGCTGCCGGCCGAGCCCATATTGATCTTGCCCGGATTGGCTTTGGCGTAGGCGATGAACGCGGGAACACTCTGCACCGGCACGGCCGGGTTCACCAGCATGACCGCCGGTCCATAGGCAATGCCGGCAACGACCACGATGTCGCGCAGGAAATCGTAGTTCAGATTGTCGTAGAGCGATGCGTTGATTGAATTGACGGTAGCCAGTTCCATAATCGTATAACCGTCGGGCGGAGACTTCGCGACCATCTCAGTTGCGACATTGCTCGACGCGCCCGGCCGGTTCTCAACGACAAACGACTGGCGCAAGCGCGCTGATAATTGTTCGGCCATGAGGCGCGCGGTGATGTCGTTCGGGCCGCCCGGCGGAAATCCGACGATCCAGCGCACCGGCCGCGTCGGATAGGTCTCTGCCCGTGCAATGCGCGATACGGCTGGCAGCGCAGCAGCGCCCGCTGCCAGATGCAGAAAACGTCGGCGGGGAAGTTTCATGATTGTTCCCTCCAATCGGACGTCAATGGGATCGGTGGATCACTCCGCCTTTATGTTGGCGGTCTTGATTACCTTGGCCCACTTTTCGGTTTCCTCGGCGATCAACTTGCCAAACTCGGTGGATGTCATCGGCATAGGAACACCGCCAAGGTTCACGATCCGCTCTTTGATCTTAGGATCGGCGAGGACGGCGTCGATGTCCTTACTGAGCCACTCGATAATTTCTGCGGGAGTGTCTTTGGGCGCGCCGATCCCATGCCACGTGCTGGCCTCGAAGCCCGGCACAAGTTCTGTTGCGGCGGGAATGTCCGGCAGTGAATCTGAACGCGTCGCGCCGGTGACCGCGAGAGCGCGCAGCTTGCCGGCTCTGATGTATTCGATCACGGTAGGTATCGGTGTAAATACGGCCTGCACTTGTCCGCCAAGCAGATCGGGCATGTAGCTACCGCGATACGGGACGTGTACCAGGTCGATGCCGACCGCCAGCTTGAACAACTCGGCGCTCAGGTTGTTCGTGGTGCCATAGCCGGCGGACGCATAGTTGATCTTGCCGGGATTGGCCTTGGCATAGGCGATGAATTCGGGGAGCGTTCTGGCCGGAACCGAGGGGTTAACCACTAATACGTTGGGCAGGCGGTCGACGCCCGCGACGGGTGCAATGTCACGGGTGAAATTGAAATCGAGGTTGCTGTAGAGCGAGGCGTTGACGGCGTTCGAGAGGCTAGCCAGGAGCAGCGTGTAACCATCGGGGGTTCCTTTCACGACGACCTCGGTGGCGACATTGGTGCCCGCGCCCGGCCGGTTTTCGACGATGACTTGCTGTCCAAGCCGTTCCGACAGGGGGTGAGCAATCAGGCGCGCGAAAACGTCGGGGGCAAGGCCGGCCGGGAAGCCGACGATCAAATGTATCGGTCTCGATGGATAGGATCGCGCAAATGCGATCTGCGAAACGGTCGGGAGAGCTGCAGCGCCCGCTGCAAGATGCAGAAAGGTTCTGCGGGGAAGTTTCATAAATCGCGTCTCACCTAAAGTCGACCGATCATTCCGGCTTTATACCCGCAATCTTGATCACCTTGCCCCACTTCTCTGTTTCTTCAGCGAGGAAATTCCCGAATTCGGCAGGCGTGATCGGCGTCGGCACACTGCCAAGGTCGACAAGTCGCGCGTTCAGGTGGGGATCGACAAGACCCGCATTGATTTCCTTGTTGAGTCTATCGACGATCTCCGCGGGTGTGTTCTTGGGCGCGCCGATACCGAAGAAGGTGGCCGCCTCGTAGCCTGGCACGAAATCGCTCACGGTCGGAATGTCCGGGAGCGCCGCGGAGCGCGTTGCAGTCGTGACTGCAAGCGCGCGCAGCTTGCCGGCTCTGACGTACCCAATCGAAGAGGGCATCGGGCTAAACATCATTTGCACCTGTCCACCGAGTAGATCCGTCAGTGCGGGAGGCGAACTCCGATAGGGGACATGCACCATCTCGACGCCGGTCATAGTCATAAACAGTTCGCCGGCCATATGAGGCGTCGTCCCGATGCCGGGTGATGCCATATTGATTTTGCCGGGATTTGCCTTGGCGTACCCAATAAATTCGGGAACAGTCTTCGCCGGAGACAATGGATTGACCTCCATGCAGAGAGGCTCGCGGCTGATGCTCGCGACCGGCGTGATATCTCGGATGAAATTGAAGGTGAGATGGTCATAGAGGGCCGAGTTGACCACGTTCGTCAAATTGACGAGCAGGAGTGTATAGCCGTCCGGCTGCGCCCTAACGACGAGTTCGGTGGCGACATTGGCGCCGCCACCCGGCCGGTTCTCGATGACGAAAGGCTGACCGAGCCGCTCCGACAGCCATTGTCCCAGCAGACGTGCAAGGATGTCGGGCGCGCCGCCAGCGCCGAAACCGACGATGATGTGCACCGGCTGCGCCGGATAGGATTGCGCCCTTGCGATGCGCGATAGGACCGGCAAAGCGGCGGCACCTGCTGCGAGATGTAGAAGCTTTCGGCGGAGAAGTTTCACGGCTTTTCTCCAGTGAAAGGCAATTTACGGCGTGCGGCAGGCTCCCAATCGATAAGCATTGATCAGGCCCGCGAGAGTGCGGCGTCTTCGTCCTCGTCTCCCAATAAGCTAAGCCCGACACGCCGCGATGGGCGTGACCCTAGCCGACCCGGTTCCCGAAAGCTTGGATGAGAGAGAACCACTCGTAGGCTGGGAGGGAAATCGGCTCGCCTCCCATGGGTGCATTTCCGTAACGCACTGGGATCGCGCACGCCTCTTTGAGCACATTCGATTATGGCTCGGGCAACTACCTCGCGCAGGGTGTCCTGAGGCGCCAGACCTGGCTCGCGGCAGACATCTTTGAGAGCCGCTGCCATCAGTTCAATGTGTTCAGGTTTTCGGAGCCGTGTTTCGCAACAGGCGATAGATCGACATCGGCCGCTCCCTTGTAGAGGCGAGACGCGCCGTCTGAGTAGAGATCGCTATCGGCGACGGAGTAGCGCGGGCTACAATCAAACAGACAGCAAGTCATGTTGGTACGGCAAATGGGAGGGAAAGCTCGGCAGGGGCTAACCCGGACGATGGAAGCTGCCGCGATGACTACGCGCTAGGTTCCATGAGCTGCCCGTTCGCGCGCCGCGCGTCAGACGGGGTCATGCCGAAATGGCGCCGGAATGTGCGGTTGAAATGCGACAAGTCGCTGAAACCCGTCGCGAAGGCAATCATGCTGATTGTGCGCTCCAACATGCGTGGATCCACAAGCATCTGATAGGAGCGCGCCAACCGATGCTCCATCATGAATTTGGTAAAAGACGAGCCTTCGGCCTCGAACAGCATGTGGATGTAGCGCGGCGTGATGCCGAGATGCACCGCCACGCTCCTTGCCGACAAATCATGGCGGACGATGTTCTGTATGATAAAGACTTTGGCCGCGGACAGCCGGGCCGCGCGCATGCCGCGGCCGTACGCGATTTCGGACGCTTCTCGCGTGGCGCCGAGTGTCACGGCCAGCAGATCGTATATATGCGTGACCGCGATACGTTGCAGGTCCGGCGTCGTCAGGGCCTGCGTTTCGCGCGAGCTTTCCAGATAGTCGACCAGAAGCCTGAGTGCAACGTTGTGGGCCGGCATTCGTCGTGCCACTGCGGCGTCGAGGTCGGGCACGAGCGGCGTCATCGCCTCGCGCGGCACGCGGAAGGTGACGAAGCGCGAGGATGACGCGAGCCTGATGCTGCCGATTTCGGCATTGTTCATCAGCACGCCCGCGCCAGGTTCAAGCTCTACTGTCCGGCCGAGCTGAGACGCCGTAAAGGCACACGTTGGTGCGGCCATGATCGAAAGATCGCCATCGACGATCAATTCGTGCGTATGGCTCAAGTTCATGGCGCCGCTGGTCGCGAACAGCACGCCCAATCCCGGCAGCTGATAAACCGTCGCTTCGGAGAAGAAAGCTGCCGGCTCAAGCGGCTCGATGTCGAGGCTGCACACCGCGCGGCCGAAGACCTCACGCCAGGCTGCCAGCCGTTCGCGTTCGGCAAAAGCCTTTGTCGAGAATTGGAAAATCGGCAAAGGCGCCGACGACCCAGAGGTCGCGGACATCGATGAGACCGTCTATTCGCAACACTGTCACCCTTGATCTCATCTTAGCAACTCAAGGGTGAAAGCCAAAGCCGATTTCCCTCCCAGCCCAGGAACTGTTCTCCCTCGTCCAAGCCAGTCTGACCTCCAAGGGGATAACCTAATACCAGCAGAGGGAAGGGCAGCTTGCCGACAAGGCCACCGAACGCGATTGTCTTCGCATCCGGTGCTCGCGAAGACGTAACGCTCGCATGGTGCACTTAATATCCCTCGGCAGGAACAGCGTCGGCGCTCTGCCGACCAAGGGGTAGCCATGACCGATGTACCGATCACGGTCGCGCAGTTTCGTGCCGACCTCGCCGACGGTTCTGGCCCGCCCGCAGGCGACGACTGGGTCATTACTGATACCGCCGCAAATATCGAGACACTGACCGCTGCCGAGATATTACGGGTGCGGGGGCTTGACATCTTCGAGATCGTCGCGACCGACGCCTCGGTAGCACTTCAACCGATTCAGGCAGCGGCACTCTTGTACAATTCGATTTACGTTGCCGTGCCGCCAGCCGATATGGTTACGACCGTTGCCGTCTCAGACGACCTCACCGCCGCACAGATCGAGGCCTTAACGGGGAGGGAGATCGCCTCGATCGCTGCGAGCGGATATACGACGATCACGGTGACCGACGCTGCGGCCGCGCTCACCATCGTCCAGGCCGAAGCGCTTTGGAGCGCCTCGCTCAACGTTGCTGTCCCGCAAGGCGATGTCATTAGCTTCGCGGATACTGCCGCCAACATCGAGGCTCTGACCTCAGCGCAGATCAGTGCGCTTTACGAGTTTGAGGAGGCGGGGCTGAGTGCCGCCACTTTTACGGTTGCGGCAACCGACGCCTCGGTCGTTCTCACCGACGCCGAGGCCCTTACACTCTATAGCGTGTTCGACTCAGTGACAGTCCCGCCGAACGATACCGTGACCGTCGCCGACACCGCCGCCAACATTGAGGCGGCTCTGGCGAATGCGGATGATTACTTTTGGCACCGACTTGGTGTGCACGAGTTGGCGGTGTCCGGTGATCTAACACTCACCCTCGCTGAGGTTGAAGTCCTCGAGGCCGATTCGATCAGCGTTAGCGTAACGCCGGACGACACGGTCACCCTCACCGCGAGTATCGCCGATCTCCAAGCGCTCACTCAGGTGCAGTGGACCAAGCTGGATTCTTTTGATGTCACCAAAATGAAGGTGACCGGCGGCCATACGATCACGCTCAACGGCGACGCTCGGCTTACGCTCAGCACCGCACTCGAAGGTGCGCTGGCCAACGGATCGGTTACCGTCGCCGACACGTCCAGCGTTCCGATGAGCGTCACCCAATTGCTCTCATACGAGGCAAGCCCGGCGGGTTTTGCCACAGGCGGCCATACTTTCGATATTACCGACACTGCGGCACAAATCGAAGGGCTCACTCCCGACAAAATTTCGACAGCACCACTTCCTGTGACGGGAATCGCGGCGACGGGCGGCTCGGTCGTATTGACCGTGGATCAGGCTTTGGCGCTGGAGTTTGCCTCGCTTCGTCTTACCGTGGATTCGGATGATAGCGTCAGCCTAGTCGATACCGCGGCGAAACTCGAGGCGCTCATTCCCTCGGAATTAGCGGCGCTCGGATATGTCGGCGTCGGCGCGGTAGCAGCGAACGATACTATCCCCGAATTTACTGCTGACCAGATGGGCGCACTCGGCGATGCATCAGTCGCCGTTGTCGCGCCTCCGAACGATCCGAGCCAAAACGACGGCACGACCGTGATATCCGGGCCGGCCGGGAATGGAATGATCTTCGATATCACGTGGGACCCATCAGTCGTTTCGGCGCCCGCGAGCTATAAAGCCGACATCGAGCAGGCATTTCAATTTTATGCAGACACGTACAACGAACCAATCACGCTTTATTACAATGTCGGATTCGGTGAACTCGGTGGCTACGCGGTAGGAGGCGGCGACCTTGGCGAGAGTCAGGGTTATTACGGTCTCACCCAGACCTACGCCGCACTGGTAGCGGCAATGAACGTCGACGCAGAATCGAGTTCACAAAAGATCGCCGTTGCAGGCTTGCCGGCCACCGACCCGACGGGTGGCGCGAACTTGGAGATAGACGAAGCGGAACAGAAGGCTTTGGGGTTCACCAACCTTGGTGTCGTGGGGACTTCCCCAGCCAATCCCGATGGCATTATCGGGTTCAGCAGCACATCGGATTTTAACTACAGTCCGGATCCCAACCAGACGCCGATCATTGGCGAGTACGATTTCCTAGCTGTGGTTGAGCATGAGATTTCCGAGGTGATGGGCCGGACATCAGGGCTCAATGATTATGGGACTGACGGGGCGTCGAGTTCCTTCCACCCCATCGATCTTTTCCGTTATGCGTCGGCGCACGACGGCCAGCTCACCACCGGAGACGCGTCGTATTTTTCGATCGACGGCGGCCTAACGAACCTGGGCGACTGGAATAACCGGCAGAATGGCAATAGCGGCGATCTGGGAGATTGGGCTGGAACCACAGTCAACGGCAGCGTTGTACACACACCGGATTCTTACAACGACAATAGCGATTCCAATGTTGTTAACCCGATCACGCCCTCCGACGTGACACTAATGAATGTCCTGGGTTACGACTTGGCAAATCCTGCGCCGTCTCCGATCCCGCTTGCTGGGACTGATATAACAGTTACCGCCGGACAACTGCTGGCCGATCTCACCCTCGACCGGATCAATCCAGGAAGTGCCAACCCGCTGCCCGGACATACCTATGTTGTTATCGACAATGCCTTTGACATCGAGTCTCTGACCTCGGGTGAGATCACAGTCGCGTTGTCGATCGGTGTCGGCGAGTTCATCGTCAACGGCGAAGTGGCCGCTCTTCAAAGCGACCAAATCCTGTCCCTCTCCGGGACTCCGATCATCGCAGTACTCACCGCCGTCCAGGCCGTGGCGCAGGAGGCTCTTTCGCCGACTCTCGTCGTGCCGCCGGCGGAAGCTGTAATCGTCATCGATTCGGTGGAGAATATCGAGGGTCTCAGTCCGGCGCAGATGGCGGCGCTCGTAACGATTGGCGTAAGCGCGATCGAGATTCCCAGCGAATACATTGCGCTGACCGCACTGCAGGCTGCGGCGCTTAGCGACACGGGAATTTCGCTCATTCGGTCGAACGGGGGACCTGTTTCGCTTGCTGTCACCGGCACCGCGGCTCACGTCGAGGCCCTGACGCCGGTGGAAATTACCGCACTGATCGCCGACGGCCTCTCGTCGATGACGGCGACCGATGGTCCTGTCATCCTCAGCGTCGCTCAGGCGGTGGCGTATGAAGGCGCCAATCCGCCCGGGTCGCTCGGCATCATCGCGCCCGTGAACACAGCGGTCGAGGTCGTCGACACAGCAGCCCATATTGAGGCGCTGACGCCCACCCAGCTTGAACACTTGCGCGTGGACCCCATCGTTGCGACCGACGCATCGATTGTCTTCACCGTCGCGCAGGCCGAAGCCGCCACGCCATTCTCGAACGTCGAGGCGCCGCGAGGTGATTCGGTGTCGATTGCCGATATCGCCGCCAATATCGACACGATTGCCACGGAAGAGATCGACCGTGTCGCAGATTTCGAGGGCGTGACAAGAATTGTGGCGACCGATACCTCGGTGGTCATAAACGTGCCCGAGGCCGAAGAGCTGGAACATACTAATATCGGCACGACAATCACAATCACGGCGCCGGCTGGCGACACCGTCACTCTGGGCGACACGGCCGCGAATATCGAAGGCATGTCGGCCGCTCAACTCGGCGCGCTGACGTCAATCGGCGTCACAGCGGTCACGGTGACGGATCAGTCGATTACGCTCTCGGTCGCCCAGGCTTTGGCGCTGTACGACCCGGTGCCGATCATCGTGCCACCGGGCGCCACCGTCGTCGTCGCCGATACCGAGTCTGAAATCGAAAGCCTCACGCCAAGTGAAATCGTCGGGTTTGCGGCAATCGGCGTGCAGGAGATCGACGTGTCCAACCTGACCGGGGCTGGGCCGCTGACGATCGAAGCCGGGATTACGCTTTCGGTAAGCGGCGCGGTCCCGGCGGACCAGACGATCACGTTCGCCGGCATTGGCGGGGTGCTTGCACTCGACGATACGGCTGATATGGCCGGCACGATCTACGGATTCTCGCCGCCCGATAAGATCGATCTGACGGATGTTTCAGACGACCCAAGTGGCGCCGCCGAGCTTGAAACTGACGCCGGCAGCGGCCAGCAATTCATCCAAGTCATCGAGAACGGCAGTTCCTATAACCTGCAGATTGATTCGTCTCAGGTATTTCTGACCGCGCCGACGTTCGAGCTGAACCCGGACAGTGGCTCCGGGACGGATCTCACCATCGTCGAACCGCCCCTCACCGCCCAGTTCCAAGTTTTCTCCGGCCAGACCGTCGAAGGCGTCGTCGTGGGTGACGGCGGTGTTGTCGAGGCAGAAAGCGGCGCGACGGTTAATCGTGCGATTGCCGAAGGTGGCGGCGATCTGCTAGCCGATAACGGCTCCTCGATCAACGATGCGACGATCGACAGCGGAGGCTTGCTCGATCTTGCCACCGGCGCGTCGGCGTCCGGTACGATCGCCTTCGGCCCGCCATTCGGCGACCCGATCGGTGGCACGCTGGAGATCGACGACACCGCGCCGGTGACCGCAACCATCACCGGTTTCGCCGACGGCGACGACATCGATCTGACCGCGATCCCCTACGATCCGAGCGGCAGCGCCGACCTGGTTGCCAATAACGTCCTCGACGTGACCGAGAACGGCAGCACCTATATGCTGCAATTCGATCCGTCACAGGATTTCAACGGCGACTATTTTCACCTCGCGCCCGACCGGGGCGGCACCGGCACCGACATCACCGAGGACACCACGCCCTGCTATTGCCGCGGCACGCTGATCGCGACCGCGCGTGGCGAGGTGGCGGTCGACGAGCTGGTGATCGGCGACGAGGTCATCACCATGTCCGGCGCGGCTCGGCCGATCAAATGGATCGGCAAGCGCAGCTATGGCGGCCGCTTCGTTATGGGGCGCAAGGATATCCTGCCGATCTGCATCAAAGCCGACGCGCTCGACGATAACGTGCCGCGGCGCGACCTGTGGATCTCGCCTCATCACGGCATGTACCTGGAGGGTCTGCTGATCGAGGCCAAGGACTTGGTCAACGGCGCTTCAATTGCGCAGGCGGAAAGCGTGGAGCGCGTAGAGTACTTCCACATCGAGCTTGAAACCCACGACGTGATCATTGCCGAAGGCGCGTTGTCGGAGAGTTTCATCGACGACGACTGCCGCTCCATGTTCCACAATGCGCACGAGTATTTTGCTCTCTATCCAAACATGACGGCGCCCGCCCGCTATTGCGCGCCGCGCTACGAGGACGGTTATGAAATTGAGAACGCGCGGCGGCGCATTGCGCTGCGGGCGGGGTTGCGGACGGCCGATACAGAGCCGCGGATTGGCGCGCTGCGCGGCTTTGTTGACCTCGTGAGCGCGCGCTCGGTCGAAGGCTGGGCGCAAAATGTCGAGCACCCCGAGGCGCCGGTCTGTCTCGACATCTATGCCGGCGGGGAATTGATCGGCCAGATCCTGGCCAATCAATATCGCGAAGATCTTAAGCAGGCCGGCCTTGGCAGCGGCCATCATAGTTTCGAGTTCACGCAGCCAATTGGGTTCGCTCATTCACCGCAGGCGGTTGAGGTGCGGCGATCGCTGGATGGTGCCGTAATCCAACTAGCCAGCAAGGCCGGATAATTACAAGATCGATGAGTCCGTCGTCGCCAGGAACTAGAGCATTCTCAAGCTCGCCGGAATCGGGTGGAGATTTCTTTTGGAACGGATGTTTATCTCGGCCAGTAGCCGGACGTTCTCAGCGTGCTGAAGATCGGCTGCGAGCATAACGCCGGCGGCAAAATCTCGGAAAACCATTCAATCGATATCGCCGGTGCGGATCAGCAACGAACCGTTCGGCTCGCGGTGATCGAGATATTTTCGGCGTGCGAGCGTTTCGACTTCTGATCGATGACCCTTGAAGGCGGCTTGTGGTCGCACACCGGTCCCTGTCCGAGAAGTGATCGTCAAGCGTGCTCCGTGCCGCGGCAATCGCTTGGCCGCTCGCCGCGCGCGCACAGCAGGCCGCGATGCCGGTGGTGGGATATGTCAGCCGCGGTACATCCACTGGGTTTGCACCCTTCGTCGGGACGTTTCGGCAAGGCCTGAGCCAAACGAGCTATGTCGAAGGTCGCAACGTCACCTTTCAATACCGCTGGGCCGAGGGCCAAGAGGATCGATTGCCCGCATTGGTCGCAGACTTGGTTGGTCGTCAGGTAGCCGTCATCGCTGAGACTAGTGGCTTACAGCCTGGTATCGTGGCCAAGGCGGCAACGTTGACCATTCCGATCGCATTTACGGGTGGCGGCGATCCGGTGAAATTGGTCTCGTCGCCAGCCTCGCTCGCCCCGGTGAAAAAGCGACCGGCGCGATCAACTTCTCCCCCGTGGTGACTGCAAAGCCACTGAAACTGTTCCGCCAGATGCTCCCCACCAGGCGCACCATCGCTGTGCTCTCAAATCCGACCGACCCCAACAACGAAGTGTCAGTGCGAGAGGTTCAAGGTGCAGCCGACGCTACGGGACAGCCGATTTATATCGTAAATGCCAGCGGCGAGCGCGACTTCGATGCGGCTTTCGCGAAAATCATCGAACATCGCGCAGCCGCGCTGTTCGTAATTGCCGACCCACAATTTACTAGCAGGCGTGCTGGCGGGAGGCTTGATGAGCTACGGAGCCGACCTTCTTGACGTTCATCGTCAGGCTGGCCTCAATACTGGCCGCATCCTCAAGGGCGAGCGACCCGCCGACTTGCCGGTGATGCAGCCGACCAAGTTCAATCTCGTCATCAATCTCAAGACCGCGAAGGCGCTCGGCCTAGAAATCGGCCAAGATGCTCGCAGTCGCCGATGAGGTAATCGAATGGGCGAAAATTTTGCTGCACCGCCGTTCGTCGCCTTGTGGCCCTTCACGACATGTGGCCTTGAAACGGCTGTCCGTCGCTTTCGGAGCGAAGCGGACATCGATGGATTTGGGCGCGCGCCGCATCTGTAGCGATTGACCCTCTTCAGACATCAGCCAATCAGTGTTGTTGTGATGCACAACGCGGCGGCGAATGGTAGGCTTCTGACGGAAGGTGTGGCCCATGAGACGACGCGAGTTCATTTCACTGATTGGCGGCGCTGCCGCTGCGTGGCCTCTTGCGGCACGCGCGCAACAATACGATGGGGTACGGCGGATCGGCGTTCTCATGAATTTTCCTTCGGACGACCCGGAAGGTCAGGCGCGCTTGGCGGCCTTTACGCAAGCCTTACCTAAACTCGGCTGGACTGAGGGCCACAACTTGCACATTGACATTCGCTGGGCCGCGGACGATCTCAATCGCAACCGCCAGTACGCCGAAGAATTGGTTGCGCTGTCGCCGGATGTTATCCTCGCCTCCGCCAGTCCGAGCGTGGCGGCGCTACAGCGTGTCACGCGCAGCGTGCCGATTGTGTTTGCCAACGTCATCGACCCAGTCGGCGCCGGTTTCATTAACAGCCTGTCGCGGCCGGGCGGCAACTCCACCGGATTTACTGCGTTTGAATTCAGTCTCGGCGGCAAATGGCTCGAATTGCTCAAGGAATTTGCGCCGACCGTAACACGCGTGGCCGTCATTCGCGATCCAAACATCGCTGCCGGGGTTGGGCAGTTCGCCGCGATCCAGTCCGCGGCGTCTTCAACAGCAGTGGAACTGAGCGCGATCGATCAGAGCGACGTCGGCGCGATCAAGAGCGGCCTCGCCGCGTTCGCACGCGAGCCCAATGGCGCCGTGATCATAGCGGCGAGTTCGACGGCGGTGACCCATCGGGAATTAACCATTGCGCTGCTGACGCAATACCGCTTACCGAGTGTCTACCCGTTCCGCTATTACCCCGCGGCCGGGTCGCTCGCCTCCTATGGGCCCGATCCGATCGAGGAATACCCGCGCGCTGCTGCCTATGTCGATCGCATCCTCAAGGGGGAGAAGCCCGCTGACCTTCCGGTGCAGGCGCCGACCAAATACGCTTTAGTCATCAATCTCAAAACCGCCAAGGCGCTTGGTCTGACCATTCCGGCATCGTTGCTCGCCACCGCTGACGAGGTGATCGAATAGCGATGCTGTTTGTTGCGATGCTTCGGTCGCTTTTGGCCCTTCTCAACGCTTTAGCCGCAGATCAATTCGGTGGCGATGGAAGGGAAAGCCGACATGCCTCGGACGTTGTCGATCGGTCGAAACTGACCCCAAAGCGCGCCTTGCGGTGGTTGTCGATTTGCGCTGCAACAAAACGGCTGAACGCTACTCGATCACCTCGTCTGGCACGAATGGTTTGCAGATATCATCGGCCATTTCGTAGCCTGATCTATTGGCTGAAGGAGCGGCCCCTCGTTATGGATCGGTCTCCGGACTTGACGCGCTATTTTATGTGGGCGGGAGTCGTCGTGTTTGGCGCTCTTGTTGCGATCGTCGATGGGCGACAGATCAGACGTCCCGTGTTCGGAGTACTTTTGGTCATCGGTGTCGTCGCCGGCTTCGTCATTGAACAAGTGAGTCCTTTCAGTCTTGGCGTGGGAAGTTACTACATGGAGAGCGTGCTTGTCTCCGCGGGATCGGCACTGGCTTTAATCGGATATGTCTTTGCGGTCGTCTGGCAATTCGGCAAAGCACCGCAACGCGGAAATCCTAGGTAGGAAATTTACATCACGGATTGTGGAGGGTTTGGTGGCTTCTCGGGGTGTGTTTGAGCCACGGTGGTGGATTGGTTCAAGCTTCACGGCAAATGACGGGAATATTGGCCTGCAGTGAAGGGCGAGCCTGATAACTCCAAAACTGTATCCATTTGCACGGGGGCGACAAAGCGGTAGCCGCGTCTGGGGACGGTCTCAATGAAGCGTTCGCCGTTGCCGTCCCCAAGCGCCTTCCGAACCGCCGAGATGTTGACGCTCAGATTGACCTCGTCGACGAAGGTATTGGGCCACACGTCGGATAGCAGTTCGTCCTTCGTTGCTAGGTGGCCGGCCCGCCTCACGAGGCTTGCGAGCACGTCGAAGGCCTTGCCGGTCAACGCGACTGGCGTTCCTTTCCTCAGCAGCCGCCGTTCCCTGCAATCGAGGACAAACTCCCCGAACGCGAAGATCTCGCTCGCCACGTCCGTCTCCCGGCTTCCCAGGAAGTTACCAGGAGAAATTTAGGCCAAATCCAAAGACTTTGGCGACTCCCTCGGCACTTTGCCGGCGCAAGAACAAACCTTTCCAGAAGGAGATACCATGAGATCCCTGCTAAATTTCGTCGGAACAGCCTGCCTCGCATTGATGCTTTGGTCGCCCGCTGTCAAAGCGCAAGTGTCCGAAGACGAAGTTCGCGCCACTTTTGATCGCTTCATCGGCGCACAGAATGCGCATGATACGGCGGCCGTGGGGAGCCTGTTGGTCGAATCTCCGGATTTTCTCTGGATCACGCGCGGTGCACCGGTCTGGGGACGCGAGGCGGCGTTGAAGCGATTTACGGCGCTCTACCAAGGAACATGGCATCTCGAGCCCGATGCCTCGGGGCTGCGGGTGATGATGCTCGGCGAGGGCTCAGCCCAGATCTACGTTCCGATCACCTTCACAATCGGCGCGCCCGGCCAGCCTGCGCAAGCCGCCCGGTTCCTCATGAACCAGGTGCTGGTGAAAACGTCGGCTGGATGGCGTGTTTCAAGCATCTTACCAATACCCGGGCCGGCCCGATGACGAAGCTTTTCGCGTGCACACCTCTAGGCTCATGTCACATGCACAAAAGCGAAAGGGCCGCTCAACGAGAGCGGCCCTGAGATGGGTTATATGAAATTGGTTCAGGTTATGAGGGTGATTTTGAAACCGGCTAACGCACTAATCTAACTGGATGTGACCTAGGCTGCCGAAGTAGCGAAAATTCACGTCACGGATTTTAGTGAGGTTGGTGGTCCGGCGGGGCGTGGTTGAACGGTGGGTGGGGGATTGGTCTTCAACCGCAGCAATTCGGCAGTGATTGGAGTGAGAGCGATGCACGCTCAAAGCGACGCGGATGACCCACGACGGAATTCGATGAATAGATCCTGGTGTGCAGCAGCCGCGACACGGTGCCGCGGAGTGCAGCAAGATATTGCCAAGTTGGTGAAATCTAAATGCCGCTGGAGAGACCTAACCAAGTCGGCGATATGCCACCTTCCGACGATACCACAAAATGGAAATCCATGACCGATACTCAAAGCTTCGCCCTGAGCAAGGTTCCTGAGGTCACGCTCGGCTTCTGGGTCATCAAGATATTTGCGACCACCCTTGGCGAGGTTGGCGGCAATGCAGTGACAATGCAGTTGGGATTTGGCTATCTGATCGGCTCGGTCATCTGCGGAGGGGTGCTGGTTGTATTGGTGGGCGCGCAAATCATGGCGAAGCGATTTCACGCTTTTTTATATTGGGCGGTGATTGTTGCGACGACGCTCACAGGAACGACCTTGGCTGATTTTTTCGACCGCTCGCTAGGGATAGGTTATCTGGGCGGATCGCTTTTGCTGTTTTCGCTGGTCATGGCGACGATCGGCCTTTGGTATTGGACGCTCGGTTCGGTCGCCGTGCAGACCGTCGTATCACCGAAAGTCGAGGCCTTTTACTGGATCACAATCATGTTCTCGCAAACGCTCGGTACAGCGCTTGGCGACTGGATGGCCGATGATACCGGATTGGGATACAATGACAGTGCGCTAGTGATCGCGCTCGTGCTCGCCGTCATTGCCGTTCTCTACTTCTTTACCGGGGTTTCCCGCACGCTGCTATTTTGGGCGGCTTTCATCCTGACGCGTCCATTGGGAGCCACGATCGCCAATTCGTTCGACAAGCCAGTCGCCCAAGGTGGGCTCGCCGTAGGCGACCTGAAGGCCTCAGCAGTTCTTGCCATGCTGATCGTCATTTTGATCTTTCTCGTTCCGCAGCGCCCGGGGCAGCATGTCGGATATACGGCATCTCCGTAAGATCGAACGTGCCACCTAACATGACTTGAGGGTTGCCAATATCCCTCATTCCCCCGAACAGTGCTCGCAAAACGTCTGCTCGACGGCCCTAACGCGGACATCGGATTTCGGTATGTTTTAACCCGACGTATGGTCCGGGCCGTGTGTTGCAAGAGAACTTCGTCAAGTTGGTGGTGAGCGGTCTTGCATCAATGTATCAACATCGAGCCAGGGATGACACCGGAATTGGCGAGGCTCAAATCATTGAAAACAACGCAGATCGCCGTACCGCCGACCCATCATTGGTCCTCCCCCTGAAAAGTGGTCCGACCTGAACTATGTCTTTTGACATGAAGGAGGACTGCAATGCCGAAGAAGAGATACACGCCCGAAGAGATCGTCGCGAAATTGCGGCAGGTCGACGTCCTGGTCTCGCAGGGCCAGAACATCGCTGACGCGATCCGGCAGATTGGCGTGAGCGAAGTCACCTATTATCGGTGGCGACAGGAGTACGGCGGGCTCAAGACCGACCAGGTGAAGCGCCTGAAGGAGCTCGAGCAGGAGAATAGCCGTCTGCGCAGGGCGATTTCGGACCTGACGTTGGACAAGCTCATTTTGCAGGAGGCTGCTCGGGGAAACTTCTGAGCCCCGCGCGTCGCCGGGCCTGTATCGAGCAGATCAGAGAAGTCATGCATGTCTCCGAGCGCCGCGCCTGTGCGGCGCTCGGGCAGCACCGCTCGACGCAGCGCAAGATACCGCGGGGCCGTGAAGACGAAGAGCGGCTCACGGCCGACACCATTGCACTGGCCCGGCAATACGGCCGCTACGGCTATCGCAAGATCGCCGGGTTGCTGGAGCAGGCGGGCTGGCTCGTCAACGACAAGCGGATCGAGCGGATCTGGCGACGCGAGGGGCTCAAGGTTCCTCATAAACAACCCAAGCGCGGCCGGCTCTGGCTGGCAGACGGATCATGCATCCGGCTGCGTCCCGAGCACCGCAATCACGTCTGGTCCTATGACTTCGTCGAGGACCGCACCCACGATGGACGGAAATATCGAATGCTCAATGTGATCGACGAGTTCACCCATGAATGTCTGGCAATCCGGGTCGCCCGCAAGCTCAAGGCCATCGATGTAATCGACGTGCTGTCCGATCTCTTCATCCTGCGCGGCATCCCTGGCCACATCCGGTCCGACAATGGGCCGGAGTTCGTGGCCAAGGCTGTGCAGCAGTGGATCACAGCGGTCGGTGCAAAGACCGCCTATATCGAGCCAGGCAGTCCATGGGAAAACGGTTACGTCGAGAGCTTCAACGCACGCCTGCGCGATGAACTGCTCGATGGCGAAATCTTCTACACGCTGCGCGAGGCCCAGATCGTCATCGAAAGTTGGCGGCGCCACTTCAATACAATCAGGCCGCATCA
This sequence comes from uncultured Alphaproteobacteria bacterium, assembly GCA_963759705.1. Taxonomy (GTDB): domain Bacteria; phylum Pseudomonadota; class Alphaproteobacteria; order Rhizobiales; family Xanthobacteraceae; genus BOG-931. The sequence goes on from CAVXAK010000013.1 coordinate 131,282, forward strand.
ATCGCTCGGCTACAAGCCACCAGCACCCGAGGTGTTCGTGCCCGCATTCGCCGCGTGGCCGGCTGCGCTACGTCGACCGGCTCCGCCGGCCACGCTCCCGCTGGCCCAACGGCCAACTCTAAACTAACATTCCATACGGACCACTCAGTGGGGGCCGATCAAGTTCGTAGAGCGAAGAAGCTTGCTGCACATCGCCGCCTGGGAACGTTTGGCCGACTATTAGGCAACGCTCATCGAGCTCCCGAAATCGAGACTGCCTCAACTTCGATTGAGCGCTTTCCCGATCATCGCGGACCGGGGCTTTTTTGTTCCATGAAGTAAGAGAAGCCCCGGTTGCGCGGACGGGGCTTCCCAGACGCGATTGCGATGTCAGGGGTGGGGGCAATCCCGTCCGGTAGTCCAATGTCAGAAATCGCGGACCAGTTCCTGCGCTGACGGCAAGAAAGCGGAATGAAACCGGGCGACGGTCTGAACTAAGAGAAACCCCGCCCAGGGGCAGGGCCTCCAGACGGGATAGGGGGCACACCGGGGGCGACCCGGAGGCTGATCCCGTCCGCGAGGCCAATGTTGGACATCGCAACGAGTTCCGCGTGGTGCAACGCACAAACTACGCGTCAATCAGCGGCATGGGAACTTTCGTCTCCTAGAGCTATCGAGACACTCGCAAATTCTCAGCGGATGCTTTGCCGCGATTTTCAACCAGCTCGTACTCGACGACTTGGCCCTCGTTGAGCGTTGACAGTCCGGCGCGCTCGACCGCCGAGATATGGACGAATGCGTCCTTGCCGCCGCCCATCGGCGCGATAAAGCCGTAGCCCTTTGTTGCGTTGAACCACTTCACAGTGCCTTAAGCCATTTTGGTTTAGTCCTGTCTCTCTTCTGTATCGGCCCAGTAAGGTAGCAGGCGTCCGACGGCGCATTGGGTCTTCTAAGCGGGCGGTGTATCCTCCTCATTTGTGGGCCTTGAATTTTCCCCAGTTTTGATGCGGCGCCCGACTTCCGGAGGCATGCCTCGAGAGGCTGGTCGGCGCGAATCCTGCCGATGCTTCTCCCTTTGGCGGGAGGGAGCGGCACGGTGGTCAAATTCGGGGAATTCATCATGATCCTGGAACTTCATCGGCAGGGCCTGAAGGTAGCCGCGATTGCCCGTCAACTCGGCGTCGACCGTAAGACGGTCCGCAAATATATCTCCCGCGGTCTGGAGCCGCCGACCTATGGTCCTCGACCGCGCCGGCAGAAGAGCACTGATTTCTTCCTGCCGTATCTGCGCGAGCGGCTTGCGGCTTTTCCCGGCCTGACCGCGGTGCGGTTGTGGCGCGAATTAAGAGAGCGCGGCTACGCCGGCGGTTACACCGCGGTGAAGCGTGCGGTGCGCGACATCCGGCCCGCTCCCGTCACGCCTTTCGAAGTTCGGTTCGAGACCCCACCCGGCGAGCAGGCCCAGGTTGATCTCGCCCGGTTCGAAGTTGAGTTCACCGACGAACCCGGGGTGACGCGCATCGTTTGGCTGTTCTCCATGGTGCTCGGCTATTCGCGCTTGATCTGGGCGCGGTTCGTCGTCCACCAGGATCTGCAGTCGGTTCTGCGCTGTCACATCGCCGCGCTCGAGGCGATCGGTGGAGCGCCGCGTGAGATTCTCTACGACCGCATGAAGACCGCGGTGATCGGGGAAGACCCGGATGGTCTCGTCATCTACAACCGCGCCCTTCTCGACCTCGCGCGGCATTATGGCTTCCAGCCGCGGGCCTGCCGACCGTATCGGCCCAAAACCAAGGGCAAGGTCGAGCGCCCGTTCCGCTACATTCGCGAGGACTTTTTCCTCGGCACATCATTCCGCAATCTCGACGACCTCAATGTCCAGCTCCGTCACTGGCTCGACACGGTCGCCAACCCTCGTGTGCACGCGACCACGCAGCGCGTCGTCAACGAGGCCTTCGCCGCAGAAAAGCCGGCGCTGAAGCCGTTGCCACTTGCGCCCTATCGTACGGTGTTGAAGCTCGAACGACGGCTCTCCCATGAGGGCATGGTGAGCGTCAGCGGCAATCTCTACAGCGTCCCCGACACCACACGTCGCCGTGTCCTCGATGTTCACGTCTTCGCCGATGAGATTCGCATCTTCGAGGACGGCGCGCTCGTCGCCACCCATGTTCCGCTGGAAGGTCGCGACCAGAAACTCCTCGACCCGGCGCATCGCAAAACCTTGTCGCCGCGGCATAGACGACGGGTCGATGGTGAGCGTGTCATCCGCCGCACCGGCGACCAGGTCGCGCGACGCTCGCTCGACTTCTACGACGCCGTCGCTCGGCGGCTCGCCGGCCTGGCAGGTGCGCGATGAACGCCCATGCCGAGATCGTTCCATCACTCGTCGATCGTATCAAACAGACCCTGGTCGGCCTGAAAATGCCACGGGCGATCGAGATCCTCGACGTCACCGTGCGCCGCCTCGAACACGGCGAGTTGACTGCTATCGAAGCCATCGACGCGCTGCTCGCCGAAGAGCTGACGTTGCGTGAGAACCGCCGCATCAAGATCGCACTGATGATGGCGCGTCTCTCCACGATCAAGACCCTCGCCGGCTTCGACTTCTCATTCCAGCCCTCGCTCGACAAAAACCGCATCATGGCGCTCGCCGAGCTGGAGTTCATCGAGCGTAGTGAAGTCGTACACTTCCTCGGCCCGCCTGGAACTGGAAAGAGCCATTTGTCGCTCGCGCTCGGCGTCCAAGCCGTCAAAGCCGGCCGTAGTGTCTACTTCACGCCACTCAGTGATCTCGTCAGCTCGCTCGCCAAGGCCGAGCGTGAGGGCACCCTGCGCGAGAAGATCAGGTTCTTTTGCCGCTTCTCGCTGCTTATCGTCGACGAAATCGGTTACCTGCCAGTCGTTGCCGGCGGCGGCAACCTGTTCTTCCAACTCGTCAATGCACGATACGAAAAGGGCGCCATGATACTCACTTCGAACCGCGGCTTCGCAGAATGGGGCGAGGTCTTCGGTGATCATGTCGTCGCCACCGCGCTCCTCGATCGGCTGCTCCACCACGCTATCGTCATCCAGATCGAAGGCTCAAGCTACCGCCTCCGTCAGCACGCCGATCTTGTACCCGAGCACATCCGCTCAAATGCCACGGCTCAATCGTCCGCGCCGATCAAGCGCCGCGGGCGACCGCCAAAACACGGAGGTGCTGATCACCCAAACGGCTGATCGCCGCCCCGCCAAGTGGGGAAAATTGCGCGCCCCAAAGTGAGGAGATTCCGCGGCCCATTGACAGGTCTACGCCCCGCCGACGTCGAGCGTACGCATATATAAATCGCCCGTCTGTTAGGAATGAAGGTGCGGTAGAATTGCAAACTCTGCGATTAATGCGGATTGATCGGGTATTTCAGCGTGCCCTCGCGGACAGTTACTTGGCTCGGGTCATGTCTGACCCCGCCGATAAAAGGCAGTTCGATACATTAGCATGCTGATCGGCACACGGACCCCGCCATACGACAGCCTGTAAACGGTTAAGCCACCGGAAGCGGCTGCTTCTTCAACAAACCCCACCGACGCCTGCCGTTTGCCAGGGAAAGTCCTGGACGCCCATTCGGACATGCTGTAGCCAACCCAGAATTTGATCACGACATCTTCAGGCTCCGCTGCCACCTGTTTTTTGATCCAATGAAGCTCTGGCGGCAGGGAAGGGTGCGGTATGTCCTGTGTGCTGACAACAGATGTGAGAGCCCAGGATGGTGGCCACGAAACCGGAGGTAGGTTCAGTTGGCTACATCGGGGCCAAACGGGTGAATTTCACCATCAATCGGTGCGAATTTGGTATGGTTTGCAGATGATGTTCACCGCCGCTCAGAGTCTTATTTTGTAAACGCGTCGCAACCAGCCTGTGCAACACGCTCATCGTCGTAATCGATACCGGAAACTCCAACGCCGCCAATACATTCATCCTCGAATAGAACCGGAACGCCGCCCTCGACACCGAGGCAATTAGGAACCATCAAAAAACCGGGATGTTCCTTGACGCGCTCTTGGAAGGCTGAGCTTGGCCGCCCTCGAAGAGCCGCCGTACGTGCTTTGAGCGTCGCCATTTCGACTGTGTTGACCCCATTGCGATCGGGCCTTTCCAAATGCAGCAAATGACCGCCAGCATCTACGACCGCCAGGGTAGGCTCGCGCTTGATCTTCGCGCCTGCCGATTTGCATGCGGCGACGATTTTGAGCACATCGTCCGTGGTCAGAGACGGCTTTCTGCGCATTCTTTATTTCTCCAAGAGTTCTCTATGACGGAGCGCACCTAGGTTGATCTCGTACAAGGGGGCCGTCAACCATTAGCCTTCATCCAGATAATTTCGGTTTACACTCAATGGCGTTCTTCCATAATCTGGTACTAAGAAACTTAGCCTGACAGGGGGGCAATTGCCCAGCAAGGTCACCGGCACGACGGTGCCTTCCGACGCCATGGTCCGCCGCCTTGCCGTTTGGATAAAGGACTTCGGCGCGTCGGCGATCGGTTCAAAAGCGGCAGACCGTGTGCGCACGATCTTGCTGGACAGCATCGGATGCGCGCTTGCTGCTAGCATCGACGAAAAGGCCCGGCCCATCTTCCGAGCTCTAGCGCAACTCGGCGGCACGTCAGATTGCTCGATTATCGGCTCGGACATGCGCAGTTCGCTGTCGGTAGCGTCATTCAGCAACAGCGCCCTCATCCGCCTGCTTGATCTCAACGATACCTACACCGGACCGCGCCAACTCGGACATCCTAGCGACAATATCGGCGTGGCATTGGCGGCTGCTGAGATGAAGAACCGCTCAGGAAGGGACCTCGTGCGGGCCATTCGCCTCGCCTATGAAATGTATGGCCGGCTTCTCGACATGGGCGACCCCGAGAGTTCATGGGACCACGTCACAGTGTCAGGTCTCGTCACAGCCGGAACCGCAGGATGGCTGTTGGAGCTTTCCGCGGATCAACTTGCAAACGCGCTCGCGCTGGCAGCGGTACACTGCGCAACGCTTGGCGAGGTCCGCGTCGGCAAGATATCCGGCGCCAAATCGATAGCCAATGCGGTGGTCGTACAAACGGCATCCATGTTGACGCTGTTGGCCGCAGAAGGAATGACCGGTCCGGAACAGGCCCTCGAGGGACGACGCGGCTACGCCAAGCTACTCATGGAAGGGATAGACTTTGGCGATTTTTTCAAAGCTGACGGAGATGATCGTCTGCTCTCGGTCGGATTGAAGCAATATCCTTGCTTCGCCTTGGCCCAGGGGCCGATATCCGCGGCCATCGAAATGCGCGGGCGACTGCCGCAACTAGCTGATCTAGAGCGGATCAAAATTGTGCTTGCCGACACCGGTCCGGCGCGGCTGCGGCTTGCAGATGAGCATGGTCGTGCCCCGACATCGAGCGAAGCCGCCGATCATAGCATCTATTTTCTGGTAGCGGCCGCGTTGCTCGACGGCCGCTTTGGCACCGATCAATTGTACGCCGAACGTTGGAAGGACCGTGACGTAAACGACTTGATGTCACGCATGGACGCTTTGATAGACCCAACTCTTACGCCTAAAATGGCATTGCCATGTCGTCTAGAGGCTGTTTTCACTGGTGGCGGTCACTGCATAGTCGAACGCCCCTGCACGCCCGGTTTTGCTTCAAATCCGCTGTCATGGGACGAGGTCGTGGCAAAGTTTCGGACTTGCGCCAGCGGCGCAATCGGCGACATGGCACAGCGTGACGTCGTTGCGTGTGTTAATGGCATCGAACAACTATCCTCGGTGCGGCTGCTGCTGAAGCGCTGATTATGGGAGTCTAACAACGTCTACCACCGGGAGGGTAGCCATGGACAGGAGCGGTCGACTTATCTCACTCGCATTTGCAGCTGCAATGCTCGCGATGCTTTCGCCGACGTCGGCATGGTCCGAGGACACACTTCGAGTAGCGAAGTCGAGCCCGCAAAGCTTTTCCTTTGTGCCGCTCGACGTCGGAATTGAAGCCGGAATATTCAAAAAGAATGGCCTCGACGTTCAGATTATTGGCTTTTCCGGCGGCACCAAGATGCATCAGGCACTCGCCGCCAACAGCATTGATGTCGCATTCGGCTCTGGCCCACAGATGATCCTGACCGCTAAAGGCGCTCCCATGATCGCCGTCGCGGAAATGGCCGGTGCACCTCTCGTCTTTGCAGTCATCGTGCCATACAATTCGCCCATTCGGGCGCTAGACGATTTGAAAGGGAAAAAGATCGGCGTCTCGGGTAATCCGTCTCTGAGTTCGTTTATGGCGGAGGAAATCGCCCTTACCAGGGGTTGGGGAGTCAATGGCATCACGCCCGTGGGCATCGGGGGTATGAGTTCCGGTGTAATCGCAGCATTGCGCGCGCACCTTGTTGACGCCGTTACCTTCGATCTTCGAGTCGGCCTGCAATTGGAGCAGGCCAAGGAGGCCCGGGTCCTGGCAGCGTGCTCGGATTACATAACGCACTTCATCACTCACGCGATCTTCGCCCAGAACAATCTGATCGAAAGCAAACCGGACGCACTCAGACGCTTTCTCAAAGGCTGGTTCGAATCCGTCAGGTTCATGCAGACCAATAAGGCGATGAGCGTTGCGATTGCGAGCAAAGTGACGAGTGGTCCCGTCGACCTAGAATCGCTCGAATATGATCGATTGGTACCAAAATTCTTCTCGCTAGATGGTCGTTTTCAGCCGGACGATGTTGCAGCGGTAAGCAAAGCGTTAGTGCTGCTTAAGTCAGCGGACGAACCGCCTGACATGTCGAAACTCTATACCGAGGCCTTCTTGTCGAAACCTCAATGAACCCCGACCGTGATAGCGCTATTGAGTGCTTTCCAAGCCAAATTGTGATCGATCGATCGCAGCGCGTGCCAAATCGGCAATCAGTTTTTGCCGGAAATTTTCCCAAGGCCGATTGATGTCGAACTCCGCAGGGCCGAACAACTCCGGTTCGTCCAGCGCCACGATGTTACGAGTCCAATTGCATGGCCTGCGCCTGCATGTGGGCATTGATGTCGGTGTACGCTGCAAACACTGTTGCTTGCTTGACGGATGAACCGACCACCACGTTGCCATGACCCCGCAAAAGTGCCAGCGGACCACCGCCCAGCGCTTGAGCCAGCGCGGCACCGCGGACCTGGTCGGTGATCTGCATGCCGCGGCTGTCACCCCGTACACTGCGCACCTCAAAATTGGGGATTTGCAGGGGCATAAATCCCGCTTGCACAATAACTGGTCGCAACGGTACGTCGGTGATGCTGAACGGGATAACGGCCTGTGAATGAGAATGAACGATCGCGCAAACGTCGGGCCGCGCCTTGTAGATTTCGCCGTGCAGATAACGCTCGCCATTCACCCGGCGGCCACGCGCATCGATCGGTTGGCTCGTCTCGACATTGAACTCTAGAACATCGTCAGCATTGACCAGCGATGGGGGCATTGCCCGCGGCAACAGGAAGCGGTCGCGGTTTGCTGCTGAACGAATGCTGATATGGCCGAAACTGTCGAGAACCCCTTCGTTGACGAGAATTTTGTAGGCGAGCACCAGATCGGCAATTGCCTCAGCGTCTGTGTCCATTGGAGTCCTGTGTTGCATGCCGGCTCTTCAATAAACTAGCGAGCGAACCTCGAGGAAGCACTATCAATTCTACAATCAATCTAGCTGGGCTCGCCACCGCATTCATATTCTTTTCCCACCAGCCCCATTTGAGGCTGTTGGAGACAGGACCGCTGGCCCACTTCGGCTGCTTTGACGCGTGAACAATGGGCCGCGTGTCGCGCATTCGCTATTTGATAGACAGATTCAACGCTTTGACCATATCGCCCCACTTCTTAACTTCGTCATTGAACATTGCGTCAACCTCGGCCTCCGATCCTTCGAGCGGATCGAAGCCCAAGCCAATCAGTTTTGACTGGACATTCTGGCTTTTGACGATCTCATTGATCGCGCCATTGAGCGTCGCAAGAATTTGAGGATCAGTTTTTGCCGGCGCAAAAATGCCCATCCAGGACGCAGCGGTGAAATTCGGAAATCCCTGCTCCGCATAGGTCGGTACGTTCGGCACGACCGCAGCGCGTTTATCGGCGGCGACGCCGAGTCCCTTGAGTTTGCCGCCCGCAATCTGTGCGGCCATGGGGCCACCGAGGGTAGCCGCCAGGAGATCGATTTGATTGGCGATTGCCGCGTTGATTGCAGGTGCTCCGCCCTGAAAGGGAATGTGCTGGGCCGGAACTTTGGCGAGGAACTTTAGGAAGTATTCAGCCTCTATGTGCGATCCGGTGCCGACGCCTGCTGAGCCAAAATTGATGATCTTGCCGTTCATCGACTTGATGAACTCGGACAGATTATTGACCTTGTTCTCCGGGCTTGTCGCCAACGCTTCCGGGCTGGACGCGACCATGGCGACCGTCTTGAGATCGCTCGCCGCGAATTGCTTGTTGTTAAATAGAGTTTCGTTGATGGCGAGTGCAGTGGTCGTGGCCAGAAGCGTGTAACCGTCCGCCGGGGCACGCGCGACGAGCGCCGCAGCAATGTTGCCGCCGGCACCTGCGCGGTTCTCGACGACGATGCTCTGATGTAAGCGGTCGCCCAAACCTTGCGCCACGAGTTCGCGCCATGGTGTCCGCAAAACCTCCGGGCGCGAAAGCGACAATTATTGTGATCTTGTTTTCAGGATAGGTCTCGGCGCTTGCGGGTTTCAGCGTGGAGGAGGCGGCCAAGAGCATTAGCGCCGCAATGGCGTGACTCACGATGTGGCGAAGCGACATGTTGCGTTTCCTCTGGTGGCGAATTCACTTACCGCCGGGCGGATGATTTCTGTTGGCTGCTACTGCGGTGACTGTTTCAAACCGTCACTCTTATTACGCTTGGGAACGCTCTCTTGATTGCAGTTCACGCTCCCTTGTTCCGCGCCCAGAACAGTTCAATTCCCCGCCAATCGAACGTCCCTGGCTCATCGACAATTCCATCGAAAGCACGGCGCAAGTCTGCCAGGCTATAGTAGGGAGTTTGATCAAATGACCAGCCAATGCGTGAAAAGATCTTTTCAATCCACGCTTCAATGTGAATGTCCGCTTCGGCCTTCTTTTTCAGCTGTGGGCTCAGCGTAATCTCGGCCAATACAATCGGCCGGCTGGGTTTTAGGACCCGGAGCAGATCCTGACCAGTCTCTCTCCAGTCATCCGTGTGCTGGGTCGCCTGTAACACCGCGACGCTGTCAAAGTGTCGGCTTGGAAGCTCCTGCGTATAGCGCCACTGCCAAGTTGCAAGCTGCCCGCCGCGGCCACGCCTTCCCGCGAGATAAGCACCGCGAGCTTCGTTTGTGATATCCACTTCGTGTATCTCGCCCGATGGCCCAATTTGCTGCCGGATATCATCGACAAATCCGCAGACCTGGAGACATTCTCCGATCAGCAGAACACGATGGCCAGGTCGGAGCTCCATCTTGTCATACGCCAACTGGCGAACGACCGACGCCTTCTCGCGCCACATGTACGGTAAGGTGCCGAACACAATCGCTTTGCACCAGCGCGCCTGCTCTTCCGGTTGAGCCACAACATCACCGAGAAGGCGCCTTTCTTCTGCGCCCATCCAGTCCCATGGGGTCTTCGGTTTGGTATTGATGTCGATTTTGTCAGTCATCGGAACACGTGCCTCGCAAGTCATACAATGGGTTCAGATTAGCGACACAAGACTGGACAAGAGAAGCGGGCCTCGATCATCGGTGGTCAAGGACTTGTCGCACTGCGGCCGCTATCTTTGCCGGATTAGGCGTTACCTCTGCTTCCAGCGGTGGACTATAAGGCACCGGAACGTGCGCGCGCGTGACGCGGCGAATTGGCGCCTTCAGCAGGTCGAACCCTCGTTCAACCACAGTAGCCGACACTTCCGACGCGAATCCGCAGCGTAGCGGGCATTCATCGACGACGACGAGCCGTCCCGTCCGACCGACGGATTCAAGAATAGTATTTTCGTCGAGCGGTGCGAGCGTGCGCAGATCAACGACCTCGACATCGATGCCTTCTTTGGTCAGATCTTCAGCGGCGGCGAGGCTGTAGTGTACCATCAGTGAATTAGCGACCACGGTTACGTCGCGGCCCCGCCGTTTGACATCCGCGCGGCCTAATGGGATCGGCTTTTTTTCATCAGGCACGTCGGTTTCGATGCCAAGGAGCTTGGCGTGGCTAGCAATCACGGTCGGGTTATTGCTCAGAAATGCCGACCGAACCAGACCATAAACGTCGGTGGCTGTCGACGGCACGACAATCTCAAGCCCCGGCGCGTTGGCCATCATGCCTTGCGGACTTTGGCTGTGTTGTGCGGCCCCGCCGCCGCGCACCCCATGCAACAAATGAAACGTCACCGGCACAGATAGGCGTCCGCCGGACATATAATAACTGATCGGCGCCTCGTTGATCACCTGCGACCAAGCGAGAAAACTAAAACTCGCGGTACCAAGATCAACGAACGGTCTCATTCCGGCCATGGCAGCGCCAACACCGACAGCGGCCGCACCTGCCTCCGACGTCGGGGGGTCATCAATTCGGTCCCGGAAATCTGCACGCAGACGGTCCATGAGATGCCGTTGGGGGCCAAGGCCAAGCACGTAACTGCCGATCAAGCTAACGCGGTCATCGTCGACCAGACTGTCATACAGCGCCTGCACCAAAGCAGCGGCATAGCTTTGCGTGGCCATTTGGTCTTCTCCTCACGCGAAAACGTGATCGTAGGCGGTGCTCGCGAGCGGCAACGGACTGCTGATCGCAAATTTGACCGCCGCTTCGATCTGCCGGCGTGTTTGTCTATCAAGTGACCTGATCCGTTCTACGGACGCCGCATCGTCGGCTAGCGCGCGTCCAAGCCGTAGAACTGGATCGTGGTTTTCGAGCCAATCGGCGTGTTGACCTGAGGGCTTGCTCTCTCCCGTCGCCATTCCGATATCCGTCGTTCCTGTTACCGGTTCGGGCCACAGCGGATTATTACCAGGCCAGCGCTTTGTGACGGCCTCAACAAAGATCGGCCCTTTTCCAGCGCGGCAATGCCCGACCGCATCGGCGATGGACGCATAGGCGGCGGCAGCATCGGCGCCATCGATCCGAACCGTCCGAATGTTCACCGACTGTGCAATGCTGCACAGATCGCTGCTGGCGTGAACTAAGGTCGGGTACCCTTCACCGGGCGCCCAAGAACCAGAGCTATTGTTTTCGCACAGGAACACGACTGGCAGTTTCCAGAGTGACGCAATGTTGAGCGCCTCAAAACTCACACCTTCCTCAAGCGCACCGTCGCCGAAAAAGACCGCCGAAACTGCGCCGTTCTTGCGCTGACGGCAGGCGTAGCCGGCTCCAGTCCCAAGGGAGATACAGCCCCCGACGATGCCCGACGTCGATACAAAGCCGAGGTCGGGCTCGCTGAGATGGATCGTGCCGCCTCGCCCACCGTTTAAGCCCGTGGCCCTTCCGAGAATTTCAGCCATCGCTTTGCCGGGATCGGCGCCGCGGGCTATGACGTGAACGTGATTGCGGTGGGTCGTCGCGAGGCAATCGCGTTTGTCAAGCACCGACATCGCCGCTGCGCCGGTCGCCTCCTGTCCGATATACAAATGATAATGGCCGACGAACTGCTTCTCATGGGAAAGCCTGAGTACCGCTTCTTCGAAGCGGCGGATCAACATCATTCTTTCCAATATTGTCCACGCAATATCGTTTGGCAGAGATGGAGGCATTGGCGTTGTTGCTCCCAAGCGAAGTCTAGGTTTTGTTATTTAAGCGCGACGTCGTGACAAAGGCGTTCGAGCGAGCATCTCCATGAGGCTTCCGCCGCTCGGCAGCGGTGAGATTTGCGAAGAGCCATTTGGTTCAGCTCGCGCTGCGACCACAACCGCTCCTGCCCATTATATTCTGCATTTACGACCGTGAATGTCGAATGATCTAAGACGTTGATTGTCGAATCAACTACGCGCTGATCGAGACGAGTGCACGCTCACCGCGGCGAAGGAGAACGATCGTTCGCTGCCATTTCCAAATTGACCACCTACGCCGCAGTTCGTAGGTTTGGCGCCGTCGAGATCGACGAGGAAGCGCCAATCGTGCCGCAGTCACGGGATTCCAAGCTTGCCGACCCGTCGCATTTTATTTCCCGGTTCGGCGATATTCCGGAGCCGATTGACGATCCGATCCTTGACGAAATGTTCCGGCGTATCCGCGAAAGCCGCGGTCATCTCCTCAACATCCACCGCGTTGTCGGTCAGGCGCCGAAGATGCTGCGCGCCCAGGCCGCCTACGCGCGGGCGCTGCGGGAGGAGTCCTCGTTGCCGCGGTCGCTCCAGGAACTGTTGATTCTGCGCATCGCTCAGGTCAACAACTCCGCCTACGAGCAGTCGGTGCATCGATCGATCGCACTCGATTGCGGAGTGCCGGCAGCCAAGATCGACGCGCTGCCGTCCTGGCACACCTCCCCGGCTTTCGAGCCACGGGAGTGTGTCGCGCTGCGGTTCGTCGACCAGGCGGCGCGGAGCGGTGACGTCGAGGACAACGTTTTCCTGGCGCTCAGGCAGGCCTTCTCGCCGCACGAGATCGTCGAGCTGACGGCTCTCGTCGGCTGGTACGTCGGAAACTCCCGTTTCGTGCGCGCCCTGCAAATTGCGGCCGAGAACAGGTCGGACTGACGGGGCAAAGGACGATCGCGAGATTGACTTGCTGTCGTGGTCGCTCAGCGCGGCTTGCGGCCCCAGAACAGATCGGCGCTCCGCCAGGAAAAGCTGCCTACCTCGGTCAGCATGCCGGCAAAAGCGCTTTGAAGCTCGGCAATGGAGTAGTGCGCAGCATCGCCGAGTTCTCTTTGCCGCCCCGCGACGATCTTGCGAAAGATATACTCGACGTGAAGATCCATCTCCATCGCTGCGAAGAACTGCGGCCCGAAACCGATTTCCGTCAACATAATCGGTCCTCCCGGCTTTAACACGCGCAGCAGTTCTCTGCCGGTGATCTTCCAGTCGTCGGAATGGCCGATCCCCTGCATCACGAATACCGCGTCGTAGTGCCCGTCAGCCGTGCCGTGCGTGTAGGTATATTCCCAGGTGCCCAGCTTGCCGTTGCGGCCGATGCGCCGCTGGATCATCGCATTGCGTGCTTCCTCGATGATGTCCACACAGATCAACTCGCCGTCACCGATACGCGCACGGATGTCGTCGGGGAAATTGGAACCCTCCAGCGCCTCGCCCAGCAGAAGCACACGGTCGCCGGGCTTCAGCGCAAGGTGGAGGAAGATCAGGTCGCGCAGCGCGGTGGACCGCTGCCACATGTAGGATAGGCCGCCCAGAAAGAGAGCGCTGGACCACCGTTTCTGCTCCCCCGGATCAAGAATGACCGCCCCGAACCGCTCGACATCGTTCGGCTGCAGGTAGCTCCAGGGGTTGTCGTCGGGCATCGTGTGCTCCTGCTCAGCGTTGCGGATTGCTTATAGCATCGCGCGAGCAACGTGAAACCCGCGGGTAAGCCAGAGCCGATCGGTCCAAATTGGATTTTGGCGAACAACATGCGTCGGCGCGTGCGTCCAAGGAGCACGTCATGGCCACCGGGTCGATTTGCCAGATTTGCAAGGTGATGAAGGCGCAATGGACATAGTCAGGATGCGTGGAATCGACTTTACGAATTCTCATATCCGTAATTGCGGCTCTAATGCGCCTATGCCATCTGGTAAGGCAGCAACCCAGGCTGATCCTCAATCCGCCTAAAAATGCCAATAGTTTACGATCTGATGAAGCCCGTTTTAGTAATTCCAGATTGTTCATCCCGGATGCCGGCCTCCGCACGATGATCAGATTTCGCACAGCTGCTTCGTTCCGACAGCGCTCGCTGAGCGAAGCCCCCAACCGCACGTCGCTATCGCTTCAGCACGCCTTTTTTGCGAAACTTCCTTTCAGTTCCGTTCGTCGGATACTGCGTTTGACATCCGGACTCGTCTTATTCGTCTACATCACAATGCATCTCGCCAACCATGCGCTGGGCCTCATCTCGCTTGATGTCGCCGAAGCCGGGCTGCGGATTGCCGTAGTGGTTTGGCACAGTTGGCCTGGAACGTTGCTGCTCTACGGCGCGTTTGTAGTTCATTTCTTGCATGCGCTATGGGCAGTCTACGAAAGGCGTACCTTTCGGTTACCGCCGGCCGAATTGCTCCGCATCGTTCTTGGGTTTTGGCTGCCGGTTGCCCTGATTGGTCACGTAGCGGCTACGCGGGTTGCGTATGAGCTCTTCAGAGATTTGCCAACCTATTCCCGCATCATCGCAAACCTCTGGGTTTCGGATTCACGGGGGTGGCAAATGGGTCTGTTGGCACCGGGATGGATCCACGGTTGCCTGGGTCTACACTTCGCCTTCAATCGCCGGCTGATCTATATTCGGCTGCGATATGTTTTGTTTGCCATCGCGTTGCTTTTACCCGTGCTGTCAGCTCTCGGCTTTGTCATGATGGGACGAGAGCTTGTCGCCACCGCGGCTGTGGCGCAGGCAGCTATTGATTACCTCAACCCAACGCATGCGCCGGAGCGCATGGCAATTCTACAATGGCGAGATGATCTCTTGACTTGCTATTTCGTTATCGTCGCCGCGACATTCGGCGCGCGAACGGTTCGTAATTTTCTTGAACATAGCCGAAGCAGCCTCGTTTCCATATCCTATCCAGGCCGCTCTGTGCGCATTCCCCGCGGCTGGACCGTATTGGAAGCAAGTCGCGCCTTCCATATTCCGCATGCGTCGATGTGTGGCGGGCGGGCGCGCTGCTCAACCTGCCGGGTACGATTGCTAGAAGGTGCTGAGGCCTGTCCACCCGCCAAGGCGAACGAAATCGCCACACTGAAACGAATTGGCGCCAGTTCCGACATTCGGCTTGCATGCCAACTACGTCCGCACGGGGATATTTCTGTCATTCCTTTGGTCCTCGGCGAACAGGCCTATGTCGGCTCGCGGGACGTACAGTACAGCGGCAATCGTGACTTGGTTGTCCTCTATTGCGACTTTCTAAATCGCGCCGCGTTCTCGAAAAATCAGCTGCCGCAAGACGCGCTGTATATGCAGAGCACCTGTCTGACAGAGGTTTGCAACGCCATCCAGGCCACGAACGGTGTCCTAAACTCAATCGAGCCTGATAGCATCTGCGCACTTTTCGGTCTGCACTACGGAGTGACACAAGCCGCAAAACTGAGCTTGCAGGCGGCTGCGGCGATCGAGAAGACCATGACGGAGCTGAATGACAGAATGGGACGGGCATGGAATGAAACGGTCGACTTTGCGGTGAGCGCTCATATTGGCCGCGCAGTCATTCGCGAGATTGGCCCCGCCACGCCGCCCACCGTGATCGCGATTGGAGAGGCCGTAGATGTAGCGAACGATCTGCGCAAAATTGCGGCCCAATCGGCGGCTGGAGGTAAGCCGTTTACGCTCTCGGAAGCGGTTTACACGACCGCCGACGTTGAACCCGGCATGGCCCACAAGACTGTCTTGGCATCGCCGGCTTTAGGCGCTCCATTGACGGTTTTCCAATCGGTGTCGGTTCCTATTCTTCCCGCCTATGTGCGAGCGCACAGCAGAAGGGAGCGGGTCTCGGCCTTGCGTCGTCTATGGTCAGGATGAGGCCAAGCGCGGCATGAAGGGCTTCACCGCGCGAAGTTACATCGGCATACTAGCGCCGGCGAAGACGCTGGCGGACGTCACCGCCAAATTGCAGAACGCGGTGGAGAAGGGTATCACTCCGGGCTCAGCCGCAGCCGAACGTATTGTTGCCCTTGACTCAGAAGTTGCAACGCCCGAGCAGATGAAACCAAGAAATTTCGCCGAACTCATCAGCACCAACCATGTCGCGATGTGCGAGGTCGCCGAACTCGCCGCGATCAAGCCGACATGACCGCGCCCTTGCCCGACGGCGCCTGCGACTGCCATGCGCACGTGTTCGGTCCGGTGGCGCGGTTTCCCTACGCGGAGCCGCGCAGCTACACGCCGGACGATGCGCCGCTGGAGGCCTATCTCGCCCATCTCGATCGGCTCGGCTGCCAGCGCGGCGTGCTGGTTCAGCCGAGCGCCTATGGGCGGGACAACCGCGCCATGCTCGACGCGCTCGCACGCGCGCCGGCGCGGCTTCGCGGCGTGGCGGTCGGAGGAGCGGAACTGACGCGCGAGACTTTACGGAGCTGGCATGCCGCAGGCATACGCGGTCTGCGAGCCAACGAATTCCAACGCGATGGCAAGCCTTACTATCAGAACGGTGTCCGGCTCAACGAGATCGAGCCCCTCTGTGGACTGATGGCGGACCTTGGATGGCATTTGCAATTGTGGATCGACGCTCGCAGCCTGCCCGATCTGTTGCCGGCGCTCGCGCACGTGCCAATTCCGATCGTGGTCGATCATATGGGGCGGATGGATTACCGGCATGGCGTGAACAATCCCGGTTTCCAGACGCTGGTGCGTGAGGTCGCCGAAGGCCGGCTGTGGGCCAAGCTTTCAGGAACATATCGGCTTGCCGCGGCGCCGCCCGACTATCTCGAAGCCAAGCCGTTCCACGATGCACTTATTGCCGTCAACCCAGACAACTTGGTTTGGGGTTCCGACTGGCCGCATCCACGGCCTGAGGGGCCCGTGCCTGATGCCAAACATCTGCTTGACCTATTTCTTGATTGGACCGTGGACCCAGTCAAGCGGCGGACGATCTTGAGCGCCAATCCGGCACGGCTCTACGGTTTTCCCACTCGTTGAAATTGATAGCATCTGCTCCATGCCCCGCCGCTAATCTCTGTTTGTAGTTCTGCCACGGTCTGTCCGCGTAAGTATCAGCGGCTCGTGCCGCCTCGGTTTCTTAAGATCGGCCCCCAAAGCTCGATGTCTTCGCTCAGCAGGCGTCCGGCCAAATCAGGAGGACCGCCAACGGATTGAATGCTCAGCTCGGAAAATCGTTTTAGGAGTGCGGGGGACGCGAGCGCCTTGTTAAATCCGGCATTGAGCTTGCCGACGATCTCGTCGGGCGTGCCTTTCGGTAAGAACAAGGAAAGCCAGCCGAGGAACTGGTATCCGGGGACTCCCGCCTCCGCGATGGTCGGCACGTCCGGCAGGGATGGCGCTCGGTCGGTCGACGTGACCCCAAGGGCCTTCACTTTGCCGCCGCGAACCAAGGGCAACGATTCAGGAAGGCCCATCACCATGGCGTCGACCCGGCCGGATATCAGGTCGGGAGTGGCGGCCGACGAGCCGCGATACGGGATTTCCGTAATCTGGATGCCAGCCTTGGCAGCAAGCAGTTCGGCCGTGAGCGAGGACGAAGAGCCTGGACCGGAGGTCGCGATCGAAACGCGTTCCGGCTGAGCGCGCGCACGGTCGATGAAGTCCTTCAGTGTATTACCTTGAACGCTTGGGCCGACAACCAAGACATTCGGCAAATATCCGAGCGTGATAACGGGAGCGATTGCGGATTTCGGGTTCCAATTGGAATCGGGAAGCATGAACTGGTTGGCGGCGCAGGCGATGTTACAGAGCAGCAGGGTGTAACCGTCAGGCGCGGAGCGCGCTGCGGCCTGGGCGCCGACAAGCCCGCCGGCGCCAGTAATGTTTTCGATGTGGAACTGCCAACCGGTTTCGGCACTCGTAATTTGAGCGACTGTGCGCGCTAAGATGTCCGCCGCCCCGCCGGGCGCAAACGGGACGACAATGCTTATGCCTCGGCTCGGAAACGATGCCGCATCCTCGGCCCAAGCGTTCGGAGCAACCGACCAGGACATCAGAAGCGGGATGAGAAGCTGACGCAGGTAGCCTTGCCTCATTCTCATTTCAATTGTCCCAAGCAAGAAATGACCCCAAGAGGGCGTGTGGCAATCAGCTCAATGTTTTCATGCTGTCGGCTCCGGCCTGAGCGGCCGCTTCGTCATGATCGGCAATTCCAGAGACCGCAATTCCGCCAACACACTGCCGTTCGTGGAACAGCGGCACGCCGCCGCTCATCGGCAGTCCGTTTGGAAACTTCAGCCAGCCGGGCTTCTCCTTGACGCGCTGCTCCAGTGCTGAACTCGGCCGCTCGCGGAAGGCCGCGGTACGGGCTTTTTGGATCGCAACGTCCACGCTGTTGGGAGATTGCAGGTCGGGCCGCTCCAAGTACAGCAGGTGGCCTCCAAAATCGACGATAGCAATGGTCCCCTCCAGGCCGAGCTTCCGCGCGTAGTCCCGCGCCGCCGCCGCCAACACCTGCGCATCCTGCAGGGTCAATTGTGGCCTATTGCGCATTTCACATCTCCGCTGCGAGGTAGGGGCTATGTTGCGATTGTCGCGCGGCGGGACATTAACCGGCTTCGCACTGGGGGCGCACCATGGATTCAACAATCAATCTTGCCGTCGGCCACCGGCCCCCCTTAGGTTTTTGTCGTGCTTTTGCGCCGCAGTTGAACCAAGCAAATTGGCACTCAACCGGATACGCTGGTCCCCGTCGCCGAGGCGCTTTGGAGAGACATTCGTGGCCGATGAAAAACAGTCAGGGACCGGCCGTCTGGCGGGCGGAAAATCGCCGAGCTACCAGCGCGCGGTGAACGAGCCCGAAACGCGCGCCAGCCGCTTCACGGCACGTTATATGCTGGCGAGCGACATCGCCTATGTCCTGAGCGCTGCTGAACTGGGTGCGACGCCGGCCAAGGCCGCCGCCGGACTCCTGAAGGCATTACTGCCGCTCTACAACGATGTTTCGGCCATCGACACGTCGACGCCGCTCGGCGACATCGTCGCTCAGCGAGAGGGCTGGGTCGCCGAAAAGGCCGGCCGAGAGAACACCGCATGGCTTCATCTTGGCCGAAACCGCGGAGAGAGCTTGCGCAGCTTTCTGCCGCGCATGTTCTTCCGGGAGACGTTGCATGAGGCCGCGCAGGCGAACGCAAGGCTATTAACGAACTTGGTGGCGCGCGCCCGCCCCGTATTAAAATCGATCTCGCCGAATTATCATCATCTTCAGCATTCAGGGCTGACCACGCTGGGAGAATATCTGCTCTCCTGGGCAGTCGTGTTCGAGCGCCACATGGAGCGCCTCGATCAGGTTGAACGGCGACTAGACAAGGCCCCGCCGCCGTTCGGCGGGCGCAAAATTCTGGACGATTTGTACCGAGACGTCAGCCGCCGGCTCGGATTTTCACATCGTGCGCGGCTTCGCCGCGACGCTATCTGGGTGCACGACCAATTTACCGAACCGTTCTTTGCACTCACTCTGCTCTCTGTTGACCTCGCGCGGCTCGCGCAAGATCTTCGGGTCTGGATGACGCCGGAATTTGGCTTCTTTGAACTTGCCGACGAGCATGCCGGAGGCAGCAGCGCCTTGCCGCATGCCAAAGTCCCCTTTGGGCTTCAAGCGGTGATCGGCGGATCGATCATGGCCTCGACGCGCCTCGCCGGAGAACTGGCGGCGGCGAGCAATCTCTCCGAAGGCTCCGAACCGATCTATCAGTCCGGAAGTCTCTATAGTCTTGCTCAAGACATCGTCGCCTTCACCCGCTACATGGGCGACGTGATCGAAAAGGGCCATTTCAATCTCGAGGAGCTGCGGCGGAAGGCGACCCTCGACTATGCTGGGTCGAGCGAAGCGCACGATCGCCTCGTTTACGACTTCCAGGTGCCGTTCCGGACCGGACATCGCGCACTCGGCGCGCTTGTCCGCAACCATTATTTGAAGGAGCCGCGAGTCGATCTTAATCAGATGCTGGAAAAAGAGCTTGGCCGCCCATTCTCGATCGATCAGGATGAGATCATGGACATAGTGCTCGTGAAGCGCATATGGCCGAGCATGTTCGATTTTCCCATGCTGCGCGACACTCTCACGGATTATGAGCGAAAGGCCGAAGCAGCAACGAAAAGTTCCAGCGGAAAAGGAGCAGTAGAGCAGGCAATTGAAAATTTGCTCGCTGAGACGCGTGAGTGGCTCGCAAAGGAGACCTGAGGAGCGCGACGGCCTTTTGCGGGGCACCGTTCTACAACAAAACAAATAGGAGGGAACACATGCGGACGAAATCGTTGCTGACAATCGGCGCAGCGCTGGCGGCGCTAACCGCCTCATCGATGGCGGCCAAGGCCGAGTATCCCGACCGTCCGATCCACATCGTCGTTCCCTATACGACGGGCGGCACGGTCGATCTGCTCGCGCGCGCGTTTGCCCCCTACCTGACAAAAGACTGGGGCCAGCAAATCGTGGTGGAGAATCGGCCGGGCGCTGGCGGCAGCGTGGGGGCCGAATATGTCGCCGACGCTCCTGGCGACGGCTACACGCTGTTCTTGTCGACCAATTCGCCGCTCACGACCAACGTGGTGGTGTTCAAGACCATCAAATACGACCCGCTGAAGGATTTCGTGCCGATCATTTTGGCAGGCGAAAACTCGCTCGTGCTGGCGGTCAACCCGAAGCTTCCGGTCAAGTCGGTAGCCGACCTGATCGCACTCGCCAAGAAAGAGCCCGGACAGCTGATCGGTGCCTCGTCCGGCAACGGCGCCACCTCGCACATGTCGCTGGGCGAATTTGAAAAAATGACAGGCGTGAAAATTACCCACGTGCCTTACCGAGGCGGAGTGCCGAGTCTGACCGCAGTCATTTCAGGCGAAGCCCAACTCGTATTCGCTGACATCGTGCCGACTTTGCCGATGATCAAGGATGGCCGGGTGCGTCCATTGGCAACGACTGGGCTGAACCGCTCCGGCGTTGCCCCGGACATCCCAACCCTGAACGAACTGGGTCTGAAAGGCTTCGCCGTTACGGCCTGGATACCCATGGTGGCCCCGAAGGGGACACCCAAGCCGATCGTCGACAAGCTGAACAATGAGATCAATAAGATTCTCAAGGACCCGGAATTCCGATCGCAGATCATTAAGATCGGAATAGATCCCCTGGGCGGTACTCCCGAGCAGCTTGCAACCTACTTGCGCGAGCAGCTTCCGATCTGGAAGCAGCGCGCCATCGATGCCGGGCTAAAGCCGGAATAGACCGAAGTGGCAGATGCGCTGCATCGGCAAACTTCACCGGTGTGATAATCGCGGAAGGTGAGCTGGCCCGCGGCGGCTGCTGCTAATTAGCGAAGGTAATGCATTTGGATCGACCGCAGCAAACACTTGGCAGCATTACGCTCCGCAACTGGCAGCTTCGGCCATCAGCGCCCGCCATCATCTTCGAGGGGCGGACGATCATGCACCGCGAATTGGCGGAACGATCCTTCCGCCTTGCCAATGCACTGCGAAGGCTCGGCGTGAAGCGGGGCCACCGGGTCGCCGTGCTGGCGCAAAACTGTCCGGAATACATGGAAATTTATGCTGCCGGCGAACTGGGCGGCTGGACGACGGTCACGATCAACTATCGTCTCGCTGCGCCGGAAATCTCTTACATTCTCGGCTGATAGTCGTCCGCAGGTCCTGATTTACGAGGCGGAACTCAAGGACCGCCTGCATCCCAACGTGCTCAAAAAGGTTCAGCACGCCCTCATTATTCGGGGCGATGAACGAGGCATGAGCTACGAGGAAGCTTTGTCTTCGGAGGAGCCTGAGCCGCCCCCGCCAATTGTTGAGCCCGAGGATGTCGCCTTCCTCATCTATACCAGCGGAACCACTGGACGCCCGAAAGGCGTAATGCTCACGCACCGTGGACAGATGCGCTCCGCCTTAATCTCCGCTTTTGAGGCTCTGGTGCAGCCCACCGACCGGCTCGCGCTGGCAATGCCGTTCTATCACATCGGGGCCAAAAATCAGTGGCTGAGCCATTCGCTTTACGGCTGCCCGATCATCCTGCACCGGGCGTTCCGTCCTGATCAGTTCCTCACCGCTTTGCGCGAGCATGCCGCAACAGTGACTCTCCTTGCGCCTACCATGCTCAAGGATCTGCTTGATCTCGGCTGTGATCGTGTGTCGGTACCATCACTCAAGAAGATTTATTATTCCGCCGCGCCAATGCCGGAGCCGCTCTTGCGGCGCGCGATTGCGGCATTCGGTCCGATCTTCGGCCAGATTTACGGGATGACCGAATCCGGCGGCCCAGGCTGTACGCTTCATGCGCATCAACATGTTCTCGACGGTCCGCCGGATATTGTGCGGCGATTGCGCTCGGCCGGCCAGCCGATGACCGGCTGCGAGGTTCGCACTATTGCCCCGGACGGTAGTTTTTGTCCGCCGGATGTTCTCGGGGAAATCGCGATCCGGAGCGAGGCGCTGATGGCTGGCTACTGGAATAACCATGCCGCCACGGTCGACACGATTATTGACGGCTGGCTGCACACCGGAGATCTCGGCGAGACCGACGAGCAGGGCTTCGTGTACGTCCTAGATCGAGTCAAGGACATGATCGTATCGGGCGGAGAAAACATCTACTCGCGCGAGGTGGAAGACGCACTTCTTAGTCATCCAAATGTTGCTGATGTCGCAGTGGTCGGTGCGCCCGACGAGCGCTGGGGAGAAATCGTGATGGCATTCGTGGTCAAGCGGCCCGGATCGGAGCTGACAGCGGAAGACATCATCGCGCACTGCCGTGAGCGGATCGCCAGCTACAAACGTCCGCGCGCGGTGTCGTTCATCGATGCACTGCCCAAGCTGCCGAACGGGAAGGTCGAAAAATTCAAACTGCGTGCGCCGCTCTGGGAAGGGCGCACGAGAGCCATCTGATAGCTGGGCAAGCCATTGGGCCAGGAAATATGTATTCGTTCGAAACTCTCAAGCCAGGCCAGACATTCTCAAGTAGTGCTCGCACCCTAACCGAGACTGATCTCGTCATGTTCTGCATGATGATGGGAGACTGGCACGCCATTCACGCCGACGAGGTCTACGCCAAAGACACGCGCATCGGCCGCCGGATGTTTCATGGGACATTCGGTATCTCGCTTGCGGTTGCGCAATCTGCCGACCTTCTGCCGCTCAGCAACCGGATTGTTGCCGCTCTGGGATTTAAGGAGTGGTCGTTCAAGGCGCCGCTTTTCATTGGCGACACTGTGCATACGGACGTCGTCATCTCCGGGACCCGCGTCGCATCCGACGGGCGCCGGGGCGTAATTTCGCGGACGATCCGCCTAGTCAAGCAGGACGGCACCTTGGCGCAGGAGGGACTGGCCGAACTTCTGGTCGAACTCGAAGTCGGCGGGAAGACACTATGAACGACGCCTCCAGGTCCGAGTCCTCCGCCCGCCAAGATTTCGTCGGTGGGTGTTTGTCCGTCGCATTCGGGCTCTTCGCCTTGCTCACAGCATCAAGTTACCCGATGGGCTCGCTGCTGCGCATGGGACCGGGGTTTTTCCCCAGCACAATCGCCGGGCTCATCATCCTGCTCGGCTTCGCCTTGATCGGAGCTTTGTTTTATTCGAGGCCGATACCAAGTCAGTCGAGCGAAAATATCCGGTTTCGTCCGGTCCTGATGATCGGGCTCGGCATTGCGCTCTTCGCGCTGTTGCTGGAGCGAACGGGGCTGATCCCGGCAACACTCGCTCTTGTACTGGTGAGCTCATTAGCCGAGCCGCGATGGCGGCCGCGACGTGCCGGCTTGCTTGCACTCGCGATGGCCGTCTTGGTCTATGTCATTTTCATCATTGTTTTGCAGATCCCTGTTGCAGCCGTGAGGCTGTAAGATCATGGGCTTTTGGAACAATCTCGCGCTGGGCGTCGAAACCGCTTTCACGGCGCAAAACCTGCTTTATTGCTTTCTCGGGGTAACGCTCGGCAACCTCATGGGTGTGATTCCCGGCGTGGGCGCTGTTGCCGCGGTCTCGATCCTTCTGCCTGTCACCTATCATATTCCACCGTCGGCGGGCCTGATCATGCTGGCCGGAATTTATTACGGAGCGGTCTATGGTGCGGTCACTGGCGCCATCCTGCTCAACATTCCGCACACAGTGTCGGCGGTCGAGTGTCTGGACGGTTACCCGATGGCCAAAAGCGGTCGTGCCGGTGTCGCTCTGTTCATGACAACCATCGCCTCGCTGTGCGGGAGCGTGGTCGGAATTGTGATCATCGCGCTGTTCGCGCCTCCGGTCGCTGCAGTCGCGCTAACGTTCGAAGTCGCCCGACTACTTTGCACTCGTGGTACTCGGCATGACAGGAGCTGTTGCCCTCGCACGCGGCTCGCCCATCCGGTCTTTCATCATGATCCTGACCGGCATGCTGGTTGGCTTGGTTGGAATGGACGTGACGTCTGCCCAACCGCGCTTCACGTTCGGCATCACGCAATTTATGGACGGTATTTCGATCGGCGTCATCGCGATGGGGCTTTTCGGTGTAGCCGAGCTAATCGCGAATGCAGGTCAATCTCACACTGGAGTCGTCAACGCCGGGGACATCACGTGGCGTTCGCTGTTGCCGACGCGAGACGACCTCCGGCGCTCGTGGCCCGCCATCGTCCGAGGGACCGGTATCGGCTCTTTCTTCGGGGTATTGCCAGGGGCAGGTGCTGTTCTGGCTTCTATCATCGCATATACCTTCGAGAAGCAGGTTGCTGCCGATCCCGGGCGGTTCGGAAACGGCGCGATCGAAGGCGTCGTGGCTCCTGAAGCTGCCGCCAATGCGGCATGCCAAACTTCCTTCGTCCCGATGTTGACGCTTGGGATTCCCACTGACCCGATTACGGCAGTGATGTTGGCCGCGCTGCTGATCAAGGGGATTTCGCCTGGGCCGGAATTCATCAGCGAGCATCCCGACATCTTTTGGGGTCTCGTCGTTAGTTTTGTGGTGGGTAACGTGCTGCTCGTGATCTGGCACATTCCGTTCATCCGTCTATGGGTGAAGCTCCTCGCCGTGCCTTTCGACATCCTTTACCCGTCTGTCCTCGTGCTCATCTGCCTGGGTGTCTATACGATCCAGAATTCGACCATGGATATTTTTCTAGTCTTGGCTTTCGAACTCATCGGCTATGGCATGCGGTTGTTGCGCTTCGAGCCCGCGCCGCTGTTGATTGGTCTGGTGCTCGGACCGCTGCTTGAAACCTATCTTCGCCGTTCGCTCATCGTATCGCACGGCAATGTTATCGGCTTGATCGACCGGCCATTCGCCGGTGGTGTTCTCTGTCTGTCTGTAATCATTCTCGCCTGGACTTTTCGCAAAAAAGTCACCTCACAACGGCCGGATGCCATGTCGAAAGCTGCCAAAGGCCCGCTCTGAGATATAGCAGGATAAACTCGGCGCGCAGGATGCTCATTCAGCGATGTTGATTCATCAATCCATCTTGCCCAGCGCTGAGCAAGCGGCTGTAACTTCGAGCGCGCGAAAGCGCGAACTGAAAAGAGAGTTTAATAAACCCGGATAATAGGATTCCCGCGGAGGACGCATGTCGCTGGTCGATCGTAAAATTCGTGTCGCGTTTGTGGTGGGAGAATATCCACCGGCGGAACGCAAGCGTCGTGAGGACGCTGCCTTGGCCTATTCCTCGCCGGAGGTTGAAGTTGGAATCGTTTCGGTAAAGGCGTCTCCGCATTACATCGGTAATGCACCGGATTTGCTCGGACTGGCAGTGCCCCCTTTTATTGACGCCTTCCGGGAAGCCGAGAAAGAGGGCTACGATGCCGTAGTGCCCTTGGGCACGTTGGACCTGGGCGTCGATGCCGGACGTTCCGTGGTCGATATTCCGGTGGTCGGACCGAGCGAGTCGATGCTGCACATCGCTTCGATGCTCGGCCGGCGCTTCGGCATCATGATGTATCACGATTTTGTTTTGCCGTTGGGTTACCGCATGGTCGACCGCTACAACATGCGTGACAAGGTCGTGGGATGGCGGACCTGTGGCTTCGAATTGCCGGACATCATCGCCAATCGCGATGCCGTCGTCGCCACTTTTGTTGAAAAGGCCAAGGAATTGGTGGAACTTGGCGCCGACGTTATCCTGCCCATGGGCATTACCCAGTGTCCGGTGCATATCAAGCCGGATTGGCTGATGCAGGAGCTTGGCGTGCCGGTTGTCGAAGGGATCGGTGCTCCTATCCGGCTTGCCGCGATGATGGTTAGCTTGAAACTGCACTACAGTCGCAAGTTCTGGCCGAAGTCGCCGCTGTTCGAGGGGAAATGATCGAGCGCGGCAAAACCGAAGCTGCCCCTGCTACAGCGACTCTCAATCCTTTCGAAGGAGATGGGCATGAACACCGAAACAGTTCAGGTCACCATCGCCGACCGAGTGGCGAAGGTCGTACTCAACAGACCAAAGAAAAAGAACGCCATGAATCCGCAATTGCATGCGGACATGACGGAAGTATTGGAAACCCTGCGCTATGAGGACAGCGCGCGCGTCATCGTGATCACGGGCGCCGGCGACGCCTTCTGCGCGGGCATGGACTTGAAGGAGTTCTTCCACGATCTGAAGGACAACCCGAAAGAATATGATCGCGTTTTGCGCCGCGCGACCGAATGGCGGTCGCGGACCCTGCGCTACTTTCCCAAGCCGACGATCGCAATGATCAATGGCTATTGCTTCGGAGGCGCATTCGCGATTGTCGAAAGCTGCGATCTCGCGTTTGCAGCCCACGAAGCTAAAATGGGGCTTTCCGAAATCAACTTTAAAGGCTTCCCAGGCGGCAGCGTGAGTAAGTCGCTGGCCAACCTTTTCCGTCCTCGCGACGCCCTGTTCTTTGCCATGACCGGCAGGCCCTTTGGAGGAGAAGAGGCGGCACGGATTGGTTTTGTCAATCAGTCCTTCCCGCTTTCAAGGCTCGAGGAAGAAACGATGGCGATCGCCAAGGAGATTGCTGGCAAGGACCCGGTCGCGCTGCAGATGACCAAGGACAGCTATCGCCATTCCCTTGAAATGCCCCTCGATGCCGCTCTCAACTTCATCGTTGCCAAAGAAGGCGAGATGACCGTGAAACAGGGCGATGCCTGGCGAAGGGAAGGGATTGGCGATTTTGTCGCGGGCGAATATCGGCCCGGCATGGGTGGGCACGAGAAGATCGTCCGCTGATTATCAAGCAGCGGACTGATCGGTCGCCGGGCCCATTGCGGTAAACTTTCCCCTCGGCCGGATCATGAAATCCTGCTTGTCTTGCTCGATCACATGAGCGATCCAGCCTGCCGAGCGGCTGACAGCCAGCAGGCCACCGGCGACCGGGCCTTTCAGGCCAAGCGCGCGGCACAAGACGACCAGTGCTGCATCGAGACTGACCGCGCCCTCATGATTGTCTATGCTCTGTAGCGTTTGCAGTGCCTGCCGGCTTGCAGCCGCATGCTCCTTCAAGCTCAAGGCGAGTTCGAGAATCTCGTTCGCCCGCGGGTCTCCGTCGGCATAGAGCGGATGACTGAATCCAACAGGACCGACATGTACCGGGGACGGTCTGCCGATGTGGGCTTGGGTGGAGGAGGCCACCTGCAGCGCCTGTTCGACGTTGTCGCATCGCAACCCAAGCGCCGATCCGAAATGGACGTGCAGGGCAGCTCCGACGCAGGAATTCAAATCGACGCCGGAAGATGCCGCAATCCGAGCAGCGAAGGTGGCGGGCGAGAACTCATGGTCAGCGAGAAGTACCATGGCTGCGTTCAAGACACGTGTTTGCGATCGATTGGCATCGATCCCGAACGCGCGGAGTATATAGCTTGCGACGCTTTCGTTTTCGCGGGGAGCGACAAAACTCCTACGCGGCCCAACGAAACCGAATGCGATGCAGAGCGCCTGAACCAGGGCCCGCGCCGGCATCAACGAAGCCTGCGGTTCTCGATGGTATTGACTGTGCTCGATGCATAAGAGAACTACGATCTCGGTCAGTAATTGCCGAAGGTGAATGCCTGGGTAAGCTCCAGCAAGCGCGGTGACTTGAGATGCGATGCGGACTATCGATTGATCAGAATACCACTGCGCGGAGCGATCGATCTCCTCGTTCGTCCAAAGATACTCGGCCACAAACTCATAACTGTATCCCCCGCGGGCCAATTCCAGAGCCAAGTATTCTCGGTAACGAGGACCGTTTTCCGTAATCTCGGTGATACCGGTGACCAGAACCGGCTCACCCCATTGTAACGCTCCGCCGGCCACGGCGCCGTGTCCGGACCGCGCTGCGCTCCGCGCCTTTAGCCGACTGACGTCCTCG
Organism: uncultured Alphaproteobacteria bacterium; assembly: GCA_963759705.1. GTDB lineage: Bacteria > Pseudomonadota > Alphaproteobacteria > Rhizobiales > Xanthobacteraceae > BOG-931. The sequence continues at coordinate 159,311 of CAVXAK010000013.1, forward strand.
CGATTGTAGAGGGAAGTCTTGCCGTCTACGCATATTCGGCGAATCATGCCGCGGCTGACGTAGGAATAGAGTGTCTGAGGTTTCACGGCCAAGACCGCGAGAGCCTCGGCGCTGCTCACATAGTCGGAATGGGCAACGCTCCCCGACGGCATCGAGCTAGATGCCTGCATCGATCATCCTCCCTTGCCACTTATCTTACTTTTCGGAGGTTATCTTGACCTGGCGCCCCATGACAATCCTACCGGGGCGTATCGGTCCGTTTGGAGAAACCAAGGTTCCTAGCGGCCAGCGTGGAGAGCCGGCCTCAAGAATCTGCACAGGACGATAAGTGGAGTTTCTGCCTGACAGCGGCGCTGTGCCCAGCGAATCAGGAGAAACAATGAGCAGATGACCGCGCCGAAACCACACACCGGCCTTCAAGGCGAGAGCGGCGCTTGCCGCCATCAAGGGCGATCGAACACTGGCTGAGCTGGCGGAGCAATTCGACGTCCACCCCAATCAGATCACATCGTGGAAGGCGCAGCTGAAGGCGGGACTGCCGATGTTTTCGGCGCTGGCGGCAACAACGGAGCGGCGCAGCCGGCCATCGATGTGAAGTCACTCCACGCCAAAATTGGTGCGCCGACACTGGAAAATGAATTTTTAGAAGGTCATGGCGCGGATTGATCGGGTATTTCAGCGTACCCTCGCGGACAGTTACTTGGCTCGGGTCACGTCTGACCCCGCCGATAAAAGGCAGTTCGATACATTAGCATGCTGATCGGCACACGGACCCCGCCATACGACAGCCTGTAAACGGTTAAGCCACCGGAAGCGGCTGCTTCTTCAACAAGCCCCACCGACGCCTGTCGTTTGCCAGGGAAAGTCCTGGACGCCCATTCGGACATGCTGTAGCCAACCCAGAATTTGATCACGACATCTTCAGGCTCCGCTGCCACCTGTTTTTTGATCCAATGAAGCTCTGGCGGCAGGGAAGGGTGCGGTATGTCCTGTGTGCTGACAACAGATGTGAGAGCCCAGGATGGTGGCCACGAAACCGGAGGTAGGTTCAGTTGGCTACATCGGGGCCAAACGGGTGAATTTCACCATCAATCGGTGCGAATTTGGTATGGTTTGCACGACAAAAAGAAAAGGCGCACGTGACGCACATTGCCGGTTGTCCGCACGAGAATTATCGAGCAACGCTTCAGACACGCGAGCTGAATGATATCCTGCTGCGTGGCGACACGGTGGCGATTTGCGGAAAGGCAGCGGTTAAATGAGTGTCGTGGTTTCAGAAATAATCATTTTTAATCAATGGCTTAAATGGTCGGAGCGCCGAGATTTGAACTCGGGACCCCCAGTCCCCCAGACTGGTGCGCTAACCGGGCTGCGCTACGCTCCGAATGTCCGGCAGCACTATAGTGATCGCTCTTTGGAGCCGCAACACGCCCGCTCGAAAAGCAGCGGCATAACGATTTCACCTCGCCGTGAAGCGACTGTTTAGCGCCACGAAGAATTCGCTGCGCGGGCTCGGCTACGCCATTAACAGCGAAGCCGCCGTGCGCGAGGAGGCCGTCGTTTTCGTCGTGGCAGTGCCGCTCGGCGGTTTTCTGGCGCCGAATCTCGCCTGGTATGTCGCCATGATCGGCGTGCTCCTGGTGGTTCTTGCCATTGAACTCTTGAACACGGCGATTGAGAAGCTCTCCGACCACGTCACGCCCGAGCACAACCGCCACATTGGCATGATCAAGGATTTTGGCTCCGCCGCAGTATTCTGCGCGTTGTGGCTGGCGGGACTCACCTGGCTTGCGGCTGTCGCCATACGTTTCGGATTGGCTTAAGCGGCCCCGCTCGGCCGACTGGAGCGGCACGCCGCCGCCCGGATCGGGCCGCGGATTGATGCGACGACGTAATAAATCGCGCCTCCAGTGTAGACCGCCGCATACGCGCCGAGGAATCCGACGATGTCGAATTTTAGCACGATACAGATGAGCGTTGCCGCCACCATACCCCCGGCAACACTTGCGCTGATGCGCGATATTTCCCGGAAAAAGCCGGTATGTTGCATCAGCGACTGCATGACCATCCATACCAGATTAGCCAAGAGCAGAACGATGAGGATCGGCGTGACCGCCGTCGGCACGGTCGCAGCGGACCGCAGGAGAAACGCGAATAATGGCTGCGCCGCAAAGATCAGCAATCCGCATGCGAATGCCGCGGGCAAGCAACATAGCCCCGCCGCGACCAGGGTTGTCCGTACCAATCTTGGCGCGTCGCCCGCAGCAAGGGCGCGAGTTTGTCCCGGGACCGCAAGGTCGCAAGCGGCTGCATAGATGACGCTGGCACCGCGGAAGATGCGAAAGGTGGCCTCAAGAATAATCACTGGCGCGCCCAGACCGAAGACCGTTGGCACGACGTAATACGGAAATGTGTAGGTGAAGAGATCGCCCAGGGCAGAGGTGCCGCTGCGCTGGATCGAGCGCTTGTTCGACTGAAAGAACCGTACCAGCTCGCGCGGAAATCCGTGCACACGAGGCGTCAGGGCGCGCCGCGTGATAAGTCTTGCGATGGCCGATCCCAATAGCACGGCCCACAACGCGTTCGAGCCGATCAGGAAGACGTCGAATGGCAGCCCACCCAGCATGGCAAGGATTGTCGCCATATTGCCCACACGGCGAACCAACTCGAGCTTCTCATAGAAAACGAACTCGTCGATTGAAATGCTGATGCTTCGCAAGCTGAACCAAGCGAGATTGAGCGAAACATACAGAAAGAATAATCCTAAATCTGCAGCATCGGTGATTCCAAACGCGGGCCGGGCGAGCATCACGAGAAAGCAAATGAAGGATCCGGCGAACGCGAGGAGTATGTAGAACAGGATGACCGCGCTCGCCTGGCGCGCGGTCTGCTCGTCACTGCGACCGGCAAGATGAGCGGCGCGCAACTGGACAAACAGAATCTTGGCGAGACCGAGATCGCACAGCCACAGTGAATAGCCGACGGCACCGACGACGATGAAGATCGAGAATCGATCGGGGCTGAGGACGCGCGCAAATACGAGCGTCTGAACCAGTCCCATGGCGGCTGCGGCGGCAGCCGTCGACGCGCGAAGCAACATGTATGGAATCGAGATAAGACGAGCCGGCCCGCTTTTTGCTGCGGTGGCGTCGGCCGACAATGTTGCGACATGCGCTTGCATGAACCTGGACTTTAACTTCGAGGCGGCAAACCGCTGAAAAAGCCGCCAATTCGGTAACGTGATCTTAATCGCCCAGGGCTAACCAAATCGTGAACCGATCCATGTCACTTTCGCGATTGGATGCGATCATGGCTTTTACGTCCACAACATCCGGTTCCACTAGCCGGTCGGCCGCCGGTCTGAGCATCGACCGAGCGCTACGCAAGCTTTTCCCGTCGACATCGAAATTGACGTTCAATCCGTTGTTCCGCGCGGTGATGAATGCGAGTGATTTTGTTCCGCGACTGATCTATCCGGAATTTCGCGCTTTGCCGCCTAACCATCTGCGCATTCGTGTCGGCGTCGGTAACCGCATCTCAACAATCAGACTCACTTCCTGGTGCACGCTCGCGATTTTTGGATGTTCGTATTCAGCGAGGGCATCGCCAATCTGCATTCCAATATCCTCGATATCGGGGTCGGATGCGGCCGCTGGGCGCATTGGCTGCGGGACTATAATTTCCGCGGCAGGCGTTTCGACGGAACCTATGTCGGCATCGATATCGATGGCGAAGCGATTGCGTGGTGCGAGAAAAACTACGACGCCCAGCGCTTTCGTTTTCATCATTCGAGCGACGCAAGCGTATCCTATAATCAGAACGGTGCGCCGCGCTCCGCCTATCGCATTCCGGAGGCGGACGACACCTTTGACCTCGTGTTTTCCAACTCGTTGTTGACTCATTTGCTCGAGGCGGAACTCGAAAATTATCTGCGTGAAACCTTCCGTCTCTTGAAAGCAGGCGGCGGCATGATGCATTCGCATTTCAACATCGAGTATCCGCCCGCAACCTTCGGCACCCGACACACCTTCAAGCATCAGCGCGGCAACGCCCAGATCGAGTCCGAGGCGCAGCCGGAAGCCGCGGTCGCTTATCACACAGACTTTCTGTTCGGCCTGTGCCGGCGGATCGGATTCTCGACGTGCGAGATCGTCCACATGCCCGGCGGCAAGCAGCACCAGCCGATATTGCTGTGTCGCAAATAGGCCGGTGCGGTGATGGCCGATCAAGCCACGCTAGCGCCAGCAGCCGCGATTAGCCTGCCGCCCGGCTCTGCGGAGAGGAATTCGGGCCGCTTCGAAAAGCAGCAAATCGCCTCGGGATCGGTCGCGATTTTGCTTTGCACGTTCAACGGGGCTCGCTTTCTACCACTGCAGCTTGCTTCGTTCGAATCCCAAAGTCTTCAGGACTGGTGCCTGTTCGTGTCGGATGACGGTTCGACGGACGACACACTGGCTTTATTGAAAGAATTTCAGCTCAGGCATGGAGCGGGCAGGGTGCAGGTTCGCGACGGTCCTGGAAAAGGGTTCGTGGCGAATTTTCTATCGCTGATTTGCGATCCGTCGCTTGAGAGCGACTACTACGCGCTATCCGATCAAGACGATGTTTGGGCGCCCGATAAACTGGCCCGGTCGCGGTCGTATTTGATGACTGCACTTGCCGGCGTGCCCGGCGTCTATTGCTCGCGTGCCCGCATGATCGACGAGCAAGGCGCGGAGCTGGGGTTCACGCCGCTTTACAAAAAGGCTCCCGATTTTCGCAACGCGCTGGTGCAGAACATTGCGATCGGTAATACGATGATGTTCAACGAGGAGACGCGACGCATTCTGATGCAGGCCGGTGCGGATGTGAACGCCGCCGTTCACGACTGGTGGATCTATCTGGCGATAACGGCGGTCGGAGGCCGCATCTATTTCGACCCCTATCCGTCCGTCGCATACCGCATCCACGCCCGGAATTTGATTGGCTCGAATGAAGGCCGTTGGCGGCGATATCAGACCCTGCTGAATCGCTTCAAAAGCTGGAACGATCTAAACATCGAGGCTCTCACACGTGTCCAAGGTTCGATGCTTGATGAGAACAAGAAAGTGTTCGAACTGTTTCGCCGATCCAGGAAGTCAGGATTATTACCGCGCGTTTTCGGATTGCTCCGCTCCGGCATCTATCGTGAGACAATGCGCGACAACGTCGAGTTGGCCCTCGCAGCGCTCAGCGGCAAAATCTGAGTCGATCGGCTGGTGTGCCGTCGTCCTTAAGCCTCGCCGCTGCCGTCAAGCCATCGCGGGCCGCTGTGACGGCGCACGCCGATGCAGCTTCTCGTACAAATCGTTGAATGCGCTATCCGGAAGCACGAGCGCGAGCAGGTAGCCCGCGAGGCCTTTCCATAACGGTATTCGGCCGCTGCCGTCGCGCGATTCCCGCCACACGCGAATCATCGTGAAAATCCGATAGCTCTGTGCGTGTCGTTTGCGTATCTCCCGCCACAATTTGGCGTAGAGTCGCCTGGCGTGGACGCTGTTCGAGATGCTTGCCTGATCTTCACTGGCGACGCGATAAATGTAGAGCGGCTTCGGCACCTCGATGCCGCGAAAGCCGGCTCGCACAAGCCGTAAGCTGAATTCCCAGTCCTCGTAGCCCTCGCGCATCGTTTCGTCATATCCGCCAGCGGCGCGCCAGCTTTCCTTGCGCATGACGAGGCCGGTCGACAACGTATTGGAGAATAGAAGATCGAAGCGATTGAAGTAGCGGGGCGAAACGCCCGAATCCGCGCCGACGAAGCGACTGTCGGTGACCACCATGCCAACGTCGGGTGGGGCGGCCTGCAACGTCGGAACAGTCTCGGCGAGAAATGTCGGCTCAATCGTGTCGTCGCAATCGAGATTGAAGATGATTTTCGCATGGGCGTGGCGGATGCCGGTGTTCCGTGCCGCTGCCGGTCCGAGGTTCGGTTGCCGGATCACGCGTGCCCGATTCCCCAGGGCGGTGAGCTTGTTTACGGTCAGGCCGTCGGTCGATCCGTCGTCGACGATGATGATTTCGAAATCCCGGAAGGTCTGCGCCTCGAGCGATGCCATGAGGCCGTCGAGAAAGCGGCCGCCGTTGAAGCAGGCAACGACGACGCTGGCCGCGGGATCGGTCTTTGCCGAGTTAGTGGGTGGCGTGCCAGTGTTTGCCGTGGTTGCGACTGCCGACGTCATGTGTCCAGTGTGGAAATTGTGAATTTGACCAAGATTATCCGCATCCGGCTAATTTTCCTTAACTCCATCCGCTCGAATTTGCGTCGCCGATGGGGCGCTCTGTTCACCATGATCGTTAAGCAAATAAAGCCCTCTCGCCGCTAGTTTGTGGGGCATGAGCTCCCAGGTCTCCGCCATTGAAGGAAACTCCGGCGTGCGGCGGCTATCGCGGCAGCTCAAGAGCCTCCTTTCGCTGCGTTACTTTTCACTCCGTGCATTCACGGCCGCAGCGGCGGTCGTCAACGGACTGGTCCAGACATTCGTCTTTGCGCGCGTCCTCACGCCCAGAGAGTTTTCGATCTACATCCTCATCGGCACCGTTGGCGTGTCGTTATGGCTGTTCGACCTCGGCGCCTCCAAGATCCTGTTTGTGCACCAGCGCGCCCGACATCTCGGGCAGCGGGCCGATGATGCGGTGCCCGCGCAATCGAGCGCGGTCATCCTCCTCTATAATCTCATTGTACTCGCCGGCACGTTGCTTTGCTTCGCGGTGATGGCGCTGCGACCCGCCGTGACATCGGTGCAGGCGGCGCAGTTCGCGCTGTTTTTCAGTTTTTCGGCGCTCAATTTAGCGTGGTTTCCACTGCGCAACGTCAGTAACGCTGTGGACGAGTTCATCATGTTTGAAGCACTGGAGGCGATCAGGCGCATCGGCCATATTTCGCTCATGCTGGCGATGTTGGTCGGTTTGCCGCTGACGGCATTTTTGCTCCTGGGCAACCTTTTGTGGTTTTGCATATTCGCCGCCTGCGTCGTCCGGCTTGTTCACAAGGGCGCGCTGGCGCGCTGGGTATGCGGCCTGTGGAGCGATTTGAAGCCGTTCTGGCGCGACAATCGCGCTAAAATTTTGCGCAGCGGGAATTATTCAGTCTGTGAAATCGTGATTTACAATTTTCCCTATCTCGTTGTCCCGATCGCGTTCGGCCTTGCGGGCCCGACCATCATCCTGGACACCGTGTTCAAGGTTTTTCGCGGCGCGACGCTGATCTATGCGGCAGGCCTCGACCCGCTTGTACCGCGCCAGACCCGCGCGTTCGCCGAGAACGATATTTCGACGTTGAAGAAGGCGACCTGGACAGCCGCGATCCTCTGCGCCATTCCGACATTTGTCTTATGCGCGTTGCTGCTGTTCGCCGGCGACCGCATATTTGCTTTGCTGCTCGGTCACGCCGCCACGATGCCGCGTGCCGCGACCTTGATTCTCATTGTGCTGCTGCTCGCCAATCTCGCTCAAAACGTTGCGAGCAACCTGCTATTGCATACTGGATTTTTTCACGAAATCGCACGGATTGCCACGGTCGTGGTCGTAGCAATGGCGGTGATGACGGCGATCGCCATCGCCGCCGGCTGCACTATCGTGGGCTTTATCGGCGGCTATGCCGCCGTCTACGTCGTCGGTGCCGCACTTTACATCGCGTCTATCCGGAAAAAGGTCTTCCTTCGGGCTTCATCTTCCTGAGCCTCACGTCACGGCTTCGCTTGTTTGATCAACTGCTCCTTATTCGGTTCCAAGGCGATCTTCATTCGGTCGCGGACGTCGGCCGGGGCGGTGAGAAGGCTATCAATAATGCTCGCAAGGTGATCCCCGGTCATCGGCCTAATCGTTAGGTGCTGTGCGGTCGCCGCCGCTTTGAATTCCGGGTCTTTGATGGTTTCCTGGAACGCGGTGCGTAGAGCGGCAACCCGTTCGGGGGGAGTATCGGGCGTCGTGGCGAGCGGCCGACCGACCGTCGCGGATCGAGACATGAACTCCAAGAGCGGCTTGTCCTCCGGTTTGACAGGCTGATCAAGCAGCAGCGGTACGTCCGGAATCGCGGGCTCTTTCACTTCGCCGACTTGAATGAGCGGTATGATCTTCTTCTCGGGTATCCACGTTGGCTCCGAGGCCATATAGCCGTCGTATGGGTTAATTCCCCGACCCTCCACCTCGCCGCGCTGCATCGCCAGATCGATCTCTTTGCCGCCGGGATAGCCGAACACGATCTTGAACCTGGTGCCGAGGACATTGTTGAAGAAGGCCGGGTATTGGACCGAAGCCGAGCCGGCGCCGGTCGTGCCGATCAGGGTTTCGCGTTTTTTTGCATCTTCCAGCGATTTCGTCGGCGATGTATTCCAAACAACAAGCAACTGGTTCGAAAACTCGACGTTGGCGATCCAATTGAATTTCCGCAGATCGGCCTTCAGCGGCGCTGAGATGTGGAGAGCCTGGTCCACGGCCAGACCCTGACTGACGATTTCAATGACCGTTCCATCGTGCGGAGCGATTTCTGCCAGATAATTGGCGGCAACAATGCCACCCCCGCCCGGCATGTTGCTCACAATGATCGAGGGATGGCCGGGGATGTATTTTCCCATGAAGCGGCCAAGAAGCCTCGAGAGCAGATCGTAATCGCCGCCCGGGGTCGTTCGCACGATGAACTGTATTTGCTTGCCGGTGTAGAAATCGCTCACCGGGTCGGCGCGCGCCTGCGCCGTTCCGAGTGCCACGAGACACGCCAGCGACGCACCGAATGGTTTCAACATCGCTTCCTCCCTTATGATTTTCTCTTCGTTCCAGCACAGAGGCCACGTCGGCGACGTGGCCCCGTTCACTCGGCAGCTTCCGTCTTGGTTGCTTCCCCCGCATAACGGCTCGACGGCCGCGGCAAACCGAGATTCTCACGCAGCGTCGTGCCTTCGTATGCCAGGCGATAGAGCCCGCGACGCTGCAACTCCGGTACGATCAGTTCGACGAATTCGTCGAGCGAATTGGGGAAAAACGGCGGCAGCACGTTGAAGCCGTCGGCGGCTCCGGCCACAAACCATTCTTCCATCATGTCGACGACATCTTTCGGCGACCCGACAATCTGATAATGGCCTCGCCCGCCGGCGATGCGCTGATAAAGCTGGCGAATCGTTAGCCCTTCCGCCTGCGCGGTGTCGCTGAGGAGGGCCGAGCGGGTCGGCGCACCGCGGTCCTGGGGAACAACCGGCACCGGCCCGTCGACATCGTAGCCGGTCAAATCCCATGCGATGTATTTGGAAAGCAACGCCACGCCCACTTCCGTGGGGATCAGATTCTGCAGTTCCTCGAATTTATCCTGGGCCTCCTGGCGCGTGCGGCCAACCATGACGCCGAGACCGGGCATGATCTTGAGGTGATCGGGATTGCGCCCGTAGCGCTCCATCCGGCGTTTGACGTCCCCATAAAATCTCTTCGCGTCTTCCAGGGTCTGATGCGCGCAAAACACGACGTCGGCCGTCTCGGCCGCAAGCTGGCGCCCGTCGTCCGAGGCACCGGCCTGCACGACGACGGGTTGTCCCTGCGGCGAACGCGAAACCGTAAGCGGTCCCTTGACCCTAAAGAACTCGCCCTCATGATCGAGTGCGTGCCGCCGGTCAGGCTTATAGAAGCGCCCCTGTTGCTTATCGAAGACAAAGGCATCGTCGTCCCAGCTGTCCCATAATCCACGCACGACGTCGACGAACTCGCGCGCGCGCCGATAGCGCTCATGTTTCGGCAGATGATCCTCGCGGCCAAAGTTTTGTGCTTCCGCCGCATTGGCGGACGTCACCAGGTTCCAGCCCGAGCGCCCGCCGCTGATGAGATCGAGCGACGCGAAGCGCCGCGCGATGTGATACGGTTCGTCGTAGGTCGTCGTTGCCGTGCAGACGAGACCGATGTTCCGCGTTACCGGCGCGAGCGCGGTGAGCAGCGACATCGGCTCGATCCAGGCCACGTAGGAGGTCCGCGCGAGAGAGTCGCGGTCGTAACGTTCCCCGGTCAGGGCATCGGCCGAGAACATGAGATCGAACAGGCCCCGCTCCGCCGTTCTCGCCATCGTGACATAGGTCTCAAAATTGAGACCGCCGTCCGCCCAGGCATCGCGGTGCCGCCAGCCGGCGATGTGGTGGCCGGCCGGGCGCAGAAACATCCCTAGCTTGATCTGTCGTGCCGCTGCCATGAACGGGGAATCTCTCCCTGTCGGATTTTGCGCACGTTGGCCGTGCGGCAACTTTGACACTTTTCTGTTTAGTCTCAATCGCCGACAGGTGCGTGTCAATCGCTCCCGGGTGAGGGCCCGTTCATGATTTCGGATGAGGAGACCGACTCAGATTGAAAATCGCAGTTGCGCACGGTGAAAATTGAAGGTGGCCGCGGCAAGTCCCCAGACGAGGCCGAGCAGCAGGAAGAAATGCCGCCAATGGTCGGTGTCGACGATCATCCCTTCGGCGATCTCGCCGATGAAACCGGCATAGGCCGCGACGAGATAGTTTTGCCACGGCGTTGGTACGCGCACGACCCGCAGCCCGACGACCAGCGTGACCACGACCAGTGTCAAGTAGGCGGTGCCGCCAAGCCAGCCATAGACCAGAAATCCCTGCATGTAGACGTTGTGCTGCTGCAGGCCGAAAATGCGATCGAATTCGAACGGTCCCAAGCCGTTCGGATGGTCGAGGATCGTGTTCAAGGCCAGCTGTTGCAGCCAGAACCGTCCGCCCGGCCCGACGTCGTAGGGCTGGATGACTTTCGCCCGCTCGATGAACAAATCATGGATCGAATCGACCGAGTTCAGGGCGATGACGAAGAGGGCCAGCGCGATCGCGGTGAAAACGCCAAGAAATGCGATGCGCGTGCGCATGCGCGGGTCGGGCGTGACCAGAAGGAGTATTGCGACGATGGCCGTCGCCGAAACGACGAAGTGAAACCATGCGCCACGCGAAAAGCTCAGAAAAAGGCCGCCCAGCAAAAGCGTCGTCACAACGATGTCGAGGATCTTTATACCGCGCGTCAACGCGTCGGTGATCAACAGCAAAAGTGGAAAGATCAGGAATGGACCGTAGACGTTCGGGTCTTTGAACGTTGCGCTGACGCGTTCGTTGGTCAGAAAGATGTCCGCATGCGGGACGAGATGAAAGAAGCCGGCGAATCCTGCCATGACCGCAATCAAAGCGGCGAGAATATAGGCGCGCCGCAGGATCGCCAATCGAACAAGATCGCCGTCTGCGAACAGGCAAGCGAACATGATCGCGGCGATATCGAGATAAAGCGAAGTGCCGATATATTGGATGGCCTTTTGCTGGTCGCCGACATGCATCAGAGACAGGAAACCGCCAACAACCCAGACCATCAACATGAGGATGAGTGGAATAAGTTTCCGCTCGAAGGGGACGCGCGCTGCAACGCACATCGCCAGCAGCACAAGCATCAGAGCATCGTGCGGTGAAGGCTCGATGAAAGCGATCGAACTCGCGAGTATGGTGATGAATAGGACGAGGTTCAGGAGTCGCTGCGGAAGGGCCGCGGAGCGGCGAAAATCGTACGGAACCGCTAGCGTCGCGGCAAAGCTGGCGGCGTCATTCAATACGCGCTCTCCCCGCGAAGAATCGCGAATGGCGTTCGCGCCAGAATGTAAATATCGAACAGGATCGACCAGTTCTCGATATAGTAGAGGTCGTGCTCGACGCGCTGCTGAATCTTCTCGTGGCTGTCGGTTTCGCCGCGCCATCCGTTGATCTGCGCCCAGCCGGTGATCCCAGGCTTGACGCGATGTCGGGCGAAATAGCCGTCCACCGCCTCGTCGTAGAGACGGTCCTCGGCCTTCGCGTGCACGGCGTGCGGGCGCGGACCGACCAGAGAAAGGTTGCCGGTGAAGACCACATTGAAGAGCTGCGGCAGTTCGTCGAGGCTCGTCTTGCGGATGAAGCGGCCCACTCTGGTCACGCGCGGATCGTCTTTGGTGACGAGCTTGGTTGCGTTTGCGTCCGCCTGGTCAGCGTACATTGAGCGGAATTTATAGACCTCGATTAATTCATTGTTGAATCCGTAGCGCTTCTGTTTGAACAACACCGGGCCCTTGCTATCGAGTTTGATCGCGAGTGCGACGAGCGCCATGACTGGAGAGAGGCAAAGCAGCGCCAGAGATCCGACGATCTTGTCGAACAGCCATTTCATCACGACGTCCCAGTCCGCGATTGGGCGGTCGAAGACGTCGAGCACAGGAACGTTGCCGATGTAGGAATACAAACGCGGCCGGAAGCGCAGTTTGTTGCTGTGAGCGGACAGCCGAATGTCGAGGGGTAGCACCCACAGCTTCTTCAACATCTGCAGAATGCGATTTTCCGCCGAGATCGGCAGCGAGAAGATCACGAGGTCGACGCGGGTGCGGCGTGCGAATTCGACGAGATCGTCGACCGTGCCGAGCTTGGGAACGCCGTCGCAACTCGCTGACGTCCGCTGATCGCCGCGATCATCGAACACGCCGATGACGCGCACGTCTGAATCGCGCTGCGCCCCCAGCGAGTTGATCAAAGTTTCGCCATTCTCATCGGCGCCGACGACGACCGTGCGACGATCGAGCCGCCCTTGCCGCGTCCAGCGGCGCACCAGCAGGAACAAGCAACGCCGAAAGCCGATGAGCGTGACGAGCCCGAGGACGTAGAATGTGCCGAGCCAGGCGCGGGAGAACTGATCGCCGGCCTTGGCGAAAAAAGAAGCGCTCATGGCGATCAGAAAGACCACGGACCACGCGGACGCGAGCCGCATGTATTGCTTCTCATGGCCGCGGAAGGCCTGCACCTGATAGATATCGGCGGCCTGGAACGCCAGCATGGCGCAAAGCGCGATGCCGAGAATGCCGGCGACATAATGCCAGGCAAAACCCCACGCCGGCACCACGTATGCGATATACACGGCGAAGCCGACGGTAACGACAAGGACGAACTCGATGAGCCGCACCGTGCCGGCAAGCACGATCGGCGAGTACGCGCCCATCGATCGTTGCGCTGCGACCTCGAGCGCCGCAGGTGATAACGTGCGCGACTTCGCCTGTTTGGAGTTGCCGCGCGGCATCGCCGTGAGCGCCGACGAAACCGCTGAAGTTGCCTTGAAGATCGGGCCGTGATCGGCGCTGGACATGGTTAACGCACACTTTCATGCCGGCGACCAGGCGCACCCATCCGGCGCCGGCACGGCGGCAAAATAGTGAACAAGTTTCAAAAATTGGTTATGCGAATTGAGCGAGTTTTCGGATTGCCATGGCTTCGCGGTAGGCGGCAAGGCCGCCTTCGACCATGGCGTTGATGGAAAACTCGCTGTGCACCCGTGCTTGCACCGTCTGCGCAATGCGGCGGACTTGCGCGGGATCGTCGAGCGCCGTGGTGATGGCGCCTACGAGCGCCGTAATGTTGTCGGGTGGGATCAGATGGTTGGCCTCCGGGCCAAAGATTTCCGGCACTCCGCCAACTTCGCTGGCGATGATCGGCATGCCGGCGGCGGCGGCTTCCAGCACCACATAGGGCAACGACTCGGCTCGCGACGGGATAACGAAAATCCGTCCCATCGTGAATGCGGTGCGCGCCGGGCAGTGGCCGATGAAGTGAACCTGCTTGGCGATGCCGAGCCGATCGGCCATGGCCTTGAGCTTCGGAGCTTCGGGACCTTCGCCGGCGATCGTCGCCGTCACGTGCCGGCCGGATCGCTTGAGGACGGCGAGTGCGTCGAGGAGAACGTCGATCGCCTTCACCGGCCGCAATTCGCCGACGCAAACGAGATCCGTCGCTTCAGCTATCGGAGTGACGGGCGCGAATTCGATTTCGCCGACGCCGTTGCGCACGATTCGGACCATGCAGCGTGGCCGGCCTATTTTCGTGCGGAATAGATCGGCGACGTAACTGCTCTCGAACAAAAACAAGTCCGTGCGCCAATTCAGCATCCATTCCAGCGTGCGGTAAAAGCCGCCGCTGAGCGTGCCCGGGCAATAAACGAGCGACCCACCGTGCGGCGTGTAGACGCGGATGGCGTTGTTGGCGCTTGGCGTCAGCCGCGCCAGTGCGGCGCCCTTGGCGCCATGTCCGTGCAGCACGTCGGGCGCAAGCGCGTGGATCCTTTGCGCGACGCGGCGCAGCGCGTGGGCGTCTGTGAGGCTGAGCTGGCGTGCGATCGGAATGCGCTCGGATCCAAGAGCGAGAAGCGGCGCGAGCTGGGTGAGAAGCGCTTCGGCGCGTTCTCCGCCGGTCGTGCTGTCGACGATGAGGCCAACGCGATGGCCGCGCTCGGCTTGGCCGTGCACCAGGTCGACCACGTGGCGGAACAATCCGCCGAGCGGCGCCCTCAGGATGTGCATGATCTTGAGACCGGGCGGCCCTGACGCGGTCTGCGGCGCGTTGGTCATCGCGCTGTCCGTCGCGCCGATGAATGACTTTGCGGTGGGCGACGAGGCGAGGGGGGCAAGCGAAGTCAGGGGGCTTAGACCGCCCATGAGTGCATCCTTAAAGCTTGCAGTAAAGCATTAAGCGGGATTGAGCCTCGCCTGGGTTAAGAAACACCTCACGTCCCGATCACCGCAAAGTGCGTGCAGCCTTAACCGGATAGCAACCTTAATAGTTTGTGATCGTTGGCGGCGTTGCAGTCCGTTTGTCAGTAGGAGTTGTGAGATGAGCGTAGCGTCGCAGTCCCCCCGGTATTCGCGTGGCGGACCAGTTGCCGACGCGGAGCTGGACCTGCCGGCTCTTGGCTCGGCTCTCTGGCGCAAAAAATGGAAAATCCTCGGACCCACGATCCTTGTCGGCCTGCTCGCGCTCGTTGTCGTTCAGCTCATTACGCCGCGGTATATGTCGGAATCGCGGGTCCTGATCGAAGCGCGCGACAATATCTACCTGCGTCCGGACGTCGATAAGGATCCGGCCGATCGCAGCGTCATCGACGAACAGGCAGTGACGAGCCAGGTTCAGCTCGTGCTCTCGCGCGACCTCGCGCGCGACGTGATCACCAAGCTCAAGCTTGGCGAACTTCCCGAGTTCGATCCGGTTCTGGCGGGCATATCGCCGATCAAGGCCATTCTCGGCCGTCTCGGCATTATCAAGGATCCGATGAGCATGACGCCGGAAGAGCGGGTGCTCGCTGCCTATTACGACAGGCTGACTGCCTATGCGGTGGAAAAATCGCGCGTCATCGTCATCGACTTTCAGTCCGAAAATCCGGACCTTGCCGCGAAAGTCGCCAACGCCATCGCCAGCGACTATCTGGTGCTGCAGGAGCGCGCCAGGCAGGACCAGGCGCGGACCGCCGGTAATTGGCTGTCCGGCGAGATCGACGCCATGCGCAAGCGTGTTGCCGAGGCCGAGGCGAAGGTCGAGGCGTTCCGCAGCAAGGCAAATCTGCTCGTCGGTAACAACAACACCACGCTCTCTGCGCAACAGCTCGGCGACGTCAACGCACAGATCGCTGCCGCGCGGGCGCAAAAATCCGACGCCGAGGCCAGGTCCAAGTTGATCCGCGAAATGCTGAAGTCCGGCCAGCCGATTGAATCGTCGGACATTCTCAATTCCGAGCTCATTCGCCGGCTGTCCGAGCAGCGTGTCACGCTGCGTGCACAGCTTGCCGAGCAATCTTCGTCGCTGCTGGACGGTCACCCGCGCATCAAGGAATTAAAGGCGCAGATTGCCGACCTTGATCACCAAATCAGGCAGGAGGCGGAGACCGTCGCCCGTTCGCTCGAAAACGATGCCAAGATTGCCGGCGCCCGGTTGGATTCGCAAATGGCGAGCCTCGATCAGCTCAAGAGCCAGGCGGCGACGACCAACGAGCAAGACGTGCAATTGCGCGCGTTGGAGCGGGAAGCGAAGGCGCAGCGCGATCTTTTGGAATCTTATCTTGCCAAATATCGCGAAGCGACGGCGCGCGATACGCCCAACGCGTCGCCGGCCGACGCCCGCATCATCTCGCGTGCAGCGCCGTCGAACGTGCCGGCATATCCGAAGAAACTTCCGACGGTGCTGATCGCGAGCCTAGCGACGTTTGTGCTCTGTTGCGGCATGATCCTGACAAAGGAACTTCTCGCGGCTCCCGTTGCCGCAGCTCCGGAGCGGATCGCGCCGACGCTTGCCGAGGCCGATATGGCTCCCGCCAGAGTAGAGAGAGTTCTATCGCCGCTGAAAGGCTCCGAGAATTGCAGTTTGGTAAAAGGTCCGATCGCGAGCCTCATCCGAACGAGGCGGTCGTGGACGAAACGCGCGGCGATCAAGCACCGCAAAACGGAACGCGCCATAGCGAAGCGCCTTTAAGCGAAGCGCATCGTGCCGTCGGTGTTCCGATCGGCGCAATCGAGGACGTCGCCTACGATCTGCGTCATGCCAACGGTGGTGATGGCCGTATCGCTGTGCTTGGCGCCATCGAGGCCATCGACACGAGCCGGGTCGCTCTCAGCCTCGCGCGTTCGCTTGCTGTGGATGCCCGCGTCGTTCTCGTCGGCCTTGGCTTCGTCGATGCCGCGATCAAGGCCGCGTCGAGCGAACCGGTGGCGAGCGGGCTGGCCGAACTTGCCGCCGGCACTGCGTCGTTCCACGACATCATCACCAAGGATAAGCACTCGCCCTTGCATCTTATTTCGTCGGGCCGTACGGCGACGGATCGCGTCGAGATTCTATCCTCACCCGGTATGACGGTCAGCTTCGATGCTTTGGCACGCAGCTACGATTACGTCGTCATTGATGCGGGGGCCGCCTTGGGGCCTGAACTCGACGCGATTGGGGAGATTGCCACACACGCTGTCCTGGTGGCCGAGACCATGTCGAACGAGAACGCGGTTCTGGCGCGCGGCCGGCTGGTTGCCGCGGGTTTCGACGACGTCACGGTCCTCGTAGGTGCGCGCACCGGCGCCTATAGAGCGACGGCGGCCGCAGCGGCTTAGCGCCCCAGCATTGCTTAGGCCAGGGCGTCCTCAGCCTTGGCATCAAGCCGACTATGGCCGGCCTTCATCAATTTGCCCAGATAATGCTCCGCGAATGTCATCGGCGGATATTTTTCCCCCGATCCCACGCAACTCTTAAAGCAACGAATGACCGTGTCAGGATTTGGGTTCTGGAAGAACACCAGCGAAATGCGGTCCGACGGCGTGGCGTCCGGCGGCGGAACGGCAACGCGGTGTAGCGTCGATAGCCAACGGTCGTTCGACCAGCGCATCATGAGATCGCCGATGTTGCAGACAAAAGCGTCGGGCGGGATGTGAACATCGATCCAGCCGCCTTGACGATGCTTGACCTGCAAGCCGCCCGGCGTGTCGTCGCCGCGGACAAACGTCATGATCCCGTAGTCCGTATGCAGGCCCGCTCGCAATTGTCCCGGCAAGGGCGGCTGCGTTACTGCGGGATAACGAATGATACGCACTACACTCGCCTGCCGATCAAACTTGTCGGCGAAGTAGCTCTCGTCGACGTCGAGCGCCATTGCCATGGCGCGCAGCACGCGCGACGCCAATCCCGACATCGCATCGTAATAGGCGAGCATGGTCGGCTTGAAATCATGCGGGCGTTCCGGCCAGATGTTCGGCGCGTACATTTGTGCACTCGCCTTGTCGACGTGCGCCGCCAGATCCGCAGCACGATCGGGTCCGAATCCAAACGCCTCCTGAATATCGGGCGGCGCGGTTTGGCCGAGCGAATAGGCGAGCGAGCGGTCGCCGACCCAATTGTAGCCGCGGCTGATCTTTGCCGGCGGCCGCTGCACCTTGAGCTTCTCTTCGTCGGGCAGCGCGAAAAAGTCGATCGCGCGTTGGCGGGTTGCGGTGATCAGATCCTGCGGCACGCCGTGGCCGACGACCATGAAAAACCCAATCTCCGTGCACGCAATGTCGATCTGGCGAGCCACCTCGCGTCTTTCGCTCTCGCTGCCGCCGCGCAATGGTGATAAATCGATCGTGGGGATCGTATTTTCCGCCGCCATGGTGCACTCTTTTCTCACGTGCCGGGTGTGCCGGATAAACTACACCCAACTATATCTCCACCGATACCGACCGCAATGGCATTGGGGAGGAGGGAGGAGTTTTGCATGAATCGCCGCGATGCCATTTCATCGATCCTTGCGAGCGCGGGTGCGGTGGTTGCCCCTGGCGTCTTACGAGCGCAAACGGGCTTCCCCAATCGCGCTATCCGGATCATTGTTCCAGTCTCACCGGGCGGCGGCGTCGACGTATTTGCGCGGCTTATCGCGGCAAAGATTTCGAGCCAACGCAATGTTTCGTTCGTTGTCGAGAACCGGACCGGCGGCAACAGCACGATCGGCGGTCTTGATGTGCAGCGCGCGACGCCCGATGGCTACACGGTGTTGTTTCACGCCTCGACGCACAATGTGGCACGGCTGGTAATGCGTGACGTGCCATATGACCCGGTGACCGATTTCACGCCGATCGCGCTCGCCGGCGAGGCACCGCTTATTCATATCATTGCCAACGCCAAGCCGGAAAAGACCGTCAAGGACATCGTCGCCGCAGCGAAAGCAAAACCCGACGACTGGTCGTTCGCGACGGCGCAACTCGGCGCACCCGGCCATCTTGCCGAGGTGGCGTTCAACCAATTCACCGGGCTAAATGTCCCGATCGTGGTTTATCGCGGCACGGCGCCTGCCGCGAACGATGTCGTCGGCGGACACGTGCCGATGATGATCGAAGCGATCCTCTCGCTGCTGCCGCTGGTGAAAGCCGGCAGCGTGCGTGCGGTGGCGGTGACGAGCAAAAAGCGAAGTGCGCTCGCGGCGGATGTTCCGACAATGACCGAGCTCGGCTTGGCGGAACTCGATTTCGGCGCCTGGTGGGCGATGTGGGGCCCGCCCGGCATGCCGGCCGATCTGGTGCAGACGCTCAATGGCTGGGTCAATGGCGCGGTGCAGGCGCTGGCGGAGGAGGGGCGTCTCGGCAAGCTTGGCATCGAGCCGGCGGCGGAATCTCCGGAAGCGTTCACCAAATTCATCAAAGGCGATTTCGAGCGTAGCGCCAAGCTTCTCAAGGCTGCAAATTTTCAGCCGCAGTGAGAAACGCGGTCTTATTTGCTCTCGTTACGCCGCCACAGGTCTTAACAAAAAATAGATGGATCCGACATGTGGAAACGAGGCGAAAATTTGGCGTGCGCGCCCGCTGAGCCGATGCTTGCCATGCATATCAGGGCGATCTCAAAGAGCCTCATGATGCTATGACGCCGCTGGCCTTGCTGTTCGCAAGGCCATCCTCATCTGCATGACCTCGCCAAACACGTTTGGCGGGGTTTTTGTTTGCTGATGGGATCAAAAGAAGCCTCGTAGTAACAGTTAGGAGTGTTGGAATGAAGTTGACGACCACAATGGTTGCAGTCGCGTCCGTGTTTGTGTGTGCGCAATCCGCACAAGCGCGCAGCACCCATCACCGGAATGTCAATCATCACGAAGTGAGGAGACAGATTTTTGCAAGGCACTATTTGACGGAACAGCGGTCCCGTTCTTGGGATAGGCAGTCGTATGCTTTTTCGGCACAGGGGACCTACGGTCGCTCGGATTGGCAGCAACCCTACGCGTACTCCGCGCAGGCGGGTTACGGCCGCACGGAACGGCAACCACACGTCCGTCCAGCACGCGTGGCCTATCGTCAAGCGGAGTGGCAGGCGTCGAATGATTTGGCGCAACGCGGGTACCACGGCGGCCTTGGGGGCCGCCCGGCCGCCTGGTGTGGTTGGGAGATGCGGCAGCTTGTGGGGGGCGACCCCGGCCCTTCGTACAATCTTGCACGCAATTGGGCGCACTGGGGACACTCCGGACCGGCAGGCGTCGGCGCTGTGGTGGTCTGGTCGCATCACGTTGGCAAGATCGTCGGTCAACAGAACGGCAAGTGGCTCGTCGAGTCCGGCAATGACGGCAACCGGGTACGTACCCGTCCGCTGCCAATCGGGGGCGCGATCGCCATCCGGTGGGGCTGATCACTCGTTCTTCCTGATATGTTCGCCAAAATGGGGGCCGCTCGGGAAACCGGGCGGCCTTCTTTCCATGAAGATTGAGCCGCAACCGCGGGCGGTGCGGGCTTTCGTTGAGTTAGCTGGGGACGAACCGTGCGGTAAGTTGACGCCGCCTGGGGTGGCAGCAAAGGTGATTTTGGCAAAGGATTGTCAAGAAAAGACTGTAATAGTTCCACGATCCACACGAGATTGTCCGTGGCCGGTTTCAGACAGACAATTATCCGCGGCGGCTTGGAATCGCTTTATTTCACCGGCGCGCATTTGGCGCTCAAACCCCTGCTTCAAGGGGTTGGGGCGATTTTGACGCTGCATCACGTTCGCCCACCGCGGCCGGATCGTTTTCAGCCCAACCGCCTTCTGGAGATTACGCCGCGCTTTTTGACGCGGGTGGTGAAATATCTGCGCCGCTCCGGCCTCGATCTCGTCAGCCTGGACGAGATGCACCGCCGCATGATCGAGCGCGATTTTTCGAGGCGTTTCGTCTGTCTGACGTTCGACGACGGTTACCGCGACACGATGAAATGGGCCTATCCGATCCTCAAGGAAGAGAGTGTGCCGTTCGCCGTTTACGTGCCGACGAGCTTTCCCGATCGGCTGGGCGAATTGTGGTGGCTGGCACTCGAGGCGGTCATCGCGCGCAACGATCATATCGGTCTGCAGATCGACGGCCGCAATCGCACCTTCGACTGCCGTACAGTCGCCGAAAAGCGTGCGCTTTACGATGAGATGTATTGGTGGCTGCGCGGCATGCCGACGGAAACCGAAATGCGCGATGTGGTTCGCAATCTGGCGGCCTGTTATCACGTCGACATCGCCGCGTTCTGTAATGAACTTTGCATGAGCTGGGAGGAAATTGCCGAGCTTGCGACTGACCATCTTGTCACCATTGGCGCACATACCGTGAATCACCCGATGCTGGCAAAGCTGCCGATAGAGGCTGTGCGCTCGGAGATGGATCTGAGCCGCTCCGTCATCGAAGCCGCGCTTTCGATGCGGCCGCAGCATCTCTCCTATCCGATCGGCGACCGTTCATCGGCCGGACCGCGCGAATTCGCGATCGCGGCTGAACTTGGCTTCAAGACCGCCGTGACAACTCGGCCGGGCGTGTTGTTTCCGCAGCACAGCCAGTGTCTTACCGCCCTGCCGCGTATTTCGCTAAACGGCGAGTTTCAACGGCTGCGTTATGTGCGGGTCCTGCTGTCGGGCTCCGCGACCGCGGTGTGGAACGGCTTCCGCCGCCTCGACGCGGCATGATCCCGCATCAACTCTGCCGCGACATCCAGGAGATGAGCGGCATGGCCGGCAACACCCAGCCCATCCCGGCGACGACATAATATGTGATTGAGGCGATCTGGTTTTCCCGAATGAAGGGATTTTGCGCCAGCGCCATCGCGACCAGTGCCCACACGATGACGAGCACGAGAAGCGCAACGGCGCCGATGAGTTTGCGGAGACGGATCGGCATAAGGAGCGACATAACGACGGTTGCGAGAGCAGCAGGCACCACTATATGGTCCGCGCGGCTTCGACAAGCGATCGGCAATGAACGCGGAACTCCAAATAAACCGCCAAGATGATCATGTCCGTTTGGGCGCAATCCGGTTCTGGCTCTTTGCCGTAGCCGCGCTCGTCGTGGCCATGGTTCTGGTTGGCGGCGCGACGCGATTGACGGAATCGGGACTGTCGATCACCGAATGGAAGCCGGTCATGGGCGCCGTTCCGCCGCTCGGTGAGGCGCAATGGCTGGCCGAGTTCGAAAAATATCAGGCCATTCCGCAATATCGTGCGCTTAATCGGGGCATGAGCCTCGATGCGTTCAAGACCATCTATTGGTGGGAGTGGACGCACCGCCTGCTGGGCCGCGTGATCGGCGTTGCATTTTTGCTGCCGTTTCTGTGGTTTCTGTGGCGCGGCTGGGTTGCGCCGGGATTGCGGGCACGGCTGTGGTTCATTTTTGGGCTCGGCGCGCTGCAAGGCGCGGTCGGCTGGTGGATGGTCGCCTCCGGCTTGGCGGATCAAATCGAAGTCTCGCAATATCGCCTCGCAACGCATTTGGTTCTCGCCTGTGTGATCTATGTGGCGATGATCTGGACGGCGCTGCGGCTCTATGACGATCGGCCGGTCGCGTCACTACCCGCGCGCATCCGGGCGAGTGCCATCGGTCTTTTGATCCTCGTGCTGGTGCAGATCTACCTCGGTGCCTTGGTCGCTGGCCTGCGAGCCGGATTGATCTACAACACCTGGCCGTTGATCGATGGTGCCTTTGTGCCCGATGCTTCGCACCTTTTCTTCAGCATGCCGGCATGGCGGAATTTCTTCGAGAACGCTCTGACCGTGCAGTTCGATCATCGCATGGTCGCTTACGCGCTGTGGCTCTTGTCCGCGTGTCATGTCGCGGACGTGCTGTGGAGCGGCCGGCGCGGTGCGGCCCTGGTCGGTGCACTGACGCTGTTCATCGCCGTCACAATTCAGGCCGTGCTGGGCGTCGTCACACTGCTGCATCAGGCGCCCCTTGCGCTCGCGATGCTGCATCAGGCGATGGCCATGGTCGTGCTGACGGTAGCGGCGACCCATGCTGCCTTGACCGCCTACCGCATGCCGCGAAGCGTTCCCTTGTTCGTCGAAGCGTAAGCTTTCAGCTATTCGGCCAACGCCTGCTCGAGGTCGGCGATGATATCGTCCTTGTCCTCGATGCCGATCGAGAGCCGCACCACGTCAGGACCGGCGCCGGCTTGGACTTTTTGAGCATCGCTCAGCTGGCGATGCGTGGTCGAAGCCGGGTGAATAATCAGCGAGCGGGTGTCGCCGATATTGGCAAGGTGTGAAAATAGTTTCACCCCGGAGACAAGCTTCACGCCGGCGTCGTAGCCGCCCTTAAGCCCGAAGGTGAAGACCGCGCCTGCTCCTTTCGGACAATATTTCTTGGCGAGGTTGTGATAGCGATCGCCTGGCAGTCCCGGATAGCTCACCCACGCCACTTTTGGATGCGACGAAATCCATTCGGCGACGGCCAGGGTGTTTTCGCAATGCCGTTGCATTCGCAATGGCAGCGTTTCGATACCGGTCAGGATCAGGAACGCGTTGAAGGGCGACAAGGCCGGCCCGATGTCGCGTAGCGCCAGCACCCGGCAGGCGATGGCAAAGGCGAAATTGCCGAACGTCTCGTGCAACACGATGCCATGATATTCCGGCCGCGGCTCGCATAACATCGGGTAACGCCGCTCACGCGACCAATTGAAGGTGCCGCCGTCGACAATGAGGCCGCCTATCGAATTGCCATGGCCGCCGAGAAATTTGGTCAGCGAATGAACGACGACGTCGGCGCCGTGGTCGATTGGGTTGCACAGGTACGGCGTGGCGAGTGTGTTATCCACGATGTACGGTACGCCCGCACGGCGGGCGATCTGCGCCACGGCGTCGATGTCGGTGATAACGCCGCCCGGATTCGCGATCGATTCGGTAAAAATCGCCTTGGTCTTCGGGCTGATGGCGCGCTCGAACGACGTGATGTCGTCTGGATCTGCCCACACCACATTCCAGCCGAAGTTCTTGAAGGCGTGATTGAACTGATTGATCGAGCCGCCATACAGCTTTTTGGAGGCTACAAACTCATCGCCGGGCTGCAGCAAGCAATGAAAAACCAAAACCTGCGCCGCGTGTCCGGAGGCAACCGCTAGCCCCGCCGTGCCACCTTCGAGCGCGGCGACGCGCTCCTCGAGGACGGCATTGGTTGGATTGCCGATGCGCGTATAGATGTTGCCGAATGTCTGCAGACCGAACAGCGAAGCGGCGTGATCGACGTTTTCGAATACAAATGATGTGGTCTGATAGATCGGCGTAGCGCGCGCACCGGTCGTCGGATCGGGGTGCGCGCCGGCATGAATGGCGAGAGTCGAGAAGCCCGGTGTGCGTTCGCTCATATGCCGTTCCTTTTGGGCTCATCCTTGGTGATCGCGGAGCGGCTTCCCGGTTTATAGGACGGGCCGGTTCCGTCAAGGCGAGGTCCAGGCTTTGCGCCAATAGGCAACCGCCGCGCTGGCAGGCGCGGCGGCTGGGAAAATTTCATCTCCCGCTACAGCGCGCGAGAGCCCGTCTCAATGCTATTTGAAGCGCTTTAGCGCAACGCGGCACGCGGGCGAAATGCGGTTTCGATTGCTCATGAGGCACTGCGCGACACGCTCCCGGTCCGGAATGAATTGCCCGCAGACCGTTTGGGCGTCGACCATGCAGGCGTCCTGATCCTGCTGTGCGTCAGCCGATGCAGCGACGGGTGCGAGTGCAGTGCAAAATAACGAAAGCGCGAGTGCGGTGCGGATTTTCATGGCCCCTCCGGATTTTCGGCGCTTGCGCGCCGAAGAAGCTTAGCAGCTCCCCGCATTAGACGCGCTAATCCTCAAGAAGGTTTCAACAGAGACCTCGTTGCACCCGATTTTGCCTTCGCGGCGCGCAGACCCACTTGGGCTGGGCCGATATCATGGGCGCAGCATCAATGACCGCTTTCCTCGCGCTGGGCGCGGTCAGTCGCGGCGGTCGTTCCGCCTTGTGCCGTCGTCCGATTCAGCGACATGCGTTGAATGCCGCCGATCGTCGCCCTTTTGGAGGAGATGGTTCTGGTGTTGACCCCCATCCAGGAGATTTCCGACGAGAGCCGGCCATACTCGATTTTCGGGCAACAATTCATCACGACTTTCAGGCCGCTCGCTTCCGCCAGTGCTGCCGCCTCGTCGTTGCGTACGCCGAGCTGCATCCAGATCACTTGCGGTCGCGGATTGAGTGTCAACGCCTCCTGCACGATCGGCAGCGCGTACTGCGACGCGCGGAAAATGTCGACCATGTCGATTGGCTCGGGCACATCGGCAAGCCGCGCGTAAATCCGGCGTCCGAGCAGTTCCTGGCCGGCGCGGCCAGGGTTGATCGGGATCATGTTGTAACCGCGCTCAAGCAGATATTTGAAAGCGAAATAACTCGGCCGGTTTTGCTTCTCCGAGGCACCGACCATGGCGATCGACTTCACCGTATTGAGGATGCCGCGGATGTAGCTGTCAGGGTAAGAATCGTGATTCATCGGGGCGCCGAGGTTCGCTCATGGTGGGCGCAAAGTGCGCGGCGGGAACATAGTCACGTCTTGCCGCCAACGAAAGGGCAGGGCGCCCAGTTAGCGGTCTTCCCATTTCGGCGCGCGCTTCTCGATGAAGGCGCTGATGCCTTCCTCGGCGTCGCGCGCCAGCATGTTCTCGACCATCACTTCGGATGCGTATGCGTAGGCCTCGGCAAGCGGCATCTCGATCTGGCGATAGAACGCTTGCTTGCCGATCTTCAGCGTCAACGCCGATTTGGCGGTGATCTTTTGCGCAAAGTCGATTGCCTCTTGGCGCTCGTTGCCTGGCGCGACGACGCGGTTGAGAAGGCCAAAGTCTGCCGCGTCTCCCGCTGAAATCATCTCGCCGGTGAGCAGCATTTCCATGGCCCGCTTGCGAGTCACATTGCGCGACAGCGCAACCATAGGCGTCGAACAGAACAAGCCGATATTGACGCCGGGCGTCGCAAACTTCGCGGCGCGCGAGGCCACGGCGAGATCGCAGCTTGCCACCAATTGGCATCCTGCGGCGGTTGCCGTTCCCTGCACGGCGGCGATCACTGGCTGCGGCAGATTGACAATCTGCTGCATCATGGTGCTGCACATCCCCATGATGTGTTTGAAGTAGGCGCGTCCGCGATCGGCATGCGCGCGGTGCTGATTGAGTTCCTTGAGGTCATGACCGGCGCAAAATGCCGGACCATTTGCTGCCAAAACGACCGCGCGCACGGTTTTGTCATCCGCGATGGCGGTCAGTGCGTCGCCGAGTGCCGCCAACATTGCCTCGGAAAGGCTATTGCGAGCCTGCGGCCGGTTCAGCCTAAGGATGGCGATGCCTGCTAAGTCCTTCGCCAAGTCCTCACGCAGCAGGATGGGCGAGGACGGCGCGTCGGCGACGGCGGCAGTGTGGGCGTTCATTGGTTTTTTCCGGAATTATATAGCAGATTTGGCGATCGCTTTGGCTCATTGTATCCGATCGGCGGTCGCATGGGAGCAGCGCGATGGCGGATTTCGGCACGGAGATCGCGGACGGACCCCACTGTAAGGGACAGCAATTGGCGCCGCCCAAGCTTACGCGAAACGAACTTGAGAATCTTCTGCGGGTCGAATTCCCCGGAATGTTCCACGCTTCGAGCGGCGTCGTCATCGACGACCTTTGGCTCGGCGGCTGCCGGGTGCGTCAGCGCTACGATCCGAAATTGCTTCGTCCGGGCAACACGATCGGCGGTCCAACCATGATGGCCCTGGCCGACTATGCCATGTATTTCGCGGTTCTGAGCGCCATTGGCTGGGTACCGCTCGCCGTCACCACCAATCTGACGATCAACTTCCTCAGCAAGCCGAAATCGGCGGACCTTCTCGCCGAGGCACGGCTCTTGAAACTCGGAAAGCGGCTCGCCGTGGGCGAAATCAGCATTCACTCGGAAGGCGAGGACGACCTCGTCGCGCACGTAACCTCGACATATTCAATACCACCCGGCGCGTCTTAGGTAATATAATACCATTATTCCAAGCTCTTGAGAAATATCTCGAATATGCTCGGAAAACATTGACGCGCGCGCACGCCGGGGCTAGAAGCCTGCGCGCGGCGTTCTGCGATAGGACGCCCGATCACCGTGGATAGTGCTATGAAAACTTTTTCGGCCAAGCCCGCTGAGGTCGACAAGAAGTGGGTCATGATCGACGCCGAAGGGCTTGTCGTCGGCCGGCTCGCTTCACTTGTGGCGATTCGGCTGCGCGGCAAACACAAGCCTTCGTTCACCCCGCACGTCGATTGCGGCGACAACGTTATCGTCATCAATGCGGCGAAGGTCGTACTGACTGGGCGCAAGGTCGAGCAGAAGGTTTATTACAAGCACACGGGTTATATCGGCGGCATCAAGGAGAGGAGCGCCAAGTCGATCCTCGCCGGCCGTTTCCCCGAACGAATCGTCGAGAAGGCCGTGGAGCGCATGCTCCCGCATGGGCCGCTCGGCCGCCGTCAACTCGGCAATCTGAAGTCTATCCGCATGCCGAGCATCCGCATGCGGCCCAGCAGCCGGAAAAGATCGACATCGGCGCGATGAATCGCAAGAACAAGAGGAGCGCGTGATGGCCGAGACGATCCAAACGCTCGAGGAACTGTCGACGCTCAAGCCGGCGGCAGCGCCGCAAACTCCCGTCTATGTGCAGAAGCTCGACAAACAGGGCCGAGCCTATGCGACCGGCAAGCGCAAGGACGCCGTAGCGCGGGTCTGGATCAAAATGGGCGCCGGAAAGATCGTCATCAACGACCGACCGGTGGAAACCTATTTTGCCCGGCCGGTGCTGCGCATGATGATCCAGCAACCGCTCGTCGCATCGAACCGCCAGGGTCAGTACGACGTGGTCTGCACGGTTTCCGGCGGCGGACTATCGGGCCAGGCAGGCGCCGTGCGTCACGGTCTGTCAAAGGCACTCATGCGCCACGAGCCGGATCTGCGCCCCGCCCTCAAGCGCGGCGGCTTCCTTACCCGCGATTCGCGTGTGGTGGAGCGCAAGAAGTACGGCAAGGCCAAGGCCCGCCGCAGCTTCCAGTTCTCGAAGCGATAAATTCCCCTCGCGCACCGACCCTCCACTTGTCCCCGCGAAAGCGGGGACTGGCGTCGCCGGAGTAAGCCCTTCCGGATTCCGCCCGCGTAGGAATGGCACTTAGAAAAATGCCAGCGTGCGGATTTCAATGCTTTCGCGCGGGCGTGCGTTGGGCGGTGCACCCGGATCGTCGAACGCGGTGTGTGCGGTCCAGCGCGCGCGGCCGTCCGTCAATGAATCGTAAACCTTAAAGACAAGCGCTTCCTCGCGTCGCATGCGCGGAAACCAGAACCACTTCTGCGCGGGGTTGTAGGTGATCGCGTAAGTCTGGCCGATGCGATTGGGATAGCGCCGCTCCGAGATTACCAGATTGTCCGGCGAGAGCGTGCGCGCGTCGCAAATTCCAAGCGGATCGGTCTCCACCGGATGCCTGATCGGCCGCCAGACCTGGATGATGGCGAAGCGACCCTTCAACAATTCGTCCGCTTCGTCCAGGAGAAGGTCGCGCACGCGCTTTGGTCCGGACCATTCGGTGTAATCGTTGTGCACGCGGCGCACGACCTCGCGAATTTTCTTGGTCTCGCGCAATCCGTCGTCGGCCGTGCGTAACGTGTGATCAAACACGACGACGCGCTTCGCGCCGCTCTCCGCCTTGATCAGCGCTTCCATCTCCGGATAGTAGACGCGTTTGACTTCGCTCTCGTCGTAGAAGTCGGCGACCTGTGTATCATGCTGCACGAAGCGAAAGCCATTGCGGTCGAGGACAAAATCCTTCGCATCCGGCCGGCCGTTATGCATGACTACGCGATGCGGGTCCGGGGTGCCGCCGCTGCGCACGTCCTGCCCGCCTGGACCCGCCGTAACGGTGAAAATCTTGGTGCCATCGTCTACAATATAGTTAAGCGTTGCTTCGATTGTATCGGGCGCGACGTCGAGTTCGGCCGTCTGAACCATTGGTAAACTCCTGTCCCTCACCGGAATCTAGGAGCGAACCGTCGCCAAGTGAAGGGCAAGCACAGCAATGTCGCCATTTGGGGGCGACGGCCCTCCGGCCTTGCCTTGTCTGACCGCGATGCATCAAATCGTGCAATGGCTGTTTACGCCTCGGCAATCGTGTTTGCGACCATCGGCTCGGTGGTAAATCGGAGTAACGTCTATAGAACGCTTGCGGCCTAGTGTGCCGTTTCCGAAGTTCGCAAGCACCAGCGGCCCACTTTGGTTCAGAAGTCCGCATGATGAGCCAGCGGAATTAATGATGCGGACTTCTGAACCGCCACACTAGCGTGACGCTATCAGTGTCGGCGGTAGGCCCATGCATCTCGACGTCCAAACACTCTGCGTCGTAACCGTGTTCATTACTGCGTTGCTTGGGGTTCTGCTGGTTTTTGCCGGCCTGCAGAACCGCAGCATCCGCGCTCCGATGTGGTGGGGTGCCGCCCACATCGTCAATGCCGCCGGCCTCGGGCTGTTGAGCCTGCGCGGAGAAGCGCCCGATTTCGTCACGATCGACATTGGCAACGCACTGGTCCTGTTTGGCTATGGCCTGACTTGGAGCGGTGCCCGGATCTTCGATAACCGCAAAATCATGCCGCTCGGCCTGTTGCTTGCGCCAGCGCTCTGGCTGTGCCTTTGCCGGTTGCCTTTGATCGCTGCTGATGCGGCCCTCGGAGTTGCCGCCGTCTCGACGATGCTGGCGCTGCTCGCGTTGCTCACGGCTTGGGAGTTCTGGCGCGGACGCGATGAGCCGTTGATGTCGCGTTGGCCTTCGATCATCGTCCTGCTTGCCTACGCCGGAGCGCTATTCGCGCGCGTCCCGGCGACGCTGCTGGCGCCGGATTTCGCCAGCAATTCGTTACTGAGCGGCTTGTCGTTCGCGCTGCTCGCCTTCGGTGCACTGCTGTTTACGGTCGTCATGGCGTTTTTGCAGCTCAACATGACGAAGGAGCGAACCGAGCTCAGGTATAAGATTAATTCGCTGATCGATCCGTTGAGCGGGGTCGCCAATCGCCGTGCGTTTCTGGATGGCGCGGCAAGTCTGCTGACGCAACAGGAAAGTGACGGCGAGCCGTTAGCCGTGCTGCTGTTCGATCTCGACCGCTTCAAGCAAATCAATGATCGTTGCGGCCATGCGGTCGGCGATGCGGTGCTGAAGACTTTCGCCGCCACCGCCACGGCAACGCTGGGCTCCGACGTGCTGTTTGCGCGCATCGGCGGCGAGGAGTTTGCCTCCTGCCTGCCGGTCGGCGACATCGACGAGGCTTACGCGGTCGCAGACCGGGTCAGGCGTAATTTCGCCGCCGCCGCCGCCCGTTTCGGCAATAGTGAATTGACGCCGAGCGTGAGCGTCGGCGTAACTCTCGGCTGTAACTCGGAAGCCGAGATCATGACATTGCTGGCGACCGTGGATCGTGCGCTTTACCGCGCCAAATCACTCGGCCGCAATCGTGTCGAGACGGAGTTCACGGACGAGCGCAATGCTGTGGCAGCCGCGCCGTCTATCGTGCCCATTATCGGGCCGGGACGTGGCGGTAACGCAGCGCACTCCGTCGGCCGGCGTTGGCGAGCAGCCTCCTGACGGGCGAATTCTGGTCATTTTTCCGCAAATCGTTTCCCGCAAATTGCTTCAAAATTTTCGCGCCTATTTCACTACTGCAATTTTCCAATCTTTTTTCATGAAAACCCGCTTTTTACGCCACACACTTGGCAAAGCCTGAATCTCAAACGTTCAGCACGGCGAAAAATTTGGTGCTAGGTATCTTCGCCAGAAGAAACAGAAAATAACAAAAGGAGTGCCTCATCCATGTTAGGACGCTTCGCCGACGCAGCGTTGTCGCTTGATGTTGGAACGCTGTTCGTCATCGCCACGTGCGTGACCACGCTCCTTGGTCTGTTCCTGCTGTTCGCATGGATGCAGGACCGCTTCGCCGCTCTGGCATGGTGGGGTTTGGCTTATTTGGTCGGCGGGGTTTCCGGCGTCATCTGGCGGCTCGGCGATACGGTGTCGCCGCCATTGCCGTCAAACACGGCCAGCGTGCTGCTGTTTATCGCTGTCGGAATGATTTGGAGCGCAGCGCGGCTGTTTCACGGCCGTCCCGTGCTATGGGGTTCAATGTGCCTCGGCGCGGCGGTTTGGCTTGCGGTGGGGATGTGGCCACGGTTCACGGGATCGGCTGAAGCGCACGTGCTCGTTAGCTCGGTCATCGTTGCCGTCTACACGTTCCTCATCGCCGCGGAGCTTCGGCGCGAGCGGCGCAAGTCGCTGCTTCGGCGCTGGCCGGCCATGTTTGTTCCGATGCTGCATGGAACGATTTTCCTTTTTCCAGTCGGTCTGGCGGGTCTTTCGAGCGAGGATGGTGGTCTGTACAATTTTGGTTCGGGCTGGGTTGCGGTATTTGCGATCGAAGTCGTGCTCTACGTTGTTGGCGCGGCCTTCATCGTCCTGGTCTTGGCGAAGGATCGAACGGTGCGCCGCTACAAGAGAGCGGCGGCGACTGATCCTTTGACTGATCTGCTCAATCGGCGCGGCTTTTTTGAAGCGGCCGGCGAGATGATGGAGAGTAATAAGCCTACCATGCAGCCGGTGAGCATCCTGGTGTTCGACCTCGACCATTTTAAATCGGTCAATGATCGGTTCGGACACCATGTAGGTGATTCCATGTTGGGTTTGTTCGCGAGCGTCGTGCGGAAGACGATGCGCGCCAACGACATCATCGGCCGGCTGGGGGGAGAGGAATTTGTCGCCCTGGTATCCGGGACTCTGACGGAGGCCAATGTCGCTGCCGAACGTGTCCGGAAAGCGTTTACGGTCGCAAGCGCCGCTCCCGGCGGCCCGCAGATTGCGGCGACCGTAAGCGCCGGCGTGGCATGTGGTTCGCCCTTTGCCCAGATCGATACGCTTATCAGTCGAGCCGATGCCGCGCTCTACCGCGCCAAGGCGAACGGGCGAGACAGGGTCGAGGTGGCCGAAGAGGCGGTCGGCGCGAGCACGGACGCTGACGCGCGAGCATCGAGTGCGACTTCGCGACAGTTGGCAGTTCGTTCGCGTTCTGTCGTTGGGCGTCTGCGGGGTGCGCGCCGGAAGGAGCTTTGTGCGTCCTAGAACGCAATCGTTGCAGATTAAATCGATTTGCGCGCTACATTATTGGCGGAGCACGATCTCGGAAAACCGGTTTCCACTTTTCCGGACCACGCTCTAAGCCGGCGCCTGCCGATCAATGTCTGTTTGCATGTCCGCAAAAGAAGAGGGCGCCGAACGGCGCCCTTTGAGTTTGCATCGCAACTGCAATGCTGGGAGGATACTCACGCCACGCCTTACGCCGAGTAATACATGTCGAATTCGACCGGATGCGGGGTGTGCTCGAAGCGGATGACCTCGCTCATTTTCAGGTCGACATAGCTGTCGATGAAGTCGTCGTCGAACACGCCGCCGGCCTTGAGGAAGGCGCGGTCTTTGTTCAGTTCCTCGAGCGCTTGCCTGAGCGATCCACACACCGTCGGGATCTTCTTCAGCTCCTTAGGCGGCAGATCGTAGAGATCCTTGTCGATGGCTTCGCCCGGATCCAACTTGTTCTTGATGCCGTCGAGACCGGCCATCAGCATCGCAGAAAATGCCAGGTACGGATTGGCGAGCGGATCAGGGAAGCGTACCTCGACGCGCTTGGCCTTCGGGTTCGTCGTGTAGGGAATACGGCAGGACGCCGAACGATTGCGCGCCGAGTAGGCGAGCAGCACCGGAGCTTCGAAACCAGGCACCAGCCGCTTGTACGAGTTCGTCGTCGGGTTCGTGAAGGCGTTGATCGCTTTGGCGTGTTTGATGATGCCGGCAATGTAAGACAAGCAGGTTTCCGACAGGTCGGCGTATTTGTTGCCGGCGAAGACCGGCTTGCCGGATTTCCAGATCGACTGGTGACAGTGCATGCCGGAGCCGTTGTCGCCGTAGACCGGCTTCGGCATGAAGGTTGCCGTCTTGCCGTAGACCTGCGCGACTTGCTGGATGCAGTACTTGTAGATGATCAGCCGGTCGGCCATCACGGTGAGCGGCGAGAACTTCAGGCCAAGCTCATGCTGCGCGGAAGCGACCTCGTGGTGGTGCTTCTCGACCACGCAGCCCATGCGCGCCATGGCGGCAAGCATTTCCGAACGCATGTCCTGCGCTGAATCCTGCGGCGGCACCGGGAAGTAGCCCTTCTTGGTGCCCACACGGTGGCCAAGATTGCCGCCTTCGTAATCCATGTCGGAATTCGATGGCAGTTCAACCGAGTCAAGCTTGAACCCGGTGTTGTAGGGTTCGGCCTTGTACTTGACGTCGTCGAATACGAAGAACTCGGCCTCCGGTCCGAAGAACACGGTGTCACCGACACCCATGGACTTGACCATGCCTTCGGCTTTCTTGGCGATGCCGCGCGGGTCGCGGTTATAAGGCTCGCCGGTCGTCGGCTCGAGGACATCGCAGATCAGCGACATCGTCGTTTCGGCGAAGAACGGATCGATGCATGCGCTGGAAGGATCCGGCATCAGGCACATGTCGGATTCGTTGATCGCCTTCCATCCCGCGATCGAAGAGCCGTCGAACATCTGGCCTTCTGCGAAGGTCTCTTCCTCGATCATGCTCACATCAAAAGTGACGTGCTGCCACTTGCCGCGTGGATCGGTAAATCGGAAGTCGACGTATTTAACGTCGCTATCCTTGATCATTTTCATGACATTCTTTGGCGTCGTCATGGAATGCGTACCCTTTCGTGGTGCTGTGATTTGCCTCATCGCGCTGGTCGAGCCCTGCCGGCGTCGGGTGAGCGCAAGCAGTCAGACCATCGGTTCAGATGGCGTCAATTCCCGATTCCCCGGTCCTGATCCGGATGGCTTCTTCGATACTCGAGACGAAGATTTTTCCGTCGCCGATCCGCCCGGTTTGGGCGGCGCGACGGATCGCCTCGATTGCCTTTTCGACCATGTCGTCACCGAGCACAATCTCGATTTTCACTTTGGGTAGAAAATCGACCACATACTCGGCCCCGCGGTAGAGTTCGGTATGCCCTTTTTGGCGTCCAAACCCTTTGGCTTCGGTGACCGTAATTCCTTGCAGCCCAACTTCCTGCAGCGCCTCCTTCACCTCGTCGAGTTTGAATGGTTTGATGATGGCCTCGATCTTCTTCATCGCGTTTCGTCTCCCGGCTCCACGGTCTGGCAAAACCACCGTTAGAACCGCGATGTTGGTTAGCAGGTCCCGTGCCAAAAGCTTCGTTGGGACGGAAAAACAAATCGGATCAATGTGATATGATCCATTATTGGGCCCACTACAAACACCTCAACGGCGTCTCGGATAACAAATTATGCAGACTGCCTATCTTTGCATCAATTTTGCCCTCGGAGAAACCGCCGATCACGTGTGGAATGAGCCTTCTGCCGCTTTCGTTAGCCCGCACGCGACATGATTGAGCTTTTGACCAACGCCGAAATGTCAGCGGCTGACCGCCTGACGATTTCCGGAGGCGTCCCCGGGATCGATCTCATGGAGCATGCCGGTCAGGCGGTCGCCGATGCCGTGCGGGCGCGCTTTCCTGCCGGCTGCCAGATCGCCGTCGTGGCAGGCCCGGGCAACAATGGCGGCGATGGATTCGTCTCCGCACGGCTGCTCACTGGATACGGATATCGCACGCAGCTGTTGCTGGTCGGAGAACCTACACGAATAAGAGGTGATGCCGCCCTCGCCATGAAAAAGTGGAACGGATCAATTGCGCCGGCGAGTCCAAGCGGCCTCGAAAGAGCAGATGTCATTATCGATGCCGTGTTCGGCGCCGGACTTGACCGGCCGGTCGAAGGTCTTGCCCGCACCATGATCGAGGCCATGAACGCGCACCGCGCCCCGATCGTTGCGGTAGACTTGCCGAGCGGTGTCAACGGCACCTCGGGCGGGGTCATGGGCGTTGCTGCAAATGCTGTTCAGTCGGTGACGTTCTTTCGTAAGAAGCCCGGACATCTCCTGATCCCAGGCCGTCTGCATTGCGGTGCGGTTTCCGTCGCGCACATCGGTATTGCGGGGGCGGTGCTGGCACAAATCAGGCCTATGACATTCGAGAACGTGCCGGCACTGTGGCGAGCGCAATTTCCGTGGCCGCAAACCGAGGGACACAAATATAGCCGCGGACATGCGGTCGTGGTGTCTGGTCCATCCTGGTCGACGGGAGCGGCGAGGCTTGCTGCGCGTGGCGCCTTGCGGGCCGGGGCTGGGCTCGTGACGCTGGCGAGTCCACGTGAGGCGTTGGCGGTCAACGCGGCCTCGAATCTTGCCGTCATGGTTCGGCCGGTCGACGGCGCTGCAGAGCTCTCGGCATTTCTCGCAGATCATCGCCTGAACGCTTTGGCAATTGGGCCTGGAGTCGGCGTGTCCGAGGCGACGTGCGAGCTGGTATTGGCGGTCCTGTCCGGCGACCGCGGCGTGGTGCTGGATGCCGACGCGATGACAAGCTTTGCCGTGACGCCGGAGCGGCTTGCTACTGCCATCCGGGCGCGCGGCAGCGCCGCCACGATTCTGACGCCACACGAAGGCGAATTCTCTCGCTATTTCGGTGCGCTGGAGGAGCGAACGAAAGCGGGTTCGAAACTCGAGAGAGCGCGGTTTGCGGCGCAGCGCATCGGAGCGGTCGTGGTCCTCAAAGGTGCCGACACCGTTGTGGCGGCCTCGGATGGCCGTGCGTCGATCGCGGCAAATGCGCCACCCTACCTTGCGACCGCAGGCGCCGGAGATGTGTTGACCGGAATAGCGCTAGGCCTGCTGGCGCAAGGCATGCCGGCGTTCGAGGCGGCCTCGGCCGCCGTCTGGCTCCACGGCGAAGCCGCAGCTGCGTACGGTCCTGGTCTGATCTCGGAAGATTTGCCGGAGATGCTGCCACGGATTTACCGGCGTTTGGCCGCGCGCGGGCGCAGTTAGCGGACCTCGAACCACGCTTCAGCTTTGCTTCGTCGGTCGAGACCTTCAATAAGCCACTTCCCTGGATTGTCGGCCACGAAGGCCAGGTGCACGGTCGCGTGCGGCGCGATCGGGATCGTATCGAGCCAGTACGGCGTCCAGCCGTCATCGAGCGCATCAAGGACCCGAAAACTATGTCCGTGAAGGTGGATGGACCGGCTTTCTGCCGTGGGGTTTGAGATGCCGAGCACAACCGTCCGCCCGCGTTTCGCGGTGAAAAGCGGCCGACCCGCGTGTGCGGTGGGACGGTCGATTGCGCCGTCGAAACGCACCGCCCCGCGAAGCTTCATCCGCTCCGGCAGGCCGTTTGTCGGCAGCGCTGGCTGACCCTCCTGCGGCACCGGGCGGACGGGCTCGGTGGTATCGCAGATAATTCGGGCGACCGGTATTTCGGGGTCTGTGCCTTGCACCGAGATTGTCGCGGCTTGGCCTGGTGTCAGTCGTACAGTCGATAAACACGTCGGCGCGATTGCCGGGACCGAGCAGGATCCGACCTTGGCGTGCGATGAATGGCTGGGCCGGCTGGCCGTCGATCGCCATCACGCGCAGGCGAAGCCGATCGACGCGCACCGCGAAAATCGCTTCGTCCGATGCGTTGAGGAGCCGCAGCCGCAGTCGCTCGTTCTGGCGCGCGCGGATATCGAGGGACGGGGCGCCGTTGACGGTGAACGCGGATGCCGCACTGTCGTCGCCGCGCCAATCGTCGAAGATAAGGGCGGCATCGCGATCGACAGCGACCGGCTCAGTCTCATGCACGACCAGCATCCCATAGAGGCCGCGCCGCGTCGGTCTGGGAGGGTGGTACCAATACGTGCCGGCATCAGGCGCGATGAAACGATAATCAAAACTTTGACCGGGTAGGATCGGCTGCTGGGTCAGGGGCGGGGCGCCGTCCATGGCGTTGGCAAGCCGTACGCCGTGCCAGTGCAAAGCAGTCGCCTCGGGCAGTTCGTTGATAACGCGAACCCAGACCTCCTCGCCGCGCCCGACTTCTAATGTTGGACCGGGCACCACACCCTCGTAGCCCCACAGCAAAGGCGCCGCGGCGGCGGTTGCCGGCGATGCGTTTGGGCGTGCATGCAGAAGGCGCGCGTTACTCGCGTCGGTCGCGCCCTTGCCGCGCCGGCTCGCGAGCGTCGTGTAGGTGATTGCGAGAAGACCGGAAAGAATGTGCCGGCGCACAAGCGAGGAGGGGGAGCCCACGAATCGTGTGCCTCGGGGTGTTTCGATACCGAAGCGTGATGAGATGTGTTCGCGGTTGCAAGTCATCGTCGAACGCGTCGGATGGCCTCGCTTGTCGGTGGCCAGACGAGGCGCCGCGGCCTATTTTTGTAGTGGTCTTTGCCCCCTACATGATATAAGCCGCGCCACCGGGCCGCCCTGCGTGTCGCGGGCGTGGCGGAATTGGTAGACGCGCGGGATTTAGGTTCCCGTGACGAAAGTCGTGGGGGTTCGAGCCCCTCCGCCCGCACCAGCTGGGCGGATTTTCCAAAACTTTGGCCGGGATTGCGCCCGATCTTGGGCCATACCTCGGGCCGTTATGAGAAATGCCAATGCAAGTCACTGAAACTGCCGCCGCCGGGCTCAAGCGCGAGTATCGAGTCGTCGTTCCCGCCACCGATTTGGAGGCGCGAGTCAATGAACGGCTCGACGAACTCAAAGGCCGCGTGCAGTTGCGGGGATTCCGGCCAGGAAAAGTGCCGGTCGCCCACCTCAAGCGGCTCTACGGCAAGTCTACGATGGCGGAAGTTATCGAGGCGGCGGTGCGGGAGGCCAACACCAAGATTGTCACCGATCACGGCTTTAAGCTTGCTACTGAGCCAAAGGTTGTACTGCCGACCGAAGAGGGCGCTGTCGAAGGCGTGATCGCCGGCAAATCCGACCTCGATTACACCGTTGAGATCGAGATCGTTCCGCCCATCACACTAGCGGATTTCAAGACCATCAAGCTGGAACGGCTTACCGCCGACGTAAGCGATGCCGAGATCGATGAAGCGGTGCAGAAAATCGCCGAGCAGAACCGGCCTTTCAACGCCAAGTCTGAAGGCGCGGAAAAGGGCGATCGGGTGACGCTATCCTTCCAGGGCACGATGGAAGGAAAGCCGTTCGAGGGCGGTTCGGGGGACGATGTGCCGCTGGTGCTCGGCTCGGGACAATTCATCCCAGGCTTCGAGGATCATCTGAACGGCATCAAGGCGGATGAGAGCCGCACGTTCGACATTAAATTTCCGGACAATTATCCGGCAGCCAGCGTGGCCGGCAAAGACGCCACCTTCGCCGTGACGGCAAAGACGGTGGAAGCGCCCGGCTTGGTAACTGTCGACGACGAATTTGCCAAGACGCTCGGATTGGAGTCCCTTGCCAAGCTGCGCGACGCGGTTCGCGACCGTATCCAGCGGGAATACACGGCAGTCTCACGCCAGAAGATCAAGCGCGCTCTTCTTGATCAACTCGACGAACGCCATAAATTCGAGCCGCCGCCGAGTCTGGTTGAGCAGGAATTCAATAACGTGTGGACGACCGTCGAAAGCGACCTCAAGGAGCAGAACCGCAGTTTTGCCGATGAGGGAACGACCGAGGAGAAGGCTCGCGCCGAATATCGCGCCATATCCGAACGGCGCGTGCGGCTTGGCCTCGTCATTGCGGAAATCGGCGAGAAGAACAATATCAAGGTGACGGACGACCAGTTGACGGCCGCCGTTGTAGAGCGCGCCCGGCAGCTGCCCGGCCAGGAGCAGCAGGTCTGGGAGTATTACCGAAACAACCCAAATGCGCTCGCGTCGCTACGCGCACCGTTGTTCGAGGAGAAGGTCGTCGACTTTCTGCTGGAGCTTGCCGACGTAACCGAGAAGAAGGTTTCGCGGGAAGAGCTGTTCAAGGAAGACGCAGATTGAGGAAAGGTGCGAGTTCGTTGTAGCCAAGGTGCGTTCCTGGGTAGGGTTTCGAAGTTGCGCCGTTTGCTCTAATGCCGCGATGAGAGCCAGGTTGCACATCTTGTGGCGGGAGCTTCCGCACATATCTGCGATAACTGCATATCCGAATGTGTGGCGGTGCTAGGCCGCCAGCATAGCTTGGAAAAGAATCTCGGCTTCGACAAGGCTGGCTCGACTCAGTCACATTGAGCGGGCAGGTTAAATTCGAGCATTTTGAGTCCTCCTGATAGGTGATCCAATGCGCGATCCGATCGGAAACATACATGAACTATCTTGTCCCCATGGTGGTCGAGCAGACCAACCGCGGGGAGCGGGCCTACGACATCTACTCACGGCTGCTAAAGGAGCGGATCATCTTCATTACCGGGCCGATCGAGGATGGCATGGCGTCACTGGTCGTGGCCCAGCTTCTGTTCCTCGAAGCGGAGAACCCCAAGAAAGAAGTGTCGATGTACATCAACTCGCCCGGTGGCGTCGTGACCTCCGGCATGGCGATTTACGACACGATGCAGTTCATCCGGCCGGCTGTTTCGACCCTGTGCACAGGACAGGCGGCATCCATGGGTTCGCTGCTGCTCGCCGCGGGAGCCAAGGATTTGCGGTTCGCGCTACCCAATGCGCGGATCATGGTCCATCAGCCGTCCGGCGGGTTCCAGGGCCAAGCGACCGACATCATGTTGCATGCCCAGGAAATCCTGAACCTCAAGCGTCGCCTGAACGAGATTTATGTCAAGCACACCGGTCAGCCGCTGAAGAAGATCGAGGATGCCCTGGAACGCGACATGTTCCTGACCGCCGAGATGGCCAAGGATTTCGGTCTGATCGACAAGGTCATCGAAAAGCGCCCCGACGAGCCGTCGCTCAAGTCAGAGCCGGTTCCGCTGAAGGCGTAGGCCACCCCCTCTGGGGCCCATAGTGCCATCAAATGGACCGATTCGGCGCCCCAAAAACACCCTATAGCGGGCCAAGGGCCCTCACGGCGGTGTGATCCGGAAAACACAGTGGCCCAAAGTCGCGTTATCGTTAATGGATTCTTGGTTGGCACGCCGTTAGCATGGCCGCTTGTACTGCATCGCCAAGTGCTGTCACTGTGGTGTCTTAATCGGGCGGAGTCCGCGAACGGTGCTACCAATTTTTAGCGCAGTGGCCTGTAGGGTGTGAGGTTCCGCCCTCGCGGCGAAGACGGAGAATGGAATGAGCAAGGTTGGCGGCGGCGACTCCAAGAACACGCTCTATTGCTCGTTCTGCGGCAAGAGCCAGCATGAGGTGCGCAAGCTCATTGCCGGGCCGACCGTATTCATTTGTGACGAGTGCGTCGAACTGTGCATGGACATCATCCGCGAGGAGAACAAATCCTCACTGGTGAAGTCCCGCGACGGGATTCCGACGCCGCGAGAGATTCGCAAGGTCTTGGACGATTACGTGATTGGCCAGGATCACGCCAAAAAGGTACTCTCGGTTGCCGTCCACAATCACTACAAGCGGCTCAATCACCAGAGCAAGCACAACGACGTCGAACTGGCGAAGTCGAACATTTTGCTGATTGGCCCGACCGGTTCCGGCAAAACGCTGTTGGCGCAGACACTTGCCCGCATCCTCGACGTGCCTTTCACAATGGCCGATGCGACCACGCTGACGGAAGCCGGTTACGTTGGAGAGGACGTCGAGAACATTATTCTGAAGCTGTTGCAGTCGGCCGACTACAATGTCGAACGCGCGCAGCGCGGCATCGTCTATATCGACGAAATCGACAAGATTTCACGCAAGTCCGACAATCCTTCGATCACCCGCGATGTATCTGGCGAGGGCGTGCAGCAGGCCCTGCTGAAGATCATGGAGGGGACCATTGCAAGCGTGCCCCCGCAGGGTGGCCGGAAGCATCCGCAGCAGGAATTCCTCCAGGTCGACACCACGAACATCCTGTTTGTCTGCGGTGGCGCGTTCGCGGGCCTCGAAAAGATTATCTCTGCGCGCGGCCGTTCCACCTCAATCGGTTTCGGCGCCAGGGTGGCGGCGCCGGAGGATCGAAAGCAGGGCGAGATATTCCGCGAGGTCGAGCCCGAGGACTTGCTGAAGTACGGCCTCATCCCCGAGTTCGTCGGCCGGCTTCCCGTCGTCGCGACGCTGGAGGACCTCGACGAGCCTTCGCTCAAGCGAATCCTCACCGAGCCGAAAAATGCGCTGGTGAAACAATACCAGCGCATGTTCGAGATGGAGACGGTGGATCTCGACCCTCGCCGACGAAGCGCTCTCCGCGATCGCCCGCAAGGCGATCGACCGCAAGACCGGCGCGCGCGGATTGCGCTCGATCATGGAGAGCATTCTGCTTGATACGATGTTCGACCTGCCGAGCCTCGAGGGCGTTGAGGAGATCGTGATCTCGAGAGAGGTCGTCGAAGGCGACGCCAGGCCGCTCTACATCTACGCTGACCGGTCGGATCGCGCCGGCGATGCCGGCGGAGCGAGTGCCTGAGTGGCGGCGGCTCCGCCCGACACCTCCGATTCGGTGCGCTGCACCTCGATTCGGTTTCGCGAGGCGGTATTTTGCTGTCAAATTCGGCCTTTCTTGACACGCTCGGGCGGCGACGCCACGTATAGTGTGCGAACGAAAAGAGCGTACGAAGGATCGCGTGGAGTTATTCCGGGCAGGGTTTCGTACCCACCCTTTGGGTGCGGACAGACAAGCGTCCGTTCTTCCCCTCCCGGCCCATCGGCAGTCCGTTGAGACAGCGCATGCTGCGGGTCTCGATGGAAGTGCACAACAATAAGGAAATGGGGCCATGACCAGTGCCGCCAAACCGAAGCCACCCTTGATGACCGGCGAAAGCCGGGCCTACCCGGTGTTGCCATTGCGGGACATCGTTGTCTTCCCGCACATGATCGTTCCGCTTTTTGTCGGGCGCGAGAAGTCGATCAAGGCGCTCGAAGAGGTGATGCGCTCGGAGACGTTTATTCTGCTGGCGACGCAGAAGAATGCTTCGGATGATGATCCGGCGACGGACTCCATCTACAGCATCGGCACGCTCGCAAGCGTGCTTCAACTCCTCAAGCTTCCCGACGGCACCGTCAAGGTGCTGGTCGAGGGTGCCGCGCGCGCCCAGGTGAAGCAGTACACCGATCGCGAAGAATACTACGAAGCCGATGCCACCGTGATTGCGGATTCGCCTGGCGACCAGGTCGAGGCGGAGGCGCTGGCGCGGTCGGTCGTCAATGAATTCGAAGGCTATGTGAAGCTCAACAAGAAGGTGTCGCCGGAAGTCGTCGGCGTGGTCCAACAGATCGAGGACTATGCCAAGCTCGCCGACACCGTTGCTTCGCATCTTGCGGTCAAGATTCCCGACAAGCAGGTCATTCTGGAGACTCCCGTCGTGACCGAGCGCCTGGAGAAGGTGCTCGGGCTGATGGAGAGCGAAATCTCGGTGCTGCAGGTCGAGAAGCGCATCCGCACTCGCGTCAAGCGCCAGATGGAGAAGACGCAGCGCGAGTACTACCTCAATGAACAGATGAAGGCGATCCAGAAGGAACTCGGCGACGAGGACGGCAAGGACGAGGTCGCCGAGCTCGAGGAAAAGATCAAGCGCACCAAGCTCTCGAAAGAGGCGCGCGAGAAAGCGCAACACGAGATCAAGAAGCTGCGGCAGATGTCGCCGATGTCGGCGGAAGCCACCGTCGTGCGCAACTATCTCGACTGGCTGCTCTCGATCCCGTGGAACAAGAAGTCGAAGATCAAGAAGGATCTTACGCTGGCCGAGCAGATTCTCGACGCCGATCACTTCGGCCTCGAGAAGGTCAAGGAACGCATCGTCGAATACCTTGCGGTACAGCAGCGCGCCAACAAGCTGACTGGACCGATCTTGTGCCTGGTCGGTCCTCCCGGCGTGGGCAAAACCTCGCTCGGCAAGTCGATCGCCAAGGCGACGGGACGCGAGTTCGTGCGCGTCTCGCTCGGTGGCGTGCGCGACGAAGCGGAAATTCGCGGACATCGGCGGACCTATATCGGCTCCATGCCGGGCAAGATCATCCAGTCGATGCGCAAGGCGAAAACGTCGAATCCGTTGTTCTTGCTCGACGAGGTCGACAAGATGGGTGCCGACTTCCGCGGCGATCCGTCGTCGGCGCTGCTCGAGGTGCTGGACCCCGAGCAGAACCACGCCTTCAACGACCACTATCTGGAAGTCGACTACGATCTCTCTAACGTGATGTTCATCACCACGGCGAATACGCTGAATATTCCGCCGCCCTTGATGGACCGCATGGAGATCATTCGGATCGCCGGTTATACCGAGGACGAGAAGATAGAGATCGCGCGCAAGCATTTGATCCCGCATGCGATCGTCAAGCACGGCCTCGAACCGAAAGAGTGGTCGATCGAAGACGATGCGTTGCTTCTACTCATTCGCCGCTACACGCGGGAAGCGGGCGTTCGCAATCTCGAGCGCGAGCTCTCAACTCTGATCCGCAAAGCGGTGAAGGAGCTGACGATCTCGAAGAAGCAGTCGGTTCAGGTCACGGAAAAAAACCTTGCCGATTACCTCGGCGTGCCGAAGTTCCGCTTTGGCGAGGTCGAGGACGAGGATCAAGTCGGCGTGGTCACGGGTCTTGCCTGGACCGATGTCGGCGGCGAGCTTCTGACCATCGAGGCGGCCATGATGCCCGGCAAGGGCAAGATGACCGTCACCGGGAACCTGCGTGATGTGATGAAGGAATCGATCTCGGCCGCCGCGTCGTACGTGCGCATGCGGGCGGTCGCGTTCGGCATCGAGCCGCCGGCCTTCGACAAGCGTGACATCCACGTGCATGTGCCCGAGGGTGCGACGCCGAAGGACGGTCCGTCGGCGGGCGTCGCCATGGTTACCGCGATCGTGTCGGTCATGACCGGTATCCCGGTGCACCGCGACGTGGCGATGACCGGCGAGATCACCTTGCGCGGCCGCGTACTGCCGATCGGCGGCTTGAAAGAGAAGCTGC
The DNA here is from genome assembly GCA_963759705.1 of uncultured Alphaproteobacteria bacterium. Taxonomy (GTDB): domain Bacteria; phylum Pseudomonadota; class Alphaproteobacteria; order Rhizobiales; family Xanthobacteraceae; genus BOG-931. The sequence goes on from CAVXAK010000013.1 coordinate 202,775, forward strand.
TTGCCGCGCACCGCGGCGGCATCAAGACCGTGCTGATTCCGGAAGAGAACGCCAAGGATCTGGTCGAAATCAACGACAGTATCAAGAGCGGACTCGACATCATCCCGGTCTCGCGCATGGACGAGGCGCTGGCGCGTGCGCTGGTGCGGATGCCTGAGGCGATCGTGTGGGAAGAGGCAACGGCCAAGCCGGTCGACGTTCCGGAGCCTGTGGTCGAGGAGGATTCTTCAGGCCTCACCGCGCACTGAACAGAAATCTTACCGCGTTGGTCAAAGGCGGCGCCTGATCCAGGGCGCCGCCTTTTTCACGTCCGAATGAGGAACGGCCGCGCCATTAGCGATTCCTAAGCTATTTCGGCAAACGGTTGCCCGGGCAAAGTGCCGGTAGTGTATTATGGACGTGCCCAAAGGCGGGCTTCTGGGATGGCCGTCGTCATATGAGTTTCGCACGTCCATCGAAGACCCGCCGACGCTCCCGCGACATCGCGCGCCCATTCATCGTGATCGTCGCGATGGCAGCGTTGCTGGGGCTTGGCTTTCTGACAACTCAGCAAGTCATTACGGCGAAGCGGCAGGCGGCAAATGCCGCCTCCGCGGCGAGCAGGAGCGACGTCTATACCGGCTCGATCCTGTATATGCCCGATCAGGGCAATGCCTGTCGTGAGCTTATGTTCGACAACCGCGACGGACGGTTCACCGACAAGGGGTTTGTCGATTGTCAGGTTGCCTTCAGCCGCAGTGCGGAAGATGAACCCAAACAGTGGTCCGCCGCTCGCGTGCGCGTCATCAGCGACGGATTCCGCAAGCACTGACCCGCGACAAGAGTTCCGATTTTCGCCCGCAATAGCGATTGGCCGGCCGCGCAACATTGGCTAGATTCTGCTGGCCGGTCTGGGCACGGCCATTGCTTCCCGGCATTCGTCTCGGAACGACACTTAGAGGGATTCGTGTTCACAATGATCAAGTCCGTCGCCGGATGCATCACGCTCGTATTGGCCACTGCCGCGGTGACGGGTGTCGCCCTTGCGGAAGACGATTTTCCGCTCACCGGAAACTATACGCAGAACGCCAAATGTAAGGGCGACGGCAGCGATCCCGTCGCCATTCGCGTGAAGATATCGCCCAATGAGATTGTCTCTAACGTCGGCGTCTGCACCTTTCTGGACAAGAAGAACGACGGCAAAACCATTTCGGCGCATGTCGAATGCAAGCTGGCCGGGGGGCCGCTCATCGGTGATCTTTTGTTCACGCCGCGACCTGACAAGACGGTCGAATTCGTCGATCGCGACGGGAACTACAAGGCGATTCTCTATCCATGTCCGAATTAGGCGGACTTGGCTGCCGCCGTCCGGACCGTCATGTTATAAATGTCCTCATTTTGTGGTCGCTAGAAAACGACGGAGTGCAACATGAGCTATTACCAAGGCCTGCAGGCGGAAATGGTAGCGTTCCGCGCCCATAACGGCGACAAGGGTGAAGCCTATTACGCGCGGCCCTCGCGGGCGGGCAAATTTCCGGGAATCGTGATCATTCACCATCTGCCGGGCTGGGACGAATGGATCATCGAGGTCGCGCGCAAGTTTGCGCATCACGGGCTTCTCGCAATCGCTCCGCATCTTTATTTCCGCGAGGGCCCGGGAAGCCCCGACGATATCGGCGCGCGCGTGCGAGCCGCGGGCGGGGTGGCCGACGAATTCGTCGTGGGTGACGTGGCGGGCGCAATGGCTTATTTGCGCGAGCAACCGAACTGCTCCGGCAAGGTCGGCATCATCGGTTTCTGTTCAGGCGGTCGTCATACCTATCTCGCCGCCTGCACACTCCCCGGTGTCGACGCTGCAGTCGACTGCTGGGGTGGCAATGTCATCGTCGACGATCCGAAAGATCTCACCAGCAAGCGTCCGGTTGCGCCGATCGATCTGACCGAGAAGCTGAACTGCCCACTGCTTGGTATCTTCGGCAACGACGACCACAATCCCACCGCCGATCAGGTCAATCGCACCGAGGCGGTGCTCAAGCGCCTTGGCAAGAATTACGAATTCCACCGCTACGATGGCGCCGGGCACGCATTCTTCAACAACACGCGCGACGCTTATCGGCCGGACCAGGCCATGGATGGCTGGCGGAAGGTATTTGCCTTCCTCAATCGCCATTTGGCGACTTCCGCCTCCAGCATCGCTGCCGAATAGGCGCGTGAAAACACCAGGAGATCGCCATGTGCTCCTACATCGTCGAAAAAGCGGCTCTGGTCGGCAGCGCCAAAGGCCGCAAAGGCTGGATGCGCATCGATACGGCGAACGTCTATTTTGACCACCCTTACCACTCGACTCTCGATCATGTGCTCGCCATCGATTTTACCAACGAGGGCGAGGGTGGCCACGACCGCGTTGCCGTCGAACTCAGCGCCGATTCAGCGCGGGCGCTTGTCGAACGCATCCTGGCCGCACTCGCGAGCGGTGAAGTAGCGCACGCCGCACCTGCACCGGCCGCTCTGGTCGCTGCCGAATAGCAGCATGCACGCAATGCCGCCGGTCGGGCATCATCCGGCGCGGTACGCACAGTGCCGCGACCGATGCTGAATGAGGCCCAACAGGCGCAAGCCGTCCGGGACGCCGTCGAGTTCCATCGTCAAGGCAAGCTCGCCGCGGCGGAAGAATTGTATCGATCCGTTCTGGCGCAGCATCCGGAGCAGTTCGAAGCGCTGCATTTCCTCGGTCTGCTGCGCATGCAGCAAAACCGGCCCGCCGAGGCGCTGCCTTTGCTCGAGCGCGCCCTTTCGATTGATCCGCATTCTGCGGATGACCTGTCGATTATTGCCGGCGCGTTGCTGTCGCTCGGCCGGCCAACCGAGGCCCTCGCAAAGCTCGACGCGTTGCTAGCCATCCGGCCGGCCGACACTGCGGCGCATTACAATCGTGGCGTAGTCCTGGCGGCGCTGTCGCGGCCGGACGAGGCCGCTGCGAGCTATCGCAAGACGCTGTCGCTCGAGCCCAATCACGTCGCGGCACTCTTCAATCTCGGCAACGTCCTCGCCGGTCTCGGAGACTATGCCGAAGCGCTTCGGTGTTATGAGCAAGTCATAACGCTGGCACCTCAACATCTCGATGCGTTGAACAATGCCGCCAACGCGCTGACCAAGCTCGGCCGGAATGACGACGCCTTGGTGCGATATGCCCGTCTGCTTGCGTACAATCCGAATGACGTACGTGCGTTGACCAATCGCGCCAGCACTTTCAAGGAGCTTGGGCGCTATGAGGAGGCGCTTACCGATTACAACCGCGCGCTGACGCTCGACCCGAACTACGCGAGCGCCCACTACAATTTGGGCAACGCGCTGCTTGATCTCGGCCGGCCGCACGACGCGGTCGAGAGCTTCAATCGCGCATTGGCGATTAATCCGGGTCAAGCTGCTGATGCCTATACGAGCCGCGCCGACGCGTACTTCCATCTGCGCCGGCCCGAGGACGCGATTGCGGATTTCCGGCGGGCGCTCACGATTGCGCCCGATGATCATACAATCCGCACGAGACTGATCTTCACGCTCAACTTCGACGCCGAATTCGACAACCGCGGATCAGCAGGCCGAACGGACGCGCTGGGCGCGGCACTACGAACCGCTCTCCGCTACAGCGCGTTCGCACAGCAACGTGGTCGACGCCGAACGCCGCCTGCGCATCGGCTATGTCAGCCCGTATTTTTGCGGGCAGGCCGCGACATATTCGTTTGGCGGCGTGATCGTCTGCCACAATCGGGAACAGTTCGATATCGTGTGTTATTCGGACACGCAGAACGGAGATGACGTGACCGAGCGGCTGCGTGCGAGCTCCATGACGTGGCGCCACACGGCGAAATTGTCGGACGATCAACTCTCCGATCTCGTGCGTGCCGACGGCATCGACCTTCTGGTCGATCTCGTAGGTCACATGCGGGGGCATCGTCTGCCGTTGTTCGCCCGTAAGCCCGCGCCAATCCAGGTGACGGCGTGGGGGGAGCCGACAGGAACCGGGCTCAAGACGATCGACTACTTGCTGGCTGATCCCGTCCTCGTGCCGCAGGCGGAGCGGGCGTTCCTCGCCGAGACGGTTTTCGACCTGCCGAACTTTCTGGGCTTTTGGACGCCGGATCCGCTTCCCGAGCCCGGACCGCTTCCGGCGCAGTCGAGAGGCTATGTCACGTTCGGCTCTTTCAACAGGCTCTCCAAGGTGCTCGATCCGGTGCTGCGGACGTGGGCGCAAATCCTTCGTGCCGTGCCGAACTCGCGCCTCATGGTCAAAAAAGACCGTCAGCTCGACTACGCTGCGCAAACGGCGCCGATTATGGCGGTTTTGGCGGACCAAGGAATCGCCGCCGAACGTATCACCCTGCTTGACCCGATGAGTCGTTACGACCATTTCGCGGCCTACCAATTGATGGATATCGCGCTCGATCCGTTTCCGCATGGCGGCGGCATGACCACGCTCGACGCGCTGTGGATGGGCGTGCCAGTTGTGACCTGGCCCGGGCGCATCATCTCATCGCGGCTCGCCGCTGCGACGATGACGGCGCTCGGCCTGAGCGACTTTATCGCGCCCGATGCCGACGCCTACGTTGGCCTTGCCGTGGAGAAAGCCAAGGATATCGATGGACTGGCCATTCTGCGCGCAAGCCTTCGTCCCCGGCTCGCCAATTCCGCGATCGCCGACGCCGTGCAATACGCTCGCGCGGTCGAGGCGGCCTATCGTGAGATGTGGCGCCGCTGGTGCACGTCTCGATAAAGCATGGGGTCAGCCGGCGATCGGAATACTGTACTTCTGACTTGCGAACCATTCGCGCGGAATGACGCGATTCGTTCCCTCTTTCATAAGCTTTTTATAAAGGACGGCGCCGCAAGCGGCGAACTGGATGGCAAGGCCAGTATTGTTCTTGTAGTAGAGGATTGAGTCCGGCTGCTGGCGCAGCTTCACCTTGCCGGTGACGATGTCGCCGAGTTCATAGACATTTTCACGCTTAACGACGCCATTCTCAATCGGGTCAAGGAGCTCGATCTGGCGATTTGCGACAACGCTATCCCAATCGTTGACGACGATGCTGTTGGCGCGTGCGAAGGTCGTCGCGTCGACTTCGCTGCGCGTGTCGATCACGTCCGAATTGACGATGGTGATGACCATCTGTCCCGCCTCGAGCCATTCGCCCTTAAGCACCGGTAGCTTGGCGTTCGTGGCGCAGCAGACAATGTCGGCACCCTTTACTGCCGCGCGCGGATCATTGACCGGCACGACCTCGACATTTTCGTTCGCCATGCGTGCGACGAAGTCGGCGCGGTGCTGCGCGTTCGGACTAAAGACCTGAACGCGCCGGATCGGTCGTACGGCGCAGATCGCGCGGCAATTTGGATAGGCCTGATTGCCAGTGCCGAATAGCGCGAGGACACCGGCATCGTCGCGTGCCATCTCGGCGACAGCGAGACCGGTAGTGGCGCCGACGCGAAATCCGCTGAGATGGGTTTCGTGCATGAATGCCAACGGCTCTGCCGTCGCCAAATCGTAGAGCGTAATGACCGACCAGTTGAAGGCTTCCGGATTGTCAAGCGTGCGGCGCTGGCCGCTGCGGTCGTCGCTCAGCATGAAGTGCGAACCCGCTCGCACGCACGCGACCCGGTAAGACTGCAACGCGCCGGCGTGGATATTGGCGAAGTAGCGACGTTGCGGATCGGGCGTTTGCGAGCTGTAACGCAGTCGCGGCGGATTGACGGCGCGTCCTTGGGCGAGGTCGGCGAACGCGACGCGCATGGCATCGATGGCTTCGGATATCGACAACAGCCGAATGGCGTCGTCATCAGTAATCATTATAGGCATTGTTTCACCTGTGGGTCATACGTGCTCATTGCCTCTACTTTCCCTTCATCAATTCGAGCACAGCGCGCGTTTTGTCGGCGAGGTCCTTTGGTGTCGTGAGGGTTCGGCGCACGATCTTTTCGACCTCATCGGCCGAGCCTGGTTCGAGCCTGATCGTGTGCTCGGAGGCGAAGGCGCCCACGGCAGGATCCGCGAGCATTGCCGCAACGGCGTGACGCAGAGTAGCAACGCGCTCTGGCGGAACTCCCGGTGGAGCGACGAGTGAACGACCGATAGCGGCAGTCGATGAAAACATTCCAAGCATTTGCTGCTCTTCACTGGTGCGGCCAAATTCACTGATGTTGGGGACTTTGGGGATGTCTGGATGCCGACCCGAGCCGCTTTGGAAGATCACGCGTAGGGTGCCGTCCTTTATTTCTTTGCCGAAGCGGGCCTGCACCGTCGCTAGCCCAATGCCGCCGACCATGTCCATTTCTCCGCGTTGCATGGCCAACACCACTTCCACTGCGCTGCGATAGCCGTCAACGATCTTAAATTTGGTGCCAGCCAGCTTGTTGAGTAGGAATGGAATCACCGACGTGCTGGCGGTTCCTCCCGTGCCGCCGATCAATATTTCGCGCGTTCGCAGATCATCAATGGAGCCAATTCCGGTGTTGGCAAAAGCCATGCCGACTTCCACATTCATCGCCAGCCGGCCGAGCCACTGAAATTTTCCGGCATCTACGCCGGCGCTGTAGCCGAGCAATGTGTCGAACGGGATGGTCTGGCTCGGAATGCCAAGCGCCGTGCCATCCTTAGGCGCCACGTCGAGGAGATAGCGCGCAGCCTTGAGCCCGCCCGCTCCCGGCGTGTTCTGCACGATGACAGTTGGTTGGCCGGGCAGGTAGTGGCCGAGAAACTGCGCAACAAGGCGCGCATAAAGGTCGTAGCCACCGCCTGCTTCGTAACCGACCAAAATACTAACGGTCTTGCCGCTGAAGAAATCCGCTGCTTCATCCGCCGTGCAGTGCTTGACACCGCCTAGGTTAGCGATCAGCACCAAGCAGCCCATGCCGACCGCGCGTGCGTGGCCGGCCAATGCGGGTCTCATCCACCGTCCTCCCACTAAGTCCTCCCCGGTTAACGGCCATCTTAGTCCATAATCGCATAACTGGTGACTGCCCATGGCTCGCAGGTTGCATGGCTCAGTTGCATCCAGTGAACCGCGTCATTTAATGTGGAGGGAAAGAGAAGCCGCATTCGGAGGTCACCATGTCTATCTCAACGTCAAACTCAGTATCCGCCCAAGCGAACGCCGCGAAATCGTCGTTTAGCGGCTCGGCATGTTTTGACGTTGTTCCTTTGAGCAAACACATCGGTGCGGAAATCCGCGGCATCGATCTGCGCGACAAGCCCGACGAGGAGACCGTGCGGGCGATCTATCAAGCGTGGCTTGATCACCTCGTGTTGATCTTCCCGGACCAGAAGCTCGAGCAGGAGGACTTGATCCGCGCAACCGGCTTTTTCGGTCAGATGGGCAAGCTATCGCGACCGCCGAAATATTTTCCAAAGGGCTACTCCAAGCTTCTGCCGGGCATCATGATGATATCGAACATCCGCGAGAACGGCGAACCGATCGGCGCACTGCCCGACGGTGAAATGATGTTCCATCACGACATGATCCATGCCGAGGTACCGAGTAAAGCGACGCTTCTCTATTCCATCGAGATACCGTCGAGCGGTGGCAATACGTTGTTTGCGAGCGGCTATGCAGCGTATGACACACTCGATCCGGCGATTCGCAACCGGCTCGAAGGCAAGCAGGCGCTGCATCACTACAATTATGGCTCCACGATCAAAGGCGACAGCCGCGGCACAGAAGCATTCGCCGAACGCGTGCATCCTGTTTTTCGCACCCATGAGGACACCGGCAGGAAGGCGATCTATGTCAATCGGCTGATGACTGTGAAGGTCCTCGATATGCCGGAGGACGAGAGCGACCAGCTGCTCGACGCGGTTTACGATCACGCGGAGAAGCGTGAGTTCGTCTACGAGCATGTCTGGCGTGTCGGCGATCTGCTGTTATGGGATAACCGCTGCTCATCGCATGCGCGTACCGATTTCCCCTCAACCGAGCGTCGGCTGATGCTGCGCACGACCGTCGAGGGCAATGTGCGGCCATTTTGACAGGGCGCGATGCACGCTGGAGAAAGCGTGCAGGGGCTCAGGAGCTAAATCTAGCTATTTGGGTTTGAGCAAGGTCTTGTATTTTCCAAGAAAGGCCTTCTGCTCGACGTAGAGGGCCTCGGCTTTCTTGGCCGACCCGAGATCGAGCGGAAACTGGGCCTGCTTAGACCAGGCTGCGAGATCAGGACTGTGCAATGCAGCCTGCAGGACGTCTGTGAGCTTGGCCTGAACCGGCGCTGGTAAGCCAGGTGGGGCGGCAAACATCCGGTAGAGTCCGAGGTTTGCCAACTCGGGATGGCCGACGTCGTCGGCGGTCGGAACATCAGTCGGTGTATCGCGTTCGCCCCGTTTTTGGAACCAGACGAGTTGTTTTAGATCGCCGGACTTAAGGTATTTGGCAATCGTCACGTCCATACCGAGACCAGCATCGGCCTCCCCGCGGATAATGGCGAGGTGCGTATCCGGGCCGCCGCTGTAACCGGTGAGATATTTGACATTGAGGTGCAATGCATCGGCGACGATTTTTGCCATCGCCAAATCGTTGCTTGCCGTGGTCGCAATGAACGGGGTGCGTCCGTCTGCGTGGCGGAAGGCGTCGAGTGTTTGGAACGGAGAGCTCCTGCCAACGACCAGCGAATAAACGCCGATATTGACCAGACCCAGCCAAGTGACTTTATCGAGATCATAAGGCGGCTGCTCGCCCACGATTTCGGGCTCGACAGCTCCGGGCAGGTCGACGATGCCGATGGTGTAGCCATCGGGGGCCGCCCGATACATCGTGGAGATACCCTTGACGCTTCCGGCACCGGGAATGTTACGTGGGACAACCGTTACCCCTTTCGGAAGCTGCGCTTCCATTTCCTTGGCAACAGCTCGGGCATAGAGATCGAACCCACCACCGGGCCCGTAAGGAATGATCAGATCGATGTTATGGTCGGGATATTCCGCGTAAGCAGGTGGTGTAGGCGAACCGAAACTGACGAGCACGGCGATAGCGCAGACGCGCGCAATGGCAAATTTTGCCACTTTCTCCTCCCTTGGACCTTTTGTTCGCGGTTAGAGGTCCGCGCTCTTTTGTTAGCTTAGAACGGTACTGCGATCAGTTCGAAGATGTCATCACAATTGATAAGGTCGACACGCTTGAGAACGATCTTGTACCCCGCGCCGACGCGGCGCAGACGATGCAAGACGCGCCCGGAAAATACGCGCTGCACCTGCATGCGGTAGTCGGTCATGATCATGTTCGACCAAACCGAAACCTCGCCTATCGCAACATCGACATTGTCGACCACCACATTGCCGACGACGTGGCATGTCCGATGCGGTGGATTTTGCGAATGGATGTTGGGGTGACGCAGGCGCTCGAAACGGGTCGCCATCATGGTCTTATCGTCGAAAAATAACGAACACTCGCCGTCCGGGTCTTTTGGGCATGGGTTCAACGGTACCCAGTAGCGGCCATCTTCGGTGAAGAGATCACGCCACTCCTCGAATCGCCGCTCGTCGAGCAATTGAACCTCGCGAATCAGAAAGGTTTCAATTTCACTTCGATCGCCGAGGGGGATCGCCGTCAATTCCGAACTTTGCAATGGCATCGAAATTACCCTTCTGCTGTCATCAGACGCAGCCACGCGGCGTATTGCGCCCGCTGTTGAATTTCGACCGTGCCGTTATTGACGTAGTCGCCGTGCTCGTCCTCCCCGTCGGTGTCGACGCCGCGGGCGAACCAGACCCAGTCCGAGCTCTGTGCGCTGAGCCCGGTCTGGCAACGCCGGAAGCATTCGAGATCATCGGTCTGAATGAGTGAGGCGGCCGAGTGTGTCAGATTTAAGTGGCGAACGAATCCGTCATTCATCTCCTTGGGCGCGCCCTTGAATTTGACCGGGTAGACATGGACCTCCGTGCGATCGATCGCGACTGGCACAATGACCCGCACGTGCTGATTGAGGGCTTGTAGCGTCATATTGGGATAGAACGCCGTGTTGTGCCGTTTCGGCTTCAGGATTTCTAGAGCCCGCTCCTTGCCGTGACGCGCTTCGAGTGCCGAAAAATAGGCTTTAAAAGTCGGCGTGTCGGGCAATTCTTCGGCTACCGGCTGATGCCCCGCATAGCTGTGTCCATTCGAACGCGAGCCCCAGGCGGTACGTTGCTCCCACCGTTGCGCCGCGCTGCCGCGATCGCTGATCGCAGAGCCAGCGCTTTGACCGGCGCCGCGGCTGAACTGTCTGCCGCTGCGGCTGACGCTCAATTCGTGCGAAAACGGCACGTGATACATGTCGACCGCGTTTTCCAACTGGAGCTTCCAGTTGCCGCGGAACATGTATTTGTGGACGCCGGCGCTCAGATCGATCTCACCGTCCGGCGCCCGATCGACCAACTCGTCAATGCTGTCTTTGGCCGAGCCAAGGTGGTCCTCCAGACTGGGTCCTTGCTCTGCGAGGCTTGCAAATACAAAGCCCCGGTATTTGGCGACGCGAGGAACGCGTCTCATTCCGAGAGCGGGATCGTTTGCATCGAAGCTCTTGCCATAGCCCCTTCGCATCGCGATCGCTTCGAGATCGCCATTCGTCTTGAACGTCCAGCCGTGGTAGCAGCAGCGAAATACCGAGGCGTTGCCCTTGTTTTCGTTGCAAACAATCGCACCGCGATGACCGCAGCTGTTGAAGATCACATAGACTTCGCCATCAGAGTGACGCGACATGACGAGCGGCTGGTTGCCGATTTCGGACTGTGACGTAGTCGCCTGCGTTCGGCACCAGGCTGTCATGGCCCACATAGACCCAGGTTCGTCCGAATATCCTCGTCATCTCCAGATCAAACACGTCCGGGTCGAGATAAAGCGATCTGTGGACGTGATCGCGATGAACGAGCGAACGGATGGTTTCCGGATCGGATCTCATTATTTAGCTCCCCGGCTGGAAGCAGCCGAGCGCAATTGAAACATAAGCGCAAAGATGCAACAAATAGAATAATCACCGCAATTGATCAGGATTATGATCAGTGCTCAACTTGCCCGTGCGCCATATCTTGACCCTGGTCTGCCTTGCTGAAACGGGAAGCTTTCGCCGTGCAGCCGAGCGCCTGAAGCTTTCGCAGCCGGCTGTGAGCGCGCACATCCGCGATCTTGAGGCACATTTCGGCGTTGCTTTGGTTCATCGAACAACTCGCCGTGTGGCGCTGACGGTAGAAGGGGAGGCGCTCGCTGGACGCGCCCGCAGGGCGTTCCAAGAACTGGAAATGGCAAGTCAGGACCTTCGTGACCTCGCAGCCGTTCACCGCGGCCGTGTCGTCGTCGCCTGCATTCCTCCCATGATGACGAGCATTGTCCCTAAGGTCGTTAGACGCCTTGCCGAGGAGTATCCGGCCATCGAGATTGAAATTCGCGACGTGCTCTCGGGGCAAGTCGAGCAGCTCGTTGATCGAGGCGATGCTGATATTGGGATCGGTCCACAACCCAAATCTGCTTTTCTTTCCTTCCACAAACTGTTGAGAGATTACTTTGTCGCTGCCGTTCCGGTTGACCATGCACTTGCCAAACGTGGTTCGGTCAGTCTCGAAGAGCTTCTTAAATACCCGCTAATCACTATGACCAGCGACGCAAACGCGCGGCAGATTGTCGATCAGGCCATGCAACGATTGCGGCGTCCCTTGAAAGCTCGCTTTGAGCTGGTTCACAACTTTTCGGTTGGCCGCCTCGTTGCGGTCGGACTTGGTGTTACGATCGTGCCGGAGGCGGCAATCCCGAGCCTTGGAGCCGATGATCTAAAAATCGTGGATGTGAAATCGCCGCGAATTTTTCGCGAAGTCGGCGTGTTATTGCGGCCGAAATACAGGCCCTCACCGGCAGTTCGAGGATTCCTAACTGTGCTCAACGAAAGCATCGGGCGGGATCGGAGCGGTGCTGAGGGGAGTCGGCCAAGGCAAGGCGCTTCGCAAAATGTTGCGTTGATCGAGGTGAATGCGTTGGCCGACATCGTACGTGCCGTACAGTTACCACGACGCTCTTAATGGTCTATCGCGGGAACTGACAAAGGATTGCGCCCAGCCTACAGCCGCGCCAAGTCTGGCAGGATGATCTGGCGGGCCGCTTCGTACGGGTGAACGTCGCCGCGGTTGGAGAGGATCACGATGCCGATCTTTCGATCCGGTATCAGGCCGATATAGGCTGACGCGTTGTCGAGTCCGCCGGGCTTATCGACGATCGTCGTGCCGTCAAGCCTTTCGATCTCCCACGCCATGGCCTGCCCGTGTTGCGGGCTGACGCGAAAGGCTTCGCGTTGTGCCACTTGGAGTGCATCGCGCAATGGCGGATCGACCGGCGCATCGTCGAGACATGCGGCCATAAGAATCGCGAGATCGTGCGCGGATGAGAACATCTGACCCGTTCCGGGAAAGTTGAAATAGCCCTGCTGATTGCCGGGTTCGCCGATCGGCTCGCCGTCATAGGCATAGCCTTGCACGGCGCGTTGCATGAGCTGTGGGCTCAGCAGCGCGCGGTCGTCGGCGCCACGCTCGGGGACAAAGGTTGAGGCCATGCCGAGCGGGGCGAGGACGCCGCGATCGATCAGCTTACGGATCGGCGTGCCATAGCGGCGCTCCAAGGCTAGCTGCAGCAGCACGTAGCCGGCGTGCGTATAGATTCGCTGTTTACCTGGCTGTTCGCCCTCCCGAGGAGCCCAGCTGTTGAGCGCGTCGAGGAAGCCGCCCAGCGAATAGCCCTCGGTCGGCCAGGGTGGATGATCGGTCGGCAGGAGGAGCCCCGACGTGTGCGTCGCAAGTTCGCCAATCGTGACTTTGCGGATGTAGTCACCCTGCAATTCGGGGACATATTTGTTGACCGGATCATCAAGCTTAAGCTCGCCGCGCTGGACACCCTGCGCCAACAGCGTAGCCTCGAACACCTTTCGGACCGAACCCACATTGAAGAGAGAGTCCGAATTGATCGGCCGTTTGTGGGCTTGATCGGCGAGGCCGTAATTGAAGAAGAAGGTGCGGCCGGTGACGCGAACGGCCGCCGCCACACCGCCGGCTCCGTTCGGCGAGGCCATGGGTGCGATGTCACGCACAACGATCCGCTCGACTTCAACGCCGAGGTCGGGTAGCGCGCCAGCACCCGGCGCGGCGATCAGGATCGAGAGCAGCGGCATCGTGAGGCGCAGTGGAACTGACATCTGTGCGGCATCTCGCATTACAATGCGGCGATCGTACGATGGTTCGTTCCTTGTCCGCCTGTCGTCCAGAATCGAGACCGCGATGCTATTTTGGCGCGAACTGTCGATAAAGCGCTTCGGCGACTTCGCCTGCTCCGATATTGGCCTTGCGCTCCGGGAAGTTGGTCGTCACGACGATCGCGAGATCGCTGTCCACATCGACTACTGCTTTGGCGAGGTTCATGGAATTCGAGCCATCGTGGGTGAGCACGGCGTGCGGCGTCCAGTCGAATTCACGATGCCCCAGCCGAAAGCATATTCGCCGGTCTCTGGCGTGCCGGGCCGCGGATTCTCAATCAGCGGGGTTTTGACCTTTGGAGCGTGGATGAAGCGCAAGGTCTCCGGCTTGACGATCGCGGGACCGCGCGTGCCTTCGGCAAGCTCAGGGTCATGATCATTTCACCGCGCGCGCACGGTTTCATTGTTCAGGGTCCCATGCTAACCCATCGCCCGCATGCGGTATGCTGCCTTTGCGGATGAGGGGAAACAACAGATGAAGATGCTGGCTTATCTTCTTGCGATCATTTGCGTTATTGCCGCCGTGATGTACTACGTGATGCCGGCCGGCTCATTGCCGGGATTCATGCCAGGCCATGCTGCCGGTTCGACTGTCATTCACATGAAGCATGCCTACGCGGCAGCCGGTGCAGCCGTCATCCTGTTTCTCCTCGGTTGGTTCCTCGGCCGCTCCAGAACGGCTTAATGCGCTGGCGGAGTCCCGCGATCACCTTTCGCCACGCAACTTGCGCTGCACGCGCTCGTCGAAGCGCGCCACGCTGACCACGACGCGCTGGTGGGTGCCTTCGCCGATAGTTTCGACGTCGTCACGGGCCTCGACGCGAAAGGTGATCGTGCGGCCTTCGACGCGCAGGACTTCGGCGGTTGCTGTGACGCGGAGCCCGACCGGTGTCGCCGCAACGTGGCTTACATCGAGGTGGATGCCGAGACTTTGATGACCGGCCGGCAAGAGATGTTCGACGGCCGCCAGTGCGGCGGCTTCGATCACGTTGATCATCACCGGGGTGGCCAACACTGCGATGCGCCCCGATCCAACAAACGGCGCGGTGTGCTCGGGGCCGACCACGAGATCGGCCGTACCGGTGAGGCCAGGCGTGACGCCGGCGAGGATAGTGCTGACTGGAGGAGGAGAGGGCATATGTGGAATCGCTGTGCTCCATTCGATGACAACGTCATAACCCGCGAGGCCCGCATCTGTCGCGGGTGTCCGTAGGATCGTTCCGCGGCAGCGCGGATCAATGCTAAGGTAAAGTGTCGATAGTAGGAGTCGCCGCGATGCATCGATATGCCTTCGTTGCCGGATTGCTGATCGCGCTGCTGCCCAGCACGCCGTCTTTCGCGGTCAGCGCAAAAGCCAAAATGGCAACCTGTAAGTTTGGTGCTGACGATCAGAAGCTTACCGGCAAAGCGCGCAGCGCTTTCATCGCAAAATGCATGTCCAACAAGAACGATCCTCGCGGCGTCGCGACGCCAGCCGCCACGGGCCAACCGCCAAAATAGTTTCACGCTCAGGTGATCGACAGCACGACACCGCCGTCGGCCCGCATGGGCGAACCGGTCGATAAAGTTGCGCTCGACCTTCGGATCGTCAAGCGACTGGCCCATGGACCTGAACATCGCTTCGACGCCTTCGGTACGCGTCGGCCCCGGCAGCACGGCGTTGACGGTGACGCCAGTCGCGGCCAGTGCTTGCGCAAAGCCACGCATCAGCGCGAGATCGGCGGATTTTGTGAAGCCGTAGTGAATCATTTCGGTCGGAATCTGAACGCCGGATTCGGACGAGATGAAGACGATGCGGCCGAATCCTTTGTCGCGCATCAGCGGTCCGTAATGCCGCGTGAAGCGGACGCCCGACAGCACGTTGGTCGCGAACAGGCGCTGCCAATCCTCGTCGGGAATTTCGAAGGCATCTTTGATTTCGAAGATGCCGGCATTGTTGACTAGGATATCAACGTTGCCGGTCGCCCTGATAATGGCGGCGACGCCCTCCGCGGTAGCGACATCACCCGGCGCGGCGACGAGCCGTGCCTTTGGCAGCATGCCGCGGATGTCCGCGATCGCTTGCTCGACATCGGCCGCCTTACGGCCGTTGATCGCGACCTCGGCGCCATTGGTCGCGAGGGTTTCGGCGACGGCCCGGCCAATACCTTTGGTGGAACCGGTCACAAGCGCGCGTAGTCCGGAGAGATCGACCTGCATGGAAAAGCCTCGTCATTCGCAATCGTGTCGAGGCTTAAATGGGGTTGAATGCTGCGGCCGGCAACGATGAGACTGCGCGGCAGACGCATCACTTCAACATGAGATCCATCACTTGAACAATCCGCTTATCCGGATTGGCTTTGCAATACTCGAGGACATTGCCGATTGCATATCGGACGCGCGCCAGATTGATTCCGCGCTTTTTCGCTTCTCCGGTATACCAGCCGCTGTACCACGACAGGAAAAACTCGGCTTCTTGCGGCGGCGAATCAGCAATTTCGCCACAGGTCAATCTCTGCACGTCGATGTTGCCGTTCGCGTCCGCGTAGCGCGACAGCGCTGCTCGCGGCTGCGCTGCTTGCTGTTGCGCCGGCGGCCCGCCGTTGGGAGCTGTCGCGGCTGGCTGCGGCGCTACGGCCGCGGCAGTACATTCCCGGTCGAGCATCGTGGCAAAATCCAGACCTCTGATGGCTGCGCCCGGTCGCAGGATGCTGCCTTGCCGGATGGTGAGACTTTCTCCGGTGCCGGGGATATCGACATTACGCGTCGCGTACCACGACCCGTCGGCGTTCTTGGCGAAGGCGTCGCACGGCAGGTCGCCGCTTTGCGCCCGCGCAGCGCCGGCAAGGCATCCCGTGCCCAAGGTGACGGCAACGAACGCCATCCGAATACAACTCCGTACCATCCATGACCCTCGTTGCACGGTTCTTTGAGAGTGCCCAGACTACGCGTGCGTCGCCAGGAGATTCTGAAACTCCGGATGGTTCGCGATATAGGCGCGCACGAAACTGCAGCGCGGCACCACCTTAAGTCCGCGGGCACGTATGTCCCCAAGGGCACCGTTGATGAGCTGTGACGCGATGCCCCGGCCGCGCGCCTGCGGCGGCGTTTCGGTATGAGTGAGCGTTATCACGTCACCGGCCAACTCGTAGTGTGCCACGGCGATCGCGCTGCCGCCGGCGTCCAGTTCGTAGCGTGAGAGGATAGGGATATCGCGGACGACGGCTGGCATGGCGATAATGTACAGCGAGGATCGCTGGAGAGAAACCCACCGCGACGCAAAGCCCCCAGCGCTGCCCGAAACCAAGTGCGGCGCCTCAACTCGCTCGAAAGTGCTCACTGCTGAGGCAACATGCGTCGCATGACGCTATCGCGATAATAGAACAGGTGCAGAAAAGCCGTGGCGACGTGAAGCCCAATCACAATCAGCAGCGCCCATTCCAGGTTCTCGTGCCAGCGGCCGATAGCTTGGCCGACAGGCGAATTCTCGTCTGTCAGCATCGGCAGCGGCGTCATGAAAAACCAGGAGATACTCCAGCCGCGCGCGGAGGCGAAAAACCAGCCGGTTATGGTCGTGGCCAGCACCAGGAGATAAAGCAGCCAATGTATGGCTTCGGAGGCGAGGCGCTGCCACGGCGCCAGTGAGCTTTCCGGCGCGACCGGATGGGTGAGACGCCACGCGAAGCGCGCTGTGATCAACGCGAGAACGATAGTCCCGATTGAAATGTGCCAGGTCATGCCGACGCCGGGAGTCATCCCGCGGCGGATGTCCGGCATGAGCCAGCCGATCGGATACTGGATGGCGAGCAGAGCGACGACGAGCCAATGCAAGACCTTGGCGGTCGGGCCATAGTGCAGTCGTTTGGTCATTTCACGCGGTGATTGGTAACAGGATAATCGGCCCCGACCAGGACATTTTGCGAGACTTATCAGCGCTCATCGGCAGCGAAGTCAACGGTCAAGACAAAGTGAGGCGCCCTTTGGACGCCCCACTGATGTCCGCTAAATCTAACGCGTGTCGTTTAGCGCACGCCGAAATAGAAGCCGTGGTGATGGTGGTGGTGATGATGGTGATGGTGGCGATGGTACGGCCGCGGTGGCGGAATGACGCGGAAGAATCTGTGGTGATGATGGTGATGATGATGGTGGTCGTATTGCGCGAGTTGCACCGGCGTCTCCGCCGCGTGCGTCGCGAGCCGAGCGTCGTCGGCCTTTAACGCTTCTAACGCATTCGGAATTGGTTCGAGCAGTTCGCGGTAGCTAGACGCGGCCACAGGTGCCGTCTGTTGCGGTGCAGCAGCCTGCGCGCCGCTGACGGCCGTGAGCGCTGCTGCGGCGCCCAAAAGGCCAGCAATTTTCTTATCCATCGTTCCTCCTCGTGGTCGCCGCCGCCGTGACGGCTACTCATGTCAATTCGGTAAACAGTCACCTGTTCCAAACAGATGCTTTCTTCAATTAAAAACATCAAAGTGAGTTCCGTAAGGAGTTCCAACGGCGACAACGCGGCGCGGCCGAGGCAGCGATGCGCGCGTCCGCCGCACGGATGAATGAAATGTCAGCGCGCAACTGGCGCACTAAGCTACTGTCAACTGCCTATTGAAACTGATGGGAGTGGAAGGATGATCGAATTCAGGCAATACGCCACGACGCTCTTGTGGCAACGAACGGGCCGCGGCTGGCGCGCCATGCGATGAAGATCGCGACCTTCAACATCAACAATATCAATAAGCGCTTGGCTAATCTGCTCGCCTGGTTGCGCGCAGTGGAGCCCGACGTTGTCTGCCTTCAGGAACTGAAAGCCGCGAATAAAGAGTTTCCAAAAACAGCGATCGAGAAGGCGGGTTACGGCGCTGTGTGGTGCGGCCAGAAATCCTGGAATGGGGTCGCCATTCTGGGGCGCGGCCGCGAGCCGATCGTCACGCGCGGCGCGTTGCCCGGTGACGCAAATGATACGCAAGCGCGCTACATCGAAGCGGCGGTGCAAGGTGTGGTATTCGCGTCGCTCTATGCGCCGAACGGTAACCCGCAGCCCAGCTCGAAATTCACCTATAAACTCGCCTGGCTTGATCGCCTCGTCGCTCATGCTGCGGAACTGTTGGCGGCGAACGTGCCGGTCGTGCTCGCCGGCGACTTCAACGTCGTACCGACGGATCACGATATCTATCCGACAAAATCCTACGCCAGGAATGCGCTCGTTCAGCCGCAAAGCCGCGCGCGGTTTCAGCGCCTGCTCGCTCAGGGCTGGATCGACGCGATCCGCACGCTCCATCCCGACGCGCCGATGTATACGTTTTGGGACTATATGCGGAACCGCTGGCCGCGCGACGCTGGGCTGCGCCTCGATCATCTGCTGTTGAGTACGCAGGCCGCGCAGCGGCTCGTGGCTTCGGGTGTCGATCGCGACGTGCGCGGCAGAGATGGCGCGAGCGATCACGCGCCGGCTTGGATCGAGTTGCGTGAACGTGCTGCTGCGATGAAAAACGAAAGGCCACAAATGGCAAGGCCACAAATGGCAAGGCCAAGAGCGAAGCCGTCAAGCGGCCGCCGGCCGCTGCTGGTGATCGACGGCGATTCGTTCGCGCATCGCTCTTATCACGCGCTGCCGAAGGCCATTCTGCGCAAGGGCAAAAGACCTGCCGGCGCCATTCTCGGCTTCGCCAACGTGCTGCTGAGGCTCTATCGCGACGAGCAGCCGCGCGCCGTGCTGGTCGCCTGGGACACCCTGGAGGCGCCGACCTATCGCCACGAGGAATTCGCCGACTATCAGAGTGGGCGCGAGTTCGACGACGATCTGGTCGAGCAGCTTGACGTGATACCGGACTTCGTCGCCGCCTGCGGCCTCGCCAACGTCAAGCGCGCCGGCTATGAGGCCGACGACTTCTTGGCCGCTGCGGCTGCCGCCGAGGAAAAGCGCGGCGGTACTGTGCTGGTCGCGAGCGGCGATCGCGATACGTTTCAGCTCGCCTCGGCGAGGACGACGATCCTCTATCCGGTCCGCGCCGGCGAAATGGCGCGGATCGGTCCTGCCGAAGTTCGCGTCCGTTACGGCGTCGACCCGAAGCAAGTGCCGGATTTCATCGCGCTGCGCGGCGATCCGTCCGACAAGCTGCCGGGCGCGCCCGGCGTCGGCGCACAGGGCGCGGCAAACCTGCTGCACCAATACGGGAGCCTTGCGGCGATCCTGAAAGCCGGCCGTTTTGCCAAGCAGGCAGACGATTTGCGGCTGTTCCGTTCGATCGCCACCATGGACCGCAAGGCACCATTGCCGCGCTTGTCCAATCAAACGCCAACCTGGGCGAAAGCTGCCATGCTGGCGCAGAAGTGGGAGCTCAAGCAGCTTGCGGCAAGACTGGAGGAGCTTGCCGCGCGTCAGGCCGCAGCCGAGCGCCGGCGCAAATAGGGCACCACGAACAAAGCCGCGACTGGAATGTGGAGGACGATGCCACCCAGCAGGATCAGGGAGATCTCGGCACCCGACAGCGCGCCGTGCGCGGCTTCCCACGCCAGTATGAAGATCGTGAACGGCAGGAACAGCACGATCGAGGTGACGAGCCCGGGATTGTAGATGTGCAGCCGGATCGTGCTGACGATGTGGGTGATGCCGTTGATCAAGGTCAGGCCGACCCAGGCAAGCCCGACCCAGCGCAGCGCGTCCGGAAACAGCACGGCGAGTCCGATCGGCAGCCAGACATAGCCGATATTGATGAGCGCGACGCCGGGGATGTCGACCGGCCAGTCGTCATTGCCGCTTTTGAAGACGTGCGCATTGGCGAACTGGCGAAAGCCGCCCGGCCACAGATGCTCCTCGATCTGATGCAGCATGTAGATGACGAGCAGCGCGGCGAATAGCGCCCGCTCGGTCAACGGGTCGTGCCGGAACAGGGCGATCCAGAGGGCCAAGCCAAGCACGCTGAGGAAGGGCAACGCCTTCTGCCAGCCGGTCTCAATACGGGATAAGAGCGACATCGACACGAGGTCCTTGTGGCCGTAACGCAGTTTGGCGACCTTTACATCGGCTTTGTTAAAACTTCGTCGGCAATTTAATGAGGATTTGGTTCGCGGCTGGCGGCGCGCCGCGTGCTGATCCTGCACCCAAAGAATTGCGCCTAGCCGCGAAGACGTCCGCTGAATCTGTCGAGCAGCCAATACATGAGCAAGCCGGCGATCGCTCCAACGATGCAGGTAACGACGACGGTCTGCAGGTCATGGGACGTGGCACGCCATAACGAGCCCGCCGTCCACAAGGCAGCGAGCACAATCGCCAACAGGATGCGACCGGAACGTGGGCTCACGACGACACCTCCGCGAAGATTGGCCGAGCCGATGACATAGCCCGCCCGAGCTGCCCTCGCCTAGGAGAGGGAAAAGGGCTAGGATCGCTTTGCTCCCATGCAACTTGCATTTGAAAAAGCCTTTCGCATTCAGACGGCTCGTGAAAGCCGAATCCGACAACAGTCAACCAAAGCGCGCACGTGGATCCAATTCACCGGGTGCGAAGAACGCCTGAAGGATGCCGGCAGTGACCGACGACGCGGGTGAACCTGCTCGCCCGAAACCGTTCGGTGCGGTGCCGATCGATTGGATCATCAAAATTGGCTGTCTCGCAATTCTTTTCTATTGGTCGTTGCTCCTGGTTCAGCCGTTTCTGACGATTATCGTCTGGAGCATCATTCTTGTCGTCGTGCTCTACCCGTTTTTCGATTGGACGGTGAGAACGCTGCGGCTGCGCCAAGGACTGGCGGCACTGCTGATTACGATCGTCAGCCTTTTGGTCGTTCTTGGGCCGGCGACCTGGCTGGGAATCAGTTTGATCGAAAGCCTTCGATATATTTTCGAGCAGTTCAATTCGAGCGCGATCACGCTTCCCTTGCCTTCCGACAGCATCAAGGATTGGCCCCTGATCGGCGAGTGGTTGTATGAAAGCTGGTATCAGGCCGCGACCAATCTGAAGGGTGCGTTGGTCGAACTGAGCCCGCACCTGAAGACCATCGGCAGCACCCTGCTGAAAGTGGCCGGAAGCACGGGCATCAATACGCTGCAGTTCCTGACCGCGGTGGCCATCTCGGGATTTCTGTTTCCGTCCGGCCGGTCGCTGGTCGAATCCTTCAAAGCGATTTCACAACGCATTGTGAGCAAGCGTGGCGAGGAATTTGTCGATTTGGCTGGAGCGACAATTCGCAACATCGCCCGCGGCGTGATCGGCATTTCGCTGCTGCAAGCTCTGCTGGCGGGCGTCGGCTTCATCATTGCCGGCGTTCCGGCGGCGGGTCTGTTCAGCTTTTTGGTTTTGCTTCTTGGAATTATTCAGATCGGGGCATCTGTTGTGCTGGCTCCGCTGATTATCTGGGCGTGGTTCACCATGGACACGACGGCGGCGCTGATATTTTCCGTCTACATGGTGCCTGTCGGTCTTCTTGATAATATTCTGCGCCCGATCGTCCTCGCCCACGGTCTGAAGACGCCGATGCCGGTGACATTCATCGGTGTCATCGGCGGAATTCTTGCGCACGGCATGATCGGCCTGTTTATCGGTCCCATCGTGCTGGCCATTGCGTGGGAACTGGTGATGGCCTGGATCCGCGAGGAAGCCGACGCGGTTTAGATGACGAAAACGGACGTGCGTTCCCGCGACGCGCGTGCGCCCGAGTTTTCAAAAGCCGCAAAGCTCAAACAGCGACGCTTCCTTCTCTCGTCACCACCGGGCTTTGACCCGGTGGTCCATGCTGAAGCGCAACTGCGAAGAAAGCCGGAAAACCTGACGAAACTTCGCCGCCGCATGGATTGCCGGATCAAGTCGATCAAGTCCGGCAATGACGAAGAAAAATAAGGGAAGCGGAACGCCGACAAGCGCACAGTCCATCCTCCGCATCTTGCGATGCGGCTCGCATCCAGCGGGATGCGCTCGCCTGTCGGCGTTCCACCGCGGCTCTCGCCAGGGGGACTGCTCATCCCCAAGGCTCAGTCTCAGGCCATGCTTCCTGGGACTTGGCCGGAGCGCTCGGTCCGATACGGCCGCCCCAACCGGGGGGCGGAGACCTCGCGCTGCTCCACGGGGGTTAGCCCGCGCCGCGCCTGTCCCAGTCCAGCGAAGCACCTCGCGCGCCGGTCATAGTGCCGGCAGGATGATGCCCGAGCCGCCCCGGGAGCCAAGGTGACGAGCCAAAGCCCGCGGGCACCGCACTCGCTCCATCAGTCGGCGTCACCGGTGACGTCCCTTAGGTGAGCGAGATTCGCCGATGCTTGTAACTTAAACGGTGACAAATGTCAATGAAAATGTGACGACGCTGTTTCGGCCTATGGGGCGCTGCGGCGACGAGGCAATCCGCGTGCCGATCAGCGCGCCTGTAGGTATTGTGCCAGTGCGGCGCCGAATGCCTCGAACAATGTGCGATTGACCGGATTGTGTTCGGCGTCGTGTTCGGCGTGCCATTGCACGCCCAGCGCAAAGCCCGGTGCGTCGGCGATGCGGATCGCCTCGATGGTGCCGTCCTCGGCGACGCCCTCGACGACGATGCGCCGGCCCGGTTCGAGGATGCCCTGGCCGTGCAGCGAGTTGACGCGGATCGTCTCGGCGCCGAGGATTTTGGCGAACACGCCGCCCGGCGTGAGGCGGACATCGTGGCGGTCGGCGAAGATGACGGCGAGATCGGGGTGCAGTTCGCCGTTTTCGAGCCGCGGCGCCCGGTGGTTCATGCGCCCGGGCAGCTCGCGGATCTCCGGATGCAGCGAGCCGCCGAACGCGACGTTCATCTCTTGAAAGCCGCGGCAAATGCCGAACAGCGGCACGCCGCGCGCCACGCAGGTCTCGATCAGCTTAAGCGCCAGCGCGTCGCGATCGAGATCGTAGGGCTCGTGCCGCGGGTCGGGTTCGAGGCCGAAGCGGCTGGGGTGGACATTGGCGCGTGCGCCGGTGAGCAGGATGCCGTCGACCGTATCCAGGAGCGCGCCGATATCCGTGATCTCCGGCGTGCCGGCAAACATCAGCGGCAGGGCGCCGGCGGCCTGGGCGACGGCGCGCAGATTGCGCTCGCCCACCCGCTGCGCGGCGAACCGGCCTTCGACGAGTTGCGTACTGCCAATCACGCCGACGACGGGTCGTTTGGGAGTCACTGCGGGCCCTTGGTATTGCTCATGCCGCTCTTATAGCAAGATGCAGGCCCATGAGCGCAGCGATAGGCGGGAGGCAGCTTTGCGACTGGCCCGGCGCTTCGCTCCTCCTGGCCTAAGCTGAAGGGCGAACGCAAAAATCAGTGGGCGAGCGAGGCCCGGAGATCACCCGCCGGGTACGGCCGGCGGATGCGGCGTGAACTGAACTATTCCGGCTCGCGCGATATCTCGGGCTCCAATTTGTGGTGCAACTGCTCGGCGTCGGTGAGGATGTCAACGACCGTGGAGAAAGCGCCCGCGACTTTTTCCGGGAAGCTCTTCGGCGGCGGTTCGACGGTCTTTTTCGGCGCCGGTTTCTTCGCCGCTACGGGTTCGGGTTTTTTCGGCGCTGCGACCTGGCGCGGTTTCTTCGCGACTACGGCTTTTTTCTTGACGCTTGTCTTCGTGCTTTTTGTTTTGGCGCTCTTCATCTTGGCGCTCTTCCTCTTCGCGCTTTTTGTTTTGGCGCCCTTTGTCTTGGTGCGGGCTTTTGATTTTTTCACCGCCTTTGCAGCGGCCGTCTTGCGTCTCTTCTTAGCCATTGCCGACCCCAGTCTTTCCCGAGAGTTGCTGCCGAGACAACGACCGCCAGCATAGGCGGCGCGGGGGCGCCGCGCCAGAGCATGATCCGGAAAATGCCTGCCCCGGACTTGATCCGGGGTGGAACCGGTTTTCCGAAAAGATCATGCTCCACAAATGCACTAGAGACGGCGGCGATAGGGTCACGACAGTCGGTCTCCAGGCGACGCCCGTCCATCACACCAGCAGGTAGGCGGCGAGAACGACGAAGCCGCTCACGGCGAGCGTCGCGTGGACGCCGATCAGTGCGCCCGGGCGCCGCCCCTTGCGGAGGTGCGTCACCAGGATGCCGCTGCCGGCCAAAGCTGCCAGCGCAATCAGTGCAGCGCCGATGGCGCCGAAGGAGGCGACCCCCTGATCGAGCCCCCGGGGCGGTCCGCGCAGCGCGAGGATCAGGACAATGAGACCGCTGACGCCGAGAAGACCATGCAGCGCTCCGATCGGCCAAGGCGCCGCCGCTCCGCCGCGCAGATGCAGAACGGCAAGCACCGTACCCAATAGCACGGCGAGGCCCAGAACAATGAAAGCGGCGATCAGCATGACGGGCACGGGACTGGACGGCGCAAGAGCGCGGTGTATTGCGCCCTATGTTTGGCGGATGAAGGTTGAGCGCGATCGATTGCGATCTAAGGCTCGCGCGTGCGCTTGCGAAACTCGGCAATGGCCTTTCCGGCGAAGCGGCCAAGCTTGGCCGCGGTCGGCTCCGGGATTTTCGGCGCCGCCATGCCGGATTCGAATTCGGCGAACCAGAGCCGGAATTTTGCCAGCTCCTCGGGCGAAAGCTTGAGGATGGCTTCTTCGATGTCTTCGAGTTTCATCGGCGCGGAACAGCGTGTGCGCTACAGGGCGGGGCGGGCCAAGGCATCGGCTTGAGCGGGTGCCCGGCCTTCGCCGCGCAAACCATCCAGGATCGCGAGCGCCCGCGCCATTGAGAAGGCGCGCGTCTTCGGGTCGAACGCCTCGACGGTGTGCGGCAGCATGTAGCCGTGATCGATGCCGGGAAAGACGTGGACCTCGATGTTGCTCTGTCGCGCCGCCGCGGCGCGGTAGGCGTCGCGCACCTCGGGCGGCGCGGCGAAATCCTTGTCGCCCCACATGATGCAGACCGGCGCCGTCACGCCGTCGAGCTCCGCAAGAAAGTCGACGAACTGGCTGCCGTGACAGGACACGCCGGCGTCGAAGCCGAGCCGCTTGGGACCCAGAATCGCGTAGGGGCCGCCGTAGCACAGGCCCATCGCGATGGCGCGGCCGTTGTGGTGGGGCAGCGCGCGGACCGCTTTGAGCGTGTCGGCCATATCGGCCTCGCCGGTCTTGATCTTCTCGAGCCGTGGCTGGCCGCGCGGCCGGGTGCGGCTGTCCTCGTGCTTCAGCGGCCCCGGCACCGTGCGCCAGAACAGATCGGGCGCGGCCGCGATGTAGCCGTGCGCGGCGAACTCATCGGCAAGCTCGCATAAATCCTGGTCGACGCCGAGGATGGCGCAGCCGAACACGACCGCGGGGGTCTTGTTCGGCGATGCGGGGAGCGCGAGGTAGCAGTCAAACGCGCCGCCGGACGAGGAGGGAATTTTGATCGTGCTTGAGGGCATGGCGGCGGCTCCCGGGCAGGTGGATCGTTGGCCTGATCCCAAGCGTACATCAGGTTTGTCGGGCGCAATAGCGCGGCGCATAGGCGAGCGAAGCGACGCCGTTCTTCGAACGGCTATGCTCGGGCATGACGATGTGTGGGTTCACCGCCAGCCAAGCGCTGGAGCGACATGCTTGAGGATCGCCTCGACGACGTGGGCGTTGTAATCGACGCCGAGCTGGTTGGGCACCGTGAGCAGCAGCGTGTCGGCTTCGGCGATGGCCTCGTCTGTCTTGAGCTGTTCGACGAGAACGTCCGGCTCCGCGGCGTAGCTGCGGCCGAACACGGCGCGCCTGTTGTCGCCGAGGAAGCCGATCGTATCTTCGTTCTCGCTGCCGTGCCCGAAATAGGCGCGGTCGCGATCGTCCACCAGCGCGAAGATGCTACGGCTGACCGACACCCGCGGCTCGCGCGTGTGGCCGGCCGCCTTCCAGGCTTCGCGGTATTTCCGGATCTGGTTCGCCTGCTGGATGTGCAGCGGCTCCCCGGTCTCGTCGTACACCAGCGTCGAACTCTGCAGGTACATCCCGAGCTTCGCGCCCCATTCGGCGGTGGCGCTTGAACCCGCGCCCCACCAGATGCGCTCGCGCAGACCCTCGGAATACGGCTCAAGCCGCAGCAGGCCCGGCGGGTTCGGAAACATCGGCCGCGGATTGGGCTTCGCGAAACCCTGGCCGCGCAACACGTCGAGAAACACTTCGGTGTGGCGCCGCGCCATGTCGGCGTCGGTCTTGCCGTCCGGCGGCGCGTAGCCGAAGTAGCGCCAGCCGTCGATCACCTGCTCGGGCGAGCCGCGGCTGATGCCGAGTTGCAGGCGGCCGCCGCTGATGATGTCGGCCGCGCCGGCATCCTCCGCCATATACAGCGGGTTCTCATAGCGCATATCGATGACCGCGGTGCCGATCTCGATGCGCTTGGTCCGCGCCCCGACCGCGGCCAGCAGCGGGAACGGCGAACCGAGTTGCCGGGCGTAATGATGCACACGGAAGAAAGCGCCGTCGGCGCCGAGCTCTTCGGCGGCGACGGCAAGCTCGATCGATTGCAGCAGCGCGTCGGACGCCGTTTGCACTTTTGATTGCGGCGACGGAGTCCAATGGCCGAACGAGAGGAAGCCGATCTTTTTCATGAGGCCTTAATGTAAGGGCGGGAGCCCGATTGCCACGACCGCTCGTCCCCGCAAAAGCGGGGACCCAGAATGTCGTGGAAAATCGTCATTGCGAGGAGCGGACGACGAAGCAATCCCGGGGCCGCTTTGCATTTAACGCTGGATTGCTTCGCGGAGCCTGTCATCGGGCCGCGCCACTTCGGGGCGGACCCGTTGGCGGCATGACGCGATACGCTTCTGGCCGGCTCCGTTTTTATCGTATACCTCATCCTGAGGAGCGAGCGAAGCGAGCCTCGAAGGATGCGGCCGAGGTGTTCGGGCTGGCACCCTTCGAGGCTCGGCGCTTATGCGCCGAGCGCCTCAGGGTGAGGTTGTGGGTGCGTCATTGCCGGACACTCGGCTTCGGCCGCCCCGAGTGCACGCTTGACCCGGCCATCCATTCGGCCGGCGAGCCAGCATGGACCACTGGGTCAAGCCCAATGGCGGCGAATGTTGTATCCGTTGACTATTCTCGGAATAAAGGATTCAAGCCATGACTATCAACTGCGATCTGATTGGGGCTCTCCAATGGGTAAGCGCCATCTGCGCAGGGCTGGCTGCGCTTTTCTGGTTCCTTTCTTCGATTAGCAGACTGCCGCCGGACGCGATCACTGGGAATACAATCAACGACATCGTCCCTGCAATACGACGCCAGGGGAGATTGAATGCTATTGCGGCGATCTTTGCTGGAGCTGCAGCAGCCATCCAGGCCGTACTTATAATGGCGCCGACGTGCATCAAACTGAGTTAGGCATTGCGGAGGCCTACTCCGTGTCCACGTGTTTGTAGTGTTATGATGCAAACTGGACAGACTTCGCTACGCTCACCCCCTAAGGTTGCTTAGGCGCCGGTCATCGTTGCTTCATCAGGCAATGTGGCCCTAATTGTCGCTGTAAGCTTTGAGCTAGTGTCCTGTCTCTGAAATTTCTGGGCATTTATTGTGGAACATGATTCCCTGTGCATCTGCATGATTCGGAGGCTGCGATGACCGGGCCTACTGCGGTTGAAATCGTTCTCAGCGAGCGGGAGCGTGGCGAGTTGGAAGCGCGGGTGCGGCGGCGCAGGATTGCGCGTGCGGATGCCATGCGCGCCGAGATTATCCTTCTGGCGGCGGATGGTTTGAACAACTGCGCCATCGCGGACGAGATCGGCGCTTCCCGGATGACGGTTATGACTTGGCGCAAGCGGTTTGCCGTCAATCGCTTGGATGGTCTCGATGACGAACCGCGTTGTGGCGCGCCGCGCAAGATCGGTGACGACAAGATAGCCGATGTTGTAACGAAGACCCTGGAAACAATGCCGTCTGACGCGACGCATTGGAGCACGCGCTCTATGGCGAAGGCATCAGGCCTGTCCGTTTCGACCGTGCATCGCATCTGGAACGCATTCTCGCTTCAGCCTCACCGCAGCGAGACTTTTAAGCTCTCGACCGATCCACAATTCGTTGAGAAGGTACGCGACATCGTTGGCCTCTATCTTGACCCACCAGAGCGTGCTTTGGTGCTTTGCGTCGATGAAAAGAGCCAAATTCAGGCACTTGACCGTACCCAACCGCTGCTGCCGATGCGCCCTGGCCAGGCCGAGCGGCGGACCCATGACTATGAGCGTCATGGCGTCACCACCTTGTTCGCCGCTCTCGATGTGAAGGCGGGAACGATTGTTGGAAAATGCATGCCGCGGCATCGCGCACGGGAATTCCGCAAGTTCCTCGATGAGGTCGAGCGGAACGTTCCGGCCAATCTCGACATCCACGTCGTCATGGATAATGCGTCGAGCCATAAGACCAAGCTCATCCGCGCTTGGTTCGCCAAGCGGCACCGTTGGCATGTTCACTTCACGCCAACTTCCTCATCCTGGATCAATCAGGTCGAGCGTTTCTTCGCGCTTCTGTCGGAGCAGCAGATCAAACGCGGCGTGCATCGATCGACAGCCGAACTGGAAGCCGCGATCAACACCTATATCAGAACCCGTAACGCCGATCCCAAACCATTTCGATGGACAAAATCCGCTGACGACATTCTCGCTTCCATCGAACGTTTTTGTCGACGAACAATCTGCGCTCACGAAACAGCTGCATAGAAACTTCAGAATCAGGACACTAGCTTGTTCCAAGTTAGCAGCGTTCCAGATTACAGTTACAAGATGATTTGTGTCGAAATGCGTCTTTTGATCGTGCCACTCTTTTTCACGACAGGTGTAGATAACGGGACGACCTAAACCCTCAGCGAAACCTGCTTCCCAATATGCGCCCCGATTGTTGTGCGTGAGGTCCGCAATCACGAAACGTGATGCACGCAACGCCACCCGAAGCTGATCGTCAATAAGGCCCGCTGACTGCTTGTCGGTGATCAATCGTAATTCAAAGCCAGCGTGCATAACCGCCGGTCGGAATGATTTTTCGACAACAAGATCAAGCTCTGGGTCATCAAACTCCATAGCCATGAGAACACGACGACTTTCAGTCCGGCCGCGTTTCAACAGTTCATAGCGAAGCCAACCTTCCATTGACAGCCGTAAGAAAATCGCGCTTCCATCTTCTCCACGCCTTTCTACAAGTGCTTTCGTGGGTAATTGCTCGAGCAGCCATCCCAGCCCAGCATTAAGAGACTGTCTGTTGATGCTAGCGCCTATTTCTGCCGAAAGCGCATCGGCTGCAACTCCCGCAGCCTCCGCCGGTGACTGCTGATTGTCGCCGAGAGCGAGGATCAAGAGGTCTAATTGCTCTGATGGGGTCGGTAGAGATCTTTCTAATCGAAGACTCTCAAGATCGCCATTAAGGGGAATCTGAAAATACGCAAAATCACCGCGCTGTTGCCTTTGGATGATGTGGCTTAGCCGCGAACGCAGGTGAACGGACCGCTCATCCCAATTGCCGAGCTTGTTTTGGAGGGAATTCGTTATCTGATACCATTTCCACATCAGAGTGATTTGGCGATATAGGGGAAGGACGTGATGGATTTGACGATTTCGGGATTGCGTTCGATGTAGAGGATCGCCTGCTTGAGCTTGGCGCGGACGACGTCGATGGATTTGAGAGCGTAGTTCTTGAAGATTTTCTCGCGGATTTCATCCCACAGATTTTCTTTTGGGTTGAGCTCTGGCGAATAGGGCGGCAGGAAGAGCAGCGAGATATTATCGGGAAGCGCGAGGTCGCCACAGCGATGGTTGGGCGCGCCGTCGAGAACCAAGAGAATATCCTGCCTGGCGAACTTTCGCGCGAGGACGTTGAGGAAGGCCTGGAAGCATGCCGTATTCGACGTCGGCATGATCAGATAGACGCAGGTGCCGTCGTTCGGAGAGACCGCGCCGTACAAATAGATGTATTCGCGGATGAGCTGGGAGGCGACTGCGGGCCTTGTTCCGATCGGGGCCCAGCATGGCCTTGGCCGATTGATCCGGCCGAACCGCGCTTCATCGGCGAACATGATGCGCAAGCGACGGCCGCGCCTGGCGGCGGCCTGCCTGGCCTTCCTCACCGCATGTGGAAAGCGGCTTTTTTAAAAGCATCTTGAGCCACGAGGTCGCGTTTGGGATGAAACGGACGCGGCATCAGCTTGCGCCAGCTATGCCGGGCCAGAAGATTATAGACCGTGCTGTTACTGGTTTCGTGCTCGATGGCCTTTTCGTAGGCCGCCTTGAGATCGTGGATATTCAACATCTCGCCGGCCCCGGCGGCTTTGGCAAAACGCGCCAACAAGGCCTTTTCCTCCGCCAGGGTCATGTTCTCGCGCTTTCGGCCGCCGCTCGGCTTGGATTTAAGCGCCTGGAGCCCGCTGCCGTCATAGGCCATATGCGCCCGGTTCACCGTGCTCAGCGACACACCCATCGCTGCGGCAATCGCAGGCTGCGTCATCCCGCTTTCGCGCAGCAGCACCATCTGAATGCGCTGGCGCCGCGGGAATCTCCTTTCCAGCGCAGCGCTGTCTTCAACCGACGGACTTGGCCTTTGCTGCATTTGACCATCTGTTCTCTCCGAATCAAATGGTCTCAGCGAATCACACCTCACGTCGAAGGAAAAATCCCGTCCCATACCCGGTACCCAGACCACAAAAATGTCGATTTAATCAGCTATGGAAGCGGTATGAGAAGTGAGAAGGGCCATGCCCCAGCGGCCGCATCGCGAGCAGCCATAAACGGTGTCATGCGCGATTCTCTGCGAGTTGACATTCTGCGTACCACAGATGAGGCACTCGGGCATGATGACCAAACCTCAGACACTACTCTGCCGCCTCGATGCGCTTCTTTTCGCCGCGCCGCCCCGCGTCAACATCGGCTTCATTTCCCGTTCCCTCTCCCCTGGCGGGAGAGGGTGGTCCTGAGCGAAGCGAGGGACCGGGTGAGAGGCGAGCGCGCATATGTACTCTTCACTCGGTTCGCGGCGAGAACGCTCGCCACCCTCGGATCAAGTCCGAGGTCAGGCTCTTCTCCCGCAAGGGGAGAAGGAAATCTCACTTCGCCCCCACCGGCGTCAGTTCGAACACCCGGCCGTGTTTCGCGGCTTCGGCGATGTCGCCACGGCGGAGCGCGAGGCGGACGGTGTCGAGTTGCGGACGTTTTCCACATCATCGACGAAGGCCACCTGAGAAACGACGCCGTCTCAGCTTTTCTCGTCGCGTTCGCGCAAAACTTCGCGCATCACGTCGCCGACGATCCGGGGCAGATTTCTTGCAAACCCATCGACCTTCTTGTCAAGAGCATCCACTTTTTGAACCAAGCCCTTGAGGTCGATGCCGTCCAGCTTCGCTTCGACGCGGTCGAGCCGTGTTTTGATGGCGGCAAGATCGTCACCATTGCGCCGGGTCTGTTCGAGGATGTGGCGTGTCACGAGCTTTTCGCCCTCGACCTCTCGCTCCAGCACTCGGAATTCCTCGCGGGTTACGTCTGCAGGCATCGTGGAAGTCCCCTCTTGGAGATCAGGCTATCATATCTCTCCTGAAAGGGGAGGGCCGGCACGCAAAGAACGCGCCTTCTCCACGTTGTCCCCCGCGTCGCGTAAGGGGGCGCGCAGACGTTACCCCTCATCCGGCTCGCGGTGAGAGCCGCTCGCCACCTTCTCCCGCAAGGGGAGAAGGAAAGATCACTCCGCCGCCTCGACGCGCCTTTCACTTCACCTCTCCCCGATGGGGAGAGGACGCCGAGCAAAGCGAGGCGGGTGAGGGGGAACCAAGTCAGAAAATTATGCACCATCTAATCCCCCTTACCCTCGCTCGCTATCCGCAAGGGGAGAAGGATCACTCCGCCGCAATCGGCTTCAGTTCGAACACGCGGCCGTATTTGGATGCTTCGGCGATATCGCAGCGGCGGAGCGCGAGCCGAACGGTGTCGAGCTTGCGGACGTCCTCAGGCGATAAATAAGGCGACCAGGCGGTAGCGTCCTCGATCAACTCGACCGGGACTTCTGCGGCGTATTTGCCTTCATGGATGAGTTTGATGCTTTTCCGCGTCAACGTCTCGCTCATCTATCGCCACCCCACCCTGGCGCTTCGCGCCGACCCTCCCCATCCAGGGGAGGGTGAAGAAAAAACTACTCCGCCGCCTCGACGCGTTTCTTCTTGGTCGCGTTGCCGCGCGCCAGCACGGGTTTCAGAAACGCCCCGGTGTAGCTCCGCTTCTCGCGCACGATGTCTTCGGGCGTGCCCGCGGCGACGATCTCGCCGCCGCCGTCGCCGCCTTCGGGGCCGAGGTCGATGATCCAGTCGGCGGTCTTGATGACTTCCAGATTGTGCTCGATGACGACGACGGTGTTGCCGGTCTCGACCAGCTCGTGCAGCACCTCGAGAAGCTTGGCGACGTCGTGGAAGTGCAGGCCGGTGGTCGGCTCGTCGAGAATGTAGAGCGTGCGGCCCGTCGCGCGCTTCGACAATTCCTTGGCGAGCTTGACCCGCTGCGCCTCGCCGCCCGACAGCGTCGTCGCCTGCTGGCCGACATGGATGTAGTCGAGGCCGACGCGGTGCAGCAGCGCCAGCACGTCGCGCACCCGCGGCACGGCCTTGAAGAACTCCAGCGCCTCCTCGACCGTCATGTCGAGCACGTCGGCGATCGACTTGCCCTTGAACAGAACTTCGAGCGTCTCGCGGTTGTAGCGCTTGCCCTTGCAGACGTCGCAGGTGACGTAGACGTCGGGCAGAAAGTGCATCTCGATCTTGATGACGCCGTCGCCCTGGCAGGCCTCGCAGCGGCCGCCCTTGACGTTGAACGAGAAGCGGCCCGGCTCGTAGCCGCGCGCCTTGCACTCGGGCAAGCCAGCGAACCACTCGCGAATGGGCGTGAACGCGCCCGTATAGGTCGCGGGATTGCTGCGCGGCGTCCGCCCGATCGGCGACTGGTCGATGTCGATCACCTTGTCGAGGTGTTCGAGGCCTTCGATGCGGTCGAACGGGGCAGGGGCCTCGTTGGCGCCGTTCAAGCGCCGCGCGATCGCCTTGTAGAGCGTGTCGATCAGCAAGGTCGATTTGCCGCCGCCGGACACGCCGGTGATGCAGGTGAACAGGCCGAGCGGAATTTCGGCGGAAATGTTTTTCAGATTGTTGCCGCGGGCGCCGACCACTTTCAGCGTGCGGTGCGTGTTGAACGGCCGGCGCTCGGGGATGGGCACCATCAGTTCGCCGGAGAGATATTTGCCGGTCCACGAGCGCGGCGCCGCGATCAGGTCTTCGATCTGGCCCTGGGCGATGACGTGGCCGCCGTGGATGCCGGCGCCGGGGCCGATGTCGACCACCTCGTCGGCGGTGCGGATGGCGTCCTCGTCGTGCTCGACCACGATCACGGTGTTGCCGAGGTCGCGCAGCCGCTTCAGCGTGTCGAGGAGGCGTGCGTTGTCGCGCTGGTGCAGGCCGATCGAGGGCTCGTCGAGCACATAGAGCACGCCGGTCAGCCCGGAGCCGATCTGCGAGGCGAGCCGGATGCGCTGGCTCTCGCCGCCCGACAGCGTGCCCGACGCGCGCGCCAAGGTGAGATATTCGAGACCGACGTCGACCAGAAAGCGCAGCCGCTCGCGGATTTCCTTGAGCACGCGCACGGCGATCTCATTCTGTTTGTTTGTCAGCCGCTGGGGTAGCTCGGTGAACCAGTGTGCTGCGCCTTTGACCGACATATCGGAGACTTCGCCGATATGCTTGCCGCCGATTTTCACGCACAACGCTTCGGGCTTGAGGCGATAGCCCTGGCACGCCTCGCACGGCACGTCGGTGAAGTAGCGGGAAATCTCCTCGCGCGCCCAATCGCTGTCGGTCTCTTTGAAACGCCGCTCCAGATTGGTGATGACGCCCTCGAACGCCCGCTTGGTGTCGTAGGCACGCATGCCGTCGTCGTAGCTGAAGCGGATCTCGGTCTCGCCGGAGCCGTAAAGGATCGCCTCCTGGGTCTTCTTCGGCAGGTCCTTCCACTTGGTATCGAGGGTGAACTTGTAGTGCTTGCCGAGCGCGCTCAGCGTCTGCACGTAATAGGGCGATGACGATTTCGCCCACGGCGCGATGGCGCCCTTGCGCAAGGTGCGCTCCTTGTCGGGAATGACGAGGTCAGCGTCGATGTGCTGCTCGACGCCGAGGCCGCCGCATTTTGGGCAGGCGCCGAATGGATTGTTGAACGAGAACAGCCGCGGCTCGATCTCCGGAATGGTGAAGCCGGACACCGGGCAGGCGAATTTTTCCGAGAACACGAGACGTTCGGCGGTTTCGTTGCGCTGTCTGTTCGCTTTCGCTCGCTCGGTCAGCTCCCCTCCCCCTTGTGGGGAGGGGTTGGGGGTGGGGGTTCCTTTGGCACCGCTGCGCGGTGTACCCCCCTCCCGCCGCTTCGCGGCGGCCTCCCCCGCAAGGGGGGAGGCAACAGATTGATGCTGCGCGCGCGGGTGCTGCGTCCGCCAGTTCGGCCACCGCAAGTCCATCGGCGAGCTTGAGCGCCTGCTCGAGCGAGTTGGCGAGCCGCGTCGCGATATCGGGCCGCACCACCACGCGATCGACCACGACGTCGATGTCGTGGGTGAATTTCTTGTCGAGAGCCGGCACCTCGGCGATCTCGTAAAACGCGCCGTCGACTTTGACGCGCTGGTAGCCCTTCTTCATGAACTCGGCGAGTTCCTTGCGGTACTCGCCCTTGCGGCCGCGCACCACGGGCGCGAGCAGATAGAGCCGCGTGCCTTCCGGCAAGGCCAGGATGCGGTCGACCATCTGCGACACGGTCTGGCTCTCGATCGGCAGCCCGGTCGCGGGCGAGTAGGGCACGCCGACGCGCGCCCACATTAGCCGCATGTAGTCGTAGATCTCGGTGACGGTGCCGACCGTCGAGCGCGGATTGCGCGACGTGGTTTTCTGCTCGATGGAGATGGCGGGCGACAGGCCGTCGATCTGGTCGACGTCCGGCTTCTGCATCATCTCCAGGAATTGCCGCGCGTAGGCGGACAGGCTTTCGACGTAGCGGCGCTGGCCCTCGGCATAGATGGTGTCGAAGGCGAGCGAGGATTTGCCCGAGCCCGAGAGGCCGGTGAAGACCACGAGCTGGTCGCGCGGAATATCGAGATCGACGTTCTTGAGATTGTGCTCGCGGGCGCCGCGGATCGAGAGCGTGCGGCTGTCGCGGCGGCTGGGCGTCTTCTCGGGACGGTCGGCCGTGTCTCTGTCGAACATGTCTTTCATGGGCAAGCGGTCACGCAGGGGTTATGCGACGAAGGCCCCGCTCCCGCTGCGGGCCGCTCGGCCGGCGAGCGAACTCACGAAGCGCCGGCCGGAACGCAGGACGAGCCTGAACACGAACGTAGTGAGAACGCGGCCGATTTGCCAGAGCGCGGGGCGGGGAATTCCCCCGGAAAACGCGGTAGCGCGGAACGTGAGGTCGTTGTCTTCGTCATGCCCGGGCTTGACCGGGCGAGCCCGGCAATGACGACGGTGGGTATGAACTGACAAGGGCCGGCATCTCGCCGGCCCTTGCTGCGCGCTTCAACCAGGGTGGTACTCAATACTAGGTCGCGACAACCGCGCTACCTCCCACCCAAAGCGAAGCGGTAGTTGAGCCCGACGGTGAACATCTGCACGTCGGATTGAACCGAGATCGGCATGCTGCCCTGTGGCACTCCGTTGAGCGACAGATTGTTGAAGTCGTACGTCGCCGTGCCGAAACCGAGGAAATCGTATTCGATCTTCGCCGACAGATTTTCAGTCATGCCGTATTCGATGCCGGCGCCGACGAGAAATCCGGTGCGGGTGTCGGTGATGAGCTGCGTCGTGCTCACGGCGCCGCCGACCATAACGTCCTGGATATAGTCGGCTTGCATCCAAGCGACGCCGCCCTTGGCGTAGAACAAGAGGTCATTCGCGGCGTAGCCGACGCGCGCAGCGGCCGTGGCGAACCACTTCGGCGCCCCTGTCGATCGCTGAGTGACGCCGATGGAACTCAGCGTTGTCGGCGCGATGACGCTGCCGGAAATGTCCGACACCGAATAGGTGCCTTCGATGCCGACCACCCACGGCGCAAATTGGTAATTCGCGCCGACCTGCGCGCCGCCGATGAAGGCGTATGGATTGACGCTGCTCTGGGTGCCGGATGCTTCCAGAACAGTCGTCGTCGGCGTGAACTGGTCGTAGGAGAGACCGGCGCCGACATGACCGCCAAAATAGATTCCGGTCCAATTGTAGACGACGGGGGCGTAGACGGCGGGTGGCGTGTAGCTTGGCGCCGCCGGCAAATCGGCGCGCGCAGGCGGGGGCAGCGACGGCTGTCACAGCCGCAGCAGCCAGGAGGGACAAGAGAGCAGGATTGAGACGCCTCATACCTAACCCTCGGACCATGCGACGGACCGTCGTGTTCTGACGAGAGCCGGGCTCTCGCTTTTTATTCGAGCGTGATCTGGTCCGAAATCGCGACCGCCCCGGATCAGATCCGGGGCGGGCGTTTTCAGGATCACGCTCGCCAGTACAATGCTTCTGCGAACGTCTGCATAGTGCAAAAAAACAACAAGCCGTTGGATTCAGCAGTGCGGCTGTGGATGTTTTCGCACCAGCTTAGTGGAACAGATAATTGATCCCCACGGTCAGCAACGAGATGTTGCGATTGCTCGTGGATAATTCCAGAGTCTTTCCGGCAAGAACGAAGCCAGAGGGAATAGTAAAGCTGTCGTTGCTCAGCCCCACGTAATCGTACTCGGCTCGCGCAGACCAGTTGTCGGCGAAGGCCCATTCGACGCCCGCGCCAGCGGTCCAGCCCGTATTCGTATTGCTATTACCAAAGGCGACCGAGGCGTTTGTCGGCACGTTGAGCAATGGTCAAATTATTGGCTGCCAACCCATGCGCCACCGCCCTTCGCGTAAAAGAGCACTCGGTCAACGCCAAACCCAGGCGACCGGTCACAGTCGTCAGCCACCGACCATTGCTGCTGCCTTGGAGGGTTGTGTTGCCAACCGTCACTCCACCGCTCGAATTATTGTTGTTCGCGAACCAGTCGAAATCGGCTTCGATGCCGACGACCAAGGCGTTGAATTGATAATTACCGCCGACTTGGCCGCCGCCCACGAACGTCGTGCTGTTATTTAGGCCCCAGGTGTTGCCAAGGTTATCCGAAATGTCGCCGTGGTTCCAGCCAGCTCCGAGATTGCCGCCGATATAGAATGCGGTCCAGGTAAATGGAGGCGGGGCCGCAACGTATGCCACCGGCGCGCGCGGTGGAGCCTGTGGAAGGTCAGCAGCGAAAGCCTGTGTCCCGGCGGCAAGCGCGAACGCGCCAGCGGTCAACATCAGTTTGGTATTCATGCGACCCTCTCCTTTGTAGAGCGCGTGATCCCGTGAACGCGCGCTATTAAGAATGGTATTGTTCAGCAACTGCCCTTGCCGTCGCTCCGCAGACAAGTAGCTGATCTTCCTCGGGAAAGATGTCACCCAAAGGCCACAGCGGACGACAATCGACCCATGAAAACCGCCCAGAAAATGCCCCAATTTTCGCCCCGATGACGAATTCTCCAATAAGTTCTAGTGGATTAAACGTCGCAGCGTTTTGGGCGGCGGTGAGGCGGCGGGGCATCTCACAAAAATTAAACTGCAAAAATCAAACTGAATGAGTCCTTAACTGAAAACTGAATGAGCCCCGACGTGTTGCCACATCGGAGCTCGCTCAGGCCGGGCTTGCTCTGTCATGACGGAAATGAAAGCCGGGCTGATCGACCGTAGAGAAGCGCGGCCACGAATTCAACATTAGAAGTTGGGGATTCGGGGGACATCAATCTCGTGTAACCTTTGTGCCACACTATGGATCGGTGTTCGGCCGAATTTCCGTTGTTTGATCAAGGTGAAGGCAAGACTTGCTGTCTGCCGCTGCTCTGCATTTCTCAACGTATGATGACGTCGCTCACGTTGTATTGAGGCCCATTGAGACCTCCGACGCGCCGGACGGACTTGATTTCTTGCGCGGAACAAAATAAGAACATAACGATAAGCGTCGGTCTGCGCCGTAGCTGCTCGATGGTTTGCAAAGAGTCTTGTGTGGAAAGCGGCAATGGTGACCGCTGCGGACTGGCATAACGGGACGGTCCAGCACTAGTGTGGCGGTTCAGAAGTCCGCATCATTACTGCCGCTAGCTCATCATGCGGACTTCTGAACCAAAGCCACACTAGATCAATAAGTGCTAGTGTCCTTCGATTCCAAAGTTCGCAAACGGGGCTGCCGCACAATGATGCGAACTTCGGAATCGGGACACTAGGTTGGTTTGGCATGGCGCCGTTACCGCGCGCCGATGCGCACAGCGGTTGAGCGGAGAAGATCATGGCGGGAAGCGTCAACAAGGTGATTCTGATCGGCAATCTGGGCGCCGATCCCGAAATCCGTCGCACGCAAGATGGGCGTCCGATCGCCAATCTCCGCATCGCCACCTCGGATTCCTGGCGCGATAAGGCAACTGGCGAGCGCAAGGAAAAGACCGAGTGGCACCGCGTCGTCATCTTCAATGAGAATCTATGCCGGATTGCCGAGCAGTACCTCAAGAAGGGCTCGAAGGTTTACATCGAAGGCCAATTGCAGACCCGCAAATGGCAGGATCAATCCGGCCAGGACAAGTACTCGACCGAGGTCGTGCTGCAGGGTTTTCGTGGCGAACTGACGCTGCTTGACCGGGCGGGCGCCGGCGCCGGCGGGAGTGGCGATTTCGGCTCCGACGACATGGGCGGCTCGGGCGGCGAATTCGGCTCGCCGGGGCCCACTCGCAAGGTTGCCGCTGCGGCCGGTGCGCGCGGCGGCAGCGGGCGCGGCGACATGGACGACGAAATCCCGTTCTGAAATCCACGTGCCGCCGCGAGGGCGAGAGGTCATCTTGGGCCCACGGACATGAGCCTCGCGCCGTTATTGAATGCGGGCCCCACGATCGAAATTCATGCGTTCGCCGCGATGGCGGCCTTCGTTGTGGGACTTGTGCAACTGAGCGCGCCTAAGGGCACGCTGACCCATCGCACCATCGGTTGGCTATGGGTTACGCTGATGCTTGCCGTCAGCATCAGCGCGTTCTTCATTCATCAGATCCGGCTCTGGGGCCCGTGGAGTCCGATCCATCTGCTGGCGATTTTCACGCTGATGATGCTTCCGATTGCGGTGCTGCACGCGCGGCGGCATGCCGTCGCCCGCCACCGCACGGCGATGATCTCTATCTTCGTTGGCGCGCTTGTCATCGCCGGCGCATTCACGCTGTTGCCCGGCCGCATCATGCACGCTGTCGTCTTCGGTCCCAGGGTCGTGAGCGCCGTCCAGCCGCAATGATCGATATCATCTTCGCCATCAAGTTCGTGCATTTGCTCGCGGTTGCGGCGATGTTCGGAACGTGGCTCGGCATTGCCCTCTTCGTTCTGTTCGCCCATCGCTCGCGCAACACATCCGTGGTGGCGCTGACGTCGCAATTCGTCGTGCGGGTCGAGACGATCGTGGTGGCCGCAGCCATCGTATTGCAGCCGATCAGCGGGTTTCCGCTTGCTTACGCGATCGGGCTGACGCCGATGAACGAACTATGGATCGTCCTTTCGCTCGCGATCTACGGCGTTGTCGTGCTGTGTTGGATTTTTGCTTTTCGCATCGAGTATCTCATGCGCAATCTCACGCGTGAGGCGGCGCTGAAGAGCGAGCCTTTGCCCGGCGGTTACCGGTTATTGTTCCGCGTGTGGGCCGCGCTCGCTGTTCCCATTCTCGGCGGCATGATTGCGATGTTTGCGCTGATGATCTGGCAGCCGCGCTGGTCGTGACCGGTTTCGTTGGCTAAATGCGTCGTCGCCGCCGATCAGCCGGCAAGCGCAATCTTTTGCTGCTCTTGTTCAGCGTTGTGGCCTTGTTCGGCGAGCGCCGCGAGGTCGGGTCCGGCCAATATGTAGGTGAGGCATTCGGGCAGCGCGCGGAATCCCGTGCGCTGATAAAACGTCTGCGCCGGATTATCGGCTCGCACCGTGAGTTCAACGATCGGACTGCCGAGGTCGCGCGCGAGTGCAGCGACGGCTGCCACCAAGGCACGGGCAACTCCGTGGGTCCGATACGCTGGCTCGACGAACAAGTCTTGCAGAAAGACCGTCGGCGTATCCCAGCCGGTAATGGCGCGCTGATTGCACGTCGCCATCCCCACGACAGAGCCGGCACTGTCGGCAACAAAGGCCGTGAAGCCGGCGTTCGCACCGAAGCCGTCGCGCAGCCAGTCAGCCTCGGTGGCGCGGATGACGTGGAGAGAGTCCTCGCCTTGCGCCAGAAGGCGCTTGAGACGCATCAGCGCCGGAATGTCGGCGGGTTCAGCCGCGCGCACGCGAAACGAGGCCGATTGCATTTTGATCCCCGCGATCATGGATGGTCCGATTCCTTAACGGTGCGCGCTCACGGTTAACGAATCTTTAGCGCCTCAGCCGAACAGGGTGCGGATGCCATCGACGACGTATTGCACGGCCAGCGCCGCGAGCAGCACGCCGAGCAGGCGCGACAGAACGATATTGCCGGTCCTGCCGAGGAGCCGGCTGATCTGCGCGGCAAACAAAAAGACGGCAAGACACGCTGCCGCAACCAGCGCGATGACGCCGATCAGCGATGCGAGCAGCAGCACGTCGTGGCCGGCGCGTCCTGATAACAGGACGGTCGCCGTAATCGCGCCCGGGCCCGCCAAAAGCGGGATCGCCAAGGGGAAGGCCGCGACGTTGCGAACATGTTCCTCGATGGCCTCTTCGGCGGCCTGACCTTCACGGCGCATGCGCACGCCAAAGACCATTTCGGACGCGATCGAAAACAGCAGGAGGCCGCCGGCGATACGGAACGCCGAGAGCGAGATCGCCAGCGTTCCCAGCAGCCAATCGCCGATCAGCGCCGCACCGGTAAGGATGATGCCGGCAATGACGCTGGCGCGCACGGCGACGCTGCGGCGGGCGGAGGTCGGCATGCCGTCGGTCACAGCCAGGAAGGTCGGCGCGAGACCCACCGGGTCGACCACCACGAAGAGCGTCAGCAGCGCAGAAACGGCGTAGTTCAACGCCATGGGCGGGCCTCGCATGAAAATGCCGGCGCATTGTGCCAGGACTGCATGACGCGGTCTTGTGGGCCGCGCCACAGCATGCGGAACCAAGGGCATAAACCGGGTCTGAAACGACGCCTTTCGGTACGCACGACCGCGATGCCCGGATGGCGCTGACTTTGCCCAATAAGGCATTGAAATAAAAATGGAAATTCCTATGTTCTGGGTGCCGATTCAGGTGGCGGAACAACGCCCGATCGGCTATGAAAATCCGATGCGATTCGTTCAGGATTCTATAGTTGCCAGACCAGGATAATCCCCCGCCGCCGCCGCCGCCGCCGATCGGCGACGATCCCTCCGACATTCGTCCCGTTTCGATCACGGAGGAGATGAAGCGCTCCTACCTCGATTACGCCATGAGCGTGATCGTGGCGCGGGCGCTTCCGGACGCACGCGACGGCCTCAAGCCGGTGCATCGCCGCATCCTCTTTTCGATGCACGAGAACGGCTACGAGTGGAACAAGCCATACCGCAAGTCCGCCCGCGTCGTCGGCGACGTCATCGGTAAATATCACCCCCACGGCGACCAGGCGGTCTACGACGCGCTGGTGCGCATGGCGCAGGATTTTTCCATGCGCCTGCCGTTGATCGACGGCCAGGGCAATTTCGGCTCGGTCGACGGCGATGCGCCCGCAGCAATGCGCTATACCGAGGTGCGGCTGGAGAAGGTCGCGCAGGCGCTGGTCGACGACCTCGACAAGGACACCGTCGACTTCCAGGCCAACTACGACAATTCCGAGCGCGAGCCGGTGGTGATGCCGGCGCGGTTTCCCAATCTTCTTGTCAACGGCGCCGGCGGCATCGCCGTCGGCATGGCGACCAACATCCCGCCGCACAATCTCGGCGAGGTGATCGACGCTGCCGTCGCGTTGATCGACAATCCGGCGCTCTCGATCGAGGATTTGATCGCCATCGTGCCGGGGCCCGATTTCCCGACCGGCGGCATCATTTTGGGCCGTCAGGGCATCCGCTCTGCCTATCATCTCGGCCGCGGCTCGATCGTCATGCGCGGCAAGGTCGAGTTCGAGACCATGCGCGGCGAGCGCGAGGCGATCGTCGTCTCGGAAATTCCTTATCAGGTGAACAAAGCCCATATGGTCGAGCGCATCGGCGAACTGGTGCGCGAGAAGAGAATTGAAGGCATCGCGGCACTGCGCGACGAATCCGACCGCGACGGCTATCGGGTGGTGATCGAGTTGCGCCGCGACGCGGTCCCCGACATCGTGCTCAACCAGCTTTACCGCTTCACCGCGTTGCAATCCTCGTTCGGCGCCAACATGGTGGCGCTCGACGGCGGCCGTCCGCTGGTGATGAACCTCAAGGACCTGCTCACGTCCTTCATTGCATTCCGCGAAGAGGTCATTTCGCGGCGCACCAAGTTCCTGCTGAACAAGGCGCGCGACCGCGCCCACATCCTGGTCGGGCTCGCCATCGCGGTCGCCAACATCGACGAGATGATCAGGCTGATCCGCGCCTCGAAGGACGCCAACGAAGCCCGCGACGAGTTGATGGGGCGCGAGTGGCCGGCGCGCGACGTCGCCGCGATGGTCACGCTGATCGACGACCCGCGGCACAAAGTGTCGCCTGAGGGCACGACGCGCCTCTCAATCGAACAGGCCAAAGCCATCCTCGACCTGCGCCTGCAGCGGCTCACCGCGCTCGGCCGCGATGAGATCAAGGCCGAACTCGACAAGCTCGCCGAAGAGATCGCCGACTATCTCGATATCCTGCGCTCGCGCGCGCGCATCCAGACGATCGCCAAGGAGGAAATGATCGCGGTCAAGACCGAGTTTGCCACGCCTCGCCGCACAGTCATCATCGACCAGGAAGGCGAGATGGAGGATGAGGACCTCATCCAGCGTGAGGACATGGTCGTCACCGTCTCGCATGCGGGCTACGTCAAGCGCGTGCCGCTCTCGACCTATCGGGCGCAGAAACGCGGCGGCAAGGGCCGCTCGGGGATGCAGACACGGGAAGAGGACTTCGTCACCCGCCTGTTTGTCGCTTCGACGCACACGCCGGTGCTGTTCTTCTCCTCGCGCGGCCAGGTCTACAAAGAAAAGGTCTGGCGGCTGCCGTTGGCCGCGCCGCAGGCGCGCGGCAAGGCGCTGATCAATATCTTGCCGCTCGAGCAGGGCGAGAACATCACTACGATCATGCCGCTGCCCGAGGACGAGTTCGACCTGGGAAAAGCTCGACGTCATGTTCGCGACAACGCGCGGCACAGTGCGAAGAAACAAGCTTTCGGATTTCGCCGACGTGCGGCGTTCGGGCATCATCGCCATGAAGCTCGACGAGGGTGACGCCATCGTCGACGTGCAAATCTGTACCGAGAACGACGACGTGCTGCTGACCTCGGCGGCCGGCCAGTGCATCCGCTTCGCCGTCAACGACGTGCGCGTGTTCCAGGGCCGCACCTCCATGGGCGTGCGCGGCATCAATCTCGCGGACGGCGACAAGCTGATCTCGCTGTCGATCCTGCGCCACGTCGAGGCGACGGCCGACGAGCGCGCCGCTTATCTGAAGCGCGCCAACGCGGTGCGGCGAGGCACGAACGGCGAGGCGGAGGAGAACGGTGCCGACGCCGAGGAAGCCGACGGCGCCATCGAGCTTGGCGAGCAGCGCTACGTCGTCATGTCCGAGGCCGAGCAGTTCGTGCTGACGATCTCCGAAAAAGGCTTCGGCAAGCGCACCTCATCCTACGAATACCGGACCACCGGCCGCGGCGGCAAAGGCATCGTCGCCATGACGATTACGGAAAAGAACGGCCGGCTGGTGGCATCGTTCCCGATCGACGAAAGCGACCAGATCATGCTGGTCACCGACGGCGGCCAGCTGATTCGCTGCCCGGTCGACGGCATTCGTATCGCCGGTCGCGCGACGCAGGGCGTCATCGTGTTCTCGACCGCGGAGGGCGAGCGTGTCGCGTCCGTTGAGCGGCTCTCGGAAGAGGGTGAAGAGAACGGCGGCGAGTGAGCGCGACGCCGGTGGCCTTTCAGCACGATCGATGTCTTCCGGCTCGTTACGATGACGCCTCGGCGGTCTCCGCTCGCGCGCCGACCAGATCGTTGGCCTCTTCGTCCTCATCTGCGAACTGCGCGCGTTCGACGGGCTCACCGGCTTCGATCCATGCCTCGATGCCGCCGAGAAGCGGCCGTATCCTTTTAAATCCCGCCCGCTTCAAATGCTTCGCGGCTGTGGCGGCCGACTTTTCATTTGGGCACGCGCAGTACACGACGACCTCCGAATCCCGCGGATAGTCCTTGATGACGGGATCGGTGTCGGACGGGTGCGCCGAGACGGCACCCGGAATAATGCCATCCTGTTCGCGAGCATCTTTCGGCCTCACGTCGAGAATGACGAGATTTTGACCATCGTCGATCATTTGCCGAAGTTCGGCGACGGTGATGCGGTCCATGCGAAGCTGGCGGATAAACAACAGCCGCTGAGACCATTTT
Source organism: uncultured Alphaproteobacteria bacterium (assembly GCA_963759705.1). GTDB lineage: Bacteria > Pseudomonadota > Alphaproteobacteria > Rhizobiales > Xanthobacteraceae > BOG-931. The sequence goes on from CAVXAK010000013.1 coordinate 247,430, forward strand.
GCCACCACGAACAAAACCAATGCCGCGGCGACGGCCAAAATGCCAAACTTGCCGAAGTCGGCAAGCGTGGACAGCACGCTGGTGATCGCATCCTGGAATATCCGGCCGAGCGCGACCGCCGTACTGACAAACAGGAGCTTGCCGGTTGCGTCGAGCAGGAGGAACATCGGCAAGGGCATCTTGGTAACGCCGGCCATCGCCACCGAAAGGGCCGAAAGCCCCGGAAAGAATTTCGCAAACAGCAGTGACCAGGCGCCAACTTTCGCGAAAACCATCTCGGTCTGGCGTACGCAGAAATCCGGCGAGAAGGAAATTCTGCAAAGCAGTCCCAGGCCGCGTCGCCCATAGCGCCGGCCGCACCAATAGAGCACGAGATCGCCGAGCAAGGCTCCGCTGACACCGGCAAGAATGATTTCCGGGATGCGGAACGACACGTGTTGCGCGAGCGCCGCCGCCGTCACCAGGGTCGGTACCGCCGGTACCGGCAGTCCAGCCTGGGTCACAAGGAGGTTGAAGAAAACAACCAACAGGCCGTGCTGCTCGACGCTGGAGATGATGTACTGCATGGCTTCAACTGAATCGTGACCTCACTGGGCGCCACTTAGGGTTAAATGGCAGGAGGACTTGTGTCGCTGTTGCGACACCGGAACCAAGGTGGGTCAGGTTGTTCCGGCGTTTATCTGTGAGCGGGACGGGCGCATTTCAAGCGGTCAGGGGCTGCCGCCCTACGAAGGTCGAATCGTTACTTGTTTTCGCGTTTGAGCGATGAACGTGTCGCATGCTGGTGATGCAAGGCGTTCGATCATCAGCTGTCGGCGTGGTAGCTCTTCCGGCATTGGAGAAAATCGTTATCATCGCGCTCAATCCGAGCATTCACCGGGGGGAATTGCAGTCTGATGGAATCCTATAACTTTACCCGCGCCATACCGGTCGAGGATCAATACGATCTGCTGGTCTGCGGCGGCGGACCGGCCGGCAGCGCGGCCGCCATTTCGGCGGCCCGGCTGGGCGCCAAGGTGCTGTTGGTCGAGGCAACCGGGTGCCTCGGCGGTATGTCCACATCGGGGCTCGTCAACACCTTCGGCCCGATGGGCGACGGCGAGCGTACCCTGGTCGGCGGCTTCACGCTCGAACTGATCGAGACGATGCACGAGCGCGGCTTTCTCGGGCCGGAAGTGACACCGCACTATTGGATCACACATTACAACCGGTGGATTCCGTTCGATCCGGAAAGCCTCAAGCGTCTGCTCGATGAATACTGCGTCGAGGCCGGCGTCGAGATCAGGTACTTCACGCGCGTCATCGATGCCGATTGTGAGGGCCACACAGTCAGCGGCGCGATCATCAGCAACATCGAGGGCCTGCGCCTGATTCGCGCCAAGACCTTCATTGATGCGACCGGCGACGCCGTACTCGCCGCTGCCTGCAAGGTGCCGTGCAAGATCGCCGGCCGCGACTGGCCGTTCCAGCCGGCGACCGTATGTTCGACTTTCAGCGGCATCAATTGGGACCATCCGGCTTACAACACCAACGCCGGCACTGATGCGGTGCGCGAGAAGGTGAAGAACGAATACCTGCCGCGGGCCAACCAGGACGGTCACTTCAGCCATCCCGATCACTTCATCGCGGGCATGAAGAAGGTCGGTCATATGACCGGCAATCTCAACGGCGGGCACATCTATGAACTGGACGGCCTGAGCGCCAAGGGCCTGACCGAAGGCATGATCCGTGGCCGCAAGCTCGCGGTCGAATACACGGAGTTCTATCGGAAATATGTTCCGGGCTGCGAGCGCATCGAACTCGCCGCCACCTCACCTGTGATGGGCGTGCGCGATACGCGCCGCATCATCGGCGAATTCGAACTCACCTACGAAGACTACAAGGCTGCCCGCCAATTTCCCGATCAGATCGCCGTCTACAATCGGCCCGCTGACGTGCATTCGACCGAATTCGTCGAAAGAGGAGTTCGAGCGCTTCATGCGCGACATGCACGGATCGCAGAAGCTGCCGCGCGGCGCCTGCGTCGGCATCCCCTACAGCATCCTGGTGCCGAAAGACTGGGAGAATTTGTGGGTGGCGGGCCGCTGCCATTCGAGCGAGACAAAAGTGCATGGCTCGATCCGTGCGCAGTCGGCGGCCTTCATGATGGGGCAGGCGGCGGCGACGGCCGCAGTGCAAAGCATCGCCACCGGAGAGCCGGCTTGTGACCTCGACACCGAACGGCTGGTCGAAACGCTTCGCGCCGCCGGCTCCTATCTGCCGCAGCAGACGCTGAGCAAGACAATGACACGATAGCGCATGGCCATGACCTTCGGGCGCAGATTGGCGAACGTGGCATTGTTGATCGTGGCGCTGGGCTTGGCGCCGCGGTCTGCGGCGGCGGACGATTTTTACGCCGGCAAGACCATCGATTTCATCGTCGGCACCGACGTGACCGGCGGTTTTGCGCTCTACGCCCGCCTCATCGCCAAACATCTTGGCCGCTTCATCCCGGGCAACCCGACGGTTGTGTTCAAGACCATGCCCGGTGCTGGCGGCGCGGTTGCGGCGAGCTTCCTCTACCGGCGCGCGCCGGCCGACGGCACCGTCGTTGCCGCGTTGACCCCCGACGCCATCAGCAGCCAGGTGATGGACGAGGGCGGCCAGAGCCACTTCGATCCGACCAAATTCCAGTATCTCGCCGGCGCCGAGCGTGGCACGCGACTGTGCATGACGTTCCATACGTCGAAGATCAAGACGTTCGATGACGCGCTCAAAGCCAAGGCGATCATCGGCGGCACCACGGCCGGCAGCCCGGCCACCGAATACGCGGCCTTCCACAAACACGCGCTCGGCGCCAAATTCGAAATCGTCACCGGCTATCGTGGCCCAGGCGATATATTTTTAGCCATGGAGCGTGGCGAGATCGATGGCGTCTGCGGCCTCGATTGGGCGGCGACCAAGGCGCAGCGGCCGGACTGGCTGCGCGACAAGAAGCTTAATCTTCTCATCCAGGACAATATCGAGCCTGACGCGGAACTCACGGCGCTCGGTGTGCCGCAGCCCTGGAAATTCATCAAGGACGACATCGATGGCCAAGCCGTGAAATTGTTGGTCGGATTCGAGCAGGCCTTCGGCAAGGGCTATGTGGCGCCGCCCGACGTGCCTGCCGACCGCATCAAAGTCCTGCGCAATGCGTTCGCCGCCGCACTGCGCGACAAGGAGCTTCTCGCTGACGCCGAGCAACAGCGCATCGAGATCACGCCGCAGAGCGGCGACGATGTCGCGCGCGCGGTGCGCGACCTTTATGCCGCGCCCAAGGCGGTCCTGGAACGATTGAAGACGATCGTCGTGCCGTAACGCGTTGCGGTGCGGCGTCGCTCTTGGCGTCAGCGGGCCGGATCATCCTTCTTTCAGAACCGCCGGCGTTCTTTCGAGCGCACGGTCGTGCCCAATTACGAGCACGACGACCATGGCGATCGCCGCAAGTGTGGCAATCAACAATAGACCGCCGGCAAAGCTTCCGGTCGCGTCTTTGATCCATCCCATGGCATAAGGCCCGAAGAAGCCGGCGAGGTTGCCGATCGAGTTGATCACGGCGATGCCCGCCGCGGCTGCGGTACCGGACAACACCGCGGTCGGCAAAGTCCAGAACAGCGGTAGCGCCGCGAACACGCCGCAGGTGCCGATGGTAAAGGCAACGACGGTCATCGTCGGACTGCCCGTGAAAATAGCCCCGGCGATGCCGACGGCGGAAATCACGAGCGCGCCGGCGGTGTGTAACTTGCGTTCGGCTTTCGCATCGGAATGGTAGCCGTAGGCGACCATGAATGCGGCGCCGATCGCGTAGGGGATAGCGGTCACCCAACCGGTCATGGCGTTCGACAGTCCGAACGCTTTGATGATTTGCGGCAACCAGAAGCCGACGCCGTAAACACAGGCCACCGCGCCGAAATAGACGAGCGATAGCGCCCAGACGCGCGGATTGAACATGGCCTGCGTGACCGAAAGGCTGTGCGTGGCTTCGCGTTGCCGGCGTTCGGCATCGAGGCGCCTGCTCAGCCAGGCTCGCTCATCCGGTGCGAGCCAATGCGCGTCGGCCGGCCGGTCCGTCAGATAGAAATAGGTCACGATGCCGAGCAGCAGCGCAGGTGCAGCCTCGATGATGAAGAGCCACTGCCAGCCGGCCAGGCCGCCGACCCCATCCATGCCGAGGATGAGCCCGGATATCGGCGCGCCGATGGCCGAAGACAGCGGGATGGCCACCATGAACGAGCCGATGATGCGGCCGCGATAGACCGAGGGAAACCACAGCGTCAGATAGAAGATGATGCCGGGAAAGAAGCCGGCCTCGGCGAAGCCGAGCAGCGCCCGGATGATGTAGAACGTGGTCTCGCCGCTGAGTCCGGTTGCGCGCGCGATGCCGGGAATGAACGCCGTCAGGGCGGAAAGAATGCCCCAACTGACCATGATGCGCGCGATCCATCTGCGGGCGCCGAACCGGTCGAGGAGCAGGTTCGACGGCACCTCGAAGACGAAGTAGGTGAGGAAGAAAATGCCGGAGCCGAATCCGAACATGGTCGCGGTCAAGCCCAGCGCCCTGTTCATCGTCAGCGCGGCGAAACCGACATTCACCCGATCGAGGTAAGCAACGAAGTAGCAGATGATCAGGAATGGAATGAGCCGCGCAGAAACCTTCCGAACGGTCTGCGCTTCGACGTCCATGATTGGTCCTCGCCTAAGAACATCGGACGTCACGCGCGGTGCGTCGCGCCGGTCAATCTCTTACTGGCCCATCGCCGAGCAGCACATGCACGGTCTTGACCTCCGTGTAGCTCAGCAACTCGTCGATGCCTTCCTCGCGTCCGAGGCCGCTGTTCTTGAAGCCGCCGAACGGCGTGCCGTAGAAGTGTCCTGACGCACCGTTGATCCAGACATATCCGGACTTGATCGCCCGCGCCGCGCGGAAAGCGGTCTTGATGTCGTTGGTGAAGATCGACGCGGTGAGACCGTATTCCGTTGCATTTGCCAGCGCGATGACCTCGTTTTCGTCCTTCCAGCTGAACACCGAGAGGACCGGTCCAAAAATCTCTTCGCGGGCGATCTTCATGGTTGGCTTGACGTCCGCGAATACCGTCGGCTCGAGCCAATAGCCGCGCTTGAACTCGCTGCCGTTCGGCCGCTTTCCTCCGGTCATGAGGCGTGCGCCTTCGGCGCGGCCGGATTCCACCATGGCGCAAACGCGTTCATAATGGCGCTTGGAATTGATCGGGCCCATCTGCGATTTGTCGTCGAGTGGATCGCCGAGCCGCAAAGCGGCCACGCGTTCGACGACCCGTTCGAGCACGGGCTTGTAGAGTAACTCGTGCAGCAGCAATCGGCTGGTCGAGCCGCACGACTGGCCCTGCCAGGCAAAGTTCATTCCCGCGACGGCGATCTGCGCGATCTTGTCGGGGTCCATATCCGGGAACGCGATCAGCGGATTCTTGCCGCCGAGTTCCAAGGTGACGTGCTTGATGCCGCCCTCGGCCGCAGCGCGCTGAATGGCGCGGCCGGTGGGAACGGATCCGGTAAAGGCGAGACGCTTGACCTTCGGATGGCGCGCGATCGCGTCACCTGCCGGCAGGCCATAGCCGGTGACGATGTTGACGACGCCGGGCGGCAAGACCTGGCGGCAAATCTCGCCGAGGATCGTGGCCGAGAGCGGGCTCGTTTCCGGCGGCTTGAGCACGACGCAATTGCCGGCCATCAGCGGCGCGGCGAGCGCGTTGGCAGCAAACTTGATCGGATGATTGAACGGAATGATGCGGCCGACGACGCCATAAGGCTCGCGAATGGTGAAATGCAAATTCTTGCCGCTCGCCGGGATGGTCTCGCCTTTGATCTCGGTCGCGAAAGCCGGCATAGAAGTCGAGCGTGTCGCCGGCCGTCGCGACGTCGGCGCGCATCTTGGCAATGGTATTGCCGGTATCGACGACTTCGATGCGCAGGATGTTGTCGAAATTGTCGCGGACCGCTTGCGCGAGCTTGCGCACCAGCTTGGAACGCTCCTTGGGTTCGAGCGCGGCCCAGGCCGGATGCGCGGCTTCAGCCGCAGCGACGGCGCGGTCGACGTCGGCGGCGCTCGCCGCCGGCACGTGGCCGAGACTTTCTTCAGTGGCCGGATTGACCGTCTCGAGGAGTTCGCGGCTTTCACTGTCGACCAGATCACCATTGATCAACATTCTGCCGTGCGTGAGCTTGGTTTCTATGTTCATGGCGCACCTCCGCTGGAGTCGTTTCGCGCATTAATGGCACAGTTTGCAAAAGGTGTGCGAGAAAATCACCGGCGCGCTCTTGGGCCACGCCAGTTCCGCCTCCAGGCCCGGTGCAAGGAGGATGTGTCATGTCGCGCGACGCCCTCAATGGCCGGAATTCAAGCGGCACGCACGCGGTTGAAGAATTCGGCCACGCTGAATTCAAGGTCACTCGCGCGGGAGGCTAAGCGCGCTGTCAAATCCGCGATTTCGGTGAAGGCCGTGGCGCTGCGCCGGGCGGCCTGCTCGACTGACACGATCTCGGTCGATGCGCTCGCGGTGTATCCGGCCGCCGTTTGAATGCTGCCGGCGATGTCGCGGGTCGTCGTACTCTGTTGCTCGACGGCCGATGCGATACTGGTCGCCGCAGTCTTCAAGTGCTCTATGGTGTGCGCGATTGACGAGATTTCGTCGACCGACTTCCTCGTCGCGTCCTGAATGCCGGCCACCTGCTGTGAAATCTCCTCCGTGGCTCGCGATGTCTGGTTGGCGAGCGCCTTCACTTCGGCAGCGACCACGGCAAATCCCTTGCCGGCGTCCCCGGCGCGCGCCGCCTCGATTGTTGCGTTGAGTGCGAGGAGGTTGGTCTGCGACGCGATCGTGGAAATGATGCTCACGATTGAACCGATCCGTTCGGCAGTGTCGTTCAAGGAGAGGATAGCCTGCTGGGTGCGGTGCGCGTCGCCGACCGCCGCTCTCGCCATTTCAAGGGCGCGGGCTGTTTCTTGTCCGATGTGATGGATCGACCCGGACAGTTCCTCTGTGGCCTCGCTTGTCACTTTGACGCGTTGGGTCGTTTCCGCGGCGGCCGTTGACGCGACCGCCATGCGGCTGACGGCATCGTCGGCGAGACCCCGCATCGTCGTACACGTTGTCGTCAGCGAGGACGAGGCGTCTTTGATGGCTTCAAGAACTTCGCCGATAGCAGTTGCGAAATCCGCAATCGCGACGTCGATGGTCTGACGTCGTTTGCGCGCGGTATTTTGGGCCCTTTCGCGGTGCAGCGTCATCGTGTTGGCGACGTCGAATGCCATGACCTGGGACACCAGCTTCGCACCTGCGATAAGCTTGGCGGGGGAGAATTTGTGTTTGCGCCCAAGCGCATCCAATGCCGCCCGCAAGACATAGTTTCCGGCTGTACTGCGGAATCGGCCGTCGATGCCGAGTGCGGCTTCCTGTTCGACGGTCCGTCGACACAACTCGAAATAGTGAGAAGTCCAGGTCGCCATTGATCAGCGCCACCAGGTGCGACGTTTCGATCTCCTTGAGCAGGCCTCTGTGCTGCGTGATCGCTTGACTGAGATGCGGCAATTGCCCGGTGGCATCAAGAATAGCGTCGACCGCCTTATCGAGATGCGGCGCAATCGTCGGCCACAGCTTCTTGATCGCGCTTCGGGCTTCGGCGTCAAGCTCATAGAGCTTATATCGGGACTCGACCCCTTGGATGGGTTCGTCTTGCGTCATCGCGCAAATCCTTGATCGGAAGGAAGGCCGCGCGGCGGACGATAGCGTAGATTAGTTGTGCCAATCTTAACGATGCAGAAACCATTTCACAGTGACGGCTCGGCTACTGGCCCCGTCGCGCGGCACTGGCGAAGCGCTTGGCTTCCTCGGCGGCGCGAAACAAGGCCTTCGCCTTGTTGATGCATTCCTGCTGTTCAAATGCCGGGTCGGAATCAGCGACGATGCCGGCGCCGGCCTGGACGTACATGGTGCAGTCCTTGATCAGCGCGGTCCGCAGCACGATGCAGGTATCCATTTCCTCGCCGGCCGAGAAATAGCCGACGCAGCCGGCGTAGAGCGAGCGTTTCTCTTTTTCCAGTTCGTGGATGATCTGCATGGCGCGCACCTTTGGCGCGCCCGACACCGTGCCGGCCGGAAATCCGGCAGCGAGTGCGTCGAGGGGATCGCGATCCTGGCGCAGCTTGCCTTCCACGTTCGAGACGATGTGCATCACCTGGCTGTAGCGCTCGATGAAGAATTGATCCGTGACCTTCACCGTGCCGATTTCGGCCACGCGGCCGACATCGTTGCGGCCGAGGTCGAGCAGCATGAGGTGCTCGGCCCGTTCCTTGGGATCGGCGAGAAGCTCGGCCTCGAGCGCTTCGTCTTCGTGCGGTGTCGCGCCGCGCCGCCGCGTGCCAGCGATCGGGCGGATGGTCACAATTCCGTCGGCCGTTTTGACCAGAATCTCGGGGCTCGATCCCGCCACCGCGAACGCGCCGAAATCGAGATAGAACAGATAAGGCGAAGGATTGACGCGGCGCAGCGCGCGGTAGAGCGAGAACGGCGGCAGCGCGAACGGCGCTTCGAAGCGCTGCGACAGCACGACCTGAAAAATATCGCCGGCTGCGATATATTCCTTGGCGCGAAGAACCATCGCCTTGAATTCTTCCGGCGTCGTATTCGAGCGCGGCGCCACATCGAGCGGGCCGGTGTGGATGTCGACGGCCGATTTGTCGAGCGGACGATCGAGCGCGTCAACGATCTTGGACAGCCGCTCGACGGCGCGCGCCAGCGCGACCTTCGCGGCGACGTTGGGCTGCGGCCGCACCGGCGTGACGATGGTCATTGTATCTTCGACGGCGTCGAAGGCGACCACGATGGTCGGGCGCACCAGCACGGCGTCGGGAATGCCAATCGGGTCGTTGCCCGGCTCCGGCAAGTCCTCCATCAGCCGCACCATGTCGTAACCGAGATAACCAAATACGCCGGTCGCCATGGGCGGAAGCGTGTCCGGCAGAGCGATGCGGCTCTCGCCGATGAATGCGCGCAAGGCCGTGAGGGGTTCCTCACCCAGCGGTGTAAACGCATTCGGATCGCCTTGCGGCGTGCGGTTTATTTCAGCGTGCGTGCCGTTGACGCGGAAGATGAGATCCGGCTCGAGACCGATGATCGAGTAGCGGCCGCGCGCCGCGCCGCCCTCGACCAACTCGAGCAGAAAGCTCATGGCCAGTTCGCTTTTGGGCCGTGCACCCGTCGTTTTCAGGAAGGCGGAGACCGGCGTTTCCAGGTCGGCGACCAGTGTCGTCCAGACCACCTGCGGCTCGCCGGCCAAATACCGCGCAGCGAAGGTCTCGGCCGAAGGCTCAATCTGCATTCAGTGTCCCGATTCCGAAGTTCGCAACTCAATTGCAGGAGCTTCAAATCCGCCGCAGTAGAGCGCGATCGTTTCAGGTTAAATCAATTTGCGCTCTGCATCATTGACGGAGAATGATTTTTTCGGAAAGCCGGTTTCCACTTTTCCGGATCGTGTGCTAGTCGGTGTCCGGCGCGCTGTTGCCAAGCGCCTGCGCCACCGCCGCCTGATTGACGGTCGTGCCGAGGTCGGCTTCGAGCCAAGCCATGTACTCGCCGAAAAGGTCGTCGCTCAACTGGCGTTGTACGGTCTGATCGAGGCTTTTGGCTTCGGGCGAGTTCGGATCGAGCGGCGGCGTTTTAACGTCCGTCACCTTAAAGACGATCCATTGCGTCGGCTGGTCACCCTCGGAACTGCCGAAGGCGTCCTTCGCGGTGTGAAAGACGGCATCGATCATCTTTGCGGAAATCGCGCCGTTCGCCTTCTCGCGCTGAAGGTCTTTCGCGGTTTCGACCTTGAGGCCGTCGGCGGCGGCGAGCGTATCGAACGGCGTACCGCTCTTCAGCTTGTCGAGCATGTCGGATGCTTTGGTCTTGAGCCGCGAAGCGATCTGGTCGTTGTGCCAGCGCTCTTCCACTTGGCTCTTTACCTCGTCGAGCGTGCGGTCGCGTGCCGGCGTGATGCCGGCCACGTCATACCAGATATAGCCGCCGTCGGCCTCGATCGGATCGTTATCGACGCCAACGTCGGTGGCGAAGGCGGCACTGACCAGGTCGCCGTTGTGCGGGATCGTGACGAGCTTGCCGGACGGATCGCGGCCGGAGCGATCGATCGCGTCGTAGGTCACGATCGGCAGCTTCAACTTTTGCGCCGCCTCTTCGAGCGTGGCGCCGCCGGCGCGCTCGTCTTCGACCTTGTCGTGAATGTCCTGAACTTGCGTCTTGGCGCGCTCCAGCGCGAGGTCGTTGCGGATTTGCGGCGTGACATCGGCCAGCGACTTGGCGTCCTCGGGAACGATTTGCGACACGGTCACGATGACGGCACCGAACTGGCCGGCGATCGGATCGCTGACTTCGCCATCCTTGAGTGAAAAGGCGGCATTCGCCACTTGCGGATCGATGATGGCGGACTTCGGCACGGTGCCGAGATCGATGTCTTGCTCTTTGAGGCCGCGCTCTTTGGCAAGGTCCGCGAAGCTCAGGCCACCCTTGATGCGGGCGCTCGCGGCTTGCGCGTCCGCCATGGTGGGGAACACGATCTGCTCGATGTGCCTGCGCTCCGGAGTGATGTAACGGCTGCGATTTTGCTCGAACGCCTTCTTCACGTCCTCGTCCGACACTTCGACCGATTTCGCGAGCTCCTGCGGCGTGACGACCACGGACACGATCTTGCGGTATTCCGGCGCGCGGAACAAAATCTTGCGCTCGTCGAAATATTTGCTGAGCTCTTCCGCCGTGGGTTGCGGAATGTCGCCGGCCTGGGCTGGACCCAGCGCCACATAAGTAATCGTGCGCTGCTCGTTCTGGAATTGATTGATGGCGTCGTACCAGGCCTTTGGCACGGGGAGATTGCCGGAGAGGGAATCAATGATCTGCCGGCGCAGCATGACGCCGCGCTGCTCGGCGACAAAGCGTTGCTCCGTGTAACCGGCGCTGCGGATGAGCTGTTCGAAGCGCGCGCGGTCGAACTGACCGTTGGGAGCCATGAATGACGGGTCAGTCGTAATGCGCCGGGCGATCTCTTGATTGGAGATGCCGAGCCGCATTTGGCGAACGCGCTCGTCGAGGCCGGCCTGGGCCACCATTTCGCCGAGGACTTGGCCCTGTAGACCGAGCGCATTCGCCTGTTCCGGCGTCAGCGGATGGCCAAGCTGTTGCGCAAGCTGCTGCATGCGCTGGTTATAGTTCTGCCGGAATGTCTCGATCGGGATTTCGACGCCGCCGATCTTGGCGACCGTCGACCGGCCAAAGCCACGGAAAATGTCGTTGATGCCCCAGACCGCGAAGCTGCCCGCCAATAGCGTCATGACGACGCCCATGACCGTGCGGCCGAGCCAATTAGAAGAGGCTTTGCGGATACCTCGAAGCATGGGTTCAACGCTCTTGGAATAGTGCCGGTAAATCGTGCCGGTCAGGCTGCCAATGAATGCGGCGCATCATAAGGAGCGCCAGGTTCCGCGGCAACCAACGGGATTTACAGCTAAAACGCCTCTTTTCTGCGTGCAACCGGTCTGCTAACGGCTCTTTGTCGCATTTGCAAGGCTGGAATGAATGCCGCGCCGCCCGCTCGTTGCAGGCAATTGGAAGATGAATGGACTCTCCGCGTCCCGGGCGGAGCTGGACAAGATCATTGCGGGTTCGGCCAACCTTCCGGCGCATCTCGATGTTCTGGTTTGCCCGCCGTTTCTTCTGGTTCCGGATTTCGCCTCGCGCGCCAAAGGAACGCGGGTCGAAATCGGCGGGCAAGATTGCCACGCCGAGCCATCCGGTGCGCACACCGGGGACATTGCCGCGGAAATGCTGGCCGACGCCGGGGCGAGCGCGGTGATCGTCGGCCACTCGGAGCGGCGCAGCGACCATCATGAGACTGACGCCGAGGTCCGCGCCAAAGCGCTTGCCGCACACCGCGCCGGGCTCCTCGCCATCGTCTGTGTCGGCGAGACGCGAGCCGAGCGCGATGCCGGCCACGCCCTTGCGGTCGTTCGCACGCAACTCGACGGCTCGCTGCCCGAGCGCGCCGATCATCTTGTCATCGCCTATGAGCCGGTCTGGGCGATCGGCACTGGATTGACGCCGACGCCCGCCGATGTCGGTGACATGCACGGCTTTATCCGGCAGCGGCTCTGCGCGCTTTACGGTGAGGCGGGGCAAGGACTGCGCATTCTCTACGGCGGTTCCGTCAAACCGTCGAACGCCAAGGAATTGATGGCGGTCGATGATGTCGACGGCGCTCTGGTTGGCGGTGCGAGCCTGAAAGCCGACGACTTTCTTGCGATTGCCGGCGCTTATCGCTGACACGCGCAGCCGATGACGAGCGCGTCGCGACCGTGCTTTTGGATCGGAGCAGGGTTGCCGCCGGAGCCCTCGCGTGTCTTCCCGATTCAAGTTAATCTTGTTCCGACGATCAAGAACATCGTCGCGCAAAACGTCTTAGCCGCGCGGCAAAGGCTGCGACAACATAGATCGCAGCACAAGGGAGGGTGCCAATGGCGGATGTCAGCAATCCAATTCGTCGTCGTCATTTTTTGGTGGGAGCGGGCACCGCGCTCGCTGCCTCTGTCTCGCCACCGGCCAATGCGGAAACGCAAACTGCGGCTCCGGCCGCAACTGCGCCCGACGCAGAGCCGCTGTTGACGCTGACCGCAACCGAGCATGCCTTCTTTGTTGCGGCCGCCGACACCATCATCCCGGCGGACGAGTTATCGCCGTCCGGCAGCGAGTGCGGCGTCGCTAACTTTCATCGACCGCCAGCTCGCCGGCGCCTACGGCAACGGCGCCCGGCTCTATCGCGATGGTCCGTTTACCAAGGCAAAGCCCGAACTCGGCTATCAGATTGCCGCTCAATCCGCGGGAATTTTTCCGCGCCGGGATTGCGGCGGCGAATGAGTGGTCGCGCAAGACCTACGGCAAGGATTTCGACCGTCTCGCCGCCGGCGATCGCGAAGCGGCACTCAAGGCGATGGAGGCCGGCAAGGCGGAGTTTCCTGGCTTTTCCAGCCGCATGTTTTTCAACGCGTTGCTGCAGATCACCATGGAAGGCTTCTTTGCCGACCCGATCTACGGCGGCAATCGCGACATAGCGGCGTGGAAGATGGTGGGATATCCGGGCTTGCCGGCGACCTACCGTGAAGACATCAAAAAATACTTTGGCAAGAAATACGACAAGCCGCCGCGCTCGATTGCGGACTTTTCGTGAGGGAGGCGCGATCATGACCATTACGCTCAAGGAAGCGATGCGGTTGTCATCGGCGTCGGCTGGACCGGCAGCATTCTCGCGCGCGAACTGACCAAGGCCGGCCTCAACGTGGTCGGCCTGGAGCGCGGCGCGAACCGCATGCCGCGCGAGGACTTCACGATGCCGATCGGTGCGCGACGATCTGAAATACGCGGTCCGTCAGGAACTTTTTCAGGATACCCAATTGGAGACGGTGTCGCTGCGCCATTCGCCCGCGGAGACGGCGTTGCCGATCCGGCGGCTCGGCTCGTTCTTGCCGGGCACCGGTCTCGGCGGCGCCGGCGCGCATTGGAACGGCATGACGTGGCGGATGCTGCCGTCGGATCACGAACTGCGCATCTCATCTCACCGAACGTTACGGCAAGAACGCGATTCCCGCCGAGATGACGATCGAGGATTGCCCGGTCTCCTATGACGAGCTTGAGCCGTATCTACGACAAATTCGAGAAGCTCTGCGGCGTTTCCGGCAAGGCCGGCAATCTGCGCGGCAAGAGGATCGACGGCGGCAATGTGTTCGAAGGGCCGCGGCAGAACGAATATCCCGAACAGCCGCTGACCATGAGCATGGCCGGCACGATCATGGAGAAGGCGTCGAGGAACTCGGCTATCACCCGTTCCCGGCGCCCGTCGAGCAATGCGAGCGAGGTCTACACCAATCCGGAAGGGCTGACGCTCGGCGCCTGCGAATATTGCGGCCATTGCGAGCGCTTCGGCTGCGAGGCGAATGCGAAAGCCTCGCCCAACGTCTGCGTCCTGCCGGCGCTGCTGGCCGATCCGAAATTCGAACTGCGCGACCATGCGCTATGTGAAGGAGCTCGTTTACGACAAGGCCGCCCGCAAGGTGAAGGCGGTGCGCTATGTCGATACCCGCAGCGGCGAGGAATACGAGCAGCCGGCGGGCATCGTCATCCTCGGCGCCTACGTGTTCAACAATGTACTGCTGCATGCTGCACGGCCGGCATCGGCGAGCAGTACGATCCCACAACCGGCAAAGGCGCGGTCGGGCAGCAACTATTGCTACCAGGTCAGCGGCAACAACGTGACGGTGTTCTTCGAGGACAAGGAGATCAATCCGTTCATGGCCGCGGGCGCCCACGGCGTCCAATGATCGACGATTTCAACGGCGACAATTTCGATCATGGCGGGCTCGGTTTTTTCGGCGGCGCCTGGATTTCGGCCGGCACCGCCGAACGGCCGTCCGATCTTCACGCGACCCGTGCCGCCCGGCACGCCGCGCTGGGGCCGCGACTTGGAAGCAGGCGACGGCGAAGTGGTACAACCACGCCTTCACCATCGGCGCCTCCGGCTGCAACTACGCCCATCGCGAGAATTTTCTCGATCTCGATCCGACCTATCGGGATGCGCTCGGCCGGCCGCTGATCCGCATGACCTATAATTTCCACGAGAACGACTACAAGCTTGCGGAATATATCGGCGACGTGCTCGGCCGGCTCGCCAGCGCCATGAATCCCACTGTGATGGGCAACGCCGAACGTGCGGCGCGGCAACTACAGCGTCGTGCCCTACCAATCGACCCACAACACCGGCGGCACGATCACCGGCACGGACCCCAAGACCAGCGTGGTCAACCGCTATCTGCAGGCATGGGAGGCGGACAATCTCTTCGTCATGGGCGCTTCGGTGTTCCCGCAGAACGCCTCATACAATCCCACTGGCCTCGTCGGTGCGCTCGCGTATTACGCGGCGAATGCGATTACGACGCAGTACCTCAAAAGTCCGGGACCGCTCGTGCACGCGTGACAGTCGTTCCCGGATTGTAGATCCCGGACTATCGGTTCGCCGCCGTCGTTGTCATCGCGACGGCAACATCGGCGGTGGGGTGATCACCGATCTTGCGGGCGCAACATCGATTGCGGCCGTGCGAATTTCTCGATTGCCGGCGCGGTAAATAATGATACCGGCCGCCAGAACGGCAAGGAGCGCGGCCGCGGCAAACCAAAGCCCTGCGGCATCCGCTCCATTCTGAAACTCGAGGCGAGGCTGAAGATCGTTGTCAACGTTGCGGTTTTGCAGTTGGTCGTCCATCGCACCCTCCATCAAAGGGCCAAGGCCACAGGACAACGCAGATCAGTCCCGCCGGGTTCGGAGGGCTGGTATGCAGGAAAGTTCCCTATTGGAAGTTAGGTGCAATAAGTTGCCATTGGATTGAAGCGTTACTTAAAGTCGCGACGATGAGTAACCGCTTGGTCAGGTCGCTGCCGCCCTATCTCCATCGCCTCTTGGTTATATTCTGAGTTGGCGACGCGGCAGATGTGCTTGTGGCGTGGCTGACAGCTCAACCTTGCGATTGTCCACATGCAGACTTGATCCGATCAGGATTATCGAGACGGTTGGCTGTCGCCCCATGCAGGAGTTTTGTGCCGATCCGATGCTGTTTATCGAAACTGTGCTGATGGATCGAAAGGCTCGCCAGCAATGACGGCAGAGCAGGGGTGTTGAGTGCGGCACCCCCTCCCATCGCGGCGCAATCCGGTCTACTCTGAATTCTAACGAATAACATCCGCCGCCCGCTCGGTGCGGCAGGGAGGGACGACATGGCCGACGAAACGATTCCGCGCCGCAAATTTTTGTTGGGGGCAGGTCTGGCTGGGACCGCGGTTGCGACCGGCCTGACGCCGCCGGGCGCAGCCGAGGCTCAAACGCCTGCGGCCGCTGCTGCGCCGGCATCGGCGGCACCTCAGGCGGAGCCTTTGCTCACGCTGACCGAGACAGAGCATGCGTTTGTGGTTGCAGCGGTCGATACCCTCATTCCCGCCGACGAATTGTCGCCCTCCGGCAGCGACTGCGGCGTTGCGGTCTTCATCGACCGCCAACTCGCCAGCGCCTGGGGCGGCGGCGCAAAGTCCTATCGCAGCGGCCCATTCATCAAAGGCAAGCCGGAGCAGGGCGATCAGCTTCCGCTCACGCCGCGCGAGTTCTTCGCCGCCGGTATCGCTGCGGCGAATGATTGGTCTCACAAGACCTACGGCAAGACCTTCGACCGCCTTTCTCCCGACAAGCGTGTCGAAGCCATCAAGGCGATGGAAAGCGGCAAGGCCGAGTTTGCCGATTTCAGCTCTCGCGCTTTCTTCGCGCGGCTTCTTCGCATCACCATGGAGGGCTTCTTCTCCGATCCGATCTACGGCGGCAACCGCAACAAGGCATCGTGGCGCATGATCGGCTTCCCGGGTCTGCCGGCCACCTACGCCCATCTGATCGAGGAGTACCGCGACAAGCCGTACATCGTCGAACCCCAATCCATCGCCGATTTCTCGTAATTGGAGGCCGTCATGGCGAAAAAATTAAAGGAAGTCGACGCGGTGATGGTTGGCATGGGATGGACCGGTGCCATTCTGGCGCGCGAACTCACCAAGGCCGGGCTCAACGTTGTCGGTCTCGAACGCGGTCAGGACCGCACGCCGGGCGAGGATTTCATCCTGCCGTCGGTGCGCGATGAATTGCGCTATTCGCAGCGGCTCGAATTGATGATGGACAATTCGACCGACACTCTGACGTTCCGCAATTTTCCGAACGAGCAGGCTTTGCCGATCCGGCGCATCGGTGCGTTCCTGCCGGGCGAGGGCGTCGGCGGCTCCGGCATCCACTGGGGTGGTCTGCATTGGCGGTTTCTGCCGAAGGACTTCCGCATCCGAAGTGAAATCAGCGAACGCTACGGTGCCAAGTCGATCCCCGACAACATGACGATCGAGGATTGGCCGGTGAGCTTCGATGAGCTCGAACCGCATTACGATCGCTTCGACAAGCTCTGCGGCGTTTCCGGCCAGGCCGGCAATCTGCGCGGCAAAAAGATCGAGGGCGGCAATGTGTTTGAAGGTCCGCGCAGCGATCATTATCCGAACAAGCCGATCAAGACCTCGAATGCGGGGCTGATGTTTGCCGAAGCCGCCAAGAGCCTCGGCTATCATCCGTTCCCGCAGCCGATCAGCATCACCAGTGCGCCCTATACCAATGTCGAGGGCGTGGCGATGGGAGCGTGCGAATATTGCGGTTTTTGCAATCGCACGGCGTGTGAGGCGAACGCCAAAGCTTCGCCCAATGACACGGTGCTGCCGGTACTGCGGCTCGAACCGAAATTCGAGCTGCGTACGCGCTCGTGGGTGACGAAAATCAACTACGACAAAGCGTCGAAGAAGGTCACCGGCGTGATGTACACCGACCTCCGGACCGGCGAGGAATACGAGCAGCCCGCCGGGATCGTGGTGCTGTCGTCGTATGTTTTCGGCAACACCCAGCACCTGCTGCTCGCCGGCATCGGCGAGCCGTACGACCCTGCAACAGGCAGAGGCGTCGTTGGCAAGAATTACGGCTACCAGTTCGAGGCCGGCGCGGCGGCCTTCTTCGAAGACAAGCACCTGAACCCGTACATGGGCTCGGCCGGCACCGGCATGTGCATCGACGACTTCAACGGCGAGAACTTCGATCACGCCGGGCTCGGCTTCTTTGGCGGCGGCTATTTCGGCTGTAACACATCATCGGCGCCGCCGATCGGGGGCCGAACCGTTCCGCACGGCACGCCGAGCTGGGGCTCGGAATGGAAGCGCGCGACGGTCAAGTGGTACAACCACGTCGCCAAGTTCAATACGCAGGGGTCGGTCTATGCGACCCGCGACAACTACATGGACCTCGACCCGACCTATAAGGATGCATTCGGGCGGCCGTTGATCCGGCTCACCTATAATCACTCCGACAACGACCATAAGATGTCACACTACCTGCTGACGAAGCTCGAAAGCATCGTCAAGGCGATGAATCCCACGCATTACGAAATGCACGCGCGGCCGAAACTGTTCAGCATCGTGCCGTATCAATCGACCCACAACACCGGCGGCACCATGATGGGCTCCGACCCGAAATCGAGTGCTGTCAATCGCTACCTGCAGGCTTGGGACGCGCACAATCTGTTCGTTATGGGAGCCTCGGTGTTCCCGCAGCAGCACGGCTACAATCCGACCGGTACGGTCGGGGCGCTCGCCTACTGGTCGGCGCAGGCGATCACGACAAACTACATGAAGAATCCGGGGCCGCTTGTACACGCCTGAGGATCTGCGTGCCTGACGAATGGCGCCAATCATCAAGGGAGGGACGATGCGTACGAGGAAAATGGGCGTCACGCCCGGTGGCGCTCTTATCGCCGCGCTTGGTGCCGCAGTTGTGGTCGCGGCATCGGCGAACGCGGCGTGGGCGGCCGACCCGGTTCACGGCAAAGAGGTGTTTCAGACCTGCGCGGCCTGCCACAGCGACAAGCCGGACGCGATCGGCCCGAGCCTGCGCGGTGTCTTCGGCCGCAAGTCGGCCTTGCTCGATGACTTCCGCTATTCGAATGCCATGATCCGGGCGAATCTCACCTGGGACGAGTTGAGCCTGCGCGCCTACATCAAGGATCCGCAGGCGGAGGTTCGCGGCAATCGAATGCCATTCGGTGGCTTAAGCGATCCCACCGACGTCGACGACGTCATCGCTTATCTCAAGACCCTGAAATAGCCCGGCGGTCGGCCAAAGGCATGGATCGGCGCTTTCCCGGATTCTTGAGCGGATGTCCGCCGGGGGCCGGGGACCGTCATAAACGCGTCCGGTTGGGCGGATCGGTCGCGCCAGATCAGCCATGGAAAAGCCCCGGCGGATCATGTAGAGACGCCCGCAACTTCCTATATCGAAGGCGCGGAGTAGGGGAGCGGAATGCTTTTCGGCCGGCGCCGCTGGCGGACATCATCGATGCTGACTGTCATTATCGTTATTCACCTTATGCTCGTCATCGCCCTGATCGGTGTCGTTCTGTTGCAGAAGTCCGAGGGTGGCGGGCTTGTCAGTTCGACCAGCGGGTTCCTGACCGGCCGAGGCACCGCGAACGTCTTGTCGCGAACCACGGCAGTCCTCGCCGCCGGATTCTTCGCGACCAGCCTAATGTTGTCTTGGCTCGCGAGCTACGAGCGCAAACCGGCTTCGATCATTCACACCGGTGCCCCATCGAGCCAGGAGGCGCCAGCAGGTGCACCTCCGACGGCTCCGCTCAGCACCGGCGGCGGCGTCCTCAATCAACTGGGCGGCGACCGGCCGCAGGCGCCTAGTGCGCCGGCGCCGAGCGGTCCGCAGGTGCCGCAGTCGAAATAGCCGGCAAAGGTTGCGGGCGGCCGGAAGTCTTGCGTCTCCGGGAGCTCAAAACCGGCCGAACGGCGACCTGAGGATTTCCTTTGAAGTCATTGAAATCGAGGAGTTTTGCTGCGTCCTCCGGGGCCGTTGAGAGATGCGCAGCAGATATTCCGGAAAATCGCTCGTCGAATCGTGCAAGCTGGGCTAAACGTTAAGTCCCATGGCGCGGTACATCTTTATCACCGGCGGCGTGGTTTCCTCACTTGGCAAGGGTTTGGCTTCCGCGGCGCTCGGTGCGCTGTTGCAGGCGCGTGGCTTCAAGGTCCGCCTGCGCAAGCTTGATCCCTACCTCAATGTCGACCCAGGCACGATGTCGCCTTACCAGCACGGCGAGGTATTCGTTACTGACGACGGCGCCGAGACCGACCTCGACCTCGGCCATTACGAACGGTTCACCGGACGTCCGGCGAGCCGTCAGGACAACATCACGACCGGCCGCATCTATCAGGAGATTCTCGCCAAGGAGCGCCGTGGCGACTACCTCGGCGCCACCATCCAGGTCATTCCGCACGTCACCAACGCCATCAAGGAATTCATCCTCGACGGCAATGAGACCTTCGATTTCGTGCTGTGCGAGATCGGCGGCACGGTCGGCGACATCGAGGGCCTGCCGTACTTCGAGGCCATCCGCCAGCTCGGCAACGACCTGCCGCGAGGCCACGCGATTTATATCCACTTGACGCTGATGCCATTTATTCCGAGCGCTGGCGAACTCAAGACCAAGCCCACCCAGCACTCGGTCCGTGAGCTGCGCGCCATCGGCATTCAGCCGGATATTCTTCTGTGCCGCACCGACCGGCCAATCCCCGAAGGCGAGCGGCGCAAGCTCGCTTTGTTCTGCAACGTGCGCGAAAGCGCTGTCATCGAGGCGCGTGACGTCGATAACATCTATGCGGTCCCTGAGGCCTATCATGCCGGCGGCCTCGACGGCGAAGTTCTCGCCGCGTTCGGGATCGAAGCGCCGCCCGCGCCCGATCTTGCGACCTGGCAATTCATCAACGAGCGCATCCGCAACCCGGAAGGCGACGTCACCATCGCCATCGTCGGCAAGTACACCGGCATGAAGGATGCGTATAAATCGCTGATCGAGGCGTTGTCCCACGGTGGGGTCGCCAACAAGGTGAAGGTCAACCTCGATTGGATCGAGAGCGAAGTGTTCGAGAAGGAAGATCCAACGCCGTTCCTCGAGCACGTCGACGGGATCCTGGTGCCAGGTGGGTTCGGTCAACGTGGCGCCGAGGGAAAAATCCGCGCCGCGCAGTTCGCCCGCGAGCGGCAGGTGCCCTATTTCGGAATTTGCTTCGGCATGCAGATGGCGGTGATCGAAGCGGCGCGAAATCTCTGCGGCATCGAGCAGGCCAATTCGACCGAATTCGGCGCGACCAGCGAGCCGGTCGTCGGTCTGATGACCGAGTGGATGAAGGGCAACGAATTGCAGAAGCGCGGCGTTGGCAGCGATCTTGGCGGTACGATGCGGCTTGGCGCTTATCCGGCGGTCCTCCAGCGAGGCAGCAAGGTCGCCGGCATTTATCAGATGGCGGAGATTTCCGAGCGGCACCGTCACCGCTATGAGGTCAACACCGCCTACAAGGATCGCCTCGCCCAGCACGGCATGCGCTTCTGCGGCATGTCACCCGACGGCCTCCTGCCGGAGATCATCGAGTACGATGATCATCCCTGGTTCATCGGTGTGCAGTTCCATCCCGAGCTGAAATCGCGGCCGTTTGCGCCGCATCCGCTGTTCTCCTCGTTCATCGAGGCCGCGGTCGACAAGAGCCGGCTGGTATAGCGGGGCAATTGCTTTGAAGTAGTAGGATTAAGGCTGCTGACGACGTATCCCAGCGTTGACTCCTGATTTGTAAGGAATTATATCAGTAGCTGATCGCAATTGGCCTTCTAAGGTTTTCTTGAGAGATTTCGAAGGCGTTTCTTGAGAGACATGTCATGGACGAGCATCTTCCGGGAACGAAACTCGCCGAGCGGCTCGTCACGCAGCCGAGCGGTGCCACCATGGTCGAGATCATCGCCGCGACTGGCGGTCCGCAATACAACGTATTGAAGAGACTCGAGGGCCGCGGCTACCGGATTTGGAAGGTCAAGGAGGGTCGAGCAACACGCTACTTTGCCGAAGCTCCGCCGGTGCCATCCTACGAGGCGACGGTGACTAGCAAAGGCCAGGTTACGCTACCCAAGGAGGTGCGCGAGCGCTTGCGCGTGCGAGAAGGCGACAAAGTTCAATTCGCCGTCGAAGACGAGGACCGGATTGTTGTGACGCGCGGCGGGAGGCTCAGTGATCTCTTCGGGATTCTGGGCAAACCGCGCCGTAGCGCAACACTTGAAGAGATGGACAGGGCCGTTCGGCAGGCCGCAGTTCAGCGGTATCTCCGGTCAATTCGATGATCGGCCTCGATACAAATGTCCTCGCACGTCTGTTTGTCGACGATGATCCCTTGCAGGCACGTCAAGCGCGAGAATTTGTCGCGACACGGTGCACGCAGCGAAATCCTGGCTTCGTGGATCGGGTAGCGCTATGTGAACTCGTGTGGGTGTTGTCGAGCGTTCACGACTACCGTCGCCTTGAAATTGCGCCCATTATCGAAAAGCTGCTCTCCACTCCGCAACTGATATTAGAAAGACGATGTCGCCGTTCGGGCGGCCCTACGCACTTTCACGTCACGCAATGTTGAATTTGCTGATGCCCTGATTGGCGAAGTTAACCGCGCGCGGGGCTGCGACGCGACGGCGACCTTTGATCGTAAAGCTTCGAAGGTGGATGGTTTCATTCGCGTGTCCTGACGGTGCGGTTGCCTTTCCAGGCGACTATACTAACGTAGCAGGCTTCTGCCACCCGATGCCGAGGCCATCATGCTCTATGAATTGCGCAGTTATCGCGTGGCGCCGAACAAACTTCCAGCTTTGTTGCAGCGGTTCGAAAAGGTCACGCTGGAAATCTGGAAAAAGCACGGCATTCGCCAGGCCGGTTTCTGGACGACGCTGATCGGCGAATCCAATCATCAGCTCACCTATATGCTGGCCTGGGAGTTGCTTGCCGAGCGTGAGAAGAAGTGGCCGGCTTTCACCGGCGACCCGGAGTGGCACGCCGCGCGCAGCGCCAGCGAGCGCGACGGCGCCCTGGTCGAAAGTGTGAGCAATCAGATACTTCAGCCGACGTCGTTCTCCGCCGTTAAATAGGCTTGGCTCGCAACCGCATGGCAGGTGCGCCGGTGCGGGCCCGGATGGCCGATTGACCGGGCCCGCCGCCGTCGTCATGGTCGCCGCCGATGAAGCCGTCCAAAACCGAGCCGAATACCGTCGTTGCCGTGGGGCAAGTCCGCTTCGGCAACAATTTGCCGCTCGCCCTGATTGCCGGTCCATGCGCGCTCGAAAGCCGCGCGCATGCGTTCGAGATGGCGTCGGCGCTCAAGGAGATCACGGCCCGGCTCGGCATCGGATTGGTCTACAAGACGTCGTTCGACAAGGCGAACCGCACCAGCGCGGCGAGTGCGCGCGGCATCGGCCTCGACAAGGGGCTCGCGATCTTTGCCGAACTGCGCGAAAAACTCGGCCTTGCCATGCTCACCGACGTGCACGAACCGGAACAGTGCGCGCCCGTCGCCGACGTCGTCGACGTGCTGCAGATTCCTGCGTTTCTTTGCCGGCAAACCGATTTGCTGCTGGCCGCCGCTAAAACCGGGCGCGTCGTCAACGTCAAGAAGGGCCAGTTTCTGGCGCCGTGGGACATGGCCAATGTGGTGCAGAAGGTCACCGGCGCCGGCAATCCCAACGTGCTGGTCACCGAGCGCGGCGTCTCGTTCGGCTACAATACGCTTATTTCCGATATGCGAGCGTTGCCGGTGCTGGCGCAAACCGGTGCTCCGGTCATTTTCGACGCGACGCATTCGGTGCAGCAGCCGGGCGGCAAGGGTGCGTCCTCGGGCGGCGAACGGCAGTATGTGCCGGTGCTGGCGCGCGCCGCCGTGGCGGTTGGCGTTGCCGGCGTATTCATCGAGACCCATCAGGATCCCGATCACGCGCCGTCCGACGGGCCAAATATGATGGCGCTCAAGGACATGGAGCCGCTTCTTCGCCGTTTGATGCAATTCGATGCCCTGGCCAAAGCAAGCTGATGGCCAGGCCGCGACGTTCACGATAGCTGCGAGAATTCGCCATTCCCCCGGTCCTCAGAGTCGTCAGCCTAGTCGTGTTCGCCTCGACGCTGTTTACCCGCGCCGTCGATCCGGTGATTCCCAAAATCGCGGCCGATCTCAGCATCGACGTGAAAACCGCGGCCCTGCTCTCGACGGCCTTCACGTTCCCTTACGCCATCATGCAGCCTGCGCTCGGCACGATCGGGGATTTCTTCGGCAAGACGCGGCTGATGAATATCAGCCTCGCGATTGTGGTGACGACGACGCTTGTCTGCGCATTCGCGAGTAGTTTTTCGCTGCTCGTGGTCATGCGCATGATCGCCGGGGTTTTGGCGGGCGGCATCTTTCCGGTCGGCATGGCCATCATCGGCGACCTCGTACCGGTGCACGAGCGTCAAGTCGCGATCGGCCGCCTGCTTGCCGTGGGTTTGACTGGGAATCTCATCGGCGCCACCATTTCCGGCGTGATCGGCGACCTGCTTGGATGGCGGGGCGTCTTTTTCAGTATCGGGTCGTTTGGCTTACTCGTCGCGATCGTCGCATTTTTCGCCTTTCGCGGCCTGCGCACCGCCAAACCAAAGCCCTTCAATCTGAAGGCCGCCGCTGCAGGCTTTCAAGGCGTCTTGGCGGACCCGCGCGCCAAGTTCTGCTTCGGCTCGGTCTTCTTCGAAGGCATCATCATCCACGGCCTGTTTCCGTTCGTGGCGCTCTTGCTGCTGGTCGGCGGACAAACCCATTCGTCTTACGCCGGCATCGTGATTGCCGGGTTCGGTCTCGGCGGCGTCGTCTATTCGCTCACGGTGCCTGTTCTGGTCAGGCGTATGACCGAACGGCAGCTCATGCTGACCGGAGCCAGTTGCGCCGCCGTCGCGTTTATTCTGATCGCCCTGAACATGGCCTGGTACGTGCAGGCCGTCGTCTTTGTGGGATTTGGCGTTGGCTTTTATATGCTGCACAACTGCATCCAGCTTCACGTCACCGACCTGACGCAGACGGCGCGGGGCGCGGCGCTGTCGCTGCACTCATCCTCATTCTACTTCGGCCAGGCGATCGGCCCGGTTTATTACAACTTTGCCTTTAGCCGCTTCGGCACCAGCGAACCGCTGCTGCTGAGTTCGGCCGTCATCCTCGCAATCGGGCTGGTTTGCGCCCGGTTCCTGCGGCATCGCCGCCAGGGCCCGGGACTTGCCGACGATGTCTAAATTGTCGGATCGCTTGGCGGTCTCTGTCTGCATTTCGGCAGCATTTCAGCGAGCGCAACAATATTTTTTTGTATTCATCACTCGACCGAACGTCCGATCGCGCCGCGTCGGTGCTAACACGAAGACCGATAGTCGCTTTTGGGGGCAACGCGGAAGGCGCAGGAAGCGCTCACACCAACGCTTTTGACCCATACCGCCCGATCGCCATCGTCAATTGATGCATTGCGAAAGGATTATTCGATCACCTCGTCGGCGGTGGCGATCAGCGACGGGGGCATGGTGAGGCCGAGCATCTTCGCGGTTTTCAGGTTGATGACCAGTTCAAACTTGGTTGGTTCCTGCACCGGCAGATCAGCCGGCTTTGCACCGCGAATGATCTGGTCAAGATAGGTTGCCGCCCGCCGGGCCGTGTTGGGAATGTCAGCTCCGTAGGAGATTAATCCACCCGACGCAGCGAAGGGTCGTAACGGGTAAATCGCTGGCAGCCGGTGTGCGGTCGCTTGTGAGATGATCAGCTCACGATGAACTACCATATAGGCGTCAATTGCGATGACGAGGCCGCCGTCCGGTTCACCTGAGATTTCAGTAATGGCTCGTTCGAATCCGGCGACATCGTTAACGGGGACAGCGATAACTTTTACAGCGAACGAGGGTGCGGCGGCTTCGATCGACTGAAGAAAAAATATTCCATGGCCCGCGGCTGTCGCCGGATTGAAGAGGACCCCGACCCGCGCGACGTTCGGCGAAATCTCCTTGAGGATCTGAAGCCATTTGCTGCCCATCGTGAATTCGAAGTCCGTGAACCCGGTGATATTTCGCCCCGGCCGTGCCAGACTGTCGACAAGGTCCATTTCGACCGGATCGGTGACTGACACAAACACCATCGGTATGGTTGGAGTTTCCTGTAATAGTGCGACCGCCGAGACCGTCGTGTCGGCAAGGAGCACGTCCGGCTTCAGGCCAACCAACTCCCGTGCGAAGGCCCGGATGCGGTCAACGTCGCCTGCGCCATAGCGATATTGGACTTGGATATTGCGGCCTTCCGTCCAGCCAAACTGTTGGAGCCCTTCGCGTAGCGCGGCGATGTTCGCCTGCGCTGCGGGATCATCCTTCTCGTAACCCATCAAAACGCCGATTTGCGGCATGGGCTTGGGCTGCTGCGCGTCCGCGCGGGTGAAGGGCCACGCCGCTGCGCTGCCCAGCACCGCTATGAATTTCCGTCTTCCGATGAAGTTCGCCATCTCACACGTCCCGCCGGCATCATGGCCGCCGCAATTTGACAACGGTATCACGCCCCGATCGGCCGGTCTGTGACCAACTTCACGGGTGGTCCGACCGGCGAAGAAGCTCGCTGCCTTTCTGCGGTAAGGAAACGACGCGCTTGGGCCCAGCGCGACCGATATTGGGACACAACCGAATGTCGGTTGTTGGTGAGAGCGGAAGCGGCTGCACTTAAATCTGGTATCTTGGAAACTTCTCCATTTCGCGGGCTTAGTCCGCCAACGTCGGTTGCCCATACGCGCGTCCGATTGATGCCGGGGCGTGGCCGGTTATGACATCAGACAGCCTTTCTGGAATGCCGGCGCGCTCCGCGATCACCGCCAGGCGATCGCCCTGGTTTATGACAACTTTGCCTTTACCAGCCAACCGCTGCTGCTCAGTTTGGCCGTCATCCTCGCAATTGGGCTGGTTTGCGCCCGGTTCCCGCGGCATCGCCGCCACGGCCCGGGACTTGCCGACGAAGCCTAAATGCCGTGTTCTCTGTCTGCGTTTCGGCAGCTCTAGCGAGCGCAACAATATTTTTAGTATTCAGCACTCGACGGAACGTCCGATCGCGCCGCGTCAGTGCTAACCCGTACGGAGACCGATGGTCGTTTTTGGGGCCACCGCGGAAAGTGCTGGAAGCGCTCACACCGACGCTTTTGACCCTTATCGGACTTTTGAGCGAAAGCCGATCTTATCTTGATGCGGCTGCCGGTCTTTGGAGCCTATCAATCGGAAATTGGGATAAATTCTTGGACCGGGGAGATTTGATCGCCTCAGCCCGCGACGCTTCGATTCCGTCGTGAGGAACCCGGTTAGTGCCTGAAGCGGTCCACTGAGCTGCCTGCGGCTCGAATAGTAAAGGTAGAATCCCGACAGATGCGGCGACCAGTCTTCAAGCAACGGCACCAACCGGCCCTCCGCGATGTGGTGGTCGACATAGTCTCGCAGCAAATAAGCCAGCCCGATCCCGTCGAGTACGGCGCGAATCGAGAGATCAATATCATCGACGATGAGGCGACCATCGACGTTGACTTGAACTGCTCTCCGGTTCTTTTCGAATTGCCAGCCGAAGATGGTTCCGTTGGGCAGCCGATTGCGAATGCAATCGTGAGATTGCAGATCGCGCGGTGTGTTGGGAGCGGGGTGATGAGCTAGATAGTCGGGTGACGCGACCACCAGAAATTTCGGCTCATCCATAACGCGCAACGCAATCATGTCGCGTTCGATTTGCTCGCCCAAGCGAATCCCGGCATCGAAGCCTTCGCTTATAATATCGGCGGGCATCTTGACGATGGCTACATCAACTCGCACGCCAGGATATTCGGACAGGAAGCGCGCGAGGATCGGTCCGATCAGGAAGCTCGCCACTGGAGGCTGGACGACCAGGCGCAGCAGCCCGGCCGGGTGATGTTGAAAATTACGGGCCTGATCGACGGCCGTGGCGAGTTCTCCAATCGCAGGGCGCACGCGCGCCAGTAGTCGTTCGCCCACCTCGGTGAGCGAGACGCTGCGGGTAGTCCGATTCATCAAGCGGACACCGAGCCGTGCTTCAAGTGCTCGGAGATTTTGACTCAGCGTCGAACGCGTCACGCCAAGGCGTGTCGCCGCTTTCGCGAAGCTGTGGTGCTCGGCGATCGCGGCAAAGGCCGCCAGCTCGGCAAACTCAGTCCCGCGCATTGTTCAGTCCAGCTAAACAAGTTGTGCGAATAGTAACGGATTATCACCCCAAGCGAAACAGCCAATTGTGCCCGCAGAAAATGAACGGAGGCGGGCCATGTTCAAACGCAAAGGAAAGACCTTGCGCGCTGTCGGCTGGGCGACGGCTCTGGCCGTGACGGCTCTCATGGCAGCGTCGAGGCTTGGAGCACAGGATCAGACGCCAGCAGGATTCGCCGGCAATAAGGTCACGCCGCTGATCCAGATGGATCTTGGTGGCGTTCCGAATCGGCAGGTCATTGCGAACCTCTACGAGGTCCCCGCCGGTGCCATGGTCCCGTTGCATTTCCACCACGGCGATGAGTTTCACTTTCTCCTTTCCGGTGAATGGGCAGCAGAAGTCGAAGGAAGGCCGATTCATATCATGAAGGCCGGTGAGGCCCAGTACGTCGGACGGGAACAATGGCACGGCGGCCGAGTAATCGGTGCCGAGCCGATGCGTTTGCTTGGCGTCATGATCGTTGAAAAAGACAAACCGATTATCGAAATGAAGCACTGAATCTCGCCGAAAAGCACAAATGGCTGCGATGTCCGGTTTTGGCTCATCGCGCCCGGTATTTTGGCACAACCGAATGTCGGCTGTTGGATCGAGAGCGGAAGTGGCTGCGCCGAATCTTGTGGCGCGGAAATGTTTCAATTTCGCGGGCTTAGTCCGCTAACGTCGTTGCTCGTATGCGTGCCCGTTGATGCCGGGGCGTGGCCGGTTATGACATCAGATAGGCTTTCAGGAATGCCGGCGCGCTCCGCGACTTCGGCTAGGCGATCGGCCCGGCTTATGACAACTTTGCATTTAGCCGCTTCGGCACCAGCCCGACCGCTGCTGCTCAGTTCGGCCGTCATCCTGGCAATTGGGCTCGTTTGCGCCCGGTTCCTGCGGCATCGCCGCCAGGGCCCGGGACTTGCCGACGGGGCCTAAATCTCCCATCATTGGATGCATTGGCTTGGGGTGCCGCGATAATCGCGGCTGAGATCAAACCCATCGAACCTGTCTGGGTCATTCCAGCGAAGGGAGCCGCCTCTGACGGACCACTCGCCCCACACTTCGAGAAAGCCGCGCGTCGCCATCATCGGCGCGGGCGTCGTCGGCCTCGGCATCGCCTGGCGGCTCGCCGGCCGCGCCGCGGTCACCGTGTTCGATCGCGCCAAGGCGGGATTGGGCGCGAGTCACGCTGCTGCCGGGATGCTGGCCGCCTGCTGCGAGGCGGAGCCCGGCGAAGAGGCGCTGGTCACGCTTGGCCGCGAGAGCCAGGCGCGCTGGCCCGGCTTCGCCGCCGAACTGCAACGCGCCAGCGGCATCGACGTCGAGTTGCGCGACGAAGGCACCCTGGTGCTTGCCCTCACCGCCGACGATCAGGCCGAGATTGCGCATCGGCTCGAGTTTCAGCACCGGCTCGGCCTGCCGCTCGAATGGCTGTCGGCCGCGGCGACGCGCGCCCGCGAGCCGCATCTGGCCGGAAAGATCGCCGGCGCCGTTTTCAGTCCGCAGGACCATCAGGTCGATAACCGCAAGCTCGCGCAAGGACTGCGGATTGCTGCCGAAAGTGCGGGCGTCACCATTCGCGAGCATACGCCCGTCAAGGAGATCGTCGCGCAGGGCGGGCGGGCAAGGGGCGTGGTGCTCGAGGATGGCACGATCGCGCCGGCCGATATCGTTGTGCTCGCTGCCGGCGCCTGGTCGCGCTCGATCGCGGGGCTGCCGCCCGATCGCCGTCCGCCGGTGCGGCCGGTGAAAGGTCAGATGCTGGCGCTGCGCATGGATCCTGCGGCACCGCTCCTCAATCACGTGCTGTGGGCGCCCGGCGCCTATCTCGTACCGCGCCGCGACGGCCGCCTCATCGTCGGCGCGACGGTCGAGGAAAAGGGCTTTGACGAGACGGTGACGGCGGGCGGCCTGTTGGCGCTGCTCGACGCCGCGTGGCGGGCGATCCCCGCCGTCGAGGAATTGCCGATCGATGAAATCTGGGTGGGGCACCGGCCGGGCAGCCGCGACGATGCGCCGATCCTCGGGCCGGGGCCGCTCGAAGGCCTGTTCTACGCCACCGGCCACCACCGCAACGGCATTCTGCTCGCGCCGGTGACCGCCGACGCCATGGCGCAGCTCGTGCTCGACGGCGTCCTCGACCCCGCGATCCGCCCCTTCGGTCTTGAGCGGTTCCTGCCGGCGCGCGCGGCCGAGTGAATGGAGAAGCCTATGACCGACGCGACGATCCGCGTGAACGGCGAACACGAACCGCTTGCCGCCGCGACGCTCGATGCCTTGCTGGCGGAGAAAGCCGTCGATACCGGCCAGCGCGGTATCGCGGTGGCGCTCAACGGCGCCGTCGTTCCCCGTGCGGCGTGGCGCGACACGGCCTTGCAGCCCGGCGATAGCGTCGAGATCGTGCGCGCGCGGCAAGGCGGTTAGGAGTTTTTCCGCTCGTCCCGGCGAACGCGGGGACCCAACGACTGGATTTCCGCTAACGCGGGAATGGGCGAACAAAGTTCAGGAGCAGCAGCAATGTCCGATCCGCTCATTATCGCCGGTCACGAATTCGGTTCGCGGCTGTTTCTCGGCACCGCCGGCTATCCCAATCGGAAGCTGATGCTCGATGCGATTGCCGCAAGCGGCGCCGAGATGGTCACGGCTTCGATCCGCCGGATCAGCCTTGCGGGCGACGACGAAAGCCTGATCGATCTCTTGGCCGGCCGGGTCAAATTCCTTCCCAACACGGCAGGCTGCCAGACCGCGAAAGACGCCGTGCTGACTGCCGAGCTGGCACGCGAAGCGCTTGAGACCAATTGGATCAAGCTCGAAGTGATCGGCGACCGTGAACTGCTTTATCCCGACGTGGAGGAACTGGTGCGCGCAACGCAGACGCTGGTCACGAAGGGATTTGTCGTGCTGCCGTACTGCACTGAAGATCCGGTCACGTGCCGCAAGCTCGCCGACGCCGGCGCTGCTGCCGTGATGCCGATGGGTTCACCGATCGGCTCGGGACTCGGCGTCTCGAACCCGCATCTGATCGAGCTTATTTGCGCACGCTCGCCGGTGCCGGTGGTGTGCGACGCCGGCATCGGCACCGCCTCCGACGCGACGCTTGCGATGGAGTTGGGCTGCGCTGCGGTGCTGATCAACACCGCGGTGTCGAAGGCACGCGATCCGGTGACGATGGCGAAGAGCATGCGCGCTGCTGTCGAGGCCGGCCGTCTTTCGCGCCTCGCCGGGCGCATCGCCAAACGCACCCACGCCGAGCCGTCGAGCCCGCAATTCGGGCTGGTGGGGACGTAGTGCAAAGACCGCGTTGATAATCAACCTACACTGAGGTGTTGACCGTGATCACGTCAGTCGCAATCGCCGTCTTCGCGGTACTGAAAGCTTGCGCTCGCTGCCTCCCAGACGCGCCAGTCGTCGTGCGCTTTCGCGCTCGATCAGAACCTTGAGCGCCTCTTGGACCAGAGCCGATTGTTCCTTCAGACCGGTCAAGGCCCGAGCCTTGGCTAACAACGCATCGTCCAATGTTAAAGTCGTTCGCATCGTCTACCTTACTGGCACGAAATCATTACTTGAGCAAAGAAGAAGGCTGCTCGGGGAAGTCTTCAAGAGGGCAGCGCCAGCATCTCCCGAACCTTGGGGATGACCTTCTCGCCGTAAAGCGAAATACAGCGCATGATTTTCTCGTGCGACAGCGTACCGGCGCTGTATTTCATGTCGAAGCGTGCGATGCCGAGCGCTTTGGCGGTAGCGACAATTTTTCGAGCAACCGTTTCCGGCGAGCCGAGATAAAGCGAGCCGTGATCGGCTTCGCGGTCAAAATCGGCGCGTTGCATCGGCGGCCAACCGCGCTCGGCGCCGATCCGGTCGCGCATTTTCTTGTAGTCGGGCCATAGCTCTTCGCGGGCTTTTTCGTCGCTGTGAGCGACATAGCCATGCGAGTGGAGGCCGATCGCTTGCACCGGCTTGCCGATCTGGGCGTAGGCGCGATGGTAGAGATCGACATAAGGGATGAACCGCTTGGGATCGCCCCCGATAATGGCGAGCATCAAAGGTAGATCGTACCGCGCGGCGCGGACGACGGATTCCGGGCTGCCGCCGACACCGATCCAGGTCTTCAGTGTTCCGGTCTCGAGCGGCGGGAAGACGCGCTGGTTGGTGAGCGGAGATCGCGTGTTGCCGTGCCACGTCACGGCCTGTTGCCGGATCAATGCGGCGAACAGATCGAGCTTCTCCTCGAACAATTCCTCGTACTGGGAGAGGTTGTATCCGAACAACGGAAAGGACTCGGTGAACGAGCCGCGTCCGAGCGTCACCTCGGCGCGCCCGTTCGAGGCGGCGTCGAGCGTCGAAAACCGCTCGAAGACGCGCACCGGATCGTCCGATGAGAGCACCGTCACGGCCGAGCCGAGACGGATCCGCTTGGTGCGGCCCGCGATGGCGGCGAGCACGACCTCGGGAGCCGATATGGCGAAGTCCGGCCGATGATGCTCGCCGACGCCGAAGGCACCGACGCCGACCTGGTCGGCGAGGACCGCCTCCTCGACGACATTGCGGATGACTTGCGCGTGCGTCAGCAGGCGGCCGTCGGTGTCCACGGTGATGTCGCCGAAGGTGTCGAGCCCGAATTCAAAAGTCGTTGCCATTGTCGGTTTACTCTTCAAACTCGTAGGTTTTGATGTCGAGACCTTTTAGTTCGCCCAGATATTCGTCGAGCGTGATCAGGCCCACGCATGGTGTGGCGCCGGAGGGGATCGGCTTTGCGGCAATAATTCTCTTGGCCAGGACGACCGCGGGCACGGCCGGTATATAGGGTCCGTCGCCATTGAGCGCGACGATGAACCAGTTTGTCACGCCGATCCGGCCACTCTTGTCTTTGCCTTCAAGGATGACATGCATGCCGCCATCGGCGGAGCCGATGAAGTCAAACCAGTTGCTGGCCGCCAGCAGCGTAGCGGCATGTCTCGACAGATCGACCGGAAGTCCAAGACGGATGCCCCAAGACATCAGCCACATCCCCCAATGGACGAATGGATTTTCCATGCCGGCCGAAAAGCGGATTCTTCCGATACCGTATTTTTCCGGCAACAGATCGAGATCGGGGACGTCACAGTTCGCCATCCAGCGTTTGCCGATCGTGGGATAGGCTTGCGAGTACAAATCCTGCCAGCCGTAGCGCGTCCGGTATCCGGCACACGGCTTCAGCCTTTTGCCGACGTAACTCAAGATGGCTTTCGTTGTTGCGAGCCCGCGCTCCGCCTTCTGGCCGGGCGCGATGCCGAACGTCAGCGAGGAAATCTCGGAAAATCGCGGTAACACATGCTCGACGACGGCGGAGGTGAGGGCTGGCACAGTGCTGGCGCCGCTGATCACGGCGACGTTCTGCTTCTTGGCAGCAGCGTCCAGCGCCGTAATGCCGGTCACGAAGTCGCGGCCATCGGCGAGATCGATATAATGCGTGGCGCCGGCAATGCAGGTTTGCGCGATGCTGTAGTCGTTCGTTTGGAACGGGCCGACGGTGTTGATGACAACGGACGGCTTTAGGGCTTCGAGTTGCCGCGAAAGATCCGTTGTCGCGTCAAACGCCGCGATCTCGGCGAGGCCGGAGGGCAGCTTTCTTGCGGTTTCCGCAGCTTTGGCGCGGTCACGACCTGCGATGATAACGGCCACGCCCTGACGGGTCAGCAGCTCAGCGATGCGCTTGCCAAAATTGCCGTAGCCGCCAAGGATCAGAACTTTCATTGCTGCGCTTCGATGGGGAGCGATGACCGCCATCACGGCGAGCGCTCGGAAGACTAAGACGATGGATTATCTGCTGTTGAAATGGATTCATATCTTAAGCGCGACAATCCTGTTCGGTACGGGATTAGGCAGCGCGTTCTATCTGTTTATGGCCAACCGCAAAAGAGACGTTGCAGGCATTGCTTTCGCCTCGACCCATGTCGTCATCGCCGACTGGCTGTTCACGACGCCCGCCGTCATCGTTCAGCTCGTGACCGGCCTGTGGCTCCTTCACCTGAGCGGCTACGCGCTGTCGGATCGATGGGTCCTGTGGGGGATCGTTTTGTACTTTTTCGCGGGTGCCTGCTGGCTTCCCGTTGTGTGGATGCAGATCAAAATGCGCGACATGGCGAAGGCCGCGCTCGCCACCGGAAAGCCGTTGCCGGACGCCTATTGGGCGATGGATAAGTGGTGGATCGCCGCCGGCGCGTTGGCGTTTCCGGCCATCGTTATCGTTTTCTATCTGATGGTGGCGAAGCCTTAAAGCATGCCCTGGAAATGTGGAAACCGGCTTTCTAGCGCTCGACCATGGGGTGACCCGGGGTCGCAAAACGCCTATAAGGGTGTCGCGGAACCCTAACGTGCACAAGCAGTTGACGCGAAGGGTTGAAGCGCTGGTGCATCATTTGTGCATCATTTGTCTGCATCAAGGTCTGGGGAGGCCGATGGGATTGTTGCGGATACTCGCAATCATTGTCGTGCTTTGTGCCGTCGCGGCCGTGGGCGTTGCCGCAATGGCGTGGCGGTCCGCGATCGATCCGGTGCCGCGCCCAGGCGCAAAGAGCTTTGACGAAGCGCGGATCAAGCACGGCGCCGAACTTGCCGCCATCGGCAACTGCAATACGTGTCACACGGCGCCGGACGGCCGAGCCTTTGCCGGCGGGCTCGGCGTGCAGACGCCTTTTGGGATCATATATTCGAGCAACATCACACCCGATGAAGCCACCGGTATTGGCTCCTGGTCTGAAGCTGCTTTCCGCCGCGCGCTTCGCGAAGGCGTCGATCGCGAGGGCGAACAGCTTTATCCAGCATTTCCTTACGATCATTTCACGCTGCTGTCGGACGACGATATCAGCGCGCTCTATGCGTTCTTCATGACGAGGGCGCCGGTACGCCAAACCGCACCGTCCAATGACCTGTCCTTCCCGTTTGACGTCCGCTTGATCGTTGCCGGGTGGAAGCTTCTGTTCCTCCGGCAGGGCCCATATCAACCTGACCCGAGCCAAAGCGAAGCCTGGAATCGCGGCGCGTATCTTGTCAAAGGCCTTGCGCATTGCGGCGCCTGTCATACGCCGCGCAATGCGCTCGGCGCCGAGAACAGGCAGAACGAGTTCGGGGGCGGGGACGTTGAAGGCTGGACGGCGTATGCGCTCAATGAGGCTTCGCCCGCTCCCGTGCCCTGGAGCGTGGACGCGTTGCGCGCCTATCTGCGCAACGGCTGGCAGAGCGATCACGGTGTCGCGAGCGGCCCGATGGCTGCGGTGATCGACAACCTCGCCGTCATCTCCGACTCCGATCTTGCCGCGATGACGATGTACATGGCGGGTGTGTTTGGCGAGCCGAGCGCGGACCGAAAGCGCGCTGCCGATGCTCTGGTCGAGCGCGTGCGCCTCACCAACGGAGCGAGCAGCGGCTTAAAGAACCCACCGCCTGGTCCATCCGCCGAACCTGAGATCACCGGGGGGCGCATCTTCGAATCCGCCTGCGCAACCTGTCACGAGAGCGGACGACCGCCGCCATACGGCGGCATCAACCTGGCGCTCAGCACCGGTCCAAGCTCGGCTGACGCGCGCAATGTGATCAACGTCGTGCTGTGGGGCCTGCCGCCGGTGCAAGGCGAGCGCAGCCCGATCATGCCCGGATTTGCCAATATGCTGAGCGACCAGCAACTTGCAGATCTTCTCGGTTATGTGCGCTCGCATTTCGGCAGCAATAAGCCAGCCTGGACAGACATCAACAAAGACATTCGAGCAGCCCGGAGCAGGGGGCCGCTAGCGGCGGCGCCTGCTCACGGCACCGACCCGGCAAATGCTATCGTCAGCCAGCATGAGGCGCAGCGATGAAGCTCTCAGTCAACGGCCACGAACACGACATCGATACGGACCCGGACACGCCTTTGCTCTATGTCTTGCGGGACGAACTCGGACTCAACGGCGCCAAGTTCGGCTGCGGTCTCGGCCAGTGCGGCGCCTGCACGGTCATGGTGGATGGCGAAGCGGTGTTCTCGTGCGTCACACCCGTGATGCTCCTCGAAGGCCGCAAAGTGACGACGGTCGAAGGGCTGGGCACGATCGACAATCCTGGTCCGCTGCAGCGCGCATTTATCGAAGAACAGGCGGCGCAGTGCGGCTACTGTATCGCCGGCACGATGATGCGCGCGCAGGCGTTGCTGCAGAAGAAGCCGAATCCATCCGATGCCGAGATTCGCACGACGCTCCAGACCAATCTCTGTCGCTGCGGCACGCACATGCGAATCCTTCGTGCGGTGCACCGCGCCGCCAACCTGATGAAGACCGCCGATGCGAGCGGCTCAGTGGGAGGCGTGCGATGACGACCGCAGACCTCATCAGCCGCCGCAGCGTTCTTGCTGGAACCGGTGCACTCGTCCTCAGCTTTTCCTCGGTCGGCCGTTCAATCGCTCAAGAGGCGCCCGCGGGCGGCCAACAACCGGCACCGCCCAAGCTTCCTGGTAGTCTCAAAGGCAGCCCGTTTCTCGATTCCTGGATCCGCGTCGGTGCCGACGACTCCATCACGATTTTCACGGGCAAGGCCGAACTCGGCCAAGGCATCAAGACGGCGCTCTTGCAAATCGCTGCCGAGCAACTCGATGTCGATTTCAAGACGCCCAAGCTGGTCACTGCCGATACCAGTCTCACGCCGAATGAAGGCTACACTGCCGGCAGTCATTCCCTGCAGGACAGCGGCACGGCCATTCTCAACGCCGCCGCCCAGGTGCGTGCGCTCCTGGTGAACGAGGCCGCGCGACGACTCGAACTGCCGCCTGAGCGGATCAAGACTGCCGCTGGCATTGTTGTTTCCGACGATGGCCGGAAGCTCCGGTACGGTGAATTGGTGTCGGATCAACTCCTGCACGTTGAGGCACAGCCGCAATCGCCGCTGAAGGACCCATCGAGCTTCAAAATCATGGGAAGTGCCGTTCCTCGCGTCGATATTCCGGCCAAGGTGACGGGCGGCGAGGCTTATGTGCAGGATTTCAGGCCGGTGGGCATGGTTCATGCCCGCGTTGTTCGGCCTCCGAGCTACGGCGCGAGCCTTGTCGATGTCGATATTGCCAGCATCGAAAAAATGCCGGGCGTGCAGAAAGTCATCCGCGATGGCAACTTCCTCGCTGTTGTTGCCGCGAAGGAGTTTCAGGCGATCAAGGCCATGCGGGCGCTGACGCGCGCTGCGCGATGGCAGGAAAAACCAAGTCTGCCGAAGCAATCCGACCTTGCCGCGGTGCTTCTCGGATTGCCGTCGCGAGACACGACGATCCTCGATCACCATCAGGAGGGCGTGAATTCGGCCAAGCGCGTGGAGTCGACCTACACCAGGCCCTATCAATCGCACGGATCGATCGGGCCGTCCTGCGCCGTCGCGCAATGGGAGGATAACGGCGTGCGTATTTGGACGCACACGCAAGGTGTGTATCCCGACCGCCAAGCCATCGCGCAAATGCTGAAGCTTTCACCAGAAAAGGTGCATTGCACCCACGTGCAAGGCTCGGGTTGCTACGGCCATAATGGCGCTGACGACGCTGCCGCCGACGCGGCGCTGATCGCGCGGTCGGTGCCGGGAAAGCCGGTCCGCGTGCAGTGGATGCGCGAACAGGAGCACGGCTGGGAGCCGTTCGGCCCCGCGATGGTGACCAAAGTCGCAGCTTCGCTCGACAGCAACGGCACGATCGTCGATTGGGATTACGGCGTCTGGAGCAATACGCATTCCATGCGTCCCGGCACAGCCGGTTCGTTGCTTGCGGGCCAGCAGAAGGCGGAGCCGTTCGCGGTCCCGCCGCCGAGACCGATTCCGATGCCGGAGGGCGGCGGCGACCGCAACGCCATCCCGCTCTATCGTTTTCCAAGCGCGCGGGTCGTTCATCATTTCCTGCCGACCATGCCGGTGCGCGTTTCGGCACTGCGGGCGCTGGGCGCCTATATGAACGTGTTCTCAATCGAGAGCTTCATGGATGAGCTCGCCAAGGCGGCCGGCGCCGATCCGGTCGCGTTTCGCCTGAAACATCTCGACGACCAACGAGCGCGCGATGTCATTACCCTCGCGTCCGAACGTTTCGGTTGGTCGTCGTTTCAGAAACAGCCGGGGCGTGGAAGAGGTTTTGGCTTTGCGCGATATAAAAATCTCGCGGCCTATTGCGCCGTTGCGGTCGAAATCGAGATCGAGCATGAGACCGGCCGCGTGCGGCTTGTTCGCGCCGTCGCCGCGGTCGACAGCGGACAGGTGGTCAATCCCAACGGCCTCATCAATCAGGTGGAGGGCGCGATCCTGCAATCGGCAAGCTGGACGCTCTACGAAAGCGTCAGCTTCGATGATACCCGGATTACCAGTGTCGACTGGTCGACCTATCCGATCCTGCGCTTCGACGCTGTCCCTGAAAGCATCGACGTGCATGTCATCAATCGGCCGGGCCAGCCGTTCCTTGGCAGCGGCGAAACCGGGCAAGGCCCGGCCGCCGGCGCCATCGCCAACGCGGTGGCCGACGCGACCGGGCACCGGCTGCGCGACCTGCCGCTGAGCAAACAGACGGATCAAGGCCGCGATCGGCGTGTAAATCGCGGTGTAATTGCTTTGCCTTTTAAATCGCCTCCGAACGCGAAGCACTTTAGACATTTATAACCGCAATCGTGGGGATGGACATCGCCGTGCTCGATCGCGTCCGTACGTCGTACGACGACAATATCTATTCTGCCGAATGGCGTGCCTGGAAAGATCCGGACGTCCCGGATTGGGTCGATCCGGTCGGCGCGCTCATGGATCGCCACCGCGGTACACCGGTGGAAACAAAGACGGCGATCATTGCCGACGGGACGCCGATTACATACGCGGAACTTGCTGACTTGATCCGGCGCTATTCCGGCGGATTTGCTTCGCTGGGGCTCGGTCCGGAATCGCGGATGCTGCTGTTCGGCACCGACAGCCTGGATTATGTCGCGACGTGGCTCGCGGCCATCCGGCTCGGCGTCGTGCCCGTAGTCGTGTCCGATCTCTACAAGCCGCGGGATCTGCTCTACTTTCTCGTTGATACCAGTGTTCGTGCTCTCTTCATCGACAGCGAGCAGCTTGCCAAGCTTATCGAAATCGCCAGTGAGGTTCCGGCCTCGCTGCAGACGATCGTGGTGCGCGGCGACGGTGCGGCCGCAATCGCCCATCATTTCCCGAATCAGACGGTCTCTGATCTGCGAGCCGCTATTTCGGCCGGCGCCGGCGTGGTCGCGCCTTGCCGCAGGCACGCCAACGACGTCGCCTACATGTTCTATTCGGGCGGCACCACCGGCACGGCGAAAGGCGTCACCCACCTGGCTCACGATTTCATACTGGTGCCGGAGCGCCATGGCCGGTTCTGGGAATACTCCGCCGGTGACGTCGTGTTTGCGACCTCAAAGAAGTACTTCACCCACGGCCTGTGGCCGGGACTGCTGATCCCGCTGTACTGGGGCGCGACGGCGATCTTGGATCGCCGGCCGCCGACGCCGGAGGCCGTTCTGTCGGTGTTGCGCGACCATGCGGTCACCAAGCTCATCACTGTGCCGACCGTTCTCAAAAACCTCATCGAGTGTCTGATACAGACCAAGGAGCCAGCAAATCTTCCCGCGTTGAACTTCGTCGCCAGCGCTTCGGAGAAAATGCCGCCCGAGATGTTCGAGCGTTTTTACGATCTTACCGGGGTCGAACTGTTCGAACTCGATCGGCAGTTCCGAAATCACCTACGAGTGGATCGCCAACCGGCCGAAATCGTTCAAGCGGGGCAGTCTCGGCAAGCCGGTCTTCGGTTATGCCGTGCGCCT
Source organism: uncultured Alphaproteobacteria bacterium (assembly GCA_963759705.1). Classification (GTDB taxonomy): domain Bacteria; phylum Pseudomonadota; class Alphaproteobacteria; order Rhizobiales; family Xanthobacteraceae; genus BOG-931. The sequence goes on from CAVXAK010000013.1 coordinate 287,010, forward strand.
TGTTGACGCGAACGGGCGGGACGTGACCGAGCCGAATGTTCCGGGCGAGGCATGGATTCGGAGCCGCACCGCATGCTTCTTTTATTGGCGCAAGTACGACAAGTCGCGTGAGACGTTTGTCGGCGAGTGGACGCGCACCGGCGATCATTTGCAATTCGACGAGGATGGCTTCTTCTGGTTTAGCGGTCGAGCCAATGATCTTTTCAAGGTCAGGGGTCTTTGGGTGTCGCCGATCGAGGTTGAAGCGGCACTGACCAGCCACCCCGCGATCCGGGAGGCGGCTGTGATATCGTTCGAAGACGCCGACGGCCTGACAAAGCCACGCGCCTACTTGATCGTGCGCGAGGGTTTTGAGCGATCGGCGGCATTGCTCGATGAACTGCGCGAGACCGTGCGCGCGATCGGTTCGTACAAAATTCCCAAATCCTTCGTCTTTATCGACCAACTGCCGCGTACGACGTTGCTGAAGATCGATCGGAAGGCGCTCCGCGAGCTGCCGCGTTAGACAAACGCGACGTCAATTGTGTCAGGCTGGTTGCATCCCGTGCGACGCAATGATCGGCTTCGCCGCCTCCGCAGTGAGGAAGGTCACGAAGCCGCGCGCCAAATCTGCATTCCGCGCAGCACACGAAACGGCGACCCCGAACTCCGTCGTGTGTTGTATTTCCGCGGGTAGCGGACCGACGACCTCGACGCCCGGCACCGCAACAATCTCGGCAATCTGCTGAATTCCGAGTTCTGCCTTGCCGTCGGCGACCGCGGCGCAAACGACGACCGGTTCGCCGCCCACGGCGCCGACCAGGTGCAACTTCGGTTTCAGTTCCGCGGTCAATCCGAGACGGTCGAAAAGCGCCGTCAGGTGAAGTCCGCTGGCCGTGCCGAATGCCGGATCGGCACACGCAATCGACTTGGCGTTCCGTAACGTGTTGACGAAAGCGTCGACTGTGCCGATGTCGGGCTTGGGCCGCCCCTCCTTTACGGCGACCCCGATATGCGAGCGTGCCAAGACCGCGGCGCTATCGGAAAGTACCTTGTTCTCGCGGACCAGTTGTTCGATGTTCGATTTTGTCGTCACGATGATGTCGAAGGCTTCCCCACTGCGAACCCGATCGCGGACGAGCGGCGATCGGGTAAATTCGCCGGAGAGCTTGATGCCCGACGCTCGGCTGTAGGCTTCGCCGAGCTCAAGCACGATCTCGCACATTGCGCCGGCAGAGAGAAACCGAAGTCCGGTCGCAACCGCTGCCATGGCATCGCGCTCAACGTTTCTTCTTCGATCGCGGTTTTGGCGCGCGTTGCTTGACGGTGTGTTCTTTGACGTTGCGGACTTCGGTGTTCATCCGCAGGTCCTTGCGCCGGCGCGCTTCCAAGGACTTCGCGTTGTCCAAATAATCGCCGCGGGTTGCTTGCTCGGCGGCCTCGTCGAGATCGGCGGACCATTCGCCCAGCGAATAGCCGAACCACGGTGCCTCCGGCTTCAATTTGGGCAAGCCGAGTTCCTCCCAGATCGCCTTGGCACGCTCCATATAGGGCCGCTTCGGCAGCGAGATCGGTGGGAAGTTCTCCTTGAGCGTGGCATCGATCAGCACCGAGGCATCCTGCCCGCCGTTGCGCTGGCTGCGCGGGCCGTGGCCCTGGTCGCGATGCGGCAGGATATGGAAATCGAGCATCGGATTGGCGCGGTACGACATCGCCCATAGGATGGCGTCGGCGTTTTCCGGATCGATATCGTCGTTGAGGGCGATGACGTATTTACCAGCGGCGCGATGCAACACGGCGGCGCCGTAAAGCGCTCGCCATATTTCCGTCGTCGGCATGTCGCGATCGCAAATGAGCGCGATTACTTTGCGGATATTGGTGAGCGGCTCATGCATCGCCACGCGTTTGATGCCCTTGACGCCGAGCGTGTCGCGCAGAAAGTTCAAGAACAGCGGCTCCATGCCGATGCGCTTGATCAGGCTCGATTCCGACGGCGTTACCTGTGAGATGATCGAGGTCAGAACGGCGTCGCGCCGCCGCGTGATCGCGGTCACGTCCATGTAGGCATTGAATTCCTGCAGATTGACGTGGCCGTGCAATTCACCGAACGGCGCCTCCGGCTCGAGATATTCCGTATCGATGAAGCCCTCGATGACGATCTCGGCCTCGGCAGGGACGAGGAGATCGACTGTCTTTGCCTTCACGACGTTGATGGGTGCGCCGACTAGCGCACCGGCCACGTGTAACTCGTCGAGGCTTTCGGGCAGCTTTTGCACGGAGGCAAACGTGATGCAGGGCGGTGCTCCGAGCACGACGGCGCAGGGCAACTTCTTGAACCCGCGCGCGCGCAGCTTTTCCCAATGATTGTAAATGCCGGGACGCAGTTCCAGCGACGGATTCATGCCGAGCCGCCGTCGGGCTTTTACCTGGCCGCGGTAGTTGCCCATGTTCTGGATCCCGGTGTCGGGGTCCTTGCTGATGTATTGCGATAGCGTCGCGTAGGGCGCGATGTCCCAACCGGGCGTCGAGATCGGCAGCGGGATGCCGTCGAGACCGTTGCCCGGCTTGTCGAGTGCCGATCCGGTGATGACGATCTCGTGGCAGGGTGCATTGTCGACGATGCACGGCGCGATGGGATGCCGTGCTGCCTCGACCCAGCGCGTATCGATCTCTTCGAATGGGCAGCCGATGCCGATCCGATAGATCTCGCGATTGGCTGCAAGCCCGCCGACCAAGACCGGTATGTCGTACTTGCGTCCCTTGCTGTCGGTCACATTGGTGAAGAGGAACGCTTTGCGATCCTTCTCCTCGATGCCGCCGCGAAACTGCCAACGCACCAGCGGGTGCATCTCGGTATCTTTGTTGATCGGACGGTCGACCTTGACCAGCAACCCTGCCTTATCGAGCGTTCGGATATGATCGTGGAGATCGGGATAGGGCCGGCTTGGCGCGAGGGAGGTTTTCCGTTTCGGCTTGGTTATGGCGTCCATTTCAGCAATTCCTCACTTTGGAGCCGGCCGGCTCCGATGCTACGCGGAAACCTTTATGCGTTCGATCCAATCCGCGCGCAACTTGTCTCGGAGCACCTTGCCCCGGTCGCTTTTCTGCAGCTCGGTCACAATCACAACTTGTTTCGGCAATTTTGCCGGTGGCAGGAATTTTCTGCAGTGCTCTTCGACGCTTGCGGCGGTGAGGCCTTTGTCTTTGGCGACGACGTAACATACGACCTCTTCACCGTAGATATTGTCCGGCACGCCGACGGCGGCGGCGTCGAGGATGCCGGGATGCTTGAGCAGGATTTCATCGATCTCCTGCGGCGCGATGTTGACACCGCCGCGGATGATCAAATCCTTCGTCCGTCCAGTCACACGAATGAAGCCCTCGGTATCTTTGATTCCCAGATCGCCGGTCTTGATGCGCTTACCGCGCACCGAGTCGATCGAGCCGTCGTCGAGCAGATAGCCGATCGCCATCTGCGGCCCGCCGACGGTGATTTCGCCCTCGACGTCCGTTGGACACTCGATGCCGGCGCTGTCGACGATCTTGAGCTCTTGATGTAGCGCTGGCAGGCCCACTGTGCCCATCTTCCGCGTGTAGTAGCGGTTGCCGCACACCCAGCCGGTTTCCGACATGCCGTAGAGTTGCAGCAGCTTTACGCTATACAACTCCTCGAACTGCACCCATTGCTGCGCGGTGAGCGGCGCGGTCGAGCAGCTCATCAGGCGCAACGTCGGGATGTCCTTCGCGGTATAGCCGAGCGGCTTGTTGAGCAGCATGTTCAAGACCGTCGGCACGCCGGCAGAAAATGTAATGCCGTATTTCTGCACCCACTCGAAGAAGCGGCTATGGGAAAACCGCTTGGCGATGTGCATCGTGAGACCCTTTTGCAGGAAGGGCAAAAGGCTCAGGACCTGGGCGGAATTCCAGCCGAACGAGCGGTATTCGAGCGTGCGGTCATCTTCGCTAAGTCCGAGAAATTCCAACGTATCGAGACCATTGAGCCAGTAGGCGGCGTGATCGTAGATGACAATCTTCGGACGTGCCGTCGTTCCCGACGTACAGAACACGCAGGCTGTGTCATCCGCGCTATTGCGCTCAGGGATATCGGCCGCGCTGCGGCCACGCGGCAGGATCGCGAAAAAATCATCCGGCGCGTCGGCATTCGCCGACGCGGTCCAGGTATCGAACCGCAGGCGCGGGGCGCCCAAGTTGCCGACCATGGCGGCGACGTCGATATCCTTGTGATAGATGACCAGCGCCGGGTCGAGCGCTGCAGCCAGCTCGACCATCTGCTTTTCGTTGATTTCGGTATTGAACGGACAAATCACCGCGCCGATCCGCCATACGCCGAGCCAGATCAGAAGCTTTTCGAGATTTTCGTCGGACAACAGCAGCACACGGCTGCCTTTGCCGAGGCCGCGGCTTTTGAGATAGACGCCAATGTCGGTTGTCAGGCGGTCGAGCTCGCCAAAGGTAATCGCCGAACCTGTATCGACGTCGACGATCGCGATCTTTTTCGGATCGCGCGAGCTGTAACGGGCCAAGAGGTCAGCGACCGGTTCATAAGGAATGCCAAGTTGATGATCGCCGAAGATATTCACGGCGTTATTCTCCTTTCCCTCCCAACCGCCAATATTATAGCGGAAACCGAACACACCGAGGCAGCGATAACCGGTCGTCTACGACACCGGCCAGCGCAATTGTACCATCTGCTCGAACTTCAACTGCTTGCCGAAACGCGCGACCGCGACGGGAATCTCTTCGTAGAGCTTGCTCTCATCAACCTTGGTTAGACGACCCCCTGCGACAACCGGCTCGCCGGCGACAAACACGTCGCGCACGGAATCCCCGGTCGCGCTGTAGACCAGATTGGCGAGCGGATTGATGAGCGGCTGCCATTCCGGCCGCATGGTATCGAACAGCACAATATCGGCATCCTTGCCGACTTCGATGCTGCCGATGCGATCGCTCATCAGCGCCGCCTTGGCGCCATTGATCGTCGCCATTTCTAATCCGGTCTCCGGCGGCATGACGCGTGGATTGATGCGGGTCTCCTTGTAGCAGCAGCACGCCAGCCGCATTTCCTGCGGCATGTCGACGATGCCGGAGCTGGCGTGATCGGAGCCGATCGTCACGTTGACGCCCAACGCCAGCAGTTCAGGCAGCTTGCCAAACAGGAAGTTGCCGTAGCCGTTGTGCAGGCTCGAACTGGGCGCGCAGACCAGCGAGGGCTTGCGCCGCGCCAGGATCGCCACTTCCTCCGGCTCAAGCCATCCGGAATGGACGATCAACATGCGCTCATCGATGACGCCGAGGTTTTCCAGGCGCTCGATCTCCGCCATGCCGGTGCGCGCGACGCTGGAATCGTGGGTTGAGTAGCTGAAACAGGCGTGCGTCTGCAGCAACGTACCGTATTTGCGTGCCAGCTTGTCGAGACCGAGGATCAATTCGTCGGAGGCATTGTTCAGTCCGCGAAACGACGCGCTGGCACTGAGCCGAGGGTTGCCGGATTTGGCGTAGCGCTCCAGCACGGCTTCGGCCCGCTCTAACGCCACCGCCGTCGATTCAATCATGCGTTCCGGCAGGATGCCCAGCACCGACTTTGTCAGATCGAACGACGAGCGCGAGACGATGCAGCGGATGCCGGTCGACATCACGCCTTCGACCGATGCTTCGGGGTGATAGTTGCCGGGATCGATGAAACAGGTCACGCCGTGCTTGAGCAGTTCGGCTCCGGCAAGCGTTGCCGAGACGCGAACGTCGTCGCCGTCCAACGCTGCTTCATAGGGATACATGCGGTCGAACAGAAACGACTGTGCGTTCGCCTCGTCGGCGAGTCCGCGCGACAACTGAAACGACGCATGCAGGTGGCAGTCGATCAATCCGGGCGTGGCCACCGTATGCCGGCCGTCAACTTTGTGTTTGCCGGAATAGGCCTTGGCAATCTCAGGCGTCTTGCCAATGGCGACGATTTTGCCCCGATCCACGGCAACAGCCGCATCGCGTATGATGCGGCGGCCGGGATCAACGGTGATCAGCCAATCGATATCGGCGATCACCAAATCGATGGTTTGCACGTCTTACCTGCTTATTTGTTTTCCCCGACATAGGTCAGCTCATCGGCAATTTTCAGTTCGATGAGGACGTTGTCATCGGTTGAATCCTCACAGAGCATCGAGCGATGGCCGATGCCTTTGGGGATGAACAGCATATCGCCCGGATGCATGATCTTTACGCCCATCTCGGTTTCCCACTTGAGCGCGCCTTTGACGCAGAAAATGATCTCGTGGGCGTCGATGTTGCGATGCCAAAAGCCCATGTCGTGCTTGCGACGCTTCGAAACGTCGACCTTGACCCGGTCGGACGTGTAGAGCCGCAATGGGGTGCCGTCCGCTTTGTCGATATTTGTCGGCGAAAATTTCTCGTCGAAAATATTGATCATGCGGAAAATGTCCGCGTATTCGAGGACGCCCGCGTTGATGACTGGCGGCTCGTTGTGGGCAAGAACGACGTTCTTGCCGTTGATGGTGACAAGCTCGCGGTAAACCTGTTTGACAGGCTGCTTGGTTTCCTGCTTGGTCTGCTGTTTGTTCATGACTTACTCCTGGGTTCTAATCACGGTTCTGGATTCTGATCACGGTTTATCACTTTGTTGCTCGCCTGCCGCCTCGAGCAGTGCTGACACGATGCCTGCGTAGCCGGTACACCGGCACAGATGCCCGCTCAGGACTTCACGAATGTCGGCCTCGGACGGACACGGGTTGCGTTCAAAGTAATCGGTAAACGACATCAGGATGCCGGGCGTACAGAAACCGCACTGCAAGGCGTGGTGGTTCTGGAACGCCTGCTGCAGCCGATTGAGCTTGCCGTCCGGCGCAGCAAGCAATTCCACCGTTCGGACATCGCGGCCCTCGGCCTGAACCGCAAGCGTCAGGCACGAACGCACCGCGGCGCCGTCGATCAGGACGGTGCAGCAGCCGCAGACGCCGTGCTCGCAGCCGACATGGGTCCCGGTGGCCCCGAGGCTGTGCCGGAGAAAGTCACTCAACAGCATGCGCGGTTCGGCCTCCGCCGACAAAGCACGGCCATTGAGCGTCAGCCTGACGCGGGCGCGCTGATCCTTGCCTATGCGGCGCATCGCAAAGCCTCATCGATCACAACCGGACCGAGGCGGCGCAAAAGGTCGCGCCGCATGGCCGCGGAGGCGTGAAGGTCATCGTAGCCTTCGAGTTCGTCAGCCACTTTATCGATGGTCCCGCGGGCCGCCGATCCGTCGATGGCAGCAATTCGTCGCACCACCGGTCTGCCCGCCACGCCGCCGGCACCGAACCGGATTGCGCCGGGCCCTTCCACCACCGCGGCCACTGCAATGATGGCAAAGTCGCCATGACGCCGCGCCACTTCGCGAAAAGCGACGCCGCGGCCGGCAACGACGGGAAAGCGAACAGCAACGATCAACTCGTCGGCTTCACGGGCTGTCGTGAGCATGTCCTGTTGGAAAGCATCGGCGGCGAGCACGCGCGTGCCGCGCTGCGATCGCAGCACCACCTCGCCCGCCAAGACAGCGAGCGACAGTGGAATTTCCGAACTGGGATCGGCGTGCGCAACCGAGCCGCAGACCGTACCTTTGTTGCGAGTCTGGAAATGCCCGACGAAGGGCAGGGCAGCGGCGAGGAGAGGGAGCTTGTCGGCAAGACGAGGCCAGGCCAATAGCCGGCCTTGCGTGACCGCCGCGCCGACTTCGACCTTGTCGCCGAGATCGCGAATTTCATCCAGGGCCGCGATACGCGTGATGTCGACAAGGACCGCCGGATCGGCGAGGCGCAAGTTGAGCATCGCCAAAAGCGACTGGCCGCCGGCGAGAACGCGAGCTTCGTCGCCATGCTCGGCGAGCACGGCGACCGCCTCGTCGACCGTATCGGGACGGACATAATCGAAGGGACGCGGCTTCATCGGCCGACCTCTTCCATCAGCGCGTGGATTCGCCGCGGCGTCGCCGGTACCTGGACGTCCTTGACGCCGAGCGCATCCGCAATGGCGTTGGCGATGCAGACTGGAACGCTCATGCAGTTGCCTTCGGCCAACCCCTTGGCGCCGAGCGGGGTCAGCGGCGACGGCGTCTCCTGGTGCAGCATCTCGACGGGCGGGATTTCGCTGACGGTCGGAACGAGATAATCGGCAAAGGTGCCGGTGAGGAAGGCGCCTTCTTCATTATAGGTGAATTCCTCATAGAGTGCCGCCGCGATGCCCTGCGCGAACGCGCCGCGCATCTGGCCGTCGGCTATCATCGGATTGAGGATGCGGCCGGCGTCGTGCATCGATACGTAACGGTCGACGCGCACCTGATAGGTGAGGGGATCGATCTCGATTCCGCACATGTCGAACACGAAGCCGTAGGTCAGCGACGTGTTGATGCGGTCGTCGCTCGACGGCGGTTCTAGTTCAGGCGGTGTCCATAGTGCGGTTTCGCTCAAAGCCGGGGCCATGCCTTCCGGCAGCATCACCGGGGACCAATGCGACGTACCGGCGACACGGCCGAACGGCGCCGCGTTGTCCGGATTGCTGCGGCTCCGAATCTTGCCTTGCGCCAGCTCGACGTCGGCGGGCAACACATTGAGCTGCTTCGCGCCAATGTCCTTTAGCTTGTCGGCCATACGGCTCGCCGCCATGTGGGCTGCGACCGCCGTGCCGGGCGTAAACCGGCACGAATAGGTGCCGGCGGCGATCGACCACTGGTCCTTTGCCGTATCCATTTCGAGGACGACATTGACGTCGTCGGGCCTGAGCCCGAGCTGATCGGCGACGATTTGCGCCAGCACGGTCTCGTGCCCCTGACCTTGCACAGTGACATCGGCCGTCACCGACACCGCGCCCAACGGATCGATATTGACGGTCACCATCGACACCGCGCCGTTTTTCGGCCCGGCCTTCTCGCGTGCATCCGCAGTGAGGAGCGTCGAGAGATAGCCCATGTTCGACATCGCCGGCTCCACCACGACGGCGAAGCCGATGCCGTATTTGCGCCCGGCGGCACGCGCGGCGTCGCGCCGCCGCTTCAGATCGTCAAGCCGGCCGTCGCCGGTCGCCGTCGCGACAGCACGCGGATAATCGCCGGAATCGTAGAGCGCGCCCGCCGCGGCGCGGTACGGCATTTTCGCCGCCGGCACGAGATTGCGCTTAATGACGTCGAGGTGATCGAGATTAAGCTCGATCGCGATGCGCTGAATAAGACGCTCCAGCGCCATGTAGAGCTGCGGGCCGCCGAAGCCGCGGATCAGGCTCGCCGGCATCTTGTTGGTCAGCACCACACGATTAATGACATCGACATTGGCGATGTCATAGCCGCCCGTGATTGCACCGTGCATGCGATAGAGCGGACCCGGCATCGGCGCGCGCAGGAAGGCACCATAGTCTTCGAGTTGGTCGAGCCGCAGGCCGAGGATTCGGCCATCTTTGGTGACCGCTGCCTCGATCTCGGTGATGCGGTTCGGCCCGGAACTCGCGGCGAGCAGGTGTTCGACCCGATCTTCCACCCATTTCACCGGACGGCCGGTGATGCGGGCGGCGATCGCGGTCAGCACCACATAGGGAAAGACTGAGAGTTTGATGCCGAAACTGCCGCCGCTGTCGGGCGGAATGCGCAAGCGCAGCTTTGGTCCCGGCACGCGCAACGCCCGCGCCATCACCGGATGCGTGCTGAACGGCCCCTGAAAATTGGCCAAGACGTCGTAGCCATCGTCGGCCGGATTATATTGCGCGACGACGACGTAGCACTCCATCGGCGTGAACGAGAGCCGCGGAAATGTCGTCCGTCAAAGCGACGCGCGCATCGGCGCGCGCGAATGCGCCTTGGGTGTCGCCGTATGTGAATTTCCGAACGGAAATCTCGTTGGTCTTGGCTTCTGAATGCAGCACCGGCGCCGATTGGGTGCACGCAACCTCCGGATCGATCACGGCATCGAGCGGCGCATAGTCGATCTGCACCAGTTCGCCGGCGTCCTCGGCGAGATAGCGGCTCTCCGCGACAACGAGAGCCACTGGCTCTCCGACATAGCGCACGCGATCGACAGCCAGGGACCACTGGTAGACCGGCGTCTTGAGCGCAACGAGAAATGGATCGGATAGTTTGCGAATGTCTTCGCCGGTGATGACCGCCCAGACGCCGTCCTTGGCGAGGGCCTCGCTCGCGTCGATGCTCACAATATCGGCGTGCGGATGCGGCGAGCGGATCACATGGGCATGCAACGTTCCAGCCGGCACTGGAAGATCGTCGGCATAACGGCCGCGTCCCGACAAAAGCGCGGGATCTTCCTTGCGACGGACAGGCGTTCCAACCAGCAGCGGCAATTCGTCACCTTGGGCAGGGGGTTTCTGTGTCGGCGACCTTTGTCCATAGCTAACAAGGGGGACCCGGCAGGTAAAGGCATGGCAGAGTGGGTGCGGCGTTGACCGCGAGCATGGGCCTCTTCATAAGCCTTGCGGATCGATTCACCCCGCCACTTATTGCCCCAGGGACCCCCTCATGACTTTTGAAATTCCGGCGCCCAGCGAAACCTTTGACGTGACGCTCGATGACGGCGCCAAGATTCGCATGAGGCGGCATGGCAATCCTGACGGCGTTCGCCTCCTTCTCACGCACGGCAACGGCTTCGCGGCCGATGCGTACTTTCCCTACTGGCAGCATCTTTTGCCCAAATTCGACTTGCTGGTATTCGATTTTCGCAACCATGGGCAGAACGTGCCGGTTGTGCCGCCGCATCACACCTACGAGCAGCTGACCCGCGATCTCGAACGCGTCATCCAGGATGTGAAATCCCGCCTGGGCGAGAAGCCGACGGTCGGCCTCTTCCATTCGATGTCGGGCCGCACAGCGATGAAGCATGCCATTGAGGTTGGATGGCGCTGGAACGCGCTCGTCCTGTTCGATCCGCCCAACGTTCCGCCACCCGGGCACCCGGCTTATGCGGCCATGGAAGTGTTCGAGAAAAGGCTGACCGAATGGGCGCGCCAGCGCCGCCGGCGCTTCGCCTCGATTGAGGAATTGGCCGAGGAATATCGGCAATCGCGCGCGACGGCGCGCTGGGTTGAGGGTGAGCATGAACTGATGGCCCGGTCGGTGCTGCGCAAGAGTCCAGACGGTAACGGCTACGAGCTCGTGTGCGATCCCGAAAACGAGGCCACAATTTACGCGCAGGCCATGACCTTAAATCTGTGGCCGCGCGCGAAAGAATTCGGCGGGCCAGTCAAGTTGATCGGATGCGATCCGAACATGAAGGGTACGCCCGCGACCGGGCCTGCCAATCAGGCGCTCGGCATCGAGGGCGGCTACAACTACAACTTCGTCCAGGGAACCGGTCACTTGCTGCAGATCGAAAAGCCGCAGGAATGCGTGAAGCTCACAATGGAATTCCTCACGCAATGTGGGCTGGCCTAGTCTAGCGCGGAATTCCACGAGTCGATGCTGCAATTTCAAAACGTGCAGCGCGTCCGCGCACAACCCGGCATCACTGGCGGCGCTAAGTCATACGTCACGCGCATAACTTGCCCGCGCGACGGCCAATCGACACTATCGCGCGCCGCGGCGTGTTGAACTGATAATCACGTAACGACACTGGGGAAGAAATGGCAGGCAAGGCAGCATTCGAAATTGCGGTGCCCGATTTCAATGAGACATTCGACGTCATCGTGGTCGGCTACGGGTTCTCTGGCGGCGTTTCGGCGATCGAGGCGGCCCGCACAGGCGCACGAGTGCTCCTGATCGAGAAGATGCCCGATCCAGGCGGCATTTCCATCTGCTCGCATGGCGCCATCTGCTCAACCCGCGAACCCGCCAAGGCGCTCGAATATATGCGCGCCACCAACGCGGGCCGGACGCGTGACGACGTCCTGCAGGCCTTCACCCGCGGGATGAGCGAAGTCGAAGCGTATTTCCGGGACCTCGCCAGTATTTGCGACGCGGAGATTTTTGTCCGCGAACGTGGCGGCAATTATCCGTTGCCCGGCGTCGATGCATTCTATTACACGCAGGTCGAGAAGATTCCGAACTTCGACGCCAGCCAATCCTATCCGAACGTGCGCGGCCGGCCGGGCGGCCCGATGGTCTTTAAAATTCTCCAGGACAACATTGATCGTCTACCAATCGAGATCCGGCTATCGACGGCGGCCAAGTCGGTGGTAACCGACGCGACCAAACAGGTCCTTGGACTGGTGATCGAGGGAAAAGACGGCGAGCGCAGGGTCAAGGCGCGAAGAGGGATCGTGCTCGCCTGCGGCGGCTTCGAAGCCAACGAGGAGATGAAGCGGCAATACTGGCAGATGAAGCCGGTCTACGGTGCGGCCAGCCGTGCCAACACCGGCGACGGCATTCGCATGGCGCAAGAACTCGGCGCCCAGCTCTGGCACATGTGGCACTTCCACGGCTCCTATGGCTTCCGCCACACCGATCCGGATTATCCATTCGCGATCCGGACGAAGCGCTTTCCGGATTGGATCCCCGGCAAAGAAAATCTCGCGGTGGTTCAGACCGCATGGATTCTTGTCGATGGCACCGGACAGCGCTTCATGAATGAGATGCCACCGTATGTGCAGGATCAAGGCGCGCGCCATCTCGAGTACTTTGATTCCGTGACTCAGACGTTTCCGCGCATCCCAGCGCACATGATCGTGGATGAGGCGGGCCGCCGGCGCTATCCGCTGGGCAACCCGACCTACAATGACCGGACGGTGAATTTCAGCTGGAGCCGGGACAATCTTAAGGAAGTTGAACTCGGTATTCTCAAGAAGGCGGGCTCAATCGAGGAGCTTGCCGATACGATCGGCTGCGACCGCGTTCGCCTTCAGGAGACGATCGCGCGCTGGAATGAGGCGTGCGCGCAGAAGAAGGATGAAGATTTCGGGCGGCCTGCCGGAACCATGATGCCGATCCGGCACGCGCCGTTCTACACCGGCGAAGTGTGGCCCGTGGTGTCCAATACGCAGGGCGGTCCGGTCCACAACGGTCGCCAGCAGATCGTTGATGTGAACGACAAGCCGATTGCGCGGCTTTACGCCGCGGGTGAACTCGGCAGCTCGTTTGGCCACCTCTATCTCGCCGGCGGCAATATCTCCGAATGCTTCGTCACCGGGCGCATTGCCGGCCGCGAGGTAGCGGCGGAGCAGCCTTGGGATTGATCGGCGCATCTTTGCGGTTCGATGGGGAGAATAGGAATGCCCATGCTCGCTGCCAACGGCGAAACAATCCACTACGAGCAGACCGGTTCAGGACCATCTGTTGCGCTGGTCCATAGCCTCGGCGCCAGTGCCCATGTTTGGAAGCAGCAAATCGAGGCACTCAAAGACAGATATTCCTTGATCACCATCGATTGCCGCGGCCACGGCCAATCGTCTGCCAACGGCGCGGCACGGGTGGCCGATGCCGCGCAAGACCTCAAAGCCGTGCTCGATCATATCGGTACAACGGCCTGTCACCTCGTGGGTCTCGGAATGGGCGGTGCCGTCGTGCTGACGTTCAACGCGCAATGGCCAACCATGACCCGCTCGATCGTGCTTGCCGACTGCGCCGCGAAGCCTGCGGAAAGCAGCGCCGACCTCGTGACCGCGACCCGCGAGGCGATTGCTTACATCTCCATGCAGGAATTCGGCACCCAATATGCGGCCGAGCATCTGTTGTTCACGACGCCGCTCGAGGTCCAGGACGAACTGGCCGGCACCATCGCGGCCATGAACCCCAAGAATTACGTCGAGACGATGCAGTCGGCGCTGCTCGATGACTTCACGCCAACCCTGGCGGCCGTAAAGGCGCCGACGCTCGTGCTGGTCGGAGAGAACGACACGGACACGCCACCGGCGGCTGCCCAATATCTGGCACAGAACATTGCTGGCGCGACTTTGGAAGCGATCCCCGAAGCCGGTCACTTGAGCAATCTCGACAACCCCGCGGCTTTCAATGCCGCCTTGTCCAAATTTTTGGACGCCCGCAGCTAACGGCGGACCTTCACGGGCGTTCAATCGGCCGAATACGGAGAGACGCGATGCTTCACTGGCTCTTTCGAACGTTCACGTTCCTGGCTGCCGGTGCGGCTTTGCATCTTGCGGCATCGGATTTGGCCGTGGCGCAGTCGCCCGACCCGGTCGCCGATTTTTTTCACGGCAAAACCATCAAACTCGTCGTTCCGACCGGTCCGGGTGGGGCGTACGGTCTTTACGCGCTGCTTTTCGCCCAACACTACGGGCGGCACTTGCCGGGCGAGCCGGTGGTCGTGCCGGAATATCGGGCGGGCGCTGGCGGCGTGATCGCCGCCAACTATCTCTATTCTGTCGCGCCGCACGACGGAACCGTCATCGGAATCCCGCTCGCGCCGATTATTCTTGGGCAATATACCGGCGGGCCCTCGGTCCAATACGATGCCTCGAAATTCATCTGGCTGGGGCAGATGGCCGATATCACGCGTTTGCTCGCCGTCTGGACGGATTCGAAAATCAAGAGTTTTGACGATCTAAAAACCATTGACAGCGTCGCAGGCACGACCGGCAAAGGCTCGGAGACTTTCATCAATCCGGCGATCATCAACCACGTGTTCGGCACCAAGATCAAAATCGTCGCGGGCTACAAAGGCTCCGCGGACCTGCTGCTCGCGCTCGAGCGCGGGGAAATCAACGTCGTGTCGGCGACCTGGAGCAACTTTGCCGGCAATCACGCTGACTGGATTCAGCAAGGCAAGGTGAAATTCCTGGTGCAGATCGGCCTGTCGAAATTGCCAGGCTACGACGCCGTCCCGCTGCTCAGCGAACTTGCCAAGAATGAAGCCGACCGTCAGCTCATCGAATTCATGTCGCTCGTCACGACGTCGATCGGCTACTCGGTGATGGCGCCGCCTGGCGTTCCCGACAACATCGTCGTCGCGCTGCGGCGGGCATTCGCCGACACGATGAAAGATCCCGCCTTCATTGCGGATGCCGAGAAACGCCACATCGATCTCACGCCCGCCGACTACAAAGCGGTCGAGGGGGCGGCCAACAAAGCGATCCATTCGCCGCCCGAGCTGTTCCAGCGATTCATGCACGCCATCGGCAACTCGTGAAACGGCCTGAGCTGAGAGTGCGTACGAGCACGCGGAACAACACGCGAACGCCGTACCAAAGCATGCCGACCGAAATCTGCCAGGCCAGATCCGATCACAAAGAGAGGTAGGGATCGTTCAGGCGTTTGTCGTTGCGGCGGCGTTGCTTGATGACCTCGCCGGTGGTCCAGTATTCGCTGCGCACGGCGCGATCAGCCTCGACCTGAAATTCGTCCGGCCACTGCCCGAGCGAGTAGCCGTACCAGGGCATCTCCGGCTTCAGTGAAGGCAGCCCCAATTCCTCCCAAATAACCTTGGCCTGTTCCATGAACTGCCTGGCCGGCAGCGAGATTGGAGGGTAGGGGCGCTTGAGCATGGCGTTGATCAGCATCGCCGAATCGGTCGCCTCGTAATGGTTGTCGTCGGCGCCAGTGCGCGGGCCGTGCCCCATGTCCTTGTGGTCGAGGATGCGCATGTCCTGATGCGGCCGCATCCGGTACGACATCGCCCACATCACCATGTCGAGATTTTCCGGATCAATGTCTTCGTTGACCGCGATCGTCATCTTGCCCACCGCCGACGAATACGACGAGGCGCCGTAAAGAGCGCGCCAGACCTCCGCTTCCAGTGTGTCGGATTTCAACTGCAGCACGATCAGCTTGCGCAGATTGGTCAGCGGCTCGTGCATGAACACGCGGGTGACGCCGCTGATGTTCAGATGATGCTGCAGATGATGCAGGAAAGCCGGTTCATAGGCCACGCGCTTGATCAAGCTCGATTCGCTCGGCGTCACCTGGCTGATGATGGAGACCAGCACCGCGTCCTTTCGCCGCGTGATCGCGGTCACGTCGAAGAAGGCATTGTACTCTTTCAAGTTCATGTAGCCGTGAGATTCGCCAAAGCTGCCTTCGGGCTCCAGCCATTCGGTATCGAGATAACCTTCGACAACGATTTCGGCTTCGGCCGGCACGATCAGATCCACGGTTTTGGCCTTGCAGACCCGGATCGGAGCGCCGACCAGGCCGCCGGCCACCGCGAGTTCGTCGAGATGCTTGGGCAGCTTGTGCACCGAGGCAAAGGTGATCGCGGGAGGCGCACCAAGCATCAGTGCCACCGGCATCTTTTCGCCGCGCGCCTTGTATTTCAGAAAATGCTCGTGAATGCCCTGGTTCAGCTCGATTTCCGGGTTCATCCCCATCCGGGTCGGGCTCTTCACCATCGCCCGGTAATTGCCGATATTCTGCCGCCCGGTGTCGGGGTCCTTGGTGATGAACATCGAGCAAGACGCATAGGGCGCATTGTCGAAGCCGGGTGTCGAAATCGGAATTGGCAAGCCGTCGACGCCCTTGCCCGGCTCGTTGAGCGCCGCACCCCGCACCACGATGTCCTGGCAGGCCGGATTTTCGACGAACACCGGCTCGTACTGGTGCTCTTCGGCATAGTCCCATTGTTTCTTGATATCTTCGACCTTGCAGCCGATGCCGACGCTGTAAATCTCCCGATTAGAGGCAAGGATTCCCACCGCCACCGGCATGTCGTAGCGGCGTCCTGTGCTGTCGATGACGTTCTCGAACAGGAATGCCTTGCGTTGCGATTCCGGAATGCCGCCGCGAAATTGCCAGCGCACCAATGGGTGCATCTCGGTATCTTTGTTGATTGGACGCTGCACGCGGATTAGCAGGCCCTGTTGCTCCAAGGCGGCGATGTGCGCGTGCAGGTCTGGATACGCGAGAACCTTCATGTTTCCTCCGATTGGCCGCAGGCGCGGCTTTGATGCCCGCCGCGGTTGTGGCAATGGGCAGCTAAGATTGAGTCAGGTTCGCACCGTAGATCGGCCGGGGATCGCAGATCAACCTTGCATTGAGGGTACTCGTTGCCATGCTGGCTCACCGATCCTTTCGTCGGCGAAGTGCCTTCAAAAATCGTCCCGCGAGTGTTATCAACCCCACGATCACTCATCTGCAGCTCTTCAGAACAATGCAGTGAGACCATTGGGTCGAAACGCGAGGACTTCGCCAAGCATGCTGATTATCGATAACGCGACCGTGTCGCAATTGCTGACCATGGATGACTGCATTCGCGTGCAGGAGGAGGCGTTTCGCAAGCTGCCGACCGGCGGGGCGATCCACCGGCCGCGGATCGACATGTATTTCCCGTGCGAACGCGAAGACGGCTATTTCCGCTGGGGGACGATGGAAGGGGCCAACGACGGCTACTTCGCCATCCGCATGAAGTCCGACATCATGACTTGGCCGAAGGATGCCGATGGCAACTGGACCGAGGAAAAGTACTGCCGGGAGCCGGGCACTTATTGCGGTGTGATATTTCTCGTTTCGACACGCAACGGCGAGCCGCTGGCTTTCATCAACGACGGGGTATTGCAACACATGCGTGTCGGCGGCGGCGCTGGCATCGGCGTCAAGTATCTGGCGCGCGAGGATACCCACGTCGTCGGGATGCTCGGCTCCGGCGGCATGGCGCGCACGTTCCTTGAAGCGTTCAAGTGCGTCCGCGATGTGCGCGTATGCAAAGTTTACAGCCCGAACGCCGAGCACCGCGAAGCTTTCGCGGACGAGATGTCGCGCCGGCTCAACATGGAGGTTCGCGCGGTCGACAGCGCCCGCGAGGCGGTACGCGGCGCGGATCTGCTGTCCAGTTGCACCGACAGCATGCAACCCGTCTACGATGCCGAATGGATCGAGAAGGGCATGCACGTCACCAATCTCGGGCGGCGCGAGATTCCAGATTCGGTGACGGACAAATTCGACGTCGTGGTGCGCCAGGGCACGGCCGGTTTGCAGATGAAGCAGACGGAGCGCTTCCAGGCCGAGCGCGGCCTGTCGCCTGCCGCTTTCATCGGCGGCACGGTTGAGGAGATGAAGCGCATTCCGGAGAAGAACACGCAGCCTGGGTTCGGCGGCGATAGCCCCGAATTCATGGATCGGGGCCGCGGCGGCGACAAGCCGGATTTTGCCGATCTGGTCACCGGCAAGTGCAAGGGTCGAACCAGCCGCGACCAGGTGACGTTCTACCGCAACGTCGGCAATCAGGGCCTGCAGTTTTCATCCGTCGGCGGCTGGGTTTACGCGCAGGCCGTCAAGGCTGGAAAAGGACGCGTCATCCCAACTGAGTGGTTTTTGCAGGACATTCGCGACTGACGATTAAGGAGCATGCCGATGCGTGTGCGGAGCCGATTTGCAAAGCTCGCTTCCCTCGCACTGATGCTGGCTCTCGGCGACATGGCGCACGCGCAAACGCTGGATGAATTCTACAAGGGAAAAACCATTTCGCTTCTGATCGGCTTCGGTGTCGGCGGCGAAGACGACCTGTGGGCGCGCACCATCGCGCGCCATCTCGGCAATCACATTCCGGGCAATCCAACCGTGGTGCCGCAGAATGCGCCGGGCTCGGGCGGGCTTCTTGTCGCCAATCAACTCTACAATACTGTCCCCAAGGACGGCACCGTTATCGGACTGATGAACCGCGGTATTCCGTTCGAGCCGCTTCTCGGCGGCCAGGGCGATCAGTTCGATGCCCTCAAATTCAACTACATCGGCAGCCCGGGGCGAGACACCACCGTTTGCGCCGCGCGCAAGGACGCCGACGTCAAGACCATGCAGAATTTGTACACCAACGAGCTTACCGTCGGCGGTACCGGCTCGGGCGCCGATACCGCCGTCTATCCGCAGTTTCTCGCGGCACTGCTCGGCATGAAATTCAAGATTATTTTGGGTTACAAGGGCTCGCACGACGTTCAACTCGCGATGGAACGCAACGAAGTGCAAGGCATTTGCCTGGCTTACGATTCACTCGAACGCGGCACTCTGGCGCGCGCGCACCAGATCAACGTCTTGCTGCAGGCCTCGCTTGAACCAGATCCCCGGCTCACGGGTATTCCGTACGGCCTGGAATTCGCGCCGAAGTCTGAGGAGCGCGCGGCGCTGCAATTGTTCTTTACCCGAGCTTCCATTGGCAGGCCGTTCGTTGCGCCTCCTGGCGTATCTGCCGACCGTATTGCGACGCTCCGGCAGGCGTTTGATGGGACGCTCCACGATCCGGCGTTTCTTGACGACGCTGAAAAGCAGAAGCTGAGAGTCGTGCCGATCACTGGGCAGCAAATCGGCGATCTCATCGCCAATGCCTACAAGACGCCGCCCGCTATCGTGAAGCGCACCATGCAGGCGATGGGCCGCGCCAGCTAAATTTAGCATTTTCACGGCTCGACGTTTTTTGAAAGTGCGATCAAAGCCTGTCCTTTGATCGGGCGCTAGCGATCACAAACACTTGTGTCCTCAATTCCCGTTCGGTTCCGGTGCGTCCGGGAGCATCAATGGCTGAGCAGGCTGAGCCTCAAACGGCGGCGAAGTCATATATGTGGGATCGGGCGGAATTGGATTTTGCACCGGCGGGGAAGGTGCACTCACCGGGGTCGAAGCATCGGCTGATTGTTTTTGCTCGTTACCCAAGGGGCTGCGAATTGCTGAGCCAATGGGGTTTCAGCCGGCACCCAGAACACAATAATTATATAGTATAATCAATCATCTTAAGAAGAGAGATGGCGGAAGGGGTGAGATTCGAACTCACGAGACCCTTGCGGGTCTGCCGGTTTTCAAGACCGGTGCCTTAAACCACTCGGCCACCCTTCCATACTATTGATTAATAGAGATATTCCGAATTACTGGAATCTCCAAAATTCCTTTTGCTACCCAATTCGCTACCCAAATTTTCATTCCGCCGCGCCACGCCCTTCTAGCGCAACGCGAAAGGCGGCGTCGAGACGGGCTGCGGCATCGCTCTGCATCGTGTCGGTCACGTGCGAATAGAGGTCGAGCGTCGTAGTGATCGTCGAGTGCCCAAGACGCTCCTGCGCGACCTTGGGATGTATGCCCGCGAGCAACATCTGCGTGGCATGGCTAATGCCGCAGATCGTGAAAACGCACACGGGGAAGCTCAGGAATGCGCGCTATGAGCCGCGTGAATTCATGGGTGAGGCTTCGCGGCTGAAGCGGCCGACCGTCAGCCTGTCCGCAAACAAGTGTGTCACCGTTCTGCCTGATCCCGAGCATCTCCAATTCCTCCGCCTGCTCAGCTTGGCGCTGACGGAGCGCGTCGACCGCGAAGGCGGGGAGGGTGACGGCACGCGACCTTTCCGTCTTCGGCGCCTTGAAACGCAGTCCCGACTTCGTCTGCTCTATGCTCTCAACCACTCGCACCATCGCGCTTTCAAGATCAACGTTCTTCCACCGCAACCCCAACACTTCGCCGCGCCGCATTCCAGTCGTAAGCGCAAGCAAAGTTGGCCAATACGTCCGGGTGTGTTTGATAGCCTCCAATAATTGGACAGATTGCTTGGTCGATAGCGTTAGAAGTTCGCGACGTTCGACTTTGGGCAGCCGCTTTCTGAAAGCATCGGCCGGATTACGGGCAATAAGCTGCTGCTCGACGGCGCGAAACAGTGCCGCCCGCATGATGCGATGAATGTGGCGGCGCGTTCGCGGTGAGAGACCGCCAGACTTGCGATCCCGTCTTCCGCCAGTTGCCCAACCGTTATAGGCTTTCTGGATGTCGACAGGGATAAGCTTGGTGATTGGAAGGTTGCCTAGCGCCGGAGTGAGAAAATTCTGGACGATTTCTGTGTAGCGTTCATGCGATTTCGGTGAAATTTCAGCACGCACGGCAGCAAGCCACGTCATGAGCCATTCGCGGACTGTCATTCTGGTGGGATCGACGTGCTCGCCTGTATCAATCGAGCGTAGCAACCGCCGCAGTTCTCTTCGGCGGCTTCGCGCTTACCTTTCACAGACGTAGTGACAGTGCGGCGTTTCCCGGTGGCCGGATCAGTTCCGGGGGATGTCCCGCCGTTTGTTGAACATTGAGAAGCGGTCGGTGCCGAGTTTCAAGTTACGCGGCGTTGGCTTGGCGAGCAAGAACGCCACGTGAGTTTTTGTTTTGGTGAGCTTCGAGAGCAGCACGTAACACGGGAAGTTGCTTGTACGCCTTCAGTCGTCGGAAGCCTTTGGCGGCTTCCTGCATTGCGGCTGCGGTCCAGCGCATCGCCATCGATGCCGAGCGCCATCGCTTCACGTTGCGGCAGACGCGCCGTACCGTGCCCATCATATTCTCGATGATGTTGGTACAGGCGAGTGAGCGCCGTAGCTCCGTTGGCAAACGAAGCCGCGTGACGGTCAGAATTTCGTCGATACCTTCCAGGATCGAGCTGGAGACCCCGGACCAGTCTCGTTCGAGACGTTGTGCGAGGTTACGGATCAGCCTTTCGGCTTTGTCGGCGTCGTCCATCTCCCATGCTTGTCGCAACACACGCCGAACCGAGGCGTGCAGTGATTTGGGCAATCGTTCCATGATGTTGCGGGCCTTGTGGACCTGACAGCGCTGGATCGCCGCGGCAGCGCCGAAGGTTCGGCGGATCGCCTTGGACAGTGCCTTGGCACCGTCGATGATGAAGAGCCGCGGTACCGCCGGGTCGAGCCCGCGCTCAACGAGATTGTCGATGAGCGCCTGCGCAGTCGCGGCGTTCTCCGTCGCACCCTCGGCGAGGCCGAGCGGATGCTTGTCGCCCTTCGCGTCGACACCGATCGCCGCGACCAGGATCAAATCGTCGTCCATGTGAATGCCGTCGATCTGGATCACCAGCAAATCGAGGCCGGAGAGATCGCACGCCATCCACTCCTTCATGCGTGCCGCCGATAGCGCCACGAAGCGGCGGGAGACCGCCGATTTCGATAGACCTGCCCCCGCCGGCGCCGGAACGTCTCCCTCGGGCAAACGAACCGATCGGGCAAACTTACGCGTCGCGACGTTGATCAGCATCTGGTTCATGGACCATTTGCCGAGCCAGTCCTGCGCAACAGCGGCCTCCCAGCTTGGCACAGCCAGTTCCTTCCCGTCGAAGCCGCGAAGCCTTGGCCGCTCGATCTCAACCTTGCCGCCGTGGAAGCCGATCTTGCCCCTCGTTCTCCCCCACCGATGCGCCCGCCGCAAATGGCCTCGCGCATGGTGGGGCCCGCAGATCGATTGTGCGTCGTGATCCATCATCTCGCCAAGCGCCTCCATGCCGGAAGCCAGGCAAAACAACTCAAAGCTCGCCGCAATATTCGAAAGGGCTTCGAGCTTCAGCGCTCTCGTCGGGATGGCAGTCGATGTAGTAGCTTGGTTCATGGCGTTGCTCTCCTTTGTGGAATCAGCACCCCGAGCCTATTGGCTCAAGGCGGGCAACGCCGCTTCTCCTATTTCAACATCAAGCGGGACAATTCCTCAGTTCCGAGGCTGTAGCGTAGCTCCCACGATCCACGGGACCGTTCGCGAATGTGACCCTTCTGTCGACGCATTTTACGCTCCCACGGTCCGTTTGAGGCTGTGAAACCGTACCGAATGTTCGCTCGAACAAAACGTTGCGTCGACGCGGCGCCCTGTATCCGGCCCAGCTTCGAACAAGGTGCCGCAGTGGCGACACTCGCGAATAATTGTGTCGCCGGAAAGCTTTTGCGCGAGCTGCCACCATAATGCAGCGATCAGCACATCCGTCTCGAGCCGAAGACGTACCCCCTTCTTGGGATCGGGCACAAGATCAATGGTCCCGATTAAGCGGTTTAACTTTCGAAGATCATCTTCAGGCGGGGTAAGACCAGCGGCCCGCAAGGACGCCTTTTGGTGCTCGACGTAGAAAGACATGAGCTTCTTTGGGCCTCGCGACTTGTAGTGCAAAAGATCGCGAAAAAGCCGAGCGCTTTTTAGCAGCTCAGAAATGGAATCTCCCCATGCGGTGCTGGAGTCTCTCAGTGGTCCATAATGATTAACAAATGTAAGGACCGCGTCGGGCGTCTTTAGGCTGGCAAACGCTATGTAAAGTAGGTCGTACTTTTCGAGCGGCCGATAAGAGACGCGCTCGTCGCTCTTGGGCACGATCCACAAATCATCAGGATTGGGGATCTGCGACTGGATCTCGCCGGCTTGCACAATCCGATATCCCTGGGGGCATCGGAACCAATCAAAATCAAGCGTTACATCGGGCATGTCAGACCTATGTAAGAGATATTAAATATATCTCTTACGGAGATGTCTTGCAAGGGCTATAAGGGGAAAAATCGAACCAAGAGGTCCCGTTATGGAGATTTTCAACACCGAACAATCGCAGCCTGACAGGCCTGAAACGTACTCCGTACCCGAAGCCGGTCGAATCGTAGGCCTTGGGAAGAACGCGAGTTACGCCGCCGCGCGGCGCGGCGAACTTCCGACACTGCGTTTCGGCCGCAAGCTTCGCGTGCCCCGCGTAGCTTTGGAACGGCTGCTGACGGGTGAAGACAAATGAACGCGTCCGGCAAGCAAATTCGGTTCTTTTCCATCGGTGAGGTGGCGGACTTCCTGGGCGTATCGACGCGCACGATCCGTCGCTGGATCGATAAAGAAAAACTCGTCGCACATCGCTTTGGCGCTGTCGTGCGGATCGCCGAACCCGATCTCCAGACCTTCATCGTCGGCCACCGCGGCGCCTAAACCCAACATCGTAAAGTGTCGAGTTGCGGCAATCGTTTATAGAATCTCGGGAATACTCCCATCAAATAGCCCCCATATCCTATATGATAGTCATCCCGAATTTCCGCAGTTGGCCGCTTGTGGCTAAACCGGTCGCTGCCTGTCCAGAGAGGTCAAAGACAATGGAGGAAGATAAAATCGAAGGAGAGGAGGGCGCCGCGGCGACCCTCAAAGACGTCATCGACCGGGTCCTTGACCGTTCGGACCTTTCCGACAGCCGAAAGCGTGACCTGCGGTCCGGTGTGGTCGTTTACGCGAGGATTGTCGGGGAGGCTCCGGCGGCGATCCCGATGGACTTGGCAGCCATCCGTAAGACGCTGGACGGGGTTGTACCCTTGCAGGCGAAGGTCTCCCGCAAGCGCTGGGCCAATCTGCGCAGCGACATAGCCGGGGCGATCGCTGCTTCCGGGCTGCGGCCGATGCTCAAGACTGCGGGAGTGGAGCTCGATGCGAAGTGGTCGGCACTTCTTGACAGAGCCGAAGACATAGCCATCGCGAAGGGCCTGTCCCGGTTCGCCCGATGGGCAACGCTGCGGCAACTGGCTCCGGAAGTGATCACGACGCAATCTGTGGCGCAATTCTTTGCCGAGCTCGAGGAGGGAAGCCTGGTTCGCAATCTCCGCTTTCAGCGGCGCAACGTTCCCAAGCTTTGGAACAGGCTCGTGGAATTGCTGCCGGACCGCGGGTTGCGGCCGGTGGAACTGCCCGAGGTGACCGCGAGTGGTGATCGCATCCCGTGGGAGCGACTTCCAGCTTCGTTTTGTGGAGAGACGGAAGCGTATCTGCAGTGGTGCAGCGTACCCGACCCGCTCGACGAAAATGCGCGGGTTCGGGCCCTTGCACCGGAAAGCTTGCGATTGCGTCGCGATTACATCCGTCTCGCAGCAAGTGCAGCCTGCGCCGCAGGGATCGACCCCGATGAACTTAAGTCGCTCAGCCGCCTGGTTGAACCTGAGATGTTTCGCACCATCCTTCGGCAGCAATGGAGGAAACAGGGCCAAAAGGTCTCTGGATACATTCTCAGTCTTGCGACAGGTCTGATCGCGATCGCCTCCGAATGGGTCAAAGCACCTGCCGAGCGGATTGCCGAACTCAAGGAAATGCGCAGCAAGCTCGATCGCCCGCGTTCAGGATTGACCGAGAAGAACAAGAACTTGCTGCGCAAGCTCGATGATCCTTTGGTCCTGGCGAAGCTGATCAAGTTGCCAGACCTGTTGTGGCGGACCGCGCGGCGCAACCTCCAAAATTCCAGTCGCTGATTCATCAATCTTCAGACGGCATTGGCCATCGACATTCTTCTGCACGTACCGCTTCGGATCGAAAACCTCGCGGCCCTCAAGTTCGATGAGCACCTGCATTGGCCACAAGGAAGAGGCAAACCAGCGCTGATCGTGATTTGGGAGGACGAAGTCAAAAACGAGGAGCCGCTTGAATACGAGCTTCCCGAGGTGCTGTCGGACCGGCTCTATGCCTTTCGCAATGAAATTGCAGCGGAGATGATCGGCCGACGGCCAGATTATTTGTTCGTCTCCCATAAGGGTAAGCGGAGGACGCTTTCGACGCTGAGAGTCGCAATTCAGCGGACGATCATCAGGCGGGTAGGGGTAAAAATCACCCCGCATCAGTTCAGGCACCTGGGCGCAAAAATCCATCTGGATACCTACCAAGGCGGCTACGAATCGGTTCGCCAACTTCTTGGGCACAGATCCCTGAAAACGACCACAAGGTTTTATGCGGGTCCGGATACCCGAAGAGCCGGGCGAGCGCATGCCGACCTGATCCGGAAACTGCGAGAGCCCAAACCGAACCGATCCCGCCGTAATGTCGGACATCAAGAGTAGGAGCGAAAAGATGCCAGGACCGAAGCCAAGATTACATCTGCCGTTTCCAGATTGGCCCAATACCGACAAACGAATGTGGAACGATGCCCTTGCCAGTGATGACCCATTCGATGATGCGCCAGGTTCGCGCCTGGCTAAAACTACTTTGCACAAATACTGGATGGGGTGGCGGCGTTTTCTTGGGTGTTATTCGGCCCTTTAATCGCGGGTGACTGTCAACTCCGGTTTGGTCGTCCATGCCGAGGTCCTTTAATCGCGGGTGACTGTCAACTCCGGTTTGGTCGTCCATGCCGAGGTCAGGGTCCTTTCCGAGGTCTGAGCCTCATGATTGTGTTCGGGGATGGGTGCCTCAACGTGTGGACCGAAGTGCGCAAGGTTGCCTTCAGCCGAAACAACGAGGTCACCGACACCACCGTCCCCGGCAGGGACAACTGCCGGCGCTGCTGATGCCGCAGGCCGGATCGGTGTGGTCTCTCAGGCCGCTTTTCGCTCTGTCCCCCATTCGAAGCTAGTGCCGTCGGTCCAGATACAGTGTAGGACGACAGCGATCTTGCGAGCGACCGCAACCTTGGCCTTTTTGGCGCCGACACGCTTCATCAGCCGAACGCCCCACGCCTTCAATGCGGACCAACGCTGAGTCCGGTGTAGCAAGACGCTTGCGGCCTCGAACAAGTAGGTCCGCAGCAACCGGTCGCCCCATTTGGAGATGCGGCCATTGTAATCCTGCTCGCCCGACTGTTTCCGTCGCGGTGTCAAGCCGAGGTATGCCCCGACAGCCTGGGCTGATCGGAACCGTGTCGGATCATCGATGGTGTGGCGGAATGCCAACGCGGTCACTACACCCACGCCGGGCACGCTCATAAGTCGCCGTGTAGTTTCGTCTGCCTTGGCTTCCGTGCGGACGCGCTTGTCGAAGGCGTCTTGCTGTTCCTCGACTTGCTCGTGCACGGCAAGCAGGCCATCGACGATGGAGCGCAGCACGTGATCGTTAAGCAGGCGGCGCACGTGGTCGCGGAACTGTCCGCCGATCGCGCGCGGGAACAACAAGCCGATCTCCTTGAGCAGGCTGCGGACTTGGTTCTCCAGATCGCGACGGATGCTGACCAGTCGGGACCGGGCAACGAGCAGAGATCGGATTGCCTGGCTGTCGTCGCTCTTGACCCGGACCTCACGATACCAGCCCACCCTGATCAGCTCTGCCAGACCGCGAGCATCGTTTGGGTCGCTCTTGTTCATTCGCACGGACAGCACGGCGTGGGCGTGGCGAGCATCTATGCACACGACCGGCAAGCCCACGCGCTTGAGTTCGTGCCATAGCCAACTGGCCATCGCACCCGTCTCGAAGCCGATTCGTTCTGCGGTAGGTGCCCGTTTGCCAATCACGCGGGCCAATGCGCCAGGATCGGACGCTGCCTTGCCCTCGAACACAACCTTCCCGTTCTCATCGACCACGCACACGGCGGTCTCTTTCTGCGACACATCCAATCCCACATACTGTTTCACGGCTGCTCTCCTGTTGGCTGCTTTGCTGAGGCCGATGCTATCGGACCTCCTGTCAGGCGGAGAGCAGCCATCTTCTTGGGTTCTTGTCGATTGAGGAGTCCGCCGCACTAGACACGTCTCCATCCGAGCGGCTCACTAAGGAGCGCGCAGGCCGCTTTGTCGAACATTTGCGGAAGACGAACTCGCCACATTCCGTGGCGATTTAGATCGACAGCCTCTTTGGGGCTGCCCGGACCATGATGCCAAAGACAGATTGGACTTGGCTGCGAGCTATGAAAACCAGACTTTATGCGGCCGCGCCGCGAGGTGGCACAGCTCGGCCGGTGATCACGAGCGTGCAGCTTACCGAGCTGGGTTTCGCCCTGATGGACAAAAGCGATGTGTCACCTGGCAAGCCCGTTAAGATGGCTGATGCAATCCGCTACCGTGATGGATTTATGATCGCGCTGCTGGCCCATGTGCCCCTGAGACACAAAAACTTCGCCGCTCTAGAAATTGGACGAGATTTGATCCAGGAGGGAGAACACTGGTCCATTGTCGTTCCGCCCGAGGAGACTAAAACGAACACGGGCCTCGAATTCGAAATCCCTGAAGACCTTCGCGAGCGCTTGTCGATCTACCTCAAACGGGTTCGGCCCCGCATGCTTAAAGTCGCGGGATGTAACGCGATGTGGGTAAGCCCGAAGGGAGGACCTCTGTCATATTCGGCCGTCGGCCCAGTAATGACCCGGCATACAACGGAACGCCTCGGCATTCGTATTACTCCCCATGACGCCCGCGATGCCGCCGCCACCATGTGGGCGATTGCAGCACCCCACAAAGTAGGAATCGCGCGAGATCTCCTCGCTGACGCCGATTTGCGGACGACGACTAAATACTACAATCGTGCGAAGGGTATCGAGGCCAGCCGAACGCACGCTCAGGTCATTGCCAGATTGCGTAGCAAAGCTCAATTTGGTCCCCGTCGAGTGGTGCGATCACAATCGTGAGACACAAGTCAGAAGTCGCGCGACGATCTTCGAGTGATCTACCGAGATATCGACCCTATGCTGATCTCGCGAAATTGGTAACGAATTTGGGTGCAGATGAACGGACTAATTTTGATGCTAGGGCGTTCCGAGGGAACAGCAACCCAGGATTTCGAGGAGTTATGGTGGCGATAGTTAGGAGACTGCGCGAAACCCACGTAAGTTCAACAACTAAGCACCGCAACTTCGACTCTGTCATAGAATGCATCGGTGATCGGTGTGGTGGGATTGTTCTGACCCGCATATCAGCTCGCTCAACTGCTGGCTACTGGGCCCTTTTCCACACAAGTTGCGCAGCCTCTGCAGGGTTGCAGATAACCACGCATTACTGGAAATAACCCAGTCGCATTCGGGTCGCAGCAGATGCATCGCACGACGAAATCCATCGGTGTCCGCTTTGCTCCGAACGCGACGGGCAGTTGTCAAAATGCGATCAGCCGCCTCGGGCGAACAACGTCCCTTCGCATTCCAGCAAAAGCCTGCAAAGTCTCAAGCTACGTCGGAACGTGAAGTATTCATCCTGGGAGCACTTCGTCTGCCCACACGCGGAACCCTGACAAGGTTCCGGGGCCAAAGGTATGGGTTAGAGGCACATCAGCGGCGTCGCGGCCCTGTGCGATGAGGATACGACCGATCCGAGGGGCGTTGTTGCGCGGGTCGAAGCGCCACCGATCGCCCAAATAAACTTCAATCCAGGCGGCAAAATCCATGGGCGCGTAGGGCGGGGGAAGGCCGATGTCCGTGATGTACCCGGTGCAATAACGCGCCGGGATGTTCAGGCAGCGGCAGAAGGCGACAGCGAGATGTGCGTAATCGCGGCAAACACCGCGGCGCTCTTGATATGCTTCGAACGCCGTTCTGGTTGCACGGGAATGCTCGTAGCCGAATGTTATGTGATGATTCACGAAGTCGCAGATAGCCTGCACCCGCGGCCAACCTAGTGGCGTATTTCCGAATAGGCGCCAAGCCTCGTCGGAGAGACGATCGGTCTCACAATAACGGCTGCCGAGCAAAAACAGCATGACTTCGGCCGGCAAGTGCTGGACTTGGTGCTGCAGAGCGTTGAGGTTGATCGGATCGGACATGCCCGAGTCACGAACAATTGCGTCCGTACCGAGGCTGAAATGCCCGCCGGGCGCAACGAGGCGGCTGCACCAATTTCCGAAGCTGTCGCGGTAGCCATCAATGGGAACTGAGGGGTTCGTTAGCAGATAGTCCGGACGCTCCAGGTCGGAGACGCGCGAGAAGTGCACGTTCAACATCACAATCATAGGCGTTGTTTGCGAAAATTCGAAACGAAGCTCGCAGCCGATGTGGATACGCATGAGATCTCCGCTTCTGAATAAGCAGCGCTCCGATTGTACATGCGGCACGATCGAGTGTTAATCGGAGGCTGCCGATAAACGCCCGTCGATCTGCAGGCATCATCAGTCGCCAATTCGGGCACGGTCTTCTTGCCCCAACTGTCGTCCAGCTCAGTACGGCTTATTTCAACGAACAGCGCTGATATCTCGGAACCACTCGTGCAGGGGAAATGAAAGGGCACCGTCAGCGCGACAAAACGATCGACACGCGTATGTTGCCGTTGATCCAGGGCGTATCGAGCGAGACGGTATCGTTATGGCGTCTCACTCTGAGATCGACGGTCGATGAGCCGAGCCGCAGGTTGCGCAGGATGACCTCGTCGAGAAACGCCGGCAGGCGCGGATTGCGCAGCCGGATTTCTCCATCGAAGGGGTCGAATTCCAGGCCGAGCGCCGCTTCGAGCAGCGTGAATGGGGTGGCGCTGGCCCAGGCCTGCGGCGAACAGGCGACCGGATAGAGCGTCGGACCGTAGCCGCGCTGCCTCTCGAAGCCGCAGAACAATTCCGGCAGCCGCCGCAAGTCCATGTAGGTCGCGGCACTGAACAGACCCTCGAAGAGTTTTTCGATGGCCGGCTTGTTCTCGTAGCGCGCAAGACCGAGCGCGATCAGCGCATTGTCGTGCGGCCAGATCGAGCCGTTGTGATACGACATCGGATTGTAGCGGGCTTCGCCTTTGGCCACCGTGCGAATGCCCCAGCCGGAGAAGAAGCGCGGCTGCAGTAGACCCGCGGCAACACGCGCAGCGCGATCGGGCGCGGCGATCCCGGTGAACAGCACTTGGCCGGCATTCGATGTGCGCACTCGGCACGGATGTTTGGCGCCGTCGAGCGCAAGCGCATAGGTCTCGATCTCCGGGCACCAGAACGCGGCCTCGAACCGCTCGGCCAGGCGGCTCGCTTGGGCATCGAGTTTGAACGCATCGGCGTCACGCTGCAGTCGCCGCGCCAAACGCGCGGCGGTGCGTTTGGCCGCATAGACGTAACCCTGAACCTCGGCGAGCGCGATGGCGCCCTCCGCCAGCCGGCCGTCAGCGTGGAAAATCGCATCATGCGAATCCTTCCAGCCTTGATTGACGAGGCCCTGCTCGCTGGCGCGCTGATATTCGATGAACCCGTCTTGATCCGGATCTCCGGGACCATCGATCCAAGCCAGTGCGGCTTCGACGGCGGGCCACAACTCGGCGACGGTTGCGAGATCGCCGGTGCGCTCCACGTAAAGTCCGGCAAGGAGGACGAACAGCGGCGTTAAATCGACGCTGCCGTAGTACAATCCGAACGGCACTTCGCGCAGCGCCGCCATCTCGCCGCCGCGCATCTCGTGCAAGATCTTTCCCGGCTGGGAATCGGCGAGCGGATCGGTCGTCGTCGCCTGATAGGCGGCGAGCCGTCGCAGCACGCCGCGCGCGACGTCAGGGCTCCACCACAGCATCTGCAGCGCGGTGATCAGACCGTCGCGCCCGAACGTCGTCGAGAACCAGGGAATGCCCGCATAGGGATAGCGGCCCTGCGGGGTTTCGGTCATCAGGATCGCGAGATCGGCGGCCGATCGGCAGAGCACTTCATTGAAGCGATCATTCGACGTCTCGACCGATGTCCGTTCGCGCGTCGCTTCGCGCATATCGCGGCGTGCAGCGATGAGGCTGCGCAGAAACGGCGGCGGACGCGGTATCGTCTGGTCGCATCCGACGGCGACGAATATCGGCCGCATTTCGTCCGGTGCGAGCGTGATGTCGTACACCGCCGCGTTGATCGCGAGCCGATCCGGCGGCGGATCGAACGTCACTGTGGTGCGCCGTTCTCTGTCGTCGAGGCCTTGGTAGATCAACAAGATCTGATCGTCGCCGTGTCGCGCCGCCGTGGCGCGGCCACGATGCTTACGGCGTGACCCACGGACCTCGAACAAATCCGCGAAATCATTCTCGAACAGGATTGTCAGACGCAGGTCGATCGTCCGGTCGCTGTAATTGCGCACGCCGAGCCTTTGATATGCTGTGTCGCGCCACAGGAAGATCGTGCGCAGAATGTGAACAGTGTCTTTTTCCAGAACGACGCGCTGATCGGCGATGTGATCTGGATTGGTCAGATCGATAAAGAGCGCGGAATTGTCGTCGCGGATATTGGCGCCGAGCAGGAGCGGGCGTTTCTCATTGATCAGCAGTGCCAAATGCGAGAGATACCGCGTGTCTCGATAAAATATGCCGCCGGGGCCGCCCGGCATTGCAACGATGTCGCCATCGCTGTCGAGGACTGCAAAAGTGTCGCCATCCTTTAGGGTACGGCGCGGCCGGGCGGCGGCCAGCGTCGCTGTGATATAGAAAGGAGCCTCGGCCGGCGCCTCGCTCGGAAATACCTGAACGACGGTCTTAGAGGGCAGCATCGCATTGGCTCCGCTGGCTCGTTCGCCTCTATCGGCGCGCTGACGCGACGAACGGGATTTCCCTAACCCCGGCAGGATTTTTGCCGATTGCAGTGATGTTGGAACTAAATCTTGGAAGCCGCGCCGGCCTTCAACAAGGCTGCAAGAGGCTTCTCAATTGCTATACGTGTTGAGTAAATGCCGCCGTCGACGCCGAGTTGACGCGTCCAGGGGCTTGGCATTTTGCGGTTGGACGGCTGCATTTTCGATAACTTACGATAAGTACTCATATAATCTTTTGCCATCCTTGCGGCAGTAAATCTTTCTTCAAAGCGTCGCCGCACCGCGCGGCGGTCGTAAGACAAGATTTGCGATAGCGCCGCTATGGCTCCTTCCTCGGTATCCACGATTTTGCCTGTGACGCCATCCTCGATGATCTCGGGGATCGATCCGCAGCGGAATGCGAGAACCGGCGTGCCGCACGCCATGGCTTCGATCATCACGAGTCCAAACGGCTCCGGCCAGTCCACTGGGAATAACAAAGCGGCGGCCTCGCCCAGAAATTTCGTTTTCTCATGTTCATTGATCTCGCCGATGAACTCCACGCCGGGGCCATCGATGAGCGGGAGGATATCGTTGCGGAAGTAATCTTCATCGACCTTGTCGACCTTGGCGGCGACTTTCAGCGGGATGCCTGCGCCGCGCGCTATCCTGATCGCGCGGTCCGGGCGCTTTTCCGGCGAAATCCGTCCCAGAAAGGCGAGGTATTTTCCCTGCTCAAATGACGGCCGATGCAGGTCAGACGGAATGCCGTGGTGAATCGTTGCCACAAAATTGGCGTGCGGTAAGGGCTTGCGTTGATCGTTGGAGATCGAAACCAACGGCATTTCGGCGAAGCGGGAGTAAAACGGTTTGAGATCCCCCAGGTCCTGCCGGCCGTGAAGCGTGGTCAAGCTCTGCGATGCGAGCAAACGAAAAAGCGGAAAATGAAACAGATCGATGTGGAAGTGAAGGATGTCGAATTCCTCCGCGCGCTCCCGCACCTTATCGATCATCAGCATGAAGTGCGGGATGATGTCGCGAACGGCAGGATCAAGCCGGAGCGCGCGAGTACAACAGGGAGCCAATTCAGCGCTGGTGACAGAATCACCGCTCGCAAAAAGCGTCACATCGTGGCCAAGCCCGACAAGTTCTTCGGTCAAGTAGGAGACGATCCGCTCGGTGCCGCCATAGAGACGAGGAGGAACGCTCTCGATGAGCGGAGCGACCTGTGCGATTTTCATGATGACCTTTGAGTTCCCGGCGAATGCTAACGCGTGCAGTGCAGCAAGGTTCCATCTCACGCGGATGAGATGGACTTTACTGTCGCCTGAGCTGATCGAATACCCCTGAAGTCCAAAGGAAAACGCTTCGGTTGCCTTGGCTCGGGGCGGGGTAGGCAACCGGAGTTCGGCTATATTTTCGGTGACGCTAAAATCTAGCCTAATTCTTTTTGGCGATCTGAGCGGATAGAGTTTGTTCTATTTTGACCACTTAGCAGAGGCAGCATCGGATCCGTTTTTTGTCCTTCGAGCCGAAATTCGCAAGAGCAGGAGCAATCTGGCAAGATTGTTATTGCACACCTTGCAGTGCCGCAGAGGACATTTGCTCGAGTCGGTTGAGAGGGCTCGGCTCACGTTCCAGTGCGGTGAGAAATCGGTCGGCCCAGTGTTGGATGTCGTTATGTGAGAGCACCCGGAACAGCGCATCGTGCCGCTCGCACCGCTCGGCCAGCGGCATCGACAGCGCCTGTCCGATAGCAGCCGCGACGCTGTCGGGGTCGTAAGGATTGACCAGCAGCGCCGCTTTGCATTCATGAGCCGCGCCAGCGAAACGCGACAGGATAAGTACACCTGGGTCGTTACGATTCTGCGCCGCGACATATTCCTTGGCGACAAGATTCATGCCATCGCGGAGTGGTGTCACGAGCCCAACACGTGCGGCGCGATAAAGGCCGGCAAGTGTCGAGTGACTGTAGGCACGGTTGACGTAGCGGATCGGTGTCCAGTCCGCCTCACCATAGGCGCCGTTGATGCGTCCTGCGGCTGAGCCAATCTCCTGCTCCATATGGGCATATTCCGGAATTTCGGTGCGGCTCTTGGGCGCGATCTGTAAATAGGTCACCTTACCTCGCCAGTTAGGCTGCGTCTGCAGGAACAGCTCAAATGCCGAGAGGCGTTGCGCGATGCCTTTCGAGTAGTCCAGGCGATCGACCCCTATGATGAGCGTCCGGTCAGCCAGGCTCCGAACCACGCGCTTCACGAATGGCAGTTGCGCTGAACGCTCGGCAAGACGGGCGAAGGCCGCAGTTTCGATGCCGACAGGGAACACGTCAATCCGAACCGTCCGGTTAGCGAGGACGAAGTTGAAATCGTGGCTGTGCAGGCCGCATTCGCGCGTCAGATAACGGCTGAAATTGAATGCGTCATCGCCGGTCTGAAAACCGATGAGATCGTATTCGCAGAGCGATGGAATGAGACGCTCGTGGTTAGGCAATGCAGTGAGTATTTCTGGCGGTGGACATGGGATGTGAAGGAAAAATCCGATGCGGTTCTTACGCCCGCGCTCGCGCAGCGCTTTAGCGAGCGGTATCAGATGATAATCATGCACCCAGACGAGGTCATCCGGCCCGAGCACCTCGTCTAACTCCCGCGCAAAGTGATCATTGACACGAAGATAACCGCTCAGATCCCGGCGTGAGAACTCCGCAAGATCGACGCGGTAGTGCAAAATCGGCCATAACACACGATTTGTGAAGCCATTGTAGTATTCCTTGTAGTCCTCCCTGGAGAGATCGAGCGTAATGTACGTGATCTTGTCGTGCACGACCTCCTTTGTGGCGATTTTGGTGTGGCTGGCGACCTTTCCGCTCCAACCAAACCAAATGCCAGATTTGTGCTTGAGTGCCGCTCTGACGGCAACTTCAAGCCCGCCAGCGCGCGCTTTCGCGTTTTTCTCGGGGATTGCAACTCTATTCGAGACTATGACGAGCTGTCCCAAAAGCGATCCTCTCGGCCCTTTGAGTGCGACTCCACTTGTACGTGGCGTACACCGCTGTCACGTCCTGAGCTGTCAAGCGTCGCGAAGATCATGACAGCCGCTGCTGCGAAAATTCCAAAGACCACGCGAAGCCGTTTCGTAAGTTCTGGAATACGATGTAAACGCGACTGGGTAAAGCTCATGTGGGTCAACGTTTCGAGAGCCCGGGTGTTCCTCTCTAAAAATTGTTCAAAACAATCGGTGTGCTCGGTGTTTTCCAGACGAGACCCCTGCGGTGGCGAGATCGAAGGACAACGGAGGGCAGCAACAACGCTCCGAACACTCCGTAAAAAAAAGCGAGCGGTACATTACAATCGTTGCTCCTCGAATGAGCAATTTTGATCAGTATTCGTTTGGCATGTGGGCTTTATTAGCAATCAATCGAAGAAAGGAAACTCCCATGTCGTATCGAACCGTCATTTCCATCACCGCGGCTGCTATTCTTGGCGTCGCGTGTGTCTCGACTGATGCCTTAGCGTATCGAGGAACGGCTCGCATGGGCGGTGTTCATGCAGGCGGTGTTCATGCAGGCGGTGTTCATGCAGGCGGTGTTCATGCAGGCGGCGTTCATGCAGGCGGCGTTCATGCAGGCGGCGTTCATGCAGGCGGCGCTTATCGGGGCGGCCCTTATCGGCGTGGCATAGGTGTTGGCGTTGGTGCCGCCGCCATCGGCGCAGCAGTCGCAGTCCCACGCTATTACAATAGCGTTACGTGCGGATATTACCCCTATCCGCCCTGCTACTAAGAGGGGCAATTCTTTTGGCTTTGCCACTAAGAACGATCCGGACTGGGCCGCAGCTACGGCCCAGATCCAGGCCCTCTCGTTTGAGCTTCCCTATGACGGCCCAGTATTTGGAAGCACTCTTCTTGCCGAGAGCCTTGAAAATGCGATCGCGCAGACCTTTTGCCCGGCGCATGTCCGAGTTGGCTCAAAGAGCGAAAATAACACCCTCTTATTCGGATCTCTGCTTCCTAGCCATGCCCACTGATCCCATAAAAGGAGAGGGGCGGCTCTCGTAGGCTTCGAGCACGGCAAGCACGATGCAGTGTTGAATATGACAGGCTACGATCAGAAGACCGATGTGGCACTGCTGGCGGAAGAGCCAGAGGAAATGCCTCTGCCTTCAGATCCGAAAATCATATTCCTGGGTGGTCTATTCTTCCTTGCGCTGCTGACGACAGCCTATGTCGCGAGGGAGGTCGTATTGCCGTTGATCTTTGCAATCGTTCTCAAGCTCCTGTTACAGCCGGCCTTGCGCATACTACAGGGTTTGCGCGTACCGCGTTTATTCGCGGCGCTGCTGCTGATCCTAGCGCTATTCGGATCGATCGTCGGCTTGGGCGCGGCCATTTCAGGTCCCGCCGGTACCTGGGCAGCAAAGCTTCCGGAGGGCATTCCTCGGCTCCAGGAGCGGCTGATTTTCTTACGAGCGCCGATCAATACACTCCAGGTGTTCTTGCAACAGGTGGAAGACTTTGGAGGAACGGGGCAATCCGCGAATGCGGCCGCTCCCACGCAGGGCCCAACTCTTCTGACAAAGCTATTCACCGGGACCCGGAATTTTGCTAGCGGCTTCTTCACAACGGTACTGTTTCTTTTCTTTCTTCTCCTGACTGGAGACGTCTTTCTTCACCGACTTGTTGAGATACTGCCGCGCTTCAAGAGCAAGCGCCAAGTGGTCGAAATCTCCCAGCAAATCGAACGTGACATCTCAGCGTATCTCGTCACGATCACAATTTTGAACGCGGCGGTGGGAATCGCTATGGCATTGGCGATGTGGCTCACGGGGGTGGGCGACCCGATCCTTTGGGGGACGGTGGCCTTTCTGCTGAACTATGTGCCGATCCTCGGCACAGCCTTAGGTATGGCTGTTTTTCTTCTTGCTGGTTTATTGACCAATGATACGCTCTGGCAGGCGCTGCTTCCTGCGGGGTTGTACATTATTTTGCATTTGATCGAAGGCGAGACCGTGACGCCGATGCTTTTGGCCAAGCGCTTCACCCTTAATCCAGTCCTCGTTGTCATATCGCTCGTCTTCTGGTTTTGGATGTGGGGTATTCCGGGTGCGATCCTCTCTGTGCCCATGCTGGCGATTACCAAGATCATCTGCGACCGTGTTCGACCGCTGGCTGCGTTCGGGCACTTTCTGGAAGGGTGAACCTGCGAGTGCCAAGATCGATCCCGGTATCGCTACTCAGAGCTTTTGCCTACGAACGCGTTTGATTGCCAAAAGCTCGACTGCGGCCCTGGAGCGACGAAAGTATCAATTCACGCAAAGTGAGCTATTTTGTACAGGCGCGTCGCCGCGATTGTGCCTAACTCATAAAATGAGCGAGCAGAGCATATCCCCCCAAAGAAAGAGACGTTCGCCACGATTTGATCCGGCCGTGTTTCTTGAAGCCGCCGCCAAGGGGCGCATCATTTCGAAGCATCGCAAGAACGAAATTGTCTTTTCGCAAGGCGATGCTTCAGACGCGGTTTTCTATATTAAAAAAGGCAAAGTCAAAGTCACCGTCGTATCTAAGCTGGGTAAGGAGGCGGTCATCGGAATCCTGGGTATAGACGAATTCGTCGGTGAAGGATGCTTGACTGGCCAACCGAAGCGCTTGGCGACTGCAAGTGCAATGACCGACTGCGTCACTATGCGAGTAGCGAAGTCGGAAATTCAGCGTCTCCTTCGAGACGAGCCCGCATTTTCCCAAATGTTCGTGTCGCATATTTTGGCGAGGAACGCACGGGTTGAAGAAGACCTGCTCGATCAGCTCTTCAATTCAACCGAGAAACGGCTTGCCCGGCTGCTGCTCCTGCTGGCCAATTTCGGCAAGGAAGGCCGACCGGAGCCCCTTGTTGCAAAGATCAGCCAGGAGACGCTCGCTGAGATGATCGGTACCACCCGCTCGCGCGTAAGCCATTTCATGAACAGGTTTCGCAAAGCGGGCTTCATCGACTACAACGGGCATCTGGAAGTCCATAGCTCGCTCTTGAGCGTCGTACTCGCCGACCAGCCGCGCACCGTGGAGCCGCCGAAGTGACACTTTCGCCGGCGGCCCGGCTGCTGCGAGCGCGATCAAGTCCACCGCATTGAACCTGCCCGAACTGCGCGGGCCCTCCGAAGTTTGATTATCGAATAGGATACTTTGAGACCTCTTTTTTCGACGATACCGTCAAGGTAATCGTTACCATTTCCTTAATTCTTAGCCATTGTGAGCAATTTTGAACGGTCCCGGTCTCGGTGCCCGTCCAGTATTGCGTCCGAGGAGACGGCTTGGTCTACAAGTCGGTTCAGCATCCTCTGCCAAGGAGCCTTTTTTCGACCCATGAGAGCGTGGAGGGAGAAGGATGAGCGACACCATATCAGCCCGTGAATCTGTATTTCAGTTTCCCTGGGAGCGCGCGGTTGGACGGGATACGCGCGAGCATGCGCAGTATGATGCGCTCGCTGCCGAATTGCGCGCGGCTCGCACCCGGGAAGAGGCCTGGCTTCACGAGAAGTCCGAACTTCTGCAGCGCCAAGACTTGCTGACTCAGGAGTTAGAGCACCGGCTCGTCAACAGTCTGCAAATTATCATTAGTCTCCTGTCGTTGCAAAGTCGGACCGCCGGCCCTGAGGCGGCCGCGCAATTGACGATCGCGGCCAACCGGGTCGCTTCGTTCGGACGTGTGCATCGCGGGCTACATCTCCTCGATCATCAGGAGAGCGTGCATTTTAAGCAATATCTCCAACACCTTTGCGACGATCTTTCGGATCTGCTGTTTGAGGGAGAGACCGCACACACGATCGTAGTCGAGGGCGCGGGGATCGATCTACCCACTGTGTTCGCCATTCCGCTCGGCTTTATCGTCAACGAGTTGATCACCAATTCGGCGAAACACGCTCAGAGCAACATTACGGTTCGATTGGAGGCAACGCCGACAATCGGTCACTCGCTATCGGTGTCGGATGACGGGCCGGGATTGCCGGCGGGATTCGATCCTGCCACGAGCAAAGGTCTTGGAATGAAGATTATAGGTTCGCTTGTGAAACAGATCGGCGGAGAGTTACAAATTGCGCCCGGCGGAAACGGCCGAGGGGCGTCCTTTACGGTCACATTCTGCGCCCCCAGATTTGCGGCCAGGGGAACGTAAATCGTCCGCTCGACGCCGCGATCCTGGTCGGTCGCGGAAAAACGCTAGGAACGTAATCCATGCGCCACTCTCAACTTTCCGATGAGCAAATTTTGCTGGCGCTTTCCGAAAGTTACAACGTTGTCGCCGCCATCGCAAAATATCAGGTCTTTCTCGTGAGCGGCATTGGACTTCCAAAAGACGATGCGGCGGGAATTGAACTAAAGACAGCCAGCATAAAGGTGGTCGAAGAGATTCGAACCGAGATCAGGTCTCTCGAGCATGAACTTGATCAGCGGGAAAATCGGGAAAAACGACGCCTTTAGTATCCTTTGAGTATCGTGACGATAATGACGCTGTCGTTCCAAAACTCGGAGCGGCTCCGTCGGTCGACCAGTTGCTGTGAATTGACCGCACGATCGAACAGCCGACCTCGCGCCTGTCGCTCGAAGCAATGGATCAGCGGCCAAAAGCCGATGGATCAAAGAAGAAGCCCCAGCAGGGGGGCTTGGGGGGTGAGGGCTGGGGCTTCTGATCGTCGAGACTACAACGCATCCCTTGATCGCGGATATAACGATCGACCGACGAATTAGGTTCCCTGCCTCACTTCATTTGGGTTTGCTGTAGTCTTAATGGGCGCCGCGCAGCATCCGCTAGTCTCAGCCACTCGGCCGCCATCTCACGTTGAATAGAACGCGATTCCTGATCGCCAGCCGCAGTCACCATTTGCAAGCAATGCGCAGCGTAGCGCGCGTATTCTTTGTGCTTGTAATTCTTCGGAATTGCCATGATTTATCCCCAAGCGATTCTACTCCCGACGAAAGGTGGGAGCTTCGCTCGGATGAGTTTGTTCAAAAATGACCACTTTCAAATTAAAAGCGGAAAAGATCACTAGCCTTGACGGCACCCCGCCCAAGCGGTTTGTTGTCAACGGTTTCGACAGCGTCGAAAAAGCAGAAGCCTGGTACAGGTCGGCTGTCCAGCAAGAGGTCGAGAGCCTTCGCAAGCACCCGACCGACTCACGAGAGTTCATCGTTGAAGGCCTGTCCGAATAAGCAGCATCAAGGGGACATCTACAAGAGTCCGGCCATGGCTTTGACCAGCCGGGCTCCCCTTTTCCCTAATGTCCCGAGCAGAGGAGGCGTGAGATGCCGCGCGAGACCCGCGAAGAAGAACGGCCAACGGAGGACGACGTCGCCCGCAGAAGATTCGGGCCTCGCGGTGTGCCGGGCGCCCCGGATACGGCGAAAATGGCGCCGCAGCGGGAAAAGAATATTCCCAAGACAGGCGACTTCGACGGCCATACCGCCTAATTGGGCAGAACTTCATTTCAGAGCTCCAGAGCCAATCACCTCCGCGGCTCAATCAAGCCCCGCTGGCGAGAAACAGCCAGCCCAGAATACCAGTTGCGTTCGCATTGGCGGTTGACGGAATGGCGATTGCGAGGAGCCCTAACAGGATAAGAACTAATCCTTCGACAAGAAAAAGAAAACTAATGGTCAGGTGTCGATTTTGCGACCGATCCTCGAACACGGTCGCGGGTCCGAGTAGCGGTTCATATCCATTGGGACCCTTATGGCCTTTGGAGGGCTTCGAGGGGATTTTGCATCAAATCCGGCCCAGCAACATAAGAATGACGACGATGATCAGAATGGTTCCGATGATGCCAACACCGCCATGCCCGTAGCCATAACCATAGCCGCCAAAACGGCCGCTGAAACCGCCAAACAGGAAGATGACGAGGATGATAACGAGAATGAGACCAAGCGACATGATCTTAGCTCCATTTGCTTTCCACTAAGTGAAGCCCAAAGCGAGGCGGAGTCTGTGCAAAATTGCTCATATCGGGGAGGCCGGTGCTCCCCGAATATCCTTCCGCAAATTAAAATTTAATTCTTGATCGGCGGCTGGTCGTGCAGAACGACATTCAACAATGAACTGTGGACTTCGATGCTGCCGTTGTACTCGATGAACCCCAGCTTTCTAAATTTGTTCATGAAGAAACTCACGCGCGACCGCGTCGTTCCGATCATCTCCGCAAGCGTTTCCTGGCTGATTTTCGCGATCACCGGTTCGGGTGCCCCTTCCTTGCCGAAGTTCGCCAAGAGAAGGAGCAGGCGGGCAAGTCGCTTCTCGCTTGAATTGAACAGTTGATCGACGAGGTCTGCTTCGACGCGGATGCTCCGGCTCAGAAGATGTGCAATGAACATTTCGGAGAATGCCGGTTCATCATGGATTACCCGGATAATAGCTGATTTTTCCAATCGAGCGATGACGGAGTCCGTCATGGTCGTGACCGTCGCTATACGCTGCGCTTGTCCGGCAAGACATCCCTCGCCGAAGAATTCATCCGCACCAAGGATTGCGATAACCGCTTCCTTGCCTTGTTCGGAAACGACGGTGAGCTTCGCCTTGCCCTTCTGGATATAGAAGACCGAATTGCCAGGGTCCCCTTGTGAAAAGACAACCTGGCCTTTGCGGTACTTACCGATGCTCTGGCCGTCCCCGACACGGGCGAGAAACGATTTT
Source organism: uncultured Alphaproteobacteria bacterium (assembly GCA_963759705.1). Classification (GTDB taxonomy): domain Bacteria; phylum Pseudomonadota; class Alphaproteobacteria; order Rhizobiales; family Xanthobacteraceae; genus BOG-931. The sequence goes on from CAVXAK010000013.1 coordinate 328,402, forward strand.
GTATCGAATGAGGGTCGACGTTTCGTCGCCATCGCATGACCTTCCACGAAAATTATAGGCTTTTCTTGGGGGAAAGGGAATTGCTTGCTCAACTCGGGGGCACTTTGAAGCAGCCCTTATCACGTGGGCATGCGCCTGTGATCAATCGATGGGCCCAGCCCCGACAGATCGAAACAGCAAGCACAATGGAGCTGCATCCCTGTGAGCAATATTGCTCAGAAATGCGTGGGATCGGAGATCAATATGGATAAGTAAGGGGCGCCCCGTCGAAAAGGGAGCCAAAACAATGAATCCCATTAGCGTATTTCTGACCGTCGCCTGCCTCGCCATCGGCGCAGGACTAGCCGCAATAGGTTACCTTTATCCGGGTATCGCCGTGGCGGCCGCCGCAATCATCGTCGCCTCCGCGCTCAAGATGGCCAACACCTGGCAAAAGTTCGTCGTCCTTCGCGCCGGCAAATTGCGTGGCGTCAAAGGACCTGGCCTTTTCCTGATCATTCCGGTCATCGACCACATCGTCGCAATCATCGATGAGCGCATTCAGACCACGGCGTTCAGTGCCGAGGCGGCGCTGACGAAAGATACCGTTCCGGTGAATGTGGACGCGATCATCTTCTGGTTCGTCCACGACGCGCAAAAGGCGGCTTTGAATATCACGAATTACCGCGAAGCTATCGATAGGGTCTCCCAGACGTCGCTTCGTGAAATGATCGGATCATCGATGCTGGCTGCGCTCTTGTCGGAGCGCACCGCCGCCGACGAGCTGTTGCGCGGCGAAATCAGCCGCAAGACTGCCGACTGGGGTATCTCGGTGAAGTCGGTCGAGATCCGCGACGTCGCGATTCCGGTTGCCTTGCAGGACGCCATGTCCCGGCAGGCCCAGGCAGAACGCGAAAAGCAGGCGCGGGTCATTCTCGGATCGGCCGAGGCGGCGATTGCAGGTCAGTTCGTCGAGGCGGCCATGACCTACGCCGGCCACCCGACAGCTCTCCAGCTGCGCGCCATGAACATCATCTATGAGACGACCAAGGAGCGCGGCGCCACGATCCTGATCCCGTCATCGATGGTCGACAGCATGAACCCCGTCGTGGCGCTCGCGTTAGCAGGGCAGCAAACGCCGGCGCAAAAGACGAACGGACCAATCCCATTGCCGCTGGATAAACGCCCGCAATGATCCGCGGCAAATGGCACCCGACGAAAGGATGAGAGCATGTTGGATAAGTCATCGGTCAAGCCCGCAAATCTTTCACTGCTGAGCGTCCCGGCGTTTTGGCCAATGGCGATAGCGACGGCGATGCTTGAGCAGGGAACCGAGCTTTACGCGAAGAACCTCAAGTTCGTCGACGAAGAGATCAAAATTCATGACGACCTGAGACCCACACTTGCGACACCGAACCAAGTGCGGCTCGATCTGCGAACCATGATGCTGCGCGATTACGGCAAGCCGGGCGGAATTCCGACGCTCATAGACGCGCCTCACGCCGGTCATACCGCCATGATCGCCGACTACCATAAAGGCCAAAGCCTGGTTGAGACACTGTTGGCCAATGGAATTGGCCATGTTGCCTTGACCGATTGGAAATCGGCGACTGAAGACATGAAAGACTTGGAGATTGACAACTACCTTGCCGAGGTCGTTGTCGCGATCGATGATCTTGGTGGCCGCGTGAATTTCGTCGGCCTTTGTCAGGGCGGTTGGGTATCAGCGATGATCGCAGCGCGTTTTCCCGATAAGGTGAACACGCTCGTGCTTGCTGGTGCGCCCATTGATACCGACGCAGGAGACGGACCGATCAAACGCATGGCGCATGGATCTCCCGTCTCGTTCTATCAGCAACTGATCGAACTTGGCGGCGGCCTGATGCTGGGCAAATATATGCTGGCGGGCTGGAAGAACATGCATCCCCAGCAGCATTACATCCAAGACCAAATCGATCTTTACGAACACATCGACGATCCGGCCTTTCTCGCGAAAGAAGAGACGTTCAACAGCTGGTATGAGAACCCGATCGACCTGCCGGGACGCTGGTATCTCCAGGTAATTACCCAGCTTTTCAAGGAGAACCGGCTCGCCAAGGGCGAGTTCGTCGGTCTCGGCCGCAAACTCAACCTGCATGACGTCACTTGCCCAGCCTATCTGCTGGCGGGCACTGCAGACGATATCACAACGCCCGAACAGGTCCTCAACGCGGCGAAATATCTCGGGACACCGAAGAACCTCATCGTTCAGGAAACCGTATCCGGCGGCCATATCGGGCTGTTCATGGGGGCGCGCACGCTTAAGGAGCATTGGCCGAAAATCGCGCGCTGGATCGCTGCGCAGTAAACGCTGGGATCGCACTGACCGGAAGCCGTTCCATCACGCGGCGCCTGTTGGGTTTTGTGCAGCCATGCAGACCATCGTGAACAAGACTTTCAAAGAGATCGCCGTCGGCAACTCCGCGTCGGTTCAGCGCACGTTGCAAGCCGGTGACGTGCGGGCCTGGGCCGCAGCCTTCGGCGAAGTGGACATGCTTGCCGGCCCCGGCGAGAGCCAAGGGGCTGCCGGCATCGTCACGGCCATCCTGACCGCGCTCGTTGGTTCGGCCCTCCCGGGACCCGGGACCTCGATCCGCACGACCTCGGTGCGGATCAAGGGTGCGATGCCGATCGGCGCGGCGATGACGGCGCGACTCGTCGTGCGGGAGAAGCGGTCGGATGAGGGGATCGTCGTGCTGGACGGCGAATGTGCGGACCCTGCGGGTCAGGTTTTCGCGACTGCGATCCTGGAAGTTCTGGCACCGACGACGCGGCAGCAATACCAAGTGGCGGAGCATCGGCTCGAGGGACTTGTCGAACGCTGTCGAGGTTTCAAGCCGATGCTGACCGGCGTGGTGCACCCATGCAGCGCCGATGCATTGGCGGGAGCAGTGGAGGCCGCCGCGGCCGGGCTGATCCTGCCCGTGCTGTTCGGCCCCGAGACCGAGATCCGGCAGATCGCTAATCAGGCGCGCCTCGACATCGCCATTTGTCGGATCGTGGCCACGGACGGTCCCGAGGACTCGGCCCTGAAGGCCGCTACAGCCGCCGGCAGCGGCGAGATCGCGGCGCTGATGAAGGGCAGCCTGCACACCGACGTGCTCTTGCACGCGGTCATGCAGAAGGAAGCGAAACTGCGCACCGGACGATTGATCAGCCACTGCGTGATGGTATCGGTGCCGACCTATGCGCGCCGCTTCGTCATCAGCGACGTCGCGCTGAATATCGCGCCCGACACCGACCAGAAGCGCGACATCTGCCAGAACGCAATCGGTTTCGCGCACGCACTCGGTATCAACCTGCCGAAGGTAGCCGTACTGGCCGCGGTCGAAATGGTGCAGACCAAAATGCCTGCCACGCTCGACGGCGCAATTCTGGCCAAGATGGCTGATCGCGGGCAGATCGTCGGTGGCATCGTCGACGGGCCTCTCGATCTCGATGCCGCAGTGGATGCCGAAGCCGCGCGGATCAAGCATATCTCATCGCCGATCGCTGGACTCGCCGATGTACTGATCGTGCCGAACATCGAGGCCGGCAACATGGTCTACAAGAATCTCGCTTTCATGGCCGATGCGCAGATCGCAGGCCTCGTCGTCGGTGCGCGGGTGCCGGTGATCCTGACCAGCCGCGCCGACACCGCCGCGGCGCGCCGCTTCTCGGCTGCCGCCGCCGTGCTCTACGCCGATGCGCTGACGCGCGATCCCACCATCCTGCTGCCTGAAACCGCGGAGTGATCGGCCGTGAGCGAGGCCATCGTCGTGGTCAATGCGGGCTCCACTAGCCTGAAGTTCGGTGCCTATGCGGTGGACGCGTCGCGGTCGCTGCCGCTGCTCTGCCGCGGCCAGATCGACAGCATGGAGAGTGATCCCCATTTTGTCGTCAAAAACGCGGCCGGCAAGCCATTGGGCGTGCATGAATGGGGCAAAGACCGCGCGATCGACCACAAAACAGCGCTGCACTTCGTCATCACCTGGCTGGAAGCTAATCTTGGTGACAGGAAGGTGGTCGCCGCTGGCCACCGTGTTGTGCTTGGCGGCGCCCGCTTCGAGGCGCCGGTGCGGATCGCGAGCGACGTACTGGCGTATCTCGACTCGCTTGTGGCCATCGAGCCGTCGCACCAGCCCTACAACGTGCTGGGAGCCCGTGCGCTGGCCGAGGCGTTCCCCGGCCTGCCGCAGGTGGCTTGTTTCGACAGCTCGTTCCATCGGACGATGCCGGAGGTGGCCCAGATCTATGCGCTGCCAAAGGATGTGCGCGATGCCGGGGTGCAGCACTGGGGCTACCACGGCATTTCCTACGAGTACATCAGCCGTCAGGTGCCGAAGTTCGCACCGCAGGCGCGGCGGGTAATCGTCGCACATCTCGGCGGTGGCGCCAGCATGTGCGCCATGCTGGACGGGCGCAGCGCCGAAACCACGATGGGTCTTGGCGCCGTGTCAGGCCTGCCTATGGCGACGCGCTCTGGCGATGTGCCGTCGGACGCAGTGTTCTATCTGCTGCGCCGTAAGCTGTTCGACAACGCGTCGCTGGAGAAGATGCTGTACGAGCGCGCGGGCCTGCTCGGCCTTTCCGGCATCAGCGACGACATGCGGGTGTTGCAGGAGAGCAGGGATCCGCGCGCGGTCGGGGCGGTGGAGTATTTCGTATACGCGATGACGAAGTACACTGGCGCCTACGCGGCCGTGCTCGGCGGGTTGGACGCATTCGTATTCACCGCCGGCATTGGCGAGCACTCCGCCCCGGTCCGCGCGGCGCTGTGCGTTAAGCTGGCGTGGCTCGGCGTGAAACTGAACGAACAGGCGAACACGTCCGGCGGACCGTGCATTTCCGCCCCAGACAGCAGTGTATCGGTCTGGGTCATCCCCACGAACGAGGAACTGATGATCGCGCAGCACACGTTGGCGCTCATTCGCCCGTCGCTGAGCTGAGACAAGGAACACTGCCATGAAACCGAATGCTGCCCAGCCCAAGGCTCCCGAATTGAAGCCGAAACGCAACGGCAAAGACGATTTGAAATCGCTGCCCCTGGCCGAGGTGGAGAAAAAATTGGGGTCGTCGGCGGACGGCCTCACGCAAGCCGAGGCGCAAAAACGGCTGACCCAATATGGGCCGAACGAAATCGAAGAAAAGAAGACCAATGAGCTCCTGAAATTCCTCAGCTATTTTTGGGGTCCCATCCCGTGGATGATCGAAGCGGCGGTGCTCCTGTCAGCAGTGGCCCGGCATTGGCCTGACTTTGGCATCATCCTCGTTCTGCTTCTCGCCAATGCCGTGGTCGGATTCTGGGAGGAACACCAAGCCGGCAACGCCATCGCTGCCCTGAAGGCCACGCTGGCGATCAAAGCCAGGGTGAAGCGCGATGGGAAGTGGGTCACGCCGGCGGCGCGCGAGTTGGTGCCTGGCGACGTCATTCGCGTCCGTATGGGAGACATTGTGCCGGCGGATGCACGCCTGCTGGAAGGTGACCCGATCGAAGTGGATCAGTCCGCTCTGACGGGAGAATCGCTACCCGCCACGTGCAAATCCGGCGAGGCAGTCTTTTCCGGTTCGATCGTTCGTCAGGGCGAAATCGGTGCACTGGTCTATGCCACGGGTGCGAACACCTACTTCGGCAAAACAGCGGAACTGGTGCAGGGGGCGCATTCCGTCAGTCATTTTCAACGCGCTGTTCTCAAGATCGGCAATTACCTAATCATCCTCGCGGTGGTTCTAGTGGCGACGATCATTGCCTTCGCGATCTTCCGCGGCGACCCGATCCTCACCACATTGCAGTTCGCCTTGGTGCTGACTGTAGCCGCGATTCCCGTGGCCATGCCCACGGTGCTGTCAGTGACGATGGCGGTTGGTGCGCGCCTGCTGGCCAAAAAGCAAGCGATTGTCACCAGGTTGGTGGCCATCGAGGAATTGGCGGGCGTAGACGTGCTGTGCGCGGACAAGACCGGCACCCTGACCCAAAACAAGTTAACGCTCGGCGATCCGTTCGGCGTGAACAAAGTTCCCGCCGAGCAAGTCATCCTCAATGCCGCGCTGGCGTCGCGCGCCGACAATAACGACACCATCGATCTGGCCGTCCTGGGCGGCCTGAGAAACGATCAGGCGTTGAAAGGCTATAAGATCACTCATTTTCAGCCGTTCGACCCGGTGCATAAACGCACCGAGGCTACCGTCGCGGGCCGGGACGGAAAGGCGTTCAAGGTGACGAAGGGCGCGCCGCAGGTGATCTTGGCGTTGTCGGCCAATGCCGGAGAGGTGAAGCCCGCTGTCGACAAGGCCGTCAACGAATTCGCGGCGCGCGGCTTTCGTTCATTGGGCGTGGCGCGGGCCGAGGGAGATGGCAAATGGCAGCTTCTTGGTGTGCTGCCTCTGTTCGACCCGCCCCGGGACGATGCCAAGGCAACCATCGAGACCGCCGAGCATATGGGTGTGAAGGTCAAGATGGTGACCGGCGATGCGCTGGCCATCGCCCGGGAAACCGCCAAGACACTGGGGATGGGCACCAATATCCTTGATGCCAGAAGCCTGGGCGACGAAAAGCAACAAACAACGACGGCGGTGGCTAAGGCCATTGAGAGGGCCGACGGTTTCGCCCAGGTGTTCCCCGAACACAAGTTCCACATCGTCGATGACCTGCAAAAGTGCGGCCACATCGTCGGCATGACCGGCGACGGGGTGAACGACGCCCCCGCGCTGAAGAAGGCCGACTGTGGCATCGCCGTTTCGAGCGCGACGGACGCGGCGCGCGCAGCGGCGGCCATCGTGCTGACGACGCCCGGCCTTTCGGTAATTATTGACGCCATCAAGGAGAGCCGCCGCATCTTCCAGCGAATGAACAGCTATGCGATCTACCGCATCGCCGAAACGCTACGCGTGCTGTTTTTTATGACGCTGGCGATCCTGGTCTTCAACTTTTATCCGTTGACAGCCGTGATGATCGTGATGCTGGCGTTGCTCAACGATGGCGCTATCCTGTCCATTGCGTATGACAATGTTCATTACAAGGATCAGCCCGAGGCCTGGAACATGCGCCTGGTGCTGGGGATCGCCACGGTGCTGGGCGTCATCGGGGTCGTGGCCGCGTTTGGCCTGTTTTATCTTGGCGAGCGCGTATTTCACCTCGACCGCCCACAGATCCAGACGCTGATGTACCTGAAGCTGTCCGTTGCCGGACATCTGACGATTTTCCTGACGCGCACCCGCGGCCCGTTCTGGTCCATACGCCCCGCGCGGATTTTATGGATCGCGGTGCTCGGCACGCAGACGGTGGCGACGCTGATTGCGGTTTATGGGTTGTTTATGACACCCCTCGGTTGGGGTTGGGCACTGTTCGTTTGGGGTTATGCTCTGGCTTGGTTTCTCGTGAATGACCGCGTGAAATTGCTCGCCTATCGGATTTTCGACTCAGCCGCCAAAGGCCAATCGGCATACTACCAGGTGTTCAAGGCTACACAGCGGCAGATGCGGAACCAGCACCGTCGGGAGCGCCGAAAGATGACAATCAAATCTCAAAGGATTTTCGCGTGCGGGAAGGAGACGAAGTCAACCTCAAAAAGTGGCCGACCAAGGTCGATCCCGTGTACAAGTCGAAGGAGCAATACAAAAAGCTTCTGGAAGAACACGTCGCGCAACTCAGTTCGCAACAGCAGCTTCTCTATGCATCCAATCGCTATGCCGTCCTGCTGATCTTTCAGGCGATGGATGCGGCGGGAAAAGACGGCGCCATCAGGCATGTGATGTCGGGGTAAACCCGCAGGGCTGCCAGGTGTTCAGCTTCAAACATCCCAGCGCCGCCGAATTGGAACACGACTTTCTTTGGCGCACCACCCGTGATCTTCCGGAACGCGGGCGGATCGGTATCTTCAACCGATCCTATTATGAGGAAGTGTTGATCGTCCGCGTGCATCCCGAAATTCTACGCAGCGAAGGGATCCCGGATACGCCGCATCACGATAAGAAAATCTGGCAAGACCGGTATCGTTCGATCGTAGATTTGGAGAAACACCTCCACGTCAACGGAACCCGCATCATCAAGTTCTACCTCCACCTCTCTAAGGAAGAACAGCGAAAGCGCTTTCTGGCGCGTATCGATGAGCCGGAAAAGAACTGGAAATTCAGCCTTGCGGATATCGCGGAGCGGAAATTCTGGAAGCAGTACATGAAGGCCTACGAGGAGTGTCTCAGTGCAACAAGCACTCGACACGCGCCCTGGTATGTCGTTCCCGCCGACGACAAAGAGAATGCTCGGTTGATCGTATCCCAAATTGTCCTCGATACGTTCGAAGAACTCAAAATGATTTACCCAAAAACGAGCGCAAAGCGCCGAAGGGAATTGTTGTCGATCCGGCAGAAGCTCGCGAAGTGAGATAGTGAGCGCGCTGGCGCGTCGTGAAACTCGCTGAATGCGCAGCTACTGAATGCGCAGCTAACGTGAAGCTTTAGCGCCGCTATTGCTCAATACTTAGGAAATATCGAAACCCGCCCGATAGGATATCGGCTGTAAAAGCATATGCGCCCGACGGAGATCAGTTTCTGTTGCGGAGCGCCTGAATTTTGAGCCGCTCTCCATGCTACTTGATCTGCCAGCACTTTTTGTAATCGCCGCACTCGCTTTGGCGGTCGCGGGTCTTTTGTTGCTACTTTCCTGGTTGCAGAACCGCAACGTCCGTGCGCTGGCCCTTTGGGCGGCAGCGTTCATGATCGGATCGATCGGCGTTGCGCTTATTTCGGCGCGCGGCGCCATTGACGATGTTTGGTCGATTACAATCGCAAACGCAATTATGCCACCGCTTATGGCATCATGTGGAACGGGGTGCGCGATTTCTGCGGTCGCCCGACGTCGGTGCTTCTCATGTTGGCTGGCGCGGTGATCTGGGTCCTCGCCTGTCAAGTCGAGGCGTTTTTCACCGCACCGTATGCTCGCGCCGCATTAATGTCTGCGATCGTTGTCGCATATTCGGTGCTAAGCGCATGGGGCTTCTGGCGGGTACGCGACGAGGCGCTGATGTCGCGCTTGCCCATCATCATACTTCTACTTGCTCACGCTGTAATCGTTGTGATCCGCGTTCCGCTTGCCGGCTCGCTGTCTCTTCCAATAGCTTCCAGAGAAATACACGTTGGATGGTGGACCTTCATCATTTTCGAGGCAGTGTTCTTTTCATTTTGCGTCGCCCATCTTCTCGGAGGAATCGCAACGGAGCAGATTGTGCTCTGGTACAAGCACGCTTCGCTGATTGATCCGCTCACCGGCGTTGGCAACCGTCGCGCCATTTTGGAACGCGGCGATAAGTTGCTATCTCGAACCGTTGTTGACCGTCGATGTGCTGTGCTGCTGTTGTTCGATCTCGACAAATTTAAGTCTATTAACGACACTTTTGGTCACCTCGCCGGAGATCGGATTCTGATCACCTTTTGCGAGGTCGCGACTGCCGTGTTAAGAACAAATGATTTGTTCGGTCGGCTTGGCGGAGAGGAATTTGTCGCTCTTCTTCCTGGCACTTCGCTCGATTGCGGGCTCGATGTCGCCGAACGCATTCGGGCTGAGTTTGAGGCGACGATGCTGGATTCCGGTGCAAACACATTGGCTGCGACGGTCAGTGTCGGGGTGGCAGTGTCGACCGATCAAGACCTTGCGGCCATGATCATGGCAGCAGATCGTGCGCTCTATCGGGCTAAGGCAAATGAGCGCAACCGTATTGAGTATGCGCGTCCCGGATCATCAGTGGTCCAAGCCGAAAGTGTAAAGGCCACGCGGCATCGAATGGTTGGTTGAAATCAACATCGGGCGAGTCAGGCGCGCAACGATTTGCCTGAGCCCGCCCTTCGCCGCCTTCGATCCACGAAAGCTGGAGAAGCTTCCACTTGAGATCCGCATCATCAAGGCCACGCCCGAACGGCTCACGCTGCCAAGTTCTGCTGGTTCTCGGGCTCCCGGAGCATGGCAGCGCTCGTTGACTCCGCCAATTGCTCGGCAGCAGCCTGGCCGGCCGGCAGTGCCTACGGATGTGTTTCGGCGTGGGACCCGGGGCTGAGGAGTTGCCTACAGCGCAGTTCGTCATCAGCGGCCGTGTCCGCTCTGAAGCACTTAGCTTTCGTGATTTTGAAGAAAAGAACATTCGTCGTACGCTGCTACCCAATTTGCTACCGAACTGGATGGGAAAGCTTGGGATGAAAACGGATGGCGAACGCTCGAAAATGCGAGAAGTGCCGATAAAATGGGACTTTCTGTGAAAGAACAAAACGGGTAGGGACGGCCGCCAGAGAATTTCAAGACCGGTGCCTTAAACCACTCGGCCACCCTTCCAAACCCGCCGCATCGATGACTTAAGCGATATAGCGAGCGGGAACGCCTTGGCAACCTTCGATGCGTTGGACCCAGCACGGACCCAAGGCTGGGACACACGGCTTGGCCGCCGAACTTGGGGATCGCGGAGCGGTTCGGATCGGCGATCTTGGTACCCGGGCAATCGGGAGGCTTGGCCAGTCGCCGGGGGCATGGCGTCGTCTGTGGGAACGCCGCCGCCTATCGCTGAGGGAGTCTATCGGCGTCCTGGGGTTTCGGCGGGCTCGCCGAGGGCAAGACGCTGGCGAAGGACATCAGCGACTTTTACGGTCTCGACCCGATCTGACTTGGGCCACACGCGCGCCGGCCGTGGCAAATGTCCATCCAACTCGTCAGCTAACCTCAGCCAGACTTCGGAAAGTTGAAGCCAGCCTTGGTTCGCCTCCAGATCATCCGGCGTCAGTTGCGCAACGCGCAAACACTCGCCAGCTCGCTCGCGGCATTCTTCCGCACTGAACACGACCCGTCCCCACACAACAGCGACTAAAGCGTAATGCATTTAGTTTGGTGCATATCCTGAGTTTTTGAAGTAGTTGGCGCATTGGTTTTTGGTGAATGCGCCGAGTAGCTCGCCGATGGCGGCGCAGACGGTTTCGACTGTTCGTGCAGTTGCTTTGCGTAGCAGGTGCTTGAGCTTGGCGAACACTTGTTCGATTGGGTTCAAGTCGGGCGAGTATTTCGGCAACAGGAACAGCTTTGCGCCGGCCGAGCGAATGAGCTTGCGTATGACCTTGCCCCGGTGGCTGCCGAGATTATCCATGATGACGATGTCGCCTTGCCGCAGGGTGGGCAGCAGAACCTTCTCGACGTAGGTTGCAAAACTTTCGCCGTCGATTGGACCTTCGAGCAGCCACGGCGCGGTGATCCGGTCGTGCCGCAGCGCGGCCAGGAACGTCATGGTCCTCCAGCGGCCGTCCGGGACCTTACCGATCAGGCGGCTGCCGCGCGGCGCCCAGCCGCGCAGCGGCGCCATGTTGGTTCTGGTCCAGGTCTCGTCGATGAAGACCAGGCGGGTAGGATCAACGCGATCCTGATACTTGATCCATTGTGCCCGTCGGCGGGCGACGTCAGGACGGTCGCGTTCGCCAGCCACCACGCTTTTTTTTTGAAGCTCAGCTTCTCGTCGTGGACAAAGGTCCAGACCGAGCGGTAGTCCACCTTCAGACCGCGCTCGGCGAGTTCGCCCACCAGCCCGAGCAGGGTGAAGTCCTTCTCCTTGATCCGCGCCAGCAGCCAGGTGCGGTGCTCCCCCGAGATCGCGCGGGGCTTGTAGCCGCCGATCTTGCTCGGCGCCACGCTGCCGGTGGTCCGTAAACGCTCCACCCACCGGATCGCCGTGCTGACGCCGACGCCAAACTGCACCGCCGCCCGGTGACACGAAAGGCCACCACTCTCTACCGCTGCCACCACCCGCTCGCGAAGATCAATCGAATAGGCTCGACCCATCGGTGCTGGCCTCCAGCCCAGCCAGCATCTTGAATCAGAAACCAACTGATTTGGGAATCCTGAAATCCATTCAGCCTAATGTCATGCTGCTTTAGTTCTTGAAAGGTAGTGGAAAAGTTGCTGCACAACAATGGTGTTCGGGGGGTCAAGGGTGCCCCCAGCGTGGAGCTATGCCGCTCGTCGCCAGCGGACTGGCCCCCGGGGGAGGGGATGCGGTGTTATCCGTTACGCCGGATCGGTGCGAGAGCGGCCGGAGCATCCGGGGGCTATCTGCTTCCGAACGTTTTGCGATCTTCGATCAGCCTTAAAAAGCAGCGCGCGGCCGCCGCATACGACTTGTTGGCTGCAAGCTTTTGGCGGATCAGCGTGTAGCGTATGCCACCCATATAGCTCATGAGTTTGTCGAATACATCGTCCGGTAGATCGTCATGAAATTGGTCGGTCATATTGCACAGCTCGGTGGTCGAATGGAGTGTCATTCCGAAGCGCACGTTCGGCTCGGGGCGCAACGGATTCCAATCGGAATAGAGCCACACGGCATTATGGAACGCTTCGCACAGGTCTTTGGGGATTGGCTCGGCTGAAGGCTTGGCCATGGAGGTTTATGCGGAAGCTAAATTCGAAGCTTGACGCTGCAGCACAAGGCCGGGCGAGTGGGCGACTCGTCTGGCGGCAACGCCTGTTTTAAGCCGGGCGCTGCATTGCAAACAGCATGGGACCTGTACGTTTTGTCGCAACAAGAAGCCTACGGCGTGTACTAACATTTTTGGCCGCCATGGCGTAGTTTGTGGCAAGCAATCAAGAACACCCGCGTGGTCTCGGACCATCAAGAGGAGGATGACGATGCTCAGGGGACGCGCCCTTCAACTTTCGCTTGCGCTGATCGGTTTGCTGGCCGCCATCCTGCCGGCGCGCGCTGACGATTTCTATAAGGGCAAAGTATTTACGATCGTCGTCGGCTTCTCGCCGGCGGGCGGTTATGACACCTACGCGCGGATCTTATCCCGCTACATCGCAAGCCATATCCCGGGCAACCCGACCATCATTGTGCAGAATATGCCGGGCGCGGGCAGCCTGACCGCGGTCCGTTACCTCGATCTGACGGCGCCGAAGGACGGCACCGTGATGACGATCTTCAATCCGGGCCTCGTCACTCAATCGATCGTCCAGCCCGAGAAGGTCAAACTCGATTTCCGAAAATATGCCTGGATCGGTGTCGTCACGCCGGATTTTCGCGTCTGCTACGGCTATGGGCCGAAGGGGGTGAAGAGCTGGGATGACATGATGCACCGCAAGGAATTCATCCTTGGTTCGACCGGCAAGGGGTCGGGCAACTACATCAACGGTGCGACGCTGCGGGAAGTATTCCACGCTCCGGTGAAGCAGGTCCTGGGCTTTCCCGGCAGCGCCGAACAGCGGCTCGCGATCGAGCAGGGCGAGCTTGATGGCGATTGCGGGTCCTACAGCAGCATCCCACCGCAATGGGTCAAGGACGGGCTGGCGCATTCCTTCGTGCGTTTCAGCAAGCAGCGACCGGCTGAAATTCCAGAAAGCGCCGTCTATATCGGCACATTCGCGACCAGCGACGACCAGCAGCACCTGCTGAAGCTGTTGAATGGCGGGGATGAAGTCGGCCGGCCGTTCATCATGTCGCACGACGTGCCGCCGGACCGGGTCGCAACAATCCGCAAGGCGTTCGACGACACGGTGAAGGATCCAGCCTTCCTCGCCGAGATGGCGAAACAGCAATTGCCGGTTTATCCGGTGCCTGGCGAGAAGGCCGAGGCGATCGTCAAAGAGCTCATGGATGTGCCGCCGCAAATCGTGGCCGCAGCGAAGCCGCTTTACGATTAGCTGCGCCGAGTTCGGCGTCCGTCGAATTTGCGCGATCGGGGACGATTTTGACGAGCCTCGCCGGGGGCGGTTGCGCAAGGCCTTATTCACTATCTGCTACGCATCGCCCATTTCCGCCACAATCTGACCACGCTAGAATCAGATACCGTTTGGGTTGGGATTGGGGATGATGCGGGGTCGAGCGAGCTCGGCAGGAAGACGTTTTGCGCTCGCGGGAGCCGGCGCGCTGTTGTGCCTATCGCTCGCGAATTGCTCCAATTCCCCTCATATCGACCCACGCTATGGTGTCGCTCCAAGCCCGCGCGTCGTCGACTTCGGCGAGGAGGTGCCCAAGGGCGGTGGAGCTTATCGCGTTGGCGCGCCCTACGTGGTCGCCGGGCGCGTCTATGTCCCCGAAGAAAATCCGCACTACCGGGCCGAAGGTCTTGCCTCGTGGTATGGCGACGACTTTCACGGCCGAGCCACCGCTAACGGCGAGGTCTTCGACGTCGACGGCATCACGGCGGCACATCCGACGTTGCCGTTGCCGAGTTACGCGCGGGTGACAAACCTCAGTAACGGCCGCTCCCTCATCGTTCGCGTCAACGACCGCGGGCCCTACCACGGCAACCGCATCATCGACGTTTCCAAACGGGCGGCGCACCTTCTCGGCTTTCACAGGAGCGGCACCGCCATGGTACGCGTCGAGTATGTCGGCAGGGCCCCCATGGAAGGGTCGGACGATCGGGTGCTCGCGGCGACCTTGCGAGAGAACGAACCAGCTCCGGATCCGGGCAGCTTCAGGCTCGCCGCGACGCCGATCGTTCCTCGTGCAATGGCGCCGTGGTCGCCGCGGAATAGCCGTTTCACCACAACCGCGAGCATTGACGGTTCGGCTCGGGGGCCTTCCACGACGGCCGCGATATCATTTGCCGGTTCGCCCTCGGGTCGTGACGGCACGGACCAGTTTCTCAACGGTCGCGGTCTCTACTGATCCGCTTGTCGGCGGCCCGCTTTTGGCCGTGTCATTTCAGCGCGACCCGGTCCTGGTTTTAAGCGTGCCCTCTTGCGCGCGAAATGTTCCGATGAGTATGGGGGTGCGCGAGCAAGGGAGGTCAATGTGCACTGGGGCCGTTTGGGCTGCTGCCGACGTCGCAAAGCCATGCGAGCAGGCGTGATCGGCTTGTGGCTTGCGGCGCTTGTTGCCGGGATCTCGGCTCACGCCGCGCCCACCACGCTGACGAAAAGCGGCGACTCGTTCCAGACCAGTGTGCCCAACGCCATTCTCCTCGACCCCGAAAGCGACAGCGTGCTGTTTGAGAAGGGCGGCGATGACCTTGTCGCGCCCGCGAGCCTCACCAAGCTGATGACGCTCGAGTACGTGTTCAACGAGATCAAGCAAGGCCACATCAAACTCGACGACGAGTACATCATTAGTGAGAACGCCTGGCGAAAGGGCGGCGCACCCTCACACGGCTCCACCATGTACGCGGCAATCCACAGCCGGGTCAGCGTGGACAATCTGATTCACGGCATCATCGTCGATTCAGCCAATGACGCCTGCATCGCCATTGCCGAGGCGCTGGCGGGAAATGAGACGGCTTTCGCAAACTTGCTGACAAAGCGCGCCCGCGAAATCGGACTTGAAAAATCGACGTTCACCAATGCGACCGGCTACTCTGATCCCGGGCTGCGCGTCACGGTCCGTGAGATGGCGGAGTTGGCGCGCCATATCATGCAGACCTATCCCAACTTCTACCCCTATTTCGCCGAGCGCGAATTCACCTGGAACAAAATCCGCCAGACAAACCGCAATCCGCTGCTTGGCATGGGCATCAGCGCCGATGGCCTCAAGACCGGCGAGACCTCGGAAGCCGGATTCAATCTGGTTGGATCGGCCGTGCAGGACGGGTTGCGTCTGATCGTCGTGGTGACGGGCGCAAAATCGGACAAGGAGCGCGCCGAAGAGGCGCGCAAGATGCTCGAATGGGGCTTTCACGGATTTGAGTCTCGGGTGTTGTTCGCTGAAGGGCAGACCATTGGCGAGGCCAAGGTTTTTGGTGGCGCTTCGAGCTATGTTCCCCTGGTCGCACCCGGCATCCTCCGGGTCATGATGCCGCGTAATAACAGCGAGCGGCTGGTGGCGCGCATCATTTACACCGGCCCGGTGCAGGCCCCCATCGCCAAGGGTCAGCCGATCGGCAAACTCAAAGTGTGGCGTGGTGACAACTTGGCGCTCGAACTGCCTTTGCAGGCGGCCGAAGATGTTGGTACCGGCAGCATGTCGCAACGCGCGATGGATGGGGTGACCGAGCTGATGATCGGCTTCTTCAGGGCCGGTGTGGATCGGCTATAATGCCGCCAAGCGGGTCCTGGTTGGCCACGGTGCGCGTCACGCCGCGGCTTTCTATATTGGAGTGTTCGCGTCGCCTTAGCTTCGCACTGGGTATCCGGAAATCAGCATAAGTCATTGAGCGGAATGGATTGCCACGTGGCCACGACCCTATCCGGACGGACCTTCCGCCGGTCTCGCCCAGGTTTCCGCGATGCGCGGTAGGTTCATTACCTTCGAGGGCGGTGAGGGGACTGGCAAGTCGACCCAGGCGTCGATGCTGGCGGCTCGGCTGGAGTCCCTCGGCCTTCATGTTGTGCTGACCCGCGAGCCCGGCGGCTCGCCGGGAGCTGAAATCATCCGCCATGTGTTGCTATCCGGCGCGGCCAAGCCGTTCGGGCCGGAAGCGGAGGCCATGCTCTTTGCCGCGGCGCGCGACGATCACATCCAGTGCACGATCGAGCCGGCAATCGAAGCCGGCAAATGGGTGATCTGCGACCGCTTCGCCAATTCGACACGCGTCTATCAGGGAGTGCTCGGAGACGTCGATGTACGCTTCATCCGGGCGCTTGAGCGCATTTCTATCGGCGATCTGAATCCTGACCTGACATTCGTCCTCGATGTCCCAGTCGCGATAGCCCTGGAGCGGGCTGCACAGCGCCGGGGCAGTGCGAATCCCGATCGCTTCGAAGCGGAGAAAGCCGATTTTCATGAAAAGCTGCGCGAGGCGTATCTCGCGCTTGCTGCGTCGGCTCCGCAACGTTGCGTCATCATCGATGCCAGCATGTCGAAGGAAGCCGTGGCCAAGCGCGTGTGGGACACCGTGAATACCAGGCTCGACCCGGCGACGGCGCCTTTCGTCTTCACGAATATGGCGTCATGAGCCCGAAGGCGGACGAAACCTTCGAACCGCCGCATCCGCGGGCAACGAACGTTCTGTTCGGTCACGCCGACGCCGAAGCGGCGCTTCTCGGCGCCTATCGCAGCGGCCGGGTACCGCATGCCTTCTTGCTGGTGGGCGGCAAGGGGATCGGCAAAGCGACACTCGCTTACCGCCTGGCGCGGTTCGTGCTGGCGCATCCCGATCCGGCGGCGCCCGCGGTTGCAGCAGCGAGCTCCCTTGCCGTCGACCCACAGAACGCGGTGGCGTGCCGGATCGCCGCGCAAGCCCAGGGTGATCTCCTCGTGCTGGAGCGCACGCTCAACGACAAGGGCGTCTTGCGGCAGCAGATTGCCGTCGACGACGTGCGCCGCACCGTATCGTTTTTTGGTTCGACCGCCGGGGAGGGCGGCTGGCGGGTCGCGATCGTCGACGCCGTCGACGAGCTCAACCGGTCGAGCGCCAATGCGTTGCTCAAGGTGTTGGAGGAGCCGCCGCAGCGCGCGTTGCTCCTCCTCGTCAGCCATTCGGCCGCGCGCGTCCCGGCGACACTGCGGTCACGTTGCCGAATGGTCGCGCTGCGGCCTTTGGCCGAAGCCGAGGTGGCGTCTGCGGTTGCGGCGGCGTTGGGCCGGCCGGCCGACGATCCTCAGGTCGTTGCCGCGGCGGCCGCCGCCGATGGCAGCGTTGCACGTGCGATCGTCTTGCTCGATGATGGCGCTCTCGCGCTCCGCCAGCAGGCCATCGAGTTGCTCGATCGGCTGCCGGCGCTCAATCCCCGCGCCCTGCATGCATTGGGTGATGCGCTCGCCGGAACCGACCCGCAGCCGCTGGCCGCCTTCATCGACACCGTGAACGCCTGGCTGTCGCAGCGTCTCGACCGCGATCTCAGTGAAATCGGCCGGCTTGATCGCCTCGCCGATGCCTGGGAGCGTGTCAATCAAGCTGCGCGCGACGCCGAAATCTTCAATTTAGAGCGAAAGCCGCTCGTTTTCAGCGTTTTCGGCTTGCTTGCCGAGGCCACGCGCGGTTGATACCTACGCGCATGGCCCAGAGCGAAACTGCCGGCAAGCCCTATTACGTCACGACTGCGATCGCTTATCCGAATGGCGCGCCGCATATCGGCCATGCCTACGAAGCCATCGCCACCGACGCGATCGCCCGCTTCATGCGGCTCGACGGCCGTGACGTGTACTTTCTCACCGGCACCGACGAGCACGGCATCAAGATGCTGCAGACGGCGGCCAAGGAGAACTTGACGCCGCGCCAGCTCGTCGAGCGCAACGTGCCGCGCTTTCAGGCCATGGTGAAACGGTTCAACTGTTCGAATGACGATTTCATCCGAACGACGGAGGCGCGCCACTTCCGCTCGTCGGAAGCGATCTGGGGGAGCATGCAGGCGGCCGGCGATATCTATCTCGACAAATATTCCGGCTGGTACTCGGTGCGCGACGAGGCTTACTACGACGAGAGCGAAACCCGCCTCGACGACAAAGGACAGCGTCTCGGCCCGCAAGGCACGCCGGTCGAATGGGTCGAGGAGGAGAGCTATTTCTTTCGCCTCTCCGCCTTTGCGGACAGACTGCTCGACCTTTACAAGCGCGTGCCGGACTTCGTGCTGCCAAGGGAGCGCATGAACGAGGTCGCGAGCTTTGTGCGCGGCGGTCTGCAAGACCTATCGCTCTCGCGGACCACGTTCGACTGGGGCATCAAGGTGCCCGGCAACTCGAAGCACATCATGTATGTGTGGGTCGACGCGCTTACAAACTACATTACCGCGGTCGGCTATCCCGATACAAAATCGGAGAAATTCAAGAAATACTGGCCGGCCGATCTGCACGTCATCGGTAAGGATATTGTACGCTTCCACGCAGTTTATTGGCCGGCCTTCCTGATGTCGGCAGGGATCGAAGTGCCGCGCCGCATCTTTTCCCACGGATTCCTCTTTAACCGCGGGGAAAAAATGTCGAAATCGGTCGGCAACGTGATCGATCCATTCGCGTTAGCCGATGCCTACGGCGTCGATCCGCTGCGCTTTTTTCTTCTGCGCGAGGTGCCGTTCGGACAAGACGGCAACTACAGCCACGAGGCGATCGTCACCCGTATTAATGCCGATCTCGCCAACGATCTCGGCAACCTGGCACAGCGTTCGTTGACGATGGTCACGCGCCAGTTCGACGGTGTGCTGCCGAAGCCCGGAGCATTCAGCGCGAACGACCAGGCAGTCCTGAACGGCGCGGACGGCATGATCGCCAAGGCCCGCGATGTCATGGCGACACAGCAATTGCATCAGGCGCTCAATGCGGTCTGGGCGGTGGTCGCCGACGCCAACCGATATTTCGCCGGTGAAGCACCGTGGGCGCTGGCGAAAACCGATCCGGCACGCCAGGGCACGGTTCTTTACGTCACTGCCGAGGTGTTGCGCCAAGTTGCCATCCTGACGCTGCCATTCATGCCGGAGTCGGCCGGAAAGCTGCTCGACATTCTGGCTGTGCCGGACGCCGAGCGGAATTTCTCTTTCCTCGGTGGAGACCATCGTATTGCCGCGGGCGCAAAGCTTCCGGCGCCGGCGCCGATTTTCCCACGTTACGTCGAAGCCGAGGCGCGCGCGGCGCAATGACGATGCTGATCGACAGCCACTGCCATCTCGATTTTCCCGACTTTGCCACGGAGCTCGACGGCGTGGTGGCACGCGCGCGGGCCGCTGACATCGCGCGCATGGTCACGATCTCGACGCGGGTTGCGCGCCAGGCCGACTTGCTCGCCATCGCCGAGCGTTTTCCTGACGTGTTCTGCTCGGTCGGCACGCATCCGCACTACGCCCATGAAGAACTCGATGTAAGCGCGCGCGATCTCGTCGCGCACACGCGGAATCCGAAAGTCGTTGCGCTCGGCGAGGCCGGCCTCGACTATCACTACGACAACTCACCGCGCGAGGCGCAGGAGCATGGATTCCGCAATCACATTGCGGCAGCCCGAGAGACCGGGCTACCGCTGGTGATCCACGCGCGCGAAGCCGACGATGACGTGGCGAGGATTCTCGAAGAAGAAACGGGGAAGGGCGCCTTCCCGGCCGTGCTGCATTGCTTCACCGGCGGTCCCGATCTTGCGCGCCGCGCCATCGCGCTCGGGCTTTTCATATCGTTCACCGGCATCCTGACCTTCAAAAATTCGGTCGCGTTGCGGACGACTGCGGCCGAACTGCCGGCTGACCGCATCCTGGTCGAAACCGATGCGCCTTATCTTGCTCCGGGCCGATTTCGCGGCAAACGTAACGAACCGGCTTATGTGGTCGAAACCGCGAAGGTCCTGGCGGAGACCCGCGGCGTGTCGTTCGAGACTATTGCGCAACAGACCACCGACAATTTCTTCCGCCTGTTCGCCAAGGTGCCGCGCCCGCAGGCGGCGGCCGCATGATCCTGAAGTCCAGATGACGCTGAGGTTCACCATTCTGGGCTGCGGATCATCCGGCGGCGTGCCGCGGCCGGCCTTGGGCTGGGGCGATTGCGACCCGACAAACCCGAAAAATCGTCGCAGACGGACATCGCTGCTTGTCGAACGGCGTGCCAACGGCGGCGTAACTCGCGTCCTCGTCGATACGTCGCCGGATCTGCGCGAGCAGCTTATCGACGCCGAGGTCGATCGGCTCGACGGCGTGCTCTATACCCACGAGCACGCCGATCATACCCACGGCATCGACGACCTGCGTTCGGTGTGCATCAAGCAACGTCAAAGGGTGGACGTTTACCTCGACGAGCACACCTCAAAAATCATGCACGGCCGGTTTGGCTACTGCTTTGAAACGCCGCCCGGGAGCGAGTATCCGCCGATCGTGACCGAGCACCGCCTTGCGGCCGGTCATCCCGTCGTGGTTCAGGGGCAGGGCGGCACCATCTCCGCGCTCCCGCTCCTGCAGGACCATGGCGATATTGCCTCGTTCGGCTTCCGCTTCGGCAACATCGCCTACTCGTGCGACCTCAGCGGCATGCCGGACGAAACCGCCGCGGCTTTGGCCGGCCTCGACGTCTGGATCGTCGACGCGCTGCGCTACCGGCCGCACCCAAGTCACTTTGCCGTCGCGGACGCGCTGGCCTGGATTGAGCGACTTAAGCCGCGTCGCGCCATCCTGACCAATCTGCATGCCGATCTCGACTATGCGGTCCTGAGCAGCAAGCTGCCGCCGCATGTCGAGCCGGCTTTCGACGGGATCGCATTTGAGGCGCTCGGATTAGCCCTACAAATATTGGGATATCGGCGGATATTCCATAATATGTCTTATGCGAATCATGGCCACTAAGGCGTTCGGGATTTACGGATCGCACAAAGCCCTGCTTCGGTCTCACCAAAGTCCTGGGACGATCCGCCATCGCACGCGGCTCGCGTAGTCGCGATAGCCGGTAAGTTCGCTCTGCAGCACCCGGTCCTCGGTCACGGCGCGATAGAGCAAGAACGGCAGGCTGAAGATCACCAGCAGCGCTGCTGCGAGCCACGACCCAAGGCCGATGCCGCTCGCGACGATGATGAGGATTCCAGCGAGATAGCCTGGGTGCCGGACGTAAGCGTACGGCCCCGTCGTGATCACGTGTTGCCCGCGGTCGGATTGAATGCGCACCACCGACGAGAAAAACCGATTGACCCGCATGGCCCAGAGCGCGAGCGCATAGCCGCCCGCCACGGCGACGAGGCCGGTGACGCGGAGCCAGAGCGCAACGCCGTCGCTCCAATGGAAGCGCCCGCGGTCGAGCCCGGCAATGACCCAATGCAGGACCATGACGAGTGTGAAAAGCCGCAAAGCGATCGGCGGCCGTCTGCCGCCGGGGCGCATGCGCTCGCGCAAGAGGTCCGGGTCGAGCAGCGTGAACGACGCCACCATGACGGCGGCGAAAATCGCCACATAGACCCAAAAGCCCGGGATTTCGACGGTCCCGGCGGAACCGAACAGCGCGATGGCGGCGAGAACCACGAAAAGGACAGCTTGGAGGTAGGCCGAAATGGGCATCACCAACTCCGAGCGATGAAGCGCAGGCCGGGCGGTCGCGTGAAACGGCAGACCCACGTGCGGTCGCGTTGGAACCAAGATTGTCGGCGGCGCGTTCATTGGCAAGCCTGGCTCGGCTCTACGGCAGAAACGAGTTCGGGCGGTCGCACCAGTTTCTCTATCCCGTCACATTTTTTGCGAGGTAATGCCGTGAACAAAGTCCGAGCTCTCGATACGCGCCGCAAGGTAGCGCCTTCCCTCGACACGCCGACCGATCTTCCCCCAGACGCCGTCGAAGAGCTTTCCGCGAAGCTCAACGCGATTTTGGCTGACGCATTTGCGCTGTATCTGAAGACCAAGAATTTTCATTGGCACGTCAGCGGTCCGCATTTTCGGGATTATCACCTCCTGCTCGATGAGCAGTCGGAACAGATTTTCGCCACGACCGACGAGATCGCCGAGCGTGTGCGCAAGATCGGCGGCACGACGCTGCGCTCGATCGGACAGATCGCAAAACTACAGAGCATCAAGGACAACGACGCGGATTTTGTGCCTGCGCACGAGATGCTGCGCGAGCTGATGGGTGACAACAAGTCCGTCGCCGCCTCCATGCGCGAGGCCCACGACGTCGCCGAGGAGCACGAGGACGTAGCGACCGCCAGTCTGCTTGAAAACTTCATCGACGAGACCGAGCGGCGCACGTGGTTCTTGTTCGAGGCAAGCCGGACCGCGCATAAGGGCCAGTGACGGCCCTTTGCGGCTCTGTCGCGGTCGCAGCCAGGTTTAGCGTCTGATAGGGTCTTGCGCCTTCGGTGCGAGACCCTATCAGGATTGTTGGAATGACCCCTTCCCGCGATATCGGCCGGCTTCTTGAAATCATGGCCGCGCTGCGGACCCCGAAGACCGGCTGTCCTTGGGATTTGGCGCAGAACTTTGCGACGATTGCGCCGTACACGCTTGAGGAAGCCTATGAGGTTGCCGACGCGATCGAGCGCGATAATCTTGCCGATCTCCGTGAGGAACTGGGTGATTTGCTGCTGCAGGTGGTCTTTCACGCCCGCATGGCGGAAGAGCAAGATGCTTTCGCATTCGGTGACGTCGTCGAGGCGATCACCGAGAAGCTGATCCGGCGACACCCGCATGTCTTCGGCGATGAGCAATCGCACAGCGCCCAAGCCGTCGAGGGCCTTTGGGAGAGCATCAAGGCGCAGGAGAAAGCTGCACGTGGCGCATCTTCGGAAGAGGGCGCGCTTGCCGGCGTGCCGGTCGGAATGCCCGCCCTCACCCGCGCTCTGAAATTGCAAGCCAAGGCCAGCAAGGTCGGCTTCGACTGGAATGATCCTCGCGCGGTGTTGCGCAAGATTCGCGAAGAAACCGACGAGATTGAGGCTGCGCTCGACAACGGCGAGGAGGATGCGGCGGCTGCGGAAGTCGGCGATCTTTTATTCGCCGCGGTCAATCTCGCGCGCCATTTGGGCGCCGATCCGGAAGCAGTGTTGCGGCAGACCAATCAGAAATTTCAGCGGCGGTTTGCGGCGATCGAGCGAGCGCTTGCGGCGCGAGGCAAGACGCCCCAGGACGCAACGCTCGCCGAAATGGATAGCGCTATGGAACGAGGCCAAGGCGCAGGAGTGAAGTTCCACCAGCGGTGTTTGGCGGGGTTACTTCAGCCCGGCGGCCGCGAGGTATTGCAGATCAACGAAACGTTCCGGCGTCGGGAAGCGGCGGCTTGATGGTGCCGCTCTGCCCCATGAACGCAATGACCTGCGCGAAACCGCCAAGATTGATCTCGGCGTGTCGCGGTAGTACGCCGCGATCGGGATCGAAGTAGAGCGCCAACGTCTCGCGTGCGATGTCTTCCGATGCGCCGGTGAGTTCGACGATTGCCTTAGCCACGTTGTCGCGCTGAGATGGATCGCGAATATAGCGGAACGCGTTGCCGAGTGCCCGAACGAAGCGGATCATCACCTCGGCGTGCTAGCGTGCAAAAGCGCGCCGTGCGGCAACGACTTCGAATTGGAATGCGGCGACCGCCTCGGTGGAACCTCCCAGCCGATGAAAGCCCTGCTTGACCGCAATGAGATCGTCCGGCTGACCCAGCGGGACAGCATCGCACTCACCGCTCTTCAGACAAGCGGCGCGCAGCGGTGTGCCGACGAGTTCTTTGACACGGTAGTCGGCGTCGCTCAGCCCCTTGAGCGCCAGGAGTTTGCGGGTCGAAATCGAGATCGTGTCGATCGGCAGCGATAGTCCGATCAGCTTGCCTTTGAGAGCGTCGAAGCTTGCGATCTGCGGCTTCGCAATCAAGCTATAGATCGGATTGGCGACTTCGCCGGCAATCGCGACGGCGTCGGAACCGGCTAACACGGCCTGGATCAGATAGGGTGTTGCGGTCTGCGTCAGATCGACTTCGCCGCGATCGAGGGCGGCGACCATCTTGCCGGTGCCGCCCGGGATCGGCACCTGATCGACCACGATGTTTTCGCGAGCGAAAAACCCCTGTTTTTCCGCGATATAGTGATAGAGGGACGTCACTGAATGCACGGTGGACGGGATTTGACCGAAGCGCAGCTTCGTCGGTTCCGCATAAGCCGAGCCAGCCAATGCAGCCAAAGCCGCCAGAACGATCAGTATTCGCGGCACCATGATCGGTCCTCCGCTTCGCTCCGCCTTTTTGTGCTATCGCCGGTTTGGATCGCGGGTCAAGCTCGGGCATGACGGCTTGCGTGAGGTTCGACGAGCGCGCTTTCGAACTTCGCCCGCACCGCATTGGCCTTATCGGGATCGGCGCGCACCGTCATTGCGAGGTGGCCGGCGTCGTCCATCGCCTTGCGGATCACTTCGGTGTGGCGATGCAGCCAGCTTACGCCTGCACCATCGGCCGGATCGAGCTTAAGTTCGAGCAGCACACGGCCGGCGCTGAGCCTGAGCCTCGATAGCGTTCTCGAGGGTGTCGATGCCCTCCCCCGTCACTGCCGAAACCAGCACCGGCCGTTCCTGCGCCGGGCGGCGTTCGGCAATGTTTGCGAGCCGCGCCCGTTCTTCGGCATCGACGCGGTCGATCTTGTTCCACACTTCGATCAGAGCGCGCTTGTGGGTGGGATTGTTCTTCGGGTCGATGCCGAGTTCGCGCAGAATTTTCTCGACGTCCTGCAATTGCGCATCGGCATCCTCGTGCGAGACGTCGCGGACGTGCAGGATGACGTCGGCTTCGACGACTTCTTCCAGCGTAGCGCGGAAGGCCGCGATCAGCATGGTGGGAAGATCGGAGATGAAACCGACCGTGTCGGAGAGGATCACCCGCGCGCCATGGGGCAGATCCACCGCCCGCAAGGTCGGGTCGAGCGTTGCGAACAGCATATCGGCGGAGAGCACACTCGCCCGGGTCATGCGGTTGAACAGCGTCGATTTGCCGGCGTTGGTGTAGCCGACGAGCGCGACGATCGGATAAGGCACACGGCGCCTGCTCTCACGGTGCAGTTCGCGGGTGCGTTTGACCTTGGCCAGCTCGTTTTCGATTTTGGCGAGGCGCTCTTCAATGATGCGGCGGTCGGCTTCGAGCTGCGTTTCCCCGGCCCGCCGAGGAAGCCGAAACCGCCGCGCTGGCGCTCGAGATGCGTCCACGTGCGCACCAGCCGGCCCTTTTGGTAGGTTAGATGTGCGTGTTCCACTTGCAACGCGCCTTCGCGCGTGCGCGCGCGCCGCCGAAGATTTCGAGAATGAGGCTGGTGCGGTCGAGCACCTTGGCGTTCCAGGCCTTTTCCAGATTGCGCTGCTGCACCGGCGTGAGCGCGCAGTCCATCACCACGATGCCGGCCTCGAATGTCCGCACCAGGCCGGTAATCTCCTCCACCTTGCCCTTGCTGAGATAGGTCGCAGGATGCAGGGCGCGCAGCATGACAATACCGGCTTGTCCGACCTCGAGATCGATGGCGCGTGCCAGTCCGACCGCCTCGTCGAGCTTGGCCTCGGGCGTACGTTCGGTCGATGCAGCGCGCGCAGTCGCGCGCCGCAATACCGGCTCGATGACGAGCGCGCGTCCGGTCGATGAGCCGATAGGGTTCAGCCGGTCAGCGCGCGTGTCGCGAGGGCGCGGCTCCAATCAGATTTTGTCCACAGCTGGAGGTTCTTCCGCGCCCTCGAACAACTGGACGGGATGACCCGGCATGATGGTCGAAATCGCGTGCTTGTAGACGAGCTGCGAATGCCCGTCGCGCCGCAAAAGCACGCAGAAATTATCAAACCAGGTCACGACGCCCTGCAGCTTGACACCGTTCACCAGGAAGATGGTGAGCGGGATTTTGGCTTTGCGGACGTGATTGAGGAAGGTGTCTTGTAGATTTTGTGCGCGGTCGGCTGCCATGGCCGTTGTTTCCGTTCTTTTTCGCGCGGGCCCCTGCCCCGCGGGTCTTTTCTTAGCGTCTTAAGTAAGGCGGGTTTGCCGAAATGAAACCCACCACAATTCAATAAAGTCCACTACGACTCGACAGGTTTAACGAAGCGAAACCATCCTACGGTTTTCTCGATTCGCCGGCCACCCCAGCCGTCCGAATACGAAGCATATATTAGACGGCGCGGCCGCGGTCGATGCAAGCCCAAGTTGGGGAAAAGCCGGTCGGTATGCCGGAACAGCGGCGGTCATGGTATGCGCGTGATCACAGGTGCCAATTCAGCCGGTTTCGGCGTACCGGTGGAACTCCCGCCGCAGTGCCTTTGCGACCGAGCCCGGCTGGCCGTCACCGATGACCCGGCCATCGATATTCACCACGGGCAGCACGATCTGGCTCGCGGATGTGACGAAGGCTTCGCGCGCCGCGTAGGCCTCCTTCAGCGTGAACGGGCGCTCCTCGACGGTTAACC
This sequence comes from uncultured Alphaproteobacteria bacterium, assembly GCA_963759705.1. Taxonomy (GTDB): domain Bacteria; phylum Pseudomonadota; class Alphaproteobacteria; order Rhizobiales; family Xanthobacteraceae; genus BOG-931. Next base: position 355,085 of record CAVXAK010000013.1, read on the forward strand.
CTTGTGCCTTGATCGCCTCGAATACCACCGTACGGGTGATGCCGCGCAGGATGGCATGATCGGCATGCCGCGTGACCAACACGCCGGCCGGTGTGACGATCCAGGCGTTGGCCGAAGCGCCTTCGGTGACGGCGCCGTCCTTGTCGATGAACCAGGCCTCGCGCGCGCCCTGCTCGATCGCAGCCTGCCGCGCCAGCACGTTGGGGAGGAGGCCGATCGTTTTGATATCGACCCGGGCCCAACGGTTTTCCGGCACGCTGATGACCGCGATACCCTTTTCGGCGAGTGCTTCATTGCGGGCACGGTTGAGCGTGCGCGCAGTGACGACGAGGCTCGGTGCAGTATCCGGCGCTGGAAAGGCATGGTCGCGTTTTGCGACCCCGCGGGTGATTTGCAAATAAACGGTGCCGTAACTGATGCGGTTCTTGACGACCACTTCACGCAGCACGACGCCGAGAGCCGCAAACGACATCGGCAAACGAATGCGCAATTCGCCAAGCGAGCGCTTGAGCCGTTCGAGATGGCGCCGCTCGTCGATCAGCCGCCCTCCCCGCACCTCGCAGACTTCGTAGACGCCGTCGGCAAACTGATAGCCGCGGTCCTCGACGTGGACCATGGCGTCACGCATCGGCACGTAGCGGCCGTTGACATAAGCGATGCGGGACATCGGGTTTAGTCGATCCCCAGCGCCTTGAGCTTGCGGTGCAACGCCGAGCGCTCCATGCCGACGAATTCGGCCGTGCGCGAGATGTTGCCGCCGAAGCGGTTGATCTGCGCCAAGAGGTATTCGCGCTCGAAGACTTCGCGCGCTTCGCGCAATGCGAGGCTCATGAGATGCTCGCCGCCGTTGCCGTTCGGCATCGAAGGGATCATCGAGCCGACATCCTGCGGCAGCATGGCCGCTGTAATTTCAGCCTCGGCATCGCCGCCGGCGAGAATCATCAGCCGCTCGACGTTGTTGCGCAATTGCCGCACATTGCCTGGCCAATCATGCGACTGCAGAACCGCGAGCGCGTCGGCACCGACTTTGCGTTTGGGCAGGCCGGTGGTCTGCGAAATCTGCGTCATGAAATATTCGACGAGTTCCGGAATGTCTTCGCGACGTTCGGCGAGCGCCGGCACACGGATCGGAACCACAGACAGGCGGTGATAGAGGTCTTCGCGAAACTTTCCAGCGGCAATGTCGGATTCGATGTTGCGGCTTGTCGACGACACGATGCGCACGTCGACCGAAACCTTGTTGCTGCCGCCGACGCGCTGGAAGGTCTGCTCGACCAAGACGCGCATGATCTTGTTCTGCGTCTCGCGCGGCATATCGGCGATCTCGTCGATGAACAGCGTGCCGCCGTGGGCCTCTTCGAGCGCGCCGACCTTGCGGCTTTGTGTGCCGTTTCCTCCTTCGACCCCGAACAATTCGACTTCCATGTGCTCGGGTGTGATGGCGGCGGCGTTGATGACGACGAATGGCGCACTGGCGCGCGCCGAATGCGAGTGAATGGTGCGCGCGGCGAGTTCCTTGCCGCTGCCGGGCGGGCCGACGACGAGCACGCGGCTGTTGGTCGGGGCCACTTTGTCGACCGTTTGCCGCAACTGATTGGCAGCGGGCGAGCGGCCGACAAGGACCGTAACGATCGGGGTGAGTTGCCTGAGGTCCCGCACCTCTCGCCGCAACCGCGAGTTTTCCAGCGCACGGTCGGCGACCAGCAGCAGCCGGTCTGCCTTGAACGGCTTCTCGATGAAGTCGTAGGCGCCGCGCTTGATGGCCGAAACTGCGGTCTCGATATTGCCGTGTCCCGAAATCATGACGATCGGCAGTTCGGGATGCTCCTGCTTAAGGGCGTCGAGGAGCTGCAGGCCGTCCAGCCGGCTGCCTTGCAGCCAGATATCGAGAAAGACGAGATTGGGCCTGCGCGCCACGACCTGGGCCAGTGCATCGTCGCTGTCCCGTGCCGTGCGCGTGCCGTGGCCCTCGTCCTGCAGGATCCCCGCGACCAGCTCGCGGATATCCGCTTCATCATCGACGATGAGGATATCGGATGCCATGGTCAGGCCACCGCTTCACGGGGTTCGACAGGCTTGTCGGCGGCGGCAAGCGTTTCTGCGGTGAAGCGCAGTTGCATCCACGCGCCGCGCGCACCGGGGATTTTCTCCGAGGCGTCGCGCAGCTCGATGCGTCCGCCATGCTCTTCGAGAATGCGACCGACGATGGCAAGGCCAAGCCCGGTGCCCTTTTCTCGCGTTGTCACGTAGGGCTCGAGCAAGCGGGCCCGATTCTCCTTCGGCAGGCCGATGCCGTTGTCGATGACGTCGATCACCGCCTCCTTGCCCTCGCGCCGCACGCTGACGACGATGCGGCCGCGTCCGAGTTCGTCGGGCGGCACGGCGCCGATCGCCTCGGTGGCGTTCTTGACGATGTTGGTCAGCGCCTGGGAGATCAGCCGGCGATCGAAGCGCGCCGGCATCGCCTCGGCGGGTAGCTCGACGTCGAAATCGATGTCGGGATGTGCGACGCGCAGCAGAAAGACGACCTGGCGTACGGTATCGGCCACGTCTTCGTCCGCGATGACCGGTTTGGGCATGCGCGCAAAGCGGGAGAATTCGTCGACCATGCGTTTGATATCGTCGACCTGACGCACAATCGTGTCGGTACACTGCTCGAAGATGGCGGCGTCCTCGACGATCACCTTGCCGTATTTGCGGCGCAGCCGTTCGGCCGACAGCTGGATGGGAGTGAGCGGATTCTTGATCTCATGCGCGATACGCCGCGCGATGTCGGCCCAGGCCGACGTGCGCTGCGCGAGGACGAGTTCGGTAATATCGTCGATGGTGATGACATAGCCGTGTTCGGATTCCGTTCCCTGTTCGCTGGTCACGCGCACGGAAAAATTCCGCTCCTGGCCGTCGCGGTTGATGGTGACCTGGCGTTGCACGAGACGCTGATGACCGCTGCGCGCGGCGTCAAAGATTTCCGCAAGTTCGGGGGCGACTTCGCCGAGCGGCAGACCAAGAGCCTCGCTTTCGGGACGTCCGATCAGTCGCTCCGCCGAGCGATTGAGAATGGTGATGAGCCCTTCGGCATTGACGCCGATGACGCCTGCGCTTGCACCGGCCAGCACCGCCTCCGTAAAACGCCTGCGGCTGTCGATCTGATCGCGCGCCCGCACGATGTCTTCATGCTGGGTGCGTAGCTCCTGTGTCATCTTGTTGAAGGTCTCGCCGAGCTGGGCGAGATCGCCTTCCGATCGGCGCACCGGAACCTGAATGTGCAGATTGCCCGTCGAAACGACGTTGGCCGCGCCGATCAGGCGGCGGATCGGAGCGACCAGGCGATTGGCGAAATCGAGGCCGATCCACGCCGACGACAAAAGCACGATGAGCGCGATAACGGTAAACATCAGCGCGAAGGCGATCTGGATGCCGAGGCGGCGCGCGTCGAGGTTGGCATATTCGCTGACGCTTTCCTGCGTCGCGCGCAATTGCTGCACAACGCGCGGGTCGAGCAGTTGCGCAACGTAAAGATACATGTCGTCGTAGCCGTGCAGCTTGATGGCGGCGGCGACGTGGTCGCCCTCGGGAATGAGGGCGACTTGCGGCTCGGTCTCGGTAATTTCGCTGAGAAGCTCGCGCGACGGCAGCACGATCGTCTTGTCCATCGTGACGTCGGCACGTTCCACGGTGCCACCGTTCGGCGTGATGATGATGGCGGCTGAGAGGCCGCGCGCGGTGGCCTGCGCCGTGAGAAATTTGCGGAACCGGTCGCGGTCCTGATCGAACATGGGCTTGGCGCGGCCCAGGTCGTAGGCCATCGCCAGAACTTCGCCACGGATCGCCTGGGCGTGCTCGCTGACATAGGCGTCGGCTACGATCATGGACTGTTCGATCATGGCCCGTGTGCGGGTCGCGAAGAACCGGTCGAGACCGCGGTCGAGTGTTGTGCTGGCGACGACGGCAACCAAGACGGTCGGCACCGCGGCGATGACCGCGAACAAGCCGACGATCTGCACGTGCAGCCGCGAGCCGGCGCGGCCGCGACGCCGCGCCTGCACCGCCACCCAGACCTCCCGGCCGATGATGACGAGCAGGAGCAGCCCCGTGATCAGATTGCCGAGCAGCAGCTCCCTGACCACCGAGTCAACCGGGGCGATCGGCGTCAGTCCCGCCATCACCAGGAAGGTCGCCGTAGCCGAGAGCAGCGCAATGCCGACCGCAATCGCCCCGATCAGACGCGATGCGACCGGCATCGGCGCCGCGGCGGCAGGTTCAATAGGGACAACCTGATCCACAGTCGTCATGGACGCTTCTTCGAGCTTTTTGAACGCTTTGAGGAAGGGACTGTGGCGGTAAAGACGCGTGTAGAGTGAACCCGGCCCCTCGCCTTAGTTGCCTTTATACAACAATGTTGCCCGATTGCGACAATTCCTTGGCGTGATTTTCGATCACGCTACAGCATCGTCGCGAAAGGGCCGAGGGGTTCGGGGTAAGATCAACCGCTGGTGCGATAAACCTGGATTTCCAGGTCGCGGATTTTTTTACGCAGCGTGTTGCGGTTGACGCCGAGGAGATCCGCGGCACGAATTTGATTGCCACGGGTCGCCGTAAGCGCCGCAGAAAGCAGCGGGCCTTCGACCTCGCGCAGGATGCGATGGTAGAGACCGGGCGGCGGCAAGCCCTCGTCAAAGCCGGAGAAATAGTGCGCGAGATAGCGCTCGACGGCGATCGAGAGATTGTCATCGCTCCGGCTGGGCTCGCCTCCGGTCACGAGTGCCGGCTGCGATAGCTCGGCGTCGACCACCGCTGCGGTGATTGTCTCCTGCGGATAAAGCGCGGCAAGGCGCCGGGCCATATTTTCGAGTTCACGCACGTTGCCCGGCCAGCGATGGCGCTTCATGCGGTCAAGCGCGGCTTGGTCGATCTGCTTGGGCGGCAGTCCTTCGCGCGCGACCTGGGCAAAAAAGTGCCGGATCAAATCCGGGATATCTTCGGTACGCTCGCGCAAAGGCGGCAATCGCAATGGCACGACGTTCAGGCGGAAGAAGAGGTCCTCGCGGAACAGGCCCTGCTGGATAAGCTGGCGAAGGTCCTTGTTGGTCGCCGCAATGATGCGAACGTCGGTCTTGATCGGCGTGCGGCCGCCGACAGTGGTGTATTCGCCCTGTTGTAACACGCGTAACAGCCGGGTCTGAGCCTCCATCGGCATGTCGCCGATTTCGTCGAGAAACAGTGTGCCGCCCTCGGCCTGTTCGAAGCGCCCGGCGCTGCGGCTATTGGCGCCCGTGAAGGCACCCTTCTCGTGGCCGAACAGTTCGGACTCGATGAGGTCGCGCGGGATCGCCGCCATGTTGATCGCGACAAACGGGCCGGTGCGGCGCTTGCCGTAGTCGTGGAGCGCGCGCGCTACCAATTCCTTGCCGGTGCCGGACTTGCCGCTGATCATGACGGTGAGATCCGTCTGCATCAGTCGCGCCAGCACGCGGTAGATTTCCTGCATCGCCGGCGATCGGCCGACGAGAGGAATGGATTCAAAATCCTCGACTTTCGCCGGCTGACGGATCCGCTCTTTCGGCTCGGACAGCGCGCGGCCGACGATCGAGATCAACTCCTTGAGGTCGAAGGGTTTGGGCAGGTATTCATAGGCGCCGCGCTCGGACGCGCGGATCGCCGTCATGAACGTGTTCTGCGCGCTCATGACGAGGACCGGCAAATCCGGCCGCGCCTTCTTGATACGCGGCAGCAAATCGAAGGCGCTTTCATCGGGCAGTAGCACGTCGGTGATGATCAGATCGCCGTCACCCTGGCTGATCCAGCGCCACAGCGTTGCGGCGTTACCGGTCGAGCGGACCTCGTAACCGGCACGCGACAGCGCCTGATTGAGCACCGTCCGGATCGCTGCGTCGTCATCGGCAACAAGGATACTTCCCGCGGGCATCAATGATCCCCTCGTGGCTGAAGGGCGCTTTCCGGCTCGCCGCCCTCGCCCGTGTACATGGGCATGAGCACTCGAAAAATGGTTCGTCGCGGCTGCGACTCGCATTCGATAATGCCGCCGTGATCGCCAACGATCTTGGCAACGAGCGCGAGGCCGAGACCCGATCCGGTCGGCTTGGTCGTAACGAACGGATCGAACAGATGCGGCATCAATTCATCGGGTACGCCAGGGCCATTGTCCTTGACGCAAAATTCGAGCGGCAGCGAGATGCGCGCCTTCGCGCCGGGAAGCGACAGGCGCACGCCCGGCCGAAATGCGGTAGTCAGCGCGATCTCGCCGCCGCTGGTATTTTCTCCGATTGATTCGGCTGCGTTCTTCACCAGGTTGAGAAACACCTGCACAAGCTGATCGCGGTTTGCCAACACCGGCGGCAATGAGGGGTCGTAGTCCTCGACGAACTTGATGTGCCGGGCGACGCCTGATTGCGCCAGCCGCTTCACGTGGTCGAGAACAACGTGAATGTTGATCGGCTCGCGCTCAACCGGCCGCTCGTCGGCAAACACCTCCATGCGGTCGACGAGTTTCACGATGCGGTCGGCTTCGTCGCAAATCAGCCGCGTCAGCGTGCGGTCGTCATCTTCGACCGATTGCTCCAGCAATTGCGCAGCGCCACGGATGCCCGACAGCGGATTTTTGATCTCGTGCGCGAGCATGGCGGCGAGTGCGATCACCGAGCGCGCGGCGCCACGGTGTGTGAGCTGGCGATCCATCTTGTCGGCGATGGTGCGCTCTTGCAGCATTACCACGACGTGGTCCGGCTGTTCCGGCAACGGCGCAACGTAAAGGTCAACCAGCCGGTCGCCCGGGTTACGCGGCGTGCCAAGGTCGACCTTGTATTCGTTGACCGCAGCGCTCCGCGCGCGCACCTGCTCGATCAGTGTCAGCAACGGACTACCGAACGGCACGAGATCGCGCAGCAGATGGCGTCGCAACAGCGACAGCGAGACTTCGAAGAAAGCCTCCGCGGCGACGTTGGCATCGGTCACCTTGCCGTCCGCCGACACGACGATGACCGGGTGCGGCAGCGCGTTGAGCACCGCATCGGCGCTCGATGCCGTCATCAGCGGTTCCATCGCGCTCACGCGGCATCCCTCCACGCCTTGCCCGGCGTGCTGAAGACATCGAAGGCCTGCGCCAGGCGGCTTAGAACGATCGCGGGATCGGTCGCGGTGAGCACGCTGCTGCGATGCGCCTTGAGTAAATGTGGCAGGTGTGCCCGTTGTCGCAGCGGCGGCATCAAGCGCCCACCCCAAGTGCTTTCGGGCGTGGCGCAAACCGATGTCGATGCCGTAATGAGCAATCATTTCGCCGTAGAGCGCGCTGACAAGCGCGAGCTGTTCGCTCAGCGGGGGTGGTGCCTCCCGTTGGCCGGTTGCGAGATAACGGGCGAGTTGTCCAGGAAACCAAGGTCTGCCCTGGGCGCCGCGGCCGACCATCACCGCATCGGCGCCGGACGCCGCAAGTGCGTCGTCAGCGTCGGCGAAGTCTCCGATGTCGCCGTTGACCACAACGGGGATCGAGACTGCCTGTTTGACCTGTCGCACCGCCGCCCAATCAGCGCGTCCTTTATAGAACTGGCAGCGCGTGCGGCCGTGCACCGTAACGAGCGCCACACCAGCCTGTTCGGCACGCCGGGCAAGCTCCGGCGCGTTCAGTGAACGTTCGTCCCAGCCGAGCCGCATTTTCAGCGTTACCGGCACGCTGACCGCCTGAATTACCGCCTCGATCAATGTGAGCGCGTGATCGAGATCGCGCATCAGGGCAGAGCCCGATGCGCCGTTGGTGACGTGCTTGGCCGGGCAGCCCATGTTGACGTCGATGATTGCGGCGCCAAGGCTCTCCGCAATTCTCGCACCTTCTCCCATCCAATACGCCTCGCACCCGGCAAGCTGCACCGCATGCGGTTCCGAGCCGTGATGCTTTGCGCGGCGTCGGGCGTTACGCTCTCCTTCGGCGAGTGCCGCACATGCAGTCATTTCCGAGATGACAAGAACTGCGCCCTGCGCAATGACCTGACGTCGGAAGGGTGCATCCGTGACGCCGGACATCGGCGCTAAAAAGACTGGATTCGACAGCACAACTGATCCAATGCGGAGCGGTTGGCCCTGTGGGCACTTTGCGGTCATTCCCGGTAGACGATTTTGCATCTGCACACTAAATGGGCGACTAGGTTGTCTGCATAGAGTTTAGACAAAATCGTCTGTTGCGCAAGTGTTGCACTGCAATATTCCTAATTTTTCAGCAGACCGGTCTGGAAGGTTAGGCAGGCGATTGGGAAATTCGGTTTGCGGTATGCCCCTGACGCGCTAAAGCCTTGGCACGGCACCGCAATACGAGACAAGTTTATGACAGCGAGGGTAGCAGCCATCGTGGTCGCAGCTGGGCGCGGCCTGCGGGCTGGCGGCGACATCCCAAAGCAATATCGGGAGCTTGCGGGGGAGTCTGTCGTCCGTTCGACGCTGGCGGCGCTTCTCGCTCACCGCCAGATTAGCACCGTGCAGCCGGTCATCCATCCCGACGACGCCGACATGTTTCGAGCGGCGACGACTGGGCTGGAGCTTCCGCCTCCCGTCTTCGGCGGCGCGACGCGGCAGGCGTCGGTGCGCGCCGGGCTCGAGGCAGTGGCGGCGCAGGCGCCCGGCATCGTCCTGATCCACGATGCGGCCCGCCCCTTCCTGGGCGACCGCCTCATCGACCGTGCGATCGACGCCGGCGAGGAATATGGCGCCGCGGTGCCGGCAATCGCCATCACCGACACGGTGAAGAAGATCGACTCCGAGGGGATGGTCGTCGAAACCCTCGATCGTAGCCGGCTTCGCACGGTACAAACGCCGCAGTCCTTTCACTTCGATCTCATTATCGAGGCGCATCGGCGTGCAGCGGCGGCTGGGCTTGAGGATTTTTCCGACGATGCGGCGCTCGCCGAATGGGCCGGACATCGCGTCAACCTCTTTGAAGGCGAGGCTGGCAACGTGAAGCTGACAACCAACGACGATTTCCTCCGCGCCGAGGCTGCGCTCGCCGCAACGCTTGCCGACATCCGCACCGGAAACGGCTTCGACGTCCATGCTTTCGCCGAGGGCGATCACGTCATGCTCGCCGGCGTGCGCATCCCGCATACGTGCGGCGTGACCGGACATTCTGACGCCGACGTGGCTCTGCACGCACTGGTCGATGCCATCCTTGGCGCGCTGGCCGAAGGCGACATCGGCCAGCATTTTCCGCCGAGCGATCCGCAGTGGCGCGGCGCGTCATCGGACCGATTTCTCGCTTTTGCCTGCGAGCGGGTGCGCGCGCGTCGCGGCATGATCGCCCATCTCGACGTGACCGTCGTGTGCGAGGCTCCGCGCGTCTCGCCGCATCGCGACGCCATGCGCGAGCGCATTGCCGCGATTGCCGGCATTTCTCCCGCTCGCGTCGCCGTGAAGGCAACGACAAGCGAGAAGCTCGGTTTCACCGGACGCAGCGAAGGCATTGTCGCCATGGCGACAGCGACGGTTCGTCTGCCGTGGAGCGCGGCGTGATTGACACGGAGCTTCGACACGCCGCGAAGGCATTGCTCGCGCTTTGCCGCGCTCGTGGTTTGCGGATTGCCACGGCGGAATCCTGCACTGGCGGGCTGGTCGCCGGTGCTTTGACCGAAATCGCCGGCTCATCGGACGTCGTCGATCGCGGCTTCGTCACCTATTCCAACGCCGCGAAGGAAGCGATGCTCGGCGTGCCTGCCGCGACGCTCAAACGCCATGGCGCGGTGAGCGCCGAGACCGCTATCGCCATGGCCGTGGGCGCGCTCAAGCATTCCCACGCGGATCTCGCAGTGGCGATCACCGGCATTGCAGGACCGGGCGGCGGCTCGAAAGCGAAGCCGGTCGGTCTCGTTCACTTCGCCGCGGCGCGCCGCGACGGGCGCCGGATCGAGCGCCGTCGGCTTTTTGGCAAGATCGGAAGACGACGGGTGCGCTTGAAGTCGGTCGCCGAAGCGCTCAAGCTGTTGAAGAATCCTGGCGCAGGACGGGCCGGGCTGAACCGCACGCGCGGCGAAATCGAGATGCTCTTTCAGGAATTCAAATCCGCGGGTGTTGTGTTCGCTCAGGCCTTGGAACAGCGGGTCTGGTGATCAACAAACTTCGTCGTGAAAGACGTCGATGAAAATCTGCGGCTGTTTGCAAGGCGAAGGCGCCAAATCTGCGCCTTACGCCGGTTGCACGCCGTAGACCTGATCGGCACGGCGCTCGAAGGCTGCGGCAAACCGGCGAAAAGCGGCGTCGAACGCGGCGCCCATCAGTAGCCCAAGAGTACGGCTGCGAAATTCATAGACGATGAAAAACTCGACGTCGCAGGCGCGGTCGCCCGCGGGTCGAAAATTCCAGCGGTTGTTCATCCGCTGAAACGGACCTTCGAGATATTCCACTAATATCTCGAGATTCGTCCGGTCCAGCGTGACTCGGCTCGTGAAGGTCTCGCGAATGATCTTATAGGCGATCGTCATGTCGGCGACGATGACCTCCTTCCCGTCGCTGCCGGAAGTGCGCTTGCGCACCTTCAGCGATCGGCATAGCGGCACGAATTCAGGATACCGCTCGACGTCGGCAACGAGCTCGAACATGTCGGCTGCGGAGTGTTGCACCCGCCGTTTGGTGGAGAATTGCGGCATGGATCAGCGGGCCGCCCGTTGGGCCTTCAATTGAGCGAAATCTTCGCCCGCATGATGCGACGAGCGCGTGAGCGGCGATGCCGACACCATCAGAAATCCCTTGGCGTACGCGATAGTCGCCAGAGTTTTGAATTCCTCGGGCGGTATAAAGCGCATGACGGGATGGTGCTTGCGCGACGGCTGCAGGTATTGGCCGATGGTGAGGAAATCAACATCGGCCGCCCGCAGGTCGTCCATCACCTGCAACACTTCGTTACGCTCTTCGCCGAGACCCACCATGATTCCCGACTTGGTGAAGATTTGCGGATCGATCTCCTTCGCGCTCTGCAGCAGGCGAATGGAGGCGAAGTAGCGCGCGCCCGGACGTACCGTAAGATAGTTCGACGGCACCGTCTCAAGATTATGGTTGAACACGTCGGGCCGTGCCGCGACCACCGTCTCGACAGCGCCAGGCTTGCGCAGGAAATCCGGCGTCAGCACCTCGATCGTGGTCTTCGGGCAACGCGCGCGGATGGCATGGATAACCGCCGCGAAATGCGCCGCCCCGCCGTCGTCAAGATCGTCGCGGTCAACCGAGGTGATCACGATGTGTGCGAGGCCAAGCTTCGCTGTGGCGTCGGCGACGCGCACCGGTTCGGCCGGATCGAGCGGACTGGGAAGTCCGGTCTTGACGTTGCAGAAGGCGCACGCCCGCGTACAGGTGTCGCCCATGATCATGAATGTCGCGTGTTTCTTGTCCCAGCACTCGCCGATATTGGGACAGCCGGCCTCCTCGCATACCGTGTGCAAACCATTGTCGCGCACGATCCGCTGCGTCTCGACATAGCCCGGCGAAACCGGGGCCTTGACACGGATCCAGTCGGGCTTGCGCAGGGTCGGCTGGTCCGGCCGATGCGCCTTTTCGGGATGGCGGGGCAGACCAGTCGCGGCACGCGTGGTGTCGATCACGACGGCCATGAAAGCTCCAAAATTATCAGTTGTTACTTACGAGGCAGCACGCCGGTTCGCAAGGCGCCGTTTCGTTCATCTTTCGTTACGAATAGCTGCGGTTGCTGGCTATAATTGGAACGGAAGCCAGATAGAATAGGTGCGACTCTCGACGCCCGGGAATTCCGGCCGCGCGGAGGCCTGTCATGGCGATCGATCGGAAAGCGGAAGCGGCGTTGGCGCTGCATCGGTTCGGCTTCGGACCGGTGCGCGATCAAATATCGGCCATTGCCGATGATCCTCGCGGTGCGGTGCTCGCCGACCTCGAGCGTCCGCAGGCCGGACGCTTGGCGGCGGCGAACCTGCCGTCAAGCGGCGAGGCGGCGCGAGCTGTCTTCGAATTCCGCGCCGAGCAGGCGGCGAAGCAAAAGCTTGAGCTGCGCGCCAAGAAAGAGGCGGAAGCCAATAGCGTCCCAATGGGCATTTCAGATACGGCCGGTGCAGTCCCGTCGATCACAGCCCCGCCGGCCCAAAGACCCGTCCAAAATCCACTGCCTCCCCTGCCGGCACAGCTCTTTCAGAACGAAGCCAAAGCGCGTTTCGAAGCCGCCCTCGGTGCCAACGTCGGGCTCGTCGAACGGCTGGTGTGGTTCTGGTCGAACCACTTTTGCATATCGGCCGACAAAATCATTTCCATGGCCGGCGCCTACGAACGGGAAGCGATCCGTCCGCACGTTCTTGGCCGCTTCGCTGACATGCTGACCGCGGTCGAGAGCCATCCGGCCATGCTGTTTTATCTCGACAATGTTCAATCGATGGGACCGGACTCGACCGCCGGCATCAATCGCGACAAGGGGCTCAACGAAAACCTCGCCCGCGAGATTCTCGAACTGCACACGCTCGGTGTCCGCAGCGGCTATTCACAGAAGGACGTCACCAGTTTCGCCAACGTGCTTACCGGCTGGACCTGGATCGGATTGGGTGAGCCGATCCACGGCGGCGAATTCGTTTTCGTAGAGCGTCTGCATGAGCCGGGCGCGCAGATCGTCCTCGGCAGAGCGTTACGCCGAAAGCGGCGTCGAACAGGGCCGCGCCGTGCTTGCCGACCTCGCACGGCATCCGGCGACGGCGCAGCATATCGCGCTTAAGCTGGCGCGGCATTTTGTGGCCGACGAGCCGCCGCCCTCCCTCGTCACGAAACTCGAAAACACGTTCAAGGATAGCGATGGCGACCTCAAGCAAGTCGCCATGGCGCTGGTCGGCGCCGAGGAGGCATGGACACCGCAGCGCATCAAGCTCAAGCCGCCCGCGGAATGGATCGTCGGCATGCTGCGCCTGATTGGCGTGCCGCCGAACATGCCTATTGGGCGCTTCATTGGCTCCCAGGCTCAACTCGGGCAAGCACTATGGCGGCCGCCGGCGCCGAACGGATATCCCGATACGGAGGCCGCGTGGGTTGACGGCGTCCCGCACCGGCTGGACATCGCCAACGGCTTCGCCGGTCAAGTCGCGGCAAACAACAAAGACCCGCGCGCTTTGATCGACGATGCGCTGGGCCCGCTTGCTTCGCCCGAGACACGCGAAACCATTGCTCGTGCGGAAAGCCGTCCCCAAGCTTTGGCGCTGCTCGTGATGGCGCCGGAATTCCTGCGGAGATGACGATGAACCTGCTCCATGCGCCCTCGCGCCGGGAACTCCTCACGGCCTCCGGGACGTTGTTCGCTTGGGCATACCTGCCGAAACTCGCCCATGCGGAAGGGCGCGATCCGCGCTTTCTTGCGATCATTCTGCGCGGCGCCCTCGACGGCCTTGCCGCGGTCGCCCCCGTCGGTGATCCGGACTGGATTGCGCTCCGAGGCGATAATGCGCTCACGTTCGAAGGCAAAGCGCCGCCGCTGAAGCTTGACAGCTTCTTCGCGCTCAACGCGGCGATGCCCAATCTGCATCGCATGTTCCAGGCCAACGAGGCGATCGTCGTTCACGCCTGCGCCACGCCCTATCGCGAACGTTCCCATTTCGACGGCCAGGACCTGCTGGAAAGCGGCCTGCCGAAGCCGGCCGTGAGCGACAGCGGCTGGCTCAATCGGGCGCTCGCCGGTCTGGCCCCCGGTGGCCGCGTCGATCCAAAAGGCAGCAAGGTGTTTGCGGTCGGTCCGGTGACGCCGCTCGTTGTGCGTGGACCGGCGCCGGTCCTGTCATGGTCGCCGCAGCGGATCATGCCGGCAAGCCCCGACACTGTGCAGCGCTTGCTCGATCTTTACCGCCACACCGACGTGAAGCTCGCCAGCGTGCTCGAAGACAATTCCAAACTGACCGCCATCGAGCGTGACAGTGATATGGCGCAAAAGCCAGGCGGCGTCGGCCCGGCGCAAGTGCGCGCTTATTTTGCCGAGGCCGCAGGAACCGCGGCGAAGTTTCTTGCGCAGCCCGAGGGTCCGCGCGTCGGCGCGCTGGCGCTCGACGGCTGGGACACCCATTTCAACGAAGGCATCGCCAACGGCCGATTGTCGCAATTGCTTGGCGCGCTCGACGCAGCGCTCGCCGCGGTCCAGACCAATATGGGGCCGGCGTGGGGCGACACCGTCGTGGCGCTCGTCACTGAGTTTGGCCGCACGGCCCACATCAACGGCACCGACGGCACAGATCACGGCACGGCGACGGTGGCGCTTCTTGTCGGCGGGGCTCTCAAGGGCGGCCGCGTCGATCGCGGATTGGCCGGGCCTCAAGCCCGCCGACCTCTACGAGAACCGCGACCTTAAGCCGACCACCGATCTGCGCGCAGTCCTCAAGGGACTGTTGAAGGATCATTTGCGCGCCGACGATCGCGCGCTGGCGGACAATGTTTTTCCAGGCAGCGCGGCCGTGAAGCCGATGACGGGATTGGTCGGATAAGGGTCGCCGTCACATATTCAGGACGCGCCCGTAGGCATCGAGCACCGCTTCCTTCATCATCTCCGACAGCGTCGGATGCGGGAACACGGTGTGCATCAGCTCTTCTTCCGTGGTTTCGAGATTCATCGCCACGACGTAGCCCTGAATGAGTTCGGTGACTTCGGCGCCGACCATGTGGGCGCCGAGAAGCTGGCCCGTCTTTTTGTCGAAGATCACCTTGACGAGGCCTTGATCCTCGCCGAGCGCGATCGCTTTGCCGTTGCCGACAAAAGGAAAACGCCCGACACGGATGTCGATCTTCTTGTCCTTGGCCGCCTGCTCGGTCAGGCCGACCGAGGCGATTTGCGGCGTGCAATAGGTACAGCCGGGAATGAGGCTCTTGTCGATCGGGTGCGGATGAAGGCCCTTGATGGCCTCGACACAGATGACGCCCTCGTGTTCGGCCTTGTGCGCGAGAAGCGGCGGACCGGCGACATCGCCGATAGCATAGATGCCAGGCACGTTGGTCTTGCCGACGCCATCGACCACGATCGCTCCGCGTTCCGTCTTCACGCCAAGCTTCTCCAGGCCCAGATTTTCGATATTGCCGACGACGCCGACCGCTGCGATGACGCGTTCGACCGTCAGCGTCTGCGTACCGCCTTTGCCGTCGTCGATGGTGGCGGTGACGCTGTCCGCTTTCTTATCGAGTTTTTGCACCTTGGCGCCGGTGAAAATCTTGATGCCCTGCTTCTCAAAACTCTTGCGCGCGAACGCGGCGATCTCGGCGTCCTCGACCGGCAGGATTTGGGGCAACACTTCGACCACGGTCACGTCGGCGCCGAGCGTGCGGTAGAACGACGCGAACTCAATGCCGATTGCGCCCGAGCCGATGACGAGGAGCGACTTCGGCATGCGCTCCGGCACCATGGCTTCGAAGTAGGTCCAGACGAGCTTCTTGTCCGGCTCAAGACCGGGCAGAACGCGCGGACGCGCCCCGGTCGCAAGAATGATGTGCTTGGCCTGATACGCGCCGGGACCGAGTGTCCCCTTCGGCGCTTCGCTCTTTCCGGCCTTCACCGTGATCTTGCCGGGCGCGTCGATTGAGGCTTCACCCCAGATCACGGTGACCTTGTTCTTCTTCATGAGGAAACCGACGCCATCGTTGAGCCGCTTCGACACGGCGCGCGAGCGCTTGACCACGGCGCTCGGATCGTACGTCACATTGCCGGCGGAGAGCCCGTAGTCGTTGGCGTGCTGCAGGTAGTGGAAAATCTCCGCCGAGCGCAGGAGGGCCTTGGTCGGGATGCAGCCCCAGTTCAGGCAGATGCCGCCCAAATAGTCGCGCTCGACAATGGCGGTCTTGAAGCCGAGTTGAGCGGCGCGGATCGCGCAGACATAGCCGCCCGGTCCCGAGCCGATGATGATGACGTCGAAGGCGGTATCAGCCATTCCAAACCTCACGGGGTCCCGATCACCCTCCATGTAAAGAAGGGTGCCGAGCGACGTTAGAGCCTTATCGGAAGCGCTGGTGCAAGGGCCTAATTTCAGGCGCCGCAGTTTAGGAGATTAGGGCTGCTCGGCGTCGGTGATCGGCCGGAATACGCCGTCCTCGCCGAGCCGTTCGAGAATGCCGGAACGGATGCCAAAGTAGCAGCCGTGCAGCCTCAGCTCGCCGGCCGCGACCGCAGACTTGATCCAGGGAAAAGTCATCAGGTTGTCGAGCGACAAGCGAACCGACTCGTGCTCGCAGACGTCCTGGCGTTGCTCGGGCGGCGCCTGCATCGCGCGACGCCGCGCCGGTTCGGCGATGCGCACCCATTGCCCGACGAAATCGGTAACCTCTGCCGGAGTTCCCTCCAAAAGGGCTTTGATGCCGCCGCACATGGCATGGCCCATCACCACGATTTGGCGCACGCGGAGCGCCCGCACGGCGAACTCGATCGCCGAGCTCACGCCATGCGGCTGGTCGTCGGGGCCGTAGGGCGGCGCGAGATTGGCGACGTTACGGATCACGAAAAGCTCACCCGGCGCCGCGTTGAACACCATCTGCGGATCGGTGCGGCTGTCCGAGCAGGCGATGACCAAGGCCCGCGGGTGTTGCCCGAGCCGGCTCAGTTCCTCGAACCGGCCGCGTTCGGCGCGCCAAGTGCCGGCGCGAAACCGGCGATAGCCTTTGATCAGGTCATCCATCGGGACTGCATCGGCTGATCAATTTTTCACGGACCGCGTCATCGCGATGTGAACAGCAAAGCAAGAAAAATGCCTACACCAGCATCATGACCGGGTTCTCGATCAGCACCTTGAAGGCGCCGATTAGCACGGCGCCGAGCGCCCCGTCGACGGCGCGGTGGTCGCACGACATCGTCACGCTCATGATCTGCGCAGCTTCGACCTTGCCGTTGCGCACGACGGCGCGCTCTTCGCCGGTGCCGACCGCAAGGATGGTCGATTGCGGCGGATTAATCACCGCGGTGAAATCCTTGATGCCGAACATGCCGAGGTTCGAAACGGAGGTGGTGCCGCCTTGATATTCATGCGGCTTGAGCTTTCTCGCCCGCGCGCGCGCCGCCAAATCCTTCATCTCGTTCGAAATCGCCGACAGCGATTTGGTTTCCGCGCTGCGGATGATCGGGGTGATCAGTCCCCCCGGTAAAGCGACCGCGACGCCGACGTCGGAATGCTTGTGCTTGAGCATCCCCGCTTCGGTCCAGCTCACATTGGCGTCGGGGACGCGCTGCAACGCGAGTGCCAGAGCCTTAATGACGAAATCGTTGACCGAAAGCTTGTAGGTCGGCTTGCCGTCCTTATCCTTCGGGGCGCTCGCGTTGATTTCCTCGCGCGCATCGAGAAGCTTGCCGATGTCGCAGTCGATCGTCAGGTAAAAATGCGGAATTGTCTGCGTCGAAGCGGTGAGCCGCTGCGCGATGGTGCGGCGCATGCCGTCGTGCGGGATGAAGTCGTAACTGCCGTCCTCATAGAGCGAGCGGATCTGCTGATCCGACATCGAAGGCGCGACTGCCGGGGACGGTGCCGATCCTGGCGCCGCCACGGCTGCGCCTGGTGCACGGAAACCCTGGCCTGATTTTGCTGCCTCGACGTCGCGGGCGACGACCCGGCCATGGGGGCCGGTTCCTTGAATGCGGCCAAGCTCAATGCCGGCGTCCTTGGCGAGGCGACGCGCCAGCGGCGATGAGAAAATGCGAGCGGTGCCAGCACCGTGGCCGTTGGCTATAGAGTGCCGTCCCGCCAGTCCCAACTTGCTGGGGCGCCGGAGTCGGCGCGGGCGTTTTCGCTGCCGTCGGAGCGGCGGCTGGCACGGCCGCGGCCTGTTTGGCAGGAGGTTCCGATGCCGGGGCCGGCGCGCTTGGCGGCTGGGCGGCGCCCTTCCCGGCTGCGGCCGCTGCCGCCTTCGGGTCTTCGCCTTCCTGCGCCAGCACGGCGATGAGCTGATTGACCGGCACGTCGTGGGTGCCTTCCGGCACCACGATCTTGGCGATGACGCCGTCATCGACGGCTTCGTATTCCATCGTCGCCTTATCGGTCTCGATCTCGGCGATCACATCGCCGGTCTTGACCGCTTCGCCTTCCTTCTTGAGCCATTTGGCAAGGTTGCCCTTCTCCATCGTGGGCGACAAAGCCGGCATGAGGATGTTGATGGGCATGGGGCGACCGACTCGAGTGGCGTAAAGAACTTCAGCGATAGCAGACGGCTTTCGCCGCCTCGACGACTTCGGCGACCGACGGCAGCGCGAGCTTTTCCAGATTGGCGGCATAAGGCATCGGCACATCCTTGCCGCAGACGCGAGCGACCGGCGCATCGAGATAGTCGAAGGCCTCTTCCATCATGCGGGCGGCGATCTCGGCGCCGACGCCGGATTGCTTCCAGCCTTCCTCGACGGTGACGAGACGGCCGGTCTTCTTCACCGACTGCGCGATGGTCGCGCTATCCATCGGCTTGAGCGTGCGCAGATCGATCACTTCGGCGTTGATGTTGTCCTTGGCCAACTCCTCCGCGGCCTTGAGCGCGTAGGTCATCCCGATCGACCAAGAGACGATCGTCACGTCAGTGCCGCTGCGCACCACGCGCGCGCGCCCGATCGGCAGCACGTAATCGTCAAGCTTCGGTACCGGCGACGAATGGCCGTAGAGAATTTCGTTCTCGAGGAAAATCACCGGATTGGGATCGCGGATCGCAGCCTTGAGAAGTCCCTTGGCGTCGGCGGCTGTCGACGGCGCGATGACCTTCAGGCCGGGAACGTGCGAATACCAGGAAGAGTAATCCTGGCTGTGCTGCGCGCCAACGCGTGCTGCGGGTCCATTCGGCCCACGAAACACGATCGAGACCTGCACCTGTCCGCCCGACATGTAGGGGGTCTTTGCCGCCGAGTTGATGATCTGGTCGATCGCCTGCATGGCGAAATTGAACGTCATAAACTCGACCACCGGCTTTAGCCCTGCCAGCGCGGTGCCGACTCCAAGACCGGCAAAACCTTGCTCGGTGATCGGCGTATCGATAACGCGTTGTGCGCCGAATTCCTGCAGCAATCCCTGGGTCACCTTGTAGGCCCCTTGGTATTCGGCGACCTCTTCGCCCAGGACGAACACGTCAGGATCGCGGCGCATTTCTTCCGCCATGGCGTCGCGCAGCGCTTCGCGCATGGTCATCGTGACCATTTCGGTGCCTTGCGGCACGTCAGGCTCAGGCTCGGCCACGCGTGCCGGCGCCTCTTGCGTTGCGGTTTTTGGCTGCGCAGGTGGCGCGGGCTCCGGCGCCTTTGGCTGCAGCGCCGGCGCCGCCACGGCCGGAGCAGGCTTGCCGTCCTTGAGGGCGGCCTTGTCTTCGCCTTCGCCGAGAATCATGGCGATCGGCGTATTGACGGCCACATCGTTGGTGCCTTCCGGCACCAGAATCTTGCCGAGCGTCCCTTCGTCGACGGCTTCCACTTCCATGGTCGCCTTGTCGGTCTCGATCTCGGCGATCACGTCGCCGGATTTGACCGTATCGCCTTCCTTCTTGAGCCACTTGGAGAGATTGCCCTTCTCCATCGTTGGCGAGAGTGCGGGCATCAGAACTTCGGTCGGCATAGGTCGCTCAATGGCTTTACTGATCGATGCTCACGGCGCCGGGACGGCCACGCCAGCACAATGCATTCTCATCGATAGACGTCGGTGTAGAGTTCGGCGGGATCAGGCTCGGGGTCGTGAGTGGCAAATTCAGACGCTTCATTGACGACGGCGCGGACCGCGGCGTCGATCTTCTTGAGCTCGTCTTCGCTCGCCCATTTTTTGCCAAGCAGTCGCTGGCGCACTTGCTCGATCGGATCCTGCTCGGTGCGGACCTTATCGACTTCTTCCTTGGTCCTGTATTTTGCCGGGTCCGACATCGAGTGGCCGCGATAGCGGTAGGTCATCATTTCGAGAATGGTCGGGCCCTTGCCGGCGCGGCACCAGGCGATGGCCTCCTCGCCCGCCGCCTTGACTGCGCGTACGTCCATGCCGTCGACCTGCGTGCCCGGGATGTTGAACGACAGGCCACGCTTGGAAAAATCGGTCTGCGCCGAGGAGCGCAAAACCGCAGTTCCCATGGCGTAGCGGTTATTCTCGATGATGTAGACCACGGGGAGCTTCCACAGCTCCGCCATGTTGAAGCTTTCGTAGACTTGGCCCTGATTGGCCGCGCCGTCGCCGAAATAGGTCAGACAGACGCGATTGTCGCCGCGATACTTGTTGGCGAAGGCGAGGCCCGTGCCGAGGGGGACCTGCGCGCCGACGATGCCATGCCCGCCATAGAAATTCTTCTCGCGGGAGAACATGTGCATCGAGCCGCCCTTGCCTTTGGAATAGCCGCCGCGGCGTCCGGTGAGCTCCGCCATCACGCCCTTGGGGTCCATGCCGCAAGCGAGCATGTGGCCATGGTCGCGATAGCCGGTAATCATCTGATCGCCGTCTTCCTTAGCCATCTGCATGCCGACGACAACGGCTTCCTGGCCGATGTAGAGGTGACAGAACCCGCCGATCAAACCCATGCCGTACATCTGGCCGGCCTTTTCCTCGAACCGGCGAATCAGCAGCATTTGGCGAAGCGCTTGGAATTCCGCTTCCTTGGTGAACTCCGGAACTGGGCTGTGTGACGCACTCCAATCGACGGCGGGGCGGAGTTCCTGGGCGACGGCCATTTATTGTCCTCAAGACATCGCGGGCGGGCTTTCATCCCATAGCCGAAATCATCCGGTTGCGGAAGTCGGCCTCTTAATTGCGGGGATTGATGCCGCCGCCCAAATCATTGCCATTAAAAATTAATTTTGGGACCGGCGGGACGAAGTTCAAGGGTGGACCGCCCGCTCCGGGTGCGGCCGCGGATCGAGCATGAGCATCAGGTCATTCGGCCCGACGTAATCGAGCAGCGAGCGCGCGCGCTCGTCAAGCATATCGGGATCGAGTTGGTTCGACTTGAGCAGGCTGACACGACGTTCCCACTGCGCGCGTTCCAGTTTGAGGTGGTCAAGCTCGGCGGAGAGCGTGGCCATCTGCTGGTCGATGTCCTGCTTGGCCTTCAAACCGCGATTGCCGCTGAATGCGTTCACGCCAAAATAGCCGACGAGCAGCGCTGCCGTGACGTAGAGGCCAAGTGCGGTCAGGAATGAGCGCAAACGTTTGCGGGTGACCATGCTGTAGCATGGGAGGGTTCGGCTTAAGACCGCATTAATGAAAAGCCCGTTCCAACCGCGTCGCCGCCGTTTCACGCGCGTTGCAACGCGTTACGGCAGGCGGTTGCGAACCTCGCTGAGGACGAAGTTGCCTAATCGCTTGCCGCGATTGCGCAGGAAGCGGAGCGCACCGGCATCGACGAAATAGGTCAGCAGGATACTGTCGCGGGTGCGCACTTCAGGGCCGACCGCATCGGCTGAATGCCACGTGTCGGTTCCCACAGCAAACGCGTAGCCGGAGTTGGGCGCGAACGTCATTTGCTTCTTCTTCGGCATGGAACCGTCGGCGAGCTTTCTCGTGAAAGATCGTGCCGATGTGCGTGGTGGAGCGATCCCGCGGCAGGTAAAGCTGCACGGTGATGCCCTTCCACCGCGTATCGGTATGCGGGGTGATCAGATAACCGGGAATGTCGCGCGTCAGCACCGGGATCGGATACATACCGACATCGGCGTAGCCGGCGCCAAAGCGCCCCGCGAGCGGCGGCGCCAGGCGGCGTATGAAAGCGTCTCTCACTGCACGCGAACACAGCGCTCGGCCGACGATGTCCCATACTGCCCGCTTTTCCGGCGTCAGATGACGGATGTATTCGGGAAATAGATCGATCTTGACTCGCGTGTGCGTCCCGTCGTCGAGATCATGCCCTTTGCTGCGCCCGTGCATTGGCCGGTAGTCCGATGCTTCCGGCATATTCGCGAGCATAGCGGAGTAAACATCGTCGGGAAAAACGCGGTCGAACACGAGATGGTAGAACGGCGCGTCGAAGGCGCGTGCAGCATCGACCGACGTGACCACGAAATCGCGTAACCGTTCGACCGCAAGCCTGCGGCTCCCCGGCCTCAGTTCAGGCGTCTGATCCATCATGCAATCCGTGAACGCCGCGGTCCCGAGATGCTCCGCAGTGCAGCATATGTATAGCGCCAGTGCGCATAGCCGGACAAGTTACGGAACGGTAACAGCTACGTAATCACCCTAAAGGCTGCACGGCCTGCATAGCTCGCCTGCGTGCCCAGTTCCTCCTCGATGCGGAGAAGCTGATTGTATTTGGCTGTCCGATCGGCGCGCGCAACCGAGCCGGTCTTGATCTGACCGCAATTGGTGGCGACGGCGAGATCGGCGATGGTTGAGTCTTCGGTCTCGCCGGAGCGATGCGACATTACCGCGGTATAGCCGGCTTTGTGCGCCATCTCGACCGCGGCGAGCGTCTCCGTCAACGTACCGATCTGGTTGACCTTGATCAAAATCGAGTTGCCGATACCATTTTTGATTCCGTCTGCCAGCCGCGCGACATTCGTCACAAAAACGTCGTCACCGACGAGCTGACAGCGCGCGCCGATTTTTTGCGTCAGTGTTTTCCAGCCGGTGAAGTCGTCTTCGGCCATGCCGTCTTCGATCGATATGATCGGATATCGCTTGACCAGTTCGGCGAGATAGTCCGCCTGTTGATCCACCGAGCGGACTTTGCCTTCGCCTTTGTAACGGTATGCCCCATCGCTGAAGAATTCGCTCGAAGCCGGATCGAGCGCGATCATGACATCTGGACCGACGCGATAGCCGGCCTTCTCGATGGCACCCAGAATGAAATCCAGCGCAGCTTCGGCCGTCGGCAGATTGGGCGCGAAGCCGCCCTCGTCCCCTACATTGGTGTTGTGGCCGGCGGATTTGAGTGCCGCGCGCAGCGTATGGAAGATCTCCGCGCCGGCCCGCAACGCTTCGCTAAAGGACGCCGCGCCAAGCGGTACGATCATGAATTCCTGAAAGTCGATGGGATTGTCGGCGTGAACGCCGCCATTGAGAATATTCATCATCGGCACCGGGAGGAGCCGCGCCGCAGTGCCTCCGACGTACCGATAGAGCGGCAAACTGTTTGCTATGGCGGCGGCTTTGGCGACTGCGAGAGAAACGCCGAGGATTGCGTTGGCGCCGAGCCGAGCCTTGTTCGGCGTGCCGTCGAGCGCAATCATCGTGTGGTCGATCTTGATCTGCGCCTCGGCGTCCATTCCGCTGAGCGCATCAAAGATTTCGCCGTTGACGGCATCGACCGCCTTGCGCACCCCTTTACCGGAATAACGCTCGCCACCGTCGCGCAACTCTACAGCCTCGTGCGCGCCCGTCGAAGCGCCGGACGGCACGCCGGCGCGGCCGCGCGAGCCATCGGCGAGAACGACATCGACTTCAACGGTGGGATTGCCGCGGCTGTCCAGAATTTCGCGGCCAATGATATCGACGATAGCGGTCATGATGGCTCCCGGATGGAATTTAGTAGAAGGCATGATCCTTTCCGAAAGCCGGTACCACTTTTCGGGATCACGCGCCGCCGAGCGGCTTCTACAGGATCGGCAAGGGCCTTGTCATGCCCCGTTAAAGCAAGGCATGCAGGGCGGATGGCGAAGACAGTGCTTCAACTCGGCCGGCCCGTTACCAATCCCGCCTCGCCCGGCGAGGCGGTGCTCGACCGTGTGCGCAATCCGCATCCGGATACGAACTACGTCGCACGGTTCACATTCCCCGAGTTCACACTGATGTGTCCGGTGACCGGCCAACCCGATTTTGCGACTCTTGTCATCGACTACGTGCCGCGGGGCTGGCTCGTGGAATCGAAGTCGCTCAAACTTTATCTCAACAGTTTCCGCAATCATGGCGCATTCCACGAGGAATCCACGGTGGCGATTGGCAAACGACTGGTCGCCTTGCTCAAACCGAAATGGCTGCGAATTGGCGGCTATTTCCATCCGCGCGGCGGCATGCCGATCGATGTGTTCTGGCAAGCCGGAAGACTGCCCGCCGGCGTCTGGGCGCCGGATCAGGGCGTTGGTACGTATCGGGCGCGCTAAATCGGAGCGCAGTGCTTTCGGAGGCTGGGGCAGGACTCTTTGCGGATCATGCTCTCAGCGCAAGGGAGCCTCTGAGCGTCGCGAGAAGCGCCCTCACCTCCTGCGCCGGGTTCGCGGCGCGCATGACACCCCCCATCACCGCAACGCCGGCGCAGCCAGCAGCAATGACCTCGGCAATCCGGGCCGTGTTGATCCCGCCGATGGCGAGAAGCGGCACGCGCGCGGCGCAAGCCATTTCGGCGAGGCCCTTGCGACCTATTTCGGGGCCATAGCCGGGTTTACTCACGGTTTCGAAAGCCGGTCCTGCGAGCGCGTAATCGACGGCAGATGGATCGATCGCTTCGGCTTCGGGGACGGTATGGATCGAGACACCGAGCAGCTTTCCCGCTCCGATAAGTGCGCGGGCGGCCTTTGGATCACTGCCCGGATGGAAGATGAACCCCGTCGACGGCGGCAAGAGTTCCCAGTGCCAACTCGCCGTGCACCGTTACCAGCACGCCACGGGAATGCGCGATGGCCGACAGCGTGCGCGCCAAGGGAACCTGCTCGTCGTCTGGTAAGTCCTTCTCGCGCAAGCTCACCCAACGGCAGCCGCCTTCGATCGCGGCAGCTACGATATCCGCAAGCGGCCGTCGCGCTTGCCGGCGATCGGTGACCAAAAGCAATGGCGGATCAGGCAGCGTCATCTGATGTCATTCTCAGAACTCGATCAATCAGCGGTGACAATAGCACTTGCGATTGCCTTGGCGGGGATGGCGTTGACTCCGGCATGGGCCGCACCACGCGACAGGTGCTTCGCACCTCACTGCTGAACGCGGTTTTGCCGGACCAACATCTGACCGGGTGCCGCGTCTGCGGCGTCGCAAAACGTGCTTTTCAGAGTCCAAAGACCTGTTTGAAGAAACGCGCGGTCGCGATCTGCGATTCGGTATTGGCGCGTTCCTCGGCGGCGTTCTTGGGTGTCGAAAATCCATGCGCGGTGCCGCTGTAAAGATTCAACTCCCAGCCGACCTTGGCTGCGCGCAATTCGTTGACCAGCAGATCGACCTCGGTCAGCGGTGCCACCGGATCCTCCGCGCCGTGAAGGATCAGCACGCGACCGCTGATGTTCTTGGCCGCTCCCGGCGTGAAATTGCGAAACGAGCCGTGGATCGTCACGGTGCCCACGACCGGCGCGCCGGTCTCGATGAACTCGATCGCGACAGTCCCGCCGAAACAATAGCCGACAACTGCGATTTTTTCCGGATCGACCAATGGGTTACCGCGCAATACCTCATAACCCGCTTGAGCCCGCGCCCGCATCAGCGGTCGGTCTTTGTTGTAAACGGCCGACAGGGCCTGAAATTCGGGGACGGTCTTGGGACGCACATCACGGCCGTAGATGTCGACCGCAAAGACCACATAGCCCTGCCGCGCGAACATCTCGGCGTTCTTTAACGTCAGGTCCGACATGCCGTCATAACGGTGGATCAGCAGGATGCCGGGCCGTTTGCCGCTCAGGCTGTCGTCATAAGCGAGATAACCGCGAAGCGGCGTATCGCCTTCCTTATAATCCACCCATTGTGTCTTGATTTCCGCACGTGCGCCGACGCCAAATGAACACGCCAAAACTGCGGTGAAAAGGACGAGCGCCAATCGGCTCATGCCAACCTCCCCAAAGCACAAGATTTTTTCTGTTGGCTACGGCGAGACTGCCGCGCCGCCGTTGGCGGCAGTGTAGCGGAGTTTGGTGGCCGGTTGCTACGCGAGTGGTTATGTCACCGCGTCGGCGCGTAACTTGAGACCGCGCTGGTCGTTGCCGAAGGCATCGGCACCAGGTGGCGCGGAATAATGACGCGCTGACCCTCCGTGAGCGGCGTGCGGATCGACATCCGATTGATCTGGTCGAGCGACCAGACTGGCACTTGATAGTTCGCAGCGATTGTCTGCAGCGTATCGCCGGCGTGCGCCGAGACCGCCACGCCGCTGTCCCAAAGTTCTATTGGTGCGCTGGCGGGAACGTTGAATCGGATGGGAACCGTCACCTTCACCTTCGCCGTTCGCCGGCGTCGCGGACAGTTCGGCGATCTTGGTGACCAGCTGTTCGTGGAGGCGCTCCGCCTTTTCGATATTGATGTGAACGATCTCGCTGTGTTGCGAGAGATTGTAGCTGGCGTAATTGCCGTGGAAGCCGCGGCCCTGCACGATATCGCCGCCGCCCATGATGCTGCGCGACTGGAAGATATTGATGTAGCGCTCGACATTGGGCGGCACGCTGTCCGCGATGCGGGTTGGATCGTACGTGACGAGCAGGCTGACCGGGATATCGGCCGCATTGAGAACTTCCGCGAATGCCATCGCAGAGTCGCCGCCGGCTGAATGGCCGATGATGGTGATCGGTTCGGGATCACGCCGGTATTCGCGGACGGCTTCATCGGCGATAACGCGCCAGATCAAATAGGTATCCACGGTCGCCTTGATGCCGGCCCGGTTGATCCGGTCGGCGAGCCTGTCCATGCCGCGTGAATAGATCAGGCCGGCAATGCCGCGAAATAAATAGGCGCGGCCGCGCGGCTCGATCACCACTTTTTCGATGGCGGCAGGCGGCGGTTCGACTGGCGTGGCCGCCGCACTGGGCTTGTTCGGCGTGTCGCTGACGAGGGACGCGATCGAATCCAATGGCTTGGTTTCGACCTTTGTTTCGGACGCGCGGGCAAACAGCGACGTGTTTGATGATTTCGGCCCGTTCGATGCTGCGTCTGGCAGGCGACGACGGTTTGGCGGCTGGAACAGTTGATGGCGCTTGGATGACGGGGGCTGGTGGTTCGGGCGGTGGCGGCTCGGGCGTCGCGTCGGCGCTCCTCGTCCACTCGGCGAGACCTGCCGGACCCGCCAAAAGACGCCGTCGAGGCCGAATCGAACATCGCATAACTGCCGCAGCCGGATAGGCAAGCCGCGACCAGGATCGATGCGAGATGCTTCGTGCCTACCATACGCTTGCGCCTTCACTCTTCGGCGTTCGAAGAAAGAGACAAAACCGAACGATCCGCGCCCGGCGCGTCGGCTCGTGTCCTCAGAAGGGTGCCGCGAAACAAATCCCCAAGAGTCACCACGATCCGAGAAGACCGCGAAATCCTTAATTTCCCCCGAACGAGGCGAGAGTCCTGATGCTTCCTACCGGTGAAATCAGGGGCTCGGTTCGGCTTTTTCGTGGCAAATCTGGGGCGAAGCGCAAATTGCGTTCTTGATGGCGGCGTGCGGCGTCAAAACGGCGATTGACGGTTGAAGTCGCGTCGCCTAACGCCGGGCCCTGATCGGATGACGCGATGAACCGTGCGCCCCGCATTTCCTTTGTCTCGCTCGGGTGCCCGAAGGCACTGGTCGATTCCGAGCGCATCATTACACGGTTGCGGGCGGAGGGTTATGAGCTTTCGCAGAACCATGCCGGCGCGGATCTCGCCATCGTCAACACCTGCGGGTTTCTCGATAGCGCGCAGGCAGAATCGCTCGCCGCCATCGGCACGGCGATGGCTGAAAACGGCAAAGTCATTGTTACTGGCTGCATGGGCGCGGAACCGGAGAAAATCACATCCGCGCATCCCGGCGTGCTGGCCGTGACCGGTCCGCAGCAATACGAAAGCGTTCTGGCGGCCGTGCACCAGGCCGTTCCGCCGCAGCATGATCCTTACACCGATCTGATCCCGCCAGAAGGCATCAAGCTCACGCCGCGGCACTATGCTTATTTAAAGATTTCAGAGGGTTGCAACAACCGCTGCACCTTCTGCATCATTCCAAAGCTGCGCGGCGATCTGGTCTCGCGTCCCGCTGCCGACGTGCTGCGCGAGGCCGAGCGGCTGGTCGCAGCCGGCGTCAAGGAGCTTCTCGTCATTTCGCAGGACACTTCGGCGTACGGTGTCGATCTCAAATACGCAGCGAGCTCATGGAAAGGCCGTGAGGTGCGCGCGAAGTTTATCGATCTCGCGCGCGAACTCGGCGAACTCGGCGTGTGGGTCCGGCTGCACTACGTTTATCCTTATCCCCACGTCGACGGCGTCATCGCGCTGATGGCGGACGGTAAGATTCTTCCCTACCTCGATATTCCGTTTCAGCACGCGAGCCCTGACGTCCTCAAACGCATGCGGCGGCCGGCGGCGCAGGAGGAAACGCTCGAGCGGATTGCGCGGTGGCGCGCAGAGTGCCCCAATTTGACCATCCGCTCGACCTTCATCGTCGGCTTTTCCGGCGAAACCGAAGCGGATTTTTCACGTTTGCTCGATTGGCTTGATGAAGCCCAACTCGATCGTGTCGGGTGCTTTCGCTATGAGCCGGTCGCAGGCGCGACGGCGAACGATCTCGCCGCTCCTGTCTCAGATACCGAAAAGGATGAGCGCTGGAACCGTCTGATGCAGCGCCAGCAGGAGATTTCGCGCAGACGGCTCAAGCGCAAAGTTGGCGCCCGCGAGCGCGTCATCATCGATGAAGTCGGTCCGACTGTCGCGAAGGGCCGCACCAAAGGTGACGCACCGCAGATCGATGGCACGGTCTTCGTCGCCAGCCACCGGCCGCTCCGCGTTGGCGAGATTGCGACGGTCAAGATCGAACGCGCCGACGAATACGATCTTCACGGCACCGTGGTCGGATACTGATCAGCGTGCTGCCGCGTTGCCACTCGCCCAGCACAGATTCCACGGCCCTCATCAGCGTCGTCAGCTCGTCCTCGGCGATCGTAAATGCCGGTGTGAGATAGACCACCGAGCCGAACGGCCGGACGAAAACGCCCGCAGCGATAAACCGTTGCCGCAAGGCGTTGAGATTCTCGATGCGATCGAGTTCGACGACCCCAATGGCGCCGAGAACGCGCACGTCCTTGACGCCGGGGATTTCGCGGCACGGTTCGAGACCGCGCACCAGCGCGCCCGCGATATTTGCGACCTGTTCGAGCCGCGGTTCGCGCTCGAACAAGTCAAGCGAAGCGTTCGCCGCGGCGCAGCCGAGCGGGTTCGCCATGAAGGTCGGGCCATGCATCAGCGCCTTGCTCGGATCGTCAGACCAGAACGCGTCGAAAATGCTTTTGCGAGCCATCGTGGCGGCAAGCGGCAGCGTTCCCCCGGTCAGCGCTTTGGATAGCGTCATGATGTCCGGGACAACGCCGGCGGCATGAAACGCAAACAGCGAGCCGGTGCGGCCAAAACCCGGTGAATATCTCGTCGAAGATGAGGAGGACATCATGGCGGTCGGCGGCCGCACGCAGCGTGCGCAGCACCTGCGCCTCGTGAAAGCGCATGCCGCCGGCTCCTTGGACCAGCGGCTCGACGATGATCGCGGCGATCTGTTCCCCGTGCTTTGCCAGCATGGCCTCGAAGGCAGCCGCGCTCGCGTCGTCGACAGGCAGATCGACCGTAATTTGATCCGGCAGCAGTCCCTGGAAGGCTCTGTGCATGCTGCCTTGCGGATCGCTGACCGCCATGGCGCCGGTCGTATCGCCATGATAGGCGCCGCCGAACGCCAGAATGCGGTTGCGGCCGCGACTGCCGCGATTGAGCCAGTACTGCACCGCCATCTTCAGCGCGACTTCGACAGCCACCGAACCGGAATCGCTGAAGAAGACGCGATCGAGTTCCCCTGGGGCGGCGAGTACGGTTAGCCGGCGTGCAAGGGTGAGCGCTTGTTCGTGCACCATGCCGCCGAACATGACGTGCGGCATGACCGCGAGCTGGCGCTCAATGGCGGCGCGGATATGAGGGTGGTTGTAGCCATGACAGGCCGTCCACCACGAAGCAATCCCGTCGATCAGCTCGCTACCGTCGGCCAGCACGATGCGGCTACCGTTGGTCGCCGCGACCGCAAGCGGCGGGCTCGCGGTCTTCATTTGTGCGTAGGGCAGCCACACGTGATCAAGGCCCGCTGCGTACCAATCGGGCCGGGCGAATTGCCCTACTCTATTGTTTTCGCTGGTGTTCACCGACATTCGGCGCTTTCATGCCACGTTGGGGCTAGCCCGGGACTTTTATTTTGCCTCCCGGCGCTGCTGAGGTCACGATGGATCAAGGGGTACCGCGGGAGGATCCCGAGGGAGCGGGGATGCGTTCGCTCGATCAATTCGCGCGCGGCAAGCTCGCGGCACTGGAACGCGCCCAACTGCGCCGCACGACGGTTGAAACGGCGCGCTCCGGCATCTTTGCCGAGCGCGGCGGACGACGCCTGCTCTCGTTCTCCTGC
Source organism: uncultured Alphaproteobacteria bacterium (assembly GCA_963759705.1). Taxonomy (GTDB): domain Bacteria; phylum Pseudomonadota; class Alphaproteobacteria; order Rhizobiales; family Xanthobacteraceae; genus BOG-931. Next base: position 385,263 of record CAVXAK010000013.1, read on the forward strand.
AACGATTATCTCAACCTCAGCCAACATCCCGCCATCGTCGAAGCCGCCATAGCGGCGACGCGGCGGTATGGCGCCGGCGCCGGCGCTTCGCGCCTTGTGACCGGCAATCACCCGCTCTACGCGGAGTTGGAAACCCGGCTGGCGCGACTCAAAGGTACCGATGCGGCTTGCGTCTTCGGTTCGGGCTACCTGGCCAATACCGGTGTCATCCCAGCGCTCGTCGGCCGGAACGATCTCATCGTGGTCGATGAACTGTCCCACTCCTGCATCCATGCCGGCGCCAAGCTGAGTGGCGCGACAGTGAAGCCCTATCGTCACGTCGATGTCGGCCACGCGGAAGAACTTCTGACCGCGCATCGTGCGAATCACGACCACGCGCTTATCGCGACGGATGGCGTATTTTCGATGGATGGCGATTTGGCGCCGCTCGCCGCTCTTGCGGAACTGGCAAAACGTCTCGATGCCTGGCTTCTGTCCGATGACGCGCACGGCATCGGCGTCGTGGGCGGCGGACGCGGTTCGACATTTGCCGATGGTGGCGCTGTCGACGTGCCACTGCAGATGGGCACGTTGTCGAAAGCGATCGGCGCCTATGGCGGATATCTCTGCGCTTCACAGGCCGTTATCGATTTGATGCGTACGCGGGCGCGCACATTCATCTACTCGACCGGCTTGCCGCCGGCCGTCGTCGCCGCCGCCATCGCCGCCGTGGACCTGATCGAACGCGATCCGGCCTATGCCAGCGAGCCTCTGCGCAAAGCCCGGCTCTTTACCCGTACCCTGAACTTGCCCGAGGCGCAGAGCCCAATCGTGCCAGTCATCGTCGGCGACGCCGAGGCGGCGTTGATCGCGTCGCAGCGCCTGGAGGAGGAAGGCTTTCTCGTCGTCGCGATCAGGCCTCCTACAGTGCCTGCCGGCACTGCGCGTTTACGCTTCGCCTTCACCGCACAACATCCCGACGCCGACATTGAGCGACTCGCCGGAATCGTGCGAACGCTTGTGCTGAGGCGCGAGCCGTGACCGCAATCTTCATCACCGCAACCGGAACCGATGTCGGCAAGACCTTCGTCGCGACCTCTTTGATCCGGCACTTGCGCCAGATGAACCACGCGGTCGAAGCGATCAAACCGGTCGTGAGCGGCTTCGATCCGGCGCAAGCGGCGGCGAGCGATCCGGGCATCCTGCTCAGCGCGCTCGGTCTGCCCGTTACGCCGGACGAAATCGAGCGGATTTCGCCGTGGCGCTTTCGCGCTGCCCTCTCCCCGGACCTGGCGGCGCGGCGCGAAAAACGCACCATCGATGTCGATGAAGTCGTTACGTTTTGCCGGACCAGCATCGAGCGCCGGCGCGGCGTTTTGCTGATCGAAGGCGTCGGCGGCATCATGGTGCCGCTCGATGAACAACGGACCATCCTCGACGTGATGATGGCGCTACGGCTGCCGCTCATCCTGGTCACCGGCAGCTATCTGGGCTCCATCAGTCATACGCTGACGGCACTCGATTCTCTTTTCCGGCGCGACATGAACCTGCTCGCAATCATCGTCAGCGAGACGCAGGGGAGCACCGTTCCGCTCGATGATACGGTCGCGACCATCGCGCGTTTCGTCGAGCCGGTGATCGGTCTGCCGCGCGCGCTGCGACCGGGCGCGCAAGGCAGTACCTCGCCTTTCGGGCGCCTGTTTGACCCCTCGGGCCGCGGCACACCACGGCAACCGAAATAGCCGAGAAATCGATCGTAATCTAAGAGAAGAAGTGCACTTTCAGCACGGTTTCCATCGTGCCTTCGAGATTAAACAACCCGTGCAGCAGGAACGTCAGCAGCGTCGAAGCGCTGCGCCAGCGGACCCAGCCCAGAAACAGGCCGGCGACGAAGATCTGCAATATTCCGGTCCAGTCATACTGAATGTGCAAACCGGCCCACAGCAGCGAAATCACGATAATCGCGAGCCACGTGCTGCGTTCGCTGCGCGCCCAACCGCGGTAAAGAAACCCGCGAAACATCATTTCCTCGCCGGCTGGCGCCACGATGATCGCGGCGGCGAACATCGGCCATAGCCAACCTTCCGCCGCGGCGCTGTTGTAGGACTGCAATTGGAATTGGGTGACCAGCGAGTAGCCGCTGACGTACAGCAACGTGTCGCTCACGGCGATCAGCGCGGCGAGTGCCACAACTCCCGTCAAAACATCCCGCGTCGGTGGCCATGCGAGAGCGAAATAGTTTCTTGGCTCCGCCCGCGCGAGTCTTGCAGCCAACGCCAGGACCGCGATCGTGATCGGATTCGAAATCAGAATGAAGATCGTGACGAGGACGCCGTCGTAGGGCGTATCGAGCAGTGCATTCAAGCTTCTCTGCTGCCACCACAGCATCGCCGCCATGGCGACGAATTGGCCAACGAGGAAGGCGACGACCGCCCAAGCGAGCGTCGCCCAATAACCCCAAATTTTCATCGCCCAATAGCACTCATCGGCCAAATCCTTGATAACAATGGGCTCGCCTTGCGTGTCCGCCAGACCTCACGGAACCAGGATGGAGGAGCCGGTCGTGGCGCGTCCTTCGAGGTCGCGGTGCGCCTTGGCAGCGTCACGCAGCGGGTATTTCTGGTTCACCGGAATTTTGACCGCTCCGCTGCCGACGACCTCGAACAGACCGTTGGCGATGGCGAGCAGGTCCTGGCGCTTGGCCGCATAGGTATTGAGCGTAGGTCGCGTTGCGAAGAGTGACCCTTTCGTCTGCAGAATATTGATGTTGAAGGCGTCGATTTGTCCCGACGCGCTGCCGAAACTGACAAACATGCCGAGTGGCCGGATGCAATCAAGCGACGCCGGAAAGGTCGCCTTGCCGATCCCATCATAGACCACGTCGCACAGCTTGCCGCCGGTGATTTCTTTGACGCGCGCGACAAAATCTTCGTCGCGATAGAGAATTGTATGGTGGCAGCCGTTCGCGCGTGCGAGTTCGGCCTTTTCCTTCGAGCCGACTGTGCCGATGACATTGGCGCCGAGATGATTGGCCCATTGGCACAGGATCAATCCAACACCGCCGGCGGCCGCGTGCATGAGCACGTTCATGCCCTTCTCCACCTTGAAGGTGCGGCGCACGAGATATTCCGCGGTCATGCCCTTGAGCATCATGCCGGCGGCCTGCTCGTAGCCGATATTGGCTGGCAGCTTGACGGCGCGGTCGGCCGCTACTAGACGTTCGGCGGCGTAGCAGCCGAGCGCGGTAACATAGCCGACACGATCGCCAGCCTTGAATTCGGTGACGCCGGGGCCGACCGCGACGACCTCGCCGGCGCCTTCATTGCCGGCGACGAACGGCAAGCCGGTCGGTGACGGATAAAGGCCGATGCGAAAATAGACGTCGATGAAATTGACGCCGCAGGCATGCTGCTTGACCCGGAGTTGTCCCTGACCCGGAGCCGGAACGTCAATGTCATCGTAGGTGAGAACTTCGGGCCCGCCCACCTTATGAACACGTACTGCAGCAACCATTTTCCTCTCCTGTCATAGGCGGCCTTATGCCGATCGCGCGCGATCATAGGTAGTCGTCGCCACGGCGCAAGGGATCAATCCCGCAAGCATCATTACGGACGTCGCCTGCGCGCCGCTGGCGCACCAGAATGTTGATGGCTTCGACGCCGCCGGCGAAGGCCATCGCGAAATAGATGTAGCCGCGCGGGATATGAACGTCGAATCCGTCCGCGATCAAGGCAACTCCGATCAGGATCAGAAACGACAGCGCCAACATCTTGGTTGTTGGGTGACGCAGGATGAACCCTGCAACCGTGCCCGACGCCGCGTACATGACGATCAGGGCAATGAGCACGGCGGCGATCATCACTTCGATGTGCTGCGCCATGCCGATCGCGGTCACGATCGAATCGATGGAGAAAACCAGATCGATCACGGCGATTTGCAGGATGACAAGCAGGATGCCGGACGCCGCGGCGAGTTTGTGCTCTTGGTCCGCGCCGTCGATCTCGCCGTGGATTTCAAATGTCGCCTTGGCGATGAGAAAAAGGCCGCCGCCGATCAGGATAATGTCGTGCCAGGAAATCTCGTTGCCGTAGATGGTGACGATGGGTTCGCGCAATCGCGCCAGCGCCGTTAACGCAAACAGCATGGCAATCCGAAAGACGAAAGCCAGCAGCAGCCCGATTTGCCGTGCACGCCGGCTCGACACTGGATCGAGCCGCCCTGCAAGAAGCGAAATGAAGACGACGTTGTCGATGCCGAGCACGATCTCGAGCGCGGTGAGTGTCAGGAGCGCCGCCCATGCGTTCGGATCAGTCAGAAGTGCGAGCATCGCTCTGTCCGTTCATTGATGGTGGCGGCGCAGGAGGCCAACGCCGATGAAATAGATCGCCAGTGCGCACAAGGCCGCAACGGTCCAAATACCCGGATCGAGGCGATCGACCAGCGCCCGGATCGCGAGCAGCGCCCAGGCAACGAGTGCGGTCATCGGTCAGTGCGCGCAAATGCGGGATGCGGACCGGATGGATGAAGTGAAACGGCACGAACGTGAGCACAGCGAGGGCAGCTACGATCGCCGCAGCGAGCCAGGGGCCCGGTTTCACCAGGAAGAGATAGAATGCAGCGACGTTCCACAGCGCCGGGAAGCCGCGGAAATAATGATCGACCGTCTTCATTCGTCGGTCGGCGAAATAGAGCGAACCGGTCACGGCAACGACGAGCCCGAGTGCCGACGCGATCAACTCCGGCAGCAAGCCGCCCGAGGCAATTGCATAGGCCGGCACGAAGACGTAATTGAGGATGTCGACGACAAGGTCGAGCACGTCGCCCGACCAGCGCGGCAGCACCTCGGCCACGCGCAGACGCCGCGCAAATGTTCCGTCGATGCCATCGATGACGAGAGCGACGCCGAGCCAGACGAACATGTCCGGCCATTCGTTGTGCACCGCGGCGATCAGTGCCAGGAGCGCACACGCGGCTCCGGAGGCCGTGAAGACGTGGACTGCAAAAGCGGCCGCCTCGCGCGGTAATATAGGCTGCACGGATGACTCGTTCGGGTCCATTTGCCTACCCTACACGGGGAATCGGCCAACGTCCGCGCCCGGTCTGTCATTGGCGATGTGCGGCCATAAATCACATGCAAGGTGACATGATTTTAGCAACCAGCCGGGGTCGACTGTGAGCGACGCAGGTGGGGGGATTGCCGCCAACGTAGCGGTCATCGGGGGTGGACCGGCCGGTCTCGTTTGCGCGATCGCGCTGGCTGCGAGCGGCGTCGAAACCGTGCTTGTCGCTCCGCCGGTGGAAGCCGATCACCGGACGACGGCCCTGCTCGCAGGTTCTGTCACGGCGCTTGCGACGCTCGGCGTATGGCAGGCCTGCCTGCCGAACGCTGCGCCACTGTCCAAAATTCGCATCATCGATGATACGACGCGATTGATCCGGGCGCCGGAGGTTACATTCGCCGCATCGGAAATCGGGCTCGATGCTTTTGGGTATAACATCGAGAATCGGCATCTTATAACGGCGTTGAATGCGCGTGCCGCGGCGCTCAACCTTCGGCGTATCGTCGAAACGGCGCTAAAGATTGAAAGTGATCCCGACGGTGCGACAGTCAGGCACGCGAAAGGTGAGGTGCGAGTTCGGCTCGTAATTGGGGCCGACGGACAGCGCTCGCTATGCCGTGCGGCAGCCGGCATCGGCGCCCGGCGGCAAACTTATCCGCAGACCGCGATCACACTGAATCTTGCGCACGCCCGGCCGCACTACGACACATCGACCGAATTCCACACGGAAACTGGCCCTTTCACGCTCGTCCCCCTGCCCGGTCGGCGGTCGAGCCTCGTCTGTGTGGTTGATCCGGCCACCGCGGCTGAACTTGCCGGGAAGACCGACGCGGAACTTTCCGACGAAATCGAGCGCCGCGCGCATTCTCTGCTCGGCAAAATGACCGTCGAGCCGGGCCGCGGCATCTTTCCGCTTGTGGTCCAAACCGCGGCTTCATTCGCGCGCAACCGGATTGTTCTCGTCGGCGAAGCAGCACACGTCGTCCCGCCGATCGGCGCTCAGGGGCTCAACCTCGGACTGCGCGACGGCGCGACGATCGCCGAACTTGTCGCCGACGCGCACCGGGAAAATTTCGACGTCGGTTCCGCCGCTCTCACGGCGCGCTACGATACGCAACGTCGCGCCGACGTCACGAGCCGCACGATTGTCGTCGACGTTTTGAACCGCAGCCTGCTGACAGATTTCATTCCTGCCAACGGCGCCCGCGGGCTTTCGCTCTACCTTGCCGACCGTATCGGACCGCTGCGCCGCGCGCTGATGCGTGAGGGTGTCGCGCCGGCAGCCTCGCAGCCCCGCCTGATGCGCGGCGAAATGGTGTGACGAACGCTATTTCGTAGGCAGGACTGGCGTCAAAAACGGCTTGGCGAGGTTCCGCCGTTCATCCTACGGTTGGGTCGTATTCGGGCATGCTGCCGAAAAGTGGACGCCGGCTTTCGGAAGAGATCATGCTCAAACGGCTGTTTGCGGAATAATCGCATGAAGCTCCCGCGCAATTTCTTCAAGCCGCTCGCTATCGGAGCGCCGGCGCCGCTTCGCGAATTGCCGTTGCGGCTCGAGCGCATGATCCATTTCGTGCCGCCCCACATCGAGAAGGTCCGCGCTCGCGTCCCGGAACTGGTGCACCAGGTCGACGTGGTGCTGGGCAATCTTGAGGATGCCATTCCGGCTGACGCCAAGGAAGCGGCGCGCGCCGGGTTCATCGCCATGGCGAAGTCGTGCGATTTCGGCGAAACCGGACTGTGGACGCGCATCAACGCGCTCAATTCACCGTGGGTGCTCGACGATATTGGCGACATCGTTGCGGCGATCGGCGACAAGCTTGATGTCATCATGCTGCCCAAGGTCGAAGGCGCCTGGGACATTCATTATCTCGATCAGCTTCTCGCTCAGCTTGAGGCGAAATACGCTGTCAAGAAACCGATCCTCATCCACGCCATTCTTGAAACCGCGGAAGGTGTGAACAACGTCGCGGAGATCGCCACAGCATCGCCGCGGATGCACGGCATCAGTCTCGGCCCCGCCGATCTCGCTGCCTCGCGCGCCATGAAGACCACTCGCGTCGGCGGCGGACATCCGGAATACAAGGTGCTGGCGGATGCTGCTCCAGGCGCGGCGCCCGATGCGCCTCGCAGTTCCTTTCAGCAAGATCTGTGGCACTACACGATCGCCAAAATGGTCGACGCTTGCGCCGCTGCCGGCATCAAGGCGTTCTACGGGCCGTTCGGCGACTTCGCCGACGGCGCTGCCTGTGAGGCGCAGTTCCGCAATGCGTTTCTGATGGGTTGTGTCGGCGCGTGGACGCTGCATCCAAACCAAGTCCCGATCGCCAAGCGCGTGTTTTCGCCCGATCCGGCGGAGGTTGCCTTCGCCAACAAGATCATCGCCGCTATGCCCGATGGGAGCGGCGCGGTCATGATCGACGGCAAGATGCAGGACGACGCGACCTGGAAGCAGGCCAAGGTGCTCGTCGACCTCGCGCGGCTGGTGGCTGCCAAGGATCCCGAGATGGGTGCGCGGTACGGCCTATGAACGGATGTTCACTTCTTGGTCTGCTCCATGCCACAATCGTGTCATTGCATCATTGCTGCGAACAGGCTGTAACATGCAGGCTGACATGAACAAGATTCGAAGTGCCAAGATTAGCAACGCCAAGATTCGCAACGCGAAGTACCAGATCGGCCAAGTCGTGCGGCACCGCCTTTATCCATTTCGCGGTGTCGTGTTCGACATTGATCCGGTATTTGACAATACCGACGAGTGGTACGAGTCGATCCCGGCGGACGTTCGTCCGCACAAGGATCAGCCATTTTATCATCTGTTCGCCGAGAACGACGAGACCGAGTACGTCGCATACGTTTCCGAGCAAAATCTCTTACCGGATACGAGCGGCGAGCCGGTGCGGCATCCGCAAGTCGCGGAAATCTTCGTCAAGGACGGCAAAGGCGGCTACCGTCCGCGTTCAGCGACCTTGCACTGAGTGATCGCCGGCCTTCGTTTCCTGTCCGTCTCAGCCACGCGCGGGAAACGCCGCCCGAACCGCTACGGCGTCTTGCCAGCCTGCGGCGCGGGCGCGGCCTGCGACTGGGGCGTCCCCTGTTGTTGTTCGAGCTTCTTGCGTGCTTCGTCGGCGCGCCGCTGTAACTCTTCCTGCAGCTTCTTCTGCTGCTCCTCGAACTCCTTCGGATCCGTCGGCGGGCCGTCATAGGCCTTGGCAAAATCCTGCAGCGGCAGCACGAGGCTGATCGGCTGGCCGGTAGAGTTGATCGCCTGTACGACCAACCCCTGGCCTTTCTTCATCTTGCCGATCATTTCCGGATTGGCCTCGTAGTCGGCCATGCAGCCGTTGGTGAAGCAGATCACATAGGGTGCGGTCATCGGCTGGTTTTGATCGATGATGACGCGCGTGCCGTGAATGAGCTGCATACCGAGCGGCAATGTCACACGGAGGATTTTCTTCGGCTCACCTTCCGGCTCGATCAAGACGGCGGCGACCACCGGCATTCCCGATTCGATGCGCGCGTCTTTGCCGGTGAAGCAAACCTGCTTGGCGTTGGCTTCCTTCCCCTTGAGGCAAAACTTGGTCCAGGGCGAATAAATCAACTGAACCTGCTGCTGTTCGCCCTGGGGGGCCGCCGGAGCCTGAGCTTCGGGTTGTTGTGCGCCCGGAGGCGTCGGCTTGGGCGCGGGCTTCTTGGCCGGCTTCGGCTTGGCGGCGGGAGCCGCGGGCTGCTGCGCAAACGCGATCGGACCGGTCGCAACGGCAAGCGCAAGCGCAAGCGCTGCGGTCTGCGTGATAGCAGCGAGCGAGCGGCTCACCGGCCGCGCCGGCGCCTTCCAATAAGTCATGAGATGCAGTCCCTCTCTCGTGCCGCCGCCCGCAAATCGGTGGATGCGATTTGCCTGGTCAGACTTGCGGATTCCATGGTTCGATATCGGGCCGACCCGACATCCGTCGCCGCGTCGCGCCATGCCGACGCCCCCGCTTCAGCGGTCAATCGACGCAGAATACGGCAACAGCGTGACACCGCGCCCCGGCCAGATAGCCCAATTCCGCTCTCCGATAAAGCCTTCTGGCCAAATATCGCAGAAAAACGGCGCATCCCGTTGACTCATTTCAGACTGCGGCCGTAGCCGCGCGACGATGTGGTACAATTATAATTAGCCAAGTCAAATCGTGTGTGACTTTACTCGTTCCGATGCAAATCGTGTCGACCGCTTTAGCCGGCTACGGGATGCGGGCCGCATTGCGGGCCACCGTGATTCTCGGCGTTCTCACAGCATCCGCGCCTTCCGAAGCCGCCCATGCGATCGCGATGCACGGTTCCCCCGCCCTACCCGATGGTTTTGCGTCGTTCCCCTACGCCAATCCCGATGCCCCGAAGGGTGGTCGCATGGTGCAGGGTGTGCTTGGAACGTTCGACAGTCTCAATCCTTTCATCGTGCAAGGGCTCGCCGTGCAGGCGATCCGCGGCTACGTGGTCGAAAGTCTCATGGCGCGCGGCTACGACGAACCGTTCACGCTTTACGGGCTGTTGGCGCGCACCGTCGAAACAGACGATGCACGCAGCTACGTGACATTTGAGCTCGATCCGGCCGCTCATTTCTCAGATGGCGTGCCGGTCACGGCCGAAGACGTTGTGTTCTCATGGCAGCTGCTTCGCGACCACGGCCGCCCCAATCACCGCATGTACTATTCAAAAGTCGCCAAAGCCGAAATTCTCGGCGAGCGGACCGTGCGTTTCGATCTGGCCGGAAGCAACGATCGCGAATTGCCGCTCATCCTCGGGCTGATGCCAGTCCTGCCAAAGCATGCGATAAACGTGGCGACCTTTGAGCAATCGACCTTGGCCAAGCCGATCGGCAGCGGTCCCTATGTGGTCGCTGATGTGGACCCGGGCAAAACCGTCACGTTCAAACGCGATCCCAATTACTGGGGGCGTGCGCTTGGGGTCAATCGCGGACTTTGGAATTTCGACCAGCTCCGCTTCGACTATTACCGCGACGCCAATGCTTATTTCGAGGGCTTCAAAGCCGGCCTCTATGATGTCCGCAGCGAAAGCGATCCGGGCCGTTGGCAAACGGGGTACAACGTCCCGGCCGTGCGCGACGGCCGAATTGTGAAAGAGTCCTTTCCCAGCGGGCTGCCCAAGACGACCTCAGCCTTCGTGTTCAACACGCGGCGGCCGATCTTTGCCGACATCCGTGTGCGCGAGGCAATTTCGATGCTGTTCGACTTCCAGTGGATCAATCGCAATTTCTTCTTCAACCTCTACGAACGCGCCGCCGGCTTCTTCAATGGTTCGGAGCTTTCCGCCTACCATCGTCCGGCGGATGAGCGCGAACGCGCTCTGCTGGCTCCATTTCCCGATGCCGTACGTCCCGACGTGCTGGATGGCACTTGGTCGCCTCCGATTTCCGACGGCTCGGGCCGCGACCGTGCCATGCTCCGCCGAGCGCTCGCGTTGCTCAATGAAGCTGGATACGAACTAAGCGGCACCACGCTGCGCCAGCGCGACAGCCATCAGCCGTTCACCTTCGAGATCATGGTGACGAGCAAAGACGAGGAGCGTCTCGCGCTCGCTTTCGCCAACAATCTTGCGCGCGCAGGGATTACCGCGCAGGTCCGTTTGGTCGATGCCGTCCAGTACGATCAGCGCCGTCTCACATTTAACTTTGACATGATCGAGTATAGCTGGGATCAATCGCTCTCACCCGGCAATGAACAGAGCTTTTATTGGGGTTCAGCAGCAGCCGATGAGGAAGGGTCGCGAAATTACATGGGCGTGCACAGCGCCGCAATCGATGCCATGATTGCCGCCATGCTGCGTGCCCGAGAGCGTCCCGACTTCGTTGCCGCCGTGCGCGCGCTCGATCGTCTGCTGATGTCGGGCGTCTACGTCGTACCGCTATTCTATCTGCCCCAACAATGGGTCGCGCGCTGGACTTATATCCAGCACCCGGCGCGAATATCGCTCTCCGGCTATTTGCCTGAGACCTGGTGGCATCAACCGGCGCGAGCGCTGCAATGATCCTCGGCGACCCCGCAGCCGTATCGGCCCAAGGTCCGCAAGGCCAGAGCCGCATCACCATCGACGAAGTGTTCCATCGGCTCGCCGAGCGCCGGCCGGATACGCTCGCGCTTGTCGACCCGCTCAACCGCGAGACATTCACCGATGGCGCGCCGCGCCGCCTCACCTTTGCGGAAGCCGACCGCATGGTGTCCGCCATCGCGGGCCGCCTGCACCGTATGCGTCTGCCGACGGATGCGATCATCGGCATCCAATTGCCCAACACCGTCGAAAACATTCTCACGATCCTCGGCGTCCTGCGGGCGGGAATGATCGCCGCGCCGCTGCCGCTGCTCTGGCGCCACGCCGAAACGATCGACGCGCTGGCACGGATCGGCGGCAAGATGCTGATGACATCCGGCCGGGTCGGCAGTTTCAGCCAGGCACCGTTCGCCATGCACATTGCCGCGGAGGTTTTTTCCATCCGCTATGTCTGCGGGTTCGGCAAAAATCTGCCTGACGGCGTGGTGCCGTTCGACGATTTGTTCACCGCCGACAAGCTCGATCCCATTCCGCCCTACGAACGCGATCGCGCCGGCAACTCAGCCGCGCATGTTGCCGTGGTCACGTTCGATCGAGACGAGGGCGGCGTGGTGCCGGTCGCACGCAATCATCTCGAACTGCTGTCCGGTGGTTTGGCCGTTTTTCTCGAAAGCCGTCTTGGGCAAGACAGCATTCTGTTGTCGACCGTCGCGTCCTCTTCATTTGGCGGTTTATGCCTGACGATGCTGCCGTGGCTTCTCAACGGTGGAACGCTGGTGCTTCACCATCCATTCGATGCGAGCGTCCTTGCCGCGCAAATGCGGGAAGAGCGCTGCAGCACGCTGATCGCGCCCGCTGTTGTGGCGTTTCGCCTTGCTGAAGCCGGCACATTGCCGGACAATCTTTCGTCCGTCATTGCGCCATGGCGCGCGCCCGAACAATTCGCAACGAGTCCGACCTGGCGGCAAAGTGAAACGAGCCTGATCGACGTCCCCATTTTTGGCGAAGCTGGGTTGTTCGCCGCCCGCCGGGGCCCGGATGGCAGGCCGTCGCCGGTCCCGATGGGGCCGGTCGCCGCGCCGCGTAACGGTGCAGGATCAATCGTGCTCGCAGAATTGGTGCGCACCGCGGCCAACTCCTTGGCCTTGCGGGGACCAATGGTGCCGCATCACACCTTTCCTCCCGGCGCAGAGCGTTCTGGCCAGCCGCATTTTCAGATCGGGGCCGGCGGACTGGTCGATACCGGCTACACGACCCATGTCGATCCCGTCACACAGGCTGTCGCCATCACGGACGTACCGTCCGAGATGGTCAGAGTGGGCGCCTATCGTTTTCCGCTCGACGAACTGAACGACACAGTCAGGCGCATCGACGACAGCGCGACTGTGACGGCGCTGCCGGATCCGCTGATCGGCCACCGACTGATCGGCAATGCGGCCGATTGCGCGAGGGTAAAGGCCGAGCTTTGTGCGGCAGGCGCCAATCCGATCCTCGCTGCCGCGTTCGATCATCGAACCGTGCCCGCCGTGCCGCTGCAGCCCTAAACCCATACAGCGGCGTTGACGCGGCATTAACAGCGCTTTGGCATGGTGCAAGCCAGTATTTCATTTTTACACCTGTCATTGACCCGCCATGGCGCTGCAAGGTCCGTTTGTCGTCGTTGCCGACAGCCCCGTGCCGGATGTTGTGGAGATGTTGCGCGCGGCGGGAGCCTTCCCGATCATTGAGGCGGGCTGGGCCGACGCCCCGGCAGCGCTTGCCTCAGTCGAGCCCGAAGCGATTGTGCTGGCCGAGCCCTTTCGGCGTCCGTGCCCAAGCGACCGCGCTCGGCCAGGTGCTCTCCGACCGGCGCAAGACAGGCAATCATCCATTCACACCGGTCGTCGCCCGGACGCGCGATGATGGGGCAACAGCCCTGCCCGACGCACTGCCCGTCGCTGCCAATGCGCCGGCCGAGCGGATCGTGCGCCGGCTGGTCTCGGCGCTGCGCATTCGCACGCTGCATGGCACGGTTCTGCGGCGCACGAATACACTCGCCTCACGCGGCGAGTTGCCGCCCGAACTGCCACTGACCGATCCGCTCGACGACGCGACGGTACTCGTGACCGGGCGCGGCCGTTCATATCCGGCGCTATCGGTCGCCATCGGCGAACGGGTCGGCCTGGTCGGCGCGCTCAGCGTCGAAAACGCGGCTCGCGCACTCAATGCTCGCGATATTGACGGCATGGTGATCGGCGACGGGTTCGGCCCGCGGGTCATCGAAGCCTTGCTGACCGTTCTCGCCGAGGACGTGCGCTTTCGCGACCTGCCCGTCGCCGTGCTCGGCGGCCATCCCGGCGTGACCGAGGCCTTCAGCGCGTATTTGCCGAATCTGGAGCGCATTGCCGAAGGGCCGCAACGGCTGGTCGAGCGCTTTCTCCCGTTCGTGCGTCTGCATGCGTTCGGACAACGGTTGCGGCGCATGCTCAAATCCCTCGACGCCAAAGGGATGATCGACCCGGATACGGGATTGCTGGCGCACGAGGCGTTCTGGCGCGACCTCAATCGCGCCGTCGACGATGCGGAGAAGCGGGGCGTCGGCTTGTCGATCGCTCGGTTTTGCTTTGACGGCAGCGACCGCCGTGTCGGCATCGACGCTGCGCGTCTGGTCAGCCGGCTGATGCGCCAGGTCGATTTTGCCTGCCGCGAGGCTGACAATTCGATATTCGCGGTGTTTACGGAAACCGATCTGCGCGCCGCTCACGTCATCGCGCGGCGCATCGCGAGCGTGCTGAAAAACACGATGCTGGCGCCGGAACGCAAACCGCAGGGCGTCGAGACGGCGGTAACGCTCGCGACCCTGAAGCCGACCGACAGCGTCAATTCGCTGATCGCGCGCGTGGTCGGCGAGGTTGCCGCCGGATAGCGCTCGTACCATTTATCGTGCAAACTCTCTCAGGAAGGTCGGTTTGCGCTGCCGCTGGACCTGTTCAGGGTGAACCGATCGAATTCGGAGGAATTCGTCATGGCTGTTGCATCCTCAACGCCGTCGTCCGTGCATGTTGATGTCATTTCCGATGTTGTTTGTCCGTGGTGCTATATCGGCAAGCGCCGGCTTGAACAGGCAATCCAGCTTAATCCCAACATCACCGTCGACATCAACTGGCGCCCGTACTTCCTCAATCCGTGGATTCCGCGCGAGGGCATCGACCGACAGACCTATCTCGAAACCAAGTTCGGTTCGGCCGAACGCTATGCCGTGATCGCCGAGCGCGTCGCCGCGGCGGCCGCGATGGAAGGACTTGTCTACGCGCCCGAAAAGATGAGCAGGCAGCCGAATACGCTCGATTGTCATCGTCTGATCCTGTGGTCGCGCAGCGCGACCGACCCCGCCCTGGTGAAGCAGCGACTGATGGAGCTTTATTTCGCCGAAGGCGGCGATCTGAGCGATCCCAAGGTGCTGATTCAGGCCGCTGCCGACTGCGGCATGGATGGTGACCTGGTCCGGCGGCTGCTTGCGAGCGACGCCGATGTCGATCGCGTCGAGAACGAGGCCAACGGCGCCAAGGAAGCCGGCATCGACGGCGTGCCGTGTTTCATCTTCGGCGGCAGCGTCATCGTCACCGGCGCCCAGTCGCCGGAATATCTCGCCAGCGCCATCGAGCGCAGCGCTGAACAGCTCACGCGCCTGAGAGCATAACGCTCGCGTTTGCGAGCGATACGACGCCATCCGACAATCCGCCATGGGCTACCGTCGCCACTTTCGCTCGCAATGACGAAATGAAAAATCGTTCTCGCGGCGCGTGAGCGTCCGAGTCATGCGACAAGCTTCACGAAAGTCTCCCCCCGGAGCATGATCCCGAAAAAGCCTGCCCCCGGACTTGATCCGGGGGTGGTCACCGGTTTTCGGACACGATCGGGCTCAAACAAAAGAGGGAGGCGGAGCGCCGACAGGCGCACCAGCCATGATCCGCGCATCGCAGAGAAGTTCACGCGGTCGGCGCAAACCATCTGCGTGCGGCGCGGAGGCGGGCCTTGCGATCAGCCCGCTCGCCTCTCGGCGCTCCACCGCGGCTCTTGCTTAGGCGACCGAACGCCACCACTCAGCCTCGGGCCGCGCTTCCTGGAATCACCGGGTGCAAACGGGTGTCACCCCTCCCCGGGCCAGCGCAGTGAGCTCCTCACAGACCGGTCGTAATGCCGGCCGGGCGGGACCCCGAAGCCGCCCGGGAACGGTTTGCGAGACCGCGCGCGGGCGCCGCACTCGCTCCACCTTCAGGATCGCATCCGGAATGTGCCCTCAGACGAGCGAGATTCGTCATTTTGTAGCCGAAATGGTGACAATTGTCAACGGAAAGGTGACGACCCATTCGTTCGGCTTTTGGGAAAGGACGGCACGCGACTGAAATCACGGCCACATCCGGCCCCGGCCGGACCGGTCGGCGTCTGCGCCGCTACGGGCTGCGCGGGTATCAGCGGCTGGCGGTGACGTCGCCGCTCAAGGCCAGAAGCTCTCTGCCGCTAAAATTGTCGGCTGTACGCGAAAGACGGTAGGTCCTCTTTGCATAGGCCACCATGTCCGCACGCGTCAGTCGCGGCTCGGTCTGCAGGTCCCCGGAGTTCACCGAGCCTGAAAGCGTATCGAGAAAAGCCGTCATGTCTTTTGGCTGATGTCTCGGCCGTTCCTCTGCAGCAGCCTCCGGCTTGGGGGCCGTCGCTCGACGAGGGGTCTCAGCCTGCGCAGTTTTGAGATGATCGTTGGCCGCAATCTTGGCAATGACAGGCTCGGGCTTGAGCTCAGCCTTGAGGTCAGCCTTGGGCTCAGGCTTGGGCCGCGCAGGCGGCTTCGGTATGTCGGCTTGCGCGGTTACCAGATCGTTCCCGGAGGACAGCTTGGCGATTTCTTTTTTGACCAGGCTACGGAACTCTGAATTGAATTGCGCGCCGGGATGGGAGTCGTTGTTCGCGATATACTCGATATTGGGGCCGACCAATTTCTTTGATCCCATCCCGCCGAATGTCATTAGTGGATTTGGGTTGTAGACTTCAATCATCTTTCCGACATTGCCGGTGACGCTCGGATTCCAGCTGAACATCGACGGCTGCAGCGCGACAATGAGATCGACGTGCTTGGCTTTGTTGGCGACGAACACCGAACTGTTCGCCCCCAGGCTATAGCCGATCACGGCGATCCGCGTTCCTTCGGGCTGGCGGTCGATGTCCTCGACGAGCGACGGCCATGACTGATGCATATACGTGGCGACCTCGACATCCGGCATCATTCTGAGTTCGGCAGCCAGTTCGGCTAGTCCCATGGCGGCGGGAGGCCCGAACAGGGGCCACAATACGCCGACAAACGTTTTGGCATGGACCGGTGAGCAGATTAAGGAACCACACAACGCAACTGCGATCGACAGCTTCTTCACGCGCGACTTCCCCGACTTCCCTCGCAACAACTCAGCCACCCCGGCCTCGGCGCCACCGATCCGCCCGGCTTCGCCGCAGCGGGACGATGGCCGCCCGAACTGTTGCGCCCTCGTACAGACCCGGACAATTACCGGCATTTATGGCAAGGACATGGAGAAGCTTTGCAGACGAAAAACGGCCGCCTAACGGGCGTTTTTGGCATGCTCGCGATGGAATTAACCATAAAGTCGGTGAAAGTTGGAGCGCCACGGGAACGGGTGACCGGCCCTCCGCGCCGACCGCGCCATTGCCGATTTCAGCGAAGCGATCTCAGCTAACGTCGGTCTGCGCGCGTTTCAAATTCAGATCGGACGTCATGCTCAGTCAGCGCTGACTCGATGACATCGTTAAGACGGCGATAAAAACGCCAAGTCCGACAACGACGACGCATGTACCAGTCATGAGCGCCGTCGTGTCGCTGAATTGCTGCCATAGATAGCCGCCCGCTATGCCAGCGATGAGAGCGCCAAATCCGAAGGCCGCGTTGAGGTAGCCGTACGCGGTTCCCCTGTAACGATCTTCAACGACGCGCGACAAGTGCGAACGCTGCACGCCATCGGTAAATGCCGAGAAAGTGCCGACAAGCAGAAAACCGACAACGAGAACGGTGGGTGACGACGAAACCACAAGAACGAGATAGCCGAGGATCAAGAACCCATAGCCAATGATAATAACCGTCCCGGTCCCCCACGCATCCGCCGCGCGTCCCGCAGGCCAGGAAAGAAGAGCGTACGAGATATTTGAGATCGCGTAAAACAGCGGTATCGCGGCGATGGTGATTCCAAGATCTTTGGTCTTCAGGAGTAATACTGCGATCGGAAGTGTCCCAATCGAAAGAATAAATATGGAAACGAGGTATCCATAGACTTCCCGGGAAAAGCGGTCGGGCGCTTCAGAACGTCGTACAGCGAGCGTGCGCCGGACATCCTGCACAAGCCACAAGCTCGCAATCGCTGCGAGTCCGACCGCAAAAGCGATGACGAAGACGCTGTTGAATGCTGCCGGGTTGTAGGAGAGGACAACATAGGCGACGAGAGGTCCGGCAATGGCACCGAGCGTGTCCATCGCACGGTGATAGCCGAACGAACGACCAGTCTTTGCTTCGGGCGTCGAGAGCGAGATCAGGGCATCCCGTGGTGAATCGCGCAGGCCTTTGCCGACGCGATCCGCGAGCCGCAGACCGACAACGGCGGTTACGGTGCCCGCGAAAATATAAAAGGGTCTGGTGAAAACCGAGAGCGTGTAGCCCGCGACGGCGAATATTTTGCGCTTCTCTACCCTGTCGGACCACCGACCGGAGTAGATCTTGATGAGATTGGAAGCGGCCTCTGCGATGCCTTCCATGAGCCCCAGCGATTCGGCTCCGGTTTTCAGCACCGATATGAAGAACGCCGGGAATACTGAGACGACCATCTCAGAGGAAAAATCGTTGAAAAAGCTGGTCAGCCCCAGAAAGAAGATGTTGCGCGGCAAGCCCGGAATTCTGTCTGCCATTTGGTGTCACTCGATCACCGATGAGAAACGGCGCAAAATCTATGACACCGTTGCGCCCCTGCCTCTGACTTTGGACTTATGCCGTGGCGTGGAACTCTGGACCGGGGGTCGATGTTTATCTCGACTTTGCCACATGGTCGTCTCAAAGGCGACTAGAAGGTGGCGATCATCGTCGAGGCCAAAATATAATTGGCATGGGAGCGGTCAATGGTTGCGTCAAATCATCCGAAACAGCTCAGTCAGACCGAGAAAAGGATCTTCACTGCCATAAGGGAGAGCATACTCCAGGATCCTCGGATCGAGCAGATAGAGGAGCATCCCAACCTATCCGTCACTCCGGATTACCTTGATGAATCTGTCCAGAAAGAACGTGATGAACCTGTCCGGAAAGAAGCTGATCGCCGCGCAGCAACCGATGATGTGACGAAACCCCTCATCGAGCTCACTCGGCCGGAAGTAGGTGAAAATAATCCGGAGGTGAGTGAGAATAATGATGACATGATCAGCAGTCCCAGCATCGCGCCGCCGGAGCCTTTAGCCGAGCCAAATCCGGAAAACGAAAGCCGGCAAACTCGTGACATTTCGAGCCGCAGGCCGTCAGCGGCAAGGCGATTGTTGCGCACCTGTGCTTGGGGCGTCTTCTTCATCGGCGTGGTGGGTGCTGGATTTGCACTGCTGGCTTACGAAAGCCAAGTGAAGCAAATTTTATTTGGAGCACGAGATAATCTTGCGTCGATACAGTCGGATCCGGCCTCTGGTGCCGGCTCGCCCAAAGGCTCTGAGCCGACGCTGGCGATGTCCAAACCTTCCAACGAAAACAAGCCTTCGGCTGAAATCAAATCTTCGGATGAAAAGCCGACCGACCACGCGGCAACGGTTATTCCGGCGACTACAACTCCAGCAAAGTCTGTTGGGACCGAATATAGTGACCTCGCTGATGTGAGGCGGCTGTTGGAGCAGATGCTCGCTCGACAAGAGCAAATGGCCCAAGACATCGCTGCGCTACAAGCAGCCGAACAGACTATCAACCAGCAGCTTTCGACGCTCACGTCGCCCCCCGAGTCTCCTACCGTCCGAACCCCGACGCGCAGAGCGATGCAGTCACGAAGTCGAGTCCGCTAGACCGCAAGCCCAACAGCGACGGTCAATCGCGCAATCGACACACGAGGGCGTTCAAATTCTTCTCGTGAAGGCGAACAGAAACGGCTTCCGCGTCCTGGCGCATCGAGGCGAATAAAGCTCCATTCTGACAATGGCTTTGATGGTCGCGACCGTGACGCGCAAGCATGCTGCGCGGCACGCATTCCGCCATGATCCGGTCGGAATTTATCGCGTATTGTCGTAAAAAATGGGTAAATGGCTTCCGGAAGGGGTATTCCGGACTGGGTCATGGGCCCCTGTAGCTTTGTGGCGTCACCCTATGCACGACTACTATCCCCTCATTGCTCGGGCTGTTTCGAGACTGGAAGGCAACAACACGCCCACGGCCCGGCAGGCGGTCTTCGAACGAGTACGAATAATTCTCCTCGATCAGCTTCGCATTCGACAGCCGCCGGCGTCAGACTCGGAAATCGTGCGTGAGCGCGCGGCACTCGAAGATGCCATTCGAAAAGTTGAAGCGGAATCCGCGACGGCTGCCCTGCCGCAAACAGGATCGGAGCACTCGGCCCCAGCCAAGCGCTCCAAAGTCGAACCGGAATCCGCGCCAGCCGCCGTACCGCAAACAGGATCGACGCACGTGGCGCCGGCCAAACGCTCCACAGTCGAGCCGAAATCCGCGACAGCCGCCGTGCCGCAAGCAGGATCGGCGCTCTCGTCTTCAGCCGGCGAGACATCGGAGAAGTTCTGACAAGAGCGCGGCGGCAAACGGTGCGGCAATGACGCCGGCAACTCGCTCGGACGACCAGGAGCCCGCTGACGGCCCGATCGAAAGGGCAAATGGTTCGACTTTCGGCAGCCTGCGCGGCATGCAATGGCTCGATCAGCTGATGCTTGACGCCACCCAGCCGCGGGCGCCGGACAGCCTCAGGGAGGACGCGCGGACGGTGCTGAAATGGCTTGGCATCGAAAACGCGGAAGCGATCCTGACCGAACACTACGATCAATTCAGCCGCGCCTTCCAGAGATACATTGCCGAATGGCGCGCTCCATCTCTCCAGCAGGTCCCGGCTACACCCCACTCGCGTCAGGCCCTCAATGACGATATTCGAGGCGTGTTTAGTCGGCTGCTGGAACGAGAACAAGCCGCCAGGATCCTCGATCAGTCACTTTTGTGGTTCGCAAATGTCTGGATCAGATTGATCGTCGTCCTGAACGTCGTTGCGATCATCGGTTTGGTGGTGACTGCGCCCACTCTGTGGGTCGGCCTTACGTGGGTGGCTGAAACGTATTTCAATGTGTGGAACTGGGTCGCCCAGGTGGTTGCTGTCTCGCCAAGCCTCGTTGCGATCGCTTGGCTGTATCGACGGACGAAGCACCCGTGGAGCGTTGCGCTGTTGCAGGGGCCGAATACACACCTGATATTCGACGAAGCAACGCGCCTCATCCGAAACCCCGCAACTCTCGTGAAAATCATAGCGCGAAAATCAAATGCACCGATGCGTTCTCACAATACAAAGGTCGATATCCGCCGAAATACGATTTCCGGAATGAATTCGTATTTGGTGAATTGCGTACATGCGTTGCGGCGCCGCGAACGTCCAGAAGTGCCAGCACCGCGAGTCATCCCGTCCGGTAGCCGGCGCCGTTCCGGCGGTCAGCTGTTACGCGCTGAAATTGAAACGTGAGGATGTGACAGGCCGAGCTGACCGCGTGCTGCGGCGCGCCTAAACAATTAATCTGGCGATTTTAACAGCCAATTTAATGGTGACTCCGCCTCTTGTTCCTATTTTGCCAGCGGGTGAACCTCGTAGGAGCACTATGATGAACCGCCGGATATTGATCGCGGCCGCCGCCGCTAGCGCCGCCCTTCCTCTGCTCGATCGAGTCGCCAGCGCCCAGACATCGCCGAAGACGAGGAATGTCGTCTTCGTCCACGGACTGTTCGCCGACGGCTCTTGCTGGTCGAAGGTCATCGCTCGCCTGCAGCAGAAGGGCGTCAACTGCACCAGCGTGCAGAATCCTCTGACGTCGCTGCATGAGGCCACGGAGGCTGCGCGGCGGGCGATTGCGGCGCAGCCAGGCCCGATCGTGTTTGTTGGCCACTCATTCTCCGGAATGATCGTGACGGAGGTGGGGGTGGACCCGAAGATCACTGCGCTCGTCTACGTCGCCGCGCGAGCACCCGATGCCGGCGAGGACTATACGGCGTTGGCGAAGAACTACGCGACGCCCCCGGCTACAGCCGGAATTGTCTTCGAGGACGATTGGGGCCGGTTGTCCGAGGCGGCATTCCTGCACGACTTTGCGGGCGACCTGCCGCCGGAGGAGGCGCGTGTCCTCTACGCGGTTCAGCAGCCGTTCAAGAAGTCGCTGACGACGGAAAAGACGACGAATGCGGCTTGGCGCGCCAAGCCGACCTTTTATGCCGTGTCTACCCAAGACCGAACGATCAATCCCGACTTAGAGCGCTTCATGGCCAAGCGGATGGGTGCGAAAACGATCGAGATCGAGGCGAGCCACCTGGCGCTGATCTCACACCCTGATGCGATCACGAATCTGATCCTCGAGGCACTCGCCGTCTGAGACCCGACCCGGTCGACGTACCCGCGAACCGGTTGTCCAATGTTCGCTTTGTTGTGTAACTCGGTCTTCGCCCGGCAGGCATCGCCGCACTCATTCGAGCTTCACGTTCGCCGCCTTGATGACCTCGCCCCATTTGGCCGAGTCCTTGCGTAGATATTCGGCAAAGGCATCGAGCGACCCAGGTACCGGCTGCACCGCGAAGCGCTCGAGATACTTCTTCTCGAATTCGGGATCGCTGACGATCTTTTGTACGTCGGCGTTGACCTTCTTGATGATATCGGCGGGCGTGCCCGCCGCGGCAAACAGCCCGAACGATACGCTCGCCTCGTATCCCGGAACGGTCTCGGCGATGGTCGGCACGTCGGGGAATTGCGGCAACCGTTTCTCGCTGCCGAACGCAAGCATCTTGAGCTTTCCGGCCTTCACCGAACTCAGCGCCACGGATGGACCCATAATTACAGCGTCGATGTGTCCGGCCATCACGTCAGTCAGCGCAGGTGCCGCACCACGATAATGCACCGCTGTCATCTTGATGCCGGTGAGTTTCTCCAGCTCAAGCCCCGCGATGTGCAGCGCGGTGCCGACGCCGGCCGTGCCGAAGGTAACGGTCCCGGGCTTCTTCTTGGCGAGCGCGATCAGATCGCTCACCGAATTCACCGGCACCGACGGGTTCACCAGCAGCGCTGTCGGAATGGTGCCGTAGCCGGCGACCGGAACGAAGTCCTTCTCCGCGTCGTAGGCCAACTTGCCTTCAGCATAGAGATGCGGTTGGGTCGTGTAGAAGCCGGTCTCCGAAGCGAGCAGCGTGTAGCCGTCGTGGTCGGCCCGCATCACGTACTGGGCCGCGATCGAGTATCCGGCGCCGCCCCGGTTTTCGACGATCACACCCTGCTTCCACATCTCCGATAGCCGCTGAGCAACGGCGCGGGTGAGCGTGTCGGTCAAAGCGCCGGCTGCCGAGGTTACCACGATGGTGACGTTGCGGTCGGGGTAGGTCTGTCCCAGGGCGGCGGGGCTCGCGAGCAGGCAGGCGAGCAGAAACAAGCGGCTGAAAATGGCGGTCATCGCTCCCTCCGAGTTCCGAATTCTTGTCGTTTCGTTGCGCCCCGGACGAGCCTAGCACGGCAGGGGACGACCGACGCCATAAAGGCACGGGAGGAATTCACAATGCGATTGGACGGTCTGTCGCACGCGCCGCCAGCGGCCATGCTGCGGCCGTGCCGCCATGAAGCGTCATCGGCAAGCTTTCTGAAAAATTGTGCGGCCTCCTAACTCGTTCACAAGTCAGGATGCGGAGCTGCCATGCTTGGACCCGTCACGCTCATCATCCAGCAGTACACTTCGATCCTATTGCCGTCGGGATCGAGGAAATAGAACGCGTGACTGCCGCTGCCGCCGACAAACCCCTTATCGCCCCCCTCGGGGGCATGCACGTAGGGTCCGCTGACGAGTTCAATACCGCAGGAGCGCACGTGATCAAGCGCCAGGAGCCAGCCTTCCCTTGAATCGACTTCGAACGCGATATGGTCGAGACCCGGGAGCGTGCGAACCCGGGAGTCTACCGGCGCGACGCCTGCTTTTTTGATGTCCTCCGAAAGCTCGAACAACACCACGTCATGGTGCTTGTCGTTGATGCGCATGAAGCAAATGGGACAGCCAAAGTCGGGCGGACCCCAGTGTCCGGTGACTTTGAGGCCCAGCGTTTTGCGATAGAAGTCGATTGATCGATCCATATCGGTGACGTGGATGCCAATATGTCCGACCCGTCCGAGATGAATGCCCATGGCGTGCCCTCAGGTGAAGCCTGAGACGTTATCAGCCGGCGGCGGAACTTCAATGATTTGCCTTGCCCTGTCTGGGCCATCAGATTGGAGCCCGTACGTCGGAAATACCCGAGCACTTGCGGGCGTTGGCGCAGGTGTGTTTCAAGCCGCTGAACTGAAGGCGAATTTCTCCTACGCCGCCTTGGCGCCCTTCTCGGCGATGCCGACCAATGCGCGCAGGATGTCCATCGCGCCTTTGAGCCGCTCGTCGGCCGTGTCCCATTCGTCGAAGAAGACGACTTTCATATCGGGACGGATGCGGGCGCCGACGGGGTGCTTGGCGATATAGGAAATGAGCCCTTCAGGGTTGTTGAACGTGTTGTCGCGGAAGGACAGCACGGCGCCTTTTGGACCGACCTCGATCTTCTCCACATTGGCGCGGCGGCACAGCGTCTTGATGGCGACGATCTGCAGCAGATATTCGACCTCTTCGGGCAGCGGGCCGAAGCGATCGACCAGTTCGGCGGCGAACGCCTCGATGTCGCGATCGTCCTCGATCTCGGACAGCCGCCGATAAAGCGTCAGCCGCACCGGCAGATCGGTGACGTAGTCTTCCGGAATCAAAACCGGCGTGCCGATGGTGATCTGCGGCGACCAGCGGTCGGCAACCGGCGCGCTGATGCCGGCCTTCATGGAGGTGACCGCCTCTTCCAGCATCTGCTGATAAAGCTCGTAGCCGACTTCCTTGATGTGGCCGGACTGCTCGTCGCCAAGGAGGTTGCCGGCGCCGCGAATGTCGAGGTCGTGGGAGGCAAGCTGGAAGCCGGCGCCCAGCGTGTCCAGCGACTGCAGCACCTTGAGGCGGCGTTCCGCCTGCGGCGTGATCTTGCGTCCGTTCGGCAAGGTCAAGAGCGCATAGGCGCGCAGCTTGGCGCGGCCGACGCGGCCGCGGAGCTGATAAATCTGAGACAGTCCGAACATGTCGGCGCGATGCACGATCAAAGTGTTGGCGGTCGGAATATCGAGGCCGGATTCGACGATCGTGGTCGACAGCAGCACGTCGTATTTGCCGTCGTAGAACGCCGACATGATGTCTTCGAGCACCGTCGCCGGCATCTGGCCGTGGGCGACCGCGACGCGCACCTCCGGCACCGTCTTGTCGAGGAACGCCTTGGTTTCGGCGAGATCCTCGATGCGCGGACAGACATAAAACGCCTGGCCGCCGCGATAGCGTTCGCGAAGAAGCGCCTCGCGCACCACGACGGGATCGAACGGCGCGACGAAGGTGCGCACCGCCAGCCGGTCGACCGGCGGGGTGGCAATGATCGACATTTCGCGTACGCCGGAGAGCGCAAGCTGCAAGGTCCGCGGGATCGGCGTCGCGGTCAGCGTCAGCACGTGGACCTCGGCGCGCAGCTGCTTGAGCTTTTCCTTATGCGCGACGCCGAAATGCTGCTCCTCGTCGACGATGATGAGCGCGAGATCCTTGAACTTGATGGTCTTGCCGAGCAGCGCGTGGGTGCCGATGACGATGTCGATCGTGCCCTCGGCAATGCCCTTCTTGGTTTTCGCGAGTTCTGAGGCGGACACCAGCCGCGACGCTTGCGCGATATGCACCGGATAGTCGCGCAGCCGCTCCGAGAAGGTCTTGAAGTGCTGGCGCGCCAGCAGCGTCGTCGGCACGACGACCGCGACCTGCTTGCCGTCCATCGCAGCGACGAACGCGGCGCGCAGCGCAACCTCGGTTTTGCCGAAACCGACATCACCGCAGATCAGGCGGTCCATCGGCCGGCCGGAGCTCAGATCGTCAAGCACCGCCGAAATGGCCGCGAGCTGATCGTCCGTTTCGTCGTACGGAAAGCCGGCGCAGAACTCGTCGTAAAGCCCGGCGCCGACGGCGAGCCGCGGCGCTTCGCGTACCTGGCGTTCGGCTGCGATCTTGATCAGTTCGCCGGCGATCTCGCGGATGCGGTTTTTCATCCGCGACTTGCGCGACTGCCAGGCGCCGCTGCCGAGCCGATCGAGCTCGACGCCCGCGCCTTCCGAGCCGTAGCGCGAGAGCAGTTCGATGTTCTCGACCGGCAGGAACAGCTTGTCGCCGCCGGCATAATGAATTTCGAGGCAGTCGTGCGGCGCGCCCGCCGCCTCGATCGCGCGCAGTCCGACGAAGCGGCCGATGCCGTGATCGACGTGGACGACGAGATCGCCCGCAGCGAGGCTGGTCACTTCGGCGATGAAATTCTCGGCCCGCTTCGTCTGCCGGCGCGCGCGCACCAGCCGCTCGCCGAGGATGTCTTCCTCGGTGATGAGCGCGACGTCGGCGGTCTCGAAGCCGGTCTCCATGCCGAGGACGGCAAGCGCGACCTCGTGCCGGGGCAGCGCCAGCGCCTGCGGCCACGACGCGACGGGCTTGAGATTGACGAGGCCGTGCTCGGCGAGGACGTGCGCCATGCGCTCGCGCGAGCCCTCGCTCCACAGCGCGATCATGGCGCGCTTGCCGGCCGCCTGCAGCGCATGGACGTGCTTGGTCAGCGCCTCGAACACGTTGGTCCCGGGCGTGCTCCGTTCGGCCGCGAAATTGTGACCGGCATGTGCGCCGATTTCGATAGTGTCGGACGTCGCCTCCGGCGCGGCAAACGGCGTCAGACGCGCCAGCCGGGACTTTCGCCAGCCGCTCGCGCCATTCGGCTTCGGCAAGGTAGAGCCGATCCGGCGGCAGCGGTTTATAGGGTGCGCCGCCGCCGGTTTGATCGACGGTGTCTTTGCGCGCCTGGAAATAATCGGCGATCTGCGCGAGACGCTCGTGGGCGGCCTCCTCGGCGAGCGGCTCGATCGCAACCGGACTTCCTTCGATGTAGTCGAACAAGGTTTCGAGCCGTTTGTGAAACAGCGGCAGCCAATGCTCCATGCCGGCATGGCGGCGGCCTTCGCTCACCGCCTCGTAAAGTACGTCGTCCGGGCCGGCGGCGCCAAAAGCCGCGACGTAGCCGGTGCGAAACAGGCGGATCGTCTCCGTGGTGAGCTGAAACTCCGCCATCGGCACCAAGTTGAGCGCACGCAGTTCGTCGGTGGTGCGCTGGGTCTCCGGATCGAAGCTGCGGATCGATTCCAGCGTGTCGCCGAAGAAATCGAGCCGCACCGGCGCGTCCATGCCGGGCGCGAACAGGTCGATGATGCCGCCGCGGACGGCGTAATCGCCGGCTTCGCGCACCGTCGCTGTGCGGTTGAAGCCATTGAGCTCGAGCCATTGGGTGATGCCGGACATCGGCAGCAGATTGCCGGGTGCAGCCGCGAGCGATTGCTCGCCAACGATATCGCGCTCCGGCACGCGCTGCAGAATGGCATTCACCGTCGTCAGCAGGACCGACGGGGTGTCGCGGCCCTTGACGCGCGCGAGCCGCGCCAGCGTCGTCATGCGCTGCGCGACAATACCGGCGTGCGGCGACACCCGATCGTAGGGCAGGCAGTCCCACGCTGGGAATTCCAGCACTTCGATGTCAGGCGCAAAGAAGCCGAGTGCGCGCGCCAGCATCGCCATGCGCGCGCCGTCACGGCAGATCACCGCCATGCTGATCGCCGGCGGTCTCGCGCCGGACGCAATCGTGCGGGCGAGGTCGGCAATGACGAGGCCTTCGGCGCCGTCGGCAATACCGGTCAGCGTGAGCGCGCGGCCCGGCGCGAGACGCGCCGCCGGGGATTCGACCCGCGATTGGACTTTCGCCGTCACCGTTCCTCCTTGACGTTCAAAGCTCGATCGCGGGATTCCCGAGCGCGGGTGTGAAACGCAATCAATTGCCGCAGCACGTTGGTGTCGTAGTGCGGCGGCACGCTCTCGGCGCCGACCACCCAGCCGTAAAGATCGGCGTTGGGTGCTTCGATCAGCCGTTCGAAATCGTCCAGCGTGGCGTCGTCGAATTGATCGATGTAGGCGTCGGCAAACCGGCCGACGATCAAGTCCATCTCGCGCACGCCCCTGCGCCAGGCGCGAAAGAGCACCTTACGCCGCCGCACATCCAGTCCGTCGCTCGATCGTTCCGTCATCGCGGTTCCAAACGCCGAAAGCCCGGACGCGGCCGGGCGTGGGGTATATAGAGGGCGAGGCATCGGATGTCAGCGGTTTTCAATGCGGCCGAACGTTCTAAATCCGCTCTTTGCTCCGTTGTCGGCACTTCCGGGGATCGGGCCGCGGCTGGAGAAGCTGTTCGCGCGGCTCATCGGACGCGACAGCGAACCGCCGCGCATCATCGATCTGCTGTTTCATCTGCCGACCGGGTTTGTCGATCGGCGCAACCAGCCGAAACTTAGCGAGGTTCAGCCCGACACCGTCGTAACGGTCGCCGTCACCATCGACCGGCACCGGCCACCGCCGCCGAACCGGCCGCGTGCGCCCTACAATATTGATGCGAGCGACGAGACGAACACGCTCACCATCACCTATTTCAATGCGCGCAAAGACTACCTGCAGAAGCTCTTGCCGAAGGGCGAACTGCGCTACGTCTCGGGCACTGCCACGCTCTATGACGGCCATTTGCAGATGGTGCATCCCGATCGGGTGGTCGATGCGGCGGGTCTGGCCCGGCTGCCGCTCCTCGATCCGGTCTATCCGCTCACCGAAGGCCTGCATCCCAACCAGGTGCGCAAGGCTGTGGAGCTTGCGCTCGAGCGCGTGCCGAAACTGCCCGAATGGCAAGACGCGGCATGGCTCGAGCGAAACGCCTACCCGGCGTTTTCCGATGCATTGCGCAGCATTCATCACCCCTCGGCACCGGAGGACATCGCGCCGGAAAGTCCGGCATGGTCGCGGCTTGCCTATGACGAGCTTCTGGCCGGACAGCTCGCACTCGCCTTATTGCGCGCGCATCAGCGCACGCGCCCCGGGCGCGGCAGTGGCGGCGACGGGCATTTGCGCGCCAAAATCACAGCCGCCCTGCCCTATTCGCTGACGATGTCCCAGCAGCGCGCTGTTACCGACATCGTCGCCGATCTTGCCCAGCCGCAGCGCATGCTGCGGCTCCTGCATGGCGATGTCGGCTCCGGGAAGACGCTGGTTGCTCTGCTGGCCGCGGCGACTGTGATCGAGTCAGGCCGTCAGGCGGCGTTGATGGCGCCGACGGAGATTTTGGCGCGTCAGCACTTTGCGACGATCGCGCCGCTGGCGGCCGCGGCCGGTATCCGCGTCGCCGTGCTGACCGGCCGCGAACGCGGGCGGGAGCGTCCGGAAATTCTTGCGGCGCTTGCCGCCGGCGCCATCGATCTTCTGGTCGGCACGCATGCGCTGTTCCAGGAGGATGTCGCCTTCCACGATCTCGCCCTTGCCATCGTCGATGAACAGCACCGGTTCGGCGTCCATCAGCGGTTGGCGCTGGCGCGCAAAGGCGAGGCGGTCGATCTCCTGGTGCTTACTGCAACGCCGATCCCGCGCACGCTGGTGCTCACCTATTTCGGCGACATGGATGTCTCGGAGTTGCGCGAAAAACCGGCCGGCCGGCAGAAGATCGATACGCGCGCCGTGCCGCTCGATCGGCTCAACGAGGTGATCGATGCGGTCGCGCGCGCGATCGATGAAGGCGACGCGTCTATTGGGTCTGTCCGCTGGTCGAGGAATCCGAGACCACCGATCTCGCCGCCGCCGAGGAGCGTTATGATGCTTTGAAGAAGCGGTTCGGAACGATTGTCGGTCTGGTGCACGGCCGCATGCGCGGCGTCGACAAGGATCGCGCCATGGACCGCTTCGCCGCCGGCGAAACGCGGCTCCTGGTCGCGACAACGGTGATCGAAGTCGGCGTCGACGTGCCGGAAGCGAGCGTGATGGTGATCGAGCACGCCGAACGCTTTGGCCTAGCGCAGCTTCACCAGTTACGCGGCCGGATCGGGCGCGGCACGGAACGCTCGACATGCCTTCTGCTCTACAAGGCGCCGCTGGGCGTGACCGCAAAGCCCGGCTTGCGATCCTGCGCGAAACCGATGACGGGTTCCGGATCGCCGAGGAGGACTTGCGGTTCCGCGGCGAAGGCGACGTGCTCGGCACGAGGCAAAGCGGCATGCCCGGATTCCGTATCGCGCGCCTTGAAGTCCACGGCAAGCTTCTCACCGCGGCCCGTGATGACGCCGCGTCTGATGCTGGCGCGCGATCC
This sequence comes from uncultured Alphaproteobacteria bacterium, assembly GCA_963759705.1. Classification (GTDB taxonomy): domain Bacteria; phylum Pseudomonadota; class Alphaproteobacteria; order Rhizobiales; family Xanthobacteraceae; genus BOG-931. The sequence goes on from CAVXAK010000013.1 coordinate 414,873, forward strand.
GAAACTCGGTTCCCCGCGCGGCGAAGCGCTCCGTCATTTGCTCTATCTGTTTGCACGCGATGAGGCGATCAGACTCCTCAGCGCGGGGTAAGGACAGGCGCCGGCGATGGAAATGCGGACGCTATTCCACCGCCGTTGGCGTCACACTCCGCGCCGCCTCCGCCGCGCGGGCGGTCTCGGCCATCGCCACCAGCCGCTTTTGCGGATCGCCGCCGGGCTGAATAATCCCGGCCGACATGATGACCTGCATGGCCTGCTCGACGCTGATGTCGAGATCGATCACGTCCCTGCGCGGCACATAAAAGAAAAAGCCGGTCGTCGGGTTCGGGGTACACGGCAGAAACGCTGAAACGTGTTCGGTTTCCGGTAGGCATGCCGCGATATCTCCGCTCGGGGGTTGCGTGAGGAACACCAGAGACCACATGCCGGGCGCCGGAAATTCGACCAGGCCGACGCGGCGGAAACTGGAACCCGAACTGGAGAACAGCGTCTCGAAAATCTGCTTCATGGTGCGATAGATCGGCCGCACGATCGGCATGCGGTTCAACAGACCCTCACCGAAGTCGACAAGCTTGCTGCCGACCAAATTCGCCGTCAGAAAGCCAAGCAAAGTGAGCGCCACGAAGGCGATGATCAGTCCAAGCCCCGGAATATTAACCGGCAAATAGGTCTCAGGCCGGTAGATGACCGGGATGAACGGCCGAACCAGGTTGTCGACCCAGGTGACGAACCACCAGATCAGCCACAACGTCACGGCGACCGGTCCCGCGACGATCAAACCGGTCAGGAAGTAATTGCGAATGCGGCTCACGGCGCGCGACGATGGTTTTGCGGCGCTCGCGGCGAGCCCCTCGCCCGGATCGTTGTCGTTCGTCATGGTTTGTCGCCGCCGCCCGAACTCACATCGAAACTATATAGGCACGCTAATTGGAAAAACACGTGTCTGTGCCGGCAGAGCGCCGCCATGGCAACGAGACGCGGAGACTATTCGACAGTGACCGATTTGGCGAGATTGCGCGGCTGGTCGACGTCGGTGCCCATGACGACAGCGGTGTGATACGCAATCAGTTGCACCGGAACCGCATAGACGAGCGGTGTCACGGTCTCCGGCGTGGCCGGCAAAGTGAGAGTTACCTGCGATTGGCCGTCGGCTGCACGCTCACCCTCCGCATCGGTCAGCAGGATCAGTCGCCCGCCGCGCGCGGCGACCTCCTGCATGTTGGATACGGTTTTCTCGAAAACCTGATCGTGCGGTGCGATTACGATCACCGGCATGGTCTCGTCGATGAGTGCGATCGGACCGTGCTTGAGCTCTCCGGCCGCGTAACCTTCGGCGTGGATGTAGGAGATTTCCTTGAGCTTGAGCGCGCCTTCCAGCGCGAGCGGATAGCTTGTGCCGCGACCGAGATAAAGCACGTCGCGAGATTTTGCGAGATCGCGAGCGAGTTGTTCGATTTGCGGCTCGAGCGCCAGCGCCTCGCTCATGTGGCGCGGTACCTCGACGAGAGCACGGACGAGTTTCTTTTCGTCGTTTTCGGTCAGCGTGCCGCGGGCGCGGCCGGCAGCGATCGAGAGTGCCGCCAGTGCAGCCAACTGACACGTGAAAGCCTTGGTCGAGGCGACGCCGATTTCCGGTCCCGCGAGCGTCGGCATCACGATGTCGCTCTCGCGGGCAATGGTCGACGTCGGTACATTGACGACTGAAAGAACGTGCTGCTTGTGCTCGCGTGCATAGCGCAGCGAAGCGAGCGTGTCCGCCGTCTCGCCGGACTGCGAAACGCAGATAGTGAGATCGCCGGGCGCGAGCGGCGCGCTCCGATAGCGAAACTCGGAAGCGATGTCGACTTCGACGGGCAAATGCGCGAAGCGTTCGAACCAGTATTTGGCGACCATTCCGGCGTAATAGGCAGTGCCGCACGCCGCAATCGAGATGCGGTTGAGTGTACGGAAATCGAAGGGCAGAGCCATCGGCAGTATGACCCGTTCGGCCGCCATATCGATGTAATGCGCCAGCGTATGACCGACGACTTCCGGCTGCTCGTGAATCTCCTTGGCCATGAAATGGCGATGATTGCCTTTGTCGATCAGCATGACCGAGGCTTGCGACTTGAGCACGGTGCGATGCGCGATTGCACCGCTCGAAGTCGTGAATCTCCGCGCCTTTGCGGGTCACGACGACCCAGTCGCCGTCATCGAGATAGCTCACCGTGTCGGTGAACGGCGCGAGCGCTATGGCGTCGGAGCCAACGAACATCGCGCCCTCGCCGAAGCCAACGGCGAGCGGCGAGCCTCTACGCGCCCCGACCAACAAGTCGTCTTCGCCCGCGAACAAAAACGCCAGCGCAAACGCGCCGCGCAGACGCGGCAAAGCGGCCTTGACGGCCTCAACCGGCGATAGGCCGCGCTTCATCTCCTCGCTGACCAGATGAGCGATGACCTCGGTATCGGTCTCGGTCGTGAACTTGGCGCCTTTCGCCTCCAGTTCATGACGCAATTCGCGAAAATTCTCGATGATGCCGTTGTGAACGACCGCCAATTTTTCCGTGGCGTGCGGATGGGCATTATTCTCGGTCGGGCGGCCGTGCGTTGCCCAGCGCGTGTGACCGATGCCGATCGTGCCGGATAGCGGTTCGCGCGCGAGTCGATTTTCCAGGTTCTTGAGCTTGCCTTCGGCGCGCCGCCGCGTCAGGACGCCATGCTCCAGCGTGGCGACACCTGCTGAAATCGTAGCCGCGATATTCGAGGCGCTTGAGCGCGTCGATGAGCTGCGGCGCGGCCGGTTCCTGGCCAATAATTCCGATGATGCCGCACATCCGAGTGGATGCTCTCCTCAATCCCCGCCGAAACCGCCGTGCCGTTAACTGTTAGAACGCTGCCGCCGCGAAACAAAAATCAAAAAACGTTTCGCTGCGTGACAGATCGTCCGCACGGAGACGAATGCGGCCTGCACGCACTCGTCAATCACGCGAATGGGCCTTCTTCTTGCCAAGCGATTTAAGCGCGCGCAAGCGTGTTGCCCATCCTTCCTTAATAACTTGGCGTCCACGGCCCAGCGCGAGCGCATTGTCCGGCACGTTCTCGGTGACTACAGAGCCTGAGCCCACATAGGCATTTGCGCCGATCTGCACCGGCGCGACCAGGGCCGAGTTCGATCCGATGAAAGCGTTTTTACCGATCTCCGTGCGGTGCTTATCGGCGCCATCGTAGTTACAGGTGATGGTGCCGGCGCCGATATTGGCGTCAGCACCCACGAATGCATCGCCGATATAGCTCAGGTGATTGGCTTTGGCGCCGGCCTCGATTACGGCCTCCTTGACCTCGACGAAGTTGCCGATGCGCGAACCATCGCCGAGCCGGGTACCCGGCCGCAACCGGGCAAACGGGCCGACCGACACGCCCTTGCCGACATGCGCGCCGGCGAGATGCGAAAACGAATGAATGACCGCGCCGTCGTCCACCCTCACTTTCTCGCCGAAGATCACGTAGGGCTCGACCACGACGTCCTTGCCGAAGGTGGTATCGGCGCTCAGAAACACCGTTTCGGGCGCAATCAGCGTGACACCGGCGTCGAGTGCTGCTTGACGCAAGCGCTGCTGCGCGACCGCTTCGGCTTCGGCGAGCTGGCTCTTGGTGTTGATGCCGCGCACGTCGTCCTCCTCCGCTTCGACCGCGACCGCCTTGAGCGCCATGTCGCGCGCAATCTCGACGGCATCGGTCAGATAGAATTCCTGCTTGCGATTCGCGTCGCCAATACGTTGCAAGATGGCGAGCGCGGTTTGCCCGGCAAAGGCCATGATCCCGCCGTTGCAAAGATTGATCGCCCGTTCGTTCGGACTTGCATCGGCTTCCTCGCGAATGGCCAGGAGCTCGCCGTCTTCGACGATAAGCCGTCCATACCCCGTCGGATCGGACGGCCGAAAGGCAAGGACTGTGAGCGCTGCGCCGGCCGCAAGAGGCGCTCGCAGCCGGGCGAGCGTGGCCGGCCGGACCAGGGGGGTGTCGCCGTAAACAATCAGAATGTCGTCGGGGCTCCGCTCGATGGCGGACTTTGCGGTAAGCACCGCATGGGCGGTCCCGCGCCTCGCCTGCTGCACGAAATGTTCCGCACCGGGCAGAACGCGCTTCGCCTCTTGGGCAACGGCATCCTGGCCTGGCCCGATCACAACCGCGGTTGACGTTACACCTGCGTCGGCGACCGCGGACAGGACATGGGCGAGCAGCGTACGGCCGGCAACCGGATGCAAAACCTTGGGCATCGCCGAAAGCATTCGCGTGCCTTCGCCGGCCGCAAGCACGATCGCCAGGCAGTTTCGAGCGTCCATCGCAACCTCCGCGACGCTCTCATAGCCGAGGCCTTCGATCCCCGGAAGCGCGGCTTTGGCCCATGGCAAATGCGAGAAACGTTTCGCCGCCGATGGCGAGAGGGCCGGAACAACGAGAAATCTGCTACGCTTTTCGTGCTGATTCGCTTGAGGAAATTCGGAACCGGCAGGATGGTGGGTCAACCGCAGGCCTTGAGGGCGCCGCTGAGGAGGTTCGTGCCGCAGCGTGCCGATCCTGCCTCGGGGCTTTGGCGCTTGCTGTTGTGGGGCGGTACCGCCACATGCGCTCTCCTGATCGCTGTCCTTGCCGGCCGCAGCGAAATCGGCTCGCAACGGGTCTCAGCGGCACTTGCGTCGCTGAGCGGTGCCTCGCTGCTGCGGTCCGATGGCCCGCCCGTGCATAAATTCGACGCAGAAGCCGAGACGCGACGTCTATCGGAAGCGGTTCGCGGGCTCGCCGTCGAGGGTAATCAGCTCAAATTGCGTCTGGATGCCGTCGAGCACAACATGGACGACGTTACGGGCTCGATCAGCAAGGAGATCGAAGCTGTCAAAGCAGCCACCGCCGAGCGGGCTTGGCCGAGCACCGATCCACCAACTCCGGCGACGCCTGAGACCATCGCTTCGGTCGTGGAACCTCAGGTTCCGCCACCCAGCGGTATTGCGACGCCGGTGCCGACCAATCCATTGATGCCGCCTGCGACAAAGCCGGCGGAAGCGGCGGCACCGCCGACTGAATATGGTGTTGATATCGGGAGCGCCGTGAGCATCCAGGCGCTCCGCGCGCGCTGGGCCGGAATACGGTCCGCCCATCCCGAGATCTTCGACAAGTTGCAGGCGGTGGCGACACTGAAGGAATTGGCGCGGTCCACACGCGCCGAGTTGCGATTGGTCGTCGGGCCGCTTGCGGACGCCGATGCGGCGGCACAGCTTTGCGCTTCGCTTTCAGCTTACCGGGTCTACTGCCGCCCGACGACCTTCGATCGTCAACACCTCGCGCTCCAGTAGATACCCGGCTAGAAATACCCAAGTAAGCTTCAGCCCGGCGTTCGCCCGCGGCAGAAGCAAAACCCGCACCGTCACGGCTGCTGCACGATTGTCGGGTGAAGTTCCGACGGGAGTTTAATGTGATGCGCCGTCCGCTGTTTCGGCCGACTGCCGTCCAGCTCAATTGGCTTCTGGTTGTCGCCTTTCTCTCCGTGGGTGAGGCGCTCTATCTGCGCTATATGGCGATTGAATACCCGACAGTGTCGCTCGCCTGTCAGGCCGGTTTCAAGACTTGGCTTTGCGATACCTTCCGGCTCTCGATCATTCTCTTTAACCACCAGGTGTTCGGCGGCGCGGCCCTTGCTGTCGCGGTGCTCAACCTGCTGCGGCCTTCGATCGTGCTTGTTGCGTTGACGCTTGCGTTCGCCGGATTTGGCGTCGTGCTGCATAACGCCGATCTGTCGGCGCTTGCAGCCGGCGTACTCATTTTGAGCTTGGCACGTCCCGCGCCCGAACCAGAATAACGGCGAGACCGATCAGCGCGGCGCAGAACCAGACCGCCTGCCAATTGGTGAAACTTTCGTTGAAAACGATGTAGCCGGCTGATGCTGCCAATACCGCCGCGGCGACCGTCTCGGCGATCGCGCGCGAACCTGCCGGGTGCGGTATCGAGAAGCGCACAAGCAGAAACGGCGCGATAGCGCCGGTTAACTGCGCAAATGGGATCTCGCGGTAACGCGGATCGAATACGAGGCCGAGAGCGGCTTGAACCGACAGAAGAACAAGGGCGGCAAAAATGCCGCCGAGGAGCCAGCTCAGCGTATCGGGACGCTCCCTCGAGCCGCCAATCAGTGAGGAAAACGTCGGCAACGGGCGGTCGGCCGCGCACGCGGCCGCGCATGCAATCGGCGCTGCCGCGGCCGTTGCCGCCAACGCCAGCGAACGCAACCAGCCGCCCACACTGAAGCTGTCGACGGGAATGGTCTCGATCGTCCAGCCGAACAGGACGCCGGGAAGAAAGGCGAGCGCGGCAATCGTGGGCCACAGCAGCCGCACGGAGCTTGAACGCCGCCGAACGAACCAGGCGCTCGCAAACACGAGAGCGCACAGCACGATTCCTGCGAGCGTCTGAACGACCCAGTGTGGATGATCGGAGACAGCGCCGCCGAAACTGAATTTCGGCGCGTGGGTCGAGCGATCGAATATTCCCCAATAGCCGCCGACCGCCCCTTCGAGCCACCGCTTCCAGGGCTGGTCGAAAGCTTCGATGATGTTGGCGCGGAAATTTTCGCGGTGTGCAAGCGTTAGTACGTCCTGAATGACGCGCGCCTGGTTCGATGGCGACGGCCGTGCGCCTTCGCGCATCCGGCCGGCACTCGGCCAGCCGACTTCGCCGATGACGATCTCCTTGTTCGGAATGGCGGCGGCGACCTGTCTGCGAATGCTATCGACATGGGCTGCGGCCAACGATGCCGGCAAAGGGAAGTCCTCCCAATACGGCAGGATATGGATGGTCACGAAATCGACCGCGCTTTGCAGGTCGCGATAACGCAGCCAGTATTCCCACACGTCCGCATAGGTCACTGGCATCGACACTTGAGACTTCACTTCGCGGATAATTGCAGCAAGGTCGGTGGCGGACATTTCGCCGCGCAGGAGCACCTCGTTCCCGACAATGATAGCGCGGATCGTGTTCGGGAACTTCTTGGCGAGTTCGATGGTGGTGGCGATCTGGCGGCGGTTTTTCTCCGCATTGTTGGCCAGCCACAGGCCGTGCAGGACCTTCAGTCCGTGGCGCTCGGCGATTTCAGGAACTTTGTCGAGACCGTTCTCGATCGAATAGGTGCGCACGCAATCGGTGTAGTGAGACAAAAACGCCAGATCCTCATCGATCTGCTCAGGCGGCACGACGGTGCCCTCGACCAGGGGATCCTGACCGTCGCGAAACGGCGCGTACGACACGCAGTAAAGCTTTTCGCCGGTCGCGAGCGGCGACGGGGGAAGCTTGATGGGTGCACCCAGCCACCACCAGGCTGCGGCAATCGCGAGCGCGGTAAGCCCAAAAAGCGCAAGGGGCTGACCGAAGCTATGTCCTGGCAAGCGCGACACGAGCGTCGCATTAGCCTTGCCGGCGCGCCGTGCCAAGCTCAACCGTAGTGCGCCGCCGTGTGCGCTGGACAAACGGTCGGACTTAGGGTGATGTCACAACCGCTGCGCCGCGGACCGATGCCGCAATAGCGGCTCAATTCCATGGCGAAGGAAACGTCCCTCGGCTCTTGCCGGCTCAAAACTCAAGACGGATCATGTCTCATCGTGTGTCTAGCGTTGTCGGCGGTTTGTGCGCAGTATTCTGGCTTCTCTCGAGCCCCTTCGTCTCATTCACGCCTGTCGCGCATGCCCAGACCAATGACGGCAAGCCCGCCGAAAAAGCCGGTCCGGCCGGCCCGGATGCGACCAAGGATACCCAGAAGGTCGATGAATACGCGGAAGCCCAACGGGTCCTGAACGGACCGGCCGGCAATCCCGAGTGCGTCTGGCTTGGCCGCCGGGTCGTGAGCCTGCTGTGGCGCGATGACCTCGACACCGCATTCCGCCACCTGGACCTGTACGATCGGTTCGGCTGTCCGAGCGGCCATATCCAGGCGACTTTCCGATGCTTGGTTCTGCACGCCAACACGATCGATCCTAAGGCCGCGGACAGCCTCAATGGCCGCGTTCACGCCTGCTGGATCAACCCATCCTTGCAGGTCACGGCTCCCGCGCCCCGGCCGCGGCGCCGGCTCCGGCGGCTCCGCGCCAAGCCCGACGACGACCCGCTAACGCCTGACAAACGCTGTCGACGAAAAGTTTTGGCAGGGCAAAGTCGTCGTCTTGAATTTGCCACGGCCCGACGTTAGTTTTTGTTTGCCGCTCGCAAGGTAGCTTCATCGCCTTACGACCATTGTCGAACCTTGGGGACAGGTTCGGGCCCGTGTCGTTCTCGCCCCGCGTGGTTGAAAAGTCGATGCGCACCGTCGCTGCCGTGCTCGCGCTCGTAGCGTGCGTGCATGCCGGGCTGTGGGCTTTACTCCAGACGAATGCGACGGCGCCGGATTTCACTGGGCAGCTCGCCAGCGTCTCTTACGCACCGTTCGCCAATAGCTCGCACCCCGACACCGGCGAGCGGCCAACGGCCGAACAGATCAGGGCGGACCTCAAGGCTATCGCTCCCTACACGCGGGCGATCCGCACTTATTCCGCCACCGGTGGCGCCGAACTGATCCCGCCGATTGCCGCCGAATTCGGCCTCAAGGTCACGGTGGGCGCCTGGATCGGCAAGGACAAGGACCGCAACGAGCGGGAAATTCGTTCCGCACTCGACCTCGCCCGCCATAACAGCAACGTCAACGCGATCGTCGTGGGCAACGAAACGACGCTGCGCGCCGAGATGAGCGTCGACGATCTCATTCATCTCATTCAGAAGGTGAAGAGGCAGAGCCCGGTGCCGGTGACGACCGGCGAAATATGGACCGTTTGGATCGACCACCCCGAGCTTGCTTCTGCGGTCGATTTCATTGCCGCGCACATCTTGCCGTACTGGGAGGGGTTCGACGCCTCACGTGCGGTTGATCATACCATCGAGTTTTACGACAAGTTGCGCCGCGTTCATCCCGGCAAGCGGATCGTGATTGCCGAGTTCGGTTGGCCGAGTGCCGGTTACAACTTCCACGATGCCAATCCGGGCCGTATCGAGCAGGCCATGGTGATCCGTGATTTCGTCACCCGGGCCGAAGCCTATGGCATCGATTACAACATCGTCGAGGCGATCGATCAGCCATGGAAGACAGCCGAGGGCGGCGTCGGTCCGTATTGGGGCATTTTCGACGCCGCGCGTCAGCCGAAGTTTTCCTGGACCGGCCAGATCACCGACCCCGACTACATCAAGCGCGCAAGCCTTGCCGTCTTGCTTGGCCTCGTGCTGTCGCTGCCGATCTTGGCCATGAGCGGTGCGACCGCGACCCAAGCGTTGCTGCTCGCCATATCCGCCAACGCAGTTGGCGCCTGGTTTGCCGCCATCGTCGCGTTCTGGAAGGGGCATTATTTCGTGCCGGGCGCCGCTTTCGCGCTTGGTCTCGGTATCGTTCTCCTGGTGCCGTTGGTTGCAATCGCGCTTGCCCGTTTGGATGAAATTGCCGCGATCGCATTCGGCCGGCCGCCGCGCCGTCTCGTCCTATCGCCGCCGCTTGTGCCGGAACTGTTTGCTCCGAAGGTTTCGATCCACATCCCGGCCTATTGCGAGCCGCCCGAAATGCTCAAGGCGACTCTCGATGCCGTGGCGCGGCTTGATTATCCCAATTTCGAGTGCGTGATTGTGATCAACAATACGCCCGATCCGACGCTGTGGCGGCCCATCGAAGAGCATTGCCGTACGCTCGGCGAGCGATTCAAGTTCATCAACGTCGAGAATCTGCAGGGCTACAAGGCCGGCGCGTTGCGCGTCGCCCTCGCCAACACGGCGGAAGACGTGGAGATCGTCGGCATCATCGACTCCGATTACGTCGTGCAGCCCGACTGGCTCAAGGATCTGGTCCCGCACTTTGCCGATCCACGCCTTGGTCTGGTGCAATCGCCGCAGGATCACCGCGACGGCGATCGTTCCTTGATGCATCGCGCCATGAACGCCGAATTCTCGGGCTTCTTCGATATCGGCATGGTGCAGCGGAATGAGTGCAACGCCATCATCGTGCACGGCACCATGTGCCTCATTCGGCGGGCTGCGCTCAGCGCCGCGGGCGGGTGGTCGAGCGAGACCATCTGCGAGGATACCGACCTTGGGTTGACCCTCCTCGAGCACGGCTGGCTCAGCTATTACACCAACAAGCGCTACGGCTACGGGCTGTTGCCCGATACGTTTGACGCGTACAAGCGCCAGCGTCACCGCTGGGCGTTCGGCGGCTTGCAGATCTTGCGCAAGCATTGGCGGCGGATGCTGCCGTGGTCCGAAGGCCTCACGCGGGAGCAGAAACGCGAATACGGCATCGGTTGGCTCAACTGGCTTGGCGCGGAGAGCATCGGTGTCGTCGTGGCGATCCTCAACATCCTGTGGGTGCCGGTGGTCGCATTTGCCAACATTGCCGTGCCCGATCAGATCCTGACTCTGCCGATCCTTGCTGCGTTCGTCGTGTCGTGTGCGCATTTCGTGGCGCTCTATCGGCTGCGCGTGAATGTGTCGTTCGGCCAAATGCTGGGCGCTGTGTTCGCTGCCATGTCCGTGCAATGGACCGTGGCGCGCGCTGTCGGGATCGGCGTGTTCAAGGAACGCGTGCCGTTCCTGCGGACGTCCAAAGGTGGCGCCAGCCGCAAGGGTCCCGATTTTCCTGCGTTCTGGGAGGCGGTGATCGCCGGGCTCGTGCTTTCGGGCGCGCTGACCCTGGTCATGACCAACTACAAGCAGGTCCGCGAGATCGATATCTTCGCGTTTGTCCTTGTGGTGCAGAGTTTGCCCTTCCTGTCGGCGGTCGGGCTGGCGACCATCGAGGGCACCCGCTTCAACTCACTTGCGTATTGGCGTCGCATTGAGGCCAAGGCGGCCGATTTGTTGCCGCAGCCGCCGGTGATGACCGAGGCGCCGAAGCTGCCGGTCGAAAACCGCGTCGAAGCGGCCCAGTAAGAAATAATTTGGCCGGTTCTGATCAAGTTCTCCACATCACGGGTGAGCCTGACTTGGCATCCGCCAAGGACCACCTGCTAACCAGCGAGCGCGGTTTCCGTGAGCCGCACCCAATAGGACGTGCCGATCGGGATCGCCTCGTCGTTGAAGTCATACGCCGGGTGATGCAGCCCCGCGCTGTCGCCGTTGCCGACAAAAATGAACGCGCCGGGACGTTCCTGGAGCAGGTAGGCGAAGTCTTCCGCGCCCATCATCGGCGGGAAATCGGCGTCGACCTTGTCGTTGCCTGCAATCTCGCGCGCGACCGATGCGGCGAATGACGTGCGATCCTCATCGTTGACGACGACCGGATAACCGATCGAGTAGTTGACCTCGGCCTTTGCGCCATAGAGCCTCGCCGTGCCCTCCACGACCTCCTGCACGCGCTTTTGCAGCAGTGCGCGGACCTCCGGCGTCAGGCTACGCGCCGTGCCGCGCAGCCGGGCGTGCTGGGGAATGACATTGTCGGTATGGCCCGCCTGGAACATGCAGATCGACACCACTGCCGCCTCGAGCGGATCGACGTTGCGCGCTACGACCGACTGCAGCTGATTGATGATTTGCGCGCCGACCAGAATCGTATCGACGGCAAGATGCGGCCGCGCGGCGTGTCCGCCGACGCCTTCAATCACAATCTCGATGTGGTCGGCGGCCGCCATCATGGCGCCCGGACGCATGCCGAACGTGCCGACCGGAAGGCCGGGGTAGTTATGCATGCCGTAGACTTCCTCGATACCGAAGCGGGTGAAGAGGCCGTCTTTCACCATCGCCAATCCGCCCGCTCCACCCTCCTCCGCCGGCTGGAAAATCAAGACGGCAGTGCCGGCAAAATTGCGCGTTTCGGCAAGATATTTGGCGGCGCCAAGCAGCATTGCGGTGTGACCGTCGTGGCCGCAGGCGTGCATCTTGCCCGGCACGGTCGATTTGTAGGGTAGGCCGGTTTCCTCTTCGAGCGGCAGTGCATCCATATCGGCACGCAGGGCGATCACCTTGGTACCGGGCTTGCGTCCCCGGACGATGCCGACAACACCTGTTTGCCCGATCCCGGCGACGACGTCGTCGCAGCCGAAGCTCTTGAGCTTGTCGGCCACGGATGCCGCCGTGCGGTGCACGTCATAGAGGAGTTCCGGATGTGCATGCAGGTCTCGCCGCCAGGCGGTGATCTCACCGTGCAAGTCGGCGACGCGATTGACGATCGGCATCGGATGGCTCCTTGCTCGCGGCTCACCCGGCAGGCGAGTCCACTCTAGCAAATGGCGACCGCTCTGCGAACGTGCCACCCTGCGAACGTGCCACGCCCTCTCGCATTTCGCCCCTGGGCGCCCATTGATCGCGCCTTGGAGATCCCACTTTAACCCTGCGGCTGGTGGCCTTCGGCGGGGGGCTCACCGACATACCGCTAAATCTGCACGAGGCGCGTTGCTTCAGGGCCGTTCAATCTGATACCAGAAGGCCGCCTTGGCCGCCCCGCGGGCGGTCTCCTGCTCGCGCTCTGCACGGGCGGGGTTTTCAGCGAGCCCGTAGCTCAGTTGGTAGAGCACGTGACTTTTAATCATGGGGTCGTGGGTTCGAATCCCGCCGGGCTCACCAACAAAATAAAAGACTTAGACTTGTTGGCCCTCTCGCTGAAAACCTGGTGTGTCTGCACTGTGTCTGCATGAGCATTACCGCAGATCATGCAGGTAGCTCGTTGACGTTTTGACGATTGGTTGCAGCCCAAGTGACTTAGTGCTTTGGTTGCAAGAATCGTAAGCGCGTCTTGGCGGAGATTCTTTTGACGTTCGTAAGCTTTGCCAGCGATGCGCTGTCAACGGCCGAACAATGGTTCGACGAACCGATACAATCGATTCCGGTGAAGCCACTGGGGCCATTTTCCGCGACCGCGGACGGTGCGTGCCAAGTGGCTTTGCAGGATGGATCGATCGCTTTCGTGAAGCCTCGTCCCGACGCTCCGCGCAACCTTGTTGTCGCGCGGGAAAAGATCGCGTCGGATCTGGCGTATCTGCTCGAACTTCCGGTCGCCCCAGTGGTTGTGCGTACGCCAATGCCGGAACAAGGCTGGCCGCACCACAGCGCGATGTCACTGTCTTGCCTTAAGGCTGCCCGCTTATGGGCCGCCGGTGGCGACGCACATCGCGTTGCAGCTGGCCGAGCGCTCGAAGCGCTGAGAGTGTTTTGGACCTGGATCGGCGACAATGATCACAATGGACACGGCAACAATTTGCTCTTCGAAGTGCGAGCTGACGACGTCGCCGTCGTTGGCATCGACCACTCATATTCGCTGTGTCACGGCAATTCCGGCAACCCTCTGGCGGTGGGCGAATGCAAGGGATACGGTACTAAGGGAGATTTCGCAGCCACTGCCCAGCTCGCCATCGTTAACATTCGGTCGTTGGAATGGCCTAAAATTGAGCCAATTGTGACCCGGATGCACCCCATCTTAACAGGTGAAGAGCAGGAAAGAATGTTGAAAATCCTCAAGGAACGCCGGGCCCATCTTGGTAAGTTCCTTGGGTTGGAGGAGTGAAGGCCATGCTGCATCACAAGGATACGATGTGGCGCATCGATTTTCGCTGTGACTTAACGCGCGCCGATGCGCCGTCATTGCCTTTAGCGTTTATGCTGGAAACTCACTGGGCCGACGGTGTCCGCTGGCTCGGGATGCTTTTCAGAAAGCGCCTGACGGCGCTTGAGCTCGAAAGCGTTGATGTGTCGACGTGGAGCGAGTTGAAAACCCTCGAATCTTTCATGAAAGGGCTTTTCGACGAGGCGTGGAATGCTGTGCCGGCCGACGTCGGCGCCGCGCAAATGCCGCTGGGCTCAACGCTCGTGGCGGCGAAGTATCCGTTGCAAAGTGCATTGCATTTTGCCGCTGTCCCCAACAAGGCCGTGATCCGAGATGACGATCACAAGAAAGCGTTTCAGCACCTTTACTCATATCTTCTTGGTCTAGGGGATAGCCTGACGCCTGTCCTCGTTGCGCCAGTGGTGCGCTTACCCACGAAGAAGCGTGCCGCTCCCGCCGTGCGCCCCGATCTGGAAATTGCGAACCGCGCCGCCTAAGCCGTTTGGGTCGCGCGGGGCAGGCCCCCGAATGCATACCCACCGGTCGCGCAAATCGCCGGATCACGCTGCGTCAAAATCGCTAGGCGCAGAACAACGCGCACTGCTTTAGATTTGAATCGCGCGGACGGGAGGATGACAGCCCCCCAATCCCATCCCCTGTCCGGTCGGGCCCCGGGTGTGCCTCCTCGGGGCTTTCCATTTGTAGTGGACAGACCGGACTTTTAACGCCTTCGCTTGTCAGGAACCGTCGCTCGCGCCACGACGGCACCTTCTTCGCGTTCGATGACCGTGCATCGCCAGCGGATTTCAGCAGTCGTCTTGAGAACGAGTGTGAACTCATCCGGGACCTCGTCACTAAATGGTACGAGGAGTTGCACGCCAAGATCGGAAATCGTGCCGAGCCTGCAAACTATCCTCGGCCGCGTTTCTCCACAGTCTATGGCCGCTATAATTAGTGCTCGACGCATCGGCGCCTTCGAGCCGGGATTTGCGTAGCCCCGGCGGCGACGTTACGCAAAGCAGATTGGCAGGCAAGGCAAAAAAGATAGCGTGGAAGCAGTCTTATGCATCATAAAGCGTCTTAATGCACCGCCAACGAAAAGAGCCCCGGCCGCAGCGGTCGGGGCCAAGTTGCCAACTGGAAGACCGTCGGGCCCCGCTTCAATGCACTGGAATGACGGCCCCGGCTTAGGCAATAATCGGAGCCAAGGGGGGGCAAATAACGACATGACCAGCTACAGAAGCCCAGGGCTTGGCGGCCCGGAGCCGACTTGGAAAAGCACGCTATTTCTTGCGCTGCTGATCCTGACGATAGCGGGCGCCGCTGTGCTTGCCTTCCATTAAGAACGCCTCTGTAACGGTTCCCTAAGCCCTGTCACGTAACCTGCTGCTCGTCGGGACATGAAGCCCGACGCTGTACCGCAGACACAGGCCCTGGCCGTGACTACCCACACGGCCAGGGTTCTTTTGCGTTAACCGGCCGAACTATTCTTCGGCGCCTACGCCCTCGTAGGGGCTGACAAGGTCTCGGCCTATCTGCGCTGGTCTGACAAAGAGCCGGAGTACTTCGGCGTCGGGTTTGATCTCGCCCGCCAACACTCCGATGTCGCGAACGAGCGAATCCGCGATCTGGCTGTCCATTTTTTGGTCGCCGATGTATCGCGCCGCTTTGGCCTTCGCCGCAAGCCCAGCGAAAGTGAGCGGCACCGCATCGCGCAACGCCTCCATCGCCTCCCAAGAGGCGTGACAGGCCTCCGATGCGATCGCGTCTGCGGCCGCAAATCCGGTTAGAAGCTCGGCTGTCCGTTTCTGCCGCTCGTCCGCTCCTGGATGTTTTTTCCTCCACCTGATCATGAGCTCTTCGCACGGATTAAATGCCGTGAGTGCCTCGCCGTGCGCGTCGTAAAGGCGCATCAGGCGTTCGGCGAGCGCAAATACCGGGTCATCTTGTTCGACATCATCCTGATGATAAAGCGTTACTGCCCGCGCTTGGACAGCCAGCCCAGCTGCGTTGCTTTTTTTGTTCATGACTGCACCATGCGTGCGCCACGCTCCAGAGAGCGGACGAATGTTTCCATCTCTTCGCCCTCTTCAAAAACCCAAATCTGCTTCTCGTCACTTTCCGAAACCACAAAGGCGAGTAATGCGCTCAGACCGGCCAGCGTGGTCGGTGATGTTGACGCCAGTTTCACTCTCGCGTCGACACTAGCCTTTACGGTGGCGACCATTTCCGACGTTCGGTGGTCATCTGGCGCCGACGTCAATTCCTGCCCTGACGCGATAAGACCTCCCTCGTGCTCACATAAGGAGACGTAGGCCTCCTCAGCTTCGCGGAATCTCTCGATTGCAACGAAGACCGGGTCAGGTTTGGCGGCCTCCGCGGCAAGCGCAGGCACAGCGAGCACTGGCAAAGCCGCGGCGCTGGTTACGAGCGAGCGGCGAGATAGTTTCGACATGGCAGTTCCTTTCTTGGGTTGTGGAAAGCCACAGAACGCCAAGGCGGGAAGCCGCGCAAATTCATGGTATTTTGGGAATCGGTCATCGTGCATCCCGCCCGGATGTTCGGTGGCAAGTCCCGGCCGAGTGACGCAAACACTCGGTCGGGGCGCTTAGATTCGCTCATTCGCTAGTGCCAATCAAGCTGCAATGGCGCCCAAAGCAACAGAAGCCCGGCAGCAAAAATGGCGAACCCGATCAGAAACACCAAAATCAAAATCCATTTCTGCCGGCGGGTCATAACCTCGAAGTCCCCATCGGAAGGCTTCGACTATGCAAAATCGGCAAAATAGCCGTTCTGCGATCGTTCATGTATGTTCGCGCTTAATTCTATCTAATCAGCCCTAAAACGCCAACATCATGGCCGAACAGCGCAGATTTCCCCCGCCGTGGGCCGCAGAAGAACTGAAAGAATCGTTCGTCGTGAAAGACGCGAGCGGACAGGCGCTCTGCTATCTGTATTTCGACGATGATCGCTATCGCCGCGCGGTCACCAACCGGCTGACGCGCGACGAGGCGCGGCGCATTGCCGCCAACATCGCCAAGCTGCCGGGCTTGTTGCGCGGCGACACGTCTGCTTGACGGGCCACCTCAGCGCGAGGGCGGTAGCTCAGGACTGCCGTCGCGCTACAAGCCGCTTCTGATGTTCCGGATTGGTGATCCTAAATTCAGCGATGGCTGCTTTGATTGCCGCCTTCTCATCCGGCGCATGCACAAGACCAACAAAGGCCGCGGCGTTGCCTTTGATGCGCGTAACCTCCCATGCGAAATCCTTCTTCTTCTTCGGCATGAAAGGTTCACCGGTCCGCATGGCGCAAGATTACAGCCAAGATCAGCACGGCGAAGACGACCACGAAGATGATCATCATGATCTCGGGTGACATCCCCTAAGTGTAGCCGCATTTAACCAAGCAAAAAAGAAGGCCCCAACTGCCGCAAATGAGTTGGAGCCCACAGAGGTTGGAAGGAATACACGGCGTGATGTCGGTGGACAGCGCGCGGCAAGCACATCCGCCGGCTCGGTCCTATTGGTGACGTCTCTAAGCAGAACTTGCCCCGGCACTCGCAAAAGCCACTGCTGTTAAAAAAACAGCACTGGCCAGGGACGCAGCCGGGCTTGCCGGGGTTCAACTTTTGCGCATCCGCCGTCACCAAGGGGCGCGCGGCGATACTGCTTGATGGACTGGATCATGCGAACCCTGTTTTTTGTGTCTTGCATCATTATGGCCCAATGCATGGACGCGCCCGCGATGGCAGTCGAATATCCATGGTGCCGGAGCGGCCCCGACGGCGGCACGAATTGCGGCTTCACATCGTTCCAGCAATGCGGAGGGGGGCCATACTGCTCTCAGAATCCCCGCTACACCGGGCCGAGTTCAACAACATCGCCGCCGCAGAGACGTCGGCCGCACTGATTAATCAAAGCTCTTGACGCCGGCCGGAACGTCGGTGGACAGCATGCGGCAGCTAAAGCGTCGCGCGCAGTAACCTAAATACCAGGTCCGCGTTGTGCAGCTCATGTGTTCCGGCATATTGAACGTAAGTCGACGTCACCCCATCCCCGACAAATGGCGCCGACACTCGGGTCCGTCAGGTTCCCCAACTCGACGGACCAATTTCATGACGAAAAGCTAATGCCGGCGATCGAGGCCCTGGTTTTTAGCCGGGGCTTCCTTCGTATGTGTCGCCTTTGTTTATGAATTGGTGATAACGGCTACCTTGAAACTCTGACCTTTCGGCACCGTCTTAAACTCAGTTTGGTTGGCCGGCATGCGCGCCTTGCCGGACGTGGCGGTTGGATTAGTGCCGAATTCGACTGAGCAGATCGCGTCGGTATGAAGCCGCACCAGCGTTGTCGCCGCATTGAAAGCGTTGGATTGCGTCGACGATGCGCCGATCGAGACGGTCTGCTCGACAAGCGGCGGCTCTTGCGGGGTCTGGCTGACCATGCCGCCGACTTGTGGGACGCCTAGAGTGGCGTATTCCGTGACGTATAAGGTCGCCATGTCAGGCTCCGAACGATTTCAGGAACTCGGTGCGGCGTGCATAATCCGCTTCCGCTTCCTCGAGCTGCTTTTGTCGATCGTCGAGGTCGCGCTGCCGGCCGCGATAAACACTTTCTTGCCTGTTAAGACTGTGCTCGCGGGCCGCAATGGCCGCTTCGCGTGCGTCATGTTCGCGATGCTGCTCGTCCAGATCGCGTTTGATGGCCGCCGCCTCATCCTTGGCCCTGGTGGCCTCGTTGATGATCGCATCAGCCCCGGCAAGAGCCACCTCGCGCTCGTTCAACTCGCGTTGGCGTTCGTCCAGCTCTGCCGCAGCCTTGGCCGTTTCTGCCGCCTTGCGATGCAAAAGTTCCATCTCGGATCGAATCTTTTCCAGATGATCCTTTGCCGACTTGGGGTCCGCGATGATCGCCAGCAATGCGGCGGCTAGTTCAAGATTTGGCCCCGTGGCGTCGCTGGCGTTCAACATTAGGCGCGGACCAAATTGATGCGGCGCTCAAGGTCTGCGCGGAGATCGGCTGCTTTGCTGGCATCGACCGAGGCTTTGGCATTCAGTTCGGCCAGCCTCTTTTCCTGCTTTTTGACTTCGGCTACGTGCTCGGCGCGGTCATCCGCAAGTTTCTGACGATCTTCGCGCATCTGCGTGGAATGCTTTTCCCGCGCCTCAGCGATTTCTCTTTCCGCGCGGTCTCGATCGGCCGCAATTTGCTTCTGCCAAGCCGCGCCTTCGGCCAGCATTTTCTCCGCGGTTTCCTTCTTCGCGGCGAGATCGGCGAGCACTTGCCGCGTTGCAGCCGGGTCGTGCAATAGCTGGATCAACTGCAGCAGTGTGTCGATGTCCCTCTTCTCGGGAACCGGCGTTGTCGGGTTTAACTGGATCATGTTGCGTTTTCCTCAGGCTGCAATTTCGTCGTCGACGCTTGATTTAGGTGCGAGTTCTGCCAACGGCGCTTCACGCAGTTGCGAAAGCACCCAATCAAAGTGGGCGCGAATCTCCGCGGCGAGGCCACGGACGCTGTGCGTCCAATTCATGGCAGGCCAAAACCGAGGCCCAAACAAGCGGACCCGCGGCTTCCCTTCGCTGGAACAGGTTCGCTCATTCAGCGATTTCAAGACTGACGCCGCGATAACCTCATTGTCCGGTGACCAATGGCCAAGATGGGTCGGCCGCGGAAATGGCCATTTCGAACCGAGATTGCGATCAGCCGTAAGATCAGCAAATAATTCGCAAAGTTCTGTGATCTTGGCCTCCGCTTTCTCCGCCAAGGCAAGTTGTTGCTGCACATCCGCCTCGACGGCCGAAATGGCAATCGCGCGCCGCTGCTCGAGCTTTTCGTCAGCCTGTTGCTGCAAGTCGGCTTCGATCAGCGGAATCTTGTCACGGAGCGCCCGCGCATTGTGTGCGTGCTGTTCAATCTGCCGGCCAATCTGCGCGACGGGCGCGACGTCGTCACTCTCGATCAATTTCTGCGCTCGCAGCGCAGTCAACTCCGCGATCTTTGCTTCTTCCTTGCGGAGCGCGTCGCGCGCTCGTTCGAGCGTGGCCGCGTCAGCTTGCCTTTTAAAGATTCCCATTTGCCTAGGCTCCCGCGTGTTTGGTCGCGCCGAGCCGGCGCTGTCCGTTCGCGACGTAATCGGCCAAAATGTTGCGGATCAAATTTGCGAGTGGTCTGCGTTCGGCCGCTGCGGCGTGATCCATCGCCGCGCGGAGTTGCGGTTCAATGCGCACTCCAATCCGATCGCTCAGAGGTGCTTTATTTGCTCGTTTCGCCATTGTCGTCGTTCCTGCAGATGACAGAATCCGTCCGTCCCCTTGCTTTGGGGTGATCACACCTCGGCCTTATCCGGTTAAGGGGGCCGCTACAGTTTTTGCGAAGAGCCGGTCTTATCCGCTTGGGGGACCGTTACCGCCCGGTCGGCCTTGTCCAAAAAGGGGGCCGAAACACTGGGATAATTGGCACTATACACGACTTTTTCGAATGAACAACGCACCACTTCGTCACTCGCCGGTGAACGGGTTAAAATCCATACCTTTTGCGAGGCCGCCAGGGGCGCTGGGATCGCGCCTGCGCAAGAATGCGCCGGGCTGCCCGGGCCGGTTCGGGTCGAGCGTCTTGGCGTTGCGAATATCCATGCACAAGACCCGGATGGCCGAAAGCAAATCATCGTCGACCTTGTGCACGAGCCCGTTGACGCGGTGATAGCCGCGGTACTCGTCGAACACCTCGGACAAGTGCTGTGCGATCAGAAGCCGGCCAGTGGCGAAGCGTTGCTCCATTTCCGTGATGCCGGATTCGAAATTGTAACCGCCGTCTGGAAACGTCGCATGCTTATCGAGCATTTTCAGCCCGAGCCGTCGGTACGTGTTGGCAAACGTCTCGCCGCTCTCGAAGCCGGCAACCCCGCCATCGTGAGGCCAGGCAACACGCGCGTCCCAGCACGGATGCGCGCGAATTGCGGCGACGTGATTGAGCGGCAGCGCTTGGCGCATGCGAATGGCATGCACGATGTAGATCGTGTCGGTATCTCGATCCCAAGCCCCGAGCACAGCAGCGAACGGATGCGATGCGGCCGACATGCCGCCGTGGGAGAAATCGAGACCCCAAAGCCATGCCCAATAGGGCGGGAACGTTGCCGGATCGCGGCTGTGCTTTATGACCTCCTCGGGAATTTCAAAGACCGCGCCCTCCCCTTGCATATCGGCGCCGTAGGCACGCGTTGCGCGCTCGCTCGCTTTGTAGCGTGCCACGATGATTGCGCGCTGTTCGACCGGAATATGCGTTGCGTCGTCGATCGTCATCAGAATTTCAGCAGTGCCCGCCAGACGCTCTTTGAAGCGCTTGCGCACGGGCGTCACGCCCAACGTCGGCGTTGCGGTGAAGATAAGCTGGCCCTGCGTAGCCGAGAGGCGCGCGAGACATTCGCCATAGACAACGTCGTCGCCAGGATCCTCGTCGAGCCAAATTTCGTCACACGGTTCACCCTGAAACGCCTTGCGGTCCATTTCAAATGTCTTGAAACGGATCAGCGCCCGGCCGCCGTTCTCCCGGCGCATGGTCACGCTATCGACGAAATCGGAAATCCCTCGCGCCATCGTGGGGCGGCCGACGATGTTGTCGAGCGGAATAAGACCGGTGCCGAGGCCGTCGTCTTGCCGGATGTCGCCCAGCAATTTCGTCTGTGCACCGTCGCGCGTCGTGGTCGACGTCGTCGAGGCTACCCATGCGAGGAAATCGAAGGGCCGCTCGATCGGCGGCGGCTCGATGAATTGCCGGCCCTGGTACCAGTCAGGATAAACCCCCGAGCGCATCGAACGTGATCTGCGCGCCACCGCCGTGGGTCTTGCCGTTCTGATTCCCCCCTCTGAGCATGCGCTCGTCGGCGATCAGATTGTGAAACTCTAATTGCTTCGGATTGGGCCGGTAGTAATCGATACGGCGATATTTTTTCGGTACTCGAGCTCAGTCAGCATCTTCTTGGCGTGCCGGCGCACGTCGTTTGGGTCCGGGCCTTGTTCCTGTTCGTCGCTCATTTTGTGGTCTCCTGTTTGATCTCGACCGCCGAACCTTCGATAGCTCTCGGCTGCTTTCTTGGCGTCCTCGATCGCGAGCAGCCGCTCGTATCTCGGCAGCCCGGTGAAACCGAAAATCTCCAGCAACCGCTCTCGCGCTACGTCGAGCGATTTCAGCATGCGCAGCTCGGCGACCGCCTCGGCGTCATGGTCGACGTGGTGATGAACGTCGACGATGTGGCGCTGCTCTGCGGGGTGCACACGGTCCAAAACCATCGCTATCCCGCGCACATGGTCCTTCGCGTTCGGGTCCTCGATCAGATTTGTCAGGGCCCGGATGGCCCGCGGTGCACTGGCGCGGATGCGCTTCTGATCTTCTTCATGAAGGGCCGCCAAAATTGCATCGTCGTGCGCAAGGCGGGTTGCAATCACGGACCAGCTTTTGGCCGACGTCGTGCTTGTTCCAAAACCGGCCAGCTTCGCGGCCTTCACATGCGCGCCGTAACCGGGCTTGATTTGGTACAGCGCCAGCACAAAGGCCCGGTGTCGGTCCGAACGGAGCGCCTTCATGCAAGGCCCCCATTCGGCGCCGTCAACTTCCGGCAACGGCTCCGGCAGGGTGTTGGGAATGCCGCGCTTCGGCTTGCGTCGGCGCTTGGGTCTCTCGCTCATTTCCGGCCGTACTTCGCCGAAAAGCCAGCGACGGCGCGCGCGTGGTTGGCCAAGGTCGTCAGCAACCACGGGTCATTGAGCGCCTCTGCTTTCGCGGCCGCTTCCGAAAATTTGTTTCCTTTCGCGATGCCGAGCGCTTTCTTGGCTTGTTCTTTCAGTTCAGCGAGCGCCTGAGGTGAGCCGACCCGCTGCAGCATTATCTGGTCCTGCTGATCGACCCATTCGGCTCGCTGTTCAGGCGACATGCCAGCCAGCCGCGGGGCCACCTCGACCAGCCGCTCGATCACGGCCGTGCCAATTTCCGGAGCGAAGCCGACCGCTGCGGCCCATTGCGTCATCTCGGTGTTGAACTGGCCCAAATGTTCGGTCGTCTTGTCCTTGGCAAAATCGCCGTAGGACGGCTTGTAATCGGCCGGCGTCGGATTGGACGGCAGCATGTACTCTTGACGGGCCTGCACCATTTCGGCCGTGGGCGGCTCCATCGGTGCCAAGTTGTCGCTCAACGCCGCCGCGTCGAATTTGGCAGCCCAGGCCGCGCGCTGCTCGGGGCCGTACTTCGACAGGTCGCCACCCGAAAATCTCGCGTCCTTGGCCTGCCGGTCGAACGCGTCGAGCCAATCAGCCCGGGCCGTCGCCAGCTGCTCCGTGCTGAGCGTCGCCCGCAGCTGGCCGGTCTGGTCGACATAGCCGGCTGAGCCAGGGTTGATGAAATAAGCCGGCGTTGGCGGCTCCGGCAGTGGAAGGCTTGCGCCCAGAAGGTCAGTGGCAGCGGATGTCGCAGTGTTCGTGTCAGTCATTGTCGTCGTGCTCCAGGTTGAAAAGTTTTTGGGAGGGACCGCGTAAAACGGGATTTACGTTCGGTTTTCGCCGGCGCGCCGCTTTCCGGGTATGCACCCACCCACCCCCGGTTCGAGGGGCCAGGCATTGCCAGGGCCGTTGCGTGGACGAGCGCTGACCCGATCCAGCCCGAGCCTCGCGCGTGCGCCGCCCCGCGTGCGCGCGTCTTCTGAGTAACCTTCTCGGCTTCTGCCTTCGCGCGCTCAAAGGTCCGGCAAACCGGCTGCCCGTGATAATCCATCACGTGGTCGAGCCGCAGTTCACGGCCATTCATGGACATTTGTGCCGATCGCGTGCGGGCGTGTCTGCACTGTGTCGGCAAGATCGTCGATGGCGTGCCCCGCAAAGCCACAGCGCGAGTCACTGGTGAGCGTTCTTGTGCGGGCTGTCTGACAGCGGCCGAGCATGCCAGCGCGCCTGGCTGACTCTGCGCCGGACAGCGCGGGCATATTCTTAAGCGGTCGTGCGATGGAATGACGGCTAGATGCTAAGACACATGCCGCGTTGTTGAGCAGTCCTGCTCTTTCCTTCCAAGAGCAGCCGCTTGTTTGTCCATTGACGTGCTGTTCTGGCTGTTCTGGCCAGACGCCGGACATACGGACATCTTCTAAGATAGATGTCCTGTCCTGTCCGGGCAGAGCGTCCCAGACAACACAGCGCATGTCCGGGCAATGTCTGGCATGTCTGGCTATCAGATGATCCACACGAGTTCTCCCCATGTACCAATCAAATTTGCTGCTTGGAGTGCCTTTGCAGCCCGGACAAATGCCTTCTGGCGCGTGTCCGGTTTGTCGCTTTCGGTGATCGTTCCCTGGTAGGCGTAGGTCCGCCACGTCTCGACCGAAATTGTCCGGGTGTTTTGTGGGACGTGATTGCTGACGGGCGGGACTGATCCGGCCTCGTCGATGGCCTTGCGCAGCAGATCCAGGGCGACCTTCTTGGCACCCGTGACCTTCCGCTCTGTCGGCGCGGTGCCGCTTGTGGTGGTCGGCAGCACGACGAGAGACGTGATTGCGTCGCCGTCTGGGTCGCTACCGACTTCCACGCTTTCGAGGCGCGAGAAGATTTCGGCGCCCTCGGCGAAGTCCTTGGCGAGCTCGAGCGTGACGATCACCTCGCCGACGTCGCCTCGCCGGACGGCCATCTGGCTTTCGACAGACCCGCTCAGGGATGTGTGGCCGCGTGGCCGGGTTGCGTCGATGCCGCAGTGGTGGACGATCCCAACGGCGCAATCGAGTTCCTGGGCGACTTTGTCGGCTGCGGCGAGATAGCGGCCCATGTCTTCGTCCTTCGACTCGGACCCGACAAGGCTGCGATTGAGCGTATCGATGAACACGACGCCTGGGCTGTCGGCGCCGAGCTGTGCCTTGATGTCCTCGATCAGGGCGTCGGCGTCGGCGATCAGGTTGAGTGCGACTGTCATCAGATAGAACGGCGCGATGGCGATACCGTAGTGCTGCTTGAACGCCTCGATGCGGGCCGGGAAGCCGTGGCGGCCTTCCAGGGCGATGTAGACCACGGTGGCCTGCTGCACTCGCCGGCCGCGATAATCCCAGCCCAGCGCAATGTGCAGGCCGAGATCGACCGCCCAAAAGCTCTTGCCGCATTTTGGCGGACCCCAGATGACGGCAAGCCCGGTGCTGGCAAGCAGTCCCTTAACCAGATAGCCGCGGCGCTTGATGTCGAGGGTGATGTTTTCGAACGCGACGAGCGGGAACCGCGGGGTCCGTGTGGTGTCGTCACGAGCGGCGCGCGCGTGTGCCCGTGAAGAACAAAACCGTTCTGCTGAAAGTTGTCGCCCTGGGCGAGCCTGATGCTTTGCTCGATTATGCTTTCGGCGAGCGGTTCGGTCATCATGCCGCCCTCGGCCGAGAAGAGAACGCAGCCGCCAGGACGCGCTGCACGATGTCGTCGCCGATGGCATAAACAAGCCCGAGCGCAACGGCATAATTGTACGAGGCGTCGACGGCCTCGATCTTGCTGCTCTTCCCGGCGAGCCAGCGGTCAGCATCGTGTCGGGCTCGAAGGGCAAGACTTCGCAAATCTTCCGCTGGCGATGATGGTTTCCTGCCGACGCTTAGATTGGCTTCGCGGCAAACCGCACAAAATGGCGGATTGACGCACGGTTCCGCACCGCAGCTGTCGCAATAAAGGGCCGATATGGCGAGGGCGGCGGTCACGATATGCCGTCCTCGATCGCCAGCATGTCGAGCGCGACGCCCAAGGGCCCGCTGGCGTTGCCGCGGCTGTCACGGCACAAAGCCTTCCGGATGGTTGCGATGTCGGCGCCAAATTGCAGGCCGATCGAGCAAACGATCGCACTATCGCGGGCGGCCGTGTCGACCGCCGAACCGGTCTTGTGGCTGTTCAAGAAAATTTCGCCGATATGGCCGTCGGCGAAGCGCGAAACGGTGGCAACGTAATTAAGCCCCGCACATTGCAGATTGAACGTCTCACTGCCGCGGCGATCGGGAAGGCGCTGGCGCTCGGCGTCACTCATGGCCGGCGCCCCTGCTCGTCGGCGATCAAACCGAGTTTATGGGCCTTGACGAGCGCTTTATTGATTCCACTGGCGAGGTCCGGCAGCCGCGCAATGGCGACGCAGATGCCTTTTTTTGTGGGCCGGAGTTGTCCGTCTTTGTTGGTGAAATATCGACGGATATCGATAACCGGACGCCCCTCGAGCGCGCGAAGCGTAATGCGGACCGAATCGCCGTGACGGTTCGCCCAAAATTCAACGATAATGACGGGCTCGACAAGCGACTCGCGTGGGGGAGGCTTGCGTGATTCTGCCGTGTGGGTTATCTGCATTGCGCTGATCCAAAAGTTGCTGCTGATCCTTGCGAGCGCCGCCCTGGCCGGGGCGGCGTTTCGTTTAAGCGGCGTGTTGGTGAGCGGCGCCGGCTCGGCCAAGGCTGCGCTGCTCGCGGGCGCGCAGCCAAATCACGACACCGGTCTTCGAATAATATGATTTGCGGCCGATTTTGGTGATCGGTGGACCGCTGCCCTCGATGCGCCAGCGATCGAGCGTCTTAACGCAGATGTTCAGTTCTGCCGCCAGATCGGCCGGCAGCAGATACTCGTCGAGCAGATGACCGCCCTCTTGCCGCGGCTCATAGCGCGGCGTTTGCTTAGCGGCTTCGAGGTTTATCGCTTCGTCTTGGTCGAGCCCAAGCGCTTTTGCTGCGCGCTTCTGGTGACGGTTCGGTTGCATTGCACGCCTCGTTGGTGGACGTGCAGCGACAATGCTAAATGCCAACGTGATTTGGGAATTGGACAAAGCACTTTGCCTTGTCCACCAGAGATGATTTTCCCTATTTGACGGATGTGGCCCGTTTGGCGGTGGTTGGCTTGCTGTGAGGCTTTATTTTGAGCAGCAGCCGCCGCAACTGCTTTTGCAAACTTGCTCCGGAGTAGCCACCCCGCGGAGCAAACTTTGAGCCTGGCGGAAGCGTTTTATTGACCTTGGCGAGCCAGCGGGCAAATGTCTTAACCGGTGGTCGGCCATAGTGAACGTAAAGGTCGAGAATCATCCGATTCTGCATGGCGGCAAGTTGCTTTTTTGGTACGGGCGCTCCCAATTTGCTGAAGATGTCTCGTGCTTCCTCGTGACCCAGCTCGCGCGCGATATTCTGAAAAACGCGCTTTGCTATTGCCTCGGCGATATCGCGGTTCGCTGCACGTACAATCTTGATGTCCGGCTTTTTCGCTGAGAATAAATCAGCCGCAGCACCGCCGTTCGACAACTTTGGTTGCGAACGAAGAGAGCGGGTCGACAGCCTGGGTGCCATGTCAGCCCCCGGCTCGGCGGTGCTTGGCTATTTGCTCAATGTTCGGCGCCGGATTGCGAATTTGCTCGATCAATGATGCTAGTGCCTCGAAAGCCTTTTTCTTCTCAGCCAAATATTCGATGCCGGTCGTACACACTGCGCACGCCGGCGATGACGTGGCCAATTGCACGCTCCGCATGATCAGTCGGCACCCCTGCCCGGCTCATGAGGCTTCGCGCGGTGCGTCTCAGGTCGTGCAGCGTCCATGGCTCGACGGGATTGCGCCCGGCCACCGCTCTTAGTTCGGCGATCTTCTTGTCGAGTATTTTCTTTGCCTTGGAATAACCACTGAACGGTTTTGCGCCGTGGGTTGTGGAAAACACGAAAGGGCGCTTGGCATGATCTTTCGGTCTTTCGCCGATTAGGGCACGAGCCAAGTCAGCCAGCGGAACGACGTGCTCGGTTTTGGTCTTGTAACGGGCGGCGGGGATCGTCCACGTGTCGCCATCGATTTCGTCCCAGGACATTTGAGCCGCTTCGTCACGTCGCGTGGCGGTCAGTAACAGCGTGCGGACGTAGGCGGCGTAACAGGCCGGCTCGGTGACTGTGTCGAGTGCGGACCACAAATCGCGTATTTCGTCGTCTGACAGAATGCGCGCGCGGGCTCGCTCTTTAGGCTTGGTTCTCGCCATGCCCTTTGCGATAGGCGGATGGAAATCATCGTCGCGTGCGGCCCTCCAATTGAACGCCTTGCGGCAGTAGGCGAGCGTGCGGTCGGCCATGACTGGGCCGGAGTTGTCGGCAATTCCGTCGAGCATCCTAACGACGTGCGAGCGGCGCAGATCGTAAATGCCGACGTCACCGATGGACGGCTTGACGAGACGATCAAAGATGTCCGCGATTGCATCGCTGCTTCGAAGCTTCGCCTCCTTCTTCACGTAGCGCTCGACAAACTCGTCGAGCATTCCGGCGACCGTCTCACTGGCCGGCTTGTCGCCCTCTTCGATCCGCCGCGTGCGCTCCGGCCGCGGGTCCTCGTCGCCATCACGGACGGCCTTCGCGCGCTCCTGCGCCGCGACGATCGCGGCCAGCACGGTCAGGTCGCCGCCCTTATGGTTCTCGTCCCAGCGGCCAAGTGTTTCGAGGTGTGGCTTACCGTTCACGCGATGAAACCACACGAATGATTTTGTGCCGGCGCTCGTGACGCGCACGGCAAAGCCCGAGGGTGCTTTCTTGCCCTGCAAAGTCGCGCCGCTGAAGTAGTGGAGCCGATTTCCTTTAGGTGGCGCGGGGAGATTTGCGACGACCTTTTCACTAATCATCATGGGGCCCCTGTGTCTGCAATATGTCTGCACATCGAATGACATCCGAGTGTCCGTGAGAGTCTGCCAAATATCACGGGGTGTCAATGAAAGCGCAATAAAAATGCGGATATTTCTGTGCAGACACGTAAAAACGAGTTCAGGATCAATGACTTACGAAAATGGCCTGATTTTCACTTTTAATCACGGGGTCCAGGGTTCGAATCCCTGCGGGCTCACCAAAAACCCTAAATAACTCTGTGGCTTATCGTGGTTACCTCAATAGGGATGGATCGAACCGACGGCTTGGGACACGGGGCAGCGCGGGGCATCCTACGGGGGTCCTTCAGCGCGGTATGATTGGCCATGCCCTGCTCGCGCCGTTTCCTGCCGCCGTGGACCGTTGAAGAGCACCGGGAGAGCTTCATCATCCACGACGCCAACGGCCAGCCGCTGTGAGAACGCTTATCTACCTGGGGCTTTTCGTTGCTGTCGTTGGGCTGTGCGGCCTTGGCTTGCTCGCCTATTACGCAATGGTCGTAAGTCCTCACATCACGGAGCTATGTAAGTCGCGAGGCATGGAGCACATTCGCGTCGGCCACGCTGACGTTTGCGTCGCCCCCGATGGCCGTGTTTACCAACTACCGCACCTGCATTAAGGAAGCGACGCCGAATCTCGCGGGACCCGTGCAGGTTTGCTGACACGCTACGAGGCAAGGCGCATCGCCGCGAATATCGAAAACTGCCAACGCTATTGCAGTGAGCCCGCCCTTGACGGCGCGCGCGAAGACGCTAAACGCGCTCCCTCCAATCTGCAGCGGAGCTATCGCTACGCGCACTAACCGACGCGATGGGCCTGCAAGCAGACCTCCCGGGCTCGTCAATTCACCGGCTGGGGCTCCGGGAATTTCCATTTGCCATTCAGGATTTCGGCGCGCGGGCGATAGAGCCGCACCGTGTAATTCCAGCCCTTCATGATCGGCAGGCAGTTCGGAATCTTCCCGTCGCAGCCTCCAAACTGGATTGCAATTGAGCCGTCGGAGCCTTTTTTGCCCGTGATGCTGTTGATCGAATAGGCATCGTACGGGTTCTTTTCATAGTATCCTTCGGCATTGTAGAGGCTGACCGACCAGAACGCGTCGACCGGCACATTCTTCACATTGAGCTTGTAGATGGTCGTGCCGTCATTCTTTGGCGGCGTGATGTTGAGATACGTTGCGTCCTTGTCAGGATTTCCGCCCCAGCCCGCGGCAGTTCCAATCAAATGCCGAATCGGATCGACCTGGGCTTTGGTGCCGAAGGCCCTTTTAAAGTCCGAGATCGTGCTGGCGAGGACGAGCAGTGCATCGCGCACTTTCTTTTGGCTGACTTGATCCCAGTTGGGCGCTTCGAATGTGCCGTTGCTCTTCTGGCTGACCTTGATCGCATCCTGCAGGGCATGGACCTGTTCGATATCCTTTGGATCGGCCGGGTCGACCAATGTGCGGATCGCGACGGCAACGTAGCGTGTGCCGACCTTGCCCCTGGTCAAAGTATAGCTGCCTTTGCCGTAGACGACCTCAGGCACATAATGATCCTCATTGATGACCTGCATCGACATGAAGCGGCTGCCTGCGTCGGGCAGCGTGATCGTGACCGGTCCCGCGTCGAGGTCAAAGACGCCGGAAGAATAAAGCGTGTCGCGATTGAGGCGGATGACGGTTTGGTCGTCAATCGATGCCGGTTCGCGGCGATGAAGAAGTTTGCCGAAGGCACCGTCCTTGACCATTTTGCTCATGTACAGGTCGGACTCGGCGCGTGGGAAACTGTCGACAGTGACCGGCACGGCGTTGCCCGCCGGGGCCTGCGCTTGAGCAGCGCCGATCGCAGCAAGTACTATGGCCGTGGCGTATAGAATGCACTTTGTCTTCATCACCGGTTGTCCTCTCGCGTTCAACTCATCCGATGCAGCGGCGGCGACTTCCATTTGCCGGTGAGCGCGGCGGGCTTCGGCCAATACAACCGCAAGACCGTGAAGAACGGCCCCTTCGGCGCGGGGAGCCAGTTCGATTCCTTCTCCGCACCCGGTGACTCGTTCTGGACGTACAGCGTGATCCCGCCGTCGGCGTCGCGCTTTAAGGACGGCAGCATCGGCGAATTGATGAGATAACGGTCGAGCGAATTGGCGAAGAGCAGGCTCGCCGGCAGGTCGTAAAGCGTCAGCGACCAGAACGCATTGACCGGCGGTAATTGGCCGGGCGCGAAGCGCAGCGTGTAGCGGTTGGCGCCGTCCAGTTTTTGGCCACCGGAGTCGACAAAGTAGACCGGATAGAGCGCTTCGTCCTTTGAATTTCCATAAATTCCGAGCACGGCCGCCGACATGCGGCTCATGTAATCGTTCTTCAGGGCCGCCCGCGTGCCGAAGCCATCTGCGCTGGTCTTCTTCCCGGTATCGAGTTGCGTTTCCTTGTATTCCCTGAACGCCGCCCAGGCGTCGGCCATGCCATCTTCGAACGCCTTCCGCATCTCCGGCGACAGCGAGTTGGCGTCGAACGGCTTGCCCCCGCCGACGCTGATCTTGGCAAATCGCGCCATCAGCGCTTTCTCGGAAGGATCGGTCGGGCAAAACTGCAGAATGAAATTCAGGATGTTGAAGAACTCCAGCGACGTGCGCTCTTGTTCGGCGGTAAGGGGGTTGATGAAATCGACGGCGGTCGGAGCGGCGGGCGCCGGCTTGCCGAGAAACTCCGAAAGTGGCTGGACCTTGTAGCCTGCCTGAATTTTCTTCACGTTCTCGATATCGCCGGGACTGAACAGCTGGGTTCGATAAAGGACAAATGCAAACTCGGTCTCGGAACGGATCACCGATTTGATGGCTTTAGGCTTCTCGCCCCTCCATTTTGGACCGGCCAGCAGATAGCTGCCGGCGCCATTGCCGGTGGCGCGGCTGCCGACATAGGCGAAGTCGAACGTGTACATGTCGATGAATTGCAGCGCGTAGTATCGGCCGCTCTCGACCGCCGGCACCGTCAGCACCAGTGGCTCCGCGCGAAGATCGGCGCCGACATACGAATACGGTGTGTCCGAGTTGGGAGTTTGGATCGCCTTGTCGTCGGGCGTATACACCCGCGCGTTGTTGACGATCGTGTTCCAGGATGCCTTGAACTCAGGGCTGCCGCGATCCACGAAATACGAATACTGGATGCGGTAACTATCCACCAGCGGGAAGCCGTAGGTGGTTGCTTCCTTTGCGATGGCCCGCGCCTCGGCGGCTGCAAGCGATTGCGCGAGCGCGGCCTTCGACACCAGCGTTCTGCCGGTCAAGAGCGCCGCAGCGCCGAGCAGCGTTTGTCTTCTGTTCATGTCTATCCTGCCTCGCCGTATGCGTTGCGCGCCGCGGCCATCTGATTAGCCCCGAATCTGGCCCGAAACCGGTCAATGCGCTCGCTTACGGCGCGATTATCGATCGTTGAGAGTCAACAAGAGACATTGACGAGCGTCTTTTCCCGTGCGCAAACGCCTCTTCTCCGAAACGCGCTTCGACTACTTCGTCACAATATCCTTGTAGATCGTGCCACCCTTCATGATGACGAGAAAATTCTTGTCCGGGTCTGCGACAAGCTTGATATTTTCCAACGGATTGCCGTCGACCAGCAGCAGATCGGCGATTGCGCCCTCTTCGACCACGCCAAGTTTGCCAGGGTAGGGATTGATAAACCCGGACAGTGCCATCAACTCGCCGTTGTCAGCAGTGGCCATTTTGAGCGTTTCGGCAGGCGTGTACCAGCGAACCATCTTGGCCAATATCGCCCCCTGCCGAGTGGTGAGCCTCGCGTCGAACAGAATGTCCGTACCAAAGGCCGTTTTGACATTGTATTTCCTCGCGAGCTTGTAGGCGTTGTCCGTTCCGGCGAAGACTTCCAGCGCCTTTTTCTGCGACACCGGGTTTTCCAGCGGGGACGCGTCTTCATCGTCCAGAAACGGCTGCAAGCTCCACCAGATACCATTGTCCGCAAGCAACTTGGCGGTCGGTTCGTCGATTAACTGACCGTGCTCGATACACTTGACGCCGGCAGCAACCGCTTGCCGAATGGCGCGCGGGGTGTAGGCGTGTACCGTGACGTACGTGCCCCAATTGTCGGCCGCCTCAACGGCGGCACGAATCTCCGGTTCGGTGTACTGCGTCGACTCGATCGGATTGTAGGGCGAGGCAATGCCACCGCCCGCCATGAGCTTGATCTGGCTGGCGCCCTGCCTCAACTGCTCTCTGGCTCGCAACCGGACCTCATCGGGGCTGTCAGCGATGGCGGCGATGCCCTCGACCTCGGAATGGCTCAGTGGCCCGCCGGGCACCCGCGGAACCTCGAAGGAGAACCTGAAATCGCCATGTCCTGAGGTTTGCGAGATAAAAGCACCCGAGGGATAGATGCGCGGACCAATCGTGACACCTTCGTCGATAGCGCGCTTGAGGCCAAAGACAGGACCGCCGAGATCACGTACCGTCGTGAAACCCCTCATCAGCGTCGCTTCAGCCTGTCGCGCCGCCAAGAGCTGGAGATAGTTCGGATCGGCGGTCATAAGGACCATCTGAGGTGTTGCCGCCATGAATGCGTGCCAATGAGCATCAATCAGGCCCGGCATCAGCACCCGCCCGCCCGCCGCAATAATCCGAACGTTGGCATTCGCATCGACGGCGATTGGGCTTGCGGATATACGTTCGATGGTGCCGCTTTTGACCAATACATTGGAAGGAGCTGAGAGCGCGCTGCTTCTGCCATCAAAGATGCGGACGTTCTGAAAAAGCGTAGTGCTGCCGCTGACAGGGGCGGCGAAAGGCTCCAAACCTGGCGCTTCCAAATCCGCATCGCCCTGCGCCAAGCTCACCCGGCATTGCCCGACCACGAGTGCCGCGGTCAAAATGAGCGGCGCACCCAACGCGAACTTCAATATTCGAATCATCATGAGGCCGATCTCCATCGCGGACTTTGAGTCCTCAAGAAGTTCCGGACTGTCGGTCACCGCTATCCAGACACGGTAAGGACGGCCGACATATCCTAGTCAAGGGCGACGGCCGCGTCTGCTATGGAGTCAATCGCAACAGATGCAGCGCGCGCTAGTCGCGCTTTTGCCCTTGCCCATAAGCCAGGAACTAACATTGGATTGCCGGCGCGAAACATTGAAGCTTATCCGATCACTCGTTGGCGTGCCGTTAAGCCGATGGCTTTGGACGTCTTGAGATTAATCGAAAAGCTGCTCACCAAAGACGAGGCGCGACCGAAAGCGGTAAACTCCGCTCAGGGAGCGGTGGCTTTCACGACACTGCCGACGCCAGCTTAAACTTCGCCCCGCAACCAAGCTGGGCGGGCGGCGAAGCGGATGATTGCAATATGCGAAGCAACTCGTCCTAGGTCCGCTGAATCCGAGGAGCGATCACCCCCCACACTATCAGGATTATGATTGCGCCCACGATTGCTCCAATGAAACCTGCGCTCTCGCCAGCTCGATACCACCCGATTGCCTGTCCTAGGTATGTCGCAGCGAAAGCGCCCACAATCCCAAGCAGGGTCGTCACGATAAATCCAGAAGGCTCATACTTGTTTCCAGGATGAAGGAACTTCGCGATCACACCTGCCACAAACCCGATAATGATGGTCCAGAGAATACTCATTGACCGCTCCCATTGCCGTTTGTTCGCACTCCCCAAAATAGATATAGCACGGTTGCTAAATCGGAACTTTGATTTGAATCAAACGGACGAGGCGCGCAGGATCGCTGTTGCAGTTGCCGTTTTAAGGTTTGGTAGCTTCCGCAATTATTTCCGCAACGCTGCAACGCGATTTGTGCTCGACAACGCCTGCCCCGACCTTGGGCGGTCACTCGCAGTTGTTATCAGCGGCTCGGCTGATACCTCGGCCGCGCCTCAACATCTCGCATCCACGTTTTCAGAACTTTCTTTGCAAGCGCTTTATCAATATAGGGGCCGATCAGCTTTTTGAACGCGAAAGCGGTCTGATCATATTCCCCATCACAGCCCTCCGCACGAGATTCGGGGAGGTATCCTTTTTGCACGACATCAGCGAACATCTTCTGATCGGCGCCGTAAGCAATACACAACACATTAAAGAAGCGCTGCGCGGGCACGCCATGTTCGTTCGAGAATTTCTTAATTTCCAGCGATACCTGCGGGTTTTCAACATCGGCCTTGTATTGGTAGGCGGATCCGAGCATCAGGCGGTGAGAGTAATCTTTGCCAAGCTGCAGCATAATGTAGGCAGAAAACATATCGGCCGCATCTTCTTCCCGTCCGAACACCGGAACTTGCAGAAAATCAAAAACCGCGTGGCCGGTTTCATGCAAAAACACATCAAGAAACGGCCCGAGGATTGCATCTTCTTGCGTAACGCCGCTCGGGAGCGTCTGCCCTGGTACGCTTTTCAATATGTCCTGCAGAAATTCATAACAAACAGTGACGACGCCATTTTCATACCATGCATTTGACTCACCCTCGCAGCCCGACACCTTGAGCAGAAGCGGCTCCGGAAGTCGAATAGGGCTGAGCAACTCCTGTAACCGTTCGAGCGCTCTAGCCTGCTTCAGGTGTTCGTAGATCGGCTGATGTTCGGAGTTGACCGGCGGCACGTATTGAATCCGAATTTGGCGCGTTTTGTACTGGGCGGCTTGCGCTGTGGTCGCAGCCGCGCCGAGAATAAATGCAAGGATGATGATCCATATCGAAATTGTCTGCTTGTTGATCATTTCCGTTTTCCGAAAAAGGCCGCCCGTTACGGCCGTTGTGCGGACGTTCTGAAACCGTCGCTTTAGGGCATGCGCGAGGGGCTACTTTTCGGTAGCCCCTTCAAACGCTCCTTATTTTTTCGGAGTGGTATCTTCTTTCTTTTTCTTCTTCTTGCTGCGCCGGTCACGCCAATTTGCGCCAGCAACGCTCACGGGCGAGAGTGGATTACCAACGCGGGCCTCGGCATCCGTTGCGGTCATCATCACCGCCGCCGGTACTACGAGGCTGCAAGCAGCCGCTAAGCCAAAAAGCGAAAAGGCCCCTCGGCGCGAAATCATTTCCGATTTGATCTTTTCACTCATCACAACCTCCTGTTTGATTTCCCGTCCAGTTTTACTGCGTCACTGAAAACTTATTTTCACGGTGAACACCACCGTATCCCGAGGTGAACCAACAAGAGTTGGAACGGGAACCTTGTTCTGTTTTTCAGCAGACCTTCAAAGCTAGCCGAAAAGGCCGCTGTCAAATTTGATACATATCAAAAAGATGCCGAGCCTTCTTTGGCGGTGAATATCCATTCGGAATGTCGCATAATGGGATAGCTCCGGCCGTGCCCCTGCCCCGCCGACGATCGAAGCTGGCAAGGGGCGCCGAAGACAAGGAACACGCCGTGTCTCGGAAGATCGACACTGCAACATGAAGGTCGAATAAACCTTTCGCACTGCGTCAATTGACGGTGGCGAAAGGACGCTCCTCAGGCGCTTTTTGGTTTCTTCTGAGTGCGGACCGGGCGAGCGCTGGCTCGCGCCGATGTGTTCAGCGCTGCGGCGGCGCGAATGAGCGCCTTCAACGCCTTTTCATCGATCTTGTCGCCCTCGTGGATGTCGATGGCACGCCTCACGTTGCCTTCGAGGCTGGAGTTGAAGAGGTGTGAGGGGTCCGCCAACGCGGCGCCCTTGGCGAAGGTCAGCTTCACGACAGCCTTGTAGGTCTCGCCGGCGCAGATAATCCCGGCGTGCTCCCACACCGGAACCCCGCGCCACTTCCATTCCTCGACCACGTCGGGGCAGGCCTCCTTGATGAGCGCGCGGACCCGCGCGAGCGTCTCGCCCGGCCAATCGCCCAGCGCCTTGATTTTCCCATCGATCAGCCGAGAGGGAGAGGTGCCCTCCTTTGCTTTCGTCGCGGCGCTCTTCGTCTTCTTCATGGTCGCTTTCTTCGTGGCTGTTGTCGCTCGTCCGTCAGCTACTTCCGGTACTCTGCTTTCAGTGCGTACAAGGCGTTAGCGTAACTGAAGGCAGCCAACTGGCACTCGGCGACGAACTGCTGCTTCACGATCGGCTGCTCCTCGTACTTCGCGCATTCCTTCACGAGGCTCCCGATCGTTTTGTCATTCTTGTACTGGCTGGCGCAGTATTCGATCACCACGTGTTTTTCGGCCAGGCGCTCCTCGCCCTCGGCTTGCGATGCATCGAGCTTCTCGATCCTGGCTTCGCAATCGCCTTCAGTGGAATTCGTTGGCGAAAAGACACTGGGCAAAACGTGCTCGTCGTTGGCCGCCTGTTCAACAGACCGGGCCGGGGCCGCGGCAGTGACGAGAGCGAGAATCGAGACGCAACAAAGAATGGAGTTGGTCATCGCTGGTTTTCTTCCGTTAACCCGGCAGCCAGCGCCGCGGCGACTCGCGCTTGTCGTCGTAGGCCGCCTCGAACACGGGCTCGGCGAGTGTGGACTGGATGCGCAGCACGGTCTTGCCGCTGTTGGAGAAGCCGTGCTTGCGGCCGGCCGGCACGACGACGAGCTGGCCCGCGGTGAGCGTGACGCGCGCCTCGCCGATCCACACCTCGGCCTGCCCTTCGAACACGCGCAGGATTTCCTCGACCGCGTGCAGATGCGTGGGCGCGCCGTGGCCCGGCTCGCACCATTGCTCGAACACGCAAAGCTGGGTCGCGCCGTTCAAGGCCGAGACATACATCTGCGTCATCACGCCCGGCCGCCATTCTTCCTTCGGCTGGCGATTGAGATCGACAACCTGCATGGTCTTCTCCGTCTCCGTTGCAGCGAGGTCTTGAGCAATTGGCCCCGATGAATCTTATCTCGGATTTCGCCGAGCCTGTCATCGGGCCCGTTGGATTGCCCCACGCTCCTTGCGACATGCGCGAAAATTTTCGGGGTGGATGTCACACCGGCAACTTCTGGCTCGTCATGAGGTTGGAACCAACGGAAGGAACCGAACCATGAACGCCAACGACCTTTTTGCCGCGGCCCCGGACCTCATGAAGACGTGGACCGCCACATCGCTCGCCATCGCTTCGAGCCTTGAACCGACCCTCATGAGGCTCGTGGAAATCCGTGCCTCCCAGATCAACGGCTGCGCCAACTGCATCAATATGCATGCGGCGGAAGCGCGTGAGAAGGGCGAGACCGAGCAGCGCATCTACCTGCTGTCGGCCTGGCGCGAGGCGCCCTGCTATACCGATCGCGAACGCGCGGCGCTCGGCTGGACCGAGGCGCTGACGCGGCTCTGCGAAGGACACCAGCTGGACGGTGCCCGTGAAGCCCTCGACGCGCAGTTCACCAGGGAGGAGCAGGTCAAGCTCACATTGATGGTCAACATCATCAACGGCTGGAACCGCATCGCGGTCGGCTTTCGCCAGTTCGTTGATCCGGCTGAAGCCAAGGCCTTTGCGGCAAAGTCCATCGCCGCCAAGGTGCCGCGTAATGGCGGCCGCGTGATGGCGGGCGCCGGCCACGAGGATGCAGCGGCCAGTTTCGAGCCGCTGCGTCGAAAGCTCATGCGCGTCGCCTACCGCATGCTCGGCTCCGTGGCCGACGCCGAAGATGCCGTGCAGGAGGCCTTCATCCGCTGGATGAGAGCCGACCGCAGCGAGGTGCGCGAGCCCGAGGCATACCTGCGCCGGTCGGTCACGCGCCTCTGCCTCGATCAGCTCAAATCGGCGCGCCGCCAGCGCGAGACCTATGTGGGTCCCTGGCTTCCCGATCCCGTCGTGGAAGAGGAGCAGGAGGACGACGTCACCTTGCCGCTGATGCTTGCGCTGGAACGTCTGTCTCCGCTCGAGCGGGCGGCGTTTCTGCTGCACGATG
This sequence comes from uncultured Alphaproteobacteria bacterium, assembly GCA_963759705.1. GTDB lineage: Bacteria > Pseudomonadota > Alphaproteobacteria > Rhizobiales > Xanthobacteraceae > BOG-931. The sequence continues at coordinate 452,849 of CAVXAK010000013.1, forward strand.
TGTTCGGGCTGGCGTTCGAGGAGGTCGCCGCGACCATCCAGCGCGACGCTCCGACCTGCCGCCAGCTCGCCAGCCGCGCGCGCACTCATGTCCGCGAGGCGAGACCGCGCTTCCAGGTGGAAAAACAACGCAGCCTCGAACTTGCCGAGGCTTTTTTCGCCGCCTCGCGCAGCGGCGATATGAAGGCGCTTGGCGCGATGCTGGCGGCTGACGTCAGTGTCCATGCCGACGGCGGCGGCAAGCGGCCGGCAGCGGCGCGGCCGATTTTCGGCTTCGATGCCGTCATGAGGGTCCATCAATCTCTGGCGGCTCATTTCCGCAAGCATGCCTCGAAACTTGTGCGTGCCGGATTCATCAATGGATTACCCGGCTTCATCACGCTGGAGGCTGACGGCGAACTGCAGACCACCGCGCTGGACATCGTGGGCGGCAAGATCGCCGCAATCTATGTGGTGCGAAATCCCGACAAGCTGCGGCATCTGCATTAGGTGTTTTCTCCGAGCGAGCGTCGCCCGAATGAGCGGCGCCGTGGGGCCGCGACATCTGCGGTGCGATCGTCCCGCATTGATCGCTGCGCTCATGCGGGCTACGGGCACTTCGCCGGCCTCGTCCCACGTCTCGGCTGCCTCTGTCTTGCGTTGGGCGATTTGGTATACTGGTGTCATGGTCAAGACGCTTGAACAAGCCATTGCCGAAGTGGAGCGCCTGCCCGCCGAGGATCAGGAACAGATCGGGCGGACACTGCTCTCTCATGTCGAGAAGCTGCGCGCATTGCGCGCGGAAATCGACAAGGGCATCCGCTCGCTCGATGCGGGCCAGGGAAGAGAGTCCAGCATCGACGATTTCATCCGGCAAAAGAACCGGTAGATGGCCGAAGCGAGGCGCGCGGCGCTCTGGTCGCCCGAGGCGCTCAATGATCGCGAGAGGATTTGGGATTACTACGTCCAGATTGCCGGCAGACATACGGCAGAAAAGCTGGTCCGCGAAATCGCCGAAGTGATTGCCCTGCTTGAAGAGCATCCGTTTGCAGGCCGTGCGCGCAGCGAGGTGCGCCCGGGACTGCGTTCGTTTCCCGCGACGCCTCACATCGTCTTCTATCGTGTCGTGAATGACACGGCTAAAATCGTGCGCGTGCTGGATGGGCGGCAGATATCGAGGAGAAATGTACAGCGCGGGACCCGGCTAACGGCGCGGTCCTAGCCCGGTGGAGCGAAGCGTAACCCGGGAACGATTGATAGGCTGCCCCGGGTTTCGCTGCGCTTCACCGGAGCTACTTGTCGGAGCACTGCAATGCCCTCGATATTCCATTATACCGACTTTACTGGACTGCTCGGTATACTCGCATCAGAAACTCTCCACGCGGCCGATTATCGATACCTGAACGATCGCGCGGAGCGCGGTATCTTTCGCGACCTGTTACTGCCAATCCTTCGGGCGGAGATCGCAGAGATCACACCAAAGCTAATTGAAAACGGCTGGTTGAAGAAGGCTTTCTACGAAGAGCATGGGACAGGTGGCCACGCTACCCAAGCGGCCTCGATGTACCGCTCTCTTATGACCGCGACAGACAACGCAAGCCCTCTGTTTGTCTTGTCGTTTTGCAGGCATGATGAAGGTACCGAAACATTCAAAGACGGCCTGCTCAGCCAAATGGCGCGCCTATGCAGGGTCGGGTGGTTTTGCCATTGAATTCGATGAGCAGCAACTTGATGCCTTACTGCAAGTCGAACAGGACAAATACGCCTACGTCTTTGGGAAATCGGATGATGTCCGTTATGAAAATTACGAGCAAGTCTTTAAAGCCGAAGTCTACAAGGGCGTTGCTGGCGAAATGATCAGAACGATTTTCGAAGATGGTGGTATCGACGCAAGCAAAGTAACCGGCCGCAAGAATATCGACGAGATAGTGCCCAAACTGCTTGAAACCGCGCCCTTCCTAAAACATTCTGGGTTTCACGAAGAACGCGAATATCGCATCGTTGCCGCCTGCCTCCGACAAAATAAGAAGCCTCCTGAAGAAACGCGCGCCACAAAAACTATAAAGACCCGGCTGCGCAACGACCTAATAATACCTTACATAGAACTGTTCGAATTGACCACATTAGATCGAGCCATTAAATCAATAATTGTAGGACCGCATCCAGACCAGGATAAACAAGCCTTGGCAGTGGAAATGGCGCTAGAGACAGAGGGTATCAATGTGCCGATCCGTCTCTCTGCAATCCCATATCGTCGCTAAGCATTGCGCGGAAGGCGCGTAACCCGCCAGCTGAGTTTTCCGCCTGCCTCGAATGGTGGGTTACGGCGCTCCGCACCTAACCCACCCTACCGGGCTCGCTCAATCCGGGCTACTTGCTTCGCGCCTTTGCCCACCCCGCTTTCGGCGCCGCCGGCTTGGAGGGAACGATGGTCGACCGAGGTCCGGGTGAAAAGGCCGCGGGCGGCGCTGCGGCGCGGCCGCGCCCGCGCTTTCCGACCATCGATGACCCGCGCCGGCGCGCCCGCCGGCGGATCGAGTTCGATCGCGCCGCTGTGCGCGACAAGCTGCGTAAGCTTGTGCGTAGCGTTTGCGTCATAATAACGCTTTGCCTCGCAACCCTCTTTCGCAGCCTTCGGCGTCTGTGTAGCCTCATTGCAAGACCGCCGGGCGACACCGTTCCATACCGGCGGCGACGGGGTTTCCGGCGGGCGGCCAATCTGAAAAACAAAATCGTTCTCTCGGAAGCTTCCGTTCTGCGAAAGTCAATTCGGGGAGGACGTCATGATACTGCCGCGTCGCAGATTTTTGCATCTGGCTGCAGGAGCCGCCGCGCTGCCGCCGCTCACGCGTTTCGCCGCCGCGCAAGACGCCTATCCGTCGCGGCCGGTCCATCTCGTCATCGGCTTCACCCCGGGCTCGGCCGCCGACGTCGTCGCCCGCGTGTACAGCCAGGCCGCGGGGCCGATCCTCGGCCAGCAGGTCGTCGTCGACAACAAGCCCGGCGCAGGCTCCAGCATCGCCGCCGAATATGTCGCCCATGCGCCGAAGGACGGCTACACGGTGTTCCTGTCGACCCTCTCCATCATCACCAATCAGATCATCAATCCGAACAAGGCGCTGGATCTGACCAGCGATTTTGAGCCCGTTGCGCTCATCCAGAACGCGCCGATCATTCTGGTCGTCAATCCGAAGAGCAACATCCACAGCGTCAAGGACCTCATCGCACTGTGCAAGGCGAAGCCGAACGAGGCGCTCGATTCGAACGTCATCGGCAGCATGCCGCACTTCGCCAGCGAGCTGTTCGCGCAGCAGGCCGGCATCAAGCTCACGCAAGTGCCCTATCAGGGCAGCCCACAGGCGGTCGCGGATGTCGTCGCCGGGCGCACGCTGATGACCTTCTCGCCGGTCTCGACCGTGGTCGGTCTGATCGCGGCCGGCAAGCTCGTGGCGCTGGCGACGACCACGAGCAAGCGCGCCAGCGCCCTGCCGGACGTCCCCACCATGGTGGAATCCGGACTGCCCGGCGTCCAGACGAGCCTCTGGTTCGGCATTTTGGCGCCCGCCGGCACGCCACGCCCCATCGTCGACAAGCTTGCCGCCGCCTCCCGTCAGGCGGTGCACACGCCAGCCGCAATGGACGCTTTGCACAAGCAGGGCGACGATCCACTCGATGCCGGCCCCGACGAATTCGCAAGCTTCATGAAGAGCGAGATCGCCCGCTGGACCAAAGTCGCCCACGCCGCGGGAATGATAAGCTAAGGCGCTTGGCGTAGCGTCATCCGCTGTTTGCCGAAACTCGCCCTCTGAAAGGCGGGTTACGCCTTTCTTTCGTCATGCGCGGGCTTGACCCGCGCATCCATGCTGACTTACCGCATTGCGGCAGGGTGCAAGTGTCGTTCCGATCGGATCGTGTTCTAATCCGTCGTACGTACTTGGGAGGAAACGATGGTCGAGCGAGGTCCGGCTGAAAAAATGGCCGCCAACGGCGCTGCGGCGCGGTTGCGCCAGCGCTTTCCGACCATCGATGACCTGCGCCGGCGCGCGCGGGCGCGGGTGCCGCGCTTCGGCTTTGATTTCGTCGATGGCGGCGCCACCGAGGAATATTGCATCGCGCGCAATACGTCGGCGTTCCAGGCGATCGAGCTGTTGCCGCACTACTGCATCGACGGCAAGGCGAACGACCGGCACCGAACTGTTCGGCCGCACCTACGCGGCACCGATCGGCGTCGCCCCCATGGGGTCGGCCGGCCTGATGTGGCCGGGGGCCGAGAAGCTGTTCGCCGCCGAGGCGCAGCGCCAGCGCATCCCCTACGTGCTGGCGACGCCCGGCAATGCCTCGATCGAGGAGATCGCCGCGATCGCACCGGACGTGTTCTGGTTTCAGCTCTACCGCTTTCCCTACAACGACCACGCCATCACCTACGACCTGGTGCGCCGCGCCGACGCCGCCGGCGCGCACGTGCTGGTGCCGACCGTCGACTCGCCGGCAAATCGAAGCGCCCGCGCGACATCCGCAACGGCTGCCGCGTGCCGTTCCCGATCAACCCGTGGACCACGTATCAGGTGCTGACCTCGCCGGCCTGGACCATGCAGCTTCTGCGCAACGGCATGCCGATCACCGCCAACCTTGTGCCCTACGCCGAGAAGGCGAACCAGAACGCGACCGCCGAAGTGATGCAACTGCGCTCGGGCGGCAGCCATACTTGGGAGGAACTTAAGCGGTTGCGCGATCGCTGGAAACGGCCGTTCGTGGTCAAGGGCATCCTGCATCCGCAGGACGCCGAGCGCGCGGTGGCGCTGGGCGCCGACGGCATCTGGGTTTCGAACCACGGCGGCCGGCATTTCGACGGCGCGCCGGCGTCGGTCGACGTGCTGCCGGCGATCGTGTCGGCGGTCGGATCGCGCGCGACCGTGATGATCGACAGTGGCATCCGCGGCGGCCTCGACGTGGTGCGCGCGCTCGCGCTCGGCGCGAAATTCTGCTTCACCGGACGCTGCTTTGCCTACGGGCTCGGCGCGCTCGGCCCCGCTGGCGCGCCGCACGTGGCCGACCTGTTCCTCGACGAGATCAAGACCGAACTGCTCCACGTCGGCGCGCGCTCGGTCGCCGAGGCGGCCACCATCAAGGTGCGCCACCCCAATGCCTGGCGGATCGACAATTACTGACGCGCACGACAAAGCGAAGCGTGCCGACGTGCTGACTTATGTGGGCGGCGTTAGCCACCGACTCATGATCTTGTCGTCATCCCGCATCTTGTCATCATCCGCGAAGGCGGATGATCCAGTAATCATTGAGCCACATTGAACGCTGTGAGTACGCGAAGACCTCATGCCCACAGACCAGCCTGGGGAGCGACTGGCCATGCGATTCAGTTGGACCGGCCTGATCCTGGCGCCGTTGCTGCTGCCGGTGGTGTTCGCGGCGTTGCTGAGTTCTCTCCAAGGTGACCGGCCGGTGTTGGGGTTTCTGATACTGCTGGTTCCGGGCTGCATCGTGTCCTACGGCACCACGATATTCCTCTTCCTGCCTTGCCTGTTCCTGCTCTCTTTGTGGCGGCCAATGACGGGCTTCAAGGTCTGCCTGCTGGGACTGCTGCTGGGCGTGGCGGTGTTCGTACCGCTGACGTGGGTGGAATGGAGCAGCAGCGGCCCCGATTCCGGCCCGCCGACGGAGAGCTTCTTTCAGTTCTTCGTGCGCTGGGCCGCCGATCCATTGACGGCGATATTTCCACTGGCCGGGCTGATAACGGCAGGGCTGTACTGGTGGCTGGGGACGTGGCGGCGCGGGCTCGTCGCGCGGGCTTCTGAACCAGAGCCACGCTAGATCAACAAATTGATCTTTTCGAAATAAGCCGCCGAACGACGTGGCCTTTCCACATCCAGAGTCCCGAAAGAGCCATGACAGGAAAGAAGATAAATCGCGTCGGCGGCGCGTAGTCCGGAAGGTGTTCAAACGGACTGTAAATATAACCGATGATCGGAATGCTGCAGATGATATGTATCCAGCGAACAATCGAACGTTGGGTGGCGTCTTTCATGAGTAACTTGCGTTCTATTTATCGCTGATACCCTCTCCTCCGGTGGGAGAGGGTGCCGAGCGAACGCACTGCTTGAGCGAGGCGGATGAGGGGGAGAAGACACCCCTCACCCGGCCGCTCGCTTCGCTCGCGTCCACCCTCTCCCGCAAGGGGAGAGGGATTTTGAGCGCGCGCTATTTTCTCCGATCCAGCTTTGTATTGCGCCGGCATCACTCTGTCCGCGCCAGGACCTGCTCCAGCTTCGCGAAGAACTGCTGCCACCCCGCCTTGGCGCCGCCGTAGGCCTGCTTCTGATCCGGCCGGAAGCCCGTCTGCTCCATGCGCAGGTGCGTCCCCGTGCTCGTCGGGGTGAGCGTAAAGGTCACCACGCTCTGCAGATTGAAGGCCGCATCGGCGTGCGCAAAATTCCACGTGTAGGACAGCGTTTTGTTCGGCTCGACGGCGAGAACCTCGCAGTCCAATACGCCGCCCCAATCGCCGCGAAGATTGAAGCGATGGCCGACGACTGGATTGAAGTCGTTCTTCATCAGCCACTCCTCGATCAGGTGCGGTTGCGTGAGCGCGCGCCATATCTTTTCCGGCGGATATGGGATGTCCCGTTCGACAATGACGGAGCGCGTTTCGGTCGCGGGTTCGTTCATTGGTCCATCCTTTTGAGCAGATCTTCGAGGTCGTCGAACCGCCGTTGCCAGAAGCCGGCCATCTGGCTGGTCCAGTCGATCAGCGGGGCCAAGGCGGAAAGCTGCGCGCTATAATGCGTCTGGCGGCCTTCGTGGCGGTCGCGCACCAGCCCGGCCTGCTTCAGGACGCCAAGATGCTTTGAGACGGCCGGCTGCGAGACCTTGGCCCGCGCCGTCAGCGCCCCGACCGTCTGCTCTCCATCGCGGCACAGCCGCTCGAAGATGGCCCGCCGCGTCGGATCGGCCAACGATCTGAAAAGAAGGTCATGGGGGTCTGGCATCACGATCAATAACCTGTTGGCTATTGACCAAATTCATAACCGATTGGATATATAATTCAAGCGGAAAGTTGGGCGCTCAAAATCGCTCGCTCTCGGTTCAGGTTGCCCAAAAGGCGCGAGCGTATCTCTCTTAAAGCCTCAATATTGCATAATTCATGGGTTATGCTTTGCCGGTGGTTTTGCCCACTTCCGTCTGCTGACAGCCGCGCCGGGCGATGATCTGTTCGCCCGCCCTGTAACGGACCGGCTTTATCCCACGGCGAGCCCGGCTATATCCAGCCCATGCCTCAGTGGTATGGGGTATATGTCAGAGACGGGACGGCTCCTCGATGGCAAAAATCTCAATTTTTTCAAATCCCGCCCACTACGCCCGGTGGCACTACATTTCCCAGGGCCGAATAAAGCGTTCAAACTTGTTCAGAGCCGCAATAGCGTTCCTGTTCAGAGGAATTGTGAGCCTCATCACCGCTGTCATGATCGGCATCGTGTTGGCGATGCTCTCCCATCCCATCATCGGCATCATTGCCGGGATATTATTTTTCGTGGCCTGCATATCGTTTTCGACCAGGGACTACGGGATTTGGAGCGGGAATTGCCCGCATTGCCAGGAACCGATTAGCGTGCAGCTCGAGCGGGGTGAAACGAGGTTCAATTGCCAGTCCTGCAAAAAGAGCGTCGTATTGGAATCTCGCAATTTTGTCTCGGCTTGACCGTAACGCTCCCCGGCGTCCGGACTAAAATCGCCAGCATTGGCCGACACCGCATCGTTTCATGCAGGTGGTCTAGTCATTCGCCTCCAGCCGGACGAATTGCGCCCATTGAGGCGTATTACACGCCGAAGGTTCACCACCCCCCGCCGCCGCCGCCACCGCCGCCGCCCCCGGACGAACCACCGCCACCCGAACCGCCGCTCGATCCTGGTGGACTTGAGGCTGACGAGATCGTTTGCGACAAGGCGCCGCTGAGTTGGTGGGTGAAGGCGACCGGGTCGTTGCCGAATTGGCTGCCCTGGTACCAGGAGGCTACGGCAGCGCTCGCTCCCGCGGCGGCGAGGACGGCGGTGAAGCGCTTCGCCCACGCGTTCTCGACATCAAGCGCGAGCGCGTAAGGCAGGAAGCGCTCGAACAGTTCCGGCGTCTTGTCGGGAGGATTGAGCGCATTGAGCCGATCCTCCTCGGCGACACCGAGGTATTGGCGAAAGCCCTCAATGCGATCCATGACGGCGCGGCCGGCGACGGTTGGTGCCTGCAGCCAGCGGAAGCCGAGCAACGCCAGCGGCGCCAAAATATAGGTTGCGACACAGGGCAAGAGATCGACGGCAGGGGCGCTTGCTGCCATCAGGGCGAGACCGGCGGCTGCAGACAGCACCATCAACAGCACGCCGGCAACGATGAACAGCGTACCCCATGACTCGCGCTCCCGGCCTGTTTTGACCAGCAGGGCGCCCAGCACGATCGGCACGACGGGCAGCCACATGCCGAAATTCAAGGTCTGCGCCCGATTGCCGCTGTAGGTCTCTGTAATCAGGTTGGCGGTCAACACGACCACAATGGCCGCCAAAACCAGGCCGGTGCCGGACCAGAAATAATTGTCCCTGAACAGAGTGCCATCGTAGCTGCTCTTGAGACTCTGCATCAGCGCTCCTTTGGCGCCGCCGAGCGTCTTATAGTTGGATTGCGTGAGCATCAGCGACGGCTTTGTCGCAAATAGCCTGCTTTTGACTGCGAATTCTGCCGGCCCGATGGGCTTGCCGCCGTCGCAACGCCAAACCGTGGTCTCTTTACCGGTGCCGGTCAGGCGGATTTGGCCCTTCACACCAAGATCGATGATCGCGGCGGTGAAGCAACGATCGTCAAACTTCATGTGCTCGACATACCGCACGGCAGCGGGAGACATTCCGTCCGGCGGACCGAACAATGGGATGATGGTGCCGCGCGGCGGGTCGTGGCCGACCCGCCGCCAAGCGAACAGGTAAAAGGCAACGACGCCGATCAGCCCGAGGAAAGCCGCGACCGACGGCGAATTGTCGTGAATCCACCAGCTCGCCTGCTGCGCATTGGTCGGCGCGGCGATCAGGCCCTTTTGCCAAGCCGCAGCCACCGTCAGTCCGTTTCGCGGCGGCAAGGCTCGCGTGGTCTGAAACAAAATCTGGCCCGGCTTTTCCGACACGATCATCGCATTCTTGCCGGTGGCGCCCTGCGGGCCGGTGTAGAACGCCGTCTGCTTGAACGGCACCGGTTCGGGCAACGTGATGCGCGCCTGCGCGACGTCGATCGCAAAGGGCCAGCCGTTGCCGGTGGCATTCCAATAAAGCTCGTCATAGTCGGGGAAAAAACCGATTTGCCGGGTGGTGGAATACCGGATCACGAACTCATGCTGCCCGGTCGGAAGGATCGTGTCGGCTTTGCCGATGCGCACCCGCACGCCGTTGACCAGGGGCTCCGTCGTCCATGGCGTGCTCGCGCCGTCGAGCGTGATCGACTGCACGTCGAAGCCGACGACCACCCTGCTCCCGTCGCGCCGCGTATAGGTGGTCGGAAAATCGCGAAAGATGCCGTGGCGGATCGCACTCTGCTCGGATTGAACGCGTATCGTCTCGGTGACCGAAAGGTCGCCGTTGCGCTCGACGGTGACATCGCTGACAAAATGCAAAATACGTTCGACCGCCCAGGCCGGGCTGATCGCGGCGATCGTGACGAAGCAGGGCTATCGCGAACGCGTCGGGCCATGGATCAGGCTTGCTCACCGCTCGTACTCGATCATGATTGGGCCGGTCGAAATGCGACCCCTGGAACGGCTGCTTCGCCGCGATCGTCAAGCTCGAAGAAGGGCTCTTCGTGGAAACCGAGCATACCGGCCAGCAGATTGTTCGGGAACGACTGGATGCTGATATTCAGATTTCGCACCGTACCGTTGTAGTAACGCCGCGCCATCTGCAATTGATCTTCGATTTCGGCCAGTTGCTGCTGCAGCGCCAGGAAATTCCGGTCAGCCTTGAGCTGCGGATAGGCCTCGGCAACCGCCAGCAGTTTGCCGAGGGACGCCTGCAAGCCGCGTTCCGCCGAAGCCTGACCAGGGACGTCGCCGGCGGCGATGCTCGACGCGCGCATCGATGTAACCTCATCGAACACCGCGCGTTCGTGTGCGGCGTAGGCTTTTACGGTCTCAACCAGATTGGGAACAAGATCGGTGCGCCGCTTGAGCTGGACGTCGACCCCGCTCCATCCTTCGCGCACGAGATTGCGCTGACGCACCAGCCGGTTGAAGATCGCAACCACGTAGGCTGCGAGCGCGGCCAGCACGGCCACGACGATCCATTTTTGCATGTCGAGTGTGCCTCGATTGGGAAGCGGCTTTTATCACGGTTCCATCTGAGCGTCTTGGCTGCAGGCCGCTTTGGGTGCAGACCGCTTTGGGTGCAGCGCAACGTAAGCCCGCCGGAAATCTAAATTGCCATTGGAGTTTCACGATCGCGTCTTGGCAGCGCCACAGAGGTCGCCTAGTATCATTAAGCATCGGGGAGCGGGTGACGGGCCGTCGAGGAGAATCGACGATGCGAGTTGAGACCGCGTGCCAGCCGACGCCGACCGAAGATCTCAGCCGGCCGAATTGCCCAAGTTGCGGCAGCGTCCTGCTCTTCGCCGAGGAATCCGAGTTCAACCTCAAGGGCCGCATCCGGCACACTTGGTCGTGCGACGAGTGCGGCCATGAGTTCGTGACCTCCATCAGGTTGTGGTCGCGGTAAAGCGGGATCCAAGCCGCCACATCGTGGTTATGGGTTTTGATTGTCTCGGGCCGGCGCGCCGAGACCCCCACCATGTCAGATTCCGAATAAGCGCGTGGCCTCAGCGGCCACGACGCGCAATAATGATAAGCAAGTGATGTTATTGTTGTTGCCGCGGAACAGCTCACCAGGAGGATATGACCATGCGCCTAGCGTTCTCGCTCTCAGGGATCATCGCGACCGCCCTATTTCTGGCATTCGCCGCACCTTCATATGCCGAGACGATGCAATTCAAGGCCACAATGAACGGTTCAAGCGAAGTGCCGCCCAATCAAACTGCGGGAACGGGATCATTCACCGCAACGTTTGACAGCGCGACAAAGAAATTGTCCTGGAAAGGCACCTTCTCGGGCTTGACCGGCGACGTCATGGCCGCGCACTTCCACGGCCCGGCCGAACCCGGAAAAAACGCCGGCGTGCTGGTGTGGATCTCGACAAAAGGCACCCCGCTGAAGAGCCCCTTTGAAGGTTCGGCGACGCTGACCGACGATCAGATCTCTGACCTCATGTCCGGTCGGTTGTACGTCAACTTTCACACCGCCGCGAACCCGGGCGGCGAGTTGCGCGGTCAGCTGACGAAGATGTAGCCGCACAGCTTTGTAGGGTTATTCAAACGGATTGAATTCACCCGCTGGCCTGAGGTTTCGGTGGCCGGCGGGTTCTTCATGTCCTCGTGGCCGAGCGTCGTGCCCGAACCTATTGCAGCCCAGCGATTGCACGCGCTTTGCCGGTCAGTTCGAGGATGTGCATTCCGGTATTGGCGCGGTCGACGATGTAGATGTAGCCGCGATCATCGGTCTCGACATTGTTGGTCTGGATCGCGACCTTGCAGCGATCCTCGCCGTTCACTTTGATGCACCGCTTGTCGGTATCTTCGGTGATCGGGGGTATGAAATAGCCGATCTCCTTCGGATGATAGGGATCGCGAATATCGACGGCGCGGACGCCGGCATTGAAGTACGCGAGGAACGCGATCTTCTTGTAAAAGACCGGCGCCATGCTTTCATTGGTGGAATGCGTGCCGAACCGGCCGCCGCGCGAGCAGAAATTGCCGCTTGCCTCGGGCACCTGGAAGTTCGAGATCACCATCGGATGCGCCTCGACCGTCACGTCGACGAGCCACGCCATCTGCTGCGGCTCCTCGCACTCGTTGCGGATCTGCTCGTCGACGATCATGACGATATCGCGCACCGCGCCCTGCGTATCCTTGGCGAATTCCGGGATCGGCATTTTTGGCATCGGAAGCACTGTATGGGCGCCGTTGAAGGGTGACATCACGAGCCGGCCGATTTCGGGATAGAGCAGATTTTGCGGCGTCGGCTCTTTCGGACCTTTGAGCAGTTTTTCACGGTCGACGATCTGCAGGATGCCGCCGTTGTTGGTGCCGTAGCCGAAATAGACGCGGTTTGCCTGAGGCCCAAGCGATATCATGCCGTGAAGTTGGATCGGCACCGGGCCGGTCGCGCCGGGCTCCTGGCCAGGCAGGCCGAACTCGCGGATTTTGACCGGGTGCGCCGGATCGCTCATGTCGTAAACCTCGGTCATGCGCTTGACGCGCCAGCCCGGCACGCCGGACACCAGATAGGCGATGCCCGTGTCGCATTCCCAGAAACTCTTGTGCGTGTCGGTGAGCGGCGCTTCCGAATGCCAGATGCGGACCGGTTTTGCCGGATCAGTCACATCGTAGATTTCGTGACCTTTGCCGCCGAAGACGCGCAGGAGATATGTCTTGTTGGGGTCGCCCTTCGGTAGCGTCTTGCCGTCGCATACGCGCGTCATCTGCGCGCCGCCCTGCTCGTAGGTGCCCTCGGTGCCGGGGATGTGCGCAAGGTACTGCGGATGCGCGGGATCGGTCACATCGATAATCGACGTACCGCTGAATTCCGGCTGTCCTGTCATCGGATTGACGGGCTTCGGAATCTCCTCGGTACCGCCGTGATGGCCGATATAGGCGATATAGCGGTTTCCCTGGTGGTGGATGGTCGGCTGATAAGCACTGCGATGCTGCAGGTCGTTGTAACCGACGAGCCGCATGTTACTGGCCTCCGGCGGATCGCCGACTTTCGGCGCCCCGGGAACCGTCACGATCGTCGAACGCGTGGTTTGCGCGATGGCCGGGAGCGCGAGTGCCGCAAGCACGGCCCCAGCTCCCAGCATCACGTAGAAGATACGTTTGGTCTCCTTCGGCATTTTATGGTCCTCCCTATTGCGTCGTTATTGTTTAGGTATGTTGGCGGCCTCAATCACCTTCGCCCATTTATCGACGTCTGATCGCATGCGGGCGTCGACCTCGGCGGGGGACGAGGCCTTCGCTTCGATGCCGAGATCGTGCGCGCGTTTCCTGAAATCCGGATCGGCCACGACCTCGCGCAGCGCGTGGTTTAATTTGTCGATGATCGGCGCCGGCGTGCCCGCCGGCGCAAACAGTGCGTTCCACGACGCCACGTCGAAATCGGCAAAACCTGATTCCTGCACAGTCGGAACGTTCGACAGCGCAGCGATGCGCTGCGCCGCCGTCGTCGCGATCGCGCGAACCTTGCCGTCCGCCAGAGTCGGTATCAGCGCCGGATAGAAATCGATGCTGACCTGGATGTCGTTGCGCAGCACGCCTACGATTTCGTCCGGCGTCGACCGAAACGGCACGATGACGACATTGGCGCCGCTCCGCGATTTGAACAGCTCCGCGGCGAGATTTTGCGTGCTGCCGACGTTGATGGTGCCGACATTGAGCGTCCCGGGCTTTTCGCGCGCCGCCTTGAGCATATCGTCGAGCGTGTGGAACGGCGAAGAGGCGCCAACCACAAACACGCAAGGAAACTCGCCGATCGCGGAGATCGGTGCGAAATCCTTAACTGGATCGTACGGCAAGTGCTTGAACAGCGAGACGCTGATCGCCGTGCTGTTCGTCAGCAGCGTCAGCGTATAGCCGTCGGCGCCGCCGGCAATCGTTGACCTTGCTGCTGCAATCCCGCCGGCGCCCGGCTGGTTCTCAACGACAAAGCGTTGCCCCAATTTGTCGCTGAGCTTTTCGGCCACCAGACGCGCCGTAATATCGGCGAGTCCGCCCGCCGCGAACGGCACGATGATCCGGACCGGCTTATCGGGATAGGATTGCGCCCGAGCATGGCTCACTGAGACGGCGGTGAGCGCAAGAGCAAGTATGAGCGCCGCGATACGCGTTGCGATCGTCACCTGGACGAGAGCCGATTTCATTCTGAACACCCAAGACCTTCCTCCCGGCGCTGGCACAGGGTGTTATAGGCCACGTTGCGCCCGGTTTGAAAGTGCGGGTGTGCAACACACCATTCATCCCGCGGCGTGAAACCAACGCCGCGCTTTAGGAGCTCAGGTCGCGTTTCGCGATCCATTGTTCCTTGGTCTGCGCCAGATAATCGGCAAATTGCCCCGCCATGATGGCTTGTCGCGCGCCCAAGACGAGGTCCTGATAATAGAACAGGTTGATGACGGACAAGAGCGTGCCGCCAAGCGCTTCGCCGCTGCGAAACAGGTGATGCAGGTATGCCCGCGAAAAATCGCGCGCGGCCGGACACCGGCTCTCCTCGTCAAGCGGACGCGGGTCGTCGGCATGGCGAGCGTTCTTGATATTGATCGGCCCGAACCGCGTGAACGCCAGGCCATGACGGCCGTTGCGTGTCGGCATCACGCAATCGAACATATCGATACCGCGCGCGATGGCCTGGAGGATATCGTCCGGCGTGCCGACACCCATGAGATAGCGCGGCCGCTCCGCGGGCAAGGCCGGCGTCGTCTCGGCAACGACCTTGAGCATGACATCCTGTGGCTCGCCGACGGCTAAGCCGCCAAGCGCATAGCCGTGAAAGCCAATCTCGGTCAGGCCACGCGCGCTCTCCTCACGTAATCGCTGATCATCACCGCCCTGCACGATGCCGAACAGAGCGTGCCCGGGAGCAGCGCGTTCGAAAGCACGCTTGCCGCGCTCGGCCCAGCGCAGCGAGAGCTTCATAGCGCGTTCAATGTCACTCCTGTCGGCGGGCAGGCGCACGCACTCGTCGAGCTGCATGGCGATATCGGAGTCGAGCAGCATCTGGATTTCGACAGCGCGTTCCGGCGTCAGCTCGACCATCGTGCCGTCGAGGTGCGAGCGGAACGTAACCCCCTGCTCCGCCACTTTACGGAGGGCCGCGAGCGACATCACCTGGAAGCCGCCGGAGTCGGTGAGGATCGGATACGGCCAACGCATGAACGTGTGCAGCCCGCCGAGCGCCGCAACCCTTTCGGCGGAAGGCCGCAGCATCAGATGGTAGGTATTCGCCAACATGATTTCGGCGCCCGCAGCGCGCACGTCATCGTGGTGAACGCCTTTGATCGCCCCTTGCGTGCCGACCGGCATGAACGCCGGGGTATGCACGATACCGTGTGGTGTCGTGATTTCACCGGCGCGTGCGGCGCCGTCCGTAGCGTCAAGGCTGTAGGAAAACGCGTGGGGCATGACCATCAGGGCGCGCGAAACAAGAGACAAGCGTCGCCGTAAGAATAAAAGCGATAGCCCATCTCGATCGCATGGGCATAGGCGCGGCGCATCACCTCAAGGCCGCAAAAGGCGCAGACCAGCATGAACAGCGTCGAGCGCGGCAGATGGAAATTTGTCAGCATGGCGTCGACCGCGCGAAACCGGTAGCCCGGCGTGATGAACAGCGCGGTCTCGCCCGAATAGGCCTCAAGCGTCCCATCCTCCGTTGCTGCGCTTTCGATGAGGCGCAGCGAGGTCGAGCCGACCGCTACGATGCGCCCGCCGGCCCGTCGCTTGGCGTTCAGCGCTGCAGCAGTGTCTGCGTCGACGCTTCCCCACTCGGGGTGCATGATGTGAGCGGTAGTGTCTTCGGTCTTGACCGGAAGGAACGTGCCTGGACCGACGTGAAGCGTGACGCGATAGAGGTCAATGCCGCGGTCGCGCAAGGACTGCACCAGGATATCGGTGAAATGCAGCCCTGCGGTTGGCGCGGCCACCGATCCCTCCTCTCGCGCAAACATCGTCTGGTAGTCGGTGCGATCCCGTTCGTCGACCGGCCGGCGGCTCGCGATATAGGGTGGCAATGGCGGGTCGCCACGCTCGGCCAGCGCCTGATCGAGCACGGCGCCATCGAAGGAAAACGCAAGCGTAACTTCGCCACCCTGCCCTTTGGCTTCGACCGTGGCGTCAAGTTGCTCCAAAAAACATACCCGTCCCTCGCCGCCGAAGCGCACCACGTCCCCGATTGCGAGGCGCTTCGCAGGCTTCACCAAGGCAAGCCAGCGCGAGCCATCGAGTCGCTTCGTGAGCGTCGCCGCGATCGCGGGTTCATAGTCGCCGCGGCTGATGCGGCGGCCGTGCAGGTTTGCCGGAAGGACCTTGGTATCGTTGACGACAAGGGCATCACCCGGCCGCAGCAAATCCGGCAGATCGCCTACGATGCGGTCTTCGCACTCACCCTGAACGCCCGGGCGTACAACCAAGAGGCGCGCGGCATCTCGCGGAGATGCCGGCCGCAGCGCGATGCGATCTTCGGGCAGTTCGAAATCGAATAGGTCGGTCCGCATTTTTCAGTTCGCCGCCCACAACTGCCGGCTGAGGCACAGCGATCGCCAACGGATCGGTGCGCCTTGCAGAACATTGTCATCTGTGAAAAGCCAACGTCGCGCTGACGCTGCTCCTTCCTCTACGTCGGCAAATGGGATCCGATGATGCTGTTCTTGACCGAGGCGGATGTAAAAAACGCGATGGCGGACGGCAACTCTTATCGGGAGGCCGTCGAGGTCATCGAGGGCGTCCTGCGACAGCAATCCGCCGGCACGACGTTCCATTTGAAGCGTTACACCATGACCCATCCGGCGCATCCTGGACACCTGTGGCACAATATTCGCATGTTGCCCGGCATGGTGCCTGAACTCGGCGCAGCCGCCGTGCGTGTGTATTCCGGATACCGTGGAACAAATCGATCGGAAGTCATTTGCCTGTTCGATTGGGCCGACATGAGGATGTCCGCCATCATCTCTGATTTCCACCTTCATGCCATCCGCACAAGTGCGCCTTACGGGGTGGCCGCGAAATATCTGGCCCGCACCGATGCGGCGACCCTCGGTATCATAGGTACCGGCCGTTATGCCCGTGGTATGGCGCAGGCGGTCTGCGCCGTGCGCCCCATTAAACGAATACAGGCTTACAGCCGCAATCCTGAGAACGTCCGGAACTTCTGCGACGAAATGAGCGCTACTCTGGGAATCGAAGTTGCGCCCTGTTCCTCCGGACGTGACGCAGTGAAGGAGGCCGATATCGCAATCACGGCGACCTCCGGGAATACCATCGTATTCGACGCCGGCTGGCTTGAGCCCGGCATGCTGCTGATGTCGTTGGCGCCGGGCGAATTCGGTCCGGAAGTCGTCATGCGTTCGCGCGTATTTCTCTCCGCGATCGATCAGGTGCTGGGCGACGATCCACCGCGCAAGCCTTTCGATCGCTTGGTCGCCGACGGCCGGTTCGGGACAAACGACGTCGCCGCCGACCTTTGCGACGTCGTTGCCGGAAAAAAGCCGGGCCGCACCGGAGACGATGAAATCATCCTTTATGAATGCGCCGGATTGGCACTGCTCGACGTCGGGGTCGGACACTGGATCTATCAGCGCGCGCTCAGCCGCGGGCTGGGGACTGAGCTGCCATTCGGTGAAGAGCATTGACGCGCCTTGCCAGCTTCTGGGAGTTTCGACGCTTGCATATTTGGTCAAACGAGGAAGCAAAATTGAACCGCAGAGCGCTCTTACAGTTCGGCGCTGGCTTGTCGATTTGGGCTCTGTTCTCTCGAGCAAGAAGCGAGGCCGCGCCGGCTTACCCGGCCCGCGTCATCAAGCTCGTCGTGCCGCGTCCGGCCGGTGGCGTTGTCGATATCATCGCCAGAGAATGGGGCAATAAGGTCAACAAAGTCCTCGGCGCCACCTATATCGAGAATATAGGAGGTGGCGGCGGAACGATCGGCGCGGCTTTTGCGGCTCGCGCGCCGGCTGACGGTTACACGCTGTTGTTCGGAACGACCAGCGAGCTGGTTCTCAGCCCCATTCTGTCGCACCAATCCTATGATCCGGTTGCGAGCTTCGAGCCGATCTCCATCATCTGCGAATCCGTTGCTGCGATCGTCGTCAACCCGAACGTTCCCGCCGCCAATTTGAGCGAGCTTGTCGCCTACGCCAAAGAAAACCCGGGCCAACTGAATTATGGCTCGGCCGGTGCCGGCACGGTATCGAATTTGGCGGGCGAGCTTTTCAAGCGCGAAGCAGGTCTGCCCGATATCACACATATTCCCTATCGGGGCGGCGGCGAAGCGATGTCCGATCTTATTGCAGATCATATCCCGATCATGACCCCAATGATGTCGGAGACCATCATCGAATTGCACCGGCAAGGCCGCATCAGGGTGCTCGCCGTGGCGTCGGAACGCCGGCTTGATGCAATGCCGGACATTGCCACGGCGGCGGAGCAGGGATTTCCCGATCTCATCGCCCGGCTTTTCGTCGGTCTGTTCGCGCCCGCGGAAACGCCGCAGCCTATTATCGCTCAGGTCGACGCCGCCACTCATGTCGCAATGGAAGACCCTGATTTGCGAAAAAGCTTCTCGGCCGCCGGCTTTGAATCGGTGACCGAGTCGGACGCCGCATCCGCCACGCGATATCTCAAGAGCGAAATCGCCCGGTGGAGACCAATTCTGCAACAGGTCGGTTTGAGCGCGAAGCGATAGGCGATCGAAAAGCGGTTCGCGCCGTCAATCACATGCTCTAAAAGGTGCTATCGCCAACTTGACACGGCCATCAACGTGACGCCGAGCGCGGTCATTCAGGTCAAACGCGGCATCGGTGACGTCATCTGGCACCTTCCGTTTGTCCGCGCCATTGCCGCCGTATCGATCGGCCGCCAGGTGACGTTTCTCGCACCGCCTTCAAGCCATGCAAAGGAATTGCTTGCCGCCGAACCGAGCGTCGCCGAGACGATCTATTTCGAGCATGGCGGTTCCGAGTTGAGGCGGGGCCTCAATCTGGCGCGGCTCGCCGTGCTGCTGCGGCGCAATCACTATCGGACGGTGTGGGTTCTCGACCGCACGATCCGTCCGGCGCTGGCCGCCATGCTCGCCGGGGTACCCGAGCGCGTCGGCCTTGGCCTCGGTTCGCAGCGGATGTTCATTACAAATTCAGGCATCGACAAGCGGCATTTTCACGACCAGCCGATCGAGTGGCTCGTTGCGTTGATGGCGGCGATGAAGGTGCCGCTGCCGTCCACCGAACCGAAGCTGCAGGTTGCCGGCGATCTGCTTAAGGCGACCAATGCGAAGTTCGCGCACCTTTTGCGCCCCTGGATCGTGCTCGGCATTGGCGCCTCGGAAGCCGACAAGGATTGGCCAGACGCCTATTGGGCCGAATTCATCGAAAAAGTTTGCCATAGCACCACCGGCACGGTTTTTTTGATCGGGGGCGTGGAGAATCAGGCGCGCGCAAAAAATCTCATGGCGCGAAGCGCAGCCACGAATGCGATCAATACTTGCGATCTTGCGCTCGCTGAAGCCGCTGCTCTCTTACATTTGGCCGACGTGTTTGTCGGAACAGAACTCGGGCCCAATGAACATTGCTGCTGCGACGGCAACCGACGCGTTCGCCATGTTCGGCGCAACGCCCGTGCTCAATTATTCCAAATTCATCCATCCGATCGTACCGGAGGGTGGCCCATCGCCGAACGGCATGCAGCGCATTTCGCCCGCTCGGGTGCTTGAGAGCGTTGCGCCATATCTCGCAGCCAAAACGAAACAGAACTAAGCGCTGATGGAGCGGATTTGACATTCGCTGCCCACACCGGCGCGGTGTTACCGCCGGGGTGGAATCGGTGGCGCAGGAGGCGGCGTCGCCGTCATCGGATCCATCGGGAGCGATGGATTGTAGGCGGCGTTAGGGCTGCATGTGCCGCCGATACCGCTGATTGTCAGCTTACATTGGGCCTCGGTCTCATAGCTACACGACATGACGCCATCGCCGTTATAGTAGATCGCGCACCATGGGTAGTTTGTGTCGGCTCTGGCCGGCGCGGCGCCGAACAGCGATGATGCGGCCAGCGCGACGAAAAGACTGACGTTGAGGCGCATTGTCATATTTGGTCCCGAAGCTGCCCGTGTCGTCGCACCCCTTACTGAAAATACATGCCTGTCGCGGCCGGGTCGAGCAAGAAACGACGCGCGTTGCTTCACTGCAACGATTTGGTGTTGTCGATGGTCCTGTTGTCTACGAACCGGATCGCGATGGGGCGCCCCGCCACCGCACCGCCCATGCCCTTGCTGAAGTGCAGAGGTGTGCAGCGGGCGAGCGCCGCGTTTACGGCGTCACGGTAAATGTCGCGCACTGCGGCTGGAGCGTCATGGCTGGCATAGGTGACGCGCGGCGGAGCGAGAATATCGCCGTCGCGTTTGAAGGCGAACCGCACGGTATATTGCATGCCGTGACGGGCTTCGTCTTTTGGCGGCGGCACCCAGCAAGCGCGCAACGCCGCGTATAACGCTCCGATTAAATCAAGCCCGTTGTTCGCGGCAGACGTATCGCCAGTGTCGCCGGCCTTTGCTCCGCCGCCGTTGCCTGCATCTGCAGCGTTATTGTTCTGCGGATCGTTTTCGTCGGTCGAAACGATGGTCAGCCGCAGATCCTGACCGATCGGCGGCAGGTATTCGGGGAAACAAGGTCCGCCGTGGAAGACGCCGCAAAATGACGGATGACAGGGACGTCCACTCAGGACGCTGCACGGCGCCTGCGCCGGAGGGAGGTGGAGTTGCGCCAGCGCGCGGTCTTGGGCAACAAGCGCAGCAAGGCCAACCACGACCACGCTACAGAACAACAATCGCATTGCGGAGCGCACGCATGGCTCCTCATTACTTCACGTCGGCGGCCACCTGCATGCTGATGATGCGATCAGGCTTGGCCGGTGGTTCGCCTCGCTTGAGTTTGTCCACAACGTCCATGCCGTCGATCACTTCACCGATGACGGTGTACTGACGATTGAGGAATGACCCGTCATCGAACATGATGAAAAATTGGCTGTTCGCCGAGTGGTCGCTGCCGCCCTTGCGCGCCATGCCGACAACTCCCCGCGTGAACGGCACGTCGGAGAACTCCGCCTTGAGGTCCGGGTATTTCGAACCGCCGGTGCCGTTGCCGTGCTGGCCATCGCCGGTCTGCGCCATGAAGCCTTCGATGACGCGATGGAACGGCACATCGTCATAAAAGCCCTCGCGCGCGAGCTGTTTCAGCCGCTCGGCGTGCTGGGGTGCGATATCGTTGCGCAACTTGATCACGATCTGGCCAGGTCCTGTTTCAATGACCAGCGTATTTTCCGGATCGGTATTTTGTGCGGGCATTTTGAGTGTTCCTCTATTCGTGCAAATGGCGGTCGCCGACGACAAAAATTCCGGCGTAGAGGGGAACAACGACCCTATTTCGCGATGGTCGCCTTCTTTACATAATCCAGTTTTGCAAAGTCGCGAGTGAGGTAGGCGTTCCCTTCCTGCTGGATGCGGCCCTGTTCGGGTCCCCGTCCCTGTGGCGCGCCCTCGCCATAGCCGCTGTAGAGCGCGTCCACGACGTTCATTCCCGATACGATCTGACCGAACGCGGCAAAACCTTGGTGATCGAGCGCGCTATTGTCGCCAAAATTGATGAAGACCTGGGTCGTGCGTGTATTCGGACCCGCGGTTGCAAACGTGATGTAGCCGCGTTTGTTGCTCTGCCGGACCGGATCGTCCGCAATTCGCGCGTTTCGCCACAGTGCCGAAAGTTTCGGATCGCCGTTGATGCCGAATTGCACCATGAAGCCGCTGACGACCCGGAAGAAGCGCGTATTGTCGTAGAAACCGTTCTTGACCAGATTGTAAAACCGGTCCGCGCCGTTCGGCGCCCAGTCCCGGTGAACTTCGACAACAAACGCACCCTTGCTGGTGTCGAAGTCGACCTTGTAGACCGCCGGCGCTTTTTCATTCAGCGCCGCCGGGTTCGCGAGCCCCTGGCTCCATGCCGGCGCCGCGCTCACGAGCACGAGTAGCGATGCAACAAGACGGATCATGTGATCTCCCGGGATGAAAACTTCAGGACTTCGCGAATTTCTTCTTCAGCATCGCGGCGACCGGTGCGGGCACGAAGGCCGAAACGTCACCGCCCATGCCGGCGATCTGGCGCACCAAGGTGGCGGTGATGGGGCGGACCAGAGGCGACGCCGGTAGAAACACCGTCTGCACCATTGGCGCCATAGCGGCATTCATGCCGGCCATCTGCATTTCGTAGTCGAAATCCGTGGCGTCGCGCACGCCCCGGATCAGCATCGTGGCGCCGGCCCGCTGGGCTGCCGAAACGACGAGATCGGCGAAGGTCGTGCAGGCGATCTCGCAGCCCGCTGCTTGCGCTACCGGAGTGCAAATCTCCTTAAGCATAGCGAGCCGTTGGTCGGCCGAAAACAGTGGTGTCTTGCCGGGATGGACGCCTACGGCCAAGACCAGGCGATCGGCCAGACGTACGGCGCCCCCGACCACATCGAGATGGCCGTTGGTGATGGGATCGAACGACCCGGCAAAAAGGGCGACGCGCGGCATTCCGGGGGTCTAGCTTGCACTGAAAGCAACCGCAAGGCGGTTTCCCCTACCCCAGCAAGCCATCTTGCACCCTTTCGGCGATGGCTGCTTACCTGCACCCCATGGAGCGCACCATCCTCGTTACGGGCGGCGACAAGGCCTACTTCCTGATGGGCTGCATGCTCGTGCACAGTTTGCGGACATACGCGCCGCGCCTGCCGGTCTATTTTCTCGATTTCGGCCTGGAGCGCCCGCAGCGCAAGTTTCTAGACAACATCTGCACCGTCGTTCGCCGGCCGGAGCAACTCGGCGTGGCGCAGCACCCCTATTCGTACAAGGCCGCAATGGGGGACTATTTGCGCGCGGTTCGGCGGACCAGCCTCGTTTGGCTCGACAGCGACATGATCGCCGTGGGCGCCGTCGGTGAAAGCCTCAAAGCGGTGTTGCGGCAAATGGACGACAACGGCCGTGAGGTCGCCGCGTGTGTCAATTCCTGCGGCACGATTGGCGATTTCATCGCGAAAGGACAATCCGTCGGACCTTTCGTTGAGGCGCTCGCGACAACAAAAATTGCGCTCACCGAGCCGTATCTGAATGTCGGCTTTGTCATCTGCCGCTCGCAAGCCTTCCTCGACGATTGGCGCAAACTCACGAACAGCTTCACCACGCACACATGCTTCGAGCAGAACGCCTTCAATATCGTCGCTCGCGCGCGCGGTGGGGCAATGGTCCTGTCCGATGAGGAATGGAACGTGCACGGCCGGTTGCTGAGAGAAAAGACCGTGGAGCTTGGCGGCAGCCTCATGCTGCATGCTACGTCGGATCGCGCCGACGAGGACCTCACGCGCAATGAGTGGGTGGCGTTCGGAGATCAACGAATTTCCAGTACGCTGAAGCTGTTTCGCAATCCGTTTTTGCGCAAGCTCCAAGAAACAGTGCTGATGGATTTCATGCGCGGCGCGCACCGCGAATTGCAACGGCTTGGCATCCTGGCATAGCCCAAAATTGACACTCCGTCGTCAGCGCATCGAATTTTGTCTTTATTAATCAATATTTTGCTGGAATCGCCCAGTTTGTGATGGGGATCAAAGAAGCTTTTGCGCCGACAGGCGAAATTCCAAACAGATGGAGGGGTAGCCACAACGCCGAGCGAGCGTCGCGTCCTACGGACGACGTAAGGTTGCCCAACAGGGGTCGGTGCCATGCTCAAGACCGTTTCTGCGATCGCCACGGCAGCAATCGTGGCGGGCCGTTTCGTCGCGTTCCCCAGCCTGTCGCCACAAGTCGAAGCTCGCGCTCCGGCAGCGAGCGGAAAGTCCGATCGGGCGGATACAAGACCGCTGGCCTCGGATTGCAGCCGACGCGAGTGGCCGTATTTCGAAGCGTCGTACCTGCGCAATGCCAACAATCCGCTGGGAGAGGCTCGCAACGTTCGGCTCGTTTCGGCAAATTAAATCTGCTCTCTGCCGAACAGTTCCTGCGCCGCCCGTCCCAGCGGAGCGGATTTGACATTCGCTATCCACCTAGCCGCAAATCGGCGAAGCGAATGTCAAATCCAAAGCTCCACTAGCACTCACATTTGCTAGTGGTCCTTTGATTCTAACATTCTCAAGACGACATAGCTGCGGTCAGCTGATGGAATCGAACCGCTCCTAAACTTTCGTATTGGCTCTCTGATCTCTTTCGACGTTGCGGCGCGACCTACGTACAATGGAGCAGTTGGTTTTGTCCTCGTAATGGTGGCGCGTTAGGTCTCGACCGCGCGGCTCCCCATCCCCCCGACACCCCCCGCCGCTCGGCCCGACCTAGGTTGCGGCCACAACCCAAGAACCCCAAGCACATGGCGTGCTTGGGGTTCCTCTTTGGGGAGGCTAAGCGCCACGGAATCAGGAGGGGCCAGTGAAGTTCCGCATCGCTTTTGCACTTGCACTGTTTGGCGTCACACTTTTGCCGGCGGCCGCCAAGTCCGACGAACAACAGAACCAGCAGGCCTGCATGACTGATGCGATGACGGTATGCGGGCAATTCATACCGGACCGGGAGCGCGTTGCAACGTGCCTGCTTTCCAACCGCAATCAGGTCTCCGCAGCGTGCCGCGCGGCGTTAACGCACTTCAACCAGGCGATGGTCGTGCGAACCAAGTCGGCCAACGTCCACTAACTGCATGTCCAGCTCTTATAAAATGCTTGATCGTCGAGGCCGCTCTCGCCGCCTGCGAAAAGTGCTGACGACGACGCTATGCGTGGCGGTTGGCATCGTCATAGCTGGCACGATGGCCGGTCTGTTCACTCAAACAAGCGCAGAAGCGTTGGCGGTCGCGCCAATCGACCAGACGCCGTCAACTTCAGCAGCCACTGCATTAACGACTTCCGGCGCACCGTCCGCCAAATCCGCTGAAGTAGGCCACCCGCACGCAGTAGCGTCTTGCGACGACTTTGAATTCGCATTTCTCAATGCGGCCTGCTCAAAAGTCCGGGTAAAGCATATTGGCAAGCGCCCGAAGGCGTCTCGCTGGTCTGTGGCGCGCAGGTGATACCGGCGCAGAGATGAACTACGGCTGCGCGTTGCCGCCGCCACCGATCTTCAGCGCTGCATCAATGCATTCGATCAAACGGTCTTCCCTGAAGGGCTTTTGCAAATAGCCGACCGCGCCGCTTCTCAGCGCTTGATCCTTTTGTTTTTCGTTCGACGCGGCTGTCACGAATATGATCGGCAAACGGTGACCGTCGGCAATCAAACGCTTTTGCAGTTCAACTCCGCTCAGGCCAGGCATCTGTACATCGGAAATCAGGCATTCCGTAGCTGTCACCGCTGCCGATCCGAGAAACGCCTCGGCCGAACAAAATGTCGCTGCACTGTGTCCAAGCGATCGAACGAGCGACTTAGTCGCCTCTCTTACGGATTCGTCGTCGTCAACGATTGAAATCATAGGCGGATACCGCTTTTAGCGCACCTGAATCCGCTGAACCGCAGCTAAGTTGAATCGAACATTTGATATATTTATCGATTTTGATGATGCGACTGCTTCGTTACCAAAAGGTTAAAGCCATCCCTATACGAAGGCATAAGCTGGCGAGGCATTCAGTGCAGCGAACCGCGACCCGGTATCGGAAGCCGGAACCGATCTAAACCTTCGTATTGGTTCGCTCATCTGATTCGATAGGGCGCCGTCACCTACGTACAGTAGAGCGATATTTCTCATCCTCATAAGCTGCATCTGCTCGGTCGCAGGCCCACAGCGCCGGTACGGCGGTAACCTCAAATGCCTCGGAGAATTCGATGCGCAATGCATTCGGATACAATTTCAAAGGGGTGATCGCAGCTGCGCTTCTGAGCTGCTTTATCGCTGGCGGTATCGCCGAGATGACCAGCCCGAGCGTTGCGGGAAATGTTGAAGTCCCGACGATTTCGATCGATCGGTCCCACAAGGGTGATCGACTGGTTCAAGCGCCGCTATCTCGTCAGCATCAAAATAACCTGACGTTGCCCACTGCGACCGGCGTGTGGCCCAAGCAGACACCGGTTGGCTGCGATCCGGCCTTCAGTCCGGTCGCTGATCCCGCGAGGGCACACATTTTCATGCGCTGCATGACCTGAGCATCGCTTGTTGTGTAGGAAGGCACCTGATCATGCCCATCCAAAGCGTGGAGCGTCCAAGCAATCATTTGCCGCGCTATGACGCCGTCGAAGTTCTGATGATTGCAGCCGGTGTTTTGCTCGTGGTCGCAATCTCATTCATGTTTTGATGGTCGATCTGCGAATTGGCGTGGGGTCGACACGCGCGGATCGGGCAGACGGCTACCTCACCGACGAGAGCGGCGATAAAGTTTGTCTGCCGCGACGCTCTTCCAACGCGGCACTTGTACCCTATCACGTCGCTCGCTCTCAGCTATGCGCGCGGCATCGAACGCCGCATCGGCTAATCAACCAATCGCCAAGGCGCAAAGGAGGCCGCAATGTTCTTTTTTCAAGAGGGATTCACCTACCGAAATTTCTTGATGGACGCCCTTGCGATATTCGTCTTCATCATGTGGTTCTGGCTGTTCATTTCGATTACAAGCGACTTATTTCGGCGCCACGATATTTCCGGGTGGGGGAAGGCAATCTGGATAATTGTCTTGATATTGGTTCCGTATATCGGTGTCTTTGCATATTTGATTTCGCAAGGAAGGGGTATGGCAGAGCGCAACATGCAGCAGGCGCAAAAAGCGCGCGAGGAAATTCGCCGAGCGGTTGGCTTTAGCGTCGCAGATGAAATCGAAAAGCTTGATCGGCTGAAGAAAGCAGGGTCGATCAGCGACGCTGAATTTACGCGTCTGCGCACGCAGCTCGTTCAGTAATTTGGACTCGACGTGGAATAGCGCGGTCGCGCCGGCGATGAGGCTAATAAAGAGAAGCCAGGTGCGGCCCTGTTGCGATGCATGGTACGGACATTCGGCGAGTGCTGTCGAGAGTCCACTTTCGGGTCGCAGAGCGGATATCGGTGAACCGTAACTCGACCGCGGCCGTCATTGGCCCTTGATGCCGGCCTGCGATACGACCTGCGCCCATTTACGGGTTTCTGCCGCCATGAATGTCGCGAATTGTTCCGGTGAGATCGGCCTGGTATCAACTCCAAGCTTATGAAGCGCCTCCTGTGCTTCGGGCGTCTTAAGGCCCTCGTTCACGGCGGCATTGATCTTTTGAACGATCGGCGCGGGCGTGCCGCCAGGGGCAAGAAGTCCGGTCCAGAGCGTCGCCGCGAGCTGCGGATATCCGGCTTCGGCCACGGTCGGTACGTTGGGAAGTTGCGGCAGCCGGCTTTCGCTCGTAACGACGAGCGCTCGCACCTTGCCGGATTCAATATGCGGCAGCATGACCGACGGGCTGTCGAACATCATCTGTATTTGTCCGGCCAGAATGTCGGTGATCGCGGGGGCGGAGCCGCGATAGGGCACGTGGACAAGCTTGATGTTGGCAACGAGCTGCAAAAGTTCGCCGAGGAGGTGCGGCTGCGTTCCGACCCCTGCCGACGCGAAGTTGATTTTTCCGGGATTGCTTTTCGCGTAGGCGATGAATTCAGACAGCGACTTGGCGGGTATCGCCGCCGCGTTCACCGTGAGGATTTGCGGGCTTTGCGCCACGATTGCGATCGGAGCGAGATTTTTCAGCGGGTCGTAGTCGAGCTTGTAGAGCGACGGGGTAATCGTCAGCGAGCCGACCTGCGAGATCAAGAGCGTGTAGCCGTCGGGATCGGAGCCTGCGACGAATTTGCTGCCAACCGTGCCACCGGCGCCGCCGGGCTTGCTTTCCACCACAACGGCTTGGCCCAAGATCGGCGAAATGCTGTTCGCCATGATGCGCGCCACGACATCGGTCGGACCGCCTGGCGGGAACGGCACGATGACGTGGATCGGGCGCGTCGGATAGTCTTCGGCAACAGCGCCAAGCGCGGTGCCGACAACAAGGAAAACCGCGAGCGCCGAGGCGATGCCGGTGCGTCGATTGATCATGATATCGCTCCGCCTTTTTCGAAGTCTTTCATTGCGGTTCGAGACCGAGCGCCTTGACGATCGGTGTCCACTTGTTGATTTCGGTTGGTGAGATCCTGAGGCGTGTCTCCCTTCGGCCATTGCCAAGACGAGCGAGCGCGCCCTTCATTACTTATCAAGCCCGAGCGTTTTGATGATGGGTGACCATTTGGCGAGATCGGCTTTGATCATGTTCGTGAAATCCTGCGGCGTGCCACCGAGCGGTTCGTTGCTCAGGTTGCTCAGCGCTTTGACGAGTTCGGGGGTCTTCAAACCTGCATTGATCGTCCCATTCAGCTTGGCAATGATGGCCTCGGGCGTATGTGCCGGAGCTAAAAGGCCCGTCCAACTGGTCGACACAAAGTTCGGAAAGCCGCTCTCGACCATGGTCGGCACATCGGGCAGTTGCGGGATGCGCTTCGGCGTGGTCACGGCGAGCGCACGCAGCTTGCCGGCTTGGATCAGCGGCAAGAGCACACTCGTGCCCTCGAACGTCATCTGCACATTGCCGGCAACGAGGTCAGTGATCGACGGTCCGCCGCCCTTGTAAGGGACGTGCACGATGTTGACGCCGGCCCGGGCCTTGAACATTTCTCCGATGAGATGCGGCAGCACGCCGATGCCGCCGGAGGAGAAGTTCACCTTGCCCGGATTGGCCTTTGCGTAGGCCACGAGCTCCTGCACGGTCTTGGCCGGAACGGATGGATTGACCACGAGAATGTTGGAGCTCTGTCCGACCAACGCGATCGGATCGTAGCTGGTGAGCGAATTGTACCCGGCGTTGGGGTGCAGGAGCGGCGCGATGACAAGCCCGCTGGCGCTCGAATAGAGCAGCGTGTAGCCGTCCGGCGTGGCCTCGGCCGCGTCCTTCGATCCGATGGTATTGCCGGCTCCGGGCCGGTTCTCGACGACGAAGCCCTGGTGAAGCGACGTTTGCAGATAGTTGGCGGTGATCCGCGCAATGACGTCGACCGGCCCGCCGGGCGGGGTCGGCACGATGATTTTGACCGGACGGCTTGGATAGTCTTGAGCCTGAGCTGCGCCAATGGCGAAAACTGCCGCAAGCAGCATCGCCGCAAGCGTACCCAGCAGCGCTGCTCGCGGGAATGCCAATAGGACGCGTCTGCGGATCATGTCGTTTCTCTCCCCGTTGTCTCGTATTGCGGTACGGTTGGGCTCATCTATATCCACATCCGCGCGCTTTGACCAAGACCGGCTGCATGGCCGTCCGGACCCATGGGGAATCCGAAGGGCAATTGCACAGTCGGCATTTGGGATTTTGTAGGATCAACCGTTGGCAGAATGATCGTCGTGACGACGACGCCGCACGCTCAGCTCCCGCGCAAGAAATCTCTCTTCTGACGCATCGCTTCCAGCACATCGGTGTCCACTGGAATGAGCTTGTGCCCATCCAGATAGACGATATTGGTGACCTTCAAGGTGAAGTCGGCGTCGTAGAGGTTCTGCAGTTGCTTGGCGGTCCGCGCGCTGAAGACTCTCGCCGTCAGCTTGACCGGCCGCTCGTCGCCCGGCCCCAGACCGGCTTCAAAGATATAATTGAGACCGCCCGTCGTCCATTTTCCGCTACGGCCATGTTGAGTCATGACGCCGCTCACATTGATGCGCGAGATTGTGGTTCGGCCGCCGTTATACGCGGAGAATTCGATGGTCGGGAGATGACTGTGCGCGTCCCAGTAAAATCTCGGGCTGTCGATCTTCACGTCAGTCAGCAACTTATCAGCACCACCTGAGCTTGCCTCAGCCTGTGAAATTTCGTCGTCGAGGTCGGCGGCGACCCGGCTTATCACTGCGGCGGCGCTTCTGCCGTCGATGCCAGGCCGTAGCCTATCAAGGTAGATGAGAGGATTGGCAACACCGGCGAGCGACGCGAGATCTGCGATCGATCCGGGATTGGCCAGTTCGAACGCATTCGACTGCGGCGAATCTCCAAGCGCCAACGTCATCAAGGCCACGGCCAGTCGGCGTTGATCATCGGGGCTGAGCGTCGTCGTGATCGCCTTGAGACTGCTTTGATAAGCCGGCAAGCTCGACGCATCAAATGTCGGGCCGGAATCGCAGGCCGTCAGGCCGAGGCAGAGAAGAAGAGCGACGCACGGCATCCTCATGACGCCTACCCGATTGCAATGCGGTCTAGCCCGCGTGCAGGCGCTGGTTTATTGGACGAGGATCAATAAATGGTTGTATGGCTGAAAGCGTACGCTCCATGATTAACAAGTCGTAGGGCGTGTGCTGCCCGCTCGTCATCGGCATTTGCTGGTTGGCGCAGCCCTAGTGGTCCGATTCTGACATTCGCTACCGGAGGCTGCGGCTGGGTGGGTTGCGGATGTCAAATCCGCTCCCCTAGCGGCCCCCACCCGATCGCGGTAAATCATCCATGTCGGGCGCCGCTGGGCCTTGAACACAGGAAATGAGGGCTTTTTCTCTGTGATTTGCCTCATCGACAACTATGACAGCTTCACCTTCAACCTGGTTCACTATCTCGGCGAACTGGGGGCTGAGGTCGTGGTCCATCGCAACGATAAGGTCGCAAGCCGCGATGTCATCGCTGACGATCCCGATGCCATCGTATTGTCGCCAGGTCCCTGCACGCCCAAGGAAGCCGGCATCTGCCTCGAACTTATCGCAGAAGCATCACCGTCAATTCCGATCCTCGGGGTCTGCCTCGGCCATCAGGCGATTGGGCATGCGTTCGGCGGCAAGGTCGTTCGCGCGCCCGAGCCCGTCCACGGCAAGCTGTCAGTGATCCGGCATGAAGGTGCCGGTATCTTTCGCGGCATCAACGCGCCGTTCCAAGCGACGCGGTATCATTCGCTCGTCGTCGAACGCGCCAGTATGCCGCGCGAGCTGACGGTGACGGCAGATACCGACGATGGCCTGGTCATGGGACTGGCGCATGCGCAATTGCCGGTGCACGGCGTGCAGTTTCATCCCGAGAGCATAGCTTCCGAGCACGGCCATTTGATGCTGAAGAATTTTCTCGACATCGCCGCGGTCTGGAACATTTCGACTGGACGACGGCAATCTTCGCCGGGAGCACTCCATAGCAAGCGGCAAAAAGCGTGGGCGGGTGTGAATTGAGGGGCAGACCGTGACCGCAGAACTCAGAGCGCTCCTCGGCAAGGTCGCGACCGGCGCGGCGCTCGGCCGAGACGAAGCGGCAAGCGCTTTCGAGCAGATGATGTCGGGCGAAGCGACACCCTCGCAGATGGGTGCACTTTTGATGGCGCTGCGGGTGCGCGGCGAGACCGTCGAGGAAATCACCGGTGCCGTCGCCGCGATGCGGGCAAAAATGCTGCGCGTCAGCGCGCCACCGGATGCCGTCGATGTGGTCGGCACGGGCGGCGACGCCTCGGGCTCATTCAATATTTCAACGTGTGCGGCGCTGATCGTTGCAGGGGCCGGCGTCCCGGTCGCCAAACATGGCAATCGTGCATTGTCCTCGCGCTCCGGTGCAGCGGACGTGTTGGCTGCGCTTGGCGTCAACATCGACCTCACGCCCGAACAGATCGGGCGTTGCATCACCGAAGCCGGCATCGGCTTCATGTTCGCGCCGGCGCATCACCCTGCGATGAAGAACGTCGCGGCAACGCGTGTCGAACTCGGAACCCGCACGATTTTCAATCTGCTCGGCCCGCTGTCCAATCCAGCGGGCGTGCGACGGCAGATGGTCGGTGTGTTTTCCCGGCAATGGACCGAGCCGCTGGCGCAGGTTCTGAAAAATCTCGGCGCCGAGCGGGTGTGGGTGGTGCACGGGTCCGACGGCCTCGACGAGATCACGACCTCCGGATCGACCAGCGTCACCGCGCTGGAGGATGGCACCATACGCTCGTTCGAGATTTCGCCGGAGGACGTCGGGTTGCCGAGGGTCAAGCCGGAAGCTCTGCGCGGCGGCGATGCTGCGACCAACGCCAAGGCGGTGGAAGATGTTCTCGAAGGGCGAAAGGGTCCATTCCGCGACGTGGCGCTTTTCAATGCCGCAGCTGCCTTGGTGGTCGCGGGCAAAACCAAGAACCTGAAAGAGGCTTTCGCACTCGCCACACAGACGCTCGATTCCGGCAAGGCTGAAGAACGGCTCGACCGCCTGATCGTGGTTTCGAACGATGGCTGACATTCTCGAGAAAATTGCCGCCTATAAACGCGAGGAGATCGCCGCCGCAAAGCGTGCTCGCCCGCTCGCTGCGCTTGAACGCGAGGCCAAGGCCATGAGCGCTCCACGCAGCTTTTTGCGTGCGATCGAGCAGCGCTTGGCGGGAGGCGATTACGCCCTCATCGCCGAAATCAAGAAGGCGAGCCCGTCGAAGGGCTTGATCCGCGAGGACTTCGATCCGCCCGCATTGGCAAAAGCCTATGCGGCGGGCGGCGCGACCTGCCTGTCGGTGTTGACCGATGGCCCCTCTTTTCAGGGCAGCCTCGATCACCTTCAGCAAGCGCGTGCGGCGGCCGCTCTGCCAGTGCTGCGCAAAGACTTTATGTACGATCCCTATCAGGTGCTGGAGGCCCGTGCCGGCGGCGCCGATTGCATCCTCATCATCATGGCGGCGGTGGACGATACCCGTGCGGTGGAGCTTGAGGCGGCTGCTCTTGCACTTGGCATGGACGCGCTCATTGAAGTTCACGACGAGGGCGAGCTCGATCGTGCCCTGCGGCTGAAATCGCGACTTCTCGGCATCAACAACCGCAACCTGAAAACCTTCGAGACGACGCTCACGACCTGCGAGCGACTTGCCGGGAGGGTTCCAGCCGGTCGTGTTATTGTCGGCGAGAGCGGCATATTTACTTCGGCCGATCTCGCGCGGCTCGCCAAATCTGGCATTTCGACGTTTCTCGTCGGCGAAAGTCTGATGCGCCAGCGCGACGTCGCCGCCGCGACGCGCAGCCTGCTTGCGCACAGCACCGACCTTGCACCGGCGCGGTGAACGGCGTGGGGCGCGCTGCAAAACTTACGCATCTTTCCACGCGCGGCGAGGCGCACATGGTCGACGTTTCCGCCAAGCCGGCGACCGAGCGTGTCGCGGTCGCTGAGGGCCGCGTCTTGATGAAGCTACAAACTCTCGAGATCGTACGCGAGGGCAATGCCAAGAAGGGCGACGTGCTAGGCACCGCGCGCATTGCCGGCATCATGGCTGCAAAACGCACCCACGAATTGATCCCGCTGTGCCATCCCCTACCCATCACGCAAGTCGAAGTCGATGTCGTGCCGGATGCCAAGCTGCCCGGCGTCACCGTCACGGCGCGCGTCAAAGTCGCCGGCAAGACCGGTGTCGAGATGGAGGCGCTGACTGCTGTTTCCGTAGCCTGCCTCACCGTCTATGACATGGTGAAAGCGGTCGAGCGCGGGATGCGAATCGAGGGCATCCGGCTCGTCGAGAAAAGCGGCGGCCGCAGCGGTCATTATCGCGTTCGGGAGTAAAGCCGTGGCATTGATATCGGTTGCCGAGGCGCTCGAACACGTGCTTGCGCACGCCGCGCCGCTGCCAGCCGAAGAGGTGCCGCTCGCTGACGCCGACGGCCGGGTGTTGGCGTACGGTTTGAAAGCGCTGCGCACGCAGCCCCCCGCCGACGTATCGGCCATGGACGGTTATGCCGTGCGCGCCGGCGACGTGGCGAGCGCCCCGGTTCGCTTGAAAATCATCGGCGAGGTCGCCGCTGGGCGTCCATTTGCTTCTGTCGTCGGGCCCGGCGAGGCAGCGCGCATATTCACGGGGGGCGTGGTGCCGCAAGGCGCCGACGCGGTGGTCATCCAGGAACTGACCAAGCGCGATGGCGATTGCGTCGAGGTCGAGAAGCCTACCGCCAAGGGCCGCAACGTCCGGCCCCAGGGGCTCGATTTCCGCGCGGGCGATGCGCTGTTCGCCAAAGGTCACCGGCTGCGCGCACGTGACCTTGCGCTGGCGGCGGGCATGAACCATCCGCTGCTGCCGGTTCACCGCCGTCCGAAGATTGCCTTGTTCGCCACCGGAGATGAACTCGTGCCGCCCGGCACCGAACCCGGACCCGGGCAGATCGTCTATTCGAACGGCTTCTCGCTGGCCGCGCTGGCGCGCGAGGAGGGTGCCGAAGTCGTCGATCTCGGTGTCGTCGCAGACCGCCTCGACGAGACTATCGACGCGGTTCGGCAGGCGCGCGAGGTCGACGCCAACATCTTGGTGACCACCGGCGGTGCCTCGGTCGGCGAATACGATCTGGTACAGAAGGCGTTCGCCGCGGAAGGCATGAAGTTGTCGTTTTGGAAGGTGGCAATGCGCCCCGGCCGTCCGCTCATGCACGGACAACTCGGGGCGATGGAGGTGTTGGGCCTGCCCGGCAATCCGGTTTCGTCCTACGTCTGCGCCTTTCTCTTCCTCGTGCCGCTGATTCGCAGGTTGGGTGGCCGCACTGATCTTTCACCACCCGCCGAATCAGCTCGCCTTGGCTGCGACCTTCCCGCCAATGACGAGCGCGCCGACTATCTGCGAGCGACCCTCGCCGACAGCGCCGACGGGCCGATCGCGACGCCGTTCGCCGCCCAGGACAGTTCCATGATGGCGCCGCTCGCCAAATCGGATTGTCTTGTGATTCGTGAACCTCACGCACCTGCGACGAAGGCCGGCAGCCGCTGTCAAATTCTTAAATTCGAGCGTTAAGCGAGCGTTTGACGCGCTCCTCGAGTTGTTCACTCCAAATTAAATGGTTGCGGAACACATATGGAACGGATAGTGTCCGTTCATGATTTGTTTCAAGCACCTATCATGAGGAGGCGCCGATGTTGACTCGCAAGCAGGCCGAGCTGTTGCGGTTTATTCACGAGCGCCTCAAGGAAGCGGGAGTTCCACCGTCCTTCGATGAAATGAAGGACGCGCTCGACCTGCGCTCCAAGTCTGGCATTCATCGGTTGATTACCGCTCTCGAGGAGCGCGGCTTCATTCGCCGCCTGCCCAACCGGGCTCGCGCGATCGAAGTCATCAAGCTGCCGGAGTCGGTTGCGCATGGCATCGTGGCTGGCCGCGCGCGCGGATTCACTCCGAGCGTCATCGAGGGCAATCTCGGCCGAGTGCGCGCCGCATCTGAAGAAGAAGGCGGCCGGCCGGTCGCCGTGCCGGTGATGGGCCGGATCGCCGCGGGCACGCCGGTCGAAGCCATCCAGACACGCAGTCACACCATCAACATGCCTCCGGAGCTTCTGACGACGGGCGAACATTTTGCCCTTGAGGTCCGCGGTGATTCGATGATCGAAGCCGGAATCCTCGACGGCGACATCGCTCTTCTTAAGCGCAGCGATGCTGCCGACACCGGTGACATCGTGGTCGCGCTGATCGACGACGAGGAAGCGACCCTGAAACGTTTCCGGCGGCGTGGCGCATCGATCGCACTTGAACCCGCCAATACTGCCTATGAGGTTAGGATCCTACCGCCGAATCGCGTGCGTATTCAGGGCAAGCTGGTGGGACTGTTCCGCCGCTACTGAGGCTTTCGGCGACGGCAACGGTAAGGCGATTCTCTCAATCGTTTGCTTCAAGATCTTCAGGCCGCGGGGTCGCATCCTGAGGCGGTGTCCGAGATGCGCCAGACGTAGTTGTGCGTCTGCTTGAGGTGCCGTTGGGACGTCCCCATTGCGGCGCCCAGGGGCGATCGAAATTCGGCGGCCGGGCCGAATCAATCTCAAAATTCGCGCCGGAGTGCCGAAGCCCCAGCGCGCCGCGTTCGCGGAGAATGGGGCGTCCAATCACCATCGCGGCGCAGTTCGCCGGTGCTTGGCGCATCGCCACGATGACGCTCACGCGCCGGCAATCCTCCTCGAACGCGTCGGGGGTCAGCGCGTAGGACACGAGCCGTCCGTCGGCGAGCTTGCCGATGCAGCCGGACGGATCGCAGGCGATACCGTCACCGAGACTCCGGTCGTGGACATCGCGGCCATCGGCGTCGGCGGCGAGCCATTCACGCGTCGCAAACGTGTCGCCCCCGGTATGATGAATGGCGAGCTTCCCATTCGCTCCGCGAACCGCAAATGTCCGCCCATCCTCGGCGACCAGGATATCGGGCACCGGAGTTCTCGCCGCTCCGATCACCGCAAGTGCAATAAACAGCGTGCCGCTCCAGCGGAGCGGCGTCTTGAGGAGACCGATCACAAGAAGACCCGCCGTCGCGAGCAAGAGCGGACCGGTGCCGAACGAGGTGACCCTGCCGAACGCGCCAGGAAGGCTCGCAACCCACAGCGCCACCGCATCCATCCATTCGATGCCGTAACCCATTTGCCGCCAGCATTCGGCGTCGAAACCGAACGGAATCGCGAGGATGCCGAGAATCCCATCGCTGGATTTCATGCGGGGCAGTGTCGAACAGTGTTCCTCAGTTAGGCTTTTCGAGTCTTTCTACTGTTCTGACGTCTATCTGATATGGTTCCATCTGGGCCGTGCTAACGAGTTTGGGTCCAAACTTGGGTCCAATGGGTCGTCCATCGGGAGGACCGTAGTGCGTTCAGCTTGTCTTGGTATGTGCCTAATCTTGGCAAGTTGCGCAGGATTGCCGAGGGCTTGGACGCGCGTCGACGGTCAGCCGATTGATCCGGCACAATTTGACGCGGACAAGACTATTTGTGTCGGCGAGACTCAGAAAGCAGCTGCACAAGGCGGAGATAAGAGCACGATCGAATCCCCGATCGGTCCTGATCTGCAGGACCGCAGCATTTATCTTGGATGCATGGCTCAGCGCGGATACGTGGCAGCTAAGACGGGCGCCCAGTGATCGATCGAGCCTATTGCCCGGTCCATGGATCGAAATCGACGCCCTTCGCGATCCGGCTCTGTGGGTTCTGACGCCGCGGCGGACGAGGATCATAGCCCTGCCCCATGTCGACGCCCGGGCGCGCGGCCGTACGCTTCACAATCCTCCGCAAGCTTGCCGCTCCGGCGCATCATGAAGGCATACCGCACGGCTGAGATCAGATCGTCGCGGAGCCGGACGATCTTGTAATCCTGATCCCGGTGGTAGGTTAAAATCTCCTCGGCCAAGTTCGGACATGTGGCTCGCAATCGCGAACGTGCCGCGCTTCATGAATCCGCACATTTCCTCGATCGCGGGCTCGACGTGATAGCCGCCGCCGTGGTTCTCGCGCATGCGTGCCGCAGCATCGGGGCACCCAGCCGGCGATAGACGTCAGCCAGTGCAATGCCGCTGCCCTTCTCGTGCTGCAGGCCGTCATGCGGCCACGCGATCGGAATGCGCAGCCCGCGGCACATGCCGGCAATGCGCTTGACGTGATAGAACGCTTCGCCGCGCTCCATCTTGAAGCCGTCGACGACATAGAATTCCTCGGTCTCAGGCACCCAGGCGCACAGTGCAGCCGCGAACGGATGGCCGTAGCCGAAATCGATGCCGACGCACCATCGCGCCCAGCGACTTGATGTCCGTGTCGGGGGTGAAATTCCGCATGAGGCTTTCGATCGGGAACGGAAACACGCGGGCAATGCCGAGCTGCGGGATGCCGTGGATGCGGGCCTCGCGCTCGTGCGGTAGATAGCTTTCCTCAAGCTGCTGCCCGCCGCTCGGCGCTGATGTGCTTGGCTTCGCCCTGCGTCGATGCGGATGTCGACGCGGTCGGCGCTGTACTCGTTCAGGAAGCGATAGGTCAGCTCGCCGCCGCCCTTCAACGGCGTATAGCTGAGAAAGATAATTCCATCCGTGGCAGTCGTGCGCGCGACCAATTCGGAATAGATTTCTTCACTGCAGCGTTCATCAACCCAAATCCAATCGATCGATTCGGATTGCATCTTCTCGCTGCCCTGCTCGAAGGATTTGAAGGTTGCGGTGCGACACGCCGTCCTTGGTGCCCTCGGTCTCATGGGCAACGCTCATGGTGTCGATCGAGCCGGTGCCGCCAGGGACCATGACGGGCCGGCCAGCGAACGAGGCCAGCGGGATCGTACCCGTGCCAAACTCGCCTTGCCGTGCCGTCATCTGACGCTGCGGACCATCGCGGACCAGCGACCGCTCGGGACCAATGATCCAACCGCGCGTCGGCTTCTTGAAGCGCTTACCGGTCCACCATTTCGGATAATGCCCGGTCATGTGCAGTGAGGCTTCGAACGCGCACGCGAAAGATCTTTCCGACCTGATTGCCGCCGCGGATCAGGCGTTGGTGATGCTTGCGCGCCAGCAGCGAAGAACGGGAGCTGCGGCTCGTAGAACTGCGGCGGTCCCCAGAAAGTCGGCAAAGTGAAATTTCTTGCGGTACTCGCCTGACGTCATCGCCTGGCGGGCGAGTTTCAGCAGCCGCGCGGGGTCCGGTGCATCGTTGTCAGCCATTGTGGCCTCGTGCTCGATTCACCCTGCCCTCGACGACCTTGGCCTCGCAACACGGCGTGCTGTGTCTGCGGCTTCCAAGGCCTCGAGGCGGTCCAGACCATTCGGCCCGTACAGTTCGAGCAGCTTGTCGCGTGCGGTGCCGAGCTTGGCGGAGCGGCACGCAACTCTTCAAGAGCTTCACGGTCGGGATCGGCGACATGGTGCGTGACGTCGACGGTGTATTTGTTAACCTCGGGATCGACCCGCCGCATAATCATATCCACAGCCCGGGCGTGGTCGCGGTGCTCGGGATGGCGGATCATATTGAGGAGTGCGGAGACAGCTTCGGCATGGCCGATGCCGCGAATGACCTTTTTCGATTCCTCGGCGATGCCTGCGATGATGCGATCGTCGCGCAACATCTTGTGGGCTTCTTTCGACTGCGTCGCCGCCTTGCTGGTTGGGCCGTAGCCGGCCTTGCGATAGGCCCGCGTTGCCGAGCCGTAGCCGGGCTTTTCCAAGAGGAGCGCGCGGACGAATAGACGCTGACGCTCATTGAGCGCTCGCATGGCTGGGCCGAGCTCGCCCCAGTTTTCAGGCTGCTCGGTGGCCGTCATTTCTGTTGTGGTTCCTGAACGCGCGCCGAAAGGACGACGCTCAGCAAAGCAATTTTTGTCGCTGCCGCACGATCCCCATCGAGGTAGGCCCGCACGAACCGAGAATCGCGCATCAGTTTTGCTTTCAAATCGAGTGCGAATTGTCGTTCCTGCGGAGTGATAGCACGGCCGCTCCTGATTTCGTTGGCGTGCTCGTCGGTGAGGTCCGCGATGCTCCGAAACGTCGCGATTTGTTGCTCCGTGGGAAACGCCTCCGCACTGTTTTCGACGCTGAGTGCTGTGCTGACCTTCAGCATCTCATCGCGCTCTGGCACTCCCCCTGCGAGATAGCGTTCCACAAATGCGGGATCGGCGACCATCTCGGCACGGCGGGCAGTCGCTGCCTCCGCGGTCATGGGCTGGTTGTCGTTCGGTGTGTCGGTCATGGCTTAGCTCGTCGCCAGTGCGGCCAGGCCGCGGTTGGGTGCGCTCTCGTCCGCCCGCTCGTCAGCATCCTCGTCGAGCGGCATTTCGCGGAGCTGCAACAACAATGAGCGCGATCGTTCGGCGACGAGCCCAGCAATCCCGGCCGGGCTGATGCCAGCCACACCCAATCCGGCATTCGTCGCCGCCGGCAGCAAAGATCGTCCGCCGATCGGACGCCCAGCCGAGAATAGCGCCCAGCCGAGCTCCCTTTTCACGCCATCGATGTCGATGAATCCGAAACGCGGCGACGGTTCGGGAAATGGCAAATCCTGGGCAATCGAGGCCGATCCGATCAGCTCGAAATAAAGATCGCCCGTTCGCTTGATCAACTCCTCGAGCTTCAGTGCAAGCGCTTCGCGGTCCGCGAGTTTTTTCTCGATGACCTTGAGCGAAGCTTCACGCTTTCGCTCGCGCCGCTCGGCGGCCTGGGCCCGGCATTCACCGTCGAGCAATACGATCCGGTCACGGTGGATTTGCGCTGCCCGGCGATGCTCCTCGATTTTGCGATCGATGGCCTGGACGTCCTCGATCCCGTCGGTCTCGACAAGCTTCGCTGCCCGCTCGCGCCGCAGTTCGACGATCTGGGCCTCGACCGCAGCCAAAGCGGCCCGCGCCGCCTCCCGCCCTTTCTTCAGGATCCCGTTTGAACAGCTTCACCTATGCCTCCTGTCGGTCTCGCTCGGCCACACGCTGCGTGGCGAAGTCGACGAGAACCTTCCGCACGAGGCTTGCCAGCGGCCGGCGGTCCTGATCGGCCAATTGCTCGAGCTCGGCTCGGAGCGGGCCGGAAATTCGGATGACAATCTGCTCACCGCGGACCGTTTTCGACATAGCGAACCTCGTGTCCGCCATGTGCATGCCATTGCATCCCGGCCCCCTCAACGCACCGCTATGGGCCCGGCAACACTGCGTCAAAATCACCGCGATACAGAGCCAAGTTCTCAGCCAAAAGTCGCAGGTAAAGTGGCTTTTCTGGCTCGATACCTCATGCTTAATTAGGTATCGCTAGCCACGTCATCGACCCCGCCGCCTACCGCGCGCCGGCACCAGATGGTCGAAATGCAGCATAGGGACCTGACTAAGCAGTCGGGGTTTCTTTGCTTTTGGGGAAGAAAAAGCCCCGGCCGCAGCGGCCGAGGCCGAGTCCCCACAGGGAAAACTCTTAGCCGAGCGTCTCAGCGCCACACCGCGCCGGCAAGCGGCTCATAAAAAAGCGGCAAGACCGAAGCCAGGGAAGGTTCGGTCATTGCCGCGCCGGCTCGCGGGGTTCGGCATCCCGCCGGCCGCCTGTACCCTAAGCATTTATTGCTGATTGCTCAAATGCTGCCGGCCGCCGTAACCGTTCGATAAGGCCTGTCACGTAGCCTGCTGCTGTCGGGACATGAAGCCGACGTTGAACCATTCTGCTTGGCCCTGGCCGTGACTACCCACACGGCCAGGGCTCTTTTGCTAGCCGGCCGAACTTTATTCTTCGGCGCCTACGTCCTCGTAGGGGCTAACAAGGTCTCGGCCTATCTGCGCTGGTTTGAGAAAGGGCCAGAGCACGTCGGCGTCGGGTTTGATCTCGCCCGCCAACACTCCGATGTCGCGAACAGCAAATCCGCGATCTGGCTATCCATTTTTTGGTCCCCGATGTATCGCGCCGCTTTGGCCTTCGCCGCAAGCCAGCGAACGTGAGCGGCACCGCATCGCGCAACGCCTCCATCGCCTCCCAAGAGGCGTGACAGGCCTCCGATGCGATCGCGTCTGCGGCCGCAAATCCGGTTAGAAGCTCGGCTGTCCGTTTCTGCCGCTCGTCCGCTCCTGGATGTTTTTCCTCCACCTGATCATGAGCTCTTCGCACGGATTAAATGCCGTTAGTGCCTCGCCGTGCGCGTCGTAAAGGCGCATCAGGCGTTCGGCGAGTGCAATTACCGGGTCATCCTGTTCGATTGCATCAATCGCCGGAATGAAGCGCGCCGGCAACACCGCTGCGCTGAGTAGACTTGGCATAGTGGTCCCTTTCCTGACTGTGTTTGTGCACGCACGGCGGAAAGTTCGCTCAGTTTTTTGGTAGATTTTGATTCGGTCATGACGCGCCTCAGCGGGCGTGTTGTGGCAAGTCCCGGTCTCGATACGCAGTCGGGGGCCGGGGCGCTAAAGCTGCGCTGGGTTGGGATGCACGTCAAGGGACGATTAGTCCCAAATGCCAGCTATTGCGCGTATTTCGAACACGCTCCAGATGTTGATACAGATCAAAAAATAAGTTGAGGAGAATGCCATCGTGGTCGGTGGCCCCTTTTCTCTACCGCTGCCAAACACTGGCTTTTTCATTCAGGGCTTCACGCCGGAGAAATCAAAGCAAATTCCAAAACCTATGAGGCAGTGTCGTGTGTGCTGTGTCGGCGGACGCACTTAGTGAACCCGCGACCGGACAGGTTAGGGGAAAAACGATAAATAGAGCATGCCGAGCAACGCCGCTTCCCGCCTCCATGGACGACCGAGGAGCTGAAAGAGTAGTAGTGTGAAAGACTCGACTGGACAGGCGCTCGCCTATTTGTATTTCGACGATGACCGCTACCGGCGCTCAGTCGCTAATCGCCTAACGCGCGATGAGGCGCGGGCATGCGGCGAATATTGCGAAGCTGCGGAGCTTGCGCAGCAGCGGCGCGTGGGCGGTTGTTGCAGCGTACACACTGAACAACTATGGGCGCTAAGATTGCATCACGGCGATACGGCGTTCTGTGAAGTGTGCTGCGCATATCACAGTTTACTCTATGGTGCGGACTTCAACGGCTGGGTAAACAACGAGCAGCTGCGGTGATGATCTTCAGGGCATAACGCGCAAGAGTAGGGTAAAGGGTGCGTGTATGGCATTGCACAGTGGCAAATCGACTGGTACGACGTAATGCACCAGCCTAGACGATGTCGTGGCAGCGTTGGCTAAAACAGCGCACGAACGGATATTCGACGTCGTTGCGGCGGCGATGGGTTGATCTATTTACGCTAATTCTTCTGATTACTTCGATTGCAATCAAACTCAACTCTCGCGGCCTATATTATCGCGAGACAATTCGGATACAAGAATCGAGCAGAGTAAGATCTTTAAATTTCGATTGGTGGCTGCCTACGGAGATCCCAACCGCAACAACCCTATGCGTCTAACTTGGGCTGGTCGAGCCATAAGTCGGACCGGGATTGATGAACTTCCGCAACTCGTCAATGTCCTGCGTGGCGAAATGTCCATCGTCGAAATGATTTGGCATTGAAGTAGGGCGACCGGTCCTAGCTATTTGTTGGAAGAGAAATCTG
The DNA here is from genome assembly GCA_963759705.1 of uncultured Alphaproteobacteria bacterium. GTDB lineage: Bacteria > Pseudomonadota > Alphaproteobacteria > Rhizobiales > Xanthobacteraceae > BOG-931. The sequence goes on from CAVXAK010000013.1 coordinate 495,373, forward strand.
AAGGCGGTGGCGTCACAGTTATCCGTACCGGCAGGTAGGCGGGAGCCATAACCCGAACAATGCAGCCCATGAGATATCCGATCTGAAGCGACACCGCGGTTCCAAACACAGTGAGTGCGATCATTTTCAATTCATAGCCACTTGCGATGGTCACGCCTGTTGCAATCAAAATCGCCGGAATGAGAACGAAGACTTTGAAACGCAATCCGAGCAACATACCGGCTATCGTGCCAATGATGAGAAAAACGACCATGCTGCCCCCGTACGAAAGGCGGCGCTCGCTTAGGGCCAACCGCCTATCGTGCCTCTTATTCCCGATCCACTTACGAGCGTCATTGTTAATTTGGGCTAAATAAAGTTCTGTGCGGCGCGAGATGAGTCAGGAATTGAGAAAAATTCTCGAATGTATCGCGACAAAGGAGCCGACGCGGCGGTCAGTGACTGGCTGTGTGACCCGCAACTCCGCGCGGCGCATTGCTGCGAATATCGCGAAGTTGCCGGAACTACTGAGGGCGCCGAGGCCGCAATAGCACTCAGCTGTTGGTGATGACGGCGACCTTGTAACTTTGGCCGTGCGGGACCGTCTTGAATTCGGTGGAATTGGCGGGCAAGCGAGATTTTCCGGACGTGGCCGTCGGATTGGTGCCAAACTCCACCGAGCAGATCGCGTCGGCATGAAGCCGCACCGACGTCGTCTGCGCATTGAACGCGCTGGATTGCACCGAGGAGGCGCTGATCGATACTGTCTGTTCGGCGAGCGGCGGCTCCTGAGGGGTCTGGCTGACCATGCCGCCGACTTGCTGCACCCCTAGGGTCGCGTATTCCGTAACGTAAAGGACCGCCATGTCACGTTCCGAATGATTTCAGGAACTCGGAGCGGCGCGCATAGTCCAATTCCGCTTCCTCGAGCTGCTTTTGCCGATCGTCGAGGTTGCGCTGCCGGATGCGGTACGTCCCTTCCTGGGCATTGAGGCTGCGTTCGCGTTCCGCAATAGCCGCCTCGCGGGCGGCATGGTCGCGATGCTGCTCGTCCAGATCGCGTTTGATGGCCGCCGCCTCATCCTTGGCCCTGGTGGCCTCGTTGATGATCGCATCAGCCCCGGCAAGAGCCACCTCGCGCTCGTTCAACTCGCGTTGACGTTCGTCCAGCTCTGCCGCGGCCTTGGCCGTTTCCGCCGCCTTGCGATGCAAAAGTTCCATCTCGGATCGAATCTTTTCCATATGCTCCTTTGGCCGATTTGGGATCGGCGATGATCGCCAGCAATGCGGCGGCCAGTTCGAGTTTGGCCCCGTGGCGTCGCTGGCGTCGCTGGCGTCGAGTTTCAACATTTTGTGCCTGTCGCTTAGGCGCGGACCAAATTGATGCGGCGCTCAAGGTCTGCGCGGAGATCGGCTGCTTTGCTGGCATCGACCGAGGCTTTGGCATTCAGTTCGGCCAGCCTCTTTTCCTGCTTTTTGACCTCAGCAGCGTGCTCGGCGCGGTCATCCGCGAGTTTCTGACGTTCGCTGAGCATTTCCGTCGAATGCTTCTCACGCGCATCGGCAATTTCTTTTTCTGCGCGGTCTCGATCAGCGGCGATTTGTTTCTGCCACGCCGCGGCTTCGGCCAACATTTTCTCCGCGGTTTCCTTCTTCGCAGCGAGATCGGCGAGCACCGCCTTGGTTGCTGACGGGTCGCGCAGCAGCTCGATCAACGCCGCAGCGTTTCGACATCGTGCTTTTCGATTGGAGCGGTCGTCGGATTCAAGGCAATCACGTTTTCCTCGCTAAGTTAGCCCAACGTCCTGATCGACGGACGCGCCGAGGCGAGTCAGTTGGGCGAGAAAGTATTCGGCGCTGGCGTTAGCCGCCCTCGCGGACTCGACGCAACGCCGGAAATGCCTGACCTCGGCCGCAACCGCCGCATCGCCGAACCGCCAGCAGGGGTCGGCAGAATTGTCGACCGCCCGCTCCTCGCGCATGACGGCCCGGGCCTGCTCGATGTCGTGCAGCAGTTGCATATCGCTGGCTGCGATAGCCCGCGCAAACTGACCAGCCATGTCGGGCACGGTCTGCATGGCGTTCACGCGCGGAGCGCCTTCGCCCGGGCCCGCGCTGGATCGGCCGCTTCCTCCCCCTCAGCTCGTTCGATCGCCGCAAAATGCGGTTCCGTCTCGTTGCCGGCGTGCCGATTTCCACGCTCGATCGGCCGCCCTTTCGAATTGCGCTTGAAACCGATACCGAATGTGTCTTCCTCAACCTTGCGCTTCGCATCCTCGATCATTTGCTGACGCACTGCAGGCGGGGCGTCGGCGAAATCTCAAGGTAATAATCAAGGCTGGGCATTTTTCAGTCTCCGTTTCAGATTGCGCAGTGGCGCGGTTGATCGGCCGCCACATGCGACTCACCCGTCAGTCCATGCAGGACATCGTCACGATGATTGAGCAGCCGCTTGATCGCGATCCGCGCCAGAGCGGCCGCAGGCAAGCCAGATGCTGCCGCAAGCTCGTTAAGCGCTTGGCGGTTTTCAGCCGGTAATTGAATTTCGAAGCGCGTCCCGTGTTTCATACGGTCAAATTACGGCGCTAGGCCGGGCTCTCTCAACGCACCGGTCCAAACACGCCGCATTCAGGACGCCCCGTCCCGCCGCTGGCAGGGCTAAATTTGTGTGGGACAGTTAGCCGTCCAAAAAGAACCCCGAGCGCGCGTTCACACGCCCAGGGCCAAGGTATTTGCACCATACGCCATATTTAGTCGGTCACGTTGATCTCGATCAAAATGGGCACTCCCGCCGCCACGCCAGAACACAATGCACCACAGATGTTTTTGGGCTGCCCGCCGCCGCGCTCGGCAGTCATGCCATGACATGAGAACGCATGTTTTGGAAGGCGGCGCTGTGTGGGGAGCGGACATATCGATTTTCCGGGAGGAAACCGCGGTCGGGGTACGGCACCCCCCACCCCGGGTTGATTTGCCGGGTTTATCAATGGCTTATTTATTCAAGGATCATCAGCCCGAACCAGGCCAGCACCAACCCGATCGAGGCCGATCGACGTCGACCCGAACCGCAACGGAGGTAGAGCTAGCCGCTAGATCAGAGGTATCGCGCGCATAAAGGTTCGCCGAAGGTCCAAGATGGCCTCGTGCTAACTCACAAATGGCCGCTGGTAAGTTCCTGGCCCGATCAGGCCCAAACATCGGGCGGAGGGCTAGAACGAATTGTGGGGCGTTCCTGAGCCGCTTATGAGTGGATCGAGGCGTGATCGTTGAGTACAAATCTGCGGTGATCTGACTGCACCGAATGAGCAAATCGGTGCCAAGTTTGAGCGAAGCAATTGCAATTGTTGAATTTAACTTCTGATCGGGTCGATCTTGGACCCAATTATTGACCCAAGTTGCCGCTGTGACCTGCTTTACGCCATCGCGCCTTTGCTGCTCGGCGAGCGCTTTCACTTCGTTGCTTTGGTGTGCAGTTTGAGCGCGCGAAAACCGTTCATGCGTCGCGCCCATGTCGTGTCCTTGACGTCCTGCCAGTGGCGCCAATGTGGTCGAGGCGGTTTTCCAACGGACGCATTTCCGGGCGCATCGCCCGGAAGTTTTGCTTCTGGATCAACCTCGAGCACGAGGCGCAATCCGAGAGCAGCCAGAACCCAGCGCATGCTGACGTTGCCAAACTTCTTGACGGCCCGATCAGCCAGCAACTTGCCGCTATGGCCGCCAGCGAGCCCAGCACGTTCGTCGAGCTCGAGCCTCGTCATACCGATCTGCTCGCACCAAGCGGCGAGCGCCTGGCGCGAGCTCATCATAGTCGCGACAGACAGCAACCGGCTGGAGGCTTGGCTGTTCAGTGCTGGGCATCGGGCGAGCCAATCAAGAACGGCGGGCAGGAGTGTTTGAAAACTTCGGGTGGGCGATGAAACGATGAGATGTTTTGCCCTGGCCCTACTGCGCCAGTGCAGTTGCAGTCCCTTAAAAGGGACTTGCGCAACTTGCGCACTTGCGCAAATCGGGCCTTCAAGCTCCAGTCTGCGCCAGTCTGCGCAAGTTCAATCCAAGACTTGCGCATGATCGGCTATTTCCGGTTTCGGGATTGGTCCAAGGGCCGGGGACAACGTAATCGTGCTCCTTGCGCTGGTCGGGGTTGTGCCGTCTCTCGCATGTCTAGGACTTTGTTTTTCGAACCAAGTTTTCATCAAAACTTTGATTTTAGCGCAATCCGGTTTGCTGGCCGTATCGAGATGGAGATGTTCGGCGACAGCCTTTCCAAACCACTCTTCTGCGCGGGCGTCGCTTCGGTATGCGCCAGTTCGCGCAAGTTCGCGGATTGCGGAAACATCTGCGCCAGTTACTCCGTCGAAAGCATCGGGGAATTTCCATGGTTTGATGACGCCAACGCTCTCTCCGCAGGGCAGGATTTCGGACGCGTGGGTGAGCCATCGGGCGGCTTCGGGCGGCGCCATATTGGACTTGGCCCGATCGATCCTGAGGTACCGCCAACGATCGCCCTCGGCTATGCCGGCCTTGTCAGCCTCGGCTGTCAGCATCGGATTGAGCAGGCGAGCGGCACGGATGGCGCCGAGTGATTGCACTGGCGCCGCGGCCATCGTCGACGGTGGCGGGCCCCGCCACGCCTGGGGGCTGCTTTCGAATGTGGTGGAGGGCGTCGATCGAGACGCGGGTGCGGCTGGCAAGCTCACTCAGGGTCCGCATAACGACTTCCATGGCCGAGTTGTCGCTCTCGGGGACGCATGAAATTTGATGAGCGGATCGAGGATCAGGGCGTCGATCTTCCGGCGCTCGATCTCGGCTGCCATCTTGTTGAAGACGTCCTCGTTGACGATCAGCTCTTTACCCTTCTGCTCGGCAAATTTGAGGGGCGGCATTTGAGGGTTGAGTTTGCGTGAAGCCGTTGGCCGAGTTCCTGGCGCGTGATCCGATAGTGCTGGCAGACGGCGACGAGGCGGCGCTCGATCTCATCCGGCGGATCCTCGCCGATGTACCAGACGCTTAACGGCTGCTCGAGGCGGTGCCCGAAAATTGGCGCGGCCGAACACATCGCAACACTTTCAACGTGCGCAAGCGCTGTCTTGCCGAGGCCTGGGCGGCCCAAAGTCGCGCTGCAAAACCCGCGGATGTAGTGGTTGCCGAACAGCCATTCGCGGCGGGCAATTTCAGTGGCGGGCCGGCACTCGAACACCGCAGCCTTGATGGCTGATTCCGCCTGGCTGTCGTGGCCATTGGACCGCTGGCCGGCCGCGATGCGGATTGCCTCCTGCAGTTCTTCGTTGTCGAGGTGAGTGGCCCCGGTCATGTCGCCGACCCTTCCCGTTCGGAGAAGGCCGCCGCCAGGACGAGCTGCACGATATCTTCGCCGACGGTATGGGCGAGGCCGAGTGCGACCGCGTAGTTGTATGCGGAGTCGACGGCGTCGATCTTGGCCAATTCGCCATTTCGGAACCGGTCGGCCATCTCACGAGCTCGCACGGCGAGGCTTTTCAGGTCCATCCCTGGCGTTGGGGGCGGCACCGGCTCTGGCCCCGTCAACCGGCACGTCGCGCAGAACGATGGATTTTCGCAGGGCTCCGCGCCGCAGCTGTCGCAGTAAAGAGGCGATATCGCGAGTGCAGCGCTCATTCCAATTCCGCCAACTTGTCGAGGAGCGCACCGAGGGCGCCAGATGCGGAGCCGTCACCATTGCGCGTGAGGGCATGTCTAAGTTCATCGGCTGTGGCGCCATGCTGAAGGGCAATCGATGCAACAATTGCGGCGTCGCGAGCGTGTGTCTCGATCGTCGTGCCGGACTTGTCGGAGTAGAGAAAAATCTCTGCGAGCCGCCCGTCGTTGAACCGCCCTACCCCAGCGACATAACGAAAGCCGCCGTGCTCGAAGCTCGCGCAACTCGTGCTCGCGTCGGTTGGGGAGTCGGTTACGCTCATTCATTTAAGCGGGCCTTTTTGCAAGGCCGCGCGCTTTGGTGCTTTGAACCCGAACTCCGGCAGGATGTACTTAACGCTTGAAATCCGTCAGTGCCTGCCCCGGTCGTCGTGCGAAGCCCCGCGCGGCGGCCGTGGTGTTTTAGGGGGTCGGCTGCAGCATCTTTTCGAGGGCAGCCTTAGGGACGAGTAGTCGATTGCCGAGCCTAATGACCGGCAGGCTGCCATCCTTCGCATATGCGTAAGCGCTGCCACGGCTGATCCCAAGAATACGGCTAGCCTCCTCGACCGAGAGGGTCTGCCGCTCAGTATCGGCAGCAACCTGCTCTAATGATTTCTGGCTAGACATATCAATCTCCCATTGATCCGCACCGTGCGGCAGGAGATATCACCGGCTTGATTTTTTGCAATGATATGCTATAACAACACCATGACAAATAAGAAGCGAGCATCAGGCGGGGGGCGAAAACCCCAGGGCCCGATCAGCGGAAATGCTGGTTGGCTGCAGGCCCGCATTACAACGGATTTGCACGATCGACTTAAGCGGGAGGCGGCACAGAATGGACGTTCGGTTTCGCAGGAAGCCCAGCTTCGGCTGAAGAAGTCATTTGATCTGCCGGCGGAGCTGCAGAAGGCCTGGGGTGCCCCACACGTCAAGGCGCTCGCGCAGCTTGTCTCGCGCGTGGTGCGGTCCGTTGAAACATCGGCGGGCGCAAATCCCTTTACCGAAGATGCCGGCGAGTTTGCGTGGCATCGCAACCCATATACTCATGCGGCGGTCGTGGCCGCGATCGGCGCCCTTCTTGCGCACTACAAACCAGCAGGCGCCGTGCAAGTGCCCGAGGCGGTCGAAAAAAGCACAGCATGGATTGAGCACGAGTTTGGCAAAGAACAAGCAGCGTACCAGCGTTTACCTGAAAGCATAGGCTTGGCGTGTGCGCGCGGACTTTTGAGCCAACTGGCAACTTACTCGGCTCCGCCGCTTAATCAGCCGAGCGGCACGGACTACGCGTCCGGCTTCTACGTTTTTCCAAATATCCGCGAGATCCTCAAAATAGAATGAAAGGGCACGCCCATGAGTAAGCGACGCTCCTATGGCGACGGAGGCATTGACCAGCGCGCCGAAAACTCCTGGCGGTTGCGCTACCGGATCAACGGCAAGCGGTTCGCCAAGACGATGCATGGCACAAAGTCAGAGGCCCAAAAGGCGCTTCGCGATTTGCTGCACGCGGGCGATACTGGAGGACACGTCCCACCCGACAAATTGACGTTGGGCGCAATGGGTCGAGCATTACTTATCGATTGGCGCACCCAGTAATAAAAGGCGGCGGGCGGTCGGCCAGCGATCGCTCGAGCGGTATTCAGAATTGCTTCGTTTCCACGTCTTACCAACGCTGGGCGCGCGGCCGCTTCAGCAACTCCGGTCGACCGAAATTGACGCTCTGTATGAGCACCTCTCTAAGAAGGTCTCGCCTAGCACGGCCTGCAACGTGCACTCAGTCCTCGGGGCTTGCCTTGGAACGGCAATGCGGACGCGGAAAATTGCGAAAAATCCCATGCTGGAACTCGCGAAGGCGCCCTCTCCCGGCGAGGTCAACCATGGCAAGGTCCTCGAACAAGAACAGCTGCGGACCCTTGTCACTGGCTTCAGGGGTTCGTCGCTCTTTCCTATCGTCGCAGTCGCCGCATTTACCGGCGCCAGGCGAAACGAAATTTTGGCTCTTCGGTGGGATGACCTGGATGTCGCCGCAAAGACGCTGCGGATCGAACGAGCGCTTGAAGAAACAAATAAGCACGGATTGCGCATGAAGGCACCCGAAAACGGCCCGGGGCATTCGGACAATCAAGATTGACGATGAATTGCTGTCGCTGCTTCTAACCGAGCGCGAACGTCACTTGCGTATTTTGGCAGGCGTCCCCGACGGCAACGTAGTTGATTTGTCGCTCGTCAAGCTTCCGGCGGGCGCCCTGATGTTTCCGGGTGTTCCGCGCTCGGGTGAAAGCTTTTCGTTCACGAGGCCACGCAATCCACGGCCAGTCACAAATGCATTTCTCCATCACGCCCGCCGATTAGGTTTCCAAGGGCTGCGGTTTCACGATCTTCGCGGCACCCATGAGACACTGCTGCTCGACCGCGGCGTACCCGTGCACGTCGTGGCGGCGCGCTGCGGGCATGATCCAGCGGTACTGTTGCGGACCTACGCAAGCGTACCCGCAAGGCAGATGACTCGGCCGCAGACGTGATCGCAGTAATATCGAAAGGCGCTCTCCAGTAGCTTGGGTTCAATTTGGGTCCAAGTTTGCAATTCGTTCCCTTCATGCGGTCGTTATGTATTTGAAATCACAGCAAAGGTTCGGCTGGTTGCCGTTCGCCATGCCGTTAATTCCCATCGGCATGACCCATGCGGAGACGACTGGCATGGCCAATAGGTTGGCCAGTACGCCGTAGGGCGCGATCCGGTGGAAGTGGTACGCCGCGTAGGGCGTAGTCGCGAGGCCCGCGACCAGTGACGCAATGACCAGGCTGCTGACCTCGTTTACTCCCCACAGTGCCGCGCGAGCGCCCAGCGAAGTGTCTGTGGCGGCTGCTCTCGCTCTCGGCACGCCGCGGGCGTAAGTCGCGATGAGCGCCAGCGTGGCCGCAAACGACATCTGGAAACTCGGGTGGACAACTGCTTCCGGCGCCAACACGAGCACCAGCAGGGCCGCCACAGTCAGCGTCCGCATCGTCAATGTCGGCCGGTCGAGCAGCACACCAATGAGCACGACCGCGATCATGATGAACGAGCGCTGGGTCGCGACCTCGGCACCGGAAAGCACGAGATAAAACGCCGTCACGATGAGAGCCGCAAAGGCGGCCCATTTCTTGATCGGCGCCCGGTCTGCAAGCCCCGGGATCAATGCGAGCAGTGCGCGGACGATGAAAAAGACTACGCCGGCAACGACAGCCATATGGTATCCGGAAATCGACAGAACGTGTCCGATGCCGGAAACGAACATCGCGTCGTAAACATTGGCCGCAATCGCGTCGCGCTTTCCAGTGAGCAGCATCGAGGCGATCGCGCCGGGATCGCCCGGCACGACCGAGCGGATGCGCGCGTCGATCGCATCGCGAAGTCTCTGCACGATGGCGTCGGCGCGGGCCGGCAGGCTTTGTTGAGCGGGCGCTGCGATGATTTTAACGGGGCCGCGCACGAAGCCTGAAGCGCCAATACGCTGGAAGAATAGGTCCCGGGCAAAATCATAGCTGTTGGGGGCGAGCGGCTGCAGCGGGGGATCAAGAAGTGCTTTCACCTCGACGAACGAACCGGCTGGAGGCGCCATGCCGCGCTTTACCGAAAGCCGCACACGCCGCGGTTTGTCCTCGACCCGGGCTCCTTCGATATGCTCGACCCGCAACACAAATCGATCGGTATGCTGGCTTTCCTCACGCAGTTCGACAAATCCGGTGATCGCCACGCTGGAGGCCGGAAAGTGCAACACCGGGTGATCGATGAGCGCAGTTTTTATCGTCGCAACGGCAAAGCCGGCCGTGATCGCAAACAGGCCGAGCGTCAGCACGAAAGCGACAAGGTGACGGCGCACAGCCACGGCGCACGTCGCGCCCACGACCGCTAAACCCGTCGCCGCCCACCACGCGGGTTCACGTTCGGCGGTAAAATAAAGGACGATGCCGAAACCATACGCGACTGCAAACCACGGCAAGAGGCGTCCGGCGGTGACCTCTTGGGCGGCCCACTCGCGTATCCGCGCGGGCACGATGAATTCCGGCCGTGGCCTGGCGATGCCCCACGCCGGCCACGTTCCGCCAACCGGCCAAACCCACGCCCGACTGCGCGCGCGGGCTTGCGGATTGTCCTCGTGTGTCACTGCGCGCCCCCCGGGCGCCGGAAATATCCGTCATCATGCTACACGAGACAGTTGTAACGTGGCGAGGGTGCTTGGGGAAAAGTACGCGGCGGCTTTGACGGATGACCGGGCGCTTGCCCTGTTAGGTCTTGGCCGAAGCTTTCGCCCAAGTATCGCGCAGTCCGACCGTACGATTAAACACGAGCCGATCTGAAGTCGAATCCCGATCCAGACAAAAATAGCCCTGTCGCTCGAACTGCACGGCATCGCCGGAGTTTCTCCCGGCTAATGCGGGTTCAACACGCGCGTCCGTCACGACTTCAAGAGAATTGGGATTGATGTCGGCGGCAAAATCCCCGGCATTCGGATCAGGCCGATTGAACAGCGGATTGTAGAGGCGAACCTCAGCAGTCGCCGAATGCAGTGCTGAGACCCAATGCAGAGTAGCCTGGACCTTACGGCCGTCCGGCGCGTTGCCGCCGCGCGTCGCCGGATCATAGGTGCAGCGCAACTCGATGACCTCGCCGGCTGAGTTCTTCACGACCTCACGGCAAGTGATGAAATAGGCATAGCGCAGCCGGACTTCACGGCCGGGCGCGAGACGAAAAAACTTCTTCGGCGGATTCTCCATGAAATCGTCGCGCTCGATAAAAATCTCGCGGCTGAAAGCCACGCGCCGCGTTCCGGCGGCCGGATCTTCCGGGTGATTGAGCGCTTCAACCTCCTCGCTGCTGCCCTCCGGATAATTTTCGATCACGATCTTGAGCGGTCGCAACACCGCCATGCGCCGCTCTGCGGTCTTGTTGAGGTGCTCGCGGATCGAAAATTCCAGCATCGCCATGTCGACGACACTGTTCGCCTTGGCGACTCCGATCCGCTTGACGAAATCGCGGATCGCCGCCGGCGGGACGCCGCGGCGGCGCAGCCCGGCGAGCGTCGGCATGCGCGGATCGTCCCAGCCGCCGACATAACCGCCGCGAACCAGTTCGGTGAGCACACGCTTCGACAGCACCGTGTACGTGAGATTGAGCCGGGCAAACTCGTACTGATGGGGATGCGACGGGACCGGCAGATTGGCCAAAAACCAATCGTAAAGCGGCCGATGATCCTCGAACTCGAGCGTACAGATCGAATGCGTAATGCCCTCGATCGCGTCCGACTGACCGTGGGCGAAATCGTAACTCGGATAGATGCTCCACGTCGTGCCGGTGCGCGGATGCTCGGCATGCAGAATGCGATAGAGGACCGGATCGCGCAGATTGATGTTCCCCGAGGCCATGTCGATCTTGGCGCGAAGAACACGCGCGCCATTCGGATATTCGCCGGCGCGCATGCGGCGGAACAAGTCGAGGTTTTCTTCGACGGTCGCGATCGCGGAACGGACTGTTCTTTCCCGGCTCGGTCAACGTTCCGCGCGCCGCCCGCATCTCCTCATGCGTCTGATCATCGACATAGGCTTTGCCGGCGCGGATCAAATGTTCAGCCCAGCCGTAAAGCTGCTCGAAATAGTCGGAGGCGAAGTAAAGATGCCGGCCCCAGTCGAAGCCGAGCCAGCGCACATCACGCTCGATGGCGTCGATATATTCCTGCTCTTCCTTGGTCGGATTGGTGTCGTCGAAGCGCAGATTGCAGCGCCCGCCGAATTCCTCGGCCACGCCGAAATTGAGGCAGATCGACTTGGCGTGACCTATATGCAGGTAGCCGTTCGGCTCGGGCGGAAAGCGCGTAACAATCGAGGTGCGTCGCCCCGATTCCAGATCGGCGCGCACGATGTCCCGGATGAAGTCCTGTCCCGCTTCCCGTACTGCTGTCTCGGCGACCGTCATGTCTATTTCCGCTCGAAGGCGCCCCGATAGTCCCGGCCGGTGGGCCGAATCCGTGGCGCCGCCCCGAGATAGGCCCCGGATTGAACAAGTTGGCGAAGCGGGTCAAGCCCGGCATCGCTGCTCGGGAGCCGTTATGCTCGCTTTCACGATTGGGTGTGGTACACGAGCCGGCGCCCAGCAGGGACCCTGTTAGATATGGCTGTCGTTACCCGATTTGCACCCTCGCCTACCGGATTCCTGCACATCGGCGGGGCTCGAACCGCGCTGTTCAATTGGCTTTATGCCCGCGGCCGAGCCGGCAAGATGCTGCTTCGGATCGAAGATACCGACCGCGAGCGCTCGACCAAGGCTGCGGTCGACGCCATCCTCGACGGGCTGAGCTGGCTCGGTCTCGATTGGGATGGCGAGGCAATCTATCAATTCGCCCGCTCGGCGCGGCACCGGGAGATGGCCGAGCAGCTCCTGGCGAAGGGCCACGCCTATCATTGCTACGCAACCCCCGAAGAGCTTGCACAAATGCGGGAGGCGGCACGCCGCGAAGGGCGCGCGAAGCTCTATGACGGCCGGTGGCGCGACCGCGATGCAAAGGAGGCTCCGCCGGGGGTCAAGCCGACCATCCGCCTCAAGGCCCCGCTCACCGGCGAGACCGTGATCGAGGATCAGGTGCAAGGCCGCGTCGTCTGGCAAAACGAGAATCTCGACGACCTCGTGTTGCTCCGCTCCGACGGCACGCCGACCTATATGCTCGCTGTCGTGGTCGACGACCATGACATGGCGGTCACGCATATCATCCGCGGCGACGATCATCTGACCAATGCCGCGCGGCAAAAACAAATCTACGAGGCGCTCGGCTGGCCGGTGCCGGTGATGGCCCACATCCCGCTGATCCACGGCCCCGACGGCTCGAAGCTGTCGAAGCGCCATGGCGCGCTCGGCGTCGACGCCTACCGTGCGATGGGCTACCTGCCCGCGGCATTGCGCAACTATCTCGTCCGGCTCGGCTGGAGCCACGGCGATCAGGAAATCTTCTCGACCGAAGAAATGATCGCGGCGTTCGATTTGCCGCACATCGGCCGTTCCCCGGCGCGGTTTGATTTCGCCAAGCTGGAAAGCCTCAACGGCCATTACATCCGGCAGTGCGACGACGCGGTGCTGCTCGACGGCATCGAGAAGCTTCTGCCGCATCTTGCCGAGGGCAAAGACCTCGCCGCCAAGCTGACCTCGCGCCTGCGGCAGCAATGGATCGCGGCCATGCCGAGCCTCAAGGAGCGCGCAAAGACGCTGCTCGATATCATTGACGGCGCAAAGTTTCTTTTTGCCGATCGGCCGATCCCGATTGACGACAAGGCGAAGGCTCTGCTCACCCCCGACGCGCGTTCGCTGCTCAGCGGCATCGCCAACGAACTCGCCGCCATCGAACCGTGGACCTCGGAGGCGACCGAGCGTGCCGTGCGCACGTTCGCCGAACATAGAGGCGCCAAGCTTGGTTCCGTCGCGCAGCCGCTTCGTGCTGCGCTGACTGGCCGCACGACTTCACCAGGGATATTCGAGGTCCTCGCGGTGCTCGGCAAAGCCGAGAGCCTGGCGCGCATTGGCGATCAGGTCTGAACTGCGTGTTCTCGTAGCGGGCCGTAGTAAGCAAACTTTTTGCCAGGTAGGTGGCTACACGCATCTCTACCATTCGGCTATCATCTTGCAGCGCACACTAGGTTGCGGTACGCCAATAAGGGCCGGATTTGCTGCCCTACCCGGATTGGCCGTTCCGGCCGCGTGCGGCCTGATACCCCCGGCCGCCACACATCGAGGATACGATCATGGACGCGAAGACCGGCGCCAACATCAAGACGGCCAAACTGACGCTTGGCGACAAGAGCTGGTCATTCCCGATCTACGACGGCACGATCGGCCCGGAGGTGATGGACGTCGGCAAGCTTTATTCCGAGGCCGGTATCTTCACCTATGACCCCGGCTTTACGTCGACGGGAAGCTGTGAGTCCAAGATCACCTACATCGACGGCGACGAGGGCGTTCTCCTCTATCGCGGCTATCCGATCGAGGATTTGGCGGAGCACGGCGATTTTCTGGAGACCTGCTATCTGCTCCTCTACGGCGAGCTTCCGACAGCCGCCCAGAAAGTCGACTTCGTCGATCGCGTGACCCATCACACGATGGTGCACGAGCAGATGAGCCGCTTTTTCCAAGGCTTCCGCCGCGACGCTCATCCGATGGCGGTGATGGTGGGTTCGGTCGGCGCGTTATCAGCATTTTATCACGACTCCACGGATATCGCCGATCCCAACCAGCGCATGATCGCCTCGATCCGCATGATCGCGAAAATGCCGACCCTGGCGGCGATGGCCTACAAATACTCGATCGGGCAGCCGTTCATGTATCCCATGAACTCGCTCGATTACGCGACGAACTTCCTGCGGATGTGCTTTGCCGTACCGTGCGAAGACTATAAGCCGAACCCGGTGCTTGCGCGCGCGATGGATCGCATCTTCACTTTGCACGCCGACCACGAGCAGAACGCGTCGACATCGACGGTGCGGCTCGCTGGGTCGACGGGAGCCAACCCGTTCGCGTGCATCGCCGCCGGCATTGCCGCCCTGTGGGGGCCTGCTCACGGCGGCGCCAATGAAGCCGCTCTCAAAATGCTGGCGGAGATCGGCACGGTCGATCGAATTCCCGAATACGTCAAGCGCGCCAAGGATCCGAAGGACTTATTCCGCCTTATGGGTTTCGGCCACCGGGTCTACAAAAACTACGACCCGCGCGCGAAGATCATGCAGAAGACTTGCCACGAGGTCTTAAACGAAATCGGCCGCAACGATCCGCTGCTGGACATTGCCGTGGAGCTCGAACGAATCGCGCTGCACGACGAATACTTCATCGAGAAAAAGCTTTACCCGAACGTCGACTTCTATTCGGGCATCACACTCCGGGCGATGGGCTTCCCGAACACCATGTTTACGGTGCTGTTCGCGCTGGCGCGCACCGTAGGCTGGATCGCTCAGTGGAAGGAAATGATCGAAGACCCGCACCAGAAGATCGGACGGCCGCGGCAGCTCTACACCGGCTCACCGCGCCGCGACTACCAGCCGATGTCCAGGCGCAAGTAGACCCAGCGGACGCCCTTCCCGGAGGCGTTATCAAGTATTGCGCACCGACGGATGAAAGAGCTCGTCGACATCAAGCCGGCGGCTGATCAGTCCTTGGTCATAGCTATACATGATAAACTGCTCGAGATTGCCGCGGTTGCCGGCAACGCCAAACACCCAAGGATCTTTGCCAAAGGCTTGGCGCTCGCGCTCGTAGTAACGCCGACCTCCGGCGAGGCTCGACCAGTTGGGGTCGGAAAAGTAATCCCACGAAATTTCGCGCGCTTGCTCGAAGGAGCCTATCAATTCGCGGCATAGCGAACCATACCGGTCGGCGATCTCCGTGCGGATCGCGAGAATGTGCATGATCGGCCACCAGCCGTACTTTTTGAAGTAGCGCTGCTCCTCGGCATCGGGGTCGGGAAACAGGCGTCTGACCTCGACTTCGCCACTCGTGATCGACTTTGGCGGATGCGGCTGAATGACCGCGTCGCAGCGGCCATCTCGCAGCAGGTAACCGACATCGGTGCCGCTCGGCAGCACTTCGATCTTTATTCCGGCCTTGGGCTCGAACGGAATCTTTCTCTTCGCTCTCGATGAGCCAATGGATGTCTTCCCATGGCGTGTCATATTCGAACTTCAGATCGCCTTTGGCCAGCAGCGACAACGTCGTCTGAAAGGATCGGATGGCTACGCGCTTGCCCTTCAGCTCCGAAGGTTTGCTGATAGCGCTGTCGCCACGCACGAAGAACAGGCCTGAACTGAAGAGCCGGCGCGGAAACACCGGAATTCCGGTGATCGGCAGCTTCCGATCGATCGCCATCAGAAACGTGGACATGGAGAACTCGGCAATATCGTATTTGCCTTCCAGCATGCCGCCATGACGATCGATACCGCCGGCGAGCGGGTACGATTGCCCCACCTGCAGGGCCTTCAGCGCGAAGCCGTTGGGCTGGCGGACCGTGCCGTCGAAAAACGGCATATGACGGTCATAGCGATCGAGGGCGAGCGTCAATTCCATGATGTCCTCCCGTTAGCCTTAAAGAGTGCGCGTGGCGTAGGCGATGGCACTTCGGCGGACCTGTTCAACGTGGATCATACGCCCACGTCAGGTAGACGCCGCCCCACGTAAAGCCGCCGCCAAAAGCCGCAAGCACGATCCGATCGCCGGCCTTGAGCTTTTTCTCGTAATCCCACAGGCAAAGCGGGATCGTGGCCGCGGTCGTGTTGCCATATTTGTGGATCGTGATCATCACCCGCTCAGCGGGGAGCTTCATGCGTTCAGCGGTTGCCTCGATGATGCGTTTGTTGGCCTGATGCGGCACAAGCCAGTCGATCTTGTCGCTGGTCAAAGCGTTGCGCTTCATCAACTCGGTGGCGACTTCGGCCATGCGAGCGACCGCGAATTTGTAGACTGCGGCGCCTTCCTGATGGACGTAATGCAGACGCTTAGCCACCGTCTCCGCCGTAGGCGGCATGCGGCTGCCACCGGCCTTCTGATGAAGGTGCGGCATGCCCGCGCCGTCGGAGCCGATCAGCGTGTCGAGGATCCCGTACTTTTTGTCCGGCTCGATCAGAACCGCACCGGCGCCGTCGCCAAACAGCACGCACGTCGCGCGATCGGTGTAATCGATGATTGCCGACATCTTGTCGGCACCGACCACGACGATCTTGCGGTACTTCCCGGTCTCGATGAATTGCGACGCGACGGTAAGCGCGTAGACAAAACCCGAGCAAGCCGCCTGTACGTCGAAGCTGCCGATAGTGCGGATGCCCACCATGTCGCAAATGAGATTGGCGCTCGACGGAAAGACGAAGTCAGGCGTCGTGGTCGCGCAGATCAAAAGATCGACGTCGCCCGGCGCCGTGCCGGTTTTGGTCAAGAGCCCGCGGACCGCCTCGGCGCCCATGTGCGATGTGCCGAGCCCCTTGCCCTTGAGGATATGTCGCTCCTTGATTCCGGTGCGCTCGACGATCCATTCGTCGCTCGTGTCGACCATCTGCGCTAGTTCCGAATTCGTGAGAATATCGGGGGGCACGTAGCCACACACCCCGGTGATCGCGGCGTGGATCGGAGATTTCCGGACCAGTTTCTTGC
This sequence comes from uncultured Alphaproteobacteria bacterium, assembly GCA_963759705.1. Classification (GTDB taxonomy): domain Bacteria; phylum Pseudomonadota; class Alphaproteobacteria; order Rhizobiales; family Xanthobacteraceae; genus BOG-931. The sequence continues at coordinate 512,159 of CAVXAK010000013.1, forward strand.
TCTTGCTCACGCGGGATACTTCGAAATAGCGCTTGTGATAGGCAGGTTGCCTGCGGCCTTAGCAGGATGCTTGCGGCAATGGTAGAGCGGCCTCCCGGGAGCGGTTAGCATAGGCGTGGCGCCGCACCCATGGCGGCCGCGTCGCGCCGACCCCGCTGCGCCACATCGAGGACGATGGCGGCCGCCCTGGTGCTCGGAACGGTGGTCTTGACCGCCATGATCGTATCGAGGCGTTTAAAGGCCTCGATCTGGCGGTGCCTCTCCTCCCCGCCCGAGACCAGCGGCACTAAAGCGTCGGCAAGCCGCTCCGGCGTGCATTTTCGCTGCAGGAATTCCGGTACGACATTCTCGCCGATGACCAGATTGGCAAGGATCACGGTGTGAAACTTCGCCCGCAACGTCATCAGATGCATGATGATTTGCTCGATCAGCGGAACCTTATACGCCGCCACGGTCGGCACCCCGGCGAGGGCAAGTTCAAGCGTCACAGTGCCGGACGCCGCCAGCGCGGCGCGTGCGGTCCGAAAGGCCGCCCACTTTTCGGCGGGCTCGACGACGATCCGCGGGGTCACGGACCAGCAGGCAACGCCCTCCCGCACCAGGGACACGAGGTGGGGCACGGTCGGCAACACAAGCTCCATCGGCCCGGCGCGGCCGATAGCGAGACTGATCGCTGCTCCAAAGATGTCCAACAACCGGCGAACCTCGCTGCTCCGGCTTCCGGGCAAGACGAGGACGACGGGGGGGTCGGAACGGCGCCGCTGCTCCTCGTCGGCATTCGGGCGTAGTTCGGCAATGCGCTCGACGAGCGGGTGGCCGACATAAAGGCAAGGCGGTCCGCCAAGCTGCACGTGCACAGCCGGTTCGAACGGCAGGATCGCGAGAACCTGATCGATATAGGCCCGCATGGCCCGCGCGCGTCCGGGCCGCCACGCCCAAACCGAGGGAGAGACATAATCGAGGATAGGGATCGAAGGAGCCAGCCTGCGTACGCGGCGGGCCACGCGGTGGGTGAAATCCGGACTGTCGATGACGACCAGAGCGTCTGGGCGACCAGCCACGACGGCATCCGCGGTCTCACGGATGCGGCGAAAAATCGTCGGGAGCCGGCTCGGAATCGCGGTGAGACCGATGATGGAGAGTTCGTTGATCGGGAACGGGCTGACGATCCCTGCCGCCGCCATGGCCCGCCCGCCTACTCCCGAAAGCTTGAGCGCGCCGCCGAGCCGCGCCGTAAGTGCGCGGGCCAATGCCGCGCCCAATGCATCCCCGGATTCCTCTGCCGCCACGAGAAAAATGGACAATGGGCGCGGCTGCGGCGCAGGCATCATCGTGCCGTTTCCTCGCTCACTCCGACGAAGAAGATCTTCTCGCGATCCGCGGCAGCCGCCACCTCTGCGGCTTCGGCAATAATCGTGCTGCCGGCGGTGACGGCGACGCCGGCAAGCCCGGCATGCGCGACGTTTTCAATCGTTCGCGGACCGATCGAGGGCAAATCGAACCTCCGGTCCTGACCCGGCTTCGGCGCTTTGACGAGAACACCCACTCCGGCAGGCGTCGTCACACGTCCCTGGCGGCGCAATTCGGCAATCCGTGCCAGGACATTATCGGTACCCTCGGCGGCCTCGACGGCGAGCACGTGATTGTCGGCGACCACCGCTGCCTGTCCGACATCGAATGGCCCCATGGCGGCAATCAGCGCCAGCGCGCGGGCAATGTCGGCCTTGTCTCGGCTCGACGGTTGGCAGCGGCCAAGCACACCCTGGGGAACCAGAATTTCAGGCGCCACATCCTGGACTCCGATGACGCGCAGGCCCCCGGCTTCCGCCACGCTCGGCGACGCCGGAGAGCAGGCGATCATCGCCGCCGCGAAAAAACCGAATGGCACGCGGCAGCAGACGGATGGTCTGCCAATCAAGCCGAATTTGCGTCAGCGCCGGCCTGAGCAGGGTTCCGATAAACAGAACCTCGCGGCAATGTTCGGCCCGCGCCAGGCGAAAGAAACGTCCAGCCTGCCCAATCGCGATCCAATGATGCGCGTAACGCTCAATGACTTTTGGATCCGCCCAGCCCTTGATGCCGAACATCACCGGACGCCGGCCGCGACGCAAAACGGCCTCGGCGACCGCTGCGGGAAAGCTGCCGCCTCCGCAGATGATCGCAACCGGATCGTGTGCAGGTGTCGCGTCGGCCTCGCTTGCAGCGTCAGGCGGCATCGTCGCTGGACTCGTCGGCCGCTCGTTTTGCGCGGGGCCGCATCAGCGGACGCTTACCGCCCGCGCGGATGAACGCAATGATTTTGCCGACCAAAGGATCATCGGCAAAGTCACGCTCGAGCGCATCAATTCTATCGGCCAGCCGGCCTTCGACGAAGAACAAGTGACGGTAGGCGCGGCGCAGTCGATGCAATTCGGCTCGCGTCGCGCCCCGGCGCCGCAAGCCTACGATATTCAAGCCGACCAGCGCGCCGGTTTGGCCGAGCGCAAAGCCGAAAGGAATGATGTCGTCGCGGGCGGCAGACATTCCGGCCATCATAACGCCTTCGCCGATCCGCACGAATTGGTGGATCGCGACGTGTCCGCCGAGAAAGGTGTGATCGCCGACGCTGACATGACCGCCGAGAACGACATTGTTGGCGAGGTTCACGTTGTCGCCGACCTGGCAGTCGTGGCCGACATGCGAGCCGACCATAAAAAAGCAACGCTCACCGACGCGCGTTACGCCGCCGCCATCTTCAGTGCCGGTGTTCATCGTGACGCTTTCACGCAGCTCGCATCGCGCGCCGATCGTCAGCTTGGTGGGGCCGCCGCGATAGTGGACCGATTGGGGCGGTGTTCCGAGCGAGGAAAACGGATAGACGACCGTGCCCTCTCCGATGGTCGTGACACCCGTGACGTGGACGTGTGCGATCAGGCGTACGCCGGGGCCGAGTTCGACGTGCGGTCCGACGATGCAGTACGGACCGATGTCCACGCCTTCGCCAATGCGCGCGCCGTCGGCGACGCGCGCGGTCGAATCGATCGCCATTCAACCCTCGGAAATGATTGCGCCGACTTCAGCCTCGGCGATCAGGACTTCGCCGACTTTGGCTTCGGCCCGGTACCACCACATGTTGCGGCGATGTGCGATTTTGTTGACGTGATATTCGAGCGTGTCGCCGGGCACGGCCGGCTTGCGAAACTTGGCTTTATCGATGGTGAGGAAATACATCGAGCGGCGCTGCTCCAGCGGCTTCATCAGACGCAGACACAAGATACCCGCCGTCTGCGCCATCCCCTCGATCACCAGCACACCGGGCATCACCGGATTTTCCGGAAAATGGCCGAGAAATTGCGGTTCGTTCATCGTGACATTCTTGATCCCAATACCATGCTCGTCGCCGCGCATATCGATGACGCGATCGACCATGACGAACGGATATCGATGGGGCAGCATCCGCAGGATGTCGCGAATGTCGGCGACGCTGAGGGTCTCGTCGTTCATGCTCCCTCCCCTTCGCCTTTGCCGCCACGACGCGCCAGACGGCGCAACGCGGCAACGCCCTTCAACCAGTCGCGCGCCGGTTGAGCGGGGTAACCGCCCCACTTCGCTCCAGGGGGCACATCCGACATCAGACCGCTCTGCGCGCCGAGCGCGGCGCCGGCCCCGATCGACACGTGATCTGCGATGCCCACCTGCCCGGCCAGCATAACGAAATCCCCTACTTGCACGCTGCCGGAAATGCCGGTCTGCGAGGCAATCAAACAGTGGCGTCCAATGGACACGTTGTGCGCGATTTGGACGAGATTGTCGATCTTCGAGCCTTCCCCGATGATGGTGTCCCGCGTCGAGCCTCTGTCGATCGTGGTATTGGCGCCGATTTCCACATCGTCCTGAATGATGACGCGGCGCGTTTGCGGAATCTTCTGATGCCCCTTCGGACTTGGCAGATAGCCGAAACCGTCCTGACCGATGCGCGCCCCGGGATGGACGACAACACGATCGCCGATCAACGCATGCTGGATGGTCGTCCCTGCACCGATGGCGCAGTCGCGCCCGATGCAGACTTCCGGGCCGATCACTGCACCCGACGAAATCAATGTGCCGGCTCCAATCTCCGCTTTGGGCCCGATGACGGCAAGGGGATCGATGGCAACCCCCGGCTCGAGACGCGCGGAGGAATGCACGTGAGCTACCGGCGAATGTCCGCTCACGCCAAACAGCGACGACGGACGTAGCGCCGCAGGAAACAGCGCACGCGCCACCGCAACGAATGCACGGTATGGCTCCGGCGTGACCAGCAGGACCAGCCGTCTCGGTACTGCGGCCTCAAAACGCGGCGCAGCAAGGCAGGCGCCGGCATGCGTGACGGCCAGTTGGTCGAGATATTTCGGGCTATCGATAAAACTAATGTCCTTCGCGCCGGCCGTGTCGAGCGGAGCGATATTGGCGATGCGCCGGTCGAGGGGCTGACCGTCCCGCGGCTTCGCGTGCGTCAACGCGACGATCTCTTCGATCGTCAGCTCGCGTTGGTGTCGGAGGGAAGAAGCCATGCGCCCGTCCGCGGCGATGGCCGCGATTAGAAATGCGTGCCGCCGCCGAAGCTGAACCACTGGGTCTTGTCGTACCCGGTTTTCAAAAGCGGATAAGCGAAATCGAAGCGCAGGGGCCCGAACGGAGAATCCCAGATGATGCTGGCGCCGACCGAGGCGCGTACCGACGCAGTATCGGCATACACCATCGCGCATTGGCATTGGATGCCATTCACGAGGCCGTTGATCTCTCCCGTCGCAGGCGACGACGTCTCACCCTTGTAGTCCCACGCCGAACCCGAATCGACGAACAAGGCGCCGCGGAAACCGGTGTCCTTCGGCAGGAAGTAGAACGGGTATTGAAACTCCAGACTGGCGCCCCAATACATCGTGCCGCCGATCAGATCGTTCGACGTCCCGGACGTAATGTCGCGCGGGCCAATGCCCGCAGGGGCGAAGCCGCGAACGAGATTGGGCCCCATCTTGAAGTCGTCGAGCATACGCACTTCTTGACCATTCAAGCTCGTGATGTTGCCGGCTTGCAGATGCAACACACTGACGAGGTCCGATGCGACCTCGTAATAGGTCCGGAAGTCCGCCGTCGAGCGCATGTAGCTCACGTCGCCGCCAAGCCCGGCAAAGTCTTGCCCGAAGCTAAGAAGCAGGCCGCTGGTCGGGCTCTTGTTGTTGTCGAGCGTATTGTAGGTGAAGCCGTATCCGGCCATTGATGTCAGATAGGCACCGTTGGCAAGTTCGACACGAACAGGAAGGGAGGCCTGACCGTACTGGTAACAGCTGGTCTGGCCGCTATTTGCAACGGCAGAATTGTAAGCCGCATTGGCCGCATCATTGGTGCCGTTTGGCACTACACCCGCAGCAATCGCCGCTGGTGTCGCGAAAGTGTTGGCAAAATCGGGGTTAAGATTATTGCAATCATCCAGTGACGACGGCAGCGTGATGTTCTGCGTGTACAGCGAATATCTTAACTGAAAGGTCAGGTCCTCGCGCAGCGGAATGCCGAATTTGAGATTTCCGCCGTACGATTCCGTACCGTAGGAAAGATAGCTGTTGGCCAAAGTCTGCCGCGCAAACAAATCGATGCCGGCTGAAATTCGCTGACCGAGAAAATACGGTTCGGCGAAATTGAGCTCGGCGCCTCGCGTGTATTGTCCGTAGGTGACCGAGGCTTTGGCGAAACGACCCGTTCCCAGGAGGTTGCGTTCGGAGATCGACATCTGGGCCATAAAGCCGTCCGACGTCGAAAAACCTCCCATGATCGAAAAATCGCCAGTCGATTGTTCCTCGACATCGACATTGATCACCACTCGATCGGGCGCGGACCCCGGTTCATTGGTGATCTTGACCGACTTGAAGAAGTTCAGGTTCTTGATTCGACGCTCGGCGCGATCGATCAAGGCGCGGTTGTACGGATCGCCTTCGGCGATGTCGAACTCGCGCCGGATTACGTAGTCCCGGGTTCGCGTGTTACCGCGGATGTTGATGCGCTCGATGTAGGCGCGCGTGCCCTCATCGACGACAAAAACGACACCGATCGTTCGGGTCTCGGCGTTGCGATCTCCGCGCGGCCGCACCGTCCCGAAGGGATAGCCACGTCTGGCAATCTCGACCGTGAGCTCCTCGACCGACTTTTCCACTGCGGTGCCGTTATAGACTTGGCCCTGCCTGGTCCGAAGGATGGACTTCAGCGACAGGGGATCGATGGCGCGGACATTGGATTGAATGTCGATCGTTCCGAAATGGTAGAGCGGTCCTTCTTCGATCGTGAATGTGATGATAAATCCCTTCTTGGCGGGATCATATTCGCCGGTCGCTGAAACGACCTGCACGTCTGCATAGCCGTGGCTCAAGTAGAAGCGCCGGATCAGATCGCGGTCGGCCTCGATACGATCGGGATCGTAGACGTCAGTGGTTTGCAAGAAGCTCAGCCAGTTCAATTCCGCGGTCTTGATGACTTCCTTCAGACGCCATGCCGGATAGGCTTTGTTGCCAACGAAAATGATGGATTTGATGCCGGTCTTTTCGCCTTCGTTGATAACAAAGATCAGATCGACCCGATTGTTCGGCCGCTCGATGATCTGCGGCACCACCGAGACGTCGAATCGCCCGTTGCGGTGGTAAACTTCGATGATCCGCTGCGTGTCCGCCTGAACCGTCGGTCGCGATAACGACCCGCGCGGCTTCGATTGAATTTCTTCCTGGAGTTGCTCATCCTTCATCCGGTGGTTGCCTTCGAAGGCAACCCGATTGATCACCGACGCCTCAACCACCGTTACGATGATGTGTCCGCCCGATTGCGAGATGTGCACGTCTTCGAACAAGCCGGACGCGTAAAGCGCCTTGAGCCCCGCATCGATCGCAGCCGCGTCGAGACGTTCGCCGGGCGCTACCTTGAAATAAGACCGGACCGTCTCGGCTTCGACGCGACGATTGCCCTGCACAATGATCGAGCTTGAGGTCAAGCCAGACTGCGCCGGCGCAGCCACGACCGCGCCAGCCATAAAGCCAAAAAGACTAATGCCGAGGAGCACGCCGGCCACAACGAGCCCTCGTCTTACCCGCACCCACATGTTCATGCGCAAAGCGCCTTCATTCCCCTCGTGGCCGCCCCCAGTGGCGGGTTGCCGCAAATCTCCCTCGGCTGCTTAATGTTTCAAAGCTGATGATATTTCTCCCCTCGACCACACCCACTACCCGCCACTCATCCCAAACCCTTGTGACCGCTTCATTTCTGGCGGTCGATCTAGGATGTCGTCAAATGGACTATGTCATTGAAAGTTGCAAATATCATCAACATTACGACGATCGCGAGGCCAATTCGGAAACCAACTTCTTGCGCCCGCTCGGAAAGCGGTCGCCCTCGTAACGCTTCAATTAGATAGAACAAAAGGTGACCACCATCGAGCAGCGGAATGGGAAACAAATTGAGCAATCCGATCGAGACCGAAAGCACGGCTGCGAGATGGACAAGTGCCGCGAATCCCATCGTCGCCACCTGCCCTGACATCTGCGCGATTCGAATTGGGCCGCCGAGCTGGTCTGCGGCCTCACGGCCAACGATCACACCGCCGATATAGCTCAGCGTGCGGTCGATCACGAACCAAGTCTCCTGGACCCCCATCCAGACCGCTTGTGGCGGGGCAACAGGTTGCGCCTTGAGGTCCCCGGCAGCCATGGACCGCGTGATGCCGAGAATTCCGATTCGATGAGCGTTGCCGAAATTGTCTTTGACCTCCTTCAAGGCCGGGGTGGCCTTAAGGACCTCCTTGGCGCCGGCTCGTTCTACGGTGATTTCGAGTGTTTCGCCGGCGCTTTCGCTGACGATTCGCTGCATGTCGGAAAAGTCAGAGATGGCGTGGCCATCGATCGACAACACCAAATCGCCTGGTTTGAAGCCTGCGGCGGCGGCGGCGCTGTCAGCCTGTACCGTATCAACGCGCGCGCTCATCGTCTGCTTGCCGTAAATCATGAAAATCGCGGCAAAAATGACGATGGCCAATATGAAATTTGCCATCGGACCGGCTACGACAATGGCCGCACGCTTCAAGACAGGCTGAAAGAAGAAGGTTTCCCCGCGCTCGCTCTGATCAATGGATTCAATGCGATCCGCATCCGGGACGCTCGCCGCGTTCTCATCGCCAAAGAACTTCACGAAACCGCCGAGCGGGATGGCTGCGATTTTCCACCGCGTACCATACCGATCATTGAAGCCAACGAGTTCAGGCCCAAACCCGATGGAGAACACCAAGATCCGCACGCCGCACCAGCGCGCGACGAGGAAATGGCCAAGTTCATGAAAGAACACGACAAGGCTGAGGACGAACAGAAACGGGACGAGATATCCCACAACGCCGCCGCCAAACGCGTGCAAATGCGACAAAAAATTCGACCCCATGACGCTGCCTGAACGCCCCCCAAAATGTCTCGTAGTGTCCCGACCCAGTCGGGGACGCTAGGATGCCATTGCGGCAATTTCGGGCAAGAGGTCGACGGCCGACCTTCTCGCATTATGGTCAATGGCGACCGCCTCCTCGACCGATTGAGGCGCTGCGACCTCTCCCCGCCGCTCGGCGGCATCGAGCGTGGCCTCGACGAGGGCCGGAATTCCGCCAAATCCAAGCCGGCCGCCGACGAATTCGCGGACGGCAATCTCGTTGGCCGCGTTGAGAATAGTCGGCCGTGCCCCACCGGCCGCCAAGGCGCGGCGCGCAAGCGCAAGGGCCGGAAATCGAATCGGGTCTGGTTCCTCAAACGTCAGCGTGGATATCCGCGCGAGATCGAGCCGGGGCGCCGGCGTACCCATGCGCACGGGCCAAGCCAGACAATGAGAAATCGGGATACGCATATCGGGCGAACCGAGCTGAGCAATCACCGATCCGTCGCGGAATTCCACCAGACCGTGGACAACCGACTGCGGATGGACGACCACGTCGAGCTCATCGGGATTCAGCGCGAAAAGATGATGAGCCTCGATGAGTTCAAGGCCTTTATTCATGAGCGTGGCCGAATCGATCGTGACCTTGGGTCCCATGGTCCAGGTCGGATGTTTCAGCGCCTGCTCCACAGTCACCTTTTGGATCGCCTCGAGCGGCCAAGTCCGAAATGGCCCGCCCGATGCGGTCAAGATGATTCGCCGGACATCCTCCCGGCGTCCCGCACTCAGCGCCTGGAAAATGGCGTTGTGTTCGGAATCGACCGGCAAAATGGTTGCGTTGCTGGCCGCAGCACGGCGCATGAACAGCGCGCCGGCACAAACCAGGCACTCTTTGTTGGCGATCGCGACGGTGGCGCCGCGTTCGGCGGCCGCCAACGTTGGCTTAAGGCTGGCCGCGCCGGTGATCGCCGCCATCACCCATTCGGCCGGCCGCTGCGCCGCTTCGACGACCGCTGCCGCGCCGGCGCCCGCCTCGATGCCGGAACCGGAAAGCTCGGCCTTGAGTTCGTTGAAGGCGTCAGGATCGGCGACCGCGGCGAAGCGCGCGCCAAGTTCCCGCGCAAGGCGCGCCAAATCAGCGGCATTGCGATGCGCCGTCACGGCCTCGACGCGATACCGGCCGGGCTCGCGCCGCAAAAGATCGACCGTGCTCGTGCCGATCGACCCCGTGGCCCCGAGGAGGGTCACCGAGCGCGACGAAGGTACCGGCTCAATCCTGGCCGCCCGATTCTTCTGTTTCATTGCGCCTACCATACCAGCAGGCCCTGGGCGGGCGAGGTGATTCCGGCCCGCGACGGTTCCGATCAAGAGGGCCGCCAGCATTGCAACGAGGAAGCCGTCAAGACGGTCCATGAAACCGCCGTGACCGGGAATGAGGTTGCTCGCGTCCTTAGCGCCGAAGCGGCGTTTGACGGCCGACTCGAACAAATCTCCAGCCTGCGCAAGAATTGATAGCATGAACGCAATAGCCCCAACGACCACAAGCCTACCCATCCCGCTCGCATAGGCGACCGAGGTGCCGGCGGCAACCCCCCCTATCAGACCACCAATGGCGCCGGCCCAGGTCTTCTTGGGACTGACGCGGGGCCACAACAGCGGTCCGCCGATCGCCTTGCCGACGAAATAGGCAAAAGTATCGGTGATCCAGACAATTGCGATTACGAAAAGCACAGCAATGAGGCCCAATTCGGGGTCGCGCCGCATGAGCGCCGGACCGAGAAAGGCGGCGCCGGCGTAAATTACTCCGCCGACAGCCCAAATTGCCTCAACCGAGGTACGTCGCGCTGCAACGAGCAGCCCCCAGACGAGAATTGCACCGATCGCGATGGAGCCGACAGCGGCTTCGCTCTTGTCCAGGCCGACCAGCATCACGCCGGCGAACAACGCGGCGACCCCCGGCGCCAGGATTAGCGGATCAGCCTTGCCGGCCACGAGGCGTGTCCACTCCCAAAGAATTCCGCCACGCCGCAACGACACAGAGGGCTAGAAACAGCCCCCCCCCGGCATACGCGATCCCAAGAACAACCGGTGCGAGTACGGCGGCTGATGCGATGCGCAGCGCAAGATTGCTCGCGCCGCTCCGACCCGAAGAAATATTTCCGCCTGGGCCAGGATCGCGCTGGTTGAGTGAGATCACGACCCGGTCTGGGCGATCAGACCGCCAAAGCGGCGTTCGCGTCGATGATACTCGGCGATGGCATTCTCAAGCGCGGTCCGATCGAAATCGGGCCAATTGATCGGAACAAAGACCAGTTCGCTGTAAGCAGCCTGCCACAGCAGGAAGTTGGACAGCCGCTGCTCGCCGCTGGTGCGGATGATGACATCGGGATCGGGCACGTCAGGGGCATCGAGGTGACGCGTTAGAAGTTCGGGCGTGATGTCGCTGGCGGATAAACGCCCCTCCGAGACCTCGACGGCAACCCGACGCGCAGCGCGTGCTATCTCCTGGCGCGCGCCGTAATTGAACGCCACGACGAGGGTGAGGCCATCGTTGTTGCGTGTCAGATCCTCCGCTTCCTCCAGCATGCGGCGGATGTCGCGGTCGAGATCGTCGCGCTCACCGATGATGCGCACGCGCACATTGCTTTTGTGTAGATCGGCCAAGTCATTGCGGATGAAGCGGCGTAGCAGGCCGAGCAGATCGCGAATTTCGGACGGCGGTCGCGACCAGTTCTCGGAGCTGAAGGAGAAAATGGTGAGGACCGAAATGCCGAGGTCCCGCGCTGCACGTACTGTTCTGCGCACAGCCTCAACCCCGCGACGATGGCCTTCCACCCGCGGCAGGCCGCGCGCGGCGGCCCAACGTCCATTGCCATCCATGATGATGGCGACGTGCCTGGGCATTTCGAAGCCGTCGCTCCTCGCACCCGCAGGCTGCGCCGTCTCGCTTGTCGAGCTTGCCGCGTCGCTCACACCGTCATGATCTCCTTTTCCTTGCCGGCAAGCATTTTCTCGACCTCCGCGATGATCGCGTCGGTCGCTTTCTGAACTTGCTCGGCTTGGCGATTGTGGTCGTCCTCACTGATCTTGTGATCCTTCTCGAGCTTCTTGAGAAGATCGAGGCCGTCGCGCCGGACGTGTCGCACTGCCACACGCGCAGCCTCAGCATATTTGTGGGCAACCTTGACGATTTCGCGCCGGCGCTCTTCGTTCAGCTCGGGGATGCGCAGCCGCAGGACCTGCCCTTCGGTCGAAGGGCTCAATCCAAGATTTGCGGCGGAAATCGCCTTCTCGATGGCATGAACCATCGATCGGTCCCAAACTTGAACGCTCAGGACCCGCGGTTCCGGCACGCTGATCGTAGCGAGCTGATTGAGCGGCATGTGGCTCCCGTAAGCCTCGACCTGGATGTGCTCGAGCAGCGCGGCCGAGGCCCGGCCCGTGCGCAACCCAGACAGCTCCTGTTTGAGCGACGCCGTCGCCCCCTGCATGCGCCGCTTAAGGTCGTTCATATCGAATGTCGTCGTCGCCATGGCGCCCTCCGCGATTGGCCCTGCAGGCCGGCACCTGCCGGTCTGCCGCGCTACGCGCGATCATCAGCCGACAGTGGTGAAGTGCCCCTTACCTCGCAGGACGGTCTCGATCACGCCCTGCTCCCGGATTGAAAAAACGATGATAGGCATACGATTTTCCCGGGCAAGCGCGAAGGCCGTGGCATCCATGATCTTGAGATTTCTTTCCAGAGCCTCCTGATGGGTGAGATGCTCGTACCGGGTGGCCTTCGGGTCCCGCTTGGGGTCCGCAGTATAGACGCCGTCGACGTCAGTCGCCTTGAGTACGGCGTCGCAGCCCATCTCGGCCGCGCGCAAAACAGCCGTCGTGTCGGTGGTGAAGTATGGATTTCCGGTCCCACCTGCGAAAACGATGATGCGGCCGTCCTCGAGATGCCGCAGCGCCCGTTGCCGCTCGTAGGTCTCGCACACCTGCGGCATGGCGAGCGCCGACATGGTCCGCGCGCTCACGCCGGCCCGCTCGACCGCCGATTCCAAAACGAGCGCGTTCATAACAGTCGCCAGCATTCCCATGGCGTCCGCCGTCGGCCGTGACAGTCCATTTTCGGAAATCTGGGCGCCGCGCAGGATGTTCCCGCCGCCGACAACGACTCCCAGACCTATTCCGAGTCCGTGGGCGGCAATGAGGTCGGCGGCGAAGCGGTCGATCGTCGGCTGGTGAATCCCGAACTTCTCCGGGCCGCTGAGCGCTTCTCCGGACAGCTTGACGATCACCCGTCGATAATTCGGCTTCGTCATCGGTTTGTCCGCTCGGATCTACCAGCGACGGATCACACCGCCGCCCCACCCAGATCTCACCAACACGGCCTACTGCAAATGTGCGCCAAACCCAACCACGTCCGGAAAATTCTCAGTGGGTGCCGGCAAGCGCCGCCACCTCGCCGCCGAAATCGTCACTCGGCTTATCGATGCCTTCGCCCAGCGCAAAGCGCACGAAACCGCCGATCTTGATCGGCGCCCCCGCTTTGGCTTCGGCCTCCTTGACGGCCTGAGCCACGCTCTTCTTGTCGTCGAAGATGAAAGCCTGATCGACCAGGCAGACTTCCTTGTAGAAAGTCTTGAGCCCGGACTCGACAATCTTCTCGACGACGTTCGCCGGTTTGCCTTGGGCCTTCGCTTTGTCTGCGAGCACGCCCTTTTCTCGTTCGATGGTCGCGGCATCGAGACCGGACGAATCCACCGCCTGGGGATTGGCGGATGCGACATGCATGGCCACCATGCGGCCGAATGCTTTGAGCTCATCGGCTTTACCCGCCAATTCGAGAGCGACGATCACACCTATCTTGCCAAGCCCATCGATCACCGAACTGTGCACGTAGCTCGCCACCACGCCCTTGCCGACGGAAAGTTCGGCAGCGCGGCGCAAGGTCATGTTCTCGCCGATCTTGGCGATGGTTTCGGCAATAGCATCGGCGATCGTGCTGCTGCCGACGGGCGCAGCCAGAATCTTGTCGACCGCGGGTCCGGTACCGAGCGCGGCATCCGCGATCATCTTGACCAGACCCTGGAACAGGTCGTTGCGAGCCACGAAGTCCGTCTCGGAATTGACTTCGACCACGACGCCTTTCGTCCCCGAAACGGCAACGCCGATTAGCCCCTCCGCGGCCACGCGTCCGGCCTTTTTCGCAGCCTTGGCCAAGCCCTTCTTGCGCAGCCAATCGACTGCCGCCTCGACATCGCCGCTCAATTCGTTGAGGGCCGCCTTGCAATCCATCATGCCTGCTCCGGTCTTGTCACGGAGCTCCTTCACCATGCTCGCGCTGATGTTCGCCATCGCCGTTGATCCTTATCCAATCGACATTCCGGAGCAGAACGAGGCGTCCGGAATTCAAACCACCATCACTCAAATAGTGGCTCGCACCGTCAGAAGCGTTACCCGCCGAAATCGAAATTCCTGATCCGCAGCCCCCGCGAACCGGAAATAACGGCTTGCAGCTACTCGGCCTCGGCCGTCAGTTCTTTGGCCTTGGCGATCCAGCCTTCGACACGACCTGGAAGCCCAACTTCCTCGCCGACATTGTGGGCAGCGGTCGGCGAGAGTTCGGCGATCTGCTGGAAGTGGAAAATCCCAAGATCGTTGAGTTTCTTCTCGATCGTGGGGGACACTCCCGAAAGCTTCTTGAGATCGTCGGCCACGCCGCGCGGTCCGGAAAGCTGCTCAAACCCAAGTTTGTTGGTTTCCGTCGGCAACTCCTCGGCGACGATCGGTTCGGCCTGAGCACCGACGTCAATGCCGTGCGAGCCCTGGGCCCGCGAAATGCCGTCGATCGCGGCCTTGGCGACAAGGTCGCAATACAGCGAAATCGCGCGGCTGGCATCGTCATTGCCCGGCACGACGTAGGTGATACCATCCGGATCGCAATTGGTGTCGACGACAGCGGCAACGGGAACGTTGAGCCGGCGCGCTTCCTTGATTGCGATGTCTTCCTTGTTGGTGTCGATCACGAACAGGAGGTCGGGAAGGCCGCCCATGTCCTTGATGCCGCCAAGTGCCCGATCGAGCTTGTCGCGCTCGCGCTGCAGGGTCAGCCGCTCTTTCTTCGTGTAGCCCTGCGCCTCATTGGAACTCAGCATCTCTTCGAGCTTGCGCAGCCGCTTGATCGAATTCGACACCGTCTTCCAGTTGGTCAGCGTGCCGCCGAGCCAACGCGAATTAACGTAGTACTGCGCCGACTTTTTGGCAGCCTCGGCGATGGCGTCCTGCGCCTGCCGTTTGGTGCCGACGAACAGGATGCGGCCGCCTTGCGCGACGGTATCGCTGACCGCCTGCAGGGCGCGGTGCATCATCGGCACCGACTGCGTCAGATCGACGATATGGATATTGTTGCGGGTGCCGAAGATGTACTCGGACATCTTCGGATTCCAACGATGGGCCTGGTGGCCGAAATGGACGCCAGCTTCCAAAAGCTGACGCATGCTGAAGTCAGGCAGCGACATGTCGTTCTCCGGTTGATCCGCCGCGGACCGATGAGGTGTCTCCAGGGAGGCACCACCGGACGGCCGTTAAGCCAAGGTCCGCGTGTGAGGTTGGGCGCCTTATATAGGGATGCGCCCCAGCAACGCAACCTTAACGTTGCACCCTTGGGTATTCGTTAAACGGAAGGTTAGGACGCCGCTAGCTGCGCCTTGTGCCCGTCGGGCCCGGCGCCGTTACTCCGCGGCACGCCCCAATCCCATGGAATCGAGGTGAGCCACAACTTCATCGACGTGCATGACGTCGGCGTACTTGTGGTGCATGTCGAACAAATTGACCTTGTGGGTGAGTTCGGCGCGGTCGTAGGTGCATTCCTCGACCACCGTGACATGGAACCCACTTGAGTGGCCGTCGACGACACTCGCGCGGACGCAGCCGGATGTGCTTTCGCCGCACACAATCAGGCTTTGCACGCCAAGCAGCGACAGGTGCGAGAACAGAGGCGTGCCTTGAAAAATGCTGGCACGCTGCTTCCAGATGACGATGTCTTGCGGCTCGACTGGAAACTCGCGGTAGATCGCATAGCTGTCGGCTGGCAACGGCTCGCCGCGGCGCTTGGTCGAGACTGCGCCCGGCGGGCGATTGTTAGGGCGCGTCTCCTGCGTGCAGAAGAAGATCGGAACGCCGGCGCGCCGCGCGGCCGCCAGGAGCTTTTTCGTAGGCGCGATCGCGCGATGAGCGAAGACTCCGCAAGTGTTGGGATAGCGATCGTTGATTTCCACAGGAGGCAACGGACCGCCGCGATAGACCAGGTCATATAAATCGATCGCCAGCACCGCCGGCCGAGCACCGACGTAAGTTTCGCGGCGCCAAGCCGAATAAATCTTCAGGTCATCCGCGGGAATGACATCCTTCCAGCAATGATCGTTGAACTTGTCGATGGCGGTCATAGCGGCACCCGCTGCCAATTGTTCAAGTCAGCCGACTATAGCGTAAGCACGTGCCGTGCAAAGGAAAGCGGCGTTTACAACGCCTCGACGGTGACCACGCCGGCCACGGCCTTGATGGCTCCGGCAATCTGCGGCGAGACCTTGAAACGGCCCGGCAGCTTGACCTCGACCTCACTACCGTTCTCCAGCAGCAGCACCATGCTGACTTCGCCGTCAGCCTGATCCGATCCCATTGCGAGCGCCAGCCTTGGTCGGTTCGAGCCGCCGCACCAGGCCGTCGATGGGAGATTCGTTACGCAGAAAGACGCGCAGTCCCTTTTGCATTTTCGCCGCCGCTTCATCGAGCGGTTCGACCGATTGGATGCGTGCTCGTACCTCCTCAGCCTGGACTTCGGCTGTGAGGAACAGCAGCACCGCGGTTCCCGGCTCCAGCAGATCGCGATACTGCGCAAGCCCCTCCGAAAACAGCACCGCCTCATAGTGGCCGCTTGGATCGGAGAGGCCGATGATTCCCATCTTGCTGCCGGTTTTGGTGCGCCGCTCTGTGCGCGCCACAACCGTTCCGGCGACCCGCCCAGCGCTGGCGCCCGCCTTCACGGCGCGCGAAAATTCGGCCCACGATTGCACACGGAGCCGCTTGAGCGCGGCGCCGTAATCGTCGAGCGGATGTCCGGTTAGGAAGTAGCCGACGGCATCATACTCGCGCTGCAACCGGTCGGCCGGCAGCCACGGCTCGACCGTCGGCATCACCATCGGCTCGGGTGTCGCCGGCCCACCAAACAGTTCGGATTGTCCGCGCGCCGCGTTATCGTGCGTGCGTTGCGCCGTGGCCATGATCAAGTCGATCGCACTGAAGGCGCGAGCGCGGTTTGGCTCGATCGCATCGAAGGCGCCAGCCGCGGTCAGGCTCTCGAGCACGCGCTTGTTGACGGCGCGCGGATTGATGCGGCGTGCGAAATCGGCGAGGTCCACGAATGGACCCTCACTCCGCGCCGCGACGATGCTTTCGACCGCCTGGTGCCCGACGCCCCTCAACGCCGCAAGGGCATAGTGAATCGAATTGCCTTCGACGTCGAATTCGACGCTCGAACGATTGATCGAAGGCGGCTCAACCTTGATCGTGAGGCGTTCCGCCTCGGCGCGGAATTCGGAAAGCTTATCGGTATTGCCCATATCGAGCGTCATCGACGCCGCCAGAAACTCGACCGGAAAGTTCGCCTTCATGTAGGCGGTCTGGTACGTCAACAGCGCGTAGGGCGCCGAGTGCGACTTGTTGAAGCCATATTCCGCGAACTTGGCGCAGGTGTCGAAGATAGCCTCCGCATCCGCGCGCCCGATACCGCGCTCGACTGCTCCCGAGATGAAGCTGTCGCGCTGTGACGCCATTTCCTTCTTGTCTTTCTTGCCCATGGCGCGGCGCAGAATGTCGGCCTGACCAAGGCTATAGCCGGCGAGATCGCGCGCGATCTGCTGCACTTGTTCCTGATAAGTGATGATGCCGTAGGTCGGTGCGAGAATCGGCTCAAGCTTCGGGTGCAAATAGCTGATTGTTTCGAGACCAGCCTTGCGCGCGCAGTAGGTTGGAATGTTCGCCATCGGACCCGGGCGATAAAGCGCGACCAGCACGATCAGGTCTTCGAACCGATCGGGACGCATGTCGATCAGCGCCCGGCGCATGCCCTGACTTTCCACCTGGAACACGCCGACGGTCTCGCCGCGCGCCAGCATCTCGTAGGTCTTGGCATCGTCCAGCGGCGTCCGCAGCAGATCGATATCGACGCCTCGCTTGCGCACCGAATGCACGCGCCGTTTCCAGCACCGTCAGTGTCTTCAAGCCGAGAAAATCGAATTTGACCAAGCCCGCCGGCTCGACCCATTTCATGTTGAACTGGGTCACCGGCATATTGGACTTGGGATCGCGATAGAGCGGCACCAGTTCGTTCAGTGGTCGTTCGCCGATAACGATTCCTGCAGCGTGTGTCGAAGCGTGGCGGTGCAGTCCTTCAAGCTTCTGCGCGATGTCGAAAGCGCGCCGGGTCACCGGATCGCGGTCGCGCTCAGCCTGCAGGCGCGGCTCATCCTCGATGGCGCGCTTGAGCGTGACCGGATTTGCCGGGTTCTGCGGCACGAGTTTACAGAGCTTGTCGACCTGACCGTACGGCATCTGCAGGACCCGGCCGACGTCGCGCAGGACGCCGCGCGCCTGCAGCGTGCCGAAGGTGATGATCTGCGCCACCCGATCGCGCCCATATCTTTTCTGTACGTAGTGGATGACTTCGTCACGCCGGTCCTGGCAGAAGTCGATATCGAAGTCCGGCATCGAGATGCGTTCGGGATTGAGAAATCGCTCGAACAGCAGCCCGAACCGGATCGGATCGAGATCGGTGATGGTGAGCGCGTAGGCAACGAGCGAGCCTGCGCCCGAGCCGCGGCCCGGCCCGACTGGAATGCCCTGCCCCTTCGCCCACTGGATGAAATCGGCAACGATGAGGAAGTAGCCGGAATACTTCATGCGCTCGATGACGCCGAGCTCGAAGGCCAGCCGCTCGTGGTACTCGTCGACCGTGTGGCCTTGAGCGGCGCCGTGCCGCGAAAGCCGCAGGCCGAGACCGGTTTGGGCGGCATGGCGAAGTTCCTTCACCTCATCGGCCTCGCCCGCGTTTGGTCCGGTAGAAAAGCGCGGCAGGATCGGCGCCAGCTTGTGCGGCCGAAACGAACAGCGCTGCGCAATCTCGACGGTCGCGACGAGCGCCTCCGGCAAATCGGCAAATAAATCTGCCATCTCGGCCCGGCTCTTGTAGCGATGCTCCGGCGTGAGTTGGCGGCGTTCACTGTCGGCGAGCAATTTGCCCTCGGCAATACAAAGCAAGGCGTCGTGCGCTTCGTAGTCATCGCGCGCAGCGAAGAACGGTTCGTTGGTTGCGACCAGCGGGATACCGCACGTGTAGGCGAGTTCAATGAGAACGTGTTCAGCCGCTCGTTCCGCGGGCATGCCGTGGCGCTGCAATTCTACGTAGAGCCGATCGCCGAACAGGCGCTGCAGCTCGTCGCAGCGTGCGATAGCGAGCGGGCTTTGACCGGCGACGATCGGAATGTTGAGCGGACCGTTGGGGCCGCCCGTGAGCGCGATCAATCCATCCGTCGAGCCCTCGAGCCAGGCAAGCTTGATATGGGGGCGTTCATGCTGCTCGGTCTCGAGATAAGCGCGCGACGACAGCCGCATGAGGCTCCGGTAACCGTCCTCGCGGGCGGCCAGCAGGACAAGGTGCGGCCACCCTTCCCCGGTCACACCGTTGCGGTTCTCCTGATCGCCGAAGTCGATGCCCAACGCGCAGCCGATAATCGGCTGAATACCCGCGCCCGCCATTTTCTCGGAAAACTCGAGCGCGCCGAACATGTTATCGGTATCGGTGAGAGCGAGCGCCGGCTGGCGGTCCTTTTTGGCGAGCTCGGCCAACCGCGCAATGGTCAGCGCGCCTTCGAGCAGGGAGTAGGACGAATGCACGTGCAGATGCACGAAGCTCGGCTCTTTTGCGGCAGTCCCATTGGCAGCAGACATCGTGCGTAGCGCTCTTGGCTTCCAATTCTTGAGCGTCGGAGGATGGGCGAAGGCGCGCCGGCGTGTCCATGACGGCGGTGCCGGCAGCGCACAGAAACTTTTCCTCAGCATCCTCCTTATCGGAGGCCCGCTGACTGATGGCCCCCGTCCTCAAGAAGCCGGCAAAGCTAAAGGACACCGAGAACTTGGGCCCACACGGCGACCATCGCCAGGAACAGGGTGATCGATGCCAGTGCAAGCGCCTCCTCGACAACCGTGCGGAACATTGCATTGCCCCTTCTCTGTGTTTGGAACAGAAAGGGAACATAGTTCGCATCTTGTTCACGGTCAACGACGGGTAGTGGGGTCAGTTTGAATTGTGGCGAACAAGGTTAACGGTAGCGATCGACGCATGTGGTTCATTCCGGTTCGATAGCTGGCGCAACCATTGTCTTGGTGACTTGGTTGCGGGCTCGCGACCCCCGGCCTGCCTTCCGCAATTTCCGCGAGCCGTTTAGCCGGCTGGCTCAAATGCCAAGGCGCTTTGGGGTCTTTGTCATTGTCATTGCAAAAGTCTTATCAGCCAGTCCAGCGAAGCTCTGAACTGGTCCGGGTGGATCGTAAAGTAGAGCGCGGTCGCCAGCGGAGCCAGGACCAGAAGCCAATCTCGCATGGGATAATTCCCTGCAAGGCTCGCCACTCGTGTTCATTATGCGCCTGATTCTGTGGTGACCGCCACTGGCGCCGTCTGCCTTCGAAACGGCTGAAACGCCGGCGGCCGCCTCCGGGCGGCCTCCTCTTGTTACGGAACCACTTTCGGACCTGCGTGCGATCAATTGGCACATAGCGTTAGGGCGTGAAGCGGACGAACATTTCTCGTTGGACCGCTGCTCCGGCCCACTGTTCGATCGTGGAGGCGCTCGTGAGCAATACCGAATACCGCGACCCGAGCCGCGAATATCCGCCGACCCGCCCGACGTTCAAGTTGTTGCTGGCTGCCGTCGCCGTTGTTGCGCTGGCCATCGTCATCTTAAACTGGACGCAAGTGTCGGCGTTTGCCCATATCGGCCAGATTGAAGCCGAGATCGAGCACGCCGTCGGGCTTTAGCGCGTCATTCATCTTAAATCGTTGAGCGCGATTTTTGCGGCGCCGGGTCAAGCCTGCGTGACAATCAGGCTATTTTTCACGGCCATAGCAATAACGCGGACGGCGTTGGCGTTAATAGGCATGGGGCAAGGCAACTCCGGGAGCGTGGCCATGAAATGCTTGCCGTTCATGCTGGGAATTCTCATCGCTGCGGCTATCGGCGCGCCTGCCCGCGCTGTCGAATATCCATGGTGTGCGGAATACGCCTACGACAACGGCGGCACCAATTGCGGTTTTGTCAGCAGGGAACAATGCATGGCCACCGTCAGCGGAGTAGGCGGCTATTGCATGCAAAATCTGCGATACCAGGCCGCGGTGACGGCTGCGCCTGCCTCTCACCATCGGCCCAGGACCAAGTCCAAAGCGCATTCGTGAGATCGCGCTTGCGCGCCGTCACGGCATTTCGACGACCAGGCCGTCGCGGATCGTCACGCGCCGATCCATCTGGGCGGCGATGTCCATGTTGTGCGTGGCAATGACCGCGGCCAAACCGGAGGCGCGCACCAACTGCCCAAGCGCCGCAAAAACGTGATCCGCGGTGCGTACGTCCAGATTACCGGTCGGCTCGTCGGCGAGCAGGATTCGCGGCGCATTGGCGACCGCCCGCGCAATGGCGACGCGCTGCTGTTCGCCGCCGGATAGCTCTGCCGGCCGATGCGTCAGGCGATCCTTCAGCCCGAGATAATTCAACAGCTCGACGCTGCGCGCTTGCGCCTCCTTGTGCGCAAGGCCGCAAATCAACTGCGGCATCATCACGTTCTCCAGCGCCGAGAACTCCGGCAGCAGATGATGAAATTGATAGACGAACCCGATGTCACTGCGCCGGATCCGGGTTCGCTGCATGTCGCTCATATGCGTGGTGGCGACCGCGTCGATATAGACTTCGCCGGCGTCCGGCTGTTCGAGCAGCCCGGCAATATGCAAGAGCGTCGATTTTCCCGCCCCCGAAGGAGCGACCAGGGCGACCAACTGCCCGCTCCACACCGCAAGTTCGGCACCTCTCAGAATATCGAGTGTCGCATCGCCCTGGCGAAATTGGCGGCTGACGCCGTGCAGGAAGACGAGCGGATGGTCTTCGTTGCCGGCGGTTGCCGCGGGAGATTCGCTGATCTTCGTGGTCTCATCCATCGCGCTTGGTCACTCGTAGCGCAGGGCTTCGACCGGATCGAGGCGCGCCGCTCGCCACGACGGATAGAGCGTCGCCAGCAGCGACAACCCCAGCGCCATGATCACAACAGCAGTCGTTTCCTTGACGCTCATGTCGGCCGGCAGCTTGGACAAAAAGTAAAGCTCGGGCGGGAACAGTTCAGTATTGGTGAGCCAGGACAGGAAGTGCCGGATCGATTCGATGTTGAGGCAGACGATGGTACCCAGCAGGAAACCCACCACGGTGCCGACAAACCCGATCGCCGCGCCGGTGATGAGAAAAACCCGCATGATCGACCCCTGCGTCGCGCCCATCGTGCGCAGGATTGCGATGTCGCTGCTCTTGTCCTTCACCAGCATGATCAGCCCAGACACGATGTTGAGCGCGGCCACCAGCACGATCAACGTCAGGATGAGGAACATCACGTTGCGTTCGACCTGCAGCGCGCCGAAGAACGTCGCGTTACGCTGGCGCCAATCGATCATGTAGATCGGGCGCGCGGCGGCCTTCGTCACCAGATCGCGGAAGGTGTCGATATGATCCGGATCGTCGGTGTAGACCTCGATCGCCGTGACATCACCGGTCCGATTGAAATAGGCCTGCGCCTCGGTGAGCGGCATGAAAACGAAAGCGGAATCGTATTCCGACATGCCGACCTCGAAGACTGCCGCGACCTTGTAGGCCTTGATGCGTGGCGTGGTACCCATCGGCGTTACGGCGCCGCGCGGAGCGACCAGCGTGATGTTGTCGCCGGCTCGCACCGAAAGCTGCTCGGCCAAGCGGCTGCCGATGGCCAGGGCCTGGCCCTGATCGAAACCATCGAGCGTCCCCTGCTTGATGTTCTTGGATACTGAGGTGAGCTTCATGAGGTCGGCGGCGCGAACGCCGCGCACCAGGACGCCGGATGCGTTGAACGGCGAAGAGGCCAATGCCTGACCTTCGACGATGGGCGCGGCCAGCCGGACGCCGGGGATCTTGGAGACGCGGTCGGAAACGGCGTCCCAGTCGGTCAGCGGCGACTCGAGCGGCTGAATCAGCAGATGCCCGTTGAGGCCCAAAATCTTGCCCAGCAGTTCCTGGCGGAAGCCGTTCATCACCGCCATGACGATAATCAGCGTCGCAACGCCAAGCATGATGCCGAGAAAGGAGAACCCGGCAATCACCGAGATGAAGCCCTCCTTGCGCCGCGCGCGCAGATAGCGCAGCGACAGCATCCACTCGAACGGTGCAAAGGGATGGGTGCCGGTCGGCTCGAGCATCAATGTTGTTTCCCGCGCACGCCCCGAGTTTCACACGATTCTGGCAGTTTCAAGCCTCCGAACGTCGCGTCCGGACGCCGCAGCGCACTGCTTCATGCACTGAGTCGCACGATGGCGTCCGCAGGGGACATGAGTTCCCGCAATCCATCGGAGCGTTGCTTGACCTCGACCTTGCCTTCGGCGAGCCCCCGCGGCCCAACCAGGATTTGCCATGGCACGCCGATAAGGTCCGCGGCGGCGAATTTCGGGCCGGGCCGCTCATCGAGGTCGTGGTAGAGCGTGTCAATGCCCTTGGCGGTCAGGGCGCCATAGAGCCCCTCACAAGCCGCATCGGTTTCGCTGGAGCCCTGCTTCAGGTTGAGAATGATCGCTTTGAAGGGCGCAACAGCCTCCGGCCACTTGATGCCGGCCTCATCGTGAGAGGCCTCGATAATGGCGGCCACGAGGCGGCTTGGGCCGATACCGTATGAGCCCATATGGACCGGCCGTTCGATGCCGTCGGATCCTGCAACAAGAGCCTTCATTGGCTCGGAATACTTGGTACCGAAATAAAAAATATGCCCGACCTCGATGCCTCGCGCCGACACGCGCTTTTCGGCCGGAAGCTTTTCGAAGGCCGGCGCCTCGTGCTTCTCCGACGTCGCTGCGTAGAGCGACGTCCACTTATCCACAATCGCCTGCAAGCCGGCGGCATCCCTAAAATTCACATCCGGCCCGGGAACCTCAAAACCAAGATAGTCGTTGTGGCAAAACACCTCGCTCTCGCCTGTATCGGCCAGGATGATGAACTCGTGCGAGAGGTTCCCGCCAATCGGTCCGCTTTCGGCAACCATCGGGATCGACCGCAATCCCATGCGGGCGAAAGTGCGAAGGTACGCCACGAACATGCGGTTATAGGCGTGCTTGGCGCCGGCGAAATCGACGTCGAACGAGTACGCATCTTTCATCAGGAATTCGCGCCCGCGCATGAGCCCGAATCGCGGCCGCACCTCGTCGCGAAATTTCCACTGAATATGATAGAGGTTGAGCGGCAGATCTTTGTATGAGCGGACATACGTCCGGAAGATCGCCGTGATCATTTCCTCGTTGGTCGGCCCGTAGAGCATGTCTCGCTCGTGCCGGTCCTTGATCCGCAGCATCTCCTTGCCATAGGCCTCGTAGCGGCCGCTCTCACGCCAAAGGTCCGCCGACTGGATGGTCGGCATCATGAGTTCGATGGCGCCGGAGCGATCCTGTTCCTCGCGCACGATCCCGCAGACCTTGTGCAGCACCCGCAGTCCCAACGGCAGGAAGGTGTAAATGCCGGCGGCCTCCTGGCGAATCATGCCGGCGCGCAACATCAAGCGGTGGGACGCGATTTCCGCCTCCTTCGGCGTCTCGCGCAGATTAGGTAGAAAAAACTGGGAAAGGCGCATGAAATCCAACGAGATGATTGATCAACTTAGCGCCGCACTGAAGCCGCAACGCCACTTCAAATACAAGAGGCAGGCGGACGCGAGAACTCGGTGTACCGCACTGCAGCATCTTTTTTTGGCGGCCACTCACGGTAATATGATGACAATCGCGCCAATATCGATTACGAGTTAGCTGTGGTCCTGGGGCTGAGAACTTAATCTCGGCATATTGGGATAGCGGTCCAAGTCTTGGGAGGATAGCCCGAGGGCGCGAAGCAACGCCGCTGCCACGATTGACGAAATCAGTCAGCAAAAACCGTGGATGAGGGTTCGGATGAGGATCCTTCTGGCAGGGCTCTTGCCCTGCTTTTTCTTTTTCCCGGCAAACGTGAAGCGATCTATCCGACGGCCGGCAGACGATGAACGTAGATCGTCGGCCGTTAAGAAGCCCATCTGACTGTGGGCATGGGGGCGAATGCCTGCCATAGAGCGAGCAGGATCAGGCGCAGTAGAGCCCTCAGCCAGGAGAGAACGCGGCGAAGATTGTGGCCGACGGCGGTGAGAATGACGTTTGCGGCGTCGCCGTCGCGGCCTTTGAGATGGCAGCGGCCGAGGTGGCCATCGATCTTCATGTGTCCGATGATGGGTTCGATTGCCGAGCGACGTCGCAGTTCGCGCTTGATGACGCCGAAGACGCCGCGCTTTTGACCAGAGATGAAGACGCGACGCGGATTGGCCGTGTCGTGGCCGCGATATCCCTTGTCGACATAGGCGCGCTCGATCGCGCAGCCGGTGAGCTTCTCGGTGGCATCAATGACGCTGCCGAGCGTATGCCCGTCATAAGGGTTGCCCGGCAGCGCCTTGGCGTGGAGCACGAACTGGCCACCGGGAGCGCAGGCGTTGGTGGTGACGATCGAGGCTTTGACGCCGAACTCGTAGGGTGTGCTGGCCTTGCCCTTGCCGATGCATTCGACCTCGGGGGCATGGAAGGAATAGAGCTTCCATCCGCGCTGCCGCTGCTGCTGCGATCGGATCTGCGCAGCGCGCGCCAGCGGCGCTTCGAAGACTGCCGCGAGTTCTGGCCGTCCGGCGATCTTGCGGCGGATGTCGCGGATGATCCGCCCGAGCCGGCTGCGCAGCAAGCGCAATTGCCGATGATGACGCTTGAACTGCTTGGCATGGGCATAGCGGGAAGCCATCATGGCTGCACGCTTGGCAATGCGCAGATACGATTGCCGTAGCCGCACCCCGCATCTGCGGGTCAGCCGGTTGAGCCCCTTGATCGCCGCATGCAGCAACTTGGCATCGGTTGGGAAGGTGATGGCCTTGGGCTGCACGGTGGTGTCCACCGTCACCCGCTTCAGGTCGCGCGTCCGCAGTGCGCCGGTCTCGTGCGCGAGCCTTAAACTCTCGGCCAGCAGAAGTTCCAGCTTGTCGCCGAGCCGCTTCCTCCAATGGCTCAGGTCGGAGCGCTCGTGCGCGAACTCGTGCTGGAAAAACTCCTCGCCGGTGAAGTGCTGGAAATACGGATCAAAGACCCAGCGCTCGCACACCCCTTCGTCGGACAAATCGTAGATGTGCTTGAGCAGAAGCAGCCCGATGACGAACCGGGTTGCGATCCCAGGCCGGCCCTTGTCGCTGTAGAGCGGTGCGATCTCGCGATCGATCCAGTCCCAGTCGATCTTGCCAGCGAACTGCACCAGCTCGTGCTTCATGTTGATGATCTGCTCGAGCCTGGCGCGAAACAGATCACCTTCCCTTGACGTCTTCGGTTTCTGCGGTCGCATCGTTCCCTCCGATGCGACCACGGAATCATGCGCGGCGAATTCGAGGGAATCTCGAAAATGAAATCGCAAGCGTTCCAGGCTCCAGACCCCGAAAGCTTGCAATCTAAAACCCCCTTCGCCAGAAAATTCGAATCCCCGATCAAGCCCTTACGGGTTCTTCACGGGCGACTAGATCCTCACGGGTATTGCCTAACCTACGAAGAAATCGTCATTTATTTTTCGTTTCGAACGGCGCCATAAGCCCGTCGATCGTGACCAGCCGGTTGGCGTACACGACGTAGAAGGCGCCGAAGATTATCATCGCGACCAACGTCGTCCAGATGAGCTTTCGCCTCAGATTGGTGACCGCAGGGGCGCCGGGATCGGTGCCCGGAGCGATCTCGCCGCCTTCATGCTGGCTGTGAATTCCCCAAGGCAGGACGGCAAACAGCACCACCCACCAGATCAAAAAGAAAATGGCCAGTCCCGTAGCGACCGACATGTCAAGCTTGTTCGAGTTCCACCAATGTGCCGGAGAAGTCCTTCGGGTGCAGAAATAATACGGGCTTGCCGTGGGCGCCGGTCTTTGGCTCGCCGTCGCCCAGCACACGTGCTCCGGCCGCCTTGAGCGCGTCTCGCGCAGCGCGAATATCGTCAACCTCGTAGCAGATATGGTGCATGCCGCCGTCCGGATTGCGCTCAAGGAACTTGGCGATGGGAGAACCCTCCCCCAGCGGCTCAAGCAGTTCGATTTTGGCGTTCGGCAATGTGATGAATACTGTGGTCACACCATGGTCCGGCTGCGGCACGGCCGCGGAAACTTGTGCTCCCAGGGTGTCGCGGTAGACGGACGCGGCCTTGGCAATATCGCGCACCGCGATCGCAACGTGATTGAGCCTGCCGATCATCGCCTTATTCTCCTGCTGCCCGGCAGTGAAAATTGCCTCATCGATGTCTTCGGGCATTCTTGAGCCAAAAATCCGCACCGTAAATGGATGCAAATGGCACTATGCTTCTTCAGTCGGCTTTTGCACGTGCTGTCGTCGCCGCCGATGCCTCGGCCGTGCCGCTTCGCTGTTTGTTTTGCGCCGGCAATATTGTCGAAGTCGACAAACCGACATGCGGGCGGCGGCTTTTCGCAACTGCTCGCCGCCGCGGCATCCCTTGCTTACTCGAAGCGACGCCCACGACCGCCCGCTCGACCAAATAACATCGTGTCCCGCGCTGGGCTCAGCCGCGGTTGGAAGAATAAAAAAGAAGCGCCATAGTGCGGCGCCTCTTCAAAGATCTCACCGGTCCGAGATGATAAAATTAGAAAATTAGGACCGCAAAGAAGCTGATCAACCCGGGCAAACCGAAATGCCGGTGCAGGCCCCTAGTGTCCAGGCCCCTGCCTTCTCTTTCCCCATGCCTGCCGCTGTCTCCAACGCCTCGTCGGAAACTTCGTAGGTGAGGATCTCTTCTTCGCTCTGGTCGAGTCCGTTGGTGGTTGCGTCCTTCATGGCATTTATCCTTTCGTTCGCTAGCGGCCTCGGCACTCCGGAGGAGAAATATCCTTAGCCCCCCACGCACAATATTAAACCATTGGCCGCCCGGAGTGTAAAGTCTGTACAGGTAACACGGCTCGATATGACTAAGAGATGACTGATAAAGCGGCAGATGCCGGTTTTTGAGCTAAAGTCGGGCCCGCGAGCATCGGCTCGGGCCTGGTCGGCTGGCGTGGGACCGGCGGCTCCTCATCATCCATTCAGCCCGATGAAAGGAGTAGCCTGATTCCCCATATCCCGATCGGAAAGCGCTCGAACCGCGCCGCCTGCTCAACGACTGTCGCAAAAGGCTGCGGCGGGAGCAATGACGTTAAGCTTTACAGAAATACCACAGACCGGGGCGCCGATGGAGAGAACCGGGTCGGAGAGCCATTGTATGGATGCCTACTACGAGCGGGCAATTGTTCGCGCCGCAACGATCGACGAGATACTATCCGACGATTTTAAATCGTTGCCCGGCCAAAAAGGCGATGCCGATTTGGCGGCACGGCGCCTTGCCGCATGGTGCGTGTCATGTGCCAGCGGCGATTGGTCGCTGTTCAGCCGGCGTCTGAGCCGAGACGGACTGACGATCGATCAGGTTCTCAAGAGATTCGCCACCACTCGCCGCAAGTCCTCCGCCGCTCCGCCTGCGTGGATTAACGACGCAATCTGGATCGAAGCGGCGTTGGAAAATCCCGCCGAGAGCGCTGAACCGGTCGTAGCGGCCGACCATGCCGGGGCTTGTGCCTTCGAACATCTGCTTGCGCCAGTGGTCGATAAGGCAGAGGCGCTGCTGTGGTCGGACATCGACGCGCGAGCGGCCGACAACCTGAAC
The DNA here is from genome assembly GCA_963759705.1 of uncultured Alphaproteobacteria bacterium. Classification (GTDB taxonomy): domain Bacteria; phylum Pseudomonadota; class Alphaproteobacteria; order Rhizobiales; family Xanthobacteraceae; genus BOG-931. The sequence continues at coordinate 540,613 of CAVXAK010000013.1, forward strand.
GAACAGGCGTATTATTGCTTGCGCCATTCGCTTTTGGAGGCATTGTCCGGGCTTGCTGCGCCGGCAATCTACGAGCGCTTCGATCAAGCGCGTAAGGCGAGCGTGCAGCCGACGGATGCCGCGAAGCCGGAGAAAGACACCCGAACATCTCGCTACGATCACTTCGTCGCCGACATGAAAGCAGGCGGTTTCCGGCGCCTGTTCGAGGACAAGCCGGTCCTATTGCGTTTGATCGCCCTGATGACGCGGCAATGGATCGAAGCGTCGCGCGAATTCGTGCTGCGCCTGGACGCTGATCTGGCGAGCATCCATGGCGACATCCTGCATTCCTGCGCTCGCAGCAGGGTTAGCAAGATCGAAGGCGACCTCTCCGATCCGCACAATGGCGGACGTTCGGTGAAGATTGTCAGCTTCGAGGACGGCTCGCGGATCGTTTACAAGCCAAAGGATTTGCTGGTCGACGTCGCCTGGCATGCTCTCGTCGAGCGATTGAACCGATCCCAATGCCCTATCGAACTTAGGGCAGCGCGTGCGATCGCGCGAGATGGTTACGGCTGGACGGAGTTCATCGAACACACGGGATGCGCGGATCAGGAGGGTTGCGAACGATTTTTCCGGCGTGCCGGCGCCTGGCTCGCGCTGTTTCATTGCTTCGCGGCCACCGACATGCATCAGGAGAACATGATCGCGGCCGGCGATCACCCCGTGCCGATCGATCTGGAAATGATCCTTCAGGCAAGCGACGAGGAGCAAAAAGGCCAAGAACCCGAGCAGCACGCCTTCCATGCCGCCACCGATATTCTCGCCAACTCGGTCATGACGGTTGGCCTGCTTCCCGCCTACGGACGTTCTCCCGATAACAAGGTCTTTGCGATCGGCGGACTGACCGCAAACTGGAATTCAACAACAAAACTCAGGTGGAACGACATCAATTCCGACGCGATGCGTCCGGCGAAATCGAATGAGGCTGGGAATGCCAATCCGAACCTGCCGCACGTCAACGGCCGATACGCCAAGCTCGGCGACCATGTCGACAGCTTTATCGCGGGTTTCGAGGACTATGCGAAGTTTCTGGTCGATCGAAGCAGGGATGCAAACCAGGGAGGATTGTTCGACGCTTTTGCCGGCGTTGCCGTCCGCAAGGTTATTCATCCGACCAGATTTTATTACATGCTGCTCCAGCGCCTCAAAAACCATCGTAGCATGGATGACGGTGTGCTCTGGTCCGCACAGGCTGACTTCATCGCGAGACTTGCCGAGTGGGACAAAGATTCCGATCCCGTTTGGCCGTTGCAGCAGGCCGAGCGATTGGCTCTCGTCTCCTTGAATGTGCCGCACTTCGTGTCGCTTAGCGATCGAAGCGAGATACGCGATGCAACCGGCATCTCGATCCGAACTGAGGCGATTTCCGGTTTGGATCGCGCTCGCGCGCGCTTACGCTCTTTCGATAAGCGGGAACTGGCTTGGCAGGTCGACGTCATCCGCGAGAACACCAACGCGATCCCGAGAACGACCGCTACACCAGAGCCGCGTGCGGAACTAAAAGAATCTTTGCGCCCCGCCGCCGCCAGCATTTCGGCAAGAGAGATTTTCATCGCAGAAGCCGATAAGATCGCCGAGGAGCTTTCCTCTCGCGCTATCCGGCGCGGTTCGAGCGCCGCGTGGATCGGCCTCGATTGGTTGGGAGACGCCGAAGTTTTCCAGCTCGTGTGCCTGGGTCCCGAGCTCTACAACGGCATTTCCGGTATCGCAGTCTTTCTGGCAGCGCACGCGGCGGTCTCAGGGCGCGGGTCTTCGGGCGAACTCGCCCGCGCCGGCATCGCGCATATTCGTAAGAATCTGCGAAGCCGCAATGCGGCGCGCATCGCGCGATCCCTCGGCATCGGCGGAGCCACGGGACTCGGCTCGATCGTCTACGCTCTGACGGTCATGTCGAGGTGCCTCAAGGATGAGGATATCCTCGTGGATGCTCACGTCGTGGCGGAGCTATTCACCGGTGATCTTATTGCCGCCGACAAACATCTGGACGTCATCGGCGGCAGTGCCGGCGCCATACTTGCACTGCTCCGCCTTTATCGCGACACCCGATCCGACGAGGTGCTGAAGCGCGCAACGAAATGCGGCGAACACCTGCTGGCTCAGAGACGGCTTGGACCGGAGGGTCTCCGGAGCTGGATCGGCCATGGCCTTGGTCCGCGCGCCCTTAACGGCATGTCGCACGGCGCGGCCGGCTTTGCCTATGCGCTCACTACGTTAGCCACGGCAACCGGCCGAGACGAGTTTGCCAAAGCGGCGGCGGAGTGTATCGCGTTCGAGGATTCCAGCTTCAGCGCGGAGCGCAAGAACTGGCCCGATTGGCGGGGCGATGGAGAGCCGGGCTGGCCTTGTCAGTGGTGTCACGGCGCGACCGGTGTCGGCCTGGCGCGGATCGCCATGGCCAAACGGGGCGGCGCGAAGGCCGAGATCGCGTCCAAAATCGCATCTGTGGATGTTCAGAATGCACTCGAGGGCGTGGAGCGAAGCTGGCCTTCGAGCTTGGATACCCTATGCTGCGGGACGCTTGGCAGCGTTGAGTTCTTTTGCGAAGCCGCCAGTGCGCTGGGCCGCGACGATCTTCGCGAACTTGCATCGCGGCGGCTGATGGCGGTTCTGGAAAAGGCGTCATCGACGGGCGATTACCGCTGGAACAGCGGAAAAAGGCAGTTCAATTTGGGTTTGTTTCGCGGCCTTGCCGGCGTCGGCTATACATTATTGCGGCAAGCCGACGCTTCGCTTCCCAACATCCTCGTCTGGGAATAGACGGCCACCCGAAGCAACCAGAAATCGAGAAATCTACTCGGATTTCGCTGGCGCGCAGGACGCGGTGACAAGAGCTTTGAACATATTGAAGGACTGCACTGTCACCTGACAGGTCGTTGCTGGATCGGGCGCAATCCTGACAGTATCGCCCGCAACTACCGACCGCTGCTGGCCGTTGATGTTGACGTTGATGCCTTCGTTCGACGGAGAACCGATTAATCCAATACTCAGACGACCGTCAGCGACAATCAGCAACTCATTGGGGCTGACGACGTAGGTGTTCTTCGAAGGCACGATCGCTTCCAACGCAGCCTTGGCTTTAGCGAGATCGCCTTGCAGCAAACTGAGCTTTGCCTCTTGGTCGGCCACTCGCGCCTCTAGTCTTTGACTCTCGGACCGCAGGCGCTGGATCGTTGCATCACGACTTAGGATGTCGCGAGACGCCAATACCCGGCCGTAGATGTGGCCGACGACGGCAACGAACAGGACAAGAAAGACGCCGAGGACTACCAGTCCGACCCGGCCCCGAGTTGTCATCAAGGAATAATACAGCCGGGGGCTCATCTCGACCCCGACCGAGCGATCCAATCCCCGCCTGTCGATCACCTTGCCATTCCTTCCCAATCGCTTCGCATGGCGTCGCCGCAACCGGCGAGAGCCCGCCGCAAGGCCCGCGGCTCGTGAACGGAGAGACGAGAGCTCACGGTTTAGTCGCCAAGCCCGGGCACTCAGCCTCCCCGCTTTACTGACGACTTATGACTACTTCGGCTTCGTCTGCGCTCCAGAACTAGAGTCTGATCCAGTTGAGCGCAAGGCGCCGGTGATGCGAGAAAGGACGGATTGGACGTCGGGCAGACCGAGCGAACCCGATGAACTCGGCGATGCGCCCGAGCTTGCGGAAGTGACTGGACGAACTGGCCGTCGCCGTTTTTTCTGACACCGATGGCGTACTCTCACTCCGCGATCCGCTCGGCGCCTCGGCTTCCGGTGATCCGTCCGCTGGATGCTCTGCCTCGGGCACAGACGATGAAGGCGCAGGCGGTGCTTTGTCCGTCGGCTCCGCCGTACCCGCGGACGGCGGGGTCTTACTGCTTGGACCGGCTTGTGGTGCCTTGCTCGGCGCGGCAGGGCTATCGACGTTGCCCAAGATGATGGGCAGACCGTCCTTGCCGGTGCCGATCACGACGATTTTTGCGTTGGGCGACTGCGCAAGTTGGAGCGTGGCTTCGATGCCCCGCCAGCGCAGATACGAATCTGAAATCCCCTGGCTGACCGTTCGCTGGAATGCGGCTATGCCGTTGGCCTCGATTTGCTTACGCTCCAACTCCTCTGCTTCGCGCTCGACCCGGTATTTGGCCTCCTGGATCTGATAGTACTGCTCCGTCTGGCGGTTGATTGCTGCCATGATTTCGGGAGGCAATTCGATACTGAGCACGAGCGTATCAAGAATCTGAATCGAGTGCTGCAGGAAGTCGTTGTAGTGCTTGGGGTCGAGCTCCTCCATGGCCTCGGGCTGTACCAAGGTGTTCAGATGGGCGCCCAGACTGGCTTGCGCGTTATCGCGAATTTGGTCCTGAATCGCCTTGCGTGACGTATAGACTTCCTGCGCCGTATATCGCGAGATGACTTCGCGCGCCTGACTGCCGATTTCGGGAGCTACGACCGAGGCGAAGTAACCAGGACCAATGAATTTGTGGAGCACGGCGACGGAGTCGTGGAGCAGTTGATACCGAATACTGATCTGCGCCGTCAAACTGACGCCGTCCTTTGAAATTGCATTATACGTCTGCGTCGAGGATTGCAGCCGCAGGTTATAGATAAACAGCCTGTCCCACGGCCAAACCAGATGGAGACCTTCTTCCCTCAACTCACGGGGATCGAGCGTCGTGCCTCTGCCGACAAAGCACGCACAGTAAAAATCGAAGCCGTAGAACCGACGCCAAAGGACACCAACTCCTCCGCTCGGCACCGTAATCACCACGTAAGGCCAGAGCGCAGTGACGACCAGCATCGTCACCAGCAACACGACGGACAGGCTGGGCAGGTTCCGGCCGATAAAGCGCCACCAGCTCCGCGTTCGCGGCGGCGGCGGTTTTCCATCAAGCGTCTCTGGGTACTTTACCATCGGCCGTTCTCCATCGAATGCTACCATCATTCCATCGTGCGCTGCTCGACAATACGGCCTTCGTCGAAGCAAATCCTGCGCGCGGGTAAATGGAGCTCTTCGAGATAGCGGTCATCGTGCGTGATCACCACCACGGTAGCGCCGGCTTGCATCATCTCGGGTAGAAGTTCGTCATAGAATTTGCGCCGAAATTCGGGATCTTGCTCTGCTGTCCACTCGTCCAGCAAGATAATTGGACGTTTTTCGAGCAAACTCACGATCAGCGCTAAACGCCGGCGTTGGCCGCCAGAAAGATCGAGCGTGCGAAATTCGCCGTTCGTGAGCGCCGTTTTGTCGGCCAATCTGAATAACGTCAGCAGCCGGTGAAGCTCGCCAGGCTCCGGTTCTGGTATTCCGTAGAGCCGCCGGAAAAGATGATAATCGAAAAAGATCGCCGACATCAACCCGCGGTACATGTCGCGCGTATCGTCGGTGATCGAAATTCCGTCTAGGGTGATCTCACCTGAGTCTGGGGGATAGAGACCCGCCAGCACTCTCAAAAACGTCGATTTGCCCGAACCATTGCCCCCGGTGATGAAGACAAGGTCGCCGGATCGCAAACTGAAGTCTATCGGCCCAATCCTGAAAGCGGTATCGGAAAATTTGTCCACATAACGGAACATAATGTTTCGCATCTCGATATGATCGAATTGCTTGGGCGCCCTGAACTCATCAACCTCACCCGACATGGCCGTCGCCTGAAGAGCGGCCTCAAGCTGGCTCATTCTGTCGGCCGCGGCATTCGCGTTCATCAGGATGGGTATGGACTGCACCAGACCAAAACATGCGCCAACGACAAACAGCAGGGCCGTCATCGTTTTTGTGATCGACCCGCTCCCCAATGAATCGCTGAAGTGAGGAGCCACGAATACGACCGCGCCGAGCAAAATGTACATGGAGCTCTGCGCCGACACGACCTGTCGAAAGGTTTCGGTCTGCGTGTGGATTTTGATGCTGGCCGCGGTTCTCGACACACCGACGGCATCCTCAAACAGATCGGAACTGCGCGCGGTGTTGAGCCTTATCTCCTTGAACCCGTCGAGGAAGTCAGCCAGTCGATCAAACAATCGGCGCTCTTGCTCCGCCGCCGCCGCTCTTTCCGCCGTAAGCCGGCGACTCCTGTAGTGGAAGATCGTTCCTGCCGCGGTAACAATGATGACGCTGAGGACGAACGCTGCAAACGACAGGTACATCACGTAGATCCCCACAAAGAAGATGAGGACCAGGCTCTGCATTGAATAGCAGAGCATATTGCTCGCCTGCGTCAGCACCGCGGCGTCGCTGGTGATTGCGCCAATGATGCGCGCTCGCCCTATCCTTTCTATGGCGAGCAGCTCCGAATGCCTGACATGATTCATGAGGCGCACACGAAGCCTGTGTATGATGGCCTCGATCTCGGCTGTAACCGTCGTCGTGACGTAGGCCTGCGTCTTCATGAAAAGAAATAGCGAGACGACGAAGAGGGTGACCGCCCACAGACCGGAATTTTTGCTGTCGTCAGCAGCTTGGGCGCCGGCGTTGATCGCGGCCAGGATCGCGGCGTTACTGATGCCCCCGAGGCTGGACATGAAGACCAGCTTCCGAGGCGAACTCTGCATTTCGCGGCTGACGAGCTGAAGGAAGGACATTGGTGCGATGTCTTCCGTTACTCTTCTACAAGATGCCGCGGGCTCATTGAGGGATGAAGTTTCCGGCCGCTGGGTTACGTTTCGCTATGTTCGTTGGCGCCATTCGAAGCGTCATGATGAGCCGGTGATCAGCGAGATGGGCAGCACCAACAGTGGAGTCGTGACAAGAGCGATGCAAGACGTCCCAACAAAACCGATGCGGCGGTCGATACCGAAAAGTCTCGTGATGAGGCAGAAAGCGGCATAGGCGATAGTTTCGAGCATTTGGCTCGGTCTCGTCAATCGACTGCCGCACCATCTCCCTAGGTAGAACCACGTCCCGATCGGCCTGCTTACGCCCTCGCGTGGTCAAGAATTGGCCGCCGTCGCGCCCATGGATGTATCGGACGAGCCGGAGGGAGGTGCCTTGCTTTGGGCTTCCTTGGCGGACTTTGACGATCGCGAATCCCACAGCTCCTTTTGCGACTTAATGAACTCACGATAGTCTGGAGGGTTGAAGTCGAGGAGCGTCCCGCCGGACTCAAAGTGCTGAATGAACGCCTTGCCGATGGCGAAAGTCGCTCCGGCAGAAAGCACGGGCATCACAAAACCTGCGACGAGCATTCCGAAGAAAGGCACAGCTTTCAGTGCGCTGGCGGCGCCGATGCCGCTCGTCGCCGGTATCATCGACCCCGCAAGTCCGGCTATCAGTGCTTTGCCGCGGTTTTCGGAGAACGCCACGCCGTAGATCTGCGAAAGACGCCGCAGCATCTGGATCTGAAGTCCGCCAACAGCGACGATGTCAAGAACCGGTAATGGGACAAGCCCCGCAACGCCGGACCAAATCGCAAATCGGTCGACCAACTTTGAAGCTAATTCTTCACGCTGCTCGTGTCCCTCGGGCGTTTCCACGTCAACCGGAGTCACTTCGGCAACAGTTTCTTTTTCAGGGCTCGCGGACGTCGTCGGCTTCTGTGCCATAGCGGATCCTTTCCTCAATCACCCCCGGGCCGGGTCCCCCAATCGATTGAACCGCTTCGCATTTATTCGTCGGCTCAGTCCCGATCGAAAGCCTAACATGATGGCTAGGCTGTGCCAAGCGACGGCCTGTTGCACCCGCTTGCGGCGGTCACCGAGCGGGCTGCTGTTTATGCCTGCGACAGTTTCAATGCCCGTCCTGTCATAGAGCATGGAAGCTCATAGCCAAGTTGTGGACGTCATTGTGCAGGAAACGGATGATGCGATCGGCACGATCGAGCACGACCATTGCCGGAGCACAGCCCGCAAGATCTCATATTGTTTCGGCGTACCATCCGAACAATATCTTACGCAGGGCATTGATCGCTCGTTGATCCGCCCGTGTCATGTGGGGTCTTGTTCCGGAGGCCATGTTGACCACAACCGCCGGAGAGGTCTGCAAGCGGCCGGTTGGTCCGAGAGGCGCGAAATACGGCGCGGCGAGCTGCTATCACGCCAGATTGTCGTGCTATCCAAATCCGCGCCTTTATCTCGGATCACTAGCCCTTTTTGGCTCGGGCGCGCGATCACGAGTTGGCCCTCCGGCGGCTGGAAATCGCCCGAAGTGTATCAGGGGCCCGTTTCCTCAACTGGTTCGAGTCTTCGAATTGACGGATTTGCAAGGCTGATTATCCGTGGAGATACCTTGTCCGTGAGAGATACCCGGCCGCGGCTGCGGACCCCGGGGCGGTGATAAAGGCCAATTCACAGAGGCTTCATAATAGTTCGAGCAGAGCATTGTTGCGGCGCATCATGCAACAACTTGCAACGCGAGGGTAAAATCGGGCACGCTGGGTCCTGTCGCAACCAAGCGGCAAATGATTTTGCCCTTCCCGCTCTCCCGCATTCCATTGGAGCGTCCGGTGAATCGCCGATCCCTGCTCATATCAGCACTGCTCGCACTCGTAGCGCGGCGGCTTCCTCTCCCTGCCTGGGTCAGCGCGGCCGCGGCAGACGAAAAGCGTTGGCGCCACGGTTCGTCACCGTTCGGCGACCTGAAATACCCGCCAAGCTTCAAAATGTTCGATTATGTCAATGCCAGCGCGCCGAAAGGCGGTGTTGCAAGGCAGATCGCAATCGGCACTTTTGATAATTTCAACATGGTGGTTGCCGGAGTCAAAGGGTCGCTCGTCTCCGGTATCGATCTTATCTACGATACTCTTTTGGTTTCATCACTTGACGAAGTATCGAGCGCATACGGTCTCATCGCCGAAGAACTGAGTTATCCGGATGACTTCTCATCCGCGTCCTATCGGTTACGCGCAGAGGCCAAATGGGACAACGGCAAGCCGATCACGCCGGAAGACGTGATCTTTTCGTTCGATACATTCAAAAAATTAAGCCCCCAGTCGGCCGAGATTTTACAGCACGTCGTCAAGGCCGAAAAAACCGGCGATCGCGAAGTCACGTTTACATTCGATGGACCCGGCAATCGTGCGCTGCCGCAGATCGTCGGTCAACTGACCATCCTGCCCAAGGATTGGTGGGCGGGCGCCGACAAAGACGGCAAAAAGCGTGACGTCGGCGCGACCACGCTCGAGCCGCCCATGGGCAGCGGCGCCTACCGTATCAAGGAGTTTTCGGCGGGTCACAGCATCGCTTACGAGCGGGTGAAGAACTATTGGGGCGCCAATCTGAACGTCAATATCGGCCGCAATAACTTCGATGAGCTGAGGTTTGAATATTTCCGCGACACCACAGTCGCCCGGGAAGCGTTCAAAGCAGGCGGCGTTGATTGGCGCATCGAGAACAGCGCCAAAGACTGGGCGACCGCCTACGACTTCCCGGCGGTCGCAGATAAGCGCGTCATCCTCGAGGAATTCCCGATCAATAATGTCGGTGTGATGCAGGGCTTCGCCTTCAATATTCGGCGCAGCAAATTCGAGGATCCTCGGGTACGGCTTGCCTTCAACTACGCATTTGATTTCGAGGAGATGAACAAGCAGCTCTTCTTCGGACAGTACAAGCGCATCGCCAGCTATTTCGAAGGCACGGACCTCGCCGCGACGGGCCTGCCGACCGGACGCGAGCTCGAACTGCTGGAAACGGTGCGTGAGAAGATTCCCGCCATTGCATTCAAAAAGGCTTACTCCAATCCGACTGCGGGCAATCCGGAGGCACTGCGCAACAATCTCCGCGAAGCCGTCAGGCTCTTCAGAGAGGCCGGATACGCGGTGCGCGACCAGCAACTCGTCAACATCAAAACCGGCGAGCCCTTCACGATCGAGCTTCTGGGCAACAACCCGATCTTCGAGCGGGTCAACCTGTTCTACAAACCCTCTCTCGAGCGCTTGGGCATGACAGTGACAGTTCGTACCGTCGATGAGGCGCAATACGAGAATCGACTGCGCAACTGGGATTTTGACATTATCACCTACTCGTGGGGGGAATCGCTGCTACCTGGAAACGAACTGCGCGACTACTTCGGCTCACAGGCGGCCGATCAGTCCGGCTCGGATAACATGGTCGGCATCAAGAACCCGGCGGTTGACGCGATGATCGATCACATCATCTTCGCCAAGGGCCACGAAGATCTCGTCGCCGCCGCTAAGGCGCTCGACCGCGTTTTGTTGTGGAATTATTACGTCGTGCCGCAATGGACCTACAACAAGCTGCGTACCGCGCGCTGGGATCGTTTCAGCCATCACGACCCGTTGCCGAGATACGGCATATCCGCATTCCCCGCCCTATGGTGGTGGGATGCGGGCAAGGCGGCAAAAACGGGAACCCCGTAGTGACCGTCCTCACTGCGTCAATTCGAAGCGTGCTTGAGTTCCCCCAGGAGGGCGCATCAAGCGGTTGCCGCACCGGGTGCGGCGCAACCGCGATCGTTACTCGATCATCTGCCCGATGTGCTAGTATGCAAGTCAAAGCAGCGACAATCCACCGGGCGAAATAGGGTACCAGCCCGGCCACAGGTTTCCGCCGGAACGAAATGGCCGCCTACATCATTCGCCGCATTCTGTTCATGATCCCGACGATCTTCGGGATCATGCTGGTGTCGTTCGTCGTGGTACAGTTCGCACCCGGCGGGCCGGTGGAACGGGTCATCGCCCAACTCTCCGGCAGCGACACTGGCGCCACTTCGCGCATTTCCGGGTCGGCCGGCGGCGATTTCGGTGCGCGCGGCTCATTGCAGAGCGGCGCGCAATTCGACGCCGCCAATTCGAAGTATCGAGGCGCGCAAGGCCTCGACCCCGAATTCATCAAGAGCCTTGAAAAACAATTCGGCTTCGACAAGCCGGCCTACCAGCGCTTCTTTATCATGCTCTGGAACTACGTGCGCTTCGATTTCGGCAAGAGCTATTTCCGCGACGTGACAGTGCTGCAGCTCATCAAAGAAAAACTGCCGGTCTCGATATCGCTCGGCGTGTGGATGACGCTTCTGAGTTACCTGATCTCGATCCCGCTCGGCATCCGCAAGGCTGTGAGCGACGGCTCGAAATTCGATGTATGGACATCCAGCGTCGTCATCGTCGGCTATGCAATTCCCGGATTTCTGTTCGCCATTCTCCTGATCATTTTGTTCGCCGGAGGCTCGTTTTTCCAAATCTTCCCATTACGCGGATTGACGTCCGAGGGCTGGTCGCAGTTTCCCTGGTGGCAAAAAATTCTCGATTATTTCTGGCATCTGGCGCTGCCGATCATCTCCATGGGGCTCGCCTCCTTCGCCACCATGACACTGCTCACCAAGAATTCGTTTCTTGAGGAGTTGCGAAAGCAATATGTCCTCACCGCGCGGGCCAAGGGCTGCACCACGCGACAGGTGCTCTACGGCCATATCTTCCGGAACGCCATGATGCTCGTCATAGCCGGCTTCCCGGCGGCATTCGTCGGCGCCTTCTTTGCCGGCTCGCTGCTGATCGAGACCATCTTCTCACTCGACGGCCTCGGGCTTTTGAGCTTCGAGAGCGTGCTGAACCGCGACTATCCCGTGGTGTTCGCCAACCTCTACATTTTCGCTCTCGTCGGCCTCGTCGTGAATTTGATTTCCGATCTGACCTACACCTGGATCGATCCGCGCATCGACTTCAAGTCGCGGGAGGTGTGAGGTGGATGCGAGGATAAGCGCAGGCAAAAGCGGCCAACCCGGCGCCGACAGCGGCGAAATTCTGGAACCGAACTTTACGCCGGACGTCGAGCCGGCGGGTCCGCTCGGCCTCGCGACGCTCCCGAGGGGCTTCGAATTTTCGCCGCTCAATATACGGCGGTGGCACAACTTCAAGGCCAACCGGCGCGGTTATTGGTCGTTGTGGATATTCCTTGTCCTGTTCGTCATCTCGCTGTGCGCCGAGTTGATCGCCAACGACAAGCCGCTGTTCATCCGTTACGACGGTAAGAACTATTTCCCGGTCTTCGTGACCTATCCGGACACCGATTTCGGCGACGATCTCGGCACGGCGGCCGACTACCGCGATCCGCATTTGCAGAATTTTCTCAACGAACATCACGCGGTCGAAATCTGGGCGCCGATCCGGTTTCTCCTACTCCACCATCAACGATAACCCGCCGTCGGCGTTTCCGTCGAAACCGACCTGGATGCTGACGGACAAGGATTGCGAATTTGCCGCCAAGAACGGTTACGCCAAATGCGGCACGCTCGAATACAATTGGCTCGGCACCGACGATCAGGGTCGCGACGTGCTGGCGCGTCTGATCTATGGGTTCCGTGTCTCGGTACTGTTCGGCCTCGTCCTGACAATCGTGTCTTCGATCATCGGCGTCGCCGCGGGCGCGGTGCAGGGCTACTTCGGCGGCTGGATCGACCTTTTGTTCCAGCGCTTTATCGAGATCTGGACCTCGGTGCCGGAGCTTTATCTCCTCTTGATCATCTCTTCGGTGCTCGTTCCCGGCTTTTTCGTGCTGCTCGGCATCCTGCTGATGTTTTCCTGGGTGCGGCTCGTCGGCCTGGTGCGTGCCGAATTCCTGCGCGGCCGCAATTTCGAATATATCCAGGCGGCGCGCGCGCTGGGCGTATCGAACACCATCATCATGTTCCGCCACTTGTTGCCGAACGCCATGGTGGCGACGATGACGTTTCTGCCATTCATCATGTCGTCGTCGGTGATGACGCTCACGGCGCTGGACTTTCTCGGGTTTGGCTTGCCGCCAGGCTCTCCATCGCTCGGTGAACTGTTGTCGCAAGGCAAAGCCAATGTGCAGGCGCCCTGGCTCGGGCTCACTGGCTTTTTCACCGTCGCCCTCATGCTGTCGCTCCTGATCTTCATCGGCGAGGCCGTGCGCGACGCCTTCGACCCCAGGAAAACGTTTACATGAGCGAGGAGCTTTGTCTCTCCGTCCGCGACCTCTCCGTCACCTTCCGCTCCGGCGGCAAGGAGACGGTGTCCGTCGATCATGTTTCCTTTGACATCGTCAAGGGCCAATGCGTTGCTTTGGTTGGCAAATCCGGCTCAGGAAAGTCAACGACGGCGCTATCGATTTTGAAACTGCTGCCGTATCCCACGGCCCGCCATCCATCAGGCACGATCACCTTCATGGGACAGGAGCTCTTGCACCTTTCGGAGCGTGAGATCCGGCGCGTGCGCGGCGACGATATCACGATCGTCTTCCAGGAGCCGATGACGTCACTCAACCCGCTGCATACGATCGAAAAGCAGATCGGCGAGATTATTCAGCTACATCGTGGCATCACCGGCAACGCGGCGCGGGCGCGGACCATCGAGGTTCTGACCCAGGTCGGCATCCCCGATCCGGAAAGCAGACTGAAAAGCTATCCGCACCAACTCTCGGGCGGCCAGCGCCAGCGCGTCATGATTGCGATGGCGCTGGCCAACGAACCCGATCTGCTGATCGCCGATGAGCCGACAACGGCTCTCGACGTGACAGTGCAGGCGCAAATCATCGAGCTTCTCAAGGACATTCAGAAGCGTCTGAAAATGTCGCTTCTGTTCATCACTCACGATCTCGGTATCGTGCGCAAGATCGCGGACCGGATCTGCGTCATGAAAGAGGGCAAGATCGTCGAGCAAGGCACCGTCGAGCGCGTGTTCTCGGCTCCCGAGCACCCTTACACGCGGGCGCTGCTGGCCGCCGAGCCGAAACCTGACCCGGCCCCGCTGCAGCCCGACGCGCCGATGATGCTGGAAACACGCGACCTCAAGGTCTGGTTTCCCATCAAACGCGGCGTGCTGCGCAATGTCGTCGGCCATATCAAGGCCTGCGACGGCATCAGCCTCACCCTGCACAAGGGCGAGACGCTCGGCATCGTCGGCAAATCGGGTTCAGGCAAGAGCACGCTTGGACTTTCAATTCTGCGCCTGATCTCGTCCGATGGGCCGATCACGTTCATGGGCAACGAGTTGCAGGGCTTGCGGTTCAAGGAAATGCGCCCCTATCGCCGCGACATGCAAATCGTCTTTCAAGATCCCTACGGCTCGCTGTCGCCACGCATGTCGGTCGCAGAGATCATCAAGGAAGGCCTCAACGTGCATCAGCCGGACATCCCGGAACGCGAGCGCGATGAGCGAGTGATCCGCGCCCTCACCGATGTCGGCCTCGATCCGGAGACGCGATTTCGCTTTCCGCATGAATTTTCCGGCGGCCAGCGGCAACGTATTGCGGTGGCGCGCGCCCTGGTGCTCGAGCCAAGCTTCATCGTACTCGACGAGCCCACATCCGCGCTCGATATGGTCATCCAGGCGCAAATGGTCGATCTGCTGCGCGGTTTACAAAAGCGCCGCAACCTCACTTATCTGTTCATATCGCACGACCTGCGCGTGGTCGCCGCGCTGGCGAGCCGCCTGTTGGTCATGCGGCACGGCAAGGTCGTGGAAGCCGGCGACGCCGCGGAATTGTTTCGCAATCCGAAGACCGAATATACGCGCGCCCTCTTCGCTGCCGCCTTCAATCTCGAAACCGCACCTCAAGATGTCGTCGCGCAGTGAGCCATTGGCACGGCCGCTCAATGGATAGCGGAATGACCACCGAGAAGATCCAAAATGCTTAGAGCGCAATCGTTTCAGATTGAATCGATTTGCGCTCTACATCGTTGGCGGAGCATGATCTTTTCGGAAAACCGGTTCCCACTTTTCGGGATCATACCCTAACGCCGGTCATCGAGTGATCTGACCGACCTCGCGGGCGTGTTGCGAGCCTTGCTGGAGCGAGACCCAGTGCCTATTTTTGGCTGTCTGCCACGGCATGATCCGAACCCGACAGAGGACCACGCTAAGTGAGCGAGACGGAAGCCCTCTTCAGTGTGCTGCGGCAATCGGCCGATGTCGACAGCGTTGCCGCTATAGAGGCCTTGGTTCTTGAAGCACCCGATCGCGATCTTTGCCGCATCAATATGCTCGCCTTCGCAGCCAAGCACGGCCTTGATGAAGAGCGCGCCATAGCCGCTTTCCTGCACGCGGCACGTCTCGGCCTCTTCGAATTGTCGTGGAATGTGCTCTGCCCGGGGTGCGGCGGTGTACTCGACGCGACCGCAACGCTCAAGAGCGTCAACCGAGATGAGTATGATTGCGGGCTGTGCGCCAGCGGCTACAAACCGACGCTCGATGAAATGGTCGAAGTTACATTCACTGTGAGCCCGCGCGTTCGTCACATTGCCGGGCACCGGCCAGACACGCTTCCCGAGGTCGAATATTACCGCCAGATTTTCTGGAGCTCGGGCGTCGATCTGCCGGAGACGCTCGGCGATACCCTCAGCGATTTCACCGTCGATTCGATCGAGCTGCCGCCCGGCGAGAAGGCCGTATTGTCGGTGCAGCTGCCCAACGATTTCGTCATTGCGTTCGATCCTGTGACGCACGGAACACAATTCATCGACGTCAAGGGCGAGCCGACGCGTGAGCGGCAGACGCTGTCGATGGTGTTCAACGACGTTAAAGCGCCGGTCGGGACAGTCGAAATGCGGCCCGGGCCATTGCGGCTTTCACTTGAGAACCGCACCAATCGCCGCGTGCTCCCGGCGCTGTGGATCGCGGGCGATCAACTCCACGAACTGCTCGGTAAGCGCAGGCCATTTCTCACCGCCAAGCGGCTTTTAACCAACCAGACTTTCCGCGACATCTTTCGCACCGACACGCTGGATGTCGATCAGCGCCTGAAGATCACCAGCCTCACCTTTCTGTTCACCGATCTCAAAGGCTCGACGGCGCTCTACGAACGTGTCGGCGATCTCGCCGCATACGATCTGGTGCGTCAGCATTTTCATGTCCTGCACGATGTGGTTTCGGCAGAGGCCGGAGCGATCGTGAAGACCATCGGCGACGCGGTGATGGCAACGTTCGTGACGCCCGACAGAGCGCTCGCTGCAGCCCTGCGCATGCGCAAGGAAATGGCGCGCATCAACGACGAACGTCAGAACGAAGATCTGCTGCTCAAGATCGGCATTCACGAAGGGCCATGCCTTGCCGTAACGCTCAACAATAGCCAGGACTATTTCGGCCGGACAGTGAACGTGGCCGCTCGCGTTCAGGGCTTGGCCTCTTCGCACGCCATCTTCCTAACTCAGCCCGTGGTGGAAGATCCGAGGGCTGCAAAAATCCTCGAAAGCATGGGGCTGCAGCCGGCTATGCAGCGCGCCGCGCTGCGCGGCATCGCTGACGAGACGACGGTCTACGAAATTCCCTGACTGCTGGTTGCCGTGCCGGAGGCCTAAACGGCTAGTACGCCCAGGGATCGCCGAGCGAGATCACCGCTTTCTCGAAATGCTCGATGAAAACGAGGCCGATACCGCGGGTTAATGCGCCAGCGGTAATCGCCGAAACAGCAAGACCAATAAATGCACTACCTGGGATTGCAAGCGCCAGTGTCGAGCTGGTCGCGGTCCCGAGACCCGTCGGCGTCGCACCGCCCATAAGTCCAATGATCATCGAACGCGTCCGGTCAGGCTCGTACGGTAGCTGGTAGAGAGCGCTTAGCTGCTTGACCATCCGCATGATGATGGCTGTTACGCCGGCAACGTTTACGATCGGCACCGGGAGCAACCCGCCGACAGCCGCGTAGGTCCTATGTCGTTCGACAATTCTTCGTGCCAGCGTCCGCCGCTTCGCCGCCAGCGATTGAGCTTGGATCGACAAAGCGGGAAGCGGGTCATTCGCAGCGGGCAAAGCGGAAATCGTCAGGGCAGCCTCCGCTTCGGCCCTATCGTGTTTCGCCGCGCCCTCCGCCAGAGGTACCTCTTCGTCCGGAACGATGCGAGCATTCGCCGACCGCAGGTCCTTAACCGTCCGCGTAATGACTTTCGGGAGCTGTTTGCGGGTCATGCGGCTGCCTGCTGGGCGCCAAGCACATCGTCAACTTCGTCGGCGATGGCGGCAATTTCCCGCGCCGCCGGCCCTTTCCAGCTCATCAGGCTCGGTGTGGCCCCCCACAGCGTAGCTTCAGGATAGCCGACCCGGTTCGTCATCTCGTTGCGAAGGACTGGCAAACCAGCCTCGGCAAGTTCGGCGCGAATATGCTTTGCGATGACCGAATCACGGGTCGTCTGCGTCAGGAGACAGCGAAACAGCGGTTGCCGGCCGTCGGCGCGATCGGTCAAAATGCTAAGCGTGTCCAGCATCCGGTCCACGTCGAAAGGCGATGGCTTGACGGGGACGAGCACAAAATCTGCGACGGCAACACAATCCAGCGTTGTCCTGGAGCGAAAACCCGGGGTGTCGATGATAACCGGGCCACTGCTGGCGAGGTTGCGTGCCGTGTTCGAGGCCTCGTCGGTTGCATCCTCGATGACGCAAACGCCGCCCAGCGCACGCTCGCGCGCGGCGAGCCGGATAATAGAGCGCTGCGGATCGGCGTCGATCAGCGTCGGGCGCCGCCCGCGAAGATGCCAATAAACCGCGAGGCAACTGGCGACCGTGCTCTTGCCACTGCCACCCTTCATGGTGGCCACCGTGATGATCGTGCCCGCCATCTTCGCGGCCTCTCAAATGCGCCGACTCAGGAGCGATTTGTCATAAATATGGTATCGGATTCGGCACGAACTGCCTATCTGTATGCAGCGTTCCCGGGCGCCAATCCATCTGGGCCCTTAGCGTCTGATGCCCCGCCGGCCAGCTTGCGGCTGCCGGATGTGGACTTTGATTTGGTGCCGAGCAGACAAAGGCCATTGCGTCACGTATGCCCACATCGTTCGAGCAGATGATCGAACAGACTCGGATCAGCGCCCGAGCGCTGCTCGAGTTCGGCAGTCACCTTATCAATCCGACGGTGCGGCTTGGTGTGACCGGAATGTCGGGCGCCGGGAAGACAATCTTCATTACCGCTCTCATCCATGGGCTGGTCCGCGGCGGCCGGTTTCCAGTTTTCGAGGCACTGGCGAGCGGGCGCGTCTCCGAAGCCCACCTTGCCCCGCAGCCGGACGATGCGGTTCCTCGCTTCGACTACGAGAGCCACGTACGCGCGCTGGTCGTCGAACGGCGCTGGCCGGAATCGACCCGGCAGATCAGCGAACTGCGTCTCATCATCGAATACCAATCCCAGCGCGGAGCGATGCGCACGCTTACGCTCGACATTATCGACTATCCTGGCGAATGGCTTCTCGACCTGCCGCTTCTGACCCAAACCTACGAACAATGGTCGGTCGAGAGCCTCACCCTGTCGCGCCAGCAGCCACGGGCCGCGCTCGCCGCAAAGTGGCACAGCCTCCTGAAAACACTCAATCCCGAAGGACCACAGGACGAACAGGCCGCGTTAAGCGCCGCCGCATTGTTCACCGACTATCTCAAATCCTGCCGCGACCAGCGATATGCGATGAGCATGTTGCCGCCAGGCCGGTTCCTGATGCCGGGTGATCTCGCAGGCTCGCCGGCGTTAACGTTCGCGCCGCTTGATTTGCCGGAAGGCTCTTCGCCGCCGAACAATTCGCTGTGGGCGATGATGCAGCGGCGCTACGAATCCTACAAATCGGCATTCGTACAGCCGTTCTTTCGCGACCATTTCTCTAGGCTCGACCGGCAGATCGTCTTGGTCGACGTGCTCTCCGCGGTAAATGCCGGCCCCGAAGCGCTGCACGATCTCGATGACGCGCTCGCCTCGATTCTTGCTTGCTTTCGGCTCGGTCGCAAAAGCCTATTCAGCGCGCTGTTCAGTCCACGCATCGACCGCATCCTGTTTGCCGCGGCCAAGGCGGACCGTCTGCACAGTTCGAGCCATGAAAAACTGGAAGCTCTCCTTCGCCGGATTGTCGAGCGCGCGGCCGCACGGGCACGCTTTGTCGGATCCGACGTCGACGTCATTGCGCTGGCCGCGGTGCGCGCGACCCGCGAGGTGACGATCAGCAAGGGTGGCACCCTGCTCCCGGCGATCGTCGGTGTCCCGGTCTGCGGCGAGATGATGGGGAAAAAGACGTTCGACGGCATGACGGAGGTTGCAATGTTTCCCGGCGATCTGCCGGACAACCCGGAAGCGCTGTTGAACGATGCCGCGGCCTTTCGCGGTCTGACCAAGACCTCGGCGCAGGACGCGGACTTTCGATTTCTGCGCTTGCTGCCGCCGGAATTGCACAGCGACGGCAACGGCGAACCGTCGTTGCCGCAGATTCGCCTCGACCGGGCGCTTCAATTTCTCATTGGAGACCGCCTGCAATGAGCACCCGATCTCGCCGCCCGGCGGCGTTTGCGCTCGACGATCCGGACACCGTCGTCATCGAGGAAAAGCCGAAGCCGAGGGCCGAGGCCTTTGACGTTGCGCTGCAGCCTTCCGCCACGGATTTGATGACGCCGATCGTAGCGGCGGTCGCGCGGCCGAGAGCGCGCTTTCGCTGGGCCAGTTTGTTTTGGTCGGCCGTCGGTGGCCTTGCCGCTTTGGGTCTCGCCGTTGCCATCACACAGTTCGTCGAGGTTCTCTTCGCGCGCAGTGACATACTCGGGTGGACCGGACTCTCGCTCGCTGCGATCGCCGCACTGGCGCTCCTCGCTATCGTCACGCGGGAAATTCGCAGTCTGCTGCGCCTCTCCACGATTGAGCATTTGCGCGACCGGGCAACGGCGATCATCGTCAGCGATCAGCGTGCGGATGGGATCGCGGTCGTCCGCGAGTTGCTGCACCTGACCCGCAACTCGCCGCCCCTTGCGCGCGCGCGAAAAGTACTCGCCACGCATATCGATGACATCATCGACGGCGCCGACTTTGTGCGCCTTGCCGAACGAAACTTGATGGCGCCCCTCGATCTGGAAGCAAAGCGCCTCATCGGCGCGGCTGCCAAACGAGTTGCCATCGTGACCGCGGTCAGCCCGCGGGCCGTCGTCGACGTGCTGTTTGTCCTCGTGACGGCGGTGGGTTTGATGCGACGTCTCGCTTATCTTTATGGCGGGCGGCCTGGGACGCTCGCCCTTATCCGCCTGATGCGGCTTTGTGTGGCGCACCTGACGGTCACCGGCGGACTTGCTGTGGGCGACAGTCTCGTGCAGCAGGTGCTCGGTCATGGCGTCGTCGCCAAGCTTTCGACGCGACTGGGCGAGGGCATGCTCAACGGATTACTGACGGCTCGGCTCGGGCTCGCGGCGATCGAGGTCACCCGCCCATTGCCGTTTGTATCACTGCCGCAACCCTCGCTCAGCGATCTCGCAACGGACCTTCTCCGCCTGCGTGACCAAGGTGATTGATCGCCTACACTGTCAGGACATGGACATGGCAAATCGGCCGCTTGTTCCAGCGGCTCCCGATGGCAGAACGCACAGCGCGCCGCACTGCCTCGGCGACGGCGTCGGGATCGCGCCGGCGGGGCTTCGGCAACGATTCGAACGCCTCCTCGACCGCATCGAGGGCGATATCGGTCATCGAAAGACCGCCGGCGTCGGTCTCGGGGATGCCCACCAGTTCAACCTCGGGATCGACGACGAGAATTCCCTTCTCGCTCAGCGCCAGTGCAACGCTGACGATGCCGGCAAAGCTTAAACGGCGCCGCGCGGCGACTGTTCGCGCTTCGGCATTCACCAGAAGCGAACCATCCTTGTAGAGGCGGCCGGATGGCACCTCATCGATAATGGCCGGTCCATCCGCGGCAAGTCGGACCAAGTCTCCGTTGCGGCAAATCAGGACGTGCGGCACGCCGGCTCCGCGGGCTAGTCCAGCGTGTTCGGCGAGGTGGAGCGCTTCGCCGTGCGCCGGAATGAGAATTTTTGGCCTGACCCAGCCGATCATGTCGAGGAGTTCGGCGCGACGGGGGTGTCCGGACACATGAACGAGGTGCGTGCGGTCCGTGATGACTTCAACGCCCTGGGTGACCAGACCGTTGATGACCCGGGCCACGGCCTTCTCGTTGCCCGGGATCGCGCGCGAGGAAAAAATGACGCGATCGCCTTTGGCGAGCGTGACCTCGGGGTGTTCGTCCTCGGCGATGCGCGACAGCGCCGCGCGTGGCTCGCCTTGGCTGCCTGTACACAGCGCCAAGACCTTATCGGGCGGAAGGTAACCGTAGCTTTCCGCGGAACGGAAATCCTGCACGCCGTCGAGATAGCCGGTCTCGCGCGCGACTTGCGTGACGCGCTCCATCGCGCGGCCGACCAGAACGACCTCGCGATCCGCAGCGCGCGCAGCGTCGGCGACCGCACGTATCCGCCCGACGTGCGAGGCAAAGGTCGTCACTGCGACACGGCCGCGCGCGGACCGGATCAACTCGGCCAGTGTTTTCGCGACATCCGATTCGGACGGCGAACGGCCGTCGCGAACGGCGTTGGTGGAATCGCCGATGAGCGCCAGAACGCCTTCGTCGCCGAGCGACGTAAGCCTCGCGCTATCGGTCGGCGCACCGACCAGCGGCGTCAGATCGATCTTCCAATCGCCGGTGTGCAGCACGACGCCCGCGGGCGTGCGGATCGCCAGCGCATTGGATTCTGGAATGGAGTGGGCGACAGTGATGAACTCGATGCCAAATGGCCCAAGCGTCAGCTTGCCGCCAAGCGGGACTACTTTCACCGGAATTTGCGGCGCGCCGGGTTCGGAAAGGCGCTTGGCTTCGAACAAGGCGGCGGTAAACGGCGTGGCATAGAGCGGTACGTTGAGACGCGGCCACAGATCGATCAGAGCGCCAAGATGATCCTCGTGACCGTGCGTGAGGACCAGACCGACGATGTTTTTTCGTTCTTCGACGAGAAAGCGGATGTCCGGCAGAATCAGATCGACACCGGGCAGATGCTCTTCGGAGGCGAAGGAAACGCCACAATCGACAATCAGCCATTGCCGCCGGCGCTCATCGCCAAAACCGTAGATCGAGAGATTCATCCCGATCTCGCCAATGCCGCCAAGCGGCGCGAACACCAGTTCGTCGTGGGCCATCAGTCGACGCTTCCGCTTTGGACAGCGCCCGGCTGCCCGCTGGATGTGACCGGAAATACATCGCCCGCCGCAATCGTCTCCAAAGTCCCGTCAGCGAGCCGCAACAGCAGTCGGCCGTGCTCGTCGAGGGCCTCGCAGCGTCCAAAGAGCTCGCGCCCAGGCAGCCGTACCTTCATCCCAGCGCCAATTCCGATGGCGCGATCAAGCCAATCCGAACGAATTTCAGAAAAGCCGCCACCGCTGCGCCACTGCGACAGGCGCTGTACCATCGCGGCGGAAAGCGCGCAAAATAGATCCTCGGCCGAGATTTCGGTACCGGCTGCCGCGAGATCGGTCGCCGGATAGGAGGTTTGCGATGGATGGTGTTTGCAATTCACGCCGATACCAATTGCCATAACCAATCGAGCACCAACACTTTCGCTTTCGATAAGAATACCGCCGAGCTTGGCGCCGGCGCAGAGAACGTCATTTGGCCACTTAAACGCAAGCTTTGCGCGCAAGCCTCCGCCGCAGGCTACGATCGCGTCATGGACGGCGAGCGCCGCAACGAACGACAGTTCCGGCGCCCGTTCGGCCGGTGCCGGATCGCATAGCAGAAGCGTTGCGTACAGATTGCCAGGCTCCGAAATCCATTCATTCCCGCGCCGGCCGCGACCCGCAGTTTGACGGCTTGCCATGATCCAAACTGGACCTTGCTCGCCGCGCCGCGCCAGCGCCAACGCCTCAGCGTTCGTCGACGCCAGCGTTTCATATGACAGCAGGCGAACGCCCGCGGCAGCCGCCGAGGGGTCAAGCTGCATCAAAACAACGAATGGGCCGCCGCGCTTGCCGCTCCGACCAGCGGCCCCGGATAGAGAAAGAACAGGATGTTAAACAGAGCGCAAACAGCCATCACGATCTTAAGTTCATCCGGCATGGCGTTGAAACCTTCGACCGGTTCATCGAAATACATCACCTTGATGATCGCCAGGTAGTAATAGGCGCCGACCACGCTGGCGAGCACGCCGATCACGGCGAGCACATAGAGCCCGGCTTTGATTGCGGCAAGAAACACGTAAAACTTGGCAAAGAAGCCGGCCAGAGGCGGGATGCCGGCCATCGAAAACAGCAGCATGGCGAGGAAGAACGCCATGCCGGGGTGCGTCCGAGCAAGACCCGAGAGATCGTCGATCAATTCGACCATGCCCTTGCTGCGCCGCATCGACAGGATCACGGCGAAAACGCCGAGCGTCATGCTGACATAGATCGCCATGTAGATGAGCACACCCTGCACGCCCTCGGACGTTCCGGCAGCGAGCCCGATGAGCGCAAAACCCATGTGGCCGATCGACGAATACGCCATCAGCCGTTTGATGTTGCGCTGGCCAATGGCGGCGAAAGCGCCGAGCAGCATCGAGGCAATGGCGACAAACACGACGATCTGCTGCCACTGCGCGGTGATGCCGGGAAATGCGACGACGGCGGCACGCACGAACATCGCAATGCCCGCGACCTTCGGAGCGGCGGCAAAAAAGGCCGTGACGGGGGTCGGCGCACCCTCATAGACGTCCGGTGTCCACATATGGAACGGCACCGCCGAGACCTTGAAGCAAAACCCGGCAAACAAGAAAACAAGGCCGAAAATCAGCCCGATGCCGCCTTGCGGGGCCGCCTGGGCGATACCGGAAAAGGTCACCGTGCCGGTGAACCCGTAAACCAGCGACGCCCCATACAGCAGCATCCCCGACGACAGCGCGCCGAGTACGAAATATTTGAGACCCGCTTCGGTCGAGCGCAGCGAATTGCGATGGCTTGCGGCCACCACGTAGAGTGGCAGGCTCATCAATTCGAGGCCGAGATAAAGCGCGATGAGATCGGCGGCCGATATCAGCATCAGCATGCCGAGCGTCGACAGCACGATCAGAACGGAATATTCGAATCGCTGCTGGTGCTCCTGCTTGGCGTAATCCAGCGACATCGCAATCGCTGTTGCCGAACCGATCAGCGCGAGAATTTTCAGGAAGCGCGCAAAACCGTCGACGACGAAACTGCCATTGAAGCTGACCAGCTTGCCGGCCGGCAATAACAGCACGATCACGCCGGCGGCGACGAGAAGCGCAATCGCGCCGCCGTCGATAATGCGCACCACGCGCGCGTCGCGGTATGCGCCCAGCATCAAGAGCGCCATGGCGCCGAGAGCGAGCACAATCTCCGGCAGGAGCGCAATAAAAGACGAAGCGTTCTGGGCAGCGTTCATCCCCTCACCTCGCTTGCGCAGCTTTAACGGGTGAAAGCGCGTGCTGGTAATTGTCGATCAATTGCGTCACCGAAGCGGCGGAGACGTCGAGCACCGGCTTCGGATAGACGCCGAACACGATAGTCAGGATGACCAGCGGCGCCAACACCACCATTTCGCGCCAGCCAATGTCCTTGATGTTGAAAAGACTGGGTTTTTCCAGCCTGCCGAAAATCACCTTCCGGTAAAGCCAGAGCGCGTACGCGGCCGACAGAATGGTTCCGATCGTGGCGAGCGTCGCGACCCAGGTGTTGATCCGGAAGGTGCCGATCAGCGTCAGGAACTCGCCGACGAAACCCGACGTTCCCGGAAGGCCGACATTGGCCAGCGTGAAGACCAGAAACGCGAAGGCATAAATCGGCATGCGGTTGACCAATCCGCCATAGGCCGCGATTTCGCGCGTGTGCATGCGGTCGTAGACGACGCCGACGCACAGAAACAAAGCAGCCGAGACGATGCCGTGCGAGATCATCTGGAAAATACCGCCGGCGACCCCCTGGGCCGTGACCGCAAAAATACCCATGGTCACAAAGCCCATATGCGCCACCGAGGAATACGCGATGAGCTTTTTCACATCCTCCTGCATCAGCGCCACGAGCGATGTGTAGATGATCGCGATGACCGACATCGCATAAACTAGCGGTGCCAGCGCTTGCGACGCGTCCGGAAACATCGGCAGCGAAAAACGCAGAAAGCCATAGCCGCCGAGCTTCAGCAGGATCGCGGCGAGGATCACCGAGCCCGCCGTCGGCGCTTCGACGTGGGCGTCAGGCAGCCACGTGTGAACCGGCCACATGGGCATTTTGACGGCGAATGACGCAAGGAATGCAAACCACGCCCAGGTTTGCAGAGCGCGCGGGAACGCGTGATGCAGCAGCGTCGGGATGTCGGTCGTACCGGCCTCCCAATACATCGCCATGATGGCAAGCAACATCAGCACGGAGCCGAGCAGCGTATAGAGAAAGAACTTGAAGCTGGCGTAGACCCGACGCGGGCCGCCCCAGACGCCGATGATCAGGAACATCGGGATCAGGCCGCCCTCGAAGAACAGGTAGAACAGCACCAAGTCGAGCGCGCAGAAGGTGCCGACCATCAGCGTCTCGAGGACCAGGAAGGCGATCATGTACTCGCGGACGCGGCGCTGGATCGGGGTCCAGCTCGCGATGATCAGACCGGCATGAGCCCAGTGGTGAGGATCACGAAGGGCAATGAAATACCATCGACACCCATCGAGTAGTTGATGGTGCCGCCGAGCCAAGGCCGCTTTTCCAGAAATTGGAATTCGGGCGAGCTCGGGTCAAAGCGCCACAGCAGCAGCAGCGAAACTGCAAATGTGACGAGCGTCGTCCACAGCGCGACCCAGCGAGCGTTCCGCGCACCCGCTTCGTCGTCCGGCAGGGACACAATAAAAGCGCGCCGGCAAGCGGCAGGAACGTGATGACGGAGAGGATCGGCCAGCTCATCCGTGCGCTCCCGAAAACATGAACCAGGTGATGAGCGCCGCGACACCGATCAGCATGGCGAAGGCATAATGGTACAGATAGCCGGTCTGCAGACGAACGACGTTGCGGGTGACGTCGAGCACGCGCGCCGAAACGCCGTCAGGCCCAAAGCCGTCGATCACGTAGCCGTCGCCGCCCTTCCAGAGCAGCCGGCCGAGCCACATGGCGGGACGAACGAACAGAAAATCGTAGATCTCGTCGAAGTACCATTTGTTGAGCAGGAAGCGGTACAGCACGGCCTGATCGCGCGCGAGCGCCACCGGCAGATCCGGACGTCGAATGTAAAACTGGTAGGCGACCAAAAACCCGATGATCATCATCACCGTCGGCGCCAGCGCGATTTCGAGCGGCAGGTGCTCCATGTCTTCGAGCACCGTGTTGCCCGGGGCATATTTCAGCGACTCGCGGAAAAACCCGAGCGCGCCCTCGCCAGTAAACAAGCCAAGGAGCGGCCAACCGGCGGCGAGGGATCCTAGTGCCAAGACCGCCAGCGGGATGAGCATCACCTTGGGGCTCTCGTGCGCCGCCTCGTAGTGGTGCCGATCGTGCGGCTCACCGTGAAAAGTCTTGAAGATCAGCCGCCAGGAATAGAATGAGGTGAGCGCCGCCGCGGCGACTGTCATGATGAAACCGTAACTCGACATGGCCCCCTTGGCCACTTCATCGGCCTCGATGATCGCGTCTTTGGAAAAGTAGCCTGCGGTGAAGGGAAATCCGGTCAGCGCCAATGTGCCGATCAGCATCATCGCGTAGGTGAACGGGATTTTGCGCCATAGGCCACCCATATGGCGGATGTCCTGCTCGTGATGCATGGCCAGAATCACAGAGCCCGAACCAAGAAACAGCAGCGCCTTGAAAAAAGCGTGCGTGAACAGATGGAACATACCGATTGAATAGGCGCCGGAGCCCATGGCGACGAACATGTAGCCGAGCTGTGAGCACGTCGAATACGCAATAATCCGTTTGATATCATTCTGTACGAGACCGATCGTGGCGGCGAACATCGCCGTCGTCGCGCCGATGAAGACGACAAATGCCTTGGCATCCGGCGCCAGTTCGAACAGCGGCGACAGCCGCGCCACCATGAAGACGCCGGCGGTCACCATGGTGGCGGCGTGGATCAGCGCCGAGACCGGGGTCGGTCCCTCCATCGCGTCGGGCAGCCAAGTGTGGAGGAGGAATTGGGCCGACTTGCCCATGGCACCCATGAACAGCAGCAAGCAGGCAAGCGTGAGCGCGTCGACGTCGAAGCTGAGAAAGTGAAACGATTTCCCGACCAGCCCCGGCGCCTGCGCGAAGACGGTATCGAAATCGAGCGCGCCGGTGAGCACGAAAACCGTGAAAATGCCGAGAGAAAAGCCGAAATCGCCGACGCGGTTGACGATGAAGGCCTTGATCGCCGCGGCGTTCGCTTCGGGCTTGTGATACCAAAACCCAATCAGCAGATAGCTCGCGAGCCCGACACCTTCCCAGCCGAAGAACATCTGCACAAGATTGTCGGCCGTCACCAGCATCAGCATGGCGAACGTGAAAAACGATAGATAGGAGAAGAACCGCGGCTTATAGGGGTCTTCCGCCATGTAGCCGATCGAATAGAGGTGGACGAGCGACGAAACCGTCGTCACCACGACGAGCATCACTGCTGTCAACGGATCAATGCGCAGCGCCCATTCGGTATGCAGATCGCCGGACGTGATAAACGTAAAGAGCGTAACGTGCGCATCGTGGCCGTTCAGGCCGACGTCGACAAACGCGAACCATGACAGGACACAGGAAATCACGAGGAGCGTCGTGGTGATCAACTCCGCAAGCTGAGAACCCGCGGCTGATGGCGTGGCTTCATGTTCCTCACTGTGCGAGTCGGCTGCGACGGCGTGCGAATTGTGCGGCGACGGCGCCGCGCGCGCATGAGCCTCTGAAACGAGCGGAGCAGCATGATCATCGTGGGGCGGCGCCGGGTTTTCGCCGGGATAGCGATTGCGCGCGCCGACAAGCGCGATAACGCCGGCGATGATAGCGCCAATGAGCGGCAGGACGACGATGGCTTCGTACATCTTAAAGCCCGCTCCGTCCTGGTTGAGTTACGCGCCCGCTCGATATTCTCACCCGGCGCATGTTTGTTTCCGAAAATCGGCATCCATCTTTCGGGATCATGCGCTAGCCCTTCATCAAATTGATGTCTTCCACGGCGATGGAGCCGCGGTTGCGGAAATAGGCGACCAGAATGGCAAGACCGATCGCGGCTTCCGCTGCCGCCACCGTGAGCACAATCAGCGCGTAAATCTGGCCGACGATGTCGCCAAGAAACGTCGAGAACGCGACGAGGTTGATATTGACCGACAGCAGGATTAGCTCGATCGACATCAGGATGACGATGACGTTCTTCCGATTGAGGAAGATTCCGAAAATACCCAGCGTGAACAGGATCGCCGCCACGGACAGATAATGACCGAGCCCAATCGTCATGACAGCGCCCGCTTCATGATAATCCTTGCCCCGACTTGACCTTGACGACCTCGATGGCGGTTGACCTGCGACGCGCGACCTGCTCGGCGATGTTCTGCCGCTTTACCCCCGGCTTATGCTGCAGCGTCAACACGATCGCGCCGACCATGGCGACAAGGAGAATGAGTCCGGCCGCCTGGAAGAAGTAAACGTAGCGCGTGTAGAGCACGAGCCCGATCGCTTGTGTGTTGTTGACGTTGCCCGCGTTGGGAATCGGCGAAGTGATGGCGCTGTGCACATCTGGCCCGATCGCCCAGGCGCCGACGACGACCAGCAATTCGGCCAAAAGGACAGCGCCTATCAGGCCACCGACCGGCAGATAATTGAGGAAGCCCTGACGCAACTCGGCGAAATCGACATCGAGCATCATCACGACAAACAGAAACAGCACGGCAACCGCGCCGACATAGACGACGATCAGGATCATCGCCAGGAACTCGGCGCCCAACAGGACAAACAGGCCAGCGGCATTGACGAAGGCCAGAATGAGAAAGAGCACTGAATGCACGGGGTTGCGCGCGGTGACAACCATCACAGCGGAAGCCACGCAGATGCCGGCAAAGAGGTAGAAGAAAATCGCGTTGATGATCATTGGCGGCGCGTCTCAGCGATAAGGCGCGTCGAGCGCGATGTTCTTTGCAATTTCGCGCTCCCAGCGATCACCATTCGCCAACAGCCGTTCCTTGTCGTAGTAAAGCTCCTCGCGCGTCTCGGTGGCGAATTCGAAGTTCGGGCCCTCGACGATGGCATCCACCGGACAGGCCTCCTGGCACAGTCCACAATAGATGCATTTCACCATATCGATGTCGTAGCGGGTGGTGCGACGCGTGCCGTCGTTGCGGCGCGGCCCCGCTTCGATGGTGATCGCCTGCGCCGGACAGATGGCCTCGCACAGCTTGCAGGCGATGCAGCGCTCTTCGCCGTTCGGATAGCGCCGCAGCGCATGCTCGCCGCGAAAGCGCGGCGACAGCGGATTCTTCTCGAACGGATAGTTGATGGTCGCCTTCGGCTTGAAGAAATAACGCATCGACAAAAGGAATGCCTGAGCGAATTCCTTGAGAAACAGCGAACGAGCGGCTTGATCGAGCTTCATATCAACCTCTTGTGCCGCCTAGAACTGTGGATGGCTCGCGCCGAACACATGGCCGATCCAATAGCCCAAGCTGGCGAGGATGGCGACGTCGACAGCGAGTATCAATCTTCGCACCACCGAAAGCTTGTCCTCGAACTCGGCGCGCTGCTCCAGCGTCTTGGGCCCGCTTTGCGCCCGCAGCCTCCGCTCGATCATGCGGATCGCCGGTACGTAGACCGCGACCGCAACGATCGTTCCGACAAGGCCACCGATCCAAGCCGGCAGTGACAACTCCATGCCGTGCTCCGTTCATTTCGGCGCCCACCCGGTAATCTGCAGGACGCCGGCGACGATCGCGACCATGGCCAGTGAGATCGGCAGGAACACCTTCCAGCCTAGCCGCATCAATTGGTCGTACCGATAGCGCGGGACGAACGCCTTCACCATGGCGAACATGAAGAACACGAAAAACGCTTT
Organism: uncultured Alphaproteobacteria bacterium; assembly: GCA_963759705.1. Lineage (GTDB taxonomy): Bacteria > Pseudomonadota > Alphaproteobacteria > Rhizobiales > Xanthobacteraceae > BOG-931. Next base: position 570,275 of record CAVXAK010000013.1, read on the forward strand.
GAGCACGAACCAGATCACGCCCGGGATCCAGGTGAACGGCGGCACCGGGAACGGCGGCAGCCAGCCGCCGAGGAACAGGATCGTGAGCATGGCGCACATGGTCGTGATCGCCACGTACTCGCCCAGCATAAACATCATGTAGGGCGTCGAGCCATACTCCACCATGAAGCCGGCGACGAGTTCCAATTCAGCCTCGACCAGGTCGAACGGCGGTCGGTTCGTTTCCGCGAGCGCGGAGACGAAGAAGACTATCATCATGGGAAACAGCGGCAGCCAGTACCAACCGATCAGCCCCCACTTGGTATTCTGCGCCTCGACGATGGCCGTGAGGTTGAGCGAGCCGACGCAAAGCAGCACGGTGATGATGACGAAGCCGATCGAAACTTCATACGACACCATCTGCGCGGCGGAACGCAGTGCGGCAAGGAACGGATATTTCGAGTTCGATGCCCAGCCGGCCATGATCACGCCGTACACGCCGAGCGACGAGATTGCGAAGATGTAAAGAATGCCGACATTGATGTTGGAGATGACCCAGCCGGCATCGACCGGAATGACGGCCCAGGCGGCGAGCGCCAGGACGCAAGTCACAAGCGGCGCGAGCAGAAACACGCCCTTGTTGGCACCGGCGGGAATGACCGGCTCCTTGAGCACGAATTTGATGAGATCGGCGAACGACTGCAGTAGCCCCCAGGGTCCGACCACGTTCGGGCCGCGCCTGATCTGAACGGCGGCCCAAATCTTGCGGTCGGCGAGCAGGATGTAGGCGACCGCAATGAGCAAGACGATGAGCAGAAGCAAGCTTTCCGCCACCATGATCACCAAAGGCCAAATATAGTCGGACCAGAAAGCGGCCATCCGTTTGGGTCCTCTATTGTGCCGCCGTCATGGTCGCGCGCCCTTCGGCGAGCGCCGAACATTCCGCCATCACAGCGGAACAGCGCGCGATCGGATTGGTAAAATAGAAATCGTCAACGCTCGATTGCAGCGCCGTTTTGTCCGCAGTGCCGCCGATAGCGGCAAGCTTTGGCAGATCGGCAGCGTCGCCCGGCGCGATCTGACCGATGCGCTGGAAATGCGGATAGGCCTTGAATAACGACTGGCGCAATGCGGCCAGCGAGTTGTAAGGAAGCTTTTTCCCCAGCACATCCGAAAGCGCGCGGAAAATTGCCCAATCCTCGCGCGCGTCGCCGGGCGGGAATGACGCGCGCGTCGCCATCTGAACCCGGCCCTCGGTATTGACGTAGATCGCGGATTTCTCTGGATATGCCGCGCCCGGCAGCACGACGTCGGCGCGGAGGGCGCCGCGGTCACCATGCGTCCCGATGTAAATGACGAAAGTACCCGACGGGATATCGACCTCGTCCGCGCCGAGAAGAAAGAGAACATCGAGCGTCCCGAACGCGGTCATTTGCCTGGTGTTCAGGCCACCCTCGCCCGGCACGAAACCGAGATCGAGCGCGCCGACCCGCGAAGCTGCACTATGCAGCACGCAATAGCCGTTCCAGCCATCCTTGATAACGCCAAGATCACCCGCAGCTTTCGCCACCAGCGAAGCAACTGCCGCGCCATCTCCGCGGGCGAAAGCTTCCGAGCCGACGATCAACAGCGGATGTGCCGCTTTGCGCATGGCGTCGGCAAAACTGTGCCGGCTGATGTCAGCAAGGGTATCGCAGCCGGCACCGAGGTAGTCATAGGTGTAGGTGAGATCGGCCCTGGGACCGATCAGGCCGATCGGGAAGTTCCCAGCTCGCCAGCGTTTGCGGATCCTTGCATTGAGGATGGCCGCCTCCTTGCGCGGGTTCGCGCCGACGATGAGAAGCGCATCGGCCGTATCGATTCCCGCGATCGTGGCGTTGAACAGGTAGGTCGCCCTCCCCCATTTCGGATCGAGCGCCGAGCCGTCCTGCCGGCAATCGAGATTCGTAACCCCGAGCCGCGTCATCAAATCCTTGAGCGCGAACATCTCCTCGACGGCGGCGAGATCACCGACCAGCGCTCCCACCCGTTTTAGATTAGCGCGTGCGATCTTGCCCGCGATCGCGCGAAATGCCTCGTTCCAACTCGCCGGCCGCAACTGCCCGTTCTCGCGCACGTAAGGCTGGTCGAGGCGCTGCGTGCGCAGGCCATCGACCACGTGCCGGGTCTTATCGGAAATCCACTCTTCGTTGATGTCGTCGTTGGTGCGCGGCAGGATGCGCATCACTTCGCGGCCGCGCGTATCGATGCGGATAGCGCAGCCAAGTGCGTCCATGACGTCGATCGATTCAGTCTTATTGAGCTCCCAAGGACGCGCCGCGAACGCATAAGGCTTCGAGGTCAGGGCGCCAACCGGACAAATGTCGACTACGTTGCCCTGCAGCTCGGAACTCATCGCCTGTTCGAGATAGGTCGTGATCTCCATATCCTCGCCGCGGCCGATGGCGCCGAGTTCGGGGACGCCCGCGACCTCCGTCGCAAAGCGCACACAGCGGGTGCATTGGATGCAACGGTTCATCGAAGTTTTGACCAGCACGCCGAGATATTTGTCCTCGACCGCGCGCTTGTTCTCGTGGAAGCGGCTGCCGCCGACCCCGTAGGCCATCGACTGGTCCTGAAGATCGCATTCGCCACCCTGGTCGCAGATCGGACAATCGAGCGGGTGGTTGATCAGCAGAAATTCCATCACGCCTTCGCGCGCCTTGCGCACCATCGGCGAGCGCGTGCTCAACACTTTCGGCGAACTATCCTTGTTCGGCGGCAAATCCTTCACGCCCATCGCGCAGGAAGCTTGCGGCTTCGACATGCCGGCGACTTCGATCAGGCACATGCGGCAATTGCCGGCGATCGACAGCCGCTCGTGAAAGCAGAAACGCGGAATTTCCGCTCCGGCGGCCTCGCACGCCTGGAGCAGCGTGTACTCAGGCGGAACGTCGATTTCTCTGCCGTCAACGATGAGCTTGGTCATGCCGCCTGTCCGCCCGGCGCAGCACAGCGCGCCGTTTTCCACAGTTGCGCAGCCGAAACACTATCCCAGCCAAACGCGTAGTCGCTCGGTCCGTGCCCGGCGAGATATTCGAGACGTTCCTTCGCCTCTTGCAAGGTCGGCTCGTGGCCTGCGGGAATCCACCACATCACGAAATGCGGTCCGGCCATCGTATCGAACCATTCCTCGCGCCGCCCGTAGAAGCGCTTGTGTACCGTCTGATAAACGTAACGCTCCAGCGCTTCGACGCTTTCCCACACGGTCAGATTCACGGCCATCTGCGGATCGGGAAACGGCCGAAAATTCGTGGCGTTGCCGCTCTCGTCTTTCAGCCGCCATACAAAGCCCGGACTGCGTTCGGCGATCGCATTGACCAGATCGAGATTGTTCATGAAATCCGCCATGCGCGGATCGTCAGTCGGATAACGGAAACGGCCGATATTGAGCTGGGCGAGATGTCGCGTTTCGCTCATCATTCTTACTCCGCCGCCACTGAGACCGGCTCGGGATGCGGGTTCGCCGTATATTCGTCGATGCGCCGCTCGATCTCCGGGCGGAAATGGCGCAGCAGGCCCTGGACGGGCCACGCCGCACCGTCGCCGAAGGCACAAATGGTGTGGCCTTCGATCTGGGTCGTAACTTCCATCAGCATATCGATCTCGCGCTTGTGCGCGCGACCCTCCGCCATGCGATTGAGCACGCGCCACATCCAGCCCATGCCTTCGCGACAAGGCGTGCACTGGCCGCAACTCTCGTGCTTGTAGAAATAAGAGATGCGCGCCATGGCCCGCACGATGTCGGCGGTCTTATCCATCACGATCACCGCCGCGGTGCCGAGCGCCGACTTTTTGTCGCGGCAGCCGTCGAAATCCATCAGCAGCGTGTCGGCCTGATCGGGGCCCGCCGGGATGAGCGGCATCGATGAGCCGCCAGGGATCACTGCAAGAAGGTTATTCCAACCGCCGCGCACGCCGCCGGCATGCCGCTCGATGAGCTCGCGCAGCGGAATGCCCATCGTCTCTTCGACGTTACAAGGCTTCTCGACATGACCGGAAATGCAGAAGAGCTTGGTGCCGGTGTTGTTCTGCCGGCCGATGCCGGCGAACCACGCCGCGCCGCGCCGCATGATGTCTGGCACCTGCGCAATGGTCTCGACGTTGTTGACGGTGGTCGGGCAGCCGTAAAGGCCCATATTGGCCGGAAACGGCGGCTTGAGCCGTGGCTGTCCCTTCTTGCCTTCCAGGCTTTCGAGCAAGGCCGTTTCTTCGCCGCAGATGTAGGCGCCCGCACCGTGATGCACGACAATGTCGAAATCGAAACCGTGCACGTTGTTCTTGCCGATGAGCTTGGCGTCATAAGCCTGCTGCACGGCGGCTTCGAGACGCTCGCGTTCGCGAATAAATTCTCCGCGCACGTAGATGTAACAGGCGTGGGCCCCCATGGCGAAGGCGGCAATCAAACATCCTTCGATCAGCAGATGCGGATCGTTCCGCATCACCTCGCGATCCTTACAGGTGCCAGGCTCCAACTCGTCGGCGTTGACGACAAGATAACTCGGCCGCCCATCCGACTGTTTCGGCATGAACGACCATTTGAGGCCGGTCGGGAAACCAGCGCCGCCGCGGCCGCGCTGACCCGACGCCTTCATCTCGTTGATGATGGTATCGCGTCCCTTCTCCAGGATGCCCTTGGTACCGTCCCAGGAGCCGCGCGCCCGCGCACCGTCGAGCCCCCAATCGTGCAGGCCGTAGAGATTTCTGAATATGCGGTCCTTATCGGCAAGCATCAGCCGGGCCTCGGATCGGATGAATCAGGTGTCGATGACTTCTTGCCTTCGTAGAGCGACGGATCGGTCAGCGTATCTGGGCCGCCGACCGGCGCCGATAGTTGGCGATCGATCTGCGGACCCGGTTTCGGCGTTCGTCCTGCAGACAGATCGTTGAGGATGTGCGTCAGGGATTCCGGCGTCAGGTCCTCGTAATAGTCGGCGTTGATCTGAACCATCGGCGCGTTGACGCACGCGCCGAGGCACTCGACCTCGACCCAGGAGAACGTACCGTCGTTGGTGACGTGGTTCTCCTCGCCGATCATACGATGCAGGACCTTCTTGAGTCCGTCCGCGCCACGCAGCACACATGGCGTCGTGCCGCAGAACTGCACGTGGAAGCGCCCGACCGGCGAGAGATTGAACATCGTGTAAAATGTCGCGACCTCGAGCACGCGAATTTTCGCCATACCAAGCAACTCGGCGACCGCCTCGATGGCCTTTTGCGGCAGCCAGCCGCCGGATTGTTCCTGGGCGCGCCAGAGAATTGGAATCACTGCGGATTGCTGCCGGCCTTGCGGATATTTCGCGATCTGGGTTTTCGCCCAAGCCAGATTTTCCGGCGTAAAGGCGAAGCTTGGCGGCTGCTTTTCGGCGAGGCGGCGAACGCTCATCGGTCGACCTCCCCGAACACGATGTCGAGGCTGCCGAGGATCGCCGAAATGTCCGCAAGCATGTAGCCGCGGCATAGAAAATCCATGGCTTGCAGATGCGCGAAACCGGGCGCGCGGATTTTGCACTTGTAGGGCTTGTTGGTCCCGTCGGCGACCAGATAGACGCCGAACTCACCCTTCGGCGCCTCAACCGCCGCATAGACCTCGCCCGGCGGGACCTTGAAGCCCTCGGTGTAAAGCTTGAAGTGATGGATCAGCGATTCCATCGAGCGCTTCATCTCTGCGCGCCGCGGCGGAACGATCTTGTGATCATCGATCGTCACCGGCCCCTGCGCGTCAGGCGCATGCAGTTTTTCGATGCATTGCTTCATGATGCGCACGGACTGGCGCATCTCTTCCATGCGGATGCAATAGCGATCATAGTTGTCGCCGTTTTTGCCCACCGGAATATCGAACTCGAGCTCCGAATAACACTCGTAGGGCTGCGCCTTGCGCAAATCCCACACGGCGCCCGAGCCCCGCACCATGACACCGGAAAAACCCCGTGCCCAGGCATCCTCGAGCTTAACCACGCCGATGTCGACGTTGCGTTGCTTGAATATGCGGTTCTCCGTAAGCAGTTCTTCGAGATCGTCGCAAACTTTGAGGAAGGGATCGCAAAATGCGGCGATATCGTTGATCAGTTTTGGCGGCAGATCCTGGTGAACACCGCCGACGCGGAAGAACGCCGCGTGCATCCGCGAGCCGGACGCGCGCTCGTAAAAGACCATCAGCTTCTCGCGCTCCTCAAAACCCCAGAGCGGCGGGGTGAGTGCGCCGATGTCCATCGCCTGCGTGGTCACGTTGAGCAAATGCGACAGCAAGCGGCCGATCTCGCAGTACAGCACACGGATCAATTGCGCACGCTTTGGGATCGTCAGGCCAAGAAGCTTCTCCGTTGCCAGACAGAACGCATGCTCCTGATTCATCGGTGCGACATAGTCGAGCCGGTCGAAATAGGGAATCGCCTGCAGGTAAGTCTTGTGTTCGATCAGCTTTTCCGTGCCGCGATGCAGAAGCCCGATGTGCGGATCGACGCGATCGACGATTTCGCCATCAAGGTCGAGCACCAAGCGGAGCACGCCGTGCGCCGCCGGGTGCTGCGGCCCGAAATTGATCGTAAAAGTGCGAGGTGCTGCTTCGGCCATTATGCAACCTGCGCCATCTTTGCGGTTTTGGCCGCAACGCGAGCATTGAATTTGTCCCACATGACGACGAAACGCTCATGTCGGCCTTCGCCGATCAGGTCGACGCCGTCGTGCGCCTTCACATTGAAAGTCACGCGCGTCCCGGCTACCGCGATGCACTCGGCGTCGACCGTGACCGTCATTCCCGGCGGCGTCGCCGCCAGATGGCTGACGTCAACGTGCACGCCGAGGCTGCCTTCGCCTGGATCGAGATGCGGCGCCAAGAGTTGCGTGCACACCCATTCCATCAAAACAATCATAAATCCGGTGGCAAACACCTTCGGCATCGAAGCGATTTCGGGCGCTTCGGGATAGGTATAGGGCACCGTCTTGTTTTCGGGCACCGTGTAGGCGAAGCGGTGCGTGATGCCGGGCTTAAGCGTCGATTTCATCGCCTGACCCTCACGACCCCTGCCCGCGGCCGCCCGCCTTTTCATCGCCAGGCAATACGTAGTCGGTGCCCTCCCACGGCGACAGAAAATCGAAGTTGCGGAATTCCTGCGCGAGTCGCACCGGATCGTAGACGACTCGCTTGAGCTCGTCGTCGTAACGCACCTCGACAAAACCGGTCAGCGGGAAGTCCTTGCGCAACGGATGGCCTTCGAATCCATAGTCGGTCAGAATCCGCCGCATGTCCGGGTGACCGGCGAACACAACGCCGTAAAGGTCGTAGGTCTCGCGTTCGAACCACTCCGCGCCGGGGAAGATTTCGATGATGGACGGCACCGGCGTCGCTTCGTCGGTCTCGGCCTTGACCCGGATGCGGACGTTCTGTTTCGGCGACAACAGATGATAGACAACCTCAAAGCGCCGCTCCCGGCCCGGCCAGTCGAGCGCAGTTACATCGACGAAATTCCAGAACTGGCAGCGCGGATCGTCGCGCAGGAACTTCATGACCGACACGATGTCGCGCGCCTGCGCCGTGACGGTCAGCTCATGGTGCGCAACCGTAAAGCCCGTCACTGACGCGCGAAGTGCATCAGCGATCGTTTTGCCGAGCGTCTCTAGCGTCTCATCCATGATCAGCGTTCAATCGTCGCGGTGCGGCGGATTTTCTTCTGCAGAAGAAGCACGCCGTATAGGAGCGCCTCGGCCGTCGGCGGACAGCCGGGCACATAGATGTCGACAGGTACGATGCGGTCGCAGCCGCGCACGACCGAGTACGAGTAGTGGTAATAGCCGCCGCCGTTGGCGCAGGAACCCATCGAGATGACGTAGCGTGGCTCCGGCATCTGGTCGTAGACCTTGCGCAACGCCGGCGCCATTTTGTTGGTGAGCGTACCGGCGACGATCATCACGTCCGACTGGCGCGGCGAAGCGCGCGGCGCGAAGCCGAAGCGTTCGGCATCGTAGCGCGGCATCGACATCTGCATCATCTCGACGGCGCAACACGCGAGGCCGAATGTCATCCACATCAGCGAGCCGGTGCGCGCCCAGGCGATGAGGTCTTCGGTCGCCGCGACGAGAAATCCCTTATCGGCAAGCTCGCTATTGAGATCGGCAAAGAATGGATCATCGGCGCCGACCGGCTTACCGGTGCGCGGGTCCAGCACGTCCCTCGGTGTGGCGATCATGGGTTCGCTCAATCCCATTCGAGCGCTCCCTTCTTCCACTCATAGATAAAACCGATCGTGAGTACCGCAAGGAAAAGCATCATCGACCAGAAGCCATACACGCCGAGGTGACCAAAGGCCGCGGCCCACGGGAACAAGAAGCTGACTTCAAGATCGAATATGATGAACAGGATCGCGACCAGATAGAAGCGCACGTCGAATTTCATCCGCGCGTCATCGAACGCGTTGAAGCCGCACTCATAAGCGGAGAGCTTTTCCGGGTCCGGCTGCTTGTAGGCGACCACGAAAGCCACAATCAGGAGTGCAAGCCCGATGACGGCCGCGACACCGATGAACACAATGAGCGGAAGATAACCGAGCAGCAATTGACCCATCGATTCACTCATCGGGGAGCCCTTCTGGTCGGCCATCACGGACACGATCCCCCGAACGGGATGATGTCCTCCGCGGCGTGGTTCCGTTACGAGGCGGACCGCGCTGATTTGCCCCAAATCACAGCGGATTCGCGCTAGAACAGCGGACGTTGCGACCCTTAGCGCAGTGCACAAAAAGGTGCAAGGCGGCCTGTGTGTTGACCCGCCGCGTTGACGGCGCCGCCGCGGGCGATACTACGTCTACGAGATAAATTTATTGGGAGGAGAGCTGCAATGGCACAGCCACGGGTGCTCTGGGGAGCCGTTCACGCACGAGCAGCGCTCGTGCCCGCAGTAGCCCTGGCCTTGACCTTCGCGCTTAGTGCGCACGCCGAGACCTTCCCCGACAAGCCGATCAAGCTCATCGTGCCGTTTGGGGCCGGAGGGCCGCCCGACGTGGCGGCTCGGATCATTGGGGACTGGCTATCGAACCACCTCGGCACGGTCGTGGTCGAGAATCACGTCGGCGTAGGCGGTACGCTCGCGGCCAGGGCGGTGGCGTCCTCTCCACCCGACGGCTATACGCTGCTCGCCGCGACCGCGGGCTCACTGGCCATCAGCCCGCAACTGTATAAAAACGCCGGGATCGATCCGATCAAGGAGTTTACCGCTGTTGCACTTGTCTCATCAGCCCCGCTGGTGATCGCGGTCAACCCAAGCGTGCCGGCCCATAGCGTCCGGGAACTGGTCGCTTATGCCAAAGCAAACCCGGGAAAACTGAATTACGGCGCGGTGATCGGGACCCCGCCCCATATGAGCGGGGAAATGTTCAAGCACATTACCGGTGCCAATATCGTTTTTGTGCCCTACAAGACCGCCTCGCAAGCCGCGACCGACGTCTTGGCCGGTCAGATGAACATGACCTTCGAGGGCACGACCGCCATCGTTCCGCACGTCAAGTCAGGTCAGGTCCGCGCCCTTGCCGTGACCAGCCCCAACCGCATTCCGGAAATTCCCGATGTGCCGACGATGGACGAACTCGGATATCCGGGGATGCCGCCTGATTCCTGGCAAGCCATCGTGGCGCCTGCCGGAACCCCGGCCGACGTCGTCGCCAAGATCAACGCTGTCGTGAACGAGGGCTTGGCCGATCCGCAGGTGAGGAAGCAAATCATCGACCTCGGCGGCGAGCCGAGACCCACTTCAGTGAAGGACTTCGCTGCCTTTATCGCTTCGCAGTACCAGCGCTGGGGCGAAGTTATTCGCATCACTGGCGTCAAGCTGGAGTGAGGCAAGCTTGGACGATGTCACACCCCTATGCCGACGAGCGTCCGATACCGGCGCTCTGAACGGACCGGCAAGGAAACGTACCAACAAGGAAACGCACATGGCCCTCAAGTTTGTCTCTAAATCACGGATTGCAGCTCCGCTCGTGCTGGCACTGGCGCTGGCAGCCTCGGCATCAGCGGCCCGCGCCGATGACTATCCATCACGGCCGGTCAAAATTATCGCACCATTTGGCGCCGGCGGCCCGACCGATGTGTACACGCGCGCGATTGCCGAGGAACTGCAAAAGGCCCTTCATCAAGCTTTCGTCATCGAGGACCATCCTGGCGCCGGCACAACGCTCGGCACCGATCTGGTCGCTCATGCCGCCCCCGATGGCTACACGCTGCTGATGGCGGGGAGCACACAGACCGTCAACGAAACGCTTTATGCGCACAAATCCTACCAACTGATGCGCGACCTCGTTGCTGTGGCGCCTCTGATCGATACTGACCTGGTGCTGGTCGTTAATCCCTCGGTTCCTGCGAAGAATGTGTCCGAACTCATTGCGCTGGCCAAGGCCAAGCCCGGCACCCTCAATTTCGGCTCGTCAGGACCGGGATCGAACTACCATATGTCGGCCGAGCTTTTGAAAAGCCTCACCGGCATCGACATCGTGCACGTGCCCTACAAGGGCTCGACCGGCATGCGGACCGACGTTGTCAGCGGACAGATTCAGATGGCATTCGACTCAGTCCCGACCATGGCGCCGATGATCAAAGCCGGCCTGGTTCGCGCGCTCGGCACCAGCGGCACGACGCGCTCGCCCATTTTGCCCGGCGTGCCGACCATCGCTGAAACCGTTCCCGGCTTTCAATCGACGCTTTGGATCGGCTTCATGGCGCCCAAGGCCACGCCAAAGCCGATCATCGACCTACTGAACCGGACAATCACCGGAATTCTCAGCCGCCCGGACATTAAGAGCGCCTGGGAAAAGCAAGGCGCGCGTCCCTTCACCATGAGTCAGCCTGATTACGAGGCGTTCATGCAGTCTCAAGTCGAGAAATGGGCTAAGGTGATCAAAGCCAACAACATCGCGCTGATCAATTAGGTGCAAACGATGAATGAGATGACTGTGCCCGCCGCGGGTTCGATCAAGGGCGAAGAGCATTGGACGACCAAGGACGGCGGCGTGAAGCTCTTCCTCTTCGAGAAAAGCGCCGGCGATCCCGCGGCGAGCATGGGCACGATCCTGTTCGTCCACGGTTCGTCCATGGCGGGGCAGCCCACGTTCGACCTCCACGTTCCGGGGCGGCCGGATTCCTCGGTGATGGAATGGTTCGCGCAACGCGGCTTCGATTGCTGGTGCGTCGATATGGAGGGCTATGGCCGCTCGACCAAGGATCGCGACAATAACGCGCGGATTGCACAAGGCGCTAACGATTGTTTCGCAGCAGCGACCTACATCCAGAACCTACGCGGCAAACGCCCGCTGCTGGTCTACGGAATATCGTCAGGCGCGTTGCGCGCGGGATTGTTCGCCGAGCGCCATCCCCATCTCGTGAGCCGCCTCGCGCTCGATGCCATGGTCTGGACCGGCGAAGGCTCGCCGACGCTAGCCGAGCGGCGTAAGAAACTGCCGGAGTTCAAGGCCAAAAACCGCCGCCCGATCGACAAGGCCTTCATTCACTCGATCTTCGACCGCGATCATCCCGGCACGGCCGAAGAAGCAGTCATCGATGCGTTCGCCAATGCCGTGACCGCCCTCGACAACTCGGTGCCGACCGGAACCTACGTTGACATGTGTGAGAATCTGCCGGTGGTCGATCCGGCCAAGATCTCGGTACCGACGCTGATCATGCGCGGTCAATGGGACGGCATCGCAAGCTTCAGCGACCTCATCAAGTTTTTCGAAAAGTTGCCAAACCCCGACAAACACTTTGCCGTCATGCCGGGCATCTCGCACGCGAGCTTCCAGCAGAAAAATTACGCGCTGGTCTACCACATTCTGTGGAGCTTCTTCGCGCAACCGGCACCGATCTATCGGGGGTGACGCGTCTTTCACTTGCGCAAGGGTGGCCGTGGCGCCGCGCGGCAAATGGCGAAGGTGTTGGCCTGCGCCACTCGCTGTTCGCTATTCTGCGCCCGTTCTGCGCAGTGTCTTTACGCCGCTTCCCGCGAGCGCAATTTCAGTCCAGCGGCTCTACTTTGACGATGGAGGCGCCGTGATTGCTGCCGACCCAGAACGTCGGCGGCGTGGTCGAATCGTCCACGAACATACGGCGCATGTTGGTATCGCGCGCCAGCGGATATTCGACCGCGCTGCCGGTCTTCGGATCAAGCCGGACGACGCGGTCGGTGGTCATGCCGCCCGTCCACAGATCGCCATTCTTGTCCCAGACGACGTCATAGGGATGCGTGTGAGGCGTCGGCAACGGCCATTCCTTGAATGACTCCTCCTTGGTGTCGAGCATTGCAATCTTGTTGCCGCGGTACTCGGCGAACCACAGGCGATCCTGCTCGTCCATGTTGCCGCGGCGATTGCGTGCGAACGGCGTCGGCACCTGAAACGAGGTGAACTTGCCGGTCTTGGCATCGATCCTGACAATGTAGTTCTGCTGGAAGTCCGTCAGGTACAGATTGTTCTGCGAGTCAGCGGCGATGTCGTAGATCGAGTGCGCGGCGTGCCCGCCGGGTAGGTCCTTCAGCGGATCGAACTCTTCGAAGGTGCCGCTTGCGATATCAAGCCGGAAGATCGTCGATGGACCGGCATCGTTGACCCACAATTTGCCGTCAACGCCGAAATTCATCGTGATCATGTTGAGCTGGGTATCATCCCAATTCCGCGGTGACGGCACCTGATAGAACTGAAATTTTTCCGTCTTCGGATCGAATTTCGCGACATCAGCCTGATACATCATGCCGAGCCAGATATTCCCGGCCTTGTCGAACTCGATATCGAGCGAGCCCGTCGGATAACCCTTCTTGAATTCGGGCAGCGGCAATTCGGTGGCTTGACCGGTCTTTTGATCGAGCTTGCCCAAAAACTCTTCGCCGAAATTCGAATACCAGACCGTGCCCTGAGCATCGACGACGACGTCATGCGGCTCGATGATTTTGCGCGGCAGATCGTATTCCGTGATCAACACGTGGGTGCCGCGGCCTTTGACGCGCGGCAAGGTCTTGAGATCGTATTGCCACGGGCCCTGGCTCAGATTGATGGACGCGAGCCACTCCGCCATTTTGCGGAATTTTTCAGGATTTGCGGCGCGGGAGTGCTCGATGCGCGGCTGCGGTTTGATCGGCTGACTGACCTGCGCATAGTTCGCCATGCGCGTCATCACCTGCACAAACTCGTCCGCGTCGTGGGTCGATTTCACGATGCGCTCGACAGTGTGGCAGCTCACGCAATTGATCAGGCTGGTCTTCTGCTCTTCGGTGCCGGGGACGCTCAGCATCCATTCGGCGTTGGTCAGCTGATGGCTAAGATTTTTGGCTTTCTTCAATTTCATGTCGGCGTTGGCCGGCGCGCCGGCCGCAACGTCGATCGCCTTCGGACCGTCGAGGTCGAAGCCGATCGCGCGCGCCGATAGCGTGTAGTGACCGGGGTCGATTTTTGCGGCCGGAAAGGCGAAGTGTCCCTTATCGTCGCTGACGACCGAATAGGTGATCGTCGAACCGTCCTTCCTGGCGCTGACCACGACGCCTTCCATCATCCCCTCTTCGGCCGAGGAGACCTGACCAGTCAGCGCCGCGCCGGTTTGCGCTCTTGCCGATCCGAGCAAAGCCGGTGCGGACATCGCCGCAACAGCGGTGATCAATGCCAATAGCAATCGCCACGTCGTCATGCCGCCCTCCGTTTCATCCACTGCGGCGGCCTATGCAGCCGCGCGTTAGTTCTGCTTTATTAAGCGCGAGGGTAAATCCGCACCCGCGGCAATTCAAGGCGCGGATTCGGTGCTACACTTATGCATTCGCACAACAACGCTTCTCCATCGAAAGGTCCCCGCAATGGCGTTTTCCAGTTGGCGCGGCGTGGTCGGCATGATCAATCCGACCATGCGGCCGGGCGTGACTGAAGAGGTCTGCCGACTGCTGCCCGAAGGTATCGGCCTTATTCCACTCTTCCTGAATATCCGTCGCGGCACGGAGGACGAGTTCGAAACCATGATGCCGCATTATGAAAAGCTCGTTGCAGTACTTGCCGAGCAGCAATGCGATCTCATTCATCCCCACGGCGCGCCGCCGTTCATGGTGCTCGGCCGCGCCGGTGAAGCGAAGATCGTCAAGGAGTGGGAAAAGAAATACAAAGTGCCCGTGATGAGCGTGGCGCAAAACCACGTGAATGCATTGAACGCCCTGAAAGCCAAGACCATCGTCGGCGCCACATATTTCCCGGCAAAGCTCAATGCCGTCTTTGCCAAATACTTCCAGGATGCCGGTTTCAAGGTTCGCGGCATGGAAGGCATCGATGTGCCGTTCAACCAAGTCCAGACGCTCTCCGGCGAGCAAGTCTACGCGCACATCAAGAAGAACTTTCTCAAGCAGAAGGGTGCCGACGCGATCTACATGCTCGGCTCCGGCTGGCGCACCCTCGACATCATCGACATGCTGGAGCAGGACCTGCAGGTACCTGTGGTGCATCCGGTGCCGGCGCGCATCTGGGAAATTCAGAAACGGCTTCATGTGCGCGAGCCGCGTCAAGGCTTTGGCCATTTGCTTTCGGCCATGCCCTGAACCCGAAGCGGAAAAACCAACAATTGGGAGGATCAATGAAAACCGCAAAACAATACGGCATGCTCGCGATCGCGTGCGCTATCACTTTCGGGGCGAACGCGACAACGGCAAATGCTCAATCAGTCGAGCAGTTCTACAAAGGCCGCCAGATCACCATGGTGGTCGGCACCGCGCCCGGCGGCATCAATGACATCTCGGCCCGTTTCGTCGCCCGTCACCTCGGCCAATTCATTCCCGGAAACCCGAGCATCGTGGTCGAAAACCAACCGGGCGCCGGCGGCATCACCTCGGCAAATCGCCTTGCCAACGTCTTTGCCCGCGACGGCTCCGTCATCGCCAAGCTCGAACGGGCCGTGCCGCTGATCGCCATACAGGGCAATCCCAACGTCCAATTCGATCCGCTCAAACTGACCTGGCTTGGCAGCTTGTCGTCCTATGCAAAGGACGCCTATCTGATGCTGATCATGGCGACCAACCCGATCCAATCGGTCGCCGAACTCAAGGAACCCGGCAAATCGATCACGCTCGGCGGCGACAATTCGGCCTCGAGCAATCTGATCTTCGCCTCCATCGCCAAGGAAATCCTCGGCCTCAACATCAAGATCGTAAGCGGCTACACCGGCGCGGCACCGATGTTTCTCGCCATGCAACGCGGTGAAATCGACGGTCAGGTCGTCGGCTTCAGCTCAGTGCGCACGGGGCAGCGCGATCTGTGGACCCACCACGCGTTCCGCGCGCTGGCGCAGTTCGGACGCTCGACTAGGCTCGCAGATTTTCCCGATGTCCCCACCGGACACGAACTCACCAAGGATCCCAGCGCGCAGGCGCTGCTCGATTTCGCCGAATTGCAGTTCTTCATCTCGCTGCCGTTCGCGGCGCCCCCTGGCATACCGGCCGACCGCGCGCTGGCGTTGCAAACGGCGTTCATGGAGATGTGCAAGGACCCGGCCGCGCTCGCCGATGCCGAAAAGCTCGGCATCGACATGAGTCCCATCGATGGCGCGGCGGTCTTGAAGTCGATCGCCCACGCCGCCGCCACCCCGCGTGACGTCATCGACCGCTACAATGCGCTGGTCGGACCGAGCCGCAAGTAGAGCCCATCAGTAAAGGGCGATTGACGCGCCCGGACGAAGGCGTAGAAATTGTTGCAACGAGCCCCAGTTGCAACGAGCCCCAGTTGCAACGAGCCCCTGGGGCCCAAGAGCAGGAGACGCCGGCCATGCCATATTCCCTCACGGATTTCTGCAGCGACCTTTCAGCGACGTTGAAAACCAAGGGACAGAGCGGTCTGCCCGACATTGCCAGCAAGCTCTCTGAACTCCTCAAGAATCCGGCCTTCGTCGCCGAGACGTTCTCCGAGGATACCCCAGTCGGCAAGCGCCAGCTTTGGCACGATCCGCAAACGGACGCCTATGTCCTGGCTCACGTCCAGGAAGGCGGCAAAACCGGTAAGCCGCACAGCCACGGTGCGTCATGGGCGATTTACGGCACCGCCCGCGGCGTGACCGAAATGACAGAGTGGCGGCGGGTCAATCCCGCGAGCGAAGAAAGTGCCGTCCTCGAGAAGGCAAAGCAATATGCGCTCGGCCCGGGTCAGACGCAGGCCTATTCGTCCGGCGCCATCCACTCGACCGCACACCCGCAAAAGGCCTGGGTCATCCGCATCACCGGCACGGATCTCGATACGATTCCCCGCTATCATTTCCGGGCCAAGACCGACAAGATTCTCGAAAGCGTGTAAGAAGGCGCCCCGCCTCGGTCAACGGTGGGGATGCGGCCCTGCTGGCGCAGGCGGATTGGCAGCGTGCGGCTTGCCCAGCTGGAACGCGTTCGGCTTGTCGGGCACGATCATTGTTTGATTGGTCAAGACGTTGATCAATTCGGCAAAGCGCTCGCTGAACTCCTGGCGTGACACGCGCCCCGCCCCAGACGGATCGCCAATGCTCCAAGCTGCCGGTTACGGGTCTCGACTGCCGCGGCAAAGGCCTCTGTCGTGACGCCAAGCTCGGCGGCGGCCTGAGCCGTGCCAATTGGACTTTCGAAGCGAGCAGACAGCGCGTTGATAGGCTCGATCCCGCCGAGACTGGCCGCGAAATCGAGGCTGGCGCGGCTCATCGCCTCGGCGAAGCGGTGCGCATCATCGTCGAAAGCTTGCCGCATGCGTTCGCGCGGCGGATAGAGCGCGTCGACTTCGTCGCGAACGGCCTGGGGCAACAAGCGACCTCCAAGAACACTGTCCCTGACTTCGTCGCTTGCCGCGCGTGTCCCCTGATGGCAACCCATGCACGATATGCCGGACACCGTGCCCTTATCGCTGTGCGCCGGGTCCATGGATCCGCTTTTCGCGTCCTCTCTGAAATAACCCTGGAAGCCGTTGGGCAGGCTGAAAATCGCCTCCCTACCGTCGGGATTGAAGCCGGTACTGCCGCCGGGCCCGAGCGGATACTCGAAGATATTTTGCCGCGCACGATGACCGGCGAAGTCGTAGGACAGCCAAAAATATCCGCTGCGCGAGGTATGCCGCTCGATGATACGGTTATTGCCGTTCTCGCCTGACGTCTGAAAGCCGGCGCGCAACACCGCGTGGCGCCTGATGTCGCCATCAATGTCAATGCCTTGAGCCGGCGCCAATGCCTCTACGCTGGGACCGATCCGGAGCAGTGTGTTGTACAGCGGCGGCCGGGCCGCCGCGAACGCGAACCAGTCGGCGCGCACATAAGGCAGTCGTGAGCCGGTCGCACTCTGCAGCGCCGCAGAGAGCGGGCTGTCGGGCCGGACCGCATAAGCATCGGCGGCGACCAAGTCATCCCAATCGGCGGCGTCCCAGCCGAGGTCGTCGATGTTGATGCGCAGAATTGTGCGTTCCGGATCGATCGCCTCGATCCTCTGCACGTTGGAGGTGCGGCTCAGACTGTTGATCAATTTGATCGCGCCTTGCCGATAAATTTCCATAGCGTCGGCTCGGACACAGACATTAGCCAAGTGCGTGAGCGTGAGATAGCGCGTGCCCCTGGCACGCAGCTTCAGGCGATCGAGATCGGCCATCATTGCGGCGAGCATATCCGCGGGCGTGATGAAGTTGTGGCCTTCGCAGCCGGCGACTTGCTCCCGGGGCGGCTCAGCTTGAGCGGGAGCCGGTGTGTCGCCTGATCGCGGGCTCTGGGGCACCTTGTCTTCGGGCGCCGTCTGCGGCTGCTTGGGCTGCGTCCTCTCGTCGGCAAAGGCCACCCCCCAGGGCTGAAGACCCGTGGCGACGCCCAGGCACACGGCCAGCCAGGTCGTCCGGACCAATCGAAGGGTGTGGATCATTTCGCCTCACTATGCGGCAAATGCCACCGCCTCGCGAGCACGGCTCCGCCGAATTGCGTCGCGACAAGTGCAGCCGGTTCGGTTGTTGGCGGTGACACGGAGGGTTCCGCGCGGCGCTTTTGCCCGCGCCAAGCGGGGCCCGAAATGGGCGTCGCGACGATCGCTAAGTCTTTGAAATTACTCGATGATGGCGGGAGCGACGGGGCTCGAACCCGCGACCTTCGGCGTGACAAGGCCGGCCATTTATCTAACCAAATCAACGAGCGTTCCGAGTTTTTACGCTACCGGAATGGTCGGTTTTCGGTCCAAAGTCGGAACAGCGACGCGACGATACAAACCACCGCCTGACCACGAAAATGGAAGCCCCGGCGTCGCTGCGCCAACAGCGGCCGGGGCCACAACCCAAAATGATGTTCTTTCAGGAACGCTCAGAAGCTACCCTAAGCTGGCAGCGCATGTCCAGGTTGTTGTCGGCGGGGATGCGTCATGACCGCCCGCGCCGTCAACTACCGCGGTCGAATGATCGGCACGGTCTCGCATTACGGCGAGCGCGTCACCGTCGGTCACGCCGGACTCGGCCCTAACAAATCTCTCGGTGCATTCGCGAGCGTCCAGGCAGCCCGCCGTGCTGTCGTCAAAGATCACATCGCCCGCCAAGACGCTGCGGCAGCAGCCGGCCAGCACCTGCCGCGGCTACGCCCTAAGATGGCAGGCGATCGGGCGAACATGCTGCGGCGCCGCGCCGAAGTCATTAGGCTGTGCAAGCGTCGCTTAAGGCTCGACCTTCCGATCCCGGAGGATGGCTGGATCACAGTCATGGTCGATGTGTTGGCGTTCGGCACCACGTTTGATCTGCCGGCACTCGATCACCTTGCCCGCCAATGCGGCATTGTTGTCGGCGAGCACGAGGCGATGCGCGAAATCCATCGGATCTCGTGTCTCATCCGGTCGAAGCCGTCGGGCTGCCGCTATCGACCGCTGAAAGCAGAGACGGCCGGCGCTTGTCTGGATCTAAAACTCGACGAAGTCGCTTGCAGCATTGTCAGCATGGCGGCGGTCGACGAGACGCCGGCCCAACGCCAGCAACGGCGCAAGGAGCGTCGTTGCGAGACCGACCGGCGGCGTGGCGAACGGCGTCGCCGGGCTACGGGAATTGCTCCCAGAACCAAGCTCGAGGGCAAGCCCTGGGAGGCCGCGGGTATCAGTCGGGCTACCTACGATCGGCGCAAGACCGCAGCCCGAAACGCCGAGCAATCGCAACCACAAAGCAGCGGTGAGACTGAAAATCCGCATGCAATTGAGACTGGAAATCCGCATGCAATACTCAGAGGGTCCGAAGAACCCTCTTTGTCAGTGGGCGGACGCATCGTCTCACCGGAGAAAGCGCCGCGCGTAGCCGAACGTGGGCCCGGCGGTACCCATCGAACGCCGCCGCCACGTCGGCCGAGCGGGATCGGTCCGGCACCACGGCCCGCATCACGCCCGGACAACCCGCATTCCGGACTCCCCGCATTCGCGGAGCAACGGACGCAAGCGCCGCCATGGCGACCCTCGCGGCGCGCCGATCCTTGCGACATGCCGGCCGCACCTTGGAGCAATGCCCTCATCCGCTTCGATCAGGCGGTCGAAGCCATCCTCAACACGACCGCTGGTTCTTCCTGGTCGCACTCGGTCGGGCGGCGGCGAGCCTGCGGCCGCTCATCGAGGAGGGCTGGCTCGACCCCCTTGAGGTCGAGATGACCTTGCTCGAAACCACCCCCAACGCCGGGGCGCTCGACGAGATTTCCGCCGTTGAGGGCGTCGTCCAAGAAGGCTTGGGTTTCATAGGCTGAAACACCCAACACAGCAGGAGGAACGGATGAAAAAGCAGAGAATTGTGGGTGCCATTACCTTCGGCGGCTGTCTTGATCCCGACCCCGTGGCGGCAGCAGACGCGCTGCGCAAGGCAGGTTACGAGGTCACCATGATGCCAGAAAAGTTTCGGTCATCTTTGGCGCACCCCAACGATTATTTCATGGAGGCGTCGATAGACGGTGCCGACCACGACGAAATCATTGCCGCGATCTCGGATGAGATTGACGCGATAGTCGATCAATACGGCGGCTGCTGTAGTGCCTGCGGTCCCATGTCGCCATGCCATGTCCCATTTGGAGAGTTTGAGCCGATCATCAAATTGAGCCTTCATTAGAGTGTGTCGGTTTTATTCGATGGTCCTGACTGAATGTTTGTGCCCGAGGTAACCTCACGACGATGAACACCGCGAAATGTCAGCCCCGACCGAAGGCCAAAGAAATGAGCATGACCGGGCAAAGCGCAACCGCTGTGACTGAGTTTCTGGAGCGAGAGCTTGCCAGTGGCGCCAAGCTTGTATTTGAACTAAGAGGCCACAGCCCGCACCGCGCAATTGCTCGGCAAACATCCACAAATCCGGCATTCGAAGTTGTGTTGAAAGCAAAGAAGTCACTTGGCATTCGATCCAGGCGGATCAGAGCCGCAATAGGCATAGTCTGAATTTTTCTGTCCGCGCGGTATGCCAGCTGGCACGTGCACCTGCGCCCATCGGGGGCAACGAACTCGGAGTTGCCCGATTTCGTCAAGGGTTGCGCAAATCGGGTAAGCTTCTACGGTGACGAGCAGCGCTGCGCTCGCCACCGACCTCTACCTGACCGGCGGCTGGTGGACCGACAGCAAGTGCGAGCAGGCCGCCGCCCTGCCGAGGGGAGACTGAAATGAGCCGGTTGACTGTCCACGATCCTCGTGGCTACCCACCCAGTGTCATCGGCAAACGCCTCGCCGCTCGCCCGCAGAGCCTTGTTGGCAAGACGCTCTACCTGGTCGATTGCCTGTTCGACAATTCGGAAGCGTTCATGGACCAACTCAAGCGCTGGTTCGCCGAGCATCTCCCGGACGTCCAGACCCGCATGATCAAGCCGCACGAGAGCTGGGTCGACGACCCGGCGATGCGCCGGAAGATCGCCGCCGACGGCCATGCCGCGGTTCTCGGTGTCGGACTTTGAAGCACCTGTAGCCCCACGGTCGTGGGGTTGGCAATGCAGCTCGAAAATGCCGGCGTGCCTTCGGTCGCGGTCCACACCGACGTGTTCGCGCGGCTAGCGCGCTCGGTGGCGCGTGCCAACGGCATGCCCCGCACGCGCCAGGCCTTCGTGCCGCAACCGGTCGTCGACAAGACGCCGCAGCAGTTGCGCGATTATATTGAGGGACTTGACCCGACCACCAAGCGCCCATTCATGCAGGAGGTGATCGAGGGGTTGTCGCAGCCGCTCGACGAAGAAGACCTTAAGGGCCTCTCCTTCGACCGCAGCACGCCGCGTCTGGTTGAGCCCGGCACCGAGGATGATCTCCAGCGGCTGTTCCTGGATAATGGTTGGACCGATCATCTGCCCGTCATCCTGCCGACCGAGAAGCGCGTCGCCGCCATGCTCAAGGGCACCAGCCATCCGCCCGAGCAGGCGGTCGGCCGCATGCGCCCGACCGCCTACCGCGAGTTCTGGGAGCTCACCGTTGAGAAGGTCGCCGTCAACGCAGTGATGGCGGGCGCCAAGCCTGAATACCTGCCGGTCATTCTCGCCCACGCCGCGAGCGGCATAACCGCGCGCTCGTCGAGCACGACCTCGCTGGCGATGACCACGGTGGTCAACGGCCCGATCCGCGACGAGATCGGCATGAGTTCCGGCATCGGCGCGCTTGGACCTTACAACCATGCCAACGCCACTATCGGCCGCGCCTACCAGCTCCTCTCGATCAACGGCCAGGGTGGGTCGGTTCCAGGCGACACCTACATGGGCACGCTCGGCAACGCCTATAACTACAGCGCGACTTTCGCCGAGGCCGAAGAGCGTAGCCCATGGCGGCCGTTCCATGTCCAGAAGGGCTACAAGCCGACGAACTCGACCGTGAGCATCTTTTTCGGCGGCCGCTACACCGCCTCCGGTTTCGGTCCGCGCGCCACCTGGAAGGAGAAGTTCATCCGCTGCTTGACCTCAATCGACCACAATCAGGCACCCCTGATCGTCATGGACCCAATCGTGGCGCGGTTGTTCGTCGACCTCGGCTTCGACAGCAAGGAGAAGCTCGCCGCCTGGTGCGCCGAGAACGCGATGATGCCGGCGCGCGAATACTGGGATGATCAGTGGGTACAGACGCTCACCCATCCCCTCGCGGTTGCCGGCGTCGAGCCGTTTGCATCGAAGCTCAAGGCCGCGCCCGACGCGCTTGTCGCCATGTACGAACCGGACGACATCAACATCGTCGTGGTCGGTGGCGAAACGCAGGGCGCCTGGCGCATGATCGGCGGATCCTATCGCAACGCCACCGTCTCGGTCGACGCCTGGCGGTGAGCGCTCTGCCGATCGAGCGCCCGTTTTTCAGCCGTCATTTGCCGTATTGCAATCGGTTCAACTAATCGATCTTGATATTGGCTGACCTAATAACCTTGGCCCATTTTTCGGTATCGTCGGCGATGAGTTTGCCGAATTGCGCGGACGTCATCGACAGCGGCCGAACGCCCAAGCTGACAAGGCGCCCTCGCGTGTCAGGCTCGCCGACGATGGCGTTGATCTCGTTGTTGAGCTTGTCGATGATGACGGTCGGTGTGGCTGCAGGTGCGCAAATGCCGAACCAGCCGCTGGCGTCATAGCCCGGCACAGATTCTCCCACCGCCGGCACATCGGGCAAAACCTCAGACCGCGTCGCGCTGCTCACGGCCAGCGCGCGCAGTCTGCCGTCTCTGACATATTCGATCGCCTGGGTTATCGTTGAAAATGCGACTTGCACCCGCCCGCTCAGAAGATCGGGTATGTAACCCGTCCGATAGGGTACGTGAACCAGTTCTATGCCCGTCATCGTCCTCAACAACTCGTACATAAGGTGAGGCGTGGTTCCGATACCGGGCGACGCCATATTGATTCGGGCCGGATTCGCTTTCGCGTAAGCGATGAACTCCGAGAGGTTTTCCGCAGGCATTGCCGGATTGGTCACCAGCAGAAACGGCGCGCTACAGATCATGGCGACGGCCGCGATATCGCGCACGAAATTGAAAGGCAGGTTCCGATAAAGGCTGGCGTTGACCGCATTTGCGTTGGCGGCGAGCAGCAACGTGTAGCCGTCCGCGGGTGCAGCTACGACATCCTGGGCCGCCAGGCTGCTGCCTGCGCCCGACCGGTTATCGATGATAAATTGCCGACCGAGTCGATCCGACAGCCGTTGTCCGACCAGGCGGGCGATCACATCCGGCCCGCTACCGGCTGGAAAGCCGACAAGCACGCGCACTGGTCGTGTCGGATAATCGAGCGACCACGCCATGCGCGGCAACGCCGGCAGCGCTGCGGCAGCCGCCGCCATTTGCAAAAAAGTCCGGCGGGGATGTTTCACGGCATGTCCCCCACGATTGCGCGTTCCTAGTACAGCGGCTCACCCTCGACGGTGCAGCGGCGCAGCGTTCGGCGCTGTTCGCTCGGCCAATCGGTGCGCGCGTGCAGGCACGCGAGATTGTCCCACATGACGAGATCGCCAGGCCGCCAAACGTGCTCGTAGATGATCGCCGGATCTTCGGCGATCGCGAACAGCTGTCGCAACAGCGCTTCGCTTTCATCACGGTCCATACCTTCGATCCACATCGAGTTCTGGCTGGCGACATAAAGCGCCTTGCGACTGGAGCCGGGATTGGTGACGAAGATCGGCTGCCCGCAGTGATGCGTACTCTCGAGCGGCAGCGCGACGTCGATGCGGCGGCCGACGCCATATTGCTGGCCCTGTATGACCAAGGCGCCGGCGAGCCGCCGCTTCAGATCGGCCGGCACGTTTTGGTAAGCCGCGTACATGCTGGAAAATTGCGTGTGACCGCCCTCGGACGGAATTTCGATGCCGTAAAGGAACGTCGCGCGATGCGGCCGCCGATGGTAGCACTTGTCGGTGTGGAACCACATTTCGCCGTGTCCGAGCGAACCGAGCGCTTTGCCGTTGGCGTCGACGTGATCGCTGATGACCATCATGTCGTCCCACTCCAACGCATCGGCTGCACCCTTCGCACCCGGCTTCGGCGGCACCCGCTTTGCTACTGGACCGAAATGGGAAGCGAATCGGCGCTGGTCGTCTTCGCTAAGATCCTGATCGCGGAACAGAAGCACCGTATGCTCGTGCCAGGCGTCCTTGATTTGCCGCAACGTCTCCTCGCCTAGCGGAAGGCTGAGATCGACGCTGCGGATTTCCGCCCCAATAACCGGATGCAACTTCGTGACCGAAATCGCCCGGGGTCGCTCGGTGGCTTGCGACATGTTTCCCTCCCTGGCCGATCGATATCGACTATTTCCAATTATGCTACGTCAGTTGAATGGTCGTGCAAAGTGGTCCGCGAAATCCGCTTGAGGGGAGACTGGCATGGGATGGTTCGCTCCCTTCGCCACAGCGTTCGGCCCGCCAAGCCGACGTCCTAATGTTTGCGTCAGAATAGAGATCCTGCATCCGCGCGGCCGCCGGCCGAACGGTGTCGCATCCAATCGCCGATACTATGCTGCCAGAAGGATAGGTGTCGGGATTGGCCTAAATGAACGGCGTTATGCGTAACGCTCGGGATAAACGTAATAAGCAATGAATTATGCGAGTGGACCTGGCCCCTCTAAACACTGTCGCACTGCGCCCCCAATGCGCAAAACTAATCTAAATTGACCCGCGATCGGTATTCGGCTGCATTTTTGCGCTCTGGCGACCCGACGGCCCGCTCCGACCGGTTAGCAAGCCCAGATCAACAAGGCGCACGACGATAGCAAGGAGCATACGGGCATTTAGTCTGCACCGCCGTAATTCGTGGCTTAAGTGACGCGTCACGAAACCGGCCCGTTACGCGTAACGCAGCAATGGCTCCGTATGAACCGCATGACGATCTGAGACGCTACGCGTAACTGAGATTATTGTATCCGCCGTGCAGCCAATCGAAAATGAGGTCATCGACCGCAAGTCGGATGGCGTCGAGGTCTTCTCGAGCACCAGGCGCGAGATAACCCTTCGCAACCAGGCCATCGAACTCAGCCCGGCCGATGACCAACCGGACACAGCGGAGGTTGCGCTTGCGTCGGCGCCGATAGGCGCGCATGCGTTCCGCTACCGATCGCCGGCCACCGTCAGCGGATGCGTTATTCGAGCATATTTCGGGTCGGCATATGGGTCCGTCTATTTGAGTTGCCCCATAAGATTTCATGGAGGGGATAAATTGTTCGTTGATGTCTCCCATGAAGCCACTTGTTAGCCCACGCGCGGCCGGCATCATCAAACGGTGCCTTGCTTCATTCGCCACAACAACTAGCGACCCGACTGGGTTCAGGAGATCAGACGTCAGACTTCCGCATCATGGCGCGGTGGGATCCTGCGGGCGTGCGGCTTTTCACGCGCTCAGAAGACGGGCGTTGTCGCGTAGCGATTTGGATTTGTTCGAAATCGTAGCCGCACTTCGCAGTTGGACGGCGAGCGATGGCGTCTTAATCGCTCAGGTGGGCCATCGCTGCTCAACGTAGAATCAAGTCGACAAACACCCCTATCGCGAGGGCGCGGCGGGCCGCAGCATCGAGACGAGCCACGGCACGACGACCTTCGCGGTAATGCGGTCCTCGGGGAAATCTTTCGAGCGCCCGGTGTGGCCGCCGTCAGGATTGACCCAGGCGAATTTCGGGGTGCCGGTGCGCAGCAGGAGATAAAGGTCGGCAATCGGGACTTGGCTGTCCTTCTCGCCGTTCACCACCAGCATCGGCGCTGACGGCTGTTTCAGAATTCCGCGCGTCTCGAGCGAGAAGGTCGCGAGCTTCTTGAGGAAAGCGTCGTCCTCGCCCTCCTTAAAGCCATAGACGAACATGCGCGCCTCCTTGAGACCGAACAGATATTCACTGGTTCCCCAGGATTTGCGCTGCCAATCGGCCTGGAAATATCCATGGATCGGCCCGCCGCGCACGACCACCGCGCGGAGGCGCTGGCGCTCGGTGTAGCCCGCCAGCGCCGACCAATAGCCACCGGCGCTGGCACCCATCACCGCGATGCGCTGTGGGTCAACCCCAGTACGCGTGCCGAGATAGGTGATCACCGCGTCGATCATGCGCTCGCTGCCAACCTCCATCGGCACCGCCGCTTCGCCCGTTCCCGGCATGTCGAGCCCGAGGAAGCCAAGTCCCGCGTCGGTCAAGGCCGTGCTGCCATGCTCCACGCCATACTCCTTGAATTCGTCGAGACCGCCGATGCTGATCACCACCGGCGCCCGTGTAACTCCGTGCGGCAGCCGGAGATACCCCACGATCTCCTTGCCCTCGAACGGGATGCGCACGGTCTCGACTGGCGGGTCGAGCAACTTGCCGTATTCGCGGAATGACTCGATCGCCTTCTTGTAGTCGGCGCGCTTGCCGGGCGTGTTCTGCGCCGGCCACGCGCCGAAATGAAAGTCGAGCCACGCTTGGTGCCAATTCTCTCTCTTCTCCGCTGCGTCGCTTGCCGCGCGCGCTGTCGTCGCGTGATGCTCGCCCATGACGGCCCAAGCAGCGGCCCATTCCTCAGGATCCATGCTCTTGAGGCCGGCCAGCACTTGCCGCACGTCATCAGCGTTGATGCCGGCGATGGGATAGGCCTGATGATCGGCGCGGCCCTGCACGTCGGCGCGCAATTCGGCGAGCGCCTGGGCCGGTGGCGGTGCGGTCCCCTGCGCGAAAGCCGATCCTGCAAGCAGCGCGCAAGTAAACGAAACGACCACAGCGCCGCGCCGGATGAACAGTTTCTGCATATTTCTTCCTCCCTCTTTGGCACGCATCATAACAAACCTGCCCCGGCAGCGCGTCACATTTGTCGCGCCTCTCAAGCGCGCTAACGACGGCGCCGGAGCACGGCTATCGATGGCACGAAGAAATCCCTGTCGACGTTAGAGATGGGTTCGATCCCCTTGGGAATAGGCAAACGGCGCCACGTCAGCGAAGATCGAGCTATGGCAGAAACAGTAGAATGCGTGGTGGTGGGGGCAGGTGTCGTGGGCTTAGCGGTGGCGCGGGCGCTGGCACTTGGCAGACGCGAGGTGATGGTGCTTGAGCAGGAGCGCAGCATTGGCGCCCATACGTCATCGCGCAACAGTGAGGTGATTCACGCCGGCCTTTATTATCGCAAGGGTACGCTGCGAGCGCAGCTGTTTCCGCGAGCGCGTGACCTGATGTACGCCTATTGCGCTGAGCACGGGGTGCCGCATCGCCGCGTCGGCAAGTTGATCGTCGCGCGCACCGCGGAGGAAGTGCCGCGCCTGCGAAGCCACATGGAAGCGGCGTTTGCGGCCGGCGTCGACGACGTACGGTGGCTCGAACCCGCGGAGGCGCGGGTGCTGGAGCCGAACCTGCACTGCCACGCGGCCTACTTGTCGCCGTCATCCGGCATCGTCGACAGTCATGCGTTGATGCTCTCTTATCGTGCCGACCTCGAAGCGTCTGGCGGGATTGTGGTGCTGCGCGCACCGGTCGCCGGTGGGCGCGTGACGGCGGACGGATTTCTACTTGACGTCGGCGGCGCCGAGCCGAGTACGTTGGCGTGCCGGCAGCTCATCAACTGCGCCGGCCACGGTGCACCGCCGCTCGCCCGCTCGATCGCTGGCATTCCGCCCGAGACAATTCCGCCAGCGTATTTTCGACGTGGCGTTTATTTCACGGCGAGCGGACCGCCGCCGTTCCGCCGCCTGATCTATCCGGTCCACGGCAAATCGGGGATGGACATCCATGCCGTGGTGGACCTTGCCGGCGGCGTCCGTTTCGGCCCGGACGTTGAATGGATCGATCGTCTTGACTACAGCGTCGACCCCGGGCGCGTCGCGCATTTCTATCCCGCCGTCCGCAGCTTCTGGCCGGGACTTGCCAGTCGTGCTAATTGGCGCGGGTCGGCACGCTGATCGGCAAGATAGCCCGTTGTTTTTCGGTTTGAGAGCGGAATCAAACTTCCGCGCCTATTCACAGCGCAGGCTGGCGGGATGACCCGTGAAGCTTGGCTTGGCCCAACGTGGCGAGGATGGTTCTGGCGCAACTGCCAATGACGTCGCGCCCTGCAATATTTATGTATACTAACTAGGTGCACCATAGTTCATCCAAGGGAAAAGGCGGAACTTTTCGAGATCCTCAGCGCTTTAGGTTCCAATGAACGAGGGGCGCCACTATCAGATTGGCGAACGCTTATCCTGCGCATGCGGCGCTGCCTACGAGTTCGGCGTTGAGGGTCGTCCCATCTTCAAAAAGGACGACGCCCGCTGTCGGTACTGCCTCACGATCCTTGCCGCGTGGCCGCAGGAGTTTTCTTGGCAGGTCATCGAGTGGCCGTACGCGATGCGAAAATTGGAAATAATGACGCGCTCTGAGCTGGCGCGTCCGACCCCAGATGCTGAGGACGTAGAGTCCTGAGGGCGGACAGTGAGGGCTCGCGCCCGGCGGCTTGCTGCCAATGGGTTCGCGGCAGTAATGCGTTGCACTGACGCTCTACTGACACTCCTAAGGCCGCTCGGATTGGCGGTCTTTATTCGTTAGAGTTCAGCGAGCAGCGCGATCTGTTCAAGGCGTGCGCTCGACAGTCACCGGGGTCCACCGCCATGCTCTACCTCTATCATGGCACAACATCCGTCTGCGCTATCAAGGTGCGCCTGACCATCGCTGAAAAAGCGTTGCCATGGCAGGGAGAGGTACTGTGGCTGCAACGCGGCGATCAATATCGGCCGGACTATCTCAAACTCAATCCTAACGCCGTCGTGCCAACCCTCGTGCATGATGACAAGGTGATCGTCGAGTCGACGGTGATCATGGAGTATCTCGACGAGACCTTCCCAGAGATTCCGTTGATGCCACGCGACCCCTACGCGCGGTCGCAGGTACGCCTCTGGCTCAAGCGCGTCGACGAGTTGCACGTTCACTGCGGAACAATCACCACTGCGGTGGCGTTCCGCGGTTATTTCATGCGTCAGACTCCGGATGGCCGCGACGCCTATGTGGCCCGCGCACTCGACCCGGTCAAGCGCGAGCGATTACAGCGGATTATGGATAATGGTCTCGCGGCACCCGAGGCAACGGATGCAGCGCGCCGCTTCGACGAGTTTGTCGGCGCCATGGATAGCGCACTGGCGCAATCCCATTATCTCGTGGGTAATTCCTTCACGTTGGCCGATGCGGCTGCCATTCCCTACATCAATCGTGCCGACATGCTTGGCCTTGCGGGCCTCTGGGAGAACCGTCGGCTGCATGTTGCGAACTGGTATGCGCGCATGCGACAGCGGCCAATCTTCAATTCCGCCATCACCGCCTACTGGGACGACGACGCGCGGCAGCAATTCGACGTACCCCGCGACGAGGTTTGGGCGGAGTGCGGGCATATCCTGTTGCTTAACTGAAGCGGGCCGTATGGGCATGCCGCAGGGATGCATCTTCCCGTCCAAGCGCGACTGGTGATCGCGCGCGCGGACGGCAATACGATCCCGACTGGCAAACAACAACCTTCTGTCGCACGAGAGCTGATAAGGGCTCGCATAGAGCTGGCAGGCCTGTCGCGCAATTCGTGCCGCCGCGCGCCGGTCGGCAAGATAGCCCGGTGCGAGATCACTTCTTCACCGCGTCGATGTCGCGCGATCGGTGTCCATATATCCTGATAATTGCCGCAGCAGATCGGCGTAGCCCTGCGCCGGCATCACGGCGGGGGTGTAGTCGACGGCCGTTTCGGCCTTAGACGCTGTCGTATTTTGGGAGTCGCGAAGATTCTCATGTCTGGTTATGCGCCCTTCTCGACGCTTTATTATAGCCGCAGATAAATTCGGTGGCGATGCGAGGGAACGCCGACATGCCTCGAACGTCGTCAATCGGTCGAAACTGACCCGGAGCGGCGCTTTTACGGTGAGACTTCGGTGCGACGCAGCACTGGCAGCGTTTGGCTATCCCGTTCAGTCCCCGTCCTAGATGGAAGACAATCCGCCGCCGATCGGAGATCGTTTGCCACACCGGTCGGCAACATAGCCACCGATTATTGAGAGTGAAAAATCTTGCTTAGTGACGGGATTGAGGAAGCGCCTAGCCGCCGTTCTTGGCGCGCGCATCGTCCATCAGCTTCAACAGCTTCGGTGGCGACATTGGCAGCGATTGCGGCCGGATGCCAATGGCAGCGCCAATCGCGTTGGCGATGGCCGCCATCGTTGGCACGACGGGTACTTCTCCGACGCCGCGCAAGCCATACGGATGCCGCGGATTAGGAACCTCGACGATCTGGGTACCTATCATCGGCACGTCGGAGGCGACCGGCATGCGATAATCAAGGAAGCTTGCATTCTGCATCCGTCCATCTTCCCCGTAATAATATTCCTCGTTGAGCGCCCAACCGATGCCCTGGACGGCGCCGCCCTGATATTGGCCCTCGACTTGGAGTCGATGAATAGCCTTTCCAGCATCTTCAACGACGGTGTAGCGCTTGACGTCGACCCGCCCAGTTTCCTTGTCGACCTCGACATCGACGATATGCAGGCCGAAGCCGGGGCCAGCGCCGGTGACGTTCATCTCGGAATGACCGGCGATCGCGCCTTGAGTCGGTGTCGTCTTCGCGGCGATTTGCGCGATCGATAGAGGCTCGAATGTGCCGACATTCGAGCTCGCAGGCCGACAAAAGCCGTCTTCGAACGTCACCCCTTCTTCAGGGACACCCCAGATTTGGGCGGCGCGTTTGCAGAGCTCGGTGATCGCCTTGCGTGCCGAATCCACAATCACCATGCCGCTGGCGAAGGTCGAGCGACTGCCGGCCGTAACCCGGTTGAAGCCGAGTGAATGGGTATCGGCCATGATGGCACGCACCTTGTCGACGGGAATGCCCAGCTCTTCGGCCGCCATCATGCTGATCGAGATACGCGAACCTGCAACGTCGGAAGTGCCAAGGATGAGCGTGACGGAGCCATCCGTGGCGATATTCAGCGTGCCGGTCGTCTCACCGCCGCGATTGAACCAGAAGCCGGCTGCGACGCCGCGTCCCTGGCCTTTCGGCACCGGCGAATTGTAGTGATCGCAGTTCTTCGCCGCCTGCAGCGTTTCTACGAAGCCGATCGGCCCAAAGGTCTCGCCATAGATCGTCTTGTAGCCTTCAGTCGCCGCATTCTTAAGTCGCAGATCGATTGGATCCATACCGATCTTGCGGGCAAGTTCGTCGACCACGCCCTCGACTCCAAACACGACCTGCGGGACGCAGGGCGCGCGGAACGAATTCACCTTGGGGCGGTTTGAGACCACCTCATAGGATACGGTCTTGACGTTCTTGAGATTGTAGCGCGTGAACATTGCCTGCGGCGCATTGGAGAACGCCGAGCCCGTGAAGGCGCCGGTCTGGAAAATAAGCTCCGCCTCAGCTGCAGTGATTGTGCCATCCTTTTTCACGCCCATCTTGATCCGCGACTTCGTGCCCGAAACTGGGCCGGTGGCCCGGAACACTTCATTGCGCGACAGTGTGATTTTGACCGGCCGCTTGGCCTTGCGTGCCAGCAGGATCGCCACCGGCTCGCCATAGAAACCGGTCTTGCCGCCAAAGCCGCCGCCCATTTCCGACTGGGTGACGCGGATTTTGGCCTGGTCGATCTTCAGAATTTCCGTCAGTCGGTCGCGAAATACCCACGGCGCCTGTGTGCAACACCACAGCTCGATCTGGCTATCCTCGGTACAGCTTGCAACGCAGCTCTGCGGCTCGATATAGCCCTGGTGCATCGGCTTTGTGTCGTACTCATGCTCGACGATCACGTCCGCCTCGGCAAAACCTTTCTCGACGTCGCCCATGGCGAGATCGAGCCGCTCGATCACGTTGGAGGGCCGATCTGCGTCCTTAATGCCCTTGGTGCGGACGTGCGGGTGAAGGACCGGCGCGCCGGGCTTCATTGCTTCGACCGGATCGATCACATGAGGCAGCACTTCGTAATCAACCTTGATGAGCTTGAGTGCCTGCTTTGCGATCAACTCGCTTGTCGCGGCGACGGCTGCAACGGCATGGCCGTCGTAAAGCGCCTTCTCGCGGGCCATAGCATTGCGGGTCATGTCGCCGCCGGGCGTCCCCGCTTTGATCTCGGGAAAGTCGGCGCGCGTCACCACCGCCTTGACGCCAGGGAGACATTCGGCGGCAGAGGTGTCGATCGATCTGATGATTGCGTGTGCGTGCGGGCTACGGAGAATCTTGCCGACTAGCATGCCGGGCAGGAACAGGTCGGCACCGAATTTGGCGCGGCCCGTCACCTTGTCTATGCCGTCGTGCTTAATCGGCGAGGTTCCGACGATCTTGAGTTTCCTCTCGCGATTGAACCCGCTCTTCTCCAAAATCGTCGCAGTCATGATCGCGCTCCTCTCATTTCCTTGGCCGCCGCCTGCACGGAGCGGATGATCTTGTCATAGCCGGTGCACCGGCAAAGATTGCCGGCAAGCCAGTAGCGTATCTCACTCTCGGTCGGGTCGGGGTTGCGCTCGAGCAGCGCCTTGGCGGCGATCAAGATGCCGGGCGTACAGATGCCGCACTGCAGACCGTTGAGCTCCAAAAAATTTCGCTGCAGCGGATGCAAATGTTCACCTTTCGCCATACCCTCAATGGTTTCGATCCTACTGCCTTCGGTTTCGACCGCCAGAACCAGACAGGAGCACACCATGGTGCCATCGACCATCACGGTGCAGGCACCGCAATCGCCCGTTCCGCAGCCTTCTTTGGTGCCGCTGAGCAACAATTCGTCGCGCAGAATATCGAGCAGTGTCTGCTGCGCCTCGCACAGGAACTCGCATTCGTCACCGTTGACCGTCGTCGTGACGTGATATTTCTTGCTCATCAGCTTTTCCTCGCGCGTGCGAGCGCCTCTTGAGCCGTGCGCTTCGCCAACACGCCCGCTACCTTGATGCGGTATTCCTTGGTCCCGCGCTTGTCGTCGATCGGCTGGCAGGCCGCGCTTGTGGCCTTGGCCAAGCGATCGAGCGCGGCGTCATCGAGGCGCGTGCCGATCAGTGCATCGGCCGCGTCCTTCACCAAGAGCACCGTCGGCGCCACAGCTCCAAGCGCGACCCGCGCCGCCACGCAGGTTCCGCCATCGTCTAAAGTGAGATTGATGCCCACGCCGACCACGGCAATATCCATCTCGGTACGCGGCGTGAATCGCTGATATGCATCGCCCGAATGCTTGGGCCGCGGCGGCAGGAAGAACGACACCACGATCTCGCCCTTTGCCAACGAGGTTTTGCTTGGACCGACAGGAATAGTCTCGACCGGCACTTCGCGCACGCCATTCAAGCCAATGATTCTGGCGATAGCGCCTGCTGCGATCAATGCCGGCACGCTGTCGGCGGCTGGAGAGGCGTTGCACAAGTTGCCTCCGATGCTGGCGCGTCCCTTGATCTGGATCGAGCCGATCAGCTTCACGCCATCGACCACGCCCGGCCAAGCCTTGCAGAACGCGGCATGGTTCACGATTGCCATGCCAGGGACCGCCGCTCCGATGCGAAATCCGCCGTTCTCGATTGTGATCTGCCGCATCTCTTTGATTTTCTTGATGTCGACCAAGAGCGCTGGCTCGATCAGATCAGTCTCCATCTGCACGATCACATCGGTGCCGCCTGCCAAAATGCGTGCACTGCCTGTCGCATCAGCGAGCAGCGCGACAGCGGCCTGCAGCGTCTCCGGAGCCTCGTACCTCACACCCTCCATCGCACTCCCCAATCTAATGTTCTGATTTACATCGAGATCAAATCCGATTTGGCCAATCAAAACAATAGACTAATTATTTCAGATGCAGCAGCAGATCGCTTGCCGACGGTGATTGCAATTAGGCGCCGAAGTTCGACCCCTTCAATCGGATAGTAATCAATACCTTAGCATGCCCATCGGCGCCCGGACCCCGCGCCAATTCACATCCGTGCGACACCAGTCGCGCTTGCGGCAGCCTATCGGTCTTGGTCTGATCATTCCTGGTACACGTTCCGCATGCGCTTTCGCTTCCGGGACTAATCCAGGTGCACCTTGGCTTCGTCGGCGACGGCCTTCCACAGCTTGGCTTCGCCAGAAAGCACCTTGGCCAATTGTTCGGGGCTGAGCGGTCTCGTTTCGAGGCCGAGCTTGGCGATGGCGGCTTTGGCCTCGGGCGATTGCAGCTGCGTGTTGACCGCTGCGTTGAGCTTGGCGATCACGGCGGACGGGGTGGCCGCGGGCGCCATCAGGGTGAACCAGATCGCGGTCGGGAAACCGAACAGACGGCTTTCGTGCAGCGTCGGCACATCGGGTAGTTCGGGCCAGCGCGTTGCGCTCGAAACCGCGAGCGCGTGCAGCTTGCCGGCCCTGATCAACGGCAGCAGCACTGATTTGGCGCTGACAGTGACTTGAATCTGGTTACCCAGAACGTCGGCGATCGCGGGCGCCGCGCCCTTATAGGGCACGAACACCATGTCGACGCCGGTGCGGGCCCGGAGGAATTCGAGCAAAAGATACGGCGCAATGCCGATGGTCGAACCGGAGGTCAACTTGCCCGGATGCTCCTTGGCATAGGTCACCAGTTCGGCAATGGAATGAACCGGCACCGCCGGGTTTACCACCAACGCGTTGGAATCGATGGCGAGCGCTACGACCGGCGCGAAATCCTTCACCGGATCGTAGTCGAGCTTTCTGTAGAGTGCCGGCGTGACCGCGTTGTCGTTGGTGCCGCCCGCCGCCAGCGTGTAGCCGTCCGGCGCCGCCCGCGCCACGAAGCGCATGCCCACGCGGCCCCCGGCGCCTGCCATGTTTTCCACGATCACGCTCTGGCCAAGTGCGGGGCCGAGACCCTGCGTCGCCACCCGCGTCACGGTGTCGCCGACGCCGCCGGGCGGATAGGCCACCACCACCTTGATCGGACGGTCGGGAAATTGCTGGGCCCGCGCCACCGCCATAGCCGCCGCAACGGCGCACGCTATCGCCCCAAGCTTGCGCATTTCAGCCTCCCCTTTTGTTTCCGTCAGAGCCAAGCCTGGCAATCGGGATCGACGCTTTTAATACGAGCCCATTTTCTTGACGGCCGCGCGCACCCGATGGCGCCAACGACATCCGCCGAGAACAGCATGTCGAACAACCCCCCTCTCCGCGAGTTGGACGACTTCAACCATGCGCAGAGAATGACGTCGGCGGCCTCGGCTACATCGGATGGCGCCAAGCCGCGACATAATGCCCGTGCGCAGTGGTGAAGGCACCTAGCCTCATTTTGCGTGTCTTCTGGTCTTGCGAACCTTGCATCCTCTCCTCCGTACGGCAACATTTGTGCTTGCGGCCGGTTTGGATGAGTTATAGCTCGCTCGGCGCGTTAGTCCGAGGTCTAGGCCAAAATGGCCTTGAGCCTCGCAACAACGTTTTTCGGCGATCCACTAAATCAGCGACAACGCGCTGCATTCCACTCAGCGGATCGACTTCCCGTTTGGCCTTGCCGGCAGCGAGGAGGTCCTGGTCCTTATCATCAGGTCGAAGGCACTTGGCAGCGCTGCGGTTGTTGTCTGCATCGGCGGGATTGGGACATCGTGATACAATGCACCGCGATTCCGTGGGACCAAACACCGATCCGGCGGTACACAGATGATCGACGCCACTTACGCTAAGGCACATCGCTCAGCCTCGGGCGCAAAAAAGGGGAGCACAAGCAGGCTATTGGCCGCTCGCGCGGCGGGCGCAACACGAAAATCCACTCAATCGCAGATGCTGAAGGCCGTCTTCTTTCCATCCTTCTGACCGGCGGTGAGGCGCATGATTATCCGCCGGCAAAGCGGCTGATCCGCCGCACCAAACCGGCCAAGAAGATGCTCGGCGACGGAGCCTACGACGCATAGCGCGAAGCGCATTTGCTAAGGCGTCGGAGAAGGTTGTCGGAAGCACTCGGGCGTCCGAATGCATGCGCGCCAAACAGGCCGCGCCATGCAGCGCCACAATAGTTTTGCCGGTTCCTGCTGAACCGGAGACACGCGTCGGCCCTGCATAGTTGCGCTCCCTTTGGCCCGGATGGAGAATAACCGTGCACCTATCCCATAGGTAATCGAGAGCGCGCTGTAGTTCCTCGACGCTCGTTATGGTTCTGAACCGGCGCTGAGCATCTGGATGATTGAAGGCCCCTGGCGTCGTGACAGAAGATAATCGGGCACGATCAGGAAATTCGATCGAACATCGCGCGGCAAGCGATCTCGGTGCCGCTGTCTCTCTGTTGATCGACAGCCGCTTGAGGTCACTTCCACAAATCTTCTCGTCGAGTAGCTCTACGCCGGTAGCAATCTCAACATTCGTGCCGGTGGCAAGCGCGGTCTCGCCGGCGCTTCAGGCGCAGCCAGGACAGCTATCTCACCGCGAATGAGATAATTGCCGTACAGCCAGCGTTGATGCCGGATATTGGCGAACGAGAGATTTACCTCGGTCGCGGACCACGTTCGAGGTGCTGGTGTCGCCGGCATCAATGATGGCGCCATCCGGGCCAGCCGTGCTCTCCGACCACGTGGAATATCGTCGCGATACTAATGGGGGTACGTGATCCGAGGCCTCGTCGATGTGTCTTAACCTGCGCTGACGGTTGCCATTCTGGTCGGACCCCGGTGCCTGATCGTGACAAAATCAGTGGGACGCCGCGGCGAGGATCGTCCTTCGGTAGTGAATTAGGTACTCCAACCGATGCGCCGCCAGGCTCAATATGCCCGGGTCAGTGGCATTTTCGTCATCCTTCGCTGTCTTGGCCAGTTCTGCCTTGAGGATATTGTCGATTTCGTCTTCGACCTCAGTCAGCTCGGCTTCGGTTTTAGCTTCGCGAATCCGCCGCGCCAGTGCATAGAGCGGATCGAGGGGGCTTCTGGTCTGTCCGCTCCCACCCAGTCCCAGGAATTTCCATGCTGCGACCAGGCCCGACATGATGGCGGTGATCGCCATAGGCCCGTAATAGAGTTCATTGCTGTATTTATCGAGGAAGCTTTGTTGGCTGTCGCCGTAGTACGCGGCAGCACCAGGATGAATCGGAATGAAGGCATCCTTGTCGGTGCTCGGCGCCGCCATTTGCGCGAGCAATGGGAACTCGGCAATAAGCTCCCGACGGGCATTCATGATCGCTCGCGTGAAGTCGGCAACCGTATCGTCGTTAAGCGTCTTGTTTGCAACGAGATAGAACGGAACGCGTAATGTCGTCAGATCGTCCTCTGGTACCGGTGGTGAACCCCACAACGTACCTTTCGGCAAGTCGTAACTCTCGTAAGCTTGAGCAACCTCCGCGATCGCCCCCGCGTTTTCGATTGCAACTATCGTCGGCTTTTTCTTGCCGGTTCCCTGGACGGCAGTGCGGACCACTGACAGGTATTTTTCGGTCACGGGCGTGACGAACAACACGGCACTCACCTGTTTGGAATGCAACGCTTGCGGCACATCCGCTACGGCCAAGTCCTTGAACGCGACCTTTTTATTGGTCAGGCCGTATTCTTGTTTGATGGCTTCTACGACAGCGTGATTGGGTTCCCCACCGACGACGCCGACGGACTTGCCCGCTAAAGCATCGATACTGTCAATGGCTGACCCCGGTGGGACCAGGATCATAACGACGCCCTGACCCGCGAGAACAACGGTTCGCGCTTCAGACAGGTCTCCGATGTCCGCGCGGATGATCGCAAGATCTACCTTTTTGGTCGAAAACGCGTTGGCGGCGTCCAAGGCCGAGTCGACGCTCACGACTTTGAGGCGGACGGGTGAACCGGTTGCGGTGAGGCGAGACGCAATCGACGACATGACCTGAACCGCGTAGCCATCGGACGAACCAGCAGCGACGGTCAGAGTCGTCGGGTGCGTGGTGTAGCGATAGGCGAACACGCCGGCGCCGACGGCGAGCGCGGCGCCGGCGCCAACCAATACGATCTTCAGCCAAGGCCGCAATTGAAACGACATGGCTCTCGCGATCTGCCCCTACCGGCACACTGTCGTGATCTGACCGTAGACGTTCACGACCTGCGCGCATGCGGGAGCGACAACGACCGGCGCTGCCACCACCGCCGCGCCATAAGCGCCATAAGCTCGGGCGGTGGTGCGCCGTGCCACGCCGGCATAGCTCATCGGGGTGAGAGGGCGCCCGATGATCGCGTGAGCTTCGGTGACGAAAGAACCCGGATTGGTTGGCGAGACGTGATCGCTTAAGAAAAGACAGCCGCCGCCGACCATGGTAGCCAACGCGATCGGCAAAAACCTGATTTTCGTACGGGTCATTGCTTTCCTCCTGGCGCCACGCCTTGTGGAACCTCGTCGATATTCGCTAGAGCCGAGGCCTCGACTTTTTGTGAATCGGCCGGGGGCTTGAACATAAAGGCATCTGCGGCGACTGGCACATCTGTCTTCCAATCTTTGATACGAAGTGTGTACTGAGGTGCGCCGGTCACGGCTTTGCTGGTGATGACATATTTGCGCGGGATCGGACGCCCGCCGACTTCGATCCATATCTGCCAATCGACGTCATTGTTGCGGAACGCGAGATGATCGCATTCAACGCCATCGATCACGCCGCGACCGATATGCTCGGCATCGAGCACATCGGTCATTAGTTCGTCGTATGAACGGGACACCATGATGTCCGCGCCCGGAATCGCGAGGCCAAATTGATTTCGCAGCCGCTCGACAAGTTGATCGATCGAGCCTGCTGAATCGATCTGCGCGTATTTGTTGAGGTTCTTGCCGAGCACGGCGAGTGTCTTGCCGTCGAAGACCATCTCGACGTCGGCATAGCCGCCGACCCGGCTGGCGCGCACCTTGTCCGGTCGGCTCAGCAGCATTTGTCCTGAACTCGCAAACTGAATCTTCTGCAGGTTGCTGGTGATGACCTCGATATCGGTATCGAATGTAGCCGAGATGATCTTTTGGCTCGAAACATAGTCGGTCATCGTCTTTAGGACTTGTCTGGCGTCATCGCTCGATTGCGCATGGGCATTTGGCACGAACGATCCGGCGAATATGAACAGGCTTACGCCGACGGCCAGCGAAACGAAAGTCCTTCCGCTTGACCGCGATATGATAGCTCGCGTGATCATGTATCCTCCTTGTTATGTCCGCAGCGAATGGGACCCCAGAGATATCCCCGGGGTCGACGTCGGCCCGTTCAGTTGGAAGATGTCGTGGCGTTCGTGAGGGCCCGCCCAGCGATCGAAAATCTGCGGATTGCGACATACTTTGGGCCAAGGACTGATCGGTGCGCTATGCAAATTCGGCAGAAAAGTGAGATGATCGCTAGAACGAGCATCCAGGGGGGGTGACTATAGTTCGGCACCGAGCCGTGCCGTGGAAGCCGCGTTGACCAGGACCAAGAAGGCCCGACGTTTCGATACAAGCATTGGAGAGGCCGCGATTCCGTTGACTCACATCAATTCGTCCCTAGGAATATTTTACCGTGTGCGTTTGAAGCTGCGCATTTCAATCTACGCATTTGGAGCATCGAGATGAGTCAAGCTATACCGAGCTCCTCACATGCCTCCAAATGGCCCGCGACGCCAGAAAGATGAATAACTAGGCAAGGTCGCGGCAGGCTTTTTTCAAGGTTTTTCAAAGTCAGTCTTCGTCGCCCGAAGCGGGAGTACCGGTGTTGTACCGATATGAAATTTGATTTAACGCAAGGCGCCTGTAGAATAATTGACTTGAAATAATAGCGCTTCGAAGCGGCCGGGGAAGCCGAGAAGATGTACCGACATGTACTGGGAGTCGCGGCTGCGATTGTGGCTGCGCTGGGCATACTAAGCAGTGCCGCACAAGCGCGAGATTTCCCGACAAGGCCGGTGACTTTCATCGTTCCCTGGCCTGCCGGCGGAACGACCGACATCGCAATTCGCGCGCTGGCGGCGGCAACGGAGGCGCACCTCGGACAACCGATCATCATCGCGAATAAGCCAGGTGCGAGCGGCACGCTCGGTCCAATGCAAATGGCGGCGACCGCAACTGCGGACGGTTATACGATTGCGCAGATTCCACTGAACGTGTTTCGCGCTCCATTCGTGAAAAACACGACGTTCGATCCAAGCAGAGACTTGAGTTATGTCATCGGCCTTACGGGGTACACCTTTGGCGTGGTCGTTCGGAGTGACGCACCCTGGAAGAGATTCCAAGATCTGCTCGCCGATGCGAAGGCCCGACCCGGAAAGATCACCTACGGCTCGCCGGGAGTGGGGACCACGCCGCACGTCGTGATGGCCCAGATTGCCGAGATGGGAAATATCGATTGGATCCACGTTCCGTTCAAAGGGACTTCCGAGACGATCAATGCGGTGTTAGGCAGCCATGTGGACGCCGTTGCGGACGGCAGCGCTTGGGGGCCAATGGTAAATGACGGTAAGTTGCGATTGCTCGTCACCTGGGGTGCCACGCGCACTGTGAATTGGCCGAGTGTTCCGACGCTCAAGGACATCGGCATCGATATCGTTGCAAACGCGCCTTATGGCCTCGCTGGCCCAAAAAATATGGATCCGGGAATCGTCAAGGTCCTTCACGATGCTTTCAAGAACGGCATGACGGAGCCGTCTTACGTGGCGGCGCTGAAAGGACTCGATCAGGAGCCCTTTTACATGAATAGTGAAGATTACCGCGCCTTCGCAGCGCGCGAGATGATCGAACAGAAGCGCCTCGTTGGCGAGCTCGGTTTGAACTTGAACTGATTTTGAATCAGAATCATTGGCGCTGCAAAGCGCGATTGGATGATACTAAGCTGACTTGGCTCTCTTCTTTCAATGAGAAATAATGCGCATGAACGCCTTGGCGATCGGTGGAGTGGTTTTTGCCGCCGTTTTTGGTGGTGCGTTTCTCGGTATGTTTCTTCGTGCCGTTCTGCCCGAGCATCATTTGAGTACCGAGTCAAAGGACATTATCAGAATCTCCATGGCCATGATTGCAACGCTCGCCGCGCTTGTGGTGGGTTTGCTGATTGCCTCGGCCAAAAGCTCTTTCGAAACCAAAAGTAGTGAGTTGACGCGCGCCGCTACTCAGTACGTCCTGCTCGATCGCACAATGGCCGAATACGGGCCTGACACGCGCGATACCCGTGAGTTGCTTCGCCAGATTTTGTTGATGAGGTTCCACCAGATTTGGCCCGAGAACGGCGCAAAAGGACTCGCCCCTGAGGCCGTCGGCCAGGGCCCTGGCGTCGAGGCAATTCAACGCAAACTTCTCGATCTTGCACCGCAGAACGATGCACAACGTTGGCTTAAATCGACGGCCTTGCAGATCACTAACGATATCGCGGAGGTGCGTTGGACCGCCGCGGAGCAAATGGGTAGCAGTATCCCGTGGCCGTTCCTGACCATCTTGGTTTTTTGGTTCGCCATGATCTTTGCAAGTTTCGGCCTCTTCGCGCCGCCAAATGGCAGTGTGATCATCGCATTATTCTTCTGTGCGCTCTCGGTGGCGGGATCTATCTATTTGATTGTTGAAATGGATCAGCCCTACAGCGGGCTGATAAAGCTCACCAGCGCGCCGGTCGTCGCGGCTTTGAGCCAAATCGGCCGGCCGTAATCAAACAGGCGTGTTGAGTTCAAGCCACCGTTGGGGTGTGTGACGCTCACGAAATAGCCGCCTAAAAGTCGCTGCGAGCGACCGAGGCGATCCCACTATGCATTTTCGACAAACCGCGGATTGTGGGGCGCGGGACGAGAACGCCGCAAGATCGCGGACGGTAGCTCGCCAAAAACTGTCCGATAAAGTCCGGCGAGGCGACCGAACTCCGAAAATCCGTACTGCGCGGCGATTTCCGATATTTTGGCGGTCGCGGGATCCGCGTGGCGCAGGGCCATATGCACCAGATTCAATCGCCGCAGCCTGATATATTGACTCGGACTCATGCCCAAAAAATCAAAGCAGCATGTGCGCAAGGAGCGTTCTGCGACGCCAATGGCGCTGCACAACTCTGGTATCGTCAATTGCCGGTCGGAGTGTCCCGCTAACGTTTCCTCGAGCCGATTCATAAGGGAGGCGTAACGCCGCCGCACGGATGTATCATTGCAAACGACATTTCCCATCAAGCAGTTGATGAGCATTTGCATAATATCGTGCTCTATCGCGCGGGCGATTTCCCGGTGTGCGAATGCTTGAGGCCTTGTCTCGGCGAGGCGGCACACTTTGGCGTGGCGGCGTCGCAGTTCAACGACATCGGCCCGCAAGGGCCGTAGAACCCGGCCCACCCGTGGCGGAATGATTCCCAATCCTGTCAGAGCCTTGCTGGAGCCAGCGAAGAATTCCGGATTGACTGATATCATGCACCACGTGGTGGCACCACTCGTGCGTTGATGCATGCGCTCGCCGACACTGTGGAACATCAAATCATTCGAGTTCATTTCCACCCCACCCCAAATCGTCGGCGGTTCGGCAAGGGTAGGAAATGCGAAAATTACCGACTCCGGCGGCAGCGAAACATAGGCAATACGGGGCAAACTCTCCCGCACGGAAAACAGCCTCAGGTGGGGGAGGCTTACCGAAGTCAGGCGCGCGCTGAACGTTCCCGGACCGGTGAAGACCAGGTTGGTTGTCGCACCGCGAAAATCTGCCTGGAAATCACTTGGGTCGGAAAAAGTCGTCGTGCCGGTCGCGGGCATTCGCCACCGCCTCGCCAAAAAGGCTGAATCTTGGCACACTGCGATCAAGTCGAGCCTGACCGGGTCGGTAGTTGTGCTCAATGGCGGCAGTATTGGAGAGGCGTTTGTTGCCGGCTATGCAAATTCGGAAGCTGCTGGGCAAAATCTTTCAATTTATCTGCGGCCGGCGCAGCGTCGCCAATGGAGACTCACCGAATTCGGGCTCGATATTCGACCGAAAAGCGTCCAAGCTCCCAAAAGCCGTAATCGGCAGCAATTCGAGTCACGGTCGATGTCCCCGGCTTCGCCGCAAACAGAGCACGCCGTACCAAATACATTCGGCGCAGCCAAAGATATCGCACGAGGCCCATGCCGAGATGCTCCTGGCAGCATGCCCGCAGCGTGCGTTCCGACACCCCAATAGCCGTGCAAATCTCCGCGACGTACAATGGAACAGAATCGTGCACCGACAAAAATTCTTCAAGGCGGCCCATGATTTCCGAGTGGCGTCGCGCGCCGATGCTCCTCTCGACGCGCGTATTCTCAGTCAAACACATAATCATGGCATGTATCAGCTCATTTTCCAGCGATCGAGCGACGTGAGGGTTGGCGAGAATATCGGGCGCCGTCTTTGCAAGGCGGGCCGCGGTCTCATGAAGTCCCAACAATCGCGACATAAGTGCGGGAGCTGGCCTAATCACTGTCGTTACCGATGGGCGCGACAGTGGACGGCCTACAGCGGCAATGCCGGCGGCGACGAGCTCTTCCGGCGTCAACGACATGGAACCCCATCGGCAGGCTGCTCGGGTCTGACGATGTAACTCGTTCTGATCATCGATAATGATTTCCCCGGGTGACACCTCCGTCCCGCAGTGCCGACATTCCGGCTGATCCGAATCGGTCAGAAAACTGATTACGGCGCGCTGCGGCGACACCGCACCATGAAAAATTCGCGGCAAAATTTCTCGACCGCGCTGCATCCAGAGTTTGTGTAAATCGATTTTCGTCAATTCGGCGCGGAACGCCCCTTTTCCGGTCGGGAGAAATTCAAGCTGTGCGGCGCGGATCGCCGCTTGATATGGATGGTGATCGGTAAAGTTGAGAACTTCACTCGACGGCATGAATAAGTCCCTTTGAAGCGTTGATCCCCAGTGCACACAAAAGCGATTTAAAGCGCGATTACGGCGGTAATCAGCGCGCCGTTTTGACGTGAGTCAAATCGCGCACCGCAAACGCGGTTTCCTCTCATGCGGCCTGCATTTCCCAAGTCCGATCCGTGCCGGGAGGTATCGAAGTAGGCGAAGGCGCGATCAATTTGAACCGATCTCAAATCGGAACCGCAAAATCCTGAACTGACAGATCGATTCAGTCGCATCTTGCGCGCGGAATAGCCTTGCGAGACCGCACCCATCTTTGAGATTGACGAAGGCCTCGGGGAATTTCCTCCTTCTCGCTATGAGGCTGCTTTTTCCGATTCTGCATAGCCGCTCACAATCAATCGGCCTATGGTTTCTTCAATGGCGCAGGGGAAATGGCGCCAAATCAGATTGAATTCGGGGGCGACATTTGTCTGGTGAATTGCGCCCGCGCCCTCGGCGGCGGTTTTGCCTCTTGCTCGTCAAGCCGTCACATTACGACGAAGACGGTTACGTCATTCAATGGCTACGCTCGCCGATTCCCTCGAACTCGCTCGCCTCGCTCTACGGACTTGCAAAGGATTGCGCGGAACGCGCCGTCCTCGGCGACGATGTTAAATTCGAGATCCACGCGTTCGATGAGACCAATACGCGCATCAGGCCGATCCGGCTTGCACGCATGATCGAACACGCGGGTGCCGGTATGGTGATGCTGGTCGGGGTCCAGTCCAATCAGTTTCCGCGTGCGCTGGATATTGCGGCGCCGCTGCGCGCCCGTGGCATCGCGGTCATCATCGGTGGCTTCCACGTTTCCGGCACCATCAGCATGCTCAATGGCCTCGATCCCGATCTCGACCGTGCCAAGGCACTAGACATTTCGCTTTTCGCCGGCGAAGCGGAGGGTCGCCTTGACAAGGTGCTCCAAGATGCGGCGGCCAAGGTGCTCAAGCCGCTGTATAATTTTATGAGCGACCTCCCCGATCTGGAAGGAGCGCCAATTCCGCTGATGGCGGCGGAGCGCGCGCAACGCACAGCGGGCGGCGCGACCACCTTCGACGCTGGCCGCGGCTGCCCCTATCAGTGTTCGTTTTGTACCATTATCAATGTGCAGGGAAGGAAATCGCGCCACCGCTCGCCGGATGACATTGAGAAGATTGTTCGTACCAATTACGCGCAGGGCTTGCGCAGCTTTTTCATTACTGACGACAATTTCGCGCGCAACAAAGACTGGGAGCCTATCCTCGATCGCCTCATCCACTTGCGTCAAG
Organism: uncultured Alphaproteobacteria bacterium; assembly: GCA_963759705.1. Classification (GTDB taxonomy): domain Bacteria; phylum Pseudomonadota; class Alphaproteobacteria; order Rhizobiales; family Xanthobacteraceae; genus BOG-931. The sequence goes on from CAVXAK010000013.1 coordinate 615,108, forward strand.
TTGAGAGGCTCAATATCGGCTTTATCATTCAGGTCGACACGCTCTGTCACAAGCTGCCGAACTTCGTAGCGAAATGCGCGCTCGCAGGCGTGCGCCGCGTGTTCATCGGCCTCGAGAACATCAATCCGGCCAATCTGCTCGGCGCCAAGAAGCGGCAAAACAAGATTACCGAATACCGCACGATGCTGCTCGCCTGGAAATCTGCCCGCGTCATCACCTATGCGGGCTATATCCTCGGCTTTCCAAATGACACGCTTGATTCCATCCTGCATGACATTGACGTCATCAAGCGCGAGTTGCCCGTCGATCTGCTCGAATTCTTCTATCTGCCGCCGCTGCCGGGCTCGGAGGACCATCTCAAGCTTGTTCGTGCAGGAGCGCCGCTCGATCCCGACATGAACAAGTACGACCTCAATCACGTCTGTACGACCCATCCGCGCATGTCGCGTACTGAGTGGGACCGCGCTTACAAGCTCGCCTGGCAGCGCTACTACACAATCGACCACATCGAGACGATTCTGCGGCGCGTAGCGTCAGTGGGGGCGAATGCAAGCAATGCCTTTTTCTGATCACATGGTTCAAGGGCAGCATCGATTTGGAAAAGATCCATCCGCTTGAGGGTGGCTTTTTCCGGCTGAAATTTCGCCGCGACCGGCGGTCGGGTCGTCCGATCGAGCCGATGTGGCGTTTCTATCCGCAGTACGCGTTTGAGATCGTCGGTAAACTGGTGCGATGGGCGTGGCTCTATATGCGGCTACGGCGCATATATCTCGTCATCAGGCGTAACCCGCGACGGTTTGACTACACTGATCTTGCCATGACGCCGGTAGCCGACGACGAATCTCAAACGCACGAACTCTTCCAAACAAACGCCGCACAGGCTTATGTCGGCAATGAACGGCGGCTGGAAAAAGCGCGTCACAGAGTATCCGCGTAATTCCCATGGGCGACTGCTCGCGGCGGCGCCAGTCTATTCGGTCGAAAAAGTCAAATGGATTCCGAGTATTGAGCGTGGTGGCGGAGGAAACTCGGTCATTCACATTTTGCTGATCGCTGATTGCCGCACCCAGCGACATAACCCGGGCATTTGTTTCGAAATAGCCCAATCTGTGACCGTTGCTATTATATCACAACGATTGTTTTTTGCTCGACTGGACACTTTTTGCATATAGGGCGGCGCTCGTTGAACCTAGGTGTTGGTCCGTCATTCCACATTTGAAAGGCGGAGCGCGATGAAGAAGCTCATAACCGCAATCATTACAGCAACGGCTTCGTTTGCAACCTTGATCTCCGCGCAAGCAGCGGATTTGCCGCCAAGACCGGCGTATCAGCCTCCTGTCGTCGCCGTACAACAGGTCTATAACTGGACTGGATTTTATGTGGGCGTGAATGGTGGTTATGGTTGGGGTCAGCAGGATCCCTTCAACATCATCACCGACCGTTTTGACAGCCTTTCCACTGGCATTTCCGGCGGAGTATTTGGTGGAACATTTGGCGCCCAAATTCAGGCGGCTCACGTCGTGATGGGCCTCGAGGCGGACCTCGATTGGGCCAATATCAAGGGCTCGGCGACGGCTGTTCCGACGATTGCTGGAATTCCTTTTCCCGGAGCTATGGTCAATGCGTCGACCAATATTGACTGGGAGAGCACCGTCAGGTTTCGCGTCGGCTACGCGAACGACAACTGGTTATTCTATGGAACCGGAGGTCTTGCACTGCTCGGGGCCAAGACCAACCTGACAACCCTCTCCGGAGGCGCGGTCTGTACGGGGATTTTGGTCAACTGCTCCGGCACCAATCGTCAGATTGGCGTGGCGCTCGGCGGAGGTCTCGAATACGGATTTACGCCGAGTTTGAGCGGGAAAATTGAATATCTCTATATCACCGCTGCTTCGCTTGAGGTCTCACGACACAGCGAGATACGAGCAGGTCTGAACTATCGGTTTGGGGGAATGTAAAAAGCGCTTGCGTTCGGCCTGAATATTCATGGTCGAGAGCAATCCATCCGTTCGTTACAATCGGTGCCCTTCGCGGGTGAGTTTCGGCAAACTCCTGTGCCGAAACTCACCTAGCATGCAATTTATTTGAAAATCAGCGATTTTACGAGTGCGCGACTAATCAAAGAAAGCCGCTGCCTAATCTGCCGAATTTGCATAGCGTCGAAGACAGATTGATCCAATCGTGCGTGCAATTTCAACGGGTCTCGCGTTTTTTCCTGATGTGGGAACGGCGCAGCAGATTTGAAGGAGGAGTAAGGAAATGCGAAAGTTTCTCATTTTGGCGGCCCTGGCGCTCTCGTTTGCGAGTTCCAATGCGCAGGCCCAGGTTGACCTTTCCGCCTACGCCGACGCCAACGGATACCTCGACGTTCAAAAGCTGACTTGCGCTCAGCTCGCAAATACATACCAAGAAGATGCGGACATGCTCACGACATGGTACAGCGGCTGGTATAACGGCCTAGCAAAGAAGCATTTTGCCCACATCACACGGGGAAAAGAGGTGGAGCACGAGGTCATTGTGTATTGCAAAGCCCATCCGGAGCTTCAAATCATCGACGCGATCGCCGTGATTTTCAAGGATGAGAAAGCAAGACGCGGTGTCGATTATTAGCGCGCCGGCGTCACGTTGCTCTTTGCGACTGATCGCTTGACCAAAGCCTTCGCTGATTGTCCTTGGGACGGCTCATGGTTCGAGTTGATAACGTCGAAAATCTCAACCCGAATTCTGCGGGTTACAAGCATCAAGAGGAACTAGAGGATGATCTTAATGTTCGAAATGCGGCCGAATGATCGGAACACTCGCTTTAGTCGCAGCAATCAACACTCCGCTCGCTGCACAACAAACAAATCAAACCAAGGTGGGTGTGCTGACCTGCAGGACATCAGCGAGCCTCGGCCTGATCGTCGGATCACATCAGAAGCTCAGTTGCCGTTTTACTCCGGACGCGGGCGGACCGCCGGAGACCTACGTCGGACACATCAACCGGCTGGGCCTCGACCTCGGCGTCAGGGCGGGTGGCGCTATGGTATGGGGTGTTCTCGCGCCGACCAATGGCGTGCATCATGGCGCACTTGCCGGCAAGTATGTCGGTGCGAGTGGCAGTGTTTCTGTGGGGGTGGGCGCCAATGCAAATGTGCTTGTCGGCGGGTCACATCGATCTTTTGCGTTGCAGCCGCTCTCGGTAGAAGGACAGGTCGGGGTCAATCTTGCGCTGGGGGTCGCGGGTCTTACGCTTCAGTCGGTCCGCTAGCTGTGCCGCAGGGCGGCCTCGACGGGAAGCCGGGAGATGACGGCATAATCGATTTTTAGGGACGGAAGGCCGCATCCACGATAGCAGTGCCCATGGCGTCGTCCTTGGGGCTCGACCGGGCTCTAACGGTTCGAGGCTCGGGACGGCGGCAGCGAGTGACTGTGAATGGGTAGCTTTATGATTTTCCCACGTTTGCTGTTGGGAAAATGCGCGATCGTCTGGCGTCATGCGACGCCTCTCGCACTGAGTCTCCTGGTTCTAGCGGGCTGCGCCACCTTCAATCAGCCTGTGAATACGCCGTTAGCGGATGGCTCAAATCCGATGGCGCAGTTGACGACCCCGCAGGTCGGCGGTGATACCGCGATTGCGCTCGCATTTTCCGGAGGTGGCACACGCGCCGCGGCTTTCGCCTTCGGGGTTCTGCGTGGTCTCGATCGTATTCCGACGAGGGATGGCAAAAGCTATTTGGATCAAGTTGTTTTCGTGTCGGGAGTATCCGGCGGATCCGTCACTGCAGCCTATTTCGGGCTCAAAGGCCGCGCCGCGCTTGCCGATTTCCGCGAACGATTTTTGATACGCAATGCCGAGGAGGACCTGAAAACAAACGTCAATTTGAGAAACATCGCGCAGGGCCTGAGCGGCGGAGTGAACGACGCGAGCAGGCTGTCCGGTTGGCTCGATCGCAATCTTTTCGATAACGCAACCCTCGGCGATCTATTTCAGCCGGGCAAGCCGATCGTTTGGATCAACGCGTCCGACCTTTACAACCGGACACCATTTCTTTTTTCGCCTGTGACGTTTGCAGCGTTATGCAGCGATATCGGGAGGTACCCCCTATCTCAGGCGGTCGCGGCGTCTGCGGCCGTGCCGGTCGCTTTTGTGCCGATCGTACTGGAAAGTTTTCCCTCGGCTTGCGCAACGACGCTGCCGCCATGGGTTGATCGCGTCCTTGCCGATCGCAATTCGGGAGCACAAGTCCGGGCCTTCGCCCAGGCACTGACACGCTACCGTGACCCCGCGCAGATTCGATATCTGAAGCTTGCCGATGGTGGTATTACCGACAACTTTGGCCTTTCGGGGCTTGTGATTGCCAGGGCAGCGGCCGAAAGACCCTACACGCCGCTGACGCCGGACAAGGCCGTGCGATTGCGTCGCTTCATCTTTGTGGTCGTCAATGCAGGCCAAGCGCCGGAGGGAGATTGGGCTCGCACCGTCGAAGGACCGACAGGCGCCGAGTTGCTCAATGCGGTGACCGACACCGCAATGAATTCCGCCGTCCGCAGCGGCTTCGACGCCTTTCGCTTGAGCATCCGCGAATGGGAGGCGGCAGTCCGCAAATGGCGATGCAGCCTTCCGGCCGCCGAAGCCCGTCGGCTCGGGGCGTCGAGTGACTGGCGTTGCAGCAACGTCAGGTTCGAAGTTGCCGAGGTGGGCTTCGATCAACTCGATCCGCAGCGTGCTGCCAAATTGTCGTCCATTCCGACACGATTCAGGCTCCCGACAGAATCCGTGGACCTTCTGATTCAGTCGGGCAGCGACGCCATTCAATCGGCCGGCCTTTAGCGGCTTATGATTGTTGTTTAGTTTCTGCCGAAATTGCATAGCGTGTGGAACTAGTTCTCTCGTCCATTTCCCAACAAATAGAGCTTGTCTTATTCGGTAATCACGATGCGCGCCTGGCGAAATCCTCTGGCTCCATTAAGTGCTTTTCTGGTTGGCATCAGTACGGCGACCGTGCTCCTTGCGCAGGGCACGGGAAGTCCTGTCCCGGGACAATATTGCGCTACGTTCTACGATGGCAGCCCAACCACTTGTGGATTTCCGACCCTTGCGAGTTGCGATGAATCGACCGACGGTGTTGGCGGCTTTTGCGAACTCGACTTTTCAGCGCCAAGCCCATCACCCAATCCGGGATATAATCCGGCGCCGTTCGATCCAATGGCAGTGCCGCCACCGCCCAACCTCGGGATAGGCGACGCTACACTTCAGCTTTCCGATCGCTGGCTGAAAACACCAAGTCACCTTGTGCGTCTCGGGTAAGCCGCCTCGATGTGACGACATCACACGCGACGATCGATGTGCTGCCGGGATCAATAAGAACCCTGCGCGTTATTTGCCAAATTTGCATAGGCAGCTCTGTCAACTGGTTCCTATCTGCCACCGATGAGATAGCTCGCTGCGGCACCCGTTGCTGTTCACCGGCGAAGTCCAGATCGCTACAGTTCGTGAGATTAAGGAATGGTTCCCATGAAAATCAGGCATGTCCCTGCATGTTGATTGCTGTCGCCGGCCTGCTTTGCGTGCCCGGATTGTCGTTCTCGCCTGACGTCTGAAAGCCGGCGCGCAGCACCGCGTGGCGCCTGATGTCGCCATCAATGTCAATGCCTTGAGCCGGCGCCAATGCCTCTACGCTGGGACCGATCCGGAGCAGTGTGTTGTACAGCGGCGGCCGGGCCGCCGCGAACGCGAACCAGTCGGCGCGCACGTAAGGCAGTCGTGAGCCGGTCGCACTCTGCAGCGCCGCAGAGAGCGGGCTGTCGGGCCGGACCGCATAAGCATCGGCGGCGACCAAGTCATCCCAATCGGCGGCGTCCCAGCCGAGGTCGTCGATGTTGATGCGCAGAATCGTGCGTTCCGGATCGATCGCCTCGATCCTCTGCACGTTGGAGGTGCGGCTCAGACTGTTGATCAATTTGATCGCGCCTTGCCGATAAATTTCCATAGCGTCGGCTTGGACACAGACATTGGCCAAGTGCGTGAGCGTGAGATAGCGCGTGCCCCTGGCACGCAGCTTCAGGCGATCGAGATCGGCCATCATTGCGGCGAGCATATCCGCGGACGTGATGAAGTTGTGGCCTTCGCAGCCGGCGACTTGCTCCCGGGGCGGCTCAGCTTGAGCGGGAGCCGGTGTGTCGCCTGATCGCGGGCTCTGGGGCACCTTGTCTTCGGGCGCCGTCTGCGGCTGTTTTGGCTGCGTCCCCTCGTCCGCAAGGGCCACCCCCCAGGGCTGCAGGCCCACGGCGACGCCCAGGCACACGGCCAGCCAGGTCGTCCGGACCAATCGAAGGGTGTGGATCATTTCGCCTCACTATGCGGCAAATGCCGCCGCCTCGCGAGCACGGCTCCGCCGAATTGCGTCGCGCGATGAACACAGCCGGTTCGGTCATTCGCGGCAGCGCGGAGGTCCCGCGCGGTGCCTTTGCTGGCGCCAAACGAGCCGCCAAATCGGCGTCGCGACGCTCTCTAAGTCTTTGAAATTGTTCAATGATGGCGGGAGCGACGGGGCTCGAACCCGCGACCTTCGGCGTGACAGGCCGACGCTCTAACCAACTGAGCTACGCCCCCGCGGGCGCGGTGCGGAGTTAAGGCCCACGTTCGAACAAGTCAAGGATTGAAGGCCTAATCACCCATCATGGCCTGCCTTACACACGCCATAGACTGCTTTCAGAAAACCTCAGGAAGCGCGAAAACATCGTTGGAATCGGCAAAACAAGCGTGGTCAGCCGAAGCCGAATCGTCTAACTGCATCGCGGTGAGCGGCATTTTTTTGCACGCCGCCGCTTCATCGAGGAGGGCCTAATGGCAGCCAAACCAGCCACTACCGTGACATTGAAGCATCTTGCGGCGAGCCTTGCGGAGGACAATGAACTTTCGAAAAAGCAATCGGAAGCCATCCTCGCCGGCCTGGTAGGTCAGATCGTCAAACACCTCAAGAAGGGTGAGCGCATCCGCATTGGCGGCCTCGGCATTCTGCAGGTCCGCAAGCGCGCCGCACGCATGGGCCGCAATCCGGCCACGGGCGAAGCCATTCAAATCAAGGCCAGCAAGAAGGTCGCGTTCCGCGCTTCGAAAGAGCTCAAGGAAGCGATCTGATTTTTGCTGCCGATGCAGCCGGACACGATCTAACAAATCGGCTCGCTGCACCATTGACCGCCCGCTTGCCTGCAGCGTCCGTTGAGCCGCAGGCAGGCGGGCGGTTTTTTTCGGTTCGCTCGAACCGGCCGAGATGTTTACGGCTGCATGTCGTCGATACGATGCTGCAGCGAAGCTTGATCGCGCGACGAAGCGGGTTGCCGGGCCCAGCAAACGCATCGCGCTCGCCTTCGCCCCGATAGCTTTGGCGCTATATCCGGCGCGAATCGTCTGATCAGATCAGGAAGGCGAAGGCTGGCGGTGGAGCCCTTCACCCGCCAGCGCGCAAGGATTCCTTATGCGGTCTAGTCATGGGGGCAATGTCGGTTAAAGTAGTCGAAGACAACCGCGACCGGGCGAGCGACAATGCCAAAGATAATCCGGTCGCGCCGATGGCGAAGAAAAATGGCGGAGGAAAGTGACATGCCCCTTATTCCGAACTCGGTCCCCGAAATCCTGAAGTCGAAGACGATGCGCGGCCTGCCGCGCCCGGTCGAATATCCGAAGGCCGAGCAGAGCGATTATGTGAAGGGAGCCGACAACTTCCATAAGGTCATGGCGATCAAGCCGGGCGACCATGTTGTCATGCTGACAGACCCCCTGATCGACCCTCGCGTGCTGCAATCGGTCTATGGCGTCGCCAAGGCTCGCGGCGCGACCTTCGCCTCTTACATGGGACCCTCGACGCGCCTCATGGCAGTTCCGGAAGAAGCAAAAACGTTGATCGAAAACGCGACCTTCGTCGTGTCGACGTGGTTCGCTTCGGTGATCGATCCGTTCTGTATCAACCTGCGGCGCAAGAAGGGACAGCGCTGGGTCAAGATTACATTCTTCCGCAACATCGATCTCCTGCATACGCCGCAGGCTCGATTTCCAATCGATCTGCTCGGCGAGATCATCCGGGCATCGTCGCGCGCCTATCCGGACACCGGCAATTTCGATCTTCGCTTCACTGACGAGCGCGGCACCGACATTGTGGTGAACTTCACGGAAGCGATGCGCGCCACCATGAAGAAGGATAACCGATGGCGCGGTCACAACATCGCAGACGAGGATGGCTGCTACATCCATTATCTGCCGACCCACGGGCCGAACCTCTACGAACTCAAGATGGTCGGCGGCGACCACGCCGCGCACATGCCGGTGAACGGCATCCTCTATCCGCAATGGGCGGTCGGTTTTGAGACGCCGTTCGAGGACAAGATCGGCGTTGAGTTCGAGAATGGCCGCGTGCGCAAGATTCACGGCAACAGCGAGCAAGCCGAAGTTCTTCGTTTCATCGTCGGTGGCGCTCTGGAAGAGCTGGGCTGCGGCCACAATCCGAAGGCGCCGCGCTTCGACATCTATCCGGCCGGCCCAAATTCGCCGGGCGCGCTGCATTTCGGCGTCAATGGGCTTAAGGAATCCGAATATTTCAGGCGCGTGATGCCCTATTGGGAAGAGCCGCACGTCCATTGCGACATGGTCACCTTCGATACGACCGTCACCGCCGGCAACCGCACCGTCATCGACAAGGGCTTCCTGATGGCGTTACGGGATCCGCAGGTCGTCGCGTTGGCGGAGCGTTACGGCGATCCGGTCGACCTCCTGGAGAACTTCCCGGTCTGAGGGAAGATGACCGGTCTCGGGTTGACGATTGAGCGGGCACAGCGCGGCGACCTCGCAGATGGAATTCGGCGTCTTCGACCATCTCGATCGCGGCGACTTGCCCCTGCACGAGTTCTACGAAGCGCGCCTCAAGCTGATCGAGGGCTATGATCGTGCAGGTTTCCACGCGTATCACCTCGCCGAGCACCACTCGACGCCGCTCGGCATGGCGCCCTCGCCGAGCGTGTTTCTTGCCGCTGCGATGCAACGGACCAAAACACTGCGGCTCGGCACCCTGGTCTATGCCCTGCCGCTGCACCATCCGCTGCGGATGATCGAGGAAATCTGCATGCTCGATCATCTCAGCGGTGGAAGATTTGACATGGGCTTTGGCCGCGGTTCTTCGCCGATTGAACTGGAGTACTACGGCCAGGACCCGGAAGATGCGCCCCGCGCCTTTGCCGAAGCTCTCGACATCGTTTTGCGCGGGCTCAAGGAGAAGGTCCTCAACGGCGAGACACGATCTCGCCGTTTCCGCGATGTGCCGATGGAGCTCACGCCGCTGCAGCGCCCCCACCCGCCCCTTTGGTACGGCGTGCACTCGACCGAGAGTGCAGAGCGTGCGGCGCGCCTCGGCTTTAACATCGCCTGCAACGAACCGGCCGATGCTTCGGCGGCGTATATCGCGCACTATTGGTCGGCCTGGCGAGAAGCGCATGGCGGCCAAGCGCCGACGCCAAAAGCTGGTGTCACCCAATTTGTCGTGGTGGCGGAAAGCGATGCGGCGGCGCTGGCGATCGCTCGCCGCGCCTATCTGGTCTGGCACCAAAGCTTCCATTATCTGTTCCGCCGGCATGGCCGGACGGCAAAAATCAGCGGTGGGGAATCCGATTTCGATTCGCTTCACGCAGCTGGGAAAGGTGTCGCTGGTACGCCCCGCAAGGTGCTTGAATTCCTGAGAACGCGATTGAAAAAGGCCGGCGCCAATTACTGCATCAACCGCTTTGCATTCGGCGATCTTTCGCTGGCGGAGTCGGTGCGGTCGCTTGAGCTTTTCGTCAGCGACGTGCTGCCGGCGCTGCGCCAGACTTGAGAACAAAACGGGAGGGAACAATGTCCGCCATTCGATCGGCGCTTTGCGCGGTGACCATGCTGGTGGCGGTCGCGTTGCCGGCTCGGGCAGCCGGGATCGACGACTCCATGGACAAGCTCGCCGCCGAAGCTGCCGGTGTCGGCAATATCATCTGGTACGAAAGCTCGCCGGACGACCAAGCCGACAAAATCGTGGCTGCGTTCCAGAAGCGCTTTCCCAAACTCAAGCTCGAACACATCCGCGATACCGGTGGAAATTCCATTGGCGGTCGCGTCGTGCAGGAGAGCCAGGGCGATACGCGCACGGCTGATGTCGTGACCACCGGCGCCGCGATCTTGATCCCGCTGCGAGAACGAAATTTGATCAAGTCGGTAGACTGGCGTGGCTACGGCCTCAGCGACCAATTGGCGCCGACGCCGTTCGGCGTCGTTACCACGTCTGTGGTCTACGTCATTATCTACAATACTTCGCTTGTGAAGGAGGCTGATGCGCCCAAAAACTGGGATGACCTGCTCAATCCGCGATGGGAAGGCAAGATCGGCATCTGGGTCCGCGGCGAGGGACAAGGTGCGCTTGCGGCCGTATGGGGCATCGACAAAGTCGTTGATTACGTCAGGAAGATGAACCGGCTCCATCCGGTGTTGCTACCCAGCACGTTCCCGCTGGCGCAGCAGGTCGCCGCAGGGGAAATCCTGGTCGGTTTCGGGCTCAATCACTCCGCCCAAGTCCCGATCCGGCGCGGCGCGCCGATCAAGGTCGTCGTGGCTGAACCGGCTCCCATCAGCACGCTTTACAGTTCCGTTCCAGCAAAGGCGAAGAACCCGAGCGGCGGAGCTTTGCTGGCGTTGTGGCTCGCCACGGCTGAAGGCGCCAAAGTTTATGAGGACGCGACCGATCGCGGCAATCCGTTCATCCAGGAGACAAAAACCTACGCCCTGTTGCGCGGGCACACGATTTCCCAATTCCCGGCCGACCAAGCCGACCGGGAGGCGGCTGCGGTCCAGCGCGTCAATAAGATGATCGAAAGCCGTGAGACTGAGTGACGTCACGGCAAACAGCGTCGGCTTTGTGTCGGACGGGGCACCGAGGCGCGAACGTCGATCGCACGAATGGCTGCGTTTTCTGCCGCCGCTCGGCATGGGACTGCTCCTCACCTATTTGGTGCTGGTGCCGCTGGCGCTTGTCGTCCTCAGCAGCTTTCGTCCCGGCGGATTTCCGCTCGATCCCGGCTTTACGCTTGCCAACTATGTGACAGCCTTTGGCGACCCCGGTTTTCCGGCTTTGCTGCGCACGACGCTACTCTTCGCACTCGGCTCCTCCTCGGTGGCACTGTTGCTAGGACTGGGCCTCGCATGGCTGGTCGAGCGTTCGGATCTGCCGGGACGCGAGGCGCTCCGCGGCCTCGTTCTCCTGCCGATGGCGACCCCGCCCATTCTTCTCGCGATCGCGTGGGCGATGCTGCTCAGCCCACGCAATGGCGTGCTCAATCAATTCCTGAGCAATGCTTTCGCGCTCGGCAAGGCGCCGTTCGACATTTACTCCCTACCCGGCATGGTGTTCGTGCAAGGGCTCGCGCTGGTGCCGACAGCCTATCTTTTCCTTGCGCCGGCTTTCGGCAACATGGATCCGAGCCTCGAAGAAGCGGCGATGGCCTCGGGCGCCGGCACGTGGACACTGATCCGGCGGGTCATGGTGCCGATCCTGTGGCCCTCGATTCTATCGGCGGCGATCTTTCTCCTCATTGTCTCGCTGGTCGTCTTCGACGTGCCGGGGGCGCTCGGCATTCCAGCGCGCATCTTCGTGCTGAGCTCGCAAATCTATTACCTCGTCGCCAACAGTCCGGCTGGCATTCCGCTCTATGGTCAGGTCAGCGCGCTGGCGATGTTGTTCCTCGGCATCCTGCTGGGCCTCGGCTTCGCTTATCACCGCCTGACGCACCATGCGCAGCGTTATCGCACTTTGACCGGCAAGGGATTCCGGTCGCGAGTTTTTCCGCTCGGCCGCGGGAAGCCGTTCGCCGTCGCCGCGCTCGTCCTTTATTTTCTGCTGAGCGTCATTGCGCCGTTGCTCATCTTGTTGTGGATGAGCTTAATGCCGTACCAGACTGGCATCTCATGGGCGGCATTCGCTCTCCTTACGCTCGAGAACCATCGCGATTTCATCGACAACACACGAGTTCTGACCGCGACGCGCAATTCGATCGTCATCGCGGTCGTGGCGGCGACCTGCGTTGCGCTATTGTCGGTGCTGCTGTCATGGCTTACCGCGCGACTGCGCGTGCCGGGACGGCAGGCGCTCGACATACTCGCTTTCATCCCGATCGCCATCCCCGGCGTTATGATCGGTGTCGCGCTGGTCTATGTCTACATTGCCGTCGGCGCGGTGTTGCCGATCTACGGGACGATCTGGATCATCGCCCTCGCCTACATCACTCAATATCTACCGTTTGGAGCGCGCGTCACCAGCGGCGTCATGATGCAGCTTCATCCGGAGCTTGAGGAAGCCGGCTCGACTTCCGGCGCCGGCCGTTTGCGCATTTTCAGGAGCATCACGCTGCCGCTGGTCTGGCCGGCGATCGCGGCGGTGTGGATCTGGGTACTTGCCCACGCGCTGCGCGAACTCTCCTCCGCCCTTCTCCTTCAGGGCCGGGACAACAAGGTCATCCCGACACTTCTTTGGGACTATTGGTCGGGTGGAGAGCCGAACCGGACAGCCGCAGGCGGCTTATGGCTGACTGTTGCACTGGTGCTTTTTCTGGTTCTATGGCGAAGTCTGTCGCGGCGTGCCGGGATCGAGCGGGGGCGTTGAACCATAGGTTCAGCCCACCCTGATTGCTGGTATTTTTGGGCTGGCGCGTACTATGACGTGCGTTCGGCACCGGCACCGGGCGGCAATGTGAATTAATGAACAAAAGGTGTGTCGAACAGGGAGGAAGCACGAATGCTCAAACTCGACCGACGTACGATATTGCTTTGCACACCCCTCATCGCCACCTCGACGTTGCTCGCCGCACCGGCACGTGCCCAATTCTATAAGGACAAGACGCTCACACTCCTTATCAATTATGGCGTGGGCGGCAATGCCGACACCGAGGCGCGGGTCTATCAGCAGCATCTCTCCCAGTACATTCCCGGCCATCCGACCATCATTATTCGCAACATGCCGGGCGCCGGTGGTGTGACAGCCATGAACCAGCTCGGGCTCAATATTGGCTCGCAGCCGGATGGGCTTACGGCCGGCTACTTCACTATGAGCGCGACGGTTTTGATCACGGACGATCCGGTACTCAAGATAAAGATGGATGATCTTGCGCCGATCGCCGCCGCCCGCGGCTGGAATGTAGTCTACGCGCGGAAGGATATCGTACCGGGCGGCTATACCAAGCCGGAGGACTTTCGGCGCGCGCAAAACATCTATGCGGGCGGCTATAGCCGGGCCTCCTCTCAGGACACGCGGCTGCGCCTGGCACTCGAGACCATGAAGCTGCCCTATAAGATGGTCACTGGGTTTCCTGGCACCGCGCAACTCAACAAGGCCATGTTGCAGAACGAGGTGAACTTTACCGGCAGTTCCCTGCCCGGCTACCAGACAACGGTGATTCCGCAGATCATCAATACCGGCGTCGGCGTGACGCTATTCCAATACTCGATCATCGGACTGGACGGGAAACCAACGGGCAACCCTGCGCTTGAGAAGCTCGGCATCCCGACCTTCCACAAGTTTTATGAGGAAGCCTTCGGCAAACCGCCGTCAGGTCCGAAATCCGATGCGCTCCTTCTGACCAACGACATCGCCACGAAAATGCAGCGCGCCATGTTCCTGCCAAAGGGCTCACCGCCCGAGGCCATTGCGGCCTTGCGGCAGGCTTTCACCGCGGTGGCGGCCGATCCGGACTTTATCGCGGATTATCGCAGAATCACCGGCGAGGCTCCCGACCTCGTCAGCGCGCAGGAGGTCGAGCGCATCTTTCAACGCATCCGCGACGTCTCACCCGAGGTCAAGCAGGTGCTGAAGGACTCTATCGGTTCGGATTAGGAGCGTGTAAGCGAGGAGTTCACGGGACAAAGTGCGGCCGTTCATTCAGGTAATGCCGCTCAAGCAGTGGACGGAACTTCTCCATCGCGACCCGATTGAGATCAACCGGCGGCTTCTGATCGCGAGGCAGCAATGAGGCGTATTGAACTCCGTCAAGCTCCTCCTTGAAAATGCGTTTCGCTTCTTCGATGACGGCCGGATTGCTGAAGCATTCCATCAGCGACGCTGACATGACCTTCGCTCCGGCCACCGCGCCCTTGTGCGCGATCGACGTAGCGAGCGGCACGCCCGCCGCCCAATGGTGAAAGCTGATATTCGGGATTGTCGCCGGAAAATACAACTTCACCATCGGCACTTTCCATGACACGTCCCCGGCGTCGTTGGCCGCCGCCTTTTGCACGGCCGGTCCGTTCATCGGGACGTATTTGCGCGCCAGGCCATCGACCTGCACATTCGCCTTGGCTTGCAGGGAACGCGCGAGCGCTTCCTCTTCCTCACTCCAGCTTGGCAGGCCGACCAGCTCGATCTCGCGCTGCACCAGTTCGGCCAACGTGCGGTTGCCACGCACCGGCCACACCGCGCTCAGCACGTGGACCTCGACGGTCGTGTTGGACATCAGCGCGGCGCCTTCGGCAACTTTTTTGGCCTGCTCGAACAGCTTGCCGGCGCCTTCGGCGGTGGAGTCGCGGAAGTACCACCATACGGCCGCTCGGCGAGGCACCACGTTCGGCTGGTTGCCGCCATCGGTGATCACGCGGTGCATGCGCATGGTCGGCGTCATATGCTCGCGATACTGCGCGAGCCCCATATCCATCAGCACGACGCCGTCGAGCGCGTCGCGCCCGCGCCACGGCGCAACGCCGGCATGCGCCGTCTCACCGTGGAATGTGAAAGTCGCCGACACGAGCGCAGCCTGGATGAGGCCATAACCGACGCCGAAATTTGCGGCGATGTGATTATGTAAGGCGGCATCGACGTCGTCGAACCAGCCATCACGCACGTAATAGGGACGGCTGACAAGCTGCTCTTCCGCCGGGGCGCCAAATACCTTCAGTGTGCCCTTCAGCCCGAATTTTGCCATAGCGGCTTTCGCGGCCAATGCACTTGCGACCAGCACCGCACCGTTGACGTTGTGGCCTTCGCAATGGCCCGGCGCGCCATCGACGATCGCCTTTTGCTCGATGATCCCGGACGCCTGTGAATTGTCGGGATTGGCGTCGTATTCGGTGTGGATGGCGATGACGGGATAACCTGAGCCGAAGGTAGCGCAAAAGCCGGTCGGGAAGCCCGAGATGCCGCGCTCCATAGTGAAGCCGGCCTGCTCAAGCAACGCCGTCATCATCTTCGACGTCTCGAACTCCTGCATGCCGAGTTCGGCGAAATAGAAAATATTGTCGCTGAGACTGGCAATTGCCTTAGCGTTCCGGTCGATGTAGGCGAAGCAGAATGTCTTGACCGCATTCAAGTGTCGGCCGCCTTCAAGTTTGGCCGCGTTCAAGTTGCTGGATGAACCACGACGTAACCGGTCGAACTTTTACACTCTACACATATCCCGAGCGTTTCTGGCAACCGCCAGACCCGCGCCGCCTTCTCTCGACCCATACCGACAATCTTGCCGTTCTCAGACGCTCGGTTCCTGAGACAACCAACGGAAGATCACGGCCAGCTTGGCCAAGTCATCCGGCGACAGTTTCACTTCGGTGTTGGCTTTAGCTGCAGTTGCAAAGCGTTCGGCGAGAATCCCCGCCGCTTCGATCATTTCGACCGCGCTAACGATATTGTCTTGATCCAATTTAGTCTGTCCCCAACGCCGCAGCGGTAATTTACAACCGCAGGGTGTTCGGCGGCAACCGCCAAACTGTCACGCCCTTCCGCTTGCCGTTCACGAGTGCCACAGCGCAAATCGCCCAAGGCTCTCCGCGCTTGAACAAGCGGTATGAGCCACATAGCGGGCGATGTCCTGCGGCCCGCCGGACGCTTCGAATATCCGAATGGCGGCGCTGATATGCGCCAGGTCTAATCGGGCTTGGGCGAGCTGCTTTCGTATAGCTTAATCGAAGCGGAGATTTCGGCTCGCTTCCGGCGCAGCGTCGTTACGGTTCGGATTTTCGGGCATGGCCCGAATCTTAGTATGGTGCCCGTTAGACCGCTTGTGGCGTCTGCGCCATAATACCGCATCAGCCCGCTGCAGCAAATCAGGTGAGCATCGAGATAATCGCTTTAATCTGATCCAGAAAGCGCAGCTACCGCGCAACAATTGCAGATGCCGCATGACGACGGTAAGTGTCGCAGTGCGAAGCTATTTCTGAAAAATTTCAAGCAATTTGAGCCATTGCGGCAGCCACACTCTGGCGAGATCGTAATTTTCCACGATGGTTTTTCGACCGGCCTTTCGCATATCGAAATATTTGCGTGGATGCGTGAGGACGTCGATCGCGATTTGGGCCAAGCCATCGACGTCAAAAAAATCAACGAGGACACCATTAACATCCTGCTCGACGACTTCGAGCACTGGTGGCGTGCTAGACGCGATGAGAGGTGCACCGGCGCTCATCGCCTCCAACATCGACCATGAAAGCACAAAGGGATAGGTGAGATAGATATGGGCAGCCGAAACCTGCAACAAGGATACATAGTCCACATAGGGAATTTGCCTACGAAATGCACACGACTCAAGGGAAGGCGGTCCCGAACCTCCGATAGAAAGATTTCTTTCCAGGTTTGGCCGACCGGCGCGGCAGCGCCATAGGAGATGGAATCGCCGCCGACAATCACAGCATGCGCGGTCGGACGCGCCGCCAGAATCGCTGGTAGCGCGCGCATAAAGATGTGATACCCGCGGTAGGGTTCGAGGTTGCGATTGATAAATGTGATGACCTCGTCGCCAGTCTGGAAGGTGAAGATTAGTCCCAGGAACGCGATAGGTGACAGCCGGGTTGGGTTTCACCAATTCGGTGTTGATACCCTCGTGCATGACTCTCAATTTCGGCTTGAAATAAGCTGGAAAACGGCTTGCTTGCCAATGGGTTGGCGCCACAGCGACGTCAGCGTCATTCATCGCCGCGAGTATTGCCGCATTCTTGGCGCGCACTTCGAACAGGCGCTCAATTCCGCCCTTTAAGGGAAATTCGGGATCGAAACCGACGTCAGCGCCGGTCGCGGAATAGAAAAACTCAGCATAGACTACGAGCGTGGCATCCGGAAAAACATCCTTGGCAAAAAGTGTTTCTCCCCACCCCAAATGTCCAATGATCAGCTTCGGATTAATTCCTCGCTCGCGCAAAGCCATCATCGCTTTGGCCGCCACGCGGCCGCGCGAAGCCCGCAAAGTGTAGTTCGCGGCTATCGGATCAGGCTTCCCTGCCCGTTTCGCTTCCCATCCGTACCGAGCGGTCGGCAGAAAATCCTGCTGCTCGTTACCCTTGTGTGTAACAACCGCCGAGCGCAAATCCGGTCTTTCCTTCAGCGCTCGCGCTAAATGAACGAATTGTCCTGGAAAATTCTGATGAACAAAAAGGATATCCACGGCCAAGAGCTTAGACGGATGCCCAACTTTGTCTATTCGGCCCCCGCGTCAGTTGAAGTTCGTCAGTCGGCCCCACGGCAAAGCGCCGCAGGCCATGCCATCAGGTCAGAACCTCCCAATCGACTGCGTCGTCCCCGGAGTGCATGGCGCTTGGAAGATCGAAAGGCATCGGCTCTGGATCGACGGACTCGAATCGATCTGCAAGTAAATCGAAGGTCGAAAGCGAAGACCGCCTGCGAGCGTTTGATTGCTTTGAAGCCGACTTCCCATTGGCCGTAACAACCGCAGCAGGCAACACGATGCCGCCGACGAGCAATGCCTGCGCTAGAGTGTCCCTTGTTGGGACCGGACCTATCATTGTGTTGATCTCGATATTCCGTGGCGCGCTTGCAGTATCGACGCCCAGCATGAGAGCGCCGGTGCTCGACAAGATTCGGCCTGAGGGGTCGGCAGAATCGTCGTTCGCTACGTCGTCTACAAACTGGACCTCCGCATTCGTACCCTCGGTCAAATTATCGTCGAAAGCTACGACGATAACGTCCGAGGGATCAGCTGCATCTAGCGCGGCGCCATTCGCCGCAAATGTCTGCGTCGCCACCACTTTGCCACTGCCGTCGTAATAGATCGCACCAGTCAGGACATTCGCTACCGTGTACGTTCGGTCAACCGACGCATAGGCCACGCCTTTGAACGTGCCGCCAGTGTAGAACCGAACGTCGTAGCTGCCGTCAGTATTGACCGTCGTCTGCTCGTAGAGGACGCCGCCCAACATGATCGTGTTGCCGCCGTTGGCAACGAAAGTCTCCGTCGCCTTCACGTTGCCGCTGGCGTCGTAATAGATCGCACCAGTCAGGACATTCGCTGCCGTGTACGTTCGGTCAACCGACGCATAGGCCACGCCTTTGAACGTGCCGCCAGTGTATAACCGAACGTCGTAGCTGCCGTCAGTATTGACCGTCGTCTGCTCGTAGAGCACGCCGCCCAACGTGATCGTGTTGCCGCCGTTGGCAACGAAAGTCTCCGTCGCCTTCACGTTGCCGCTGGCGTCGTAATAGATCGCACCAGTCAGGACATTCGCTGCCGTGTACGTTCGGTCAACCGACGCATAGGCCACGCCTTTGAACGTGCCGCCAGTGTAGAACCGAACGTCGTAGCTGCCGTCAGTATTGACCGTCGTCTGCTCGTAGAGGACGCCGCCCAACATGATCGTGTTGCCGCCGTTGGCAGCGAAAGCCTCCGTCGCGTTCACGTTGCCGCTGGCGTCGTAATAGATCGCACCGGTCAGGACATTCGCTGCCGTGTACGTTCGGTCAACCGACGCATAGGCCACGCCTTTGAACGTGCCGCCAGTGTAGAACCGAACGTCATAGCTGCCGTCGGTGTTGACCGTCGTCTGCTCGTAGAGGACGCCGCCCAACGTGATCGTATTGCCGCCGTTGGCAACGAAAGTCTCCGTCGCCTTCACGTTGCCGCTGGCGTCGTAATAGATCGCACCGGTCAGGACATTCGCTGCCGTGTACGTTCGGTCAACCGACGCATAGGCCACGCCTTTGAACGTGCCGCCAGTGTAGAACCGAACGTCGTAGCTGCCGTCAGTATTGACCGTCGTCTGCTCGTAGAGGACGCCGCCCAACATGATCGTGTTGCCGCCGTTGGCAGCGAAAGCCTCCGTCGCGTTCACGTTGCCGCTGGCGTCGTAGTAGATCGCACCGGTCAGGACATTCGCTGCCGTGTACGTTCGGTCAACCGACGCATAGGCCACGCCTTTGAACGTGCCGCCAGTGTAGAACCGAACGTCGTAGCTGCCGTCAGTATTGACCGTCGTCTGCTCGTAGAGGACGCCGCCCAACATGATCGTATTGCCGCCGTTGGCAGCGAAAGTCTCCGTCGCCTTCAAGTTGCCGCTGGCATCGTAATAGATCGCACCAGTCAGGACATTCGCTGCCGTGTACGTTCGGTCAACCGACGCATAGGCCACGCCTTTGAACGTGCCGCCAGTGTAGAACCGAACGTCGTAGCTGCCGTCAGGGTAAATGGTCTCTGTCGAAACGAGACGGCCGGACTTATCGTAATTGTTCTTAACGATCACTTGCTCGACGTTAATTGTCGCTGTCGCTGCGGCGGAGGTATCTTGTCCGCCGTTTGCGGTGCCGCCAGAATTCTCTACAGCAAACGAGAAGCTCGCATACGACGCGCCGGAACCGTTGGCCGCCGGCGTGTAGACGACCTTGCCCTGCGCGATATCGCTGGCGGCGACCGCCTCGCCGGCTGTGACCGCAAGTCCGTTATCCGTAATCGTGCCGGCGCCGGGAAGCGTCTCGAAGATGACGGCCTTGAGCGCCGTCGGCGTCGTGTTGTTCGGATCCGAATACGGGGAAGTCCGACGTCTGGAAGGTGTAGCTCGTATTCTCGAGAAGCGTAATTGAGGTCGGTCCGGTGACCGGAGCCTGATCGACCGCCGTCACTGTGATCGCCGCTGTCGCTGCGGCGGAGGTATCTTGTCCGCCGTTTGCGGTGCCGCCAGAATTCTCTACAGCAAACGAGAAGCTCGCATACGACGCGCCGGAACCGTTGGCCGCCGGCGTGTAGACGACCTTGCCCTGCGCGATATCGCTGGCGGCGACCGCCTCGCCGGCTGTGACCGCAAGTCCGTTATCCGTAATCGTGCCGGCGCCGGGAAGCGTCTCGAAGATGACGGCCTTGAGCGCCGTAGGCGTCGCGTTGTTCGGATCGAGTACGGGAAGTCCGACGTCTGGAAGGTGTAGCCCGTGTTCTCGAGAAGCGTAATCGACGTCGGTCCGGTAACTGGAGCCTGATTGACGGCCGTTACCGTGACGTTGATTGTCGCTGTCGCTGCGGCGGAGGTATCTTGTCCGCCGTTTGCGGTGCCGCCAGAATTCTCTACAGCAAACGAGAAGCTCGCATACGGCGCGCCGGAACCATCGGCCGCCGGCGTGTAGACGACCTTGCCCTGCGCGATATCGCTGACGGCGACCGCCTCGCCGGCTGTGACCGCAAGTCCGTTGTCCGTAATCGTGCCGGCGCCGGGAAGCGTTTCGAAGATGACGGCCTTGAGCGCCGTAGGCGTCGTGTTGTTCGGATCCGAATACGGGAAGTCCGACGTCTGGAAGGTGTAGCTCGTATTCTCGAGAAGCGTAATTGAGGTCGGTCCGGTGACCGGAGCCTGATCGACCGCCGTCACTGTGATCGCCGCTGTCGCTGCGGCGGAGGTATCTTGTCCGCCGTTTGCGGTGCGGCCAGAATTCTCTACAGCAAACGAGAAGCTCGCATACGGCGCGCCGGAACCGTTGGCCGCCGGCGTGTAGACGACCTTGCCCTGCGCGATATCGCTGGCGGCGACCGCCTCGCCGGCTGTGACCGCAAGTCCGTTATCCGTAATCGTGCCGGCGCCGGGAAGCGTCTCGAAGATGACAGCCTTGAGCGCCGTAGGCGTCGCGTTGTTCGGATCAGAGTACGGGAAGTCCGACGTCTGGAAGGTGTAGCTCGTGTTCTCGAGAAGCGTAATTGACGTCGGTCCGGTAACCGGAGCCTGATCGACCGCCGTCACTGTCGATCGCCGCTGTCGCTGCGGCGGAGGTATCTTGTCCGCCGTTTGCGGTGCCGCCAGAATTCTCTACTGCGAACGAGAAGTTCGCATACGACGCGCCGGAACCGTTGGCCGCCGGCGTGTAGACGACTTTGCCCTGCGCGATATCGCTGGCGGCGACCGCCTCGCCGGCTGTGACCGCAAGTCCGCTGTCCGTAATCGTGCCGGCGCCAGGAAGCGTTTCGAAGATGACGGCCTTGAGCGCCGTAGGCGTCGTGTTGTTCGGATCCGAATACGGGAAGTCCGACGTCTGGAAGGTGTAGCTCGTATTCTCGAGAAGCGTAATTGTGGTCGCGCCGGTGACCGGGGCCCGATTGATCGCCGTCACGTTGATTGTCGCCGTGGCCGAGGCAGAGGTGTCCAGTCCGCCGTTTGCGGTGCCGCCAGAATTCTCTACAGCGAACGAGAAGCTCGCATACGACGCGCCGGAACCGTTGGCCGCCGGCGTGAACACGACCTTGCCCTGCGCGATATCGCTGACGGCGACCGCCTCGCCGGCTGTGACCGCAAGTCCGTTGTCCGTAATCGTGCCGGCGCCGGGAAGCGTTTCGAAGATGACAGCCTTGAGCGCCGTCGAAGGCGTGTTGTTCGGATCGAGTACGGGAAGTCCGACGTCTGGAACGTGTAGCTCGTATTCTCGAGAAGCGTAATTGTGGTCGCGCCGGTGACCGGGGCCCGATTGATCGCCGTCACGTTGATTGTCGCCGTGGCCGAGGCAGAGGTGTCCAGTCCGCCGTTTGCGGTGCCGCCAGAATTCTCTACAGCGAACGAGAAGCTCGCATACGACGCGCCGGAACCGTTGGCCGCCGGCGTGAACACGACCTTGCCCTGCGCGATATCGCTGGCGGCAACCGCCTCGCCGGCTGTGACCGCAAGTCCGTTATCCGTAATCGTGCCGGCGCCGGGAAGCGTTTCGAAGATGACAGCCTTGAGCGCCGTCGAAGGCGTGTTGTTCGGATCGGAGTACGGGAAATCCGACGTCTGGAACGTGTGGCTCGTATTCTCAAGAACGGTAATTGTGGTCGCGCCGGTGACCGGGGCCCGATTGATCGCCGTGACGTTGATTGTCGCCGAGGCCGAGGCAGAGGTGTCCAATCCGCCGTTCGCCGTACCGCCGCTGTTCTGCACCGCGAACGAGAAGGTCGCGTACGACGCGCCGGAACCATTGGCCGCCGGCGTGAACACGACCTTGCCCTGCGCCATATCGCTGGCGGCGACCGCCTCGCCGGCTGTGACCGCTAGTCCGTTGTCCGTAATCGTGCCGGCGCCGGGAAGCGTTTCGAAGATGACAGCCTTGAGCGCGGTCGAAGGCGTGTTGTTCGGATCCGAATACGGGAAGTCCGACGTCTGGAACGCGTAGCTCGTATTCTCGAGCAGCGAAATTGTCGCCGGTCCAGTGATCGGAGCGTGGTTGATGGTTATGACGGAAACCGACACCGTCGCCGGCGCGCTGGTGAGATTGGCGCTATCGGTCCAGGTATAGGTGAACGCGTCAGTCCCGCTAAAGCCGTTGGTCGCGACATAGCTGACCGTATTCTGGCCTGTGATCGCGACCGTGCCATGCGCCGGTTGCGTGGCGATCGATAGCACCAGTTGATTGGCCGGCGTCTGCAGATCGTAGCCGCTCAGCGTGACGGTCACCGGCTGTCCCGCCACTGCACTCGCAGACTCGGCGGAAGCTACCGGCGGCTGCGCGACCGCGGTCACGTTGATCGTCAGCGTCGCCTTCGATTGCGCGAGCTTGGTGTCGGTCGCCGCATAGGTGATGGTATCGGGCCCGACATAGCCATTGTCGGGAACGTAGGTGAATGTCCCCGCTGCCGCGTTGAAGTTCTGGATCGAGCCGTGCTGCGGCGCGGCGACGATGGCGTAGGTGATCGGATTGTTCTCGGGGTCGGTCGCCTGCAGCGTGACGGCGAGCGGAACATTGTCGGGTGTTGTCAGCGTCGCATTGGCAACGACCGGCGGCAGGTCGCCGGAACGGTCGATGGTAAAGGTAGAGACAAAGGCGCCGCCTGGCGTGCTATTGCTGTCGCCGTCGAGCGCGTTGCCGGAACTGTCGAGCAACCCGTTGGATGGGCTTACCGTCAGCCGGTAGTAGCCGTCCGACAGCGGGCCGCTGTTCAGAACAAGCGTGACTGACTTGGTGGCGGCCGAATAGACTGGGGTGACTGCGATGGTTACGTCGTCGGCGGTGCCGAACAAGCCGTCCGGACCGGCGGCGATCAACTGGTAATTCGCAGCGCTGGTTGCGCTGATCACGTCGAGCGTTTCATTGAAGTCGAGCGTGATCGAACCAAACACACCGTCGGTCGTCGAACCGTTGGCCGGCAAATTGACCGTCCCGACGATCTCGGGCGCCGTCGCGTTGCTCGATGAGCCCTGGAACTCGATGGCGCCAATGTCATAATAGGTAAGGCCTTCCGCGGCGTCCGGAGTAAGTAAGATTGAGCTGCTGTTCGACAGACTGGCCTGCCCGCTATTGGACGCGACGGTGTAAAAGCCCCTGCCGCCCGCGGAAACGCCGATCACCGCTGCGATGCCATTTAGATTCGCGCCATAATCGAATTGGATGCTGCCGTCGTTCAGTCCCAGACGCACGGCGAAATCGGCGACCGGAGTCGAGCTGTTGCCCGATGTCGGCGTTGCGGCGAAGCGAATGGTCACGTAGCCGGCGACCGAGGTGTCGATGTAAATTCCGTCGTTGGCGGGAAAGCCGGTGTCCAAAGCCGCCCAGAAAGGTGCGATCATCGGCGTCGCTTCGAGATTGGCGAGCGAAGGCGCGCCGGCGAGCGCTGCATTGCCGGCCGCAGCCGTGCTGAAGAAGATCGCGCCGGTCGGGCTGATATATATCTTAGAATAGCTCGCCCCGTAGAAAGTGAACGGGGACGACAACGTGTAGGTCAGATAATTGCCTGCATAGAGGTAGCCGCCGGATTGCAGCACGCCGGCCGGCAGCGTGTTCGTCGTTCCGGTCGATGTCGCGTCATAGACCGGCAGCCCGATTCCGGTGTTCGGTGTTGCGGGATCGTCCTGGCGCGATTGCCCGAGCATGTCGGTCGGCGACTGTGGAAAGGCGTCGGAGGCATCGATGGCGGGTGAGCCCTTGCCCGGGGTGAAGTCGTCGTCGAGCCCGCCGCCGAGGGCGGTGTCGGGGCCGCCTAGAACGCCGTCGGCGCCAGCAATCTTGATGAAGTCCGGATTGCCCTCGATGCTGCCGGCGTTCAAGGTCGGTTGCGCGACGAGCCAAGCCGCGAGCGTGGTGTAGCCGGAACTGCCGATCGATGCCAGTGTCGCCGCGCCAGAGGAGCCGCGATAATAGAGATTATAGAGGACCTGCAGGCCGCTGGCGCTGTTCGACGCGACCGAGATGATCGTGCCTTCGTCGCCCCAGACGATGTTGTCGGCGATGGTGGTGTTGACCGCCGAACCCGACAGGCCGATCGAGGTCCGACCGACTGCCAGATCGTATTGCCGATGATCGAGTTGCCGGGCCCGCTGCCACCGCCCGACAGGTTGAGCGCCTCGGTGGTGTTGGCGTAGATCAGGTTGTTCTGGATATTGAAATAACCGCCGGCTCCGACGCCTGAGGAGAGGACGCCGGTGGCGTTTGAGTAGATGTCGTTGTCTTCGATCGTGCCGCCATTGACGCCGATCAGAACACCGGCGTTGGTGTTGACGAAAATGCGGTTGCCGGTGACCGTGACGGTGTTGTCGTTGAGATAGACGCCGTCATAGTTGTCGTAGATCGTATTGCCGGTCGCTACCACCCCTTGGGTTAGGAAAAGCCCGATGTCGCTGGACGCGGTCTGGCCGTATATGGCGTTGCCGCTAACGACGACGTCGGTGCCGTAGGCGTAACGCCGTAATTTCCGGTGCTCGAATTGCCGTTGTTGAAGATGTTGTTGGCAGTGACCGTCAGGGTCGGATAGGCCGTGCTATTGTAATCCTCCAGATAAAGTCCGTAGCCGATGTTGTCGTGGATGCTGTTGCCCTGGATAAGGCCGCCATCCAGATAATCCTCTATCGCGGCGTACTGGCCGAAAATCTCATTGTTGATGATGGTTGCAGTATCCTGCGTGCTGCTGCCGAAGTTCAGGTAAATGCCGTAGTCGCGCACGCCATTGACGGAACCGAAAATCTCCGATCCCTCGATCGTGACCTTGTTGTTCGCGGTGCCGACATAGACGCCGTAAGTCTGGTTGTTCTCGATAATGTCGTTGGAGATCGTGACGTTGTTGCTGTTGGTATTGGTGTCGAGCACGATGCCGCAGTAGGCGCCGGTCAACGTCAGATCGGTAATGGTGACGTTCGAGGCGCCGTTGAGCTGGAACACATAGCCATTGACGTTGTCGCGGTTGAGCGTCGCCGTGCCCGTGGTCGGGCCCTGGAATGTGACGCCGGAATTGGCCGCGCCGATAAGGGCATCGGTGAGCATCTGGTAGGTGCCGGCATCGATGAAGACGACGTCGCCGGGCGCAAGCGAGTAGGAGTGCAACAGCGCTGTGAGATCGGCAATCGGTGCGTCGGGGGATTTTCCGGAATTGAGATCGCTGCCGGGCGCGGTCGTGTATTGGCCGCCGCTCGACGTGCTGCTGTTGATGTAATAGTCGTTGCCGCCGTTGGCGACCAGGAATCCCTGCGACACGCCGGTCACGCCATTCGCTATGACCCGCACCAGCGCGGTGTTGCCGGTGGTGGTGAAGTTGGGCGTCCAGGATACCGAGCCGTTGCCGTAGGCGTCGATCGGCGCCGTTGTCGATACCGTCTCCCAGGTCGTGCCGCCGTCGGGCGATACCTGTACGGTCGCAGTCTGCGACGCGGCCTGGGCGGTAACCTTGTCGACCTCGATGCCGGACAGGATCGCCGGGTTGGAGGTCAGATTGTCGAGCTCGATAGTGATGCCGGTGCCGCCCGAGGTCGTCACCGTGAAGGTCGCATTGACGGCCTTGTTGACCTGGCTGCCGGCCAACTTATAGACGTCGAAATTGGTCGCGACGGTGACGCCGTTGATGTTGATGTTGAACACCCGGCCGCCGACGGTCATGCCGTAATATTTCGGCGAAATTGAGCGTGACCTGATAAGTGCCGTCGGCCGCCGCCACTGACGTAACAAGTTTCTGGCCGGCGCCGGAGCTCGCATAGATCTCGGTCTGGTAGACCTGCGCTGGCGCAGTCCCCGAAACACCGGTCATGTTGATTGTCGAGGTCGAGGCGGTGCTGTAGCTCGTTGGAACGGCGATAAAATCGCCCTCGGGATTGGCGCTGGTGATCGCGGCCCCACCGAAATTTTCCTGGGTGACAATTTCAAGGCCGGTGACGCCAGAGGTGCGGTAGGTAATCGTTGTCGGTGTGCCCTCCTGCAGCTTGGTGAGGCCGGCCGGCGACGTGACCTGCACCGTGACCGCCGCGCTCTGCGTTGTGTTGAGGGTGTTGCCTTCCAGGCCGAGATTGATGCGACCGCCGTTGTTGCCGGGCTCAAGGCTATAAGGTGCGCCCGGATCGCCGGCGTCGACACCGGGCGACGTCGGCATCAGGAAGTAGTTGCCCGCTGCGGCGTTTGTGAATTGCGGGTCGCCGGTCAGGCTGTCGATGTCGTAACCTGTCTGCAGCATCCAGGAGGCGAAGTCCGGAGCATGAGACCGGCCCAGTTCGCCATGGTGGCGGCGACCGATTTCAAATGGAGCAGATCGAACAAATTATATTCGATGAGAAGCCGGCCTGGTCGGCGGCGGGGACATTGAACACGGTGCCGCCGCTCATCTGGAAAATGTTGTTCTTGATGATAATCGGGCTGGTATAAATATTCTGGATCGCCGTGCCGTCGGCCTGCACGAACGTGTTGTTAAGGATCAACCCGTTCCGTTGTTGTTGATCGCAATCGACGTATTGTTCAGAAGAAGATTGTTGCTGATCGTCGTCAGCGTTGAGTTCGCGTTGTTGTAAATGCCGATGGCGTTTCCGGAGATGGTATTGCCCCGGAACACGGTAGCGCCGGTGCCGTAAATTCGACGCCCTCTGTCGTGCTCCCAGTCACGGTATTGCCCGTTGCGACAGCCGGGCTTCCGAGTCGCCGCCCTCGATCTCCAGACCGACCGCGCTCTTCGAAACCGTATTCCCGCTGACGACCGCAGCGCCGATTCGAAGATGCCATCGTAGGGCGAGCCGGAGACCGTATTGTTCTCGATGAAGACGATATTCGGCCCGTTATACGGCAGGTCGATATAGAGACCGTCGCCGGTGGGCGACGTCACCGTATTGTTGTTGACGGTCAGTCCCGTGATCGTCGAACCGTCGATGCCGATGTTCACGCCCTCGCTGTCGGTCGTGAATGTGTTGTTGTTGATGGCGAGCCAGATCGGACCGCTCGCGTTCACCCCGTAACGCAGATTGGTGAAACTGTCATCGCTGATCGTGGCATTGACGGATGTGTCGATATCGATGCCGTCGTAGCTCCGCACCGTCAGCGGATCGTGGATGGCCGAACCGGTGATGGAGAAATTGGTGGCGTTGGCGCCGACGCTGATGCCCTCGCTGGAGAAGCCGGAGATATCCAGTCCCTGCAGTGAAATGTCGCTGGCGCCGGCATTGGCGAGAATGTTGATGCCGATGCCGCCACCGGAGATCGCCAGATTCTCGATCGTGACGTCGTGGGCGCCGGTGAATTGGAACACCGAACTGGTCGAGGCATTCGAGGCGCTCTTGAAAATCGTGGTCGGCCCCTGGCCAATGATCTGGATCGGATCGCCCGGACTGCCGGAGTCGGCGGCGCCGAATACGATGGCGGAGGGGAGCGTGTAGGTGCCGGCGCCGACATAAATCGTGTCGCCGGGCTGCAGCGTGTAGATGTTGAGGAGCGCGGCGAGGCTCGCCATCGGCGAGCCCGGTGACTTGCCCGAATTGGAATCGCTGCCGGTGGTGTTGATGTAGAAGTTGCTGCCGGCGGCGCGACCGAGAACGTGCCCTGCGAAATGTCGGAAACCGTCTGCTGGCCGTTGTGGCGACGATCTGGAGGAGACCCGTCGTGGTTGCCTGCGTCGGCGTGAAGCTGAACGAACCGGCGCCCAACGGATCAGCGCAAGTCCGGTGGCGATAGTGGTCCAGCTGTTGCCGCCATCGTAGGAGACTTCCGCGCTCGCGGTCCACGTCGTCGGCGCTGGATTGACCCGTGAAATCTCGATGCCGGACAGTACGGTGTAGTTGGTGATCGACTGCAGCGCCAGCGTCAGACCCGTCCCGCCGCTCGCGTTAACGTCGAACGTGACCTCGGTCGCTTTATTGGCGGCACCGGCTGCCTTGTAGATGTCGTAACTGGCGACCTCGGTGACGCCGTTGGCGAGGATGTTGAATACGCGCTGACCGATGCCGTTTGAATAGGGGTCCTCGAAGATCAGCGAGACCTGATAGGTGCCATCGACGACCGGAATGACGTATTTACCGCTGCCGCCCGTCATGTAGTCCTGCAGCACCGCCTGCGGGACGTTGAGGCCGTTCGGGTTCACCGTCGTGCTGTTGGTGTTTGGGTTTCCCGCAACCGTCTCGTATTCGTTACCCTGCCAGGCATTCCAGCTTGGCGAGCCGACCACGGCGCCGCCGCCGGCATTGATGAAGACCACAGGATCGAGCGCAGCAAGCCCGGCCGAGCGGAAGTTATCATCGTCGACTGGCCGACCTGGTAGGCCTGGCCGCCGGTCGAGCCCAGCAGCTGGATGAGCTGGGCCGGGCTCGCATTGGCGAGCGCGGTGCCGCCCTGGGCGCCGATGTCGACGCGATCGCCGTTGCTGACCGGTTCGAGGAAAGTCTGGATCGCCGGATTGCCGCGGTTGATCGCCGGTGAGGTGTTCTGCAGGGGTAATTGTTGGCTGCAGGATTTACGAATTGCGGATCGGCGGCGATGCTGTTCTCGTCCTGGGCGACTTCGGTCTTGAAGCCGGTGAGCGTCGCGATACTTTGCCCGCTCCAGGTCGCAACCGTCGCGCCAGCCTGCACATTGTAGAGATTGTAATCGCTGACGAAACCGACCTGTGCAACCTGCGGTGCCACAATGCCGACCGCGTTGGAGAGCGACAGTATATTGTCGTAGAAAGTCGTGTAGCTGGCGCTCCCGGAATACAGATTGAGGGCGACCCCGCTCGACTGCACGATGGTATTGTTGACGATGACGTGGTTGGTGCTGTTGGTGTATTGGCCAACCTGGATTCCGGTCGTATTGCCATAGAGCGTATTGTTCTCGACGAGGGTCGTGGGGCCGTCGTCGATGATGCCGTAAGTGCTGCCGTAGATGGTATTGCCCTGCGCCGTGCCGGAGCCCTCGACCTCGATGCCGACGCCGGCGCCAATCGTGTCATTGTAGACCACGTTGCCCTCGGCGAGGCTGCGGTGCCGCTGACTGTGATGCCGATATTGCTGTTGTAGACTGTGTTGTTCAGTGCCTCGGCATAGCTGCCAACATTAAGTGCGCCGCCGCCCAAATTCCCGGCAATCTCGCCGAACACCGTGTTGCCTTCGGCAATAATAATGTCGCCGTTCGGCCCGGAGAACTGCAAGCCGAATGTAGAATTGCTGGCATTGATCGTGCTGTTCTCGATCAGGCCGCTGGTGCCGCTGACATCAATACCGTAGTAGGTCGAGGCGCTCGTCGTCACATTGTTGACGAGGAGATTGGTCGACGAGTTCACGTAGAGCGGAATCGGGGAATAAGCGTTGGCGCCGTTGAAGATGTCGTTCGTCACCGTGCCGCTGGCGACCTGGGTAAAATAGACGCCGTAGTTGGAGCCGCCGCCCGGGTTAGGGTACGCTGTCGTTGGTGATCAGTGGATTACTGGCTTGGTTGACCTCAACGCCGTAACTGGTTGTCGTCGGCGACAGCAACGTCAACGTTTCCAGGGCCAGCGCCGTCAGCGATGGCGGATTGTTGGGGATGCCCAGGGTCTGGGAAATATTGACGGTGTAGGTACCGGCGCCGCCTGTAACCGTTCCAAACGCGGTGATGACGGTATTGGGCGCGACACCGCCTCCGGTAACGACATCCCCGATTGCAAGGGTGCCGGAGGTCACCGACTTGACGCTTAGCGTCGTTCCCGAGAGCGAGCCGGCGAAGGCGACGCTATTGAGCGTCTGCGGCGAGGGAGTGATATAATAGGTGCCAATGCCGCCGGTGCCGGTGTTGAGGATGTTGATCGTCGTATTTGTCGCAACGCCCGAACCGATGATGTAGTCGCCGACCCCGCCTGTGCCGGAGATCACGCCGGTGATCGTCAAGTCGAGCCGCCAATCGCACCGGTGACGACGGCCGCGGTGGCGCCCAGCGCCGACACCGTCGATCCCGACAGCGTGAAATTGTTGTCGCAGATTTCGTCATAGACGTTGTAGGTGTTGTTGGTGATCGTAGAATTCTCGACGGTGATGCCGATGCTCTTCGAATTGTCATCGAGCGCAACGCCGATCTGGGCGCCTATGACGGTCAGGTTGGCGAGCGTCACATAGCTCGCGCCCTTGAATTCGAAATCGTAGAAGCCGCCGGTGGTGCCCTGGCGGTTGAAGATCGCGGAAAGTCCGGATTGCGTCGGCCCCTGGATCGTAATGGCCTGCGACGGCAGCGTGCCGGTCCCGGAATCCGCCGCGGCGAACACGATATTGTTGGTGAGGTTGTAACTGCCGGCATCGACATAGACGATGTCGCCGGGACCGAGCGTGTATTGGCAAGTAGCGCGCCGAGCGTCGCCATCGGCGCGGCCGCAGACTGACCGCTGTTCAAATCGCTGCCGCCTGCCGTCGTGTATTGGCCGCCGGTCGCCGAGGCGTTGACGTAATACACATGCACGGGCGCGGCGACGGTAAAGGGTGAGGCCGACATGCCGGAGATGGACTGATTTGACGCCGAGGCGACCTCGACGACATAGGTCGAGCCCGGCGCGTAAGTCGCGGGGTTGATGGTCCAGCTATACGAACCGTTGTTGGCGACGCCGGTCGCCAGCGACGTGAAGGTCGTGCCGCCATTCGACGACACGGAAATATTGACGTTGCCGGTGACGTTGAAGGAATTCCAGGTAATCGAGACGGTGTTGCCTTGCGAAAGCGTGGCGCCGCCAGCGGTGCGGTAACGGTCAGGAACGCAGCCGGTGTCAGCGAGGATTCCGCTGTGCCGCCATAGGCGCCGATTTCAACGATGCCGCCGTTGGGCGAGGGCTCGGCGCCGATCGGGGTCGCCGGATTGCCGGCGGCGATTGCCGGCGAGGACAGCGCGTCGTCGGTATAGGTGCCGACCGGCAGTTGCGGCAGGCCGTTCGAGCCGACGATCACCGACAGCGAGCCGCCATGGTCGCTGCCCTGCAGGCTCATGACGTGGAAATCGTCGGCGTCGCCGTTGATCGCCGATGAGAAATAGCCGAGATCGCCGGTGCCGCCGGTGGGCGACACAAAGCCGGAAATCCCAACTGCGAATGGGTGTCGCGGCCGGTCGCGGCGGCCCACTGGGCGAGCGTGGTCTGGGTCAGGCCGAGCCAGCTTCCGATTCGCCCGCCGGATCCGGTCTGGAACAGATTGTAATCGGAGACGAAGCCGGCCTGGCTCGCGTTCGAGACCTGCACCGCGACGCCCGAGAGGGCGACGATGATGTTGTTGGAAAATGTCGTTCCGGTCGCACCGCCCGAGCCGGTGTCACCGAGCACAATCGCGCCGACGACCCAACTGGGATTGACCGGGTCGGTCGTCGTGCCGGCGCTGGGCTCGTAGACGGTGTTGTTGATGATAATATCGTTGGCAGAGCCCTGGAGCATGATGCCGGCATAGGTATCGGCATAGACCAGATTGTTTTGAATGGTCTCGCCGGACCAGCCAAAAACCTGGATGCCGATGCCGTTAGAGTAGATTGTGTTCTGGCTGACATTCACGTTGGGTGCGCTGATAATCAACCCGATTCCGAGCTGCTGCCTGAAGTCTCGATGTTATCGAAAATGCGGTTGCCGATAACGCTAGTCGTGGTGTTGATCTCGACACCGCCGGTATTTCCAACACGAGATTGTACGAGAACGAACTGCCGTTATCGATGTCGACGGATTTATACCGGCCGGTACTGTTGCTGATGGTGTTGCCGACCACCATCACGCCCTGCGCGATCAGCGCTTCAATGGTGTTGCCGGAGAGGATATTGCCTTTTCCGTCGGCCAGATTAGCGTCGCCGAAGACGATGCCGGGGCCGTTGAGCCAGGCGCCGGTCGAATTGCCGTCGATGGTATTGCCTTCGATCACTGACGGGCCGGACAGCGTCAGATAGAGGCCATAGTCCGAATTGTCGGACAGGGTCGAATTGGCGAGCAGACCGATCGAGGTGGTGGAGTTATTGCCGGCGAGAATGCCGTATTGGGCTCCCGTTTCCGTGAAGTTGCTAATCGTCCCAATCGTACCGTTGAACATCAGGCCGTCGGCGCCAGCCCCGATCGAGGTCAGATGATCGAGCGTGTCGGTCGGCGAATTGGTCGTGATGTTGAAGGAGGTGCCGCTGTCGCCGGTCGCGGTCAGATAGGAGGCCGAGAAATTGTTGCTGCCGCCATTGACGAGAAGCCCGGTAACGCCGCCCTGCAGGGTCAGATCGTTGAGCGAAACGAAGGACGCTCCGCTGATCTGGATCAGCGCCTGCGGGACGATGATCGGATTGGCCGGGAACAAATGGTGCCGCCGCCCGGTGCGCCGTCGATGGTAAAGCCGGTGTCGAGGCCGAAGCCGTAATGCGTCGTGCCGTCAATTGCGGGACGATCAGGGGAAGCTGCCGGCGCACATCCGGACGGGCCGGCCTCGATCTTGTATTCGCGGAACAGATTGACGGGGATCGGCAGCGCCGCCGCGATCGACATGCGTCGTTGCGTTCGAGCCGGTGTAGCGACATAATAGGTGGAGCCGGCCTCCGGAACCGTGAACGGTTCGGTCGACATGTCGTAGATCGTCGGGTTGGCGACGCTGGCGATCCGGATGAGCAGGTCGTGGGTCCGGGAGTGATCCCACTCTGGCTCGGCACCAGGCGTATTCGCCGGTGTCGGGCGTGGATGCGGCGATGGTCGCGAGATACTGCGGCCCGTTGGCGCCTTCCTGCCAGACCTGGATGCTTACGGGCTGCCCGGTCGCCGCGCCATAGGCGTTCCAGGTAATGAAATTCGGCACCGTGTCCTGCCAGTTGACGTAGAGCACCGGCGAGGTGAGCGTAACCCGGCCAAACGTCGTCTCTTGGGGCAGATTGTCGGGCGAAGTGCGGACGCCCTGGTCGGCGCCCGTCCTTGCGGGTCACACCGAGGAAGGCGTCGTCGAGCAGCGCGCTGTTGCTGGTGTTGTTGGTGGTGGCAGCATCAAACACATATTCGACCGAACGCGCGCCGGTCGGCACGTAGACGGTGTCGAAACCACATCCAGGAACCGACGCTAGTTCCCGCCGGGACCACGACGGCATTGCCGATGGCGTTGCCTCCGCCGTCGAGGAACAGGATCGAAATTGGGCGCTGACCGAACCGTTCAGGAGCGCGACTTCGCCGCCGAAGGCAATCTGCAGCGAACCTGAATCGAGTTGGGTCGCGGTATAGCCGGCCGACACCAAATTCACGATCTGCTGCGCCACGGCATTCGCGGCAGAGCCGGATTCGAATTCCGCCGTGCTCAGCCACGGCGTCAGCGCGGTCGAAGTGGTCGATGCGCCCTGCGTTACGGTCCAGCCGGTCAGCCCGTTTTCGAAATTGCCGTCGGTGATGAGATTAGCCGTGCCGTTGAAGCCGATGAAGGTGCCGGCCGGGTCGCCGGCGTCCGCGGTCGGATCGGTCGGCTTCTGGCCCGCAACTTCCGGCCGCGTGATCAGGAAGCCGTAGGCGTCTTCGCCGAAATGCGGTTCCGCCCATTCCGGATTGACGACCGTCACGCCTACCGAATGCAGGTCGAACTCGTCAACGTCATCCTGCCAGTCGAGAATGTCGACGAAATTCTGCGTCCAATAGACGATCTTGCCAGTGTCGGACGCAAACAGCGTGTTGTAGTCGCTCCGGAATCCGGACTGGCTGTTGTTGTCGACATAGATGCCGTAGCCGGTATAGGTCCAGATGATGTTGGAGACGATGGTGATGTTGTGCGCGCTCTTGGTCAGATGGACGGCGTCGCCGATGTAGGAAACGAAGGGTATTGCCGGCGATCTGAACGTCGCCGACGCCTGAGATGAGGATCCCGTATGTCGGTGTTGGCGACGAGCTGGTTGCTGAAGATGTTGAGCCCGTTGGTGGCGGTAATGCCGGTACCGTTGTGCTCGATGCGATTGTATTCGACGAGACCGGTGAAGTCGGCGATCGCCGGTCCCGTTATAGGTGATGAGGTTGAGGTCTGACGGCGACGATCCGCCGATCGATGCCGCTGCCCGACAGCCCGACCGTGTTGGCGGTCACCTGCTGGTCGATCACCTGCGCGTTCGATGAACGAAACGCCGATGGCGTTGCCGGTGATGACGTTCGGCGTCGAGCCCGCGACCGCGCCGAACATGCGTCGCCGGGTTGGAGATATTGGTGGAGACGCCAATCGGCCGCGCCATAGATGCGATTGTTCGACAGCGCGGCCGCAGCGGCGTAGACGACGGCGGTTCCGGCTCGCGGTGATGCTGTTGTTGAAGATCAGGCCGGTGAAGGCGGCGTCGATGACGAGGCCGTTGGTCGCGCCGGCAATGGAATTGTCGTGGATCGAACCCTGCGAGGCGCCGGCGATCGTCAGGCTGCCGATCTGATTGTCGCGCATCAATAGGCCGGTCGCGCCGCTCAGCGTCACGCCGGCGAGCTTATTCTCCGCCAGCGTGACATTGGCGGTGTTGGTGATCGAAACCGCGCCCTGCACGATTCAGATTGCGGATGGTCAGGCCGGTCGCGCCATTGATGGTGATAGCCGGACGTGACGGTCACGCCGTCGAGGCCGGCGATGGTGATGCCTGAAGTCGGCGGCGCCGAGCGTCAGGGCGCCGGTGTCCGTCGTGGTCGCGGTGACCAGGATGAGGTCTCCCGCGGCAAGCTCTGCCGCTCGCCAGGATCGAGGCGATCGAAGTCGTGCCGTTGGCAACGAACATCTGCGCGGCGCTGGTCTGGTCCGCCAGCACCGTGAGCCCGGTGTCGCCGAAGGTTTCGTAGGCGAGCCACTGGCGGCCGGCGGCGTCGATCGTCAAAGCGCAGCGTGCGCGGTATGTCCGGCTACCTGGCCGATCCCCGTTCCGGCGATGTCCGTGGGCTGCGCCGGGGCGAAGGCGGTGCCGTTCCACGACATCAGGTGGAGGTTTTCGGTCGGACCGCTCGGCGTGACGATGGTCGCGACCCACAAGAGGCTCAAGGTCGAGCCGGAAGCGGTCAGCACGGCGATGCCCCGAGACCTGGTCGTTCGGCGTCAACGCCGAAAGCTGCCGGCCGCGCCAGGTCCCGGCCGGCGACCACGCGCCGCCAGTTTCGCTCTCGACATAGATACGCGGCAGATAGAGCGTCGACTGATCCTGCTGCGTCCAGGCGAGGTAGAGCTTGCCGCCGAAATAAGCGAGGCTCGGATCGGTGCTGAAGCTGTTGTTGGCCGGTCGCCGCCGGGCCCGGGATTCGGCGAGGCCAACGCCGACCAGACGGCGCCAGAATACTGCAAAACCTGTAGCGCG
The DNA here is from genome assembly GCA_963759705.1 of uncultured Alphaproteobacteria bacterium. Lineage (GTDB taxonomy): Bacteria > Pseudomonadota > Alphaproteobacteria > Rhizobiales > Xanthobacteraceae > BOG-931. The sequence goes on from CAVXAK010000013.1 coordinate 650,762, forward strand.
GTGCCGTAAGACGTAACGGTGCTGAACGCGACCGCAACCTGCGCGCCGTCGGTGGCGAGCGCATAATTCGGCGTGACGCCAGACGAGCCGGCGATCCCCGAACCGGATGCCGCGCCCGCGCCCAGCGCGCTCCACGTGGTGCCGTTGAAGACGCATCGCGTAAAGGACCGGCGTCGCGACCAGCAAGATCGCGCCACGTCACCACCGGGTCCGGAAGCTGGTTTCGACAATCTGCGCGTTGTCGAAGTCGCCGACGCCGCTGATACCGGTCGCCGAGTAAGAATTGCCGAGCCCGACCCAGCCGCCGGCGCCGCCATTGGCGGTGGCGCTGTAGGTCGCGACCTCGATGGCAGTGTCCGGCGGAGGTGGTCGATGTCCATGCGACGACCGGCGACGCCGCCGATGATCGGCGATCGACGGGATTCGACGCCGCAGCTGCCGGGAAGCGACAGGCCGGCATTGGTGGCGCTGCCGCCGAATGCCTGTCCAGGTCCCGTTGACGTATTCGGCGACGTAAAGTCCCTGGGTGCCGTCGCTGAGTCTGCAGTCCAGGCGACCCATGGTCCGTTGGCGCCGGCGGCGATTGCGGGTGAGGATGCGTTGCCTTCCGTGCCGCCGAGCGCGATCCCGGCGGGGCCGGCGATCGGACTCCACCAGCCCTGGGCGACGCTGTCGCTCGGCAGCGACAGGTTGACCGGTCCGGGCACGGGGCTTGGCGACGACAGCGAGTCCCCGGTGACGCCGGAATTCGGGAAGAAGCTGTCCGTCGCGGGACCCTCAAGCACGTCGGAAGCCGCGCCGCCGACCAGCGGTGTCCTGGCCCGACGTCGCCATTCAACGTGTCGTTGCCGATGCTGCCGACGATCACATTCGCGCCAAGCGCCGCCGTCGGCATAATTGTTGCCGCCGCGCAGCTCGATGCGATCATTACCGGCACCGCCGTGGATGATGTCGCCGCCTTCGTCCGAACCGATGATCACGTCACCGGCATTGCCGGCATTAATGGTGACGCCGCTGCCGGGTCCGCCGTAGATCAGTGTCGGTTGGCCGCCGCCGACGATCAGCCGTGTGCCGATTCCGCCGTAGATGATGTCGCTGCCGGCGCCGCCATAGAGACTGTCCGGGCCCGACCCGCCATAGATCGTGCTGCGCGAATTCGTTGCGCCACTCGGCGGGGCGACCGCCGTTTGCGTCAGCACACCAAGCGCGGTCAAGGCAAAGGCGATGGCGACGTGGTCGCCATAAATATGGCTGGCGCCGCCGCCTGAATAAATCAGGTTGTCGCCCGCGCCCCCGTAGATGACGTCACCGCCCGAACCGCCATAGATCGTGGTGTTGCCCGCCCCACCGACGATCAGATTGCCGCCGCCGCCGCCAACAATAATGTCATTGCCCTGGCCGCCAATAATGACACTCGAAAGCGCGCCGCCATAAATAATGTCGTTGCCGCCACCGCCTCAAATCGTCGCATGGCCGGCGCCGTCGGAAATCCAGTTGTTGCCTTGACCACCGAAAATGACGTTGGCGCCTGAGCCGGCGACGATGAAGTCGTTCCCTGGCCGCCATAGATGAAATTGTTGCCGTTGCCGATGGTAATGTTGTCGGCGCCGATCCCGCCATGGACGATATTGCCGCCATCGCCAAGCGAGATCATGTCAAAGCCGTCGCCGCCGTAGATCACATTGGCGCCGTCGCCGGCAGTGATCACGTCCGAACCGCTGCCGCCATGGACGGTGCTGTTGCCCGTGCCGGCGTTGATGACGTTGTCGCCGCCTTGCACAGTGATGTTGTCGTTGCCTGTGCCGCCGAGAATGGTGTCGTCGCCGAACCCAGTCAGGATGATGTCGTCGCCGATGCCGCCATCGATGATGTTGTCGCCGTTGCCGACGGTGATCTGGTCGTTACCGGTGCCGCCATAAATCGTGTTCTCGCCGTTGCCGGCGACGATGATCATATTGCCGGTGCCGCCGATAATCGAATTGTTGCCGTTGCCGACAGTGATGTCATCGTTACCCGTATCGCTGCCAATCGCGCCGGTGATGATGTTCTGGCCATTGCCGGCGGTAATCGTGTCGTTGCCGTTGCCGCCATAAATCGTGTTGTTGCCATTGCCGGCAACGATCAAGTCATTGCCGTTGCCGCCGATAATGGAATTAGCGCCGGTGCCGCCGACCGAGGACGTTGCGCCGGTTCCGATCAGGCCGGCGATGATCGTGTCATTGCCAATGCCGCCGTGGATGCTGTTCGATCCGGTTCCGCCGTAATGTAGTCATTGCCCACGCCGCCGTAGATTGTGTTTTCACCGTTGCCGACGGCAATGACGTCATCGCCCTGGTCGCCGATGATGGTATTCTCGCCGTTGCCGGCGGTGATGAACTCATCGCCGACGCCGGACATGATCGAATTATTGCCGCCGCCGACGACGATGACGTCTACGCCCGTGCCGCCATAAATCGTATTATCCCCGTTGCCGGCCGTGACGGAGTCGTTGCCGTCGCCGGTCGAGATGATGTTGTTGCCGTTAGCAGCGGAGATCGTGTCGTTGCCCGCGCCCCCGACGATGGTGCTGTTGCCGGTACCGCCATCGATCAACGAGCCGCCGAAGCCGTCGATAATCAGATCGTCGCCGCTGCCGGCTTCGATCGTGTCGTGGGCGTTGCCGCCATAGATCGTGTCGTTGCCGGTGCCGCCCAAAACGTGGTTGCCTGTATAGGCAATGTTGGTCGGCGTCGCGGCATGGATGACGTCGTCGCCGTTGCCGCCGACGATCGAAATCGCCGCCGGAGCCGCCATATATCGTGTCATTGGCATCGAGACCGTCACTGCCGGCACCGCCAACCAGGGTAGAGGCGACGGGGCCACCTTGATGACGCTGAAGTTGACGAGGTGCTCAGTCCCGATATCTGTGCCGGTTGCCAGCCCGGTTGCCAGATTGACGTTCACGCCGACCGGCTGCGTGCTGTAATCGATGGTGTTGATGCCGGTGCCGAAGCTGAATGTCGAGGTTCCAGAGCCGGTCCCGAGGTATGCGATCTGCACGGTATTCGGCGGATTGGCGTCGATGATGATCGGCTGGCTGGCAAGACCGAACGGGACCATCAAACTCCCGGGAGCGCCAGCAACAGACGGTGTCGTTACCGTTGCCACCGGAGATGCCCTGGTTGCCTGAGCCGGCATAGACAATCGTGTTACCCGTACCGGCGTCGATCGTGTCGTTGCCGCCATTGCTGACGATTGTGTCGTTACCGTTGCCGCCTGCGATCGAGTCCGAACCGGTGCCGCCGGCCAGCACATCGCTGCCGTTGCTGCCGATCAGCGTCGCCGAGCCGCCAGCTGCCTCGAAGACGTCATTGCCGCCGATCAGAGTTCGCCGGACCCTGCGGGTTGGACGTCGTCGTGGCATTCGGGTTGTAAACAACACCGCCCGTGCCGGTGAAGCGGACATTGACCGTGTTCGGCGCATTATTGTGGACGATGATCGTGTTATCGCCGTCGCCGGTGTCGGCGACAATCAGAGAGACCGATGCGGGCTGGGGGTTGCCGTTGACAAGCGCGCTCGGAGTTTGGGTCTCCCACGTATCTGTCGCCGGATTGTACCAGCGGACGGTGATCGTATTGTTGGCGCCGACGTCGATGATGTAGGTCGAGCTGTCGTTCGCAAGGACCTGGTCGGCGCCGGTCGGCGTTGGATAAAGTGGTGCATCAGCGCCGTTGTCACGCTTGTTCGCCGAGTTTCCGACGTAGAGATCAAACTCCCCGGTCGAGGGATCGAAGAAACCGAGCGGCTCTTTGTTTTGCGGCAGCGGCGTCGGATTGGGATAGTCGATGAAATTGTAGATCGCGAGCGGGTCTGAGCCGGAAGGACCGAGCCCCCAGAACGAACTGTAGATAAAGTTGAGGTCGACATTGCCCTGCGCCGTCAGGCTCACCGGCCCCAGTTCGCCGTCGTTGAGATTGACGGTCGTCTCCGTCTGCAATACGCCCCAATGGACATCCGGCGCGCTTTGCGTTTGCCCCGGTGAGATCAGGCGTCGATCGCTACATTGACCTCTCCTTGCAAGCCTGCGCTTGCCAGTCCGAGCAGCAGGGTAGCGTTCAGGGTGGCGCCAATCGACGCATCGACCTTCAATACATCGGCGCTGTGCGACGTGCCCTTAAGCAGCGGATCGCCGGCGATGTATATCCCGTCGAGAATGCTCGCGGTGGTTCCCGGCGCGGGCTGCAACAGGCCGGCCAGCTCCATGATGCCGGTCGAAATCGTAGCCGAAGCTCAGGCCCACATCGAGATTGAGATTGATGTTGAGCTGAAGATCGGCGGTCAGGATGCCGAACAGGCTGATACCAGCCAGTACGGGATCGTCGGACACCGAGGCGGCGAAGCCGAGATCGACATTCACGAATGTGACGCGCTGCCCGAACAGGAGCCCGAGTATACTCGATGGATCGTCGAAGAACGGAAACTCGACGTTTGCTTCTGAATTCGTCGTTGTCGCGGGCGCGCTGTCGTCGCCGATAGACGCCTCTACGGTGTTGGCGGCATTTGTGGCGAGGTCGATGACGTCGGAGACATCTCCCGCGACCTTTTGAAGTGCGGCGACACCGCTCGACAGGTCGGACAGCACGCCGGTCGATGATATCCAGCCGGATACCGAGGCCCATAATGGCCTGGCTGACCAGGTCATCGCCGCTGCTACCAGCGCCAAGCCCGATGAAGTTGCCGACCTGGTCCCCGAGCGATGCAATCTGGCTGTCGCTGGTAATGTTGATCTGAGGCAGATTCGAGATTCTTGCCGGCAAAGGTGAAATTACCCAGCGGCACCATCAATTGCGACGCGGCGCCGCCGATCCATCCGAATATATGGCGTCCATCTGCGAGAGGATCATCATCGCGTCGGCGGCGACGGTTTCGATGACCCTTCCTTCCGCCGCGGAGATATTCAGAATCCCCTTGTCGATCATGATGTCGATGGCAAAATCGAGCCAGGTGTAGGTTTCACCGGAGGTGTAGGTCGGCAATATCTGATTGACGACAATGTCCGGTATCAAATTGTCCTGGAGCAGCGGACCGACGACCTGCATCTCGCTGGTGAGAAAATTGAAAAGTCCGGTCAAGCCGCTCGTTGCGTCGTAAAACGGTTTGATGACGGGCAGCAAAAAGTCGGTGATCGCCGTCCCGAGATCGATATTGATATTGTCGAGAGCAACGATCGGCGGCGCCTGCGACGAAAGCGATGATCCGTTGACGGGCCAGTCAAATTGGAGGGTCGCGCTGAGGCTCGGAAATTTACTGACATCAGTGTAGACACCCTGGTTTTGCATGAATTGCGCGCCGAAGGCCAATTGCAGGGCCGACTTTGTCGTCAGCGAGAAATTGGGGCCGGCGCTCAGTTTCGAAATGTCCGACGGGTTGATCTGCATGCCGCCGTTGAGAGCGGTGCCGCCGGTTGCGCCAGTGAGCACGACGCACGATGTTCCCGGTCACGCCGGTATGCGCCGCCGGATTCGGCTCGTTCGGCTCCGTCAACAGGGCTTCCAAGAAGCCCATTGTGCCAACCGCCTGGAAGTTGTTGCCGAGCGTGAAGCTGACGTTGAAATTGACGGGCGATCCGTTATTGGACGCATTCCCTGCGACCAAATACGGGCCGTTCGCCTGCGACAACCCGAGCCCAAGGTCGAAGCTCCAGCCGATTGTGCCGTTGATCGTCGATCCCGGCTGAAGCTTGAGGCCGAGGCCCGGCAGTCCGATATCAGTTCCGACCGGGTATGTGTCGGTGACGCTCTGCCCGAGTATTAGATCGAGCTCAAGCTGAGTAACGTTGGTCAGGTCGCCCGTCGTGCCCGGCCCGACCGTAGCCTGCTGGCCGTTGGCAACGTAGTCGATCGTCACGTCGTTCCCGGGTGTGCCGGGAAGCAGATTGACCGACGACAGCGCGGAAACGATGTCGGATTCCAGCGTCGTCAACAGCGTCGCGCTGTTGGAAAGATCGGTATTGATCGTGTTTTCGAGCGCGTTCAGCTCGGAATTGATCGGCTGGAACAGTTTTGCTGGGTTCAGATCCGAAGCCAATTGCTGGCCGATGAAGGGCAGATCGCTGGCAAATCCCGCCGCGGAATTGATCTGGCCTTCGATCGTACTGAGTTCGCTTGAGACGTCGTTAATGACTGAGTTGACTCTGAGTAGCAAGCGGCGACGGCTGCACTTGCGTGGGATCGAATATTTGCGATGCCGGATTGGCGATGTCTGGTACGGTGACGGAGACGGCTTCCTCGATTGCGGGCGTGCCGCTCGCAACGATCATATTGAGCGCGGCGCTACCGGTAACCATCGTCTGAAAAGCAGCGGGAACAGATCCGGCCGTCGTCAACGGTTCCGCGGTGGTGTCGAGCTGCGCCAGACATCGGCGACTATGTCAACGATCGTCGCGTAGCCGCGAAAAAAGCGCTGGAAGCTGATGCTCGCCAGCGATTTCTTTTCACCGGTCGACACGCAACCTTCCTTTACTTCGACCATCAGGCTCAAACCGTGACTCCAATGCCGGTCCGGCGTCGCGCGTCCGCTATGCTGATCGATCAAGACAATCTTGCCGTCGCGCACCAGATAATGGTGATCGCGCTTCAAAGCGCAACGGCTCGCGATCGCCGCTCGCATCAATTCATCGCGGATCAGACGAATTCGCCATGGTCCGGTCAACTGGGCCGTTTCATCTTCGAGGCGAACCCATGCCGCCCGGCGTCAGCACCGGCATCAACGCGAAAAGCATCGAGCGCGAAATCCAACCCGGGCGTGAATTTTGCCGCAAGGGCGAACCGCTCCCCTGGCCGTGTCCTCGGAGATATCGCCCGCCCGGTTGGTCGAGATCAACAAGGGCGTTCCCGCCTCGTCAATCAATACACTGTCGATCTCGTCGACGATTGCAACATCAAGCCCTCTTTGCAACGGTTGAGCGCGGACGGCACCGGTCAAAGCGAACACCCGTCCCAGTTTGGCGGCGAGATCGGGATTATTCGCGTCATGCGAGGGCGCAAGTCCGTCCCGCAAATAATCGTACGTGACCTCTCTGCTGGAGACATAGACGATATCCGCTCCATAGGCTGCCTGTCGCTTCGGTACGATACGCCCTCCGATGACCGTGCCGACGCTGAGACCCTGAGCGCCGCGTAGGCGCCTCGCAGGTCCTGCGCATCGCGATCGGCCAGGTAGTCATTGGCCGTAACGACATGAACGGCGCGACCGGCAAGGCCAAACACCGTCGCAGCAAAAAGACGCTCGCAAGCTGCTCCGCCTTCGCCGGTTTCCATTTCGGCGACGGCGCCGCGCACGAGAGCGGCTGCGCAGGCGAGCTGCTCGGCAAACGGCGTGAGCTTGAGGTTTCGGCGAGCGTACTCGTTGGCGATCGCGAGTGCTTCAATGAGGTCGCGATTGCTCATGTTTTTCGCGCGTAAGGAGAGCTCTTACGCCGTCGCGACGGCGCGCGAGGGCGTCGCCCGACAAATCGGTCATCTGTTGCGCGACCCGCGCGGCCGCAAGTCCGATGCGCATCGCCCTGCGAGAGCGCCAGCCTGACGTAGCGACCGAAAAGATGCGCCGCAATCCAGGTTGCCGGCGAGTTCTACGGCGGGGTGTTCCGTATGGACTTGCCTGCGTGCACGTACCCGCGGCGCGACGACGTCCAGGCTGAGGGAGGACCTCAGACATGAAATCGCCCGAGGAACAATTGTCGCGCTGCGCGATAGAGTTGCGCCGACCACCGGGCTTGCGCCATGATCGAAGCGAATCCAGGTGCGCTGCCCCCAACGCTCGACAGTGAGTTCTTTCGGTACGCTGACGTCTACCTCGAAGATGTCCTCCAGAATCACGGTCCTTTGTCCTTGGCCGTAGGGTTCAAGCGCGGAGGGTCCCTCCGTTGTCCGTCGAAAGCGACGGCGTCGGAAGCGAGCGCGTCTATTCGGTACCTCACGCTCGATGTGGGACGAATTGAGTTGTGTCCATGGTACTTCGTCGAAACGCACAGACACCGATTTCGTTTGATCGCGAACATATTCGATTTCGCCTTCCGGCACCCACGCGCGAATACTCGGGGCGCGGTCGGACCTCACATAGCCAATCGTCTCGCCCTTCTTGATGAAATGATCCTGGATACCAATTCACGGCGTGGGGTATGATGAAGGTGCCGGAGGCCGGGCTGCGAACAGTGAGATCATGTTCCTGCCGCTGGATGTCTGCGAGTCCCTGTTCCGCGAGCTCTCGCTGGCGGCGAAGCACCTCTAAATCGAAAGGTGTGCGCGTTTCGGCCCAGAGCAAAAAGCGAGCCTCGATCTCCGTCAAGACGCCCCTGCGCCTTCTTCTTGCGCTTGGAAGCGATCAAAGGGTCATCCAGCTTGGCGACTTCATCGCCTACGGCGACGATAGCCCCCGGCACGGCGAGAAGCTTTTCCAAATGCCCTGAAGCCTTTGCCACGACCCGCGACTTTTCCGGAACCCAAACAACACCGCGAACCACAGTCCCGTTCGGTATTGGCACCAGGGCAAAGGCCGCGACGAGCCCTGTCGCACCGAGCGCGGTGACCGATAGCGATCGCCAACGCACGGTGGTGGAGCGCCGGCGACAATAAAATGAACTTAAGTCCTTTCAGGACCGGCCACACGATCGACGTGATGCCCATCCAGAACGCCAGGATCACACCAACGATGAAATATTTCGAAGAGATAAAAAGAGCGATGCCGAACAGCATGAACATTCGATAAATGAACGAAGCGGGTGCATAGACGGCGAACCAAAAGCGCTCGCCCGTTGCCGTCGCCGGATCGCGGAATTCGGTTGCGCCGAACAAGTACCGCTGCACAAGATAGAGAAAATAACGTTGTGATCGGGAACCTAGATTGGGCAACTCCAGGAAATCACTGAGAATATAGTATGCATCGAAGCGCAGCAGCGGGTTTCCATTGAAGATCAACGTCGAAACGCTGGCGATGAACAAAGTGTCGTAAGCGATTGAACGCGTCAAACCCGGCTGCGCCTTCAACCAGACGAGCATGGCGAAAACCGCGACGGCAAGCTCCACCATCATCCCTGCCGCGGATATGAGGATGCGCTGCCACTTCCCGGCAACTATCGCCGAGGCGGAGGCGTCGACATAGGGCGCCGGCATCAGCGTCAAAAACATGACGCCCATTTCGTGCACCTCCTCGCCGGAAGTTTGACGGCGTAGGCATGCCCCATTTCGTGGAAAATCTTTAGCAAAGGGTAGATCAGCACGATCGTGAGCAGGCTTTGCGTCGCCAGAACCCTGTCGGCGATATCGCTGGTCAGTTCGTGCCAATGAATGGCCATCTGGAATGCGAGCCATACAATCGCGCAAAGCCAGAGGGCTCCACCAAGCCAGCCGCAAAGAGGGCGCACAAGGTGTTGCGTGGCGTCGAGGAAGCGATCGGGATCGAACAGCGGAATCCTTACAAACATCGGATTCCTGAAGTTCACCATGAAGAGGCGATTGCGCTCGTCTTTCCTCCCGCTCCGCGAGGTCGAACTCATCCACCGGCGCATCGGACAGCACCACGTTCGCGCGATAAAGTTGCGAGACGACATGCAGGATCTGATCCTGGGATGGCGCATCTTCGCCGAACTGCTCGACGGCTTCCCGCCAGATGCGTTCGAAAGTCCGTGTGCCGTCCATACGCATCAGGACGGAATAGACAGCCGGAGAGAAGCGATGAACTCGCGTCGAAAAGCGGTCGCGTACCATATACCAGATCTGGTCGCGAATGACGTGCCGCTCGATGACAACATCTTCCCGCAGTCGCGGCTTGAGCTTCTCGACGCGATGCCAGAGCGGTGAATGAATAGACCTCTCCGTCATCGCCCAGCAACCGTCACGGAATGATGCTTGATATCTTGATCCGCAGCCAATCGATCAGGGGATGCGCCCATATCCAGGCAACGTTGTGCGTACCGACTTCGATCTTCACCACGCCTTCCATGCCGGGCCGAATGCTTTGGTCCTTGGTTTCGAGAGTACCGAGCACCTCAAAGCCGTTGACGCCGTCACTTGCCTGCGCGACCGGTGTGATGGAATAAATCTCGATTGGATAAGTGCGATCGGGAAGCGCCGACAACAGCAATTTGCCATGTTGCCCCACCTTCGCCGATGCAATGTCGGAGCTGGGCACCACGGCCGTCATTCGGTAGCGATCGAGCGGCGCGAGTTCGAACAGCGTATCACCGCGCGATACCGGCTTTCCAACCGATTGGCTTAGGTCTCCGCTCACAATCACGGCGTTGAAGGGTGCCCGCAGTTTGGCGCGCGCGATCATCTCGTCCGACAGGTCGATTTCGGCGTCCGTCGTTCTATCTGCGCCCGGGCAATATTGATCGCGGCGAGGTCTCTGTTGGCGAGCGCCTTGTCGAGTTCCAGTTGATATTGCCTCTTATGGGCAAGCTGCCGCAGACGCTCCAGTTGAAGATCGTTGTCCTGCAATTCGGCCAGCAAAGACTGCGCCGCCACGACATCGCCGGCGCGCGCGAACTGTGCTTGAATAAAGCCATCGAACGGCGCCGACACAAGGCGGCGCGTTTCGCCCTGAATTGCCGCACGGGCGCGCACCCGATACACGTCAGTAGCAAGCGCGAGATAGGCGACGGATACGATGAGCGCGGTTGTGATTGTCTTAAGTGCGAAATGACGCGGCCCGATGAGCTTCTTGAAAAAGACGATGCCACGATCAACCGCCAGCGTCGGAAGCGAACGATCCATCCGCCATTTTTCGGAAAGCAGCGGCCCCGCAGCCGCCCCGATCGCGTCGGTGAGATCAATTTCGGCTTGCGTGAAGCGCTCCTCATTTCGGCGCACTGTGATCGCGCCGATCGCACTGTCGCTCGAAAAAAGTGGCACGCTAAGCAGGCGAGCACCACTGAGCGATCGTGAAAGTCTCTCGTGTGCACCGGCCACGGTGAACGATGTCCTCATCGGACCGCGGCGCAATCAGCACGGTCTCCTGATCAATCGCTTCGTCTTGCGCGGCCTCGATGGAGCGCGAAATAGCGCTGCGGCGGTCGATCGTCGCGCTTTGGGAAACCGCCACAAGCCGAGAAACCTTGTGTTGGTAGCGGCCGATGGCGACACTCTCGGCGGTCAAGCGGCGCGCAAGTCGGTTGGCGAGAACGCGTGCCGCGTCCACTCCATGCTCGACGACGGCGAGCGCACCGATGGTGCCGATCAGGAATTGCGCCTTGTCGGCCGAATCCGAGGCCTGGCGAAAGCCCTCTCGCCCCAAAAAGGCCTCGATGCCGGCCGCGCTCCACTGCAGGTGGCGCACGGTGCGCCGCACGGCCGCGGCATCGTTTGCCAGCATCTCGACAATCAGGGCGCCGCAAAGATGACCGGAAAAAACCAGCGGATAGCCAATACGAGTGACCGTATCGTCAATACCCTCGACCGCCGGTCGGCGCTTCTCCAGAGCGGCTTGCAGCACGTCCGAAGTGTCAGAGAGCAAGGCGTCATCAGCGTGAGATATCTGTTCGGGATAACGCGCCAGCAAGTCGTATGGACCGCGATCGGGAGGACCCAGCAACAGAGCACACTGGCGCACGCAATCGGAAGCGCGGGCGAGTAACTTTATCCAGGCGCATGCAAAGGTGTCGAGTCGCTCCGACTGCGCCAAAATACGCCAAGCGTACCGCCCCAGCGGACACGTCATCGCGCTGATCCGGGGCCGTCGGAATTGATGCGTTCGCCTCAGTCTGCACTTCGTCTCAAGCTGCTCATACGCCAATGTTAAGTGGTCCATTCCTACGTTCAAAGTCGGCGACACACTCGGTCAGCAATCTGGCAAGGCGTTTGGCCGCAAAAGGCGTCAATACGATGCGGTTCGATAACTTGACTTCAAAACCCTTGGCGCCAACGTCTTTCCATGTGTTGTTCATGCCGAACAGGATTGAGAATTCCTCGCGAGTGCTAAAAACATTGACCACATTGGCGAACTCGGTCCGCATTTGGCTTTGGTCCCAGTTCACTTGCGGACTGACTGTTCCGGCGCGGCACCGGCGGCTTTTGGTCTCGTTGGCGTCGTCCATGCATATCTCCAATAATGCCGGCAAGCGATTTTGCTCAATATCCTAACCAGATTAGCTGAGTGTGTCAGTCGTGTTTGATTTCCGGAACAGAATGGCGGCTGGGCTTAAGTGAATTCTGGGATTAAACCACCAATATGCCCCCTCGCTTTCCTGCATAGCATCAAGCGCGCCGCGCGTCCTGTCGCCGGGGGCCAAGCAGGGTTAAGGGGTCCCGCTCGCGCCCTAAAGGTATTCGCGAACCGCCGCGACGGCGTGCGCTCGCGCTGACAGGCAGGGTTTCCTCAATGGCCACTGAGGGGCGCTGCAAAAATGTTCCAACCAGGCTCAACCTGCGGTCATGTGATCAAAGAGGGGTTGGACACGACGAGCTGGTACGAGACCTACGATCGCGATTATCTCTCCGAGTCTCGCGACGCCATCGACCTCACCACGCGGGAGTTCGTTCACCTGATGCGCAAACGGCGGCTCCTGCCGAAAATGCAGAACAGCTTGGGACCGTCGGTCGTGACCGGCGGGAAGAGTTAGCAGGTCCGGGAATTGGTGGGCGATGACGGACTCGAACCGCCGACATCCTCCGTGTAAAGGAGGCGCTCTACCAACTGAGCTAATCGCCCGTTTGCTCCCGCAGTGCTCCCACGAGTGCCTTCGAACCACAAGAAAACTTTAACAAAATCAAACGCGCTGGCATCGATCCACTTGGTGTAAAGCAGACGCTCTACCAGCTGAGCCAACCGCCCTCACCGCGACATGTATCGCTGAGGCACTGGAACACGCAAGGGCATCGCGTCGGTAGTGTCCCGCACACGGTGCAGAGTGCGACTTTCCTGCGACGGTTGCTGAAATCCAAATGGTATGCCGCTGGAGGCGCGTGTCACGGCGACGGAAATATGGGATAAGTTGAACGCTGAGAGGCGGGCCTTTTGCCCGCAGGGGGGATCATGTTCCGCTTATCGAGCTTGACCATCATTTTCGCGCTCATCACTGGGTCGGCTGCATTCGCGCAGTTTCCGGCACAGCCGCCACCGCCAAAACTGCCGGGAAGTCAGCAGGACCGCACCGCCTGTCAGCCGGACGTCAAAAAGTTTTGCCAGCAACTTGTGCCACCGGACCCGAACGCCCCGGTCGATCCCTTCGCCATAGCGAGTTGCCTCCAGGCCAACCGATCGCATATCAGTGCCGCATGCAACGCCGTCTTAACGGGTAACGGTCGCTAACGCGGCCAACTAGTGTGGCGGTTCAGAAGTCCGCATCATTTCTGCCGCCAACTCATCATGCGGACTTCTGAACCAAAGCCACACTAGATCAATAAGTTGCTAGTGTCCTTCGATTCCAAAGTTCGCAAACGGGGGTGCCGGATAACGATGCGAACTTCGGAATCCGGACACTAGGCTGGCGTGGAACAGCCGCACCAGCCGTCGGCGCAGTTGCTGCGCCCTGCTCTCAATCAGATGGTACCTTGAGGAGGGGGTCCTCCTCGTGCAGCGACTTGGCTGAGTGAGCGCTGGCCCGAGCGACGTGCTCGCCCAATCGCACCCACGACTGCGCCAGCGTCAACCAAAGGGCCTTGTCACTCTCCTGTTCGGAAAGCTGCGCCTTCGCGACGCATTCTTCAGCCCTCTTACGATGATCTTGGGTCGTCCCCACGACACACCCTCCCAACTGAACTCAAGGCAACACGCCACCGATATGAGTGGGTAAGTGCGGCGCAGCCAGGATCATTCGATGACCGAATGGGGGCGATTGGCGGCGACCGTGGCGATGATGAAACGGACGGGCTTCCTTTCCCTATGCCGTTGAGCAGGCCCCAGGCGCTGTTCGGCCTTGGACGTATATGGACCCCGCCCGATTGCAACAGACTGACTGGATCCGGTGCAACAGTCACAACTGCTGACGTATATCCGGCTTCTTGATGCGGCCCGAGAATTCGTCGCCGCGAGCCCCGATGGATTTTCGCGCGCTTCCACCTCAACGGCGCCCAGACATTGGCCTGCGCCATGCCGGTCCACACACCAGGTTCGGGAAGCGACGGAGTGACCGTTTCACCATCTCCTGTCATCTGGTTGCAATTGCCAGGTAAGTCTTCCTCGCGTCCTTCGTCGACTGCCTCGCATCAAGCCGCCTGAACGGAACGCGCGGGTTCGTAAGAGACATTCCCGGCGAGCATAGCCCAGGCGATACGAGCATTCTTGTTGGCGAGCGCCACGGCCGCGACGTTCGGATGCCGACGCTGCCGAAGGTTAGCAAGCCAGCGGCTTCGCGGATCCTGCTTGCCACCTGCTTTCCCAAGAGCAGCGCGAGCGCCGTGGATGATCAACGTGCGCAAATAGCGATCGCCGCGTTTGCTGATGCCGAACAGTCGGTGTTCGCCCTCCACTTGACCGCTGCTTCGGTACAAGCCCCAGCCATGCAGCGAACTGACGGCCATTCTTGAAGCAGCTCCGATCCCCGACGGCGGCAACAAGGGCGGTAGCGGTCACCGGTCCGATGCCTTCAATTTCCCCAAGCCTTTGGCAAAGCTCGCTGCTGCGGTACAGCTCTCGGATCCGCCGATCGCAGGATGCGATCCGGCGATCGAGCTCGATCAATTCGGTTTGGGCCTCGATAATCAGCAGACGGACCAGCGCATTGAGGTCATCCGTGGCATTTCCCGTGATCTCGGCAAGAGCCCGTCGTAGCCTCCAGATGTCGCGGGCGATGACAATGCCATGCTCGGAGAGGATGCCACGTATCTGATTCACGAGCCTCGTCCGGCTTTGCACCAGGCGCTGGCGAATCCGATGGAGGGCTTGGATCGCCAGCTGTTCGGGTGACTTCGGCGGAACAAAGCGCATCGTGGGTCGGCCGACTGCCTCGCAGATAGCCTCTGCATCATTCCGATCGTTTTTGTTCGATTTCACATACGGTGTGACAAACTGAGGGCTTATCAGGCGCACCTTGTGACCAAGCTCCGTAAGCACGCGTGCCCAGTAGTGTGCACCGTTGGAAGCTTCCATCCCGACCAAGCAATGCGGCAGATTGGCAAAAAACCCCGACACCGATCCACGACGCAAGGTTTTGCGCATGACAACGTTCCCATGTTCGTCGACGCCATGAACCTCAAACACGTACTTCGCCAAGTCCAAGCCTATCCGAACGACCTGCATGATGATTTTCCCTCGCTGCAGTTCACGTCCGATATTCGACCCGGCTGGGAGGGCGGGGTCCATACCATTGGCGCCCGCGGTGCAAGAGGAATTTGACGTATCAGCGAAGCGTTCGGGTGCAGCCATGTATACGGCCTTTTTTCGCTTGGAGGATTACCTCTGTTGCGATGCAGCCGCTATGGCCGCTGGCCCTGATGTGATCCGCTGATCGGGTCCCGACCAAAAGCGCGCGCTCAAGTATCGCGTGGCCCATCACGGGTTTTCCCGATCGACGGTCTCGACCGTTTCGCATCAACGTCGTCATCACCCCTGCAGTTCGTGAACGCACAGACGCAACCTTATCTTCTCATCGCGCAGACTCCTTACGCCGCTGCCGCAAGCGCAGGCGCCCGATAGGGGCCGCCCTTGGCCAGCAACGCCCAGGCGATGCGCGCCATCTTGTTGGCAAGCGCCACCGCCACGACCTTGAACGGTTTGCGGGCGAGAAGCTGTGTGATCCACGGATACTTCTCCGGTTGGTGGCGCGCCCGCTTCAACACCGCATGGGCTCCGACCACCAGAATGCGTCTCAGATATTGGTCGCCTCGTTTCGAGATCGGCCCAAGCTTCTGTTTGCCACCGGTCGAATCTTGCCGCGGTACGATCCCGATCCAGGCCGCAAAGTCACGACCCGATCGAAAAACCTTCGGGTCCGAAACGGTGGCGGCGATGGCCGTCGCACCCACAATGCCAATCCCGGGGATGCTCCTGAGCCGCTTACTTGCTTCGTCCACGCGATGCTGCGTAATGATCCGCCTCTCGATCGATCCAATCATCGTCTGCAGTGCCTGAAGCCCCGCCGCCAACACGACCAGGCTCGCGTGAGCATCCACCGGCAATCGCGCATCCTCGTCGCTCGCAATGATCTTCAGCAACTCCTTGACCCCTTCGCGCCCTTGCGCAGCTACAATGCCGAGCTCAGCCAAATGCGCCCGCAAAGCATTGATCAGTTGGGTCCGCTGTCGCATCAAAAGGTCGCGCGCGCGATGCAGCATCAACCGCCCCTGCTGCTCGACAGATTTGATCTGAACAAAACGCATGGTCGGCCGCCGTACCGCCTCGCAGATCGCCTCGGCGTCGGCGGCGTCGTTCTTGTTACGCTTGACGTAGGCCTTCACGTCCCTCGCCGGCATCAGCCGCACCTGGTGGCCAAGCTTCGTAAATTCACGTGCCCAATAGTGGGATGTCGCGCAGGCTTCCATGCCGACAAGGCAAGGAGGTAGCGCTTTGAAAAACGCCAGCACTTGACTGCGCCGAAGTTGCTTCCGAACGACGATCTTCTCGGCCGCATCGATGCCGTGAACCTGGAACACATTCTTGGCGATATCCAAACCAATCGTTGTAACTTGCATGGGGTCGCTCCCTGATGTGATTTGTCGACAACGATCACCCTATCGGGACCTCGTTGCCGGGGGCGGGCGTCGTCCATCACATCAAGTACTGCGTTTGGCGGTGCACAAGAGCATGACATTCGACCGTTCTTGTTCATGCCTGCCGGCAGCCATCTCCGGTTGCGCCGAAATCTTAGTAAATCATTGCCTAATATATGCAAAATGCTCGTAGCTGCACTGCAGCAAGAAACATTTTGCATTGCACCATAGCAGCTTATATCGATACCTTAGATTCCGGTTTTCGCCGGGGAAAGGACTAGAGAAATGCTCGTATCGATCATCCGCTTCCTTCACGCCTGGAAGCGCTACGGCGTTGCCGTGCAGGAACTGTCGAATCTCAACGATCGGGAACTCGCCGACATCGGGATCACCCGCTCGGATATCCCCCGCCTCGCGTGGGAACACGCGCAAGGCTAACGCCTGCCTCCCGTTGCGTAAGCTGGCGCCCGCCTCCGTGCGGGCGCTGCTTTTTGTGGGGAGGGTTACGACGAAGCCGGATCCATTCCTTTGGCCTTGATGATCGGCAAGGCGTGCGGACCCGATAGGAATTTGAGGAAGGCTCCAGCCGTCGCTCGGTCCTTGGCCGCCGCCCCTACGCCTGCCGAGTAGATCGTGAAATTCTGGATTTCCGCCGGCAGAGGCCCGACCAGCACAACGCCGGGCACGCCCAATATCTCGCTGATCTGGTGGACGCCGAGTTCGGCCTCGCCGTCCGCAATATGATCGGCAACGGCGCCGCCCTGGACCAGCACCGCTTTGGCATTGACCTCCTTGGCGATGCCGAGCCGCTCCAACAGCTTGCCGACATAGATGCCGCTCGATCCTCCCGCCGCCGGATCGATATAGGCAACAGACTTGGCCGCGAGCAGCGCTTTCTTGAAGGCGTCGACGGTCTTGATGTCGGGCAGCGGCGTCCCCGCCTTGACCACCACGCCGACGCCGACCTTTGCAAGGTCGCTGCGGGTGCCGGGGACGACCTTTCCTTCCTTGGCCAGGCCATCAATCGATTCCGGCGTCAAAACAGCGACGTCGAAACTCTCCTCACCGCTTCGGATGAGCTTGAGATGTTGGCCCACCGTACGAAAAGTGAGATCGACCTTGTTGCCGGTTTCCTTCTCGTATTGCGCCGTCAGCGCCGTGAGCACCCCTTTAAAGGCGCCCCCGCTGATGACCTTGATTTCGGCAGCTTCAGCAAGTTGTGTCATGACGAGCGTAAGCGCAGTGGCAAGAATTGTGGACGCGAGTTTCATAGTGACTCCCTAGACACTGACGGGTTTGCCCTTTTCGGGCAAGATGACTTTGGTGGTGTGACCCTTCATCGCGGCTTCAAACTTGTCCGCGTTGGGCTCGATGATCGGAAACGAGCCGAAATGCAGGATTGCCGGTAACAATCAGGACCGCGTGGCCAGGGAAATCGAGCCGAAAAGCCGAATGCCCATACCAATCGATTTGCATGACTGCCTGCCACGCCTGAGCCTTTGCGATGCGAAGCACCACCATAGTCGGGCGCGGCGTCGCGCGGAAGACACGTTGGCGGTGACGGGCCGGTGTGCTAGCGGGGCGCATGCCGATCCTTGCGCTCACTGAAGCGGCTGCGCTCCTCCCGGCGCGCGGCGCACTAATCGGCCTTGATCTCGGAACCAAGACCATCGGTGTCGCGGCGAGCGATCCGGATCGCCGTCTCGCGACACCCGTCGAGACCGTCGCGCGCCAGCGCTTTAGCCTCGACGCCCAACGTCTCATTGAACTCGCGACCGAGCGGCGCGCGGTTGGCTTCGTGCTCGGTCTGCCGATCAATATGGATGGGACCGAAGGTCCACGCGCCCAATCGACCCGCGCATTCGCCCGGAACTTCGCCAAGCTCACAGAACTCCCGATCGCATTATGGGATGAGCGATGGTCGACCGCCGCCGTCGAGCGCGAACTCATCGCCGCCGATGCCAGCCGTGCAAAACGCAAGGCCGTGATCGACCAACACGCGGCGTCGTTCATTCTTCAGGGCGCCCTCGATCGATTGGCAAATGCTGCCGCCGGCGCGCGCGCGGAGGGCCCGCAAGAAATCTGACCCGCACCCCAACTCGATCGGCAGACAGGCGCGCGCGGTCCACAATTTGCCGGGTCGTGCCAGCTATTTTGACCGCTCACGCTTCCGGCAGAACGCGCTTCAGCAATAGCTCTGCAGTTGCCGCATCGATGTCCGATGTGCCGTAAAGGGCGCCGCGCATCTTAACGATGCGATTTTGAATGAAAGCGTCAGCGACGTTCGGCGGAGCCGTTGCTTTGAGAGCCGCGGCACTTGCCGTCAGGGCGAGCGTTCCAACGTAAGCGCGAGCCCCACGCTCGCTCGGGTCGGCACCCGCCGTGACGACATCGCCGGTGACGGAGATGTCGCGTGATAGAGCGGCAACGAGCCGCTTGGCGTCGTCTTCATGTTTAAGCGCGCGCAGCACGTCGAGGCACATGACGTTGCCGGACCCCTCCCAGATCGCATTGACCGGCGCCTCGCGATAAATCCGCGGCATGATGCTTTCCTCGACGTAGCCATTGCCGCCGAGACACTCCATGGCCTCATACGTGAGGGCCGGTGCGAGTTTGCAAATCCAGTATTTAGCGACGGGCGTCAGCAGGCGCGCATAAGCGGCCTCCTGCGGGTCTTCGGCGGCGCGGTCGAGCGCTCGTGAGAGCCGCATCACGAATGCAACCGCACCCTCGACATCAAGCGCCATGTCGGCCAAGACGGCGCGCATCATCGGCTGGTCATAAAGACGCTTCTGGAAAACGTTGCGATAGCGGCAATGGTGCACCGCTTGCACCAAGGCCATTCGCATCAAGCCGGCCGAAGCGACCGCACAGTCAAGCCGCGTCAATTGCACCATTTGCAAAATGGTGCGGATCCCGGTCCCCTCCCCGCCGACACGCCACGCGAAAGCTTCGGTGAACTCGACCTCGCTCGAGGCGTTGGATCGATTCCCGAGCTTGTCCTTGAGCCGTTGGAATCGCAGTGCGTTCACCGATCCGTCCGGCCTAAAGCGCGGCATCAGGAAACAAGTAAGCCCGCCCGGCGCTTGCGCCAGCACGAGGAATGCGTCGCTCATCGGCGCTGACAGGAACCATTTATTGCCGATGATCGAATAAGCATCGCCTGTTGGCGTAGCACGCGTTGTGTTGGCACGCACATCAGTGCCGCCCTGGTTCTCCGTCATGCCCATGCCGAGCGTGATCGTGGATTTTTCCGACCACGGCCGAAAAGCGGCGTCATAGCTGCGGGTGACGACTTTCGGCGCGATTTGCGCGGCGAGTGCGGGTTCGGCAGCGAGCGGGGCAAGCGCGGCGCGCGTCATGGTGAGCGGGCAGAGATGACCGGTTTCCACCTGCGCCGCCATGTAGAAGCGCGCCGAGCGCGCAACCTCCGCCGGCGGCGCGGCACGTTTGCCGGTTTCGGTCCACGTCGAGGCGTGAAGGCCCGCCGAGATGCTGTGGCGCATCAACTCGTGATAGGCCGGATGGAACTCGACGGTGTCGCGGCGAAAGCCCTTGGCGTCGAAAGCATGCAGTTTCGGCGGATTCTCGTTCGCCTGCCGGCCGAGGGCCAACATGTCCGCCGCCCCCCATTGCTGTCCGAACCTGGACAGCTCGGCGATTTCTCCGGCTGCGCCATTCGCCGCAACCGCGTCCTTTAGCGGCGCGTCGCTGTTGAACAGGTCGACGTTCTCGTAGGGCGGCGACTGGTTGAAAACCTCGTGCGTATCGAAGCGCGAGAGCGGTGCCATGGCGATTGCCCTCTTGGGAGGGCCAATCGTAGCATGCCCGCAGCGGCGGCCGAGATTTCCGGTGCATCACCTATCCTGCACCCCGGAGCAGGCTTGCCGGACCGCGCCAATTGGGCCTATAGCACCGCTTTGATGACCAAGGCCCAGCCGCTCACGCGTCATATCGTTTCGATCAACGACCTCAGCAACAAGGAGATCGAAACGATCTTCGAGGTCGCCCAGGGCTTTTTGAAGGAACTTGCCGACGCCAACGTGCCCTACCGGATCGGGCGCAGCGCGAACGTCGCGTCAAAATCGATCCTGGCGAGCCTGTTCTACGAGCCGAGCACCCGAACACGACTATCGTTCGAGAGCGCGATGCTGCGTCTTGGCGGGGCCAACATCACCAGCGCCGATCCTGCCGTAAGCTCGGCGGCTAAGGGCGAAAGCCTCGCCGACACGATCCGGGTCATCTCGAACTACGCCGACATTGTCGTCATCCGCCACCCGCGCGACGGTGCGGCGCGGCTCGCCGCCGAGTACTCGCAAATTCCGGTGATCAATGGCGGCGACGGCAGCCATGAACATCCCACGCAAACGCTCTGCGACCTCTTCACGCTGCGCTCCAAGAACAAGAGCCTCAAGAATATGAAGGTTGCGATTTCCGGGGATCTCAAGGGCAGCCGCACCATCCATTCATTCGTGTATGCGCTGGCGCGGTTTGGCGCGACAATCGATCCGCTGCCTGCGCCGGGAATGGAATTGCCGCCGCACGTCGATCGCCGGCTTCGCGAGGAATTTCACAGCCGCATGGTCTCAAAGTCCGACGGCCAGCCTGGCAGCGGCTCCATCGATGCGCTCTACGTGACGGCTGATCAGCCACACCAGCTGTCGCTCTATGCGGAGCCGGAAGTCGATTATGGGCTTGTGCTGAAAAAAAAGACCGACGCACTTTACGTAACTCGCTTTCAGAAAGAACGCTGGACCGAGAAGGATCGGCCCTATCCGAAGATCGACGCAAAATTTCTCGGCCAGGACAAATACTCCGAAGCAAGCGTTATGCATCCGCTGCCGCGGGTCAATGAACTCGACGCCTCCTTCGATACCGACCGCCGTGCGGTTTATTTCCAGCAGGCTGCCTACGGCGTTCCGGTCCGCATGGCTCTGATCTCGTTGCTGCTTCATTTGCATAAGAACAAATCATTGCACAAATTCGCTGGCGGTTTTGCCAAACCGGATCATGCCGTTTACGCCCAGCCGATTGGAACGGGTCTGCAATGCGGCAACGCCAACTGCATCGTCTGCGATCCTGCGGAGCGCCAATACGCGGCCAACAAGTTCTATGTCATCGAAGAGGTATCGCAACAGCGCTGCAAGCTTCGCTGTGTTTATTGCGAAACCGACGTTGAAGATGAGGCTGCCGCGCATTTCGTCGTCGCCGACACGACGCGAAAGACGTTTGTGCCCAGCCTGGCGGCGCTGGCGCGCGCGCCTGCGGAAAAGCTCAAGCATCTCGTCATTTATCGAAACGAGGCCGAGGCAACAGCCGCAGGATTTCAAGCGCGCGAGTCCACTAAGAAGGTCCGAATAGGTTAGTCGAAAGTGCTTAGAAGGCTGGCCCAACCGGCCAGCAACGAGTTCGTTCCCCTCGCCCAGGACGCCGTTCAGCCGCCATGGTGCCCGCAATCAACTGGTCGAATTTGCCCGAGTATGCTGCGGCCTTCGTGTTCGGCTATCTCTGCGGCTCGATCCCGTTTGGTGTCTTGCTGACGCGGCTTGCCGGGGTGCCGGACGTCCGAACCATCGGCTCCGGCAATATCGGCGCGACCAACGTCTTGCGCACTGGACGCAAAGCACTCGCCGCGGCGACCCTCGTCGGCGACATGCTCAAAGGCGCCGTGCCGGTTCTCGTCGTCCACCATTTCTTTGGCGCGCCCGCAGCGATCCTGGCGGCGATCGGCGCATTTCTCGGCCACCTGTTTCCGGTCTGGCTCGATTTCAAAGGCGGCAAGGGGGTCGCAACATTCATCGGGCTATTGGTTGGTTTTAAGCTATGGCTCGCTCTGCTGGCCTTTTGCCTCATCTGGCTCGGCATCGCGCTCGCAACGCGCTATTCATCCCTTGCCGGCCTCATCGCCAGCGCTGCAATGCCCGCCATCGTCTGGTGGGATCAAGGCGCATCGCTGGCGCTGTTGTTTCTGATGCTGACCGCGGCGTTATGGATCACGCATCGCGCCAACATCGCGCGGCTGATCGGCGGAACCGAGAGCAAGATCGGCGGCGGCGCGTCGGCGTAAGCGGGCCGGTTAGCCGGCCACCGCGGCGCGGACCGGCGCGCCATGAGTGTGCGGAATCTTATCGGCAAACACTTCAACGAAGTGATCCGTGTCACCCTCGCCGGTGTGGGGCCGCAAGGCCTCATCAAAGTGAGTCCGCGACGCAGGGTCCGCCATGACCCGCGCCATGATCCGACGATAACGCCATACCAGCCGCAACCATTGCGTCGTGACTTTCAGGAAGTCGACGAAACGCCATGGATAGAACACGAGCGGATTGAGGATCGGCATGCCGTATCGCCGCTGCTTGCGAAGCTTGCGGCGGAAGAAGCCGAATTGCAGCGGGTGTACGCCCTCGATCCGTGCCGCGCCGGAAAAGATGGTCAGCGAGTCGAGCATCTTCGTCCGATTGATGCCGGAAACCACAGCGCGGCGCATGATCGTTTCGACATGCTCGTCGGTGTAATACCGCTTCCAGGCATCGGCATAGACCTGCATCCAGGTCTCCTTCGACATGAGCGGATGACCGGTGCAGGCGTGCTCCAGATCGTATTTGTTCATGTCGGGGTCCATCGGCACCCCGCGCAGGTAGAGATTCTTGTGATCTTCGGAGCCAGGCAATGGCGTCAGATAGAAAAATTCGAGAATATCGACCGGCAATTCTTTCTTGATAATCTCGATATCGCGCGCGATCAATTCCGGCGTGTCGGTCGGAAAACCAAGAATATAGCCGGCGTAGGTCATCACTTTCTGGCGCCGCCACGCCAGCAGCATGTCGCGGTATTCCCAAATCTTGTTCTGACGCTTCTTGGTACCCATCAGGGATTCGGGATTGATGTTCTCCAACCCGATGAAGACGGCGGTGCAGCCGGCGCGCGCCGCCTTCTCGATGAAGTTCGGAATCCGATGACAGAGCGTGTCGACCTGCAGCAGCAGGCGAATGTTGAATTTCTCGCGCTCGCGTAGCTCAATCAGGCGATCGAGGATCGGCTCCCAATTCCGATTGCGCGCGAAATTATCGTCGGTAACGAAAAACCGCGTAATACCTTGGGCGGCATTGGCACGCACGATCGCTTCGACATCGTCGGGGGTGCGATAGCGCGATTTACGGCCTTGGACATTGATGATGGTGCAGAAACTGCATTGAAACGGGCAGCCGCGCCCGGCATCGAAGCTCGAATAATGACCGGCGACGCGCGTTACCACCTCGCGCGGCAGGATCGGATAAACCGCGGCCGCCATCTCAGGCAAATCGTCGAGGTATTTGTAAATCGGCTTTGCCGTTCCGGCCGCCACGTCGCGCAGCACGCCGTCCATCCGGCCTTCGGCTTCGCCGGCGTACAGATGAATGCCGAGATCGAGGGCTTCTTGCAGATCCGGCGGCAACGTGGGCAGCATGGAAATGCAGCCGCTGACGTGAAAACCGCCCATGACCACCGGAATGTCGGCCGCACGGAATTGGCGTCCGAGATCGAGCGCGCGCGGATATTGGTTTGATTGAACGCCGATCAACCCAACCATGCCGCCGCCGGCCGCGCGGATGCGCTTTACGACGCCGGCCACATCCACGACGGTGTTGCACTCGTCGCAGGCCTCGACCTCGATGGCGACGTCCGGACCGAGCACTTGATCGCGCGTACACTCTTCGATCAGCCCATAAACACTCGCGAGGCTGTTCGAGGGCAGCGTCGAGCGCAACCATTGGATGACATAACCATCCTGGTCGTAATGCGAAGGCTTGATCAGGACGACCCTGAACGCGCGCTTAGCCAGGACACCCTCCAGAACGCGAAACCGCCGCCGAGACGGCGCGCGGGAGTCGGGCGACTGTGAGGGTTTGGCCGGCACTTTGCAACACGTACATCGGGCTCCCCTGCCCCCAATCGCGGATTGTGGAGTATGGTCGCGCCGGGGAACCCCACGATTTGACCATGGGGGCGAGGTGAGCGACGGAACGCGGGGAGTCCGCCTGAACGACGAACAGCGGATCGACTGGCTGCGTCTCATCCGTAGCCAGAACGTCGGCCCGCGGATTTTTCGCGCCCTCATCAATCATTACGGCGGTGCGCGAGCGGCGCTCGAAGCCTTACCGGTCCTCGCGCGCCGCGGCGGCGGCAGTATTTCGCCGCAAGTCTATTCGCGGGACCAGGCCGAGCGTGAGATTGCGGCGGCCCACAAGCTTGGCGTTTTGTTCGTGGCGATCGGCGAACCCGAATATCCACGCCGGCTGCAGATGATCGACGACGCCCCACCACTCATCGCGCTACGCGGCCACCGCGCAGCACTCGCAATGCCCACGGTGGCCATCGTCGGCTCGCGAAACGCTTCCGCCGCCGGTCTCAAATTGACGCAGCGCATCGTGCACGGACTCAGCGAGGCGGGATTTGCGACAGTTTCGGGACTTGCGCGCGGGATCGATGCGGCGGCGCACCGCGCCAGTCTTGAGACGGGAACGATTGCCGTCCTCGCCGGGGGCCAAGACCGCATTTATCCGCCCGAACATAAGGAATTGCTTGAGGCTATTCTGCCAACTGGCGTCGCGCTCACCGAAATGCCGCTCGGCTGGGAACCGCGGGCGCGGGATTTTCCACGCCGCAATCGGTTGATTTCGGGGCTCTCGCTGGGCGTGGTCATCGTCGAAGCCGCAAAACGCTCAGGCTCGCTGATCACAGCGCGGCTTGCGCTCGAACAGGGCCGCGAGGTTTTTGCGATTCCGGGCTCCCCACTCGATCCCCGAGCAGAAGGAACCAACAGCCTTATCAAACAGGGCGCCACGCCGGTGACCGAGACCGCCGATATCGTTTCGGTGCTGCAACCCATCATGGGCGTCGAGCCGGAGTTTCAAATCCGGGAACCTGAGGTCCCAGACAACGACATCCGCGGCGGCGAACCAGAGCCGGACGAGCGCAAGCGAATCCTCGGACTCCTTAGTCCCGCCCCGGTTTCCATCGACGATCTGGTGAGGCTTTCCAAAACATCGCCGCGCGTGGTGCGCATGGTCCTTTTGGAACTTGAAATCGCCGGGCGTTTGGAACGTCACGGCGGCAGCCTGGTCTCGCTGGTGTAGGCTGCGGCGACATGTACGCACGATTTGAAAGGCTTCCAAAGTTGCGGCGAATATTGCCGATTCTCGCAGTCGTATTCGCGGTCGGTCGAGCGAGCAGCGAACCCGCGGAATCGTTCGATGCATTCCTTACGGCGCTCCGGGCGGACGCCCTGGCGCAAGGCGTTACCGGCACAACATTCGACACCGCACTGGCCGGCGTGACGCCGGATACCCGCGTCATGGCTGCGATGCGGCGCCAGCCGGAATACGGCAAGCCTTTCGGCGCCTATGTGCAAAGCATCGTCTCTCAATCACGGATCGGAATCGGTCAGCGGAAAGCCGCGCAGTGGGCCGATACTTTGCAGACGGTCGAGAAAAGATTCGGCGTCGAACCGACGATCCTCATTGCTATTTGGGGCATCGAGTCATCGTTTGGCGACGGTGACGAACATTGGGACGTCTTCCGCTCCCTGGCGACGTTGGCGTACGCACGTTTTCAACATCCCTATTTCCGCGGCGAGTTACTCAGCGCCCTGAAAATCTTGCAGGCGGGCCGCGTGCCGCGCCGGCAGTTCGCGGGCTCATGGGCAGGCGCGATGGGCCAGACGCAGTTCATGCCATCGAGCTATTTAAAGTATGCCGTCGATCTGGATGGCGACGGACGCCCCGATATCTGGACGAGCGTTCCGGACGTCCTGGGTTCAATCGCGAACTATCTGCAGAAATGGGGTTGGCAGCGCGGCGAGACCTGGGGCTTTGAAGTCGTCGTGCCCCCAGGGTTCGACTATCGCACAAGCCGCGGGACTTTCCGTCAATGGGCCGAACGAAACTTCAGACGCGCCGATGGCGGCCGATTTCCCGAAGCTGGCGACGCCATCTTGTTTTTTCCAAGCGGCTCGGCGGGGCCAGCTTTCCTCGTGACGCGCAATTTCATTGTACTGAAGCAATATAATAATTCAGATGCCTATGCCCTTGCTGTAGCGCATCTTTCCGATCGGCTGCGGGGGCTTGGTCCGATCCGGAGCACCTGGCCGGCTCAAGACTTTCAACCGTCACGCTCGGAGCGGGTCGCCTTGCAGCGGAAATTGGCTGACCTCGGATACAAAGTTCAAGATTTCGACGGCCATTTTGACTTTGATCTGCGCGACGACGTCCGCGAGCTTCAACGCCAATACGGAATGATCGCCGACGGTCAACCGAGCCGGGCCTTCATGAACCGCATCGGAGTGCTTGTGCCGTGAGCGAACTCAAACCCTCCCAGCGCCAAACGTGACCTAGGAATTTCGATCGCTCATTCAGACTTGTCACTCATTCAGACTTGGAAATTTCCTCGGCTTCGAGCCAGCGCCATATCAAGAATGTAGCCGAGGGATTCGAGGCCGTTACTTTTCGCGAGTTGAGAAAGTTCACCCGCAATCGTTGAGATATAGCCGGCCACGGAGGCTGGTGTCACCGCCGAAACAAACTCGGCGTCTTCCGATTCTCGCATGATGTATTCGGGCTCCTGAAACGTCGAAGCCTCCTGTTGGCGAGACCGCCGCAGCGCACCTGCGGTCAGATTGCGTCGCCTGTATCAAGTGTATATGTTTTTGATATATATGACAATAGTTCTACTTTTACGAGTAATCATCATTTGACTGTGAAATGGCGCTCGTTCGATACGCACATGTGATGGCTTTTGCGCGCATTTCTGCTCTGCGCGCCGACAGCGCTACCCGCTAACGATTTGACAGGCGCGGTCGCATTACCCATGTTCCCGGCGGCCAGGAAGCGGCGGGAGACGCCGCGGAAGTATAAAACGGCCGTAAAATCATTGGGTTATCATGGATCTTGTACTCGTAGAATCGCCTGCTAAGGCCAAAACGATCAATAAGTACCTCGGTCGCGGCTACGAAGTGCTGGCCTCGTTTGGCCATGTGCGGGACCTGCCGCCGAAGAGCGGTTCGGTGGACCCCGAGGCGAATTTTCGCATGCTCTGGGAGGTCGATCCCAAGGCGCAGAAGCGGCTCAACGACATCGCCAAGGCAGTCAAAGGGGCCGACAAGCTCATTCTGGCGACCGACCCTGATCGCGAAGGCGAAGCAATCTCCTGGCACGTGCTCGAAATCCTCAAGGAGAAAAAGGCGCTCAGCAAGCAGGCGATCGAGCGCGTGGTGTTCAACGCTATTACCAAGCAGGCGGTGACCGAGGCGATGAAGCACCCACGCGCCATCGATCAGGCGCTGGTTGATGCCTATCTCGCCCGCCGCGCGCTCGACTATCTGGTGGGTTTCACGCTCTCTCCGGTCCTGTGGCGCAAACTCCCTGGAGCGCGCTCGGCCGGACGTGTCCAGTCGGTCGCGCTGCGGCTCGTATGCGATCGCGAGCTCGAAATCGAAAAATTCATTCGCCGCGAATACTGGTCGCTCGTCGCGACGCTCGCGACGCCGCGCGAGGAGACATTCGAAGCGCGCCTTGTCGGCGCCGACGGCAAGAAACTGCAGCGTCTCGATATCGGCTCAGGCGCCGAGGCCGAAGCATTCAAACAGGCGCTCGAGACAGCGACATTCTCGGTTACCTCGGTTGAGGCGAAGCCGGTCAAGCGGCATCCGCAACCGCCCTTCACCACATCGACCCTGCAGCAGGAGGCGAGCCGCAAGCTCGGCTTCGCCCCGGCGCACACGATGCGCGTAGCGCAGCGACTTTACGAAGGCGTGGACATCGGCGGCGAAACGATCGGTCTCATTACTTATATGCGAACCGACGGTGTGCAGATTGCCAATGAAGCCATCACCGAGGTGCGCAGCGTCATCCAGTCGGATTATGGCGCGCGCTATGTTCCGTCCTCGCCACGCCGCTACGAAACCAAGGCCAAGAACGCGCAAGAGGCCCATGAGGCTATCCGGCCGACGGACCTCACGCGCAAGCCGAGCGAAACCAAGCGCTACCTCGATGCCGACCAAGCCAAACTCTATGAGCTGATCTGGCTGCGGACCGTGGCGAGCCAGATGGAATCGGCCGAACTGGAACGCACGACCGTCGACATCACGGCGAAGGTGGGGAGCCGTATTCTCGAACTCCGCGCGACCGGAACGGTGGTGAAGTTCGATGGGTTCCTGACCCTCTACCAGGAGGGCCAGGACGAAGACCCGGAAGACGAAGAGGCGCGCCGACTGCCCAACATGAGCGCTGGCGAAAAGCTCGCCAAGCGCGCGATCGCGGCGACGCAGCACTTCACCGAGCCGCCGCCGCGCTATTCCGAAGCCTCGCTGGTCAAGCGCCTGGAGGAACTCGGCATCGGCCGGCCTTCGACCTACGCTTCCATCCTGCAAGTGCTGAAGGACCGCAAATATGTGCGGCTCGATAAGCGAAGGCTTTATCCCGAGGATCGCGGTCGCATCGTCGTCGCGTTCCTGGAAAGCTTCTTTGCCAAATACGTCGAATACGACTTCACGGCTGGCCTTGAGGAGCAACTCGACCTCATCTCGAACAGCGAAGTGGCGTGGCGCGACGTGTTGCGTGATTTCTGGCGCGACTTCATCGGCGCCATCGACGACACCAAGGACCTTCGCATTTCCCAGGTGATCGACGCGCTCGACGCACTTCTGGCGCCGCATCTGTTTCCGCCGAGCGAAGATGGCAGCGACCCGCATGTCTGTCCGACATGCGGCAATGGCCGGCTGTCGCTCAAGCTCAGCAAATTCGGGGCGTTCATCGGCTGCTCGAACTATCCCGAATGTCGCTATACCCGCCCGCTCTCGGCTTCAGCCGACGGGTCGGGCGAAATCGCCAACAAGAAACTCGGCGTTGACCCGGCGACCGGATTAGATGTCACCGTGCGCAGCGGCCGCTTTGGTCCCTATGTGCAACTCGGCGAAGGCGCGGACGGCGAAAAGCCGAAACGCGCCGGCTTGCCGAAGGGCACGTCGCCCGACGAAATCGATCTCGATCGCGCGATCGCATTGCTGTCGCTGCCGCGCGAAGTCGGGCGCCATCCTGAGGATGGAGAACCGATCCGTGCCGGCATCGGGCGGTTTGGACCCTACGTGCAGCATGGAAAGACCTACGCCAACCTCGAATCCGGGGACGAGGTGTTCACGATCGGATTGAACCGAGCAGTAACGCTCATCGCAGAAAAACTGGCCAAGGGCCCGCGCGGACGCCGTTTCGGTGCCGATCCTGGCCGCGCTCTCGGCGATCATCCGACCAAGGGCGGGCCCATCGTCGTGAAAAATGGCCGCTACGGGCCCTATGTCAGCCACGACGGCGTCAACGCCACGCTGCCGAACGACAAGACGCCTGAGACCATCACGCTCGAAGAAGCGGTCGCGCTGCTCGATGCCAGGTCCGAGCGGACTGCGCCTGCCCCACGTTCGCGGCCACGCAAGGCAGCGCGCACCGCGCCGGCCGCCGCGCGATCAGGGAAGCGGCCAGCCAAGAGTCCGACTGCGTCCGCTGCGAAACGACCCGCAACACCCAAATCCCCCCGGAAACGCACGCAAGCTGCAGAATAGCCCAACCCCAACGCGGGCCCACTGGCCACGGACATGGCCAATGAGCGGCCGATGAAACGCACCGGCCTCCCCACGCGGGAGGAACTTCTCGCCTTTATCCGCGAGCGCACCGGAAAAGTGGGCGCTCGCGAAATTGCGCGTGCGTTCGGCGCGAAGAATGCCGATCGGGCCACGCTCAATCGCATGCTGCGCGAGCTTGCCGAGGAAGGTCACATCGACCGGCGGCGCAAACGTCTGCATCATGGCGGCACGCTGCCACCGGTGGTGCTCGCCGACATCACCGGCCGCGACGCCGACGGTGAACTGCTGGCGCGGCCGACCGAATGGGACGAGCAGGCGCACGGCGCCGCGCCAATAATTCACGTTGCCGTGCCGCGACGCGCGCGGCCGGGCGAAGTTGCCGGCGTGGGCGACCGGGCGCTGTTGCGTGTCGAACATCCCAGCAACGAAGGCGACGAGACAACGGGTCGAGTCATCAAGCTCGTTGACCGCGCCAAGCACCGCATGCTGGGGATCTTTCGCGGACTTCCTGGCGGCGGCGGCCGGCTGGTGCCGGTCGACAAAAAGCAGCTTGGCCGCGAACTCACAATCTCGGCTGATCGTGCCGGCGGCGCGGTCGATGGCGATCTCGTCGCGGTTGAGGTCGCGCGCCATGGCCGGTTCGGCCTGCCCACGGGCTCCGTCGTGGAGCGACTGGGGTCGATCAAGAGCGAGCGCGCCGTCAGCCTAATCGCCATCCATGCCCACGACATTCCGCACGTGTTTGCGCCGGCCCTACTGGCGCAGGCCGAGGCAGCGCACCCAGCGTCACTCAGCGGTCGGGAGGATTGGCGCGAGGTGCCGTTCGTCACCATCGACCCGCCCGACGCCAAGGATCACGATGACGCCGTCCATGCGGTGCCAGATCCGGGTCATCCGGGGGGCCATATCGTCAGCGTCGCCATCGCGGATGTCGCGCAGTATGTGCGCCCTGGCTCGGCGCTCGATCGCGAGGCGTTACGGCGCGGCAATTCGGTCTACTTTCCTGATCGCGTCGTTCCGATGCTACCGGAGCGTATCTCAAACGATCTGTGCTCGCTGCGGCCCGGCGAGGATCGGCCCGCGTTGGCGGTGCGTATGGTCATCGGCGCCGACGGGCGCAAGCGCTCGCACACGTTTCATCGCGTCATGATCCGCTCGGCGGCGCGGCTGCACTACGAACAAGCACAGCTCGCGGTCTCGGGCCGGACCGACGAAGTCACCGAGCCGATTGCAGCAAAAATTCTCGATCCGCTTTATTCCGCATATCGAACGGTGCGCCACGCCCGCGATGAACGCGAGCCGCTCGATCTCGATATCCCCGAGCGAAAAATCGTTCTGAAATCCGATGGCACCGTCGATCGCGTCATCGTTCCACAGCGTCTGGAATCGCACCGTCTGATCGAGGAATTCATGATCCTCGCCAACGTCGCGGCCGCCGAGACATGCGAACGAGCACGCACCCCCCTCATCTACCGCGTACACGACGAGCCGACCCAGGAAAAACTCAATGCGCTCCGCGAATTCCTGGCAACGCTCGACATTTCACTGCCTAAGAGCGGATCGCTGCGGCCGGGCGCTTTCAATAGCATCCTCGCGCAGGTCAAAGGTCGCGATGTCGAGCGGCTGGTCAATGAGGTCGTGCTGCGGTCGCAGGCACAGGCGGAATATTCGCCCGAGAACTTCGGCCATTTCGGCCTCAATCTGCGCCGCTACGCGCACTTTACTTCGCCGATCCGCCGCTATGCCGATCTCATCGTGCACCGCGCCTTGATCCGCGCACAAAAGCTCGGGCCGGATGGCCTGCCGGAGGATGTCGACGTGCGCTCGCTTGCCGAGATCGCCGCCAACATATCGGCAGCGGAACGCCGGGCCATGAAGGCGGAGCGCGAGACCGCGGATCGGCTGATCGCGCATTTCCTGGTCGACCGCGTCGGTGCAACTTTCGACGGGCATATTTCCGGCGTCACGCGCGCGGGCCTGTTCGTCGAACTCGATGAAACCGGTGCTGACGGATTCATTCCGGCGCGTTTCATCGGCGATGAGTATTTTCGCTTTCACGAGGCGAGCCGCGCTTTCGTCGGCAATACTGAAACTTATCGGCTCGGCGACCCCGTGACGGTCGAGCTTGTCGAGGCGGCGCCGGTCGCCGGCGCTCTGCGTTTCAAGCTTGCGCGGCATGCTCCGGCCGCCACGCGGAGGGCTGGACAGCCGCCGGGGCAACGGCGAACATTTGCGCGTCAGGACAAGTCATCGCGCAAGGACAAGTCGCGGCGGAAGAAGCGCTAACGATCAGGTCTGCAATTCATGAACGACGATATTGGCGACGCAACCGCCGAAGACGTGTTCGACAACCGCGCCAGACGCCTGACACGCACCATTCGCGATCAAAGCTTCCCGAACCTCAAGCCGCGTGACTCCGCGACGCTCATTTTGATCGACCGTGCCGAGAAAGTGCCCAAGGTGCTGCTTGGCCGCCGCCACGCGCGGCACAAATTCATGCCAGGGAAATTCGTCTTCCCCGGCGGCCGTATCGAACACGTTGACAGGCAGATGCCTGCGGCAGCGCCGTTGCATGAGCGCGACGTCACGCGGTTGATGCAAAAGGTAAGGCGACCGAGCGCCGCCAAGGCAACTGGCTTCGCGCTTGCCGCTATTCGTGAAACCTACGAGGAAACCGGACTGATGCTCGGAACACCCCGCACCAGCGGCGTCACCACGCCCCCGGGTATGTGGGAGGCCTTCGGCAAGGCGGGGATTCTGCCGGATCTGAGCGTCATTCATTTCATCGCCCGGGCGATCACGCCACCCAGAAGGCCGCTTCGCTTCGATAGCCGCTTTTTCGCCGCTGACGTCACCTCCATCGCACGACACGAGGAGGGTTTCGTGGGCCCCGAAGCCGAACTGGTCGAACTGGTCTGGCTGCCGATCACCGAAGCGCGCACTCTCGATATGCCCGGCATTACGGCTGTCGTGCTGGAGGAATTGCAGGACCGCATTGCGACGGGCATGAGCCATGACCACCCGGCGCCGCTTTACCGCATGCTGCACAAACGCTTTCTTCGCGAAATTCTGTAGGCGCCGCCGCGATTTCTTGACATTCGAAGCCCGCCGACTAGGTTGACGGCCAGCAATCGAGCCAATTTCGAGGTCCCACTATGGCTAAAGCCACCACCATCAAGGTTAAGCTGGTTTCGAGCGCCGACACCGGCTTCTACTACGTCACGCGCAAAAACTCGCGCACCATGACCGACAAACTCACGAAGAAGAAATACGACCCGGTGGCGAAGAAGCACGTCGAGTTTCGTGAATCCAAGATCAAGTAAGCGGATTTAGGAACCGATCGCGGCTTCGTTCACGGTGGCCTGCCGGTCAACCGGCGCCAATCCCACCCTGGCTTTGATGTGCTCCGCCAGATATTCCGCATCTCGCGCGACGCCCGAAAAACGACCTGAGCCCCAGGTGTAGAGCCAAGGCAGGCCGAGAAAATACACGCCGGGCACCGGCGATACGCCGCGGACGTGGCTGGGTTGGCCCCGGCCGTTGAACACCGGAAGATCGATCCAAGAGTAATCGGTGCGAAAGCCGATGCACCACACAATGGACGTGATACCGGCAGCGCGGTAATCGAATTCCGGCCGCTCCACCGGCGGAGCCCAAACCGGGCGATAACGAGCTTCCTCCGGCGCCGCGATTCCTTTTTTGGCGATAAAGCCGTCGATACTGGTCTTGATGCTTTCAGAAACCTGATCGGCCTGATCGAGGCAGATCGCCAGATCGTCGTCGCAGACGAGACGATCGCCTTTCACGTCGATAAGACGGCCATAGAGTTCCATGCCCTCCAGGGCGCGCTGGCGCAAATCGATATCACGGCCGCCATCGCGACCGGTCACATAATGATTTGTCTTGTCGCGGACACCTTCGCGCAGCGGATGCTCGTGCACGGGCAGGTCGTAGTAGCCCATCAAATGAAGCCATTCGACCACGTCCTTGCCGCGATAGCGGCGGGACACCCGAGGTGCGTCACCGACGCAAAGGTGAACCTCGCGACCGGCAATATGCAAATCCTCGGCGATCTGGCAGCCGGATTGACCGCTGCCGACGACCAGCACGGCCCCTTCGGGCAGCGAATGAGGATTGCGATAAATCGACGAATGAATTTGCAGAATGTCCTCCGGAAGCTTTTCGGCGCTGCGCGGGATAATCGGTATTTGATAGCCGCCGGCCGCAATCACGACCTGATCGGCGAAATGTATTCCATCCGTTGCCTCGATCATGAAGCCGTGCTGGGCGTCGCCGCGCAGTTGACGAACCGTCACGCCTTGCAGCAGCGGCGGATCGAACGACACTACGAAAGCGTCCAAGTAGGCGACGATCTCATCGCGCAGCATGAAGCCGTTCGGGTCCGGACCCTGATAGGGGAAGCCTGGAAGCTGGCACTGCCAGTTTGGCGTGACGAGGCAGAAGGTGTCCCAGCGCTCGGCGCGCCAAGCGTGTCCGGCGCGCTCCTTTTCGAACACAACGTGATCGATGCCGCCTTGGGTCAAATACCAACTAATCGAGAGACCGGCCTGGCCACCGCCGATGACGGCGACTGTATGATGCGCGACCGGAGTGATCTCATTCATGACCTACGGCTCCCTTCATTCCTCGAAGGCGTCGACGGTGACGCGCGCGTCGGGACAATGCGCAAAAACAGCGGCGCCGGATTCGATCCGCGCCAGTTGCGCCATCGCCCGTGAACAGTGAACCCCAAATTTTTCCTTGACCCGTTCGCTGGCGATGTCGAGCGCGGTACGGCTGCGGCCGACAAACTCGACAAGCGAATAGCTTTCACCGGGCGAGAAGAAATCCTTCACCACGAGAGACGGCGAATAGCAGCTCTCCGCGGTACCATCAGGCCAACGAATGAGGAAGCGTATCTCAGGCATGCAATGGCTCCCTGAGCGCCTCATAACTCGCAAGGTGCGATCGCGCGGTGCTGGCCCAGTCGTGCCGCGCCGCAATCTGCAGACCGCCTAATTTCAGTTGCTCCCGGCGCGGAGTATCCACCGACTGCGCCATGGCCGCAGCGATCGACGACGTATCCAGCGGGTCGCACCAAAGCACGTCGTCATCCCCCAGGTATTCGGTAAACGGCGCGATCCGAGACGTCACGACGGGCACGTCGCTTGCCATGGCCTCCAAGACGACGAGCCCGAAGCCTTCTCTGATCGACGGGAAGATGAACGACGTCGCGGCGCGATAGAGGGCCGGCATCAATTTATGCCGCAACGGTCCAGTGCGAATGACGGCGCTGGCCGACGTACCGCCATGCCGAAGCACCCCTGCAAAACGAGCCTGATAGGCATCATGATCGAGGATCGATGCGCCGCCTGCGATCACCAACCGAGACGAGGGATATTGCAAGCGAAGAGTTTGGAAGGCCTGCAAGAGGCGAATTGTGTTCTTGCGTTCCTCGACCCCGCTCACAGCAAGAAATACCGGTGCTGCGTTCGATAGATTTAAGCGAGCGCGCAACTCTTCATCAGTTTCATCAGGCGTCGGCGAGAAACGCTTCGTATCGACGCCGCTACCGACCAGCACCGCTTCGCGCCCAAGTTCATGTTTAAGCCAATCCCGCCAAAGGCGGCTGACGACGAATAACCGATCGGCGGACGCGATACCGCGCAATTGCAAGACGTTCAGCCCCGCATCGTCGAACGCATCGACGTGATGCACGGTGCGCGCAAAACCGCGAACGAGTTCCGCGCTCTTTCAGCGTTGCGAGCGCGTTGGCCGAAATGCCGTCCTGCGCATGCCAGATGTCGAAGCCCCGGCTTTCCTGTCGCTCGAAGTGCATGACGTAATCGGCAACGCGCGTTTGGACCATTGCCCGCACGTCGCGTCCTGCGGGAGATGCGGCAATGGTCGACGTGGCGCAGACCGCGCTGCGAAAGAAACCGGCGCCGCTGGCGTCGGGGGCAAAGACCCTCAATTCATGCCCAAGGCGCTTGAGCGCGTCGCCAAGTTCCAGCGCATGCACGACCCCGCCGCGCGGATTAGTCGAATGGGTGAGAATGGCGATGCGCAAGGCTCGGCTCATGCGAAGACCTCGACCTTGGCGTAGCCCATCAGCGGTTCACGCGCGAAATCCCAGATCGTCTCGACTGCGGCGCCGTCAACGACGTTGACGCAGTGATCGGCGGTGAATCCCCCGATATCAGCAGCCGCAAGACCTCGGTCATTAAACCGTGCAAGCACCGCTGCAACGTTTGTCGGCCGAACTGCCAGGAGATAGCCGTAGCTCGGGAACGTCAGAAGCCAGCGGTCGAGCGCAACACCTCTCGGCTTAGGAACACGCGTCACGTCGATCGCCACGCCGACGCGCGAGCATTCGGCCAACATCATGGCCGTGCCGACCAGTCCGCCTTGCGAAATATCTTTGGCCGCATGAGCAAGACCGGCTTCAGCAAGCGCCGGCAAAGCTTCAAGATCGCCCCTCAGCCGTGCCGCTGGTGCGTCGGTCGCGGCTTCCCAATTGGAAAACGGTTCGCGGTAGCGACCACGCAGATCGATGGCCGCGATCAGGCGATCGTCAGGCCGGGCGTCAAATGACGTTAGGAGCCGTTTTGCGCGCCCGAGAATCGCGACCGAAAGCTGACCGCGATCGTTGCGGACGTTGGTGTGGCCGCCGACGATGGGAACGCGGTAGGTGTTCGAAGCGGCGCGCAAGCCGTTCAAGACGGGCGCCGCTTCGCCATCGCCGGCGGCCCAAACCGCATCGACAACGGCGAACGGCCGTCCGCCCATGGCGGCGATATCCGATACGTTCACCATCACCCCGCACCAGCCGGCAAACCATGGATCGCCGGCGACGAACTCGTTCATCAATCCCTCGATGGCAAAGAGCAGAAAGTCGTCACCGTCGGGAATAGCCGCACAGTCATCGCCGACCGAGATATCGGAGGTGCTCGCGAGCGACAGCCGTGCAGCAACGGCCGCGATATCATGCTTGGCTGCGACACCGCGGCTTGAGCGTAGTCGCACCGCAAGCTCTCGGAGTGCTGCCGCGCCGAGCATCACGCGGCCTTTTTCGGCAAAGCGAGAAAGCCGAATTCCGCATTCGCAAACGGCGGATAGTGGCTGAGATCGGCCTCCATGAAATGATGAGGACGACCATGCAGTTCGGTCTCTTCGATCGTCACCCAGTTCAGACGATGAAACAGCGGCGCGTTCTGTGATTGCACGTGGGCGTAAAAGCCTTTGCATCCGCGCGCATGCGCGGATGATACAGCCAGCCGGATCAGCGACGTACCGAGCGCGCTGATCCTGCGATAGTCAGCAGCGACGGCAAGGCGCGAGCCCCACCAAACGCCTCGCTCCGCCTCGTGAATGCGGACGGTGCCTACAACTTCCTGGGTCACGACGCAGAACGACGAGATGGCAACGATGGGAATCGCGACATCGTCGGTAGCGTCGCGGTCATCGGCGGGGAAGATCCTCTGCTCGCCGCAAAACACCTGTCGACGCAAGGCGGCAGCTTCGCGGTGTTCCCAGGCCTCGGTCGCGAATTTGACCCGGTATTCAGATGGCAGGAAGTCGGGAAACGGCTCGAAGATCATAGGACGGCCTCGCGCTCGTAAGTGGACAGCGCCGAACACGCGCCACACCGGCCGCAGCCGGCTTTGATATCGGTTGCCCGCAATCCGCCTTTTCGCAGCATCGACGCCAATGCTCCCAGCGTCTCGTGCATGAACGCGGGCGATGGTGACGGATGACTTTCCATGGGCGTGCCTGAAATCGGCACGAACGGCACAACGAACGGGTACACGCCGAGCGCGATCAGCTTTTCGCAGGTCGCAAGGATCGCTTCCTTGGAGTTGCCGATGCCAGCCAGGATGTAGGTCGACACTTGGCCCCTGCCAAACACGGGAACCGCGGCGGCGAACGCATCAAAATATCGATCGAACGAAACCTGCGCCTTGCCGGGCATAATTTGCGTTCGCACCTCTTGCGTCACGGCCTCGAGGTGCATTCCAAGCGAATTGATGCCGTCCGATTTCATGCGTGCGAACCAAGCATCGTCATCGGGTGGCTCGCATTGCCCCTGGATCGGCAAATCGACGGCTTCTTTGATTGCGCGCGCGCTCTCGGCAAGGATCGCGGCCCCGCGGTCGCGACCCGGCGGGGTGCCGGTGGTCATGACCATGTGTGTGACGCCGTCGAGCTCGACGGCGGCCTTTGCGACCTCCGCGAGTTGCGCCGGCGTCTTGCGCTTGATCGTGCGGCCCGCAGCAAGCGACTGTCCGATGGCGCAGAACTGACACGTTTTGGTCCGGCTTTGATAGCGAATGCAGCTTTGCAGCACGGTGGTCGCGAGAACGTCGCGGCTGTGCAAGACCGCGATCTTCCAATACGGAATGCCGTCCGCGGTGGTCCGGTCGTAAAAGCGCGGTCGCGTTGGAAAGTTGACGCTGCCAAGCGTCACGCCGCCACGGCTGATATGGCTTCTGCCAAGCGCGTCGGGTTTCTCGACCACATAAGGGCTCTCGAAAGCCGGCGCGGTGTGCACTGGCACCATGACGGTCATACCGTCGATGGTCATCGCCTTATGGTCGGATGGGCCGGCGCCGCCGCGGCGGCTTTCGTGCCCGGCCCTCGGATCAACGAGCCGAACCCCGGAGGACTGCAACTCGTTGATCAGTTGCGCGGTCGGCATGGCCTTGGGTGTCGTCGGCTTCATCGGACGCACTCCCATTCGATAAGTCGTGGGCTGAACTCGGCAACGTCTCGGTCTGCATGGGTCGCGCCGGACGACTGTCGAGGACAAGTTTGAGAAGCTCAGGGCGAGCGTAGTGGCCGACCGAGTCCATCATCCGCTTGCGCTTGATGATGAGGCTCATGTCGAGATCGGCGACGAGCATGCCCTCGCCCTGCGTAAACGGCGGCACAACATGCGAGCCCTCGGGCGAGACGATCGCGGTCATGCAGCCGCCGCGCAGGGCTTTTCGCATTTTTTCGTCCGGCGAAATTTTGGCGATTTGTTCCTCGGCCAGCCATCCGGTCGAATTCACGACGAAGCAGCCGCTTTCCAACGCGTGGTGACGGATCGTGACCTCGATCTGGTCGGCGAAAATTGGTCCGACCATCGAACCGGGGAATTGCGCGATGTGAATTTCTTCGTGCTGCGCCATCAGTGCGTAGCGAGCGAGCGGATTGTAGTGCTCCCAGCAGGCAAGTGCGCCGACGCGGCCGACCGCCGTTTCAACGACCGTCAATCCGGCGCCGTCGCCCTGCCCCCAGATCATTCGTTCGTGAAACGTCGGGGTGATCTTGCGGCGCTTGAGAACGAGGCGCCCGTCGGCGTCGAACACAAGTTGCGTATTGTAGAGTGAACCGTGGTCGCGCTCGTTGACACCGAGCACGACCACAATGCCATGGCGCTTGGCCATTCCCGCGACCGCCTCGGTGACGGGCCCGGGAACGACGACGGCGTTCTCATAGAGGCGGATATGCTCCGCCCCGGTCGCGACAGGGGGATGAACGAAGGAAAAGTACGGGTACCACGGCACAAAGGTCTCGGGAAAAACCACGAGCCGCGCTCCCTTCCCGGCAGCTTCGGCAATCGCAGCAAGGACCTTGTTGACGGTTCCGCCTGATGTTTCGAGATCCGGGGCGATCTGCACCGCAGCGACTCGAATCGTTCTCTTCTCCACCATACCGCTGTTCTCCCGCTGCGCGGGCGCGCCTATGCGCTCAGAGTGTCCAGGTATTCAGGATGAACGCGCTGTCGCGCCGATGCAGGAGAATAAGGTCCAGCACATCGAGCGGACTGATCGGCCGTATGCCCGGGAGGAGCGACGGCTCGCCATGACCGTAGAGCATCTGCAGCGCGAACCGGCAGCAATAAATCTCGCCGCCTTCGCCCATGAACTTGGTCAACTGGTTGGCGAAGTTCTGCGCGCCCGGAAACGGCTCGTCACCAAGCTTCGGAAATCCACGCTGAACACCGAGCGTGACGCCCGGCCCATAAAGCAGCACCGTCGTCTTGAAACCCTTGCGCTGCAGACGCAGCGCCTGAAGGATATTCACCAAGCCAATTGAGCCTTCAAAGGCAACCGTGTGGAACGTAATCAGAGCTTTCTCGCCCGGCTTGGCCTTGACGTCCTCGAAAACCTTTTCCTCATAGTCGACGAGATAGTCGCCCTTCTTGTGAGCAGGCATGTTGACGGCAGGCATGGTCCACTCCTTGCTAGAGTTGGTCGGCGCCCGTGCGGGTCGTCCGATCCGAGGAATTGCAAGGCGTGTGCCAATGGCGGGATGCATTTCCATTCATCAAATCCAGTCAATCGCACACACTTTTACGATCAATTTCTGCCTGACATTTTGGCGGCCGCTCGTTCCATTTGAGTGTGCGCGGTCTAAATGAGCAGGCTTGTGCTGAAGAATCGCGCAGTTCCGACCAGACATTTTTAGTTTCTGAAATAGCCACGATCTAAAATTTGGTCGCAACAAGTTCTGACTGGCGACGCGTCTTGCAACAATATACAGTCAATTTTTGTTCGCTGACCGATCAGCATCCGTGCCAGCAAAGAATGAAAATGGGTGATTGGACTCCGCAACTCTCCAAATTGGGCAAGCCACGCTATCTCGCGATCGCCGATGCCATCGCTGAGGACATCAGCAACGGTACTCTGTCGCCATCCGATCGGCTGCCGCCGCAGCGCACGCTTGCTCGTCGCCTCCATGTCGACTTCACTACGGTGGCGCGCGGCTACGTCGAAGCGCAAAAGCGCGGCCTGATCGAATCCCGGGTCGGTCAAGGAACCTTCGTCCGCTCTTCAGCGAAACGGCGGCACGGTCCGATCGCGCGCCATCCGGAAATCGTCGATCTATCGATGAACCTTCCGCCCGAACCTGATGATCCGGAATTGCTTGACCGCATGCAGGATGGTTTGGAGGCGCTTGGGCGCGACCTCGTCTATTTGATGCGCTATCAGGGCTTCGGCGGCGTTCAAGCCGACAAGGATGCGGCATCAAAATGGCTCGAACGCCGCGACCTGGCGCCTCCGCAGGATCGACTTTTCATTGCACCGGGCGCTCACGCCGCCTTGCTGGGAATTTTCGGGATCGTCGCAAAGGCCGGTGACGTGGTGCTCTCAGAGTCGCTCACCTATCCGGGCGTGCGCTCGATCGCGGCTCAACTTGGCTCTGAAACTCTTCGGTCTGACCATGGACGACGAAGGCGTCGAGCCCGCTGCCTTTGTCGATGCCTGCAAGCGGTTTAACCCCAAGTCGCTGTATCTCAATCCAACGCTCCTTAAACCCCACGACGCACACGGTTTCAGCGTCACGTCGCGATCGAGATCGCCGAAATTGCGCGCCGTTTCAATGTGCAGATCGTCGAAGACGATCCTTACGGATTCTTGCCGGTTAACGGGCCTGCCGCTTTTGCGGCGCTTGCGCCCGATCTGACCTGGCACGTCGCGGGGCTGGCCAAGTGCCTCGGCGCGGGCTTGCGCATTGCGTATGTGATCGTGCCCGACGTCCGCTCCGGCTGGCTGTTTGCATCGTCGGTGCGCACCGCGACCGTGATGGCTTCGCCGGTCACGATTGCGCTAGCAACCCGTTGGATCAACGACGGCACGGCCGACGCGCTACTTGCTGCGGTTCGTCGGGAATCGACCGAGAGGCAGCATTTGGTCACCGCGATCATGAAGCGGGCGACCTACCGCTCGGATCCGGTAGGCTTTCACTTCTGGCTTTCATTGCCGGAATCCTGGACCCGCTCTGCCTTCGTCGGTCACACCCGATCGACAGGAATCGGCGTGGTGGCAAGCGATGCATTCGCGACCGACGGAACGCCGCCCGAAGCGGTCCGTGTCTGTCTCGGGGGCCCCGCTGATCGAGCCTCAGTGCGGGGCGCACTGGAATTCATGGCGCACGCACTGACCGCTTCGCCAACGCTCGCGTCTACATTCCTGTGAAAAGCTGATGAGTGGCGAACGCGGCAGACAAACAAAAAATCGGTGGCCGGCCGGGAACGGTGTTATGAGGAGGCCACTCGCACCGCTCCCGCGCCGGCCGAACCCCACGGACCCAGGAGATGCGGCGGACCTGAGCATTCCGCAGGGTTATCAAAGAAACTTGTTCGACTTCCGGCCGTCGCCTGGCTCGCGGAAAGTCGTTTTGCCAATCGGGCAAGGTCCGTCGTTGTTGAAGGCTATCCCAACCAATTAGGAAATCAACGGCCAAAATTTCGCCTTAATGGCGCAAGTGCCGTCAACCACAAGAATTGACCTTACTGAACGACGGCATCCGAACCCGGACAGAATTTCACAGCCAGCATCCGGTATTGTTTTCTCGGCCGACGGGTCATCAGATGCCCGCTTTATGCGGCGTCAGGCACGACGCGGTTGCGGCCATCACGCTTGGCGCGATAGAGCGCCTGGTCGGCTCGCTTAAGGACAGTCGCGGCGTTTTCGTTCTTGCCGCGCAACGCCGCAAGGCCGATCGAGATCGTCACTGGAATGTTCCGCGCGCCCTGCTGGATCGCAAACGGCTCGGCGGCGATGCGCCGGCGCAACCGCTCGGCGACCATCGCGGCCACTGCCATATCGGTTTCGGGCATGACGATGACGAACTCTTCACCGCCATAACGGCACGCCAGATCGATGCCGCGGATGGACCGTTTGATGCGGAGGGCGAACTCGCGCAACACGTCGTCTCCGGCATCGTGACCGTGACTGTCGTTGATCGATTTGAAATAGTCGATGTCGAGCACCAGCACGGCAAGCGGCTTGTTGCGCGCACTCGCCTGTTCGACCAGCGTTCCGAGGTGGCTTTCCATGTAGCGGCGATTGAACAGGCTCGTCAGCGCATCGGTGATGGCCATCTCAATCGACATCTGGACATTGTCGCGCAGCCGCTCGGTGTAACGGCGCTTGCGAACCTGAGTTCGCGCGCGTGCCAAGAGCTCGTTCTTGTCGATCGGCCGCATCAAATAGTCGTTCACGCCGATCTCGAGGCCGCGCAACATGCGGGCGCTGTTATCGGGTTCAGTGATCGCCAGAATCGGAACGTTGCGGGTACGGTCGAGGGAGCGGATCTGACTGCACAGTCGCAGCGCGTCGAAATTCTCGAGCTCGAGCGAGATGATGATCAGGTCATAGTTGCCTTCGGCTGCGCGAAATAGCGCT
The DNA here is from genome assembly GCA_963759705.1 of uncultured Alphaproteobacteria bacterium. Lineage (GTDB taxonomy): Bacteria > Pseudomonadota > Alphaproteobacteria > Rhizobiales > Xanthobacteraceae > BOG-931. The sequence goes on from CAVXAK010000013.1 coordinate 694,169, forward strand.
TCGCTCGGATTCGGCTCGACCTCGGTGGCTTGCTCCTCGGCAAGCATTGCCGCAACGCGCTCGTACGACGCCGGACGATCATCGACAATCAGCACGCGACCGCCGCGCCCGGTATCCGCAACCGCCTCGCGCTCCGGCGACTCGATGCCGATTTCGCGCGAGGTTAAGGCGCGCATGCGCAGTTCATCCGTGACCATCTTGAGCCGCGTCAACGAGCGCACGCGCGCGATCAATACGAGGTCGGGGATCGGCTTGGTCAGAAAATCGTCGGCGCCGGCTTCAAGTCCTCGCACCCGGTCGGACGGCTGATCGAGCGCCGTCACCATCACGACGGGGATATGGTGGGTCGCCGGGTTTGTCTTGAGCCGTCGGCATACCTCGAATCCGTCCATGTCGGGCATCATGACATCGAGCAACACGAGATCGCACTCGGCACGTTCGCAGAGCGCCAGAGCCTCCTTGCCGCTCATGGCGGTGATCACATCGAAATATTCGGCCGACAGTCTCGCCTCGAGCAGCCTGACGTTTGCTGGCACATCGTCGACGACGAGAATGCGGGCTGTCATTGCTGACCTACGGATTCCCTAGAAAATGTCGGATCGTTTCGATGAACTTTCCGACCGAAATGGGCTTTGACAGATACGCCTCGCAGCCGCCCTCCCGGATGCGTTCCTCGTCGCCTTTCATGGCGAAAGCAGTGACTGCGACGACCGGGATGCCCCGCAACTCCTGATCATCTTTCAGCCACTTGGTCACTTCGAGGCCGGAAACCTCCGGAAGTTGAATGTCCATCAGGATCAAGTCAGGCTGATGCTTGCGAGCGAGATCGAGGGCTTCGATGCCGTTGCGTGTGCCGACCGTATTGTAGCCATGGGCCTCCAACAAATCGTGGAAGAGCTTCATATTGAGCTCGTTGTCCTCCACAATCAGGACAGTTTTGGCCATTCCCTCAACCCTTACCGTCCCCAGTCCAACACCGTTGGCGGCAGCGCACACCGATACTGGGCCAAGCGCCACCGTCAGAATCCACAGGTTAGTCCCGATATATTACGGAAAGGCAAATAGATGGGGATGAAGGCGCGTTCGCGACCAACCCGAGAGGCGGCAGAAACCCTGGCTATTCAAGCCCTTGTATTCATCGCCGAACAGCCGGAACAGCTATCGCGTTTCCTCGCGGTCACCGGCATCGCACCCGATCAAATCCGCCACGCGGCGCGAGAGCCGGACTTTCTCGCCGGCGTGCTTGATCATATGCTGGGCGACGAAGCCCTGTTGATCGCGTTTGCCGAAAGCGCTGGGATCGATCCCGCCGCGGTCGCTCGGCTGCGTAGCGCGCTCGGCAAAAGATGGGAACGCGACGTGCCGTGAGCTTGAGCTTCTGCCGCGACTGTCTCGCCGAGGCTGCGCTGCAATCAGCGCGCTGCCCCGCGTGCGGCTCGCCGCGATTGCTCCGCCACGAACAACTCGCGACTCTGAGCATTGCGCACGTCGATTGCGACGCCTTCTACGCTACGATCGAGAAACGCGATGACCCTTCACTCGCCGCAGAGCCGGTCATCGTCGGCGGCGGACGGCGCGGCGTCGTTGCCGCGGCGTGCTACGTCGCCCGCACGTTCGGAGTGAAATCGGCGATGCCGATGTTCGAGGCTCTGAAACTGTGCCCACAGGCCAAGGTCGTTCGGCCCAATATGGAGAAATACTCGGAAGTCGGTCGTGAGGTGCGCCAAATGATGCTGGCGTTGACTCCGCTCGTCGAGCCATTGTCGATCGACGAAGCCTTTCTCGACCTCTCCGGCACCGCGCGCCTGCACGGCATGTGGCCCGCCAAAGCGCTTGCGCGCTTCGCCGCCGACGTCGAGAAAACACTTCGGATTACCGTTTCGATCGGGCTCTCCTGCAACAAATTTCTCGCGAAGGTGGCCTCCGATCTCGATAAGCCGAGGGGGTTTGCGGTGCTGAGCGCGAGCGAAGCCCAAAATTTTCTGGCGCCCAAGCCGGTGAGCTTCATTTTCGGCGTCGGCAAAGCCAGCGCGGCGCGACTCGCTCGTGACGGCTTTCACCGCATTGCCGACCTGCAGAAAACGAGCGAGATCGAGTTGATGCGGCGCTATGGCGAAGAAGGCCGGCGACTGGCTCGGCTCGCGCGCGGCATCGACGCGCGCAGCGTCAGCGCGAACCGCGAGACAAAAAGCGTGTCCTCCGAGACGACATTCGAACACGACATTTCAGAGTTCCGTGCTCTTGAACGCATTCTTTGGGGCTTGTCGGAGGACGTCTCGGCGCGTCTGAAGTCCAAAACTCTTGCCGGCTCAACCATCACCTTGAAGCTTAAGACGTCCGATTTCAAAATCCGCACTCGTGCGCGTTCGCTGGAATCGCCGACACAGCTCGCAAGACGAATCTTCGCTGCGGCACGGGGCCTGCTCGAACGCGAAGCCGACGGCACGCGATTTCGGCTGCTCGGCGTAGGCCTGAGCGCGCTTGCGGACGCCGATCAAGCCGATCCCGCCGACCTTGTCGACGGCCGCGCGGCACAAGCCGAGCATGCAGTCGACAGCGTGCGTGCCCGGTTCGGCGAAGATGCCGTCATCAGAGGGCTTGCGTTCGAGCAGCGGGAAGATTGCTAAAGCAGCGGGGCATGACGTTGTCGGAAAGCCGGCTTCCACCCTTCCGGATCACGCTCTGAAGCGACGCAAGATGGGTTGGTGTCACGGACACGGCTTCGGCTCTTTGATTTCGAGCGAACTGAGCTTTCCGGTTACCACGAAGTCGTTGTAATCAAGCGACAAGGCGCGCGAGATGCCGTTCGCATAAAGCTCGAAGCCGATAGCGTAAGCCGGAGTTCTGGTCGGTGTTTTGCTTCGATTTGTCCTTCTCGAAATAGCTGATCGTGACCGGCCACCGAGGGACCGAGGCAAGCTTCGGCTCGTCAGCAGCGGCATCATCGTGCTTGTGCTCTCCGGGAGCCATTTCTTTGCCAATGACGGTGAGCGTGTCGAAAACCTTCTCACCAGTTTCCGAGCCGTCATAGACCGGAAAGCTCAAAATGCTCTGCCCGGCGCGTGCCGCCGCGATAACCCGCATCATATGTTCGGTCGGGAAGACAACCTTGGCATCGAGATCGAGGTTTTTGCGCTCCGGCTTGCTCAGGTCAACGGCCGTCGCGGTCGGACCATGCTCGGCATGGCCGTCGACGGAATCGACCAAATTTTGATTCACAAAATTCTGGGAGGTGAACTTGTAGCTTTTGGCGTCGGCGCCTTCCCACGTCGTCGAACGCAAGTCGCTCGTCGAGACCTTGCCTTCGCCGGTGTCAAGTTCGGACACCTGACGGAATTCCAGCGAATAACCTTCGCAGGCATTGCCATCGAAATCATAGAGGATGCGTCCGCGGACGCCTATGATCTGCGAATTACCTCGCGTCTCTCCGAGGGTGAGATCGTAGATTGCACGGTGGGGAACGAGTGCAATTGGGGTATCTTGCGCGGCGACCTGAGGTGCCGGCGCGAAGACTGTCAATGTTAGGGCTAGGGCCACGCCCCGCGACGCAAACGCGTGATTTACAGCCAAGAACCTTTCTCGCTCTGCTCGCTAGCGGAATTCACCCGCCCCCCGGCCATCCCCCTCAAATCGTTAGGATACCTTCGTCACCCCGATTACGGCGAAGATAGGGTTCTTACCTCATGGCCGCAACCGCGTTCCACGGCAACCGCTTGCGCGGAGTAATCCGATCGGCGAAAAAAGGGCCGTTCCGCTTGCTGAGCAGATTAACGAGCGCTTGGACGAATTTTCTTTGGAGGATGCGATGGCCGGAAACGTAGAGAAGAAGCTGCACGAGCTCGGCATCGCGATCAAGCAACCGGCTGCTCCGGTCGCCAATTACGTGCCGTTCGTTCGGACCGGTAGCCTGCTCATGGTATCGGGACAGCTTTGCTTCGACGGTGATGGCAAGCTTGTGGCCAAGGGACGTCTCGGTGACGGCGTCTCGATCGAGGATGGACAGAAGGCCGCGCGCGCCTGCGCGATCAACCTCCTTGCGCAGGTGAAATCGGCGATCGGCGATCTCGATAAGGTCACGCGCGTCGTCCGGCTTGGCGGCTTCGTCAATTCGGCGCCGGGATTCGTCGACGGGCCGAAGGTCCTGAACGGCGCTTCGGACGTGATGGTCGCAGTCTTCGGAGACAAGGGAAGACACGCGCGCTCAACGGTCGGCGTCGCCGCGTTACCGGCCGACGCGGCGGTCGAGGTCGAAGGCCTGTTCGAAGTGTCGTGAACGGTGCAGAAAACGCTGGATTGGCTGACCGCCCGACCCATCGCTCATCGCGGGCTGCATGACGCCGCTTGTGGCATCATCGAGAACACGGCCGGCGCAGTACGCGCGGCGATCGAAAGAAACTATGGAATTGAGGTCGATCTGCAGATCAGCGCCGACGGCGAAGCCATGGTGCATCATGACGACGTGCTCGGACGCCTCACGGAGGGCGAAGGTCGGCTTGATCGCTTCAGTGCCGCCGAACTCAAGCGTGTTCCCTTCCGCGGCAGTGATGAACGCATGATGACGCTGGGTGACCTCTGCGACATCGTCGGCGGCCGCGTCACCTTGCTCATCGAGCTCAAGAGCCGCTTTGACGGCGATCGACGTCTTCCGGCTCGGGTTGCTACCGTTCTCGCCGGCTATGGCGGCCCCGTAGCGCCGATGTCCTTCGATCCGAGGCAGATCGCGCAATTAAGGCGTGAGGCCCCAAGCCTAGTCCGCGGGCTTGTTGCGGCGAAATACCGGCCGCACCCATATTGGGACTTGATGCCCGCATGGATGAGACACGGCATGGGGTACCTTGTGACGGCGTTTACGGCGCGACCGCAATTCATAGCCTATGCGGTGGCTGATCTGCCGGCCGTCGCCCCTCTGTTTGCGCGGCACGTTTTGTGCCTGCCGCTACTCACCTGGGCGGTGCGGACGCCAATCGAGCGGCAATGCGCGGCGCGCTGGGCCGACCAAATTATTTTTGAGGGCTTTCGGCCATGAGCAACCTGCGCAACGGCCCCGCCTCGGTTCGGGAACAAGGTCGAGGAGCAGCGGAATTACGCGTGCGCACGGCCAACGCCATTGGCGAGGTAAGCGCCGCCGAGTGGGACGCCTGCGCGAACCCACGGCCGGAATCTTCCCAGTGTCATCAACCGTTCGGGACGCAGCATAAAGCTGCGGATGAGCACGGTGAACCAGCGTTGCCGGTTGCTCAAATCTCAAATGAAGAATCCGTCCATAATCCGTTCATATCGCATGATTTTTTGTCCGCGCTCGAGGACTCCAAATCGGTCGGCGGGCGCTCTGGCTGGCACGTCCAACACGTGCTCGCACACAGCGCAGACGGCACACTGCTCGCCGCCGCGCCTTGCTATCTCAAGAGCCATTCGCGCGGCGAATACGTATTCGACCGCGGCTGGGCCGAGGCCTACGAACGCGCCGGCGGCAGCTATTACCCCAAAATGCAGGTCGCCGTACCGTTCACGCCGGCAACCGGACGCCGGCTTCTGGTGCGGCCAGGACCGCAGGCGCAAGCGATCCGCCAGGCGCTCGCCGGAGGTTTGGTGGAACTTTGCCGGCTTAACGGGGCATCAGGCGTCCACGTCACCTTCGCGACCGAAACGGAATACCACCTTCTTGGCAAACTCGGATTTCTGCAGCGAACGGATCAGCAATTTCACTGGGAAAACTCCGGTTACGGCAGTTTTGACGATTTTCTTGCGGCGCTGACGTCACGCAAGCGCAAAACCATCCGCCGCGAGAGGCAAGACGCTTTGGCGAACGGCATCAGCGTGCACTGGCTCACCGGCAGCGATTTGACCGAAGAGGTATGGGACGCGTTTTTCGAGTTCTATATGGAAACCGGCTCTCGCAAATGGGGTCGTCCTTATCTGACCCGGGCATTCTATTCGCTCGCCAGTGAAAGAATGCGCGACCGGATCTTGCTGGTCATGGCCAAACGCTCCGGCCGGTGGATCGCCGGCGCCATCAACTTCATCGGCTCACATACGCTGTTCGGCCGGCATTGGGGCGCCATCGAGCACCATCCGTTTCTGCACTTCGAACTGTGCTACTACCAAGCCATCGATTATGCGATTGCGCATAAGCTGCCTTATGTGGAGGCCGGCGCCCAAGGCGAGCATAAGATCGCCCGCGGCTACATGCCCAAGATGACGCACTCCGCGCACTACATTGCTGACCCAGGATTGCGCCGAGCCATTGCCGACTACCTGGTGCGAGAGCGAGCTTATGTCGAAGAGGTCGGCGCCGACCTTGCCGCCACCGCGCCGTACCGCAAGGATTTAACTCTCGATCCGCAGTGATGCGGAAAAGGGAACATTGCGGTCCGCAAAGATCACGCGGTCAAAGGGCTCCGGTCAGCAATTCCATCGAAGACGATTGCGCTTTAGTATCATCGCGCAAAATGCGGAGCGCGCGATGCCGAGCTACGACCCGAATAACGTATTTGCCAAAATCCTACGCGGCGAACTGCCCGCGCATAAGGTCTACGAGGATGATCGGAGTTTCGCCTTTCTCGACATCATGCCGCGCGCTCCTGGTCACACGCTAGTGATACCGAAGGCCCCTGCCCGCACGATCCTCGATATCGCTCCGGACGATCTTGCGCACCTCATCAAAACGACCCAGACGATCGCCCGGGCTGCGATGACTGTATTCAACGCCGACGGTCTCACGATCCAGCAATTCAACGAGCCAGCCGGCGGACAGGTGGTGTTCCACCTGCACGTCCACGTTATTCCACGCAAGATGGGTGAGGCGTTGAAGCCTCCGGCGAGCGTCAAGGAAGAGCCGGCGATCTTATCAGACCAAGCGCTACGGCTCGCCGCCGCGCTGAAAAGCTAGATCCTGCGGGCTACTGCCGTCTTCCGACAAGAGCGCACCAGCGCGGCATTCTAGATTCGCGGTCGCAAAGTGCCGCCTCGTCTAGCTCATGCGGCCGCGCGAGACGCGCTCGATCTCGGCCCGGACGAGGCGCTCGACCAGGCCGGGCAGATTGTCGTCGAGCCAAGATTTCAACATCGGCCGCAGCATCTCACGCACGAGATCTTCAAGCGTACGAGCGTTCTGCACCAGCACGGTTTGCGCCAAAGTATTGAAGGCGGAATCAACCGCGGCGCTGGTTTCACTCGACAGAAGCCGCGCGCGCTCATTGTCCCGTGAGAAGCGGGGTCGGACTTGAGCGACTGGCTGCGGCGCCGGCGGCCTTTCGGGGGCCTCATCGAACCCGACGTCAGAACCGCCGTCGATCGTGCGAAATTGCGGCGTGGGAGCGGGCTCCGCAAGCGGCTCGGGATCAGGCTCAGACTGGATCGGCATCGGCGCGGTCATCGACTCCGTCAAATCGAGAATATCGGCCGATTGAAGCTCCAAATCGGCATCAGCAGCCGGCGCAGGTTCAGCCGCCAGGGGAGTTTCGGATACGACTTCGGCGAAAGTCGGCTCAGGAGCAACGGCGCTCGGCGCCGGTGGCGCTGCAACGGGCGGCGCTGGTGCCGGAGCAACAGGTTTCGGCGCCTCGGGCGCACGTTGCGAAGTTTTGCTTGCATCGTCATCTGCAATGATACGACGAATGGAGGCCAAAATTTCCTCCATCGACGGTTCCTGCGATTTCGCTGGTTGCGTCATGCCCGCATCCTCGCCTGCTCGTGTAGCGTCCTCACGTTCAGCCGATCATGTTCTGTTTCCTCCGGCCGACCAGGAAACAGCGAATCACGCTGAACAACTATGCATCTTTGTCAGCAAGTATGTCATGGCGAAAGTCGAGTGCAATCGCGATCCTGTGGACATGGATACGGTCGATCGGACCTTTTGATTCGGCCGCCGGATGGGCGCGGGATCGACGCGTTGGCGCAACACAGGACTGGCGGTGCCGGCGCGTGACGGCCGTCTGAGCTACCGGTTCAAGCCGTATCGCGGTTACCGGCCGTCGGGGCTGCGTACGCCAATCCACGCATCCCGCACTTGTTGATAATGAACTTGCGGGTCGTAAATCGTAACGTTGAGGCCTAGCCTCTGCATCGAAAGCCCGCCGACCGCCGCCAGCAAAGTGTAGGATGCCACGACCCGATCGTGCTGGGCGGTCACCAGCGCAACCCGCGCATTGACCAGTTCCTGCTGTGCATTGAGGACGTCGAGCGTCGTACGCTGGCCGACGCGCGCCTCTTCGCGCACACCATTGAGCGCAATCTCGGCAGCATTCACTTGCGCCGTTGTCGCCTCGATCTGCGCCTTGGCGGCATCGAGCTGGCCCCAGCTCTGCACTACGGTCGCCCGGGCCTGATCCCGGGTCACATCGAGATTGAGCCGCTGCTGGCCCAGCGATTCTTTCGACTGCCGGATCGCCGAGTACTCGCCGCCGCCCTGGTAGATCGGGACCGTCAATTGGCCGACCACCGAGGCAAGCAGCTGCCTGTTGGTCTGTAACGTCGAATCATAGGTTTTCGAAACGCCGGCGGTGAGGCCAAAGTTCGGATAAAGCGAGCCTTCGCTGACCTTTACCGCCAGCTCGGCAACATCAACGCCGTACATGGACGCCAAGACCGACGGACTCTGTTGCTGACCCTGCCCGATCGCGGTGGCCAGGACTCTTGGCGAGAGGCGATCGACCGGCGTGCCCGGTGCGAGCTTGCCTGGGTCGACCCCAATCACGCGGCGATAATTGGCCTGCGACGTCACATAGTTCGACTGCGCACCCAGCAGCGCGGATCGCCCTGCGGCAAGACGCGATTCGGCTTGCGCCACGTCTGTTCGCGTCACCTCGCCGACATTGAAGCGGTCCCGCGTTTGCTTGAGCTGTTCCGTCAGCACTTCGACGTTGCGCCGGTTGAGTTCGAGGATCGCCTCGTCGCGCAATAAATTCATGTAGGCCGTTGCGGCATCGAGCAGCACCTGCTGCTCGGTCACACGCAAGGTTTCACGCGCGCCCATGACCTGGCTTTCGGCCTGACGAACGCGGTTGGCCGTCTGAAAGCCGTTGAAAAGTGTTTGAGTCGCGGTCGCGCCGAAGCCGCGCGAGACAAACCTGCCGGCGTTGCTGGAGTAGGTCACGGTATTGGGAAACGTCGACTGGCTCACGACATGCGCAAGCGTATCTGAATAGTTATAGCCGCCGTTCGCCGTGACACTCAGCTTCGGGCGATAGCCCGACAAAGCCTGAGGCACGTTCTCGTCGGTCGCGCGCAACGAGGCGCGCTGCGCATTGAGGGACGGATTGTTCTGATAGGCCTGCACCAAGGCCCATTCGAGCGTGTCCGCCGCGGCGCTGGTGCACGCCACACCAAGCGCGGCAACACTCGCCAACGAGAGGCTTGCAATGGCCCGGAAATGCGCCCGCACTCCCCGTCCCGTCATAGCGAACCCACTCTCCCGCCTCACCCCACCGCACGCTGCGTAAATCGCCGTCCGAACGAACAGCGCCACGCCGCGGCCCCCGAGGGGTCGAGGTACTGAACATCGCACAATAAGGGGCGGATGACAGGGGTTAAACCCCTGGACTAGTGGTCAAATGCAGATTTCTGGGGGTTGGCACATATAGGCCACAGGTGCTGACGGAACCCGAGCAGTCGACCCCATACATAACGGCGGGCTAGGCGCGCTGGAGAGGCGGGCTCGAAGCTGCCGCGCTAGAAGACGAAGGCCGGAGGCGCGACGAAACCCGGCAACACCGAACCGACGGCGTCAAAAATCGGGCGACCGACAAGATGGCCTTCGATGACGCGAAAAATCATCGCCTTGCCGGTCGGACCACTGCCCAACACACAGGCGAGCCTGCCGTCGGGTTTCAATTGGCGGCCGAGCGCGTCAGGGACGATTTCGGTGGCTCCATCAAGGAGAATCAGGTCGTAAGGCGCGTTCGCGGACCAACCCTCAATGAGCGGTCCTTTGGCGACCGTCACTCGAGTGGCGCCGACAGCCGCCAGCGCCTCACTCGCCAAGCGGGCGAGCGTCGCATCTTCTTCCAACGCGATGACGGAACCCGCCAACTGGGCCATGACCGCGGCCGAGTAGCCGGTGCCGCATCCCACATCGAGGACACGGTCGTCCCGACGAATGCGCGCTGCCTGAATGAGTTTGGCAAGAACCATGGGCCTGAGCAGCGTGCGCCCGTCTCCGATGGCGATGTCGCCGTCGAAGTAGGCCTGCTCGGCGAGGTTTTGCGGCACAAAGCGCTCGCGCGGCAGTGCCAGCATCGCCGCGATCAAGTCGGGATCGGTCACATCGGCGGTGCGGACCTGCCCGTCCACCATCATCCGACGCGCTGCGGCGGTGTCGAACATGCCTTGTATTCCTATATTTTGCGGCGAGTGGTTCTGAGGCACAGTTGAGCAAAACGCAAGCTTCCCCCTGCGTCAATTCGGACCGGCAACATGCCGGAGAACGATGGCGGAACGTTAACGCCTCGATACGACGGTTGCCCGGATGCGGGCATTCAACTATAGAGCAGAGCCTTTCTGGCGCCGGTCAGTTCGCAACGGCGCTGGGTTATGGCCACGTGGCGGAGTGGTTACGCAGCGGTCTGCAAAACCGTTTACACAGGTTCAATTCCTGTCGTGGCCTCCACAAAATCAATGACTTAGCGGTGGTGTGGAGGGACTGAGTTTTTCGCGTCAGTGAAAAGTCAGCGCAGGACATGAGGACTTGGCAGCTTAATCTTCCCATAGATCGAAATGGGAAGCCTATGGGAAGCAACGGCCAGACCGGGCCGAGCGCATCAGGCAATCCCGCATAGATGCTAAGACCCTCCTTCACTCGCGTCGTTTGCGGCGTTCTAGAGGGAACGATTTTTTATTGATTGAAGCGTGGCTATCAGGCGCAACTGGACAAATATGCGAATACGATCAGGGCGCCCACCAAGACAAATGCACCGCCTATAACCTTGCTTCTTTCTTCATCCTTAAGGGACGGCGAAAACATCAACAATTACGGGGCGCTCATTACGGCCTTCGCTAGTATAGCGATCGCTGCTTTCACTTACAGATTGAAAAAAAGCACGGACCATTTGTGGGAAACAAACACACAACAGATCGAACTTGCGAGAGACGAGTTCATTTCGACCCATCGTCCGGAAATTCGCATCAAGCACGTTTTCTTGCTGTCCAAGATCGCCTACGACGAGCCGGTAAAAGTGAGAGTCGTCTGCGTAAACCGCGGCAGAAGCGACGCGATACTCAATGATTACAGCGTGGCCTTTTTTATTGTGCGACACGGCGACGCCCCTCCCGTTGACCCAAGTGGGAACCGATCGGTATCTCTGGCACGTTGCCCTCCGGCGTCAGCCTTCCATTTCCAGATGGTCCCACAACAATTGGACACCTGGGCTTCATCCGAAACGCCACTGGCTCGCTCTATTGTGCGGGCTACGTCCACTACCAGGACAGCATGGGGCGGGTCAGAACCATGCGTATTGTCGAGTCCTGGCAATTACTCGCCAGTTTGGCCGATGACCGGTCGTTTCCTTGTGACCAAAAAGATGATACGAGTACAAGATTAGGCGCAAGCATTTTCTTATTTACCGCCCGGTCCATGGATCGAAGTCGACGCCCTTCGCGATGCGGCTCTCCTGGTTCTGACGCCGCGGCGGCCGGGGATCATAAGCGTGACCCATGTCGACGCCGGGCGCCCGGCCGTACGCTTCGCAATCCTCGGCAAGCTTGCCGCTCCGGCGCATCATGAAAGCATATCGCACGGCGATGATCAGATCATCGCGGAGCCGGACAACCTTGTAGTCCTCATCGCGGTGGTAGCTGAGAATTTCCTCGCCCAACTCTCTCATGTGGCTCGCGATCGCGAATGTGCCGCGCTTCATAAAGCCACACATCTCCTCGATCGCCGGCTCGACGTGATAACCGCCGGCATGGTTCTGCGCATGTGTTCCCAGCATCGGCGCGCCAAGTCTGCGGTAGACATCAGCCAGCGCAATGCCGCTGCCCTTCTCGTGCTGCAAACCATCGTGCGGCCAGGCCATCGGAATGCGCAGGCCCCGGCACAGGCCCGCAATTCGCTTAACATGATAGAACGCCTCGCCCCGCTCCATCTTAAAACCGTCGACAACCCAGAACTCCTCCGGCTCCGGCACCCAGGCACAGATTGCGGCCGCGAACGGATGGCCGTAGCCGAAATCAATTCCGACAATCCACCGTGCCCAGCTCTTGATGTCCGTGTCGGGCCTGAAGTTGCGCATCAGGCTTTCGAGCGGGAACGGAAACACGCGAGCAATGCCGAGCTGCGGGATGCCGTGAATGCGGGCCTCGCGCTCATGCGGCAGGTAGCTGTCCTCGAGCTGCTGGCGCCGCTCCGCGCTGATGTGCTTGGCTTCCCCTGCATCGATGCGGATGTCGACACGATCGGCGCTGTACTCGTTCAGGAAGCGGTACGTGAGTTCGCCGCCGCCCTTCAGTGGCGTGTAGCGGAGGAAGATAATTCCATCGGTTGCGGTCGTGCGCGCGACCAGCTCGCTGAATAGATTTCCTCGCAGCAGCGCTCGTCGACCCAAATCCAGTCGATCGATTCCGACTGCATTTTCTCCGAGCCCTGCTCGAAGCTTTTGTAGGTTGCGGTGCACACGCCGTCCTTGGCGCCGTCGGTCTCATGCGCGACGCTCATGGTGTCGATCGAGCCGGTACCGCCCGGGACCATGACAGGCCGGCCAGCGAACGAGGCCAGCGGAATCGTGCCTGTCCCGAACTCACCTTGCCGTGCGGTCATCTGGCGTTGCGGACCATCGCGGACCAGCGACCGCTCGGGCCCAATGATCCAACCGCGCGTCGGCTTGCTTGAAGCGCTTGCCAATCCACCATTTCGGATATTGCCCGGTCATGTGCAGCGACGCTTCGAACGCGCAGGCGAATGACTTGCCGACCTGATTGCCGCCGCGGATCAGCCGCTGATGATGCTTGGCGCCGGCAGCAAAGAAACGCAACTGCGGCTCATAGAACTGAGCCGGCCCCAAAAGTCGGCAAAGTGGAATTTCTTGCGATATTCGCCGAGGTCATCGCCTGGCGCGCGAGTTTCAGCATCCTTGCGGGGTCGGGCGCGTCGTTATCAGCCATCGGTCGCCTCGTGTTCGATCACCCTGCCCTCAACGAACTTGGCCTGCGAAGCCGGCGGGCAGTGTCGGCAGCCTCCAAGGCTCTCGAGACGATCCAGGCCATTCGGGCCGTACAGTTCGAGCAGCTTCTCGCGGCGGTGCCGAGCTTGCGGAGAGCGCGGATTTCCTCGAGTGCTTCGCGGTCGGGATCATCAACCCGGTGCGTGACGTCGACGGAGTATTTGTTCACCTCGGGATCGACGCGCTTCAAAACCATGTCGACCGCGCTGGCATGATCGCGATGGTCTGGATCGACGGATCATGTTGAAGAGTGCTGACACGGCCTCGGCATGGCCTATGCCGCGAATGACTTTTTCGATTTCCTCGGCGATGGCTGCGATGATCCGGTCGTTTCGCAACAAGTTGATGGGCTTCCTTGGATTGCGTCGCCGCCTTGCTGGTCTTGCCGTATCCCGCTTTGCGATAGGCCGCGGTGGCCGCGCCGTAGCCGGGCTTCTCCGCGAGCAGCGCGCGAATGAAGAGCCGCTGTCGTTCGTTCAAAACTCGCATGGCGGGGCCGAGCTCGCCCCAGTTTTCCGGCTGCTCGGTGGCCGTCATTTCTGTTGCGGCTCCTGAACGCGTGCCGACAAGATGATCGACAGCAGCGCAATTTTAGTGGCGCTTCCCGGTCGCCATCGAGATATTTGTCAACGAATTCTTGTCACGCATCAGTTGCATTTCAGGTTCTCGGCGAAGGTGCGCTTCTTCCGGCGTGACCGCGCGGCCGCTCCGGATTTCGGCGATGTGATCGTCGCTGAGGTCAGCGATGCTTTTCAGACTAGAAATTTGTTGTTCTGTGGCGAAGGATTCCGCGCTGTTTGCGATGCTCAAAGCGGTGCTGACCTTCAGCATCTCGTCGCGTTCAGGAACCCCTCCGGCCAAGTACCTTTCAGTGAAGCCGGCGTCAGCGATCATTTCCGCACGTACTCGCGGTCGCTGCCTCAACGGTCATCGGTTGATTGTCGTTCGGTGTATCGGTCATGGCTAGCTCGTCGCCAGTGCGGCCAGGCCGCGGTTGGGTGCGCTCTCATCCGCCTGCTCGTCAGCGTCCTCGCCGAGCGGCATTTCGCGGAGCTGCAGCAACAGTGAGCGTGATCGTTCGGCGACGAGCCCAGCAATCCCGGCCGGGCTGATGCCAGCCACGCCAAGCCCGCATTCGTCGCCGCCGGCAGCAAAGATCGTCCACCGATCGGACGGCCCGCCGAGAACAGCGCCCATCCGAGCTCCCGTTTCACGCCATCGATGTCGATAAATCCGAAACGGGGCGACGGCTCGGGAAATGGCCAGTCTTGGGCAATCGAGGCCGATCCGCGAGCTCGAAATAAAGATCGCCGGTGCGCTTGATCAACTCCTCGAGTTTCAGTGCGAGCGCTTCGCGATCCGCGAGTTTTTTCTCGATGACCTTGAGCGAGGCTTCACGCTTTCGCTCGCGCCGCTCGGCTGCCTGGGCTCGGCATTCACCGTCGAGCAGTACGATCCGGTCACGGTGGATTTGCGCTGCCCGGCGCTGCTCCTCGATCTTGCGATCGATGGCCTGGACGTCCTCGATCCCGTCGGTCTCGACAAGATTTGCTGCCCGCTCGCGCCGCAGTTCGACGATTTGAGCCTCGACCGCAGCCAGGGCGGACCGCGCTGCCTCCCGCCCTTATCCGGGTCGCGCTTGAACAGCTTCATGCTCTGCCTCCTGACAGTCTCGCTCGGCCACACGCTGCGTGGCGAAGTCGACGAGAACCTTCCTCACAAGGCTTGCCAGCGGTCGGCGATCCAGATCGGCCAATTGCTCCAGCTCGGCCCGGAGAGGGCCGGAAATTCGGATGACAATCTGCTCACCGCGGACCGTTTTCGACATAGCGAACCTCATGCTCGCCAATGTCTGCATCCCATTGCATCCCGGCCGCAACGCACCGTTCCTACGCGGGGCTGCCCTGCGTGCAGGAACAAACCGCGGCTGCTTTAGATTGAATCGTGTGGACGGGAGATGACAGCCCCCCAATCCCCATCCCCTGTCCGGGGGCCCCGGGTGTGCCTCCTCGGGGCTTTCCTTTGGTCAGTGCAACAGCCCTGACAGCCAATCCAGCGTAGCTCTGAACTGATCCGGGTTATTGGCAAAGTAGATCGCGGTCGCTAGCGGCAATAAGATTACAAGCCAATCTTCCATGGGATAATTCCCCGCAAGGTTCGTTCCCGCTTCCAGATATGCGCTTGATTTTGTCGGATTTTTGTTTGCGACCGGACTAAGAAAAAGGCCCCGACCGCGACGGTCGAGGCCAAGTTGCCCAACTGGAAGACCGTCGGGCCGGCCGCTTCAATGCACTGGAATGACGACCCCGGCTTAGGCAAATATAATCGGAGCCAGGGGGGGCAAATAACATGACCAGCTACAGAAACCCCGGGCTTGGCGGCCCGGAGCCGACTTGGAAAAGCACGCTATTTCTTGCGCTGCTGATCCTGACGATTGCAGGCGCCGCCGTGCTCGCCTTCCATTGACACAATGCCTGAACGCCGCCGATTTCCGATCCCGTGGACCGCTGAGGAAACCAATGCGTGCTTCATCATCCGCGATCGAAACGGACAGGCGCTCGCCTACATCTATTTCGAGGATGAGCCCGGCCGGCGATCGGCGGCAAACCTACTGACGCGGGATGAGGCGCGGCGCATTGCCGCCAACATGCCAAGCTACCGAAGCTCCTGCGCGGGGACAGCACGGAATGACGACCAAGCCTAAGAAAGAGCCCGAGTGGGAGATCACGCACATCCGGGGCAAAGCCGCGGTCCATGTCGGCTACGTCCATGCACCGGACGAGAAAAGCGCGATTGCGGCCGCCATCAAGGAGTACAAGATCACCAACCCAAACGATTTGAAGCGGCTGGCGGCGCGGCGGCGCTAAAGGAAATGCCGGTTCACGATTTCAGCGGCGATCCTGGGTTGTTGATGACCCGTGTCCAGCCGCCAAGCCGATCTTCAAACTTCCACTCGGAAGATGACGATCGTCCGTTCGTGCCATACGCGTCGAAACAGCCTCGCAAGCCAAAGCGATCGAATTCAGTTACGAGCTCGCGCGTCTTGTTGCTGTTGGTGGCGTGTTTATCCGGCATCCCCAGTCCCCTTGGTACCGAAGGCCCAACGTTATTACGTCCTCTTTGTAATGAGCTGTCATATTGCGTGATCCGGGCGGATTTTGCGATGGCGTTGCGAGGATGCAACAACGAAGCCCCCCGGTGACCTGACGGGCGAAACCAAGGGCCCTGACCGCGGCTTTGTCCACCTCGGCCAGGGCTTTTTTTTGAAGGCCGCCCACTCGATGCTCTAGTCGGGAGCAACAACCGGCACCGCGATTTTGACTCGTCGCGATACGGGTCTCAGGTTGGTTTGAGCGCGCTCAATGAACATCCACTGCGAGCAAAACGAAGAATCAATCGGGGATGCCGCGGCGGCGTGGGTTACTGAGCCAGGTGCGGATCGAACCCATAAACTTCCAAACGTCATCGTCCGTTGGACGGACATACTTGGTCTGTGATGGGTTGCCGCCCATGGCATCAAAGATCTTGGCGCGCCAGCCATTGGTCTTTTGCGGAACGTCGAGGTGCTTCAGCCAAGCCTCGACCTCGCCGATACGGACGATGAATAGGCCGTATTTGGCGAGCTCGTCGCAAAAATTCTCTGCGGCTTCACGGTCGGACTCGCCGAGAATGGCGATGCCGCCGGCAGTCTTGAAGTAATTGTCGGAATTTTGTGTACCGGGCGGTGCGGCCGCGATCAGTGCGTCGAGCACAGCCTTCCTGAGGTCATGGTTGGCATGTTGTTGGGCTGTTGGCATGCCACAAGCGTCGAGCTGTCGCGTCCATTCGACGCCACCCCGTTTTATGACGTCAAGATCGGTTACGCCGGCTGCGGGAATGCCTAGCTTTCGCAACGGAGCTACTATGGCAGGTATCGTCTGGTGATTGTCGGCGTTCAAGAACAAGGCGTGCGGAATAGCACGGATGTCGTGGGTGGCGATCAATCGGTCGTTGACCTCCTGGTAAAAGGCTCGGTCTGCATCGGCCTCGGTGACGATGACGTTTTGAAAAAATAACCCGGACAATACCCCGACGGAGCGCAGCATCGGGTCATTCATCAGTCCTGCAAGCTCCGCATTCGGAAGTAGACGTGCTGTAGCGGTGTCATTAGCCCAGGTCAGCCGCACGATGTTGATAACTGCGCCAGACTGTATGGCTCCCATCAGAAAATCAGCACTGTGGGTCGAGACAAACACGAACTTCTGCTCGTTGTGGGCAGCTGTTGCGAGTTCGCCGCCGAGAGTACGCGCGAGCGAAGGGTGCAAGAACGCCTCCGGCTCGTCGATGATAATCACTTTCGGGTCGCCGGCATAAATTTGGAGCAGGATGCCGGAGAAAGCTTTGACGCCGTCGCTAACTGCCTCGAGGGAGAGGGCCTGTCGCATCCAGTCTACAATGTCTTGTTCGAGCGTGCGCTCGCGCAGTGGTGGAGCTCTTTCCAAATCGCACAGAAAGAACATCGCCGACGGTTGCGTCGATCCCCGGATAGAGTCCGAAAGCATCGTAAACGATTTTCCTCCATTTGGCGCGTTTTGAATCGTCGGTGAAGATCCGCGACAGAGGCTCTGTAGGGTATTTTAGATCGCCACGCGAATGCGGCTTCAGAAGACCTGATTCGAGTGTTGCCGTCGAGACTAAGCGTCAATGGGCCGAGGTGATAGTCGTGCGAAATAGCTGAGGTAACTTTAGGATTCTCTCGTCCCAAGCTATAGTGAGGTTGATGAATTTGGGAGCGACTACCTCCGAGCATAACAGGTTCGAGATTGGGCTGAATGGTTTCGCCAGGGTCGGCCTTTCTCACGATGCGGCTAAAGTCAGCCTCCGCTGTGGCTCTGTCGACAGCAACGCAATCGAAACGGTCCAGAATAAGTGTATGGGATCCGGCCGCGCCGCCCTTGCAGAACGCCGCGATTTCCCGCAGCACCAAGCTTTTCCCAGAGTTGTTCGGACCAACAAAAACTGTGACCGATGGCTCCAGCGGAAGGGACAGTGAGGGTTGGCCGGGGGAGGATGCTGACTTGAGGTGGAGCGTAGAAAGCATGCAAACTTCAGTGTCCTATGGGTGACACCCAGACGATAGAGCGCAAAGATGTCATTGAACAAGCTGAATTTTCCCTAGGTCAAGCGAAGGATGCCAGCTTGATCGGCAACGAAATCAGTGTAAGTGCCTCGCAGGCAACCGCGAACACATTGTTACGCCCATGCCTGAGCACCCTTCTTTTCTGCCGCCCTGGTCCGCCGAGGAACTGAAAGAGAGCTACGTCGTGAAGGACGCGACCGGACAAGCCTTGGCCTATCTGTATTTCGACGACGACGGCCCCATCAGCCGCCTCGCGGCTTTTTTTTGCCTTTAGGCTTCAGCATGAGCAGACGACCTGTTGCTTTGCATCTAGATAAAGATCAACTCGCAGCACTTGGCCTCTTTTCCTGCTCATTGGTCATATTTCGAAACCGAGATGGACTTCACGATTAGCGCAATGAGTTTTGCGGCTTATCGTGATCCCAGGATGCCATTTCCCTTCGATGACAGGATGAAACATTGGCAGCGTGCTTTGTCGAAGCTAATCACCGACAAGCGCGTCCTAAAAATGTACGAAGGTTTGATTGCAAAAGCAAAAGCGGCCCACAATACCAGATCAAGATTCTTGCATGCACGGGCCGTGGGTGACCCTCAACACCGAACGATCGCCATTTGTCTCGAACATAATCAGCATCGAATGGGCCAATGGAAAGTTAGCCCCGTAATCGTCACGCCACGGAAGCTGCGAGCTATTGCACGAGCTATAGGCGAACTCACAACCTCGCTGATCAATCTGAACCGGCGCTATCTTCTAGTCTCGCCGCGCTCATTGCCCTGTACATATCCCGCACCACCCCGCGACGGACCCATTCGGATGCGGCGGGGTCATAGCGGAAGCTCAGCAGTGAAAAGCCGGCCTCGACCATCTCCGGGGTGACCGCAGTCTCTGCTTCGGAAAATTCTCGCGATCCGGGCGATCGGTGGCGTTGTGTCATGTCCGCGGCGCCTGGCTATAGAATGAAATATCAACAATGGGCGAGCCGGTCTGTGCGATCAGAGCCAATTTGGCGAACGTACCCGAGTAGTTGAAGCAAGCCCCGGAAGCGACCGGCATGCCAACGGACGTTGTGGGATTGGTGCCATCGTCACGCCAGCGAATTGCTGCGCTCTCAACGCAAATGAGGGCCCATTCCGACAGCGCGGGGACGCCGCCGCTGCATGTGGAGATCAGCGTTGCCGATGAGATGCTCGTAAGCTGGCAATAGCTGAGTGGCGTAATTGACGCCGTGTTGGCGCGCTCCTGTGCTTGAAGCGGCGCGGATGCCAGGAGTACGGCGGCAGCGAGGAGGCGAAGGTATTTCATCAGTTTGCGCCATCCTGATCGTCAGACGCCCCGAGGCGCGTCAGTTGGGCGAGAAAATATTGCGAGCCGGCGCCCGTCTTCCTTGCGGACTCGACGCAGCGCCGAAAATGCCGGACCTCGGCCTGAACCGCCGCGGCACCAACCGCCAACACGGATCCGGCAAAATCGTCGACCGCCCGCTCTTCGCGCATGACCACACGGGCCTGCTCGATGTCCTGCAGCAGTTGCACATCGCTGGCTGCGATCGCCCGCGCAAACTGACCAGCCATGTCGGACACGGTCTGCATGACTACGCGCGGAGCGCCTTCGCCCGGGCCCGCGCAGCGTCCGAGGCGGCCTTGCCCTCGTACTTTCGATCGCCATGAAATGTTGCTCGCTCGGATTGCTTTCACTGCCGATGCCGCGCTCGTCGGCTTGCCGTTCTTGTCAGTCCGGTAGCCGCACCAAAAACACGCTCGCGCATCACGTTTTCAGCCTCCTGCCGGGACATTCCCTGCGCCATCAGTTCAGCGATTGTCATGCCGACCATTGTCTTTCTCCGTTTCAGATTGCGCCGTGGCGCGGTTCATCAGCCGCTATTTGCGGCTCGCCCGTCAGTCCATGCAGGACATCGTCACGATGATTGAGCAGCCGCTTGATCGCGATCCGCGCCAGAGCGGCCGCAGGCAAGCCAGATGCCGCAGCAAGCTCGTTAAGCGCCTGCCTATTCTCGGCTGGCAATGGATTTCGAAGCGCGTCCCGTGTTTCATACGGGCAAGGTACGGCGCCGCCCCGGGGCCTCTCAACGCACCGGTTCAAACACACCGCATTTCAGGACGCCCCGGCCCGCCGCTGGTGGGCACTTTCTGGGCAAGTTATGCACATTTCGGCCCGTCCAAGTTGCCGGTCGGTTCAGCAGGCGTTCCGTGGCCGTTCACTGTGGGACAGTTAGCCGTCCAAAAAGAACCCCGGGACGACGGACGCACCAGGGGTCAAGGTTAGGGGAAGTAGAGAGGCCCAGACCGTAACCAATAGGCTCGGGCAGGACCGTCCACTCACACACCACACCATACGGCTAATTGGATCGGTCGCGTTGATCTCGATCAAAATGCGCAGCCCGCCGCCGCGCTGGGTAAGTCATTGAGCAGGACACGAATGTTTTGGGTCGGCGCCGTGTAGGTGGCGGACATATCGATTTTCCGGGGAGGCCGATTTTTCCCCTACCCCCTTCGATTTGGAAAAGGTGGTCAGGCGATTTGCCAGGGCGGGTCGTGGGAATGATCGTCAGCCCGATCGGCGTCGACCCGAACCGCAACAGAGGTAGAGCTAGCCTCTAGTCAGAGGTATCGCGCGCATAAACCCTCGGCGACGGTCAGGATGGCCCTTTGCAACTAAGCGGACGTCCGTGGATGCGATTTGCTGCGATATGGCTGGTAGGAGCGGGCAATGCCAAAAATGAATCGGCGAGCTCGGCTAGTCAGCGGCCCCAACTTCAGGCTTCAGGCGGCAGGCGATGTAACGTGCCGCCAATGATGCGAAACTCGTCGTAACTGGCGCGGGACCAGGCGTGGTTGACCCGATCGATAGCTTCCTCGTCGACGACCGCAACAAGCTGCATGCCGAGTGCGCCCATGATCGCGGAAAATGACATGACGCCAAATCGCTTCGATGGATTTGGGCCAAGCAACTTTGCGGAATAACCGCTAGCGACGCCGCTGACCGCATCAAGCGTTTCGAAAGTGATCGATAATGCTGCCATTCTGGCCCGAGCGACGTCGAGCAGGTCATCGTAAGATCGGATAGTCCCGATCGGCTCTGGCATGCTCAATTCCTTGCCCAAGCGGATGCCATAACCGTTTACCCGTCTCCGTTTTGATCCGCAAGTATTGGGATTTCCATGGTCGTCGCCGAACAGCGTCAGTTGTTCGTCAGCGCAATTTCGTGAAAATGCTGGCTTTTCGTGGCCGGCTACGGCGGTTTCGGCTGGGGATTTTTCGAGTTCGGGCCTGTGATGGACCAATGAGGAGCGCTTCAGCATGGCAGCCTGCCCCGTCCATCGGCAGCGCTGGCTTGCTCCTCGTCCTTTGCAGACGTATCGGTCCCCTCCCCGAGATCTAGATAGTAGTGATGGTTTCCGCCCTGGGCAGTAGTGATGGTTTCCGGCACTGGGGATTTTTGGTTTTTGGTGATGGTTTCCGGCACTGGTATTGGTGCGGTTTCCGGCACTGGTTTTCTAATTTTTGAGGACCGCCCGGAGCTGGCCTTGCGCGCCAGGTTGGCGAGGGTTGCGGCCTCTTCGATTGATTTGATCCGGCGCCAGTCGTTCGTGGCGGCTGAGGTGTCGGTCTCGCGATGCGTTATGCGAAACTTGTTTGGTGCACGATAATCCGCATTACCGGCGCGGCCACGTTCGGTGATTTCAATAAAGCCAAGCGCTTCCAACTCGCGCAATGCCGGCGCAATGGCATGGCGGTGAATGCCAAATCGGGCGAAGTCGTCGAACGTGACTGGCAGGCGGCCGTTCTCTTTGCCGCCGTGGTGAGCAAATTCGATTTGTAGCCGGTCGAATGCACGATGGCCTGAAAGGCTCAGGACGGACCATGCCGGCGACTCGATCATTTCAATCAGCTGCCACGCAAATTGCCCGTCGATTTTGGAGCGCTTGCGCTTCGGGCGGGGCTTCATGACGCCGCCTTAGCCATCTTGGCGTACGCAATCGCCTTCGCGCGCACCCAGGACAGAACTTCCTGCGACGGCTCTTTCGGTGTGATGTATCGAGACGCCGGCCAAGAGCCGAACTTTTCACGAAATTTGTGGGCGACCCAGCCGGGCTGATAGCCGCGCATGTTGGCGATGTGCGCGAGCTCGGCATGCCAGCGTGCGCGCTCGGCGGGGTCAGATATGGCCTGCGCAATACGTTGACTGCGATCGACAGCGGCTAGATCGCCATCACGGAATACGATCGCCTGGGGAGGCCGTTGCGGCAGGAACCCGCATGATCGACATGGCTCGCCGGCGACGCGCATGGCGCCGCACTTCGTGCACTCCAGGATCCGGCTCGAGTAGCCAGAATGAAGCCGAGCGTTATGCGTCGGGCTTTCAGCGCGCTTATCTGGATCGAGCGTCCACTCGACGCGGTCTTCGACGAATCCGTGCCTGAACACGGCGCCGCTATGATCGAGGACAATCGCATCAGACTTCAGCAAAAACGGTCGCAGGACGCGGCCAATCATCTGCCGATACAGGCCCATCTTCTTGGTGGGCCGCGCCAGGATGCAGCAGGACACTTCCGGCATGTCCCACCCTTCGGTCAGAACCATGCAGTTGGTGACAAGTTGCGTCTCGCCGCTGGCCAGGCGCGCCAGGACTGCATCGCGGTCCGGCTTCGGGATCGAGCCGTCGACGTGCTCGGCGCGGATGCCCGATCGGATGAACTCATCCCGAATGTGCAGCGAGTGCGCCACGTTGACCGCGAAGCAAACGGTCTTCCTGCGCTCGCCGATACCGGTGCCAGTGGGTAACGATGTCGCCGACCAGGTTCGCGCGGTCCATGCGCTCGGCGAGCTGCGACTTCGACGTAATCGCCGACACGCGTTTCGACGCCGCGAAGGTCGGGATCGACAGGGGCGAACACGCGGGTTTTGACCAGGAATTTCTGTTCGATAGCTCGGCAACTTGGAGACAGTCGACAATCACATCGAAAATGCCGCCGAGGCCCCGGCCGTCGCCTCGGCATGGCGTTGCCGTCAATCCGATGATCACAGCGTCCGGATAGCTGTTGACGATCTTTCGGTACGTGTAGGCTGGGGTGTGGTGCGCCTCGTCGACGATGATCAAATCAGCCGGCGGCAATTCCATGCGACGGGTTCGCACCGCGCGCGCCGACAGGGTCTGGATGCTGGCGACCTGCACCTCCTCATATGGTTTTGTCGCGAAGCCGGCTTGAATGATGCCGTGCTCGACGCCCTGCGCGAACAATTTTTCCGACGTCTGCTTGATGATTCCGCGGCTGTGCGCAATGACGAGGACGCGTTGTCCCTTTGCCTTAGCGTCCTTGATGATCTCGGCTGCGATGACGGTCTTGCCTCCGCCCGTCGGTAACGGAATGATGGGCCGGCGCTTGCCTGCTGCGATTGCTTGATGAACCGCGGCGATGATGCGGTCTGATATCGGCGGAGTTCCGTCACGATGACGCCTCCGCGTACCTTCCGAAGGCGTCATTCAGGATCGCATCGACGGCGTGTTGGCCGATGCGCTTGACGATGCCGTGACATCCGGCGTCCGCTAGCAGCGTACCGACCGCCTGCTCGATCGTGTATTCGCCAATGCCAGAGGTAGGCGCGCGCATCAGCACATTCTATGAAAGCAAGAAGCGGATCGACGCGACGCTCCTCAGGCTCGATACGCTGCACGCTGGTTTGAATGTTCATGACGGCTCCCAGAAAGCGGGGCCGATCAGTGCGTTGCGTCAGAACAGCGGGAGACTAAATCAATCAGCGTAGCTCACATCATCTCCGGCCCCGGTCTGCACAAAGCACTGTGCGGCCGGGGTTTTCTATGCGGCGCGCTTACGAGAGCGGACGGGCTGCTGCACCTGAGAGTGCAGCCATTCCTCGAACCCGTCGTCGGGGTAAAGGATCGCCTTGCCGAACTTCACCCATGGCGGCCCAATGCGCTGCTGGCGCCATTTCCGCAACGTGCGTTCGCAGCCAAAGCCGGTTTTCGCCTTGAGCTGGTTGCGAGTTCTTTCTCGGTGAGGTGTTTGTCTAAGGCAGTCATATTCGGCAACCCCTTGCTGAAGGATGCCGCAACGCTGCCGCCCAATGCCTGGAAATGTAATTCTACAAATTCGGCTGGACAAACATACTGTAGATTTTTGATCGCGAAAACTCGGGCGCCTCTCGCTTCGTTGTCTCAAGTACCGCTTCGCTTTCTCAACACGCTCCGCGCGCCGTCGAACTTTGCGCACTTGCTCTCGAATATGATGTTCCAGCGATTGTAGGTTAGTGCCCCCGGCCGCCCGACGCTCCTTGGGCGGAAGCCGCTTGTTTTCCTCGACCATCTGTCGGGCGAGCAGAGCAATGTTTGGCTTGGGCTTCAAACGCTCAGCCGATCGAGGAGCCCATAATTTCTGATTTCCGCGATCCGCCGCTGTGTTGGTGGCTTGCCGTACATTGCAAATATTCGCCGTGCCTCGGCTTCGCCGTGATGTTCTTCATATTTCACAGAAAATCAGATGAGCGGCATATTCACAGTTCTTCACGCTCTCCAAGCCGTTCTTGCCTGGCTGCAAAGCTGTTCAGTAAACACGAATGATTTCGGCTGAGCGTCTCCATGGACGGTTAGCCCTTCATGTCGATGATTTTGGCGCCGGGCTTCCCTGCCCCAGTGATGACGGTGGTGATCTTCTCGGCGGCTTCGCGGAGTGGATCATCCGCGAGATGCGCGTATCGCTGCGTCGTCCGCGACTGCGTATGGCCGAGCAACCGGCCAATGATCGGCAGGCCGAGACCGCCGCCTGCGCCGACCGATGCGAACGTGTGGCGCAAGTCGTAGATGCGCGCGTCTTTCCCAAGGCCAGTTCGCTTCCGGACGAAATGCCCAGACGTGCCAAAGGGCCGCGACCGGCTCGCCCGGTTTGTCACCCGGGAACACCCATTTTCCTTTTCGCCTCTCGCGGAGCCGCTCGATCAACTCGAGCGCCGGCGGGCTCAAGGGCAGCTTGTGCACCTTGCGCTGCTTGGTGTGGGCGCTCGGTTTGATCCAGTATCCCGGCTCTTTGTCGAACTCAGTCCACTCTGCCTTTATGGCCTCGGCGGGCCGGCAGCCGGTCAGCATGACGAGCCGCACGCAATCGGCGGCAACGCCCGGATACTCGTTCAAGGCGTCGCTGATTGCCGCCAATTCCGGTTGGCTGAAAAAGCGCTCCCGGCCCTCCTCGTGGTTGCGCTCGATGCCCTTGCACGGATTTCCTTGGGCCGCATTGCGCCAGGGAGTGTTCTCACCGGGCAACGGGACCAGCGAGAGCGAGAACATCTTCGAGCAAATCGCCAGGATGCGGTTAGCGCGCACACTGCGGGGACCATATCGGCCGATCAACTCGCTGATCTTGCGGTGCATGTCGCGGATGTCGCCGCCATGAACGTCCGTCACCTTGGTATGCGGACCGAGATGCTTACCGATCTCGGCCAGCATCCTTTTGTCGTCGGCGAAGTGCGCCTCGGCCTTTCTCGGCAAATGGTCGGCGATGTAGCGGTCGATCAGGTCTTGAACCGTCGGAGCTTCCCGGCGCTCGCGCTTCTGGCCGGCGGGATCGTGCCCGCGGTCAATCTCCGTGCGCAATTCCTTGGCGCGCTCGCGGGCCGCGGCTACCGACCAGCGCGGGAAGGCGCCGATCGTGAACCTGCGCTCGCGGCCGTCAATTCGGTAATTGAGAAAGAACGACCGCCCTCCCCCAGCATAAATTCGCACGCCAAACCCGCGGACCTTCGGGTCGCTGTCCCAATACGTCACCGCGCCGGATTCGGGCAGCTCGACATTGCGGACGAACTCAGCATCGAGCTTTAGCGGTTTCTCGGTCCGTTTACCCATGGGGTGCCTCACGGAATGTTTTAAGTCAGCGATTCGTCAGTGTCATCAAGGGTCATAACCTGCCGTTAAACTGTCACGACATGCCGTTTACGTCAACGTATAACCGCTTATTTCCAAGGGTTATTTTGGTCTTTCCGGGAAAATTCGTCAGTATCAAAAGCTTGCGTCAGTGCCGCTTTGGCGACTGCAAAACCGTTTACACAGGTTCAATTCCTGTCGTGGCCTCCACATTTTTCGACCTCAGAACTTCGGCTCCGGACCTTCGAAAAGCCGCACATAGTTCGAAGCGGCGGCTTTCAATGCGGGACGGGCTTTGTTATATGCGCTCGCACGCGAGCAGGTAGCGTTGTTCCCCGGTAGCTCAGCGGTAGAGCAACCGGCTGTTAACCGGTTGGTCGCTGGTTCGAATCCGGCCCGGGGAGCCAATAACTGCGTTTTTCCATTTAATTTCAATAGATTATTATTATAATCAAATTGTTCCCACAATTCTACCCACGACCACGCCGCTAAAAGTGCTTGCCGGGCTTTCGATCATGGCCCCGCACAGTGAGTGATTCGTGTTGGGTGTCCGGATGCCGACCAGCGCCGCTAATGTACTGAGCAATCTCGAATTGGAGGAGTCAGACTTCAGCGCCTATTTACAACGAGGCGACGGAGGCCCCGGTCTCGATTACCTTGGCCTTTTCCCCGGCGGCCTCGGCTTGTTTATCAGCAGCGATAGAGGCCTCGTCCCCCAATTCTTGCAGTTGTACGAGGAGTGCACGAGCCCGCCCTTCAACGACTTGTCGCGACTGGTCCAGGATCGTGTGATTGCCGGCCGGCATCGCGTCCACCTCGGATGCAGCCGCCTCGGCTTCTGCGATGGCTGATTTCGCCAACGCGTCGACGCGGTCAACAACTTGCCCGGGATTGAGGCCGCACTCGCGGGCGAACCGCTGCCAGTGCCGTCTGTTGAGATCATCACCCCGACTGTTGCCGGCGATCTTCTGTGCGAGCTTCTTTGTAACGTTCTCCCAAACCTCGCCGCACATGACGTCGTACATCGGTGCAAGCGACGCGCCGTTGCCACGGATCATGATCGAATAGTTTTTGGCATGAGCGTCGGTGTTGCAGACCAGAACATTGAACACGACCATATCGAGCAAACGAACGATATCGGACGGCGGCAAGTGCCGCCGCGTTACCTCGAACATGTCCTGCAGTGCTGGCCCGCGAATTCCAGTGTGGTTGAACTCGTACTTGGCTGATGGCGGCGTGCCGAGGGCCTGGCAATAATCCTCTTGGTGCAATCGACGCCAACGGCTCCCAACCTCGGTTCGGTCGTATCGTTGCACAAGTAAATAGCTTCGTTTGCCGGCTCGACCGGTGGTGACTTTCGCCGTGGGGATCTTCATACGTTTTGCCAACGTCAAGCAGAACGCCTCGTTCTGAACGCCGCCCGGAAGACGCGGCGAGTCCGGCTTGAGAATGTGCGTCGATGGAGAGCCGTTCATTGGGATGCAGATGCGGCCCTCGCCGTCGACCGCGACGGCGAGTTTGGACTGAACGCCGGCGAGCGACATTGAAACGCCCTCCTCACCGACGAGAAACGGCTTGTTCGGCAATTCCTCTATGATCCGCTCAAGCTCTTCCGGCTTGCCAACCGGTCGCCACTGGACCGAAGAGGTTCTCCCGGGTTGACCAATGGAAAGTGCGCCGGCCGTGTCGCCGCCAATCGCGGATAGCAGGCCGATAACATCACTCCGCGCCATCCGAAGAAGTTGCCCGAGAGTTCGCAGCTGCTCGCTTTCTGGCAGCAGGTTCGCTGCCCACGGCAGGAAAGTGTCCGAAGCGATGGGCCCCGCTTTCAACGGCATTGTTATTGAGATCGGAAAGGAGCCCCTCAATTCAATCCAGCCAGGTTCATAAGTGAACCCAGGCCCGTTCTTATCGACAGAAATGGTGCCGACCAGTCGCTGCTCAAAGTATACGGGCAGGCTGGCCATCGAGCTCCTCCGCTTCTTCGGTTAGGTCTGGCAATTCCGGGGCGGTTGCTGATAGGGACGGAGACGGGCCACGAGAGACTAGAATATCGGGTAGCCCAACTCCAAGGACGTCAGCCACGAGAAGGCTCCGTCCCAGCTGGCAGGACGGCTTGCCAGCCTCAAGCTCGATCAGAAACCTGCGCCCAACACCTGTCGCCAGCGCAAGTTGATCCTGGCGCATGTTCAGGGCCTTCCTTCGGCTTCGGATCAGCGATCCGAAAGCGGATGCTATCGACGAAGCTCTCCGCTCAACTGTACTGTCGTACTCGTCCATGTTTCACCCCGCTTCCCGGCGAGCTTCATTGAAGGACCAAAGGCATTAATAAAATGTTCCTGGACGGGAACATCTTGGCTAACAAACGGGATCTTGGTCCCGAAAGTAACCGTTCGGGTACTACGATGATTGAAGACCGTGCGCCGCTTCTTTCCGCCTGGTTGATCGAGGAGCACGCCGAATCGTTTATCGTGAAGGGGGCGCCCGGCCACGCTCAAATGGATGGCATCCCGCGGTAATCATCGCCCTGCTGAAGCTTGCCGGTGTGCCAAGTACTGGCGGAAGAAATTGCGGCAGAGCTCCGCGCCGCGCATGACCTGAAGCAATCTAAAGAGCGTTCGGTCGAACTATACTTGTCCAAATTGCAACGCGAACCTGCTTGTGAAACGGCGCCGCGAAGCGGCAAAACCACTCGAGCACGCTATCTGCCCGCACTGCACGCGCCCATTACCAGTGAGGCGTGGGGCTGATACACTCGGTTATGAATTGGTGGAAGCGCCGGCAACGTTCAAACTGATCGGATCGACGGGAGAGCCCAACGGAATGCTCCGCCTTTCGTATGGGGTCGCGCTCGATGATCCTCAACCTTTTATTCTAACACTAACGCCACAGCACGTGGCCCATGCCACAGGCACGACGCTTCCAATAAGGCTTCAAGACATACAGAAATACGCTAAGCGGAATGCGGACCGCCTCAAAGCGATCACTCAGGACGCGAGGGATCGAGGCTTCACCGCTCGATTACTTGAATGAATGTGAGCGAACGTCGCGAAGCCGCCGGTACGGAATGTGCTTGCGAGGGCATCGTTCGGCGACGCGGCGGTCGCCGCTGCGTGTCTCAAATGACATTCACCTTACCCGCGCTCGCTTCTTGAGCACGCTGCTTTTCTATTTTAGTTGGAATTCGCGCCGCCACAGCTGGCGGCATGTTTGGAGATGCGCCGAGTGGAACATTTATTTCATAAATCGTAAATCTTCCTACGTGGTTCGAAAACGAACAGCCAAACGCACGCGCCACCCATAACTATCGCGGCAAGTGCTATGAAAAATGTCTCCATGACCTATCCTCCACATGATGTTCAGAATGATTTGTGCCAGCCGATGGCATCATCGCTGCCGATTGTTAGAGCGGAGACTTCGGTAGGTCGCCGTTTTTTAGGCAGCTCGTAGGCAAGCTGCAGGCCTGCCAGTATTTGTATACTTGTGGTACTTTGATCAAAGCACAAGGGCGCGTCGAACGTTTTAATTCGTGATGGTGGTGTGGGCCGTTGTTGTAGCTGCTGCGGATGGGGCGACCGGCTCGATGAGGACGGTTCTTGTTGCTGTGGCAGTTTGACCGGTGCTGTCGGTGGCGACGTAGTTGGTCTCCGTCAAAAACAAGACGGAGTTAGCGCTTTTCAGGCCAAACGCGCCAATGTGTCGGATGTACGTCGATGTGCCTTTTTGTTTCGGCGTTTACCCAGCCGCCAAATATTTGACGGCAGGGAAAGATAATAAGGTGGGGGCCCTCTTCGTCGATGACGGCGAGCTCGAGTTCGCGATGGAATGGTGCCGTAGATATGGACTGCCACATAAATCTTTATAGCACCCTGGCGCGGCCAGCGATTTGATTAAGATCAAGGGAATGTCAGAAAAAGCAGGGGCCGAAAGAGGGGCTTATTGGGCGCTGGTTGGATATTGTTGAAAGTGGATGAAGTGAGAATTCACGTCATGGATTGGCACGGGGCTCAACTCCGCTGGGCCGCAAGAGCCTCCTCGGCATTTAATTTCTCGATCCCTATTGTGCTTTTTCTTCGTCACCCCATGTCAAGAAGTAGACAAGCAGCGGCTTGTCACGAAAGCTGCCCATAAATCGGGGACGTACCGAAGTCTCCGTTATCTCAGATTGGCAGCGCCAGTGCCGTCGGCAGGCACAATAACCCTTTAAGCAGAGTTGCTTTCGGCGCGGGTGCTTTTAGCACCCGAGCCGCAGCTTAACGCGCTGGCGCGCGTCCCTCTCATAGAAAGGTGAAAATCATGCAAGTGCTTTCAATCCTTCAAGGAGAATCGTTGACGCGCCTGTTGCAAGGCGCTGCCGTCGGTGCCGTCGCCACGATCGTTGTAGGCTTTAACTGGGGTGGCTGGTCGCTCGGCAGCACCGCCGACAAGATGGCGAGAGAGCAGTCTGAGGTCGCGGTAGTGGCGGCGCTGGCACCCGTGTGCGCCGACAAATTCCGCGCACTGCCTGACGCCGAAGCGAAGAAAATCGCGCTTTCGAAGGTCAACTCGTGGAAGCGTGCGGAGGAGTTTCCCAAGGAGTTCGTGACTCTCCCGGGTGAAACGTACCCGAGTTCCGCCCTTGTGACCGCCTGCTACGCGTTGCTGCTTGCACCGAAGTCAGCTGCGCTCGAATGATCGAGGTGTGAGGAACATTGTTAGGCGGAGATCATGACTATCAATGTTGTTCCTGATCACGTGACGCGAATAGTGTTTTGTTCGCTGGCAGGCGCAGTCGTTGTGTTTGTTGGCATGTTGTTGTTGATCACCTTCCATCTCTAGGAAACACGCCACAATGACTGTTCCCCATTACATTGGTGAAGACAAATCCGACATGCGCGGCATCAAGCCTGGTTGGTATGCGATCGAGGATGATGGCAACCTCTCTTCTGGACCTTTTTCGAGCCGCCAGGAATGCGTCGAGAAAATCACTCAGCCAACGAACGGGGCACCTAAGTTGCAAGCTGGGCCGTACTGAACCACTTGTCTGTCGGCATCCGGCGTTGAGGGCGGCGTCAGAGGGTCTAACCAAATCCGCCCCTCTAAAGGATTAAGTGTCATGACAGAAACTACCGCTGCCGCCACCAAAGCCAAGAGTCCGAAGCACGCCGCCTCCTCGTTTGGCCTGCCAGACTACGGGATTCCTAAATTCGAGATCCCGAAATTCGATCTGCCAAATATGGAAATGCCGGAGGCATTTCGTGAGATGGCCGAAAAGGGCGTCGAGCAAACCAGGGACGCTTACGCGAAGGCCAAGGTAGCCAGCGAGGAAGCAGCCGACTTGCTCGAGAATACCTACGAGGCCGCCGCCAAAGGTGCCACAGACTATAATCGCAAGCTTATCGAAATTACACGTACCAACACTCGCGCCGCCTTTGAGTACGCCCAAGCGCTGTTGGGTGTGAAGTCCCCATCTGAGTTTATCGAGCTGTCGACTGCGCAAATGCGCAAGCAATTCGAGATCGTATCCGCGCAGAATAAGGACCTCTGCGCGCTCGCGCAAGAAATAGCGACTGAGGCTGCCGGCACAATCAAGACAAGCGTCTCCAAGGCACTCGATAAGGCCCCTGATCGCGAGGCGTCCCTGCAATATCGGCTTTCAAAATAATGTCAGCTTTGAAAATCCGCCAGATTGCTTAAAAAAACCGCAGGAGAACACCAATGAAATTCCGCCCACTGCACGATCGTGTTGTTGTCGCCCGTATTGATCCCGAAGCGAAGTCCGCCGGCGGCATCATCATCCCCGACACTGCGCAGGAGAAGCCCTCGCAGGGCGAGATCATCGCCGTCGGCCCCGGTGGCCGCGACGAGAGCCGGCAAGCTGATTCCGATCGACCTGAAGGTCGGCGATCGCGTGCTATTCGGCAAGTGGTCGGGCACCGAGGTCAAGCTCGACGGCGTCGATTACTTGATCATGAAGGAGAGCGACATCATGGGCGTGCTCCAGGAAACTGTGGCCAAGAAGAAGGCCGCCTGAGCATTCCCATCACCGAAACAGAAATTCACGGAGTAGCAAAATGTCTGCCAAAGAAGTTAAATTCTCAGTTGATGCGCGCGACCGAATGTTGCGCGGGATCGATATTCTCAACAATGCGGTGAAGGTGACGCTCGGCCCGAAGGGTCGCAACGTCGTGCTCGACAAGTCGTACGGGGCACCCCGCATCACCAAGGACGGTGTTACCGTCGCAAAAGAGATCGAGCTTGAAGATAAGTTCGAAAATATGGGCGCGCAGATGGTGCGCGAGGTCGCCTCGAAGTCATCCGACTACGCCGGTGACGGCACGACGACCGCCACGGTTCTTGCGCACGCGATCGTACGGGAAGGCGCCAAGTCCGTGGCCGCAGGCATGAACCCGATGGATCTGAAGCGCGGCATCGATCTTGCGGTCGAAGCGGTGGTCGAGGAGCTCAAGAAGAATTCGAAAAAAGTCACCTCCAACGAAGAAATCGCCCAGGTCGGCACGATTTCCGCCAACGGCGATTCCGAAATTGGCCAGTTCCTTGCCGATGCCATGAAGAAAGTTGGCAACGAGGGTGTGATTACGGTCGAAGAAGCAAAATCGTTGGAGACTGAACTCGAAGTTGTCGAAGGCATGCAATTTGATCGCGGTTACATCTCTCCTTACTTCATCACCAACGCCGAAAAGATGCGCGTAGAGATGGATGACCCCTATCTCCTGATCTACGATAAGAAACTCTCCGGCTTACAGGAATTGTTGCCGCTGCTTGAGGCGGTGGTGCAGACCTCAAAGCCACTCGTCATCATTGCCGAGGATGTTGAGGGCGAGGCTTTGGCAACGCTTGTCGTCAACAAGCTGCGCGGTGGCCTCAAGATTGCGGCGGTGAAAGCACCAGGCTTTGGTGATCGTCGCAAGGCTATGCTCGAGGATATCGCGATTCTCACCGGCGCTCAGGCGATTAGCGAGGATCTCGGCATCAAACTCGACAAGGTTACGGTGAGTATGCTCGGCAAGGCCAAGAAGGTGATGATCGAGAAAGAGAACACCACGATTGTTGATGGTGCCGGCAAGAAGTCCGACATCCAAGCCCGCATTGGCCAGATCAAGGCGCAGATCGAGGAGACCACTTCGGACTACGACCGTGAAAAGCTGCAGGAGCGTCTCGCCAAGCTTGCGGGCGGCGTCGCGGTGATCCGTGTCGGTGGCGCGACTGAGGTCGAAGTCAAGGAGCGCAAGGACCGCGTGGATGATGCCATGCACGCGACCCGTGCAGCAGTCGAGGAAGGCATTCTCCCAGGCGGTGGCGTCGCTCTCCTGCGGGCCAGCGAGTCGCTCAAGAAGGTTCGCACGCACAATGACGACCAGAAGACCGGTGTCGAGATCGTCCGCAAGGCGCTCTCCACTCCGGCGCGCCAGATCGCGACCAATGCCGGCGAAGACGGCTCCGTGATCGTCGGCAAGATCCTCGAGAAGGATCAATACGCCTACGGCTTCGACGCCCAGAACGGCGAGTATGTAAACCTCATTTCCAAGGGCATCATTGACCCGACCAAGGTGGTTCGGGCGGCCCTGCAAAATGCAGCATCGATCGCCGGGCTACTCATCACCACGGAAGCCATGGTGGCCGAAAGGCCGAAGAAGGACAGTGGGGCCCCGACTATGCCGGGCGGTGGCATGGGCGGCATGGACTATTAAACCCATCCAACCGAAATGATAAAAGCCCGGATTTCCTCTGGGCCTTTTTTCTTACCCTCGGGAAATATTTCCGTCACTTTCCCGAGCAGGGGGCCACCATGAACGAGAAGAACTCGACTTATCGCGTCGAGATTAAAAATAGCGGCACAACGCGGAACGAGGCCTACATCTGGCAAATCTATAGGAATACGGATGTCTTACCCATCCTACGATCCCAACAAGTCTTTGGCTCTCGCATGGCAGGATTAGCTGACGCCAATCGATCTAGGCTACAACTAGCTGATACGGACTTGCAAAATCGAAAAACAGAAAAAGAAAATGGATTTATTTGGCGCAGCGAGCTTAGCGCATAATTAGGATTTTTGTCGGGGGCCGTGCCCCCGAATTGGGACCTGTATGCTATTGGGTATGGCGCTTGCGGACGACACCCTATCGCTCGTGGCCCGTAATCCGGGGCTTACCGAAGTCGAGATTGCAAAGCATCTCTTTGGCCGTCTCGGCTATCAACAGCGGGTCAACTCTTCCTGTCGCCGATTAATTCGTGAGTATCATATCGAGCGGCCCGGGAATGGCGGGGCCCAGGACACCCGTTAGCCCCAAAGGCGAGTAGCACCCCGCCGACGTGAGACCGTACAAGAAGCGGATCGCAGCATGAGTAAACCAGCGCCAATTGTGCTAATTTTGGTCGGTATTGGACTGGGCCTTTTCGCGCTGCGCGTATTTGCCATTGAACTGTTCCAATACAATTGGATGCTAACGATTTCTATATGCCTAATTGCCTACAGCGCCTATCTTTACGTCATTGTGAAACGTCCAAATCAAACTGAGGCACTACCTAGTCTTACTGCGTCACAACTTTCGACGTCTACCTTGTGCTGAGATTGGGCCGACGCAGCAAGGACATCGTGACAGCGTTGCGACGAGAGCGACGATTAATCTCCGTCGGATAGTTGCGATGGAATTCGGAACGTGGCGCTCAGGCCGCAATGGCGGACCCTCTGGGCCGATAAGTTTCGGGAATTGTAATGTTCGTGAACAACCGGGGGGAACGAGTTCGTGAGGGGGGAATCGTCTCCCGCTCGGAGATCAGGAATCCATAGGCCGCGATGCATAGCGTTGCGTGATGGTGGAAGCCGCGCCATCCGCGTCCTTCGAAGTGACCGAGGCCAACCTCCTGTTTAAGTTCCTGGTAATCGCGTTCGATGCGCCAGCGCAGTTTGGCGGTATCGACGAGCTGAGCGAACGCGATGTTCGCCGGAAGCGTTGAGAACCAATATTTGGTCGGCGCATCTTCGCCATCTGGCCACTCGATCAGCAGCCACTCGTCTGGTCGACTTTCAGCCAGCCAATAATCTCGATGCGCCGCACGAACGCGTACACGGGCAAAGCGTGAGGATAACGGCTCTGCCGAGGCTTCCCGCCACGTGATCTTGCACCAAGCCTCTGACGGCAGGGCAAACGCAAGCTTCTTGACCGATATCGGTCGGTGTTTGCCGTCACGCCGCAACAGCTTTGGACGTCGCCCGTGGCCCGACCATTTCTTTGGCGGCCGTGGCCCGGCGCCCGGTCCCCATACC
Organism: uncultured Alphaproteobacteria bacterium; assembly: GCA_963759705.1. GTDB lineage: Bacteria > Pseudomonadota > Alphaproteobacteria > Rhizobiales > Xanthobacteraceae > BOG-931. The sequence goes on from CAVXAK010000013.1 coordinate 729,601, forward strand.
GATGTTTGTGGCATGATGCCGGCTACATAGCTCAATCCGAGCGCTGTGATGTTGGTACGCAAATCGGTGTCGGCGCCATAGCCGGCATCCATCAGCACCACGCCGCGCGGTAGGTCGGCCGCGCAGGCCCATCGCAATTGATCGAGCGCGATTGCCGGCTTGGTTTTGAAGGTGACCTCCTTGGGTACACCTGCTTTGCGCCGACGTGGACGGTCCGTCGCCCACTCCTTCGGCAGATAGAGGCGATAGGCCGCTGGCAAGCTCGCATGATGATTGGCAATCGAAAGCGTTACGACGATCTGACAATTGTCTTGCTTGCCAAGCTCACCGCAATATTGACGCCCGACCCCAACCGAATGCCGTCCCTTCTTGGGAAAGCCCGTGTCATCGATGATCCAGGCTTCGATCGGCCCGTGGCGTTCCATCTCCGGCAGCACCATTTCGCGCACCTTGGCCAAAACCTTCTCGTCGGACCAGTTGCCTTCACCAACAAAATGCAACAGCGACTGATGTTGGGCCGAGGTCCGTTCAGGCGCCGTAATCGCGGCCATCGGCTCGACGCTCTTGCGCTCGCAAGGCATCATCAGCCCCACGCAATAATCCCGAAGCGGTTTGGCCCGGTCCGCGTGTCCAATCGCGCTCGTCAGACCCTCGACATACGCCGAAAACCGCGATGCAGCCTCACGTGATTTTGGCAGACCCATCTCAGCCCCTCCACATGCTGAAAAGTGAATCTTGCCAAATACATGAGTTTCATTGGAAAAAGATGCGACCTACTGACTAAGTAAGACTAGCGTTCTGATAGAAAAAGCCCCGCACCAGTGAAGGTGGCGGGGCTGAGTTTCGGGCGTAGGCGTTTAAGCTACTGAGCGGGCATCGGCTTCTCTGGCTAGTCGAAGCGCTTTTAGACGTTCGGTCTTTTCGCGTGTGGCGAGAGCTTGCGCTTCGTATTCGGTCATTGCCTTTCGACCATCCTGCGCCCGCTCTTCCTTTTTGAAAATTCTCTCTGCCCGTTGCTGAGCCTGATCTAAGTTCATGTAAATGTCTCCTGTGCGGCGATCATGCCACAATTACACTCCACCTTTTGCAGGATCGATTTTAGGATCTGGATCGGGGAGAGAGGTACATATAAGCGCCACCTGCACGGAAGTAAGCCCCGTGCACAAGCGCAAAAAGAATATTCCGAAAGCGTCACCTAGCGCGACACGGTGAAATGTTCCCTATTGGCCGCCACCATCGCCCAATTCGATGATGGCGGCTCGCGCAGCCGCGAAATTAAACTCGCGATCACCATTGTGCATTGAATTCGGTACCAATACATAAGCAGACTGGGAGCAGCGGCTTGCCGGAGAGCTGCCCACGAAACGGCGACATGCCGAAGTCTCCGTTCGCCCGCCGGCAGCACTGATGCTATCGGCTGGCGCAATTCTAATCTAAAAGTTGAGATTGGCTTGCATTGCGGATGCCTTTGGCACCCGCGGAGCGACCACGCGGGAGAAGACGTTTGGTTTGGTTATTCGTTTTTGAACCACGTAAGAAGATTAAGTGAACTACAGGGGGCCGCACATGACGCTTGGCAAGATCTAGTGGCCAAAGAAGCAAGCAAAGCCGCCATCACTCGAGATCCCATCCTTGTCGATCTTGCGTTGCAGGGCGGGGGCTCGCATGGGGCATTTACATGGGGCGTGCTCGATCGTCTGCTCGAGGAGCCGTGGCTCAGAATCGATGGCATTTCCGGCACGTCAGCTGGCGCGATGAATGCCGCGGTTCTTGTCGATGGCCACGCCAAAGGCGGGGCCGCCAGTGCCCGAACCGCCTTGGAAAATTTCTGGAGGCGCGTATCCGAGGCGGCTCGCTTCAGTCCTTTGCGGCGTGGACCGCTCGATGTGATTCTCGGTCGCTGGACGCTGGACTCTTCGCCTATCTATGTCGCCATGGATCTCATGTCTCGCTTGGTGTCGCCATATGACTTGAACCCAACGGGCAACAATCCACTGCGTGCAATTCTGGCCGAAACAATCAATTTCGAGCGGCTGGCGCGAGCACCTACAAAGCTCTTCATCACCGCAACCAATGTCCGGACCGGACGCGGTCACGTGTTCAAAAACAACGCCTTTACGCCGGACGTTCTGCTTGCCTCCGCTTGTCTGCCGACCATGTTTCAGGCCATAGAGATTGACGGCGAGCCCTACTGGGACGGAGGCTATTCTGGCAATCCCACGATCACGCCTCTCATTCGAGAGTGCAAGTCACAGGATACCATTCTCGTTCAGATCAATCCGGTTGAACGCGAGAGATCGCCGCGCTCCGCCTCGGAGATTCTCAACCGACTGAATGAAGTGTCCTTCAACGCAGTTCTGCTGAAGGAGCTGCGCATGATCGCCTTGCTTCGGCAAGTCGCCGATCCGGGCAACAGCGAGGGCGCGCAATGGGCCGGTATGCGCATCCACCGCATTGCGAGCGAGATGCTGACCGAGCTCGGCGCTTCCTCCAAGCTGAACGCGGAATGGGAATTCTTCTCCTTGCTGCGCGATGAGGGGCGAAGATCGGCGCAAGTCTTTTTGGAGAGCCATGGATCGGATCTTGGACACCGTTCCACTTTAGATCTTGATGTCTTGTTAGAACAGATCTAACGAACGGGATTGCTCGGCTTGCTGTTTTTTCTGCGGCGCATGAATTCAATTATGGCACATTTCGACGTTTGCGGCGACGCAAGGATACTTCCGTAGTTCGAGCACAGGCGGACGTTGCGCGGACATCATTAATCTGATGCTGATGACCCCGTTGGGGCATCGCCGCCCTCACCCCCCTTGATTTCCATCAATCTCGTTCGCAGACTGTGCTCTATTCGCCGCGGTCCCGCCCAAGCGACAATCCAAGAACGAACCGCGTCGTAAAGGCATAAGAATGTGAGACCCAATTCTCCTTTCGGAGTGAACCGTCGAGAGGCGACTGTGAGGACTACGCGATTGCGAAATACGTTGTACTTAAATGGGCAGGCGTGGCCGATAGCGATGTTCGGCTCGTCATCGTGCGCAATCTAGTCGCTGGCGAGGATCATGCTGTCGTCGCCGTCCACCTCGACGACAGCTGGATTACACTCGACAATCGCTGGCTCGCACTGGTCAAGGATGTAGAAATGCGACGCATCATTCCGCTGTTCGCGCTCGATAAGGATGGCGTCGAGCAATTCGCGCTGGCGACAATGGCGGACGCGCGCCGCGCTACAACTCCCAGCAAAGGCGCCACGCCGGCACCCGTCTCACTTGGGCTCTGAGGTTTGTGACGCTGCCGATGGCCCAGGGTGAAGCGCTTTCACCAGGAACAACCGCAGACAAACTCTAGGCCGAAATCGACGGCGAGGATCGTTGCAATCGAGATTGTGCGCGATATCACTCCATGACGGGCGCGTGCCCTTGCCTGCAACAAAGAGAGGCCAGGCCGTCGGCATCACAAGCTGCCCGGCCGATCACCCCATCGTGTCCAGGAAAGCGACCGAATTGCTGCATTACGGCAAACGACACGACTGGCCACGGCAAAAGCGGTCGTTACTTAAAAAATTACGGCGGCGAGTGTGATTTGACTTCACACAATCAATAATCGAAACGTGATAACAGTTCTCCATTATTCCATGGCGATCCGCGTGCCAGTTGCCTTATTCAAGAGCCGCTTAAGGTGAAAGCTGGCGAGCTGATCGTCTGCCACTTTGCCGAGGTGCGCTGCGAATGCCGCGATTGCACCCGGGTCGCCGGCTTCCATTTTGACAAAGGCCTCGAGATAACTCTTTGTCGCGGGATCGTCGTATTGCTCGCCTGTAAGGGGCTCGAAGGCGCGTAGAGCCTCCGTCCTGCCCCTCAGCATAAGGTCGCCCACAGGTCGGCCCCGGAACTTCTCCACCTTCGCGGCGAGGCTTGCACTCACGCATATGCGGGAACCGAGTTGTTTGTTGGCAGCCTCCAGCCGCGCCGCAACATTGATGGTGTCGCCATAGGCCGTGTAGTCGAAGAAGCGGCCGCCACCGAAATTGCCGACAATCGCCGGCCCGGCATGAACACCAATGCGCGTGACTCCCAGCGCGACGCCCTTATTGTGCCAACGCTTGCGGAATGATTGTGCGTATTCATCCAAAGCCAACGCGCAAGTAACTGCGCGAGCAGCATGGTCTGGCTGCTCGCCAGGCGCCCCGAAAAGTACGTGCAAGGCATCGCCGACAATTTTTGCAACCGTACCATCGTGAGTGAATACGATATCTGTCATGCCCGTGACATATTCGTTGAGAAGCGGCCCAAGCACGTTAGGCTCAAGTGTCTCCACGAGCGCGGTGAAGTTGGCGATGTCGGTGAACAGCATTGCGACCTCACGACGCTGCCCGCCAAGATCAATCGCGTCCGCATCGCTGGCAAGCCGTTCGGCCAGATTGGGCGAGAAGTACCGCGAGAGCGATGCATGCGCCCGTTCGGCTTCCGCCTGGCGCCGCCGTGCCTCGCGCAGAACTTCAACATGCCGAATGGTCTTCGCGATTGTCGCCTTGAGATCAGGAAAATCGATGGGCTTGGTGATGAAATCGAATGCACCTCCATTCATCGCGGTGCGAATATTGGTCGTGTCGCCATAGGCCGAGACGATGATGGTCGAGAGCTTTTCTTCGTTCTCCTGAAGCTTTTGCAGGAGTGATAGCCCGTCCATCCTTGGCATATTGATGTCGGTTACCACAATGTCGACGTCGTGGTTCGTCCCCAGCACGGTGAGCGCTTCCACACCGTCGCGTGCGAACAGAAAGCTGATGGCGCCACCGCGAATTTGGTGCCGGAACTTCTGCTGGATGAGTGCCTCCAGGTCCGGCTCGTCGTCGACAACCAGGATCCGCGTTCCCAATGCGGCGCGTCCGACCCGGATATCGATTTCGCTGTGGAGCGCCCCAAAATCAATTGGCTGGGTCATTGCACTAAGCCGCTGCGCCGCGGACCAAGGGATAGTCGATGCTCCCGTAGAGGCGGCGAACTCCTCCGCCGTCATATCTCTCTTCGTCGACTTCGAGACAAGCTCCTAGAAGAAACTCAGGCGGAAGCTCTTCGATCGCGAAGCGGATGGCGTCAGCCGCGTGCGCGAAGCGTCTGTACCCAGTTAGTTGTCGCCTTGATTTCCGGTTGCGACTAAGGAACAGTTCCGCCTCTGCATTAAAATCAAATCTGACCATTGCTTTTTCGACCATGACTTTTCCTCCCATGACCTTGCTACTGACTTGGCCCTCTTTCAACAATGGTTACATCCTATAATCCAGGACTCTTCAGGCTTCGGGCTGCGATGTTCGTGCTTGTCGCCGCATTCGAGGATGCGCTTGTCATTTTAAGTGTCCAAAAGATGCGTGAAATATCTTTTAAGTCATCATTCAAGTGACCTAAATTATATATGACGAAAATTGGAGAAAGTTAGCTGTGGCCGCGCAAGTATTTTCAGAGCGCGCCTCGCGATCCGCCAATGAGGGGGTATGCCATTCTAGAAATCAGCAAATACCACCTTTATTCGATCACCTCGTCGGCGCGGCCTAGTAACGTGACCGGGACCGTGATGCCCAGCGTCTTAGCGGTCTTGAGGTTGAGGATCAGTTCGACTTTCGTCGCCTGCTGGACTGGCAAATCGGAAGGTTTCTCGCCCTTAAGGATGCGGCCGGTATAGACGCCGGCCAGACGATACGCGTCGGCAATGCTGCTTCCGTAGCTTATCAAGCCGCCGGCCGCCGCGAACGCGCGAAACTCGTAGATCGTAGGCACCGCGTGACGAAGCGCCAGCTCGGCGAGCTGTGGGCTCTGATTCGTAAAGAATGGATCGCCGCCGATCACAAGCGCGCCTACCCCCAGTTGGGCCACGGCTGTAAAGACTGTATCAAAATCGCTGTTGCTGCTCGCATGCAGGACATGGAGTTGCAGCCCGAGGGCACGGGCCTCCGCCTGTGCGTCGCTCGCTATGGTTTCGGCAGCGGGAGTGGTCGGGTTGACGAGCAGGGCCATGACAGTTGCCGTAGGGATCAGCTCATGCATCAGTTCCAGTCTCTTCGCCCCGATCTCGACGTCCAAGACGCTTACGCCCGTGAGGTTGCCGCCCGGGCGGCTCAGGCTGGCGACAAGTCCAAACGCGAGAGGGTCGAACCCTACCACGAAGACGATGGGAATCGTCGACGTTGCTGCCTTTGCTGGCCGTACCGCAGGGCCATTCGCGACGATCACTGTTACTCGACGGCCGACGAGATCGGCCGCCAACGCCGGTAGTCGGTCGTATTTTTCGTCCGCCCAGCGATATTCGACCGTGAGGTTCTGGCCCTCGACATAGCCTGCTTCTTTCAAGCCCTGATGGAACGGAGCCATGAGGATTGCGTTCTCGCCGGGCGCCCTACTGTTGAGGAACCCAATCACCTGCATCACCGGCTGCTGCGCGCGCGCCGCAAGCGGCCACGCGGCTGTGCTTCCGAGCAGCGTGATGAAATTCCTTCTCGGAATTTTCATTCGATTATCTCGTCGGCCCGAGCGGATAGTGTCGGTGGGAATTCGAGGCCGAGCGTCTTGGCGGTCTTGAGATTGATCACAAATTTAAAGTGGGTGGGCTGTACTATCGGAAGATCACCCGGCTTTTCGCCCTTGAGGATACGGCCTGCATAGACACCCAATTGACGGTAGGCGTCCGTCAGCACCGTCCCATAACTCATCAGCCCGCCTTCGACAGCGAAATCGCGCCATTCATAAATCGCTGGTAACCGATGCTGGGCGGCCAGCGCGATCAGGCGCGAGCGGCGGCTGTTGAAGAACGGATCCGAACCGACGAGCAACCCGCCCGCCTTTCGCTCCGCCATCATAGCGAAAGCACCCTCGAATTCGCCTTCGGCGCTGGCATTGAGAATGGCGAGTTCGACGCCGATGCGCGGAGCCGTTTCGCGCAGGTCGCGCACTTGCAATTCCATGTTCGGGTTCGCCGGATTGACCAACACGGCGAGGGTTTTGGCTGCGGGCACCGCGTCGTGCAGCAGGCCGAGGCGCTTGGATTCCATTTCCGCGGTAAAAATGGTCGCGCCGGTAACGTTGCTGCCCGGCCGATTGAGACTAACGACAAGGCCTTCCTGGACTGGATCGCCGCCTGCGATCATCACGATAGGAACAGCCGAGGTCGCGGCTTTTGCCGCCAATGCCGACGAGTCGCCCCCCGCGCTGACGATCAACGCTACGGGCAACGCGACGAGAACGGTCGCCAGCGCCGGCACTTCGTCGGTTGCCGTGTTGCAGCAATACGGTCGCTATCGGAGCAAGAGCGGAAGTTGACGGCGCCCGCTCAAACCCGCGCTTTTGATGTGGTGGACGGCGCCCGCTCCCGGCAACGGGATTGCCATAGGGTGATTGTTGCGACGAATCACATAGGGGAGCTGTGCACATGCAAATTATCACGATCGGTTTGGATATCGCCAAGAACGTGTTCCAGGTTCACGGGATCGGCGCGGCCGAGAGGGTCGTTATTCGAAAGCAACTGCGGCGCAGCCAAGTACTGGCGTTCTTCGAGGCGCTGGCGCCGTGCCTGATCGGCATGGAGGCCTGCGCCACGGCGCATTATTGGGCGCGTGAACTTACAAAGCTTGGCCACCAGGTGCGGCTGATGCCGGCGAAGGACGTGAAGGCTTACGTCAAGCGCAACAAGAACGATGCCGCCGATGCCGAGGCGATCTGCGAGGCGGTACGCCGGCCGACCATGCGTTTTGTGCAGATCAAATCAGTCGAGCAGCAGGGGCGGTTGATGCTGCATCGAGCGCGCGACCTTTTGCTGTGGCAGCGGACCCAGGTGATCAATGCTTTGCGGGCGCATTTGGCTGAGCTTGGCATTGTGGCTGCGCAAGGACGCGAAGGAGTCAAGGAGCTGCTGAAGATCATTGCCAGCGGACAAGACGCGCGCTTGCCGGCCGATGCTCATGCGAGCCTTGTCGTGCTGGCGGCGGAATTTCAGGCGATGCAGACGATGATCGGAGCAATCGACAAACGGATCATGGTGCAACACCGCTCGAGCGAGGTGAGCCGGCGGCTGGAGAGCATCCCCGGCATTGGCGTCACCGGTGCCAGTGCGATCGCAGCGGCCGTTGCGGACCCGAAGGTTTTCCGATCGGGTCGTGACTTTGCGGCCTGGATTGGGATTGTACCGCGCGAAGACTCGACCGGTGGCAAGCAGAAGCTCGGGCCAATCTCGAAACGGGGGGATCGCTATCTGCGACGCATTCTGGTGGTCGGAGCCTGCGCGGTGTTGCGCTACGCGCGCCATCGGCCGGAGAAATATCCTTGGCTGACACACCTTCTCGCTCGCAAACCGTTCAAGGTGGTGGCGGTGGCGCTTGCCAACAAGATGGCGCGGATCGCCTGGGCGTTGATGGCCAAGGGCGGCACCTATCGGGCGCCTGCGCTTGCGGCCGCGGCGTAAGAAGTCTGGCGATAGCAGAATAAGTTTGCGTCTGCGCGTACATGAACTGCAGGGGTGATGACGGCATTGATGCGAAACGGTCGGAACCGTCGATTGGGAGAACCCGTGATGGGTCACGCGATAGTTGAGCGCGTGCTTTTGTTTGGGACCCGATCAGCGGATTACATCAGGGCCAGCGGCCATAGTGGCTGCATCGCAATGGAGGCAAGCCTCCAGGCGAAAATAGGCCGTATACATGACCGCACCCGAACGCTTCGCAGAAAGTCAGATTTGCTCTTGCACCGCGGGCGTCCATACATGACCCATCACGACATTTCTCGCCCACCATTTGCTGTGCTGCACAAAACAGGCCCTGCGATATGCTAGGGTCAAATTTTCGGCAGTGGGGGGACCCTATGAGGCGGCGCGAGCTCATCACGCTTCTTGGCGGCGCAGTGGCGTGGCCGTCCGTCGCGCGTGCGCAGCAAGTGACGCCACCAGTCATCGGGTTCCTTAGTAGTCTTGCACCGAGCGACCTGACTCTCGTCATGCCCGCCTTCCACGAGGGTCTTGGTTCGATGGGCTTCGTCGATGGCCGAAACATCACGATTGAATACCGTTGGGCCGAGGGCGATTACCATCGACTGCCAGCCCTATCCGCCGATTTGGTTCGCCGAAATGTCGCCGTGATTGCGGCGATCAGCGGGACCCCTGCAGCATTGGCGGCGAAGGCTGCTACAACGACCATACCGATCGTGTTTGCCATCGGTGGTGACCCGATCGCGCCCGGATTAGTTCCCAGCCTCAGCCATCCCGGCGGCAACGTCACCGGCGTGAGTTTTTACAATACAGGGCTAGTAACCAAACGATTGGAATTGGTGCGCGAACTGGTTGCTGAAGGAACCATGATTGGGATGTTGGTGAATTCGGAAAATCCACCGAGCGTCTCGGAAGGGATAGCAGTGCAGAAAGCAGCCGCCGCATTCGGGCAGCCATTTCAGCTTCTTCATGCCAGCACCCAAGCCCACATTGATGATGCCTTCGCAGCAATCGAGCAAACGCGTATCGGCGCACTGATCGTAAGCTCCGACCCCTTGTTCTTCACTGAGCGCGTCAAGCTGGTCGTCCTAATGGCGCGACACGCCCTGCCGACGATCTTCGCGGATCGCGAGCAGGCGGAAGCTGGTGGACTAATAAGTTACGGCGCTAGCCGGCCGGATGCCTACCGCCAAGCCGGCAACTATGTGGGCCGGATTATTAAAGGTGAGAAGCCATCGGAGTTGCCGGTGATGCTGCCAACAAAATTTCACCTTCTCATCAATCTCAAGACTGCGAAGTCGCTACGAATAGACATTCCCGCGACGGTCCTCGCCCGCGCCGACGAGGTGATCGAATAGGGCATTATTGCTGCGGTGCAATTTGGTCGCTGCTGCGTTTCGACAGATATTGCGCTGCCACCAAATGTCGGCTTATGGGGACAAGAGCAGAAGTGGCTGGCGCATGCTGGATATGACGTGATTGACCCTCACCGTCGCTTCGCCACCGTCAATTGCCGCATTGCGGAATGATCATTCTACCTCGATGGACACACCCCACCCCCGGACCATAAACTCGGGCGCAATCACGCCAGGTTGAGGCATCTTCATGGCCGAGGCGCATGTCGAACGGCGGCTGGCCGCCGTCCTAGCGGCGGACGTTGCCGGCTACAGTAGGCTCATGGGTGCCGACGAGGAAGGCACGCTCGCCCGGCTCAACGCCCACCGTCGCGAATTTTTGGAGCCGACGATCGCAGAGCACCGCGGTCGCATTGTCAAACGCACCGGCGACGGAATTCTGCTCGAATTCGGTAGCGCCGTAGACGCCATCCGTTGCGCCATCCAGACGCAGCGCGGCATGGCGCAGCGCAACGCCGCCGTGCCAGCCGATCGACGTATCGAAATCCGTATTGGCATTCACGTCGGCGACATCATTATCGAGGAGGGGGATATCTTCGGGGATGGCGTCAACATCGCGGCGCGGCTAGAAAGCATCGCACAACCGGGCGGGATCTGCATCTCAGAGGACGCCCATCGGCAGGTGCGCGACAAGCTCAACATTGCGTTCGACGATGCCGGCGAGCAGCAGCTCAAGAACATCACGCGACCGGTGCGCGTCTATCGCATCATGCTCGGCGAGGACAGCGCGACACGACCAACCGCGCCCGCACTAGCATTGCCCGATAAGCCATCGATCGCAGTACTGCCGTTTCAGAACATGAGCGGCGAATTCGGAACAGGACTACTTTGCCGATGGTGTCGTGGAAGAGATAATCACGGCTCTCTCTCGGTTTCGGGAGCTGTTTGTGATCGCGCGCAATTCTAGCTTCACCTATAAAGGTCGAGCTGTGGATGTAAAGCAGGTGGGTCGTGAATTGGGAGTTCGTTACGTGTTGGAGGGTAGCGTGCGCAAAGCCGCGACCCGCGTGCGTATTACAGCGCAGCTCATTGATGCAATCAGCGGAGTGCATCTTTGGGCGGGTCGTATCGACGGAACGTTCGACGATATTTTTAATCTAGAGGATCAAGTCACGGAGAATGTAGTTGGCGCAATCGCGCCGAAAATTGAGCAGGCAGAGATTGAACGCACAAAGCACAAGCCGACCGATAGCCTCGATGCTTACGACTGCTACTTGCGAGCGATGATGCACTTTAACCAGTGGACAAGTGAAAGCATTAGCGAGGCTTTGCGACTGTTTTATAGAGCAATCGAATTAGATCCTGCTTTTGCGTCAGCTCATGGGTTGGCGGCGTGGTGTTATGTCCGGCGAAAGCTCTCTGGCTGGATGAATAACCCGGCTCAAGAGATGGCCGAACTCGAACGGCTCGCAGTTCGAGCAGGCAAGTTGACGAACGATGACGCAGTGGCTCTTTTCGCAGCTGGCTGGGCCTTAGTTCAAGTCGACGGTCACGCTGAGGCCGGCGCAGCCATGCTTGATCGAGCCCTAACGCTAAATCCCAACATAACGGCCGCGTGGATGGTCGGCGGTTGGACAAAAATTTATCTTGGGGAGTCGGACAAGGCTGTTGAGTACTTTGCCCATGCGATACGGCTCAATCCGCTTGATCCCCTCGTCGCCAGGATGCACACCGGCATCGCCGCAGCTCAGTTTCTTGCCGGGCATTACAAAGAGGCCGGACTGTTAGCCGAAAGCGCACTGCGGCAACATCCAAACGATCTGCCCCTACTACGGGTCGCTGCAGCGAGCCATGCGCTTGCAGGACAGATGATGGATGCGAAAAAGAACATTGCACGAATTTGTCATCTCGATCCTGCACTGCGTCTGTCCAGAGTAGCAGCGCTTGCCCCGTGTCGTCGGCCAGAAGACGTCGCTAAATACGTAGAAGGGATGCGAAAGGCTGGTTTGCCGGAATGACTGTATTTGGCTCACTTCGTCGGTTGGCGTCTTGCGTCAATACGGTAGCTATCGGAGCAAGTGCGGAACTGGACGGCGCGCTCTCAAACCCGCGCTGTTGACCCCGTAGCGGACTCGGCGAGCCTAGCCTCAACCGCCGTTGGAAATGTCTGCTTCGAGTTGATCCTTGTGAAGGGATTTGGGCAGGTTCTCGATAAAACGATCCCATCGTAAGACGGGCCCCAGACGATGTTGGAGGAAGTCGAGTATAGAACGCAGTTTTCCTGGCGGACGACGATCAGAAGGATAAACAGCAAATACTGGAAGCTTCATCGTCGGATGATCCAGCGTGATCAGGACGAGCTTACCAGCACGAATCTCAGGGCCAACCATGAACGTCGGCAGGTGCACCACACCTTGACCCGCCACCGCCGCATGCACGAGTGTGACCGCATTGTTAGATCGAAAATTTCCACTGACTGGCACGGTCACCGACCCATCGGTCCCAAATGACCACCGGGTCGGGCCAATCGATTGCGATAGCGTGTAGCCCAGACAGTTGTGATCCTTAAGTTCGGCAACGCGCCGCGGTGCGCCTCTTTCTGCAAGGTATGCAGGTGCCGCACAAACAGCCCTGCCGCAATCCGCGAGCCGCTTTGCGATCATTGTAGAATCGGCCATTGGTCCGATACGAATCGCAAAATCCCAACCTTCTTCGATCAAATCGACCATACGATCGTTCAGACCAAGGTCGACCGTTACCTTTGGATATAATCTCGCAAAATCAGGCAGTAGCGGAGCGATTTCGCGTACTCCAAACGATACGGACGCAGTTAGCCGCAGCGTTCCCTGCACCTCGGCCCGGTCTGTGGCGGCCGCAGTCTCCGCTCGCTCCATCAGGGCGATTATCTGCTCTGCGGCCTCGAGATAACGCTTTCCCGCTTCCGTCAACCTGAGCTGACGGGTCGTTCGGTGCAAAAGCTTGACGCCTAAGTGTTGCTCGATGGAAGCAACATGCTTCGTCGCCATCGTTGGGGACATGCCGAGGGCGCGGGCAGCAGCGGACAAACTCCCAAGCCGCGCCGCTCGGGTAAAGACTTGCATTCCGGTCACGCGATCCAGCATCGAACCAGCTCACACCATTGGTGTGATAAGTATTGCCCCACACCCGGATTATCAACTCTGCCACTGTATTGTAGTCGGATGAATGTGCTCGGGGGTTTGTCTAACAGAGGTGAGCATGGGAGCCGTGATGATCCGTTGCCCGGAAACAGGCCGAAGTATTCCAACCGGATACAACTCCGATCCAGGACGTTTTCGGCGGACGCCAGTGTTCTTTGCCTGTTCATTTTGCCCGATCTGCCGAACCGAGCATGAGTGGTTCGCGGCGGATGCCTGGGTCCGCGGAGAAAAAACAAAAGTATTTGAGGCCTAAAAGTACAACGCGGTTCCGCTCCGCTGCTTTTGCCGGACCGCACGCTTTTAGCTTCGCCGCGGTGCGCAGCACGATGGTCGCGGCTTTCACTGGCGCGTGTTTATTCACATCAGCATCGAGGTCGTTTGAAGACGATGGAGCAAGACCTTACACACGACGAGCGGATAGACGTTGCCTACCGCATTTTCCGCGCGATGCGGGCACAACACCCTGATCGACCAATCACGCTCGTTGACGCTCAGGGCTGCATGCTCGCTTGCAGCAATTTGCCGGAACAGGAGCAAGCAACACAACGGACGGCGGAATGTTGAGATACCGAATTCCCTGACGCATGTCTGTTGTCCGGGAGGCGGCGCAGTCTGTGAGGCGAAGACCGATTTAACCCATAGGAGCTCTCATGGTGGACGGCTTCATCGAACGACAAAACATCGCCAAATTCACCAACCTGTTGCTGAAAGAAAATGATCCGGTTAAGCGTGAACTGTTGCAAAAGCTTTTGACCGAGGAAATGGTAAGGCAAGCCAGCCAAGCTAAGCCGAATGACGAATAGGCCGCTCAGTTGGCGGCCTCTTCTATCTCGACTGCGGCGCAAGTCGTCCGCCGTCTAGTCCGCCATCCGATCTTGCAGGTTGGTTGCCTCGTTCCCCTTATCGAAACGCAGGTGTGATGTCTGCTTGTGGCCGATTTTGTTGCAGAAGTCGGCGCGGAGAGCACGATTACGCTGACGCTGCACACTCCGAACGAAGCGGCAGCGTTGGCGGACGGGTGCTACTGATACTCTCCACTCGAACTGCACGAATGCCAGGACGCAATGCTCACGAAACGCACGCGGACACACGCTGCGGCGGCGCCCGTGCGGTGAGCTTGGCGAGGCGGCGCAAGTTCTGTGCGATGGCGGCAAAGGTGAACTCGAACTGCGCTCCATTGGGGCCACGCAGTCGCAGGCGATCGAGACGCAAGATGCGTTTCAAATGTGCAAACAACATCTCGACTTTCTTGCGCAGGTGCCGAGATAGCTCGTAGGCCTTGGTTTTCGCCAAGGTGCGCGCGACGTCGCGGGCGGCCTCATGGACGTCGCGTACAATCCGGCGCGACGGCATGTTCGGACAGCAATTGGGCTTCAGCGGGCACGCGCGGCATACTGAAACTGACGCAATGTAGCGAATGCCGTTGTCGGCGTTGACGTGGCCGGTCGTGGTGAATGTCTTGCCGGCTGGACATGTGTAGGCGTCACGCGCGGCATCGTAGACGAAATCCTCACGCGAAAAGGTACCATCCTCGTGCTGCGACTTGTCGATAACGGGAATGTACGGCGCGATGTTCTTCGTGTTGACGAGCCAGTCGAGATTGGGCGCCGAGCCGTATGCGGTGTCGGCAGCAAGCCATTCCGGCTTGATTCCGAAGGTCGCCTCGGTACGCTCAATCATTGTCCGAGATGCACCGACCTCGGCCTGCCGGATAGCGCGCGAAGCTTCGACATCCAGAATGATCCCGAACTTGACGTCGATGAGATAGTTGTCCGCATAGGCGAAGAACGCCGCGCTCTTCATCGCGCCAGTCCATTGTGCAGCGGGGTCCGACGGCGAGATGAACTTCGGCGTGACGGGACTGGCCGCGCCGTAGGCTGCATCATCGAGCGTTGCCAGATAGTCCTTGGCAGCGCGGCTGGCTGCTTCTGGATCGATGTTCTTTGCGTCCCATTCCGTACCCGGAACCGAGCGGCTCTTGTTGGCATCGGTCTCGATCAGGCTCGCATCCACAGCATAACCTTTGCCACCGACCAGACCGGCCGCCATACAAGCGCAGACGACGCGCTCGAACACGCGCCTAAAGATGTCGCTGTCACGGAAACGCTCGTTACGAACGCGTGAGAACGCCGAGTGATCCGGAATACTTGTCCTCAAGGCTCAGGCCACAGAACCATCGGTAGGCCAAGTTGACCCGAACATCCCGGCACAGTGCCCGCTCCGATCGGATGGCGAAGACGTAGCCGACGATGAGCATCCGAATCATCAGCACTGGATCCAACGACGGCCGACCAAAACGAGAGTAGTAAGACGCCAACTCGGCGTACACCCAAGACAGGTCGAGGACGGCCGCGATCGCGCGCACCAGATGATCTTCCGGAACGACCTCATCGAGATTGAAGCAATAGAGGAACCGCCCTTGGTCCCGATTGAGCCGCCCCATCATCGTTCGTTCCCGCCGATGTCCGCGTCGCGGCGACGGAATCACTGTTCGTCGGAAAACTCAAACGACTTTTGCAACAAAATCGGCCCGTTTCGACAGATACTGCGCTGCCTCCAAATGTCGGCTTATGTGGCAAGAGCAGAAGTGGCTGGCGCACGCTCGAAGCGTCGAAGATGACCCAACGCGGACATTTGGCGAACGGGGTCGTCGCGAAAATTGATCTACATCAATTGAGCCTTCGCGCCTCTAAGTTATGCATCAAACATGGGCGACCTTTCACTACATCATCAACCTTCGACCAAACTCTGCATCGCGATGGCCAGTCGCTGGTAACACATAGGAATCCCATGAGCACGATGAGAAATATCTCGTTCGGTCTGTTGGCGTCCATTGCTGCCGTCACGCTGGCAAACGCGCCAGCTGTCGCACAGCAGAAGAAGCCCAATGTCGTGATGCTCATGAGCGACGACGTCGGTTGGGGCGACTACGGCGTTTACTACGGCGGCGCGGCGCTCGGGCATCCCACACCAAACATTGATCGTCTCGCCAAGGAAGGCGCCGTCTTTACCAGTTGGTACGGCCAGGCCAGTTGCACCGCGGGCCGTGCCTCGTTCATGACCGGTCGCATCCCGGTCCGCACGGCGTTGTCGGTCGTGGTTGTTCCGGGCGACGCGAACGGCCTGGACGCGGACACGCCGACGATCGCCGAGTTCTTCCGGAAGAACGGTTATCAGACCTATTTCTCCGGCAAGTGGCATCTCGGCGACGTGCCCAAGTTTTATCCCATCGAGCACGGCTTCGATGAGATGAAGCAGTTCGCCGCCTATTATCCGGGGGTCTATGGCTATGAAGATACGTCACCCAATGCGCATCCATGGTTCCCGAAATACAACAAGGCATACTGGGACATGTATCAGAAAGTGGTGAACCGGTATGAATGGGAAGGCACGGCGGGCAAACCTGCGGTCAAGGGCAACAATGGCGCCGTGATCACGCTGGAGAACCTTGCCGATTTCGATGTTCGGCAAACGGATTCGGCGGTCGCCTACATCAAGCAGCACGCGAAGGACGGCAAGCCGTTCTTCATGGGCATAAACTTCATGGCCATGCACCAGCCGACCAGCCCGAACAAGGCGTTCCTGGGCAAGTCGCACCTCGGCAACTACTCCGACAAGCTGATGGAGATGGACGCCAATATCGGCCGGATCATGGACGCCATCCGGGCAGAGGCGCCCGATACCATCGTCATCCACACGGCTGACAACGGCGCCTGGCAGGACGCTTGGCCCGATGCCGGCACCAATCCCTACCGCGGCGAGAAAGGCACAGGCTTTGAAGGCGCCTTCCGGGTGCCGGGCATCATGTGGGCGCCAGGCAAAATTCCCGCGGGGCAGGTGCTCACCGAAATGATGTCGCACATGGACGTGTGGCCCACGACCGCCACGATGGTCGGGCTCACACCGCCGCCCCACGGCGCATGGAAGGACAACAACGGCAAGCCGATCTACTTCGACGGCATCGACAACAGTGCCTACGTGACCGGCAAGGCAAAGCATTCAGCGCGCGACGGGTGGATCTATACCGACGGCGAGAAGTTCCTAGGTATGCGCTACGACGTCGGCGATGACCCGCAGAATCCGGATGTGAAAATCGCGTGGAAGATGCTTTACAGTTCGAAAGACACGTGGTTGGGGCCGACACTGGACGTCGGTGCCATCGGTTCCACCTACAACCTCACCATGGACCCATACGAGAAATACGACATGACGTTCAATGGTGCTGTCGCGACCCGCAACCCGACCACGTCGCCGGGCCGCTACGCCGGCATGGACAATGGCTGGGCCATCTCGTTGTTGGATATTCCGCTTACGGAGTTCAACAAGTCCATCGTCCAGTATCCGAACAAGAAACGCTTCCCGGGCGGAGCTTCGAACGACATGCTCCCGAATCTGCAAAATCCGGAGAATCCGCTGCCTTACGATCCGATTAAGATACCGAAGACCATCGGAGCGCACTAAACGCGGCAGTGCGAACCGATGATTTACAAAGCGGGCGCCTCGTCCACCCGGGCGCCCGTTTTGATCCTCTTGATCCACGTCAAGGTACCAAGGTCGCATCCGTAGAATTCCTAAAAGTTCATTCCGTGTGAACCAAGTTGGGAGAATATCATGATCGCTTCGAGATTATTGGTATTCGGCGCAATAGCGTTCGTCGCTTCGATATCGTCTAGCTATGCTGGCCCATGTTCGGATGAGATCAGACAAAATGCAGGCCCGCATGGACGCCAAGGTGGAAGCAAAGGCCGCCGCGGGTCCGACTGGTCGTCAGGGAGCTGGCGCTGGTATGCACGTTCAACCGACACCGCGCTCAATGGCTGCTGCGGAGGGGGTGTCACCTCAAATGATTGACACGGTCAGGCAAGCCATGTTGCGCGCGCGGGCGGCCGACAGCGCGGGTGACAAGAGTGCGTGCGAACAGGCGCTCGCAGACGTTCAACACGCGCTCGGTCCTTAGACCCAGACATGACGCCATGTCGGCTCATGGCCCTTTTCGGACCTCGCGCAATGTCTGCTATTTGGTCGCTATCAGGAGCAAAGCGGACCTAAATACGCCGCAGAACAGTGCGCGTGCCGCACGGGCCTTTGGGGAAATTTTTCTCGAGGCCCTCACACTGAATTCCAAAAAAAATTTCTGAAGGGTGCCCGTATGGGCGCCGGTATTTCCAGCGCGGCAGCAGTGGACCGATTAAGGGGGTCAACGACCCCGCGCCCGCCGCGCGGGATGGTCGTCGCTCGATCCGGCCGCGCCACGCAGGCGCGTATCACCTAAGCCCGCGCCAGTATGTTGCTGACTGACTTCGCATACCACTGTCCGCCGCGCGGCGTTGCGATGCCGCGCGCGTTCAACGCCGCAGCAATTTGGTGCAGCGACGTGATGCCCGAGCGCTGTATTTCCCGGATTATCGGCCGCACGTTTGCGGCGTGGTGGTTAGCCGCTTCCTTGATCGAAGCGATCGCCTGCTTACGGGCCTTAGCAAGCTTAGGACCGCCCAGGACCACGCCGCGCGCCTTAGCCGCTGCAAGAGCAGCTTTGGTCCGGGTGCTAATCAGCGCGCGTTCCTTCTCTGCCAGCGCGGCGAACAGGTGCAGGATAAACGGGTCAACGTCTGGGCCAAGCTCGGCCACCACGAACGGCACGCGGTGAGCCATGAGACCACTGATGAAATGCACGTCGCGGCTAAGCCGATCTAGCTTCGCGACGGCCACCGAGCACCGTAACCGGCGCGCCTCGTTGAGCGCAGCGACAAGCTTGGGGCGACGATCCAGCGCGTCAGCGCCCTTCCCTGTCTCAACCTCATCGAACGTGCGGACAAGCTCGAAACCTTCCGCCGCGGCGAAGCGCGACAGCGCCTCGCGCTGCGCCTCGATCCCGAGCCCCGATCGGCCTTGTTGTGAAGTGGAAACCCGGACATACCCAACAAGCGGCCGATTTGGCATAGCGCGCTCCTGTGTTTACGCGTCTGTGTAATACCTATATGGTCATATACAATTTACACAAGGGCGCAAAACGCATGGGCGGCGGCATAGCCATGTGAAACGGGAATCCCTCGTTGCTACTCGCTCAGTGGCAGAATGAGGCAAGTCACCGCAGCGCTTTCCACTCGTCTTCCATCTTGCGGAGGTTGAAGCCCATGAAGCATTCACTGCGGACCGTCCGTAACTTTCTCAAAAATGATCTGAATGGGCCTGCCCTCTACGCCGAACATTTGCTGTGGCGTTCCGTCTGCAAAACTGTCCGCGGGGAAGTTGAAGGTTAAATCGAACTTCGCGCCACCGGGCGCATTTTGCCCGGTGACGAGTAGTGCACCGTTCGGAGGCGCGGTCATCGTCACTGTACCTTTCATGCGACCATCGGCTTCGATATACCTTCCCTCGTACTTGACGCCAGATACATCGGTTCCCGCGACTATCCCTTTTCCGATATAAAGCACGCCACCGCCCACTCCCCGGGAAGGGCAAGCCACCTTAAACTACGTCACCCGGCGGCTCCGCAGTCGCCGCATCAGGATTTGCCAGCAGCAAAAGCACGGTCCTCAGGTTGTCAACGGCTTCCCTCTCAAGACCATTTGCACTGGACACGCCGTCGCCGCGTCGGGATCAGCGAACAGACAAAGCAACGATGCCAACGCGTCAATGCGTTCCTCACGCAAATGCCATTCCGCGGGATCGTTGTCGTCATCACAGCGAGCTATTCGGCCCGCAGCTAACTGTGCCTTTCCGAGGTAATGATCAAAACGCCCAAGCCACGGGCGATATGTAAGAACATCGCGCTGGTAGTTGCACGCATCTTGCGGTATTGGCGGACCGATCCACCAGCCATCTTTTATATCCTGTAGGTCTTCGTCGCCCGGAAAGTGTGTGAGCAACTCTTTGGCCAAACCAGGGTAGCGTAGCGCCACCCGTTTGATCCGCGCCATGCTCGACGGATTTCGCTTTGTCATCAAAGCGAAATGCTTGGCGGCGATTTCGCAAAACGATTGCTGTGTGATCGGATGAACAAGCGTTGTTGCGCGTTCCTCCCGCTCCGAAAGTTGCTTATCGGTCATATTCGCGAAACGCTCTCTCAGTGCTTTTTGAACTTGAAACTCGTTCACTTTCTCCTATTCCCTTTCCTTTTGACTGCGCAGTGTCACGGCATGGTGACGGGGCGCGTGTTTGTCGTGGACTTCGGTGCCAAGACGCTTGCGATCAACGCAATGTCGTTGGCACTGAGGCCCGGTGGTGACGCCACTGGCGCCATTGAGCGCGCCAACGGTGAGCGCGCTGCAACTGTATTGGAGAGTGCATTAGCCTGTGTGCGGGTAGATCGGTCGCCGATCCAATTGGAGGCCGGCCGGCACTTCAAACTAGTCATCAATTCCTTCGCCGCTTGTGTTCTGCTGCATTTGTTCATTCCCCGGTCTGTCATTACCAGTCTATTGGCTCGTCTCGCCTTGCTGGTTTGTGTTGTACGTCGTTGTCTTCCGTCACCGGTTCATTTGCCGATATGTCGATTATCGGGGCCGCGGTGTTTTCAGCCTTCGCCGCCGCCTGAGCAGCCATCGCGCCGGCGAAGATGCCCGCGAATGCTGCGCCTGCCGCATTGCCGAGCCCTGCGGCGCCCGGATCGATATCCTTGACACCAGACGCCTCCCTAAATTGCTGAAGCCACGTGAGCGGCGCGTCTGAGGCGTGGAAGTCGTCAACCAGCTTCTTGCGCCAATCCCGACCGCCACGTGCGCGTTCTGCTTCAAGCTCGCCTAATACGTCATCGAGCATGGCGCGGACGCGGTGCGCAGTCGCCGCCGCTGCGACGGCTCGGCTGTTCCCTCTTTGCGTAGCTGGCACTCCGCGGCTCGCCCGTGTCATGCGAACGCCCTCAAACCCGTAGCGAGGTGGCTATCAATTCCGCAGGGTGAGGGTTGGTGAGGGTTGGTGAGGGTTGTTAAAAATTGATCCATCACCGCGAAAACCCATATGCTGCGCTGGTTTCCGCACTGTGGTGAGGGTTGACAGTTAAATCCGCGATTGTCGTTAGCAGCCGTGCGCAGCGCGCTACTGATCCTGCCCCCATTACCGCCCATACCATTATTCATATATTTTTCTACTCCCTAGAATTATCCTGTTATCCCTCACCGGGACGATAAGAAGCTGAAATAGCTTCCGTTTTTCGTGAGGGTTCATCCCTCACCGAACCCTCACAACAGACTGCATCCCTCACGCTTTCCTTCCTCATGCGACTATCCTCAAAACGCCAGCCGGTCCCTCGGCGAGATACCGATCGCGCATCTGATCGTTGGAAAGCTTGCGCAACACACCCTGCGGATCGCGCGACCATACCTGCCGAGCGTCTCCATTGATCTTGAAGCGGTGTGTCTGCTTGAACGCCTCGGCCGCGAGCGCGGTGGCCGCATGTTTGTGATTTACGTGTGGTGCCTCAAAGTCACCGCGAGCCGCGTCCAAAAGCTCTTGGACAATCAGGATTGTTCGGGCTCCAAAGGGGCCACCCTCCCGCAGGAGGCGACGAATATAGCGGACCGCCTCCGGCTGGGATTGCTCTAACATGTCTCGCTTCGCCTCCGTGTTGGGCGGCGCAGCGTTCGGATTGAAGCTGGCTATATCGCGTTGGGAGAGCCATCCAGCGACTTTTTCGACACCGCCGGCGTCGTACCACCTATGAAGCCGCGTATAATAGGCTGGCTCCCGCGGGCTCTCCAAGAGGCATTTGTGTATCCAGTAGCGCCGATCGGTTGCTTCGATTGAAATGGCGTCCGCGTGGTTCGTAAACATGATCCAATTTTGGATGTTCGGAATGTCGTATTGCTTGACGTTCTTTTGGTTGATCGAAACCACATGCGGCGGGGCAGCAAGCAGCGGCTTGAGTTTGTTTGCCATTTCGCCGCGGTTGAAGTTCATCATTTCTTCGACGCAGACTACCTGCGTCTCAAGGTGATCCGTCCACTGCCCACGAAGCCTCTCTGGCGTGATGAACGAAACGTTGTGCGGAACGCCGATCTTTCGGAAAAACGGCGTAAATGCGCTGTCTTTACCTGTCCCTTGCGTTTCGCCATAGATGACTAGCGCGTGATTGATCTTTTCCCCCGGCCGTTGGATCACGAAGGCCATCCAATCGAGCACATGGTTTGCCGCAGGCTCGGCGAGCGAGCCAAAAATCAACTCGATATGGTCGAGCCAAAGCCGCACGTCGGCGTCAGCGACGTTCTTAGCTGGCACATAACGCGACGGGCGCCACGTGTTGAGGGCCGTTGCAGAGCCCTCCTTGATAATGAGAGGCTGAGCCGGCCGAAATGTCACAATATCGGCCTTACGAACCTTCGGATGGTTCTGGAATTGGGCGGCGGCCGTGTTGGTGCCGGACGTGCCATAGGCCGCAACGTCGGTGCAAATCGCGTTTAAAGCCAGCGCAGTAATGAACTTATGCGTTTCCGTGTCATAGTAACGCTCAACTTCTCCACACCAAATGAAGCGGGCCACCATGCGATCGAGTGGGCCGTCGGGGATCACATTTTTTGGATCATCGGCCGTGTCGGCGAAGTCGGCTTCCGCACTGCTATATCCGTGCGAGCGCGCCCACGCTTCAAGCCAACTCCAACCAAGCTCGGCGTCGCGTATGCTGTCCCAAATCGTCGCGATGTAGTCGTCGCCGGCGCCCGGATAGTTGAGCGCCCAATCAAGCACTTCGTCCCAATATGAGCCGCCAAGCGCGGCCTTGATTGCCGAGAGTGCCTGCACGAAGTCGTCGCGGCTCTCAAACACCTTATCGTCGCACGGCACCGCGGCGAGCACTTCAAGGACGCGCTCGGGGCTTGGCGCCAGTAGCTCGGGCGAGCCAATCGCCTTGCGCTTGCCGGCGGTGTTGCTCTCGTTCCCCTTGTCGGCCACGACTTCATAGCCATACATTTCAATCAGACTTGTGACGGCTGCAAAGAATTCGTCGGACTTCGCTTTAGTGTGCTTCGGGAGCTTGTGCAGGCATTCGCACGGGTGGCCGTCGCGCCACTTGTACTCACCGCCCTTGGGGTGTGGCCCTTCCACGACGCATTGTTGCCCCGTCGCGAGCCGTTCAACGACGTGCGCTTTGCCATTAATCAGGAACTTTAGCCGGCGCTTGCGCAGCGGTAGCTCGCCATCCGCAATACAGGTGAGCATGAGACGCCGGCTTGAGCCGTCGCGGTAACGCACGGGAGCCGCGCCGAAGACGCGCTTAAACTCCCCCTCGATCGCCGCGGACATCTGTTCGTCGTCAACGTCAATGTCGATCGCGATGTATATGCGGGTCTGCAAGCCGACGCTTGCGCCCCAATGATCCCACCGCTTCACGTCGTTTTTTTCAGCGCGGAGCTTCGTTGACCACGTACCGCCGAGCCCAACCCAACCGCCCGACGTGAACTTGCCGGGCGTCTTGCCACGGTTGTCGAGTGAGACTTTGCTGTCAGGTGACAGTTGTGCGTTCGGTGGGATAATGGGAAGCAACTCGCTCCCTTGAAACCCGACCCACCAACGGGCAAAGCCCGTATATTTCATGCGCGCATGGTTGCTAGTCGCGGCAATTTCTGCCATATATATTCCTCCTACGATTTCTCATGCCGGCGCGGGTCCATCCGTTTGCCGGCATTTTTTTGTTTCGATAACGTCCGACCGTGCAGACGCGTGGCGTCGCACGTTGGCGTGGATAGCTTGCTTGATTTTTGGGCAAACCGATCAGCCGCAAGTGACATGACTTATGCGGCCGGACGAGCCTCAGACGTTGTTCGGCGACGTTTGGAAGTGACTGGAGCGGACGACGGTGCGCGAGGCAATCCCGTCAAATAGCGCTCAAGATCGCACCTCAGCACAAGTGTGCGTTTGCCCCTTTTTCGGGGAACGATCGTGCCGGCTCTTATGAGTTCGTAAAGCGCAGTACGGCTAATTCCTGAAGCCTCAACGGCTCCCATGATCGTATAGGCGATTGGAGACGACATACCCTGGATTCCCTGTGCGCCACCAAGCGGCGGCGACTTGTGTTTTGCGTCTTTACAGTCTTCATCAGGTTTCTCAGGTTCCGCAGTCTTCGTCAGTCTTTGTCAGTTTTCTCAGTTTCCGCAGTCTTCGTCAGTTTTCTCAGTTTCCACAGGCTTCATCAGGCTTTGTCAGGCTTTGTCAGTTTTCACAGTTTCCACAGGCTTTGTCAGTTTTCACAGTTTCCACAGTGCCGCGACGCTTGGCATTGCACCCACCTCGATCGAGAGTGGATACACGAGAGTTCCATAGCACGGCCCGCGCGGTTTATCAAACCGGCGCCCTCCGACTGGACATCGATCATGAATTTGCAGTCTGCATCCTGGTCAATCCAAGGCGGCCGTAGCTGAAAACCCGTGATCCGATCTGTAATTGACTACCCAATGTTTCAACAGCTTCTTCGGGAGGAGTGATACCGCGAAGCCAGCGGCCGGGGATTGGCAGAGCGGCCAACCTTTCTTGAGTAAAGGGCGATAGAAGATTCTTTACGGCAACTGTGACGGTCCCGTCGCCGAGACGAGTGGGCAACCACTCGTTGACGAGAGCGTCGCGATAGGGTCGCCTCCAATCGATTAAGCTGGCCTGAGCAAGTTGTGCATTGATCGCAGCCTTGTCGAATAACTCTCGCCACAGTTCGGACCAGTTATCACCAAGTGACAGAGCCATCTCCCGCAGGAAGTCGGCATGGGTTGCTCGTTCGACAAGGGTCCGACTATCATCAGGAACAGTGATCCGCTTGTGCGCCTGAAGCCAATCGAGTGTGGCTCGAACACTCAGCAAATTATTGTAAACCCACGGCCAGCCCTGCCCGGACCGCCCGAGAACCTTTCCTCTTGATGTAAGATAGTTTTCAAGAGGCCCCGGATCGATCAGCACGGCGGTGGGACGTGTGTCGGAGCGGTGTCGGTGCAGACGACCAAGCCGCTGCAACAGCACATCCGCCGGGCACGCATCCGTGATGAGAAGATCGGCATCAATGTCGAGGGACTGCTCGGCAGTTTGGGTCGTGACCGCAACGATACCAGTACGCCGTCCCCCTAAGCCAAAAATGCCTAGCAGCCGCTGGTCGAGCCACGTTCGATCCTCGACTGCATAGCGGCTGTGGTGAAGCAAAGAGTTTGTGCCGTGTGCCTCGAACGCCAAAAAATCGGTCGTCGCATCCGTTACAGTGCTGCGCAACCACAAGACGCTTTGTCCTTCTGCTGCGGCAGTGCGCGCTCGTGTAAAAGCCTCCTCATATTCCTCCATCACCACATCGACAGTGCGACCCGGAGCTTCGGGCAAAGCGTCATCACTACCGTCACGGCGTATGGCGGGATATGGCACAGAAATCGCTGCATCGATGGGGCGACGCTCCCGATCCATCAGAATTGCTAGTGCCGTTTCACCGAGCGTCGCAGACATCGTCAGGGCGCGACCGCAGAGAGAGAGATGACGCTCGATCAGCCCTCGCGTAAGGGTTGCCATATAGGGATCGCTTGCGTGGACCTCATCGACCACCAACAGATGTCGCGACAAGAAGGCTGCTCGCATCCAGGCATGTCGTGACCGAAGAATGGATAGTAGGGCTTGGTCGATAGTGCCGACCGCAATGGGAGCGGCGAATGTCCGCTTCGGCGCAGCAACAGCCCAAGTCTCCGCAGGGTAATCCGGGACTGAATTGTCGGTGTCCAGCAGGCCGGGAATAGCACGAACGATTTTGCCCTTGAGGGCAGGATGGTGCGTGGACATCAAGCGGCCGATCCGGGAATGAAGTTCAGTCGCAGCCGATCTTGTTGGGACGGCGAAATACAAGCCATCGACCATACCGGCCTCAACGAGACGGCTTGCCCAAATCAGCGCGGCTTCGGTCTTGCCGCTTCCAGTCGGCGCTTCGATCACCGCCAGCCGCTCGTCGAGCGGTAATTTTAGAGTTCCGATTTGAGCCGGACGCGGCTTGCGCCCTTCGAGCAGGCTGAGCGCCGATGCGCCACTGTGCCAGCCGCTCCAGGCGGTGCGATCTAGAACATCAGAAGCAAGTTGATCCACCTCGCCGGGTTCGAAGGCAAAGCCGGAGGCCATCCAATCGGCAGCCATCAGAATGCCCGCAAACAGGTGCTGGACCGAGGGCGAAAAGCGAAGCCGTTCTCCCGGCTCCCTCGCGTTCGAGTAGAGCCTAATCAACGCCTCGCTGAGTTTTCGAATTTCCACTATCGGGTCATGGCCGTATCGGGTTCGACCAACAAGCTCCGCGATCAGTGGCAGGTGAGGCCGGATTTGATCATCACCGACTGGCTCGCCGTGATGGCAGATGGCGGTGTAGAGCGCGTGATGCACCGGCTCAAACCATTCGGCCAGCAGTGGCAACTGGATGGCGGTTTGAACGGCAGCGTTGTTCGCTAAAACCGCGAGGGCCTCGGAAACATGCCCTCGGCTCGTCAATGTTGTGCCTTCGAGTTTGTCTTGAAAGCCCTTTAGGGCCTTACCGAAATCGTGAAGGCCCGCAAGGATCGCTAGACGGTCCAGATGCTGCTCAATCAGGTCTGTCCCGAATGCGGCTGCAAGACGCCGCCGCAATATTGGAGAACCCATCACTCGCCGTGCCATCACCGCCACATGACGGCAGTGATCAATGAGAGAGCATGTCGCTCCGCTCGGCGAGGTCTTGGCCCACGGATGCTCAAGCTGCATGGCAGCAGCAATACAGGATCAGTCGGAAGCGCATAATGCAGTCTATATGACCCCGCGATTGGGGCAGAGACGGAAGAAAGCGATGCGTCATCGGGATGTGCATCGGATCACCCCGCGTGCGGGGGAAAGACCTGGAGACGGTTCGCACCGACGGCGAGATGGCAGGATCACCCCGCGTGCGGGGGCGAGACAACAGCATACCCGACATATCGGCGGGCTTTATAGGATCACCCCCGCGCACGGGGGAGAGACGCGAACAATCTGCCCGAATATGGTTCGGAGTTCGGATCACCCCCGCGTGCGGGAGAAAGACGGTCTGCCGGAGGGTCATATCGTCCTCGACTTCGGATCACCCCCGCGTGCGGGGAAGAGACGTCGCAATTTCCTGACTGGTGTTGTAGACCGCCGGATCACCCCCGCGCACGGGGGGAGACAGGACGAACTCCCAAAATCGCTGTAGGGCGTTCGGATCACCCCCGCGTGCGGGGGAGAGACTTCGCGCCAGTAGTTGTCGGTCATGACGTAGCCCGGATCACCCCCGCGTGCGGGGGAGAGACGCGCCACGGCGCTCAAGCTCAGCATCGATATGCGGATCACCCCGCGTGCGGGGGAGAGACCTGTGCTGGTTGTACATCGATTAGGGAAGGGACGGATCACCCCCGCGTGCGGGGGAGAGACTCCACACGCTCCTTGAATGGTCGCTTGCTGATCGGATCACCCCCGCGTGCGGGGGAGAGACGCCACCGGCGTCACGGTCTACGCGACTTACATCGGATCACCCCCGCGTGCGGGGGAGAGACGCCAGGACAGGCGCGCCGTAGCCGAGAACCATCGGATCACCCCCGCGTGCGGGGGAGAGACGGGAGCTCGTCGCAACGAAGAGCGTCCCAGTACGGATCACCCCCGCGTGCGGGGGAGAGACTCGTTCCCCGTCTGGCTCTCGGTGTCGGTCTCAGGATCACCCCCGCGTGCGGGGGAAAGACGGCACCGTCACTGTTCGTTTCATGATGGATGACGGATCACCCCCGCGTGCGGGAGAGAGACCTCTGGGCGCGCATCTTTTCGATCGACGACACCGGATCACCCCCGCGTGCGGGGGAGAGACGGGTTCAGCATGTCCTCGATCAGGTTGGCGACCGGATCACCCCCGCGTGCGGGGGAGAGACATCACATCATCGTCCGTCGTCAACTTGATCGACGGATCACCCCCGCGTGCGGGGGAGAGATTCTTGTTCGCAACTATCTGATATTGCGCATCGTCTCCTTGCGAGAGTTTTCCACCGAAAAATCGCCGCCTAAACCGGTTGAAGCCTCAGCATTCCACAGCCGTAGCCGCGCTGCCGACCAATGCCTGTGCCGATGGCCTCATAGAGCTTGACCGGATCGTCAACCAGCAGGTGACCTTCGAACACAGCTTCCGGCATAGTTTTGCCTGAGACCGAACCGTCCTTCTTGGGCCGCATGAACTTCTGCAAGCGAAACTGCACGAGGCGGCCATCATCGACCGTCGCCCCCGCCAGACGCTCAGACAAGTATTCGCGATAAACCAGATCGCGCTTGAGGCCAGCATCCTTCCCAACTGCATCCGCCTTGACCAAAAATGCGTCGCGCTCGCCGTACCGGCGGCCTTCTGCCTTGGTGACGCGGATAGTGGGAACCAGACGGATGGTGAAGCGGTAACGGTCGCCCGGCGAGAGCGACGGCACTGGAACGGCAATGGCCTCACCAATCGCCTCTTGGACCGAAGGCAAAGCCAAGGCGCGCCGCTTGTTGAGTTCAGCCGCATCGTGTTGGCTATAGCCGAGAATAATCATCTTCGGCCCTCGTCGGGCATGAATGCACCACGGACGAATTGCACCGCCAGAAAATCCCTCCCACAGGATGGTCTTGAGGATTAAGCTCTCGTCATCCAGTGCCGATGGTTGCAGAAACAGCTTGAGATGGCGGACCGCGTTCACAACGTCAATGGATACCTGCGTGAGAAACATGATCGTGCTCTCACGCTGGAGCCGAAGACGAAGGCGGCCGCTGTCTGATGACGTAGAGGTCCGTGCCCGCATGGCGGTAGCTCGCCCAATCACGTCGTCCGGGAATTGATAGTGGCAAGTCGCCCCATGAAGGCGTTGCAGCCTCCGCCGGAAGATAGATTTCGCCGGGATTATCTAGCGCAACCGCGAGCGTCGCTGCTTCTAGTGAGGGGGCTTCAACAACACGTCCGGCGAGTCTCGATGCTGGCGGACAAGAAGTGCGGCCAATAAACAACGGGCGAGCCGGCTGATCAAGAGCCGCGAGGATCTGTTCAGCCGTAACTAAACTACCAGCCTGCAATTCGACAACGGCTGTCATATCCGCGTCGGCGCGATAGGGACGCTCCTGCTGACGAAGCCCTTCGGTCCGCGAACCTTCGCGCTCGACAACGCTTGTTCCGCTCGACCACATCGGACCTCGCATATAAGATTTGCCGAGGTCTGCGATCTGGTAGTCGTTGATCTCAAACCCATTGCGATGCACTACAACAGCGACACGGATATTATCCTGCAATGCTTGCAGTTTCTCGTAATCGCCGCGACCATATCCAAGTGATGAACCAAACATGCCAGTCAACAGGGAACGTGTCGGTATCGGCAGCGATTGGGGTTCGCCATCGATGCGTGGCCCCTGTAGCGCCATCAGCGGCGCTGAAAGGCGGATAGTCAGAAAGCTCATGTCATGCCGCCAATGCGATTAGCTTCGCCGCGACCTCGTCGCTGATCACCTCAACGGCGGGAGCTTGTCCCCCGACGTGCTGTCTGAGGTCAGAGCGATATTCCGGCGCACCCATCAGGGTATCCAGTTCAGAGGCGTGCGCATGGAGACGATGTCGGGCTTCTTCCGACAGCGTGCGCTCGTGCGTGGCTTCCACCGGTCGCTCGAATGCGCCGATTAATGAGCGTGGCTGACGACGCCCAATCTCGACGATGAGTTCCCGCAGGCCAGAATAGGGAGCCGTAGAACCGAGCTTTGCGGCTGGCTCAACTTGTGCGACTGCCCGCACCAGCCAACCCACGATGTCCGCGCGCTGTCGTGCGCTCAATTCGCTAAAATTGGTGTCGAGTTGGCCGGTATCGATCACGACATAACCGTAGAACAAGCCGCTTGTTAGCTCCGCCGTGTCGATGTGACTGCCACCGCGATCTTCCCCCTCGCCAGTCTTTAACTGGTCTTGCACGGAGAAGAAATCCGTCACGCTGAACAACGGGTGCACCGTGACCAGATGAGCGACATGCACCGAGCTATCGACATTGTTCACCGCGATGCCAGTCGCAAAGCGGCCAAACAACGCGCCATCGATGCCTGCATTGCTTTGCACAGCGCGCATACTCTTGATTGCGTCTTGAGCTTTAGAGGAAGCCTTGCTCAACTCGCGGGAACTCTCGATTAATTTGCGTAGGTCAGCGGGCTTCTTCTTTTCCTTAACTAGCGCGTGACACGCATCCGCAAAAGCCGCGATTTCCTTCTCGCCGACCACAAGTGGTGTATCGCTTTCAACTTTCGCACCTTCTGCCCGCCATAAGCCCATGACCGCCGCAGACCACTCTTTGGCGTTGTCCTCATTAAAGCCGCGCGATGTCAGTGCTGGAAAGAGTTTTCGATCTCCGATCAGGGCGGAACGCACGCTCATGCTTAGGCCGAGGCGTTCAGCCAGGTCCTTTATGGTGTCGCTAGTAATTGCTCTTTTTTATCGGTCCGGACCAGCGTGAGATTATCGCGCAGCGCCGCCTTGAAGCTCTGAGAAGATATCCGCTGCCGCTCGATACCCCCGTAAATTGTACGTTTGGCGAGGCCATCCTGGCCGCGATTGGGCAGAGCAGTCGAATAATCACGCAGCGTATGAATTTGAACAAACATCACGACGCCCCCTGCATATGCGGTGCGGTTTTCGATGACTTACCACCATGCTCTGTTGGTTTCGTAGACCGAACGAAATCGAGGGCGATTTTCTTGCGCGCCCAATCGCGCCCTTCGACATCGCCCAAAGCATCGGCTACACCCAACGTAACCAAGATCGACAGATCGGCAGTCTCGACCCGATGGCTAACGAGCCAGCGCAGCGCTTCGTCGATCAATCCTGGTAGCGATGCACCTGAGGCAGTGAGCAGCCGATCCATGCGAGCTTCCGGGAACTCGTCCGTTGCCAATATCTGTCCGAGCGGTTTGCCAGATTGATAAATCTCGCCTAACGCGCGCAGGATGACCTTCCATATCGCAACGCAACGGTCGTCATCAGTTTGTTCGCGCGGCACGGCGGCCATCATTTTCCAGAAGGACAATGGCGGCTGCGGTAAAAACATCGTTCTGAGCCGGGCGCGATCATCCGGTGTAGCGTGTTCCGAAAGCTCACGAAGGATCGCAAACGCTTGCCGTGCAATGGGTGGTGGATTGAACTCGTTCGACATGGCGTCACCTTTAAGTCGGAAATGGATGCCCGTTTCGAGCCGCTGTTCCGCGCGTGCGGCATGAAGGGGCCGTGAGAGTGCAGTCGAAGCGAGGCTGAATGCGTTTCGTATTTCTCGCGCAATTAGAACGTCAAAACGACGTTGCTCCTCTGAGGGATCGTCACTGTCGTTGAGAAGATCGAACACCAGTTGAACCGACACATGTCCAACAGCGTCATAATAGGACTGCTGCTCGTCGCGGATACGGTTTTTGTCGATACCGCTGAGGTCGTCCGTATCAGGATAAAGCGCTGCAAGGGCCGAATAGAGAATTGTTCCGCCGTTATTGATGGTCGCCAGCGCAGCCTCTGAAAGACGAGTGGGGCGATCTTCTTTCGTCGGAGGATCAAAATGGAAGAGGCCAGGGGAACGCTTTGCTAGAAATAACGCCTCACGGTAGCCCTTGGTCTTACCTTGCTCGGACCCAAGAGCGCAGAGGCGGGCAAAGCGATATTCAACTAAATCAAGAATGCGTGGCCTCTCGATGGAATAGTTCTTGCCAAGCTCTCCGAACAATACATGATGCTGAAATCGATGATCGAATAGCTTGGCCGCGAGTTTGTACCGTTTGGTTCCATCTTGCTCGGTAACTTTTGGCGTGTGCGGATCATCTAGCCAAGGGTCGGTCCCCGACACACGAATAGTATTATTGGCACAGGCCCAGATTTCCCACGTACCACCGTCACGCCGGACCAGTCGCTGCGCTCGTCCAACATCAAGAAATGGACGCGGTAAGTCTGCGAACGATATTGAGGCATCCTTCTTGGGCCGATAGGGCTTCAACCAGACAAGATGGTCGCGCGCTTTGGCCGAACGACCCGCTGGTAATTTGAGTGCATCATATGCCGATAGCAGGCAGCAAACCTCTGATGCCAGTGTTCCATCAACACTTGGAAGCACAGCGCAAAGTCCCGTCCTGGTCGAAGTGCGGTGATCCTTAACGTTTGGCCGCGACAGGCTTCCGATCAGCGCAAAGATTGCAGTTTCTGCATGTTTGGTCACCCAAGACCGCT
Organism: uncultured Alphaproteobacteria bacterium; assembly: GCA_963759705.1. Classification (GTDB taxonomy): domain Bacteria; phylum Pseudomonadota; class Alphaproteobacteria; order Rhizobiales; family Xanthobacteraceae; genus BOG-931. Next base: position 761,757 of record CAVXAK010000013.1, read on the forward strand.
TCACTTCATGTTCGACATTGGGAAGTAGGAGGTCAGCCGCCTCAATCGATTGTTGTGATTTCGGCTCAATGGTTGGTGGTTGCAGAAAAGCCACCTCATCATGAGGTGCCGTGATCCGAAGTGCTTCACGGCCGATCAAGACATGCCAAGCATCGGCCCAACTGGACGCATCCTTCCGTTCAACTTTGGCGTACCGGGACAGTACGTGCATGAGGATCGCAAGCGCAGTAACCAGCGATGCACGCTGATGAGCGGCCATTCTCGGCAGATCGGCAAGCTCGCCGCGCACAGCAGACGCCAGCAGCTCAAAAAGCCCGAACTCTTTGGCCCCCGCAGGGGTATCTGCTGTGAAAATGGGGTCAGTCACTAAGTTAGGCATTCCCTAGCTTCCTCATTAAACACACTGCCGCACCGCGCGCTCGCGGTGACACCGACCGAGCCCGAGTGGTGGCCATTTCGAGTAATGATTGGTTCCGAGCGGCCGGGTGCCGGAGCAAAACAATATCGCCTGCGGATGAGACGAGCGCTGCCATTGGTTGCACTTTTCGGCATGCCTGTTGCCGCTGTTTCGTAATCGTAGCCGCCACGATCCACAGTTGTAAGTGGCCTTATGGGCGGGCCTCCCTTGCTCGACCCAATTTTTGACTGTGTTCTCGGAAGTCAAAATGGCCAGAGCTTCAACCCGATCGCGACGCAAAATCCTAGCGCGGGGCGCACGTTCGCGGCTCGGACGATCACGCGGCAGTGCTGCCCGCCGCGGAGATCGCCGCCACGGCAAGCTACGCCGAAGCCGAGAATGCCGTCGCCACTCGGCGCGCCTACCGCAGGGGCTTTGACCAGTTTCGGGCTTGGTGTGTCGGGCGCGCAGCCTGCCCGCTGCCAGCCCGCGGCGGTATTTCCAGCGCGGTTACCGTGGAGAAATCGAGGGGCTCAGCGACCAGGTCGCCGCGTGGAAAGGTCACCGCTCGGGTTTACGCTGATTGGCCGCGCATCGGAACGACGGTGCCGCGCGCGGCGGCCTTGGGCGTGTTGCAGTACGTTGCCCATTCGGCCATCAGTCGGCGCCGCTTCTCAAATAGATCACCGCGGCGGTACGCGGCCTCAACCTTGTCGCTTACGGCGTGAGCAAGCGCCATTTCAACAACCTCGTTCGGGTAATTGGTGCGCTCTGCCGCCCAATCGCGGAACGTGGATCGGAAGCCGTGAACAGTCGCGCGGCCCTCTTTGTATCCCATGCGCCTGAGTACGGCGTCCATCGCCATGTTTGACAGTGGCTTACCGCGCTTGCCACCGGGGAAAATAAACGCGTCGTCGCCCGTCTGTAGGGCCGTGGCGTCGCGTAGGATTGAGAGCGCGCGAGCCGATAACGGAACCCGATGTTCCTTGCCGGCCTTCATCCGCTCCGCGGATACGGTCCATAGCTTTTCCGCGGCATTGGCCTCGTCCCGTGTGGCGCCGATTATCTCACCCGTCCGGGCGGCCGTGAGGATCGTGAATTCGAGCGCCCGAGCGCCAATGCCCTCTTGCTCACGCAACTGCGCCATGAAGTCGGGAAGCTCGGCAAAGGGCAGAGCCGCGTGGTGCTTGACCCGCCGCACCTTAGATCGCGCCGGCAACTGAAATTGAAGGTGCCCGCGCCAACGGGCCGGATTTTCACCCTGCCGAAGTCCCCGGGACTTGGCCCAATCGAGGATTACCTCAATCCGGCCGCGGACGCGGCTCGCCGTCTCGGGCTTCGTTGCCCATATCGGCTCTAAAACCTTCAGGACAAGCCCGGTGTCGATCGCCTGCACCGAGACTTTGCCGATTACCGGTTCTGCATAGGTCGCCAGCGTGTTTTCCCACAAGCCGGCGTGCTTGGCGGCTTTCCAACCGGTCCGGTGCGAGGCGATGTACCGCTGCGCCGCTTCCTTAAAGGTGATTGCCTTGGCGTCCTCAAGTGCGGCCTGCGCGCGATCGGCCTTTCGCGCTTCAATAGGGTCTATGCCCTCTTGGCGGAGCGCGCGGTGCGCTGCAGCCTTGATCCGTGCATCGGCTAGGCTCACCGCCGACAGCGCACCGATACCCATTTCTCGGGCTTTGCCCCGCAACGAATAGCGATAAATCCAAGACTTGGCGCCGGATGCTGAAACGTGGAGGTAGAGCCCTGCCCCGTCAGGATACATGCCTGCTGGTAAATTGCGGCCAACCTTCAACGCTGTGAGCTTCCCGACGGTTTTGGCCATGATTCTTCCCACAATGTATCCCACAAGGATAGAGCGGATTACACTGGACGGCAACGGACAGTACTGCACAGAAATGGCCGTCAATATGAAATATCTTGCAGGCTATTTCGGACGTTGCCGGACACTGCGGGATGTAAGTTCGACAGAGGCCCGGGGAGCCAACAAAACCAAGTAGTTAGCCGGATTTTGCTCTACCGAAAAATTCACTAAATTATCCTGTGGCCACACCAGGTGGCAAGATTTCGCATCTAATGCGGCGTTACTAATCGGCACCAAGCCAGGATTGATTGCCTGTAGGCAGTTTGCCGAAATCTTGACGTCGGCTTTGGGTTATTTTGAAAAAAAATGAACCGTGATCACATGAAGCCCGGATTACGTGGGAGATATCTGGTCCAATCGCCAAAATCATGTGTTGAGACCAGTACCATTGGGAATGTGATGCGCATGCCGTGCTCGGCGGCAATGCTGAGCGCTATGCCGCTGGCGCCCGGGAGAAACGCCGAGACCTCGGAGGCGCCGCTCCCTGCGGCCAGGTTCAGTGCAGTCTTGAATGCGTCGCCCATCGCATCTCGCTTCGCCACCGCGAGTGGGCCAACATGACCGTTGGCAGAAATGTAAGCGTAGCCGATGCAATCGCCCCCTTCATGGAAGAAATAGCCTTTCATCGTGCTGTCGTTGAGCAGATACCTGTGATGCTTCTCGCGGGATATACCCAAGGCGCCTGCATCAATCCGCGCAAGACTGCTCAGATGGGCCGCCGTGGCTTCAATGTTCGAGCAGCGTAGTGGCTCGCCTTGAAGACCTTTCATCACCGCGTCGCGCTCGGCGTTAAAAAAATAGATCGGAAGCCGTGGAAAGAGCCCGTGGCGGATGTACAGCCCCTGCGAGACGATGTTGAAGGTGAAGGTGATGAGGGCTTTGGTGGTGGCGCCTGCCTTTTTCGCGTGTTCAAATGTTCGCGCCAGAAGTTTGTTGCCAATTCCACGGCCCTGATGGCCCGGGGCAACGAACAATTCCGCGAGAAACCACAGGTCGTCACACACCCAACTGAAAGCGAAGCCGAGAATGGCTCCATCGGCTTCGGCCACCCATAGACCGTCGGGATCATCCCTCAGGGAGAACAATTGAAAATCAGGAGGGCGCAAAGTTGCCATCGTCCCAAAGCCGTGACGTTCCGTGAGGTCATTAATACTGGCAACGACGAGTTCTTCGGCTCTGTACAATTCTTCGGCACGGGCTGGTCGAAACACGATAGACACCCAGACAACTCCTCACTGGCACTCGATCTGAATATTTCTGCCTTCGACCCAGCGTAAGTCGCACAAGCCTATGCGAAACGCCGCCACGCGATTGCGATACTGCCGAAAAGGGACGCAACGTCGCGCCTCGTCCATTGATCGAATGGCATTTTCGCCCCATGAACCGAAACCGCACCGCACAATATCGAATCGGCAGGGATCCGTCAGGAGGGACTGGCGCTGGCCGACCCAGCGGTCTCAAACTTCGCGGCACGCGAGACGGCGCATCGCCGGCTTGATATGCTTTGTGTCGCACCAGGAATACTGCTCCATGAAATATCCGTTCATACCGATTTCCCAGCGCAAACCTCTCAAATGGCCGAATGGGAAACGGCTCGCCGTCATGATCACGACCAATCTCGAATATTGGGACGTCACCAAGGACACGCCAAAGCCGTTCTATCCGGGCGGGCCGGGAATTGTCGGCGGTGATCTGCCGGGCAACGTCTATGACAATCCGAATTGGACATGGCGTGAGTACGGCCAGCGCGTCGGCGTCTGGCGCATGTTCGACATCTTCGACCAATTCGGCGTGCCGTCGACGTGCACGATGAACGCCAAGATGGGATTGGAGCGGCGGGCCGTGATCGACGCGGCCCTCAAGCGCGGCTGGGAGATCGTCGCGCACAATTACGTACAGACCGATCTTCTTGCCGAATACGCATTCGACGAGACCAAGGAGCGCGAGGTCATCCGCGAGACATTGCGCATCTACAAGGAGGTTTGCGGCAAGCCGGCAAAGGGCTGGCTCTCGAGCTCGCTGCGCTGCACGCTGAACACGGTCGACATCATCGCCGACGAAGGGCTGATCTTCACGACCGATCTGCTCAACGACGATCAGCCGTATCTGATCGAGACCCGTTCCGGCAAACAGATCGTGTCGATCCCCTACACCTCAGAGGTCAACGACTTCACCGTCTTCATGCGGCAAGGCCAGGACGTCGATGGCGCGTTCAAGGTGTTCAAGGAGCAATTCGATTGGCTCTACCGCGAAAGCGCCGTCAGCGGCCGTTTCATGAATATCGGCGTGCATCCACACGTGATCGGCCAGGCGTTTCGTATTCGCGCACTGCATGATTTCCTCGCCTACGTGAAACAGTTCGACGACGTCTGGTTCGCGACCCGGGAGGAAATCGCCGAGTGGTATCTGAAGAATCACCACACCCACATTTCCTGAAGGTTATCGATGCGCTCTGTTCGGATTCGACGAGCGCGTGTCGCGAAATCCCACAGCCAACCGGAATTAAAGCGATGTTGAACATCGACAAGCAATCGCCCGCGGGCGCCTATGACCCGGCAGCACACCGCATGCTGAGTTTCCATGATGCCGTGGCGAGATTCAGCGACAGCACCGACACGCCGCGCGCCTATCTCGAGCGCTGCATCGAGCGCATCGAGGCGCTCGAACCGGCGGTAATGGCCTTCGCCTTCCTCAATCTCAATGCCGCACGCAAAGCCGCTGATGAGGCGGGGGCGCGCTACAAATCGGGCAAGCCGCTGAGCCCGGTCGACGGCATGCCGGTCGGCATCAAAGACTTGATCGAAACCTACGACATGCCAACGGAATTCGGCAGCGAGCTTTTCCGCGCCAACCAACCGATGACGGATGCGGCCTGTGTGCGGGCGCTGCGCAACGGCGGCGCGGTGCTCGTCGGCAAGACCGTTACGGTGTGCCTGGGAGGCGGCGATCCGGCGCGGACCCGCAACCCGTTCGACACCCGGCGCACGCCGGGCGGCTCGTCGAGCGGCACCGCGGCCGCGGTTGCTGCACGCATGCTGCCCGCCGCGCTCGGCACCCATGCGCGCGGCTCAACCATCCGGCCGGCGAGCTTTTGCGGCGCCTATGCGCTGAAGCCGACCTTCGGCGCGATCAATCGGCAGGGTGCGTTTTCGACCGCCTACAGCATGGACCATCTCGGTGTGTTTGCCGGAACGCTGTCCGACATGTGGACCACCGCACGCTTCATCGCCAGCGAGGCCGGTGGCGATCCGTCGCATCCGGGACTCTATGGCGCCCTCGCCGCTCCGGTCCCGCGCAAGCCAGCACGCCTCATTCGCCTCGACACCGCGGGCTGGCCAGCCGCCGAGCCGGCGGCCAAGGCGGCATTCGAGAGTTTTCTCTCGCGCCTAATCGCCGCAGGCGTCGAAGTAGTCACGCGCCGAGACGATCCGGCAATCGAAATCTACGAGACCGCCCACGCGCGCACGCCGCAGCTTTGGACCAACCTCTATCGCTACGAAATGCACTGGCCCCTGCTGCAATACCGCGAGCGCTATCGAGACAAGCTGCCGCCGCGCCTGCTCAAAGGCATCGAAGAGGGGATGCACATCACCCAGGACACCTACCGCGCCGCGCTCGTCGAACGCGAGAATTTCCGATTGATGCACGATGAGCTGGCGCGGCGCAGCGACGCATTCATTACGCTGTCTTCCCCCGGACCGGGACCGATCGGCATGGACCAGGGCAGCGCCATATTCAACGAAGGCTCATCGATTCTGGGCGCGCCGGCGATCAATCTGCCGTTGTTGGCGGTCGACCAGGCTCCGCTCGGCGTGCAACTGCTTGGCCGCTGGCAAGAAGATGAGCGCCTTACCGGCACTGCCCGCTGGCTCGCCGAAATGCATTTCGGCAAGGCCGCCTGATGATGGTGCGTAACAACGCCTTCTGGCATCGTCGTCAGATTGACGTTAACATTTTGCCGTGCGGCGCTTGCGACAGGAGAGAGCCATGCGCTTGGTAATGGGTCTGCTAGCGTTTTTGCTGGCGAGCTTTTCGATCAACGTTGTTGCGAGCGCATCCCCGGAAGGAAAACGGGTGATGCTGCTCGGCACCGCCAACACCAATCCTTATATCGGCGCCTGGACCTCGACATTCACCAAGTTCGCCACCCAGGCCGGCATGAAGGTGACGAACCTCAGCTCGAACTACGATGCCGCCGTGCAATCTCAGCAGATCGACGACGCGATTGCGCAGAAGTTCGACATCATCGTCATGGTCTACGTCAACGACCAGGCGGTCATTCCGGCATTGACGCGCGCCAAGGCTGCCGGCATCCCGGTCGTGCTGGTCGTCACACCCTTGAAGAAGGACTACGAAGACCTCTTCACCTCTTACATCGGCACCGATCACAGTGAGCTGGGGCGCCAGGCTGGCGTGAACATGGTCAAAGGTCTGGAGGCCGAGGGCAAGACCAAGGCGCAAATCGTCGCTGTGACCGGCGCCGCTCAGCAACTCAATGTCCAGAGCCGCATGGCGGCTTTCAAAGCCGAGTTGGCAAAACATCCGGGCTACGAACTGGTCGGCGTCGAAGACGGCAAGTGGAACACCGCGTTGAGCGAGAAGATCACCGGCGAGCTGTTGGTTCGCTTCAGCGGCCGCGGCGGCGTCGATGGCATCTTCGCTATGGCCGACAATCAGGCAACGGGTTCCATCAACGCGGTTCAGTCGGCGGGACTCAAGCTTGGTGTCGCCGACAAGGGAATCGTCGTCGTTGGCAGCAACTGCATGAAGGATGGGATCGTCCATATCAAATCAGGCGAACAGTACGGCACGGCGACGCAGATTCCGACCGAAGAGGCGGAAACTGCGGCGAAAAAGATTGCCGCCTATTTCAACGGCGAGAAACTGAAGAAATACGAGATCGTTCCGGTCTATGGCATCACCAAGGATAATGTCGACCAGTTCGCCGCGGGCTGCTCGTACTAAGCGTCTATGGCCATCCTCGCAGCCGAAGGGATCACCAAACGGTTCGGCCCGAATGAAGTTCTCAAGAACGTCAGCTTGTCGCTTGAGGCGCAGGAAGTCCGCGCCATCTGCGGCGAGAATGGTGCAGGCAAGAGCACGCTCGTCAAAGTCCTGACGGGCGTTTATGCGCCGGACGGCGGCGCCGTTTATATTGACGGCAAACCGATCGAAATCCTGAGCCCGCAACATGCGCAGGAGCTCGGCATCGCATTGGTAGCGCAGGAGCTCAGCCTCGCACCTGCGCTATCGGTGCTCGACAACATCTGGCTCGGTAACCGTGAAGTGCCGCTGTTCCATCGCCGCCAGGAATTTCGCGACCGCGCGCGGACCGCGTTGAATACGGTGGGGCTGGCCGATCTCGCGCTCGAGACACCGGTTTCAACGCTCAGCATCGGGAGGCGTCAACTCGTCGAGCTGGCGCGCATGCTCACCCGCGACGCTCGCATTTTCATTCTCGACGAACCAACCGCAACATTGTCGGACGTCGAGATCGAGAGAATCTTCCATGCGCTCCGCGCGCTCAAGGCGGACGGCAAGACGATCATCTACATCACACATCGGCTCGGTGAAGTGTTCGACATCTGCGATACCGTCTCGGTGCTGCGCAATGGCGAACTGGTCGGTACAAATCGCACGGCCGAGATCGATCGCGGACAACTGATGCAGATGATGCTGGGACGCAGCCTGGGCGAAATGTACCCGCGTTGGGAGAGCAAGCCGGGAACCCCAATGCTGAGGGTGGACCATCTGCGGGTGCCGCCGATCGTGCAGGATTTCAATCTGGTCGCCGAGCGCGGCACGGTGAGCTGTCTCGCCGGCCAGGTCGGCTCCGGCGCGATCGAAGTGCTGCGGGCGCTCGCCGGCCTTGCAGCCGACGCGACCGGCGCAATCAGCGTGATGGAGGAGCCCATGCGGCTGCGCTCGGTCACGAAGGCGCAAGCAGCCGATGTGCAGTTCATCTCGGAAGATCGCGCCCATGAAGGCATTTTTCTGCGCATGAACGTGGGCCAAAATCTGGTCGCCACCAGGCTCGCCGAGCACACGCGATTTGGCTGCCTTGCGCGCCACGGACTCCGTACGACTGCCGCGAAGTTGGCCACTGCCGTCGGCGTCGATCGCGGACGGCTGCGGTCGCTGGCCGACGAGTTGAGCGGCGGCAATCAGCAAAAACTCGCGTTCGGCCGTTGTATCGGCGGCAGTGTGCCCGGCGTCTTACTGATGAACGAGCCGACGCGCGGTGTCGACGTGGGCGCGCGGGCGGAAATCTATCGCCTGATACGGCAGTTCTGCGAACGCGGTTATTGCCTGATCATGGCCTCGTCGGAGATCGACGAGGTCCTCGGCATGGCCGACGTCGTGGTGACCATGTATCGCGGCCGCCAGATCGCCACCTATCGGCGCGGTGAAGCCGATGTGCACCGCGTCCTGGCCGACATCACTCACCCGGTTGCCGCGGCATGAGCGATACCGCGCTGCGCGCACGATTTCCTTTCCGGGCCAAGGCGCGGCAACTCGTCCTGGCGATCCGCGTGATTGCGGTGGCGGGGATCGCAGCATTTGCACTCGCCACGCCCGGATTTACCTCGCCGCTGAGCATCAACGCCCTGCTAAACGCGATTTCGTTTATCGGCTGCGTCGCCGTCGGTATGACCTTCATCACCCTCACCGGCAACATCATGTCACTGTGTCTCGGCGCGACCGTGTCGGCGTCGGCATTGGTGTTCCTGGCAAGTCTTTCGGCCGGCATCCTGCCCGCGTTTCTCGCGGCGCTTCTGTTCGGAATCATCATCAGTGCCGCACAGGGACTGTTGGTCGGCTATTTCCGCGCCAATCCCATTCTCGTCAGCATCGCCGCCCTGTCTCTGTTGATTGGCGGTGCGGCGCTCGCGACCGGCGGCGAACGCATCTATCCGAGCGGCGAAGGCCTGCAGATGTTCAAGGGCCGCGTCGCGGGGATTCCCATCGAAGCGCTCTACTTCTTTGCGACGGTGATTATCGGGCAACTGATCCTGTCATGGACGCGGATCGGCCGAGTGATGGTGATGGTTGGAAGCAACGTGCGCGCTGCCACGGCGGCCGGCATCAACGCGGCCTCAGCCGTCACCGTTGCGTACGTCCTCGCTGGAGCCTGCGCCGCGGTGTCCGGCATATTGCTCGCTGCTCGATACGGCTCGGGCGACATGGAACTCGGCGCCGGCTACGATTACACAGCGATTGCAGCCGTGCTTGTCGGCGGCACCGGTATTCAGGGTGGGTCCGGTTCGGTGGTGCGCACACTAGTTGGCGTCACCGTTATCGCCATCATCGAAGTCGTCTTGCTTCTTCGCGGCTTCAACCAGCAACTGCAATATCTCATCACGGGGATCATCGTTCTCGGCGTCATCATGCTGCATACGCTTGGTGAAAGACGCTGACGATGAGGCATGCGGCGCAAATTCTGCTGGCTCCGAGATCGCGCCCCTACACGATCATGATCGGCGCCATCCTCGTGCTCGCGCTGATCGACCGCGGCACTGGCTATTTCTTCAGCGTCGGCACGATTTTCAGCGTGATGCAATTGTTCGCCACGCTCGGCTTGGTTGCTCTGGGCTTAGGCCTATCGATGCTGGTGCGCGAGTTCGATCTGTCGGTTGCGGGCATCGTCGGACTCGCCGGCTGCATCGCGGTGATGACAGGTGCGTCGAATCCGTGGCTAGGGGTCATCTTTGGCGTCGGTGCGGGCGTGGTGAGTGGCGTGTTGCAGGGCCTCATTATGACCCGATTGGGATTGAGTTCCGTAGGCGTCACACTCGGCGGCCTGCTGACGCTCCAGGGCATAACGTATGTACTGACCGACAACAAGACGATCAGCTATCCCAATTTGAATGTCGCCCTGGAGCTCAACGCGCCGATTGCACATCTTCTGTCGGTGCGGAGCGCAGCGGCGCTCGCAGTCTTCGTGCTCGCCGCTTTGGTGATGGCCTACACCTACATCGGTCGCGACGTCATCGCGACCGGAAGCGATCGTCGTGCCAGCCGGCTTGCCGGGCTCAATACCGATCGGATCATCATCGGCGTATTTGCGGCGTCGGGCGCTTCCTCGGCGCTGGCTGGCGTTCTACTCAGTTACAGCCTCGGTGCCGCCTCGCCCGTCGCACTCGCCGACGTGCTGGCGCCCGCGGCGGCGGCGGCCATCGTCGGTGGCGTTTCGGTCGTCGGCGGTCGCGGTAGCCCAATGGGCATCGCGGCGGGCGTTCTCACGCTCTGCATTCTGCGCTCAGGCTTGAGCGCAATTGGTGTGCCGCCACCCGTGCACGACGTTGTCACCGGGATCATTCTCGCCGTGATCGCCATCCTCGACGCACCGGATCTATCGCGCCGCATCATTTCCTGGCGCCTCGACCAGGCCGAGCGGCGCCAAAAGGCGCCCGTCAGGAAATCATGATGCCGCGAGAGCCTTCATCTTATCCCTTCGTGCCCTTGCCGGACCGCGCGCCACTCAAGTTTCCGGGCGGCGCGCGCGTCGCACTGATCTTTACGATCAACATCGAATACTGGGAGCAATCGCGGCCCGGCCAGAAGGAGCCGATGTTTCCGGGCGGACCGGCGACCATTCCGCACGCCCTGCCGGGCGACGTGCTCGACACGGCCAATTGGAGCTGGCGCGAGTATGGTCAGCGTGTTGGCTTCTGGCGGGTCATGGAGGTTTTCGATGCCCTGGGGATCGCACCGTCCTGCACCTGCAACGGCATGATCCTGACCGAGCGGCGGCGCATCATCGACGCCGTGAAGGAGCGCGGCTGGGAATTGGTGCCGCATAACTGGGCGCAGAACGATCTTGTTGACCTATTACGCGCACAGTCCCGATCAGGAGCGCGCCGTCATCAGCCGCACGCTCGAAGTGTATCGACAGGTTGTCGGCAAACCGGCCAAGGCTTGGCTCTCTTCGGCGATCCGCGGCACGCCGCATACGCCGGCCTTTCTGAAAGAATTCGGTCTCATCGCCTATTGCGACTATCTCAACGACGATCAACCCTATCTGATCGATACTATCCACGGCCCGATCGTCTGCGTGCCGTATTCGAATGACGTGAATGACTTCAACATGTTCGCGCGCGGCGGTCTATCGACCCGCGACGGCATCGACATGCTCAAGCTCTGCTTCGATCAGCTTCACACCGAAGGTGCAACGACGGGACGGATCATGAATGTCGGCCTGCATCCGCATGTCATCGGCCAGCCGCATCGGATCGCCGCACTGCGTGAATTCATCGATTACGTCAAAGCTCAGTCAAACGTCTGGTTTCCGACGCGGGAGCAGATCGCCACCTGGTATCTTGCGGAAGCGTCACGACACATTCCGCGCGAGACCTGACAACCGCCCAGCGGCGCTGATCGGCCCAGTCAGGCCGAACGGCCGGCGCGATTCCAGCCGCGAGCGCGGTCACCGTACACTTCAAATCCGTTCGGCGTCACAACGACGGTATCCTCGAGTTTGATGAATCCGCGGCGCGGATGCTGCAACGTCGTTTCGACCGAGACCACCATGCCGGTCTCCAGCGGCCGGTCCGCGTCATAGGCATCGTAGGGCACCGGACCCGAATTCGTCAGCCGCGGCGCTTCGTGGCTGACCAAACCCATGCCGTGAGCGAGAAAATGGATGTGATTGTGCAGCTTTGATTTGTGCAACACGCTGTCGGCTGCTGCATAGATCTCTTTGCCGATGGCGCCGGCCCGGATCGGTTTCATCGAGGCTTGTTCGATGGCCTCGACTTCCGCCAAGAGATCCACAAGTTCGGCATCCGGCTCACCGACGACCGCCATCCGCGCAAGATCGCCAATGTAGCCATGATAGTTGCCGCCGGAATCGAGCGAGAGCACGTCACCCTTCTCCCAGCGCTGATCCGACGGTGCGCGGTTGAGGCTCGAACCCGCCGCGATCAAACAATAATCGAAAGTCAATCCGCGAGCCGTTTCCTCGCGGCGGAGCGCTTCGCTCAGCTCCGCCTTGGTCGCGCCGGCGCCATGACTGCCGATCACCGCGAGCATCGAATCGATGACGAGATCGGAGGCGATCCGCAGTTTCTCGAGCTCCTCGGCGGTCTTACGGGCGCGAAGCCGCTCGAGCACGAAGAGTGCATCTTTGAGTTCGCTGTTCGGAAACGCCTTGCGCAGTACAGCGGCGGAATCAGCCGGCAAGAACGCCATCTCGACGCCGATACGTTGCACCTTCGGCATCAGGCCGCGGACGTATTCCACGGCCTTTTCCATCACGTCGACCGAGCCGGAGCTCTTGGTATTGATTTCAGAGACCCAGAACGGCTTCACTGCGTTCTGGAAACCCTCCATGCGGTGGCCGAAAAAGCCCGCTTTTTGCGGTTCACCTTTCGGATACACAAAAACCGGCAGGTAACGGCTCAGCCCCATTGCGTCCATTGATTCGAAAAAGAACGCGCGGTGACCGCCCATGAGGTACTGGACGTTGTGTTTCGAAGTCGCAAGCAAGACGTCCATTCCGGCCTCGTCCATCAGCTGATCGAGCCGCGCAGTATCGAACGGCGCTGTCGCGGGTCGTTTGCTGACGTCGAGCATGATTGATCTCCTCCTGGGCTCCGCCGGCTAGCCTATCAAATCCCCAAGTGGGTATGAACCCTTTGAAGTCCAACTTCGGACGGCCCGCCGCCAGGCGCCGGTCAAGAATGTCATCCGGCCGCGCGGTGCGATTGGCGACGATTTCGACGAACGATTGCTGCAGCGCAGCATTTCCCGGATGCGAGACGCTGGCTTGTACACGCAACTCCGGATTGCGGCACATCCATCGGAGACCGGAGCCAGGGCGTCTTTCCGATACAATATAAACGCGGAGTTTATGTGAAAGATGACATTCTTTTCATCTTCCAGAAAGATTTCGCCGAGGCTATAGGGTATGAAGAAGACATGCGACTAGACGCCGCGCAGCGACACATTCGGCGCGTTTGAGAGGGAAGTCTGTGGAGACGAGCCGTAGCGATACGGGCCGGAGGAGGCGACGTATCGTTTTAGCAGTTGCCTGCTTTGCGGCCGTCGCGGCTCTTGGCTCGCTCTATTGGTACGAGACCCAGGGCCCCGAACCCGCCCGCGCCGCAAGAGCGGCCCGCCCGCCGGTCCCGGTGAGCGTCGCGATCACGTCTCGGCAGGATGTGCCGATTTATTTGACGGGCCTTGGCACCGTTCAGGCCTTTTTCACTGTCGCGATTCACTCTCAAGTCGACGGCAAACTTCGGGACGTGTTCTTCAAAGAAGGTCAGCGCGTCAAGAAAGGCGATGTGCTGGCCAAGATCGATCCGCGCCTCTACCGGGCTGCACTCGATCAGGCCAAAGCCAAGAAGGCGCAAGACGAGGCCCAACTGACCGCCGCGCTCAAGGACCTGGAGCGCTTCAGGTCACTAGTCCAGAAGCACTTCGAGACCGAACAGAACGTCGATCAGCAGCAGGCGAAAGTCGATCAGATCAAGGCCGCGATCGACGCTGACGCCGCCGCGATCGAAACAGCCCAAACCCAGCTCGATTATACCGATATCGTGGCGCCGAATGACGGACGCATGGGCGTACGAATGGTCGATCCGGGCAATATCTTGCACGCCAACGACCAGACCGCGATCGCCATCCTGACGCAAACTCAGCCGTCAGCCGTGCTCTTCACGCTGCCCGCGCAAACGCTGGATAGCGTGCGTGACGCAATGGCGCGCGGCGCCGTGGAGGTTGCCGCTTACGATCGCGACAACGCCCGGCTTCTGAGTACGGGTACGCTGTCGATGGTCGATAACCAGATCGAGCAGGCCACCGCGACTTACCGTCTAAAGGCGATCTTCAATAATGAGGATGAGAAATTGTGGCCGGGCCAATTCGTCAATGCCCGGCTGCTTCTCGAGACTCGCAGAGATGCCATCGTCGTCCCACGCTTTGCGGTTCAACGCGGGCCGCATGGGCTATTTGCCTGGGTGGTAAAACAGAACAACACGGTCGAGCCGCGTCCAATTCAAATCAGCACGACGACGGGTGATACCACAATCGTCACATCGGGTCTCAGCGACGGCGAGCGCGTGGTTACGGATGGTCAATACAAGCTGCAGACCAACGCGCCCGTCACCGTCACCCCGCCGCGAACCGCCGCGACGCAAGGGGATGCAACGTGAGCATTTCGGAACCGTTTATCCGGCGGCCGATTGCGACGACACTGCTAATGGCGGCGCTGGCCTTCGTTGGTATCGTCTCTTTTCCCTCTCTGCCCGTTGCGCCGTTGCCGCAGGTCGACTTCCCGACAATTCAGATCACTTCGACCTGGGCAGGAGCGAGCGCCGAAACCATGGCGACGTCGGTCGCCGCACCTCTCGAGCAACAGTTCGGCCAGATTGCCGGCATCGCCCAAATGACGTCGCAGAGCACGCAGGGTGCTTCGACGATCGTCATTCAATTCAATCTGGAGCGAAATATCAATTCCGCGGCTCAGGACGTGCAGGCGGCGATCACGGTCGCGACCAAGACGTTGCCGCAGGCGCTGACGACGCCGCCGAGCTATAAGAAGGTCAATCCGGCCGACGCACCGATCCTGCTGCTCTCGGTGCATTCCGACACCATGCCGCTGATCGACGTCGATGAATACGCCAATGTCTTCCTGGCTCAGCAGATTTCTCAGGTCTCCGGCGTCGCTCAGGTCTCGGTCTTCGGCGACCGTACTCCGTCCATTCGCGTTCAGGTCGATCCAGCCAAACTCGCTGCGACCGGACTGACGCTCGAAGAGATACGCGGGACGCTGGTCAGCTCGACAACCAATGCGGCCAAGGGCGTGATCAATACCGATAAGATCACTTTCACCATCGCCGCCAACGACCAGATTATCGATGCCGACAAATTCAACGATGTGATCCTGGCCTTCCGCAACGGCGCTCCCATCAGGGTGCGTGATGTTGGACAAGCAGTGGCCGATCAGGTGGACCGCAATGTCGCCGGCTATCAGAACAATAAAGATGGCGTCATCCTCGCGGTGTTCAAGCAGCCCGGCGCCAACGTCATCGACACGGTCGACCGGATTCACGCAGAATTGCCCCGGCTCACGGCGCGAATACCGCCATCGGTCAAAGTCGAGACCATCCTCGATCGCACCACGACGATCCGCGCTTCCGTGGCTGATGTCGAATTCACGCTGGTGCTCACCATCTGCCTCGTGGTGATGGTGATTTTGCTGTTCCTGCGAAACTTCTGGGCCACACTTATTCCCAGCGTGACCGTTCCGCTGGCGCTCGCCGGATCGTTTGCGGCGATGTACCTGCTGAATTTCAGCCTCGACAATCTGTCGCTCATGGCACTCACAATCGCCGTGGGATTCGTCGTGGACGACGCGATCGTCGTTGTGGAGAATATTTATCGCCACGTCGAGCACGGTGAGCCGCCCTTCTCCGCAGCGCTCAAGGGCTCGCGGGAAATTGGCTTCACCGTCGTATCGATTTCCTGCTCGCTGATCGCAGTGTTCATACCGCTCCTACTCATGAGCGGCATCATCGGCCGCCTTTTCCGCGAATTCGCACTCACGGTCACGTCTTCGATTGTGGTTTCGGCGATTGTGTCGCTGACGCTCGCGCCGATGATGTGCTCACGTTTCATGAAGCGCGAACCTGAGACGCACGGCCGCGTCTATCGCGTGATCGAGAGCGGCTTCAACGCGATGGCCGGTTTCTACCGGCGTACGCTCGACATCGTGCTGCGACACCAGGCGATCACGCTGGGCGTGTTCTTCGCCACCATGGCCCTGACGGTGGTCATGGCGATCGAAATTCCTAAAGGCTTCTTTCCAATCCAAGACACCGGCATGATTTCCGGCTTCGCGGAGGCGGCGCAAGAAACGGCGCCCGAACAGACGATGCGCCTCATGCGAGAGCTTGGCGCCGTCATCCTTCGCGATCCGGATGTCGCCGGTTTTGGCTCTCAGACCGGAAGCACCGGCAGTGCGCAAACCGCGAATACCGGCCGCTACTTCATCGTCCTTAAGCCGCGCGACGAGCGCAAGCTGACGTCTTCACAGATCATCGATCGGCTGCGGCCGCAGCTTGCCAAAGTCCAGGGTGCGAATCTTTTTCTGCAACCGACGCAGGACATCAATGTCGGCGCGCGGATCGCGCGCGGCAGCTTTCAGTATACGTTGCAGGATTCGAATATTGATGAGCTGAACGAGTGGTCGCAGAAACTGCTGGAAAAATTGCGCACCGTTCCTCAGCTGGCCGATGTCACCAGCGATCTTTTGGCCAATGCACCAAAACTTCAGATCACCATTAACCGCGATCAAGCGGCCCGTTTCGGCATTTCACCGCAAGCCATCGACGACACGCTGAACGACGCTTTCGGCCAGCGCCAGATCACGCAGTATTTTACCCAGCTCAAGACGCACTTCGTGGTTTTGGAGATCCTGCCGGAGCTGCAGAAGGACCTCTCGACCCTCGATCGCCTCTACGTCAAATCTCCACTGACCGGAGGTGCTGTGCCGCTGTCAGCACTGGTCGATATCGACAGCAACGGCATCGGGCCGCTTTTGATTTCCCACCAAGGGCAATTTCCGGCTGTGACGATCACCTTCAACCTGAAACCCGGCGTGTCGCTGGGTCAAGCGGTGGAGGCCGTGAACGAGGCTTCGCGCGAGATCGGCATGCCCTCCTCCCTTATCCCAACGTTCCAGGGCAATGCGCAGGCGTTCCAAACCTCGCTCCGGAGTGAGCCGGCGCTGATCGGCGCGGCGCTGATCGTTGTCTACATCATTTTGGGCGTTCTCTATGAGAGCTTCATCCACCCGCTGACGATCCTCTCCACGCTCCCCTCCGCCGGCATCGGCGCGCTGCTCGCGCTGCGCCTCGGCCACATGGACCTTTCGGTGATCGGTATCATCGGCATCATTCTGCTGATCGGTATCGTCAAGAAGAACGGCATCATGCTCGTCGACTTCGCCATTGCGGCGGAACGCGAACGGCACGCTCCGCCGCTTGCCGCGATCCGCGAGGCTTGCCTGCTGCGGTTCCGTCCGATCCTGATGACGACTGCCGCGGCAATGCTTGCAGGTATCCCGCTCGCCCTCGGCAGCGGTGCCGGTTCGGAAATGCGTCAGCCGCTGGGCTATGCCATGGTCGGTGGCTTGGCGCTCAGCCAAGTGCTGACGCTGTACACCACGCCGGTCGTTTATCTCTATCTTGACCGGCTGCAGACGTGGCTATTCGGCGACAGGCGCGGTCCCATCGAGGAAGCCGAGCCGGTCCACGCCGTCGCCGCGGAATAGTTCGCTACCGCCACAGCTTGGCGCTCGCCAGACGCGCTCCCGCGACGAGCGATTCAAGCTTTGCCCACATGATGCTCGGATGCACCCGCCGGTGGAACGGTCCCTGCGCGAAACCGCAGTCGGTGCCAGCGATAACGTTCTCGCGTCCGACCAGGCGAGCCAGTCGTTCGATCCGTTCTGCCACGAGTTCGGGATGCTCGACGACGTTGGTCGCGTGACTGATCACGCCGGGTATAAGGACCTTACCCTGCGTCAGCTTGGCGTTTTCCCACACCCGCCATTCATGCTCGTGGCGCGGGTTGGCGCCTTCAATGACAAGCGCGCCCACGTTCATGCCGAGGATTAAATCGACGATATCCTTAAGTGGAACGTCCGTCGTGTGCGGACCCGGCCAGCTTCCCCAGCAGACGTGGTAACGGATACGGTCCGACGGTAGGCCCGCGATGGCCTCGTTGAGCACTTCGACCTGCAGCGCGAGCCACTTGCGGTAATCCTGAAAGCTCGCCGGCGGCACCATGCGGTCATAGGTAACGGCCGCACGGGCATCGTCGAGCTGCAGCAGAAAGCCGGCATCGATGATCATGCGGTATTCGGTGCGCATAGCGGCGCCGATCGCACGGATCAGTTCCTCTTCGCTCTTATAGTACTCGTTCTTGCGATCAGGGATAACACTTGCCGGAGCGGCGACAGGCAGAAATGCCTCCGTGATTTTCACAGCCTCAAGCGCGGCTTTGAAATTGTCGATGTCGCGCTGGAGCTCGGCTTGGCCGGTATAACTGATCGGGCCGACACAGACCGCTTCCACTGTCGTGGCGACACCCTCGCGGGCGTCGAGTTCGGCGTAGAATTCGGCAAATTGTTCGCGGTCGACCCCGCGCGTGAAGGGATTGGCGCCGGGCTTGATCGCCCGTCGCTCGAACCCGGACAGGCGTTCGAGCACGTATTGTGACCAACTGATCGATTTCCCAAACTCTCCGTCGCTGATCACGTCAATGCCGACGTCGGCTTGCTTGCTCACAACTTCCGCAACGGATTGTTTCAAGCACGCATCATACGCGGCTTGGTCATAGGGTTTGCCGCTCTGTCTGGCGCGCAGAAATTCCTGCAGCGCCGGCGGGCGGATCAGACTACCGACATGTGTGGTAAGGATACGATCGTTACTGCGTTGCATCAGATCTCCAATCGTCTCTCGGGAGTGCTCTTGCTTTGGCCAGAGGGCTCGTTGTTAGATAAGTCTCATCCCCAATTCGCACGCTTGCGCAATGCAACATTGGCGGCAGCGGCCTCTTTCACAATCTGCTGCACATTCAGGGCGGTAAGCCTGCCGTTGCGTTTGAGGATACGGCCATCGACCACAACGGTGTCCACATTCGCCGGCTCAGCTGCGGTCACCATCATATGCGCCGGGTCGCCGAAGACACCAAGGTTGACCCCTTGCGTCGACACCATGATCAAGTCAGCCCGCTTGCCCGGCTTGAGCGAACCCACTTTATCGGCAATGCCCATCGACTGCGCACCTTCAATGGTCGCGAGGCGCAGCACGCGGCGCGCGGTCAGCTTGAATTCACTTTCTGCGATGCCATTGTCGACATTTTGCAGCACCTTCATGATGCCGAACATGTCGGCATTGCCCGACAACTCAACGGTGTCGACAGACAATCCCACCGGGATTCCGGCCGCGAGGAAATTTGAAATCTGCGGCAAACCGAAGCCGATACGCAATTCAGTATATGGCGAGCTGCTGATCGTTGCGCCCTTGTCGGCAACGGCCTTGATCTCGTCTGCAGTTGCCTTGTTGGCGTGAATGATCTGCATGTCGCCCGATAGCAGACCCGCTTTGGCAATGCCGTCGATCTGGCCAACGGCGGGACGCGAACCACTGGCATGCACGGAGATCGGCAGGCCGAGCTTGCGGGCGGCCTCGATCTCCGCCGTGTAAATCTCGGCTGGAATGGCAGTCGCCGGATTATTTCCGCCCTGCCCTCGCCACGCCAGCCCGAGCGTGATCAACCCCTCGGGCGAGATTTTCGCCCAGCCGTCATGAAGTCGCTTCAGGTCGGCAAGGTCGATGCCCTGATTGTTGGTCATGCCTTGTGCGGCGCCGTAGGAGAAGCGCGCGCGCAGACCCGATTCGCGCAAGGCCTTGAGATCCGCATCGGCATAGCCAGGACCTCGAATGTTATGGCACCAGTCGTGGACGTGAGTGATGCCGTTGTTGATGGCCTCGGCGCAGGCCAACCGCGTGCCCTGGTACATATCGTCGGCTGAATATTTCGCGCCGAGCATCGCGGTCGTTCGGAAATACCCGAATTCCGGCTTGTCACCCGACATGCTGCGGAGCAGCGTGTTCCACATATGCCAGTGGGTCTCGACCAGCCCGGGCAGCACGATCATGCCGCGTCCATCGATCGAGGAGGCACCGGTTGCCTTGACATGCTGTCCGACGGCGACGATCACGCCGTCGGCAACGTGGACATCTGCGTTGGCAATATCGCCCGCATCGTCCATCGTCATGACATAGGCGTTGCGGATCACGAAAGCGGTGCGTGCCCGCAATGTGCCCTCACCGTGCGAAGGCCCCGGCGCCGCATAGCCGCTACGTGGAAGTCCCGCCGCAGCGCTAAGCGCGACGCCGGCGCGCAAAACATGTCGCCGGTCCATGGTCGGATTTTTTGACACCATGTCCTCCCGCCGCCGTTAAGAGAGCGGCGAGAAACCTAATACAGCACCAAGCGGACTTCGCAATGGCGCGACGAGACACATGCACGAGATAGGCGCCGTCCCATCTCGCTTTGGGCATTCGGCGACGCCAAGCCTGGTTCCGCTGTCGCTCCCAGAAGCGAGTTTGAGTAGACTCCCGCGATCACGATCGCAAAACGCCGTCTTCAGCGACGACGCGGCTATGAATCACGCTGCGGATTTAGCCGCCGCCTTGGCAGCATTTTTTGCGGCGGCCGCGGCGACGACGTCGCTGGCGCTGCGTCCGGCGCGATCAAGTATGAGATCTAACGACGCAACTTCCGTCCGATTGCGGCCATTGTCCTTGGCCCGATAGAGGGCGTGGTCAGCTTGAGCCAGTAGCGCCGAAAGATCCAGAACGGCGTCATTGCTGATGACCAGGCCAATACTGACGGTGGCGACTACCGACTTGCCGTCGACTTCGCATGTCGTGTCGGCGAACGAGGTGCGAATCTGTTCCGCAACCGTCAAAGCTCGTTCCTGTGTCGTATCGAGCAGAACGGCCGCAAATTCTTCGCCGCCGAGACGGCCGAAAATATCCATTCGGCGCATGCAGTTGCTGCCGACATCGGCGAACAGCTGCAGCACACGATCACCAACCGCATGACCAAAACGATCGTTGATCGATTTGAAATTATCGAGATCGAGCAACATGACCGCCATCGGACGCGGATCGGTCAATTGCCGCTTAAGCTGAGCTTCGCCGTCCTGCAGAAAAGCGCGACGGTTGGCAATGCCGGTCAGCGGATCGATAAGGGCAGCCGTCCTGTGGCGATATTCGGTACGCTCTTTCGCCATAGCAAGCAGAATGAAAGCGATCGCAATCGTGAACAGTAGCGCCTCGAAGCTGAGGACCGTCAGCCAGACGCTTTCGAGCATTTCGTTTCTTGATACCGACCAGGGCAAAATTCCACCGATCGGCGTGCGCAGCAGATAAAGCGAACCATGAGCGAAGAGCATGAAGATTGCCGGCCAGCGCGAGACCAGAGGCTCGCTTCGGCCCCGCCAAAACTCATATGCCGTCGCCCAGGTATAAGTGGTGATGATGCCGGAGCTGAGAAACACCCGCAGGTCCCAGGAATTGGCGATGGCCGGTATGCGGCAAACGACAAGCCATAAGGCTGCACCGCCAAACAACAGGACCGGCCGCACCTTGCGATGATCGAACACCCGCGCACCGGTCCAGGTCAAAGCGAAAGCCGTAAACAGGATAGCGTTGGCAAGATCGATCGAGATCAGATCGGATACTGCACCGTATAAGCCGAAGAGTACGACAGAGGCGGCGCGCAACAAGTGCGCGAATCCCCACCACGCCACGGCCGTAATGGAAGTGTTCTGAACCCAGGCGAACAGGAGCAACAGCCCGAGGATTGCTTCTACGTAGATCGTCACCAGGAACAGAGTATTGACGTCGAGGTTCATCACTCTCAAACCAGACTGGCCGCTTGAGGGCCACTTGGATCAGGGAGATCATGTGGTCATCTGATTATCGATAGCGCCGGAAAGAATCGATGAACGTGCGCATCCGTCCCCCGAAGACGGCGCCGTATGGTTTCGACGGTCTTTCGATAAACCGTGGTATTTCACCGACCGAAGTGAACGGGAGCACCGTCGCTTCCCTCGCAATCTTCAAGCTGTCTTAAATCCAAAAGAGATTCCCCCCGCGGGAGCAATAAATCGCCCGGCCCCTCAACGACCGGAAGCGCTTGCGTGCCTGCCGCAAAGCGTCCGAGCCGCAGTACCAGCCTTGTTTCCGGGGGCCCGGTCATTTAGGGTCGGCGGCTCGGGAATTTACCATGATGCACACGCGCAACGGGATCATCGAGGCCATTGGCAATACGCCGTTAATCAAGCTGGAAGGCGTATCGACGGCGACCGGGTGCACGATCCTCGGCAAGGCCGAATTCATGAACCCTGGCCAGTCGGTCAAGGACCGCGCGGCCTTATTCATCATCAAAGATGCGGTGAAAAAGGGCGAATTGCGGCCGGGCGGCGTGATCGTCGAGGGCACAGCCGGAAACACCGGAATCGGTCTTGCTCTTGTCGGCAATGCCATGGGCTTTCGCACCGTGATCGTTATTCCGGAAACGCAAAGCCAGGAAAAGAAGGACACGTTGCGGCTGTGCGGCGCCGAACTGATCGAGGTGCCGGCCGTCCCTTATTCCAACCCGAACAATTACGTGAAGGTTTCCGGGCGGCTCGCCGCACAACTGGCGAAAACCGAAAAGAACGGAGCCATCTGGGCCAATCAGTTTGATAATGTCGCCAATCGTGAAGCGCACATCGAGGGAACGGGACCCGAAATTTGGAATCAAACCGACGGCGCCGTTGACGGCTTCGTCTGTGCTGTCGGTACGGGCGGCACCCTTGCCGGAGTAGCCATTGCACTCAAGTCGCGTCGCAGCTCGGTCCGCATCGCGCTCGCCGACCCGATGGGGGCTGCGCTGTACAGCTACTATACGACCGGAACGCTGAAGTCCGAAGGATCCTCGATCACGGAAGGCATCGGTCAAGGCCGCATCACGAAAAATCTTGAGGCCGCGCCAATCGACGACGCGTTTCAGATACCCGACCAGGAGGCGATGCCGATCATTTTCGACCTGCTTGAGCACGAGGGCCTATGCCTCGGCGGTTCGTCCGGCATCAACGTCGCAGGTGCGGTGCGCCTCGCAAAACTCCTCGGCCCCGGCCACACCGTCGTGACTGTGCTCTGCGATTACGGCACACGCTACCAGTCGAAACTGTTCAATCCGGACTTTCTCCGACAGAAGAAACTGCCCGTGCCACCGTGGCTCGAACGCCGATCCGAAATTCGGGTTCCTTACGAGTGAACTTTCACAAGCTTGCGAGCGTTGTCTCGTAAATCGAGAACGATCATGTTGAAGAGCGAGAAATCTCCCGTGCAATTTCCAACAAGCCGCTGGCTGGTTTCGACCGATTGGCTTGCCGAGCATTTGCGGGATCGCAATGTTGCAGTCATCGACGGCTCATATTTCTTGCCGACCCAAAAACGCGACGCCCAGGCCGAGTACCGCGCCGGCCACATCCCAGGTGCGGTTTTTTTCGACATCGAGGCAGTCTGCGATCATTCGACGGACTTGCCGCATATGCTCCCCGGCCCGACGCAATTCGGTGAAGCCGCCGGTGAGTTGGGCATCGCCGATACCGACACTATCGTTGTCTATGACAGTGTCGGCCTTTTCTCGGCGGCCCGCGTATGGTGGACGTTTCGCATTTTTGGGGCCAAGAACGTTCGCATCCTCGATGGCGGCTTGCCGAAGTGGAAGGCCGAGGACCGCCCGATCGAGACAGGCGACGTCAAGCGGCCGGCGCGCGAATTTAACGCTCAGATGAATGTGGGCGCCGTCGCAATGCTCGCCGACGTGCGCATGGTGCTTGTGGATGAGAGCGCGCAGATCGTCGACGCGCGCTCGGCGGAGCGGTTCAGTGGCAAGGCCCCGGAGCCGCGTCCCGGCTTGCGTTCCGGTCACATCCCACGCTCTTTCAACGTGCCCTATGATCAAGTCCTGGAAAATGGTCGGCTTGCTTCGCGTGATCGCGTTCAGAAGGCTTTCGCCGCTGCCGGTGTCGATCTCGACAAGCCGATCATCACGTCCTGCGGCTCCGGCGTCACGGCGGCAATCCTCACCTTGGCCCTGGAATCCCTGGGCAAGGAGCCAAGGGGACTCTATGACGGGTCGTGGTCGGAGTGGGGCTCACGCCCCGATCTTCCGATCGAACGCGGCTAGAGGATGAGGCGGGCACGTGCACAGCCCGTTGCGCTCGTCACCGGCGGAGCGAAAGGTATCGGCCGCGCCATCGTCCATCATCTGCTCGCAACGCGCTGGCGCGTCTGCGTCGTCGACCTGCCCGAGAGTGGTGTTCGCCGATCCTTTCCGCGAGGCACCCGCAACGTCCTGCTCCACGAAGGCGATGTTGGAGCGGAAGAAACGGCCGAACGCGCGGTTGCTGCGCTTCTTGAGCGCTTCGGGCAACTCGATGCGCTCGTTTCCAATGCGGGTATTATGATCCGCAAGCCGCTGCGGCAACTCACCCTGACCGAATGGCATCACGTCATCGACAGCAATCTGACCGCGTTGTTTCTCTTTGCGCGCGCCACCGAAAAGCCGTTGCGCAAGGCACAAGGTGCCATCGTTTCAATTGCCTCAACTCGTGCGTCGATGTCTGAGCCCAACACCAAATCGTATTCCGCGACCAAGGGCGGGATCGTCGCCCTCACCCATGCGCTGGCGATCAGTCTCGGCCCCGATGTCCGCGTCAATTGCGTCAGTCCAGGTTGGATCGAGACCAAGGACTATGGCGCTTTACGGCGCAGGGATCATAAGCAGCACCCTGTGGGCCGCGTCGGCAAACCGCAGGACATCGCCGAGATCGTCGCCTGGCTTCTCGACGGCCAACGTTCGGGTTTCGTCACTGGTGCAAATTTTGTCGTCGACGGCGGCATGACCCGCAAGATGATCTACGAGAAGTGAACTCGTCACGTCGTGCCGCGGTCTGGTTTATGATGCTCGCAAGGAGGCGCTCGTGATTTTCCGTCAGCTCTTCGACAGCACGTCCAGCACTTACACTTACCTCATCGCCAGTCGCCACGGCGGCGAGGCGCTGATCATCGATCCGGTTTTGGAGCGAGTCGATCGCTACTTGCAGCTCGTGCGCGAGCTTGACCTCAGGCTGGTCAAAGCGGTGGATACTCATTTGCACGCCGATCACGTCACCGGCCTCGGCGCGCTACGCGACCGTACCCACTGCATCACGGTGATGGGCGAACAGACCCATGCCGACGTCGTGTCCATGCGCGTCGCCGAAGGCGATCACATCGAGATCGAGGGATTACGCCTCGACGTGCTGTATACGCCCGGCCACACCGACGATTCCTATTCGTTCCTGCTGGCCGACCGTGTCTTTACCGGCGATACATTGCTGATCCGCGGCACCGGTCGTACCGATTTCCAAAACGGCGACCCGCGGGCGCAGTACGATTCCCTCTTCAACAAGCTCATGAAGCTGCCCGACGAGACGCTCGTCTACCCCGCGCACGACTACAAGGGCGACACCGTCTCGACCATCGGCGAGGAGAAATTTTTTAACCCTCGCCTCAAAGTGAAATCAGTCGACGAATACATCGATCTGATGAACAACCTCAATCTGCCAAACCCGAAGATGATGGACGTGGCGGTGCCGGCCAACATGCATGTCGGCTTGCACCAGGAGGAAATCGCCCGCAAAGGCTGGGCACTGACCGCGTCGGAGGTGATCAAGTTGAACGGCCGACCGGACGTCTCGATTATCGATTTGCGCGAAAAAAGCGAGCGTGAAAAGCACGGAATCATTCCAGGCTCGCTGCATGCTCCGTATCCGGAGTTGCCGGAGCAGATCAATGCCGGCGGCATGCTGCACGAATTGGCGGCGGCAACGGGCAAGCGGCTCATTTTCTACTGTGCCTTCGGCGAACGCTCGGCAATGGCGGTGCAGGCGGCCCAAGATGCGGGTCTTAAGACGGCCTGCCATATCCAGGGCGGCATCGACGCCTGGAAGAAGGCCAACGGACCCGTCGCGCGGTGACGCCGCGGAACGCGGCGCTGTCCCAAATCAAACTATAACCCGACGAACAAAATTCGAAAGCCGCAGGACGATGTCCTACGGCTTCCGTTTTGGCGTCCGCTGCGGGGGGCGAAAATCAGTGAACGCCAACGCAATCGTTTTGAATTTAGAGCTGCGAGTCCTGGTCTGCGTCCCCGTTCACGCCCATCGAAGGATGCATGCGACCGCCGGCTCCCTGGTCGTTTTCTCCGAACCGCCGCCAATTGTGGCGCCAGCCATGACCGTCGGGGCCCATGCGGTGACCGTCAGGGCCAAACCCACGACCGTCGTGGCCGTAACCGTAACCCTGGCGCCAGCCACCGCTGTTCTCATTGCGGGCGTGCATGCGGTAGTGCGGTCGTAAAATGCGCGCCAGCATCGTGAACCGGCTCTTCTGAGCGTCAGTCAGGCTCATGTAAAGCGGCGCACCTGCATCGGCGATGTGCTTGAGACCAGCGCCGGTCTTGGACATGGTGTCGGCGCGCCGCGTCATCCGATCGAACGGACTCGTCGTGGGCTGCTGGTCGGCGGCTTCGCGCGCTTGCCTACTCTGCATGCGCAACGCAACCATGTCGCGTAGAGCCTGCTCGAAAGCCGGCCAGTTCTTCGCTTGATCGGGCGTAAGCTCGAGACCGGCTTTGAGTGCCGCGATGCGAGCGTCGGCAAATGCAGCCCGATCCTCCGGGCTCAATTGATGCCGGTGCTCCGCGCGCGGACCGTCACGATCGAACCCTCGGTGGCTGCCGAAACGCTGTTGCGCATAGACGAACGATGAGCCGGCGATCGCGAGAATTGCCGTCGCGGCTATCACAGGCTTGAGCATTGTAACCCTCCACGGATTTATGTGTTGTCGAAGTAGAGGGCTGGCCAAGCTATAAAACAAGTTAAACTTTTTTCAGGAAGCCTCATGATGAGATTACAAGTCGGTAATGTTCAATCGCAGAATGTATTGTTTGGTCCAGAAAGCGTATCTGACGATGCATTACTAGCATTTTCCATTTTCTTATAAAAAATCTGCATACGCCCACGGTCGCGATCAGTGCAATATTTGCTGCAGGAAAAGCCGCGTGCGTTCGTGTTGCGGATGATTGAAGAAAGCGTTTGGTTCGTTGATTTCCACGATCTGTCCGTCATCCATGAAGATCACGCGGTCCGCGACCTGGCGTGCAAAACCCATCTCATGAGAGACGACGAGCATCGTTATTCCATCGCTGGCGAGTTCCACCATGGTATCGAGCACTTCCTTGACCATCTCCGGATCGAGCGCCGATGTCGGCTCGTCGAACAGCATGATGTTCGGGTTCATGCATAATGCGCGCGCGATCGCCACCCGCTGCTGCTGGCCACCCGAGAGGCGCGCTGGATATTTGTGCGCCTGCTCCGGAATCTTCACACGCGCGAGATAGTTCATGGCGGTCTCTTCGGCGTCGTGCTTGGGCATATGCCGCACCCAAATTGGCGCGAGCGTGCAATTCTCGAGCACGGTGAGGTGCGGAAACAGATTGAAATGCTGAAACACCATGCCGACGTCGCGGCGAACCGCAAGGACTTGCTTCGGATCGTCGGTCAGTTCGATGCCGTCGACCACAACGCGACCGCTCTGCCAGTCCTCCAGACGATTGACGCAGCGCAGCAGCGTAGACTTTCCCCCGCCCGAAGGACCGCAGATGACGATGCGTTCGCCGCGCACGACCTTGAGATTGATGTCGCGCAAGACGTGGAAATCGCCGTACCACTTGTTCAGCGCAATGACTTCCACAGCCACTTCGGGCCGAGATATCGTCACGCTTAAATCCGCGGGCCCCTTGTCCATTCCGTCCCTTTCATCGCCGGCTTGCGCGGGCCAATCGAACTTCCACTCTTCGCGCGTAGCGCGACATGGCGTAGCAGCAGGCGAAGTAGAACAGCGCTGCAAACGCATATCCGGTGACGCCGATGGTTGGGCTGGCCCATCTCGGATCGCCGCGCGCCGCTTCGATCGTTCGAAGGAAATCGAATATCCCGACGATGAAGACGAGCGTCGTGTCTTTGAAAAGTCCAATGTAGGTATTGACGATATTGGGCAACGTCACCCGTAGCGCCTGTGGCAGAATGACCAGGGCTGTCATGCGCCAATATGTCAGCCCTAATGCCCGTGCCGCCTCGTATTGACCGCGCGGGATGGCCACGAGGCCGCCGCGCACCACCTCCGCCATATAGGCAGACGCAAACAGCGCAACGCCAATCAGCGCGCGCACCAGCTTATCGGGGGCAAAGCGTTCGGGAACGAACAAAGGCAGCATCACGCTGGCCATGAACAGCACTGTAATCAGCGGCACGCCACGGACAAATTCAATGAACATCACTGAAAGCATCCGGACTGCCGGCATTTGGGAGCGCCGTCCCAAGGCCAGGAGAATACCGAGCGGCAGCGAAAACACCATGCCGATGGTCGAGACAACAATCGTCACCAGCACGCCGCCCCACAGCGCCGTTGACACTTCGACCAGCCCGATCCACGGGAGACCGTGCAGCAAGACGTATGAAAGAAGCGGCAGAACGACGAAGAAATAGACCGCACCAATGCCGCGACGCGGTGCCGATAGCCACAACACCCAGCCGATGCCGAACGCTAATGCGGCAAAGAACGTGTCCACACGCCAACGCTCACCGACCGGATAGAAACCGTAGACGAAATAAGACAGCCAGGCGCGCACAAAAGCCCAGCACGCGCCCGGATGAGGTTGCGCCGGCGATGCAACGCAGGCTTCTCGACCGCTGCCCGACCACACCGCGTCGATCAGGAAGAAGCGGATGAGCGGCGGCAATGCCCAAGCAACGAACAATACGCCAATCAGGGTAAGTGCGATGTTCGTGGGTGACGAAAGGAGATTGGCACGGATCCATCCGGCAGCACCGCCGCGCGCCGGCGGCGGCGGCAACCTCTCGGCCGGCGTTTGGCGGAGAAAGTTGAGTGGCATGTCGGAAGGCGTAGCCATGGCCGTCAACGCTCCGCGGTGGCGATCGCGCGCCCGTACAAATTCATCAGCAATGACGTGAACAGGCTGATCGCGAGATAGACCGCCATAGTGATGGCGACGACCTCGACCGCCTGACCGGTGATGTTCAAGACCGAACCGGTAAAAACTTGAAAGAGCTCGGGATAGCCGATGGCGACGGCAAGGGAAGAGTTCTTGATGAGGTTGAGATACTGGCTCGTCAGCGGCGGAACGATGACGCGCATCGCCTGGGGCACGACGACCAGGCGCAGCATAAGTCCGGACCGCAAACCGAGCGCATTGGCGGCCTCTGTCTGACCGGCGGGCACCGCAAGCACGCCGGCGCGCACGACCTCGGCGATGAAGGCCGCCGTATAAACCGAGAGCGCGATCAGAAGCGCGGCGAATTCGGGCAGAATTTCGAGGCCGCCGCGGACATTAAAGCGGCCCATTTCCGGAAAGCTGAAAGACAGGGGATCGCCCGCAAGCACAAATGTTGCGACAGGCAAGCCGCAAATGAGGCCCAACGCGGGCCAGAGGATTGGCGGTTGAACGCCGGTGCGCTCCTGCCGCCGCCGCGCCCACAGCCGCAGCAGAGCCGCCGCCGCGAAACCCAAGAGCAGCGCCAGCAGCACCGCGCCGAAGCCTGGGCCAAATTCCGGCCGCGGCAGAAACAGCCCACGATTGTTGAGGAACGCTCGCCCCGACAGGGCAATGCTGCCGCGCAATTCCGGCAGCGATTTCAGCACCGCGTTGTACCAGAACAGAATCTGAAGAAGGAGCGGAATATTGCGGATCAGCTCGACGTAGCCTCCTGCCAATCGTGCCACCAGCCAATTGTGCGAGAGCCGTGCGATGCCGATGACAAAGCCAAGCAAGGTGGCAAGCACGATGGCAAGACCGGAGACGAGAAGCGTATTGAGCAATCCAACCCAAAACGCCCGGCCGAACGTCGATGTGCTAGCGGAATAGGGGATCAGCGTTTGGCTGATGTCGAATCCGGCGGTGTTGTCCCAGAAGCCGAATCCCGCGGCGATATGAGCATGGGCAAGGTTCTCTGCCGCATTGTAGATCGCGGCGCCGGCAATGCCGACAACCAAACCAACAAGCGCCACCTGAAACGCAATATTGCCGAGCCAGCGCGTGCGGCGCGCTGTCAAAACTACCGGTGATCTGGCCAGCCGATCGGCCACTGACTTGTCGACTTCACTCACGGACCGGCCCGTGACGGCAACGTCGCGCGAACCACGAAAGGCTCAGCGAATAGGCAAACCGTATTGCAGCCCACCCTTCGTCCACAGCGCGTTGAGGCCACGAGAAATTTTCAAAGGCGAGCCTTGACCGACGTTGCGCTCAAAGCTCTCGCCATAATTGCCGATAAACTTGATGATGCGATAGGCCCAATCATTGGTGAGGCCGAGCGCTTCGCCGAACTGACCCTCGGCACCAAGCAACCGCCGGATTTCCGGATTGTCGGACTTCTTCTTCTCGTCGACATTGGTTTTTGATACGCCGAGTTCCTCGGCATCGAGCATCGCAAAATGAGTCCACCGCACGATATCTTCCCAATTATCGTCGCCTTGCCGCACCGCTGGACTAAGCGGCTCTTTGGAGATGATCTCCGGCAGCACGATATGCGCGGTCGGATCGGCAAGCAGCACACGCTCGCCGTAAAGGCCCGACGAATCGGTCGTGTACGCATCGCAGCGGCTCAACTCATAGGCCTTGATGGCCTCGTCCGCCGTCGCAAACGTCACGGTCTTCAGGGACATATGATTGGACCGGAAATAATCGGCAAGATTGAGCTCCGTTGTCGTGCCTTGCTGCACACAAACCGACGCATCGTTCAATTCCAGCGCCGAGCTCACTTTCAGGGCCTTGCGGACCATGAAGCCTTGTCCGTCAAAGAAATTGACGGCGGCGAAATCGATACCGAGCGAAGTATCGCGCGACATAGTCCAGGTCGTGTTGCGCGACAGCACGTCGATTTCGCCCGATTGCAGGGCCGTGAAGCGGTTTGCCGCTGTCAGCGGCACGAATTTGACCTTGGTCGGATCGTTGAAAATCGCGGCCGCAATGGCACGGCAGAAATCGACGTCGAACCCTACCCAATTGCCCTGCGAGTCGGGCATGCCGAAGCCGGCCAGGGTGCCATTTGCGCCGCAAATCAGTTCGCCCCGGTCCTTGACCGTCTTCAGAGTCTGCGACCACGCCGTTTGCGTGGCGAACGCAAGCGTCATTGCAATGGCAAGTGCCGTAACTACA
The DNA here is from genome assembly GCA_963759705.1 of uncultured Alphaproteobacteria bacterium. GTDB lineage: Bacteria > Pseudomonadota > Alphaproteobacteria > Rhizobiales > Xanthobacteraceae > BOG-931. The sequence goes on from CAVXAK010000013.1 coordinate 792,884, forward strand.
CGTTTCATGATCAAGCCTTTCAGCAGAAATCGCGCGCCAGAGTACAATAATTCGGCACGCCTGAGGCATGTCCCAGCCGGCCGCCATCTGAGAACGATCGCGCTGCTAGGTCAAGGGGTTGACGAGACCATTCCTGGCCAGGGTAATGGTGCAAACGGTCTAACAGCCTATAGCACACGAAAGACACAGGAATGAACGACAGCAGTTCTGACGGACCTCCGCCGCCGCACCGGCCCGAGACGCGTGTGGTCACAGGTGGCCGCGATCCGCAATCCCACCACGGCTTCGTCAATCCACCAGTCTATCACGCCTCGACTGTGCTCTATCCGAGCGCCGAGGATTACGTCGCCCATCGTGCGCGTTACCAATACGGACGGCGTGGCACGCCGACCACGGAGGCGCTCGAACTCGCGGTGCAAGAGCTTGAGGGCCCCAATTGCGCCGGCGTGGCATTGCTCCCGTCGGGGCTCGCGGCAATCTCGACGGCGCTCTTGTCCGTCGTGCGTGCCGGCGATCATTTGCTGGTCACCGACAGCGCTTATGGCCCGACTCGAAATTATTGCGATAGAGTCCTCCAGCGCCTCGGCGTCTCCACCACCTACTACGATCCCGGCGTTGGATCCGAAATTGCCGCGCTACTTCGGCCGAACACACGCGCCGTTTATCTCGAAACGCCGGGTTCGCTGAGCTTTGAAATGCAGGACGTGACCGCAATCGCCGAGGCCGCTCACGCCAAGGGTGCGATCGTGCTCACGGACAATACCTGGGCCAGCCCATTCTATTACCGGCCGCTCGATTTCGGCGTCGACCTCTCGATCCAAGCCGGCACAAAATATATCGGCGGCCATTCGGATGTGATGCTCGGGACGGTTTCGGCCAACAGCGCACAGCTGGCAAGCCTGAGAGAGACTGTCCGCTTGAGCGGGCTCTGTGTCGGTCCGGACGATGTCTTTCTCGGTCTGCGCGGATTTCGCACCCTCGCGGTGCGGCTCGATCGCCATTACAAATCAGGGCTTGCCGTAGCGCGCTGGCTGGAGCAGCGGGCGGAGGTTCTCCGGATGCTGCATCCGGCGATGCCAAGCCATCCCGGCCACGCACTTTGGAAGCGGGATTTCAACGGCGCTTCCGGCCTCTTCAGCATGGTACTCAAACCGGTACCGCAGAAGGCCGTCTACGCCTTTCTCGACACTCTCGAGCTGTTCGGTATTGGCGCCTCGTGGGGCGGCTACGAGAGCCTCGCAATTCCGTTCGATTGCGCGCCGGTCCGCACCGCCACGCGCTGGGAGCCAGGCGGTCCAACAGTGCGATTCCACATCGGCCTCGAGGCCGTCGAAGACCTTCTCGGCGATCTTGAGCGTGGCTTTGCGGCGCTCGCAGCCGCGACCGGCAGCTAAAGCGCAACCCGAAGCCCCAAGCGGGATTTGATCCGTGGTTCCCCAAACGCTCAAGCGGCGGAAGCCGCCGTCTTTCGCTCGTGCAAAACGAAATAAAGATTGCGCAGATAAACGAACACGCCGAAGCCTTGGCCGGCAATGAACACCGGATCTCGGCGGTAAAGCGCATAGATGAAAAGCAGCACGCCACCGCCGATGGAAAACAGCCAGAATGCGAGCGGAATCACACTGCGCCCGGCGCGTTCGGACGCGATCCATTGCACCAGAAAGCGCATGGTGAACAGGGCCTGAGCAATAAAGCCCAGCAGCACCCACCAATCGAGTCTGGAGACGAAAACATCTTGCAAGTAGGCGCCGACGGCGCGCGATAGATCAACGAGCAAGGGTCACCTCCTCATATTGCGGAACACGCTTTCGACGGCGGATGAGCCACCACACGCCAAGAAGGTCAAGGATGCCGACCCAGAGCCGATCCCAAAGTCCGTAATTCGACACGCCGTGCCCGCGCGGCCGATCGACCACATCAACATAGCCGACATCAAATCCTTCACGCCGCATGAGGGCCGGCAGGAACCGATGAAGGCCATCGAAATAAGGCAGCGACAAGAAAAGATCGCGGCGAAAGGCCTTCAGGCCGCATCCCGAATCCCGCGTACCATCTTTCAATATCGCACCCCGCACGCCGTTGGCGATGCGTGACTGCAGTTTCTTGAAGCCCGTCGCCTTGCGCCCGACACGCTGTCCGGCCACAAGGCCAAGGCGTGGCGCGCCCGCTTCGAGCGCGCTGATGAGAGCCGGAAGGAAGGCTGGGTCGTTCTGGCCGTCGCCGTCAAGCGTGACGACGATCGGCGCGCGTGCCATCGCGACGCCGGTTCGCACAGCCGCCGACTGCCCGCAGGACAGCGCATGCCGGATCTGCCGTAGCCAGGGCCGTTGCGCCATCAACTCGCGCAGCTCCGTTTCAGTGCCGTCGCTTGAGCCGTCATTGACGTAGACGATCTCGAAGGCGCGCCCCTGCAGGGCTGTTGCGATTTCGGCGACAAGCGGCGCAATGTTGCCGGCTTCGTTTTTTGCCGGCACGACCACAGTCACCGCGGGATCGTATCCGTTACTCTGCGACATTTCCGAAGCTTCTAAAGGGCATCCCGGTCGGGTTCAATCAGCGTCGGCCTCGGCTAGCGCCGAGCCGCGGCCTGACGCAAAGCGGACATGACCCGCCTGAATGACGGCCCCGGACAGACCCGCAAATTGCTCGGCAAAAACACCAGACGTCGGGCCGCAAACCACCGGCGCACCAAAAGCGCTCCGATGACCCCGACCAGAGCGCCGGCGATCACGTCGCTTGGATGATGGGCGAGCACGACCACGCGACTGAACATGATGATGAGCGCATAGAGCCACATGACGCCGCGGGCGCGTGGCCAGATCGCCCCGATTGCGATGGCCGCCGAGGCGGCCGTCGTCGCGTGACCGGATGGCATGCTGGCGTATTCGGGCCGCCACACAAACGGCATGTAAGCAAATGGATCATCATGGCTGCCAACGTAGGGCCGCGCCCGACCGATCAGGCGCTTGACGATCGTGACGAACAGACCTGGAGCACCAATCGCCAGGAACAAGAATCCGAAGCGGGCGGCGAGCAATGAGACGCACACCCTGCGTAACGCGGGGCAAAGCCGGCGAAAGCGCCGCCGCAAGGTAGAGGAGAACGAATCCGAACGGAAAGAGGAACCAACCCGACAGACCGAAGTTCGTGATTTCCTCGAACGCATCGGTGAATGGCCGCGGCAGTTGTCGCGCCCAACTGCTCGCTGCGGTATCCAAATAAAACATGCAAGCGACGATGACGAACAGCAGCACGACAATTGCGACATAGGCGACCGCGGGCGGCTGAGGCGTCCGTGCTCGCGGTGCACGCACAAGAGCGACCAACCACTGCGCCAGATTGGTCAGCGTATCTTTCGGCAGCGATGAGCCATAATTGGACGCGCCGGGCGGAGAACCGGCCTGCTGTGCCGATTTGACGCCATCGGACGGCACCGGCGTCACGCTCACGGCGCGCCTTCCGATCGGAACACCGCCACGGTGAATTGCTGGCCGTTGCTGAAATTGAAGGCCTCGATTTTGGGCTCGCGCTTGTAACGCAGGCCCACCGCTTCGGCGCGAAGCGCGAACGCTCGCTCTTGATGCGTATCGACGAAGGCGAAGCGACATCCGCCTTGACGCAGGAAATCGGCCGCACTGGATGCGTCCGTCAGTCGGGTAGAAGTGCCGGCGAGAAACACTAGGCTCGGCTCTTCATATCCAACACTCGCGGCGACCGGATGCTCGCAACTGGAATGCCGCAACACGTCGGCGAATGTCACGCTGGGAAATACCGGCACGAGCGACGGTACGACGACCGCATAGTTACCGAAAGCCATCAGCGCTGCTGCCGCACTGGCACGCACAAAAGAGCGTTCAGCACCATCTTCCTCATACAATTGCCAGGCAAAGAGCCCGCATACGATCGCGCCGGCGAAGAACGGCCAGGCGAACAGCGCGAGGTCGCGGTTGATCACGACTGCGCCGATGACGGCGATGATGCTGATAATGATCGGGACGAAGAGCCACCACATGAGGCCGCGCACAAGCCATAGTCGGCGCGACAGCACTTTCAATTCGACCGCGCCGGCGATGAGAATGGCGATCGCCGGATAGAGCGGCAGCACGTAATGCGGCAACTTGGTCACGACGAGTTCGAAGACGATCCACGATGGGATCAACCACGCGAGAAGAAATCGCGCGGCGGGTTCTCGGCGCACCGCCCACACGGCAGGTGTCGCGAGTCCCGCCAGCATTGAGGCGGGAAAGAAGGTCACAAAGAAGAGGACAAAATAGAGCCCCGGCGGCGCGCCGTGGGTCTCCTTGGCGCTGGCGATCTTCGCCAGCATGTCTTCGCCCACCGAGTTGACCAGAAATGTACTCCCGACACGCAGGTAGATCGCAATGAACCACGGCAACACGATGAGAAAGACCCAACCGAACCCGGCCAGCGGGCGTAACGCCAGCAGCCAGCGCCCGGAGCGTTCCAAGATCGAGAGCGTCGCGGCAGCAAGCCCGACGAACATCAAGATCAACGGCCCCTTGATAAGAATACCGGCCGCGATCGCGGTCCAGAACACGGCAAGCATGCCCCACCCCGGTCGCGCGCTTAAATCATCACGCGGCGCCAGATAAACGCGCGCCAGCACGGCCATGGCGGGAACGACGGTGAAGAGCAGCATGGCGTCGGTCTTGGCGAGCCGCGCTTCAACGCCGAGTAGCGTCGAACTCGCCATCATCAAGGCCGCCAGCAGCGCGCCGCGACGGCTCACGAAAGCAAGCGCGCACCAGTATGTCGTGAGTACTGCCCCGATCGCACCCAGCAGCGACGGTATGCGGTAAAGCCAAATGGTCGTGCGGGCGCCGGGAACGCCAAACGCCTCAGCGGTCCTTACGGCCGCCGCCTGCAACCAGTAGATGCCGACCGGTTTTTTGTAACGCACCTCGTCCTGGAAACGGATGTCGATGTAATCGCCCGTCTCGATCATCTGCTTGGTGGCTTGCGCGAACCTGGCTTCATCGCGATCGACCGGGGGAATTTGAAAAAAGCCGGGCAAAAACAGAACAAGCGAGGCGAGAACGAGCATCGCCACGGCGCGGCCATGCCCGCTCGCGGCAAAATCAAAAAATGAGGCCAGCCCATTTGCCGGCCAAAAAGGCCGCGCCGCGGTGCCGCTGGTCGTGCTCATACCCCTGCCGCTGTTCTCGTAGTCCTGCCGGCCCCGTGCAATTCAGAGCGAGCGCTCTGGCTCGTTGCTGGCGCATGATCTTGTCCGAAAAGCGCCGGTGCACCCCGGATCACATCCCAGGATGGGCGATTTCGGGATCACACCCTAAATGCCAGCCGACAATAGAGAAATCCCCTCGGGCGGGGAAGCGCAACAGACACCCGTGGGCGGTTCACAAGACTTCTGTTAGGGGCGCTATTGTGCCGCGCCCGCATGTCCTCGCTTCTCACAGGGCGAGATCGGGCAAGCGGTACTTGCAGCCCGGATGATGCCCGTTGCCGAGGCGTGGTCGTCGACCCGGACGACGACGCTGTCGGTCGCCCCCGACGAGTCAATGACCGTGACGCGCGAAAAGCCGGGACCTGCGGGTTTGAAGAAAAGCGACCCCGGCTCTCGGGCCTGAACCGGGTTACCGTCGACGAGCACGGTCAGCGGGGCTGCCGCCCCCGTGACCTTGAGGGGCACCGGATCTGGCTTGCCATCGGTCTCCGAGAGATCGAGCCGGGCGCCGTCGGGCGGATAAAGGATATGGAGCGACGGCCGCGACGCGCCAGCGAGACGCTCGGGCAAGAAGTGGCGCAGCGGTGGTGGCAGTTTGGCGTTCGACGCCATGAGGACGCCTTTGGGCGGGCGCGGCAGCACCGCCGGGGTCCCAGCCCGGGCAAACGCCTCGAACAGAATCGGAGCCGCCGCCGAGCGGCCAACCAGACCCGGCACCGGCGCGCCATCAGGGCGGCCGACCCATACGCCGATGGTGTGCTTACCGTCGAAGCCGATCGACCAAGCGTCACGGTAGCCGTAGCTGGTACCGGTCTTGAAAGCGACCCGAACCGGCGTACCGTTTTCCGGCGGCGGCGTGCCGAGCAGGACGTTCGCGACGTACCAAGCCGCGAACGGCTCCATCAGCCGGCGCGCCTCCGGCGTGGACGCGCCAAGTCGCTCCGCGAGTGGCAACGTGGTGCCCAATCGCGCGATGCCGGAATAAAGCATCACCAGATCGCCAAGCCTGATGCCGACGCCGCCGAGCCCAACGGCCAGTCCCGGAGTGTCTCCCTCGGGCAGCACAAGGGCGGCGCCGGCTTGCGCGAGACGAGCGGACAACCGGCTCGGCCCAACCTGGTTCAAGACTGCGATCGCCGGAACATTGAGCGAGAGTTGCAGCGCCTGACGAACCGTCACCGTACCCTGAAACGTCGAGTCGAAATTCTTCGGCGCGTAGGTGCCGTAGCGGATGGGACGATCTTCGATCAACGTCTCCGGGTGAATGAAGCCGTCTTCGAAGCCCAGACCGTAGATGAAAGGCTTCAAGGTTGAGCCCGGCGAGCGCAGCGCCTCGGTCATGTCCACTTGGCCGGCATGGCGCTGATCGAAATACGCTGGCGAGCCAATGCGTGCTTCGACGGTGCCGGTCGCGTTGTCGACAACGACAATCGCAAGCGAAACGTCAGGCCCGAACGCCGCCGCAAGTGTGCGAGCGCGCTCCCGGGCGAGGTCTTCCATGGTCTTCTGCAAGGTCGCATCGATGGTGAGCCGAATTTCGCCGGCGTTGGGCAACTCGGTAATCGCCCGATCCGCCGCAAGCGGCGCCAGCATCGGCATCGCCAGACGGCTCCTTGGCACCGGTTCGGTTTTGGCGAACGCGATCTCATCAGCCGGCACCATTCCGGTCTCGGCAAACCGATCGAGGACGCGATCGCGCGCCGCCCGCGCCGCCGCGGCGGAACGGTCAGGCCGTCTCAGTTCCGGCGATTGCGGAAGGGCAACCAGCAGTGCCGCTTCGCCGAGCGTCAGCCTGCTCGGTTCCTTGCCGAAATAGGCAAGAGACGCAGCGCGGATACCCTCGATGTTGCCGCCATAGGGTGCGAGTTCGAGATAGAGCGACAGGATCTCGTCTTTGGTCAATGCGCGCTCGATCTCGATGGCGCGCACCATCTGCCGGAGCTTTCCGGAAAGGTCGCGCCCGTGCCGACCTTCCAGAAGGCGCGCCACCTGCATGGTGAGCGTCGAGGCGCCGGAGCGAATGTGACCCGTGCTGACGAGCTGAAACGCAGCGCGCGCCAACGCCAGCGGATCGATGCCATGATGGGTGCGAAAGCGTTTGTCTTCATAGGCAAACAGCACATCGAAGAAGCGCGGGTCGACGTCCGCGACCTTCGCCGGCAAACGCCAGCGCCCTTCCCCGGTGGCGTAGGCGCGCAGCAATCGGCCGTTGCGATCGAGTACGGGGGTCGAAAGCGCGAGGTCATGACCAAGGGGCGCGGGGCCGAGCGAAGCGATCCACCACGCGCCACCGATCAGCAACGCAACGCACACCAGCGATGCAGCGAGGACCAGGAGGCGCAGCGTTTTCATTTCCCCGCTACGACCTCGACACTACCAGTATCGGACCGGCCGAAGCGGTCCGGACGATACATGTCTTCGACGCTCGCCTGTGGCCGAACATATTGGCCGGGCGACACCGCGCGCACGACATAGGCAACGGTGAACACGGCCGGATCGCCGCTCTTGCGTTCGAAGGCCGCCGTGAAGCGGTCGTCGCGGAACTCGGAATTGACCGGCTCCTGCGCGTCTGTGATCCAAGACAACGTACCGGTATCGCCGGAAGAGACGAGATGCGGATTGTCGATCTCGAATCCCGCCGGCAAATAATCGGCGACCATGACGCGGCCGAACTGCGGCTGTGCCTCGGTGATCTTCAGCACCACCACGAGACGGGTGTTCTGCTTCACCTGCGTTGGATCCACCGGATCGCCGTCGAGCGTGTAGGTAAGGCGTTCGATCTTGAAGCCCTTCTCCGCAGCAGGCTCCGGAGTCAACGGCGCGCCGGTGACCGTCACCACCGCTTTCGCATCATTGTCGCCGGTATTGGTAATCCGAAGCGGTGCATTCAGGTCGCCAGCGGGGATCGTGCGGTAGAGTGTCCGGCTGATCGATTGTCCGCCGACGTCAAGCGAGACTTTGCTCGCGTCTTTCGCCATCGCGCTCGCGGCCATCAAAAGCCAGGCATCCTCTTGAGTCGACGTGGGCTGCAGGAAGGCGCGCGATGCCTCGACCCGCTGCACGGCCCCCTCTACGGTGGCGCGGCTAGCGTTGCCTTCGGCAGCGAGCGTCACCAGAGCGGCCGCGTCCCGCAATGTCGAGCCATAGTCCTCACGACTGACAAAGTCAGGTTGAGGCCGCGGTCCAAGTGAGGCCAAAGCCGCCGCGTAGACGCGCTCTGCCCGCGCTCGATCACCGACCAAAGCCAATGCCGCCGCGACCTGAGCTTTGGCAATCGGCGTCGACAAGCTGTCGAGCTTGGCGTCGGCCAGGTAGCGCAGGTCGCCGATTGGCGCCTTGCCATTGCGCGCCAGCACGTAAAGCGCATAGGCGAGATCGGTGCCGCCGTTTTTGCTTGGATCGGTCGTCACCGCAATCGCATTGTGCAATCGGTCAAGCGCGAGCTTGAACGCGAGCTCCGGCACGGCGAATTTACGTTCGCGGGCGCGCGTGAGGAAGTCCGTGACATAGGAGTTGAGCCAGACGTCGTCGCCGCCGGGGCTCCACAGTCCAAACGAGCCGTTCGCGCCTTGACGCGCCAGGAGCTGCTCGATCGTGTCGCGAATGCGCTGATCGTTGGCACTGTCAGCTGGCAGATTGGCCTGCGCGGCAAGGTTGTTCACGTAGAGAAGCGGCATCGCACGGCTCGTGATCTGCTCCGAGCAGCGGAACGGATAGCGGTCGAGCGCCGCAAGCAGGCTTGCGGCATCAAGCGCCGTCGACGAACCGACGGAGATCGAGACGCTTCCGGTGCCGGGTATGAGATCCGCGAAAAGATCGTTCGACAGCGTCAGGCTTTCGCCTTTCGCGATCGACTTCACCGTACGCCTTGCGAGGATTTGCGCGGGTGGCCTGACGGTCAGCACAAAGCTGCGATCGAGCGCAAAACCGCCCGGCCCTGTAACGCTGATCCGCACAGTGCCGCTCCCTGCCGCGGTAGCGGTGATTGGAACGGTCACTGACCCACGCTGTTTGGCGCGCAACGCGACTGATTGATTGGCGCCGGCACCCGCCGTCACAGCATCGGCCGTCGTCACCGCAATCGCATAATCGCCCGCCTGCCCTTCGACATTGTCGAGATCGAGATGCATGGTCGAGCGATCATTCGGCAGCAGGAAGCGCGGCAGTGTCGCGGTCAACACCACAGGATCGCGCACGATGACATCCGTCGTCGCGTGACCGATCTTGTCTTTGCTCCACGCCACCGCCATGACTCGCAGCGAGCCGGAGAAGTCAGGCACATCGAACGCGACCTCAGCGTTGCCGTCCTGGCCGACGGTGACGATGCCGGAATAGAGCGATACAGGTGGGCCGGTGGGTGGACTGCCCTGGAGCTGGGCACCTTCGTCGCCACCGCTGCGGATTTGGCCGCGGACGCCCTGCATGCCGTCGATCAGGTTGCCGTAGAGATCACGGATTTCCGCCGACAACGCCCGCTGACCGAGATAATAATCGTCGGGCGACGGCGGCTTGTAGTTCGTCAGGTTGAGGATGCCGACATCCACGGCCGCGACGACGATCCTCGCCTCTTCGCCGGCGGCGAGCCCGCCGATCTTGACCGGAATGCGCAAGTTCGAATTCGGCCGCATCAATGCCGGCGGTTTCAAATCGACCGTCAGCGTTTTTGCTGCGTGATCGATGGAAAACCATTGCACGCCAATTGAACGGCCGGGCATGCGCTGTGCGGGCGCGTCGAGCGGACGGCGCAACGTCGCAACGATATAGGCGCCGGTCCCCCAATCGCGGCCGACCGGCATTTTGATCTGAGCGACGCCTTCCTTGACGTCCGCGGTCTGGCTCGCGAGCAGCCGGTCGCCGACGACGTTAAGCGTAACGCGTCCGGCGCTGCGCGCGGTGACGGCGACCGTCATGGTGTCGCCCGGCCGATACTCGCCCTTATCGAGTGCGATTTCGAGCATGTCCGGCGTGTCGACGCTCGCTTCGACGTACCAGCCGGCATCGAACTCAACGCTGGTCGTCGGACCATTTGGTTGAGGCGAAGAAACGGCAAGCCGATAGCGGCCGAAATTTACCGGAAGCGAGATGCGCGCCGCCTTGTCGATCGTCGTGTCGATGTCGCCATCGGCGATGCGCGAGGTGGTGTGGACCGGCTCGAAATGCCAAACGCCGTCGCGCCGGTAGAATTGGTAGTGGGTGTCGATGCGCAACAGCTCGTAGTGCAGGCCACGCTGCGCCACGGCGGTGCCGTCGGGCGCGGCGACGATCACATCAAATGCGGCGTTCGAGCCGTCTGCAAGCGAGCGGCCTGAGAATAGCGGCCTGACTCCGATCATGTTGCCGCTTGCCGCGACGGGAAGCGTGATCTTGCGTTCGACCGCCCGTCCGCCAGATTCGGCCATGCGGATGGCAATCTGCGCCTCAAGCGGATGGGTGCTCGCCGGCGGCTTGTCGAGATTGATCGTCAAGCTCGCCTTGCCGGCCTCATCAGTCGCCGGCAGATCATCAAGAGTCTGCCGTATGGGATCGATTTCCTCGTCGGCGAGACCGAATTGATAGCCGGCAAATCCGGGACGCTCTTTTGCGACGGCAACCGTCATGTCGCCTTCAAGATCGAGACCGGCAGCAGGGGCGCCGTAAAGAAAGCGGCCTGCCAGATCGATCTCGGCTGGCGACTTCTGCGAGATTTTGCCCGTCGGCGATGTCAGATCGAACTCGATCCGGTCGGGAACGTAATCCTCGACCAGGAAGGTCGTCTCGCCGACCGGCGGCCGCTTAGGATCGGTATAGGCGCTGACGTGCCACGTACCGGTCGGCGCTGCGGCAGTGATCGGCAGAGTGAGAGTGTGACCGCCCAATCCTTGGTCCTGAAGGAGGGTTCGCTTGAACTCGACGCCGTCCGGACGTTCAACGACGAGGGTCAGCGGCACATTGAGCGCAGCAGCGCCCTGCGGATCACGCAGCAGCGCCGTGAGATAAACTGTTTCACCCGAGCGGTAGACGCCGCGCTCGGCGTACACGAATGCATCGAGTTCCATTGGCTGCAGGGCGGCCCGAAACGCCGCGGTCGGTCAGATCGAAAGCCGGCGATTTGAGACTGAGAAAGGCAAAGTCGCCCTGGGCGTCGGCCGCAGCGAGCAGCGCCGGAGCGGAAGCCCCCTCGCCGTTCGCAAGACCGGCTTCGAATTGCACATGACCGGTCGCATCGGTGCGGCGCATCGCCAGCACCTCGTTGCCGCGCGAGATGAGCCGCACCTCAATGCCGCTCTTTGCATCCGTCGTTGCCAGCGAGTTGACGAAGGCATGAATTCCGTCGTTGCCGGAGAATGCCGTCACGCCGAGATCGGAGACGATGAACCACTGGGTCGCCAGCGTATCGAAGTTGTTGTCGACGTTCGCCGTTTCCTGCGGCTGCGCGACCATGACGTAGACGCCAGGCTTGATGTCGCCGATGGCCTGGTCGACGGGAAACGCCGTCGTGACCTCGGTGTTGAGCGGCTGCTGCGCGACCGCGAGTTCGCCCTTCCAGACCGGGACGCCGCGCGAATTTTTCAGCCGTTCGATATCGTAGCGGTCGAGGCCGCCCTGGAAATCGCCGCGCCCGTAACCGGCGCCCTCGATCGTGTCGATGAGATTGCGATCACTGATGCGGTAGATCTCGACTTCCACAGCGTGGGTGTTGACGCTGATCACCGGAATGCCGCGCTGGCCTACGCGCGGCAGCACATACGCCGTCGTCGAAAAGCGCACAGACGGACTGCGATCGCGGACGTAAATCTGGAAATCCGCGGATTTCGATAACGTCTCGTGAACCATCGACGGCAAGCCAGGCCGCAACGTCACGCTGTAGGTTTCGCCGTGCTTTAATCCCTCGACGCAAAGCTGCTTTTCGGCGACGGACAGCGCCGGCTTGTCGGTGCCAGCGACCGCAACAAAAGGCTGGAAGTCAGTGCGAACCGGCAAATCTTCAGAGAACTGGAAACAGGCGCGCGGCGAGGCCGTGTCGGCGTCAACGCTATAATCGAGCACCCGGAAGCCGTATTCATCACGCAGCCGCTCGTATTGCCCGCGCACATCGGCGACCTCGCGCAGTTCGAGCGAAAGCCGAAGCGCGTCGAGCGCAGGCCGCCACAATTGCCGCTGGCTCATGACGGTACCGAGGAGCGAGAGGCTGTCCGCCTCCTCGTTGCGGTTCGTGGTTCGCTCGTAGGCGATGTAGGCCGCGGTCGAAGCGCGCTCGAGCAGCATCGCGCGCTCGTTGTCGTTCGCCGGCCGGATTTGCAGAATGGTTTTCGCCAGGCGCAGCCATGTCGTCGCGTCGTTCGGCGCCGCGGCGACGATCTGGCCGAGAAGCGCCATTCCGGCGCGAAAGTCGTTCTTGGCAAAGGCAGCATCGGCGTCGCGCCGGATTTGCGCCACCGGCTTGGTCGGCGTCCCGGCATCCGATTTGATCTGCGCCTCCAGCGTAATCGCGCCGTCGGCAAGATCGCTGTCTTCGAATGGCTTATCCGCAGCGTACGCGGTGACAGACAAGAGGGTAAAACACGCGGCTGCAAGCACTGCCACGAGGCGTGCGCGCAAATGCGGAAACATCGATGGACTCCTCCCAGGTGGGACAGCACAATTCCGACCCACCAAACAACACATGAGACAAGGATCGTGTCGAGGTCGTGACCAAAACGACAAGTCAACCCTTAACTTTTTGCGACTGTCCAGATGCAACTTTTCCCGAACAGCCAAGCGGTGGCGAGCCAGGCGATGACATCGACTGCCTGACGCGCGTGATGGGCTGACGAGCAATCGCGAATTTAAGTCGCACGCGCCTCGTATCGCGTTCACGGACATCTGAAAAAAGAACCAGGTCTTCCGATTTGCCGCGTCTTTTTGCGGCGAAGGTATTATAAGCTTGTGATGGTGCGGCCCCGTAGCTCAGGGGATAGAGCAACAGCCTTCTAAGCTGAAGGTCGGAGGTTCGAATCCTCCCGGGGTCGCCAATGATTTCAATAGCTTATGGCGTTACTTGAAGATGCCGGGTGGCGAACGAAGGGCGCCCTCAGGCCGAACTGCCGGTTGAAAAAAACGGCGGCGCCGCTGCCTTGCCGCAGCTTTACGGTGCTGTCCGCTGCCCGTATTATTAGTAAAGTATAAAAATAGTCGCGCTTCCTGGAGCGCACAATTCAAACCAGGATCACTCTCACTCATCACCATGGCGCGGTCCCTTATGTCACCGGATGTCATCTCCGAACTTGCGCCCACAGGAGTTTTACGCGCGGGCATCAACCTTTCGAACTTCCTCCTGGTGACAGGCACCAGCCCGACCGGCGATCCCGAAGGCGTCTCACCCGATATGGCTCGCGAGATCGCTTTGCGCTTGGACGTGCCAATCAAGTATGTGACCTACAAGTCGCCAGGCGAACTTGCGGATCAAGCGGCCAACAACGTTTGGGATGTTGGGCTGATAGGTGCGGAGCCGCAGCGGGCCGAGACGATAGCGTTTACTGCCGCCTATGCCGAAATCGAAGCGACATATCTGGTGCCGCCAGGCTCGGTCTTGAAAACAATCACAGACGTCGACGCGACCGGTGTGCGAATCGCGGTGACGGGTCGGAGTGCTTATGGCCTGTGGCTGGATCGCAACATCAAGCACGCTGAACTGGTGCGATCGGAAAACTCTCGATAGCGCATACGAACAATTCGTCGGCGACAAATTGGACGCGCTCGCCGGTCTCAGGCCCAGGCTTCTTTCGGACCGGGAAAAGCTACCCGGCTCGCGCATCATCGATGGACGATTTACCTCGGTTCAGCAGGCAATCGGCACTGCCCGGAAAAACACGTCCGGTGCCGCATTCCTTCGCGATTTCGTTGAGGAAGCTAAGGCATCCGGCTTGGTCGCTCGTCTTATCGAGCGCCACAAGGTCCGTGGTCTCTCGGTGGCGCCGGCGGCCTGATCGGCGGAATGTCAAATCCAAAGCTCCGGTCGCACTTATATTTACTGATGGCCCTTTGATTCTAAACATTCATCAGCAAGACAGCCTGCCGAACCGGGATGCGAATATTAGAATTCGGACCACGAGGAGATTTGGCATGGTAAATGAGCAAGTCCATGCCTTCGTTGATCAATTTGCAAAATTGCTGGAGCTTGCCGGGGTGGCAATCATCATTGGCGGGATTCTTCTGGCGACAGTGACCTTCATCCGCGACGGTTTCCGTACAAGGGATTGGCGCACAGTTTATCCCGGTTACCGGTCAGACATTGGGCGCGGCATCCTGCTTGGACTCGAATTGCTCGTTGGCGCCGATATTATCTCGACCATTACCGCTCCCCTTACATTTGCGAGTGTCGGGCTACTTGCCGCGATCGTGGGCATCCGCACATTCCTCAGTTTCTCACTGGAAACGGAAATTGAAGGGTGCTGGCCTTGGCAGCGGGCTACCAAAGAAACTGGGACGCGAAGCGGCATGGAGCCTGACCGCTGAGCACGCCATCGTTTGGGGAGTCTGCGATAGCCTCTCGGTGTAGGCACATTCCGCCAACCGCCTCATCGACACAAAGAGCGATTTAGCGGATTGTCGTGGGTATGATGGCCGGGAAGGTCGCAAGCCGCCCCGTAAAGCAACGGATTTTCGAACGGAAACCCAGCCAAACGTGAGGCGGCAATCCAGGAACCGCAAGAGTGATCAACAATACAATTTATCTCGCGACCATCTGGATCATCCCCGTGATCATCGCCATCACGTTTCATGAGGCGGCGCATGGCTTCGTCGCCCATCTTCTTGGGGACGATACGGCATGGCGTCTTGGCCGCGTCAGCTTCAATCCGTTCAAGCACGTCGACCCTTTTGGGACGGTCTTGTTGCCCGGCGTTCTGCTGTTGATGCACGCGCCGTTCTTGTTCGGCTACGCCAAGCCTGTGCCAGTCAATTTTCGGGCGCTGCGCAGCCCGCGGCGCGACATGGTACTGGTCGCGGCTGCAGGGCCCGCCATGAATCTCGCGCTGGCTGTCCTCGCCGCGCTCATGTTCCACGTCGTCGGTTATCTGCCGCTGACCAGCGCACAATGGCTGGCCGACAATTTGAAGAACGCCCTCATTCTCAACGTAGTGCTGGCCGTGTTCAATCTGTTTCCGCTGCCACCGCTCGATGGGGGACGCATCTTGGTCGGGATTCTTCCAAAACCGCTCGCGGCACCCATCGCCCGGCTGGAACCGTACGGGTTAGCCATCCTGATCGGTCTCCTTATCGTGCTGCCGATATTGGGAGCCCAGCTGGGGATCAATCTGAGTATCGTCTCGCGAGCGCTCGCCATTTCAACCGGCGCCATTATCGACGCCATCCTCCACTTCACCGGCAACACTTAGACCGCAGATCGAAATCCGCGCAAAACGCGAACGAAGCCTCCGCGTCGCCTGCATCGCTGGAACGGTAGCGGCTGTTATCCGAGATCACGTTTTTCGGGAGGGGTGCCCTATCGCTTCCGAATTCGATGCCGGTCCGCGAGCCGTTTGCAGGCTCGCAGTCGTCAGCGCCGCGAGAATTGCCCGCACGATCTCCCGCGGACGCGGCTCGATCGACACGACGATGGGATTCTCGTCCGGTTCAGGTTCCTCGAGCGCGTCGAACTGACTCTGCAGCAGTTCCTGCGGCATGAAATGCTCATGACGCGTGGCAATACGGCGGCCGATCAGTGACATATCGCCTTTCAGATAGATCAACCGCACGTCGGGGCGATCGCCCACGATGACGGCGCGATAGCTTCGTTTGAGTGCAGAGCATGCAATAACGGCGTGATGACCGTGGCGGCGGGTCGCATCGATGAACTCGGCGATCGCATCGAGCCACGGCCAGCGGTCTTCATCCGTTAACGGCTCTCCATTATGCATCTTCTCGATGTTGCTGGCCGGATGAAACCAGTCGCCGTCTTCGAAATCCCATTGGAGCGAAAGCGCGATTTGGGTTCCGATCGTCGACTTGCCCGAACCGGACACGCCCATCACCACCAGCACGGACGGCGGCGCTGATGCGCTCGCCATCGACGCGATTCTCGGCTCGACGCCCGGCGGTGCAATCACGCGATCGTCCGCCATTGACGTCCGCTCCGCTCAAGCAGCACCTCGGCCGCTTCCGGCCCATTGCTTCCTGCCTCATACATACGAAGATCGCTGCCGTCGGCATCTTGCCAAGCGTCGAGAATAGGCGCGACGGCACGCCAACCCGCCTCGATATTGTCCGCGCGCTGGAACAGGGTCGGATCGCCCATCATACAATCGTAGAGCAGCGTCTCGTAGCCGGTCTTCGGCGCGGCGTCGAAGTAATCCTTGTACTTGAAATCCATGCGCACATTCTCGATGCGTATTTTGGGTCCAGGTATCTTGCCGTTAAAGTGCAGCGCTGCTCCTTCGTCCGGTTGGATCCGAAGCACCAGGAGATTCTGCGCCAAACTGTCGACCGGGGTGTCGCGAAACAGCGCAAATGGCGCGCTCTTGAATTTGATGGCGATTTCGGTCCGTCGCGCGCTCAGCGCCTTGCCGGTGCGCAGATAGAACGGCACGCCGGCCCAGCGCCAGTTGTCGATCATGAGGCGCATGGCAACGTAGGTTTCGGTCGTGCTCCGGGGGGCAACGCCGGCGGCCTTGCGATAGGCCGTGATTGCATTGTCCTTCACGCATCCCGCCGTGTATTGGCCGCGAACCACATCGGCCAAGATTTGATCGCGTGCGGGGAGATGAACGGCATCGATCGCCTTGAGCTTTTCGGTCCGTACGGCATCAGCAGCAAAGCAGGTCGGCGGCTCCATCGCGGTCAACGCCAGCAACTGGAACAAATGATTGGGGACCATGTCGCGCAGCGCGCCGGTGTGATCGTAGAGCCTGCCCCGCTGCTCGACCGACACGGTCTCGGCGACGGTAATCTGCACATGATCGACGTGATCCCGGTTCCAGATGGGCTCGAACATGCCGTTGGCAAATCGCAGCACCATGATGTTTTGTACGGTCTCTTTTCCGAGATAGTGATCGATGCGGTAGATCTGGGTCTCGGAGAACACGTCGAGCAATTGCTTGTTGAGCGAACGGGCCGATTTGAGGTCGATGCCAAAAGGCTTTTCGACGACGAGACGCCGCCACGATCCATCTTGCTCCTTTGCCAAACCCGATTTACTCAGCTGCCGTGCGACCGTCGCGAACAGGTCCGGCGGCGTCGCCAGGTAGAACAGATAGTTGTCGGGCGTCTCGACCCCGTTTTCATCCACGGCGGTGAGGACCGCTTTCAGGCGCGCGTAGGTAGACGGATCGTCCAAATCGCCGCGAACGTAGCGACAGCGCGACAAAAGCGCGTCGCGCGTTTCGGGGACGGTGATTTCCGTGGCGAAATCCCGCAAGGCGTCGCGCATTTGTTGGCGAAAATCCTGGTCGGACAAGTCGTAGCGGGCGACGCCGACAAGACAAAAATCATCGGGAAGATGTTTTGCGGCCGCCAGATTGTAGAGCGCCGGCAAGAGCAGGCGCTTGGTCAGATCGCCAGCGGCGCCGAAAATAACAAAAGCGCACGGTTCGGGGCGGCGCAATTCGTGATTTGACGCTGCGATGGATTGTGGCGCGGCAACGTCCATCAAGATCCCTTCGGCTCCACATGGCCGCCAAAACCCTTGCGCATTGCCGAAAGAACGCGGTTGGCGAAACTGTGTTCCTCGCGCGAGCGAAAGCGCTCATAAAGCGCCGCTGAAAGTACGGTCGCGGGTACTGCCTCTTCGACCGCCGCCATGACGGTCCAGCGTCCCTCTCCGGAATCATCGACCACGCCGGTAAATCCCTCAAGGTTTGGGTCGCTCGCCAGCGCGATCGACGTAAGATCAAGCAACCAGGAGGAAATCACGCTGCCGCGCCGCCACACCTCGGCGATATCGGCGAGATCGAGCTCGTAACGCTCGTCTTGCGGCCGCCCGTTCGAGGTGGCGCCCTGGAGGATGCTAAAGCCCTCGGCATAGGCCTGCATCAGGCCGTACTCGATACCGTTGTGGATCATCTTGACGAAATGTCCGGATCCGCTTGGGCCGCAATGCATGTAACCGCGTTCCGGTCGAGGATCGCGACCATCGCGTCCAGCCGTACGAGGTATATTTCCCACGCCGGGAGCGAGCGCGGCGAAGATCGGTTCGAGATGAGCCACCGGCTCTTGTTTGCCGCCGATCATGAGACAATAACCACGATCGAGCCCCCAGATGCCGCCGCTCGTCCCGACATCGACGTAGTGGATTCCCTTCGCCTGGAGTTCGCGCGCCCGCCGCACATCATCCTTGTAGAAGCTGTTGCCGCCGTCGATGACGATGTCGTGCGGTTGCAAGATGGAGTGCAGGTGGCTGACCGCATCGTCCGTGACTTTTCCGGCGGGCAGCATCAGCCACACGGCGCGCGGCGGCACGAGTTTGGCCGCGAGATCATCGAGGCTTTCGCTTCCAATAGCCCCGCCACGGGAAAGCGCCGCAACCGTATCGGCATTCTTGTCGTAGACGACGCACGCGTGGCCGTGCCGTTGCAGACGCTGCACGATATTGCCGCCCATGCGGCCGAGACCCACCATGCCAAGCTGCATTGGCCGCTCTCACTTCATCGCCGGACCATTTGCGCCGTGAAGCGCCGGCGCTCGCTCCTCCAGCGATTTGCTCAATGCGCGGCTGCGCTTTGCAGCGATCGCGCTATTGAGCTTGTCGAAGGAATCGGCAAACAGCTTGACCCCGTCGACGACGAGATCGGTGGTGATCCGATCGAGCGAGATGCCGGCGCGATCGAGTGCGACGAGCGTCTGCGCGGCGCCGTCCTGATCGGCCGTCAGCGAATTGCGGACCATGCCGTGATCGCGAAAGGCATCCATCGTTTTCGCCGGCATGGTGTTGACCGTCTCTGGACCGATCAAATCCTCGACGTAGAGCACATCGCTGTAGGCGGCGTTTTTTGTTCCCGTACTGGCCCATAACAGCCGCTGCGGCCGCGCGCCGAGTTTTCTGAGACGTTCCCAGCGGGCGCCGGAAAAGCGCTGCTGCCAGCGCTGGTAGGCCATCTTCGCATTGGCGATCGCGACCTTGCCGTGTAAAGCCTCAAGCGCGGCGCGCTCCGTTGCGTCCGTCGTACGTCCTATGGCCTGGTCCAAAAGCTTGTCGACGGCGGTGTCGATGCGGCTGACGAAAAAGCTCGCAACGCTTGCGATGCGATTGACGGCCTGGCCTGCCGCAACGCGCTCTTCCAGCGCACCTATAAATGCCTCAACCACGTCCTCATAGACGTGCTGCGAGAACAGCAGTGTGATGTTGACGTTGATGCCTTCGGCCAAAAGCTTCCTGATGGCCGGAATTCCGGGCTTGGTCGCGGGGACCTTGATGAAAACGTTCTCCCGGCGGAGTTCGGACCAAAGCCTACGGGCTTCGTCGATTGTCCCCGCCGTATCCATAGCCAGATAAGGCGATACTTCCAGGCTAACGAAGCCATGCCTTCCCTCGCTCTTGTCGTACAGCGATCGAAGCATATCGGCGGCATCTGCGATGTCGGTGGTAGCCAGACGTTCGTATATGGCGCCGACAGACAGTTCTTCCTTGGCCAGCAATCGCGCAATGTCGGCATCGTAAGAATTCGACCCGCCGATCGCCTGCTCGAAGATCGAGGGGTTCGACGTAATGCCGGCGAGCCCATCTTCCTCGATCAGCCGGCGCAGTTCGCCGTTCGCGATGATGTCGCGCGACAAGAAGTCCAGCCAAACGGATTGACCCTTCTCTGCAAGTTCTCGCAACCGGTTCATGACTTCGTCCATTTTGCGATTTGCGCCTTGGCAGCCTCGACAATATGTTCGGCGGTAAAGCCGAACGCCTTCATGACATCCTTGATGGGCGCCGAGGCGCCGAATTGATGCATGCCAAGCATGGCACCGTCTACGCCGGTATATCGCTCCCACCCACGTGTTGAGGCGGCCTCGACGGACACACGCGCTTTGACGGACTTCGGCAACACGCTCTCCAGATAGTCTTCATCCTGCCGATCGAAAAGCTCCCATGACGGCAGACTGACGACCCGCGCCGCAATGTTCATACCGGCGAGCGTCTCAGCGGCGGACACGCAGAGAGCAACTTCGCTTCCGGTCCCGATAAGGATCACGTCGGGGCGACCGCCCGGCGCCTCAGCCAAAATATAACCGCCGCGAGCTACTCCAGATGCGGGAGCGTAGCGGCTGCGATCGAGCGACGGAAGCGGCTGGCGGCTGAGAATGAGGCAGGCCGGAGCGTCCTTGAGGCCGACAATCAGCCGCCACGCCTCGACCACTTCGTTGGCGTCGGCAGGCCGCAGCGTGACGAGCCCGGGCACGGAGCGTAGCCCGATCAACTGCTCGACCGGCTGATGGGTTGGCCCATCCTCGCCAAGACCGATGGAATCGTGCGTGAAGATGTAAATCACGGGCAACCGCATCAACGCCGCCAAGCGCATCGGCGGCCGCATGTAATCGGAAAAGATTAAAAAACTGGAGCCGAACGGCCGCAGACCGTCGAGCGCGAGGCCGTTCAGGACAGCGCCCATGGCATGCTCACGGATGCCAAAATGCAAATTGCGGCCGCCTCGTTCGGCCGCTTCGAAATCCCCGGCCGTTGCGAATTTCAGCGGCGTCTTGGTCGAGGCGCCGAGATCGGCGGCACCGCCGAGCAGCCACGGATAGCGTTCCGCGATGATATTCAAAACCTTGCCGGACGATTCACGTGTAGCAATGCCTTTCTTATCTGCGGGGAAGGATGGCAGATTGGCATCCCAGTCTTTCGGAAGCTCACGCGATCGCATGGCCCGCAATTGCTCGGCCAGCTCTGGATAGTTCTGGCGATACGCCGCGAGTGTCTCATTCCATTCACGATGCAGCCGGCGACCGCGTTCACCAAGCGCTTGATCGAAATGTTCGTAGACGCCGTCCGGAACCAGAAACGTTGCATCTTCAGGCCAGCCGTAGCTGCGTTTGGCGAGCCTCACTTCTTCGTCGCCCAGCGGCTCTCCGTGCGCCGCGCTGGTATCTTGCTTATGGGGTGCGCCATAGCCGATGTGAGTGTCGACGATGATGAGAGTCGGCCGGTCGCCGGTTTCTTTGAACGTTGCGAGCGCCTGAACCATGCTTTTCGTGTCATTGGCATCGGCGACGTGAAGGACGTCCCACCGGTACGCACGGAAACGCGCAGCAACGTTCTCGCTGAACGTAATCTGCGTCCCGCCATCGATCGTGATGTGATTGTTGTCGTAAATCCAGCACAGGTTGGACAATTGCAGATGTCCGGCCAGAGAGGCCGCTTCGCTCGCCACCCCCTCCATAAGATCGCCATCGCTGCAGATGGCGTAGACGTTGAAATCGAAGAGCGCGATGTCCGGCCGATTGAACCGGCTCGCGAGCCAGCGGCCGCCGATCGCCATGCCGACGCTGTTGCCGCAGCCCTGGCCGAGCGGGCCTGTCGTTGTCTCGACGCCCGGCGTGTGGCCGTATTCCGGATGGCCGGGACAACGGCTGTTGAGCTGACGGAACTGCTTGATGTCGTCGAGGCTGACTGCCGCGCAGCCTTTCGTGCTGCCGTCGCGGACGGCCGCGAGATGAAGGAGCGCGTAAAGCAACATCGAGGCATGGCCGTTCGACAGCACAAAGCGATCGCGGTTCGGCCATGTGGGATCGTCGCAATCAAACCGCAGCACCTCTTGCCACAGCGCGTAGGCGGCCGGGGCGAGTGCCATCGGCGTACCGGGGTGGCCGGATTGGGCCTTTTGCACGGCGTCCATGGCCAGCGTACGGATCGTATTAATACAGAGCTGATCGAGCTTGGCGTCTGGATCGGCTCGTTTCGGCGAGCGACCGTTCACGGCGTCGTGTTTTTGAAGATTGGTCCTGACCATCCGACTTTACATCGCGCAACAAAGCCGCCCGACAGTCAACTCGCGCCTTCCAGCTAAAGTTCCCACTGCGGAAGCAACAGGGTCGTCAAATCGAGGTTGAGCAAATCCTCGA
Organism: uncultured Alphaproteobacteria bacterium; assembly: GCA_963759705.1. Lineage (GTDB taxonomy): Bacteria > Pseudomonadota > Alphaproteobacteria > Rhizobiales > Xanthobacteraceae > BOG-931. The sequence continues at coordinate 815,094 of CAVXAK010000013.1, forward strand.
TGCGCTCAATCGTTATGTCAGCCGGCGGATATGCGGCAATATTCGCTGCGTCCAAGGCATAATGTCCTTGACGAGGGAAAATGGTCGTTAATCGATCCGCCCATACCTTCTTTGTCGCCGCCAGAATGCGCAGCTTATCGTCGATCAACACGTATCGCCGCGCCGGATAACGTTCGGCCACCGCGTCGAGCATCTCTTCCTTGTGGACATAGATCAGCACCCGGCCGTCGACAGCAGCCCACAATCCCGAGCGCTCGATCTTGCGCGGCTGAAAAACGACATCGCCGTCGGAAAGAATAACGGTCAATCCCATGGTCCGAAGATACCGGATAGCATCGAGCGCGCCGGGGTACAGCCGATCAGCAAAAGGGTAGTCGATCAAAAATGAAGACATCGACAGAAGTCGCGTGTCGCTCAAGTCTCCAAGCCGATAACGTTGCAGAGCACCTAAATAATCCACGTAGCCAAGCTCGGCGCGTAAGTCTTCCAGGATTTGCCAATATCGATCGCGGTTCTCGGGACCAAACTCGCGAGCGAGGTGCACCCGGAGATCCTCCTGCACGCGATCGTTGTCGAGCAGCGTGTTATCACAATCAAAAAGGAAAACTATCTCATCGGAGGCGCTCATAGGGTCACCACAGTCAGAGCCGGCGCCCGGCAGTTTTCTACCCGCTCACGAGTGAGATGCGCTCGGTTACCGCAACCAGCTGAGCCGTCAAGCGGCATTTTACGGCAGAATCCGCGCCGCTAGGTGGGACCGTCTTGCAAAGCCGCACGTCATGCCGATCTATAGCCTGTCGGCGTTCCGGCCTTCTGGCGGTGGGACGCCAAATGGCCGAGAAAATAGCGTCTTGACCGCGGTTGGAATTCGGCTTGCGCTCATTCGCTTGATGCGAAGCAAGAATTTTGACCCGCACCGCCTGAATCGAACCCCTTAGACGCAACGCAACGGCACTGATCAGTTTGCAACAGTTTGCTTACCGTTCGGCGGAAACGCAGGGTTGACCTCCGTGCCACGAAGGAGCGCCAGCGCTTCTTGGAAAGCCTTGTCGTCGTTCGGATTGCTGGGAACAAAAGATTGCGAGCCATCTTGTTCCTGCCCTTGCGCCTTAAGGTGCCCGCGCAATGTCGCTTCGCTGACGGCGGACGTTCTTGATTGCACGTCTTCCGGCACCTGCTGCAGAACCTCGATGTTCGGTGTGATCCCTTGCGCCTGAATCGACCGGCCCGACGGGGTATAGTAGCGCGCTGTGGTGAGCCGGAGTGCACCGTTATTCTGGCCCAGGGGAATGATGGTCTGCACCGAACCCTTGCCGAACGATCGCGAACCGACGATGGTCGCTCGCTTTTGGTCCTGCAATGCACCGGCAACGATTTCAGAGGCAGATGCCGACCCGCCGTTGATCAGCACGATCAGCGGCTTGCCATTGGTGAGGTCGCCGCGCTTCGCGTCAAATCGCTGGGAATCATCTGGGGCGCGACCGCGCGTCGATACGATTTCCCCGCGCGGCAAAAAGGTATCCGAAACCGCAATGGCTTGATCGAGCAAGCCGCCCGGATTATTTCGAAGGTCGAGGATGTAACCTTTGAGCTGTTCAGCGGGAATTTTTACAGAAAGGTTTCTGATGGCGCTTTTCAGTTCGTCGCCGGCCAGGTTATTGAACTCCGTGAGCCGGATGTAGCCGACATTGCCTCCTTCGTCACGATAACTGACCGGGCGCTGCTTGATGATTTCACGCTTCAGCGTGACCTCGATCGGTTTTGGTTCACGCTGTCGCTCGATGGCGAGCTTGACGTTGGTGCCGATTGGCCCGCGGAGTTTGGCGACGACCCGGTCGAGCGGAAGACCTTTGATCGATTCGCCGTCGACCTGAGTGATGACGTCACCGGCCAGAATGCCCGCCTTGGCTGCGGGCGAGCCATCGATCGGTGAAACCACCTTGACGAGGCCGCTTTCCAGGGAGACCTGCATTCCGAGACCACCGAATTCACCACTCGTCTCGACCTGCATGTCCCGGAATTTCTTGGCGTCCATATAACTCGAATGCGGATCAAGCCCGCTCAACATGCCACTGATGGCCGATGCGACAAGCTTTGTATCATCTGGCTTGTCGACATAATCCTTGCGCACCAACTCGAACACCTTTCCAAAGAGTTCGAGTTCCCGGTAGGTTTCGGCAGAATTCTCTGAAGGCGAGGCAATTGCGTGGGAGATCAGGGGAGCAATCCTGGGCTCGCGCAACAACAGCGTCAGGGCAACGCCCGCTATTGCGCCGGAGATGACATGGACGAATCTTTGCATCGGATCTATTTCTGCATCCAAATGAACATCATGGTGGCTTAGCCGCCAACCGCATCATACATCATCGTCGCTGGTCACGACAGGCCGACACCCCGCGACACCATTTGATACTTGATAGCACGGATCGCAACGGACCGCCCCCGATGACGAACCAGCGGCCTTGGCTTTTGGCTGAAGGTCTTGCCCACCAGCCAAGTATCCGGTGCACGCCGCCGTCGGCCCCGCCCTTCAGTTAATGCGATGCGACGATATGTCTGGCGTTGGGGCCTAAGCGTAGGTCCTAGAATTCAGGCATCTTTCGCCTACCGGAGTTTGTGAGATGCCGACCAAGAGTGGAACGGTGCTACCTCGTCCAAGATGAACTCTTCATAAGCAGTGGCGAACCGACAAGGGGCGGTCCTCGTAGAGCTTTTCTAGGTCTCGCGACATGGCCTTCGCGGACGTTCACGGACAGCGCGGCCATTGCAAAACCGCGAGACCTGCCGCCTGCTCGGAACCTTAATATAGCCGCTTCCGTTTGTTTGTAATTTATGAGAGGGCCACATGGCAATCGCGCAGGTGAGCATGTCGCCCGAGAAGGCTGGCGAGACCGAGCAGCCTCGCAGGCTTGGCGGATCAGGTCATTACCTCTGCGCCCGCAATGTGTCGATCGCCTATGCGGGACGGCGCGGCGAGATCGTGCTCGCCATTGATCGTATCGATCTTTCATTCGATCGTGGGGAGTTCGTCTGCCTCCTGGGACCTTCAGGCTGCGGCAAAACAACATTCTTGAATGCAGTCGCCGGATTCCTCCCGATCTCGTCGGGCGAACTCATCTTTAAGGACAGACCGATCGGCCGCCCAGGGCCTGATCGTGCCATGGTGTTCCAGCAGCCGGGGCTTTTGCCCTGGCGCGACGTGCTTCACAACGTCACCTACGGTCTTGAAATGTCGGGCCGAATGCGCCGCCGGGATGCAGCCGTCCGAGGCCGCGAGTTGCTCGAACTGGTAGGGCTCGCCGATTTTGCGCACAGCTTCCCAAACCAGCTGTCGGGGGGGATGCAGCAGCGCGTCAACCTCGCACGCGCCCTGGCGGTCGAGCCGGAGCTTTTGCTGCTCGACGAACCCTTCGCCTCGGTCGATGCGCAAACGCGCGAAGCTTTGCAGGTCGAACTCCTGAACATCTGCAAGCGTGCCGAAGTTACTGCGCTTTTCGTCACCCACGACATTGGCGAGGCCGTATTCCTTGCCGACCGGGTCTGCATCTTCAGCCGTCGGCCAGGACGCATCGTGCGCGAGGTGCGCGTGCGCCTGCCCGAGCCCCGCGAGGAAGCGCGCCTCAAGCCGGAATTCCTGGCCTATGTCAGGGAACTCGCGGGAGCGCTTGGGTCAGCGACGGCTGGGAGAAAAACCGAGAGCAGAAGGGAGACACGTTATGGCGATGGTCGTTCTGCTCGATGAGAACGCGGCGCCCAGGCCACAGGGCGGCGCCTTAGCCGCAGGCATAGGACCGCGAACCGAACGTATCGTCCTCGGCACGGTCTTCATGGTGGCGCTCTTTGCCGCGTGGGAACTGGTGACGGCGCTCGGCGTCGAGCCGCCAATTCTTCTGCCGTCTCCTGGAGCGGTGGTCGACGCATTCGGCCAAATGTTTTCTTCACCCGACGTATGGGAAAATTTCGCGGCGAGCGGCCAAGAGCTTTTCTACGGCCTCGCGCTCGCGGCAGTCGTGGGCATCGCCGCCGGGCTTGCGATCGGCTGGTACCCGCGGCTTGGATACTTCCTCGACCCGTTTATCAACTTCCTCTACGCCGTCCCACGTGTCGCTTTGGGGCCACTCCTGATCGTCTGGCTTGGTATCGGCTTGGGCTCCAAAGTCGCACTCGTCTTCCTGATCTCGGTCTTTCCTGTGCTCGTCAACACGAGCAGCGGCATCCGCAGCCTCGATCCGCATCTTCTGCGCGTGGCACGCTGCTTTGGCGCGAACGACCTCAAGATCTTCCGAACGATCGCGCTACCCGGCTCCGTGCCGTTCATCCTCGGCGGCTTGCGGCTTGCGGTCGGGCAGTCGCTCATCGGCGTGTTCGTGGCCGAACTCCTGGGCGCCCAATATGGCATCGGCGCAATGATCGAAAATGCCGGCCAGCAGTTTCAGACCGACATGGTTTTCGCCGGCCTTCTGATTTTCGCTGCAGCCGGCATGCTGCTCACCGCAATCGTGCGCTGGGTCGAGCGTCACTTCGACGCCTGGCGCGTCTGACGAGGGAGGACGAAATGAGGAATCAAATTCAATTATGGCTGATCGCGGCACCGATTTTCTCTGCCTTATCGGCGCTTGGCGCGACACGCGGCGTCGCAGCGGACGCGCCGACCCAGCTCACGATTTCCCACAGCCAAAAGACGGCCGACTTTCTGCCGCTGTGGATTGCGAGCGACGCCGGATATTTCAAGAAGCACGGCCTCGATGTGACGGTGCGTTACCTCCCAGCTCAGGAAGGCGTCCCTGCCCTCCTGACCAGCCAGGTACAGATGGCCGGCATCGGCGCAGCCGACGCGGCGTCCGCGCAGGCGCAGGGCGCAAAACTCAAGCTCGTGGCAACGCTCACACCGATCTACACGTTTCAGTTCTGGGCGCGCCCGAATTACACCAGGGCAAGCGCTCTCAAAGGCCAGCGCGTTGCCATCACCAGCACCACGGGCTCTCTCTATGCTGCAACCGTGCTGGCGCTCAAGGAACTCGGTCTAACGACCTCGGACGTTGCGATCACGCCTCTGGGTGGCGTGACAAACGTGAACAGCTCGTTGCTGGCGGGCAGCGTCGTGGCGGCGGCATCGCATCCGCCGGCAACATATCAGTTCCAGCGCGCCGGCCTCGTCGACTTGGTCGATCTGGCGAAGAGAAAGATTCCTTCGGTAAGTGCCGGCCTCTGGGTTACCCAAAGCTATGTGGAGGCGCATCGCGCTGTCGTACAGAACGTGATCGACGCGGTCGTGGAGGCGTTACAGCGCGAAAAATCCGACCGTGCTTTTGCCGAAAGCGAAATGAGCAAGCACTTGGGCGTCAATGACAAGGCGGAGCTTGATTTCACCTACGACTTTTATGTCAACGAGGTCTTGGCCGCGAAGCCGATACCGGAGACCGCGCAGATTGAAGGCGACATTCAGGCGCTCTCCACGAGCAACCCCAAGGTCAAAAATGTCGACGCTGCTGCGATGATCGACCAGAGTTTCGTCAAGAACGCCGAGAGCGCCTCCTCGCATTAGTTGAATCGTCTCGGTCTAAACACTGCGGCCATCGATCGCTCTACGATCTTAATGGCCGTCAAACTGAACTCAGCCCAGCGCCGCTTCGACGGCAGAATACCCACTATTATAGTGCAGCGCGTGAGGCTCACAATCCCTTCACATCCGATTGAAGTCAGTCAGCCACATTTTCCGGGCGCATACGCCAACCGCATTGTCATGGGCCGAAACAAATAGATTTGAATTTTGCCAAGGGCGCCGAAAGGCCAGTGATGGCGATCGAAGTCAGACTCTTCGACATGTCGTTGGGCGCAGTACCCGCACCGATTTCGTAGAGGATCGGACCGGATCCTTGGAGGACCGGAAGCAGCTTGGCTGAGATGCTGCTCAAGGCCTTTTTGTTGTCGGCGAGGTCGCCGGTGAATGTCGGCACGTTACTTATTGGGTCGGGCGCGATATTGCCGGAGACATCGTAGCGAGCATTGCCGTTGCTCATCGTCAGGATCGCGGGGCCGGAAGGCAGCTTCCCGCCAACGGCTTCCGAGTAGACCGTGAAACTATCGACGTCACGCAGGCAGACGAAATTGAGGACCCGCGGACCGCCCGCGGCAGGCACAAAAATCAGGAACGCGCGTTTGCGAGGGTTGGTGATCACCGACCAGCCCTTCTTGTCACCGGTGTCGGCCGCCAACGGGCGAAGCCATGCGACGAGAATACCGGCTACCAACAGGATACATCGTGCGGCGGCGACACGGCCGCGCCGCCCATTCGGTTTCCATGGCGAAAAGCGACCAGTCGCCGAAACCTTGGTCATCGAAGCTTCCCCGAAAACTTCCGATATGTTGCGGACCTGGCGCGCTCCGCTTTCTCCGCTGGAGGCAACCGGCTCTTTGAAGTCACAATAACCCGGCGTTTTGCCGGCTTCCGGCAATCCCGGTTTCAAACGAGAGGACATGCGCCGCGAAAGTGCACGGAATTCAAAACCTTAGAAAGAGGCCCGAGTTTGGCCCGCTGTGGCGGACCAACGCCGCCTCTTGATGCTTGCCTGGATAGAACCCAGATGGAACTCCGCGACACGACCCAAGTTAAAGCCTCGAGCCCATCAATGGATTGCCGTTCTGACGGAATGTGACCCGTGGTGCGTGGCCCCCTCAAAACAAGTGGAGACGCTAATGGCGCTAACAAGCACGGCGCGGCCGGCCAGTGAGGCCATCGCGGCACCGGACAAGATTTCGCTGACACTGATCGTCAATGGCGTCGAGAGGCAGCTAAGCGTCGCGCCGTGGACAACCTTGCTCGACGCGCTACGCGATCATCTCGACCTCACCGGCACGAAGAAGGGCTGTGATCACGGGCAATGCGGCGCGTGCACGGTGCTGCTGGACGGACGGCGGATCAATTCCTGCCTGACCTTCGCGGTCATGAAGGACGGCGCCAAGGTAACCACGATCGAAGGCCTGGCGACGAACGGCGCGCTGCATCCGCTGCAACAGGCGTTCATCGACCACGATGCGTTCCAGTGCGGGTACTGCACGCCCGGACAAATCTGCTCCGCTGTTGGCCTAATGGCTGAGGGCAAGGCGAAAAGCGCCGATGAGATTCGCGAACTCATGAGCGGCAACATCTGCCGCTGCGGCGCCTATCCCAACATCGTCGCTGCGATCCAGCAGGTGATGGGGCGGTCATGATCAATTTCCAGTATGCACGTGCCACCGACGTCGCCGACGCGGTGCGCCAGATCACGGCCGATCCGGCGGCGAAATTCATCGCCGGAGGCACCAACCTGATCGACCTGATGAAGGAAGACGTCGAGCGCCCATCGCGGCTGATCGACATCTCGCGCCTGCCGCTCAAAGCCGTCGAGGAGACGGCGAATGGAGGTCTGCGGATTGGCGCGCTCGTGCCAAATTCCGACCTCGCCTATCACCCGCTGATCGCGCAACGCTATCCCATGCTCGCGAGCGCCATCCTCGCGGGCGCTTCGCAACAGTTGCGCAACATGGCGTCGACGGGTGGCAATCTTCTGCAGCGCACGCGCTGCTACTACTTCTACGACACCGCGACGCCTTGCAATAAACGGGAGCCCAGGACTGGCTGTTCCGCTCTGAACGGACTCAACCGCATGCATGCCATCCTCGGCACCAGCGAGGCCTGTATCGCGACGCATCCGTCCGACATGTGCGTGGCGCTCGCCGCGCTCGACGCGAAGGTTCACGTTGCAGGTCCTTCGGGCGAGCGTGCAATCGCGTTTGCCGATTTCCATCGCCTGCCCGGGAACACGCCGCAGCGCGACACGAACCTGCATCCGGCCGAGATCATCACGGCGGTAGAACTTCCGGCGCAAGGCTTCGCCAAAAACTACACGTACCTTAAAATACGCGATCGGCTCTCGTACGCGTTCGCGCTGGTGTCCGTCGCTGCAGCGCTGGAACTTGATGGTGAGACCATCAAGGAGGCGCGGTTGGCGCTTGGCGGCGTTGCGCACAAGCCATGGCGCGACATCGGTGCGGAAGCGCTGCTGCGCGGGCGGACCGCAAGCGGCGCGACCTTCGTGCAAGCGGCGGATCTGCTTCTGCGCGATGCCAGAGGGTTTGCGCACAACGCATTCAAGATCGACTTGGCGCGCCGCGTTATCGTGCGCGCGTTGACGCAAGCGGCGCAAGGCACGCCGCAATCGCAATCCAATAAGAAGATCCGGTGAACGCCATGGCACCCTACATCGGCACGCCCACTCCCCGTATCGACGGCCACGCCAAGGTTACCGGAGCGGCAAAATACGCCGGCGAATTCAATGCCGGCGGCCTCGCCTACGGGGCCGTCGTCGAGTCCACGATTGCCAAAGGCCGCATCGCGCGCATCGACGTCAGCGATGCCCTGCGAGTCGAAGGCGTGCTGGACGTGCTCACGCACGAAAATCGGCCTCGCATGGCCAGTTCGAGCGCCGCTTACAAAGACGACGTCGCGCCTGAAAAAGGCTCGCCGTTCCGTCCGCTCTACGACGATAAGATCATGTTCAGCGGCCAGCCGATCGCGCTGGTGGTGGCGGAACGGTGGGAAACGGCGCGCTTTGCGGCATCCCTGGTGCACGTCGAATACGAAAGGAGCCCTCACAGCACCGATTTGCATGCGGAGCGCGACAGGGCCTTCGTGGTCGAGAAGCCTGAGAAGCCGCGCGGCAACGCGCAACGGGCCTTCGCGGCAGCCGATGTGCGCCACGAGGCAGAATATTTCATCCCGACCGAGCACCACAATCCCATGGAGTTGTATGCTTCGACGGCGATGTGGGACGGCGACGGCAAGCTCACGGTCTACGACAAGACGCAGGGCGTGCAAAACGTACAGCGCTATCTGTGCAGCGTGTTCACCATGAAACCAGGCGATGTGCGCGTCATGTCCCCCTTTGTGGGGGGCGCATTCGGCTCGGGGCTGCGGCCGCAATATCAGGTGGTGCTCGCCGTGCTGGCGGCGCGCGCTCTGCAACGTTCGGTCCGCCTCGTACTGACCCGTCAGCAGATGTATGGGCTCGGCTATCGCCCGGCTTCAATCGAGCGCCTTGCGCTGGGCGCAAACGCGGCTGGGACGCTCGACGCGATCACCCACGAGGCAATTGCGGTCACATCGCAGTACGAGGAATTTTCCCGCAACGATACCGGATGGTCAGGTCAGCTCTACAAGAGCGCGAACGCGAAATACGCGCACAAATTAGTGCGGCTCGATCTGCCGACCTCCTGCGACATGCGCGCGCCGGGCGCGGCCACCGGCGTCTACGCGCTCGAATGCGCGATGGATGAGCTCGCGGTCGCGCTGAAGCTCGACCCGCTGGAACTGCGGCTACGATGTTATTCGGACCGCGACCAGCACGAGGACATTCCCTACACCAGCAAGGCGCTGCGCGAATGCTACCGCGAGGGCGCGGCCGCTTTCGGCTGGGATAAGCGCAGCCCAAAGCCGCGCTCGATGCGCGACGGCAGCGAATTGGTCGGCTGGGGCATGGCGACCGGCATCTGGGAGGCGTTGCAGGTGGAATTCGCCGCCCGCATCGTGCTGACAGCAAACGGACACGCTGAAGTGGCGTGCGCGACCTCCGATATTGGAACCGGGACCTATACGATCATGGCACAGGTGGCGGCCGAGATGCTTGGTCTGCCGCTCGACAGCGTCACGGTAAAGCTTGGCGACTCGACGCTACCGCAAGCGCAGGTCGAAGGCGGCTCCTGGACGGCGGCGTCGGTATCACACGCAATCGCCCGGACATGCGATGAGGTTCGCGGAGAACTGCTGCGCCTCGCTCAACAAATACCGGATTTACCGCTGGTGGGCGTGAAGGCGGAGGACGTCATCCTCCTCGACGGCAAGATCGCACATCAGAAAGAGTTCAAGCCGTGCCGTGTCGATCGCGGACGCGATGCGTCATGGCAAGCTCGATCGCATTGAGCGGCAAGGCAAGACTAATTTCAAAGACGTCAGCGCCTATGCACGCAATACGCATTCGGCAATATTCGCCGAGGTGAAGGTGGACGAAGAGCTCGGCGTGATCCGCGTCGTCCGAGTTGTCAGCGCGGTCGCGGCCGGGCGCATCCTGAATACCAAGACAGCGCACAGCCAGATCATGGGAAGCGTGGTGTGGGGCATCGGCATGGCGCTTCACGAGGAGACGCTGGTCGATCACGCCTTCGGTCGCGTCATGAACGCGAACATCGCCGAATACCATGTGCCCGTGAACGCCGACGTCCACGACATCAAGGTCATCTTCGTCGACGAGCCCGACGACATCATCAATCCGCTCGGCATCAAGGGCATCGGCGAGATTGGGATCGTCGGGACCGCGGCGGCCATCGCCAACGCGATCTACCACGCGACCGGAAAACGCGTGCGCGACCTGCCGATCACGCTCGACAAATTGCAGCGATGACTTTGGAGGTCTGAGCGTCCGGCGCTCTCGCCGGAGGCTCAGAGTCCGGACAAGTAGTGCGCCATTGCCTCGCGCTGGCTATCGGTCAGCGCTCTCATGAATCCCGGCATGTCGAGATTGTTGGTTCTTTGACCGTCGGCAAAGCTTCGCATGGCACCGACCAGATACTCATAACTTAGGCCTGCCAGCCGCGGCGCCGGCGCACCCCCCTCAAAGTTCTGCTGATGACATGCCTGGCACATGGCGATTCCTTCGGGTGGCGATGCGGAGGCCGCGGCCGCGTGCTCAGCAGGCCAACTCTTAGCCGCGAAATAATCCGCTATCTTGCGAAGCTCTTCGAGGCTGAAGCCCTTGGCGATCGGCCCCATGATCGGGCTGTCGCGATCCCCACTATGGTAGTCGTGCAGTTCTTTATAGAGATAATTCGACTGCTGACCCCAGATGATCGGAGTGGTTTTTGGGTCGATTGGTACGCCGTTCTGACCGTGGCACGCGGCGCAGAGTTGCACCTTGGTCTCGATGTCGTCAGCGGCGTTCGCGGGTACTGAAATGATCGAAGAAATGATCACAGCGCCGAAAATGATGGGAAAAAGGCTTTTGAGCATGTTTGTTCCTCCCCTGAATATTTTACGGTCCCGGATTGAAGACCGGAACGCGGCGAAGCGCGAAGCCCCATGCAACACATGCCGCGACCGCGCACGTGGCGCAAGCCCTCTTTTACGCAATGCGGCATTTACCACGCCGCAAATGACCGCGGCGCCAAAGCGAATTCCTGCTGCTGCGCTTTGCCAGCCAACGGGAGGTCGAATGCACGCAGCGTAAAATTCGGCCCTCACTGGATCGGCGGACGCCGGTTGTCATCGCGCGGAAATAAGCGCGGCGGAGCCTTGACGATGCAGGCTCCCAGTTTGGGTATGCGCTCCGTCGCCGCCTCGCATTGATGTCGCACCGCAAGGTCTTCTCCGATATCTCATCGCGTGATGGGCTTGCCGCAGCCAGTGAAGGTGCCGTGTTCCCAACGATTTCAATGGCTTATGGTCACAAGCAACGAATTTCGATATATTGTTTGTTGTCGATTGAGCGCCCGCGCCAACGCCGCGGGCCGGATCAAGCAAAACCATGGCCCACGAAGACGCCGCCGCAAGCCGCACGCCGAAATACACCACGGCCGGCAATGTTACGGCGCTCTGTATTGCCGTCCTCTTGGCGGCCGTCTGCGTTTGGATGTTCTTTGCAGCCGCCGACGATTTGTTTTTTGGCGTCCCAAGAACGGTCTCCGGCGATCCAGCCGAAGTCCGCTTCGCCGGTTTCCTGATCGCCGCGCGGCTCCTCTTTTTGATCGTTCTCGGCATACAGTTTTTCCGCATCCCGCAACTCGATGAGCCTTGGCAGTTTCTTTCCAGAGCCATGCTGGTAATCTTCGATTTGACGGCGGTCGCCGTCGTCATCATTGCCTACGCGCAGATTTATCGTGACTACGGGCTGATCGATACCGACAGCAACAATCCCGATCACAGTCCGGCGACGGCTCTGTACTTCTCCATGGTGACATGGACGACCGTCGGCTACGGCGACTTCAAGCCTGTTCCTGCCATTCGGCTCATCGCGGCTTCAGAGGGCTTTGTCGGTTACGTCGGTATGGCGATATTCATCGTTGCGTTCTGGCGCGTGTTCAACTGGCGTGCGGAACACAAGCCGCGCATTCCGCGATGGCTGGTCGAACGGACCAGAAAGCATCGGCTGACACAGATCGGCGCGACCGAGCCCGAGGCGGAACACAAGACGAAAAATCGATAGACGCCAACGCAAATGACATGCGCCTGATCGATCCGCAGACCGGCTCGGTGCTCTGGAAAATGAGATAAATCACCGGGGCGTTGCGGCCCCGGCGATGCGTTTTTCAGCTTTACTCGCCCACAGCGTCGTATTCTGCGGAAATGTCCTTGCCGGTATAGTCGGGCATCAAAGCCGCCGAAACCAAGCTGATGACGGCACAGCCGGCGATGTAGATTGCGATCGCATAGCCGGATTGATACGCGGCGAACAGCGCAGTCGCGATGATCGGTGCCGGTCCGCCGGCGATGATCGACGCCAGTTGATAGCCCAGAGAGGAGCCGCTGTAGCGCAAGCGCGGCGTGAAGGACTCGGCGATCAAGGCTGCTTGAGGTCCGTACTGCATATCATGCGGAATGAGCGACAGCACGATTGCGATGAAGACCGCCGACGGAATCGCCGTATCGACCATGCCGAAATACAGGAACCCGAACAGCCCCATGGTCACGACGCCGATCAGGTACATATTTTTGCGGCCGATCCGGTCTGAGATATGGCCGGCAAGCGGAATGGTGAAGAACGAGACGCACGCCGCCACCATCACCGCGCCGAGAATGAAATTCCGCGGCATATGCAGCGTACCGACCGCGTAGGCAAAGATGAAGGCGGTGAAGATGTAGAAAGGCGCTTGCTCCGACATGCGCAGCAGGGCCGAGAGAATGATTTCTTTCGGCTGCTTTTTGATCACTTCAAGAATTGGGGCCTTTTCGATCGTGTCGGTTTCCAAAAGCCGCTGGAACACGGGCGTCTCAAGGATACCAAGCCGTATCCACAGTCCAATGCCGACGAGAATGATCGAAAGCGCAAATGGAACTCGCCAGCCCCAAACCAGGAATTGATCACCCGACAATGCGCTGAAGGCCGTGACGGCAAGCGTCGAAAGAAGCAGACCGCAGGGCACACCGAATTGCGGCCACGAGGCCACCAGCCCCCGTTGGCCATGTGTACGGGACCACTCCATCGCCAGGAGCACTGAGCCGCCCCACTCACCACCAACGCCGACGCCTTGAATGGCGCGCAGGACGGTCAGCAGCACCGCGCCCCAGATGCCGATCGAGTCGTAGGTCGGGACAAAAGCGATCGCGAATGTGGCCAATCCCATGCAGAGCAAGGTCGCAATGAGGGTGGCCTTGCGGCCGATGCGATCCCCGTAATGGCCGAAGATGGCGGCCCCGATCGGCCGGGCCGCAAAGCCGATGAAGTAGGTGCCGAAAGCCGAAAGCGTCGCCGACAGCGGCGCTTGGTTAGGGAAGAACAACTTACCGAAAACCAGACCGGCCGCGGTACCGTACAGGAAGAAGTCGTACCACTCGATCGCGGTGCCGACTGTCGATGCGATAACTGCCTTACGGAGCTGAGCGCTGTGCTCGGATTCGGCCAGCGTCCCGTACGTCGTCGTTGCCATCGCCATGGCGTGCCTCCCCACATCGTTTCCTCGCGGAGCAGGCTTCTAAACGGCCCGTCTCCACCCAAAAACGCTATACTTCAAGGTAAGGCTGCTGGCTATAGGTTAGGGGTTAGAAACTTCATACCCCAAGGGCATACGGGCGCAGCAAAAACCGCGGGAGATCTACGGCAACGATGGCGCTGGCGGTGCCGGTTTTATTCGCTTGGCTTGCTTGATGCCATCACCGTCACTGGTGTGGCGCGGTAGAAATCCGCGAACAGCCGCTTCAGGTTATCAACCTTCGGCAGGTCGTTGAAGACGATGTACGGGTAGGTCGGATGCAGGACGGCAAAGTCCTGGTGATAGTCCTCGGCTGGATAAAATCCGGACAGCGGCTCGAGAGTCGTGACGATCGATCGGCTGAAGACATGCGCCTTGTCGAGTTGGGCGATGTACGCCTCGGCGATCCGCTTCTGATCCTCGTTGGCGTAAAAGATGGTGGACCGATATTGGGTACCACTATCGGGCCCCTGCCGATTGAGCTCGGTCGGATTGTGCGCCACGGAAAAGTAGATCTGCAGGATTTTGCCGTAGGAAATCTGCTGCGGATCGAACGTTACCGAAACCGATTCAGCATGTCCGGTGCGGCCGGTGCCGACCATTTCGTAATGGGCCGTCTCTTTCTTGCCGCCGGCATAGCCGGAGACTGCCTGGGTCACGCCCTTGGTGTGCTGATAGACCGCCTGGACGCCCCAGAAGCAGCCGCCGGCAAGAACCACCGTTTGCGACCCGCTCGCGGCAGGACTCGGCGAGTTCGAGCGCCGGGGGCGGAATGACAACAGCCGGTTCCTCGGCACAAGCGATCGTCGCCGCAAAGCCCATCAACGGGACCAAGAGCAAGGCCCAAAGCATCGGCCGGCGCCCAATTATCCAGTCGGTCGTCCGAACACTCGCCCGATCCGCCTTGTTACCCGCCATTGCCTTGCTCCGCCCGCTTCCGTTTTATTCGACACGGCATTTACGATCCGAATGTCTAAGGCAATCAGCCGACGCCACGCCAATCACAAATGTCGCCAACACTGTGCGCCGTGCAGTCACGACATCGTGTATCGGCAAAGAGTTCGTACAATTGGCGAAAGCTAACTGTGAGCGGCAGCACTACTCAATGGTCTGATAGCCGCGAATGACTCGTTCCGACCCATATCCCCAGTAGTTGCGGAGCGTCTCCGGGCCCCACACCTTCGGCCGCTGCGGCCGATCCTGGTGCCAGGGGCGCGGATCGAAATAGCCGAGCGCCTCGTCCTTCATCTGATCCATCTCGCAGAAGAACTCGACGCGCACCTTATCGGCGTTGCGATGATAGATCGCGATATTATGCCCGATGATGTGCCGGCCCGGGCCCCAGACCAGATGAATGTCGTGCTGCGCCAGCATTTCGGCGGCACGCTGAATTTCCGCCCAGTCCTTCACTTCGAAAGCAATGTGATGAAGCTGCGGCTCGGCGTCGTAGACGAAATTGACGGTGTGATGGTCGGTATTGCAGCGCAAAAACGCGAAATCATCGGCACGCCAGTCCGACACACGAAAGCCGAGCACATCGCAGTAGAACTTCACGATCTTCTGGACATCGTCGACGCGGTAAGCGACGTGGCCGAGCTTGAGCGGCATGACACCAGCCTGACGGCCATCGTCTTTGGCAAACACATAATCCGAAAAAATCTCGACCTTCGTGCCCTTCGGGTCGGTGAACACCACGGCCTCGGCCACGCCGGGCGATATTCCGCTCACGCGCTCTGCCGTCATGCCGTCCTTGGCGAGCGCGCGCACGACATCGCCTAGATCGGTCTCGGGTGCAACCTGGAAGGCGAGACGCGACAGCGCGTTGCCGCGACCGGGCTCAAGCGCGACGGCTTCGAGGCCGAGCTTGCAGGAAAGAAATGCACGATCTTTGCTGCGCTCGACCAAAACCAGCCCGACCACCTCGGTGTAATAGGCGATCTGCCGGTCGATATCCGGCGTCGTCAACGTGGCGTGGCCTAGGCGTCTAATCTGGATCATCGGGCGTGTCTTTGATCGCGATTCAAATATGAATGGCGTCGGCCGCGCCACACGTGAAGTTTGGGCCAGCGACCGTAATGATGCGGAGCGGTCCTCCCCGATCAAGCCGTATTGAGAAGCTGTATGGCAACACCCGGCCCTCGCAAAGCGCGCAAGGGCCGGGATCGGCTTCTATTTAAGCTGGTCGAGCAGTGGAATGTCTTTGGCCGAAACCGGCTTCGGCCGCGACTTCCAGATAGGCGTAGATATCGTCGAGATCGGAATCAGGCAGGATTGCCTGGCGAAACGGCGGCATCGCACCGGTGGGAGCGCGCACGTAAGACTTGAAGGCATCAAGCGGCAACTGCGTGTCGGCAACGACCCTGCCGCCGCTCGTAGCGACCGAACCTTGACCTTCATAACCGTGGCACTGCCAGCAGCCATGCTCAACGAACGCTGTTTTGCCCTTCTCGGCCGACGCGGCAAGCGCGCTGCTCTGTCCGCCGATTCCAGTCCCCAGCGCCGCCAGCGCGAACAGCGCCGGCACCGCAACAACACGAACAAAACCCATGAATTTCCTCCTCAGCGCGGCTGGGTCATGACATTGACCAGCGCCGGCTGGCCGGATTTGACAACGGCGACCGCCTCTTTGAGCGCAGGCCCGAGCGCAGCCGGGTCCGTGATCGGACCCTTCGCCCACCAGCCCATCGATTCGGCGAGCTTGTGGTACTCGATATCGGGATTCATGATGCTGGTGCCGATCGGCCCGAGGTCATTTCCGATATTCGCGACGCGGTTGCGGAAGTTCGACAGCCGCTGCACGTGCATCAGCTCCTGATGATAACCACGGTTGTTGTGCATGATCATAAGCAACGGGATCTTGTGCCGAGCCGCAGTCCAAAGGACACCAGGCGCATACATGAGATCGCCGTCGCCCTGGATCGAAACCGAGAAGCGACCCTCGTCGCGATTTGCGAGCGCTCCGCCGACGGAAGCCGGCGCGCCCCAGCCGACGCCATAGCCGCCGGATGTTCCGGTGTGGTGGTAGTGCTTCTCCATCGGCCACAGCCGCAGCGGCCAATTGCTGACGTTGCCGGACTCCGCGACCAGCGACCAGTCGAGGTCCTTGATCTGCGCGTAGGTCTCGGCGCAGAGCCGCGCGGTGCTGATCGGGCTCGCGTCCCAAGCGATGGCGGCCGCCTGCTTGGTGCCGGCGCGCCCTTTTTCATAATCCTTGCGGATCGCGTCGCCCCGTTGAGATATCGCGTTCTTGCGCTCAGACGTCAGTGCCGACTTCACCGCCTCGATCAGCGCCGGCAGCGTTGCTTCCACGTCGCCGGCAATTGGCAAGTCGACGCTCTGGAAGCGCTGGAATTCCTGGTAGTTGGACTTCGTTATCAACTGCAAGGTGCTGATGCTGATCAGTTTGGTGCCCGGCTTAACGCGAGGTGACACGGAGCCGACGCCCTGAGCATTGTTGTCGACGAACTTATTCACCGTATCCCAATAGTCGGTCAGTTCCAGACCAAGGACCACGTCGGCCTGACCGACCACGCTTTCGGGCCGGCTGAGATAGTGCGTATTCGGGAAGTTGAGCCGCCCGCGCTGGCGAACCACTGGTGCCTGCAGTAGTTCGGCAAGCTGCACCATCAGATTGATGCCGTTCTGCGTGTTGACCGCGCGGTCGGCGACGATAACCGGATGCTCCGCATTGACCAGGAGCCGCGCTGCTTCGCGGACAGCGCTCGATTCGCCCGCCGGAGGCGCGGTCGGTACAAATTTCGGAATGTAGAGCGCTTGCCCATAATCCCTGATCGGCTCCTGCGCCAGCCCGCCGTCAAGCGAGATTGCGACGGGCCCGCAAGGCGGTGTCGTGGCGATCTGATAGGCGCGCACGAACGATTGGGCGAAGGCCTGCGCCGAAACCGGCGTGTCGTCCCATTTCGTATAGTCGCGCACGATGGCGTTGATGTCCTGCGCCGAATGAACGGTTGGCACACCGGGAGAGCGATGCGCGGCATCGAGATCGTTGCCATTGATAACGATCACCGGCGCGCGATCGCAAAATGCGTTGTAGATATTCATGCTGGCATGCATCAGGCCGACCGTGCCGTGGCACAACGTCATCAGCGGCTTGTTGGCGATCTTGTAGTAGCCGTGCGCCATGCCGACCGCGGATTCCTCATGCGTGCAGGTGAGGAACTCCGGCATCGTGTTCTTGCCGTAGTTGATCAACGACTCGTGGATCGCGCGGTAGCTGGAAGCCGGATTGGACGGCATATATTTGATGTCCAGGGTCTTGATGACATCGACCATGAAGTCCGATCCGGGCCGTCCTTCCCCGGCATAAGGAGGTACGTCCGGCACGCCGGTCTCCGCGGCGGCAACATGCGCATTCGGCGGCAGTGCCGACGGCAATCGCTTCTCGGCTTCCGGTGCCGCCGTGGTCGCGGCGTTCGCAGAAGTGACGGCACTGGACGCGCCGGCGACGGCCGCCGCAGTGAGGAATTTGCGGCGATCAAGTTTGAGCTTGGAATCCTTTTTGGGCATCGTTTCATCTCCCGTTGGGGGTCATTGCGCGGCTGGAGGGTCCGCATTCTTGGGCAGTCGCCGCTGCAATTGGCGTCCTACTTATCATGGCGATAAGGCTTGTCATAGCGGCTCCGGAGCGAAAGCGTTTTCATAGCTCGCTTGCGCCGGCCGCATCATGATCGAGCCATCCAACTACCTCGCAGCGTGGCCAAGACGTTGTGGTGCAGACAGCCGCGCGAGCCGCCGCGTTCGGGCGCCGCACGGTCATAAGAATAATGTCTTAACGTTGCAGCGTCCGGGCGCCGGTTATTTCAGTGCGTCCAGGCGCCGCGTCGCGTGTAGGCAAAATTATCGGAGTAGGAAATGCGCTGACGCTTCGGCGGGGTGCTTTCGAACACCTGATAAGCGATGCCATGGCGTTCGCAATGCGCGACCGCTTCTTCTTTGGTATCGAAGAACAGCCGTACCTGCTGCTTCATATCGCCTGAGCTCGTCCAGCCCATGAGCGGCTCGACCGTACGAGGCTGTTCGGGCTCGTAATCGAGCACCCATTCCTTGGTCTTGGCGGTGCCGGACTGCATCGCCGTGCGGGCCGGCTTGTAGATGCGGGCTGTCATGCTGGCTTGTCTCGTTGAGATGATCGTTTGGCCGAACAACCGTGCAGGGCGAGAGCGGATGGTCGGGGCAGCAGGATTTGAACCTGCGACCTGTAGTACCCAAAACTACCGCGCTACCAGGCTGCGCCATACCCCGCCGATTCCGGATTTCGATACATGTTTCGCCGCCCCCCAGCAAGCCGAAGGCCTGCCGGCGCGATCGGCCTCCGCGATCGGCCTCAATGGCCGGGGCCGAACATCGCTCCATTCACGCGGTCCCCCGGCGCGATGCCGAGCTTGCGCGCGGTGCCGGCAATCACTTCGAGCACCGCCCGGATCGGTCCGCCGGAGGGCACCAATCGGTCCGACATCGGCTCAGTATTTTCAGCGATACGCAAAATCCGCCCATCGCCGCGGATGAAGATCATATCAAGAGATATGTAGGTATTGTGCATCCAGAACGCGACCGGCTGTTCGGGCTGAAAGTCGAACAGCATGCCGTGGCCTTCCGGCAGTTCCTTGCGGAACATGAGGCCGCGGCTGCGCTCTGCATCATTGGTCGCCAGTTCGACCGAGAAGGCGTGCACGCCGGACTTGCTGACGATCTCAATCGTCGCCAGCCCGGCCGCGCGCGACGGCGGCACAATGGAGACGCTGACGAAGACGGCGAGGAGAATTGCGGCCGCGAGACGCAGCCCCGGCTTCAGTCCCGATGCTAGGCTGACAGCGCGAGCCGTTAGTGCGAGGCCGGACCGGAGGGTCCGCTTTCGGGACGGACCTCCGCAGCCATCATGCCCTTGGGTCCCGGTCCGTAGCGCACCAGCACGAACTGGCCGGGGCGGAGTTCTGTCAAGCCGAACCGGCGTAACGTCTCCATGTGAACGAAAATATCCGGCGTGCCCTCGCCCCGCGTCAGAAATCCGAAACCTCGAAGTCGATTGAACCATTTGACCTGTGCCCGTTCGAGACCGCTTGTCGGGGCAACAGTAACATGGGTTCTCGGCGGCGGCATCTGTGCCGGATGGATCGCCGTCGATTCGTCCATTGAGAGGACGCGAAAAGCCTGAAGCCCTTTTGGGCGGTCGAGCACCTCGCAAACGACCCGGGCGCCCTCGTAAGCAGTTTGATAGCCGTCGCGACGCAGACAGGTCACGTGCAAGAGCACATCGGCCATGCCGTTGTCGGGAATGATGAAGCCGTAGCCCTTGGCGACATCAAACCACTTGATGACTCCGGATACCTCGATAACGCTCGCTGCCGTCTCATTGCTGAGATCGACATCGGGCTCAAGGCCCGATCTGGAGGATTTTGGTTCGATCCCGTCCGACGCCATGACGCCGTGGCCGCCGCCGCTTCTGTGCTGGCGCCCGACGGGCGCATCGCGAATTTGTTAAATCGAGGATAACACTCGCGACCCATCGGGAAAGGACAAAAATGCAACAGTGAGCTAAAAGCTTCACTGCCTGTGAACATCGGTGGATGAACACTCAATGGACGATGAACGGCTCAAGCACGGTCCCGATGTCCTGGCGCACGACAAGATCGGCGACATCATCAAACTCGGTCGGCTCTCGATTGATGATGGCGAGCCGCGCGCCATTGCGCTTCGCCATCAGGGGAAAACCCGCCGCGGGCCAGACCACGAGAGACGAGCCGATAGCCAAGAACAGATCGCAAGTCAGCGCCAGCTCCTGGGCGCGCCGCATGGCGCCGTCGGGCATAGCTTGTCCAAAGGATATGGTCGCGGTTTTGATGTAGCCGCCGCAGGACGGACAATCTGGCGCGCAGCCATTCGACGCGTCCATCCGCTGACGCACCCAGGACAATTCGTAGCGATCGCCGCAGTCGAGGCAGAGACTGTAGGTCGTATTGCCGTGCAACTCGACCACATGTTCCGGCGCGATTCCTGAGGCTTGATGGAGATTGTCGATATTCTGCGTCACCACTGCGGGGACTTTGCCGGCGCGGTACAGACTGGCGAGCGCGCGATGCCCCCGCCCCGGCCGGGCGTCGCCGAACTGGTCGGTCATGGCGAAGCGGCGCCGCCAGGATTCATTGCGCGCATCCTGGCTCGCCAAAAACTCATCGAATGGAATCGGCTTATTCTTGGTCCACAGTCCACCCGGTGAGCGGAAATCAGGAATACCGCACTCGGTCGAGATGCCTGCCCCGGTAAAGGGTACGATGGTGCTCGCCGCTTGCACCATCGCTTCGAGGCGTGTCATCGCGGTGGCGAGATCGGGCGCGATCATCCTTCCTGTCCCCTACGCATTGTCCCATTTAAATGGATCGAGACTAAACAGCCCAGACCAATGGAGGCCCCATAATGCGCTATCTTCACACGATGCTGCGCGTGAGCAATCTCGACGCAGCTCTCGACTTCTACTGCAACAAGCTCGGTCTTACCGAGGTCCGCCGGCGAGTTCGACGAAAAGAACAAGTACACACTCGTCTTCCTGGCCGCCCCACAGGACAGTGAACTCGTCGCAAAGGGTCCGAACAACCGTCAGGCGCCTCTCGTGGAACTCACTTACAACTGGGATGCCGAAGATTACGGCGAGGCGCGCTATTTCGGCCACCTGGCCTATGAGGTGGATGACATTTATGCCCTATGCGAGAAACTGATGAAGGCTGGCGTTACCATCAACAGACCGCCGCGCGATGGCGCGATGGCCTTCGTGCGCTCACCGGACAAGCACTCCATCGAATTGTTGCAGAAAGGCTCCCCTCTGCCCCCCAAAGAGCCCTGGACTTCGATGCCCAATACCGGGAAATGGTAGTCGGCTTACCGGTTTAACCCCTGCGCGGCTTGCCGCTCGGGGCAAACCTCTCTATATGTCGCGCGCCTTTGGCAAGCGCCTTTCGCGCACGATCCGCGCCCTTCGTCTAGCGGTCCAGGACATCGCCCTTTCACGGCGGTAACACGGGTTCGAGTCCCGTAGGGCGCGCCAATGATTTCAATAATTTAGCCTTGACCATCGCGACCGTCTCCGACAAATGGCCGATATGCGCACATCGTGTCGGTAGGTAATCCCCACTATGCCCGATGCCCTCGAACTGCTGACCACCCGGCGCTCCTTCAAGGCGCTTGAACTCGCCGGCCCTGCCCCCTCCGCTGCAGACATCGAAACGATTCTGACCGTCGCCTCGCGGGTGCCGGATCATGGGAAGCTCACGCCTTGGCGTTTCATTGTGTTCGAGGGGGAGGCACGGCGAACCGCCGGCACCGCGATCGCGACCGCGTTCCGCGCCAAGTATCCGGACGCAAAACCCGAACATGTCGAAGCTGAGCGCGCGCGACTTATGCGCGCCCCTTTGGTCGTGGCTGTGGTCAGCCGCGCCGCTCCCCATGTGAAAATTCCGGAGTGGGAGCAAGTGCTCTCTGCCGGAGCCGCGGCCATGAACCTTGTCCTCGCTGCACATGCGCTTGGGTACGGGACAAGCTGGATTACCGAGTGGTACGCCTACGATCGCGGCGTACTCGATGCGCTCGGCCTTGCACCGCACGAGCGGATCGCGGGATTTGTTCACATCGGGCGGCCGCCCGGAACGCCTGAGGACCGGCCGCGACCGCCACTCGCCGAGATTACCACCCGCTTCCCTGCTTAGGGCGATAGGGCCGGCCCCCAACGCCACCTTTCTTCGGTTTCCAGGCCGCGAAAACGAAACCAAACTCTTTCTCGACCGTTGGCTTGTCGGATGGGACCAGCCTGTTTTCCAGTCCGAAAGTCCGACCTACCGAGGGAGCAGGAATCAATGGCCGCTTGTCTGATCGCCGGCGACAGCATCGCTGTCGGTGTTGCGCCTTATCTGCCGAGGTGTGCCGTCAATGCCAAAGTCGGCATCACCTCGACCGCGATTATCCGGCGCGTGGGCGCGGCAAATCTGCTGATCATATCGGCTGGCTCGAACGACCCGCGCAATCCACGGCTGATCAACAACCTCAAAAGCATCCGCGCAAAAGCGACGGGCCGAGTTATTTGGATACAACCGATCGATCCCGTTGCGGCGGCGGCCGTGCGTCGCGTCGCAGCTCTGCACGGCGATCATGTCGTGACATTCTCACCAGCCCGCGACCATGTGCATCCCGCATCGGACAAGACGCTTGCCACTCGAGTTCGCGCGGTCATGTAAAGCAAAAGAGCGCGCTGTCGCGAGCCGCCAGTAACGCTTCAATAAGTTCTGTCCAGTATTTCACCGAACGTCGGAGAGTTTTGCCGACATGGTTGCGTCATTGCGTGCCCTGACCGCACCCCGTCATGACAGCGGTCAGGGCTTTTCTTTGTCATCGACACCAGCGAAGCGCGATACCCCGGTTCCCGGGGTCACGAAAAGCGCCAAAGCCCTCGTGGTGAACGGGCCGCTCATTTGCCTTTGCTGTCCCGAGAGTCGATTCTTTCACACCGATGGCAAACGTAGACGTGAACAGACGGGCGCTCACTCAAAGGCGACGTTTCGCCGACGTAAGTCATCGGCTCTCCGCACTGTCTGCACGAAAGTGCGGCTGAAGATGATCGCCCGGATGCTCTCGCACTCATGGCCCGCGTTCTACGCGACTCACACGCGGTCCAGATTGCGGGGATGTTACAAAGCTTCGACTGCTTAATCGGTTCTGGACGAGATTGAAGCGGGAACGCCGGGTTATGTTACCGTAGAGATTCAGCAGCAATTCGAAGTTCTATACTTGCCAAGCCGGATGACGCCTACGGGATGTTCAATCCCGAATTTCTTCCCTCTCTACCCGCTTGCATTCCGCGCAGCGGTAGATCGTCGAGGCCGGGCGCTCGTTCACCCGAGGGAGCGTTCCGACATATGTCATCGGCCGACCACAGGCCGCGCACAGGCGTTCAAACGCGGGTGCAGGGGGTTCTTCCATCCAATACCATCATACCCATAACCGGATATGATGGGACTGTCGCTTTACGTCCTGTGCACAGAAAACCACCGCCCGCTTACGGGGGCCTGCTAATCACCGCATGTCATTAAAGCATCCGGCGTCAAAGCACGGTTTTAATCGCGTGCGTGGGACGGGCCGGTAGAGGGGACGGTACGTGCCCATCCCCCCAATCGTTCTTCGAACCTCCATTGGGACGCCGATTGAGCACTTCCACCATAGGCGTCGAAATTGCTTCGAAGTCCGAAACGGTCAAACTCATTTGCCCGCTCGTGCCCGCTTTGGCTATTCGCCTGGTCTGTATTCGCCATCAGCAATCCCCGATCCTCTGACGGCGAAGACTAAAGGGATCGCATTGTAACGTGCGGTAATAGTACGTGAGACCGAGGCTTTTTTCGCGATTGTTGCACGATTGCAACAATTGGTCCGCCGGCCGCCGCGAGTTCAGTGGCGTGTAACACCTGCCGGGATCGCACCCTGCTCGAGATACGCGCCCTCAGTGGTTTGCCGTTGGTGCCCGCAAACCGGCCCTGCAGATGATCGATGATCGGTTGCCGGCTAAACGCTTCGCGTCACGCGATTGCCACAGACGAGACCTATCGTGCCCTAGGGCAGAGGGCTGGTTCAGTGAGTGATTCAGGGAGGAAGAATCATGACTCTGCAGGCTGAAACGCTGACGCGTACGCACTTGGTGACGTACAGCAAGAACAGCTGCCCGCAGTGCAGCAAATGGCTGCTCGCACCCGACTGGTCGGAATACCTCAATGAGCGTTGCGTGCGCCATACGTGGTCGTGCGAAGCCTGCGGCTATGAATTCGAGACCGCGGTGTTCTTCGCAGCCAAGACTTAAGTTTGCGGACACTTAAGTTTGCGGACTTCGCCCGGCTTTGAGGCTCATTGGGTAGGTGGAACCCGCCAGCGATCACTGAAGGTATCCGCGGCTGGCGGTGGTGGTGGTGGTTCTGTTGTCGCCGCGGGTTCTCGGGCGCTTGGCGCCGGTCTTATCGAGCTGACAGAAGTCGTGGGCCGCGGCGGTTTTCGAGGCGACGGCTGGACCGGCTCTTGCAGCGCCGCCTCGCTATAAATGCTGCGCGGTACGATCAACTCCTGACCGACCTCCAGCGGATGATCCTGATCGAGCGAATTGATCTGAGCGATTGCCCAACCAGGCACACCGTACCTGGAAGCCACAGCGTCGATTGTGTCGCCACCTTTCGCCCTCACCCGGATTGCGCTGTCCCATAATTCAATCTGCGCGTCGGCCGGCACGGTATATTTCAGCACCAGCGGCCGGATCTCGCTGCCGAGATCCGAGCGCTTCGTGGCGGCCTTTGGGTGGGACGCAAGGGTTGCGAGAGCCACGATTTTGGCGACGACGGCGTCTTGAACCGCCGCCGTCTTGTCGAGGTTGATGTGCACGATCTCGCTGTGCTCGCGCAGGTCGACATTGATCAGCCGCCCGCGGAAGCCTGGGCCAGGCGTCGCCCGTCCGCCGCCGATCGGATTGGTCCGTTGATAGAGATTGATGAAGACGTCGACATTCGACGGCACATCGTCGGCAATGCGCGTCGGATCGAAGCCGAACGCAAGCGCGACCGGAACATTGGCTTGCTTCAATTTCTCCGCCGCCGCGATGATGAGATCGCCGCCGGTGGAGTGGCCGATCAGCACGATGGGGCCTTTGTCCTCACCTGATTTATAGCCCCGAATAATATCGTCGGCGACGGAAACGTACTCGGTCATGCCGTGAACTGTGGCTGTCACGCCGTGATGGACGAGCTTGTCGGCGAGTTGGTCCATTCCCAGCGAATAGATGTCGCCGACAAGGCCGCGCAGCAGATAGACATGCCCGGGTAGCTTTGTGCCTCCGGGCGGGTCGGCGCCGACCGAATGGTTGAACCAGGAATGGACGACGTCGCCGTAGCCGCACCCGCCGGCCCAAGCGGCGAGGACGAACACGGTGGCGAGACGCCAGAGTACCGACATCAACGATCCGTCCCTCGCAATCGAGCTTAACTTCGCACGGGCTTATTCCCAGCGCCGGACCTCATTCCATCTCAAGCTTTCGGTATTCAATAACCGTAGCATTGCCCGCCGGACACCGTCAAAATCAGCCACCGAGCAGCGCCAATTCCGGCCTGAAAATATCAAGGATGCGTCAGCACTGTGGCGGGTACGGGTGCTGTCCACCGTTGAAATCCTCGATGACCGACCCGTCGTCGCTCAGGTAGCGCGGCCCGATCGGCGATTTTCCGTAGCCGTCCGGAATGTCGAGCACGTAGGCCGGCTGGCATAGTCCTGACGTGCGGCCATGAAGTGCGCGCATCAAGGCCTGGCCTTCGGCAATGGTGGTCCGTAGATGAGAGGTGCCGGGGGCGAGATCGGCGTGGTGCAGGTAATAGGGCTTGATCCTGTTCTCGACTAATGTCCGCATCAGCTTGGCGAGCGTCGCGACGTCGTCGTTCACACCGCGCAACAGCACCGACTGTGAGAGCATAGGTATTCCCGCATCGACGAAACGCGCACAGGCGGCTTGCGCATCGGACGTCAATTCCCGCGGATGATTGGCGTGCAGCACGACGAACGTCGCTTTGTCGGCACGCAATGCGCGCACCAACGCTCCGGTTATCCGCTCCGGCATAACGACCGGCACACGGGTATGCACCCGGATAACCTTGACGTGGTCGATGGCCGAAAGCCTCGCCACCACGTTCCTGAGCCGGCGCGCCGAAAGCATCAGCGGATCGCCGCCGGTCAGGATCACTTCCCAAATCTGCGGCGAGCGGCTGATGTAATCGAGCGCGCTTGCCAACGCCTCCGCGGACAGGCCGCGCCGCCCCGGCCCAATCATCTCGCGCCGAAAGCAGAACCGGCAATAGACGGCGCAGACATTGACGAGCTTGAGAAGGACCCGATCGGGGTAGCGGTGCACGATCCCTTCGACCGGATTGTGCGCGTTGTCGCCGATCGGATCGCAGCGTTCTTGCGGCTTCAGCTCCAGCTCGCGGATATCGGGCACAAATTGCCGCGCAATCGGGTCGTCGGGATCGCTGTGGTCGATCAACTCGCTCATCGCCGGAGTGATCGCGACCGCGTAACGTGCGGCGACCTCCCGCAGCGCAGCAAGTCTTTGGCGGCTTGCGCGTTGCGCGTCGGCGGGATCGGTTGCGGCGCGCAGCGATTTGGTCACGGAACTCATCGAAGACCCCGATTCGAGGCAATCTGGCTGCTTACCGCCCGTCGGTGTGCATCGCAAGCAAGCCGGACCCTAAAAGTTGGCGCCTCGCCTGGGCGTTGTTGCGGCTTTCGCGATTTGCGTGTTTGCTGTGCCCGTACATGACCGAACCGTGAGACGACACAAATGAAAAACTACATGGACGGCGGGGAAGCGATCCTTGAAGCATTCCGCAAGTTGAAGATCGACTACATCATGTCCTCACCGGGATCGGAATGGTCGCCGGTGTGGGAAGCGCTGGCGCGGCAAAAGCTCGGCAACGGACAGGGCCCGACCTACATCGACGCTTGGCATGAGACGCTCGCCGTCAACATGGCGACCGGCTACACGCTGATGACCGGCCGGCCGCAAGCCGTCCTGGTGCATGCCGGCGTTGGTCTCTTGCAGGGCAGCATGGGCGTGCATGGCGCCCTGCAATCCGAAGTTCCGATGATCGTCATGTCGGGTGAATCGCAGACGCTCGGCGAAGACCCCAATCTCGACATCGAACAGCAGTGGTACGGCGGCATCAGCGTCGGCGGTGCCGAGCGCTTTGTCGACAACATCACGAAATGGGCGCGGCAGGTGACGAGCCCTTATACGCTCTATGAAACCATCATCCGCGCTGGCGAAATGGCCCAGCGCACGCCCAAGGGGCCCATTTATCTCAATGTCGCACTCGAGCACATGTTGCACGACTGGACGCCGCCGGCGAGCGAGCGCGACGTGCCCTTTGCTCCGCGCGTCCAGGCGCATCCAAGCGAAGTGGAAAAAGTGGCCGGACTGCTGCTCGCCGCGAAAAATCCAATCATCGTCGCAGAGCAATCGGGCCGCGATCCTGCCGCCTTCGCGGCCCTGGTCGAACTTGCTGATTTGCTCGGTATCCCGGTGACCTGGAGCCGCGGCGCGAATTTCGCCAATTTCCCCACCGATCATCCGCTCTACCTTGGCGTCGCCAACTACAAATATCTCGACGCCGCCGATCTCATTCTCCTCGTCGGCGGCCGCGTGCCCTGGTATCCGCCGCATGCGCGTCCGAGCAAAGGCAAGATCGTCTCGATCAACGAGAACCAGTTCAAAGGGCACATGATCTATCAGCAACTGCACGCCGACCTTTATCTCGAGGGCGACATCGCGGCCTCGCTGCAATCGCTGGCGCAAGCGGCCCGTGCGACCAAGATCGATGCCGATGCGGTGCAAAAGCGCCGTGAGAAATGGACGCGCGAACACGAAGTATTCGCCGCCGATCTCAAAGCCGAGAAGGCCAAAGCCCGCAGCGGCAACGGCAAGGCAATCGATCCCCTCGATCTCATCGCAACGCTTGGCGAGACCATGCCGGCCGACACGATCTATGTCGATGAGACGATCCTCCATGGACCGGTGCTCCGCCAACATCTGCCCTTCACCACGCCGCAGAGCTTCTTCCGCGGCTTCGGTGGGCTCGGCCAGGGCATCGGCACCGCACTTGGCGTGAAGCTCGCCGCTCCCAAGCGGCCAGTCGCTCTGCTGATTGGCGACGGCGGCTTCCTTTACAATCCGGTGATCCAGGCGCTCGGCGCATCGAAACAGCACAACCTGCCGATCCTCATCGTCGTGTTCAACAACAAGGGCTACATGGCGATGAAGAAGGGCCACGTGCATCACTATGCCGGCGGCGCCGCCGAGAGCGCGAATTTGTATTACGGCTCGCAGCTCAACGGCCCCGACTACGAAGCATTGGGATCGCATTTCGGCCTCCACGGCGAGCGGGTGGAGCAGCCGGAGAAACTCAAAGGCGCACTGCAAACAGCGATGAAGAAAGTGCAGGACGGCACCACCGCCATCCTTAACGTCGTCGTCAGCCGCTGAGTGGCGTCCAGATCACCTGATCGATGCGCGAGGCACCGGTCGCCAGCATCACGAGGCGATCGAAGCCGAGGGCGATGCCGCTCGCTTGCGGCATCGCGCCAACGGCAGCGATGAAGTCCTCGTCAACCGGATAGCGCTCGCCGTACACGCGTTCCTTCTCCGCCATTTCGCGTTCGAGCCGGCGCCGCTGTTCGGCGGCGTCGGTGAGTTCGCCGAAGCCGTTGGCGAGTTCAACGCCGCACGCATAAAGCTCGAAACGTTCGGCGACGCGCGGATCGTGCGCCGGCCGCGCCAGCGCCGCCAGCGCCGCCGGATACTCGTCGAGGATGGTCGCGCGGCCGATGCCGAGATTGCTTTCGATGCGTTCCACCAGGACCCGGCTGAAGATGTCGCCCCAGGTGTCGTCCTCGCCGATACGGATGCCCACTTCGCGCGCCGCGCGGGCAAAGCCATCGCGATCCCCTGCCCCGCCCGGCAGTGTCGCCAACAGATCGATACCGGCATAGCGGGCAAACGCCTCGGCCACCGTGAGGCGTTCCGGCGCCGCGAACGGATCAGCGACCCTGCCGCGAAAGGTCAGTTGCCGGGTCACCAACCGCTTGTGCCGCCTCGGCCAGAATTGCCGCACAATCAGCGATCAGCGCCTGGTACGGCTCGCCGCACCTGTACCATTCGATCAGGGTGAACTCCGGATGGTGCAGCGCGCCACGCTCGCGGTTGCGAAAGACCTTGGCAAATTCGACGATACGGGTCTCCCCGGCCGCCAATAGTTTCTTGCAGGCGAATTCCGGCGAAGTGCGCAAATAGAACGCCGAACGGCTGCCGTCCGGCGCCGCAAGCGTCGTGGCAAAGGCGTGCAGATGGGTTTCGTTGCCCGGGGATACCTGCAGGATTCCGGTCTCGACTTCGATAAACCCCTGGGCGGCAAACCAAGCCCTCAGCCGTGCGACAACCCGGCTTCGCGCCAAGAGGGCCGGCCGGCGGTCGGCATGGACATGGGGGGCCCAGAAGGGCGAGGAAGGAGGCACAGAGTCCGGCATATCCTTGTCCGGCAGCCGATGAGGAAATAGCTAGCGATTAGCCTCAGGATCAGTATGTTGCGGGGCCAACACCCAAGGATTCTAGCCCGTGAAAGTCATCGCCAGCTCGCTTCGAAAAGGCAATATCGTCGATCTTGACGGCAAGCTCGGGGTCATCGTGTCCACCGAGAACATCCATCCCGGCAAAGGCACGCCGGTAACCCAGATGGACGTACGCCGGATCGCCGACGGCGTGAAGGTATCGCTCCGCTTCAAGACCACCGATCAAGTCGAGCGCGCCTTCGTCGAGGACCGCAAGCATCAGTTCATGTACCAGGACGCCGACGGCTTTCATTTCATGAACATGGAAAGCTACGACCAGGTCGCCGTGCCGGCCGATATCGTCGGCGATCAAGCTGCTTATCTGCAGCCGGAGATGGAGGTGACGATCAGCCTTCACGAGGGCACCCCTGTCTCGATCGAGCTGCCGCCCAAGGCGGTCCTCGAGGTGGTCGATACGGAGCCCACGGTGAAGGGGCAGACCGCCGCCTCGTCCTATAAGCCCGCCATGCTGTCGAACGGCGTGCGCACCATGGTCCCGCCCTTCGTGTCGATCGGCACCAAAATCGTCGTCATGACCGCAGACGGCAGCTACGTCGAGCGGGCCAAATAGGAACGCGACGGAGGTCAGCGCGCTTGTTTGTTTTTTATTTCTGAACGTTCATTCATCGGCTACATCGTAATATTCGAATTTTCTTCGACAACTAGCTGCCGCGCGTAGTTTGGGCGTGCCGGCGACGCGCACCGCTTGGCAATTCGCGCGTTGCTAGCGATAGTGGCAAACGCTTGCATCGGACTTGCGCTTTGCACATTCCGCTTATGTATTTTGACCTTACAACGCTGCCCAACTGGCTGAGCCGAATGTGCGCCGGATTTGCTCACCGCTGCCCACGCCCAAGCTTCATCGCAACGATGCTTGGCTGTGCGGTATTGTGCGGTTCAACCGACGCGGCCATCAGCGCTGCGTGCATGCCGCACCATTTCAGACCGCCCTATTTCATCAACAGCATGGGCGCCTGCGCATTCGATCCGGAGTCCCTGAGTTTTGCCGGCGATGCGGTGGAGCAGGCAAGGTGTCTGATGCGTTCAGTGGATGCGACGCGGAATCTCGCTCCGCAATTGGAGAGCCTGCCGGCCGCACTTGCGGACCGCGTCGGCCGCGACGACGGACTGCCATCGCCTGAGAAGCTGGCCACCTTTTTGTCCAAACAAAATCTGGAATGGGATTTTGCCGCTCATCTTTGGCAGCCGGCGTCGCGTGGCAATGACAACGATCCCGATGCACCTTTGCTGCGCTACTTCGTGATCCACGACACGAGCGGTCCAAATTACGGACGCCGGTCTTTTCCAGACAACATCGATGGCACTTCAAAGATCAACAATCTGAGAAACTTCGCGTGCTCGGATGGCTGGGGCAAAGCCCACGTGGTCGTCAGCCGCACCGGCGACATGCTGTTGAACCACGACTTTGAAACTCCATGGCGCGAGACAAAATTCGAGCAAGCGGCGAATTTTGCCGGTGCCCTGAAGGGGCTCTTCGTCCACGTCGAACTCATCCAGCCGCGACGCAGCGCGCCCGGACATTATAACGACGCGCAGGCTCCAAGCCCTGGTTTTACGCAAGCCCAATACGATCGGCTCGCCCTGCTCTACGTCATTGCCAGCGTGCGGTCCGAGCACTGGCTCATTCCAGCTTTCCATGCCGCCCTCGATGCCGGCATCCGCAACGGCCATGACGATCCTCTGAATTTCGATATCGACAGATTGGCCGACAGCCTCGAAAGGCTGATGGCGAAATTGCAGGCGCCTGTTAGCGATCCCGGATTTGATGTAGCAGCAGCAAGCGTTGCCGCGCCCGCACCGATGGCCGATGGCGAAGCGAGTGGCTGGCCGCCGCCCGCAAAAGCACAGGATCTCCCCAATTCTGCCGCCATATCGACGCCGGATTTATCGACGCCGACGCTCTCCGATGCCTCGCGTGACGGTGTTGCAGGACCCATTGCCCGCGCGGAACAATCGGCCGATGATTCGCGAAAGATCGTGAGTGAACCCGAAGGTGCGCGCGCACGTGAACCGGAAACAACGGACGCCGAACACTGCACGACGCGCGTGGTTAAAGGGCGTCGCCGGCACTTTTGCAGTATCGATGCTCCCGAAGTTGGCGAGCGCGAAAAGCACGCGCATGTCGTTCGATCAGTGGATCGCCGCGTTTCGCACCAAGGCTATGGCGCGCGGCATCACGGAGGAGACTTACGCGCGCGTCACGCGCGGCGTACGTCCCGACGCGGCCGCGCTTGAGGCCATCCGAAGCCAGCCCGAATTCGACGAGCAGCTCTGGCAGTATCTTAATCGCCGAGTCTCCGACTGGCGCGTCATCGCCGGCCAGGAAAAGGCGAAAGAGTACGCGCCGCTACTCACTCGCATCGAGCGGGACTTTGGCGTCGAGCGCTCGATCATGCTCGGCGTCTGGGGGATCGAGTCGGCATTTGGCGATCCGACCGTGCAGAAAAGCCACATGCGTCCCGTCATTCCCTCGCTGGCGACGCTCGCATGGGCCGAGCGGCGGCGACGCGCGTATTGGGAAGGTGAACTCATCAACGCCCTGACGATCATCCAGCGCGGCTGGAGCACGCCTGAAGAAATGACCGGCTCCTGGGCCGGCGCCATGGGCCACACCCAATGGATGCCCGAGGTGTGGCTTCATGTCGGCATCGACTACAACGGCGACGGACGAGTTTCGCCATTCGGCCCGCCCGACGATGCGCTTGGCTCGACCGCGCGCTACCTCGTCGAGCGCGGCAAATATCGGCGCGGCGAACGCTGGGGTTACGAGGTTCGCATGCCGGGGACGGCCGGCGGCGAAGGGTCGCGCACCTATGCGGCTTGCCAGTCCCGTGGCGTTGTGCGTGCTGACGGCCAGCCCTTCCCCCAGCCGAACGCCATGGCGCGATCTTGGACCCCGGTACCGGGCGGGCCGTCCTTCCTGCTCGGGCCGAATTTCTTTGCGGTGAAAAGCTACAATCCGTCGATGAACTACGCACTGGCGCTGGTGCATCTTGGCGATCGATGCAATGGCGGCGGGCCTTTCGTGCAAACGTTTCCCGGCAGCGAACCGGCTCCGACGCTGGCTGAGGTGCAGGAAATTCAGCGCCGGCTGACCGCGCTGGGCTTCAACACGGGCGGCGCCGATGGCCGTATCGGCAACGATACGATGCTCGCGGTGCTCAACTTCCAGCGCAAGGTCGGCATGACTCCTGCCGACGGCTATGCGGGAGTGGGACTTCTCGCCCGGTTGCGTCAGGGCTCATGATCCGGTTGGATCAGGCCCCGACGAACCCCGCCCACCCCTGAACTTGAGGAAACGACCGATATGACGCCGTCTCAATCCGCGACCGCACGTGCCAAAACCAGCGACGCCGACCCGGCAGTCGCCTCCGTCGAACGTCCGACTCCCGCGGGCGCCAACGCGCCCGGCTTCGGCAGCGATGTCATCGCCGAGTCCCTGCGCTCGCTTGATATTCCCTATATCGCGCTGACACCCGGAGCGAGCTACCGCGGCCTGCATGACAGCATCGTCAACTACCTCGGAAATTCCAAGCCGCAGATGCTGCTTTGTCTACACGAAGAGGCCGCCGTCGCCATCGCCCACGGCTATGCCAAAGTCACCGGGAAGGCGATGGTCACCGCTGTACACTCGAACGTCGGCCTGATGCACGCCTCGATGGCGATGTTCAACGCCTGGTGCGATCGAATGCCGGTCATCGTCCTCGGCGCCACCGGGCCGGTCGATGCCGCCAAGCGCCGGCCATGGATCGACTGGATTCACACCGCGCGCGATCAGGGCGCTTTGGTGCGCGAATATACCAAATGGGACGACCAGCCGTCGTCGCCCGCCGCCGCACGCGAGGCGATCCTGCGTGGTACGTGGATCGCCAACACGGCGCCGCAGGGACCGGTCTACATCAACTTCGACGCTGAACTGCAGGAGATGAAGGTTTCCGACCAGTTGCCGGCAATCGACGTCGCCCGCTACATGCCGCCGATCTCGACCGCAGCGCCTGCCGAACTCGTTCGCCAAGCGGCCGCAATGCTGAAAGGAGCCAAGCAGGTCTTGATTTTGGCCGGCCGCACGTCGCGCGATCCGGAGGTTTGGAAGGCCCGCGTCGCGCTTGCCGAGGCGCTCAATGCACGCGTCGTGTCCGATCTCAAGATCGGCGCAAGCTTCCCCACCGACCATCCCCTCTACGTCGGCGCCCCGCGCGCAATCTCTCCCGAAAGCGTCGATGGCTTGAAGAACGTCGACGTTATCCTCAGCCTCGACTGGGTCGATCTCGCCGGCGCCATGCGCTACGCAGGTCCGACACCGTCCGCGAAGGTGATTCAAGTCTCGCTGGATCACCGCATCCATAACGGCTGGAGCATGGACCACCAGGCTCTGCCCCCCGTCGATCTTCTGCTGTCAGCCGATCCGGATCTCGTGGTGCCGGAGCTGGTCAAGGAAATTGGCAAGAGCTCGAAGCCGCACGCGGTGCAGAGCGCACGCAAGATGTCGGATAAGGAACCGACGGGCTTCACCAACGAACACATCGCCCGCAGCTTGCGCAAAGTGCTCGGCGACCGTTCGGTCACCTACACCCACCTGCCGCTGTCCTGGGACGATACCTGGGTGACATTCCGCCATCCGCTCGACTATGTCGGCTCCGACGGCGGCGGCGGCGTCGGTGGCGGACCCGGAATTTCGGTTGGCGCGGCGCTGGCGCTGAAAGGCTCTGGCCGCCTGCCGATCGCGATCTGCGGCGACGGCGACTTTCTGATGGGCGTCACCGCCGTATGGACCGCGGTGCATTACAAAATCCCGCTCCTCTTCATCCTCGCCAACAACCGTTCGTTCTATAATGACGAACTGCATCAGGAACGGATGGCGCGCGCGCGCAACCGGCCGGTCGAAAACAAGTGGATCGGCCAACGCATGGCTGACCCCGAGGTCGATCTCGCCGCGATGGGCCGCGCGCAGGGCGCAGTCGCCTTTGGCCCGATCACCAAGCCGGGCGATCTTGGGCCGGTGCTGGAGAAGGCGATCGCTGCCGTCGACGCAGGTCAGGTTGCAGTCGTCGATGTACGCGTTGAGCCGGGTTATACCGCGGTCATGACCGCGGCCATGACGCGCGCGGGCAACTGACCAGTCACCGAAACGGACGTCCGATGTCCCCCGTGTCGACGAGCAATCGCGTGGTGCCGATGCCGCAGGCTGACGCCGACGGCGCGATCCTCGTCGTCGAGGACATCGTGATGCGCTTCATCACGGCCGAGGGCGGCGTTGCCGCCCTCGACAACGTCTCCTTCACCGTCAAGCCCGGCGAGTTTCTGGCCGTGATCGGACCGTCGGGCTGCGGCAAGTCGACATTGTTCAACATCATCGGCGGATTGCTCAGCGGCTACGACGGCCGGGTCGCGGTCGGCGGCGAGCGGATTTCCGGTCCGCACGCCGCGATCGGGATGGTGTTTCAGGAGGAGTCGACATTCCCCTGGCGCAATGTCGTCGACAACGTCGCGTTCCCGCTGGAAATCGCCGGCGTGCCGAAGAGCGCCCGCATCGAGCGCGCGCGCCGTTTCGTCTCCATGGTCGGACTTGATGGGTTCGAGAAGCGATACCCGTCTGAGCTTTCCGGCGGCATGCGCCAGCGCGTCTCGATGGCGCGTACGCTCGCTTCTGAGCCGAAAATCCTGCTCATGGACGAGCCGTTCGCTGCGCTCGACGAGCAGACGCGGCTTCTGCTTGGCGACAAGGTCCTGCAGATTCAGCAGCAGTTGAAACAGACGACGCTGCTCATCACCCACAACATTACCGAGGCCGTGCAACTTGCTGATCGTATCTTGGTGATGACCTACCGGCCCGGCCGCATCAAGCGCATCGTCGATATCAAACTGCCGCGCCCGCGCACGTCGGAAATCGTGTCGAGCGAGGCTTTCGGTCGCTACGTTGCGCAAATCTGGAGCGACCTCCGCGAGGAAGCGAGCCGTGGTCTCGTCGACGACGAGTCACGGGCGCTTCACGCTCGGGACTGACAAAAGCGCGCCGCGGCTGCGTGAGCCGCAGAACAGAGCGCGCATTGGACTTGAGGAAACTGCCTGCCGCCATGAGCCGGAGGAGTGCGAAATGACTGTTTTCTCCGCCACCGACCCGCGATCATCGACAACGGACGACAAAGTCGCGTTTTGCGGATGCTGCCTTGGTCGCCGTCGCTTTATCGCCGCGGGGCTGGCCGCGGCCGCCCTCTCCGCCCACAGCGCCTTTGCCCAGGCGCCGACCGTCAAACCGGCGCCGGCTAGGCGGATCGACGTTCATCACCACTTTCTGCCGCCGCAATACATGAATGAGGAGCACGAGCGGATCAATTTCGGCCATGGCGCAGTTTCGACGAGTCAGCTTTTGGCGTGGACGCCAAGCCAATCCCTCGAACTCATGGACAAGAACGGGATAGCGACCGCAATCGTTTCGGTGACCACGCCAGGCGTTTGGTTCGGCGATGTTGCAGCGGGCCGCAGACTGTCGCGAATGTGGAACGACTATGCCGCCGAACAGATCCGCAATTATCCAGGCCGTTACGGACTGTTCGCTGTCGTTCCGCTGCCGGATAGCGACGGCAGCCTCGCTGAAATCGATTATGCACTCGACACGCTCAAAGCCGACGGCATCGGTTTGCTGAGTTCCTACGATGGCAAATATCTTGGCGATGCGGCGTTCGCACCTGTTTTCAAAGAGCTCAATCGCCGCAAGGCGGTCGTCTATGTCCATCCCACAACGTCGGCTTGCTGCAGCAGCGTGCTGCCGGGTGTGCCGCCGCAGGCAATCGAGTACCCGTTCGAGACCACGCGCACGATTACAAGCCTGCTCGTCAATGGCGCGATCTTCAACAATCCCGACATCCGATGGATATTCTCTCACGGCGGCGGGGCGACGCCGATGATTGCGGGCCGCATGGTCGAAACTGTCGGACGCCACCCGAATGCAGCCAAGGTAATGCCGAACGGTGTCATGGCGGAATTGCGCAAGCTCTATTACGACACCGCAAGCGCCGACACGGAAGGCTCGTGGGCGGCGTTGCGGGTCATGGCACGGCTCAACCATATCCTGTTCGGGACCGACTATCCGTTTGTGAAGATCGCTGCCGGCATCGAGCACCTGCGGCGGGACGAAATGTCGGATGCCGAACGCGAGGCTATCGACCGTGGCAATGCTGTCGCGCTCTTGCCGCGGCTGGCTTAGCGCTGCGACAGTCGGATACGATGTGAATGGAACGCTTCCATGAGTGCGGCTGAAAGAATGACTACGCGCCGCTTTGTGCCGCCCCTCATCGGGTTTGGTTCCCTTGTGCTTTTTCTCGCCGCCGTTGAAATTCTCATCCGCGTCGGCGTGATCAATCAATTCATCGTACCGCTGCCGTCCGAGGTCGCGGCAAGCTTCGGCCGCGTCATCGTAGAAGAGGACATCCTGCACCGCTTCCTGCTGACGGCCTGGGAATGCCTCGCCGCGGGTGTGCTGTTGAGCGTATTCGGCGTGGCGATCGGGGTTCTGATGCATCGCGTCCATTTGTTGCGGCTCGCCTGCGAAACGTGGGTGGCGGCGATGGCGTCGGCGCCTCTCGTTTTGCTGTATCCGCTCTTCCTCGTGATGTTCGGCCGCAATGCACTGACCATCATCATGATGGCCTTCATTTCCGGCCTCGCGCCGGTCATACTCAAGACGATCGAAGGCCTTTCGGCGACGCGCCGCGTGCTCATCAATGTTGGGCGCAGCTTCAAGCTCACGCCATCGCAGCAGTTCTGGAAAATTCTGTTCCCGTCCGCACTGCCGACGATCTTCGTCGGCATACGTCTTGGATTGATCTTCGCACTCATCAACGTGGTGGGCGTGGAGTTCCTGATCAATTTCGGCGGTCTCGGACAGCTCATCAACGAGCTTGCCGAACGCTACGACCTCGCCGGGACCTATGCGGCGATCTGCTTCGTCATTCTCGTCAGCGTGGTATTCTTCGTGACAACGGAAAGGGCCGAGCGATGGCTGAGATCGGTCGGCTGACCCGCCCGAAGTCGGAAAAGCCCTGGGCGAAGCCGGTTACGCTTTTGCGTGTCGTCATTGTCCTTTCGGCGCTCGTGATCTGGCAAATCATGTCGGCGTCGGGCTGGTTCTATCGCGACGTCGTACCGTCGCTGCCGATCATCGCGAATGCGCTGGTGAAACTGCTTTCGAGTGTCGATTTCTACTGGAACCTTTGGGTCACCTGCGGCGAGATCGTCATTGGGCTCGCCATCGGCGGACTGTCCGGCGTCGTCGCCGGACTGTTTCTCGGCGCCAACAAATTCATCGCTCGGGCCTTCGAACCTTATCTGTACTACCTTGGTCCGACACCGAAGATCATCTTCTTCCCCGTGATGATCATGTGGTTCGGGGTCGGCGGTGGCTCGAAGGTGGCGATGGGCGCCGTATCCTGCTTCTTTCCGATCGCGCTCAGTGTTGCCGCCGGTATGCGCCAGATCGATCAGGTATTGATCAAAGTCGGTCACAGTTTCCGCGCCAATCCATGGCAGATGGCGACGAAAGTCTATCTGCCGGCCATGCGCCATCCAATCATCAACGGATTGCGGCTTGGCCTCGGGGTCGCACTGATCGGCACGCTCCTGGCGGAAACCAAGCTGTCGAACCGCGGCATCGGATTCCTCGTGATCCAGGCCTACAGCACGTTCGACATGCCGCGCATGTACGCCATCATCATCGTGCTGTTCGTGCTTGCGATCGGCGCCAATGCGCTCGTGGCGCATTTCGGCGGCCTCGACCAGATCAAACAGAAATGACATGAGCCGCAATCTCGGCTCTGACACAGGGAGGACACTATGAACACGGCAGTTCCACTCAAAACGGTCAAGGCGCAGCCGCTCAAGCTGCCCGAGCACCGCGACGCATTCTATGGCGGCAAATGGCACAAGCCGAAATCCGGCCGCTCCGCCGACGCGATCAATCCCGGCACAGCTGAATTGCTCGGGCCGGTCGCCGATTGCGGCGCCGACGATATCGACGCCGCCGTGAGCGCGGCCAAGGCCGCGTTCAACGATTGGCGCAACACGCCGCCGCTCGAGCGGGCGCGGCTTTTGAAGCGCATCGCGAATGTGCTGCGCGAAAACGCCGAAGAGCTGGCGATGATCGATGCGGCCGATTGCGGCAACCCGTATCACGAGATGGTGCGCGACGCGACGGTCGCCGCGGCGCAGATCGAGTTCTACGCCGGCCTCGTCACCGAAATGAAAGGCTCGTCGATCCCGATGGGGCCCGACGTGGTCAATTTCTCGGTGCGCGAGCCGCGCGGCGTCGTTGGCCGCATCATCCCGTTCAATCATCCGTTTATGTTCTGTGCGGGGAAATCCGGTGCGCCATTGGCGACGGGCAACACCGTGGTGATGAAGCCGCCGGAACAGGCGCCGCTGTCGTCGCTGCGTCTCGCCGAACTGATCGGCGGCATTCTGCCGCCCGGCGTGTTCAACGTCGTGCCGGGCGGCCGGGAGGCCGGCTCCGCGCTCGCATCGCATAAGGATGTGGCGATGATCGCGCTGATCGGCTCGGTGCCGACCGGCCGGGCCGTCATGAAGGCGGCCTCCGACACGCTCAAGGCCGTAATGCTCGAACTCGGCGGCAAGAACGCGCTGATCGCCTATCCGGATGCCGATCCGGATGACGTGGCGGACGGCGTGATCGGCGGCATGAATTTCACCTGGTGCGGGCAGTCGTGCGGCTCGACCAGCCGCGCCTTCATTCACGAGAAGATCTACGAAGCCGTACTCGCCAAGGTGAAGGCTAAGATCACCCACTACAAGCCGGGCATCGCTACCGACCCAGCGACAACGATGGGCTCGATCATTTCCAAGACCCAGTACGAGCGCATCCTCGGCTTCATTGAATCGGCCAAACAGGAAGGCGGCCGCCTGCTTTATGGCGGCGGCAGACCATCGGATCCGGCGCTTGCCAAAGGCTTCTTCATCGAGCCGACGGTGTTCGCCGACGTTCAGCCGAACATGCGAATCGCCCGCGAGGAAATCTTCGGTCCCGTCCTTTCAATCTTCAAATGGAGCGACGAAGCCAAGATGCTCGAGCAGGTGAACTCCGTGGAATACGGCCTCACCGCCTCGATCTGGACCAACGACCTGTCGACCGCGCACCGCACCGCCGGTGCGGTGCAGTCCGGCTTCGTCTGGATCAACGAGGTGTCGAAGCATTTCCTCGGCGCGCCGTTCGGCGGCTACAAGCAGTCCGGCATCGGTCGCGAAGAATGTTTCGAGGAGATGCTTGCCTATACTCAGGAGAAGAATATCCACGTTCGGCTCAAGCCGGCAAAGGCGTAAGGCTCTGGCAACCCTTCATAAAGACCATAAAGACGCTCGCCTACATAAGCGAGGTCACGCACTTTGTGACCGCGTCATGCTAACCTAGAAAGCGAGGGCGGCACGGACCGTCGACAATTCGACGCAGGGGCTGCGGTGAAACGGCGGAATTTCATTTCGTTCATCGGCGGCGCGGCGGCCTCAATCACCTTGCCGCTTGCGCCGCGCGCGCAGCAGCCGGCGATGCCCGTGATCGGGTTTGTCAATGGCGGTGCGGCCGCTGCCTCCATGGACGAGGCGGCCGCCTTCCGCAAGGGCCTCCGCGAGGCCGGCTACGTCGAAGGCCAGAATGTCACGGTCGAGTACCACTGGCTGGAGGGCCAATCCAACGGCTTGCCGGTATTGATGGCCGATCTGGTCCGCCGACAAGTCGCCGCGATCGCAACGCCGGGCACCTTGCCGGCTACGTTCGCGGCCAAGGCTGCAACCGCGACAATTCCGATCGTGTTCGGCGTGCCCCAGGACCCGGTGAAGCTTGGTCTTGTTGGCAGCCTCGCCCGCCCCGGCGGCAACGCGACGGGTATCAATTTCTTCCTCGAGGAGGTGGCCGCCAAGCGGCTGCGGCTGCTGCATGACCTGGTGCCCAGGGCCGTTCGTATTGCCCTGCTCCTCAATCCCTTAAATCCGTCGATCGCCGAGTCCACCTCGCAGGAGGTGAAAGAGGCCGCCGCGATCATTGGGCTGCAGATCCAGATTCTCAACGCCGCGACGACGGGCGAGATCGATGCGGCCTTTGCGACGGTTGAGCGCGAGCATCACGACGCCCTCTTCGTCGCTCCCGATGGATTCTTCAACAGCCGCCGCGAGCAGTTTGGCAGCTTGACGGCGCGCGACAGGATTCCGTCGACCTTTGCGAACCCCGATTTTGTCGTAGCCGGCGGCCTGATGAGCTACAGCACCGACGTAATCGACATGTTTCGTCAAGCCGGCGTCTATACGGGCAGCATACTCAAGGGTGCGAAGCCCGCCGACCTGCCGGTGCTTCAGTCGACCAAATTCGTATTCGCCATCAACCTGCAAACGGCGCGAGCACTTGGCATCGAGGTGCCGCCATCACTGCTTGCCGTCGCCGACGAGGTCATCGAATAGAGAGGAGCCGCGTTGTGCGCAGAACGGCAAGATTTCCGTTCACAACGGCCGCCGAACAAGGCAACATGAACGTGGGAGCGGTCCCAACCGCTCCGAGCATATGGCTCGAACGAACGGCGCATCAAGACGCCGTCTCATAGGAGGAAAACGCATGAGGATGCGTAAGCGTAGCGGCGTCGCGCCGCCGCTCGAACAAGTCGCCGGCAACGGCCTTCTTCACCGCCGCGCGCTACTAGGCAGTGGAATAGCTCTCGCAGGC
This sequence comes from uncultured Alphaproteobacteria bacterium, assembly GCA_963759705.1. Classification (GTDB taxonomy): domain Bacteria; phylum Pseudomonadota; class Alphaproteobacteria; order Rhizobiales; family Xanthobacteraceae; genus BOG-931. The sequence goes on from CAVXAK010000013.1 coordinate 856,729, forward strand.
GCATTAGGCACGGGCGCTTCGCTCACCGGTGCCGCCGCCGAACCGCTCACGGAACCCGAATGGAGCCTTGAGCCGGGGGCAGTCACCCCGTTGCTGCAAACACCGTCTCGCTTCGAAAAAAATGTCGTGCGTAACCTGAGCAATCCGAAAGGTGACCCGCGCACTCAGCATGCGCGCACGCCGCACCAGATGCTCAACGGGACCATTACGCCGAATTCGCTGCACTTCACGATTCTCCATTCCGGCATTCCCGATATCGATCCCGAGCAGCACCGCCTCGTCATCCACGGCATGGTCAAACAGCCGCTCGAATACACCGTCGACGCGCTGATGCGTTATCCAATGGTAACGCGCAAATACTTCGTCGAATGCGGCGGTAATAGCGCGCCGATGTTCTCCGACGAGCCGGTGCAGGCGCCGGTTGGGCTTTTGCACGGCCTCGCCTCCTGCGCCGAATGGACCGGCGTACCGTTGTCAACCTTACTCGACGAGGCCGGCGCCGACCCAAAAGCGAAGTGGATGCTCGCCGAGGGCGCGGACTCGCTGGCGGTGACGCGAAGCGTGCCGATGAAAAAGGCCTACGAAGACGCCATGATTGCGCTCTATCAGAACGGCGAGCGCATCATGCCCGGCAACGGCTACCCGATGCGCCTGCTGCTGCCGGGCTACGAAGGCAACATGAACACCAAGTTCGTGCGCCGGATCAAAGTGATCAACCAGCCGGCCATGACGTTCTACGAAACGCGCAACTATTCGCCGCTTCTGCCCGACGGCAAGGCGTACCGGTTCTATTTCGTCAACGAGGTCAAATCCTTCATCGTCCAACCCTCGTTCGGCTATGCCCTGAAAGGACCGGGCTATTACGAAATCTCCGGTATCGCCTATTCCGGCAGCGGAGCGATCGCCAAGGTTCTGGTCTCTGCCGACGGCGGGAAAAGCTGGGGCGAAGCGGTACTCGACGAGCCGGTATCGCCAAAGGCGTTCACTCGCTTCCGCATGCCGTGGCGCTGGGACGGCCAGCCCACGGTCCTGACCAGCCGGGCATGGGACGATTCCGGCGCAGTACAGCCGTTGCGAGCCGATTTCGTGGCGGTGCGCGGCCAGACCAAGACGCCGGTAAAAAGCCCGCTCGCGTTCCCTAACAATCACTACAACAGCCTCACGTCGTGGGGCATCGACAGCAAGGGGGAGATCAAGCATGTCTACGTATAAGCCACTCGCCCTCGCCGCTTTCTTCGCGTTCGCGTTGAGTTCGTCCGCGACGTTCGCCGAAAACACGCCCGGTCTCGGCAAACCGATCTCCGAGGCCGACATCAAGGCGTGGGATATCAGCATCCTGGCAGACGGGACGAACTTGCCGCCCGGCAGCGGCACCGCGGCCCAGGGCGCCAAACTCTTCGTCGACAAGGGTTGCAACCAGTGTCACGGCGATGGCGGCAAGGGCGGACGGTCCAACATGCTGGTTGGCAGCCCGTCGCTGACCGAGCCCGGCATTACGGCCAACAAGACCATCGCCAACTTCTGGGGCCAGCCGTCAACGCTGTTCGACTACATCCGCCGCGCCATGCCATGGCCGACGCCGCATACCCTCAGCGATGACGAAGTCTACTCGCTCTGCGCTTATCTGTTCGCGGCCAACAAACTCATACCCGAAGATGAAGCGATGAATGCTCAGACGCTGCCGCAGGTTAAGATGCCGAACCGCGACAACTTCATCATCAAATTCCCCGATCGGATTTGAGCCGGTGCTTTCTTATCCTCCCCCGTTTTCGGGGGAGGATTTTCACAGCTTGAACGTCTCGTACGTCGCCGGATGGAACAGTTCGTCGACAGAGACCCGCCGAGAAGACAAGCCCTCGGCATGGTGCTGGCCGAGGAAATAATCGAGCACCTTGCGGTTCGGCTCGACGCCATAGGACCAGAAATCGTGGCCCATCAGATCGCGCGCTTCCTTGAGCCGCTCTTCGACGAACGGCAGCGTCACCTTGGTAGCGGACGTGTCGGATAGCTTCTTCAGCGCGGCCTCCTTCGCCTGCTCGAACGCCTTGAAAACCGCGCCTGGCAGCCAAGGATGCCGCTCGGCGAGTTCGCGGCGGATGCCGACGGCATGCATGATCGGGAAAAAGCCGGTGCGCTTGAAGTAATCCTTCGCAACCGCGGTCGGATCGTCGAACAGCCAGCCGATGTGCGGATGCCCCTTTTCGACCAGCGTCGGCGGCCGCGGCGCGATGAAGCCGTCGATCTCGCCGGCCTCAAGCAGCGCCGAAATCGTCGCGCCCTCCGGCGCATTCTCGAGGCGCACGCCCGGCGGCAGCTTGACGGAAATCTTTTCCGGCCTGCCGGCATCCTCGATGCCGCCGCGAATCCAATGGATATCCGAGCGCTTGACGCCGTAATCGTCTTCCAGGAAGGCGCGCGCCCAAACGTTGGCCGTGAGCTGATATTCAGGCACACCGACTTTGCGGCCCTTGAGGTCTTCGGGCTTCTTCACCCGGTCAGTGCGCACGTAGATCGAGGTATGGCGAAAAGCCCGCGAGACGAAGACCGGCACCGCAATGTAGGGACTATTGCCCTGCGCCGTCTTCACCGTGTAGCTCGACAGCGACACCTCACAAATATCGAACTCGGCGGCGCGAAAGGCACGGAAGAAAATCTCTTCGGGAACCAGCGTCATGTACACCGGATCAACACCGTCGATCTGGACGCTGCCGTCGATCAATGCGCGGGTCCGATCGTAGTCGCCGACGGCAACGGAGAGATTGAGCTTGGCCATTTCAAATCCTTATGGGGCGGGTGCGCGACATAGCTGGGCACTGATAGCGGCGCATCCGGGTCCATGCCAAGATCAATCTCGCATCCGGCGGAACGACTCTCCAGTCTGCCTGTCCCAGCGAAAGCTTTTGAAAATGCGGCTTCGCATCCTCCTGACGGCACTGGCCATCGCCCTGCCCTGCGCCGCTATGGCCGCGGCGCCCCCGCGCGTCTTTAGCGACACCGGCAATATTTTCGTCGAGCGCGACGGCGCCAAAACCCAGCTCACCAGAACGGAACAGGACGTCGAGCCGGTCCTCTCGCCGAATGGCAAGGTCGTGGTGTTCACGCGGCAGGGCCGCGGTCACACTCCAACCGACGACATTGATCAGACCTGTGAAACCGCGCCAAGACCCGACGAATTGCGCCAGATCAACATCGACGGCACGAACGACACACTACTGCTCCGAGGCCGTAAGGGCGATCCGCAACAACAGCTCTGCGCTTTTCGAAACAAGCAGTTCAGCTCGAACGGTGAGCGCCTTTATTTCCTGTCCCCGGGCTGGGCCACATCAGGCGCGCTTCACGTCTATGATATGCGCACGCACGACGAGCACTTCGTGCTGCCGGCAAATGATCTCCTGGTGCTGAATTTCTGCCGGGACAAATACAAGGATGACCTTGTTGTCCAGTCGCACCGTTATTTTTTGTTCGGCGGCAGCTACGATTGGTACTGGCTCTACGATCCGACCGGCAAAAAGGAGCTGGGCCCACTCGGTGAGTTCGATAATCCTGACGAGGTCATCAAGCAGGCGCACAAATCGTGGTGTGCGCCGTAACCCGGGCTGAATGGGATATGCGCCGGTCTGAAAGCGGCTTGTCAGCTTACGGCGATGGCTGCTTCGGCCGTCGTTACCGTGCCGTTGTCGTCAGTCCAGGCAAAGGTGAACGTGCCGCTTTCCTCCACTTTCGCCGTGAACTCAAGGTAAGGATTGGCGGCGATCGCCGGCTCAAGTTTTGCTCGAAAAATCGGCTTGCCGTTAAACGTGCATACAAATGAGTTGATGATCTCGCGCGGAATGACTTTGCCCTTTTCGTCCTTGCGAAATCCCGTTTCCATGGGATGCGAGACCAAGGTCTTGATCTGAACGACGTCGCCCTTCTTCGCTTCGGAAGGAACGCGCAAACGCGGTTTATCGGCCATGATGCTAATGCCCGGTTCTATTTCGTTCAACCGCCGCAACCGCCGACCGTCACCTTGACGAGCTTGCGGTCGGCGAAGACCTTGCCCGTTGATGTCTTGGCCAGCACGATAACGTTCTCGGTCGTATTCAGCCGGATTCGGGTCGCGGCTTCGGCGCGACCCGACATCGGCGTGAGCTCAAATCTGACGATGCCGGGATTGGGATTGCCATCACCGATGACCATGATTTCACTGACGTAGTCGTCGGCATTCATCGGGCTATCGACCCTGATCGACAGCGGCACGGTGTTGCCGTTCTCCGCAATCTCAGGAAGATCGATGGCGATCTTGCCGCTCGCCGCAGCCTTGCCGCCAGTGAACTTGGCGATTTCGGCGTCAGCCTCCGCGGGAGTCGCAAAACTCTCGTCAACGGCAAGTAATGTAAACGTCAGTCCCGCGCCAAGCGCGAGCGCTCCGCGGCGAGAAATTGTCGACATCGAAGCCACTCCCTGGACTACAGGCGCCTAATATATGCCTGCACCTATTCAAACGGAATTCGCGATTTTGCGACGCCGTTCTCGACACCGGCCGCTTCGCGGAATGTTCTTCCAAAGAAGCGCAGTGTCGCATGTGACTCATTCGCGGCGGTCTCATCTCCCGGTAAACGGCTCCGCAGGTGCGATATCGGCGAGTTTGAACTGCACGCGCTCCTCGCCCTGCCAGCGATCGAGTGCGAACGAGCCCGCGGCATGAATTTGCCGGCCACGGCTGTTCATGAGCGCCGTGCCGAGCTTTTGTCCCGCCGCGCGAAAGGCGATTGCGTTAACGGTCGAGCCATCCGCCGATTTGAACCGCGCCCGAACATGCGCCTGACCGACTTCCTCGGCATAGGTCAAGGTGTGCGCCGGCAACGCGATGGTCGGTTCCGGATTACCCGATCCGAAGGGGCCGGCGCGCGCGATCATGGCGACCAGCTCGGCGTTGGCACCTGCCGCGCTCACCGCCCCGTCGATCAGAAGCCCGTTGGCACGTCGCGAGACGTCCACATCGGCGGCAAGCGTCGATTCAAGATAGGCGCGCAATGGCGCGAGCTTGTCTCTTCGCAGCGTTACGCCTGCTGCCATGGCGTGACCGCCGCCCTTGACCAGCAATCCCTCCGCCACCGCGCGCCGGACCGCGCGGCCGATATCGACTCCGACGATCGATCGGCCCGAACCCGTGCCGATGCCGCCCGGCTCAAGGGCGATCGCAAAAGCGGGACGGCCGAATTTCTCCTTAAGGCGCGCCGCCACGAGGCCGACCACGCCCGGGTGCCATCCTTCGGCGGCGGTGACGACAACGGCCCCATGCTCCTCGATACCGAGAGCGGCCATGGCCTCCGCCTCGGCTTGCGCCAAAGTCTCGGTTTCGATCGCCTGACGCTCGCGATTGAGCCGATCGAGTTCGGCGGCAATCTTCGCCGCCTCAATCGGATCGTCCTCGATCAACAGCCGCACGCCGAGGTCGGCTTGGCCGATGCGACCGCCGGCGTTGATGCGCGGTCCGAGCAAAAAACCCAAATGCCACGCTTCCGGCGGTCCGGAGAGCCGCGCGACGTCCATCAGGCTGACATGGCCGTGACGCTCGCGCCGGCGGAGCGCGATCAGGCCTTTGGCGACGAAGGCACGATTAAGTCCGGTCAGCGGCACGACGTCGGCGACGGTGCCGAGCGCGACATCGTCAAGAAGCGAAAGTAGATCTGGCTCCGGCCGGTCGGCGGTCCAAAAACCGCGGCGCGCGCAGCACCCGGTTTACCGCCACGATGGTCATGAAGACGAGACCAGCGGCAGCGAGGTGACCGAGCCCTGAAAGGTCGTCGCGCCGGTTTGGATTGACGATTGCAACAGCCGGCGGCAGCGTTTCGTCAGCTTGATGGTGGTCGATAACGACGACATCGACACCCTGCGCGCGAGCCTCGCCAAGCGGCTCGATGCTGGTCGTGCCGCAATCGACAGTGATCAGAAGCTTTGCGCCGCGCGCGGCGAGCGCGCGCACCGCCTCGACATTCGGGCCGTATCCTTCGAACAAGCGATCCGGAATGTGGACGATGGGCTCGATACCGCCCTGGCGAAGAAATCTCACCATCAAGGCGGCCGATGTCGCACCGTCCACGTCATAGTCGCCGAAAATCGCGACACTCTCGCCGCGTACGATCGCATCCGCGATTCGCTCCGCGGCCTCCGGCATGGCGGTCAGCACATTCGGATCGGGCATCGATGCCTTGATCGTCGGATCGAGGAAAGCATCCACGGCGTCGATCTCGACACTGCGGCCGGCGAGGATGCGCGCCAGCAATTCGGGAAGATCATACCGCTGCGCGATGGCGAGAGCGCGCGCCGATCCGCGCTCGTCGAGCCGGTCGCGCCACGCGCGTCCCGTCGCCGAGGCTTCGACGCCAAGGAAAAGACGATTCTCAGACATCACCACGAAGGGTTTGACGTTCACACACAAAATCAAAATATCGCACTGGCGCCGCCACCGGCGCAGCAAGCGATCGCTTAAATGTAAGCTAGATCGAGGCGTGGCGGAGTGGGAATCTTGCCGCCATCAAAACTTGTCGAACTTGCGGTGCTCGGCCCTGATCCAGCGAACCGTGCCGGTCGCCGAGCGCATCACAACGGTCTCGGTCTCGATGACCTCGTTACCGAATTTGACCCCGCTTAGCATGCGGCCATCGGTGACTCCGGTCGCCGCGAACAGACAATCACCCTTCACCATGTCTTCGATCTCGTACTTTCGCCGCGGATCCTTGATGCCCATGGTCTTGGCGCGCTCACGCTTTTCGTCGGTGTCGATGATCAGCCGGGTTTGCATTTGTCCGCCGATGCAGCGTAGCGCCGCTGCCGCCAGAACGCCCTCCGGGGCGCCGCCGATTCCGAGGTAGATGTCGATGCCGGTTTTGTCCGGTTCGGCGGTATGAATGACGCCAGCGACGTCGCCGTCGGTAATCAGACTGACCGCCGCCCCGGCTTTGCGCACCGCAGCGATCATGTCGGCGTGGCGCGGCCGATCAAGGATCATGGCAGTAATGGCGTCCGGCTTCACCCCTTTGGCTTTGGCAAGGTTGAGAATGTTATCGCCGGGCGCCGCATCGAGATCGACCACCCCCTTGGGGTAGCCCGGACCGACAGCGATCTTGTCCATGTAGATGTCAGGGGCATGCAGCAGCGTGCCACCCTCCGCCAGCGCCAAGGTCGCAATCGCGCCCGGCATGTTCTTGGCGCACAGCGTGGTGCCTTCAAGCGGATCGACGGCAATGTCCACTTTGGGGCCGCTCCCGGTTCCGACCTTTTCGCCGATGAACAGCATCGGCGCTTCGTCCATCTCGCCCTCGCCGATGACGACCGTGCCGTCGATCGCAAGGTTGCTGAGTTCCCGCCGCATGGCGTCGACAGCCGCCTGATCGGATTTCTTCTCCGCGCCGCGACCGCGCAATCGCGCCGCGGCGACTGCAGCGCGCTCGGTCACCCGCACGATTTCCATCGAAAGAATACGCTCGATGGCCAAATGTGTCGCGCTGGTCTTCGATGACATGAAACAAATCTCCTTCAGTCGCAAAAAAATCCGGCTTGGCTCAATTCTTTTCGATGCGGATCACCTGCGGCCGGCCCGAGATTACACGGTCGCGCCGCACCGCGACGAGAGCGTTGCGGACCGCATCTTCGCTCGTGGCATACGTGATCATGATGACAGGGACCGCCTCCCCGGAGCGGCCGGAAGCCGCCGCGCCGTTCGGCGCGCGCCCGTGACGTTGCACGATCAACTCAAGCGAAATCTTCTGCTGCGCCAACCGCCGCGCGATGGTGGCCGCCGTGCCGGGCCGATCGCGCGCCAAGAGGCGAATGTAGTAGCCGCCTTCGTGGTGCTGCATCGGCGCCTTGCGCACCGCAATCATGTGCGCCACTGGTCGTCCGAATGGCAGCGCACACACCCCGCGTGCAACATCGGCGAGATCGGAAACAACCGCCGATGCCGTCGCCAAGCCGCCGGCGCCGGGACCGACCAGCGTAATTGGAGCGAGGCCTTCGGCATCGACGGTCACGGCGTTGGTTACGCCCATAACCTGAGCGATCGCGGATTCTTTCGGCACCATGGTCGGATGAACGCGCTGCTCGATGCCCGCCTCGGTTTTCACCGCCACACCCAAAAGCTTCACGCGGTAGCCAAGTTCGGCCGCGGCATCGAGATCGGCCAGGGTGATCGACGAGATGCCTTCAACGTAGATCGCATTGGGATCGAGTTTGGTTCCGAACGCGAGGCTCGCCAGGATCGAAAGCTTTTGGGCGGTGTCGTGACCTTCGACGTCGAAGGACGGATCGGCTTCGGCATAGCCGAGCCGCTGCGCGTCGCGCAGGCAATCATCGAACGCGAGCCGATCCTGTTCCATCCGCGACAAGATGTAATTACAGGTGCCGTTGAGGATACCGTAGATGCGGGCGAACAAGTCGCCGTTGAGGCCCTCGCGCAACGTTTTGACAATCGGTATGCCGCCGCCGACCGACGCCTCAAAATTGAGCGCGACGCGCTTTCGTTCGGCCAGCGCGCCGAGTTTTTGGCCATGGCGGGCGAGCAGCGCCTTGTTGGCGGTCACGACGTGCTTGCCTGCCGCAAGCGCGGTCTCCACGGCGCGCTTGGCAGGATCGCCGGCACCGCCCATGACCTCGACCAAAACATCGATCGAGGGGTCGGCGGCGAGCGCCACCGGATCGGTGAACCAGCGAAATTTCTTGAGGTCGATATCGCGCTTCTTACCGCGCGATCGTGCACTGATCGCCACGACCTCGATCTGCCGCCCGCAGCGCGCCATGAGCTTGTCGCGCCCGCGTTCGAGCAAATGTACGACAGCGGTGCCGACAGTTCCCAGTCCGGCAAGACCGACTTTCAGCGGCTCGGCCATAAAACGTCGCCAGTCTGGAGGTTCTAAGTAGCGCCCGCTAGCGTCGCGTCGCGAGGGGAACGACGTTGTGCAGCATTTCCGGGCCGGTTTCAAGGAACCGCCGAATGTTGCGTGCGGCCTGACGGATGCGCTGCTCATTCTCGACCAGCGCGATGCGGACGTGACCCTCGCCGTACTCGCCAAAGCCGGCCCCGGGCGATACCGCCACGCTCGCCTTCTCAACCAGCAACGTCGAAAATTCCACGCTGCCGAGCGACTGGAACGGCTCCGGGATCGGCGCCCAGGCGAACATCGAGGCTTGCGGCGCCGGGACATGCCAGCCCGCCCGGCCGAAGGACTTAACCAGCGCCTCCCGCCGACGCCGATAGATGGCACGCATCTCATGGATGCAATCGTCGGGGCCGTTCAGCGCCGCCGTTGCCGCCACCTGGATCGGGGTGAAAGCGCCATAATCGAGATAGGATTTGACTCGCGCCAGCGCGGCGATGACGCGCTCATTGCCGACAGCAAAGCCGATCCGCCAGCCGGGCATCGAATAGGTCTTGGACATCGAGGTGAACTCGACCGCAACGTCCATGGCACCGGGCACCTGAAGAACCGATGGCGGCGGAACGCCGTCGAGATAGACCTCGGCATAAGCGAGATCGGACAAAACCAACAGCGAATGCTTCTTCGCAAACGCGATGAGGTCGCGGTAGAAGTCCAGCGTCGCGACACACGCGGTCGGATTCGACGGGTAACATACGACGACCGCGATCGGCTTCGGAATCGAATGCAGCACCGCGCGCTCGAGTGCTTCGAAGAAAGCGTCATTGGCCTCGACCTGCACCGAACGAATCGCGCCGCCGGCCATCAGAAAGCCGAAGACGTGAATCGGATAGGTCGGGTTGGGGACGACGATGACGTCGCCCGGCGCGGTGATCGCCTGGGCGACGTTGGCAAAACCCTCCTTCGAGCCGAGTGTCGTGACAATCTGGGTTTCGGGATTGAGCTTCACCCCGAAACGGCGTGCGTAATAGGCCGCCTGGGCGCGGCGCAGGCCCGGAATCCCCTTGGATGCCGAATAGCGGTCCGTGCGCGATTTCCCGATGGTCTCCTTGAGCTTCTCGATGACGTGCGGCGGTGCCGGCAGGTCGGGATTGCCCATACCCAGATCGATGATGTCGGCACCGCCGTTGCGAGCACTGGCCTTGGCGCGGTTGACCTGCTCGAACACGTACGGCGGTAGCCGGCGGATACGGTAGAACTCTTCCATGGTTGCCCCGGCGGGTCGGCTGACAGAAATCGCGAAACCGCGACGATACCCTAAAAACGAACTTTTATCACGGCTTAACGTCGGCACCAGCGGTTTGCGTGGCGCCAGTGGTCGACTGCGCCGCTCCGCCTGACGTCTTCTTGTTTTTCTTCGGCTGCGCTGCGACGCTCCCGGTGGTCGTCGGGGCGGGCGAGGATGCAGGCCCCTCACCGCTGCTCTGTGTCCCGGAACTCAGGTGGTCCCGCTCCGAGATCAGATCGTCGGTAGCCTTCTTGACCTGGTCGGCGTTCATCGTCGTATCCGGGCGCGGCTGGGGTGTATCGAGCACTGCCGGATAGGCCCCGGGAGAACACGCCGTCAGCGTGGCAACCGCTGAAATAGCGATCGCCAGCGCCAAAAGCCGACGCACAGGCCTCATCACGCTTGCACCGCCGTCCACGCTCAGCCCCAATTGCTCCGGCGAGCTTTGCAAACTCGCCTTCACTTGCCCCCGCCGACATCTTGCCAGCGTCAGACCTGAAGGATCAGTTAATGTCTCAATGCGTTACGGCAATCGACTAAGGTATTACGCAAGCCAAAAGGCTAAAGGTCCAATATGTCGAAACAAGGACGGCACGGCCCGCCTGGCCGGCTCGGTCCGCGCCACAGCGGCTGTCCATCGGCGGCCAATCACGCGCCTTGCGTCAATCCTCGCAGCAGGCCATTTCTGGCGTCACGGCAATGTGCGCTGTCTCCTAAGGCTGATGAGGAACGCTCGTGAGGGCTCCATCGCAAGAACCGATGAAAGTCAGCTCCGTCAACGTCCAGGAGTTTTCGCGCAATCTTGCGCGGATCATCGAGGAAGGCGGTCGGGCGCTTGCGGCCTATATGAGGCCTCGCGAAGAAGGCCGCGCCAGCGACGAATTCTCCAATGAATTGACCGAAGTCATCAAGACGCTCGGCCAGGTCGCGGAATACTGGCTTTCCGACCCGAAGCGCTCCGTTGCGATCCAGCAGCAGCTCGGCAAGGCCTATCTCGATCTGTGGGCATCGGCCGCGAAAAGGCTCGCCGGCGAGGAAGCCGCGCCCGTCGTCACGCCTCAAGCCAACGACAAGCGTTTTTCCGATCCGGAATGGACAACCAACCAGTTCTTCGACTTTCTCAAGCAGGCCTACCTTCTCACTGTCGGCTGGTCCAACAAGCTGGTCGACGATGCAGCAGATCTCGGACCGCACACCAAGCAGAAAGCCGAATTCTACCTGCGCCAGATCACCAATGCGCTATCGCCGTCGAATTTCGTGCTGACCAATCCCGAACTGCTGCGCGAAACACTGACGACGAACGCCGACAATCTGGTCCGCGGCATGCGCATGCTCGCCGAGGACATCGAAGCGGGCGGCGGCAACCTCAAAATCCGCCAGTCCGATTCCTCGATGTTCGAGGTCGGCCGCAATCTCGCCGCCACGCCCGGCAAGGTCATCTTCCAGAACGAGCTCATGCAGCTCATTCAATATGCGCCGTCCACCGAGATGGTGCTCAAGCGGCCGCTACTGATCATTCCGCCCTGGATCAACAAGTACTACGTGCTCGATCTCACGCCGGAAAAATCCTTCATCAAATGGTGCGTCGACCAGGGGATCACAGTTTTCTGCATCTCCTGGGTCAATCCCGACAGCCGCCTCGCGCAAAAAACCTTCGAAGATTACATACGGCAGGGACCGCTCGCGGCGCTCGATGCCATCAAGGAAGCGACCGGCGAGGATAAGGTCCACGCCGCAGGCTATTGCGTCGGCGGCACGCTGCTCGCGGTCACACTCGCCGCCATGGCGGCTCGCGGCGACGAGCGGATTGTTTCCGCGACACTGTTCGCCGCTCAGGTCGACTTTGCCTACGCGGGCGATCTCAAGGTGTTCGTCGACGAGGAGCAGATCGCGGCGCTGGAAAAAAAGATGAGCGAACGCGGCTATCTCGAAAGCAAGACGATGGCGACCGTTTTCAATCTGTTGCGGTCGAACGACCTGCTGTGGCCCTACGTGATCAACAATTATCTCAAGGGCAAGTCGCCCTTCCCGTTTGATTTGCTTTACTGGAATTCGGACGCCACGCGACTGCCGGCCGCCAATCACTCGTTCTATCTGCGCAACTGCTACCTGGAGAACAAGCTCTCGAAAGGCAAGATGATCATCGGCAACACGCCGATCAAGCTCAAAGCGGTCAAGATTCCGATCTACAATTTGGGCACGCGGGAAGATCATATCGCGCCGGCGAAATCCGTGCAGCTAAGCTCGAAATTCTTCGGCGGCCCGGTGAAATTCGTGCTCTCAGGATCAGGTCACATTGCCGGGGTGATCAACCCGCCGGACAAGAATAAATATCAATTCTGGACCGGCCCAAAGCCGCGCAACGCCGACGTCGAAGGCTGGCTCGCCAAAGCCAAAGAGCACCCAGGCTCGTGGTGGCCGGATTGGCTTGTTTGGCTCACCCGGCAGGGTCCGACCGAGGTTCCAGCGCGCATTCCAGGCTCCGGCGCACTCAAGCCGATCGAGGACGCGCCGGGCAGTTACGTGAAAGTGCGCGACTAATCTCCTGAAGACGACGCGGCGACGGCTCATTTCTCCCCGTCGTTGTTATGCACAGGCCTTCCCTCGCCGCGCGATAGCTGCAAAGTTTCCGCTGGTGGACGATCAACGTCGATCCCGGGAGAGCGACATGTCCCATGAACTGTTCTGGCTGGTGATGACCGCGGTACTGACAGGCTTGCTGTGGGTGCCGTACATTCTCGATCGCATCAAAGTGCGCGGGCTGATGACTACGATGGCGAACCCGAGCCCGACCGACAAGCCGCAGTCGCCGTGGGCGCAGCGCCTGATGGCGGCGCACACCAACGCCGTGGAAAATCTCGTCGTGTTCGCACCGCTTGTCCTTGCGGCACAAGACTTGAACGTCAATGTTTCGACGCCGACGACGGCAATCGCCTGCGCGCTTTATTTCTGGTCGCGGCTCGCGCATGCCGTATTCTACACGCTTGGCCTTCCCGTGCTGCGCACGCTGGCATTTTTCGGCGGGTTCGTGGCGCAGGTTCTGGTGGCTCTCGCGCTCTTCAAGTTGGCATGACGTTTGTTGGAGCGTGATCTCTACGGAAACAGTGCGACCTGCTCGAGGCCGGTGGTTTCCGGATAGCCGAGCATCACGTTCATGTTCTGCACCGCTTGTCCGGACGCGCCCTTGGTGAGGTTGTCGAGCGCCGAAACAATGATCGCGCGGCCGGCGACGCGGTCGGCCGCCACGCCGATGAACGTCATGTTGGAGCCGCGCACATGCCGCGTCTGCGGCGTCGCGCCGAACGGCAAAACGTGCACGAACGGCTCGTTCGCATACGCCTTCGCCAAGAGCGCGTGAATATCCTCGGGCGTCGCTTTCGCGCCGCGCACATAGATGGTCGACAGGATGCCCCTGTTCATCGGCACGAGATGCGGCGTGAAAGTCGCAACCACTTTGCGGCCGGCGGCCTTGGTGAATTCCTGATCGAGTTCGGACATGTGGCGGTGGCGTCCGACGCCGTAGGCGTGAAAGCCTTCGGACACTTCCGAGAACAGCATGTCCTCTTTCGCCGCCCTGCCCGCTCCGGTCATGCCGGATTTGGCATCGATGACGATCTCGTCGGGATCGATGGCGTTCGCCTTCAACAGCGGAATAAGGGCGAGTTGAGCGCAGGTCGTGTAGCAGCCGGGATTGGCGACAAGCCGCGCCGCCTTGATCGCCGGGCGGTAGACCTCGGTCAAACCGTAGACCGCCTCTTTCTGTAATTCCGGCGCGGCGTGGTCGTGGCCGTACCAATGCGCATAGGCCGCCGGATCGGCCAGCCGGAAATCGGCCGAGAGATCGACCACCTTGGTCGCAGGCGCCCGCGTCAGCAGATCGGCAATGACCTTTTGGGTCGTGCCGTGCGGCAACGCACAGAACGCCAGATCAAGCCCCGCTTCCTTCCAGTCGGTGCCTTCGATCGCGGCCAGCACCGGCAGTGCGTAAGGCGCAAATTGCGGAAAGACGTCGGCCATGGACTTGCCGGCGCGGCGATCGGCGGTGAGCAACGCGATCTCCACGCGCGGATGCGGGATCAGGAGTCGCAGCAATTCCGCGCCGGTATAACCGGAGGCGCCGAGCACGCCGATCTTGGCTTTTGCAGTCATGGGTCAGACCTTGGATCAAACCTTGTCCTGTGGAGGGAACAGGCCGAGTCCGCGGAGGATATCAAGAGAAGCGTGCCGCGGAACCGGCGGCACGAAAGATCACGCGCGAACGCGTATCCGTGCCGCGGCGGTACGGCGGCGGCGGCGTGTGACGCTCATGGTCATGCGCGATGCGCTCATGGCGGGCGATATAGAGATCGCGCACGGCAGCGTCAATGCGCTCGAAACACGAGCGCCGAATATCAAAACAGCCAGCGCATCGCGACCGTTCCGGGCGCAAGCAGGACCGCGGCCCAGAGAAAGGCCGACGCGAAGTTCGCCAGCCTGGAACGGCCAATACGGCATCGCCAAAATTCCCGCTGCAAGCGGCACTGCGGCGCGCGCCGGACCAAAAAAGCGGCCGATGAAAACCGCGCCGACGCCCCAGCGGCGCACGAAGTCCTCGCCCTTTGGAATGAGATCGGGATGATGCGACAGCGGCCAAAGTTTTCCAACCGGCTCCTTGAACTTGGCGCCGAACCAATACGACAGCCAGTCGCCGAACGCCGCGCCGAGCGCGGCTGAGATCCAGACCGGCGTGAACGCGATATCGCTGGCGCCGATCAGCGCGCCAATGCCGACAAGGGCCACCGTGGCCGGCAGGAACAGAGAAATCACGGCGAGCGACTTGCCAAACGCCAGCGCCGCCACGACCGGCAATTCGGAGCCCTGGTGCGCGCGCACGAATTCAACCACTTGGTGAGCAATGTCTTCGAGCGACATGATAATCGGCACAATATCGCAAGAATGGACGCCGCGCGTCGGCGCAAGATTGCCTGGTGCTCATATCGGCACCCGCTCGCGCCATCGCCATGGCATAGTCGAATGCTGATTCGCTGCCAGACGTTCGAATCCCCATATGGGATAAAGCATGGGAAAGACTGCGAAAACGCCAAAGCCGCCGAAGGCCCCCGACCTGTTCGCCAAGCTCGCAGAGCCGCGGCGCCCCGCGGGCCGCCGTGCCGCCAGCGCTGCGCCGCGCGGCTCGGCCGCTGAGGCCGGCTATACGGCCCGCCACATCGAGGTCCTCGAAGGCCTTGAGCCGGTTCGGCGCCGTCCCGGCATGTATATCGGCGGCACCGATGAAAAGGCGCTGCACCACCTGTTCGCCGAGGTCATCGACAACGCGATGGACGAAGCGCTGGCGGGCCACGCCGATTGGATCGAGGTGGAACTCGCGGCCGACGGCTTCGTCACCGTCACCGATAACGGCCGCGGCATCCCGGTCGATCCGCATCCCAAATTCCCAAAGAAATCCGCGCTCGAAGTGATCATGTGCACGCTCCACGCGGGCGGCAAGTTCGACTCCAAGGTCTACGAGACGTCGGGCGGTCTGCATGGCGTCGGCGTTTCGGTCGCCAACGCACTGTCCGAGCGTTTGGAGGTAGAAGTCGCGCGCGGGCAAAAACTTTATCGCATGGCTTTCGAGCGCGGCACGCCGAAAGGCAAATTGCAGGACGCCGGCAAGGCGCCGAACCGGCGCGGCACCAAGGTGCGGTTCCGGCCGGACCCCCAGATTTTCGGCGCCAAGGCGCACTTCAAGCCCGAGCGCGTTTTCAAGATGACGCGCTCGAAGGCCTATCTGTTCGGCGGCGTCGAAATCCGCTGGTTCTGCGCCAAGGAGCTTTTGCACGGCGTCGAAGGCGTGCCGGAAAAGGCGACATTTCATTTTGCTGACGGACTGAAAGACTATTTGTCGGAGACGCTGTCGAGTGCGACCTTGGTGCATCAGGACATTTTCTCCGGAAGCGCCGGCAAGACCGGCTCGCACGGTGCCGCGCAATGGGCGGTGGCCTGGACGGCGGATGCCGACGGCTTTCTCAACTCCTACTGCAACACCATTCCGACGCCCGACGGCGGCACGCACGAATCCGGTTTGCGCACGGCACTGCTGCGAGGGCTGAAGGATCACGCCGAGCGCATGGGACAAGGCAAGCGCGCCGCCACGATCACCAGCGACGACGTCATGGTCGGCGCCGGCGCCATGCTCTCGGTGTTCATCCGTGAACCGGAATTCCAGGGCCAGACCAAAGATCGGCTCGCCACCGCCGAAGCGCAGAAGATCGTCGAGCAGGCGATCAAGGACCCATTCGACCACTGGCTCGCCGGCAATCCGCTGCAGGCCAACAAGCTTCTTGATTTCGTCTGCGAACGCGCCGAAGAGCGCATCCGCCGCCGCCAGGAAAAGGACATCGCGCGCAAATCGGCGGTGCGGAAACTTCGCCTGCCCGGCAAGCTCGCCGATTGCACCAACAGCGCGGCCCAAGGCTCGGAGATTTTTGTCGTCGAGGGCGACAGCGCCGGCGGCTCGGCCAAGCAGGCCCGCGATCGGGCAAGCCAGGCGATCCTGCCGCTGCGCGGCAAAATTCTCAACGTCGCCTCGGCCGGCAAGGACAAGCTCGCTCAGAACCAGCAGCTCGCCGATCTCGCGCAGGCGCTCGGCTGCGGCACCGGTGTGCATTACCGCGACGAGGATTTGCGCTACGGCCGCGTCATCATCATGACCGATGCCGACGTCGATGGCGCTCATATCGCCTCACTGCTCATCACGTTCTTTTACCGGCAGATGCCGCAGCTGATCGATCACGGCCACCTCTATCTCGCGGTGCCGCCGCTCTATCGCCTCACTCACGGCGGCAAGACCGTTTACGCGCGCGACGATGCGCACAAGGATGATCTCCTAAAAAAGGAGTTTCACGCCAACGCCAAGGTCGAAGTCAGCCGCTTCAAAGGCCTCGGCGAAATGATGGCGGCGCAGCTCAAGGAAACCACCATGGACCCGAAGAAGCGCACGCTTTTGAAGGTCATGCTCATCCCCGACGACCGCAAGGATACGGAGAAATCCGTCGAGCGGCTGATGGGTACCAAACCCGAAGCGCGCTTTGCCTTCATCCAGGAAAAAGCGGAATTCGCCAGCGAGGAATTGCTGGACGTGTGAGCCGATCTTCTGGCCACGGGACGTGTCGCTGGGAAGCGGAAGCGACGAAGCCATCTAGTGGGTGCCGGGGCTCGGCAGATCGCGGACCAATGTCTCGGCGAGACGGTTGAGAAGCGCCATGACGTCGGGGTGCTTGTCCGGCTGCCAGCGGGTCAGGAGGTCGCTCAGTCCTTGCCGCCGCGCCGCCGTCAGACGGCTGCTCATGTCCAGCCCGAGCGCAGTGAGCCGCAATTCTCCAAGCTCGTTCTTTTGAACGATCTTGCGATTAAAGAGCTCCGCCAACGGAGCTTCGAATTCCCGGAAAGGAACTCCCAGATCGGCGCTCAGCGAATTCAGCGTCGCCGGCCCGCGTTCGCCGAGGCGCGCAAGCATCCACAACTCAGGCGCGGAGAGATCGAGCTTGGCGCGGTTTGCAATGTCGGCATAGAGACGCCAGCGGTTCTCGCGAGCCAGAAGCACCGTAACGATGCGTTCAAGCTCCTCGAGCGACGTGGCATCGCGCGGCATGGCGATGCCTTGGCTCTGTCCGGCGGCCGGTGCCATGCCGCGCAATGGCATTTCGCGCAACAGCAAAGCGATGGCACAGGCGGTTGCGGCGACAATCGCGGCGATGAGGAACACCGGCCGCAACGCAGCCACCAACGCAGCGATATAGGCCGCCCGAAGGTCCGGCGACAAAGCTGCAAGTCCCGCCGGATCGGTCGCGGAGGGTATTGCGGTGCCCGGAGGGACCAACGCGCTCAGATGCGCGTGCAGCCCGTTGGCGAAGATCGCGCCGAAAATCGCGACGCCCAGCGCGCCGCCCAAAGATCGGAACAGCGTCGTTCCCGAGGTGGCGACGCCGAGATGTTCGAAATCTACGCTGTTCTGCGCCGCCAGCACCAGCACCTGCATCACCATGCCAAGACCGAGGCCCAGAACAAAGGCGTCAACGGAAGTCCGCCACACCGGGTAGTCGACCGACAGTTGCGACAGCAGCAACAGCCCGATCGTCATGATGGCTGTGCCGGCGATCGGAAACGGCTTGTAGCGGCCCCAAGCGCTGATGACGCGGCCGCTCGCTATCGAGGTCATGAGCATACCGAGCATCATCGGCATAAGCTGCAATCCGGAGGCCGTGGGGCTTTCGCCCTTCACGACCTGGAGAAAGATCGGCAGATACGTGATCGAACCGAACATGGCGAGGCCGACGATCAGACCGACTGAGCTGGCGATCGCAAACGTGCCGTTGCGAAACAAGCTCAGCGGCAAAATCGGCTCTCGGGCGTGCGCCTCCGCCGCAACAAACGCGAAAAGGCCGATGAGCCCGACCGCGATGAACCCCAGAGTGACCGGTGACTCCCAAGGTAGAGTTGTGCCGCCGAGGCTTGTGAACAGAATGATCGCGGTAAGCGCGACCGATAAAATCGTCGCGCCTAGGTAATCAATGACATGCTGCCGCCGCGTCGCCGGCGACCGTAGGACAGCGGCGATCACGGCAAGCGCCAGCGCGCCGGTCGGCAAGTTGATATAGAAAATCCATCGCCACGACAGGCGATCGACGAAGAAGCCGCCGAGCAGCGGGCCAATGATGGTGGCAACTCCGAATACCGCCCCAAACACGCCTTGGTAGCGGCCGCGCTCACGCGGCGGCACGATATCGCCGATGACGGCGATCGTTATAACGATAAGTCCGCCGCCGCCGAGGCCCTGCAGGCCGCGGAACACGATGAGCTGCAACATGGTCTGCGCCAGTCCGCAGAGCGCGGAACCGACGAGGAAAATGACAACCGCCACCTGCAACACGATCTTGCGGCCATGGATGTCGCCAAACTTTCCGTAAAGCGGGCCGACAATGGTGCTGGACAGCAGATAAGCTGTGACGACCCACGATAGATGGGTCACACCGCCCAATTCTCCGACGATCGTCGGCAGCGCCGTCGATACGATTGTCTGGTCGAGGGCCGCAAGCAGCAGAACGAGGATGAGGGCCGCAAATATGGTCCCGATCGATTGATCTCGCGGCTTCGTTGCCGATGTGACGTCAGTCGTACCGGCGGCATCAGTGCCGGAGAAACCTGAGCGTACCGTTTGTCCTTCCGGTGCTTCTCGGCCATTTTCCATTTTCGCCGCTGTCCGTTTCAATAACTTGGCACTGTCGTGCGTCCGCTTTAGCCCCGCGCTGTCTCAAGAGGCTGAGTCTTCTGGCGGAGTGTCGGCAACGCGCAACCTGCTCGCCCAGCTGGCGGCCCGCTGCCAAGGAACCGGATCGCTTCGCTTTCGCTCGCAATGACGCAATAGAACATCGTGCTCGCAGCGTCATTGCGTCCGAGCTTTGTTCGATCCCTCCCCTCAACAACGAGGGGAGGCGGAGCGCCGACAGGCGCACCAGCCATGTCCGCGCCACGCAATACGAATGTTGCCACCTGCTCGTGCGCGGGCGCGGAGCGCAGGCATCGCAGACAAGTCTACGCAGTCTGCGCAAACAATCTGCTTCGGATGCCCGCTCGCCTCTCGGCGCTCCACCGCGGCTCTTGCTTAGGCGACCGAACGCCACCGCTCAGCCTCGGGCCGCGCTTCCTGGAATCACCGGGTGCAAACGGGTGTCACCCCTCCCCGGGCCAGCGCAGTGAGCTCCTCACAGACCGGTCGTAATGCCGGCCGGGCGGGGTCCCAAGGCCGCCCGGGTGCGGTTTGCGAGACCGCGCGCGGGCACCGCACTCGCTCCACCTTCAGGATCGCATCCGGAATGTGCCCTCAGACGAGCGAGATTCGTCGCTTTGTAACCTAAACGGTGACCATTGTCAAGCTTAAGTCACTGCTCCAGTGACAGAGGCAATCCCCCGACTTGACCAGCTTGTCGGTCACGGTGATGAGGCCGACGGAATATACGGCGCTGAACCGTCTGGCTTGTCCGTTCGCGCCGGCGGGTGTGACCCATCGAACCTTGTTGACCAAACCCGGTTGCCCGGCGCACCGGAACTTGCAAAATTCAACCATAACCGGACGACAGGGCGCAGTCTCCGGAAAAAATCAGGGAGGAATAAGATGGCGACGACACTGGACAGCGACGTCGATCGCAAGAAGCTATTTGTTCCAGCCGCAGCGCCGTTCTACGCAGCGGCGGCGCCGCTCGGCTACGCGCTGATCCGTATCGCGCTCGGGCTGATCCTGGTGCCGCACGGCTTTGCCAAGCTCTTTCTCGACGATGCGGTGCCGGCCTCGCGCAATTTTGTGCATTTCGGCTGGGCCTTTCCGCTCGCCTGGGCCTATTTCATCGGCGTCATTGAATTCGTCGGCGGCCTCATGCTTGCCGTGGGCCTGTTCACGCGCATCGTCGCCGCCGCGATCGCCATCGAAATGGCGGTGATTTCATTTGCGGTGCTTTATCCCGTCTGGTCGTGGGGCAAGCACGGCATGGAATACGCCCTGTTCATGGGCGTCATTGCACTCGGCATTTTCCTGGGCGGCGGCGGCCGCTATTCGCTCGACCGCGTGATCGGGCGTGAGTTTTAGACGACTTCACCTTCGCGAAATAAGAGAGCCCATCACCAGCCGGCGCGCCGCCTGCGGGAAGCGCGCCCGGGTAGGCGCGCTCTATATTCATATTAGTGCTGTTGACACCAAACTTAATTGACGTTAGTTTCGCTAATATGAAAAAAGCGAAGCGGCGTTACGTCATGACGGCGCGAGCGGCCAAAGCCGACGCCACCCGAGAGCGCATTCGCGCAAGCGCGATGGAACTCTACTGCCAGCGCGCCATCGAGGATTTCACGCTCGAGGCGGTGGCGGACCGCGCGGAAACGACCGTGCAGACGGTCTTGCGCATCTTCGGCAGCAAGGAGGATTTGCTGTTCGCGGCGCTCGGCGAATTGGCGGCGGGCGGCGTCTCGCTCAAAGTCACGCCGCCGGGCGACATCACAGCGGCGGTATCGGCGATCGTCGATGTCTACGAGACCATGGGCGATCTGGTGATCCAGCGCCTCAATGATGAGCGCCGCCATCCGGCGCTCAAGCCGTTGCTCGACCAGGGGCGCGAAAATCATCGCGACTGGGTCAAGACCGCGTTCGCCCCGCAATTGCAGCACCAGCACGGCAGCCAGCGGATGCAACTCCTCAACGCCTTGATCGCAGCAACGGACGTCTATGTCTGGAAGCTTCTGCGCCGCGATCGGGGACTGAGCCGAGCAGCGACCGAGGCCGTCATTTGCAGAATGATCACCGGCGCCACGCAGCAGGAGACATCAGATGGCGAAGAACGCAGCTCGGATTCTTTGGCTGAATTGGTCCGGCGGCGGGAACCTGCCGCCTAGCCTCGGCATTGCACGTGTTCTGACCGAGCGCGGTCACGCCGTTGCATTTGCTGGCCGGCCGGAGATGGTGCCGCGCGTCAAGACCGCGGGTTTCCGCGCCATCGAAATCACCCAGGCTTACGCGCAGGTCGAACGCTATCCGCAAAATCATTTCATGACCCGCGCCGCCTGCTACCTCACCTCGCCCGCGGTCGAGGAGCAGGTCCAATCGATCGTCACAGCCGAGGCACCGGACATCGTCCTGATCGATGCCATGTTTCCGGCAGCCCTCGCCCAGGCGCCGATGTTCAACCGGCCGACCGCGGTATTCGTACATACCTTCGTCTTCCGCCAGCTCGACATGTGGCGCCGGATGACCGGTCTCCTGGACGGCATGCGCCAGCAAGCGGGCTTCGCGGCGTTGCCGGAGCTCGACGAATTGTGGAGCACGCGCGATCGCGTCATCTCGACGAGCGTCAAGGATTTCGACGCACCGTACGCTTCAGGCTGGGAGATGGTCCGGCACGCCGGCCCCGTCCTGGAGGACGAGAAGTTCGCGGTGCCGACGGTCTTGCCCTGGCCCGAGAATGACCAAACGCCGCTCGTCATGGTGAGCTTCTCAACCGGCTTCGAGCAGCGCAACGTCGACAAGCTGCAGCGCGCGCTCGATGCGCTCGCGGATGTTCCGGTTCACGTCGTCGCGACGACCGGCGGCATCGTCGCGCCAAACGAACTTGCCTCGCCGGAGAACGCCGTCGTGCTCAACTACGCCGCGCACGATCCGATCATGCGCCGCGCCGCCTTGGTGATGACGCATGGCGGGCACGGAACCGCGATGCGCTCGCTGCGCCATGGCGTGCCGATGGTGGTCATTCCGGGCCTTGCCGGCGATCAGCCATTCGTGGCGGCCGCCGTGCAGGAATGGGGAGCCGGACGGGCACTCCCCGGCGACGCCGGCATCGAAGCCATGCGCGAGGCCGCGCAGGAGGTATTGTCGACGCCGTCATTCCGCGAGAATGCGCGGCAAAGGTCGGCGGCGCTCGCCGGCATCGACGGCGCTGCGAACGCCGCCGATGAGGTGGAAGCCCTCCTCACGCTGAAGGCGGCTGCCGCGCCGAACCATGAACTGAGAAACGAACCACGCGCACAGCGCCAGCACGTGGCGTGACCGCGAACCGAACAGCGCGACGCCCCGCCTAATCCTCGAAGTGCAGGTTCGCCGCCTTCACCACCTCGCCAAATTTGACGATATCGCTGTCGATGAGTTTCGTGAAATCGTTGGCCGGACCGCCGCCGGGATTGACCGCCATGGCTTTGAGCTTGTCCGACACACCGGGATCGCGGATGGCTTCGCTCAGCGCCTTTTCCAGCTTGGCGACGACCGCCGGCGGCGTTCCGATCGGCGTGAACACGCCGCTCCAGAGATGAACATCGACGGCCGGATAACCAGCCTCAGCCATGCTCGGCACATTCGGCAGTTGGTCGGAGCGCTCTGCTCCGGTGACCGCAAGGGCCTTGACCTTGCCGCCCTTCACCTGCGGCACCGTCGGCGGGCCGTCGGCGATGGTCGTCGCCGTCTGACCTTGAATGACGCTCAGGATCATTTCGTTACTGCTCTTGTACGGAATCATCGTGCCCGGCATGCCGGTCTTCAATTTCAAGAGCTCCGTCGTGATGGTGAAGGCCGGCGAAGAGCTGGCGTAATTCGCCTTATCGGGATGTTGCTTGGCCCATTCGACAAATTCCTTGACGTTCTTCGACGGATTATCAGCCCCGATCACCATGATCAGCGGGAAGCTCGCGATCATCGACAGCGGCACGAAGGATTTCGTCGGGTGGTATTTGAGATCGGGAAAGATCGCGGCTGCGATCGACATCATGCCGCTCGCGCCGACCAGGAGGGTGTAGCCGTCAGCCGGCTGGTGCGAAACATATTCGGCGGAAAGCCTGCCGCCGGCTCCGGGCCGGTTTTCGATCACCACCGGCTGCCCGAGGATCTCCGAGAGCTTGGCGCCGACCAGTCGTCCAAAGATGTCGTTGCCGCCGCCGGCCGCAAAACCGATGACCATGCGGATCGGATGGTTCGGATAATCGCTCTGCGCGCGCGCCGGCGCGGCGGCAGACGCCATCAACACCAGCATGGCGAGTGCTGAAATCAGCGGCCGGCGCCCCAAACAAACGCCCATTCTCAAATTGCTCCTCATCGGGGCATTCTCCATCCCTGAAACACATCAACACACTCGCGCCTTTTCGGCGGCTCGCGGCCATCGATAGCACAATCACGGCCAATTTCACCCTCCCCCTTGCCGCCCTGCGGCAATTGCGACGGGGCTGGGCAGGCCGGGCCAAAACCAGACCAGGCCGGCGACGCAAACGTCTCAACGGCGGAAGGTTTTGACCTCGGAGGTGGTGCCGTCGCGGTAGGTCAGTTCGACCGAGACCGATTTCACGTTCGACGGCATTTTCACGTAGGGATTGGCATTCTCGGGGATCGAGTTGGGGTCCTTGAGATTACAGGGTGGCATCGGCAATAAGTGGTCCGGGATCGAACTGTCGACGCCAATGCGCGCCTCGCGAATGGCGCAGCGAAACGACATGAGCTGCGTGTAGTAGAGCAGCACCGCATTGTAGCCGCCGAACGACAGCCAGCTTCCCGCCGTCATCTCCAAAATCTTGCGGTCGCTGCGCTCGAGGGCCGCCATCGGATCGAAGCGGATCGGGAACGGATCGGACCAGTTGCCGCCTTCGTCGGCATAGCGAATGTAGATCGTATTCGCCGGCGTATCGCCGTCGAGCTGGATCGTAGAGTTCGGCATTCGCTTGCGGGTGCGCGGATCGAACGAGTCGAGGAAGCCCGTTTCCCTGAATTCGCCGGTTTCGCCGAGCCGCCACGTGATCGCGGTGACAGGATCGATGAACGAGAAAGTCACCGACCAGCCGGCATTGCTGCGCATGAAGCTGGCAATCGGCCCGTTCACCGGCTCCGCTGGTTTGAGCGGCGCCGGCGCGATCGGCGGGAACGAAGCAAGCTGCGGCTGCGGGCGCCGCCGCCGGAGGCGCATCGGCGAGAGAACCATTCAGGACAATGTCGCCGATCACCTGATCGTAATAGGCCGGCGTCTGCTCGTGGCTGACGGAGCGGGCCATCTGCAGCACTTCCGACTGCGTACGCTTGGCGACCTGAACGAGCGTCAGTCCCGGCGTCGCCAGTTCGTGAGCGAAGTTGCGGGTGAACACGGAATTCGGACTGGTGTCATTGTTGGAAAGCCGGTCGAGCGCGGTCTGCTTGGCGCCGGCGGAGAACAGCACAAAGACGCCCTCGTTGACCGCTGTCATGGGCGCAAGCCCTCCGGAGCCGGCGACACCGCGCGTGCGGCCTGGCCGGTCGAACGGGTTGTCCCGGCAGGCATCGAGCACCAGGATCGCGGTCCGCACGCCGTGCTCTTGCAAGACCTCGATGATGCGTTGCGCCGGAAACGAGGCATCACGCACCAGCTCGTCCTGACCTTCCATCGCCGCCGGCACATCGACCGGGAGGAGAAAGTTCTCGCCTCTCATCTCGAAACCGTGGCCTGAGAAGAAGAACAGAGCGATGTCGCCAGGTTTGACCGCGGCGCTGAACGCTACCAGGAGTTCGCTCATTCGCCGCTGCGTCAGGTCCTCACCGACGGTGACCGTGAAACCGAGCCCCTTGAGGGTTTGACCGATGGTGCGCGCATCGTTGACCGCCTTCTGAAGCTGCGGGACGCTCTGGTAGTGATCGTTGCCGATGACGAGCGCGAGACGCCGTTCAGCCCAAGCCGGCGCGGCCGCGGCGCAGACCAGCATGAGCGTCAGTAACACTCGCGCGACGGGCGCCAAGACGGTCGCAAAGAACGGCACAAAGACGGGCCTTATGACGGCCTTCCCTTTTGCCATAAGACCCCCTCGTTAGACCCCTCGCCCGGCCAGACTAACTGACAGCTATCTTAACATATTTCGTCGCGCCAGCCGCTCAGCCGGTTCATCCGCCTACGCGTCCCTCAGTCCTCCTGAGGATGGTTGAGACCGGCTGGGGCCGACATCGACAGCGGAGATTTTTGCAGGGTTCGGAGGGTCACCTGAAATACCGGCTTCGCTCGAAATGGCGACGGAAAGGATTCGATTTGGTGTCATCCGGGCGTCAAAAACCCGCGTCATATCGGGGTAAAGCGAAGGATTTCATTTAACTTAGTGCGGTCCCAAAGGTTGACTTTCGCCCATTCGATCCTATGTTCCCGCAAACGAAGCAAATGCAAATTCGACCGCCCTGCGTGATGTCCCGCTTCTTTTGTTAGTTTCCCGCAAGGCGGGCGGGTCCTGAAACGAGGGCTAATGTCCTTCTCGCATCTCGGCTTGTCCGAAAAAGTCCTCGCTGCCGTTGCGGCGAGTGGTTACAAAGCTCCCACCCCCATCCAAGATCAGGCCATCCCCCACGTGCTGGCGCGGCGTGATGTTCTTGGCATCGCTCAGACCGGCACCGGCAAGACGGCGGCGTTCACGCTGCCCATGCTGACGATGCTGGAAAAGGGCCGCGCCCGGGCGCGTATGCCTCGCACGCTGATCCTCGAGCCGACACGCGAACTTGCTGCGCAGGTGGAAGAAAGTTTCGTCAGATACGGCGTCAACCACAAACTCAACGTCGCGCTGATCATCGGTGGCGTCTCGTTCGACGATCAGGATACCAAGCTCATGCGCGGCGTCGACGTGCTGATCGCGACACCCGGTCGCCTGCTCGACCATTTCGAACGTGGGCGGTTGCTGCTCAACGGCGTCGAGCTTCTGGTGATCGACGAGGCGGACCGCATGCTCGACATGGGATTCATTCCCGACATCGAGCGCATCTGCAAACTCGTTCCGTTCACCCGCCAGACGCTTTTCTTCACCGCGACCATGCCGCCCGAGATTCGGCGCATCACCGAGCAGTTCCTGCACAATCCGATCCGCGTCGAGGTCTCTCGGCCGGCCAGCACCGTCGCCAACACCACCCAGTTTTTGGTCAAGTCCGGACGCGAACCCTTCGACAAGCGCGAGACGTTGCGCCGTCTGATCCGTTCCGCCGAAGGGATGAAGAACGCCATCGTCTTCTGCAACCGCAAGCGCGATGTCGCGACGCTCCATCGCTCGCTGCTGCGCCACGGTTTTTCAGTTCAGGCGTTACACGGCGACATGGACCAGCCCGCGCGCATGGCCGCACTCGAGCAGTTCCGCAAGAACGAGGTCACTCTGCTCGTCGCTTCCGACGTCGCCGCGCGCGGCCTCGATATTCCCGACGTGAGCCACGTCTACAATTTCGACGTTCCGATCCATCCCGACGATTATGTGCATCGCATCGGCCGCACCGGCCGCGCCGGCCGCGCCGGTGCCGCGATCAGCATCGTTGCCGGATCGAACGACGCCAAAGCTGTCGCCGCAATCGAGAAACTGATCGGCCAAACAATTCCCTGGATGGCCGGCGAGCCGTCAGCCCCTGCAGCATCGGCGGAGCATCCGGTTTCAGCTCCACGAGAGGATACTCGGCAGCCGCGTCGCGGCCGCCAAGAGGGCCGCCATCACGAGAAGCGTCATCAAGAGGGACGCCGTCAAGAAGGCCACCATCAGCCGCATCGGCAGGAGCCGCATCGGCAGGCCGGTTCCGTCACCCGGATAGACGATGTTCGGCCGCGGCGTGCAGCGAAGCCCGCCCCCGTCCAGGCGGATGACGGCGACGCATCGCATCTGCCGGCATTCTTGTTGCGCCCAGTGCCAGTCAAGGCTTAAGCGGGACTTTCCGGTTCGCGCCAGCTGCCGCCCGCGCGTTGCCGTGGCCGCGCGGCGGTGTTTACTGCTCCTTCACCATCATCTCCTAGCTTCCAAGATGAATTCGCGGCGGCGTTGCGCGGCCGAAAATCGTTCTGGACTGGCGGTCATTGGAGACGCTTCATGTCCGTGCCCCGCGATGAGCACGAACTCACTCTCACATTTGCCGAGATTGCGCTCGGCCAGATCGGGCGCTGGCACAACCAGCAACGCCACGAAATTTCGAGATTTGGTATTACTACGCCACCGGCTACAAGCCGGGGCTCAACCAATTGATCAACGACACGCTGGCGAAAAAGGCGACACTGACCGAGGCGGAGCTGAGCGATATCTACGACGCCTACATCTCATCGAACCGCATCGCCGGACAGATCGACGCGGTGAATGCTCGCGTACTTGAAGAAGTCAAAGAGGTCGCGGCCACCATCGACGCCGCAGCCGGCTCGGCCAACACCTATTCCAAGAACTCGCCTTTGCCAGCGAGAATCTGGCGCGTGCCAATGACGGCGAAGGGCTCCGCAGCGTCGTCGAGCATCTGGTGCAGGGCACCAAGGAAATGGAGATCAACAACAAAAAACTGGAGGCGCGGCTTTCGGCATCGGCGCAGGAGATCGAACAGCTCCAGCAGAACCTTGAGGCAGTGCGGAACGAGAGCTTTACCGATCCGCTCACGACGCTTTCGAACCGCAAATTCTTCGACCAGTCGCTCGTCAAGGCGATCGCCGAGGGTAAGGAAAAGAACGAGCCGCTGGCGCTCCTGATGACCGACATCGACCACTTCAAGAACTTCAACGACAAGTTCGGCCACCTCACCGGTGATCAGGTGCTGCGCCTCGTTGCTCTTTCGGTGAAGCAGAACGTCAAGGGCCGCGACGTCGCCTCGCGCTACGGCGGGGAGGAATTCGGCGTGGTGCTGCCGAACACGACGCTCGAGTCGGCGACCACCGTCGCGGAGCAGATTCGGCGTGCCGTCATGGGCAAGGAGTTGATGAAGCGATCAAGCGGCGAACGGCTCGGACGGGTCACCATCTCGATCGGCGCCGCAGTGTTGCGGCCTGACGATACGGCGCAATCGCTGATCGAACGCGCCGACGCCTGCCTCTACGCCGCCAAGCGGAACGGCCGCAATTGCGTGATGTGCGAGGCGGACCCTGAGGCTACCGCGCAAGCCGGCAAGGTTGCCACCGCGCGCGTGGCGTAGCGCCGGCAAGAGGTAACAGGCCGAACCGCTCAGTGCGCCTCGGCGCCGGCCTCGCCGCTCGCCGGCTCGATCTGCACCGATTCACCGCAGCCGCACGCCGAGGTCTGGTTCGGATTGTTGAAGACGAATTGCGCGGACAGCTTGTCGACCTTGTAGTCCATCTCGGTGCCGAGCAGAAACAGCACCGCCTTGGGGTCGATGAGGATGCGCACGCCTTTGTCCTCGATCACCTCGTCGAGCGGGTTGACCGCCTCGGCATATTCCATCGTGTAGGCCATGCCGGCGCAGCCGCCGTTCTTGACGCCGACGCGTACCGCCGCAATCGGGCGATCGGCTCTCGCCATGACGGCCTTGATACGTTCGGCAGCGGCTTCGGTGAGCCGCATCACTTGAGGTCTCGGCCTGGGGGCGGCGGCCATCTTCTCATCCTCCTCGCGCCGCCCTTGAAGGGCCCGGCACGGTTGTTGCGAGTTATCATAAACAAAAACTGCTAACGACCTCGTTTTACTTAGCTAATGCGCCGTTGCTCCGGGTGCAACTTACGTCTTCGTCACTCACCACATGTTCAACTCGGTGCGGGCTTCGTCGGACATGCGGCTGGGGTCCCACGGCGGATCCCAGACGATGGTGACCTTGGCCTCCCGCACACCGGCTACGCCCGCCACGGCATTTTCCACCTGAGCCGGCAGTTCCGCGGCCGACGGGCAATTCGGCGTCGTCAGCGTCATGTCGATGCTGACCACACGGTCGTCGTCGATATCGACCTTGTAGATCAAGCCGAGTTCATAAATGTCGGCCGGTATCTCGGGGTCGTAGACGGTCTTGATCGCGGCGACGATCTCGTCGGTCAGACGCGTCATTTCATCCGCAGGAATCGCAGACGGCCGCTCCGCTGTATCGGCGGCGGTCGCGTGACCCATATCGGCTTTCGCTTCATCCATCATGTGAAGAACTCCCGGGCTTTCACGAGCGCCTGGGCGAGGGAATCGACCTCCTCGCGGGTGTTGTACATCGCGAACGATGCGCGGCAGGTGGCCGTCACGCCAAAACGCGCCAGCAACGGCATCACGCAATGGGTGCCGGCGCGCACCGCTACGCCGGCGCGGTCAATGATGGTCGCGACATCGTGCGGATGCGCCCCCTTCATCTCGAATGAAACGATCGGACCCTTGTCCTTTGCCGTTCCGATGATGCGCAGCGAATTGATCTCGCCGAGCCGATCGTGGGCATAGCGCACGAGACTCGAATTCGTGAGCGCGGATACGGGCCTTGCCGACCGAAGCCACGTAATCGATTGCAGCGCCGAGGCCGATCGCCTGTACGATCGACGGCGTGCCTGCTTCGAACTTGTGCGGCGGTTCGCCGTAGGTGACACGATCCTCAAAAACCTCGCGGATCATTTCGCCGCCGCCATTGAACGGCGGCATGGCGGCGAGGTGCTCGTATTTCCCGTAGAGCACGCCGATCCCGGTCGGGCCGTAGAGCTTGTGGCCGGTGAAAGCGTAGAAGTCGCAATCGATGTCGCTCACGTCGATGTCGTGATGCACGGCCGCCTGCGCGCCGTCGATCAACACAGGAATGCCGCGCGCGTGGGCGAGCCGCACCACGTCCTTGACCGGCACCAGCGTGCCGAGCACGTTCGACATATGGGTAATCGCGACCATTTTGGTGCGCGGACCAAGCAGCTTCTCGAACTCGTCGATGAGGAAATGGCCCTCGTCGTCGACCGGGGCCCATTTGATCACCGCTCCCTGGCGCTCACGCAGGAAATGCCAGGGCACGATGTTGGAATGGTGCTCCATGATCGAGAGCACGATTTCATCGCCCGGCTTGATCCGCTCACGGCCGAACGTATAGGCGACGAGATTGATGGCTTCGGTCGCGTTGCGGGTGAAGACGATCTCCTCACTGCGCTTGGCGTTGAGAAACGCCGCCACTTTCGCGCGCGCACCCTCGTACGCTTCGGTCGCCTCGTTGGCGAGATAGTGCAGGCCGCGATGCACGTTGGCATATTGCGTCGTATAGGCCTGATTCAGCCGATCGAGCACGGCCTGAGGCTTCTGCGCCGAGGCCGCGTTGTCGAGGTAGACGAGCGGCTTGCCGTAGACCGGCATCGCCAGGATCGGGAAATCCGCGCGAATGCGGCTTACGTCGTAAGCGCCATTGGTCACCGCAGGATGCATGCTCGACCTCAGTGTCTTCCTCGCGCCTTCAACCACTCCGCGACCGAGACCAGCAGAGCCTCGCGCAATCCGGCGTGCTCGATGCCTTCGATCGCCTCGCCGAGAAATGCCTGGATCAGCAACGCTTCGGCCTCGGCAGCCGGAATGCCGCGCGCCATCAGATAGAATTTCAGGTCGTCATCGAGCGCGCCCGCAGTGGCGCCATGCCCGCACTGGACATCGTCGGCGTAAATCTCAAGCTCGGGCTTGTGATCGGCTTCGGCGCGCTCGGACAGCAGCAACGCCTGGGTCATCATCTTGGCGTCGGTCTTCTGTGCGCCCGGCCGCACGATGATGCGGCCCTGAAAGACCCCATGCGCCTCATCATCGAGCACGGCCTTGAAGACTTCGCGGCTCTGGCAGTTGCGCGCGATGTGATTGGCGACAAGCGTCGTATCGGCGTGCTGACGACCCCTGAGCAACGTCGCGCCGCGGATGCTGGCAACGGTATCCTCGCCATCGAATTTCAGGAATAGCTGGTTACGCACCACGGCGCCGCCGATGGCGAACGTAAACGCGTTGAAGCGCGCTTTCGCGCCGATCGCCGCGGCGAGCGTCGAGACGTGCAGAGCATCGGCGCCTTCGCCGATAAGTTTGACGTGGTCGACGTGAGCCCCGTCGCCGACGAACATTTCGACCGCGGCGTTGACCTGATAGTCGCTGCCGGCAGGCCCCTCGTGGCTCTCGATAAGCATCACCCGGGCGCCTTGCTCGACGACGACGAGCGAACGCACAAATGTCGCAGCGGGCTTTTCCGACGCGACGCAAAGCAGATGAATCGGCCGCTCAATCGTTGCGCCGGCGCCGATGCGGATCACGGCGCCATCGCCCATCAGAGCGGTATTGAGTGCGACCGCGACGTCGCTCGATGGCGCAAGCTTGCCGAGATGCGCCGTGAGCGTCGGATCTCCGTTAGAGAGAGCGTCAGCCAACGAACCGATGGCGAGCCCCGGCTCCAATGCGGCGAGATCGGAGAGTTCCGGAACGAAAGCACCGTCGACGAACACGAGCCGCCGCGTCTCTACATCGCCCAGCAAGGCGCCCGCAGTTTTGGTACTCGACTTTGCGGCGGCGTCGGGCGGACTGGCCAGCGGCTTGGCGTCGCGCATCAGCGCGCGCAGGTCGGTGTACTTCCACTCTTCGACACGGCGGTGCGGCAAGCCCTCGCGCGCAAACACCCCGAACGCCGCGTCGCGCTGGGCGGCGATCGCATCATCGCCGGGCAGCCGCGTGCGCGCCTGCAAGAAGGCTTGCGCCAGCGCGCTCTCCGCCGCAGTCTTGATCACCTTCACATCAGCCATTGCATTCATTCATCAAATTTCCGAGGCAGACCGGCCATCAGGCCGCGACCTCTTCCTGGTACTCCGCATAGCCGCGCGCTTCGAGTTCCAGAGCCAGATCTTTGCCGCCAGTTTTCACGATGCGGCCCTTCGACAGCACATGCACGACGTCCGGCACGATGTAGGTGAGAAGCCGCTGATAGTGCGTGATCACGACGAAGGAGCGCTGCGGTGAACGCAGCCCGTTGACGCCGTCCGCGACGATCTTGAGCGCATCGATATCGAGGCCGGAATCGGTCTCGTCGAGCACCGCAAGGCGCGGCTCGAGCAACGCCATCTGCAAAACCTCGTTGCGCTTTTTCTCACCTCCGGAAAACCCGACATTGACCGCGCGGCGCAGCATCTCCTGGTCGATGCTGAGCTTGCCGGCGACGTCGCGCACCTTTTTGAGGAATTCCGGCGTGGAAAGCTCAGCCTCGCCGCGCTTCTTGCGCTGCGCATTGAGCGCCGTGCGCAGAAACGTCATCGTCGCGACACCGGGAATTTCCAGCGGATACTGAAACGCGAGAAACATGCCGGCGGCGGCACGTTCGTCAGGCGACATGTCGAACAGGTTGCGGCCGTCGAAGCGCACTTCGCCGGCGGTCGGCTCGTAGCCGGCTTTGCCGGCGAGCACATAGGCGAGTGTCGATTTGCCCGAGCCGTTCGGCCCCATGATGGCGTGGACCTCGCCCGCATTCACGACGAGGTCGAGACCTTTCAAGATTTCCTTGCCGCCGATCTCGACGTGCAGGTTTTCGACTTCCAAAAGTGCCATCGTTTCGTTTCCTATCACCGCGCGGCTGCAATCCGACCGCACGGAGCAGCGATATTGCGTCTACTTTCCGCCCCACCGCCAGCGCCACTCGCCTTTAGTCTTGCCGCGACTGATCAGGACAAAAGCCACGATGGCGAGCCCGTCAATGACGAGAGCGGTGATCCCCCATGACTTTCCCTGCGCAAAGACCGGTGCAAGCATCGATGTCATGACCACGATGACCATCGTGCCGATCGTCAGCGCCCATCCTTCCCAGGTCACAGGCGTGACGCCGTAGCCGTATTCTCTCGGTTTGAACCAATACGGATTCATGGTCCCCGCCTGCATTTAGCCGACGCTGCCTTCGAGCGAGACCGAGATCAGCTTCTGCGCCTCAACCGCAAACTCCATCGGCAGCTGCTGCAGCACGTCCTTGACAAAGCCGTTGACGACGAGGGCGGTCGCTTCCTCTGCCGAAAGACCGCGCTGCATGCAATAGAACAGCATTTCTTCCGAAATCTTCGAGGTCGTCGCCTCGTGTTCGAACACTGTCGATGAATTCTTAGCTTCGATGTATGGCACCGTGTGCGCGCCGCATTTGTCGCCAATCAGCAACGAATCGCAATTGGTGAAATTGCGCGCGCCACTGGCCCGGCGGTGGGCGGTGACGAGGCCGCGATAGGTGTTGTTCGAGCGCCCGGCGGCGATGCCCTTGGAAATGATGCGGCTCGTCGTGTTCTTGCCGAGATGCAGCATCTTGGTGCCGGAATCGACCTGCTGGTAGCCGTTGGAAATCGCGATCGAATAGAACTCGCCGCGCGAATTGTCGCCGCGCAGGATGCAACTCGGGTATTTCCAGGTGATGGCGGACCCCGTCTCCACCTGCGTCCAAGAGATCTTGGCGTTCTTGCCGCGACAATCGCCGCGCTTGGTGACAAAGTTGTAGATGCCGCCGCGGCCCTGCGCGTCGCCCGGATACCAATTCTGGATGGTCGAATATTTGATCTCGGCGTCATCGAGTGCGACCAGCTCGACCACGGCGGCGTGAAGCTGGTTCTCGTCGCGCATCGGCGCAGTGCAGCCTTCCAGATAGCTGACATAGGAGCCCTTGTCGGCAATGATCAGCGTGCGCTCGAACTGGCCGGTATTGCGCTCATTGATCCGGAAATAGGTCGACAGCTCCATGGGGCAGCGAATGCCGGGCGGCACATAGACGAACGAGCCGTCAGAAAACACTGCCGAGTTGAGCGTGGCGAAGAAATTGTCGCTGATCGGCACCACGGAGCCGAGATACTTCTTCACCAGGTCCGGATGCTGTTGGACAGCCTCCGAGATCGGCATGAAGAGAACTCCGGCCTTCGCCAACTCAGCCTTGAACGTGGTCGCGACCGAAACCGAATCAAACACCGCATCGACCGCAACGCGGCCATAGCTGCCGGCACCCTCGCCATCCGCGCCGCCGTCGCCGGCCGGCCTCTCAATACCGAGCAGCGCTTCGCGCTCGCGCAGCGGAATGCCGAGCTTTTCATAGGTCCGCAAAATTTCCGGATCGATGTCGTCGAGCGACTTTGGGCCGTCTTTCTTCTTCGGCGCCGAATAGTAGTAGAGGTCCTGGTAGTCGATCGGGCCGTACTCGACCTTGGCCCATTTCGGCTCCTGCATGGTGAGCCAGCGCCGGTAGGCGTCGAGCCTCCAGGCGAGCATCCACTCCGGCTCGCCCTTCTTCGCCGAGATAAACCGGACTGTGTCTTCGGAGAGGCCCTTGGGGGCCTTATCCGATTCGATCAGCGTCTCGAATCCATATTTATATTGATCGACGTCGATACGCCGGACCTGATCGACGGTCTCTTGCACTGCCGGCATTCGTCCCTCCGCTCACGGTTTCAAGGACCGCGGGTTGGATTTAGTCGGTTATGGCGGTGTTCTGCCTCGGTTCGTCCTGCCTCGGGTTACCCACCTGTCGCCATTTTGAAATCGTTCAAACGGCCGCTAAATCAGTCATTCATGCAGTCATTTAGGCGGCCATACCTCGTCGCCCCTTAGATAATGTACTTGAAAGCTTTCTCCAAGCGCCGAGGAGGCGCTCAACATCGTCCTCTGTCGTGGTCCAGCCCAGGCTGACGCGCACGCCGCCGCGGGCGAGTTCCGGAGAAACACCCATGGCGGCAAGGACATGGGACGGCTGGACCTTCCCGGACGAGCATGCGGCGCCGGAGGACACTGCGACACCATCGAGGTCGAAGGCGATGACCGCGGTCTCTGCCTTCACGCCTGCAAGCGCAAATAGCGTCGTATTCGGTATCCGTTCCGCGCGAGATCCGAAAATGACCACCTGTGGCGTGATCATCTGCAGGCCTGCTTCCAGGCGGTTCCGCAGCGCCGTCATTTGCGCCGCTTCCGCCGCCAACCGGCGGTGGACGGCGGCAGCGGCCGCCCCAAAAGCCGCGATCCCGGCGACGTTCTCGGTGCCGGCGCGCATGCCGCGCTCCTGGCCGCCGCCACGGATCAGCGGGTCGGGGAAATGGATGTCGTCGCTGCGCCGCGCCAAGGCGCCAACGCCCTTCGGGCCGCCGATCTTATGGGCTGATATCGTCATGAGGTCGGCGCCAAGCTCGCCGATATCGCAGGACATGCGGCCGGCAGCCTGCACGGCATCAACGTGCAGCAGGCCTCCGGCGGAATGAACGACGGCCGCCGCCTCGGCGACCGGCTGCACGACGCCGGACTCATTATTGGCGAGCATGATGGAAACGATAGGCCGAGCGGTTCTCCCTACCGCGTCGGCCAGCGCCTCGAGGTTGACGCGGCCTTCAGCGTCGACCGGAATGTCCTCGACGGCGCCGGGCGAAAACCGCCCGCCGGCGCGGACCGAAGAATGTTCCACCGCCGACATGAGAAGCCGATCGCGCGGCCGCTTTTCGGCCGGCGTCTCGATCGCCGGCGTCAGCGCGAGCATGTTCGCTTCGGTGCCGCTCGAGGTAAAGAATACGTCCGCGGGCCGCGCGGCAATAAGCGCTGCGACCTCTTCCCGCGCTTGCTCGACCAGACGCCGTGCCGCCCGCCCCTCGGCGTGCACTGAGGACGGGTTTCCGGTCAGCGCGAGGGCATCGTGGAACACCTGCCGCACCTCTTCCCGCAGCGGCGTTGTCGCGTTCCAATCGAAATAACTGCGCTGCACCATCGCCGTAACGCTTGCTTTTTGTCCCCCGGCTTGTGCTAGAAGTCGCGACCCAATGCTTTCGCCGCCACAATGCACGTCGCCGGTCATAAAAACTGAAATAGTTTTAATGGCTTACGTGCGCCTGTCGGTGACGTCAAGCGGGCCATTGAGTTCCGCCTAACCGCTATCGAGGTTTTTAAAAATGCCCGAGGTCATCTTCACGGGACCTGGAGGCCGCATCGAGGGCCGCTACCACCCGGCCAGGCAAAAGAACGCGCCGATCGGCATCGTGCTCCATCCGCATCCGCAATTCGGCGGCACGATGAACCACCAGATCGTGTACCAGATCTATTATGCGTTCGTGCACCGCGGTTTTTCCGCGCTGCGATTCAATTTTCGCGGCGTCGGACGCAGCCAAGGCGGTTTCGATCACGGTATCGGCGAGTTGTCGGACGCGGCGGCCGCCCTCGACTGGGCCCAGACGGTCAACACGGAGGCGCGAAGCTGCTGGATCGCCGGCTTCTCGTTCGGCGCCTGGATCGGCATGCAGCTCCTGATGCGTCGGCCGGAGATAGAGGGCTTTATCTCGATTGCGCCGCCCGCCAACCTCTACGACTTCTCGTTCCTGGCGCCCTGCCCCTCGTCCGGGCTCATCATCCACGGCGACAAGGACGCGGTCGTGCCGCCGCGCGACGTCACGACGCTGGTCGAGAAGCTGAAGACGCAGAAGGGCATCGTCATCGAGCAGAAGGTCGTTCCCGGCGCCAACCATTTCTTCGACGGCAAGATCGAACCGTTAATGACGTCGATCAGCGCCTACCTCGACAAGCGGCTCAAGGGCGGCCGGACCACGACGGCGGCGTAACGCCCGCTCGTCGCGTGAGCACAGCGCTTGTTCCTACCCGAACCAGTTGGGATGTTCACTAATCGCCGTCACCGAAACGACAAACAAAAGCACACATACGATGCTGACCTGAAGCGCAAGATATTGTTCGTCGGTCATTTGATCTCCGTCAACTGCTCCTGGAAGCTGGTTCCGGCCATCCAACATTTTGCTGGCGACGTCTTACAAATGCGTTGCAAGGAGCGTGCCGCGTAACGGCACGCCGTTGAGCAAGACTGGCAACCGCGCCCCGCAACGCTTGCAATCCTTCCGCGCAGGCCGTTCAATGGGATCAACGAACTCATAATGAAACGGGTTTGGGAGGAACTATGCGTCATCGGCATACCGCCGCCAGCTTGCTGGCGCTCGCAGTCGCAACGCCACTGGCAACGCTCGCAACCGGTCCCGCCTCGGCGCAGGACGTGGTCAAGATCGGCGTCGTCGTCCCGATGACCGGAACGTCTGCCGCGACGGGTCGGGAAATTTCCGATGCTGCCAAGCTCTACATGGCGCAGCATGGCGACACCGTCGCCGGCAAGAAAATCCAGCTCATCGTCAGGGACGACGCCAGCGTGCCCGATAACGCCAAGCGGCTCGCCCAGGAGCTGATCGTCAACGATCACGTCAACTTCCTCGGCGCCGGGCTGACCCCGAGCGCAATGTCGATGGCGCCGATCGCGACCGAAGCAAAGGTCGCCACTGTCGTGATGATATCGGGGACTTCGGTGGTGACCGACCGTTCGCCATATTACGTCCGCACGAGCTTCACACTAGGGCAGCAATCCGGGATCATTGCCGATTGGGCAATCAAGAACGGCAGCAAAAAGGCCGTCTCAATTCTGTCCGACTGGGCGCCCGGCGCCGAGGCCGGCAAGGTTTTCGAGTCGCACTTCACGAAAGGCGGCGGCCAGGTTCTCGATACGCTCAAAGTGCCGCTGGCCAACCCGGACTTCGCACCCTTCCTGCAACGCGCCCGCGATCTGAAGCCCGACACGCTGTTCGTGTTCGTTCCCGCCGGACAGGCCGGGACATTTGCGCGTCAGTTCGCCGAACGGGGTCTCGACAAGTCGGGGATCAAGCTGATCGGTCCGGGCGACATCGTCGACGACGACGACCTGCCGGGCACGGGCGACACGCTTCTCGGCGTAGTCACGGCGGGGTTCTATTCCGCGGCGCATCCCTCCGCACTCAACAAGCAATACGTCGCCGCCTATCAGAAGGCGACCGGTCACCGCGCCAACTTCATTTCGGTCGGCGGCTATGACGGCATGCATCTGATCTACGAGACGCTGAAGAAAACCGGCGGAAAGACCGACGCCGACACCGCAGTGGCGGCGATGAAGGGTATGAGCTGGGAAAGCCCGCGCGGCCCAATCTCGATCGATCCGCGCACCCGCGACATCGTGCAGAACATCTACATCCGCAAGGTCGAGAAGAAGAACGGCGAGCCCTGGGCCGTCGAGTTCGAGACTTTCAACGCCGTCAAGGACCCGCTCAAGGAAGCGGCCGCAGCGAAGTAAGACGTGTGATCGAGGCAGCGGACGAAAAATCGCAGGTGCTCGATGGCAACCACGCACACATTTGAGACGTCCGCATCAAGGCCACCTGCCGATGCGTTCGGCGCGCGGGCGTTGACGCCGGCCATCGGCGCCGAAATCACCGGCGTCGATCTGAGCGTGCCGATAAGCGACGAGACTTTCGCGAAGGTTCTCGAGACCTGGCACCAAAATCTCGTCATCCTGTTCCGCGATCAGCATCTCACCGAGGACGACCAGGTTCGTTTTGGCGAGCGATTTGGCCCGCCCGCCGTCAGCCACACGCGGCGGTACACGACCAAAAACCCGGCTGTGATGCTGATTTCCAATATCCGCGAAAACGGGCAGCTGATCGGGGCGCTGCCCGACGGCGAGATGAATTTTCATACCGATCAATGCCACCAGGAACGCCCCGCCATGGCGTCCATGCTCTATTCGCTGGAGGTCCCGAGCCAGGGCGGCAATACGCTGTTCGCAAACGCTTACCTTGCCTACGAAATGCTTCCCGAAGGGATGAAGGGAAGGATCGAAGGGCGCAAAGCGCTCAACGCGTACGACTACGACAACGCATCGACCATTCGCGGCACCAAATTGCGCGAAGGGATTCCGTCTTACTGGCATCCTATTGTGAGAACCCATCCGGCCACC
Source organism: uncultured Alphaproteobacteria bacterium (assembly GCA_963759705.1). Classification (GTDB taxonomy): domain Bacteria; phylum Pseudomonadota; class Alphaproteobacteria; order Rhizobiales; family Xanthobacteraceae; genus BOG-931. Next base: position 895,814 of record CAVXAK010000013.1, read on the forward strand.
GGGCGCAAAGCACTTTACGTCAATCGGCTGATGACCGTGGCTATCGAAGGAATGTCGGAACACGAAAGCAACGAGGTTCTCAACGCACTTTTCGACCACCAAGAACAGCGCAAATTCGTTTACGAGCATGTTTGGCGCCCTCATGACCTTCTACTCTGGGACAATCGTTGCACACTCCACGCCCGCACCGATTTCAGCGCGGCAGAGCGACGCCTCATGCGGCGCCTGACAATTCTCGGAGAAAAGCCGTTCTGATGAAGAGCCGGCGGCAGAGTCGCTGCTCGCGCTCCGGCGCCAATGCCCAACTCACATGTCACGCCAAGTCAGCAATAGCCGGGAGGGCGACATTGTGCCCCTCCACGCGCAACGGGTCTTGGCGTAGCGTCATCGGAGAGTTGCCAGCGGGACATGCCGACGTTCCGCGACATAAAAGGCAGCGATCGTGCCTGCGGCGGGCGGCCAACTGAAACTGTCGTTGTCGTTGGTTCGCGGGTGCCTTCCTGCGTTTGCCGAAGGCGCGCTCAGGCTTGTGGAGGATCACGATGAAGCTGACCCGTCGACACTATTTGTATCTTGCAGCCGGCGCTTTCGCGCTCCCGGCTGCACCGCCTCTCGCCTCGGCGTCCGACTACCCGACCCGGCCGGTGCGCATCGTCGTCCCCTATCCCGCCGGCATCGCGCCCGACATCGTCACGCGCCTGGTCGCTCAATCATTGTCGCAGCGGCTGGGGCAGCAATTCAACGTCGATAATCGGCCAGGCGGCGCCAGCAATGTCGGCACCGAAATTGTCGTCCGCGCTCCGCCCGACGGCTATACGCTTCTGGTCGTGACAACGACCAACGTCATTAACACGTCACTCTACGACAACCTCGGCTTCAATCTGACACGCGACATAGCGCCGGTCTCCGGTCTCGTCCGGTTGGAACTCGTCTTGGTGGTGAATCCGTCGGTGCCGGCGAAAACGCTTCCCGAATTCATCGCTTACGCCAAGGCCAATCCCGGCAAAATCAATTACGCATCGGTCGGCAGCGGTGCTGCGACCAACGTGGCCGGTGAGATGTTCAAGGAGATGGCTGGAGTCAATCTGGTCAATGTCCCTTATCGCAGCAATTACATACCCGATCTGCTCAGCGGCCAGGTGCAGGCGAGTTTCACTCCGATAGCGCAATCGATCAGCTTCATCAGAGCGGGCAAACTGCGGGCCTTGGCGGTAACGGGCGCGACACCCTCAGACGCTCTGCCGGGCATACCCGCGGCCGCTGAATTTGTGCCGGGCTACGAAGCCTATGTTTGGGACGCGATGGGCGCTCCGGCAAAAACACCGCCGGACATCATCGAAAAGCTCAACAAAGAGATCAACGCCGTCCTCGCCGATCCGGCGACCAAAGCGCGGTTCGCCGATCTCGGCGCAGAGCCGATGCTGATGACGCCCGCCGAGTTCGGAAAATTCATTGCCTCCGAAACAGAAAAGTGGGGCAAGGTCGTCAAGTCGGCCGGCATCAAGCCGGATTAGTCGGCCGCCTGGGCCGGTACTTCATGGGAGGGATCGTGAAACTTCCCCGCCGTCAATTCTTGCAGTTGACCGTCGGCGCTGCCGCGCAACCCGTAGTATCGCGGATGGCACGCGCGCAAAGCTATCCAGCGCGACCGGTGCGCATCATCGTCGCCCTGCCCGCCGGCAGTTCACCCGACATCGTCGCCAGGCTTATGGCCGCATGGTTGTCGGAACGGCTGGGTGAGCAATTCATCATCGACAACAGGCCGGGCGCCAACGGCAACGTCGGAACCGAATCAGCCATTCGCTCGGCTCCGGATGGTTACACTTTGCTTTTGGCTATTGCGTCAAACGCTGTTAACGCAACTCTCTATCAGAATCTCAACTTTAATTTTGTTCGCGATACCGCGCCGGTCGCCGGCATCGTCCGGATACCCCACGTCATGGAAGTGCATCCATCGATCCCGGCTGAGACGGTTCCCGAATTCATCGCCTATGCGAAGGCCAATCCGGGGAAGCTCAACATGGCGTCGGGCGGCATCGGTGGCACGCCGCATGTCGCCGGCGAGCTGTTCAAGATGATGGCCGGTGTCGACATGCTTCATGTGCCGTATCGCGGCAACCCACGGCCTGATCTGCTCGGCGGACAAGTGCAGGTCATGTTCGACACCCTGCCCGCGTCGATCGGGTTCATCCGCACCGGCAAGCTACGGGCGCTGGCAGTGACCACCGCCACTCGTCTCGACGTCTTGCCGAACATTCCCGCCCTGGCCGAGTTCTTGCCCGGATATGAAGCCAGCAGTTGGCAGGGGCTGGCTGCGCCCAAGAGCATGCCCGGGGAGATTGTCGAGACGCTCAACAAAGCGATCAACGCCGGATTGGCTGACGCCAAGATACGGGCGGAGCTTGCGCATTTGGGAGCGGTGCCCATGCCGATGACGCCGGCCGAATTCGGAAAGTTTATCGCCGACGAAGTCGAGAAGTGGGCGAAGGTGATCAAGTTCGCCGGCATCAAGGCGGAGTGACGACGGCGAATCCCGTCGCACCCGATATCGAATTGGCGTCACTTGGTGTCGTCGCCAGCCGGCTGCGCCAACGTCTGCTCTGCTGCAATCCCCGGGTTTATTAGCCTTAGGCCCTTACATCGTCGGTCCGATTTCAATGCTCTCGGGCGGTTCACCAGACTGATAACGCCTCCACATCGTGGTGTAAGCGGCCTCGATGTGGCGGGCAAAACGGTTGGTGTCGAATAGCGGGCAGGTCTCACGATTGTGCGCGAGCTTGGCCTTGAGCCCGGCAAGTTGAGCCGGATCGTGCGCAAGCTTGTTTGCCAATGCCTCGTACTCGTCCAGCGACCCCGTGACGAGTTCGCCAAGCCCTACCGCGCGCAACAGGCTTGCGGCGACACGCCCGGCAAAGGTTGAGCCCAGACAAGTCAAAACCGGAACGCCGGACCACAGGGCGTCGCTTGCAGTCGTATGAGCATTGCAGGGCAACGTGTCGAGGAACAAATCTGCCTGTCGGTGACGCGCCAGATGATCGGCCAACGCGGTTCTCGGGGCGAATATCAGGCGCTCCGATGCAACTTCGCATCTCTCGGCATGCCGGCGAAGATTTGCCGACGCTATCGGATCGTCGTCTATTAGCCAAAGCACGCTTTGGTCCGAGGCCTTCAGCAATCGCATCCAGATGTGGAAAGTCTCAGGCACGATCTTGTAAGAACCGTTGAAACAGCAAAACACGAAGCCCTGTTCTGGTAATCCGCATTCTGCGCGTGTCGGCACGCGATCGGCAATCGCAAGCCGGTTGTCGGTCACCAGATAGCTGCCAGGCAGCCAGACGACCTTTTCGATAAAATACGGGAATTGATCGGGGGGAGGACTGTCGAGTCGGCAATAATGTAATCAATGTGCGCGGCACCCATCGTGGCGGGAAAGCCGAGGTAACTCACCTGAACGGGCGCCGGGCGACGCAACAGGATATTTAAACGCATGCCATCCGTGTAGCCGTTGAGATCGACTGCGATATCGATTTCAAGCTGCTGGATGAGATCGGCCACCTCGCTATCGGTCCGAGACGAGACATCGATAAAGCGTTCAAACGCTCCCTTCAATCGGCGGCGCATGTCGGATTCCGGTTCCTCTCGCCCGTATGAAATCGCGGTCACCTCAAAACCCGACTTGTCGTGGCGCTCAAATAGGCCTGCAGTGAGACGAGCCATTGGGTGCTCGCGGAAGTCGGAGGAGAGATATGCAACGCGGATGCGATCGTGCGAATAGATTTGACCGTGCCTAAAGGGCACGGCGGACGGCACGTCGCCAATATAATTCCTGGCACATTGCAATTGATCTGCCGGGGACGAAGGCACGGGAAGCAGCGCGAAGGGAATACTCGCCGGCTTTCCGCTTCTGACCGCCGAAAGAACGCCGGCAACCTCTGACTCGTAGTCCCTCCAATCGCACAGATGCATTTTCGCAAGCAGAAAATCTCCTGGCAGTTCACGCAAATCAGGCTTGAGTGCCAGGGCCCTTTCGAATGCGGAGACCGCCTCCTCATAACGCTTGAGTTGAAATAGTACGATGCCGCGACCGCGCCATGCGCCGGCGAGGTTAGGATTGATCGCAAGCGATCTGTCGTAGGCCGCGAAGGCCTCATCGTAGTGCTTCAACACGCGGAAAATGTCGCCGCGATTGCAGTGTGCTTCCGCATGGTTGCGATCGAGAAAGACAGCCCAATTGTAGCTTTTCAGCGCATCGTCGTATCGTCGCAGTTTAAACAATGTGATGCCGCGGTTGTAATGCGCTTGGGCCGAGCGGGGCGCTACCTTCACCGCTTTGTCGTGACTGGCCAGTGCATTGTCCACCTCGCCGAGCGCCGTCAGCGCGTTGCCGAGGTCCGAATATAGCGGCCCGTAATCGGGCATGATCTTCAGAGCTTTTTGGTAGCTTGTGACCGCATCCGTGTGGCGTCCGAGGCGAGATAAGACACTTCCGTAATTGTGCAGGCATTGCGCCACCGCGGGATCGATCGATAGCGCCGCGCGTAGCATTTGCTCGGCTTCTTCGAATTGCCCCCGTTGAGCAAATATGATTCCGAGCATGTGAAGAGCATCGAAGTCGTGATCATTCGCGGCAAGAACGCGCCGATAAAGCATTTCCGCCTCATCTAGCTTTCCGCTCTGATGTGCTGCGATGGCTTGATCGATGAGCCTCATCTCGCACCTTAACTGCAGCCGCCACGAGGCCCGGAAACGGAGCGCCGGCGTTCAATCCTGACCTGTATCCGCAACCGTGCGATCAATGATCCCAAGCATCTCCACATTCTCCCTCACCGCCGCGATCCCATCAACTATTCAATGATAGCGAATCGATCTGAAGCGATGCTCATGCCCTTGCCGCGCCGCGCATCAGCGGCACCCGACCCCGACCCTGCCGATCATTCGCGGGCTGTACGACCGTGATTGGCCTCAAAGAGCAACGGCGGCTTTCTGTAATTGCGACTCGGAAATACACGAAATCGCTTTTTGACTGTCCCGCATCGTTCGCTGCTCGGCGCTACTGCTCCGCGAAACCTTTCATATTCTCTGCAATCCGCATCGCGAAAACGACCTTGTGATCGCATCGTGCAAATGCACGCGACTTCGAATGCAATTTCGCAAGCAAACAAGATTGCGTCTCACCGGGCAAACGAGGCGGAAGCGCAGGTGAAGCGGCACCAAGAGCACGCGTTCGGTACGGCTCGATAAATACGGAGCAGCCGCGTGGTTTCGCGCACTGGCGGGCTTCAGGATGGATCTGCGAAGTCTGTTCGCTTCGGCGCATATACGGATTTTTATTTTTTCACGTATACGCGTTTTTTATACATCGACATCAGCGTTGTTAGATCGACATTTCGATCAGCGCCGAGCTTCGCATAAATTATTGATTACATAAATTTTTGATGAGTGTTCTCGGCGCAACACGTCGCTGAAAACAATTGCAGCGCTTGTGAAGTTGAGCAGTTCTTTATTGTGCGCCAAAGCTCCGACGTTAATGTGAACTTGCGACGGCGGGGGAACCCCAAGTCAACTCAACCGGTGTTTTTCAGAAATGAAAATCCCGGTTGGTTTGGGGACCAAAGGGGACCTTCCAAGGGGGTGCGTAGCACTCGGCGGAGACGGAACCCTCCCAGTCATACAAACGGAGGTTCACAATGAAGATGCTGAAAGGCCTTCTCCTCGGCTCTGCAGCCGGCGTGGTTGCGGTGACTGCGGGGCAGGCGGCCGATCTTCCCGTCAAGGCCAAGCCGGTCGAATACGTGAAGGTCTGCAGTCTGTACGGGGCGGGCTTCTTTTACATCCCGGGCACTGACAAGTGCATCAAGCTCGGCGGTTACTTCCGCGAGCAATGGGATATTCATGGTGCAGGCGACGCGCAGGCGTACATGAACTCGTCTGCCCGATGGACGCGCACGGATACGAGCGACTTGTCGTTCCGTACCCGCTCGCTGTTCTCGATCGACGTGCGCGAACAGTCGGCCTACGGCACGATCCGCGGCTACACCGCCTTCGGCGCGCAGCAGACCACACCGAACGACGCCAACTCGGCGGTGTTCTTCAACCGCAGCTTCGTGCAGTTCGCCGGCTTCACCGGCGGCCGCGCAGTGTCGTTCTTCGATCTGATCAGCTTCGATCCGTTCGGCTACGCCAACGTTCGGCCGAACCTGGGCAACACCGGCGCCACCGGCATCAACGTGTTCGCCTACACATGGCAGCTCGGCAACGGCGCGTCGTTCTCGGTGTCGGCGGAAGACGCCTGCGCTTCTAACAATACCGGTGTGCTCACCGGCAACGGTCGTCAGTGCCTGGTGAACAATGCGGGCATCGCCGGCAGCTTGGGCGTGAATGCCATCACGTGGGACAACGCAGGCTACAATATCCCCGATGTCGTGGCGGCGGCGCGCGTCGATCAGGCCTGGGGTACCGCTCAGGTAATGGGCGCCTACCACAAGGTGGGGGGCGGCTATTACGGCTCCACGTCGACGTTCAATCAGAACTTGGGTCATCCGGGCGATGAGGCCGGGTGGGCGGTTGGCGCCGGCTTCATCCTGAAGGACGTCTTCGGCATGAAGGGTGACACCTTCGGCCTGCAGGGCCAGTTCGCGGAGGGCGCGGCGGGCTATCTTGGGAACGGTCTAGGGGCGCTGGAAGGCTTCAGCGGCGGCGCCAACGGCTTCGGCAACAGCGTTACCATGGCAAGCGTCACCGACGGCATCTTCACCACCGGCTCGTCGATCGAGTTGACCACCGGCTGGACGGTCGGTGGCATGTACGAGCATCACTGGTCCCCGGAGTGGAAGACGTCGGTCTATGGCGGCTACGTCAAGATCACGTATGACGATACCGCGGCCCAGATGTACTGCGGGTACTCTTCGAGCGCCCCGCGCGGTTCGGCCAGCACCACGAGCGGTGCGCTCGGCGCCATCGTCTCCTCGTGCGATCCGAACAACGACTACTGGTCGGTGGGCACGCGGACGCAGTGGAACCCGAACTCGAACCTCGATCTCGGCGTCGACTTCATGTGGAACCACCTGGACTCGGCGAACTCCGGCATCGCTTCGCTGTCGGCTCAGGGCGCCCGTCCGGCGACGACGGGCGGCACTTTGGCTACACCGAACTCCACTTGGTACAACATCTCGAACTATGACGTGTACACGGTGGCCGTTCGCGCGCAGTACAACTTCCTGCCATGATCGTCTGATCCAACACGCGTTAACCCCCGCAGGGAAGGCTTTTCACCATCTTCAGTTTCCCTGCGGGGGTTCGCCCCCGGCGATTTCCCCGCCGGGGGCACCCTTATTTTTGAGCCCCCACGTTCTTGAGTTCGTCTTGCCGGCCGGATCGACGAAAATGCTCGCCGGAGTTGCGTTTCAGCGCAAAACGATTCGGCCGCAGCCAATTCAGCGGCAAGCAAAAACCCCGAGTTCTCTGAAACGCGCCTGAGGCCGAACACACCGATCGCAAAAAGATGTTTGCGAAAGTATTCGGAAGGTTAGCCGCGGCTCGAATTTTTAAGCCGCGCGATGGCTTCCTCTACCAACTCGATCCCTTCCGCCGCGATGGCGATGCCTTCTGCGATGCCCTCCTTGCGCCCAAGAGCGATCCCTTCGGCAACAACCAATTCAACGTTGTTCAACATGGATCCGGCTGGCCCGACGAATGTGCCGTGCCGCTTAACGATCTCGCGGGCTTTATCCAGATCGGAACGCTGGTGCGGTGGTTTTTCTGGCATGGTACGAATATGCTTGGAGTGCGGCTCCGTTTCCAGCCGGATCGGGCTCGCTCTCCGCAAAAATATGAAACGATCAGCGGGCTTGAAAGTGATGGAAATTTCGTTTGGCATGCGCAAGATTCCTGCGGCCGCCGGGCGTCCCTTCCGGATTGAAATGTCAGACGCGATCCACCATCCGGGCTCCTGATTGTCGCTGTGATGAACGCCGAGGACTGTCGCAGGAAGGCGAACGAGTGTCTGCGTGCAGCACGATTGACCAAGAGTCAGGATGCGAGCTTGAGCTGGCGTCAGCTTTCTGATTCATGGCTGGCGTTGGCTGAGCAGATCGATCAGCGGGCTTCGCCCGGACCGCAACCATCCGCTGCCGCTGCAGGACGGCCGGTCGAAGCGGCCGAATCGCGCCGGGTCACTGCTGTGAAAGTCGCGGATCTTCTGCGCCAGCGCCTCGCCCTGGACTAAGCTGCCAGCCACGTCCTTGGGATCTCGAACAAATCGCGGCGATCAAAAATCAGGCGACAACTTCTTGCAAGCAGCTCTTGCGCTTTGGTGCCTTGCCTTTCGCCTCGGCTGCATCTGCCGTGCCGGGCCAGCCCGCGAGAGCCATCGCCGCCACCTGATGCAAATCTTTGGCGGATGCGCCGGACGCGGCCTGAACACAGATGCCGTTCGCGATCACCATCAGATAACGGGCAAGTGCGGCCGCACTCGCGGTTTGGGGCAGATCGCCGCTCTTTTTGGCCCGTTCAAAACGTCCACGCAGCACGGCCTCCTTCTCGGCACGCTGTGCCGCCAGCAACTCCGGAATTTCCAGAGTCGCCACAGGACAGACCGCTCTGCAGCAGAAGACACCCCGGTGGATTTGCGCCGCCAGTATCGGCGACAAAATCCGACAGGCCATGCAGGAACAATTCGGCAACGGCGCGCGCGTCGGGTGCGGCGAGTACGGCGTCCATGAAGTCTTTCCGACGGGCGTCATAACGTTCCAGCACCGCCTGGAACAAGGCTTCCTTGTTGCCGAAGCAGGCATACAGGCTGGGCGTACTGATGCCCATTGCGGCCGTCAGAGCGGAAATGGATGCGCCTTCGTAGCCCTGGCGCCAAAACACCGTCATGGCGCGATCGAGGACCTCATCCACGCAAAACTCGCGAGGACGTCCTGTGCGCACCATTTGCCTCCACATTTTATATATTGGTTCCTACATAAGTCCCTTGACGATTTCTGTCCAGCCCATATTTGTAGCGCCCAATATAGATATCCGGAAATCCCCCATGACAGATATCGTCAACGAAGTTCCGGTCCCGCGCTCCGACACGGATAAGGACGACAACAAGCCGCGCACCCATGCCGGCCGAAAACGGCGACTGCTGGGCGCTGCCGTTTTGCTGGCGTTAGGCAGCGGATATTTGGTCTACCACGGTGCCGCCAGGCCGCGGCCAGCGGCGGCGGCGGCGCCAACGGCAACGCCCGTGACGGTCAGCACACTATCGCCGCGCCTAGTCCACCCGTTCGCGGATTTCTCAGGTCGCATCGATGCCGTCGATTATGCCGAAATCAGGCCGCAAGTGTCGGGTCGGATCACTGAAATCCGTTTTCACGACGGGCAGCGAGTGAACGCCGGCGATGTCTTGTTCGTGATTGATCCGCGTCCCTATGAGGCGGCGGTCACCAAGGCGGAAGCCGATCTCGCCACCGCGGTCAATAACGCCAAGTTCGCCAAGGCTGAGAGGGACCGGGGCAGCCAACTCGTCAAGACCAGTGCGTTATCTCAGGAAATTTACGATCAGCGCGTCAATGCCGACGCGGTAGCGGAGGCAGCCGATCAAATCAGCCAACGCTGCGCTCACAGCGGCGCAAATCAACGTCGATTACGCATACGTCAAAGCGCCGATCTCGGGTCGCATCAGCCGGGCGGAAATCACTCTCGGTAATCTGGTGGGCTCCCCGACCACGCCGCCACCGCTCCTCGCCTCGATCGTCTCCGACAATGGTGTCTATGCGGATTTCGATGTCGACGAGCAGACATACCTCAATAGCGTGCGCAGCTACGGCCAGACGCAGGACCGCCAGCAGACCGTTCCGGTAGAGCTCGCGATTAAGGGCGACGACGCCCACGTCTATCACGGTCACATCGAGAGCTTCGACAACAGAATTGATCCCGGATCGGGAACGATCCGTGCGCGTGCCCGCTTCGACAACAGCGACGGCACGCTCATCCCCGGAATGTTCGTGTCGGTGCGAATGGGCGAAGGCACGCTCGATCAAGCGCTCGTCGTTCCGGAAAGCGCCGTCGGCAACGATCAGAGCAAGCGCTTCGTTTACGTGGTTAGCGACGGTGATAAGGCGGAATACCGGGCCGTTCAGCTTGGCCCTCAGGTGGACGGCAACCGCGTCGTGAAAGTCGGCCTCAAGGCCGGGGATCGCGTGATCCTCGATCACCTGCAGCATCTTGCGCCCGGTGCTCTCGTGCAGCCGCAAACAGATCGCGAAACCGCAAGCAATTGATCGTGAGCAACTGATCCGGAGTTCCATCGCTCTCCGGCGGGAAGCCTCAAATGTCCCTGTCGAAATTCTTCATCGACCGGCCGATTTTTGCCGGGGTGATCTCGATCGCGATCTTTCTGGCGGGCCTGATCGCCATGATGCAACTGCCGATCTCGGAATATCCGGAAGTCGTTCCGCCTTCCGTCGTGGTCACCGCGTTGTTCCCCGGCGCCAATCCCGAGACCGTTGCCAACACTGTGGCGACGCCTCTGGAAGAGCAGATCAACGGAACCGAGAACATGCTCTACATGTTCTCGCAGGCGGCGAGCGACGGCACGCTGACCTTGACCGTCACCTTCAAGCTCGGCACCGACCCCAACCTCGCACAGCAGCTGGTGCAGAACCGCGTCAACCAGGCCCTGCCCCGCCTGCCCGATGTAACCAGAAATCTCGGCGTGACGACGGTGAAGAGCTCGCCCGACCTGACGATGGTCGTGCACCTCACGTCACCGGACGGACGTTACGACATGCTCTATCTGCGCAACTATGCGGTCCTCAACGTCAAGGACCAGCTTGCCAAGATCGAAGGCATCGGCAGCGTTCAGCTGTTCGGCTCGGGCGATTACGCCATGCGCATCTGGCTCGATCCGCAGAAGATCGCCGAGCTCGGCCTGACCGCCGACGATGTCGTGAACGCCGTCCGGCGCCAGAACGTGCAAGTGGCGGCAGGCGTCGTCAACGGTCCGCCTTACAGCCAGAAAGGCGAGCTGCAACTGCCGATCACCGTCGAGGGACGGCTGTCCGATTCCACACAGTTCAGCCAGATCGTGATCAAGAATCAGAATGGCGTCATCACGCGCTTGGGCGACGTGGCCCGCGTGGAAATCGACGCCTCGGGATACAGTCTGCGTTCGCTGCTCGACAATCAGCAGGCGGTCGCCATCCCGATCTTCCAGGCGCCCGGCTCGAACGCCATCGAGATATCCGATCGTGTCCGCGCCACGATGGAAGAATTGAAGCAGAACTTCCCGCAGGGGATGGATTACAGCATCGTCTATGACCCGACCGTGTTTGTGCGCGACTCGATCAGAGCGGTCGTACACACGCTGCTTGAAGCCGTGCTGCTGGTGGTTCTGGTCGTCATCCTGTTCTTGCAGACTTGGCGCGCGTCGATCATTCCATTGCTGGCAGTCCCGACATCGATCGTCGGCACTTTTGCGGCGATGCTGATGTTCGGTTTTTCGATTAACGCGTTGTCATTGTTCGGCCTGGTGCTGGCCATCGGCATCGTGGTCGATGACGCCATCGTCGTGGTCGAGAACGTGGAGCGTAATATCGAAGCCGGCCTGCACCCTCGCGAAGCGACGTTGCAAGCCATGAGCGAAGTGACCGGCCCGATCATCGCCATTGCGCTCGTGTTGTGCGCGGTTTTCGTGCCGATCGCATTTATCAGCGGTCTGACCGGGGAGTTCTATCGCCAGTTTGCTCTCACGATCGCATTCTCGACCATTATCTCTGCGTTCAACTCATTGACCCTCTCGCCGGCATTGTCCGCGCTTTTGCTGAAGGGCCACGGCGCACCGAAAGATGCGCTGGCGCGCGCCATGGAAACCGTGCTCGGACCGTTGTTCACGCGGTTTAACCGCCTGTTCCAATACGGCTCGCGTGGCTACAGCCGCGGCGTCGGTGGCATTCTCTCCCGCAAGTTCGTCGCCGTCGGCATCTATGCGGTGCTGCTCGGCGCGACCGTCCTCGGCTTTCGGACAGTGCCGCCGGGTTTCGTGCCCCTGCAGGACAAGCAATATCTGGTGAGTTTCGCGCAGCTCCCGGAAGGCGCCACTTTGGACCGCACCGAGAAAGTGATCCGGCAGATGTCCGAGATCGCGCTCAAGGAGCCGGGCGTGCAAAGTGCCGTCGCGTTTCCGGGCCTGTCAATCAACGGCTTCATCAACAGCCCGTCAGCCGGCATCGTATTCGAGACTCTCAAGCCGTTTGATCAGCGTACCTCACCGGACCTGTCCGGTTTCGCGATTTCGCAAAAATTACAGGCCAAGTTCGCCGGCATCCGCGATGCAGTGATCGCCATCTTTCCACCACCGCCCGTAAATGGCCTCGGAACCATCGCCGGTTTCAAACTGCAAGTCGAGGATCGCACCGATCAGGGCGACGAAGTGCTCAATCAGGTGATGGCGCAGGTTCAGGCCAAAGCTGCGAAAACGCCGGAGCTGGCCGGCGTCTTTTCCAATTTCAACATCGGCGTGCCGCAACTTTATGCGCATCTCGACCGCACCAAGGCGATGCAACTCGGTGTCGACGTGCAGGACGTGTTCGACACCATGCAGACCTATCTGGGCTCAATCTATGTCAACGATTTCAATCGCTTTGGTCGCACCTACGAGGTAATCGCCCAGGCCGACACGCCGTTTCGCGCCAAACCTGACGATATCCTGCGGCTGAAGGTCCGCAACGCGTCAGGCAAGATGGTGCCGCTCGGCGCCGTAGTCACCGTCAGTCAGACCACGGGACCCGACAGCGCACTTCGCTACAATGGATTCCGCAGCGCGGACCTCAACGGCGCTCCGGCGCCCGGCTACTCCTCCGGCCAGGCGCAAGCGGCGATCACCAAGATCCTTGACGAGACCTTGCCCAAAGGCATGCGCTTTGAGTGGACCGACTTGACCTACCAGCAGATTCTCGCCGGCGACACGGCGCTGCTGGTGTTTCCGATCTGCGTCTTGCTGGTGTTTCTAGTGTTGGCCGCACAGTATGAAAGCCTGTTCCTGCCGCTTGCGATCATTCTCATCGTCCCGATGTGTCTGTTCTCGGCAATTACCGGTGTATGGCTCACCGGCGGCGACAACAACATCTTCACGCAGATCGGTCTGTTCGTGCTCATCGGCCTGGCCTGCAAGAATGCGATTCTGATCGTGGAATTCGCGCGCGAACTGGAAATTCAGGGCCGGCCGACCTTGGACGCAGCCATCGAAGCCGCACGGCTCAGGCTTCGGCCGATTTTGATGACGAGCTTTGCCTTCATCATGGGAGTGGTGCCGCTCGTCCTATCCTCGGGCGCAGGCGCGGAAATGCGCCACGCGATGGGCGTCGCGGTGTTCTTCGGCATGCTGGGCGTAACGTTCTTCGGATTGTTCCTGACGCCCGTCTTCTATGTCCTACTCAGGACGCTCGAGAAACGCGTCACCGGCACCCAAAAAGTTCACAGCCATGCCTAGATCGACAAACAGGTGCGGGCGCCGCTCAGCTAGCGCACCGCCAGTCGGCGGGCGCGGTACGCCGGTGGTGCCCCCGGCAATGTGATCGGAATCCCCGCAGACTGCGCACCGCGAGATCGGCAACCCCTGCGCTTCGTCCGCGCCCACAGGGAATCGGCGACCAAGGCGTTACCTTCCGGCAACACCGTGGCCCCGTCCGTGACCGCGTACTTTGGCTGCCTCCGATGACTGCGTTCTTCGTTTGAATCGCACGACGGACCTGTTACACCAGCGCCGCCGCCGCGGCGAGCCGCGGTTTACGCTGCCAGACACCGATGAGCGCCTACAAGTCAGACTTCCTGAACGTCCTCGCCACGCGGGGCTTTATCCATCAAGTCTCGGAACCCGAGGCGCTGGACGCGCTGGCGCGCGCTGGAACCCTCACCGCGTATATCGGCTTCGACTGCACGGCGGCGTCGCTACACGTTGGTTCGCTATTGCCGATCATGATGCTGCACTGGCTGCAGCAAACCGGTCATCGGCCGATCGCGCTGATGGGGGGAGGCACGACGCGCGTCGGCGACCCTTCCGGCAAGGACGAGAGCCGCCGGCTTTTGACCGACGAGCAGATCAATGAAAACCTCAAAGGCATTCGCGCGATATTTGCCAAATTTCTCACATTCGAGAATGCCGGCGGCAACGCCGTCATGGCGAACAATGCCGACTGGCTCAACACGCTCAACTACATCGACTTCCTGCGCGACATCGGCCGGCATTTTTCCATCAACCGGATGCTCGCATTCGATTCGGTGAAGCTGCGCCTCGAACGCCAACAGGAACTCTCGTTCCTCGAATTCAACTACATGATCCTGCAGGCCTACGATTTCGTCGAGCTCTACCGGCGTTACGGCTGCGTGCTGCAGATGGGCGGTTCCGATCAGTGGGGCAATATCGTCAACGGCATCGATCTCGGCCGGCGCCTGCACAATGCGCAACTCTTCGCCCTCACCTCTCCGCTGATCACCACGTCGTCGGGCGCCAAGATGGGCAAAACCGCCGCGGGCGCGGTGTGGCTCAACGCCGACCTCGTAAGCCCTTACGAATATTGGCAGTACTGGCGCAATACCGAAGACGCCGACGTCGCACGTTTCCTGAAGCTGTTCACGATCATGCCGCTCGACGAGATTGAACGCCTCGCGGCGCTCAAGGGCGCTGAGATCAACGAGGCTAAAAAGATACTCGCCACCGAGGCCACTGCGCTGGTGCATGCTCGTGGGGCTGCCAATGAAGCTGCCGAAACCGCGCGGAAGACGTTCGAGGAAGGCGCGCTAGCGGCATCTCTACCAACCGAAGAAGTGGCGCACACCAAACTTGAAAACGGGCTGAGCGTGCTGGAGGCGTATGTATTGCTACATCTAGTAATGTCGAAAGGCGAAGCGCGCCGTCAAATTAGAAACGGGGGCCTGCAAGGTCAACGATGTCGTCGTCACGGATGAAAAGATGATGCTCACTCCACAGGACCTGACACCGCAGGGGGTGATCAAGCTTTCGCTCGGCCGAAAGCGGCACGTCCTGATCAAGCCAAGCTGATCCTCATTATTGCTGGCCGGCATTGGGACCATTGCCGGCCGGAAATTCGAAGACCTTGCGCAGCAGTCCCGGCGCCAGAGCCGAAATCGGGTTGATGTGAAGGACCGGATTGCCCGGCTTGCCAACTACTTCGTAGGTGATCCCGACCAGGCCTTCCTTCTCGCCGCCGAGGAACAAGCCGACGATCGGCAATTGGCCCAGCAGATTGTTCGGGCCGTAGAGCGGCACCAGCGTCCCACGCAAATGCACCTCATCGCGTGTGTAGTCGAGCATCCCGTCGATGGTCGCGCCAAGGAGTGGACCGCGCACGACCCCTTCGCGCAATGACACGCGCCCGGGCGTCTTGGTGAAGTCGACCCGCATGCTGGAGAAATCCATATTGCGCTGGACCTCAACACCGTTTTGCGCGACCGCGCGCTGCAACTGCGATTCATCGTGGACCGCAAAGTTGCGGATGTAGAGCGTGCCCTGCTGCGTCGGACTGTCCGCCGAAGGAGCGTCCATCACCAGCGACATCTGCCCGCCGTTCATCCGTGAGTAGATATCGGTGAACCGCAGCAGCGCGCCGGCATCGCCGCTCTCCAGCGCGACCACCTGACGACCGCCAGACCGGCCACGAAGTTCGGCCGTAAGCGTGGCGTCGCGCCCGATCTTGGCGGTGAAGCCCAGGCTGCGAATTTCGCCCGCACGACGCGACGCCTTCAGATCGAAACTGCGCACCGCTTCGCCGTCATAGCCGACGACCGCGCCGAGTTTCATGTCGAGATCAATGTCGGGCGTTTGCGCCTGGCGCTTGCCGGGCTGCGTGGTCGGCGCTGCTGGTCCGCTCGTAATGGTCTTGATGAAACCGCGGCCGTCATAGACTTCGCCGCGCATCACGACTCGGAGCGCCCCGTCCGACGCGCGGTCGACCTTAAGGCTCGCTTTGTCGCCGTCGGAGAAACCGTAGGACGGAAAATTGGCCGATTGCAGGTCGCCGGAGCCGTCAAGTTCGATCGTGCCCTTCACACCGCCGCCGGCGCCTTCGATGACGAGATCGTCGATGCGAGTTGATTGCGGCTTGGTCGTCACGTTGAAGGTCGCGCGCGCCGGCTTACCTGCAGCTTTGACCCAGCCCGGCAAAAAGCCGGAAATCTGAGCGGACGTCAGATCGGCTTGAACAGCAAAGCGGCCGTCGCGGTCCGACGAAGAACTGACGCGGCCCGCGAGCTTGATCGGTATGGAGCCGCTGATCGAATTCAATGGATCGAGACCCAGATTGTTCCGCGCCAACTCGTCGAGCATGCCTTGAATATGAATCTCGGCGTCGCTATCGCCCCGCGCCTTTTTATACTCGAGGCTCGCCGGCGTGCCGCCGATCTTGACGTCGCCTTTGAGTTGAAAGCCCTGCGGATTGGCCGTCACGTGCAGCGCCGCGGCATCGACCTTCTGCCCCATGATCAGGTGGTCCGCGGAAAAGTTCGTTGCATCGACCGCAACGGCGTAATTGGTCGAGCCGGGTGGCAGATCGGGCTTGAGCGGCATCGCGAGCCAAACGAGAGCCGTCATTGTTCCTCGCGTCGTCGCCGGATCGAAAGGAACGCCTGCGGTGTCGCGCAGCCTATCCGTCGACAACAGTTCGAGCGCAGCCGGAACCGGTCCGTCGAGCTTGAAGTGGACCCGCGCGGGAGGCTCGTGAGGCGCGGTGTCGGGCACTTCGAACAGGCCTGAGGACATCACGAGTTTTCGCCCGGAGGGCAGATCCGCGGTCGCCTTGCCGAGCGTGATTTGGGCATCGCGCCCGACAATATGCACATTGAGGTCGGCGTCCCGAAGCGCAGGCAGGCCCGCGACCGGTCGGATCAAGCAACCCGACGCGGTGGCATCGAGCGACAGGCCATCGTCGGGGATCGGCGGGCCGCTCGCTTTGAGCGTGTTCAACGGGGCATTCACCGCCGCCGTGATGTGTTCCAGGGTGCCGCTCATCAGGTGCTCGTTGAACCAGTCGCGCACCTTGGGCGAGATGAAGACCGGCCACAGCCGTTTCATGGCGGAGACCGGCATGCGTGTCGCCGCGAAGCCTGCGGCCAAGCGAAGGTCGCCGCTGGAATAATCCGCATTGCCCGACATGGCGACGCCAACATCGGCATTACCGAAGTCGCCTTCATCGACGATAAAACGCCGCTTAGCTGGATCGAAGTGGCCGGTCACGGCAACGCGGTTCAGCACCAGCGCGTCGCCCGGCGCGCCGACACTTCCGAGAACCACGGTACCGCCGCCAACTTTGAACGACCAAACGCCGCCGGGGACAGGAGGGACTTCGACCTGACCCATCAGGGTCATCCGATTGCCGCCGGAAAGAACTTGGAGCGGCACGGACAAAACGCGGTTCGCACTGTCCCAATCAAGTTTGAATTCGGCGCGGTCGAAATCAATCCGGCCGTCGGTGTCATCGCCGTCGCTGATATATCCGGCGTCGGCGACGATCCGTCCCGTCAGGGATTGCGGTATTCCGTCCGGGCCGAACTCCCCGCGCAGGCTCGCCGACAGCGGCAAATTGGTTTGAAGATTTCCATCACCGAGACGCAACGCCAAGAGCAGGTCATTGGCGGAAACTTTGCGCGCTTCGAGCTCGACGCGCCGAATGCCGTTTTGGCTCGGCTTGATCGACGCCGTCAGACCCCACGGCCGTTCGCGATTGTCCGAACCCACGGTCACGACAAGGCCACCGCCATGCGGCCGCTCCATGCTGAGCGTGATGTCCTTGAAAGCCCAACGCTTGCCGCTGCGCTCGTCGTCGACGGTCAGGTTGCCGTTCTTGAGGCCCAGTTCGCGCAGCTCGTGGCCGTCAAGTCCGGTCTCGCCGATCCCATCAATCCAGGACAACAGGGCTGCGAAGGCATCACCCGCGTGCGGCGGCGGCGCCGGCACTCCGGCCGAAGGCAACGTATTGGGCGGAGCTGGTACGGGTGGCGTGACCGTCGAGCCCGCGCGCGCAGGATGCGTTCCTCCCGCGGCGGAGACGGCCCGGACGTCGGGCGGCACCGATGCCGTGGCAATGGGATGCTTGTCGGCGCCCGCGAAAACGGTCACCTCACCGTCGTGCTCAATGCGCACGGACATTTCAGCGCCGACGAGGTTAAGGCTCTCGGCGCGCATATGACCGCTCAAGAGGCTCATGCCCGATACCCGGACCTCAGCCTTCGGCGCGCTCGCCACCACCGTGCCATCAGGATCGCGCACAACAATATCGCGAATACGTACAGCGGCGCCGCCGTTCTCGGTTCGCTCGATCTGGGTCCCGCCGACTTGGACGCTCTGCACGCCGCCGAAGTTCTCCTCGATGGCAGCCGCCAGCCATGGGGTCGCAACATCGAGTTGGATGGGTCCGCTTGAAAGCCGCCACCAAAGCCCGAGGCAGGCGACCATCAGCAGACCGGCAAGAGCTCCAACCCCTATTCCGACACGGCGGATGAGACGCTGATGCCGCGCGAGCAGCCGGCGGTAAGCCGCCATGTAGCGGCTGTCAGCAACGCGCTCGCCGCGGTGAGCTGCGGTCAGACTCCCTCGACGCCGCGGGTGGACGACCGACTCCCGCTTCGGAAGCGCCGTGTTCTGCCGGTCTTGATAAGTCATGCCCCCTCGGGCGTCCCCTCGTCCGTGGTGCTGTCACACGTTCGTCGATGCCGGGTCACGCATCTTGAGTGCAGGGCCCCTGAATTAGCCACCCCCCGCTTGCGCGCACATTCTGGCAGTGAAGAATGGCCTTCGGAAAGCGTCGAAAGGAAGGCACATGGTCGGCAAGCCCACGTCCAAAGATAAGTCGAGGTCCGAGGACAAGTCCAAGTCCAAAGACAAGCCCAAAACTAAGCCTCAAACGAAGGCCCAAAAGAAGAACGAAAAGAAGTCGGCCCAGCCCAAGATCAGCGCCGGCACCAAAGCTCCGGCCTTCAGCCTGCCCCGCGACGGCGGCGGGGCCGTATCGCTCAAGGACTTCGCCGGGCGCAAGCTGGTCCTCTATTTCTATCCGCGCGCCGATACGCCGGTTGTACCAAGGAATCGATCGACTTTTCCCGCCTCAAATCGGACTTTGCGCGCGCCGGCACAGAGGTCCTCGGCGTTTCCGCCGATCCGGTGCCAGCGCAGGATGCGTTCAAGGCCAAGCATGATCTTTCCATAGCACTGCGCGTCAGATGAGACCCACCGGATGCTGGAGGCCTATGACGTGTGGCAGGAAAAATCCTTATACGGCAGGAAGTTCATGGGCATTGTTCGCACGACGTTTCTGATTGGGCCCGACCTGAAGATCGCCCGGGTGTGGCCGAAGGTGTCCGTCGACGGCCACGCCGAGGACGTGCTGGCGGCCGCCAAGGCGTTGTGAAGACGCCGCGAACCTCGATCGGTCGTCAATTCCAAATGGAGATGAGAACCCGTCTGTAGCTTTTTGTTTTTTCTCAGCCGATCGTTCGCCGTCAATGCGGGCCCGCTGAGCTCTTTGAGCGACTGTTGCGATTGGAGCGGGGGTTGCCGAAGCATTTACCCAAGTCAGCAAAAAGCACGCCGGGTTTTGCCGAATGTTAACCATAACCTGCGCAAATTCCCGCCCGGGTAGGGTGAGTCCGGTGCCAACCGGTCCGAGTGGGAGCGTCAATGTTGCAGGGGACAGCGTCTCAATCGTCGAAGCAGACTGCGCGCGCGCAGCATACGGCGAGTGAACATTACGTACGCCAGCATCACGGCCATGAGCATAGCGGTCATGGCGGACGCGACCATGGTGGTCACGGTCGCAGGGTCGAGCCCCGCCAGCATGGGATGAGACGCCCGGCCAATGGCGCCGGCTATACGATTGCGCACGCGGGACGGCAGGTCCGGCTTGGGCCCGTCGCATTTTGGATCGTGGTCGGCACCGTGGTGATCATGGCCAGTTGGTCGATCGCGACGGCCACCTATTTCGCGTTCCGGGACGACGTCCTTAAAGGTCTGATCGCGCGCCAGGCCGAGCAACAGTTCGCATATGAGGACCGTATCGCTGAATTGCGCGCCCAGATCGACCGCACCACCAGCCGACAATTGCTCGACCAGGAGCAGTTCGAACAGAAACTCGATGACTTGCAGCGCCGCCAGGCCACACTCGAGTCCCGGGCCACCGCATTGAGCGGCGTAGCCGATCCAACGACGACCGGCTCGCTCAAACCAGCCCCGCGGAGCGCCGCCGATCATGCGCCCGGCTTAAAGCCTTCGCCGATCAGCGACACGTTCGTGACGCCACAGCGCACCGACCGCAGCATGCTGCTCCAACCGTATTTCGCGCCGAAAACCCACAAGTCAGGCAAAGATGCCGACATCGGTGCAAAATTCGGTCGCATCGAGGCGTCGCTTGATCGCGTCGAAAGGCGTGAAACCGCAACGCTCGACCAAATGGAGCAGCGCTACGAAGGCAAGGTCCGCAAAATGCGCGACGTCCTCGCCGAGCTCGGTCTTAAGCTCGCCCCGCCGCCGAGCGGCGTCGGTGGCCCGTTCGTCCCCGTCAAACTGCCGCCCGAAAGCCAAGGCTTTGAGCGCGAACTCATGCGCGTCAACATCGCGCGCGCTTACGCCGACCGGCTGAGCACAACGCTCGTTTCGGTGCCGGTGCGCAAACCCGTCACCGGCGAGATCGACATCTCCTCCCCGTTCGGCGTGCGCGTCGATCCGTTCATGCATGTCGCGGCGATGCATACCGGCCTCGATTTCCGCGGCGAAATAGGCGAGGCGGTTCATGCGACGGCCGCCGGCAAGGTCACCAATGCCGGCTGGAGCGGCGGCTACGGCAAGATGGTCGAAATCGAACACGGCAACGGGCTTGCGACCCGGTACGGGCACCTTTCAGAGATCGACGTTCGCGTCGGCGATACGATCCGGATCGGACAGGTTGTCGGGCGGGTCGGCTCGACCGGACGCTCCACCGGACCGCATCTGCATTACGAAACGCGCGTTAACGGCGAAGCGGTCAATCCAGAGAGATTTCTCAACGCCGGGGAAAAACTGTTCGGCGGCTAAGTTCGGGACGCGGGCGATCCGTCCCTACTCCACATCCTCGACCTCTGTCGGCACAGTCCCGAATGCCTTCTGGGCGAGCGCGGCCTCGGTGAACTGGTCGATATCGCCGTCGAGAACGGCGGCTGTGTTCGACGTCGCCACGCCGGTGCGCAGATCCTTGACCATCTGATAGGGCTGCAGCACGTAAGAGCGAATTTGGTGGCCCCAGCCGATATCGGTCTTGGCGGCCTGATCCGCAGCGGCCTTCTCCTCGCGCTTCTTCAATTCGGCTTCGTAGAGTTTCGCCCGGAGCATCTGCCACGCCTGCGCGCGATTACGATGCTGCGAGCGGTCATTCTGGCACACCACCACGATATTGGTTGGAATGTGCGTGAGGCGGATCGCGGACTCGGTCTTGTTGACGTGCTGGCCGCCGGCGCCGCCGGCGCGCATCGTGTCGACGCGCACGTCGGATTCCTTGATATCGATTTTGATGCGATCATCGACCACGGGATAGACGTTCACGCTGGCGAACGACGTATGCCGGCGCGCATTGGAGTCGAATGGCGAAATGCGCACCAGGCGGTGCACGCCGTTTTCCGTCTTGAGCCAGCCGTAGGCGTTGCGGCCTTTGATCTCGATCGTGGCGGACTTGAGGCCCGCCTCTTCGCCCTGGGTCTCCTCGATATAATCGACCTTGAAGCCATGCTGTTCGGCCCAGCGCACATACATGCGCAACAGCATGCTGGCCCAGTCCTGGCTTTCAGTACCGCCGGCGCCGGCATGAACTTCGAGATAGCAATCGTTGGCGTCGGCCTCGCCGGAGAGGAGCGCTTCGAGTTCGCGGCGGGAGACTTCGGCCTTGAGCTTGCGCAAGGCCGCTTCCGCCTCGCCGATCACCTTTTGATCGTTCTCTGCCTCGCCGAGTTCGATCAAGGTCGACTGATCGTCGAGTTCCTGTTCGATCCGCGAGATTGCGCCAAGCTGATCATCAAGCGAGGTGCGCTCCTGCATCACACGGCTGGCGCGTTGGGGATCGTTCCAAAGACTGGGGTCTTCAGCCTGTGCGTTCAGTTCGGCAAGCCGCGCGCGCGCCTTATCGACGTCAAAGATGCCTCCTCAGCAGCCCGACGGACTGCTTGATGTCCTCGACAAGGGTCTCGATTTCCGCGCGCATTTTCCGCTCCCGCCGGCGCTGTCACAGCGATGAATGGCTGATGGGCCGTTTGATGTAATGGGTTACAGCGCCGGCCGCAATGCGCCGAGCGCATGCATCAACGGTCGTCAGTACAATCCGCCCGTGCCGCTGCGAACCGCGCGGTCGGCGTCGGGCGAGACCGCGACCGGAACGCCATTCGCTGTTTCCGTGCCGACGACGGAGTAGTTGTCAGGCGGCGCGGTCCCCGGCTTGAAGGCCTCCAGGATGACGCGCGTATCGCCCGGGCCGGCCCGCAAGCCGGTCCTCGCATCGACGCGGATGAGCTTGATGCCCGGCGGCACACGGAACGGGATCGGCGGCTTGTCGGCCAATGCGACTTTGAGGAAGTCCTTGACGACCGGCGCAGCCAGATGACCGCCGGTGGCAAGACGGCCAATATGGCGCGGCTTGTCGTAGCCCATATAGACGCCGCACACGATGTCGGGCGAAAAGCCGATGAACCAGACATCTTTTTCATCGTTGGTGGTGCCGGTCTTGCCGGCAATTGGCTTGCCGACCTCCCTGACCACGGTCGCCGTGCCACGCTGGACGACGCCCTCCATCAACGAGGTGACCTGATAGGCGGTCATTGGATCGATCACCTGCTCGCGGCGATCGATCAGCGTCGGCTCAGGCTGATTGTCCCACTTGGCCGCGTCACAGCCGACGCATTCGCGTTCGTCATGTTTGTAGATGGTGTGGCCGTAGCGATCCTGAATGCGGTCGATCAGCGTTGGCTTGACCCTTCGGCCGCCGTTATCGAACATCGAATAGGCCGTCACCATGCGAAGGACCGTCGTCTCGCCGGCGCCCAGCGCGTAGGAGAGATAAGGCGGCAACTCGTCATATACGCCAAAGCGCTTAGCGTATTCGGAGATCAGCGGCATGCCGATGTCTTGGGCAAGACGCACCGTCATCACGTTGCGCGACTGTTCGAGGCCAAAGCGCAATGTCGAAGGCCCGAAGAACTTGCCGCCGTAATTCTCCGGCCGCCAAATTCCCCCGCCCTGCCCCATGTCGATCTCGAGGGGCGCATCCATGACGATACTCGAGGGCGTGTAGCCATTATCGAGGGCGGCCGCGTAAACGATGGGCTTGAAGGATGAGCCCGGCTGCCGCAACGCCTGGGTGGCTCGGTTGAACTGGCTCTGGTCGAAGGAGAAGCCGCCCACCATGGCCAATACACGTCCAGTATGCGGGTCCATCACCACCATCGCGCCGGAGATTTCCGGCACTTGGCGTAGTCGATACTGACCCTGACTCTGATCGCCCAACGGCTCGACATAGATAACGTCGCCGGGCGAAACGACCTGCCCAACGCGTTGCCCCTGTTTGCCGCCCGATTTTATCGCCCACTTGACGCCCTCGAGCGGGAGGGTGCCGATGGCCCGCGCCTTGACCACGGCGCCGCCCGGATCGCGCGCCGGCTGCAAGCCGATGCGCGCCGATTGATCGGTCACTTCGAGCACGACCGCAAGCCGCCAGGGATCGATGTCCGACAGTGATTTCACATCAGCGAGTTTGACGCCCCAGTCGCCGCTGACATCGATTTTGGCAACAGGTCCACGATAGCCTTGGGTCTCGTCGAAATTGACGAGCCCGTTGACCATCGTCTTCCGCGCCAGCATCTGCAGTTTGGGATCGAGCGTGGTGCGAACCGACAGACCACCCTCGTACAGCTTCTTCTCACCGTAATTGTCATAAATGTAGCGCCGCACTTCTTCGGCGAAATATTCCGCCGCAAAAATGTGGGCGCCCGTCGGCCGCGCGGTGACGTCGAGCGGTTCCTTCTTGGCCTTATCGCCGGCGGCGGCGGCGATGTAGCCATCCTCCACCATGCGATCGATCACGTAATTGCGGCGCGCAATCGCTTCGTCGCGGCGGCGGAACGGGTTGTAATTGTTGGGTCCCTTGGGCAGCGCCGCGAGGTAGGCCGCCTCGGCGATCGAAAGCTCATGCACCGATTTGTCGAAGTACAGGAGCGAAGCCGCGGCTACGCCATAGGCGCCGAAACCGAGATAGATCTCGTTGAGATAAAGCTCGAGGATCTTCTGTTTCGAATAGGTGCGCTCGATCTTGAGCGCCAAAAGCGCCTCTTTGATCTTGCGTGTGAACGACACTTCGTTCGTCAGCAGGAAGTTCTTGGCGACCTGTTGGGTAATGGTCGAGGCGCCTTGCGGCCGGCGGTTGCTGCCGTAATTCTCGACATAGAGCAAACCGGCGCGGGCGATACCGTAAATGTCGATGCCGGGATGCTGGTAGAAATTCTTGTCCTCAGCCGCGACGAAAGCATTGGTGACGAGCTTCGGTATCGCCTGAATCGGCAGATAAAGGCGCCGTTCCTTGGCGTATTCCGCGAGCAGCGAGCCGTCGGCCGCGTGCACCCGCGTCATGACGGGCGGCTCGTAATCCTGGAGCTGCGAGTAATCTGGCAGGTCCTTGGAGTAATGCCACATCAGCCCCGCGGCCGTGCAGACGCCCGCGATGAACAGGATCGTTCCCGCCGCGAACAGGAATCCGAGGAACCGCAAAAGGACTTTCATTGAGAATGTCCTGCCCCACCCACACAGGCACCTGATCGGTCCGACCTACCCGCCAAGCCGCGACCCACTCTGACAGTATTGGCTCTAAACTGCTAGAGAGCCCTCTGCATATCGACTGTCGTCGCTCCGTTTTTTGTTCAAACTGAGGCCATTGGGGCACAAATAGCCTCAGTTCGCCCCGGTTCGGGCGCCCGCGACGTGTGTGGCGAAGAAAGCGTCGATAGACCGTGCCATCGAATCCGCCGTTCGATTGCGCCAGGTATCGGATAACAACGATTGCAAATCCTGCCGATTCGATACGTAGCCTAATTCGACCAGCACCGACGGTACATCGGGCGCCCGCAGGACCCGGAAGCCCGCCGATTTCAGCGGGTTCTTGTGCAACCGTGCGACGGCTTTCATATCGCCGGCCAGTTTCTGCGCGAATTGCACCGAAAAGGTCTTGGTCTCGCGCTGCGCGAGATCAATCAAGATGCCGGCGACGTCTTGTGGCTCGGACTTGAGATCGACGCCGGCAATAACGTCGGCACGGTTCTCCTGCTCGGCCAGCCGTTCCGATTCCGCGTCGGAAGCGGTGTCCGAAAGCGTATAGATGCTCGCGCCCTGGGCGTCGCCCTCGCCGCGCGGCAATAAATCGGCGTAAATCGAGACGAACAGCGAGGCGCCGGTATTGCGGGCAATGCGAACGCGGTCGTCAAGCGGTATGAATGTGTCGTCGGTGCGAGTCATGAGCACCCGGTATTTGCCTGCCTTCTCAAGGCGCTCGCGCAAGCGCTGGGCGAAATCGAGGACGATATCCTTCTCCAGTTCGCCGTTCGGCGCCTTGGTGCCGGTATCGATGCCGCCATGACCGGGATCAAGCACGACAAGCGGCCGCAAGTCCCCGGTATCGACTTGCGGGGCAACGCGAGGCGGCGGCTCGGTGACGGCGATTTTGCCGTCCAACGAAACTTGGCGCAAAAAACTCTCGCGATCGGTCGCAACGAGATCCAAGACCAGCCGCGCCGGAGCCCCGTCCGCGGCGTCGAGGGTAAAGGCCTTGTCGACCCGGGCCGGCTTGGCGAGATCGAAGACCATTCGCGAGCCGCCCGGCATCACTAGACCGAAGCGGAATGCCTTGATCAGGCCGCGGCCGCTGTCGCCGGCGTTCGGAGGAAGCTGAAACTTGACTTCCGGGATATCGAGAACAACCCGATAAGGGTCGGCAAGTGTGAAGGCGTGAAGATCGATCCTGCGGCTGAGGTCCATGACGAAGCGGGTCCGCGAATCGTCGCCGCCGAGCCGCAAGTCGGTCGCAACCGGGTACGATGAGTCGGTCGTCGGAACCGCCGGCGGCCTCTCGGCAGCGCCCGCCGCGGCGGCGAAGACGAGACCGAGGAGAGCCCAGCTCGCCGCCCGGACAGGCATCGCTTCCAACCCCTTCAAAGCCCCTGTTACTCCATTATGCACACGCGGTTAACCGAAACCTAAACATCGGCGGAAGTCGGGCAGTTCCGCCCGATGTGAAGGGTCGGCTTAAGCCAAATCCCACGGGCGACTTGCCAATTCCCCCGCGGGGGCCGTAAGAAGGGACTGCTAACGGTTTAAGGTTCCGGTTGTGTCGCGTTAGGGCATCCGGCAAGGCCCACCGAGATGGCTCCCCCAGAAAGACTACGGGAACCAGGTGGGTGCCGCTTTCGAACCCCTCTGGCGCCATAGTTTTCGAAAGCACGTGGTTTTCGAAAACGGGCGGCGCCGCTAGCGGCGGGACGAGCAAGCGACGCCGATACCCTCGAGGACCAGGACAACCGGAGCCTCGCGCGTGACGCGCGTACCAGGAGCGCCCAGCGCTGTTGGAACGCGATTGCGCCGATACCGTAAGCGATCTGAGGAATCGCGGCGGCGTTCGAGCGCTGCTGCCTCACCACGGTTTGGAGTTCATGTTCGAGGCGCATGTCGAGGTTCGGTCGAATTGGCGCGGCAGTGTTCAGCCGTCTGCTGGCTCGCGGAACCAACCGCCTTGCCGCGCTCGTGTTTTCCGATCCGTTCCATTCACCGACAATGTGGCCGGCCACCGTTCTCCATCGCCGATGCGGCGCGGAGGAAGCGGCAGGCGGGCCTTTATGAGATCAGCCAATGGCCAACAAAATGCTCATCGACGCGACCCATCCGGAAGAGACCCGGGTGGTCGTGTTGCGCGGCAACCGCGTCGAGGAATTCGACTTCGAGTCCGCACATCGTAAGCAGCTACGAGGCAACATCTACCTGGCAAAGGTGACGCGCGTAGAGCCGTCGCTCCAGGCCGCTTTCGTGGATTACGGCGGTAATCGCCACGGTTTTCTCGCCTTCAGCGAAATCCATCCCGATTACTACCAAATTCCCGTCGCCGACCGGCAGGCGCTGATCGACGAAGAGGAGCGCGCCCAGCGCGCCGCCGATGATGAAATCGACCGGCGGTCGAGACGGCACCGCAATCATCCCAGGCGTTCCGCCGCGCGCCATGACGACGTGATGCGCGGAGACGTGGCTGAACCACCGAATGGGGAAGAAGTCCATCCGGATGAGCTCAATCACGCCGCCGGAGCGCCGATGGAAGGCGAGGAGTCCACGCTCGCGCCGGGCGCCGCGGAGCATGGTCTCGGCGACGAACCAGCCGGCGCGCCGGATTCTCACGCCGATTCCGTTGAGGCCGAGGAAAACACCGCGCATTCCGTTCCCGCGCCGGAAGGTCCGGCAGTGACCGAGCCGATGGCTTGGCAAGCCGAGCCCAGCGAAACCCGCGCCGAGGACACGCACCTCACGGAATCGGAGGCGCCGACCGGCGAGCCGGGCACCGAATCCGAGCACGCCGTAGAGGCCGCTGGCGAACTGGTCCCCGTCGCGAACGAAGCGAACGGCGACAACCACAACGGTGACAACGGCGACGACAACCACATCGAGGACCGCGACCACGACGAGAACGGCGAGGACGAAGCTGAAGAGATAGTCGAGTCTGTCGGCGGCTCGGACGCGCTCGAAGAAGTCCCCGACCGCGCGCCGCGCTACCGCCGCCAGTACAAGATCCAGGAGGTGATCAAGCGGCGCCAGGTCATGCTGGTGCAGGTCGTGAAAGAGGAACGCGGCACCAAGGGTGCGGCGCTCACAACCTACCTGTCGCTCGCCGGCCGCTATTCGGTGCTGATGCCTAACACGGCCCGCGGCGGCGGCATCAGCCGCAAGATCACCAACTCGGAAGACCGCGCTCGCCTCAAGGAAGCCGCCCAGGAACTGGAAGTGCCCGAAGGCATGGGCGTCATCCTGCGCACCGCCGGCGCAAGCCGCACCAAGACCGAAATCAAGCGGGACTTCGAATATTTGCTGCGGATGTGGGAAACGGTCCGCGACCTCACCCTCAAATCCACGGCGCCCAAGCTCGTGTACGAGGAGGGTTCGCTGGTCAAGCGGTCGATCCGCGATCTCTACAGCAAGGACATTGACGAAGTCGTCGTCGCCGGTTCGGACGCCTATCACGAGGCGAAGGACTTCATGCGCATGCTCATGCCGAGTCATGCGAAGAACGTGAAGCCCTACACCGAGACGCAGCCGCTATTGTCGCGCTACGGCGTCGAAAACCAGCTCGACGCCATGTTCTCGCCGGTCGTGCAATTGCGCTCCGGCGGTTACATCGTGATCAACCAGGCGGAGGCGCTGGTCGCCATCGACGTCAATTCCGGGCGCGCCACGCGCGAGCATCATATCGAAGACACCGCGCTCAAGACCAACCTCGAAGCGTCCGACGAAATCTCCCGCCAGCTCCGGCTGCGTGATCTTGCCGGTCTGATCGTCATCGATTTCATCGACATGGACGAGAAGCGCAACAATCGTGCGGTCGAGCGCCGGTTGAAGGAATGTCTCAAGCAGGATCGCGCGCGCATCCAGGTCGGCCGTATCTCGCACTTCGGTCTCTTGGAAATGTCGCGCCAGCGCATCCGCACCAGCGTGCTCGAGAGCTCGACGGAAAAATGCCCGTATTGCGGCGGCAGCGGCCATGTGCGCTCGGTGTCGTCGTTGGCGCTGCAGGTGCTGCGCGCCCTCGAAGAACAGTTGATGAAGGGCGGCACACACAATCTCATCGCCCGTACGCGGCCCGACGTGGCGCTTTACGTCCTCAACCAGAAGCGGGCGCATCTGCGCGCGCTTGAGGAACGCTTCATCATCACGATTACCGTCAGCGCCGACGAAAGCGTGACGGCGCCTCAGGCCTTCGTAATCGATCGCGGTGAACAGGTGCATTCGATCGAAGCGGCAAAAGCGATCGCCGAGCAAACGCAGACGACCGCTGCGCCGCTCGAAGAGGAGGACGACCTCGAAGACGCCGGTGTGATGGAGGATGAAGAAGCCGAAGCCGCGGCGGTATCGACCGTGCCCGAGCAGGGCGAAGGCGGTCCGATGCGGCGGCGGCGGCGCAGGCGGCGACGCGGCCGCGACAACGGCGACCGGCAGCCTCACCCGGAGGGGACGGCCGAGCATTCCAGCGAATTTTCGGCTGAGGCCGAAGACGAGGCGCAGACCGACGACGAAATGGCCGAGTCGGAAGGCGATGACGCGCACGCAGACGCAGCTGAGGGAACGGCGGCAGAAGCAGCCGAACGCGTCGAAGGTGACGACAGAGACGAGCCGCATCGCGATGGCGAACGGCGTCGACGGCGACGCGGCCGCCGCGGCGGTCGGCGTAATCGGCAGGAACGCAACGGCGAGTTCGCTCACGCCGGCGATCAGGATCAGCAGCAGCCGCAGGGCGAGTATGCGGCGGCCGAGGACTTGACGTCGCCGCCTGATACCGAGCCCGAACTCAAGGAGGCCGTTGCCGACCTTGATGTCGCGCCGCACCCGGCACCCGCGGCGCCGATCAGCTCAGAGGCGACGTACGCCCAGACACCGGTGCCCGAGCCAGAAGCGCCGCGACGTCGTTCGACCGTGCGTGAGCCGGCGCCGTTTGCGCACAGCGAGGACACAGCTCCGCCAATTCCGAGCCAGCCCTCGCCCCCGGCTCCAGAACCGGTCATCACCGAAGCCGGCGAGACCGAGAATGCCGAGCGGCCGCGCCGCACCGGATGGTGGTCTCGCCGTTTCGCCGGCGGATGATCGTCGGATCAATCGAGCGCGCGGCGCCATGAAGAGCGAGTGGGTCGACCGTGACGCCGAGGCCATGGTCGCGGACGGCGCCCAATCCGGCATCGGCCGCGACTTGGCATTACGCGTCTATACAACGCGGCTCCTTGGCCGTGACCCTAAACTCGTTCTGCACGGCGGTGGCAACACGTCCCTGAAGACGCGGATGCGGGACGTCTTCGGCGAAGAGGTCGATGTCCTGCGCGTCAAGGCCACCGGCGCTGACATGGCGACGCTCGGCCCCGCAGGCCTGCCGGCGGTACGGCTTTTTCCGATGCGCAAGTTACGCGAATTCGATGCGATCGGCGACGAGGAACTCGTCGGCATCGAGCGCGCCAACCTGATTGATCCGGCGGCCCCCAACCCGTCCGTCGAGATGATGCTCCACGCTTTCCTGCCGCATAAATTCGTCGATCATACGCACGCGACCGCGGTGCTGAGCCTGATCGACCAGCCCGACGGCGAGAAGAAGTGCGCCGAAGTCTTTCGCGAGCGATTGGCGTTTGTGCCTTATCTGATGCCGGGCTTCGGCCTCGCCAAAAAATCCATCGAAGTTTTCGAGAGCGTCAAGCCGAGCGATGGGCTCATTCTGAGCAAACACGGCATCGTCACCTTCGGCGATAGCGCGCGCGAAGCCTACGAGCGCATGATCGAAATGGTGTCGCTTGCGGAGGATTTTATCGCGCTCAACCGCAAGGCCGTTTCTGCCGCCGCGCCCACGCCGCGCAACCTCCCTGCCCTCGCCGACGTCACGCCGATCGTGCGCGGCGCTTGCAGCGAGGAGGATGACAGGGCCGAAGGCGCCTGGCGCCGGCTTGTTCTCGATTTCCGGGCGACCGATGCGGTGCTGACGTTCGTCAACGGCAACGATGTGACGCGCGTCAGCCAGGCCGGCGTGGTAACGCCGGATCACACCATCCGCACCAAGAACTGGCCGCTCGTATTGCCGCATCCGGAGGTCGGCAAACTCGATGACTTCAAGCGCACTGCCCACGACGCGGCGAGCGCATTCGCGGGGCGCTATCGTGAATATTTCGAGCGCCATAACAAACGCGTCGGCGGCATCAAGCACGAGCTCGATCCCCTGCCCCGCGTCGTGCTGGTACCCGGGCTCGGCTTATTCGGTCTTGGCCGCACCAAGCGCGACGCCGTGATCGCTGCCGACATCGCCGAGGCTTGGGTCGAAGGCGTCAGCGATGCGGAGGCGATCGGCCGGTTCGAAGTCCATCTCCGAAGCCGACATGTTCGATTGCGAGTACTGGCCGCTCGAACAAGCCAAACTCGGCACGCGCAAGAGAGCTGCCGCTCGAGGGACAGATCGCCGCCGTCACCGGTGCCGCCGGCGCGATCGGCGCCGCCACCGCGAAGACATTCGCGGCAGCGGGCGCCGAGGTCGCGTTGCTCGACGTCAATCTGTCCGCTGCGCGAGAGGTCGCCGGCACCATCAGCCCGACGGCGCTTGCGATCGAATGCGACGTGACGAATGCAAGCTCGGTTCGCGCCGCCTTCGATCAAGTCGCGGCGGCGTTCGGCGGCGTCGACGTCGTCATCTCGAATGCCGGCGCAGCCTGGCAGGGACGCATCGGCGAGGTCGACGAGGAGATTCTGCGCAAGAGTTTCGAGCTGAACTTCTACGGTCATCAGCGCGTGGCGCAGGCCGCCGTGAAAATCATGCTGGCGCAGGGCACCGGCGGCTGCCTGCTCTTCAACGTCTCCAAACAAGCGGTCAATCCCGGGCCGAATTTCGGCCCCTACGGATTACCGAAGGCAGCCTCGCTGGCGCTGATGCGCCAATACGCGCTCGATTATGGGGCCGACGGCATCCGCGCCAACGCCGTCAACGCCGACCGCATCCGTTCGGGGCTGCTGACCAGGGACATGATCGCGTCACGCTCCAAGGCGCGCGGCTTGAGCGAAAAGGACTACATGAGCGGCAATCTGCTCGGCCGCGAAGTGACCGCCGACGACGTCGCGCAGGCCTTTCTGCATCATGCGCTGGCGCTGAAAACCACCGCCGACGTCACCACGGTCGACGGCGGCAATATCGCGGCCGCGATGCGGTAAGCGGCGGCGCCGTGCCATCTCCGTTCAGGCTGCCCGTTGCTCGCCGCGGAATAGTGCCGCATGCCGCCAGCGAATTCGGCGAAAGTCGTTGGCCTGACGCCGAACATCCCGTGCGCGCTCAGGCCAAAAAGGAATAGCGGCGCGCAGATTATTTGCGCCGACCTGAAATCCTCTGGCCGCATCCGAACGTCTTTATAAGCGAGCGGTTGACGGAAGAGGAGCTCGGCGATGTCAAAGATGATGGTGCGCTACAAGGTAAAGCCTGAGAAAGAGCAGAAAATCAGGCCCTAATCGTGCGGGTATTTCAGGAACTGCGCGAGAAAAAGCCGGAAGGCGTTCGCTATCTGTGCCTAAAGCTTCCTGACGGCACATTTATCCATCTCGTCGACGATGACGACAAGGTCATCCCGGGGCTTCAGGCGTTTGAGAGCTTCAGAAGCAAAGTCTCGGAGCGCTGCAGCGAACGGCCTCAGCAAAGCGACGTAACCGTTGTCGGCAATTACGGGATGATCTCGGACTGACCGACCACGGCGTCAGTTACGGCCGCTTGCAGAACCCACTGGGGAGGCAGCAACGACGACAGCTTACATGATGATCCAAAGCGCGAGCACGGACGAAGGCCAATTCCAGAGGTACCGGCAAGCGGTGCTGCCGTTCATTTCCGCGTACGGCGACCGGGCGGTCGCCCGCGGCGCAAGCGTAGAGGTTCTGGAACGACAGATGTATGAGACATTGGAAAGCACCCAGGCTCGTGATGGAAATTGTGGGTTTGCGGCCAGCGGACAAGTCGCGCGCTGCCTTCGACCGGCTCCTCGGCGAGCTTAGGCCGAAGCTGCATCGCTACTGCGCGCGCATGACGGGTTCAGTGATTGACGGCGAGGACGTCGTCCAGGAAGCCCTCATGAAGGCGATGGAGGCCTACGCCGGCGACGGATCGATTGAAAATCCCGAGGGCTGGGTCTTTCAAATCGCTCACAACGCCGCACTCGATTTTCTGCGGCATCGCGCCCGACAGGAGAGTGTGCTTGCCGACGAGGACACCGACATGATCGCCGATCGTACCCTCGCGGTCGAGAACCGCGAAATTGCTGCAACCAGTCTGCGGACCTTCATGCGCCTCCCGGCGACGCAGCGCGGCAGCGTCATCCTCATGGACGTGCTCGGCTACTCATTACAAGAAATCAGCGTCATCACCGATACGACGGTTCCGGCGGTGAAAGCAGCCCTCAACCGCGGCCGCACTCGCCTTCGCGAACTCGCGCTGGAGCCTGACGAATATCCTGTTCCAGAGTTGGCGGCAGCCGAAGGCCGACGCCTCGCTGCTTATGTTGATCGGTTTAACGCCCGTGATTTCGACGCCATCCGCGACATGCTCGCCGACGAGGTGCGGCTGGACCTGGTCAACCGCACGCACATGGTCGGCAAGCAGGAGGTGAGCCGATATTTCAGCAACTATTCCCACGTTCGAGATTGGCTGTTCGTTCCGGGACTGGTGGACCAACGCCCAGCGGTGATCGTGCGCAATCCCGACGACCCACTCCAAGACCCGAAGTATTTTATTGTCCTGAGTTGGATCGGTGATGCCGTGGCGGCAATCCGCGACTTTCGTCACGCCCGCTATGCGATCGAAGGCGCGGAAATTCTGACGCTGAACGCTACGCCAGCGCCGCTCAATCGCTCGACAGAATGACGTTCTTCAAAATCGGATAAATCTGGTTTTCCCAGCGCTTGCCTGAGAACACGCCGTAATGGCCGACGCCGGCCTGCATGTGATGGCGTTTCAGATAAGGCCGCAGCTTGCTGCAGAGGTCATGCGCCGCGACCGTCTGACCGACGGCGCAGATGTCGTCGCGTTCGCCCTCGACGGTCAGCAACATGGTGCGACGGATCGCGCTCGGATCGACGCGCTCGCCCTTCCATTCGAGCTTGCCAAGCGGCAACGCGAACTCCTGGAAAATGATGCGTACCGTCTCGAGATAGAATTCCGCGGTAAGATCCAGCACCGCAAAATACTCGTCGTAAAAGGCTTTGGTCGCCGCCGCCTTCTCCAGTTCGCCGTTGGCAAGATTCTCGTAAAGTTCTTTATGGGCCTTCACGTGCCGCTCGACATTCATGCTCATGAAGGCGGCAAGTTGCACGAAGCCCGGATAGACGCGGCGAAACGCGCCCGGATAGCGGATCGGCACCGTTGCCGTCAGCGTGTGTTCGAACCACTCGATCGATCGCTTTTTCGCCAGTTCATCGACGGTCGTCGGATTGATGCGGACATCGATCGGTCCCGCCATCAGCGTCATCGACCGCGGCTGGGCGGTATGGCCACCTTGCGCCATCGCCGCGACAGCCGCGAGTACCGCGACGCAGGGCTGGCAGACCGCAAGCACGTGCGTACCCGGTCCCATCACGTCGATAAACTTGATCAAGTGCTCGATGTACTCGTCGAAGCCGAACCGGCCCGCGGCCAGCGGCACGTCACGCGCGTTATGCCAATCGGTGATGAAGACGTCGTGATCCGGCAGCATGGTGCGCACTGTGGCCCGCAGCAGGGTCGAAAAATGACCCGACAGCGGCGCAACCATCAAAACTTTCGGCTGCGCTACCGCTATATCTTTCTTGAAATGTAGAAGGGTCCCGAAAGGAGTTTGCGCCGTAGCTTCCTCTTGGACCTCGACCTCGCGGTTGCCGACCATGACGGAGTCGATGGCGAAAGACGGCCGCGTATGGGTGAGGCCGGCGCGCGCGATCAGCTCGTAGACGGCGCTGAGATTGCGCATCGCCGGAAGATCGGACAATAGCGGCGCGCCCCGGGCGCTGGCCGCCAAGCTTGCCCAGGACCGCACCGGGGCCATAATGTCCGACTGCAATTGATAGGCGAGGTACAGCATCCGTTACCCATGGGCGCCGCAGACCGTCTGGCGACGGTTCACCTCGACCCCCCAACGGGTGGAAAGGTAGTGCATTTTTTGTTGCGCTGCGACAAGATTGTGAACATCCTGCACCGAGGGTCGGGGCATGAGGCTTTGCGCGAGTCAATCGTGCGCCATTTCCTTATCAAGGCTAGCGTCCATAATGACGTAAGTGATTGATATCGATGTAAGTTATTCAACGAGAGCCAACGAATGTCCAAGGCCACACTCACCATTGCCAGCAAGAATTACGGGTCATGGTCGCTGCGTGGCTGGTTGCTTTGCAAAATGGCAGACCTCGAGTTCGAGGAAAAACACGTCGGCACCGACGACCCCTCGACGCGCGCGGAATTGCTCCTGCTGTCGCCATCCTTCCTGGTGCCGCGCCTGGTCCACGACGGGTTGAAAGTGTGGGATACGTTGGCGATCGCCGAATACCTCCATGAGATCAAGCCCGAGGCTGGGTTATTGCCGGCAGACCAAGCCAAGCGCGCTCATTGCCGCTCGGTCTGCGGCGAGATGCATTCAGGCTTCAGCAACCTGCGTTCGGCACTGCCCATGAATATCAAGGCGCATTTCCCCGGCTTCAAATCGTGGGCAGGTGCGCGCGGCGACATCGACCGCATCACGACGATCTGGCGCGAGTGTCTCACGGAATATAAGGGGCCTTATCTTTTCGGAGACAAACCGGGCGCCGCAGACGCCATGTACGCGCCGGTGTGCTCACGTTTTCTTACCTACGATGTCGCGATCGATCCGCAATCGGCCCGATACTGCAAGACCATCATGGCGATGCCGGCGATGCAGGACTGGATTGCCGCCGCCAAGGTGGAACCCGATGAGCTCGAAGAGCTCGACGTCGAGTTTTGAACGGGCCGATGCGGATCGAGACTTTGGTTTAGTCGGCGTTTTACTCAAGCTTAAGTTGTACAAACTCACCCTTTGCCCTATTGTGTCTGTCGCGAACGATAGACGCATGCCGGTGAGAGGGAACGTCATGACTGTCGACCGCAAATGGGTTGAGCGAAACCTCGGCTTTGATCCGATTGCAAAGCCCGCGCCGGCTTCGACCTTCGCATTCAAGCGAGCGGCGAAAGCCGCGAAGATAGAAGACTTGCAGCGCGAGATCATCGACTTCGACTCCGAGTCGCCGGCCGGCCTGCAGTTCATGTCGTTCAGCACGGCCACCGGGCTATCGCGATATACCGACATTCCCTGGCCGAAGGGACTTGCCCCTAAGACCGGGCCGAAGCCCCGCGGCGGTCAAAACCCCCTGCCCCGCGCCGACGTGCTGGTGGTCACCTGGACCGTGGATGAGGGTCACGCGCTCAGTCGCGTGCTCACGCCGGGAAAAGACTCCAAAAACGATTATGTCCCCTACACGCACAACTTCGCGAAAATTTCCAAGAAGATGCGCAGAGGGTGTCCGGCGATCGAAGCGAAGCGGCTCGGCACTTTCTGGACGACCAAGATCGGAGTGAAGTCGGTCGTGATTTTCAAGTCCGATTCCCACATGTCGCAAGACGGCCCGCAACTGCCGAACATCGACGTATGGCGTCAGATTATTCAGGAGGTGCAGCCGAAGCTGGTCATTACCACGGGGACCGCGGGCGGGATCGGCAAGCAATTCGAAGTCGGCGACGTCATCGTCAGTCCGATCGTCCGCTTCGACTGCATTTCCAAATTCAAGAAAAAGCCGTTCGCACAGGCGCACTATACGAGCCGTCCGGCGAAAGCGACGAATTTCGCAAAGGCGCGCACGCTTTTTAAGACCAATGCTGCACAGCTTCCGAAGGACAATAAACGTCTTCCTAAAATCGTTCGGGTAGCGCCCAAATCACTCAGCTCATCGGTGGTCACGACCGACTTCTTCGGTTTCGATACGTCGGACAACCACTATAAGCTCCGAGGGCTCGGCGATGTTTCGGAAATGGGCGACGCCGTGCTCGGATTGGTCGCCTCGGAAATGGGCAAGAGCGCGCCGCAATGGCTGGCCATCCGCAACGTTTCCGACCCGCAGATCAAAGCCGATGGATTGACGCTCAAACAACAGGCGCAGATTGCGGCGCAGATCTACAAGGGCTTTGGGCGGTGGAGTTCGGTCTGCAGCGCCATTACCTGTTGGGCAAGCATCGTGACGCGCTAGTTTAGCTATTTGACCGAGCATGATCTTTTTGGAAAACGGGTCGCGTTTTCCGGATCATGATCTGGAAAACCTCGCGCGCAAATTCGCCCGCATATCTAATATCGCTAACGCGAAGTACCGCGCCGTGACGCCAGCGGAAAATGCGGCTCGCTTCAGCGAGCCGCCGATGTTGCTCACGCAGGGCGACGATTTACCTGTGCCCGACTACTTGTCGAGCAATTGCAGCAAGTCTGCTCCTTTGGGCACGCCAAGACCCGAACAGGCATCCCAGCCAGGGCCAGCCTTATAGAGACCGTGCAGCTTGCCATAAATGTCGTTGTCGCCTTTGGTGATATCGCGGAAGACATGCCGCGCGTTTGATTCATAAATGAGCGGGTTGATGAGCCCGACCGTCTTGCCGAACTTTTTCGTCGTGGCTTCGTTGACCAGCGCAACCACCCCGCCATCAGCGGTGCAACTGCGCTGGTGCCGCCGATCGGCGTTACGGTGCCATTCAAGAATATCTGATAGCCGCTCACCGGGTCTGCGTCTGCGGCGAGATCAGGCACGCCGCGGCCAGCGGATTTGGTAGGAGATTTCGGCACCTTCGCCCCGTGCTGATAGGGCGGCAACGGGAAATACACGCTCACGCCGCCGCCGCCGGCGCCGCCCGACGGGCCTTCGTTCCACACGACCTCATCGGCAACATGGCCGTTGCTCGCCGTCAGCTTGGTGCCTCCGCAGGCCAACGCAAACGGACTTGAAGCGGGAAAATCAGCGTGAGGCTTGCCGTCCCAGCCCTGGGCCATATCAGCAGAGCCATTATCGCCGGACGCGATACACACCGTTACGCCCATGGCGGTGGCGTCACGAACAGCCTCGTTCAAGCCGTCGAGAAATTGCTGCGATCCTCCCGGATCCTCCGGTCCGCCCCAGCTGATGGAAATCACCGACGGTTTGCGGGCGGTGTCGTGCGCCGCCGCCTTGACCGCGTCGATGAATCCGTTGGTCGTATTCGGCGCGAAATACACGGCGAGTTTCGCTGCCGGCGCGACCGCTCCAGCGACCTCGATATCCAGCACGACTTCGCCATCGGCGTCGGAGTGGCCCGGCTTGTTGGCGCCGCCATCGACGCTGACCGGCACGACGCTCGGCATCGGAATTCCGGCGCGTTTGAAGAACGCCGCCAGATCGGTGGTCTTGTATCCGGCACCGCTGGCATGCCCGCGACTGTCGATGTCGTTGAGC
The DNA here is from genome assembly GCA_963759705.1 of uncultured Alphaproteobacteria bacterium. Taxonomy (GTDB): domain Bacteria; phylum Pseudomonadota; class Alphaproteobacteria; order Rhizobiales; family Xanthobacteraceae; genus BOG-931. The sequence continues at coordinate 934,068 of CAVXAK010000013.1, forward strand.
TCGATGATGGCGATGCATTGCCCGGCGCCGGTTTCGCCGCTTGGGAAGCCGTAAAGCTTGGCGATATCAGTCACCGCGAAACTGCCGTTCGAAGCCCTGCGCGAGGCCGCCGTGCCACCACGCACCTTGTTCACCCGAAAGTGCGGCCGGGCTACCGGTCTGTTGTCCAGACCATGCACGCCGACAATGATGTCTTCGAGCTGCTTCGGAATGAGCACACTGCCGGTTCGCATCCGGTAGGTCGCACCCTCGTGCCGGACCCTCTTGAGCTTGACGCCGAACGCGGCGCTGAACGCCTTGACGGTGCCCGTCAGCTTCACCGTTCGAGACGCAAGATGCACGCTCTTGACGTTGAGACCGTGCTGATGCGCGAAGTCGTCGATCTTGGCGACATCGGCGGCATCCGCGCCCCCCTTGGCGGCGAATTCCTCGCGCGAGAGATATTTGCGTTTGCTTGGCGGCTCTGCGCCAAGCGCCATCAGTTCGCTATCGTTGAGCGCCGCCGCATGTTTGGCGCGGATGCGGACGCTGATTTCCATCTCGTGCTTAGGATCGGCCGCGCCGAGTACCTTGCTGCCCTTCGGCAACCGCCGGGCGCTGCTCGATAATGCAATGCGTTTGATTTGCTTTGCCATGACCTGCCTCCGAAAGTTCGCCCAAAACCGCCAGTCGGACTGGTCGCATCAAATTCAACCGCAGGTTTATGTCATCAGCAAGGCAACTCCGGCCTCCGGCAATGGGCGCTTCGTAATCAGGCAAAGAAGCAGCTAACAAAAACGCGCAATCAATCAGATAATTCTCAATCCCAATTGGGACGGCCGGAATACGCCCAGTCGACAATCCTGCCGTCTCGCCTGGCAAGTGCGGCGATTTCGTTCATGTCTTCATCACTCAATTTGAAATCGAAAATCGCCGCGTTTTCCGAAAGCCGCTCAAGCTTGCTGGTGCGCGGGATGACGACAACGTCCTGCTGGACCAGAAACCGCAGGCAAACCTGTACCGCGGTCTTCTTGTGCGCAGCAGCAATGCGCGCCAGGACCTTGTCGTTGCGGACGGCGCCGCGCGCGATCGGACTGTAGGCGACGACCGCCATGCCGTGCGCTCGACAGGCCGCGATCACCTTCGATTGATCAAGGAAGGGGTGGTATTCGATCTGATCGCAAACCAGCGGCTCGCTGCTCGATTTCACAGCGTCTTCGATGAGCGTCACGGTGAAATTGGAAATGCCGATGTGGCGGGCCAAGCCGTCGCGTTTGACTTTGCACAGCGCACCGATCGTCTCCGACAACGGGACCTGCGGATTCGGCCAATGCAGCAACAAGAGATCCACGTCGCTCAGGCGGAGCCGCGCCAGGCACTCGCGCGCGGCGCGTTCAAGTTCTCGGGGCGCAAAGTGCGACGGCCAGATTTTCGTCGTGACGAACACATCATTGCGCCGCACTCCGGCGGCGTGCAGGCCCTCCCCGACATCGCGCTCGTTTTCATAAATCTCGGCGGTGTCGATATGGCGGTAACCAAGCCGCAACGCCTGCTCGACGACGCGCGCACAGGTCCGGCCGCGCAATTCCCAGGTGCCAAGGCCAATCAGCGGAATCCTCGCTCCGTTGGCCTCGACGACCGGTATGGGTCCGATGGTGTTCACATGTGCCACATTAGTCCCATTTCGGCGCCTGCGGCGGGCTGACAATGCGTGAATCGGGCCGCTTCAAGCTGCCGATCTCTTTCATTTCGGCGTCGGTCAGCTTGAAATCCAGACTACCGAGGTTTTCAGCGAGCCGCTCGCGTTTCGACGTCCGCGGGATCGGAATGATGTTGTCTTGTTCGAGAAACCGCAACGCAACCTGAGCCGGCGTTTTGCCGTGCGCGCGGCCGATCCGCTGCAACGTCTCGTCGGCCGGCACCTTGCCACGCGCCAGCGGACAATAACCGACGACGGCCATGCCGTGACGGCGCGCCGCGGCGATGACCTTGGTCTGATCGAGATACGGATGGGTTTCGATCTGCAAGACCGCGATCGGTTCGGTCGCCAATTTGGTCGCTTCGTCGATCATGGCGATGTTGAAATTGGCCACCCCGATGTTCTTGGCAAGTCCGGCCTTCTTGACCTTGCACAGGGATGCGATCGACCCGGCCAGCGGAATTTGCGCATTCGGCCAATGGATCATCAGCAGATCGACCCACGGCAGGCCGAGCTTCTCCAGGCTTTCGTCGACCGAGCGCTCGAAATCGCCGGGCGCCAACCGGTTGAACCAGACCTTGGTGGTGACGAAGACATCGTCGCGCGGCAATCCTGAGGCGCGCAACCCGGCGCCGACCTCGCGCTCGTTGCCGTACATCTGCGCGGTGTCGAGGTGACGATAGCCGAGATGGAGCGCGGCCTCGACAAGTTCGACGCAGACGTCGTCCTTGAGCGTCATCGTTCCAAGCCCGATGACGGGGATACGCGCACCATGACTCTCAATCACCTGCATTCCCGGCTCCCTGTGGCTTTGCGGGCTCGGCCGCCTGCCGGCCATCGTCCGCGAACTCGCAGGATCGGCCATCGCGGTCCTTATTTCCAGCCCAATACGACGAACCGGCCGAGCCGTTTCGGAGGACGGGCTGGACCGTGGCGCCAGGGCGTCGTGATATCAAAAGGTTGCCCATACCCGATGAGGTCTTTATTCAGCGGTGCCTATGGCGAACGGGAGCAACGTCGTCGGCGAACTGCTTGAATTATTCAGCGCGAGGCGCTTCGTCGCCATGGAGCAGCGCGCGCGGACGCTGCTGCAGGCTAATCCCGGTGGGCCGATCCTCCACGAACTGTTGGGCCTTGCACTGACGTCCCAGCAACGCCACAGCGAGGCGCTGGGCGAACTAAGACGCGCGGTCGAGGCTGAACCCAACGACGCCCAGTTTTGGGAAAATCTCGCGTTGTGCCAGCGGCAACTCGGCGATTTTGCCGGCAGCGAGGCGAGCCTGCGGCGCTCGCTGGCGCTACGCCCACAGGCCGCCGAAACGCTCAATGCACTTGGTAGCGTGTTGCGGTCGCAGCGCCGGGTTGCGGAAGCCGCCGACGTCTTGCGTCAGGCGCTGGCGCTTGATCCCACCAACATCGGCGCGCGCTTTAACTTGGCGACAGCTTTGTTCGATGGAGGCGCGCTGGGCGAGGCGGAAGGCCTCGTGCGGCAAGTGCTCGCGGCCCATCCCATGCTTGCCGCCGCTCATGTTTGTCTCGGCGCCATACTCATCGAGACCGGCCGCGCCGATGAGGCCACGGCGACGGCGCAAAAGATCATCGATATCGTTGGCGGCCTCAACGGGCTTTCCGACGTTAAAGCCGACCTCCTCGATTCGGCCGCGAGCCTGTTCGCCAGCGCCGGCCGTAACGGCGCGGCCGTGCAGATTTATCGCGCCACGCTTGATTACCGGAAAACTGCCGCGCGTCCGGTCGCGGTCATGTCGGCGGCACGGCGGGTATGCGATTGGGACCTTGCTGACCGCATTGAGCCGCAGTGCCGCGCCGCCGCGCAAAAACCTTGGACGCCGGGTCCCGGCACGGTTTTCTCCCTCCTCGCGGTGCCGAGCATTGGTCCGGCGGAATTCCTGTCGGCTGCGCGCAACTACGCGCAGCACTTTGCATCGAACGCGCCGCCGATTTCCGCTGCGCCTCGCATCCGCTCCGACCGTCTGCGCATCGGCTACCTGACGCGCGATTTGACCGACTACCCTGGCGGCTATCTCGTGGTCGGCGCACTCGAAGCTCATGACCGCAGCCGGTTCGAGATCGTCGCATACGATTACACCCCTTCGCCCGCTGGTGCGTTTCGCGACCGCATCGCGGCGGCGTTCGAACGCCTGATCAAAATCGATACGCTGTCCGACGACGAGGCTGCTCGGCGCATTCGCGAGGATGGCTGCGATATCGTCATCGACATCACTGGCTGGACCGCCGGCACGCGCAGCCGCATCCTCGCGGCTCGTCCGGCGACCCGTGCAGGCGCAGTGGCTCGGCTTTCCCGGCACGATGGGGGCACCCTGGCTTGATTATATCGTCGCCGACCGCGTGCTTATTCCTGCGGGTGCCGAGGCGTATTACGCGGAAAAAGTGGTCCGGCTGCCGCACTGCTACCAGCCGACCGACAACAAACGGGTTGTCGCCGATCGTCTGAACCGGCGTGATTACGGGCTGCCCGAGCAGGCCTTCGTGTTCTGTTCGTTCAACCAGTCTTACAAGATCACCAGACAAATCTTCAGCACGTGGATGGACTTGCTCGATACGGTTGAGGGCTCCGTACTATGGCTTCTGCAATCCGATCGCGACGCCATGGGGGCTTTGCAACGTGCGGCGCGAGCGCGCGGCATCGGATCGGAGCGTTTGATTTTTGCGCCTTTCATGGCGCCCGCCGAGCATCTGGCGCGCGTTGGCGCCGCCGATCTGGCGCTCGACTGTTATCCCTACGGATCGCATACCACGGCGAGTGACATGCTCTGGGGCGGCGCGATCCCGTTAGTGGCCCTCATGGGCGACACGTTTGCGTCGCGGGTTTCGGGCAGCATCCTCACCGCCGCGGGGCTACCCGATCTGATCGCCAACTCGATCGACCAATACCGCACGCTCGCGCTGCGGCTCGCCAAGGATCGCGGCGAACTGGCGGAGATGAAAGCGCGTGTCGCGCAATGCCGCCGGACCACGCCATTGTTCGATACTTCAGGCTTCACGCGGCATTTGGAGGCGGCACTCCTCGCCATGTGGCGAAGACATGGGGCAGGGCTACCCCCCGATCACATCACCGTCGATTGAAATGCTTATCGCCCCTTGCCGCCCAGCACGGCGAATGCGGCTTCGGGGGCCTGTTCGATCACTTTGAGCAGCGCCCGCGCTGGTCCCCGCGGCGAACGCTTGCCCTGCTCCCAATTGCGCACCGTCTCGACCGGTACGCCGATGCGCGCAGCGAAGGCGGCCTGGGTGAGACCGGTCTGGCCGCGCACGCTTCGGGCGTAGGTGGCGTCCTGAAACCGCGCGTCGGCTGACCGCGCCGCGTTGTGAGCCGCTCTCGCGATCGACTGCGGATCGGTCGAAAGGCCACGCTCGCTGCCATCCGGCAGGACTTCGACTAATCGTCCGTCCGCTTTCAGTCGCACGCGCAGCATGGCGTTCGCTCCAGCGTCTCCGGCACCGATCATGATAGCTGATTCGATGGAGATTCAGCGAGTTAGTGTGCTGCGGACCGGTCAATCGCACACAAAAACTGCCACTGACCGATTAGTCCTGTGGACGACTCGGCCATTGCCCCTGCGCGATCTGCCTCACAGACCGCTGAAGAAGCTCAGCAGCAACGCCCGGCGCGCCGTTTCGCGGGTCACGCACGCTGCGTGCATCGGGATCGCCATCGAGCCGCGGATTTTGTCGTCGTAGAAATGGCAGGTGGTGTCGCGATAAGCGATCCATGCATGCTGCATGTCGCGCAGCCTTGCCGTCTGCTCGTCGTCGAGCGTATCCCGCAAGATCTGGAAATTCTCGTTGAGCAGATTGTCCCAGATCACCCCCTCGACGCGATAGCAATCAGCCTCGCCGAGGTTGGCCGAGCCCTCCGGCGTCTTCGTGCACGGCGTGGCGACGAGATTGAACAGACACCGCCGCTCGCCCTCGGAAACATCGTCTCCGTACTTTTTTGCGCAGGCGCGGATTGCGGCCAATTCCTGCGCCGTCGGCTTGCGGTTCTGGGCGTAACCATTGCTCGCTGCCAAGACAACGAGCGGCACCAAGAGACCCAGCCACGCGATCCGAGCCGCCATAAACTACCCCGCCTGTTGAACAATTGCGTAAAGAAAGGCACCAACAGTGCGCGTTCGCAGAAGCCAACCGGCACTATCGTCGCGCCCTGCCGGCCTTTCAGCAATGGGTTTTTGACGAAGAACCGTCACCGCGACAACAATGCCTTCCATTCCCCTGAACTGTAGGGTGCTGGAGTCCTTTGAACGTGCAAAACCTGCAGATCAACGCCCAGCGCCTGTGGGACTCGCTGATGCTGACGGCGCAGATCGGCGCGACGCCGAAGGGCGGCATTTGCCGGCTGACATTGACCGACCTCGACCGCCAGGTGCGCGACTGGTTCAAGGCGCGATGCCAGGAACTTGGCTGCACAGTTTCGGTGGACGAGGTCGGCAACGTGTTCGCGCGCCGGCCGGGGAAAAACCCGGCCCTTGCGCCGATCGCCATGGGCTCGCACCTCGACACCCAGCCGACCGGGGGCAAGTTCGACGGCGTTCTGGGCGTCCTCGGCGCACTGGAGGCAATGCGGACGCTGGTTGAAGCCGGCTACGAGACCCATGCGCCGATCGAGATCGTGAATTGGACCAACGAGGAAGGCTCGCGCTTTGCGCCGGCGATGCTGGCGTCTGGGGTTTTCGCCGGCGTCTTTTCGCGCGAATTCGCCTATTCGCGCACCGATCGCGACGGCAAGACTTTCGGCGAGGAACTGCAGCGGATCGGCTACAAAGGCGAGGAGAAAGCCGGCGCGCACAAATTTGCCGCCATGTTCGAACTGCACATCGAGCAAGGTCCGATCCTGGAGAACGAAGACCGCATGATCGGCGTCGTTCAGGGCGTCCAGGGTATACGCTGGTACGAAGTTACGGTGACGGGCCAGGAGGCCCATACGGGCGCGACGCCGATGCGGCTGCGCAAGAACGCTCTCCTCGGCGCCGCGCGCATGATTGATCGCATCGACGCCATCGCCCAGCGGCATGCGCCCAACGCCGTAGGGACTGTCGGCCTGATCGAGAACCGGCCGAACAGCCGCAATGTCGTTCCCGGCGAAGTCTTTTTCACCGTCGATCTGCGTCATCCGGACGAAGCGACTCTCGATGCCATGGAAGTCGAATTCCGCGCCGCGCTCGCCGAGATCACGGCGGCTGCGAAGCTCGCCTACACCGAGGCGCGGATTTGGCACTCGCCGGCCGTCAAATTCGCACCGGATCTCATCGAATGCGTGCGCATCGGCACGGCCAAATCAAACTTCAAATCGCGCGACATGATTTCCGGCGCCGGTCACGACGCCGCCTATATTGCGCGCGTCGCGCCGACGACAATGATTTTCGTCCCCTGCGCCGGCGGCATCTCCCACAACGAAGCTGAAGCGACGAGTTTTGACGAATGCGCCGCTGGCGCGCAGGTCTTGCTCAATGCGATCCTGGAATTCGACCGGCGATTGGGGTGACCGCCTCCTGTGCCCCACGGGGCGCCGCGGATAGGCAGCGTCACCGCGTCTTCTCAAAAATCTCCCGGCCGATCAGCATGCGGCGGATTTCGCTGGTCCCGGCGCCGATTTCATAGAGCTTGGCGTCACGAAGAAGCCGGCCGGCCGGATAATCGTTGATGTAACCGTTGCCGCCGAGGCACTGGATGGTCTCGAGCGCCATCCAGGTTGCGCGTTCGGCCGCATAGAGAATCGCGCCGGCGGCGTCTTCACGCGTGGTGTCGCCGCGATCGCACGCCTTCGCGACGGCGTAGACGTAGGCCTTGGCAGCATTGAGCGTCACGTACATGTCGGCAAGTTTGGCCTGGATGAGCTGAAAGCGCCCAATCGGCTGACCAAATTGAGTACGCTGGTGGACATAGGGAACGACGATATCGAGACACGCTTGCATCAGCCCGAGCGGCCCCGCGGCCAGTACCGCGCGCTCATAGTCGAGACCCGACATCAGCACGTTGACACCATTGCCGACGACGCCGAGGACGTTTTCAGCGGGGACTTCGCAATCTTCGAACACGATCTCGCTGGTGTCGGAGCCACGCATGCCGAGCTTGTCGAGCTTCTGACCCGTTGAGAAGCCTTTGAAGATCTTTTCGACGATGAACGCCGTGATGCCGCGCGCGCCGGCTGTCCGATCGGTCTTGGCATAGATCACCAGCGTGTCGGCAAGCGGCCCATTGGTGATCCACATCTTCGAGCCGTTGAGAACGTAACGGTCACCTTTGCGATCGGCGCGCGTGCGCATCGAAACCACGTCCGATCCCGCGCCCGGCTCCGACATCGCCAAGGCGCCGACGTGTTCGCCTGAGATCAGCTTCGGCAAATAGCGGCTCTTCTGCGCGGCGCTGCCGTTACGCCGGATTTGATTGACGCACAGGTTCGAGTGGGCGCCGTACGACAGACCGACCGCCGCCGAGGCGCGCGATATCTCCTCCATGGCGACACAATGGGCGAGATATCCCAGTCCGGCGCCTCCCCACTCCTCTTCGACGGTTATGCCAAAGAGGCCGAGCGCACCGAGCTGCGGCCACAGATCGCGCGGAAAGCTGTTGGATCGATCAATGTCGGCGGCGCACGGCGCGATCTTGTTCTGCGCAAAGGCCCGAACCGTATCGCGCAGCGCATCGATGTCGCTGCCGAGGCCGAAATCCAGACCGGGAAAGCTGTTCGGTATCATCAGGCGCTACTCTCCGCACCCGGCGGCCGTCTTGACCGAGAGGCGTCGGATAAAGGTTATTCATATAGATAGCGCTCGACGGCCGTCGTGTCAGGGCAATCGTATTGGGGCACTATGCCCCGGCCTTCCTCACGGCACGGCGAACCTTCGGGGTATCGGCCAATAGCCCCGCAATGGCCTCCGCCGGCATCGGCTCGGCAAACAGAAAGCCTTGCATTTCATCGCAGCCGGCAAGGCGCAGCAGCACCCTCTGCTCATCGGTCTCAACGCCTTCGGCGAGAACTTTCATGCCCAGCGCATGACCGAGCGTGACGATCGATTGGATGATTGCGCCGGCATTGCCGGTGGTGCCCAGCGAAGCGACGAAGGCCCGATCGATCTTGAGCCGGTCGAACGGGAACTTCTGCAGATAGCTCAAGCTCGAATAGCCGGTTCCGAAGTCGTCGAGCGCAATACGCACGCCAAGCGCGCGCAATGCCTCGAGTTGTGCCTGCGTTTCCTGCGGATTGTCGATGAAGACCCCTTCGGTGACCTCCAGCACAACGCGCGAAGAGGCGATGCCGCTCTCCGCCATGGCATTGCCGACAAGATCGACAAGCCAGCGATCGCGGATTTGCAGCGGCGAGAGATTGATCGCTACAAACAGGTTCGGCCATCGCGTGCCGTCGGTAACGGCCTTGCGCAGCACGATCTCGCCGAGCCGGGACATAAGTCCGTTCTGCTCGGCCAAGGGAATGAATACGGACGGGGCGATAGCGCCACGCGTCGGGTGGGTCCAGCGAAGCAGAGCCTCGACGCCTATGATGTCGCCGCCGTCGGCGGCGACGACCGGCTGATAAGCCACATCGAATGAGCGCGAGGCAATCGCGGTTTCGAGTTCACGCCGCAGGAAGCTCCGCTCGGAATAGTCCGTCTCGATCTGCGGCTCGAAGCGCAGCGTGATGCCGTGGCCTTCGTTCTTGGCGGCGCGCAGCGCGAGGCTCGCGCGACGAGCCAATTCTTCGCCGGTCATGGCATCCTCAGGGGCCCGCGCGATCCCGACGCAGGCGGTGATCTGCCACATTCGATCAACAAATACTGGCCGTAGCAGCGACGCGCGCAGAGAAGCGACAAGTGCAGCAGTTTGCTCGGCGTCGTCGCTGCTCAAAATGACCGCAAATTCGTCGTCCTCAAAGCGCCCGAATAACGCACCGTTTGGCAAGCCGGCCTTGAGATGCTCGGCGACGTTTGCAAAAACCGCGTCGCCCCCGGCTCGCCCAAGGGAATCGTTGACGTCGCGAAAGCTGTCGAGATCGACGAGCGCGAAAGTCACGTAGCCGGATCGGCGCCGCGCCACCGCCGCATTGAGGCTATTCAGCATGGCGCGGTGATTGGGCAGCCCCGTCAGCGCGTCCTCGCTGGTAAGCTTGCGCATGTCGTCGAGACTGCGTGCCAGTGAACCGACGAGCCGTCGCGTGGCGCGAAGCGAAGCAAAAGCGCAGGCGGCGAGCACGGCGCCGATGACGCCGACGAAAACCCACAGCCATTCCATCGCGCTGAGGATCGCTCGGTCGGGCGCCCAACTGAACCAGCCGATGATACGGCCTTCCGCGTCATGCAGCGACTGCTCCTCACGCCCCGTTTCCCCCACTGGATCGCTGTCGAATCGCAGATCCTTCAGACCGGCTTGGCGCTCGATCAGCTGGAGCTGACCGTCCTCGAAATGATCGACATCGCCGAACACCGCGTTCAGGTCATCGAGCGCGGCGCGTAATGCGTCATGCCGCTGGGCCTCCATACGACGATCCTCGCGGAGCGCGACGGCATATCCGCTGGCGCCCGCCACGACGATCGCCGCGGCCAAGATCACAAGCAGCAACGATGTGACGCGCGCGGCTTTGGTGCCGAACTCCGTCGGGCGCGGCGCGTCTGATCGCTGTCGGCGCGCTGCCCACCTGTCCGGGACTGACGCAGCGGCCCTCATACCCATACCCTGTTACCGAAACTGTCGCAGCGAAGCTTACGAGCGCATGATTAACAGCTAGGAAAGACTGCGACGAACGACTTGCTTCCCCGTGTATCTTAAAGCCATTCAGGGCTTTTGGTTCATCACCGAGTTATCAACAAGCGCGATCGCGCACGATTTACCGTTAACATGAAATTAAGGGAAAAATGCCAGAAATACCTGATTATAAAGGGTTTTTCGCCGATCCAGCTAACGATGCGCTAAAGGTCAATTGCGATTTTCAGGGCGCGCCGCTGGCGCGTTCGAGCCTGCTCCAAGGGCCAATTTGACGCCCGCCGCGGAAACCGCACGGACGGCGCTTTCTGAGCGAATGGCATGGGTTCTAGGGGGCGGCCTGGGCGCGGCTATCGGCGCGGTTTAGGGGTCGAGATCGACCAGCCGGGCGGCGCGAGTCCTGAGGCGGCCAAAAAGAACCCCCGCGATCCCGGAGGAATGCGGGGGTGAGGAGAGATTACACAATTAAGGCTACCTCTAAACGGGCCGGTCCGCCAAGAGGAATTTGATCTACGGGGCGGCCGGCACGAGATTGCACTGGGGACGCCCTGCGACCGCCGGCCGCGCGCCACAAAAAAAGTACCCCAAGCAGTCATACGCACTTGGGGTGTGGGGAGTTCGTTGCCTCTTTAGGCTTCTTTCGGCTGAGCGGCAGGGGTGTCGGGGGACTTGGGATGCCGCCCGGTCCGGCCTAATTGAACCTTAGCTGATATTACCGCCTGGCAGTTTCAATGCGCAGACACTGTGTGCGCGCGCACTGCGCGTCGTCGGCACAAAACTATCACTGTGAGTCATGACTTCACGCCTTGGGGGAACTGCATGAATTGATCCATTGCGCGGCTCAACATCGAACACTTCCAGAAATTGCTGGCGGACGAACACGACAATACGAAGCGGCAATGGCTGCTTCGCCTGCTGGCCGAGGAAGAAGCCAAACTGGCCGCGCTAGATGGCCCGCCTAAAGGGAACAAGGCGCAGGACTAAAGCTTGCCCTGCCACTCGCGCCAGTGGGTTGGGTCCACATCAATCCGCTTTTTGGTCGCCGCGTGGATCCAGCCACCGGGAGTGCGACGGGCCGCAAACGCGAGCGCAACAGAGTGACCCAATATCACAGCAAGTTCGAGATCGCGGTCGAACGGCGCAGTTAATATGGGCTTCCACTCCATCTACAATTTCTGTACCGCGACAAAATCCGCCGCATTGATCTAGATCATTTCTGACATACATGCCCTACACCCGCCGCTTCCCACCGCCTTGGGCCCATCGAGGACAAGAACGACGCCTGCTTCATCGTCCGCGACGGCAACGGGCAGGCGGTCGCCTATGTCTATTACGAGGAAGAGCCGGGGCCCGATCGGCGGCGAATTTGATGACCCGCGACGAGGCGCGCCGCATCGCTGCCAACATCACCAAGCTGCCGGAGCTGTTGCGGCGGCAGCCACAAGGGACGTGACGTCCATAACCTTTAAAACAACGGTCCGCTTTAGCCCCAACAGCGGAAGTAATCGCTGCGCCGCGCTAACCGACGTGAAGGGCCAGCAGCAAACTCATGCAGTGCAGCAAAGGAGAGCCGCTATTCGATTACCTCATCCACGCGTAGAAGAAACGTCTCGGGGATCGTCAAGCGGAGTGCTTTGGCTGTTTTCATGTTCACGACGAGATCGAACTTAGTCGGCTGCTCGACCGGGAGGTCGGCCGGCTTCGCCCCACGCAGAATTTTGTCAACAAAGTCAGCGGCGCGCCGAAACAGCTCTGGGATATCTGCTCCATAGGACATGAGACCACCCGCTTTCACGTAGGGCTGTTGACCGTGCAGCGTTGGCAGTCGTGCAGCTAGCGCCAAGGTATTGATTTGATTCCGATTGGTGTTCGCGAGCGGTTCGGTCACGACATAAAGTGCATCGGCGCGGCCGTTGAGCCCTTCGATGGCGGGCGCGATATCTTCCACTCGTCGGATTTCGAGCTTAACGACCTCGAGGCCGAGCGACTGAGCGGCTGCTTGAACGTCAGCCATCTCTAGCACGCCGATGCGACTGCCAATGTTAGCCATGATTGCTAACCGGCGGACACCGGGGACAACCTCGCGCAAAAGTTCGAGTCGCTTGCCGGCAAGATCGTCGGACTGGTTTGACAGGCCGGTCACGTTGCCACCCGGTCGCGCCAAGCTCGCGACTAGGCCGGTGCCAACCGGGTCCGCCGCCGTCCCGAAGACGATCGGAATGACCGATGTCGCCTGCTTTGCCGCGACGACTGCATCGGTGCCTGCGGTGACGATTACGTCGACGTGGGTCCGGACGAACTCAGCCGCGATTTCGGCGAACCGCTCGTTGCGTCCCTCTGCCCAGCGATACTCGATCCCGACCGTTCGGCCTTCGATCCAGCCGTGCTCGCGCATACGCTGTACAAATGCGATGGTCCATGTGCTCTGAGCGGACTGCGTAAGCGAGCCCAGGAACCCGATAGTCGGCAGCTTGCCCGCCTGCTGCGCACGCGTCGCGAGTGGCCAAGCGGCGGCCGCACTGCCCATTACTACGATAAAGTCGCGTCGCCTCATAACCGCCCCTCCGTCAGAGAAGCCTACCATTGGCTGCTGGGTTGTGCATCACATCGAAAATTGGTCCCTCAGGTCGCCTTCGGGTCAATTCGCGTCGCCGTTGGTCAAGGCCCCACCCCTACGCACTTCCGCTTCGCTCCGAAAGCGACCGCTCGCAGTTACCCTCAAAAAGCTACCGATCCGGCCGCGCCGATTGCTGGGTGAAGGTCAAGGACCCGAACGCGCCAGCGGTGCGGCGCGAGGCCGAAGAGGATTGGAGCCGATGACGTGGCCGAGTGCGTAAGCAAGAAGCGGCGGCAGCCAAGCGACGCAGCAAGCAAGGCACCGCCTAAACCGACGCCCGGCTGCGTTGACGCCGCTCCGCAATGAGCGCCCGCCCGTCCCTTGTCTCCATCAAGAACGCGACGGTGCTATGTTTCAGTACGCCAGATGATTCGCTTCAGCGAAAACAGCATTGCGCTTGCGGTTCGATTCGCCATTACCATGACTGATGCCGCGCTGATCGACGAGGTGAACGAACGACTTTTCGCCCTTGACGAGGCGGTAGCGAACGCGCGCGCGTTTCGCGCTCTCCTTGAGGACCTTCAGGCGCGCGATGTTTCGGGCGTGCAGGAACCGCATGTGACGGCCATCACAATGGTCCGGGCGGGGCTCTTGCGCGCGGCCATATCCACTGTCATGGCATGTCTTGATCCAAGCGATCGGCGAGGTAACCGGGCAAGCGTTGGACAGATTCTGGACCTGCTTCAAGACGCAAGATTGGCTGCTGCGGTCTTCTCGAAATCCCAAGCAGCGGCAGCTAACGAAGTTCTTGAAAGATTAAAGCGTGACTACGATGCCTTGCTGAATGACGAGCTATTAAAACGTGGAAAGCGGCTTAGAAACGACGCGATCGCTCATCTCCTGATCCCCGACGATCCCACACCCACTGTCAGCTATGATACAATTTACCGGCTTCACGACGCTGCAGAGCGCCTTGCTGCGAAGTTGTCTATCAAATATGTGACGGCGGCACGCCGCAATTTCGAGAGCATCGAGCAAAGCTGACCGAACACGCAAGCGTGTTTTGGGATACCTATTTTGCCGGCATTGCTGCACCACGCGCGCGCGGTTAGATCGGCCGCTTGAAATCGGAACTAATGCCCCCAGGGCATCGGTCAAAACTGCCCCCTGGGGGCAGGATTAAAATTAAAGGCATCCCCCAGTGGCATGCCTAACAGTCAGCCGCGCAGCGCCGCCCGCAAATCATGGTCAGTTGGTTCACAGCCCAGCCGGCCGGCCAATGCACGCAGCCAGCCGTCGCGACGCTTGACCGGAATCTGCCGGGCCGCAGCGAACAGTTGCGCAAGCTGCGCGTCGCTAAATCCAATCGGCTGGCGCCACTCCAGGTAATCGACGATCTCCTCGTCCACGCACCGGACCGTCGCGAAGTTCGTGTCGCCGGGCCGGGCGCAGCCGCGGTAGATGATGACCTCGCCGTCGTCGTCATTGCTCATTCGACACCCCAAGAAGTTGCCGATCGCGAGGGCGAGGAATGGCACCCACCATCGGCTGACGGAGTTTTGGTCCACGTGGCACCACCCGTCTAATCCACGGCAGCCGGGCCTTCCGGCTGCATCCACCACCAACCAAGTCGACGCGGCCCCGGCCAATGAGCAAACCGAGACCGCGCCGTAGTTGCCCGGCCCGTGAAAGGACGAAAGCGGGCGCGGGGTCGACCCCACCCCGGGCAGAGGTGGGAACTCATGGAACTCATTCAGGCCGTTGGCCTATTCTGTTGACGCTCGGCGGCGGCCAGGGCGGCGTTATTTGGGTCAGTGTAAACTTTGCTGAAGGCTTGCGCCTTGCTCAGCTGCGGCATGCTGGCCCGCAGCCTTTCGGCCAATGCCTGCAATTGTGCCAACGCATCTTCAGGATCGTTGACGTCGGTCGCCTCGGTGGCGCCGACGCTGACCGGCATGATCGGCATCAGCGTCGTGTTCTTGATCACCGCATGCGCCTTGCGCAGCGTCAGGCCGGTCTCGTCGTTGGCAGAGAAGACGCGCGCGAAGGCCTTGGCCGAGGACTTCGCCAGGCAAGCGGTTTGCATCGGCGTAATCACCGACCGCTTTCGTGAATTCGTGCTCGGTCACGCCGTCGCAGCGGCCGCAGTCGGCGACGGCTTTGCTGAAGGCGACCACGCCTTGATTTTTGATGACTGCCGAGAATGTGTTGTCGGTCATGGGTGGTTCCTTTCGCGTGTTTGATTTGTGCGTCTGCGCCAGAGCGCGGCCGCTTCGGGAATGCAGCAAATAATGCAGGGCCTGCTCGCGAGTGACTTTGTTGCCGCTGCCCTCGACCAACAGGTCGGCGAGATCGCTGACGTGGCGAGCACCGGCGCTGGTCGGTTTAGCGGTATCGGTATCGTCTTCGACGACATCGAAACCGTTTTCGGCGGCGACTGCGCGGTTGGCTTCATCGGCGGTGAGGCCGTCCTTGAATATCTTTTGAAAGATCGCCTCGTTGACGCGGCGATAAATGGCTCGTTCGTTTGGCTCGGGTTCGTACTTGAAGATGCGGGACATTACGCAGCCTCCTCGGTTTGACTTTCGCCGAGATGCGCCGCGATGGCCGGTGCGGCGCTCCTGGCCCAGCCGGCAGCGAGATCGGCGAGGTTGTGCCGATCCTTCGGCGGCAAGTGGCGGAAGCCGCGCGGCCAGGCCGAGAACATCAGACGGCCGTGCAGCGCCATCTCGCCAAGTATCAAGAACTGCTGGGTGGTCGGCGTGCCGCTGCCGAGGCGATGAATGGTGTCCATCGACTCTTTCAGTTCGTTCGACGCGGCGACGACGACGGCGAGGGCGTTGTCGATCTTCTTGGCGAGCGCGATGAAGTGCTCAAATTCATCTTGCAGATCGGCTGCGCGCTGGCGATCTTCTGCCGTGGCGGCGGCGTGCTGGGCTGCGGCGAGCTTGTTGTTGGCGGTCGCCAGCGCGTCGTCGATCGACGCTAACTCATTCGCCTGCGTCGCGACTTCGGCGTTGAGCTTGTCGAGACGGGCGCGGGCTTTCTGATCACCGTCGGCGTGGGCGTCGTAGGCTATGAGACGGCGCTCCTCGACGAGCCGGACGCCGCGTTCGACGAGACTTGCTCGTTTGGTTTGAAGTTTCTCTATGGTCTGTTCGATTGTGGGCATTGGTTGTTGTTTCCTTTCGTTGTTAGACCGGGCCCCAACGGTTGCCGCCGCAATTCATGCTGATGTAGCCGTCGGCGTTGACGTAATCGCGCCAAGGTTCGGCCGGCTGGCCGGATTTCAAATAATGTTGTGGAGGCTGGGCGCGCCGGTCGTTGTTGTTGGCAGCGGGATCGGAATAGACGACGCCGTCCTTGCCGACCACGTAGGGCGCGATCATCGGAATTTGTTGCTCGTAGGCCGTGCGGCTGGCCAACGTCAGCGCGCCGGCGGCGGCGTTGCAAAGGTCGTCATGATCGCCGGTGGCGTGCTTGACTTGATCACGGCCGCCAGCGAGCGTGCGCCGTTCGAGTGAGCAGAACTGCGTGACGAGCCGGGGGCTGTCGAGAAGGCGGACGCGGCCAGCGTTGAAAAGCGGCAGCACGTTCAAATAAATGTCGGAGCAGACAACGTCCGATTTGCGGTAAATAAGACCCAGTTTGGTGAAGGCACCGGCGACCCATTCCTTTGCGAAGTTGTCGCCGACGCACGATGTACAGCGGTACTGCTTTGCGATCTCGACAATCTCCGCAGCCACGGCGTAGGGATCGATTTTGCCCTGCCGCTCGAACAGCAAGTCCAGCACGACCCTATCGCCTTCGAGATGAGCGATGGCCGCAGTGAAAGAGTCGGCGCCACCGGCTGACGCATCAACGAAGCAATAGTAGACCACGCCGTCGACCGGCGGTCGCACCAGCACGCCATGATCAACGGCGGCATCGAGCAAATCTCTTGTGATGAAGGTTGAAAGATCGTCGCGCCATTCCGACAAATATTCAGCGCCGAAGCGTTGACGATCCTGGGCGAGATGTTGAACGATGGTGGCGGCGGGAAATGTTGGATTAAATTGCCGCGTCGTGCCGCGCACGACAAGGGTGTTGGGATCGTTCTTGCCGTAACAATCCTTCCATCTCTGATACAACAGGCCGGAGCGCTTGTGAGCGCTTGATATCAAAACGAGTGTGCTGCCGGGAACGCGGCCGAGGCCGGGCGCGACGGCGCCGTCGACCTCGAAGTCAGGCGTCGCCGAGTTCTCGCTTCTCCAGAAGCTCACCTCGTCGAAAATTGCGCAAAGGATGCTGCGACCACGGACGCTGCGATAAGAATTGCTGTAAACCTCAATGTCGACGCTGTTTGTTAATTCGATAGTGTCGCTGCCGATGTTTCGTACCAGCTTTGTCAGCGCCGGGACCGCTTCGAAGGAAGCGCGAATGTAGTTGAAAACGATTGCCGCCTGCTCGCGATCGCACGCAATGCACATCACCACGGCCTTCTCGCCGGGACGCAGCCTGCTGCCTTTTGGACTGAAGTTGATGGCGGCCGTTACCGCGATCAGGCTGGCAACTGAATCCTTGCCGCCGCCACGGCCTACAACAAAGACCGCTTGCGATACCGGCTGTGTTGGCGGATCACGCCCGGCAACACTGCGAAAAGTCTCAATCTCGCCGGCGCTCATGCGCTCGGCGGACATGGCCTTCAAGACCGCGCGCCAAGTATTCCAACTCGAACCGTAGAAATGCGGACCGAGCAGCTTGGCATTCGACATGACGTCGGAGATGCCGATCATGCGGCGGTCTCCTCGTCGCATTTGTTTGCTTCGATCTCGGCGGCGATGTCGGCGATGCTTGGTGTGACGTCGCGCGGCCTGCGCTGGATGCCGATCGCCTCAAGCAGGCGACGCAGGTTGCCAGCGGTGCGCTGGTAGAGATCGAGGTCCTCAGCCGACGCTTCGCCGGCCAGCGCGAATTTGGTTTCGAGCCGCTCAAGCTCGACCGTCAACGTGGACGCGCGACGGATGATGCTGCGCTCGGCCGCCGACGTGTTGTCGACGCCGCCGAGATCGGCTACGTGCTCGGCAATTACGTCGCGGCAGCGCCTGACCCAGGCGGAGCGGCCGTCGACGCCCGCAATCAGCGTTTTTCCGTTCGTAATCCGAGAGCGCGCTTGGCGCTTGCGGCTTTCGGCCGACAGGTTGGCGCCTAGGGTTTGGCTAGTCGCGGGCGAGTTTTGGCTCGGTTCCATAGGGTCATTTTGCGCTCGAAACGGCGGCCGGCGCAAGGGTATTCTTTAATATCGAGTTAAGCCAAGAACCGCAAGAAAGCGCTTATTCATTGGCTAAATCGCTCATCTGCGAAATCCTAGCTATTGCCGCGCTAATTTTGAAATTGCATCGGTCTAACGCCAAATCTGCAATGAAATCAATGGTTTGTGAGGATTGGTCATTTTATAGGCTAATTTCCCCTTTTATATCAATTGGTTGCAAGCAGAAGATTTGGCGGGTTTCGGGCGCTGGATCAAGGATCGGCAGGCAGGGATTTTTTCGCGTGGATGGCTGGCTGCCGGAGCGCCAGTCGACGAAACCCGAACAGTCCAGTCGAACTCCCATCCCTTTCCACCCCTTTCCCGGCAAAATCGTTTCACTTTTTACCCCCTAGGAAAGGACGTGAAACGAAACGCTCCGGAAACGAGAATCCGAAGTATTCTCGTTCCGGCGTACCGTTTCGCATGAAACGGTCAAGTTCTCCTTGTCCCATGCGCATTTCTTTGAAAATCGTTTCAAGCATCGTTTCACCTGAAACGGCTGGCTGAGTTGCAGAAAAATTGCCTTTGCAACCGTTTCACGGAAAACCGCCTCATTTGGCGGCTTCCTTGGCGGCCTTTTCGCCGGCTGTCGTGAGCCCGATCCGGCCGCGTTTGCGCACCACCAGCCGGTCCCTGATCAGGTCGCCAAGCATCCGGTTGGCCAGCGTCTTGTTCGGCTGGCCTTTGCCGTCTTTCCAGCCCAGTGCCTCGGCCATTTTCGCCAGCGACAGCGCCGGCTGCTTTTGCAAAAGCACCAGCAGTTCGTCTTGCCGCTTCCGTACGACATCCTCCACGCCGCCCTTTTCCGCTTCGCTGATCGACGCTGCGGTCACGGTAAAGATCGGCCGGCCCTTGCGGTCCCTCAGCCGCGCCATTGCTCCGCTCTGCAGCCTGAACGACATCGGCTCAAAATCCGCTCCGCGAAATTTTCCGTGCCAATGCATGGTCACGATCGAACTGTTATTGATGGCAACAAGGTTGCCGTCCATCTCGTTGAGGAAGGCGCCGCCGCCGCGCGGCAGCAGGTTGCTCATGTCCGGATTTTTGGTCGGATGGCAGGTCACCAGCACGGTGGGACGGCCCGGCAGATCAACAAACGAGCGCAGGTTTCGCGCATGGGCGCCGAGCTGGGCGTTGCTGTTTTCATCATCGCCGGGAAAATACGCCGCGCTGGTGTCGACGATGAGCAAGCCGAACGGCCCGCACTTTTCCGCCTCGGCATCGATCCGCTTGCGGATTGCCTCGCTCGAAATTGGCGGCGTTCCCGGCAGGAAAAACACATCCATGTTGCCCGGGTCCTGTCCCATCTCTTCGCACAGCTTGATCCAGCGCATGCGGACGTCATCAGGATTCTCGCCGGCGAAGAACAGCACGCGGACCTTTTCGACTTCCTTGCCGTCGAGCGGGCGGCCGAGCGCCGCATGCGCCGCAATCAGCAAGGCGACGCAGGTTTTCCCTGAACCGGTCGGCCCCGTCATCGAGTAGACGTAGCGCCGCTGCAGCAAGCCCTCGATCAGCGGGTCGGGCGGCACGAAGCCGCCGACAAATTCCGCGCTCGATTGGATCAGGCGCGCCAGCTTCGCCGCAAAGGCTGCCAGCAGTTGTTTTATCAGCTTGGCGCCGAACGCTTCCCGATCGATGATGGGTCGGCAAAACGAGATGGTGCGATTCATATAGCCGTCGAAGCGGCGGCTGGACTTGGTGGGGCCGTCGGCAATCTTGCCCAGCCGATAGGTGGCTTTGATTTGATCGTTGTTCAGCCCGAGCCTGGCCAGTTCGGCGACGACGCGGGTGTGGCCGCTGCCACCCTTGAGGTGTTCCTTGCCGGGCAGCGGCATGGCGGTAACGATCATGTGGCGGGTCTCGGCCGACAGCGCTTGCAGCCGATCGTCGTCCAGGTGGGTGATTGGAGTCTCCGGCGCAACGCCGGCGACATCCGTAAGCACGCGGGGTGTCTCTTTCTTCTCGGGTCGGCCGATCGCGCCGGCATCCAAATCGTCGCGCAAATCGATGAAGTCGCCTTCGATGATTTCAACGAGGGGCGACGGCGCTCCGTTCACGCTGCCGTAGTAGTAGGACTGACTGAGTCTAAAACTTTCATCGGCGAGGGCACCGCCGAGCACACCGTTGACGCGCGCCATCAGCTTGCGGCGTTCTCCCGGCGGCAGCTCGCGCGACGCCGGGCACAGCACCCGAAAGCGCGGCTTTTCTTCGGTGTGAGATGCGCTGGTGTAGACCAAGGCTCGCAGGTTGGCGGCCCGCAGCCGTTTGATGGCCTCTTCAAAACTGAGCGGCTTGTCATCCTTGTCGCCCTCGACGCCGTGAATACTGACGACGCCCTTGTCGTAGCGCAGGCACCTGCCTTCGGGGTTATCTGGATTGATCTTGCCGTTGAAGCCCGCCAGTTTCATGTAAGGCAACTCGGCTTTCGAAGCGGCCGACGTTTTCAAGATAAGGTCGCGCAGCTCCGGCAGCGACATGACGCCGGTGCTCATCGTCTGGGCGGATTCGTTGGGAAACTTGGTGATTGTGTATGGGCCGGGCTTCTTCCGCCGCACCGTTCATCTTCGGCAGCGGGTCTTGCGCGGCCGACGCGTGCGCAGCGGCGCGGCGCTGAGGGTCGTGCCATGGTTTGGGAGTAGTCATGATAACGTTTCCCTATTGTTGTCGTGGGTCATGGCGCGACAATTTGTGTTTGAACAACTGTTTCAGGTCAGCCAGCGCGAAACGCCGCGGCTCAACCGGCTTCATCTTCTTTTTGATTGGCGGCGTGCACCGCTTACGAGCAGCAGCTCTGAGCAATGCGCTCGCTTCCCGTTCAAGCCAGGTGTGCCGCTGGCGCTGGGCCGTGGGCACCCAACGGCGGCTCATCGCTTCGCTCTCGACAGCCGTACGTCGACCACACGGTAATGGCCGCTGTCGATTTTATGATCGAGGAGCCATTGCACATGGGCGCGCACCAGCTTGGCAAGGTCGGCATGACCGAAACAGTTCTGGCAAACGGCTAATGCCCAAAGGTCGCTGTCCCAAACCGGCGAACGCCGCGCGAAGGCGAATGCCGTCACTTTCGCAGTCGGTATGTTGTCGAGGCCGCAGCAGGCGCACTCTAGCTCCTCGCACTGCCTGATCTTCCGCCAGAAAACCATCCCGTTGTCGTGAGCAAATAGCGCGGCGCGATTGAGTATCTCGACGAAGACCGGCGCGCGCTCGATCGTCGGCATGGTCATTGCGTGGGCGCGCCGAATGGTCTCAATGCGCTCGGCAACGTTGCGAGCCTGCCTGACGGTAAGCTGCGGCCGGTCGCCGCGCCGCGCGACTGCTTGGAGACGCGCTTTGCGCAGCTTGCGTTTTTCCTTGTTGGTGATTTGTTGATTGCTCACGAGCCGCCCTCCGGCCGCCAATCAACATTTTGCTCGCGCTGCCTGCGTCGCGCCGCGGCTTCATCCTTCAGCGCCTGAATATGCTCGCGCGTCATCGCCACGCAGCCGCACGATGTGCTGACGCCGTTCTCGAGCGCTTCGGTGGCAACGATGCGGATTGCGCCGCATCGGCATTGGCATGTGGCGCGGCGGGCGGTGCTGTCGGTGCTCAGCACCGTCCACGAGCCGAACGTTCTAGCGCCGATGGCGCCGATGGTGTGGGCGTCGTCGCTCATGGCGGTTTCTTAGTGTTAAGAAACCGACCGATCGGCCACTACGGTCAACTCCGGCCGGTTTGTTCGCCAAATCAGTTGATAGGATCGGCTGGTCGTGCCGATCAGGATTTCCCGCAGGTTGTCCATGCATCCGAGTCCGATCAGAGCGGCGCGATCGTCTTTGCGTATGGTAGGTGCGTTCATTTCGCACCACTGGCCGAATTCTTGGTCGGCGGGAAATTTGGCTCGCGCCGTGCTTAGAACTTGCGCCAACGCAATCGATCCCTCGATCCAGAGCGCGTTGCCTTTGCTGGTCATGTCGAGAGCCTTCTTGAGCGCCTTTGCCAACTCCGGCAGGCTCGCGTCGGAAATGTTCTTGGTGATTGCCCTTCTTTTGGCTCTCGGCGGATGCTTTTGGCCCTAGCTCGTTTGGATTGTTTTGTCTTTGCCGGCGTCGTTTTTTAGTGGGCTCGATCTTGGCGCGATCAGCTCGTTCTTCCGCCAATCTTTTTTTGTGAGCCTCTCGATCGAGTGCTCGCTGGCGGGCGGCCTGCTCTCGCTGATCCCGTTGGGCTATTCTTGCTTCTCGAAGTTCAATTCTGATCCGTTCCTCATCGGTCTTGACCAAAACTTTGGCGATATTGTCGACGACCGAAAAACCGATATGCAGCTCGTTGAAGCACCAACTCGGCAATGCTTGGTCGCCTATCTCCAGGCGGACCTCGTTGAGCACGGCAAAGAAGGACTGAAGCTTGTCCCTGCCGCTCTTAAAGAGCGCCTGCAATCTTAAAACTTGTTGTTGGTCTACCATGGTGATCTCCTATTATTTGGTTGGGTCCGTGATGATCTTGTCCAGCACCGCGCCGATGACACCGGATGCGCTGCCGTTTTCATTTCTGGAAAGGGCGCGGGCGATCGTCTCGACAGCGCAGCCGTGCTGGAGCAGCAGCGACAGCAAAATTCCGGCATCACGGGCGGCGACATCGGCGGCGTTGCCGGCTTTATGATTGCGAGATGAACACTTCGGCGAGACGGCCATCTGAGAAATAGCCGACTGTCGCCTTGTACCTGAGACGAACAAATTCAATGTCGAAGGTCTCGCACACGCGCCTGTTGGGCAATCTTTCTCTCATGGCGCCGCCCTGCGCTGCTGCGCAGCCCGCCGCAAATCACCCAGCCCCAGCCGCCGCGGCGCAGCCGGCTTTTCATCGACCAGCAATCGATCGGCTTTTCAGTTTTCCAATATGGCGGTGTCTGTTCCGCCGTTACAACTCCGGCAGGCTGGCCGTCGAGGTCGACGCGAACGGCACCAACAACGAGTCGCTCGCGATAAATCTCGTTGCCGACATAGCTGCGCATCGCGCGGCGCAGTCCCCTTTTTCGACACCGCGATCTCATCGAGCGCGGCGATGATGTCGTCGCGAATGCCGATTTTGAGCGGGCGTCGGTGCTGTTCGTAAACAAAGAAGCACGCCGGCCATCTCTCGGCCAACAGCTCGATGACGGCCGCAGCCACGCGCTGGCGGTGCTGAACTTTGGCTTGATTAACGGGGCGCCAACACGGGGCGTTCGGCGCGGATTTGCAAATTATGGGGCGATCGGCTATGTTTGGAAAGATTTAAGCTGCCAGCTGAAATCACATCCAAGGCTCGCCGCGTCGCCAGCGCGGCGGGTTTTGTTTTGGGGGGCATGCGTCACGCAAATTCCTTTTGACGCCGGCGCCCGCGCGAAAGTCGATGCGATGGATTCGGCTCATGCTGGGGATCGCCCAAATAACTTTTTGCGGGCAGCGCCGCCAAAAATTCGTCGACCTCGGTCTCCAGCCACACGGTCTTTCCGTTCAGATCGCGAGCCCGCGGAAGCGGCCCTCGCGCATCCACAACCAAAGAGTCGGGAACGATGTTTTGGTCCGCAAAACGACTTCAAATTTTGGACAGCAATCGCGGTGGACCGCGCGGTGTTGCTGCCGAACGCTCCTCTGATGGCGCAGGCTCGGCGTCGTCGGTGATGGGTGCGTCGTCGTTGTCGGGCGGTGCCGCTCCGACTTTCTTCTTCGCGTTGGCGGCTTTCAAAGATGCCGCCTTCTCCGCGCAGTCACGTTGGGTCATGGCTCAAATTCCCTTGTTACTTAGGGGAATTTAAGCGCATTTTAGGATTGAAAAAGCTGGCAAACCCTTCAAATCCAAATTTGGATTTGCAGAAAATCTAAGCCGAATAGAACACTCGTTGCCGCACTCGCTCGCCTGTTTCTTCCTCGATTTTTTTGTCGTGTTCCTCGACTGCGTTTTTGAAATAATTCAGTGCCGTTCGTACCGTGGTCTCCGAGCAACGGTAGTTTTCTGCCACTTGCTTGCGCGCTTTCGCTTCTACGTGCTTGCGCTCCGCTGCTGTTAAGTCCGCGCTGGGGGATTTACCGCCAGCGCGCATCTTTTCTTCAAGAATTTCTTTCCTGAGCTGTTCGGCAGTCACCAAAAAATCAACGCCGATTTCATAATAGAAAGGCGGAACTTTTTTGCGCTTCGATTCCCTTGTGCCCTTCTCGGTGTTCAGCAACTCGGCGATGATCTTCCGAAATGGTTGAGACAGATGATGATGTAATTTTATATGCTCTATCGCAATTTCTTTGGCTCCACGCTTGTCTTTGTATTTGGGGCCTCGCGTGTTTTTGATACTTCGTGTTCGCCCCTCGTCCATTGCCTCACGTACTCTGAAAGCGACTGGACAAAAATCTTCTGGAAGCTTGGCCATCACGCGTGCTCCTCGTCCTTGCGCGGCCGAGGCGTCAGCGCAGCTCTTTGCTCCTCAAGCGTTCGATCGACTGTGCTCGAAAATCCCGCGCTAGCCCGAAGCCGCTGATAGCCCGCACCGCGGCCGGCAGTTGGGAGTGTCACCACGTTGTCGTCCGCTGGTTCGACCAGCGCCATGATGTCCGCTGCGACAGTCTCCATGATGCGCGTGTTCTCCTTGGCGTATTCGTGCCGGTCGTAGAGTGTCGGCGATGCCGCCTTCGCGGTGGTTGGTGACTCGATTCATGGCGTCACGGCCAAAGCTCGAGTTTAGTCACGCGCGTCGAGAAGGTCCGTCGCAGGTCATGCGGCGTCGGCTCGCTCGACGGCGAGCTTGAGTGCAGATCGCCCGCATCGCACCGATCAAGGGCCATCGATGGCGGTGCCACGATTATTGGCGAAGACAAAGCCGGTGGTGGCGTCGTCGCCATCGCCCAATCCCGCGATCAGTTCCTGCACCGGCGCCGACAGCCAGACACGATGCGACGCGCCGTTTTTGGTGCCCGGCCACTTCAAGAGCCGGCACCGGATGCGCCCGGCAATTCCCACCAGCCGTCGACGATGTGTTCGCGCCGCATATGGCTGACCTCGCCCGGGCGCTGGCCGGTCAGCAACAAAACCTTGAGCGCGGTGCCAGCCACGAGACCGGCATCGTCGAACGCGGTCCAGAACTGCGGCACTTCGGAATCTGACAACACCCGCTCACGTCTCTTCGTTGGATTGCGGTCGACCAGCTTGCAGGGGTTGACAGCGACATGCTCCTCTTTCACCGCCCAGGTGAAGATCGCCGACACCGCGGCCAGCGTCTGGTTGGCGACGATCGGCGCCTCGATCCGCGCCATCATTTGTTTGAC
This sequence comes from uncultured Alphaproteobacteria bacterium, assembly GCA_963759705.1. Lineage (GTDB taxonomy): Bacteria > Pseudomonadota > Alphaproteobacteria > Rhizobiales > Xanthobacteraceae > BOG-931. The sequence goes on from CAVXAK010000013.1 coordinate 959,603, forward strand.
GTCGCTGCGGCTGATGGTGCGCGCCTGCAATTTCCCCCAGCGCGGCAAAGCATGGCGGCGCACCAACGCGGCGGCTTGCGGCCATGACCGATTATGCTTCTTGGCGTATTCGAGATAGCACTCGTGCAGTTCTTCGAAGGTGCCCTTGGACCGCTCGGCGCGCTTCTCGGCTGCCGGGTCCTTGCCCCTGGCGACCTCGAGCATGGCCTCGGCGGCCAGCCGGCGGGCGTCGGAAAGGCCAATAGCGCGAGCATCGCCGAGGCGCAGCCAGCGCGGCCGGCCATGAAACGCATAGACGGAATACCAAGCCCGCGCGCCGGTGGGCTGGACGCGAATCGCTAGGCCATGCTGATGCGCGTCCCATATGAGATAAGGCGCGCGCTCGGGCTTGAGCTTCTTGACGTACAGTTCGGTGAGCTGGCGCTTGCGGCGCTCGGCGCGTGGTTTGGGCATCGAATCAATTCCCTCGTCAGCTAACGCTCACCTAAAGATGAGCGCTTAATTGGCCTTAACGGCCTATTAAGGCATTTAATGCCGAAAGCCCAGTATTTCAAGGCTAAAACTTCGTTAGCTAACGAGGCTTAACAGCTGTGAACAAGCCGATTTTCTAACATGACATTAAAGGGGCGCATCCCTACTGTGGCGTAGGGTGTGGCGGCTTCCGGCGAAATGGCAATAAGACCGGACGCCAAGACTGGGCAATGCGTCACTTCGGGGAACTGCTTTTCACTGCCGGCTTTGTCGCAGCGATCGGCTCGATTGCCGCCGCGCCCGTGCGCGCGCAGGATTGCCCGGGGAATCCCAACGCCATTGGAACGAGCCGCGTGCTCACCCTTGAACCGGGAGAGCTGACGCGGATCGGCGTGATGCAATATCCGCAGACGCTGCCGCTCGCCGACAAGGAAGTCGTCATCACGTTCGACGATGGACCGCTGCCGCCCTACTCCAACCAGGTCCTCGACATTCTGGCGTCGGAATGCGTCAAGGCGACGTATTTTCTCGTTGGCGAGATGGCACGCGCGTATCCCGCTACGGTGCGCCGGATCTACGAGGCCGGCCATACGATCGGCACCCACAGCGAGGACCACCCGCTCCGTTTCGACCGGATATCGGTCGACAAGGTGCGCTGGGAGATCGATCAGGGCATTGCCGATGTCGAAGCAGCGCTGGGAGATCCCGGCGAAGTCGCGCCTTTCTTCCGAGTTCCGGGCCTGGGGCGCACGGCTATTGTCGAGAGCGAACTCACGGCACGTTCGCTCGTCGTTTTCAGTTCCGACACCGTGGCGGACGATTGGTTTCACCGCATCAAGCCGGAGCAGATCATCACGCGCGCGATCAGCCGGCTGGCAAAGCGCGGCGGCGGCGATTTTGCTCCTGCATGACATCCACAAGACCACAGTGGCCGCATTGCCCGGGCTCTTGAAGGCACTGAAGGAGCACGGTTTCCGGATCGTCCACGTGGTGTCTGCCACATCGGCCGCACCGCTGGTTGCTTCCCTGCCAAATGGCTGGATGACCGCGTACACGATGACCGCGTACCCAACGGCTGGGCAAACCGTCATGGACGACAGCGGCACCGAGCCGCGTTGGCCGGCAGTTGAAGCCGACCGGACACCTGATCGGATTGGCCTGCCGGCCCCTGATATCGCCGCATTCGAGCCAAGCTATTCCATCATGCGCACGGCGAGCCTTGCGTATGGCGATGACTCGGATTGGCCAGCGCGGCCTGAAGCGTCGGCAAAACCGTCCGCTCCGCCGTCGCCGCCACGGAGCCGACAGGAAACCGAGTCGCCCCCGGCGGACCAGCGGGTTGCTGACCGGCAGTCCCCACTGCAAAGTGGGCAGGATGCCGGGTCACGCACCGAGGACGAGCGGATTGCCGGCAAGATGTTTGGCCTCCGGCCGAACCTGGAATCGACAGAATCGGACGTGATCAGTTCCGACGTCACCGACACCATGGGTAACGCCGCGCGGCAAGCGCGTCGCCCGCCGATTGGCGACACACCGGCTTTTCAGCAACTCGACGAGCCCTGAGCGAGCGCGCTCGCAAGCTGCCTCATTACCGCAACGCGTCCGTCGCCTAAAAGATACTGCGGCGCATTCCCTCAGCGGTCTTTCGGTCTCCCGCCAAAAACGGAAACCCCAGCCTTGCGACCGGGGTTTCCTTGCCAGATAGGGTTTGCCGGGGGGCCTGATCCCAGCACATAGAACGATAGTCTGGATTAATTAACCAAAACCCTACGCGAACGAAAACGGAATATTTCGCGAATGATCGCGAGGTGAATCCGAATCAAAAGTCCTGATGACCATCGGGTAATCATGGCTAGGCCGATAGAACAAAGTGAGTTCAGCAACGTGGCGACGGGTGTTACCAGGACGCGAGATCGTTAGGCTCGGGAACCGTGTCACTGACGATCTCCCATCGAAGCGAACGGCAGAGCTTCCTCAGCGCCTTTGCCTCATTATGCCGGAAGATGACCATGTTGTCGGGCTGGAACGCTACAACGAAGTCCGTGCCGTCGCGCCTGATCGAAACCTGCCGTTTGAAAACTTGAATGGGTTTACCGAACACGCCACCGCTGACCACTGACATACGTCACCCATACGACCCGTATCGAAGCGCCAACCCTTGGGAACCACAACAGTGACAGGTACAAACTCGCGAGCCTAGCGAACCCTGCGCCTTATCCACAGAGTAGAAGGAGCGGCTCTCCAAGTATCCGAGCAGGAAACGGCGATCCAGAATCGCTATTTCATATCGCGAGCGATCGCCACAAGAAATCACCTGAGCTTCGCGAATTCAGAAAGTGGTTAAGATCCAGCCCCGATGTTGACGGGACGGATCAAAGTTCCTCGCGCCAAAAATCTTCGCGTGCAGTGAATATTGATGAACTCGCCGAGCGGAAAAGTGGCGACCTTCTGGCGAGGGTAGCGAGAGCAACCGCCCATGCAAAGTTCATGTCCATTCCGTGTGGAACGCGTTGCTTCTCAGGAATGTCTGAACTGACGGAACGCAAAGCTCGTTTGCACGTTGTTTTGCGCCGGGAAGCGTGGCGGTTGCTTCGTCTGAGCGTGTACAGCCAAGGGGGATGGCGCTCATGTTGCTCATAGTTCTCTTGAATGGCCTGCTCGGGGCCATTTTCGGCCTTCGGTTCCGAGTCCAAATCGTGATTCCTCTCATTGTTGTCGCGATTGCAGAGGTGGTCATTCTCAAACGGACTGGGCTGTCATGGTCGCCATTTTGGTCGGCGATCGGACTGATCTCTTCGGTCGAAATGGGTTATCTGATTGGGGCATCAGCAAGCGCATTTTGGCTGTTCTCAGGCCGCGAAAGTGTTCCTCGCGAGTGCACGAGGCATGAACGCACCAATTTTCGCATCAGTGATGGGATTTTCCCGCCGCACTAGTGGTCCAATTCTAACATTCGCATCCCGGTTCGGCTGGCTGTCTTGCGAATGTTAGAATCAAAGGACCACTAGCAATTATGAATGCTAGTGGAGCTTTGGATTTGACATTCGCTTCGCCGAATTCGCGGCTGGGTGGGCAGCGAATGTCAAATCCGCTCCACTAGCGCGCATCCCTTGAACCTCTCATCGCCGGTTGGATGTTCTGCAGCGGAGTTCCGCTGCAGAATTCGTCCTGGATTGCTTGGCATAATGGCGCACGCGCAACTCCTCGCATGCAATTCCCGGAGAAGGAAGCTCCGCGGTGTGTGTGCGCGGAGCTTCCTGGAACGGAAAGCAGAGATGGGGGTGCTTCTCCGTCCCGAGACAAGCAACATCGAAGAGCGTCGTGGGTCCCTTTGTCTGTATGAGCGCGCCGATGTTCCGCCGCCAGTTAGACTACGCGGCGGTTTCAAGAGGACTGCTCGGTCAACCCCGGTCGTCGGTGGGATTCTTCTCGCAGGTCTCCAAAAGGGTGGCTGCTTGGAGCCAAGTATTTGCCATCTGAATGAAGATGGCGCGCTCCCGATCCGAGCGCGCGCTTTTCGCCCAGACCATGCACTCGTCAGCATTCTCTCGATATTCTTCCGCAGACGCCATGATTATCCAACATTAAGCCAGCCCAGCCGCATAGTGCCTAAAACGGCACGGCTGCGTGTGATGTCGAACACACTCTGTTCATTCAGCGAGCGCGCTACAGCGGCGTCGCTGGGATCGAGATCAGGAGTAAAATGGATTGAACTCGCCGGTTCCGGCCAGCGCCCTTCCGACGCCCAGGAACAGATCGGCAACCAGAACGACGGCAAACTTTTATTCCCGCGCCTTTACGTCAGGTGCGGGCGAGAGGACGGAACGACCAAAAATTCAACGTTGAATTTCGGGAGCGGTGCGGCCGAGAGGATTTCGCCGAAACGTATTGAGATAAGGTCGGCGTTTTGTAGCGTGTTTTGTAGTGCGGAAGCTCGCCCGATGCGTAAGCCCAACGCTTGCCGACGTAGCGTCGCTCAAAGCCTTCAGGAAGAGAACCTTCCCGCGTCACACGGAACTCGTTGCAATCTCTGACATTGGCCTCTCGGACGGGACCAGCCGCCGGGTCGCCCCCCGGCGCGCCCCCTTCCCGTCTGGGAAGCCCTGCCCCCGGGTGGGGCTTCTCTCTGGGGCAAATAAAATTGTTCCTTGGGCTGGCGCGCGCCGCGCGAACGATAGATGCACCAAGCTCATCGACGGCCCTTTCGACCGGCAGGATGGCGTGCCGAAACCCGCGGCAACATTTCGATTCGACGACTAGGCCGGACGCCTGCTAAAAGCACGGCCGCAATGTCACTGCGTCCTCTTGCCCGCCGAATTCCCCCTCACGTCCAGGCTCGGCTACCGGTCCGCAAAGTGCTGCGGTGCGGGGCGATCCGCAATGCCTTCGCCTCGGTGCCCGGCGACGCAACCCACCACTGGGCGACGTGGCGCGAGGATTAGCGAGCGACGGTGAATGCGCGCCTACTGACAAAGCACTCACTCCAAAACGGAAAGGAAACAAGAAGATGGATTTCGTTGACGTCGGACTTTGGGCTGTCTTCGGCGCTATCATCGTGCTTATGGTATGCGGCTGCATCTTTACAAGTTCGCGCCGTGCTGAGCCGTGACAGGCGCGCTCATCGCCAGCGTTGCGCGCAATCAGCCCTCAACCCGGCTGGTCCGAACTCGATGAGTCTTCGAACGATGCAAAATAGCGCGATCGGTACATTCGTGGATTGATGCCAAGGGTGTGACCGCGCACGGCGGCTTGGTCGCAATCGATATCGATATCAGAGCAATGATGCGTTGCGCTGACCCAAGCCGTCGTGTCGAGCCCTGCGACGGACGCGTGGACCGCGGCAAGGTCGATCGCGGGGCGCACGGGCCTTTCGTCAACTGCGACTCCGAACACGGCCTGGCATTTCGACACTGCGAATGGGGAACGAGATGCGAACTTCTATTCCCTCACCTCGTAATAAGGTGAGGGCGCGAGAGCGAGAAATCCAATGAAAACAACGCCGTTTTTTTTGGAGTGGTGCGGCCGAGAGGAAACGAGCCGCGCGCTCAAAAGTGCCTGAAAAATCGAAGCTTCTGAACAGCTACCTGTTAGCTCTTGTACTCGAGTTTTGTACTCATTGAAAGCACACCTCTAATCCCTGCCAATCACCACGAAAGGAATAGCCTCCCAAGGCTGCAATTCGATCCTGAGAGAGCGACAGGCTCACTGTGACTCACAGGGAGTCACTGAGCGGATTTGGCACGTCTCGGCTACCGGGGTAGCTGCCAGCCGCAGCGGACTCACCAGCGGCGATCTGTGGAGTCCCCAGGCCCTACCGATCAACGCGAAAATGGGGGGCCGCGTGATCCACGAACAGCTTCCTGCGGCGGCGGATCGAGCCCCTACAAAGGCGGAAGGCTCACAGTGACTTACAGAGAGTCACCGAGCAGATTTGGCGCGGAGAGCGGTAAACGACCTGACCGTCCCAAGCTTGCCAAGGCACTCACTCACGCGAAGGCCCTCGGGGCAACCATGGTGTTCGCCAAGCTTGACCGGCTCACGCGCAATGTGGACCTGCTGCGCTCCCTGGTGGCGAGCGTTGTAGACCTTGTGTTTAGTGATCTGCCACACGTCCCGCCGGGAGCAATGGGTCGCTTCTGACACAGATGGCCTCTGGTGGCTGAGTTAGAGGCAGGCCTAATCAGCGAGCGTTCAAGGCCGCCCTTGCTGCCGCCAATGCGCGTGGCGTGAAGCTGGGCAACCCCAATGGCGCACGCGCGCTCAGATAAGCAGGTCGGCAATAAGCAGGCGGTAGCGGCGGTCAAGGCTAACGCTGTGGATCGCGGGCGAACCCGCGGGCCATCGTGGATGACCTGCGGTCCCAAGGTATCACCAGTGTCTGTGCAATTGCCGCTGAGCTGAACACGCGGGGCATCCAACCTCCACCGCTCGACTGCTGTCGCGTTTGGTGGCGTGACAATGTTGCGGAGTGGAACGCGCGGATCACGACGCGAAACCTTGGATGCGCAATGGGTCCTCCACTGCCTCGCGTTTGGCAGAAGACCCCCGGTCCCCACTTCACAAAAGCCGAGTAAACCCCGCGCTTGCTCGGGTGACAGCAGCAGGGAATTGTCCCGCTTGATGTTGAAATAGGAGAAGGCGGCGTTGCCCGCCTTGAGCCAAGAACCTCGGGGGTGCCGATTCCACAAAGGAGAGCAACGCCATGAACCAGGACTACATCGACTGCCATCCCGACGAGAGCGCTGAAGCTCGAAGCCCTTTCGAATATTGCGGCGAGCTTTGAGTTGTTTTGCCTGGCTTCCGGCATGGAGGCGCTTGGCGAGATGATGGATCACGCACAATCGATCTGCCGGCCCCACCATGCGCGAGGCCATTTGCGGCGGGCGCATCGGTGGGGGAGAACGAGGGGCAAGATCGGCTTCCACGGCGGCAAGGTTGAGATCGAGCGGCCAAGGCTTCGCGGCTTCGACGGGAAGGAACTGGCTGTGCCAAGCTGGGAGGCCGCTGTTGCGCAGGACTGGCTCGGCAAATGGTCCATGAACCAGATGCTGATCAACGTCGCGACGCGTAAGTTTGCCCGATCGGTTCGTTTGCCCGAGGGAGACGTTCCGGCGCCGGCGGGGGCAGGTCTATCGAAATTGGCGGTCTCCCGCCGCTTCGTGGCGCTATCGGCGGCACGCATGAAGGAGTGGATGGGGCGCGATCTCTCCGGGCCTCGATTTGCTGGTGATCCAGATCGACGGCATTCACATGGACGACGATTTGATCCTGGTCGCGGCGATCGGTGTTGACGCGAAGGGCGACAAGCATCCGCTCGGCCTCGCCGAGGGTGCGACGGAGAACGCCGCGACTGCGCAGGCGCTCATCGACAATCTCGTTGAGCGCGGGCTCGACCCGGCGGTACCGCGGCTCTTCATCATCGACGGTGCCAAGGCACTGTCCAAGGCGATCCGCCCAACCTTCGGCGCTGCCGCGGCGATCCAGCGCTGTCAGGTCCACAAGGCCCGCAACATCATGGAACGATTGCCCAAATCACTGCACGCCTCGGTTCGGCGTGTGTTGCGACAAGCATGGGAGATGGACGACGCCGACAAAGCCGAAAGGCTGATCCGTAACCTCGCACAACGTCTCGAACGAGACTGGTCCGGGTCTCCAGCTGATCCTGGAAGGTATCGACGAAATTCTGACCGTCACGCGGCTTCGTTTGCCAACGGAGCTACGGCGTCACTCGCCGTAATGAACATCATCGAGAATATGATGGGCACGGTACGGCGCGTCTGCCGCAACGTGAAGCGATGGCGCTCGGCATCGATGGCGATGCGCTGGACCGCAGCCGCAATGCAGGAAGCCGCCAAAGGCTTCCGACGACTGAAGGCGTACAAGCAACTTCCCGTGTTACGTGCTGCTCTGAAGCTCACCAAAACAAAAACTCACGTGGCGTTCTGCTCGCCAAGCCAACGCCGCGTAACTTGAAACTCGGCACCGACCGCTTCTCAATGTTCAACAAACGGCGGGACATCCCCCAGCAGCAGTGCGGGCTCTAAAGAAAAGTCAGACGCCGTAGGTCCGCTGGCCCCAATCGCGACTGAGAAGCAGACATCGCGGAACGTCTGGAAATGAACGGCCTCATGCACTGCAAACAAGTTTGGAGAGACGTTGGTGATCAAGGTAATCGGTTAAGCCAACTCAACCATCCCAGAAAGTTCGCAGAAGCCAGCCAACCATCAAACCAAACCCAAAAATCACACCGGAGGCCACAATGATATTGTCCCTAAGCCACCGGCGGAACGTGCGCCGGTTCCTGGGTGCGGGCATCTGAAAGGTGCCCTGCCGTTTCAGCCATTCGATGATTGCCTCTGGCGCTACACGAACCATTTCACAGTGCGATTCCCGAAAAGTCGGGTCGCGATAGCTTGGCAAGAGATCCATCATTACCAACTCGGTGCCGTGAAACTCTCCCGTATGCAGGTGGGTGCTGCGGACCTGTTGAGCCGGAAACGGGTTTTGTCGTATCCGGTCAACGGACGTTCGACCCAGCAACGCCTCGATGACGTCGTAGCAGTTTTGCCGCTCATCAGCGTCCAGCGGCTTCAACGCTTCACACGCGACGACCATCAATGCGAAGCTGAGTGAAGGCCGATCTCGCCGATGGATAATTGCCTCCTGCCATTTTGCGGCCGCTTGCAGGAACTGGATGCGCTGCTCCGCGCCCAAGCTGCGATACAGCCGCCAGAGATCGACGATGTCGCTCCGAAGAGATATTTCGTTGGTGCTACCATGAATGCCGCGCGGCGGATTGTCTAAGGCGTACAACGGAACCTGCTTGGCGGTGCCCCGGCTTGGCATGCTGAGTGGGTTGGCAGGCTCAAGGTAGCCGAGTTGCCGCACTTCACAGGCCTTCATGTCGGTTGTCCACGTCCAGGCTCTTCCTTGATCCGGCATCTGAACCGCATTTTTCATAACGACGCTCAGGAACGCGGATACCTCCAATAGCATTTGTTGGCGTGCATAGGCGACATCCGGATCGCCGATGCACTCCAAAATCGCGTCTACGTGAACGTGCCGCGGACCGGTAATCGCTGTTTCGTCTTGCAAAGATGGTGGTCCGAGGCGTGTTTTGTCATCCAACCAAAGCTCGCCGCGCCATGCCAGTCCATCGTCGTATTGCAGGGTACCGCGGACGTAGATTGGCTCTGTGACGGCCGAGCCGCAGCTGTCATTTACCTCTTTAAAAAACTGCTCTGCCTCCGAAGATGAAAGGTTTGACGATGAAGCCAGCCGTGCTCGCACCTTCATTGGGCGGTCGCGCTTTCGTTCCCATACGATGTCGAGTTGAGGCTGACCGTTTGCGGTGATGGTGATTGTCCCGCTATTCGCTACGCGCTCGATTTGCCCAAGCGCCGATTTTTTTTTTTTTTTTTTTTTTTTTTTTTTTTTTTTTTTTTTTTTTTTTTTTTTTTTTTTTTTTTTTTTTTTTTTTTTTTTTTTTTTTTTTTTTTTTTTTTTTTTTTTTTTTTTTTTTTTTTTTTTTTTTTTTTTTTTTTTTTTTTTTTTTTTTTTTTTTTTTTTTTTTTTTTTTTTTTTTTTTTTTTTTTTTTTTTTTTTTTTTTTTTTTTTTTTTTTTTTTTTTTTTTTTTTTTTTTTTTTTTTTTTTTTTTTTTTTTTTTTTTTTTTTTTTTTTTTTTTTTTTTTTTTTTTTTTTTTTTTTTTTTTTTTTTTTTTTTTTTTTTTTTTTTTTTTTTTTTTTTTTTTTTTTTTTTTTTTTTTTTTTTTTTTTTTTTTTTTTTTTTTTTTTTTTTTTTTTTTTTTTTTTTTTTTTTTTTTTTTTTTTTTTTTTTTTTTTTTTTTTTTTTTTTTTTTTTTTTTTTTTTTTTTTTTTTTTTTTTTTTTTTTTTTTTTTTTTTTTTTTTTTTTTTTTTTTTTTTTTTTTTTTTTTTTTTTTTTTTTTTTTTTTTTTTTTTTTTTTTTTTTTTTTTTTTTTTTTTTTTTTTTTTTTTTTTTTTTTTTTTTTTTTTTTTTTTTTTTTTTTTTTTTTTTTTTTTTTTTTTTTTTTTTTTTTTTTTTTTTTTTTTTTTTTTTTTTTTTTTTTTTTTAAAAAAAAAAAAAAAAAAAAAAAAAAAAAAAAAAAAAAAAAAAAAAAAAAAAAAAAAAAAAAAAAAAAAAAAAAAAAAAAAAAAAAAAAAAAAAAAAAAAAAAAAAAAAAAAAAAAAAAAAAAAAAAAAAAAAAAAAAAAAAAAAAAAAAAAAAAAAAAAAAAAAAAAAAAAAAAAAAAAAAAAAAAAAAAAAAAAAAAAAAAAAAAAACCGACTTCCAGCCGCGTCGGTCGCATCCTGCTCTCAGATAGCGCGGCCAACGGTCCGCCTGTTCTTGCTCGACGGGGACCTCAAACTTGATCGGCCAATCGCCATTCTCGAAACGAAGGTCCTGGACCTCCATCATGCCGCCGACACCATCGGCGACACTGAAGATTGACTTCGATTTTATTTTCGCCATTCCGGCTATTTGGGGACCTACCCGCAACTACGCAACCGACGGGCTGCGTCACCTTCGTTTGCGCCTCGGCACGGTGAACCAAAGCCTATCCGCCCAAAGCCTAACTGATGTCAAATCACTCCTTCTCTCGGCGAGAAAGGTTCGGACATTTGACAACCCCCCGACGACGCGTCAGGACATCCGGCTGACCTTGAGTTCCATTGGGAGTTGGACTTGGAAGAGAACGTGCTGACCGAAGGACTGGCCAGCTATCTGATTAAAGCAGTCGAACCGATCCACGCGACCATCCAAGACAGAAATTTTCCGGTCTGGACAATGACACCGCACAGCGAGGTTAGCCACCTCGCTCTGTTCGTCGGTGCGTTGTGTAGCGGTCTGGATGACCTTGGTGCCTTCAGGAATGGTCCGGGCCAAGTGGATCCGTGTTCCGCGCCCCTCCCTGCTTGGGAAGCGGAGCGACAACGGCTACGGAGACTGGACGCCTACGTCTGAACGAGATGCCGCACCGTCAGTGCTCACCCGCGCTGAATGGTTGAGAGCAGCCCATACCGACGCGGTCCTTGAGATCGAACGCGCCCGCCAGCAGCCCGGTCAACTCACCACCGGGATCAATGGTCAAGTCGGTAGCAGCATCCTTGAGGCGGGTGCGCTTGCGGGGGGGGGGGGGGGGGGGGGGGGGGGGGGGGGGGGGGGGGGGGGGGGGGGGGGGGGGGGGGGGGGGGGGGGGGGGGGGGGGGGGGGGGGGGGGGGGGGGGGGGGGGGGGGGGGGGGGGGGGGGGGGGGGGGGGGGGGGGGGGGGGGGGGGGGGGGGGGGGGGGGGGGGGGGGGGGGGGGGGGGGGGGGGGGGGGGGGGGGGGGGGGGGGGGGGGGGGGGGGGGGGGGGGGGGGGGGGGGGGGGGGGGGGGGGGGGGGGGGGGGGGGGGGGGGGGGGGGGGGGGGGGGGGGGGGGGGGGGGGGGGGGGGGGGGGGGGGGGGGGGGGGGGGGGGGGGGGGGGGGGGGGGGGGGGGGGGGGGGGGGGGGGGGGGGGGGGGGGGGGGGGGGGGGGGGGGGGGGGGGGGGGGGGGGGGGGGGGGGGGGGGGGGGGGGGGGGGGGGGGGGGGGGGGGGGGGGGGGGGGGGGGGGGGGGGGGGGGGGGGGGGGGGGGGGGGGGGGGGGGGGGGGGGGGGGGGGGGGGGGGGGGGGGGGGGGGGGGGGGGGGGGGGGGGGGGGGGGGGGGGGGGGGGGGGGGGGGGGGGGGGGGGGGGGGGGGGGGGGGGGGGGGGGGGGGGGGGGGGGGGGGGGGGGGGGGGGGGGGGGGGGGGGGGGGGGGGGGGGGGGGGGGGGGGGGGGGGGGGGGGGGGGGGGGGGGGGGGGGGGGGGGGGGGGGGGGGGGGGGGGGGGGGGGGGGGGGGGGGGGGGGGGGGGGGGGGGGGGGGGGGGGGGGGGGGGGGGGGGGGGGGGGGGGGGGGGGGGGGGGGGGGGGGGGGGGGGGGGGGGGGGGGGGGGGGGGGGGGGGGGGGGGGGGGGGGGGGGGGGGGGGGGGGGGGGGGGGGGGGGGGGGGGGGGGGGGGGGGGGGGGGGGGGGGGGGGGGGGGGGGGGGGGGGGGGGGGGGGGGGGGGGGGGGGGGGGGGGGGGGGGGGGGGGGGGGGGGGGGGGGGGGGGGGGGGGGGGGAAAAAAAAAAAAAAAAAAAAAAAAAAAAAAAAAAAAAAAAAAAAAAAAAAAAAAAAAAAAAAAAAAAAAAAAAAAAAAAAAAAAAAAAAAAAAAAAAAAAAAAAAAAAAAAAAAAAAAAAAAAAAAAAAAAAAAAAAAAAAAAAAAAAAAAAAAAAAAAAAAAAAAAAAAAAAAAAAAAAAAAAAAAAAAAAAAAAAAAAAAAAAAAAAAAAAAAAAAAAAAAAAAAAAAAAAAAAAAAAAAAAAAAAAAAAAAAAAAAAAAAAAAAAAAAAAAAAAAAAAAAAAAAAAAAAAAAAAAAAAAAAAAAAAAAAAAAAAAAAAAAAAAAAAAAAAAAAAAAAAAAAAAAAAAAAAAAAAAAAAAAAAAAAAAAAAAAAAAAAAAAAAAAAAAAAAAAAAAAAAAAAAAAAAAAAAAAAAAAAAAAAAAAAAAAAAAAAAAAAAAAAAAAAAAAAAAAAAAAAAAAAAAAAAAAAAAAAAAAAAAAAAAAAAAAAAAAAAAAAAAAAAAAAAAAAAAAAAAAAAAAAAAAAAAAAAAAAAAAAAAAAAAAAAAAAAAAAAAAAAAAAAAAAAAAAAAAAAAAAAAAAAAAAAAAAAAAAAAAAAAAAAAAAAAAAAAAAAAAAAAAAAAAAAAAAAAAAAAAAAAAAAAAAAAAAAAAAAAAAAAAAAAAAAAAAAAAAAAAAAAAAAAAAAAAAAAAAAAAAAAAAAAAAAAAAAAAAAAAAAAAAAAAAAAAAAAAAAAAAAAAAAAAAAAAAAAAAAAAAAAAAAAAAAAAAAAAAAAAAAAAAAAAAAAAAAAAAAAAAAAAAAAAAAAAAAAAAAATTTTTTTTTTTTTTTTTTTTTTTTTTTTTTTTTTTTTTTTTTTTTTTTTTTTTTTTTTTTTTTTTTTTTTTTTTTTTTTTTTTTTTTTTTTTTTTTTTTTTTTTTTTTTTTTTTTTTTTTTTTTTTTTTTTTTTTTTTTTTTTTTTTTTTTTTTTTTTTTTTTTTTTTTTTTTTTTTTTTTTTTTTTTTTTAAAAAAAAAAAAAAAAAAAAAATTTGTATCACGAGCGTATGCCCTTCCGTCACCGGATAGTGGTCGTAGATCGCAAACGCCAGGGCATTGGAAGCTATGACACGCTCGGCCGGTAATCGTGTCAAATCGCACCCAACTCCGACCCCCGTTTCGCGTCCAAGAACGACCCCTCTGACGGAGCCGAGACCGGCGGCGCGGAGCCGCAGATAGCGGAGCAGAGCCGGTCTTGGCGGGCGGCGATTGGTGAGCGGGAGATTATGCGCGGTTCTTGAAGCGCCAACTCTCGTTGCCGGTCTCGACGATATCGCAGTGGTGAGTGAGGCGATCGAGCATGGCGGTTGTCATCTTGGCGTCGCCGAACACCTGAGGCCAATCGGAGAAAGCCAGATTGGTGGTGATCAGCAGCGACGTGTTCTCATAGAGTTTGCTGATCAGGTGGAATAACAACTGTCCGCCAGACTGACTGAACGGCAGGTAGCCGAGCTCGTCGATGACGATGAGATCGTGGCGCAGCAGCTTCTCGGCGAGCCGGCCGCTGCGACCGGCGGCCTTCTCCTGCTCCAGCTGATTGACCAGATCGACCAGGTTGAAGAAGCGGCCTCTGGCGCGAGCACGGATGACCGCTGAGGCGACGGCGATGCACAGATGGGTTTTACCGGTGCCGGTGCCACCGATGAAGATCGCATTGCGCTTGGCGTCCAGGAATGTACCGGTGGCGAGTTCGCGCACTTGTCCTTCATCGATCGGCGTATCGGCGAAGGCGAACGTGTCGATATCTTTCAGGACCGGGAACTTGGCTCCGCCGATGCGGTAGCTGATCGAGCGTGCCTGCCGGTGGGTGCGTTCCGCCCGGATCAGACTGGCGATGAGCGGATAGATCTCATCGCGTCGGGCCAGTCCCTTACCGGCAATCTCATCGAAGCTGGCGCGCATGCCGTAAAGCTTCAGTTCGCTCATGGCTTCCAGAATCTCGTGGCGTTCCATCAGGCGATCTTCCTTATGCGGTCGTATCGGCCACAATCGGCCGCGGGTTCGATCTTGAGGCGAAGCGCGTCAGGCGTGGTGATGCTGGGCGGCGTCGCGGGCTGCTGGCGGCGCGCCAACACAGTCAGGATTACATCGCCACTGGCGATGCCGGCCTCCAGCGCTTCCGTACAGGCGGCCTCGACCGCGGCCATGCCGTGATCCAGCACCGCGCCCAATACCTTGACGAACTGTCGGTCCCCGTCGGCGTGTTGCTTCAGCTTGGCGCGGACCTGGGTCAGCGCGGGCGGCAGTGCCCAATCCTTGAACGGGGCGCCGTTGCGCAAGGCGCCGGGCTTCTTCATCAGGACCGGCAGATAATGCCAGGGATCGTAGATGATCTGGTCACGCCGGAACTGGCGTGGGTGGTCGGCGACCACCTCGTCGCCCAGCAGTACGACGATGCGTTCGGCATGGGAGCGCACCAGCACCATTCGCCCGGCGGCACGCGCATCGACGCTGTAGCGATTATGATCGGCCATGATCAGGCAAGTGGTGCTGGCCCGCACCGCCTTCTCGACGAACCCGTCGAAGGGGCCGCGCAACTCCATCAGGCTCGTGCGTTCCTCCTGGAACACCTCCCAGATCGTCCGGTCCTTGAACTCTGGATGCTGGGTCCGCTGTGCGTAGGCGATGCACTGATCTTCCAGCCACGCATTCAGTTCGGCGAGGCTCTTTACCCGCGGCTTGGGCCGGAACATTTGGTCGCGCAAATTGCCGACCTGGTTCTCGACCTGACCCTTCTCCCATCCCGAGGCGGGCGTGCAGGCCACAGGTTCGATCAGATGGTGCGAGCACATCTGCAGAAAGCGGAGATTATATCGGCGCGCCTTGCCGACGAAGATCGCCTCGACCGCCGTCTTCATGTTGTCGTAGATGCCGCGCCGGCAGACCCCGCCATAGAACCGGAACGCCTTGTCGTGGGCGTCAAACACCAGCTCCTGGGTCTCGCGAAAGTAGACGCGCACAAACGGCATGCGGCTGTGCGACAGCTTCATGTGCGCCGCCTTGACCGTAAGCGGCAGGCCCGCAAGCGTGATCGTCTCGTGGCTCCAGTCAAACTGGTAGGCTTCCCCAGGCGCGAAGCTCATCGGCACATAGGCATGCACCGGAACCCGGACGCGCTCATTGCGCCAAGCCTTGACGAACCGATGCACGCTGTCGTGGGCGCCGTCATATCCGCGCCCGCGCAACTCCTCGAACAGCCGCTGCGTCGACCGGCGTTCTCGCTTCGGCAGCTTGGCTTCCTGCTCCAGGATCTCCGTCAGAACCTCGACCCATGCGCCGAGCTTGGGCGAGGGCTGAACTCCGCGCTCGTACTTGAACTCGGTCTGGTGGCCCCGCACGACCTTGCGCACCGTCGCGCGCGATACCGACAGCGTCCGCACGATCTCCTTGATGGAGCGATGTTGCTCAAAATAGGCGCGTCGAATCTCGCCGATCTTCTCCACGCCAATCATTCCCCAAAGCCCTTCCCGGCCCAGCAGGGCCAAAGGGAAGGACGCTGACACAACACGTCAGAAGGGGTCGGAATTGGATGCGAAAATCCCCCTCAGGGGGTCACTATTGTCCGCGATTTTGCACGGCACCCACCGTTCGCCGCCTCAAAGGTGTTCTGAGGCGTGGTTTTCAAAGCGCTGGCGGCTGTAAGAATGCGCTTCGCTTCATCTGGAAAAAACTCATCCGTCTCTCGGGTTCGCACCTTGCGAGGCTCAGTGACTGACACTCCGGTGAAGGGATTGCTTGAAAGCTTCCGCGCCTTCATCGCCCAGCCAAACACTGTGCGAGCTGCATTGCACCAGATGGAGTTGACGGTGGTCGGTGTGCGCTTCTTGCTTGGTAGTTGCTCTGCCCAGGCCTGAGCATCGTCTGTGCTAATCGCGTTCGGTGAGCGTCCCCCGAAATGCTTATCCAGATCGCGGAACACACCGCGCCATCGGTTTCTCGTCGCCACAGCGGGCTTCTTTGCGTCCACCCAAAGTTCAAAGAGCTTCCACGTGGTCAGTCCGGTCTGTTTCTGCTGACTAGGGACGCCAGTGAGTGCTGGAAGCTCCTCAAGGTGGTGATCCGGCCCATAGTAGCCGTTGGCGCGACGCTCCAAGTGCAGCACACCGGCTGCGTATTCGTGCAGAACACAATCGACGAATGAGTTGTAGGTTTCTTGCGACAGTGACAGTCCCCTGTCAGCCAAGAATTGATCAACCTTCGCTTCCTTCGCCATTGCGGGCCGGATGCCGTCTCGAACCCCTTGGTTACTCAGTATCCAGTCGAGGCGCTTCTTGTCTTCTCTAATGAGGTGATCGGGGGCGTAGTCTTCTACACGGCCCATAAGCAGCCAAAACTTCTCATCCCACCGCTCGGTGGAACCGGGGTTCTCATCGTGCTGCGCAGTGAATGCCTTGTACCACTCACCGGCCAGCGCTCTGACTTGCTTCTGGGAAAGCGCCTGTCGCTCACTCCGCTGGCTCGCCCTAATGGCGTCGATGCGGCGCTCGACATCCGCAACCCACTCCGCCATCTCAGCCTTGGCCTGGTGAGGCCTTAGCGTCGCCGGGAGGGTGAGCTTGGCTTCCCAACGGTAGCCGTAGAGCCGCTCGTAGTCGTCTCGGACATCCTTGGGGATGCCTTTGCGCGCTGTCCACGAACCTGATTTTGAGCGTGTAATTGAGGCCATCCGAAACGGCATTCTTGTACAGCCCTTTTGTACTTTGAGCTGTTCGGATGTTTCAAGCTTTTCAGGAACTTATTGATCCTTCTAGCGGATCATTTGTATTGGTGCGGCCGGAGGACTCGAACCTCCACGGGTTGCCCCGCTAGCACCTCAAGCTAGTGCGTCTACCAATTCCGCCACGGCCGCATGTGGGGGTGGACGCGCGCCGATCAGCGTGCGACGGCGCCGATGTAACAGTTCACCTATCCCCGGACAAGGCCTGTGCGCCCGAGGCCGCCCGGCTAGTGGAGCGGATTTGACATTCGCTGCCGCGAACTCCCGTAGCGAATGTCAAATCCAAAAGCTCCACTAGAACTTATGGTTGCTAGTGGTCCTTTGGTTCTAACATTCGCATGAGAGCCTGCAGAACCCGGATGCAAATGTTAGAATCGAACCACTAGGTTGCGTCCGGAGCGCGCGGGAGCAACTCCTTGACCTCGACCGCGATTCGGTTGCCGCTCACGATCACGGTGCCTTTGGCCACTGACAGGTTGTTGGCGAGGATGCGAACCTCATCCTCCTCCGAGGCGTCGAGCTCGATGATGGCGCCGCGGCCGAGCCGAAGCACCTGATTGATCGGCATCGACGTCGTCCCTAAGACAACCGAAATGTCGACCCATACA
This sequence comes from uncultured Alphaproteobacteria bacterium, assembly GCA_963759705.1. Classification (GTDB taxonomy): domain Bacteria; phylum Pseudomonadota; class Alphaproteobacteria; order Rhizobiales; family Xanthobacteraceae; genus BOG-931. Next base: position 977,084 of record CAVXAK010000013.1, read on the forward strand.
TTATCCAGTGATGCCAAGGCCCGCCCCCGCGTGTTTTGTCCGTGAGTTTCGCTGGGGTAGAGTCTCAACACCTTATGGTTACAGGGCGGTTAACACGCGCGACGACCTGACGATCGGCCTTCTTCCAACGCCCGGCTCAACCCCGGTCGAATGGCGCGTGAGCGATGGCTTGATCGCCTACGAGCAGGCGCTCGTGACCATGACGGCTCGCGCGGCCGCGATCGCACGCGGCGAGGCGCCCGAACTGGTCTGGCTGTTGGAGCACCCTCCCCTCTATACGGCCGGCTCCAGTTCGCGGCCGGAGGATATGATCGACGCGCGCTTTCCAGTCCACACCGCCGGCCGCGGTGGACATTTCACCTATCACGGGCCAGGCCAGCGCGTCGGCTACCTCATGCTCGATCTCAAGCGTCGCGCTCCGGATGTGCGCCGCTTCGTCGCCACGGTCGAGGAGTGGATCATCCATACGCTTGCTGCTTTCAACGTCCGTGGCGAACGCCGCGACGACCGCGTAGGCGTCTGGGTCCGCCGCCCGGACAAAGGCGACGGCTTTGAGGACAAGATCGCCGCCATCGGCATTCGCATTCAGCGCTGGGTGACGCTGCACGGCTTCGCGCTCAACGTTGAGCCTAACCTCGCGCACTTTTCCGGCATCGTGCCATGCGGCGTGTCCCAAGCGCGTTATGGCGTGACCTCGATGGCCGATCTCGGCCTGCCGGTATCGATGCCGGAGGTCGACATGATGTTGCGGACGACGTTCGAAAGGCTGTTCGGCGCGACCGGCGATGATCAAACGGTTGCCAGCACCGAGAACAGTTCGCCGCGGCGGATCAACGTCACATCCTCGGAGCCGGCGTCGCGCTGATCGATGCCGGATACGCGTGCGCCGCTCGGGCCGTTCCAGCACGCCTCGATCATCGCCGTGACAACGTCAACGGGGCCCACGAACAGCGCTTCGACTGATCCGTCGGCGCGGTTGCGCACCCAGCCCTGGAGACCCCGTTCGAGGGCGGTGTATTCCGTCCAGGCGCGATAACCGACCCCCTGCACCCGGCCACGGATCACGATGAGGCGGATCGCGTTCATCCGAGTCTCCCGGAGTATGATCCCGAAACAGCCTTCCCCTGACCTGGTCCGGGTGGATGACTGTTTTCGGAAGAGATCGTGCTCAACCAAAATCCAACTTTCGCGTTCCGCCACTGACACTATGCAGCGGCAGCCATCGCTTCAGCGAATCAATGTAGTCCTCCGGCAATGCCCATGTGCGCGCCGCTGCGACGACAATCTCCACGTAGCCCGCCTTCGGCCGGCCCACGGCACGCGGCCGTGCCAGATACACCAGAGCGCGCTGCCGGCGCCCCGCGCAATAAACCGGCAAAGTTTCGGCACGATAGAGCCCGCCGGCGATATTCTCCCAGGCGTCGAGGGTGACGCGATCGCGTGGCGTCAGACGCCACAACACGCCATGAACGGTAGCCGTTCGGGCCGGCACGACCGAGGCGTAACCATCCGCAGTGATGACGAAACGATAATGTGCAAGCTCAGCGACGCCGATCGGCGTCGCAGCCGGCGCATGCCTACGCATGATCGCCCGGTGCATGTTGGAGCCGTAGGCGAAGTGCAGCATCACACAGTGGAGCGGCTTGCAACACTCGGCCGCGTCGCCGCCCAGAGCGTGACGGCTAGCACGACGATGCTCGGCAGAAATGCCAATACCGTCAGGATCGCAACCACCACCCAGACCAAATCGTAGCCAGCCGAGTTGGACAATATCGCGGTGATCCACACCAACAGAATGAGCGCGAGCGCGCTGGTCGCATTTGGACCGCCTGCGTCAGCCGTCGATGGATCGACGAAAGAGGCCGCCACCATCAAAAGCAGCACGACGGCGAGGATATATAGAACGCTTGCCGCTGCCGCGAGACCGATCGAGCGATCAGCGTCGCGCAGGCGCTTGGCGTGCAGCGAGAACCACACCCAGACCAGGACGACCTGCACCATCGCGAAAGGCCACAAGCCGTCCCGCGCAATGACCCTTGGCGTGGTCAGAAGTTGTGAGGCCAGTCCGGCGGCGTAAACGGCGATAGCCGCAACGGCGAAAGCCTGCGGCCGCAACCGCCCGGACGGCGAAAAGAGGAAGCGCAATGCCTGCATGCTGAACCGCCCCCGTGCGACATTCGCACGATTCGGCATCTGCCGCAGGGTCAGTTTACGCGAACTCCATGATCACCGCGTCGACGGCGACGCTGTCGCCCTGCTTGACGCGAATTTTCTTGATGGTGCCGTCGCGTTCGGAACGCAAGATGTTTTCCATCTTCATCGCCTCGACCACCGCCAGCGTTTCGCCGGCCTTGACCTCCTGGCCTTCGGAGACCGCAACCGAGACGACGAGGCCGGGCATCGGACAGCGCACGGCCTTGCCACTGTCGGACAGCTTCTTGATCGGCATCAGGCGTGCGTAGCGTGCCTCCCGGTCGGTATAGACGAAAGCTTTCACCTCGATACCGCGGTAGGCGAGTTCAAAGCCGTTGGGTACGGCGCGCACATGCACTGCGATGGGCACGCCGTCCAGCGAACCGGTCCAGAGCGGACTGCCCGGAGCCCAATCGGAACGCAGCAAACGCCTTGCGCCATCCTCGAATGTCACGGCGATCGCCTTGCCGTCGTGTTCGACATCGGCGTGGACTTCATCGGGCCCGAGCCAGATGGCGCGACGGCGCTCGCGGGTCACCCCCGTGTTCATCTGGCCGGAGATCTGGCGCTTGCGCTCACCCAGGACATGGTCGATCGCGGCAGCGACGGCGGCGATGGTGCGCGCCGTCGCGTCCTGCGGCGGCGTCCGCTCGAAACCGCGAGGAAATTCCTCCGCGATGAAACCGGTCGAAAGCTTGCCGGACCGCCAGCGTGGGTGCTGCATGATCGCGGCGAGGAACGGAATGTTGTGGCGAATGCCCTCGATCGTGAATGCATCGAGGGCATCGGACTGCGCCTCGATCGCCTGCGCGCGCGTTTTGGCGTGCGTCACCAGTTTGGCGATCATCGGATCGTAGTAGAGCGAGATTTCGCCGCCTTCGGTGACGCCCGTATCGTTGCGCACCGTGACGCCGTCATGCACGCCCTCGGCCGGTGGACGATAGCGCACCAGGCGCCCGATCGAAGGCGCGAAGTTGCGATAGGGATCCTCGGCGTAGATGCGGCTTTCGACCGCCCAGCCGGTGAGCTTGATATCGCTCTGGCCGAACCCCAGCGGCTCGCCGTAAGCGACACGGATCATCTGCTCGACGAGGTCGATGCCGGTGACGAGTTCGGTCACCGGATGCTCGACCTGAAGGCGGGTGTTCATCTCAAGGAAGTAGAAGCTGCGGTCCTGCCCGGCGACGAACTCGACCGTTCCGGCGCTGTCGTAGCCCACGGCCTTGGCCAGGGCGACGGCCTGCTCGCCCATCTTCGCCCGCGTGGCCTCGTCGAGCAGCGGGCTCGGCGATTCCTCGATGACCTTCTGGTTACGGCGCTGGATCGAGCATTCGCGCTCGCCGAGATAGATGACGTTGCCGTGCTTATCGCCCAAGACCTGGATTTCGACGTGGCGCGGATCGGTAATGAACTTCTCGATGAACACCCGATCGTCGCCGAAGCTCGATTTCGCCTCCGAGCGCGCACGGGCAAAGCCTTCCGCCAACTCCGCGCGGCTATAGGCGATGCGCATGCCCTTGCCGCCGCCGCCGGCCGACGCCTTGATCATGACCGGATAGCCGATCTCGTCGGCGATCTTTTCCGCCTGCTTGTCGTCTTCGATCACACCCAGATGGCCCGGCACGGTTGCGACCTTGGCGGCCGCCGCGGCTCGTTTGCTCTCGATCTTATCGCCCATGGCGCCGATCGCCTTGGGATTGGGCCCAATAAACACGATGCCAGCCGTGGCGAGCGCCTCTGCGAACGCCGCGCGCTCGGAGAGAAAGCCGTAGCCCGGGTGCACGGCCTCGGCGCCGGTCGACTTGCAGGCATCGACGATCTTGTCGATGAGGAGATAGCTCTGCGCGGCCGGCGGCGGTCCGATCAGGACGGCTTCATCGGCCATTTCCACATGCAACGCATCGCGGTCGGCCTCGGAATAAACCGCAACGGTGGCGATGCCCATTCGGCGGGCGGTTTTGATAATCCGGCAGGCGATTTCGCCGCGATTGGCAATCAGGATTTGCTTGAACATTCCGGTTAAGCATCCCGCGAGCCGGCCCTTTGCCTTTGCGGCGTCGCCGCGAAAAAGTCAATGTGCCTAAGTCCTGCTCAGGGGAGCGACGCCCGCGCGACCGCTCCCCCAGGAATTCGCAATCACTCCGGCTTGATATTGGCTTTCGCGATGATGGCGCGATAGCCGACAAATTCGCGTTTGATGCGAGTATCGAGTTCGGCCGCGGTGGAAGGAATGGTCACCACGCCGCCCGCGGCAAAACGCTGCTTCACATCGGGCATATTGAGGATTTTGACGACCTCGGCATTGAGCTTGTCGATGATCGGCTGCGGCGTCGCCTTCGGGGCAAGAATGGCGGTCCAGTTCGATGCATTCACCTCTTGGACGCCCTCTTCCTGCAGTGTCGGCCATTCCGGATTGAGCGGCGAACGTTTATCCATCGTCACCGCAAGGACGCGGACTTTCCCGGCTTGCACATGTGGCGCCACCGACGAACTCGCCAGAATGCCGAGCGGAATGTCGCCGGCCATCAGAGCTTGCGCCGCCGGTGCGCCCCCTTTGTACGGGACGTGCACAAACTTGGTGCCGGTATTGAGCGCCATCCATTCGAGAACGATCTGGTTGATGCTGCCGTAGCCGGGCGTGCAGACATTGAGCTGTCCCGGCTGGGCCTTGGCGGCCGCAAGGACGTCGGCGACGGTCTTATAAGGAGCATTGGCATTCGCCGCGAGCACCAAGGGCGCATCGCTTACCGCCGAGATCGGCGCCAGATCATGGCCAACGTCATAGGGTACATTCTTGAACAATGTGGGGTTGATCGAGACGTCGCCGCCTGTCGCCATAACCAGCGTATAGCCGTCGGGCGTCGATCGCGCCGCATCGGCCATCGCGATGAAGCCATTGCCGCCAGGCTTGTTCTCGACCACCACCTGCTGGCCCCAGGCTTCGGTGAGTTTGGCGCCGACGATACGTGCCGCGATATCGGCGATGCCGCCCGGCGCATAGGGCACGAGAATACGGATCGGCCGCGACGGGTAGTCCTGCGCGTGCGCGCAGATCGCGCTCGCCGCAACCAGCGCGATGACGACATTTGCGATCCGGATCATGGTATCCCCCAAGGTGTATCCGCTCATTTGCGGCAAACATCTTAGGAGCCAGCGCGACCTTGGGGAATACGGCTCGCTCGCCGCCCAAACGTGTCGGGATCAGACCGTCTGAGGTGGTTGGGTAAATCGCCGGCGAAAATTCTAAGCGGGCAATGTCGGTGTCACCGTAGGGTCACATATGATGGATTAGCCTTAGCTATCCCACCCCGTATTTTGAGGAGCTCCATGAGCAAGACCCTGCTCTCCGCCGCCACGACGTCAGCAATTGCAATTGTGGCGGCCTGGAGTGGCGCCGCTGCGGCAGATTCGATTGCTCCCGCCGCCGTCCCCAGCCCGAGTTAAGAATTCCGCCGCACCGACCGCGACGCCGATCAAACACCTCGTGATCATCTTCAATGAAAACGTCTCTTTTGACCATTACTTCGCGACCTATCCAAAAGCAGCCAATCCGCCGGGCGAGCCCGCGTTTACGGCCAAAGCGGGCACACCCACAGTCAACAATCTCGCCAACGCAAATCTTCTGACCAATAATCTCAATTTCACCGATAAGGCCAATGGCAGCGATGCTGCCGAGCCCTTCCGGCTCGACCGCACTCAGGCATTCACGGCCGACCAGAATTACGCCTACACGGCCGAGCAACAGGCCTACGACGGGGGCAAGGCCGATCTGTTTCCCAAATATACGGGCAAGGGGACCAAAGGCGGCGCGGGCGCCTTCGGCACCAAGGGCCAAGTCATGGGCTATTACGATGGCAACACCGTCGCGGCGATGTGGAATTATGCTCAGCATTTCGCGATGAGCGACAACGCCTGGACCGATACCTATGGTCCGTCGTCGCCGGGCATGCTGAACATCAGCTCGGGCCAGACAAACGGCATGACGATCGTCGCCACGACCAAAAAGCCGTCCACGGTCACCGAAGTCTCCTATTACATCAATGACGGTCAGGGCGGGCTGACGATGATTAACGACGTAGATCCTGGCTACGATGTCTGCTCCAAACCCAGCGACCAGGCGATGATGAGCGGCCAGAACATCGGCGATTTGCTCAACAAGGATGGTATCACGTGGGGCTCGTTCATGGGCGGCTTCCGCCTCGATGTGACGAATGCCAATGGCACCACAGGCTGTAAACGCAGCACCCACTCGACTGTCGTTGGTGCTGATGTAGCGGACTACATTCCGCACCACGCTTGGTTCCAGTATTACGCGTCAACCGCCAATGCGAAGCACGAACGGCCGAGTGCGCTGCCGGCCATCGGCTACAGCCTTGAACATGACGGCAAGACACGCGATCCCGCCAACCACAATTACGACCTGCAGGACTTCTATGACGCCGTGAAGGCCGGCAATTTTCCGTCGGTCTCCTACATCAAACTGCCGGCCTATCAGGACGGCCATGCCGGCTATTCCGACCCCCTGGACGAACAGGAGGGCACCGTCGCGTTGATTGATTTTCTGGAACAACAGCCGGATTGGAAGAGTACTGCGGTGGTCATTACCTGGGACTACTTCGACGGCTGGTATGATCACGCCTTCGCCAACGTCACGAGCCCGTCGTTTGATGCTGAGGCGGATCAACTCGATGGACCGGGCAAGTGCGGCACCGGCACGCCTTTGCCCGGCATCGGCGGCAAGCCCGTGAATGGTCGCTGCGGACCCGGAACGCGCTTGCCCTTCCTGGTGATCTCCCCATGGGCGAAGGCCAATTATGTCGGCCACGACCAGATTTCGCTTGCCTCCGTGGTGCGCTTCATCGAGGACAATTGGCTACACGGGCAGCGGATCGGCAGCGGCTCGTTCGACGCCACGGCCGGTTCGATCGATGGCTTGTTCGACTTTGTTTCGAGCGGCAACAACCCTCCGCTTTATCTCGACCCGGCGACCGGTGCGCCGCTGTCTGCTCCGCCGGCGCCGGCCGGCGCTCACTGAAGCGGCATGCCGGGCCGTACGTCCTGGCTTGTCGTGGCCGGACTGCTCATCGCGGTTTGGGCCACCGGAATTGCGGTTGTGGTCGGTGTCCCTAGCGCTGTCGCTGCAGCGTCAGCGCGCACGGCGCCCGCTGGCATCCTCGCGCAGGGCGAGAACCCGCAACCTGTACGACTTGAGCGGTCGCCCGCTGGGCCATTGTCCGCTATGGCACAACTCGGCCGCCTCGTTTTCTTCGATGCCAGCCTATCGTCGTCCGGTCGGTTGTCCTGCGCGTCGTGTCACAGCCCGCGACATGCCTATGCGTCGCCCGGCAACTTGCCGGCGATGCGTGGCGGTCCCCTTTTGTCGCGCCAAGGGGTGCGCGCAGTACCGTCATTGATGTACCTCGAGCGACAGCCGAGTTTCAGCATCGGGCCCGACAACGAGGAAAACGAGAATGTGAGTGTGACACAACTTATCGCGCTGAGCCGGGAGACAGAGCGGGTGCAGAAAACCGCTCCGCAGACAAGCCGAGCTGCCGCCAACCTGGTACCGCAAGGCGGCTTGTTCTGGGATGGACGCGCCGACACGCTGCAAGACCAGGCACTCTCGCCGCTTCTAGATCCGCGAGAGATGGATGGCGGAAGCATCGACCAGGTGTCAGGAAAATTACAGCAGGCTCCGTATGCGGCACGTCTCGTGCAATTGTTCGGTGCGTCGGTATTCAACGACAAGCGCCTCACCGTCGCCGAGGCGTTGTTCGCGGTTGCGCGCTACCAGATCGAGGACTTAAGCTTTCATCCCTACACCAGCAAGTTCGATTATTGGCTGGAGGGCAAGGCGCGCCTCACACCAAGCGAATTGCGAGGCTATGTCCTGTTCAACGATCCCGCCAAAGCCAATTGCGCCGCCTGCCACGTCGACCAGCCGAGCCGTGACGGCCTGCCTCCGCTATTCACTGATCACCAGTTCGAAGCTCTCGGTGCGCCGCGCAACCCCGCCCTCGCGGTCAACAAAGACCCGAGATATTTCGATCTCGGCATCTGCGGTCCCTACCGGACCGACATGTCCCAACAGACGCAGTATTGCGGGCTTTTCAGCACGCCGACATTGCGCAACGTCGCAACGCGGCGGGCGTTCTTTCATAATGGCGTGTTCCGCACGTTGCGGCAGGTGCTGGACTTCTATGCCTTTAGGGACACCGAACCGCAGAAAATCTACCCGCGTCAAGCGAACGGCACCGTCCAAAAGTTCAATGACTTGCCGCCGGAGCATCACGTCAATGTCGACGTGACGGACCCTCCGTTCAACCGGAAAAGGCGCGCCCCGCCGGCGATGTCATCGCAGGAAGAGGAAGATATCGTTGCGTTCTTGAACACACTTACGGACGGCTATACCAAACCATAGCTCGCTCAGTTCGCGCATGCGCGCGATCTTCAGCCTTCAGGTCGTCTATATCCCGACGAAGCTGCGGCCGGCTCGTCGGCCCTCTGCGGCAATCCAATCCAGGATGGCGACGTCCACATCGTCGAACCCGCTGGGCAGACGCCGACGAGTTTGGGCCGCTTCGATCACGCGGATCTGCGAACGCGCGATGACCGCCGCGAGCGTCGCGAGATCGACAGGGTCTTGATCCGTGAGCAGCGCCATCGATGCCTCCCGGGCCCACCTCGAAGAGCGAGGCTTGCGCGGTTCAATCCCAGGTCCAGATTAGTTTGGTCGCTCGACTCAATCGTAAGGTTCAAAGCTCTTACGCCAGGGTGGCCACCCAAGGGCCGCACTTGGGCAAACTCGCGGCATTTCTTGCGGTTCCGCTCTCACCTTGCGGTGAGCGTCTTCGTGATTCGGCAAGGCGAGCCGATACCTCTCCCAGACTTCTCGGAATTCTTCTCCCTCGGAGGAACGACTTATTGCCGCGCTCTCCTGCATGCGGCGACTGGACGTTACTCAATCGAGCAATTGGGACGTAATGGGGCTGGTAATATGGGCTGCGGAACCGTACATATCGCTGGCAAAATACCCCCCAGAACATCGGAACAGTCCACAAGACGGAGGTTTTATATGGCGCTCCAGATTGGCGATACCGCCCCTGATTTCGAAGCTGAAACGACGGAAGGCAAGATCCGTTTCCACGACTGGATCGGCAACAGCTGGGTCGTGCTGTTCTCGCATCCCAAGGACTTTACGCCGGTGTGCACCACCGAGCTCGGCACCATGGCGCGGCTAAAGCCCGAATTCGATAAACGCGGCGTGAAGATCATCGGGCTGTCCGTCGACCCGGTGGCCAATCACGCGAAGTGGTCGGGCGACATCAAGGACGTCGTCGGGTTCGCTCCCAACTATCCGATGATCGGCGATACGGATCTCAACGTTTCCAAGCTCTACGGCATGTTGCCGGCGAGCACCGGCGGCACGTCGGAAGGCCGCACGCCGGCCGACAATCAGACGGTCCGCAACGTGTTCGTTATCGGGCCAGATAAGAAGGTCAAGCTCGTCCTGGTCTATCCGATGAGCACGGGCCGCAACTTCGACGAGGTTCTGCGCGTCATCGACTCAATTCAGCTCACCGCTAAGCACAAGGTCGCGACACCGGCGAACTGGAAGCAAGGCGAGGACGTCATTCTCACAAGCGCCGTGTCCGACGATGAGGCGAAGAAGCTTTACCCGCAAGGCTGGAAGACGCTGAAGCCGTACTTGCGCGTCGTGCCGCAACCGAAGTGACCGGCACAACGGTTCTGCCAGGTTGTTGCTTGAGCGCGGCTTCAGCCGCGCTCTTGCTTTAGGTACCCGGCATCGTTTTTTCCGCAACGGAGCAATCATGAACCGCGACGTTGAGAAACAGCCGCCCTTCGCCAACTTCATGGGCATGAAGGTTACGCATATTTCGCCCGATCGTGTCGAGGCCGAGCTGGTGGTTCGCGACGAACTTGAAAACCGCTTCGGCGTGCTGCACGGCGGCGCCGTCATGGCGCTCGCCGACAATCTCGGCGGCACGGCAACGATGGCCAATCTGCCCGACGGCGCGCGCACGGCAACGATCGAGAGCAAAACAAACTTTTTTGCCGGCATTCCCGTTGGCGACACCGCGCGCGCCGAATGCACACCGCTGCATCGCGGGCGTACCACGATGGTGTGGCAGACGCGCATCACGCGCGGCGACGGCAAGCTCTGCGCGCTGGTAACTCAGACGCAGATCGTCATGCTGCCGGAGAAGACCGAGCCCGCCGGTTAGGCCTTGGCTCGTTCCGCGGTCAGCATCGATTGCAGGATCTGATCGGAAATATCCCGAACGGCTCCGGGAGAATGAGACAGAAACAGCGTATTGGTCTTGTCTAATTCGCCGATGGATTTGATCGTATCGAAATATTGCGTGATCATGACAAGTTGCATGACCTCCGAGGTCGATGCGCCCTGTACGACTTTCTGGAACTGCTCGATCGATCCCTGCAATCCCTCGATGATGGCCTTGCGCTGGTTGGCGATGCCCTGCCCTTGAAGCGCCTTGCTCTCGGCTTCGGCCTCCGCTTTCTTGACCACCAGAATCTTTTCAGCCTCGCCTCTGGCATTTGCGGCGACCTGCTCGCGCTGCGCCGCATTGATGTCGTTCATGGCCGACTTCACCTTGGCATCGGGAACGATGTCGGTCACCAGCACGTTCACGATTTCGTATCCGAACGCCGACATATCGGCGTCGAGCTCCTTCTTCACCGCCAGGGCAATTCCGGATTGGCTTGCGAAAACTTCGTCGAGCGTCATCCCCGGGACATGACCGAGAATGACTTGCTCGACGTAGGATTGAATCTGCTGCGTCGGATTGGTCAGCTTATAAAAGGCGTCATAGACCTTCTCCGGCCGAACCTGGTTTTGCACGGAAATGGGAATGGTGACGAACACGTTGTCTTTCGTCTTCGTCTCCATCGTTAGATTGATCTGATTGACCCTTAAGCTGACCCGTCCAGCGACGGTATCGATAAACGGCCATTTCCAGTTCAGCCCCGGCTGGGCGGCGCGAAGAAATCTGCCGAATCTGGTGATCACTGCCACCTGCGCCGTGCTCACCGTAAAAAAGCTTCCCAGAATGAGCATCAAGAAAAAGAAGGCGATGAATGCCAATTGCAACTCCGCCGAATGTGAACATGTCTTCCCCCATTTGCCCCTTTGTCGCTAGAACTTCGCGAATTGTTCAAATCGAAACGCGACACGACATTCAATGGTAAAGACTTTCGATAAGGCCCGAAAGAAATCGATGTGGAGGTGTGGATAGTCTCAGGTCCGGTCTTTCTGGCTCCCCACGCTCGCCTCCAAGGCGGCGTATCTTGAGCGCACGCGCTATTGTCCGTATGACGGGTGCCACGGATTCCGGGCGTATTGCGCTCGGCCCTGACATGACGCCAGAGGATCATCATGGATGTTCGTGCCGCCGTCGCCCACGCACCCGGCAAGCCACTTGAAGTTACGACAGTCAAGCTCGACGGCCCCCGCGCCGGTGAGGTTTTGGTCGAGATCAAGGCGACCGGCATTTGTCATACCGACGAGTTCACCTTGTCGGGCGCCGATCCGGAGGGGCTGTTTCCTGCGATTCTCGGCCACGAGGGGGCCGGCGTCGTCGTCGATATCGGGCCCGGCGTCACCTCGGTGAAGATCGGCGACCACGTCATTCCGCTCTACACGCCGGAATGCCGGCAATGCCCATCGTGCCTGTCGCGCAAGACCAACCTGTGCACGGCCATCCGAGCGACGCAGGGCCAAGGCGTCATGCCGGACGGCACCTCGCGCTTCTCGCTCGAGGGCGAGAGAATTCACCACTATATGGGCTGCTCGACCTTCGCCAATTTCACTGTGCTGCCGGAAATTGCCGTCGCGAAAATCCGCGAGGACGCGCCTTTCGACAAGGTCTGCTACATCGGCTGCGGCGTGACGACCGGCATCGGCGCAGTGATCAACACCGCGAAGGTCGAGCCCGGAGCGAAATGCATCGTGTTCGGGCTCGGCGGCATCGGACTCAATGTCATTCAAGGCCTGCGCCTCGTTGGCGCCGACATGATTATCGGCGTCGATCTCAATCCCGAAAAGAAGGCTTGGGGCGAACGGTTCGGTATGACGCACTTCGTCAACCCGAAGCAGATCGAAGGCGACCTCGTCGCTCATTTGGTGAACATGACCAAAAGCGGCGCCGATCAGATCGGCGGTGCCGACTACACGTTCGAATGCATCGGGAACGTCAATCTCATGCGGATGGCGCTGGAGAGCTGCCACCGCGGCTGGGGCCAAAGCATTATCATCGGCGTCGCCGGCTCAGGACAAGAGATTGCGACGCGTCCGTTTCAGCTCGTGACTGGCCGAGTTTGGCGAGGCAGCGCCTTCGGCGGCGCCCGCGGACGGACCGATGTGCCGAAAATCGTCGATTGGTACATGCAGGGCAAGATCGAAATCGATCCGATGATCACCCACACGATGCCGCTCAAGGACATCAACGCCGGCTTCGACCTGATGCGTCAGGGCAAGAGCATCCGCAGCGTCGTAGTGTATTAGAGCGCCAAGCGCCAAGACGATGAAGATCACGCGCGTCGAGCCCATCCTCATCGCCGTTCCTTACGAGCACGGCGGGCCCAAGCCGATGCGGCCGCTCGGGCCGTGGTCGCATATGGAGACGCTGTTCGTCCGCATCGACACCGACGCCGGACTGACGGGTTGGGGCGAGGCGTTCGGTTTCGCAGCCTCGCCGCTGACACGGGAGGCGATTTCGCGTGTCGTGGCGCCGCTCTGCACCGGGCGCGAGTTTACTGACGTCCCCTCGTTCATGGCAGACTTGCAGCGCAAGCTTCACGCCATGGGCCGGCACGGTCCTGTCAGTTTCGCGCTGGCCGGTGTCGATATCGCGCTGTGGGACATTGCGGGCAAGGCGCAGGGCGCGCCCCTTCACCGCTTGCTCGGCGGTGCGACCCGCGACCGGATTCCCACCTATGCCAGCCTCTTGCGCTACGGCAAGCCCGATCTCGTCTACCGTTATACGCGGGACACAATCGCGCGCGGCTACACCGCCGTCAAATTGCACGAACATCTGGTTGAGACGGTGGCCCCCGGCCGCGAGGCTGCCGGTCCCGGCATCGCGCTGATGGTTGACACTAATTGTGCTTGGCCCGCGGATGAAGCCATTGAAATGGCGCGCAAGCTCAAGGCCTACGACCTCGCCTGGCTGGAGGAGCCGGTCGATCCGGTCGACGATTACGATGCGATGGCGCGCATCCGCCGCGATACCGGCGTTACGATCGCGGCCGGTGAAAACATCGGCCATCCCGGCGAGGCGCGCTATGCGATCGAACGCGGCGCACTCGATATCTTTCAGCCGAGTGTCACCAAGATCGGCGGCATCGTCGCCATGCTCAAGGCGATCGCGATCGCACAAGACCACAACGTTCGCGTCATGCCGCATTCGCCCTATTTCGGCCCGGGGCTGATAGCGACCCTGCACATCATCGCCGCTTGTCTTCCCGATGCCATGTGCGAACGGTTCTACTGTGAACTCGAGGTGACCCCGTTGGGGGAAGCGATCACGGCGCGCGACGGCCACATGCGCGTCCCGCAAGCGCCTGGCCTCGGGGTCGACGTCGACGAAAGCGTCATCGCACGCTACCGCGTCGCCTGACGCCGCGCCTCAATCCGGCGTATTCTTCAGCGCATCGAGCCAGATCTTTTTGGATTGCGAGAGAGCCATGAGCGACGATCTGCACGAAGTTTACGCGATCCGCTACGGTCATCATGCCCGCCGCTCGCCGGCAAACTTCATCGATGGCGATCCGCACGACGCGCTACAGCCCCTCGATTTTTTCGTATGGGCGATCGTCAGTCCGTCGGGTGCGATCATCGTCGACACCGGCTTCGACGAGGCGATGGCGCAGCGCCGCCAGCGCGAGATGATCAGGCCGGTGCGCGAAGGGCTGATCGCGCTTGGCATCGCACCGGAGGCGGTCAAAACCGTCATCGTCAGCCATCTGCACTACGACCATTGCGGCAACTACGACCTCTTTCCGCAGGCGCGCTATCACCTGCAAGATCGCGAGATGGCCTACGCGACCGGGCGTTGCATGTGCCATCACGCGCTTCGGCTGCCGTTCGAGGCCGACGATATCGTCGCCATGGTGCGCAAGGTATTCACCGGCCATGCCGTCTTCCATGACGGCGAGGACGAAATCGTCCCGGGCGTAACCGTGCATCACATCGGCGGCCATTCGAAGGGCCTGCAGAGCGTGCGGGTCAAGACGCGGCGCGGCTATGTCGTGCTCGCTGCCGACGCCACCCACCTCTATGCACATATCGACGGCGGGCGGGTTTTTCCGATTGTCTACAACGTCGCCGAAGTGCTTGAAGGCTACAAGACGATAAAGAAACTCGCGACGTCGCCGCGCCATATCGTACCCGGACATGACCCGCTGGTACTCGAACGCTACCCGGCGGCCAAGCCTGGCCTGGAAGGGTGGGTCGCACGGCTCGACGCCGAGCCTATCGACGCATGATCATCCGATCTCGCAACGCGCGAAAGCCGCACTGAAAGGGAGTTGATCGGCACGCGTGCGGGGCCCCGCGCCCTCGCCTATTGCGGCTCGATTTTCGCAGCGCGAACGGCTTCTGCGTAACGCTTCGCCTCCGCGTGCAGAAAGGCTCCGAACTCCTCGGGCGACATATCGGTCGGCTCGTAACCGACTTTCACGATCGACTGCCGGACAGACGGAATTTTCAGGACGGCGCGCACCTCAGCGTTGAGCCGCGCAATAATGTCCGGCGGCGTTTTTGCCGGGGCAAGCAAGCCTTCCCAGGAGCCCTCGATTTCGTAGCCGGGCAACGAGGCCTTGACCAGCGGCAAATTCGGCAATTCGGCGGGTGGCGCTTTTCCAGTAAACCCGATGGCGCGCAATCCATCTTTTGACAGAGAGCTCGTGGCGGAAGGTGAGGCGAAAACGAGATCAATGGTTCCGGCGAGAAGCGCCGTCATCACCGGTCCAGTACCGCGAAACGGCACGTGTTCCATGTTAATGCCGGCCTTGGCGCCAAACAGAGCGGCCGCGAGATGGAGCGTGTTTCCGATACCGGGAGAGCCGTAAAGCAGGCGATGGGTCTTACCGTAGTCGATAAGTTCGGCAATCGAATTGACCGGCAGACCGGGACGCACGATCACGAGATACCCGGCGCTAATACCGATATTCGCGACTGGCGCAAAATCGCGGAAAATGTCGAACGACAACGTCTTATAAACGCTGGGGTTGATGACGAAAGCCGGCGGCGTGTTCAGCAGCGTGTATCCGTCGGGGTCCGCGTTCGCGACCGACTGCATGCCGACAATGCCATTCGCCCCGGTGCGGTTCTCGACGATCACGGACTGGCCAAGCGGTTTTTCCAGCGCCGCCGCGACAATGCGTGCGACGATATCCGGCGCCCCGCCCGGCGCGAAGGTGACGATCAGGCGGATTGGACGCGAAGGAAACTGCTGCGCCACGGCGGCCAACGTTCCGCCCACCAGCACGAGACCCAGTACGGCGAGCAAGCGCCCGATCGAAGACCGCGTCGTCACAGTGTCACATCCTCCACTTTGCCCACCATAACCCCTTTGTCGGTGAGCCAACATTTGTTAGCAGGAATAGAGAAGCCTTGGGAGGATCACATGAACCCACATGCCCTGTGGCCAAAAGGCGCTCTTGTTGCAGCGGGAATGATCGCCGCCGGTCTTACCGGCTCTGCCGCAGCGCAAACACCGCCCAGCATATTCGCCGGCAAGACCGTCAATATGATTATCGGCTTCGGTCCGGGCGGCGGCTATGACATTTGGGGAAGGGCCGTCGCCGGCCACATCGGCAAGCATTTGCCGGGTAATCCCACGGTCATCGCTCAGAATCTCCCCGGCGGTGGCAGCTACCGCGCCGCCAACTTCATTTACACCATCGCGCCGAAGGACGGCTCGGCGATGGCGTTGATTGCCCGTGATGCGGCGCTCGGACCACTGACCGGCGAGCCGGGCGCGCAATTTGATGCGACCAAATTTTCGTGGCTCGGCACGCCGGCGACCGAAACCAACGTCTGCATCGCCTACCACACGGCGCCGGTGAAGAATGTGCACGATCTCACCGAAAAGGAATTGATTGTCGGTGACACCGGGCCTGGCACCGGCACCCATGCTTATCCAAAAGCGCTCAACTCCATTCTCGGCATGAAATTCAAGCTCGTCGGCGGTTATCCGTCCTCGGCCGACGTGTTCCTTGCCATGGAACGCGGCGAGGTACAGGGCATCTGCGAAAGTCTCGACAGCGTCATGGCGCGCAGGCCCGACTGGATTTCGTCCGGCACCGTCACAGTGCTGTTTCAGGGCGGCGCCAAGCCTAATCCCGAATTGAAGGGCGTGCCGTTCGTGGTCGATCTCGCCAGCAAACCGGAAGACAAACAGGCGATCGAATTCCTCTACATTGGCCAGGGCATCGGCCGCCCATTCATCGCCCCGCCCAACATGCCGCCGGATCGGCTGAAAATTCTGCGGTCGGCTTTCGATGCAACGATGAAAGACCCTGACTTCATCGCGGAAGCTAAATTGCGAAAGTTCTCGCTCGATCCGGAGGACGGCGAACAGCTTGAGGCCTTGGTAAAGAAAGCGTATGCGACCCCAAAGCCCATCATCGATCGGATTGCAAATTTGATCAAATAATTGGCGCCAAGCCCCAATCGGCCGCGCACAATTAACAATAGCGCTCTGTGGAACCGCAGGGCTACGCTATTATGTGATCGCGCAAGCGCTGATTGATGAATTGCCGCACCCATCTCATTTGGACGAATACACTTAAATTTTTTCGAGTTAGGTAAGTCTTTGTTGCCCAAAAAGCCGACGGTGTGGTTGGGAAATTAAGGCGCCCGAAACTTGAAATAGCTTAAGCTGGCTTGACTTAACGAGGATAGCTGGCCCGTGAATCTGCACATCGCGCATTTGCCCAAGCTGATCGCCCAACGGCGGAGCACGGCGATTCTGGGCACGATCATTATCGCGATGCTGTGGATCGGCATCACGTTCAAATATTTCGAACGTGTCCACTCCGATCAGTTCGAAGCCGAACGAACCAATGAAAACTTCGCTATGGTATTCGAGGAGAACGTTCTTCGTTCACTCAGCGAGGTCGATAAGGCTGTTCTCTATTTGCGCCACAGTGTCGAGACGCGCAAGGACACGACAGACTACAACACCATCATTCGGACGACCGACGTTCTCAGCGAGATTATCGTCCAAGTCGCCATAGTCGACGACAAGGGCATCATCCGCGCGTCGAGTGCAGGGCCGCAGCCGACACCGCCGATCGACGTCAGCGATCGCGAGCACATTCGCGTTCATATGCACAGCACCGAGGACAAGCTGTTCATCAGCAAACCGCTGGTGGGTCGAGCGAGCGGCCAGTGGTCTGTGCAACTGACGCGGCGCTTCAACAATCGCGACGGCTCGTTCGGCGGCGTCATCGTCGCGTCCCTCAATCCACTGCATTTTACCGCCTTCTACAACAAGATCGATCTCGGCTCGGTGGCTTCGATCGCCATGATCGGCAGCGATGGCGTGGTTCGATCGAGCGGCGGCAGCGCCACGGGGCGCTTTGCGCTTGGTCAGAATCTAACCGGCACGTCGCTGTTCAAGCGCATACAGGAGGGTAAAGACACAGTCTTTGAGTACACCGACGCGCCGAAGGACGGAACGCTCTTGATGGCGCTCCGCAAGGTGCGTGGCTATCCGATATGGGTGAGCGTCGGCGTACGCAAGCACGATGTCCTGCAACCGTCGTGGGTCAGTCTGCAGTCGAACGTGCTGGTTGGAGCGATCCTCACTCTGATCATTCTCGCCGCCATGGAACAAATTCTGCGCAGCGAAGCCGGAGCGAAACAGAAAGCCGAGCAGCTCAAGCTCACTCTGGAGCACATGAACCAGGGTATCATGTTGGTGACAAAGGAGCGCGAAATTCCGATCATCAACAAGCGCTGCGGAGAGCTCCTTGGACTGCCGCAGGAACTCATCGAGCATCCGCCCGACTATGATGAGCTGTCACGTCATCAGATCAACGACGACGTAGATCCTTCCCCGCCTTTGGATTTTGCGACAGTCGAGGACGGATCAGACGCTGCGGGCGGCGAATGCGGGGTTTCAGAACGCGTCCGTGCGGATGGCGCCGTCATCGAGGTACACAGCACGCCGCTGCCGGACGGCAGCTTCGTACAGACCTTTACGGATATCACCAAGCGGCGTCAGGCCGAGGCGCATATCGCGCGGCTTGCGTCGGAGGACCCGTTGACCGGTCTCCCAAACCGTCGCGTTTTTCGCTCTGCAATCGACAGGTTGAGCGGTAACGACAACGGCTCAGGGGACGATAGCCGCAACGAAGACTTCGCCGTACTGTTTCTCGACCTCGATCGCTTCAAAGTCATCAACGATACGCTGGGTCATCGCATCGGCGACATGCTGCTGATTGAGGTTGCACAACGGTTGAAGCAATCGTTGCGCCCCGAAGATATTCTGGCACGGCTGGGCGGCGACGAGTTTGCCGTCATCCTGCCGTCCTACGAGTCGCGCGCCACCCTCGAGCGTGTGGCGGGCGGCATTGTCGACGCGATCGGCCACCCCTATGAAATCGACGGCCACCGCATTCGGAGCACCGTCAGCATAGGCATCGCAATCGGCCCGCGAGACGGCAAGAATGCCGACGACTTGCTGATGGCGGCCGATCTTGCGCTTTACGCCGTCAAGAGCAGCGGACGTGGCACTTATCGCTTTTACGAACACGCCATGAACGAGGATGTCAAAGAGCGACGGCAGATCGAGATCGACCTCCGAGAGGCAATCGAGCAGAATCTGCTGCATTTGGAATATCAGCCGGTCATCGATTTGCGCCGCAATACCATTTCCGGCTTCGAGGCGCTGGCGCGCTGGCAGCATCCGACCAGGGGTTCGATCTCGCCGGCAGTGTTCATCCCGATCGCCGAAGACGGCGGTCTCATCCTGCCGCTTGGCGAGTGGGCGCTGCGCGAGGCTTGCAGCCAAGCGGTGCGTTGGCCGAGCGATCTCAAGATCGCCGTGAACCTTTCTCCGGTTCAGTTTTCGATGCCCAACCTCTCCGACATGATCGTGCACATCCTTGCCGAGACTGGCTTAACGGCAAGCCGCCTCGTGCTCGAAATCACGGAGCGGTTGTTTATCTCCGATATTGAAAAGACGCTTGCGACCTTGCACCGCCTCAAGGAGATCGGGGTCTGCATTGCGATGGATGATTTCGGGACCGGTTATTCGTCCCTGAGCTCGCTGCGCAGCTTCCCGTTCGACAAGATCAAGATTGATCGCACTTTCGTCTCAGACCTCGGCGAAAACGCCGAAAACAGCGTGATCGTGCAGGCGATCATTATTATTGCCGGCGCGCTCGGCATGACGACCGTCGCCGAAGGGGTTGAGACCGCCAGCCAGCAGAGATTACTGACGGCGCTCGGCTGCGAAGAAGTTCAGGGCTTCCTCTACAGCCGTGCCGTTCCGATCGAGAAAGTTCCCGAGTTGATTGCCGCGTGGTCGCCCGAAAAGGCCGCGAAGGCCGGGAAAATCATGGCGGCATAACCCGCCTCACCGCGTCTCGCGGGCTGGAACAAGCGGGACAATTGCGACCGCCCGCTGCAGCTTCGCTTCGCGCCAAAGCAGAAACAATCCGGACGCGACGACGACGGCCGATCCAATCAGCAAGCCGGTCGACGGTATATCGCCCCAGACGACGAATCCAATCACCAGCGCCCAAACCAACATCAGATAGTAGAAGGGCGAAACCGCGGTGGCGGGAGCAAGCCGTAGCGCCTGCGTCCAGAAATATTGACCGACCGCGTTGGCAAACCCGCTGGCGAACAACATTCCGGCATTCGCCGCACTGGGCCATTTCCAGCCGAACAGAAGCAAAAAGCTGTGAAAAAATGCGATTGTGGTGAGTTGCCAGATCAGGAGCGTGTTTGCCGACTCGGTCTTGGTCATGCCGCGGACCGCAACGGTCACGCTGCCGTACATGACGGCATTCCCGAGCGCAAAGAGCGCGCCAAGCGTCAACGAATCCATACCGGGATTTGTCACCACGAGCACGCCGAAGAAGCCGATCAACAGCGCACTCCAACGCGCCGGCCCGGCCTTCTCCCGCAGCCACACAATGGACACCAACGCTGCAAATAGCGGTGCGGAGAAATTGATGGCGACGGCGCCAGCGAGCGGCATCAGGCTGAAGGCAAGCACGGTCAGCGTCTGCGAGATCGATTGCGATAAGCCTCGCGCAATATGGGCCAACGGCCTTCGCGTTCCGAAAGCAGAGAGACCCGTGATCGGCAGCATCACGGTGGCACAGACGATCAGCGAGGATAGTGACCGTAGGAACATCACCTCGCCGACGGGATAGATCGCGACCTGCCATTTCGCGAGCGCCGCCGCGGCGGAAAACAGCATCGTCGCAATGACCATGCAAAGAATGCCGCGCGGCACGTGTTCGGTGCGGTTTTTGTTGTCCTTGAGACTATTTTGCCCGGCCGTATGCGCGCCGGCAGATGTCGCCTGCTTGTGGTCGGTGATGTCGTTCATCCCGAAACCGCGTTACCGCAGATCCGCCATCTCGAGTGCGCCCATCGATGCGTCGACAACGCCGCCGACCAAATTGCTATCGAAGAGCTTCGGCGTGAGATCCCCACTATCCCAGTCAACCGGCACGATTCTGCTGGGGAGCGCATCGACATCGGCGACGAACTTGCGCCGTGCCGCCTCGGCGGCCTCGACCGTGATCGGCGCAAAGCGAATTTTCGATCCGGTCGGCATTCGTCCAAGAGCCGGCAGGTCCGCGGAGATCACGGTCGCGATTTTCGGATAACCGCCGACGGTTTGCCGATCGGCGAGGAGCACGATCGGCTGTCCGTTGCCGGGTACCTGAATTGAGCCGGGCGCAATTCCGTCGGAGGTGAAGTTCAGGGGGCGGCAATGTTCGAGACACGGCCCCTCGAGTCGCATACCCATGCGGTCGGCTCCGGCGCCGATCGTGTACGCGCTGCTAAAGAACATCTCCATGGTGGCATCGGAGAAGTAGTCGTTCTGCGGACCGACGATGACGCGGAACCGATCGGGCGGAGTAAGGTCCAGATCAACGAACTGAAAATCGCCCCTTGCGCTTGCCGAATTGCGGCGCAGCGGCAGCCGATCGCCTTCCGCCAGCGCCCTGCCCTGCCATCCGCCAATACTTCCGCGCAGATAGGTGGATACGCTGCCGAGCACCGGTTCGATGTCGAAACCGCCTTCAACACCGACATAAAGGACCGCCCCATCCGTCAGCGAGCCAATGTGCACGACCTCGCCGCAATGCAGACGCACGCTGCGCATCATTCCGATCCTTCGGCCGATTGACGACGCTTCATCGGGGAAAACATCGATCGCTGCCTGGGCGCCGACGAAAGAGAGCCTTACCTCATCAGCGCCGATCGCGAGCGTTGGTCCGACGTAGGCGACTTCGAGTGCACCGACGCCCGGCGCATTGCCCACAAGCGCGTTGGCCGCGCGCAGACTGAACGAATCGAGTGCCCCGCCGACTGGAATGCCAAGCGATTGATATCTCGGCCGTCCCAAGTCTTGAATCGTCGTTAGGAGACCGGGTGCGAGAACATGAAGATGGGCGGTCATGCCGCAACTCCAACATTCCCTTTTTTAGCGATCTCTTCTATTGGCTCGACGTGCAAGGTCCCTAATGCGGCTTTGACAGAAAGCTCCTCGTATTCCCGCAGCGACACCGGCCTGAACGTCACCTTGTCGCCCGGGGTGAGCAATGTTCTGATCACAGGACGCCGCTCCCAGAATGGAACTGGCGAACGGCCGATGAGATGCCATCCGGCGGGCGTATCCAGCGGGTAGACGCATGTCATCGTTGTAGCGATGGCGAGCGAACCAGCCGGAACCTTCAACCGCGGCGACGTACGCCGGGGTAGCCCAAGTTCCGCCGGTACGTCGCCCAGATAGGCCATGCCTGGCAGAAAGCCGATCATATAGACGTGGTAGGTCGTGCCGCTATGCAACTCGACCACCTGCGCGGGCGAGTGACTCGTGCGTGCGGCCACGTCCGCGAGATCCGGCGCGATCTCGGGATCGTAACACGCCGGCAAGAGCCAGTGCCGCTCGACGCCTTCCGTCAGTTGCAGCCCGCGCATCAATTCCACGATGCGCGCCGTGAGCACAGCCGCCGACACCGCCAGCGGATCGTAATGGACGATCAACGATCGGTAAGTCGGGACGGTCTCGACGATGCCGTTGAGACGGGCCTCGTTAAGGCGCCGCGCCAGCGCCAAGACCCAAGTGCTAAGCTGCCGATCGATCTGTTCGCCGAACTCCACGACAAGTGCCGTGTCTCCAGCGGGTAGTACTTTGTATTCCGGCATGCCACTTCAATACAAAAATTTACTATTTGTTAAGTAATCCGACGCCTCCGGTTCGTCAATTTGATTAACATTTCATCAACCATTTTCCCGCGGCAAAGGTTAACGGCTCATCATCAGGGGCTAATAGGAAGGGATAAACGCCCCTGCTAGCGGTAATTCATGGAACTTTGTGCTGCGATCAGGCGCATTTAAGAATGCTTTCTTCATCAATCCTTTCGCATCGGAACAAACCCCAAACAGGCCGCATATAGCTCTCAACACCATCGCCTCAAGGCACGGCGGGAACATTCAGTGGTCGCGAGTGTTCAAAAGAAGAACAGCCGTAGCGGCTGCTCCCTCGAGAGGAGTGCCATTCCAATGTGCGATTACAGCCTGCATCTTGTTGCGTCACGGCCAGCAGAGGTTGGCGATAAACTGGTCGCGACGGATTTCGCGAGATCGATTACGCGCGGGTTTTCCGCGGTGGGAGACCCCGATACAGCCGTGTGTCTACTACCCGGCACCGAACTCGCCTTCGAGGATGACGTGCAGTTCGACCGCGCCTTTAGCCTGTTCGGTAAGGCGCGTGTGGAAGAGAGAGTCGCGCGGTTCCGGCAAGTCAACATGGATGATCCGCACGTCCATCATGACGCGCTCGAATTTCCGGGCGGCCAAATCGTGATGGTCACGCGCCTGACGCCTGGCCAGCGGGCGACAGTGCTGCAACTGCCGGCCACCAACCGCGCAGCGGATCATGGCCGCAGTTCGGAGCAAATGCCGGGGCGTTCGGCCGAGCCCATCGTCTGAGAGCGCGCTAAATTTCAACATTCGACCAGCGGCGGAGTGCAAAAACTCCGCCGCGGCGAGAAACTGCACGGCAGAACGCCGCTTAACGGCGCTTTTCGGCATTACTTCCCCCCTTTGAATTCCTCGAGCATCAGATAAGCTTTTTCAACGAGCCGCCTGCCCGCACCCAAAGCCGCTCTGTCACATTGTCGGCGGAGGGCGACTCCGGGAGGGAAATACGCCATGGCCGCGCATATTGAGGGTCCGCTTTATTACGAGCGGATGGGACGAACCGGCCCAGTCATGGCTTTCGTGCATCCCAACCCGATGGATCAGTCGTGCTGGATCTTCCAAATGGCGCACATGTCTACCTGGTACCGATGCATTGCCATCGATATTCCCGGTTACGGCCGATCTCCGAAAGCAAAGCCCGGCTTGACCATGAACGACATGGCGCAGGCGTGTTGGGAAGCCGTCGACGACGCTGCACCGGGCGAGCGCGCTATCCTGGTGGGGTGCTCGGTCGGCTCTGCAATCCTGCCCTATATGCATCACCGAAGGCCGGAGCGGACTGGGGCCTTGGTGCTGTCCGGGACCGGCTACAATCCCGGCAAGGAATTCGCGGCGCGGCGCATCGCTGCCTACACCGAACAAGGTATCGACTACCGCTGGGGCTACACATTCGAGGATTTGAGCCCCGCCTTCCGCGCGACGCCGCTGGCGCAATTTTTCGCCGACCTGTTCTCCGAGCGGAATCGGTACGCTGACGTGCAGTCGATCATCTACCAGTTCGAGGCGCTGGCGAAACCGGACGCCGACGATCACCATACGCGTATCGCTTGCCCCACCGTGATTCTGACCGGTAGCGAAGATGGGTCTCATCCGCGCGCAGCCGCGCTAAAGGCCCGCATCCCGAATTGCGAGATGAGAATTCTCTACGGCGCCGGCCACGCCTGCCAGATCGAGCAACCGTGGCTTTTCAATCGCTACATGATCGAGTTTCTCAGACGACACGACCTGTTCCCCTCGGCGGCGCCTGAGCGCGCCTGATTTCGAAGCGCCCACCGCTAACCGAACATCCTGATCACATGAAAGCCAGCAACTTCTTGATACTGGCGTGACTTTTGAATTTTCCACATGAAGGTCCAGAGGGCAGGATTTCAAGTGCGCCAACCCGCGCGCAAGTTCGCGTGGCGCGCCGACAATTGACGGGAACTCCGGAGACGAGCGGACCGAGACCTACTTGTGATGCTGCCGCAAGTACTCGTGCAGCGACTCACAGCCCGCCTCCTTGAGGAGATTCTTCAGCATCATGTCCTTGCGGCGACCCTTGGCAAAGCTGTCGCCGTATTCTTTGCGCAACGCCGCGACCTTGGTGTTGCCATGCTTCTTTTCAATTCGTCCGGATTTGTCACGGTGACGCTTGTCAAGACCCTGCCTGGATTTGGCCATCCTTGCCTCCCGCAATGACGTAATCAATTGCCCCGCCGCCAAATGCGGCCGACGCAGTGTTCCGCAACTTGCTGGACTACGCAACGCGTCCCGAAGGCGAGGCGTACCGAGTTAGCCGCCGATCAGCCCGATTGGATAATAGCTTGCGTGCCAAAAGCGACGACCCGCCGCGGTACACCTCCTGGCGCAATTCCCGCCAGATACCGCGGACCGGCGCCAGACGATTTCGTCCGACTCAAAGTCTCATCATTGTTTATTAATGGAAATTGTCACTCTGGATTAGGCAAAAATAACGCTGGGCACAAAATTGCGAATCGGATGGAGTGAACTTAAGTGACCTTTTTTGAGCACAATCTGATGTTGCTGGGAAGATTACTGAGTAGTCCGGTGCTGTCGTCGGCCTAGGGCTGAAATCTGAGCAAAGCTCGAAGGAGCGGTCGCCGAACGATAATATCCGTTGGATACGGAGCACTCGACGAGGCCTAACATCGTGGTTGTTGCTTTATCGAGAGACGCAGCGTGACAAGCTCCAACATGAATTTCGGCGATCTGGTGATTCTCGTCGCCGATCCGAGTTCATACATGTCGATGCTTATCCACAGCATGCTTCGTGGATTCGGCTCCAATAAAATTCTGGAAGTTCGCAATTCCGGCGGTGTCCTTCAGGCTCTGACCGGGCAGAAGATCGACATCCTTATCTGCGACGTCCGGCTGCCTCCCCACGGCGGGCTTTCGCTCACGCGCGCGATTCGCGGCAAAACAGATAACGAACACCGGACCATACCGATTCTGATGATGACGAACGATGCGCGCGAAGCGACGATCAAACGCGCGAGAGACTCCGGGGCCAACATGGTCATTGCCAAGCCCATCTCGCCGGCAAGTCTCTACGACCGCTTGGCATGGATCGCATTCAACCCGCGCAAATTCGTCGATACGGCGACTTACTTCGGGCCGGATCGGCGCTTCAAGATCGAAGGCTATCCGGGGGGCGTGGGCCGCCGCGAGGGTGACAAGGTGGTTGAGGTCGCCGCTGAAAGCGGTCCTGCGCTCGCACAGGACGACATTGACAGCTTGTTCAGTGCAGTGCGGACGGGACAGGATTAATGACAAAGAAACGGAAACCGAAAGCGCGCATTTTCGCCGTCGATACCCGTTTTCAACAAATGGCCAGGCGGCCCGGTGGCTTGCCGCGCGAAAAGGCAATCGAGCAGGCCGCAAGCAAAATTGACGACGCCAAACCCGGCTATGATGTGTGGCTTCGTACTGAGCTTCAGGAATTGGAGGGGCTCGTTAAAAGCGCGCAAACCGGTCAAACCAGAACCGACTGGATCGAGAATGCCGCTTTTCGAAGCCGTGAATTGCGCGATAGTGCGACAACTCTTCAATTTGAACTTCTGGCCTTTATCGCAAATTCGTTGTGCGAGATTTTCGACTCCGTAGAGGCCGGCTCAGAATGCAATATGGAAGCCATCACGTGCCATGTCGATGCGCTCCTGCTCGCCCGGCAAATGTCCTATCGTCGCTTGAAACCTGAACAGGTGCCGGAGTTGACCAAGGGTCTGCGCCGGGTCGTCAAGCATGTGACCGCTTAGCCGTTTCCCTCGCCAGATTTCCAATCGGTCAAAATCCTGAAGCGTCACGATGAGTTCGCGATTAGCGCTGCCCGGCGGCATGACGTTTTCGGTAATCTGAGCAACGGTCCTTTCGAACCGCATGACCGTCCCGCGCAACACCATCGCGGTCACGACGAGGAATGTCGCGATTTCATTGATGTGCGCGGCTGACCGCGGTCATCCGCCTCACTCAACGTCATTACGACAGCTTCCCCATCACCTGCTCGATTTTCTGCCGCAGAATATCGGCAGTAAACGGCTTGATGAGATAGTTGTTCGCACCGGCTTGCGCCGCTTTGACGACGAGTTCGCGATCGCCGCGTCCCGTCAGCAGAATGAACGGTATCTTGCGCGCCGCCGGATGGCCGCGCACCGCCCGCAACAGTTCAAGCCCATCCATTTCCGGCATGTTGAAGTCGGAAATGATCAGGTCGAGCGGCTGCAGCGACGCCGTGCCCATGGCATCGCGTCCGTTTTCGGCTTCATGAATGAGCCGAATCCCGATCTGCTCGAGAGTCATGCGGGTCATTTGCCGCACGCTGTTCTGATCGTCGACAACGAGCACCTTAAGGACTGCTGCGGCTGGCATTTTTCATCGCTCCTACAAAACCGCCTCTCGCTCTTGCTGAGAGGGCATCATCAACCTCAGTGTGCCGCGGCGACCGCCTTCGGCTCTCCATTCGCGAAGCGCCCAACGCCAACCTGAACGTTCTGGTTGCTCGCGATATCCGACAACTTTTCAACGTCGAGAATGAATGCAACCCGGCCGTTGCCGAGAATCGTCGCGCCGGCGATGCCCGGAACCGAGCCATAACTCTCTTCGATGCTCTTAACGACGACCTGCTGATGCCCGCACAATTCGTCTACGACGATCCCGAAGCGGGCCCCTTCCCCGGCATCCGTAATAATGACAACTCGCTCGTCGGAGGCCGTCGGCGTCGAACCGATATCCAGCAGTTCGCAAAGCTGAACGAGCGGCACGAGGTTTCCGCGCAACTTCAGCATGCCGGGCGTACCGATCAAATCGTGAATGTCGGACGCCGGCGGACGCAGGCATTCGACAATCGCCGACATCGGCATGACGTAGGTTTCCTGGCCGACCCGGATCACCATTCCATCCATCACCGCCAGCGTCAGCGGCAATGCCAGCTGGATCGTCATGCCGCGGCCGCGCTCCGACTTCAGCGAAATGCGGCCGCCGACGTCCTGAATGTTTCGGCGCACCACATCCATCCCGACGCCGCGGCCGGAAATATCGGAAACCTTTTCGGCGGTTGAAAATCCAGGCAGGAAAATCAGATTGTTGATCTCATCGTCGCTGAGGACCGCGTCGGCTCCGACCAATCCCCGATCACGTGCCTTCTTCAGGACACGTTCGGAATTGATGCCCGCGCCATCGTCTCTGACCTCGATGACGATTCGGCCGCCGCGGTGCTCCGCGGCAAGTCGGATCGTCCCCTCTTCGGGCTTGCCGGCAGCCGGCGCGATCGACCGGCAATTCGATGCCGTGATCGATCGAATTCCGAATGATGTGTGTGAGCGGATCGCCGAGGCGTTCGATGATTGACCGATCGACCTCGGTATTCTCGCCGGACATTTCCAGGCGAACCTTTTTGGATGTTTTCCCCGCAAGCTCGCGCACCAGCCGCGGCATGCGTTGGAACACGGCGTTCACCGGCTGCGCGCGCATCGACATGACGCTGTCTTTAAGCTCACGCGTATGATGAACGACCTCTTCGAGCACCTGCATCAGCCGTCCGCTTACGTCCTCCGGAAGATTATGGACAACCTGCCCGAGCATCGCTTGTGCGATGACGAGCTCGCCAACCATGTTGACGACGCGATCGATTTTTTCCAATTCGACCCGTGTCGTCGTGGCGCCGTTCGCTGCCGCTTTCGACGGCGCGGAGCGCGGCGCCGGGGCCTCCGCGTGTTCGGCGGGACCATTTGACCGCGGCGCCGGCGCAGCGCTTTGCGGCACCGGCGTAGCCGCCGGAACGAGCGCCGGCGCCTCCATCGCTAAAGGCAAGGCCTCGGCGGTCTGCTGGACAGCGGCTTCGTTCGGAAAATCTGACGGCGGAGCGGGAGCCGGCTCGGGATCCGCTGATGTGATCTCAAGCTCGCAATCGCCGACAACGAACTCGAAAACTTCGTCGATCTGCTCGCGCTTGGCGGCGGTTCGCAGGTTACCGGTCCAGCCGAGATAGGGTCGATCGACTTCCAGTTCGGCCAGAGCCGGGCAGCCGGTCGGTTTCGACCTCAAGATCGAGCGTGCCGAGTTTGCGCAATTCGCGCAGGATATAAAGCGGCTCATTGGCCTTTTTCAGCAATTCCGGATGCGGCCGAAACACAATCCGATAATCGCGCTCCGACGGTTCATCGTCCGATCCCATTTGCTCCATCGTCACTGGGATGAAATCGAGACCTTCGAAGTCCGCCGGAGCCGCCGATGAATCATCCTCGGATTGCTCACCGCTGGAATTCTTTTGCAGAATTTGCTCGAGCGCGGCGCGGCATTCGGAACCGTAATCAGCCGGAATGGCCTCTCCGGATCGCGACATCGCGATCAGATCGGAAAGAACGTCGTTGGCTTGCAACAGCGTATCGACGATATCGTGCGTGGCGATCAATTTTCCACTGCGCATCGAATCCAGAACGGTTTCAAAGACGTGGGCAAAACTGACGAGGCCCTCGAAGCCGAAAATGCCGGCTCCGCCCTTGACCGAATGCACCGAGCGGAACACGGCATTGATCGTGTCCTCAGAGGCGGCACCCTCTTGGATATCAGGCAGGCCGAGTTCAATTTGTTGAAGCGCTTCGCTGCATTCGTCGAAGAAGGTCTGCTTCAACTGCTCCAAGCTTGACATGGTCATTGTTCCTCGGGAGTCACGCAGCGTTCGGGAGCACTTTGTTGATCGTCGCAATCAGCCGGTCCGGATCGAAAGGCTTCACCATCCATCCGGTCGCGCCAGCCACCCGCGCAAGATTTTTCTTGTCGGCCTCGCTCTCGGTCGTAAGCACCAGAATCGGCGTGGCCTTGTGCGCCGCGTTGCTGCGCATCTGCCGGATGACCTCGTAGCCGTCCATCCTCGGCATGTTGATGTCGGTAATGACGACGTCGACCTGCTCCCGGTCCAGGACATCAAGGCCGTCTTGCCCATCGACGGCCTGCACAACCTCAAATCCGGCGTCGGCCAAAGTCAGCATAAGCATGTCGCGGATCGTCTTTGAATCATCGATTGTCAGGATTCGCTTGGCCATGATCTGATCTTCCGCTTGCACAGGAGGGCATTCCTCGTCGTCAATCGCCGGGCTGTCAGCATCGCCGATCGGCATTGGCTCGCTCATTTCTTCGTCAGGTTCGGCTTCGGGCGCGCGACACCACTCGGCACTGTTCAGACCAAGGTCCTCGAAGGCGCTCGCGAACGCCATCGACGGCTTTTCAATCGACATTTGATCGTAGCTTTGCAGCGCAGCCATAATGACTTGCAGGCACGGCAGCGTCAGAGTCTCGACCTCCGACGCATCGACGCGCAGTCTTGGCTGCGCCTCGAGTTGGTGGCGCATGATGTCAAGAAAGCCTTCCGCAGCAGCCAGGTCGAGCGTCGCCGGCAATTTGAAGCGGGCATTGTCTTTGTCGTCGTTCATATCGATACCTGTTTCGCTCAATGCTCCGGATGAACCAAATCAAGCCGCGCTGACGCCGTGGGCCGGTCGCGAACCACCGTGCGATCCGTCGACCTCGGATGCGTCAAGTATCGCGTCCGCCATGTGCGCCAGCGAATGTTGTTTCATGACCGCGCCACGCTCGAACGCCGCGCGCGGCATTCCGTAGATCAGCGACGATTCCTCATCTTGTCCCAGCGTTATCGCGCCGGACTGACGCAACTCGAGGAGACCCTCAGCGCCATCCTTACCCATTCCGGTGAGAATGACGCCGATGGCTAATTTTCCGACCACGTGGGCGGCCGACCGGAACAACACATCGACCGACGGCCGATGACCGCTGACCGGGGGAGCATCCGACAACCGACAAACGAATTGGCTGCCGACGCGAGCGATCTCGAGGTGATGCGAACCGGGCGCGATATAGACATGACCGGGCTCGATCACGTCACCGGCCGCCGCTTCGGACACCGTCATCGGACATTCCCGGTTCAGCCGTTCGGCGAATCCCGCGGTGAACCGTGGCGGCATATGCTGGGTGACAAGCGTCGGCGGGCAGTCGGCGGGCAAACCCACCAGCAATGCCTTGAGTGCCTCAACCCCACCGGTAGATGCACCAATGAAAACGATCCTGTCCGGTCGAACGGCGAGGCCGCTGCGGCCGCGGCGGATTTGCTGCCGGCGGCGACGCGACGCACACCTACGCGAACCGCGGCCGCAGCCTTGACCTTTCTTTGCAGCTCGGTTGCGCAGTTCCGCCAAGCTGTTCGCGAGATCGGTCGTCGGCTTGGCGATGAAATCGACGGCACCGATTTCAAGAGCCTCCAGCGTCGTTTCCGCGCCGCGCTGGGTCAGCGTGGAAATCATCACCACCGGCGTTGGCCGGAGCGCCATGATCTTGCGCAGGAAGGTAATGCCGTCCATATGCGGCATCTCGACATCGAGCGTGACGACGTCGGGATTAAGCGCCTTGATGCGCTCACGCGCGATGTGCGGATCGGCGGCGGTGCCGACGACCTCGATTTCTGGATCGGCCGACAAGCAGCGTCGACAGCAATTGCCGCATGACGACGGAATCGTCGACGATCAAAACCCGGACTGGCCCGCTCCTGTGTGTCATTCGTCATCCCCGAAAAGCTGGATTTCGCCCGCAGGCTGCTGCTTGAGCAGCCGACTTTCGTAGTCGCTCTCTTCGCGATCGACCGCGTATCTCTCGCTCACTCCCAGAAGCTTCCGCACCACCCGTCCGGTCGCTGGGTAGTATTGAATCCGCCGCGGTTGCGTTCCGCCGAGATCCTTCGCAGCGACAGGCAATCCTTCCGCTTCGAGATAACGCAGAACAAACTCGGCGTTGTCGCTACCGACGGCGTTCGTCGTGTCGGTCACGTTGCCGCCGCCGAATACCTTGATTTCCATCCGCTCACGGATGCAGCCGGCCTTGATGAGCTCGTTGATCAGCTTTTCCATCGCGAAATTGCCGAAGCGGGTCGATCGCAGGTCTTCGCCCCACGAGCCCGATTTATGCTGCGGAAGCATGAAGTGATTCATGCCGCCGACGCCTGCGATCGGATCGCGAATGCAAGCCGAGACACATGACCCGAGAACAGTTTGCAGCACTTCGTCGGATTTCTTGGTGACGTAGTATTCCCCCGGAAACACCTTCACCATCCAGACGGAGTTCGTCGCGTCGAAAAAACGACGGCCCGCCCCGGCGTCGAAGTTTTTCGTGTTCCACGAACTTCGGAGCTTGCTGAGCGACGGCGGCGCCGGTCATTGCATCTCTCCGGTAGGTCGTACGACCGACGAGAGCGAGTCCGGGATGCAAACCGATCAGCGATTCGGAATGACCGATGTACAACCAGCCGCCGGGTTTCACTTGCTGGGTGAAGCGTTCGATGAGCGCCGACTTGGTCGGGCCATCGAAGTAGATCATGACGTTGCGGCAGAAGATTGCGTCAAACAAGCCGTGGAACGGCCAGGACTCCATCAAGTTCAGGCGCCGGAAAGCAATGAGCGCCCTGGCGGCTTCGTCGAGAACAATCCGACCGCCGTCCTTGCCTCCTTTTGCGACCGGGAAAAGCTGCCGGTACGCATTCGGTACCTCCTCCAGCGAAGCAAGCGGATATTCGCCGCGCGCCGCTTTGCCAAGAACCTCGGTGTCGATATCGGTCGCGAGAATGCGAACGTCGTAGCGCTGAATGTCGCGAATCTCACGCCTGAGGACGACGGCAATCGTGTAGGGCTCTTCGCCGGTCGAACATCCCGCCGACCATATCCTGAGCCGCCCGCCGGCACGGCGACCGGCGGCCTGGGCATACGGAACGGCGACGTGCGCTCGTAAATGTTCGAAGTGATGGGATTCGCGGAAGAACTTCGTGAGGTTGGTCGAAATGGCGTTGATGAAGCTCACGATCTCCTGATTTCCCTCGCTGCCCGCGAGGTATTCGAGATATTCCCGAAATGATGTCATTCCGAGAGCGCGTAAACGCCGCGACAGTCTGCTGTAGACAAGATTGCGCTTGCTGTCGGACAGCGAGATACCAGCATGCTCATAGGCAAAGCTGAACAAAACCGCGGAAGTCCGCTTCCGAAAATGGAAATTCCAGATCGTGTTCTGGAATCGTCAGCTCGCTCGCGGCGGCTTCCCCACGTCGCAAGGCTAGCGCCATTTCTGAAACTTTCTAAAGTATTTGGAGCCCATCGAGGCAACACACCTGCTCAGAATAAATGGGACTAATGAAATTTAATTTCAGTTAATTTTAGCCGCGATCATACTGAAAATACACGGCTATCGCGCAATTCTGATGGCTGACCGAATGGACGAAAAAGCGGCGATGGCCCAAGCGATCGCCGCGTTCACTGCGCCCTTTTCCAGCGCGCGGCTTTCTAAAACTCCTTCCACTCGCTATCCGCCTGGATGGCGGTGGCAAGCGCTGTCTGCATACGACCAACCGGACCACGCCTTGCGGCAGAGACTGCAGCGGTCCTCGCCCTGCCAGCAGCACTGCCGTTGGGCTTCGGCGCAGCAGCTCTTTGCACTGGAGCCGAGGCCGCGCGTTCGGCGGCCGCCGACTTGGCGGGCGCCTTGTCGGCGAGCCACTCGGCTGCGCCGTCATCGACGCGGAAGAATGCGACACGTTCGTCCATAACCTTCGCCTGCTGCTCTAGCGTCTTGGCGGTGGCGGCGTTTTCTTCGACCAGCGCCGAGTTCTGTTGCGTGACCTCGTCCATCTGGGTCAGCGCCCGGTTGATCTGCTCGATGCCGCTCGACTGCTCGATGCTGGCATTGGCGATATCGGCCACGATCGTCGGCCACCTTCTTGATCGATGCCACGATCTCGGTGAGCGATTCGCCGGCCTTGTTCACGAGATCGACGCCGTCCTTGACCTGGCCGGAGCTGTTGGTGATCAGATCCTTGATGTCCTTCGCGGCCTGCGATGAGCGCTGCGCCAGGCTGCGCACCTCGGACGCCACCACCGCAAAGCCGCGGCCGGCCTCGCCGGCGCGTGCCGCTTCGACCGCGGCGTTGAGCGCAAGAAGGTTGGTCTGCCGCGCAATCTCGTCGATCACCCCGATGATGTCGGAAATCTTGCGCGAGGAATCCTCGATGCGCGCCATGGCGTCGACTGCCTTGGCGACGACCTCGCCGCCGCGCTCGGCGACCGTGCGGGTCTCGGCCGAGAACTGATTGGCCTGCTGGGCATTCTCGGCATTCTTCTTGACCGTGGAGGTCAGTTCTTCCATCGACGCCGAGGTCTCTTCCAGGCTTGCCGCCTGCTCCTCCGTGCGCTGCGACAGGTCCGTCGTGCTGGTCGAAATTTCCGCCGAGGCGTTGGTGACTTCGCGTCCGGAGGCCTTGATCTCGGCAATAGTCGTTCTGACCTTGTCGGCCATCTGGCCCACCGCGCTGGCGATCTGCCCAACTTCGTCCTTGCGGTCGACGCCGGGTACCTTGACCAGGAAATTGCCGCCTGCGATCTCATCCAAAGGCCGCACTAGCGCCCTGAGCGGCTTGGCGATGGTGACGGTGCCGAAGAACGCCGAACCGATCAGGATGAGAATAACCGCGGCGCCGATAGCAAGATCGACACGCTCCGACGTGGCCATCTCCTCTTCTGCGTTCTCGTCTTCATGCGCGGACAGCTCAGTCGCAATCTGCGTGATCTCACCGATCAGCGAGACCGCTTTGGCAACGTCTGGATCCAAATGCTCCTTTTGGATCTTGGACATTTTTTCTTCAAGCGCGGCAATGCGGGCGCCGTCTTTGGCATCGACACTAAGAGCCTCGGTCTTCACCGGCACAATTTCCTTCAACGTGTTGCCAATATATTCTTTGATGTAGCCCTGAGCTTTCGCGAGACGGTCGCGGTTTGCCGGCACTCTCAACTTCGTCAACAAGGGTTCGATGAGCGAATCGATGGCTTTTTGACGGACCTCCAAATTATTTGCCGCCTGCAATTCATCTGCATTTTCTGCAAGACGGATGTTGCGCATGGATAAGCGAACGCTAGTGAACGCCGATTCGATTTTTCCGAGGTCGCGCACAATGCTCTGCTGCAACTTGGCTGTGGCGTTTGATTGTTTGACGAGCGAATTGTTGTACATGGAGGTGGCGATCATACCGACCACCAGCAGCACGCCAAGGCCGGACATGACGGCGAGTTTGATGCCGATGCGGACGTTGGAAATTCGAAGCATGGCCTGAGATATCCTTTAGATGCGATGGATTTCTGTTCGGGATCGAGGGTTAGTACGTTCGCCTCCGGCCACGACTGCGGCCAGCCAATTAAGCGGGGTCATCGGGGTTTGCGGTGCTTCCTGATCAGGCTGCGGCCGTTACGAGTGCTCGATCCTCGATTTCCGCGGACAGGAGGTTGGGCAGATCAATCAGAGCAATCATGGCGCCTTCGATCGTGATCAGGCCAGCGAGGAAGTTAACGCGCGTGTCGCTGGCGATGCGCGGCACCGGCTGAACCTGAGAGGGCTCGAACGATACGATGTCGAGAACCCGATCGGCGAGCAAGCCGACAGGCTTGGTCGCGATCTGCACGATGATGGCGATATGCAACGGCGTCGCCTCGGTGGCGCCCTGGCCGAAGCGGCAACGCAAGTCAATAATCGGCACGATCACGCCGCGCAGATTGAGCACGCCGCGCACATAATCGGGTTGCCTGGGAAGCGGCGTGATCTCCGACCAGCCCTTGATCTCCCGCACCGCCATGATGTCGACGCCGTATTGCTCGTCGCCGATGGCGAAGCTGATGACCTGCTTTGGCAGCGCCGTTGCGGCCTCAGATGAATCGCCCGGAAATGATTGACTGCCGCCCGACATCGCCGCTTCGGCTGTCGTGGTTTCGATCTGCATGGTTCTGCCCCCGCTGCACATGGCGCACGCTGCCGTGGGACAGCACCCGCGATTTCAAACTTCGAGGCCTCGGGCCTCTCTCAAGAATTCGAGCTATCGAATCCCTTCACGTTCAATAGAATTAGGATCAATGTGTTACCATCCGATTGCTTTGAGGGGCCACAGCACGAGCAATACTATAAATTCTCATTGCGAGGCAGGCACGTCTTTGCTCAATGGGTGGACGCTTCGCCAGAATCCATCGACCCGGAAAGCAGGTTCTGCAGATCAATGAGCGCGATCATGGCGCCTTCGATCGTAACCAACCCGGATAGAAAGTTGATCCGGTTGGAATGAGCAATGCGCGGTACCGGTTGCACTTGAGATTCATCAAGCGACACGATGTCGAGAACGCGATCGGCAAGAAGACCGATCGGCTTCGAGCCGATGTGGACGATGATCACGATATGCAGCGGCGTCGCTTCGGTCATCCCCTGGCCGAAGCGGCAGCGCAGATCGATGATGGGAACGATGACGCCCCTGAGATTGAGCACACCGCGAACGTAGTCGGGCTGCTTGGGAAGATGCGTGATATCGGTCCAGCCCTTGATCTCCCGCACCGCCATGATGTCAACGCCGTACTGATCGTTGTCGATGGCGAAGCTGATGACCTGATTTGGGATCGATGCGCCGCGGCGCACGTCGCCGCCCTCCCAATTCGCCGGGCTGATTTGGGCTGCATCCGGCGATGACGACACAACTGATTCACTCATGGAGATCCACCGTAGCTCGCGCTGTTTTTGGGACTGATTTGGTTGTCTTTGGCTTCTGCAACTTTTGCTTTGAGTTAGCAATGCCACTTGGCGGTAAATGCCACACCCAATTCCTAAAATTCCTTCCAGTCGTTATCGGCCTGGATGGCGGTAGCGAGCGCCGTGCGCATGCGGCCGACCGGGCCGCCACCGTTGAGAGCGCGCTTCGGCGCTGCGGCCGGCGCACGATTCGGCACCGGCTTGGCGGCGGCAGGTACCGGCTTGGCGGTCTTGGCGGCAACGGGAGCGGGCCGCGCGATCTCGGCGACGACCTCTTGCGCCGGGTAGGCCTCGCGCCCCGCATGGGCGCGCAGACGAAACGCCGCAACACGCTCGTCCATCGACTTCGCCTGCTGCTCCAAGGTCTTCGCCGTCGCCGCATTCTCCTCCACCAGGGCCGAATTCTGCTGCGTCACCTCATCCATCTAAGTCAGCGCCTTGTTGACCTGCTCTATGCCGCTCGACTGCTCCATGCTCGCATTGGCAATGTCGGCCACAATCGTCGCCACCTTCTTGATCGACGCCACGATCTCGTTCAGCGACTCGCCCGCCTTGTTGACAAGGTCGACGCCGTCCTTGACCTGGCTGTTCGAGTTCGTGATCAGGTCCTTGATGTCCTTGGCGGCTTGCGACGAACGCTGCGCCAGGCTGCGCACTTCGGACGCTACCACCGCAAAGCCCCGCCCCGCCTCGCCGGCCCGCGCCGCCTCGACCGCGGCGTTGAGCGCCAACAGATTGGTCTGCCGCGCGATCTCGTCGATCACCCCGATGATGTCGGAAATCTTGCGCGAGGATTCCTCGATCCGCGCCATCGCCGTCACCGCATCGCCCACCACGGCACCGCCGCGTTCGGCGACCTCGCTGGTCTCGGTGGCAAACTGATTGGCCTGCCGGGCATTCTCCGCGTTCTTCTTCACCGTCGCGGAAATCTCTTCCATCGACGCCGAGGTCTCTTCCAGGCTTGCCGCCTGTTCCTCGGTGCGCTGCGACAGGTCGGTGGTGCTGGTTGAAATCTCCGCCGAGGCACTCGTCACCTCGGTCGCCGCCACTTTGATGTTGCCGATCGTCGCTCCGACCTTGTCGACCACCGCCTCCGCAGCAGTCGCTATCAGCCCAACCTCGTCCTTGCGCCCAACTCCAGGCATCGTCACCGTAAAGTCGCCGTCCGCCAGCCTGCGCATCGCGTCGCTCAGCTTATATAGCGGCTTGGCCACCCTTGACGATACGGTCCACATCATGGCGACGACGATCCCGATGGCGACGGCCATCAGAGTCAGTTGGACAATGAGATCGTGAAGCGCGCTAGCGCGTTGCTGCGCCGTATAATCCT
Organism: uncultured Alphaproteobacteria bacterium; assembly: GCA_963759705.1. Classification (GTDB taxonomy): domain Bacteria; phylum Pseudomonadota; class Alphaproteobacteria; order Rhizobiales; family Xanthobacteraceae; genus BOG-931. Next base: position 1,014,715 of record CAVXAK010000013.1, read on the forward strand.
TGGCGACGTCGAGCGCGGCGTTGGCGACACCCAGCAACGAAGCAAGCTTTGATACCGACATCGGCGACCACTGCTCGACCGCAATCCCCGGGGGCTGGCCGGCAATCAACGCCTTCAATGCTTTTGTGCGCAATTGGATGTAGTCGGATTTGAAATAGTCCTGCTCGGCTTTATCAACCGCCTGGGTGAAGCGAGGCGGCAATTCCATGCCGCCCGCCATATCTTTGAGCGCCGCCCAGGCGGTATCGATTTTGCTGACATTGGCGATGTATTGGTCCATCGCATCGGGCGGCAGCGGGCGCCCGCCCAGCGTATTCGAAACGACGACCGAGGCGTCGCCGCCGGCATTGCGCACGACCCACGCGAGCTGTTTGATCTCCATCAGCTGGTCGACCAGCGCGTCCTGAAGCTTAATCGAGGTCGTCAGACGGGTTGATAGCTTATCCAGGAAGCTAACGAGGCCGTCCAATTCCTTGAAGCTCTCGTCTGCGATTCCCGCGCGCCGCGCCGCCTTTGGCTGCATCAGCGCCGCGGCCGTTTCCTCGTGGAGCGCTGTCAATCGCTTGATGTGTTCGGCTAACTCGGCGATCAGCGCCTGCCGATCGGGAAGCCCGACACCTTGAAGCGAAATAAGCGCAGACCTCAGTGCCGGCACATCATGCTCGCGGGCGCCGCGAAGCAACGGGTCCATCGTGGTGAGCTGCTTGTCTGCCAGAAGCAGACGATAGGTAGACGCCCGATCGACCCGAAGATTATGCAGTGCAGTGAACAGGTAGGTCGAAGATTCGGTGACCGCTGCGGCTCGGCTCGCGGCGTTGACCCGGTTCCAGGAGTCCCATGCACCCATCGAAAGCATGATTACGACGGCTGCGCCGAGCGTCGCGATGACGGTTTTCAGAAGTACGTTGATCGACACTCGATTAAGCATGGCGATTCCCTTGCCTGGTCCCGGCTGACACAACTGATTGCAACCGGAATTCCGATGTTACCTGTTTGTTTGGAGCCCCCCGCGGAGAAGCGGGTTTTTTGTGCACTCTTGCTCGCTTGAGTCTCGCTGCGCCCCTATGCGGCTTCGCTGACGTCGAATGACAGGAGGTTCGGTAAGTCGATGAGCGCGATCATGGCGCTCTCGATGGTGACGAGGCCGGACAGGAAATCGAGCCGCGCAGCCTGAACAACCCGCGGCACGCGCTGGATCTGCGACGGATCGAGAGACACGATGTCGAGGACGCGATCGGCCAAGAGACCGACCGGCTTCGTTCCGATCTGGACGATGATGACGATATGGAGCGGCGTCGCTTTCGTCAGCCCCTGCCCGAAGCGGCAACGCAAATCGATGATAGGGACGATGACTTCCGCGCAAATTGAGTACGCCGCGCACATAGTCGGGCTGTTTGGGCAGATGCGTGATTTCAGTCCAGCCCTTGATCTCGCGCACCGCCATGATGTCGACGCCATACTGGTCGTCACCGATCGCGAAGCTGATAAGTTGCGTGGGAGCCACTGCGGCGTTGGATGCACCGGTTCGGCCCAACTCGACGGAGGCGGCTTGTTGAGCAGCGACAGGTACCGAAACAGCTAATTCGCTCATGACAATCGGAGGGGGCTCGCCCGGTCCCGCAGCGCGTCTATTCCTTCATCGGACTGCAGTGCCGGACCGACAACGCACCAAAAACGCTGCCCAACCGTCGCACCGCATGACTTTCGAAGGTTTCCAGGGGAAGAAATACTTCGAATACCATTGCACAATGGTTAACCCGGAAGAATATCGTCAAACGCGCGCGATGTTGCCTCCGAATATTCTTACAGATCAATAATCTATTTTAAGTTGCGTTGCTCTGGCGGCGCCGCAAGGACTGTTTGGAAGGTGCCGCGACTGACGCAGTCTCCGGTTTCATACAACTTCGTTCGCAACCCTGGCGAAAGCTTCCAGCTGTGATTTCGGGCCGCACTACCTATCGGTCTTGTCTATCGGCACGACTAACGCGCCGAAATATTTCATTGAATTCTGGGATTTACTTGCGATATCCGAGCAATCGTTCGCAGAGGCGGCCGCGGATCACGTTTATTCCACAAGATTGTTGCGATTTTGCTTTGGACAGCCGCCATGCTGCACTACTTTTAGTTGGCGATTCGCGGCTGGAGATTCGCTGCGCGAGGTAAAGACCAAGGCTGTTTCTGGTCGCATGTGGTGCGCACAAGGCCAGCGGTTGGCGTTCGAACCGTAAGTCGACTGCTCGACAAAGTCAGTGCCGGTGAAGGTGGGCGGCAATGGCCGTCGACGTCCGTTTTGTCGGATCCGGCACGCAGAACGCAGTCTTGTTCGGACCAGCCGGAAAATGGGGAGTAAGGAATCCGACTTCATGAACGCTCGTCACGGGTCTACGCTGGCCGAAATTCGCGATCCCCAGCAGCTACCCAGTTGCCCCGATTGCTCCGGATATGAGCTTAGTTTGTGTCAGGCCGTGACCGAGGCATGGTCGACGGTCAGTCCAACGCCGCTGAAGCAATCCTTCCATACCGCGCCTGCCCGCCGGATCGTCTGCCGGGAGCAGGAATTGCAGGACGCAGTTCCCATTATCTGTGAAGGCTGGGCCGCCTCCGTCGTCATGTTGTCGGACAGCAGCCGGCAGATCTTGTCGTTTCTGTTGCCGGGCGACATGGTCTCCACGACATTGTTATTCGACGCGCAGCCACATTGTCTGGTCGAAACGATTACCGACGTCTGTTATCGCACCTTCAAGCGTACTGAATTCAAGGCCATCATTTTCAAGAATCCAGATCTGCTTGATAAGTTTTCGAAAGCCTGGATTGAAGAAAAGGCCCGAGCCGACCAACTCATCGTCGACCTGGGGCGCCGCACCGCGGACGAGCGGATTGCTCGTCTGATCATGAACTTGGCCGACAGGCTTTCACAGCGCGGCATGATGCAGGCAGGGTCGATGGAGATGGATTTCCCGTTACGCCAGCACCACATCGCCGACGCGACCGGCCTCACTCCTGTGCACGTCAGCAAAGTCCTGTCGGAGTTTCGTCGCAGCGGTCTGATCAAGATCAGCGATCGTTCGCTTACAATTCTCGATCCGATTGGATTCCGCCGCATTGCCAATATGCGATAGTTGCCGAACAGGCAACTCGCAGTGCGCCCCACCACGCGCATCAACGTCAGCGTGCCGCAGCAAAGTTCACCGCCTCCAAACGAGTTCGCTGCTCGGCGTCGAGATGGTTCTCAAGGCCGGCGAGGCCGACCCGAATGGACAATACGGCACGCCACAGGGAGTCAAGGCGAGCCTCGGCCGATTCCAAACGCGCCAGCGGAGTGGGCGGTATCGCCCGCGGGCAATGCGTATCGAGGTCGCGTGCCGCCAAACCGAAGGCGACCTTAACGTCGCTCAGCTCGCTTCGCTGGGCATCCGTCGGCTGAATCGAATTTTTGATCTGGTCGATGGACCAGTCTACCGCCATCGGATTCAAACTGCATCGCGAGGCGGCATCATTCGGGGCGCCATCGTCCGGCCGGTTATTGCGGCCAGCATCAGGCAGCGTTGACAGCGTCGCCGCGAACCTCTTGAGTTGATCGCCGCCCAGGGATTGCTGGAGATTCTGCAACGGCTGTCGAATGACGTCGAGCGCCATGGTCAGTTCTTCGATCTGCAATTCCGCAAGTTGCAGGCGCGCAATGGGTTGAGCAGGAATTTCATTCGGGCAGGCCTTCGCCAAATAACCGGAAGCGTTGCCAAGTGCGGCGCCGAGCTTCTGCAGAAGCGGCAATTGCGCCGGAGTGGGATGGATCTCCGCCTGGACGCGCCCGATGACATCGGCCGAGCTGATCGGCATGCATGCGCGCCGATCGTGCTCCGCCGGAGCTTTCGAAAATGCCGTCTGGAAGATGGTTTCATAGCTAAACGGCCACGGCGGCGAGGATATCGGCCAGAAAATGTGTTCGTAGATGGACGGCAAAGCCAGGCCCGGGGAAAGCAAATCGTATTCGGGCTTTTCGGCCAGACCGTCGCGAACGGCATCGTCGTTTTTCAGAACGCTCGAAGCGCGCGGATTGATGGCACTGTAACGATCAGGAGCATGAAGAACGACCCGATGCCGGTGATGCCGTCCGAGGAAATATCCGGACAACGGGAGCCCAAGATGAAACGGTCCGATGCGCAAACCGAAACGCCGCGGCCGGTGAAACTGCGCAGAAAACAGCGGCGAACACACCCAATGCAAAGCAAGCGCCGATCTTCCGCATGATCAGGCACTCCAAATATCAAGTGTGTTTCAACGCGGCCCGGGCCGCTTTTGTTCCCGCCGCACCGGCCGGATGGCAGCGGGGCCGCTTTCAAGGATGGCGATGTTGCGGCGGTCGCTTAAGAGAGGAGGTGTCGCCTTCTCATCAATCGTCTTTTTCGTCGAAGTCTCTCAGGCGCAATCGCGTGCGATGATCCCGCCGCGCGTCCTGATCGGACCCCGGTACGACGCCTCGATAATACGTCTTCTGCCACTTCTCGGCTTCAGCGTCGGATCCGGGGCGCAGCAGTTCCGCGTTGAAGCGCTTGCGGCTTTCGGTCCAGGCCTCGTACTGCGCTTTCAGTTCAGGATTGCTCGCCAACGAACGAATCTCAGGCGTCACCAGGTCGATATCGCCCCGCCGAATAGGAAGGATGTGGCAGTAAGGCTCTCCTTCTTCGAAACGGATGGGCGTCCCGGCCCGCGTGAACAGCCAGTTCATCGTGAACGAATACGGCGACCAGTCCGTTTCGATCACACCGCTCAGCGGAGCGACAGCGTCCTTCGGCCGATTAATCGGCCCCTGCGCCATGAGATCGAATCCAGGCTCGGTGCGAAACAGGCAAGGCAGATGGAACGTCAACACGCCATGGCCGAAATGACTGACTGCCGGAGCCGGAGCTTCGGAATCGGAAACAATGGAAACGGCTGAGAGATCGTCGTCGCCGTTCCATACCGCGAGAAACCCCGAGGGGCATAAGATCTCCCAGCCATAAGTATTTGCAATATCAAGTGGCAGACACCGGTAAGCAAAGCGCTGATTGGTTCGGTCCATCCAGTCGCGTTCGACCGGGGCGGGACGAATATCAATGGCATGACCTTCGATCGCATAGGCGATCAGTTTCAACGGGCGTTCTGAACCGGTTTGACCCGTCGGTGAGGACGACGATGCGTCTGTCATCGATCTTCCCGGAGGTTGATCAAGGAATTATCGGCGGCGATCGCGGTGGTGGCGGCGGAGGCGGCGACACCGGCGGAGGTGAAGGCGGCGGCGACACCGGCGGCGACGACACCGGCGGCGGCGATAGCGGCGGAGGCGATAACGGCGGCTGGCCTCGCCCGGTAGCGTGCTGCGTTGCCTGGATAATCAATTGGAACGCATTGGACTCGCCGTTGCCGTTAGGGACCGATGGTGTATTCGGGCCGATCGTGCCCTGCAATCCGCCAATGCCGAACCCGGTAATCAGCACGTTATCGAGGCCCGCTACGCCGCCGTTTTGTCCAGGACCGCTGGTCAGCATCCGCAAGTATTGCGCGATCTCGGCCTCGGTGACTCGCTGCGGCTCCTCGGGGCATGTATTCCAATCTGGAATCCATACGGCAAACCCTGGCCGCCTGATAATGATCGTCCCACAACCATTGCGAATGGTGAGAATGCCGTAATGATTGATGACGCGCGTACCTTTCCGCCGATGATGGGAGACCGTTGCCGTTCCCCCACGAATTCCTATCGCGGCTGCGGGTGTCGCGACCAAAGCCTCGCCCTGATGACTGAGCAGTCCGCCGACAAAGCGAAGGGCGCCTTCGGCAAGGTTCATGACCATGTGACCGGTATGCGCCTTGGGATCGAAGACGTATTCGTCGATCAGCATATTGGTATTCGGTCCGACGCTCAGCGTCGATTTGTCGAGGAAGAGCAGCTGCACGGTGCCGCTTGGTGTAGTCTGAATGCGCTCCTTATGAACGATGCGCGCGCCAACCGTCAGTGCAACCAAATTGGCTCCAGGGAGCGTGCCTTGCGACAATGGGTTCACCGCCGTCGCGGTCCCGACGTCCTGCGCCCCAGCCGGCAGAGCTGTCAGCGCGGTGCCGGCCAGCAGAACAGCAATGCTCTTTCGCGGATCCATGCGGCGCCTTCTAGAATTTGAGCGTTGGCCCGACGCTGATCGCCAAGTCCTTCATCGAGAACACCGGCAAGTTCGACGACACCGCGCGATATTGTACGAGCACGCCGAGGCCGAACTGATTCCGGATTGGCACGTCCAAGCCAAATCCGGCGCGCCATTCCAGATCGCGCTGAGCGGTGTTGGGGTCGATCGTCGGATCGGGAGCCTTATACAGCCAACGGCTTACGCCGAAGTTCGGTGTGAACGTCCATGTGCGGCTATCCCAAGGGGGCGAAAAATTCCACGGCAGCCAGATATCGGCTGAGTAGCGATTGTAGCTGTACGGTTCGAATACGTCGTTGGCATTCGCGTAGGCGAGACGGGCTTGCCATGTCAGACCGGCATAGATCGGCCCGGCCGCCTGCAGCGCATAAATCGATTGCGTGCCGTCCAACTGGCTGGCGAGCGGATAGAGGTCGGAATTGCGGTAGCCTTGCTGAACGACCTCTACAAATGGATCGAACGCCACATGACCCAGATTGACATGCATCGTCGCGCCGCCGCCGATGCCGCCGGTGTACGGCAAGTCAGCAAGCAACGCGCCGGTAGCAACCACGTAAGGTTTCAACGACACCCCGAAAGGATTGTCTCCGTCGATGCCGAAACGAGGGCCCGCGCGCAGTTCGAGGAGACCGACGTCGAATTGATGAACGACGAATTGCTGCGCATCATAGCCGAGGACTGATGCTTCGAAGGTATCGCCGCGCTGATTTTCAAAATCATGGGTGTAATTGACACCGACAGATCCGAACCAATTCCAGTCCGGCCGGGCGAGAAAGCGGCTGTCGAATGTCTGGCCTGACGCCAGCAGAGCCTGCTGGCCGGGCCCGGCGCTTGCGTTGGTCTGATAGCGGAAGCCCGTTTGCGCAAAACCGGTGAACTGATCCGGCAGCAGCTTCTTGTTGATGGCAGCGATGAATTCTTCGGCGCGTTGCTGCATCTCCGGGGTTATGTCGCGCCTGGCCAGCGCCAATTCAAAATACCCCCGCGCCATCTCATACGAGCCGAGCCGATAATAGAGCAGACCAAGTTCGAACCGCGTACGGGAGAGTTTCGGGTTATAGAAGACAAGCTGCTCATAGGTGCTGATGGCAAATTCGATATCTCCGCTTTGCGTCGCACCGACGGCATATTTCATCGTATTGTCGAGGTCTGACGGGAGCTTGACGAGGCGCTGGAACAGCGGATCCACGTCGGTCGAAAATTCCGATATCGCCTGCGCGTGAATCGGACCGACGGAAGCCGCAAGCCACAGCATAGGCGCGACGACGCCCGCAATCCGTTTTCGCGATGCAAGCAACAAATGGACTTTCAAACCAACCCTGTCGCCCGATCGCTGCAATCGTGCAGAAATCGGACGGCCCCTTTTTGATGGTAAGATAGTATGCCTTCGCCGCTCGTCTCGTGCCGCATGGCAACGTAACGGCAGCGATTGGTCAAGAGCAATGCACAATTTGGCGGTGCGCGTCACAAGGCTTGATTGCGACCATCGTCCGCGCAGGAGGAACCCGGAAGAGACGACGTCCGCGCTCGCAGCCGGAACGGCACCGGATAGTTTGGCTGCATGCTGACGGTCGCGGCCGGCATGACCGGCTGCGTACCGGCGATCGTGAGTTCGAAATTCTGCGCGATCATCGCCAATATCAGAATCGTCTCGGCGAGGCCGAATTGCGCGCCGACGCAGACGCGCGGTCCGGCGCCGAACGGCATGAAGGCGAAGCGTGGCGGCGGCTCGGAACTCAGGAATCGCGTCGGGTCAAACGCGTCGGGGTGATCCCAACGGCGGACGTGACGATGCAGGACCCATGGTGAAATCATAATCAGTGCCCCCGCAGGAACCTCAGTCGCGCCGCAGCAGTCCGCCGCGACGGCCTCACGCGCGATCATGAAGGCTGGCGGATAAAGCCGCAGCGCCTCATTCACCACGGCTCGGGTGAACGGAAGCTTCTGCAACGCCTCGCCGGCAACTTCGGGTGTGAAATCGATGTCGCGCGCCTCTTCGGCGACTTGCGCTTGAGCGTCGGGCACGGCGGCAAGGAGGTAGAGTGACCAGAACAATGCCAGCGCCGTCGTTTCGTGGCCGGCGATCATTAATGTGGCGACCTGGTCGCGCAGCTGTACACGAGAAAACGCGGCGCCGGTTTCGGGATCTCTCGCCGCCGCCAGCAGGTCGAATAGATCACGCGGCGCGGCGGTCGGCGGCACTTCAATGCGCTCGAGCGATGATGGCATCCATCAACTCGATCCAGCCGGTTCGGAATTCCATGCGGGCCAAATCACGAAAAGTCGGGATCGTGCGGGGCAGAATAATGTCGAACATACTCAACTGCCCGAGACGCGGCCGGTACCGAGCGATGAGTGCCCGCATGGCCGGCCCATGGCCACCCATGTCGAGCGAGAACATCGAGCGGGCGGCGATCTCGAGTGCCAGGGTCTGCATCGCGGCGAGCATGTCGACCGTATGGCCTTCGCATGTGGCGAGTTGCTCCAAGGCGTCGTTTGCCGCGCTCGCGATATGTCGGGCCAGGACCGGAATGACGCGATTTGTGAACGCGGGGGCGACGGTGCGCCGCTGGTTTTTCCATTCGTCGCCTTCGCTGAGGAGCAGGCCGTCTCCGACGATCGGCCGCAGGAACTCGAATGGTCGCCGGTGGCCGGCGATAATTATCGATATTCTCGACCAGCACCCGATGAATGGCGTCGGGGGCGTTGAACAGGAAGTGGTGGAGCCCGAACAAACGTCCGGTCAAGACCTCCTCCTCGTAAGCCGGTCGCGGCCACAGGCGCAGCACATTGCCACGCAGGGCGAAGAAGGCCTGGACCCACGAGAGGTCGTGGTCGGGAACTGGCGGACGGGGCGGAACGAACAATGGCCGCACGGCTCTTGATCGGCCCCTTGTTGCGAGCGGTTCGGCGCCGGTGCTGCGGACGCCGTCGAGCTTTATAGGAACGATCGGGCGTTAGCGACAAGTCCAATCTCGCCCGTTGTCGCGATTTCAGCGTGACAACGCCGCCGTCTACTTCGGAAACGGCAACAGCATCGGCACGTTTCGCTGGTACTCCCGGTAGCGATCGCCAAACGTTCGCACCAGATCGCGCTCCTCGAGGACGGCGCCAAAAACCACATACGCGGTCGCCAGAGCCGAGAAAAGCAAATGGCCGGCAGTCATATCGGGCGTCGCCCAAAAAGCGATCAGGGTACCGGCATAGATTGGGTGCCTCACGAAGCGATAGAGACCTGAGATCGTCAGAGTGAGCGGCTGCGTCGGTTGGCCTTCGACGGCATCAAGGGCCTGCTGGAATCCCAGCATCTCCCGCTGATTGGTGCGCAACGCCGCGATCAAGACCACAAGCCATCCCATCCAAAATAATCCATGCAGAACGAGTCGCATGGCCGGCTGTTCGGTGCGCCAGACCGGACTTGGGATGGGCTGCCACAGCCAGAACAGCAGCGCCAATATGAGGCAAGTGGACAATACGTAAGTAAAGCGTTCGATCGCATTTGGAATCACGCGTGTCCACCAGCGCTTAAATCCCCGTCGCGCCATGACGCTGTGCTGAACGGCGAAAAGCATCATCAAGACGACGTTAACGAGCGCAGCGGATGGCCATGGTCCGACGGGGCCGCTATCGATCGATTTCGGCACCACGAGATTGGCGATGAACCCGATGGCGTAGAGTGATGTTATCGCGAACAGCAGCGATGTCGCGACCCCGTAAAGCAATTCGGAAATTTTGGCCATGAAGGGTCTCCGCGCCGCCTATTGGCGCTGAAAATAGATCGACTGAACCTGATCACGGAAGCTCGGGCTTTTCTCCAGCGCTTGTCTGAAATCCGTCTTGCCGAGCGCAAAAGCCTCGACGTCCGTCGCGGCGACGCAGGTCGCGTTGCGCGGCTCATCGACGATGAGCGCACGCTCGCCGAAGTACCGTCCAACGCCGAGAGTCTCGAGGAGCTTGTCCTCGCCGTCATCACCGCGTCGAAAGACGTTGATCGAACCTTGACTGAGCAAGTAGAACTGATCGCCGGCTTCGCCCTCGCGGATGACGACTTCGTTCTTGGCAAAATAGCGCCGCTTCATCTTTTCGCCGGTGTTCGTAATCTCCGCCGGCGTAAGGTGTTTGAAGAGGTCCACGCTGCGCAACAGTTCGCAGATGAAAACGGCATCATTCAACACGACGTCCGATATGATTCTGCCGTCCACGACATTCACGATGCGGTCGGCAAGCTCGAGGATGCGATTGTCGTGCGTAACCATCATGATGGTGCAGGCCTGCTCGATGGTAAGCTCCTTCAGCAGATTGACGACGGCAGTGCTTGCCTCCTTATCGAGGGCAGCCGTCGGTTCATCGGCCAGGATCAGCTTCGGCTGATTTACCAGGGCGCGCGCCACCGCCACTCTTTGCCGTTGGCCGCCCGAGAGTTCGCGCGGCTTGTAGTCGACGCGATGCGCCAAACCGAGACGATCGAGGATCGCAATGCCCCGCGCGTGCATATCGCTTGGCTGGCAGCTGCCCAGTTGCATCGCCATCTTCACATTTTCGTAAGCGGACAATGAGTTCGAACAGATTGTGCGCCTGAAAAATGAATCCGATGTTTCGCCGCATCACGACGAGCTCCGTGTGCGGCAAGCCGGTCAGGTTGCGATCGAGCACATGGATTTCACCCTCTTGAACCGACCGTAAGGCGCCGATGAGACTGAGCAGAGTGGTCTTGCCGGAGCCCGATGGGCCCGTGATGACGACGAGCTGCCCGGCGCCAATATCAATGCAGTTGTCGAACAGAACCTGGTTTCGGACGTCTCCTTCTCCGTAATAGTGATTGACCCGATCGACACGGACGGTCGGTCGAGGTACTGGTGGGTGCGGGGACAGCGGACATTAGAAGACCTCGGCCGGGTCGGTCGAAATGACGCGGCGGATAGCGATCAGCGCGGCAATGGCGCACATGGCGACCGTCAGAACCAGCGTCGTCGCAGTCAGCCCCCAGGTCATATGAATGGGAACCGGCACAAATTTGCCAATGAGCGCGAACAGCATGGCGCACAAAATCCAGGCCGGGACATATCCGAAAAGCGCATAAAACATTGCCTGCTGCAGGACAAGTTTGACCAGATAGGTGCTGCGATAGCCCATCGCCTTTAGCGTGGCATATTGAGGAAGCAGGTCGGAAAGCTCGGAAAAGAGGATCTGATATGTGATCATGATACCGACGGCGAAGCCAACCAGCGTGCCGGCTGCGAAGACTGGCCCAACCGGCGAAAGCTTCTTCTGCAATTCGGTTTCCTGTTCGATCAATTGCCTTTTGGTCAGCACCTTCACGCTGGCCGGCATAGCCGCTCGCAACGCCTGTTGCACCTTTGATACCGCGAACCCGGGCCGAACCTTGACCACGCCGACTTCAACGTCGGGAAGGTCGCGCCGACCGGAGCCGCTGCCCCCCAGCAGCTTGAAAAAATTCCGGTCGCTCATGATGACATTGCCGAAACTGAAGAAGTTGGGGCCGAGCCAGAACGTGCCAATCACCTTTACATGCTGACGCGAGAACTCGGTCTCAGTCCCCGTCTCGGCTTCACCAAGATCGCGGCGCGAATGGCTATCCATCATCAGAGTGTTCGGCTGGCGAAGGGCTGCAAGATTGGCCGCGACTTCGGGGATGAGGAATACGGGCTGATCAGGATCAAAGGCAAACGCCATCACTTCAAAGAGCTTATGGTTTTGCGGATTTTTCCAGATCGAGGCGGCCCGCTCCATGTAGAGCGGGCGGATTGTTGCTACACCCGGCACGCCCCGAGCCTCATAAAGCTGCCGCCGCGAAAAAGGGGCGTCTCTGTCAAACTCGTACTTCTGCGAACTTGTCAGCATGATGTCGCCGTCGATTTTATCGATGGCGAGGAGCATGCTGTCGACATAGGCATCGCGAAAGCCGAGTTCCGACATCATCAGCAATACGGCAAAAGCAATGCCGGCGCTCGAGCGTGCGAGCCGAGCACGGTCGGAGAGAAGATTTCGCCAGACAAGAGGTACCGACGTAAGGATCGTCGCGCCGCCGATCGACCGGAACCTGCCTAATGTTTCGTGAAGCGCCATGGGCCGGGTCTCGATCAGGCTTAAAAAAGGTCCGCTGGATCAGCACGGTGAACTTTACGCACGGCGATCAGAGCGGTAGCGGCCGACATAACGACCGTAATGACAAGGACGATAACGACGCGCGTGCCCGTCATCTCTATCGGCAGCCGGGCCATCATCCGGACCTTGTCGTACGCCATGATAGCCGCCCCCCAGGCCGGCAGGAATGGAATGCAAGCGGTCATCAGCGCGACCGCGACAACGATCTGCTGCAGATAGCCGTCGGTGTATCCCATCGCTTTCAAGGTTGCGTATTGCGGCAACTGGCGGGTGACTTGCGTGGTGAGCGCCTGATAGAGGATGACCATGCCGACCACGATCGACACGATGACGCCGAATCCGAAGACCAGTCCTGTCGAGGTTCGCATCCTCCAAAAGGCCTGTTCATAGGCGTCGATTTCGGCTCGCGTGAAGACCTGGGTGTCGGCGGGCAAGAGAGCGCGCAGGTCCGCTGCAACCTTGTCGGGATCGCTTCCCGGCTTGAGCGTGAGCAGGCCGAGATTGACGTCATCCAGCGATTGGTCGGGAAAAATGCGAATGAAATTGAGATCGCTCGTGACGACAGCGCCGAGGCCGAGAAATCCGGTCCCTAGCACGTATCGCCCACCGATTTCGACAGTGCGGTCGCCGATCTCAACACGGCGCCCCGGCTCCAGCGGGCCATAAATCGGCAGGGTCTGCGTATCGACCAAAACGGTATCTCGGCGCTGCAAAACGGGAAGCTGCCGCTCGACGTCCCCTACCCTAAAGCTGTCGTCGGCGAGCTTGTAACCCATCACGTAGACGTTGCGTCGCACGCCCATTTCCGGGTTCAGCCACTGCGTCTCGCCTTGATAGAACGGCGAAGCCGTCGCAACGCCGGCGATCGACAACGCCTGTTTGAGACGCTGCCGCGGAAAATCGTAGGACTGTTCCTGAAATACATAGTCGCTCGATGTCAGCAGAATATCGAATCGTAAATGGTCATAGACCAGCATGCCGGCCATCGGCACGGAATAATAAAATCCAAGCTGCAGGAAGATCATCACGATCGCGATAAAGATGCCGCCCGTCGCCAGCGCGTTGCGGCCCTTGTCGAACATCAAAATCCGCCATGCCACAAGACTGGTCACACTTCGACCTCGTTTGCGCGCACCCCCATTTGGCGCGACCAGGAATGGGTCGTCGGGCGCGATAGAAGTCCGCGAATGCGACGCGTGGCTTGGCTCAAATGTCGAGCGCCTCGATTCCGAAGTTCGCGACGCTTGCGGCAAACTCTCATCGAATCTTCGAAATCAAAGGAACACACCCGTCCGACGTCCGTGCGGCATTGGATTTGGAGTTCCCAGGCGAGCTTCTGCCGGACCGTAGGAACTTCAAATCCGCCGCATTAGCCTGCCGCCTCGAAGACCATGCTTTCCGCAGTCAGGCCTGGCCCAAACGCCATCGCACAGCCAACGCCTTTCGATTTTCGCTCGAGCATCGCCTTTAACACAAACGATATGGTCGCCGAGGACATGTTTCCGAAACGCCGCAGGACCTCGCGCGAGTAGCTGAGGGCCTCTTCGTGCAAATGGACGGCATTACAGACCGCATCCAGGATCGAACGCCCACCGGGATGCACGGCCCACAACGCGATTTCCTGGACCGATCGTCCGCCAATAAGCGAGCAGACCTTGCCGGGCAGCGCTCGCCCCAGTGTCTGCGCGACCTTTCCCGACAAAATCATGTCAAAGCCGGCGCGACCGATGCGCCACGCCATCTGGTCGGCGCTGCCTCCAATCATCGTCGAGTGAAAGCTGCGCAATTCCAATCCCTCAGGTTCGGCCGAGACCAGACTCGCTGAGCAGCCATCGCCCCAAATCAGAAAGCAAAGCATCTGCTCAAGATCGTCGATTTCCTGGAGATGAATTGTGCAAAGTTCGATATTCACGACCAGCACTTTCGCATGTGGTTCCGATCGGACGATGTGCTTGGCCAGCTTGAGCGCGCTGATGCCGGCGTAGCAACCCATGAAGCCGATGAGCGTGCGCTCGACCTCCGTTTTCAGGCCAAAGCGGTTGACAATTTCAATGTCAAGGCCCGGCGCATAGAAGCCGGTGCAGCAGGCAACGACCAGATGGGTTATCTCGTCCTTGAAGGCGGAAACACCGATGTCCGACAAAGCCAGCGAGGCCAGTGTCGGCGCGTTCTGTTCGAAAAAACGCATACGCGCCGCCGTGTCGGGAAACTGCCCGCGCTGATAAAATCCGCCGACGTCGAAACAGGTCGCGGGAGTTAGAAACGAATAGCGATGATCAATTTGGGCCCGCGTCGCCATCCTGTGAAAAAGCTGCCTTGCCGACTTGTGGCTTAGAAGCGAATTTGCAAATTCGGAAAATGTGTCATGAACGTCGAACGGCGGAACGGCAGTGCCGATGCGATTGATATAGGCAGCGGTCATTACGTGATCCGTGTCCAGGCTCGTAGCCGGCTACGCTAATATGCATGATCCGGGCCGACCAGCATATGCGCACCAGCAAAAAGTTGTGTCGCGCTCGTATTAGTTGCCGCAACAATATGAAATCACGGGCATTTTCGCCGTATGGAAGTGTGGCTCATGCGTTGCCCTTTGGCCGCGGGGCTACGCCCATCTCGACGCGATTGGGTGACATCGTGGTGGTGCAGCTTCGCGCGGGTAAGACTATCTTGGAGCCTGTGATGAAGGATGTCGCAACGATGAAGGCCGAAACAAAATTATGACATCTTCGAGGTTATTGCGCGGGGTATTTTTTCTCGGTCATCCAGTGCCGACTGTTATGACAGCAATTGCCAGTGCCACGTTTTTTATGATGGCACGAAAGAATATGCAAGTCACCGCTGACACCGTGGTCATGTTTACATCGGTATTGCTGATTCAATATTCGATTGGCTGCATGAACGACTACGTTGACGAGCCGCTGGACAGGCTGGCGCGGCGCGATGAGAAGCCTCTGGTCTCGGGTGACGTACCCAAGACGCTCGCGCTTTATCTTTGGGTTTTCACTGCCCTATTGGGTTTTGCGGCGTCGGCCTATTTCAACCTGGCGGCGTCCGGCATGGCCGTCGTTCTGTGGCTGGCGGGTGTCGGATACAATTTTTGGGCAAAGCGGACTGCGCTGAGCTGGCTTCCATTCGTGGTCTTTTTCCCATCGCTCCCCGTATGGAGCTTCATCGCGGCCGGCCGGTTCACGCCCGCGTTGCTGCTTTCCTATCCGATCGGCGCGTTATTGTCGGTCGGGCTCAACGTCGCCAACACTCTTCCCGATCTCGATCGGGACCTCGAAGCCGGACTCAAGGGCCTTACCCATCGGCTCGGTCGTAACCGCGCGATCGTCGTGTTGTGGCTGCTGCTCGGCTCCGCGATCGTGTTCATGGCGTTGTCGCTGCACGTCATCAATGTCCGCCGCACTATTTTGATCCCCGGCTTGGCCGCAGGCGCTTTGCTCCTGGCGCTGATGATCGCGGATTGGCTCGTTATGCGATCGCCGGCGAGTCTGCGGCGAACGTTCTACTTAAGTGCCGTGAGTTCGCTGATCCTGGGGTGCACCTGGATCGCGAGCTTACCTTGAAGCGCGCTCGGCTGAGCCTGCGACAGCCGCGTCGGGCTTCGTTGCATCGATGAGTACGTCGACGGTGAGATTCGTCAATCGCTCTGTGGATGCTGCGCCATCGAGATCGATCCAGACCTGAACAACGCGCGCATCAGCCCGCGCGGCCGGATCGACGTTGAGTACATCGTTCTTGAAGATCATGTCACCGATGCGGGCGACCTTGCCGCTGATCGCCTTGGGCAGTGCCCGACTACTGATGCTGCGGTCTGGCCAACGCGCACGCGCGAGATGTCGGTCTCATAAATTTCCGCCACGGCGCGCATCCGGCTGGTGTCGCCCATCGCCAGAATAGGGCCGGACCCGACGTCCTCGCCCGGCTTGACCAGGATGTTGAGAATGCGGCCGTCGATCGGAGCGTAAACCGTCATGCGTTTGGCGCGCGCTTCGGCAAGCGCGATCTGCCGCTCAAGGGAGGCGATCGGAATTTCGGCCTGATTTCGCTCGAGCGTTGCACGTGCCGTCTGGATCTGCACGTCCGCATCGATCTTATCGACTTCGAACTGCCGTTTGAGCTCCGATAAGCGGGCGCGCGCCGACTGCACATTGGCCTGATCCTGCAGGACCAGACTGTTCTGGTCGTCGGTCTGCCGTCGGGTGCCGGTGCCATGCGCCAACAATTGCTGTTGTGAGTCCAGAACCTCCTGGTCATTGTTGAGCTTGGCGTCAAGGCTCGCGATCGTCGCTTCCTGAGCCGCGATGCGCTGCGGCATCACCTCGAGAACCTGTTGCTGATGTACCTCGGCAGCCTTTATGCGGGCACGATCGAGTTCAACCTCGGCTTTGAGCCGCGACCGCGCTTCATCAAGCTGCGCGCTGATCATGTCGCGCTGCGCCTTTTGCTCCGCGTAGCCGCCGAGATAACCCAGCACCTCATCTTTTTTCACGAGATCACCGCGCTGGACGAAAAGAGACTCGAGCCTGTCCGGCGAAGTGCCGGCGCCCAGATTGATGATCTCGCTGTACGGCTCGATCCGACCGAGCGCCGCAACCTTATCGCGCTGGTTCGACTGATCCTCGGCTCGCGATTCGGCGGCCGCAGTCGAACCCGACCGCAAATCGACAAGCGCCGCATAGGACGCAAAGCCGACGAGCACCAATGCCGCCAGGAATGCCATCAGGACAACCAGCCTTCGCGGATTCGAAAGCGGCAAAGTCCGGCCCTTCCTCGACAATAATCTGTGGTGGGTTCGCACAAAAAGCGAGCCCAAACGTTAGTCGATGCATCCGAGTATTGCAATTGGCCCGGCGCGACCCGTGCCGTCCGTCACAAAATATGCAATGATGTGTTTGCTAACCCTCCAGCGCGTCCTGCACCGATCGGCGAGCGCCCGATGGTCCGTTGCGGCATCGACTTGAAAGCGAGACATTAGGCTCCATGCGACGAAATCGCTCGACCTTCCTGCCATTACTGCTGTTGTCTGCCGCGCTCTGGTTCGGCGCCAATGCTGAGGGGACGGCGCAGACCGGCGGAGCCATCACGGCGCAAGGGCGCGTGGTGCGGACCGGAAATGTCATGCAGATTGGCACCGCCGCGAGCGGTGTTATCGCCGAACTGTTGGTGCACGAGGGAATGAATATCGAGAAAGGTCAGCCGCTCGTTCGCATCGAATGTACCGATGTCGAAAAGGACGTGGATGCCAGAAAATCGAACCTCGAAGCGCTCGGCGCAGCATTGGCGCGCATTGAGCACGGCCCACGCTCCGAGAAAATAGCGATCGCCAATGCCAATCTCGCATTGGCGCAGGCCCGGGCCGATGAGGCATCAGCCGCATTGCAAAGAATCGCATCGCCTGACGAAACGACAATCAGCAAAGCGCAAGTCGACAAGGCTCAACGGGACGCGAAGGTGGCAGCGGCGGAACTCGAGGAGGCCCGCGCCAAGCTGACTTTGCTCAAAGCCGGATCAAGGCCGGAGGATATTTCCGAGGCGAAATTCCTCCGCGACGCAGCAAGAGCGCGCGTTGATGAAGCCACTGCCCGCCTCGACCGCTGCACCGTGCGGGCGCCGGCGAGTGGTGCTGTACTCAACACGCATGTGACGCTTGGTCAGTTCATCAGCGCGGCCGTCCCGCAACCGCTGCTGACAATGATCGACAGCGACAAACGCGGCATTCGCGCCGAGGTCGACGAGCGCGATGTAGGCAAGATATGCACCGGCCAGCACGCCGTGGTGACCGCGCCGAACTTTACGGGCGCGCAAAGAGACGCCGTCTTGGAAAATATGAGCGACACCATGATCCAGCGGGAAAAATCGAATGGCGCTCAGGGTGGGAAGGACGAAGGCGAGGTCCGCACCGTCATGCTCACGCTCTCCGACGCCAAAGCGAATTGGCCGGTCGGACTTCGGGTATCGATCAAGTTCCAGCCGTGTTCGCCGGAACAGAAAGGCGCGACAAGATAAAACCCGGCACCGGATCGCGCCGAGACATCGAGTTTGCGCGGCGTGCGGGTGCGCTTGGAGATGAGCCGTCGCCCGCGACAGCCGCATCCGCATCCGCAGGGCGCTTTCGCGAGCCGGGAAATTGTCTGAATGTGACCGAACCGCAACAGTAAATCGCAAATGTGCGGTGTATGATTGACAAGAACAAATAACGGCATACTGGCGAGGAGCGCCGTAAGCCATGAGGTCTGGAAGGAGCCTGACGCGCGATCCTGACGACTTTGCTTGTGGTCGCGAGCACCCCTGCGGCGAGTCAATCTTTCAATCAATTCGTCGGGTTTGGCGACAGTACGATCGACAGCGGCTCCTATCGCATTCTTTCTTCGCCGGGAGGCGGAGGAACATACAATTCGCTGTGGCCGAGTGCGGTCGCTGCTGGAGCGGGGAAAGCCGACAACCAGCCCGGGTCTGATGAGTTCCGAGGCGCTTGCAGCTTTGTTTGGATTGCCGGCAATACCGGCGGATCAGGGGGGCTCGAACTACGCCACGTCGGGCGCCAAGGATGTCACGATCAACTCAATCGCAACCGGCGGCTTCACTGCGGCGACGCCGACCGTTACGCAGATCGCGAACTATCTCGCAGCGACAGGCGGACATGCCAATGCCAATGCGATCTATCTGATCAGCTCGGGAGGCAACGACGTCTCGTATGCACTTGGCGATACCGGAACGGCACCGTTCCCGTCCAATCCTACCGCTTACCTGACCTCGGCGGCGACTAGCCTCGCGAATGCTGTCGCAAGCTTGCAGGCTGCCGGCGCACGTTACTTCATCGTGCCCGATCTTCCTTTTTCGTTTCCGGCCGGCGGCGGAACGGGCAACGCCACCGAGCGCCAGGCAAGGCTCACCTATAGCCAGACGCTTTGGTCGGATTTGGCGGCCGCGGGTGTTGGTTTCATCCCGGCTGACTACAATGCCGTAAGACTTGCCATTGCGGCCAATCCCGCCTCTTTCGGCTTCCAGTTCATTGACACCAACCACGTTGCATGCACCCAGCCTGCCGGAGTCGGCTCGGCTTGGGCATTGCTGTGCTCGACAAATCCGGCGGCACCGTCAACTCTGGTGTCGCCAAATGCCGAGCAGATCTATCTCTTCGCCGATGACCAGCATTTGACGACGGCGGGACAGAAGGTTCTCGCCGACTACGAATACAGTTTGGTTGTTGCGCCGAGCGAGATTTCATATTTGGCCGAAGCGCCGGTGAAAACACGAACCACCGTCATCGACTCGATCTTCGAACAAATTTCGATTTCTGCTCGCCAGCGCAAAGTTGGGAGCTTCAATGCCTGGATCAGCGGTGATCTCTCCTCACTGAAAATGGAAAATAGCTACAACGGCTTTCCCACTGATCCAGGGACCCCCGGCATGGTGACGGCCGGGACCGACTTCATGTTCGCCCCGGATTGGCTTGTCGGCACCGCCGTTTCGGTCGGCACCACGACGCAGAGTTTCACCCTTGGCGGAAGCTATCGGCAGAACGAATACGCGATCAGCGGATACGCCGCCTATGCGGGCAAACCACTTTGGTTCAGTCTGGTCGGCAGCTATGGTGGATTGCGCGACGACGTAAACCGCATCGTGCCGATTGGCATCACCCTGCAATCGAATAATGGCAGTACAAGCGGCACCAATGGATCGCTTGCCGCCGAGATTGGTTATGACTTCTTGGTGCCGATTGGCAATCGGACCGCCGCGTCCCCGCTCGCGATGAAGGCTCCACCCGCCGGCGTGCTCTTTCTTACGCATGGTCCTGTGGCCGGCATCGTCCTGCAGCGTGTTCGCGTGGACGGCTTCACCGAAACTGACGCGTATGCTGCGAGCGGCGGCTTCACGGCGCTGTCATTCGCGGATCAGACGCGCGATTCAGCGGTCTCCGAACTCGGTTACCAGGCGAGCCTTGATCTCGGCTTTTGGCAGCCCTTTGCCAAGCTGGTGTGGAATCACGAGTTCGCTTCGCTCGATCGCTCAGTGACGGCGTCGCTGACGACCGTCGCGGCGCCGAGTTATTCGATGCCCGCCGTTATCCTCGGCCGGGACTGGGCGACTGGCACGGTCGGCGCCACGGCTGCCATCGGCCGTGGCATGACAGCGTTCGCGAGCTTTACCGGCCAGATGGGTCAGACCAACGTCGTCTACTATGGCGGCGAGATCGGCGTGAATGTCGCACTCAATTCCACTGCCGCGTTGATCACGTCGAAACACTAATCGGCGACCTGCTTCCCGACGCCGACGCCACGCCTGAACAGCTCGCGTACGAAGGACCTGCGACCGCTCCCCTGCTCCGCCGCGGCTCATGTCCTCATCGGCTATTTCGCGGCAATCATCCTGTATGCCGCATCGACATTGGTCGGCATGCGATCTTGACTGGCCCAGCTGGCGTATTCGGGCATTTTCAGATCCTTCTTGATCTCGTCGAGCGATTTACCCGCTTTCACCATCGCGCCAACCCGATTGACGAGCAAAGCGTAGTATTGCTCGCCGTCCTCAAAAATCTTCACTGTGCCGGGCTTGCCGTGCCCCGGAACCACGTGTTCGGGGTTCAACGCCTTCAACATTTTCCCAGCTGCCAAGATATCGGGAATGGTCACAAAGGGACGAAAGATATTGATCTGCTGGTTTACGAACGCCGACGCCGAAAACAGAACGCGCTCCTTGGGCAGCCAGATCGCGGTGTCGGCTTCGCTGTGAACGCCTTTCAGGTACATCAGATTGAAGGTGCGTTCTCCGACGTAGAGCGTCATCTTGTCGTGGTATTCGATTTGCGGCGTAATGAACCTGTAGCCCTCGAGTGCGGCTTTCATTTCGGGCGACGTCGCCGCGAGCTTTTCGGTGCGATCGGGAGCGTTGCGGCGGGCTCCGCGCATCAACTCGCCCGCCCCTTCTGCCGCGATGATGACGGCGGGCGGAGAGAAGACGAAATGGCCGGTCGTGTGGTCGGCATGCGGCTCGGTATCGATGAGGAAGCGGACCGGCATCGGGGTGAGCTTCTTGACGGCCTCCAAAACTGCGCGTGAGTCCGTCGGGTTATGCCCGCTGTCGATCAGGACGACCCCGTCTTGGGTGAGAATAATACCGCAGTTGGAGTTGAAATTTTTACCGACGTAGACGTAGACCCCATCAGTGAGCTTCTCGATCTGCGGCCCCAAATCCTGAGCGCGCGCGGACCCGGCCATTACAAAACCGGTTAATATTGCCAACAGAACTGCCGACTTGATTCTCATGGCTCGATCCTCCCCATTTGAAAAATTGGCGATCTGGGCCGTCACCGATGGCCGATCGACGGTCCCAACGCTTATAATTCTAGTGGCCGATTCTAACATTCGCATCCGCATTCGGCACGCTCTCATGCGAATGTTAGAATCAAAGGACCACTGGCAAATATAGATGCCAGTGGAGCTTTTGGATTTGACATTCGCTACCGGAGGCTGCGGCTGGGTGGGTAGCGAATGTCAAATCCGCTCCACTAGCGGTCTTCCCGTGCGGCAGCAGACGAGTAGTGACGAAATTTCCCAAAAAACTTTTAGCTGGTGCTTTTCTGGATTGCGGTCGGTAACGTGCTGGACTTGTTTTTCTTGCAATAGGCCATAACCTTCGCGGAATTACTTTGCAGGCGGTTGAAGTCCAGAATATCACTGTTCGCAGCCGCGTTGTAGTAGCCACTCATCCAATATTGCACGAATGTTCGGTCCTCCGAATTGTATCCGAGGAAATCTTTGCAAGTGATCTTGTTCATATCCATTTTGACTTGAGCCGCGGCGGGCAGTGAGGCTGCGCCTAACAAAGTCAGGGCGACAATAAAAACATTGCTTCTCATGATCGTTCTCCGTTGTCCTGGGATCACTTTGTGCCTGTCGCTTCCTTCAAGCCAGACATGACTTTTTCATTCGGATATTTTTGGCACCAAGCTTTCACGTTTGCGATGTTTTGCCGGTATGCCAATAAATCCACCCAGGGTGTCCTGGTCTGGTAACTGAACCAGCCGCTCATCCAGGCGGAAAACTTTGCCGAGTTTGATGGCGGCATAGCCAAATATTGGTCGCAACGAATGTTGGCCATTTGGACTGTTATTTGCGCATTCGCCGCAGCCGGAAGAATTAACATCGCAACTGTCAGACCTATCAATCTCAGTCTCATTATCCATCATCCTCTTGCTGCTGGGTTGAACGGGCTTGCGAGGTGACTTTGACACGACGTCGCTACATGATGAGCGGCCAGATTACTATGCCTGGCAACAAAGCCCTAATCGCGATAATGCTGCTACGCAGCATGATGATCTCCTGCTCGAACGATCGCGATGCTGTCATGGCTTGCTCGTCAATAGTTTGACCTGGATCAACGCCGCCCGCTGCCCGCCGCGTGGCATCCCTGCTTTTCGGTCGTAGACAGAAACACTTAGGACGCCGATCCTCCACCTTGGGGCGATGGGCCACTAAAACGGATTTTCTGACCATGTGTGGTCGAGCCTCGGCAGTCAAACTGACGATGACCGGCGCGAGTTGGAGGCGCGCCGGGTGGCGTTCCGCAGTTCAAAAACAAACGCTCATTCGCCGCCCAATCAGGCCACGACTTTACCGGCCACCACCCAAAATCTGTGAGGTGAATTTCGGCACCTACTCCTCCTCCCATGGCCGCCGCGCCGTATGCCGGATATGAAGGATCCACACCTCCTCGTCCGCAACCTCGTAATAAACCTTGTAGGGATAGCGGAGAATAGTGAGTTCACGCACGCCTGGCTCATCGGTGCGCGGCGCGGCCAAAGGAAAATCTGCAAGGCTGGCGATACGCCGCTCTAGCAATGCCTTGACCGCACGCGCCGCCATTGGCGCACGTTCGTCGAGGTAGGTGAAAATCAAATCGAGGTCCGCCTGCGCCCGAAGCGTATGGCGAACCTTCATGCGCCCCGAGGCTTCACGCCGTGCCGCTGATAGAACGCAGCCATGTCTTGCTCACTTGCGAAGTCGCCGCGTCGAGCCTGCTCTCTCCCCTCCCGCACGGCCGCGCGCGTCTCATCGTCAAGCTTGACAGGTTCATATCGTTTTGAGGCAACGGCTAGCAGCATCTCGGCGGCCGCATCCTGCTCGGCCTCGGGCAGCTCGCGCACCTTCTTGATGGCTTCTTCCAGTAATTTACTCATACCTATCATTATAGCACATTGCGCATCCCCTCCAACGGCTGCCGACAGTTGCCCACTTCGTGGCTCCTGCGCGAGGCGAAGGCATGCCGACCGAGCGTCCGCGTCGCGAACCGCACAAAACCCGATCCAAGCTGATGGCAACCGGTCACGAACCGACCGCAAACGAATCGCGGAAACGGATTTTCAACAACCATCCCCAACAAGATTCCAACAGGGAGCGCCAAGTGCTGGCGCGCTCGGAGAGATTCGAACTCCCGACCCTCAGATTCGAAGTCTGATGCTCTATCCAGCTGAGCTACGAGCGCGGCGGGCTCACAATAGACGCTTCGCTCGCCGGTTCAACCCGCCTCGAGAATGATTCCGAAAAGCGCGCACCGGCTTCGCAAGGAGATCATGATCAAGAAACTCCGGTGCGATTTGGCTGGATCGGATCATGGCAAGCGATGCGCACGCTACGGCAGATGAAACATGATGAGCTGATCAGTCGTGCCGCCGCCGCCGGGCGACAGCGAGCCGCCGACGAAGTAGGCGTTATCGCCGATTGCTGCGCCGCCAAAGCCGTGCCGTCCATGCGGCATCGGCGCGAGAGTGGTCCAACGGTCGGTCTTGGGATCATAGCCCTCGTTGTCGGGGAACGTGTGATCAGGAGGCAACTCGCCGCCGAGGACGAGGATCAATCCGTGATAGTACGCGCCGGCGAGACCGCTGCGCGGAGTCGGCAGCGGCGCCGCCGACGTCCATTTGTCGGTCGCGGGATCGTACACCTCATGAAGCCCAGTGCGGTCGACCGGGCCCTTGAAGCGTCCGCCGATAGCGTGAATCTTTCCATCGACGGCGATAATGACCATGTGATCGCGCGCAGTCGGCAAGGACGCCGCCTCGCTCCAGTGGCCGGACTTCGGATCATAGACTTCGTGTGTCGTGACAACGACGCCGTCGAGACCGCGCCCGCCAATCACATGAATCTTGCCGTCGACCGTCGCGGCGCCGACCGACGCCCGCGGCGCCTTCATCGGCGCCAGCACACGCCAAGCATCGGTCGCGGGATCGTATTCGAACGCGCCGGTTCCGGCGCCCTTGTGCACCGAACCGACAAAACCGCCGAACGCATAGATTTTCCCGCCGGCGACAGCGACGCCGAGATGATCGCGCCCCTCGGGCAGCAGCCCTCGTGCACGCCATGTATTCGTCGCCGGATCGTATTCGTCATGATACGGACCTGCCGTCCCGTTCACCGCGCCGCCGATCGCATGGAGCTTGCCGTCAAGGGCAACCGCTGCGACTTCGGCACGTATCGCCGGCAGCGGCGCTTTCATCGTCCAGGTCCCGGGCGCAGGCTCGCCGCTGACCGTGACAACCGGCGTCAAGCCGCAGATCGCACCGGCCCCGAGCGCCGTCGCCATCAGGACCAACCGCCGCGATGCAGCAAATAGATTCTTTGTATTCACGTTACCTCTCCTCCCGGTTATGCGCCCTGCTCTCGCGGCAGTTCTTTCGCCACTGCAATCTATCACAATTGTGCAGCGCATGATGCGATCAAAAAACAAAACAGCGGCCAAACAAGCCGCGCCAAGCGTTGCGACGCGTTTCTGACATGTCCGGCGGACGGAGCGCATATTCCTTGGAGGCTGGGGAACTAACCCGGCAGGCCTTTCGTTGTTGCCGACAACCGATGAATGGAGGCCTTCCATGCCTGATTATCGGAACCCAAACTCTGATTACCGAAACGCCCGCAGTCCCGTACGGCGAGAAATTCCCGCCGATCCGGACAAGCGAGCCGCCAACACGGCCTGGGGCTGGCTTGTGGCTGCCGTCCTCACGGTCGCGGTGCTGGCCGTCGCATTCGGCATTGAACATCGCTCGGGACAAACTGGCATCAACACCGCGTCTAACGAGGCGCCGCCGCCGGTAACGATCCCGGCGTCTCCGACCACTTCGCCGACCAATACCATGACGCCGCCACCGGCCAATCCGGCCGCGCCTCTTGCGGCGGCGCCCAATACGCCGGCGCAACGCGGCCCCGCCCATCCTTAGTGTTCGCCGGTACGGCGAGCCTTCGATCTCACGAAACGCACGGCCTCGGCTCACGCCGGGGCCGTGTTACGGTAGCCGATGACTGGGGCCTTATGCCGGCCCGAGACGCGGCAGCAGTGCGCGCGCGTTGTCGCTTTCGATCTTGCGCAAATCGGCTTCACCGAAGATCTTTTTCAGGCCTTCGACGTGGTCGGCCGAGGTGCGGAAGGGAAAATCCGTTCCAAAGACGATTTGCGATGTCGGCACGACCTTGGTCAGCGCGGCCATCGCCGCCGGATTGGCGGTCTGCGCGGTGTCGTAATAGAACTTGCGCAGCAGCGGCATGACGCCTTCGGGCACCTTGGCGGCCGCCTCTTTGCTGGCCTTCGGCAAGCGGACGAAGCGTTCGATCAAGAACGGCATGGTGCCGCCCGCGTGCGAGAAGATAAATTTAATGTCGGGGCAGCGCGACGCCGTGCCGGTGAACAGCAGACTTGCGATCGTGCGCGTCGTATCGGTGCCGAACTCGACGACGGAGCGCGGCACCTCGGCAATCAGGTTGCGGCAACACGCCGGTTGGATGGGGTGCGTATAGACGACGGCCTTGCGCCGATTAAGCTCGTCCATCACCGGGGCGAAGGCACTGTCGCCAAGCCATTTGTCGCCGTAGCTTGTCATCAGGCCGACGCCATCGGCTTTCAAAGTGTCGAAGGCATACGCAATTTCGCGCAGCGAGCCTTCGACGCTGGGCAGCGGCAGCACGGCGAACAAACCGAAGCGGCCGCCGCCGTCGGCGACGAGCTTTGCGCCGTACTCGTTGCAGGCGCGCGCCAGGGCAACGGCCGCGTCATCGTCGCCGAACCAGATGCCCGGCTCCGTGATCGACAACATGGCGGTCGCAACGCCCGCGCTATCCATATCGGCAAGCGATTTTTCCGGCGTCCATTCCATCAGCTTGCGCTCGTCGCTGCCGCGCTTTTTCAGATCGGCGATAAACGCCGGCGGCGCGAGATGATGATGAACGTCGACGATCGATATCTTCGCCGAAGCCGGTGCTTGCGCCTTGGCGCGGGTCGCGGCAAATCTGCCGAAAGCGAGACCGGCCGCTCCGCCAAGCACGTTGCGCCGGGTGAGATGCGCGCCCGCAAGCGTCAGCGTCTCGTCACAGCATGCGCAACCCCGAAATGAAAATCTACGCGCGGTCGGTTCCGCCATCTGATCCTCCCCCGTCGTTTTTTTGTGGCGCGCATGATCGACGAAAGCGCCTGTTCGCAGCAAGCGAGCTCAAGCCGTCCCGAACGCTGGCGACGCCTTCAGTCCGCCGGCTCGCGCGCGATGTCGAGCGGAGCACGCGTCACCGTAACGCCAGCGGCCTCGCTCAGCCGCACGACATTGATTGCGCCGGAATATTCCGGCGAGCCTGAATAGTAGGCCGGCACTTTGCCGTTGCCGACGCGTATGGCGCGATTCCAATGGCCGAGCGCGACATAGTCGGCGCCGGTTGCGTCGATCTCCGTATCGCCAATCAGCCACGACGGCCGCGGCCCAATGCTGCGGTCGGGCGCGGGCTCATAATGACCATGTGCAACCGCGATCTGCCAACGCGTGCGGCGCGGGCGAACCACTTCGAACGGAATCATGTCGTCGTAATCGCGATGCGCGCGGCCCCAGATTTCGAGCGAGATATCGGGAAACAGCACGGCCTCGTCATGGGTGACGCCGATGACATGCAAATTCTTCACGGCGGCGAGCGCACCATGATGATAGACCGCGTCGCTGATGGCCGGATCGTGGTTGCCGGGAAGGATGACGACGGGCAGCGCCGCTGCGGCGATCACCGCCGCCGCCTGCTCGATGAGTTATTGCGGGACGCGGTGAGAATCGAAGGTGTCGCCGGCCAGGATCGCCGCGTCCGCGGCCAGGTCGCGCGCCGCATTCAGGACGCAGGCGAGACCGGCCGTGCCGTCGCCGCCATGCAGCCGCGCCGTATAATCGTGATCGACGTGAATATCCGAAGAGTGGACGATAATAATGTCGCGGGAGGCGGCGGGCGTTTGCGGCATTTGCGGGTAAAGCGTGGGCTCGGTTCAGCCCTCTGCTTTACTGCACCCGCGGCGCAGATGCCAATGTGCTACTGCCCCTCGGCAAGGCCGTTTCGGCCGACAAAGCCGATGAACTCGGCGCCGACTTCATAGCCGAGCCGCCACACCACACGATAAGCCCGATCCTTGGCGGAGACGTCGCCTTCGGACAGGAGCAGCACGAATTCGTCGGGCGCGTCGAAGCCCTCGACATGAAGCCGCACCCCGCTATCGGAAATATCGGTGATCAGGCAATCACGGAGCAGCGTGTCGGCACCGGTTCGGATCTTGGCGGCACGGTTGAGGAAATGGCGCCGCGCACGGCGCCGCTCCTGAGGCTTGAGCATTAGCATGGCATAGCCCTCCGGCACGGCCTTGGGTGACAGCCGCGCCGCGCGTTGGGAACTCACCCTTCGGAACAAATACGTAACGGAGGGGTCTTGCCGGTTGTCTAAGTCATACACGCCGATTTTCCGAACATTTGCGGGAAATTGAGCCGTCGCCGGTGGTCGAGCGTGAAGGTTGATTGTGAAGGCGGAACCAGCCCGACGGGCCAAGGGTTATGATGAGTGAGAAGAGACCGAATGCCCTATGCCTGATCAAGATCTCTCAAACCGACGGAAACCCGTCCTCAACGCCAGCGGCGACCGCGAGCCGGCAGCCGCCGACCGACCCGCCCCCAAAAAACACGCGGCGGACCCGATGCATTTGGAAAGGCATCAGGCCGGACCCGGCGCTGCAATTGAGCACAGGGTGGATGGGCGCGAGCGGCATCACACTCGTTGCGCTTGCGGCGGCAATCATCCTCGGCATCGTGTTCTATGGCCTCAATCGCCGAACCCACAATGAGACGGCGCCCTCCCCGGCCGCGTCGAGCGCTCCGGCATCCACCGCGCCGGCCGCACCGCAGCGCAACAAGAGCAACGGCTAAGCCCTCCTCAGTCCTCGAACGCCTTGTCGACCGGTACGCGATAGCCGTTGGCGAGCCGATTGGTCTCGTTGGCCATGCCGGTGACGGCCATCAGCTCGCCGAACATCGCCTCGGTCATGCCGGCCTTGCGCGCCGCCGCGCCATGACTGGCGATGCAATAGGCGCAGCCGTTGGTCACGCTGACCGCGAGATAGATCATTTCCTTCGTCAGCACATCGAGCGCGCCCGGCGCCATGATCTCCTTGATGCTTTCCCAGGTGCGTTTGAGCGTCGCCGGATCACGCGCGAGGTATTTCCAGAAATTGTTGACGTCCTCGACCTTGCGCGTCCGCTTGATGTCGTCGAACA
Organism: uncultured Alphaproteobacteria bacterium; assembly: GCA_963759705.1. Classification (GTDB taxonomy): domain Bacteria; phylum Pseudomonadota; class Alphaproteobacteria; order Rhizobiales; family Xanthobacteraceae; genus BOG-931. The sequence goes on from CAVXAK010000013.1 coordinate 1,043,572, forward strand.
CGGCGCGGACTTCCGGCGAGGCATCGCGATATTCGATCGGTTCGCGCCCGGTCATGGTATTGCTCCTGTATGGCTGCGGTTCGCTCACGTTAGTGCGGCTTAGGCCGACGCGCCACCGGCACGCCAGTTCACCAAAAACACGCCGGCGACGCAGATCGCCATGCCGAGAAGCGCGGTCGGATTGAGCCGCTCGTCGAACATCGCCCAGGCCATCAGCGCCGTCACCGGCGGCGTAAGATAGAACAGGCTGCCGACACGCGTCATCGCGGCGCGGCGAATGAGAAAAAACAACAGCCATACGGCGCCGAACGACAGCACGAAAACCAGCCAGCAGAGCGCGAACACAAATTCGGGCGTCCAGTGCACGACGCGGGTTTCGAACAAAGCCGCGCCGGTGGCAAAGAAAACGCCGGCCGCCGCATACTGGATGCACATTGCCGGACGCCAATCGATGCCGCCGCCGAACCGTTTCTGATAGAGCGTCCCCACCGTGATGCCGATCAGCGCGACCGTCGCCGAGGCCCACGCGAACGGCGCCGTGCCGCCGGCCGCAATATTTTGCCGCACGATCAAATAGACACCGAGAAGGCCGAGGACGAGGCCGACCCACTGCCGCGGCGCGACGCGCTCGCCGAGCCAGCGATTGGCGAGAGTCGATGTCAGCACCGGTTGCAGGCTGACGACAAGGGCCGCGAGCGACGCCGGAAGGCCGTTTTCAATCGCGACGAAGACGCCGCCGATATAAAGGCCGTGCACCATCAAGCCGGTCAGCATGCTGTGCACGACGCCGGCCCGGTCGGGCCATTTCGGACGCGTGATAAGAATAATGAGACACAGCAGCAGCACCACGCCAAGCATGCGCAGCGTGAGGAATGTCATCGCCTCGGCGTATGGCAGCCCGAACTTGCCGCCGATAAAGCCGGACGCCCAGAGCACGACGAAAACGCCGGGTGCCGAGAAAATGGCGAAATCCTCGAGCGTGCGGGGCATGTCCTGGTCCGGCGGCTGGTGCGAGTAGGACGTCAGTGCGGTCGGCCGATGCAGAAACGCGCCTGAAGGTGGCACCGCGAAGGCAGCCCGCCAATCCGTCAGCCTCGAATCCGTCAACCTTGGCTTTACGTTCGTGATCTGTTCGAATCGACAATTGAGTCGCGGGCTGGAGGACGATGTGCGCGCAACGCGGGCGATGGGGAGTGATTGCGCATCGCGCGAAGGCGCGGCGCCTGCCGGCAGCGCGCAAGGTCTCCGGCAAGGTTTCCGGCAAGGCTTGCGGAATGACCGCGTCCTATCTCGACAAACTCAATCCGCAGCAGCGCCGCGCCGTCGAGCATGGCGGAGCGGCGCTTCACGAGGCCGGCCCGCTGTTGATCATCGCCGGCGCCGGCTCCGGCAAGACCAATACGCTGGCGCACCGCGTTGCGCATCTCATCATCAACGGCGCCGATCCGCGCCGCATGCTGCTTTTGACCTTCTCGCGCCGCGCGGCAGCGGAAATGGGCCGCCGCGTCGAGCACATCACGGCGAGCGTCATGCGCGAGCGCGCCGTCGCGATGACGGAGGCGATCGCCTGGTCGGGAACCTTTCACGCGGTCGGCGCGCGGCTTCTGCGCGAATACGCCGAGCGCATCGGGCTCGATCGCTCCTTCACGATCCACGATCGCGAGGATTCGTCGGATCTGCTGAATCTGCTCCGCCACGATCTCGGCTATTCCAAAACCGAGAAACGGTTCCCGGCGAAGAACACGTGTCTCGCCATCTACTCGCGCGCCGTGAACGCCGAAAGCGAGCTCGACGACGTGCTCGACAGCTATTTTCCGTGGTGCGCGGGCTGGGAAGCCGAACTGCGCGCGCTGTTTGCGGCCTATGTCGAAGCGAAGCAGCGCCAGCACGTGCTCGATTACGACGATTTGCTGCTCTATTGGGCGCACATGATGGCCGAGCCCGCGATCGCCGCCGATGTGTCGGAGCGCTTCGATCACGTCCTCGTCGACGAGTATCAGGACACGAATCGTTTGCAGGCGGCGATTCTCCTGGCGCTGAAGCCGAACGGCAAAGGGATGACCGTCGTCGGCGACGATGCGCAGTCGATCTACTCGTTCCGCGCCGCGACCGTGCGCAACATCCTCGACTTCCCAGGCCAGTTTAACCCGCGCGCCGAAGTCGTTACTCTCGAACACAATTATCGCTCGACGCAGCCGATTCTTGCCGCCGCCAATGCGGTGATCGATCTTGCGACCGAGCGCTTCACCAAAAACCTGCGCTCCAATCGCGCGTCCGCCGAGCGCCCTCACCTCGTCAGCGTGCAGGACGAGATCGGCCAGGCGCGCTACGTCGTCGAACACGTTCTGGAAAACCGCGAGAGCGGCATCGCGCTCAAGGCGCAGGCCGTGCTGTTTCGCGCGTCGCATCACAGCGGGCCGCTCGAAGTCGAGCTGACGCGGCGCAACATCCCGTTCGTCAAATTCGGCGGCCTGAAATTTCTCGAAGCGGCCCACATCAAGGATGTGCTCGCCTTCCTGCGCTGGGCGGAAAATCCGCGCGACCGCGTCGCCGGTTTTCGCGTCATCCAGCTTCTGCCCGGCGCCGGACCCGCGACGGCGTCGCGAGCGCTCGATTGCGTCGCCGGCGCTGGCGATCCGCTGCAAAGCCTGGAGGCGTTCACGCCGTCCTCCGCGGCGAGAGAAGACTGGCCCGCTTTCGTCGAAGCGGTTCGTCTGGTGCGCGGCCGCAGGCGCCGGCTGGCCGGCCGAGTTCGATCTCGTCTGCCGCTGGTATGAGCCGCATCTGGCGCGCATCCACGAGGACGCCGCCATGCGCCAGGCCGATCTGGTGCAGCTTGCGCAGATCGCGCAGAGCTATCCGAGCCGCCAGCGCTTTCTCACCGAACTGACGCTCGATCCGCCGGGCGCGACCAGCGACGAAGCCGGCACGCCGCTGCTCGACGAGGACTATCTGATCCTCTCGACCATCCATTCGGCCAAGGGCCAGGAATGGAAGGCGGTCTATCTGCTCAACAGCATTGACGGCTGCATTCCGGCCGATCTCGCCACCGGCACGAAAGCGGAAATCGAGGAGGAGCGGCGGCTTCTTTACGTCGCCATGACGCGCGCCAAGGATCATCTGCACCTGATCGTGCCGCAGCGCTTCTATGTGCAGACGCAACGGGCGAGCGGCGACCGCCACATGTACGCGTCGCGCACGCGCTTCATCCCGTCGGACATTCTGCATCACTTCGAGCGCCGCACCTGGCCGATGGCGGCCGCAACTCCAAGGACCGCGCCCTCCCCGCACGATCCGGTCGACATCGGCGCCCGCATGCGCCGGATGTGGAAGTGATGTCTTCGGCGGTCATTCACCCCGAATTCCGGCGGCTTTGATGATCGGCCACCATTTCTCGATCTCGGCCTTCTGGAACGCCGCAAGCTCCACGGGCGTCTGCTGCTGGCGGCTGGCGACATCGAGCCCGAACTCGGCAAACTTTGCGCGCAAAGCCTGATCGGCCAGGGCCTGCACCATCGCGTCATTGAGCTTGGCAATGACGTCTCTCGGTGTGCCCTTGGGCGCGAAGAGGCCGAACCATCCCGACATATAAAGCCCGGGCACGCCGGATTCGTCGGCGCTCGGAATGTTCGGCATCGAGCCGGAGCGTTGCGGCGACAGATTGACGATCGCCTTGATGGCGCCGGCGCGCACTTGCGGCAGGGTCACGGCGCCTTGCGCGACCAGAAGATCGACATGTCCCGCAATCAGATCGGTCATGGCGGGACCGGCGCCGCGATAAGGAATGAACAGCACTTGCGTTTCGGTGAGCTTTTCCAGCAAGAGACCGCTGATCTGCGCCGCCGCGTTCTGGTTGACGAACTTGGCCTCGCCGGGATGCGCCTTCATCCAGGCGACCAGCGATTTCAGGTCGTCCGCCGGAAGCGTCTTCTTGGCGACCAGGAGCTGCGGATTGATCGAAATCAGCCCGATCGGCGCGAAGTCGGTCTGCAAATCGTAATTGAGATTGTAGATGATGCTGCCGACATGGGTGTCCCACTGGCCGATGTCGATGGTGTAGCCGTCGGGTGCGGCGCGCGCGAGACGTCCAACCGCGATGCTGCCGCCTGCACCGCCGATGTTCTCGATGATGACAGGCTGGCCGAGAACCGGCCCCATCCGGTCCGCCACCAGCCGCGCGGCGAGATCCGTCGACCCGCCCGGCGGAAACGGCACGATCAGCGTGATGGGGCGCGAGGGGAAGGTCTGGGCGTGGGCAGAGGCGATGAATGCGAATAATCCGCACGCCATCGCGATGACGAAATTTCGCATGGTTCTCCCCCTCGACATTATGATCGATGCGCAGGTGCGCGTTTGCTTCATGTTAGCCTTCTCTCCCACCTTGCGGGAGTGGGGATCGGGCCGGACCTTTCACGCCGCTTCGGCAAGAAACTCCTCGCCGAAGACCTCATAAGAGGACAGGACACAAAAGCTCGTTCTCGCGACGCGACTGCGCCCGAGTTATGCCAACGGCTGATCAGCAAAAACATTCGCCGCGCATGATCTTCGTCAGACTTGTCCGGCGGTGGCGGCCGGTTGGTCACGATCAGCGCAGCGCACGAACGAAAGTCTTTCGTCATTGCGAGCGTTAGCGAAGCAATCCAGTTCGACATCATCGTTGCTGGATTGCTTCGTCGCTTTCGCTCTTCGCAATGACAAAAAGGAAGCGGAACGCCGAAAAGCGCGTGTCCTACCGCCCGCGCTAAATAACGGGCGCGGTCGCGCATCCAGCGGGATGCGCTCGCCTCTCGGCGTTCCACCGCGGTTCTTGCCCAAGGGACTGTTCATCCCGAAGGCTCAGCTCAGGCCAGGCTTCGTGGGCGGCAGTGCCACAAGCGGCGGGTTGCCCCCGCCAGCACCGCGCCCACTTCCAGCGATGCACCTCGCACGCCAGTCATAGTGCTGGCAGGCATGATGCCTGAGCCGCCCGAGTGCGAGGGTGACGAGCCCAACGCCCGCGGGCACCGCACTCGCTCCGCCAAACCGGCGTCACCGGCCAGCGTCCTTCACAGGAGCGAGATTCGCTATTGCCGTTTGTAACGTAAACGGTGACCGCCGTCAATGAAAATGTGACGGCGCCGTTTACCTCACCCTGAGGCGCTCGGCGCATGGCCGGTACGGCCTGCGGGCATCTCTGCGCTGCGCCGAGCCTCGAAGGGCGAGGCCCCGGCATCCAGGCGGCATCCTTCGAGGCTCGGCGCTTCGCGCCGAGCGCCTCAGGATGAGGGGGTCTTCGTTTTCACTGTCGCGGCCAGCGCGCAAGGTGGGCCCTTGGCTCCGCATAGTCGCTCCATTTGTCATCATCCGCCTTCTGTTCAGCCCGGACAGATGACTGACGGGTGTTCGGGGACATGACCGACGCAGTGCTGGCGTCGCGCGAATACGCGCGTTAGCCGTCACCATTGCGCACTCGCCGGTGAAATGATATCATCTTGATATCAAGGAGCCGATGGATGGTCGATATTCTGGTGCGCAACATCGACGAGGTTACGGCAACGCAGCTTAAAAAGAAGGCCAAAGCCGCGGGCAAGTCGGTGAACGACATCGCCCGCGAGGCCCTGCGCGCGGCGGCGAGGCCGAGCAAGGAACAGATTTGGGCCGAAGCGGATCGCATCCGCGCAAAAATCCGCGCCAGAGTTGGCCGCGATCTTAGCGATTCGACCGCCGATATCCGCGAAGATCGCGACAATCGCTGAAGCGAAATCGATGACTATCGTCGTCGACGCCAGCGTCGCGGTCAAATGGGTTCTGCCGGAAGCCGATTCCGAACGTGCCGCCGCAATCCGGACAGCGGACGATGACCTGATCGCGCCTTCCCTCGTCTGGGCTGAAGTTGGCAGCGCGATCTGGCGGGCTGTCGTTCGCGGTGATGTACTCGCGGCCGAAGCGCGCGAAGACCTGCAGGTCGCCCTTACTCACTATCGGCGTATTGTTCCTCTCGAAGACCTTGCGGACAGAGCCATCGAACTGGCGATGCATTTGCGACACCCGATCTACGATTGCTTCTATCTCGCGTTGGCCGAACGCGAACGGTGCCCGCTGATCACGGCAGATACCAGGCTCATCACCGCGGCGAAGCGCGCGAAGGGTGTCCAGTTGCGCCCGCTGTAAGAAAATTTGGCGGCGCACCCTCCCCCCCAGCTAGCGTATGATCACCGCGGCGCGCAAGATGAAGATCAAGGCACGGCGCATTTAGATCGTAGGGCGCGATATAGTGCAGCGTATTGCGCCGAATGCTCATGTGGCGGGTTACGCTGGGCCAATCTGCCTTACGCGCTATCCGGATTGTGAGACGCGCATGAACGACCTGCCCTTGTGGTACACATCAATGTCGCCATCCGAGCTGATCTTGATCGCCAACCCGTAGTTTGATGCACCAATGGCTGCTTTTGTTCGGCTTCCTTCAGTACCTCGCAGGCGACCAGCTTTTTTTGGCGAGAGTATCGCCCCGTAAGCAAGTAGCTCGCCATCATTCGAAAGGACAACCGCGCCATCCAAAGCAGCCAGCTCAACAGTAATCATCGGCGCAAGACCCTGAATCTTTCGACCTCTCAGCACCCTATCGAAATCTTTGTCTGGCAAAATTCTACTTCGATCGCCAAGGGCGTCCCCTGATCTGACGATTTGATGCAAGTTTCTACGGTTATGAAGGATTACGAATAGTCCACCCGACCGGCGGAAAGAGACATCCAACGCGCCAAGATATGCGGCAACAACGACGCTGCTTACGACCCTTGGCAGAGCCTTTTGCGCTTTGGCCCTATCAGATAACAGGTTCACTATGTGGTTATGGTTCCAGTACTGCCAACGCCCATTTCGGTGAGTAAACCTGAGAGTTCCTTCGTCGAATACCAGGATGTCGCCCTGGCGGCTCAGCGCAATTCCATACCGATGGCCTCGACTATTTCGCGCGAGTGGCTCAGCCCAATCCGGGTAATAATTGTGCCCAGTGAGCCTTTCGGATTTGGCATCTTCTAGGTCGATAAAGCTCAGTAAACGCCCGCCAGAGGAAACATAGTACGCGGTGCGAAACCCGTCTGAGAGAGCCTTATATTTCTTCGCAGCTAAGAATTGCCTCGGGAATTCCGCATAAGCCGAAGTCTCGTGCTTTTTAGAGTCGATGATGCAACCGAATGCCAACGATCGGTTCTCGTATGTTTGCTCCGAAAGACCATGCAAGTCTGCGAACAAAGTTGTGATAGACATCTTTAGATCATAATGGCGCTCAATGTGCTGAGCGATGACGTCCTCGTCGAAGGAATCACGAATCGCTCGCATCGTTGCACCTGAAATTTTTGAGGGTGTTTCTCCCATTACCTCGGAAATTCTTGTGACAATCCGCTTACAAATGTTGAATTCTCGGGTATCGAGGGTTCCACCAGCCACCTGCGCCGCGACGGCAACACTTCGGCGTTTAACTATGGCAGTCAGTGACCCCGAACCGGCAATATTTGATAAACCTATTGGAATTGCTACGCGAATTTGTCTTCGCCTCGAATCGACCCAAACCAATTCCTGTTGTTTCCATGGAATCTCCTTCCACTTCGTCAGTTCGACATGCGGAAGTATACGCTGAAACGCGCCGAGAGCATGTTCCAGAAACACTACGCCGTCTTTACCAAGAACGGTCCGCAAACGGCTGTTCGCTCGAAGCATTTCGATGGCTCACGAGTATCCCCTCACACCGGCAAATTGTCGTGCTTGCGCCAAGCATCTCGATCTTGCCGCACATCAAAGATCAGTCGACGCGCCGGCTGGAAGGTTTTTGTTTTCCTGCCTACCGCCTGAAAAGTGTCATTACGCTTTCGAGCGGAGGAAGCGGCAGGGAAATACCCGCGATATGAAGCGCGCTTAGGAACTCTCGAACCGACCGTTCGAAAACGTTCAGTGGCACAGCCTCATTTGCGGTGACTGGAAAAACTCGCAACTCTCGCCCCTTACCCTTTTGATGCTCCGCAAGATCGATTATTAGGGGAACGGGATCATTCGGGTCGTCAATGCAGTGCAATTCGTAGACACCGCGAGCAAGAAAGCGTACGTCTTCCAGATTCAAGGGCTGTGTTTTCCGAGCGTTGATTAGAACAGCGTAAGCCTTGCCTTCGAAAAACCAAATGCCCTTGATGCTGGGCTTGAACCAAAATCCAAGGATATACTTCGGTTTGCTCCGCTCCGGATACCACGTTCCCTTTCCGCCGAAAATCTTACAAAGCATTCGAACAACATTCCGTATTGTCTCGTTTTTCCAATCATCCGCGTAGGCCTTAAACTGTTGCCGGACGTAAGACTCCGTCGCGTGACCACGAACTACATCGTCCATCCGAGGCCAAATCTGCCCGTATGACATGAAGCCCGAACCAACGAGACCTCGTTTAATTCGCGGGCGGTCGGTTGGGCTCGAAATCGAAAGAATCGTAGGCTGCGCAAATTTCGGAAAATCCAGCAATTCAAATAGCTTCGCGCGTCCCGCCATCTAGGATGCTCCATCCAATCGATGACCCCTAAATCTCGGCGAATCTGGATATAGCAGCGATTCGAGCAAACGACACAAGCTAATGTAGGGCTTTCCCAAAGATTTTTTGGTCCCCGGACTCCCTAAGAAAGTAGGCCCGGATAAGCTCGTTCGGGATGCGAGGACTCAGGCGATTATCGTTTGCCCATGCCGTGTACACGATATGCCAAGGCCCGCCCGTCTCGTGGGTCAACGCAACCAGCTCACCGGTCGTATACCGAACATAGCTTTCGAAAACAGAGGTAATGGTATCTGCATCTGTACGAGTAATTTCGTCATACGAAATAATCTTGTTTTCACCCGACGCGTAATCCAAATGTTCGGCTAAGCTTCGTATTTGCTTTTCCCCAAAGACTTTGAATGTATTAAATACGGGCTTGACAACGGGTCCTAATTTCCAAGCTTCAAAATGATTTCGCACTAAACCGTCCGGTCGGGTTGTCAGCGCCCAACCGTGAATGAAGTATAGCAACTTGTTCAGACGTAAGTTCGTAAGATCATAAGTTTCCGCGTCATAGCGCGTCAGCAAAAAATTGCAGATTTTCCGAGCTTCGTACATGGCTTCCGCCCCGCCCGAGAATCACACCGGCAGATTGTCGTGCTTGCGCGCCGGCATCTCGACGGTCTTGCCGCGCAGCATGGCGAGCGCGCGGGCAAGGCGCGGGCGCGTGGCGTGCGGCATGATCACGTCGTCGATATAGCCGCGCTCGGCGGCGACGAAGGGTGACAGAAAGCGCTGCTCGTATTCGTGGGTGCGCGCGGCGATTTTTTCCGGATCTTTCATGTCGGCGCGGAAGATGATCTCGACCGCGCCCTTGGCGCCCATCACCGCGATCTGAGCCGTCGGCCAGGCGTAGTTGACGTCGCCGCCGATATGCTTCGACGCCATCACGTCGTAGGCGCCGCCGAACGCTTTCCTGGTGATCACGGTAACGAGCGGCACCGTCGCCTGCGAATAGGCGAACAGAAGCTTGGCGCCGTGCTTGATCAGGCCGCCATATTCCTGCGCGGTGCCGGGCAGAAAACCGGGCACATCGACGAAGGTGACGATCGGAATGTTGAAGGCGTCGCAGAAGCGCACGAAGCGCGCCGCCTTGCGGCTCGCGTCACTGTCGAGCACGCCGGCGAGCACTATTGGCTGGTTGGCGACGAAGCCCACGGTCTTGCCGGCGATGCGGCCGAGCCCGATGACGATGTTGCGGGCGAACGCTTCCGACAGCTCGAAGAAGTCGGCCTCGTCGACAACTTTGAGGATCAGCTCCTTGATGTCGTAAGGCTTGTTGGGATTTTCCGGCACCAGGGTGTCGAGCGACGGCTCGACGCGATCGATGTCGTCGAACGACGGCCATTCCGGCGCGTCCGACGTCGCGTTGGCCGGCAGGAAGTCGACGAGCCGCCGCATCTGCAGCAGGCATTCGACGTCGTTGTCGTAGGCGCCGTCGGCGATCGAGGATTTGGTGGCGTGCACCGATGCGCCGCCGAGTTCTTCGGCGGTGACGATCTCGTTGGTCACCGTCTTCACCACGTCGGGGCCGGTGACGAACATGTAGCTCGTGTCGCGCACCATGAAGATGAAATCGGTCATGGCCGGCGAATAGACGTCGCCGCCGGCGCACGGGCCCATGATCACGGAAATCTGCGGAATGACGCCGGACGCGATGACATTTCGCTTGAAGACTTCGCCGTAACCGCCAAGCGCCGCCACGCCTTCCTGGATGCGGGCGCCGCCGGCATCGAACAGTCCGATGATCGGCGCGCGCGCTTTCATCGCCATGTCCTGGATCTTGACGATCTTCTGCGCGTGGGTCTCCGACAGCGAGCCGCCGAACACGGTGAAATCCTTGGCGAAGGTGAACACGGTGCGGCCGTTCACGGTGCCCCAGCCGGTGACCACGCCGTCGCCGGCGATGCGCGAGCGCTCCATGCCGAACTCGTTGGAGCGGTGCTCGACGAACATGTCGAACTCCTCGAACGAGTTGCGGTCCATGAGCAGTTCGATGCGTTCGCGCGCCGTGAGCTTGCCGCGGTTGTGCTGCGCCTCGATGCGGGTCTGGCCGCCGCCGCCCCGCGCACTGGCGCGCCGTTCGTCGAGCTTGTCGAGAATGTCTTTCATGGTGTTGGCCCGCTCCGTGCGGCCCCCGGCCGGCCGGATTTCCCTGCTGAGTCTCAATAGCAAGGCCCGCCCGCAGCGTCACGCGCGTGTTGTGCCGGCAGTGTCGGCGGCCATGCGGCCGCCCTCCCTCAGGGAAAAGCCGATCAAAGCCGCTGGCTCGGCTCGATCCCGAACAGCGCCTGGCCCGCGGCCTCGAAGTTGGAGAGGTGCGCCTGGCCCTGCGCGGTCACGGTGTGCATGTCGCGGAAACGCCGCTCGAACGCACTGCCGTTGAAGATCGCCGTGGTGCCGGCCGCGTGATAGGCGAAATCGACGACGCGGCGCGCCTGGTCCATGGCGCCGGTGATGGCGACGCGCAACTGCGCGCGCTGATCCAGCGAAAAGCTGCCCACCGTCGCGGATGTGTCCCAGATCTCGCGCAGCATCTGCAGCAGATAGGCGCGCGATGCATTGAGCCGCCCCGAGGCTTTCGCGACCCTCGACTGGATCACGGCGTTGTCGCGCAGCACACTCGCCGAACCAAGCCCGCCGCCCGGCTTCTTGGTGGCGGCGAGTTTCATGAACGCATCGAGGCTCGCGCGCGCGAGCCCGATCGCGACTCCCGAGAACGCGATGCCGTAAAGCGTCAGCATCTGGATGTTGTAGAGCGGGCCGTCCTCGCGGCGGTCGGCCGGCAGATCGCGCCACGTCGTGTAGGCTTCGGGAATGAAGAGCTCGCGCACCTCGTAGTCGTTGCTGCGCGTGCCGCGCAGGCCGAGGACGTGCCAGATGTCGTGAATCGTCGCCTTCTCCTTGCGGAACAGCATGGTGCGGTTGACCGGCCGGCCCTGCTTGTCGCGGCGCGGCTCGCCGTCACGCTCGAACACCGTCGAATGCCCGCCGAGCCACGGGCAATGAACGTGACCGCTGGCGAACCGCCAGCGGCCGGTGACGACATAACCGCCGTCGACGACGACAGCCTTGGCGACACCGGCCGGCGGCCCCCACGCAATGGCGCCATCGGGCGGGCCGAAAACCTCGCGCGCGATTTTGGGATCGAGAAAGCCCGCCGCGTGGGTCGAGACCGTCTGCTGCGCCAGGCACCACGCGGTACTGGCGTCGGCCGCGGCGAGGGTCTCGATCACTTGATTCAGCGTGACGATGTCGGCGGCGCCACCGCCGAGCGACACCGGCAGCAGCATCCGAAACAGGCCCGCCTCATGCAGCGCGGCGATGACCTCGGGCGAAATGCGCCGCTCGGCTTCGTTGCGGTCGCCGGCCGCTTCCACCATTGGAATAAGCGACCGCGCGCGTGCGATCCAATCGGTCGAAAGATCCTGGCTGTCCCTGGCGAGCACCGGCGATCCTCCGCGAGCCTTTGTCTTCTTCACCTTCTCTCTACATCCGCGGCTGCGGCTTGTCAGCACGGACGCCGGGATCGCCGGAGCCGCGCTAGCGTGCCGTGCCAGCGTCCACTAACATCCGCTGCAACTGGCCAAGACGCCGATGGGAGGAAAACCATGAGACGCTTTGCGGTCGCGATGACTGCGCTGGGCGCACTGCTGGCCGTCACGGCGGCAAGCGTGGAAAGCCGCGCGCAGGACAATTATCCATCCCGCGTCGTCAAGCTGATCGTGCCCTACCCGCCCGGCGGCGGCACCGATCTTCTGGCGCGGGTGCTGGCCGATCAGCTTGGCCGCAAGTGGCATCAATCCGTGATCGTCGAGAACGTCGGCGGCGCCGGCGGCAATATCGGCGCCGAGCAAGTCGCGCGCGCCGATCCAGACGGCTACACGCTGCTGCTCGCCTCGCCCGGCCCGATCGCCACCAACGCCTATATGTATAAGGACATGCCTTACGATCCGGCACAGTGGGTACCGATCGCGGTGCTGGCGACGTCGCCCTATGTGCTGGTGGTGAGCCCGCACTTCGACGTGGCGAACCTTTCGCAGGTGATTGCGCAGGCGAAATCCAAGCCGGGTCAGTTGACCTCGGCGACGCCCGGTGTCGGCTCGGTCGGGCAATTCGCCACCATCGAATTTGAAATGCTGGCCAACATCAAGCTGCTGCAGGTGCCCTACAAAGGATTGGGACCGGCGGTGAGCGACGTTCTGGGCGGCAACGTCAACATGATGTTCGATATGCTGGCGACCTCGCTGCCGCTGGAACGCGCGCAGAAGGAAAAGATCGTCGCCGTCGGCGGCACCGAACGCGTCAAGGCACTGCCCGACGTTCCTACGCTTGCCGAAGCGGGCGTGCCGGGCTATCGCGCCGTGACGTTCTTCGGCCTCGTCGCGCCGCCGCACACGCCGGACGCGCTCGCCGACAAGATCAATCGCGACGTCGTTGCCTGTCTGAAAGACCCGGAGCTGATCGAAAAGACCAAGGCGCTGGGCATGGATTTGGCGCCGGGCTCGCGTCAGGAAGCCGCCAAATTCTTTGCCGGCGAACGCGAGCTGTGGGGCAAGGTCATCCAGCAGGCCAACATCCTGAAGCAGTAAATCATTCACGGACACATTTGAAATGAGTGAAGCTGCCCATGGCTCCGGCATCGGCCAGCCGGTGCGCCGGCGCGAAGACCTCCGGCTGGTGCGCGGCGCCGGCCGCTATACCGCCGACGAAAATCTGCCCGGCCAGGTCTATGCCGTCATGCTGCGCTCGCCGCACGCGCACGCGGCGATCCGTTCGATCGCCAAGGACGATGCGCTCGCCGTCCCCGGCGTACTCGCAGTGCTCACCGGCGCCGATTACATCGCCGACGGCCTGAAGCCCATTCCGCACAAACAGTGGTCGCAGCATCCCGCCGAAATTCAACTGCAAAACAGCGACGGCTCCGCACCGTTCGTCGCGCCGCACTATCCGCTGCCGACCGACAAGGTCCGCTTCGTCGGCGAAGCCGTGGCGATGGTCGTCGCCGAGACGGTGAACGCGGCGAAAGACGGCGCCGAGCGTGTAGCGATCGACTATGACGCGCTGCCGGCGGTGACGGCGACCGTCGCGGCGGCGCGGCAGGATGCGCCTCGCGTGCACGATGCCGCACGGTCGAATGTTTGTTTCGATGCCGAGCTTGGCGATGCGGCGGCGACCGACGCCGCATTTGCGCGCGCCGCCCACGTGACCCGGTTCGAGACCTGGGTGCAGCGCGTCACCGGCGTGCCGATGGAGCCGCGCGCAGCGCTCGCCGCGTTCGATCCGGAGACCGGCCGCTACACCCTTTATGCCGGCAACGGCGGCGCGGTGCGCCTCAAGCAGGACCTCGCCACCATGCTCGGCGTTGCCGCCGACAAGGTGCGCGTGCTGATGCAGGACGTCGGCGGCAATTTCGGCACGCGCGGCATGATCTATGCCGAATTCGCGCTGGCGGCATGGGCGGCGCGGCGGCTCGGCCGGCCGGTCAAATGGATCATCGAGCGCCACGAGTCGTTTCTCAGCGACTATCAGGCCCGTGACCTTGCGGTCGAAGCCGAGCTCGCGCTCGACGAAAAAGGCAAGTTCCTGGCGATGCGCGGTTCCAATCTCGGCAATCTCGGCGGCCACACCACGAATTTTTCGATGGTGCAAAAGGGCGTCGAGATCATGTCGAGCATCTACCGCATGCCGGTGTCGCATTTCCGCGCCCGCGGCACGCTGAGCAACACCTCGCCGACGCGGCCGTATCGCAGCGCCGGGCGGCCCGAGGTGATCTTCGTCATGGAGCGGCTGATCGATCTCGCCGCGCGCGAGTGCGGGCTTGACCGCGTCGCCATCCGCCGCCGCAATCTCGTGACCGAAAAGGAGATGCCGTACAAAAATCCGTTCGGCATGGAATACGACAGCGGCGATTATATCGGCGTGATGGATGCGGCGCTCAGGCTTGGCGACTGGGCTGGCTTCAAGCGCCGCCGCGCCGAAGCCAAAAAGCGCGGCAAATATCGCGGCATCAGCGTCGGCAATTACGTCGATACCGCAACCGGCGTGCCGCGCGAGAAGGCCGAGATCACCGTGATGCCGAACGGCGTCGTCGAACTCGTCATCGGCGTCGTCTCCCAAGGCCAGGGGCACGAAACAGCCTTCGCGCAACTGATCACCGAATGGCTCGGCGTGCCGATCGAATCCGTGCGTTTCGTTTCCGGCGACACCGACCGCGTCACGGTCGGCGGCGGCGCCCATTCCGGCCGCGGCATGCGGCTCGGCAGCATCGTCATCAAGAAATCGTCCGACGACATCATCGAGAAAGGCCTGCGCATCGCCGAGCATCTGCTCGAAACCGCCGCCGCCGACATCGAATTCAAGAACGGCCGCTTCGCCGTGAAAGGCACCAACCACGCCGTCGGCCTGTTCGAGGTGGCGCGCGCGGCGCTCGAGCGCTCCGACCTGCCGGAAGATTTGCGCGGCCCGCTGGCGGCGGTCTGCGACGAAACTGTTGCAGCCGCAAGCTTTCCCTACGGCGCCCATGTCTGCGAGGTCGAAGTCGATCCCGACACCGGCGCGGTGCAGATCGTCAAATATGCGGCGGTCGACGACGTCGGCCGCGCGGTCAATCCGCTCATCATCCACGGCCAGGTCCACGGCGGCATCGCGCAGGGCGTCGGCCAGGCGCTGCGCGAGCATTGCCACTACGATCCGGAAACCGGTCAGCTCTTGTCAGCGTCGTTCATGGACTACGCCATGCCGCGCGCCTCGGATCTCCTGTCCTATGACACCGAACTGAGCGAAGTGCCCTCGACCACCCATCCGCTCGGTATCCGCCCGGCCGGCGAAGGCGGCACGGTGCCGGCGCTTGCCGTCATCATCAACGCGATCGTCGATGCGCTGTCGGATCTCGGCGTGCGCCACATCGAAATGCCCGCGACGCCCGAGCGCGTGTGGCGGGCGATCCAGGAAGCGAAGAATTTAGACGTGAATTCATAGACGGGCTGGGCCAACAATTTGCGATGTCCGCTATGCTCCGAAGCGACCAACATCCGCTTCAGAACTGATTTGTCGCGAAGGGCCATGTGCGGAAGATGTCGCTCGGGACATGGCTATCGGGGTGCTCGATCGATTGTTTGCTGCAATTCCTCCCGCCGCCGCCTTTCTTCCCTGCAGTGGCAAGGCATCGATCCCGTATAGTTGAACATCTCCCCTCGTCGGGTAGGCTGCACTGGCTATCACGACCGAGAACCGAAGCCATGGATCTCAGCGGCCCGGACGTTCACCAGATACTGGAATACCGAACCACCACTGCAATCGCCAGGCTGCTTCCGACTGGCCTCCTGATGATCTTCGCCAGTCTTTTCATCTTCGTAATGGCGGACCCCGGGCGCGAGCCGGTGGCAACGTACCTGGGTGTCCCCCTGGCTTTGGCGGCCGGGATCGCTCTCGTCGGAGTTACGCTGTGGGCGCGCTCAAGGCCCGGCAAGCCAATTTATACGCTGTCGCCGGCGGGCATTCGTTACCGAATTCCGTGGGTCAAGGAGTTCCTCATCCCGTGGCGCGAAATTCAAGGTGTCGACACGATCAAATTGTAACGCAGCAGCCATCGTTCGTGTGGCTCTTCGTCGATCACCTCCAGCCGCCGTACCGAAATACGTTTTTCTTTGACGACGTCACCGTGGTCCTGGTGTCGAAGCAATTCTACAACTCGCAGATCTTCGTCCGCTCATACTTTCTGCGCGGCCCCGGTTGGAAGGCCAACTTCATTCCGAAAGGTAAGCTGGTCCAGGCGGCCTTGCAACACACGCTCGTATCGGTCGAACCGCAGGCGCTTCGCCAAGCGGTCGAAGCCCGATGGCATGCGTTTCGCGATCAAGCAGCCGCCGAGCGGACACGGACGAGCGTGCCGGCGGCAGGTCATTCCAGTGCTCAAATAACGGCTGCGTCTTGCGCAGCGCCAGGGTCGAACGTCGTGGCGATGGGAGACAACCCGCGGACGATTTCGAGGTGGGACGCAGTCAAGATCATCGTTTGCTGCTCGGCATCGCCTCCATGCTGTTCAACATCGCCGGATTTTGGCAGCTACCAGGGCAGAGCGAGGAGCGCGAAGCACGCGCCAAGGCGCGTGCTGAGCGCACATACTGGGAGGAGTTGCACAAGCGGACGCTGGAGGAAGATAAGAAGCGTGATGCCGAGGAGAAGGAGCGGCAGAGAGATTTCGATGAAACCATGCGAAAAGCTTTCGGCGGGTAGCCGGCTTCCTCTTCGCTCACGTTGGCTGCTTGCCATGCCAAGCAGCGCATCAAGACGGCCGCAAGCGTCATCACCGGCCAGCGAACGGTGCAATGTCCCGGCGCGGCTCGTGCTCGTCATCATGACGGAAGGATGTTTACCACGGGTAGGTTCGCGAATTGATGTGGATCAATCTGGAACCTCTTCAATACGCCTAGAAATGGTCGAGCAGAGGAGAAAGCGATGACAACCAGGCGAGAGTTTGTGCAGGCTCTTCCTGCTGTGGGAACAGCGTTCGCTGTGGCGGGTCATTTGGTGTTGGATGACAGTCCCGCGCGGGCGGAAGCGACGACCACAGCCCCTTTGCAAGGACATTTTCATCCCAAGGGCAAGGCGCCGTCGAAATACACGCTGGATGTGCTCAAGAGGGCACGCGGTGGCCTGCCGTTCGCCGACAAGAGGGACTTCGAGGAGCAGGCGAAAGGGCTGATTGCTCCTATGAAAGAACTCAAGATCATGGCGGACGCCGGGCACGTCGCCTGGGACATGGAGCGGTTTCAGTTTCTGGACAAGCAGGACGATTTCGACAGCATTCACCCGTCTCTGCTCCGTCAGTCCAAGCTGAACAACAATTACGGCCTCTACGAGGTGATCCCGGGAATCTATCAGGTGCGCGGCTTCGACCTTTCCGACGTAACCTTTGTTCGTGGAAAGACCGGCTGGATCGTGTTCGACCCTCTGGTGTCGAAAGAGCCCGTCCGCGCGGCGTGGAGTCTATTCCAGCAGCATGTGGGCCAAGGCCTGCCCGTTTCTGCAGTGATTTATTCTCACACGCACGCCGATCACTGGGGCGGCGTGCGCGGTATCGTCGATGAGGCGGATGTGAGGTCGGGCAAGGTTCCCATCATCGCTCCGGTCGACTTCATGGGCTTTACCGTTTCCGAGAACGTCTATGCCGGCAATGCCATGAACCGGCGCTTGTTTTACCAGTACGGTCTTCTGTTGCCCGCGAGTCCGCATGGTTATGTCGGTCAGGGTCTCGGGCAGGCCGTGTCTGCTGGTGCGATCGGTCTAATCGCGCCCACCCGTTATGTCGAAAAGGCCATTGAGGAGTTCGAGGTCGACGGCGTCAGGATGATCTTCCAGTACACGCCGAATACTGAAGCGCCTCGAGAGATGAACACTTACATTCCCGACATGAAGGCGCTTTGGATGGCCGAGAACGTCATCGCGTCTTTGCACAACATCTACACTTTACGCGGCGCTCCGGTGCGCGACCCGCTGAACTGGTCAAAGTACATTGGCGAGACGCTTTTCCGCTTCGGTCTGGAGGCCGAAGTGATGTTCGCATCTCACCATTGGCCGCGATGGGGCAACGAGTAGAATTCAGGAGGTTCTCAGGGGCCAGCGCGATCTCTACGCCCACATGAATAACCAAGTGCTGCATCTCGCCAACCAGGGCGTGACCATCAACGAAGTTCACAATGTTTATGAAATCCCGAAGGGCCTGCAGGCTAAGTGGTACTGCCGCGGTTATCATGGTTCCCCCGAACACAACAGCCGCGGCGTCATCCAACGCTATCTCGGTTTCTGGGACTGCAACCCGGCGACCCTCATTCCCTTGTCGCCGGGCGAGTCAGCGCCGCTCTATGTCGAGATGATGGGTGGTGCAGCGAAGATGATGGATCGAGGGCAGCAACTTTATAACGAGGGCCGGTATCTGCACGCTCAGGAAATCGTCAATAAGCTGGTGCAGGCTGAACCGCAAAATCAGGCTGCCAAGGACCTCCTGGCGGACATTTTTGAGCAACTCGGATACCAGCAGGAAAATCCGGGTCTTAGAAACAGCTTTCTGGCGGGCGCATACGAACTTCGGACCGGGATTCCTCAGGGCGAAACGGCCAATTCCAGCAGCCCAGACGTAGAACGGGCTATGTCCACCGAACTGTTCCTTAACTTCCTGGGAATTCGCATGGATAGCCGCAAAGCTGAAGGCATGCGATTCACGATCAACCTCGTCACGCCAGACAATGGCGAGAAGTTTATCGTCGAGCTAGAGAACGCCACACTGACGAACATAAAAGGTTTCCAGGCCGAAAAGCCCAATTTGACCCTCACGATCAACCGCTCCGATTTGGAGCAGACGATGATGGGGACAAAAACGCTCGAAGCCCAAATAGCGAACGGAACTGCAAAAGTTGAAGGCGATGCGGAGATTTTGAAGCAGCTCGCGTCAACGATGGTCGACTTCGACCCGCGCTTTGAAATCATGCCAGGCACGAAGGCAAAGGAAGACAAGGTGGCGCACGCCGATGACTACCAGGCCGTTCCGCGCCAGTCGATTGCCGAATAGCGATTCGTCTCGAAGAGGTTCTTCGACTTCCGTTGTTGGCCCATTTCGGACTCGGCGCGATATCCGACATAAGTCCGGCACTGCGTCCATGAACCGACATAAAGCATCCGCGTTCCGTACTTCCGAAACGTCTCAACATCGGCTGTTCACTGTCGTTATGACTCAGTGATCAAACACCACGACTCCGCGGATATTCTTGCCGGCTTCAAGGTCGGCATAACCGCGATTGATTTCGTCGAGCCGGTAGGTTCGGGTCATCAATTCGCGCAGCTTCAACGAGCCCTTGCGATATAACGCGAGAAGCTCAGGGATTTGCAGCCGCGGGCTGGCAAAGCCGTAAACGGCCCCCATGATCGCCTTCTGGGTCAGCAAGAGTTCGAGCGGCGGGATTTTGATTTCACGCACTGTGTCCGATGTGAGCGCAGTCACCACCACGTTGCCGCCCTTCGCCGTCGCGCGGAAGGCAGGCAGCAACGTGTCCGGCGGATCGATGCAGACGAAAGCGTGATTGACTCCGACCCCATCGGTGAGTTCCAGCACCGCGCGCGTAAGACTTTCGCCCTGCGCGTTGACGCCGTGAGTCGCGCCGAACTCTCGTGCCCAATCAAGTTTGGCGTCCACAATATCGGCGGCAACGATCATCGAGGCGCCGCATAGCGCCGCGCCTTGCACCACATTCATGCCGTCCCCGCCGCAACCCACCACCAGCACGCTCTCGCCCGGCTTCACCCGCGCCCGGTGGCGCGCCGCTCCCACGCCTGCGGGCACGCCACAGGCAACGAGGCTGGCGAGATCGAGCGGGATATCTTTGTCGATGACGAGGACCGAAGCCTGATCAACCACAGTGCGTTCGGCAAAACCGCCGATCATGCAGAATGCGCCGACGGCAAATCCATCACGATCACGCCGGCGGTAAGTGCCGTCGAGCTGAGGCCCCTGGGTGATGCGAGGACCTTCGGCACAGAAATGATGCAAGCCTTGGCGGCACCACCGGCACATTCCGCAGCCGGGAATGAAGGTCAGGACGACGTGGTCGCCCGGCTTGATTCCGCTGACCGCGCTGCCGATGTCTTCGACGACGCCCGCAGCCTCGTGGCCGAGCACCATCGGCCGCATTGCCACGCGCCGCTCGCCGCGCATCACATGATAGTCGGTGCGGCACAGACCCACGGCGGCAACACGTACCAAAACCTCAGTCGGCCCCGGCGCATCAAGCGTGATGCGCTCGATCGACAACGGCGCACCGACGTCACGGAACAAGGCGGCAAGGGACTCCGATGAAATCATAGTGTGCCAAGTGGCCAAGGCGGGCAACGGCGTCGGCGCACGCGCCAACGCGACAAAAGGACAAAATTTTCGCGGCTTCAAATCCGCTAGGCCTCGGCCTTCACCGGAATGCGGAACAGCCGCGCGGCGGTCTCGCAGCAGATGCAGCGCTTTTCCTGCGGGGTAAATCCCGCCGCGTCGATCACCTTCAGCGGCTCCAGATCGCCGATCGGGAACGGACTATCGGTGCCGAGCACGACCTTGTCGACACCGGCGACATCGCACAGAAAGCGCAAGGCGCGCGCCTCGAACAGCACGGTATCGAAATAAAGCCGCCGGAAGCCGGCTTCCGGCTCGGCATATTTCGGATGCGCCGCATGGCTGCGCTTGAGGCGGCCGAGCGCATAGGGCAGCGCCGCGCCGCCATGCGCGATGACGAGATTGACGCCCGGATAGCGCGTGAGGTGACCGGAATAGAGCAGCCGCGACACCGCGTGCGTCGTGTCGGTCAGCCGGCCCGACCGCGTTGACGAGGTCGTAGTCGTTCGAGCCGGTCGTCGCCGCAGGCGAACATCGGATGCACGAACAACGTCGCCTTGCGCGCCGACGCGACTTCCCAGAACGGTTCGAGATCGGGATCGTCGAGCGCGCCGCCCTCGCCTTTCGGCTGGGTCCCGACCATGGCGCCGTGGAAACCGGCATTGAGCGCCTCGTCGAGAACTTGTGCCGCAAGCTTGCCGCTCTGCAGCGGAACCGTGGCGAGCGGCGTGAAGGCCTCGAGCTGTTTGACGCCTTTGAGCATGTGCTCGTTGAGAAAACGCGACCAGTCGGCGCCCTCTTGCGCCGGCAGCTCGTAGGCGAACATGTCGAGCCAGCCGCCGACCACCTGCTTGTCGATTTTCTGCTCGGTGAGCCACTTCTTGCGATGGTCGACGTCGCTCAGCCGTCCCATCACCGGCCGTGTGAACTGGCCGCCGCAAAACGCAAGCGACAGTGCGCCCTTGTCCTCCTGGGTCTTCGACCGAAGGAAACAGCCGCTTCTGCGCCTTGAGGTCGTCGAGCAGCGATTGCGGAACGTAATGAGCATGCACGTCGATGTTCACGGTGGTCTCACTTTCCTGATGCTTCGCCAGAGAATGTATCGGATGAGAGAACGTGCCGGATATGGCCGCGCACGGCCTCGCGTTCGGCTTCGCTCATGTCGGTGCGGAGCTTCGTTTCGTAGGCGATGCGCGCCGGCCGCTCGAACACCATGAGCCGCTCGCCGAGCTGCAAGGCCTCCTCGATCGAGTGGGTGATGAAAATCGAAGTGGCTCCGGTTTGCCGCAAGAGTTCGCGGAATTCCTCGCGCAGCGCATTGCCGGTGTGTTCGTCGAGCGCACTGAACGGCTCGTCGCAGAGGAGAATATCAGGTTTGCCGGCGAACGCGCGCGCGATCGAGACGCGCTGGCGCATGCCGCCGGACAGCGCGTGGGGATAGTCGTCCTCGCGGCCGGCCAATCCAAGCCGCGCCAGCCATGATGCGGCGACATCGAGCCGCTGCGCCTGCGGCATCTTGTTGAGCTCGAGACCGAGCGCCACGTTCTCGATCGCGGTGCGCCACGGCATCAGCCGATCGTTCTGGAAGACGATGCCGATCTTGCCGCGGAACCAGTCGAAGTCGCCGTACGGATCGTGACCCTGGACCACAACGCGGCCATGAGACGGCCGCAGCAGTCCGGAGATCAGGTTGAAGGTCGTCGACTTGCCGCAGCCGGTCTTGCCCAAAATGGCGACGAGTTCGCCCCGTCCGATCGTGAAGCTGAGATCGCGCACCGCCTCGAACGGCGCGTCGCCGTCGGCGCGGGGAAACGCCTTGCCGACATGCTCGAACACGATTTCGGCTGCTGCGCTCACAACGCGTGCTCGGCGACGGCGCGATAGCGCAGCGCCTGCGTCTCGATGAGCGTGATGACGCCCTGCACGACGAGCACGAAAATGACCAGAACGAGCGTCCACGCCACCGCACCCGCCATGTCGAAGATCTGCTGCTGCTCGAGAAGCTCGTAGCCCACCCCGCCGGTCGCGCCGACAAGCTCCGCGACGACGACGACGCGCGACGCGTTGCCGAGATTGACCTTCCATGCCGTGAGGATGCCCGGAAGCACTGTCGGCCAGATCAGCGTCCGGAACAAATCGTAGCGGGTCGGACGAAACGACAGCGTCATTTCGAACAGGTCCTTCGACATGGCGCGATAGGCGTCGAGCACCTGAAGCGTGAATGCAGGCAGCGTCGTCATCACCATGATGAAGAAGATGCGGAACTCGATGCCGCGAAACCAGATGATGGCGATCACCACCCACGACAAAGCCGGAATGCCCTGATTGAAGTTCAAGAGCGGATAGGCATAACGCTCGAACGTCGCCGAGCGCGCCATCGGTATCGCCAGGATCGTGCCTAGCACAAAGGCGCCGCCGAGCCCGGCAAGAATCCGGGCGCTGGTCGCAAGCGCGTCCGAGATCGATTTCCACGACGTGAAGATCGCAAGCAGCCGCTCGGCGATTTCAGGGACCGATGGAAACAGGAAATGCGGAACGAAAAACGACGCGATCTGCCAGACCACCGCAAGTCCGGCGAGCGCCACGATCGTCTCGTAGCGAAAGCCTGTTAAACCGAAACTCTTGGCGGAACGCCGCTTAGCCCGCGGGCTCCGGCCCTCCGCAAACGCCATTACTCCATCTCGCCGGGATAGATGGATGACGCCGGCGGCAGCTCCTTGTAGAGCCCGACCGCAAGGCCGGCTTTGTAGGACGCCTCGATGTCCTTGCTGATCTTCCCGGCCGGCCGGATATTGAGGGCAAGACGGGTATTGGCGCGGATCATCTCGGCGATCGCCTTCCGCTGGGCGTCGGTTTTCGTTGGCGCGATCATCGGCGCCGCGGCTTCGGGGTTTGCCATCACCCAGGCGGCAGCCTGCTTATAGGCGCGATAGAGACCCGGAATGAGATCGTGATGTTTGTCGATCCACTCCTGGTGCGCCGCAACGCCAAGATTGGGCGGATTGGCGCTGCCGGCAAAATCACGCCACACCTTCGCGATGTTCAGATCGATGGTCCTGATGTCGGGACGGTCGGCCGTCACCAGCGTATAGGCCGGCTCCCAGATTTGCACCGCGTCCGCTCGGTCGGCCAGCGCATAGCCGACCAGGCCGGGCGTCGCAGTGTTGATGACCTGGAGCGATTGCGGATCGACGCCTTGCTGTTTGGCGAACCATTCGAACATCGTGTAGTTCGTCGTGCCGCGCGCCGCCGCAAGCTGCCTGCCCTTCAGATCGGCGATCGTCTTGATGTCCGGCCGGCTGGTGACGACCGTCCCCCAATAGTCGAAAATATTGAACAGATAGCTCGCTTTGATGCCGCGCGTGGTGCCGAGACCGACGATCAGCACCGACGCGCTGCCGCCGACCTGGAACTCGCCGGAATTGAACTGCGCCGCATAGGCATCCGGCGGCCGCTCGACAAACGTAATGTCGATGCCGTTGGCGATATCGTATTTCTGCTGCTTGATGACGGAGGAAAAAATCGCACCGAGCGACGGCGGGGTGAACACCACGATGGTGATCGGCACCGGATTGGCCGCGAGCGCCGGCAGTGCGCTGAGCGCGGTTCCGGCCATCGCGACGGCCGCAAACATGATGGCGACGATGAAACGTTTCATGCATCCTCCCCGCAAACCGTTTCGCATCCCTCTTGGGGGCAGCGTTGATTTACTTTGGCGCCGGCATGGTGCTAGATAAGCTTCTGTTGTTCAAGACGCAGGAAATGGACGGTGGCGAATTGTCTCGCCCGAGAGAAGCGGACTAGGCCGTGCAACCTGCAGACCTCCGCAGCCGCGATTTTCGAAAAATTCTGCTGATAAAGCTGTCGGCCGTTGGCGACGTCGTGCAGACAATTCCGGTCTTGAACAAGTTGCGCCGGCGTTATCCGTCGGCGCAACTGGACTGGCTGGTGACCCCGGCCATCGCCGAATTGCTGGGGCACAATCCGGCGATTTCCAATGTCATCGAATTCGTGCGTGAAGAATGGTCGGCGCCCTGGCGCCTGACGCCGTTCGCAAGCACGGCGCGGCTTGCCGGCAGGCTCAGGCGTGCCGGGTACGATCTGGTGCTTGATCTGCAAGGGCAATTGCGTTCGGCCTTTTTCGCGCGCGCGACCGGCGCTCCGGTGCGGATCGGCTTTGACCGGCCGCGCGCGGGCGCCTGGCAGGCCTCATCGCGGACGTTTCCGGAGAACGCGCGCAAGCACGCCTGGCAAGGCGCGCGCGAAGGAAGCTGGCTCGCCTACACGCACAGGATGCCGGTGCCCAATATCGACGTCCATGCCGTCGACCGTTATCTCGGGGTCGGCGCGATGCTCGGCTTCGACGACGGCGCCGCCGACTTTTCGTTCCCCATTCCCCAAGAGGCGGCGGGCCGTATCGATGCCTTGCTGGATTATTATGACATCGCCAAATCCGATCTTGTTACCATCGCGCCCGGCACGATCTGGGAAACCAAGCAATGGGGAAGCGAGCGCTTCGCCGAGGTCGCGCGTCATTTCCTGCAAAAGCACTTTGCGGTGACGCTGATCGGGTCAGACCGCGAGCGCACGATGTGCGAGGATGTCGCCAAACTCGCACCGGGCGCGATCAATCTGGCCGGCGAAACAACGCTCACGGAGCTTGCCGCTCTGATCCGGCGTTCGGCGATTTGTCTGAGCAACGATTCCGGCCCGATGCATCTTGCCGTCGCGCTCGATCGTCCGGTCGTAAGCGTGTTCGGGCCGACCGATCCGGTATGGGCTGGCCCCTACCGACGCGACGGGTCGGTCGTGCGGGTCGATCTCCCCTGCTCGCCTTGCTATTTGCGCCAACTCAGCCGCTGCACGCATGATCATGCCTGCATGAGCAGCGTCGCCCCGGACGCGGTGATTGCGCGCGCCGAGAGCGTGATCGGCAAGCGCACCAAAAGTTCGAGCGCGCCGAAGGTGCAAGCCGCCCGCCGATAGTTCCGAAGATCTATTTGCGCCGACGCGTGGCGAGCCAGGCTTTCATGTAGCGGTAATAGCTGCCCTCGGCATTGGCGACCGCGAGCAGAAATCCCTCGACGCCGTCGAGAAAACCCAGGCGCAGTACGTAGGTGCGCAAAAACGCATAAAGTCCGTGGCCGATGCCGGCGAGGAACGATACCTTTCGTCCGGACGCGACCAGAGCATCGGCGCTCGCCGTCGAATAACGGTCCATGCGCGAGAGGGCGTCCTCAAGCTTGAGCACGGGATGATGAATGAGCGGCTGGTCGAGCCGTTTCACCGTGCCGTTGCAGATTACCCGCTCGTGGACGAGAGCGTCGTCGAAACGAGCTTTGCCGCGTCGAAACAGCCGCAGCACGTAATCGGGATACCAGCCCGAATGGCGCATCTCGCGGCCACAGAAACTCGAGCGGCGCGGCAACTCGAAAGCGTCCGCGCCCGGATCGTCGAGCGCTCGCTTGATTGCCGCCGCGAGTTCCGGAGTCGCGCGTTCATCGGCATCGATGGAGAGCACCCATGCGCCCGTTGCCAGCGAGAGCGCATAATTCTTCTGGCGTCCAAACCCGGCCCATTCGTGAACTTCGACACGAGCGCCCTTGCCCCGCGCGATCTCCACCGTGGCATCGCGACTCCCGCAATCGACGACAATCCGCTCGTCGCAGAATGCGAGGCTATCGAGACAATCGCCGATATTCGCCGCTTCGTCGCGGGTAATCACGATGGCGGAGAGTTGCGGCATAAACGGCGCTCAGTGCCAGTGTGGCGGATAGCCCGAGTTGCGTTCATCCGCCGCCAGAAGGCGCAGCATGGCAGGCCACTCCAGCACGCCGTAAGGACGCCTCGTGCCGGGCTGGTAGAGGTGCGCCGTGTGCGCGAGCACATTCTCACCCGGCATCGCAAGATCGGTCCGCGCCGCCATGGCATCGACTTGGGAACGGCACGACAGTTCGAGCTGATACATCGTGTTGAAGGCCTGCTGGATCGTCGCGCCGCAGGTGAGAAGACCGTGATTGCGCATGATCAAGGCATCATGCGGTCCGAGATCGTGGACAATGCGTTCACGTTCGGCGACATCGATCGCCGGCCCCTCATAATCGTGCTCGCCGATATGGCCGACGAAGCGGATCGCGGTCTGCGACAGCGGCAGCAATCCGCATTTCATCGCCGACACAGCCATGCCGGCGCGCGTATGCGTATGCAGGACGCAGGCGACGTCGGGACGCGCCTTGTGAATCGCGCCGTGGATCACATAACCCGACACGTTGATCCCGTAATCGGTGTCGGGTTTCCAGACGATATTGCCTTCGACATCGATCTTGACCAGGCTCGACGCCGTGATCTCCTTGTACAGAAGGCCATAGAGATTGATCAGCAGGTGCTCCGTGCCGGGAATGCGTGCCGTGATGTGATTGTAAATGAGATCGGTCATCTCATAGCGATCGACCAGCCGATAGCAGGCGGCGAGATCAATTCTCGTCTGCCACTCTTGCGCCGACACGTCGTTGCGGATTGACTTGAAATCGGTCGAGTAATTCACGCTGTTTCCTTTCTCCCTCAGCATAACTCCCCGGGCCGACCATGTCAGGTGATAAGTCAATCAAGATCGACCGAGGTTCTGCGCAACGGCGTCAAAGACAAGCTGGCCCGTGGCGAGGTCGTCGCCTCGATAACGGTACGGCTGGTTCGCGGCATCGAGATCGCACGCATCGCCAAGACCGCGGGCTTCGACAGCCTCTACGTGGACATGGAGCACTCGAGCTTTTCGCTCGACACGACAAGCCAGATTTGCATGGCCGCGCTTGAGGCCGGCATTACGCCGTTCGTGCGCGTGCCAAGTGCCGCCGCGGTGTCGCGGGTGCTCGACGGCGGCGCGCTCGGCATCATCGCGCCTCACGTCCGTTCGGCCGAGGGCGCACGCGCCTACGTCACCGCGGCAAAATTCCCGCCGCTCGGCGATCGCTCGGCCGCGGGGCCCCTGCCTCACTTTCAGTACCGCTCGTTTCCGATCGCACAAGCCAACGCCGCACTCGATGCCGCGACGATGGTGATCGTGCAGTTCGAAAGCGACGAAGCGCTGGTCCGTGCGGATGAAATCGCCGCCGTCGAAGGCGTCGATATGGTGTTGGTCGGCACCAACGATCTTCTGGCCGACTGGGGCATTCCCGGCGACTACGACAATCCGCGCGTGCGCGAGGCCTATGAAATTACCATCGCCGCCTGTCACCGGCACGGCAAGCATGTCGGCGTCGGCGGGCTCGCGACGCGCCCTAGCTTGCCGCCGAATTCGTCCGCATGGGCGCGCGCTACGTCTCGACCGGCACCGACTTCGGTTTTCTGCTCGCCGCCGCCACGGCCAAAGCCAAAGAGGTGCAGGACATTCGATCGCATTAATCGCGCGGCCAATAACGCGGATTTTCCACCAGGACATGGTCGCAGCCGAACCGCGAGCATCGGCGCGGGTCGGCTTGTTTCCGAAAGGCTACTGCGATCCCGCAAGGCCGGCGTGCTCGACCACTTTGGCCCAGCGCCCGATTTCTGATTTCACAAAAGCCTGCAGCGCCGGTATTGGCGGCGTGTCGATCGGGATGACGCCAAGCTCGACCAATTTTTTCTGAGTTTCCGGCGCAGCGACGATCGCTTTGAGATCGGCGTGCAGTTTGTCCGCCACGGCGCGCGGCACCGCGGCGGGCGCGACGAGCATGAGCCACGCGGCCGCGTCGAAACCGGGCACACCGTTCTCGGCAATTGGCGGCACATCAGGCAGCGCGGCCACGCGCGCCGTCGATGACACGCCGAGTGCCCGCACCGTACCCGCCTTGATCAGCGGCGCCGCCGGAGCAACATCGGACATCAGGATTGGCACGCGGCCGGCGACGACGTCGACGATGGCCTGGGACGTTCCCTTGTACGGGATGTGGGTCATCTGCGTGCCGGTCATCGTCTGCAACAATTCCATGTAGAGATGCGGCGGACCGCCCACGCCGCTTGAGCCGAACGACAATTTTCCAGGCTGTTGCTTGGCGAGTTTGATCAGGTCGCCGGCCGTTTGCACCGGCAGCGACGGGTTCACGATAAGAACGAAAGGAACGGTCGCCACCAGCGCAATCGGCATAAAGTCAGTCGCTGGACTATAGGGTAGCGCCTTGTGCAGCGTGACCTGAATGGCGAGCTGTGTGCTGCTGCCGGCAAATATCGTGTAGCCGTCCGCAGTCGCCTTGGCGACGTCGTTGGCAGCAATAACGCCTCCCGCGCCGAGCCGATTTTCCACGAAGAACGATTGACCGGTGCGTTCCGTGAGCTTCTGCGCCAGCACCCGCGCAATCAGGTCGAGACCACCGCCCGCCGCATAAGGGACGATAACGGTAACGGGACGACTAGGATAATTCGCGGCATCCTGTGCCTTTGCCGTGAGCGGCCAGACGGCAGCGCTGCCGGCCAATCTCATAAACTCGCGTCGCTTCATGGTGTTTCCCCCGGACGTTCTAGTGGTACGGTTCTAACATTCGCATCCCTGTTCGGCAGGCTGTCTTGCGAATGTTAGAATCAAAGGACCACTAGCAAAGATGAGTGCTAGTGGAGCTTTGGATTTGACATTCGCTTCGCCGATTCGCGGCTCGGTGGGTAGCGAATGTCAAATCCGCTCCACTAGACTGGCATGTTACGCCAATTATTAAAATCGGACTACGAGAGCCGACAGTTTGCCACCCATGGCTTTCGTGTGTGGTCGTGTATAAAGGGTGCAGCCTTCAGAGCCGGCATCGTCCGGCCTAGCATGACGACGATGACCAGCGCGCTGGCGTGGGAGGATCAGGGATGCCGAAGCTGCACACGATGATGGCCACCGCAATTGCGTTCCTGCTCGCGGCGGCGGCATTTGCGCTACCCGCTCGCGCCGACGACTATCCGGCCCGGTCGATCCGGCTGATCATTCCGTTTCCTCCCGGCGGCAGCAACGATGTGGTCGGGCGCATCGTCGCCAATCAGCTTGGTCAGAAACTCGGCAAACAGGTCTTCGTCGACAACCGCAGCGGCGCCGGCGGCGTTGTCGGCTCGGACCTCGCTGCGAAGGCGACGCCCGACGGCTACACCCTGCTCGTCATCTCCATTGCGCACGCCGTCAATCCCTGGATCTACAAACTGCCCTACGATCCGATCAAGAGTTTCGTTCCCGTGAGCATCATCGCAACCGGAACGAACGTGCTCACGGTCAATCCGAAGCTGCCTGTGCATTCCGTCAAGGAGCTCATCGCCCTCGCCAAGGAAAAGCCTGGCGAATTGAATTATGCGTCGGCCGGTATCGGCAGCTTCCAGCATTTGAGCGGCGAATTGTTCAAGCTCATGGCGGGGGTCAAGATCGTCCACGTGCCCTACAAAGGCGGCGGCCCGTCGATGCTGGCCGTCATCGCCGGCGAGGGGCAAGTCATGTTCAGTTCGATCGTGCAGACCGTTCCCAATATCCAGTCGGGCCAGTTGCGGGCGCTGGCGACGGGCGGTGAGCAGCGCAGCCCCATCCTGCCCGACCTGCCGACCATCGCCGAGGCCGGCGTTCCCGGCTATGTGGCGACCAATTGGTGGGGCATCATCGCGCCGGCCGGAACGCCGCAACCGATCGTCGACAAGCTGCATGATGCTATCGCAGACGTTTTGCAGTCGGCCGATACAAAAAAGTATCTCGATAACGAGGGCGCTGCGCCAGTGCGAATGGGCTCCGCTGAATTCGGCAAGTTCATCGAATCGGAAACCGCGAAATGGGGCCCGGTCGTCAAACAAGCCGGCATGAAAGCGGAGTGAAAGTTCTATCTCGTCATTCGGGGGGCGCGGGCCGCTCTTGCCGCGAGCCCGGAAGGGATATGCACGGTCCGTGCCTATCGACTTCCGCGATCGCTCTCGCAGCGACTCTCCGCACCGGAAGTGACAGCGAGGACCATGATCAACCCCTTCACATTTAAATCCGACCCGGTGCGCATCGTCTTCGGGCCCGGCTCGATCTCGCTCGCTGCGCGCGGAAGCCGAATTCCACAAGATGTCGCGGCTGATGGTGCTGTCGTCAAAGTCGCGGGCCGACTTTGCGCGCCAGGTGACCGCCGGCGTCGCCGATCGTTGTGTCGGCTACTGCGACGCCTCCGTTCCGAACATGGCGCGCGAGGCGTTCGAGCGTATTGTCGATGACCTCAAGCGGCTCAACGCCGACGGTTTCATCGTCGTCGGCGGCGGCTCTCCGATCGGGCTTGCCAAGGCCGCGGCGGCGACGCTTAAAATTCCCTACATCGCCATCGTCACCACCTATTCGGGCTCGGAGATGGCGGCGCGCTGGTATGTCGGACTTGCCGACAAGCGGGTTTCGGGCGAAGGCGTCGCCGCGCTGCCCGCGACCGCGATCTACGATCCCGAATTGACGCTCGACCTGCCCGCGCGCATGTCGGCGGCGAGCGGCATGAACGCCATGGCGCACGCGGTCGAGAGCCTCTACGGCATCGACACCAATCCGGTGGTCGAGACCATGGCCGAGGAAGCCATCCGCCGGCTCGGATCGAGCCTGCCGCGCGTCGTGCAAAATCCGCGCGATATTGCCGCACGCACCGATGCGCTTTACGGCGCCTGGCTGGCGGCGAATTTTCGCGCCGCGATCGGCCTTGAACACGCCGTCGCGCAGCGGGTGCGGCAATGGTTCAATCTCGACCATGCCCATACGCATGCGGTCGCAACACCTTATGCGATCGGCTTCAATGCGGCCGCGGCGCCCGAGGCCATGACGCGCATCAAACGCGCGCTCGGCGTCAACGACGCCGCTCGCGGCCTTTACGATCTCAACGTGCGCCTTGGCCTGCCGACCGGACTCAAGGGCCTCGGCCTGCGCGAGGACGATATCGATAAGGCCGTCGATGTCGTGGCGGCGGTCAAGATCACTCATCCGAAACCGGTGACCAAGACCGATCTCGCCAACGTCATCCGCCAGGCTTACGCCGGCGAGCCGCCGCGATTCTAAAGAGCAACCATGCAAATCGCGGCGACGTCAGCGCGCGACAGGACCGGCAAAGCCTATTACCATCGCCCCCCAAATTAGGGAGGTGGGGATGGGCGAACTCGGGCTGTCGGGCCGGGCCATTATCGGCGCGCTCAAACAGGCGCGCATCGAATTCATCGTCGCGTTGCCCGACGCCACCATGAGCGACCACGTGCTGTGGCCGTTGTCGCAGGACAAAGATTTCAAGCTGGTGCGCGTCTGCAAGGAGGACGAAGGCGTCTCGATTTGCGCCGGCATGACGAGCTGCGGACGGCGCGCCGCGCTGCTCATGCAGTATACCGGCCTGCTCAACTCCATCAACGCGATCCGCGTGATCGCCGTCGAACTGGCGCAGCCGATCTGCATGGTGGTGGGACTTCTCTCGAAGGAGCCCGGGGTTCCGGTGGTGCAATCGAAAATCTATTCGGTCCGCATCGTCGAGCCGATCCTGGGCGCACTCGGCATCGATCACTTCTGCATGGAAGGACCGGACGACGTGGCCATGCTGCCGCCCGCGATCGATCGCGCCTACGCGCGCTCGCTGCCGCTCGTCTCTCTCGTCGGACACAGGGTGAACCCATGATGCGCCGCGACGAATGTCTGAAGATTCTCAACAAGCACCGCGGCGACAACGCCATCGCGGTGTGTGTCTACAACGCCGCGTTCGACTGGCGGCGGATTTCGCAAAGTCCGCTCAATTACTATTCGGTCGGCGCCATGGGGCAAGGCTCCTCGCATGCGCTCGGCATTGCGCTCGCCATGCCCGACTATAAGGTCATCGTGCTCGACGGCGACGGCAGCCTGCTGATGAACCTCGGCAGCCTCGTCACGGTGGCGGCCGCGGCGCCGCCCAACTACTATCACTTCGTCTGTGAAAACGGCGACTACGAAGCCAATGGCAGCCATCCCATTCCGGCGCCGCGGCACGGTGAGCTTTGCCGGGCACGCGCGCGCCGCCGGCTATCCGCACGCTTTCGAATTCGACGCGCTGGAAAAATTCGAAGCGGAGATTCCCAAAATCATGGCCCTCAAAGGGCCGGTGTTCACCACACTCAAAGTGGTGCCCGGCGAAAAATCGGCGCACGACTGGAACTTCCTCAATTCGCGCGAGACGCACCGGCAATTCACCGCTGCGCTGGCGGACGCCGTAGGCCGCAGCGGGCAAGCGCGACGATGAGGCCGCGCCGCCTGCGCGCAGGGTGGTGGCTCGCCGCGGCGACGGCGTTTGTCGTCATCTCGACGACGGCCAGCGCCCAGGACTTTCCGGCCAATCCGATCAAGATCATCGTGCCGTTTGCTGCCGGTGGCAGCATCGATGTGCTGGCGCGCAGGTTGCAGCCGAAACTGGAAAGCGAACTCGGTAAGCCGATCATCGTCGAAAATCGCCCCGGGGCGTCGACCCAGCTGGGAACGATCGACGTGGCGCGCGCGGCGCCGGACGGCTACACAATCCTCTTTGCCTCGGATTCGCACGTCATCAATCAGGTGTTCAACAAGAAGCCGCCCTACGACGCAGTGCGCGATTTTGCGCCACTGTCGCTGCTTGGTGCGTTTTCCGAGCGTGTTTTACGCCAATCCATCGGTCGACGCAGCGACGCTGCGCGACGCCATCGCGCTCATCAAACGGGAGCCGGGCAAGCTCAACTACGGCTCGATGGGGCCGGGCACGACCGGCTATCTCGTGATGGAGTATCTCAAACGCCGCGCCGGGCTCGATCTCGCCTTCGTGCCGTATCAAGGCGCCGCGCCGGTGATGCGGGCGGTGATCGCCGGCGAGGTGCAGTTTGCGATTTTGAACTTGTCCATCGCCCGCGCCGCCCTCGCGTCGAACAAAATCAAGGCGATTGCCGTTACCGGCCCGAAACGACTGCCTGAGTTGCCGGATGTACCGACGGTCACCGAGCAGGGCCATCCAGACCTCGACGTCTACAGCTGGTTCGCCGCCTTTGCGCCGGCCGGAACGCCGCAGCCGGTTATTCAGACGGCTCAACGGCGCGCTTGCCGCCGCCATCGCCGAGCCAAAGAATCGCGAACAATTCGCCGCACAGGGTTGGGAAGCCATCGGCTCGTCACCGCAGGAACTTGACCGCTGGGTGCATGACGAAATCAATGTCTGGCAGACATTCGTGCGCGAAAGCGGCCTCGAATTACCGTGATGAATGTGGCGTTGTCTTGCTGACGCCGCTATGGCTCTATCGACAGCGGATCGGGTGGAATCAGGTTAAAGAGATGCAGAACAAGTTCAGGGGCGTCATGCAAAGCCCCGTCACGCCGCTCAAGGACGACTTCAGTCTTGACCTGCCGACGTTCGAGCGGCTTCTCGATTTTCACGTCCGCTCCGGCGCGCCGGCGATCTCCTGGCCGCACCATAAGGGCGAGTCGCTCAATCTGACGATTCCCGAGCGCAAGCTGTTCGCCGAAGCCGCCGTCAGGGTCGTCAACGGCCGCGTGCCGGTCACCATTCACGTCAGCGCGCTCGCGGTCGAAGATACGATGGCGCTGGCGCGCCACGCGCAGCAGATCGGCGCCGACGGCATTCTGGCGATTACGCCGTACTTCTGGACGCCGACGCTCGAAGCGATCGAAGCTTACTTCGTGCGGCTTTGCACATCGATCGATCTACCCGTGCTGTCCTATAACTCGCCGAGTTATCTGGCCGGCGTCGAGATCACCGGCGAATTGATGTCGCGGCTGATCGAGCGGCTGCCGAACTTCGTCGGCGTGAAGGAAGCAAGCTTCAACAGCGAGAAGTTTCTGGAAATCTCGCGGGCGGCGCTCGCGGCGCGGCCGAATTTCGCAATGCTCACCGGTGTCGAGTTTCTGCTGCCGTCGGTGCCGCTTGGCGGCGTCGGATCGTATTCCGCCGCGGGTTCGATTTGCCCGAACCTGTGTAACGACCTGTTCGACAGTTGCATGGGCGGCGAGTGGGATCGCGCGCGTGAGCTGCAATTCAAGATGACGCGGCTATGGCATCTCTTCAAAGATCAATATCCGTCGTCTCTCAAGGGCGGCATGGTCATCATGGGACGACCCGTCGGCCCGACCCGCGCGCCGCTACCGACGGCGACGCCCGAACGCCAAGCCTACATCCGCACGCAGCTCGAGGACCTTGGCGTCCTCACGAGCGAGCCGCACGGCTGGTAGAACTTATTCAAGAGATTGACGCAATGCCCTTCGAGCCAGGTTTAGTGCATACGCCGCTGACGCCGTTTTCGAGCGATGGGCGACTGGATTTCGAGCTTTACGGCACGATGATCGACTTTCATCTGCGCAACGGCGCGGATGCGCTTGCCGTGCCGATGCATGCCGGCGAATCCGTGAGCCTTCCCGACGGCGAACGGCGCGAGCTCATCGCCTTCGCCGTCGAGCGCGCCGACAAGCGCGCGCCGATCATCGCCCATGTCAGCGACGCCGGAACCAGCATTGCCGCGGACCTCGCGCGCTATGCTCAAGAGGCCGGCGCGTCGGCGGTTGTCGCCACCACGCCGTATTATTGGACCCCGCCGCCGGCGATGATCTTGGAGCACTTCTTTCAGATCGGGTCCGCGGTCGACATTCCCTTCTTCGTCTACAATGCGCCCGAGGATATGGCCGGCAGCAAGATCAATACCGATCTCGCGCTCAAGCTGATCGGCAAGCTCGGCAACTTCGCCGGCGTGGTGGATTGCAGTCTCGATTGGCAATTCATGATCGAGCTGATGACCGAAGCACCCCGCGCCCGGCCACACTTTGCGCTTCTCTCGGGAACAGAGTTGATGGTGTCGGCGGGCGCGATCGGTGCGAGCGGAATGTTTTCCGCACTTGCCGGGATTGCACCGCAACTCGTGCGAGAGATGTTCAATCTCTGCCGCCAGGAAACGATTTGACGCAGCACGCCCATTGCAAGAAGAAGTCGCGGCTTTGCGCCAGATCGTCAAGCCGGGCGGCGTTGCTGGACTCAAGGCGGCCAGTCGTGCCGTGGGACGCGATTGCGGCGACCCTCGCGCGCCGCTCCTGCCGCTTCACGCCGCGGCGGAGAAAAAGCTCGCAGCCGAGATTGAAACGTTACCAGCCCTCACTGCCGAGCCGCGCGGCTGGTGAGCGTGGAGAACACCATGATCCGGCGCTGCCGCGCGTTGATCGCCATCCTGTTCGCGGGCCTCGCCCTGATCGCTTCCGCAGCGTTGCAACAAGCGCAATCCAAGATCCTGGCGCAGTGGGTCCAGCTCGGTCCGGACGGCACCTCGACGGCGCGCGCGATCACCGACGATGCGTGCCCGTCCGTCAGTTTTGATGGAACCGCCGTTCCCATGAGTGTCCGCTCCGAGCCGGCGCAGAAGTTCGACAACGCCCCGACCGCGCAATTCGCTGTGCGCGGTTGCGAGGTGGCGGTTCCGGCCGGAGCGATCGCCGCCACCCTCGACGGCAAGCCGCTGCCGCTCGCCAGACCCAATCCGCAGCGCATCGTGATGTTCGGCGATAGCGGCTGCCGTCTCGTCACCGGCGGCGCGGTGCAGGCGTGCAACGACCCGAATTCCTGGCCGTTCGCAAAAATTGCCGCGGAAGCGGCCGCCGCGCGCCCTGATCTCGTGATCCACGTCGGCGATTATGAATACCGGGAAGGACCCTGCCCGCCCGGCAATAACGGCTGCGCCGGCAGTCCGTGGGGCTATGGCTGGGACGCGTGGAATGCCGATTTCTTTGAGCCGGCGGCGCCGCTTTTTGCCGCCGCACCCTGGATCATGGTGCGTGGCAACCACGAAGACTGCAATCGCGCCGGCGAAGGCTGGTTCCGCTTCCTCGACCGGCTACCGATGGAGCCGGCGTGCCGCGATCTGACAGGCGACTTCGTCGCGCGGCTCGGCAATTTCAGCGTCATTGTCGTGGATGGCGCCAAGGCCGCCGACCCGAAGGGCGATCCGAGTGAATTGGTTGCTCTCCTGCGCCGGCAGTTCGCCGAAATCCTCGACAAAATCCCCGACAATGCCTGGCTGACCACGCATCGGCCGTTCAACGCGATGCTGGCGACGCCGGGTGGCGCACCGTCGAACATCATCTCAAACAAAGTGCTGCAGCTCGCGCTCGGCCCCGACATCCCGGCAAGCGTGCGGATGATCGTCTCCGGCCACATTCATTTCTTCCAGGCCGTCGATTTCGGCGGGGTGCGGCCGCCCCAGCTCGTGGTTGGCACCGGCGGCGACAAGCTCGACCGGATGCCGCCGGTGAGCGTGGTCGGCGCCGACATCAATGGCCGCACGGTGGTCAATTCCGCCACCTATTCCGGCTTCGGCTACATGGTGTGGGACCGCCTCGGCGATATCTGGGCCGGCACGCTGTTCGACGTTGACGGCAAGCCGATCAACCATTGCCGCTTGGCGGATCGCCTGCTTAGCTGCGGTTCGTAGACGCTCAGCGCGACCAGAAAGCGCGAGCGGCTGGTTGAACTGCAACACTCGGCGGGATGTAGCACGACCATGACGATGTTGATGAATGAACTGCCGTTGCCAGTATCCGGCGTCACGCGCCGCGAGGCACTCAGCGTCCTTGGCGGGACCGCCATCTTTTTCACCATGCGGTCAGCCCGGGCGGCGGTGCCGACAGCATTCCCACAGCGGCCGCTCACGCTTGTCGTGCCGTTCAGCCCGGGCGGCCCGGTCGATATCCTCGGCCGCCTCTTGGCGCAGGAATATCAAGCCCGCTCCGGCCGGGCGGCCATCGTCGAGAACAAAACCGGCGGCGCCGGAAATATCGGCATCGAAGCTGTACGAAAGGCCGCCGCCGACGGCACCACGCTGCTTCTGATCCCGGCGGGCAATCTCACCATCAATCCCACGCTCATGCCGGGCCTGCCGTTCAACGTCGAGCGCGATTTCGCGCCCATCACGTTGCTGGCGAGCGCGCCAAACGTAATCGTGGTGTCGCCGAAACTCGGCGTCACGTCCATCAAACAACTTATCGAGAAGGCAAAGACCGCGAAGCTGAGCTATGGATCGCCGGGCGTGGGCAGCCAGCTCCATTTGCTGATGGAATTGCTCAAGGAAAAGACCGGCATCGACATCCAGCACGTACCCTACCGCGGCTCCCCGCAAGCCTTGGACGACCTTCTTGGCGATCATATCGAGGTGCTGTCCAGTAACCTTCCGGCGGTGCTTCCCGCGATCAAAGAAAAGCTGGTTGTACCGCTTGCGATGACCACGGCTCAACGCAGTCCGCTGGTGCCCGACGTTCCGACGCTGGCCGAGTCCGGCGTCGCAGGCATCGACGTCACGTCGTGGTACGGCATGCTTGCGCCGCACGCGATCCCGACTGACACGCGCGATGCCATTTTCACAGTCACACGGGACATCTTGAGCACGCCGGCGTTGCAGGAAAAGTTGCTGGCACAGGGCCTGAGCGTCATGATTGAGACGCCGGACGAATTTGCGGCGCGCATCCGGCGCGAGACCGAGTTGTGGGCCAACGTGATCAAAAGCCGCAACATCACCGTGCAGTAGAGGGCTGTGCACCGTTCGGCAGACCAGGTTCAATTCAGGCGTTGAATTGCCGGCGGCGCCCATAGTCCATCACGCACCGGAGCTTTCGGCGCATAGAGCCTCATCGTGACGCCGAGCGTGCCGCTCGCCGGCGAAGGTAGCCAGTTCGCCTCCTTGTCTCCGCCCGGGTTGGCATTCTGGATGTACAGGTCGAGCGACCCGTCCGCGTTGTATTTCAGCGCGTCACGGTCGCCGATGGCGAACCGATTGATGGGATTGGCGACCGGGAAGCCCTCCTTGTCGTACATCGTGAGCGACCAGAAGGCTTCGACCGGCGGCAGTTCGTCCTTGCTGAAATGCAGGACGTACTTGTTGGCGCCATCGAGCGGCTTGCCGCCGGCGTCGGTGAGGCCCAGCGGATAGATCGCATCGTCGACCTGGTTGGCGCCGAGACCGATCATCGCGACAATGGCGCGTTTGAGATAGTAATTGCCGTAGACTCCCATTGTGTCGGTGCTCATCGACCATCCATTCACGACGCGAGCGATGGTCGAAGTCTTGGCGCGCATCGTCTTCAAAGCATCGGCTGCGGCGCGCTCGAGCGCGCGCTGGACGGCTGGGTCCGCTTTGTCGAAATCAAAGCTCTTGCCGGGCTCGATCCCGATCCGTTTCAAACGCGCAATGGTCGACCAGTCGGTGACGTGTGGCGGATTGATTTTCATCAGTTCGGCGCCGTACGAAAAATATCTGGCCGCCGGCATCGCATTGACCTGTTCCAGCGGCGGCGTCTTCATGTCGACCGACGGATCGATCTTGACCGTCACCAGCTTCGGCGTCTTGCCCCACTCGGACAGCGGCGTGAGCTTGTATCCGTCCTGCACCTTGTGCACGGCGTCGTAGTCCTTGACCCCGTTGGTTTGCGTGCGTCCGATGACCCAGACGTACGGGGTCGGCGAGTCAATGCGCTCGATGTCCGCCGGCAATGTTCCCTTCCAGCCCTGCAGCACAATGGCAAAGTTGCCGGCTTTGGTCCTGCTGGTCCGCTTTCCAGGGACCGCAAAGACGTCGCTCCACATATCGAGCAGCGGCAGCATGTAGTAGCGGCCGTGCGTATCCGGCGCCGACATGACGATCGGCTCCTTGGTCAGATCAAGAAATGCGGAGGAATAAAGCGTATCGAAATTCGGCCGCACCACCTCCCTGAAATTGGCGTCTGGAAACGCGCGAATGTGCGCGAACGTGTTCATCGGCCCGCGGCCGAGCATTTTGCCGGGCTCGACATTGGTGAATTGCAGCCGCGACACGTCCATCGTGATCAGCGGGTAGAGATAGAGATAAGCCTCGACACCGATTTCGTAGGCCTCCTGTTCTGAAACGGCTTGCGCCGAAACTCTGCCATTTTGCGCCAGAACGCTAACGCCGACGGCAGCAAAAAATATCGCAAGACGGCTCGGCTCGATGAGAGCGGATGTCATCGGCATTATCCTCCACGCAAAAATGTCAACAAAGGACACGGTTTTTCATCCTCACGTTCGGCGCGGCACGTCATTGGCAACAGCCTAACGCATCCCACGAGCTCAACGAGGTGCGCACGACGACAACCCTTGTCGCCGCGGCTACAACCACGGCTCTTCGTTACCAATCGTTTCGATCGCGGCTGTGACGCCGGTCACTTCGCCGCTTGGCCGCTCATCGCATTCTTGATCAAGCCGACCACGAAGGTGACGATGGCACCGGCCACACCGCCGCCGACGACTTGACCAAGCATCGCACCGATATCGACGTTGCCGGTAGTTCCCGCAAGCATCGGCAGCAGAGCTGTCAGAATTTGCCCACCGCCGACGCCGCCAAGCGCACCGGCGATCGTGTTGCCGAGCTTTCCGAGATCGTAGTCCTTGAGCGCGGCGCCAGCGGCATTGCCGCCGACTGCACCGGCGATGAGCTGAACGATGAGATTGGTAATGACGGCTGACATGGCATTTCTCCCGGGTTGCGTTCGAACTTCCATTTCGTTTCTTCTTATTGCGGCCGTACCGCGAAGCGGTATGGCCGAGAGCAAAGTTGCCGAAACCGCCCCGCCCGGCGTCCACCGACCGGTGCGCGTTTCGATAGGCTAGTCGCTCTGCGTCGGATGTTGCAATTGCTCCATGATCTGATCGAGATTGAAGCTCTGCGGTTTCTGTCGCGGCGGGAAATCCTTGAATGTCCCGATGAATTCCGCAGCGAGCGCTTGGGCTCCATAGCCCAGATACGCCTTATGAAGGGTCCACGCGTAGTAGGAATTCGATGTGATCTGCGCGCGTTCATAGGGATCCATGCGCAGATTAAAGAACAGCGGTAGCCGCCGAGCGGTGAACGGCTCTCCCCAGATATCGAGGGTGCCGGCTGTCTTCTGCTCAAGGAAAACGAGCTTCCAATTGCCGAAACGTATGGCAACGAGCTGGCCGTCGTCGTTGATATAGAAGAAGCCCTTCCGCTCGGAGTGATCTTGCTGGCCGGTCAGGTAGGCGAGTTGGTTATAGCCATCGAGATGCACCCGGTAGGTGCGATCGCCGATCTTCCAGCCAGCGAGCAGCCGTTCCTTCACGCCGGTATCGCCGGCGACCGCGAGCAGCGTCGGGAACCAGTCGTGGCCCGAAAAGATATCGTTGGCGATACTGCCCGGCTTGATGTGACCCGGCCAGCGCACCATCGCCGGCACGCGGAACGCGCCTTCCCAATTGGTGTCTTTCTCACTGCGGAACGGCGTCATGGCCGCATCGGGCCAGGAGTTCATGTGCGGGCCGTTATCGGTGGTGTAAATGACGATGGTGTCATTGGCGATGTTGAGATCGTCGAGGACTTTCAGCAATTTGCCGACGTCGCCGTCGTGCTCGATCATGCCGTCGGCATATTCGTTGTCGGGCATGCCGCTTTGCCCTCGCATCGACGCGCGCACGTGGGTGTAAAGATGCATGCGCGTGGTATTCATCCAGCAGAAGAACGGCTTGTTGGCAGCCACCTGCCGTTTGATGAAGTCGATCGCCGCATCGGTGGTTTCGTCGTCGATCGTCTCCATCCGCTTTCTGGTCAGCGGTCCGGTGTCCTCGATGGTCTGCCTGCCGACCACACCGAAGCGCGGATCAACCGTCGGATCGTCTTTGTCGTTCGCCTTGCAGCGCAGCACGCCGCGCGGCCCGAACTTGGCCTTGAACGCCGGGTCCTTGGGATAATCGGGATCCTCCGGCTCTTCCTCAGCGTTGAGGTGATAGAGGTTGCCGAAGAACTCGTCGAAGCCGTGCACCGTCGGCAGATATTCGTTGCGATCGCCGAGATGGTTCTTGCCGAACTGGCCGGTGGCATAGCCGAGCGGCTTGAGCGCTTCGGCGATAGTGATGTCTTCCGGTTGCAGGCCGACGGTGGCGCCGGGAATGCCAACCTTGGAAAGACCGGTGCGCAAAACCGCTTGCCCCGTGATGAACGAC
Organism: uncultured Alphaproteobacteria bacterium; assembly: GCA_963759705.1. Lineage (GTDB taxonomy): Bacteria > Pseudomonadota > Alphaproteobacteria > Rhizobiales > Xanthobacteraceae > BOG-931. The sequence continues at coordinate 1,084,923 of CAVXAK010000013.1, forward strand.
GACCGCCCCGCTGTGCAGCTTTGTTCGGCGTAGTAATCGGTGAACATCATGCCTTCACGCGCGATGCGGTCGATATTGGGCGTGCGATAGCCCATGAGGCCGAATGTATAGGCGCTGATGTTGGACTGACCGATGTCGTCGCCGAAGATGACGAGGATGTTCTGCTTGCGGCCGGAGACTGGCGCGGCCGGCTGCTGCTGCGCCTGTGCGACCTGAACTGGACTGCCTGATGCAATCGCGGATGCGGCGGCGAGCGTGGTGCCGCCGAGCAGCATCTTGCGACGGTTGAACGCGCGGTCTTTCAGGTTCGGCCTGTCTCCGTTGCCGCCTTTCGACATGAATTACTCCCTGTTCAGATGACACAAAGGACTCGTCGACGTATCCACCGCCTTCGCATGACGAGCGACAAACCTCATTTGCCTTTGTTCATCAGTCTCGCGTCCCTCGCCATTTCCAAACAACTGACGAGATCGGTGTAACTCGCCATTCCCGCCATTTCCGATCCGATGCAATTCGATTTTTCAGCCGGCAGAAAGTTCGACCATTCACCGAGCAGCTTTTGCCGCATAGCCTGCTCGCTCTGCACGCACTGCGCAAACGCGAGATCCGGTCCGCCCTTTTCGGTTGGATTTGCCGCCTGCTGCGCGATCCCATGGCACACTGGATCGACGTTGAGAGCAGGAACATTCTGTGATCGCGCGGGCCAAACCGCGATCAGTAAAACGGCCGCCGAAATAAAGCTCGAGAGAAATACGCGCATGGCCACGGTTCCTCCATCGGCACCCGCGCCTACAGCCGCGGCCTCGCGGTAAGGTCGACCAATCCGGCTGCCAGGACAATCAAGCTCACCTTCATATTGCCTCCACCATCGATTGGAACATTCCTCATTGGGATTTAACTGAACAGCTCCACCGTCGCGAACGGTTCGGCCGACCATGGTCGGAAGCGGTTCAGCGTGAACTTCGTCTTCTGCCCGGGTTGGACGTCCACAAGCAGGTAGTTGTACTCCTCCTTGGGAGGTTGCCCTTTCCAATAATAGTCCGGCGGGTAGTTCGCGGGGACCTTGAACGCTGTGCGGCCCGGCAGAATGGGGTCCTGTTCCGCCCCACCACCACCCAGCAACAGGTATTTCACGCCGTCGACTTCGTAGAGTTCAGTCGTGTGTACGTGCCCGTTGAAGACGACGATCTCCAGGTCCTTCGCGTATGACGCTATAACCTTGTGAGGATTTTGCGGCTCCGGGATCGGGCCCATGCCTGAGCGGCAGAAGGCTGGCGCGTGGAAGGCGATGAAGATTTTGCGCGTGCCCGCAGCCTTGGCCTCGTCCAGCCAATTCCGCAGTTCCTTCATCTGCGCTTCGTATTGAGGCCGATCGGCATCCCACCCCGACGGCGAGCGATAATCGTATTTGCCGGTCCACAGAAAGATGAAGCGGGCTCCGCCGAAATCAAACTTATAGATGAGCCTTTTGTCGGAAACCCCTAACTGCCTCAAATATGGAAAGGCCTGCAACAGGCCCTCGACATCGGAGTGATCCCACACTTCGTGGTTCCCCACGGCGGGAAAAATCCGACCCGGCAGTCCGGCGGCGCGCATCTGCTGGTCCGGCGCCGGCAGTTGCTTCAACACGTCCTCATAAACCAGTTTCCAGTACGGATTCTCGGAGGGCGCGGCGCCTTGCTTGCCCCACCAAACCATATCTCCGGTATTGAGAATGAACTCGGCCCGCCCGCGCTGGACATCCTTCACGACCTCGCGGGCGACCCACTCGCCGCCCTGGAGCCGAAACATCGTCCGGTGCACGCCGGGAAGCAGCTTCACGTCCTCGACCGATGCCTCGGTGACCCAGCCCTTGTCGACCTTCAAGGTGGTCACTTCGCTTTTGCTTTCGAACGGCATCACGATCTGCACCAGCTCGTCGGTGGCCGGGTCATAGATGAGCTTGACGTCCCTTCTGACGACTTCCTCCGAGACCTTCTCGGGAAGCACCAGGTCGAACATATCGACCATCAGCTTGATCGCTTCCTCCCTCTGAGCCGACTTGTACGGCAGGTACATCATCGAACGGGAGTCCCCGTACACGGCAAAGGAAAATGCGAGATCGCCACCTCGTTGCGTTTGCTGGGCGGCGGCCAACCGCGGCTGCAAAGCGGGAACCAGCGCCAAAGCCGAGAGCACAACCCGACGGTTCATAGCAAAAAAGGATTGCTTATGGGTCACTCCTCAGTCTCCCCCTAAACGTTGGCACCGTGGCTCATCAGCCCGCCCGCCGCGACGTAAATCAGCGGCGAACGCGCCAGATGACGCGCCCGCCACGACGTCGCTGACTACTGCCCTTCGTGGTTCTTCATCATCTCCTCAACCCTCTCTTTGAGGGCTTGGAGATTGAAGGAGGCGGACTGTTGCATCGGCGGGAAGTCGATGAGCGATTGCGCCGCCGCTGCCACGGTCTGCTGCACTTGAACGAAGCGCCAGAATTCGCGCGCCATGAAGTCGTTCATGTAGCCGCCACCCTGGTCGTTGAGCGTTTGGCCACGGATCGACGGCGTGCGCTCGAACGGATCCTGGCGCAGGTTGACGATCGTCGGCATGTCGGTCGTCACCTTTTCTCCCGGCCAGCCGAAAGGCTGCTGGTAGAATTGGAACTTGAAGTCGTCGATGCGGAGAGCGCCCAGTTGCGACTCGCCGAAGTAGAAGAGTTCATGGCGTGCCGACGGCCCTTTGCCAGTCAACAGATCCATCTGGTTATAGCCATCCAGGTGGTTCTTGTAGGTTTGGCCGTTGATCTGCAGGCCTTGCAGCAGTTGCTGGGTGATGTTCGGGTTGCCGGCCGCCGCGACAAGCGTCGGCAGCCAATCCAGACCGGAGAAGATGCCGTTCTCCACCGAGCCCGGTTTGATCTTGCCCGGCCAGCGAGCAATGCACGGCACGCGGAAGCCGCCTTCAAACACCGTGCCCTTGGTGGCGCGGAACGGCGTCATGCCGCCGTCCGGCCAGGTGAACACTTCGGCGCCGTTGTCGGTCGTGAAGATCACGATGGTGTTGTTGGCAACGCCGATGTCGTCGAGGTGCTTGAGAAGATCGCCGATGTCGTCGTCCATCTGCGCCATGCCGGCTTCTTCCAGGCCGAAATTACTCTCGTAATTCATCTTCGCCTGGTACTTCTGCTGAAGGTAGGTGAAGACGTGCATGCGCGTGGTGTTGTGCCAGATGAAGAACGGCTTGCCGGCCTGTTTGGCACGATCCATGAAGCCCTTGCTCTGCTCGACCAGAACTTCGTCGAAGGTCTCCATGTCGTACTTGGCGTCGCGGCCCTTCTGCCACATCTGGTGGTCCTGGGTCATATCCTTGAACGGCTTCAGCGGGCCTTCGTCGACGATGCGCTGCTTGCCGACTTTGCCCCAGCGCGGCATCACCGTCGCATCGTCGACATCGGTCGCGTAGGAGTGGACCAGATTGCGCGGGCCATATTTGTCGATCCAGTCCTGCGGATAGTCGAACCAGTACGGATCGGACATCGCATCGAGGTGGTAGAGATAACCAAAGAACTCGTCGAAGCCGTGCAGCGTCGGCAGATACTTGTTCAAGTCGCCGAGATGGTTCTTGCCGAACTGCCCGGTCGCATAGCCCATCGACTTCAAGATGAGCGCTGTCGTCACCGATTGGTCCGGCATGCCGACGTCCGCGCCCGCTTGGCCGACGGTCGTCAGGCCGGTGCGCAGCGGGATCTGTCCCGTGATGAAATTGGCGCGGCCGGCCGTACAGCTTGCTTCGGCGTAGTAATCGGTAAAGCGCATGCCCTCGGCGGCGAGCTTATCAAGGTTCGGCGTTTTGCCGGACATGATGCCCTGATGATAGGCGCCGATATTGAACCAGCCGACATCGTCGCCCATGATGACGAGGATGTTCGGCTTGCTGCCCGCCGGGGCCGCTTGCTGCGCTTGCGCGACGGCCTTTTCAACACTCACAGCCGAACTCAGCGCGGAAGCCGCGGCCAGCGTCGTGCTGGCCAGCAGCACATTACGGCGGCTCAACGCACTTTTGTTGTCTGTCTCGTCCTCGGCACTCATGAACGTCTCCTCTCTCTGATGACACACCGGAATCCGACGTGGCTCGTGGACGTGTCCACCGCCTCCGCATGGCGCGCGGCCGGGCGGTAGCGGCGGCAGTAATTCGGCGCGCACAGGTGCGAGCCGCCTTTGATGACCTTCCGCGGAATTTTGATCTGCGGCTGGCAGGAATTGTAGCTGCCCTCTTCCCGCCCGCCGCGCGGATCCTCCGGAACGCAGCACGCCTTCGGCGCGTCGGCTTCGTGTTTTTGCGAATACCAATCGGTCGTCCACTCCCAGACATTGCCGATCATGTCGTGGACGCCGTACCCATTGGGCGGAAACGCCGTCACCGGCGACGTGCGCTCAAAGCCGTCGTCGCAACGGTTTTCGTGCGGAAAATTGCCCTGCCAGGTATTGGCCAAGTGCTTTCCGCCGGGCGTGAGCTCGTCGCCCCAGGCGAACTCCGCGCCGTCGAGGCCGCCGCGCGCGGCGAATTCCCATTCGGCTTCGGTCGGCAGTTCCTTGCCGGCCCACTGGGCGTAGGCGAGCGCATCGGAATAAGCGACATGCACGACAGGATGATTGTCGAGCGCGTTGATGTTGCTCTTCGGGCCGTAAGGATGGCGCCAGTTCGCGCCCTTCAGGAACCTCCACCACTCGCCCCAGTTTTTCAGATCGACCGGATGCTGCGGCGGCGTGAACACCAGCGAACCGGCAAAGAGCATGTGCGGCAGCGCGCCCGGATAGTTCTTTGGATCGGGCGGGATTTCGGCAAAAGTGACGTGACCGGTGGCGCGGACGAAGTCCTTGAACTGCCGGTTCGTCACCGGCGTGCGATCGATCCAGAAGTCGCTCACGGTGACCCGATGCACCGGCGACTCTTCCGGATAATGCTTATCCGATCCCATGCGGAAAGTGCCGCCGGGGATCCAGATCATATTCGGATGGGTTGACCCGTCCGAGTGTTGCGCAGGATCCGCAACGCTAACGTCCCCCATGGGCTCCTCGCATGACACACGAGTTTTCGATCCACGGCCGTCGCGACAAGCGCGATCTGGAAACAGAGCGAACAGGTTATTGCAGTGGCGTCGAAATTCTAGCGAACGCCGAATTTTATAATCTGCGAGTGTCGAAACACTTCACACGGCAACAGCCAATGATGCCCTGCGCAGTTCGCCCCAAGCAGCTTGTGCAGAGGATATCAGCAGCATGTCGCCTGGGACGATGACAAAGGCGTGATGGAACTTTTGTGCGGTGCACTCGGCGCTTCTTTATCCGATTACCGTCGGCGATCGCACGGGCGACAAGCGCCCGATAATGCTAGCGCACTTTTCGGTCGCTGTGATCGGCAAGTCACGCCCTCATTAAATCGCTCGGCGAACCGAAACTTCAGCAGGGTTTCTGATAGCCCCATGAATTGGTGCCAGCTAAGGTCGTCATGCCAATGAATCCTTGCCCAAACAAAGGGGCGGCAAGATCGGGGGCAATTATGGGAGAAGGCGTCCGCGCATTGCAATCAAGAGGGGCGATGGCCAGACTGAACAGCCGCCGGAAAATTCGCAGCGCCGTTGCCACATGGGCGTCCACATGGGCGTTCGCGCTCGGCGCCGCCGCTTCGATATCAACCGCTGCCTTCGCCGACGAAAACGGCGTGAGTTTCTGGATACCGGGATTCTTCGGCAGCTTGGCTTCGACCCCGCAACAGCCGGGATGGTCGCTCGCGTCGATCTACTATCACACCGACGTATCCGCGAGCGGCAACGCTGCCCTCTCCCGCGAGATTACGATCGGGCGTTTCAATCCGAACGTCGACGTCAACGTGAACGCCAACGTCAACGCAAAAGTAGATCTCGGCATCTTCGCGCCGAGCTATGTGTTTGCGACGCCGTTCTTCGGCGGCCAGGCGGCCGTAGCCCTCATCGCAGCCTATGGCCGCAACGACACGTCGCTCAATGCAACCGCGGCCGCCACGCTTGGCCCGCTCTCCGCCGCAAGATCCATTGCGCTCAGCGACACCACGACCGGATTTGGCGATTTGATCCCTCAATTCGCCGTGCGCTGGAATTCCGGCGTCAATAATTTCATGACCTATGTGACCGGTGACATCCCGGTCGGCAAATACGACTCGTCCGATCTGGCAAACTTAGGCATCGGCCACGGGGCCTTGGACGGCGGCGTCGGCTACACCTATTTCAACCCGCAGACCGGCCAGGAATTCTCGGCCACGTTCGGATTGACCGGCAACTTCAAGAACCAGTCGACGGGCTATACGAACGGCATCGATTCCCATCTCGACCTCGGCTTGTCCCAATTCGTGACCAAGCAATTGCAGATCGGCGCCGTCGGATATTTGTACGATCAGCTCACCTCCGACAGCGGTTGCGCCCCAGTGCTGTGCCCTTTCAAGTCGCGCGTCGCCGGCGTCGGCCCGCAGATCGGCTACATCTTTCCCGTGGGCACCATGCAAGGCTACGTGAACGTGAAGGGCTACAAGGAGTTCGACGCCCAGAACAGACCGGACGGCTGGAACATGTGGGTCACGCTGGTGCTGTCGCCAGCGCCTGCCGCCGCGGCGCCCTCACCGCCGATTCTCAGAAAGTAATCCCGTCGCACCCCGCATGAGGGTGCCGGGACATTAGCTCACACCGCCGTCAATCCTCCGTCGAGGACCAGCACCTGCCCGGTCATCGACGCCGCGGCGGGACTGATGAGATAGACCACGCTGGCCGCGACCTCCTCGGCAGTCGCAAGGCGATGCAGCGGAATGCGTCGAAGCATCGCGTCCATGTAAGCCTGATCGGCGCCCTTCGCTGCGCGCGACGGCGATGGCGTATCCATGCGGCCCGGCGCGACGGCATTGACGCGGATGCCGTAATCCGCCCATTCCACCGCAAGCATCCTCGTCATCTGGACAAGGGCGGCTTTGGAAATGCCATAGACGGAACGCTCGGCGGCGCCAATGAGTGCGTGGGTCGAGGCGATGTTGACGATGCATCCCGGCTGCCCGATGCCGATCAGATGCCGGCCGATCAGCTGGGTCAGGAAAAAGGCGCCGCGGACATTCGTCGTCATGACGGAATCCCATTCCTCGGGCGTAACGTCTACGACGCGCTTGCGCAGATTGGCGCCCGCATTGTTGACCAGAACATCGAGCCCGCCGAGCGCTCCCGTGGTCTCCGCGGTCACCTGCGCGATGCTCGCCTCGCTGCACAGATCGAGCGCGACCGGCACGACGCGGGCGCCCGCGGCTACCAGCTTCTTCACCGTCTCCGTAAGGTTCTCCTTCTTCGTAGCTGTCACGGCAACGTCGTATCCGTCGCGCGCCAGCGCGAGCGCGATCGCTGCGCCGACACCGTAGGACGCTCCGGTCACCAGCGCCCGCTTCTTCGCCATCATGTCCTCCACACACGGCTGCGACCATAACACGCCCGCATGCGCTCATCGGCTTATCGATTTCAGTGGCACGGAGCGGCAAACCTCGCTCTAATATCGCCAGCCGATAACAAAGGGGGGTTACGATGCCACGCAGAGGGGCCGCCGCTGGGCTGCTCGCCGTCGCACTCATCTGCGAGCTCGGGGATGGCGGACGCGGCGACAAAAGTGCGCGTCGGTCAGCCGCAGGCCGGGACGTTTCAATTTGTGCCGCTGCAGGTCGGCATCGAAGCGGGAATTTTCAAACAGCACGGCATCGACGTCGAGATCACCGATTTCGGCGGCGGGCCACGGGTGCAACAAGCGCTGGCGGCAGACTCGATCGATATCGCCATCGGCTCCGGACCGGAGCTGGCGCTCGAGGTCAAGGGCGCGCCGGAAATCGCGGTCGCGGCGATGGCGGATGCGCCCTACTCTGTCCTGCTGGCGGTGCTCAAGGATTCACCCATCAAGACGGCCGAGGATTTGAAGGGCAAAACCGTCAGTGTTTCGAGCAAAGGCTCGCTCACCTACTGGCTGGCGCAAGAGCTCTCCCGGCAACTGGGCTGGGGCACCAACGGCTTCACCATCGCTCCGCTCGGCACCACCGCGGCGCAGACCGCGGCGCTCAAAACCCACCAGATCGACGGCATGATCGTCGAAGCCAATGCCGGATACCGCTTGGAGGAAGAAGGCAGCGGCCGCGTTCTCGTGCAGTTCGGGGACCGCATCAAGACGTTCCACATCTACGTCCTCTACGCGCGGCGCGCTTTTGCCGAAAGCGATCCTGAGGCTGTGCGCGCGTTTCTCGCCGGCTGGTTCGATACCATCACTTACATGCACGCCCACCGCGATCAGACGATCGACATCGTGCGCCGCAGCGCGCAGGTCTCGCAAGTCATCGCCACGCGCGATTATGACGAGCTGATGGGGCTGTTCAATCGCACCGGGAAGTTCGATCCCAAGGCGCTCGCCGTCCTGGCGCGTTCATTCGTCGAAATGGGAACGCTGCCGAGTGAGCCCGACATGAAGTCGCTCATTACCGAAAAATATCTGCCGGGCGGGCACTAGATGTGCGCGGCCCTGACATTGACGCGCGTTTGGCCGGCAGCTTTCGCGGCGGTCATCCTCATGACGGCGATCGCGGCGCCCGCCGCTGCCGACAAGCTCGACGACATCAAGGCGCGTGGAAAACTCCTCGTCGGCGTGACCGAGAGTTCACCGCCCTTCAGCTTCCTCGAACCGGGCAAAGGCATAGTCGGCTATGACGTCGACCTCGCCGCGCAAGTCGCCGGCAAACTCGGCGTGACGACCGAGAAGATCCCGATCATCAACGCCGAACGCATCCCGTCGCTGCAGCATGACCGCGTCGATCTCGTCGCCGTCGGGATGACGCGATCGAAAAACCGCGCCAAAGATGTCGATTTCAGCTTTGCCTACCTCGATTCTCCGCACCAGGTGCTGGTGCGCAAGGACAGCGGCATCGTCCACATCACGCAGCTTGCCAGCCGCAAGCTCGCACTGGTGCGGTCTGCGAGCGTCGACGCCGAGCTCAAGGCCGCCGTTCCGACCATGCAGATCGTCTTTTTCGACGACTACAACGCTGCCTTCTCCGCGTTGAAGGATGGCCGCGTCGACGGCTTTCTCGCCGATAAGATGCTGCTGTTGTGGTTCGCAAAAAAGAGCGACCACCTCGCGGATTTCGCGCTCATCGGCGACTACGAATTGCCCCGCACCGCCGGCTTTGCGCTGAAGAAGAACGAGCCGCGGTTCCTTGATTTCGTCAATGGCACGCTGCTCAAGCTCGAAGCCTCCGGCGAGGCAGCAAAGATTTTCGATGCCTGGTTCGCGCCAGTGCCGCGCACATTTCGCATCCAGCCCGATTGACCAATACGCCAACTCCGATTTCCCGCCTCTGTCGACCTAAGCCCCCATAACTGACTTGCGATTTCCGGCGCGGTCGGATGAAGTCGCCTATTGGGCTTTCAACGGGCTTTTGGCGAATTCACACATGGCCGCTACCGCCGGCTCCGGAATGAAGTGGGTCGGCCGTGCCATCAGGCGGCTCGAGGACCCGACATTGGTCACCGGGCGCGGCCGTTTCTCCGCCGATCTTCCAGCGGCGCACTACGTCCGCTTCGTCCGCAGCCCCGTTGCGTCCGGCCGCATCGTCGGCATCAGCGCGCCGAGCGGCGTAACGATCGTTCGCGCCGAGGACCTCGCCGGCGCGCGGCCGATCCGGCCGATGCTGCACAAATTCAATTATCAGGCGATCGAACAGCCGGTCCTGGCGAGCACGGTTGTGCGCTTCGTCGGCGAGCCGATTGCGGCCGTCGTCGCACCGTCGTCCGCCGAGGCGGAGGACATCGCGGACGCGGTCAGCGTTGAGATTACCGAGTTGGCTGCGGTCGCCGACGCACTCGACGCGCTCAAGCCCGGCGCTCCGCTCATCCATGATCGATGCCCGACGAATGTCGTGGTCGAGGGCCGCTTCAAGACCGCGGATTTCGACACGACGATCTCGCAAGCGCATCGGCGCGTTCGCGTCGCGGTGCGCTCCCGGCGGCAAAATGCGACACCGCTCGAAGCGCGCGCCGCCCATGCGGCCTTCGATCCGGCAACCGGCCGCACCACGCTGACCTGCGCCACGCAGATGCCACACCTTATGCGCACCGCGATTGCCGACGTGCTCGGATTTGCGGAGGCCGATCTGCGCGTCATTGCGCCCGATGTCGGCGGTGGCTTCGGGCAAAAAATGTCGTTGCCAGCCGAATATGTCGTGCTGGTCTGGCTGGCGCGGCATCTGCGCAGCACCATCGCGTGGAGCGAGGACCGTCGCGAAAATCTGATTTCATCCTTCCACAGCCGCGATCAGCACATCGAGTTGGAAGGCGCGTTCGACATGCAGGGCAAACTGATTGCACTCTCGACCGATATTGTCGCCAACGTCGGCGCCTACTCGTGTTTCCCGACAACGTGCGGCGTCGAGCCGCTCATGGCGATGGCCGAGTTGCCGGGGCCCTACGATGTGCGCGCCTATTCGTGCGTCTCGCGCGGCGTCATGACTCATACGTGCACGATGGCGCCCTACCGCGGCGTGTCGCGCCCGGTCATCACATTCGCCATCGAAAGACTGATGGACAAGGCCGCGGCCACATTCGATCTCAGTCCGGTCGAAATCCGCAAGCGCAACCTCATCGACCGTTTTCCCTACACATCGGCGACAGGTCTGGTGTTCGATGAAGGCAGCTATCATCAGACGCTGGAGAAAGCGGCCGCGATCGCGGACCTGCCGGCATTCCGCACCCGCCAGCGCGATGCGCGCGAACATGGCCGCTATCTCGGCATCGGCTTTGCAACGTTTTCCGAACGCACCGGCTATGGCAGCCCAGCCTTCGCCGCGCGCGGCATGGAGATCACGCCGGGCTGGGAAACCGTCGAGATCGCCATGGATCCGACAGGCCGGGTCGAAGCCCGGATCGGCGCAAGCCCGCACGGCCAGGGTCTGAGCACAACGCTTGCCCAAATCATCGCCGACGAGCTCGGCGTCTCACCGCATGACGTGCGCGTCGTGCATGGCGATACCGATCGCACGCCCTACGGCTGGGGTACCTTCGCCAGCCGGTCGCTGGTAATCTCCGGCGGCGCGTCAATGCTGGCGGCGCGAAAGATCCGCGAAAAGCTCCTGATTATCGCGAGCCATGTTCTGGAGGCGGCGCAAGACGATATTGTTCTGGAAAACGGCGGCGCCAAGGTTCTGGGGACCGACCGCACGGTGCCGCTCGGCGATCTCGCGCGTGCGGCATACCATCAGACGCACCGCTTCAAGGGTGAGATCACGCCGGGCCTGCGCGAAAGCGCGGACTACGATCCTTCCGGCACGTTCTCCAACGCCTGCCACGTGGCGATCGTTGAGGTCGACGCCGAAACCGGCCGCGTCATCGTCGAGAAATTTCTCGCCGTGGAGGATGCGGGCCGCATCATCAATCCAATGATCGCCGACGGGCAGGTCCATGGCGGCATTGCGCAAGGCATCGGCAACGCCCTGTTGGAAGAAATCGTCTACGACGACCTCGGCAACATTCAGACTGCCTCGCTCGCCGACTACATGCCGCCGACCAGCCGCGAAATACCGCCGATCGAGTTGCATCATTTCGAAACGCCGACGGACGCGTCACTCACCGGCGCCAAGGGTCTTGGTGAAGGTGGCGCCATCGGCGCGCCAGCTGCCGTTCTCAACGCCATCAATGACGCGCTCGCGCCATTCGGCGTCTCGATCGACGAGATTCCGGCGACCCCGCAGCGCATCCGAGCGGCGTTACGGGGAACGCAGAACAACTAGCGCGTACTCCTCGATCGAACCCGACGCGCTTTGTTTGATCCAACACCCGTGCGGTGTGGATTTCGGTTCCGAAGCCAGAGGTGCCCATCGACATCGGTGTCATTCGGTCAAGTCATCGGCGCGCACGATGAGCAATGGCGTCACAGTGCGGGAATACCAGACATCAAATACAAAAAATACAAACTCATTAGCCTTAATGAATTTTGAGCCATGACTGTATCGCAATCGACCATGCCCGAAGTTCCCCATAACCTAAATTTTAGTTTTTTTGTGTAGTTGGTTTTCTGAGGTTCCACGCAAGATTGTGGAGGCGCATTTCTCAGGGGCATCTGATGCGTGCCAGCGAATTGTCTTGGAGTGCGACTGAAGCCTGGAAAGGCGATCAGATCGAAAGCGACAGCGCAAATCTCGTACTCTATTTCGGTGCTCGCCGTGCACTCGCGGAAAAAGCGCGCTTTGATGAGCTGCGGAAGATTTTTCCGAAGGCGCATGTCCTCGGCTGCAGCACAGGCGGGCAAATTCATAACGGCGATGTTGTCGATGACACGATCACCGCCCTTGCGATTTGCTTCGATACCACAAAGCTCAAGCTGGTATGCGAGCCCGTTGCGGGGGCCGATGCATCGTATAATTGCGGGGCGGCAATCGGGCGGACGCTTAAGGCCGATGATCTTGCCGGCATTTTTGTTCTGTCCGACGGCCTAAACGTTAACGGCAGCGAACTCGTCGGCGGCATCACAAGCGTCGTAGGTCGCGAGGTTTCCCTCACGGGCGGGCTCGCCGGCGATGGCGCGGAGTTCAGTGAGACGCTCATTGGCGCTGACGATGCCCCCCGCTCGCACCGCGTTGCCGCGGTCGGCTTCTACGGCCCTGCCATTCGTATCGGCCACGGCAGTGCAGGCGGCTGGGATGTGTTCGGTCCGCGCCGTCGCATCACAAAGTCGATTGGCAACCTGCTGCTCGAACTCGACAGCGAGCCGGCCCTCGACCTCTATGAGCGCTACCTGGGTGAGGAGGACGCCAAAGGTCTCCCAGGGAGCGCCCTGCTGTTCCCGTTGCAAGTTTGCAACCCCAATCAGCCCGACAGTGACATCATGCGCACCGTGCTGGCGGTTGACCGCGAGAAGCGCACGATGACCTTCGCCGGTGACGTGCCGGAAGGCTGGATTGCTCAGCTCATGCACGGCAATTTCGACAGGCTGTCAGCTGGGGCTGCGGACGCCGCGCGGCAGGCGCAACCCGGCATTGGAGACGGCGAAAGCGTTGCCATCCTCGTGAGCTGCATTGGACGCCGCCTGCTCATGGGCCAGCGCATATCCGACGAAATCGAGGCCGCCAACGCCGTACTCGGCAGGAAGACTCGTAAACTCGGGTTCTACTCCTATGGGGAGATTTCCCCCCACGCGGCGTCTGGCACCTGCGAACTGCACAACCAGACCATGACCGTAACCACGTTCCACGAGGCGGCCTGAGGTACAGTGCACAAGCTTTTCGCCAAACTGCTCGCAAAGGCGACGAAGCCATCCGGACAGGTCGATTTGGACCTGCTCGGACAGCTCGTCAGTACTGCTTTTGAAGAAGCCGATCACGACCGACGGCGCACCGACCGGTCGATAGCATTGATGGTCGAAGAGCTCGATCAACTCAATCGCAGCCTTGAGAAGACGATCGACGAACGCACGAACGAGCTTTTTAAGCGCGAAGCCGAATTAGTCTCTCAAAATCAGCGCTTCGACGCCGCCATCAACAACATGTTGCAGGGCCTTTGCATGTTCGACCACGAAAATCGTCTTGTGGTGTGCAATGCGCAGTATGCAAAGATGTATGGCCTCACCGCCGAGCATATGAGGGTTGGCACCCCGCTCCGAACCATCCTGGAGCACCGGCTTGCCGTGGGCATGTGTCCGAAGGACGAAGAGGATTTTGTCGAGCGTGTCATCGAGCGAACATCAAGCAGAAAGCCTTATGTCCTCGTGAGCGAGCAAGCGGATGGCCGTATAGTTTCTAACACGTATCAGCCGATAGCGGGGGGCAGCTGGGTAGGAGTCCACCAGGATATTACCGAGCAAAGACGCGCGGAAGAGAAAATCGCGCACATGGCGCATCACGACGCATTGACGGGGTTGCCAAACCGCGTGTTGTTGCGCGAGCGGCTGAATTATCATCTAAGCAGCGTTGACCGCGGTGCGTCATTCGCCGTGTTGTGCTTGGACCTCGACTATTTCAAGCAAGTCAACGACACGCTGGGACACCCAGTTGGCGATGCTTTGTTGTGTGCCGTCGCCAACAGATTAAGCGAATGTGTTCGGGATACCGATGTCGTGGCTCGCCTGGGCGGTGATGAGTTTGCGGTCATTCAGATCGGCGTCGAACAACCGACCTCCGCCAGCACCTTGGCACAACGGCTTGTAGATGCATTGGCGAGGCCCTTCGCTGTGGATGGCCACGAAATCGTCATTGGCACCAGCGTCGGCATCTCGGTTACGCCGAATGACGGCACTGATTCGGATGTGCTGTTGAAGAATGCCGACATGGCTCTTTATCGGGCCAAGGAAAACGGCCGGAACGGGTTCAGCTTTTTCGAGCCTGAGATGGACGCGAAAATGCACGAACGCCGTACGCTTGAAATCAATCTTCGCAAAGCCATTGCCGTCGGCGAGTTCGAGCTTTTCTATCAGCCACTCATGAACCTTGAAACGGGCACTTTCACCGGCTTCGAAGCACTTTTGCGATGGAACCACCCAACGCGGGGAATGATTCCGCCCGCAACGTTCATTCCGTTGGCGGAGGATACCGGTCTGATTATCCCGATTGGCGAGTGGGTCCTGCGACAAGCCTGTAACGAGGCGGCAAAGTGGCCGGACGACATCAAGGTCGCGGTCAATTTGTCGCCAGTTCAGTTCCGTAACAAGAATCTTGTTTCGATGGTTACGTCGGCGATAACAAATTCCGGCATCGCGCCAACTCGGCTCGAACTCGAAATTACTGAAACTGCGATGTTGCAAAATACCGAACAGACACTTGCCGTCCTGCACATGTTGCAGGGGATTGGCGTGCATGTTTCGATGGACGACTTCGGTACTGGCTACTCGTCCCTGAGCTATCTCCGAAGCTTCCCATTTGATAAGATCAAGATTGATCAGTCCTTTGTGCGCGACCTCGACAAGGGCGACGAAGCCATCGCCATCATTCGCGCTATATCGGGGCTCGGAAAGACCCTTGGCATGATGACGACGGTCGAGGGTATCGAAACGAAAGAGCAGCTTGAGCTGATCCGAGCCGAAGGGTGTACCGAGGTGCAGGGATATCTATTCAGCAAGCCGCAGCCTGCATCGGAAGTGCCTCGTCTTCTGTCGAGCTTTGGAAAAAAGAGCCAAGCCGCAGCCTAAGGCAGTGCCAGGCCTCTTGGCGAACATTGCGTCAGCACATCATTTTGGCCGCGGAACGGGTATTGACTGCCGTTCCTGTCAGCTCGGCATAGTTCTCGATAGGCATGGGCCGACCGAGCAGATAACCCTGTACCTCGTCACAGCCTCTATCGAGAAGAATCGCATGCTGCGCGGCAGTTTCGACGCCCTCGGCGAGCACCGGGATGTTTAAGCTGTGTCCAAGATCGACGACCGCGCGCACGATTGCCATGGAATGTCGATTATGCTCGAGATCAAGGATGAAGGTCCGATCGATCTTGATCTTGTCGAAGGCAAAGGAATGCAAGTACGACAGTGAAGAAAAGCCCGACCCAAAATCGTCCAACGCGATCCGCACGCCAAGGGATTTAAGACGCGAAAGGATCGATATTGCCCGAGAAAAGTCGTCGATGAATACACTCTCCGTTATTTCAAGTTCCAGGCGTCTCGGGCTAAGGCCGGTTTCGAGCAACACCGCATGAATAAAAGCGGGCAGGTCACCATATCGGAATTGCAAAGGTGAAATGTTCACGGCAACCGTCAAGGGAACATGCCAAGTGGCGGCTTCGCGACACGCTTCGCGCACGGCCCATTCACCTATTGGGATGATCAATCCGCTCTCTTCAGCAATCGGAATGAACATGGCTGGCGGCACGCGGCCGTGCTGCGAATGTTGCCAGCGGGCCAGCGCTTCAAATCCGATCGTTTCGCCCGATATTTTTTTCTGCGGCTGATAGTGCAGATCCAGCTGTTGGCATTCGACAGCGGTTCGCAGGGCCTCTTGCAAACCGCGCCGCCGGCGTACCTCCTCGCCCATGTCGGCGTCGAAAAATAGAACCGACCCGCGCCGTTTGGCTTTGGCACGGTAGAGCGCAATGTCCGCGTTGCTGACGAGGGTTTTGCTGTCTGAGCCATGATTGGGATATATCGCGGCGCCGATTGTGGCGCCTGTCATTATCCTTCGGCCTTCGATACGGATTTCCTCTCTGAAGGCGCTCAATAACTTTTCCGCGAGCGGTGCGGCTATCTGCATTCCGCCGTCCACTATGACTGCAAATTCGTCGCCGCCGATTCGCGCAACAAAGGCGCCATCCGCGGCCTTCACTAAGCGACGTGATACTTCGAACAGCAACGCATCGCCGATGAGATGACCATGGGTGTCGTTTGCGTCCTTGAAACCATCGAGGTCGAGCGACAAAACGGTAAATTGGTCGCCGTAGCCCGTCGTACTTTTGATCGCTGTTTCCAGCGCATCATTGAAAGTCCGTCGGTTGGCAAGGTCGGTCAGCTGGTCATAATGCGCCATCCGTGCGATACGCCGTTCGGCGCGATTACGCTCGGTTACATCTTGAAGAAGGGTCACGAGATATTGAGGAGTGCCGGTATCGTCTCGCACGGCAACCGTCGTCGCCGTGCAGATCCTTATGCCATTTTTGGCTGTGTGCACCTCGTGATCGAATAGGGTAATCGGATCTTGCGACCGCAATGCATCGGCATTTTCCGCAATTATGAACTCGGCGCGCTCTTTTGGGTATAGCTCGGCTACGGTCTTGCCGACGATTTCGGTGCGCGACACGCCAAACAAGTCTTCAAATGCCCGATTGATCAGGGTGTAGCGGTACTGTGCTACATCTTTATGCGCTCCCGTGACTTCTTTGACCAATATTGGCGCGGGCGCGTGCTCAACAATGGCGTCCAGGAATTTTTGTGTGCGGCGAAGCTCGTTCTCCGCGCGCTTGGATTTGCTGATGTCATAGATAACGGTCAGGCGGGCGTTGCGACCGGCGTAGGTCAGCGCCCGTGAATGCACCGAGACGTCAATAATCCTGCCATCGGAAGTCGTATGCTGCCCAACGTTCTCCGAAAACTGAACGGGCTGCAACGAGCGCAGGAATTCTGCAAATCGCTCCCTATCCTCTTGGGGCCGAAGGTCAGGGACGGTCATCGACATAAACTGGTCGCGGCTATACCCGTAACACGCCAGCGCCGCGTCATTGACCGCCATAAAACGCAGCGTTTCACGATCGCTGACCCACATCGGTACCGGACTGCCTTCGAAAAGCAGCCGGAGCGATTCCTCACGGCTTATCCGCTCTGTCACGTCGGCGTGGGTGGCGATCCAGCCGCCTCCCGCCATCGGCCTGTGTACGACTGAAATAAGGCGCCCATCACCAAGTCGATTTATCAGGTCGTAGGGCTGCTTCGTGGATACGTCGCCAAGTCGGCGTGCGATATACTTTTCAGAGTCGTCCGGCACGTCAACGACAGTACTTTGGCACGCAAGGATTGATCTAAAGGGAGTGCCCGGCTTCGTTTGCTCTTGGCTCAATCCGTACAAGTCAGCGTACCGTTGATTGCAAACGATAAGGCGCTTATCGGCGTCGAACATACAAATGCCTTGAGGCATATTTTCAATGGCGGAATTTAACCTCATACTTTGTTCGGCCAAGCCTCGTTGTAGAGCCGCCTCGACCTCGGCAAGGCTGCGTACTCTTTCGGCCTCGATCAGGTCTGCGTGCGCCGAATTGAGCCGATCCTGCTGTTTCCACGATCGCGCCATGAGGTACGCGGCGATGATAATGAGTACGATAATGGCCGACGTCACGATCATCATCGTAAGGGCCGTCCTGCGCCACGGAGCAAAGGCGGCGTCCTCGCTTTGCGTGACGATGACGGTAAGAGGATAATTGGCAAGCCGATATGCAGCGGCGATGCGAGGTTGTTGATCGACCGGGCTTACCGAGCGAGACACGCCAAACCTTGAATTGGCGATTTTCGTCTAAGACGGAAGCCGGTACGATCTTTCCGATTGTTCCCGCCATTGGAAATCGAGCCAACAACGATGCCATCCTGCCGCAGCAACGTCGCTGCATAGCCGTCGCCGAGAGAGGTGGAACGGAATAAATCCTCGAAATAGTTCAGAACGGTGGAAGCAAACACCACGCCGAGAAGACGGCCTTCATCCGTCAATACGGGACGAGCAAGGATGACGACCCACTTTTCGCTCGTTGCGCCCCTGACAGGCTGACTGATGAATGACTTTATTTTTGGATTCGCTCTAAGCGCCTCGAAATATTCTCGCGAGGACAAGTCGATCTGCTGGTTTGGCCAACCTCGCGAACTGTTCAGCCTTATACCCGCCGAATCCAGGATTCCGAGCCCTTCAATTTGAGGAAGCTGTGACTTTTCTTCTTGTAGAAGCGAATAGAATTGTTCTGTCGACAGCTGAAGCAGACCGTCGCCGGTAGACACACTTCTTTTTACTTTTTGCGCGACGTCGGCAAGCACCAAATCCGCTGATTGAAAGGTGTGGTCTACCAATTCCGACAGCGTCAAGCTTTGGCGCAACAGGGCTTCCTGCACCTCATGCAGCGTATTTTCATGCGACTGCACGAGGACGAGCACGTTTGCCCCGGCGATGGTCGCGATGAGGAGGGCGGCTCCGACGATCAGCAG
Source organism: uncultured Alphaproteobacteria bacterium (assembly GCA_963759705.1). Lineage (GTDB taxonomy): Bacteria > Pseudomonadota > Alphaproteobacteria > Rhizobiales > Xanthobacteraceae > BOG-931. Next base: position 1,103,591 of record CAVXAK010000013.1, read on the forward strand.
GCGAAGCCGACGTGACGAGAACTTGGGGTCCGCAGGAGCTAGATCTCTGGGCACTATGGACTCTAATATTGATGAAGTAACTGACCGGGTCGCGCGTATAAAACCAGATTTGTTTTGAGTTTCTGTAAATTGACGTCTCAATTAACAAAAAATTAACGATGGCGCGCCTTTACAGCGGAGCTGTCACAGCGTCAAATAACTGCGCTGCAAGTCGGCGTTCGCCGCAAGCTCGGCCATCGTACCGCCCCAGCGAATCTGGCCTTTCTCCAGCATATAGGCGCGGTCGGAGACGAACTCGGCGAATTGGACATTCTGCTCGGAGAGCAGGATCGACAGGCCTCGCTTTTTCAGCTCCACGATCGTCTCGGCGATTTGTTCGACAATCAGCGGAGCGATTCCCTCCGACGGCTCGTCCAGCAGGACAATGCTGGGATTGCCCATCAGCGTGCGCGCGATGGTCAGCATTTGCTGCTCGCCGCCGCTCATGCGGCCACCGAGGCGATGGCGCATCTCGGCGAGATTGGGAAACAGCCGAAACAATGCTTGCGGCGTCCACGTCGGCACGGTGGCGCCGTCGGCGAACCCGCGCGGCGGCTGGCGTCCGATATCGAGATTTTCCCAAACGGTGAGATCGGAGAAAATTCGGCGGTCTTCCGGCGTGAAGCCGACGCCGAGCCGCGCAATCTCGAACGGCTTGAGAGCGGAAATATCGCGACCGTTGGCATGAACGGTGCCGTTTCGCCGACCGACAAGCCCCATGATCGCCTTCATGGTGGTCGATTTTCCCGCGCCGTTGCGGCCCATCAGCGCGACCACTTCGCCGCGGCCTACCGTCAGCGTGACGTCGTAGAGAATTTGGGCGGCGCCATACCACGCGCAGAGCCCTTCCACCGCAAGCGCAGGACCCGCACTCATGAAACCCGCTCCGCCCGCTCGAAGGTTTTGCCAGCTGCCGAAATAAACCTGACGGACCAGCGGATCGTCGCGGATCGATTTGGCGTCGCCGTCGGCGATCAGCTTGCCGCGCGCCAGCACGATGATCCGATCGGCGAAGGCAAACACCACATCCATGGAATGCTCGGTGAAGAGGACTGAAATGCCGCGCTCCACCACGAGCTTCTTGACCAGAGCGATCAAATCGTTGCGTTCGCGCGGCGCCATCCCCGCCGTCGGCTCATCCATGAGGAGAAGCCGCGGCTCGGTGGCCAGTGCGATGGCGAATTCGACCCGCTTGACGTCGCCATAGGCGAGTTCGCGACACGGCCGGTCGGCGGCGTCCCGCATCCCGACCTGACCCAACAATTCGAGCGCGCGGGCGCGGTGAAACGAGGTCGCCGGCCGCCACAGCCTGTATGTCTCTCGGCTCTGAGCGATGAGCGCGATCTGAACGTTCTCGGCAACGGTCATAGAGCCGAAGGTAGCGGCAATCTGAAAAGTGCGGCCGATACCGCGCCGGCAGATTTCGCGCGGCGGAAGTCGCGCGATGTCACGGCCGTCGAAGTGCACCTCCCCGGCATCGGGCGGCATTTGGCCGTTGATGATGTTGAAGCAGGTCGACTTCCCGGCGCCATTGGGGCCGATCAGCGCGAGAAATTCTCCACTGGCGACCGAAAAGGTCACGTCGTCAACGGCGCGCACCGCGCCGAAGCTCTTGGATAATCCGGTGACAGCAAGCTCCGTCACGACCGCCGCCAGCGCCCGGCGAGACTGAGGGCCGCGCCTGCAAGACCGGCCGGAAACGCCAGCACCAGAACGAGAATGATGCCGCCGAGGAGTGCGTGCCAATATTCGGTCTGCCGCATGATCATGTCCTGCAACACGGCAAAGACCGATGCTCCGACGATCGGTCCGGAGAGCGTTTGAATGCCGCCGAGCAGCACCATGACGAGACCGTCGATGGAGCGGCCGATGCTGATCGTTTCCGGCGAAATCGAGCCCTTGGCGAAAGCGAAAAGACCACCGGCCACGCCGCAGATGGTGCCGGCAATGGCAAAGCCGAGCCAATGCACCTTTTTCACGTTGATCCCGATCGCCTCCGCGCGCAGCGGCGAGTTCGCGTCCGGCGCGCATCGCGTAACCGAAAGGAGCGAACAGAATGCGCCGCAGCAGCAGGACGCCCGCAACGACAAGCGCGAGCGTAAGCAGATAATAGGCCGGCAGTTTATCAAACGGGACGCTCGGCCAGATGCCGAGAACGCCGTTCGATCCGCCGGTGATCTCCTCCCACTGAAAGACGATCGACCAGACGATCTGCGCAAACGCGAGCGTCAGCATAGCCAGATAGACACCGGAAAGCCGCACCGAGAACCAGCCGAACAGAAGCGCGCCGAGCGCTGCCGCCACCGGCGCCGCGGCAAGACCAAGCGACATCGGGGCCGCCAACCATTTGACGGCAAGCGCTGCGCCGTAGGCTCCGAGGCCGAAATAGGCGGCATGGCCGAAGGAGTGCATCCCGCCGGGCCCCATGATGAAATGGAGGCTTGCGGCAAACAGCACCGCGATCAGCACGTCGACGCCGAGCACCAGCGTGTACGGCCTCGACTGTGCCAACACCGGCAAAGCGATCAGCACCAACAAGACGAGACCGCCAAAGACCTTGAGCGCGTTCGACGCCGGATAGATCGGCGATTCCGGTTCAGCCATGCTGCGCATCGCGACCTGCGGCCGCCCGAGGAGGCCCTGCGGACGCGCAATCAACACGACCGCCATCACCAAGAATTCGGCGACCAAAGTGAGCTTCGAGAAGTTGAAGGAATAAGCGCCGAAGTGGACAAGCCCGATACCGATGCACAGCGCCTTGACCTCGGCGATCAGAACGGCAGCGACATAGGAGCCTACGATCGAGCCCATGCCGCCGACCACAACCACCACGAAAGCGTCACCGATCGCCGTCAAATCCATGCCGAGATTCGCCGGCTCGCGCGCCATCTGCAGCGCGCCGCCGAGCCCGGCGAGCGCAGCGCCTAACGCGAAAACCGCGGTGAACAGCATCGACTGATTGACGCCAAGGGCGCCGACCATTTCCCGATCTTCGGTCGCGGCACGGACCAGTCGGCCAAAACGCGTGCGGGTGAATGCGATGTGAAGGGCAACGAGCACCGCCGGCGCGATCGCGATCAGGAAAACATCGTAGGTCGGCAAACGGCGGCCGAGAATTTCGACGGCGCCGCGCAGGCCGGGCGCGCGCGGTCCGAACAAATCCTGCGGTCCCCACAGCCATAGCGTCGCGTCGTTGATCACCAGCACCAAGGCAAACGTGGCGAGGAGTTGGAATAGTTCCGGCGCAACGTAAATGCGGCGCAGCAGAACGATCTCGATCAAGACGCCGATGACGCCGACGATGAGCGCGCTCGCAACGACACCGCCCCAGAACCCGAACTCCGCCGCCGACCGCCGTCGCCAGTGTCACGGCGATATAGGTGCCCAGCATGTACAGCGAGCCGTGCGCGATGTTGATCACGCGGGTGACGCCGAAGATGAGGGAAAGCCCGGCCGCGACGAAAAACAGACCGGACGCTGAGGCGAGACCGTTCAGGGCCTGAAAGGCGAGGCCTTCTACGTTCATGCGGAGACGATATCAGACACGCGCGGATGCCTCCCCACGCATTTTCGACCCCCGGCCCCGGCCCCCGAGCGTCGCCTAATCCGCAGACGCCGGCCGCAGTTTCTTCACCTCTTCGTCGGAAGGCAGAACCGAGGCACCGTCGACGAATCTGTAATCGACCATGGCGCCCACGCCGTTCTTGATGCCAATCTTGCCGACATAACCGCCAAGCGTCGACTGGTGATCAATGGCGCGGAACATGAACGGTCCGAACGGGCCAGTCATCTTCAGACCGCGAAAGGCTTCGACCAGTTTCTCGGTGTCGGTCGACCCAGCCTTGGTGATGCCGGCCGCGATCGACTTCATGGTCAGATATCCAACAATGGCGCCCAATTTTGGCACGTCGTGGTAGCGCTTCTGATAGGCCGCGACGAAGGCCTTGTTCTCCGGCGGAGTGTCGGCACTGGCGGGATAGCCGGTGACGACCCAGCCGACGGGAGCTTCGTCCTTGAGCGGCTCGAGGTACTCCGGTTCACCCGCCAGCAGCGCCGCCACGAAGCGGTCCTTGAATACGCCGCGCGTGTTGCCCTCGCGCACAAACTGGGCAAGGTCGGCGCCGAACTCGGCACTGAAGATGGCGTCGGGTTTGGCGTCATCAATCGCCTGAACCACGGCGCCGGCGTCGATCTTGCCAAGCGGTGTCGCCTGCTCCGTGACGAATTCCACGTCGGGCTGTTTCGCCTTGATCAGCTCTTTGAAGGCGGCGGCGGCGGCCTGCCCAAACTCAAAGTTTGGATAGACCAGTGCCCAGCGCTTCTTCTTTGCCGCCAACGCATCCGGCAGCACCATGCCGACCTGCATGTAGGTCGAAGCCCGCAGCCGGAACGTATAGTGGTTGCCGTTCTGCCAGACGATCTTGTCCGTCAGCGGTTCGGCGCCCAAGAAAAACACCTTCTTCTTGCCGGCGAACTCGGTGACTGCGAGGCCCACGTTCGACAGGAACGTGCCGCAGAGGATGTTCAGGCCCTCGCCCGTGACGAGTTCATCGGCTGCACGCACCGCATCGCCCGGATTGGCGCCATCGTCACGCGAGACGACTTCGAGCTTTTTACCGAGCACGCCGCCCGCCGCGTTGATCTCGTCGATCGCCATTTCCCAGCCCCGCTTGTAAGGCTCGAGAAAGGCGGGCTGGCTCTTATAGCTGTTGAGTTCGCCGATCTTGATCGTGGCCTGCGCAAGAGCCGGCACCGATGCAGCCGCGAATGCCGCTCCGGCGAGCACCGCGGCTGCGAGACTTCTTAAGGCAAAGACAGCAAAGCTACCCGGGGTGGTCGTTCCGGCGGCGCCTGCGCGCATGATGGGTCTCCTGTGAACCTGCTTGTTACTATCTCGCGCTTCGCATTGGGCCCTGGCAAGACCAAAAGATCGTCAGATTGACGCGCGATATGGCGTCCCTTGGCGAAGCAGTTCAGCCCGAAAAAGTTGTGCTGTCACGCGGCATTGCTGGGAACGCTTGGCGACGGCGGACCACTATTCATGCGTGTAGCCATAAGCCTTTTTCACCAGGTCCTGTGGCGTCGCCTGGAATTGGGCAATGAGCCGTTCGACTTCGGCGCCGGATTTCGGATGAAGGACGATCTGCATCGGCTTTCCGGCCTCGATCGTGCGCGGGTCCTTCGCGGTTTCAAGGAGCGCTGTCCGCAGTGCCGCCACCCGATCGGCCGGCGTACCCGGAGGCGGCCGCCAGCGGGCGTGTGATCGTCGACGGACCAAACACAAGCTGCGCGACCTTGCGCGTCTCATCGGTTTTGATGACATCCATGATCGGCGTCGCCTCACCGAACAATGGCGATTTTTCGCCGAGCGCAATCTGCACGAAAATCGTCAGATCGCCGGACTTGACCTGCTGCATGTAGGAGCCGCGGACGGAAGACTCGAACAGCCCGCAGGTCCCGTCCATTTCTCCGCGCTCCATCGCCAGCATGATCTCCCTGGTGCCGGTATAGCCGCTGATCACTTTCACCGGCGCACCGAGCGCATTCTTGAAGAACAACGGATAGAGACTTGGGTCCGTCCCCGGCGCGCTCGAGCCAAAGGTCACGGTCTTCTTTGCCGCGATCAGATCGGTCAAGGTTTTGATACCGACCCCAGCCCCCTTCCAGACGCCGCACGAGATCACATCGGTATCCATGCTGCCGATCCAGGCGAATTTTTCCGGAGCGAACAGCGCCTGGCGGTCGCCGTACAACGGCTCGAGCGCGACATCGCCGGAGAAGACGCCGAGGGTGAGCCCGTCCTTGGCGACAGTGTTGTAGATTGCGTTCGCGACCTTAAGCCCGCCGCCGCCAGGCACGTTCTGCACAATAACTGAGGGCTTTCCGGGAATGTGCTCGCCGAAATATTGAGCGAACAGACGCGCCGTAACGTCGTAGCCGCCGCCCGGACCATAACCGACCTGAATGGTGATGGTCTTGCCGCTGTAGAAATCGGCAACTCCGTCCGCATAAGCCGGCGCCGCAAGCCAGGCGAGAACTGCGGCCACGCATGCCAGCCGACCGCTCCATTGGTTCATTGTCATGTCGACCTTTCACGCGCTGAAGCGATGGCAAGCCAGAGGTAAATGCCGAGCAGCGTCATCTCGATGAGAACGATGAAAATGCTGCCGCCATAAACCCTTGGAAAGAAAAGCTCCACCACCGCCATAGATACGACCGAAGTCAGCCACACCACGGCGCCCCACGCGGCTGCGAGCCACAGCCCGACAGCAGCCACCAGATCGATAACGGCGAAGAACACCGTCGCCCCTTGCCAGGCCAAAGTGTGCGTGTCGAAGCCTGAATCCGCCGGCGTCCCAACGCCGCAGACCTGCGACCAATGGAACAGACCCTTGATCAGCGACAGACCGGCCATGATGCGCAGAAACAGGACAAGATATTCTGTCCAAGTGCCGACGGGCTTGACGCCTTTGCCGACCCGGACGGGCTCGAGCATGTCGCTCGGCCGCGTCGGCCGCTGCTGCAATTGATCACTCATCCCCGGTCCCGTCGGCGGCTCCGACCGCGGCTCCGCCGCCGGCCCAACCCACCGATTAGAGACCGCCCGGCACCCCGTCAACGCACCCAGTGTCGCTTGCTCCACTCGCTTGCAGAGGACCAAATATGCAAGCGAGCAAGCCGCAAATGCCCGTGGCGGGCCAAGGTTGGAACGAGTAAAAGGATGAGCCAGCCTGGAGGGCTCGCTTATGGCGATCAAATTCGGCCGACCGCTCGAACGCAGCCGCCTCGCACCGATCGAGACTGCGGCACCGGCCGACCGCCTCGACCTGGCAATCCGTCCACGCCGCAACCGCCGCGCCGAGTGGGCCCGACGGATGGTGCGCGAGACCGTTCTGACCACGAACGACTTGATTTGGCCGCTCTTTGTCGTGGACGGGAACAAGGTCCGCGCGCCGGTTAATTCCATGCCCGCCGTCGAACAACTCTCGGTCGACGAAGCGGTGCGGGCAGCTGAGCGGGCGGCCAAACTGACGATCCCGTGCCTGGCGCTGTTTCCCTATACCGACCCGGCGAGACGAGACGAAGCCGGCTCGGAAGCGTTTAATCCGGACAACCTCGTCTGCCGCGCGATCCGCGCGATCAAGAAGGAGGTCCCCGAAATCGGCGTGCTCTGCGACGTCGCTCTCGATCCCTATACCAGCCACGGCCATGATGGCCTCATCCGCGACGGTGTCATCCTCAACGACGAAACCGTGAAGGTTCTGGTCCGGCAGGCCCTTGTCGAGGCCGAGGCCGGCTGCGACATCATCGCGCCGTCCGACATGATGGATGGCCGGGTCGGCGCCATCCGCGCCGGCCTCGACGCCGCCGGGTTCGGCGACGTCCAGATCATGGCGTATGCGGCCAAGTATGCCTCCGCCTTCTACGGCCCGTTCCGCGATGCGGTCGGCTCAAGCGCGACGCTGATCGGAGACAAGCGGACCTATCAGATGGATCCCGCCAATTCCGATGAGGCGTTGCGCGAGGTGGAGCTCGATATCGCCGAAGGCGCCGACATGATCATGGTCAAGCCGGGCATGCCCTATCTCGATATCCTGCATCGGGTCAAAGACGTCTTCGGTATGCCCACATTCGCCTACCAAGTCTCTGGGGAATATGCGATGATCATGGCTGCCGTGGGGAACGGCTGGCTCGACGGGGACAAGGCCATCATGGAGAGCCTTATCGCCTTCAAACGTGCTGGGGCGGATGGTGTACTGACCTATTTCGCCGAGGGGATTGCGCAGAAACTGCAGAAGGGCGGCGTGTAGCAGACCGTTCCCGCCTGGGATCCAACTGCGAGGCGGATGTCATGCGTGAAGTCGACGACAACATTCAGCTCTATATTCCGGTGCTGCGCCGGATCATCATCCTTGTTGCCGTCATCATCGCCGTTCCGGTGGTGCTGTGGACGATCACGGCCTTCGTCCGCACCTATGTGGCACCGCCGAAAGTACCGACATTCCGTTCGCTCGCCGAGCAAGCACTAGCGGAAGCGGCACAGAAGGCAGCAGCACAATCCGGACCTGTTCAGTCCCTTGCTCCGACGGTCCAACAAGCAAATTCCGAGGAGACTACGGCGACAATCGTCGAGGCGCGAGCGACCGCGACGGACGCCCGCGGTCCCGGTCCTGATGCAAGTGCTGATGCGGCGCGGGGAGCATTCCTTGGCGACCGAGCCCGCAACGGCGACGCCAGCGCGGCCGCGGATTTTCCGAAAGTAGTGGCGACGGCGGCTGCAGCGCCAATGGCCGCTGCGATAGCACCTGCGGCGCCGGTCGTGCCCACAGGTCCGAAAGTAGCTGCAGTAACACCCGCGGCGCCGGCCAAGGCCGCGTTAGCGGGGCTGCCGGCACCGTCGGGGCAGATTATGACGTCCACACCTGATGCTGTGCCGAACAAGGACGCCGCGGTGGCAGACCAGCAGCAGCCGTCCGCGGCATGGTCATCGCCGCCGGCCGAGGCGTTACCTGCCGCCGAGCCAATCAGCGGGCCGGTCCCGCTGCCGCGTCGACGGCCGCATCTCCTCGCCATGGCTCCGACAAGCATGGCGCAGAGCGCAGCCATCCCGATCCCAAGGGATCGGCCGGCCGCCGCGCCGGAGGCAACGCCGGTCGAAACGGACGCGCCGTTCGCTAACTTGCGCGACTACAATCGTTAATGCGAAATCGCCTCAGCACCGCCGGCCGTTTCACTCCAGCGCGGTACCGCTTTCCAAGCGCACCGGCTGGTAGCCGTCACGAGTCGAACGTGCGAAAGATCTCTTCGGCGTGAGTGCTGTCGCGCGTTTCCATGGTGACGTCCAGCTTGGCTCCCTTCGCCGGGACGTCGAGAAACAGCCGGTGATGATCGACGCCCAGAATGTTGGCGCCGAGCTCGCCCAGTCGGCTCGCAATCTGCCCTAGGATTCCAGGACGGTCGGGGATGGTGAGGCGGAACGATACGATGCGCTCCGCCCGCTCCAATTCGCGCACCATGACGGACGCGAGAATGCGCGGATCGATATTGCCGCCGCAGAGGATCAGCCCAACCTTGCGACCGGCAAAGCGCTCCGGCGACGCCAGCATGCCCGCGAGCCCGGCGGCGCCGGCGCCTTCCGCCATTGCCTTCTGGAGGGTGAGGAAGGCGTTGACGGCGCGCTCGATCAGCGGCTCATCGGCCAGAATGATGTCGCTGACGAGTTCGCGCACCACGGGCAGCGTGAGCTTGCCGACATTTTTCACCGCTATTCCCTCGGCCAGCGTCGCGCCGCCGCACGGCAGGTTGCCGCGGTGAATAGCGTTCCACATCGATGGGTATAGCGCACCCTCGACGCCCACGATCTCGATGGCAGGCTTCACGGCGCGCGCGGCGATTGCGTTGCCGGCAATCAGACCGCCGCCGCCGATCGGAATGATCAGAACGTCGAGACCGGGCAACTCCTCCAGCATTTCCAGCGCGATGGTGCCCTGCCCGGCGATGATGTGCGGGTCGTCATAAGGATGCACCCAAACGAGATTTTTCTCGGCCGCGATGGCTTCGGCGCGCGCTTGAGCCTCGACGAGGGTGTCGCCGCAGAGCACAACGGCGGCGCCGTATGCCTCCGTCGCCTTCACTTTCACGAACGGCGTCGACACCGGCATGACGATGGTCGCCGGAATTCCCAGACGCCGGGCATGGTAGGCGACGGCCTGAGCATGATTGCCGGCCGACATCGCGATGACGCCGCGGCGACGCTCGCCAGCACTGAGCGCCGCAAGCTTCACGCACGCACCGCGTTCTTTGAACGAGTTGGTGACCTGCAAATTCTCGTATTTGACGAAAACCTCGGCGCCGGTGAGGGCCGACAGCGGCGGCGCCGGCAACACCGGCGTGCGCAGGACATGGCCGGCGATGGTGCGGCGGGCCGCCTCAATGTCGTCAAGCGTGACCATCACCAGCTCCCTGATCGGAGGCGCCGCTGCCGGATCGTCCCGAAGCTGTGGCGCCTCTTGTATTGGGGATCGGCTTTCCCCATTTGGTTTGGCGCCACAAGGTGGGGTTCACCATGACCGACTATGGCCCTTCGCGCATCGGCGTCTCGTTTGATGTCAAGCCGCATGCCTACGACCCGGTCGCAAATCCGGAGCTGTTCGAAGGCGTGCTGACCCGACGCATGTTCGCCTTTATCATCGACCTTGTCGTCATCGCCATCCCGCTCGTCATAGCCTCGATCTTCATTCTCTTGTTCGGGTTCGTCACGTTCGGCCTGGGCTGGGCGCTGTTCTGGCTCCTGTCGCCAGCATCGGTGGTGTGGGCACTCGTCTACTACGGATTCACTTTGGGCGGGTCCGGCATCGGCGACGCTGGGCATGCGCATCATGGAATTGGAAATGCGCACCTGGTACGGCGCGCCGGCTTATTTCGTGCTCGGCGCGGCGCACGCCGTCGTCTACTGGGTGAGCGTCAGCATGCTGACGCCATTCATCCTCCTGGTCGGCTTGCTTAACGCGCGCCGGCGGCTTCTGCATGACATGCTGGTCGGTACCGTCCTGGTTAACAACCCGGCCCGGGCGGCTTGGCTGCGAACGCGTGCGCTGCGCTGGTAAACAATTTGGGCTTTGACGCGCAGACGCTCCCGGGCGATGCTAGCAGTCGAATTCCGCATTGTGATGCAACTCCAAGCCGCCCCGTGACCCAGCACTCGCGCGACACACCGCAATTCTACCTCACGGCTCCTTCCCCGTGCCCATACCTCGGGGGCAAGGAAGAACGGAAGGTGTTTACCCATCTGGTCGGCGAGCGCGCCGGCGAACTCAACAACATTTTGACCCACGGCGGCTTTCGCCGCAGCCAATCCATCGCCTACCGGCCGGCCTGCGAGGGTTGCCGTTCCTGCGTCTCGGTACGCGTTGTCGCCAACGACTTTCGCCCGACGCGGGGCATGCGCCGCATCGTCAAGCGTAACGCGGATATCGCCGGCGAGATGAGGATCGCGGTCCCCACCTCCGAACAATATTCGATCTTCCGCGCTTATCTCGATTCACGGCACCGCGACGGCGGCATGGCCGACATGACCGTGCTGGACTACGCCATGATGGTGGAGGACAGCCATATCGAAACGCGGATCGTGGAATATCGCCGCCGCGAGCCGGGAAGCTTGATGGGCGCGCGCGGAGGCGATCTTCTCGCCGTCGCGCTCACCGATGTTCTCGGCGACGGCCTTTCCATGGTCTATTCGTTTTTCGAGCCGGACGAGGCTTCGCGCTCGCTCGGCACCTATATGGTGCTCGATCACATCGCTCGCGCGCGGCGTATGGGTCTCGCTTACGTCTATCTCGGTTATTGGGTGCGCGGCTCGCGCAAGATGGACTACAAAAGCCGCTTCCTACCGCAAGAGCGCCTGATGCCTGAAGGCTGGGCAAGAGTGGAATAGGGCGCGGACATTAACGCGCAGTCATCGCCTGATTGACGCAAGCTGGATGAACGCGAGGTAACTGCTCCCCGCGGCGATGTTAGCTGCCGGCCGGCAGCGTGAACCAAGCATGGCGCGAGCGCTGGACGCTGCCGGCCTCCGCAGTCCAAAATATTTCCCGTGCGGAGGAAGCGCGACAATGATCGGAATGAAGTCCGAAATTCGCGACGAGCATGCAGATCGATTGGGACGCTCCGATCGAGATGGACGACGGCGTTGTCTTGCGCGCCGACGTGTTCCGTCCCGTCCGAGACGGCAATTTTCCGGTCATTCTCAGTTACGGCCCCTACGCCAAGGGATTGGCGTTTCAGGAGGGCTACAAGGGCAATTGGGCGCGGCTGACCAAATCAGCGCCCGAGGTGCTGGCGGGGTCGAGCAACAAGTACCAGAACTGGGAGCTCGTGGACCCGGAGAAATGGGTGCCGGACGGCTATGCGTGCGTTCGCGTCAACTCGCGCGGCGCCGGATGTTCGCCGGGGATACTCGATGTTTGGTCGCCGCGCGAGACCCAGGACTTGTACGAGTGTGTCGAATGGGCCGGCATGCAGCCCTGGAGCAACGGCAAGGTCGGCATCAGCGGCATTTCATACTACGCGATGAATCAATGGACCGTGGGCGCGCTGAAGCCCCCGCACCTTGCCGCGCTGTGCATCTGGGAAGGCTCGTCCGACTATTACCGCGAGCTGTGCCGGCACGGCGGCATTCTCAGCGATTTTCTCAACAGCTGGCATCCGCGCCAGGTGGCAAGCGTGCAGTACGGCGTCGGTAGCCGCGGCGCGAAAAGCGTGGTGACCGGAGAACCGGTTGCCGGACTGGAAACGCTACCCGAGGCTGAACTCGTCAAGAATCGAGCCGATACTCCCGGTGAAGCTAAAGCTCGACCGCTTCACGATGCATATTATGCCGCTCGCACCGCCGACTTTGCGCAGATCGAGGCGCCGCTCCTGTCAGCCGGCAATTGGGGCGGCATGGGGCTGCACACGCGCGGCAACTTTCGAAGGCTACCTGCGCGCCGGCTCCAAGGAGAAATGGCTGGAGGTGCACGGCGACACCCATTTCACGCATTTCTACAGCCGCTACGGCGAGGCCCTGCAGAAACGCTTCTTCGGTCATTTCCTCAAGGGCGAGGACACCGGATGGGACCGGCAGCCGCGCGTATCGCTCAACATCCGCCACCCCGGAGGAAAAATTCGTGCTGCGCGGTGAAAATGAATGGCCGCTCGCACGCACCCAATGGACGAAATATTTTCTGCGGCCGGATGGATTGGCCTTGACGCCGCAGCCGCCGACCGAGGGCCGCAGCGCTCACGTACGACACGACCGGCGACGGCTTGACCTTTCGTACGCCGCCGCATGCCGAAGAGCCTCGAGATCACGGGGCCCGTTGCAGCCAAACTGTGGGTGTCGTCGCGGACCAAGGACGCCGACCTGTTTCTCGCGCTGCGCGTGTTTGATCCGGAAGGCAAGGAGGTGACCTTCGTCGGCTCCAACGATCCGCGCGTGCCGGTCGGGCTCGGCTGGCTGCGCGCCTCGCATCGCAAGCTCGATCCGGACAAATCGCTGCCCTATCGGCCTTGGCACACGCACGACGAGGAGCGGCCGTTAACGCCCGGCCAGCCGGTCGAGCTCGACATCGAGATCTGGCCGACATCGATCGTCGTGCCTCCGCGCTACCAGCTGGCGGTCACCGTCAGCGGCAAGGATTACGAAGTGGACGGCCGCGATATCGCTTTGCCGAACGCTCCCTATCCCATGAAAGGCGTCGGGCCGTTTCTCCACATCGATCCCGACGATCGGCCACCCTCTATTTTTGCGACCGAAAACACTCTGCATTTCGCCGCAGGCCGGCAGCCTTATCTGCTGTTGCCAATAATTCCGGAGGTGTAAGCTTAAAGAAAAAATCGGACCACACAGGGAGGAAGGTATGATGCGGCGTGTTGCTGCCATTGCGGCGGCTGTGCTCGGGCTTTTTGTCGTCGCGCGCGCCGGTTTCGGCGCAGCAATATCCAAGCCGTCCTGTCACCATCATCGTGCCCTATCCGGCCGGCGGACCGACCGACGAAACGGCGCGCATCGTTGCGCAATCCGTGTCGACGCAGCTTCATCAGAGCTTCATCGTCGAGAACGTCAGCGGCGGCGGTGCCAACATCGGCGCTGAAAAAGTCGCGCACGCGACGCCCGACGGCTACACGCTGTTGCTGCACAATTTGCAGATCTCCGCAAATGTCACCCTCTACAAAAGCCTGCCGTACAGCGCCGTCAAAGACTTTGTTCCAGTGATGCTGATCAATCGCAATCCCCTGGTCCTCGTCGGCCGCAACACGCTCGCGCCGAACACGCTCGCGGAGCTGGTCGATTTGATGAAGAAAGAGCGGATGAAGGCGGCGATCGCGGGTTACGGCACCACGGGTCACCTTGCCACGTCACTGTTTGCGCAGGAAGCCAAGGTCCAACTTGATCAAATTCCATATCGAGGCGCGGCACCGGCCATGACGGACCTGCTGGGCGGCCAGGTCGATCTGTTCTTCGCCACGCCGCAATCCGTTGTCCAGTTGGTGGCGACGAAGAAAGTGAAGGCCTATGGGGTGACCGCGAAAGAAAAATTGGCGGAGCTTCCGACTGCGGAGAGTTTCCCCGCGGTGTTCGGGCCGAAACTCGACGTCGTCTACTGGCAAGCGTTGTTCGCTCCGGCCGGAACGCCTGACGCAATCGTCAAGACGCTCAATGCGGCCCTGCGGGTGGCCGTTGCCGATCCGGCGATCATCAAGACCTGGGCGGCGCAGGACGTGACGGCCTTTCCGGCGGATCAACGCTCTCCTGAGGCGGCAAGTGTGTTCCTTAAGAGCGAGATCACACGTTGGGGCAACGTCATCCGCGACAATAATATTCACATCGATCAATAAGACGTCCGTTGGGATTTCGAGCCGGATGAGTTCAGGCCGAAACCGAGAAATGGTGGCCTATCATCAAGGCTGAACATCTCAAGGCTGAATGACGGAGCGCCGACGCCGGAGCGCGCTGTGCGGCTGTTCAGCCGAACCGCTTTGCCCCTGGGACGGCGCCGAGCCCCGCTTCTGCGACTTCGCGGTCCTGCTCGCCGGTGCCTGAGCCCACCCCGATGCCGCCGACCACATGGCCGTCGATGACGATCGGCAGGCCGCCGGGGAGATTGATACGCTTTCCCTGGGTGGCGATCGCAAGCTTGATGTCGATGCCAGGCCCAATATTGCCAGTTGGCACCCCGTAGGATGCCGCCGTCATGGCCTTCATCAGTGACGATTCAAACGACAGCGCGAAGGCGCCGTCCATGCGCGCGTACGCCAGCAGGTTGCCGCCGGCGTCGACTATGGAAATGCATTCCGGCACGCCCATGTCTGCCGCCTTCATCATCGCGGCATGCAAAATCTTCATTGCGCCATCAATCGAGAGTTTGAGTGAAGGTAGAGTGTCTGTCATGACTGACAAGCGTTGCCCCTGAGATCCGCCGACCTGATTGATAGGGTAGCCTGCGACTTTCCGATATCGCTCGAAAATCCCGCGTAACTCTGTCGTGGTATCGGCGGCTATAACTCTGCCGTACCCTTCCCGTTCGCGACCGGGCGGTCTGCGGTGTTGTCGAACTTGTTGTTCTTCGGAAAGCCCTTCGGCGCCAGACGGCCGGCATCGGCCCTGTTGCCGCGCCAATCGGACAGTTCCTTGAACGACAGGGTGAAAACTCGCCCCGCCGAGTCGACCCAAGTCAGACCGTCGGCTGCCTTGAACGTCTTGACGTCGGAGAGGCCGCCGTCCTTGTGACGCTGCAAGCGCACGCCGCGGCCGCGCGTCATGTCCGGCACCTGGTCGAGCGGAAAGATCACCATCTTTCGATTATCGCCGATCGCCGCCACCATCTCACCGTCAATCGGCGCGATCGCCCGCGCTTCGTCAGGCTGCGTGATGTTGAGGACTTGCTTGCCCTTGCGGGTGTTGGCGAGGCACTCGTCCTCGGGGACCACAAAGCCCCTGCCCTCCTTGCTCGCCACGATCAGCTTGCGGCCGCCCTGATAACGGAACACGGCGACCACGTCGGCCTCCTGTTCCAGTTCGATGAACAGCCGGATCGGTTCGCCATGCCCGCGGCCGCCAGGCAGCTTCGACGCTTCGATCGTGTAGAAGCGTCCATTGGTGGCGAACAGAAGAAGCTTGGACGTCGTTTCGGCATAGAACGCATATTTGAGGCTGTCATCGGTCTTGAATGCGAGACTCGAGAGGTCAGGGACCTGTCCACGCAGCGCCCGTATCCACCCTTTCTCCGACACCACGACGGTAATCGGCTCGCGCTCGACCAAAGCCTCTTCGATCGCGGCTTCGTCGTGGGCTGGAGCTTCGGCGAAGGTCGTGCGGCGTTTGCCGAGTGGCGTCTTCGGCCCGAACTTCTCGCGAACTTCACGGATTTGGCCGGCGATGGTCTTCCACTGCAACTTCTCTGACCGCAGCAACTCCTCCAGCGAACGCTTCTCCGCGCGCAGCTTTTTGTCCTCCTCGCGGATTTCCATCTCCTCGAGGCGGCGCAAGTTGCGCAATCGCATGTTCAGGATGGCGTCCGCCTGGACTTCGGAGAGATTGAAGGTCCTCATCAGGACGGGTCGTGGCTCATCCTCCTTGCGGATGATCTTGATGACCTTGTCGAGGTTGAGATAGGCGACAAGATAGCCGCCCAACACTTCAAGCCGGTGCTCGATCTGCGCGAGGCGATGGCGCGAGCGGCGCAACAGCACCTCGCGGCGATGCGTGAGCCATTCCGTCAACACTTCGGCAAGGCCGACGACTTTCGGAATGCGGCCACGCACCAGGACGTTCATGTTGAGCGGCACGCGGGTTTCGAGCTCGCTGAGCTTGAACAGGCTCTCCATCAGCAGCGCGGGATCGACGCTGCGCGAGCGCGGCTCGAACACGACGCGCACGTCCTCGGCCAACTCGTCGCGCATGTCGGCCAGGAGCGGCAGTTTTTTCTCGTTGAGCAGCTCGGCGATCCGCTCGACCAGCCGCATTTTCTGCACCTGCCACGGAATCTCCGTGACGACGACCTGATAGGTGCCGCGACCGGTATCTTCGACCTTCCAGCGCGCGCGCAATCGGAACGAGCCGCGGCCCGTCGTGTAGGCTTCGGCGATCGTCTCGGGGGGATCGACGATCAGACCACCGGTCGGGAAATCGGGGCCGGGAATGAATTTGAGCAGCGTGCGGCTGCGCGCATTCGGCTGCTCAATGAGATAAAGCGCGGCGTCACATAATTCGGCGGCATTGTGCGGCGGGATGGCTGTCGCCATGCCGACGGCGATGCCCTGCGAGCCGTTCGCCAGCAAATTCGGAAATGCCGCCGGCAGGACGACAGGTTCCTGCGACATGCCATCGTAGTTCGGCCGGAAATCGACGGCGTCCTCGTCGATGCCGTCGAGCAGAAGCTGCGCCACGTCCGTCAGCCGCGCCTCGGTGTAGCGATAGGCCGCGGCGTTATCACCATCGATGTTGCCGAAATTGCCTTGGCCGTCGACCAGCGGATAGCGCGAGGCAAAGTCCTGGGCGAGCCGCACCAGCGCATCATAGATCGCTTGATCGCCATGCGGATGGAAATTGCCCATCACGTCGCCGACGATCTTTGCCGATTTCTTGAACGTCGCGCCGGGATCAAGTCGGAGCAGCCGCATGCCGTAAAGGATGCGGCGATGGACCGGCTTCAACCCGTCGCGCGCATCGGGCAGCGCACGGTTCATGATGGTTGAAAGCGCGTAGGCGAGATAGCGCTCCTCGAGCGCGTCGCGAAGCGGAATCTCCTGAACGCCGCTCGGATCGGGGGGAATCAGTTTTGTGTTCATGGGATAGGACCGCTAGCGCGGATAGCGCTTCTGAACAAGGGATGAACGGGGCCGCCGTCCGCTGGAACTTTTTCTGCGCCACGCCCGAACCGTGAACGTGAACCCCGGCTGGCGATCAGTTACCATTGTCACAAAGGATTCGCCGCGGGACGCGGCGGATTTGCGCGTGCGACCCGGCCATACCGGGTTCAAAATTGGGGCTGGCAATGGCATCGGTGATGAGGAAAAGCAGCATCGCGGTCGTCTCGCTCGCCGCACTCGCCGTGGCGGTCTCCGTGGCGCCCTTATCAGCGGCGCCCGCCGCGACGGCGGTGCCACTCAACGCCACCCCCCTCACGCACCTTGCGCAAGGCAATTACTACGGCGGCTACACGTACGGTTGGGGCTGGGGTTACGGCTACAATTACAAACCGGCCTGCCCGTACAACTATCACTACGATTGCTGGTACGATCCTTACGGTTACAGACACTGCGGCTGCCTGCGCAATCTTTGGCCCTGGCCCGGGTAACAATCAGCCGCCTCCTCCGACCAACATCAGCTCGGCGTGGCCGGCATGGCGCGCGTGATCGCCGCAACGAAATGCGAGCGCGCATCGGGCAACGCGAGACCGCGCGGCGCGAACGCGTGGCGGTCGAGAAAGAATCCGGTCAGCGCAAACGCGTCGGCGAGGTCAGCGCCGGTCGCTTCCTCGCCGTCATTGTGCAGAAACACCGGCAGCCGCAACAGCTTGTCGCGATAGGGCTCGCCGGCGTCGCGTGAGACGGCGCGTCCCGTTCGCGGCGAGACGTAGATCAAATTCGCCGTCACGCCGGTCGCAGCGCAGCTTTCCAGATCAAGTCCAAAGCCAAGCTCGGCAAGAAAGGCGAGTTCGAAGCGCGCGATCAGGGGCGCTGCCGCGCGCGGGTCGCCAATGTCGTCGAGGATCGCTTCGAGCGCCGCATAGATGCTGGCGTGCGGCTCACGCTCGGCAAGGAGGCGGCAAAGCGCGGCAAGATGGGTCACGCCGTGAACGGCGTGCGCCGCCGCCAGAAAACTCGCGGCGCGCAGGTTGATCCCTTCGACCGCGTAATGGCCGAGATGCTCGTCGAGCCGCGCCCGCCAAGTGGCGCGCAGCGAATTGCCTGGCTGCAACACACCGCGCAGACGCGTGCCGACGCCGCCGCGCACGAGGCCGAGATGGCGGCCGCGCTCCTGAGTCATCAGCTCGAGAATGACGCTCGTCTCGCCGTGGCGTTTGACGCCGAGCACGACGGCTTCATCGGTCCATTGCATAACGTCTATTTAGCGCGTGCGGCACCGCGATTGGCATCACTCCTTCGGGAATTCCAGGCCCATCTCGCGATAGCGCTCGGGATCGTCGCCCCAGCCTTCCCTCACCTTGACGAAGAGGAACAGGTGAACCGGCTGATCGACGGCCTCGGCAATGTCGGCTCGCGCCGCAGCGCCGATCGCCTTGATGGTCTGACCCGCCTTGCCCAGCACGATCTTGCGCTGACTTTCGCGCTCGACATAAATCGTCTGCTCGATGCGCACGGAACCGTCCCGCAGTTCCTTCCAGACTTCGGTTTCGACGGTGGAGTGATAAGGCAGCTCCTGGTGGAGCCGCAGATAGAGCTTCTCGCGAGTGATCTCGGCGGCGAGCTGACGCAGCGGTGCGTCGGAAATCTGATCCTCCGGATAAAGCCACGGCCCCTCCGGCACGTGCGCGGCAAACCAGCTTCTCAGATCGGCGACGCCATCCCCGGAAAGCGCCGATATCATGAAAGTCCCGGCGAACGTCGCGCGCTCGTTAAGCTTCTGCGTCAGCGTCAGCAGGTCGGGCTTGGCGACCAGATCGACCTTGTTGAGCACGAGCACTTTGGGCGCGCGCACGTCGCCCAGCGCCCGCAACACCACCTCATCATCTTCCGCAACGCCTTTTCGCGCGTCGATCAAGAGCGCGACGAGGTCGGCGTCGTGCGTGCTGCCCCAGGCCGTGCCGACCATGGCGCGGTCGAGACGGCGGCGAGGCGAGAAAATTCCAGGCGTATCGACGAAAATGAGCTGCGTCGTACCTTCGATTGCGATGCCGCGGACCAGCGCGCGCGTCGTCTGCACCTTGGGCGTGACGATCGACACCTTGGAGCCGACGAGCGCATTGATCAGGGTCGATTTGCCGACATTCGGCGCCCCGATCAACGCCACGAAACCGCAACGGGTCATGTGTTCGTTCGGCTCAGCCATCACGCGTTTCGTGCTTGACGCGCTCGCGCTCCAGCATGGCGGCGGCGGCCGCCTGCTCGGCAGCGCGTTTCGAACGTCCGGAGCCTTCAGCGGGCGCAAAGCTCGGAAGCTGAACGGCGACGCGAAACTCCGGATCGTGATCGGGGCCGGACCGCGCCACTTCGCGGTAGGATGGCGTCGGCAGGCCACGCGCCTGGGCCCATTCCTGCAGCACGGTTTTGGGATCGCGAAGAGGCTGCGTCGTCGCCTGCATGCGCGCTTGCCACAGCCGTTCGACGACACTCGAAGCCGCAACATAACCGCCATCGAGATAAACCGCTCCGATCAATGCCTCGCAAACATCGGCGAGGATCGCCGGACGCTTGCGGCCGCCCGCGTTGGCTTCCGAGGCGCCGAGTTTGATCGCCGTGCCAAGTTCGATCGTGCGTGCGATCTCGGCGCACGTCTCTTTACGCACCAGATCGGCGAGCCGCCGCGACAGCTCGCCTTCATCGGCCTTTGGAAAGCCGCGATACAAAATGTCGGAGATCACTAGGCCAAGAACGTGATCGCCAAGAAACTCGAGCCGTTGGTAGGAACCGGTGCGATTGCGCGCACCCTTCAGCGCCGAAATGTGCGTCAACGCGCACTCCAGCAAATTAGCGTCGGTAAACCGATAGCCGACCCGTTCCTCAAGCGCGGTTCCGCCGCCGCGGCGCCGGCGTCGCGGCTCTTTGTGCCCGTCGCCGGGGATTGGATGGACGTCAAATGTTTGCGCGGCGGCGGGCTCTCCGCCATGCGGATCACGGAGCGGAGCGGCGGCGGATTTGCCTTTGCCGCGGCCGTTCATCGCACTAGCGTGAACAACCGGTCCCAGCGCACTGCCCACGGCCAACGCCAGATTTCCCAAGCGTGCGTTCCGTCCCTGATCGAGAAGAAGATGATCTGCGCCTTTCCGATGATGTTCTCGTAAGGGACGTAGCCGACTTGGCTCAGCACCCGGCTGTCGGTCGAGTTGTCGCGGTTGTCGCCCATCATGAAATAGTGACCCGGCGGTACGGTATAGACCGGGGTGTTGTCGTAGAAGCCGTTGTCGGTCAGATCGAGCGTCGTATGAACGACGCCGTTCGGCAACGTCTCGCGATAGCGCTTGACGCGTTGCACCACGCCATCATCGTCGGTGACGTAATCGTCGATCCGCTCGCGCTTGACGGGCACACCGTTGATGTTGAGGACGCCGTCGATCATCTGGATGCGGTCGCCCGGTAGTCCGATGACGCGCTTGATGTAGTCGATGCTGTCGTCCTTCGGCAGGCGGAACACCACCACGTCGCCGCGATTGAGATCGGAACCGAAAATGCGTCCGGAGAAGATCGGCGGTGAAAACGGCAAAGAGTAATGAGTATAGCCGTACGAATATTTCGAGACGAACAGATAATCGCCGACGAGCAGCGTCGGAATCATCGAGCCCGAAGGGATATTGAAGGGCTGGAACAGAAACGTACGAATGACGAGAGCGATGATGAGAGCGTGAAAGACTACGCGTACCGTCTCGGCGAACCCGCCCTCTTTCCGCTTGGTTCCAGTTTGCACGCTCATCAGCCTATCGTCCCGGCTCAGTCGCCCCGCGCTTTGTAACCCTTGAGGCAGACACAAGCAATTGCGCGGGGGCTTTCGCCGCGGCATTGACTTTGCCACTTTTACTCAATGATTTCATCAGGCTTGACCTCGACCGACATACACATGAAAAATATTTCATCACTGCCTTCCACGGCTCGCATTCCTCACCGATTCGCAGGCGAGCAACGCAGAAGCGAACAGGCAATCAAGTCGACTATCGGGCAACCGCAGAGATAATGACGAAGGCATGGGCCATCGGTCCCTCGTCGGTGATTGTGAGATCGATACGCGCCTCGTATCCGGCGGGCGTAATGGCCTGAAGGCGGCGATTGGCCCCGCCGGTGAGCGCGAAGGTCGGCCGCCCCGAAGGCAAGTTGACGACGCCCATGTCGCGCCACCACACGCCGGCGCGCAATCCGGTTCCCAACGCCTTGGCGCAGGCCTCTTTGGCCGCGAAGCGCTTGGCATAAGTTTCGATTCGATTTCTCCTCCGGTCGGCGAGCGCCCTTTCGATCGGAGTGAAAACACGATCGAGGAACCGATCACCGTGGCGTTCGATCACCTTGGCGATGCGGCGCGCGTCCGCAATGTCGGAACCGATGCCGAGGATCATGACCTGCTCTCGTGTTGCGCCCTACCCTGATCCATCGCGGCGCGCATCCCGCGCACCGCGGTGCCGAGGCCGTCGAAAATAGCTTCGCCGATCAGGAAATGACCGATGTTGAGTTCGACGATCTCGGGCAACTGCGCGATTCGTTCCGCGGTGACAAAGTCGAGACCGTGGCCGGCGTGAACCTCAAGGCCGGCACGCTTGGCGAGCGCGGCACCGCGCACGATGCGGTCGAATTCGGCAGAGCCTGTTACAGCGTCGCCCGCCGCCAACGCGTCACACCAGGCGCCCGTGTGAATCTCGACGACGGGTGCACCGATGACAACAGCGGCTTCGATCTGCGCAGGTTCTGCCGCTATGAACAAGGAAACGCGGATGCCGGCCTCCGACAGCGCGCCGACCGCTCCCCGCAGCGCTTCGCGCTGGCCGGCGGCGTCTAGTCCGCCTTCGGTCGTGCGCTCCTGCCGCCGCTCGGGAACGATGCAGGCGGCGTGCGGCCGCAGCTTGCGCGCGATCTCGACCATCTCCCGGGTCGCTGCCATTTCAAGGTTGAGTTTCGCGATCCGATCCTTGAGACGCGTGACATCATCATCGACGATGTGGCGGCGATCCTCCCGCAAGTGCGCAGTGATGCCGTCAGCTCCCGCCGCGATGGCGATCTCGGCTGCCTTCACCGGATCGGGGTGGCGTCCGCCCCGCGCGTTACGAACAGTCGCGACATGATCGATGTTGACGCCGAGGCGGATGGGAGCGAGAGCCGGCATGCCGATGTCCGTCTGCGTGCTTATCCGTTCACGCGCTCGGCGTTGGCGACCACTTTTTTCGCCCGCAGTTGCGAGATGATCGATGTGAGGTGCTTGAGGTTATAGACCTCGAGGTCGATCATCAGCTCGGTAAAATCCGGCGACTGCCTGGTCATCTTGATGTTGTCGATGTTGCCGTCGTGCTCGGCGATCACCTGGGCGATTTGCGCAAGCGTGCCCGGCTCGTTCACCGACTGCACGGCAAGCCGCGCCGGAAATCGCTGCGGCACTTTATCGTCGACGTCCCAGCGCACATCGAGCCAGCGTTCAGGCTCATCCTCGAATTGCTTCAGGGCTTCGGAATGGATCGGATAAATGGTGATGCCCTCGCCCGGCGTCATGATGCCAACGATCCGGTCGCCCGGAACCGCTCCGCCATTGGGCGCAAAACTTACCGGCAGATCGGTGTTGATGCCGCGAATGGGAATCGCCGTGCGGTTCTCGCTGTCGCCTGGAAGCTTGAACTTGACCGCTTTGGCCTTCTTGAGCCCGAACCATCCGCTCTCCGCCTTCGGTGCGAGCGGCGTGACACGCTCATCCTTATAGTCGGGATACATGGCGCGCACGACGTCGGCGGCCTTCATCTCGCCGCGACCAACCGCCGACATCACGTCGTCGATCGAGGCCCGGGCAAGCCGCGGCAGCGCGCCTTCGAGCTGCTCATCCGAATAGCCGATCTTGGCACGCTGGCAGAGCCGCTCGACGATGCGCCGGCCGAGGCCGGAATATTGGTTGCGCACGGCGGCGCGAGTGGCCCGGCGGATCGAGGCGCGCGCCTTGCCGGTGACGACGATCGACTCCCAGGCCGCCGGCGGCGCGGTCTGCGCCTTCGAGGTCAGAATCTGCACTTCGTCGCCATTCTGAAGTGGCGAACTGAGCGGACCAATCTTGCCGTTGATCTTGGCGCCGATCGCCATGTTGCCGACGTCGGTGTGTACCGCGTAGGCGAAATCGATCGGCGTAGCCCCGCGCGGCAGCGCGATCAGCTTGCCCTTCGGGGTGAAGCAGAACACCTGATCATGGAACAGTTCGAGCTTGGTGTGCTCCAAAAACTCCTCGGGATTGGAGCCTTCGGCAAGGAGCTCGATGGTGCGGCGCAACCAGGCATAGGCATTTGACTCCCGCGACAGCATTTCTGTCGGCGAGCCGACGCCATCCTTGTAGAGCGCATGCGCGGCGATGCCGTATTCGGCGATCTGCTGCATCTCTCGGGTGCGGATCTGCAGTTCGACGCGCTGTCGGCCGGGACCGATCACGGTGGTGTGGATCGAGCGATAGTCGTTCTGCTTCGGGGTCGAAATGTAATCCTTGAACCGGCCAGGCACGACCGGCCAACTGACATGGACAATGCCGAGCGCCTGGTAGCATTCGGCGACGCTTCCCACCACAACGCGGAACCCAAAAATGTCCGAGAGCTGCTCGAAGCCGACAGACTTCCGCTCCATCTTGCGCCAGATTGAATAGGCGCGCTTGCGCCGGCCCGAAACCTCGGCTGCGATGCCGCGGTCGCCGAGCTTTTTGGCGAGTTGCTGCTCGATCTCGGTAATCCAGGTGCTGCTGCGCGCAGCCAATGCTTCGAGCCGTTCGGTAATGACCTTGTGGGCCTCGGGATTGAGCTCGCGGAACGACAAATCCTCGAGCTCCTCCCGCATCTCCTGCATGCCCATCCGCCCGGCCAAAGGGGCATATATCTCGAGCGTCTCTTCGGCCGTGCGGCGCCGCGCCTCGGGCGGCCGATGCGCGAGCGTGCGCATGTTGTGTAAGCGATCGGCGAGCTTGATCAGCAGGACCCGCACATCGTCGGCGATGGCGAGAAGAAGCTTGCGCAGGTTCTCAGCCTGCTTGGCCTCTTTGGAGACGAGATCGAGCCGCATCAGTTTGGTCAGGCCTTCCACCAGCCGGCCGATTTCGTGGCCAAACAATCGGTCGATCTCGGCGCGGGTTGCGTCGGTATCTTCGATCGTGTCGTGAAGAAGGGCCGCGGCGATGGTGGCATCGTCGAGCTTGAGATCCGTCAGGATCGCGGCGACCTCAAGCGGGTGCGAAAAATAGGGATCGCCCGACTCCCGTCTCTGCTCGCCGTGGGCCCGCATCGCGTAGACATACGCGCGGTTGAGCAGGTCCTCGTTGGCCGCCGGGTTGTACTGCTTGACCCGATCGATCAGCTCGTATTGCCGCATCATCCGCGGCTTGCGAGACTTCGGCGGTACTTGCTCGCCGGCTTGCGGGACCAGGTTCGGGCCGCGCGCCAGCGCTACCCGCGAGCGGGACTGGTTCTGCATCCGCGGCAGATCGATCGGCGAGCGCGCCATGTCGTCCCTTTGGCGATCTTCGGCTTCGAGCACAGGTTCACCGGAGATTGACCACAAGGATATCATGCAGCGACGCCCACGCCACAAGACAGGCATGGCCGCCGACGAAATGGCGATGGGGCGATCAATGTCGCCCGCTAAAGGTCAATGTTTCGTTAAGGAATGGCCCCAAATGAGGGGCGAGCCGAGGAGCTTACTCCTCGTCGTCACCGACATCCGGCTCGGGCTGGCTTTCTGGAGGGGTGAGCCCTTCCAGACCCTTGAGCAGTTCCTCTTCCGTCATGCGGTCGGTGGTGACGTCGGTATCGTCGGCATCGACGCCGGTGCCCGGCGCGCCGATCAGCGGGACCGCTTCAGGCTCGGGCTCGTCAACCTCGACATATTTCTGCAGGGAGTGGACGAGCTCCTCCTTGAGGTCCTCGGGTGAAATCGCCTGCTCGGCGATCTCGCGCAACGCCACGACCGGGTTCTTGTCGTTGTCGCGCTCGACAGTGATCTGCGTGCCGGAGGAGATCATGCGGGCGCGGTGGCTCGCCAGCAAAACGAGGTCGAACCGGTTCTCGACCTTATCAATGCAATCTTCGACTGTAACACGGGCCATAATCGGGCTCCTGGAAAGGCTAGGACGGCCACAATGGGACCTCGTCCAGAATATTGAGGGTTACGTACCGTCACAGGCCCGCCAGCGCAAGAGGATCTTTGGAACTTCAATCGTCGATTGTCCAAGTCGTTCGCGCCAATGTCCAAGCCGTTCGCGCCAAAGCCTTTTCCAATCATCGGATGTGATACTTGGAGGCCGATATTTAACTTGGCGATCGCCCGAGGCTCTGTTACCCCAACCTCGGGAACCGGGTCGCGGCATTCCGAATCATACTTTCGGTCTCACCGTGACGGCGTGCCGCAGTAATTCAGCCGCAGTTAACTTGCCACTGTGCGCTGCTGGCGAGTACTTCGCACGTTGAATGTTCCCGACGGCGACACCTGATTTAAAAAACGCCGGAACTGTCGAACTGTATTGCGGCCGATCCGGTTTTAGCACGAGTGACACTGACGAGAGATCCAAATGTCGGCACAGAACGAAAAAATCGCGCTATTTATTGATGGAGCCAACCTCTACGCCACGGCGAAGTCGCTCGGCTTCGATATCGACTACAAACGTCTGCTTCGGGAGTTTCAGTCGCGCGGCTATCTGGTGCGCGCGTTTTACTACACGGCGGTGATCGAGGATCAGGAATATTCCTCAATCCGACCTTTGATCGATTGGCTCGATTACAACGGCTACACCGTCGTTACGAAAGCGACCAAAGAATTCGTCGATCAGACCGGTCGCCGCAAGGTCAAAGGCAATATGGACATCGAACTTGCAGTCGATGCCATGGAACTCGCGCCGCATATCGATCAGATGGTTCTTTTTTCCGGCGACGGCGATTTCCGCTCTCTTGTCGAGGCGGTGCAACGGCGCGGCGTCCGCGTCATCGTCGTGTCCACGATCTCGACGCAGCCGCCGATGGTGGCCGACGAACTGCGCCGCCAAGCCGATCAATTCATCGATATTATCGATCTGCAATCTAAAATCGGACGCGACCCGAACGAACGGCCGGCGCGCGAGCCGAGGGAAGCTCGCGAGCCGCGGCACACCCCGCAATTCCTGCAGCGCAGTGCCGCGCCGCAACGGGTCGAGGTCGAGGTCGACGAGGAGTTCGACGACGATTAGAGACAATGCCGCGTTCATGCGGCATCCCCGGCCGCAATTGTCCACGTTGTCCTCGGCTCGCTGGGTTCCGCAAGACTTGGCGTGCGCGTGAACCCGAATGGTTCAACGCTCCGGTCGACTCATTCGGATCGAGCGATGCGCGGCTGTTGATCGTCGGCCTTGCGCCTGGGCTGCGCGGCGCCAACCGGACCGGCCGGCCGTTCACCGGCGACTACGCCGGCGATCTGCTCTATGCCACGCTGCGGGAATTCGGCTTTGCCGAGGGCTCTTACCGCGCCTGTCCTGACGACGGTCTGAAACTCTGCGACTGCCGGATCACCAATGCTGTCCGCTGCGTGCCGCCGGAAAACAAGCCCACGCCTCAAGAGATCGCAACCTGTCGCGAGTTCCTCGCCGCGACGATCAAAGAAATGACGAAGCTCCGCGCGGTCGTGGCACTCGGGCGCATTGCTCATGAAACGTTCATCACGGCCCAGAGCGCGCGCCGGTCCGCGCATCCGTTCGCTCACGGCCGCTCGCATCCGATGGGCGCAATCACGCTGTTCGATAGCTACCACTGCTCGCGCTACAACACGAATACCGGCGTGCTGACGCCCAAAATGTTCCATGAAGTCTTCGCGCAGGTGCGGAGATTTCTTGATGAAGAAAGAATATGAGGCGACGCGGTCGGTACGAAACGCTGCGCGATTTACTTGCTGGCACGCAGCCAGCCGACCACCTCTTCGGCGTTCTTGTCCGGCGGGAAGACCGGATAGAATACTTTCAGAATCACGCCGTCCTCGACAATGAGCGCCATGCGCTTGAGTAACGTCATTCCAGCGACCGAAAAAGTCGGAAGGTTGATGGCGTGCGCAAGTTTCAGCGCGGCATCGGACAGGACCGGAAACGGCAGGTGCAATCGCTCCGCGGCTTCGCGCTGGTAATCGGTATCTTGGGTCGAAACGCCGAATACCGCAGCGATCCCGAGCGATTTCAGCTCGGCAAAATGGTCGCGAAAACCACATGATTGCGGCGTGCATCCGCGCGCGCCGGGAATTTGATCCCAGCCCGATGGCGGATCCACCCCTGGCACGCCGGTGCGCGGATAGACGTAGACGACAGTGCGGCCCTTGAGCCGTGACAGGTTGACCGGCGCGCCCATGGTCGCGGGCAATTCCACATCGGGCAGTCTCATGCCGGTGAGATGCCGCGCGGCGCCATCATCTTGCGGCGCAGGAATATCCGAAGGAAGAAAGCTCGGATTGTGCGTGCCAGGAGCTTCACTCATTCAATTTCCTCCCGAATTTTCTTGCGCTTGACCTCGTTCGGAATTGGCTTCCGCCATTTCAGGGTATGCGGGGTTTTCTTTGCGCATGATCTTTTCCGAAAACCGGCTTCCACTTTTCGGGATCATGCGTACGACATGAATTCCATCAGTGAGCCGTCAGGATCGCGGAAGTAAACGCTGGTCCCCTCGCCTTTCGCGCCGAAGCGCCGTATCGGTCCGCGTTCGATGGCGATGCCACAGCGTTCGAGATGGCCGATCGCATCGGCAATCGGCCCCATCCATTCGAAGCATAGATCGCTGTTGCCGGGCGTAACGGGAAGGCGAGCCACTTCGGCCGGCGTCACGCCCGGCCCGTGTACGTTGAGTTGCTTGTCGCCGAACAGATAGGCAAAGCCCGCCGGTCGCTTCACGAGTTCCGCACCCAACACGGTAGTGTAAAATTGGTTCGAACGCTCCCAGTCCGAGACGTGAATGACGCAATGGTCGAGCTTGGTCGGAACCATTTCTAGCCCTTCTGCCGCAGCAATCGGCCTCGCTCGCGATCCCACGAGCGCTTCTTCTCGGTCTCGCGTTTGTCGTAGAGCTTCTTGCCGCGCGCCAGGGCCAGCTCGACCTTGGCGCGGCCCTTCTCGTTAAAATACAGCTTGAGCGGCACGAGCGTCATGCCCTCGCGCTCGACGGCGCCGACGAGCTTGTTGATCTGGCGGCGGTGCAGCAACAGCTTCCGCGGCCGCTTCGGCGCGTGATTGAAGCGGTTCGCCTGCTTGTATTCCGGTATGTTGGAATTGATCAGCCAGATCTCTCCGCCACGCGCATCGGCGTAGGACTCGCCGATCGTGGCCTTGCCTTGCCGCAGCGATTTGACTTCAGTGCCAGTGAGCGCCACGCCGGCCTCGAATGTTTCGTCGATGAAGTAATTAAATCGCGCCTTGCGGTTGTCGGCGACGACACGGAGCTTTCTCTCGTCCTTTGCCGCCATGCCGCTACGCTCAACGATTCTTCAACGCGTCGCGGATCTCAGTCAGCAACTGTACTTCCGGGGACGGTCCCGTCGGCGCTGGCGGCTCGGGCTTCTGCAGTTGATTGATACCCTTGATGGAGAAGAACAGTGCCCATGCGACAATCAAAAAGTTCAGGACGATCGTCAGGAAACTTCCATAGGCGAGCACTGCACCCTGCCTTTTCGCTTCAGCAAGCGAGGTCGCCGTCACCTTCGACGACAAGGGGATGAAGTAGTTGGAGAAATCCAGTCCACCGGTGATCGCGCCGATGATCGGCATGACGATGTCGTTGACCAGCGAATTCACGATGCCGCCGAAGGCCGCTCCGATAATCACGCCGACGGCGAGATCGACGACATTGCCGCGCATCGCAAATTTCTTGAATTCCTCGAGCATCCATCTCTCCCAGCTTCATCGACG
Source organism: uncultured Alphaproteobacteria bacterium (assembly GCA_963759705.1). Taxonomy (GTDB): domain Bacteria; phylum Pseudomonadota; class Alphaproteobacteria; order Rhizobiales; family Xanthobacteraceae; genus BOG-931. Next base: position 1,132,908 of record CAVXAK010000013.1, read on the forward strand.
AGCGGCTTTGTCGCCGCGCTTGCCTCGTGGAAACTCGTTTCGCGAAATGCGGCGCTTTCAGTTGATCAGTCCCGCGTGAACCATGGCGTCGCGCACGGCGGCACGCGTCTTGTCGGCAAGGGGCACCATCGGGAGGCGCGCGGTCTCAGCGCACTTGCCAAGCAGCGAAAGCGCGTATTTCGCCGGCGCGGGATTTGTTTCGACGAAGAGCGCGGTGTGCAGCGGCATCAGCTTATCCTGAATTCTGAGCGCACCGGCGTAGTCGCCTTTCAGGCAGCAGGCCTGAAACTCCGCGCATAACCGCGGCGCCACGTTGGACGTCACCGAGATGCAGCCATGGCCGCCGTGAGCCATGAAGCCGAGCGCGGTGGCGTCTTCGCCCGAAAGCTGATTGAAGTCGACGCCCATCGCCTCGCGCTGCTGTGACACGCGGACGACGTTGGCCGTCGCATCCTTGACACCCGCGATGTTCCTGAGCGCGAACAGGCGCTTCATCGTATCGACGGACATGTCCACCACCGAACGTGCCGGAATATTGTAGATGATGATCGGAATGCCGATCGCGTCGTTGATCGCCTTGAAGTGCTGATAAAGGCCTTCTTGCGTCGGCTTGTTGTAATACGGCGTGACGATGAGTACCGCGTCGGCGCCCGCCTTCTCGGCATGGCGGGCGAGGTCGATCGCTTCTTTGGTCGAGTTGGATCCGGCACCCGCCACGACCGGTACCCGCCCACGCGACTGATCGATGCACCATTCGACGACGTCCTGGTGCTCTTCGTGGGACAGCGTCGGGCTTTCGCCGGTCGTGCCGACCGGAACGAGTCCGTTGGTTCCCTCCCCGATCTGCCAATCGACCAGGTTCCGGAACGCCTTCTCGTCGACAGACCCATTATTGAATGGCGTGACGAGTGCTGTGAAAGAGCCCCGGAAGTTCGTCTTGGCAATCATGACAATAATCCCTGACGCGGCGTCCTCGTCGCAGGCAGAACGCCCGCGGGCATGAGGTCCCGGCCGCGAGGCATAAATATCGGGTCGTGGTGGGGCTTTAAAGAGCCTTTAACGCTTTATGCCCCCGTTTCAACCGCTCGCCACACGCTCCAATACGAGCGTTTGCTGCCTTTCGAGCCGACCAGAAGGACTGGCAAATTGAGAGATTCTCGTGTGATTTTCGTGTCGAACGTAGCGATCAGATTCGCAGGTTGGCGACTCGAACCGAGACGGGCACGGCCGGTGCCCCGCTTTTGCCGCGAAACCTGCGTATGCTGCGACGTTTGCCGGCTTTAGGATTTCGTCAATCTTACCAGCCGAAGAGGTACTCTGTATTCGCCACGATGAGTAGGGCTGCGGGAGGGTCGGTGCTGATGACTGGTATTCGGCTCATCGCCCTTATCGCGGCCGTCAGCCTGTTGGCGAGCGGAACCTACGCCAACCCGCTGAAGGGGCCCATTCCTTTACCGCAGCCCCGACCTTTGCTTAAGGGCGAAAAGTCCGCCAAATCCGCTGCCCGCAAGGCGACGCCGTCGACCGCATTATCCGCGACGACCGCGTCGGTTCCCGCCTCATCTTCCGCTAATGGGCCGGCGCAGGCGCGCCCCTATGCGTCTGTGCCGTCTCTGCCAGCGCATACCAGCCCACCGGCTCGTTACGCGCCAGCGCTGGCGATGGCGACAAGCTCGTCCACATCGCCCTTGGATATCGCGGCCGTCAAACAGGCCATCGATCTGGTGCGCAAACGCCAGCAGGACGAGGCGACCGATATCGAACGCACGATATCCGATCCCCTCGCCCGCAAGCTTGTCGAGTGGATCATCCTGCGTAGCGACGAAGGCAACGCGGATTTCTCGCGTTACGCCGCGTTCATCACCGCCAATCCGAGCTGGCCGAGCATCGTAACACTGCGACGCCACGCCGAAGTGGCGCTATGGCAGCAGCAAATCGATCCCCAGACCGTCATCGCCTTCTTCCGGACCGACCCACCCCACACCGCCAAAGGCTTGTTTGCGCTCGCGCGCGCGCTTCTTTCCCAAGGCGACTCCGCAAGCGCTCAACAAGCCATCCGCGAGGCCTGGCGCAACTACGGCTTCTCCGCAGACCTCGAAGCACAGGCCCGCGCGGCCTTCGCGGGCCTTATCACTCCAGCGGACGATGAAGCGCGCATGGACGCGCGCTTCTATGTCGAAGATGAGGACGCGGCGATGCGCGCGGCGCATCACCTCGATGGCGTCGAATTCGCCATCGCCAAAGCGCGCGCCGCTGTCATCAACAAATCTTCAAATACCAAGGCATTGCTTGAGGCCGTGCCGGCCGCGGCGCAGCATGATCCCGGCTACATGTTCAGCCGCATCCAATGGCTACGCCGCTCCGACAAGATCGCCGAGGCCGCCCGGTGGATGATCGCCGCGCCCCGTGACCCGGCAAAGCTATCGGACCTCGACCAATGGTGGATCGAACGGCGGTTGGTGGCGCGCAAACTGCTCGATCTCGGCGATTTCAAAATGGCTTACGAAGTCGCCAACGGCGCAACTCCGCCGACCAATGAAAACTATCGCGCCGAGCAGCAATTTACCGCCGGCTGGATTGCGCTGCGGTTCCTGCGACAGCCGGCTCTGGCGCTCCCGCACTTCGCCCGGATCGCCGATGGGGTTACCAACCCCATCACGCTTGCGCGCTCGTTCTACTGGCAAGGCCGCGCCGCCGAGGCGCTGGGGCACGAACAAGACGCGCGAGCGCAATACGAAGTCGCGGCGCGCTATCCGACGGCCTATTACGGGCAGTTGGCGCGGGCCCGCCTTGGCCTTCGCGAGGTGACGTTGCGATCATTGCAGGAACCGCCGGCGGGTCTGCGTGATCTCGAGGCGGCGCGGGCATTCGAAATCCTCTACGCCGTCGACGCGCGTGATCTGGTGGCCACCATGGCCGCCGACCTCGCCGACAAGTCGAGCGACGCCAACGCGCTCGCGACCCTCGCCCAGATCGCGATGCACCACAACGATGCGCGCACCACGCTGCTCATCGGAAAAACGGCGCTCGGGCACGGCTTTCCGTTTGAGTACTATGCCTTTCCGACATTCGGTGTACCCGAGTATCGGCAGATCGGCCCGCAGGTCGAACCCTGCGTGGTCTATTCGATCGCGCGCCAGGAAAGCGCGTTCAACTGGCGCGCCGTTTCCAGCGCCAATGCGCTCGGCCTCATGCAGGTCACGCCCGATGCCGGCCGCACGATCGCCAAAAAGTTTGGCGTCTCGTTCGATCAGCGCCGCCTCATGGACGACGTCGTCTACAATGCGCAGATTGGAACGGCTGAGCTCGGTGATGTGATCAACGATTATCGCGGCTCCTATATTCTGGCTTTCGTCTCCTATAACGCCGGCAGACGCCGGGCGAAGGAATGGATCGAGCAATATGGCGATCCGCGCGATCCAAAGGTCGATCCGATCGACTGGATCGAACGCATCCCATTCTCGGAGACGCGCAATTATGTCCAGCGCATCATTGAAAACATGCAGGTCTACCGTGCCCGGATCGACAACGATTTCCCGCCTGATGATTGAGGCCGACCTGCGGCGCGGCGGTTAAGGCGCTATTGGACTAACATCTGATATTTGGGGTCGCATGGCCGGACCGTATTCAATCAGCTACAGCTCCGGCAATCAGCCCGCCAAGATGCCCGACCGGCCGACCTACCGGGGCCTGTTCATCAATCTCGACCGCAGCCCCAACCGGCGAGAACAGATTGAAGCGCAACTGAACAAGTATCATCTGCAGCAGCGCTATTCCCGCTTCGCCGGCCTGGACGGCCGGCTGTTGACCGGGACACCCGGCAACATCACGACGGGGGAGTATGCCTGCTTTCAATCGCACTATCGCGCGCTTGAAAGCGCCCGGAACACTGACGGCACGATCCATATCCTGGAAGACGACGTGGTTCTGTCACCGCGCCTCGAACAGATCGTCAGCGGGTTCGATGCCGGGGGCATGTTCGACCACTTCGATCTGATCTTCACCGACACTGGCATCGCGCTCGATATCCTGTTGTTGCGCCAGTTCAAAAAGCTGTTCGATTCCTATCAACAGAGCCAAACGTCGAAGTTCAACGTGCTCGATTTCAGCACGGCCTATCAGAGCGGCTTTCAGTCGTATCTGGTGCCGCGAAAGTCGCTCGACAAAGTGCTGTCTGCACTGCGGCGCGGTCTCGACGCCGGACCGAACATGGCGGTCGACATATTCGCCCGCCAGGAAGCGCAAGAGGGCCGGCTGCGCCTAGGATGCATCTTTCCCTTCATCACGAGCATCCAGTTCAGCGAGGCCGGATGGAGCACGATCTCCGACCGCGCCAAGGATACAGAAATCACGCGAGAGATCATCGCTCTCTTGCGATACTCGTTTTTCATTGAGCGCGACCTCAAAGCCATCCCCGAACCGCTGCTGCGGCGGCTGTCCGCAGTTCAGGGCGACGACTACGACCGGCTGATCACGGCCGTCCTGGGGTTCGTGGTTTCCTCAAGCGAGTTCGTCGCTTTTTGAGCTAACTGGCAGCGAACGCCGCCAATTCGGCGCGCACGCGCGCGACAACTTCGGCCCAACCGCCGGGCACCGCACAGCGGAACAGCCGCGCGCTCGGATACCACAGACAATCCGCGCGCTCGCGCTGCCAGCGCCAATCTCCGCCGACCCCGAGCAGAATCCATAGTGGCTTGCCCATCGCGCCGGCGAGATGCGCAACCGCCGTATCGGTCGTGATAACAAGGTCGAGCGAGGCCAGCACTGCCGCCGTATCGGCAAAATCGCGAAATTCGCGGGCGATGTTAGTAACGCGTGGCATTCCCTGCAGTGTGGCCACGTCGCGCTCGCCGACGCCCGGATTGAGGCTGACATAGCTGACCCCTTCCACAGTCAGCAGCGGCGAAAATTGCGACAACGACATCGAGCGTCCATAGTCGCGGCTGAATTTTGGATTTCCGCACCAGACGACGCCAGCGCGCACGCCTGCCCCGGCTGGCAGCCGGTCTCGCCACAATGGCACACGCGCTGGCGGCGCCGAGATATAGGGGACGTGGCGCGGAATATTCGATGCGTCGGTCTTGAAGGCGAACGGCAGGCTCATCAACGGACAGTGACAATCGATCGCCGGCAGCGGGTCGCCGACCGCGGGAACAGCGCCGACGCCTTCTACCGAGGACAACAGTTCCCGAAGCGGAGGCTGCACGGCGAGAATAACTTTGGCTCCGGCCTGGGCGACCAGCGGCACAAAACGCACGGCCTGCAGCGTATCGCCGAGACCCTGCTCGCCGACCAGCAATATCGTTTTTCCCGCGATGGAGGTTTCGCCGCGCCACTCCGGGGTCCGCAAGTCGCGTGACGGCAGGGCGAAGTCGGCAAGCTTGGTACGCCACTCGTATTCAGCCCAGCCCTGACGGTAGTCGCCAGCCTGCAATTTGATAAGGGCGACATTGAAATGCGCTGGCGCATGGTTCGGATCGAGAGCCAGGACTTTCTCGTAGCAAACGAGCGCCTCGGCAGGGCGGCCGAGATCCTGCAGAACGGTGCCGCAATTGAGCAGCACGTCGATGCCGGACGGTTTTTGCACCAGCACCTGTTCGTAGCAGGCAAGGGCCTCGGCGGGCCGATTAAGCTCCTGCAACAGGCCGCCGCGATGCGCCAGCGCGTCGATGTGCCCTGGCACAATGGCGAGAAGGCGCGTGAAGCAGGCAAGCGCCTCCTCCTTGCGGTCGAGTTTGCTCAACGCACAGCCCCGATTGAACAGCCCGTCGATATCGTCGGGATTGCGCGGGAGAATTTGCTCGAAGGCGGCCAGCGCCTCGACGGGCCGATCAAGAGCAAGCAGCGCGAGACCGCGATCCAGCAGTGCGTCACGCCGGTCCGGCTCGATGGTCAGAGCCAACTTGGTCGCCTCGAGCGCCTCGGCAGGACGCTTGAGTGCATTGAGGATGCGGCCGCGCGCGGCCAGCGCATCAACGCGTCCCGGCGCGATCGACAATGCCCGATCGACACTGGCTAGAGCCTCATCGGACCTGCCGAGGGCATTGAGCGCGAGCCCGCGCAGAACCAGCGTCTCGGCGCGGCTCGGTGCGAGCACCAGAGCGCGATCGAAATTGACGATTGCCTCTTGTGGTCTGCCGAGAGCGCCCAGTGCGATTCCGCGCAGCGTCAACGCATCGACATCATTCGGCGCGACGGCAAGCGCGCGATCGACGCCGGCGAGTGCATCACTGTGGCGCCCGATATCCGACAGCGCGATCGCGCGCCGCAGGTACGCTGCGGCGAAATCGGGTTTGCCGGCGATTGCCCGATCGAAGCTCGAAATGGCCTCTTCGCGCCGACCAAGGGATTGAAGCGCGAGGCCACGATTAAACCAGTCTTCGACGGAGCCCGGCTGCAGGGCGAGCGCCCGATCATAGTTCGTGACGGCATCGGCGAAATGGCCCATGTCGCTGAGAATGTTCGCTCGAACGCCATGCGCCTGTGCGACCTCGGGCGCGAGCGCAATCGCGCGATCGAGGCTGTCGAGCGCTTCCCTCGGCCGGCCCAGCGCGCTCAGGGCGCGGCCCAGTAGAACATGCGCACGAGGGTCTTGAGGATCGGCCGCCAGCGCCTTTTGCACGAGGCCGACGCCCTCGGTGAAACGGCCATGCTGGCAAGAAATCATCGCGAGGTAGTAATGGGCAGCAGCGTTGGCCGGCTCCTGCTTCAGCACCTCGGCATAGCCTGCGGCCGCCTCGGCGACTGCGCCGCGCCGGTGCAGTGCCAACGCGTTTTCCAGCAAATCCGCGGTCTTGGACACGCTCATGATCGGCTCAGGCACGCACCCGGGGGACAGAGTCAAGCCAAATCAAGGATTGGTGGCAAGACCATGAAATCGAACACGAATTTGCCGTCAGCCGAGGCCCGGCGCCAATTGCGGCCCCCGCCGGAGACAATTACATTGCGGTTGCGCACGAACCTAGGCACTCGCGCGCCAGTGATCCATCGGAAAATGCGGTGAACAAGCCCTCTGCTCCTCTCCTGCTGGAAGCGATCGGCCTGCATGAGCGCGGTGCGATCGACGAAGCGGCAGCGCGCTATTCCGCCATTCTCGGACGCGAGCCCAAGAACATCGACGCGCTGTTCTTCTTAGGTGTGGCGTGCGGGCAGCAAGGCCGGTTCGACGACTCGATCAAGCTCTTGCGCAAGGTCACCAGGATGGCGCCGAAACATCCTCGCGCGCATATGTTTCTCGGCGCCGCCCAGGGACAATCCGGCGACTACGAGAATGCACTCAAGAATCTCGATCGCGCTATCCAGCAACAACCGTTGCTGGCTGACGCCTACCTGCATCGCGGCAACGTACTCGCGGCGCGCGACCGTCATGCCGAATCGATTGAGAGCCTTGATCGCGCGCTTGCGCTCGACGCAACTCTCGTGGGCGGTTGGATCAATCGCGGTAATTCGTTACGCGCTCTCGACAGATTTGAAGAGGCGTTGGCAAGCTATGAGCACGCGCTTGCCATCGATCCTAATCTGGCGGAAGCCCACTATAGCGTCGGCCTCGCCTACGAGGATCTTTGCCGCCAGGATCTCGCCGTTGCGAGTTTCGATCGCGCCATAGCCTTGAACGTTTTTGGTGGTGACCCTCGCCGCATGGCGCAGGTCCGACTGCGGCGCGCCGCTGCCTATCACACGCTGGGCCGCTTCGCCGAAGGTCAGGCGGACGCCGACGCAGCCGTCCGGCTGTCCCCCGATGACGAGGTTCTCTACACGGTCTCGTTCATCGATCGCCTGCATGGGCGCTGGCTTGAGGCCTGGCCAAAGCACGAGCGGCGCCTGTCGTTTCGCCTTAAGACGCCGTCCATTCTTGCAAAGCGGCCGATGTGGGACGGCGAAGCGCCTTCCACCGAGACGCTCCTCATCAAGGGTGAGGAGGGATTGGGAGACCAGATCAACTTCAGCCGCTACGTCCCGCTTCTCGCCGAGCGGGGGCACCGGGTCGCAGTATGGCCGGATCCCAAGCTCGTCCCCTTGTTCAAATCGTTGTCGGGTGTGGCGAGCGTTGTTGCAGGCGAGGACGACGTCTCGCGCCTCGGGCCCATCCGCTGGGTCAATATGCTCAGCCTCCCGCACGTTTTCCGCACGAGCGTCGAAACGATCCCGCCGACGACGCCTTATCTCGCCGCAGATCCCGAGCGGGTCGAACGATGGAAACGACAGCTCGGCAGCGGCTTCAAGATCGGCATCCATTGGCAAGGCAACCCGCGCATGACGCAGGACCGCATCCGATCGATTCCGCTTACCCACTTTGCGCCGCTGGCGAACATCGAAAATGTGCGGCTCGTTTCGCTGCAGAAGGAGCCGGGCGCGCGGCAGATCGCCGATGTCTCTTTCCGTGACAAGATCGAGCAGCCGCTTGACAGTTCCGACATCGGCGCCGACGCAGTGCTCGAAACCGCAGCTCTATTGGAAGCGCTTGATTTGGTGGTGACCAGCGATTCAATGATCGCACACCTTGCCGGTGCGCTGGAGCGGCCGGTCCTGCTCGCGCTCATGCTTGTGCCGGACTGGCGCTGGCGGCTCGAAGGCGAGGATTGTCCGTGGTATCCGACGATGCGGCTGTTCCGGCAGCGTGAGACTGGCGATTGGCCGGATGTTTTTCAACGCATCGCAGCAGCCATCAGGACTCTCGCGGAACGAGGCCAACATGGTAACGGCTGACAAGACGGACGCGGACACTGACGCGGCGACGGCGGATAAGCTCGACTCCGGCGAGAGCATCTTCGTTACGGCACAGGACGGACTGAGACTTCACGTGCGCGCGTTCGGCGAGCGCACGGCGCCGGGACTTGCTGTCGTATGTTTGCCTGGACTATCGCGGACCGTTGCCGACTTCGACCAGCTTGCGCCGATGCTGGTGCGTGAATTCGCAACGAACACGGCGAGTGATCGCGATCGACTCACGCGGCCGCGGCCAATCCGATTATGACCCCAACCCCGCAAACTATAATCTTTCGGTTGAACTCGCCGACGTCATTGCCGTGCTCACGGCGCTTGAGGTCGGTCCGGCCGTATTCGTAGGCAGTTCGAGAGGCGGCCTCCTCACCATGAAGATGGGGGTGGCGCATCCGACGATGATTGCGGGTGTCGTTCTTCACGATATCGGTCCCGTCATTGAACCCAAAGGCCTTGCGCGCCTCAAGAGCTATGTCGGCAGGCTGCCCCAGCCGCGCACCTACGAAGAGGGTTCCGAGATTCTACGCCGTTTGTTTAATGCGCAGTTTCCAAAGCTCACCCTGGAACAATGGCGCGCCGCCGCGCAGAAGACCTGGAAGGCGAAGGGCGGCGCACTCGTGCCGACTTACGACGTTCGGCTTTCTCGCACGTTTTCCGACGTTGATATCGAACGGCCGCTGGCGCCGCTTTGGAACGAATTTGATACGCTGATCCGCGTACCCGTCCTGGTCATTCGTGGAGCAAATTCGGACATTCTCTCGGCGGCGACAGTGACGGCCATGCACGCACGTCACCTTAAACTGAAGTCCATCGAGGTGCCCGATCAAGGCCACGTACCCTTGCTCGAAGGAAGCGACGTTCTCCTTCCCGTCGCCGAATTCGTGAGCGCCTGCGAAAAGTCCTGAGTTGCCCGGTCCAGACGTTTGTTCGGCGTCAGGTCGCTTCCGGACGAACGGAGGCGGAGTTCTTGGCCGGAACACGTTATGCAGCAGTCACCACAAGGAAACAAAAAACCCCGGCGGACACGCCCGCCGGGGTCTCGCATTCGACAATGATCAGACGATCACGGCAGGAAGTTGTACTGCGCGCGAAGGGCCACCGTGTACACGTCATAGTTCGAGATGTTGTACCAGGTGGAGTTCGGTGCAGCCAAAGTACCGCCGACCGTCGCCGGACGGGCGCCCTGGGCCGGCAGCGAAGCGATGCCGGAGTTGGCCGTGTCCAGGTGGTTCCACATGAAGTCGACGCCGAGATCGAGGTTCGAGTTCGGGTTCCACTGCGTCCGCGTGCCCACCGACCAGATAGTCGGTGTTCGGATCGCACGATGAGACGATGCCGCCGAGCGCACCGCTCGAGGTGCTCGCCGAACCGCGCGGGGCGCTTGACGAGTAGCCGCAGTACATCTGGGCCGCGGTGTCGTCATACGTGATCTTGACGTAACCGCCATAGACCGACGTCTTCCAGTCCGGGGTCCAGTGATGCTCGTACATGCCACCGATCGTCCAGCCGGTGGTCAATTCGATCGACGAGCCGGTGGTGAAGATGCCATCGGTGACGCTCGCCATGGCAACGCTGTTGCCGAAGCCGTTGGCGCCACCGCTGAAGCCTTCCAGCGCACCCAGGCCGTTAGTGAGGTAGCTTCACGCGCCCTCGGCGAAGTTGCCCTGCAGGCCGAAGGTATCACCCTTCATGCCAAAGACGTCCTTCAGGATGAAGCCGGCACCAACCGCCCACCCGGCCTCATCGCCCGGATGACCCAAGTTCTGGTTGAACGACGCCGTGGAGCCGTAGTAGCCGGCGGATACCTTGTGGTAGGCGCCCATCACCTGAGCACTACCCCAAGCCTGGTCGACGCGCGCCGAGGCCACGATGTTCGGGAATGTTGTAGCCCGCGTTGTCCCAGGTGATGGCGTTGACGCCCAAGCTGCCGGCGATGCCCGCATTGGTGACCAGGCATTGCCGACCGGCGCCACCGCCGGTGAGCAAACCGGTATTGTTCTCAGCGCAGGAATCTTCCGCCGACACCGAGAACGATGCGCCGTTGCCGAGCTGCCACGTGTAGGCAAACACGTTGATGCCGGTGGCGCCAGTGTTGCCCAGGTTCGGCCGAACGTTGGCGTAACCGAACGGATCGAAGCTGATGAAGTCGAAGAACGACACCGCGCGGCCGCCGGTGAAGCCGGCGAACTGCACGAAGCTGCGGTTGAAGAACACTGCCGAGTTGGCGTCGTTCGGCGTGGTCTGCTGCGCACCGATGGTGCCGTAGGCGCGGATCGTGCCGTAGGCCGACTGTTCGCGGACGTCGATCGAGAACAGCGTACGGGTGCGGAACGAGGAGTCCGACGTATCAGTCCGATCCCAGCGGCCCGAGGAGTTCATGTACGCCTGCCCGTCGCCGGCGCCATGGATATCCCACTGCTCGCGGAAGTAGCCGCCGAGCTTGAGGCACTTGTCGGTGCCCGGGATGTAAAAGAAGCCCGCCCCGTACAGACTGCAGACCTTCACGTATTCGACCGGTTTGGCCTTGACGGGAAGATCGGCCGCCTGCCCCGCAGTCACCGCAACCAAGCCGGCTGCGGAGCCGAGGAGGAGGCTTTTCACCATCTTCATTGTGAACCTCCGTTTGTATGACTGGGAGGGTTCCGTCTCCGCCGAGGTGCGACGCACCCCTGGAAGGCCCCCTTTGGTCCCCAAACCAGCCGGTATTCCCACTTCCCGAAAATACCGAATGGGTCGACTTCGGGACTTCCCCCCTCCGTCGCACGATCACCTTAACGCAGGAGTTCCGACGCGCAATGAAGAACTGCCCGGCCCACAGCCCGATTTGACTGTTTTCAGGAATGTGTTGCGCAAAAAACACGCAATCGACGATGCAACTCTATGCGGAAACTGGCGCCGTAGGCAATCGATCCAGCCCAGATTTGCTCACAAGATCAATCATTTATGTACATCGATAAGCCGTAAGTGGAATTCGTCGGGGGCAATTGCGTTCGCGCGCGAGCGCGAACCCCATATACATCGCGTAGCGCTGCAAGCCGGAAACAGACGCCGCCGAGTCCGATTCTCTCGGCTGTCTTGCGCAGATTCCGGCGCAATCTCCGCCAGCAACACCCGTTATATTAAAGAGTACATCTTGTGAGCGCGGAAGGGCGAGAAGCGCGCGGGGTCAAATTCCTCCGCTGCCCGCTCCACCGCTCGTGACGGTCATGTGGAATAGCTGTCGCTGCTTGCGACCGTTTTGAAGCGTGATTTCAATCTCGAATGTATCGGCACCACTGAAATCGGCCGCGGAGTGGTAGAAGGCAACGAATGCCGGTACGTCGACGCCCAAGCACTGCTTGAAATTCGTGGCCTTGAGCGTGCCGCGTTTGACCGTCACCGTCCCATGTGCCGGCGCAGTGACGAGCCTAATGCCCGGCAGCGGCCCCGATACGCAGTCAGGCCTTATATCAGTGTAGACGCCGACACGGACATCGCGCCCTGATGCCGCCGTGACCGTGCGTTCCAGCGCCTCCGCCTGGGCGTGGGCACTACTCGCCGGGGCGCACAAGAGGACGGCTACCGCAAACCAGCATGGTCGGACAAGACGCATTGCGCACGCCTGCTCCCTGTTTGAACGGCGCCGCCGGTGACCAACACGGGTCCCGCGAAACTCAGCACGAAGCCGGATGGCGGAGAGGAAGGGATTTCGAACCCTTGATACGGCTTTAGACCGTATAACGGTTTAGCAAACCGCCGCCTTCAGCCACTCGGCCACCTCTCCTAATTGCCGATATGACTATGCGCTGTGACGCCGGCAAGCAAGGGTCCGCCTGCCCTCAACTCCACCTGTGATCGCAACGCGGCGGTCGAGGCGCGCGAAGGATCGGTGGCTGTGAGCCAGTCCCTCGCGGCGCGCTGCGCCGCGGCGATCTCGGCATCCGACATTTGATCGGCGATCTCGCGCCGCAGCCGGATCGCTTCGGCGTTCCCCTTAACGGCCGCGAGATTGAACCACTTGTGCGCCGAGATCAGATCAATCGGCACCTCGCGGCCGACCGAGTACATCATGCCGAGTTCGAAGAGCATGTCGCCCGCGGCGGGCCCTTCGCCGAGCGGCGCCGCGTTGCTGTCGAGAATTTCAAAACGAGCCATCGAGCACTCCCCTATTTGCGCCTCGTAAACTGTCCGCTTTTTTTGCGGTCGTCAGTCTGCTCCCCGCAGCCGACATCCGGATAATCCCCAGAAGATTTGAATGGCTGTTTAAGCAATGCGATGAATGGAATCTGAACTTGACCGCCCGCGATTTGCACACGCTCGGCAACGGTGCGTTAAGCAACAAGACGACCGCGGCGGGATGCACAGGCCATTTCGCCGAGCATGCGCGGGGTAACTTTGCAAGGCGCGCGGCCTCGACTATTGTTTCCGCCTCGCCGACATTGAGGGACCGGGGGTGCAATGAAAAAGCTTCGCACTGCGGCAGCTGCGTTTTTCCTTTCGACAGTCGCGCTGCAAACGATCGTGCCGGCGCGGGCCGCCGACCCAAATCCGTTAGGAACGTGGTTGACGGCTGACAAAGACAGCCAGGTGCGCATCACCAATTGCGGCGGAGCACTCTGCGGCGCCCTGGCTTGGCTGCAGAAGCCGAACGATCCCGCAACCGGCAGGCCGTTGACCGACAAGAACAATACCGATGCGACCAAGCGGAGCCGGCCGCTCCTCGGCGTGCAGATCATCCTTGGTATGAGACCGAGCGGGACCAACCAATGGAGCGGCAATGTCTACAATGCCGAGGACGGCAGAACCTACACCGGCGCCTTCACCCTGACTGGGCCCGGCACTGCTGAGCTCAAGGGCTGCGTCCTCGGCGGTCTGATCTGCAAATCGCAGACCTGGACGCGGGTGAACTGATCGCCCGTTGCGCGTTACAAATTCGTGCGCCGACCGCAATCGGCGTACGATTTTCGCGACGGAGCGTCGAGGCCCTCGCCTTGTTGCGTCACGCATGGCGGCCTGACTTGGCGCGCCGGCCTGGTCAGCCAAGTTTTCCGTGGCAATGTTTGTAGCGGCGTCCAGAGCCACAGTAACATAATTCGTTGCGGCGAGGTTTGGGGTGCGAAGAGTGCGCGAACGATCTGTGCGACAGGTCCGACGGCGCGCCCTGCCAAGCCGACCGCAGGTCAGTTCCACCATTGGCGGCGAGATGCTGCCCACGTAAAGCACCAGCGTCGACCCGGTATTGACCGGCTTTCCATTTCGCGCGGAACACGGTTTGTGCTTGCTTGAAAGCATCGGACAGGTAGCCGCCATCGGACTTATGGGTCACGTACACGTTGACAGTGCCAAGCGTGAGCCCCGCCCGATGAGCCGCCAGGCAAAAATCCAGATCATAAAAGTGGAAAGCGAATTGCTCATCGAAGCGTAGGAAGCCAGCTTTCCTGAGATCGACGGCCAGAAGCAAGCCATCGAGGACGACGCAACGCTTCGGAGTTGGACCGTAAACGTCCATCACGGCGGGCATGCCTGCCAGCTGATGTTCGACGGCTCCTGAACGGGCCTCCGGCGGCGGCTGCAACCAGGATATGACCTCCAGATTTGGAGTGATCTTGAAATCCGACGTGCCTGCCAGGCCGGCGATCCCGTAGCCCAGTTCATCAAACGCGTTAGCGAGCTTCTCGCGGACGAAAAGATCGCCGATGGTCACATCGTCGTGGACAAAGACGACGACCTCGTCACATCCGAATTTCTCATCGAGCACCGAATTGTAACAACTCGGCAGACCATTGCGATTGTGCTCGAAGAAAACAAAGCGATCGGTTCCTAGCTTGCGTAACGAGCGGTAGAGGTCCGTGTTTTCTTTGCTACCCCTGGTGCAGCAGACGAAAAATGGTTCGTTCACGCAAGCCAGCTTTCTCTGGTATTGAGGGCCTCGACGCACTGTCCTTTGGACGACCTGCCTACCTCATGGACCGCCCCTTCGCCGCAGAAGCCTACCATTGATCTCAGCGTTGTGCGTCACAGCAAAATCGGTCGCTCGATTTCTGGACGCGGGTGAACCGACCGCAGTTACAGCAACCGCGGCCGCCACGCCGAAAATCACGCGGAATTCACATCGAAGCTCCGCGGCGGGTCGCCATCCTGCTGAAGCCGCCACATCTGAACGTAGGCGCTCTCGATATTCCGCGTGAACCGCGCCGTATCAAACAGTGGAAAATGCGTGCGATTGCGCGCAAGCTTCTCCTTGAGCGAAGCGCAGAGCGCCGGATCGGTGGCGATTTTCAGCGCTAACGTCTCGTAGTCGGACAACGATTCGGTCACCAGTTCGGGAAGACCGACCGCGCGCAGGACGCTTGCCGCCACCCGGCCGGCGAACGTGGGGCCGAGGCATGTGAGGACCGGAACGCCCGCCCAGAGCGCATGGGTTGTGGTTCCGTGACCGTTGTAGGGTAGTGTGTCGAGAACGAGATCTGCCCGCCGATGCCGCGCCAGATGTTCGGCAAGCGGCAGCCGCGGCGCAAACACCAAGCGTTCCCGCGCGACGCCACGGCGCTCGGCCTCGAGGCACAGATTGCGCGAAACAGCCGCGTTGTCCGCGAATAGCCACAAGATGCTGCCGGCCACCTGCCGCAACAGCCGCATCCAAATGTCGAACATTGCCGGCCTGATCTTGTAGGCATTGTTAAAGCAGCAAAAGACGAAGCCTGCGGCGGGCAATTCCAGCTCTTCGCGCGCTCGCGTAACCGGTCCTATCTCAAGCTTGGCATCGTAGACCTGATAGGTATCCGGCAGTCGCACGATTTTCTCGGTGTAGAAGGTCGAACACTCGGGCGGAATGACTGTCTGGTCGGCGATAATGTAGTCGATGTAGCTCGCGCCCATGGTGCCGGGATAGCCAAGATAGCTCACCTGAACAGGGGCGACGCGCCGCGCCAGAACCGACGTGCGCGCAAAGCCGGTATGTCCGACCAGATCGACTGCAATGTCGATCTCAAGATCGCGCAAGACTTGCGCGACATCCTGATCGTTGCGCGAGCCAACGTCGAGGAAACGGTCGAACGCTCCGCGCAACCTTCTGCGCATCTCATCGTCGACGCCGGGGCCAAATGACACCGCCGTGGTCTCGAAGCGCGACCGATCGTGCGCCTCGAACATTCCGGCCGTGACATAGGCGATGACGTGATTGTGAAATTCCGCCGCCAGATAAGCGACGCGAATGCGTTCATGCCGATAGCGCTCGCCACGCCACAACGGCTGCGGCGCGGGCGGATAAAGATGCGAGACATACTGCTCGGCGCAGGCCCTGTGGTCGGCCGGCGACGACGACGCAACCAGCATCGCGAAAGGAGCCGATCGCAGTTCGCCTCGCCTGATCCCAGCGGTGAGTTGCACACAATCGTCCTCGATGTTGTCCCACGCGCAAATTTGCATTTTTGCGAATAGCCGTGCGCCTTCGGCATACGGCAGATCGGGCTTGAGGGCGAAAGCCCTGGCGAACGCCGCGTACTGCTCCTCGCGACGCCCGAGATGGCCCAAAATCGAGCCGCGTCCATACCATGCGTCTGCAAAACCGGTATCAATGGCAAGCGCCTGATCATAAGCGTCGACGGCCTCTTCGAAGCGCATCGCCTGCTGCAAAACGTTCGCCCGACCGAAATGGGCTTCCTTGTAACCGGGCGCGATGACGAGCGCCTTGTCGTAAGCTTCAAGAGCCTGATCCGAGCGCATCATTTTGTGGAGGACATTGCCGCGACCCAAATGGGCGTTCGCCAGCCTGGGCTGCAGAGCAAGTGCACGGTCGTAGCACGCAAGAGCCTCGTCCAACCGATCAAGATCGAAAAGAATATTCCCGCGGTTGTTCCATGCGTCCGGATAGTCCCGCGCCAAGTCGAGGGCGGTGTCGCAGTGTCGCAGCGCCTCCTCGCACCGCTTTTGCCGGCGCAGCACGATGCTCAAATTGCTGTGCGCGAGAGCCGAATGAGGGTTCAGCGCCAGCGCCTTCTCATAGGTCGCGATAGCCCTGGCGTCGTCACCAAGCTCGCTCTGCATCCGCGCAAGATTGATCAACGCGTCCGCCGAGTTCGGCTTGATGCGCAACGCGTCGTTGAGGCGACGCAAGCCGGCGGCAAAATTACCGCGCTGTCCTTCGATCACGCCAAGCATATGCAGGGCGTCGAACTGCTTTTTATCGGCCTGCAGAACAAGCTTGTAGAGGACCTCGGCCTGCGCGATGTTGCCCGTCTGATGCGCGGCAACGGCGCGCGCAAGCAGTTGTCGCGTACTGGTCATTGACTGCATGGCGGCCGGACTTTAGCGCACCGTGCCGACGAAAAGAATAATAGCCCGCGTCAGCGGGCGCGCTGACCAAACAGAATGGAGCGCACCGCCGGATCGCGAGGGTCGACGGCCGACGCCGCCTCGACGCGGATGGCAAAGGCACGCTTGACTGCGGGGCGCGCGCGGATCGTTTCGAACCAGCGCTTGAGGTGCGGGAACAACCCGAGATCTTGGCCTTGACGCTCGGCCAGACGGACCCAGCCGACGCACGCCATATCGGCAATCGAATAGCGGTCTGCCAAGAATTCCCGATCGGCGAGCCGCGTGTTCATCACGCCGTAGAGGCGATTGACTTCGTCGGTATATCGCTCCAGCGCGTAATCGATCGGCTCCGGTGCATAGCGGCGAAAGTGAATCGCCTGCCCCGCCATCGGGCCAAGCCCGCCCATTTGCCAAAACAGCCATTCATCGACGGCGACGCGCGCACGCTCGTCGCGCGGATAAAACTTTCCCGTCTTGCGGCCGAGATATTGCAGGATCGCGCCAAACTCGAAGACCGAGATCGGCCGCCCACCCGGACCGTTCGGATCGACAATGGCGGGAATGCGATTGTTCGGCGAGATCGCCAGAAAATGCGCCGCGAACTGCTCTCCCTTGGAGATGTCCACGGGGAGCACGACATAACGCAAGCCGCACTCCTCGAGCATGATAGAAATTTTCCAGCCGTTCGGCGTCGGCCAGTAATAAAGCTCGATCGGCTGTCCTCGCCGCCGGATCTTTCGCTGGGCGGTCTTTCGCTCCGCCGGCTGTCGCTTCTGCGGGATGGCCCGCTCAGGCGAGGGCCTGGACGCGCCCTTTGGCGTGCGCGTCATGGGCAACAAAAAAGCGCCCCCGGATTACTCCGCGACGCCATCAAAAAACAGTCCGAGGGAGACACAAGTGTAGGTGCTGAAATCGCACCGCCGATATACCGAGGGCGTCGGCGAGATGCCTGAGATGTGAGTCCACTGGCTATTCGCCAGGGTGAGATCCGGATTGCCCGTCTCTCATCTTCTTCACCTGCTTTGCACTTGTCCGCCAAGCAAATGATTTCGAAGCTCACACCTCCGTCCCGCCGACGCCCTCCGTCAATCACCTGAGCCGGCCCGTCTTGGGCGATCATCGATCGACCCTCGACGACGGCCGGCCCGTGTGACGCGATCTCCGACGTGTGATGCCGAAGATCGATAGCGGCGTCGACTACTTCTTCTTGCGCTTGGTCGTCTTCTTTACCGTCTTCTTCGCCGCTGCTTTCGTCTTTCGCTTCTTCGCCATTGCTGCCCTCCTAGCCTGAGTGGATGGCGACATCGGTGCAGTGCAGTCGCGAATCGACTTGCACTGCCATCCGATTACTACAGCAGGAAAAAAATAACAGTGACTCCACTTAATTTTGTGTGTAAGTGCCGCCGCCCGCTTGTTCGCCGCACGCGTGACGCAAGCACCGGACATAAATCGCTGCAGAGAAAGTTTTTGCGTTGCGGCAGAACGCAAATAATCCGCGGCATGACGAAAATGCCGATGGAATATGGATTTCTGCAACGCCGTGTTGATCCATTTGTTGGTTCGTCGCTGCGTGACGATCGATTTTCGCACGCACTTTCGCAGCCTTGATGACGCTCGAACGGGCGGATTCATCACGCCAAAAAAATTTTGCGCAAAACGCCTCTGCAGGGCCTGTCGACGGCCGCATCGAGGCAAAAAACGCGCAAATCGGTGTCAACCGATTCGCCCAGCGGCCTGCGCATCGACCTCGCTCACCGCCTCGCGCTCACTTCGCAAGTGTAACTCACGCTTCATTTTCGGGTCGTAAAAGTAAGGCACGCCGATGCGCGCCGACGAGGCGACGGCGGCGGCACGTGCTCCTGCGGTGGATTGAAGTTCGAGCTAGCCGATCTTCTTCTTTAAGAGATCGTTGACCACCTGGGGATTGGCTTTGCCGCCGGACGCCTTCATCACCTGGCCGACAAACCAGCCGACGGCCTTCGGGTTTGCCTTGGCATCGGCGACCTTGTCGGGGTTCTTGGCGATGATCTCGTCGATCGTCTGCTCAATCGCACCGATATCGGTCACCTGCTTCAAGCCGCGCCGTTCGACGATCACGCGCGGGTCGCCCCCTTCGCTCCAGACGATCTCGAACACATCTTTGGCGATCTTGCCGGAGATGGTGCCTTCCGCGATCAGGTCGAGGATGGCACCGAGTTGCGCCTCGGAAACTGGCGACGCAGTAATGTCCTTGCCTTCCTTATTGAGCCGGCCGCCCATTTCATTGATGATCCAATTGGCCGCGGCCTGGCCATTGCGTCCCTTCGCGACGGTTTCGAAGAACGACGCGCTCGCGGGTTCAGCCAATATCACCTCGGCATCGTTAGCCGAGAGCCCGAACTCCGAGATGAAGCGCGCTCTCTTTTCGTCCGGGAGCTCCGGCAAACTCTTTTGCAAATCCTCGACGAGTGACGGCGAAAGCTCAAGCGGCAGCAGATCCGGATCGGGAAAGTAGCGATAGTCATGCGCTTCTTCCTTGTTGCGCATGGAACGCGTTTCGCCTTTGACCGGATCGAACAGCCGCGTCTCCTGTTCGATCTTGCCGCCCTCCTCAATGACGCCGATCTGCCGCCACGCCTCGACATCGACGGCCTGGCCGATGAAGCGGATCGAGTTGACGTTCTTGATCTCGCAACGCGTTCCAAGCGCCGCGCCCGGTTTACGCACTGAGACGTTCACGTCGGCGCGCAGATTGCCTCTCTCCATATTGCCGTCGCAGGTACCGAGGTAACGCAATATGGAACGCAATTTACGAATGAACGCCATGGCCTCCTCGGCCGAGCGCAGGTCCGGCTTGGTCACGATCTCCATCAGCGCCACACCCGAACGATTGAGATCGACGAGCGACATCGTGGCGTGCTGATCGTGCAGCGACTTGCCGGCGTCCTGCTCGAGATGCAGCCGCTCAATGCCGACACATACGGCTTCGCCGTCCGGCATGTCGACGACGACCTCGCCCTCGCCCACAATGGGCCATTTATACTGGCTGATCTGGTAGCCCTGCGGCAGATCAGGGTAGAAATAGTTCTTCCGGTCGAACACGGATTTGAGATTGATCCCGGCCTTCAGCCCGAGGCCGGTACGCACGGCTTGGCGCACGCACTCTTCGTTAATCACCGGCAGCATGCCTGGCATGGCGGCGTCGACCAGCGAGACGTGCGAATTCGGCGCGCCGCCGAATTCGGTCGAGGCGCCGGAGAACAGTTTGGCCTTGGAAGTCACCTGGGCATGGACCTCCATGCCGATGACGACCTCCCAGTCGCCGGTCGCCCCCTTGATCAGCTTGGATTTCCGAACCGGTACATCCATCGCACACTCAACCGTTTTTGCTCGGGGTCCGTTACGCGCTCCAGTCGCCTGCGGCAAGCCCGGATCCTCCGATGCAAAGTACCACGACGCAACGCAAAACGCGCCGGAACGTAAAGTTCCAACGCGGCGATCACGTTCCGTCACGATCGAAGCTTAGAGGTCCTTGCCCGAGGTGCGAGAAGGCATTCCACGAGACTGCGGAGCGGGCCAAGCAGTGGCCGGACCCACCCGCTTTCGACGGGAATTGACGGCAACCCGAGTTCAGCCGTTCGCGCCTATCCCTAACCGCACTTGGCGGCGCAGAAACTGCCGTAACAGCTGATGATCTTCGTCAATTGTCCGTTGACGCACATCTGCTGCGAGCACCAATTGTTGGCGGGATTGCAGTCGAACGAACAGATCGCGCCACTATTGAGCGCGCCCGTCTTGCTGACCGCGCACGCGCCGGGCGGCAGCTTCGTCATCTTGGCGGCAAAGGTGGCGCCCGGGTAGCTCGACAGCAGCGCAGCAGCGCCTGCCAACAGTATGATCCTCGAAAGCGAGAACGCTCGCATGATAGTCCCCCGTCACTGGCGATAAACCAACATCTTACCTTGCCACTGCGCTTGCGCAAGCGGTCGCGGTTCGGTGGTTGCACACATGTTCGAGACTGCCCGATACTTATCGCTGCTTTTCGTGCAAACTTTCCAAATGTACGATGGATAAGTGCCGCGGCCGAGCCCGCCCATAAAAACCGCTAAAGAAAACCATCAAGGGAGGACCTGATGAAACAAATTCTCGTCGCTTCTTTTATGCTTCTGAGCCTTCCCGCGTTCGCCCAGCCGTCGGCGCCGCAAATTCCCTACGAGTCGGTGCCGAACCTGCTCAAGCTGCCGTTCGACCTGAACATGGGCGAAGCCGCAGGCGTGGCACTCAATTCCAAGGGCCACATTTTCGTCTTCCACCGCGGCGGCAGCAGTCAAGGACCGGCCTTCGCCAATACGGCCGCCCAATTGTGGGAATTCGGCCCGGACGGCCGGTTCGTCCGTGAAATCGGCAAGAACCTCTATGCGTGGTCGTTTGCCCATGCTGTGCGCATCGACAAGGACGACAACATCTGGGCCATCGATAAAGGCTCGGACATGATCATCAAGTTCAACCCGGAAGGGCGCGTGGTCATGGTGATCGGACGCAAGCCCGAAGCCTCCGACGCCGATGCCAAGGCGCATGAACGGGTCAATCCGCCTCTGCCGCCGCAGAACGGGCGGTTCCGCCAGCCGACCGACGTCACCTGGGACCCTGCCGGCGACATCTTCATTACTGACGGCTACATCAATTCACGCGTCGCCAAGCTCAGCAAGAACGGCGACTGGATCAAATCCTGGGGCGAACCCGGCAAGGGACCGGGCCAATTCAATCTCGTCCACAGCATCGCCTCCGATGCCGCCGGCAACATCTTCGTCGCCGATCGTAACAACCGCCGCATTCAGCTGTTCGACAGCGACGGCAAATTCTTGCGGATCATGACCATCGACATTCCGCCCGATCCGGACGCGCAGCCCGCGATCGGCGACAAACCAAATCTCACCAATTATCTTCAGAGTGGAGGCACGATGACGCCCGGCGCTCCCTGGGCGCTCTGCATCACGCCAGCACCGAACCAGGTGCTTTACGTCGCCGATGCCTTCCCGGGCCGCATTTACAAGCTGACACTCGACGGCAAGGTGCTGGGCATGCTGGGCCGCGCCGGCAAGCAGCCCAAGCAATTCGGCTGGGTTCATGAAATAGCCTGCCCGAACGAGAACACGCTCTACGTCGCCGAAATTCTCAATTGGCGTGTGCAAAAACTGATCCTGCATCCAGATCAGCAGCACGCGGCGAACCCCTGAGACACCGCATTGCGTCCACATGGGTGAAGCATCGCGTCGGCACTATGGCGCCATCGAGCGGCTCGCGGCATGGGTTCTCTCGGTGCCGACCGAGGACTTTGCGCCGCGCGCCCTCGAGCAAGCGCGGCTTGTTCTTCTCGACACGCTCGGCTGCGGCTATGCCGCGCTCGACGACGAATGCGCGCGGGCCGTTGTGGCGACACTCAGCGCGCTCGGCGGCACGCCGCAATGTACGGTGCTCGGCTCGCCCCGCCGCATGAGCGCACCGAGTGCCGTGCTGGCAAACGGCACGCTGGTGCGCGTGCTCGATCTCAACGACTACGTGGTCGGCGCGCATCCGCTCAGCGGCACGCGCGGCGGCCACCCGAGCGACAATATCCCGGTCGCTCTTGCCGCCGCCGAACTCGCCCCCACGCGCGGGCGCGATCTCCTTGCCGCCATTCTCCTCGGTTATGAGATCTACGGCCGCGGCAAGGCGCTGATGGATGCGGACTCGGTGTGGGACGGGATTAGCGTCTCCGGCCTGGTAGCGCCGGCGATCGCCGGTCGCCTGATGGGGCTCGACCCGGAGAAGCTTGCACATGCGATCGCACTGAGCGCGGCGCGAGCGCCGACACCGGTCGCGGTGCGCGAAGGCGGCATTTCGGCGGCCAAGTCGATTGCGAACGCGCTGATTGCGCAGAGCGGCATGCAATCAGCGTTGCTCGCCGCCCAAGGCATTACCGGGCCGCTCGACTTGTTCGAATCGGAGCGCGGCATCAAGGCAGTGTTCACGCGCGACCCGGCGGGAGACATCCTCGGCGCGGCGCTTCCCGAGGCAAGCTTCATCAGACGCACCGGGATCAAGGCCTATCCGTGCTTTGCGGGCGGGCAGAGTGCGGTTGCCGCCGGGATCGCCATGCATCGCCTGGTCGGCGGCGATATCGGCCGGCTCGCGTCCATCCGTGTCGTATTGGCTGACTTGCCGATCGTGCGCCGCCAAATGGCGGATCCGGGCCGCGTCGCGCCCCGCTCGCGCGAGGCCGCCGACCACAGCTTGCAATTCCTCATCGCGGTGGCGCTGATCGACGGCACATTCGGCCTGGCTCAATTTGCCGGCGAACGCTGGCATGATCCGAAGGTGAGCGCGCTGATGGCGCGGCTCGACATGACGACGGACAGCGATCTCGCGCGACGGGCCGGCGAAGCCTACCCTTGCGCGCTCCACGCAACTGGAGCCAACGGTCAGCCTTACAAGGTTGAGATTCTGGCACCGCCCGGCTTCTCGGCCGACGGTCTCGATCGCAAGACAGTGCTGGAGAAATTCGACAGCGTAACATCGGAGCATCTCGCGCCGGCCGCACGCGCACGCATCGTCGATGCAGTCATGGGATTGCAATCGGCACAATCCTGCGAAGACCTCATGGCGGCGATCGCGGCATAGACTGGTGGAGCGGATTTGACATTCGCTATCCACCTAGCCGTGAATCGGCGAAGCGAATGTCAAATCCAAAGCACCACCAGCACTCATATTGGCTAATCGTCCTTTGATTCTAACATTCGCAAGATAGCCTGCCGAACCGGGATGCGAATGTTAAAATCAGACCATTAGCCCCCACGCGCCCGGCGCATGCGGGCCGCGCAACAGGCGTGAGTGGCACGATCTTTTTTCTGCTAGGATCGGCCGGACAAAAAGCGCCGCATCGACGAGCGGAGCTTCGACAGGGAGAGAAACATTGTCCATCGGGCTGAAACTCGCTGCACTCACTGCCGCAATCGCGCTTCCGCTCACCGGAGCTTGGGCGCAGGCGCCTGACGCTGCGGCCAAGACCTTTCCCGACCGTCCGATCCACATCATCGTGCCATTCCCCGCAGGCGGCCCGACCGATATCGACGCGCGCATCATCGCGCAGAAGATGAGCGAGGACTGGGGCGTCGGTGTCGTCATCGACAACCGGCCGGGCGGCAACACCACGATCGGCGCTCAGGCGGTCGCGAAGGCAGCGCCCGACGGCTATACGCTGCTCGCCGCCATGGACACCACGCTGGTGTTGAACCCAGCGACCGGCATCGAGGCGTCCTACGATCCGTTCAAGGATTTCGCCACCATCACGCTGATGGCAAAGAATACGTCGCTTCTGAGCGTGCGGGCGAGCGACGGGCCGAAAACCGTGAAGGAGTTGATCGCCCGCGCCAAGGCCGCTCCCGGTAAACTGAATTACGGCGCCGGCATCATCACGACGCGCCTGTCGGGCTATCTGTTCGCCAAGGAGGCCGGCATCGATGTGGTGCTCATCCCCTACAAAGGCAGTGCCGACGTCGTCGAGGGACTGCTCAATCACAGTGTCGATTTCATTCTCGATGGCGTCGCCTCCCATCTATCCCTAATCAAGAGTGGACAGGTTCGCGCGCTGGCCAAGCTCAACAACCGTCCGCTGAGCCAACTGCCCGACGTGCCGACCCTGGCGCAGGCCGCCGATCTACCGCACCTCCAGGACATGGGAAGCTGGATCGGCCTTGTCGCGCCAGCGGGAACGCCGAGCACGATCATCGACAAAATCCAGCAGGAGGTTGTGCACGCCTATGCCGATCCGGCGACCGCGGAAAAACTCGACAAGGCCGGGATCAACGGCGTCACCAGCACACCGCAGGAATTCGATGCTTTCTTTCGCGCGGAGGCAAAACGCTGGACCAAGATTTTCAAGGAGAGCGGGATCAAGCTTTAGCAACGAGCCGCTCTGTTCTGCCGGGGCATGGGGCGCGAGTTCGAATGTGGACAGGCAATAGCGATGAACAAAAGAAACTTAGTCCTTGCCTTGGTCGCTGCAGCGCTGGCAGCGGCGCCGCTCACCGTGGCTTCGGCGCAGGACTGGCCGACGCGGCCGGTGAAAATCCTTGTTGGCTTCTCGCCAGGCGGCAGTGCCGATCAGTTCGGCCGGCTGATCGGACAGGAACTGTCGACGGCACTCGGCCAGCATTTCTATGTCGAGAACCGCCCCGGCAAT
Source organism: uncultured Alphaproteobacteria bacterium (assembly GCA_963759705.1). GTDB lineage: Bacteria > Pseudomonadota > Alphaproteobacteria > Rhizobiales > Xanthobacteraceae > BOG-931. The sequence continues at coordinate 1,158,124 of CAVXAK010000013.1, forward strand.
AGCGGCAGCCTCGCAGCAGCCCTGACGGCTCACGCCGAACCAGACGGCTACACGCTGATGATCGGCGGTTCGGGGCCGCACATCACTATCCCGGCGGTCAATCCGAAGATCGGCTACGATCCGATCAAAGATTTCACCCACATCGCGATGATCGGCGCCGATACTTACGTGCTGGCGGCCAATCCGGCGCTGGGCGTGCGCGACATCGCGGGCCTCGTCAAATACGCCCATACGCACGACACACCGCTCACATGTTCCTCTCCCGGACCGGGATCGCTCGGACAATTCCTGCTCGAGGACTTCAAGCGCAAAGCCGCAATCGCCGTCACCCATGTTCCGGCGCCCAACAGCGGCGTCGTGGATGTGCTCGGCAATCACATCAACATGACGCTCACTGCCTTTCTCACGATCGGCGAACAGATCAAGGCCGGGCGGGTGATCGGCCTTGCCGCTTCGTCTACCGAGCGCAATCCGGCCTACAAGGACGTCCCGACGTTTGCCGAGCAGGGCTATCCGGACATTACCGGCGCCACCTGGTTCTGGCTGGCGGGTCCTAAAAGCTTGCCGCCCGCTATCGTCGAAAAGCTCAACAGCGAAGTCCGCCGTATCTTGAAACTGCCGAAAATTCGCGAATATTTCGACCGCGAGGCCTTGTTGTCCATGGATACGGACGTCGCCGCGACCAACCGCTTCCTTGCCGCCGAAGTGGCGCGCTGGGGCGGCTTCGCGAAGACTGTCGGACTGACTGTAGAGTGAGGCTTATCAACAGAGGAATGCCACCATGGACGCCATCGCCGACCGGCAGACCATCGCCCCCGCATTGATCGAACCCCGCGCGCGTATCGGGCTGATCATTCCGTCGGTCAATCGCATGACCGAGCCGCAGTTCAACCATTTCGCGCCGGAAGGACTCGGCATTCACGTGGCGCGCGGACGGGTCGCCGGGCAGCCCGGCAAAACCGTCGCCGAACTCACCGGCGAAATCACCCACGCCGCAAACACACTTGCCGACGCCAAGCCCGATCTGATCGTGTTCCACTGCACCGACACCTCGATGAAGGAGGGAACTGACGGCGAGAACCGCATCATCGACCTTATCCGTACAACGACCGGCATCGAGGCACTGTCGACCAGCAGGCTGGTGAAAGATGCGCTGAAGGCGCTTGGCATCCACAAGCTCGTGGTGCTCAGCCCGTATCAGACCAACGACAACGTCATCCGCTATCTCACCGCGGCCGGTTTCACCGTCGTCAAAGACGTCGCGCTTTGCTGCGGCAGCGCCGCGGCATTCGAGGCAGTGACGCCGCAGCGCTGGCTCGAGCTCGCTCGGGAGAATGATACGCCGGAGGCCGACGGCTTCTTCCTGAGCTGCACCAACACCACGCAGATCGAAGCGGTCGCAGCCATCGAGCAGGCGCTAGGCAAACCGGTGGTCAATAGCAATCAGGCGGTGCTCTGGGGATGCCTCAAGCGGCTTAAGGAAAAACTTGGCGACAAGTCACCCACTCCGCCTCTCGGGCGGCTGATGGACCAACTTGATGCGTGATGTCCGCTTGGGTGGCGTGCTGATCCGCAGCACGGCAGCGTTTGTCCGCTGTGCGATTGGCCTTGCGTCAGTCGGTGTCGGACTCCTGGCGATTGCACCGGCGCGCGCGCAGGGCATCGAGGCGGAGAATTATCCGAACCGGCCGATCCACATTGTCGTACCCTTCCCTGCCGGCGGTCCGACCGACCTGCTTTCGCGCATCATCGGCAAGGAAATGACGGCGTCGTGGGGGCAGCCCGTGGTGATCGAAAATCGCCCCGGCGCCGATACTACGATCGGCGCGCTCGCTGTCGCTAAGTCCGACCCCGACGGCTACACGCTGCTCGCCGCGATGGACTCCACGATGGTGCTCAATCCGCTGCTGAAGAAGAACCTGCCCTACGATCCATTTCGGGATTTTGAGCCGATCTCGCTTGGAGCGAAGAATATCTCGGTGATGGAAGTGCGTTCGGACTCCGCTGCCCACACCATGCAGGACTTGATCGAAACACTGAAAGCGCGCCCCGGCCGCCTCAATTTCGGCACCGGTACGATCAACTCTCGGCTCGCCGCCCTGTTGTTCTCAAAACTCACCGGAACGGCTTTCGTCATCATTCCCTACAAGGGCAGCACCGAGACCGTTGAGGGATTGCTGACCGGCAGCGTCGATTTCGGCATCGATGGCGTTGCCTCAAGTCTACCGCTGATCAAGTCGGGAAAATTCCGCGCGCTCGCCAAACTGAGCAATCGTCCGCTTAGCCAGTTGCCCGAATTGCCACCGCTCGCCGAAGCCGCGGGCGTGCCGGCGCTGGGCGACATATCGACCTGGATCGGCTTTTACGCGCCGGCCGGCACCTCGAGCGAGATCGTTGGAAAGCTCCAGCACTTTATTGCCACCATCTACGCCGATCCGGCGGTCGCCAAACGGCTCAGCGACGCCGGCATCATCGCGGTCAGCAGCACGCCCGCCGAACTCAACGATTTTGTCCACAGCGAAACCGAGCGATGGGGCAAAGTCATCCACGAGAACGGCGGCTTCATTCTGGAATGAAATCGAAGAAACTTCGAAGAGAAACACTCAGGGAAAACGTCATGAGGATCTATTTTCAACGTATCGCCGTTGTCGCCGCATGTCTGTTGTTCGCACCAACGGCCTTCGCGCAGAGCTACCCGTCGCGGCAGATTCGCTTGGTGGTCCCGTTCGCGGCAGGCGGACCGGCCGATCTGCTGGCGCGCGTCATCGCCGATGAGATGAGCAAGGACCTGGGTCAGCAAGTTTTTGTCGACAATCGCCCCGGAGCCAACACGATTATCGGCGCCGAACTGGTCGCAAAGGCCGATCCCGACGGCTACACCCTCTTGATGGCGATCGACGGCACGCTGGTGATGAATCCGTACCTTTACAGCAAGCTTTCGTATGACCCGTTCAAGGATTTCGCGCCGGTGTCTTTGGTCGCCGAAGTGCCCTCCGTCATCGAGGCGAACAACAGTGTGGCCGCCAACACGGTCAAGGAGATGATCGCGGAGGAGAAGGCCAAGCCCGGCAGCCTCCTCATGGGTTACAGCACACCGACGTCGCAGGTGACCGCCGAGCTTCTCAATATGCGGGCCGGCATCAAGCTGACGCTGGTGCCCTATCGCGGGGGAACCACGCAGGTCACGGGGCTTCTTGGCGGTGAAATTCAGCTGGGCCTCGAGAGCGTCAACGTCGCGCTGCCCTTCGCAAAAGCGGGCAAGCTCAAAATTATCGCGCTGACCGGCAGCAAGCGCATATCTCTCGCGCCGAACATTCCGACCGTCGCGGAGACACTGCCGGGCTTCGACCTCGGCATCTGGCAGAGCATCGTCGCGCCGGCCCGTACTCCGCCCGAAATCGTCAACAAGCTGCATGGCGAAATCGTTGCCGTGTTGGGCCGTGAAAGTGTCCGCAACAAGCTGACGACAGCGGGTGTGGAACCGGAAACCAGCAAATCGCCGCAGGAATTCGCCGACTTCATCCGCTCACAGGCCGAGACCCGCAGCAAGGTCATAAAGGCCGTCGGCATCAAGCTCGATTGAGGCCTCTGCGCCGCGAGCAAAAATAGACCGGGAGGTTCACATGCGCCGTTGGCATTCCGCGGCCGCCGCTGTCGGCGCGATCACCCTATTGGCTATCACTGTAACTGGCGTCTTCGCTACAGCTTGCCGCGCTCAGGAGATATCGCGACCCATCCGCATCGTGGTGCCGTTCGCGCCAACCGGATTTCCGGACCGGCTCGGTCGCGTTCTCGCCAAATATCTGTCGGAGAGCCTCAATCAGCGCGTCTACGTCGAGAACAAGCCGGGCGCCGGCGGGATACTCGGCTCCGTCGATGTGGCACACTCGGAGCCCGACGGGACTTCGCTCCTCATCTCGTCACTGCCGAGCCAGGTGATTGCGCCGCTCATTAATCCGAAGACCGGATTCGATACGTTCAAGAGCTTTACCCATATCGCGTATATCGGCGGCCCGCCGAACTGCTTTGTCGCGGCCGTCGGCGGCAAGTTCATCACCTTCGATGACCTTCTGAATTCGGCCCGCGCCGCGCCCGTTACCTATGGCTCCGCAGGGGTCGGCACGCTGGGCCATATCTTCGCGGAATACGTAGCACGCAAGGCCAGCATGAAGTTCATTCACGTGCCCTACAACGGCCCGATGATCGCCGACGTCATTTCCGGCGTGGTCGATTTCGGCTCACTCGTCATGTCAACGGTCGTGAGCAATATCCAGGGCGGTAAGCTTCGCGGGCTCGCGGTCGCGAGTGACAAACGGCTCCCGGACTTCCCCGATATTCCGACGTTTCGCGAATTGGGATTCGATATTTCCGCGGTCAATTGGCTGACGGTCTCCGGCCCGGCCGGCATGTCCGAACCGCTTGTTACGCGGATCAATCACGATGTGAATGAGGCGCTGGCGCGACCCGAAGTTCGCGAAATTCTGCGCCGGGAGCTCATCGAGCCGATTCCCATGAGTCCGGAAGAAGTGACCAAGCTCATGAAATCAGAGACGGAACGGTGGGCACCGATCGTTGCTGCAGCGGGCCTCGGGAAGTGACTGACACCGACACATTCGACGTCGTCGTGCTCGGCTCCGGCATCGCTGGGTTGTCGGCGGCACTCGCGGCGGCCGCTGCAGGGCTGCGCCCCCTGGTCATAGAGAAATCAAGCTTTCTGGGTGGCGGCACAACACAATCCTACGGCCTCATCTGGGTAGGCCAGAATTATCTGCAACGCGCCGCGGGCATCGACGACAGCCGCGACGACGTAATCCGATACATGCGCTTCCTCGGAGGCGGCGAGATCGACGAAGAGCGCATGCTCGCCTTCGTCGACCGCTCGCCGGCGATCTTGGAGTTTTTTCAAAAGAGTGGAGTCGGCTTTCGCATTACCCGCGGCATCACCGATCACTACTACGGAAAGGCACCTGGGGCACTGGCGGAAGGACGCACGTTCGAAGCGGAGCTCATTTCTGGATATGAGCTTGGCGAGTGGCGCGAACGCATCCATGTCCCCGATGATGTGCCTTGCTATGTCACCGCCGAAGAACAGGTCGCCTGGGGTGGACTCAACCGCTTTTCCAATTGGGATCCGACGATCGTCGCCGACCGCAAGCGCCGTGATATGTGCGGCAAGGGCGTCGCCCTTATCTGTCACTTCGTGAAAGCCTTGACGGCGCGCGGCGTTCCGATCTGGACCGATCGCACTGTCGACTGCCTCGCTTACGACGGCGCGCGCGTTACCGGCGTGCGCCTTAGCGATGGGAAAGATGTAAAGACACGAAAAGGCGTGGTGATCGCGACCGGCGGCTACGACTTCAATCTTGAACTCGCAAAAAGCCTCGAAGGTTTCCCCAGCATGGTCCCGATGAGCCCGGCCTCGCTCACCGGCGATGGCCTCGTGCTCGCAGCGGAACTCGGAGCGGTCATTCATCGTATTCCAAACAGCCTGTCGATCATGCTCGGCTACACGGTGCCCGCTGGCGACGGCAAGCCGCCGACAAGCTGCCGGGCGGGAATCGTCGAGCTCACCAGCCCGCACACCGCGCTCGTCAATCGAAGCGGCCGGCGTTTCGCCGACAAGTCGTTCTTCCAAGGCATCGTGCCGCATTTGCGAACCTTTGACGCATTGCGGCACGAGTGCCCGAATGTGCCTTGCTACCTGATTTTCGATCAGCAATATCCGGACCGATTTTCATTTGCGAACCGGCCAGCCGGCAGCCCAGTGCCGGACAGCGTTGCGCGCGCCGAAAGCATTCCAGCGTTAGCGGCAAAGCTCGCCATCGACGCCAACGGCCTGACCGAAACGATCGAGCGCTTTAACGCCTTTGCGCACGCGGGCGTCGACGAGGACTTTCATCGCGGCGAAGGCAAATGGCGGCTCGCGTCCGGCCAAACCGGCGCGCAGCGAAATCCCGGTCTCGGTCCGATCGAGAAGGCGCCGTTTTATGGCGTCGCACTGCACCCGAGCGTAGGGAATTCGGCCGGACTACTCGCCAATCGCAACGCGCAGGTCCTGCATCAACGGCATCATCCGATCGGCGGCCTCTACGCGACCGGAGTCGCCGCCGCGCGGACGGAGATGGGCGCCGGCTATCAGGCCGGCCTCAACCTCGCTTCAGCCATGACGTTCAGTTATCTTGCGATCGAGCACATGGTTGCTCGGCGGACCTGATACCGGCAGGCCAAGATCAACAGGCGGCCATTTATGATCTGGTCTACCAATCAGCGCCCGCTCAAGAGGCATGGCGACAAGGGGATTGTCAGCAAGCCAGCTTCGGCCTGTGTTGCCGTCGGGAACGATTTATCGACGTTCTAACGGACGCTTCCGTGCTTGCGGGAGTGGCGCGATCTGCGATCAGGCTCGCAGCCGAGAACGCAATGAGAACAAGAGCAGACGCACCCGGCAAAAGTTGACTCGGCAAAAAATGCGATCAAATTCACAAGTAAGTAATTCACACGAGAGTAATGTGTTGTCGAGGAGTTTCCCGTGGCCCCCGCTCGTCCATACTGGAAAGGCTATCTCAAGCTGTCGCTGGTCTCTTGCCCGATCGCGCTTTACACGGCGACGTCATCGAGCGAGCGCGTCTCGTTTCGGCAGATCAACAAAAAGACCGGCAACCGGTTGCGCCAACAGCTCGTCGACGAGGTCACACGCGAGCCCGTCGAGAGCGAGGATAAGGGACGCGGCTACGAATATGCGAAAGGCGCCTACATCCTCGTCGACGACGAGGAGCTTGATGCTGTCGCCATCGAAAGTACCCATACGATTGACATCAATACGTTCGTTTCACGCGCAGACGTCGACGAGCGCTATCTCGATAGCCCCTATTACATCGTTCCCACCGACCAAGTCGGACAGGAGGCCTTCGCGGTCATCCGCGAGGCGATGCGGGGAAAGTCGATGGCGGCGCTTGCGCGCGTCGTCCTCGCCAAGCGCGAGCGCGTGATCATGCTGCAGCCTTGGGACAAAGGGTTGATGGGCACCACGCTGCGCTACCCTTATGAAATCCGAGATGCGCGGGAGTACTTCGACGAGATTGCCGACGTGAAAGTTGCGCCCGACATGCTCAAACTCGCCGAGCACATCGTGCAGACCAAAGAGGCCGCGTTTGAACCGTCGCAATTCGTCGATCACTACGAAGAAGCCGTCGTGGACATGCTCAAGAAGAAGCAGGCCGGCGTTCCCGCTCCACGAGAACAAGCATCATCCCAGCCGCCAAATGTGATCAACCTGATGGACGCTTTGCGCCGCAGCATCGCCGACGAAAAGCCCGCCAAGGCCACGGCGAAAAAGGGGCGCAAACGCATCGAGGGTCAGCGCGAGATGCTGCTGCCGATCCCGGGAAAGAAAGGCAAGCAACCGGCAAAGCCGGAGGCTCGTCCGAGCGCACGGCAAAAGAAGGCGGGTTGAACGGCAGGAGATCGGCGGCGCGGCAGCGATCGTCGCTGCACTCACGTCATTTTTGTCGTCTTCAATCGTTCGGTTCGACCATGACCGACGCCGTCAGTGCCGTCTCGATGAGTTGTCGGCATACGATCAGCTCGCTCAGCGCCGAGCGCAGCTTGCGCTTGTGCTCTTCCGCGATGGCCGGAGGCGAGGGTTGTGCGGCTGGCGCGGAAGCGGCGACGGATGGCTCTCGTCTTGCGGTCGGACGCACTTCGGCCGATGGGACACGTGGCGAAGACGGATTGAACATCGAGACATCGGTCCGCTGATCGGTCGTCGCCTCTTCGATGTCGTCCCCCTCCTCATCATCATCGATATCCGCCGGCGGCGGCAGTTCGGCACCGGCGCGCCAGACATTTTGAACGAAGCTTGGCCCCTCGTCGCGCAGAATGCGCTGGACGCCGCGAATGGTGTAGCCCTCGCCGTATAGCAAGTGGCGCACACCCCGCAGCAGATCCACATCGTCCGGACGATAATAGCGCCGCCCGCCGCCGCGCTTCATCGGCCGGATCTGCGTGAAGCGGCTCTCCCAGAAACGCAGCACGTGCTGCGGAACTTCGATCTCTTCCGCAACCTCGCTAATCGTACGGAATGCGTCTGGCGCCTTTTCCAATGCCTTGCTCCAAGGCAGACGACGTCATTTGACGTCCGACACGGAATTGATTCGCTGCTTGAGGATAGCGGAAGGCTTGAACACCATCACCCGGCGCGGCGAAATCGGCACTTCCTTGCCGGTCTTGGGATTTCGGCCCACCCGCTGGCCCTTCTTGCGTACGACGAACGAACCGAATGAGGACAACTTCACCGTTTCGCCACGTTCGAGGCAGTCGGTGATTTCCTTGAGCACAAGTTCGACGAGTGTCGCCGACTCGGTGCGCGAAAGTCCGACTTTCTGATAGACCGCCTCACACAGATCAGCGCGCGTGACCGTCTTTCCCGCCATTGCCAGCCCCAAGCACGGCGACCGATCAATCATCGATCCACATATCGTGCTGAATTATCAACGATATTAGCTTGGAGGGACCCGGTCAACGGGGCTTCGCACCCCTTTTCCGGATCACCAGCGAATGAGTGCGGCGCCCCAGGTGAAGCCGCCACCCATGGCCTCGAGCAGCAGGAGGTCGCCACGCTTGATGCGCCGGTCGGCAACCGCGTCGGCCAGCGCCAGCGGAATCGAGGCCGCCGACGTATTGCCATGCCGGTCGACGGTTATGACGATTTTTCCCGGCGGAATGCCGAGTTTGTGCGCCGAACCGTCGATAATGCGCTTGTTGGCTTGGTGCGGAATGAACCAATCGACGTCGCCCGCCGTGGTACCGGTTGCCTTGAACGCCTCCTCGACGACATCCGTGATCATCGCCACGGCATGCCGAAACACTTCGCGGCCTTCCATGCGCAGGTGGCCGACGGTCCCGGTGGACGATGGACCGCCGTCGACATAGAGCTTCGATTTGTGCCGCCCATCGGAGCGTAGCCGTACGGTCAGAATGCCGCGCCCCTCCGGCGTATCCGGCTGGTCTTGACCGTCGAGCACGACGGCGCCCGCGCCGTCCCCGAACAGCACGCAGGTGCCGCGGTCGGTCCAATCGAGGATGCGCGAAAATGTCTCAGAGCCGATCACCAGCGCCCGGGAAAACGCCCGGGACTTGATGAGGGCATCGGCTGTTGCCAACGCATAGATGAATCCGGAACACACCGCCTGCAAATCGAACGCTGCGCCGCCGGTGATACCGAGCTCGGCCTGCACCGAAACCGCGCTGGCCGGAAAGGTGTTATCAGGCGTCGAGGTCGCAAGGACAATGAGGTCGACCGATTGGGCGTCGACGTGGGCATGAGCAAGCGCCGCGCGCGCCGCGTGCGCCGCCATATGCGACGTGAATTCTCCGGGCGCTGCGATGCGGCGTTCGTGAATGCCGGTGCGCTGCACGATCCACTCGTCGGAAGTATCAACCTTCAGCGCAAGCTCGCTATTGGTGAGGACCCGGTTGGGCAGGTAGCTGCCGCAGCCGAGAATAACCGACCGTCGAACCATCACGAGGCGGCTCCGCCGACAGCGGCTTGGCGCAACTGCTGGTGATGGCGTCCGAGTGCGGCCGTGATCTTCGCCAAAAGCTCGTCGCGCACGACGCCATGTCCGAGATCGATGGCTGCCGCAAATCCTTCGGCATCGGTACCGCCGTGGCTCTTGATGACGATGCCGTTGAGGCCAAGAAACACGCCGCCATTGGCGCGACGCGGATCCATGCGTTGCCTGAGCTGCCGGAACGCAGAGCGGGCGAACAAATATCCGATCCGTGCTCTGAGCGAGTGGCTCATCGCTCCCCGCAGATATTCGGCAATCTGCCGCGCGGTGCCCTCCGCGGTCTTAAGCGCGATGTTGCCGGCAAAGCCTTCGGTGACGACCACATCGACTTTGCCGCGCCCGATGTCGTCGCCTTCGACAAAGCCCTGATAATCGAGGTCGGGCAATCTCTCTTCGCGCAGCATGCGCCCGGCTTCGCGAACCTCCTCAAGGCCTTTGGCCTCCTCCACTCCGATATTGAGAAGACCCACAGTCGGACGATCGATACCAAACAGGATGCGCGCGGTGGCGGCGCCCATCAAGGCGAGGTCGACCAGATGCTCGGCATCGGCACCGATCGAAGCGCCGACGTCGAGCACGATCGATTCGCCGCGCAGTGTCGGCCACAACGCAGCGATTGCGGGCCGCTCGATGCCCGGCAGCGTTTTGAGATTGAACTTCGACATCGCCATCAGCGCGCCGGTGTTGCCGGCCGAAACGATCATATCCGCTTCGCCCTTTTTGACGGCGTCGATCGCCAGCCACATGGAGGATTTCCAGCGGCCATAGCGCAACGCCTGGCTCGGCTTGTCGTCCATGCGGACGGCGACTTCAGTGTGGACCACCCGCGAGGCAGATTTCAGCGCAGGCCGCGCATCCACGAGCGGCGCAATGAGCGACGCATTGCCATAGAACAAAAACTCGCTCTCAGGATGGCGCTCCAGCGCTACCTCGGCGCCGGCGACGACCACAGTGGGGCCATTGTCACCCCCCATCGCATCGAGAGCAATGCGGACCTTGTCTGACATCAAATGACCTTGCGGTCACCAGAGTCCCGACTCCGAGGTTCGCAAGCGATCGCGGCCTACTGTCATGCGAACTTCGGAACCAAGAGGGACACTAGCAAGCTAATGTTTGTGGTGCGGCTTTTGGATTTGAAGTTCCTCTGCGAGTTGCCCGGATTGGCTGTAGCAACTTCAAATCCACTGCACCGGGTCCGGAAGAGGGGCATGCGAGACCAGCCCGGAGAATAGCGGGTCGGCGCAAGGACACAACTGTGGTCAATTGTCATTTCCGGCCCTTCGTCAGTCCCGCCAAGGCCGCGAATGGTCCATCTTCCAGCTTAGCATCCTTCGGAGGCTCGAAAATCACCCCGGGCTTACGCGGATACGGATTGATCCCGAGAATCAGGAATTCGGTCGCCAGGCCACCAAGATCCACGACTCCGTCGATGAGCGGTTCCGGATCGTCCCATCTCGGGCTCCGCGGTTCGTCCTCCGGCCCGGATTCCGCCGTCCGAGATTCCGCTGCCGCCTGCGGGACGAAGACGAGATCGACATCCTCTTCGATTTCGTTGGCCAGCGGTTCGAGCGTGACAACGCAGTTCTGGCCAACGGTCGCGGAGACGTGGCCGGTCACACGAAGGCCGCCTGCGGCATGGCGCTTCACGTCGAAACCGGCTTCGAGCCGCGGCAGATCCCGTAATCCAGCCAGCCGCGCCAGAGCGGCACGAATATCGCTGTCGGCGATAAGGTCGAAATGTTGGCCGGTCTCGGGGACATCTGTTACCGCAACCGGAACGCGCCAAGGGTTTGGCACATATCTTTCTGGTCGATTCTCAGGCATGGGCAAAGGCCTCAGGCTTCGGAAAGACGATTTTGCCACCGAGGAGGTCTTTCTCCTGTTGTGTATCAAGCTCGCTCAGGGCCGCGCGAGCGTAGCGGGCCAGCCGGGCGACTCCCTCGTCGACGTGGTGCGCCTGGAAGATATTGCGTGCCAGCGCGTTCTCAAAGTCCTGTCCTTCCGGAGCTTTAAGGGCGGCCAGATAGGCGGCTTGCCGACCGTAAAAGGCCTCGCCAAAGCGCATCATCCGTTTTGGAACCGCGAGGTCCCCTACGCCCATTTCGCGCAGGTTGTCGTCGAGGTCATGGCAGAATGTGTCGAACAGGTCTTGCCCAAACTTCTGCCCGGCGTCGCCTTCCCGGCGCAAACGGGCGATAAACAGTACCAGATGCAACACGATCAAATCGAACCGGCCATCCACGGTGTCCGGAACTCCGTAGTCGGCGTAAAAGGCCGGTGTTCGCGCTTGCGCCACGATGGCGCCATAGAGCACGCGGATGTTGCGGCTGTGGGCGCTGCGCAGAAATGACCGCAGGATCATAGGGATAGCCCGCCTCCCCGACGCCGGGCCGAGTCCGGCGGATTGCCATTCATCGGCGTTGGGGGTACGGCAGGCGGCGGTCGAGCGCAAGGTGGGACGAGAATGCCGGGCGGTCATAAGCGTAACGGTACAAGACAAACGACAGCCGCGTGCGTCGTGCTGATTGCCCTCGGTCTAATGCCGGGGGGCTGCTTCGGCGAGACCTTCCAGCGCGGCTATGTGTTGCCCGAGGGGGCGCTGCAGCAAATTCCGCTCGGCGCCTCACAGGAACAGGTGCTGATCGTGCTCGGCACACCCTCGACCGTGGCGACGGTCAGCGGCGAGGCCTTCTACTATATCTCGCAAAAGGCCGAGCGCGCGATTTCGTTCATGCCGACCAAGATCACCGATCAACGCGTGATCGCCGTCTATTTCGACAAAGACCGGCGCGTCCAGCGGCTCGCGGAATACGGTATGAAGGACGGCAAGATCTTCGACTTCGTCAGCCAGACGACGCCCACGGCCGGCGCCGATCTGAGCGTGATCAGTACGATCATCAACAACATCAAAGCCAAAGGGTCTTAGGCTCGGAGAGTTCCGGACTTAAGCGCCAAAACCATCGGCCCCAATGCGGCGCGCTTCGCGTTGCCGAATGCGACGAAGGTTCAGTGTGCCAAGACCGCGAGCAACAACAGCGCGACGATGTTGGTGATCTTGATCATCGGATTGACCGCGGGACCGGCAGTGTCCTTGTAGGGATCGCCTACTGTGTCGCCGGTCACCGCCGCCTTGTGGGCGTCAGAGCCTTTGCCGCCGTAATGGCCGTCCTCGATGTACTTCTTGGCATTGTCCCAAGCGCCGCCACCCGACGTCATAGAGATGGCGACAAACAGACCGGTTACGATCACACCGAGCAACATGCCGCCGAGAGCCGAGAAAGCCGCGGATTTTCCCGGAGCCCCACCTCCGGCGATGAAGTAGATGATGAAATAGCCGACGATCGGCGATAGCACCGGCAGCAACGACGGCACGATCATTTCCTTGATCGCCGCCTTGGTCAGCAAATCCACGGCGCGGCCGTAATCGGGTTTGTCCTTGCCCTGCATGATTCCCGGCCGCTCGCGGAATTGCCGCCGCACCTCCTCGACGATTGCGGAGGCGGCGCGGCCGACCGCCGTCATGCCGAGTGCGCCGAAGAGATAGGGCAACAGGCCGCCGAACAACAGGCCGGCTACGACATACGGATTATTGAGTGAGAAATCGGGTGCGACGCCCTGAAAATAGGGATGCTGGCTCGCGCCGGATATAAAAAACTTGAGGTCTTCGTTGTAGGCCGCAAACAGCACCAGTGCGCCGAGACCCGCTGAGCCGATCGCGTAGCCCTTGGTCACCGCCTTCGTGGTGTTGCCGACGGCGTCGAGCGCGTCGGTCGACTTGCGCACCTCCTTCGGCAGTCCAGCCATTTCGGCGATGCCGCCGGCGTTATCGGTAACCGGGCCGAAGGCATCGAGAGCAACCACGATACCGGCCAACGCCAGCATCGTCGTCACCGCGATGGCGATGCCGAACAGGCCGGCAAGATTATAGCTGACAAGGATACCGGCAATGATCACCAGCGCCGGAAGCGCGGTCGCCTCAAGCGACACGGCAAGGCCCTGAATGACATTGGTGCCGTGACCGGTTACAGAGGCCTTGGCGATCGAGCGCACCGGGCGGTAGTCGGTGCCGGTGTAGTACTCGGTGATCCAGATCAGCAGGCCGGTCACGACGAGTCCGACCACCCCGCAGATGAACAGCGTCTGGCCGGTGTAACTTACGCCGGCAAGGGGTCCGAAGCCGATCAGCTCGTAAGTCACACCCGCAATGAAGATGAGCGAAAGGATCGCGGTTGCGATCATGCCCTTATAGAGTGCGCCCATGATCGACTGGTTGGCGCCGAGCTTGACGAAGAACGTGCCGATAATCGAAGCGATGATGCACACACCGCCAATCGCGAGCGGAAACGTCATCATGCGCATCAGCATGTCGCCGCTGGCTTTGCCAAAAAAGATTGCGGCGAGCACCATCGTGGCGACGGTTGTCACCGCATAGGTCTCGAACAAGTCGGCTGCCATGCCGGCGCAATCGCCAACGTTATCGCCGACGTTATCGGCGATGGTCGCCGGATTGCGTGGATCGTCTTCAGGGATGCCGGCCTCGACCTTGCCGACAAGATCGCCGCCAACGTCCGCGCCCTTCGTGAATATGCCGCCGCCGAGACGCGCAAAAATCGAGATCAGCGAGGCGCCGAAACCAAGCGCCACCATGGCATCGATCACCTCGCGATCGTTCGGCGCCATATGCAGCGTGCCGGTGAGGAAGCCGAAGTAAAGCGTCACGCCAAGAAGCGCGAGCCCGGCGACCAGCATGCCGGTGATCGCGCCAGCGCGGAATGCGAGCTCAAGGCCGCCGGCGAGCGAGCCGATGGCGGCCTGCGCGGTGCGCACATTGGCGCGCACCGAGACGTTCATCCCGATAAAGCCCGTTGCGCCCGATAAAATGGCACCGACGGCAAAGCCGACGGCGACGAGCCAGCCGAGGAAATAGCCGACGATGAGGAAGATCACGATCCCGACGGCAGCGATGGTGGTGTATTGCCGGCGCAGGTAGGCCTGCGCGCCCTCGCGCACGGCTGCCGAGATTTCCTGCATCTTCGCGCTGCCGGCGTCGGCCTGCATCACCGAATAAGTGGCCCAGATGGCGTAAACAATGGCGAGAACGCCGCACAGAACGATGAGCCACAAGGTTTGCATGGCAACGACCCCGGTTTTCTTGAGGGGCCAGTCTTAAAAAGCCGGCCCGGAAAGGAAAGCACCCGCGCGAGAGAGCACACGCACTCGGCGCATTTCGACGCGGACATTGCCATAATGCCCAACCCGCCTGAGGTCAACGGATGGGCCTAGAACGCAGGTTTCGTTACCAAAACGCCGATTAAGCCGTGCCGCAGGGCCGGTCGCGCCTCGACGAGCCTCGGGACTCACGAGCCGTACTGCCTCGTCGGCTGTGGCGCCATCCGCGGCCGGACTTCGGCGCTGCCCGCGGCCGTCGCGGGCGCTTCTCTCAACGGACAAATCGACGGCTGCAAAGGCGAGTTAGTGCTTCCGTGCGGCTCACCGGCTCTTGCGTCCGCACTTAACGGCGAACTGTGTTTGCGGAGCATCCGCGAACCTGCCAGTTTTCCGGCTAAGCCCTGCTTTAAGCGGAGCAGCAACGGGAGGAATTCATGGGCATTTCGTTAAAGAGAACCGCGACGTCGTTGCACCTCGGGGCCCTCGCGGGAGTTTGTTTAGCGTTGATTGGGTTTCGCGGCGCGCTCGCCGATCCGTTTCCGCCGGGGGCGCAAGCCGAGCATGTGAAGCAGATCGGATTCTCAGCCCTGGGCGGCCGTTTCGGCGGTTTCAAGATCGCAATCAAGCACACAGCAGACGACAAATGGTACCTCTACACTGGCCATTCCTTCAATCAAGGCTGGAGCATCGTCGACGTTACTGACCCGTCGAAGCCGCGCTACGTGAAGTTCATTCCCTATGTGACCGACGACAAGAGCATCATCACGTCGCAGGTGACCTTGCACGACAATCTGATGATCACTTCACTCAACAGCTTTAAGCCGCAGAAGAACCCGTTGCCCGCTGTCCTGCTATGGGACATTTCCGATCCTGAAAATCCCAAGCAGATCGGGTCGTGGATGGGCGGAAACACAGGGGCGCACCGCAATTCTTATCCAGGCGGCAAATACGCCTATCTTTCCACAAGCTATCCGGGCTTCACCGGCAACATCATGGTCGTCCTTGATGTGAGCGACCCCGCCCATCCAAAAGATGTCGGCAAGTGGTGGCAACCCGGTCAGAAAGACGGCGAGCCGAAGTCGCCTTTTCCGGAAGGATTCCACGGTCCAGTCAACGTAAGCCCTGATGGAAAATCGGCATCGCTGCCCTATACGCCCGACGTCATCAATCTCGACCTGAGCGATCCGACCAATCCAAAGCTCGTCGGCAGACTGCATTTCACGCCGCCTTTTGCGAGCGTCGGTACCCAGTCGATCCATACCGTGCTGCCGCTGTGGGACCGAAACCTTCTCTACGTGAGTTCTGAGGCGCAAAAGGAAAAATGCGAAGACGACGGCATGAACTTCGCCGGCATGATCGACAATTCCAACCCGGCGCATCCACGGCTCATCTCGGTCTTCCCGACACCAGTGCCGCCGGCAAGCGCGCCCTACACCGATTTCTGCGACAAAGGCGGGCGTTTCGGACCGCACAATACCAGTCAGGAGATCCACAATCCTGCGATCCAAAAGCCCGGCAAGCTGATTGATGTCGCCTGGTTCAACGCCGGTCTACGCATCTTCGACATCAGTGACGCGCGATTGCCCAAAGAGGTCGGCTATTTCATGCCGCCCGAGCGGCCCAATCTGGCGGCCCAGTCGGGCGCCCATGCTTCCCCCATAAACTGGAGCGAGGAAATCGCGGTCGATGCGCGCGGCAACATCTTCATGAACGACGATAAGTGGGGATTGTTCGTGCTGCGCTATACCGGCAAGGAGCCCAAATAATCGTCTACCCGTGGTGATTCCCGTCTGCGGCCCTGCTGTGGGCCTTGATAGCCAGCGCAGTGCCCCAATTCCACCGCCAGCGCTGGAGATCAGAAGCGCAAAGCGCCCGGATGCCGGATCACCACAGATCGCGCTTCTTCCGGAGTATGGGCGCCCAATTGACCGAACGCCGCTTGCGTTTCGTCGATTAGGATATCCATGACATGGCCGGCGCCCTCCTCGCCAAGCGCGCCGAGCCCCCAGAGGAAGGCCTTCCCGGCGAAGGCTGCGGCAGCCCCAAGCGCATAGGCGCGGGCCACGTCGGTGCCGCTGCGGATGCCGGAGTCCAACATCACCGTCGCGCGCTTGCCGACCTGCTTGACGATCGCCGGCAGGGCGTCGATTGGCGCCGGCAGCGCCTCGATCTGCCGTCCGCCGTGATTAGAAACGAACAGCCCATCCACACCAAGCGATACCGCTTTCTCGGCATCCTCGGGGTGCAGGATGCCTTTGACGATCAGCGTTCCGTTCCAGCGGTCGCGGTATTGTGCGACTTCCTGCCAGGTAAAGGCGCCCCCCATCTCGCGGCGCGCGAACGCGACCATCTCGTTGATCGAAGTATTGTCGCCGACATAGGCCCGCAGATTAGAGAAGCGCGGAATGCCGTTGGTCCACAGCGCCCTGGTCCAGGCCGGCGACATCGCCATCTGCATCATCATCTTGAGATCCGGATGGAACGCACCGCCGAGCCCGACCACGACCTCGCGGGCACGCGTGGTGCGCACCGGCACGTCGAGCGTCATCACCAGCGCGTGACAGCCCGCAGCCTGAGCGCGGCGCGCCAGATCGAAACCGATGGCGTGATCATTCCGCGCCGCACGATAGAGCTGGAACCAGAACACATCGGGCGCGATCTCGGCGATCTTCTCGATCGTGGCGCAGCCGACGGTGCCGAGCGTGTAGGGAATGCGGGCGCGTTGCGCGGCGCGCGCGAGATAGACGTCCGCGCCAGGCCACACGATGGCTGGACCACCCATTGGCGCGACGCCGATCGGCGCAGCGTAGCGGCGCCCGAACAGCTCGACATCGCAAGGCGGCAGCGAGGGCATCACCCCGTAGCGCGGCACCAATTCGACCGCATCGAGCGCCGCCCAGTTACGCTTGATGCCGGCGTCGTCCTTGCCCGAGCCGCCGTCGGAATATTCGAAGGCAAAATGCGGCAAGCGGCGGCGCGCGGCACGGCGCAGGTAGTCGATGGTCGGGTAACGCCGAAAGAGCTCGGCAAAGCGCGGATCCGCTTTCTTGCCGGCGAGCGGTTTGGTCTGAGGTACGGCGATAGCCGTCGTGTCGTGCATGGCGTCCCCTCTCAGAGCCTGACCCGGAAAGCGCCTGTCCCGGACTTGATCCGAGATGGCAACCGTTTTTCCGAAAAGACCATTGCTCCATCCAAAAGCCGAGCGCGCATTATAGCGGTTTCGGCGGCGAAGAAAGCCGCGCATCATCATTGCTCGCCTGCGCTGCCAGCGGTGCTTGGTAGGACGCTTAATCCAAAATGGTGATGAACAGGTCGCCGAAGCTGGTGTAGCTGTCGGCGACGCTCGAAATACCGAAGCGGCCGGGGGCGGCGATGCCCGTGTCCTGGGCCTCAAACAGATCTTTGCCGTCGATCAAGACAGTAAAGTCAGCCTCGACGGCCTTGATCGTGAGCGAGTGCTTGATGCCCACCGGCAGCGGAATGCGGCGTACAGCAATCTCCCGCCGCTCGCCGTTGACGATGCGGAGCAAACGGACGCTGCCGTCGAGCGCATCAGCCTCGGCGACGTAATAATCCTGGGGGTCGGCGAAGCGAATAACGATCCCGGCAGCTCGGGCCACGCGGCCGTCATGCGCCACGAATGAAAGCTCGACCTCGGCATTTTTGGCGATTGGCTGATCAGCGACACAAAGCGGAAAGCGATTGGGCTCCGCGTCGCGGGTCATTTCGACCAAGGCCTTGCCATCGAGCAGGAGCCGCTCGAGCTGAACCTGCCACACCGCCGGCCCGCCAAAACCACTCACCGCTGGCGAGCAGCCGTCGGGGTCGGAACCCTCCTCGACGAGCGGCGAAGCAAGAACCTTGTGCAGAGTTTCGGCGCTAACGGGACGAAAAACGCTCGCCGAGACGGCCATCGCCGCAATGGCAGCGAGCATGAATTTGATCCTGCAGGTTAGCAGGGAGTATCGGACGGATCGAACTTCGTCAGGCCACACGTCTGCGCTTGATCTGTGGGTGCGATTCTCTGCGATGCCGCTCTACCCATTTGCGCAACACCTCATCGATACGCGTCTGCCAGCCGGGCCCGGTGGACCGAAAATGGCCGAGTACCTGAGGCGAAAGGCGAATATGTATGTGCACCTTTGCATCAGCTTTTTTGGGTCGGCCGCGTGGGCGCGTCAGGGTTCCACGCGCACGACTTAGCACCTCGTCCCCGCGCGCGACTTCTGCACGATCAAACTGCT
The DNA here is from genome assembly GCA_963759705.1 of uncultured Alphaproteobacteria bacterium. GTDB lineage: Bacteria > Pseudomonadota > Alphaproteobacteria > Rhizobiales > Xanthobacteraceae > BOG-931. Next base: position 1,177,109 of record CAVXAK010000013.1, read on the forward strand.
CTTTTGTCCATTCTGGTGCATCGTCCGGGTCACGCCAGACGCGCTTCGTAGCGCGCTTTTTCGCGGGCATTGCACTTCCTCATCGAAATCACGTGGCGATCCGCGCCACGCGGGGTCCAAACCACCATAACAAGACGCCGGCTGAGGCGGCCGTAAGTCTGGAAGCGCGGTTCCCCATAATCCTGCCGGTCATCCAGGAGCGTGAGGGTCACCCCGGCAAAGATCATCGCGGCATGATCGAAATCCAATCCCCGCTCAGCCAGCGTTTTATCTCGCTTGGTCGGATCATAGGTTATCCTCACAGAATTAATATGCCCACAGAAAATAGGCGGGTCAAGCAATCTGCCACGCTATATCGTGCGATCCCAGCCCGACCTGATGATCGCAAGCATCAACAATCGCTCCTCTAGAAATGGCTGAACGAAGGCCGCGCGAAAGAGAGCGTTTTGCCCTTGTGGATGAAGCGCGCTCCCTCCCCGGCCGTGATGCGGCCGATCTGGGCCACTGGAACGCCGACAGCATGCGCCGCCGCGCGCAACGCGGCGAGCTTTGCCGGTGCGAGGGTCAGGACGATTTCATAATCGTCGCCGCCTGTGAGTGCGGTTTCGATCAATGCGGGATCCACCGCGATCGCCGCACGCGCTGCGTCTGAGAGAGGCACGCTCGCGACATCGATTTCAGCGGCGACGTGGGAGGCGCGGCAAAGCTTGGCGAGATCGCCGGCAAGCCCGTCGGAAATGTCCATCGCCGCAGAGGCGTGATGCAGAACCGCATCGGCGAAAGCATTGCGCGGCTCGGGGAGAAGATAGCGCCCCAGCAAGTGTTCGCGCAGCGCTGCGGTCAACCCCCATCGCTGGCCGAGAATTTGCTCCCGCCGCAGCATGACGCCGAGTGCAGCGTCGCCGATGGTCCCCGTCACAACGACACAATCGCCGGCTTTCGCCGTGGAGCGGCGCACCATGGAGCCATGCGGGACCACGCCGAAAGCCGCGACCGAAACCGACGTCAGCCCAGGCGTGCGGTCGGTGTCGCCGCCGAATAAGGGGCACTCGTAGCGCTCGGCGTCTTCGCCGAGACCTGCGGCGAAGGCGGCGATCCAGGCCTCGTCGATCGTCGCCGGCAATGCGACGGAGACCAGAAAGCCAAGCGGCTTTGCGCCCTTGGCGGCGAGATCGGACAGGTTCATCCGCAGCGCCTTGCGGCCGATGTTTTCGGGCGGATCGTCAGGAAAGAAATGCACGCCGGCGATGACGCCGTCCGTCTTGAGCACGAGATCGCAGCCCGGCGGCGGTGTCACGACAGCCGCATCGTCGGCGAGGCCGAAGGCGCCGGGATGCTTGGCGAGTGGACGGAAATAGCGCGCGATAAGCCGGTCTTCGGCGGACGTTGCATCGTCGCGGCCGGGCATCGGCTATCCGCCGGCAAATTCGGCCGCGCGCAGTTGATGCGCGAGCTGGTCGAGGACGGCATTGACCATGCCGGTTTCCGTCGTGCCGGCAAACGCGTTGGCGACGTCGACGTACTCCGAAACGACGACGCGGGCCGGTACGTCGCTGCGGCGATCGAGTTCGTAGGCGGCGGCACGCAGCACCGCGCGCAGCACGGCATCGATGCGATCGAGCGGCCATCCGCGCACCAGGGCCGCATCGATCTGCGGATCAAGCCGCGTCTGCGCGGCAACGAAGCCGGTCACGATATCGCGAAAATAAGCCGCCTCAGCCGGCAAAAACTGTACGCCTTCAACCTCGCCGCCGAGCCAATGGCTCTCGAACTCGGCCATGATGTCGTTCAGGCCGGTGCCGGCAAGGTCCATCTGATAAAGCGCTTGCACCGCGGCAAGCCGGGCGGCGCCGCGTTTGTTGGCCTTGCGTGCATCTTTTGCTCCCGCGTCAGCCATCAACCAACACTCACCTTTGGCGCTTTCCGAGCCGCTGTTTGATCCCGAAAAGAGCAAGCGCTGCGCGTGCTGCATCTCCGCCCTTGTCCTGCTCCTCGACGCGGGCGCGCTCCCAGGCTTGCGCCTCGGTGTCGACGGTGATGATGCCATTGCCGAGCGGCAAACGGCGTTCGACCGAAAGCTCCATCAGTCCTCGCGCGGATTGATGCGAGACGATCTCGAAATGGATGGTGTCGCCGCGAATAACGCAGCCGAGCGCTACAGCACCATCATAGGGCTGCCGCCGCCGTTGCGCAGCATCGGCCGCTATCGCGATTGCGGCCGGGATTTCGAGCGAGCCCGGCACGCTGATAAAATCGACATCGGCGTTCGCCTCTTTCAGCGCCTTCATCGCGCCGGCAAGGAGCGCATCGGCAATGTCGTCGTAAAAGCGCGCCTCGACGATGAGGATGCGCGCTCCTTTGCCGACGTTGGTGTCTTTCTTGCCTCGCCGCGGCCCGGCCATCGTCCCGCTCCATCTGCCGCGCCGTGGTAGCAAGTGCAGGGAGGGGGAACAAGGAGGCTGAGTTTCGCTTCTATGACGGAGACGGCACGCGCGGCGTGCTGTCCAGCAGCCGCGCGGCATACCGCGCCATGACGTCGATTTCGATGTTCAACCGCGCGCCGATCCGCGAGTCCCCCGAGAGTGGTGACTTTCAGCGTGTGTGGAATGATCAGAACGGAGAACGTGTCGCCTTCGACCTCATTGACCGTGAGCGACACGCCATCCAGCGCAACCGAACCTTTGGGCGCGATGTATCGGGCGAGCCCACCAGGCGCCCGCAGAGTCAGCCGCGCCATGTCGGGCAAATCTTCGCGCCCGATCAGCTCGGCGATGCCATCGACGTGGCCGCTCACCATATGGCCGCCAAGTTCGTCGCCGAGGCGCAGCGCCCGTTCGAGGTTGAGCCTTGCTCCGGCCCGCCAGCCCTCGGCGGTCGTCATGCGCAACGTTTCGGCGGCTGCGTCGACGCCGAACCAGGTCCGGTTGCCCTTGCGGCCGCGCGCCACCACTGTGAGGCAGACCCCGGAACAAGCGATCGATGCCCCGATGTCGATCGTGTCCGGGTCGTAGCCACATCCAATGGTTAGTCCGCGCAGTCCCTCGGCTTTCTCTTGGACTTCAAGAATCTCTCCCAAATCGCTGACGATGCCGGTGAACATGGTTCTCACTTTCGCTCAAAGACTTCGCGCCGGTCCGACCCAACAGGGTCGCTTTCAACGCGTCTGAGCCACCGCGACTGTGTCAGTGCCGTCAGCGGCAGCCCTTCGAGAGCATCGACGCCGTCAGCGCCAATGATCTTGGGGGAATGGAATAGCACGGCTTCATCGACGAGGTCGGCGGCAACGAGCGCGGCCGCAAGCGTTGGGCCGCCCTCGACCATCAGCCGCGTGACGCCGCGCGCCGCAAGAAGCGTCAACACTGCCGGGAGATCAAGGCGGCCGCTTCTCTCGGCAACGCGCAGAACTTCGACACCCTGTGCCCGCAGGGCTTCCTCGGCCGCAGGCGGGGCATGTGTTCCAGCGATCACCCACACCGGCGTTTCGCGCGCGGTGCGAGCAAGACGACAGTCGAGCCGCAGACGGAGCGCACTGTCGAGGATGACGCGGACGGGTGAATACGACGCCATGCCCGACAGCCTGCAGGTCAGTGTCGGATCGTCGGAAAGGGCCGTGCCAATGCCGATCATGATCGCATCGCTCTGCGCACGCAGCAGATGAACATGATCGCGCAGCGTTTCGCCCGTGAGGGCAAATGGCTTGCGCCCGGCAGCTCCCGCTTTGCCGTCAGCGGAGACCGCGAGCTTAAGCAGGATATGCGGTCGGCCGTCGCGCTGACGCCTGATATGCCCTGCATGGTCGCGGCGCGCTTCGTCGGCGCCGACGCCGACATCAACCGCAATGCCCGCATCGCGAAGCCTCTGGTGGCCGGCGCCCGCCACTTCGGGGTTCGGGTCTTCAAGCGCGGAGACGACGCGCGAAACTCCTGCAGCTATGACTGCGTCGGCGCAGGGCGGCGTCTTGCCGAAATGCGAGCACGGTTCGAGCGTGACATAGAGCGTCGCGCCGCGCGCGGCCCCTCCGGCGCGTCGCAGCGCCTCGACCTCGGCATGAGGCCGGCCGCAGGGTTGTGTCCAACCCCGGCCGACGATGACACCGTCCTTTACGATCACCGCGCCAACGGCAGGATTGGGCCACGTGCGGCCGAGACCCCGCCTTCCGAGAGCCAGCGCCAGCGCCATGAACCGCCGGTCCAGCGTCGGAGCATCCGCGCTCACTCCGCTGCCTCGTCCCCCGACAATTCCGCGAGCGCAGTCTCAAAATCCTTGGCTTCACGGAAATTGCGATAGACCGACGCGAAGCGTACGTAGGCGACGTCATCGAGTTCCCGCAGATGCGCCATCACCGTCTCGCCGATCGCCTCGGACGAAACTTCGCTCTCGCCCAGGCTCTCCAGTTCGCGGACGATCTTGGAGACCATCTGATCGATGCGCTCCGGCTCGACCGGCCGTTTGCGGAGCGCGATCTGCACCGAGCGCAACAGCTTGTCGCGGTCGAACGGCACGCGCCGGCTGTTGCGCTTAATTACAGTCAGTTCCCGCAACTGCACCCGCTCGAAGGTCGTGAAGCGGAAATTGCAAGCAAGGCAAACACGGCGGCGGCGAATCACGGATGAATCTTCCGTCGGCCGCGAATCCTTCACCTGGGTGTCGAGGCTTCCGCAGCTCGGGCAGCGCATCCGTTACCCCTCGTAGATCGGAAATCGGCTGACCAGCCGCCGCACCTTTTCGCGCACTCTCGCTTCCACCTGCGGGTCTTCCTCGACGCCCTTCTTCGAAAGGGCATCAAGAACCTCCCCGATGAGGTCACCGATCTGGCGGAATTCGGCGATGCCGAAGCCGCGCGTCGTCCCCGCCGGCGAACCGAGGCGGACGCCTGATGTGACCGTCGGTTTCTCCGGATCGAATGGAATGCCGTTTTTGTTGCAGGTGATGTACGCGCGCCCCAGGGCCAGCTCGGCGACCTTTCCGGTCAGATCGCTTCTTGCGGAGATCGACAAGCATGAGATGCGTGTCGGTCCCGCCGGAGACGATGTCCAGACCACGGCCTTTGAGCGTTTCGGCAAGGGTCTTCGCATTCTCGACGACATTCTTAGCGTAAAGTCTGAACGACGGACGGAGCGCCTCGCCGAACGCCACGGCCTTGGCCGCAATCACGTGCATCAGCGGTCCGCCCTGCATTCCCGGAAAAACCGCCGAATTGAGCTTTTTCGCCAGTTCCTCGTCGTTCGAAAGAATGGCGCCGCCGCGCGGTCCACGCAGCGTCTTGTGCGTCGTCGTCGTCACCACATGGGCGTGTGGAAAAGGGCTCGGATGCGCGCCGCCGGCGACGAGGCCGGCAAAATGCGCCATGTCCACCATGAGAAAGGCGCCGACCTCGTCGGCGATCTGCCGAAACCGGCGAAAGTCGATGATCCGAGGATAGGCCGAGCCTCCCGCGATGATCACTTTGGGCCGATGCTGCTTGGCGAGCCGCTCGACCTCTTCCATGTCGATGAGGTGATCCTCACGGCGCACGCCGTACGGGACGACCTTGAACCATCGCCCTGACAAATTGACGGGAGAGCCGTGGGTCAGATGACCGCCCGCGGCGAGATTGAGGCCCATAAAGGTGTCGCCCGGCTGCATCAACGCCATGAAAACTTCAGCGTTGGCCGAAGCGCCGGAATGGGGCTGGACATTGGCGAAACTGCAGCCGAAAAGCCGGGTCACCCGCTCGATCGCCAGCCGTTCGGCAATGTCGACGAATTGACAGCCGCCGTAGTAGCGACGGCCCGGCAAACCTTCCGCGTATTTGTTGGTGAGCACCGAACCCTGCGCCTCGAGAACGGCGCGGCTGACGATGTTTTCCGACGCAATGAGTTCGATTTCGTCGCGCTGGCGTCCAAGTTCCAGCGCAATGGCGTCGGCGATTTCGGGATCGCTGTCGGCGAGCGACGCCCAGAATAGACCGTCCGCCGTAGTTGCACTCTGCGTCACCGACATTCCGCGCTCCTGGCCAGTGGAATGCTATCCGCCCGGGCTCACGCTCGCCGATAGCATACCGGCAAACGCGCGCAAGGTCTTGGGACCTACCCGCAGCCATCGCCGCTACATTTAGGTATGGGTGGGCCGATGCGGCAAGCTGGAGCGGCCCTTATTCACAGCTACGCGGCCCAGCGACCTGCTGGGTCGCCGGATCGAACCATGCCGTTGGGACGCCCTTAATCGAAACGGTAAAGGGCCTGGGCATTCCCGGAGTAAATCTGTCGCCGTCGCTCGTCGCCGAGACTAGGCGGCACGACCACAAACGGATCATCGAAATCCCAATGCGGGATAGTCGCTGGAGAACAAGATACGGTCGAAGCCGATCGCCGTCATGAGGTCGACAAGGTGCGCGGGATTTTCCGGCTCCTCCATCGGCTGGGTCGTCACCCAGAAATGCTGGCGCAGGTATTCGGACGGAGCCCGTTTCAGGTGCGGCAAGCCGGAACGCATCCGTTTCCAGTTGCGATCGAGCCGATAGCCGAGCGACGGAATCCAGCCAAAGCCGGCTTCGATCAGCACGAACTTCAGTTGCGGAAAATTCTCGAACACGCCTTCCATGATCAGGCTAGTCACCTGGGCCTGGCAGGCGCAGGCGTGCTCGGTCATTTCCTCAATGTAGAACGAGGGCCAGCCGGTGTTGCTGACAGCGCGGCCGCTATAGCCGAACACATGGACACCGATCGGAAGGTCGGCTTCGCAAGCTGCTTCGTAGATCGGCCAATAGCGGCGTCGGCCCATCAGTTCGCTGGTGCGCGTGAGCATCAGCACCTGGGCGAAACGGCGATCGCCGGCGCGGCGTCGAATCTCGGTGCGCGACGCGTCGGGGTCTTCGTAGGGCACGATCAATGACGCTTTGAGCCGCGGCTCCAGCCGGTTCCAGTGATTGACCTGGAACTCGTTGGCGGCGAACGCCAATGCCGCACTGTATTCGTCGTTTTGCTCGCCCTGCCCGGTCGGCGACAGCGGATTCATCAGGCCGTATTCGATGCCGTAAAAGTCGAGGTGCTGCCTGCGCATGAAATCGAGGTCGCTCGCCGGCAGTCCACCGCCCGGCGGCCAGGCGTCGCGGCGTGACGCCAGCGGCTGGCCCTTCGGATAAGGAAAGCCCTTGACGTAGCCATGGTGCGAACGCGCGCCGTAGGTTTGCGCGTAATCCCACCAGCGGTTGCTCATATAGGGCCGCAAATCCTCGAGCGAGCTTTTGGGATGGATGTCGCAATCGATGATTTGCAGTTTGGATTTGGCGCTACGCTCGATTTGTCTTACTTCGATATTCACGGCGCTTCCTCCGTCGGGAGGCTAGTGGTCCGATTCTAACATTCGCATCCCGGATCGGCAGGCTGTCTTGCGAATGTTAGAATCAAAGGACCACTAGCAAATGTAAGTGCTAGTGGAGCTTTGGATTTGACATTCGCTTCACCAATTCGCGGCTGGGTGGGTAGCGAATGTCAAATCCGCTCCACTAGATTCATTCAATCTTGATATTGGCAGCTTTGACGAGCTCCCGCCAGCGGGTGATTTCCTGCTGGAACCAAGCCTGCAGCTCCTGTGGGCTGTCGCCCCAGGCATCGATGCCGAGGTTTGCCGTGCGGGACGCAAACTCCTTCGACGTCACTACGGCGCGGACGTCGGCCGACAATTTGTCGAGGATCGCCGGCGGGATGCCGGCCGGTCCGATCACGGCCTGGAAGGCCATGACCGCAAAGCCGGGATAGGTTTCGCCAATGGTTGCGGTCTGAGGCGCACCAGGCAGCCGATCGGCGCTGGCGCCGGCGATCAATTTGAGATCGCCGGATTCGACGTAACGCCGCGCCGAATGCCAGATGTCGAACATGATCGGGACGCGCCCGGCAATCACGTCGGTGAGCGCGGGCGCACTGCCGTTGTAGTTAATGTGCACCATTTTGATGCCGGCACGCTGTTCCAGCATCTTGCCGGCGAGGTCACCGACGCCGCGCGGTCCTGGCGACGTGTAATTCAGAGCCTCGGGGCTCTTCTTCGCGTACTCGACGAGCTCGGCAATGGTCTTCGGCGCAAAGTTTTTGTTGGCGACGAGCGCGACCGGTTGTGTCGCCACCATGCTGACGCCGACAAAATCTTTTTCAGTGTCGTATGGCAGCGAATGTTCGATCGCCGGATTGATCAAGAAGGCGTTGGTGGCCATGCCGATGGTGGTACCGTCCGGCGCTCCTTTGGCGATCGCTTCGGTTGCGACGATTGTGCCGGCGCCCGGCCGGTTCTCGATCACGACCGACCTGCCGCCCCAGCGCGCCGAAAGAAGTTGGCCGAGGATGCGCGTGACCACGTCGGTCGGTCCGCCCGCCGCGAACGGCACGATGATCCTGACCGGCGCGGAAAATTCGCTCTGGGCCGCGGCAGGTGCGCTCGCTAACGCCGCGATGCACAATGCGGCAGCTGCCCAGTTTGTCGCTGTAACCCTCATGACGTGTCTCCCGCAGCACGAACCTAACGCGAGCGCAACTCGTATCAGGCGCCAGCAAAACTTCTAGAGCATGATCCGGACGATGGGAATCCGGCTTTCCGACAGATCAGGTTCCACCGACGCTGCAGAGCGCAAAGCAATTCAATCTGAACCGCGTGCCCTCGGAATGACCACGAAAACTTGGTCCTGATGAGCGCGCCAGCAAATCCGGGCCCACGAGACAAGCGAACGCTCAGACCGTAATCACATGGTCGACGTAGAGTTTCCAATTGCCGCGCGGCGGCATGTGTCCCGAGAGCCAGGTGCCGGTCGCTTTGCCTTGCCATTCGGTGGGCAGCACCATGCCTCGCAAAAATCTCGCCGCCATCTGGTGCGAGCCCCAGGCAATGACGGTGTCCGAACCGGTCTCCCACCAGGCGTCGCCCGGATTAAGATCACGCGCCGACTCGATATCCTGCTGAACGTTGAAAGCCCCCTCCAGCAGACAACGGATTCCCGGTCCAGGGTGCTGGTGACGGTCGGCGATGCGGCCTGGCGCACTGATGATCTGATCGAGCCGGAAAAGCCACTGCGTGCCCTCCGGCATGGCAAGGCTGGTAATCACGCGCGACATCCGCAGGCTGGACAAGACAGCGGCGCCTTCATGCAGCAGCGGCGGTGCGTTCGGCGGCGCAAGCTCCCAGCGCCAGACTTGGCTCCAATCGCCGGCGGATTTCATGGCGACAAGACCGTCGCAATAGATCGCCTCATCCGCGATCAGTGTTTGGCCGTTAATCTCAACGCGCCCGAATCGCACGTAAAGAAGCCGATGCGCCGGCGCCAGTCCGGACGCCGCAGAACCGCTTGCGGCCGATTTGATCGTGATAGAAATTCAGTGCGAGTGGCATCGAGAAAGTCTATTCCGGTTCGAGCGGCAGCGACAATGTCGATCGATGCGAAGGTTTGGGTCGATTTAGGGAAGAGGAAATATCATGGCCGAAGATTCTCGGGTGGCGGATATTGTGCGAGCCGGCCGACTTCGCGTTGCGGTTTTTTTGCCGCAGTACACCAAGGACCCGGCAACCGGCGTATTGCGGGGCATTGGCATGGGATTTGTGGCGATCGAAATGGGTCGCGCACTCGCGGCGCGCCTCGGGGTCGAACTGCTCCTGATCGAGAACCCGACTCCACTCAAGGCCGCGGAAGGCCTCAAGACAGGCGCGTGCGATATGGCATGTCTCGGAATCGACCCATCCCGGACCGCCGAACTGGATTTCTCGCCTCCGGTTGTCCAATTTGACTACACCTTTCTGGTGCCAGCCGGCTCCGCAGTCCAAACAGTGGCCGATGCCGACCGGCCGGGGGTGCGAGTTGCGGTTGTCTCCAATCATGCATCAACCTTTGCTCTGAGCCGCATCGTCAAGCATGCGGAACTGATCGGCTCCGATCTTCCAGACACCGCCTTCGGCCTGCTCTGCGCCGGAAAAGCCGACGTCTTCGCGGCACCCCGCGAGCAACTTCTCGACTATTCGATGCAACTGCCCGGCTCGCAGGTGCTGGAGGGCAGCTATGGAATCAACAACGCCGGGATTGCAATCAAGAAGGGCCAGCCGGGCCGGCGAGACTACATCCGCGAATTTGTCGAGCACGCCAAGGCGACGGGCCTCATTCAGGGCATCATCGACCGCGGCAAATTGCGCGGCTTCCGCGTGGCGCCTCGCGACAGCGCCGAAGTTCAATAGCGCGTTCCGGTTCTCAGCGAGGGTGTTTGTCACCGGGACGCCGGGGCGTCGGCCGTTATTTCGCAAACCACGCTATGCGGGCCATCGCCGATCCGCCGTTCAATGTCTGGTATCGATCTTTTCATCCGGCATGTGAGTCTCGTGCCAGACTGCATTGAGGATGCCGCAACCGCAGGCGAAACCGACGCCGAGAACCCAAGTAAAATACCACATCGCGGAACCTCAATAGAGACTGGAGGAATTTTTCTCGACTAGGCTCGCCGTGACCGTGCCGCGCAACGCTCGGAACACGATGGCCGTGTAGACGAGGACGATAGGAAGAAAAATCAGGGTCACCACCAGCATCACGAACAACGTGAGGCGGCTCGACGATGCGTCCCATACCGTCAAGCTTGCTCCGGGCTCGATATCCGACGGCATGAGAAACGGAAACATGCTGACGCCGGCGGTGGCGATGATGCCGAATATGCCGAGCGCACTGGCGATGAATGCCAATCCGCGCCAGCGGGCCATGGTCAAGAGGAGCGCAAGCAGCGGGCCGACAAAGCCAAGCACAGGCGCAACGATCGTCCAATGATACGCAGCGTAATTAGCGAGCCATTGGCCGGGCTGCCGAACCACGGTTTTCAAAAGAGGGTTGGACGGGCCTTCGGGAGCAATGGCGCTGGTGATGGCGTATCCGTCAATCCCACGCCAAACCCAAAGGCCCGCCAAGGCAAACAGCACGATCGTCGCCATGGCGCCAAGTTTCGCGACGTTCGCCCGCGCGGGCCTGAACATTGCCGTCGGTCTTGAGCGCAAGATAAATGGCGCCGTGGGTGACAAGCATCGCAGCCGAGATCACGCCGCACAGCGAAGCCAAACGGGTTGAGCAGTTCGAACAAACCGCCGCCCTCGTAGAGAATGCGCAGGTCGCTATCGATCCGGAAGGGGACCCCCTGCAGCAGATTGCCGAACGCCACCCCGAACACCACGCTTGGCACAAGTCCGCCTGCGAACAACGCATAGTCCCAGAACATGCGCCAACGTGGATCGGTGAATTTGTTGCGGAATTCGAAACCGACCGGCCGCAAGATGAGCGTTGCGAGCACGAGAAACATCGCAATGTAAAAGCCCGAAAACGACGCCGCGTAGACCGGCGGCCACGCCGCGAACACCGCGCCGCCGCCGAGAATCAGCCAAACCTGGTTGCCGTCCCAAAACGGTCCGATGGCGTTGATCGTGACGCGACGCTCGGAATCATTGCGCGCCACATAGGGCAGCAGCATCGCGACTCCTGAGATCGAACCCATCCATAATGGCAAAGCCGATCAGCAGCACACCGAGAAACAGCCACCAGAGGACACGCAGGATTTCGTAGTCGAGCGGAATCGACATGATTGACCCCTACTCTGCCGGCATCGCCGAAGGTCGCAGTGCCGGGGGCGCAAGACCCAAGGCCTCGACCGGTCCCATGAGGATGTATTTGCGCATCAGGACGATGTCGACGACGAGAAGCGACGAATAGAGCAGAACAAAGCCCGCCAAAGAGAACAGAACCTGCGCTGCCGACACCGAGGATACGGCGAGAAATGTCGGCAGAACACCATCGATTGACCAAGGCTGCCGTCCGTTTTCGGCGACGATCCAGCCGAGTTCGGCCGCGATCCATGGCAGCGGCAATGACCAGAGCATCAGATGCAACAGCCAGCGCCGGCTAAATCTGCGATGCGACGTATCCCAAAATATCACCGCAAACAAAGCGATGAAATAAAATCCCAGTCCCACCATGATCCGGAAGCTCCAGAACAAGGTGCCGATGTTGGGAACGGTGTCTGAGGCTGCTTTAGCGATGGTCGCATCGTCGGCCTTGCGTGGGTCGGCGACATAGCGCTTGAGCAGCAGCGCGTATCCCAGATCGGCGGCATGATCACGAAGCTGCGCCGCCGCTTGGCTGTCGTTGCGGTTGGTCTTGAAGCGCTCGAGCGCATCGTAGGCGATCAGACCGTTGCGGATTCGCACTTGCGCGCGCGCCACGAGATCATCGATCCCCGGTATCTGTTCGTTAAACGAGCGCGTCGCAATGATTCCGAGGACCCACGGAATCTTGATGTTGTAGTCGATCGTACGACGTGCGGCATCGGGAATTCCGAACAGATTGAATCCCGCCGGCGCAGGCTCAGTTTTCCACATGCCCTCGATGGCGGCGAGTTTCATTTTTTGGTTTTCGGATACGGTGTAGCCGCTCTCGTCGCCGAGCACGACCACACATAGCGCGGACGCCAGTCCGAACGCCGAAGCCACAATGATCGATCTTTTGGCGAAAGCTTGGTGGCGGCCCGAGAGCAAATAGTAGGCCGAGATGGAAACGACGAACATCGAGCCCGTGACGTAACCGGCGCCGACAGTATGGACGAACTTGGCCTGGGCGACCGGATTGAAAATCAGATCCCAGAAAGACGTCAGCTCCATGCGCATGGTGTCCGGGTTGAAGACGGCGCCGACTGGATGCTGCATCCAGCCGTTTGCGATCAGAATCCACAGCGCCGAGAGGTTCGAGCCGAGCGCGACCAGCCACGTCACCGCGAGATGGCCGAGTTTCGGCAATCGGTCCCAACCGAAGAAGTACAGGCCGACGAAAGTCGATTCGAGGAAGAACGCCATCAGGCCTTCGATTGCAAGCGGCGCGCCGAATATGTCTCCGACATAGTGCGAGTAATAGGCCCAGTTGGTGCCGAACTGAAATTCCATGGTGATGCCGGTCGCCACCCCCATGGCAAAATTGATCCCGAACAGCTTGCCCCAGAACCTCGCCGTGTCGCGCCAGATTTCCCGGCCCGTCATCACGTAGGTGCTCTCCATGATGGCAAGCAGGAAGGAAAGCCCGAGTGTCAGTGGAACGAACAGAAAATGATAGAGAGCCGTCGTTGCAAACTGCAGCCTTGCAAGACTGACGGGATCGAGATGGAGCATCGTCGATATCCTCGCTCGCTAGTGGAGCGGATTTGAACCGCGAATCGGCGAAGCGAATGTCAAATCCAAAGCTCCACTAGCACTCATATTTGCTAGTGGTCCTTTGATTCTAACATTCGCAAGACAGTCTGCCGAACCGGGATGTGAATGTTTGAATCGGACCACTAGCGCGGCGTGGTCGATGGGCCGATAACACGTTCGATGGCCGTTGCATCGAGGACGGCGTCGCACTATCGGGAAACATAAAGACTTTAATGCCGGCGATTCCGATCAGCTTGATGACAAGGACCAACACGATCGCCTTCGCAAGCGGCGTTGGAGGCCTGACGCCGGCGGCAAAAAACGCGGACAGCGACGACAAAATCGCCTTTGCCGGATGATCCTGGTGGGGAGGCCTCATGCGAGAGTTCCGGTTTAGCCGACCCTTGAAAATCGTGCATGTTTCGGGTCGCGCTGGCAATAGGAGGCAAGGTGACAGCCGCAAGCCCGTTCCAAATCCCGCCGACGCGCGCGAATGAGAAACGCTAAAGCTGCGTCGTCGCCGGGATAGCCGGACCGCCGAGACCGTCGCGATTATAGATATCTTCGCGGAACTGCACGATACCGTCGGTCGCCGACCACGCAGTGACATAGACCCAGTGAAGCGGCACCGGTTTGACGAGGCGCGCATTCTTTTGCTCGCCAGATTTGATCACCCGATCGATTTCGTCGCGCGACCAACCTTTCGTTTCGTCGAGGAGCCACACGACCAGTTCGCGCACGTTCTGCACCCGCATGCAGCCGGAGGAGTGGAATCGGAAATCGTCGCCGAACAGATTCTTCAGCGGCGTATCGTGCATGTAGACGCCGTAGGCGCTCGGGAAATTGATGCGGATCGAGCCGAGCGAATTGAGACTGCCCGGATCCTGCTTGAACGTGTAATTGGTCGCCTCCTCCGAGTACCAGTTGATCTGCGAGGGCTGCAGTTCGACATGCTTGGCGTCGAGAATGCGGATGTGATTCTTGGTCAGGTAATCCGGCTCATCCTGCATCTTCGGAATCAAGTCCTTGCGCACGATCGATACCGGCACCGTCCAGTACGGATTGAAATTGATTTCGACGATTTTGCTGTTGATGTCGGGCGACGCCCGGTCGGGCTTGCCGGCGACCGCCGTGTGGCGCGACACCACGACATCGTTCTCGATCGCCTCGACGCGAGCCGCCGGGATATTGGCGACCACGTAGCGGGGGCCGAGATTGGTGGTCAGCGTTTTGAGCCGCGTGATATTGACCTTCAACTGATCGCGGCGCGTCGCCGCCGGAACGTTCATCGCGAGCAGGGTCGCCTGACGCACGACGCCGTCTACGGCAAGCCCGTGGCGCGCCTGAAACCGCCGCACCGCCTCTTCGACATAGGAATCGTAAATATCGTTGCCGACCGCGCTCGCATCGAGATCGCCCGAGACCGAAAGCCGCGACCGCAGATCGACCACGCTGGGATGACGGATGCCGAGCCGCAGTTCGTCCACTTGGGGCACGCGCGGCCAGCCGCCGCGCGCCACGATGCCGTCATAGGTCACGATCGCGTGCTCGGTCGTCTCCGCGGTTGACGGGGATAGCGTCGGCGCTGAGGCCTTCGGCATATGGATGGTGCGGGAGGCCTGGTCGAAGTCCTGGCCAAACCGGCCGTGCTGGTTATCGCCGATCAACGCATCGACGGCGGCATCCTCGGCGTCGGCCCGGCGGGCAAAGACGCCCGTGATCGCGGCCGCGCCGGCGAGGTGCTTAAGAAGGGAGCGCCGATCGACGCCTTTTCGAATCATGCTTGTCCGGCGGCTATCGGGTCCGCGCTTGCCGATTGTCATCACGCTATCCCTGACGCTATCCCCTGGCCCAAAGTCGGGGCATAAGGCCCCTGCTCGGTCGACGCCGCCCGCGCCGCCCCCGATGCTCACAGCTAAAACGCGCGGCCGGCAAATTTGTGACCGCGAGTGCCCTTACACTAACTGAGCACGGCAGCAACGGAAATACCGTCCGTGCGGCCGGCCGAGGGCAGGCTACGTCACGAAAAACGTCTCGACCGGCACGCTCTTCGGCAAGCGGCCGACATCGACGAACATATCCATCTCCCGTTGGGCCAGCGCCCGTTCCTGCTCCGTGAACGTAAACGTATAGCGTGGGTATCGGGCTGAATTCATCAGCGCCTCACGGTCGCCGCCATAGGCGGCCATGAAGACGTCGGCGACCTCCTCCAGATTGCGTTCGCTGTAAGCGAATGAGTCCCGCAGCGCCTGAAGGAGAGAGTCGCGGATCATCGGATTGCTCCTGATCAGCGTTTCGCTCGCCGCGACCATGTGTTTGATCATTTCGTCGAATCCGGTCAGCAGCTTCCATGCGTCGCCGTCCGTATAGAGGCACGACGTATCGTCGGCCTGCTCGCCGTGAAAGAAGAACTGGTCGAGCAGTACGACGGCGTCGGCTTCGCCGCGGCGTAGCAATCCGAGCAAGGTCTCTTGCGGGCTTGCGCGCCACTCCAAGCCGCCGGTGTCGACCTTGTAGGCATTCCTGAGCAGATATTGATGAATGGCGTGCCGACCTTGGTGCGTCGCGATCCGGCGACCCTCGAGTTGCTTCGGATGCTCGACTCCCGCGCCGCGCCGCACGAACAGTCCGTTGCCCTTGCGCGTCGATTTCCACTCGGTGCAGAGCCCAATGATCGGAGCGCCATCAAGCCGGCGCTCCAGAAAATTCGGCAGATAAATGTTGGCAAGATCGACGTCGCCGCGGATCAGCGCTTCTTCGAGTTCCCGGCTCGGCGGATCAGGTACCTCCACCACGGTAAACGCGAGACCATCGGTTTTCACAAGTCCGGCGCCCAGCGCGTAATAGGTCCGAAACATCGAAAAGCGATTGCGGTAATGCGCAAGGCGCAGCTTCATGAGTTCCCCGTGCTCCAGCGTCGGCGGCAATCTATGGCACCGCACGGCGACGAGACTACAGAAATCTCACATCAGTTCTCGCGGCCCTCGGGAGGTCGCACGCAATACCGAATCAAAAAGACCCCGGCATTCACGCCGGGGTTGCGAGTTGCGCCAGTACAGCGGAATCTCTGGCGTTCTATCCAACCTGTTACAGGCGATAGAGAATCTGATCGGTCCAGAACCGCTCGAGCCGGTGCAGCGCCTTGTTCAGGACGCTGAACTCGTCGGCGTTGATGCCGCCAACCTGCTCAACCGTTCGGACGTGCTTCTGGTAGAGCGCGTCGACAGTGTCCCGTACCTCGCGGCCCTTCTCGGTGAGCTTGATGCGGACCGAGCGGCGATCAACGCGCGAGCGCTGGTGATCGAGGAACCCCATCTCGACAAGCTTCTTGAGATTGTAGGAGACGTTCGAGCCGAGATAGTAGCCGCGCGTGCGCAGTTCGCCGGCGGTCAGTTCCTTGTCGCCGATATTATAAAGCAGCAGCGCCTGTACCGAATTGATGTCGGCGCGGCCGCGGCGGTCGAATTCGTCCTTGATGACGTCCAGCAGACGCCGGTGCAGACGCTCGACCAAGGTCAGCGCCTCCAGGTAGTGCGGTCGGATATGGTCGAAGCGCGCCTCACGATCGGCGGGCTCGACCGCCTTTACGACGGCTTTCATGTTGACGCCTTTCCCAAGTCTATTTTGTTTATCGTGGACGGGCCCTGTTTCCCGTCGCATTGGCGTCACACTACCGGCCAGGGTCTAAGATCAGTTTAAATAACACACTAAAAATAAGGTTTATTCGTCGCTCAGAGGGGCCGATTGAGCGTAAACTTGTGACGGATTTTGGAAGCATCCGTTCACTGTGCCAGGGCTGTTGTCATGGTGCCGCATTCTCGGTCCGCCGCCGCGTTCCCTCGCTGAATTACTCCTTCGCCGGTCGTAACGCCGAGCGCGAAACTGGATCGTGGGTGCGGAGAAGTCTGAGAATAGTAAGTTAATCAATTACATTGCCTAAAGCTGCGGGCGAAATTGCCCATTCACCGGAAAAGAGAATTTCGGACGGCCGCCGCACCCGACAATGATCGGGGCACGCTTTGAGGAAGAGCCCGGCCGGGCGACCGGTGTCTCCCATAAATGAGCGACTTAATTAGCGCTCCCCAGCATCGGAGCCCCAATTGTTTTGAATAGCATATTCCAGTGTCCGTTCCAGAAAGCCGCGATCGACGGCCGGCGGCAATCGAAACTTCGTCCCAAAATCGCGGGACGCGCCCTCCATCTCGAAATCCGGATCGGTCAGGCAATATGGCGCGAACGCGTCATGAATAGCGTCGACACGGCGCTGAATCCGATTGACGAGCGGCGATTGCGTCCGGACGGCCCGCTCCTTTTGCCCCTGTGATTCACACGCCGATACGCCACTGACTTTCAAATAGGCGAGTGACCAGAACAAGCAGTCGTGTTTTCGCGGCGGATTGGGATGAACCAGATTGTACGTTTGGTTGCGTGCCGACACATCGATCGCCGCGACGATCATGTCAGCGACCCAATCTATCGGGATGTAATTGATGCGTTGATCGGCGAGAAGGACCGCGAGCGGCAAGCGCACGAGGCCACTTTCACCGACTGTAATGTCAGGCGGGAGCGCATTTGGATTACGCCGCCGCAGGCTTTCGGCCGCTCGATGAATCGGCTCAAGATATCGATAGTAGCCATCGAACGTGGATGTTGTCCCGTCTTCCGCTCCGATGAGAGAGCTTGGCCGCAATATTGTAAAACGCCAGTCAGGGCGGGTGGCCGCCCAGGCGCGAACCATTGTTTCTCCAATAGACTTCGATTCTTCGTACGCATTACGCCATTGTTCACCGTTCGAAATGCCGCGTTCAGGTAGGAATGTGCCGTCGCCCACAACATAGGCGGTTGAAACGTGAAGCAAGTGTGATGTTGCGAGAATATCTGTCAGTTCCAAGACATGCCGTAGCCCGGCGATGTTGGTGAGCTGTGTCGCAGCTTTGTCCTGGAAATTGATCGAGGCGGCGCAATGCAGAATATGCTTGACGCGTCCGGCTAAGAGCTCAGCGTCCACATCACTGATACCGCACCGCGGCTCGGTCACATCGCCGACGATCGTCCTTACATTTGCGCGGTCGCCGATGATCGCTTCAATGCGCTCGCTTGCCGCGCCGCGGTTTGTCGCCCTGACAAGGCAGATGACGTCATATCCTTCTTTGGAGAGTCGCTGTAGAAGAGCTGAACCGAGGGCGCCCGTTGCCCCGGTCAGTAGAATGGAACTTTTCACTCCGCCACCCCATGTACTTTCTAAGTTCAAGGCATGGTACCTTGCGATGCGCTTGATGCGCCAGGGTGCGAAAAGAGCGACGAGTAGGCCGCTTGGCAGAGTACCACGTAATTAACTCGACTTCTTAGCGATACGAGCGCATGTTGCGTGTTCCGTGCCCCTTGGCAAAGGAGGGCAGCATGGACAGTTTCATTCATCGCCAGAACCTTGAGCACTATCGAAAACAACTGGCAGCGACCACAGACGAAGCGCAGCGTCGGATGATATTGAAGCTCTTGGCCGACGAAGAGGCGAAAGAGCCCCCCGTTGTGCGCAAGGAATAAGCCGGCAGCATGCCGAGGGCGAACACCTAATCGTGTTTGCTCGCTGGCCGACCCGATGGTCGCCATCATTTACCGGCAGTGAGAAAGGTTTATTCGATCACCTCATCGGCGAGCGACAATAGATTGTCGGAGATATTGACGCCGATGGCTCTTGCGGTCTTGAGATTGATAACGAACTCGAATTTGGTCGGCTCCAGAACGGGAAGATCAGCGGGCTTGGCGCCCTTGAGGATGCGTCCGGCGTAGACACCTGCCAGGCGGTACGCGACGGGCAGATCGCTGCCATAGCTCATAAGCCCACCCGCCTCCGAATATTGGCGAAATTGATACATTGCCGGCACCGCATGAAGCGCCGCGAGACCCACGATCTGTTCTCGGCGCGTGTCGAAAAATGGGTCGGCCGCGACCAACAGCACCGCGATGTGCTCCCGCGCAATAGCTTCGAACGCGGCGTCGATTTCCGGTGGGCTGCTGGCGCGAAAAATTTGTAAGGCTAGGCCGAGCGTCTTTGCTGTCGGTTGAAACTGGTCAAGCTGGTCCTGTGAAAATGGAAAGGTGGGGTTCAAGAGAATGCCGATTGCTTTGACGCGTGGGAGCAGATCGTGCAGCAACCCAAGGCGCTTTGCGCTGAGACTAGCGGTAAAGATATTCACGCCGGTGGCATTGCCTCCGGGCAAGTTATAGCTCGCAACCAGCCCAAGCTTGATCGGATCATTTCCGACCACAAAGACAATCGGAATGTTCGATGTTGCGGCCTTGGCTGCGAGTGCTGACGGCTCGGCACCAGCTACGAGCAGGCTGACGGGGCGGTGAACCAAGTCGGCGGGCAGAGCCGGAATTTGGTCATATTGTCCGCGTCCCCAACGGTATTCGACTGCGGTGTTTTGGCTCTCGATATAGCCGCTTTCGGCAAGGCCACGCCGGAACGCTTCCACCAGCGATGAAGAGTCCTCAGGCCCCCGGGCATGCAGAAACCCTATGACCGGCATTGGAGGCTGTTGCGCGCGTGCGGCAAGTGGCCATGCGACCGCCGTGCTGCCGAGGACGGATATGAATTGCCGTCTGTCGATGCCGATTGCCATTGTCGCCACCCCAAGAATTCGGCCCGCCACAATATGGAGAACTCTATCACGCTTCAGCAGAAGTCCGCTTTAGGCATAGCAGAAGTTCACTAATGCCCGCAGAAGCTACACCACCGCTCTCCTCCGACATCGAGCGATAGTCCTTCCGCTTTATCTCCCACACAAAGCTGCCTACGTGCTAACTTCGCCGCTTCGTGGTCATTGGCCGGGGGCGGCACATGCGGCGGCGCGATTTCTTATTTCTTGTGGGTGGCGTTCCAGCCATTTGGCCGCTCGCAGCGCGCGCGCAGCAGCCTGCGATGCCGGTGGTCGGGTTCCTTGGCAGCGCATCGCCCGAACAGTGGTCGACCCGTTTGCGCGCCTTTCATCGCGGCCTGAGCAAGATGGGCTACATCGAGGGCCGTGACGTAGCAATCGAGTATCGTTGGGCGGAAGGTCACAACGATCGACTGCCTGCACTGGCGGCCGATCTGGTACGTCGCCAAGTGACCGTGATTGCTGCGGTAGGTGGCACTCCGGCGGCACTAGCAGCAAAGGCAGCAACTACGAAGATCCCGATCGTCTTCGAAATAGCGAGCAACCCGATCGAGCTTGGACTTGTCGCCAGTCTTGCCAGACCGGGTGGCAACGTGACCGGCATAACGACGTTGAATGCGGAGGTCGAGCCGAAACGGCTGGAGCTACTGCACGAGTTGGTCCCTACGGCGACAATCGTTGCACTGCTGGTCAATCCGACCAATCCCGCACTTGCCCAATCCTCTACTAAGGTATTGCAGGCATCAGCGCGTAAGCTCGGGCTGCAATCTAACGTGCTGCAAGCGTGCACTGACAATGATTTCGATGCAGTGTTTGCAAGAATGGTCGAACTGAAGGCTGGGGCACTCGTGCTCGGCGCCGATCCGCTGTTCACGAGCCACTTTCAACAACTCGCTGAACTGGCGCTCCGTCACGCGTTGCCCGCGGTATACGAATTTCGCGAGTTCGCCGCGGCTGGCGGCCTGCTGAGTTACGGAACCAGCCTTACGGACACGTTCGACTTAGCTGGTAGCTATACCGGTCGCATTCTCAAAGGCGATCGGCCCGCCGACTTGCCGGTTCAGCAAGCCACGAAGGTCGAACTGATAATCAATCTCAAAACTGCAAAGGCGTTCGGCATTACGGTTCCGCTGTCACTGCTCGGCCGTGCCGATGAGGTGATCGAATGAGGCGGCGGGAGTTCATTGCCATTCTCGGTGGTGCGGCGTTGGTGCGACCGTTCGAGGCGCGCGCGCAGCAAGCCGTAAAGCGTATAGGCGTCCAGTTGAACCTGGAAGAGACCGATCGAGAAGCAGTCCCCTACGTCGCAGCATTCGAGCAGTCGCTGGCGCAGCTTGGCTGGGTGAAGGGACGCAATGTCCAGATCGACTATCGCCGGACCGGCGGCGACGCAGCACGCATTCGACTTACGGCGGCGGAACTGATTGCTCTCAACCCGGACGTCATCCTCACAGTCGGCGGCTCGCAGGTCGGTCCTTTGCAAGAGCTGACCTCCACGTTGCCTATCGTGTTCGTTCAGGTCACAGACCCGGTCGGTGGTGGTTTCGTCGACAGCTTGGCGCGGCCCGGTCGCAACGCTACCGGCTTCACGGTGTTCGAGTTCGGCATCGGCGGGAAATGGCTTGAGCTTCTCAAGGAAGTCGCGCCTCGTGTGACCCGCGTGGCGATGCTTCGAGACCCGACCAATCCCTCTGGGACTGGCCTGTTCGGCGCTGCACAGACCGTTGCCCCATCGCTTGGAGTTGAAGTAAGTCCGGTCGGTCTGCGCGAGTCAGCGGAAATCGAGCGCGGGGTCAGTGCCTTTGCGGGCGCGCCAAATGGCGGTTTGATCGTGACGCCGAGCAACCTGGCACTTACCCATCGCCAACTGATCATCGCGCTGGCAAACCGCTATCGTCTGCCCGCGGTCTATCCCTTACGATACTTCGTGACCGACGGAGGTTTGATCTACTATGGGCCTGACTTGGTCGACCAGTACCGGCAGGCCGCCGCTTACGTCGATCGCATCCTCAAGGGCGAGAAGCCGGCCGACCTGCCGGTACAGGCGCCGACCAAATATCAGGTCGGGATCAACCTCAAGACCGCAAAGGAGATCGGCCTCGACGTGCCGCCGACAGTGCTCGGCCGCGCCGACGAGGTGATCGAGTGAAGATGTGCCTTTGCTGCAGCGCATGAGTTTGGTTTTGGTCCATCGCGAGGATACGGCGCTTCAGCAGAAGTTTCGCTTTCAAGGTACAGCAGAAGATTTACTGATGTCCGCAGAAGCAACGCTACCGTTCTCCTCCGATCATCGAGCGATAGTGGAATGTTGATCACAAGCGGTAGCATGGTGGACGTGGGCAGGCTCGGCAGTTTGCATGAGAAGACGCTGTGGACGTTAGTCCGAGGAACAGGATCGTATTTGCTCCCTGGCTGACCCGACGGCCGCTCTTGGGGTCGAGCGGACAAGGCCAAGACTCGGCCTCGATCATCTTGGTCGGTCGTAAGGACTCAACTCAGACATTTTGTGTGCGGTGCGGAGCCGTGCGGTGATTCAACCACATTGACTTGCATCAATTCGAGACCTTCGAAATCCGCTAACTAATCGCCAAGGGTAGTTCGTAGCTTCAACTCCTTCGAGGATTGTAATGTCAACACGCCGCGAGTTCATCCAGTCCATTCCCGCTGCAAGTGCAGCTTTTGCGGTGGCCGGAAACGTAGTTTTAGAAGTGCCCCCCGCCCGCGCTCAATCAGCTCCATTGAAGGGACACTTCGATCCCAAGGGCAAAGCGCCATCGAAATTCACGCTGGATGTGCTCAAACAGGCAAAGGCTACGCTGCCCTTTGCTGACACGAGGGATATTGAGGAGCAAAAGAAAGGGCTTATTGCTCCCATGACAGAACTCAAGATCATGGCGGACTCTGGCCATATTGCTTGGGACATGGAGCGATTTCAATTCCTGGATTCCCAAGACGGTTTTGACAGCATTCATCCTTCGCTGCTCCGCCAGTCTAGACTGAATAACAATTACGGTCTCTACGAGGTTGTCCCGGGCATCTATCAGGTCCGCGGGTTCGACCTCTCCGACATTTCCTTCGTTCGCGGCAAGACCGGGTGGATCGTTTTTGATCCATTGGTAACAAGGGAAGTTGTGCGTGCGGCATGGAAGCTGTTCCAGCAACACGTCGGCCAGGGCCTGCCTGTTTCAGCAGTGATCTACTCTCACACACATGGCGACCATTGGGGCGGCGTTCGCGGCATCGTCGACGAGGCAGATGTTAGGTCTGGGAAGGTTCCGATCATTGCTCCTATCGACTTCATGGACTTTACGGTCGCAGAGAACGTCTATGCGGGCAACGCCATGAACCGGCGTTTGTTTTTCCAGTACGGCTTGCTGCTGCCTGCGAGTCCGTATGGTTATGCCGGTCAAGGTCTTGGTCAGGGCGTATCAGCCGGTGCAACGGGTCTGATCGCGCCCACCCGTTACGTGGAGAGGGACATCGAAGAGTTCGAAGTCGACGGCGTGAAGATGATCTTTCAGAACACGCCGAACACCGAAGCGCCTCGGGAGATGAACACATACATCCCAGGCATGAAGGCGCTATGGATGGCCGAGAACGTCACCTCAACACTTCACAATATCTACACACTGCGCGGCGCGCAGGTTCGAGACCCGCTCGGCTGGTCGAAATACATCAGCGAAGCGCTATACCGTTTTGGCCAAGAGGCTGAAGTCATGTTCGCCTCACACCATTGGCCGCGTTGGGGCAACGACCGAATACAGGAAGTTCTTCGTGGTCAGCGCGATCTATATGCCCACATGAACAACCAGGTGCTGCACTTGGCGAACCAAGGGGTGACGATCAACGAGATTCACAACGTCTACGAGGTCCCCAAGAGCCTTCAGAGCAAATGGTTTTGTCGCGGCTATCACGGCTCCCCTCAACATAATAGCCGTGGCGTCGTGCAACGCTATCTTGGCTTTTGGGATTGCAACCCGGCGACGCTTATTCCGCTGTCGCCCAAGGATTCTGCGCCGCTCTATGTCGAGATGATGGGCGGATCGGAAAAAATAATGGCCCGGGGGCAGCAACTGCATGATGAGGGTCGGTACCTCCACGCTCAGGAAATCGTCAACAAGTTGGTGCAGGCTGAACCTCAGAACCAAGCCGCCAAGGACTTGCTCGCGGACATTTTCGAGCAACTCGGATATCAGCAGGAAAATCCAGGCTTAAGGAACAGCTACCTTGCCGCCGCTTATGAACTCCGGACAGGGATTCCTCAGGGGGAAACCGTTGACTCGAGCAGCCCCGATGTCGTGCGGGCAATGTCGACCGAATTATTCCTCAACTTCCTGGGCATTCGAATGGATAGCCGCAAAGCCGAAGGTCTGCGGTTCACCATGAACCTCGTCACGCCGGACAATGGCGAGAAATTCATCGTGGAATTGGAGAACGCCACGCTGACCAACATCAAGGGCTTCCAGGCCGAAAGACCAGACCTGACGCTCACGATCAACCGCTCCGATCTGGAGCAGACCATGATACGCGCGAAGACGCTTGAAGTGCAGATTGCGGACGGCACGGCCAAAATACAAGGCGACGCGAGCGTGCTGCAGAAACTCGCCGCAACCATGGTGGATTTCGACCCGCGCTTTGAGATCATGCCCGGCACCAAGTTGCGGCCTGACGTGGTGGCGCACGCTGATCCGTACGAGGCGGTGCCGCGCCAGACCATCGCAGAATAGAATCTTTTACCGTTCACCGTGGCGCGAGGATCGTTTGCGATACGCAGATGCGCGACTGATATTGAGGCGCTGGCCATCTCTGACGGCAGGGAGCGGCCGGCGGTAGGCAGTGGCGACGACAAACATCGCTCCCCTAGGCTACGCTCAAGCGCGAGAAGACCGGAAGAACAGTGGTGGGGGAGGTAGTTTTTGCATTCATAAGCGTTACCAAATACTTGCGGTAAGGTGCGGGTAATTTAGGTTCTTTGAACCAAAACCATTATTTTCACCGCGTCCCGCACTTCAGGCGAACTCGCGTCAGAATGACCCATTGCCGTTTTCCCGATCAACGACCGATGATGAAGGATGACTATTTGTCCAATATGCAAGACGGAAGCGGCGGCACTCGACAAAACTGGAGAGGCCGACGGGTTTGATTGTCCACACCACGGCAAATTCAAGGTGTCTGGCACGGCTATGACGACCCGGCAGAACGCAAACCGGGATCAATGGGAGGCGGCGCTTAAGCGAGCCAAGGCGCAACAGCCCGAGCAATGGGCATCACTCATTCGAGACAGCGATTTTTGAGGTTTTCCGGAAGGCTGGGCGTTGGACTGTGGCGACCGGCGCCGTCATTTGGTGCGTGATTTTGCTCACCGCCTCGACCGCGCTTGCTGGCGACCTTCCCGATCCTCAGATAACGCCGGGATTGGCCGATCCGGTGCTCACAAAGGACGTGATCTGCGCGCCTTCGTTCAACACAAAGGCCTATCGGAGCGTCCCCTCTGCTCGAAAGAAAGCGGTCTACAAGGTGTACGGATTGGATCCCGACAAGCCGCCGTGCTCTTGCGAAATTGACCACCTGATACCGCTGGTGCTCGGGGGCTCAAATCGGCCTCGCAATCTGTGGCCGCAGTCAGATATGACGACGCCTTGGAATGCTGCCGCAAAGGACAGGCTCGAGCGCACGCTTCACGACGAGGTCTGCGCTGGAAAGATCGAACTGCAGGCTGCGCAGCACGAAATTGCGACGGATTGGATCGCAGCATACGTCGCAAGATTCGGGAAACGATAGACTGCGAGAACTGTCGTGGAGCGCGGAGGAGTGCTGTCTGATGGCTCGCCCTGAGAGCATTCGCACTATTGCAATCATCGGCTTCGCTTTTGGGGTCACTACGCTAGGCTTCGCTTGCGGAGTATCCTTCGCAGGATGGCTCACCGGCCATACCGAAGCTTGGCAGGTTGGCCTTATTTTTCTGGCCCTTCTACTTGGATTTGCCTTGCTCGCCCTGATTATTTGGACCCAACGTGCCCAGAGGCCCTGACTGTCCTGATACGTTCGACTTCTGACGGTGGGCGTCGACGCACCCAGGGATCCCCAGACACAAAAGGGATCACCTCATCGTGCTGACCGATGCTGAAAAGTTCAAAGCGCTCAAGGCGGAGATAGATCGCCTATTCGATCAGCTCGACGAATTGCCGGGTGAGACCGTGGCGGCGCTTGAGAAATACGACGCTGAGCGCGTGGTGCGGGCTATGCACGTGAAGCTATTCGATCTGCAGAACGCGCTCATCGAACGAGTGCGCGAAATTGACTCCGCGGTTGCTGAGGAATTGGCCAAGACATTGTCCGACGGCCGCGCCTGATGTGTCCGGGGGCGTTGTCCAGGCTTCGATTTGGGTTCAAGCTCAGTCGGTGGAATACAAAGGCATGCGCTACACCATACGAGCCCGGGTTGAGCGCGGACAATGGCATGTGGCTATTTATCCTGACGGCGTCGAGAGTGACGGAAGGGTCTTTCTCGGCACGCGCAAAGAGGCAGAGGCGCAGGCTCGTTCCATGATTACGAAGTGGCTCGATAAGCGCTCCGCGAATAGCCCCTAAGTTCAAAAAAGGAAGCCCCGCGGGGGTTACGGCGCGGAGCTTCCCGGAACGGGAAGCTTGGATATCGGGGATGCTTCCCGTCCCATATGAGGCAACGAAGGGGCGATCCCCACAGTTCCTCCGGGCAGGGCGCTCGCTGGCCTTGTCATCGCGATGGTGGAACCAAACCGAGTGCCGCACACTTGATCCGCCGGACGGGAGCGCCCCTAGGCCCCCAGCCCCTCAACTCCCGTCTAAAAGCCCCGGCGTATGTGGGGCTTTTTCCTTTTGAGGGGCAGCGCCGGGGCGATGCGCGATTTGAGCGAATATGGCGCTATTTGAGCAGCGCAAGGCGACGGCGACCTTAGTCGTCTTTCGGCTCGGCGTTCTCGTTGCGTCCCTTCCCATAAAGAGAATTAATCAAACAGATCATTGATCTGGATCAAGAACGGAACGAAGGGCCAACAATCGCGGGTCAGCGCGGCCTCACGTTCTTTCTGACTCGAGTCGAGCCTTGTGGTCGGCCAAGCGATCCCATTGCGCCGCCATCCGCAGCAGTGTTTCTCGTTCAACCCTATCGTCGGTCTCTTTGGCGAGGCGTCGGCATTCCTGAGCGCTTTTTCGGTAGTGTTCTGATGTCGGCATGCCGCGTGGCTTAAACGAGCTACCGCAGCTGTCAAAGCGGGCAAAACGCCACGGCGATTCGGGAAAGCCACCATGCGAAGGCGCGGCGGGCAAAGTCCTCCGCCGTCCCGAGCGTCAACGCCGTGCGCGATTTCTCGGTTCCTTGCGATCACGGCTGATGATTGTGCGCAGCGGCGGCGGGAAGCGGCGGCTCAGCGACCGCAACGCATCCTCGTAAGCGATCGTCAAAGACGCAATGTGCTCTGGATCAAACGCCGAATATTGCTCAGATCAACGATGGGAATGAAGGTCAACAATCCGTTGGTCTATTTCGGGCAGTCTGAATCAGTGCAGTTGTGCTTACCGATAGGCTCTGTCGTCACGCTCATGCCTGTGAAATCGTTGCCCCTTCCGGGGTCATTGACGACAAGCTGGTGGCCGAACTCAGTGCGGTGGATCGGCCCGGGATCGGCCCAATCTTGGTACGTCAGTTCACCAGCAAGTAACACTCGAACGACGCGCATTTGGGCGTTCAAGAGAACGTCGTTGTTTTTGAAGTCACAGCTATCGTTTGAGACGGCAATTGTTTGTTTAGCTCCGATCGATCGGAGGATGACCTTCGCGTCATTCCATTTTAGAAGGTCGAACGGGTCGTCTATTTGACGGCTAGGGCCGACGAGATCACAATGGATCATTATTTGGAGTGATTTTGTCGGCGTATTTCCGGCATTGGTGAAGAGAAATTTAGATCGGATCATCTTTCCTATGTTTCTAGGGGCATTGAAGACCATCAACTTGCCGTTGGTTTCCAATTCAGACACCCAATTATCGACGATGGAATGATCAATATTTTCTAAGTGAACAAAGGCGCGCTGTCCGATGACAAGCGCTTGTTGGGCGATTTTAGCTTGTTGGTATGCGTAAATAGCAGCGAAGACCGACACGATGAGCGAGAAAATGGACAGAGTTTGGTCCCTAAAGTACGGCCGTATAAGCTGCCATCGGCTTTGTTCTTGCTGGGTTTCGCGCGCATGATCGTTGGATACCGCCGATGTTGTTTCATTATGTTGAGCAGTCGGTTGCGGTTCTGGTCTTTGGGGTTGGCGGCTCGTCATCATCCGCCGTCGCATTTTTCCTTTCCGAGACATTTTGGCCCGCTTCCGTTTTTTCGGTAGATTCAGCGTTTCCGATGCCTGCCGGGTACTGGCCGGAATAGGCCATTCGATATTGTAAAACCCGCCACTCGTCCCCACATAACTTTTGCTTCCGTGCCGGAATGGTAGACGGTCCCGGGTTGCCAGAGGGCCGGTGTTATCGACCCTCTGGAACCCGGTGGACTTCGGTCCCGTAGGGGTTCGAGTCCCCTCGGGAGCACCAAGTATCACTGCTTTCCTTCCTCTATTTATCTGGAACGCTCGCCGCCGACTTGAGGCATTTTGCGCCTGCTCTTCGGCTGATGATTGTGCGCAGCGGCGGGCCGCCATCACACGACCCGCCGCCACTTGTCACAACGCACCCGCACGCCAGGCGCGTCATCACCGAAGCAATTCCTAGCAAAAAACAGACCCGGCATTCCGTTGAAGTCCCTCGGCGTTTGCGGGCGGTCATTTGAGCGCTTGGCGGTGCGGCCTAGGATTGCCGTCAAAATCGCTTTCTAGGTAGCAACCGAGGTGAAGTTTAAAATGCTCAAAATGAGCGGCCATCCCATTGTGACCAGCTTGGTGCGCACGAACCTGCCCATGACATACGGGGCACCGTTTAATGCGGGACGGAGGCAATCTAAGAGCCTCCTCTAGGGTGATTGGCTGCCAGCCGCCACTGATACGAAGCTCGCAGCCGCCGCCTTCAGGTGTTTCGGCCATCAGACCGAATACGCGTGGTTCGGCACAGGCTGCAAGTCCGAAATGGCCTGCCTTATTCAAACTGACCCACTAGCGCACTTTTGGGGGGATTCCTCTTCGCCGCGATCTCGGCTATGAATTCGTGCGCCCCGACGCCGTGTGCAACCACGGCGCCGGGACTTGCCACAACGCAACCGCGCACCGGAAGCGTCATGACCGAATCAATCTTATCAAAAAAACTGAGCGGCATTCCCGCCTGGCCGGTGCATTCACACACAGCCAGGAGACGATCTATGCCGACCACTCCAAGAAATCGCCGTAAGCGCAACGACGTCAAATCGAAGCGAGATGCTGAGCTGGGGAGCATCCCCCGCCCGCCTGGCGTCTCGGATGAATGTTTTGGACTCGCGGTCGACGGGGACTGCCTCGCGCCTCGAAGTCCTTGATGGGCAAATCGTGATCGTTGAGGACGCTCTTCCAAAGCCGGGCGACCTTGTCGTCTTGTGGCTCCGCGACGTCGAGCAGCCCGTCGTTAAGGTGCTGTCGAAAGAGATCATCGGCTTTCCGCATCATCCGCGCAGCGAGGTTGTATGCGGCGTCTATGTGGAACAGATCGAACCCGCCCAAAAAGTTCGTGTGCTGGGCAGATAAGATCGAGCGCATTGCCAGCGTCTGTTCAGTAGTGGACAGGCCGGCGGTTGGGCGGTCAGGAGGTCAGTCATGATCACGAAACCGAACCGACGAGCCCTGTTGACGACTGCAGCTGGAGTTGCGGCATCAGCTGCCGTCCCCGTTTCCTCAATCGCCGCGCCGATCGGCGTCGGCGGCGATGGACCTGCGGCCGCTTCGCCGCTTCCCGAGGATCCGAGTTCGGCCGCCGCGACCCTTGCGCGCTTTAACGATGCGATGGAGATCCTGCGTACGTGTCACGTCTGCGAGGGATGGACCTTGAACGAGGCTGGCGCAGCGCGTGCTCTTCGTTACTTCGAGCGCACGGAGACGCCCGCGCTAAGGGAAGACGAAGACGACGCGGAAGAAGCTGCCGCCATCGATTTCCTCAGCCATCACGGACTGTCGCTCGATTGGATATTTTGCGGAGATGCTGGGGCAATGATCGCTGCTCGCGCAGCGGCCTCTCTGCGCGCGCAGAGTGCGTCGGCTCAATCCGACCCGATCTTCGCTGCGATCGAGGCGCATCGCTCTGCGATATCTGACGCAGCCCTCGAGCGCGATCGCATGTGGGATTTGGTCTGGACAGTGCCGACAACCGCACATGGTCTAGCTGCTCTGCTTGGCTATTGCCGCGAGAACGAGAGCATCAATGAGCTCGTCCATCGGGACGAATGGGAAGACGTCCTCGAATGGACAATCGAGTGCGCAGTCTGTGCGCTTGCTAGCATGCCTGCGCCGCCGATGGGTGATGTGATCGCGGAAATGTCGAAAGAGAAAAACAGGGATGCCGCATGGGATGCACTAGAGGACATCTCCACGCGTCACTAAGGCGCCAGGCTCTAACGAAATGGCACGCGGTCCCGGGCGAGGCCGCGTGCTTTTTTTGCAAGGCGGCGGGCCCGGGTTTGCAGTGGACACCAGGTATTTTGTGTTTCTCCCACCGATCGGCGTGCGCGTAGAATCCGAATCGCCGGGCTCAGGGTCTGCAGCCCGAACGTCGATGCCGCATCATCGATTGAGCCCGGCGACTTCCCCAAGGTGCGGACGCCTGATGCGGAGGCACGCCAGATGTCAGATAAAACAAACACTCTTGATCCAATAACCGAGCACTTTCTGAAATCTAATCCGAAAGTCGAGGCTCTGCTTGTGCTGGCAGCCCGCGCCGAAGACTCCAAAGAAGTGCGTTTGAGCAAAGCCCTCGCGCGCCACTGTGTCGAGCGAGTCGGCGTCGAAAAATCTGTGTCACTGATTGCGCATGCCCTACGTGAAAACTCAAAAGTGATCGAAACGGCCATGCACGCTTTTGCGCCTGGTGAAGGAAACGAGGATGTATCTCAGCCTCGGGGTGACTCAAAGTACAGCGGCTTTTCTGAGTACGATGATGAGATGCGCCGTTTGAAGCGAGAGAACCCCAGGATTTTCCAAAAGACGCTTGCTTCGCAGCTGGCAGACTGGTGGTGGCAATCCCACAAGCCGGAGAGCTTCGCCCAAGGCAACGTTGCGCCTGACTATGTCTTTCACGCAGCCAAGCGGCACATTCAAAGACTTTTTGGAGCATGAGGAGCATAGTGTTTTCAATTGCTTAGGGCCAGGAGCAAATTGGATTTGCTCCTGGTGCGTGCAAGATCGGATTAAGCCTTTCCTCGCATTGATTCGCCCGAACTGAATGGGCTTCGGCCGCGAGGAGGGTAACGATGACGACATTTTCGAGGGGTGCTGCTGGCGGTCTTACTCAGGCCGTTGCCGGCGAGATAGTGCGCCAGGGTTATAGCAAGCCGGTTGCGAATTTGGACGCTTCCGCAGCAGCGGTGCTGCGGGAATTTCGCGAGTGCGCGTCTGACGGCGCAGATCTGAGGTTTGCCAAATCCACAGCGCGAGCCTTGATCCGACAGATGGGCGTCAAGCGTTCAGCGAAAGCGATTGAACGTGTGCGCGCGATGGTGGCGGCAGCGGGAACGCGCGGCGTCGACGCAGGCCAGGTTGTTTTTCATAGACCGAAGCGCAGCGATTTCTCGGCGGCGGATATGCCTGGGCGAGCGCGGAAGCGCGGTCTTGCGGCGATCGAGGCCGCAGTGTCCGGGCATCGGGACTGAGCGAAGGCCCACGCGAATTTGTCCGCCATGCTGCGATTAATTAAGGACCAGGAATGTGAGCAATCTTCTGAAAAAGGCTGCGGCAGTCACTCCGTCGCTTGATGATTTGATCCGCGACGAAATCACGACGAAGGCTCGCGTCGATGGCTTGAGCACTAAGCTGGATCAATTGCAGCGTCGGCTCGATCATCCGGAGCCCGGCGATACTCGGGAAACGCAGGCCCAGATCGAGAGTGAAATAGCTGAGACGCTTCGCGATCTGCGTATCGCGAAGGGCAATTACGATCGACTTGCAGCTGCGCGCGCCGAAGCTCAGAAGGCCGCCGCGCGGGAGCAGATCGACCGCGAAACGGCGGAGATGATCAAGCGCACCGAGGAGATCGTCCGAACAATTCCAGGGAAAATTCGTGGCCACGCGAAAGACCTGGTCGAACTTCAACATCCGAGTTCACCGCGCATGATCAACAGCTCCGTGCCTTCAATGAAAAGCGTGCCGCATTCGGCCTGGCGCCGCTGCCGCTTTCTGAACACCTGATGCGGAACAGCGAGATCACGCGGGCGGACCGCGTCATCACCGTCTCGCCTACGCCATACGCGCAAGTCTTGGAAATTCCACCGTTCGCGCCAGGCGACGAAGCGCTGCGGGTGCCGGGCACCTTTGCACCGGCGGGAATTTGGATCGACGCCAACAACGTGCCGCGCCTGCCGCGCCGGTAGCGCCAGGATGAGTGCAACCCTCAAATCAAGGAGATGAGCAATGAGCTTTACGTCGGCACAATCGGCAACGGAAATCGTGACACTTGCGGTCGCTGAAGGCATGCGGCCGGGCCGTTCGATCCCGGTCGCGGTCACCGGCAATCCAATCAGCATCGCCGGATTTCCCGGGGCGCTGCAGGCCGCGTTCCTGCAGGCCGGTTACGCCATCAGCGATCTCGTTGCTGGGCTCGCGTATGCGGTGACTCAAGGGATGGTTGTCGGTCGGAAATTCCTACGGCGTGTCGGGCGATTGCCAGATGTACGTGCTCGAGCAAGCCGGATGGACGGAGGGCGGCGGTACGGCGCCGACGACGGCGGCGTCGGGGCAACAGGCCGTCAACGCGGCGGTTGCTCAAGGTGGTGCCGCCGGCGGCCCAGTATTGCCCGTGCGCGCGCTCGTCAGCGCCTTCGTCGGCACTGTCGGTGGCAACACCTTCGAGCCGGAGGACGTCATGAGCGGCGCGTACTATGCGGTTTCTCAAGGATGGTTCCGGCCGGCAGGGCGAGATTTGTTCGAGCCGGCTTTCGTTCTCACCGCGGCAGGCGTGGCGCAGGCGACATGAACCCAAAAAGCGAAGCGGTCACAGGGCGTGGTCCGAGAGAGCCGCGCTCTGCTTTCCGCTTCGCCGGGCGTGCGTCTTCTTCCATGGGCGCGCGCCAATCGTCGGGCGAATGGGGACTCTCCTCTCCGTTCGCCCGACGGGGATTTCTCGGCACTAAAGAGGGGCAAGCAAATGTCCGCTGCGCGTGCCGACAATTGAGCAACAAATCGCAACCGAAAGGAAAAATGAGCGATGCCAAAAACCGTTACCGTCGAGCTGAAGGATCCCTTCGATGGCCATGGTGGCAAGGTCACCAAGGCCGTGGTGCGCGAACCGTTCGGCCGCGAATATGCTCAATTCGGAGATCCATTCGTCTATGCGCGTACCGACGCCAAGGTGACGGTCAGTGCCGAGAACGATATCGCAATCAAGAATTACATCGAACACTGCATCGTCGAGCCCGACCCATTGCTGGCCATGTCGCTAATGTCGCTGCGCGATATGATGGCGGTAAAGGAAGCCGTACTGGATTTTTTTCTGGTCGCGCGCCGGGAGCTTACCGTCGCTACTGCGAACTCCTCGTCTTCGATCTCAAAATCCTAGACGCAGGCAGCTTCGGGGCGCTGAGCTTCAGCGAAATAGAGTTTTGGATCAATCTGGCCGTGGCGCGCGGCCTACTGAGAAGGTGAAATTCCCATGACGACGAAAGTGCTGGAAGCCGAACTTCGCATCATCGGAGTCGATAATACTGGGCGGGTCTTTGACAATGTTGCTGGCAAGTTTGACAAATTACAAGGGGCGCTGAACGCAGGCGGAAGTGCCGCGGCCAAGTTTGGCGGCGCCGGCGTTGCCGCAATGAACAATGTGGCCACGGCAGCCGACCGTGTCGACGGCATATTGTCACAGATCACCAAGACGCTCGCGAGCGGCTATATCCTGCATAAGATCGTTCAGCTGGGCCGCGAGAGCGAGGTTGCTTTTGCCAAGCTCGACGATATTCGCCGTATGCAGGCTGCAGCCGCCGGCACAGCAGAAACGCCGCCGGCGCTGCTCGAACAACAAGAGCGTCTCGGTCGCGGCGCAACCCGCTTCAGCGATCTTGAAATTGCCAAGGCGCAATTAGCGGTCGAGCAAAGCGGCGTCGCGCTCGAGCGGGTGGCGCCGATCATCGATCAGGCCAAGGATTTTGCGGTCGCCATGGATGCGACCGATCTCGCCCAGGTCGCCAAACACCTGGTGGAAACCGGCGAGGCCTTGAAGCAAGTCGGTCAGGCCAGTCCGGCCGCCTTGCAACATCTGACGGATCTGGAAACGAAGCTCCATCTGATCAGTGGCATGAAAGAAGAGTTTATTGCCGGCGCTATGGCGCAGGGCGGCGTTGCGGCGACGGCTGTCGGATTATCGCCGGCCAGTATTATGGCGATGATTAAATTGATGTCGAGCACCGGCGTCGAGGGCGATGCCGCCGGCACAACGATCCGTTTGCTGACCACCAAGCTGGCGGCGCCAGGCCAGCAAGGCATCGAAGCTCTGGCCAGTATGGGCATCGATTACCGCAAATTCGTCACCGAAGGGGGTCTTTCGCCGGAATCGTTCCAGGCGTTCATGAAACGCCAAGGCCTGAAGATCAAAGAAATTCAGCCTGGCAGTTGGGCCAAGATTTTCGCTGATCCGAAGGTCATGGGCAATGAGGAGGAGTTTACCAAGGTCGTGGTAGCGGCTGCTTACGGCAGGCTGCGCGACAAGAAAGGCAAGATCAAATCTTCGGCCATCAAAACACTGACGGAGGATGTGCAGAAATATTATGCCGAGAACGTCAGCAAGGTCGACACCGAAGGATTGGTCGAAGCCATGGTCGCCGCGCATCCGACCTTGGAGCAGCTTACGGCGCTGTTTGGTACGTTGCGGGCCGCGCGCTCGCTGCCATTCCTGCGCGATCAAGTAGAATACGAGCAGCTTAAAAAGCAGTTCGAAAATGTGCCGGAGGGATCACCGCGAAAGTCGCGGAAAAGCAGGAAGAGGGGATTGGCGGCGCCGACCGCAGGTTAGCGGCGGCGAAAGAGGCCTTTTTGGCGCGCAGCGGCGAAGGCATGGCGCCGGCCTGGACGGCCACGGAGAATGCGACGGCGAAATGGCTGGATAGTCTCAGCAAGAGCAATGCCGCAGTGGGAGACATCAATGTCGGCGGTGCAGGGCTTGGCGCGCTCACTGTTGCTGAGACCGCCGCCGGCGGAATGCGTCTTTTTGGCATCCCCGGTGCTGGCGCCCTTGGTGTTGGCGCATTAGAAGCCCTTGGCCCTGGCATCATCGCCTCTGGGCTCATTGCAGCGGGGCCGCACCGGCCGGAGGGCGCTTCGGCTCTGGATGTAGACCAATACGGCCGATCCTATACCGCCTGGCCGGGCCTGGAATCTTCCACCGGGATGCCCTCTGCGGTGGGCGCGGCGCCCGTCGTGGCAAAGGTCGATGGTAAGGCGGACGTCAATATAACCGTCGAGCCTTCCGACAGCTTCTTGCAGCGAATCGTAACGGCCGTGACAGGGGCGCTCAACCTCGTCAATGGAGGCGTTGGCACCTCTGGCTCAACCGGCATGTCGATGCCGGAGGCGGGGCCGAACCCTTAAGGAACGCAGTCATGGGAGATGTCGTTATTTTTCCTGTAAAGCCGGTGCGCGATTGGACGACAATTTCGCGCAAGATGGAGAAAGCGCTCTCCGAAAGTGGAGCTTCCGTCGCGGTTCGATCGAGGATTACCGAACAACTAAAGTCCTTCTACGAACTTCTCAAGATCGACTTCCGCACACCATTGGAAGCTAATTTCCCAGTCTCGCTAACCAAAGAACAAGCGGACGCTATCTTATCCGACATCGTCAAAAAGGTCGGAATAGCCTTCGAAGAGCGGTTGCAGAGTTTTACCGAAGACCTGTTTGTCGAGAGGTTTCAGCGTGAGCTGCGGCTTTGCCACGAGTTGGGTCTCTTATGATCTCCGAAGCCGCGCTCACCGAATTAAAGCTGCGCAATCCGGTCGACCAGGTCGCTGGTCGGTATGTGGAACTGCGCCGGCACGGCCGCAAAATGATTGGCCCGTGTCCGTTGCATTCCCCGGACCCTAGGGCACGCGATTCCACGTCATTCGAATGCGACGCTGAAGGCTTTGTCTGCGCCGTCTGTCAAACGGGCGGCGACGTCATCAAGCTCATCATGAAGCGCGAGGACGTCGATTTCGTGCGCGCCGTCGAGCTGCTCGGTGGGATCTCCGAGCCAGATCCGAAACGTGCCGCCGAGTTCGAGCGCGAACAAGCGGCGAGACGCGAAAGAGCCGAACGCGATAACAGTGTTTTCCGCGAGCGCGAGCGTGAGAGGACTTATGAGATCTGGAAACGGGGCGCACCGCTGATTGGCTCGCAGGCCGAACTTTATCTGAAAGCCCGCGGCATCGATCCATTGCCGGACGGCCTGAAGCTGCGCTGCATCGAGGACATGCCGTATTACGCTTCGGGTGCAAAGGACGCCGAGGTCATTCATCGCGGCCCCTGCATGCTGGCGCCGATCGTCAACGCCGCTGGCACGTTTCGCGCGTTGCATATGACCTGGTTTGACCTGACGCGGCCAAACGGCAAGGCGCTGATCAAGGATCCCGAGAGCGGCGAACTGTTGCCGTCGAAAAAGGTGCGCGGCTTGAAAGCCGGCAATGTCATCCGCCTGGTCGACGCCCCCTCCCTGGCCCACCCGAAAACGGCGAGCAAAAAATGGGAGACAAGGGGACCCTCTGTATCGGCGAAGGGATCGAGACCGTGCTGTCGGTCTGGTTGGCGCTGTATCGCGCCGGCCGCGATCTCACTTACACGTCGTTCTGGTGTGCGGTTGATCTCGGAAACTTTGGCGGCAAGGCGATCGAGAGCATTCCTCATCCAACGCTGAAGGATGCGCGCGGACGGCCGCGCAAAGTGCCTGGGCCGCAGCCGGATTTAGCCGCGCCAGGGATCGTAGTGCCGGAAAACATCTCTGACATCGTTCTTCTCGGTGATGGCGACTCTGATCGGTTCGAGACGGAGTGTGCACTCAGGCGGGCGACCCTTCGCTTTTCGCCGGCGATGCAACGGCACGCCGGACTGGCAGCGGGATGAGAAGGTGGCACCCGATGAAACAGACCGTCCTGCAATGGAGATCCAGCGCCAGGTGCGCGTTGCCTGGTCGACAGCCGGCGCGGACTTCAACGACATGCTTTGTCAGGGGCTCGATCGCTGCATCGTGGAGCTATACGACCAGGCGCGGCCCCTGCCGCCCTTCTTGGTCGCGGATTCGATCGCGGCGGAGCCTTCCCGAAGGCGCCGGCGAGCGAAATCTGCCGCCGGTGCCGAAGCGCCAGGCAGCGGCGGCGAACACGTCCAGAGCGTTCCTGCGACCGCCGTGCCTTCCTCTGAGAGCAATGGCGCCGGCGGGAAGCCGCCTACACCGGGCGACGATGGCGGCGAGGGCCCTCGGTCGCACGGCTTTAGCGTCGATGGCCTCAACAAGGAATTTGCCGTTGTGATGTACGGCGGCGACACCATCGTTCTTCGCGAGCAGCCCGATGCTAGGCGGTCTGAAGACCAGGTCCGCATGCTCGGCCTCGACGGCTTCAAGACGTGGCTTCGTAATCGCTTTACGGAGGTGCGGGCACACGACGGCAAGATAAAACGGTTGACTTGGGCAAATGCTTGGCTCGACGCACCGAACCGCCGACAATACCAAGGGATTGAGTTCTTTCCCGATCCTCAGAACGTGCCGGGCACACCTGGCTATTTTAATCTGTGGTCCGGTTTTGCCGTGCCGCCGGCGCCTGTGCCGGATTCAACTCGATACAAGACGTTCCGCGATCACTTGCTGGTTAATGTCTGCCGCGGTGATGACAAGCTATTTCGATGGCTCTTCGCCTTCTTCGCGCATATCGTTCAACGACCGCGTGAGAGGCTCGGCATTGCGCTCGTGCTGCGCGGTGGCCAGGGCTTTGGTAAGACCAAGGTCGGAGAGATCATCGGGTCCCTTTTCCCGCGGCATTGGTTCCTGGCTGACACTTCGCGTTATGTCACCGGCCAATTCAACTCCTACATGGCTGGCTGTCTCATCCTCCAGGCCGATGAGGCAGTGTGGGCCGGTGATAAGGCGGCTGAGGGTCGGCTCAAGGGTCTGATCACGTCGTCAATTCAATTCATCGAAGTCAAGGGCGTCGATGCGGTTCGCTTCGACAATTACGTGCGCCTTATCATGACCTCGAATGACGACTGGGTGGTGCCTGCGGGAAAAGATGAGCGCCGCTTCGCCGTGTTCGATGTTGATCCTCGATGCGCTCAAAACCAGCAATATTTTGCCGAGATGACCGCCGAAATAGCCGCCGGCGGCCTCGCGCATTTGCTCGCCGATCTTCTCGCCTTCGATTTGAACAGCGTCGATTTGCGTAATGCTCCGCGCACCGATGCACTCCTCGAGCAGAAAATCAGATCGCTGAATTCCGTCGAAAGCTGGTGGTACGGCCGATTGTGCGAGGGAACAACAACTCGGCGTGATGCTAAGTGGTTAGAGCTCGTTCCAATCTCCGTCTTGTTTGATGACTATGTCGCCGCCGCCGAAAAAATCGGCGTCCGTCGCAAACGGAGGAGGCCGTCTTTGGCTTCACTCTCGGTAAGCTTATGCCGGGACTGCGGCGCGTGAGACGAGAAGCGGAGATCCCTGATGCACACGGCTTCACGATTAGACGGGTGCGTTGCTACGAGATGCCGTCGCTTGGTGAGGCGAGAGAGAAGTTTGAAAAGGCGGTCAAACAGCAAGTCACGTGGCCGCCGATGGATGACAGTCCTGTCGATTCGGAGCGCGAATTCGGGGGTAATGACGAAGTTGAGCTGTGAAAATTGAAAAGCTCGCCATAACTCTTGCGCGAGGTATGACGCAAATGGAGCAAACAAATCAATGGTTTGTCATAGCTACAGGGGTCGCCATACCTTTTCGCCTCGCGCGCGTGTTGTGTGCCCGGATGCGCGTCGGATTTTGGATGGCGGCGAATATCAAAAAGTTCTTCGAGCGGCAAAACCTATGACAGCTATGGCGACCTATGCAGGGCCAAGTAATTCAAGGGTAAATATAGCGGCATAGGTTTGTTTTTTTGATTGATAGCTATGGCGACCTATACCAGGACGGAAACGCTGTAATGAACGCGAAAAATTCGGTTCGAAGAAAGCAAGAGCCGGCGATCGCAGCTGACGCATTTGCCGTCGAGCGCGGCTTTGCTGCAATCGCGGATTTCTTTGATCGGCTACATGCTCCGCCCTTCACGATTTCGCAGTCGGTGTCGATCGCACGGGCGCTGCGGCCTCACGTCGAGCGGGAATGCTGGCGGCGCCAGGTGCAAGGAGGGTTATCTAAACGTTGCCAGCTCGGCGTAAGTCTGGGACTGAAAGTGCGTGAATTTGTGGCCTGCTGTACTGGCTTGGCGCCGCGTACGCTTGCGCAAGCCGAAGCGGTTATCGAAGCGGCGGAATGTAATCCGCGGAGCTCCTCACTGCGCGCCTTCGTCGGTCCGGGAGATGGACACGACGCATCGCGTCGGTCCGGCGTTTCGTTCTTTCAAAGAATTCCGGAGCGGTTTGCGGACCAAGGAAGCCTCGCCGCCGGCGGCGAAACGGAACGGAGTTCGGAGAAAAGCTCATCGCCGAGCTGATGTCGGCCGCTATCGGTTCCGGAGTATCGCGATGAAGCGACAAGCCGAAGGGCGTGACGACTTGCCAATGGACTACGAAGCGTTCGTTCGATGCGGCCTTTCGGTCTCGGGCGAGTACCTCGCAAGACGTTCAGTATCATTCTCGCGACGCAACGGGTTTCGGTCGCTCGAGCGCTTCGTCCTCTTGTGAAGCTCGAGGCGCGGCGGCGCCAGGCATCGACGGGGACGGCCCCGGGACGCGGACACACAAGCCCAAATGAGCCCGGCTTAAATACGGCACATTTCCTCGCGGGCTGTCTTCAGATGGAGGGGCTGCGCACGCTTCGGCTCGCGGAGCAAGCCGTCGCGATAGCTGAACAGCTCGATCGCGGTCCCATGCGACGCAGGCTGCAGCAGCTCGATCATTTCCCGGTGGCCGAGGTTCCACGATTGGCTGATCTCAACGGCTCCCGCGCACGCTTACATGCACCTCACGCCCGACAAGAGTCGGAGCCAGCGATCGGCACCGAGTTCGGCGAACGAGTGATTGCGGCAGCATTGGACGCTTGTGCCGCCGCGAAGCGTTTTCCCGTCCGGGTCAGTTCTCCACGGATTACGAAACGTTTGCGGAAACCGATCGAAACGAAGGTGACGAAATGAGCGAACTGACGATATCCGTCGCGGTCGCGTCAGACGCTGCGAGGCGTCGTGCTCCGTGGCCCTCCCGAAAGCGGCGAGCAAAAAACGGGAGACAAGGGGACCCTCCATCGGAGGGGCGCGCTAGGGCATCGAGACCCGTGCTGTCGATTTGGCTTTTTGGGGAAAGATGGGCGGGTGTTTCCGCGCACGTTCATCGTGCCGACGCGACGAGCTCGTCCGTTCGAAGACCTGGCCGTTCACGCTATCCCAGGTCCGGACCGGCGATCCCGAACGAGATGGTGAAAGACCAGACCAAAGAGACGCGTTCGAGAACGTCGTCTCCGCCGAACTTCCCGCCCGTGTGGAGGGGGTCGAGATCAGTGCGATCCTCGGTGGCCGCGCACCGGCAGGATGGGCCGGGCGGGTCCTTACTTTGGCGACGGCCTCGAGCGGCCGCGCCGCGCCCGAAAAAGCGCTAGCTGAAGCTTCCTAAAACTGACCTAACAAACCTGATTTGAACCTAAAAACTGACCTGACAAAGCCCATGACCGACGACAGCAACAAGATAAGCAACAGCGCACCGTCGCCGGATACGGAACTCTGGCTGTCGCAGACAGAGCTCGCCGAAATGAAGGGCGTGACGCGGCAGACCATCTGGGAAAAGGTGACGCGGCTTGAGCAAGACGGACTGTTGGCGACCCGGCCAGGTCCTCACGGCACAAAGCTTGTGCCCGTCGCGGAATACGATCGCCTGGTGGGAGAGACGACGGACTTTGCTCGACAGAAAGCGCCGAGACCCGAGCTCTGGAAGCCGCCGGCGCAGACGCTCCCCTGCCCGCCGGCGACATGCGCTTCACTGATGCCCAGCGGCGCAAGATGCAGTACGAGGCGGGATTAAAGCAGCTGGAATACGGCGAGCGCTCTCGGCAGCTCGTCGCTGTCGCCGACGTCAAGCGCGTCGTCGAACAGATCTCCGAAGTGTGTCGCGGCGGCATCGAAGCCCTGATGCTGCAAGCCGACGAGATCGCTGCCGCCGGCGCAAAGGATGGCACCGCCGGCGTCCGCATCGCTCTGAAGGACGCAGGGTTTAAGCTCCTCACCGCGATCGTGCAGGCACTGCGCATGCTCGAGACGGAGAGCAGGGCGCAAGACGGCGCCGGGGTCGAGATCGATCTTGAAATGCCCGATGAGCAGCGATCATGAAAATCGCGCTTCCCCATTCGCTGCTCACCATCGTCGCCGGCACGCTTGCCACGCTGCTGCAGCCGGCGCCGTCGATCGCGCCCTCACAATGGGCCGCCGATCACGTGGTGCTGCCAGATGGCGAATATGCCGGCCAGAAAATTGACCTGGCGCGCACGCCGCACATCGTCGAGCCGCTCGACATGCTCGGGCCCGGATTCGCCGGTCAACGAGCTCGCGGTCATGAAATCGGGCAGACCGCCTTCACCACGATGC
The DNA here is from genome assembly GCA_963759705.1 of uncultured Alphaproteobacteria bacterium. GTDB lineage: Bacteria > Pseudomonadota > Alphaproteobacteria > Rhizobiales > Xanthobacteraceae > BOG-931. Next base: position 1,218,800 of record CAVXAK010000013.1, read on the forward strand.
TGCTCTGCGCGATCGGTCATTCGATCGATCGTGACCCGTGCGACATGGCCGTCGTGCAGCCGACCGAAGCCGCGCTGATCAAATTCAACTCGACCAAACTCAATCGCCTGATCGAGATGACAGAGCCGCTCGGCGGCAGAAACGGTCGCGGCGGCAAAGTCTACCCGCAGACCTCGCGGTCATCACGCGGATCGACCACCAACGAGAAGCGATTTCCGCGCGGCGCGTTGAATCTTTTGCTGGCGTCGTCGCCTTCGCAGTTACGCATGCTCACGGTCAAGAAGGTTTTCTGCGATGAGGTCGACGAATACGACGACGATTTAGAAGGTCAAGGCGATCCACTCAGCTGGTCGCGCCGGCCAAAAATCATTCGTCGCATCTGGCACCTGGAAACGCGCCTACATCTCGACGCCGACGGTCAAGGCGCCTCGAAAATCGATGAGAAATTCTGAGCGCGGCGACAAGCGTCGTTGGCACGTCGAATGCCCACATTGCAGCAGCCGGATCGTGCTGGGATGGAATGCGCCTTATGATCGCGGCGACGTGGGGGCTGAAGTTCAACAAGGAATTTCCGCACCGCGCCTACTACGTCGCGCAATGCTGCGGCGGCATCATCGAGGGATGGCAAAAGCTCGCGATCTATCGGACCGGCCGCTGGCAGGCGACCGCGCCGGTCCAGGCAAATATCCCGACGTATCACTTCGACGAAATCTCCGCGCCGTTCTCGTCCTGGGACGCGATCGCGAAGGAATACGTCGCCGCCGGCGACGATCCGACGAAGCTCAAGGCATTTTGGAACCTGACGCTCGGCCTGCCGTTCGATGTGACCGGCGACGCGCCGGATCACGAGCTGCTGATGCAGCGGCGCGAGGACTACAAAGCCGAGACGATCCCGCCAGGCGCGCTGCTCGTCACAGCATTCGCCGACGTGCAGATGCGCGGCATCTATGTCGAGGTCGTCGCCTGGGCGCCGGATCAGCAGAGCTGGACGATTTTCGCCGACTATCTTGACGGCGCGACGACCGAGGTGGACGACGGCGCGTTCGCTCGCTTAACCGAGCTCTATCAGCGCCGCTGGCCGGACGCCTACGGCAGCGCCTGGCCGCTCGACAATATCGGCATCGATTCCGGCTATCGCACTGACGTCGTCTACGAATGGACGCGCCGGCATCCGGGGGCATGGGCAACAAAAGGCGTCGACGGCTGGGCGAAGGTGCCGCTCGGCACCGCGACCGACCAGGACGTCGATTACCGCGGCCGCAAGATGCGAGGCGGCGCTAAGCTGCGCGCGATCGGCACCTGGCCGCTGAAATCGAAATTCTACACGTTCGTTGCGCTGCAGCCGATCGTGCACGGTTCGGCGCTGATCTATCCGCCAGGCTATTGCCACTTCGGTCGCTTCCTCGACGAGAACTACTTCAGGCAGATCACATCGGAATATCTCGAGGACGAAATCTACCGCGGCAGGTCGCGCAAGGTGTGGAAGCTGCGCAACACGCGCGAGAACCATTTCCTCGATTGTAGGATTGGTGGCATGGCGCTCGCCAACGCCTACTTCGTGAGCCTCAGTCCCGCGGATTGGGCCGCGCGGGCCGCAGAACGCAATGTGCCGCCTGACCTTCGAACGCCGGATCTGTTCAATCCGCTATCGCGGGTTGTCGCTGCTCCGGGGGCGTACCAAAAAGAAATGTCGTCGGCCGACGACATTTCTTCCGACGCGATGCCGGCGGGGGAAGAACTGCCCCGGCCGAGGACAGTACTCTGTTGGGGCTTCAAGACGATGCACCGCCGGCGACGATCGATCGCGCCGAACGCAGCATCGATGATTACTGGACACGGCTAAGGCGGAATTGAATCGGGGGATATGACGTCATGCGGCTTTTGCGAACGAAGACTGTTTATCTGACGGCGCTCGAGGTCTACGGACGCGATGAAATCCTCATCGGTGCCGGGCTGAAGCAGATCTGCGAGAAATTCAATCTGAGGCCGCTGTGGGCCGGCGATGATCGAGACACGCTGTCATCGCAGATGATCTTCGTCGCCACCCGCGAAGCCATTCGGAGCTCGGCCGCCGTCATCGCCGAGATTTCGCCATTTCGCGGACCCCACATGAGCCCCGGCATAGCGTTTCAGATCGGGCTAGCTTACGAGGCGGGGGTGCCCTGCTTCGCGTACACGGCCTCCGTCTTGCGGCCAGGGCCCAATAATTTCCTTACTGCGCCCCGCCCTCGGGAGCTCTGCAGCCGCATTTGGGCCGGCCACCAGGTGGCGGAGGATGGCCATTGGCGCGACGAAGGCGGTGACGCTGTCGAAAACTACGGTCACGCCGAAGATTTGTTTGTTGCGCGCGCGGTGCGCTCGATCTCGGTTTCCGCCGAGGATGCGATCCGCTCATGCGCGGAATATCTCGAGCAGCAAGATCGTTCGCGCGATGAGGCCGTCGCACGAAGGGCGCGGCAGCTCGGGAAGGCTTCGCAGATGTCATCGGCCGAGGACATCTGAAATCGTATTAGGCGTCCTGGACAATCGCGAGAAACCGGTCGTCGGCCGGCGACCGGTTCATAAGAAGAGGCACACGCTGTTCGATGCCCCGCCGCCCTGCCCAGATCACTCAAGCCGACATCGCCCGCGTTATCCGCGCGGCGAGGCAGGCGGGCGCGTCTGAGGTTGAGGTGCGATTGGGCGGTCAATCGGTGATCGTCCGGCTGTCGCCGTCCACAGCCCCACCGACGGGTCTTGAACCGGACAAGGAAATCGTTCTCTGATGGAAACTATGCCACGCCCGCGACCGCCGCATCTGCAACGGGAAGTAACCCGGCACGGCCAAGTCGTGTGGTACTTCCGCATCAAAGGCCACAGCAAACGGGTTCGGCTAAGGGCAGCGTTCGGCTCCCCCGAGTTTGACGCCGAATATCAAGCCGCCATTTCCGGTGCACCACGGCGCCAGGGCGGCCCGCTGGAAGGGACCCTGGCGTGGTTGATCGCTCGCTATCGCGAGACGACCGCTTGGCAGGGGCTTTCGCTTGCGACGCGGCGGCAGCGCGAGAATATCTTTCGGCAGGTGCTGAGCTCGGCCGGCGACCAGGCGTTCTCTCGGATCACGAACTCCACAATCGAGGGCGGCAGGGACCGACGTTCGAGTACGCCGTCGCAGGCGCGGCATTTCCTCGATGCGATGCGCGGCCTGTTTCGCTGGGCGGTCAAGGCGAAGATGATCAAGGCCGATCCGACGTCAGGCGTCAGGATCCGCGGTCGCGCAAAGACCGAGGGCATCATCCCCTGGAAGGAAGATCACGTCGCCGCTTACGAGCGACGTTGGCCGATCGGGACAAGGCAGCGGGTTTGGCTCGACGTACTGCTATATACCGGCCTTCGTCGCGGCGACGCTGTGCGGTTCGGGCGGCAGCACATCCGAGACGGCATCGGGACCATCAAGACGGAAAAGACCGGCACGGAAGTGACACTGCCGATTCTGCCAGTGCTTGCCGAGACACTGGCGAGCGGTCCGTGCGGTGACCTTGCGTTTATCGCCGGCGAGAGCGGCCAGCCGCTCACCAAGGAAATTTCGGCAATCTGTTTCACGAGGCGTGCCGCGCCGCCGGCGTGCCTGGTTCTGCGCATGGCGTTCGCAAGATCGCGGCGACGCGCGCGGCCAATGCTGGCGCGACGGTAGCGCAACTTGAAGCGATCTTCGGATGGAGCGGAGGCCGAATGGCATCGCTCTATACGCGCGCCGCCGATCGCCGTCGTCTCGCGATGGACGCGATGCATAAGCTAGCGAACGATGAGCGAACTTCTATTCCCGCACCTAAGGGGAAGGTGCGCGGCACCAGTGCAAAAGATCAACAAAAACAAAGCTGATATTTTTGGAGTGGTGGGGGAGGTAGGACTCGAACCTACGAAGGCGTAAGCCAGCGGATTTACAGTCCGCCCCCTTTGCCGCTCGGGACACTCCCCCGCAACGAAGTACGGGCCCAACGGCCGGGGTCCGGCCGCCGGCGCTATATGGTTGGACCGCCGGGACTAGTCAATCGAAAATGGTCCGAATTGCCAAGGTCCGGGCCCCATGACAGAACCGGGCATGCGCCAACGCGAATGGCAATCGAAGCCACGGTCACAGCGCCGGTACGGATCCCAGCGTCTTCAGGCCCAGCGGGATAGGCGTCGCGATCAGCGCCCCGAGGCCGGGGACGCGCCCGTCATCCTTTATGGCTGGCACAGCGTCACGGCGGCGCTCGCCAATCCGTCGCGGCATATCCGACGGCTATTGGCGACTGAAAACGCCATCCGCCGCCTTGCCGACGAAGGCGTTGCGCTACCGAAGGCCGTTGAAATTGTGCGCCCTGACGTCATTGCCGTACGCCTGACAGCCGATGCCGTGCATCAGGGGCTGCTCGCCGAAGCCGATCCCCTGCCCTCTCCCGACATCGAAAACCTGGCCCAATCCGGCGTCGTGCTGGTGCTCGACCAGATCACCGATCCGCATAACGTGGGGGCCATTTTGCGCACGGCGGCGGCGTTCGCCATCACGGCGATCGTCACCACAGCGCGTCACAGCCCCGAGGCGACCGGGGTGCTTGCCAAATCAGCGTCTGGAGCGCTTGAGCTCGTGCCGATCGTGACCGTGCAAAACCTCGCGCGTGGTCTCGCGGCGCTCAAGGAGCGCGGGTTTTTTCTAGTCGGGCTCGACAGCACCGGTCCCGATGATCTTGCGGCGGTCGAGCTCAAAATGCCCCTCGCCCTTGTGCTCGGTGCCGAAGGCAAAGGGCTGCGGCAATTGACGCGCGCGAGTTGCGACCGGGTTGCTCGCCTCGACCTTCCCGGCGCGATCAAGAGTCTGAACGTTTCGAACGCGGCCGCGCTGGCGCTCTACATCGCGAACCGCGCTCGCAATGACTGCGCGTAACAAACATCGAAGGCCCGCGCGAGGCAGGCCTTCGCAGATCGCGCCGCTAAGATATCGCTCGCGTTAGCGAAGCGAGGGACGCGGATAGCCGTACCCGCGCCAGCGCAGCGCCGGGCCATAGTAGCGGGGACGCATGTAGGGATGCATGTACGGATGCATGTAGGGACGCGCATAGGCTAAGCGCGGATAGTACGGGTGCGGCCGATATCCCGAGACATAGGGATAGGGCGGCGTGTAAGCGGGCGCCGGCGAATACGTGCGATACGGCACCGTGATGCCCGGGCCTGAAAATTCCGGGCCCTGGTTGACGACGTAGATCGGCGAGGGCGCGATCGGGGTCGGCTCGACCAACGGCGACGTGTAGACGACAGACCGGCCGCAGCCACAGCCGCTATACGCGAGCAGGGCCGGTGCGACCGGCTGTGCATAGACAACCGGTGCGGCCACGGCGCAACACGGACTGACGACCGGCGCAACGTAGGCGACCGGAGCGTAGGCGACGCCGCAGCCGCCGCAGCCAGAGTTGTACGCAAGAGGCGCCGAGACGCCCCAACCGCAACAGCCGGCGAACGCCATCGAAGACGTTCCGGCAGTGAAAAGTGTGGCAAGAACCACGAGGGTAGCCCGGTGAAGAGACATGATACTCCCTTACAAAACTGCCCCCCTGGGGAGGCGGGTGGAGACAGACCAACCACCGGTCTGTCAATGACTTCGGTGTCGACTCGGGTTGGGACCTGATGTCGGGGTAGAACTTGATGTCGGGGTAGAACTTGAACTTGAACTCGACGATGTGTCGCTCGGCCAATACGGCGCGACGACGCTTGGTCCGTAATACGGCGCATACGTAGTGACGGGGCCTGGCTCGGATTGGCTCGACCAACTGCGATAGTAGGTCGGCGCCGGCGGCGGCAACGGCCTGTCCGGCGGCGGTATGATTTCAAGGCGTCCATAACCTGGACGACGGCCTGATTTCGGGTAATAGGCCGGAACCCTGTAGGGCGTCGCAACCACGAGCGGACGAAAGATGATGGTCGGCGTCACTTGACCGGGCCGATCCAGGCCGAACTCGCCCTCAACGATAGCCCATGAGGCGTCAACCCCATTGATGTATACGGGCACGCCCGGCTTGCCTGGAATGACAATGACCGGTCCCTTCTGAGCGAGCGCCGGGGACGCACTGACAGCCAACAGTAACGCTGCTTGAACAACACGCATCGGCTACTCGTCATATGAGCACGATAGCCGCGAACTGTACGGAAAACGCGCGCCTAATTCGTTTAAAACTGGCCAATTAACCCGCTGAATTATTTGGTAACATTAACTCGCCGCTACCGCTGCGCCGCCGCTCGCCGGCCGCAGCATTTTCAGTTCGCCGGCAGCGTCCACCGACTTTCGGATTACGACCTCTGGCGGACAGACAGAGGGTAAACTGCGCATTAGCCTTGATGGTGGAACTGCCCCGGCAGTGCGATGCAGTCATCATCGGTGCCGTGCGGCAATTCCTAAAGATCACGGATTTAAGGGGGAGATCGGCTATGACGACTGTGGCATTAAATCCGCCCCGCTCGGGCGGCATGACGAGCGAAGAGCGTCTCGTCATCTTCGCGTCCTCGCTGGGGACAGTTTTCGAATGGTATGACTTCTACATCTACGGCACGCTTGGCGTATTCCTCGCCAAATACTTCTTCTCCAACGTACCCGCCAATGTCGGCTTCATCTTCGCGCTGCTCGCTTTCGCCGCCGGCTTCGCGGTCCGGCCCTTCGGCGCGCTGATCTTCGGCCGGTTCGGCGACATGATCGGCCGCAAATACACCTTCCTCATCACTATGAGCCTGATGGGTGTCGGCACCTTCTTCATCGGTGTGCTGCCCGGCTATGCGACATGGGGCATTCTCGCACCGATCGTGCTGATAGGCCTGCGCCTGGTCCAGGGCCTTGCTCTCGGCGGCGAATATGGCGGGGCCGCGATCTACGTTGCAGAACACGCACCAGCTAACAAACGCGGCTATTACACCTCCTGGATTCAGACCACCGCGACGCTCGGCCTTTTCATGGCGTTGCTCCTGGTCCTCGGCATCCGCACGTCGATGGGCGAAGACGCCTTCGGCAGTTGGGGCTGGCGCATACCGTTCCTGCTTTCCGGAATCCTGCTCATTGTCTCGATCTGGATCCGGCTCAAGCTCAATGAGTCGCCGGTGTTTCAGCGTATGGTCGACGAGGGCAAGCAATCCAAACGGCCGCTGTCGGAAGCGTTCGGCGAATGGAGACACTTGAAGATCGCGATCCTCGCGCTACTCGGTGCAACCGCCGGCGAAGCCGTCATCTGGTACGGTGGACAGTTTTATGCCCTGTTCTTCCTGACCCAGACCTTGAAGGTCTCACCGGTCTCGGCATCGATCATGATCGCCATCGCGCTCGCTATCGCGACGCCCGGCTTTATTCTGTTCGGCTCGTTGTCGGACAGGATCGGTCGCAAACCGATCATGCTGGCGGGTTTTGCGCTCGCGGTCGCGACCTACTTCTTTATCTTCCAGGGCATCACGCACTTTGCCAATCCCAAGCTGGAGCAGGCGCTCGCCAACGCGCCGGTGACGGTGACTGCGGACCCGAGCGAATGCTCATTCCAGTTCAAGGCGACGGGTACTGAGAAGTACACGACCGGCTGCGATAACATCAAAGCCGCGCTGGTGAATCTATCGGTCAACTACGACAACGTCACCGCACCCGCCGGCACCAAGGCGACCGTGAAAATCGGCGATCAGACCATCGCCGCCGACACGCCAAATCTTGCCGCCGCGATTGCCGCCGCCGTGAAAACCCACGGTTATCCGGCGAGCGCAGACCCGAACGACATCAACTATCCAATGACGGTGCTGCTGCTCGCGATCCTGGTCGTATTTGTGACCATGGTGTACGGACCGATCGCTGCTTGGCTGGTGGAGATGTTCCCGACCCGCATTCGGTATAGTGGCGTGTCGCTGCCATACCATATCGGCAATGGGTGGTTCGGTGGCTTCCTGCCAGCGACGGTATTCGCCATCGTGGCGGCAACCGGCAACATCTACTCCGGCCTCTGGTATCCGATCGCTGTGGCGGCGATGAGCTTCGTTGTTGCGCTGATCTTCCTGCCGGAGACCAAGGACGTCGATATTACGCGCACGTGACGACATTGCGGGACGGCCTTTGCCGTCCCGCGTACCTTCCTCGACCCTGGTCGCCCTCCCCCGCTCTGCGGCGGAGGGTGAACCATTTTACAGAATCTCCGGCCAGATCAGCCGCCGCGCGATGAAATTGCGCAGTGCTGACGCCGCAGCGCACAACAGTGCGAACGCGATTGTCGCACCGGCGATTTCGGGAAGGTTTGCAGTGAAGCTTTCTACCGGGCTTGTGCTCATTCCCGCTGCTGCGCGCAACGGTCCAAGCGTTCTGAATAGCCCTGCCAGCGCGCCGATCGCTGCGCCGTAGCCCGCCGCACGCGCCACACTCCACGCGCGCACGCCGTCCCGCGAAATGTAAAGCGACGGAAGCGGCATATCTTGGCTTCGAACTCCCGGCTGTCGACGCTATTCCGCAGCTTCGACTTGCATCGAGGGGCGCGCAACGAGACTGGAGAGATCGGGCAGCACAAGCCGGAGAATCTCCGTCTCTTCTCGCGCCACGAACTCAGCCTGTTCGCCCTGCTCAAGGTGAAGCGAGGAAAATTGCCGATAAGGCGCATTATGCACGATGCCGGATCCAGACAGCACCAGATAAACGCTGCGCCCACCGGCAGCGTAAGCGGCACCCCGGGCCAGCTTCAGCAGCGAAGCGGCGCATTGCCGCTCCGTGAAAGTGCCGAGCAGCTTCTGCGAAACGCCCGGCGCGCCGGCGACCGGAAGCCATTCATAATTGGCGGGGTCGACCATGATCGGATCGCGATAGCGCGGTTTCGGGTACTCCATCCGCTGGCCGTGGGCATGTTCCCAGATCGCCTGATAGCCATCGACGTTGCGGCGGCCTTCGACGTCATCGTTGCGGCGGAAAATGCCGTCTTTGAATGTTCCGTATTTCCTCAGCTCTTCGGTTCCGGCAGCAACTTCCTCGCGCGACAGATATCCGCTGCCGCTGGCGCCGCCGAATTGCAACACTGCCGTCGAAGAGCGGCCTTCGGAGCTTTGCGGGCCGTAGGCGGCGCCTTCCGGGAAATAGCCGAATGTGCCGGCGGTCATCTTGCCGTTGCGGTCGAAGTTCATCGTGCCTTCGAGCTGGAAGCGAAACTGGTCGAAGTTGTGCCGGTGGCGCGGCGAGGCAAAATCGCCCTCAAGCTGGCCAATGTTAAACTGGAAGTTGCCGAGCGTCCCGGGTGTACCGTTGAGCAAGTGCCGGTAGTGAAACGTGCCGCCCCGGTGCTGCAGGCCGCGCTTCCATTCCACTTCATCGCTATGTACGATTTTCATGTTCCTGATCCTTGGGATTGGCGTTGGTTTATCTTGCCAGCGCTCTGAGGCGTATCGTCCGGCGGGTTGTCTTGGGGACGATACTACTGCGTCTCATTTCGCCTGTCAGGGGCCTCGAAGGGCGGCCCCGAACGGTCTCACCCGCTCGAACAAACCCATCGCAATGGCAATATGTCGCACGTTGCGGCCCCGCGCGGTTGTGCTTTCTACTCGCGCAAAAGTAACTGCACATTCATCCGCTTAAGACAATGCACGGCAATGCTGGCCGCCGCGCGAATTGTCCACTAACATCTGCCCGGTCAGCGTGGGGCGTCAGCGTCCGTAAGCGGATGCGCTTGACGGACTGAATGGATCAAGCGCGGCGTCACTCGACGCCTCCCCGCCAGTGAGGAGCGTCTATGGAAACGGACATGCTGCATTCCGCAGCTAGTGCCCTGCTCATTATTCTTGACCCGATACGCATGCTCTATTTGTTCGGCGGCGTATGCATGGGTCTCTCACTCGGCATTCTTCCGGGCATCGGCGGCGTTGCCGGAACGGCGCTGCTCCTGCCGTTCACCTACAACCTTGACCCGCCGACCGCTTTCGCACTGTTGCTCGGCCTCGGCGCGACAACGACGACCGCTGACCCGATCGCCGCGATTTTGTTCGGTGCACCCGGTCACGCCGCGTCCGCGGCGACGACGCTCGACGGCTATCCGATGACGCGCCGCGGCGAGGCCGGCCGCGCGCTCGGCGCATCTTATATGGCCGCCTTGATCGGCGGCTTGTTCGGCGCCGCACTGATGGCGGTCGCGTTGCCCATTCTGCGTCCGATCATCCTTTACATCGGATCGCCGGAACTCCTTGGCGTCGCTGTGTTTGGCATTTCCATGGTGGCGGTGCTCTCCGGCAACGCGCCGCTGCGGGGCCTGACGTCGGCGTGCTTCGGCATGATGCTGGCGATGATCGGCACCGATCCGCAATCCGGCACGCTGCGCTGGACCATGGATACGCTCTATCTGTGGGACGGCTTGCCGCTCGTCCCGCTGACGCTCGGCATCTTCGCGCTACCGGAGCTGTGCGATCTCGCCATCGGCCGCATGGCAGTCGTGCAAGAAGGCCAAACGATCGACACCAAAACCGGCATGCTGCTCGGCGTCCAGGACTGCATGCGGCACTGGTTTCTGATTCTGCGCTGCTCGTGGATCGGTTCGGCGATGGGGGCCATTCCAGGCATCGGCGCCTCGGTCATCGATTGGATTTCCTACGGCCACGCGCTGCGCACCGAAAAAGGCGCGGCACAGACATTCGGCACTGGCGACGTACGCGGCGTCATCGCGGCGGAGAGCGCGACCAACGCACGCGAAGGCGGCGCACTGGTTCCGACCGTCGCGTTCGGGGTGCCGAGCAGCGCCGGCATGGCGATCTTGCTTGGAGCGTTCCTCATTCACGGCCTCGTTCCCGGGCCGGAAATGCTGACCAAGCATCTCGACCTGACCTACTCAATGGTGTGGAGCATCGCCATCGCCAACATTCTGGGCTCCGGCCTTTGCTTTGCATTCAGCGGCCAGCTCGCGAAGGTTGCGACGCTGCGTTACACGCTGTTTATGCCGGCGGTGCTGAGCCTCGTCTACATTGGGGCGTTCGAGGCCTCGCGAAATTGGGGCGACGTGTTCTCGCTCATTTCCTTTGGCATCCTCGGCTGGGCGATGAAGCATTTCAAATGGCCTCGCCCGCCGCTCGTGCTCGGCTTCATCCTCGGCGACGTGCTCGAACGCTACATGTTCATTTCGATCGAGCGTTACGGCGTCTCCTGGATGCTGCGGCCAGTCGTCGTCGTGATGTTCGCCATGGCGGGACTGAGTTTGCTACGCCCACTGCTGCAGGACGTTCGTAATCACGGCGGAGTGAGGAAAATGGTCTCCCAGTGGGGCCACCCGCAGCTTGCCGGCGGTAATCTGTTCCCCGCCGCATTGCTATGCCTTTTCATTGTGATGATATCGCAATCGTTCGAATGGGCATTCGCCGCGCGCATTATCCCGACCATCGTCGGCACCGGCGCCATCCTGTTCTGCTCGCTTAGCTTGATCAACGACATTTTCGGCCTGCACGAGCGCAATGGTGGCGTTGTTGTTGCGGGCGCGGATGAGGGCAAAACGCAGAAAATCCACATGGACATCGCGTCCAAAACTTCGCACCTCCCCACCAAGACCATTTTGACTCGAGGATTCTTGTTCTTCGGCTGGATGGGAAGCTTCGCGGCGTGCATGGCCGTTATCGGACTTATTCCCACAGTGCCGATCTTCATCACCTCCTTTATGCGAATTGAAGGGCGCGAGCCCTGGAAGATCGTCATCCCGATGGCGGCCTGCGTGGTGCTCCTGATCTACGTAGTATTCGACCAGCTCCTCGCGATCCCGTGGCCGCCGACTTTGTTGGGCCTGTTCTTTCCGGCGTTGAAGTTCATACCCAGCGTCTAAACCACGTTGCCGGGCGGCGACGGCTTGCGAGGACGCCGCGTCCGGCATCCACGCCGCCCCCGACCATCGGTACGCCTTCGAGAGAGATCGAATTGTAATCGGGAACGCCGGTCCGCTCATCGACGGCGGCTCAGCTTGCGGCGGTGTAGGCCTCACACCGCGCGGATCGAGCCAGTGCGGGCCGTTGCCGCCGCCAAGGCGAGATCGGTGCCGATATTCTTCTGCCGCAAGAGTTCAGCCTTGCTCATAGTTCCCCACCACTATTTTTTGTCCAAAAATGCGCGGATCGCCGCAATCGTCGCCGCCGGTTGCTCCTCCATCAGCCAATGCCCAGAGTTGGGGATGACGACGCCGGTCACGTCGGTTGCGACGAAGCGCAGTTCGTCGGCCATTCCGGTACCAAACGATTTGTCGGCGCCAATGGCCAAAATCGGCATTGTCAGCTTTCCTTTCGCCGCGAACGCCTTGTTGTCGACGGCATCCTGTGTGAATGCCGCGAATTGATTGAAGGCGGAATGCATTGCGCCAGGCCGCGCGTAAAGCGCCGCGTAGTGCTGTCGCGTCGCCTCGTCAATCGATTCGGGATTGGCCGACAATTCGTTCCAGAAGCGGTCGAGGTAGATGCGCTCGCGGCCCTTGACCAGCCGCTCGACGTCAGGCCCGCGAAAATTGAAATGCCACAAGGCCGGGCTTCGGATGATCTCGTCCCAGTTGCCGATGCCCGGCAGGGGCGCGTCCATGACCACCCAGCGCGACACGCGATCCGGAAATTGCGCGGCGAACGCATAACCGACCATGTTGCCGATATCGTGGGTGATGAAATCGGCCTTTTCGATTTTCAACTTGTCCAGAACACGTGCGATGTCGGTGCCTTGGGTTTTCTTGTCATAACCGCCTTCGGGGTGAGACGAGAGACCCATTCCCCGCAAATCCGGAACGACCACCGTATGATCATTGACCAGGACTGCCGCCAACGGCGCCCACATGTCACCGGTGTCGCCGAACCCGTGCAGCATGACAACAGCCGGCCCCTGCCCACCAACGCGATTGTGGATGGTCGCACCGTCGGTCGCGATTTCCTCAGTGCGGAAACTCGATGGGAACGAAACCACTGCGGCAGATGCCGAGGCGGAAGCAACCGGTGCGGAAGGCACGGCAGAGACACGGCGAACCGTGCGAACGTGTGACGTCGGATCGTGGTGAAATAGCATGACATGAACTCCCTAGCCGAAACGTTACAACAGCGCTCTGTTTGCTCGCTGAACGACGCGACGGCAACAAGCCACTCGCGGCAAGCATGCGGGGTCACCTGCATATCGCCTCAACGTGAGTTTTCCCTCGGTTGACGACGAGCTTGTGTTCGTAGTCGGCGACGATTTTCTGACCCTTCGTCGTCAGGTGCTGGTCGTCGGCGAAGAGATAGATTTGATCGGCGGAAGGCGACACCAGGTGCGACGGCGCCTGCGGACTGGCTGAGCACAGCAGCCCCCAAGCACTCGTAACACCGTCAGGCTGGGTGCAGGCGACCTTTGTCGTATCAGCAGATTGCAGACCATATGACGCGGGATTTGCCGCGATGGCGCGCCTCACAGCGTCATAGTTCGCCGGAATGAATTCGACACGGGCAACTCGCAATGCTGACCAGAGCGCCTGGCAATACGATAGACGCGCCTGCCGTATAGCTGCTTTTTCCGGGTCGCTGCCCATGGGAAACGAAAAGGCGACGTTGCGAACGACAATCGTGCGAGCGCCCGCAGCCTGCAGGCCTGCGATCGCGCCTGCGAGACTGTTAGCGGCCGTCTTGATGTAGGCAATGGGATCGGATGGCGGGTCGACGCCACTCTTCCCGAGCGCGTACGAAACGTCATTTCCGCCTGAGCTGATCAGATAAAGCGCGTTGCCGTCGGCATTCCCGCCATTGGCTGCGAGATAGTTGGCAATCTGCGTGATGGTCGGCGTCGCCGCCTTAAAGCCACCCGTTGCCGCATCGTTGAGGGTGGCGTTCTTCGCGCCCGAGGTCGCGTAGTTCGATCCGCCCTGATTCGCCGGAACGGCGGTCAATCGGAACGAGGCGGCGAGCGCCTCGGAACTCATCAGACCGGGGCTTGTGGTCGGCTTTCCAGCCCCTGCGGCGACGGCGCTTGGCCACAGTGCGTTGAAGGACGGCCCGCCGCCGGGAGAGTCAAGCGTCCGGTAGGCGCCACTGTCGATCGTGCTGTCGCCAAAACCAACGAACTTGCTGAAGGTTTGGCTCGCGACGGGGCTCGCTGCAGCCACGAGAAAGGCAGCCGCCGCAGCCAATCGCGACCTCGCACCCTGCCCTATCATGCTGCCACTCCGTTCCACGACGCGGAACTCGCAGCCGCGATGCTACATCGCGCCATATCCGATGCAATCGGCCGCAGCTCCACGGCGACGATGACGCCGCACGGTCTATAGTCGGTGCGCGGGCGTTCCGTGATAGCTACCTGTGGCAGTGATCGTGCATAGTGCGATGAAATTCCGATTGAGCAGCCGCGATGGATGATCAAACCCCCTTGCCGCAGACCGATAGTCTATCGGCGGATAAGAGATCGATCGAACGTCTGCTCTGGTTTTTTGCGCTGGTTTACCTGGTAGAGGGCCTCGGGCAGATCGGCGGTCTCATCTCGCAGCCGCTCAACTACTATCTGAAAGAGGTGCAAGGTTGGACGCCGCTCCAGGTTACCGCCTATGTGACGATTTTTAATCTACCTTGGATCATCAAGCCGGTTTACGGCTTGATTTCCGACTTTCTGCCGCTGTTCGGTTACCGCCGCAAAAGTTACCTCCTCATCGCCAACGCCGCCGCCATCGGCGGATTTTTTTGGGCGACGCAGTTGAGCGTGCCGAGTGAACTTGTCCTCGCGCTCATGATCACCGCCTACGCGATGGCGATCTCGAGTACGCTGTGCGGCGCGGTCTTGGTCGAGAACGGCCAGCGGCTCCACGAAAGCGGGAGATTCGTCAATCAGCAATGGCTATGGTTCAACATTGCCGCCACCGGGGCTGCAATCCTCGGCGGACAACTCGTGCAACGTTTGTCGCCATCGGCTGCGCTGCACGTTGCTGCAGGCATTGTCGGGATCGCACCGTTCGCCGTAATAGCCGGAGCGCTGTTCCTGATCCCCGAGCAAAAAGTCTCGATCAATGTCCAAGGCATGAAAGACACGCTGCATGGCCTTAGCGCCTCCTTCAAGCGGCGCGAGCTTTGGATCGTCGGCGGCTTCATTTTTCTCTACTATTTCAGCCCGGGATTGAGCACGCCGCTCTACTACGCGATGACCGACAATCTGAAGTTTTCGCAAGCCTATATCGGCATTTTGGGATCCATCACATCGGCGGGCTGGGTTCTCGGCGCATTGCTCTATCATCGGCTGTTCGACGGTCTGACGCTCAAGCAACTTCTCAACGTCAGCATCGCGTTCGGCACGCTGGCGACCGCCGCTTTTCTTTTTCTATCAAGTGAAGTCTCCGCGGCGATCATTTATTTCTTCTCCGGATTGGCGGCGATGCTGGCGACGGTCGCAACCCTCACGCTGGCCGCCGATTATTGCCCGCCGCGCGCCGAAGGATTTGCATTTGCGGTCTTGATGTCCATCATCAATTTCGCGACTTCACTGGCCGACAATGTCGGATCGTTTCTGTACACGCATGTATTCGACAGCAGCCTTGCGCCGCTCATCGTGGTTTCGGCGGCGTTCACCGCGGTCGCCTTCGTGCTGGTGCCGCTCCTGCGCCTCGGCGACAAGCGGCAAGGCCAGCCACTCGGGGTCGCCGCCTAAATATCCACTCGATTGTCGGCACTCGGACTCAAGGCGCCCGATTCTGCGCGTTCCAGTTCCGCTCAAGATTGGCAATCAGCGCCGGACTGAAATGGCAATAAGCTTGCTCACGGGCATAGACCGCCATGTAGCGCCGGAACGTATCGAGCGGCTCCTGGCTGACGCGGATGGCACGCCGATTGCCGGCGGCGCTAACGACGCCGGAGCTCGTGAAGCCGTCAACAACGGTATCGAGCGCAGCATCGAGCGCCGCTGGCGGAGCCACCTCGTCGCAGATCAGCCGGCCCTCCGGCGTGTCACAGTCGAGGCGCCGTCCATAAAGAATCGCCTGCCGCGCAATGCGATCGCCGGTAAAGCGCCACAGCCGCAGATTGGCGGCACCGGGAATAATGCCTTCCTTGCGCGCGGGCAGTGTCATGTAAGCATCGCTTGCGGCCAGCACATAATCGACCGCGAGCAGCAGCTGGCAGCCACCGCCGATCGCAAAGCCATCGACAGCAGCAATCCACGGCTTTTCGATCGTCCCGCCGGCGAGTTCATCGGGGTTGGCGTCCGGCCGTGCGAGACCGCGGAACAGCTTGTTCACGAAGCCCATGTCGCGCTTGATGTACCAGACGTATGAAATTCTGCCGTGATAAAGGTGCGTCAGGTTGATGCCGGCCGAGAACAGGCGCTTACCGCGATACTTGCTGTGCTCGACGGTGTCGCCGCGCAAAATCGCGATGTCGGTTGCGGGATCGAGTACGGCGAGATCGGCCGCGATTTCGAGGCCATCGAGCGTCCCCTCGTCCTCGGCATTGAGAAAGCGCGGATTGCGCATGGTAACGAGCGCAGCCTTGCCGCGCCGTTCGAGAGTCGCGCCTTCGAGCGCGAGTTTTCCATGCGCCTCGAAGCGGCGTCTCTCTTCGAAGGTGCGCGGATGCGGCAGCAACATGGCGTGGCAAAGATGCGCGCCGCACCGCTCGTGCGCGAGGACGTGGGAGAGAAAGAGACCCTGGTCGATCTCGGCACCATCCTTGTGCTGTTGCCGCAACGCATTCTCCTGCGCAAGGCGCGTGTCATCCGGCACCAAGCCCGGCAAGACCGCCGCGGCGTCGCGCACGAGATTTTCAACGCGTTTGAATCTTGCAAAATCATCGGTGAGACGCCGATAGACGGTCTCCACATGCCGGGTGAGAAACTTCGTGCGCGCTGCTCTGTCGCGTTCCAAAATCGCCGCAGCAGCCTTGGCTCCGGCCTCCGAGCGCGACGCCTTCGTCGGCAGCAGCGAAAGCAGCTCCGCGCCGATCCGCCAGCGCCGCGCAAAATTCTCAGCGTCTCGGCGATAGTCACCGGTGAGGGTATCGCCGCCTGCAAGCCACGCGGAAACAGCCTCGTGAGGCAAACCCGCGTTCGCAAGCGCATCCGCGTCGATCTGGTTTTCGTCGCCGGCGACGACGCCCGCAGCGACCTCCATGTTCGAACTCCCCGGCATTCTAAACTCGCGGCCGTTTGTCGATGACGCGCTTGGCCTTGCCTTGCGAGCGCTCGATCGTGCCCGGCGCAACCGCTCGCACCGTCGTCGTCACGCCGACATGCGCTTTGATCAGATGCACGGCGCGATTGGCCAAGGCCACCGATGCGTCGGACGTTTGCGCGGCACGCGTCTCGACGATCACCTCAAGCTCGTCGAGCCGATCAGGCCGCGTAACCTCCAGAATGTAGTGTGGCGCGAACAGTTCCTCCGTGGCGAGCGCGGCTTCAATCTGGCTCGGAAAAACGTTTACGCCGCGGATGATCAGCATATCGTCGCTGCGGCCCTTGATGCGCTCGATGCGGCGCATGGCCCGTCCGGTGCCGGGAAGAATTCGGGTGAGATCACGGGTTCGATAGCGGATGACCGGCATCGCTTCCTTCGTGAGCGACGTCAGCACCAGCTCGCCCTCCTCGCCGTCGGGCAGAACCTTTCCGGTTTCCGGATCGACGATCTCAGGGAAGAAATGATCCTCCCAGATGGTCAGTCCATCTTTGGTCTCGGCATATTCCTGGCCCACGCCAGGACCGATCACCTCCGAGAGACCGTAAACATTGACGGCATCGAGACCCAAACGGCGCTCGATCTCGGCGCGCATCGCTTCCGTCCACGGTTCCGCGCCGCAGAGCGCAATTCGCAACCCGCACTTGCGCGCGTCAATGCCTTGCCGATCAAATTCGTCGGCGATCGCAAGCAGGTACGACGGGGTCACCGCAATGATGTCGGGCTTGAAGTCGCAGATGAGCTGGACCTGGCGTTCTGTAAAACCGCCGCTGACGGGAATGACCGTACAACCGAGGTACTCTGCGCCGTAATGAAGGCCGAGGCCGCCGGTGAACAGGCCATAACCGTAGGCGACGTGCATTTTGTCGCCGGGCTTGCCGCCGGCGGCGCGGATCGAACGGGCCATCAACATGGCCCAGGTTTCGATGTCGCCGCGCGTATAACCGACGACAGTCGGCTTGCCGGTGGTCCCGCTTGACGCGTGCACCCGCACGACCTCGTTCATCGGCACGGCAAACATGCCGAACGGATAGTTCTGGCGCAGATCCTCCTTGGTGGTGAAAGGAAATCGCGCGAGATCGTCGAGCGTTTTGAGATCGCTTGGCTTGATTCCGGCCGCGGCAAATTTTCTCCGAAAATGCGGAACCTGCCGATCCGCGCGCGAAACGGCGTCTTGCAATCGCACAAGCTGGAGGGCGCGAAGTTCGTCGATGCCGGCCGTCTCGATGGGATCGGGCCGATCGCGCGGCGGCGGCGCGCGCATGTCTCGCCGATGCTCGTTCATCACGTTGCCTCCCCTCGCGGTCACGGGGTCATCTTGTTATTTTCGGATCGGCAGCATGCCTCGAACCGGAGGCGAAGGAAATCATTTTGGCGGAGCCGTTCATGACAGCGCCTGCCGTTCATGGGAAACGTCCGCCGTCTGGCCAGCTCAGTTTTGGAAAAACCGGTTGGTTGGCCGCGGCAAACCGAGGTTGTCGCGCAGCGTTTTGCCCTCGTATTCGCGCCGGAACAGACCGCGCCGCTGTAATTCAGGAATGACGCGCTCGACAAAGTCATCGAGTCCGCCAGGCAAGTACGGAAACATCAACGTAAAGCCATCGGAACCTTCAGTGGCAAGCCATTCCTCCATCTCGTCGGCGATCGTCTTTGGCGTCCCGACCATGGCGAGACCTGAATAACCGCCGAGCCGTTGCGCAAGCTGCCGCACGGTCAAATGCTCGCGCTTCGCGAGCGCAATCGCGCGTTCCCTGCCGCTCTTCGAGGCATTGCTCTCTGGGATTTCCGGCAGCGGCCCATCCGGATCGAATTTCGAGGCGTCATGGCCGAGCGCAATCGACAGCGACGCGATGGCGTTGGCGTAATTGACGAGACTGTCGAGTTTCTGCCGTTTCGCCTTCGCTTCCTCCACCGTGTCGCCGACCACGACGAAGCAAGCGGGCAGGATTTTCATGTGGTCGCGCGAACGGCCGAGCTTTTCCATTCGGCCTTTGACGTCGGCGTAAAACTGACGGCCGGCAGCCAGATCGCTCTGCGCCGTGAACACGGCCTCCGCCGTCTCAGCGGCCAACTGGCGGCCCGCTTCCGAAGCGCCGGCCTGCACGATCACCGGCCAACCCTGGATCGGCCGTGCGATGTTGAGGGGACCTCGCACCGACAAGTATTTGCCCTTGTGATCCAGTGTATGCAATTTCGTTGGATCGAAGAAAATGCCGTTCTCGACGTCGCGGATGAAAGCATCGTCGGCCCAGCTATCCCACAACCCGGTCACCACGTCATAGAACTCGCGCGCGCGACGATAGCGTTCGCCGTGCTCCCAATGCTCTTCGAGCCCGAAGTTCAGCGCGGCGTCCGGATTGGAGGTGGTGACGATATTCCAGCCGGCGCGGCCCCCGCTCAAATGATCGAGCGAAGCAAAACGTCGTGCGATGTGATACGGCGCGTCGAACGTCGTGGAGCCGGTCGCGACGAGCCCGATATGGTCGGTCACCTGTGACAAGGCCGACAACAGCGTGAACGGCTCGAACGACGTCACCGTGTGACTGCGCTTGAGCGCGTCGATCGGCATATTGAGCACGGCCATGTGGTCGGCCATGAAGAATGCGTCGAACTTCGCCCGCTCCAGGGTTTGGATGGCACGCTTGAGGTGCGCGAGGTTGAAATTCATATCCGGCCAGGCACCGGGATAGCGCCACGCGCCGGTATGGATACTCGCCGGCCGCATAAACGCGCCGAGGCGAAGTTGCCGTGCGGAACTCATGCGATGATCCCTTCCTCGCGCCCGGTGTTCAGTGCTGGCGGCGATCCGCGGCATGGAGCACCGCGGTCGCGCAACACCTCAGCTACTTGCGCTTCGATCGCAATTTGCGAGCGGCATAGCGGGTGTCCCTCGCGGCCTTCCGTCCGGCTTCCAGCGCACGTTCACGCTCGACGCGTTCGGCCTCGGCGCGCTCAGCCTGTATGGCGGCTTCGCGCTTCGCCTGCTCCGCTCGCTCGGCATCACGAGCCTTTTTCTCGGCCTTTTCGATCTCGCGGCGATTCTTGATGGCTTGGCGCTCGGCGGCACGTGCGGTTCTCTCGGTCAGCCGTTCTGCGAGCCCCGGGTCGGCAGCCTGCGCGCGAAACTTTTCCAGAGCCGCCTTCTTGGCCTTGGCGGCGGCCTCTTGCCGTTCGGCGAAATCCGGATTCTTAAAGCCAGCCATATATTTTTGGATCCTGCGATATTTTGCTTTTGATGGACCGCCGGGAACCGGCAAGTTCAGCGCCCAAGAATTCCAATCAACGAAACCCGTCAAAAGGCTCCATGAGCTATTTGATCAACGCACACGCCAGCCAACGACCGTCGCTTCGATGAGGCTGCTTGTCTCCACGCTTTGCCACGCTCCGCCACTCCATCGACAGAGAAAAGGAATGACGTACGTGCCGACGTGATCCTCGCAAAGGAGCTCAAGCGGCTGATCGATCGGCGGCACACCATCGTGAGTGAAGTCATCGATTCGCTGTTGCCGTGTCGCCATGAAATCTTGATCGTCGGGGTCGCCTTGATCGTAACGCTGTATTGGCGCCGTATAGCGCTTATATAGCGCCAATAAATGCGGAATCAACCAGCGAGGATCGCATGGCTTTCAAGCCAAATTACGGAAGAGACCGAGCCGAACGAGCGAGAGCGGCACGCGCGCAAAGCGAAGAGAAACAACGCAAGAAGGACGAAAAGACTGCGCAACGCAAGGCTAGACGCGCTGAATCCGGACTCCCACCGGAAGGCGGGGCCCCGTCGGACGACAAGCAAAGCTGAAGTAGGCGCGTAGGGTCGGAGCGCCCGGCTTTCGGCGCGCCTTGCTTCGTTCGTCGCCGCACTGGAGCCGTTCTTGCTGTCATGTGGTCTGCGCCTGAAACGAGCCGCTTGCAAAGCACATCGCCAAGCGCGAGCGTGCCCCGCAAACAGAAGAGAACATTGGAGCGCTTCTAAATGTCCAGCCCTGCCTCCGCCACAGCCCATGAGGTCGACGCGCCACCCGCGGACCCGCGCACACCGCGCCGAGTGCGTCACGAGCCACGCCGCCGCACGCTCACGATCAAGCAAGTCGAAAAGATCGCAGCGCACATGATCCGCGTGACGCTGACCGGCGATCTTAATGACTTCACCAGCCTCGGTTTTGACGATCACATTAAACTGTTTTTTCCAGACGGCACGATGAACGCCGACGGTGCGCCCAACGCGCTGAGTCGCGATTTCACGCCGCGCCGCTACGATCGCGCCGCCAATACTCTCGAGATCGATTTCGCCATCCACGATGCTGGGCCCGCGACGCGCTGGGCCACGCAGGCCCAGCCTGGTCAGACGCTGACCATCGGCGGGCCGCGCGGCTCCTTCATCATCCCGAACGCCTACGACTGGCATCTCCTGATCGGCGACGAAACCGCGCTCCCCGCCATATCACGCCGGCTCGCCGAACTGCCGCCGGGCGCGCGCGCGGTGGTGCTGGCCGAGGTCGATGGACCAGAAGACGAACTCGAATTCGAGACGAAGGCGAACGCGACCGTCACATGGGCGTACCGCGACGGCGCCGCGGCTGGCGTCGACGATGTGCTGGGGAAGGCTTTGGCAACGCTGAAACTTCCTGCCGGCGATTACTATGCCTGGGTCGCGTGCGAGTCGCTCACCGCTAAGGCGCTCCGCAGGCAACTGATCGCTGCTCACGGCGCCAATCCCAAATGGATGCGCGCTGCGGGCTATTGGCGCCGCGGCGCAGTTGCTGTGCACGACGTGCACCAGGACTGATCTGGAGGCGATGGGTCGCATTCCTGCGGAAGAGGAACACCGTGGTACGGAACTTTCATCACGTCACCATCGTCGTGCGCGACGTCGCGGCGGCCAAACATTTCTTCAGTCTGCTCGGTTTCAAAGAAGTAAAGTCCGTCGTGATCTCCGGCAAGGTCATGGAGGATTATATGGGCGTCGCGGGCATCGAGGCAGATCATGTCACGTTGGCAATCGAGAACCCGCACAGCGAAGTACAACTGCTGCACTACCGCCATCCGGACGTGCTGGTCGACATCAATATCGCCAAGCTCAACAAGCTCGGCTTCAACCACGTCTGCTTTGCCGTCGACGACCTTGAAGCCGAAATCGCGAAGCTGACCGCCGCCGGCGTCAAGCTTCGCAACAAGATGATGGATTTTCACAATCGCAAGCTTGTCTTCGTCCGCGGTCCCGAAGATATCACCGTCGAACTTGCCGAGTGGCACTGAGTTGCCACACGCGACGGCGCCGCGCTCTATCCGCCATGCTCGGCGCTCAGCGCGCGCCTCAATCTTCGAATAATGACACCGCGCGCGCGATCGTCGGCGGCCGCCTCGATTTGCTCATTGATGTCGAGTATGAGTTTCGACATGTCGTTGTGCCAATCAAGAGCAACGACCGCTTCGGGCGCCAAACGACGCCGTCGCGAAACGTCGATCGGCGTCGGCGCGGTTGTCGAAAGCTCATAAATGTCATCGAGAAGCGGAACGAATATCTGCGCGGCCGGGATCGTGCGTTCGGCGATACGGGCGGACAAGCCGGATAGCGCCGGCTCCTCGCCATGAACAAGGAATACGCCTCTGTGAATGGGACGGCGCCCAGCGATCCAGCGCGCGAGTTCAGGGCCGTCGGCGTGACCCGAATATTCATCGATGCTGCGAATGCGAGCGCCGACCTTGATTTCCTCACCTTGAATACGGACTGACTTTACGCCATCAACAAGAAATCGGCCGAGCGTACCTTGAGCTTGAAAGCCGACCAGGAGAACCGTCGCACCGCTATTCCACAGCCAACGTTTCAGGTGATGCCGGATCCGGCCGGCGTCGCACATACCGCTTGCTGCAATAATGATGTGAAAACCTGAAAACCTGGCAATGGCTTTGCTTTCCTCGACGGTTTCGGTCGGATGCAGGTTCGGAGAACCCAGCAGGTGTTCGACGTCGACGCTCCTGTCGAGGCTCGATGCATGCGTTCGGAACACTTCCGTGGCGCGAATGGCCAGAGGCGAATCGAGGAAAATCGGGGCGGTTGGAATATGGCCGTGCTCCATAAGATCGATCAGGTCCACGATCAGTTCCTGAGTGCGTTCGACCGCGAACGCCGGGATGAGCAAGGCCCCTTTCGCCAGGAAGGCATCGTGCACCTCGCCGGCAAGCAGTTCACGACGCGCCGCGGCCGTGATCGAGGGCCGATCCACATCACCGTAGGTGGATTCCGAAATCACGTAGTCGAAGCCCGTCGGCGCCTCTGGATCAGGCTGAAGCAGTTTCGCGTCCGGGCCAACGTCCCCCGAAAAAAGGACCCGGAGCGGCTGGCCCGCTGAACCTTCCCCGGCAAACTCCAGTTCTATGGATGCAGACCCCAGGAGATGACCGGCATTCCAGTAGCGGGCACGCACGCCCGGAATTGCGCCGAACCAGGATTCATATTCGACAGGCCTGAATGCGTGGAGCGAGGCGACCGCATCGGCCTGGGTGTAGATCGGCGACACTGCGGCACGCCGGCGCGCGGCGTTCCGGCGATTCAAGCCAGCGACTTCTGTTTCCTGAATGCTCCCGGCATCGGGAAGAAGATAGGAACACAGGTCGATTGTCCCACGGGTCGCCATGATGCTGCCGCGAAACCCCTGGCGCACGAGCTTCGGAAGCAAGCCGCTATGATCGACGTGTGCGTGTGTCAGCAAGACCTTGTCGATGTCGCTCGGACGAAACGGAAAGTCGTCGTAGTTCAACGCCTTCAACGTTTTCGGTCCTTGAAACAATCCACAGTCGACCAGAAGACGCCCGGTTGGGGCTTCAATAAGGTAACAGGAGCCGGTCACGGTTCGCGCCGCCCCACAAAATCTGAGTTTGACGCTCATGACGGACGCTCCCCCGCGCTCATCGTTTCTCGCCGGAGCGCCGCCAGCAGTATGTCGTCGAGAAGAATCGCGTTGGTCGGATGCGGCACGCTGTTCGTTGAACGGACTGAGCGAATGCCTGCCTGCGCAAACTCGTTTGTCAGCTTCGCCGGAAAGAGCGCATGAGTTATGACGGCGTCCACGGTCGTTGCTCCGGCGGCAAAAAGCGCCTTCGCACAGGCCAGCAACGTTCCTCCGGACGAAACAATGTCGTCGGCCAACACGACCGGCCGGCCAGCGAACAGGGTGTGGTCTGCAAAGTTGATTTCAACCGAATGGTCGCTGCGCCGTGTTTTCTGCGCAACGGCATGGCCAACGCCAAGCCGTTCAGCCAGATCGATCACCCACGGAGTAGACTCTGCGTCCGGACCAACAACGACAGTGCTCTGATCAAAACCGCACCGGCGCAAGGCGTCCGCAATGGCAGACATGGCTGACAGATTATCCGCCTCGACGCCCGGAAAAACGTCCTGAATTTTCGCGGTGCGGTGCAAATGGGCGTCGACCGTGATGATGCGGTCGACTGCTGCCGCGAGCAATCGTCCGATGATCTTTTGGCTGATCGCCTCACCCTTATGAAAGGCGGCGTCCTGGCGCATGTAACTGAGATAGGGTGCGACAAGAACAAGCCGTGCGGCGCCGGCTCGGCGCAACGCATCGGCCGCGAACAAAATCGCGAGAAGCTTGTCGTTCGGATGGTCGAGCGCGGCGTAGATGATGGTGGTCGGCGATGCGTCGCCGACTGTTACCCGCATCTCTCCGTCCGGGAAACCAATGTATCGCAATCTCATGCAGCGGGGCGCCGAGTCGTCTTGCAAGCCGCTCGGCATCTTTGACCGCGAACGGTAGGGTTTGAATCGCCAGCACGGTCACGGACCACCACCGATACGTCGGGCGGATTGCTCGCCGTCGATCACGTAACCCGCATTCGCCTTGCTGCCGGCAACCGCCAAGTCGAATTGGGAATGATCGAAGGCGAAAATTCGATAGAGCGGTTCGCCGCTATCCACGCGGTCGCCGATTTTTTTGAACACCTTTATGCCGGCACCCTTGTCTATCGGAGCTCCGGCCGTTCGCGCGAGACGATTGAGCCGAAGACAATCAATGCCGGTGACAACGCCGTCTTTCGGTGCCGTCACATCGACGGTTAGCGGGCCAATATCGGTCGCACAGATCGGCGGTCCCTGAGCTTCGATGATTTTATGCATTTGCTTCAATGCCGCTCCGCTGTCGAGCAGCTCGCGCGCACGCGCATAGCCCGTTCCACCTCGCAGCAGCGGATCGTACTCCAGCAGATGAGCGGCCAACCGAAGCGACTTTTCGCGAAGATCCCGTGGCGCGCCGGCCTCATTTGCCAGCACCGCCATAACGTCCTGGGCCTCAAGTACCGGACCGATGCCGTTGCCAATCGGCTCTCGGCCGTCCGTCGTGATCACTTCCACAGATATTCCGAAGTGATCCCCAACGAATTCGAACAGCTTGCGAAGCCGCATCGCATCCATGGCGTTTCTCAACTTGGCCGTTGGCCCCACCGGGAGATCGACAACGAGGTGGGTCGATCCGGCCGCAAGCTTCTTCGACATGATCGACGCGACCATTTGCTCGCGCGTATCGAGGCTGAGTGGACGTTCTACGGAAATGAGGATGTCGTCGGCGGGCGATAAGTTCACATGTCCGCCCCACACGAGGCAGCCACGGCATGCCGAAACGACGTCCTTGATCTCCTCGATGCCGACATCGACGCGCGCCAGAACTTCCATCGTATCCGCTGTTCCCGCCGGAGACGTTATGGCTCTCGACGACGTTTTGGGAATTGTCAGCCCGTGCGCTGCGACGATCGGAACCACGATCATCGACGTGCGGTTGCCGGGAATACCCCCGATGCAGTGTTTGTCGACGACGATCGGTACGTCCCATTTAAGCTGCGTCCCCGCCTCGGCCATCGCCTGGGTGAGAGCAATCATTTCGCCGCTCGTCATAAAGCTGGCTGAACTAATGAGAAACGCAGCGATCTCCATGTCGGAGTAGCGGTAGTGCGTCACATCTTGCACGATCGCAGTGATATCCGTTGCGCTCAGTGTTCGGCCCTGGATTTTGGCGCGCACAGCGTCAAGGCTGTCGGGCGAAGCGGCCGGTGCGACGCTTACGAAGCTCCCGGCTGGCTCTGCGAAGCGCCGAAAGCCGGGCTCGGCGAGACCAAGCTCATCGGGACCGACCAGACTGTCGTCGTCTGTTATCAGAAGAGTCGCAAGGAGTACCTTCGAGTTTCGCCGGAGCTCGACGCGGCTGAAGCCGCGAAACACGTCGGGACGCAGCGCGCTGGAGCGCCGCGAAATGACGGCGACGTTCTCGCGACCCGTATCGAGATTGACACGACGGATTGCGAGTTGCGGACGCGCCGTGTTGGTGAGATTTGCATTGGTGAGATTAGTGTGGGTGGGATTCATGGGCAGCGGATGGTGAGTGGATCAGGCCCAAACGATAGGGCATTGCCGCACGGCCAAATTGACGCAGATCATAATTCACATCTGCACGGAAGAGTCGGCCTGGGCCATGCGGCACTCAAAGCCGTTCCGCAGCCGTCCTAAGGAATGATTTTGATAGTCCAATGGGACGGCAAGCCGGGTCAAAACCAGCTCGGCTCACTGGCCGCTCTCGGTTTCACGGCCGGCATGCAGCCTAGCCGCGAAACGTCATGCCGCTTCCCGGTCAAGCACCTGTAAGAGCTTCCGCAAGGCCTCTACCAACTCGTCATGACTGCGCTCATGGCCGGTCCGAGCCTGTGCACGCTGGAAGAAATGCGCAGGAAACGCGGGCATCTTGCGCTCGCTGCCGACGCCATCGGTCGCCTCACGTTGCCGGATCTTTTTCATGCGCGGCCGGCCGACCGTCCTTGTCAACACGGACCGCATGTATAGCCCGGCGATCATCAATCCGATGGCGCCGATCACGACAAGCCCTGTTGACGTTTCACCTGAAGACGCCGGCGCCGGGACCGGACCAATGACCGACAGATCCGACGCTTTCTCGCTGCCCGCGCCATTCCCGGCCTTCGCGGATGGCGCGGAAAGCTCCTGTGCGGTGTCCTTGGGGACCGTTTCCGCAGGGGCGGTAGCGGCTGGCGACGGCGGCTCGGGCCAAGCCGTGGTGTCGGCACCGGATTGCGATGGAGGCTCAGGCGACGCCGCTTTGCTGATGCCGGCTGGCGATGGCGGCTCCGGCCAGACGGTCGCGTCGGAACGAATCTGTGGTGGCTCGGGCGACGCGACTTTGCCGGTGCCAACTGGTGACGGGGGCTGCGGCCAAGACATGTTTCAGCATTGGCCGGTGCCGGCGGGTCTGGCCAAGTCGCCGTCTCGGCACCTGCCGGTGCAGGCGGATCCACTCGGGCCGCAGTGCCGGCGCGCGGCTTGCCGCTTGCTCGAATACTGCCTCGCGGATGTTCTGGCGTACGCACGCCGCTGGATGCGGCCTCCGCGGGTGTTGCCGCTTCGGGTTGTTCCTGCGCGGCCGCTTCCGGGGGCGCTTGGTCTTTCGGCCGCACATGCCAGCATTTGCGCTGTGTCGCGCGGTCCTCATGGTAATACCAGTGGCTTCCCGGCGGCGCCGCCGCATTCGGTGCGGTCAGGCAGTCATCTTCCGCGCGCGCGACACTTGCCTTCAGGCTAACCCCCGCCAGCACCGTGACCAGCGCGGCCGCCACCGGAAGCAATCCGGCCTTGGCCCTCATGTCCCCTCCGATACCAATGGCTCGGAAAAATTCTCCCCCGAATTCGACCTCAATGCGTCGCGAATCCGGCGATTCCGTGTTTCCGGCCCAACCGATGGAGACTGAGTGGTATCGGAATCCCGATGTCGCCCTGCCATCGGCACGAAGGTCAGGGCTTAGGCAGTGCGAAGTCCCAAATAATTGTTTGCAGCCCCACCATCCAGCATCTATGCATAACAATGCAAGTCTAAGACATCAGTTCTAATTGCAATTCCATGATCACAGCGGGCCAACTCAGGGCTTCTCGCGCACTCCTTGGCATCGATCAACGCAAGCTCGCGGAAGCGGCGGGTCTCTCGCTGCCAACGATCCAGCGGATGGAGGCGAGCGAAGGGGTTGTAAGGGGCAACGTCGATTCGCTGATGAAGCTCGTCGCCGCGCTTGATGCGTTCGGTATCGAGCTCATTTCCAACAACGCCTCGAGCCAAGCCGGTGGACGAGGTGTGCGACTCAAGAGGGCGGGGTCGTGACGCTTACGATTGTCCTTGTTTGCGCCGCGATCCTGCTCGCCCTTGCCCCGCTCGCCGTGGCGCTCAGCGGCTCAAGCTCGGCGACGCGGGTCGTCTATGGCGCGAGCATAGTCGCGTCGACGGTTTCGCTCGCAGCCGCACTCGCATACCTTCTCGGCGCATCGAGCCCTGAAAGTACCACCCTTCCGGTCGGCGTGCCCTGGCTTGGTGCGCATTTGCGCATTGACGCGCTCTCGGCCTTCTTCCTCATCGTGGTTGATCTTGGCGCTTTGAGCGCGAGCCTGTTTGCGCTCGGCTACGGGCAACACGAGACGGCGCCGGAGCGTGTGCTGCCATTCTATCCCGCCTTCCTCGCCGCCATGACGATGGTCGTGGTCGCCGATGACGCCTTCACATTTCTGCTCTCCTGGGAATTCATGTCGCTGACCTCGTGGGCGATGGTGATGTCGCATCACCGCGTGCCGGAGAATGTGCATGCCGGTTTTGTTTATCTGGTCATGGCAAGCTTCGGGACGCTCACTTTGCTGCTCGCCTTCGGCCTGCTTGCCGGTCCCGACGGTCTTTATACGTTCGCGCAGATGCGCGACGCCCATCCGTCGGCGGCACTCGGCGCGCTGGCATTGATCCTCGCGCTCATCGGAGCTGGTTCGAAGTCGGGTCTTGTCCCCCTGCACGCGTGGCTGCCGTTGGCGCACCCAGCCGCTCCGAGCCATGTCTCGGCCTTGATGAGCGGCGTGATGACGAAGGTCGCCGTCTACGGCTTTGTGCGCATCGTCTTCGATCTCGCGGGCAGCCCCGCGTGGTGGTGGAGCATCGTCGTGCTCGCAGTTGCCGGAGTGACGACCGTGATGGGTGTGCTCTATGCGCTGATGCAGCACGATCTCAAGCGGCTGCTTGCCTACCACACCGTGGAGAACATCGGCATTATCTTCATTGGGCTCGGACTTGCGCTCGCCTTCAAGGCTCACGGCATGCTGTTTGCCGCAGCTCTGGCGTTCACCGCCGCGCTTCTTCACGTGTTCAACCACTCTCTGTTCAAGAGCCTCTTGTTCTTCGGCGCTGGCGCGGTGCTCACCGCGACCGGCGAGCGCGACATGGAGCATCTTGGCGGCCTCATTCATCGCATGCCGCGAACCTCGTTTGTTTTTCTTGTCGGATGCGCCGCAATCTCCGCGCTGCCGCCGCTCAACGGCTTCGTCTCCGAATGGCTGACCTTCCAGGCAATCCTGCTGAGCCCACAACTGCCATCATGGGGGCTCAAGATTTTGGTGCCGGCCGTCGGCGCTTTGCTGGCGCTCTCCGCCGCGCTGGCCGCCGCCTGCTTCGTCAAGGCCTACGGCGTAACGTTTCTCGGCCGTCCGCGCACACGCGCCGCTGAAAGTGCTTCGGAAACCGACCGGTACTCGCTGGCCGCGATGATGCTTCTTGCCTCGTTGTGCCTCGCTGCCGGAATCCTGCCCGGCCTGTTCATCGATGCGCTGGCGCCGGTCAGTTCCGCTCTGATCGGCGAACACATGCCGATTCAAATCGGCGCCCAATGGCTCTCAATCGTTCCGATTGCCGCCAGCCGCAGCTCCTACGACGGACTTCTCGTGTTTCTGTTTATGGTCATCTCGGCCACGCTCGCGGCGTTCGCGATACACCGCCTCGCTTCGGACCGGTTGCGCCGGGCACCCGCTTGGGACTGCGGCTACCCGGATGCGAATCCGATGACGCAATATTCAGCCATGAGTTTTGCGCAGCCGATCCGGCGCGTGTTCGGCACCATTGTGTTCCGCGCGCGCGAGCATGCCGTCATGCCGCCGCCCGGCGACACCCGGCCGGCGCGCCTGACAGTCGAACTGCATGATCTCATCTGGGAGGCGATCTATGCGCCTATCGCTGTCGGCATCGGCTTTGCCGCCGACCATCTCAATCGCCTGCAGTTCCTGACCATCCGGCAATTCTTGACGCTGGTTTTCTGCACGCTCGTCGCCCTGCTCTTGGTGCTCGCCGCATGGCCCTGATCCGCGATTTAGCCACTCAGGGCGCCCAGATGCTGCTGGTGCTGTTCTTGGCGCCGCTGTTTACGGGTTTCGTGCGCAAGGTGAAGGCGCGTTTGTTGCGTCGGCAGGGTCCACCGTTGATCCAGCCCTACCTCGATCTGATCCGGCTGATGCGCAAGGAGGTGGTGTTGGCGGACAGCGCCTCCTGGCTATTCCGCGTCATTCCCTATCTCATCTTCTCGGCGACTTGGGTTGCAGCGTCGCTGGTGCCGACATTCCGCACCGGGCTGTTGTTCTCGTGGTCGGCCGATCTCATCGCCATCGCCGCCCTTTTGGGCAGCGGACGCTTCTTCCTGGCGCTCGCCGGAATGGATGTTGGCACAAGCTTTGGCGGCATCGGTTCAAGTCGAGAGGTGATGATCGCCTCGCTCGCCGAGCCGGCGATGCTCATGATGGTGTTTACGCTGGCGCTTATCGCCGGCTCGACGCAGCTTTCCACCATGGCCGCCTTCATGGCGTCCTCCGCGGTCGGGCTACGCGTCTCCCTTGGGCTGGCGCTGATCGCGCTCATCATGGTGGCGATCGCCGAGAACGGCCGTATTCCGATCGACAATCCGGCGACGCACCTTGAGCTGACGATGGTGCACGAAGCAATGGTGCTCGAATATTCGGGCCGGCATCTTGCGCTGATTGAGCTTTCATCATCGCTCAAGCTCATTCTTTACACCTCGTTGATCGCCTGCCTGTTCGTGCCCTGGGGAATCGAATCGGCCGGCGCCACAATGTCGACCCTTACCGTCGGCGTTGCCGCCTACATTGGAAAGCTCGCCGTCGGCGGTTTCCTGCTCGCGCTGTTCGAGACGTCGATCGCCAAGATGCGCGTGTTTCGCGTGCCGGAATTTTTGGGCGCGGCGCTGATGCTCGGCCTACTGGCGACTCTCTTGCGCTTCGTATCGGGGAGCTTCTGATGACGGGGATCGATTTCGACGTTGCCCATCTGCTCGCCGGCTCGCTGGTGCTGGTGAGCTTCCTTGAACTCTATCAGGACCGGCTTTATGCGCTGCTCAACATTTATGCCGCGCATGCCCTAGTGCTCGCGGCGTCGGTCGCCTGGCAGGCGTTCATCCAGGACGCGCCGCATCTTTACGTCACCGCAGCGATCGCGCTGATCTTCAAGGCGATTGTCATCCCCGTGGCGCTGCACCGGATGATTGTCCGGCTGGGCATCCATCGCGAGATCGAGAATGTGGTGGGCGTTGGTCCCGCCATGCTGGCCGGCATGGGTCTCGTTGCGTTGTCCATGGTGGTGATGTTGCGCGTAACCCAGGAAGCCGATCCGCTGGCGCGTGAGGACCTCGCCTTCGCGCTCTCGGTGGTGCTGCTCGGCCTTTTGATGATGGTGACGCGCCGCAATGCCGTGAGCCAAGTGGTTGGCTTCATGTCCCTTGAAAACGGCCTGGTTCTGGCTGCGACCGGCGCCAAGGGCATGCCGCTCGTGGTCGAGATCAGCGTCGCGTTTTCCATCCTCATCGCCTTCATCGTGATCGGAATTTTTCTGTTCCGCATCCGCGAGCGCTTCGACACCGTCGATGTCCAGGCGCTCGATCGTTTTCGCGGAGAGCGGCGATGACGTTCTATGGCGTGACGTTTAATCCCTTGGCCGGAGTCCTCGCCGTTCCCGCCTTCGCTGCGGCGCTGTTCGCGGCGCTGCCCGCCTATCGGTTGACCGCGCGGCTCAACGTGCTGGCGACGACGCTGACCTTGCTGAGCGCCCTATCGCTATTCCTCGGAAAGCCGCAGCCCAATTCGTATCTTCTGGTCGACGATCTCAACAGCACGTTCATCGTGCTTTCGACATTCGTGGGGTTCACCACAAGCATATTCAGCGCCAGCTACATCGGCCATGAACTCGACATCGGCCGGTTGACGCCGCAGTCGGTGCGCTTCTACCACGCGATGTATCAGGTGCTGATGTTCGCGATGAATCTCGCGCTCGCCGCCAACAATATCGGCCTGATGTGGGTGGCGATCGAGCTTGCCACCCTCACGACGGTGCTGATGGTCGGCATCTACCGCACTCACGAGGCGCTCGAGGCGGCGTGGAAATATTTCATCCTCGGCAGCGTCGGCATCGCACTCGCGTTATTTGGTACGATCCTGGTCTACATGGCGGCGCGGCCGGTCGTGGGTGAAGGTCTCGACGCCATGGTCTGGTCCGTGCTCGTCAAGCGCGCGGGCGCCTTCGACCCGGCGTTGCTCAATGTTGCTTTTGTCTTTCTGCTGCTCGGCTACGGCACGAAGGTCGGGCTCGCGCCGTTGCACGCCTGGCTGCCCGATGCGCACGCCGAGGGCCCGACACCGATTTCGGCGGTGCTGTCGGGATTGCTGCTCAATGTCGCGCTTTACGCGCTGTTGCGCTTCAAGATGCTGCTGGCGGCAAACACGGGTGCGCTCGCGCCCGGCCCGTTGATGGTGACGCTCGGATTGCTCTCACTCGTCTTCGCCGCGTTCATGCTCTACCGCCGACGCGACATCAAGCGCATGTTCGCCTATTCGTCGATTGAGCATATGGGCATCATCACCTTCGCCTTCGGCATGGGTGGACCGCTCGCCAATTTTGCCGGCCTGCTGCACATGACCATGCATTCGCTCACCAAGTCGGCGATATTTTTTGCCGTCGGCCATGTCGCGCAGGTCAAGGGGACGCAGCGGATCGCCGACATGGGTGGCCTGACCGAAACCCATCCGGTGCTCGGCTGGGGTTTGATTCTGGGCGTCCTGGCCATCGCCGGACTGCCGCCGCTCGGCATTTTCATGAGCGAATTTTTGGTCATCAGTTCGACCTTCGCCCGCGCGCCGTTGCTCGCGCTTGTTCTCGTTTTTGGCATTCTCGTCGGCTTCGCCGCTCTGTTCCTGCGGCTCAACAGCATCGCGTTCGGCGAGCCGCGCGGTCCTACGGCCAAGGCGCAGGCCTCCTACGTCCCGATGTTCGCCCATCTTGGGCTCGTCCTCCTGGCCGGCATTTATATGCCGCCGGCGCTGGTCGCCTGGTTTCAGAACGTTGCCGGACTGCTGGGTTAGAACGATGCCTTCGCTCCTCGACACCATTCCGGGCAAACGAGTTCACGATCACCGCCCTTGGCCGCGTTTGATGGTCACAACGGATGTTTGGAGCGAGGTTGCGACCGAACTCGCCGCCGGCCGCGCAACGCTGCTTGGCCTCTGGGGTGATTCCAGCGCCTCGTGCGCAGTGCACATGGCGATCATGGGGCAACAGGACGCAAACGACATTGCAGTCGTGAGCCTCGAATGTCCGAACGAAACGTTTCCGTCGGTTGGCGCGCTGCACCCGCCTGCCATCCGGCTTGAACGCGCCCTTTACAGTCTCTACGGGCTCCAACCGGTCGGCGCACCCGATACGCGACCATGGCTCGATCTCGGCTTTTGGGATGTGCAACATCCGCTCGGCGCACGCATCTCCGCGCCGGATGTGAGGCCGCCCTACCCGTTTTTGCCGGTGGAAGGTGAGAGCCTGCATCAAATCCCAGTCGGGCCCGTACACGCCGGCATCATCGAGCCGGGACATTTTCGTTTTACAGCCGGCGGCGAGACCGTGGTGCGGCTCGAAGAACGCCTCGGCTATGTGCACAAAGGCATCGAGTTGCTGATGACAGGCGCGGAGATCGGGCGGGCCGCACGCCTCGCCGCGCGCACGTCCGGCGACAGCACTGTCGCCTACGGAATCGCATTTGCTCACGCTGTCGAGGCGGCATCAAACGTCGAAGCCCCGCCGCGGGCGCAATATTTGCGTGCGCTGATGGCCGAGCTTGAACGGCTGGCAAATCACTTCGGCGACATCGGCGCCATCTGCAACGACGCCTCGTTTGCGCTCATGCATGCGCATTGCGGAATCCTGCGCGAACTGGTGTTGCGCACCGCCGAACACTGCTTCGGCCATCGTCTGATGATGGATCGCGTCATCCCTGGCGGCGTCTGCGCCGATCTCACTTCATCCGGCATTGCGGTCCTGAAAGAGGCGTTGCAACATTTCCGGCTGCGGTTTCCCAGCCTGATCGAACTTTACGACAACACGGCCTCGCTGCAGGACCGCACCGCCCGCACCGGTATCGTCAGTGTCGAATTGGCGCGGCAGTTCGGAGCGCCCGGCTATGTTGGGCGCGCCAGCGGCCGCAACTTCGACGCGCGGAAAATCCCGGGTTACGCGCCGTACGACGAACTCGACTTTGACGTTCCGGTGCTGACGGCTGGCGATGTCAATGCCCGGGTGTGGATCCGTATCCGCGAAGTGGAGCAAAGCCTGGCCCTGGTAGAACAACTGATCGCGCGCCTGCCGATCGGAAAGATCAGCACCGCACTCGACGGCGGCGACGGCGAAGGTTTGGGCTTTGCGGAAGGCTTTCGCGGGGATGTGCTGGTCTCGGTGCGGCTCGACGGCGCACGCGTCGCGCATTGCCATCTGCGCGATCCGTCGTGGTTTCAGTGGCCGCTGCTGGAGGCCGCAATCGAAGGCAATATCGTTGCCGACTTTCCACTCTGCAACAAGTCGTTCAACTGCTCGTATTCGGGGCACGACTTGTAAGGGACGAAGGACGACATTATGCGCAGAAAGCTTTTCGAGGGCTTGACGCACCGTCCCCTCACCGAAGCGCCGCCGCTCGTCGGCGATGAGGCGCGTGACGAGCTTGCCAGGCAATTGGATCGCGCCGCGCGGCGGCGCTTGGGACGAAGCCTGTCGATCCGCGAGGTGGACGCCGGCTCATGCAACGGCTGCGAGCTCGAAATCAATGCGCTCAATAATGCGTTCTACGATCTCGAGCGCTTTGGTCTGCGCTTCGTCGCCTCGCCGCGCCACGCCGACGTGCTCCTGGTGACGGGACCGGTGACCAAGAACATGCGCGAGGCGCTGGAGCGGACCTACCGGGCAACGCCGGACCCCAAGTGGGTGGTGGCGGTGGGAGATTGTGCGCTGGACGGCGGAATTTTCGCGGGCAGCTACGCCGTCACCGGAGGCGTTTCGAATGTGGTGC
This sequence comes from uncultured Alphaproteobacteria bacterium, assembly GCA_963759705.1. Taxonomy (GTDB): domain Bacteria; phylum Pseudomonadota; class Alphaproteobacteria; order Rhizobiales; family Xanthobacteraceae; genus BOG-931. The sequence goes on from CAVXAK010000013.1 coordinate 1,254,118, forward strand.
CGGTCGATCTGCACATTCGCGGCTGCCCGCCATCGCCCACCGAACTCCTGAAGGGATTGATCGCACTGCTGGATCATGCTGGCAAAAAAACCGGCGTGGCCTGAAAGGCTGTGTCGATCTGCGCTTGTCCACGCCGGCGGATGCCCGCTGATGGTCAAACACCCTGGGCACGGCGGCGAAAACAAGCGCCGAAAAGAGATCCGGGGGCGAGCGTAAGGATTTGCAGGATCGCCCTGTCACTGCCCTCCTCGGCTTGGCAGAGGCACGTCGAAGCAGCCATTGACCATGGCCATCATCGAGTAATAGCCGCAGAGCGTGACGATCTCGATCAGTCCATGCAGGCCGAACCGGCCGACGGCCTTATCCTGCAACGCCTGCGGGATCGAGCGATAGGCAAAGGCGCAATCGGCGATCTGGCTCACCATGTCGAAGGGCGCGGCAAACACTTTGCTGCCGGTCTCGATGCCGTTGATGAGGCCGTCCTGCAGGCCGGCTGCGCGCGCCGCGGCGACATGATCGGCCCACACGAAGGCGACGCCTGAGCGTTTAGCGAGCATCAGGACGATGAACTGATAGACCTCGCGCGGCAGTGCCAATTCAAACTTGTAATAATAGCCGAGCTGCTCGATGAGCCGTGCAAGTTGAGGATGATTGAGCAGCGGGATATAGGGGCCGAGGTGGTCGACCCCTTTGGCCTCCCGCCTGGTCAGAATGTCTTCATAGATTGCGCGGCCTTCGCCTGCGAGCGTCGCAGTCGGATCGGGAAGACTTGCCACGCCGGTCTCCTATTCGTGATAGGACCACGCCCGCGCGCCGGCATTGAAGTCGTAAACCGGCGTCGGGCAATTTTTGTCGGCTTTGACGTCGATCACCACCGTGGCGTCCGCAGCGACGGCCTTCTCGAATGTCTCGCGGAGCGCCGCGGTGTCAGTCACCGTCATGCCCTGTGCGCCGAGTGAGCGCGCGAAGCCGGCCCAATCGTGATCGGGGATTGTGGTCAATTCCGACGGCAGCGGACCGTACTGATGCGCGCGCAGCCAGACATTACCGAGCGCGCCGTTGTTCAGCACCACGTATACGATCGGGAGGCGATAGCGTGCGGCAGTCTGCACGTCCATGCCGTGCATCTGCATACAGCCGTCGCCGGTAATGACGGCAACGCGGCGGTCACGTCGGGCGCACTGCACCCCGATCGCCGCCGGAATGGCCCAGCCCATCGGTCCGAGATTGGTCGCGGAGATGTAAGTGCGCGGCTCATAGGCGCTCCAATAATGTCCCGCAAACGCTCGATGCGCGCCGGAATCGACCAGCACGACGCCGTCGCGCGGGAACACGTCGCGTAACGCGGTCACAGCCGCGGCGGGGTGGATCGGACGTGTTGTCCGGCCGCAGTTCTCGGTATCGTAAAGCCGCGGGCCCGCTTTGATGGAAGCGATCCAAGACTGCCGGGCCGATTGGCCGCGCGCGAGCGCGGCCGCGGGTGCCCCGTCGTTGTGGCTCAACACGTCGAGGAAGGCGCGGCAACTCCCCGGCACCACATGGCCCGCGGTGCCGCCCGAAGTGATCTCATGCATGTCGGTGTTGACATGGATCGTCAGCGCCTTCGATTTTTCCCGCAATGTCCAGTGCATCGTGTCGCGCTCGTTCAATCCCGAGCCGAGGATCAGCAAAACGTCAAGGTCGCTCGCAAGAAGCGCGGCGGTTGCGTGTCGCGTACCGGCATAGCCGAAAACGCCAAGCGACAGTTTGTGGTCTTCGGGAAAGACTCCTTTGGCCCGGAGCGTGGTTGCGACCGGGATCGACCAGCGCTCGGCTACCGCTTTCAGCACAGCGGCAGCGGCATCGTGCTCGATGCCAGCACCGGCCAGGATCGCGACACGCGGACCTTCCCCCAGAAATGCGATGGCCTTTTCCGCCGCCGGCAGACTGAGCGGCGCGACATCGTCGAAGAACTCACAGACCGGCGCGTAGTCGGCGCTGCAATCCGATATCAGAGCGTCATGAGTTAGCGAGAAATGCACCGGGCCGCTCGGCTGGGCGAGCATCGAGGTCAGACCGTAGCGAAACCAATGAGCAAGATTCTTGGCGCTCGCGACCGTCATCGACAGCCGCGTGACCGGCCGCATGATGGACGTGTCGTCGAGAGACGCCTGGCTTGCATCCTGGAACTCGCCGAGACCCTCCATGTCGATCGGAATCTCGCCGCTGAGCACCAGGATCGGCGAGGAATCCGTTTTTGCCGCGGCCACGGCGGTCGTCATGTTGCAGAGACCTGGACCACCGATGCCGAGCGCGGCGCCGAACCGTCCGCTGGCGCGTGCATAGCCATCAGCCATGTAAGCGGCCCCGCCTTCGTGGGTGGCGACAATCGGCTTAAGGGCCGGATGACGGGAGAGAGCCGGCAGGAAGGGATCGACCAGACCGCCGGGAACCATGAAAAGGTGATCGATGCCCTCGCGTATGAGAGCGTCGAGAACAAAATCCGCGCCGGCCGCCATACCCCGTCACCACCGTGAAGTCAGGCGCGGCAATCATGCCCCGGCATGCCCCGCGGCGCAAACCTGGCGTCTTCCACCAAAAAGCCCCAAAGCCGCACTTATAATGTATGATAACTCGCCTGCGGAAGCGGGGCGGCATTTGCCGGTTCCGCTAGGCAAAGAGGCACGCGAAGTTCTCCCGGTTCATCTCGTATGAAGGGGCAGCTATGGCGCAGGCGAAACGTAGTTCCAAACTGAAGCGACGGAAGGCAGCCTTGGTCTTGGGGGCGGCCGGCGTTTCTTTGGCGATGGGCGGCCGGGCATCGGCAACCGCGCCGACGACGAACGTACCGTCGGAGGACAACGCGAACCGAATTGTTCTCGGCGAAGAGGAAATATCTGACATCAGTTTGGCGACCTTCCACGTCTTCGACAAAGAAAACGAGCCTCTGCTTCGCCAAGGACTGAGAGTTGCGGCGGGCTGTGGTCACGGCGGCGGTTGCGGCGGTTGTGGTCATGGCGGCGGCTGCGGCGGTTGTGCTCATGCGGGCGGCTGCGGTGGTTGTGCTCATGCGGGCGGCTGCGGTGGTTGTGCGCGTGGTGGCGGCTGCGCGGCGGCTCGTGTCGGCTGCGCCGGCGGCTGCGCGGCGGCGCATGTCGGCTGCGCCCGCGGCTGCGCAGTTCATGTCGGCTGCGCCCGCGGCTGCGTTGCTCATGTTGGCTGCGCCCGCGGTTGCAGGGGTCTTGGCTGCGGAGGTGGCTGCCGCGGGGGCTGCGCTTGCGCTGGTGTATGGATCGGAGGAGCTTGCTTGGGCTGTGCCATAGGCTTCGGAACCTGCTGGCAATGGGACCCGGCCTTGGGCCAGTGGATCTCCGTCTGCTTTTGACGAGGGCGCTGTCGCCGCCCGCACAGCCTGCGCTCAAAGCGGAAGCCGTTTTCGTCCTGCATATCGTTCAGGGCGGCGGAAGTGCGCTTCCGCCATTGCATCCTGCGCTCAAGGCCCCGATGCTCGTCCAAGCCGCACCGCTAGCGCCGCCGGGTTTTTGATCTTGAGCCGGTGATCCGGGTGACCAGAGCAACACGATGAGTTGAGTTGCTTCGACACGGCACAACAAGTAATCCGTCGATCGTCGAACCGATAGATTTGGGTATGTCGGCTGCATAGCCATTTGACCCAAGTCAAAAACCGGCAGCCGGCTTCAGGCTAGAAGTGCAGTCCTCAGCCCCAGTTCCACGAGTAAGCATGTGTCGAGTAAAACGCGAACGGAGACAACTATGCTTATCTGGACCCAAGTCATGCTCAGTGTCTTGTTGTCGTGCTCCATTCTCGCGCAATTAGCTGTGCGACATGCAATCCTCAATCGCCAAACTGCCTTTGCCCGCAACATCCGATACGACAGAGAGTCAGAGAAAATCGAAGGACGTATCCTTCCGCGCTGAGTTGTTGGCGCTCAACGGATAATGACAATCTGTCGCAGTTTCAGGGGTCTTCAATGTGGAAGATGACGACCTTCAGAATGCCCTTAAGGCTTGCAAAGCGCGTGGGTGCTTAGACCGACTGATGCGAAAAACCAAGGCGCTCGTCGCCGAGCATTGGGGCGCAACTGACCCGTGACTGACCGCGTGGCGAAAGCGCTGGAACGTCACGATCGCATGAAGCTGGCCGAGCTTGAAGCTTGATCGTCTGATCGAGGTCGCGCGCCATGCCGCTGTCTGAAGTGCTGTCAAGCACAGCGATCACCGAGCGACGCGGTTCCCTGGGAGGGCGCTGGGCAGATTGGCGCTCCGGCAACAGCAAGCTACACAGGCACACTCGGCAGCGCGTTTTTACCCCTAGCGTTACCCTAGATTCACTGGCGTGCGAGTCGAACAGGAATATTGAGTAACATCAAGAAGTAATTGCCGGGTTAGCTCGGCGGTAGAGCAGCGGTTTTGTAATTCGGTTACTGCCATCTCTTCGTATTCTGTTCCATCCAGCACGTCCTGAATTGTCTATAGAATTTCGCTCAAGCGCCCTGCCCTGTTCGGGTCCATACCAAGCCGTGCTGCCGAGTTGGGTAGCAAAATGGTAGCAAGGAGTTCGAGTTTCGTTCTGGAGGGCCAAAACAAAATCTCACTGCCCTGGATGCGGCCGATCAACGGCCCTGAAGGGAAATGGTCTGACGTGCTTTTAGCGGTTGTCCGGCCAACTCATCAAATCGGCACTGCCACGCGGGTGCTAGTGTGATTTGGCGAATGCCCCATCCCAACGCTTCGCCTCCTGGGAAGCCTCGCGGCGGCGCGCGCCTTTTATTTTCACCAGACAGAAGCCCCCGATGGCAGGGCTTCCCAGACGCGACCGGGGCCGAAAAATGGCGTGCGTCGGGAACCGAACCGCTGCGTCGCAGTTCCCCCCGACAGTCAGTGTTAAAAAGACATACCTGGGGGCCCAAAAGGGGGCATGAGCGGCCGAGCGAATTTGTATCGTGTACATGCTGCTGAGTGCATCAAAGTTGCGCAGACAGCCCATGACCTCGAGGACAAGCAAGCCTTCCTCGACATGGCGACCGCGTGGCTGATCTTGGCTGAACAAGCGGGCAAGAACAGCGAGGAGCACTCCGCAAACAGCCGCGTTGTTCAACAACAGCAGCAGCCACAACCCAACGATTCCAAACACGAGGAATAGACGCCTCCCCTGAAGGAGCCGCGCGGCCGATGTGTTTCGCTAAGACCGTCACTACTGCGCGAAATATTCGCAGGGCGGCGAGTGCCGTTGTGGTGCGAGGGACATCTCCCGAGGAGCGAAAGCGCTAAGCAGGGGCTCGCCGCATTTCGCTTGCTGGCCGAAGGCGACTGGATTGTCGCGTCGCCGCAAGTGAGGCGCGAGGGCCCGACGAGCTTACCACTCGTCCACAGGATGAACACTGAACTGTGGACGCGGTAGGCTCAAGACTCAACTCCGCTTGCTCCGGAGATCATCCACGGACGCATGGGAGCAGGCGAATGTTAATCAGAGGGGACAAAGCTGAATTGGAGGCTTTGAGTGGCCTTCATGAGCTCGAAGAGCAAGCTGCTAATTTTGAGGCAATTCTACCATTCGTTCCCGTCGGCGAATATGAGAAAGCACGGGCACTACTCGACGACCTTAAGGAAGTGATCAGCACTCTAAAGGGAGTCCATGGTCGGCTTTTTGGGGGGCGCCGTCAGTAGGCTGTCAATGGCTTACAGCGTGATCGCTGCGAATCAGATAGTGTGTTTCTGCTCCCGGCTGAAATTTCCGGGTGTTGGGAACTTGCCCCGGCTGTGATGGCCGGGGCTTTTTCGGTCCGCCGAAAACAAAAATCCGACAAAATCAAGCGCATATCTGGAGCGGGGCGAACCTTGCAGGGAATTATCCCATGCGAGATTGGCTTCTGATCTTAGTGCCGATAGCGACCGCGCTGTACTTCACCATCTACCCGGACCAGTTCTTCGCTACGCTGGACTGGCTTACGAGACTGTTGCACTGACCGGTGCTCCCAGAAGTCTGAAACCGGCGATGCACAGTCTTGTAGTTCGGATAACACTACGGCAGCATATGCTATTGCGCGCCGGTGTTCAAAATCCACAGCACCGCTTCCAGAACCTGGCGTGTCGGGACCGGTTTGCGTCCGGGGCGACCGTTAGGGATGTGCTCTTCCGGAAAGTGATCCCGGATACGTTTCCACTCCACATCGCCAAGTCGAATCATCACGACCACCGTCCGTGATTTCGAGATAGGTTCTAATCACCGCAGCGTACAAGTGCACACGTTTGATGGTTCTTCCAGCCATTCGCCTCCCCCGCACAGCGATTCGATCTTATTAGATTTGAATTATCAACCAAACACGCCTGTCGAGAAAGTAGTAACGAGCAATCGAAGCCCACGTCATGATCGTGATGCGTGGCATCATCGCTGACAAGGTACAATAGGCCCTCCCCGATCAGATCAGCCGCGACGAGGCGCGGTGGATCGTAGGTGAACACCGCAGAGGACACGGGGCTTCCCAGACGGGATGGGTGTCGGGGGACAGGGGGATCCCGTCCGGCGTGGCAATGGCAGAAACCGCAGGCGAGTTCCTACCTGCGACAAGAAAGTCGGAATGGAACCGAGCTGCCATAGCGCCTATGCTGCCATCATGCCGAAGAAGCAAAAGGACTTCGCGTGGGAGGTCACGCGCATCAAAGGAAACCCGGCGGCCTTTGTCGGCCTTGTGAAAGCGTCGGACGAAAAGGCGGCGATCAAAGCAGCCATCGCGGAATTTAAGATCATCAATCCCGAACATCAGAAGCGACTTGTAGCGCGACGACAGTCGTCAGCTACCGCCCGTCATGCTGAACGAGTCCGCAGCCCTTACACGCCAGGCATGGCGGGAAGCGCAGATAGCTTCCGTCCGCCCGCCTTGCTTTGGTCACAGCGAGATGGCCTCGTACGTGGGCGAACATCGGAAATAGCCGCTGCCCCTTATGCAACTTGGCAGAGGAGCGCTGACAATGTTTTCCTCGGGAAGTCAGGCTCGGAACGTCCAAAACGATCAGGCCGATAATGTACTCCGTTCATTCAAAGAATGGCTGGTCCGAGAAGCACGGGCTGGTAGATTAGCTCTTCATCCAGATACGAACGGATTTTCGGATAGGCCTGACGACACGACAGGTAAGGAATTTTATTTCTCCCCCAGCATTGCGCCGTCGGAGCCTTCGATCGACCTGAATTACCAACAAGCACACTTCCACAATGATCGAAACTCCAGCAACAGGCCGTCGATCGGACGACGAGTATTTCGTACCCTTGCTTGGGGCTTCATTGTCATGGTGATTGTCAGCGCCGCGTTGGCCTGGCAGTCCAGCGAAGATCAGTCAAAGGAGTTGCTTAAAGTCTGGGGAAAATCGCTGAGCTGGTTGTTATCCGTCCATGATTCCACATCGCCCCCCGGCCCTGACGTAGCAGCGGAGCCGGCTTCCAAACAAGTGGCGACGCAGGATACAGCCCTTCTGCAAGCACCTGTCAGTCAACCCGTACAGACGTCGGCCCTGGCCGAACCGACCCTGCAACGCCAGCTTGAGACCCTGGCCAGCGATCTCAGTGTCGTTCGGGACATCGTGGAGAAGCTCGCTGATAAGCAAGAGCAGATGGCCCGAGACATTGCGACGCTGCAGGCGACCAAACAGAATGTCAGCCAAAAAATCTCGTCGCTCCCTCAGTCCTCGGCTGCCCGCGTCCCGCCGCGAAAGAATGTGCCAAAAGTTGTACATCCGAAAGCCGACGGGCAACCAGCGTCAGTGCCCCTCCCTGTGCCAGCTCCTGCTGCCGGAAAACCGTTGCCCTTACACTGACTTCCTCATTAGGCACATCGGCGCTCAGTTAAACTTAGAAGAGAGCGACCCGGAAACGCTGCCCTACTTTGCAGCATTCGAGCGGTCGCTGGCGCGCTTCGGCTGTGTGGTGGGACGCAAGACCACATAGAGCGGCACGATGTCGAAATAGCCGAGCGTTAAAGTAGCACCGGTCCCAGCGCCGCCACAATTTTGGGGTCAAAATTTGCTTCATCCTAGAGTGAGAAGTAGGGGTCATGCGCGCCCGTTTTGTAGCTTCCTGTTTAATAGCCGCGGTCGTTGGCCTGTTCAGTGTCAACCTCTCCGCCCAGGTTGTGCCAAAGTCTATTTCAGCAGGCGGCAGCGACGCCGCACTGCGCGAACAAAAAAATGCCTGGACAGTTGGCATCGTCGGCGGTCTGTTCTCCGGAACGTATATGCGCCTTGTTGATGAGATGGCATCGGCGCTGAACGACGGAGACAATCTGCGCATTCTTCCCATCGTATCTTACGGTGCCGCATCCAATCTTGACGATTTGCTCTATCTTCACGGGGTGGACGCAGCAATCACTCAGTCCGACGTGTTCGACTATTTCCAGACAGTGCGCAAGACCTCAAATCTTGAGCGACGCGTCGACTACATCACCCGATTGCCCATCTCGGAGCTGCACATCCTGGCGCGCGACAACGTTCAGAGTTTGGAAGACCTGCGCGGTAAAAAAGTCAATTTCGGCCCGGCCGGAACGGGTGCGAGCCTGACCGGCAACATCGTATTCCAGCGGCTCGGCATCGACGTTAACCAAGTCTTGATCCCGCAGCCGAGCGCGCTGCAGAAATTGCAGTCGGGCGAGATCGATGCCATTGCGCGGGTGATCCCCAAGCCGATCGAGTTCTTCTCCAAGATCCCACCGAACTCGGGCTTACATCTGGTGAACATACCGTTCACGAAGATGTTCGAGGACCATTATACGCTCGGTGAGTTCACCAAGCAGGAATATCCCAACTTGCTACAGGGCAAGGATCGCATCGACACCATTGCAGTTCCAGCGGTGCTCGCCGTCTACAATTGGCCAACGGATACAGAACGCTACCGCAAGGTTCAGCGTTTCGTCCAATACCTGTTCACCAATTTTGACAAGTTGCAGCATCCTCCGTATCACCCCAAATGGCGTGACGTGAATTTGGCAGCTACTGTTCCCGGCTGGACTAGGTTCAGCGTAGCCCAGGACATGTTAGATAAGATGCAGAAGCAGGGCGCCACGGCGCAGCAGCAGGTCGACTTTAACACTTACCTAACCCGTCAGACGCACATACCGAGCAGTGATGCGGAGCGAGAAGCTTTGTTTCGCAGTTTTCTTCAGTGGCGGCAAACTCATCCGGATCAAGGAAAATAGCCATAGCGAACGCGCGTCTGGCAGATCGGACCTCCCCCTTGCATGGCCGCAAAGGGCGCCTCGTCCGCGATTCCGATCGCCGACAGCGAGAGCTTCAGGCCTCGCTCAGCAAGGGTGGCCGACTTCCGTCGGAAATCGGTGGTCGGATTGCATCGGAAGCACTGGCCGCTTTGCGTCGGATTCCGCAAGATGACGGCTCGCAGGATCACCGAGATCGGTTTCCACGGCCATTCTATCATGGATAGAGTCTCACTTTGATTGTGGCATCAGACCTTAATCGAAGCGGCGCGTTAAACGTGCGCGGCCCCAATTTCCTACGAAAATCAGGACTAACCCACCCGCCGCATATGCTGTGGCCGTAAAAAGGTTGGTTTCCCGGTCGAACATGTAGGCATCAAAGCAAATTCGGTCATAACGAATATGACGACACCGAACGCAAGAGGCAATTGGCGTGAAAAGACGTAAACCTGTCACGCAGCCGTGTGTCAGCTCAGCCGTTGCCAGTTCTGGAAATTTAGCAGATTAGTCTAGTCGACCGACACGCCGCTCGCCTTGATCGGCCCGGCCCACTTTTTGATTTCGCTGGCCAAGAAGTTCTTCAGGTAGGCCGTCGTGGTTCGGTCGGGCGACACCAAGTCGGTGCCGATCGCCTCCATTCGAGCACGTAGCGCCGGTGTCTTCATCGCTTCCACCGTTGCTTCACGGAGATGGTGGACGACGAATTCCGGCGCGCTTCGCGGGAGAAACAGTGCGATCCAGTTGTTGGCCTCAAAGCCCGCAAGGCCCTCCTGCTGTGCGGTCGGCACGTTGGCCAGTGCCGCCGAGTGCTGACGCGCCAGTACAGCGATCGGCTTGACGTTACCGGCCTTGATTGGCGCCAGCTCCGTCGAGACAGCATCGCATAGGTAGTCAATGCGCCCGGCCATAAGGTCCTGCAGCGCCGGCGCCGAACCACGATACGGCACGTGCTGGACGTCGACACCGATCGCAGTATTGAGCAGCAGGCAACCGAGGTGGGTCGCGGAACCGCTACCCCCCGAGCCAAACGACAGTTTCGCCGCATTGGCCTTCACGTAGGCGGCGAATTCTTTGAGAGAGCTCGCTGGGAAGTCCTTGCGCACCACCAGAACCAGCGGCTGCTCAGCGACGAGGACGACTGGGGTAAAGTCAGTCACCGAGTTGTAGAGTGGCTTTTTGTAAAGGGTCTGACTATACGCCTGGGTGCCGACCGTACCCAGCAGTACCTCATATCCATCAGGCTTCGCTTGTGCGACCCGTTGGGCACCCGTCATACCGCCAGCGCCGCCGATATTTTCGACGACAACCTGCTGTTTGAGGATTTCGCCGAGCCGTTGCGCTATAATTCGCCCGACCACATCCGTCGGGCCGCCGGCAGCGAACGGCACGATCATGGTAACCGGCCTGCTTGGCCAGCTCTCCGCGCGTGCAAACCCCGCTGCGGCGGCGAGCAGGCCTGCCAACACCCATATGGTCCATCTTTTCAGCATATTCCCCTCCTCAGGGTCCCGAAGCGACACCACTCATAATACAAGGGCCGAGACCAGATACACAAAACGAGACCAATTGAGCCCGCCCTCAATCAATCGTCGTCACCTAAATTCCAGCTTGGCTCGAATAGTCCCGACGCTGGAGACATCAGCGCTCTCTGCTCAGCGCCGGGACGACGCAAACCAGCATACGGATTTTACGTCGACGACCCAATTACGTCCGCCTCAAAAGACGTAATCGTTGCCCCGGTGTATTGGCTGTTGATCGGCGTCCAACTCGTGACCCCGTCCGACCCGTTCTTAATCGATTGAAAATGCATCTATTTCCAAGACGATGATGGGGTCGCGCCCGGCGCCGATCGTGACCCCTGCCACTTTGTCAAAAGCTTCGCGACCACAACGACTTGCGAACCAATTCGATGGGGTCAAACTCGGCCAATTCACAGCATGCCGAAGCAGCCGAAGAGCCTTTCGCAAAGCAAGAGCTTCTCGAATTGGCGGCCGATTGCGACGAGGTGGCCGATGGCATCGATGATCGCCGGGCAAGCGGATAAATCGGGGGGTGCCCCGCGAGTGAGCCAAAAGGCATTTATTCTAAGAAATTTGGTCGTCAATCAGACCGATTTACCTAACTCATGCTTCAACCCTGCCGAGTGATCTTGGCTCTGCAGAGGTCGAGGAATGCAACAATGCGCTTTTATCAGGCGGTCTTTATTTTGATTTCGATGATCCTCCTGCTGAGCACTTTTCTGCCGTGCATGCCCAGTAGACGGAAAATTGAGACGGACCATGACGATCCGACACAACCCGTCCCGAATAGAAAGGGGCATATACATGACTGGTCGGACCAAATCACCTGAGTCAAAACCAATTTCACGGCTGCCCGGCCCTCCTCGGACGCATCGAGGCAATGAGTTCGACTACTCGGAGAGTGTCTACGGGCCCGATTTCGGAATGCTGGACCACAGGCGAGTTCCACGAACGCAAGTCTGTGCGGTGGCCAAGGTCATCGCGGGGCAGCCCCCGCGTTCTTATCCTTGTCTGATTCGAGACATCTCTTCGCTTGGGGCCCGTATCGAATTTCCAAATGCGACCATTATTCCCAACGTTTTCGAACTCACATTCAATTCCGGCAGGACTTTGCGGTCATGCCATGTCACTTGGCGAACCGCCACCCAATTAGGGGTAGAGTTTTCAACCCCTCGGGCCGCCTGATCGCGGCGCTTCAGATTTGGCGCTAGAGTGCGCTATCAATTCGAACGGGTCGGATTGACCCACGGCAACGTTCGAAGGAATCAGCGCATGGATCGTTGGGCGGCGTACTTCTCTGTCCTGGCGATCCGTAGCAAAATGGTAGCAAACGCCACATTCTCGGAATTGCTGAAAGCAAGATAAGCCCATAAATACTGAACGATGCCGGGTTAGCTCAGCGGTAGAGCAGCGGTTTTGTAAACCGTTGGTCGGGAGTTCAATCCTCTCACCCGGCACCAATAAAATCAGGCATTTATTGCATTTTTAAGAGGGTCAAATCTTCCCAGGATTCGGGGCTGGGGAAGCCGATGGGAAGATGGTGATGCCAGGAGCCGACGGGAAATAGAGGATGGAAACGCACGAGTTTCGCGGCCGGACCGAGGCGGAAGTCGAAGACAAATATTTGAGGTGGCAGCCGTCACCCTTTGGACGGCTCCTCACCTTTCCAAAATCTGAATAACGTGAAAGCCGCGTGGTCGGCCGCGTGGATTTCCCAGGGCGGCCAATCGCGCCCTGTGCCTTTTGAGGCGGCTGAAAAATCAAGTCGAGCAAATCCTGATCGGTCCAATCATCTGGAATTGCTGCGGCGACTTGCTTCTGCCCTTTGTAGCCGCCCTTCTCATAGTCGGTCACAAGATGAGGGTGCCCGGATGCGTGCTTGTGTGACGCGGATCGAGGCATTTGTGTTGTATTCAGGACAGAACAGGTCAATTCGCTGCAGGCGTCTAGCGGGGGCCATGCGGAATAACTTTTGGTGAGTTGAGAGTCGGTTGTATTATGCGCCTTGCTCACGTTCCCGTAAACGGATCGAACGAGCCGCCCCAGATGTTCGGCGTGCCGATCACCGCCCGGTCCATGGATCGAAGTCGACGCCCTTCGCAATGCGGCTCTCCTGGTTCTGACGCCGCGGCGGACGGGGATCATAAGCGTGCCCCATGTCGACGCCGGGCGCCCGCCCGTAGGCTTCGCAATCCTCTGCCAGCTTGCCGCTCCGCCTCATCATGAACGCATATCTCACGGCGCTGATCAGATCGTCGCGGAGCCGGACAACCTTGTAGTCCTCATCCCGGTGGTAGCTGAGAATTTCCTCGCCCAACTCTGACATGTGGCTTGCAATCGCGAACGTGCCGCGCTTCATGAAGCCACACATCTCCTCGATCGCCGGCTCGACGTGATAGCCGCCGCCATGGTTCTGCGCATGTGTTCCCAGCATCGGCGCGCCAAGTCTGGCGGTAGACATCAGCCAGCGCAATGCCGCTGCCCTTCTCGTGCTGCAAACCATCGTGCGGCCAGGCGATCGGGATCCGCAGGCCCTACACAGACCGGCAATGCGCTTCACATGATAAAATGCCTCGCCCCTTTCCATCTTGAATCCGTCGACAACCCAGAACTCTTCGGGCTCCGGTACCCAAGCGCAGATTGCGGCCGCGAACGGATGCCCGTAACCGAAATCGACACCGACAACCCAGCGTGCCCAGGATTTGATATCCGTCTCCGGCGTGAAATTGCGCATGAGGCTTTCGAGCGGGAACGGGAACACCCTGGCAATGCCGAGCTGCGGGATTCCATGTAATACGCGCTTCCCTCTCGTGCGGGAGGTAGCTGTCCTCGAGCTGCTGGCGCCGCTCCACGCTGATGTGCTTGGCCTCCTGCGGCATCGATGCGGATGTCGATGCGATCGGGGCTGTATTCGTTCAGGAAGCGATAGGTCAGCTCGCCGCCGCCCTTCAACGGCGTATAGCTCAGGAAAATGATTCCATCCGTCGCGGTGGTGCGCGCGACCAATTCACTATAGATTTCCTCGGAGCAGCGTTCGTCGACCCAAATCCAGTCGATCGACTCCGACTGCATTTTCTCCGAACCCTGCTCAAAGGATTTGTAGGTTGCGGTGCTCACGCCGTCCTTGGTGCCGTCCGTCTCGTGCGCAACGCTCATGGTGTCGATCGAGCCGGTGCCGCCTGGGACCATGACAGGCCGGCCGGCGAACGACGCCAGTGGGATCGTGCCTGTGCCGAACTCGCCTTGCCGTGCGGTCATCTGGCGCTGCGGACCATCGCGGACCAGCGACCGTTCGGGACCAATGATCCAACCGCGTGTCGGCTTCTTGAACCGCTTGCCGATCCACCATTTGGGATATTGACCGGTCATGTGCAGTGAGGCTTCGAACGCGCACGCGAAGGATTTTCCGACCTGATTGCCGCCGCGGATCAGGCGTTGGTGATGCTTGGCGCCAGCAGCAAAGAAACGAAGCTGCGGCTCGTAGAACTGGGCCGGGCCCCAAAAGTCAGCAAAGTGGAATTTCTTGCGGTACTCGCCGGACGTCATCGCCTGGCGGGCGAGTTTCAGCAGTCGCGCGGGATCGGGTGCATCGTTGTCAGCCATCGGTCGCCTCGTGTTCGATCACTCTGCCCTCGACTATCTTGGCCTGCGCAGCACGGCGGGCCGTGTCGGCGGCTTCCAAAGCTTCGAGGCGGTCCAATCCGTTCGGTCCGTACAATTCCAAAAGCTTGTCGCGTGCGGTGCCGAGCTTGCGTAGCGCGCGGATTTCCTCAAGTGCCTCACGGTCGGGATCGTCGACACGGTGAGTGACGTCGACAGAGTATTTGTTCACCTCGGGATCAACCCGCCGCATGATCATATCGACCGCTCTTGCATGATCGCGGTGCTCGGGATCGCGGACCATGTTGAGAAGTGCTGAGACAGCTTCGGCATGGCCGATGCCCCGAATGACTTTTTTTGCTTCTTCGGCCAGAGCAGCGATGATGCGGTCGTCCCGCAACATCTTGTGGGCTTCTTTGGATTGAGTCGGGGGTTTGCTGGTCTTGCCGTATCCGGCCTTGCGGAACGCATTGGTGGCCGCGCCGTAGCCGGGCTTTTCCAAGAGCAGCGCGCGGACAAATAAGCGCTGACGCTCGTTCAAGGCCCGCATGGCAGGCCCGAGCTCGCCCCAGTTTTCCGGCTGCTCGCTGGCCGTCATTTCTGTTGCGGTTCCTGAACCCGCGCCGACAGGATGATCGACAGCAGCGTGATTTTAGTTGCTGCTTCCCGGTCGCCATCGAGATATTTTTGAATGAAGTTTTTGTCCCGCATGAGCTGCGATTTCAGGTTCTCGGCGAAGGTACGCTCTTCGGGCGTGACAGCGCGGCCGCTCCGGATTTCGGCGATGTGATCGTCGCTGAGATCAGCGATATTTTTGAGGGTGGCGATCTGTTGTTCGGTCTGGAAGCTTTGGGCGCTGTTTGCCGGGTCGACGCTCAATGCCGTACTCACCCTCAACATCTCTGCCTTTTCCGGGACACCGCCGGCCAAATATCTTTCGACAAACGCGGGATCGGCGACCATCTCAGCTCTACGTGCAGTCGCGGCTTCCGCAGTCATCGGTTGATTGTCGTTCGGTGTGTCGGTCATGGCTTAGCTCGTCGCCAGTGCGGCCAGGCCGCGGTTGGGTGCGCTCTCGTCCGCCTGCTCGTCAGCATCCTCGCCGAGCGGCATTTCGCGGAGCTGCAACAACAGTGAGCGTGATCGTTCGGCGACGAGCCCAGCAATCCCGGCCGGGCTGATGCCGGTCACACCCAATCCCGCGTTAGTCGCTTGCGGCAGCAATGACCTTCCACCGATCGGACGGCCCGCCGAGAACAGCGCCCAGCCGAGCTCCCGCTTCACGCCGTCGATGTCGATGAATCCGAAGCGCGGTGACGGCTCACGGAATGGCCAATCCTGGGCAATCGAGGCCGATCCCGTCAGCTCGAAATAAAGATCGCCGGTGCGCTTGATCGACTCCTCGAGCTTGAGTGCGAGCGCTTCGCGATCCGCGAGTTTCTTCTCGATGACCTTGAGCGAGGCTTCACGCTTTCGCTCGCGCCGCTCGGCGGCCTGGGCCCGGCATTCGCCGTCGAGCAGTACGATCCGGTCACGGTGGATTTGTGCTGCCCGGCGCTGCTCCTCGATCTTGCGATCGATGGCCTGGACGTCTTCGATCCCTTCGGTCTCGACAAGCTTCACTGCCCGCTCGCGCCGCAGTTCGACGATCTGGGCCTCAACCGCGCCAGAGCGGCCCGCGCCGCCTCCCGCCCTTTCTCCGGGTCACGCCTGAACAGCTTCATGCTCTGCCTCCTGTCGGTCGCGCTCGGCCACACGCTGCGTGGCGAAGTCGACGAGAACCTTCCTTACGAGGCTTGCCAGCGGCCGGCGGTCCTGATCGGCCAATTGCTCGAGCTCGGCTCGGAGCGGGCCGGAAATTCGGATGACAATCTGCTCACCGCGGACCGTTTTCGACATGGCGACCTCACGCTCGCCATGTTTGCATCCCATTGCATCCCGGCCCCCTCAACGCACCGGAGCCTGTTGGCCCTAAATTCAGGGGAAATTTTTTCTCGCTACCCGGTAGTGGCATTGATAAATCAGGGAAATTCGCCCCTTAACATCAGTTAACCTACTGAAATTGTTCTTGATTTTCGGAACAAATCACCCGATATTGAATTGGCTCCCTGTTCTAACTCTGCTGCGCCGCTCTTCAAAACTCTCCGGCGGACCGATCAGAGGAAATGCGTAAATGTCGCCCAGAAGCTTCAAACTCACCGTCTGCTTTGAGCAACGTCCCGATGGCGGATTAAGAGCCTATAGCGATGACGTGCCCGGCTTAGTGCTGTCCAGCATGGACATTAATGGCGTTCTGGAGGACGTGGCCGAAGCTCTGAAGGTCATTCTATCCGAACGGCTGCATGCCGACATTGAAGTCGAGCCCCTCGGTAATATTCGCGAAGCCTTAGAGAGTAACGGCATCGTCGCGCCGGAACGGATTGTCTCCGGGCCTAGGGAATACGTAGCTATTCGCCAGTGAGCTAGGGCGTGATCGCTAATCGTCTCCTAAGTCGCAAAGAATGGGAGGCGAAGCTAAGGCGCTGGCATTGCCGTCCGCTTCAAGGCAAGGGCCCTCGAAATACGGCCGAATGGTGGATTGGCCCAAGCGGGCCGTTCACCGTGCCGATCGAGGGTGATGATCGCTGCGAATTTTGGGCGCTCCAGCGGATTTGCCGCGACTTCGGATATCCACCTGAAAGTCTCGACGACGATCCAGCTTAACTGTCACGCTTTGGGACGCGTAGCCGCGCGCCGTAACGGTTCTCTAAACTTCGCCACGTATCCTGTTGTTGTCGGGACATGAAGCCCGACACCGTACCGCAGACACAGGCCCTGGCCGTGACTACCCACACGGCCAGGGCTTTTTTGCAGGCCGCCCACTCGATGCTCTAGTCGGGAGCGTCGACCGGCACCGCGATATTGAGAAAACTCTCGATGCTGAGCATGAACCTCGCGGCAGTTGCCGCGACGCAGCAGTTCTGTCGCTGGTTAATAGCGGACGTTCATTGCGCGCGCTCAAACCGACCTAATTGACCCCTGAACGGACATAGGCGGCCCCTTTGGCCCTAACGGCACTGGCTGGTGTCAGTGCTCTCGCCATTGGTAGCAGCCTTATCTCAAACAAATCCGCACGAAGCTGACGCCGAGCGGATTTAAACACAGCCCACTCCGCTTAATATATATCTCAACGTGTCCGCCGTCGGCGATTCCCAGTTGCTTTGTGAGTTCGGGAATATCAGCCGATTGCCGGGTGTGCTCGTATTGGGCTTTGAGACTGTTCTCAGTGTCGTCGTTTTGCTGCGTGATAGGAAATTCGTCTCTTCGCTCCAACAGGCCGAGCCGTTCTAGGTTATTCAGCGATGTGCTGATGTCATCATTTGATAAGCCTTCTACCGCGAAAGAATAATAAGTACCCAACGTGTAGAACCGAGTTGCGGAACCAAGGCGCGGGATAAAAGAGCACTGGGGGGTCTCTCGGCAAACTTTGAGAACCCGCGCGTCAGCTGGCGTCATTTCTTTAATCAGCTCAACGAATGCAGGATGTGCGTCCTTCTTCGTCTCTGCATTCATGTCCGCCGCAAGCAAGTTCGCGAACATTTCGCGGATAAGCTCATCATCCAAAGAGTACGTGAGCGCCTGCAATGCCGGGACCGCAATTCTTGGATTTGGGGGCACGATGTTCTCAGGTGGGACGTCCTTCAGCCGTTCAGTGACGGCTTTTTCAATCCAATCGGCTGATTTCTCTAAACCAAATACTAGCGGTTCCAATGCGCGGATAAGCAGGATGCCGACGCGGCTCGTCAATTGGCCTGCTTTCTTCCCAAGCGGTGCGATTTCCTTACCGAACTCTTCGGCGGCCGGGCTTAGTGCTTTACCGGCTGCTTCATCAAGCCCCTTAAGGCCGCCAAGAGACCCCACATTCTTTGGTTCTGGCGCTGCGGGCAATTTCATCCCGTCATCTTCGGCCATTTGAACTTCCAGCTGCGACCCCCGCCTGCCGCGAACAGGCCATTTCTTTCGACACGATCGCGGAGCAATGTCTGCGTCAGGATAAAGTGGTCTAACCTTTGAACGGGTACACCTCGGAATGGACCTGCACAAGGCAGGTGGGAACAAAAATGAAGTACACATCCCGCAACTTGTATAATCAGAAGCTCTATGATCGGGGCTCCGGCTCCTTACGTGTGCGGCTACGGTACAAAAGCAACGCCCTCTCAATGTCGCCTCCTGGCGGCCCATTACGATCGATATTGCAGCGCAAGCGAATTTCCGCTTTCAGACGCACAGCGTAGCTAAGCGCCGCGCGTTGGCGACCAAGAACACAGCACCACGATGGCCGAGCAACGCAGATTTCCGCCGCCATGGACGGCCGAGGAACTGGAAAGAGTTGTTCGTCGTGAAGGACGCGAGCGGATTGGCACTCTGTTATTTGTATTTTGATGACGATCGTTATCGCCGTTCAGTGACGAACCGGCTCACACGGGACGAGGCGCGGCGCATCGCGGCAAATATTGCGAAGTTGCCGGAACTACTGAGGGCGACGAGGCCGCAGTAGCGCCAGATCAGCTATTGGTGATGACCGCGACTTTGTAATTTTGCCCACGCGGTACCGTCTTAAATTCGGTTTGGTTGGCTGGCATCCGGGCTTTGGTCGAGCTGGCTGTCGGATTGGTGCCGAATTCGATCGAGCAGATCGCATCAGCAATGAATCCGCACCAGCGTGGTCTGCGCGTTGAACGCGCTGGACTGCACCGAGGAGGCGCCGATCGATACGGTCTGTTCGGCAAGCGGCGGCTCCTGCGGGGTCTGGCTGACCATGCCGCCGACTTGCTGCACCCCTAGGGTGGCATATTCAGTTACGTAAAGGACCGCCATCGTCAGCACCGCAAATCTTGTTTGGTTTTCAGAAAACTGGCGATGAATTTCGTGCGACCTTTGTACTCGGCCTCTGCATCATCCAGTTGCTTCTGTCGAGCATCGAGCTCGCGCTGCCGCGCATCGAGTTTCTGGTGTTGCGCACGATATACGGCCTCCTGGGCGTTTAGGCTGCGTTCGCGTTCCGCAATGGCCGCCTCGCGCGCGGCGAGCTCCCGCTGCTGCTCGTCCAGATCGCGTTTGATGATCGCCGCTTCATCCTTGGCCCTGTTGGCTTCGTTGACGATCGCATTCGCATCAGCAACAGCCGCCTCGCGCTGAGTTCAATTCCAAATGCCGTGCATCGAGTTCTACCGCGTCAGGCAAATCAGCCAATTTCTTATTCAGGATTTCCGTCGCGGCCCGAATCTTTTCCAGATGATCATTTGCCGACTTGGGGTCCGCGATGATCGCCAGCAGCGCTGCGGCCAATTCGAGGTTCTGGGAGCTGGCGTCGCTCGGGTCGAGGTTCATTTTGTTTAGGGCGCCGTGACCAGAGCGATGCGGCGAGCAATATCGGCCTTTAAATCAGCGGCCGCTTTGGCGTCGGCCGAGGCCTTGGCATGAAGTTCGTTTATTTGCTCTTGCCGGGATTGGGCCTCAGCAGCGTGCCGAGCACGCTCATCTGCGATGGCTTGGCGCTCCTGTTGCATTTTGCTGGCATGATCGGCGGCGGCCGCGGCAATCTCTTGGCTCGCTCGCTCGCGGTCGGCCTCGGTCTGCCGGCGCCAGGCAGCCGCCTCACTAAAAAGTCGGTCGGCTTCCGCCTTCTTCTCCGCGATTTCGGCCAGGGCTTTTTTTGTGCTCCCGGGATCGGCCGACAAAGAGATCAGCGCCAACAGAGTGTCGACATCGCGCTTTTCGATTGGAGCGGTCGTCGGATTCATCGTGATCATTATGTTTGGTCCTTTATATCGGAAACCATTCGAAGTCCCCCTCGTCCTTCATGAGAAGGTCTTCCAGCTCTGGCTTGGCGCCGAGGCGATGCAGCCGGTACTCGTAAAAGGATGGATTGGCGCCGGTTCTTTTTGTTGCTCGCGAGGCAGCGGCGGAAATGCGCGATGTCGGCCTGCCGAACGTCGCGGACGAACTGCATCACGCGATCGTTGAACGGCGCGGCGCTGTCTTTGTGAGCGGCCGCGGAAATCTCCATTTGCCGCTGGATGGCGGAAATCGAGGTTTCCAGAAAATGATGCTCGGCGTCGCTGGCTGCGATCGCCCGCGCGAACTGACCAGCGATGTCGGGCACGGTCTGCATGGCGTTACGCGCGCAGCGACTTCGACCGGGCCGGGCCTGATCGGCCGCTGCCTTCCCCTCGTATTTTTCCAAGGCCGCGAAGTGCTGCTCCGTCTCGTGGCCGGGCGAACCGATCCCGCGTTCGATCGGCTTGCCGTTCTTGTCGGTCTGGTAGCCGCGGCCGAACACGCGAGTGCGCATCTCGTTTTCCGCATCCTGCAGCGACATGCCTTGTGCGAGCAGTTCGGCGATCGTCATGCCAGTCATTTTCGTTCTCCGTTGTCAGACAGTTGCGCCGTGGCGTGGTTCAGCAGCCGCTATTTGCGGCTCACCCGTCAGTCCGTGCAGGACATCGTCACGATGATTGAGCAGTCGCTTGATGCGCGATCCGCGCCAGAGCAGCCGCAGGCAAGCCAGATGCCGCAGCAAGCTCGTTAAGCGCTTGGCGGTTTTCAGCCGGTAATTGAATTTCGAAGCGTTTGCTGTGTTTCATACGGGCAAGCTACGGCGCCGCCCCGGTCCTCTCAACGCACCGCTGCTAAGCTCTCGCTAACCGACGCGTGAGATCATCAGTCCGCCGGGAATGTTGCGTTAGTACCCGGCAGTAGGGGGTCCCGGCCGCCCAACGGCCGGGGCTCTACTCAATCCCCAGCCCGAGTAGCCGCGCGATGTTCCATTGGAAAAAAGATGACGTCAGGCCCGCACCGATAGCGCCCGATTGCCCGGGCTGCGGCCAGCCGATGCAGTTCACTCGAACAATCTCAAAACTCGGCAGCGTTCCCGAGATGCACTGTCATGAATGTATACCGTGCGGCGTCGGCCTGATCGAAGAGGTCGACCTCGAAATTCTGGCCATGTGAAAGTTATGCACTTTCCGACCGGCCCGGTTGCCGAATCGGTTCGGCAGGCGTTCGCCGCGCGTTCACGGAAGGCCATAACTTGGGTAAATCAACTGGGCTAAATTTGTGTGGGACAGTTCCAAAAAGAACCCCCGGGACGACGGACGCACCAGGGGTCAAGGTTAGGGGAAGTAGAGAGGCCAAGACCGTAACCAAATAGGCTCGGGCAGGACCGTCCACTCACACACCGCACCATACGGCCACATTCAGTCGGATCGCCTTGATCTCGATCAAAATGGGCAGCCCGCCGCCGCGCTGGGCAAGTCATTGAGCAGGACACGAATGTTTTGGGTCGGCGCCGTGTAGGTGGCGGACATGTCGATTTTCCGGGGAGGAAACCGCGGTCGGGGTACGGCACCCCCACCCCGGGTTGATTTGCCAGGTTTATCAATGGCTTAATTATTCAAGGATCGTCAGCCCGAACCAGGCCAGATCGATATCGGCCTAGCGAGATCGGCGTCGACCCGATCCTCATGCGTGCGCGTGCGCGGCCTTGTTTATAGCTGCTCAAGCTCAGCAATATCGCGCGCATAAAGGTTCGGCGACGGTCAGGATGTGGCCGTGCTAACTCAGCGCGCGTCGCTGGTGCGTTTTGCTGGTCGGTGGCTGTTAAGGAGTGGCCGACGGTCGAAACAAATCCGTAGGCCTGGGCTGAGTCAGCACGCCCCGATATTCGGGAATCAAGCGGTGGCCGATGTGGGATGGCGCCAGTGATGCTCAACTCGGCGTAGCCGGCGCTTGACCAGGCGCGGCCGGAGCCGATCGAGCGCTGCCTCGTCGACGACAGCAACGAGCTGCATGCCGAGTGCGCCCATGATCGCGGAAAATGACATGACGCCAAATCGCTTCGACGGATTCGGGCCCAAAAGCTTTGCTGAGTAGCCCGATTGCACGCCCGAAACAGCGTCCAACACTTCAAAAGTGACGTCCAGCTCGATCATTCGAGCACGGGCGACCGCAAGCAAGTCAGCGTAGCTTTTGACAATTCCGATTGCTGGCCGGGTCGAGCCGTTTTGCGGTTCAGTAAGCTCCAGTCATCTTCCCGGGCGCTTCCCAAAGTCGTTCCATCGGCAGCGATTTGTCGGAAATACGCTGATTTCTGCGGACTTGTCCAGATGGACCAACGGTCTTGTGAACCGCTGGCCGGCCAATTTCAGGGGATTTTCGAGTTTGGGCCTCTGGTGGACTGTCGGCCCCCGAGCAAACACGCCCACCGGATTTTTCAACGTCGGGCCTGTGGCAGATCGGAGAGGGCTGCTTCGTCACGGCACCCTGCCCCGTCCATTGGCAGCCCTAGCTTGCTCCTCGTCCTTTTCCAGTATGGGAGTGGTTAAACTAGTTATGGCCTGAACGGGTGGTCCAGGCTTGCTCGGCTGTATGGCCTGAACGGGTGGTCCACTTGCCGTAGCCACTGGACCGGACGGGTGGTCCGGGACTGGACCGGACGGGTGGTCCACACTGGACCGGACGGGTGGTCCGGGATTCTGTTTTTTCAGACATATTTTTTTTGGTTTTTTTGTTCGTGAAAGGGCACACCGTCCCATCGCTCAAAGTCGCGTGTCGGTGGCTGTCCACCAAACCAACATTCTGTCAGCCGCCAATGCGGGGCCTTGCCGTGGCCTTCAACGCCAAGATGGCCTGGGCTGACCATCACCGTAAATCCATGGTATTCGAGCTCACGAAACCAACGCCGGACATTGTCGCGATGGCTATGCGAACCGAGCTCCTTCACGGCGCTCCGCGTTGACAAATAGACGGCATTTTGAAGTTTGGTGTTGTGCTTCGATTTGAGTGCCACATAGAGCGATCTGGCTCCGTGCGACATGGCGCGCCAAGCATCGTGTTTCAGCGTTCCCCTGAACACGGCTACAAAGTCCGGCAGCCTGTAGTTGTTCTTTTTGCTCATGATGCCGCCTTAGCCATCTTGGCGTATGCAATCGCCTTGGCGCGCACCCACGCGAGCACTTCCGCTGAAGGCTCTTTCGGCGTGATGGTTCGGGACGCCGGCCAGGAGCCGAACTTCTCTCGAAATTTGTGCGCAACCCAACCTGCCTGATAACCGCGCATGTTGGCGATATGCGCGAGCTCGGCATGCCAGCGCGCGCGTTCGGCGGGGTCAGATATCGCGTAGGCGGTCCTGTGCTGCCGATCGACCGCTGCGAGATCGCCATCACGGAATACGATCGGCCGGGGAGGTCGTTGCGGTAGGAAGCCACATGATCGGCAAGGCTCGCCGGCGACACGCATCGCTCCACATTTGGTGCACTCGAGCAGGCGGCTCGAATATCCCGAGTGCAGCCGGGCATTATGTGTCGGGCTGTCCGCGCGCTTGTCCGGATCCAGCGTCCACTCGACGCGGTCCTGACAAATCCATGCCTGAACACGGCGCCGGAATGGTCCAACACGATTGCGTCGGTCTTCATCGGGAACGGCCGTAGGACCCTGCCCACCATTTGCCGATACAGGCCCATCTTCTTGGTGGGCCGCGCCAGGATGCAGCAGGACACTTCCGGCATGTCCCAGCCCTCGGTTAAGACCATGCAATTGCTGATTAATTCGGTCTCGCCCGAGGCCAATCGGGCTAGGACTGCATCGCGCTCTGGCTTCGGGATCGAGCCGTCGACATGTTCGGCGGCAACGCCGGATTTGATGAACTCGTCGCGGATGTGCAGCGAGTGCGCAACATTGACGGCGAAGCAAACCGTTTTCCTACGCTCGCCGTGCTTGTGCCAGGTGCTTACGATGTCGCCGACGAGGTTGGCGCGGTCCATGCGCTCGGCGAGCTGCAACTCGACGTAATCACCGACACGGGTTTCGACACCGCGCAGGTCAGGATTGACAGGTGCGAATACGCGCATCTTCACCAAATGCTTTTGCTCAATTAGTTCGGCGACCTGGGGACATTCGACGATCATCTCGAAGATGCCGCCGAGCCCACGACCGTCACCGCGGCATGGCGTTGCCGTCAGGCCGATCAATACCGCGCTGGGATATGCGTCGATGATCTTCTGGTATGTCCGCGCGGGGCAGTGGTGACATTCGTCGATGATCAGCATGTCGGCCGGCGGCAAATCCATCCGCCTTGTCCGCATTGCTCGGACCCAAAGGGTCTGCACGGACGCGATCTGGACTACCTCCCAGGGCCGCGATGGGTAGCCGGCCTGAATGATTCCATGAGCGATATTGTGTGCGAATAACTTCTCGCTGGTTTGCTTGATGATTTCGCGGGTGTGAGCGAGGACAAGCACGTTCATGGCGTGTCCTCCGAGGTAGAGTGTCTGCGATCGCAGCCTTGATGATGGCCGCGGCAATGATCGTTTTGCCGGCGCCGGTTGGTGCGACCACGATGATGCGCCGTTTGTTCTGCGCGATCTTCTCGTCGACCTGGGCGATGACGTCGCGTTGGTATTGGCGGAGCTCGGTCACGGCTGCCGCTCCGCCATCAGGTCTAGCGCGGTGCCAAGTGGGCCAACCGCTTTACCACGTGCGTCGCGGCAGAGTGCTCGGCGCAACGTTTCCGCCGGGCAACCAAACTGCAACGCGAGACTGGCTGCGATCGCAGCATCGCTTGCCATGATCCCAGCGGTGGAATCAGATTTGTGATTCTGAATGAAAATTTCGCCGAGCGAGCCGTCATTGAAGTGACTTATCGTGGCTGTGAAGTTGAGACCGCTGGCTTGCAAGCTGAATGTCTCGCTCGCGCGGCGATCAGGAAGGCGTCGGCGCTCGATCATGATGACGCCTCCTCATAACGGCCAAAGGCGTCATTGAGGATTGCATCGACGGCCGATTGACCGAGACGCTTGATGATTCCGTGACATCCGGCGTCCGCCTGCAGCGTACCGACCGCCTGGTCGATCGAATATTCGCCGATCGACCACAGCAAGGCGCGAGCATCAGCACACTCTATGAAAGCGAGGAGCGGATCGACGCGACGCTCCTCCGATATTGGACGCTGAACGCAAGTTTGAATGTTCATGACGGCTCCCGGAAAGGGGCCGATCAGTGCGTTGTGTCAGAATAAGCGGGAGACTAAATCAATCAGCGTAGCTCACATCGTCTCCGGCCCCGGTCTGCACAGCACTGTGCGGCGGGGGTTTTCTATGCACTCTTCCGGTTGGTCCCGCGGATAATGGCGCGGAGGTCACCGACCACGGCGCCCATTGCAGCCGGCAGACAACTTAATGCGGCGAACCGGATTATGCCGACGCAAGGTGCGTGTCGAGATATCCAACACTGCGGCCGCGACCGCATCAAGGATCACTGCGTCGTCGGGCAGTTCGTGGAACTGTTTCAGCTTTTTCGAAATTGCGTCGGGTGACACTGGCCGTCTCCGTTTGGCATGTATTGGCCAACCATCAAGACGACCGACGAACGGAAAAGTGCAGAATGCAAAATCAGAAAGTTTGGACGTTTTCCCTTCCAGGCGAAACTAGGACACCGGAATTTGACCTCGTGCGATGATAGGGCCGTCATCGTGCAAACCACCCTCCTCCGCCAGCTTTAGCGCAGCCTTACAAGCCCATTGCAAATCTTTGTGCTCCTCGCCTGTGACCGCTTCCCACACGAGTGATGTGATCAGACCATATAGGCTGTCCATTGTACCGCCTGCAGGTTTCCTTCCGTGCACTCGCAGCAGCCGCCAAACCTCATGTGCCACGCGGCGTTGCCGGAAATTGGCGCTGCCGTGCTCGCCTGGGCCCTCGGCGAGGAGGTAATTGCAGCGAGCCCGCAGATACCTCAACATGGAGACGAACGCTCGGGTTCGGCGCTGGAATTTTTGCTGTTTCTCTGTCAAGGGGATAGCGTTGGAATGCACGTCGTCTTCACCTGAGAAGAGAAGAAACAATGCCGGGCCGGAGGTCTTTTTTAATGCCTTCTGCAGATCGACGATGCTTTTCAACAGCGCGTCGAAGTCGTCGTCATTTTGCCGCTTTATCCCGTGGGTTGGCATCGGTCCTTTCGAACCATAGCGGTAAGCAATTTCCTTATCTTGCGTGCGGAGAAGCCTGATCGTCGTTCGAACGTAAGCCTCGCTTGTGTCCCGTCCATCCGGATCGCTTCCAAGTTCTTTAACGATCCTTCTAACAACTTTGTCGAGACCGGATTTGTTCGGCGCGCGCATGGCATTAACTCAGGCCGGCCGGCTGAGCTGCATGACGTTGCTCTGCCGCGCTTCAACGATTGCCATCAGATGATTGGCCCAACGATCAAGCGCGGTCCGCTTTTAGGATCATAGGTGGCCCGGTTATAAATGCACGCAACGCCAGCTCGATGACCGGAGAAATGATTTAGGATTGCTTCGATGATGTGGGGTTGAATGCCGATCTCGGCCGCATGTGTTGCAAAGGCACGGCGAAGATCATGTGGCCTCCATTCCGGCAACGGGCGACCAGCAAGCCTTGCGATTTTCTTGTCGAGCGTATCTTTGCTGCGCGACCATCCGCTGAATGGTCCCTCGCCTTTGCCAAATACGAACTCGCGCTCGCTGTCTTGTCGTTTGAGCTGGGCGGCGATGATGTCGGCAGCATTTCGTGACAACGGGATTAGATGTTCACGATGATTTTTCGTTCGCTCGCCCGGTAACAGGATCGCTTCGCTTTGTATTTCCGAACGGCGCAGACAGGCTATTTCGCCGGCGCGCTGCCCAGTGAGCATAAGCAGTTTCATGATAACGCCGTAGTCGTTGCTCTCGTCGAGCGCTTTCCAAATGAGTTGAAGCTCTGCGGCGTTGAGCACGCGGTCGCGGGTGGGCTCTTTCGCACTGTTGGTGCCAGAAACGGGATTGGTTTCGAGGATGCCTTCGCCTACCGCCCATGCAAAAAATCCCGAAAGCGACGTGCGTACTCGATTGCGAAGCGTGGCGCCGGTCGCGTTGTGGAAACGAGCGTCTGGCTTAAGGGATGTCAGGCAAGTAGCGATGTCAGCCTTGGCGATCTTCGCGATGGGCAAGTCGTGCAAGCACTGCGCATGCTTGGTCAGATGGCGGGCGATGTCCCTGTAAGTGCTTTTTCTGACCTCGCTCACTTGCCGTTCAAGGTATTTTTTAATGAGGGATTCGAACGTCTGCGCCGTCTTCAGGACCGCTTGGCGGCGCATTGCCTTGGGGTCCTGCCCCTCCAAACGAGCTGGTAAAGATCGCGGGCGCCTCGGATTTTGAACTCAACCTTGTGGTTGTCGATTTCGCGGTAGCCGTGCGCGCGCGGTCCAGGCTGATCAGTTTCGCCGAGCCAAGCGACATGCGCTGCTCTGTGCCGCCGCCACGAGGCATGTATTGGAAAATCCAAGTTCTCGATCCGCCGGCTCGAATACGCAGTCCAAAGCCCGGCACGGAGTCGTCGAAGAAGATCTTGTCCGTCTTGCCCGGGGGCAATTTCAGCGTCTTGACGTCCTTCTGCGTGAGCTTCATGGGAAGAGCCTTTTCCGAAACTGGGAAGACGATGGGAAGATTAAGTTGTCGGAGTCTGTCCCTTCCTGACCGCAATGACAGTTGGTCTAGGCTCGATTTCCAGATTCAAGCAATATTTGGCTCACCTGTCCTACCCTGTCCCAAGGTGGCCGAGTGATCCACATGTTTTGTAAACCGTTGGTCGGGAGTTCAATCCTCTCACCCGGCACCAATAAAATCAATAACTTAGCTCAATTCCAAGATTACTAACCTCACCAAGGGTACACAGGCGGGTACACACCCTCCGCCAAAGCTCCCTTCGGGGGTCGTCGTCACGGCTTTCCGGGAACAGACCCGTTGACGTCGTAACGGCCTGGATTAATCCCCTTTGCAGATCGGGCGCAGAACTTTGAACGCGCTTTCGCGGTCGAGTTTCTTCATGCCGTTAAGCACGCACCACCGCATCGCTTGGTCAGCGCTGCGGTCATCTGTTTTAGAGCCGCTTCAATGCCTCTCGAAAATCTTCAATAAACCTATCGGCTTCTCGATCCGCCTCCTCTTCAGGGTCCGCGGGGCGGCCCTTGCGTTTTGCGGCCCGTTGAAGTGCAAGCCTGATGCGCTCGGAACGTGAGCTTGCTTCAAGAAGCTTGTTTTCGTTTTGCTCGATCATGCGCTGCCTCTCCCGATGTTTGGATGTATTGCCGGAAATAATTCTGAGGAAAACTCAAATTCAGCTCTGGCTTGAAATAGTGCTTTCGTTTTATCCAAACCAAACGGTATGGCTGCCCCGCTTGTACGCTTCCATCAAACCACTTTACACCGGAAGCGTCGCCATCCCAGCCGCCTAAAGGCGTGGGGTTTCCTGATCCCCTATCGGGGACTCTAAAAACAGACCTTTTGTTGGTCGAAGGTGTTAAAAAGTTATTCTGATCGCATTGCAGCAAATCCTCCGGCACAGGTGCAACTTCCACTTCATCTGCTGCCCCCCATGATTACGTACCAACAGGGCTGCGATAGTTGACCTGACGCGACATACTCTTGCAAACAGGTATACGCATGTCCGCTTTTTTGGAAGTCTTCGATACGTGGCATGGGAACGCGTCCAGCGCAGAGCCGCTCGAAGTCAGCTGCGCAGGCGTGTGCGATTCTTTGACCCTCTTCTTCGGCCATCGCGGCATGTGCTAGCAGTGCCAACAAGACACCCAGCATCAAACTGATCTTCTGCATCTGCACCCTCCTGCGCCCAGAATTTACGTAATGATTCTCATAGCTCGAAACGCAGCGCCGCTCGGCAACCATAATCTTCATTTAACTATCCCCTCCCGCAGCCAATTCGGAAAACTCCCTTCAATAAAATCAAAGTAGCCTAGCTCCAAATGGCGGTGAACTCATGTCCAGTCTTCTCGACCAGCTAATTGCATCGTGGAAGGCGCGGCGAACTATGTTGGAGCGCCACCTTGAAATGCTAGAGACTGGTGAGATGGGCAGCGGCATCAACGTGTCTCACGTCCTGATCGACCAAGATATCCAGCGTCTTAAGTCGCAGATCAACGAGCTTGATGAACTTCTAGCCGAACACTCGCGAGACTGACTGCGTTCGCGGAACTCCGACGCGCCGCGCCTCGTTGCGTGAGAGCCTTTTCATCGACATCTGGCGCTGCGGCTCGTCCTCGAAA
This sequence comes from uncultured Alphaproteobacteria bacterium, assembly GCA_963759705.1. Taxonomy (GTDB): domain Bacteria; phylum Pseudomonadota; class Alphaproteobacteria; order Rhizobiales; family Xanthobacteraceae; genus BOG-931. The sequence continues at coordinate 1,283,534 of CAVXAK010000013.1, forward strand.
TAGAGGTAATCGAGCGGCTGACCGCTGGCGTCATGACCATTCACGAAACTATCACTTTACCTTGTGAGTATGAGGGGAGAGACTCCCGTCCGGGAGAAAATGCCATGGATCGATCCATTGCGCGTCTCAACATCGAACACTTCCGCAAGAAGCTGGCCGAAAAAGGCGATGAAACGAAGCGGCAGACACTGCTTCGCCTACTGGCCGAGGAAGAAGCCAAACTGGCCGCGCTAGATCGCCCGCCTAAAGAGAAGCAGTCGCACGATTAGGACTTGCCCTGCCATTCCCGCCAGTGGGTCGGGTCCACATCAATCCGCTTCTTGGTCGCCGCGTCGATCCAGCCACCGAGAATGCGACGGGCAGGAAACGCGAGCGCATGATGTTCAGCCCATAACACAGCAAGTTCGAGATCGCGGTCGAACGGCGCGGTCGATATGGGCTTCCACTCCATGCCGGAATTGTTCGGCGCGACAAAACCCGCCGCATTGATCTAGATCATGCCCCACGCCCGCCGCTTCCCGCCACCGTGGACCGTCGAGGACAAGAACAACGCCTGCTTCATCGTCCGCGACGGCAACGGGCAGGCGGTGGCGTATGTCTATTACGAGGAAGAGCCGGGCCGCAGATCGGCGGCAAATTTGATGACCCGGGACGAAGCGGCAGCCACGGTCCGCTTAGCCCCAACAGCGGACGTATTCGCTCTGCCGCACTAACCGACGTGATGGGCCAAAGCCGACATTCACAAGTGCACAAAAATAAAAGCTTCATCGTGAAGTCGTGTGGGTGATTTTCAGCCGATTTCGATCAACTGTCTGCTGTTGATGTTGTTGCTGTGGGCATGTGGGCAACGCGCTTGCGTTGTCCATCATGCCCATAGCGAGGATGCTCGATGGTGCTGCGGGTTTGTGGACGGCGCTATGGCTTGGTCAAGTCGGCCGTCAACCTAATGCACGAAGTTCTTGATGCCCGAGACGGCCTATAGAGCGGGTAGCATGCAGGTCAGGAAGAGCGGTGGCGCGTTATGCCGGACTCACGGGATCGCCCGACGAGAGCGGTTTGAAACGCAAGACGACGATGATCGTGGCACTAGCGCGCAAGCTGCTGATCGCGCTGTGGCGTCTGGTCACGACCGGCGAGGTGCCGGACGGTGTCGAGCTGCGGCCGGCCGCGTGAGCAACACTCTAGAACGAGAAAGGACAAACAGGGTTCGGCACCTGACTGCGCTTGATGCGCCGGGTAGCCGATGACGATCCGAGGTGGCGGCAATCCGCATTCGGCTATGGCTGCAATGCCGCTGAGAGAATGGACCCGCCGCCTCGGAGCCTTGCCCGCAGAAGCGTATGACTGCTTCATGGTCTGGACCCCGTACGGGTTCAACCGAATGCAAGCATGGTTCGCGCGATTGATCGCGGCCAATGGCAGGCTCTCCTCGGATCATCGCGCGGCCAACCAATATGCGGTCGGGACGAAAGAATGCTCGTGGCACAAATCGAACAAAAGAATCGAATGACGAAGGACGACAAAAAATGGCGTGATGCTCCCTTGACAAAGAAAGTCCCATACAAGCCGTATGCGGGAAGGAAAGCTGCGTTACGGCGATAAAGATCCAACTCGACATCGGCGGGATGATCCGTGCGCGACGTCGGCGTATGTTGGAATAAGCTGGGCGCTGGGGTTACTGGAACGAAGGAGGCACAAGATGCGGATTCTCCTTGGCGCTCTGACCATCTGGCTCGCTGCATCCTGGACCGGGGCGGCCTCCGCTGAAATCCTCTATCCGTGGTGTGCCTACTACGGTGGCGAGGGCGGCGGAGGAACTAATTGCGGTTTTTCAACATTGCAGCAATGTCAGTGGGCGATTTCCGGCAACGGCGGTTATTGCGGCGAAAACCTAAGATACTTCGCTGCTCATTCCCCGGGCGCGCCGGCGAAACGCTACCGTCAATATTGATGGGATTTGAAACGGGCAAGCAGTGTTTAGCAGTCCAAGGCGCGCGCTTGGCTAACGAACAATCCCAGCCTGGGAATGGCCGCCCAACGGGCCCGCCTAAATTCGCCGTAACTAACTTGATCTAGATCAAAACAATACGTGATGGCTCGTGTCTAAATTTACGAGGGAGGCTGGCGCAAATAGAACCGCGGAGAAAACCATGTTGATGATCAAGACGGCATTGATTGCGTCTGCTTTGAGCTTGACCGTCGTAGTCGCAGCTAGTGCACAAGGACAGGAAAAGACGGGTCCAGAGGGCAACTACCTGCCTTCGGCTGCTCCATCTTCTGCGATGCACGCCCCAGTTGGCCAAACCCCGGCCAACGGCGACTACAAAAATCAGCCTGCTCCATCTTCTGGGATGGCTGCCCCAGTTGGCCAAACCCCAGCCAATGGCAACTACAAGCCCGCTGTAAAGTGAAGGAAAGGTAAAGGCCCTCAGGCGCCCAGCGGTGACAATTTATTTGTTGGTGCTGGGCGTCTGGTTTTATGACGCGGGACGCCTTGCCGAATTTGAATGGCGAGAAGATCCTACATCGACATTGGCGGAAAATTGCCAACGTAGACCGCTCCGCTGTTGGCGTCTGTCATCCACAATAGCCACAAGCCGCAAAGCTATTATCATAGGAGTATCCTTTCCTGCTGTGCTTCCCATGCGGTCAGCGCCATTGACTGATTGATGGTGAGGTTATTTTGTCGATAACGAGTCGCCCAATGTAACACCTTTGCCAGCCGCTCACTCTTTGCCACCGGCCTCGGCGCGATGGGCTTGGTCGGCTGGCGCAGGAAGCGGAAGAACGCTGCTGCTTTGGTTGCTGCTTGAACGCCGACTAGGCGGCAGAGCTATTCAGTTCGATCGGCTCGACGATCGAGGGATCATCATTTTTCGGCTTGTTGACCCTGGCTGAGATCGGCCACATGCGCATCGGCTCGGCCAGAAACGGCTGCATCAAATCACGAGGATCAGGCTCGTCGCTTAACCGCCTGGCATAATGTGCGAGGATGAGCGGCATACGATCAGCATGACCAAGACCGACCCGGTTGAGATTAACCCTTAACGTCATTTCCCGCGGTCAAATGACCCACCGCCAAAAGTGCATTCGGCTGGCTGCGGTTGTCGCCCAGGGAACTACGGAATCCGGAGTTTCAGAAAACGACACAGCGGCCAAAAACAAGGCCATGGCGGTTACGATGACAGGCGTCATGACAACGACCATGGGACCATGACCTCATTTTCTCTTCGGTGCGAACGATTGGTTGCTGAACGGAGACGCGGTCGGAACCTTTATCGCGATAAAGCCCACCTTGGCCGCCTCGTGACAAGCATTACAGGCGGCGGTGAGATTGTCGAAGGCGTCGGCGAAATGCTTGCCATCTTTGGCGTCGATGGCACTCTGTAACGCCATGGTCGGCCGCACGATCATGTTGATCTTTTCGACTGGAATATTCTTATAAAGTCGCGCGGCGTTGGCGAAGCTGTCTTCAATCTGGCCCATTTCGTAGGCAGCCAGTTCCCAGTTTCGCGACTTGCCGGCGTACCAAAGCTTGAAATGGCGCAACTGCATCGCGCCCATGATGTCTCCCAACGTCGGCACATAAGAGTCGCCAAGCGACGGCCGGAACGCATAGGGCACCACTTCCTGGGCGAACGTGGGCACGAGTGCATTTCCCATAACGAGCGCAGCAGCCGCGACGCCGGCGATTACAATTCTGCGCAGCATGGCAATGCTCCTCTTCGGACAACTCTAGCAAGCATCGCATCGCCACTCCCAATTGGATTGAGCCAGATCAATTTCTCTGCTGTTACGATCCCACATTATTCGCCGTCATCAAGAGGGTTGCCGTGAGATGAACCGCAATCTGGCAAAGGAGTTAAAGGCCGCTGGTTTTCCAATACAGTCTTACCGAGCCGGTCATAGGTTTTATCCACACGAAAACAGTGCCGGATGGAGTGAGGCGGCGCGAGAAAATGGGATCACTATAATTCCTTACGAGCTGCAAAATCATTCGCAGGACATCCAGGACGGCTACTATTGCCCCAAACTTGCCGACCTCATAGAGGCATGCGGTGATCATTTTGGGCGGTTGTTCATCGAGAAGACAATTTGGACGGCGGAAAGCAAGGACACTGAGAAGAAATACGCGTTGGCCGACTGCCCGAAGAAGCCGTTGCGAAATTGTGGTTCGCTCTGCAGCAAAAGAAATAGTGGCCGGGGGCCCCCATCCAATGTCTGAAATTGAGCCACTACCCCACTGAGACCGAGTGCGGAATTTACCCGGGAATTGATGTGGATCAAGGCGACGTCGCGCCAAGCCGAGCATCTAATTAAAAACAGAGAATATCGTGGGACGTTGTGTCGAGAACGATTGACTCTTTAGACCGCTTGCCGTAGCGCTTCTGCTATTGCCGCCTGCTATCGCATCCGCTGCGCCCAGGCAGTTTAATTGCAAGCTAACTCAACTCAAATCTCAGACCGGTCCAAACTTCAGCCAAGCCGAGAACCCGCTCGTGTGCTGCTGCTGACCGAAGCGGCGATGACCGAGATATCTGATACTGGAAAGGAGCAGACACTAGAGCAAGAAATAGCAATGTAGCGCGAGCCCATTAGTCCAACCGCAGGGTTCAGTTGATGAACGAGCTTTCGAAAAGGGAGTTTTCCAAGCTTCGTAAGGAGATGGTTGAAAACGCCATCTTCGCGCGAGGCGTTCGGTCCGAGCTGGTGCTCAACGCAATGCGCACCGTACCTCGCGAGGCGTTCTTGCCTGAACGGCTGCGTGAATTTGCCTATGAGGATTTTCCCCTGCCGATTGAAGAGGGGCAAACCATCTCCCAGCCCTATATCGTCGCGTTCATGATTGAGGCATTGGCGCTCCGAGGCGGCGAAAAGGTACTCGAAATCGGGGCCGGTTCGGGCTATGCGGCTGCTGTCCTTTCCGAAATTGCCGCTGACGTCTACACCGTCGAGCGTCATGGTCCGTTGGCCGAGAAGGCTGCCGCGACTTTAGCCGATCTTGGTTACGTCAATGTCCACGTTCTGCACGGGGACGGGACGCGTGGTTGGCCGGCGCATGCGCCCTATGATGCGATTATTGTCGCGGCAGGCGGGCCCACGATTCCCGAGTTCTAAAAGAGCAACTGAAGATCGGCGGCCGGCTAGTAATCCCCGTGGGAGTCCCGCACGTTCAAGAACTTGTGCGGGTGACGCGGATTACCCAGAGTGAATATCACCGTGAAGACCTCGCCGATGTGCGATTTGTTCCGTTGCTGGGCGAGGAGGGATGGGCGCCCGAGGAGACAGAGTTGGCTCGTGTTCGCCACGCGCCGAGAGCAATCCCGGCCAGTGAAGAAAAGTTAGTCAGGAGCATCACCGACGTGGCCGAACCGTTCGCCTCGATCGACACGGTCGATCTCGGCTCGCTGCTCGAACGGATCGGCGACGCGCGCATCGTGTTGCTCGGCGAGGCGACCCACGGCACCTCGGAATTCTACCGGATGCGCGAGCGCATCTCGCGTGAACTGATCGTCAAGAAGGGGTTCCGCTTCATCGCCATCGAGGGTGATTGGCCCGATGCCGCGCGCGTCGATCATTATGTGCGGCATCTTGAATATCCCCCCTCCGAATGGACGGCGTTTGCCCGATTCCCGACCTGGATGTGGCGCAACAACGAGGTGCGTGATTTCGTCGACTGGCTGCGTAAGCACAATGCGGCGACCAAGCACGAGCCGCGGGTGGCGTTTCACGGCCTCGATCTCTACAGCCTGTATGTGTCCATTCGCTCGGTTCTGAATTACCTTGACCAGGTCGACCCGGATGCCGCCAAGGTTGCGCGTCAGCGCTATGGTTGCCTCACGCCGTGGCAGGGTGACCCGGCGACCTACGGCCACGCCGCGCTGACTGGCTCCTACAGGACCTGCGAGCCGTACGTGGTGCGCGCACTCAAGGAACTATTGGAAAAGCGAGTTGCTTACGCCGAGCATGACGGCGAACGCTTTTTCGACGCGGTGCAGAATGCCCGCCTTGTCACCAACGCAGAGCGCTATTATCGAACTATGTATTATGGCTCACGCGCGTCGTGGAATCTGCGCGACGAGCACATGTTCACGACGCTGAAGAACCTGCTGGCGTTTTACGGGACGGCCAGTAAGGCCATCGTGTGGGCGCATAATTCCCACGTTGGCGATTCGGCGGCGACCGAAATGGCCTCGCGCGGCGAGCACAATATCGGCCACTTGTGTCGCCAGGAATTCGGCCGCAGCGCCTACCTGGTCGGCTTCGGCACTAATAGCGGAACCGTTGCGGCGGCATCCGACTGGGACGGGCCGATGGAGATCAAGAAGGTTCAGCCGGCTCTGCCGAAGAGCTATGAGCGTTTGTGTCACGCGGCCGGGCACGCCTGCTTTACGCTGGGCTTGCGCAATCGCACCGATCTGACCGGTGCGCAAGGCTTGGGCAAGCCGCACCTTGAGCGAGCGATCGGCGTGATCTACCGGCCGGAGACCGAGCGCGCCAGTCACTATTTCCAGGCGATCCTGCCGCGACAATTCGATGAGTACATCTGGTTCGATGATACCCACGCGGTCACGCCATTCGACACCGCGGAGCTTGCGGGACTGCCTGATACCTACCCCTTCGGGGTGTGAGCTTTGCCATGCCCGCTTGCACGGACATCACCTATGTCCTCGACAAGCTGAACTGGATGCGCGCGGAACGGATATGGCCTAACGGACTGCGCTATACGTGGACAGATGCGTTCGGCGTCGTCCTTCTGGTTTCGCTCTATGCGGAACTGGGCAAGCCGCGTTTCCTCGACGAGGCTGAGTGGGTGGTGTCCGAGGTCGACAGGGTGCTCGGGCGGCCGCGCGGCATCCGCATCGGGGAAGCGCCGGACCGGGACGGCCAATATTTCCACTATCTAGCGATGTGGTTATACGCGCTCTCCGTACTGGCGCGCCATGTGCCGACCTATCGACGCAAGGGTGTCGATCTCGTGCACCGATTCACCGCGCATTTGTTATTCCGGGCAGGGGCGTTGTCTGGAAGATGAAGGAGGATTTGAGCGCTCCTTATCCAGGCTCTGGTTTCGGCACGCTCGATGCTTTCGACGGCTATATCTCCTATCGATGCCTTGATGAGCATGCCTTAGCCCGTGAGGTCGCCGATATGCGGGCGCTCATCGACGCGACCGCCGGGAGCCTCACCATCACTCAGGATCTTGGTCTCGGCATGATGCTATGGCTAAGCCACTTTTTTCCGACAGAGAATTGGGCTGTGACGCAACGGCGCCGTAGCCTTGCCGTACTCGATCTAATGTGGCGGGACGACAGCTATTTTTGCCGCGAGCCAAATCTCCCCTATATTAAGTTCGCCTTCACCAATTATGGCGTTTCGATTGGTCTGCAAGCTGTAGAGGCGATGACCAAACGAGTGCGGCGGCTAAACTCTTTTTTCGATCATTACCGATCTGGCGACGAGTATGACCGCGAGGCCATCACCCACGTTATGGCCTGCAGCTCGCATTTTCCCGGCTACTTAATCCATGGATTCCGTCCTTGAAAGAACTTAGCGATGTTGGCTGCGAATAAGAACAGATTGCCGCGCAGAGCATCGTACGCGCGAAAGTTCGGTTAGCTGAAATCTGCCTGTGACCAAGCGCCGAAGTGTGTGACCCCCGCCAGCCTCATTACTATCAATACCTTAGCGTGCCGATCGGCGTTCGGACCCATGCCGATTTACAGTCGAGCTGCATGCACTTCACGTTCGGTTGTTAACGGCTACGCAGTCGGTCCAGGTCTCTTGCCGCCAGCGCAGCAGCTGAAGTTGTTGGTAAACGGTAGAGTGGGCCTTGGCGGATCCGCCGATACCCACCTCTCTTCTTACCCTTAGAGATTGACCGGCGGGCCTGTTGTGCAGTGGAAATAGAAGTTCGGCAGGGTGAAATTTTGCAACAGCCCATACCCCGTGAACTTGCGCTCATTGGTGCCGAGCTTGATGATGATGTCCTTGTCCTCGGTGCATCGATGCCGGCCTTCAGCCGACATTCTCCAGATGAATTCTGGAACGGCATCGACGATAGCAAACGGCGCGGGTGCTCGGTAAGCCACAGGTCGGGGCGTGCGATCTCCGCAATTGAGCGTCTTACAATTTCGATAGCCATCGAGGCAAAGCGGACGTGTCACGGACATCGCCATTCATCGAAAATAAGCGGAGCTAACAGGGTGTCTCAGCCGCGGGCATATCCGACCGTCTGGGCAAAGGTGACAAACTGCCCTTCGCTGAGCTGCATCGTGCGACTAAGCTTGTCGTAATCGACCGCACCGCGAAAGACGGTCGCCAATCCTTCCGAGGCGCAGAACAGGTAGACGTTCTGTCCGATAAAGCCGGTATCGACCGATGCGTAAAGGCGCCGCTCTTCAGCGGAAATGTCCTGCATGCGCTCACCGTGAGCGACGTAGACAAGATTGAGAGGCGCCGTCCCGACGAAGTCCTGCAGGCCGGTCTGGGCCCGGATATCCGTGCTCAAGTGCGGTAGCAGTGCATGACGTTTTGGCTCGTAGAGCCAAACGCCGTCCTCCATGGCCGCATAGACGTCGATCACCATGACGTGTCGCCAATAGGGGGCTGTACGGTCGCCACTCGGCCGATTAATGCCGAATGCCGCCCATAGCAGATCCGACAGAATTTGCTTTGGCAATGGTTGGCGCGCGTATTCACGGATCGAACGGCGCAGCCGAAGAGCCTGAATGAGAGGTTTTCCGCCGTCAGCTCGCGGCGGCGGTAGGTCCGTGGCGGCGGCGTTCTCGGCCGCCAGGCCGGGGCTAGTCGCAAGAACAGCGCTGGAGAGCACTCCCGTGCTGGCTTGTCGCCGTGTGACCCTTGTGACCATGATTTTGGCTCCACTGCAGCAAAGAGTGTCGTTTCCACCCCTTGCCCTCTTACTAGAACCTATCTCAAAATCGCCTGAAGAGAACGATCAGGCAAGCGAGTTGGACGAAGCCGAGGAAGTTTTTGGGATGGTACTCCCATCGGACGAGGATGCGGCGCTGCCATTGGATCCAAGCAAAGAAGGGCTCTACCAGCCAGCGTCTGGCAATATCGGCTGAGCCGACGCCGGTCTTGGGTGGGCAGCCTGCTTCGGTTGGAGCGGTGCGGGCAATCATCTCGATGCCATCTTGTCGCAACGCTTCGTCCAGTGAATTGCTGTCGCAAGCGCGATCTCCGATCAAGTTCTCTGGCCTGTTATGCAAGAATGGCTGTGAGCAAGGGAGAAGTCCTATGGCATTGAAAAGACGGGATCTGCTTCTAGGCAGCGCGGGGATGACGGCAGGATTGGCTGTCGGCGGTTTGGCTTTCGGTCCTGCCTCCGCTCAAGCTCAGCAGTCTCCGACCAAGTGGGATGGTGACGCCGATGTCGTGGTGATCGGATCGGGAGCGACAGGGCTTCCCGCGGCCATTGTCGCGCAGGAGGCCAGCTCTTCGGTGATCCTGGTCGAGGCCGAGAAGGACATCGGCGGTCACGCGATCACGAGCGGCGGCAATGTACCGCTCGGCGGCGGCACCAGCGTGCAGAAGAAATACGACATTGCGGATTCGCCGGATTTGCTATTCCGGGACCTGACGGATTGGTCGGTGGTCGAGTCCAATGGCTTTCCGGATTACCGTTACAACGACCGCGAGATCATTCGCGCCTTTGCGGACAACAGCGCGCCTTGCTTTGAATGGCTGGTTGCTCATGGCGTGATCTTCGTCGACAAGGCGCCGGATGCGCAGGGCGGAAATTCTGTCGGAAACTCGGTGCCGCGGGAAATGCACGCCGCGGTCAAGGACTGGCCCATGGTGCAGACCGGAAAGCCAGCCAATCCAATCATCCAGGCAACTTTTTCATCCGGTAACGGCCTGATGCGTCCGCTGGAGGCTGCGGCCAGGAAGGCCGGCGTGCAGATCCTGCTCGAGCACAAGATGACAGCGATCTATCGGCAGACACAGAGTTCGGGCCCCGTGCTCGGCATCGCGGTCGACAACAATGGCACCAAGCTGAACATCCGCGCGCGCAAGGCCGTCATCATTGGCACCGGGGGTTCGACCGGAAACGTCAATTTCCGCCGCATGTTCGATCCGCGCCTTACCGAAGAGTATTGTGGCCTCGCCGGCATGCCCTGGTCGAATCAGGACGCCAGCGGCGAGCTTGCCGCCATGTCAGTCGGGGCATCGCTGTGGGGCCTGTACAACCAGACCGGCGAGTTCGGCTCGAATGTAACCAAGCCCGGACAGATCGGATGTCAGTATGGCTACCGCAATCTCCAATGGATGCCTGGCAGTGCCGTCTTTGATCGCGCCCGCGCCTCGGGCTTGATGCTGAGGAATTGGCAGAACGTCATCCTGGTGAACATGCTCGGCAAGCGGTTCTACGACGAGACCGGGGAGCAATTCATCGCCAACGACTATAAGTCCATCGACCCTTATGTTCGGGAAAGCTACCTCAACGCCAAAAACATCAAGTATAACCCTAATAATTTCCTGGACGCGGCGCTTGCCGGAGTTAACGACGGACATAATGGCGGCGGGCCGATCTGGGCGATTTTCGATGTCGATGCCGTCACGCGGGAGAAATGGAATCCGACACCGCCGAACGTCGACGTCGATGCCGGGTTCTTCTACAGCGCAGATACCCTGGCAGACCTCGCCAACAAGATTGTGATGAAATACCAGCGCGTTGCCATGCCGCCAGCGACTTTGGAGGCGACTGTGGCACGCTACAATTCTTTCGTCGATTCCGGCACCGACGAAGACTTCGGCAAGCCGAAGCCGCTCTACAAGATCGCCAAGCCGCCGTTCTATGCCGCGTGGGCGACACCAGTCGTTCACGACACGCGCGCCGGCTTGCGGATCAACGCAACCTGCCAAGTGGCGGACATGAACGGCCAAGTCATCCCGGGTCTGTATTGTGGCGGCGAATCCGCGGGTGGCTTCAGCCAGCACGGCCTCGCCCGAGCCGCGTGCCAGGGATATATCGCTGGCAAGCATGCCGCGGCGGAACCTGCGAGAACCTGACTGCACACAAGATCTGTCACGGAAGTTACCCAACCGACGAGCAAGCCTTTGCGCTTGACGGTTCTAAAAACCTCACAAATCCGCGGCATTTATGATTCCATTTGGGAAGATGGATTCGGAGCGAAGGCATGCGAGGCCAAGCGGGGTTTTTCGATGTCGATGATCGTTTGATCACAGCAAGGTGACGCAACGGGCCAATCGCGACCGACGCACCGCAAATAGGAAAGACCGCCTCGCGGCGGTCTCTCCGAAATCCGATCAGGTGTTTTGAGATCAGGCTGCGATTAGCAGCAGCGTTTCTTCCGCTTCCCGCGCCAATCAGACAACCCATCGCGCCGAGACCCAGTGGCGAAGAGCGGGAGAGCAGCCGGCAAAGGCGTCGTTGACGGTGGGGGTCGAGAATGAGAGGGCAAGGATAAGCTGATCATTAAGGGCCGGAAGATCGCCCGTGACATCGACTTGAATCTCGTTGTTGCTGAGCAGTTGCAGATCCAGGTGAGTGTTGCCCTGGAACGTGCCAGTGACCGGCTGACTCTTCGGACTGATTGCAGCTCTTCGCGGCTGGCTTCGGCGTGTAGATCTTGCGTGCGAAGGCTTGGATGATCTCGAACAATCCGAAGGCCAACAGGCCCAGCGCGGCGAAGCCGAGCTGCCATGCGCCATACGATTGGTTTTGCATCGTGCGCAGCGCGCCGGTCAAGCCGATTGCTTCCCGGGCGTTGAGATCATAGGCAGCAAAACCAAGAAACACGCCGAACATGAGAAATATGGCGGCGCGTGTCAGAATACCAAACGATCCAAGCGCGACTGCGACCATCCGCACCATTGGCGAGGCATCGATTCGATGCCGATAAGTGGCGCGCAACGCCTGTACGACAAGGCCAATAGCGGCAGCAGCAAAGCCCACGCCGACGAAGGCGATAGCGGCGCGGCCGAACGGTTGCACAAGCAGCCATCCGGTCCACTCGCGTATCGATCGGTTTTCGCTCACGCGGCTTGCGCCCATCGCGATGTCCGCGCTGGTTAGCGCCAGCGCCAGATAAAATAGGCCGCTGGAGCCGAATATGGTCCGGCGCATCAGACCATAAATGTTGCGGCCATAGCGTTCGGTATCGAAAAACGTCTGCAAAAAGCGCCAAATGGCAAAGCAGGCTAGGCCACCGGCGACGATCCAAAGCAGCAGGCTACCAAGCGGATGGTCGAACATGTGCCGCAGCGTGTCCCGGATACCTCGCGGGCGCACGTCCAGGCCGCCCGCGGCGAGGAGTGCCAATCCGCCGACGATCAGGAAAACAATGCCACGCGCCGCATAGCCGATCCGCGCCGCCCAGGCGAACGGTTCAATTGCGGAGATATCGGCCTGGTATTTGGTCGCAGACTTGTGCGGCACCAACAGCCAAGGGGTGCTCCGCATTTGGGCGCCGCGTTCGGCGAAAATCTTTGGCAGCTTGCTCACAACGATTTTGGACTACTGAAGCGCAACACGTTTTGCTGTAGTCCCTTGGTCCAACCCACGGCTCTGACTGCCACCGAGTGCGAGCAGTAGCGCGCTCCAATCGCGTGAAACGACTGTCGATATTGGCATGGCAATCCTCGAGCGTTGGAATATGAACTTACTCACACAATGATAATGTGCCTAACGAAAATAGTCAGCTTGAAAGAAGCCGAGGCGCGCAGCGTGCAGGGAGCGGTCGTGTGAGTGACGCACCGCCGAGCGCGGATTGCCGTCCACCGTGCCGCCAATGCTCGCTATCGCCGATGAGGTGACCGAGTTAATTCAGGCGCTGAATGGCCGCTCGGGGCCATCTTCTCCGCTTCAAGCGCTCGCTTATCACTTCCGCAGTTACTCGAAAGCTGACAATCGGCTGCGCCGCAATAACTGACGTGGTGGGCCAATCGCATCATTCTGCGTCGCGGAAAAGCAGTAAGCCATTTTGCGGCACGCTTGGACTGCAACTTCATGTGCTGCGTGCGAAACGGAGTTTGATGGAGTGTTTACAACCATGAGCGAACTACACGTAGGCGCGCCTGTCAGCTGGCCGTCCTTACCCTCCGCCACTCGATACCCTTAATATACGAAATCCGAGGCTTTTCTTTGGCTGGCGCCCTGATGAGCTATGGAAGTGTTGACTCTCGAGGCGGTGCGTGAGGCCAAAGGTGATAAGCTCTCCGCAGTCCGCTTTCCAAGGACGTGATCCGGGATGCCTCAGTATCGCTTTTATTTGATCGACTCCGATGGCGGGGTGTCAAAGCCCCCGATCATCGTCGAATGCAAGGACGACGACGAAGCGCTTATCCGAAGCCGGGAGTATGCGGCTCAGAATGATATTGAGATTTGGCAATCGGACAGGTGGGTCGGCCAGACCGAGCATGCAGCCGTTGGAACAACAAAGCCTCAGCCATAAAGCCTGCTATTGTCGGTGATGCTTCTCGCCGTCCAGCAACATCGAAGTGGTGATTGCGGACGTATCGTTGCAACGCCGCGAACCGCCCGTTTGGGCGGTCGCGCCATTTTGCATCGCGGAAAATAGTCAGCCTTTTTCACTGATAAGCCACCCGTGATCGGTCACTGACCCGCCAAGCGCTGCGTGCTATGCTTTTCGAAATCGCAAGCGGGCATGAGCCCGGGCTGGGGAGGGTCAATTGGCACTCGACCTGGGAAGGCGGGAGTTCATATCCGGGCTCGGTGGAGCGGTGGCCGTATTGCCGCTCTCGGCGCGCGCGCAGCAGGTGGCGATACCGGTGATCGGGTTCTTGCATCCGGGTTCACCTAATTATTATCCGGACGCGATCAGCGCATTTTACAAAGGTCTAAACGAAACCGGCTTTGTCGAAGGTCAAAATGTGGCCATTGCCTATCGTTGGGCGGAGGGACACGGCGACCGTCTGCCTGTGCTCGCGGCAGAACTCGTGAATTTTCGGGTTGATGTTATTGCCGCCCTTGGCGGTGGCACCGCGGCTCAGGCAGCCAAAACAGCGACAACAACAATCCCAATAGTGTTCAACAGTGCTGATGATCCGGTCAAAGCCGGCTTCGTCGCCAGTCTCAATCGGCCAGGCGGAAATATGACCGGCGTCAGCCGCCTCAGCGTTGAGCTGATGCCAAAACGCCTTGAACTTCTTCGCGAAGCGGCCGCGATTACCGGCCAAGTGGCTTACTTGGTTGATGTAGATAGCGCCATTTTTGGCTCCCCCGTCGCGGATGAGGCCGCCCGGAACCTCAGCCTCAATCTTCGACTCGTGCAGTTCTCAGCCGGGCAGGACCTCGAGAGCGTTTTCGATGGGCTAGTTCAATCCGGTGCTAAGGCGCTGGTGATCGGTCCAAGCTCTTATTTCAATGCCCACAGCGGACAACTTGGTGAACTTTGCCTTCGCCATAGACTGCCCGCCATCTATCAACGTCGGGAGTTCGCTGCGAGCGGCGGCCTGATGAGCTATGGACCGAACCTGGCCGACGCTTATCGAATCGCTGGTACCTATACCGGGCGTGTCCTTAAGGGCGAGCGGCCTGCCGATTTGCCTGTGCAGCTGCAAACTAGACTCGAGTTGATCGTCAACTTGAAAACCGCCCGTGCATTTGGCTTGGCGATTTCCCTTCCGCTACTCGGCCGCGCCGACGAGGTGATCGAATAATGTTGCTGTATGCTGCGGTGCTGCCGCCGCAGAGGCAGGTCAAATAATCGCACGCCGCATCCGCTACCGCGCGGATTTATCGCGCCATGGGCAAGCCGCCGGTCGCTGGACGAGAAAATCGTCCATCAGAAACTCGTTGTCGAACTTCACCGGCAAGGGCGCACACACCTGTATGCTGAGCAATCATCGGAGCGTCAAATTGTTTTGGTAAAATCGATGAAACGAGTGACCGAGTGTGTCGTACTGATGATTGCGCTTACTGCTCTGGCACAGCCCGCGCAAGCCCGCAGCTACCTGAATTGCTCGACTAGAAAAGTGGTGATGATAAGCACGCCAAGTGGAGACACTTCTTCGACAAAACAAGAAGACCTTGGCTTCTCGATTGATGATGCGGCAAAAACGCTCATGTTTTCAGATAACAGGCCTCTGACTGTCACCCGGCTTGACAGGTCCTGGATCAGCGCGAATCGCGATGGCATTTTCTACGAATTCGATCGGCAAGATGGCACCCTGACGTACGCAAGCTCGACAACGCAGGATAGCGTTACGACCACCATAGTGGGATCAGGCCGGTGTGAGATTTCACCCACTCCGACGCGGTGAACGCGGTATTCCGGCCACAGGAATAAAACCTTGCTCGACGCGTTGCTTTGACTTCCAAGATTTTGTGTGATGCGGGAGGACTGCAAGTGCGCTAACATGTCAAGTGGCTGAAGGGGCTTCCAACGCGGGAGTTTTAGAGATGTGTGACTTTAGCCTCCAAAGCGTACGTTCGCGACCCGCCAAAGTCGGCGATAAGCTCATAACGCGTGACTTCGGCACCGGGACTCGCGGTTTTGCCGCCGCGGATGATCCTGGACTGGCAGTGTGTGTGATGCCGGGAACTGAACTAGCCTTCGCCGGGGAAGTCGCTTGCTTGCCTACTGGGCTGCTCGGGTGGAAGACAAAGATAATCAACCACCAGACGGCGATCTTTCGACAAATCAATAAGGCCAAGTTGGCCGCACATCACGACGCGCTCGAATTTCCCGACGGGCGGACCGTATTGCTGACGTTCCTCTGCGAGGGACAGGCGGCAACTGTGCTTCAGCTGCCTGCGCGGCCAGCAACCGCGGCCGAGGTGGATGCCCAGAAGCGCGTCACCTACGTAGGCTGAATTGAGGACCGAAGCTGTGTAGGCCGCCTTACGAAGCGGCCTACTTTCTCAGGCGCAAAGAAAGGTCCTATGTGTGGGCGGGGCCAAATAACGTGGATATCCTGAGTAAAGGCGTCCATGAAATCGGGCAGCAAGCGACGCGCGGCCTTGAGATGATTCGCTCTCCAGTAGGGGATACGCAGCGCACTCACCAAGCCATTGGTGCGCTGGATGAGGCGGCCGAGCGCATCGTTTCGTTTGCGGCGGGCGTGGCGTTCGCCGCCCTCGCGATCTTGCCGGCGATGGCACGTGCGCAGACGATCGACGTCGCAATCGCTCTCGCTGCGGATGTATCGCGCAGTATCGACGATGAAGAATTCCAACTCCAGCGCCGAGGCTATGCCGCAGCCGTGACGAGTTCCCAGTTCGTGCAAGCCATTCAGTCGGGCACGCGTGGCGCCGTCGCGCTGTGCTTCCTCGAATGGGCAGGACCCGATCAGCAGGCCGTGGTTGTGAAATGGACGGTGATCCGAGATGGCGAGGGAGCCGCTGAATTCGCTAACGTTTTGCTCGAGACCCCACGGTCCTTCGCGGGCCGCACCGCGATCGGCGCCGCAATCGATTTCGCCGTAGCACAGCTGAAGGCCGATGGCGTCGCCGCCTCGCGCCGGATTATCGACGTGTCCGGTGACGGCACCAGCAATTCCGGCCAGCCGGTGACCGCGGCGCGAGACGAGGCGGTGGCGAACGGGATCACCATCAACGGCCTTGCCATTATCAACGAGAAAACCGGCGGCGTACCCGGAAACTTCCTTTACCTGCATACCCATCCACCTGGCGGGCTGCCGAACTATTACCGCGAGAACGTGATCGGCGGCCCGGGCGCCTTCGTGCTGCAGATTGTAAACTTCGACACCTTCGCCAAGGCGATGACCGATAAGCTAATCGCCGAGATCGCCGACGCATCGCCACCATATTCACGGCACGCGGCGGGCCCTTGAGACACCGCTTGCGAATGCATTGCACTGAGTGGGCCGTGACACCAGGAGGACGCCATGTCGATTATCCGCCTCATTCACATCAAGATCGATCCATCGGAAACCGAGACAGCGGAGCGGATCTGGAAGACTGAATGTGCCACCCTGATGATATCGCAGAAGGGCTGCATCTCAGAGAAGTTATTGCGCGCACGCTCTCGCGGCGAGTTCATCTCCTATTCCGAATGGGAGACGGAGGCAGACATCGAGCGCTACAAGAATAGCGCCGCGCACAAACAGATCGTCAGCCATACGCGCGCCGTGAAGGGCGCCAGCACGGTGGTCAAGTTGTATGACCTGGTGAATTGAGCAACAGACCAAATCACAAAATGCTGTTGGATTCCCGAGTGCCTTGACGGTGCGATCTATCGCAGAAGTCAAGTTGCCGTCGTCTCCTTGATTAAGTCGCTGCTCTCCAGCGCCCAGTGCGCAAGCGCGTCGGCGCGCGCAAACCACACACCCTTGTGGCGCTGGGCATAGGCCACGAAGTCCTCAAATACCTTTACTCGGTTCGCCCGCGCGACCAAATCGTGAAGTGTAATGACCATCATCCGGCGCTTCAGCTCAGCCTCCGCATAGAGCGCGTCGAACTCCAATTTTAGATCCTCGGCAAAGCCCGATGCGAGGCCGTGATTGTTGAAAAAGCCGATGTCGTTGAGGTGCGCCGTATAGGGCACGACAGCAAACGGCTTGCCATTGACCGGCTCGATGAACGGCTCGTCGCGGCTGATGTCGTCGATGTGATAGATGAAGCCCAGTTCCTGCGCCAAAGAGAGCGTGTTAGGGCTGCGCAACTGACCTCGGCAATTGTAGCCGACCGGGCGTTGGCCGGTGGCCTTCTCAACCTGATCGGCTGCTTCTTTGATGAAGGCCCGCTCGTCGTCCCGCGGCAATTGAAACTGGAGATTATGGGCGGCGCCATGCGCACCGCATTCGTGGCCGCGTTGTGCGATCTCCTTGG
The DNA here is from genome assembly GCA_963759705.1 of uncultured Alphaproteobacteria bacterium. Taxonomy (GTDB): domain Bacteria; phylum Pseudomonadota; class Alphaproteobacteria; order Rhizobiales; family Xanthobacteraceae; genus BOG-931. Next base: position 1,301,340 of record CAVXAK010000013.1, read on the forward strand.
CGAGATCCGGATTGCGCTCGCACGACAGGCCGCACATCATCGACGTGATCTTGATGCGGCGTCGGTCGAACATGTCGAGCATGCGCGGTATGGCCTCGCGCCTGGCATATTGTCTGGCGGTCTTGGCATAAAGATCAGGATAGACCTTGCCATCGGGGCCTTTCGTGGTCGGGTCCGGATCAGCGTCGGTCTCGATCACCATTGAGAACGCAATCGCAAGCCGCGCACCGTTCGGCCAAAACGACCCGCGCGCTACTGGTTTTTCCGGCTTCGCCTCTGCGGAGGTGGACGACTGCGCCAGTGTCATGGCGCCCACAGCGGCGGTGGCGCCCGCGCCGACGAAGTTTCTGCGGTTCATGCCGTGTGCGGTAACGCCATGATGGTCATGGGAAGTCTTATCAGGGGTCGCCATAGTGTCCTCCACCAACAATCGGGTGTTTGTTTATTTTTCGACGATTTGGCCTTACCGATCTTCGCGGTCTTAAGATTGATGACTAGCTGGAAATTGGTCGTTAGCATAGCCAGCAACTCGTCAGTTTTTCATGCTTCTGTAGCGGCGATCAAGGCCGGCCCTGTGGTGGACAATCGGGACCGGCCAAGGAGGTCACCATGAAAGTATCAGACGTGATGACACGGCGGGTCATCTCGGTCGCCCCGGAAGCGACCGTTCGTCATGCGATTCATTTGATGCTGCAAAACAATATCAGCGGATTGCCGGTGATCGATGACAAAGGCAAACTTGTTGGCATCGTGAGCGAAGGAGATTTTCTGCGCCGTAGCGAGATTGGCACGGAGCGCAAACGATCGCGTTGGCTCACTGCCTTTTTGGGGCCGAGTGAGCCTGCCCATGACTATGTGCATTCGCATGGATTGAAGGTGAAAGAGGTGATGACATGCGATCCTATTATGGTCCAGGAAGATACTCAGTTGGATCAGGTCGTCCATCTGATGGAGAGCCATAATATCAAACGGCTGCCCGTCGTCCGTGGCGAAAAAGTTGTTGGAGTCGTGAGCCGGGCCAATTTGATGAGAGCGCTGGCGAGCATACATCGCGCGGCTCCCAAGTCTTCGAAGGATGATGCTGCAATCCGCAATCAGATTCTTTCCGAAATCGCCAAACAAGACTGGTCGGCCGGCGTCCTTGTCGATGTCATTGTGCGTGATGGCATTGCGGACGTATGGGGCAGCATTGCTAACTCGGCGCAGCGAGACGCGCTCAAGGTACTCATTGAAAGGACTGCTGGGGTGAAACAGGTAGAAGATCACCTAACCTGCGAACTAATCTCTGTGAGCTGAGGCAATAAAGCCACGTTCGGTAGATCGGAAAATACGGCGAGCCACGCTTGAACTTCCGGGTTTCTTTCATCCCAAGCCATCAGCAAGCGGATGCGCCGCCCGGTCGGGCAACTCAACAATTCCGTTTCATAGCGGCAATGCTGGTTCTGTCAGGACTCCATAGCTAATGCTCACAACGTGAGGTACGGAAAGGATAAGTCTCCGATGAGTGAGCCAACGTCCGTCCCGCTGCCACGGCGGCGGCACGCCCCATAGCGCGCGGCGCAAACCGAGGATATCCGGTTAAGCCGTGGGCGAAGCTGGCTCGCGTCCAATTTGCATTGCTTGCGAAGCCAAAAAGCTCCATTCTGAAGCCCCGAAATAGCCCTTAGAGGCATGGTCGCTAATGAGATCGGATGCGCGCGGATTTCCATGATGGCCCGGAGCAGAAGCTCCAACACGAGGCCTGATACATTGGTGCAAGACCGTACTCCAGCCTCACCGTTTTCTCTTGCAACGCACGGGGGGTCCATACATTTGGGGAGAAGCGGACTTCGATGGATTTTGGCGCGCGCGGCATCTGTCGCCATTGGACCCCCGGTGTCATTGCGCCCCGGTCAATTGACGCAGCGCGAAACGTTCACTCTCCAATCAGACTTTGGCGTGACCTCGTCGTTGGTGCCCCTGGCCAACTTCCATCGCTGACGGGACAGGAGCGCGGCCGGTCCATTCCATTAAGGGAAATCGTGGCCTCGATAGACGCATTCCCTTCCACCTCATAGACTTCGCCCATCGCACGGTAGATCGGATCGCTTTCATGGCGGAGGCGCGCGTCGAACGGCGATTAAGCGCCATCCTCGCCGGCGATGTCACCGGCTACAGTCGGCTCATGGGCAATGACGAGCCTGCCCCTAGCTGGCTTTCACTTCCAGTCGCATTCGCGATAATCGCGACCGTGTTTATGGTTGCAAACGCGAAAGCTCAGAATGCCGAACCAAGATCGTATACAAACACGCCGGTCGGACTTAATTTCCTGATTGCGGGCTACCTGGTATTCACAAGGCAAAATTGCCTTTGATCCGACTTTGCCGATTGCTGACGCACAATTTGACACTCATACTGATGCCTTAGCCTACGTCCGGTCCCTCGATGTATGGGGTAAATCCGCCAAGTTCGATGTGATACTGCCCTATTCGTCTTTTTTCCGCACACATGGTCTCGTGGACGACCAGCCTAGAACGCGCGAGATGTCGGGTTTGGGCGATCCGCGATTTCGCTTATCGATAAACCTGTTCGGCGCCCCCGCGCTTCCTGTGAAGGAGTTTGCGAACTACAAGCAGGACCTCATTATCGGGGCGAGCCTGCAGGTGTCGGCCCCGCTAGGGCAATACGACGACAGCAAATTACTCAATCTCGGCAACAACCGCTGGTCGTTCAGACCCGAGCTGGGTATTTCCAAGGCGTGGGGTCCGTGGACAGTTGGAGATCGCCCCTGGCGTTACATTTTCTACCGACACACTGATTTCTTCATCGGTAACGCATTCGCGCAGGCGCCGATTAGCACAATGCAGGGGGGACATTATTTACAATTTCGAATCCGGCGCGTGGGCATCATTGGATGGTATCTACTTTACGGGCGGCCGCACCACCCTGAATGGCATGAGAGACAATAATGAGCAAACGAACATGCGCGCAGGCTTGACCCTTGCTCTACCGGTGGACCATTACAACTCTATCAAATTTAATGCCAGCACTGGCATTTCGAACCGCACCGGCGACGAATTCCGCGTCGTCCGTGTTGCGTGGCAGTGTCGTTGGGGTGCCGGATATTGAATGTTGGATTGTAGCACCCTTCCACCGCTCGCCGCAACGCAGCGACACGTCTGAAGTTGGAACATAAACCGACATAGCGCGGACATCCCCGATTCGGCGCTGTTGACTCGAACCGAGCATAGATACCAATCTAATTAAGATAAAATTAACCAAAGCGACTGACCCTAAAGCTGCGCTTGTCGAGCATTTTCCGCCATTTGGTGCCTTGTGCCACCAGAGGAGATGTCTCATGAAAAACAGTGTTACCGCAGATAGTCTTTCTCACGAGTTTTACATTCTTCAAATTGATGGCGAGGTAAAGTCCGCGCATCGCCGCTTTATTGATGCGTTGAAGGCGGGCATGCAACTGAAGCAAGAATTTCCGCGCAGCGATGTCAAGGTGCGCGATTTGTCTCTGAGGTAGTATGATGGCCGTACAAGGCGGCAGGTATGCATGATTCGTTTGAACCCGATCCTCCGCTTGCCGATCCAAACCGTCGCTGGTCTGATCGCGACGAAGCTAATTTCGAGGCAAGACGAATTGAGCTAGGGGTCTCGAACGGGCTAAAATATATTCCGGGCGTCACTACACTTCTGATGCTGTTGGTGCTGGGTGAAAACGGCATTAAATCAATCGAAGATCTTGCAGCTTGTGCGACCGATGATCTCTACGGGTGGATCGAGGTCGAGCCGAAGCAAGTTATCAGACACGACGGCATCCTCGCTCGTTTCAGAACTCTCTCGTACCGAATGTGACGCGATTATCCTGCACGCGCGCGTTAAGGCAGGGTGGATCAAAGGAGTCTAATGAAGTGTGGTCCGACCGCAACACTGTTTGAATTTCTTTCCTGATCTGCATGGACACGGATCGTTGCGACCGATCTTTGGCAGAGTTCGGCGGAACGTCGTTGCGTTTTCATAAAGTGCCTTTTTGACTAATCGCTGCGCTTCGAAATAGCGGTAAATCCCAGTCACCCCTGCAGCGGCACCGATAATAAGTTTCTCCCGTTGCTCCGCGCTGATTGGCTCTTTGTAGGACCGCGTGTCAGGATCGGTATCGTTCTCGTGTGCTAGGGCTAAAATCGGCACGAGCCAGCCGCCATTCTCTTCGTCGCCCAAGAGTTTTGCCCACTGCTCCCTATGAAACTCCATTCCGCGCAAAAAGCCGTTTGCCCAATCATTGGCATGTGTAATGCCGTTTTCGTCTTCGTTGAGCAAAAGAAGAAACACTTCGCCCGAATGCAAAGTATCGGCAATGACATTCCAATGACGCATCAGTAAAGATAGAAAATCTTGCAATACAGCTTGGTCATTGAAGGTGTGTCACCCAGGACCATGTCGTCGCCACAGATCTTCGGCAGATATTGGCTCGGGGAGACGTTGACGGGACCGCAAATCAATGCGGCGAAAAAGCCGTCCAGCTGCTCCAGGTTCATCGGGCTCCTGTTGTCGAAGCGTCCGAGGAGCCCGCTGAGGCGTTCGAATTCGGCGTCGGTCAATGGCTGCTGTTTCACTGGGCGACCTTGATGATACTGCGCAATTCAAACATTGCTTGAGTCGGAGGTTCATGCCCTTGGCGTCATGATCTACCCGTCATTTTTCAGGTGGGAGTATCTCCTGAATACACACTTGGTCAACGAGATGTTCTCGGCGCAGATCCGCGAGATGCGCCCGCTTTTGGTCATTCGTCAGGTGTTTTCCAATGCCGTTGACCATCACCATAACCAAAGTGCGGTCGTTCATATCTAGCCAATAAGAGCGGCGGACGAGCTTGTCGTCACCGTCCCGCGCAAAAGGGCTATCAACATTCTCGCTGAGGTCAGGTTGGTAAAATCGTGTCATGCGTTTGTCCTTACTTTCGGAGAATACGCAAGTTTCTCGTCTCATGGTAGGCTCGGTCGAACGTTCCGTGAAACCAGAACGGAAAGAAGGTTCCGAAAAAGGGCAATATCTTTCCATTGGTTCTGAATTTCCCGCACCAACGTTAGGCGAATAGCCGCAGCCTAAGGGAGGAGACGAATGAAATTGTTGGGAGCCCCTGGCAGTCCTTATGTTCGTAAGGTCCGTGTGGCGTTCGTAGAAAAGCACATTCCGTATGAGTTCGTAATTGCACGGGGCTCTGACCCCAATTCAGCCGTGTCAGAGGTCAATCCCCTCGGCAAAGTTCCAGTCATCGTTTGCGATGATGGAAAGGCGATCTATGACTCCCCTGTTATCATTGAATATCTCGATGGACTGGTAGGCGATAATAAGCTGATACCTGAAACGTTTTTACCGCGCATCGAGGTAAAGCGTTGGGAAGCGCTTGGAGATGGCATCGTAGACGCCACAGTCGCTATATCTCACGATCAACGTCGCCCCGAAGCGAAGCGACAGGATAATGACTGGTACCTCAAGCAGCAAAGAAAGATTGATGCTGGGCTAGCGCGAATGGAAATGGACCTCGGCGCTCGACAATTCTGCTATAGAGACACATTCACATTGGCTGACGTCGCTTGCGGTATGGCACTGGGATATCTTGATCGTGCCCTGCCGAAAGTTGATTGGCGAGGGTCCTACCCAGGGCTACGCGCACACGCTGAGCGGCTTGCCCAGAGAGAATCGTTTCGCTCCACGCTACCACCACCAGCGTGAACGATTCTCCCCGATACCACGGGCGCCTGCTCACCCCGCTCCCGAGATGCAGAGTACGCGTACTCTTGCCGATTTGAGAATGGCCCCCCAGTTAATAGGCGTAATACTTCATTCTAGCCAATAGTCAGGGGACCATCATGGCAAAGGATACCAAACCTTTCGAAGATTTGAGCGCGAACGCTGAGCTGGCTGTACAACAAACCGAGCGAGCCGCAAGGCAAACCGTAGAGCAAGCTCGTGGAGCATTGGATCACTATTTCGACTTTATGCAGAAGGCAGTTTCGTCTTTTCCTTCGGGCGGGACAGAGTTCGGCGAAAAGCTAAAAGACTACACCGAGGAAAACATCTCCGCCGCACAGGAATTCGTGGACAAACTGAGCCGATCTAAAGATTTTCAGGACGCTCTTCGAATTCAGACCGAATATATGCAGACGCAAATGAACGCGTTTGGCAAGCAGACAATGAGCCTGAGTGAGGCATTTACGAAGTCGATAACAAAAGAGGTCAAGATGCCGTTCAAGAGCTTTTGATTCGGCGCGATCTCTTCACACTGTTGTTTATGCGTTTGCGACACTCGTAGATCGCCAAAGCGAGATCTATGACATTGTTTGAGCTGTTGAAAGAAATAGTGGAGAGGATACTCAGCGCGCTGCTGCGGTCGCAATGCTCTCCATTCGACGCTAACCATTGCATCAACGGGTGATTGTTACACAGTCTGTTACGCACGTAAATTTCCTCGTCATAACTACTTGTCCAATCATAATCCGTGTGTCTGGGGTTCAAATCCCTCCTCCGCGGCGATTCGCCACTTCATAGGCCCTCGCCGTAATTTTCCAGACAAGCGGCCGGTGTCGCGCGCCTGTTGTTGACCCTGGCGGACGACAACGCTCACCTGGCCGGGCGCGCTCACGTGACCGGAAATGTCGAAAGTTCGGATCACTCGCGCAACAGCCGAGATTGGCAGCAGCTGATCGAGATGTGCCGCGTGGTCGTTCCTAAAGGACAGGCGGAGCTGCAGGCCAACGAAGAGGAGCAACAAGGAAAACGAATGCGTACTTTAGGTCAGGCCATGTTCGGGTTGTCCGCTCCTGTCATGGACGACGAAGCGCGCGAGGTGCCCCTGAATGGCGACGACGTTTATGCAAAGAGCAATGCTGTTGAGGTTTAGGTAGCGCGCCCAAATCCTCAATGACTGAGTCCTCGGGGTGCTCGAAGGCTTGAAACACCTGGGCCTCATGTGAGAGCGTGTCTTGAATAATCAGGCAGTCCTCGGGTCTGATATGTCGCGTGTTTGCTGCGGTAGGTTCCGGCCAGCCGCAGTCTGGACCCACAATTAAAAAAAGCAGTATTGCGCTAAATCGAAGCATTTCAGCACCATCGAAGCCGCCCACTCCAACTTTCCGAGCCGAGCGAAAAGAGTGGCAATATATTTTCATTCTGTCCATTTCGGCACTGGCCATCAGGACGCCGATGCGCCGCATGCGTTCGCCCTTGTGCGCCACCAAACGCCACGTTAAAGCCCCTCCGGGGAAGACTATCACACCACAATCGGCTGGTCTGTGACCGGCTTCGCGATTGTCCCACAGCGAAACGCTTTGCTGTTTTTTGCTGCGGCGCATGAGTCCGCTGCTGGTCCCTTCCACGTTTGCCGCGCTGTGCCAATTCGGTAGATGGGGTAATCGGCCGGCAGCTTGTGGATAGCTGAAGTTTTGGGTGCTGCGCTTCAGGCTGATGGTTCAACGAGGTCCGCGTGTACGGCCTCAAGCATCAGAAGGAGAAGCGCAGCATGGACCATTTTGCGGGACTGGACGTTTCGGTCAAGGAGACCAGCGTTTGCATTGTGGATGACACGGGCAAGATCGTTCGGGAAGTGAAGGTAGCAAGCGAACCTGAAGCGTTGTTGGCGGTGTTGAAGAATCCCGCCTGTCGCTTCAAGCGAATTGGATTGGAAGCCGGGCCGCTGTCGCAATGGCTGTTCAGCGCTCTGGCCGAAGCAGAGTTACCGGTGGTCTGTGTTGAGACGCGGCACATGCAGGCGGTGCTGAAGGCGCAGATCAACAAGACGGACCGCAACGATGCGCGCGGCATCGCGCAGATGATGCGGGTGGGGCTTTACCGCCCGGTGCATGTGAAGACGCTGCGCAGCCAGAAACTGCGGATGCTGCTGACCCATCGCAAGTTGCTGCAGTCGAAGGCCATCGCCATCGAGAACGATCTACGGGGTACTTTACGCAACTTCGGTCTCAAGGTCGGAATGGCCGGGAAGACGAAGTTCGAGGCCCGCATCAAAGAGCTGGTCGAGAACCTTCCCGACTTGGCCGAGTTGGTCGAACCAATGCTCATTGTCCGGCGGACGCTGCGCGAACAGATCGTCATCCTGCATCGCCGTTTACTGGCCATCGTCCGGGATGATGAGGTGTGCCGGCGCTTGATGACGACCCCCGGTGTCGGCCCCGTGGTGGCGCTGACCTATCGTGCCACCGTCGACGTGCCTGCTCGGTTCCGAAAATCCAAGTCAGTCGGCGCGGTATTTGGACTGACGTGTTCCAAATATCAATCCGGCGAGATCGATTGGAGCGGCAGAATATCACGGTGCGGAGACGAGATGATGCGGGTCATGCTCTACGAAGCGGCTCAGGGCATGCTGACCGCACAAACAAATGGTCGTGGCTCAAGGCCTGGGCGATGCGGATCGCCAGGCGCCGCGGCATGAAAAAGGCGATCGTGGCGCTGGCACGCCGGCTGGCCGTGATCCTGCACCGCATATGGGTTGACGGCACCGAGTTCCGATGGACCAGGGAACAGGCCGGAGCAGCATGAAAACCCTGCAGGATCAAATCCAATAGGAGGAAACTCGAGCTCCACCCGGCGGTGGAATGATGTCCCTCGCGGGACGATGGATGAGGTGAGTTCGCCCGATCGCTTGGACCTGCCGTTCGTTACGGCAAGGCCGCTCGGTAGATTGTTCCGCCTCGTCTTCGAATCGAGGGGGCTGGTGCCGATTCCGAAGAGAAGCACGAGCCCGTGAGCGACATCCACACTGTAGTGGTGGTGGTTGGTCTGAAAGCGCTTGACCCTGAATGGCCGATTAGAGAAGCGATCGGATCATAGCGACGTTCCTGGCGCTCGCTCAAACCTACGCGCCTGGCCTGTATCGGACCTGGGCTTTGCTTCCACTTTCGATTTTGTCTTTACTCAACCACCTCTTTTGTGAGGTCTATGGTGGCTCTGATAGCGGCGAGCACATCATCCGATATCACCACCCTCTCGCTCTGAAGCCGCTCAACCACCTCAAGAAAAATATCTTTGTCTTTGCTCGCATCGATCTTGAGACGGATATCATCTGGAAGGTTCATTTTGCATCTCCCTAGTAATTCTGTTGGTCGTCATAACCGCCGATGTTCACACTACGTTGGCGGACGCCAACTCAATGCGCCATCAATACGGGCAGCTCGGCATGGGCTAAGATGTAACGGGTGGCGCCGCCGAAAATCATCTGCCGCAATCGGCTCTGCGTATATGCACCTTTAATCAGCAGATCACAGTCCATCGAGTTCGCGGTCGCCAGGATTGCTTCACCCGTACTACCGCCGTTGAGATCAACCGTGTGTGATTTTGCCTGCACTCCATTCATTCGTAGGTTCCGACACAATTGGGCGCCAGTCGGGCCGGCCACTCCCGTTCCGCCCTTTACGGTAAGTACCGTGACACAATCAGCCTGCTGAAGAAGTGGTAACGCAAACGTCGTCGCGCGCGCTTGTTCAGTGCTGCAGTTCCACGCTATCAAAATGTTTGTGCCGATCTGCGATGGCGGGGATGGCGGAGCGATCAGGACTGGATGTCCACTTTCGAACAGACCGGATTCCAGCGCCCGGGTGTGCAGACCAATTGAATCAACACAGGGCCGTCCCATGACTGTCATGTCGAAGATACGGCCAAGGCTGCCAACCACCTGGTGGCCCTCGCCCGCGTCCTCCAGCCAACCGAATGACAGCGCGGCCTTCGACCCATCGGCACGCGGGACATTGCACTCTTGCATAATGCGCTCGACGAAGTCGCGGGCGCGCTTGGCGTCATCTAACCTATCATGGGTAAATTCTGCCGCTGGAATCATGCCCATTGGGTCCCCTGAAACCAGCTCCGTTAGGGCGAGCTGTAAGGCAAAGCCCTCAATGTAAGCGTCGAATTTTCGCGCCACCATAACGGCGGTCTCAAGCGTGGAGGCCATGCCGTTATTTTGTTCGGTCGGGACCAATATTGTCTTCATACCAACGTGCGTTCAAAAAGAACCTTTGAGAACTTCGTTGCACGTTTGACTTCGACCCGGCGGGAAGGGCCGTGGCGGGGCCTTGCCTCACTGATACGGCTCCAGAGGCCGCTCTCGGTGGGCTGTTCGTAAGTTGCCGCTATGCTGAGGCCCGAACGTCAACGGTCGCTGCGGCACTCTGCGCCGGTGGTGTCATTTCCACCTCTCTGCGTCATTCGCGTGGACAGCGGGCTGTCGCCATGTTGGCCAACAAAATTAGTGTCTCGCTAACAACAAGACCTGTCAAGTGTTGCCGGCTGGCGCGACGCCTGCACTTTGTCACAGCACTCGCTTGCTGCGCTGTGGGTTTGACTCTTCGCAGCAGTTTGCTTTGAGCGGGGACTTGTTCGTCTTCGATAAGTGGTCAACTGCGCAAACGATGGCGCACATAGGCAAGCAGCGAGGACGAGCGGTTCGCGCGGCTGCTTGGGGCTTCAGCCTCCATGATTTTATCGCTCGCCTCGGGCCGCGTTTGCCTCGGCATCTCGATGCGCGACACATCAACGCTGGTGAAGACGATTGGCTTCAATCCTGCACCGGCCGATCAACCGCTTTTGATCTTCGGAATTGGTGATCTTCACGTGGCCAGTGCGAAGGCATTGGTTGTCATGATTTCGATCAATGCGACGGATTTTGTCTTGCTAGACAAATCGCCGCATGGAATGGAAACCCACATCTACCGCGCCGTTCGACCGCGATCTCGAACTTGCTGTGTTATGGACTGAGGTTCATGCGCTCGTGTTTCCGGCCCGTCGCATTCTCGGTTGCTGAATCGACGCGGCGACCAAGAAGCAGATTGATGTGGACCCGACCCACTGGCGTAGCGCGCTATCGCCGAGCCCGTGTTTGTCATTCACTCGCGGCGATAGCGCACAACCAAGCTTGCCGGGCCGAGGCTGTGGCCGTCGATCATTTTCAAAAGTTGGTCGCGGTCGAGGCCTGGTTGCAAAGAACCCGGCGCGAGATCTAGCGCAATCACATCGATGACATAGTGGTGCGGTGCATCAACGGGTGGGCCGCACGGACCGGCATAGATCGTCGACCCGCGCGAGTTCTTGCCACCGGTGATCTCTTTCGACGGCGCCCCGCCCTCGCCTTCTTTCAGCTCCGTTCGCATAGCGGGGATGTCATAGGCAATCCAATGCACCGAGCCGAGGCCGCGCCGCCCATCGGGATCGATCATCAACAGGGCGAAGCTCTTGGTCCCCGCCGGCTGGTTCGACCATTGCAACGGCGGAGAGATATTACCGCCCCGGCTGTCGCTGCCGCATTGGATGCCGCCAGCGTATTTGAGCGGCAGCATGGCGTTATCCTTGAAGGCGGGCGAGGATAGCGTGAAGTGATGCGGCGTCGCTTCACGTGCCTCGACTTCGCGCGATGTGAAAGCGAACGCAAAAGCAATGGCAAGACCACCAACTATTTGGAGCATCATCATATAGGCCTATCACTCAGGTGTCCGAGCATGTTGCTCCACTTGCCGCATACCCGCAAGTTCATCGCAGAGCATGTTGGCGAGAACAGCATTGTCCATGTGGGCTTCCTGCCACGCGTTCCAAGCGCAACTAGGCGCTCGGCGTCCCACAAATCGCTGGCATTCGGGATCGGTTTGCATCCCACTGATTAAGACGCCGATGTCGGCGATCACTGCGGGATCAAGTCTGCGGCGCTCGCCGGAGCAGCAATCACGATCTCTCGGCGTGCTCCTGTCTGGCCGTCGACGATAGTGATTGTGTTGGCGGGCACGACGGGGGGGATTGGCTCCTGAGTGACCTCCGAACCCACCGGCGTTTTCTCAGGCGAGCCAGCCGCATCGGACGTCTTCGTGACCTTCGCGGGGTACTGCCAGGCGCCGAAACGATCGTCTCCGCCAACCGCCCAAAGTCCGAGGACGAGCATGAGGCCGCCGACAATGACACAGAATGCCGTGAGCGGGAGCGCCCGTCGCGGTTTCTTTCGCTGCTGACCGAGCGGCGCGCTTAGGTCATCTGTCATCATCGGCCGACACCCCCAAAAGAACAATTACGGCGACACTCGCGGACCTCGCGAATTATACCGCCAATCTATCACGGCGTTATTCAACGGGTTGCGTAACTCAACGGCGATGTAGCAATCCCCGCTGCACTGCATTTAATTCGCTGTGCAAACGTCCGACCCTTGTTGAAACTCAGGCGTTCCGACCCTCATATTCGCAATGGGCTGAGACCACCGTGCGGGGGGCAATAGCTGCTCTCTCCATTCGTCCTGTTGGTCTTCGCGTCACCACAGTTCCCGCGCTTGCTCGATCCAGACCCGATCAAGGATACTATCGCGCGCGGGGTTGAGAATGGGATGCGCGATTACGTCGGCAAGAAGACCGATGGCAGCTATGCCCCTTTCTCAAGTGATGTAAAACCCGGCATGCCGTGGACGAGGCGCGGCGCATGACAGCAAATATTGCGAAGCTGCAGGAGTTGCTGCGCGGAGGATTGCCCTCATCGGTGCATGCTGTCCTTGATATAAATCAACGCGTGGTCACTGCCCCATTCAGGGACAAGGCGCGCGTGCACTCGGCGGTGATGCGCGGCATGCAAACAACACCGCAATGCCGGTGGAGGGTCGTCCCCCCTGCCCTCGCGACCGGCAACTTTTTTGGGTGCTGAAATGAGCGACCAAACAAATGAAGATGACAGCGAGATCGTTGTTTGCTACGGCGGCGCTGGTCCCGCCGACGCCCACCTGCTGGCGACGGTGCATTGCGTCGACGACGAAATCACCGAATATCTGGAGCAGCCCCGCGCGATGCCGCTTGCGCTCACCGACTGGCAGCTCGAGCAAGTGTTAGCCGCTGCCGCTTCGATCCCGGCCGAGCAGCGCGGCGTCTGGCTGCAAGACATAGCGAACCGGCATGGCTCGAGCCGTGCGACGCCGACCTGCGCCGAGCCCTCGCGCGAGACGATGCCCGAAGCTGACATGAGGCGCATGCATTCAAACCCTCGTCCCGGACGAGGGTTATAAAATTGTGCAATCGCCCGGGTCGACGCACAACCCAAAACTCTTAAGCAATTAGGCATTACCCCCGATCAATCTGCGGTCATACCAAGGTCTTTTAATTTAGGCATCGTCCCGGACGATGCCTTGGATTTACCGTCGCTTTGGCCTCGGCGTTCTCCCGTTTTACCGGACGGCGCTGCTGGCAGGTTAAATGAAAGGGCGCTTAGTCAGATTGGTTCGCATCGCCGAGTAAAGTGTCTCGGATGACCGCTTTTAGCTTTTTTGTAGCCGTCTCTTCGATCGCTTCCAGATCCCATTTGACAGTCTGTCGATGATTGGCGTCAAAGTGGGTCGCTATCTCAGCGCCTTGCTCATCTCTTGCGCGGCAAATGTAGATCACTGGCTTTCCTAGACCTTCCGCAAGACCGGCTTCCCAATATGCGCCTGCGTTGTGGTCAGCCAAATCAGCAATTTCAAAGCGGCATCGGCGAATCTCATCTTCAATTATCGCGTCAACAAGTCCCGCGCGCTGCGGAGCTGGTCGACGTTCATAGCCTGTCTGAGCGACTGCCGGATACAGACATTGAGCGAAAACTCGGTCCAAATCTGGATTCTGGAACTTGCGCGCGAGGAAGGCAAACTTGGATGACACGTGAGCGCTTTTTATTTGCTCGACTCTTGACCAGCCCTTAGACTAGGTGTGAGGCGCCCGAGTTGTGCTGCTTTTAGAACCGCAGGACCATCGAATAGCCCCTGCGATTTTAGCGCCTCGGTTACCCATTGAAGATCGTGCTGATCAGTGACGCCAACCGAGCCAAGAATACGTCGATCGGCGTAATCTATCCGAATTTGTTTTCCGGGGGCTTCCACCGGCTTGTTCAGCGATCCACAGCAAGAGGTTGTCGCTCGCCTCGGCTGGCGTCGGCAAAGTGCGCCTTTGAAGTTCGCTAAAGAACTCTCTTGTGAGCACGGGGCGGGGAGCGTCGGGGCCTTGCATCTTGCGGATTGTAAAACTGGCCAGTGCTTGGGCTTTCGCGTCTCGAAAAGGAAGCGGGATGTCTTCGGCGACAACGTGCGAAACCTGAAAATCTCCACATCGTGAGCAATCGACTACCTCTCCAACTTTAAAACTCATCCGCAAGATATTTGCCGGTGAGGTGCATACGGTGCACGCGTTGATCGGTTAGCTGGCATCGTAAGGCATGTTCAAACCTTTCTCGTTGGCTGAACTCCGGGGCGAAGCCCTACACGCTGCTCATTTCGGCGTTCGCTTCAGGAGCCCCGGCAGCTTGGCAATGTTCGCCGCGATGCGCCGCGCCTCGTCGTGCGTCATCAGGTTCGCCGCCGATCTGCGGCCGGGCTCTTACTCGTAATAGACATACGCAACCGCCAGTCCGCTGGCGTCGTGGACGATGAAACAGGCGTCGTTCTTGTCTTCGAGAGTCCACGATGTCGGAAAGCGGCGCGCGGGTGGCATCGCTAGCAGTTGTTCAAGCTTCGGCGCCAGCATCTCGACCAGCGCCCCAATTCTAGGTCCATGACCGCCCCTAAGGCTATTTGTCCAAATCTGATGAAACTTTTGCCACAAAAAAGAACCCCAAGCAGTCTAATGCGCCTGGGGTGGGTTGAGTTTGTTGCCTCATTTAGGCTTCTAGGACGGGCGGCAGGGTGTCGGGGGATGGGTGCCGCCCGATCTGGCCTAATGCACAACATCTAACAAACGCGCTGGGCAAATTTCAATGCGCCATTGTGCTGCAGTAAACACCCGCCTTTGACCGTCGAGGAGACCACGAAAGCTTCATCATCAAGGACGCCAGCGGCCAGCCGCTTTCCTATGTCTATTTCGAGGATGAGCCGCAGCGGCAGATGTCGATGAAGCTCCTCTCACGCGACGAAGCGAGGTGCATCGGGGCGAACATCGCCAAGCCAAGTTGAGTGACGCGGCGGCGTTTACCTTAATTCCCGATCTCATTGCATTCGGCGTTCGGCAGCGTGGCTGGTAGGGAACCATCAGGCATAAAATGACGTTGCTGCGTTTTTGGAGATACAAACATGATTTATCTCCACACTCTTCAGCTGGTGGCCAACGGCTACATTCTCATGTTCACTGGATTCGGCATCGGAATTTCGCACCGGGACGCTACGATCGATCTCGGTGGCAACTTATTCTGGACCGGATTTATGATGGTATGGCTCGCCGCTCCGATAGCGGTCGCCGTCACCGTGATGACAGCGCTCGGCGAGATCATTGCACCGTAGAGCGTGCCCGGCTGCGCGAGGGTATCGACAAGCATCGCGCAGGTCGCGCTGCAACAGTCATCAGGCGCGCGGCGGCATCCTACTCATATTTGAGTTGGAGAATGTCCGAACTGGAGGCGCAGGTTGCCCGCGTCCAGCACAAACGGCCAATAGATGGGGTATCCTGGTTGTTGCATGGCGGCGCAGCGTATCGGCCGGCGAGTTCTATTCTTCCCGTGTGTGCCAAACGCCGGCGATCAGCGCTGCCAGCAGGAGCACCATCACAACGGCGCTGACCATTACAAACGCGTCTGATTGCGCCCAATCCCAGAGGAACGTCATCACACATCCTCCAGCTATTTGAATCCATTATGATCCAGCCGGTCTCCGCAGCCAATCCCCTTACCGGCTCAACCAAACCACGAGCCGGCGCCGGCTGTCCAAAATCCCTCACTTGAGACTTGCTTACCTGCCAGCTCCGATCACAGATGAATTGAATTGCGCGACTGAGCCTCCTTCCAAGGCTGTGGTGCGTCGCGGTTCCAGGGATACGCAAGGTGGGAGCACTTATCCGGTGGACGGTCCCGGCCGCTTCAAGAGATCCGGCAGCTTGGCGAAGTTCACCGCCATGCGCTGCGCGACGTCGCGGTTCGACGTGGTCGATCGTGCGGCTGCTGAACAGGTGACGCTCGCTATCCCACGCGAGGCGATACGCCGCGCCGGTCTTGATCCGCGCCGCCGCCCAGTAGGCCATAGCGCCTCCCCGCGCCGTCAGGCTTCGGCCTCCTACCGCGAGCAAGCCGTACTGTCCAAGCTCGACTGGGGCGTAGGGGGCTTGCTTCAGAGGATCGCCCCGTAGAGGGCCTCGCCCCTGATCTGGCGTCCTGACGCGTCAAACTGCATGATTTCGCAGGCGCGTTTGCGCTCCCCATTAAGGCTGGCTTCATAAACGACATTCAATTCGCGACGCCTTTAATCCCATGCCGCGTGATCGAGCTTGAACTCCAGCAACGAGATGAGTTCAAGGGCGGTGCGCCAGTAGTCGCCAAGCTCTTTCCTGTTTCGAAGTATTGGACGACCGACTAAATTGCGCGCCACGGGGCTGACGAATTGTGCCTCTTCGGAGTAATGCGCCAGTACGGCTTCGACGTCGCGCCGATTCCAAGCAGCAATCCAGGCTTCGGCAAATGCCATCATCGATTCGTACGTCATTTGCATAGCACGCACCTATGATCATTCATTGGTCGATTTTGACACCCAGCAGATCTGGCAGCTTGGCGATGTTTGCTGCGATGCGCCGCGCCTCGTCGCGCGTCATCAGCTTAGCCGCCGATCGGCGGCCGGGCTCTTCCTCGTAATAGACATACGCAACGGCCTGTCCGCTGGCGTCGTGGACGATGAAACAGGCGTTGTTCTTATCTTCGACGGTCCAGGGCGGCGGGAAGCGGCGCGCGTAACCGGCCACCTCAAGTGCAGTAAGCCAAGTTGCGTCATATACGGGAGTTTGCCCCAAATTTTGCAGGGTCAAGAACAAATGAGGCTTTTTCATTTGCGCCAAATCCAGTGACTTTTTGGAAGTCTCCAAGCAAAACATAGGCGCGCAGGCTTCTTATTTCGGTGTCGCTTGCGATCCACGCCTGATAGCCCGTGCCAAAAGCCGCGAGTACAGCTACGCCGAATGCAATTTTTTCAAGAAGAGTGTGCCCGCGTTTTTCAGTTTGCTCAGTACGGCGTCCCTCCGCGCGGGGTTCTAGATTGTTCTGTTCGGGATTGACCGCGACCAGTGGAGCAACGGATGGCGCTTGAGTGCTGCTCTCGCCCTCAGTTGCTTTCTGACCTTTGCGGAATGTGCCGACAACGCGGCGTTCACCCGCAACCAGAAACCTCTCGGTAGGATAGCACGCGGCCCAGTCTGTACCTCTCTCACCAACCGCCGTAGGATGCCCCGCGCTGCCCCAGAAAGCGCCCGCCCGTGCCGGGCCAGGGTGGCCCCAGGATCGCGCCGTCAGGGCGGGGCGCTGGTGGGCTGCCCCCACGGGCCCGAACGCACCAGTGGGCGTCCCGTTGACTAGCGGACCTGATTGCAACGTATTGCAACATACTGCGAATAACTACTGATCGGGCCCCACTGAGTGGTCCATTTGTAATGTTAGTTTAGAGTTGGCCGTTGCGCCAGCGGGAGCGTGGCCGGCGGAGCCGGTTGACGTAGCGCAGCCGGCCACGCCGCGAATGCTGGCACGAACACCTCGGGTGCTGGTAGCTTGTAGCCGAGCGATTCATGCGGTCTGATTGTATTGAAGTGACGCCGCCAACTTTCGATGACGATCTGGGCCTCGCGCAGCGTGTAGAAGATTTCGCCATCGAGCAGTTCATCGCGCAGGCGTGCGTTGAAGCTCTCGACAGCGCCTTACCGCTCGCATCTTTAACGACGAAGCTTCCTTAAGCTCCTCGACGGACCACGGCGGCGGGAAGCGGCGGCTTTCGGGAGCGCGACTCATTGGAATAATGCGCTGATGATCCGCCAGACCCACGCGCTCAGCGCCAACCAGATCATGCCGGACAATATCAATGCGATGCAGAGAGTCGTCCCGGCGCCGAACCGCTCCATGCGGGTCTTGTAGCGGAAGTGACGCCAGCGCCCTGATGGCTCGATGACGTCGAACTCCCGGACTTCGCGCGGCTCGGAGTTGGTGGCCATTACCCTGAAAACATACTCGGGCTACCGGCAAGTGCTTATCGATGCCGATGATAATCTAAAGATTGGGTAAGTATTGGTCGGAGTGACAGGATTTGGATTTTCTGCTTGGACCCATTGATTTTTCACTGCTTTCTCTGATTGATTCTTTCGTTATGTACTCGTCATGTGTGCGCGAAATCTAAGGCATTGGCTTGCCGAGGCAGCATTTCTTGTACTTCAAGCCACTGCCGCAGGGAGAGGGTTCATTTCTGGCGACCTTCCTGCGTGTCGAGCCGGTTTTGATCAACCCGGGGCGGTTCAATACCGTAATTTGATATCTTGGAAACGCGTTGTGGCCAGGAGACCTTGGGTAACATTTCGGTCAGCAATGACATGCTGAGCGCGCCCCGCTGTGGACGCTAAAACCGCTGGCCGGCCCGCTAGCGAAAGAAGTCATCGAAATTTTCATCGCTGCGCCAGGACCGCTTCGGGGGCGGTTCGGTTCCCATCGGGCCCTGGCCGGCGGCGTTGCCATTGGGCTTCGGCTGTAAGCGAGCCCCATACCCTTTCGGCAGCGGCAGACCGGCGACCTGGGCTAGCTAGGTTCTCGACCGCCTCGGTGCACGTGCAGCCGGTGGCGAACATGGCGATCGGCACCGGAAGGCGGGATGCACCTCGTACCCGCCTTCAGCCGAGATGTGATACCTTGTTCAGCGGATCTTTCCCGATCGCCCCACAGTAATGATCGAAGTTGCGCCGTGTGAAATCTGACAATTGAGCGGAGGTGCCATGTCTGAAATCTTGGTTTGCAAGTCGGGCGAAATTCCGGATGGCGGGACGCGTCTGGTGCAGGCAGGTTCGGTCGAGATCGGCGTCATCTTTCACAAAGGTGAATATTATGCCTACCGCAACGTCTGCCCTCACCAAGGTGGGCCTGCTTGCGAAGGACTGAAGCTGCCTCAGGTCATCGAAAAGATCGGCGATAAGGGCGTTCATCTCGGGCAGGATTTCGACGAAAGCGATATGCATATTGTGTGCCCCTGGCACGGATGGGAGTTTCATCTGAAGGACGGGACTCACGTGATAGAAAAGAAGCATCGGCTGAAAAAATACCAAGTCGTCGAACGCGGTGGTGGGATTTATGTCGCAATCTGAATCCGGCGAGGGCTTTGCCGGGCTTGCCAGCAACATTGCTGCGGCCTGTGCCGAGGCGATCGAGGCTGATCGACTTGGTGATATTCCCGATGACTCACTTGGGCAGGTCATCGGCGCAGTGCTCCGGGTGTACGCCGCGAAGGCGCAGATGGGCCAGGCCGCAAGACCGTTTGGACGCAACAGTGGAGTCACCGTTACCGACGTTGCTATCAGTTGCACGGCACTGCTCGAAGGCGTCGGTCTCGAAGTGTTCGAGTTGGGAGCTTGGCAGTCGATGTCGGGGATTGGGCGTCTCACGCCTCTTTCAGGCGATAGAAAATAGACGAGGCTTATGATGCAAAACGAAACGCAGAACTTCCGCGATCTCGCGAATCAGGAATTCGACACTCGCACGCTATTGCGAAATGCAGTCGATCAGGCGATTGCACGAAAGTACGAGGATTTCCTTATTGTTGATACCGACTCGCATCACTACGAGACCGAGGCTTTCAAGGAGATAGCCGAATACATCGAAGACCCGGTGATGCGCTACGAGGCCAAGTTCCAGGGTCATTCGCGCGGTGGGATCACTTCGGAAACCGGATCCTACCAGGAGATCGCAGGCCGCATCACGCGCTATCCGATGCGCAAAACCGAAAAGGTGCCGCCAACTCCGCACCGCGACATCACGCTGATGGAGCGCTGGATGGACGCCGTGGGTGTAGACATGGCGGTGATGTTTCCGACCCCAATGCTCAACTTGTCAAACTGTCCGCGCATTCAAGTCGAAGTCGCCATGGCGCGGGCCTACAACCGCTGGCTCTGCGATATCATCCTGGAGAAAGATCCCCGCATCAAATCGATGCTGTATCTGCCATTTCACGATCCGGAGGCGAGTTATGAGATTGTCACGGAATTCGCCGACCGCAAGGGCGTGATTGGCTTTATGGTGACGTCGACGCATTATCGGGCAAATTACGACAACGCATACATGAAAACATATGCGGCGCTCGAGGAGCGTAATCTGCCGCTCGGCTTCCACGCTGCATTTACCTGGACGGACCAGAGCCTGCAGCTGTGCAACCGCTTCATCGGCGTGCACGCTCTTGGATTCAGCTGGTGCAACATGCTGCACATGACCAACTGGATCACGAACGGCATGCCGGAACGCTTCCCCAAGCTGAAGACGATCTGGATCGAAAGCGGTCTCGCCTGGATACCCTTCCTGATGCAGCGGCTCGACAATGAATTCATGATGCGCACTTCGGATTGCGGATTGCTCAAGCGCAGGCCGAGCGAATACATGCGCGAAATGTTCTATACATCGCAGCCGATGGAAATGGTAGACAACCGCGAGGCGCTGGAACTCACCTTTAAGATGATCAAGGCGGACACCCAGTTGCTTTATTCGTCCGATTATCCCCACTGGGATATGGATCTTCCCAGCACGATCTACGATCTGCCGTTCTTGAGTGAACAAGGCAAACGCAACATTCTTGGTGAGAATGCACGGCGCCTGTTTAATCTTGAGCCCGTGTATTCACCCGTAAAGCTGGCGCGGCGCGCGGCGGCAAAGACAAGTGGCACACCGGAAGCCGATCGGAAGCTTGACACTGTCGGTGTCTGAGCCCGACCGGATCGCGTCGCACGCTGCCGTTGCGCTATTCGTTGCCTCGGCGCCAATTGGGCCCGGGCGGCAATCCCCACATGTCACGCTGCTTGTTGGGATCCCATACCTTCGGCTTCTGCGGCCGGTCTTTGTGCCAAAGGCGAGGCTCGAAATAGCCACCCTCCTCATCCAGCATTTTGTCGAGGTCGGTGAAGAACTCGACCATCTGGTCGTCCGGATTGCGGTGATAGACTGCGACGTTGTGTCCCGGCCCATGACGAACTGGTCCCCAGACGATCTCCAGATTTTTACGGCCGAGCAGATCGCATGCGTTGGCGAGGTGACTCGTATCCTTCACCTCGAACGCGATGTGGTGCATCCGGGCGTTTGGCCCTCTGATGAAATTGACGGTGTGATGGTCGACACCGCAGCGCAGAAAGACGAAATAATCTCCGATCCAGTCGGACAGGCGAAACCCCAGCACCTTTGCATAGAATTCGAAGCTCGCCTTTGGGTCCGGCGTCACGTAGGCGAGATGCCCTAGCTTGTTCGGCATCACACTCCCCGTGGCGGGGGCCTCGCCGTTGAGGAATTCCCATTCGGAGAACAGTTCGATTGTGGTCCCCTTGGCGTCAACGAACGCGAGGGTGTCCGGTATGCCGGGAACGACGTCGCTGCGCTCCTCGGTTTTGAGCCCCTCCGCCTCAAGCTGCTTCGACATCTCGGCCATACTCAGCGCCGGCGACACCTCAAAGGCGATGCTGGTGCAGGCGGGAGGCGAACCCTTCTCCAGAACGACCGCGAGTTGGCCGGTCGGAGTTGCCAGAAACGCGCGGTTTGCTTCGCGTGCAGCGAGGCCGAGGCCCACCACCTGTTGGTAGTATTCAATCTGTCTGGCAAGGTCGGGGGTCACGAAGCTGGCATGCCCGATCCGCTTGGCTTGGATCATTGTCTGCCTCACTGGAAAAAACGTTAGAATACACACTCAGACCGGACCTCGCATTATGACATAGTTGTGGCTTGATATCCTTCCTCCTAATTGCAACGGACTAACCTGTGGGCACAGGTCAGATGGCAATCGAGATCGGCCGGCGGCCATTCATAGGTGCGCTTGGCGATGCGCAGCTGCGCGGTCGCTCGGGATGCGGGCGGAGTCGCCGATGAGGCTGGTCATCACCGGCCCCAGCAGCAGAATATTGAGATGAGGGAATCGGTTATGGCCGGATGGCAGAGGCCTCACTACGCCTGGATCGTCGCCGCAGTGACATTCACGACGCTGCTGGTGGGTGGCGGGATTCGTTCGAGCCCTGGCATTTTGGTGGTACCGCTCGAGAACGAGTTTCATTGGTCGTTGGGGACGATTTCCTTCGCGATCAGCGTTAATTTGTTGCTTTATGGTCTGATTGGCCCATTCGCGGCCGCCATGATGAACAGCTTTGGAATTCGCAGAACCATGTTGGCGGCGCTCGCCTCCATGTGTATCGGCGTCGCTGCCACCCCTTTGATGAGGCAGTCCTGGCAGTTTGTCTTGTTGTGGGGTTTCCTTGTCGGCACCGGCGCTGGCTTCACGGCCAACGTGCTGGCAGCCACAGTTGCCACGCGGTGGTTCAAGGCGAGGCGTGGCATGGTTGTCGGTCTGCTTGCGTCAGCGACAGCGATGGGCCAACTGCTATTCCTTCCGCTGTTCGCCAATATTGTGGCGAGTTTCGGTTGGCGACCGATGGCGCTGACCGTTGCCGTCGCTGCTGCGTGTCTGATTCCGTTCGTGGCGCTGCTGATGCGCGACCATCCGGAGGATGTCGGGCTCACGGCCTATGGCGAACTGCCTGGCGAAGGAGCTGCGACGCCGAGCAAGCGCAATCCAGTGCTCGCGGCACTTTCAGGGCTCGGCGTTGGCTTGCGTTCACGCGATTTCTGGTTGCTGGCCGGGAGCTTTTTCGTGTGCGGGGCCTCCACCAACGGGCTGATCGGCACCCATCTCATACCGGCCTGCGTGGACCACGACATTCCGGCGACCACTGGCGCAGGTTTGCTCGCCTCCATGGCGATCTTCAATCTTATCGGCACTACCGGTTCCGGTTGGCTGAGCGATCGCATCGACAACCGGATTCTTCTCGCTATCTATTATGGCCTGCGCGGTGTCTCGCTCGTCTACCTGCCTTTCAGCTTTGTGTCCTTCTATGGACTGTCACTGTTTGCAATCTTCTACGGCTTGGATTGGCTGGCGACTGTTCCGCCGACCGTGCGCCTTGCCGCACAGACCTTTGGCAAGGAAAATACCGGCATCATGTACGGCTGGCTCGGCGCAGCCCATCAACTCGGTGGCGCCTCAGCAGCCTTTATGGCTGGCATCCTTCGCATGGATCTCGGTACCTATCTGCAGGCATTCATGATCTCGGGACTGATGTGCCTGATCGCCGCCGTAATGGTCTTGTTCATCGGCTTCAATCGAAAAGAACTTCAGCCGGATGCAGTCGTTCCCGTTAGTACGTAAGGCGACGCGCTCAACACTGAATCAAGCGTATCGCTGCACGGGGCGAACCGCCGCGCCGCCTATGCCTTGACCGCGACGATGCCTTCGATCTCGACGGAGATTTGGTTTGGCAGCATGACGTTGCCGACTGCCGAGCGCGCGTGGCGGCCGGCGTCGCCGAACACTTCGACGAACAGATCAGAGCAGCCGTTGATGACTTTCGGCGAGTCGTTGAAGTTCGGCACCGCGTTGACCATGCCAAGCAACTTGACGATAAAGTCGACGCGGTCGAGCGAACCGAGCGCATCGCGCATGGCGGCAAGAAGCCCGAGGCCAACGAGCCGCGCACGCCGGTAGCCCTCCTCGATGTTGATTTCGGCGCCGAGCTTGCCGGTCAAGCTCAGCCCCTTTTCGTCGCGCGGGCCCTGGCCGGCGAGAAACAAGAGGTTCCCGGCGAGCCGATAGGGCAGATAGTTGGCAACCGGTGCCGGAAGCACCGGCAGCACCAAACCGAGTTCCCTCAATCGCGCTTCCGCACTCATGGCTTTCCCGTAGCGACGATCCCGTTAGGATTTAGTATACTGAACTCTACTGACTTTTGGAATGAACTGTCCGCGCCTCACGGTTGTCGTCGTTTATTGATCATGGCCGATAAAGACCGGCTCTCTGCCGCAGCCTCCCTCAAATTGTCCTTCAGCCGGCCGAAATGCGGATGATTTTTTCCTCGCGCGCAGGCCATTAGGCATCGGCCACCTTCATTTTCGGTGCCAGCGATGTCAGTCAAAGACAAGGCCGCAACGCACCGCGGAGACCGGATCGCTCTTTCAGGTTTGGTAACGGCCGGGCGGTACTGTCAATGATCGGGTTCGTTCTGAGTGCCGGCGGAGGGGTCTTTCTTTTCCGAGGACAGGCCGGGGGGATTACTGTTGTTGGGCTGGCGTACGAAAAAGCCTGCCGATTTGCTGCCGGCGCCGGATTGCCCGTGCTGCGGTCAGCGGATGGCCTTCAAACGGACAGTGCCCCAAATCCGCGGCCTGCCTGAAATGCGGATATACAATTGCGACGAGTGCAGTCTTGGCCTTACTGAGGAAATCGAGCCCGAAAACCTAGCAGACGCCATCCTGCAAAAGGCCGTCCAGCTTCGGACCGCAATGGAGCGCATCGAGCAGAGCGCTCATTCCAAGGAAGAGCCAAGATTTTCAGAAGCCGGCGCGATAAAATGAGGGCGCGTTTCGCGCGAGCAACCAATTTCCGGCCCTACCCCACCGCTCATCGAGGACCCTGGCAGCAATAGCCGACACTCGCCCTCGCCGGGCCGATCATGCCACCGCCCAGTACGGCGCACCGAACGATGACAGCGAGTCGCTTAACAGCTTGCGAAATTCCATCGGAGTTTCTCGTAACGATAGTATGGCTGCCAACTCAGCCGTGTACCGGAAAACGGGTGTCCATCCCGGTTTAAATAACGTCGTGAAGGTCACGGCATCGACCACAGCGAGGGTTGCCCAAACGAGCAGACCGGCATGGAACTTCAGCAAGATCACGATGGTGACGAGCTTGTGCCTCGTCGGAGATGTTCACTTCGTCACAAAGTTCCGTCAGACCAGGGGATATCATGTCGCTCGCCTTCCATTGCGGAGCTGACTGCGAGCGTCAGGTTTTACCACCGTGACCCGCGGTGGGAGCGCCTTCGCCGCCGGCAGCGAAGGATCTAACTACGACCCGGCCGCCGCCGTGCAACCCGCTTCTTCCAAGCATTGCCGCTGTTCCATTAGATGTGACACTTAAAGGCAAAATTTACCCATCGCCCGTATTGTTGGTCTGGGGAATAATTAAATCAGGCCATTGTAAAACGGCCGGGTTTCGGTGCGCCGCCCGCGACGGGACGGACCAGAATCTATTGTTATCGACAATGAACTTCGATCATGGGTTTATTAGCGAGGTTGAGACCGCCATTGCGAGTGGCTCAGCCGAGCGACGTGCTGACATCCTGCGAGGCGTCACAGACCTCTTCATTACTGGTGCACATACGTTTTCAGACCGAGAAATCGCCCTTTTCGATGAGGTTATAACGCGCCTTGCGGTTCAAATCGAGGTCTCCGCGCGCGCGCTCCTTGCAGTCCGTCTTGCGCCAATTCGAAACGCCCCGCCGCAGACAATACGGACCTTAGCGTTCGACGATGCTATCGATGTCGCCTCCCCTGTGCTGAGCCATTCAGAACGGCTGGACGATGCTGACCTTATCGAAAACGTGCGTCACAAAAGCCACGGTCATATGCTGGCAATTTCACGACGTTCTCGTCTGAGTGAAGCTGTGACAGACGTCTTGGTCGAGCGCGGCGATCGCCAGGTTCTCATCAGCACGGTCGGAAACCGTGGAGCGAAGTTTTCGAACGCTGGCTTTTCGATCCTTGTCCAGCGTGCGGACGATGACCCCGAGCTCACGATCTGCGTTGGAGGGCGATCCGAAATACCGCCATACTTATTCCGCCACCTGCTCGCGAGAGCGTCTCACGCCGTTCGAGTGAAGCTCGAGGCCATGCATCCGGAAGCGTTGCTCGAGGTCCGCCAAGCTGTTGCCGAAGTTTCGGCGCGCATCGAATCGGAAACCTTGGCGCCGTCCGTGCGGGCCGCTGCAACGCCGGCGTCACCCGTCGCAGGCGGCTCCGCCCCGCTGACTGACGTCGACTTGCAAAAGTTGGCCAACGCCGGCAGCCTCCGCGAGATATCATCGGCTCTGGCTCAAATGTGCGAGCTTCCGATGGCATTCGTCGAACAAGCCGTGATGCAGAAGGGGTCGGAGACGCTATTGGTTCTGGCACGAGCGGCAGCGTTGTCTTGGCCGACGGTCAAAGCGATCTTGATGATGCGGGGAGACAAGCGCTCCTTCGCGGATAATGATGTCGCCCAATCCCTGGCAAGTTATGAACGCTTGAAAAGTCAAACGGCTCAGGAAATTTTGCGCTTTTACCGTACGCGTGAAAAGGGGTCGTTGCAAAGCGCCTGAGAGGAGCGCCGTTCAGCGCTGTTGCGCGAAGTATGCGCCGCTGCTGCGCTTGACCTTAAGCGCAGCGTGCGCTCCAGCGCTCCGCTCTCCCGCGACGTCCTGTATGGCCATTGCGCTGGAGCTCGAACGAACACTTGCTCGCGCCGATTGCATCACGCGATCGTCGAAAGCCTTCTGATGGAAGCCTTCGCTCTACGCGACGTGAATACTTTGAACCCGCCGACGTTTTCGCCGAATCGATGCATCGTGCCTATCTTTGACACGCCCGCATCGCAAAAGGGCGAAAGAATCTTTATTCGGGATCGGCCATCGTCGGATCGTCGGCATTAAATTCATTGCTGCGTCTTCCAGGCATGCACGGAAGGAACGTGCTCAGCAACAGGATTACCGAAATGAGAACGAAAAGCGATTGATAACCTGACATCGTGCTCTCCTCAGCCCTTCCCTCGCCACGTAGCTTCGCATCGAAAATTTGAAGCACGGGTTAGGTAGACCGCGCTGTTTCAAGCTTAAGTTTCGCCTAAATCAAAAGCGATTTTTCGACAAAATGACTGAGCGAGCCCCGCTTTAAATCTCGTAAGATCGCGACTGGGACTATTAAGTGAACCATCGACACACCGTAACGCCTAGAAGCGACGAGCAGACTGGGGTGAGCTGGGCCACAGCGGCGGCGGCAAATAGAGGCGGCCGAATACCTTTGCGATGTCCTTATGGGTTGTGTAGTCATCAACATCGATTTCGCCAAGTCCGCGCTATTTTCCGCTTTCTCACCGTTAACGACCGTTCGTTGCCATTCGCGCGAGGATATTTTTTGCTTCGGCCGATCCCAATTCCGATGCGCGTTGATACCAAGCGCGCGCCTTTGTTTCGTCGCCGACAACACCGATGACATTTTGCTTTACGAGGTAGCGAGAATCATAAGTGGCAGCGATCGCGAGCGCCGCCTCCGCGCTACCGGCATCCGCCAAACGCCCGAACGCGACCCGGGCGGCGGAGATGTCACCAATCTTCAGAGAATCTTGCCCTTGCTTCATTAGGATTGCAGCTTGTTCGGGGTCAAGCGGTCGGGTCATAGGCGCCTTTGGAGTAGCAAAATCCACCGGGTCACTAAGCGGTGACGAGACGGGATTTTTCGCAATCCATTTAAGTCGCACCGCGCGTCTGTCCAATAGCTTTTGATTGGTAGATAGCAGATCGACGGCAGCGTTCATCACGCCGACAAAGTCCTTGGGCGCGTACATGTATAAGCCGTCAAGATCATGCGAGCGCAACCGCCAGGTGGACTTGCCGACGGGCGCACCCGCCGACAGCCGCGTGCCCGCGGCGAGACCCGCGAATAAAAGCAATTCCTTATCGGTTGGTGGATCGACGGCAACTCCGAGCGGAAGAGGCTCGTTTTCCAACGCCTTCTGGTCTTCGACCAGAAGGCGTGGCTGCACTTGCGGCGGACTCGCGGGCTCACGGAACGCAGTTGCGATCGCAGCCATGGTCTCGCTTGCACGTTGAACCGAGGAGGTCGCGGTCACGCCGTAGGCCACGATTGCGGCAGCGCCGAGCACGAGCGTGAACCGAACCAACAAGGGGAATACCCCCCTACGCTCTATACCTACGGACGGCTCCGGAAGGACGTCCGGATCGAGATGCAAGCGACGCGACGGCACGGCTGCAGCGACGCTGCCGCGACGTCGCGGCAACTCGGGAGGGGACGGCCAGTCAATTGTATCGGCTTGGGTATACGCTCGCGGTGATATCGAGGGCTGATCGAGAATGGGTGCGGCGGGAGCACGCGTCGCTACGTCGTCAAACGCCTGCTCGGCATCTTCTGTTTCTTGAACTGCATCTTCGACTGCTAATTGGATCGCCTCGCGGATCGCGTCATCAATCCGGGTCTGCACATCCGATGTTTCATCAGCCGGCCATGGATCGCTCTCCAAATCATGTTGCTGATTGCGCTCCGGTGCGCTCGGCAGCGTCTGCGGTGGCGGAACCTGATCGTCTGTTACAGGCTGCCTACGCACTCGTCGCGGCGCATAAAGCTCAAGGCCTTGCAACTTGTCGTCTCGCGAAATTGGAGTACTCATACTCACCTCCTCGACCTCGCGGTCGCACCTCACAAAAGTGGCTTTTTGGTGCTATTCTTTAATTTCTGTCCCGCGTTCTGACTCCGTTGGTGTTCCTCATCATTTGAGTCACGCCGCCATTTCGGCGCCCCCGATTGTGCATAGTATCGCACCGATGTTGACCCAGTCGACCTATTCGAGCGTGGCGAACTCTACGGCTTCGAAAGTGGGCTACGGCCCACGATAAGTCCTCGCGGCACGGCGAAATGAGCGCCGATCCCATTCTTCCGGCTGAAGTAATGAGGTCCGCCGGCGTAAAGGGGCAGCTCCGCCAGCCGCGCGGTTCGAAGCGCTAGAAGGGTGGGTGCTGGTCAAACGCGTTTCAGTTTGGCTGCGCGTGGGTATGAAAATGGCGGGACCGTCCCCCTTTTGACGCACGCGGCCGTAGCGCTAAGCTGATCAAATGGGAAATTTTGCATGAACATGGTCCTCCGACATCGGGCGCTTTCCCCCGCTTGAGGAATATGCGGCGCTCGTTTGCGCGGGCACCCTAATGACGTGACGGTTATGCTCTATTGGTTTCTCGACGAGAGCAGCGAACATGGGCCAGACGGCCAGTATGAGCAACTGATCCTTGGCGGCTTTCTGGCGAGCTGGCGCGAGGTCCGTCATCTCTCCCGAGACTGGCTGGCTGCTTTGGACGCTTCCCACATAGCAACCTTCCACATGTCAGAATTCGCGCCGGATGAGCACAATTTCGCTTCATGGCTTCCGGAAAGACAGGCGCAGCTAGACCTATTTGTGGATGTCCTTTGCAAACATGTGAGTCACTTCTCTGCGTTTAGCTACAAAGTGACGAACCCCAACGATGCATTACAAGACACCTACGGGAACGCGCTCTCCCACATCATGAACCAAGCCGCTAGCATTGCAGTTCATGAGAATGAGCGACTGCGATTGGTTTTTGCCAAGACAGGCGGCATCAGCATGGGGCACATCGGCGAGTATTTCGATGCGCTCAATTGGGAGCGGAATCACGTTCATTCAGTAATAACGGAACTTTCGCAATACAACCCACCGCTTCAGGCGGCTGAGATTGTCGTGAGAGGAATGAAAAACTATGTGGAAAGCGGAATTATGACTCATTCTTTCGCTAAAGTGTGGAACTGCGCCAAGGTGTTCGATTGCTGGGTGCATCCCTAAATCTTGATAATGTGGAATAAGCGTTTATGCTGACGCTTTCTGACGCCCTGAAGACTTGGACGCTTACGCGAGTTCATCGCGCAGCAGGAGACGCGCGGCATCGGTCCTGCGAACCAAAACGACTTCGACGCCGCAGTGAAGATGCTGGCTACACTGACCCAATCGAAAGGTCGAACATCGCGTTCGACACTTCGTGGTGGTTCGACTGCTGATTCCTGTCCAAGCCGCCCATCATAACGAGATGATGTCGCCCGCCGTAACGGAATGATGTCGCCCACCGTAACGGGATAATCCGCCCGGGTATGGAACGGGGACGAGCGCGTCCGCTGCCGCCCCTGGCGCTTGTTCCACGCACGGATTGACCGCTCGGCATCCTCAAGCACGTGTGTATCGGTCGCGCGCTTACCAGCGCCGCGCTATACAATGATGATGCCCACGCGGCGATGAACAGTATGGGCCGAGCGCGTCGAGGGCAATGATCACATCGGGCGTCAGAAAGCAGTCCTCAAGCCAGACCCGCCAGAATACGTGTCCGTGGATGACGCGAAGCTCCGCAGCAACTGCCGTCTCCGTCGCTCACCGAAGGTCGCGACCAGCACCAAGAATCCGGTCATAGCTAATGCAGTTTTCATATCACCAGACACCTAACACGGCTGCATCCGATGGAGAAAGGCCCTGTGCGCACGGCTGCGAGGGGCATCGTGTCGAAGTGGCTGGGCTTGTCGTATCGGTCCGCTTGGCAAATTTAGCGGTAAGCCGTTTGATTCCAAAATCAATCATAGCGGCCACCCAAAGCGGAAGAAGCCGCTAGCAGGTCAGCGTGGAAACACGTTCAGAATTAGACGGACAGGCGCTCGGCTATTTTTGCTATGAGGAGGAGACGACACGGCGCGGTGCCGGATCCGGTGAATTCCATATTGATCTGCAATACTCTCCGGGCTTTCGGCGACTTGGCGGCTTTTCTTGCTCGAATAACGGCCTAAGCTTCACCCCGAGAGCTTTGGCGATGTGCCACAGCGTCACAATAGTTGAATTCCGCTGGTACGATTTTCCGACAACGGAGAGCCAAGATGACTGAGGAGAAGGCACCCGCGAACAGAATCGAGCCCCGCACTCATTACCAAGACCCCAAAGATGCAACAATTTGGGGTAAGCTTTATCGTGTTCATGGCCATACTCGTCATGCTGTTGCTATTCGTGTATTCCGTCCGATATTGGCAGGAACCCTAACGTCAGGACGCCGCCCTTTAGCTACGACTTCCTCCCGTCGTCCTCTTCCATTGGCTCGACGGGGCACATCAATGCCAGTCTCAGTCCAACGGCCCGAACCGGGCGTGCCGCTAAACTGGAATTTTCCAGCAATGATCGGTCCAGAAAACCGGAAGCAGGTCGGCTGAACACGCGACCAACAAGCAAAGCAAGGGAATGGTGAAGGCGATCAATAGGTACCGAACGCTGGTTGGCTTCAACTCCATTAGCGCAGGCGACGAGGGTTCTATGGACTTCGTCTGTGGACTCTGCACAGAATCCCACTAGGGCGGCCGGTGTCCCAACTCTTTTGAAAATTTCCGAAGACGGATTTGACGGTTTTGAAAAGCACGTTAAATTTTAGTTTTTATGTATTGGGGAGTGTTTATGGCAGGTGATGAACAGGCGAAAGCCCTTCATGACGTTGTTACGGGGCTGCCTCGGGTGGCCGACGTAATCGCGAAATTACCTACTGAAGAGCACCGTGCGTGGGCCCTGGAAGTGGCGGAACGGAATTATGAGCGAATAATGAAGGGGGCGGGCTGCAACGAGCCGGACGCCCGCCGTTGGGCAGCCACGTTGACGAGCCGATTGCGAAAGCAAATCCCGGCCAGGGACGTGGTGAGGAAAAGTCGATTCTTGAAAGCCTTGTATGACGAACTGATCGAGCCGGGCGGGTAATCCGGGGAAGGCCGCCCATGGCTATGGGCAATCGGTGCTCGCGCTGCTTACCTTCACCGTTTTGGTCGCCTAGGCTTAGGGGGGGCCTCCCGGAAAGGATATCAGGTAATCGCTGGCGTCTTGGCGGCGGTGTCGCCTTCAATTGTTTGATTTGGCGCTGATAATAAAACGAGGGAGCAAGCCGCCGCTGAAAAGCAGCTACGCTCCTCCATGCCCTACGTGGGTTGAGGCACGGCGCTTCAGCCTGCTTCGTATCCCTCTGAACGCATGCAGTTACTGAAAACGAGATAGAACTTCATTTCGGGCGATCCCGCGCCGGGGGCGCTGTTGCCAATCCTTGTGCATTTTGCCTTGTCTTGATTGAATTGTTGAATACTCACCGGTTCCGGAAGGTGCCGCCAAATTGCGACGTCCTGAGGTGCAGTGGACTGCAGAGATGCTGAGGATTTCGGAGCTGGCCGCGGCAGCGGGACGGAGTCGGCCGGCAGGGGTACGGCGTCTCCTAGCGATGCTCCGTAAGAAGTGCATGCGGACACCGCCAAGCTGCCGATCAGCGCCACCACCACTCCAGGCATGTGTGCGGACACGTCACTCACCCCTTTACTCAGCCGGGCGATAATGGAATTTAGCAGGCAAGCGACCGCCCAGCTGTTGCCTAAAAGCCACGCAAAGCAAAATGTTTGATCGCAAAAAGGAGGCGCGACGGATAGCAGCCAACGTGGCGAACCTGCAGGAGCTGCTTCGACAAACGTAATGCAGCCCATGCAGTTTTGAAACGGGCGCGCTACCAACCGGAGAAGGCGTACGTGGGGACGGCCAAAAGGTAGTGCTCGCGATCAAGAGCATGGGTGGCGAGAGCACCGACGCTTGGCGCACCGTCCTCGACGACCTCATCAAGCGCGGATTGCGTCGCCCCGAGTTCCTCATCGTCGATGGCGCGCCCGGGCTCGACAAGGCAATCGCCGCCGTGTGGGACGGTGTGCCGGTTCAGCGCTGCACGGTCCACAAGCACAGGAACCTTTTTGCGCACGCGCCAGAGCGCCTGCATGACGAGATCACCGCGGATTATAACGACATGATCTATGCGGCGACGCGTCAGGAGATCGAGGCGCGCCGCAAAGCCTTCATCCGCAAATGGAGGCTCAAGCATCGCGCCGTCGCCGACAGCCTTGAGGAAGCCGGCGACCGGCTGTTCACCTTCACACGACTGCCGCCAAGCCAATGGCGGAGCGCGCGGACAACGAACGCGATCGAACGACTGCACGAAGAGTTCAAGCGCCGGATCAAAACGCAGACCGTGCTGCCGTCGGCAGATACCGCGGCGATGTTGTTCTGGGCTTTGCTCGCATCTGGCCAGATCAACATGCGCAAGGTCGATGGCTGGCAGACGCTTACAACAAAGCTCATCGATCAGCCAATTGACCTCGCAGCCTGAAACGATACCTTCATGTTACCGGAAATCACGCCACGCCGAATTCCAACCGCTTCCCGGGCGCCAGCGGGGGTTTCGGCTTGGGGTGCACTTATTGAGCAAGGACTGCGCGAAAGTCTCCAGCCAGTCCTTTGAAGACAGATTGACGACGGGGCACACCTCGCCTGAGTGGGCCGAGCGGTCCTGGTCGCAGACTCCGGCATTCAAGTCATCGGACGGGATGGCCACCGGGTTACACACCCGGTGCTCCCCTGTCCTTCTCGATAATAAAAAGCTCCCGGTCTCCGAGGATCGGGGCCGAAGTTTCGAGAAGCATGGAGACGACGGAGCACGCAAAAGTTGCTTCCGTCTGCCATTTCAGCATGCACTCCATGTCATACAAAGCAGCAACGCTTCCCTGTGACGGCTACGGTTGTGTTTGGCGGCGGGGGTGGGACGGATACTGGTTCCAGACGGCGCCCTGTTTTTAAGCGCCAAGCTATTAATTAGAAATGAGGCGCGATGGATCGCGGCGAACGTCGCCAAGCTGCGCAGCTTGCTGCGCGGCGACACCCATGGCCGTGAACTTCGCGAAGTTGCCGGCCTTGTTACGCGGCGATTCTTCGGCTTGAGACCCCCCTTTAAGGTTTGCACGCCAGCAGTTGCTCTAATTTCTTGCGGTCTTCGTCCGTGAGATACCAGCCGGTGCCAAACTCAGTTGTGATTTTCACACCGTGTCGCGAAAGGCGGCTGCGCAGGTGATGAATTGTGGATGAAATAACACTGTACTGTGGCTGGTCGGCGTCCGGCCTGTGCCCGTAAAGAATACCCCAAGCCACTTCGCGCGTCAGCATGTTACGCTTAAGCAACAACTCCATGAGGATTTGTTCGGTACGCGAAACCTTGATGATGAGGGGCTTCGGATCATCGATGGCCAATAGCCGCTCAACATCCGCGATCCGTTCACGAAAGGTCAGTCTATCACGATGACGTAATTGTACAACATTTTGCATTGGCTGGCCCCCTACTCAACACAACTCTCACTAAACTCAGCAGTTGGAGATCATTTCCTCCGCGCATCGCACTTCCATTCCTGAATTGTGCTACGAAGTGCGGCGCAATTTCGTCCGCTTTACGATCCTAATTTCGGTCTTTTTGCGACGCGGCAACTCACCGCAATCACGTGCTCATGGCTAGCTTGGCTGGACCGTCATCGGCTGGATAGGCGCCTTGGTGTGGGCTTGCACCAACAGACGACTCATCGTTCGCGAATAACGGCCGGGGCACTCGCTTATGTCTATTTCGAGGAAGAGCCCGGTCGGGGGTCGGCGGCGAACCTGCTCAGCGCCCGACGAGGCGCGGCGGCTTGCGGTCAACTTCGCCAAGTTTGCCGGAGCTGCTCCGCAAGCCGAGGCCATCGGAGTGATGCGACTCTTCCGGCGTGCAGCAGCGCAGCGTGAGTGAAGGCGTCCCATCTAGGAAAACGCTTGGGCAGCACCGGGCGCGGCGCTTGGCCGGTCGCCCTTGCCGTCCGGTACTCTTGTGCAATCTGCTCCCACGGCTCTGGGCACTCCAAATCGCGGGCGAGCGTCTCAGTGTCGACGCCGGTCTGGATGATTGCCT
This sequence comes from uncultured Alphaproteobacteria bacterium, assembly GCA_963759705.1. Lineage (GTDB taxonomy): Bacteria > Pseudomonadota > Alphaproteobacteria > Rhizobiales > Xanthobacteraceae > BOG-931. Next base: position 1,335,701 of record CAVXAK010000013.1, read on the forward strand.
GCCGCTGATTGTCGATCAGCATCACCTCGCCGCCGCGCCGATTGACCTGGAACTGCTAGCCGCGCCTCGTCAACGCGCGTCTGAGGCGGCCAAGTAGAACGCGACGGGAGACCGGAACCGTAAGCAGGCGTTTAGCCACGGGTGTTCTCTCTTCCCTTCCAGTTGTGCCATGCGGATAGGCCGTAAATGCGTCCAGCATTTCAGCCAGTAGCGTGTCACGACGAGGCGCGGTCGCCACAGAACGGCTCGATTGGTTCCACGCGATAGCCGAGGAACCACAGGCGTTGCAGGAAAGTATCGGCGAGGTCGTAATCGCCGCCGCACAATACGGCGACCGCATCGCGGGCACCGGATCGGTCGCGCTGGCGATCCGGTGTGGCGTGTGGGAATGCGATTACGTCCGCCATCGAATGACTGACTGCCTTCGCTCCAGCGTTTTGATATTGTCCCGACTGATCGGGCGCCGTTGATCGTAGCACGGCGCAGTTACCGGAAAGTTAGCGCACCCCGCATCCCGCGCTATGATCGCCTCATGCCCAAGCCCCCCTGCTTCCCACCGCCCTGGTGCGTCAAGGACCCCGCCACTCGATTGGAATTGACCTATCCTGAAGCCGAGATATTGGCCACCATTGGTGTCGTGGCACTGGCCGATGTCACCTGGGTTGTGGGGAACCTTATAGATCAGAAGATGAGTCGGACCGTTGGCACCACCCAGCCGTATAGCTGGGTGGGCTACTTGACTGGTCATGGCTGGAAGCGAATTGAGGATTTAAAGAGCGCGCGTATTTCATCGAAACTCGCTTTCTTTGCTCGTCAGTTCGACAACTCCGACTTGGACACCCTGTTTGAATCCTGTCTACGTAGGGCTGTCGAGGAAACAGGATATGAACTTCGCAGGGCTACGCAACGCGCGGGCCTTATCGATGCAGTCATCGAGGACGAAATTCGACGCTGTCGGTCTGTTGTGGCCGATCCATCGGACGATAGCGCTGGTGCATATTGGGAAGCGGGGCTTGCCTAAGGTCTTGGTAAAGACGTGATCTAACATCTGTCGCGCGACTAACTCACGATCGACTTTCGGTCGCCCTGCCCTATTTCGGGTGTCAAATCGCATCCAACCCTTTGTCAGCGCGATGCTGGTAAAGCGCGCATGACGTCCTTTGTCGCGCGGTCGTCGGTGCGCTAGGCGGCGCGGCCGTGAACACGCATTCATCGATCATTTTCAGGAGTGGCTTGAGGTCATTTCACCGTTCGCCGGCTCGAACGAGTCTACGGCAAAAGACGTTGTACGAGCAGAATATGAGCGCCTTGCTCAAGACCACTGAAGCTAGCTCAATTGGAGGTGCGTCGGCCATTTTGGCCCCCAATTGCGGACGTCTCACTGCGTCGCATTAAGTGAAGTGATGGGCCAACGAACTCATGCGCTGCAAAAAGTCGAGTTCTATCGGCGCCCCACATGCGCGGCGCCCGCGCTCCGTCCTTAGTTCGGCTGGAAAGACATTAAATCCAACTTAATTTGCTGAATGACATCATCCCAATGTCCAGCCTTCTTTTGTCTGTACAGCTTTGCGGTAGGGTACCAGGGACTATCGGATCTATCCAAAAACCAGCGCCAGCAGGTATCAAAGCGATTAAGGATCCATACGGGCTTGCCCAGAGCCCCAGCCAAATGCGCCGTCGAGGTGTCGACCGAAATCACCAGGTCCAAATTTTCCACTAACGCCGCTGTATCTGAAAAATCATGCAATTCACTCGTATAGTCGATGATGCGGGGACCATCCCAATTCCGGCGCTTCAATTCCGCGAGCTCCGACGCGGCCGGCTCACCCTTTTGCAGGCTATAAAATTCAATGTCCGGATTCTTCAGGATAGCAAGCTTAGCCAAAGGAATGTTCCGGCGGCTATTGACGGACCAAAGCTCCGGTTGATCGGGTCGAAATCCCCCCGACCATACCAGCCCCACTCTCAATTTGCTTCTGTCGCGGAGCTTTTCCTGCCAAAGTCGTGATTTATCAGCACTGCTTTTAAGGTACGGGATCGTGCTTGGAATGTTTGACAGGGTTGTTTTGAAGGCCAACGGCAAACTCAACAAGGGGCACTGATAGTCAAAGGAAGGCAACTCAGTTTCCGGTTCTACTAACTGCGTCACACCGGAAAGATGAGATAGCAACCTCATCAACGTCTTTGGCACTTCTAAAATGACTTGCGCACGTAGGTCGGCAACCAATGTCGCATAACGGCAAAATTGAATTGTGTCACCGATGCCCTGCTCCCAGTAGATAAATAGGGTTTTGCCCGTGATGTTTTCTTCACCGAGCCAGAGAGGCTGGGGATAGGAGCGAACCGCAATCGGCTTCTGCCGCTTCTTCCGCCATTCGTATTGACGCCACCCCTGCTCGAAAAGCCCGGTCAGCAAGTAGCATAGGCTTTGGTTCCAATAAGCCTCCGCATAATTCGGTTTCAGCGTCATCGCCGTGTCGTAGCTTGCGAGCGCCTCCTTGGGGCGATTCAGGCGGACCAATGCATTGCCGCGGCTATTGTAGACTTCCGCATAATCAGGTTTCAGCGCAATCGCCCAGTCGTAGCTCGCGAGTGCATCCTCGGGACGCTCTAAGTCGCCAAGTACATTGCCGCGATTATAGTAGGCCTCCGCATGGTCCGGTTTCAGGGCAATCGCTTGATCATAACTCACGAGAGCGGCGTCCGGCTGGTGCAGATCTCCCAGTGCATTGCCGCGGTTATAGTGCGCCTCCGCGTAGTCTGGCTTTAGCGCAATTGCCTTGTCGCAACTCGCGAGTGCGTCCTCAGCACGCTTCAGGCTTCGAAGCGCGAGGCCGCGGTTATTATAAGCCTCCACATAATCCGGCTTCAGCGCGACCGCGCTGTCGTAGCTCGCGAGCGCATCCTCAGGACGCTTCAGGATCAGCAGGGCGTTGCCGCGGTTATTGAACGCCTCGGCATAGTCCGGGCTGAGGGCAATTGCCCGGTCATAGCTCGCCAGGGCTTCTTCGGGACGGTTCACGAGCATCAATGCATTGGCCAGATTGCTATGAGCGCCAGCCACCTTGGCGTTCTGCCCGATGGCCCTCCTGATCAGTTCAATGCCCCGCTCCGTTTGTTGTGTTTGAAGGGCAATTACTCCGAGCAGGTGCAGCGCATCAAAGTGATTCGGGTGCTGGCTCAGAACTTCGCCATAGATCTCCTCCGCCTCCGCGAGCTTCCCTCGCTGATGCAGCGCCACCCCCTGATTGAACTTGGCTTGCAACGTCGTCGCAGCAGGAGTCTGGACCTGCGAACCGGCGTTACGTGCTTTGGGCATCTCGGCTTCTCCCGAACTGCGTGTCGGTGATGGTGCCGAAGTCGGCATGGCGCGTACGGGCGGTGGGCTCGTCGGAGAACTTCCCATTACAGTAACCTATAACCTCAAGCTCAGGACCCGCACCGTAACGTTCGGCCAGGCCTAAAACTAATTAATCGGCCCGACACCTGCTACTGATCGGCTGCCCAATCTCCGGCGTGGGCATGGGCATTGAGTTTTTGGGCGATGTCAGGCACCGACTGATCGACATCGGAACGAGCCGGGGAAGGCCGGCTGATGGGATGGACCCGGCGTGCTCCCGCCCCACCCAGCCTCAAAGTTGGAATGGGCTGCGAACACCAGGAGCATCCCATGCCACGCAAGACGACTAGCCCAGAAGCCGTTGCGACAATCGGCATCGACATCGGCAAGAACACGTTCCACCTCATCGGCCTCGACAAGATGGGCGCCGTCGTTCTGTGCCAGAAGCTATCGCGCGGCCAGATCGATACTCGGCTGGCCAACATGCCACCTTGCCTCATCGGCATGGGGGCGTGCGTCGGGGCGCATTACCCCACGAGGCTCAGCAGAGCCAGAAGCGCGTCTGGCCGCCCCAACTATCGTGTGTCCTCGACAGTTGTGGCGCGGAAAGGTCTGTAAATGACGCCAGCCGGTGGTTGCAAAGAATATCGAACTTGCCTAATTTAGCGCCGTCTGGGGCTAATCTAGCTTTTTCCGTTCGATGACGTTGCCGTGCGTGCGGAAAGCTTGTGGGATGGGGCCGCCAATGACGCTCGGGGTGCGTCATTATTTCGAGACGTACCATCTTGAGTTTTTGCGCCGTGCCTCGGCACTGGTGGCGATTGCCCTTTTGTTTTCCTCCCTTCTTTGTGCCGTTTTCGCCGGAGCACGCCAAGACCCGCACCTGTCCTTGCAAACTCCAAATCTCTACGTCGCGTTCTTGGACTCTCGGTTTAATGTCTACTTTTCGGATCAAACGTATTCGCAGAGCTTGTCCCCGCGTGCGGACTATCAGCAACCGGCAGCCTCGCCCCCGCCAACCGCGTCATCTGACATCCCGGCACCTGTAAAGCTCGACACAGCAGCCATGCCACCGAAAGCTCCAGTGGCGCAGCACTTAACGCTGAGGCCACCAGCATTCCGGCAACGTGTGCCACTATCCCAAACCTCAAAGCTTGGCACTCAGAGCACGGAACGGGCGGAAAACCTGTCGGACGGAAATACCAATTCCTTTCAGAAATTCTTTGCAAAGCTCTTTGGGAAGCCATTGTCGTTTCCAACAAGGTTCGCATCCGCTGCTTCGGATGATAGTCAGCTACCTGCAGGGAGCGAGGTAGGCGGGTTCGACGAATGGACTGCCGTGTACGACATTGCCGCCCGTACGGTGTACATGCCAGACGGGACAAAACTGGAGGCACATTCGGGCTTCGGCAAAAGTCTTGATGATCCCGCCCAAGTGGCCGAAAAAATCTCGGTCCCACACCGCCGAATGTTTATAGCCTTGAATTGCGAGAAAAACCGTTTCACGGGGTGAAAGCTTTGCGACTTATTCCGGAAAATGAAGAGAAAGCCTTGGGCCGAACGGGACTGCTCGCACACACCTTCATGCTCGGCCCAAATGGCCAGTCAAATGGCTGTGTTTCTTTTAGGGACTATGACGCTTTTCTGCACGCATACCTGGACCACCGCATAAAGCGACTGGTCGTGGTGGCAAGCTTGAATTGAATTCGCATCCGCAGAGGAGCCCAGAGCGGGTCCGGCGACAAACTCAGGTCCTCGCAAGATCAAGCGTCGTTACTTCCGATCTTTCGCATCGCGTACGGCCACTCGATGACCTGCCAGGAGACTTCCTGCGGCCACGCAACGAGAACTGTCAGACAGTACCAACAGCGCGCGTCGTCCTTTTTGACGATACGACGTCCTTCAACGCCGAACTCGTACGCGGCGCCGCATGCGCAGGATATGCGCTCGCCAATCTGATATTGGCGGCCCTCGTTCATCGAGCTTAAAGCGTTCCTGATTGAGCAATGAGCGCCCAAGTCGTGTATAGTGGCACCGGAAAATGGTGCGGTCCACCACGCCGGTCCCTGTTCAATGACATCGGATGCGAACGCCAAGGCCGCGCGCAGCGTCTTCGACGCCGCAGGAATCGCCTTCGAGGTGATCGACGACAAGCATTGGCGCGTCCCGGCGATCACACCGGGGCAGCCGGATTATCACTTTTTTCCCGATACCGGCTTTTGGCGCAGTGCCGACGGCCAGGAAGCGGGCGGCGGCGCTCGGACGCTTATAAGGGCGATGCGCGGCGACCGCGGCGCTTCCCTCTGGTCTGGTTTGGCTTCGCGCGGACGACTCTGAAGTTCCAAAAGCATCGGGCAAAAGGTTCGGTTCCATTCCGACTTCTTCTTGCAGCCAGGCACTCATGTCGAGCCGCTGGCAAGACGCTTCATCGACCCCGCCGCTGTGTGTACCGAATATTCGATTCAGTATAGACGCAGAGAACAGACTGGGTAAGTTTGCGACCTGATGAAGGATCTGTTCAAGTTGATTTTCGGCGTCCTGGCTTCGCTCTTCAAGGCGAGAGCAAAGCTGGAAGTAGAAATCCTGATCCTACGGCAGCAGATCAATGTGCTTCGCCGACAGGCACCGAGACCACCGCACCTCAACAACGCCGATCGTTGTCTGTTTGTCTGGCTTTATCAGTGGTTCCCATCCGTCCCTGGCGCCATTGCGATTGTCAGGCCAAAGAGCATCATTCGCTAGCACAGCGCAGGATTTCGAGCGTATTGGCGCTGGCGGTCGCGCAACCCTGTCGGCAGGCCGAAGGTCTCGGCTGAGCTGCGCACGCGCATTGGCGAGATGAGCCGGGCGAACCCGCTCTGGGGCGCGCCACACATTCACGTGAACTACTCAAGCTCGGCTTCGAGGTCGCTCAGTCGACGGTCGCTCGGTATATGTGCCGCCACTCACTGCCACCATCGCAAGGCTGGTCACGTTTCTCAGCAACCATGCCGACGGCATCGCGGCGGCCGACCTTTTTGTCCTTGCAACGATCGCGTTCTGGATCCTCTATTGTCTTGTCATCGTAGGGCACATGGACGACGAATTTTGGTGTCGTTTGGAGTGACGGAAAGCCCCTCTGCGGAGTGGATCTCGCGCCAGATCACCCAAGCTTTTCCGTGGGACCGCGCGCCGCGATACCTCATTCGGGGTCGGGACGCCTCGTACGGGCTAGTCCTTGTGCAGCTTCTGCGCGGCATAGGTATTCGAGATCGCCCGATTGCGTTCCGATCACCCTGGCAAAACGCTTACGTTGAGAGGCTTATTGGCTCGAACCGCCGGGGGTGCCTGGACCGCATTTCGAATTCGGTGAAGCGCACCTGCCCCGGAGTCTGGACGCATATGCCGCCTACTATAATGAATCCAGCCGTTCCATCGCGCGATTTTCTCGGCGGCGTTCACCACCAATATTGCAGAATGTAATTTTCGGTACACACAAGTGGTATTGTTGTCGGTAATCCGGTCCGCGTGACCCAATTGGGAAGCGGTCGAATCGCAAGCGTTATCGGTCGGCGGGAATTCGTATCCGCGCTCGGCGGCACCGCGGCCGCATGGCCTCTTGCCGCGCGCGCGCAGCAACCGACGCCTGCGGTTATCTCCCGCCTGATGCTCCACACGTGGGGTGTCCTTGATCAAAAACTGCGCGAGTTTCCGATGATAACTATTGGCGAAAAGGCCGAGCAAAAAACCAAAATGGCCAGGGAGCAGCATATGCTGCGTGGGCCCGCAACGCATTCGCTCGGGCGTGCTTGCTGCCGTGGTGGAACCTCCCGCGATCGGCGCTTTTATGCATCTCGGCCGCGGTGCCAATTCCCGCTCCGTTCGTATTGGACACAGCCTCGTCGATGGTCGGTACTTCACCAACAACCGATCCGGGTTGCGCGCCGCCGGCGGCACCACTCGTTGCGATATCCGTTTTTGTAGCCAGCATCAGGTTTGAATTCTGCGGGCGCCAGCGATAACCAACCCCGAAGTCGATAGTTTCAACGCGGCCTTGATCAAACAACTGCGCAAGTTTCGACTGGTACCTGTTGGCGAAAAGGCCGATCGGGCCGGAGTAGTGCCCGAACGGACGAAGTTGCCAGCTGGTTTGATCAAAGCGAGTGACAGGGATGCCGGAGTCGTCTTGTAGCAGCAAGCGACTGTGCTCGAGCAAAAAATCACGAACGTCGGAAAAATGGTCGCGATGCATCAGATATGAAGCGCTCTTCACAAATGCGTCGCCAGTGCCGAGGCGTTCGCAAAAACGCATGAACCCACTGGCCTTGAAACCGTCGTTGGCTGTATTGACGCTGAAATAGTAAAGCGTCTGTGGCCGCCCTTCGTCTCCAACGAACTCGATCTTGACGCCGCGCGCGGTTTTCACTCCCTCCGCGGCGGCGCCAACGCCGTCGTCGTCCTGAAGCCTGCCATCCTCGTCGAGCTTGACAAGTGAAACATCTTTGATGGTTTTTTTCGAACGGGCCAGGAATACATAAAGGATCGGCAGAGTACCGGTGACGCGGCTGGCGACGAGCGTCCGGCGCATATCGTTCGTCCGGAAAAAGCTGTAAGTCAGGATCGAGCGCAGCGATTCCTCGATGTTGCGGAGCCCGTGCGCCAGGAGATCACCAGATAGTTTCGTCAGATCGGGAACTGGGCCGGTTGGCTCGAGACCACTCATCACGTAGGTGGAGGCATTCGGAAAGAAGGCGTTGGCGTAGAGGAAGTCCGGCCCACTGAACATATAGAAAAGCACTGGGCTTGGTGACGTAAGCTTCGCCTGCGACCAAGCGCGGATCCGGGCGAGCTGGCGGCTGTCGACTTTCGCAAAAATGGCGTTGAACCCATTGGCATGCTGCTGCCAGGTCTGGTCGTTGGTCAGGGCGATCAGGGGCGAATCAGGAGACGGCCGCATCCCGGCGAGCAAGCGCGCGGTGTCATCTGCGCTTGCGGGCTGCGCCTGGGCTGTGCCGGCCATCGCGACGATGACCAAGCCCGCAACGAGCGCGATTGCTCTGAGGATCTGAACCATAGCCGTGATTTTACTCCGGACTGCGCTTTCTCAATGCCCCACACCTGAGCGCGAAACACGGCGGTCGCATGGCCACTCGCTACTCAGCAGCCGGCGGTGCCAGTCACCGGATTCCTCGAGCTCAATCGGGAAATCGGTACCGGCCTCTCGGATCCCAAAATCAAGCAGCGGGTCGCGGACCTACGAGGCGGCGTCCCAATGCTGATGACGTCCGCCGAGTTCCAAAAATTCATCGCCGCAGAAGCCGAAAAAGTGGGGCAAGGTCATCCGGACGGCCACAAGCCGGAAGAGCCACCCATCCGCCGCCGATTTTCTGTAACGTCCGTTCGGCGCATGTCGCTCGCGTAAGGCAGCCAACAGTGAGGGTGCATAGCCTTTCGCAACGCAGTAATTGGCAGTGCCAAAGCGCCGCTCTGGGTCGATTGTGTTGAGAGAGTTGTCAGTTGCGACGCATGACGTTCGCTGATTTAGTCGCTGCAAGAGGCAGGACTGAGAATCATGATGGGACATCGGCAAGTTGTTCTATGAGTTTTCTCTCGAAAAGGCACGTACCCGTTGACCATCACGTGCGGTCCATCGACAGGTTCGTCGAGCTATGCCAGTTGAGGCGGGGCTGGCCGCCTTCTACACCACGATGGGCCGCCCATCGATCGATCCCGAACTGATGATCAGGATGTTGATCATCGGTTATTGCTCTGGCATCCGCTCCGAGCGGCGCCTGTGCGAGGAAATCCATCTCAATCTGGCCTATTGCTGGTTTGTCGCCTCGAACAGCCTGAGACCCATCAGCAGCCCGCAATCGGGTCCTTCCAATGACCAGCCTGATTTCATCTCGAAGTACTAACCGACTACTTCAACAAAAATCATTCATTTGCATCGGAAATTGCGGGTACGTGCCGCCTAGCACCTCCGCAATAGTCTAAAAGCGGACGACACGTCTGCTCTGGCATTCCAGCCGAATGAAAAGTGCAGCCGGTCGGCTAAACTGGTTGATCCGCCATCAATCCCACATAACGAATATGTGCGGAAGGGTCATTTAGAGCAGCGGATCGCTAAGCTACGGCATTGTCGACGGCACGGATGCGCGCGACAGCCGCGTCCACAACTATCCGCCGCGATGGAACGCAGCGCCGCGCCAGGACCTGCTGGTCATCCGGCGGCTATCGGAGGCATAGCTGACTTTGTAGTCCATCCACGCCCTAAGCTTCCTGCACGGCGGCGACAATTTAAAAATTGAGTGCCACTCCACCGGTGTTCGGAGCCTCCGGCATCTTCTTCACAAGCGTCATACCCTCGGAGATGATCCTCGTCAGCTGCATCACCGATTGGTTCAGAGCCACGAATTGCTCGATGTCGTATTGAATGCGACTACCGTCGGCCTGCATCTTTTTGCGCAACGTCCGAAGGTCTACAATGAGATTGTCAATTTCATGCGTTGAGGTTTCCAATACCCGGCTCAATAAACCGCTGACGTTATCGGCGGCTATTTCACCATCGCTATCGCCTTGGTCAACTGTGCTGTTCGGTGGTACCCATTCGGGAAAATTTCCCTCGACCACCTTTGCTGCATCGCTCTCGGCGGATCCGCGCGGCCTGACAAAGTTCATGACGCAACCCCTTACGTTGGTCCGCCTAATTATGGGCGGGTTCCCCGGACCCTGATTAGTCGTATTAAATGTGGCGACTTCGCGGCTCGTTTGCCACGCTTCGTGTCATCCGGTTCGGCTGACGCTGCTATCCGCCTTCTGCTGTGCCCCAGAGATCACAATCATGGCTGCAAATTAAGACACCGGCCGCCACAATTCGGCTGCGGCTTGCACCGCTGCAGTTAGTTCTCGCCATCGCAAGACGTTGTTTGATCGCGTTCGCCACATCAGCTTATGCCGCTCGCTCGTGATAATGCGAGCATCATTCTTGCCTTGGTTGGCTCCAATTGTCGCCACGAATCTTTGGTCAGTATGCAGTCTGTTGGTCATCGACTTAGGCGGAACAGTCGATGCCGGATAAACGTGCCTACGAGAAACGGGCCGAACGTCTTTTTGTTTGGGCATTGAGCACATCTGATCCCAAGCTGATAAGGCGGCTGCGAGCGCGCGCGTTCGAGGTTTTGGCATTTGCCAACAGCACTGACGACGATATCAATCGCATCCTTCAAGAGGCTTGGGACGACTTTCAAAAGATGCAAGCGGCAAAGCCCAAAGCGCTGGGAGGCGTGAAAGGCGGTGTGATCGCTTAAGGTTCATACCCTCCGTCACCGCCAGCACTCACCAAGCGGAAATTCTTGCGCTGGGCGATACGGAGCGGTGCGGTGCGGCGAGCCGTTCAATACCGAAGATGTAACCGACGTTTTGAAATACTTATCATCCTAAGCCCCTTACCGCGGGCGACCCGCCCGTAGTTTCCCAGAGTCTGAAAACTCGCGCCAAAATGTGCATCCACGGCCTTGGCGATTTTTTCTAGTGCTTCGCCTTTCCTATGTTCCGGAAATTTCCGGAACATAGCTCAGCCTGACGTCCCCTGCCGTTCCTTCCCTCGTTCTGTTGGCTCGATCGCGTCGGCGATCTCTCTCAAACTTCCATCGTGGGAGTGAACGCCCGCTAGGGCGTCGTGATCGAGGAGGCCGTCGACGGCATTCGCAACGAGGTCCGCAATGCGTCGCCTGACGTTGCCGCTACGCAGGCAGCCGGGGTCACGGGTGTCGTGATCGAGACCGTCGGCGGCATTCACAACGAGGCCCGCAAGGCATCGCCGGACTTCGCGGCTACGCAGGCCGCCGTAGAACTGTAGAACACTGCGCCGCCTGTGCCGCCCCAACAGCGAAAAAGCCGCACGCCAGATATCGAAATTGGCGCGAAACGGACAGCGGTAGTGGAAGGGTTTTGCAACCCGCCAACGCTCGGGCGAGGTGCCCCACTTCCGGAAATGCGAAGGTGCGGCCGTGCTCCCGCCCCGCCAGCTATCGAAGTTGGCCGAGGGGTGCCTTGATCTACGAACGCATCGTTGGCCGTTGCACGGCCTCGCATGTGGCCACAGCATCGGCATCGTCGTTCTTCTGGCTCTTAACGGTAGGACTTTAAGAATTGCGGCGGCATGAGCCAAACCTCATGTCCGATGGCCGTCATCTGTGCGCTATTTGGCACGCCTCAATACCGACATCGTCGGTGTCGCAATTTACGACAAAGAACAACCTGTCCGGCCTCGTCGACACCATGTACTGGAAAACGATCTTCGCGATATCAAGTGCAATCACCCTGATAGCCACATCCGCCTTTGCAGTCGCGAGTTAATCATCAACCCACGACTTGCCGGCCGCAGCGTGATGCCAAGGGCATGCGCAGCTTTCAGATTGACGAAGAACTCGAAACGAGCCAGCAATTCGAGCGGTAGGTCCGCCGGTCGGGCCCTGCGTAAGATGCGGCTGCCAGATCGGCATCACCTTCGCCAATTCCCTCTGTTTGGGCCATACGACATCACGCCGCTTTCGCGCCGATTGAGCTATTCTCGAAAAATCGTCCGCCGCCCCTAGAGCTACGCAATCGCCTGCTTTGGAAGACCGCCACCATTTCCACGGGTTCGCGCTGGCGGCACGAATGATCGAGGTGTCATGCGAGCCATCCCGGCCCGCCGTAAGGCGCGTGCGAGTTCCCGCTGGTTCGTCTTGAATTCGTCAGCCAGATCGGTTGGCGACGGCGCCCGCCAAGCGGAGGCCTGTTGCCGCGCTCCCGCCAGCCTGTTCCCAGCCGGGTCAGCGAAACTAGCAAACATATGCCGAGACTGGCTGGGCCGACCTGCGGCCGTGCGCCAGTGATCGCGGGAATCCGTTCGACGCGACCGATTGACGACGAAAACTCCGCCGGCAAGCAGCAGAGCCAGTGCGCCGCCAAGAAAGACTGGTCCCAGAGCTGCGTTGCTGGCAGAGGCTTGCTGCTGTCCAGCGCGCTCGGCGCCAACCACAGGCACGGTCAAGGGTATTGGCTGGTCCCCGTCAGTCGTTGGATAGTTCGCAACTTGGCCCGCGGGCAAATCTTGGGATTTCGGAAGGTCCGGCCAGCGCGCAGCAAAATCTGCAGGTGTTGGTTGCTCGACGAGGGCACTTGCTTGCGGCAACGCCGCAACGGCGGGCGCCATCTGCGCGGATGCTGTTCGCAGATCGGATTCCGCGAGCTGTTTCCGCACTACGCTCGCGTTGCGGCGGGCGAAATGCCGATGAACATGCGGCACGGTTCCGCGTCCACGCGAATGCACCGCCGCCCCTTGGGAGCTGAGATACCAACAGTGCTGTTTATTGATGCGATTGACGCGGTAGTACCAATGGGCGCCTGGCTGAGCTGCTGAACCGGGCTGGCTCCTGCAGGCGTCGACCGTCGCTTCGTCGCCCGTCGCTTCTACGATGGTTGTTTGCGCCGTTAACGCAGCGAGTGCGGGCAGAACAACAAAAACCACCGGCACTAACTTTTGTGTTAGCATCGATTTTCCCCTATCCCTTACACTTGCCTTAACCCCTGTGTAGGTACAAAATCCCAATGAATTAGGGCCTTAGTTAGTTACAAATGTGGCCTGGTCTGCCTCGCTGCCTGGTCGCAGGTCGACGAATTTGGGCCAACTTCCAGGTTTGGTCGGGAACAATAAAGCCGCGACACCGGGTCCCCGATGAGGGTTTATTGTGATCCAAAAATAAGTGACAATAAATTGGCCGAAGCCGCGCGTTGGACCTGACTTTAGGCTCATTCGCATCGGTTTCGCTATGTCCGCGATGAGTCCGTTATGCACTCCGTTGCAGACTTGATGCTAGAACGCGGCGAACGATGCGACACGCCCAAAGCGAACTCACGAGGTGCATGCAAAATGCATCGCTATTCGATCGTCGTCGAGGGCGCGCGAGGTGGGCGGAATGCCCAGCACCTTTGGCGGTCTTGATCTACGCAAGCGAATTCGGTTCGAGGATTAACTCTCTGAAGCTATGACCGGATCGCTGACGCCGGCTACGCGATCTTCACGCGCGACTTGAGCTTCTAGCTTACGTTAACTCGTGCTTGGTCCGAGTAGCCTCAATAATTTTGTCGGCCATTACGACCATCAATGTCGTTCTCTCGTCCGTTTTCCCGTCGATCTCGGCATTGGGAAGGAGGTTGGAACTGAGCCGCTCTTGGCTGATCTCGCGGATTATTGCCATCCACTTCTCAACCTGTGTGACGGCGTGCCCGTCGGCAAAGTCGACGCGCCCTGAGGTGGGCCTCGACCGCAGATCAACTGTTACGGACATGACGATACTCTTGATTACGCTGAACTCTAACTATGCTCACAACAAGATTGCTAGTTTTTGAGATGAAGATGGCGGTTTCTTGTCCGATCTTGCTCAAGACCACATCAAGATGCGTTTTCATGATCATAGAATAGGAAGTGAAGTCGACGTCCAAGGCAAACGCTCAGAGGTGGGTCATAGAGAGGCGAAAGTTTACTCGAGAGTTTAAGCTTGAGGCGGTATGGCTGCTCAGGGAGCGAAGCGTCTCGCGCAAGCATCGCTAGATACAAGTGGGCATCCGACGTAGCTGCGGCAATCGGGTGAAGTGGTTTGCAGACGATCCGCAACATGCGTACCCCGGCCAAGGCCGGATGAAGCCGGAGCAGCTGGAGATCGTGGGCGCGGCTCAAAAGCGGGGTGCTCAAGCTGAAGCCGAACTGCAATATTCGCCCAAGTCGGACCCGCCGGTCGCAGAAAGATCAATCGGTTAGCATGCCGATCGGCATTTGGACCCCGCGCCGATTAACAACCACGGTCATTTCGCAATTCGTTGACTGGGGCCGCATGCCCAGTCTTCTGCGTTGGGGGCAAGCGGCTACCGACCCCGCGCTGACGCTCAAGGTGATGTTGGTGTCGTCTCGCTTAGTCATTTTTTACGATCTCGGCTATTTCCACCCGACGGCCTTCGCGCGCGGATAGGATCCCCGCGCGCACGACCGCGAGCGAGTTCGTTGCGCGGTCGCCACCCATTTCGGGCTTGCCATCGCCGCGCACAGCAGCTGCAAATTCCTCCAACTCCTCGATAAACGTATCGTTTTTCGGACATGCGACTGTAACCGGACAAACGGCGCCGCGATTAAGCATACGCAGACCACTGTGCATCTCATAATAGGCGGTCGCGTTTTTGCCGTAGATATTCATCATGTAATATTCCGAAGCTGAGGCATAACTAGCGTTTAGGGTGGAGAGCGCACCGTTTTCGTGCTCCAGTAAGAGGCTCGCAACATCCGGATTATCGCCGGGCAGCACCAACTGTGCGACCCGCGCGCTGACTGCTTTGACTGGCCCCATCAGATATTCCAGCACGTCGGTGTAGTGAATACCAATCTGCAGCATCACACCACCCGGCATGCCCTCGGCGCGATAGCGCCAAGAACTCAAATCAATCTTGCCAAGCCGGTCACGGCTAATGTTAGCTTCACCGTTCACGAGCGTTCCAAATACACCGTCGTCAATTTGCTTGCGGATCCAGCGAAAGTGGCTCTCGCGGCGGCGTTGATAACCCAAAGCAAGCACCACGCGCGACGCACTGCAGACATCGGTAATAGCGCGGCCGTCAGAGACCGTATTGGCGATTGGCTTGTCGAGAAATACGTGCTTTCCCGCTAACGCAGCGGCACGTGTGGTTTCAAGGTGCACTTCGTTTGGAGTCGTGTTGATGATCGCCTCAACCTCAGAGTCACCGAGGATGGCATCATAGCTCGACGCCGCTCGACACCTGTATTTCGCGGCAAATGCCTTGCGTTTATCTTCCGAACGCGTGTAGCAGGCTATTATCTTGAGCTTACCTGAGCGCTCGATGGCATCCGCCAACACGTCGGACCACCATCCCATGCCAATGCAGGCAACGCGAAGCGGTTCTTTGACTATTGGTGTTTCATCCATTGGTCTTGCTAGTGGGCTAAATCTGACATGTGAATCCCAGAAGGGATTTCCGCCCGGCTCAATACATGCGAGTTTGGCGCATGCGAACCGGAATTTCCATCACCCTTAGTCCGATTGATCGCCGTCGTTTGAAGGCGCTCGCGCGGAATCGCAATGCGCCCCAAAAGCATGTCTGGCGGGCCAAGATCGTGCTGTTGAGCGCCGACGGCGTTGGCACCAACGGGATCATGCGCGAGACTAGAAAGTCGAAGACCTGTGTCTGGCGTTGACAGGAACGCTTCATGCGGGAAGGCTACGACGGCCTCTTGCGAGACAAGACGCGGCCCTCGCGTATCCCGCCACTCGGGTCGCAGATCGCCGAGCACGTCGTGGCGCTCACCCAGACCGAGCCGCCCGCCGGCACGTCCCACTGGACCGCCACCTTGATGGCGAAAGTAGTCGGCATCAGCGCATGTTCCGTCCGATCCATTTGGCGCGCCCACGGCCTTCAACCGCATCGGGTGCAACAGTTCAAGCGCGCCAACGACCCGAGGTTCATCGATAAGCTGCGCGACGTCGTCGGGCTCAATGTCGATCCACCCGCTCATGCGATCGTTCTCTCGGTCGATGAGAAAATCTAGGCACTTGACCGCACCCAGCCTGGGCCGCCGATGAAGAAGCGCAGCGCCGGAACGCTGACCCACGACTACAAACGCCACGGCACAACAACACTGTTCGCCGCTCTCGACGTGCTCGAAGGTAAGGTTATCGGCCGTTGCATGCAGTTCATCCGCTTCCTGAATGCTATTGAGGCACAGGTGCCGGCCGGAAAGTCGGTGCACGTGATCCTCGACAACTATGCCGCCCATAAGCATCCGAAGGTGCGGCAATGGCTCAGTCGCCTCTCGCGCTTCATCTTCCACTTCACACCGACCTCCTGCTCGTGGCTCAATGCCGTCGAAGGCTTCTTCGCCAAACTCGCCAATCGACAAATCAAGCGCGGGCTCTTCAGAACCGTTGTCGCGCTCCAGGTAGCCATCAACCGCTTCGTCGCCGAGGCTAACAATGATCCAAAACCCTTCACCTGGACCGCAGACCCAAACAAAATCATCGCCGCCGTCAGAAAGGAGGCACCAAGTGTTAGATTCTATCCACTAGCATCCGAGTCCAGGCGAGCAGTCAAATCGACTCGATCCGCCACCTCGCCCCGATCAATTCGACGGATTCCCGTGCGATGCGCTCGTCCGTCGTCCAGTCACCGCCGCTGACGCCAATGCCGCCAATGCATTCTCCGTCCATGATGACAGGATATCCGCCTTCGATGGCGGTCCAGCGCTCAGGTCCCGCAGCAAGGGCCAAGCCGACAGCATGGGAGACATCGAGCTCCTGCCCCTGCGCGCCGCGGGCCGACGTTGGACGTTTGTTAGAGCACGCACAAACAGCCTTGGTAGTTGCAGAATGAAGGGAATGAAAGGGCCCCCCATCCATTCGTTCGAGTACAATCAAGTGTCCGCCCGCGTCGGTAACGGCAATTGAAATTGCTATCCCGGCCTCGCGCGCTTTGATTACCGCGGTGGCTGCCATTTTCTTTGCGCCATCATACTTGAGACGTTTTGTATCGGCAAAATACACTGGCACCGGCTCCAACGCAGGCGGGATCTAATTAAGATGACGGAGAGTCCTAAACGGCCTCTTACGGTTTTGCCATTGTTCCCTACTTTACCAATTCAGTCTACCGATACGCCGCTCGCCTTGATCGGCGCCGCCCACTTCTTAATCTCGCTGGCGACGAAGTGCTTGAGGTAATCCGAGGTCGTGCGATCAGCGCTAACCAGGTCAGTGCCGATTGCCTCCATGCGAGCGCGCACCGATGGAGTGTTCATCGCCTCGACCGTTGCATCACGAAGTCGGCGGACGATAGGCTCCGGTGTTTTCCGCGGAAAGAACAGCCCGATCCAGTTATTAGCCTCAAAGCCCACTAGGCCCTGCTCCTCTGCTGTCGGCACGCTAGACAGCACCGCCGAGCGACGACGCGACAACAGAGCAATCGGCTTCACGGCTCCCGCCTTGATCTGCGTCAGCTCCGTTGAGACGGAGTCGCAAAGGTAGTCAATGCGTCCGGCGATAAGATCCTGCAGAGCTGGCGCTGAACCACGATATGGAACGTGCTGCACATTGACGCCGATCGCCGAATTGAGCAGGACGCAACCAAGGTGGGTCGAGGAGCCGCTGCCTCCTGAGCCGAACGACAGTTTCGCCGCATTGGCCTTCGTGTATGCGGCAAATTCTTTAAGAGTGCTCGCAGGGAAGTCCTTGCGCACGACTAGAACCAGCGGCTGCTCGGCGATCAGCACGACCGGAGTAAAGTCGTCAGTCGCGCTGTAGAGTGGTTTTCTGTAGAGCGTCTGATTGTACGCCTGGGTGCCGACCGTCCCGAGCAGCACCTGATAGCCATCCGGCTTCGCCTGTGCGACCCGTTCGGCCCCCGTCATTCCACCCGCCCCGCCAACGTTCTCGACGATTACCTGCTGCCGAAAAATCCCGCTCAACCGTTCCGCCACAATTCGGCCGACCACGTCGGTCGGGCCGCCGGCCGCGAATGGCACTATCATAATTACCGGCCGGTCCGGCCAACTGCCCGCGTAGGCAAACGCTCCGGCGGCCAGCAATCCGGTCACCGCCGCCGCAATCCATCTTCTCAGCATGCTCCCTCCTCAGGTTGCTTCGGCCCAGCTGCGCAGCCGGACGGTCGGCTCCTCCGCTGCGCTGCCCACCTCAAAATATCCATCCTATGGGCGCGTCTGGCGGGCCCCAACGCGGCGCGAAGCCACGAAATACCCAGAAAAGAAAGACCATCCGAACCCCATAAACGTAACCTCACGACCCTAAATATCCGCTTGCTGCTTGCACAAGTCAGCTACGCCCAATAAATTCACTGGCGTGCCAACGTGTCCCAGTCAATGGGCCGAAGCGACGAACGATGCGGATCGGGTCGCGAGGTCCCGCACACCAATCGTTGGTCGTCTCACCGCCACACTTGTGAGGTCAAATTTAGGCGAGATTGTAGGCAAACGTTCGAGGGTGGTTTCATGCGTATCCGACTTGTTCTTGCGTGTTTGATGGCGTCTGTGATTGGTTTGTTTAGCATCAATGTCGCGGCGCAAGTCGTGCCAAAATCCATTCAGGAAGGCGGCACTGACGCCGCTTTGCGCGAGCGAAAAAACGCTTGGACGGTTGGAATTGTCGGCGGCCTGATTTCCGGAACATATATGCGCTTTGCCGACGAGATGGCGAACGCATTGAACGACGGAGATAACTTACGCATTCTTCCGATCGTATCGTATGGCGCGGCATCCAATCTCGATGATCTACTCTACCTTCAGGGGGTTGATGCAGCAATCACCCAGTCCGATGTATTTGAGTATTTCCGCACACAACGCAAGATTGTCGATCTAAATCGCCGCGTTCAGTACATCATCCGCCTACCCATCTCGGAGTTACACATCCTTGCGCGTAACGACGTCCACTCGCTTGAGGATTTGCGCGGCAAAAAAGTGAACTTCGGCCCTGCCGGTACCGGCGCGAGTTTGACCGGCACCATCGTGTTTCAGCGGCTTGGCATCAGCGTACAGCAGGTCTTGATCGATCAACCGAGCGCGCTGCAGAAGCTCCAGGCCGGCGAGATCGACGCCATCGCGCGGGTGGTGCTCAAGCCGATCGACTTCTTCTCCAAGATTCCGCCGAATTCGGGCCTGCATCTCGTGAACATACCATTCACCAAAACGTTCGAGGACTTCTATACCCTCGGTGAGTTTACCAAAGAAGACTATCCAAATCTGTTGCAGGGCAAAGACCGCATCGACACCATAGCAGTTCCAGCCGTTCTCGCGGTCTACAATTGGCCCGAGAAGTCTTATCGCTTTCACAAGGTCGAACGTCTAGTGCAATATTTGTTCGACCGTTGGGACACATTCCAGCATCCTCCGTACCACCCGAAATGGCGAGACATAAATCTGGCGGCTACTGTCCCCGGCTGGACGAGGTTCAGCGTGGCGGAGCAGATGCTGCAGCGCATGCGAACGCAGCAGCAACAGACCAACTTCCAGACTTTCCTGGGCAATCAGTCACATTTGCCGGGAAACGACGAGGAGCGACAAGCGTTGTTTCGCGACTTTCTTCGATGGCAGGAGAAGCAGGGAGCGCACTAGGACCTGTCCACGCAGTTCGATTCCTCCCGGCAGCGCACCGGGTTTCATGGGCGACGCACGCGATGCCAGCCAGAAGAGTGGTGACTAATGGTCCCGCTAATGACACTCGGCGCTGAAAGCGCGGGGAGGTGATCGTGAATTCTCCGATTTATCACTCCGGCAATCAAGATGGCGATTCTGACACTTCTCGTCCCCGGATGCGCCTCAAGGCGCGGCCGCTGCGTGTTACGTACGCGACCCCGACGGCTGAAGGACGGTCCCAAGATTCCAGTCGTCGCCAAGCAAGCCGCGCTTTTAGCGGCGATCGCGCAATGCTCGCATTGCAACGTCAACTAGCCATTGAGCCCGCGAAAGTTCCGCAGCCGCCGCTTGAGGATACTCGAAAATTGTTGCCATCGGTGAAGCTGCTGTGCGCGATTATCGGCGTCGCTGGTCTTACTGCATGGGGGTTCGTCTCATTGCCCGCGGTACGAAAAGGCGGTAACGGTGATGCGCCGCCCGACATTTCGCAG
The DNA here is from genome assembly GCA_963759705.1 of uncultured Alphaproteobacteria bacterium. Classification (GTDB taxonomy): domain Bacteria; phylum Pseudomonadota; class Alphaproteobacteria; order Rhizobiales; family Xanthobacteraceae; genus BOG-931. Next base: position 1,355,700 of record CAVXAK010000013.1, read on the forward strand.
ATGCCAACTGCAATCAACCACGTTAAGGCAGTCGAGGTGCGATCGCCGACAGCCGTACCGGGCTTGGGCGCGTACGCTCTAGCGGCGGCGATCCAGCCACCGGCTGTCGCGGCATCGTCCGTTCCAACGTTAGAGTCGGCGCCGCTATCCAGCGCACCGAACCCGACGATCAAGTCGGCGCTTGCTCCTTTCGCTTCTGGTCCGACGTCCGGATCAGGCCCGAACTCCGACGCGTCCACTCCACCGATTTCCGAACAGGCGCTTGCCTCCCCACCGTCAGGCGGCACCGCCGTGCGGCTCGCGGATGAAGAAGTTGCTATGCTGATTAAGCGTGGCAATGATCTTCTGACCAGCGGGGATGTGCCCTCCGCGCGGCTCCTATTTCGGCGCGCCACCTCAGCTGGAAGTTCGCAAGCTGCTTTGTTGCTCGGCACAACATTCGATCCGCTCATTATCCACCGAATGGGAGCTGTGGGTATAGCAACTGACGTCGCTCGCGCGCGAAAGTGGTATCAGAAGGCAGCAGACCTTGGCTCAGCAGCCGCGTTGCAACGGCTCAAAAATCTGGAGCAAAGCCGGTAACAATTTTCCCAAGTCAGTGGATCTCAAACTGGTCGGAGATCCAGGTGGCCCCGGTAGTGGGCTGACTATAACGTTTGCCTCCAATGCTTAACAGCGGCGAGTCCGTGTTTTGGGTCAACCGTCCATGCGAAGGGTTTGGGATCGGCGTTTGTGTCTGCGACGACGCAGTTGATGGCGACTTGCAGATCAAGACAGATCTGAACACGCCGCGCTTGAGGCGCTGGCGCGTGAGCTTGGCGAACAAGCCTTCGACCGCGTTGACCCAGGATGCTGAGGTCGGGGTGAACTGGAAAAACCAGCAGAGATGGCGCGCCAGCCATTGGCGCGCCTTTGGATACTTGTGGGCGACATAATTGTCGACGACGGTCTGGATCAATTTTCCCACGGGCACCTGCTCCTCGGTCGTATTGAGGACGCTGATGAACTCCTGGTGGCGATGGTGCTGCATGTTGCGGCCGATGACGGTGCCCTCGAGGAGGTTAAGGGCTGCGAACAGCGTAGTGGTGCCGTGACGTTTGCAGCCGTGCGTCGTCGCGCGGCACGGCGCGTGATTATATCGTGCCAGAAGTGGCTAACTTCATTCGATCATTTCGTCGGCGCGCAGCAGGATTGAGCCTGGATTTGTAAATTTGGCCTGATTGCAGACTCCTGCGCGTTCCGACCCATTCACGAAAGACACCGTTAACCAGCTTCGCAATGGCTGTTGAACAAATGCTGGTCCAATTATTATAGTTCTCGCTTAGAGGAATTCGTCCGGCGTTTCGATCGTCCCAGAGTTGGGGACGCTTTGGCCTGTAAGGCCAACAGGGAAGCCAACGATGCCCCGTTACTTTTTCCATTTGTTTGAAGATAACACCCAGAATCTCGTGCGAGATCCACAAGGTATTTCTTTGGCCGATGCCGGTGCAGCAAAGAAAGAGGCAATTGGCTTGGCCCAGGATATCGTACAACATGGGTTTTACGGATCGACCTGGCAAGTCATAGTTACGGATGCGAATGCAGCCATTGTCTTGCAATTGCCCTTATTGGAGGTTCGCCCATGCAAGATGAAACCTTGGCTTGATTTGGCGCGTCGCGTTGCGACGTACGAACCTAAACTCCGACCGCACATTTTTACTTGGTTGCTAACGGTGGCGATATTCGCGCTAATCATGCAAACGGCGACGCTGACCGGTGTATCAAGAAGCACACCGGAAGCTACCGGATCGCTTGGCGTTGTCCCCAAGGAGGCTATTTTGGAGGCTCGCTTTGCTTCCTGGACAAGTCTATATCGCCACCCTTGCCACCGCTGATGCGCGTGCCGGTGAAGTAGGAAACTTTGGTCGTGCACGCATCGGCCGTCTCATCGACGAGCAGGTCCTCGAGACGCCTTGATACGGCTCGCGGCAGATGCTGGCATCTACGCCGCAACGGCTGGTGCGTTGGGCGCCATCGTGTCCGTCGACTGAGCAAGATGGGCTTGGCGCCGATCTACCAACGGCCGAAGACGAGCGAACCACATCGGCAGCATCGAACATGGCCATAACTCTGCTTCGCCACCTGACCATCGATCGGCCGAACCAGGTCTGGTGTTCGGACGTGACCTACATCCCGATGCGCAGAGAGCACTCTGCTCTCCTCGCAACATCCTGTGTGGCCAATTGCGCCGAAGCTCGGACGAAAGCCTGCTTGCGCCAACCGCATCACGCGATCGTCGAAAACCTTCTAATGGAAGCCTTCACTCTATCCGACGTGAATACTTTGAACTGGCCGACGTTTTCGCCCAATTGATGCGTCGTACCTATCTTTGACACGCCCGCATCGGAAAAGGGCGAAAAATCTTCATTCGGGATCGGCCATCGTCGGATCGTCAGCATTAAATTCATTGCCGCGTCTTCCGGGCATGCACGGAAGGAATGTGCTCAGCAACAGGATTACCGAAATGAGAACGAAAAGCGATTGATAACCTGACATCGTGCTCTCCTCAGCCCTTCCCTCGCCACGTAGCTTCGCATCGAAAATTTGAAGCACGGGTTAGGTAGACCGCGCTGTTTCAAGCTTAAGTTTCGCCTAAATTAAGGGCGTTTTTCTATGAAATCGGGATGCAAAAAAGACCCCTTGGGTGTCGGCTATTGGGAAACGACCCGGGGCTGCGGAGGCTCCCGTGCAGTTCTATCGAAATGCCCTGCCGATCGCCGACATAAGCTGCGGCTTAGGGCTCGCCTTGGCGTGGAGGTGTTTCTCGGATGGGAGATTTTCCGAGCGGCCGCATTTCTTCTTTAGACGACGGATCGGGATCAGCGCGCGTTGGTCCGAGGGATGTCTTGGAACGCCGGTGTATGCGCGCTGCTTAGTCTTACTGCGTCACAACTTTCGACGTCTACCTTGTGCTGAGATTGGGCCGACGCAGCAAGGACATCGTGACAGCGTTGCGACGAGAGCGACGATTAATCTCCGTCGGATAGTTGCGATGGAATTCGGAACGTGGCGCTCAGGCCGCAATGGCGGACCCTCTGGGCCGATAAGTTTCGGGAATTGTAATGTTCGTGAACAACCGGGGGGAACGAGTTCGTGAGGGGGGAATCGTCTCCCGCTCGGAGATCAGGAATCCATAGGCCGCGATGCATAGCGTTGCGTGATGGTGGAAGCCGCGCCATCCGCGTCCTTCGAAGTGACCGAGGCCAACCTCCTGTTTGAGTTCCTGGTAATCGCGTTCGATGCGCCAGCGCAGTTTGGCGGTATCGACGAGCTGAGCGAACGCGATGTTCGCCGGAAGCGTTGAGAACCAATATTTGGTCGGCGCATCTTCGCCATCTGGCCACTCGATCAGCAGCCACTCGTCTGGTCGACTTTCAGCCAGCCAATAATCTCGATGCGCCGCACGAACGCGTACACGGGCAAAGCGTGAGGATAACGGCTCTGCCGAGGCTTCCCGCCACGTGATCTTGCACCAAGCCTCTGACGGCAGGGCAAACGCAAGCTTCTTGACCGATATCGGTCGGTGTTTGCCGTCACGCCGCAACAGCTTTGGACGTTGCCCGTGGCCCGACCATTTCTTTGGCGGCCGCGGCCCGGCGCCCGGTCCCCATACCGATGTTTGTGGCATGATGCCGGCTACATAGCTCAATCCGAGCGCTGTGATGTTGGTACGCAAATCGGTGTCGGCGCCATAGCCGGCATCCATCAGCACCACGCCGCGCGGTAGGTCGGCCGCGCAGGCCCATCGCAATTGATCGAGCGCGATTGCCGGCTTGGTTTTGAAGGTGACCTCCTTGGGTACACCTGCTTTGCGCCGACGTGGACGGTCCGTCGCCCACTCCTTCGGCAGATAGAGGCGATAGGCCGCTGGCAAGCTCGCATGATGATTGGCAATCGAAAGCGTTACGACGATCTGACAATTGTCTTGCTTGCCAAGCTCACCGCAATATTGACGCCCGACCCCAACCGAATGCCGTCCCTTCTTGGGAAAGCCCGTGTCATCGATGATCCAGGCTTCGATCGGCCCGTGGCGTTCCATCTCCGGCAGCACCATTTCGCGCACCTTGGCCAAAACCTTCTCGTCGGACCAGTTGCCTTCACCAACAAAATGCAACAGCGACTGATGTTGGGCCGAGGTCCGTTCAGGCGCCGTAATCGCGGCCATCGGCTCGACGCTCTTGCGCTCGCAAGGCATCATCAGCCCCACGCAATAATCCCGAAGCGGTTTGGCCCGGTCCGCGTGTCCAATCGCGCTCGTCAGACCCTCGACATACGCCGAAAACCGCGATGCAGCCTCACGTGATTTTGGCAGACCCATCTCAGCCCCTCCACATGCTGAAAAGTAAAATCTGCCAAATACATGAGTCTCATTGGAAAAAGATGCGACCTACTGACTCAGTAAGATTAGGGCATTGTCCGGACTGAAACATGTGATGTCGTGGAGTCGAAAAGCTTCATTCGAACCGGCTGTCTCTACGAAACGAGCGTCACGCTCGTTCAATGCGAATAGACCTCGACCTCAGGTGGGCAAGCCTCAACGCCGTGATCCGCGAGCTGCGCAGTCTCATTATCGAATAGGATATGCCGACAATGTATTCCGTCACGCATGACATAGACAATATCCGCTATATTCACTCCCGCGCCTTCGGCCGCCAACTCCAGCCTGTCCATGGCAATACGGCCCATCAGCCATGCCACGGTCATAACGCTGAAGAATAAGGACCAAACGATAATGACGTGGGTCGACTTTTCCCAAGTTTGTGCCACGGTCGGGCGTAAGGAGATATTATTGTTGCGCAACGTCGCACGAGCATGCTCCGCAGTAGCGAAGGGTCCGGCCGTCACGCTTGCTCTCCCAGGAAAATCCATGTGGCTAGAAAGCCATGAAAGCGTTAACAACCGATAAGAATTCGTCAGGCATTAAAGAACTGGCGCGCGGCGCGAGCTGGTGCGTGCGGTCCTAAGTTCCAATCGTCTCAGCGGAATCGACCGGCAACGAAAGGAATTTCATGCCGTCGGCATTGCGTACCTCGATCCACCAGCCTACCCAATCGATCGACAAACTGTGCTTCAAATATTGCGCAGTTGCTTCCGCAAATTCGATCGCGCTCTGAGGACTTTGAAACTCGTCTCCGCGATAGTCGTAGAGAGAGCGGTCATTGGTCGTGTAATCAAAAAAGAAGCGCATCAGCAGCTCCCATAAAAAATCGCAACAGTCAGTCTCTCCCACGCGCCGCTATGGTTGTTTTAAATTCATCACTAAACATGGACCGATATAAAGACTGTCGCCGTTGCGTTGGGTCGTTGATCACTCTGGCCCTGCGAATTTCGATATGCGGGCGAGCGCACCAAAAGCCTTCTCGAGACGTGACGCTTCGGCTAGCGGGCAATTTAATCGTAAATGTAAACCTAGAAAATTAGGTATTATCAACCACTTATACGAAAAGAGCTAACTTGTGCTGCCGATCACATTGGTCGCCCCATGCTAGGAGTAATTTTCATTGTGGTTGAGGCATATTCAGATGTTGGACCGGGAGAAGCACGACGTCATCGGTGAGCGAAGTTGTTTATTTCCAAACGGGCCGAAGTAGCCGAGCGATATCGATCTGCGCGATATCGATCTGTCCAGTTGTTGCAAGCCAGCCCACACGACGCGCGGGCCGTTTTTGGATGGCCTGATCCTCGTTATCGGAGCAGCAAAGCAATTGGAGCTGCTGAAGGAATTACACCGTTAAAGCCGCGAGTGGAATGGCAGCAAATAAAGGCCATCGCTTGCGAGCCAGTGATGCAACTCGGAGGCTAAGATGTTCCTAATTCGGACGAGTACGGGCCGAATCTTCGGCCTGGATAGTGGTGATTGGACGACAATTCTTCTGGGCCTCGCCATCGTGGGTCTGCTTCTAATATTCGTTTGATTCACAAGCCTGCGCTTTTGACAGACTGCACACTGCAGCTGTTACAACGAGGCGAAGCCATCGGCGCCCTGCAAACGACACGATACCGACATCGGAGGGGCGCCGCGCTCCGAGCGAGCAATTCGATCGCCGACAGCGAGAGCTTCAGGCCTCGCTCAGCAGGGTGGCCGGCTTCGATCAGAATGGGCGGCCGACTTCCGTCGGAATCGGCGGCCGGATTTTATCGGAATCACTGGCGGCTTTGCGTCGGATTACCCAGCCGTGCCAGGAATCCGACGGCGAAAATGCCCAACGCAGCCAAGGTGCCGATCCTTGGATCAACAGCGGAATTTTCCGGGAACTCCGGGGTTTTCAAAAGTCTGAGGGCCGATTGGAGCGTAGGAGCATCCGATGCGACAATTATGACATGTAGCTGATCTTGTGACACTGCTCACGTATTATGCAGCCGCGGCCGTATAGTGAGGGTAAGCGTCATGGCGTTGCGAAACGAAACGTGTGGAGATCAACGCTGAGGAATTCGAACCGAGATTTAAGCTGAAGCCGTATGTAAAGCGTATATTCGACGTCAGCGCCGCGACCGTTGGCCTCGTCTTATTTGCACCGGTCCTTTTCGTTGTATCCGTGGCGATCGCCGTCGAGTTCTACCGGTCCAATCTTAATCCGCGAGACCCGGTACGGGTACAAGGGGCCGATCCGAGTCTTCAAATTTAGGCCCGACGGAGCCGGTCGCAACCGAAGCGACGATCTTACGACTTGGATTGGCCAACTCCTGCGCTCCTCCGGCATTGACGAACTACCGCAACTCTTGAACGTCTTGCGCGGAGAGATGTCGATTGTCGGTCCGCGCGCATACCATAGCGCCCGGGATCCTTCCCTTTCCATCCTCAGTGATGTCAAGCCGGGGATGACAGGTTGGGCGCAGATTAGCGGGCGTCGTGAGGAGTTTAAATCGACACATCAGCGCTTCAGCGAAGACCTGCGCTATGTCGAGAACTGGACGCTATTCCTCGACGTCAAGATAATTCTAGCAGCCCTCGTCTCTAGAAAGTGAATCGCTAGAGAGTGAGCGACAGACGACTTCAGCGCATAGCGCCGCTGGCAGACCTACAAATCGTCCCGGGCGCTTACCGTGTCCTCTCTCGAAACGGCAAATCAATTGCGGGGTGGATGCCCTTCTCAGTGTTCGATGTGCTGCGGAAAGCGACACTCGCTTCGAGAAAGCAACCGACCAAGTATCCCAGCTGAACCGATGTCCAAATTCCGACTATGGCAAGGGCCACAGCACCCGCACCGTAATGGCCCGCCATTCCAGCGATAGCAATCAGAAGCCCTGCACCTAGCAGCAATGGGAAGAGAACAAATACCTTAAAACGCAGCCCGCATAAGATCCCAACCAACGCCCCCGACAGGATGAGGATAACCATGACCGCCCCCTTTTTTGAAAGGCTGGGCTGAGAAACAAAGCAACAGCCCTATTCGCCTCTCTTGCCCCCAAAAACCCCTAGGCTGAGCGTTAACTATAAATTTGCGCAAAAAGTGGCGCTGCAATGCAGCATTTTCCACTTTTCCCACCGCTCTGCAGCAATATCGCTTTTTTGTGCTTGCGAGCGCAGGGTCGAGCCCTACCGGCGGCTGCGTCTAATTTGCTTGATAACAGCAGCAAACGGCAGAGGTCTCACAGCGACTTCACATCGAGAATCAGCGATGCGGTTCCCGTAAAAAATGTCTTCCTCAACCCACCTGAAAACCCGATCGTGTCGCCCGCTCCTCTCAAATTACCGCAACCGCTTGATCGATCCATTTCTCCACATAGCCGGTTGTTGTAGCAGGCAACGAACTCGGGAACGCATGGCTCGTTCGAACGGATAACCACGCGTTGGCAATTCGCCTAAATCAATTCGGTGCAACGTTGCAATCGAGATCGAGCTGACGGACGCAAATTAAAGCTTGCTCATAGGCTGCGTTAAGCCTTTTGGTTTCGAATTCGGCAAGCTGCCTGAATGCCAAGGACATGCCTTGCACTCGGTCCGGATGATTCTGCTTGATCAGTGTTTTGTACGCCTCTTTGACGTCTTCAATCGTCGCTGACTTTGAAAGACCGAGGACTGCGAACCAGCTTTCGTCTTCGCTGACCTCGCCCAAATCTTCTGGCTGCGACGGGTCGACATCATCGGCGTGCGGTTGATCAATTAGCTGATCAAAATCGGCATCTGCAAATTCCTTGAACTTGCAAAATTCCATCTCGTATTTCTGGCGGAGACCAGCGCTTCGCACAAGATAGAGCGCCGGCATCGCCATGGCCGCAAATAAGGCAGCGCCGGTGTTGGCGTAAAACAGCTGCACCTCGAGGGGGTACCAGACGAGCAGGTCCCTCACTTGGGCCGTCAGTTCGTCGCCCCACGCTGGCTGCCCGGAACCATAGAACGCAACGATCAGAAGCGTGAAACTCATGACGTGGGTCGCGATCGCGCCGCCCAAGGTAAACCGTGAGCTTATGAGATGCACCCACGATTTTAGGCGCCGGAGAGGCCGGCGCTTAAGCCGAATAATTGTCATCCGTAAGTGGTGCGCGTGCGCCTCGAGATCTTCGATCTCGTCGATTTGTTGCTGACCAAGACTGGCCCGTCCACCAAAGACAGCCGGCCAGAATTTATCTTGTCCTTCGCCCTGATTGCGTATTTCAGTGAGGCGGCAGCGGACTTTGTCGTAGACCTGCGTCGCTCTATCCAACTCAAATGCTTCAGATTTGCGGAGGCAAAATTCTGATCCAATGCGCCGTGCAGCTAGCGATTGTTTAGCGTAGCAAAGGAGCAATGCGGGAAGGACTGCCCACAACCCAAGCCATAGCGCGTTAAAGAACGCAATCGAAAGCTCTTTGCCGGAAGCTAGCTCGAGCATAATACACTACGCTTACTGAACTAAGCAGGCTTCAATGCAAGTGGGCGTACACTAGGTGCCCGTCCTCCGTAATTTAAGAGCGTTTCCTGTGTCAAAATACTGGCAGCAGAACGCCAAAAGCCTGGCGAAGTCGTTTCCTTTGCCCAATTGCTGCCTTTATTTCAAAGATTGCGCAGGCCTTAGATGGAAGTTTTGGCGCGACGCGACAATCGCAACCTCTTTCGCAACAGGTCGCTAACTATTGACGTCTACCCTGTTACCATCAACAATTTTGATGGTGTTCCTCATGGAATACAGGGGTTTTTTCGTCGAGGCACTTGAGCAAAAACCCGGCAGATGGCGAGCAAGAGTCTCGCGCACCGATGGCAAGCCAGTGAAGGTCGTTGGCCGCAGAAAAGCTTGAGCAGTTTGTCACTGGTTTCGATGCAAAAACGGCGAGCGCAGCAATTTTAATGGCTATTGCAGTTATCGACGGTGGCATTTTCACCCGCAATCGAGCGGGCACAGAGAAATTCTGGCGTCGTCGCGCACAATCCTCGATAGACTTAGCAACGGGCGATCGCTCTGGCCTTTCGGTACGGCACGCTTCTCATGCGCGTGCGAGTCGGACGCAATGCCCGCGAAGGTCCCGTTCAAAGTGACTGGCATCTGGTGCGCGGTCGGCAAGAGTAGGAAAGACCGATCGTCACACTAAGATTGCAGCTCGGTCAGCAAGATGCGGGCCGCATCGAAGGCGCGTGTAGCGGCGTGACACCGCCTGACGGCACACTAAGGCTCGCCTGCCACCACCTGTCGGCTCAACAAAGCATCAAGAACATCATCCGCCAACTGCTCCGGCGACCGGCCGATCGTGAGCAGGTGCACTTCGGGATTTTCGGGTGGCTCGTAGGGCGCGTCGACGCCCGTGAAATTCTTCAACGTCCCCGCCCGTGCCTTGGCGTAGAGCCCTTTCGGATCGCGCGCCATACAATCCTCGATCGGCGTGTCGACGAAGACCTCGATGAATTCGCCGGGCTCTACCAAGCCGCGGACCATATCGCGCTCGGCCCGGTAGGGCGAAATGAACGAACACAGTACGATCAGGCCGCTCTCGACCATCAGTTTGGCAACCTCGCCCACGCGGCGGATATTCTCGACCCGATCCGCCTCGGTGAAGCCTAGATCGCGATTGAGGCCGTGGCGGACATTGTCGCCGTCGAGCAGCGTCGTGTGGTGGCCGCGCGCGTGCAGCCGCTGCTCAACGATATTGGCGACCGTCGACTTGCCGGCTCCGGACAGGCCGGTGAACCAGACGATCGCCGGCCTTTGCTTGTTCAGCGCGGCTCGTTCGGCCTTGCCGATCAAGAGCGGCTGCCAATGGATGTTGGTGCCACGCCGTAGCCCGAACGCGATCATTCCGGCGCCGACGGTGTGGTTGGTAAATCGATCGATGATGATGAACGCGCCGGTCTTCCGATTGTCCTCGTACGGATCGAAAGCAACGGGAAACGCGGTCGATAGGTTGCAAAACGCGATGTCGTTGAGTTCCAGCTTTGCCGCCGCGAGATGCTGGCGTGTATTGACGTCGACCCTGTACTTGATCGCCGTGATGGAGATAGGCGTTGTTTTGGTGCCGATCCGGCTCAAGTACGAGCGGCCAGGCAAAAGCGGCTCGTCGCTCATCCAAATGATGTGGGCGGCGAATTGATCCGAGACTTCCGGCCGTACCTTCGGACCGACCAGAACATCGCCCCGCCCGATGTCGAGTTCGTCCGTGAGCGTGATCGTCACGGCGTCGCCGGCGACCGCGGACGCCGATGGTCCATCGTAGGTGACGATCTGCGCAACCTTGGAAATTCGCCCTGAGGCGGCCTCGACGATGGGGTCGCCCACACTGAGCTGACCTGATGCAACGGTCCCGGCGTAACCGCGGAAGTCCTGGTTCGGTCGATTGACCCATTGCACCGGAAATCGAAACGGTTTTGCGAGATTCTCGCTGTCGATGTCGACCGTCTCCAGATAGTGCAACAGCGCAGGCCCCCGATACCACGGGGTATTGCCCGACACCGTGGTCACGTTGTCGCCAAAGCGCGCCGAGATCGGAATCGGGACGATGGAGGTAAAGCCCAAATCGCTGGCAAACGCCGTGTAGTCGCCGACAATGCGATCGAAAGTCTCCTCCTGGTCATGAACCAAGTCGATTTTATTGACCGCCACGACCACCTGACGGATGCCGAGCAGCGAGCAGATCAGGGAGTGCCGTCGAGTCTGCACCAGGACGCCCTTGCGCGCATCGACGAGGATGATGGCGAGTTCGGCCCCGGACGCCCCGGTGGCCATATTTCGGGTGAATTGCTCATGACCGGGCGTATCGGCGACGATGAACGATCGCCTGGTGGTGGAAAAAAACCGATAGGCGACATCGATCGTGATGCCCTGCTCGCGCTCGGCTTCGAGGCCGTCCACGAGTAGAGCAAAATCAAGGTCCTCGCCCGTGGTGCCGTGGCGGGCCGAGTTCTTCGCCAGGGCCGCCAATTGATCCTCGAAGATGAGCTTCGAAATCGTGCAGAAGCCGGCCGATCAATGTCGACTTGCCGTCGTCGACTGAGCCGCAGGTGATAAAGCGCAGGAGATCCTTCGTCGCCGCCTGCTCGCGAGGGCGCGTGACCAGAACGTTCATTCAGAAATATCCCTCCCGCTTTTTCTTTTCCATGGACGCCGCCTCATCGGTGTCGATCAGCCGCCCCTGCCGTTCGGACACTCGGGCGGTCTGCATCTCTGCGACGATGTCCGCGAGCGTCGCCGCGGCCGATTCGATGGCGCCGGTGAGCGGATAGCAGCCGAGCGTGCGGAACCGGATCAGACGCATTTGCGGCGTCTCGCCGGGCTCGAGCGGCATGCGGTCGTCGTCCACCATGATCCAGGTGCCGCTCCGGGACACAACCGGCCGTTCCTTGGCGAAATAGAGCGGCACGACCGGAATATTCTCGAGCATGATGTAGGTCCACACGTCCAATTCGGTCCAGTTCGACAACGGGAAGACGCGGATCGATTCGCCCGGCCGGATTCGCGTGTTGAACAGGTTCCACAGTTCCGGCCGCTGGTTGCGTGGGTCCCATCCATGATCTTTCGAGCGAAACGAGAAGATCCTTTCTTTCGACCGGCTCTTTTCCTCGTCGCGCCTCGCCCCGCCAAAGGCCGCATCAAATCCAAACTTGTCCAATGCCTGCTTGAGAGCTTCGGTCTTCATCACGTGGGTATGCACGGACGACCCCGACGCAAACGGATTGACGCCGCGATGAAGTCCGTCCTGGTTGATGTGGACGAGCAGATCAAGGTTGAGCCGGCGCGCCGTCTCGTCCCGGAATGCGATCATCTCCCGGAACTTCCAGGTGGTGTCGACGTGCAAGACCGGGAACGGCAACGGCGCCGGATAGAAAGCCTTGATGGCCAGATGAAGCATGACGCTCGAATCTTTGCCGATCGAATAGAGCATGACCGGCTTTTTGAACTCGGCGACCACCTCTCGCATGATCTCAACTAACTCGGATTCGAGCCGTTTGAGATGTTTAGGCAGCGTAGCCGTCGCGGCCCTGCGAACACTCGATTGATCATTCATGAATGATACGGAGCTGTGATCTATCGTCGGCCTGAACCGAGCCCCGATGTTCTACACACATCAGCGCACCGCAGACCTCATAAAATATGCCGCAAACCGGTTTGGCGACCAAGATCACCTTCATTAACGAAAATCGCCGATCTCTGCGAAAAAGCGAGGGCCAAAGTGCCACCGGCTGCCCGGCCGTTTACAGTGTCTCAGCGTTGCGCTGGACACCCTGTGCGGGTTCATGCCATAGATTTCCCGACTATCAGCCGCATGAGCAAATCAAACGAAACCCAATTTGAGGTTCTGCCGACCACGACCGGCGACAGCTGGCGCGTGCGCATTATCGAACAAGAGCGTACTCAGTATATCAACGGCTTCGAGTTCGCGAGCGCAGGCAGAATATTGGATTGTGAACAAGGCCGAGGTTTGGCTCAGCAACCTCAGACGCCTTGCGATTACGCCACTGACCGGATCTCAAGTATGAGGCCGGGCGAACTTCAAATCAAATGCGTATCAAAGAGTTATAAATATATTCCCTGATGACACTCAACTTGCTCCGGTCGATAAATTCTTTTGTCGCCGCAATAAGCACACCTCAACGAAAACGCCCTGATCATTGGCTGGGCAAGTTCGTTTGGAGCCGACGCTTCGCGTAAGACCGTACCCCGGGCGCAGTTCCCGCAGTCTACAATGAAATACCACTTGTCGCGCTCGACCCAATCCAAGCGAGATCTCCACGTCCCACCCAGCTCAACAATAATATTTGCGCTTTCGCCGTTGTGATGCAAGAAAAATGTGACATTTAGTTCGCCGCGCCTGTGGTGCGGTCATGCCAACCTTCTAGTGCCCACGGACGCCAGCTGCTGGCACACGTTGTGTTAGCGTCTTTGGGAGTCCCTGGTCACTGCTCGCCCGATCTCAAGCGACACGTATGCGAGACGTGCTACCGCTTAGAGCGGTCCTGCTTGGATCGTCTATTTTTTGTACGCTCAAGGCGGGCGCGAGCGTACCCGCACGCCACACATGAATCAGCTTTCTGATGACCGTGTATCCTTCGCCGGGGCGAGCGATGGACAATAGAAGAACCGCCAAGACGCTGGAGGGGATAAAACCAAAAACGAGCCGTAGGGACTTCTTCACCAATCGCGCTCCCGCCTCAACCCGCTCTGGCGTTTAGGACGGCGCCAACCGCTAGCCCCGACAAATTCAGGTTAATAAATTAACATTCTCTCGTACAAATGGCAAGAATGACGCATACAGCCGACGAGGCTGAGAGCTGACCTAATGTCGAGCGGCGTGAAACTATTGGTCAGAAACCCCGCGATCGAATTCTTCTGGTCGATCGGAAGACCAAGCAAACCAAGCTAGAGCAGCGACCGACGGGCCCAGAGCGATGAGCACCCAAGAGAAAATATTTTGCATATTGTCCGCCTTTAACCGTCTTCGAACAAAATTATGTTTTTTTAAACCACGGCGCGCACGTGTTCTTTTGACATAATAGGCATGAACCGAATGGGGGTGCCTATGGGAGAGCGGGGTGAAAATGCGCTTTTATGCCTTTTGCGCCCAGTTTGGGGGACACATCCAGGGAAATACAACCATATCGTGTTCATGTGACTATTCACTCGCACCCAAAAAAGCCTCTTTAAGAGCCCACGAAAGACCGATTCCATTTTGGAGAGACGCAATGCGTCGGATCGCTCGGGGAAATGGTCCTCGTCCTTCTCATCGCGACGGCGGTTTGCGGCGGCACAGTCTGCGCACAGCAAACTGCACCCACAGGTCGCGCCGAAAACGGTTGTCAAGCGGCCACTACCGCGGCTGCTCGGCTGATCTGTGCCGATAGTCATTTGGCTGCTGTCGATTCAACGCTTGCCAAGGCCTATCGCGAAGCAAAAAAGACCGCGTCGCCGGACGAACAAAAACTTCTGGTGCAGGAGCAGCTTGCTTGGCTCCGAGAGCGAAGTGAGAAATGCGGCCTTAAAGGAAAGGACGCTGCACCCATTGATGAACTTCGCAAGGCTAAACCGTGCGTGGAAGCTGAAATCAAGGCACGGTTAGCTGCTTTGCAGAGCGGTGATCAAGCCAATCTGGTCACCGATAGCATTTCGAGGACGAGGACGGCATGCCCATCAGCAAAGAGCGCGAGCGCTCGGCTCATGTGCGACGATCCGCAACTCGCTGCGATGCATTCAGCGCTCGCCAAGGCCTTTCTAGATGCGAAGAAAAGCGCATCACCTGAGACGAAAGAGGTGCTGGCAAAGAAGCAGCGGACGTGGGCGCAAGAGCTTAATCAGAAGTGTGGTCTGACGGGGCGGGATTCGATTGATCAGCTTCGCGCGGCCAAGCCGTGTCTAGAAGATGCCATCAAGGCACAAATCGCGGCGTTGCAAGACGGCTCTCAAACCAGCCCGGCTCCTCTCCCTCCTCCTGCCCCCGCTCCCGCTCCACCGCATAGCCAAAATGTTTTCATCGACCCGGTGGTCGACAACGCCGCCCCGGCACGATCGGGACCACAAACGTTTCAGCGATTGCGCTTTTCTGCCTCGACCGACGGCATCAGCGGATTTATCGAGTGCAGTGCACCCTCGGCCTACGAGGGAACCGATCCTCTTGCGGAAACGCCGTTCAGCGGCAAGTGGATCGTGAAAATTTCCATCAGCGACGACACAAACAGCTATCGGTTGTTCGAGAATGATACGTGGGGTCCAGCTCTGGATAATCTACGCAGTGCTGCTCGCGCAGAATGCGCCAATGCCCTGGCCTCTGGCCGGCTCAGGAATGCCGCGAATGAACCAATCAGCCAACTGTATGATGTCTTCGAGGTCTATTCGCCGCAGAGGCTTTTCTTAGCCTATAGTACTGGTCCACAGGCTCGGTGGTCGGTGCCCATCAACCTACCGAACGCACGACGAAAAATAAGATCCGATCTGGGCATCCAGAAGTGGATTGATCCAAGCCAGCTGATGAGGAACCCGTACTTCTATAAAGGCACGGTGGTGGGTTTGGTGATGCAGTTCGACCGTATGCTTTCAAAAAACGAGGCGGTCTTCGTGCACAATGGCGACGAAGTCTTCGTGTCTGGCGTTCCGCCCATGCTTTTTCAGGACAAGGAACAGACTGTGCTGGCTGGCCGCGTGACAGGAAACAAAGGGTTGATCGATCCATCGGGCAACGAGTCGCTCGTGCCCGCGCTCGATTATGTTGCAGCCGTCAAATGCGGCAATGTGTGTCAGCGGCTGGACGAGCCGGCGCTGTCACAAGAGCAACGTTACCCCGCCGTCGGAACTGGAGAAGTGACACGGAAGTAACAAGATGGTGCTGGGCAAATCTCATTGCAGCCTAGCGAAATATCCCCACAATGGACGGCGAGCGGCTAGTGTCATCTCCAACGTCCCAGTGAGCACGACCATCCGCAATTGCCTCACCGTGATGCTGTCGCTCGAGAGGACTTTTGCGGGATCAGCAGTCACGCCGTCACGTATGTGCTTCAACATCACCGCTCGTGCATGCTGTCATGCGCATAACGCTGTAAGGGGGAGAGCAGATATGAAATCAATCGACGCGAACCTGTTTTAACCTCCACGGTAACCGCCATGCCGGCGGAAAGGTTGGCAAGGCTGTCATCAACTTGAATTTTCGTCCGATCCAACGACACGCGCGCCAAGTAGTTCAGTTCCTGGCCCTTCGGTTCACTGCTCGTGCTATCGGAGCCGTCCGGTTTATCTTTTGCGTTGTCCTGCGGAACATTACGAACAATGGAATCCTGAGACACACTGACCACCTTGCCGCTGAAGGACGCCATAGCGCGTGAAGTTGAACGTATCGACCTTTATCTGCGCATCTTGGCCGGCGTGAACAAAGCCAATATCTCGGTTCGAGATCATGGCCTCCACTTCGAGCACCGCTTCGGAGGGTACGACCACCGCCAATTGCTGGGCCGGCGTCACCACGCCGCCCACAGTGTGAACCGCCAATTGTTGGACGACGCCGTCGACGGGAGCGGTCAAGATCTGGCGCTTTGTTCGCTCTTCCGCTTTGGCGAGATCGTTGCTCAGGCCGGCGGCTTTGCGCTCCGCCTCGGCAAGCTCGCCGTAGAGCGTGCGATGAAATTCCGCCACCGCCTGTGAACGAGTTGCGACAATCGCTGCCACAGCCGCGTTCGCCTCAGCAAGATGGCTCTTCTGAACTGCGGCGTCTTTTTGATTCTCGGTCAACTGCTGAAGCGTTTCCAGATAAGTGAGCCTTGACCCGAGCTCCTTATCGACAAGGCCTTTCCGGATATCGACGCGCTGCGCGATAATGGGTTCATCGGCTTCCAGCTTGTCGATGGTGGCCAAGGTTGTTTCACGTTCGGCCTCCTTCTGCGCCCGTTGGCGATCGAGGGCCGCAAGCTTGGCGCGGTACTCTTCGGTTTCCCTGAGCAGGAATTTACGCTGCATCGCGATGAGGTCGGGACTGGCCCCGACGGGTGGTTGAAATGCGCTCTCAGGATTGTCGCTGTCGCTGAGTGCCGCGCGCAATCGTGCGATATCCAGTTGCGCGGCGATGAGGTCGTTTCTGACGTGGTCCGCCTCTGCCGTGGTCATGCTGGGATCGAGCTCGATCAAAACGTCGCCGGCCTTAACGCTCTGGCCATCGTGAACGCGAATGGCGCGGACGACGCCGATCTCAAGGGGCTGTATCAGCTTGACGCGGCCGCTCGGCACGACCTTCCCCTGCGCGAACGCGATAATGTCAACATGCCCGAAAATCGCCCAGATCAATCCTAGGCAGACAAGCGTCACGATGGTCGCGCCGATTGCACGACCAATTGGTGACGGCGGCGTCTCGACGATCTCCAAGGCTGCCGGCAAAAAGGCGAGTTCATCTTGTTCGCGACGCGCCCTGTTTATGGGGAAGAAGACGACGTTCTTTGCCGCCGCAATGGCGGATTTAGCGGACGTCATGGACTTTGCCGCCGCAAAGGCGGATTTAACGGACTTCATGGATGCCACTCTGCAGGCGGTACAGCATCGCATAGCGCCCGCCCTTTCTAACCAAGTCGTCGTGAGTTCCATCCTCGGTAAGGCGGCCGTGGTCGAGCGTTAGAATCCGATCGGCAAAGCGAACCGTGGACAGCCGATGAGCGACAATAAATACCGTCCGCCCGTCCGCGATCTTCGCCATGTTGTGCTGGATGATTCGTTCGCTTTCATAATCGAGGGCGCTGGTGGCCTCGTCGAATATCAAAATGCGTGGTTTGCATATCAGCGCGCGCGCAACCGCAATGCGCTGCCGCTGGCCACCGGAGAGGCTGCTGCCGCGTTCTCCGACAACCGTATCGTAGCCCTCGGGCAGTTCGAGGATGAACTCGTGAGCGCCGGCGAGCGCAGCCGCAGTAATCACCTGCTCGATCGGCGCGCTCGGCTGAGACAGCGCAATGTTGTCGCGAATCGAACAGTTAAACAGAATGTTCTCCTGCAGCACGATGCCGAGCTGCCGACGCAGCCAGGTGGTGTCCACCATCGCGATATCGACCCCGTCGACCAGCACACGTCCGCTTTCGGGCACGTACAAGCGCTGCACCAGCTTGGCTAGCGTGCTCTTTCCAGAACCTGATGGACCGACAATGCCGACGACTTGGCCGGCGGGGATGTTGAAGCTGACATCGTGCAACACCTCGGGCCCGTCGATGCGATAGCGAAACGTAACGTGATCAAACACCACGTCGCCACGAATCGCCGGCAGCGCGGCGCGGCCCGGACTGAAGGTTGGCTCTGCCGGCGTGTTGAGAATGTCGCCCAGTCGCGCCACGGAGAGACGGGCCTGATGGAAGTCCTGCCACATCTGCGCAAGGCGCAGGACCGGCGTGCTCACCCGTCCAGCCAGAATGTTAAACGCCACCAGTTCGCCGATCGTCAGGGTACCGTTCATCACCAGCTTGGCGCCGAAATACAGAATCGCGGCAATCACGAGTTTGTTGATCAACTGGACCGTCTGGCTCGCGACGTTGCCCAGACTGATGACCCGGAAGCTCGCAGACACGTAGCCGGCGATCTGCTGTTCCCAGCGGCGCTGCATTTGCGGCTCGACGGCCATGGCCTTGAGCGTCTCAACGCCCGTCACGCTCTCGACCAGAAAAGCCTGATTTTCGGCGCCGCGCTTGAACTTCTCGTCAAGGCGCTGCCGAAACAACGGGGTCGCGGCGACCGAGATGCCGATGTAGAAAGGGAAAGCGCCTAGCACAATGGCGGTGAGCAGCGGCGAATAGAGGAACATCACGGCCAGGAAAACAAACGTGAAGAATAGATCGATCACGAGTGTCAGGGCCGAGCTCGTGAGGAAGTTTCGGATGTTCTCAAGCTCGCGCACGCGCGCCACCGAATCACCGACACGGCGTGCTTGGAAGTAGGAAATTGGCAGTGCCAAAAGGTGGCGGAATAGACGTGCGCCTAACTCGACGTCGATGCGATTTGTCGTGTGGGCAAAAAGGTAGGTCCGCAGCACGCCGAGAATCGTATCAAAGAGCGAAATGGCGACGAGCCCGATGACAATAACATCAAGCGTACTGAGGGTGCGGCTCGACAACACCTTGTCGATGACGACCTGAAAGAACAGCGGCGAGACCAGCGCGAAAAGTTGGAGAAAGAACGAAGCGACGAGAACCTCGCCTAACAAATAGCGGTATTTGTGGATGGCCTCGACGAACCAGTTGATGCCAAAACGGCTCGAAAGCTCCCCCAAACCGGCGCGACCGGTCATCAGGATCAGGCGGCCGTCCCAGACGGCCTCGAGCTCCTCACGCGCCATCAGCATCGGCCGCGGCGTCATGGGATCTTGAACAAGGATCTTGTTCTCGCCAGCCTTGCCGAGCAGCAGATAACCGCCATCACGTAAGACAGCGATGCCGGGGAGCGGTGTTTTGCCGAGCCGCTGCCAGTTCGATTGATAGACCCGGGCTTTGAGTCCCAGTTCTTTGGCGCAGCGGATCATTTCCGGGACGCCAATGGCACCGCCGAAGCGATGGCGAATTTGTTCGGTGTCGGCGCCCACGCCGTGGAATCGCAACAGCAGCACCAACGCGGCGAGTCCGGATTCCGCCGCCGCTCGATCGTTGTCGGTCGCTCCCAAGACCCCCGTCACCCTCTACGCCCCCACTTCGCAACCCGTTGCGTCACGGCCCGCCCGCTGATGGAGAAGCCCCCCGCCCTCACGCGTGCTGAGGATTGGTCAGCAACGGTTGACCACCGCTTTGCGACATTTCGGCGACCACCATTGTACCGCCGTTGTTATCGCCCGCAATGGCAAAGCTCGATGCAATATAGTTGCCAAGGAGCGCGATGCTGGCGGCATGGCTGCCGTCACCAATTGTCAATGTACCCCCGGTTTGATTGCTATTCGGTGAATAGCCGAGCGTGGTTTGGGCACCAAAGGCGAGGTCAGTGAGGTCGATGGTGTCCTGCGCTCCAAAACCGGACACCGTCACCGTCGGATCGACGGGCTGGGCGTTGGAAGCGGAGTCCAGCACCAATTTTCCGGCCGGACCATCGAAGGTGACCGATCCGGAAAAGGCGCCGTCCAATGCGAGCGTCGCACCATTGCCGATCGTCGCCGAACCTGACGTGCCGGATGTTGGCGCGGTGGGCGATGGTACCGGTGGATCGTAGACGATCGTGCCGCCGCTGCCATCGCTGGCTAAATGAAAATTCGCCTGCGTGTAGGAGCCATTAAAATTCAGTTTGGCGGTATCAGTTCCATCCGTGATCGTCAGGACGCCATTGGCATAGCTGTCTTGAACAGAATTGTAATTGATGTCCTTCAGATCGATCTGATCTGAGCCGGACAACGTCCCGTCGCCGGTGAAATTGGAGATTTGACCACTGAATGTCGTGGAGTGGTCAAGGATCAACTCCCCTGTGGCGCTTTTGAAGGTGACAGATCCTGAATCAGCGCCAGCCAGTTCGAGCGATGCGCCGGCGTCGATTGTTGCCCCTTGGGTGAAGGGACTCACAGTCAGCGAGGTTTTACCGGTGACTTCGATCGACGTCGTCGGCAGGCCGATGACGCCATCGCCATTGAGGTCTTGGTAGAAACTCGACTCGAGCGATTTCAACGCCGTGCTCGTTCCCGACACAACACCGATATTTGAGAGGTAGTTGCCGTTGCTGTCGGTGTTCCAGACCGTGTACTGATTGCTGCCCGTGAGCTGCCAGGCAACCTCATAGCCGGTTGCGGTTTGCTCCGCCCCGATCGGCATCCAACCGCCAGACTCACCGACGACCCAAGCGGCGCCGCCATATTTGAGCGCAGGGCCAGAGCCGCCGCTGTTATCAAGATAAAATTGGTCTGCCACCTGCGTCAGGCTGGTCGACCCAGCCGAACTCGATCACGGTCGGGGTGGTCAGACCGATCGTTCCGTCGCCGTTGAGGTCTTGATGGAAACTGGTCTCAAGCGATTCCAGGGCATAGCTCGTTCCCGACACAACGCCGATATTTGAGAGGTAGTTGCCGTTGCTGTCGGTGGTCCAGACCGTGTACTGATTGGTGCCCGTGAGCCTTTCCAGGCAACCTCATAGCCGGTTGCGGTCTGCTCCGCCCCGATCGGCATCCAACCGCCAAACTCACCGACGACCCAAGCGGCGCCGCCATATTTGAGCGCAGGGCCAGAGCCGCCGCTGTTATCAAGATAAAATTGGTCTGCCACCTGCGTCAGGCTGGTCGACCCAGCCGAACTCGATCACGGTCGCGGCGGTCAGACCGATCGTTCCGTCGCCGTTGAGGTCTTGATGGAAACTGGTCTCAAGCGATTCCAAGGCATAGCTCGTTCCCGACACAACGCCGATATTTGAGAGGTAGTTGCCGTTGCTGTCGGTGGTCCAGACCGTGTACTGATTGGTGCCCGAGCCTTTCCAGGCAACCTCATAGCCGGTTGCGGTCTGCTCCGCCCCGATCGGCATCCAACCGCC
>CAVXAK010000014.1:0-239890 GCA_963759705.1 uncultured Alphaproteobacteria bacterium
GGCGCCATGACGCGCCGCAGCGCGGCCATGGTAGTCCTTGCCTTTTTTCTCGTCGCCGTTGCTATCTGGGGGCTGGCGCGCGTGCCCACTGCGTTCCTGCCGGACGAGGACCAAGGCTATCTGATCGTCGGTGGCCATTGCCCGACGGCGCTTCCAAGGAGCGTACCGACGCGGTCATGCAACGGATCTCGGCGATCGCCAAAAAAGTGCCAGGCGTTGAGAATGTGATCACTGTCAGTGGCATTTCCGTCCTAGATAACTTTGCAAGCCTGGCAAACGCGGGGGTCGCCTTTGTGGTCCTCAATGACTGGAACACGCGTCTCAAGCAGAGGGGCCAGGATCTGCGCTCGATCAACCAGAATCTAAATCGCTCCCTGCATGCCGTCACGCAGGCCATCGTGTTTGCGCTCCCCCGCCTCCGATCCAAGGCATCGGCAATGTCGGAGGCTTCACGATGCAGGTCGAGATCAGGAACGGCGATTTCGACTACACGTTGTTACAGAGCCTGACGGATGCCGTCATCAGAGCCGGCAATGCGCAATCTGCTTTGCAGAGGCTAAACACGACCTTCCGGTCGGGAGTTCCCCAACTCAGCGTCACTGTCGACCGCACCAAGGCCGAGACACTCGGCATCACAGTCGGCAATGTCTTTTCCGCCCTGTCGACCTACGTCGGTTCGAACTATGCCGCCCAGTTCAACAAATTCGGACACATCTTCCAGCTCTACACGCAGGCGTTGCCGCAGTACCGGGCGAGCCCCGATGACATCCGTAACCTCAAAGTCAAGACGGGCAGCGGAACGATGACACCGATCGGAACGGTGGTCGATATCAAAAAGGTTCAAGGTCCCCTGCTGATCAGTCTCTACAATCTTTATCCCTCGGCGACAGTCGTCGGCAGCGCAGCCTTTGGCTTCAGTTCAGGAGAGGCGCTCGACATCATGGACCAGATCGGCCAGTACACGCTGCCGCGCGGAACAGGTTACGAATGGACTGCAATGTCTTACCAGGAGAAGGCAGTTGGCTCGCAGATGTATTTCGTGTTTGGCCTCGCGCTGCTGCTCGTCTATTTCGTGTTAGCCGGCCAGTACGGAAGCGGGATCCTGCCGCTCGCCGTGATCCTCGGCGTGCCGCTCGCCCTGCTCGGAACAGTCGGCGCGTTGACCGCTTTTGGCGCAGCCAACGATCTCTATACGCAGATCGGGCTCATCCTCCTGATCGCCCTCGGCAGCAAGAACGCGATTTTGATCGTAGAATATGCGCGCCAGAGACGAGCCGAAGGGATGGAGATCGTCAACGCCGCGGTGGAGGGAGCCCGGCTCAGGTTCCGCCCCATTCTCATGACCTCTTTCGCCTTCATTCTGGGCGTATTTCCGCTTGTCATCGCGACCGGCGCGGGTGCCGGGGCACGGCGATCGATCGGCCTGCCCGTCTTCAGCGGCATGATCGCCTCGACCTGCCTCGTTGTCGTGTTCGTGCCCTCATTTTATGTCGTGATGCAGCGCATTGATGAGCGATGGAGACGCCGCGCAGTCCGGAATGAGCGGCCGGCGCCTCCGCATCTCGAGGGCGCGGCCCCCCAACCACCAACATAGCGCTTTTTAAAGTCACAATCCGCCGCACTTTTGGTGGCACTAAATACCCGATCTGCTGGCGCACGTTATACGCAAAGTTCGGACGAGAGAAAATGACGCTTATCGGGGGCGCGAAGCTGTCGCGAACCCGGTTCAGCAATGTCGTTAAGCGCGTCAGATCGGTCGACGGGAGAGACGCGAACAGCCTGCGAAATCGCTCCAAGTTGACCTCAAAGGCCTTCTTGATGACCGCCTCTCCCCGGGGCGTCAGTTGTGCGACCAGCTTCCGGCGGTCCTCGCGGTCCTCCATCAATTTAACGAAACCTTCCCGTTCGAGAGCCGCCATCAGCCCGGAGATGGTGGCGCGGGTCACGCCCATCGCTTCCACGATGTCCGTGTGCGGAATGCCATCGCCTTTGGTCGCCCACAGCGCCATTAGGATCTGGTACCGCGCGACCGAGCCCACTGTACCCGCCATCCATTCACTGAGGGCGTTGTCGGCCCTTTGGGCCGTCGCGCGCGGGGGAAAAAGCGCCTTCATCCCTTGTACCTCCCGTGCAGAGAGGTGCTTGCGAATCTCCTCCATGACCGCGTGTGGCGGTCCTGAACCGCGCTTGGGGGATTGCCGACGGTCCATTGCTGTCTCCTGCAAATCAGTTTGGTGCCTACTATTTGATTGTCAACGCTACCCTCCTTATCGATCACATTTACGAGAGGCTGTTGCTTCAGTTACGTCGACTAACATATCTGTATGGCGCCTAACCGATGCTAACAGCCACGCGGGAGATTAAAAATGAAACCCGCCAACGGCCAGGCAGACCGCCGAGCGCGAGCGCCTATTGAGCCGGATCACCGCGAGCTACTCAACTCAGCGCGGTGCTGCTCATTATTACTGTCGCCCTCATGGCAATCGGCCGCTACGTGTAGTCATTTACAGGGGGCAGTCTTCGCGTTTCGCAAAGCCGCGGAAGCATGGCGAACATCATCGAAGTCAAAGACCTGAAAAAGAGCTTCGGCGGTTTCGACGCCGTAAAAGGCATTTCGTTTTCAGTCGAGCAAGGAAAGACGTTCGGATTCCTCGGTCCCAACGGCGCAGGCAAATCGACGACCATCAAAATGTTGACCACGCTCCTGCGACCCACGTCGGGGACAATACTTATCGACGGCAAGGACCCCACAAAATACCCGGACGCGGTCCGTCAGTCGTTCGGCATCGTCTTTCAGGACCCTTCTCTGGACGAGGACCTTACCGCGCGGGAAAACATGGAGTTGCACGGTGTTCTCTACGGCGTGCCCGGCGACGCGCGGCATGCGCGCATTGACGAGCTGCTCAAATTCGTCGACCTCCACGAACGTCGCGACAGTTATCTGAAGGAATTTTCCGGCGGCATGAAGCGACGCCTCGAGATCGCGCGCGGGCTTCTACACCATCCGAAGATCATTTTTCTCGACGAACCAACGCTTGGCCTTGATCCGCAGACCCGCAATCTCATGTGGGAATACCTTGGGAAGCTGAAAGGCGAGGAGGGGATCACAGTTTTCTTCACGACGCATTACATGGATGAGGCAGATCGCAACGCGGACATGATCGCGATCATCGACCACGGCTCCATCATCGCTTCCGGCACGGGCGAGGAACTAAAGCGGCAGACAAACAAAGACTCGCTTGAGGACGCGTTTCTCGAATTGACGGGGCGCGATATTCGAGAAGAGAGCGCCTCGGGACTTGAGCACATGCGCATGATGCGGCGCGCGCGCGGAAGATAAGACGTATGCTTCAGACCATTTACATAATGTGGCTTCGGGAGATCAAAAAATTTCTCCGATCCCGCTCGCGCATAATCGGCGCGCTCGGACAGCCGATCTGTTCCTGCTCGCCCTCGGATACGGCCTCGGCAGCATGTTCCAAGCCGCTGGGCAGGGGAGCTACATCCAATTCCTCGTTCCCGGCATCATCGCCATGGCGATTATCTTTACGTCGATCTTCAATGGCATGCAGATAATCTGGGACCGCCAGTTCGGGTTCTTAAAGGAGACGCTGGTCGCGCCGGTTTCGCGTGTGGCTATTATGCTGGGCCGTACGTTCGGCGGGGCGACCGTGGCGACCGTGCAGGGCTGTATCGTATTGGTGTTGACGCTGTTTTTCGGGTTTCACCCGTACAACTGGGCGCTCCTCATCCCAGCGGTGCTGCTAATGTTCCTGATCGCGTCGCTGTTTTCGGCGCTCGGCATCACGGTCGCGTCGTTTGTCAGGGACATGCAAGGCTTTCAGCTGGTCATGAACTTTATGGTGATGCCGATTTTCTTTCTGTCCGGTGCGCTATTCCCGCTCACCAATATTCCTTTCGCTTTACGAACGCTGGCGAGCATTGATCCGCTGTCTTACGGCGTCGACGGCATGCGCGGACTGCTCATCGATGCGTCGCGTTTCGACCTTGCCATGGACGTCATGATGCTCGTCGGGATCGGGACGATCTTTCTTGGCGCTGGCAGCTACCGTTTTGCAAAGCTCGAGGTCTGACAAATTTGGACACGTCGGAATATGGATATTCCTCGATCGGGCATTCCTTACTGTTGGGCTTGATGGTTTGCCTCAGCGTCACAGTACTCTGATCCAGCTGCAGCTTCCGATCCAATTGAAAGCAATCACGTCTTCGTAGCCGCTATAGCGATAAAACGGGTGCTCATGGCTCACTCCTGCGCAATCCCGGCGGCCTCGCGCACTTGGTTCCAGCGCACGAATTCAACCTTTATATAACTGCCAAACGCCCCGGGGCTGGAGCCCCGCACAACGACGCCGGCTTTCGTCAGCCGCTCCTTGACCGAGGGGTCAGCGATTGCGTCGGTGATTGATCTGTTCAACTTGGCGATCACGGCCGCCGGCGTCCCGTGCGGCGCGATAAAGCCGTACCAGCTGGTCACGTCGTAGCCCGGAAGTATCCCTGGTATGTGAGAGTGGACATCGGCCTTTTTTCCAAAAAGGCCGAGCGATCGGCGAAGCGACGCCGGAGGGCGAAATCCGAACAACTGCAAGCGGTTGGGATGTTTCCGCCGCCATCTGCCCCGACGAGGTGCTCGAGGTGCGCTGACGGCAAAAGCACATCCACCTCTGTGCAAGCCGGCTGATCGCCGCTGCACTCGACCGGCCAAAGGTCTGGCGCCTACACGAGGACCTCGACGCTGACGTGGTAACGAGACGCGTCCCGGCACGGATGAAACGCGTTTCATGTCTGAAGCGATCTGGACAGCACCCGGACGAGCAGCGTGTTGATGTGCTGATATCCCCGCGACCTGAAACTACTCAGGCCGCCTCCTTGTGCTCGATCTTCTGGTTGTCGTTAGAGCCGTTTATCGCAATCTTGCGCGGCTTCATCGCTTCCGGAATCTGTCGCACCAGGTCGATCTTCAAGAGCCCGCTTTCGAACGACGCATTCTTCACCTGGACGTAATCGGCCAGATTGAACACGCGACGGAATGGGCGGGCCGAAATGCCCTGATAGAGATACTGATGTTCAGACTTCTCGGCCTTACGGCCCTCGACCGTGAGCACGTTCTGCTCCGCGGTGATGTTGATCTCTTCAGGGACGAAGCCGGCGAGTGCCAGCGAGATCTGATACTGGTCTTCGCCGGTGCGCTCGATGTTGTAGGGCGGGTAGTGCTGTTCCTCGCCAGTCCAACGCGCGGCGTCGTCGAGAAGATCAAGCATGCGATCGAAGCCGACGGTCGAACGCCAGAGTGGGGTCAAATCATAGTTTCTCATAGCCGATCCACCATTGAGCAATAGGATACGAGAGCCGCCAGGCACCATGCCGGGCGCCCGTATTGCCGAGCCCCAGAGGTCGCCCGGCGCCGCGTTTCGGCGCGGCGGAAATTTAGTTGGAAGCGATGCCCGGCATTTCAAGAGGGCCGAGCACGAAGGCAAAGGGGCCTTGAAATTTTTTCGACGTTTCCCAACTCGTTGCACGTTGGGGCTTGACTTGGCCCTGGCACGGGCACCGAGAGGGTGTCCGGCGCACTGTTCGAGGTGGCTTGGGCCCCATCTCGCTCGAGCCGCCTCCTGAAGAAAGGAGGAAGCATATGGAGCGCCGGCAAAACAACCGTTTGTTGGGGAACGGGAAGTTTGATACCCGCGGCAGTTGGGACTTCAACGACCTTCTGCATCCCGCCCACGCGTACGAACATCCGTCATTCGTCGTCAACGACCCTGATCTGACGCTCAACGAGAAACGCGCCATCCTCGCATCATGGGCATCCGAAGCCTGCGCGCTGGCGGCGGCACCCGATCTACGTTGCACCCCAGGTGAAAAGCGTCCGGTCCAATATGACGATGTGATGGACGCGTTACGGGCGCTTGACAAGCAGGCGCACGCACTTGGCGACGATGGTCGGCGATATCGTTGGCGATGGTGGAAGAGCCGCGCCGAGCGCCGCCCGCCTCGGTCCTACCGGGATAGGCACGCACTTAACTGAATCCCGCACGCCTTTGGAGAACCTGGAGGTAACAATGCGATTAGAACGTCCAGATCCTTCTCAGTTCATGGCGATGACAGGCCTTATCGTAAGCTTCGCCGTCATTCTGGCGACGACGGCAAAATAAGGGCCTTGGGTCACAGGAAACAGAGTGCGTGCTTGCATCCGCCAGCGGAGGGAGAGCATGAGCGATGTTCCGCCGAATGACAATGGTCAAAACACGACCACACGGGGCGAACTTCTCGCGACGTCGGCTATCGCTCAGTTCTACACCTTCGCTGGTCGGTGCATGGATTGGGCCAAGACCACCCCCTGGTTCAGGAGAGGGCCCTGTATGCTCAGATGGCTTTGAAGTATCTGGCTGGCGCAGCGAGGATGCATACGATTTTGCAACTTGGTTGCACTAAGCTCCCGCAGCAAACGACTATTGAAAACACTGACGGCTTCACGAGCGCAACTTGAAACAGCGCTCAAGCAACCATTGGTGAAGCACTTGCGGGACTGAGTTGGGCGGTCCGTTGCAGTTGCTCCTTAGGAATTGCCGCGGAGGCCGGCAGCGATGGCGCGATTGATCCTGATAGGTTTGCCAAATGATCTGGCCTCGGGCGGGTCATCAAGGAGAATGTCTCGCCCATGACGAACAAACCAAGATTTAAAATGTTCTAGCGGATCGTTAGGGGCAGTTTGTTATCGTCGCGCATGACCGCGTCGCTGAATACGATCCAGAGTCGTCGGTTATAGAGCACCGCGTCCGACAGGCCCGGTGGTTTGTCCCACCAGAATCATGCACCGCCTGCAACCTGGCGGCTGCCTCGAGCAACAATCTTGCCTCAAGTTCGCGATGACCCGCGCCCTCTTTGGCGATGTTTGCTTACGCCTTACTGCCGTAGTGCGCGCTCGAACGGTTCATTTGCGAGGACACCACCGACACTTCCGGTGGTAGACCATTTACAAATCCGAGGGTTAAAAATCGCTATATCGAAGATCATTTGCCGCGTTGCGGGAATTCGGCAAATCGACGATTTGTAAATTATTACAGCAACTTGCACGCCGAAAATTTTTCTGGCACTCCCCTCTTGACAGTGCCAGGCTAAAAACCAAATCGATAAGTCGCGAGGGGTGACCACACATCATTTGCGTCGCCCGAACCACGGAACCTGGGTGCGAACATGATCACAGCTTTTGCCGACCCATTCGATGCGTTGTTCAATCTGCAACGATCACTCGAGGCTCGCCTGACAAGTGATTGGCTGCAGGATCAGACGACGAGCCAAGGCCCGTTTCCGCCGATCAACGTGTTTCAACAAGGTAGCGATCTCCTGGCGATCATCGAGTTGCCAGGGATCGACAAGGACAGCCTTCAAATACAGGCCCAAGAAAACACGATCCGCATTGCGGGCAAGAAAATGATCTCTTACCCGGAGGGCGTCAGCGTACATCGGCGCGAGCGGATTTTTGGCGAATTCGATCGCACGTTGTCGCTCCCCGTCCAATTGGACCCCGATGGCATAAAGGCCGAATACCGCGACGGCATTCTGGCGTTATTCATGCCTCGGTCCGAGCGCGACAAACCGCGGACAATCAAAATCAGCTGAAATCCCATCTCAGGCACCGTGTTGTACGGATGAGGAGCACGCTTATGGACACGAAACAGGAACTTCAGGTTCAGCAAAAGCGCGAGTTGGACAAAAAGGAAGAGAGCACGATTCCCGTGCGCGTCTTTGTGCCAACGGCGGACATTTACGAGACCCAGGACGCCTTGAAAGTCGTTCTTGAGATGCCGGGAGTTGAGAAAGGAAATGTCGAGGTGCATGTCGAAGACGGCGTCTTGAACGTGGAAGGGCGGCTCGATTTGACCAAATACCAAGGTCTGCAGCCGCTCTACACTGAATATAATATCGGTCACTATTCGAGAAGCTTCCGGCTCTCCAACAAAATCGATCAGGACAAGATCGGCGCCGAGCTCAAAGAGGGCGTTCTCTCACTGACGCTGCCCAAAGTTGAGGAAGCCAAACCGCAAACCATTCAGGTGAATTGACCCGCCCCAACGCAAATATCTGTCGCAGGAGAAAGGACATGTACGACAGAATACACGATGACGTTGATCTCGATGACCTAATGCACCCTGCACAAGCCTTTGGACATCCGTCTGAAGTGCTCAACGATCCAGACCTGAGCCTGAACGAAAAGCGAGCCATTCTGGCGTCGTGGGCGTCTGACGCTTGCGCCGTCGAAGCCGCGCCTGAGCTTCGCTCGAATCCGCGGGGCGCGCCGGTACACTTTGACGAAATCATGGAAGCGCTGCGGACGCTCGATCGCCAAGCGAACGGTCATCGCTACCGAAGAGTGTTGCATCAGCGTGATCGAGGTGGCCTACGTCGGCCCGCCGATCATATTCGACACCAGCGGCCCGACGGTCAGAGTAACACTGGAACGCCGATCCAGTAATTGCGGGCGACGATGATCTGTCGACTAAGGCAACCTTTCGCGCGAGAGGTGCTCCCGTGTTGGATGTCACACCGTGTCGAGCTTCGGCTTTGGAGGTTAGGTAGCCCTATGTTTCGTAGAAATGGTCGCTACGTGATCCGCCGCGAGAACAACGTGCTGGAGGTGGATTTCAGCCGTGAGCCTGATCCGCCTGCACCGAGATTCCCCGGCGCTAGCGGGCTACGGGACGCGCGCGCATCATCCGCTCCACCAGGATGGCGGCGTTGACCCCGATGTGGGCGGCGCTCTCGATCAGGTTCGCCGGCGTCGTATTGGCGTAGCGCTGATGGGCCTTGGGCATGTGCTCGTTGGCCGTGACATGGCCAGAGCGCTGCGAACGGCGCACATGGCTGGCAACGCGCGCGTGATCGTAGAAGATCTCGACGGTCCGGCAGGTGAGCCGAACATCGACACGACGACCGATCAGCCGGTGCGGCACCGAGTAGAAGGTCTTATCGACTTCGACATGATAATCGGGATGCACCTTGGCGGACTTCCATTCGGCGTATTCGAACGGCACGCCCGGCAGCGGCGCCAAGGCGGCGCGCTCGATCTCCTCGAACAGCTGTCGGCGCGACTTTCCAAACTGGCGCATCGGCCGGTTGTTGAGATCCTCGAGCAGGACGCCGATTGCGGTATTGAGATCGGCAACGCTGAAGAAGCGCCGGTGGCGCAGCCGCGCTAAAATCCACCGCTCGACAATCAGCACCGCGCCTTCGACCTTGCCCTTGTCGCGCGGCTTGCGGCTGCGCGTCGGCAAAATCGTCGTGTCGTAGTGCTCGGCCATGGCCGCAAAGGTCTGGTTGAGCGTCGGCTCAAACCACAGCGCTTTGGCAACCCCTGCCTTGAGGTTGTCGCACACGATCGCTTTGGGAACCCCGCCGAAGTACGATAAGGCTCGGGTCTGGCCTTCGATCCAATCGGGCAGCCGCTGGCTCAAGCTGGCCATGGCAAAAGTCAGCGACGACGCCCCAAGCACCGCGACAAAAATCTGGGCCTGACGGATTTCGCCAGTCGCCGGATCAACCACTTCGATCGTATGGCCGGCGTAATCGGTCTGCATCGCCGCGCCCGCCGCGTGGCGATGGCGGAAGCTCGGACTTGCTCGGCGCTGATAGGCGCCGAACTTCTCACAGAACCAAGTGTAGCCGTAACCTCGGGATGGGCCGCGCGGTATTCCTGCCATAACAGCGTCAGCGTTACGCCCTTGCGCTTGAGCTCCCGCGTCGCCACCGCCCAATCCGGCTCGCTCAAGTCCTGCGGCGGCCGCCCGACCCGGCGGAACAGAGCCCGCGCAAGAGCCGCATCACTCTCGTAAATCGGCGGCAATGGCCAGCTTAAGCCCGCCTCGCGCGCTCGTAACAGATAGGTCGCCACCGAGGTCTTGCTGCAGCCGGTCCGAGATGGCACGAACCGACAAGCCGTGCTCATACGCCAGCCGCAGAATCGATCTTAGGTCCTTCACAGTCGTTCGTTTCGCTTGCTTCCGTCTCGGCATCGTCCCTCTCAAACCCAGCTTGAGAGGGAACTCTGCCTCAACGGCGCTCCCGAAAACCGACCGTCACCCCTGTCCGGGAATTAGCGAAATCCCTGTCCCGGAATTACTGAAATCCTTGTCCGCGATTTGCCGAAATCCCTGTCCGGGAATTACCGAAACACGCACCTGGTGTCCAAGGGCATTATTGACCCGACCAAGGTGGTGCGCTGTGCCCTTCAGGATGCAGCCTCGGTCGCTGGCCTGCTGATCACCACGGAAGCCATGGTGGCTGAGCTTCCGAAGAAAGAATCGCCGGTTCCCCCAATGCCAGGCGGCGGCATGGGCGGCATGGACTACTAGCCGATCAATCCTATGATCCAAGACGGCGAGGCCCGGGAGGGACCCGGGCCTCATTTCCTTTCAAGTACATTTCCAATGTGATCGATTGAGCGATCAGCCGCTTTGACATCGATCTTCCTTGTCACACCCTCTGAGCCTCAGGCCTCTTCGGAAGGGTCACAGTAAGAGCTTCCTTTTTAAAGTTCGCTTCAATTTCCAGCAGGGCCTTGCGGAAGAAGGCAATCACCTCATTCACCGCGCTTCGTGTGGGTTGGCCGGGCATATCTGTCCGGTCGCCAGTAAAGACCGCTTTGAGGCGGATCTCCCTCCGGGGCTTGAAAACGCCGCCGTGCGCCAAATGACACGAGCGATTGCTGTTCGCCGCCACGATCCTAAAAATGAAACGACTGTTGCTCGATTTAGGCGTTTAGCTGCCAGATCGCGATATTTAGAGTGCTCGCAAAAGCAACCCAGGCTGCAAGAGGCATGAGGCACCAGGCTGCCATCCTGTCAAGTCGGTAGAATGTGACGACTGTTGCGAGAATGACGAGCAATTGCGGAACGATGTTGATTACTCCCAGCAGCGGATTGTGAGCGCCGAAGAACATCCATGACCATGCTGCGTCGAGCGCAAGCTGAATGAAGAACAAGATTAGTGCCAATCGACGCGCGGCGGAGGCTTCCGGCAGCCGCAAGATGCGCCATACGGCGAACGCCATCAGCAAATAAAGTGTGATCCAAACCGGGGCGAAGACCCAGTTCGGAGGATTGAATGCAGGCTTGCTAAGCGAGGAATACCAGGGCGCCAGATTTGGGTAAGTGGCTATCTGCCCAATTATCAGCGTGCCAGCGACCGCAATGATGGCAACTACACCGTACCCAATGTCATGGATAAACCTGGATGGACCCCACGAATGCATAGTGGCAATTACTAACTCGCTGCTTGAGTAACCTTGTAGAGGCCAACGTTCAATATTCGTGCGTCGAACCCAACCTGACAATAAGCGAGATAATATTCCCAGGTTCTTTTGAAACGCTCATCGAAGCCGAGCCGCTTGATTGTTGGCCAGGATTTCTGGAATCGCTGTTGCCAGTGTTCAAGCGTTCGCGCGTAGCTTTCGCCGAAGTGCTCGTGAGCGACAAGCCGAAGTCCGGCTTGGGAAATTTTGCGCTCGATAATCCGCTTTGTCGGAAGCATGCCACCGGGGAAGATGTATTTCTGGATGAAGTCGGGCCTGCGACGATAGTTCTCAAAGCGAGCCTCATCGATCGTGATGACTTGCAGTACGGCCGACGCCGCCTGGACGCAGGCTGGCTCGCAGTTTCTCGAAGTATGTCGACCAGTATGCCTCGCCGACGGCCTCCATCATTTCGATCGAGACGATACGATCGAAGGTACCGCGCACATCGCGATAATCTTGCAGACGCAGGTCACAACGCCCCGCCGCAGCACGATTGCGTAGCCGTCGCTTCGCGAAGGCCAATTGCTCGGATGAAAGCGTAATCCCCGTTACGGTACCGTCGTGCTGTTGCAGCAGTCGCTCGGCAAAGCCTCCCCAGCCACAACCGATTTCCAGCACCTTTTCTCCGCCCGCCAAGTCCAGCAGGCTGATAACACGGTCAAGTTTGGCATCCTGGGCCTCTTCCAGGGTCTGGCCCGCCCGAGAAAATAGTGCCGCCGAGTAAGTCATGCCTGGATCGAGCCACTGATGGTAGAACTCGTTGCCGAGGTCGTAATGAGCGGCGATATTTCGCCGGCTCCCGCGACGCGTATTGCGATTCATGGCATGACGCAGTCTGAGCCAGAACGGCGGCGCGCGCAGAGCTTTCAGCGGCTCCGCCAAAGCGCTGTTGTTGCAAGCAAGCTTCAGCAGGGCGACGAGGTCGGGCGATGACCATTCCCCAGCGATATAGGCGTCCGCGACGCCGATGTCCCAGCTGGAGATCATGCGCCATAGGCAGCGCCAGCTGTGGATGGTCACTTTCGCTTGGGGGCCAGACCGACGCTCGCCAAGGACCAACCGATGTCCCGCGGGAGTCTCGATCACCAGCTCGCCGCACTCTAAATCACCCACCATCCGGCGCAAAAACGCTTCGGCGATCGAACTTGAACTGAGCAAAAGTCGCGGATTGATGGATCGCGTGGCAACTTGCTGGCGCTGCACGGACATGACGTTTTAATCCGAAATCGCTGAATTTGCGGTGACAATCGTCGACGAGCGCGCCGGCGGCAGCGGTCGCCGGCGTAGGCCAATCCCCTTCGCCCACAGCCGAAATGCCTCCCAGTGAATCGCGGCGATCACTTTGATCGTGATCACAGGTATCTTCAGGAAGACGATCATCAGGTTTCGATCTGTGAGGTCTCTCCGCGCTCCCGTCAGAACGGCGTGCAGCACGGGCTTCGCGGATGAACTGGCGCTTATCCCGACGGCAATGCGCTCGTCCGGACCCGTGATCCGGAAGTCATAACTCAGGTCCATGTCCAGAAAGGGCGAAACGTAGAAAAGCTTTCGGCAATGCTGGTGAAGCGTCTCACTGTGATTTTCGACTCGGATCACATAGCTATGCCGCTCGCCGAAGGTGTTGTGCACTTGATAGACCACCGCGACGAGCGTGGCGTCTGCTCGGTAGCAGAAGAAGATGCTCAGCGGATTAAAGCAATAGCCGAGCGTGCGCGGCATGCAGAGCAAGTGAACTCGGCCGCCAGCAATATTGACGCCCGCATCACCGAGCTGGCGCTCGACCTGGGTACGAAGCGGCGTTGCAGTGCCGTCGCCGTGGTCGGCGTCATAGAAACTGAAAACATTCGGCCGGTTATGGGAGAACCATCTCAGCTTTTTGGAGAGTTCGGCAAGTTCATCGAGATCGAGCAGGAACCAGAACGCGTTATAGCGGAAGCTGTGCATGCGCGGTTGCAGGCGCCGATGCATGACCGATCCGACATAGAGCGACGAACGAGGAGTCATATCTGCAGCTCCGCTTTCGCGTCGGTCGTTCTCGCGGTAAGGACAATCCGTCCAGACTCGTTTCCCACCTGCCACGGTCGGCGCACGTGGCCGAGTTGCTCGGCGACAGCGAGTCCCGCCTGCAATCCGTCCTCGTGAAAGCCTGCGCCGAAATACGCACCGCAAAACCAGGTGTCCTGCTCGCCTTGCAGCAGCCACAACTTTCGTTGAGCAGCGATTGCGTTGGCATCGAAAATGGGGTGATCGTAAACTTCACTGTGGAGCAACGTGCCGGCACGCGGCGGGCGCGGCGGATTGAGAGTAACAAACAGCGGCTTTTCGCTCTCAATGTTCTGCAGACGGTTCATCCAATAGGTCACGCAGACATCGCCGCTTACAGCATCTCGGGAACCTATATAGTTCCAGCTTGACCACACCGCTCGTCGCTTCGGCATGAAGCTTTCATCGGTGTGCAGCACAGCGAGATTGCGGCTGTAGCGGAACGCCCCGAGGAGATCACGCTCACGCTTGCTCGGGTCGGCGAGCATCTTGAGGGCCTGGTCCGCATGGCTCGCCATGACCACATGATCGTATCGCTCCGAATGCCCTTTGCCATCGGTGACAACGACTCCTTCATTCATACGACGCACTTCACAGACGTCTGCGTCTAGCCTGATCCGCTCTGCGAAGGATTGTGCCAGCCGCTCGACATAGTTACGGCTGCCGCCCACGACCGTCTCCCAGACCGGACGCTGCCTCAGCTGCAACAAGCCGTGATTGTCGTGGAAGCGGATAAAGGCGGCGGCAGGATATGACAACATTTCGCCTGGTGCGGCCGACCATATCGCGCTCGCCATCGGTAGCAAATGGTCGTCTCGAAACGCCTTACCGTAACGCCCCATCTTCAGATAGTCGCCGAGGCTAAAGTTTTCGTCGTCGATCAGAGCGGTATCGTTTGGGGCTTTCCGGTAGAAGCGGGCGAGGTCAGCAAGCATCGACCAGAATCGGGGACGGATCAGGTTACGCGGCTGTCCGAAAACCCCCGACAGGCCGCTCCCGGAGTATTCGAGCGCACCGCCGTCCATCGAAACGGCAAACGACATCTCCGACAGCTGGGTGGGTACCTTGAGCAATTCGAATAGCGCCGTCAGGTTGGGATAGGTTCGACGGTTGAAGACGATAAAACCAATATCAACGGGAATGCTGCGACCGCCCACCGATGCTAGAATTGTATTGGAGTGTCCGCCGATCCGATCGGCCCGCTCGTAAACGGTTACGTCGTGGCGTTGGCTCAGGAGCCAGGCGGCGGACAGCCCTGATATCCCGGTTCCAACAACTGCAATCTTAAGACGAGTATTGGGCATGTCGCTCGGTGACCCGGTGGAGACTTGCAAAACGCGCTTTGAAAGCCGCGAAGGTTCGCGAGCTTGGCTGCTCAGGAAACGCCCAATTTCGCCGGTTGGATCACCTCCGGCTGATTTGAATTCAGGTGATCCAAACGGCGACCTGGTTCGTTCTTCCGGTTATGCAAGCGGCCTTCCAGAATCATTTTTTGCCTGTTGCGCTTATGGTGCCTCAAACAGGTCGACCGGCGCGATTCCCGGCTCGTACGTGGAGGAGCCCGCCTCAGATGCCCTCTGAAAACGAGGTCACCACAGAACGAATGCAATGGGGACCGCTGATCCGCGCGATCGCGGTGCATCAGGACCGCGGCGCCTTTGCCACTCTGTTCGAGTACTTTGGCCCGCGGATCAAAGCATTCATGCAGCGTTCGGGCGCAAGTGAAGGAAGCGCCGAGGAACTCGCTCAGGAGACCATGTTGGCGGTCTGGCGGAAGGCTGCGTTATTCGACCCGGCGACTACAGGTGCGGCGGCCTGGATTTTCACGATCGCCCGCAATCTGCGCATCGATGCGCATCGGCGCGAACGCCGCGGCGGCGTGATCGAAACCTCGGATGTCGAAATCGAGTTCCAAATCGACGATGCGCCGCTACCCGATGCGCGGCTAGCCACGGCGCAGTCAGAAGAACGAGTTCGTTCTGCACTGTCAAATTTGTCTACTGACCAGATGCGCGTGGTCGAATTGTCGTTTTTCGAGGAGAAGGCGCACGCGGAAATCGCGCGAATCCTCGGAATTCCGCTGGGCACGGTCAAGTCAAGGCTGCGCTTGGCCATTAGTCGGCTTCGCGATCTGCTGAGTGAACTGTCATGAGCATTCAACACCACCCGACCGATTCGATGTTGGCGGCCTTCGCGGCCGGCACCCTCGACCATGGACAGCACGTTGCGATCGCAACCCATTTGGCGTCTTGCCCGCAATGCCGCGCCTTTACGCACTCAATGGAGCAAGTCGGGGGTGCTGTACTGGCTAGCCTTAAGCCCGCTGCGATGTCCAACGGTGCGCTGGCCGCAGTTGAGGCGCGGTTGAATGAACCCGTACGGCCGGCCGCGGCGGGCATAGGAGCAACGGTGCCCGAAACCGAGGTGCCTGGACTGCCGAAATTCTTGCGTCGCTATCGCTTCGGAAATTGGAAGTGGATCGCGCCGTCCGTCCATCTGCGGCCGATCGTACTACCTCATGAAAGTGATACGAGGGTCTTTCTCCTGAAGTCCGGTCCGGGGACGAAGATGCTTCAGCATACTCACACCGGAATTGAGATGACGTGTGTCCTCTCGGGAGCTTTTTGCCAGGATGGCAGCCGTTACGGACCCGGCGATTTTGACCTGGGTGACGAAACGATCGATCACCAGCCCATTGTCGAGGCTGGCCAAGATTGCATTTGTCTGGTGGCGATGCAGGGCGATCTCCGTCTCAAAGGTCTGCTCGGTCGGATCATGCAACCGTTCGTCCGCTTGTGAGCCTCATCCAGCTCACAAGCGCCGGGCTCTTCGTCGCGACTGCGCTCAGCGCGATAATGGCGTTAGCTTGGTTCGTCCAGCGGCAAACCGGAAATTCAGGTTGGATCGACGTTACTTGGTCCCTTGGCGTCGGCGGAGTGGCGTTCATCGCCGCGGCGTGGCCCCTGGGCCAGGGCTGGCCTCACTGGCGGCAGGTGGGCGTGGCGGTACTTGCCGTAGCCTGGTGCCTGCGGCTGGGTGTTCACATTGCCACACGCACTCGCGCCGCGACTGACGATCCACGCTACCGCAATTTGGTGATCCAATGGGGTAAAGACGCAGCGCGACGCATGTTCTGGTTCCTGCAGTCGCAAGCCGTAGTCGGGATTGTTCTAGCGCTTTCAATCGTTCTCGCTGCGCGAAACCCGAATCCGAACGTGCGGGTCCAAGATTGGATCGGGCTGTTAATCCTGTTGGCGGCCATCGTTGGCGAAGCGGTCGCAGACCGCCAGCTGCGAGCATTCAAAAGCGACCCCACCAATCGCAACGGCATTTGCGACGTGGGTCTTTGGCGATGGTCACGACATCCAAACTACTTCTTCGAATGGCTCTCGTGGCTGGCCTACCCCATCATTGCGCTGGATTTCGCCGGCCATAATCCCTACGGATGCCTCTCCCTGGCTGCGCCCATCTGCATGTACTGGATTTTAGTACATGTATCAGGTATCCCGCCGCTCGAAGACCATATGCTGCGCTCTCGCGGCGAAGCATTCCGCGCTTATCAGAAGCGAACCCGCGCCTTCCTCCCATTACCATTGAAGTAATGAAGATCACCGATTGGAAATAGCTGTCGCCGTTCTGAAACAGCCTGAACGCCCCGGCGAAGCCCGGTGGATAGTGTTACGCCGCGCGACACATCCAAAGATCCGTTCCACCGCCTGGGTCAGCCCGCTCGATGCAAGGACAGCCTGAGGACTGCGCTGTGGAACCTCCAGGAATACAGCCCGCCCGAATGGCAATCGCAGGCCCGCGACGCGCGAAAGGTGAAAAACATCAAAGCGGGGCAGGAAGAGCCCAAAGATCTTATTGCCGCCAAGGATCGCGACTGTCCCGTGCCAAACTACAAGCATTTGATCTGCTTTCTTCAGGGATAGGCCGGCAGGATTCCGCAACACGCCTGAGGCTGGTCGGGGACCAAGCGACCGACGCCAACTTTCGAATCGCGATCAGCCGTAGCCGTTGGCAAGATTTCGGCTGGTTTTCATTGCGAGTTGCGGCCGCGAACCATAACCGAGGCGCCATCGGAGTCCGTCCGAGAGAAGTTTTTGATCCGCCTCGATCAAAAGGGCGGCCGCATCAATCCTCTGGCAACGGCCAGCATCCCATCCTCTGAAATGACGGCGAATCCTTCGACCCGAAGAGACATTTAGTTATCGCGCTTGTTTCGCTTCAACTCCGGGCGTCGGCGACGAATAAGAGTTTGGGAATGTGAGCGCGTCAGCCGACGCCGATGAGCCTGCTGACGACCCAAAAGCCCGCGACTGAGGCGATAGCTGCCAAAATGGTGCCCCACGCAACATCGGTCAGAGTAAGCTGCAGGGTCCAGTTTCGAAGTGTTGCGTAATTTGAAAGATCGTAAGTCGCATACGTGAAAAAGCCAAACAAAGCCCCATAAAGAATAGCAGTCTTGATCGATCCACTTTTCAATGCCGGACTCATGGCGAAGACGAGAAGACCGATAGGATAAAGTAAATAGAAAACTAGTGCGGGTGGCAGATTGACACCAGATATCAAAATGTCTCCGAGAGTCTGGTCGATAGAAGCGAGGCGTCATAGTGGCCAACCACACCATGTCAATCACAACGAAAGTCAACAGTGTAGAAATATAGCCAATAAGATAAGTCATCATGATGCTCTCGATAGGGAAACCGAATCACTCGTTCGCACTGGAGTGAACCATCGACATCAATTCCTGCCGGGTCATCGGATTATCACGGAAACATCCAAGCATTCGGCTAGTGACAAGGTCTGTGCCCTGCTTGTTGACGCCACGGCTTGTCATGCAGTGATGGGTTGCCTTGATCACCACACCGGTGCCCTTTGGCTTCAGCACCTGCTCGATGCAGTTAGCGATCTGCGCGGTCAGACGTTCTTGGATCTGTAGCCGTTTGGCATAGGCCTCGACTACACGAGCCAGCTTGGAGATGCCGACGACACGCTCATTCGGCACATAGGCGACCCAAGCACGGCCAGTGATTGGCGCGAGGTGGTGCTCACAATGACTCTGGAACGGTATACCCCGGAGCAGAACCATCTCGTCGTAACCTTCGATTTCCTCGAAGGTTTTCTGCAGGATCTGCTCCGGATCTTGCTCATAGCCGCAAAAGTACTCTCGGTAGGCACGAACGAGCCGCGCGGGTGTTTCGCGAAGACCGTTTCGATCAGGATCTTCCCCGATCCAGCGAAGCAGTCCTCGAAACGCCTGCTCGATCTCCAATTGCGAAGGGACTGATTTTTCACTGACCGAATCACAGGATGTTCGGGCAAGGCGAACTATCTCGTTCATAAAAAACCCTCATGGTGGGTATGCCCGCCAGATGGCGACAACCCTTTGCGTATTGGATTCGACATTTCTGATAACGGTAGTCCGAGGCCAGTGGATCACCCGGTAGCTATTTTTTATCTTTTTGGAATGGAGTGCGCGGCGAGTCGCTGTTCGATCAGGGATCCAGCAGCGCTCCAGGCGGACGCTCCTCGTCCGTTGCGATCGGGGTGTTGCGCACGGCGACCCCGTAGCTGGCTGCGCTCGCCCGGCGCAGGCAGCAGCGTTGGCGCCGATCGCCCGAGCTCCATCATTCGCGAAAAAGAACGAAAAAGAACACGCGACTTCGGTGAACACTCCACCGCCTAAAGGCGGTGGCTTCGAATAACAGCTTAAAGCCGGATCAGTCCGCCATTCGGCGGACTCAGGTTACAGTGAAGTTGTCATCAGGTTCAGGTGCCGTCTGGCTCTTGATGTACTCGACCCATACCTCGTCAGTGACGTTTCCGCTGCTTGCGACCCAGTATCCCCTGGCCCAGAGGTGTCGGCCCCAATACCGTTTGCGCAGTATGCCGAATTCGCTCAGCAATTTGTGTGAACTGCGTCCTTTCAGATATTGCACGGCACGCGACACCGATAGGCTCGGCGGAATTGACATCAGCATATGAACGTGATCGCGATTGACCGACCCGGCATGAACTACCAGCTCATGGGCCCGCGCCGTCTCGCGCAGCAATTCTCGGCATCGGATACCGACATCTCCACCCAGAACCGGGTAGCGGTACTTCGTCACCCAGACCAGGTGATACTTGCAGTCCCAAACGGTATGGCTGCCCCGCTTGTACGCTTCCATCAAACCACTTTACACCGGAAGCGTCGCCATCCCAGCCGCCTAAAGGCGTGGGGTTTCCTGATCCCCTAGTAGGAAACTCACTTGCTCGGGGGTGCCGCATACTCCCCGGCGCGACACAAAGACGTTTCAAGCGGCGATCGGCTTGATCTCCACGATATAGCCAAGGTCGGCCAGGCGTTTGATCAGGCGGTTTTTTTGCTGGTCGGTGGAACGGCGATCGAAGTGATTGGAGCCAAGGTCCTTGTACATCGTCCCATCCTTGAGCATGTGGTAGATCGCGGTAAGGATGGATGCCGCGACGGCCATGATCGCCTTCTTGGGGCCGCGCCGCGCTTTGATGCGGTAGAATTGGGCTTGCAGATAGCTGCCTTTCTTTTTGACCGCCGCCCAGGCGCACTGCACCAACGTGGTTTTGAGCCAGGGAGCACTCTTGCGCAGGCGAGTGGATCGACGCTTACCGGCACTCTCGTCGTTGCGCGGACATATGCCAGCCCAAGAGATGAGATGGGCGTGCGAAGGGAACCGGCTCATGTCGATTCCGATCTCAGAGACGATAACGTTGGCGCCGAGGTTCTTGATGCCGGGGATCGACATCATCAGCTCGACTGCGGTGCGAAAGGGCCCAAGATTTGCCTCCACTTGTGCATCAACCGTGGCCATAGCGGCATCAAGGGCGTCAATCTGATTGAGATGAAGGCGCAGCAGGAACCGATGGTGCTTGGTCACGCGGCCGCGAAGCGCCTCGCGGAATTCCTCAGGTGACGCCTTCGCCCGTCGATCGGCAAGGCTGGCCAGTTTGGCGGGATTGGTTTCGCCGGCAATCATGGCCTCGATCATGGCGCGGCCGCTCTTGCCCATCAAATCGGTGAGCACGGAGTCCAATTTGATGTTGGCGTCTTCGAGAGTCCTTTGCACCCGCTGCACGTGGCTCGATTGCTCACGAACCAATTGCTTGCGCGTGCGCAGCAGATTGCGCATCTCCTGGGTCTGTGTGTCCGGC
This sequence comes from uncultured Alphaproteobacteria bacterium, assembly GCA_963759705.1. Classification (GTDB taxonomy): domain Bacteria; phylum Pseudomonadota; class Alphaproteobacteria; order Rhizobiales; family Xanthobacteraceae; genus BOG-931. Next base: position 20,525 of record CAVXAK010000014.1, read on the forward strand.
ACGAAGCTCGCCCGGATCAGACCGTGCGCCAACAGTTCGGCCAGCCACGTCGCATCGTTGACGTCGGTCTTGCGGCCCGGCACATTCTTCACATGCGCGGCGTTCGCCAACACCAACGCGAACTCGCCATCATCCAGAATATGCCACACCGGCTTCCAGTAGACGCCGGTCGCTTCCATCGCCACATGCGTGCATTCGTTTGCCGCCAACCATTCCGACAAGCGCAGAAGATCCGCCGTGGTCGTCTGAAAGGTACGAACCTCGGTCGTGACCTTGCTGTCGGATACCAGTCGTAGGCAGGCCACCACCGTCTCTTTGTGAACGTCGAGACCGCAACACCGTCGATGCAACAGCTCCATCTTCTCCTCCCGGGTTGCGTCGTCGGCGTGGGGTCCCGTAAATAAGAACTCTAGCAAGCGTGCTCCGGGGCCGATGATGGCCCGTGGCGACAGTCTGAGGTGCTCCAGGAAACCCCGGGTCCAACTAAAAATCGGGCTTTAATCGCACCAAGAGAATACCGACCTCGGTGCCGACGACGCGCCCCCAGACTAGCAAAGTTTCATGCGCTGCAGGTCCGGCAAAGCCCGATGGAGAACTAAAAAGAACCTGCGTCTCGGCCAGCAGGCAGCGCGAGCGGGTCGCCCAGAGACGTCGTCGGATTTTGCACGATGCTGACGTCGTAGCCGTCCTTCTTCAGGGCGGCGTAAACGCCCTCCCAGCCGGAGCCGTCTACAAAGCCGCCGTGCACGAGGACGATTGACGGGGATGTTGAAAGTCCACCCGTGACCATTCTCCCTTGGGGTTTGCAGCGTGCGAACAAATCGCACTTGGGATTTGCGGATTAGAACCTATCTCAAAATTGAGAGTGGGAGTCGATCCGCTATAAAAGGTGGATGATTCGACTGCTTGATTCGGAGTGGGAACGCATCCGGAAGCACTTTCCGGAGGAGAACATTGCCGACGGCCGTCCGGGTCGCAAGCCTGTTCCGACGCGTCTGGTTCTTGAAGCGGTACTTTGGATTCTGAACACCGGCGCGCAGTGGCATATGCTGCCGCAGGGCTATCCGAACTACAAAACCGTGCATCGGCGCTTCCAGACGTGGTGTCGCAACGAGATTCTACGCCGGGTTTTGACCGATATCGCCAACGAACTTCGCGACCGCGGCGCGCTGGATGAAGAAGAATGTTTCATTGACGCGACCTTTGCGATGGCCAAGGGCGGCGGTGCGCAGATCGGTGCGACGAAGCGCGGAAAGGGCCTGAAAATCATGGCAATTGTCGATCGCCACGGCTTGCCGCTCTCAGTCAGCACACATGCGGCCAACCACCACGAAGTGCGTTTGGTTCAGCTCTGTTTCGACTTTTACATGATCGAGGCCAAGCCAGAGAACCTCATCGGCGATCGCGCTTACGACAGCGATCCATTGGATGAGCAACTGCGCCGCGACGGCATCGAGATGATCGCGCCGCACCGCTCAAACCGTGCATATTGCGCTCGCGGTGGCGGAGGCGGGCAGCATGACGCGGGCGGCAGAAGAATTGGCCGTGTCCTATCCCGTCGTGTCCAAGACGATTTCGGAATTGGAGCACACCCTTGGCGTCAAGCTCTTCGACGCAGCATTTCAGGGGTCGAGCCGACGCACTATGGCCGCGCGTTACTCAAATCCGGAGTCGACGAAATGCGGAAGGGCCTCCAGCAAATAGAATTCATCAAGCAACCGGACGCGGGCGACCTGCGGGTCTGCTCGTCGATCTTGGTGGATGCCGGATTGCTTCCCGCGGTCATCGAACGGTTCTCCCAGGATTTTCCGCGGGCGTCGCTTCACGTGCTGCCCGAAAACATCGCGACCCAGCAACACGATAATTTGCGCCAGCGGAATGTTGAACTCGTGCCGGGCCGCCTTCCGGTGACGATGAATGAACCAGATTTGGTTGCGGAGCCGTTGTTTGATGAGCCTAATGTCGTCGCCGCCGGGTCCGAGAGTTGTCGGGCGAAGCGGCGAAACCTGACACTCGCGGACCTGATGGGAGAGCCATGGGTCTTGGCGCAACCGGGAAGCGCATCACAGCCCAAGTTGAACGCTGATTTAAAAAATATCTCAGCAAAGAACTGAAATTTGATCCGGTGGCGACATGGTGGCGATACGGACTATAAGTACGAAGGTCGCCACAAAAGCGGCCTTCGAAAAGATATTGCAAGTGGTTAGGTTGGTTGCGGGGGTAGGATTTGAACCTACGCCTTCAGGTTATGAGCCTGACGAGCTACCGGGCTGCTCTATCTACCCTCTGCTAATCAAATCGATGCTGGGTATCGCCTGACAGGTCTAGGCGATGGTTTGACAGTGCGCTGTCGATGATTGCCGCGCCCGAAGAGATTTGAACCCCTGATCCCCAGATTCGTAGTAGCGGATGTACCTTCATTTTCGTGGTGCGCACCCGAGAAGCAAGGTTGACCGCTATTACTTTTCCCCGTTTGCACTCAAACGAGCTTCAAACAGCAGAGCACTTTCCCCAAAATGGCGAGTTCACTAACCTGAACTTCTTCTGTTGCGTGGTTGGGATTGTCAGAAATGATCTTCACCCGCGCCGGGCGTTCCGACCGGATCGATTGCAGGCGTTTGACAGCGACGCCGTCAAAGGCGTCGCGAATGGCGTAGAGCCCATCGGGCGTCGGAGTCTTGTGGCCGGTGTCGACAATGACGCGATCCCCCGACATCACGGTCGGCGCCATGCTGTCGCCGATGACCTCGATCACCAAAAGCTTCGCGGCAGCACTATGCAGCTGATCGCGCACAAAGGTTTGCGGAAAAACCCAACGTTCCGGTTTGAGGCGGTCTGTGTGCCGTCCGTCCTTGCGGATGGTTGCAGCGGGAGCGCCGCGATCACTGCCGGACCGGCTGTCAAGCTCCGCTACCTGTTCGGCGGACGCCTCGTGCGAATCACTCTGCGCCAGCTCGTTGGTCGAACTTGCTTCACCGCCGGTCCCAGGAAATCGTCCCCACAGCAAAATCTGTTCCGGCGTATAGCCAAGATGACTAGCAAACGGCTTTAAATGATCCAATCGCAATCTGATCGCGCCGTTCTCGAGGCGGGACAGTTGTTGTTTGGAAACACCGGACAACTTGACGAGTTCTGTCCGGCTCATGCCACGCAACTCGCGGGCGTGGTAAAGTCCGGTCATTTGTCGCGCCGATTTTGCTCGTCGTGCCATCGTGTGATTGTCACGGATTCGGTGAAAAATTGCGAGGGGATAATGAGCTCAAGGATACGCTATCCCCTGCTGTCGTCTCGACAAGCCCATTGTCCTGGGCTGTCACCAGCGGATGAGTTTCGAGCCAAAGTGCACGCGCCACAGGGACTGGATCAATACCGCTTTTCCCCCACCACGCTCCCTCATCGCCGTAGCGGTGGACTTCCCGATGGTGCCCGCGACAAAGGGGAACGGTGAACTCATCACTGACCTTTCGTCCGAGCGCCCGGTTTTGAGTAAAGCGCAGGTGATGGGCGTCGCAGGGCTGGCGCCCGCAAACGAGGCATGGCTGCCCGGCCACATATCTGACGTGATCTCGGTCGCGGACACGCCGCGGTTCTGCCAATGCCAGTGCGCTCTTATCAATCGCACCGGAGCGCTGCCGTTGCTCTCGTTTGGTCCTCCTCGGGTTGGGCGATGTCACGGACTGTTCCGAGGTCGCGGTCAGCTCCGGCGCAACCGGGGCGCTATCCGCAAAGCTCGCCAGCGTTTCTTGGAAGCGCGTTTCGACGATCAGGGCATCTGCCATTTTGAGCATGTTCTTTTCAGGAAGGCATCGATGCGCCCAGATCGCAGCGGCGTCCCCGTTAGTGACGCCCTGAAGTTCGGCAAGCAATCGGTCGCGCAATTTTGCCGATGCATCAGCCCCCAACATGGGGGCAGGAATTCGAAAGGACTTTTCCATCGCGACGAGATGGTGCTGGTTGAGAAAGATCGTGTGGGCCAACACCGTTGAGGTGACGATTCTCGTTCCCCATCGGCTTTTCCGGGTCCGACGTCTGGGCCGTTGGCGTCGCAAGATCCGGTGCGTCGAGGTCATCTTCGCCGGCAATGCCGACCAGCGTGAACAACGAATAACGCCGGGCATATGTCAGCGCCGCGCCCATCCGACGTGGTGTCGCCGTATCGGCGATGGCACAGACCGGCCAATCCGACGAGATCCATTCCCCTGATGCATGAGCCAGAAGAGTGGTGAGGTTAACAATGCCGGCGGCCTGGTCGATCGCGGTGGTCTGCACGGTGGCGATCTCATGCTGGCCCAAGATTTTACGCACAATATCGAGTCCGCTCGAGAGCGGCGCATAGCGGAACGTCCATTCCGCTCCTCTGTCCGAACGAATGGTCGCGACCAGCGATTTCTCCGGATTAACGAGTTCGGCTTGGGCTTTGGCGAGCGCCGCTGCCAGGCTCGCGATCGAACTACTGGATCGCTGCATGACCACCCTCCCCGCTCAGGACGTCAATACTGACGGCTCCTGATTTTGAACGCTTGGCCCGGATGCCATGACCGATCGCCTCTTTGGCGTCCTCTGGCACCAAGTTCTTCAGTTCGGCCTTGGCCTGCTCATGCTCCAGGTGGGCAGCGCGGGTCCGCGAAAATACCGCAGCAAATTCGGCCCAAGCATTCGAGGCGCTCATGTCGATGATGCGGATGGCCTCGATCCGTGGCTTCGGCGGCTCGACGCCAAACAGACGCGGCGGCTCGCCGCTTTCGACGCAACGCCAGAATTTTCGCTCGGCGGTGACGATGAGATGCTGATAAAGGGAGTTGGCTTGGGCTTTGATCTCGACCCATTTACCTCCCCCAGTGATCACCGAGAGCACGGCCGATCGAGCCGCAACGGTCCACATATTATGTTGCAGCTGGGGGGCGTACTTGGCCAACGCCCTTTCTTCCGAGAACGACCACGGCAGCATGAACTTGGCTTCGAACACCGCATCGCTGCCGACCACCCGACCATCCAAGGTGGCCGCCATCCACTTCAGCGCCGGATGAAACACCCGTTTCTGGATGTCGCTGATCACCTCGCCGGTATAGGCCTCGTACCAACGCCGGTTTAGCTCCTCGGTAGCGACCCCAAGCTGAACAATCAGGTTGCCCGACAAATCCTCTGGCTCCACCTCGCCCCGCTTCTCCCGCCACAGCCGTATCAAGGCCGCCTCGTCCTCCCCCAAGATGATCCGAGCATCCGAGCCGCCGATGAAGTGGCGCCTCCCCTCGGCTGATCTTTTCCACATGGCATTTTTCATTTCATCCTCCTGTCGGTAAAAGGCGTCGTGCCATTTCATTGATGCTATTTTTCATTCCATATGGAATATAATATAGCATACATCGGAGGCCTTTCAAGATGCTTCCACCCTTGACCAGCGCTCAGCTGCGGGCCGCCCGCGCCCTCATCCGCTGGAGTGCCGAAGACCTCGCCCGCCATTCCGCCGTCAGCGTCACCACCATCCGCCGCGCCGAGCTCATGCCCAGCACGACCGCGCTCACACGGGTGAATGATCAAGCCATCCGCCGCGCGCTCGAAGATGCCGGGGTGGAATTCATTGATGCTGATAAGGCTGGTCCAGGAGTGCGGCTGCGTAACCCGCCCGCGAAGACCTAACCGCTGGGGTGCGTACGTTGTCCGGCGCGCGTCAGAGATGCGGCCCTGCCCGCAATGCCGCGAAGAGGCAATGGGCGGAATTCATCGATGCTGATAAAGGTCGATCAAGACTGTGGCAGTTGCCAGCGACGAGCCAGCGCCCTGGAGCTGAGAAATCCTCGCCAGTGGCATGGGTATCATCTGCCCTCTGCGCCAGCGGATGCGTTTCGAGCCATAGCCGGGAGCGCACCTCGATTGGATCACCCACGGCCCTGAAGCATATATCAGCATCCCGACAATCTGTTCCTCATAGCGGTTGGCGAGTGCGCGATTGGGTCGCTCGCAGGCATAATGGGACAGTGAACTCAGTGCTGACCTTGCGGCCGTGTGCCCCGCTTTGGCTAAAGCGCAGTAGTGGGCGTCACAGCCCGCGCGGCCGCGGATAAGACACATCTGCTCGGCAACATAGCCCACATGCTCGCGATCGCGAATGCGCCGCGGATCGGGTCAGTGAGGATAGCCCGGGACGCATCTTATCGAACGTTGAAGTGATCGCGCCATTTGACGTCCAGTGGCGTTGGCTCCGGTCGCTTCAGCGAGGGAAATTTCTCGGATAGTTGGTCTATCTCGCTCTGCTCCTCCGGGGTCAAAGCAGACGGCTTTATCCTTCCGAATATTCGCATCAAAACCCTGGCTTCAAGCTCGTGAATCCTGACTACGAGCGCGCCCCTCTGGGGTTCGGCGCTCGCTGGCTCCCGAGGCGACAATGCGCGCGACGACATACGCAAGCTCGGTCTCCTCCGCCATACTCAACTCGCACCGCCACCATTTCTGGTGCAATACCGCTAAACGCTTCTGGTCTTGCTCTGTGGAATACCCCTCCGGGCATTGCAGGAACTCATCCCGCTGCGCCTGCCGGGCGTAAATCTCGGAAGCTTCTTTTATGTGATTGTTCGACTTCGTTTCAGCCGACCGGCGACTGTGCAGGAGATGTAATCGTAACCAGTCGTCTGCGATCGCCTTGGCCAATGTACGGCTGATAGCAAACCCGTATTCGTCCACCGCCGCCAATTTATCGGGCGGCACCGCCGCATGCGCATACCGAGCGGCAACCCGTGCCGCCTTCATCCGCTGCTGCGGAGTGGCATCGGGATCCTTCATGACGCTCAACAAAAACTGCAGTGGACTCATAACTGCCCCGCTTTCGCCGGACTGTTCCGGAGCACTTAACTTCTCCTCCATTTTAGGCGGGGTAAAATCCGGCAAGCCTTTAATCGGACCAGAGTCCATTGGATTGGTTCGCACGCGGGGCGGAGCCTGTGGTTTGGCATGAGCAAACGGTGCGGCCGCCACCGCCATGTCGAGCCGCAGATCAGTCGGAACTTTCGGGTCCCGCATCAGGCCGAGCATAAAATCGAGAGGGGAAGTATTCGGACCAGAGGCTGCCGCACCAATGAGGGCGTTCTTCAATACGGTTTTCTTGTTGGGCGTTCCCTTCTGCCGGCCGCCGCGCCGTTCGCTGGGCTTGGATCCTCTCGGCATTGCTACTTTGCTATTTTCTGCTGGGACCACGGTTAACAAAAACCTAACCAACTAAACCCGCATGAATCGGGACATCATGTAGGTTAGGACTTCCAGCTAGAGGATTTTTATTGCTATTTCGTTGCTATTTTTTGCTACTTGAGATTGATGAAATTGCACTGTCGGCTTTGCACAACTTTTCAAGCAATATTTTTCCGATTTGGACTCGCCGAATGAGCGAACATAACAAGTTCTAAATATAGGGTTGTATGTTCGTAGAACGTATCCAAATTCATTCCGGCTTGACGACACGAATGTGCAACTCGCGCAATTGCCGCGCCCTAACTTCCGACGGCGCGCCCATCAGCAAATCCTCGGCGCGCTGATTCATAGGGAACAGCACGACCTCGCGGAGGTTCTCCTCGCCGCAGAGCAGCATGACGATGCGGTCAACGCCCGGTGCAATGCCGCCGTGAGGCGGCGCACCGAGCGACAGCGCGCGCAGCATGCCGCCGAATTTTTCCTCCAGCGCGCTTTCGTCGTAGCCGGCAATGGCGAAGGCCTTCTTCATGACATCGGGGCGATGATTGCGGATCGCACCGGACGACAACTCAACGCCGTTGCAGACGATGTCGTATTGGATCGCCTTCAGCGCCAGGATTTTTTCGTGGTCGTTGGCGTCGAGCGCCAGAAATTCGTCGATGGCCGCATTCGGCATGGAAAATGGATTGTGGGAAAAATCGATCTTCTTCTCCTCCTCATTCCATTCATACATCGGAAAATCGACGATCCAGCACAGTTCGAAGCGGTCTTTCTGGATCAGTCCGAGCTCTTCGCCGATCTTGGTGCGAGCGGGTCCGGCAAACTTGACGAACGTTTGCGGCTCACCGGCAACGAAAAAGACCGCGTCACCTTCCTTCAGGCCGAGTTGCGTGCGGAGCGCATCTGTCTTTTCCGGCCCGAGATTGTTGGCAAGGGGGCCGCGACCGACCACAGCGCCATTATCGAGTGCGAAAAAGATATAGCCGAGCCCAGGTTGCCCCTCGCCCTGCGCCCACGAATTCATGCGGTCGCAGAACGCGCGCGAGCCGCCGCCTTGAGCCGGGATCGCCCAAACCGCCGCTTTGGCGCTGCCTTCCAGAATGCGCGCAAAAACCTTGAAGCCGGAGCCACGGAAAATGTCAGAGACGTCCTGCATCGCGATCGGATTGCGCAGATCCGGCTTGTCGGTGCCGTACTTGCGCATCGATTCCGCGTAGGGGATGAGCGGAAATTTCTGCGTCACCGGATTGCCGCCGCCGAATTCCTCGAACACGCCGCGCAGCACCGGCTCGACCGCTGCAAAAACATCGTCTTGCGTCACGAAGCTCATCTCGATGTCGAGCTGATAGAACTCGCCGGGCGAACGGTCGGCGCGCGCATCCTCGTCGCGGAAACAGGGCGCGATCTGGAAATAGCGATCGAAGCCCGACACCATGATGAGCTGCTTGAACTGCTGCGGCGCCTGCGGCAACGCGTAGAATTTTCCGGGATGGACGCGCGACGGCACGAGATAGTCGCGGGCGCCCTCAGGCGAGGACGCGGTCAGGATCGGCGTCTGGAATTCGAAGAAGCCCTGCTCCTTCATCCGCCGTCTGAGCAAATCGATGACCGCGCCGCGCTTCATGATATTCTGGTGCAAGTGCTCGCGACGCAGGTCGAGGAAACGGTACTTAAGCCTTATTTCCTCAGGATATTCTTGATCCCCGAACACCGGCATCGGCAGTTCGCCGGCGGGCCCGACAACCTCGATCTCGCGAATGTAGACCTCGACCGCGCCGGTCGGCAGGTCAGGATTCTCAGTGCCGCCCGGCCGCCGCCGCACCTTGCCGTCGACGCAAATGACCCATTCCGAACGCAGCGTCTCGGCCACCTTGAAGGCAGGACTATCGGGGTCAGCCACCACCTGGGTAAGCCCGTAATGGTCGCGCAAATCGATGAACAGCACGCCGCCATGGTCGCGAATGCGGTGGCACCAGCCTGAGAGCCGAACCTCGGCACCAATGTCGCCCTCGCGGAGTTCGCCGCATTTGTGGGTGCGGTAGCGATGCATGCTCAATTCCAATGGCTTGGGAAAAAGGTGGCGCACAACCACATGGCCCCCGTCGACTTGTCAAGCGTGCCGCTCGACAGCGAGTGGCGAGCTACCGCCTCGACAGAACTTCGCCGATCTGCACACTGCCTGCCTAGGGAGTGAAAATGCCGAAGGCGCGGAAAGGCACCATGAGGGCGGCGAAGGCGGCCGCCGACATGACCACCGCCGAGGCGGTCGTCGCGACACTCATCGTCCACGGGCTCGACGCAATCTATGCCGTGCCGGGGGTGCAAAACGATCAGCTCTTCGAGGCACTGTTCCGATTGTCCGACCGGCTGCGCACGGTCCACACCCGCCATGAGCAGGGTGCCGCCTATATGGCGCTCGGCGCGGCTCTCGCGACCGGCAAGCCGCAGGCCTACGCCGTTGTGCCCGGCCCCGGGCTGCTCAATTCCGCGGCAGCCCTTCTGACTGCCTATTCGATGAACGCTCCGGTGCTGGGCCTGATCGGGCAGATTCCGAACGCCGATATCGGGCAGCGCCTCGGCCACCTCCACGAGATTCGCGACCAGTCCGGCATCATCAGCCGGCTGGTCGATCATTCGGTGCTGATTCGGAGACCGGAACAGGCATCACGCGCCACCGCGCTGGCGATTCGCGCGATGAGAACCGGCCGGCCCGGACCTGCCGTGCTCGAATGCCCGATCGACGTTTGGGGTCGATCCGGTTCGGTGACGTTGCAGGCGCCGCTCGCGATTCCGCCGGCCAAGCTCGACATCGACGCAATCCGCAAGGCGGCAAAACTCCTCGGCGCGGCGAAACGGCCAATGATCGTCTGCGGCGGCGGCGCTCAGGATGCGTCCGAAGAGATAACGGCGCTCTCCGCCATGCTTCAGGCGCCCGTGCTCGGTTATCGCCGCGGCCGCGGTGTGCTCGACAGCCGCGATCCGCTGAGCGTCACGTTGCCGCTCGGACGCGATTTGTGGGGCGAAGCGGACGTCATGCTGGCGGTCGGCACGCGCCTGCTTATGCAATTGCGTCAGTGGGGCATCGATCGTGACCTGAAGATCGTTCGCGTCGATGCCGATCCCGAGGAACATGGCCGCCTGCACAAGCCGACGGTCGCGCTGACCGGCGACGCCAGACCCATTCTCCAGGGTCTTTTGGCGGAGTTGCCGGCGCGCAATGCGAAACGCCCGTCGCGCCAGGCTGAAATGGCGGAGCGCCAGGCCGCTTGGCGCCGGCGCCTCGACAAGCTCGCCCCCCAAATCGCCTTTCTCGAGGCGATCCGGGCTGAACTGCCGGAGAACGGCATTTTCGTCGATGAGGTCACCCAAATCGGCTTTGCGGCGCGGCTGGCATTTCCGGTCTACAAGCCACGGACCTTCCTGTCCCCGGGGTACCAGGACAATCTCGGCTGGGGCTTTGCCACCGCGCTCGGCGCGCAACACGCCCGCCGCGATGTGCCGGTGGTGGCCATATCGGGCGACGGCGGCTTCATGTTCACTGCGAACGAACTCGCCACGGCGATGCATCATCGCATCCCGCTGGTCACGATCGTGTTCAACGACGGTGCCTTCGGCAACGTGCGGCGCATGCAGCAGGAACTCTATGGCAACCGCCTCATCGCCAGCGATCTTACAAATCCGGACTTCGTCGCATTCGCCAAAAGCTTCGGCGCCGAGGCAATGCGCGCGAAACAGCCCTCCGAATTGCGCCAAGCCCTTCGGCGCGCGCTTTCGCATCGCGATGGGCCGACCGTGATCGAAGTACCGGTCGGGGCCATGCCCAGTCCCTGGGAATTCATCCAAATGCGCCGGGTCCGCGGGACCTGACGCCGCACTGCAGCACATGGAGGCACGAGCAAAATTTGTGGGCGCCCCCTCTGCAGGGGACTTTGCAAGCCTTGCCACATGCGGGGCACCTGAACCACTATCGGCCAACAAGGGACTCGCCGTCACAGGATCAATGCCCCCAATTACAACGACATCAGAGCTCGCTGCCGCATGCGGTCGAATGGCTTCGTACCCCTTCGTCACAGTCGACACTGAATTTTTGCGAGAAACGACCTATTATCCTCTCCTCTGCGTTGCACAGATGGCCTCGCCCGATGAAGCGGTGGTCATCGATACGCTTGCGCCCGGGATCGACCTTTCGCCGTTCTACGCCCTGATGGCGGACGAGAAGGTCATGAAGGTGTTCCATGCGGCACGGCAGGACATTGAAATTGTCTGGCACGCCGCCAAGCTCATTCCGCACCCGATCTTCGACACCCAAGTCGCCGCCATGGTCTTGGGCTATGGCGACTCGATTTCCTACGATCAGCTCGTGCAGCGCATTACCGGCGACTCGCTCGACAAATCGCACCGCTTCACCGATTGGACGCGGCGGCCGTTGTCCGACGCCCAGCTCGCCTACGCAACATCCGACGTAACCCATCTGCGGGACGTCTATCTCGCGCTGGTCAACGATCTGAAGCGGCGCGGCCGCGCCGATTGGGTTCAAGACGAGATGCAAGTGCTCACGTCGCCGGAAACCTATCGCATGGATCCGGAAAGTGCGTGGCAGCGGCTGAAGACCCGGGTGCGCAAACCGAAGGAACTCGCGGTGCTGATCGAGGTCGCCGCGTGGCGCGAACGGGAGGCGCAATCCCGCGATGTGCCGCGCTCGCGCGTGCTCAAGGACGAGGTCATCGCCGACATCGCGGTGCAGGCCCCCACCACTCTCGAGAAGCTCAAGAACCTGCGTTCACTGCCCAAGGGCTTTGAGCGCTCGCGCTGGGGCGACGCCATCGTCGCCGCCGTCGAGCGGGGCTTGGCACGCGATATGAAGACGTTGCCCCATCAAGCCCGCACGCAAGCGGCGCCGAACGGCGCGGCGGCGGTCGAATTGCTCAAGGTGCTGTTGCGCATGATCTCGGAGCGCCATCACGTTGCCGCCAAGGTGATCGCGACGGTGGATGATCTCGAACGGATCGCCGCCGACGATACGGCGAACGTGCCTGCGCTCAACGGCTGGCGACGCGAGCTGTTCGGCGAAAAAGCAATCGCTCTCAAGCATGGCAAGCTTGCGCTCGCCATCGAAAAGGGCAAAGTCGCCACCGTCGAGCGCGGGTCATCGTAGCGCGAGCACGTCGAACAAACGGAAATCGCAAATCACGACGGAGAGTAGCCCTGAGCGAATATGCCCGATGGGAATGCCGCTACGGCGTTCCTGAATACATTTTCGGCAAAGAACCGAACTACTTCCTCGCCTCCTGCAAGACGTTGCTACCGAAATCCGGAAAGGCACTTGCCGTCGCCGATGGCGAAGGACGCAATGGCGTCTGGCTTGCCGAACAGGGTCTCGACGTTGTCTCACTCGATTTTTCAGAGTCCGCGCAAGCAAAGGCTGCGGCCCTGGCAAAAGAACGAGGCGCAAACGTCACGCTCGTTCACGGTGACGTCCACACCTGGGCTTATCCGGACGCCGCTTTCGACGTCGTGGTCGAAATATTCACCCAATTCAGTTCGCCCGCCGATCGCGCGAAGAAATGGGCCGGCATGCGAAAAGCCTTAAAGCCCGGCGGACTCCTGATCATCCAGGGTTACACGCCCAAGCAACTGCAATACGGCACAGGCGGGCCCAAGGAAATCGAAAACCTCTATACGCGCGCAATGCTGCAGGAGGCTTTCCACGACTTCCACGACGTGACGATCACGGAAGAAGAGCGCGAGATGCACGAAGGCACCTCGCACGGCGGCATGTCGGCTGTGATCAATTTCACCGCACGAAAGTAGTGGTCGCGTCACCTTTATCGGGAGGGAATGCGCATCGCATCCGCGCCGGCCTGAGCGACTTGAGCATCCTGATGCGACGCCACGCCGGAAACGCCAATTCCGCCGATGATTTTCCCGCCGGCGACGATAGGCACGCCGCCTTCGGCAACGCTCGCGCCGAAGGTGAGCACCCGTAATCCCACGCCGCCACCGGCGACCGCGTCCTCAAGCACTTTGGTCGGACGCCGAAACTCGACGGCCGTGCGCGCCTTGGCCTCGGCAATACGGGTCGCTGACAATTGCGCGTTATCGAGACGCTGAAGCATCACCAGGTTGCCGCCCGAGTCGACGATGGCGATAGCAACACCCCAATGATTGCTGGTCGCCTCGGCCTCCGCTGCGGCCATCGCTTTTTTCGCCGCTTCGATCGTGATCGGCGCGCCGTACGGCGTGCTCGGCGGTGCTTGCTGAGCCATGACGTCCTCGTCTGCTACAGAGCATGATCCGGAAAAGTGGACACCAGTTTTCCGAAAAGATCATGCTCCACCGATGATATAGAGCGCAAATCGAATCAATCTGAAACGATTGCGCGCTAGTGTCCCGATTCCGAAGTTCGCATCATTATCCGGCAGCCCCGTTTGCGAACTTTGGAATCGAAGGACACTAGCAACTTATTGATCTAGTGTGGCTTTGGTTCAGAAGTCCGCATAATGAGTTAGCGGCAGTAATGATGCGGACTTCTGAACCGCCACACTAGGTGATCAAGCCGCGGCGGTGACCTTGAACCGCGGCGCGAGCACGGTCGTGCGCAGCGTTGCGGCGAGCGCGGCGGTCTCGTCGCGGGTAAGCGGAGCATAGGGCGGATAAGGCTCGCCGACCGGAATGCCGATCAGATTCATCGCCGCCTTCATCGCTGGAGCAAGCCCGCGGTGCATCCACTTCGAGGGGAACAGCGCAAATTGCAGCTGGATTTCGGCTGCCCGCTCATAATCCTTCGCGACGAATGCATCGATGACATGCCGCGCGATTTCAGAGCCCGGGGGCGGCATCGTCGCACCCGAGCCGCCGAGTTGCAGCGTGGCGAACAGCATCTGCATGGTGGTGAAATAGCGGGCATGACCGGCGCGATCGATTTCGACGATCAAGCGGGAAACGCGGGCAAGGTCGCGCGAGCTTTCCTTGATGAGTTGGACGTTCGGCAGCTTCGCGAGCGCAATTGTGTCGGCAATGGACACGTCAGCGCCGGGGCCGGGATTGAGATAGAGCGTCATCGGCAGCTTGGTCTCGCGCCCGATGGCCTCGAAGTAGGCAATGAGATCGGCCTGCGTCGGCGGCCCCGCGAACGGCCGCAGCGGCGCCAGCACTTGCACGGCTGCCGCCCCGAGCCTTTCCGCGTCGTTCGCAAGTTCGACCGCAGTCCGAAACGAGGCGTGCGAAATGCCGACCATGACCGGCACGCGGCCGTCGACGAATTCGATGGTCCGGCGGATCAGCGCCTTGCGCTGCTCAAAGCTGAGATAGGTGTATTCCTGGGTCTCGACGCCGGCCGCAACCACCATGGTGGCGCGGCAATCGTCAACGACGTAGTCGATCTGCCGTTGCAGCGCCGGTTCGTCGACAGTCAGTTCAGCTGTAAAGGGGGTGAGCGGGGCAACGATCAGTCCGGGCGTGTGCATGAGTTCTCCCTGATGCAGCCATGCTTAAGGTCGCGCGGTCGGCCGGCGCAGAATACGACTTTTGCGGCGCCGAGTCCGCACTGCCGTCAGCCGGTGATCGCACGCCGAAGCGCACCGATGCCGCAGCACTCGAATGCTACTTCATCAGCAGTATGGGCTCGCGGCCGACCAGTCGGGCGAGCGAGCGGAGCCGATTGACGATGCGCTCGCCGGCAAGAGCCGAGAGGGCGCCGGGCATGTGCAGAGCCAGGCGGTGCCGTTCCACGGCAAGCGGTGTCCTGGTCAGGACGCCCGGCATCGCGGCGGAAATGACATAGGCGAGCCGCAGCGCCGCTCCAAGTACGCGCGCCCGATCCAGCATACGTGTCGAAGCAAGCTCGCGCAGCCGTGGCGAAAGTTCATCGTCCATGACGAGCCCGACATGGCGGAAAAACACTGCGAGCGCCAGATAGGCACGACCTGGATGGTCGATCGCCGAAAAGCTGCCGTGGGCGATGATGTTCAGCGCCTGTTCGCCGCGATAATCGGGATGCGCTCGCCAGCCGATGTCGGCGAGAAGGCAGGCGGCGTGGCGCAATCGCCGCTCTTCGAGGGTTTCCTCGAGGCCCGAGGTGGTCATGAAACGGTCGGTCCAACCAATCAACTCTTCGCCGTGGCGCGGCGACCGCGAGCGCAACTGATTGAGTTCGCGGGCTGCCTCGATCAGTGCGTCTTTCTCCTTTTCCTTTTGCTTGAGCAGCGAATAGAGCAAACCCTCGCGCACGCCGAGGGCGGAAAACACCACGTGCTGCGGCTTGCCGACCCGGATGGCGTATTCGAGTACGAGCGCCGCATAGGGCAGCAGCGGTCGCCGGGCGTTTGCGACCACTTCGATGTTGGAGAGCGATTCGACATCGACGCGATGCACCAGACGGGCAAACTCCAGCGCATCGTCCGCCGGG
Organism: uncultured Alphaproteobacteria bacterium; assembly: GCA_963759705.1. Lineage (GTDB taxonomy): Bacteria > Pseudomonadota > Alphaproteobacteria > Rhizobiales > Xanthobacteraceae > BOG-931. Next base: position 36,111 of record CAVXAK010000014.1, read on the forward strand.
ATCGCGTAGCCATGCATCACATGGAGCGGATAGCCGGTCTGCCACATATGCAGCCGCGCCAAAGAACGCCAAGTACCGCCGACGGCGTAAAAGTTGCGATCCTCGCACCCCTTCAGCACCGGGAGACGGTTCAGCGTCTTCTTCACGAACTTTTCCGCCTTCTTCAGCGATTTCGCCGAGATATCCGCAAGCGCGAGACCTCCAAGCGGGCGGGTCAAGCCATGGCGAGCGCGGGTGCCGCGGACATCGACCAGTTCGAGCGACCCGCCGCCAAGGTCGCCGACGACGCCGTCGGCCCGATGCACGCCCGAGATGACGCCCAGCGCGGTGAGTTCGGCCTCGCGACCACCCGACAGGATGGCGATCTCCGCCTTCAAGGTTCGCTCGGCAAGTGCGATGAAGGCGCGGCCATTCTTGGCGTCACGGCACGCCGCCGTGGCAATCGCCCAGATCTGTTTTACACCCATTGTCTGACAGAGAGCGCGATAGCGCTTGAGAGCGGCCAAGGCTTGATCGACCGCGTCAGCCGCAAGCAGTCCGGTGGACTGCACCTCGCGACCGAGCCCGCACAGCGCCTTTTCGTTGAACAACGGCGTCGGGCTGCGCGTGAGCCCCTCGTAGACCACAAGCCGCACGGAATTCGAGCCGATGTCGATGACGGCAATCGGCGGTCCGTGGTCCAAGCGTCCCTGTGCGTCGACTTTGCTGCGGGTCATCTTTCAAAAATCAAGCTGGACGGACAACAGTGCCAATGGCGCATTCAGGCGACATCAAGCGACGGCTCTGTGCATGCGAGCGTTGCTGGCTCGGCCTGGGGTTGAATGCGTGGCCCACCGTATACGCGAGTTGTTCGCGATTCACATCCGTTCCAGGCGATGCCGCAAGCGGGGAACGGAATCCTTCTGCGATTTTCCGCGCCCCGACAAACTTGGATTTGTCATGAAGTAGGTGGTGGCGTTGAACGCCTCCTCGCCGGCAGTGAGTTTGATGCGAGACGAAAAGCCATCGGGCAGGAGCCGCCAACTCTGCACATTGTCCTTCAAATTGGCGACCATGATTTGATCGAGCACCTGCTCGTGCACCGTCGAATTGAGGATCGGACAAAGAACCTCAACGCGGCGATCCAGATTGCGCGGCATCATGTCGGCCGACGAGATATAGACGGATGCCTTGGGATGCGGCAGCCCGTGACCCGACCCGAAACAATAGATGCGGCCGTGTTCGAGAAAGCGACCGACGATCGATTTGACATGGATGTTGTCGGAAAGTCCTGGAATTCCCGGCCTCAGACAGCAGATGCCGCGCACCACCAGCTCGATCGAAACGCCGGCGCTCGAAGCGCGATAGAGCGCATCGATAATATCGGGATCGACCAGCGCGTTCATTTTCATCCAGATCGCGGCTGGGCGTCCGGCTTTGGCATGGGCGATCTCTTCATCGATATGCTGCATGATGCGCTTGCGCAAAGTGAGCGGCGAGACCGCCATGCGCTCGAGTTCGGCAGGTTCCGCGTAGCCGGTGATATAATTGAAGATGCGCGAGACATCGCGTGCAATTACCGGATCGGAGGTAAAAAACGACAGATCCGTATAAATGCGCGCCGTTACCGGATGATAGTTCCCGGTGCCCACATGCACGTAGGACGCAAGCGACGCGCCCTCGCGGCGGATCACGAGTGAAAGCTTGGCGTGGGTCTTGAGCTCAATGAAGCCATAGACGACTTGCACGCCGGCCCGCTCCAGATCGCGCGCCCAACGGATATTGGCTTCCTCGTCGAAACGCGCCTTGAGTTCGACGACGGCAGTGACCGACTTGCCGGCTTCGGCGGCTTCGGCGAGTTCCTTGATGATCGGCGAATTCGCCGAGGTCCGATAGAGCGTTTGCTTGATCGCCACGACGCCCGGGTCGCGCGCCGCCTGCTGCAGGAAATTCACCACCACGTCGAACGACTCGTAGGGGTGGTGGATGATGAAATCCTTCTGCCGGATCGCAGCGAAGCAATCGCCACCATGATCGCGGATGCGGTCGGGATAGCGCGGGGCGTACGGCACGAACTCGAGATCCGGCCGGTTGAGACTGGCGAGTTGTGCCATCTCGTTAAGCGCAAGCACGCCGTCGACCTTGAACACACTGTCATCGGTCGCGCCCAAGGCGCGCTGCACGAAGTGCTGCAATTCCGGCGGCATCAATGCTTCGATGTCGAGCCTGATCACGATACCGCGGCGGCGGCGCTTGAGCGCAGTCTCGAACAGACGCACCAGATCTTCGGCTTCTTCGAGGATTTCCACTTCCGAGTCGCGGATGACGCGGAACGCCCCCACGCCCTTCACCGCATAGCCGGGAAAAAGCTTGCCTATAAACAGGCTCGTGGCGCCTTCGATCGAAATCAGACGAACCTGACCGCCCTCCCCGCTCGACGGTAGCCGCACGAAGCGCTCGATGCGGTTCGGCATGCGGATCAGCGCGTTCATCGCCTTGCCGTCCTTGGTGCGCGCAAGCTGCAAGGCGATGGAAAATCCCAGATTGGGAATGAACGGAAACGGATGCGCCGGATCGACCGCAAGCGGGGTCAACAGCGGGAAAACGTGGGCGAGAAAAAAATCTTCCAGCCAGGCTTTCTCCGCCTTGGTGATATCGGGACCATCGATCAACACGATGCCGGCCTCGCCAAGCAAGGTGCGCAATTCGCGCCATTGCGCCTGCTGGTCCTTGACCAGGAGCGATACGGCTTCGGCGATACGGCTCAGTTGCTCGGCGGGGGTCAGTCCTTCAGGACTTTTCGTAGCGATGCCGGCGCGGAGTTGCGCGCCGAGACCGGCGACGCGCACCATGAAAAATTCATCGAGGTTGTTCGCCGAAATCGAGAGGAATTTAAGCCGTTCCAGTAGCGGGTATCCGCGATTGGAGGACTCCTCCAGTACGCGACGGTTGAAATCCAGCCAGGACAGTTCCCGGTTAATAAAGCGGTCGGGGCTCGAGGCCAGCGCTGAGTTCCACCGGTCGCACGCGTTCCTCCGGCCGCCGTACCGGTCCGGATTCTAATGCAAGAACAGTCGCTTGGCCGTGGTCGGCCGTGGGCTTTGTCGGCTCCTCGAGTGCCATGATTGCTAGCCTTGGTAACAATTCAATGACGGGCGTAGCCCTGAGATAAGGCGGCGGGGTGACGTTGCGTCAAGTGGTGAACGGAAAGTCACCGCGGGGGCTGAATTGGCCGGGGTCGCGAAACATTTCCGAAGCCAGCGCACGAGTTGGCGGCCGGCCCTGCCGCAGCGCCTCGTTGTCAAGCGCGATCACCGCCGCTCGCGCCGCCGCGAAGGATCGTTCGATGTGGGTCAGCAGATACCGCACCACGCTCTCTTCGAGAGCGAGCTGTCGGTCTGCCGCGAGCTTCACGATCACCGCCCGCAACATCGCATCGTCGGGCGTCTGAAGGGTCACGACCGGCAATGCGCGCAATCGGGAGACGACATCCGGAATGGTGACGGACCAAGCTGACGGCGCAATCCGCGCCGTGAACAACAGAAACGCCCGTTCCTCGCGCGCGAGGTTGATCAGGTGAAACAGGACGCGTTCGTCGGTCGTCACCGCAGCATCCTCGATGACCAATGCGCCGGTGGCGAGCGCGGATGGCAGATCGGCCTCGGCAAGCGCGTGCGCAGAAATGACTCGCGCCCCCGCCGCCGCCGACCAAATCTGTGCCAGGTGGGTTTTGCCGGATCCCTCGGGCCCGACCAGAGCAACGGCGCTCGCCGGCCAGTCCGGCCAGCAATCGATCAGCGCCAACGCGCTTTCGTTGCATGGTCCCGACAGAAAATCCTCGCGCGCGTAACTTTCGCGATGATCGAGCGCAAGCGCGAGTTGACGAGAGGGCATTGCGGTTGACGGCATGGCGACGAGTGTCCCCGATTCCAAAATTCGCAGGCGGCTGACTGTTCGCGCGAACTTCAGATTTAAATCTATGGCGCTAGCTCGCTCGATCGCCGGTGTAGAGCGTGCTCGCGAGGTAACGCCGCAGCGCGAAGCGGATCAGCACCCCAGCCGCCGCCGCAAGCGGCACGGCCAGCAGCAGCCCGACGAAGCCGAACAGATAGCCGAAGGCAAGCAGCGCGAACATGAGCCACACCGGGTGCAATCCAACGCTTTCCCCCACGAGTTTCGGCGCCAACACGTTGCCTTCGAGAAACTGACCGAAAAGGACGACTCCGGCAACAATGAGTATCCGAGTCCAATCCGGGAAAAATTGGGCGACCGCGACGCCAAGCGAGACGACGAGCGCCGTCAACGAACCGACATAAGGAATAAAGCTGATCAGCCCGGATATGACACCAATCAGCAGCCCGAAGCTCAACCCGGAGAGCGTCAGGCCGACGCCATAATAGGATCCGAGAATGAGGCAGACGCCGGACTGGCCGCGTACGTAGGCGGAGATCGCCGCGTCGATCTCGCGGAACAGACTTCGCACCGTGTCACGCTGCGGTATCGGGATCAAACGATCGAAATTGCCGACCATGCGGTCCCAGTCGCAGATCAGATAGAACGCCACGACCGGCGTGATGACCAACAGCGAGAAAATCGAAATCAGCGCCTGACCCTTGGTCCACAGCGAGGCGAGGAATTGAGTCAAATATCCCGTCGCTTGATTTATCAGATCGCCGACCGACTTGTTCGCCCCGACCAGATTGTCGCCGATAATGCGCTTCAGCCACGGATAGTGCGGGTCGCTCACGAGAGACTGCAGGCGCTGCGCGTAACCCGGCGCGTGTTCGATGAAGGCCGCGAGCTGATTTATCAGCACCGGCACGAGTAGCAGAATGAGCAGCGCGAATGCCAGCACAAAGCTGCCCAGAATGAGCAGTGCGGCGGCGAACCGGCTCATCCCGCGCTTGATCAGGCGGTTGGCCAATGGATCGAGCAGGTAGGCCAGCGCCATGCCGACGACGAAAGGCAGCAGGACGGGGCTTAACAGCCATAAGAGCCCGACAAAGACAGCAAGCGCGGCAATCCAGAACATGACGTGCCGCTCGAAAAGCATGCGCACCCTCAAGCCGCTGCGTTCAGTGACCAACGCCGAACGAGTTCATGTGGCGCACCCACTCGCCGAGATAGAAGGCGATCGAGAGCAACGTCAAGATGGCGACCAGACCTATGACGATCAACTGGACCACTGGAGCATCGAAGCCGAACCCTCGCTCGGCCAGCACCATCGTTGCGAGAAGGATTTGTGCCACGGTGTTGGCTTTGGAGACCGGGAGAGGCTTGACCGGCATCGGTTTGCCCAGGAGTTCCCGCCAGCATGAAGCCGCTGATGATCATGATATCGCGGGAGACAACGAGGATGACGAGCGAGATCGGCAACGCGCCGGCGATACCGAGTGCGACGTAGATCGATACGATAAGGGCTTTATCGGCCAACGGATCAAGATAGGCGCCGAGCTCGCTTGCCATATGGAAGCGTTTGGCGAGAAAACCATCGACGGCATCACTGATGCCGGCCGCCAGGAACACGAGAAACGCAACACGCATCTCTCCCGACGTGATCCCCCAGACCACGACAGGCACCAATAGGATCCGCCCCAAGGTGATAAGATTTGGGATACTCAAACCGCGCCCCGGCTTTTGCACGCCCTCCACGCCCTCCCGCCCAACCCGGGCTGACCCGAATTCGGCAGTGGTGGAAGCCGGTGGCAGCCGACTTCCCGCGCGCCGTGTTGAAGTCATTATATAGCGGCGTCGGCGCGCTTGCGCACCCGGCCATTTCGACGTACGAGGCGCCGAGCGACCCTTCCCACTCGGGGAAGGGAACGGCTTTCCGGTTTGTTTGCCGATTTGGTGGCTCCGTGGACAAGGCACGCTACGCGGCAGCCGGCGTCGACATTGATGCCGGTAACCGCCTGGTGGAACTGATCAAGCCCTTGGTGCGCGGGACTGCGCGCGCGGGTGCTGATGCCGAGATCGGCGGCTTTGGCGGACTGTTCGATCTCAAGGCGGCCGGTTTTTCCGATCCCATCCTCGTCGCCGCCACCGACGGTGTCGGCACCAAGGTCAAGATCGCGATCGAAACGTCCCGCCACGACACGATCGGCATTGATCTGGTCGCAATGTCCGTCAACGACCTCGTCGTGCAGGGCGCCGAACCGCTGTTCTTCCTCGACTATTTTGCCTGCAGCAAGCTTGATCCGGCGATCGCAGCGACGGTGGTGGCGGGCATATCGGCGGCCTGCAAGGAATCTCGCTGCGCACTGATCGGCGGCGAGACCGCTGAAATGCCAGGACTTTATCAGCACGGCGACTATGACCTCGCGGGCTTTGCGGTGGGCGCCGTGTCGCGCGCGGATGTTCTGCCGCGACCGGACATCGCCGCAGGCGATGTCGTCGTCGGTTTGGCCTCGACGGGCGTGCATTCTAACGGATTTTCGCTGGTACGCCGTATCGCCGCCGCGAGCGGATTGCGATGGGCCGATCCCGCTCCGTTCGAGACATCCCGAAGCTTGGGCGAGGCGCTGCTCACGCCGACCCGTCTCTATGTTCGATCGTGCCTCGCGGCGATCCGCGAAACGAAAGCAGTGAAGGCGTTCGCCCACATTACCGGCGGCGGGTTCACCGACAATATTCCGCGCGTGCTACCGCAGGATCTTTCGGTTGCCTTGGATCTTGATCGCGTGCCGGTCCGGCCTGTGTTCAAGTGGCTTGCGGCCCAAGGCGATATCGACGAGATGGAGATGCTGCGCACCTTCAATTGCGGTATTGGCATGATCGCGGTGCTCGATCCGCGTACAGCCGACGCAGCGAGCGAGTGCTTCGCGGCAAACGGCGAAACGGTCGTGCGGCTCGGCGAAGTCGTCAAAGCAACAGGCGACGCCGGTGTCGAGTATCGCGGACGCCTCGATCTCTCCTGGTAGCGAGCATGACCAGAAAGCGCGTCGCCGTGCTCATCTCGGGTCGTGGCTCGAACCTGGTGGCGTTGATCGAAGCAGCGAAAGCGCCGGACTATCCCGCTGAAATCGTGCTGGTCGTATCGAACGTGCCGGGTGCGCAAGGGCTCGCCCGCGCTGAACAAGCAAACATCAAAACTGCAATCGTCGATCACAAGATATACGGCACAGACCGCGAGGCGTTCGAACGCGCGCTTGACGCCAAACTTGAGGCCTGCCGCATCGATCTCGTTTGCCTCGCCGGCTTCATGCGGCTTTTGACGCCCTGGTTCGTCACGCGCTGGAGCGGGCGCATGCTCAACATCCATCCGGCGCTATTGCCGCAGTTCAAAGGTCTCCACACGCACCGCCGTGCGCTCGAATCAGGCGTGGATCGGCACGGCGCGACCGTGCATTTCGTCGTTCCGGAGATGGACGCCGGACCGATCATCGTGCAGGACTGGGTGCCTGTCGTCGAAGGCGACACCGAAGAGACGCTTGCCCGGCGGGTGCTGGAGGTCGAGCATCGCATTTATCCACAGGCTTTGCGGCTGGTGGCCGAAGGCCAGGCCAATCTCCGCACGTGCGCGACCGATCTAAAGGCGTGACGCCAAAACAAAACCCCCGGCGCTGGGCCGGGGGCTACAAGAACCGGATTTAATCCACAGCCCGGTTACGCAACCTTGAGATTTTCCGCCGACGTTCTGCCGCGATTGGTCACGAGTTCGTACTCGACCATTTGGCCCTCGTTGAGCGTGCGCAATCCGGCGCGCTCAACGGCCGAAATGTGGACGAAAACATCTTTGTCCCCGCTCGAAGGCTTGATGAACCCGTAACCCTTGGTTGGATTAAACCACTTGACGGTGCCTTTCTGCATCGTCTGTCTCCTAAGTCGTCCCGATGTGTGCGAAGACGCCGCCGCGCCAACTGCATGTCCCGTGCAGATGCCGTCAACCGCGCCACAAGCTAGATTTTGGAAAAAGTTCCGAAACGATCGTCGCCAAGACTGCCCCAGCCGAACGGCCAAAATCCGATTGCACAATCAGGCAAACCGATAAATGCGGCGCAAGCATGGCTGCAACAAGCTGCGTAGCGCTGCGCACATCACGCGTGTGATGAAGAGCACACGAAGAGCACGCGATGTCAGCGACAAATGATTCGTGAGATCGAGATCAGCAACGATGAGCGTTGTGGCGGAAGGCACATTGACGCTTACCTCAAGCCGGTTCGACATGGACTTTGGACTTGCGCGCTTGCCGCCAAAGTCCACCCGCCGCAACGACGAGAAATGCGCCGGCGCCCGCCGCCGCGAATTCGGCGTCGTGCGAAACCTTCGCGCCGAGTGCAGCCGTCAAATAAGTCTGGATGGCCGGATCGGTCGCCGTAACGTCGCCGGCGATCCAACCGAGCAGAGCAGAACCAGCCCAGACTAAAATCGGAAAGCGATCGAGCAGTGGGATGATCAGCGTAGCGCCAGCGATGATCAGGGGTATCGAGATGATCAACCCGATCGCGAGCAGAACAATGTCGCCTTGGGCCGCAGCCGCAACGGCAATGATGTTGTCGAGGCTCATGATGATGTCGGCGACGACGACGATCCATACGGCGCGCCAAAGATGCGCAACGGCCTCGACTTCGCTCCTGTCCGGATCATCCGGAACGAGCAGCCTGGCCGCGATGTAAAACAGCGTCAGACCACCAACGAGCTTAAGGTAAGGCAGCAACATCAGTTCGGCGATGACGCCGCCGAAGGCGATCCGCAGGAAAATGGCGACGCTGGCGCCGATCACCATGCCCCATAGTCTTTGTCGCGAAGGCAATCCGCGGCAGGCCATCGCGATGACGACGGCATTGTCGCCGGAGAGCAGGATGTTGATGAATATGATCTGCAGCACGGCGACCCAGTACGCCGCGTGCCCCACATGCTCGAAGCTCGTTTGGAGAATTTCGCCCCAATACGAAAGATGCAAATATTGTGTAACGGAACTCACCTGGCACCAAATCTATCGCCGTCGCGTGGCCAAAGGACCAAGGGCGCCGATCAATCTAACGGGGTCATTCGTGTGCCGGAATAGGGTCCGCTGCACTGAGCCGGTCTGATCGCGCGGGCGATCAGCCAACGATTTCATTGCCGGCAAAGAATTGCGCGATTTCCTTTTGCGCCGTATCGGCGGCATCGGAACCATGCACCGAATTCTCGCCGATCGACTTGGCGAGAACTTTGCGGATCGTGTTCGGCTCGGCCTTGGCCGGATCAGTCGCTCCCATGAGATCACGGTAGGCGGCGATCGCATTTTCGCCCTCGAGCACTTGCACGACGACAGGTCCCGAGATCATGAAATCGACAAGTTCGCCGAAGAACGGCCGGGCGCGATGGACCGCATAAAATGTCTCGGCCTGCTCGCGGGTCATGCGAATGCGCTTTTGCCCAATGATGCGCAATCCCGCCTTTTCGATCATCGCATTGATGGCACCCGTGACATTGCGAGCCGTCGCATCCGGCTTGATGATGGAAAAGGTACGCTCGATCGCCATCAAATTATCCTTTACGAATGACCAATACGCTGCGGAACCGCGGCGGCTTATAGCCTTCACTCGTCATTCCGGCAAGCGCGTGCTCCTGCCACATGAATGCTCGGTGAATGGACCCGCACCAACGTGTTCAGCTTGATAAATGTGCAATTCATTTCGCCCTCAGGACGAGTTCAGGCGCGAATTATTACGATCACCGCCATTGAACCTGAGAGTCAGTCAGCCTGACAGGAACAGGGACCGCCCCCGAACAAATCCAAGACCAAGGAGACTTCAAATGTTGCGCAAGACAGTGCTTGCCATTGCCGCCACCGCTACGATTGGCTCTGCCGCGCTCGCGCCCACGAGCGCGTCCGCGTGGTGGGTGGGATATCATGGCTGGCGCGGCGGCTACATCTATCGCGCCCCCGTCGTATATGGTCCGGGTTACGGCGGCTGCATGGTGCGGCGCTGGATGTACACTCCGTACGGAGCCGTGCGGCGCTGGGTTAATCGCTGCTACTAGACTAGCCCGACGGAATTTCGTCGGAGGCGCGGCGCTCGGGCCTAGCCGTTCTTCACCGGCGGCTTGGCGGATTTGCCCGGCTTTTTCTTTACCGTCTGGGGCGCGGGCGGCGTTTCGACGCGGTCCATTTCCATGAGGCGGCCGCGCTCGAACCGATAGATGCCCGACCGCGGACCTTCCCTGAACGTCAAAACCGCGGTGCGATCGCCATTCGGATTTTTGCCGAGCTGGACGGCTGACGGTTGTCCGGCGCGATAAACCACATCGCATTCACTCATGCCGAGCGCCACGCCGCCGCCGAGCAAAGAGGATGTATCGGGCGCGACGGCGGGCGCTCCGCCAGGATTATTGGACGCAGCTTGCGATTGCGGCGGCGCCGCCGGCGCCGGACAAGCACCGCTCGCATCAACGAGATCGCTTGCTGTGATCGGCCGATCCTGCCTCGCTTCCTGCAGATCGGAAAACGTATAGCCGGCGTTGCGTCCGAATAGATCGACGGGCTGTGAGAACCAGCCCGCAGTGTCGTTATCAGCTTTGGAGCAGCCGGAAAGCGCCGCGGCCATCAACAACGCCACCACCGCGCCGCAACGATATGGTCCAACGTGCTGCACCCCGCGCGTCCCCTTAAGGCTTCTTAGATAAACATGCGCCAGTTTGTGTTGTGATGATGGCGTCGAGATCGGCGCCATGCTAGCGAAATATATTGTGCCGTTCGCCGCCAACCGAGATCTTATCGGAAGAACAGTAAATAAGCAAAAACCATCGCCGTGTCAGTAGGTTGGATATGCCTCCGGGCTACGGCATGGCCCCGCGCATGGCCCATGGGACGGCATCGCGCTGTGATCGCTGTCACGGATTCTTCAGTAGCCAGACGCGACACTTGAACTCAATAGCGTCCACGTGCTCACGCCGCGGACGGCGAGGCGATGCCGCCTCGCAATCCAGGGGAACAATCGATGCACCTGCAATTCGTCGGCTGTGGCGACGCCTTTGGCTCCGGTGGTCGATTCAACACTTGCTTCCATCTGGTCGGAAAAAAGCTCAACGTCCTCATCGATTGCGGCGCGACGTCCCTCGTTTCAATGAACAAGCTTGCGATCAACCGCAACGCCATCGACGTCATATTCATCTCGCATTTCCACGCCGATCATTTTTCCGGTCTGCCATTCTTTATTCTCGAAGCCAACTACGTTCTCAAACGCGAGCGCAGATTGACGATTGCCGGACCGCCCGGCCTCAAATCGCGCTTTGCGGAAATGATGGAAGCCGGCTTCGCCGGCACCAACGGACTCGAATTGCAATTTCCCCTGACGCTCAGGGAGTTCGATGTCGGCAGGCGCAGCGAACTCGGCCATGTCGGGGTGACGCCATACCATGTCGTGCATGACGATCGCGCCGGGCCCTGTCTCGGGTACCGTTTCGAGGCCGAAGGCAAGGTGATCGGTTTCTCAGGCGATACCGAATGGACCGAGACGCTCATCGACATCGGCCGCAACGCCGATCTCTTCATCTGCGAATCCTACACGCGCGATAAGCCGATCAGGACGCACATGACGCTGCGATCGCTCGAAAAGCACCTTCATCAGATACAGCCGAAACGGCTGGTGCTGACCCACATGAGCGACGACATGCTGGCGCGGCGTGCCGAAATTCCCTACGAGACTGCCGAAGACGGAATGGTCGTCGAGATTTGACCCATCGTTGCAACGAAGCGCTTGCGATCAAAGCAATCCAAGCCTTCGCATCACATGGCTAGACGAACCGCACGGCGTAGATCGGCGGCAGGTGCGCATTGACGAGTTCCCAACACTCACCGCCGTCATCGCTGGTCCAGAGTGCACCTGTGGTCGAGCCCATGGCGAGCTGCGCGCCGGTTTCGTCGACATCGAGTCCGTGACGGTAAATGAGGTCATAGGCGTCGCGTTGGGGCAGACCCTCGCGCAGCGCCTGCCATGTCTTGCCGCCGTCCTGAGTCCGCGTCACGCATAACGCGCCATCGCGTGGAATGCGGACCTCATCTTTGATCGCAGGCACAAACCAGGCGGTTCCGCCGTTGTTCGGGTGCGCCGCGACAGCAAAACCAAAATCATTCACCGCCGGCGCAAGTTGCGTCCAGTGCGCGCCGGCATCGGTCGATCGGAATACGCCGTTGTGGTGCTGCATCCACATGACGTCGGGCTCGCGCTCACACCGGACGACGCGATGGGGATCTTGAATCGCGCGGTCGTCTGCCTGTTCCGGCGGCATATAGGCGGCAACAAGTCCTTCCCCACGCAACGTCCAATGGGCGCCGTCGTCGCTGCTGTCCCATACCCCGCCGCACGAGATCGCGAGAACAAGGGTGTTCGGATCGCGCGGGTCGGGCAACACGCTGTGAATTCCGGCAGCGTCGTAACCGCCGCCGAACCACCGCGCTCGCTCGGGAACGTCCCAAAGCGAGGAAACGAGTTGCCAGTTCTCGCCCCGATCATCCGAACGGAACAAACCTGCAGGAATTGCACCGATCCACAAGCGGTCGAGGTGATGTCGTCCGCCGGATTCGAGTGTCCAAATCTGGAACAAGGATGGCGCCCCCTGTGCATCGGGGGGAAAGGCCGGAGCGGAGAGTTCGCGCCATGTGCTGCCGTCGTCATCGGAGCGATGCAGCTTGGGGCCGAAGTGACCGTGTTTTAGCGCGGCGTAGACGACGCCGTCACTGGCGCGCAGAGCGTTGGTTACGGGAATGCCGGTGAAAGCCGGCGGGTTAGCCGTCCATCCCGAACGCCGGCGCTCCAGCGTGAACAGACCCTTGCGGGTTGCCACCAGCAAACGATCGCTCATGACAGATCAACTCCCTGCTCGAAGCGTGGAAAACGCTTACCCGCCCGATAGCGCCTGCATCACATAGATTGTGGTGTTGGCCGCAATCGGACGCGAAAGCGCCGTATCGTGGTTAAGCCGCTCGCCGTCGGCAAAGATACAGACGTGCTTGCGCAACGCGCCTCGGTCGTCGAGGACATAGCCGCGCACGTGCGGCTGTGCGCTCAACACATGCGTGAGCGCTTCGCCCACGGTGTCGCCCGGCACGGAGAGCGGACCGTCCGCGACCAGAGAACGAAGATGGCTCGTGAAATGCACCTGGGCCATGCACGCTCCAGATTGCGTCGCGGTTCTTGCGGCGACGATGTCTCTCGCGATCGGGCGATTGTATCGACCGCGGCGCAATGCACCAATCGAACTCGTGTTGTCAAAGCAATATCGCAGCCGCCGCACAATCAAACCACGTCCCAACAATATCCTCGATGCGAGCCGGTTTTATTGGGCGAGCGCGGCTTCGATCGCGGCAAGCGCAGCATCGGCCTTCGACGCGTCGGGTCCGCCGGCTTGCGCCATATCGGGCCGGCCGCCACCGCCTTTGCCGCCGAGTGCTTCCGCGCCCTTGCGCACAAGATCGACCGCATTGAACCGCTCGATCAGATCGTTGGTAACGCCGACGACGATACCGGCCTTGCCGTCGCCGGTGACGCCGACAATGGCGACGACACCGGAGCCGACTTTCTTTTTGCCTTCGTCGGCGAGACTGCGCAGGTCCTTGAGGTCGATGCCTTCCACGGCACGCGCCATGAGCTTGATGTCGCCGACGACGCGCACGCCGTCGGCGACATCGCTCTTGCCGCCACCCGCACCGCCACCCATGGCGAGCTTTTTCCTGGCTTCAGACAGATCGCGTTCCAAGCGCTTGCGCTCGTCGAGCAGGGCGGCGACGCGGTTCGGCAGTTCCTCAAGCGGTGCCTTAATCTCGGCGGCCACAGCCTTTGCGAGCTCAATCTTGTGGTTCGCGGCTTTCCGCGCCTCAAACCCAGTTAGCGCCTCTATTCGGCGCACCCCGGCCGAAACGCCGGCGTCCGAAATCACGCTGATTAGACCGATGTCGCCTGTACGTCGCACGTGAGTACCACCGCACAATTCAACCGACCAACCTAGTTGATTGCCGACTCCTTCGCCCATAATGACGACACGAACTTCATCACCGTACTTTTCGCCAAAGAGTGCGCGTGCACCGGACTCTCGTGCGTCCTCAATCCCCATCAGGCGGGTTTCCACGCGCGAATTCTCCAAGACGCGCTCGTTGGCCAAATCCTCGACGCGTTCTATTTCGTTTTGCGTCATAGGCTTTGGATGGGAAAAATCGAAGCGAAGGCGATCGGGCGCGACTAGCGAACCTTTCTGCGCGACGTGATCGCCCAGTACTTGGCGGAGCGCCTCGTGTAACAGATGCGTAGCGGAATGATTCCGCCGAATATCGGCGCGAGGAACGGGATCGACTACAAGACGGAATGAATTACCCACCTTAATCGTACCGTGTTGCACATGAACGTTGTGAACAAAAAGGTCTCCTGCTTCTTTGTGGACGGTTAGAACCCGCGCGACTAGCTGCCCTTCCGCGCCCTGCAGCCAGCCTGTGTCGCTCACCTGCCCACCAGACTCGGCGTAGAATGGGGTTTGATTGAAAATCAACTCTCCGCTTTCTCCGGCCTTGAGTTCGCCAACTTGAGGACCCCCGCGAATAATCTCCTCGACAATGCCTTCGCTGGTTTCAGTTTCGTACCCGAGAAATTCCGTGGCACCAAACTTCTGACGAAGGGGAAACCAGTAATCGGCTGTCTTCGCTTCTCCCGATCCGACCCACGACGCGCGAGCCTTTTCACGCTGCCGTTCCATGGCATCGGTAAACGATGCGATATCGACGCCAATTCCGCGCGGTTTCAGCGCGTCTTGTGTCAGATCGAGTGGAAAGCCGTACGTGTCGTAGAGCGTGAACGCGGTCACACCGTCGAACATATCGCCTTTCTTGAGCGATTTGCTGGCTTCGTCCAGGATCGCAAGACCGCGCACAAGCGTGGCGCGAAAGCGCGTCTCCTCGAGCTTGAGCGTCTCGGTGATCAGCGCGTTGGCGCGGTGCAACTCGGGATAGGCGAGCCCCATTTCGCGAACGAGAACGGGAACGAGCCGCCACATCAGCGGGTCCTTTGCGCCCAAGAGTTCAGCGTGGCGCATGGCGCGGCGCATAATCCGGCGCAGCACGTAGCCGCGGCCCTCGTTCGATGGCAGCACACCGTCGGCGATCAGAAAGGACGAAGCGCGCAGGTGATCGGCAATGACGCGGTGCGAGGCCTTGCGCTCGCCCTCGGGATCGACGCCGGTGAGATCGGCAACGGCTTCGATGAGCGCCCCGAACAGGTCGATCTTATAATTGTCATGTGTGCCTTGGAGCACCGCGGCAATGCGCTCGAGCCCCATGCCGGTATCGATCGACGGCCGCGGCAGGTCGACGCGCTCGCCGGCCGCGATCTGCTCGTACTGCATGAACACGAGATTCCAGATTTCGACGAAACGATCGCCGTCGGCGTCCGGGCTGCCCGGCGGCCCGCCGGGGATATGCTCGCCGTGGTCGTAGAAGATCTCCGAACATGGACCGCAGGGACCTGTATCGCCCATGGCCCAGAAATTATCCGAGCCGGCGATGCGAATGATCTTGCGGTCCGGGAAACCACTGATCTTCTTCCAGAGATTGAAGGCCTCATCGTCGTCGATGTAGACCGTGACCGTGAGCTTCTCGGCCGGGACGCCGAATTCCTTGGTCACCAAAGTCCAGGCGAGCTCGATCGCGCGTTCTTTGAAGTAATCGCCGAACGAGAAGTTGCCGAGCATCTCGAAAAAGGTGTGGTGACGCGCGGTATAGCCGACGTTGTCGAGGTCGTTGTGCTTGCCGCCGGCGCGGACGCACTTCTGGGAGGAGGCCGCTCGCGTATAGGGGCGTCTTTCAAGGCCGGTGAAGAGATTCTTGAACTGCACCATGCCGGCGTTGGTAAACATCAACGTCGGGTCGTTGCGCGGCACGAGCGGCGAGCTCGGCACCACCTCATGTCCTTCGCGCTGAAAAAAGCCGAGAAAATTCGACCGAATGTCGTTGACGCCGCTCATCTTGGTGCAACTCTCTAATGGGACAGCGCTTTCCTGTCCAGGAAAGCCGCGATTGAAGTGGCTCGCCAAAGCATATAAGCGCTCTTGGCCTATCGCGCTCTCCACAGAGAAATCATCATGAACGATCAAGCTCACACCGCCGCCCACACGTTCCAGGAGCGGCTGCGGCAAGGCCAATTCGTCATGACCGCGGAGCTGGCCCCTCCGGTGTCCTGCGATCCGGGAGACGTCCGGCTGAAGGCTGAGGCATTGAAGGGGCTGGCCGATGCCGTGAACGTCACCGACGGCGCCGGCGCCCGCGCCCATATGAGCGCCCTTGCGGCGTCCGCCATCCTTCTCCAGGTCGGGGTCGAGCCGATCCTCCAGATCACCTGCCGCGACAAGAACCGCATCGCGCTCCAGAGCGAAATGATGGGGGCCGCAGCCCTCGGCATCCGCAACCTTCTCCTTCTCACCGGCGACGACCCGAAAGCGGGTGACCAGCCCGACACCAAGCCGGTCTTCGATATCGATTCGAAGACGCTGATCGAAACCGCACGGCGGCTGCGCGATGAAGGGACGTTGCCGACCGGCCGCAAAGTCGCCGGCAAGGCGGCGTTCTTCCTTGGCGCCGCCGACGTGCCGATCGATCCGCCCGCGGGCTGGCAGCCGAGTTCACTGCTCGGCAAGATCAAATCCGGGGCACAATTTGCGCAGACCCAGTTCTGCATGGATGCCGGCATTGTGCGCCGCTACGTCGGCGCGCTCGAACAGGCCGGCGTCACGAAAGAGCTTGCCATTCTGATCGGGGTCAATCCGCTGCGCTCGGCCAAGTCGGCGCAATGGATGAAAAGCCACCTGTTCGGCACCATCATCCCTGACGCTTTCGTCGCACGGATGGAGACCGCGGACGACCCGGCCCACGAGGGCGTGCGTATCTGCGTCGAACTGATCGAGGAACTCGCCACCATTTCCGGCGTCGCCGGCGTCCACATCATGGCACCGGGCAACGACGCCGCTATTCCGAAAGTCATTGCCGCGGCACGGGGAAAAGTCCCAAGAGCAGCCGTCTGATCCTCGAACGGCGCAAGCTCAGGCCGATCCGCGTACGCGATCAATCAACGCGTCGGCGTTTGCCGGCAGCACGTCGCCACGCCAGGCGACATGGCCGTCGGGCCGCACCAGCACCATGCGTCGCTCATAGAGCGCCATGGTCTCCGGCTCGTCGAGATCAACGATGGACAGCGGAACTCCGCGTGCCGTAGCGGCTCGCTCGAGCATCGCCGTGTCGGCGCCGTCAAAGCACATGAGCACAAAACCTCGGCCGAAAAGGTCGAGCGTCGAGCGGCCGTCGCGAAACCACGCATGCGGCGCGCGACTGCCCGGACGCGCCGAGGGAACAAACGTCTCCGGATCGTCGGGCGGCGGCGCCGTGCCATCGGAAACGCAGATCGGGGAAGAGCCGTAGCGATATCCGAGTTGCAGCCCGGCAGTCCGAAACATGCGGCCGACGTCGCGGGTCAGGCTTTCCCCGAGGCGATGCCGCAGCTGCCGCCCGCTTTCGGAATCGTCTTCGATCGCCGCCATCCCGCCGGCGAATTCGCCGTGCGCGAGATAAAACTCGGCCGCCATGCTCACGTTGCGCAGACCGATCGGCCGCCGTTCGTTGTCGTAAGATGCCAACAGTTTCGAACCGCCCCACCCTGCCAGTGCCGCGGCAAGCTTCCAGCCGAGATCCACCGCGTCGCCGATGCCGGTATTCATGCCGAGCGCGCCGGTAGGTGAGAGCTGATGCACCGCGTCGCCGGCGAGAAAGACGCGCCCCTGAGAATAGCGGTCGGCGACGACGCTACGGCGCGTCCAGATGCTGACGCCCTTCCACTCCACATCGATCGGCCGGCCCACGGCCCGCTGCAGCAACGCGGCGCGATCGATGCTGTCGGGCGTTTGTTTACCGTCGGTATCGAGCACCATCAGGCGCCACAAACCGTAGGCCGGATCGATCACGCGAATGTTGGCCCACAGCCCATCGCGGTCGATTGCCAGAAAGAACACGCCCGCTTCCCGGCCGCAGCGCGCCAGCAAGTCCGGCGCGCGAAAGAACAGATGCACGGGATGGCCGAGAATGCCCTCGCCGTTCAATCCGATTCCCATGGCGTCGCAAATCGCGCTGGTGGCGCCGTCGCAGCCGACAAGGTATTGCGCGTGAACTGTTTCGCGCCGACCGGTTGCGAGATCGCACAACTCGGCGGTCACGCCTTCATCGGTGGCCTCGAATGTCTCGAGCGATGTTCGATGCCGCAAGGTGACGGTCGGCTGCTTTTGCGCGAAAGACCGCAAGATCGGATCGAACCACAATTGCGAGCAAATCTGCAGCCGTTCCGGACTGTAGCCTTCGACCTTTTGCAGCGCCCGCGGCAAGCGCCGCATGCGCGCCAGTTCATGGCCGCTCAGGCTGGTGACGAAGGCCACGTCGAGCGAATAATCCGCGGGGAAAGGACAATTGCGGACCGCGTCGGCAATTCCCCACCGCCTGCAGAACTCCATCGTGCGGACGTTGACCTCGTTCATCTTGGGCGTCGAGATCGTACCGTCGGTCCTTTCCACGAGTTCACAATGGACCCCGCGCCAGCCGAGTTCGGCGGCCAGTGCCAGGCCGACCGGCCCGCCGCCAACGATGAGAACAGGGACTTGCCGCCCCGGCGCCGTGGGATGACTGGAATTGGACATGCTGAAAGCCGAATTTGGTCGAACTTGTTTTCAGTCGATCTTGATGTGGGCCGCGCCACTGATTTCGACCCATTTTTGATGTTGGGCGGCGATGAACGTGGCGAAATCCGCCGGTGCACTCGCCAAGGTCGCGGCCGCGAACAGAAGCGCATCGCGTTTCGTCATCGCACTCGTTGCCTCCTGAATTTTTGTTGCACCTCAATAGCCGACCGGCCCTGACTTCGCCAGCCACCGAGGAAGATCCTCATCGCGCCTGGTTCGGCTTGCAAAATTGTATCGCGGCATTTGCCGTGAAATACTGAGGCTGGGCGGCGCCACCAATCCGCCACCGGGAGGAAGACGTGATGAACGCCGACATGATGGCGATCCATAACCTTTCGTGCCGCCGAGCCGGCGCAGTCCTGCCGGCGCTCGCTGCTGCGGCAATTCTCGTTCTTCCAGCCGCACCGGCATCAGCGCAGGAGATGATCAATCCCAAGAACCCGCGGCCGGTTGTGCAGGAGCAAGTCGCGCCCGATCTTTATTTTCTGTTCGACTACGACTCGTCCAATGCCGGTTTCCTCGTTACCGACGAGGGCGTGCTGGTGGTGGATACCCGGCAGCATCCGCGCGACGGCCAGGACCTCATCGACCGTATCCGCAAGATCACCGACAAGCCGATCAAGTGGGTCATCAACACCCATTTTCACGGCGACCATCACCTCGGCAACCCGGCCTTCAAGGCGATCGGGGCGACCATCGTGGCGCAGCGCGAGACTGCCGCGTTGATGGAGAAAACGTTCAGCAAGGAAATCGCCCGCCGCGGCAAGTTCTTCGAGAGCCGCAATTACGATCCCAAAGAGGTCAAGCTTGTGCTGCCGGACGTGACCTTCGACAGCGAAATCACTATCCGCCTCGGCGGCAAGGACATTCGCGTCTTCTATCTCGGCCCGGGACAAAATCCGGGTGATACATTCGTGTTGTTTCCGCACGATCGCGCGATCTACACGCCGGGCGCGTTTGCTCAACGCAGCTGGGCGAATACGGCATTCACGCCTTCGGTCGAGAGCTGGATCGCGCTCTTGAACAAAGTCGCCGCCATGGACGACGTCGACAAGGTGTTGCCGGCCCATGGCGACGTGGCCACCCGCGCCGACGTCGCCGAGATGGCAAAATTTCTCTCCGACGAATATGCCGGCGTCAAGGATGCGATCGCCAAAGGCATGAGCGAGGACGACGCGGCGAAGACGCTGCTGTTCCCGCAATACAAGGACTATCGAAACTATCGCGTGCGCGAACACGATATCCGATCGCTTTACGAGCTGATCAAGACCGGCAAGTCGAAGTATCTGGAATAGCTTAGAGGGCCTTCTCCACCGTGCGAATATCGACCTCCGATTTCAGCGTGCGGTGCACCGGACACTTGTCGGCGATTTCCATCAGCCGGGCGCGCTGGTCGGCGTCGAGATCGCCTTCGAGCGTAATCGCGCGCTCGATGCGATCGATCATGCCCTCCTTGGTTTCACATTCAGCACAATCAGTGGCGTGAATCTTTTCGTGCCGCAGGCGGACCTGCACTCGCTTGAGCGGAAGCTGCTTGCGATCGGCATAAAGCCGCAACGTCATCGCCGTACAGGCGCCAAGCGATGCCAGCAACAGATCATAGGGGCCCGGACCGCTGTCGAGGCCGCCGGCCTTCACCGGTTCGTCGGCGAGAAAATGGTGGGCACCAGAGATGACCTCCTGTTGGAACTGGCCGCGCCGCGTTTCACGCACGAGAACGGTGCCCGGCATGGTTTCGGCAGGCTGTATATCGGCCGCCATGTCGAGGTAGCGCTCGGCCCAAGCCGCGATCACGCGCGCCACATAAGCTGCGTCACCGGAGCGGCTGAGCAGATGATCGGCGCCGGCAAGCGAGATGAAGCTCTTGGGATGTTTGGCCGACGTGAAGATGTGGCTGGCGCTGTCGATACCGACCGTGTCATCGGTCGGCGAGTGGAAAACAAGAAGCGCTTTGCGCAGCCTCGCAATGTGTTCGGTGAGCCGCTGCTTGCCAACATCTTCCAGGAAGGCCCGGCGAATGCGGAACGGCCGCCCGGCAAGCGACACTTCGACCTCGCCCTGGGCATGAATGTCGGCGACGCGATCACCGAACAGCCCGGCGACGTGCGCCGGATCGCTCGGCGCGGCAATCGTCACCACGGCGCGTGCCTCAGCGATACGGTGTGCGGCAGCGAGCACCGCTGCGCCGCCGAGACTGTGGCCGATCAGGATCGCGGGCGGTGAAAGTGTGCTCCGCAGGTGATCGGCAGCCGCCACCAGGTCGTCGACATTCGAGGAGAAGGTCGTGTTGGCAAATTCGCCTTCGCTGGCGCCGAGCCCGGTGAAATCGAAGCGCAGCACCGCGATGCCGTGGAGTTTCAAGCCCTCGGCGATGTGACGCGCCGCCCGGTTGCTCTTGCCGCAGGTGAAGCAATGCGCAAACAGCGCGACCGCGCGCGTCGGGCCATCCGGCTTATCGAGCAGCGCCGCAAGCTGTTGGCCCTGGGCGTTGTGAAAATCGAATCTTTCCGCTGGCATGGGCGCCTCCTTGGCTCTCCCTAAGATAAGCCGGTTTCCCTGCTGTGGCGCGGCGCCATAAGTGCGCTTGCGCGGGTCTTCGACGCGCCCATAAGCGCGGTTACGCGCGTCTTCGACGCGGCGTTGTACCCCAGCAAAGACAAAGAAGGGCCGCCCTTGCGGACAGCCCTTCCATTGTCAGGCCGTGGCCCGGTCGCGTAGGCGATCGTCTGCCTTACGCGCGTGAGCCCGGTGGCGGATTAGACCACCTAGGCAAGGACCTCGGCAGAGGCGAGGATCCAGTTCACGGATGCCGGCGACCGCGGCGATAGACAATGAGACACTGGATCACCTCCTTTCGGTTGTTAACAATGGCCCCAATATAGAGCCGCCTCCGCGATTCGGAAGATGCACTTATGCAACACCCCCTTGCCCGGATCGCCTGCCGAAAAAGAAAGCGTGCTTGATCCCCATTTGCTTTCGCTGGACCGAAGGAGGCGCAGACAATGTCGCAATCGTCGATTACCACGGCTGAACGTCTGTCCAACCCGCATGCGGGCGAAATTTTGCTGGAAGAGTTTCTCAAGCCGATGGCGCTGTCGCAGACCGCGCTCGCCCGCGCCATCGGCGTGCCGCCACGCCGCATCAACGAGATCGTGCTCGGCAAGCGCGCCGTCACCGCAGATACCGACCTGCGGCTCGCGCGCTACTTTGGCATGAGCGACGGATTTTTTCTGCAGTTGCAGACTGACCACGATTTGATGGCGCGGCGCCGTCAAATCGGGGACAAGCTGAAAGCGATCAAGCCGAGGACAAAGGCGGCGTAGTCAACCTCGCGACGAATGGGTGCGTTGAGGGCGAAGTGGCGTGCTCCGGCATGCGGCAAATGTAAGGTCGCATTTTCGCAAGACATCGTGGAAATTCACTACCTCCCCGGCTCCCGCATCGCCGGGTCGAGGCCCTCCAACGTCAGCGCATAGAGGATGTCCGCCAATGAACTGACAACTCGCAGACACTATTGGAAATGAACACGAGTTCCAAACAGGATTAGTCCACAACAAATTAAATTACCAAAAAAAATCAAATCACCAAGCAATCTTATCTGTACGTCGCCAAGCCGATTGTAATCTCTCTGCATGATGAAGCGGAAAAAACTCCACCGTTCCTTCATCGAGCGAGGCTCAAGCGAAGGCCGTCCTATCTTGTCGTGCAGATCAGGGTAAGTTGTGCGGATCCGATTGGAGAGCCTTACCGCCGCTAAAACAATTGCCAGCCCAATCACAAGGAGGGTGGCAATGCCGTACCAGCTTAGATCAAACGTCATGATGGCTGTCCGATTTACCCATCTACTTATTACACGGAAGACCTGCCAATCCCGGTGTAGGGCGCGACTTAATTTAGTTACCTCCCCAGTTCCCGCATCGCGTGATCCAAACCCTCCAGCGTCAAGGGATACATTCGCCCGCCCATGAGCTGGCGCATCAGGCGGATCGACGCCGTGGTTTCCCATTCGCGCTCGGGTATGGGATTGAGCCAGACGCAGGATGGATAGGTGGCGAGCACGCGCTGCATCCACACCTGACCTGCCTCCTCGTTGAAATGCTCGACCGAACCGCCGGGCGAGACGATCTCATAAGGCGACATCGACGCGTCGCCGACGAAGATCACCTTATAGTCGCGCGGATAGGTATGCAGCACGTCGAAGGTCGGCGTCGTTTCGGTCCAGCGCCGCCGGTTCTCCTTCCACACTTTCTCATAGAGACAGTTGTGGAAGTAGAGATGCACCATGTGCTTGAACTCGGTCTTGGCCGCCGAGAACAATTCCTCGGTCGTCTTGACGTGCCAATCCATCGAGCCGCCGATGTCGAAGAACAGCAGCACCTTGATGGTATTGTGCCGCTCCGGCCGCATCATGATGTCGAGATAGCCCTTGTGCGCCGTGCCCTTGATGGTGCCGTCGAGATCGAGTTCGTCGGGCGCGCCGGTCCGCGCGAACTTGCGCAGCCGGCGCAGCGCGAGCTTGATGTTGCGCGTGCCAAGCTCGACGTCGCCGGCGAGATCCTTGAACTCGCGCTTGTCCCACACCTTCACGGCGCGAAAATTGCGGTTTGCGTCCTGGCCGATGCGTACGCCTTCGGGATTGTAGCCGTAGGCGCCGAACGGCGAGGTGCCGCCGGTGCCGATCCATTTCTTGCCGCCCTGATGACGGCCCTTCTGTTCGGCGAGGCGCTGGCGCAGCGTCTCCAGCAGCTTGTCGAGGCCGCCCATCGCCTCGATGAGTTTCTTTTCCTCTTGCGTGAGGTGCTTTTCGGTGAGTTTCTTCAGCCACTCGATCGGGATTTCCGCGGTGAGCGCCTGCTCGATGCTTTCGAGGCCCTTGAACACATGGCCGAAGACGCGATCGAACGCGTCGAGATTGCGTTCGTCCTTCACCAGAGGCGGCGCGCGACAGGTAATAAAAGGACTCGACCGCCGATCGGCCAGGTTCTGCTCCATGGCCTCGATCAGCGTGAGATACTCGCGCAGCGTCACCGGCAGACCGGCCGCTTTGAGCTCGTGGAAAAAGGAGACGAACATGCCTCAGCATTCGCCCTCGGCATTGTGCCGTCAAGCGCCCGCTGCCGCCGACGCGAACGCCGCAATGAGTGACGGGACTGAAATCCGGCGATGAGCGACGGCGCGACTCAGTTTCTCGAAGTTGTGCCTCGGCTACTGCTCGCCGTGTTCTTTGCCGTCCTGCTGGTCCAAAAGTTCCTCAACCGCAACATGCCGCGGGTCGGCGGCAAAATCGGCGGCAAGATCGGTGGCCGCGCGGCGCCGCCCGGTCTGCCGGTTCCCGACGGATTCTCGCGCGTCAACTGCCGCGAGATCACGGTCTTTGGCGCCCCGCGCGATGCCTGGCGCTATCCCAACCTTAAAACCTACTTGCGCGAGGGCGCCGTGGCACGGACGGGGCTGGTGCACGTCTATCGCGTCGCAGCCTGCAACACGCGGATCGAGATTCCGACCGAACCTGCGGATTACGAGCGCATCGACGCCGCCGGCGCGCTCGCGCTGCTGCGCGAACTTCCCGATCCGCGTCTCGTCCGACGGCTGCATCTGAGCGACGTGCCGTCTTTCCTCGATCCGTGGGTCCGCAAGGTCACCGGACAGAATGTGTTTTTGCTCGGCAACGCGACCAGTACCGGCATCATCGTGCTCTATATGCCGGATCGCCGCTTCGGACATACGATCGGCCTCACGCTGCTGCATGAATGGCTCCACCTCGTCGCCTTCAAATCGGCCTGGCACATCCGGCGCTTCCGATGGGCCAACGCGATCGAGCCGCTTGCGCCTCTGGCGATCGAGCCGGTGTCGTTCGGCGACCCGAAGACCGCGACCTATGAGGCGTGGTCCGAGCTTGGCGAGAAGCTCTTCGGCTATGATGAGGCCATCGCCCGGCAGGCGGCGCTGGACGCGCCGGTTCACGCGATGATCCTGTGGCGGCGGATCGAGAGGATCATGCGCAAGGCGCCGAAGTCGCTGCGCAGTACACGGCTCGCCGAATTCGAAGCGCGCGCTGCCTTCATGCATCGCGAAATCGCGCCAAAGGCGCATGCGGCGCGGAGACGCCGGCGCCTGTGGTCGAGATTGTGGCGTTCGCGCTGAGCCGCACTGCCATGCCGGATCGGCGGATGGCAGTGGGCGAAGCGGACATCAATCGTTACCGACCCGTCTGGTCATCCAGTGCTTGAGCGGCGCAACCCGATCGATCAATCGCAGCACGGCGCGGGATATCATCAGCCGCAAGGGATTGTCGGTGATGGACTGATGCATCGCATGCAGCGAACGGCGCACCGCTCGAAAGCCGTAGACCACCATCTCGGCCTCATAGTCACGGATCGCCTCGATCACCGGACGCTCGCCACGATCGGCCGCAATCAACGCCCGACAGAGTCGCAAGGCGTCCTTGAGCGCGACATTGGCGCCGATGCCCTGATAGGGCGTCATGGCGTGAATGGCATCGCCAAGGAGCGTGATGCGCCGTGTCGGCCACGATGAGATCGGGACCGACGTGCGAATCGCGATCGCATTGATGGTATCGATGTCGGAAAGACGCACCAGCTTTTGAAAGCTCTCATCCCACGATCGCAGCGCCATCGCGCGCAGCACCGTGGCCCGCAAGGGTTCACCCGTGATCTGTTCCGCGTTGCTGCCGAGGCCAAGTTTTTCGCGCCGCGCGCCGAAAGCCCACATCAGATAACTGCGCGTGTTGTCGAAGTGGCCGCCAGCTTTGACGGATTCATCGTTGCCGCCGAAGCCGTTGCGGGCGACGCCGTCGATCTCCTGCGGCGCCACGAAGAGACTGTAGCCGCCCTTGCCGGCAACAAGCGTGAGACTGTTCTGCAGCGCCGGCGAGATTTGCCGCCGATTTCCTCATCCAGAAAGACTTTGCCGGCGATTCCGACAATGCCTGTGTCGATGCGTTGCGCGTGCGGAAGATATTGCCGCCGCACGCGCGAGCCGCCACCGTCGGCCGCGATCAGTACGTCGCCTTCAGCAGACGTGCCATCCTCGAAATGCGCGACGATGCGGCCGGCGGGTCCATCCTCGTAGCGCACGAAAGTCTTGCCAAAATGCACCACTTCATCGAGCCCGGAGAGCAGCACCTGCCGCAGCGTAATGCGGCTCACCGAGCGATGCTTCGCCACCTC
Organism: uncultured Alphaproteobacteria bacterium; assembly: GCA_963759705.1. Taxonomy (GTDB): domain Bacteria; phylum Pseudomonadota; class Alphaproteobacteria; order Rhizobiales; family Xanthobacteraceae; genus BOG-931. The sequence continues at coordinate 61,964 of CAVXAK010000014.1, forward strand.
ATCGCCGGCAAGCTGCCCACGGGAATTTGCGAAGCTCAGCGCCAGCAAGGGCTTCATCTGCTCGGTCACGAAGCGAATAGCGCCCGAAGGCTTGCCGCAGGTCCGCATGAACGCTTCAAACAAGCGCGGCGGCAGGCATTCGTGGAGTGCAAGACTGCCGGCCGGATTGATGTGAACGCGATAGCCTTGCACGCGATTGGTACGAGTGCGGTCGCGTTCGTAGACTGCAACACTGACGCCGGACTTCTTCAGGCCCTGCGCCAACGTGAGTCCGCCGATTCCGCCGCCGATGATCACGACGTGAAGTCGGGCCGGCGTTGCATCGATGATCGATTGCTGGCTCGGATGCGCGGTCATTGGATCACCCCCGCGACATGCAGCAATGCCACGAAGGCTCCGATGGCAACGATGAATAGGCCGATACCCACCGGCGATCCCCAGCCGTACCAGGTCATCGCTTGCTGCGCATATTTCCAAGCTTCCGCATCGTGATTGTTTTCGTTGGACATGATGGTCTCCGTTCAAACAAGCAGGGTTAGTCCCGTCGCGCGTGCGACGCGGCTGTTCTCGCGGAGTTTCGGCTGGTAGGTTGGACGTGCGTGCCAGAGGCCAGCGCGCTCCGCGCGTTCGGTCTTCGGTTCGAGGCCCCGGCGATGTTCCAGCATCGTCCGGGGCTGCTTTTTCAGTTCTGTTTCAGCTCATGGGCGCGCCTCCAAACCTGCTGTAAAGCTTTGCCAGGGTGGCTTCGCGATCCTCGTGAATGCCGCGCCAGAGTTCGATTGGGCCCCAGCCGCTCTCAATCCGGCGGATCAAGTCCGCCACAAAATGTTGCTCCGCCTTGATGAGCGCGAGCCGGTATTCGGTCTCGACCAGAAAGAGCGGAGGAAAGTTTTGAAGGCCGACGTCCTGAATCTGGTCTGCGAGCACCGCGGCGCTGCCTTCAACCAGTTTCAACCTCCGGCGTAGCAATGCGAGCGCCTCATCCGGCGGCAAAACCGGCAGCAGACACAGTGCGGCTTCGAACTGCGGATATTCCTTGATCGGTTCGGCGATCAGATCCGCCATCCAGGTCCGTAGCTCATCGCAGCCGGCCGGCGTGATCTCGTAGACTGTGCGTTCGGGCCGTCGCCCTTCCCGTTCCGGCATCCGCGCGAGAATGAAACCGCGCCGGAGCAACAGATCGATCACCGTGTAGAGCGAGCCGTAGCGAAACTTGATGCTCTCCTCTTTGTGCCGCTGCTTGAGGATCAATCCCATTTCGTAGGGATGCATCGGCCGTTCGAACAACAGCGCGAGAACAGCGAGCGCCAGGGGATTTGACGGGTGCGATCTTGCAGACATGGCTCTGCCAAGATTTATTCGCATACGAATATACTGAGGCAAATATCGACGTCAACACGACCGGATCGATTTTTGAAAGATATATCTTGTGCTACATCGTAAGGAGCGCTATCTAAAGAGCTATCGAAAGATATATCTTTCTATCAATGGAGAACAGAAATATGCATGGACACTGCGAATCTCGAGGCGAATCTCATGGTGGCAGGTGGGCGGCGGGCCGCCATCGCCGCCACTTCGGCGGGTTCGGTTTCGGTGGCCGCCACGGCATGGGCGGTCCAGGAATGGACGGAAGAGATGCCGACGATCTGATGCGCGCACGGCGCATGCTGGTGCAGGGCGACTTGCGGCTCGTCGCGCTTTCCTTCATCGCCGAGGCGCCACGCCACGGCTACGAGATCATCAAACTCGTCGAGGAAAAGACCGCCGATTGGTACAGCCCGAGCCCCGGCATCGTCTATCCGACGCTCACCTATCTGGAGGAAGCGGGCTACGTCACCGCCTCAACCGAAGGCAGCAAGAAGCTCTACACGATCACCGACGAGGGCCGCGCTTACCTCGACGCCAATCGCGAGCTTGTGAATGTAGTGCTTGATCGACTGACGGCGCTCGGCGAACGGGTGAACCGCTGGCGCCGCACTGTGCGCGGCGAGCGTGACCGGCGCCATAATCTGCCGCCGCTTGTCGAGGCCGCTTTGGATCACGTGCGCGAAACGGTCGGCAAGCGTCTCGAGGGTGATGCCGAGGCCGAGGCGCACCTCGTTGAAATCCTGGCGCGGGCGGCAGCCGAATTGCAGCGCAGGTAAAGGCTGGTTTCAGGCAGCGCGACGAGCCGCCTGTTCCGCCGACGACGCAAAGGCGTCCGGCGTATGCACATGCTCGGGCCGGATGCCGAGGCCGACCAGCCGCGCCGGTAAGCGCTGCAAGATCGGGAACACCTCGAGCAACTTGACCAACAGCGGCGGCTTCGGCCGTCGCTCGCTTGCCAGCACGCGGCTGACCACGCGCTTCTGGATGTTGAGCTGCAGCCACTGCGTGAAGCGCACCGGCGGGGTGCGCCGTTCCTCAATGGCGTGAAGATCGTCGTCCGTCACGATGCGCTTCTTGAGCGGGGCCGCGAGCCGGTTGGCGGCAGCGACCGCATCCTGCACGGCGATGTTGATGCCGACGCCGCCGATCGGCGACATCGCATGCGCGGCGTCGCCGATGCAAATAAGACCAGGCCGCCACCACTTCCGCAATCGGTCGACCGTGACGCTGAGAAGCTTGACGTCATCCCAACTCTTCAATTCTCCGACGCGATCAGCGAGAAACGGCGACATCCACACGACGCGCTCGCGGAACGCGTCGAGGCCCTCCGCCTTGACGCGGTCGATGCCGCCCTTGGGAATGACGTAGGCGCACTGCCAATAATCACCGCGGTCGAGCATGACCATCATCTTGCCGGCCTCGATGTGGCCGAAGGCGTCGGATTCGTCGCTGTCCTTGCGCGTGATGCGAAACCACAGCACGTCCATCGGCGCTCCGTAATCTTCGCTGACGAAACCGGCCCTGTCGCGCACCGTCGAGTGGCGCCCATCGCAGCCGACGACAAGGTCGGCGCGGATGGTGAGCGTGCCATCCGGGGTGTTGGCGCGGAGCCCGACAACGCGGCCGCCCTCCTCGATCAGGCCGGTCGCTTCGGTCTTCATGTGCAGGTCAAATGTCTTGTAACGCTTGCCTTGCGCCGCGAGAAAATTCAGAAAATCCCATTGCGGCATCAGCGCGATGTATTTGCAATGCGTCGGCAGATGGGTGAAATCCCCGATCTGGATGCGCGCGCCTCCGATCTGAGCGCCCAGCCGTTCAATCTTCTGATGCGGTTGCTTGAGGAATTCGTCGAGCAGGCCGAGCTCGTACATGAGCTCAAGCGTCGAGGGATGAACGGTATCGCCACGAAAGTCGCGCAGAAAGTCGGCGTGCTTCTCCAGTACCGCCACCTCGACCCCGGCCCGCGCCAGAAGAAAGCCCAGCATCATCCCGGCGGGTCCGCCGCCGACGACACAGCATCGTGTGCTAATCGATAAATCCGCCATGATGAACAACTCCGCATCCCAACGCCTTGCGACAAAGGGCGGGAAGGTTCAATCTGACCGCGACAGTCTTACGGTTTAGTTGAAACGTGGCATGCCGTCGACGGGTTCCGGGCCCGGTCCAACGCGCGAAGCCTTGAAAGGCAAATGGGAGGCCAAAATGTTTTCCAAGATCAATCACGTCGCCATGGTCAGCGAGCACTACGCCAAATGTGCCCTGTTTTATCAGGCGGTGTTCGGCATGCGCACATCGGATTCGACGCGACCGGGCCGCGCGATCACCGTGGGCGACGGCTACGTTGGCCTCAATATCAATCCGAAAAAGGCCGGGCGTGCCGCCGGTCTCGACCATTTCGGCATCGAGGTCGAGGATATCGAAACGGCGTTCGACCGCCTGCGCAAGAATTATCCGAGCGTGAAGTGGCTGAAGCGCCCCTCGAACCGGCCATTCGCGGGAATTTCCACGCACGATCCGGACGGCAACATGTTCGACCTGTCACAGAAGAACATGTCGAATCGGACGTCGGTCTATCGCGATCAGGAAGGCAACGGCAAGGTCAACCCGCGCCACATCAGTCATGTAGCACTGCGCACGATGCGGCCCGACGAGATGGCCGAATTCTATCGCAGCGTGTTCGAACTGGCTCCGGCCAACAAGGCGGCGGGCGACCGCAACCATTATCTGACGGATGGCCACATGACGCTCGTCATCATGCCCTGGGACATCACCGACTATGAGGGCACCGGCATCGTCACCGCCGGCATGGACCATATCGGCTTCAAGGTCGAAAGCGTCGAAAAGCTGAAGGAGGATGTCGATCGCATCGCCGGTGACAATCCGCTTCTCGCACCCGCACCTCTCGGCGCCGGCGCGGAAGGCATGAAGCTTCTCGAATTGTTCCGCCGTTCATGCCCGCTCGGCCAGCACCAGATGGCCGATTGTGACGGCATCTTGATCGATGTGGCTGCCGACTAAAACTCGCGCGAACCGCGCGGGCGAGGTGACATAACGATGCGCCGGAAGCTCATCACGCTCGGTTTCATGCTTTGGGTCGGCGCTGCCGCGCACGCCGACCCCGTCGCCGACTTCTATCGCGGCCGCTCGATATCCTGGATCTTGAGCGCAGGCGCAGGCGGCGGATATTCGAGCTACGCGGATGCGTTTGCTCCCTATTTCAGCCGCCACATTCCGGGTCATCCCAATATTGTTATTCAAAACATGCCTGGCGGCGGCGGCATCCGGGCCATGCTTTACCTCGCTTCGGTCGCGCCCAAAGATGGGACGACGTTGGGGCTTGTGCATTCGAGCGTTCCGTTGGCCCCGCTGTACGGTATCAAGGCCGCAAGCTTCGATCCGCGCGACATGAACTGGATCGGCAGCATCGACGCTTCGACCGGAATTTGCGTCGCATGGCACACATCCGGCATCGCAACCTGGCAGGATCTACTGGAAAAACCATTCGTGGTCGGCGGAACCGGCGCCGGCTCGCAAATGGAAACGATGCCGAACATGCTCAACGAGCTGTTTGGAACAAAGATCAAAGTCATTTCCGGCTACAAGGGCGGCAATGACATTTATCTCGCGATGGAGCGCGGCGAGGTTCAGGGCCGCTGCGGCGGACTGATCTCTTCGATCAGTTCGACCCGTCCCGACTGGTTCCCGCAAAAGAAAGTCAATGTGCCGATTCAGATCGCCGCGGAACGCAATTCGCTGTTCCCCAACGTCCCGGCGATCATGGAGTTCGCCAAAGACGAACGCACGAGAAAAATCCTCCAGCTTGTCCTCGCGCCACTGCAAATGGATCGGCCGATCCTCGCGCCGTTTGGCGTGCCCGCCGAACGGGTCAGCGCGTTGCGCGCCGCCTTTCACGCCACCATGGACGATCCGGACTTCATCGCCGAAGCCAAGAAGGATCATCTGGAGATCGAGGAGGTTCCCGGCACGACCGTGGCGCAGATTTTGAAGGATGCTTACGCGATGCCAGCCGAGATCGCCAAAGCAGCAACCGACGCCATGCGCGTCACCGGCACCGGCGGCGAATAAAGCTCCCCTTGGCGATATCCGATGCGGCATTCGACGCCGTCGGGATCGTCGTGTGTAAGCAGAGCCAATTTCGCTATGATGCATCGTCCTGGCTGGGAGGACAGCACTCCCTCACATTTCCGCCGCAAGGGGGGTGCTTAAAGTCTTTTGTCCGGCCCCGCCACGCCCATGCGCCTTGCCATTGTCCTCCTCGCACTCCTAGCGCTAGCCCCTGATGCTGCCATCGCACAGCAGCCCGCGGTGCCCGGCAGCTTTCAGATCGTCTGGGAGGTGAAGAACCGCTTCCGGCTGTTCCGCAATGAGGCCGATTTCCTGCGCATGGCAGCGGCGAGCCGCGGCGACGGAATTCTCGCCGCCGAGCAGCGGCTCGAGCGCGATAGCGGAGGGCTCGGTTGGGCCAAGGATATCGTCGCCAATTTATGCGTCGATGCTTCCGGCAATCTCATGGAAACGTGCGAGCGCGACGGCGAACGTGAGAATTACCTGTCGCCGCGCGATCATCCGATTGGAGTTGCGCTCTCCGGCCCTTCTCCGCCCGGCGCGATCTGCGTCTGGACATTCGACGACCGCGCCGGTCCGCTCAAGCAGATGAACGCGCCTTGCGAGCAAGAGGTCAGGCTCCGCGTGCGCTACGGCCCCACGACCGTCGCGACTGTCGATATCCCGCTCGGCGACGGCACGGCGCAGCGTGTCGTCACCGAGATCGCGGTGCGCGACCTGCTCATCGCCGGCCTCGGCGATTCCATCGCGGCAGGCGAAGGCAACCCCGACAAGGCAGTCCAGCTCGAAGGTGGTTTTTGCTTCAAACGGTTTCTGCGCGGCGGCGGCAGCCAGTATTTCCGGCCAAGCCGCGCCGGCTATACCGGTGATCGCTCCTGCGAAAACGGACCGTCAAGCGCCACGTCAGCGAGCGACTGGGCGCGCCATGGTGCGCGCTGGATGAGCCCCGGATGCCATCGCTCGCTATACAGTTATCAGGTGCGCACATCGCTCGCATTGGCGATCGAACAACCGCACATCGCCGTGACATTGGTCCCGCTGGCATGCACAGGTGCGACGATCGAGGCTGGCATGTTCGACAGCCAGCGCACCGACGATTGTCCTTGGGTCGTGGGCATCGAGAGCTGCTCGGGGCGTTCGCCGGCGCAGTTCGACGAACTCAAGAGCATCATGGCCGATGGCGCGCCGGCAGCAAGCCCAGCGTTCGCTCGACATGGTGCTGCTGACTGTCGGGGCCAATGACATCAACTTTGCCTCGCTGGTCGCCAATGTCATCGTCGATGCGGCGACCGAACGGTTATTGCTCCGGCAGGGTGGCTCCATCGCCACCGTCAAGGATGCCCAAACCAGCCTCGACGAAGACCTGCCGGGCGCATTCTCCCGATTGCGCACGGCTCTCAAACCCTATGTGGGCGGCAACCTTGCGCGCGTTGTTTTTGTTTCCTACGGCAATCCGGCCATGCAAGCGGAAAACAGCCCCTGCCCGGGCGGTCGCGATGGCCTTGATATTCATCCGGCCTTTTCCGCCGACAAAGAGCGGCTGCGCGCAGCGGCCGAATTTGTCGAAAACAAGTTCTTGCCTGAGCTCAAGGTGCTCGCGACTTGCGACAGCAACAAAGTCTGCCACGATCCACTGAATGAACGCATGACGTTCGTCGATGGGCATCAGGCGGCATTCGAGCGGCATGGTATGTGCGCGCATGCGGCGAGCGACCCCGAGTTCGATCGCATGTGTTTCTCGCCGACTGGAAACAGTTTTGAAACCGACCCCAACGCGGCAGCCGACGATCCCATGGCCTGCTCGCTCAGCGCCAGCGATTATCGCCCCTACGCTCCCCGCGCCCGTTGGATCAGGACCGCTAACGACAGTTACTTCACCGCGATGACGTATCCCGAAGGCATACCGGCTGTGTTGAAACCGAGCGATATCCATGACGCCATCTGGGGCGTTCTCAGCGCCGTCTACGGCGGTGCCGTGCATCCGACGGCAGAGGGATATGCCGCTATGGCCGATGCGGCGCTGCCTGCCGTGCGCGATATCCTCGGATTGCCGGCGCCACCCGCTGTCCAAGTGGAACCATTACCACCGCCGCAAGCGCCGACAGCGGTCATGCCCGTGCCGGCCACGCCGCGCACGCCCTGAAGTCCGGGTCAAGCTGCTTTCGGATCGTGCTCGTTACGCAACGCCCAGCTTTTTCTGCAGGCTCGACGACGACGTGGTGTATTGAAACACCAGCCTCTTCTCCGGATAGACGTAGTGGTAGGCCTTCTGCGCCATGAGCGCCGCCTCGTGGAATCCGGAAAGGATAAGTTTCACCTTGCCCGGATACCAGTTGATGTCGCCGATCGCAAAGACGCCGGGCACGCTGGTTTCGAAGCTTTCCGTGTTAACCGGGATGAATTCATTATTCTTAAGTTCGAAGCCCCAGTCCGCCACGGGTCCGAGCTTCATCGTCAGCCCGAAGAACGGCAGCATCGCGTCGCACGCGATGTCGGCCATCGTCCCATCGTTTTTCTTGACGATCGCCTTTTCGATCTTGCCGTCTGCGCCCACAAGCGAAGTCACCTGGCCGAGAGCCAAGTCGATTTTGCCCTCTTTGACGAGGGCCATCATCTTGTTCACTGAATCCGGCGCTGCGCGGAATTCGGCACGCCGATGCAGCAAGGTCAGCCTGCTCGCCAGCGGCGCGAGATTCAGCGTCCAATCGAGCGCACTGTCGCCGCCGCCTACGATCAGGATGCGCCTGTCGCGGAACGCTTCCATCTTGCGTACCGCGTAGTGCACCGTCTTGCCTTCGTAGGGCTCGATGCCGGGGATCGGCGGACGCTTAGGCTGGAACGAGCCGCCGCCGGCGGCAATGACGACGAGCTTGCTCTCGAACACCTTTCCCTGATCGGTCTTCACGCGGAACAGCGGGTCGCCGATTTTTTCGACCGTCTCCACCATCTCGCCGAGATGAAATTGCGGCGTTGAAGGGCTTGATCTGTTGTAGCAGAGAATCGACAAGCCCATGCGCGCTGGTCACGGGAATGCCAGGAATGTCGTAAATCGGCTTCTCAGGATAAAGTTCGGCGCATTGGCCGCCGATCTTGTCGAGAATGTCGACGAGATGCGCTTTCATGTCGAGCAAACCGAGCTCGAAGACAGCAAATAGGCCGACGGGGCCTGCGCCAATAATGACAACGTCGGTCTTGATAGGTTCGGTCATGTCGTGTCCGTGTCAGTTCGCTTCTGTTTTGGATTGAGTGGCGGGTGTCTAGCCTGCTCGCAGCGGCGGGAAAAGAGCCGGAATGAGCGGTTCGGCTCAAATAATGCCGGAAATGCGCGCGCGCCTACGCCTGACGCTCCGGCGTGCGCACCGTGAGGCCGTCAAAGTCTTCACGAACCTTGATCTGGCACGACAATCGTGAGTTCGGCCGCACCTCAAAGGCGAAATCGAGCATATCCTCTTCCATCGGCGACGGCTCGCCGACTTTCTCGCGCCAGCACTTCATCGATATAGACGTGGCAGGTCGAACACGCGCAGGCGCCGCCGCATTCCGCCTCAATTCCCGGCACGCCGTTTTTGATGGCAGTTTCCATAACGGTAGAGCCCACTTCGCCCTCGACCGTGCGAACCGTGCCTTCGACGTCAATAAAGGTAATTTTCGGCATGGCTGAGTTCAGGAACCGGCTGAGTTTAGAGACTGGCTGACGTTAAAACCGGAAGTTCGACATGGGCGGGGGCAGCAGCGCGGTCGGGCGGTCTGCGACCGGCCTCTATCTACCGGCTCGCTTCGCGCGGCGCCAGCACCGAAGGCTCGAGCGGCGCCCGCCCTGTCCTGACGTCAAAAGTTGCCGCTGGTCAATGGCTGAGCGAAAGTTCGTTCATTGCATCGCCAAGCGCGCGCCGATCGCCGCACTCACCTCGAGCGAGGCGGCCTTGAGTTCTTCGACAGCCCCATCGATATCGCCCTCGCGGCCCTGAGCAGCGGCTTGCTCCAGCCGTTCGGCCGCCCGCGCTACGCACCACGCGCCAATGCCGCGCGCCGACCCTTTGAGGGTATGCGCCGCTGCGGCAGCGAGCGCCGGTTCGGCAACGGTGATGCGATTGAGCATGATGGTGGTCTGGCGCGCGAAAATCTCAAGAACCTCGCGTTCAAGCCCGCGATCGCCCAGCGTCATCCGCCCAAGGTGGTCCTCGTCGAGGACGGCTGCCTTGTGATCACAGCCAAAGACAGCCGATTGGCTCAGTGCAGACATGATGGCCTCCCAGCCCACGCACGTTTTTTCAATTGCGGCAGCACTGTGCACACGAGGAGCGAAAACAGCATGTGCACTCGGGGCTTCGGTCCGCGATCTTTCGCGGCGCTGGTGAGCAATTCCTTAGCGCGGATTGCTGGTTCGGGCGCTAGGGGCGGCCGATCAGGATGCGCCAGAGACGTTGGACCTCCGCGACGCTGATAGTGGACGACTGCTACGCTGGCCCCATACTGGCCGCATTGTTGGCACCACAATGACGCGTCCACACCGGGTTCGGCATCGTAATCGCGGTCCACCTCAAGTGGACCGCTAAATGTTGCGATGGTGACTAAGTCGTTAACGATGATTAAAGAGTCGTTACCGATCACGGTTTTCTTTGATCCGCCAGACCGATAGGATGGGCTATGGCAATGTGACTTGAGGGCGGGGGAGCCCTCACCATTGGTACGGATCTGAACGAATACGCGCTCGTGGCGCGGCCCGTCCGGGCTTGGGCTGCCCTAGTCAGGCGTAACACGCGAGGCGACACCGACATGGCCAACTACCCGAAAAAGATGATGGATCCGACGGAAGCGGCTCTGTCGGCGATCGAGGAAGCGCTCAACATCCGGGACGACGACAATCAACGGGATGGAATTGAGGACCGCGATGCCGACTCCTTGCCACCCCCTGTTTCCGCCGAAGAGCGCCGCCGCGCGGCGCCTGCACTGCCGACATTCGAAGACACTTTCGGGTCCAACGACGACGTCGGCACCGCCCGGCGCCGACACGCTTGCAGTTCGGGCGGCCAATGATGACCAGCAGTCGATTGGCCAGATTCTGCACACGCTGCAGCGCCGGCCGGCGCGGACCTCTTACGTGGCCGCCGCGGTGTTTTCCGCCGTATGGGTGGTCGGATGCCTGGCTCTGTCTTGGGCGTATCTGTCGGACCTGAACGCGGCGCTGGGCCCCAATCACTCGCCAGCCGCGGTTATGATCGGTCTCGGGGCCGCGGCGTTACTGCCGATCATTTTCTTCTTCGGCGTGGCCCACATGGCGTGGCGCTCGCAAGAATTGCGGCTGATCGCGCAGTCGATGGCGCAAGTCGCCATGCGCCTGGCCGAGCCCGAAGGCGTCGCGCGCGATTCCATTGTGACGGTCGGACAGGCGATCCGCCGCGAGGTCGCCGCCATGGGCGACGGTGTCGAGCGCGCGCTGGCGCGCGCGAGTGAACTCGAAGCGATGGTGCAGAACGAGGTCGCCGCGCTCGAGCGAACCTACAGTGACAATGAAGTCCGCATCCGCGGCCTGCTCCAGGATCTCGCCAATCAGCGCGACGCCCTGGTCGGTCAGGCCGAGCAGGTGCGATCCGCCATCAACAACGTGCATGTCGATCTCACTCAGGACCTTTCGACGATCAGCGATCTCGTCGGCCAGCAGGTCAACGAGGCCGCGCAGCGCATTACCCTTTCGCTGGCCGAGAAAGGCGAGCACATCACGCTTGCGCTCGGCCAAGTCGGCGAAAACATGATTCAGAACTTGAACGAGCGCGGCGGCGATTTCATCGCACGGCTCGAGACGGCGAGCGACGAGACCGCACGTGCAATCACGGTGGCGAGCGAGCAGCTTACCAACAGCCTGAATTTCAAGACCGACCACATCGGCGACGAGTTCGGCGAAATCGCGCGTGGTCTCGAAGACATGATGAGCTCGCGGCTTGACCAAGTCACCGAAGGCTTCTCCGAAAAATCGCTGGCGATCGTCGACATGATGATCGGCCGTTCGCAAGAGCTCACCGACCTGGTGTCCGGACGGGCGCAGGAACTCACCGACGCGATCATCGACACGTCGAGTAATATCGCCGAGACGATCGCAACACGCGGTAACGAGGTCAACAGCACGCTCAAGGCTTCCGGCGAATCGCTCGTTCTCGATCTCGACCTGCGCGGCAACGAAGTCGCGAAAAAGCTGGAGCAGACCGGCGCGCAGGTCACGGAGGCCCTCGTTTCCCGCGGCACCAAAGTGACCGACACGCTCAGAGAAAGCGCCGAGCAACTCGCCGACGTCATCGCGACGCGCGGCGACGCCGTGAAGGAAATTCTGACGACCCGCCTTGCGGCTTTCGAAGAGATGTTCAACCACTCGGGCGCCGAATTGGGCGAGAAGATTTCCCGCGATTCCTCGACGCTCGCCAATCTCATTACCCGTCATCTCGCCGAATTCGATCGCACCGTTAAGACGTACGGTTCCGAACTGGTGGAACGGCTCGGCGCGCGCACGCAGAGCGTCGCCGAATCGATGCGCAGTTGCGTTGACACATTCGATGATCGGGTCACCACCAAGGCGACCGAGGTCACCGCGGCGCTCGATCAGCGTCTGGGCCGCTTCCAGGAAGCCTTCGACGGCCGCACACAGACGCTTACTGAGGCTCTTTCCGCCCGCGTCATGGACATCGCCAAGACGCTGGCCGAGGGTGGCAAAGATGTCGTCACGTCGCTCGACAAGCGCGTGGCCGACGTCACCACACTGTTCGACTCGCGCGCAGTGAGCCTCACCGAGACGTTTGCTCAGAGCGGTCAGGACGTCTCCAACTCGCTTGACCGGCGGATCGCCGAACTCACAGCAATCATCGACGCCCGCGCATCGAGCCTCGCCAAGACTGTGGCCGAAGGCAGCATCGAGGTGGTCACGGCGCTCGACAGTCGAGTCACCGACATCACTTCGATGATCGATACGCGGGCGAATCAACTCGCCAGGACGCTCACCGACGGCGGCAACGAAATGGTTGTCGCTCTCGACAAGCGCATATCAGACGTGACCTCGACGATGGATACGCGGGCTGATCAACTCGCCAGGACGCTCACCGACGGCGGCAACGAAATGGTTGTCGCTCTCGACAAGCGCATATCAGACGTCACTTTGACCATGGATACGCGGGCTGACCAGCTCGTTCGGGCGCTCAGCGATGGCAGCCGAGAGGTGGTCGCAGCTCTCGACAAGCGCCTAAGCGATGTCACGTCGCTGATCGATACGCGCGCGGCGAACCTTACGGACACGGTCGGCGATCGGATCGCCAACATCGACAGGACGCTCGGCGCGCACGCGCTCGAAGTCTCGAACGGCCTCGACACCCGCATCGGCCAGCTTGAGCAATTGCTCATCGGCCGCGCGGAGGCGGTCACGAGCGAACTCGAAAGACGCAGCCGCGCGTCGGCGGATCTGCTGAACGCGCGCCTCGAGGAACTCTCGGAGTCGATCAAGACCAACACCGACGACGCCGAGCGCTCGCTCGTGCAACTTGCCACCAACACGACCGAAGCCCTCGGCAAGAGCGCCGCTGCGACCGCGGCGGCGACCGAGGCTTTGAACCGCAGCGCTGCGGACGCGACGGTCTCGCTCAACCGCAGTGCGGGCGCGCTCAGCAACACGATCGGCAAGAGCGCGGCAGCGGCCAACGATACGATCACCAAGACGATGACAAGCGCCAGCGAGCTCCTCTCCAGGAGCACGGCGGCAGCAAGCAATTCAATCGGCAAAGCGGCGTCGAGCGCCAGCGAAGTCATCGGCAAAAGCGCCGCCGCGGCGAACGATTCGATCGGCAAAACGGCGACGAGCGCGACTGGCCTCATCGCCAAGAGCACCGCGGCGTCCAATGAAACCATCGTCAGGACGACCACGAGTGCAACCAATCTGATTGCCGACAGTGCCGCGGCGGCCGGCAACTCGATTGGCAAGTCGGCGGCCAATCTCACCCATTTGATTGCCGACAGTGCCGCGGCGGCCGGCAATTCAATCAGCAAGACGACCGCCAGCGCCACCTCCTTGCTGTCCGAAAGCGCAGCCGCGATCAGCGACACGATCGGAAAGACAACGAGCGATGCCGCCGGACTACTGTCCAGCAGTGCGGCCGCCGCCAGCGACACGATCGGAAAGACAACGAACAATGCCACCGTTCTGCTGTCGGAAAGCGCAGCGGCGGCGAGCGGAGCGATCGACCGAACAGCAACGAACGCAAGCAATCTTATTACCAAGAGCACTTCAACGGCCAGCGACACGATCGATCGCACCGTGTCAAATGCCGCCGACACTATCAACAAGACCGCTACGTCCATCAGTCAGACGATCGGGCGAAGCGCCAGCGAGGCCGAACGCACCTTGTTTGGTGCGAGCGCGAACATTGCCCGCGACATCGTTACGAAGGCGGACGAGCTCAACGTCTCGGTGACGCAAAGTGTCGGCGAGATAACCCGACTGCTCGACGACAAGTCGAATAGCCTGCTTACCGCATTGTCCGGCAAGGGCGAGGAACTCGCAGGCGAAGTGGGCCGCATTACCGACAGCACCGTGAAGTCGATCGAGGCCAAGAGCTTCGTCTTCAGCCAGACGATGATGGACAACAGCGAGGAGATCTCGCGTCTCATCAACGAGGCGAGCCAAAACGCCACGACCGCAGTCGCGCGGACCCTCAGCCAGTTCCAGGAGGGTACCCAAGGGGTGACCGAATCCGCGAAGGCGACTATCGCCCGGACGCTCGAGGATTTGCACAACGCCACCAAAGCAGCGATCGAGCAATCAAAGCAGACTGCCGCGGCGACCGTAGCCGACATGCTGGAGACCCACGGCATGTTGCGCACCGATTCCACCGCGCTGTTCGAGCGCCTGCGCGAGGCCAATATCCTCCTGCAGGAGGTGCTCAGCGGCGCTCACGAGAACATGAACTCGATCGAGCATACGATGGCGACCCGCGTTTCCGAGTTCGTCACCGCCATGAACGATCTGAGCACCAAGACCGGAGTCACCACCGAGAAGGTGGAACACCACATCGGGACCTTTAATTCGGTGACCGCCGGCGTACTCCGCGATCTCGGAGAGCTGGCAACAGAGTTCAGCACGCACGGGCGTTCCTTGGCCGAAGCGGTAGAGCTTCTGGAACGGAGCAATCGCAAGGCCGACGAGTCGCTTGCGACCCGTAACGCCAGTATGGAGACGCTCGTCTCGACTCTCGATAGCCGTACCGACGATTTCGAACAGCGGCTGCGGCGCTTCTCCAGCCTGCTCGACGAATCTCTCGACGCTGCAACGTCCCGCGCCAGAGAGATCGCCAGCATCATCGCCGAGACCAGCAACGACAGCGTGCAAACCATCGAGCAGCAGTTTGCTCTCGTTCGCTCATCGACGGAGAACGAGCGCAGGCGCACCAGCGAAGCTCTCGGCGCGGTCTATGACGAAGCCACCGGCGAAGTACAGGCGATGTTCAGCCAGTCCGCCGAGCGCTTTACCGACATCATGCAAGGCATGAAACAGATGGCTGCGGAAATGCAGCAAGAGCTGGAAGCGACGCGCTCCGAACTGCGCCGCGGCATTCTCGAATTGCCGCAAGAGACCGCAGAAAGCGCGGCGCAAATGCGGCGCGTCATCGTCGACCAGATCGAAGCCTTAGCGGAGCTCAATCGCATCGTCGCCCGCCATGGACGCTCTCTGGACGCTGTCGAGCCGATACGCCGGGAGGCTGAGCCCGCTTTCGCTGCCGCGGCAAGCGGCGGCGGTCGCATGCAACAGGCGAGACCGACGCGTCCCGATATGGCGCCTCCTCGCCAGCCGCACCAGCCGGCCCCTGTACGCGACATCACTGGCGCTCCACCGCGCCGGCCAGAGCCGCCTTCAGAAAGCTCAAATCAAGGCACCGGCAACGGTCGCGGCGGCTGGCTCAGCGATTTGCTGACGCGCGCCTCGCGTGAGGACAGCCCGCCGATTGCCCCCACTCCGCGCGAGAATCCGCGTGCCGAAGATCGCACGCCGCGCGATTCTGTTGAATCGCTCGATTTCCCTCTCGGTCGATATCGCACGCATGATTGATCACGAGGCGGCTGCCGAAGTGTGGGAGCGCTATAGGCGCGGCGAACGCGGCATCTTTACCCGGCGCCTGTACACGAGCCAGGGTCAGAAGGCGTTCGACGAGATTCGCAGCAAGTACCGCGCCGATCCCGAATTCCGGCAAACCGTCGAACACTATATCCACGAGTTCGAGCGGCTCATCGACGACGTCTCGCGCGGCGATCGCGGCGCCGCTGTCGTGCGGAATTATCTGACGTCGGATACCGGCAAGGTTTACACGATGCTGGCGCACGCCGCTGGACGCTTCGATCAGTAGCGTTCGCGGCGCGCCGGAGGTTTGCGTGTTGTCGCCGGCGTCTTAGTTTCGGCGGAGTTGTGCGGCTTCGTCGCATGCGGACTGAGCACCGCAGCCGCACTTGCACGTTGCGCAACTGCGGCGTTAGCCTTGGGATCATGGATACCCCGGTCGCCTTGCCTACCGCCGCCGACGTCGACGAGGCCGCCCGCCGCTTGGCCGGTGTGGCGTTGCGTACGCCTCTCTTAACGTCGGCCGCACTCGACGCCATGACCGGTGGCCGAGTCTTCCTCAAAGCCGAAACCTTACAGCGCACCGGCTCGTTCAAGTTCCGCGGCGCCTACAATAAACTTGCGGCGATTCCCGTTGAGCGGCGGCTGGGCGGCGTGGTGGCATTTTCATCGGGCAACCACGCGCAGGGCGTCGCGGCGGCGGCGAGACTCCTTGGCATGCCGTGCGTCATTGTCATGCCGCACGACGCGCCACGCGCGAAGCGCGAACGCACCGCTGCCCTCGGCGCCGAAATCGTGCTGTATGATCGAATGCGGGACGATCGCGAGGCGATCGCAAATGACATCGCCGCGCGTCGCAACGCGACTCTCGTCCCGCCCTACGATGACGCTCTCATTATTGCCGGCCAGGGCACCGCGGGACGCGAGATCGTCGAAGATCTGGGCACAATCGGCCTTGTCCCCGACGTTGTGCTCGTGACTGCCTCCGGCGGGGGGCTCACAGCCGGCATCGCGCTCGCGGTCAAGGCGCGCGCGCCTGCCGCTGTCGTGCTTACCGCCGAGCCGCAAGGTTTCGACGATCACGCGCGATCGTTTCGCAGCGGTCAACGCGAGCAGAACGCGGCTCTCACCGGCACGATTTGCGACGCGCTGATGGCGCGCACGCCGGGCAAACTGACATTCGCGATCAACCGTGCGCTGGTCGGCGGCGGCCTTGTGGCAAGCGATGAGGAAGTGGCGGCCGCCGTCGCCTTTGCGTTCGCCGAATTAAAGCTCGTCGTCGAGCCCGGCGGCGCCGTCGCTCTTGCCGCGCTCATGACCGGAAAAATCGACATTACAAACAAAGTTGCCGTAGCCGTCCTCTCGGGCGGCAATGTCGATCCGGAACTCTTCTCGCGCCTGGTTGCGTAGCCGTAGGTAATGCTGCGCCGATGCGGCGCGACTAAGCGCCCGCGCCCGGCAAAAAGCAGCGGATTTGCGTTGCTCCAGCCGCGTCCTGATATGGCCATACAACGGCGGGACCGAAACGGTTCGGTTCCGTCACGACAGCCGCATCAGGCACCTCAACCCATTGCCCCTTGAGGCGGACGCGGTAGCGTCCGTTCTGGGTATCCCAGTCGACGTCTTCAACGCTGACGCCGTCTGCGAACGAACAACACAGTCCTTTGCCGCTCGCGAGCTGATCGAACCATGACTTGAGCGGAGAGTTGGCGAAACGGCCATCATCGCGTGCGAACAAATGACTGGGCATCAATACAGTCACGCACAACGCGACGACCGACAGAACGCGACCGGTAAGTGTGTGCATCGTGGCCTCCAAAAGATCATTCTCAGCGGACCACGAACGATAAGGTCCTGCAGACCTTGAGAAACCAAAGCACCACCGCCTGCGCGTCGTTGTTGATCCGCTACACCTCGTGGGAAGCAACTTCCATGCCGAACACCGAATCGGAACTTTAAAGAACGTAACGGATAAGCGACAGCAACACGACCTTATTATGTTCCTACGGCTCGGCGGATCCGCTGGAACTCAGGTCATTCGGGCGCGACATCGCGCATAAGCTGTCAACTGAATAAGGCGATCAGCTCTTCCTCGCTGAGCGCTCGTATCTCTGCAAGTGGATCGTTTGGCGCTGAAAGCGTAATCTCGCGCGCGGCCGAAGCGACTGCGTGGTCCTCGTGCGGCGACGCATCGGTCAGCGGCTCAAAGTCCGCTGCACCAGCGAGTTCCGGAAAATCAGCGGCGACTGGTTCAGCGGCGAGATTCTCGTCGTCCTCTGAACGAGTTGGAAACGCGGGCGCGTCTGTTCCGGCTTCGAGCTGCGCGCTCAACGGATTGCTGTCATGCGTCAGTGTCGGGCGATTAAGCGTGAGCCGCGGCAGCATTTGCACGGGCGAGATCGGAGCGACCACCAGAACTGTCGTTTCGATCGGTAACGCGTAGATCGCTCCTGAAAGGGGCATAGGCTCGAACAGGTCGCCCGGATCTTCATCAGGCCCCATTGTCGGTTGCGCCTCGGACCATGCGGAATGCGCCGCCTCCGCATCGACGCGAGGCCCGTCCTCATCGCCGCGCAGCGCATTTTCGACAGCGTCAACTCTCGCCACGTTTTCCAAGTCGGAGCCCACGTCGGGTAATTTTTCGGTTACGGAGTTGGCTTCCGTGGCACGATCAGACGAAAACTCGGCCGCCGCCGCGTGCAATTCGGTTTGTTGATGTGGTGGAGGTGGCGTTTCCGGAACGCCGCCGTCTGCGGCGGGCCCCGCCATTGGCCGCATGTCAGCATCCGCCGGTTCCTCTTGAGTTGATACCTCGCCGGACGCTTCACCCAACTGCGCCGTTCCAGTCGCAGTCTTCTCTGCATCCGAGATTTGCGACACACCAAGCGAAAACTGTTCAGCGGGCGGCGCCAGTTCTTGTCCAGCAGGCGCTACCTGAACGCGCTCACCGGCAGGCGGCACGTACGCCGGGCCTTCCACCAGGACGTTCACGACGGTCGCAGTTTCGGGGCGCGCTTGAGCGGATCCCGCCATCGCCGGCGTAACGGCAACCTCCGTGTCGGCCGCGTCGCGGACAATTCGAAGAACCGGCGCACTATGTTGCGGCTCGGCTTTGCCGTCATGTCTCGTCGACACGATGGCCTTTTCGGCGTCGTCGCTTTTCGCCGCCACGGTCGATTTGGTTGCTTCGGGGGGTCGCAATGGCGCCGCGAGCGGCGCGCTTTCCCGCGTAGCGCCGGTATCAGTTTTCATTTGCGACGTGTTGACACCCGCGGGCGGCGCACTTGCGGAGGAAATGACGGTCCCGACGACGTTGACGACAGTGGGTGCGGGTTTGGTTTCGATCGACGGCGCGGCTTGCTTTTCAACCGCTGCAGGCGGAACTGCCAAAGCCGCTGGAGGCTGCGCTTTCTGGATCTCGATCGCCATTTCGATCATATCTTTGACGCGGCCGGCAAGGTCATGCAGCAACTCGCGTGCCGCGCCGGCGCGCTGGGCCGCCGTATCGGCGGAATTGAGTTCTGCGGAAATTTCACGCGCGGCATAATCTAGCGCATCGCACAAGGCCGACTCGAACTCGCGCTCCCGTAGCGCGAACGCGATGTCGTGAATGCGATCGACAGCGCGATGACTGTCGGGACCGTTAGTCCAGCCTGCGACTAAAGCCTCGACGCGATTGATCGCCGCTTCGATCTCAATGAGATCGCGGCACGACGCCGGCGCAACAGTCGCGGACTGCCCCGCGGATTGGGACAGCGCGCCCCCCTCGGGCGGTGCAGGAGCTTGCGACGGCGCAGCGACCCGAGGCGAAATGGCAGTTTGCGGCGTTGCCTCGCCCCGGATCGCCGCTTCGACGCGCGCTAGCGCCCCGACCAGCGTCTGAGTGTCGGCATGACGGTTGCGACTGGCGTATTCGCCGAGAAACCAGCGGCCGGCCTCGGACGCCATGACGGCGGCGTAGACAGAATTGTAGTCCGCATCCCGCGGCAGCCCAGTCAAAAAATCTGCGAACGCCAGGGTATCCTTAGACATTCCCACACCAAGTCGGGCCATTCAGCGGCACAGTGCAACGCAAGTGCCGCCGCGTCGGGAGAAGCGCCCAAGGTATACCATAGAGCAGCTAGGCGACTTCCATCAGAATCTCTGCAAGCCGCTCGGGCATGTCCACCATGACGTCATGCCCGGATGCAACGCCGTAGGTGCGCCATGTCGGATCCGATTTCAGCTTTTCAAAATAGCCGTCAAAGCGCGGATTGGGGTAGGACGTCGCGCGGATATAGGTCTTCTTGCCGACTTTTTCGCGCGCACCAGTAAGCACGATCGGCTCGACCGAGACGAATGTCGGTTGCGGTGTAAGCTTGGAATTGACCCACGCCTGATCCTTCTCATTCACATGGAATGCCTTCGCGGGCGGTATCGGCCGGCTGACTTCATTGTTGGCAGCGGCGGCAAGCGATGTCGCCGCCAGCGCTGGCGGCGACAGATCGACGACCCTCTGGCCATTTTCCGGCAGGAACGCATCCAGAAACACGATGGAGGAGATTGCCGGCAGCGCCCGTTCGGCGACGCCCGAAACAACAAAGCCGGCATAGGAGTGCCCGACGAGAACAATGTCCTCCAAACTCTCCCACTTAATGACGTTGGCGATGTCGGTGATATGCGTATCGAGCGTGATCAGTCCGCTCATCAGGTGACAGCGCTCGCCGAGCCCAGTGAGTGTCGGCGCATAGACCCTATGACCCTTCTGATCGAGAAGCTTGGCAACGCGACTCCAGCACCAACCGCCGTGCCATGAGCCATGTACCAGAACAAACGTCTTCGGCGCCGTTTGCGCATGCGCAGCGCGCGAACCAAGCACGCCTGTGCCGGCCGCTGCGCCTATGCCGCCGCCAACCAGCCCCTTGCCCGCAAGGGTGAGTGCACTTCGGCGGCTATGCTCTTTTTCCATCGTCATTCCTCTCGTGCAAACTACATGCTTTATGGCCGTCTCAATCGATCCTGGCATGGGCGATTTTTACGATCGAGCCCCATTTTTGGATCTGTTCGGCGAGGAATTTATGGAAATCCTCCGGTGTGCCGAGCTTCGCGATGGCTGAGAATTTGGCGAGGCTTTCTTCGGCGGCCGGCGACTTGAGACCTGCATTCACCGCCGCATTGAGCTGATCGACGATCGCGCGCGGCGTACCCGCCGGAGCCACCAATCCGGTCCAGGCGTCGACGACGAAATCCGGAAAGCCGCTCTCGGCCAGCGTCGGAACGTCGGGCAGTGGCGGCCAGCGCTCGGCGCGCGCCACGGCAAGCGCGCGAACCTTGCCGGCCTTGATCAGAGGATAAAGCCCCGTGAGGCCGTCGATGGTGAACTGCGTGCGGCCGCCCAGCAGATCGTTCACCGATTGGGCGGAGCCTGTGTACGGCACATACACGACATCAATTTTGGCCTCCGTCTTGAACAGCGTGCTCAGCAGATGCGGCGGCGTCCCGAGCCCCGCGCCATAATTGAGCTTGCCGGGATTGGCTTTGGCGTAGGCGACGAATTCACCGATCGTTTTCGCCGGAACGTCGATGTTCTCGACCATGACGTGCGGCAGCAGCGCCACCGTGGCAATCGGCTCAAAAGCCTTGAGGGGATCGATGCCGAGGCTGGAGTAAAGCGCGGGAGCGACCGCAAGCGAACCCGACGAACCGAACAACAGCGTATAGCCGTCCGGGTCCGCGGCCGCGACGAATTTGCTGCCGATGGTCGACCCGCCCCCGGCGCGATTTTCGACGACGACCTGACCGACGCGCGTACTCAATTCCTGCGCCACAACGCGCGCCATGGTGTCAATCGGGCCGCCAGGCGGGAATGGCACGATCATTCTGATCGGCCTGTCGGGATATTTTTGTTGAGCCCATGCCGGGCCGCCGATCGTGAACAAAATCGCGACGACGATGCCGGCAATGGCAGTGAAACAGTTGCTCCGCTTGGCCATGATGAGCCTCCCAAAAGCTGCGGCGGCTCTGCGGCCGCTCGTGCAGACTATGACGATCATATACCAACCGGCGGCCGGTCTTACCCCCACAGCGCCGCATCGGGCGGATAAGCAAGGCTACCTTCGTAGCGCAAGCCCTCGGGACGATCCCTCGCGAGCAGCAGCGGTCCATCAAGATCGACCACACGCGCGCGCTGGGCGACCAGCAGAGCCGGCGCCATCGACAGCGATGTGGCAACCATGCACCCGACCATAATAGAGAGACCGCGCCGCTCGACATCCGTGGCGAGCGCCAGCGCTTCCGTCAGGCCACCGGCCTTGTCAAGCTTGATGTTGACGGCGTCATATTTGCCGGTCAGCGCATCGAGCGATGCGCGAGCATGCACGCTTTCGTCGGCGCAGACCGGAATCGGCCGCTTGATGCGGGCGAGCGCGTCGTCGCGCCCTTCCGGCAAGGGCTGCTCGATGAGCGTCACGCCGGCATCGGCGCAGGCGGCGAGGTTTGCCGCAAGGCTGTCGGCGCTCCAGCCCTCATTGGCATCGACGATCAGCTCGGCCGTCGGCGCGGCGCGGCGCACGGCGGCAATCCGTTTGCCGTCATCTTCTCCGCCACCAAGCTTGACCTTCAGCAAAGCGCGCGACGCCGCCCGCTCCGCCGCCTCGGCCATCGCGGCCGGGGGACCAAGTGAGATCGTGTAGGCCGTCGTGAGCGGTATCAGGGACACCCAATCCGGCCAATTCATGCACCCGGCGGCCGGCCAGCTTGGCGTTAACGTCCCAGTAAGCACAATCGAGTGCATTACGTGCAGCGCCGGGGGGCATCGCGCTCTGCAGGGCCGCGCGGTCGAGCCCCCGACGCAGCGCCGGGCGCATGGCTTCGATCGCCGCCACAATGCCGTCCGGAGTTTCGCCGTAGCGTGCGTAGGGGACGGACTCACCGCGGCCGCGATGGGTCCCATCGGTCAATTCAGCCACAACCACCACGGCCTCGGTCTTGGTGCCGCGGCTGATTGTGAAGGCGCTCGCCAAGGGCCAGCGCTCGGTCTGAACGGAGAGCTCCATGCGTGGGGCAATTATGACTGGAGGCTGGCGGAGCGCTCAAGGGTTGAGCGAAACATCCCAGCTCAGCGGGAGCGCAACGCCGTGACCGCCTCGCTCACGGCCACGGTCGACGGCGAGCATGTCGGTCTGGCCGCTACCGGCGTCTGGACCGCCGAGCGCGCCGCAGAGCTTGAAAAGACGATCGACCAGGCTGCCGACCGCTATCGGACCGCGCGCCGCGTCGATATCGATCTCGCCAAAATCGAACGGCTGGACACGTTCGGCGCGTGGCTCATCGAACGCCTCAATCGCGCTTTCACTGCGAATGGCGCGACCGCCCAAGTGATCGGCCTGTCCGACACCGGCCGCGATCTCATGGAAGAGGTTCGCCTCGTTAACCGGACGAGCGCGGCAAGCGGCGCTGTGCCAAACTCCATCCTGGCCGGCCTCGATTCGATTGGTCGGGCCGTCGCCGAGATCGGCCGCTCGCTCGTACTGCTCGCGCATCTTCTTGGCGCGCTGACCACGGTCGTGCTGGGCACGATCGCGCATCCGTCCCGTCTGCGCCTGACATCCACCGTACACTTTCTTGAGCGCGTGGGCTGGCGCGCGGTGCCGATCATCCTTCTGAGCACGTTCCTGATCGGCGCCATCCTCGCGCAGCAAGGCATTTTCCATTTCCGCACGTTCGGCGCCGAAGTCTATGTCGTCGACATGGTCGGCATCCTGGTGCTGCGCGAAGTCGGCGTTCTCATCGTCTGCGTGATGGTCGCGGGACGTTCGGGCAGCGCTTACACCGCCGAGCTCGGTTCGATGAAAATGCGCGAAGAAATCGACGCGCTGCGGACCATGGGCTTCGATCCGGTCGAAGTGCTGGTATTGCCGCGCGTCGTTGCGCTTGTTCTGGCCGTGCCGATGCTCACATTCCTCGGCTCGATGGCGGCACTCTACGGAGCGGGCCTCGTTTGCTGGCTCTATGGCGGCATGCCCCCCGACATATTCCTCGCTCGGCTGCGTGAGGCGATCTGGCTGCCAACTTTCGCGGTCGGCATGATCAAGGCCCCTTTCATGGCGCTCGTCATCGGGCTCGTCGCCTGCGTCGAAGGCTTTGAGGTCGACGGCAGCGCCGCCTCGCTCGGACAGAAGACAACCTCGTCCGTGGTCAAATCGATCTTTCTCGTCATCGTGCTCGACGGTTTTTTCGCCATGTTCTTCGCCGCCATCGGGATGTAACGGATGACCAAGAACGAAGCGGTGATCAGCGTACGCGATCTCGTCGTCAGCTTCGGCGGCGTGAACGTGCTCGATCACGTGACGCTCGACGTCTTCCGCGGCGAAATTCTCGGCTTTGTCGGCGGCTCGGGCGCAGGCAAGTCGGTGCTGATGCGCACGATCATCGGCCTGCTGCCAAAGCGTAGCGGTACGATCGAGGTCTTCGGCTCAGATCTTGAGGCCTTGAATGAGCGGGAATTGCGTTCGGTTGAGCGGCGCTGGGGCGTGCTGTTTCAGCAGGGCGCGCTGTTCTCGTCGCTCACGGTTCTTCAGAACGTCCAGTTCCCGATCCGTGAATATCTCGATCTGTCGCAGCGGCTGATCGACGAGATCGCACTTGCCAAACTAGAAATGGTCGGGCTGAGCGCCGATGTCCGCGGCAAATACCCTTCGGAGCTTTCCGGCGGCATGGTCAAACGGGTCGCGCTCGCCCGCGCGCTTGCGCTTGATCCGGAGATCGTATTTCTCGACGAGCCCACCTCAGGTCTTGATCCGATCGGCGCCGCCGACTTCGACGAGCTGATCCATACCTTGCAGCAGACATTGGGGCTCAGCGTCTTCATGGTGACGCACGATCTCGACAGCCTACACGCGATCTGCGGCCGCATTGCAGTCCTATCGGAAGGTCGCGTCATCGCGGCAGGGCCAATCGAAGCCATGCTCGCGTCCGAGCATCCTTGGCTGAAGTCATATTTTCGCGGCAAACGGGGACGTCTCGTTCAACACTGAGACGCAGAGGCCATCCATGGAAACCAAGGCCAACTACATCGTGACCGGCATGTTTACGCTTGCTGTCATCGTCGGAGCGTTCGGCTTCATCTATTGGTTCCAGAGCACCGGCAGTGGCGGCAAGCAAATCGCTTACCGAGTGGTTTTCGACGGGTCGGTCGCCGGCCTGCGCACCGGCGCCTCGGTCACGTTCAACGGCATCCGAGTTGGCGAAGTCGCCGAACTTGCGCTCGATGCGAACGATCCGCGCAAAGTCGACGCTCTGATCAAGCTCGACCATGCAGTGCCGGTGCGCGCCGACACCAAGGTCGGACTGGCGTTTCAGGGGCTGACCGGACTTGCAGAGATCTCGCTTTCCGGCGGAGCCGCGGACGCGGCGCTACTTCCCAGCGATGCCGGCCAGCCACCGATCCTCTACGCCGATGCCGGCGCGAGCACCGATGTGACGCAACAAGCGCGCGACGTCCTTTCCCGGATCGACGGCATGGTGGCGGCGAACGAGACCGCGTTGAGCTCGTCCTTGCACAACATCGAGACGGTGACATCGACGCTGGCGGATAATTCCCAGCGCCTCGACAAGGTGATGGAGGGTCTGCAGAACCTCGTCGGCGGAACTGACGGCAATGGTCAGATCGGTCAAGCCGCCGATTCGATCCGTCATCTCGCTGACGATCTCGACAAGCGCACGGCAGAAATATCGACCGGGCTCTCGCAATTCTCCAATTCGGGCCTAAAACAATTCGAGGCTTTTGCGGTCGATGGCCGCAAGACGCTCGCCGAGCTGAACAAGGCGATCAAAAATATCGACCAGCACCCGACGCGGCTGATCTTCGGGCATTAACGGCGGACGAACTGCCGGTCGCTCGTTTCGCGGGGATGAGTGGTCGTCCCCCAGCCCCTCTCAAGCCGCGATTTCGGTCTCTTCCTCGATGGCGTCGTCTTCATCATCCGGTAGCGGGGTCGGCGCGGCTACGCCTTCGGTCCAGGTGATGATCTCGAATCGGCCATCGGGGTGTTCGGCAAGCGCGGTGCAGCTTTCCACCCAGTCGCCGCAATTCATGTAGCGGATGCCGAAGGTGTCATGCATCACCGCATGGTGGATGTGGCCGCAGATGACGCCGTCGACCTGGTGACGATGCGCCTCTTCCGCCAGCGTCTGTTCGTAGGCGCCGATATAGTTCACGGCGTTTTTGACCTTGTGCTTCGCCCATTGCGACAGCGACCAGTAGGTAAAGCCGAGGCGGCGCCGCACTGCATTGAAGTAGCGGTTGACCAAAATGGCGAAGTCGTAGGCAGTATCGCCGAGAAGCGCGAGCCAGCGCGCGTGCTTCACCACCATGTCGAACACGTCGCCGTGCACGACCAGATAACGGCGGCCGTCGGCGGCTTCATGGATGGCCGTCTCAACGACCTCGATGCCGCCGAAATGGGTACCGTAATAATCGCGCAGAAACTCGTCGTGATTGCCGGGCACATAGATGATGCGCGCACCCTTGCGGGCCTTACGGAGTAGCTTCTGCACCACGTCATTATGATGCTGCGGCCAATACCAGCCCGATCTCAGCTGCCAGCCATCAACGATATCGCCAACCAGATAGATGGTCTCGGCATCGTGATATCGCAGGAAATCGAGAAGGCGGTCGGCCTGACAGCCGCGCGCGCCGAGGTGAACATCGGAAATAAAGAGAGTACGGAACCCGATCGCGCCGTGCTCAAGAGTCACAAATCAACATCTCTCGTTTGTTTCAATCCGGCCGCACTCATAAATGCGTTGCATTGCAGGACAATGACATAGATTGTTGATGCGTCGCCTGATGGCATGCGTGCCGAGAGTCATCGCTCTGTCATGCCGCATAGCTAAAAATTTCCACGATGACAGCGCCGATTCTCACCGCAGCGACTTTTAGCGTCGCCGCCACGACAATCCATCTCGCAAGCGTGGCGATCGCAATGCGCCGATTTCGGCGAGGCTCGCGGCGAGAGCAGCTGTCCCGTCCATATCCCCCGGTCAGCCTGGTGCGCCCGCTATGCGGAATCGACAACTATGCCGCTGACACGCTGCGTTCCACATTCGACCTCGACTATCCGCGCCACGAAATCCTGTTCTGCGTCGCTTCGGCAAACGACCCCGTCGTGCCGCTCGTCGAGGCGCTGATGGCCGAATACGCCTGCGCGAACGCCAAGCTGCTCGTCGGCGACGAACGGGTGAGCTCGAATCCGAAACTCAATAATGTACTCAAGGGCTGGCGCGCCGCAGCACATCAATGGATCATCATTGCCGACAGCAACGTCCTGATGCCACAGGATTACATTCAGCGTCTGTTCGCGAGCTGGCGATCAGATACCGGTCTTGTCGCCTCGCCTCCGGTGGGCTGCCGGCCACAGGGATTCTGGGCCGAGCTCGAATGCGCGTTTCTCAATACCTATCAGGCGCGCTGGCAATATGTGGTGGACAGTTTCGGCCGCGGCTTCGCTCAGGGCAAAACGATGCTGTGGCGCCGCGCCGATCTTGAAGCCGCGGGTGGCATCACGGCGCTGGCAAACGAGGTCGCCGAGGACGCGGCGGCGACAAAAATCGTGCGCGACGCCGGGCTCAAGGTGCGTCTTATCGATCGTCCGCTCGAGCAACCGCTCGGCTATCGCAGCGCCGCCGAAGTCTGGAACCGGCAGGTGCGCTGGGCGCGGCTACGTCGCGCCAGCTTTCTTGCCTACTTCCTCCCTGAGCTTCTGTCCGGCGGCGTGCTGCCGATGATCGCCGTTGGCATCGTGGCTTATGCCGCCGGCCTGCCCGTGGCGCTTAGCATGATTGCGTTCGGCACACTCTGGTATGGCGCCGAAATGCTGCTCGCCGCCGCCGCCGAGTGGCACGTCACCGCGCTGTACCCGCTCGTCGGACTGACGCGCGACCTGCTCTTGCCGGTGCTTTTTTTCAGCGCTCTGCGCGGCAACGGTTTTGTCTGGCGCGGCAACGAAATGCAGGTCGAGCGCATGCAACCGCGCCGCATGATGGCGCTGGTCCGGCCGCGCGTTCACGAACTCGCGGCGGGCGGCCGAAGACGGCTGCGCGCGCTGCGCACCCGCGCGTCGTAATGTCCTAATCCGTCGCGGACGCCAGGGCGTCCATCACGGCGCGTTCTGCTATCACATCAAGTGCCGCACCCTCGGCGGGAAAATCCGCGACGATCCATGCCGCCTTCGCGGCGCGCATCGCGGCGCCCAATACCGGCCCCGCAGCAAGGCCGCGGCGCATAAAGTCCGCGGCTTTAAGCGGAAACTCCGGCGCCGTCCACTGCTGCGGCAAACGTGCGAACTCGCTCCACGCGCGATCCGCCGCGCCGGCTCGTGAGCGCGCCCAGGCCAGCAATACGCGATCCGTAAACGATTGCGGCCCGAGGTGATAAAGCAGCGCTCGCGACGTCTGGCCGTCTAATTCGGGCGAAATGCGCCACCACCGATCGAGCGCCAACAACCGCTCTGATTCGGCGTTGGAGAGCCGCAGCCGCTCCGACAGCCTCTCGGCGTCTTCCTTGACCTGGACGCCGAGCGCACCTAATCGCCGCACGGCATTGGGCGGGACGCCGCTCGCCGCTTCGACCTTCACCACATTCTCGAAGCTTGCCAGCAGCGGCACACCGCCGAGCACCGTCTCAAGGATGCCCGTCTCCGCCATGACCGCGAGCGTCGGGGCGGCGTGCGGCGCGAGCAAGAGCTTCAACAACTCCATTCGCACGCGCTCGCGCGACAACATATCGAGGCCGTCGCGGCCCATGATGCAGGCGTGCAACCCCGCACCGTCAGGCGTGCCCTCGCCATAGTAAGCGTGGAACCGAAAGAAGCGCAGGATGCGCAGATAGTCCTCGGCAATCCGCTGCTGCGGGTCGCCGATAAAGCGCACCCGTCGCGACGCGATGTCGGCAAGACCGCCGACGTAATCATAGACTTTGCCGTCGGCCGAAGCAGACAGAGCGTTGACGGTGAAATCTCGCCGCGTAGCGTCCGCATTCCAGTCGCGGCCGAACACGACCCTCGCCTTGCGGCCGAACGTTTCGACGTCCTGGCGCAGCGTCGTCACCTCGATCGGATGACGATCGATGATCGCGGTGATGGTACCATGCTCGATGCCGGTCGGAACGGCCTTGTGGCCGGCCGCTTCGACGCGGCGTACGACCTCGTCTGGCAGGGCCGTCGTCGCGACATCAATCTCGTTGACCGGCAGACCCAACAGCGTGTTGCGCACGGCGCCGCCGACCACGCGGGCTTCTTCGCCGTCGCGGTCGAGCAGCGCGAGAATGCGGCTGACTTCGCCGTCCTTCAGCCAGACCGCATCGCGGATTTGGGCGTCGTCGGTCACCGCGTAGTCCCCGGCACGAATTTACCGTTCTCGATGTGCGCCGGCACATAGGTCGAGCCGGGCGGCGCGCCCGAGAATTGCGCCAGCACGAGGAAACTTCCCACCACCAGCACGAGGGAAGCAATCACCAATCCGGCAACGCGACGTAGCGTCCATGACTTCGGCTGCAGAACACCCGCGCGCGTCGCCACCAGGAATGCGGCATAAATCACGAATGGGGTCAGGAACAGCCCGATCTCGGTAAAGATTGGCCTGATCATTCGCCGTAGATCCGTTCGTAAAGGTTCCGCAGAATGCCCGCAGTGATGCCCCAGATGTAGCGGTCACCAAACGGCATCGCGTAATACTCGCGCGCAATGCCGTTCCAGTCCCGCGTCTTGCGCTGGTGGTTGTCGGGCGTCATCAAAAAGTCGAGCGGGACTTCGAACGTCTCGGTGACTTCGCTCGGGTTGAGCCTCAGCTCAAAATCAGGTTTGACCCGCGCGACTGTCGGGAGAATACGGAAGCCCGAGAATGTCAAATAGAGATCGAGATAGCCGATCGGCTCGACCAGCATCGGCGAAAGCCCGACTTCTTCCTTGGCCTCGCGCAAAGCGGCGGCGACCGGGCTTTCGTCGGCTGCATCGATCTTGCCGCCGGGAAAGGCCACTTGGCCGGCATGGCTTGCAAGCTCGGCGGTGCGTAGCGTCAGCAGCACCGTAGGCTCGCTTCGGTCGACGATGGGAACGAGCACCGCGGCAGGTTTTGTTGCCGCGACGCCCGCCTTGTCCCACAACGCCGGATCGAGATCGAGATCGCCGCGGGCTCCTTTCGCCAAGGGATCGGCCAGCGCCGGTGGTACTGCGAGATTGAGCCGCTCGCGTGCTCGCCCGAAGAAGCCCTCCATAGCCTGCTGCCGCAAAACCGCACCGCGCTCGTTCACGCAAAATCCCTCACCTGTTCGGCTGGCGCCATGGCGAAGAACGTCCCCATCGACGTGACGCCGAACATCGCCCTGCCCCCAACCTCGCGTTCCTCGCCGAGTTCTACAAGATCGAAAAATAGCGCACGCGTGACCTTGGCCCATAAACCGCGGCGGACGTGGAGATACGGCTTCAGGCCGCCGGTACCGGCTTCGGCTTCGAAACGCAGCGCGTGCTGCGGTCCACAAGCCACCCAATCGTCAACGCTGGTACGGAAGTTGAGGACCCGGCCATTGGGCCTTTGCTCGACATGAAGTTCGACCGCGAGGAACGGCGCGTCGTCGACCGTGATGCCGCACTTCTCGACCGGCGTGACCAGAAAATAGCGATCGCCCTCGCGCTTGAGCACGGATGCGAACAATTTTACGAGTGCGGGCCGGCCGATCGGCGTTTTGAGATAGAACCACGTGCCGTCGGCCGCAATCCGCATATCGAGATCGCCGCAAAACGGCGGATTCCACATTTCAACCGGCGGCGCACCCTTAGCGGCCGAGCTTGCTAGCGCGCCTGTGATCGCTTCAAGACCCGATCGCCCTTCCTTCGCCATTGTTTGCCTCGAACGTGCCAGCGGATGTTAAGTCCGAGGGCACCAGTCCAGGAGCGCCGTCATTTGCGTGGTCGCCAATCTGCATCCGAGGAGCCCCAAACCCAAGCTGTGTTCCCTGTGGATGAAGAAAAGGCGCGTGACCCATGCCGTGCGGATGGCGCATATATTGCATGTTGTGTGCAAAATAGTCGTGCAATCATAGGTGCCATAGATTCGTGCAAATGGCGCGAATCTGAACCCATGCAAGAATACTAATTCATAACAAGGAGTTAGCCATGGCCGCTGCCAGCGGAGATGGGCTCGAAAAGCTTGAAGACATGATCGTTCGTGCGGCCGAATCAACGGCGGATCATGTACGCGCGGCCAAAAATGCGATCGGCTCAGTCATTTTCGGCCAAGATAAAGTCGTCGAGCAGGCCCTGATCACCATTCTATCCGGCGGTCACGCTCTGCTGGTCGGCTTGCCCGGCCTAGCCAAGACGAAGCTCGTGGACACCATGGGCACGGTACTCGGCCTCGACGCCAAGCGTATCCAGTTCACGCCCGATTTGATGCCATCCGATATTCTCGGCACCGAGGTTTTGGAGGAGAGCCAGACCGGCAAGCGGAGCTTCCGTTTCCTGCCCGGCCCGGTGTTCGCCCAGTTGCTAATGGCGGACGAAATCAACCGCGCCAGTCCTCGCACGCAATCGGCGCTGCTTCAGGCCATGCAGGAACAGCATGTGACGGTCGCGGGGACGCGCCACGATCTGCCGAAGCCGTTCCACGTGCTGTCCACCCAGAACCCGCTGGAACAGGAGGGCACTTATCCCCTGCCCGAGGCCCAGCTCGATCGCTTCCTGATGCAGATCGACGTCGACTATCCGGATCGCGACGCCGAGCGAAAAATCCTGTTCGAAACGACCGGCTCGGAGGAAACCCGACCGAAGGCCGCGATGACCGCGGACGATCTGATGTCGGCCCAGCGCCTGGTGCGGCGGCTGCCGGTCGGTGAGTCCGTGGTGGAAGCCATCCTCGCGCTGGTGCGCTCAGCTCGCCCCGGACCGGAAGGCGGCGACGGCGCAAAGCTGATCGCCTGGGGACCAAGCCCACGCGCCAGTCAGGCGCTTATGCTTGCGGTGCGCGCCCGCGCCCTGCTGGACGGCCGCCTCGCCCCCTCGATCGACGATGTCCTCGATCTCGCCGGACCGGTGCTCAAACACCGCATGGCGCTGACCTTCGCGGCCCGCGCGGAAGGCGAAAGCATCGAGGCCGTGATCGCGCGCCTGAAGGCTCGGATCGGATAAGCGGATGGCCGTCGAGCCCCGACGCAGCTACCCGGACGGACCGGCGGTTGGACGCGCGGTCGGCGAAGGTCGCACGCTTGCCTCCAGCATGCCGCGATTGATGCTGGAAGCGCGGCGCGTCGCGGCGACCGTCATCCACGGTCTCCACGGCCGCCGGCGCGCCGGACCCGGTGAAAACTTCTGGCAGTACCGACGCTTCGTATCCGGCGAGCCGGCATCCCGCGTCGACTGGCGGCGCTCGGCGCGCGACGATCATCTCTATGTGCGCGAGCAGGAATGGGAGGCGGCCCACACGGTGTGGATTTGGCCGGACCGCTCGCCGTCGATGAATTTCGCCTCTCCGCTGGTGCGCGACACCAAGCTCTATCGCACGCTCGTCATCGCGCTGGCGCTCGCGGAGATTCTCGTTGAAGGCGGCGAGCGCGTCGGAATCCCCGGCCTGATGCGTCCGACCGGCAGCCGCAATGTCATTGATCGCATGGCGCAGGCGATCGTGCATGATCGCGACGAGCGGCCGAGCCTGCCACCGAACTTCTCGCCCTCTCCGCTTGCCGAGATTGTATTGCTGTCCGATCTTTGGAGTGAGATCGGTGAAGTGCGGCGCACGATCACGCAGCTCTCGAGCGGCGGATCACGCGGCCACGTGGTGCAGGTTGTCGATCCGGCCGAGGAGACTTTTCCCTACTGGGGTCGCGTCGAATTCGTCGAGCCTGAAGGCGGCGGCCGCGTTACTGCGGGCCGCGCCGAGACTTGGCGCACCGATTACGCCGCGCGCGTTGCGCGCCACCGCACCGAAATCCGCGGCGAGACCGATCGGCTCGGCTGGAGCTTTACGATCCACCGTACCGACCGTTCGGCGAGTGAACTCCTTCTCGCGTTGCATTCGCGAATCGGATCGAGTGTGGCGGACAGCTTTATTCGTTCGCCCACGACGGCGCAGCCGGGAGCACCGGCATGATCGGTGGATTGCCGCTCGCGTTCGCTGAACCGCTGGTTCTTATTGGACTGTTGACGCTGCCGGTGCTGTGGTGGCTGCTGCGCCTGATCCCGCCGCGACCGCGCCGTATCGATTTTCCACCGACGCGGCTTCTTCTCGAAATCGCACCCAAAGAGGAGACCCCGGCGCGCACGCCGTGGTGGCTCACCCTGATGCGGCTGACGCTTGCCGCGCTCGTCATCATCGCCGCCGCCGGACCGCTGTGGCATCCGCTGCTCGCAACGTCGCGCTCAAGCGGACCGATCGCAATACTGATCGACGACGGCTGGGCAGCCGCCAGCACGTGGGACGCACGCGTGCGGATGGCGGACGACATTATCGCGCGGGCGGAGCAAGATCGGCGCGCCGTGGCGCTCGTTCCCCTCTCCGAGGGCACACGCGACATTTCCTTGGAACCGGCCGGATCAGCGCGCGTGCGCTTGCACCAGATGAAGCCCAAGCCGCACACCATCGACCGCAGCGAAGCACTGCCCGCGATCTCGCACTTCCTGGCGGATGTTCACGACGCCGATGTGGTGTGGCTTTCCGACGGCACCGATGCGGGTCACGGCGCCGATTTCGTCACCGGCCTGGCAAAAATACTCGACAAGCATCCGCTGACGATTGTCAGCGGCGGCATCGCGGGTGCTCGAGGGCTCACCGCGGCCGATAACGCCGCCGGCGCGCTGACAGTGAAAGTGCTGCGTGCCTCGTCGGACGGAGCAGCCGACGGCACAGTGCGCGCTCTGGATCTCAAGGGCCTGCCGCTTGGCGAAGCGCCGTTTACATTCAAGTCGGACAATCGCGAAACCGAGGCGCAATTCGATCTACCGGTCGAAATCCGCAACGACATCGCGCGGATCGAGATTTCCGGCGAGCGCTCCTCCGGCGCCGTGCAACTTCTCGACAAACGCTGGCGCCGCCGCACCGTCGGCATCGTATCCGGTGCGACCGCCGACACCGCACAGCCGCTGCTGTCGTCGAGCTACTATCTCAACCGCGCGCTCAGTCCGTTCGCCGATGTGCGGCTCGCCCAAGGCGAGTCTCCGACCGAAGCGGTCGGGCATTTCCTCGACCAGAATCTGCCGATGCTGATTCTTTCCGACGTCGGCACCATCGCCGGGGACGTGCACGATCGGCTCGCCCAGTGGGTCGAGGATGGCGGCGTGCTGGTGCGGTTTGCCGGACCGCGGCTTGCCGCGTCCGACGACGACCTCGTTCCGGTGAAACTGCGGCGCGGCGGCCGCATCCTCGGCGGCAGCCTGAGTTGGGACAAACCGCAGCCGCTCGCAGGCTTTTCGCGGGAGGGTCCCTTTAGCGGAATGCCGGTGCCGAACGACGTGACGGTGTCGCGTCAGGTCCTGGCGGAGCCGGATTCGGCTCTGACCGAAAGCACGTGGGCGACGCTTGCCGACGGTACGCCGCTCGTGACCGGCGCGCGGCGCGGCAAGGGTCTGATCGTACTCTTTCACGTTACCGGCGACACGCGCTGGTCGGATCTGCCGCTCTCCGGAAGCTTCGTCGACATGCTCAAGCGCATCGTCGCGCTCGCGAGCACCACGAACGTCGCCAAGACCGACGATCAAAAAACCAAGACGGCGCACGATCTGGTCCCGCCAAGCCGCGTGCTTGACGGTTTCGGCAATTTCACCGCGCCGCCGCCGACGGCGCGGCCGGTGCAGACCGACTATTCCGGAAGCGCCACCGCCGAACACCCGCCCGGCTTCTATGGCCCGCCGGAAGGTCTTTTTGCCGTGAACACGCTCGCCGCCGCCGACCGCTTGCAGCCGCTCGATTTCGCGGCGCTGACCAGCGCAAGCCGCGAAGTCTATCGTACGAACGAGCCGCAGGATTTGCGCGGACCCATCCTGCTCGCCGCACTCGCGCTGTTCCTGCTCGACACGCTGGTGGTCCTGTTCCTCGGCGGCGGTATCCAGCGGCTCATTCCGCGCTCTTCGCGCGCTGCAGCCGCGGTGGTGATCTTCTTTTCCCTCCTCGTGTTGACGCTCGGGCAGGCGCGGGCCGAGGATGTGAAGATCGGCGACGTGCCCCAGTCGGCGCTCGAAACGAAGCTTGCCTATGTCGTCACCGGCAACACCGAAGCCGACACGATCAGCAAAGCCGGTCTCAGCGGTCTGACCCTTTTCCTCGCGCAACGGACTGCCCTCGAGGCGGGCGAGCCGATCGGGCTCGACATCGCGCATGATGAGCTCGCATTCTATCCGCTGATCTATTGGCCGATCGTTCCCGGCGCCGCGCGTCCCTCCGAGGAAGCGCTTAAGCGTATCGACACGTACATGAAAGACGGCGGCACGGTGCTGTTCGACACGCGCGATGCTGTCGTAGCGCCGCCCGGCCCTGGAGGTGAGACGCGAAGCCCAGGAATGCTCGAGCTTCGCAAAATTCTTTCCTCACTCGATATCCCCGAACTCGAACCGGTGCCGCGCGACCACGTCCTGACCAAGACGTTCTATTTGCTTCGCGATTTCCCCGGCCGTTTCGATACCGGCCAGCTTTGGGTGGAAGCGCTGCCGGCCGAGAGTGAAGACGAAGAGGCGGAGGGTCGCCCAGCCCGCGGCGGCGATGGCGTCTCGTCGATCATCATCACCTCGAACGATCTTGCCGGCGCATGGGCGACGCGCTCGGACGGCCAGCCCATGCTGCCGATGGTCGAGGGCGAGCCGCGCCAGCGCGAATTAGCCTTCCGCGCCGGCGTCAACATCGTCATGTACACGCTGACGGGCAACTATAAGGCGGATCAGGTGCACGTGCCGGCACTCCTTGAGCGGCTGGGGCAATAGGAGTAAAGAGCGTGAATTTTGGTGTCGCGTTCGCCCCACTCGTCGGCACTCACATCTTGTGGGCGGCGATTGCCGCTGCCGGCGTGCTGTCGCTCTTGCTTTTCATCACGCGCAGCCGCGGCGCGGTCATCCGCGCGCTTGCTCTCGCGCTGGTCGTCCTCGCTCTCGCCAATCCATCGCTGACACGCGAGGACCGCGATCCACTGAGCTCGGTTGCCGTTGTCGTTGTCGACAAGAGTCCGAGCCAGAATTTCGGCGATCGCACCAAACAGGCGGAAGCCGCGCGCGCGGCCGTCGTCGATCGCTTGAGCCATATTCCCGGGCTCGACGTCCGCGTGGTCGAGGCCGGACAGGCCGACGGCGAGACCGACGGCACGCGATTATTCACGGCGCTGGGCTCGACGCTCGCCGACGTGCCGACCGATCGTGTTGCCGGTGTCATCATGATCACCGATGGGCGCGTGCACGACGTGCCCGCGGACGCCAGTGCGCTTGGTTTCGCGGCGCCGATTCATGCGCTGATCACCGGGAATAAGAACGAACGCGACCGTCGCATCGCGCTCATTGCGGCGCCGCGTTTCGGCATCGTCGGCCAGTCGCAGACCATCACCTTTCGGGTCGAAGATCAGGGTGCGAACGAGAAAACCGCGCAGGTCACGGTGCGGCGTGACGGCGATGTCCTGGAGACCCGGACGGTTCCGGTTGGCGTCGAACAAAACACCGAAATCCCCATTCCGCACGGCGGGCCGAATATCGTCGAGATCGAAGCGTCACCGCTGCAAAATGAGCTCACGCCTGTCAATAACCGCGCGGTGGTGACAATCGATGGCGTTCGCGACAAGCTGCGCGTGCTGCTCGTTTCCGGCGAACCGCATTCCGGCGAGCGGACGTGGCGCAATCTGCTCAAGTCGGACGCTTCCGTCGATCTCGTGCACTTCACAATCCTGCGCCCGCCGGAGAAGCAGGACGGCACGCCAATCAACGAATT
This sequence comes from uncultured Alphaproteobacteria bacterium, assembly GCA_963759705.1. Taxonomy (GTDB): domain Bacteria; phylum Pseudomonadota; class Alphaproteobacteria; order Rhizobiales; family Xanthobacteraceae; genus BOG-931. The sequence goes on from CAVXAK010000014.1 coordinate 98,427, forward strand.
GTCGCTGATTGCATTTCCAACGCGCGAATTGTTCCAGCAGAAGATCGGCGAATTCCAGCTCATCATCTTCGACCGGTATGCGCGTCAAGGTGTGTTGCCGATCATCTATTTCGACAACATCACGCGCTACGTCCGCGAGGGCGGCGCCGTGCTGGTCGCCGCAGGACCCGATTATGCGAGCCCGACCAGCATCTGGCGCACGCCGCTCGATGCCATCCTGCCTGCGGAGCCGAGCGGCAACGTCACGGAGGAGGCCTTCCGCCCCAGCTTGACCGAGCTTGGCGAGCGCCATCCGGTGACGCGCGGCCTCGATGGTGCCGACAGTACACCGCCGAAGTGGAGCCATTGGTTCCGCGTCGTGGACACCAGAAACCCCACTGGCACCACCGTGATGCAGGGGCCGGACAACAAACCATTGCTCGTACTCTCGCGCGAGGGCGAGGGTCGCGTGGCGCTGCTTCTCTCCGACCATATCTGGCTGTGGGCCCGCGGTTTCGAAGGCGGCGGTCCGCATCTCGATCTGCTGCGTCGGCTGTCGCACTGGCTGATGAAGGAGCCTGAACTCGAGGAAGAGGCGCTGCGGCTGACTGTGAGCGGGCACGACCTCGTGGTGCAAAGGCAAACCATGGCCGACACCGTTGCCGATGTGACGCTGACGTCGCCCTCAGGCACCACACGCACGCTCAAGCTTGATCCGACCAAACCGGGCGTGTGGGAGAGCAGCGTCGCAGCCAACGAGCTTGGACTGTGGCGCGCGACCGATGGCAAGCTTAACGCGCTCGTCAATATCGGACCGGCCAATCCGCGCGAGTTCGCTGAAGTGACATCAACGACAGACGTGCTCGCACCGATCGCCTCCGCAACCGGCGGCGATTCCCGCCGCCTCGACGATGGCAGCGGTCTCAACGTGCCGCGTATCATCCCGGTACGCTCCGGCGACACCTACAAGGGCGACGACTGGATCGGCCTGAAGATGCGGGACGCCAGCGTCGTGCGCGGCATCGGCGTGCTTCCGGTCTTCGCCGGACTCTTGGGCCTGCTGTTGCTGATCGGAAGTCTCGCCGGCACCTGGGCGCGCGAGGGACGCTGAGCTAACCCGGCGTAACTTCCCATTCCGGCCGAATCGGTCCGGTGACGCCCTCAAACGCGCCGTCGCATAATTCGGCGACGAGGAGCCGAGCCGGGTCCACGGGTCCAGGCATTGTCACGCGTCCCGGCGCGATGCGCTTGAACCCGCATCGCGCATAGTAGGGCTCATCACCGACCAGGATCACCAATTGATGGCCCTTGGCGCCCGCATCCTTGAGCGCGCGCTCGATCAGCGCCTGCCCGATGCCGCGGTCGCGGAAGGGCGGCTCGACGGTGAGCGGACCGAGCAAGAGCGCCTTCGCCTCACCGATGCGGACCGGCGAGAGCCGCACCGACCCGACCAGCAGCGTGCCGATCCGCGCCGTGAACGAGACGTCGAGGCCGTGGCTCACGCCCTCGCGCAGACGATACGCCGTCTTGGCGTGACGCCCGGGACCGAAGGTGCGTTCGTGCAGCCGATCGATCGCCAGCGCGTCCTCATGCGTCTCCGGCAAGATGGTCAGCGAAATATCGGTCATGCCGTCGCGCCCTAGCATCTGGTTCGGCAGAGGTCCAGCCGCAGAGCGCCTGCGCGGTGCGTGCCCTGACGCGGGGGTTCGCAGCCACTACATTAAGATTTCAAGATCACGGAGATGACCATGGGTCTGCTCGTCGACGGCAGGTGGCAGGATGAAGGCATACGGACCAAAGACGGACGTTTCGTTCGGCCGGCGACCAGCTACCATAACTTCGTCACGCCGGACGGTTCGCCGGGCCCCACCGGAAAAGGTGGCTTTCCTGCGGAAGCGGGCCGCTACCACCTCTATGTCTCGCTGGCCTGCCCATGGGCGCACCGCACCCTCATCTTCCGTACGCTCAAGAAGCTCGAAAGCGTGATCTCAGTGTCCGTGGCCCGGCCGCTCTATGGCCCGACCGGCTGGGAATTCGGCACTGAGCCAGGTTCGACACCCGACAGCGTCAACGGCAAGTCGACGCTCGCCGAAATCTACGTCGTTGCCGACCCGCACTATACCGGCCGCGTAAGCGTGCCGGTGCTGTGGGACAAGAAGCAGCGCACCGTCGTCAACAACGAGTCGTCGGAAATCATCCGCATGCTGAATTCGGCCTTCGATGCGTTCACCAATGCCCGCAGCGATTATTACCCTGCCGATTTGCGCCCCGACATCGACCGCATCAATGACGTCATCTATCCGAACATCAACAATGGTGTCTATCGTGCCGGCTTTGCCACGTCGCAAGCCGCCTATGAAGAGGCTGCTCGCGCGATTTTCGCAACGCTTGATCAACTCGAAGAGCGTCTGTCACGGCAACGCTATCTCGTGGGCAAGCAGACCACCGAAGCCGACTGGCGGCTTTTCACGACACTCGTTCGTTTCGACGCGGTCTATTACGGCCATTTCAAATGTAATCTGCGGCGGATTGCTGATTATCCCAACCTCTCGAATTATCTGCGCGATCTCTATCAGGTGCCGGGTATCGCAGAGACCGTCAGTCTGGATCACATCAAACGGCACTATTACGGCAGCCAGCGGCAAGTGAACCCGACCGGCATCGTGCCGATTGGGCCGATACTCGATTTCGACTCGCCGCACGACCGCGGGCGATTCTCCTAAAGAGAAGCACGCCATTCACCAAAAAGCAGCAGCAGCGCTCCCGGCGAGCACCTCGGTAATGCGCGCGCGCGTCGAAGGCGTCGTGCCTTCCGGAAGGCCGTCCGGCGCAAAGAAGCCGTGTGCGATGATCTCGCGGTTCGGCTGCGGCGGCGCGCTCTGGCGAAACGAGCGCACCACGTAAAGTGCAACGTGATCACGCCGTGAGGAGCGGCGATTGAAATAGATTCCGTAGAGAATCGGCGGACTGGTAATTTCGATATTGCCCTCTTCTTGAAGTTCGCGCTGCAGCGCCGCCGTCAGCGTTTCGCCAACTTCGACACCGCCGCCCGGCAAATGCCAGCCGGCGACATAGCTGTGCTTAACCAGAAACACCCGCCCGTGCGCATCGAACACAAGGCCCCGCACGCCGAGCGTCAGCCCTCGGGCGAAACGCCAATAGATGTGAAGCAGTCGGCGGATAAGCGGCTCAAGCGAACCACGGGCTGAATTGAGACTCATGCACGGTTCCGTTCTATGCCAATCATCGAAGTCATCATTGCCATCATCGAAATGCTAGCTTGCTGAATTAGAACCATTCTAATATGTGTGGCTACTGTCGTGACGCTACGGAATGAGCCGTCGAGGATGAGAACGTGAAGCGCTTTGCCGATCTGAGCGAACAAGAAGTTCTGGCGCTCGCCGTTTCCAACGAGGAAGAAGACAACCGCATCTACCGCAGCTTCGCGGATGGCTTGCGCGGCTCCTATCCCGACACCGCCGGGATGTACGACAAGATGGCCGAAGAAGAAATCGAGCACCACGACATGCTGCTCGATCTTTACCGCAAGAAATTCGGCGATTTTCTCCCGCTAATTCGGCGGCAGGATGTGAAGGGCTTTGTCGCGCGCCGCCCGATCTGGCTGAACCGCCCGCTCGGCCTCGACGCGGTGCGCAAATTCGCCGAAGAAATGGAATACGAGACGGCGCGTTTTTATCGGCGCGCCGCGCAGGCAGCCCACGATGACGCCGTGCGTGATCTTCTCAATCGCCTTGCCGCGGCGGAGGACAAGCACGAAAAGCTTGCGCAGGAGCTCGGCGAGCAGATCGCGCCGGATGCCCGCGCGGCCGAGGACGAGACCGCCCGCCGGATGTTCGTTCTGCAATACGTGCAGCCCGGACTTGCTGGTCTCATGGACGGCTCAGTGTCGACGCTCGCTCCGCTGTTCGCCGCCGCTTTCGCGACCCGCGACACCTGGGCGACGTTTCTGGTCGGGCTGGCCGCATCGCTCGGCGCCGGCATCTCAATGGCGTTTGCCGAGGCGATGTCCGATGACGGCTCGCTGACCGGACGCGGTGCGCCCGTCGTGCGCGGCGCGGTGTGCGGCGCCATGACTGCGCTTGGCGGTCTCGGTCACGCTCTGCCCTATCTCATACCGAGCTTCTATGTCGCAACCTCGCTCGCGTTCGTCGTCGTTGCCGTCGAATTGGCCGTCATCTCTTGGATCCGCACGCGCTACATGGACACGCCGTTCCTGCAGGCCGCCTTCCAGGTTGTCGTCGGCGGCGTGTTGGTGTTCGCCGTCGGCATCCTCATCGGCAGTTCGTGAGCGGCGCGACACGCATTCTCACTGACAAGGCCTGTTGCGGAAATGATTCGCGTTGCATCATGCCACGATGTTCGTGCTCGCCCATCTATCCGATCTACATATGGCGTCGCGGCCTCGCATTGTCGAGCTTGCAAGCAAGCGCGGGCTCGGCTTCATCAACTGGCACCGCAAACGCAAGAACATCCACCGGCCCGAGGTTCTCGATGCCATCACGCGCGATCTGAAAGCGATCGCCACAGATCACATCGCGGTGACTGGCGACCTCGTCAATTTTTCGCTTCCCGATGAATACAAGCGGGCGCGAACATGGCTCGAAACGCTCGGCGGCCCGTCTGATGTCACCGTCATCCCGGGCAATCACGACATCTACGTACGCGGCGTCGAACAATCGCCGGCGGCGTTCTGGGGCGACTACATGCGCGGCGATGACGTCGCGCCTGGCGGCACTTTCCCGTTTCTGCGCCGGCGCGGCGACGTCGCGCTGATCGCACTCTCGACGGCGCTGCCGACCGGCCCGTTCATGGCCACCGGCCGTCTCGGAAACAAGCAACTGAGCCGCTTCGCCGAATTGCTCCAACAGACGCGCGCGCTTTTTCGAATCGTACTGATCCACCATCCGCCGCTGAGCCCTGCGAGCCGCTACTTGCGACGATTGACCGACAGCGAAGATTTGCGCGGCATCCTTGCCGCACACGGCGCCGAACTCCTCCTTCATGGTCACGATCACATGCGCGCGCTGATCTGGCTCGACGGGCCGCAGAAAAGACTTCCGGCAGTCGGCGTTCCATCGGCATCGGCGCGCGCGCCGCACGGCGAGGAGAATTCCGCCGGCTACAACATCTTCCACATCGACGGTGCGGCCGGAACCTGGCGCTGTGAAATGATCGCCCGGCAGCGCGATACAAACGGCGTAATCCGCGAGATCGAGCGCCGAATGCTGACTTAGCTGGACTTGAGCTAAAGCCTGCTCGCCAGGATGAATCCGGCCGCGATCAGCGACAGCAGCCCGATGAAAAAGCCGAAGAGGAGCGCGCCGGCTGCACGCCAGCGCCGGCGGCGGCGTTCGCGATCGGCTTCGTTCCGCGCGATGCGCAGGATGAATTCGGGATCCTCGTCGAGCGCGCGCTGACGCTCGACCAGCCGGCGAGCCACATACTTCGTGATCGCATCGGCCAGCTCCGGAATTTCGTGCAACTCGGCAAGCACGCGGCGTCCGACGCGGGTATCGTGCAGGAAACGGTACATGCGCTTGTCGCGCCCCATGGCGACATGGGTGACCGCGTCGATCCAAAGCCGCGGCGTCTCCCCGCGGCTGATGCCGCGGTCGAACAGATCGACCTCCGGCGGAATCTCGGCAAACACCGGATCGAGCGCCTCGTTCAGAAGTTCGAGGCGAGCCACTTCCGCATCGCGTAGATCGACGACGACGCTGGTGCGCTCGGCCGCTTCGACGCGCGCCAAGTGAATCGCCTCTTTCAGAGGCGAAAGCGGTTCAGCGGCAAGAACTGCGGCCCCGGATTTCCTTCTTCGACCCCACATGACCCGTCCGTTCCCCTGGGGAAGACGATACACCATGGCGAGGCTCGCAAAAACCGCACCAAGCGGCCCGGCGCCAGCCGCCAATGGCTGAAGCCGCTGCATAAAGCGGTAATTGTGGCCGATTCAAGGGGGATTCTGCCGAACACGGACCGGCCTTCCCGTGACGAAGGACCTAAATCGTCCTGCCGCCGTCGACCTCGACAACGTTGCCGGTCATGAACTCGGCTTCTGCCGAGGCCAGGAACAGCGCGGCATTGGCGATGTCCTGCGGCTGCGCCAAGCGATTGAGCGGCACCGTGGCGATGAATTTCTCGCGCATGCCCTCGGCGGGGCCGAGGAACGACGGCAGAAGTGGCGTTTCGGTTGCTACCGGCGCAACCGCGCAGACCCGGATGCGATCAGGCGCAAGTTCGACAGCAAGCGATTTCGTCAGAATGTGAACCGCACCTTTGGTGGCGTTATAGGCCGACAGCCCGGGCCGGGGCCGCAATCCCGCAGTCGAGCCGATATTGATGATCGCACCCGAACCCTGCTTGCGGAAATGCGGCACCACCGCCTGGCAAAACAGGAAAACGCCTTTGACGTTGACGGCGTAGATGCGATCGAACTCCGCCTCCTCGATCTCCAGCATCGGCTTGTTGACATGCGTGGCGCCGGCATTGTTGACGAGTATGTCGAGCGCGCCAAAGGCCGACAGCGTCTCATCAAGCGCGGCGGCGATATCCGCCTTCTTCGTCACGTCGCAGCGCACGGCGATAGCGTTGTTGCCGATGGCGCGGGCCGCGGATTTCGCCGCATCGCCGTCGATATCGGCGAGCGCAACCCACGCGCCCTCGCGCGCGAAAGTCTCGGCTATGCATTGACCGATGCCGGAGCCGGCACCGGTCACGAGCGCAGTTTTGCCGTCGAGTCGCATGCGTCAACTCCGTTTCGGCACGACGCCATAAGCCTTCGCCCAGCCGAGGCCGTCCTCGGTGCGCGTGCGCGGCCGGTATTCACAGCCGATGAATCCCTTATAGCCTTGCCGATCGATGGCCTCGAACACGGCAGGATAGTTGATCTCGCCCTCGTCCGGTTCGTGGCGCGTCGGCACTGCTGCGATCTGCACGTGGCCGACGAAGGGAAAGTGCTTCTCGAAGCGTTTGATGAGATCGCCGCCGACGATCTGCACATGATAGAAGTCGAACTGAATGCGCACATTGGGCGCACCGACTTTGCCGACAATATCGGCGGCGTGCTCGACACGGTTGAGAAAATAATTCGGCCGGTCGCGCGGGTTGATCGGCTCGATCAACAGCGTGATGTTCGCCTTCGCGGCTTCCTCTGCGGCGCGCGCGAGATTCTTGATGAAGGTGGTCTCCGCGGCCGGACGCTCGTGGGGCGGCACGGCTCCGGCGAGGCAGTGAATGGCGCGGCCGCCGATGGCGACGACGTAGTCGAGGGCTTGTTTGAACGTCGCATCCCAATCGCGCTCGCGGCCGGGCATTGCGGCGAGGCCGAACTCGCCATCCCTGCCTTGTGCGGTGTTGACGCCAAGCTGCGTCAGGCCATGACGCGCAAGCTCGGCCTTCACCGCCGTCGCCGGCACATTGTAAGGAAACTGCAGCTCGACCGCCTCGAAGCCAGCCGCTGCGGCGGCGCCGAACCGCTCGATCAGCGGCCGTTCCGTGAACAGATAACCGAGATTGGCGGCAAAGCGCGGCATGGTGTTTGTCTCTCCACTGTCGTTCGGCGGCAGTCAATCGGATTTACACCTCGTCATACGCGGGCTTGACCCGCGCACGTCTCTCACTTCCCCTCTCCCCATCGTGGGAGAGGGTGCTGAGCGAGCATCTGCGAGCGAAGCGGGTGAGGGGGCGTCGCGCGACGTGCGGGTGAGATCCAGCCCCCTCACCCGGCTCCATCTCGCTGCGCTCGATTTCGCCACCCTCTCCCGCAAGGGGAGAGGGAAAGGGAAATTGTTCTCGCGACGCATCGGCGCCCGAGTTTTGCAAGCGCATGATCCCGAAAAAGCCTGCCCGATTGACCGGGGGTGGTCACCGGTTTTCGGATCAGATCATGCGCAATAAAACATGACGAAGGACCTCCCAATCCAACAAGGGGAGGCGGAGCGCCGACAGGCGCACCATCCGTTGTCCGCGCATCGCAGATAATTCACGCCGTCTGCGCAAACCATCTGCGTTTCGGCGCGGAAGCGCATCCAGCGGGATGCGCTCGCCTCTCGGCGCTCCACCGCGGCTCTTGCTTAGGCGACCGAACGCCACCACTCAGCCTCGGGCCGCGCTTCCTGGAATCACCGGGTGCAAACGGGCTTCCACCCTCCCCGGGCCAGTGCAGTGAGCTCCTCACAGACCGGTCATCGTGCCGGCCGGGCGGGTTCCCAAGGCCGCCCGGGAGCGGTTTGCGAGACCGTACGCGGGCGCCGCTCTCACTCCACCTTCAGGATCGCATCCGGACTGTGCCCTGCGATGAGCGAGATGTCTGCTTGTAACTAAAACAGTGACAGATGTCAACAGAAATGTGACAATCCGGTTGCGCGTCGCTGGTTATTGGGCCAGGACCCATTATTTTGCCCACTACAGGAGTGGGCTATTTTGTGGTTGACCCGTACCGCCCACCTTGGTTCGCTCATGTCGGTAAACCCGCGCAAAAAAGACCGCCCAAACGAGCGAGCGCGATCGACGAGGAAACATCAGGGAGCCTCGACGTGCGATGAACGCCCAGCAACTCCTCCAGGAAATTTCCGACTATTGTCGGCAGACCGGACTCGCCAAATCAACGTTCGGCCGCCGCGCCGTCAACGACGGCAAGCTTGCCGCGCGGCTGCGTAACGGCGGTCGCATCACGACTGATACGCTCGACCGCATTCACGGCTTCATGGCGGCACATCCGATCGAGAGCGACCGGCCCGCGATCATCGAACGGCCCCGCGATCTGCGCGCCCGCGGCATCACCGCCAACGACGCCGCCCGCCGCGCCATCGAAGCCGGGCGACCCGCAACGCAACTTCCGCTTCTTCGACAACCGGCAAAAATATCTCCTCTTCGTCAACACCTGCAGCGAGAAATGGGAAGTGGCCCACCGGGTCTCCGAGGAGCTCGCCCACATCCATCCCCATCCGCCGGCAGTGCGGGTCTTCGACGCCGGTGTCGGCGATGGTTCGGTGCTTGTGCGGGTCATGCGCGCCATGCACGACCGTTTCCCGCACATGCCGTTTTACACGGTGGGCAAAGAGATCAGCCTCGAAGATGTCCGCCTCACACTGCAGAAGATGGCGGACCGCTTCTTCGAGCACCCGGCGTCGGTCCTGGTGCTGACCAACCTCGCTTATGCGGACGCGCCATGGCTCGCGGTGAAATCGCTCAGCGCCGCGTCGAGTCTCGTTTGGCATGAGTTGCCGCTGATCGGCAATTCCGCGCACAAGTTCGAGCAGCAAATCATCGATCTCGAACCGTTCCTGGCGCAAAATTGGAAGGCTGGTGTCAGCCCGCGCACCGGCAACCCGGTCTATGAGCGGCCGGTGGTGCTCGTCATCTATCGCGAAGATCACCGGTTCCTGCTCGATCCGATCATTCCGAAGCCCGGCGGCACGCTTGCCAATTACGACCTCGTCATCGCCTCGCAGCCCTATCGCGCGCGCGCCTCGCTCGACTTCAAGGCCAAGCGCGTCATCGGTCCGCTGGCGCGGGCGCTGGGGCCCGGCGGAAGGCTGATCGCCATTCACTCGCACGGCCATGACCCCGGCATGGAAATCATCCAAAAGGTCTGGCCCGACGACAACCCGTTCATTCACGATCGGCACCAGATCCTCAAGGCGGTGAAGCACGATCTCGGCCCCGCGGGGCGCGACCTGAATTTCAATGCCTACGCCGACAATCGCGCGCTGTTTCGCTACGACATGCACACGCTGCCGTCGGAGATTTCAGAATCGATCGGCACCTCCACACTGTTCGCGGCATGGAACGCTGCGATCTACGTAGCGCAAGTGGAGGACGACCGGCTCGGCGAGGTGGTGGCCGACGGCCGATACATCGACGCCACACGCGCGGTGCTGCGCGAACGCGGCGGCCTTTGGTTCTTCGACAAGTCCTACGTGATCTCGCGGCGGCGCCCGTGAATATCGCCGTGTGAGGACCGTCATGGCCGCGCTCGCACCCAGGCCCGCCGAGCCGCTCCCCGCCGCGGTGCAACGCATCGCCGCGTTCATGAGCGGTTTCTCCGTTGAGGCGACGCGGCCCTCGGACGCCGACATCGCGGCGCTCGCCGTGCTTAAGCGGGGAACCCGCGTCTATGTCAGCGCAGTGCCCGGCCGACCGGCCGACGAAGCGATCAGCGCCGCCATCCGATTGCGCGCGGCCGGATTTGAGCCGGTGTCCCACGTTGCGGTGCGTAATTTCCCAAGCATCGGCGCGCTCGATGATTTTCTTGCACGGCTTAACGGCGAGGCCGGCATTCGGCGGGCTCTCGTCATCGCCGGCGATCGAACGGAGTACGGGCCATTCCGGCGCGCGCTGGACGCCATCGACAGCGGCATCCTGCGCCGGCGCGGCATTCGCGCCATCGGCGTCGCCGGCTACCCCGACGGCCATCCGCGGATCGGCGTCGACGAACTCGACCGCGCGCTCGCGGAAAAAATCGCGGCGGCGGAAGCGATGGGCCTCGCGGTCGAGATCGTCACGCAGTTCGGCTTCGATGCTCGCGCCATACTCGACTACATCGCGCGGCTGCGCGCCTTCGGCATTGAGCAGCCGTTGCGCATCGGGCTTGCCGGACCGACCAGTCTCTCGGCGCTGCTGCGCTATGCCGGCCGCTGCGGCGTACGCGCCTCTGCGCAAGCGCTGGCAAGACGTTCGGGTCTGCTGCGTCAGATGTTCTCGCTGACCGTCCCCGACGATCTGGTGCGCGCGCTGGCCGACGCCGCGCCCGCGAACGTCTGCGCGCATTTTTTCTCGTTCGGCGGATTGCCGGCGACCGCGCGGTGGGCGTGCGCCGTCGCCGACGGCCGTATCACGCTGGAAGGAGACGGCGGATTCCAGGTCGCGCCGCTGCGGCCGGAAGGTTAGACTGGCCCCGCACATCTGCGGGAGGCTGGGATGCCGGTAGAGACAATTCGCGGCGTGAATATCGTCTACGAAGTCATAGGCGACCACGGTCCTTGGCTGGCGCTGACCACAGGCGGACGACGCGGCCACGAGGAATTCCAGCCATTAGCCCGAAAGATCGCGGCCGGCGGCTTTCGCGTTCTGCTTCATGACCGGCGCAATACCGGCGCGTCCGACATCAAGATCGAAGGCGAAGAGGCGGAAGAAGAGATCTGGACCGACGATTTGCACGAGTTGCTGGCACGCCGAGGCGCTCTGCCTGCTTTCGTCGGTGGATCGTCCTCCGGCGCACGTACATCCATCCTGTTCGCGCTACGACACCCGGAGGCGGTGCGCGGTCTGCTGCTGTTTCGCGTCACCGGCGGTCCTTTCGCCGCCGGGCGGCTGCCGGAAAACTACTATGCGCAGTTCATCCGCGCGGCGCAGGCCGGCGGCATGGCGGCCGTATGCGACACCGAGCAATACCGCGAACGCATCGCTGCAAATCCGGCCAATCGCGATCGCCTGATGGCGATGCAGCCGCAACGCTATATCGACGTCATGTCGCATTGGCACAAGCTGTTCCTGGCCGGCGCAAACCTGATGGTCATGGGCGTCACGGACGATCAGTTGCGGTCCATCAAGGCGCCGACGATCGTCATTCCGGGGAATGACAAGACCCACAACTCCCAAAGCGGCCGCGTCGCTCAAAGCCTCATTCCCAACAGCAAACTTCATCAATTGCCGATCGAGGATCAGGATGTACCGCTCATTCCTTTCGAAGAATGGGCGCCCTACGAGGACGAAATCGCAAAGGTCTTTATCGACTTCATGCGCAGTGTGACAGCCAATACTCCACCGCCGCCGATCGATTCACGCCAGCTTCTTCCGCAATGATGAAGGCTGCACATCGTTTAGCCGACGCCCTACAATGTTTGGCTGACGCCCTAAAATGGCGCGCTACAATTTTGGAGCCCGGGTATGCTGTTCGTCGTCTACGCGATCGATAAGAAGGACATTATGCCGACGCGCGCCAAGCATTACCGCGCGCATCGCGTCCATCTCGATAAATCGGAAGATCACGCCGTCGACGTCGTGACCGCAGGCACCCTGCTCGCCGATGACGGCGAGACGCCGGCCGGCAGCGTCTTCGTCGTCGACGCCAAGGACCGCACTGCGGTCGACGCCTTTACGCGGAGCGATCCGTATTACGCCAACGGCGTCTGGCAGCGCGTCGAGGTCCACCGCTACAGCCGCAAGCGCGGCGGGCCGATCGCGAGCAAGCGGTAACGCGTTCGCTGAGCAGACGTGCACACCTCCCCCTGAAAGGCAGGGCTATCGCATGTGCTTCTCCCTCCCCTGAAAGGGGAGGGTCGGCGCGCGGTTGGCGCGCCGGGGAGGGGTCAACCTTTGCAAACGCATTTGCAATGAGACCCCCACCCGACGACCTGCGGTCGTCGACCTCCCCCTTTTTGGGGGAGGTGGGATTATGACCACTCCACATACGATAGCTCTGCCTTTTCAGGGGCGGGACAATCACGCCGCCGCTGCCTTCACCTTCTCGCGAATGCCCATGCGCTGCAGGCGGCCCAAAACCTCGTCGCAGAAGTACGGCAGCTCGTCGATGTAATTGACCAGCGAGATGCCGATCCCGGTGAGGCCGGCTTTGCTGAGATCGGCGAGTTGCCCGGCGACGTCATCGGGATCGCCGACGATCGGCAGGCCACCCATGCCCTGGGCGTATTGATTGCGCTTGGTGATGTATTCCTGCATCGGCACGGTCTGCGGCGAGATGTTCTTCAGCCCCAGAATGCCGTCGACCGCCGACCAATCGGCGTGCTCGACGATGCAATGGTGATAGTACTCTTCGGCCTCCTTGCGCGTCGGCTTGCAGGTGATGACGCCGACGGTGTAGCAGCCGATCTCGCGGCCCTGCTCGCGCGCCGCGCTCTGCGCCTTCTGCACGCGCTGCGCAGTCTCGTCGAGCGAGGTGCGGGAGGCCTGCAGGAAGAACGCATCGCAGTTCTTGATCGCGAAGGCCTGGCCGGTCGCCGACGCGCCGGCATTCATGATCACCGGCCGCGTACCGCCGACCGGCTTCGGCTTGCCGCGGATGCCCTTCATATTGAAATACTTGCCGTGAAAATCGAAGTTCTCGCGGTCGGACCAGATCATCTTGATGGCGTCGATCCATTCCTGCGCGTAGCCGTAGCGATCCTCGTGCTCGCGTTGTTCGACGCCGAACATCTCGAACTCGCCCTCGTTCCAGCCGACCACGATGTTGAGGCCGAACCGGCCGTCGCCGACGTGGTCCGCCGTCACCATCTCCTTCGCGGCGACCACCGGATTGAAGATCGGCGCATGCACCGTACCGAATACGGTGATGCGTTTGGTCGAAGCGAGAAGACCCGTCGCCCAGGTGATCGTCTCCAGCGTCGTGCCCTGATAATCGGTGTCGCCGCCGTAGCCTTTCCAGCGGCCGATCGGCAGCAGGAAGTCGATTCCGGCCTCATCCGACATCTGCGCCAGCCGCTTGTTGTCGGCCCAGCTTCCCGACCAGCGTTCGGGAACGAGCGTCACGGCGCGGCCGGACGAGCAATTGGCGCCGAACAGGCCGATCTGAAGCTTGTTGTTGCTGTACATCGCGCGGCGCGCCTGCAGGCTGGCGTCGCGCGTGGAAGTCTGGGGAGCGTGCACGGCTATTTTCCTCAATTGTTCTTCTCCCCTGGCGGGGAGGTTTCTTGCGCTGGGGGTGTTTGAGTATAGCGCGGGGAAAATCGACGCGACAGCAGCCTTACTGCTGATCGAGCACCGCGCGCACCCGCTCCACGATATCGTTTGGCGTGTTGGCGAGGTCGGCAACCAGCGCCTGCACCTTCTCGCCGGTCAACGGACTGAGATCGAAGCCGATCTTGGCTGCATCAGCCAGGAAACCTTCGTCCTTCATGGTCGCATCGAACGCGCGCCGCAAGGCCTCGACCCTGTCCGCCGGCACGTCCGGCGGTAGAAAATAGGGCCGCCCGATGTCGGTGCGGCCGAACAGCATCAACAGCGCCTGGCGATCGGACGGCGTCTTAGCGAGATCGAGGATCAGCGGCACATCGGCGAGTTTCCCGCCAGCGGGCTCGGTGCCGTATTGAGCAATCATCTTGATCTTGCTGTCGGCGATCCATGGCGACATCTGGGCCTTGACGGCCTCCCAGCCGAGCGCGGCAACGCCCTCGGTCTCGCCGCGCTCCATGGCCATGTTCATTTGCGGTGTGCTGCCGTAGCCGGGCACGATCTTGAACTTGGTGCCGAGTATCTTGTTGGTGAGGAGGGGGAAGTCGACCATGGTCGTGCCGGGCGTGGTGGCGCCGACGACGAGCTGCTTGCTGAGCAGGTCGGTCAGGCTCTGCACCGGCGCCGTATGCCAGACATAGGCGACGTAGGGTTCGCGGTTGGTGCTGCCGATCCAAATCAGCTTCGACGCATCGAAATGCGCGGCGGCCGGCTGCAGCAATGGCGCCCCCGGAATGCCGTTAAGCGGCACGCCGATGACGGTGCCGTCCTTGGGCCCGAGCGTATAAAGCTGATTGGTCATGACGATGCCGCCGGCGGTCGGCTGGTTCTGCACGATAATGAACGGGTGGCCCGGAATGTGATCGGGCATGTGGCGGGCCACGGCGCGCGCCATGATGTCGTAGGTTCCGCCAGGCGCCGAACCGACCACGAAGCGTATCTGCTTGCCCTTGTAAAAACTCGCCACGTCTTCGGCGGCCCGCGCCGGCACCGTGGCGAAGAAGGACAGCAGCGCAAGAACGAGGAGACGGCCCATCATGCGTGCACGCGGCGTGCAGGGTGATCGGCCAGCAAGGAATCGAACAGGCGGCCGCGGCAATTGCTCCGATCGCGCACGCCGAGAAGCGTCAGCGCCTCCCAGATCACCACCTGGTTGCTGGTCACCACCGGCCGCCCGAGCTTTTGTTCGATGTCTTCGATGACCGGGAACGTCGAAATGTTGGCGCAACTGATGAGATAGGCGTCGGCATCGGGCCGCGCTGCTTCGATCGCGCGATCGCGCCAGAACTGCGGCGGCGTCGCGCAATATTCGTCGCTGCCTTTGAGCGCAAAGCCACGGGCGTAGATCACCTCGTATCCGGCCTTATGCAGGAAATCCGCCTCTTCCTCGGTGGTGTGGGCGCTGTAGGGCGTCAGCAACACGATGCGCCGGGCGCCGAGCGTCTCGAACGCGTGACGGATCGCGCTCGCCGTCGTCGTCGCCTTCGCCGCGCCGGCGCGCCGCCCCGCATCGAGGAGCTTGGCCTCGCCCTCAAGACCCTCGGAGGTCGAATTGGCGGTACAATGGAAAGCAACAACGTCACACTTGGCGTCGGTCAATGTGACGGTCGCCTCGCTCGACGTGCGGCAAGAGCTGATCGAGCGACATGTGATGCGCGCCGGTCATGCGCAGCCGCGCCACGTGCGCCTGCACGCCAGGCGGCACGTGCCGCACCATCTCCTGTTCGACCATGCGGTTCGACGACGGAATGATCAATCCGATGCGCGCCGTCATGCCGCCCTCCTAGCCGCTTTCCTCATCATGCCACTCTCGCGGTTCTTTGGATCAGGAGCTTACGCAAAAGCCGGCCGCTTTGAAACAGCACCCGGCAGCCAAAAAAACCTGTTGCCAGCGAAAACGCTGCGACTGCACCATAGAACCCAATACGATAGCGCCAACGAAAAACGGGAGGACACCATGCCGCATCGATCGGCCGCCACATGCGCGCTGGCTAAGGCTTGCACAGCACTCGCGCTTCTTGCGTCGCTTACCGTCGGGGCCAAAGCCGACGACGCCTATCCCAATCGCGCGATCCACATCGTCATCCCCTTCCCGGCCGGCGGACCGAGCGATGTTGCCGCGCGCATCATCGCGCAGCGGATGAACGAGGATTGGGGACAACCGGTTGTCGTCGACAACCGGCCCGGCGCCAACACCATCATCGGCGCCGAAGCCGTAGCGAAGGCCGCGCCGGATGGCTACACGCTGTTGATGGCGATCGATTCAACGCTGGTGATGAACCAGTACATTTACAAAACTCTGCCCTACGACCCGCTCAACGATTTCGTGCCGATCACGACCACCGTGAAATCGATGTCGCTTCTCGCGGTGCCGGCGGCGAACGGACCAAAGACGGTGAAAGAGCTGATCGCGCGCGCCAAGGCGGCGCCGGGCAAGCTCAATTATGGCGCCGGCACCATCACCGCGCAGCTCATGGGCGTGCTCTTTAACAAAGCGGCAGGCATCGACGTCGTCTACGTTCCGTTCAAGGGTACGGCCGCAACGGTGCAGGGCCTGCTCACCGGCAGTGTCGACATGGTCTATGGCGCGACCGTCACGGTCGGTCCGCTGATCGAGGGCGGCAAGGTGCGTCCGCTCGCCAAGCTCGACAGACGCAAGGAGCCCTACCCCGATGTGCCGACCCTCGCCTCCGCAGCCGACCTGAAAGATTTCGACGATCTATCGGTATGGCTCGGCCTCGTCGCGCCCAAGGGAACGTCGCAGCCGATCATCGACAAGCTCAATCGTGAAGTCGTGCACATTCTGTCGGAACCCGATGTGCAGCAAAAATTCAATCGGACGGGAAATTTCGCCGTGACCAGCACGCCGCAAGAATTCTCCGTCTTCATCCGCAAGGAAGCGGACCGCTGGTCCAAGGCGCTGAAGGAAGCCAATATCAAATTCGACTAAGCGGCCGCCGACGCCACTTCGTATTTTGGTCCGACATTGTCAACTGGACGACGAAGTGGAAGTTGTAGCCGCGACGCGCCTGCCGCCCATGGTGGAGCGCGTTTCACGATAGGCAAGCCGCCAATTTTTGCGCCGGCTGCGAGCAATGCGCCCGCTTTTCAGTCCCGCCATCTTCCGGATGAGCACTCCCTATGCAACTGTGCCGCCCGAACGACGATCGATGTTGCAACCGCTGGGGAGGAAATCATGCGCTGCATTCGCTTCGCTGCGCTCGTGCTGCTGTCGGCGCTCGCCGCCGCCAATTCTGTGACCGCTACGCGCGCCCAGGAGGGCTATCCCAATCGTGCGATCCACATCATTGTGCCCTTCCCCGCGGGTGGACCGTCCGACGTACTCGCCCGCATTATCGGCGAGCGCATGAGCGCAGATTTCGGCCAGGGCGTTGTGATCGATAATCGGCCGGGCGCGAATACGGTCATCGGCGCGCAGTTTGTGCAGAAGGCCGCGCCCGACGGCTACACCCTGCTGATGGCGATCAATTCAACGCTGGTGATGAACCAATACCTCTACACGAACCTGCCCTACGATCCGATGAAAGACTTCGCCCCGATCACTCTGGTCGGCAAGACCGTCGGTCTGCTCGTGGTCAATGCGGCAAGCGACATCAAAACGGGGAAGGATCTGATCGCCAAAGCGAAGGCCGAACCGGGCAAACTCAATTGCGGCGCCGGGACGATCACCACCAAGCTGACGTGCTTTTTGTTCAACGACAAGGCCGGCATCGATACGGTTTTGCTGCCCTATAACGGCAGCGCCGAAGTCGCGCACGGCATTCTCACCAAGAGCGTCGATTTCGTGTTCGATGGTCCGTCGGCCGTTCTCCCGCTGATCCAATCGGGCGATTTGCGCGCCCTGGCACGGCTCGACAGCCGGCCGTTTCCCGCAGTACCCAACTTGCCGACATTGGCCGAAGCGACGGGCGTCGATCTCGCCGATCTGGCGGTCTGGCTCGGTCTCGTCGCGCCGAAGGGAACGCCGGTGGCGATCATCAATAAGCTGCAGGCCGAAGTGGCCAAGGTCTTGAGCGATCCCAAAGTCAAATCGCGGGCCGATGCCGTCGGCCTTTACCCCGCCACCGATACGCCCGCGGAATTTGCCGCGTTCATCCGCAGCGAGGCCGCACGTTGGCCGGATGTGGTAAAGAAAAGCGGCATGCACTTTGACTGAGGACAAATGACCGACATCGATATTCTTTCGCCGTTCCGCCTCGGCCCGCTCGAACTTCCCAACCGCGTGGTGATGGCGCCGATGACACGCAATCGCGCCGGGCCGGGCAACGTGCCGGTCCCGCTCAACGCCACCTACTACGCGCAGCGCGCCAGCGCCGGGCTGATTATCAGCGAAGCAACGCAGGTTTCGCCGCAGGGCCAAGGCTATCCGGGTACGCCCGGCATCCACGACGCCGCACAAGTGGCCGGCTGGAAGCTCGTCACCGACGCTGTCCATGCCGCGGGCGGACGGATTTACCTGCAGCTCTGGCATGTCGGCCGCATCTCGCACCCGAGCATGCAGCCGGGCGGTGCGCTGCCGGTGGCGCCGTCGGCGATCGCGGCGTCGGGCCAGTTATGGACGTTCGACGGCATGAAGGATTTCGTCACGCCGCGCGCGCTTGAAATGAGCGAGATCGCAGACGTCGTCGAAGATTTTCGGCGGGGCGCTCGCAACGCGCGGCGAGCGGGGTTCGACGGCGTCGAACTGCATGGTGCCAACGGCTATCTGATCGATCAATTCCTGCGCGACAAGACGAACCGGCGCACCGATCGCTACGGTGGTAGCGTTTCGAACCGTGTGCGTTTCTTGATCGAAGTCACGGAAGCCATGGTCGGCGAATGGGGCGCCGAGCGCGTTGGCGTGCGGCTGTCCCCGACAACGCCGTTCAACGACATGGCCGACAGCGACCCCGCCGGCACGTTTTCGGCTGCCGTTGCCGAACTCGGCCGCTTCGGCCTCGCCTATCTGCATATCGTCGAGCCGGCTCCGGGCGATCCGGGTGCGCCCGGCGAGATGCCCGACATTCGTTTTTTTCGGCGGCTCTGGCGCGGCCCGCTGATGGCCAACAAGGGTTATGACCTGACGCGCGCGAATGCGGTTATCCGCGACGGTGCGGCCGATCTGGTGTCGTTCGCGGCACTTTTCCTCGCCAATCCCGACCTGCCTGAACGCTTCCGGCGCGGCGCTTCCTTCAATCCGCCGGACCGCAAGACGTTCTACGGCGGCGCGGCGCCAGGCTACACTGACTACCCCGCGTTGCAGGGCTGAACAAACCCGCACCAGCGCGGATGCGAGATAAATCGACCGCGACGGTGTGCATAGCGGTAACTGATCTGCGCGGGGAACCGATTCCGTGAAATATAATAAAGCCATTTCAATGGCTTAAATGGAAAACGCCTTCCTGTGATGCAGAGTCACTTTCCGCTCCGTGTTATGGCGCTAGTTTGCAATGACAGTGGAAGGTCAATGAATAACAGGGAGCACTCCAATGACCGCCGCCCTGAGGTACTTGGGTCGCATGACCAACAAGATTTTCGAGACCCGGATGGATCGGGCAGCGCGCAAGATCCGTAGCCGTCAACAGCTGTTCTCCCGCCGCGCCGCGTGACCGCGTCGTGACCCCTGGGATCGCCACGGAATGCCTTGTTGAGCGGGGTTGCGCGTGTTGCGGCACACATGCTCCGCGTTTCGACAGCTCATCGCGTGCCGGCCGTCTCTGACGCCGCACATGACAATGAAGTGACCCAAGAGCTGATCGCGCGCTGACGACGGGCCCATCACTGCGCCAGACCTACGTGCCGAGCTTGACCGCCAAATCCTCCATACTTGCCGCCTCGATATCGAACGGATTCATGGGCATGGGTTGCCCGCGAGGCGATCCATATTCGGCCGGCCGCGGGACGAAAGCCGTACGCAAGCCGAGCGCTCCTGCCGCCATCAGATCGTTGGTATGGGCGGCCACCATGATGCACTGATGCGGCATCAGGTCGAACGCTTCAACGGCGGCAAGATAGACGCGGGGCTTCGGCTTATAGTCGCCGGCGATCTCGGCACCGAGAATCGCGTCCCAGGGAAAATCATTGCGTCGGGCCAGATCGACCATCAGCGACAGATTGCCGTTGGAAACCGGCGCCAGCAGATAACGGCGCTTAAGTCGTGAAAGCCCGCGCGCAACATCGGGCCACGCGTCCAGACGGTGCCAAGCGAGATTCAAATTGCGGCGTTGATCCTCGCTCAGCATGATGCCCCGTCGGCGCAGCACCAGTTCGAGGTTACGCCGGTGCAGCGCGTCAAGTTTGCAGAACGGAATGCGGCCCGCCCGCACCTCCTCCATTGCACCTTGATATTCGGCGCGCCAATCATCTGCGAATGCGCTCCAATCGAGCGTATAGCCCAGAGGCTTGAGCATCGCCTCGGCTTCGCGCGCGATCGACGTGCGCCAATCGACCAGCGTACCGAAAACATCGAAGAACAGAGCTTTCGCCGCTTGCGTCATGCGATATTTTACCGCAAGGCGCCAGCGGATGCCAAAAGAGCTATTTGATCGGTTAAGAGCAGTTGCCGGGGAGCGGTCATGTCGGAACTAGAAAGTTGGGAAACGCGCTTCCGCGCGCCCGGTTATGCGTTCGGCAAGGAGCCCAATGCCTTTCTCAAGGCCCAGGCCCACCGCCTGCGCCCAGGTCTGACGGCACTCTCGGTCGCCGATGGCGAAGGCCGCAACGGCGTCTGGCTCGCTGAGCAGGGCCTCGACGTCCTCACGATCGATTTCTCTTCGGCGGCGCTCGCGAAGGCACGGGCACTTGCGGAGGAACGCGGCGTCAAGCTGCGCACCGAAGTCGCCGACATCACCCGGTGGCAATGGCCGACCGACGCCTTCGACGTGATCGCCGTGATCTTCATTTTCGTTGCCCCCGCCGACCGGCCGGCGTTTTTCTCGAACCTGAAAAAGGCTCTCAAGGCCGGGGGCCTGCTGCTCATGCAAGGCTATCGCCCGGAACAGCTCAGCTATCGGACCGGCGGACCGCCCCATGCGGAGCGCATGTACACACGGTCGTTGCTCGAAGATTCGTTCCGCGACATGGCCGAGCTCGAAATCCGCGAACACGACAGCGTCATCAGCGAGGGCACGGCTCACGTCGGCCTGTCAGCGCTCATCGACCTCATCGCCAGAAAGTAGCGTCTGGGTCAGACGTCTGGCGATCCAGCCATTCCACAAGCCAGCACAGAGCAGAAACGGAGATCCAGATGCCGGATAATATTGCAGAGACTTTGCACGAATTGATCGTCGCTACGCGCATTCTCGCCAACGAGAACGTGCTCGACGCGTTCGGGCACGTCAGCGTGCGCCACCCCGATGATCCGCAGCGCTTTTTCATCCCGCGCCACCGCGCGCCGGAATTGGCGGAGGTGTCCGACATCGTCGAACTCGATCTGGATTCCCAGCCGGTCAGGCCGACCGAATTCCGCCTCTATAGTGAGCGCGTGATCCACGGCGAGATTTACAAGGCCCGCCCCGAGGTCAATGCGGTCGTGCATCATCACGCCCACGCCGTTCTGCCCTTCGCCATCTCGGGACAGCAAATGGTGCCGGTTTTCCACCTCGCGGCCGCGATGGGTCACGTGCCGTTCTGGGATCAGCGGGACGAGTTCGGCGACACCAACATGCTGGTGGTCAAACCGGAGGAAGGCGCGTCGCTGGCGCGCGCGCTGGGGCCGCATTGGATGGTGCTGATGCGCCGCCACGGCGCCACCGTCGCGGGCACCAATCTGCGCGAAATGACGTTCCGCACCGTGTTCAGTTGCGACAGCGCGAAGTTGCAAAGCCAGGCCATGGCCCATGGTCACGTCGATTCGCTTTCACCGGGAGAAATCGAGCGTGCGGCGGGACATAGCGTGCGGCCGCCCTCGATCCGACGGGCCTGGGACTATTGGGTGCGGCAGGTCGAGAAGGCCGGACTGATGCCTGCCAAGAGGGAAGCTGGCAAGAGCGGAAGGAGCACGAGCGCGGTGGCAACCGGCGCCGCAAAGCGTGCCGCGCCGGCAAAGCGCGGCAAGCCGAAAACCGCAAAGAAGGCGCTGCCAAAGACAACGGCAAAGAAGCGCCGGTAGCGCTTTCACATCGGCGCGTTATCGTTCAGCCCACGATCCGAAATCTCGCGAGGCCCGCAACGCCCGCAAAAAGACGCAAGAGGAAAATCATGTCCAGCACGAAATCATCCACCAAACGGCCACACAGTATGCAGTCGCCGCGTCTGTCAGAACTCTCCGTGGAAACCCTCACACCGGAACAACAGTCGCTCGCCAACTCGATCAAGTCGGGCCCGCGCGGCCAGTTCAAGATGAGCGGTCCGTTCGCTGTCTATCTTCATGCGCCCTCTTTCGGCGAGCTCGCGCAAAAGCTGGGCGGACATCTCCGCTTCAAGACCAGCATACCCCCGCGGCTTTCCGAGTTCGCCATTCTGGTCACCGCCCATCACTGGAAGGCGCAATACGAGTGGGCCATGCACGCCCCGATCGCCGAAAAGCAGGGCATCAAACCGCAGACTATCCGCGATCTTCAGGCGGGACGCGCGCCGAAATCGGCACCGCGGGACGAGATGGCGATTTACGCTTTCGCGAAGGAAATGTATTCCAAGAAGCGCGTCAGTACGGCGGCCTACAATAGGGTCTACAAGCTGCTCGGCGAAGCCGGCACTGTCGAACTTGTAGGACTTCTCGGTTATTACGCCATGGTGTCGATGACGCTCAATGCGTTTCGCGCACCATTACCCGAAGGTATGAAAGCGCCCTTTCCCGAACCCGCGGCAAAGTGATCGCGCCGGCAGTGAGGCGCGCCCTGACCTCAGGCTACGCGATCGAACGGCTCGTTGCCGGCCGCTTCCGCGACGTCCCTCGGCGAGGCGGGACGTCGTTTGTTCGTGCGTTGATGCAACAGCTCAAGGAAGCGTTCCTTCGGCATCGCCGGACCGATCAGCGCGCCCTGCCCGAAATCGCAGCCCATCGCCATCAGGGCCTGCAGGTCGGCCTGGCTCTCAACACCTTCGGCGACAGCAGCGCTCCCGAAGCGATGCGCGAGGTCGATCGCGGTCTGACAGATCGCGGCGTTCGCGGCGTCCGTCGTACATCCCCTGACGAACGAACGATCGATCTTCAGCTCGGCGAACGGCAAATTGCGCAAGCTCGAAAAGGACGAGTAGCCGGCTCCGAAATCGTCGAGGGCGATGGAGATACCGCTCACGTTCAATTGCGCGGCGATCTCGTTTGCCAGCGCCGTGTCGCGAGCGATCTGGTCCTCGGTGACTTCGAGAATGAGGCCCGGCCATCGGGGCGATTTCGGACGATATTCGGTGACAATGTGCGGGATCGGCAACGTGAGCAACAGACTCGCCGGCACGTTGACTGCGAGATGGAGATTGAATCCCGCCTCTTCGAACATCGACCAGTCGGTGAGGGTTGCGAGCAGCGCATGTTGCGTAAGCTCGCCGATGCTGTCCTCGTCGACTTCCGGAAGAAAGCTGCCGGGAGGAAGCACGCCATGCTGCGGATGACGGATGCGCGCGAGCGCTTCAGCACCCGCAAGACATTTGCGCTTGAGGTCGATCTTTGGCTGATACCAGATCTCGAACCAATGATTGCGCAAAGCCTCGGCGATCGCGATGCACGGCCGCTCGGCGTTCATCCCGTCGGGTTTGGAGTGTTGCGCTCCGTTAACGGACGCGTTGCCGGCGTCGGGCGAACTCGGGACGTCTTGCTGATTGGAATCGGTCATGCCTGTAAGCCGTAAATGCGGTCGCAACCGTATACGGCCATTAGCGTTAACCAATCGTGTGTCGACCACTCACGCGGGAGACCGGCGGTTTGTTCCGCCGGCCTGCACACGGTTCCGCCGATAGCGTCAGTGCGGCGCCATCTGCATCATGCCGCCGCCGCCGGCCGGAACGCCGGGTGCAGGCGCCCCGATCGCTGCGATCGGATATTCAACGTCGATGGTGCCGGCTTTTTCGAATTTGAGCGTTATCTTGACGGTCTTGCCCTGTTCCAGCTGGTGCGTGAGGTTGACCAGCATCACGTGGAAGCCGGCCGGCTTCAGCGTCACTGTTTCACCCGGCTTGATTTCGAGGCCGCCCTCCACGGGCCGCATCTTCATCACGCCACCCTCCATAGTCATGGTGTGAATCTGGCACTGCGCGCTGACGTCGCTCGAAACGCATGTGACCCGATCGGGCGCAGCGCCACTGTTGGTGATCGTCATATAGGCGGCGCCGGCTGATGCGCCCTTCGGCGTCGCTCTCGCCCAAGGTTGAGCGATGTGAATCGTGCCGAGGTCATAATCGGTCGCGTAAAGCGGCCCCGCCAAAAGCTGCACCGACGCGAAAGCAAAGACAGCTGCAAAGACGCGCGACATCTTGTTCCTAACGAACTTTGTCATGGCATGACTCCGTGCCGAATACTTGCCCAAGGGGCAAAGAGGTTGTGCTGCAAGCCGATGAGAGCGGGTCAGCCAAGCGGTGGGGCACGCGAGCGATGGGCGCACGTTGCGCTGATGCACAGCGACCGTATGCCTTCGACAGCAGCGGTCACAGGTCCGGCAGATCGCGGTGCGTAAAGCGCCACCGTCAGCGGCGTCTCCGGCGGCGGCGCCGCGCAGCATCCGGTGAGGCAGGCCGCAAGACAATCGTGCGCGTGTCCGGCGGGGCTACCGTCAGGCCCTTTGCCGGCGGTACCAGCGCCCAGTGACGAGCAGATCGGCTGATCTGCGAACGCCGTTGCGCCGGCGAGCGGCCCTGCGACGACGATCAGAATCGCCTGCAATGCGACTACATAAGCCGCCACCAGCGCCAGCACAGTCCGTCCCAAATGCCGTCTTTTCATCGATAAAAACTTTAGGATGTTTTGTCACCGGTTGGAATGGTTGGGCCGGAACCTCGACTACGGATGAGTGCCGAAACACGAGCGACAGCGCGCAATGTCCGGCGGGCGCAGTTGGCACATTCGTGATCACAGGCCCGATTCGCAGTTCCCGTATTGGACGAACGTTGCTTAGAAATTATCTCAGTGAGGCGCTATTGTAGCGATCGAAGGGCATGGTGGCTTGACGTGGTGCACGACCGACCCAATCCGCACGACATTCCGCCGTCGGGACAAGTGCTCAAGTTCCGTCTCCCTGGCCGGTCGGGCCGGCGGCCGCCGCTGCGCGCCGTGCGCCAAGCGGGCGGTGACGAAGCGGAACCGACCGATCATCTGGCGAAATACGAGCAGGAGGATATCAACGTCGATGACCGGCGCCGCATGCTCATGAACGTCATCGCCGTCGCCGTTGTCGCCCTGCTCGTCGGACTCGGCGTTTGGATCGCCGATACCATCGCGGACATGGAAAAGGCCCAAGATTGCGCGATGCAGGGCCGCCAGAATTGCGCGCCGATCGAGGCCCCGCACGAACGTTGAGCTACTTCAACTGGTCGGCCACCGCAGCGGCACCGGCCATGGCGCACGCCTCGTCACCTCCCGAGTTCGATCCGCTGACGCCGACTGCGCCAATCGTGTCGTTGCCGACCTTAAGCGGAACTCCGCCGCGCAGCGCGATCACGTGCTCGAGTTGGCGCTGCCCCGCAAGTTCGGATCCCGGCTCGGTGCGCTTGGACCATTCGGCGGAGGTGCGGCCGAAGGTGCGGGCCGTATAGGCCTTGCGTTGAGCCAGTTCAATATTGTGGGGAGCGGCTTTGTCGCCCTGCAAGAACACGCGCAGGCGCCCGGCACGATCGACGACCGCGACGGAAACGCTGTTGCCGGATTTCTCGCATTCGGCGATTGCCGCCTCGGCAATCGTGAGCGCCATGTGCAAGGACACGTCACGTTGCATCAGCACTTGCGCAATGCCCGCCGTTGTGGACGCTGCCAGTACCGCAACGAATACGATAAGCGCAGCAAGCCTGACCGAATAAATCATTGCCTTCCCTCCCGATGCTGCCGCCCCGGTTGGTCCGGGCAAAGCGGTCAGCGCCAATGGTTGCGCTTTTGGGCGGAGGGAACAAGAGAATGGTGGACGGTCCGAGGACTCCCCGCTGCCGCGTGCACGATCAACCTCGATCGCACAAAGACCGGTCAGCGCATCAGTCGGGCACCCGGTGCGCTACGTCTTTCGCCGGCGGCATCGGGGCCGGCGGCAACGCCGTCGACGGAACATGAGCGGCGCTCATTGCGGGTTTTTCAGGGATCGCGATGACAGGAGTCCCGCTATCGGCGAGAGGCCTGACTTCGGGGGTGTTCATCGCGCCGGTACCGGGCTTCGCTGGCGTCTGCGGCGTAACCTCCGGTTTGGCCTCATGACTATTACTTGGGCTTGGGCCCGCTTTAGGTCCTTCTGAATTGCTCGGGTGGTGACTGACCTGTGTCGGTTTCTCGCCCGCCGCCGTTGCGGGAGCACCTCGGTGTGAACCAATGACCGCGAGAACTTCCGCGATCACCCGGGCATGCAGCCGCGGCGACTTATCAATGGTGATATGGCCGATGTTCGGATCAGAGCTGACGTCAAGATTGGTCAGCGAGCCGTGGAAGCCAGGTCCACGCCGCATGTAGGCGTAATCGCGCTGCGTCACATTGAGGAGGCGGCCGACATTCTTGGGCGTGGGAAATGATTGTGTGCCGTCGAACGGCACGACCAGCGCCACCGGAATTCCTTTTTTGTCCAGGTAAGCGGCCATCTCCATGACGGCGTCCGCGCCTAGCGAATGGCCGATCAGGATGATGGGGCCTTCCGTACCTGCCCTGTAGGCCGCCGCGGCTTGATCGCCGAGCGATTGGTAGTCGGCATAGCTATGCACCGTCGCGTAAACGCCGCGCTTCTGAAGCTCCTCGGCGAGGCTATCCATGCCGAGCGAGAAAATGTTCATGAGTCCGCGCAGAAGGTAGACGTGGGCGCGCGACTGAGCCGAGCCCGGGCTCGATCCAAGCGCGAGCATCATCAACGCTACCAGGGCAGAGACTGTTGCAAGACGCCGCATGTTTGTCATGTTGCCCTTGTCACTTTTCGTCGCCACTTTTCGTCACTTTATCATTTTTCCGCACTGCACTGTTCGACGCTGCAAGCGCGGAATCCAATTCACCTCGCCATTGTAGGCAATCCATACCGCGCCGCTAGTTTCCGTTTGTGAAATTTCCCCCGATTGAGCCCCTCGTCGCCAACATGCTGGAAACGTGTAGCAAAAATGCCACTGAATAGATTGGAACCCGACCTAACTCTCCCGCGTGAATCCGGCCCGTCTCAATAAATCCAGGGCACGACCCGGGCGGTACGACGCATATAGGCGCGATACTCGTCGCCGAAGCCGTCGATCATCATCTGCTCCTCGCGCCCGACACGGCCGAAGAAGAGCGTGCCGAAGCCGACCAATCCAGCAGGCCCTGCCACCCAATTGGGCAGCATCAACACTTGAGCCAGCGCCATCAGCCAAAAGCCGGCATACATCGGATGGCGAACTACCGCATAAACGCCTGTTGTGACGAGGGTATGGCTTTCGCGGAGATCGAGGCTGACGGACCAATTGCGGCCCAAATCCTTATGCGTACGGTGAAACAACCACAGTACGCCCAAGTAGACGACGATACCGAGATACCCTTGGACCGGGACGAAAGGGTAATCGGCGAATCGGGGAAAATGGCTCGCCAGGTAAATGACTGGGATGATGCCGAGGCCGGTAAGCGAGCCGCCAAGCAGCACGATCTCGCGCGTATCGCGCGCTGAGAATCGCACCGGCGTTTTGCGCGAGTTCCGTTCCGGCCGCAGGCGCAGGATGAACCAGGCAATCCCGAACGCAAGCCAGAGGATTTTCGACGCTGTCGCGGTCATCATCGGCTCGCCTCCGTCGCGTCAGGCCGCAACGCTGGCCCTCCCACGTCCTCGATCAGGGCGCCGTCCGCGGCAAAGGCTGCAACTGCCCAATCGGGATTCTCGACACGCTCCTGCAGTGCGATCGGGCCGCAGCACAGCATGTAATAGTCATAGAAGTAGCGCCGCTCGTTACCCATCACCGCTTGACGGTGGATGCGCAGAAAATTGAGGTGGAAGCGCTTATAGGTTGCCTCCTCCACCATCATGCGAATGCGGATGATCTTCACGATCGGTTTGCCGGTGGCGGGCATGCCCAGCGCGACAACCGGATCGACCTTGTACACGTTGATGACGTCGACCAGCGCTTGATATTCGACCCAGTAGATCGCCGGCGCATTTGCGACCCGGCCGACGGCTTCGCGCAGCCAACGCGCCGCCGGATGCAGCGCGACCTTGAGCAGCGACGAACCGGTCGACACGATGCGGATCGGCTTGCCGTTACGACCGAGCTGGGGATCGAGCTGCAGCGCGCGATCGACAACCGCAATCGACAGCGGAGCGCCGAGGCTGTGGCCGTCGATGATGACTTCGTCGGCATCGGTCTCGCGTACAATCCGGACGAATTCGCCCGCGAAAAGCTCAAGCCGGGCGTCGATTTCCGGCCGGACGCGATGAACGAGATCGCGCGCGAAGTACCAGTCATCGAGGGCATAACGGATGTACACGATCCGCCCGAATGTCCATCGCAGTACCGCAAACACCGCGAACGCAAGCGGCGGCGCCAGCACGAGCGGGTACGGCAAGCCGACGTAAATCACCGCAAAGCGCGTCGCCGAGATCGACAGCCAGATCATGCCGCCAACGAAGGCGATCGGATAGAGAAAGAAGCCGCCGTAACGCCAAGCGATGATGAAGTATTTGACGACCGTGCCGGTGAGAATGAACTCCATCATCGCGGCCATGCCGAGCGGAAAACGCCACCAATCGCTTTCGGCCATGTCGGCGGAGACGATGTCGTCCCAGCGGAAATAGTAGAAGTCGGTTTCAACGCGCCAGTTCGGCCCCGAGGTATCCACCGTCCAATTCGCAACGAAACCGTCCGCGAAAAGTCGGACCGGCGAGACGTGGCCTTGCAAGCTCCAAGCTTTAAGGAACCGAGCCATCTCCCGGATATATCGGCGATGGCTGTGTTCGGCGCCAACCGGCTCGTAGCCGGTCAACTGCACGAAACAACGCTTGTGCACGAGCGGCTTCGGCATGGACCACCCTTTTGGCGGGTTCATAACGGACTACGGATCGGCCGATCAAGCGCGGCGCCAACCCGACGGGCGGCGCGAACAAGCCGCAATAAGCTACTCGACGCAAGACCTTATTGGCATTTTCACCGGCGCTACGACGGCAATTTTGCCACTGCGGCCGCCGTTGAACTCGGCTGCGTCCTTCGCTATACGGGGCATTCACAACTGAGGGGCCCGCCGATCGGGCTTGCTCGCGCCGGGCTGGGCCGGCGCTCACCCGTGATACGACCCAAAAGAGCACGCCTGATGTCCACTACGTTCGATAAAGTGGCTGAAATCATTGCGGAGACTTGCGATATTCCGCGTGAGAACATTAAGCCGGAAAGCCATGCGATCAACGATCTCGAGATCGACAGTCTCGACTTCCTCGATATCGCCTTCGCCATCGACAAGGCGTTCGGCATCAAGCTTCCGCTCGAGCAATGGACGCAGGAAGTCAATGACGGGAAGGCCACGACGGACCAGTACTTCGTGCTGAAGAACCTGAGCGAGCGTATCGACGAGTTGATCGCGGCCAAGGGCGCCTGAGGCGCCACGCATGCGACTTGAATATTTTCAGATGATCGATCGTTTCGTCGAGGTCGATATCGGCGAGCGCGTGATCCGGTCGGTCTGTAACGTGCCGCAAGAGAGCACGGTCTTCGAGGGCCACTTTCCGGGCTACCCGCTCATGCCTGGCGTATTGTTGCTTGAGTGCATGGCGCAAACGACCGGATGGCTGGTGAGCGCGCTCACGGGTTTCACCGGGCTGCCCGTCCTGGCGGGGGTCAAGGAAGGCAAAATCCGTAGTGCCGTCTTCCCCGGCGATACGCTCGAGATGGAAGGCCGCGTGGTGCACGAAGGCTCGGGCTACGCCATCGGCGAAGCCAAGGGGCGCTGCCGCGGCGAAGTCATTTGCGACGGCCGGTTGACGTACCGAATCATTCCCTACCCCAGTCCCGAATTCCGCAAGACGATGTGGGACTGGGCCGAGCGCTTCAACTTTCCGCTCCAGGAGTTCGTGAAGTGACTGACCGCCGCGAGGTGTGGATCACCGGCGTCGGTCTACTCACCTGCCTTGGCGAGGGGCTCGAAGCGACCTGGAGTCATCTCGAAAAAGGCGACCCGCTGCCTTACGACGACAAGAGCTTTGCGCCCTACATTGTGCATTCGCTCGGACCGATCAATTTCGACAAGCAGATCCCGAAGAAGAGCGACCAGCGCCAGATGGAGACCTGGCAGCGGGTCGGGGTGTACACGGCAGGCCTCGCGCTCAGCGACGCGGGGGTCGCCGGCAAGCCCGAACTGCTCGACCATACGGATATGATCGTCGCTGGCGGCGGCGGCGAGCGCGATATCGCAGTTGATACCGCCATTCTCGCCGGCGTGCGCAAAGTCAACAATCCCGGCGCCTTCCTCAACGAGCGCTTGATGAGCGATCTGCGCCCGACACTATTTCTGGCGCAATTGCCCAACCTGCTCGCCGGCAATATTTCGCTGGTGCATGGCGTGGTCGGTTCTTCGCGCACGTTCATGGGCGAGGAGTCCGCCGGAGTCGACGCCGTGCGCGTCGCGCAAGCGCGCATCGCTTCGGGACAAAGCGAGATGACGCTGGTCGGCGGCGCCTATCATGGCGCGCGTTGGGACGTCCTGCTCACCTTCGAACTCGGCGGTGTCGTGCTCGAGGGCAAATTTGCGCCGGTTTGGGACCGCGGCCCCGAGGGAGGCATCGCCTTCGCGACGATGGGAGCCTTTCTCATGCTGGAGAGCCGCGAACACGCCTTGGCGCGCGGCGTGCACCCGCGGGCGCGGCTGTCGCCGATTTTATCGGACCGCAATCTGCGCCAGGCTGGCGAAACCGAAGCGTCGCTGCGCCGCCAGTGGGAGGCGATCGCGCCTAAGGTCGATCGCGCCCATGTCGGCGTCATCTCCGGCGCCTCGGGACTGGAACCGGCGACGTCGGCCGAGCTGCACGTCCTCAAAGAGATCGGCCTTCCCGTCCGCAATACAGGAACCTATATCGGTCATGGGGTGGACACTCAGTTCACGGCCAATCTCGGCATCGCCTGTGCGGTGATCGAGCATGGTAAGCTGTTCGCCCCAACGGGAACGGGGGATTTCGGCGACAGTCCCTCCTCACTGTCCCAGGTCGTCGTCACCAGTGTCGGCAATTGGCGCGGCGAAGGACTCGCACTGCTCGAACGGGTCGAGTGAAGGAGAGGCTCATGGCTAACCCATCGGTACGCCCAACTGGAGCGGCAAAACGCGACAAATTAGGTCGCCCGGTTATTGCCGTGACGGGGATGGGGGTCGTCACCTCGCTCGGCGTCGGCAAAACGGACAATTGGGCGAAACTGGCCGCGGGCGTCTCCGGCATCCGCCGCATTTCGCGGTTTCCGCTCGATAGCCTGCGGACGACGATCGCCGGCACCGTCGATGACGTCTACAAGGACTATATGCCGCCGGCCGAAATCTCCGAGCGCATGGCGCTGCTTGCCGGCGAAGAAGCAATTTCGGAATCCGGCATCGGTCCGAAGGGCCATTTCCCGGGTCCGCTTTTTCTCGCACTGCCGCCGCTCGAGATCGAGTGGCCGTATCGCATCACATTGGCCGAAAAGGTCGGAGCCAATACTGATAGCGGCTATCCCGATCTGATGCGGGTGGCGCGTGATCAGGAATTCAGGCCGATCTACGAGACCTTGAAGTACGGCATCATCGGCGAACATCTCGCGGATCATTTCGGCACCGAAGGCTCGCCGATTTCGCTCACGACCGCCTGCGCGTCAGGCGCCACGGCGATCCAACTCGGGGTCGAGGCCATTCGGCGCGGCGAGTGTCAGGCGGCGCTCGCCGTTGGCGCCGACGGTTCATTGACGCCGGAATCGCTTGTGCGTTTCTCGCTCCTGTCTGCGTTATCGACCCAGAACGACCCACCGGAGCAGGCCTCAAAGCCGTTCTCGAAGAACCGCGACGGCTTCGTGCTCGCTGAAGGCGCGGCCGCACTGGTGCTTGAAGATCTGGATCACGCGCTCGCTCGCGGCGCGCGCGTGCTGGGCATTCTCGAAGGCTGTGGCGAGAAGTCCGATTCCTTCCACCGCACCCGATCGAGCCCCGATGGCAAGCCGATCATCGCCTGCATGCGCAACGCACTGGCCGACGCAGGCGTCGGGCCCGAAGATGTCGACTATATCAATGCGCACGGCACCTCGACGCCCGAGAACGACAAAATGGAGGGAATGGGCGTATCGACGGTGTTCGGCGAGCGCATCCGCGACATTCCGATTTCATCCAACAAATCGATGATCGGCCACACCTTGACCGCGGCCGGCGCCGTGGAGGCGGTGTTCAGTCTGCTCACACTTGAACACCAGCGAATTCCGCCCACCATCAATCACAATGTTCCCGATCCTTCGATCCCGCTCGACGTCGTGCCGAATGTGGCCCGCGATGCGCACATCAAACGTGCGATTTCCAATTCGTTCGGCTTTGGCGGACAGAATGTCTGCCTCGTCATGACGCGGGAGCCGGCGTGACCGGCGTCGCGGCAGCGACTTTAACCGGCGAGCGCCGTAGCCCGGCGACGGGGCCATCGATGCGCGCGCTCACGCTGGTCGCCGACCGGAAGATCGAGCTTCTCGAGGTCCCCGCCCCGCCGCCGCCCGGCTCCGGCGAAGTCCAGGTCGGCGTCAAGGCGATCGGTCTCAATCACATCGATGTCTGGGGTTGGCGCGGCATGGCGTTCGCCAAGCGCAAACTTCCGCTCGTGGTCGGTGTCGAGGCTGCCGGCGAAATCGTCGCCGTCGGTCCCGATGTCACGTCATGCAAGGCTGGCGATCGCGTCGTCGCCTACGGCGCGCTGACCTGCGGGACGTGCAAGGCCTGCCGCGAAGGCCGCGACAATCTCTGCGAAAATGTCGGCAGCATCATGGGGTTCCATGTCGACGGTTTCGCGCGCGACCTGATCAATATGCCGGCGCGGCTCATTGTTCCGATCCCCCCTGGCGTAAATTTCCGCGACGCCGCCTGCGCCCCCGTTGCGTTCGGCACCGTACAGCACATGCTGTTCGATAATGCCAAGCTCGAACCGGGCGAAACCATTTTGGTGCAAGCCGGCGGTTCCGGCATCGGTACGGCCGCGATCAAAATGGCAAAGGCGATCGGCTGTACCGTCATCACAACGGTCGGCGACGATGCCAAGGCCGAGAAGGCCAAGGCGCTTGGCGCCGATCACGTTATCAATTATCGCACCGACCGCTTCGAAGGCGTGGTGCGAAAACTCACCGGCAAGAAGGGCGTTGACGTCGCCTTCGAGCATGTCGGCCCCGACACCTTCAACGGCTCGCTGCTTTGTCTCAAGCGCGGCGGACGCCTGGTCACTTGCGGGTCGACCTCAGGCCAGTCGATCACCTTGAATCTGTTTCAGCTCTACTTGCAGCAATACCGCATCTTCGGCTCGTTCGGCTGCTCGATGCGCAACATCCGCGAAAGTCTGGCCAAGATGGCGTCCGGTCTTCTGCCGGTGATCGATACCGAAGTCGCGCTCGCTGACTTCGAACGCGGCCTGACGCGGCTCGAAAGCCGGCAGGTGTTCGGTAAGATCATCGTCCTGTTCTAGGGCATGATCGCGCTCTGATGGCTGGACGGCGCTCCAAAGTCTTGCTGGATAAAATCGCCGGTGCGCTTGCCGTCGGCATGGTGAGCGCGGTCAAGCACACCGACCGCAAGCGGATGGCGAACTTTGCCGGTGCGCTGATGCGCAAAGTCGGTCCGCTGTTCAAGGAACATCGCCTCGGCCGCGAAAACCTCCGCCTGGCCTTTCCGGAAAAATCCGACGCCGAGATTGAGACAATTCTCTCCGGCGTCTGGGACAATCTCGGCCGCATCGCCATCGAGTTCGCGCACCTCGATGAGTTCAGCGTCGAAGGCTACGGCACGCCCACGGCGGACGTCATCACCTACCCTCCGGAGTCGAAGGCGCGCTACGAACGCATCTTGGCCAGTGGCAAGCCGACGCTCGGCTTTGCCGCCCATCTCGCCAATTGGGAAATGCCCGCAGTCGGCGCGAGATTGCTCGGCAACCGCTCGGCGGTCCTGTATCGGCGGCCCAACATTCCCGCCATCAGCCATCTTGTCATTAAACTGCGTGAACCGCTGATGGGAGACTTGATTCCGACCGGCCTCGACGCCCCGGTCAAGCTCGCCCGGTTGCTGCAATCCGGCGCCCATGTCGGCATGCTGGCCGACCAGCACTACACCAAGGGCGTTCCGGTGACGTTCTTCGGCCGGCCCTGTCTCGCCAATCCGCTGATCGCGCTCCTGGCCAGGCAGACCGAAGCCCCGATCCACGGCGCGCGCGTCGTGCGCAAGCCCGACGGCAACAGCTTCTGGGGCGAAGTCGGTGAGGAAGTCAAACCGGTGCGCGATACCGATGGCCGCATCCACATCCAGGGCACGATGCAGGCGATCACATCGGTGATCGAAGGCTGGATTCGCGAGCATCCCGAGCAATGGCTCTGGCTGCACCGGCGTTGGCGCTGAAGCACGAAGGCGGCGGCGCCTCTCTTTCTTAGGCTCGTTTCTTGACGGCTTGATCGGCGCCGCCGTGAGCCAAGCGAAGCGCGGACAGCGGACAAGGCTTGCCGAAGAGATATCCTTGAACCGCGTTGACGCCGGCGGCACGCAGCAACTCGAACTGCTCCTCGGTTTCCACGCCCTCGGCGACCACTGTGATATTGAGGCTATATGCCAGCGCGCGAACCGCCGACACGATGGCGGCGCATTCGTTGCGGCGTGTGAGATTTTGCGTGAACGACTTGTCGATCTTGATCTTGTCGAACGGAAACATCGTCAAATAGCTGAGTGAAGAATAGCCGGTGCCGAAATCGTCGAGAACAATCGATACACCGAGCGCCTTGAGCTGACGAATGGTGCTAAGCACGTCCAAAGGTGCGTCGATGAGAACGTTCTCGGTGATCTCAAGCTCGAGCCTTTCGGGGAGCACGCCCGACTCGGCGAGCACGCAGCTCACCAGCTCCACCAAATTCGATTTTTTGAACTGCAATGGTGAGAGGTTGACCGCAACCTTGATCTCGGACGGCAAAACCGCCGCGGCCGCGCAGGCTTTCCTCAGAATCTGCTCGCCAAGTGGAACGACAAGGCCGGTTTCCTCGGCGAGTGGAATGAATTGCGCAGGCGGAACGAACCCCAACTGCGGATGGCGCCAGCGCGCCAAAGCCTCCACGCCGAACGCCTCCCGGCTAACGGCGTCGATGATCGGCTGAAAATGAACTTCAAGCTCATCGCAGAATATCGCCGCACGAAGGTCGCGCTCCAAATGATGCCGCATCTCGGCGTCCTTGGCGAGCCGAGCGTCGAAAAAGCTGTAGCCATTGCGGCCTTCCGATTTAGCCCGATAGAGCGCAAGATCAGCCTTTTTCATCAGGTCGCTAGGTTCGTCGCCATCGGTGGGAGCCAGAGAAATGCCGATGGAGACGCCCACGGTGACGTCGTTGCCGCAGACATCGAATGGCTCCGCGAAAATCTCGATAATGCCCTTGGCAAGAGCCCTGGCGGCTTCGGCCGAATGCGTTGCGTTTCCCTGAATGACGGCGAACTCGTCACCGCCAAGCCGTGCCAAAATATCGGTCTTTCCGACCGCGCCCCGCAGTCGTTCGGCAGCCTCCTTCAATAGTTCGTCACCGGCGGCATGGCCGAGCGAGTCGTTGACCTCCTTGAATCGGTCGAGGTCGAGCATGAAGATTGCGAATGTCTCGCCTTCGTGGCGGAGATTTGCCGATCGCTTCCGCAACTTTATCCATGAACAGAACGCGGTTGCATAGCCCGGTCAACAGATCATGATGCGCCATGTACCTGATGCGTTCATCCGCACGCGCGCTCTCGGTGACGTCTTCGACCACGCCGAGCAGATATTCGCGGCTTACCGTCTTCACCCGGCAGAACAATCTTCTGCGAGCGCACCATCCTCATGCCGTTGCTCGGCGTTTCGACCTCGTGCGTCTCATCGACGAAATCGACGTTACTCTCCAACAAATGTCTTTCTCGGGCGTCGAGCCTGTCGGCTGTCGCTGCCGGTAGGATGTCGCGACCGTGTTTCCCGATGGCGTTGTCGCGGGATATGCCCCAGAGTTTCTCAGCGGCCCGGTTCACCAGTGTGTAGTGTAGTGTACGCGCGTCCTTGACCACGATCGTCACGGGGACGGTCTCGATGACCGCATTGAGAAACGCCAAGTTTTGATCACGCTCCCGTTCCAGCCGACGTTGTTCGGTAATATCGCGAATGACGCCAATCAAATACTTGGGCACGCCGTTGTCGTCGTTGATGGTAAGTCGCGTCACGGACGCACGCCGTATTCCGTTCCGCGGCGTGCTGATGTCGCGCTCGCTGTCCGACAAACCGCCCAACCGGATTAGTTCGTCGTCGCGTTCCGTGAAGGAATCAGCGTCGGGTAGCGAAAAAACACCGTACGAAGTCCGTCCGATGACCTCGCTGCGCGAAATACCCCAGAATTCTTCAGCGGCGCGGTTGACAAGAACAAAACGGCGATCAGTTGCGTCCTTGACGAAGACCGGCACCGGAACGTTCTCGAGAATGAGGTCGATGAATTTTCGATTGCGATCGCGCTCGATTTCCGCCGATTGCCGTTCTGTGATGTCCTCATGCGTGGCAATCCACCCGCCATTTTCGAGCGGCTTATTCACGATTTTGATGGCGCGCCCATCGGGCGTTTTTATCAAAAGTTCGACAACTCTTCCGCTCGCGACATCGCGCAATATCGACGAACAATATGCTTCGACGTCGCCCTCGAAGCCTCCGCGTTCCTTTCGATGCACGATGAGATCGTGAAGCGCGCATCCGGGCTTGGCGACATCCGGCGACAGCCCATACATGGCGATATAGCGATCATTGCAGACGACAATTCGGCCGGTTGCGTCAAACAGCAAAAGGCCCTGCACCATGTTGTTGAGCGCAGTGTCGAGGCGTTGCTTCTGCTCGGCGATATCTCGCTCGGAACGCCTGTGTTCTTCAGACCGTTGCTTGACGATCAGAGATACGACGATTGCGATGACGACGGCCAATAAGCCGGCGACGGCAAACGGAAACGTGGTTTGCTTTCGCCAATTGGAGAGGAGGGCATCCTCCTCAATGCCGACGCTCACGAAGAGCGGATAATTCTGCAGGCGGTAGGCGGTCAGCAGCCGGTCTTTGCCGTCCATTTTGCCGATTATTCGGGTTATGCCGTAATTGCCGTTGCCCAGCGCCCCGAGGCCAGCGGGAAAGAAACGTCCAACGACGGAATCGATGTGCGGATAGCGCAGCATGAGGATTCCGTCATCGCGAAACAGCGCGTATGAGCTGTTTTTCCCGTTTGAGATCAGGCTGAAGAAGTCCTCAAGAAATTGAAGCTTGATCCGGGCTACAACGACGCCCAGGAAATCGTCGCCAGGCGCGGCCAACTTGCGAGCAAGGACGACGGACCAAGCACCTTCCGTGCCGCTGCGTACAGGTTCGCCTATAAAAAGCGTCGATCGTGGATTCGATTTGAGGATATTGAAGTATTTTTCGCCGGCGACATTTTCGGCCGAAGCCGCCAAAGGTTGCGACGAATTGATCCGCCGCCCATCCGAGCCAATCAATTCAAGATCAGTGACGTGAGGAAGGGCGCTGATCAGACTTTTCAGCATTTGACTGACATCGCGACCAGACAACCGCCGCTCAAAGTCGACAGTCGAGGCAATTCCTTCCGTTCGGATCCGCGCAGCGACCGTTTGTTCGACGAGATCGACTTCCGCGAGACTTTGGTCGACATGACGGGCAAGCAGGCGGGCGGTGTTTTTCAATTCGCGTTCAACATTCGTCAGCGCATGCTCGCGAAATCGCTCGACCATAACGGCAGTGCCGGCGACCGTCGCAAGGATCAGCAACACTCCGGCCAGAATCAGCCAGCGCACCGGTTCGGATCCGGCTTTCGCCGCCGATGCTTTCAATTTGGAGAAAACGGGTGCGCCAGATGCTTCGATTGCGTCGCCGCGCCGGCGTCCGAAGAGCTTGGTGAAAAACAGCTTACCCACGACACGATTGCCTCCCCGGGGCTTGTGTAATGGACCGGGATGGAAACGGCGTTAGTAAAACTAGTTAGTGTGCAGTTAATTCAATCCGTACAATGCGTTACCCGAGAACCTCAGCTGAAGGTGCACTCCGAAGATCGTACGATCGGAGGTCTCAGAACAGCCGCACGTTGGTCGCTTCAACTGGACGAATCCGGTCAGTGCGCCGCAGCCAGCGTATCCCGCCGTACCTCAGCGATGATCTCGGCAACGTCGTTTGCAATCTTCGGACCGTGCGTTCTCATTTCTGAAAACTCGGCCTCAGAGATGAGGTCGCGCAATCCGGTCTTGAAGCTCGGCCAGCCGCTCGCCATCGCCCACCACGCCTTGACGCCCGGCCGGTCTTTGATCCAGAGGTCGAGAAGGCCGAGATAGTCGAGCCGCGCCGCGAACGGCATCAGATTGATGTCGGCGAGACTTGGCTTGTCGCCCAGGATCCACGGCCCATTCTCGAAGAGAGTTTGTTCCAGCATTTTGAACGCCCGCTCGTAGGCCGCGATCGCATGTACGACGAACGGCGAGCGCACGCCGAGCTCATAGGTCGACATGAACCGGTCGCGTCGGCGCGGATCGCCGACATTGCGAAATCGTCTCTCCCGGATTTCCTCCGGCATGTTGCGCATACGCTCGCGGAACATGGCGGAAAAACTGAGTTCGGTCACGCCCTCGAACAGGCCCTCGTCGACCATTTTGCTCCACAGCCGCATGCGTGTCCGCAGCCATGGGTCGGAAGGGATGAGCCGCGGCTCGGGAAAGGTGTCATCGAGATATTCGCAGATCAGCGTCGACTCGATGATGGCTTTTCCGTCGTGCACCAGCGTCGGCACGATGCCCTTGGGATTGAGCTTGAGATATGCGGGATCGTATTGCTGGGCTTTGAACAGATCGACTTTGATGGACTCCCAATCGAGCCCTTTGGCGCGCATCGTGATGCGCACTTTCTGACAGCATACCGAATTGCCGAAATCGTAAAGCGTCAGCAACACCGACCCCGCGTCTT
Source organism: uncultured Alphaproteobacteria bacterium (assembly GCA_963759705.1). GTDB lineage: Bacteria > Pseudomonadota > Alphaproteobacteria > Rhizobiales > Xanthobacteraceae > BOG-931. The sequence goes on from CAVXAK010000014.1 coordinate 137,348, forward strand.
CAGAGCTTTTTGATGCCGGCCTGCTCGATGATCTGCTTGAACACACCGATTTCTTTGGTTACGCGCGCCCAGGCGGCATCCGCGCCCTTCGGCCGTACCAGGAAGCCGGCCTTGTAGAGTTTCTCTTTCATGTCCGGCGTGGTCAATACCTTCAACGTTTCGCTCTCCAGCCACTTGACGTGCTCCGGCGGCGTCTTCGCCGGAGCGAGCAGTACGGTATCGGTGGCAAACACGAAATCCTTGTAACCGGACTCCTGCATCGTGGGGACGTCCGGCATATCGGGCCAGCGAGCATCGCCGGTAACGGCCAGACACCGCAGCGTTCCTGATTTGATGTGTGGCGCCGCAGGCGGCAGCGATCCAGAGCTCAACTGAACTGTACCGCTAAGCAGCGCAGCGATGGCGTCGCCACCGCCCTTAAACACCACGTCCTCCAGCTTCGGCAGCTTTTCGCGGAGTTTCAACACTTCCAACTCGATCTGCGGCGTCGTGCCGATAGGCGGCGTCGCACAGTTGTATTTCTCGGGGTTAGCGCGCGCGAGCGCGACGAACTCCTTGATGGTCTTCACCGGCTGCTCCGACCTCACCACAAACGTGTTCGGCGAAGTCGCCAATTCGCTGACGCCGACGAAATCCTTGTAGGGATCGTAGGGTAGATGATTGTACAGCCCGTAATTCACCGAATAGGCGTTGGTGGCGAGCAGAATTGTATAGCCGTCCGGATCGGCGTGCGCGGCGTATTCCATACCGATGTTGCCGCCAGCGCCACCGCGGTTTTCGACGATAAACGTCTTGCCGGTCGATTGCTCGAGAGCGGCTGTGACGATGCGGGCGACGATGTCGGACGGTCCGCCTGGCGTATTGGCCACCACGAACTTGACTGGACGATCCGGATAATCGGCAAAAGCCGAACGGACGCTAAGGAGTCGCAGGTGTGGCAACACCGGCCCCAAGCGCGCCTGGCGCCTCTCAGAATGTCGCGCCGCGACGGCGCCCAGTGCGCGCCGAATTTGGCGGTCGACTTGGTCATGATCCTCCCCTTGACGGTTGCGGCATGTTTTCTTATTTTGCGCGGTTTGTACGGTAAACGTCCAGCATCAGCGAAACAATGGCGCTGACCAAGGTAAGCGAAGCGCTGCTGGCTGGCCCTTCAATGTCCCGTCTTGATCCGGGTCCACAGCCGATTGATCAGCCGTTGCGATTTCTGATCGTGAGCGATGACCGTGTAGAGGTTCGCCATGGTCGCCGCATCGGGATAGATCGTCCGATCGTTCAGGATCGACCTGTCGACGAACGGCTGGCTGGCGATGTTGCCGTTGGCGTAGGCGACGAAATTGGTGTTCTTGGCTGCAACCTCGGGCTTGAGCAGGTAATTGATCAATTCATGCGCTTCGGCGACGTCAGGCGCGTCGTTGGGGATGGCGAGATTATCGAACCACAGTTGCGCGCCCTCCTTCGGAATCGAATAGCCAATCTCAATGCCTCCTTTCGCTTCGGCCGCTCGCTTCTGCGCCTGCTTGATATCGCCGGAAAAGCCGACGGCGAGGCAAATTTCGCCGGTGGCGAGCGCATTGAGGTATTCCGACGAGTGGAATTTGCGCACGTACGGCCTGATCTTCATCAGAAGATCGGTCGCCTTTTCGAGATCGCCCGGGTCGCTCGTGTTTGGATCGAGATGTAGATAATGAAGCGCGGCCGACATGATGTCGTCGGAAGAATCGAGCAGATGGATGCCACAATCCTTGAACCTTGCGACCTTGTCGGGATCGAACACGTCGCTCCAGCTATCGATCGTTTGGTTGGCGCCCAGGGCTTCCCTTGCACTTGCGATGTTGTAGCCGATGCCGGTCGTTCCCCACATGTAATTGACGGCATATTGGTTGCCGGGATCGTAAAAGGCGAGCCGGCGCGCGATTTCCGGCCAGGCGTTGACGAGATTAGGCAGCTTGGATTTATCGAGCTTCTGGAAGAGGCCGCCGGCAATCTGACGCGCCAGGAAATAGGCGGTCGGAACGACGACATCATAGCCTGACTTGCCGGCGAGCAGCTTCGCGTCGAGGGTATCGGAGGAATCAAACGTGTCGTAGCGGACTTTGATGCCGGTCGTTCTGGTGAAATCGTCGAGCACGCTCGGATCGAGGTAGTCCGACCAATTGTAGAAGTTGACGACGCGTTGATGCTGAGCCGTCGCCGGCGTGGCCGCGCCGAGAAACGCCGCGGCGGCCGCCGTAACGATGATCGCGAAACACCAGGCTGCCGCCTGCGCGGCACCGAGCGGCGAATGGGTTGAAGCCGTCACGGAATAATCACGTTACGTCTCGGTGGGCAGCCCTGCGGCCTTCCAGGCCAGAATTCCGCCCGCCAGATGCGAGCCGTAGGCAAAGCCTTGCTCTTGCGCTGCGAGCGACGCGGTCACCGAACGCCGCCCGGAGCGGCAGGCGAATACGACCTCGCATCCCTCGGAATGTGGAATCTCGGACGGATCGAACGCCGACAGCGGCACGAGAACCGCACCGGGAAAGCGTTCAAGCGCGGTCTCATTCGGCTCGCGCACGTCGACCAGCACCATGCGCCCCTCTTCGAGGCCTCGCGCAACTTCTTCCGGCGTCAGATCGCGTACGCCGGGGGGTTGATCCGACATCGTCCGTCTCCCTGCGATCGGCGCGCCATGCGGCGTGGATGACCATCCCACGCCCACATACCGCGCGTGACTTACCCTACGTGCTCTCGTCGCGAAGGTGAAGTCCTCAGACCGAGACCTGCGTGCCCACTTCGACCACCCGGTCGGTGGGAATCTGGAAATAGTCTGTGGCGTCGTTCGCCGAGCGCGCCAGCCTGATGAACAGGCGGTCCTGCCAGCGCGGCATTCCCGAATGTGGCGCCGGGCGCAGCGAGCGCCGCGACAGGAAGAACGACGTCGACATGATGTCGAAATGCCAGCCCAGCTTGCGAGCAATCGCCAATGCTTTGGGAATATTCGGCGTCTCCATATAGCCGAAGCGCAACATCACGCGCATGAAGGTCGATCCGACCGGCTCGATGCGCACGCGCTTGGCGTTCGCCACCCGAGGGGTGTGCGTCGTCTCGACGCTGAGAATGACGTTCTTTTCGTGCAACACCTTGTAGTGCTTGAGACTGTGCATCAGCGCCGTGGGTGCGCTCTTGGGGTCGCTGGTGAGAAACACCGCCGTCCCGGGAACGCGCTGCGGCGGCTTTCGCTCCAGCATGCGCACCAGGTCATCGAGCGGCGTCTCGAGCCGGCGTGTCTTGTCGTAAAGGATCTTGCTGCCGCGCCGCCATGTGTACATGACCATCATCACCATGCCGCCGAGCGCCAAAGGCACCCAGCCGCCCTCAACGACCTTGAGCATGTTGGCGGACAGAAAGGTCAGATCGATCACAAGAAAGGGCAACATCAAGGCGGCGGCGGCGTAAGGCGACCAGCGCCACATCCTCCAGATGACGATGAATGCCATCAGACCGGTGACGACCATGGTGCCGGTCACGGCGATGCCGTAGGCCGAAGCGAGCGCGCTTGAAGACCGGAACAGAGCGACCAGCAACAGCACGCCGACCAGAAGGAGGGTGTTCACGCGCGGCATGTAGATCTGGCCGGCTTGCCGCGCCGACGTATGCCGGACTTCGAGCCGAGGCAGAAGGCCGAGCTGGATGGCTTGGCTGGTGAGCGAATAGGCGCCGGTAATGACCGCCTGGCTTGCAATGACTGTCGCCGCCGTCGCCAGAACGACCATCGGGAGGCGGAGCCATTCCGGATAGAGCAGAAAGAAGGGATTTTCCAGTGCCTTCGGATGAGCGAACACCAACGCGCCCTGTCCGAGATAGTTGATGGCCAATGCCGGCAGAACCAGCGTCAGCCAGGCGAACTGAATCGGCCCGCGGCCGAAATGCCCGAGGTCCGCATAGAGCGCCTCAGCCCCGGTCACGGCGAGGAACACGGCGCCAAGGGTAAAGAGGCCGACGATGCCGTGCTGCACGAGGAAATTGATGCCGAAATACGGATTGAGAGCCCACAGCACTCCGGGGTCGGCGGCGATCCATATCAGACCCGGAATAGCGATCGCCACGAACCAGATCGTCGTGATCGGTCCGAACAGCGCCGCCACCTTCGCTGTGCCGCGTGACTGGAAGGAGAAGAGCAGAATAAGGATCACCACGGTCACCGGCACAACATAGGCGTCGAGCGCCGGTGTAGCGACGTCGATGCCTTCGACCGCCGAGAGCACCGACAGCGCCGGCGTGATGACAGCATCGCCGTAGAACAGCGCCGCGCTGATGATACCGAGCAGCGCGACAAAGCTCGCGGCCCTGCCGACACGACCTACGGCACGCGACGCGAGCGCCATGAGGGTCAGCGTACCGCCCTCACCATTATTGTCGGCGCGCAGCAGGATGACGACGTACTTCAACGTGACGACAATGATCAGCGCCCACAGGATCAGCGACACAACGCCGATCACGGTGCCGCGCAGGAATTCGCCGCCCTCCTCTGCTCCGGCCGCCTTGACGGCCTCGCGCAGCGCGTACAGCGGGCTGGTGCCGATGTCCCCGTAAACGACGCCGATGCTGCCAATCGTCAGGCCCCAGAAGCCGGCATGCGGCGTGCCCTCGCCGTCGGCTCCCAATTCGCTACGGGGCGGAACAGCAATGCTGTCGGTCATGGGGACAGTACATCGTGAGGTTCGCCTGTTTTGGCATATGCTGCAAAAAGCGCGCCCGCACGCGCTGTATCACCAAAGCCCGATCGAGTCATAAACCAGCGCTTCCCTAGGAGTCCTACACCGCCGCAGGAATTGGGGACAGAGCCCGCTCTTCGCCATGCGACGGCATGTAGGACGATATTCGATTTAGGTATTGCCGCGAACGATGTGTCGCCCGGCGACGGTGCAGCGTGTCTCGATGAGGTCATACCGTGACTTGGGTACCGACTTCTACCACGCGGCCGGTCGGAATCTGAAAAAAGTCCGTGGCGTCGCTCGCCGATTTCGCCAGAAGGATGAACAGGCGGTCCTGCCAGCGCGGCATGCCGGAATGCGCGGATGGCTTGAGCGAGCGGCGCGACAGAAAGAAGGACGTGGCCATAATATCGAAATGCCAACCAAGCTTGCGGGCTATGGCAAGCGCCTTCGGAACGTTCGGCGATTCCATATAGCCGAACTTGAGCGCGACTTTGCTGAATTGCGGCGAGACCTGCGTCATCTGCACGCGTTCATTTTCGGATACGCGCGGTGTGTCGCCGGTAACGACGGTGAGAATGACGTTGTGCTCGTGCAGCACTTTGTTGTGCTTGAGATTATGCAGCAGCGCCGTCGGCGCGAAGTCGGGATCGCTGGTCAGAAATACCGCGGTGCCGGGCACCATATGCGGCGGGCTTTTTTGCAGGCTTCGCACCAACGTTTCCAGCGGCACTTCGGTGCGCCGGGTTTTCTGCGTCAATATCCCCGTGCCGCGCCGCCAGGTGAGGATCAACAACACCATGGACGCACCGAAGGCGAGAGGCGCCCATGCACCGTCCAGAATCTTGAGCAGGTTTGCTGAGAAGAATACGCCGTCGACGGCGACCAGCGGCGCCACCAACGCGACCGCCTGCCACAGTTTCCATTTCCACAACTTCCACACCACCACCAAACCGAGAATCCCATCGACCACCATGGTGGTCGTAACCGCGATGCCGTAGGCCGAGGCCAGCGCACTCGAGGTGCGGAACAGTCCAACCAGCAGCAGAACGCCGCCGAGGAGCGCCATCGTTACGCGTGGAATGTAGATCTGCCCGTGATGGCGAGCCGAAGTGTGGCGAATGGCCAGACGGGGCAACAATCCAAGCTGGATCGCCTGGGCAACCAGAGAATAGGCGCCGGTAATCACCGCCTGGCTGGCAATGACAGTCGCGGCGGTCGCCAGCGCGATCATCGGCAGCAGCAGCGTGCCTGGCACCATGCGGTAGAATGGGTTTTCGATCGCCGAAGAATCGGCCAGCACCAAAGCGCCCTGTCCGAAATAATTGAGCAGCAGCGCCGGTAGGACGAGGCATAGCCAGCCCGCCTGGATCGGTTTGCGGCCGAAATGACCGAGATCGGCGTAGAGCGCCTCACCGCCCGTCACGGCGAGAAAGACGAGGCCGAGCGTCACCAGGCCAATGTGCCCATGTCCGGCGAGGAATTTGACGCCGTAGTAGGGGTTTATCGCCGCCAGCACATGCAGATCGTCGCTAATGTTCACGAGACCCGCGATTGCGATGACCACGAACCACACGACCATGATTGGCCCAAAGAAGGCGGCAACCTTAGAGGTGCCCCGACTCTGGACTGCGAACAGCCCGACAAGGATGGCGACGGTAAGACCGGTGACATAATGCTCGAAGGCGGGCGTCGCGAGCTTCAATCCCTCGACCGCCGACAACACCGAAATGGCCGGTGTAATGACGGAATCCCCCAGGAACATCGACGCGCCGATCACGCCGAGGATGTAAATCGGCGCCATCCGGCGCCCAAAAGCGCGGCCGGCGAGTGCGGTCAGCGATAGCGTGCCGCCCTCGCCGTTGTTATCGGCGCGCAACAGGATCAGGACATATTTGCAGGTGACGACGATGATCAGCGCCCAGAGGATGAGCGACAGCACGCCGAGCACCGCAACTCGGCTGATGACGCCGCTCGCACTGGCCGCTACCACGGCCTCGCGGAAGGCGTAGAGCGGACTGGTCCCAATATCGCCGAAGACAACCCCGATGCTGCCCAGCGTCAGCGTCAGAAAGCTCGCGGTAGCGCCGCTCAGGGGCTTCTCACCGATCGTCGGCGCAAGCGCCTGGCCACGATCGGAGGTATGAATGGTCATAGGCCTCGCTACTGCCGCCGGATCATCACGGAAGCCGGCGCAATTATAGCATTGCGCGCGCGCTCGCAACACGCTGTCCCGGCGCTGCTCTTCGCCGCGTCCGGTCGCCGCGCCTAGGGTGTCAAGTCCGGCGGAACGGGCGGCGCCTCGTGCATGAGCGTGATGGTTACGCGGCGATTGGCAGCCATATAGGGATCGTCGGGGAACAGCGGGTCAGTGTCGGCCTTGCCGGAAATTGCGTAGAAGCTGGCCGACGGTATCCCCTCCTCTTCCAATATTTCGCGCACCGCATTGGCACGGTCGGCGGAGAGGTTCCACGGCCCGTAACCGGCGCGCGGCGGAATCCGCGAAGCCGCTGTGTGGCCGGTAATGGATAGGCGATACGGCGTCGCCTTCAGGGGGCCGGCGAGCTTTTGAATGATCACCCGCGTGCGCTCATACGGGTCCTTGGAACCTTCCGGGAACATCGAGCGGCCATCCTGGTCAACGATCTCGATATTGAGCCCCTCGTTGGTTTCCTCGACCATAATGTGTTTGGACGCCTCGGTGAGCTCCGGCATCTCCTGCATCGCCTGACGCAGCGACGCCGCGGCCAGCGCGAAGGCCCGATCGCTCTCGAGCTTCGCGCCATATTGGCGGTTGCGATCATGCTCATCGGGAGTTGGCGTCGCAGACGCATCCTCGGGCTGGATGTGCGCCGCATTTTTAAGCTTTGGCCGGGTCGGAAGCCCGTCGACCTCGATGATGCCGGAATAGCGCACGTTGTTCTGCACGCCGAAGGCGTCGCGCATCGAACCGGCGACGATCTGCAGCTTCTGCTGGTCCTGATTGGAGAACGCGACCAGCATGACGAAAAAGCTCACCAGGAGCCCCATGAGATCGGCGAAGGTAACAAACCAGCCGTGACCGCCGCCGTGCGCTTCCTTCCGCCGAGCCATCGTCCGTCCTTATGGGTGGCGTCAGGCCGGAACCGGCTCTGGCTCTTCGTTGCGGTGCTTTTCCGGCAGGTACGCAAGCAGCATCTCGCGCACCAGGTTCGGACTCTTCGAATCCCGCATCATCAATATGCCGTCGATGATGAGTGTTCTGTTGATTTCCTCATCGACCAGTTTGAGGTGCAGTTTGTCGGCGAGCGGCAGACAAAGGATATTCGCCAGCACCGCACCGTAGAGCGTTGCCAGGAGCGCGGTCGCCATGAACGGACCCAGTTTCGACGGATCGGTCATGTTGGCGAACATCTGCACCATGCCGACCAATGTGCCGATCATGCCGAAGGCGGGCGCGCAGTCGCCGACCGCGCGGTAGATTTTCTGACCCTCGTCGAGATGAGTGAGAAAATTGTCGCGGTCGCGTTCGAGATTGTCGCGGATGAAATCGGCATCGTAACCGTCCGCGACAAAACGGATTCCCTTAGCCAGGAACGGGTCTTCAATCTCGACCTTTTCAAGCCCGATCGGCCCTTGCTTGCGCGCGATTTCGGCAAGACCTGCGATCTCGTCAACGAGTTCGCGCTGGGTGGTACGCCGCATGGTGAACGCAAATTTGGCGCCCAGCGGCAGTCCATGGAAAATCGCGGTCAGCGGGAAACGGATCAGCGTCGCCGCGAACGACCCCCCGAAAATGATGATGACCGCGTGATCGCTCAGGAACATACCAAGGCCGCCGCCCATGAGCATCAAGGTCAAGAGCACGACGGTCCCGGAGAGCAAGCCAAGACTAGTTGCAATGTCCATTAACCGCTCCCACCCCCGCGCGGGTGCATCCCTCTGGATGCACCGCAACCTACGGTCATTGCGCTTAAAGGACGGTTACCGATGGAACTTTTGCGTCTGCAAGAACCAGCATCGGTGGACGCACGACGGGCAAAATGACCGCCCCCGTGACCGGGGCGGGAAAAACCAGCACAATGCCGGACCAAGACGGCGTTAGGGAGAAGGCGCATGCGCGAGATCGGCCATTTCATCGGCGGCAGCGAGGTGAAGGGAGCATCAGGGCGCTTCGGCGACGTGTTCAATCCGAATACCGGAGAGACGCAGGCCAAAGTCGCCCTCGCCAAACATTCCGAGGTCGAACACGCGATCGCCGTCGCCGAAGCGGCGCAACCGGCCTGGGCGGCGACAAATCCGCAACGGCGCGCGCGCGTGATGATGAAATTCATCGAACTTGTGCAGAAAGAATTCGATACTCTGGCGCGCCTTCTCTCCTCCGAGCATGGCAAGACCTTTGCCGACGCCAAAGGCGATATCCAACGCGGCGTCGAGGTGGCCGAATTCGCTTGCGGCATTCCGCATCTGCTCAAGGGGGAATACAGCGAAGGCGCCGGGCCCGGCATCGACCTTTATTCGATGCGGCAGCCGCTCGGCGTCGTCGCCGGCATCACGCCGTTCAACTTCCCGGCCATGATCCCGATGTGGAAATTTGCTCCGGCGCTGGCCTGCGGCAATGCTTTCATCCTCAAGCCATCAGAGCGCGATCCATCGGTGCCTATGCGGCTCGCGGAATTGCTGCTCGAAGCCGGGCTGCCGGCGGGCGTCCTCAACGTTGTCAACGGCGACAAGGAGGCGGTCGATACGCTGCTCACCGATCCGCGCATCAAGGCGGTGGGCTTCGTCGGTTCATCGGCGATCGCCGAATACGTCTATGCGACGGCCTGCGCCAACGGCAAACGCGCGCAGTGCTTTGGCGGCGCCAAGAATCATATGATCGTGATGCCGGATGCCGACATGGACCAGGCGGTCGATGCGCTGATCGGCGCTGGCTACGGCTCGGCCGGAGAGCGCTGCATGGCAGTTTCGGTTGCAGTACCGGTCGGCAAGAAGACGGCGGACATTTTGTTGGAGAAGCTCATTCCGCGCGTCGAGAACTTGAAAATCGGACCTTCGACCGACACGCAGGCCGATTACGGCCCCATGATCACCAGAGCACATCTGGAAAAGGTCAAAAACTATGTCGACCTCGGCGTCAAGGAAGGCGCCAAGCTCGTCGTCGACGGCCGTGGCTTCAAGCTGCAAGGTTACGAACACGGCAACTTCATGGGCGGCTGCCTGTTCGACCACGTGACGCCAGAGATGCGCATCTACAAAGAGGAGATTTTCGGCCCGGTGCTCTCCATCGTGCGGGCGAAAGATTACGAAGAAGCAGTGCGGCTACCGTCCGAACACGACTACGGCAACGGCGTTGCGATTTTCACCCGCGACGGCGACGCAGCGCGTGATTTCGTCAGCCGCGTCGAGGTCGGCATGGTCGGCGTGAATTTCGCGATCCCGGTACCGCTGTCCTACTACACGTTCGGTGGCTGGAAGCGCTCAGGCTTCGGCGACCTCAATCAGCATGGCCCGGACTCGATCCACTTCTACACCAAGACCAAGACCGTCACCGCGCGCTGGCCCTCGGGCGTCAAGGAAGGCGCCGAGTTCGTCATCCCGACGATGAAGTGACGGCATTTGGCGTCGCCACAGGCCACCGCGACTGACGCGACAACAGCAAAATAACGTCAGCTCACGCAGGCGTGCGCCGCCGCGTCAGCGCCGCCGTAGCGGCATTGGCAGCGCGGCGGACGCTCAAGCACCGAAACCGTCACGGTCGTGATGCGGTTCTTCTTGACCTCGATAGCGCACAGCGGCGCCAGTGCGCCGGCGATGCCGCCGGCCTGAAGCTTGATTGTGCCGACCGGCTGCCGAAGGATTGCGGTGCCCTTCTTGATCGGCGCGAGCTTTGTTGTATCGAGATAAAGCGCCGTCTGAGTGAGCGGCGCGACCGGTACCGTCTTGATCTCGACATAGCCGATGTCGCCCGTCGGCCGACAGGCGGCAATCGCCGCGCCGACGATACAAGCGCTCACCGACAGACCAAGCAGGCGCCGCACGTTCATGCTCCCGGCTGGTCTCGGACGATCAGGCACCCGGCGGCTTGATGCCGCCGATAAGCTTGTTGAGCTGGGTTGACGCATCGCGGATGTCATGCGTGAGGCTGCGGATGACCTGCAGCGCCTTTTCGGCCTGTCTGATCTCGAGAAGCTCGCCAATGAAGTCCTCGTTGTCCTGCAACGTTTGCAGCAAGCCGGCAAATTGCGCCCGCGCGTCGTCGAGCTCCTTGGTCGCACTCTCGGTTTGATCCTGAAGCTTGCGCCACTGGTCGATCAAAAACTGCCGCTCTTCCGGCTTGAAGCGCGTCTCCTGGGCCAGCGTCTTGAGCTTGTCGTGCACGTGATCGAGCGCCTTGACGCCGAGCTGCGAGACCGGGCCGTTATCCGACACTGCACTCAGCAAGCCGCTGACCGCGTCCCGCAATTTATCGATCTCGGCACGCGCCTTTTCGACATCGGTGACGCTGTCGATCGTTCCGGCGCTGTCCTGGATGGTCTTGTTGAGGTCTGGCACGCTCTTCTGGAAATTTTCGAGCTGCTGCGAGAACTCCTCGACCGGGCCGACGCCGTCCTTGGCGTCTTCGGCGCGCGCGAAGCCCCCAGAGAAGGCGAAAACGGCGACCAGCAGCGCAACAATGAACGACGCGCGTTTGGCGCAGCGGACAGGTCTCGATGGCATCATTGACGTGCCTCCTCGGACACGAGTCCCGACGATAAGGTTGATTTCGGTTAGGAATGTTGGCGCAAGTGGGGCGGCAGCCTCATTACGAAGGCGGCTTGAAAGACATCTTGCACCGCCCGCGTAATTCGACTTTCTTTCCGGGCCCCCATAAGGGCTCTGCGCATGGGTTACGAAGGTTCATGGGTTCGGCGAATGAGCAGTCCGCTGCGTTTAGGGTTTTGGCCTGCCTGGGGCGTGCGAGCAGCCGCTGCTGTGGCGCTCATCGCCCTTGCCGCCTGCACATCCGCACCCCAGTCTCAACCGCCGCCGAGCGCGGCCGCTGCGCCTCCGCCGCCGGCGCCGCCTACTCCACCGCCGGTCGATCTTGGCGGCAAATGGAAGCTGTCGGCCGCGGCGGGCGGCGCCTGCTCAATGACTTTTGGCGACGCACCCGGCGCGTCCCAGGGCACCATTGCCCCTGCGGGCGGATGCCCGGGCAATTTCTTCACCAGCCGCAAGTGGACTTTCGAGCATGACATGCTGATCGTCCGTGATCACAAGGGCGAACCGCTGGCGCAACTCGCTTACACCGGCGGCCATTTTGAGGGCCAGTCAACGAACGGCGGGACAATTACGCTGTCGCGCTAAATCTAGCGTACCCGGTGCGGCAAGGGCACCGGTGGCAAGGTTGCTCGCTTCGGACAGACACCGCCCGGCTAGATCGGAATGTCCAGGCTCTTTGGCGGTGTTGCCGGCGCTGGGACGGGCTTCATGACAGGCGGCGATGGCGTAGGCATTGGCGCAGGCTTCACGACAGGCGGCGGCTGAACAGCGAGTGCCGGAGGCGGCGATGGCGCGGTTGAAGCGACAGCGGGCGGCGGCGACGGAGGCGTTGCCGCCGGCGGGCTCGGCGGCGCGGGATTGGCCGTGGGCGCTGCAGGCGCTGCCGATGCCGCGGACGGGTTTTCGACTTTTGCCGTCGCATTGACCTCCGCCGTCGCCTCCGGAGGCTGTTGCGGCTGGGCTGGATGCGGCCGCTGCGGCTCCGGCTCGAGCAGATACTTCTCCACATAGGCCTGAGCGTCGGCGAGCAACTTGCCGCCGTCGACCTTGCGCTCCTTCATCTGCTTGAGCCACGTGTCGATGACCGGCTCGGTCGCCTTGCGCCAATGCGCGACGGCCTCCGGCTGAAGCGTGATGATGGAATCGCCACGCGCACTCACCGTATCGGCAACCACCCTAGCCTGAAGGTCCCACATCGTGCCGGCCATCGTCGCGGCCGCCTGACCGGAATTGTCATCCACGATCGTCTTGAGATCGGCCGGCAACCGGCTATAGGCGGTTTTGTTCATGGCCAGCACAAACGTCACCGTGCTCAACGACAAGTCGGCGAAGTCGGTGTGAGCCTTGAGCAAATCCTGAAGCTTGAGCGACGGCGTTACGTCCCAAGGATCGACGCAGCCGTCGACGACGTGCTGGGCGATCGCCAGGGGGATCTGACCGCTCGGCATCGGAACGGGGTGCCCACCAAGGGCTGTGACGGCATCGCCCGCGAACCTCGTCTGCACGTGCAGACGCAAACCTTTGACATCTTGAACAGTCTGGATGGGCCTTTTCGAGTGGACCACGCTGCGGTCCGAGCATGCAAAACAGATCGGGTGAACGTCGCGGAATTCATCCTTCAGATCGGCTTCGGCGAAATCCTGGATCGCCTTGGAACTGACCAGCGCCCGGCGCGACGGCAGGAACGGCAACTCGAACAACTCGATTTTCGGAAAACGTCCGGGCGTGTAGCTCGGCGCGGTCCACACAATATCGGCGGCGCCCTCGCGCGCCTGATCGAACAGTTGCGCCGGCGCACCGCCGAGTTCCATCGAAGGAAAGATTTCGATGCGGATGCGGCCGCCGGATTGCGCCTCGATCTGGCGCGCCCAGGGCGCAATGAACTTGTCGTGCTCGCTCGATACCGCCGACAGCGGATGTTGCAGCTTGAACGCAAATTGAGGAACGTCGGCCAATGCCCGTCGCACGACCGCGGGCGCCGCTATTGCCACGATGGTCGAATTCAGGAACCTGCGCCGGGTAATTCGCATCGACAAAACCCTCGCGGCCTTCTGAAAGCGCCAGCGATGCGGCTCAATTGAGGCGCGACGGACGATCTTCGTTGTCGTTGTCGGACGAATGGACGGCACCGGCCGCAAGCGGCGGCGCGGCAGCGATAGGCACCTCGGCCTTGCTCTCGCGATCCCGCCGCTCGTAGCCGCGATAGGACAGCCACCCGAACGGCAAGCCGATGAGATAAGCGAGCGTTCCAGCGGTGAGCAGGACCCACGGATAGGCGATGAGAAGCGCAATGGACAGTACCACCACGACGATGAGCGGTCCCACCAACTCGGGCGGCACGCGCGTGCCGACGCGCTTGCCGGAAAACACCGGCAGCCGCGACACCATGAGTGAGGCGATGCCGAGCGTGTAGAACAGCGTCACCCAGGTGAGAAATTGCGAGCGCGGCACGCCCAGAAAAACCGCGTAGATCGGCAACAGCACGGTAATGGCGCCAGCGGGCGCCGGCATGCCGACGAAAAAGTTGCTGGCCCATATCGGCCGGTTCGGATCGTCCAGCATCACGTTGAAGCGGGCCAGCCGCAGTCCTGCGCAGATGGCGAACACCATCGCGGCGATCCAGCCAGCCGATTTCAAATCGTGCAGGCCCCAGAAATAGAGGATCAGCGCCGGCGCCACGCCGAAATTGACGAAGTCCGATAGGCTGTCGAGTTCAGCGCCGAAACGTGACGTCCCCTTGAGCAGCCGCGCCAAACGGCCGTCGAGGCCGTCGAGGATGGCGGCGAAGACGATCGCTGCCAATGCGAGAACGTAGCGGTTCTCGAAGGCCATCCGGATTGCGGTCAAGCCGGCACAGAGCGCGAGCAGCGTAACGAGGTTCGGCGCCAGCGTGCGCACGGGGATGCGGCGGAACCGCTGATTTGGCAGCCGCCGCCGCGCACCTTCGAAATCGGGATGATGCATAGCCATCGATAATGATTATAGCTATTCCGGGCGGCGTCCGCCACGCACCGGCATATTGGCGTTAACGATTCTCTCAGGCCACGCGAAATGTCCGATCGGTGTCGGCCGCCTTGAAATCGGCAATCACCGTTTCGCCCGCGATCGCGGTTTGCCCCTCCGCCACCAGAGGACGGGTGCCCTCGGGCAAATAGACATCGACTCGGGAGCCGAAGCGGATCATGCCGATGCGCTGACCCGCCCCGATCGTCTCACCCTCGCGCACAAACGGTACGATGCGCCGGGCGACGAGGCCGGCGATCTGAATCACGGCGATGCGTTGTCGTTTGTTGACGGAGATCACGAACGCATTGCGCTCGTTGTCCTCGCTTGCCTTGTCGAGATCGGCGCTCAGGAAGGCGCCGGCGCGATAGACGATGCGGTCGATGCGTCCGGAGACTGGGCTCCTGTTCACATGGCAATTGAACACGCTCATGAAGATGGAAACCCGCGGCAGCGGCCGGTCGCCGAGATCAAGTTCCTTGGGCGGCACCGCATTGGCCAGACGGCTGACGCGCCCGTCCGCCGGCGCGACCACAATGCCGTCGCGCACCGGCGTCACTCGCGGCGGATCGCGGAAGAAATAAGCACACCACGCCGTGGCAAAGGTGGCGATCCAGCCGAGCGGCGGCCACAGCCACAGCAGGAAGAGGCTGACGAGCGCAAAGCCGCCGATAAAGGGGTAGCCCTCCGGGTGGATTGGCGAGAGTTGCGAACGGATCGAGGCGATAACGGACATCAGATTTCATATCAATTTCATATCAGCTAATCCATCCGTGTCATTGCGAGGAGCCAACGGGTCCGATTTTGCGACGAAGCAATCCAGAATTTAACGCCAGAATGGATTGCTTCGCTGCGCTCGCAATGACGAAGCTGTCTATGGCAGGGTGTATTATCACTCCGCAGCATCGGCGGCGGGTACGAGTTCTTCCTGCACTGCCGGCGGATTGCGGTTCGGAGCGGTCGTATCATCCCCGACCTCGGCGAGAATCTCGCGCGCCATCTGCGCTTCGCGCTGGCGGTTCCACATGCTGGCATAGAGGCCGCCGCGCGCCAGAAGCTGCGAATGCGTACCGCGCTCGACGATCACGCCCTGATCGAGCACCAGGATCTCGTCGGCGTCGACGATGGTCGACAGCCGGTGCGCGATGACCAGCGTCGTGCGGTTGCGCGACACGCGATCGAGTTCGTCCTGAATGTCCTTCTCGGTGTGGCTGTCGAGCGCCGACGTCGCCTCGTCCAGCAGCAGGATCGGCGGGGCCTTGAGGATGGTGCGCGCTATGGCGACGCGCTGCTTCTCGCCGCCGGAGAGTTTCAGACCGCGCTCGCCGACTTCGGTCTCGTAGCCCTTGGGCGAGCGCCGAATGAAGCCGTCGATTTGCGCCTGCCGTGCCGCTTCCTCGACCTCGGCATCGGTCGCGTCCCAGCGGCCGTAACGGATATTGTAGCGGATCGTATCGTTGAACAGCACGGTATCCTGCGGCACCATGCCGATCGAAGCGCGCAGCGACGTCTGCGTGACTTCGCGAATATCTTGGCCATCGATCAGGATACGGCCGCCGGTAACGTCGTAGAAGCGAAACAGCAGCCGCGAGATCGTCGACTTGCCGGCGCCCGACGGTCCGACAATGGCCACCCTGTGCCCGGCCGCGACGTCGAAGCTCAAACCTTTGAGAATTTGCCGCGCCGGCTCGTAGGCGAACGACACGTTTTCGAAGCGGATCGCGCCGGCTCGCACCGTCAGCGGCCTGGCGTCCGGGCTGTCCTCGATTTCCGGCTGGCGCGACAGCATCGAGAACATGATTTCGATGTCGATCACGGCCTGCTTGATCTCGCGGTAGACCATGCCCATGAAATTCAGCGGCTGATAAAGCTGAATCATCATGGCGTTGATCATGACGAAATCGCCTACGGTATTGGTGCCGTGCTGGATGCCGTAGGCGCACAACACCATGGTGGCGGCGAGGCCGAGCGTGAACACGACCGCCTGTCCGGCGTTCAGCACGGCGAGCGACACATAAGCGCGGACGCTCGCATCCTCGTAACGCGCCATGGAGCGGTCGTAGCGTTTGGCTTCGCGTTCTTCGGCGGAGAAATATTTGACCGTCTCGTAGTTGAGAAGCGAATCGATTGCCTTGGCGTTGGCGTCGGTGTCGCTGGAATTCATCTCGCGGCGAATGTTGATGCGCCACTCGGTCGCGAGATAAGTAAACCACATATAGAGCGCGACCGTGATCGTGATCGCGACCACGTAGCGCCAGTCGAAATGAAACAGCAAAACGGCGACAATCAACGCCAGTTCGACGATGGTCGGGGCGAGTTGCAGCAGCACCATGCGGACGATGGTCTCGATCGCGTTGCGGCCGCGTTCGAGGACGCGCGTCAGGCCCCCGGTCTTGCGTTCGAGATGAAAGCGCAGAGACAGCAGATGCATGTGCTCGAACGTCAGCATCGCCAGCCGCCGCACCGCATTCATCGCGACCTTGGCGAAAATGCCGTCGCGAAACTGCGTGAGCACCGCCATCAGGATGCGCATGCCGCCATAGGCGAGCGTCATCATCACCGGCGTCGCCAGCGCCCAGGCGATCAGATTGTCAGGGCCGAGCGGTGCGGTGCCGTGGCCGGCGAGCGCGTCGGTCGCCCATTTGAAAGTGAACGGCACCGCGATGGTCGCGAACTTGGCGGCGAACAGCAGCACCGTCGCGAGGATGACGCGGCCTTTCAGGTCACGCCGGTCCGCCGGCCAGATATAGGGCCATAGCTGGACAAGCGTCCGCAGCATGGCCCCGCCGTCGCCGGAGACCTCACGTTTGAAGACGTGCGAGGGTCGTTGAAAGTCGCTCATTGCAGGCCCGGACCTGGATGGGCCGCAATCGGCCGCCAGTGATCATCGTCATATAGCAGTGATGGTCATATAGAGGTTTTCTTCGCGCTTCGCACCGGCAACCGCCTTCTGGCAAGGCGCTTGCAGGCTCGACGAATCAAGGCCACATGTATGCCTGAATGAGAATGACTCCATGAGCAAAATCAATGCGCTGTGCGTCTATTGCGGATCGAGCCCGGGAACCGACCCGGCCTTTGTCGAAGCGGCGCAATCGTTCGGTAAAGTCCTCGCCCAGAACGGCGTTCGGCTTATTTACGGCGGCGGCTCGGTCGGCCTGATGGGAGCGCTCGCCCATGCCGTACTTGAGCACGGCGGTGAGGCGACCGGGATTATTCCGGAATTTCTGACCAAGCGGGAGCGGCCGCGGCGCATCGCGCAGGAACTGATCGTGACCCGCGACATGCACGAGCGCAAAAGCACGATGTTCGAGCGCGCCGACGGCTTCGTCGCCCTGCCGGGCGGCGTCGGCACTCTCGAAGAACTCGTCGAGCAACTGACCTGGGCTCAGCTCGGCCGGCACAAGAAACCGATCCTGATCGCCAATATCAAGGGCTATTGGGACCCGCTGCTCACGCTGGTGGATCACATGCGCACCCAGCAGTTCATGCCGGCATCGATGCGCGTCGACTTCCTCGTCGCGAAGCGTATCGAGAATATCCTGCCGCAGATGCGCGAAGCCGCGCGCAGCGTCGCCGAGGCGGAAGAGAAGATGGTGATTCCAGCCGAGCGGCTGTGATCCGTCATCCTGAGGTGCGCGCCGTGTGCGCCTCGAAGGATGCGGGCCCGAGCGCCTCGGATACATCCTTCGAGGCCCACGCTGCGCGTGGGCACCTCAGGATAACAATTCAGCATCCGGCAAGAACGTCACCGCCTCGATGCGGTTACCATCCGGGTCGCGAACGAAGGCGGCGTAATAGCGCAAGTGATATTTCGGCCGGAGCCCAGGCGCGCCATCGGACGTGGCGCCGGCCTTCAGTGCCGCCGCGTGGAAAGCATCCACCGCCGCGCTGTCAGGGGCGCGTAAGCAAACATGGACGCCGCTGTCGTCGGCGACCTTGCTCATCGCCTCGCGGCGATTGATCCAGAACTCCGGGTACTTCTTGCCGAAGCCGACCGCGGCCTCCGGCCACTCGCGGAGCTTCGCCATGCCGAGGGGGGCGAGCAGCGCCGCGTAGAAGGCTTCGGCCTCGGCAAGATTGCGCACAGCGAAGGAAACATGATCGATCATGAGGCGATCCTATTCCCCTGCCCCTTACGAGAGGAGAGGAGTTTTGCTCAGGCCGGCGCCCCGGATTTGACCAGCTTGTAGACAATGGAATCCATCAGCGCCTGGAACGACGCGTCGATGATGTTCGCTGACACGCCGACCGTGGTCCAATGGTCGCCGCTTTCGTCGGCGCTTTCAATAAGCACGCGCGTCACCGCCTCCGTCCCGGCGTTGAGGATACGCACGCGATAATCCGTCAGTTCGAGGCCGGTAATGTAGCTCTGGTATTTGCCGAGGTCCTTGCGCAGCGCGACGTCGAGCGCGTTCACCGGACCGTTGCCTTCGGCGGCCGAGATGAGAATGTCGTCGCCGACCTTCACCTTCACCACCGCCTGGCTGACGGTGACCCGCTCTCCCTTGGCGTTGATGCGCTGCTCGACGTTGACGTCGAATTTCTCGACGTCGAAATAGTGCGGCACCTGGCCGAGCATGCGACGGGCGAGCAATTCGAATGAGGCGTCGGCCGCCTCATAGGCGTAACCGATCGCCTCGCGGTCTTTCACCTCGTCGAGCAGGCGAATAACCCGCGCGTCGTCCTTGTCGATCGCAAGACCAATCCGTTCCAGTTCCGCCAGTACGTTCGAGCGGCCGGCCTGATCCGAAACCAGAAGCTTTCGCTTGTTGCCGACAAGCTCCGGCGCGACGTGTTCGTAGGTCGCCGGTTCTTTCATGATCGCCGAGGCATGGATGCCCGCCTTAGTGGCAAACGCGCTTTCGCCGACGTACGGCGCATGACGGTCGGGCGCGCGATTGAGCATCTCGTCAAGCGCATGCGAGACGTGCGCAAGGCTGTGAAGCTTTTCGTCGGACACGCCGATCTCGAAATTCTCCGCATATTCCGGCTTGAGTTTCAGCGTCGGAATGATGGAGATGAGGTTGGCGTTGCCGCAGCGCTCGCCCAATCCATTAAGCGTGCCCTGGATCTGGCGCGCGCCGGCGCGCACCGCGGCAAACGAATTCGCCACGGCTTGCTCGGTGTCGTTGTGAGCGTGAATGCCGACGTGATCGCCCGGGATCGCCTTGCACACGTCGCCGACGATCTGTTCCACCTCGTGCGGCAGCGTGCCGCCGTTGGTGTCGCAGAGCACGATCCAGCGCGCACCTTCGTCGTAGGCAGCCTTGGCGCAGGCGAGCGCAAAAGCAGGTTTCGCCTTATAGCCGTCGAAGAAATGCTCGCAGTCGAGCAGCACCTCACGGCCTTTGGCCTTGGCGGCCCGCACACTGTCACGGATCGAAGCGAGGTTTTCCTCCTCCGTCGTCTCCAGCGCGACGCGCACGTGATAGTCCCAGGATTTGGCGACGAAGCAGATAGCGTCGGCCTTGGCGTCAAGAAGCACAGCGAGACCCGGATCGTTCGACGTCGAGCGGCCAGGCCGCCGCGTCATGCCGAACGCGGTGAGCTTGCCGTGCAGAGGCCGCTTCTCGGCGAAGAAACTGGTGTCGGTCGGGTTGGCGCCCGGATAGCCGGCCTCGACATAGTCGATGCCGAGCTCGTCGAGCATGCGCGCAATGACGAGCTTGTCGGCAAGCGTGAAGTCGACGCCGTTCGTCTGCGCTCCATCGCGCAGCGTGGTGTCGAACAAATAAAGCCGTTCGCGCGCCATGACGATCTCACCAAAGATAATAGTTCGACGCCAATGCGACCGCGATCACGATGGCGATGAGCGCAATCACCACGTGGTGGGTCCGCAAGCCGAAGAACGTCGAGTGCTCTTCCATGGTGCAAGTCCTCAACCGGAATAAAGCCGATAGGCGGTATACAACGTAATACCGGCCGCGGCGGCGATGACCAGGTATTTCAGGATGAAATAATAGAGCCAGTGACGCTGGAACGGTGAGTCGGCGCGCTTCATGATGCGCCTCCCTTGGATGCGCCGGTTTTGGCGGCGAGCTGTTTGATCATCGTAGTGTTGGCGAGCCATTCGCCGGCGCGGAACACGGTGTTGCGGGTCTTCGCGGTGAATCCGCGCCGCTCGAAGAAGCCGCGCGCCGTATCGCTCGCCTCAACAGTGAGCGCTTTGGTGCCCCGCGCGGCGCCAAGCTTTTCCAGCGCGTCGCAGAGCATGGAGCCGGCGCCCTGCCCGGCCGCCGCCGGATGCACATAGAGCATGTCGATCCGCGCGTTGTCGGCGAGCGACGCGAAGCCGACCGCGGAGCCGCCGAATGTCGCCACCAGAGTCAGTTGCGCAGCCAGCCGCGCGCCGAAATTTTCCAGATCGTCAGCGGTCTCGGCCCAGGCTTGCTGCTGCGCCTCGCTGTAGTCTTCGGCAGTCAGCTCTTCGATGCTGGCGCGGAAGATCTCGGCAAGCAGCGGTACGTCCTCCGGCAGCATCGGCCGCATCGCGAGCGTTGTTTGGGGACGGGCAATCATCAGGCAGTTTCCCGAAAGGGGCCAATGGCGTCATGCCCGCGCCTGTCGCGGGCATCCCGACAAGCCGTGCACGGCGGTCCGGGATGGCCGGGACAAGCCCGGCCATGATGGCGGAGGATCATCGCGCGATCTCCCAGGTGGTGCCGTCTTTGCTGTCTTTCAAGACGATGCCCATCTTGGCGAGTTCGTCGCGGATGCGGTCGGACTCTTTCCAGTCTTTTCTAGCGCGAGCCGCACTACGCTCGTCTACAAAATGTTGGATATCCCACTGCGAAGGACCGCTGCCAACGACCACGCCGTAGCCGTAGACATCATCTGTTTTTTCACCATTCCAGATGCCAAGCCATTGTAAGGCGGAGGCTAACCTGATCGAGGCATCAGGATTTGTACGACGGCGCGTTCCCCGAAAAAGCTGAGAAACGACAGCTATTGCAGCGGGGGAGTTCAAGTCATCGCTGAGCGCTGAGACGAGTTCATCAGGAACCGGCACCGGGTATTGCTCAAAGCCTATCGCGCAATCGATCCATTCCTTAAGCATCCGCCGCGCCTCAACAAGGCGGTCGACTGTAAAGTCAATGGGCTGTCGATAATGCGTCATCAGCATTGCCAGCCGCAGCACATATCCATGCCAGTGGTTTGATCCAAAATCATTCGTGTGGAGCAACTCATGAATCGTCACGAAGTTGCCGAGCGACTTCGACATCTTCTCGCCTTCGACCTGAAGAAAGCCGTTGTGCATCCAGTAATTCGCCATCACCGGCGTATGGAAGGCGCAGCGCGATTGCGCGATCTCGTCCTCATGGTGCGGAAACACCAGATCGATGCCGCCGCCGTGGATGTCGAAAACTTCGCCCAGATATTTCCACGACATCGCCGAGCATTCGATGTGCCAGCCGGGCCGGCCCGGCGCCTTGATACCGGCGGGCGACGGCCAGGCCGGCTCGCCGGGTTTTGACGGCTTCCACAGCACGAAATCCCGCGGGTCTTTTTTGTAGGCTGCGACTTCGACGCGGGCGCCGGCGATCATCTCGTCGAGCGGCCGTTTCGACAGCGCGCCATAATCCGGCATCGACGGCACGCTGAACAGCACGTTGTCCTCGGCGACGTAGGCGTTGCCGGAGCCGATCAGCCGCTCGATCAGCGTGCGCATCTCGGCGATGTGCTCGGTGGCACGCGGTTCGATCGTCGGCGGCAGGCACCCGAGCGCCGCGACGTCCTCGTGGAATTGCCGGTCGGTCTTCTCGGTGACCTTTCGGATCGCCTCGTTGAGCGGGAGGCCGGGATACTCCTCCGCGGCCCGCGCGTTGATCTTGTCGTCGACGTCGGTGATGTTGCGGACATAGGTGACGTGATCGGCGCCATAGAGGTGCCGCAGCAGGCGGAACAGCACGTCGAACACGATGACCGGCCGCGCATTGCCGATATGGGCGAAGTCGTAGACCGTCGGCCCGCACACATACATGCGCACGTTCGCCGGATCGAGCGGTCTGAAAACCCGCTTTTCGCGCGTCAGCGTATCGTAGAGTTTGAGTTCCATCGGATCGAATCACGCGCCTCTGGCCTGCTGGCCGGGCGTCTAACGGTCTCGATGATGAGAAAAGACGGCCCACAGCCAGCGTTTGTCGCTAGCGGATAATCTCCCGGCAAATGCCGCAGATAGTGTTAAGGCCGTTCATGTCCGCACAATGGTCGAGGCGGGCCATGGCGTCAAGGTCCGCGATCAAGGGCCGCGATCAACGTCCTGCGTGCTGTCGCCGGGGCGCCACGCCGACGCAAAATCTGCGCGTCAGACTGTGGAAATGTTGCGGTCGCAGCGGCACGGCGTTGCCGCCAGCGGCAAATCATGAGACAGCCGAGCGGCAAATTGCTCACCGGTCCCGCCAGTTAACGAGACCTTAACCCCGCCGTCGCAATCTGAGTGTCGGGTGTTTGTCGCCGCGGGGCGGCCGTTGAAGCATCCGTTCAGTTCAGTGGGGATTGAAGTGGGGGCCTCCATGCGTTCCGTGATCGCGGCCGGTGCCTTCGCCGCCTTGTTGTTCAGCGTCGCCGCCGCTCAGGCGGAAAGGCGCATTTTCATCATCGCCAACAATTCCGACGGCTACGGCGTCGACCGTTGCCTTGCATCCGGCGCAAGCTGCGGCACGGCCGTTGCCAACTCCTACTGCCGCGGGCGCGAGTTTTCGCAGGCGCTGTCGTTCCGTAAGGTCGACCGCGACGAACTGACCGGCGCCATTCCATCGAGCGGCCCTGGCTCCTGTCACGGCGCCGCCTGCGACGACTTCGTCGCCATCGAGTGCGCACGCTGAAACTGATAGCCGATCGCAGGGGCGAATAGCGAAATCGCCCCTACCCGCTGTTCACAGCCGTCAGCCTTTGCCTGAGAGCATCTGGTCGATACTGAAGCGGCCGCCTCCGGTGACGAACAGGAGAATCAGCCCGCCAGCGACGGCAAGATTCTTGGTGAGGAAAATATATTGGATGCCTTGCTGCGCCTGAGGGTAGCCCCAGTAGCGGTGCGCAGTCACGGTCGCGATGATCACGAACAGCAGGCCCAGCAAGGCGCCATAGCGTGTCGCGATCCCAAGCACGAGCGAAACAATGACAATGAATTCCGCCGTAATGGCGAGCAGGCTCATCGCGCTCGGAGCCGGATAGCCGAGGGACGTCAGATAGCCGACATTCGGCGAACCAAACCAGGCGGTCAGGAAAAATAAAGCGGCTATCAGCAGCCGCCCCAGCAAAATCAGCGCATCACTCATTCCTGCTGCGATGCCGTCGGTGCAGGACAGCAACGGATGTGATGATCTGTTCGATTGTAGCGACATGAGTGTCCCTCCCCCATTTGGGGCCGGCTCGTAAAGCCGGCTCCCGTCTCGTCAGAGTAGCACCGATATGAACACCGGACAGGGCGATTGTGTTCGCCTCGGACCGTTGGGATATCCCCCGGGGGCACCCGCGGCGGCAAACTCTTACCGTTGCGTGCGCCCGCGAGTTCGGCCATGTTCGGCGCCGTTACGCCGCAAAATGCGATGGGGCCGACGGCGTATCAAGAGGCGCACCATGGCGCGTGCCACGCCAAGTACCATGGGAAGTCACCGCTCAGCCGAAGGCGACGGAGCCCAAGAGACGGTCGCGGGCTCGGCGACGGAGCGCGAACGGGCGCCGCTGAAGCTCGAACAGTTCTTGCCTTATCAGCTCAACGTGGTGTCCAGCCTGGTCTCGCAGGCGCTGTCGCGGGTCTACGCGCGCCGCTATCGCATCGGCGTGCCGGAATGGCGGGTGCTGGTGACGCTCGGCCAGTACGGCGTGATGACCGGGAAGGCCGTCGGCGCCCACACCCATATGCACAAGACCAAAGTCTCTCGCGCAGTGGCGCTCCTGGAGAAGCGCAAGCTTCTGGTGCGGCGCGCCAATCGCGACGACATGCGCGAATCCTTCCTCTCGCTCAGTGGCGCGGGGCGGACGATGTACGAGGAGCTTGCACCGCACGCGCTTGATTTCGCCCGCCGGCTCACGGAAATCCTGACGCCCGCGGACCGCGAAGGCTTTTACCGCGCATTGAAGCAGCTCACCGAGAGATCCGCGCAGCTCGTCGCCGAAGTCGAGCAGCAAAGCGAAAGCGAAGACGTTGAAGATTGAAGATTGAAGATCGGAAAGTTGAAAGCGTCGAAAGTTGAAAAGTTGGAGGAACTCGTGAAGCTTTATTCGTATTTTCGCTCGTCAGCTGCCTATCGCGTGCGCATCGCGCTCAATCTCAAAGGCCTCGCCTACGAGACGCTTCCGATTCATCTGGTCAAGGACGGCGGCCACAACAAACGGCCGGAGTTCCGCGCCATCAATCCACAGATGCGCGTGCCGGTTCTCGTCACGTCGGCCGGCGATGTTCTCATTCAATCGCTCGCCATCATGGAGTATCTCGACGAAACCCATCCCGCGCCGCCGCTCCTACCCAAGGATCCGGTCGCGCGCGCGAAGGTTCGCGCGCTTGCCGAGATCATCGCCTGTGACATCCACCCGCTCAACAACATCGGCCCGCTGCGGTATCTGAAAAACGAAATGGGTCAGAACCAGGCCGCGATCGACACATGGTATCATCATTGGGTCCTTTCCGGCTTCGAGGCCCTCGAAGCGCTGATCGAACCGTCTCCATTCGCCTTCGGCAAGGAGGCGACGCTGGCCGATGTCTGCCTGGTGCCGCAGGTGTACAACGCGCGGCGGCTGAAAGTGCCGCTCGAGAGGTTTCCAAAGATCGTCGGCGTCGACGCCGCCTGCATGATGCTACCGGCGTTCGATCGTGCGCGACCGGAAAATCAGCCGGACGCCGAATGAGAGAGCGCCGGACGCGCTCGCGCCTCGCACGTGAAGCGATAGGTCGCGCAGGCAGATACCTCCGCACGTTCACACTTTAGTCACCATTGCGGGGCTTGATCCTCAAGCCTCGGATGGAGCCGTTGTCGGGACCCATGATGACCAGACTGCTGCGCGGGCTTGGCCTAGCCTCGGTTCAAGCCACGCTGGGGGTGCTTGTGCTCTCCGCCTCCGCCGCCACGGCTCAGGACCAGCCGGCATCGAATCCTGTGTGTGTCCGCCTCGAGAGCCAACTCGCCACCGTCGACCGCGGCTCGACCGATCCGGGACGGGCCAACCAGATCAAGCAGGCCGAAGACGCCGTCGCCAAACAGCAGGCCGATCTCGACCACGCCGTCGCCCAAGCGCACAAATCCGGCTGCGCGGGCGAGGGTTTTTTTGCGCTGTTCTCGGGTTTGTCACCGCAATGCGGCCCGATCACCTCGCAAATTCAACAGATGCGCGGCAATCTCGATCGCTCGATGAGTGATCTCGAAAAGCTCAAGAGCGGCAGTTCCGATCAGGACGGTCAGCACCGCTTTCTGATCGGGCAGCTCGCACAGAACAATTGCGGCGCGCAATACGCCTCGGCCGCTTCGCAATCCGGGCCGCGCGGCTTCTTCGATGCATTGTTCGGCAACGGCACAATCGTCAATCCGGGCGGCGACGGCGCGCCGTCGGGCACCTATCGGACGGTGTGCGTGCGTACCTGCGACGGTTATTACTTCCCAATCTCGTTCTCGACGGTGCCGAGCCGCTTTGCCGACGATCAGCGCACCTGCCAGCGTGAATGTCCCGCCGCCGAGGTCTCGCTTTATTCCTACCACAATCCCGGCGAGGGCATGCAGCAGGCGGTCTCGCTCAACGGCCAAGCCTACACGGCACTCCCGAACGCATTTCGCTACCGCAAAGAGGTTATCTCCGGCTGCTCGTGCCGACGTCCGGGTCAAAGCTGGGCCGATGCGCTCAAAGGTGCCGACGACAGCTCGACACTCGAGAGCGGCGACATCGTCGTGACCGATCAGAAGGCGAAAGCGCTCTCGCAGGCTCCCGGGGCGCCTGGCAAACCGCCGCTCAAGGCCGGCGCCAGCCTGCCGAGCCAGCCGGACACCACTGCGACATCGGAGCCGCCCGCGGTTCCCGGTAAGCGTACCGTGCGTACCGTAGGACCGCCGTTCCTGTCGTCGCAGTAAAACGCGCCGCCGGACGCTTCTCTCAGACGTCCGATGCCGCAGCCTTGGCCATGGCCGCATTTCTCACGAGCCCGCGATCGGGCTCCGGCAGCGACGTCCCCGGATCACGGAAACGATTGACGATCGGATAGCGGCGGTCGCGGCCGAAGTTCTTCAGCGTTACCTTCACGCCCGGCGCGGCTTGGCGGCGCTTGTACTCGGCGATGGTGAGCATGCGTTCGATCTTCATCACGGTATTGCGGTCGAACCCGGCGGCGACGATGGTGGCGATCAACTCCTCTCGCTCGACGAGCCGCTCGAGAATCTGATCGAGCGCATCATAGGGCGGCAGCGTGTCCTGGTCGGTCTGGTTCTCGCGCAGTTCGGCACTCGGCGCCCGCACCAATACGTTCTCCGGAATCACCCGGCCGGACGGCCCAAGCGCGTCGTCCGGCTTCCAATGATTGCGCAATCGCGCGAGGCGATAGACTTCGGTCTTGTACAGATCCTTGATCGGGTTGAAGCCGCCATTCATGTCGCCGTAGAGCGTCGCGTAGCCGACCGACATTTCCGACTTGTTTCCGGTCGTCACCACCATCAAGCCGAATTTATTGGAGATCGCCATCAGGATCGTGCCGCGGGCGCGCGCCTGCAAATTCTCCTCGGTCACGTCGCGCGACGTGCCGGCGAATACACCGGCGAGCGCCGCTTCGAGTCCATTGACCGCGCTCTCGATCGGCACGATGTCGTAGCGGACACCGAGCGCCGTGGCAACTCCGGCTGCGTCGTCGCGCAATTCCTGCGACGTGTACCGGAACGGCAACATCACACAGCGCACGCGCTCGACACCGAGCGCGTCGGTTGCCATCGCCGCACACAAGCGCCGAATCGATGCCACCGGAAAGCCCAAGCACGACACCCTTGAAGCCATTCTTGTCGACGTAATCGCGCAGGCCGAGCACACAGGCAGTGTAGTCCGCTTTCTCCGATTCCTCCGCCGCCGCGATCGGACCCTGCTCGCATCGCCATACGCCGCTTGCCGTTCGCGACCAGTGCGTTGTCGCCACCACTTCGCGAAAAGCCGGAAGTTGCAAAGCGATCGAGCGGTCGGCGTTGAGAATGAACGAGGCGCCATCGAAAACGAGTTCGTCCTGGCCGCCGACCTGATTGACATATATGAGCGGGAGACCCGCCTCGGTGACGCGCGCAACCGCGACGTTGAGGCGGACATCGATCTTGTCGCGCCAATAGGGCGACCCATTCGGCACCACCAACAATTCGGCGCCGGTCTCGGCCAGAGTCTCCACCACGTTCTCGTAGTCGCCCCAGTCGGTCCAGGTATCTTCGCAAACCGGCAGGCCAAGCCGCACGCCGCGAAAGCTGACCGGGCCTGGCACGGGTCCCGATGCGAAGACGCGCTTCTCATCGAACACGCCATAGTTCGGCAGATTGACCTTGAAGCAAATCGCCTCGATGCGGCCGCCGGCAAGAAGCGCGTAGGCGTTGTAGAGCTTTTCGTCCTCGGCCCACGGCGTCCCCATGAGGACGGCCGGCCCGCCTTCGCCGGTCTCGCGCGCCAAGGTCTCTGTCGCGGCGCGGCAGGCGGCCTGGAATGCGGGCTTGAGCACGAGGTCTTCCGGCGGGTAGCCGGCGATGAACAACTCGGAAAAAGCGATCACATCGGCGCCATCGCGAGCCGCTGCCGCGCGGGCGCGCCGGGCGCGATCGAGGTTGCCGGAGACATCGCCGACGATGGGGTTGAGCTGCGCCACGGCGATGGCGAGGCGGTCAGCAGGACGCTGGTTCATGCCGAACGTCTAGCGCCGGACAGTCCATCCCGGCAATGGGCTCTCCCACGGTCCGCGATCAGTTCATGCTGACCGGATAGGGACCGAATTTGACACTGGCCTGAACGAAGACGCCGTAAATGTCGGTTTTCCAATCGACCGGTTGCGAAAACGCCTGCTCGCCGACCACGTGGTCTTCGAAATGCGTGTTGCCGTTGGTCTGCATGTGCCAATAGCGTGCGCCAACGCCGACGCCGGCGCGCGGAGTCACCTGATAGGATAGGAGCGCTTCGAATTGATAACCCTGCCCGTTGCCGTCCTCCGGCACCGGCCCGGTGAAATCGCCGACGTCGGAGCCGATGCGCAGCAGATGGGCGTCCGTTCCGCGAGATGAACATAGGGCAACCAGACCCCCTCACCACTCAATTTGAAGCGATCGCCCAGCATGACGCTGCCGTCGAGACCGAGGCGGACTGACTGCCAAGTGTTGTTTTGCGAGATCACTTCATACGACGTCGGAATTGGCGGCTGGCAGACATCGGGATTGGTCGCCGTTTGCGAGCATCCAAAGGCGTTCATGCCTTCGTTGAAGTAGTGGTAGCCGACGAAGGCGCCGACGCGGAAATCACCGCCGCGCAACACGTTGTAGCCCACGTCCGCGCTTGCATAACTCAAGAAGCCGCCATGCTGGTCGCTGTTCGTGCTCGAATACGGATCGATGCCCGGCGGAAAATCTTCGTCCTGCAGGTTTCCTTTCGCGAGCGCGCCAGCGCCGGCATAACCCTTGACGAACCAGCCATTGGTGAAGGCGACGCGCCCGAAAAACTCGCCGGCGCTCGAAGCCATATCGCTGTAGGTGAGCCGTGACACCATCGCGCTGGACAGCGCCGGAACATCGTAAAGGCTTTTGCTGGTCTTGGCGCTGCCGTACCAATAGCGTGCGGCGAAATCAGCCTGCCAGGCAGGAACCGGCCGCGGCGTGAAAAAGTCGACCTCCGGCACGGGCGCCGTAGGCGGAGCGACCGGAGCAGGAGCCAGTAACCGCGGCACCGGCTGATCGGCAGAAAATGCCGGGCTGGCGATCGGCCAAGCGATCGCCATTATCCCCAATATCCATGCCGCTTTTCGCACCGCATGCCTCGCGCGAATCGCCGTGATTCGATGCGAAAAGTTTGATTCGAATTGTTTGCATATTCCTTACGCCTGCGGCGGAGACGCGGATCAGCATGAGCGGGGCGTAAAGCTGCATGGTGGATGAGGTGCTAACTCATCCACCGACGGCCGCTTTTACGATGACCGAAAGCCGCTGTTTGCTGTTACAGGCCAGCAACTGCAGGCAGCGGTTTAGCCTTGCCCTGCCGCTCCGTTTTAAGGAGATCGGCAAGAAGGAACGCGAGATCGAGCGATTGTTCGGCGTTAAGCCGCGGATCGCAGACCGTGTGATAACGATCGTTCAGATCCTCGTCGCTGATGGCGCGTGCGCCGCCGGTACATTCGGTGACGTTCTGGCCGGTCATTTCAAGATGCACGCCGCCGGCATAGGTGCCTTCAGCGGCATGAACTTGAAAAAACGTCCGCACCTCTTTGAGGATTTGATCGAACGGACGGGTCTTGTAGCCGGTCACCGACGTGATGGTATTGCCGTGCATCGGATCGCACGACCAAACAACATTGCGGCCCTCGCGTTTGATCGCGCGCACCATCGGCGGCAACAGATCAGCGGCCTTGTCGGCGCCGACGCGGCAAATCAGCGTCAGCCGCCCAGGCTCGTTATCCGGATCGAGAATGTCGATGAGCTTCAATGAGTTCGTCCGGCTTCTGCGTCGGACCGGTTTTCAGACCGAGCGGATTTTTGATGCCGCGACAGAACTCGACCTGCGCATGGTCCGCCTGCCGGGTGCGATCGCCGATCCACACCATATGACCGCTCGTGCAGTACCAATCGCCGGTCGTCGAATCGACGCGCGTGAAAGCCTGCTCGTAGCCGAGCAGCAACGCCTCATGGCTGGTGAAGAATTCGGTTGTCCGCAGTTCGGGGTGCGATTCAGGATCAACGCCGCAGGCCCGCATGAATCCGAGCGCTTCCGTGATGCGATGAGCGAGATCCTGATAACGCTTCGATTGCGGGCTGTCCTTGACGAAGCTCAGCATCCACTGATGCGCGTTCGACAGGTTGGCGTAACCACCGCCGGCGAACGCACGCAACAGATTGAGCGTCGCCGCCGACTGACGATAGGCTTCCAACTGGCGCCGCGGATCGGGCGTGCGCGCTTCGGCGGTGAATTCGGTGCCGTTGATGATGTCGCCGCGGTAGACCGGCAACTCGACACCACCGCGCTTCTCGGTCGGCGAGGTACGGGGTTTGGCGAATTGACCGGCGATGCGGCCGACCTTCACCACCGGCGAAGCCGCCGCATAGGTCAGCACCACCGACATCTGCAGAAACAGGCGGAAGAAATCGCGGATGTTATTGGCGCCGTGCTCGGCGAAGCTCTCGGCGCAATCGCCGCCCTGCAGCAGGAATGCTTCGCCCTTGGCGACCTTCGCCAGGGTGCGCTTGAGGTTGCGCGCCTCGCCGGCAAAAACCAGCGGCGGAAAGGTTGCAAGCTGCGCTTCGACATCCGCCAGCGCCTTCGGGTCGGGATAGTCGGGCACCTGAAGGATCGGCTTCGAGCGCCAGGAGTCTGGGCTCCACTTCGCCATGTTGGACAATTTCGACATGCTCGTCTCCAAACCGCCAATCCAGGGCGCCGGGCACCGACCCGCAAACCCGGAATCCATATACACCGACAGTGGTTATGGATTCCCGCCCTTGCCGCTGCTGCGGCTCGGCCGGAATGACGACGGATATATACACAACGGCTTGCCGCTGTAACAGTCCGACAAATCAGGCTATTCCGCCGCGGCGCGGGCGTAACTCGCGCTCTTCTTGCGCATCGTCACCAACTCCTCGGCAATCGTCGGATGCAGCGCCATGGTCGCGTCGAAGTCGGCCTTGGTGGCGCCCATCTTCACGGCGATGGCGGCAAGCTGAGCCATTTCGGCAGCCCCCTCGCCGACGACGTGGCAGCCGACAACCCGATCGGTCAGGCCGTCAACAATGAGCTTCAAAAGCACTGTGGTATCTCGGCCGGACAGGGTCGCCTTGAGCGGCTTGAACATCGCCTTGTAGATATCGGTCTGGGCGAGTTGCGCGCGGGCCTCGGTCTCGGTCAGACCGACCGTGCCGATCTCCGGGTCGGAGAAAACCGCCGTCGGTACGTTGGTGTGATCGACTTTTGTCGGCTTGCCGCCAAACACGGTGTCGGCGAAGGCATGGCCCTCACGGATCGCGACTGGAGTGAGATTGATGCGGTCGGTGACGTCGCCGACCGCGTAGATGTGGGGGACACTCGTCCGCGAGTACGCGTCAACCGTAATGGCGCCGCCTTTTCCCACGGCGACGCCGGCTGCTTCGAGCCCCAAATTGACGACGTTCGGCGAGCGGCCGACTGCAAACATGACGCAATCGGCGGTGACATGATTGCCGCTCGACAGATGCGCGGAGAAGTGCGCACCGGAATCTTCGATCGCCGCAACCTTGCAACCGGTGAGGACTCTGACGCCGTGCTTCTCCATATCCGCGCGTAAATGCGCGCGAACCTCATCGTCGAAGCCGCGCAGAATGTTTTCACCGCGATAGATGAGTGTCACGTGCGAACCGAGACCGGCAAAAATACCGGCGAACTCGACCGCAATGTAGCCGCCACCCTGGATCACCACGCGACGCGGCAGCTCCGGCAAATGGAACGCCTCATTCGACGAAATGGCGTGTTGCAGCCCCGGAATGGGATCGCCCATGCTGGGCGTTCCGCCGGTCGAAATCAGCACATGGGCCGCACGGACCTTATCCCCGTTCGCCAATTGCACGGTGTGGGCATCGGCGAGCGTAGCGCGGCTCTTGACGATCTTCACGCCAGCTCGATCGAGCGTCGCGTTGTAGGCCGCCTCGAGCCTCGCGATCTCCTTGTCCTTGTTGGCGATCAGCGTCGCCCAATCGAACGTGGTGTGGGGAACGGTCCAGCCGAAACCGGCCGCATCTTCGAATTCCGCGCTGAAACGCGATGCATAGACCAGGAGCTTCTTGGGCACGCAGCCGCGAATGACGCAGGTGCCGCCCAGCCGATACTCTTCCGCGAGCATCACCCGCGCGCCGTGCTCGGACGCGATGCGCGAGGCGCGTACGCCGCCGGAGCCCCCGCCAATGACGAACAGATCGACGTCGTAATCCGGCATGCTACATATCGTGTCCGCGCTTTTTCATTTCCGCACGCATCTTGGCCATGACATCCTCCGAGAGGTTGTCGGCCCAAGTCGCCGCATTCTGCATGCTTTCGTCGAGCGCCTTCGGTTCTTCGACGATCATCTTTTTGCCGAGCGGTGACTGGTAGAAGGCCAGCATGTCCTTCAATTCCTGTTCGGTGAAGTGGCTGGCGTAAATGCGCGCGGTCGCATCGATGAGTTCACTCACTCGCGGATCGAAATCTTTGTGCGTGATCACCGCGACCTCATTGATGTCCTTCGCCAGCATGAAATTCGTTTGCAGGAACACCTCCTTTGCCTTCTCGACCACGCCGCGCACCACCGGATCGAACATCGACTTGACGCCCTTGATTTCCACGATCTGCTTGGCAATCAGGAGCGCAGCCGGGGAGACTTTGGCTGCAGGCGCCGGGGTCTGAGCCAGGACCGAAGCAGTATCGGCGACGCCGATCGCCGCAAACGCGAAGAGCGCTGCCATGGCGGAGCGCTGAAAGAGACGAGCGATCATAGGCGCAGTTCCTCCGTGCTTTGGGTCAGGGCCGCTCAATCAGCCGCACCCCGTCCGGCCCGGCGACAATAGCAGCCGACGCCAGACCGATGAACAAGCCGTGTTCCATGACACCTGGAACGGCGCAAAGCCGGGCCGCCAGAGTTCGCGGGTCGACGATGCACCCCAATTGAGCGTCCAGGAGCCAGTGCCCGCCATCCGTGACGAAAGCATGGCCGTTTTGGGCTTCGCGCAGTTTGGCGGGACCTGGACATCCGACCTCGGCGGCGATCTTCTCGACGGCCCGGCTGGTTGCCGTCGCGCCAAACGGCACAATCTCGATGGGCAGCGGGAAGCGGCCGACCGCCGGGACCCATTTCGTGTGATCGGCAATCACGATCATTTGTGCCGATGCCGCCGCCACGATCTTTTCGCGCAGGAGCGCGCCGCCGCCGCCTTTGATCAACGTCAGATCCGGCGCGATTTCGTCTGCGCCGTCGACAGTCAGATCGAGTTCAGGTTCCTCGTCGAGCGTGGTCAAAGCGATGCCGAGCCGCGTCGCCTGGGCACGCGTCGCCTCAGACGTCGGGACCGCAACCACAGTGAGGCCGGCGCGGACGCGTTCGCCGAGCATGTCGACAAAATGCGCGGCGGTCGAACCCGTGCCCAGGCCAAGTCGCATGCCCGGCCGGACGAACTCGAGTGCACGGGCAGCGGCGGCGCGTTTATGAACGTCGATATCCATCGGTCGGCGGCCTGGGGGGCTGGAAGTCGCTGGCAAGCGGCCGTTATCTAGCTGCGTTCTGCCGGCGATCCTAGGGAAAAGCGTTGCTTCGGCAACGATCCCCCGTTACGCGAGGCATTATGCTCACCATTGTTTTTGATCTCGACGGCACGCTCATCGACACCGCCCCCGACCTTATCGATACGCTTAACCAAATTCTCACCCGAGAAGGTCTGCCGAGCGTGCCGTTCGAAATGGCACGCCCGCTGATCGGCGGCGGAGCACGCGGGCTGATCGAACGGGCGCTGGCGACCAAGGGGCGAGTTTGTTCAAAGATGGAGGTCGATCGGCTCTACACCGCCTTCGTCGCCCACTATGCCGAGCATATCGCCGATCGATCGCGTCCGTTTCCGCATCTCGAACCCGTGCTCGATGGCCTGGCCGACGCCGGCTATCGCCTGGCAGTGTGCACGAACAAGCTCGAATGGCTGTCGGTTCGGCTTTTGAACACCTTGCAACTCGCCCAGCGCTTCGCCGCGATTTGCGGCCAGGACACTTTCGGGATGCAAAAACCCGATCCGGAAATTCTGCGGCGAACCATCCTGCGGGCCGGCGGTGAGCCTGCGCGGGCGATCATGATCGGAGATTCCGTCACAGATATTCGCACCGCCCGCAACGCCAAGGTGCCCGTCGTTGCCGTCGACTTCGGCTATACCGATGTCCCGGTCGCCGAGTTGCAGCCTGACCGGATCATCAGCTCATTCGCAGACCTGCCTTCGGCTCTCGTCGGTCTGCCGACCCGAGCCCCCTGATCGGCCCGAAAGCGAAAGCGCGGACCTCGTTGGCTGCAGGATCTCAGCAAGTGGCGACAAGGCATTATTTCAATTCGCTTTTTTCTGCCAGCCCAAGCGGACATCGCGCGCCAAGCGTGACCCTTTACCGCAGGCCTCCGGAGCCTTAGTTTCCGGCGCGCAACGGAGACCTTCGTATGAACAGCGTCCGCGCACCCGCCGCCGTCTGCCTTTTATGCCTGACCGTTGCACTCCCGGGATGCTCGGCATCATCGCCTGGCAGCAGCGCGCTCGCCGGCCCGAGCCCGCCGCCTGGGCAGTGGACGCTGCACCTGAAGTCGGAACCGCCCGGCGCCGAGGCGAAAGCGCCGCAGGGCCAATCTTGCCGGACGCCGTGTGAACTCATCTTGCCGATGGCCGATACCAGCGTCACGTTCACGCTCGCCGGCTATTATCCGCAGATCATTCCGATCACGTGGCTGCCGGCTACGTTCCACTACGAAATGTACGAACGGACCGACCAAACCGGTGCGATCTATCCGGTGGACTTTTCGCCTAATCCCGCGATCGCCCAACTTGAGCCGGCTGGTACCGCCGAGCCTGCCGGCGGATCGGCCAAGGCGGCGCAGAAGAAGAAAAGCACGAAGCGTTCGGCGCCGCCAGCAAGCGTTGCACCGCAATAAGGTCGCTATGCTGCTTAAGGCCGGGCGCGCCGCCTCTGGCACCTGCATAGCGTGTCGTGGACGGCCCGGGTATTATTCGGCACAATCAATAGCTATCTAACTCACCAGACAGGTATTTGGCTCATCAAGAGCCTTTTGCTGCGGAGCGCGCGGAGATGGACGGCATGCAGCTAAATGGCTTGCATAACCGGGAACTGGACGCTGCCAGCGCCCGGCCGGCGCTGGTCGACCCGTTCGGGCGCGCCATCACCTATTTGCGCGTCTCGGTTACCGATCGCTGCGATTTCCGTTGCGTCTACTGCATGGCGGAGAACATGTCGTTCCTGCCGAAGGCCGATCTGCTCACGCTCGAAGAGCTCGATCGGCTGTGCTCGGCGTTCATCGCGCGCGGCGTGCGCAAGCTTCGCTTGACTGGCGGTGAGCCGCTTGTTCGACGCGGCATCATGACCCTCGTGTCCTCGCTGTCGCGTCATTTGCGGTCCGGCGACCTCGACGAACTGACCCTGACGACCAATGCATCGCAGCTTGCCAAATATGCCGACGAGCTCAAGGCGCACGGCGTGCGGCGCATCAATGTGTCGCTCGACACGCTCGACCCCGACAAATTCCGCTCGATTACGCGGTGGGGTGCGTTGGACCAAGTGCTCGCCGGAATCGACGCTGCACAAGCGGCCGGCCTCAAGATCAAGATCAACACGGTTGCGCTCAAGGGCGTCAACGACGACGAATTTCCCCGGCTGATCGAGTGGGCCCACGGCCGTGGCATGGATTTGACACTGATCGAGGTCATGCCGCTCGGCGAAATCGGTGAGGGCCGCCTCGACCAATACCTGCCGCTCTCGATCGCGCGCGCTCGCCTCGCCGAGCGCTATCAACTCGAAGACATCGACTATCGCACCGGCGGACCCGCCCGCTACGTTCGTGTCGCCGAGACCGGCGGATTGCTCGGCTTCATCACGCCGCTCACGCACAACTTCTGCGAATCCTGCAATCGGGTGCGGATCACCTGCACCGGCACGCTTTACATGTGCCTGGGCCAGGAGGATGCGGCCGATCTGCGCAAGCCGCTCCGCGCCTCCGAAGCGAACGATTTCCTTTTTACTGCGATCGACGAAGCGATCGCCCGCAAGCCCAAGGGCCACGATTTCATCATCGACCGGCGGCACAAGCGGCCGGCCCTGTCGCGCCACATGAGCGTGACCGGCGGCTGATTTTAGATCGAGAGCCGATCGAGTGAATGAGTTCGCGCCCGATCAGTGCGGCGCGCCGACGAGCCTGTCGCTGTTGGCATGCACGCAATCGCGCAACGGCCGGTAGGCGCGTTCGGCGGCCGTATAAATTCCAAGCCCGTCCGCGAGCGCCCGTTCGGCCGCGGTTTGCGCCTCCGAAAACGCAGCAATCTTTTCGGAGACCATGCGCTCGGCTTCGAGCGCAGCGCTCGGCGCGGCGGATACAAAGAGCATGAGCCGAGCTGACATGACGCCCTGTGCCTCGTAGGCGAAACGCATGGCCTCGAGCCAGTTATCCCAGAAATTGGCCAACCCTGCCTCCGATCGGTGCATCGCGGCGTTCCACGCTGGAAGCGCCGGATTCGATCGGAGAACCGTCACGCAAATTATCTAAAATTAGGGCCCGAGACCCCCTAAAATTGTAGCGACATAGCTAAGCTTTGTCGCAAACAAGTCTTTGTCTTGGCTCCTCGCTCGGCGAGAGCCTTGCGACCGATGCCGCTGATTCAGTCGTAGACCGACATGCGCAGCGGTATGATCTGGCCGCCGTCCATGTCGATGGCCGATCCATGCAGCAAGCGCCCGCGCGGAGCGACAATGAAGCGGACCATCCCCGCCACATCCTCGGGCGTGCCAAAGCGTGTGATGTCAATCTCGCGGCGGTGGTGTTCGATGGCCGAAGCCTGGTCGAGGCCGGTCTTTCCCATGATGATATCGAGCCGGTGACGAAAGCGGTCGGTGGTGACCGAGCCGGGATTGACGGTATTCACCTGCACGCCGTCGCGCTTGCCGAGATCGGCCAGCGCCTTCATGAACGCGACGCTCGCACCGATCACGGACGCGCCGATCATGTAGTCGGCGACCGGTGCGCGCGCGCCAATGCCGGAGATGAACACCACCGAGCCTTCGGCGCTTTTGAGCAGCGGCCATGCCAACCGGCAAAGCCGCACATGAGCGAAGAATTTCAGATTGAAGCCGTCGCTCCAGTCCTTCTCGGTGAGATCGAAGAAGCTGCCGCGCTTCGCAGCGCCGGCATTGTTGACCAGAATATCGAGCCGGCCGAATTCGCGCGTCAGGGCCTGGACCAGACCGGCCGGCTCGTCCTTCGCGGTCAGGTCGGCGGCGTAAACCGCCGCCTTGCGCCCGCGATCGCGAACTTCATCCGCGACGCTGTCCAGAGCCTTGGCGTCGCGTGCAGTGAGCATGAGGTCACAGCCAGCCGCCGCGAACTCAAGTGCGATGCCCTTGCCGATGCCGCGGCTTGCGCCGGTGATCAGTGCCACCTTGCCGGCAAGCTCGTCCATGTTTCAATTCCCCCGGCCAAGCGAACGGTTCGCCCGCATCCGATATCATTTACCGCTGCGAACCGACGGAAGACGCCAGCACAGTCGCGGCCGCCTCGAGCTCGGCGAAA
Organism: uncultured Alphaproteobacteria bacterium; assembly: GCA_963759705.1. Classification (GTDB taxonomy): domain Bacteria; phylum Pseudomonadota; class Alphaproteobacteria; order Rhizobiales; family Xanthobacteraceae; genus BOG-931. Next base: position 175,244 of record CAVXAK010000014.1, read on the forward strand.
CGGAACGCGCGGCGTTCGAGCGCCAAATCATCACGGCCCCATTGCTCCATGTTCCAATCCTCATCGAGGTTCGCCGCCCGCCATGCTTCCTCGGCCGAGAGCCAGCCGCGCGCCATCGCGAGCGCGATGAGCGCCGAGCCGGTCAGCGTCGTGATTGAATTCACGGCACCGAGGCGCCAGGGATCGCCGGGGATTGCCGCACGCGCCGCCGTCAGCGCCGTCTCCGGCTGGGCGACGTAAATGATGCCCTCGCCCGTTACGAAACTTGCGCCGAGTTCATCGCGGGCCCAGGCGAGGATCGCATCCCAATGGCGCGCTTGGCGTTCCACGAGAGCCGCCGGATGGCTCGCTCGATAAAACACCAGATCGGATGTGAGATATTTCTCGATCTCCGCCGCGACCGGATCTGGCGCGTCAGCAACCCCGTCGATGATCGCGTTGGCCAGCCGAGTCAACGGCATCGTCGCCGGATCGATCACGTCGCGCTGCGCATTCCATTCCGCGGCGATCGCCTCCGCGAGCGCACGCGACGGTGCCGCCAGAAGCCGTCGCGCTGGAGTGCGCACCGGCTTTGCATCAAGCTGCACGGCATAACCGTCGGCCGCAGACACCACCGTAGCCTTGTCGTAGAAGCGGCGGCGCAGGATCGGCCGTACCGCGCTGCGTGCCGCTTCGGTCGCATTTTCAGGCTGGATGCCGTCAAACAGGTCGCGCATGGACTTCATCTAAGGCGTGTCATCACAAATTTAAGCTGTTGGCCTCTTGCCTGTTGTCCGCTTGAATTGGCGTCCCGGGCAATGAATAGGCCGGCAGCGTTAAGCGATCCAGCAGGCCACGCCCGACCAAGAGATCAGCAATAAACGGAAATCGAAATGCTTTCGACAGCTGATTGCGCATCAGGAGACCGAACCGCGTCCTCGGTGCGAACGATCCTGCAAACTGTTCGGCCGCCTTCTGCTTGCCATCCATAAACTCACGAAGTAGCCGTTCATAGCGCTCAAACGCCCGCTGATACTGCCCCTCCGCCATCGCAAGCTCGCCGGCCAAAACATAAGCCGCCGTCATCGCCAGCGCAGAGCCTTGACCAGCAAGGAGCGAGGGCGCAAATGCCGAATCCCCGACCAACGCCACTCGTCCGCGCGACCAGCAGTCCAAGCGAATCTGACTGACCACGTCAAAATAGAGCTCCTCGGTGCGGTCGAGAGCACCTAGCATCTGCGCGCACTCCCACCCCGCCTCATCGAACTCGCGATGCAGCACGGCTTTCTGAGCTCGGAGGTCGTGCGGATCGACATGTGGATGCTTTGAAGTTTCAAACACAAGCAAGAACAGGGTGCGATCATCCCGCAAAGGAAATCGCGAGGCCTGCTTGCCGGGTAGGCCATAGCTGACATAAACGCCCTCGTCCCTCGGCTGATAACCTTTGGCCTCGAACGCTGCCACGGTGTAGCCGAGGTACCTTTCGAACTCACTCTCGGGCCCGAACACAACTCCGCGTACGGCGGAATGCAGACCGTCGGCACCAATCAGGAGATCGAACGTGCGCCGTGGGGAGCGTTCAAATTTCACGGTGACGCCATCACGTGCGTTCTCGACGTCGGCGACGCTGTCGTCAAAGACGATTTCGCATCGGCTTTCGATTGCGCGGTAAATCGCTTGTCCGAGATCGCTGCGCGGCAAACTGAGGTAACGTCCACCGGTCATCTTGCGGAAAACGTCAACGCCGAAGCCTCCGACGCGTCGTCCGCGATCGTCGACGAATTGCAACTCCTCCACCCGATAGGCTCGACGTTTCAGGTCGCATAGGAGCCCCATCTTCTCTGCAATGTCATAGCCGAGCCCCCAGAAATCGATCACGTAGCCGCCCTCGCGAAAGTAGGGGGCGCGTTCGACGAGGGTCGGCTCAAAGCCATACCGCGCAAGCCAATAGGCCAACGTGGGGCCGGCGATTCCAGCCCCCGAGATGAGGACGGACTGATTTCGCATCATCCTTGTGTATCCCTGGTATCCAGGAAGCGATATCCCCGAAATCGGTCTTAGGGTCCCGGACTGCAACCGAACTGCCCTCGAATGTCGCACCTCGATGAAGCGATAGGCCGATTCTTCGAGCACATTTGCACTGCGTCTTGATCGCTCGATAGGCGCCGCCACGAAGGGCCGCCGGGTGCCGAGGTTAGGTCCCTGCTATGCGTCGAGCGTTCATGCTGCCGGCGGGACCGAATTCGCCGCCGCGCGTTAATGCGACGCCGCAGTCGCCAAAACATTAATCCTATGAGTAGCTTAAATCTTTCTCCTGCGCCTCGGCGACAACCCGCCAGCGGCTTGATTGTCTCATTAACCCACGCCGCTCCTTGTTCGTGAATCCCGCTGACAAAACCTTGTCATTACAGGCAGAAGCGGTAGAAATCCGCCCCTTGCTCGATTAGTATCCGGCCCCGGAAAACGGCGCTGGGACACGCCGCGGAGGAAGCCGAGACACGCAGCAGCGTGGGTACCGCCTGAGCAGAGCGGAAGGCTGCGTGGAAGAGGAGTCAATGAAACTTACCGACATCTCGGTCCCGGATTATTTCCACAAGGTCGTGGATTGCCAGTGGGCCTGCCCGGCGCATACGCCGGTTCCCGAATACATCCGCTTGATCGCCGCAGGCCGCTACAGCGACGCCTACATGATCAATTGGGAATCGAATGTGTTTCCCGGCGTATTGGGACGCACTTGCGATCGGCCATGTGAGCCCGCGTGCCGGCGCGTCCGCGTCGAGAAAGAGCCGGTCGCGATCTGCCGATTGAAGCGTGTCGCGGCCGACTTCAAGGGCGATATCAAAGATCGCCTGCCGAAACCGACCGAGACGAAGAATGGCAGGCGGGTCGCGCTCGTGGGCGGCGGCCCTGCTTCGCTCGCCGTGGCACGGGACCTTGCCCCCATGGGCTACGATTGCGTCGTGTTCGATCAGGACCCGCAGTCCGGCGGCATGATGCGCACGCAGATTCCCAAATTCCGCCTGCCCGAAAGCGTGCTCGACGAGGAATGCCAATACATCCTCGACCTCGGCATCACATTCGTCGGCAATAAGCGCATCGACAGCATGAAGGCGCTGCTTGCGGAAAATTTTGACGCAATCTTCGTCGGTTGCGGTGCCCCGCGCGGCCGCGACCTCGATATCCCCGGCCGCCAGGAAGCGGCCAAGAATATCCATATCGGCATCGACTGGCTCTCGAGTGTGTCGTTCGGCCACATCAATTCGATCGGCAAGCGCGTCATCGTGCTCGGCGGCGGCAACACAGCCATGGATTGCTGCCGCTCTTCGCGCCGGCTTGGCGGCGAGGACGTGAAGGTCGTGGTGCGGTCCGGTTTCGAGGAGATGAAGGCGTCCCCCTGGGAAAAGGAGGACGCCATGCACGAGGACATTCCGATCTTCAATTTCCTTGTGCCGAAAGAATTCACCCACGAGAACGGCAAGCTCACCGGCGTGATCTTCGAGAAGGTCAAGGCGGTGCGTGACGCCAAAGGCCGCCGCGATCTCGTACCGACCGGCGAGCCCGATCAGCATTTCCCTTGCGACGACGTGCTCGTCGCCGTCGGGCAGGAGAACGCATTCCCCTGGATCGAGCGCGATTGCGGTATCGAGTTCGACAAGTGGAATATGCCTAAGGTCGACCCTCAGACCATGGCCTCCACCCATCCGAAGATATTCTTCGGCGGCGACGCCGCTTTCGGTCCCAAGAATATCATCTGGGCGGTCGCGCACGGCCACGAGGCCGCGATCTCGATCGACCGGATGTGCCGCGGCGAGGACATCGCCATGCGGCCGGCGCCGCAGATGGCGGTGACCAGCCAGAAGATGGGCATTCACGAATGGAGCTACGACAACGAGATTACGCTCGATAAGCGCTATCGAGTGCCGCATCGCGAGAAAGTCGTGGCTTTGCGCGACATCAGGGCCGAGGTCGAACTCGGCTATGACGTCGAGCTTGCGCTGAAGGAAGCGGAACGCTGCCTCAACTGCGATGTCCAGACCGTTTTCACCGGCCAGCTTTGCATCGAATGCGACGCCTGCGTCGACATCTGTCCGATGGACTGCATCACCTTTACGCAGAACGGCGAAGAGGCCGAGTTGCGTTCACGGCTGCAGGCGCCGGCCAAGAACCACACGCAGGACCTCTACGTCGCCGACGATCTGAAGACCGGCCGCGTCATGGTGAAGGACGAAGACGTCTGCCTACATTGCGGACTGTGCGCCGAACGCTGCCCCACGGGCGCATGGGACATGAAGAAATATCTCATCGACATGACTCACGCGGAACAAGCATGCCACTCCAAAGCGTAAACGACTTCGTCGTCCGGTTTGCCAACGTCAACGGCTCCGGTTCGGCAAGTGCCAATGAGCTGTTCGCACGCTCGGTGCTGCGGATGGGCATCCCGGTCGCGCCGCGCAACATTTTCCCCTCCAACATCCAGGGGCTGCCGACCTGGTACGAGGTGCGTATTTCGGAAGCCGGCCATCTCGGCGCGCGCGGCGGCACCGATCTCATGGTCGCGATGAACCCTCAGACCTGGGACAAGGATGTCGCCGGCATCGAGCCGGGCGGTTATCTGCTCTACAATTCCACCAAGCCGATGCCGAAGTCGAAATTCCGCGACGACATCACCGTCATCGGCATCCCGCTGACCGCGATCTGCAATCGCGAATATACCGATCCACGGCAGCGCCAGCTTTTCAAGAACATCATCTATGTCGGCGCGCTCTCGGCGCTGCTCGACATGGACGTGGCGGAAATGGAAAAGCTGATCGCCGAGCAGTTTAAGGGCAAGGAAAAGCTGTTCGACGCCAACAAGCACGCCCTGCATCTCGGCCGCGATTGGGTGATGATAAATCTCGACCATCCGATCGGCTTGCGATTAAAGCGCGCCGCGGCGGTCGGCGACCGCATCTTCCTCGAAGGCAATTCGGCGGCGGCGCTCGGCGCGGTCTATGGCGGTGCGACGGTCTGCGCCTGGTATCCGATCACGCCGTCCTCATCTCTCGCCGAGGCATTTACCCGCTATTGCGGCCGGTTGCGCGTCGATCCGGGCACCAAGAAGAACAAGTTTGCCATCGTCCAGGCCGAAGACGAACTCGCCTCGATCGGCATGGTCATCGGCGCCGGCTGGAACGGCGCTCGCGCTTTCACCGCGACGTCGGGTCCAGGAATCTCGCTGATGCAGGAATTTCTTGGACTTGCTTATTTCGCCGAAATTCCCGGCGTGATCTTCGATGTGCAACGGGCCGGCCCGTCAACCGGCATGCCGACGCGCACGCAGCAGACCGATATCATCTCATGTGCCTACGCCTCGCACGGCGACACCAAGCACGTGCTGTTGTTCCCGGAGGACCCCGCCGAAACGTTCGAATTTGCCGCCGAGGCCTTCGATCTTGCCGAGCGGCTGCAGACGCCGGTGTTCGTGATGATGGATCTCGATATCGGGATGAACCATCGACTGTGCCGGCCGCTCAAGTGGGACGACGCCAAGGTCTACGACCGCGGCAAGGTCATGACCGCCGCCGAACTTGAAGCCGGCAAGGATTTCGGGCGCTATCTCGACGTCGACGGCGACGGCATTCCCTATCGCACCTACCCGGGCACGCATCCGACCAAAGGCTCGTTCTTCACGCGCGGGACCTCGCGCGACCGTTACGCGCGCTACACCGAAGAAGGCGCCCCCTACGCCGACAACATGCAGCGGCTGCTACGCAAGTTCGAGACCGCAAAGGACCTCGTGCCGCGCCCGCTGCAAGCCAACGCGACGAAGCCGACGAAGTACGGCGTGATCTATTACGGCTCGACATCGCCGCCGATGGACGAAGCGATCCACATGATCGAGGCCAATGGCCAGCCGCTCGACCGGCTGCGCGTCCGCGCCTTTCCGTTCCATTCGAGCGTGACGAGCTTCATCGCCGAACACGATTTCATTTTCGTCGTCGAGCAAAATCGCGACGCACAACTGCGTTCGCTGATCGTCAACGAGTGCGGAATCGACCCGGTGAGGCTCGTACCGATCCTGCACTACGACGGCACGCCGATCACCGCGCGATTTATCGCCAACGCCATCGGCGGGCATCTTGACGCCTTGAAGGTGACACCGCTTCGGAAGGTTGGAGCATGACTTACGTCGTCAAACCGAAATTCCACCATCCGGAACTGCCGAAGAACGAGCTCGGCTATACCCACCGCGATTACGAGGGCTCGATCTCGACCCTCTGCGCGGGCTGCGGTCACAATTCAATTTCCTCGTCGATCATCGAGGCCTGCTTCGAGCTGTCGATCGAGCCGCACCGGGTGGCAAAGCTTTCCGGGATCGGCTGTTCGTCGAAGACGCCGACCTATTTCCTCGGCAATTCGCACGGCTTCAACTCCGTGCACGGCCGCATGCCGTCGGTGCTCACCGGCGCCAATCTCGCCAACCGTGAGTTGATCTATCTCGGCGTCTCCGGCGACGGCGATTCGGCGTCGATCGGATTTGGGCAGTTCGCCCATGCGCTGCGCCGCGGCGTCAACATGGTCTATATCGTCGAGAACAACGGCGTGTACGGCCTGACCAAAGGCCAGTTCTCGGCCACTGCCGACCGCGGCTCGAAATCGAAGCGCGGCGTGGTCAACACCGATAGCGCCATCGACATGGTGGGCATCGCGCTGCAACTTGGCGCCACCTTTGTCGCCCGCTCGTTCTCCGGTGACAAAAAGCAACTCACCCCGATCATCAAGGCCGCGATCGAGCACGAAGGCGCCGCATTCATCGACGTGATATCGCCCTGCGTCGCGTTCAACAACCATGCCGGCTCGACCAAAAGCTTCGATTACGTGCGCGAGCACAACGAGGCGGTCAATTATCTCGACTTCATCACCGGCCGTGCGCCGATCCACGTAGACTACGCGCCCGGCACTGTGGAACTGGTCGAGCAGCACGACGGCACGACGCTCGCACTGCGCAAGATCAACGCCGAATACGACGTGCACGATCGGCTCGCCGCCATGAGCTTCCTCCAGCACCATGCAGCCAAAGGGCAGATCGTCACCGGTCTGCTGTACGTCGCCGCCGAGGCAGCGGACCTGCACGGGCATCTCAATACGGTCGATGCTCCGCTTAACAAGCTGAGCGAGAAAGAGCTGTGCCCCGGCTCGGCGGCGCTGGAGAAGATTAACGCCTCGCTGCGGTGACCGGCGCTTCGAGTGAAGCGAACAGCAACGGACGTTGACGCCCCATTCAATGGAGGCAGGCACCCATATACTGGCTGCTCGCGCCACCCGGCACATTATAAAGGCCCTGCTGGAAGGCGCAGCGCGAAGCGCGATCCTGGAAGGTCTCGGCGCCGTGCGACAGATTGGGTACTGGGCTCAGGCCGGGAACGATAGTTGGCCCCTGCTGCTGCGGCAGCGCGGGGGTAATCAACGAGCCGGTACCCTCCGGCGGGATAAGCTGGGTTCGGGGCAGCGGCGCCGGCAGAACTGAGCCTGATGAGCCTCTGGCGGTAAACAAATGTCGGGACGGATATGTTTGTGACGAATATGTCTTCGCAGGAGACGTCACGTTCGGATGAGCGTGAGACATCCCGCGGTGCGGCGTTGGGAATGAACGGTGGTGGCCACCACGGCCTGGCTCCGGCGCCATGATCGAATTGGGGAATTGCTGGTCGGCCGACGGCTGGGCGGCCGCAGCAGCGAACGTCGTCGACGCCGGCGCAAGGAAACAGAGCGGGAGAACGCGAACGATCATGACATCACGCGATATTTGTCATGACACCCGGGACTTCAACCCTCCAGCCCGGTAACGTTTCCGAAACGGCGTCATTCCTGCGGCGCGTCGACAATCGGATCGTAGCGTTCGGCGTCGAGACCGAGCAGGTTCCAGGATTGCTGCATGTGCGGCGGCAGCGGCGCAGTGACGTCGAGTACGCCGCCTCGTGGGTGCGGTACGGCGATGCGCCGCGCCAGAAGATGTAGCTTGTTCTGCATGCCTCCGGGCAGTTCCCAATTCTCGCGCACGAAATATTTCGGGTCGCCGACGATCGGATGCCCGATATGCGCCATGTGGGCGCGCAACTGATGGGTACGGCCGGTGACCGGCTTCAGCGAAATCCAGGCCAGCAAAGGCCCTGACGTTTCCACCACAGCGTAATAAGTTACCGCGTGACTGGCGCCCTTTTCGCCGTGCTGCGCGATGCGCATGAACAACTCATCGTCGCGCTCTTCCTTGGCAAGGAACGTCGAGATGCGGCCTTGCTGCACCTTGGGCACTCCGGCGACCAGCGCCCAATAGACTTTCCGCGCCGATCGCGACCGGAATGTCTTTGCCAAAGCCGACGCCGCGAACCGCGTTTTGGCGACGAGCAAACATCCCGCGGTATCCTTGTCGAGCCGGTGGACGAGCCGCGGCCGCTGGCCGTGTGCGTCGCGCAGCACGTCGAGCATGCCGTCGACGTGACGCGTCGTGCCCGAACCGCCCTGAACCGCAAGACCCATGGGCTTGTTGAGCACCAGCACGTCGGCGTCTTCGTACAGCGTGATCGATTTCAGGAAGGCACGGGTCTTCTCGTCCGCTTCGCTGCCCGCGGCGCCAGGCTTGTGCTGATCGAGCCGCAGCGGCGGAATGCGCACTGTCTGCCCGGCCTCCAGCCGGTTCTTCGGCTGGGTACGCTTGCCGTTCACACGCAGCTCGCCTTTCCGGATGACGCGCTGGATGTGGGAGAAGCTCAGTCCCGGAAAGCGCGCCTCGAGAAAGCGATCGACGCGCATGCCGGATTCATCCGCGGTGACGGCGACGGTCTGGACTTTACCATTGCTAATACTTGCCCTCTCCCCTCGCGGGAGAGGGCGGTCGTTCCGAGCATCGCGAGGAGCGACCGGGTGAGGGGAATTTTTCGAGGTGGAATGTCCAGAGCTGCGGTAAGCCCCCTCACCCGGCTCGCGCCGGAGCCCGCCATCGGGCCGGCCACTTCGGGCCGGACCCGTTGGGCGCTCGCCACCCTCTCCCGCACCGAAGTCGGATGTTTCCGACTTCGGCCATCTAACTGGATCGAACCCGGGAACACCCGGGTTCGATTTGGGAGAGGGCAAACGACGCGCCTTCCGCCATTTGGGTTGATGCCTTGGCCCTGCGATCTGCTTGCCGCCGCCCGGCTGTCGCGGTCCGCGAGAGCCTCTCAAGATGCGCTCCCCGCACCAGCCGCATCGGCCAACCGCTGAATCTCAGCTACGATCGGGTGCGAACGCCAAAGCAACATCATTCGTGTTTTGGGCATGAACGCAATCTCGTCGCCAAAATCTGTGCTGCGCCGAAGATGAATGGTCACCGGATGAATATTGATCCAACGATTTTCCGTTACTCGTTCGACCGCGGCGAGGGGCACTGCGATTTCTCTGAGATAATTTGAGATATACAGGTTGCCGCCGTCGCACCGAACCCGCTTCAGTCGCACGCAACTCCACCAGATGAAACACGATCCTGCGACCAAGGCCACCAGAAAGGCCCATTTCGTTTCAGCCGGCGCACCGTAGCTCATCCACAAGGCAATCGTACCTATTCCAAAGCCCGAAATCCAAAGTATCGGAAAGACGACCTTAGTTACGAATGTAAGCCGTGAAGACAGCAGCGATCCGGTTGTCATCGCCCTATCACACCCGATCTTGCTACGAGCGTTCGCGCCGCAGCTTCGCCCAATACTCCAGCCGCCTTCTGATCTCGCGCTCGAAGCCACGCTCGGGCGGATCGTAGAATTGCCGACGGCCGAGCGCTTCGGGGAAATAATTCTGCCCGGAGAACGCATCGGGCGCGTCGTGATCGTACTCGTACCCCGAGCCGTAGCCCTCTGTCTTCATCAGCTTGGTCGGGGCGTTGAGAATGTGCTTGGGCGGCACGAGTGAGCCCGCTTCCTTAGCGGTGCGCATGGCCTCGCCGAAGGCGACATAGGTGGCGTTCGATTTGGGCGCGGTGGCGACATAGATAACGGCTTCGGCGATGGCAAGTTCGCCCTCCGGGCTGCCGAGGAAATCATAGGCGTCCTTGGCGGCATTAGCGACCACAAGGGCCTGCGGATCGGCAAGTCCGATATCCTCGACCGCCATGCGCACGACCCGCCGCGCCAGATATAGCGGATCCTCCCCGGCGTCTAGCATACGGCAGAAGTAATAGAGCGCGGCATCGGCGTCGGAGCCGCGCACTGATTTGTGCAGCGCGCTGATGAGATTGTAGTGCCCATCCTGCGACTTGTCGTAGATCGGCGCACGCCGCTGCACGACCTCCTGCAACGCCGCGGCATCGAAGGTTTCGTCCTTGCGCGCGGCGCGCCAGATTTCTTCGGCAAGCGTCAGCGCGGCGCGACCGTCGCCGTCGGCCATGCGCAACAACGAAGCGCGGGCTTCATCATCGAGCGGCAGTTTTCTGCCCTCGATCGCTTCGGCACGCTCGAGCAGCTTTTCGATCGCCGCTTCATCGAGTGGCTTGAATACGAGGACCCGCGCGCGCGAAAGAAGCGGCGCGATCAACTCGAACGACGGATTTTCGGTGGTCGCGCCGACCAGCACGATCGTGCCGTCTTCCATGACAGGCAGAAACAAATCCTGCTGGGCGCGGTTGAAACGGTGAATCTCGTCGACAAAGAGCAGCGTGCCCTGCCCCGTCTCGCGACGCAAACGCGCGGCATCAAACACCTTCTTGAGGTCGGCGACGCCGGAAAAGATTGCCGAAATCTGCTCGAAGTAGAGCTCCGTCGCGTGCGCCAGAAGCCGAGCCACGGTCGTCTTACCGGTGCCCGGCGGGCCCCAAAAGATCAACGAGCCAAGCGAACGCGTTTCCAGCATGCGCGTCAGCGCGCCGTCCGGACCGAGCAGATGATCCTGGCCGACTACGTCGGCAAGCTGGTCGGGCCGCAGTTTGTCCGCGAGCGGCCTCGGCGCGTCGCGATCGAGACCGGCGGCCGCGAAAAGGCTCGGAGCGTTCGTCTTTGGACGCGAACTCATCCGCTGAACATGACAGAAATCTGCTGGCCGCCGCGCACGATGGTGACCTGCCACCGCCGGCCGCCAGCGTTGGCGATTCGGTCGAGTTCTGCCGATCTCGCGATCTTGTGATCGTTCACCGAAACGACGATGTCGCCTTTCTGGAAGCCGATCGACTGCGCAGTCGAGCCGTCGGCGACAGCGGTAATCACGACGCCCTCGCTCTGCGGGTCGAGCCGCAGCTCGTCGGCCAAAGCCGGCGAAAGATTTGCGACCGTGGCGCCGAGGAACGGCGAACGACCGCGAATTTTCAGCTCGTCCCGCGGGGTGTCGGGCAGGCTCTGCAATGTGACCGGCACGACCAAGTCCTTGCCCTGCCGGACGATGCCGATCTGGGCAGTACCGCCCAGCGGCTTGGTGGCAAAGCGGTAATCGAAGGCGTTTGGGTCGTCGACCGTTTGTCCGTCCACGGTAACAATCAGATCGCCGGTCTTGATGCCGGCACGAGCGGCGGGTCCACCGGGCACAACACTCGCGACCAGCGCGCCGGTCGGCCGCTTGAGGCCGAGACTGTCGGCGATCTCCGACGTGACGTCCTGGAGCTTCGCTCCGAGCCAGGGACGCTGCACAGCACCGCTGCCGCCCTCCGCAGAGGCGACCACGACACGGACCATGTTCGCCGGAATGGCAAATCCAATGCCCTGCGAGCCGCCAGAGCGCGAATAGATCGCGGAGTTGATCCCGACCAGACGGCCGCTGACGTCGACCAGCGCGCCGCCGGAATTGCCGGGATTGATGGCCGCGTCGGTCTGGATGAAGAACTGATAATCGCTGATGCCAACCTGCGTGCGCGCCAATGCCGAAACGATGCCATGCGTCACTGTTTGTCCGACGCCGAACGGATCGCCAATCGCCAGCACCACATCACCGACTTGCAACTCGTCGGAATTGGCGAATTCAAGTGTCGGAAAGCGCTCTTTGGTGCCTTTGATGCGCAGCACCGCGAGATCGCTGCGCTGGTCTTTCAGCACGATATCCGCGGCAAACTCGCGCTTGTCGGATAGTGCGATCTTCACTTCGCTCGCGTCCGCGATCACGTGATAGTTGGTGACGACGAGGCCCGTCGGATCGACGATGACGCCGGAACCGAGGGAGCGCTCTACCTGCTCACGCGGCATGCCGCCGCCGAAGAACTGGCGGAAGAACGGGTCGGCCAGGAAGGGATTACGGTTCTCGACGACCCGCGCGGCATAGACGTTCACCACGGCCGGCGCCACCCGGTGCACGACGGGCGCAAAGGAGAGCTGAATCTGACTCTCAGAGCTCGGCACGCGGCGCTCCTGCGCGTTCGCGCCGGACGCAATCGTCACGATCGCCAAGAGGACGACGGCCGGTAGGGCCAAAAAAGGTAGCCGCGACATCATGTAAAACCCCAAATCAACGGGGCGACATATAGGCATCAAACCGGGGCTTTAGAAGGGCGCCGAGCGCCGCACGCCTCTGGTTGCGGCCGCTCCGGAGCCCTCTGATCGGCGCGTCCAAATAGATCAAGCCGACATGGTGCAACGTCACTCGTTTGGGGGCACGGTGCGTAGCCAGGCGATGACGGCGTCGAGATCAGCGTCCGTCATATGGGCGTAGTACTGAAAGCCCATGGGCCCTTTCAGCTTGTTGCCGTCTTTGTCGATGCCTTGCGTGATCGCTCGCTTGATCTCGGCATCGCTCCAGTCCCCAAGACCCTTTGCCTTGCTCGACGTGATATTGCGGGAGATCGACACACCCCACGGGCCGGGAAACTCACGGCCGCCCTTGCCGAGCGAATTCTTGAAGTCCTGCACGCCCCTCACCAGCGGCGTGTGGCACTCCATGCAATGGCCGATGGTCGCGAGATAATGCCCGCGCTTGACCTTGTCATTGAGATCCGCCGGATCGATTGGCTTTTCCGCACCGGGGAAAATCTGGCGCGGGACGGCGATCTTGTAGATCGGATCAGCCACCTTGTTGCTGACCGGCTTGAGGCTCTGAAGATAGGCCGCAATCGCATCGAGATCAGACGGCAACAAAATGCCGTAAAAGCCGGTCGGCATGACGACCGCGAGCGGCACGCCCGACGGCCGCACGCCGGTCAGCAAGGTCCTTTTCACATCGGCCGCACTCCACTTGCCGATGCCCGTCTCTTTGTCCGGCGTAATGTTTGGCGCCGTCACATCGAACGGGGGCTCGTCGAAACGCAATCCGCCGGAGAAATCCTTGCCCGCGACCACATTGGGCGGCCCCTTCGGCGAGTGGCAGTTGCCGCACGTCATGATGGTGTTGACCAAATAGCTGCCACGCTCAACCGGCGTGTCTGCATAGGCCGAGCCACCGATCATCAGTGCCGCGATAGAAAGCGTGGCGAGCCGCATCATGAAAGTCCCCCTGTGCCGATTCCCCGCGACACCATATTGCAGGGCCCGCCACGGACCAAACGGAACTTGAGCGGCGCGTTGAAAAGCCCCAGCGGAACGGTCTCCACCACATAAAAAGAAGGGACAGCGTGAAGCTGCCCCGGATCACGATCGAATTCGAGAAAACCTAAGCGGCGGCAGCCGCTTCGGTTCCTGTTTGAACGGGGCCGGAATCCTTGCCGCGCGCCTCGACGTCGCGATCGACGAACTCGATCACGGCGACAGGCGCAGAGTCGCCGTACCGGAAGCCAGCCTTCATCACCCGGATGTAGCCGCCATTGCGCGCCTTGTAGCGCGGGCCGATGACGTCGAAGAGCTTCTTCACCATGGCGATGTCGCGCATCTGCGCGATCGCCTGGCGGCGAGCGTGCAAGTCGCCGCGCTTGCCGAGAGTCACGAGCTTCTCGACCACCGGACGCAAGTCCTTCGCCTTCGGCAGCGTGGTGACGATCTGCTCATGCTTGATCAGCGCGGCGGCCAGATTCGCCAGCATTGCGCGTCGATGGTCCGAGCGCCGATTGAACTTGCGGTGAGTCTTCGCGTGACGCATGTCAGATTTCCTACGGCTTCATTCATCGTCATGCCCGGCCTTGTGCCGGGCATCCATGTCTTCAACCGCCCGTTCCGTCGCAAAGACGTGGATGGCCGGGACAAACCCAGCCATGACGGCGCGCGGTTTTAATAATGATCCTCAAAGCGCTTGGCCAGCTCTTCGATATTCTCCGGCGGCCAGCCGGGAACTTCCATGCCGAGATGCAGACCCATTTGCACCAGCACTTCCTTGATCTCGTTGAGCGACTTGCGGCCGAAATTCGGCGTGCGCAGCATCTCTGCCTCGGTCTTCTGAACGAGGTCGCCGATATAAACGATATTGTCGTTCTTCAAGCAGTTGGCCGAACGCACCGAAAGTTCGAGCTCGTCGACCTTCTTGAGGAAGGCCGGATTGAAGGCGAGATCCGGGATGGCCTCGTGCGCGGTTTCGCGCTTGGGCTCCTCGAAGTTGACAAACACATTGAGCTGATCCTGCAGGATGCGCGCCGCATAGGCGAGCAAATCTTCAGGGCTCACGGCGCCATTGGTCTCGATCGACAGCGTGAGCTTGTCGTAGTCGAGAATCTGGCCTTCGCGCGTGTTTTCCACCTTGTAGGAGACCTTGCGCACCGGCGAATAGAGACTATCGACCGGAATGAGGCCGATCGGGGCATCCTCCGGGCGATTGCGCTCGGCCGGGACATAGCCTTTGCCGGTGTTGACCGTGAATTCCATGCGAATCTCGGCGCCCTCGTCGAGCGTGCACAGGACGAGGTCGGGATTGAGCACGACAATGTCGCCAACGGTCTGGATGTCGCTGGCGGTAACGGTGCCCGGCCCCTGCTTTTTCACCACCATGCGCTTGGGCCCGTCGCCCTGCATCTTGATGGCGATATCCTTGATGTTGAGCACGATGTCGGTCACGTCTTCGCGTACGCCGGCGATCGACGAGAACTCGTGCAGCACGCCATCGATGTGGACCGATTGGACCGCTGCGCCCTGCAGCGACGACAACAGAATGCGCCGCAGCGCATTGCCGAGCGTCACGCCAAAGCCGCGTTCGAGCGGCTCGGCAATCACCGTCGCCGATCGCCGTGCGTCTCCGCCCGGGCTGACCTGCAGCTTGCCGGGCCTGATCAATTCCTGCCAATTTTTTTAAATCGTCACGTTATCACCCATCGCGTTTCGCGGCGCGAACGTGTCGCGCGCCTCACTCCGCTCCGTGAGGCCAAGGTCAAGCGGCGGCAGATCTACCATCGGCCGGTGTCCTATACGCGCCGCCGCTTGCGCGGGCGGCATCCATTGTGGGGAATCGGCGTCACGTCGCGGATCGAAGTAATGGTGAAGCCGGCAGACTGCAGCGAACGCAGCGCCAATTCCCGTCCTGATCCGGGGCCTGCGACCTCGACCTCGAGCGTGCGCATGCCGTGTTCCTGCGCCTTCTTGGCGGCGTCTTCGGCGGCGACCTGCGCGGCGTAGGGCGTCGACTTGCGCGAGCCCTTAAAGCCCATCGTGCCGGCCGACGACCAGGCAATGGTATTGCCTTGAACGTCGGTAATCGTGATCATGGTGTTGTTGAACGTGGCACTCACATGGGCCACGCCGGAGGCGATGTTTTTGCGTTCGCGTCGGCGAACGCGCGTGGCTTCTTTACCCATTCTGAACCCTTTCGCGGATCGGAACCGGCGGTTCCGGGCCGTCACATTGTCGTGGTCGACGCACTATTTCTTTTTGCCGGCAATAGGCTTGGCCGGACCCTTGCGGGTGCGTGCGTTGGTGTGGGTGCGCTGCCCGCGCACGGGGAGACCCCGGCGATGGCGCAGCCCGCGATAGCACCCGAGATCCATCAGTCGCTTGATGTTCATGGATACTTCGCGCCGTAAATCGCCCTCGACCATATAGTCGCGGTCGATCACTTCGCGCAGCTGGAGCACTTCCTGATCGGTCAATTGTGATACCCGGCGCAACTCGGGCATCGATACTTTATCCAATATTTCCTTGGCCTTAGCGCCGCCAATGCCATAGATATACTGAAGCGCGATCACGATGCGCTTGTTGGTCGGTAGATTGACACCGGCAATTCGGGCCAAGTCAGTTACTCCTTATGCTGGCGGGTCCATGGCTCGTCATGGCGCCCGGTCGCTCTCCGTCGGTACCGATGTCACCTGTGAGAAGGCCACAAACGTAAAAAAACCAACGCCTGCCTGCCATGGCGGCCCGGCATCGTTGCTCAATCTCCGACTGGATATTTTGGGCTTATTAATGGATTCCCTGCGCTGTCGTCAACCTCGGCTAACGAGTTCACGGATAATTGGTTCACGCATTAAACGGGCGATCCGCCTTTGGCATTTGGGGATTGAATTGACCCCTCTGAGAACCGGCGGTAATGCTCCCTAAGTAGTAACTAGGACTAATTTCCTCCGCGACAATCCGTCGCGGCCGGATCCACAGTTTGTCGGCTGACCACCCTCCCAGCCGCCGATCAGTTGACCGGCACCGTATGAGCAATGGCATTCTCGATGGCCGCAGCGACCTCCGGAATCGGGGCCATGCCATCGACCGTCCGCAGAGTGCCATGCTGCCGGTAATAGGCGATCAACGGCGCAGTCTGCTCGCGATAGGCTGTCAGCCGGCGATGCAGCACTTCTGGTTTGTCATCCTCGCGAAGCGGCTCGCCGCGCGCCCGCATCTCCGCGACGCGCGTTTCGATCCGCCTCAGCAAAGCGCCCTCGTCAACGCGAAGTTCGATGACCGCGTCCAGCGCGAGGCCATGCTTCTCCAGCATGCGGTCGAGTGTTTCCGCCTGAGGCACGGTCCGCGGAAAACCGTCGAGGATAAATCCCTTGCGTGCATCCGGCTGACCGATGCGCTGTTCGACGATGCCGACGACGATGTCGTCGGGGCACAGCGCCCCGCGCGCCATAATATCTTCCACTTGCCGCCCTAACGGCGTGCCGGCCTTGACTGCTGCGCGCAGCATGTCACCGGTCGAAAGCTGGATAATTCCGTATTTCGCGACGAGCCGCTGGGCCTGCGTTCCTTTGCCAGCCCCCGGCGGGCCCAGCAGGATCAATCTCATCTACGGCGCCCCCTCAATTTCGATCGTTTTATCAGCCCTTCGTATTGATGGGCCAGCAGGTATCCCTGCACTTGCGCCACCGTATCCATGGTCACGCTGACCACGATAAGGAGCGACGTACCGCCAAAATAGAACGGCACGGCCGCATAGGAAATCAGCATTTCGGGGAACAGGCAAACGATCGCGAGATAGCCGGCGCCGACCACAGTAATCCGCGAAAGCACGTAATCGATGTATTCGGCCGTGCGTTCGCCGGGCCGGATGCCCGGGATGAAGCCGCCGTGCTTCTTCAGATTGTCGGCCGTCTCCGTAGGGTTGAAGACGATCGCCGTATAGAAGAACGCGAAGAACACGATAAGCCCGACATAAAGCGCAAGAAACAGCGGCCGGCCGTGGGCAAGCTGGGTGGTGATCGCGGTCAGCCATTCCGGCCCCTGCCCGGCCGTAAAGTTGGCGACCGTCGTCGGCAACAGCAAAAGCGACGAAGCGAAAATCGGCGGAATAACGCCGGACGTGTTCAGTTTGAGCGGCAGATGCGAGGACTGGCCCTCGAACATACGGTTGCCAACCTGGCGTTTGGGATACTGAATCAAAAGCCGGCGCTGCGCGCGCTCCATGAACACGATGAAGGCGATGACGACGACCACCATCACCAGGACGATCAGGATAAGCCCGGTCGAGAGCGCGCCCTGGCGGCCGAGTTCGAGCGTGCCGGCGATTGCCGAGGGAAGCTGGGCGACGATGCCCGACATGATGATCAAGGAAGTGCCATTGCCGATGCCCCGCTGGGTCATCTGCTCGCCGAGCCACATCAGGAAAATCGTGCCGCCCGTGAGCGTGATCACAGTCGAGATACGGAAGAACAGCCCTGGATCGGCGACCACGCTGCCCGCCCCTTCGAGGCCGACGGCGATGCCGTAGGCCTGAAAGGCCGCCAGCACCACCGTCAGATAACGGGTGTACTGGTTGATCATCTTGCGGCCTTGCTCGCCTTCTTTCTTGAGCTGCTCAAGGGTCGGCGAAACGGTCGTCATCAACTGAATGATGATCGAGGCCGAGATGTACGGCATGATGTTGAGCGCAAAGATCGCCATGCGGTGAATGCCACCACCGGCGAACATATTGAACATTCCCAAAATGCCGCCGGCCTGGGACTGGAAGATCTGATCCCAAGCGTTCGGGTCGATGCCAGGCAGCGGAATGTAGGTGCCGAGCCGATAGACGAGCAGCGCACCAAGGGTGAACCAGATCCGCTTCTTGAGCTCTTCGGCCTTGGCCAGCGCGCCGAAGTTGAGATTGGCTGCGAGTTGTTCTGCTGCAGAGGCCATCCGCCGATGCTCCGTATGGCTCTTAAGGATCTGCCCCTATATGGGGATCAGGCCGCCTGTTCGCTCGTCTCCGGCTTAGGTGCGAGGATATCGACACTGCCACCGGCCTTTTCGACTGCTGCGACGGCCGACTTCGACGCACCGAAGACCGCAATCGCGACCTTGGCCTTAATTTCGCCGCCGCCAAGAAGCCGCACGCCTTCCTTGGCGCGGCGCAGCACGCCCGCCGCGACCAGAGCGGCGACGTCGATTTTTGCACCCGCATCGATCTTGCCGGCATCGATCGCCTCCTGAAGGCGACCGAGATTGATCTCGTTGAGCTTGCGCGCAAATGCCACGTTCTTGAAGCCGCGCTTGGGCAGCCGGCGGTGCAGCGGCATCTGGCCGCCTTCGAAGCCCTTGATGCGCACGCCCGAGCGCGCGGTCTGGCCCTTGCCGCCGCGGCCGCCGGTCTTGCCTTTGCCGGAGCCGATGCCGCGACCGATGCGCTTGCGCGTCTTGCGAGCCCCAGGACTGCCGGAGAGTTCGTGAAGTTTCATCGCCTTAATTCTCCACCACTTCCACGAGATGCGCGACCTTCGCGATCATCCCCCGCGTCTGCGGCGTGTCGACGAGCTCCGCGACGCGGCCGATCTTGTTTAGCTTGAGCCCGACCAGGGTCTGGCGCTGGGTGAATGGCCGGCGCGATGGGCTGCCGATCTGCCTGACCTTGATGGTCTTCCCCGGATTCTTGCCCGAGGTCTTGCCGGTATTCATCGTATGCTCCCGAATGCGGCGCTTAGTCGGCCGCCTGTTCGGCGTCGACGTCGCGGCGGCGCGCCTGCAGCGTCGAGACCTTGACGTTTCGACGCGCGGCGACCGAGCGCGGCAAATCCTGGTGTTTCAGCGCATCGAAGGTAGCACGCACCACGTTGTAGGGGTTCGACGTGCCGACCGACTTCGCCACCACGTCCTGCATGCCGAGGGTCTCGAACACAGCGCGCATCGGTCCGCCGGCTATGATCCCGGTTCCGGGAGGAGCTGCGCGCAGATAGACCTTGCCGGCGCCATGCCGGCCGGCCACGTCATGATGCAGCGTGCGCCCTTCGCGCAGCGGCACCCGCGTCAGCCCGCGCTTGGCGGCATCAGTCGCCTTGCGGATCGCCTCCGGCACCTCGCGCGCCTTGCCATGGCCGAAGCCGACCCGGCCCTTCTGGTCGCCGACGACGACCAAGGCCGCGAAGCCGAAGCGACGGCCGCCCTTCACCACCTTCGCAACGCGATTGATGTGAACGAGCTTGTCGA
Organism: uncultured Alphaproteobacteria bacterium; assembly: GCA_963759705.1. Taxonomy (GTDB): domain Bacteria; phylum Pseudomonadota; class Alphaproteobacteria; order Rhizobiales; family Xanthobacteraceae; genus BOG-931. Next base: position 194,884 of record CAVXAK010000014.1, read on the forward strand.
CGAATTCGCTGTCGCGGTCTTCGTTTCTTCGCTCGCGGGGTTCACGTGCCATGTCTGTGTGCCATATGTCTGTGCGCCATATTTCTGTGTGCCAATTTACCGATCCAACCTAGTCGTTTCCAATGATCAGAAATTGAGACCGCCTTCGCGTGCGGCCTCCGCCAAAGCCTTGATGCGGCCGTGATAGAGATAGCTGCCGCGGTCGAACACCACATCCTTGACGCCCTTCTCCTGGGCGCGCTGCGCGATGAGCTTGCCCACCGCCTTCGCCGCCTCAACGCCGGCGCCGGTCTTCAGGCCGTCTCGCGTGGTCTTCTCGATCGATGATGCGGACGCAAGCGTCGCGCCCTGGGTGTCGTCAATCACCTGCGCGTAGATATGCTTAGAGGAGCGGAACACCGTCAGCCGCTTCCGCTCGCCCGCAGCGCGGCGCAGCGCGCCGCGCACGCGTCCCTTCCGCCGCAGAATTCTATCGCTCAATTTCGTCATCGGGCGGCTCCGTTACTTCTTCTTGCCTTCCTTACGGAAGATGCGCTCGTTAGCGTACTTGATGCCCTTGCCCTTATAGGGCTCCGGCGGCCGGTAATCGCGGATTTCGGCCGCGACCTGACCGACCTTCTGGCGATCGATGCCGCTGATGACGATCTCGACCGGCCGAGGCGTTGCGATCGTGATGCCCTCCGGGATCGGATAAACGATGTCGTGGCTGTAGCCGAGCGCGATCTGCAGGTTCTTGCCCTGCACCGCCGCACGGTAGCCGACGCCGTTGATCTCGAGCCGCTGCTCGAAGCCCTTGGCCACGCCGGCGATGAGATTGGCGATCAGCGTTCTCGACGTGCCCCATTGCGAGCGCGCCCGCTTGGTCTCGGCACGCGGATCCACCGTGATCCGGCCGTTCTCCATCTTCACGGTGACATCGTCGTGCAGCACGACCTGAAGCGACCCCTTGGGGCCCTTCACCTTCACCGTCTGCCCCTCGACGTTGGCGGTGATGCCCGCGGGGATCGCGACTGGTTTGTTACCGATGCGGGACATGACTTTGGTCCGTTGCTCTCAATTGCCGTTTTCGTTGGCCGCCGTTTAGAACACCGTGCAGAGAATTTCGCCGCCAACGTTGGCGTCGCGGGCGTCGTGGTCGGCCATAACGCCCTTCGGCGTTGAGACGATGGCGACGCCAAGGCCGTTGTTGATGCGCGGCAGGTTCTTGACCGAGGTGTAGACGCGGCGACCGGGCTTCGACACCCGCTCGATCTCACGGATGACCGGCTCGCCGTCGAAATATTTGAGCTCGATCTCGATCTCCGCGCGGCCTTCGCGCTCGGTTATCGTGTAGCCGCGGATATAGCCTTCGCTCTTGAGCACCTCGAGCACGCTCTCACGCAGTTTCGAACTCGGGCTGGTGACGCTCGACCGATTACGCATCTGCGCGTTGCGGATGCGAGATAACAGATCGCCGACCGGATCGTTCATTGACATCGTGCAATGCTCCTTACCAGCTCGACTTCACCAGACCGGGGATCAAACCCTTCGAGCCGAGTTCGCGCAGCGCAATGCGCGACAGCTTGTGCTTGCGATAGAAACCGCGCGGCCGTCCGGTGATCTCGCAGCGATTGCGGATGCGGGTCGCCGATGAATTGCGCGGCAACTCGGCGAGCTTGAGCGTGGCGGCGAAACGCTCCTCCATCGGCTTGGTCTTGTCGTTCACAATCGCCTTGAGCCGCGACCGCCGGCCCGAGAACTTCTTCGACATCCGGCGACGCCGGTTGTTCTTCTCGATCGAACTCTTCTTCGCCATTTCGTTCTCCTCGCGAATTCCGCGTCTAAGGCTTGCTCGGCCTTACTGCCGGAACGGAAAATTGAATGCGCTCAGCAGCGCGCGCGCTTCATCATCGGTGCGCGCCGTGGTGCACACGGTAATGTCCATGCCCCAGATATCGGCTGCCTTGTCGTAGTCGATTTCGGGAAACACGATGTGTTCCTTGATGCCGAGCGAATAGTTGCCACGGCCATCGAAGCTCTTCGGGTTAAGACCGCGGAAGTCGCGCACACGCGGCAGCGCGATGTTGATCAGCCGATCCAGAAACTCGTACATGCGTGCTTTGCGCAGTGTCACTTTGCAGCCGATCGCCTGGCCGTCGCGGACCTTATAGGTCGCGATCGACTTGCGCGCCTTGGTGACGACCGCCTTCTGTCCGGATATGAGACCCAGATCGTTGGCTGCGCCTTCCACCTTCTTACGGTCGGAAACCGCCTCGCCGATGCCCATGTTGATGACGACCTTGTCGATGGTCGGGATCTGCATGCGATTCTTGTAGCCGAACTGCTCGGCAAGCTTGCCGCGGATCGTCTGGTCGAACTCCACCTTCAGCCGCGCGGGAACGCGCTGCTCCGGCTCGGCAGCCGCTGCCGGCTTACCGCCGCTCGCGGCCGCTTTATCGGCTTTCTCCGCTTTAGCCGCCTTCGGCGCCTTGTCAGCCTTTGCAGCCTTGGCGGTTGCCTCGGCCTTGTCCGGCTTCTGTGCCTTGTCGGGCTTCTTTGCTTTCTTCTCGTCCTTATCAGCCATCGATCTCGACTCCCGAGCGCTTGGCGACGCGCACCTTCTTGCGGTTCTCGCCCTCGCCGACGAATTTGAAGCCGACACGCGTCGGCTTGCCGCCCTTCGGGTCGGCAAGCGCGACATTCGACAGGTGGATCGGCGCCTCCTTGGAGATGATGCCGCCTTCCTGCGTCGCGCTTTGGCGCTGATGACGTTTCACCATATTGACGCCGCGCACGAGCGCGCGGCCATCGTCCCGGTGCATCTCGATGACCTCACCGGTGCGACCCTTGTCACGGCCCGCGATCACGACCACCGTGTCGCCCTTTTTGATCTTCGCCGCCATCACAGCACCTCGGGCGCAAGCGAAATGATCTTCATGTGGTTCTTTGCCCGCAGTTCGCGCGGCACCGGGCCGAAGATGCGCGTCCCGACCGGCTCCATCTGCGGATTGATCAGCACCGCAGCGTTGCGGTCGAAGCGGATGATCGAACCGTCGGCGCGCTTGATATCCTTGGAAATGCGCACGATCACGGCCTTCATCACGTCGCCCTTCTTGACGCGGCCGCGCGGGATCGCTTCTTTCACCGAAACGACGATCACGTCGCCGATGGTGGCGTATTTCCGCTTCGAACCGCCGAGCACCTTGATGCACATGACACGGCGCGCGCCGGAATTATCCGCCACGTCGAGATTGGTTTGCATCTGGATCATGGGCTACCCCACTCGTTCCATTCCGGTCGCGTCGCGCTCATGACGCTTTCTTTTTCTCGCCCCGAACCACCGCCCAACGCTTGAGCTTTGATATCGGGCGATGTTCTTCAATCCACACGATGTCGCCGACCTTGAACTCGTTCTTCTCGTCGTGTGCGTAGTACTTCTTCGAGCGGCGAACCGTCTTCTTGAACAGGGGATGGGTGAAGCGGCGCTCGACGCGCACCACCAGTGTCTTCGCCTGTTTGTCGCTCACCACGACGCCTTGGAGGGTACGCTTTGGCATCTCAATCCTCTCAGCTCTTCGCGCCGGGGCGTTTGTTCTTCGAAATCGTCTTGAGCCGCGCGATGTCGCGCCGCACCTCGCGCACGCGCGCGGTATTTTCCAACTGCCCCGTGGCGCGCTGAAAGCGCAGGTTGAACTGCTCTTTCTTCAGCTTGAGCACCTCATCGTCGATCTGATCGATCGTCATGGCTCTGATGTCGGCAACTTTCATGGCACGCCTACTCGCTGATGCGCTCGATGAAGCGGGTCTTGATCGGCAGCTTGGCGGCGGCAAGCGCCAGCGCCTCCTTGGCGACCTGCGTGCTCACGCCGTCGATCTCGAACAGGATCCGCCCCGGCTTGATGCGCACGACCCACAATTCCGGCGCGCCCTTGCCGGAGCCCATGCGCACCTCAAGCGGCTTCTTCGACACCGGCACGTCGGGAAAAATCCGGATCCACACGCGTCCCGAACGCTTCATGTGACGGGTCAAGGCGCGGCGGGCGGCCTCGATCTGGCGCGCGGTGACGCGCTCGGGCTCGAGCGCCTTCAATCCGAACTGGCCGAACGAGAGTGCGACCCCGCTCGTCGCGATGCCGTGGATGCGGCCCTTGTGCGCCTTACGAAATTTGGTTCGCATCGGTTGCAGCATGGCGAAAAACCCTTCTCCGGACCCGTTCGGTTACGCCGCGTCGCGCCGCGGACGGCCCGCGTCGCCTTCGGCCATTTTCTTGTCTTGCGCCATCGGGTCGTGTTCCATGATCTCGCCCTTGAAGATCCACACCTTCACGCCGCACGTGCCGTAGGTTGTGAAGGCGGTGGCGACGCCGTAATCAACGTCGGCGCGCAGCGTATGCAGCGGCACGCGACCCTCGCGATACCATTCCATGCGCGCGATCTCGGCACCGCCGAGCCGGCCCGAGCAATTGATGCGGATGCCGCCGGCGCCGAGCCGGATCGCCGACTGCACCGCGCGCTTCATGGCGCGGCGGAAGGCGACGCGCCGCTCGAGCTGCTGGGCGATCAATTCCGCGACGAGCTGCGCATCGAGCTCGGGCTTGCGGATTTCGACGATGTTGATGACGACGTCACTGTCCGTAAGGGCGGCCACCTTCCGGCGCAGCTTCTCGATATCGGCGCCCTTCTTGCCGATGACGACGCCGGGGCGAGCCGAGTGGATCGTGACACGGCACTTCTTGTGCGGACGCTCGATCACGATCTTGGAGACCGCGGCCTGCTTGAGCTCTTTCAACAGCGCCTTGCGGATCTCCATATCTTCATGGAGCAGCGAGCCGTAGCTCGTCTTGCCGGCATACCAACGTGAGTCCCACGTGCGGTTGATGCCGAGACGAAGCCCGATCGGATTGACTTTCTGACCCATAACCTTCTCCTGAGCCCCCTTCTTCCGGGCGCCCGTTTGCTAAGCCTGCGCCTCGACTTCACGCACCACGATGGTGAGGTGCGCGAACGGCTTGAAAATCTTTCCAGAGCGGCCGCGGGCGCGTGGCGAATGCCGCTTGATCACCAGCGCCTTGCCGACATGCGCTTCCACGACCATCAGATCGTCGACGTCGAGATCGTGATTGTTCTCGGCGTTGGCGATCGCCGATTCCAGGCACTTGCGCACGTCGCGGGCGATACGCTTGCGCGAGAATTCGAGATCGGCGAGCGCGGTCGAAACTTTCTTGCCGCGAATAAGCTGGGCGACAAGATTGAGCTTCTGCGGGCTGATCCGCAGCATGCGGGCGACCGCCTTCGCCTCGTTGTCGGAGAGCGAGCGCTCGTGGGCCTTCTTGCTCATGATACCTGTTCCCGCCTCACGATGCCCCACCGCCCGACGCGGCAGGCGCTGGTGCGGCGCCCGACGGCCCGGCGCTGCGCTTAGCCTTGCGATCGGATGAATGGCCGTAGAACGAGCGCGTCGGCGAGAATTCACCGAACTTGTGGCCGACCATTTCTTCGGTGACCATCACCGGCACGTGTTTCTGGCCGTTGTAGACGCCGAAGGTCAGACCGACGAACTGCGGAAGAATGGTCGAGCGCCGCGACCAGATCCGGATCATATCGTGGCGTCCGGACGAACGCGCGGCCTCCGCCTTCTTCAGCAGATAACCGTCGACGAACGGACCCTTCCAAACCGAACGCACCATGATCGTCGCTCCTACTTTTTCTTCTTCCGCACGTGGCGGCTCACCATGATGAACTTGGTCGTGCTCTTGTTCTTGCGGGTCTTCTTGCCCCTGGTCGGCTGACCCCACGGCGTCACCGGATGCCGGCCGCCGCGCGTACGGCCACCCAGCGGATGGTCGACCGGGTTCATCGTCTCGCCGCGGACGTGGCCGCGCCGGCCCATCCAACGGGTGCGGCCGGCCTTGCCGATCGAGATATTCATGTTGTCCGGGTTCGACACCGCGCCGACGGTCGCGACGCAGCGGCCGTGCACGAGACGCTGTTCACCCGAATTGAGCCTCAAGATCACGTATTCGCCGTCGCGGCCCACAATCTGCGCGTAGGTCCCCGCCGAGCGCGCGATCTGGCCGCCCTTGCCTATCTTGATCTCGATGTTGTGCACGATCGTGCCGACCGGAATGTTGGCGATCGGCGTGGCATTGCCGGGCTTCACGTCGACATGTTCGCCGGCGACAACAGCATCGCCGACGGCAAGCCGCTGCGGCGCGAGGATATAGGCGAGTTCGCCATCGTCGTATTTGATCAGCGCGATAAAGGCCGTGCGATTCGGATCGTATTCGATCCGCTCGACCTTGGCCGCCACGTCGAACTTGCGCCGCTTGAAATCGACCTTGCGATAGGCCTGCTTGTGGCCGCCGCCGCGATAGCGCGTCGTAATGCGCCCGTTGTTGTTGCGGCCGCCGGTCGAACTCTTGCCTTCGGTCAGCGCCTTGACCGGCTTGCCGGTGTAGAGGCTCGAACGATCGACGAGCACCAACTGGCGCTGGCCAGGCGTGACCGGATTATAGCTCTTGAGTGCCATCCCGCCGCTCCCTTACAGACCCGTGGTCACGTCGATATGTTGACCCTCTTCGAGGGTCACGATCGCGCGCTTTGAATTGGACTGCTGTCCGTAACGGCCCTTGAAGACCTTCCACTTGCCGCGCCGCCGCAGCGTGTTCACGCTTTTGACTTTGACGTCGAACAGCCTTTCGACCGCTTCCTTGATCTGCGGCTTGGTCGCGTCCATGGCGACCTTGAAGATGACCTTGTTGTGCTCCGAAGCATTGGTCGCCTTCTCGGTGATCACCGGCGCGAGGATGACGTCGTAATGGCGCGGATCGCTGGTTGTCATTTGAATCGCGCCTCCAATGCATCGACGGCTGCCCGGGTCAAAACCAGCTTCTGCCGACGCAGAACGTCGTAGACATTGATGCCGGCGACCGGCAGCACGTCGATGTTCGGAATATTGCGGGCGGCGGAGCGCACGCCGGCGTCGACTTCGGCTCCGTCGATAATCAGCGCACTCGACAGCCCGAGCTTTTCGAACTGGCTGCGCAGCGCTTTGGTCTTGGCTTCCTTCAGACTCAGCGCCTCGATGACGATGATGCCGTCATCTTTGGCCTTGGCCGACAGCGCGTGCTTGAGCGCCAGCGCGCGGACCTTCTTCGGCAAGCCGATCTCGTGGCTGCGTGTGTGCGGGCCGAACGAGCGGCCGCCGCCGCGGAACAAGTTGACACGCGCAGAACCGTGACGCGCAGAACCGGTGCCCTTCTGCCGATACATCTTCTTGCCGGTGCGATCGATGTCGGCGCGATTCTTAACCTGATGGGTGCCGCTCTGCCGTTTGGCTAATTGCCAGACGACGCAGCGATGGATGAGGTCGGTGCGCGGCTCAAGGCCGAAAATGGCGTCGGACACTGTGACCGAACCGGACGCCTGGCCGTCGAGCGATGTGACTTTCAGCTCCATGTTACGCGCTCCCCGTCTGTTCGGGAGCCGCTTGTTCGGCCTTCGGCGCGGCAGCCGCCGCCTCGGCGAGCTTGAACTTGCCGGGCTTCGGCACGCCGTCAGGAAGCTTTTTCTTCACGGCATCGCGCACCGTGATCCAGCCGCCCTTCACACCAGGCACTGCGCCCTCGACCAGGATGAGGCCCCGCGCCACATCGGTCTGCATGACTTTGAGATTAAGCGTGGTCACCCGATCGACGCCGAGGTGGCCAGGCATTTTCTTGTTCTTGAAGGTCTTGCCGGGGTCCTGCCGGCCGCCGGTCGAACCGATCGAGCGATGCGAGATGGAAACGCCGTGGCTCGCGCGCAGGCCCGAGAAATTCCAGCGCTTCATGCCGCCGGCAAAGCCTTTGCCGGTCGAGGTGCCGGTGACATCGACAAACTGGCCGACAACGAAGTGATCCGCCGTGATCTCAGCCCCGATCGGGATCAACGCATCGGCGTCGACGCGAAACTCGGCGAGCTTGCTCTTGGGCTCGACCTTGGCGACGGCGAAGTGGCCGCGATCGGCCTTGGTCGTGCGCTGAACCTTGCGCAGGCCGGCGCCGAGCTGCAGCGCGACATAGCCGTTCTTTTCTTTGGTGCGATGGCCGACGACCTGACAATTGGCGAGCCGCAGCACCGTCACCGGCACATGCTCACCGGTCTCGGTGAAGAGACGCATCATCCCGACCTTTTGCGCGAGCACTCCGGAACGCATTCTCTATCCTTTCCGCGGCTCAGAGCTTGATCTCGACGTCGACGCCAGCGGCGAGGTCGAGTTTCATCAGCGCATCGACCGTTTGCGGCGTCGGATCGACGATATCGAGCAAGCGCTTGTGCGTGCGCATTTCGAATTGCTCGCGGCTTTTCTTGTCGATGTGCGGCGAGCGATTGACGGTGAATTTCTCGATCTTGGTCGGCAGCGGAATCGGCCCGCGCACTTGCGCGCCGGTACGCTTCGCCGTGTTGACGATCTCGCGCGTCGACGCATCGAGGATTCGATGATCGAACGCTTTGAGCCGGATTCTTATGTTCTGACCGTTCATCGTCGATTTCCTTGCACCGCCGAACCCCAAGATCGTCGTGGCCGGGACTGGCCCGGCCACGACAATTCAAACCCTCACTCGATGATGCTCGCCACCACGCCGGCGCCGACGGTGCGGCCGCCCTCGCGAATGGCGAAGCGCAGCTTCTCTTCCATGGCGATCGGCACGATCAGCGTCACTTCCATGGCGATGTTGTCACCGGGCATCACCATCTCGGTCCCTTCCGGCAGCGTCACGACGCCGGTGACGTCGGTGGTGCGGAAGTAAAACTGCGGACGGTAATTGGTGAAGAACGGCGTATGGCGGCCACCCTCTTCCTTGGTGAGGATGTAGGCCTCGGCCTTGAACTTGGTGTGCGGCTTCACCGAGCCCGGCTTGCAGAGCACCTGGCCGCGCTCGACCTCTTCACGCTTGGTGCCGCGGAGCAGACAACCGACGTTGTCGCCGGCCTCACCCTGATCGAGCAGCTTGCGGAACATTTCGACGCCGGTGACGACGGTCTTGACGGTCGGCTTGATACCGACAATCTCGACTTCTTCACCGACCTTGATGACACCACGCTCGATGCGGCCCGTGCACACCGTGCCGCGGCCGGAGATCGAGAACACATCTTCGACCGGCATCAGGAACGGCTGATCCTTCGGGCGCTCCGGCTGCGGAATGTAATCGTCGACCGCCTTCATCAGCTCGTAGATCGCTTCTTTGCCGAGCTTCGGATCCTTGTCTTCGAGCGCCATCAGGGCCGAGCCCTTGATGACCGGAATCTTGTCGCCCGGGAAATTGTACTTCGAAAGAAGCTCGCGGACTTCAAGCTCAACGAGTTCGAGGAGCTCCGGATCGTCCACCATGTCGACCTTATTGAGGAACACGACAAGCGCCGGCACGCCGACTTGGCGCGCGAGCAGAATATGCTCGCGGGTTTGCGGCATCGGGCCGTCGGCCGCGCTCACCACCAGGATCGCGCCGTCCATCTGCGCGGCGCCGGTGATCATGTTCTTCACATAGTCGGCGTGACCGGGGCAGTCGACATGCGCGTAGTGACGCTTGTCGGTCTCGTACTCGACGTGAGCGGTCGCGATGGTGATACCGCGCGCCTTCTCTTCCGGCGCCTTGTCGATCTGGTCATAGGCGGTAAACGTCGCCTGACCCTTTTCCGCCAATACCTTGGTGATCGCAGCCGTCAGCGACGTCTTGCCGTGATCGACGTGCCCGATCGTGCCGATATTGCAATGCGGCTTCGTGCGATTGAATTTTTCTTTGGCCATGGGACTCTCCGTTCCGGCTCTCTTTGATCCTGTTATCTGATGTCAGGCGAACTTCGCCTGAACTTCGTCAGCGATGGCTCGCGGCACTTCTGCGTAGTGGTCGAACTGCATCGTGAATGTGGCGCGCCCCTGAGACATGGAGCGCAGGTTGTTCACGTAGGAGAACATGTTGGCGAGCGGCACCATCGCCGAGATGACGTTGGCATTGCCACGCATGTCCTGGCCCTGGATTTGGCCGCGGCGCGAATTGAGGTCGCCGATGACCGATCCGGTGTAATCTTCCGGCGTCACCACTTCGACCTTCATGATCGGCTCGAGCAGCACCGGGCCGCCCTTCTGCAAGGCTTCGCGTAACGCCGCCCGCGCGGCAATCTCGAAGGCCATTGCCGAAAATCGACATCGTGCGAGGCGCCGTCGATAAGGCTGACCTTGAGGTCGACCACCGGGAAGCCGGCGAGCACGCCGGAACTCATCACGCCTTCAAGGCCCTTTTCGACGGCGGGGATGAATTCCTTCGGCACCGAACCGCCGACAATCTCGTTCTCAAACTCGAAGCCCACGCCGGGCGCGCCCGGCTCGGCGACGATTTTGACGCGCGCAAACTGACCGTGACCGCCGGTCTGTTTCTTGTGCGTGTAATCGACCGTCGCGGGCCGCGTGATCTTCTCGCGATAGGCGACCTGCGGCGCACCGATATTGGCCTCGACCTTATAGGTGCGCTTGAGGATATCGACCTTGATGTCGAGATGAAGCTCGCCCATGCCCTTGATGATGGTCTGGCCGGACTCCTGATCCGTGGTAACGCGGAATGACGGATCCTCGGCCACGAGCTTCGCCAGCGCCACGCCGAGCTTCTCCTGATCGGCCTTCGATTTCGGCTCGATGGCGATCTCGATAACCGGATCAGGAAATTCCATCTTTTCAAGAATCACCGGCTTCTGCGAATCGCACAGCGTATCGCCGGTGCGGACCTCCTTGAGCCCCGCAAGCGCGACGATGTCGCCGGCGTAGGCTTCCTTGATGTCCTCACGGTTATTGGCATGCATCAGCAGCATGCGGCCGACGCGCTCCTTGCGATCTTTGGTCGAGTTCATCACCCCGGTGCCGCTTTCGAGCTTGCCCGAATAGATGCGGCAAAAGGTGATCGTGCCGACGAACGGATCGTCCATGATCTTGAACGCGAGCAACGCCATCGGCTCGGTGTCCAGCGGCTTGCGTTCGACCTCGTTGCCCTTGAGATCAACTCCCTTCACCGGCGGCACGTCGAGCGGCGACGGCAGATAGTCGACGACAGCGTCGAGCAACGGCTGCACGCCCTTGTTCTTGAACGCCGAACCGCAAAAGACCGGAAAGAATGCGCCCGAAATCGTCGCCTTGCGGATCAGCCGCTTGAGCGTCGCGACGTCGGGTTCCTTGCCGTCGAGATACGCGGCCATCACGTCGTCATCGAGCTCAACCGCCGCCTCAACGAGCTTCTCGCGATATTCCTTGGCCTGATCGACCAGTTCGGCCGGGATCTCGATGTCGTGGTATTTCGCGCCGAGGGTTTCTTCATCCCACACCACGCCGACCATGCGGACGAGATCGATGATGCCCTTGAACTGATTCTCGGCACCGATCGGCAGTTGAACCGCGACTGGCTTGGCGCCGAGGCGATCGACGATATCCTTCAAGCACTGGAAGAAGTCCGCGCCGACCTTGTCCATCTTGTTGCAGAACACGATGCGCGGAACGTTATAGCGGTCGCCCTGGCGCCAGACGGTCTCCGTCTGCGGCTCAACGCCCTGATTGGAATCAAGGACACAGATCGCGCCGTCGAGCACGCGCAGCGAGCGCTCCACTTCGATGGTGAAATCGACGTGGCCAGGCGTGTCGATAATGTTGAGGCGCTTGCCGTTCCAGAACGCGGTGGTCGCGGCCGACGTGATGGTGATGCCGCGCTCCTGCTCCTGCTCCATCCAATCCATCGTCGCGGCGCCCTCATGCACCTCGCCGATCTTATGGCTCTTGCCGGTGTAGTAGAGGACGCGCTCGGTCGTGGTGGTCTTGCCGGCATCGATGTGAGCCATGATGCCGAAGTTGCGATAGTCCTCGATGGGATGGTTGCGGGGCATGGATTTATTCCTTCGCTGTCGCCGGCTTCACCAGCGATAGTGCGAGAACGCACGGTTGGCTTCCGCCATGCGATGCGTGTCTTCGCGCTTCTTAACGGCGTTCCCCCTGTTGTTCGACGCGTCGAGCAGCTCCGAGGAGAGCCGCTCCGTCATTGTTTTCTCGTTTCGCTCGCGTGCCGCCGAAATGATCCAGCGGATGCCGAGCGCTTGGCGCCGCGAGGTGCGTACCTCGACCGGCACCTGATAGGTGGCGCCGCCGACGCGGCGGGAGCGTACCTCGATCGACGGCATCACATTATCGAGCGCCTGCTGGAATACGCTGATCGGATTACCTCGCGTCTTGCCCTCGATGATGTCGAGTGCGCCATAGACGATGTTCTCGGCCACCGACTTCTTGCCGGCATGCATGACCGAGTTCATGAATTTTGTGACCACGACGTTCCCGAATTTCGGGTCCGGCAGGATCTCGCGTTTGTCTGCCCTGTGGCGACGGGACATCGATCAGGCTCCAGTTATTTCGGCCGTTTGGCGCCGTATTTCGAGCGCCGTTGCTTGCGGTTCTTGACGCCCTGCGTGTCGAGCACGCCGCGCAGAATGTGATAGCGAACGCCGGGCAGGTCCTTCACACGGCCGCCGCGGATCATCACCACCGAGTGTTCCTGGAGGTTATGACCCTCGCCCGGAATGTAGCCGATGACCTCGAAGCCGTTGGTCAGGCGAACCTTGGCGACCTTGCGGAGCGCCGAGTTCGGCTTCTTCGGCGTCGTCGTATAGACGCGGGTGCAGACCCCACGCTTCTGCGGACTCTGCTGCAGAGCCGGCACTTTCTTCTTCGCGTGTTGCGTCACTCGCGGCTTGCGAATGAGCTGATTGATCGTCGGCATCGCTGGCCCAAACTTTCCTTTCGGGGCTACATCCCCGGCTACCGTTTTGGGGGCTGACGCCCCCGACTGCCATTTCGAGGCTAGCGCCCCGTTGCCCGTTCGGGGCTGACGCCCCATCGCCGCGCGAACGACGCCGTTCGCGCAAAAACCAAATCGCGCCATCCGCTCCCGGTGCGGAAGGGCGCTCGGCCGTTGCAGAGGACCACGGCGTGAAGGCCGCGGTCATGCAGCTAAAATCTGACTTTCCGAAGCCAGAGGCAGCGTTTGAGCTTCCTTCGTCGAGGCGTCACGCCGCGTCCCACGACCCAAGAAGGGAGCCAAGAAAGCAACAACTTTCAATAGCTTATACGGGGGCCCGGCAGGCCGTTCCGACGGGCGAAGCTCACCGCCTGCCGAAAAGTGCGCGGTATGTATCGGCGCCACCGCGACAAGTCAAGCCGATATGGGCTCGAAAGTGCGATGTTGCAAGCACATCTGCACCATTCGAGGGACGGTTTTTCACTTCAGCTGCCGGCGAGAGGTGAAATCGTGGCTCACCCCGGCTCCATACCTTTCGCCCGGATGATGCGCTTTACTTCAGGCGTCGCCATGAAGACGATGAAGTCGCGCGCGGCGGCCTTGTTCGACGTGCCGGAAGCGATCCCGGCCGCATAAACGATGATGTTCTGCAGTTCGCTCGGCAACGGGCCGACAAGTTCAGCGCCCTTGACGGGAAGGATCGCAACAATCTGCTGCATGCCGATCTCGGCCTCGCCGTTGGCAACGAGTTCGGCCACGGGACCGCTGGTCAGCTTCGTCTTCGGTTTCATCTCGTCAGCGATGCCCAGCCGTTCGAGAAGACCCGCGATGTAAAGGCCGCTCGGGCCATCGCTGTAGGCGATAGATCGCGCCTGCTGCAGCACTTTCGTGAAAGCGCCAACGCTGCCGATATCGGGCTTGGGCGCCCCCTCCCGCACTGTGAGACCAACCGCTGAACGCGTCATATCACTCTGGCTGCCGGCCACGATCTTGCCCGCCTGCACCAAGGAATCAAGTTCAGGGCGCGGCAATAGTGCGATGTCGAAAGCCGCGCCGTCCTCGATTTCCTTCGTCAGCACAGACGTGAGCCGGTAGTGAATATCCACTTCACTTCCGCTCGCGCGTTCGAAGAGCGGCACGGCCTCAACCATGAGGGCGCGCATGGCGCCGCCGCTCAATATTTTGATCGTGCCCAACGCCTAGTGTCCCGATTCCGAAGTTCGCATCATTGCGCGGCATCCTAGTTTGCGAACTTCGGAATCGAAGGACACTAGCAACTTATTGATCCAGTGTGGCTTTGGTTCAGAAGTCCGCATGACGAGGTCGCGGCGAGAATGATGCGGACTTCTGAACCGCCACACTAGGATGAAAGCGAGTGTCGGCGATCGGCGGTGAGCACGCTCAGCACATCGCAGGCCGTCACCAGCCCGACCAGCCAGATGAGGCTCAGCATGGCGAGACGGGAGACGATGGCCGCCGTGAAGTCGCCAGCGCCGCCAAGAAAAGCCGTCGCAGCCAGCAGAACGATCTCGTAGGCCGCAAAGGCGGCGATCCAGGCGACAACAAGGGCGGCGATGTTGCCGGCGCGCGGCAGCGCGCGCAGCACGACCGCCGAAGTCGCAGTGGCGAACAGTGCGGCCGCGCCGATAACGATCCCCCATGTGACGGTATGGGCATCAACTGGGTAACCGTGCACCCCGAATCCGATCAACTGATTGACGAGCCACGCGGCCCCCACGATCAGCAGCGCCGGACGCAACGGCAGCATCGCCGCGGCGACCACGGCAAAGGCCGCGAACGGCGTCGCGCAAGCGAAGGCGAAGCTTGCGAGTCCACACGCCCCTGCCAGCAATGCGAGACAGAACAGTGGCGCAAGCCCCGGCTCGACCGGGTCGAGCCGCGCGGGCGGATGAGCGGGTGCGGTCAGGCTGTCGGCCGACATTGCGGATTCTCCTTTCGCAGAAGTCTAGCACGAAGGGCGCTCCCGCAGTCGAATGGTTATTGAATGGTTAACGGTCCGATGATCGCTTGCAGGGCTGCAAGTCCATCGGTCAAAGCCGCCGGTCCGGGCTGCAGGATCAGCGGCGATTTGATCTCGTGGAGCGCGCCACGCCGAACTGCGGGCGTTCGATCGAACCCGGGCCTGTTTGCGACCTTCTCCGGGCGAAACTTCTTGCCGCACCACGATCCAACAATGATGTCCGGTTCGCGGCCGATAATCTCGTCAGCCGTCACGATACGATCCTTGGCCGACTGGCAAAATGCACGGTCGGCGAAGATATCGAGCCCGCCGGCGGCGTCGATAAGCTCCGAGACCCAGCCGATGCCGGAAATCATCGGATCGTCCCATTCCTCGAAATAGACGCGCGGCCGATACCGCCATTGTGCAGCGCGCTGCCGCGCGTCGGCGATAGCGGCGGTGAATTTCTCCACCAGCGCTTCAGCGCGATCCGCAGCTGCGACCAGGGCGCCCAGTGTTCGGATCATGTCAAAAATCTGCACGAGCGTGCGTTGATTGAACGCATGAACGTCGATACCGCTCCGGATCAGCGCCGCCGCGATGTCGGCCTGCAGATCGGAGAAGGTCAAAACGAGGTCCGGCTTAAGCTCGAGGATTTTCGGAATGTCGGCGGACGTGAATGCGGAAACCCGCGGCTTTTCGCGCCGCGCCCTTGGCGGACGCACCACATAGCCTGAAATGCCGACGATACGGCGCTCCTCGCCGAGGAGATAAAGCGTCTCGACGGTTTCCTCGGTCAAACAAACGATCCGTTCGGGCGGGAACACCGAACCTCTCCCAACAGTTCGACCAACGCGGAGCGCATTATATCGCGCGCGCGAAGAGGCGCCTTCAAGACAAAAGGGCCGCCCAATGGGGCGGCCCTTCGATTTGCTTCAAACCAAGAAGAAGCGAGGCGTCTTATTCCGCTGCAGGCAGCGCCGCAGGTTCCGCCGCCGCCTCTGCTTTTACCGCGGCCTCCTTCTCGCGCTCGGCGAGAATGAGCGCGTCGCGCTTGATAGCGACCTCGCGGATCTTGTTCATCATGGCGCCGGTGCCGGCCGGGATCAGGCGGCCGACAATGACGTTCTCCTTGAGGCCGTCGAGCGTGTCGGCCTTGCCGTTGACCGCAGCCTCGGTGAGAACGCGCGTCGTCTCCTGGAACGAAGCCGCCGAAATGAACGAGCGCGTCTGCAGTGAGGCCTTGGTGATGCCGAGCAGCACCGGATGAGCGGTCGCCGGCTTCTTGCCTTCCTCCGCGGCACGAGCATTCACCTCGTCGAACTCGATCTTGTCGACTTGCTCGCCCTGGATCAGCTCAGTCTCACCGGAATCATCGATCTCGACCTTCTGCAGCATCTGCCGCACGATCACTTCGATGTGCTTATCGTTGATCGCGACGCCCTGCAGCCGATAAACATCCTGGATCTCGTTGACGAGGTAGCCCGCAAGCTCCTCGACGCCCTTGATCGCCAGGATATCGTGCGGCGCCGGGTTGCCTTCGACGATGAAGTCGCCCTTCTCGATGACGTCGCCATCCTGCAGATGGATGTGCTTGCCCTTCGGGACCAGGTACTCCCTGATCTCGTCACCCTTATCGGTGGGCTCGATAGTGATGCGCCGCTTGTTCTTGTAATCGCGGCCGAATCGAACCGTGCCGGAAATCTCCGCGATGACCGCGGACTCCTTCGGCCGCCTGGCCTCGAACAATTCGGCGACCCGGGGCAGGCCGCCGGTGATGTCGCGGGTCTTCGCGCTTTCCGTGGGGATACGCGCAATGACATCAGCCGCCTGCACAATCGAGCCGGGATCGACCGAAATGATCGCGTCAACCGCCAGCATATAGCGGGCGTCGCCGCCGCGGCTGAGCTTGAGGATTTTGCCGTCCTTGCCCTTGATCACGAGCGCCGGACGCAGGTCCTGCTGGCCGCGGGCGGAGCCGCTGCGCCAATCAATGACCACGCGCTTGGCGATGCCGGTCAATTCATCGAGCGTCTCCGACATCGACTGGCCTTCGACAAGATCCTCGAAGCCCACCGTGCCCTCGACCTCGGTGAGGATCGGCCGGGTATACGGATCCCACTCGGCGATCCGCTGGCCGCGCTTGATGTGCTCGCCGTCGTTGACCCTGAGCCGTGCGCCGTACTGGATGCGATGCACCGCACGCTCGGTGCCGTCCGGATCGAGGACGGCGACAATGAGATTGCGGCCCATGGCGATCATGTCGCCGTCAGAATTGCGGGCGACGTTCAGGTTCTTGATCTTGACGGTGCCTTCGAAGTTCGAACTCGACGAACGACTGCTCGGAGATTTGAGCCGCGCCGCCGATGTGGAACGTGCGCATCGTAAGCTGGGTGCCCGGCTCGCCAATCGACTGCGCGGCGATGACACCCACGGCCTCGCCCATGTTGACCGGCGTGCCGCGGGCAAGATCGCGCCCGTAGCACATGCCGCAAACACCCGGCTGCGTGTCGCAGGTGAGCACGGAGCGAATCTTGATCTCCTGCACACCCGCGGTGACGATGCGATCGACGTGATGCTCTTCCAGCAGCGTGCCGTTCGGGACCAGCACGTCGCTCCCAGACGGATCGCGCACGTCCTCGGCGGTGGTGCGGCCGAGAATGCGGCTCGCCAGCGAGGCCACGACCGTGCCGGCATCGATGATGGCGCGCACCTTGATGCCGCGGGTCGTACCGCAGTCCACTTCGGTGATGATGCAATCCTGCGCGACGTCGACGAGACGACGCGTCAGGTAGCCCGAATTCGCGGTCTTCAGCGCGGTATCGGCGAGCCCCTTGCGCGCGCCGTGCGTCGAGTTGAAGTACTCGAGCACGGAGAGGCCTTCCTTGAAGTTCGAGATGATCGGGCTCTCGATGATCTCGCCGGAGGGCTTCGCCATCAGGCCGCGCATGCCGGCAAGCTGACGCATCTGCGCGGGCGAACCGCGCGCGCCGGAATGCGCCATCATGTAGATCGAGTTGACCTGCGCTTCGGCCCCCTTCTCGGTCGCGGGCTTGGCGGTGGAGATCTCCTTCATCATCGCCTCGGCGATCTCCTCGGTGCACTTCGACCAGGCGTCGACGACCTTGTTGTACTTCTCACCCTGGGTGATCAGACCGTCGTTGTATTGCTGCTCGAACTCCTTCACGAGATCGCGCGTGCGCTCCACGCTGACGCGCTTCGAGCGCGGCACCACCATGTCGTCCTTGCCGAACGAAATGCCGGCCTTGAACGCGTGATGGAAGCCGAGCGCCATGACGCGATCGCAGAAGATCACCGTCTCCTTCTGGCCGCAGTGGCGATAGACCGTGTCGATCATGCCGGAGATTTCGCGCTTCGTCATAAGCTTGTTGACGAGGTCGAACGGAGTCTTGGCAAGCTTCGGCAGTACCGAACCGAGAATGACGCGTCCCGGCGTCGTGTCGTACCAGCGCGTGACCGGCTTGCCGTCCTCGCCGACACCTTCCCAGCGATATTTGATCCGCGAGTGCAGCGTGACGACCTTCTCGTGCAAGGCCAAGTCGATTTCCGCCAAGTCGCCGAACACTTTGAGTTTTTCGTCCGGGACCGCGTCGCGGATGATCGACAAATAGTAGAGACCCAACACGATGTCCTGGGACGGCACGATGATCGGCTGGCCGTTCGCCGGATGCAGGATGTTGTTGGTCGACATCATCAGAACGCGCGCTTCAAGCTGGGCTTCGAGCGACAGCGGCACGTGAACCGCCATCTGGTCGCCGTCGAAGTCGGCGTTGAACGCCGCGCATACCAGCGGGTGAAGCTGGATTGCCTTGCCTTCGATCAATACCGGCTCGAACGCCTGGATGCCGAGACGATGCAACGTCGGTGCACGGTTGAGCAGCACCGGATGCTCGCGGATCACCTCGTCAAGGATATCCCAAACCTCGGGCTTTTCCTTCTCGACGAGTTTCTTGGCCTGCTTCACCGTCGTCGACAGACCCTTGGCATCGAGTCGCGAATAGATGAACGGCTTGAACAGTTCGAGCGCCATCTTCTTCGGCAAGCCGCACTGATGCAGCTTGAGCTCGGGACCGACCACGATCACGGAACGGCCCGAATAGTCGACGCGCTTGCCGAGCAGGTTCTGCCGGAAGCGGCCCTGCTTGCCTTTGAGCATGTCGGCGAGCGACTTCAGCGGGCGCTTGTTGGCGCCGGTGATGACGCGGCCACGGCGGCCGTTGTCGAACAGCGCGTCGACGGCCTCCTGCAGCATCCGCTTCTCGTTGCGGATGATGATGTCGGGAGCGCGCAACTCGATCAGCCGCTTCAAACGGTTGTTGCGGTTGATGACGCGCCGATAGAGGTCGTTGAGGTCGGACGTGGCGAAACGCCCGCCGTCGAGCGGCACCAACGGACGCAGATCCGGGGGGATCACCGGCACATGCGTCAGGATCATCCATTCCGGCTTGTTGCTGGACTGGGTGAACGCCTCGATCAGCTTGAGCCGCTTGGCGAGCTTCTTCGGCTTGAGCTCGGACGTCGATTCGATGATCTCTTGGCGCAAATCCGCCGCCATCTTTTCGAGATCGAGAGCTTTCAGCATTTCGCGGATTGCTTCCGCGCCGATCATGGCCGTGAAGCTGTCGGCGCCGAACTGATCCTGTGCCTTGACGTACTCGTCCTCGCTCAGAAGCTGACGGTCCTTGAGCGGGGTGAGGCCCGGCTCGAGCACGACGTAATATTCGAAATAAAGGATGCGCTCGAGGTCCTTGAGCGTCATGTCGAGCAGGAGCCCGATGCGACTCGGCAGCGACTTCAGGAACCAGATGTGCGCCACCGGCGCGGCGAGCTCGATATGGCCCATGCGCTCGCGCCGCACGCGCGACAGCGTCACCTCGACCGAGCACTTCTCACAGATGATACCCTTGTATTTCATCCGCTTGTACTTGCCGCACAAGCACTCGTAATCCTTGATCGGCCCGAAGATGCGTGCACAGAACAGCCCGTCACGCTCGGGCTTGAAGGTGCGGTAGTTGATGGTCTCGGGCTTTTTGATCTCGCCGTAAGACCACGACAGAATCTTTTCCGGGCTCGCGATCGAAATCCGGATCTGGTCGAAGACCTGAGCCGGCACCTGCGGGCTGAAAAGATTCATGATCTCTTGGTTCATCGTCTTCTCCGCTTGCCGACCGTGTCGGCCGCTGTCGCTGTCTTTGCCTGGTCAGGGCCGGGCGTATCCCGGCCCTCACGCTTCTGAAGGCATTGCCTTCCAATCGAGCTGCGTCGCTTACTCGGCCGCCTCGGACATGCCGTCGCCGCCGCGCTGTTGCTTGGAGTTGTGCAAATCAACGTTGAGGCCGAGCGAGCGCATCTCCTTGACCAGCACGTTGAACAATTCCGGAATACCGGCCTCGAACGTGTCGTCGCCGCGCACAATCGCCTCGTACACCTTGGTGCGTCCGGCGACGTCGTCCGACTTCACCGTCAGCATTTCCTGCAGCGTATAGGCGGCACCATAGGCTTCGAGCGCCCACACCTCCATTTCGCCGAAGCGCTGGCCACCGAACTGCGCCTTGCCGCCCAACGGCTGCTGGGTGACAAGGCTGTAGGGGCCGATCGACCGAGCGTGGATCTTGTCGTCCACGAGGTGATGCAGCTTCAGCATGTAGATGTGACCGACGGTCACCTTGCGATCGAACGTGTCGCCGGTACGGCCATCAAACAGGGTCACCTGCCCGGAATGGTCGAGACCGGCGAGATCGAGCATGTGCTCGATGTCCGATTCCTTCGCTCCATCAAAGACCGGAGTCGCAATCGGCACGCCGTGGCGGAGATTGCTCCCAAGCTCCAAGAGACCCTTTTCGTCGAGCGACTTGATGGTCTCCTCTTCGCCGTAGATTTTCCGCAGCAGCTCCTTGAGGGGCTTGGGGTCCCTCTTGCCGTGATAAAGGTCGACGGCGTTTCCGATCTTGATACCGAGCCCGGCACACGCCCAGCCCAGGTGGGTCTCCAGAATTTGACCGACGTTCATGCGGCTCGGCACGCCGAGCGGATTGAGCACGATGTCGACCGAGGTGCCGTCGGCGAGGAACGGCATGTCCTCGACCGGAACGATCTTCGACACGACGCCCTTGTTGCCGTGCCGGCCGGCCATCTTGTCGCCCGGCTGGATCTTGCGCTTTACGGCGACGAAGACCTTGACCATCTTCATGACGCCGGGCGGCAGTTCGTCGCCGCGCTGCAGCTTTTCGACCTTGTCGAGGAAGCGCTGCTCGAGCCGCTTCTTCGATTCGTCGTACTGCTTCCGGATGGCTTCGATCTCCGCCATGATCTTGTCGTTCGGCGAAGCAAACATCCACCACTGCGACCGCGGGTACTCCTCGAGGATCGCGCGCGTGATCTTGGTGTCCTTCTTGAAGCCCTTCGGACCGGCAATGCCCTGGCGGCCTTCCAGAAGTTCGGCGAGGCGGCCGTAGACGTTGCGATCGAGGATCGCCTGCTCGTCGTCGCGGTCTTTGGCAAGCCGCTCGATCTCTTCCCGTTCGATCGCGAGCGCACGCTCGTCCTTCTCGACGCCGTGCCGGTTGAACACCCGCACTTCGACGATTGTGCCCTGCACGCCCGGCGGAACGCGCAACGAGGTGTCGCGCACATCGGACGCCTTCTCGCCGAAGATGGCGCGCAGGAGTTTTTCCTCCGGCGTCATCGGGCTCTCGCCCTTCGGCGTGATCTTGCCGACCAGGATATCGCCGGCGCGGACTTCCGCGCCGATATAAACGATGCCCGCTTCGTCCAGATTTTTCAGCGTCTCTTCCGAAACGTTCGGAATGTCGCGCGTGATTTCCTCCGGCCCGAGCTTGGTGTCGCGCGCCATCACCTCGAATTCCTCGATGTGGATCGAGGTGAAGACGTCGTCTTTGACGATACGCTCGGACAGAAGGATCGAGTCCTCGAAGTTGTAGCCGTTCCACGGCATGAACGCGACCAGTGCGTTGCGGCCGAGCGCGAGCTCGCCGAGATCGGTCGACGGACCGTCCGCAATGATGTCGCCCTTCTTGACCTGATCGCCCACCTTCACCAGCGGACGCTGGTTGATGCAGGTGTTCTGGTTCGAGCGCTGGAACTTCATCAGACGATAGATATCGACGCCCGGCTTGGTCGGATCAGGCTCGTCGGTCGCACGAATGACGATACGAGTGGCGTCGACCTGATCGACCACGCCGGTGCGGCGCGCGGCGATGGCCGCGCCGGAATCGCGCGCGACCACGCCTTCCATGCCGGTGCCGACGAACGGCGCCTCGGCGCGGACAAGCGGCACCGCCTGACGCTGCATGTTGGAGCCCATCAGCGCGCGGTTGGCGTCGTCGTTCTCGAGGAACGGGATCAGGGCCGCAGCAACCGAAACGAGCTGTTTCGGCGACACGTCCATGAAGTCGACCTTGTCCGGCGGAATGAGCTGCACGTCGCCGGCATGACGCACCACGACGAGATCGTCGGTAAAGCGGCCCTTTGCGTCGATCGCGGAGTTGGCCTGAGCGACGGTATAACGTCCCTCCTCCATGGCCGAGAGGTAGATCACCTCGTCGGTCACGCGGCCATCCTTCACCTTGCGATAAGGCGTCTCCACAAAGCCGTACTTGTTCACCCGCGCGTAGGTCGCGAGCGAATTGATCAGTCCGATATTCGGCCCTTCAGGCGTCTCGATCGGACAGATGCGGCCGTAATGCGTCGGGTGCACGTCGCGCACCTCGAACCCCGCGCGCTCGCGCGTGAGACCACCCGGGCCGAGCGCCGAGAGACGCCGCTTGTGCGTGATCTCCGACAGCGGATTGGTCTGATCCATGAACTGCGAGAGCTGCGACGAGCCGAAGAACTCGCGCACGGCCGCGGCCGCCGGCTTGGCGTTGATCAGGTCCTGCGGCATCACCGTGTCGATATCGACCGACGACATGCGCTCCTTGATGGCGCGCTCCATGCGAAGCAGACCGATGCGATACTGATTCTCCATCAGCTCGCCGACCGACCGGACGCGGCGATTGCCGAGATGATCGATGTCGTCGATCTCGCCCTTGCCGTCGCGCAGGTCGACGAGCGTGCGGATCACGGCAATCACGTCGTCCTTGCGCAGGATGCGCACGGTATCTTCGGCGGTCAGATCGAGCCGCATGTTCATCTTGACGCGGCCGACCGCGGAGAGGTCGTAGCGCTCCGGATCGAAAAACAGCGACTGGAACATCGACTGCGCCGTGTCGATCGTCGGCGGTTCGCCGGGACGCATGACGCGATAGATGTCGAACAGCGCGTCCTCGCGCGTCATGTTCTTGTCGATCGCCAGCGTGTTGCGAATGTAAGCGCCGACGTTGACATGATCGATGTTGAGGAGCGGCAACTCCTTATAGCCCTGCTCGTTGAGAAGCTTGAGGTTCTTCTCCGTGATCTCCTCGCCGGCTTCGGCGTAGATTTCACCGGTCTTGGGATTGACGAGATCCTCGGCGATGTACTGGCCGACCAACTCGTCGTCGGTGAGGCGCAGCGCCTTGAGCCCCTTCTCGGCGAGTTGACGCGCCTGGCGCACGGTAAGCTTCTTGCCGGCTTCAAGCACGACCTTGCCGGTGTCGGCATCAACGAGATCGTTGATCGCCTTGTAGCCGCGCAGCCGGTTGGCATCGAACGGCACGCGCCAGCCGTCTTTGGTGCGCTTGTACTGAACCTGCTTGTAGAACGTATTGAGGATTTCTTCGCCGCTCATGCCAAGGGCATAGAGCAGCGACGTGACGGGAATCTTCCGCCGCCGATCGATGCGCGCATAAACGATGTCCTTGGCATCAAACTCGATGTCCAGCCAGGAACCGCGATAAGGGATAATGCGGGCGGCAAACAGCAGCTTGCCCGAGGAATGCGTCTTGCCCTTGTCATGATCGAAGAACACACCGGGCGAGCGATGCATCTGCGAGACGATGACGCGCTCAGTGCCGTTGACGACGAAGGTGCCGTTGTTGGTCATGAGCGGGATGTCGCCCATGTAGACATCCTGCTCTTTGATGTCCTTGACCGATCGCGCGCCGGTTTCCTCGTCTATGTCGAACACGATGAGGCGCAGCGTCACTTTGAGCGGCGCGGCATAAGTCATGCCGCGCTGGCGGCACTCATCGACGTCGTACTTCGGCGGCTCGAACTCGTATTTTACGAATTCGAGCATCGAGGAGTTGGAGAAATCCGAAATCGGGAATACCGACTTGAACACGGCCTGCAGGCCCTCGTTGGGCCGACCGCCCTGCGGCTCCTGCACCAGCAGGAATTGGTCGTAGGACGCCTTCTGAACCTCAATGAGGTTCGGCATCTCCGCGACTTCCTCGATTTTTCCGAAAAACTTGCGAACGCGCTTCCGACCGATAAACGTCTGCGCCATTATGTCCTCTCGCTCAATCGAACCATCGGGGTTCGAACCGCCGGCATTGGTACCGTCCGCTCAAACCATCACGCTCGGCCTGCGGGCTGGAGCCGCAGTCCGAGGCATCGAGGCGATCAAGGCGACTCTCCAGAAGGCCGCAATCCATCGCGACCGTCGGGACAGGCGTCGGACGCCCTATTTTTCTAGCGATTCGGCAAAGATTCCGAGTCGCCGCAATGCGCTCGCCGCTAGGCGGCAATCGCGGTAATTCCGGGGCAATACGCCCCGTCATCACCGTATTTTTCGTGATCCCCGGCTCCGCTGCACTCGCCGGGATTCCCCCTAAGTAAGTATTGCTTACTTAAGCTCAACCTTGGCGCCGACTTTTTCGAGCGTCGCCTTGATTTTGGCGGCGTCGTCCTTGTTGACACCTTCCTTGACCGGCTTGGGAGCGCCCTCAACCAAGTCCTTGGCCTCCTTGAGGCCGAGGCCAGTGATGGCGCGGACTTCCTTGATCACCTCAATCTTCTTCTCGCCGACCGCGGCGAGAACCACGGTGAACTCGGTCTTCTCTTCGGCAGCAGGTGCAGCCGCGGCTGCGGGACCGGCAGCGACCGCAACGGCGGCAGCAGCCGAAACACCCCACTTGTCCTCGAGCAACTTGGCGAGTTCCGCCGCCTCGAGCACGGTGAGACCGGAGAGATCGTCAACGATTTTCTGTAGATCAGCCATTGGTCTTGTCCTTCGTTCTAACCTTAAAGTTGAAGAGATTTAAGCGGCGGCCGCATCTTCCCCGCTCTTGCTGGCATAGGCTTGCACCACACGGGCGACCTTGGCGGCAGGGGCATTGATCACCTGCGCGATCTTGGTCGCCGGCGCGACGAGCAGACCCACGATCTTTGCCCGCAGCTCGTCGAGCGAGGGCAAGGCGGCGAGCGCCTTGATCCCGTTCGGGTCGAGCGCGGTCTTGCCCATCGCCCCGCCGATAATGACGAACCGCTCGTTCGCCTTGGCGAAGTCGACGGCGACCTTCGGCGCCGCAATCGGATCGCCCGAGAAGGCGATCAGGGTCGGCCCCTTCAAGAGGGGCGCGATCGAAGCGACGTCGCTGCCTTCAAGAGCAATCTTGGCAAGGCGGTTCTTCGCAACCTTCACGCTCGCCCCAGCCTGCTTCATCTGCCGACGCAGAGTCTGCATCTGGGCGACCGTCAAGCCGGAATAGTGAGCAACGACAACAACGTTGGTGGCCTTAAAGACCTCTCCAAGCGTCGTGACGAGCTCGCTCTTTGCCGTGCGATCCACCAGCTCTCTCCGGTTGGCGGTCCGTCTCCGGAAGCCGCCGGGTTGATGCCCACCGTCCCCCGTAAGTTCAGTGACGAACCCAGCAGGACGACATCCACACCCTGCCCCCCGGCACAGTTTTGGCTGCACCGGGCCATCGAGGTCAGAACCGAAGGGCAATCTCTTGCCCCAGGTCATCACCCGTCTATGCAGGCCTTTCGGATTAAGCCGTTGCCGGCGCCTGCAGTCTCGGACAGGATGCGCCCCCGTAGCCGCTAAGCTCCACCGCCTCTTAGAAATCCGCATGGGATGGACTAAGAAGGAGTCTCGCTCGTTTGGTTTTCGAGAAGCGCACAAAAGCGCACCGACAAACCGGGCCGGCACGCCCACGGCGTCTATTTAGCCGGTCGCGATGGACTTGCCAAGTCTCGCGTGCGCCAAAACGCAGACTTTCTGCATATTGCCCGAGCGTCGGGCGTTCAGGACAGGTAGTCGGTGCCCGACTTGATGCGGAACGCCACCATCGCATCCGCGGCGCCCAGCCGCTTCGGCAACGACGTCAAGACGATGGCGCCATCGGCGCAACCGAAACATCAGTCGGATGACGAGCGCCGACAATGCTAGAATGAGCACAAATCGGATGACCGCACGAGAATTGCGGCGATGATTAGGAGGAATCACAATGGCAACCGATCGCATTCTGACCACCCATGTCGGCAGCCTGATCCGGCCGCCGAAACTCATTGAATTCTGGCACGCCATCGAAGACGGCAAACCCTACGACGAGCCGGCCTTCGAAACCTGCCTCACAGAATCCATCGCCGAAGTCGTGCGCCAGCAGGCCGACCTCGGGATCGACATCGTCAGTGACGGCGAATTCAGCAAAGGCGCCAACTGGGCATTTTACGTTCACAAGCGGCTTAGTGGGATTACCGTCCGGCCGGCTACACCGGAGGAGGCCAAGGACCCGATGTCCTCGATGGGCGGAGGACGTGATCACCAGGCTTTCCCCGAGTTTTATGCCGAATACGACGCGGCCTCGGGACTGGCCAAGCGCCTTGGCAATCGCGTCGTCATTAACGGACCGATCACCTATTCCGACAAGCAGGTCAGCTGCGACATCCGCAACCTCAAGGCCGGCGTCGCCAAGGCGAAGGATCAGCATCCCTCGCTCGCCGCGTTCTTGCCGGTGGTCGCTCCGGCAAGCGCTCTGCCTGGCGCCAAGATCGAACATCATAAGGACGAAAAGACGTTTCTCTTCGCACTCGCCGACGCACTCCATCAGGAATACAAAGCGATCGTCGATGCCGGGCTCTACGTGCAGATCGACGATGCCTTTCTGCCCTACATGTACGAGCGGATGGTGCCGCCGATGACGAGCGCGGACTACCGCCGCTGGGCGCAGCTGCGCATCGATGCGCTCAACCACGCTCTGCGGGGCATCCCCGAGGAGCGGTCGCGCTATCACATCTGCTGGGGAAGCTGGAACGGCCCGCACGCCTTCGACGTACCGCTCAAAGACATCGTCGATCTCCTTCTTCAAGTGCGCGTCGGCCATTACTCGTTCGAAGCTGCCAACCCGCGGCACGCTCACGAATGGCGCGTGTGGGAGACTGCAAAACTGCCACCCGGCAAGATTCTGATCCCAGGCGTCATCAGCCACGCCACAAACATCGTCGAGCATCCGGAACTCGTCGCCGAGCGCATCGTGCGGCTCGCCAAGATCGTCGGCCGTGAGAGCGTCATGGGCGGCATCGATTGCGGCTTCGCGCAAAGCCCGTTTGCGCGGCGCGTGCACCCCTCGATCATGTGGGCCAAGCTTAAATCGCTGGTCGAGGGCGCTCGGATCGCAACGGAGATGCTATGGGGGAAGAAAGCGGCGGCGTGATCGAATAAAAAGCGCCGGCAAGGCGATGTGTGGATGAACTCACCCGCCGGCGCATCGACCATAATCAGCACAATGCCCGGCGCGAAGCCGGACATCGCGGCCATGTCAGGATTGGGCGATGCCCTTAGTGCGCCTGCTGCGTGCTGGCGAACAGACTCGCCGGTTCGACCTTCACGCCCGGCCCCATAGTCGACGAAATGGCGACGCGATTGATGAAGTGACCCTTGGCGCCGGCCGGCCGCGATTTCTGCACCGCGTCGGCGAAAGCCATGATGTTCTCGACCAGCTTTTCCGCGCTGAACGAAGCCTTGCCAACGCCGGCCTGCACGATACCGGCCTTCTCGACGCGGAATTCGACCGAACCACCCTTGGCGCCCTTGACCGCGGTCGTAACATCCATCGTCACGGTGCCGACCTTCGGGTTGGGCATCAGGCCACGCGGGCCGAGCACTTTGCCGAGGCGGCCAACCAGCGGCATCAGGTCGGGCGTGGCGACAACGCGATCGAAGTCGATGGCGCCGCCCTGCACCTTCTCGACCAGATCTTCGGCGCCCACCACATCGGCACCCGCCGCCTTGGCCTCGTCGGCTTTGACGCCGCGGGCAAACACGGCGACGCGCACCGAGCGGCCGGAGCCGTTCGGCAGCGTAACGACGCCGCGTACCATCTGGTCGGCGTGACGCGGATCGACACCGAGATTCATCGCGACCTCGATGGTCTCGTCGAACTTGGATTTGGCGCGATCTTTGACCAGCTTGACGGCTTCCTCGAGCGGATAAAGCTTCTGGCGGTCAATGCCTTCGCGCGCGGCGAGCGTCCGTTTTCCAAGCGTGCTCATGATTATTCCCTCACCTGCAGGCCCATCGACCGGGCGGAACCTTCGATCATGCGCATCGCCGATTCGATGGTGTCGCAGTTTAAGTCCTTCATTTTCTGCTCGGCGATCTCGCGCACCTGCGCTTTCGTTACCGCGCCCGCGACATCGCGGCCTGGCGCCTTCGAACCGCTTTCGAGCTTCGCCGCCTTCTTGAGGAAGTGCGACACCGGCGGCGTACGCAGTTCGAAAGTGAACGACCGGTCGGCATAAA
Source organism: uncultured Alphaproteobacteria bacterium (assembly GCA_963759705.1). GTDB lineage: Bacteria > Pseudomonadota > Alphaproteobacteria > Rhizobiales > Xanthobacteraceae > BOG-931. Next base: position 223,277 of record CAVXAK010000014.1, read on the forward strand.
CCGTGATGGTGACGGGGATTGGGGTGCCCTTCTCCAACTTCTGAGTCTGTGCGTTGAACGCTTTGCAGAACTCCATGATGTTGAGACCGCGCTGACCAAGCGCGGGGCCGATCGGCGGCGACGGATTGGCCGCCCCCGCTGGTACCTGCAGCTTTACATAGCCGGTAATTTTTTTTGCCATCGTTTGCTCCTGTTAGTGGTGCGGATGTTGACGGCTGGCGACCGCCTCACCTCCCACGGCTTCACTTGCTTTCGTCATGCCCGGGCCCGACCCGGCAATGACGCATCATAGTTTCTCCACCTGTCCGAATTCCAGTTCGACCGGCGTGGCGCGACCGAAGATCGACACCGCGACCTTGAGCCGCGACCGCCCCTCGTCGACTTCCTCCACCGTACCGTTGAAGGACGCAAACGGGCCATCCGACACGCGTACCTGTTCGCCGACTTCGAATGACACCGACGGCTTCGGCCGTTCGATGCCTTCCTGCACCTGGTGAAGGATGCGCTGCGCTTCCGCCTCCGACAGCGGCATCGGCTTGTTATCGGAGCCGAGGAACCCGGTCACTTTCGGCGTATTCTTGATCAGGTGATAGGCTTCGTCGGTCATTTCCATCTTCACCAGGACGTAACCCGGGAAGAATTTCCGCTCGGCGTCGACTTTGCGGCCGCGCCGCACTTCGACGACTTTCTCTTTCGGGACCAGAATTTCCTCGAACAGGTCGGACAGCCCGCGCTGCTTGGCCTGCTCGCGGATCGATTCCGCCACCTTGTTCTCGAAATTCGAGTAGGCGTGGACCGCGTACCACCGGTTCGTCATGTCATGAATTCCAGATCGTGAATCCAGTTTGTGAATTTCTACGTGCGTATTGCAAATGCTCAAGAGTTGATGCCGAGCAGGAAACTGACGCCAACCCGCATCACCTGATCGGCCAACAGGAAAAAGATCGACGCGACGAACACCATGACGAACACCATGATGGTGGTGACGGTCGTCTCCTTACGCGTCGGCCAGGTGACCTTCTGCGCCTCGGCCCGCACTTCCTGCAGGAACTTGAATGGACTGATCTTCGGCATTCCCGCCCGTCCGCTGTCGCCTCGTCCGCCCTCGCCGGCCCTTCCTTGGCACGGAAAAATGGCAATATTCCCCTGCCGCACGGGTCAACTTTCGACCCAACGGCCAAAGGGAAAGACCAGGAGCGACAAGAGTTTCTCGTGGTTTCGCCGCGCCGGGCCGCGATACGGCCAACCGGCGGGCGCGCTCAAGCCGCTGAAATACGGTCTAAGTCCTCGCCGGTCAAGGGATTTGGGGCTGAAAGTCCGCGGTCGTTGGGCCTGACCGGCCGGCGTGGCAGCCTATAATGTATGCCTATAATGTATAATGACATCAAGTTTGCCGCTGTCGCCGGCACTGTCCCAGAATGCTCAATGCAACGCAATCTCGAGAGCACCGCCTATTCGCCCTGCCCTCCCGCCGACCGCGACCGGAGACGGTCGGATAGAGAATAGAGAATACTGACATGAAGCGCTCGGTCGCCGCGACCGCTACGTTGTTCTTGCTGGTACAAAATGCCGTTTACGCCGCAGCGCTTCTTTCTGAGCAGCAGGCGCGCGCCAAGGCGGTCAACATTCTCAAAGGCGACCCTTACGGCAGAACGCAGGCCGAGGTCACCAGAAACATCAAAGACGCGCAGCTCGTGCGCGACGGTAATACCAAGGCCTGTGGCGCCAAGAAGATGCCGGTATGGGAGTTCCACATTGTCGTCGTGACGGCAGACAAAAACCAATTTCAAAACGGGGGCATCGACGGTTACCTCGCGCTGGATGCCGGAACCGGCAAATTGCTGTGCGCCAATCTGCCGTTACTCGACTAAGCTCACACCGCGACCTTGTGGAGCGGATTTGACATTCGCTACCCATCCTGCGGCGAACTCCGATAGCGAATGTCAAATCCAAAAGCTCCACTAGAAACTTATAGTTGCTAGTGGTCCTTTAATTCTAACATTCGCATGAGAGCCTGCAGAACCTGGAAGCGAATGTTAGAATTGAACCACTAGCAGCGTTGATCAATATCAAGGCATAGCGAACGCAGCACGGGCACGTTTCAGTAGTCGTGCCACGTTCTGCGTTGATTGCAATGGATTCGGATTACCTCATATTCGCCGCGCTCCTGTTCATCGTCCTCGGCGGCGTCGTAATCGGGGTCCGGTATCTCGCGCCAATCATTGCGCAGCACTTCAAGGGCTCCGGCGGTTGGAGAAGGCTTTCTGAAACGTACGCGACGACGCGACCCTTACCGGCACCGGCATTGCGCCGGCAAACGGTGGTCGTAGGGCAGGTCATGTACCGTAGATGCATGACTGTCGGTTGCGACGACCGGGGACTTTATCTTGAGACCAGCTTCCCGATATCGATTCTCGGGCGGCGTTGCGCGCTCATCCCTTGGACCGAATTCAAGAAGATTGACGAAGGCCGGCTGTTCTGGCGCCCGGCGGCGGCGCTTTCGATCGGCGATCCACCGATCAGCACGATCACTGTGCCGATCGAATTGTTCGACGAATCAATTCGGCCGGCCCTTGGAAAAGCGGCGCCAGGGCTCAGGGGAAACATCCGCATAGATCGGCGGGTTCGGCGCTTGCGTCCAGAAAAAGGCCTAAATGTGCCGTTTGCTCTGAGCCGTTTCCTGATGCGTAGTACAGTAAAACATCAAGCTTCTCCAAGAACCCAATGATTTGAATGAACATCCGCACAATCATGCTTGGCGCCGTTGTCGTCGTCGCTTCTTTCATCGGCGCTACGCTGTTGATGAATTTGCTTTGGCCGTCGACTCCGCTCCAACAGGGCCGGCCGGCGCTGGCGGCGATGCCGCCGTTGCAGCCGCTGACGGGCACGTCGACCATACTGGCGCCGGCCGCGATCGCCATGTCGGCGATCCACGACGCGCTTGAATCTCAGGCACCTCGCAATCTTGGCGGCACGCAAGAAAATCCAGCATCGAAAGTCCTGCAAAACGCCGACATCCACTGGGCCATTGCGCGCGGGCCGCTGAACGTGTCCGGTCGGCCCGATGCGCTGGTGGTCGCCACACCGCTTTCCGGCACATTCCAGGCCAAGGGTCAGATCACGAGCCAATCCAATGCACTCGGCGGCGCCATCAGCAGCCTCATGGGAAGCAACGTCGCTCATCAGGTGCAGAATCTTGCGGGTCAGGCGTTCGATCAGCAGGCTGAACTGCACGGCACAGTGACAACGACTGCGCGCCCAACCATCGCGCCGAACTGGCGGCTTGCACCCAATCTTAGCGCGCAGATCAATCTCGCTGACGTCTCCATGCCGCTTGGCGGCCTAAAGGTCAGCGTCGCCAACGTGGTGAAACCATTCCTCGATGACGCGGTGCACCAGCAGACCGGCGCCCTGGAGGCGCGCCTGCGCAACGATCCGTTCATCGAAAACGCGGCCCGCAGCGAATGGACCAAACTCTGTCGCGCCGTTTCTCTCGGCGCGGCCGGGCAAGGCGCGCCCAATCTCTGGCTCGAAATCCGTCCGACGCGCGCCATCGCCGCACAGCCGAAAATCGACGCCAATGCGGTCACCCTTCTCGTCGGCGTGCAGGCCGAAACGCGCATCGTGCCGACCGAGACCAAGCCGAATTGTCCGTTCCCGCAGCAACTCGACATCGTACCGCAAGCGAATGACGGACATGTCGACATCGCCGTTCCAATCGACATGCCGTTCACCGAAGTCAGCCGTCTGCTCGAGGCCCAGATCAAGGGCAAAACATTTCCGGAGGACGGCAGCGGCTCGTTCGCGACGACCATCAAACAAGCCGCTGTGGCCGCGTCGGGCGATCGCCTCTTGATTTCGCTTTTGGTCAACGTAAAGCGACGCGGCTTCTTCAGCATCGGCGCTGACGCAACGGTGCACGTCTGGGGACGACCCGTGCTCGACCAGGATCACCAGATCCTGCGCTTCACCGACATTGCACTCGATGTCCAATCCGAGGCGGCGTTCGGGCTGCTGGGCGCGGCGGCGAAGGCGGCTGTGCCCTACCTGCAAAAGACGCTGGCCGAAAAGGCGGTCATCGACCTCAAGCCTTTTGCCGAAGACGCAAAAAAGCAAATCGCTGCGGCGGTCGGCGGCTTTACGACGCAAGGCAGCGGCTTTCGCGCCAACGTGACCGTCAGCGATCTGCGCCTTACCGGCATCGCCTATGACGGCAAGACTCTGCGTGTGATCGCCGACGCCGACGGAGCCGTAAACGTGGCGATATCGTCGTTGTCGATGCAGTAAAGGTAGGCCTTGCTGCAGGGAATCCAGCTCGCTTCCTCAATCGGTCACCGCCTCGATCAGCGTCGGATCATCGTCTGACGGGCGCGAGCTATGTCCGCTTGTGGGTGAACAGCCTAAGTGGTTGCACCGCGATCGCAACGACGCAATCGACCCCGAGCTGACATTCGCCACCCAATTCGATCACTTTGGAAGCCGTACCTTTTCATTCGGCATGCCGCTGTCGTCGATGTCGAAATCTGGGTCGAAGATCGTCTTGCCTTGAGCGCCGAGGAAGGCGGGTTGCGCCTTGATCCACAGGCTCGGCTTCTGCTGCTTGGCATAAGTCAGCAGCCGCGCCGACAGATCGTTCACGATCTCGGGAAACTGATTGGCGACATTATTCTTCTCGCCCGGATCCTTTGCCAGATCGAACAATTCGGTGCGTCCCGGCAGCAGCGCGATCTTGACCAGCTTCCAGTCGCCCTTGCGGACGGCGCCGCGGAACGGCTCGACATTGATCAGATAGTCCTCGTGCGGGGACGGCTGGCCATTCGCCAGGATCGGCCAGATGTCCTTGCCATCGAACGGATGATCCGGACTGCCCTTGGCGCCGGCGAGCGCCAGCACCGTCGGCATCACGTCCACCATCCCGGCCGGCGCATTGACGACCGCCGGCTTGAGCTTGCCTTGCCAGTAAAAGACAGTCGGCACCCGCACACCGCCTTCATGCAGCGAGCCCTTGCCGCCGCGGAGATCGCCGTTCGAGGCGGGAGTTTTTGCGCCAAGCTCGACGCCACCGCTTTGCTCGCGCTCTTCCGGCGACCGCGCCCCGGTGGCGAACAGCGCGCTGGTGGCACCGCCGTTGTCGCTGCTGAAGATGATCAGGGTGTTGTCGAGCATGTTCTTCTGCTTCAGCGCGGCGACGATCCGTCCGACCTGGGTGTCCAAGTCGGTGATCATTGCCGCATAGGTATGCCGATGCACGTCACCGGCCGTGTTCTTGTAGGCGTCAATGTCCTTCTGCGGGGCCTGATACGGCGCGTGCGGCGCCAGCGACGCCACGTATAGGAACAGCGGCTTCGCCGTATCGTGCTCCTTGATGATGTCGACGGCTTCGTTACCGATCAGGGTGGTGAAGTAGCCGTCTTCTTTCAGGAACTTGCCGTCGCGCTGCCAGTCGATGATCCCGCCGCGTTCCTTGGTGAAATAGTCCACCTCGCCGACCAGGTTGCCGTAGAAATGATCGAAGCCCCGGTTCTGCGGCCAGTACTTCCGATCGGCATGGCCGAGATGCCACTTGCCGACCATCGCGGTCTGATAGCCGGCCTCCTTCAAGGCCTGCGGCAGCGTGCGCTCGTCGCTCGGCAGCCCATAAGTGTGGCTCGGAAATATCACCAGCGTCTGCAAGCCGTACCGCATGGCATAGCGGCCAGTCATTAGCTCCGCCCGCGACGGCGTGCAGACCGGCATGCCATAGAACGACTCTAGTCGGACGCCTTCGTTCGCCAGCTTGTCGATGTTGGGACTTTTGATGTCGCTGCCGCGGTAGCCGAGATCGGCGTTGCCGAGATCGTCGGCCAGGATAATGACGATATTGGGTTTCGTTTCCTGCGCGTATGCCAAAGCACTCTGACTTGCGAGGCTGCACACGAGAAGCGCCAGTCGCGCTGTCTTCTGGATCATAACTTTTCCAATTTTCCATTTTGGAAAAATAGGCTGGCACATCGGACCGAACCAACTATTGCGGTAGATCAATTTTTCGCGGCACGTCGCATGTGACGTCTGCTTCTGGGCACTTCGCGTCGGTTAATGCGCCACAGCGATACTTCCACTGGTGGGTGCTAAGCCGACTCCTTCTCAGAGTAAAACGTCGCACTTTGGCCCAGCGCGCGCCCAAGCTCCGCCGTTGTTTCAATCAAGGTAATGGGCATGCGCTATCTAGGGACGCGCCGGAAAGAGGATTACGTGGCCTGGGACGCCGTGCCCGGAGCACTAGCGCTCTTGCTCATTGCCGCGTCCCCAGCGGTAGCACAGGCCTGGAAAGATAGACCGGTTCCGCCGCTGCCTATCCCACACGTGGCTCCTACCGACGCTCATGGAGAAACCAAGCTGCCACCGATGCCGAGACCTCGCCCTAAGCCGACCGTAACATTGACAGCACCCGCGACGCCGCAAAACGCGCCGCTCCCAATCTACGACTGAAGTCAGGGCCTGGACGCCAAGTCGGCTGCTTGTGAGGGCCGCGTTGCCTTATGACGAAGCAACCAATCGGCGCTGCGGTTCTTCGTCAAAATAGACGGAGGCAAGCGGCCGTGCGCACGGTGCGGCGAGCACTTCCAAACCTACCGCCCAGCATTTTGGGTTCGGCATTTAGCTTCGGTTGGAGCACGCTAAGGCAATGATATTTCAAGTGTTTTATTGGCAGGAGTGGAGGGACTCGAACCCCCAACCCCCGGTTTTGGAGACCGGTGCTCTGGCCAATTGAGCTACACTCCTACATGGCCGCGGACTCGCCGAGTTCGCCCGCAATACGTTCGTCCAAAATCCAAAATATGGACGCGGCTTGACCCGACGGCCAAGGTCTTTGGCCAACGGAATTTCTCATGCCTGTTAGCGCCCGGCAACGCAAGCCCTTACCGACCGCGTCACGCGGATCGGCCGCCGCTAAACGGCCACAAGCCTGTTGGCCCCAGACGAACCCGCCAAATTCCATGCGCGCCAAATTCGCCGCATTGCCACGAGCGACGGCGCACTTCATAAATTCATCAGCGTCCTTCGCGTGATCATGAACCGAAGTCGCACGCCAATTCGACCCATGAACTCATGAACGTGGACTCATGAACATGGGCTGTGGATTGCACTGGGAGCGAAAGCGATGGTGTCGCGACGGATCGTCATCCTTGGCGCTGCCGGCATCATCTTCGCTACGGCCGGAAATTCTGTAGATGCAGCCGCGCTCGCTTTCGTCACAGCGATCTACAATGCCTACAAGGGCAAGAACAGCAAAGGGGTTCCGCTCGGCACTGCGGCAGAAATCCGGCGCTATTTCGAGCCCACGCTCGCCGCACTGCTGATTAAAGATCAAAGGGATTCCGCGCGGCACAACGATGTGGGCAAACTTGACGCAGATCCCTTCATCGACGGGCAGGATTGGGAGATCAAGGCCGTCAACATTGACCTCACCGATACGGCCACCGACAAAGCGAGCGCAAAAGTCAGTTTCCGCAACTTCGACCAACCGACGACTGTGGTGTTGGACCTCGTGAAGATCAAGAACGATTGGCGCGTGAACGACATTACGTGGCGCCACGACGGCAAAGCGGAAACGTTGCGCGGGCTTTTCGGCCACTGACGGAACATGGCCGCCTTTGTGGATGGAACGAGGCGGCCGTCGTAATGCGGGGCGCATGTAAAGGAGGACGGGAGAAAATGCTCAATAAGACGATGACTACACTACTGTCTGTTTCTGCTGCGGCAGCGCTCAGCATCACGTTGGCCGGCCGCGCTGAGGCTCAGGCCGCCGCGCCCAATCTCAGCGGTACGTATCGGTGTCAGCCGAATTCCGACCCGTGCCTCTGGACCGGCCAAACGCCTTCGATTTCTCAATCGGGGAACAAGCTCGAAATCAAGAACGACAAGGGTGAGATTTCCAACGGCACAATCACCAGCGACGTCACCATCAACGCGGGAGCGCCGTTCAACTCACTCGGTATTATCCGGCCCGACCATTCGATCGACTGGTCCGACGGCACCAGGTGGCAGAAGCAGTAGCCGCTTCAAGGTTCCGCAATACGCGTCGCCCCTCGGGAACCGAGGGGCGTCTTTCGAGCGCTTACGATCAAAGTTCCGTGTGATCGCCCGATCGTGCGCGTGACTCGATGAGGCGAACGAGTTTGTTATCCACAGCATACCTGTTCCGTCCTAAACGAATATGATTTGAGTTTCCAATTTACTGTTGGTGTGAGTTAACTGTGACGTGGTGTTGTGACGAGTAATCGGGCGATGGGTAACCGAGCGTTAGACGCAGAATCTGTTGTACCGTTTGCCCCCAATGCGAAGGCCGCGGGTCCTGATGCATCCGATCCACTGGACAACGCCGGACGGAGCATTCTGGACTTGCTCCACAAGGCCGCCGGCATGGCGGAAGAAAACAGCCAGCAGGCGCTCGACGTCGCGCAGAAGCTTTCGGCTCAACTTCGAGCTGCGGAAAATCGTATCAGGGACCTCGAGGCCGATGTCCGGTTTCACCAGGACCGGGCGGACCGAGCCGAAAAATGGCTGTATCAAATCTCGGTAGAGATCGAGCAACGATTTTTCCGGGCGGATGATCGCCGCGCGCCGAACGCGCCGACACCGCAAAGCATCCTCCGTACCTACGGACGGAAACCCTAAGCCGGCGGTCTGTTCGCAACAGATGGCTGCCTCAAGCCTGGAGAGAGTAACGCCGGGCGCCAACACTCAGTGATTGAAAGCTGGGAAGCGGGCGGCATTAGCCTGCCCATAAAAGGCGTTAGCCCGCCCATAAAATACGAGGGTTCGGGGAACTCGTCTAAGAACTGGAGCGGGTGAAGGGAAACCGCCCCTCTCAACGTTAGGCTTTGATATCACAGCGGATTTTTTGGCCACTCTTCGCCGTCTTGTAGCGGGTTTTGTAGTATTCCCGCTAATGGCGCGGACGCAAATCTTGATGGCTTTGGCGTTACAAAATCCGTCTGGAAGGTCCATGACGAGCCGTTGCCGGCGCCTCGCGACGATCCGCGTCATGCTTAGGCGACCTGCCGGCCTGCCCGGCACGAACTCGGCCCAATGCTATTACCGCGCCACAATCCCGAACGCTTCGCGTCAGTGTATGAAGGCCCTTGGGCGTGAACTCTTAGCGTTACAAAAAATTTACGTCGATAGGATTCGATGCCGATGGGTCTGCGATATTTGTACCCGGTATTCAAATATGCTCATTCGGGAGTTCGACCCTGCGTACTGACGGGAGCGTCATCAGCGGCGGCCCAAGACTGGGCGAGCCCTCACGGGAAGGCCCGACCGTGGCCCAGCTCGTGGAGCTGTTCCTGACAGCCCACCCCATAAATGGGGAACAGCGTCTCCACAGATGCCTTGGTTCCCTCGGCGTCACCGACCCCGCTGACCTTACGCCTGACAAGTTGGCCGAGTTTCGGGATCTCGTATTTCGCTCGGCCAAGCAGGCCGGCATCAAAGATCCTGCCGCCTGGGTTTTACACCGAGTACAGGTCGAGCCGAAGGTGTCCAAATCCCAGTGTCCGGTGCAGCTGAAGGCCACCACGTGCCAACCGAAATCTTCCGCCGCCTCGGCGCCCCCACCGGCGCCACGAACCGTTTTATACGGGACAACAAAAGCTGAGGTGCTGAGCGGCGCCAAGGCGGCGGTTGAGGCCGGCGCACCATGGCGCGAAATTGCCGAGAGGCTTGCGTGCGCACAGGATTTCCATGCGACCCAACGGGAGATGGGTCGCGCAATCGGTCGGGCCCCCAGCACGGTCAACCGCCTGTTGAGATGGCGTCAATCCGGATATAGCCAACGCAGTCCCTTCGGCCCCACGACGCGGGCCGGTCGCGCTGCGCGTCGAAAGTCGGCCAAAGTTCTCAGTGACGCGCCAGCGAATTCGGCAAGTCGAGGCAAAGCACTGCGAAAGCTCAAGCACCCGAGCCGATGAAAGATGCTCAGAAGCTTCCTCGATAGTTAAGGCCCAGGTCGGGCGTTAAATTCGCTTTCTTGGAAGAAATCCGGCGCTCCGATATCGTTCTCGCAGACATTTGGCGTCACCATTACGTCCCAGCATCGGCTTCACCTGAAATTCGAGAAAATCCCCGGCGGTCGCGGTGGCTACAACCGGTGGACCTTACAACGGCAAATCATGGCCCGACACCAACCCGCCACACCTTCGAGGTGACCAAAATTGGAGACAAGTCCCACTTCGGGGCTGATGAAGGACACTCTCAGCATGCCGCGATTTTCGACGGCCGAGGTCGAACTCGTGGCCGACGACCCTGGCCCGACGTTCTTCCACTGTCATCACCAGGACCACATGGACGGAGGCTTTGCGGGTTTGATTACCTATGTGTAGCGAAAGTGATTTTCTATGCCCGCGATTAAGTAGCGGCGGCGGTGTGATAAGTTACGATGGGAGCTTCACAGAGGCGGGGCGAGGTTACGGCCGAAGTCGGGCGATTGCTGCGTCTTCTGTTCTTATGGATCACTGCCGTGCCCGCCGATTTCCGGCAAAACGGGAGCGGCGCCAAATTGCTCCGGGAGTATGGACAATGGCTGATAGCGGTGGTCTTAGTTGGGAAGCGTTGGAAGTTTTTCAAAAGATCAAGTCGTTTGAGCGATTGCCCGGTTCGGGCATTCCGCTGATTCAATTGAACATGAGAGTTGGCAGTGCAAAGACAGTCAAGAAGGGCCTTCCGGAATTGAAATCGGCCGGCCTCATCACCGACACCGCTTCGGGTGAGCCGACACTTACTGATAAAGGCTACAAGGCCTCAGTCTGACTGACCGCCACAATCAAGGAATTGTCCCGCTCGATGTTGAAATAGGAGAAGCGGCGTTGCCCGCCTTGAGCCAATAGGCTCGGGGTGCTGATTTCACAAAGGAAAGCAACGCCATGAACCAAGCTACTACATCGACTACCATCCCGACGAGAGCGCTGAAGCTTGAAGCCCTTTCGAATATTGCGGCGAGCTTTGAGTTGTTTTGCCTGGCTTCCGGCATGGAGGCTCTTGGCGAGATGATGGATGACGACGCGCAATCGATCTGCGGGCCCCACCATGCGCGAGGCCATTTGCGGCGGGCGCATCGCTGGGGGAGAACGAGGGGCAAGATCGGCTTCCACGGCGGCAAGGTTGAGATCGAGCGGCCAAGGCTTCGCGGCTTCGACGGGAAGGAACTGGCTGTGCCAAGCTGGGAGGCCGCCGTTGCGCAGGACTGGCTCGGCAAATGGTCGATGAACCAGATGCTGATCAACGTGGCGACGCGCAAGTTTGCCAGATCGGTTCGTTTGCCCGAGGGAGACGTTCCGGCGCCGGCGGGGGCAGGTCTATCGAAATCGGCGGTCTCCCGCCGCTTCGTGGCGCTATCAGCGGCACGCATGAAGGAATGGATGGCGTCGGATCTCTCCGGGCTTGATTTGCTGGTGATCCAGATCGACGGCATTCACATGGACGAGGATCTGATCCTGGTGGCGGCGGTCGGTGTTGACGCCATGGGCGACAAACATCCGCTTGGCCTCATTGAGGGCGCAACGGAGAACGCCGCGACCGTTCAGGCGCTCATCGATAATCTCGTCGAGCGCGGGCTGGACCCGGCGGCGTCCCGGCTCTTCATCATCGACGGCGCAAAGGCTCTGTCCAAGGCGATCCGCCGAACCTTCGGCGCTGCCGCGGCGATCCAGCGCTGTCAGGTCCACAAGGCCCGCAACATTATGGAGCGATTGCCCAAATCGCTGCACGCCTCGGTCCGACGCGTGTTGCGACAAGCATGGGAACTCGACGACGCCGACAAGGCCGAAAAGCTGATCCGCAACCTCGCCCAGCGTCTCGAACGCGACTGGTCCGGGGTCTCCAGCTCGATCCTGGAAGGCATCGACGAGATCCTCACTGTGACGCGGCTTGGATTGCCGAAAGAGCTGCGGCGCTCGCTCGCCTGTACCAACATTATCGAAAATGTGATGGGCACGGTGCGCCGCGTCTGCCGTAACGTGAAGCGATGGCGCTCGGCATCGATGGCGATGCGCTGGACCGCAGCCGCCCTACAGGAGGCAGCAAAAGGCTTTCGACGACTGAAGGCTCACAAGCAACTTCCGGCGTTGCGTGCAGCTCTGGAAACACACCGGATCAAAAACTCATCACAGGGTGGGCTTGCTCGCCAAGCCACTGCTGCTTAACATCAATCTCGGCAACGACCGCTGATCAATGTTCAACAAACAGCGGGACATCTCCACAATCAAGCAGCCCACTATTCAGAAAATCATACAGGGAAAATTCTTGCGGGTCTTCGATACAAGCGGCCCGACTGAGCGCGAGCGGAGAATAGACAGTTAGTTTTTCCACGTCTTAATGCTTGTCTTGATTGCATTTTTCAATGGACGTTTTCCAAACCCAACCCTACTCCTCGAAGCGTCGAACAGGATCACATGCAGCGCCCGAACCGATGGCGGCTGTCGCACCAAAATCTCTTACGTCTTTTCCGAGTCTGAGGACATCGATCTGAAATAATGTTCGGCGTGCTGGTAGTAGTTCTCTGCCCCAACCGTGTTGCCGATTTGGGCTTCAGCGCGGGCAAGCGCCAGATACCGCTCATAGTTTCTCTGCGAATTTTGAAAGCTCTTCGGCTCAGGGCGGCTGGCACCGGGCGTCCACCGCTTCGAACGTGCAGCGAATGATGCTACTGGTCTGGGTTGGCGCGCATTCATGATTGTCTTTGCGTCATTTTGCATGCTCACTCCTTTAAGGTAAAATGCTCTGTGCAGCGTACGAAGTAGAAAAACCACGGACGGTGGGGTGTGTATTCTCTGAAGAGCGAACCGACGCACTGCTGGAGCTCGTGGCATGTTATGCGCCGCGTTCATCGATCCACAAAGGGCAGACGCGGCCTCGCCGGCGACCGCCCCCCAACAGCGAATTCGTATGCTGAAAGTGGCGATTAAAGGCCCCGAAGGAAATGATGACAATTTCTAGAGCCGATGGCTCAGTCGCTGTGGCAGCAGCTGACCACTATACGCGATATAGATGAACCAAGCGTCTACCGTATGACGTATAGCTGGGAGAAATCGTCAAATACGGGAGCGCTGGCGCCGATCTAACAGGTCGCGATCGACCCAGTCGGTCGTGCCGCGACATCCAACCAGAAGCGGGTGACTCCTATTGTTCTTTATCTCCGGCACGCCCATTATCTATGGGATGCACTGATTTGTCCGAAGGACCGATTGGTTCGAAGAGCTGCCCAAAAAACGGCGACGTACCGAAGTCTTCGTTTCTTCCAATTGGCAGTCACGGTGCCCATCGGCAGGCATAATTTCAGATATCGAACTTGGTTTGTGCGGCGGCTGCCATGGCCGTCAGAATAGTGCATATCCGTGCGCCAGGGGCCCGAGCGCCCTGGCCATCGGGCCCGTCGACCGCTCGATCGAAGAGGAATACCGCGTGCAGGTTCTCGTCCGTGACAACAATGTCGACCAAGCCCTCAAGGTTCTGAAGAAGAAGATGCAGCGCGAGGGCGTCTTCCGGGAGATGAAGCTCCGCGGCCACTACGAAAAGCCCTCCGAGAGAAGAGTCCGGGAGAAGGCGGAGGCTATCCGCCGCGCCCGCAAGCTTGCTCGCAAAAAGTTGCAGCGCGAGGGCCTGCTGCCGATGAAACCTCGGGCGATCCCAGGCGGGCCAGGAAGAGGCGGCCCCGCGCGCGCCCCCCGCTTCTGATCTCGGCACAACCGTAATCGACACCCTCGATAAAAATCGAGGGCCAAAAACCTTCTTCAACGACACTCAGCGTTGATTTTGGAGATTCATGGCGAGCAAGATCAAGGTGAGGCCGCAGAAGGAAGAGATGCCCGAGAAGGAGGGTCCCGAGGCCCTGCCCGACAGGCCGGTGCTCGACCTTTCTGAGGCGGCCGTCAGGGAGCTGATCCGCGGCGCCAAGAAGCGCGGCTATGTCACCCACGGCCAGATCAACGCGTTGCTGTCCTCGGAGGAGGTCAAGTCCGAGCAGATGGAGGACATCCTGGCGAAGTTCAGCGAGATGGGCGTCAACGTGGTCGACACCATTGAGGCTGAGCCTGGGGAAGAGGCGGCGTCCAGCGAGGAGCCCGAGGAGGAGACGGAGAGCGAAAACGAGCTTGTTGAAATCCAGCAACGGCCGGTTCCGGCTAAGTCCGGGACCAGGGAACCCGCCCAGCGCACCGACGACCCTGTGCGCATGTACTTCCACGAAATGAGCTCGGTGGAACTGCTTTCGCGCGAGGGCGAGATCGCCCTCGCCAAGCGCATCGAGGCCGGCCGCGAGGCCATGATTGCAGGGCTCTGCGAAAGCCCGCTCACCTTCCAGGCCATCATCATCTGGCGGGACGAGCTCAACGAGGGCAAGATCTTGCTGCGCGATATCCTTGACCTCGACGCAACTTATGCAGGTCCTGGCGCCAAAGCCTCGCCCGCGCCGGTGATTGGGCCCGACGGCCAGGTCGTCGTCGCCAACGCGGTCCCGGCTCAATCCGAACGGCCGCCTGAGATACCGGCGCAAGAAGCGGTACCCGCCGCCGCATTCAAGCCGGCCGCCAAAAGCACCGACGGTGAGGACACGGTAGCCGATGGGATAATCGGCGAAATCGACCTCGAAGACGACGACGACGAAATGGAGAATTGGCTTTCGGTCGCCGCAATCGAGGCCGAGCTCAAGCCCAAGGTGATCGAGACCTTCGACACCATCGCCGCCAGCTACAAGCGGTTGCGCCGGCTGCAGGACCAGGACATCCAGTTCCAACTCAAAAGGCAGTCGCTCTCGCCCGCACAGGAGCGCAATTATAAAAAGTTGCAAAACGAGATAAGGGGCGAGGTGAAGTCCCTTCGGCTGAATCAGGCGCGCATCGACGCACTGGTCGAACAGCTCTACGACATCAACAAGCGCCTCGTCGGCTACGAAGGAAACATGCTGCGGCTGGCCGAGAGCCACGGCGTCATTCGTGAAGACTTCCTCAAAAACTATGTGGGCTCCGAGCTCGACCCGCTGTGGCTCAACCGCGTCTCCAGGCTCTCAGCCAAGGGCTGGAAGAACTTCGTCGCCGAGGACAAGGACCGCATCAAGGAGCTGCGAGCGAACATCCACACGCTTGCGTCCGAGACCGGCCTCGAGATCGGCGAGTTCCGCAAGATTCTGCACATGGTGCAAAAGGGCGAACGCGAGGAGCACCAGGCGAAAAAAGAAATGGTGGAGGCGAACCTGCGCCTCGTCATCTCGATCGCGAAAAAATATACGAACCGCGGCCTGCAGTTCCTCGACCTCATCCAGGAAGGCAACATCGGCCTGATGAAGGCGGTCGAAAAGTTCGAGTATCGGCGCGGCTTCAAGTTTGCCACCTATGCCACCTGGTGGATCCGGCAGGCAGTCAGCCGCTCGCTCGCCGATCAGTCGCGTACCATCCGTGTGCCCGTGCATATGATCGAGACCATCAACAAGATCGTGCGCACGAGCCGGCAGATGCTTGGCGAGATCGGTCGCGAGCCGACGCCTGAGGAACTCGCGGCGAAGCTCCACATGCCGCTCGAAAAGGTACGCAAGACTTTAAAGATCGCCAAGGAGCCGCTCTCGCTTGAAACACCGATCGGCGACGAGGGGGACTCCCACCTCGGCGACTTGATCGAGGACAAGAGCGCTATCTTGCCGATCGACGCCGCGATCCAGTCGAACCTGCGCGAGACCACGACGCGCGTGCTGGCTTCACTGACGCCGCGCGAGGAACGCGTCGTACGCATGCGCTTTGGCCTCGGCATGAACAGCGACCACACGCTGGAGGAAGTCGGCCAACAGTTCTCGGTGACGCGCGAGCGAATTCGGCAAATCGAGGCCAAAGCACTGCGAAAGCTCAAGCACCCGAGCCGATCAAAGATGCTCAGAAGCTTCCTCGATAGTTAAGGCCCAGGTCGGGCGTTTCAGAGCTTGCTGAAGTCACTCTGCAGTGCGCGCGATAACTATCCGATGGAAGTCAGGTCTGATCCTTTTGAATCCGCCAAATCACACTTCTTCGATACGAGCAGCTGGGGTGCATTTTGCGACGTCACCCTAACATTGAAGCAAGCTCGTCAGCCCGACAGCGGCGGTTGGGTAAGGATCGACGACTATCGGTGCAGACAAGCTTTTCGGCACTTCATGAACCTGCTCAACAGAGCAGTCTATGGAGCGGCATTTCGTCGATACGGCAAAAGCCTTCGTGTATTACCGGTACTTGAAAAAGGCGAGGTCCGCGGCTGCGCCTTACGTTCATGGGACCGTGGCACGTTAGGTCGATGGCATATTCATTGCGCAATTGAATTGCCCTCGCACTTCGACGGCATTGCCCTTGAAAACCTAATCCGCGACTGTTGGGCGAAGGTCGAGTGGGGTTATGGCCAAATCCTTGTCCGCGACGGCGCGAACGCGGGTTGGATCAACTACATGTTGAAAGACCGGCAAAAGTCAGAGTTCGACGGTTTCGTTGACTGCATAATCATAGAGTCCTTGCATAATCCAATTGTTGACGCGTAGACGTCCTTTTGGAATGGGACTCTTCATCGACAAAGCCTAAACAAGGGCGATTGCTTAGCAGTCGCCTTGTTTCCTGCTATTCGTTG
>CAVXAK010000015.1:0-260988 GCA_963759705.1 uncultured Alphaproteobacteria bacterium
CTGCTCATTGGAATTGCCACCATCGTCATCATCCTCATGCGACGGCGATCGGTGAACGGGCCGGGGGAAACGACCAACCTCACGGCGGCAGAAGGAAAAGCGCCTCGCCGAGTTGATGCGCGGTAAATCTGCGCCCTAAAGTTTTGAATCCTCTCATTCCAGCGAGTGACGCCCTGCCGGCAGAGGAGGCCGCCGTTGGCGGCCTAATCGTTTGATTTCAATCGGCAATTATGCCGCACCCAACATTACAAACTTTTAATGCTCCCGACAGAGCGCGGTAAGGATCACCGCCCCATGTTCGCGTACAAAGTCGGGCCTTGGGCCACCCTTCCGTTGTGAAACGGATACTCGATATTTGGAGACAGTAATGAACGGCAGTTCCGAACAGCGGCGACGGACGCTGTCAGTGCGGCGTATGGCGCTGCTGGCGACGACAATCGCCGGCGTTGGCGCCGCGGCGCTTTTTGTACGCCGCATTGGACGCAGAAGGCCGATTTCTTTGGCGCTTTGGCGCACGCTCAGAACTTAAGCGACAAAGTTCAGCAGATTGCGCAGCGGCCCGTCGGCTTCGCCGACATTGTCGAGAAAGTGAAGCCGGCCGTGATTTCGGTGCGCGTCAAGATGGAGCGCCCGGTCAATTCGGAGATGAGTGACGACTTGCCGTTCCCGCCCGGCTCACCGTTCGAGCGCTTTTTCCGGCGCTTCGGTCTGCCCAACGGCCAGAATGGCGCGCCGCATGGGCACGAGGTTATCACCGGCCAGGGTTCCGGGTTCTTCATTTCGCAGGACGGGTACGCGGTCACCAACAATCACGTGGTCCAGAACGCGGAGAACGTCACCGTCACGACTGACGACGGCAAGACCCACAGCGCCAAGGTCATTGGTACCGACCCCCGCACGGATCTTGCACTCATCAAAGTAGATGGCGGCGATTTCCCCTACGTGAAATTGGCAGACACCACGCCGCGCGTCGGCGATTGGGTGCTTGCGGTCGGCAATCCATTTGGACTGGGTGGCACGGTCACCGCCGGTATTGTCTCGGCCCGCGGCCGCGACATCGGCGCCGGCCCCTACGACGATTTCATTCAGATCGATGCGCCGGTTAACAAGGGCAATTCGGGCGGTCCGACCTTCGACGTCGACGGCAACGTCATCGGTGTCAACACCGCGATCTTCTCGCCGTCGGCGGCTCGGTGGGCATCGCATTTGCCATTCCGGCCGACACGGTCAAAAGCGTTATCGCCCAGCTTCGCGATAAGGGCAGCGTCACGCGCGGCTGGATCGGAGTGCAAATTCAGCCGGTCACGCCGGAGATCGCCGACGGCATGGGCCTCAAGGAAGCGTCCGGCGCGCTGGTGTCCGAGCCGCAGGCGAATAGCCCAGCGGCCAAGGCCGGTATTCAAAGCGGCGACGTCATTACCTCGGTTGATGGCGCGCAGATCCACGACGCACGCGAGCTTGCACGCCGTATCGGTACGATGTCACCGGGCGTCACAGTCAAGCTCGGCCTGATTCATAAAGGCGAGGAAAAGACTGTATCGCTGACGCTCGGCACGCTGCCGAACGAGAAGCAGGCGTCGAATCAAAATCAGCAGCGCGAAGTTCCGGATACGGACGTGCCGCGCCTTGGGTTGACGCTTGCGCCCGGCAGTAAGGCTGCCGGATCGGACGGCAGCGGCGTTGTTGTCACCGGGGTCACGCCGGGTGGAGTGGCCGCGGATCATGGCTTCCAGGTCGGCGACGTGATTCTCGATGTGGGCGGCAAGTCGGTGGCGAATCCGGCCGACGTTCGCAAACACCTCAGTGAGGCCCGCAAGGAGGGCAAACACACCGTGCTTCTAAGGGTGAAGTCGAGCGAGGGCACAAAGTTTGTGGCGTTGCCCCTCGGCAACGCCTGATCAATGGGGCATCCGCCGGCATCCGTCGCCCCCGCTGGCGGGCGTACCCTGGGGACGGGCTTTAGTGCCCGTCCCCGCCGATTACCAACTCTACCTCCCGGCATCCGTCGCCCCCGCCGGGGTGGAGTCGGTAGAGGGGATGGCGGGCCTATGCCCGCCACCCCCTCACTTTGATAGGCTAGATTCGGAGCGATTGCGCCCCGATGAGCGTGGCCGTTGTTGCCGAAACGCGATTGCGGGACAATATGATACGATGATGGGTAGTCCGCCACTTGGCTTTTCGAGCGGCTTCCCGATTGCGACGATGCATCATGCGCCTTCTTATTGTTGAGGACGATCGCGACGCGGCCGATTATCTCGTCAAGGCGTTCCGCGAGGTTGGCCACATCGCCGACCAGGCCGCCGACGGCGAGGAGGGCTTGGCGATGGGGCTAGACGGTCAATATGACGTGCTCATCATCGATCGGATGTTGCCCAAGCTCGATGGTCTGTCGGTCATCAACACATTGCGCGGCAAAGCGGTAGAGACGCCGGTTCTGATCCTGTCCGCGCTCGGCCAAGTCGACGATCGCGTGAAGGGATTGCGTACGGGCGGCGACGATTATCTCGCGAAGCCCTACGCATTCTCCGAACTGCTGGCGCGTGTGGAGGCGCTGGCGCGCAGAGGCGGCAACCGCGGTGAAGAGACCGTCTATCGGGTCGCCGATCTCGAGCTAAATCGTCTCTCGCATGAAGTCAGCAGGGCGGGGCAGGAGCTGCAGCTTCAGCCGCGCGAGTTTCGGCTGCTCGAATATCTGATGCGGCATGCGGGTCAGGTCGTCACCCGCACGATGCTGTTGGAAAATGTTTGGGACTATCATTTCGATCCGCAGACCAATGTGATCGATGTGCACATTTCGCGCCTGCGTTCCAAAATTGATAAAGGCTTCGCGCAGCCCCTCCTGCATACCGTGCGCGGGGCGGGGTATATGATCCGTGACGGCGCTCGGTAAACTTCTCCGCACGACAGCGTTTCAACTGACGCTCGTCTATCTCCTGGTCTTCATTCTGTTTGCCGCGACGCTGCTCGGCTATTTCGCGCTCAATACCCGCCGCCTCATCACCGAACAGATCACCTCGACCGTCAATTCGGAGATTGCCGGGCTGAGCGAACAATATAATCAGGGCGGAATCCGGCGACTGGTCATCATCGTCGATCTGCGCTCGCGCCGTCCGGGATCGAGCCTATACCTCGTCACGACGTCGACCGGTGAGGGCCTTGCCGGCAATGTCGGCTCGTTGGAGCCCGGCGTTCTCGATCATCCGGGTTGGCTCGAAACATCCTATCGCCGCCTTGAGGCGCCGGAGGGCAGCGAGCATCGCGCCTTGGTTCAGGTCGTGCAGCTACCAGGCGGCTTTCGTCTTCTGGTCGGACGCGATCTCGAAGAGCGGGAGCGCATTTTCAACATCATTTCCAACGCCGGACGCTGGTCGTTCGCACTGGTCGTGGTGCTCGGGCTCGCCGGCGGATTTTTTGTCAGTCGGCGCGTGCTTAAACGCATCGATGCCATGACCGAAACGGCGCAAACCATCATGGCCGGCGATCTCGCGGGGCGGTTGCCTGTGGCAGGTACCGGGGACGAGCTTGATCGCCTCGCCGATCATCTCAACGCCATGCTCGAGCGGATCGAGGCGCTCATGCGCGGCCTCAAGGAAGTCTCCGACAACATCGCGCACGATCTCAAAACGCCGTTGACGCGCCTGCGAAATCGATGCGAGCAGGCGTTGCGCAGCGCTACGGATGACAAAGGGTATCGCGCCGTGTTGGAATCCACGATCGCGGAATCCGATGACCTCATCCGCACCTTCGATGCGCTATTGATGATCGCGCGCGCCGAATCCGGGCAGGCCCGCGACAACATGACCGAATTCGACGCAGCCGAGATCGCGCGCGACATCGGCGAACTCTACGAACCGCTGGCCGACGAAAAGGGAATCGCGCTAAAGGTCGAGGCTCCGATCGCAGCGCGGGTCCGCGGCAATCGCGAGCTGGTCAGCCAAGCACTGTCGAACCTCGTCGATAACGCCATCAAGTACGCCGGTCCCGACCATAAAATGAACGGCGAGCCCTCGGAAATCATCGTCAAGGCGGGCAGCGATGGCGACCGAATCACGTTGACGGTGGCGGATCAGGGTCCGGGCATTCCCGATGCGGATCGTGGCCGCGTCGTCGAACGATTCGTTCGTCTTGAGCAGAGCCGGTCGGAGCCGGGTTCGGGACTAGGCCTAAGCCTTGCATCGGCCGTGGCGCGCCTGCATGGCGGCGAACTGCGGCTTGAGGATAATCATCCTGGTCTGAAGAGCGTCATCGCGCTGCCGCGAGCAGGACCGATGGGGGGGGGATGAAGCGGCCGAGCGCCCGCAAGCGGCCGAAGCCGAAACGCGACGACGACGCAATGATCTTGCGGCTTTCCGGGGCACTGCCAGTCCCGTCGGGAAAGTCAGATGATCGCGTAACGCAGTGGCTGGTGAGCATCGCGCGAAGCGCCGCGGGAAAAACGCTCAAGCGGCTCATCAGCCAGCACGCGGCGCTTGCGGACGTGACCTGGGCATCGCCGAAACCGCGCCTTATCTCTGGGATCTCATGTGCGCCGATCCCGCCCGCTTTGTGCGTCTCTTGACCGGCGATCCGGATGTGGCGCTCGCATCGCTGCTCGACAAAGCGCGCCGTGCCGTTGCAACAGCTGGCGCGCCCGCGGAGGTCATGGCCATTCTCCGCCGCATGAAGGCGGAAGCCGCGCTGCTGATTGCGCTGGCTGATATCGGCGGGGTCTGGCCGGTCGCGCGGGTGACTCGCGCGCTGACCGAGGTCGCCGACACCGCGCTCAATGCTGCCGTCAATTATTTGCTCCGCGATGCCGTGCATGGCGGCAAGCTCATCGCGTCCGACCCCGGCCAGCCGGAAGGTGGATCGGGCTACATCGTGCTCGCGATGGGCAAGATGGGCGCCTACGAGCTGAATTTCTCCAGCGACATCGATCTGATGGTCTTTTTCGATCCGGCCGCCGCCAAGCTAGCGCCGAACGTCGTGCCGCAGTCGTTTTACGTCCGCCTGACACGTGAGCTGGTGAAGCTCCTGCAAGAGCGCACGGTCGACGGTTACGTCTTCCGCGTCGATCTTCGGCTGCGGCCTGATCCGTCCTCGACCCAGATCGCGATGTCGACCGATGCCGCGCTCGCTTACTACGAAAGCCGCGGACAGAACTGGGAGCGCGCGGCCTTGATCAAGGCGCGCGCTTGCGCCGGCGATCTCGCGGCAGGCGAAGAGCTCCTCCGCGATCTCGCGCCTTTCGTTTGGCGAAAATATCTCGATTACGCGACCGTCGCCGACGTGCACGAAATGAAGCGGCAGATCCACGCCTATCGGGGTCATGGCGAGATCGCGGTCGAGGGCCACAACATCAAGCTCGGCCGCGGCGGCATCCGCGAGATCGAATTCTTTGCCCAGACCCAGCAGCTCATCGCCGGCGGCCGTCATCGCGAGTTGCGCGGCCGCTAGACAGTCGCAACGCTGGCGGCGCTTGCCGCCGGCGGCTGGATCGATGTCGACGTGCGCGACGAACTGACGGCCGCTTATGATTTCCTGCGGCGCGTCGAGCATCGCCTGCAGATGATGGCGGATGAGCAGACCCATACGCTGCCGTCCGATCCAGGCGCTCTGGCGAGTTCGCCCGCTTTCTCGGCTTCAAAGGGCGAGACGAATTCGCCCAAGCGCTGCTCGCGCATCTGCATAAGGTCGAGCGCCATTATGTCAGGCTGTTCGAGCGCGAGCCGGCTTTCCTCGGCCAGCCGCAAAGACTTGTCATGGAGGAAGGCGAGACGCCCGATCGGCTTGTCCAAGCCGGCTTTCGGCATCCGCTAGAGGTGATCGAGGCAGTGCGCCGTTGGCAGGCGGGCCAATATCGCGCGTTACGGGGCGAGCAGGCGCGCTCCAATCTGACCGAGCTGGTGCCGCTCATCATCGATCAATTCTCGCGCGCGGAAAATCCCGACGCCGCTTTCACTGCCTTCGATCGTTTCCTTACGGATTGCGCGCCGGCGGCCGTTTCTGTCACTGTTGCGGCAAAATCCGGAACTCATCCGTTTCATCGCGCTGATCCTCGGCGTCGCGCCGCGGCTCGCCGATATTCTTGCGCAAAATCCGCAGGTGATCGATCCGCTGATCGATCCGAGTTTCTTTGGCTCGCTGCCCGATGAAGAACGGCTTGAGGCCGAACTCAATCGCGCGCTCGGCGATGCCGCGGGCTACGAGGAGGTTCTCGATGCAATCCGTCTCTTCGGCCAGGAGCATATGTTCCTGATCGGTGCGCGAATCCTGTCGGGCTCGGTTTCGGCCGAACAGGCGGGCGAGGTATTTGCCCGGCTTGCCGATGTCCTGATCCGCGCCGTGCATCGAAGCGTGGAAAATGATTTTGCCGCCGCGCACGGCCGCATCCGCGGCCAGGAGACCGCGATCCTCGCGCTGGGCCGGCTCGGCGCCCGCGAGATGACCGCGAACTCCGATCTCGATCTCATCGTGATCTACGATTTCGATGCCGAGCATCCCAATTCCGACGGCAAGCGGCCGCTGTACGGCGCGCAGTATTTTGCCCGTTTGACTCAGCGCCTGATCAATGCGCTGACTGTGCAGACCAATTACGGCGTGCTCTACCACGTCGATATGCGGCTGCGGCCGTCGGGCCGCTCAGGTCCGCTGGCGACGCAAATCGACGGCTTTGCAAGCTACCAGGAGCGTGAAGCGTGGACCTGGGAGCACATGGCGCTGACGCGCGCGCGTGTCGTGTCCGGATCGCCTGAATTCGCCGCGCGCGTCGAAACGGTGATCCGCGATGTGCTCTGTCGCAAGCGCGACGCGGCGGTGATTGCCGCTGACGTGGTCGAGATGCGCGGGCGATTGCCAAGGAAAAGGGCGATGCCGACCCGTGGGACCTCAAATACGCCGCCGGTGCGCTGGTCGATATCGAGTTCATCGCGCAGTATCTGCAACTCGTCCATGCTGCTGAGATGCCGGACATTCTCGATACCTCAACGGCACGGACGCTGGAGAAGGCGGCGCGGCTCGGCGTTCTCAAGGCTGAGGACGCCGAGGTATTGCGGCCCGCGGTGCGGCTTTTTCACGATCTCACGCAAATTCTTCGGCTCTGCCTGCCGGGCCCATTCGATCCGAAAACGGCAAGCACCGGCGTCCTTGGTCTGCTGGCGCGCGCTGCCGACCTGCCGGATTTTGCCGCGCTGCAGGCGCATGTCGAGGAAACCCAGCGCCAGGTCCGCGAATGTTTCGTGCGCATTTTGGGCAGAGCGCCCTGAACGGCGTGATTATGCGGCCGCACCATCTCGTTGTGCGGCGGAGCTCGCGCTTCCAGCGGCAGGCGGACCACGACCATGGTGCCGGTGCCGAGCGTCGAGCGGATGCGCATGCCGCCGCCGTGCATTTCGATGAGCGACTTGGCGATGGCGAGGCCAAGGCCCGATCCCTGGTGCCGCTTGGTCAATTGGCTTTCGACCTGCTCGAATGGCCGGCCGAGCTTGCGCAGTGCGTCTTTGGGAATGCCGATGCCGGTGTCCTTGATGGCGATGGTGACCATGCCGCCGCGCACGCGGCACTTACCGTCACGGCGCCGCCGTCGGGCGTGAATTTCACGGCGTTGGAAAGAAGATTGAGCGCGATCTGCTTGAGCGCGCGGCGGTCGGCCTTGAGGTGGATGCCGGGCGCGATGTGAGTGGAGAGCGAGACGCTTCTCGCTGGCGCGTCCCCACACCACGCGCAGGCAGTCGGCGAGGATCGGATCAAGCTCGACGTCCTCGGGCGCGAGGCCGGATGCCGCCCGCTTCGATCTTCGACATGTCGAGAATGTCGTTGATGACGTCGAGCAGATACTGGCCGCTTTCGCGGATGTCGCGGGAATATTCGCTGTATTTCTCCGCGCCGAGCGGCCCGAACATCGCCGCTTCCATGATTTCGGAAAAGCCGATGATGGCGTTGAGCGGCGTGCGCAGCTCGTGGCTCATATTGGCGAGGAATTTCGATTTGGCCTGGTTGGCCTCTTCGGCGCGGGTTTTCTCCTCGGCATATTTCTCGGCGAGATCGGCAAGCTGATCGGTCTGCAGTTCGAGCGCCTGCTGCGATTTGCGCAGGTCGTCGATGGTGGCGATGCGGCGCTTTTCGCCTTCGATCAGCTTCTGCTCGTGCAGCTTGATCTTGGTGATGTCGGTGCCGACCGAAACGTAGCCGCCGTCCTTGGTGCGCCGCTCGCTGATGTGCATCCAGCGGCCGTCGTCGAGCTGGGCCTCGAAGGTGCGCGCGCCCGGGCGGGCCGTCGTCGTTGGCGACGGTGGTGCGGATGATCGGCTTTCGGCCGGCGGCGACGACCGTCTCGTAGGGCGTGCCGGCCGCGACCGCTTCGTCGGGCAGATGATGCAGTGCCTGAAAGTTCGAGTTGCACAGCACCAGCCGGTTGTCGGCATCCCACAGCACGAACGCTTCCGGAATGGTCTCGATGGCGTCGCGCAGCCGCAGATCGGCGGCCACCGTCTTCTCGACCAGGCTCTTTTGCTCGGTGACGTCGACCGCGATGCCGATCAGGTGCAGGCCGGCTTCGCCGTCCTGGCGCGCCAATTCGCAGCGCGCCCGCAGCCACAGCCAGCGGCCGTCGGCGTGGCGCATGCGGAACGCGTGATCGAACGACTGCACCCTGGCGTCGGCGAGTTGGGTTGCGAGGTCGTAGAGATTGATGTCGTCGGCATGCACCAGCGCGTTGACCTCGCCGAAGGTGAGCAGATCGTCCTTCTGCGGCAGGCCGAGAATGTCGAACATCGAGTGCGACCAGAACACGCGGCCGCGTGCCAGATCCCAGTCCCACAGCCCGCAGCGGCCGCGATTGAGCGCGGTATCGATGCGGCTGCGCACGGTGTCGTGGATCAGGTCGGCTTCGCGCGCGCGCGTCGCCTGCCAATGGAAGGCGAAGCCGAGAATGAGCACGACGAAGCCGGTGGTCGCCGACAGCGTGACGGTCAGCGCCGTGGTCGAGCGCCAGTCCGCCAGCGCGTCGGTGCGACGGCTGCAGCACGGCGAGCGAGCCGAGCGGATTTTTCAGCGCGCGCACCGTGGCGAAGGCGGCTTCGCCGTCGGGCAGCGCGATCTGCATGGTGCGCGCGGCGGCGCCGAAGGTGGTCAGCGGCTGCGAGGGTCCGAGCACGTCGAGGATGTGCCGTCCGAGCGCCGGCAGTCGTCGGGGGTGCTGCGCGATGATCGTGCCGTCGCCGTCGGCGATAAGGACGCGGCGGCCCGCGCCGGCCGCCCAGGCCGGCAGCGTGCGCGCGAGCGACGTCGGAGGTGCGGGCGATGTCGGCTTGCCGTCACGCGCGGTGCGATCGAGCTCGGAGGCGAGATGATCGGCGAGCGCCTCGATCATCCGCATCTCGTCGACGATGGCTTGCCGGCGCTGTTCGAGCACCTGCACGGCGGCGCCGATGCAGATCGTCAGCATGAAGGCGACGATGAGAACCGGAACGGCGCGGCGCAGCAGCGGCTCGGCGCTCAACAGGCGGCGATAGGCGGGGTTGGCAATCGACTGTGCCAGCCCCTTGATGGAATCGGAACGTAGAGACGCACTCGCCGCATCGGCGCGCGCCATCGCCTGCCTCCGTTCGGATGGTCCCCGTCACCGCGGTCGGAAGGATGTGCCGCATCTCCTCCGAATCACTTTCATTAGAATCGACGCGCGATGATTTGTCGAGAGTCTCGAGTCAATATTTTTTCGCTAATATCCCAAGCTTTATTTGCGAGATGCGGTGGCAATTCGGCTGCGTCATCACCGGCGCGATGCGAAAATGCGGCCGGCGCATGCCCATCGGCAAGTCAAAAAAGATCGGGTCAATTCAGAGAAGTCGATCGTCGTGACGCCGTGCGTCGCCACCGCTCGAGATCGCCGCGAGCTCAGCTTTCGGCCAGCGTGCGCGCGACGATGTCGCCGACGTCGCGCGACAGCGACGGCGTCGCCGCGACGCGGCGCAAGGTCGCTTCGGCGCGGCGCCGGCGCCGCGCTTCGAGCGCGCGCCAGGAGCGGAACGCGCCCATGAGCCGCGCCGCGACTTGCGGGTTTTTCGGGTCGAGCGCGAGCACGATGTCGGCGACGAAATCGTAGCCGGCGCCGTCGGCGCGATTGAACTGGGTGTGATTGGCCTGCGCGAACGAGCCGATCAGCGCGCGCACGCGGTTGGGATTGGCCATCGAGAAGGCGGGGTGCGACGGTCAGCGCGCGCACGCGGTCGAGCGTCGCCGGTTCGGGGATCGCCGCCTGCAGCGCCAGCCATTTGTCGATGATCAGCGGATCGTCGGCATAGCGCCGGTAGAAATCGTCGAGCGCGGCGGCGCGCTCCGGGCCGGTCGTGCAGCGACAGCGTCTCCAGCGCCGCCATGCGGTCGGTCATGTTGTCGGCGGTCTCGGTACTGCGCGAACGCGCGCGCGATCGCCTCGCCGCGTTCGGTCATCGCCAGAAGATCGAGGCAGACGTTCTTGAGCGCGCGGCGGCCGGCGCTTTGCGCGTCCGGCCGGTAAGCGCGCCGGGTGATCATCCGCGCGTAGGTGTCGGCGAGCGCTGCGGCCGTGCCGCTCGCCGATCGCCGCGCGCAGCTTGCGGCGCGCCGTGAAGACCGCGTCGGGATCGACGTCGCGGCCGATCTCGCGCGCGATGTCGGCTTCGCTCGGCGGCGTCAGCGTCAGCGCGATGAAGGCGGGCTCAAGCTTTGCGTCCGCGAGGATCGCGCCGAGCGCCGCCATCAGGCCGTCGTCCTCGCGCGGCGGCGCGCCCGGCGCGCAGCGCCGCGACGTTTGCCGTGAGAAGCGACATCGCCAGCGTCTGCACCGCCTGCCAGCGATTGAACGGATCGCGGATCGTGCGCGGCGAGAAAGCGCAGATCGTCTCGGCTCGATCGGCAGCGACAGCTTGATCGGCGCGGAAAAACCGCGATTGAGCGAAGGGATCGGCCGTTCGGCGACGCCGGTGAACACGAAGGTCTGGCTCGGCTGCGTCAGCTCCAGCACGCCGCGCTCGAGCGGCTGGCCGTCGAGCATCAGCGGCAGATCGCGCGCCGTCGTTGCCGACGAGGCCGAGCGCGAGCGGAATGACCATCGGCTCCTTGTTCGGCTGGCCCGGCGTCGGCGGAATGGTCTGCGCGATGTCGAGCCGATAGGTGTTTGCGCGCGCATCGTAGTGCGGCGTGACGACGACCTCCGGCGTGCCGGCCTGCGAATACCAGCGCATGAACTGCGTCAAGTCGCGCCCGCTCACATCGGCGAAGCATTGCACGAATTGCTCGACGGTCGCGGCCTCGCCGTCATGGCGCGTGAAATAGAGATCCATGCCCTTGCGGAACAGGTCGGGGCCGAGCAGCGTCTTGATCATGCGCACCACTTCGGCGCCCTTGTCGTAGACGGTCGAGGTGTAGAAGTTGTTGATCTCGTGATAGAGCTCCGGCCGCACCGGATGGGCGAGGGGGCCGGCATCCTCGACGAATTGGTGCGAGCGCAGCGCGCGCACGTCGCCGATGCGCTCGACCGCGCGCGAGCGCTGATCGGCGGTGAATTCCTGATCGCGGAAGACCGTCAGGCCTTCCTTCAGGCAAAGCTGAAACCAGTCGCGGCAGGTGATGCGGTCGCCGGTCCAGTTGTGGAAATATTCGTGCGCGATCACCGCCTCGATGTGGGCGTAGTCGGCATCGGTGGCGCGGTCTCGGCGAGGCGAGCACATATTTGTCGTTGAAGACGTTGAGGCCCTTGTTCTCCATCGCGCCCATGTTGAAGGCGGAGACGGCGACGATCATGAAAATATCGAGATCGTATTCGCGCCCGAACGCCTCCTCGTCCCAGCGCATGGCGCGCTTGAGGCTGTCCATGGCATAGGGGCAGCGGTCCTCCTTGCCCGGCTCGACATAGATGTGCAGCGCGACCTTGCGGCCGGACATGGTGCGTGAAGCTGTCCGCAACGCGCGCGAGCTTGCCGCCGACCAGCGCGAACAGATAGGACGGCTTCGGGAACGGATCGTGCCAGACCGCGAAATGCCGCGTGGTGCCCGGCACGTCGCCCTGCGCGACGAGGTTGCCGTTGGCGAGCAGCACCGGCGCTTCGTCTTTGTCGGCCTCGATGCGCGTGGTGTAGACCGCCATCACGTCCGGCCGGTCGAGGAAATAGGTGATGCGGCGAAAACCCTCGGCCTCGCATTGCGTGCAATAGGTGTCGCCGGCGCGGTAAAGGCCCATGAGCTGGGTGTTGGCCGACGGGATCGACGACGGTCTCGATCTCGAGGTCGAACGGCCGGTTCGGCGGCTGCGCGATGGTCAGCCGGTCCGGCGTGGCGACGAAAGTTTCCGCCGGCAGCGGCTTGCCGTCGAGCGTGAGCGAGACGCAGCTTCAGCTCTTCGCCGTCGAGCACGAGCGGCGCCGGCGTGCCGGCGCTGTTCGGCTTGAGCTTGAGCTTGGCGCGCACCGTGGTCGCGGTCGGATCGAGCGAGACGTCGAGGTCGACGGTCTCGATCAGCCAGTCGGGCGGGCGGTAATCCTGGAGGCGGACGGGGCGGGGTTCTTCGGTGCGCATGGTCGGCCTTGATGTAGAATTTTTGCGCGCTAATTGAAAGCGCAGGCTGCGGCCATGCCGTGGCGAACGTAGGACGCATTCATGCCGATGATGCGCGCAATGGTGCTGGATCGCCCGGGAACGCCGCTGGTCATGCGGGAGCGGCGAAATCCCGCAGCCGGCAACCGGGCGAGATTCTGATCGCGATCGAGGCCTGCGGCGTTTGCCGCACCGATCTGCATGTCGTCGACGGCGAGTTGCCGCAATCCGAAACTGCCGATCGTGCCGGGACACGAGATCGTCGGTCGCGTCGCGGCGCATCGGGCCGGGCGTCACCGGTTTCACGATCGGCGAGCGCGTCGGCGTGCCGTGGCTGGGCGCGACCTGCGGCGTCTGCCCCTATTGCCGCTCCGGGCGCGAGAACCTGTGCGATCACCCGCTCTTCACCGGCTATACGCGCGACGGCGGCTATGCGACGCACACGGTCGCCGACGCGCGCTTCTGCTTTCCGCTCGACGAAAGCGTCGATGCCGCGGAGGCGGCGCCGCTGCTTTGCGCCGGCCTGATCGGCTGGCGCAGCTACCGCATGGCCGGGCGAGGGTGACCGCGCTCGGCCTCTACGGCTTCGGCGCCGCCGCCCACATTTTGGCGCAGGTTGCCGCCTGGCAGGGCCGGCGCGTCTATGCGTTCACCCGCGCGGGCGACGAGGCCTCGCAGAATTTTGCGCGCTCGCTCGGCGCGGTCTGGGCCGGCGGTTCCGACGAGATGCCGCCCGAGCCGCTCGATGCCGCGATCATCTTCGCGCCGGTCGGCGCGCTGGTGCCGGCCGCGCTTGCGCGCGGTGAAGAAGGGCGGCCGCGTGGTCTGCGGCGGCATCCATATGTCGGATATTCCGAGCTTTCCCTATCGCATCCTGTGGGAGGAACGCCAGCTTGTCTCGGTCGCCAATCTGACGCGTCGCGACGCCCGGGAGTTCCTGGCGATCGCGCCGCAAGCCGGCATCAAGATGCAGGTGACGCGCTATCCGCTGGCGCGAGGCGAATGCCGCGCTTGGCGGATCTGCGACGCCGGCCGCTTCGAAGGCGCGGCGGTGCTAATTCCATGAAGGTCACCGCCGCGGCTCGGCGTGGCCGATGACGCGCTGGATGGTGGGGAAGCGCCGGCGCAAGCCGCGCTCGACGGCATCGACCAGGTCGTGCACCGCGCTGACCGAGAGCGCCGGATCGACGCGGCAATGGAAATTGACGATCTCGCCGTCGGCGGTCTCGCGCACGCGCACGTCGTGCACCTCGCCGAGACCGGCGATTTCGGAGGCGAGCGCCGCAAGCGCCTCGCGCACCTCGGCAACGCGCGCCGGTGAGGCGTCGCGGCCGGCGCAGCACGTCGGCCGGCAGCGGCTCGATATGGGTTTCGACTTCGACGTCCGGTCCGAGCTCGCTCGCGCACCGCCTCTTCGAGCCCGCTCGCGATATCGTGCGCGGCGGCGAGCGGCAGCGTGCCGTCGACTTCAAGGTCGGCCGAAACCGACAAGCCGGCCCGGAAATCGTCTGCACGGCGACGTGATGAATGGCGAGGCCGCGGTTGCGCGCGATCATCATGACGCGCTCGCGCACGGTTTCGTCGTCGAGCGCGCGCGGCTCGGTGGTGATCGTCACTTCGGCCTGCGGCAGTTCGGCGCGGATGGCGCGCGTCAGCCGCTCCTTGATGGCGGAGACGCGGTCGAGCGGCAGCGTGCGGCTGACGCCGACGCCGAGATCGACGAACAGCACCGCGCCGGCCGGCCGCGCGCGCACGCGCTCGACGGCAACGATGCCGGGCACTTGGCGCGCGATCGCGGCGACGCGCTCGCTGACGCCGGCCGGCGCGGTGTCGGTCAGCGTATCGATGGTGCGCCGGCCGAGCCGCCAGCCGGCGATGCAGATGAAGACCGCGACGACATCGCCGCCGCGGCGTCGGCCCACGGATAGCCGAGCGCGACGCCGCCGAGCCCGATCAGCACCGCGATCGACGACCACATGTCGGAGCCGAAATGCAGCGCATCGGCCTCGAGCGCCTCGCTCGACGTTTCCTCGGCGACGCGGCCGAGCGTGCGCGCGCGGAAAAAATCGACGACGATCGAGGCGGCGATGATGGCGAAGGCAGCGGCTGTCGCCTCGACGGCATGCGCTCGCGCGCCGATCAGCCGCTGCACGGCTTCCCAGATCACCACGCCGGTGAGCAGGAACAACAGCGCGGTCTCGGCCAGCGCGGTGACGCTCTCGATCTTGCCGTGGCCGTATTGGTGCTCGGCGTCGGCCGGCTTGCCGGAAATGCGCACGGCGAAATAGGTCAGCACGGTCGCGGAAAGATCGAGCAGCGAATGGCCGGCCTCCGACAGGATGGCGAGCGAGCCGGTGAGCAGGCCGACGATGGCCTTCGCCGCCGTCAGTCCCGCCGAAGCGGCGATCGATCCGAGCGCGGCTTTTTCCTTGTCGTTCATCGGCGGCCCCTCGCCGTTAGGGGTTAGCGGCGGCCGACAAGGGCGTCAATCGGCAGACGCAAGTGATCACCCTGGCCGCTTATCTGTCTGCGCCGTTAAAACCCGAGGGCAGTCAGGCCGGCATGGTCGTTGGGACGGCGTCCCAGCGGCCAGCGGTATTTGCGCTCGCTTTCGGCGATCGGCAGGTCGTTGATGCTGGCGATGCGCCGGCGCATCAGCCCGTGCTCGTCGAATTCCCAGTTCTCGTTGCCATAGCTGCGGAACCAGTGACCGCCGTCGTCGTGCCATTCATAGGCAAAGCGTACCGCGATGCGGTTGTCGCCGAAGGTCCACAGTTCTTTGATCAGCCGATAGTCGAGTTCGCGGTTCCATTTTCGCGTCAGAAACTCCTCGATCGCCGCGCGGCCGTGGATGAACTCCGCGCGATTGCGCCATTGGCTGTCCACGGTATACGCAAGCGCCACGCGTTCTGGATCGCGGCTGTTCCAGGCGTCTTCGGCAAGCCGTACTTTCTCGATCGCGCTTTCGATCGAGAAAGGCGGCAGCGGTGGACGGGCAGCAGTCTGCATGGTCATTCTCCGTGCGCGCCCGCGAGCCTGTCCCGCAGCGTCTTGTTCTCGGCTTCGAGCTGTTCGAGCCGCGCGCGAAAAGGTGTGAGCGCCGTTTCAATCTCGGCTTCGGTAAATCGGGGCGTGATGTGTTGCGGACAGTTCCAGTCGAATGCCTCAAGATGCAGCAGAACTGCACGCTCGGGCTTCGCCTTATAGGCGGGGATGGCGAGTTTTTCGGCGAGCGCGGGATCTGCGTTTAAGTCCTTGGCCTCGATGCGCGCGTAGATTTTCAGCCGATGCCGGTTTGCATAATCCATCAGGAATCAGCGCCACGCGATCGTTTGCGGCCGCATTGCCGACGCTGATATACTGGCGATTGCCGCGGAAATCCGCGAAGGCCAGTGTCTTGTCGTCGAGCACGCGCAGGAACCCGGCAGATCCGCCGCGATGTTGAACGTACGGCCAGCCGGTTTCGGATATGGTCGCGATGTAGAAACTGTCGCGGGCGGCGATGAACTGTGCCTCCGCTTCGGTGAAGTGATCGAATTCCCTGTCGCCCTTGAAGTTGTCCAGTACTCTCCGCTGCCGTTCGCCGCCTGGGCAGCCCTTACGCTGGGGGTGCCGGCGATATCGAGAAAGCGATAGGTCATGATGGGCTCTCCTTGCAAAACTGGTGCAAGCCGGCGGTGCGAGGGCCGCCGGCTCGATAGCATCACGCCGCTTCCGCGGTGTGAAGCACCGGAAAGTCGATATCGGTTTGAGCGACGTTGTTGAGGAAGTTCGTCAACACATTTTCAGCGACCAGGCCCACGATCTCCACGATCTTGCGCTTCACTGAAGCCGGCTGCCTTCACGGCGGCGACATCGGCGTCGCTGACCTTGCCGCGCGTTTCCGCGACCTTGGCTGAGAAGCGTACCGCTGCGTCCGCCTTTGGATCGGTTGATCTACCTTTGCGATTGAGCGTCGCATCTTCAGGTGTGATCTTCGCCAATTTGAGGCCGATATAGGTGTGCGCGGAGAGGCAATAGTCACAGCCATTGACTTCTGCCACGGCGATGGCGATGCGCTCGCGCGTCTTGACATCGAGTGTCTTGGAGAGCGCGCTGCTCAGGCTGAGAAGACCCCCAAGCGCGGCCGGGCTCAGCGCGAAGACGCGGAAAAGATTTGGCACAACGCCAAGCGTCTTGAAGACGCCATCGAGCAGCGGCTGCGAGTTCGAGGGGGGCGGTTTCTCGGGTTGGTGTAGTGATGCGGGACACGGCATTGTCCTTTCAGAGGATTGGGGTTGGCGTAACGCATCCGGACGTAGTCCCTCCCAAAGGTATCAATAATCAAGTATTCTTGAGAGCCATCCTCTCGAAATCTGGAATATTCGATGGACCGCCTCGATGCCATGTCGATCCTGGTCGCCGCGGTCGAAGCCGGTAGCCTCTCTGCGGCGGGCCGCCGGCTGGGTGCACCGCTTCCCACGGTGAGCCGCAAGGTGTCGGAGCTTGAAACGCGTTCGGGAACGCGGCTTTTGATCCGCTCGACGCGTAAGCTGACGTTGACCGACGCTGGTGCTGCCTATGTCGCGGCCTGCAAGCGCATCCTCGAACAAGTGAGTGAAGCGGAACGCGCGGCGTCCGGCGAATACAGCGCACCAAAAGGCGATCTCGTCATCACTGCGCCGATCGTCTTCGGCCGTTTGCACGTCCTGCCAGTGGTCGACGAATTCCTTGCGGCATTCTCCGAGATCAACGTCCGGCTGGTGCTCTCCGACCGCAACGTGCATCTGATCGACGATCACGTCGATCTTGCCGTCCGCATCGGTCCGCTGCCGGACAGCGGTATGGTCGCGACGCGCGTGGGTTCCGTGCGCCGCGTGGTCTGTGCCAGTCCTGATTACCTCGCCGCGCACGGAACGCCAAAAACGCCGGAGGATCTGTCGGCACTATCCTGCGTCACGTTCGACGGGCTGATGCCATCGACCGCATGGAGCTTCGGCCCGGCGGGCTCGCGTCCGCAACGGGCGGTGCCAGTCCACTCGCGTCTCTCCGTGAATACAGCGGAAGCGGCGATCGACGCGGCGATTGCCGGCGTCGGCGTCACGCGGGTTCTCTCGTATCAAGCTGCGCAAGCGGTCCAGCAAGGCGAACTCCAGATCGTGCTTGCCGACTACGAGTCCGATCCGCTGCCGATCAATCTCGTGCACGTCGGGCAAGGCCTGCTGCCGCTCAAGACGCGCGTCCTACTCGATTTCTTGGCGCCACGCATCCGCGAGCGCGCCGCCAAGGCGGCAGCCGTTAAATCCATTCGTTGAAAGGCGAAATGAGCTGCACGCCAAAATGTTCGAAATGCCGATAATTCGTCGTCACGACGGCAAGGTTGTGAACGGCAGCGCTCGCGACAATTGCAGCATCCTCAAAACCGGGGGCGCTTCTTTTAAGATTTCTTGTCATCAACGAATACATGCAGATAGTATCAGCAATGCTCAGAGTATTTGATGCCAAAGTGTTTCGAGGATGGCCTATTGGCGCGGGCCCAAATAAATCGAGACCCCATCTGACCAGTATCGAAACTTCATCGTGATTGGTTTGCGAAAATCACCGATCACAGAGCGATAGGAGTATCTGCGTCATGCAACCACTCACCGCAGGCATCACGAAAGCCGGCGCCGGCATATCATTCGACGCGGGGTAGTGATCATCGGCATCTGAACCGGCGGTGAGCGCTGCGGCGCTATTTATTTCATCCGTGGAATGCGACTTGACGTCCTGTTGCCCTGCCAAGCAAGGCCCTTCGTGGGCGCGTTTACTCAGCTGCGAAATGGAGCCGCCGGTGCCCTTCGGAATTGTTTCGGCTGCGCCGCATCCGTGGTTGAATGTCCGCGAACACTATCGATCACCGAGCGAGGGGAGTATATGCGTCATGCAGCCACTAACCGCAGGCATCACGAAGGCTGGCGCCGGCACCGACGGCATTGTGTGGAACATCCTAGGCCAAACCTACGTGCCGAAATCGGTGAGCGAGAGTTCGTTCTCCTGGCACGCGACCTTTCCCCCCGGCACTTTCGTGCCGCCGCACATCCATCCGACCCAGGACGAATTCATCTACATGTTCGAGGGCCGCTTCGACCTCATGCTCGACGGCAAAGATTTCGTCGCGACTGCAGGTGACCTCATTCGATTGCCGATGGGCCTGCCTCACGGCATCTTCAACAAATCCGACCAGCCGGTGAAGTGCTTCTTCTGGGTATCCCCGACTCGCAAACTCTATGATCTGTTCTGGGCCATTCACAGTATGAAGGAGCAGTCGCCCCCGGACGTCGTAGCGCTCTCGGCCAAATACGAAGTCTTATTCCTGCCGCCTCCCGAGTAAGGGAGACCGATCAGCCAGAATTTTCTCCGATCGCCGATACTCCAATGCTTACGCGGCTTTGTTGACCTGCTCGCGTGCAAACCCTGCCGTTGACGCGTAGCCGCGCACGATCGCCTTTCGCTGCTCGAATGACAGGATGTCGTCGATGTTGCTGAAACCGTCCGGCGCGCGCGCCTCGACCGCGTCGATGACGCCTTCCGGGCCGCCGCGTCAATTCATGCGCACGATTTCGGCCGTCATGGGCAGCCTCGTTTGCTCGTAGGCCCACAACGCGTGCACCGCGTGCTCGCTGTCCTTCAGCCGATCGGCCAGGAACCTTGCGTCCAAGATTGCTTGCGAGGCGCCGTTCGAGCCGACCGGATACATCGGATGGGCCGCGTCGCCCAGTAAGGTGACGCGGCCGTGGCTCCATCGCGGCAATGGATCACGGTCGCACATCGGATATTCCCAGAATTCGTTGGTCGCCTCGATCAGCGCTCTCGCCTCGACGTACGGGATACGGAAGCGCTGCACGTGCGGCATCAGATCCTCGAAACGGCCGGGCCGCGACCAATCCTGCTTCTGGGGCGGCGGGGTCGACCCGTCGCCGACCCGGCCGACCACTGCCCAGTTGGTCAGCCGTTTATCCGGCCGCGAACCTTCTGCGATCGGATAAATGACGAGTTTTGCTGCAAGCCCTCCGGCTACGACCATCGAGCGGCCGGATAAGAAGGCCGGCCAATCGATCGCGCCGCGCCATAGCATGAGGCCGTTCCAGGCTGGCGGGCCCTCGTTGGGAAACAGCTTCTGGCGGACCAGCGAATGGATGCCGTCGGCGCCGATTAGAATGTCGCCGCGAGTGGTGTGCCGGTGTGAGCCGTCGCGGTCGAAGAAATAGGCTGTCACGCCACTGTCGTCCTGGGTGAATGAACCAAGGCGGCATCCGAGGTGAATGCGCGATTCTCCGAGCCGAGCACGGACTGCCTGGTAGATCACCCCCTGAAGCCGTCCGCGATGGATCGAGAATTGCGGGATGTCATACCCAGCGTCGAGACCGCGCGGCTCCCGCCAGATCTCCTGTCCAAAACGGTTGGTGTAGAACAGCTCGTAAGTGCGGATCGCAACCGTATCCAATCGTTCAAGCAGGCCGAGCTCGGCCAGCTCCTTGATGGCATGCGGCAGCGTATTGATACCGACGCCGAGCTCCCGGATGGCATCTGTCTGCTCAAAGATTTCGCAGTCGATACCGCGCGCGTGCAACATCAGTGCTGTCACCAGCCCGCCGACGCCCGCCCCTGCAATGATGACCTTCATAGCCAAAAACTCCCTACGACCTACTTGCGCAGACTAAGGGTGTCAGTGTGCCGCGCGGAGCCAAAAATGCAATAATATGTACGCTGGATGGTTATGACGGCGCAGTTTCGGCTGGAACGAGTAATACATCCGTGCCGAAAATTTTGAATCCTGACTTTCGACTGGGAGCAGAACCGCAGCAGAGAATTTCTCCCATACGCCGTGCTGCTCAAGCAGTCGTTTGCGCCTCGCTCCTTCCGCCATTTTCTAAAGCGACATTTATTCGAAGTTGCCGCGGGTCTTGCTTCGGAAGGGCATATTTGGTTTTCCCGCGGAAAGCGTGATCTAACGGCAGGAGCGTACCAAGTTCGGGCGGCCGCGACGAAGTCCCGCACCGGCGCTTTCGGCTGTCGCTTGCGCCTTTTCCGGCTTTCGCCCTAGTATCAAACGCAAGAAGACCAGCATTGAAATCGATGAAATCGGAGGAACTGGGAGGGTTTCTTATGTCCAGCCGAATGATTGCGGCCGTTGCCGTGCTTGCCATCATCGCCGGCGGTGTCGGCGCTGCAAAAGCGCAGGAAATAAAAGTCGGCGTCGTCCTGCCGTATACCGGCGTCGGCGCCGAACTTGCGCAGCAAATGGACCGCGGCATGGAGCTTTATCTCAAGCTCAATGCCGACAAGGTAAAGCCCTACACGATCAAGCTCATCAAGCGCGACTCCAAGGCTCCAAACGGCGCCGAGGCGAAGGTCGCGGTCCAGGAATTGCTGACACAGGACAAGGTCGATGCGATCGCGGGCTGGGTCTATTCGCCCGATGCTATCGCGTCGGCGCCGCTGATTTCGGCTGGCCACAAGCTCGCCGTGATCATGAATGCCGGCACCGCGTTCATCACCAACCTGTCGCCTGATTTCGTACGCACGTCGTTCAGCATGTGGCATGCCGGCTACGCCTTGGGCGTGGCTGCCGCCAAGACCCTGCATGCGAAAACCGCGGTTGTGGCCTATTCCGACTATCCGCCCGGCAAGGACAGCCTGGAGGCTTTCAAGGCCGGATTCGAGGCCAATGGCGGCAAGGTCATCGACACCATTCCGTCGGGTGGCCCGGGCGCGGTTCCCGACTTCACGCCGTTCTTCCAGCGCGCCAAGGACGAGAAGCCGGACGTGCTGTTCGTATTCGTTCCGGCTGGCGATCACGCAGTGGCGGTGGTCAAGACCTACGGCGCGTTGGGAATGCGCGCCGCCGGCATCAAACTGATCGGTCCCGGTGACATCGTTCAGGACATCAAACTGCAAGCCATGGGTGATCCCGCGGTCGGCTTGATCACGATGCACCACTACAACGCCGACCTCGACAATCCGGAGAACAAGCGCTTCGTCGCCGCCTGGAAGAAGGAATACGGTGCCGACACGACACCCGACTTTACCGCCGTCGGCGCCTATGACGGTATGGCCGCCATCGTTCACGCCGTACAGGCCACCAAAGGCAGGATGGACGGCGACGCAGCCGTAAAGTCGTTGCTGGGTTGGAAGTTCGACAGTCCGCAGGGGCCGATCATGATCGATCCAGAGACGCGCGACATCGTCATGAACGAGTATCTCGACGAAGTTGTAAAGGGCTCTGACGGCAAGCTCCATGAGAAGGTGCTCAGCGAGACCGAACACGTGAAAGACGAGTGCAAGGCGCTGGCGGTCGGCCCGTGCGCTCCCAAGAAGTGATCGGGGTCGGTCGACGTGGGGGCGTCGACCCGCTCTCGTGCGGTAGGGGCGGATAGCGGAATTGCGAAGTAGCGAATAGCATGTTGCCCCTATTCGCTATTCACCATTCGCCCCTTCCGTAGCGGCGGCCCGGCGGGTTTACCCGTGGATTTTGCCAGCAATTTTGCCAGTATCTTGTTAGGCGGCCTTTCGGCCGGCACCGTGTTGTTCATCGTTTCGGTCGGGCTCTCGGTCACCATGGGCTTGATGGGGTTTGTCAACCTCGCCCACGGCTCCTTCGCCATGTTTGGCGGGTACGTCATCGTCTTGGCGATGAA
Organism: uncultured Alphaproteobacteria bacterium; assembly: GCA_963759705.1. Taxonomy (GTDB): domain Bacteria; phylum Pseudomonadota; class Alphaproteobacteria; order Rhizobiales; family Xanthobacteraceae; genus BOG-931. Next base: position 22,209 of record CAVXAK010000015.1, read on the forward strand.
TCGCGCCCACATCGATTTTGCTGCGGCGCTCGCATTCGGCTTTGTCGCCACGGCGGCGCTCAGCGTGGTGCTGGAGCGCACCCTCTATCACCCGCTCTATCGCGCGGGCGAACTCGACCAGGTGCTGTTCACCATCGGCCTCATCTTCATTTTCATCGCCGGGATCACGATCGTAGTTGGCCCGGAAAGCCAGACGCTTCAACTGCCGCCGGCGCTGGGCGGCCAGATCAACCTCGGCCTTATTCAGTACCGCACCTACAGCGTGTTTTTAATCGTAGTCGGATTCTTGATCGTGGCCGGGATCTGGCTTGCTTTCGAGCGGACGCGAATCGGCGCGCAGATCCGCGCCACAGTCGACAATCGCCGCATGGCGGAATTGCTCGGCATCAATGTCGACCTCCTGTTCACGATCACGTTCGCCTTCGGCAGCGGCATGGCGGCGATCGGCGGCGGTCTCGGCGCCGAATTTTTGGGCCTCGATCCGCAATACGCGCTTAAATATCTGGTCTATTTCCTGATCGCAGTGTCGGTCGGCGGCCTCGGCAACGTTACCGGCGTCTATTGCGCGTCGCTTCTGCTCGGCGTGCTCGACTTCGTTCTCAAGCTTTATTTGCCCATAGGCGGCACCATCTTCATCTACGCGCTCACCATTCTGCTCTTGCTCTGGCGGCCGCAAGGTTTGTTCGGAAGGAAAGAGACGTGACCGAAGCTCCCCCTTTCGCCACGCAGGGGGCCATCGCTAGGCGGCTCGCTCATCCTGCGGCTCGCGCACTGATCACGCGTCATCGATTGCGCTGGTGGGAAACACTGCCCTGGATCGTTGCGATCAGCTTCTATTTTCTTTTCCCCGATTATCTCGGCTTTGGCGCCGAGCTTCTGATCGCGATCCTATTCGCGCTGTCGCTTGATCTTGCGCTTGGCTATGCCGGCATCATCACGCTAGGCCATGCGGCGTTCTTCGGCACCGGCGCGTATACGGTCGGAATGCTGGCCTTTTACAGCATCTGGACCGAGCCGATCACGAGCTTGCTGCTTGCAGCCTTGGCGGCAAGCGTGGTCGGCCTCGCCTCGGGTCTCGTCTTGTTGCGCACCAAGGGCCTCACTCTCCTCATGCTCACGCTATGCACGATGGCGCTGCTGGAAGAGGGTGCGAACATGGCGCGTGCCTATACCGGCGGCTTCGACGGGCTGCCGAGCCTGCCCATTGCCCCGGTGTTCGGTGTGTTCGAATTCAATCCGCTCTATGCCAATACGCAATATCTCTTCGCCCTTGCCGTCCTCTTGGTCTGCTTTGTGTTGGTGCGCACGCTGGTCTATTCGCCGTTCGGTCAAAGCCTGATCGGCATCCGCGAAAATCAGCTGCGCATGCATGCGATCGGCTCGCCGGTGCGGCGTCGGCTCGTCATTTGCTACACCATCTCGGCGGCGATCGCCGGCATCGCCGGCGGCCTTTGGGCGCAAACCAATGCCTACGTGAACCTGAGTGCGCTCGATCTCGATCGTGCTGCGACCGTGCTCATCGTTCTCATTCTCGGCGGCCACGGGCGTCTCTACGGCGCATTCGTCGGCGCCGTCGTTTACCTGGCGATGGAGCACTTCCTGGCGCAGATTTATCCGACCGCGTGGCAGCTCGGCCTCGGGCTTCTCCTCGTTTGCATTGCACTGTTTGCGCGCAACGGCATTTTGGGTCTCGGCGAAACGCTGTGGCAGCGCTACAGCGCGCGGCGAGTTGCATCGTGAGCGGGACGCTCCTCGAGACAAGGGCGCTCAGCCGAAGTTTTGGCGCGCTCGTCGCCGTGAGCGGCATCGACTTCAGGCTCGAAGCCGGCGCGCGCCATGCCCTGATCGGTCCCAATGGCGCCGGCAAGACGACGTTCGTCAATCTCCTCACCGGCGTGTTGCGGCCGACGGAGGGCAGCGTGCTGCTTGCTGGACACGACATCACCGCCAGGTCGCAAGCCGAACGGGTAAAACTCGGCGTCGCGCGGACGTTCCAGATCAACCGGCTGTTTCGTGGACTGTCGGTCCTGGAAAACGTCTGCATTTCGGTTGCCGAACGCCTCGACGCGGCGCGCTCGATGTTTTATCCGGTCGGCTGGCGCACCGATGTAATCGACGAATCGATGCATCTACTGGAGACCCTAAAGCTTGCGGACGCCGCGCGGCATCGCGTGTCCGAACTGCCCTACGGCCGTCAGCGCCTTGTCGAACTCGCGATCACGATTGGGCTGAAGCCCGAAGTCCTGTTGCTTGACGAACCCGCGGCCGGTGTGCCGAGCGCCGAAAGCCACATTATTCTCGACGCCATCGAGCGGCTGCCTGAAGCCATCGCCGTTCTCATCATTGAGCACGACATGGACGTGGTATTTCGCTTTGCCAAGCGCGTCACGGTGATGGTGAGCGGAGTAATTTTCGCCGAGGGCACACCACGCGAGATCGAGGCAAACCCACAGGTGCGCGCGGTCTATCTCGGGCCAGCCAGCCAAAGGGCCGATCATGGCTAGTACGCTCGAACTGCGGCAGGTCTCGGCAGGCTACGGTGAGACTGTCGTCATCGAGGAGATCGAGCTAAAACTCGCGGCTGGCGAATGTGTGAGCGTGATCGGCCGCAATGGCGTCGGCAAAACTACGCTGCTCTCCACCATCATGGGCCACACCACGCTGCATGCCGGCGATATCGTACTGGACGGCCAAAACCTCGATGGCATGCCGTGCTACCGCCGGGCGCTGGCCGGCATCGGATTCGTGCCCCAGGAGCGCGAAATCTTTCCCTCGCTGACGGTACGCGAAAATCTGGAAACGACGGCGCGGCCGGGACCTTGGACGCTGCCGCGCGTTTTCGAGCTTTTCCCGAGACTTAGGGAAAGGCTCAGCAATATGGGTAACCAGCTATCCGGCGGCGAGCAGCAGATGCTGGCGATCGCGCGTGCGCTGTTAACCAATCCATCCATCCTGCTCATGGACGAACCAACCGAAGGCCTAGCGCCGGTGCTAGTCGAAACATTGACTGCTGTGCTGGCGCGGCTGCGCGGGGACAGCGCGCTGTCTATCATCCTCGTCGAGCAGAACAGCCGCGTCGCGCTGACGTTCTCGCAGCGCACGGTGATTCTCGACAAGGGGCGCATCGTCTACGACGGCGAATCCGCGCCGCTGCGCAGCGATCCGGATCGCCTCGCCAAGCTAATCGGTGTTGTGGAGTGATGCCTCAGGCGAGCGGCTCGTGCAGCGGATGCTGACGACTCGGATTCTGCGGCACCACCTTCTGCTGCATCGCGGCGCGGCGGGGCGAGTAGTCCTGACGGCAAGGAGCTCGAAGATGCACCCTGTTCCAATCCCTGCAAAGCCATGCTGCAATGGCCTGACCATGGAGCAATTTCGCGGCAATTCTAATCGTTGGTGGTGCTTGGGTGAGACAAACAAGTGCTGGTGACAGGTAAGCAAAAGCTCGAGCGCATGCGCGACGGCCGTGCCGTCTATATCGGGGCGGAGCGGGTCGATGACGTCACCGCGCATCCGGCGTTCCGGCAGGCCGCGCAGACGATTGCCGACCTCTACGATCTCAAGGCCGATCCGGCACAGCACGATCTTTTCTCCTATGAAGAGGACGGCGAACGCTACGCACTGCAGTGGTTGCGCTGTCGTACCCGCGACGATCTGGTGCGCCGAATGCACGCGATGAAGGCCAGCGCCGATGCGACCTATGGGTTCATCGGCCGCTCTCCCGAACAGGTCGCCGGATTGATCACCGGGCTGGCAATGAACCCGTGGGTGCTGGAAAACCTACACGCCGGCTTCGGTGACAACCTACTGCGCTACTACGAGAGTGCGCGGAAAAACGACCTCTATCTCTGCTTTGCCGTTACGCCGCCGACCGGTCTGCGGGCCCCAGAATTATTCCCCGGGCAACAGCGCGACGATCCCAACCTTCAGGTTGTTGCGGAGGATTCCGTCGGCGTGACGGTCTCGGGCATGAAGATGCTTGCCACCAGCGCGGTATTCTCCGACGAGATCCTGATTGGCAACCTCACGCCGATCGCCGACCAGTTCAGGAGCGAGGCGATCACTGCGGCGCTGCCATTGAACGCGCCCGGCCTATCGCTTTGGTCCCGCCAACCCTACGCCTATCCAGTGCGCCACGAGGCTGACTATCCGCTGTCATACCGCCTTGATGAGACCGACAGCGTGCTGGTGTGCGACCGGGTGATGATTCCCTGGGAGCGAGTATTTCTGCACAACGACGCAGCGATGTCGCGCCGCATCTATATCGAAACGCCCGCAAACTGCTATCAGAATCATCATTCCAACATCCGCTTCTGGTCGAAAATGGGACTCATCGTCGGCGTCGCGAGCCGGATCTGCCAAGCTAACGGCATCGACAAGATCCCTGCGGTTCGCGAGACACTCGGCCGTTTCGCTGCGCTGGAGGCGACGATCGGCGGGCTGGTGCAGGGCCAGATCGAGGCCTGGGAGGAATGGCCGCAAGGTTACGCCACGCCCAATCGTCGCATCATGTATGCGTCGCTTAACTGGTGCCAGGAGCACCACACCGAGATCATCGATATGCTGCGCACGCTGCTCGGCGGCATCCCGTTGCTGATGCCTGCGAGTATCGACGTGATGAGTGACGACGCGCTGCGCGACCGGTTCGAGCGCTGGTGGAAAACACCATCGATCGAGGCCGTGGAGCGCCACAAACTTTACAAGCTTGCTTGGGACATCGTCGGCTCGGAGTTCGCCGGCCGCCACATGCTTTATGAGAAGTTCTACGCTGGCAATTCGCTTGTGGTGCGAAACCAGAGCGACCGCGAGGCTCCGTGGGAGTACTTCCACGCGACCGTAGATAAGCTGCTAGGAAAAATTAAAGTGTAATGCAACCGCTTCGGCTAGTGGCCCATCGGGTTCCGAGCAGCCGCGGTACGGCGTGCGCTATGGGGATTTCGTGACGAGAGCCGTCGTGCGGAGTTTGGACTGGAGCGATTGCAGCGATGGGTTTGCGGCAAAGTATGGGTGGGCATGTCGGTGTGAACGAGGGTTGGCGGGTTCGAGTGGCCTAGCTGTTCGCATGTCGCCGCGTGGCCGGCGCCGTGCCGAACTCTTTCTTGAATGCGCGCGCGAATGCGGCTTCAGACTCCTGGCCGACGAGAAGTTGGCGATGACCGTTATCCGGTAGCTATCGGGATTTACGGACATGGCGTGATTGTCGTCCAAAGACCGTTTATCCCAAACCGGTCATCCCGGCGGTCAGCAGTTTTGCGGTGCATCGGCTCAATCCTTTCATGGCGTATGCCTTTGCGTTGCGTTAGTTTCTCGCGTCAGCTAGGCGCCGGAGGGTAGGGAGAGGTGGCCCCGGTTGTCTGAACAGATTTTCCGCATCAATAAGTGGAGCGTCTGCCGAGGTTAGGCTGCCAAGCGGAGCGGCAGCGACGTGAAGTAGGTTTTATCGGGTGTCGCGCCGTCAAGGCTCGAGTGTGGGCGCCGGCCGTTGTAAAAATCCAGTAACGACCGATTGAAGCGCGGGCCTCGGTGACGCTTTCGTAAGCCGGCAGATACACCTCATCATATTTGACACTGCGCCACAGCCCTTCGACGAAGACATTGTCCCGTCAAGCCCCTTTGCCGTCCATGCTGATGGCAATGTCTTTGTCGGCGAGCACACCTGTGAAGGCTGCAAACGGCATGCCAGAGGGTGCCGTGAATCGTTTTAGCCATGCCCGGCTTATAGCTTGACGCCGAGCCGGTGGACAATCTCAGCCGAAATCCGCCGCTGAGCTTGCGATCCGCTAAAAGCCGATCTTATCAATCCACTTGCGAAGCAGCGGCACCGGGAAGCCCTCGCCATAACCGGCGGCAACTGTCTCCTCTTCATGGCCTAGAATTGCCCAACGTACATCTTCCGGGCAACCGGCGGCCCGCAACCGATCTTGCGCACGATGCCGCAGCGAATGAACCACCTTGCGCGGGTCCGCGATGCCACAGTCATCGAGGAACCTATTGAGGCGTTTCGACGCCGCGTCCGGGGGGTCGAGAGTTGTCCTTGGGAACAGCGGACCCGTCATGGTCTTGGGCAGGAACGGGAGCACAGCGGCCGGAAGCGGCACGCGGCGCAATGACTGTTCGGTCTTTTTGCCGACGATGACGTAACGGCAACCTTTCTCCTTTTCCTCCTCCTCAATCTCAAATGCTTCACTGAGCCGCATTCCGGTGCTTCCCAACAGGCGGACTAGCAATTGATCGGACTCGCTAAGCCGGGCGAGGTTGCGCTTGACTTCCTTCATATCGGCGTCGGTGAGCGGCAAACGTCGTTGCTTATCGTCGCGCTTGGGAACAATGCTGGCGAACGGGTTGAACTTCAACCGGCCCTCTTTGATTGCGAGATTACAAGCGGCCGTCAACCAGCCGACTTTTTTCGCAATTGTCGCGCTCTTGAGTCCTTCTTCTTCAAAGTGCGCTACCAGTTTGCGGCCGTCATCCCTGTCCGCATCTTTGAGCGGCTTGCTATCGGTCAACGTCTTGTAGAGTGCCCAAACATTCCGGGCCTCCCGCTCAAAATGGCCCCTGATGTTGGCATGTTTCAGGTAAGTCTCCAGGATGGCATCGTCGCCGGTCTTGGTCGGCACGGTCGGCCGCTCGGCTTTGGGGCCGAAGATTTCGCCTTCGGCGTTGATGAAGGCTTCGGCGAGCGAGCGCACAGTCAGCGGGCCGCCGACCAGTCCAAACGCGGGGCCGCCGTTCTGTGTCCTGCCAGTAATGCGGCCCTCAGCGTTAAGGTGCAACAGTTCGCGTTCGGTCGCGATGATGCGACCCCCGTCAGGGCCGACGTGTTCGCGGCCGGGTTCAAATTGTGGTTGCCACGACGTTTCGATGCGCGGGCGCGCCTCTAAGAGCTCGGCCTTGTGGTGCGCAATCAGCGGCAATGCGATGATTTCCGCTTGGGCGCGGTCGGGCGTGCCTAAAGACTTTTCGACGCTACGGCCGCCCTTTTGAAAGCGGACTCGCCAGTGCTGAGAGCCGTCGCGTTTGAACAGATAATCGCGTTTACGCTTGGTCATGGGGGGACCGTCCGGAGTTTAGAGGCACCCCATAGTAGCAGCATGTTTAGTGACAGGCGATAACCGCGATAAACCCTTATGAAATCGTAGTTACTGCATGGTTCTGACCCTAACGGCGTTCCGTCCTCTCGGGACCGCCATATAAAAACGTGTCACATTTGATTTTCCTGCATTTTTTTTTTGCTCGATTTATCCCGCTGGCGAGCGCGGTTGTTTGAGCGTGTCTTGGCTCGCTTGAAGCTCCGTCGCGGTAATCTTCACAGCTTCCGTCGCCCAGACCCCGCATTCTCCGCAGCCGAAGGTTTGCAGGTCCGTAAGACCGCCCGGGCGCGGAGTGATGCGTGCCAGATGCATCGATCTTCCACAATTCGGGCAGAGCGGTCGAACGCTGAGGCGGTCGCCGACCGGCTGCATCGAGGAATGCGTTACCAACATGTCACGTCTCACTCTGTTTTTAAACGATCGATTGAAATTCAAACGCTCGTTTGAGACGGCGGCAAGCCGCAAATGGGGAATCTTTGTGAATTTGCCATAAGCGCGAGAAGCGCTCGATCCGATCGCGAGCGCGAATAGTGGGCGGGAAACAGGCGCTCCCCTTGGCAAATTCAACGGCAAGCCGTCCCGGATCGAAAAGCTAAAAAAATTGTAACGTCACTTGCGCGTGAGTTCGCAGCTTCAGGACTGGTCAGGCCGAGCGAATGGGATAATCCTCCGCACGGGGAAACGGGAGTTACCCTCATGACCTACTATAGTCCTCAGCTCATCCAAACGATGCGTGATGCTCTTGATGCGGTGATGACAAGAGTTCCGATGGGTCATGCAACGCCGGGGCTGAAGGCACACTTGGCTGAAGTCATTCTGCAAGCTGCAGCCCAAGGTCTGACAAGCCACGATGGCCTGGTGGCCGCGGCGTCGGACCAGATTCAAGCGATAATCTCGATGCTCTCCTGAAATTGTCGCATCAAAAAGGAACTATCGGCGGCCCACGATAGTTCATGCGCAAGTCTATCGCTGCTCAAATCTCGCGACGTATGCCTTCAGGGGCGGAGCGCGAATGACGTCTGATTTCGGCCTGGAGCGGCGAGGAAAAGGTGTGCCCCCACCTCATGAACCGGGAGAAAAAATAAGATGATACGGAACATCTTTGCAATCGCAGTTGCATGTCTAATCTTCGCAGCCGTTTCGGGGTCTTCCCACGCCGCTCCCATCGCGCCGATGATGGCGGGTGTCACGGCTAACCATGGCAACGTCACGCAGGTACGATGGGTTCGCCGGTGCTGGCGCGGCCGCTGGGGATACGTGCATTGCCGCCGGGTATGGTGGTAACTCCTCTCCGGCGTTGCGTGCCTCGATGTGGGGCGGCGCACGCCCAAGCTGCGACATGACTTAGCCGCGTCGACGAGCGACAATTCCGCGCGGTTTGAGCGATTCGCCGTCCAAACCTCGCGACGTATGTCGCAATCCAGTCTGTTGCAATTTCATGCTGGGCGGCGTCGAGTTCACTGACGCCGTGACAAACATCTCGCCGTGACAAACATTGGAGTCCCCGCTTCAAGAAACGCGCGGAAAATAAAGGCGGCACTCACGCCATGAGTTACGGATCCTTCAGAATTCCCAAATTCAATTCAAGTCTTCGTTAACCAGCGCGGTTTCAACCGCGCTTGTCTTAAACTTGCATCTTTCTGTTTCACGTATCCGTAAGTTTACTTACCTAGCCTGCGCACGGACGAAAGCAGCCAACAGGAGCGAGGAACATGAGTGAGTGTATTCGGCGATTCTTCCGTGACGAAAGCGCCGCGACCGCGATTGAGTATGGTCTCATTGCAGCCGGCATCTCGGTGGCCATTATCGCTGCCGTGACGAGTTTCGGGTCCGGCCTGAACGCGACCTTCAACAGCGTATCGTCTGCTCTTAAATAATTAGCACGCTGCCGGACCGACTACGCCTTCCGGGGTGGTCTCCGCTTTGCGTCACGTCTGAGTTTGCATTGGGAGCGCTGCGGCGCTCCCCTTTTTTACGCCTTGCCGGGTCGCATTTGCTTGCTGTCCGCTGCGCCAGGACCGTCGTGGATGCGCGCGCTTGTTTGATAAGAGAAAGCCGGGGGAGCGACCCCCGGCTTCTCCGCCTAACAATGGACGGGTGACTTGATCGCACATCTGGGGAGCGACCCCGTGCATCAAGGATGTCCGCGTCCCAAGGTTAGACCTACCCGACGATGACGTGGGCGCGACAAATATATCATTGGTCCGGCGACGCACTCCAGACAGAACGCACCCTGCGCCGGCTGGCTGAGCGAAAGAGAGTTTGTCACCTGTTCGATGGGTCGCGCTGCGTCATCGCCACAGGGCTTTGCCTGACAAATAAAAATGTCCAATGACGCGGGATGCGTGGACGCGAGCGGCGCGCCTTGGAACTGTCGCTCGGCCAGGCAGTTGAAGCCCCGCCCGCCACATAATTCGTAATTCCGGTATGGCAAATCCGCATAGCTCGGCCAGATGACAACAAAATCCCCAGCCAATGGGGCAGAAGTTCCATTGGGCCGTGAAGTCGTCACATTTCCATGTCGCCATTCAAGCTGGTGGAGCCGCCTGGGACAGGCGGATCAGTGTACGGGGGAGCATCATGAACTTTGCTAAGCCGCTTGAGTCCGCCGAGATCGATAGATCAGCAGACGTGGAAGTCGAAGGAAATATTCGCGAATTGGTGCGGCGGGACAGCACTTCTATTCGCCAAACTGAAAGTGACGGCGAAGTCGCAGCCAACAATCTCAACGGCTTGTTGCGCCGGGTCTCGGCTAATTCGACGCGCGAAATCGACAATCTCATCAACGAACTGCGAACGCTGCGCGAAAAGCTGCAAGCTGACGGCAATCGCGTTCAGCGCGATATCACCGAATACGCGGCGCTTAGCCAATCGGTGATTCAACTGACGAAGATTATCTCCGACGGCGTGACGCACGTGAAAAAGCTTCCAGAAGCGCCGAACATCGGCGGGTAGGCGTGATTTACTGACCTGTCCGCCTTGCTCTGATTTCGCCAAAAGCGCCGGGCGGACAATGCTTGCGGCGATCAGCACTGTAGTCTGGAGAGTGATTGCGATTTTCCTGATCGCGGTTCCTGCTTATGCCGGCGAGGCCGCGCCGAATCCGATGAAGCCGATTGCTCCAGCCGGCTTGGCCGATGGATCGGTTTGGCAGTTTGGCGTTCGGGAAAGGCTCTGCGTGGAATGGACGGATGGTTGCCGCGGCTGCCGTCGAGTTGGCTCAACCGAATTCAGTTGCTCGAACGTCGGTATTGCATGTCAGCAAAAAGACATCCGTTGCACCGTGCGCATGAGTGCCCCACCAAGTGAGTAGCGTTGAATAACACCGAGTCGAATTGAATATTTCGGGGCTGCCAGCCCGCGCAGCCGGAGTGTGATCCGCAAAAGCCTGCCCCGGATTTGATCCGGGGTGGATCTGGTCTTCAGAACAACCCGATAGATCACTCGACTTTCAGTCCCACTTCCTTGGCCAGCGAACCCCAGAGGTTCACTTCCCCGGCGAGGAACTTGTTGAGGTCCGGAACGTCGAGGTCCATCGTCGATAATCCGGTGGCCGCGAACTGCTCCTTGACCTTCTGCAGTTCGAGGATATGCCGGACTTCGCGATTGAGCTTTTGCACAATGTCGGGCGGGATGTTTTTCGGGCCGGTCAGCCAGAACCAGGCGACACCGTGGATTTGCGGATAGCCCAGTTCGCTGAATGTCGGCACATCGCCGAAGATCGCTTTGCGTTCGAGCGACGTCACCGCGAGGCCATACGCGTTGCCCGCTTTCACTTGCTCGCCGACTGAGATCGCAGGCTGCAGCGCGAGGGAAACGTGATTGCCGACGAGGTCGGTCATATTCTCGGCGGCGCCGCGATAAGGCACCGGTTGAAGCTTGATCCCGGCGGCGCGATTGATCAGCTCCATGATCAAATGTCCCTGTGACCCCGAGCCCGGGGTTCCGCAGCTCACTGGCCGGTCGTGCGCGACCTTCACCAGTTCGGCAAATGTCTTCACGCCGAGCTCACGGCTGCCCGCAAGCATGAAGCTGTCGCCCGCAATCATCGCGATATGGGCGAAATCGCGCATCGTCACATAGCCGATGTTCGGGTTGATGGCCGGTCCGGTCAGATGCGGACCGGCGCCACCGATCAGCAACGTGTAGCCGTCGGGCTCAGCACGCGCCACTTGGGCCGATCCAACGGAGCCGCTGTTGCCCGGCTTGTTCTCAACGTAAAATTGCTGCTTGAACGCCACGGAAAGCTCCGCCGCCATCATGCGCCCTAGAACATCGGCTGTTCCGCCCGGACCGAACGCGACCACGATCTTGACCGGTTTAATCGGCCACGCATCCTGTGCCCAGCAGGCGGAGTTCGCCAATGCCGCAACAAACAGAACTGCGGCCCAAATCGCTCTTGTCATCGTCCTCCCCGTCGGTCCGACTGAATTGAGGTCATGATACCATGTCGCTCGCTGATACCTACGACGTTATCGTTCTCGGGTCGGGCATTGCCGGTCTTGCGGCGGCGCTCGCCGCGCATGAGAACGGCCTCAAGCCGGTGCTCGTCGAGAAGGCGGAAAAACTCGGCGGCACGACCAGCGACTCCTACGGCCTGATCTGGATCGGCAACAATCATCTGATGCGCGCCGAAGGCGAGACGGATCGCCGCGTGGACATTGTCGAGTACATGACATTTCTCGGCGGCGGGGAGATCGATGAAACGCGGATGCTAGCTCTCATCGACCGATCGCCTGAAGTTTTGCTGTTCTTCGAGCGCTGCGGCATACCGTTTCGGCTCACGCACGGCATCGTCGATCACTATTTCGGGGTGGCGCCCGGCGCAAGGCGCGCCGGACGTACTGTCGAGGCCGGCTTGATCTCGGGGTTGGTGCTGGGCGCCTGGCGCGACTTGGTACGCACGCCCAAGGACGCGCCTTATTTCCTCACGGCCGAAGAACAAACGGCGTGGGGTGGGATCAATCGGTTCTCAACCTGGGACAAAGAGGAAGTTGCAAACCGCCGCGCCAAGGATATGCGCGGGAAGGGCGTTGGCCTTGTTTCGCATTTCGTCAAGGCGCTGGTCGACCGCAACGTCCCCATCTTGTTTGGCCAGAACGTGCACGGACTTTTGGTGCGCGACGGCCAGGTGCGCGGTGTGACGCTTGCGGACGGCGAAGCGATCGCCGCCCGCCGCGGTGTGGTGATTGCGACCGGCGGTTATGAATGGAACGCCGAGCTGATGCGCGATTTCGATCCCATTCCGAGGCTCGCGCCGTTGTCGCCCGAAACCATGACCGGTGACGGCTTGATCATGGGCGCGGAAATCGGCGCGGCGATCCGCCGAATTCAAAACAATCTCAATCTGATGCTTGGGTTTTGGCTTCAACCGGACGCGCCGCATACCGAACCGATCAAATGCATGGCTGGCATCAGCGAGATGTGCAGTCCGCATACGATCGTGGTCAACAGAGGGGGCGAGCGATTTGCCGATGAGAGTTATTTCCAGAGCGTGACGCCGGCGTTACGGCGCTTCGACACGCTCAGCCACAGCTATCCTAATCTGCCGTGCTATCTGATCTTCGATGCCGATTACGCCGCAAACTATGCGTTTGCTCACCTGCCGATCGGCGCTGCAGTCCCGCAATCGGTCGCGCGTGCTCCCGATGTCGGCTCGTTGGCGCGACAGCTTGGAATCGACGCCGAAGGTCTCGCACGGACCGTCGAGCAGTTCAACGGCTTTGCCGCGCGTGGCACCGACGATGATTTTCATCGCGGTGAGTTGCAATGGCGGCTCGCCGGCGGTGTGAAGCGCTCGAACAGCCTCGGCGCTATCGAGAAGCCGCCTTTCTACGGCCTCGAACTGCACCCGAGCCTTGGCACGTCCTCGGCGGGATTGCTGGCTGATGAACATGCCCAGGTCATCCACCAGCGTCGGCACCCTATTCCCGGTCTTTACGCTACGGGAGTGGTGGCAGCACGCACGGAGCTTGGTGCGGGTTATCAGGCGGGTCTCAATCTGGCCTCGGCGATGACCTTCAGCTATCTGGCGATCCGGCATATGCTGACGGCGAAAAGTACAAGCAACGGATCATTCAACTGACCGCCAGGATGCCTGCGAGACGGCAACGATCCTTGCTTCTCGCGGGCGCGCCGACAAGCATGCGGTCGCCAGCGCCAGATCGGCTCGGCTGATGTGCTGTTAGGCAAAAAGTTAGCCGCTTATATGCCCGGCGAGATCGGCCGCGACGACGAATTCATCCCGGACCAGCGCGTCGATATGCGGCCGTCGCACGAGACACGGCAGGCCTCCGCCTTTCATGACGGCCTGCTGTGCGTTGCCAAGACTTGCTCGACGCTTGTATCCTGGCCTAACGGAAACGTACTCGAGTTCGATTCCGGAAGCGGCAAACTGCGCGCTTGGTGGATAGTGTTGAACCAGGCGCCGCAGCGACATTCAACACGCGCCTTGGTTGGGGAGGAGTAGGTGTCGGACGTGAACAGTAATAATCCCGATGCGTCGGCAGCCGAGCGCAACGCCGCCGCGGCGAGCGCATTCATGAACCTTCATGAGCTTGTCGCCAAGGCGCGGGCAGAATCTCAATCAAAATGATTGGGACTACATCGTCGGCGGCGTCGAAACCGAGACGACGCTGCGCAGAAACCGCATGGCGCTCGATACGATCGCATTCCGGCCGCGCGTTCTGCGCGACGTGAGCAAGATCGATACCTCGGCCGAACTCCTCGGCCGCAAGCTGCGGCTCCCGATCGTGCTGTGTCCGGTCGGTTCACTGGAGAGCTTTCACCCCGCCGGCGCCGCGTCGGTCGTCAAAGCCGCGGAGGAATTCGGCGTCGCCCACATGCTGAGTTCGGTCTGCGATCCCGGCCTCGAAGAGGTCGCGCAGGCAGCGCCCGGCGCGTTGCGGATGTTTCAACTCTATGTTCGCGGCGACGAGGCCTGGGTCGACGCCCATGTCGAACTCGCCATCGCCAAGAACTACGCCGCGTTCTGTCTCACGGTCGACACCGCGCATTACAGCCGGCGCGAGCGCGACATCGCCAAGCGCCACACGACAGCGGGCCGGCGTCGCGCGACCGGACGAGAATTCCAAGCCGGTCTCGATTGGCACACGGTCGAGCGCATCAAACGGAAATTCAAGATTCCGCTCGCGATCAAGGGCATCGCCACCGCGGAGGATGCCAAGATCGCGCTCGAACACGGCGTCGATCTCATCTACATCTCCAACCACGGCGGCCGGCAGCTCGACCATGGCCGCGGCACGATGGATGTTCTGCCGGAAGTCGCCGAGGCCGTCGCCGGCCGCGCCACGATCGTGATCGACGGTGGGTTTTATCGCGGTAGCGACGTGGTCAAAGCGATCGCGATGGGCGCCAATCTGGTCGGCCTCGGCCGCATGCAGTGCTACGCGCTTGCGGCGGCCGGGCAAGCCGGCATCGTGCGCATGCTCGAACTGATGGAGGACGAAGTCATGCGCTCGCTCGGCCTTCTCGGCGTGACGGGACTGGGCAAGCTCAATCAGTCCTACCTGCATGCTGCGGCGCCCGCCAATGCGCCGCATGTCTTGAGTGCTTTCCCGCTGTTGGATGTTGCGCCGTATCGCTATTAGGGCGAACGCGTGCAGACGATTGAGAGAGGACTTATCGCGCCGCCGCGACCGGCTCCATGCCGGCGTCCTGCCAGGCGTGCTGCGCCGCCGGAGCGGCAAGGCTCTTGATGAAGGACGCTGCGGGATCCGGCGCCGCATTGGCGTTCGGTATTGCGGCTGTGAACACGATATAGTTCTGCAAATCGGCAGGCAGCGGCCCGACCAGCGTCACGCCCTTGATCGGCAGAATCTCGCTGATGTTGAACAAGCCGACCGCGGCCTTGCCGTTGGCGACGAGGTCGACGCCGCCAGCGATTGCGGCCTTGAGCGTAAGCTTCGGCTTGACCGTTTCTGTCAGTCCCATCTCATCGATCATGCGCGCGATGGCTCGTCCTGTGAAACCGCCTCCCGAGCGCGGGTCCGGATATACGATCGAGGGGACCTCGGTGAGGAGTTTTCGTATGGCTTCGACATTCGCGATGTCCGGCCGCGGCATGCCGGTCCGGACAACCACCCCGATGCCGACGCGGGCGAGATCGACGACACTGTCGGTGCGAAAGAGGCTGGTCTCGTTCAACTTTGCGACGACGCGGGAGGGAAGGATGACGACGTCCGGGTGTTCACCTGCCCCGAGCCGCTTCTGAATGGCCGCCGGTTGAGCAACGGTGAATCTCAGTCTGTGTCCAGTTTCAGCGGAAAATTGTGCGGCAATTGTCTTGGCGGCGACCGACGGTGCGCCGGTCGAGTACACCCGGATCTCTGCTGCGTCTGCGGCGTGCGCGACGACCATGACGGTGAGCATCGTTACGACGCCGATATGTCCAGCAACGCTCATCCGCGGCCCCCTTCCAGCACCAATGATCGCATGATGGCAAGCATGGTACGACTGCTGCGGGCGTCATGCTAGTGGTCCAATTCTAACATTCGCATCCTGGATCGGCAGGCTGTCTTGCGAATGTTAGAATCAAAGAACTACTAGCATGCATCGATACGCCGTGCAACTGCGCGGAATGGCCGGCAGGGAGGTATGGTTGCGATCCCAATCATCATGTATTGGGATGAGGTAAAAATGGCAGAACGAATCTGCGACCACCCACTGCGAAACGCCCAACCCAAGAGCAGAGATTCATGAATCTACAATTGAGTATCGGGATTACCAATAACCCTCGGACTTGGCCGATCATCGACGGCACGGTGAAAGTCGAAGGCATCGATCTTATCCCGACAGTTCTGCATCCCTCCGAGCTGTTCTGGCGGCAGCTTCATTTCTCGGAATTCGCAGTTTCGGAAATGTCCTGCTCCTCCTTCATGATTGCGACGGGGCGCGGCGACACGCGCTTTCTCGGACTGCCGCTTTTTACGACCCGGCGTTTTTTCCACACCAGCATCCTGGTCGCGCGTAAGGCCGGCATCGAAACGCCCGCCGATCTCAAAGGCAAGCGGGTCGGCGTGCCGGAATATCAGCAGACTGCGGCCCTGTGGGCGCGCGGCGTGCTGCAGCACGAATTCGGTGTTGCGCCGAAAGACATGGAATTCTGGATGGAACGCACGCCGGAGAAAAGCCATGGCGGCGCTACCGGGTTCAAGCCGCCGCCCGGCGTCACCGTGCGCCAGATTCCCGCCGACAAAAGCATCGGCGCGATGATGCTCGCCGGTGAACTCGACGCGGTGCTGCATTATCTCGTCGACCGCAATCTGGTTGACCGCAGCCGCGCCGATCTCGCGAGCCATCCCGATTTCAAGTTCCTATTTCCTGATCCGATCGCGGAGGGCATCCGCTATTACCGCAAGACCGGCCTCGTGCCGATCAATCATCAGGCGGTCGTCAGGCGTGACATCTGGGAAAAGGAGCCTTGGGTGGTTCTCAATCTCATTAAGGCTTTCAATCGTGCCAACGAGATCGCCAATGCGCAGCGCGTCGCCCATGTCGAGGATCATCTGGCCACCGGGTTGCTTGCCGGCGACGCCAAGACGCCGGTCATCCATCATGGCGTCAAAGCCAATCGCAAAGTGATCGAGACCATCGCGCAATATTCGCTGGAGCAGGATCTTACGCCCCGGCTCATCAAGGTCGATGAGCTCTACGCGCCGAACGCCTTGGATACGTGAGCGTCAGCAACGGCAACCTCGCAAGGAAACGGCCGGTCCCCAGCGGGGCCGGCCGTTTTTCGATGGAGATGCGAGGAAAGACCTTCTGCCCAAGATCGATGGCATCGACGGCCGTTCCGTTCCGCATGTCAGTTAGCGTCCGCCGATGGGGCCTTTGGCTTGATCGTAGACCCAATCGAGCGAGTCGCCGCCTGTCGAATATTGGGTCTGTTCCTGCTGATAGGCCGCGGCGCGGTTCGTCATCGGCTGGGCAAAAGCCGGGGCCGAGGTGACTGCAGTGGCGGCGGCGAGAGCAATAATCGTCATGAGCTTCTTCACGGGATTCTCCTGATGTGCGTGATCTGCACCTTTGCGGTGCACAGCGCTTGGCTGCAGGCCTGAAATAGTCCGCCGGATCGGCCGCACCACTAAATTGGCGTTCAGAAAACTAAATTCGAATTCATGGAGAGGCCTGCACGATTAGTGCGGCCGATTGTGCGCGAATTCGCAGTGCTCTTGCTGTTCACTGCAGGCCACGGCCGAACAATCAATTCTAACAATCAATTTAGCGTCTCTAACAGTCAATTTAATGGTGCCGCTGCGTCCACATATCTATTTCGTAAACAAACAAGGGTGCGATTGCTTAACGAACAAGTGGAGACAGTCATCATGGTCAGCGCCTCAGTTTCTCCTACTCTCACCGATAGTGCAGGCGTGGCCCGGTATCTAGAAGAGATCAGGCGGTTCCCGATGCTGGAACCGCAGGAAGAATTCATGCTGGCGAAGCGCTGGCGCGAGCATGAAGATCGCGGCGCCGCGCACAAGCTGGTCACCAGCCATCTGCGGCTGGTGGCCAAGATCGCCATGGGCTATCGCGGCTACGGGCTGCCGATCTCGGAGGTCATCTCCGAAGGCAATGTCGGGCTGATGCAGGCGGTCAAGCGCTTCGAGCCCGACAAGGGTTTCCGGCTGGCGACCTATGCGATGTGGTGGATCAAGGCAGCGATCCAGGAATACATCCTGCGCTCGTGGTCGCTGGTGAAGATGGGCACCACGGCGAACCAGAAGAAGCTGTTCTTCAACCTGCGCAAGGCCAAGAGCCGGATTTCGGCGCTGGACGAGGGCGACATGCGGCCCGATCAGGTCAAGCTGATCGCCAAGCGGCTTGGCGTCACCGAGCAGGACGTGATCGACATGAACCGGCGGCTTGGCGGCGACGCCTCGCTGAATGCGCCGATCCGCGAGGACGGCAATTCCGGGGAGTGGCAGGATTGGCTGGTCGACGACAGCGTCAGCCAGGAGAGCCGTCTGGCGGAGTCCGAGCAGTCGGAGAACCGGCACAAGGCGCTGGGCGAGGCGTTGACGGTGCTCAACGATCGCGAACGCCGCATCTTCGAGGCGCGGCGGCTGGCCGACGATCCGATCACGCTGGAGGAACTGGCCGACGAATTCGGCGTGTCCCGCGAGCGCGTCCGCCAGATCGAAGTCCGCGCCTTCGAAAAGGTCCAGAAGGCGGTCCTGCGTCGAACTGCCAAAATAGAGGGACCAGACGTATTGGCGCCCCTGGGCGCGAAGACGAGAGCGCCCGCGGTTTTCATCGACGACTTCAACGAACGCTTTGGCCAACGGATGCCGCGCGCCATGCCGTCGTCCGTGCTTCGCGCGCGGCGATCATCGGCCTTCCCGTCATCCTCATCTGATGACAGAACCCGGGTGGAATCTCATGTGGCCGCTGCATGATAAATGGGAGCATAATTCCGGCGCGATGCCTCACCTCGTAGCGCGTCAGCCGCTCGATGACGAGGCTGCGTTGCGCGGGACTGAGCCCAGGACTGAGCCCAGAATGATTCGATGCCGAGATTGCTCCTGATCGAGGACGACAAGGAGACGGCGGCCGAGATCACGGCCGAACTTCGCGATTGCGATTTCGACGTCGATTGGGCCGATAATGGCATCGAAGGACTGGACAAAGCGCGATCGGGGCATGCTGAAGTCATCGTGGTCGATCGCATGTTGCCGGGGATGGACGGTCTCACCATTATCGAAGCGTTGCGGCACGACGGCGTCCGCACGCCCGTTCTGGTCTTGAGCGCTCTCAGCGCAGTCGACGATCGGATCCGCGGATTGCGTGCCGGCGGTGATGATTATCTCACCAAGCCGTTCGCGACCGCCGAGCTGATTGCCCGGATCGAGGCGCTGTTGCGCCGGCCCGTCGAAAGCCGCGATACGGTGCTGCGCGTCGGGCCGCTCGAGCTTGATCTTATCGAGCGCACCGCCAAGCGCGGCGATCGCAGGATCGACCTCTTGCCGCGCGAATTCCGGTTGCTCGAATATATGATGCGCCGCAAGGATCAGACCCTGACGCGCGCCATGCTGCTGGAAGAGGTGTGGAACTACAAGTTCGTTCCTCAGACGAATCTCGTCGACGTTCACATGGGGCGTCTGCGCCGCAAGGTGGACGGGCCGGACGAGCCGGCAATGATTCACAATGTGCGTGGCATGGGATTTATCCTCCGTGCGCCTGCCTGATTTCATCCGCACGACCACGTTTCGCTGGACGCTCGTCGTCGCCGGGGCGTTTGTCTTGTGTACCTTGCTGCTGTTCGGCTTCGTCTATTGGCAGGCGTCGGCCTACATGACGCGCAACTTCGACGATTTGATTACCGGTGAGCTGCACATCATCGCATCGGAATCTCGCGCGCGGCAGCTCGAGCATATCGGCAATCGGCTGCGTGACGATCCGCACCGTGTCAGGATCGCCGCTTTGTTCGGGGCCGACGGCCATCGGATTGCGGGCAATATCGAGAGTGTGCCAGGCGGTCTCACGCCTGACATTCCGGGCAACGCTTCGGTCATGCGGATCGACAGCGGCCGCCGCGAGACCGAGAAGGTGCGGCTCGTCACCGAGCCGTTGCCGAACGGCGACGTTCTTGCGATCGGCCGGAACAACGACGAGATCGGCGAGCTCGCAGAAATTGTCCGGCGTGCGCTGGCGCTCGGTTTGCTGCCGGCGTTCGCGTTGGCGGTCGTGATCGGCTGGGCGCTGAGTTCGCGGGCGCAAACTCGGCTTTCGGAGGTTAACCGGAGAATCCAACGCATCGTCGCAGGAGATTTGCGTGAGCGGCTGCCGACCCGCGGCGCCGATGACCCGTTCGATCAACTGGCCGTCAGCGTCAATCGCATGCTGGGCGAGATCGAGACTCTCATTCACGAGATTGCCGGTATCGGCGACAATATCGCCCACGACTTGCGTACGCCGCTCACCCGCGTGCGGGTGCGCCTCGAACGCGGGCGCCAGCGTGCCGCGACGCTCGGGGAGCTTCAGACGGTGGCCGACCAGGCCATCGCCGGTGTCGATCAATCGTTGACCATCATCACCGGACTATTGCGCATTGCCGAAATCGAACATGGCCGCCGCCTTGAGGGGTTCGGCCAGGTCCAGCTTGCGCCTCTGGCCCGCGAAGTGGGTGAGCTCTACGATCCGATCGCCGAGGATAAAGGCGTCGTGCTTCGGGTCGAGGTCGCCGGCGAGGTGGCGGTCAACGGCGATCGCGACCTTCTCTTCGAAGCCGTCACCAACCTGGTCGACAACGCGGTGAAATTCACCCCCAAGGGTGGCCGCGTTAACATTGCCGTGCTTCGGCGCGGCAGCGACGGCGTCATTCGCGTCAGCGATACCGGTCCCGGCATCCCGGACCTCGAACGCGACGCAGTAACGAAGCGTTTCTATCGCTCGGACAAAAGCCGCTGCACCGAAGGGCTCGGTCTCGGCTTGAGCCTGGTTGCCGCGATCGTTAAATTGCACGGCTTTCGTTTTTCGATCGGGGAGGGGCCCGGCTGCACGGTGGAGATCGTTTGCCCGCGAGCAGGTTAATACCGGCTCACCCGCTTCATTCAGATTGGCGGCTTCGGTTGACCGTCCGGCCCCCAACATACCAGTCAGCTCAAATCGTATCGAATACCTTCATTCCTTATTAGCCATTTTAGGCATTTCGCATTTCTTTTGTGTGAGTTCAAACCTCAATGCAACCTGAACGAACGACAATCCAAATGTGCAAATCTGGGGCGCGAGCACTCGGCGTGAGAAGTCATTGTTCCGAAATCATGGGCGCGTGTTGGCTGAGCTCAGCTTTATGAGATCGCATCCCGAGCGAAAGTGGATATGGGCAGCGTTGCAGCCGGCGCCTGTGCTTTGCGTATTGATGATCGTTGTCTTATGGACGATTCTCACATTAGTGCTGCTGGCCGAACGCGAGAGAACCTTGGAAACTGCGGTCCAGCAGGGCAACAATCTTGTCCGGCTCTTCCAACATGACACCAACTCCATGCTCAAGAGCGTGGACCGGACGCTCTTGCTCCTGCGGGGAAAATACGAAGAAGATCCCAGCCATTTTGATTTTAGAACTCTGGTGAAGCAATCGGTCACGGTCGATAATTTGACCACCCAATTTGCCGTTGCGGATCAATATGGCAACGCAACTGCGCTGATTGCGTCAGATGACATTGTAAAGACGGCATACTTCGGCGACCGGGAGTATTTCCAGCGATTGCGCGCGGCGAACAATGACAACCTCTTCATCAGCGGCCCGATCGTAGGCCGATTTTCAAATGGGAAATCCATCATCATCGTGTCACGGCGACTTCGCAATCCCGACGGTAGTTTCGCCGGAGTCATCGGGGCCGCGGTCGATCCCGATTTCATCGGAAACTTTTACAAGACCATCGATATTGGCCCGCGCGCCAACGTGGTTCTGCGGAACTTGAACGGTTTGATCCTCGCATCCGCCGGCACGGTCGTGCGCACTGTCGGCAAGCAGGTTATGCAGCCGGTCCTCCACCAGGCTTTGGCGAAATCGCCCAACGGATTTCTGTGGGGCGGCGGTGCGGTCGATGGCGTGAAGCGGCTCGTCTTTTACCGCAGGTCGGAGGAGCTTCCTGTCATTATGACGGTGGGGCTTGCCAAGGACGAGGTCTTTGCAAGCTATAACCACCTTCGGCTGATCTCAATTTGGGCCGCCTTTGTCCTCACAGTGCTGCTTGTGTTCGGGGCCATTTCGAGCATTCGCTACCAGTTGAGGCTCAATCGAAGCCTGGACGCGCGGCTGGCTGTCGAAAAAATCTGGAACATGCCAGAACGTTCTTGGATACGGTCATTGAAAACCTTCCACTGCCCGTGGTCGTCAAAGATCCCAATTCGATGCAATTCCAGTTCGTCAATCGTGCGTTCGAGACATTCGTCGGATGGGCTCGTGAGCAACTCATCGGCAAAACTGTCTTCGATTTTCTTCCACGCGAGAGCGCGGAGCGCATCGCCAACAGCGACCGGGAGGTGTTGACTTCCGAACAGGGCCCGCTGATCTCGGAATTTGCGCTGCCGACGCTGACGAACGGCGTACGAACGGTCACGGCCACCCGGCTGGTCGTGCGCGACAAAAAGGGTAGTCCCAGTCATTTGATTGCGGTGTTCGAGGACGTCACGGATCGCCGCGAGTTCGACAGCCGGCTCCTCTATCTGGCGCATCACGACGCGCTGACAGGTCTCGCCAACCGAGCGGCCGTGGCGCAAAAGATCGAAGACGCGGCAGCCCGTCAACGCCGATGGGGGCACACGTTCACCGTGCTCATGCTGGATCTCGATCAATTCAAGTATATCAACGACACGCTCGGTCATTCCGGCGGGGATGCCCTGTTGCAGAACGTGGCGAGCCGGCTCAAGTCGGCGTTGCGGGAAACAGATGTATTGGCCCGGCTCGGCGGCGATGAATTCGTGATCATTCAGGGCAATGAGACCGACCAGCGCGAAGCGGCTGGCGCGCTTGCGGAACGCATCATCGAGATAATTGCCGAGCCGTTCCTCATCGAAAGCAACGAGGTTCATATCGGTACGACCATCGGGATTTCGTTGGCCCCCGAGCATGCGACCGATCCCGAGAACCTTCTGAAAATGGCCGACATGGCGCTCTATTGCGCGAAAGCCTCCGGCGGCGGCGGGTACCGTTTTTTCAGCACGGAAATGACCAAAGCTGCCGGCGCCCGCCGCGAGGTCGAAACCGAATTGCGCCGCGCCATCCAGAACGATGAGTTGGAGCTTCACTACCAGCCCATCATCGACGCCAGGACGGGAAGAATTTGCGCCGCGGAGGCGTTGGTCCGCTGGCGGCATCCAACCAAGGGCCTCATCGCTCCCGATCAGTTCATTCCGCTGGCGGAAGAAACCGGTTTGATCGCGCCGATCGGGTCGTGGGTGCTCAATACCGCGTGTGCCGAGGCTGCGAAGTGGCCGGCGGAGGTCAAGCTGGCGGTCAATCTGTCTCCCGTGCAATTCAGAAAGTGTGACTTGGGCAATATCGTCATGTGCGCGCTCACCCACTCGGGCCTGCCGCCCGAGCGCTTGGAGCTTGAAATTACCGAGACGGCACTCATCGAGAACTCGACGGAATGTCTGCCGGTGCTCCGACAATTCAAGAGCGCCGGCATTCGAATCGCGCTTGATGATTTCGGCACCGGTTATTCATCGCTCAGCCAACTGACCATGTTTCCGTTCGACAAAATCAAGATTGACAAATCGTTCATACGAAACATGACGAAGCGCGGCGACTGCGCGGCGATCATCTCCGCGGTCATGAATCTCGCCCAGAACATCGATATTGCGACAACAGCAGAAGGTGTCGAAACCGCCGAGCAGTACAAGATTTTGCGATTGGCTGGTGTGACGTCGATGCAGGGCTATCTGTTCGAGCGTCCGGGCCCCGCGTCCAAGATCGATTTTGAGCGCGTCTACGGCATTCCCGGCCACAGAGACGCCGCGTAGCGCCAAAAGTACGGCGAATCGACGGCCGAATCTTTCCGGGTTCCCTGGGGAACCTTCGTCGCTCGTCCTCGTTGTCGGCGAGCCAAACCGATAAAAATCAGATATGATCTGCGCATGTTTGATCCGGGCTACTCGCTTTCGGGTTTCGCGGTCGGACTGCTGGTCGGTATGACCGGTGTCGGTGGCGGATCCCTCATGACGCCCTTGTTGATTTTGTTGTTCGGCGTTCACCCCGAGACCGCCGTCGGTACCGATCTGCTTTACGCAGCCGCCACCAAGTCGGTCGGCAGTGTGGTGCATGGCCTCGCTCGCAGCATCGAATGGTCCGTCGTGCGCAAGCTGGCGACCGGCAGCGTGCCGGCAACGGCTTTCACACTCGTCTTCCTGTCACTCATGAGCCCGGAGAGCCAGGCTGCGCGGCACTTGATCACTTTGGTGTTGTCCGGTGCGCTGCTGCTCACCGCGGGCGTGCTGATTTTTCGCAACACCATCGTGCAATTCTACCGTGACCGATTTCCGCCGCTTGATCATCGCAAGACGGAGATCGTAACGGTGATCGTCGGCGCCGCGCTCGGCGTGCTGGTCACGATTTCTTCGGTCGGCGCCGGCGCCGTCGGTGTCACCGCCCTCATCATCCTTTATCCGCGGCTGCCGATGGCCAGGATTGTCGGATCGGATATCGCTCACGCCGTGCCGCTGACGCTTGTCGCCGGAATTGGCCACTGGATGGTTGGAACGGTCGATTGGCACATCATCGGATCGCTCCTTGCCGGTTCCCTGCCTGGCATCATTTTGGGCAGCTATTTTGCCGTGCGGGTGCCCGAGCCGGTGCTGCGGCTGTTGCTGGCAGCGACCCTGATCGTTGTCGCCGGCAGGCTCTTGTATGATCAAGTCGAAAGCAACTCATCCATCCTCACGGCGTTCACGCGCCGCGCGCCGCACTAACGCGCGAGCTGCCTGTTAAAGACTGGCCGGCAGGGACATCACCAACTCGCCGTCATTGCCTGATGATCGCTCGGCATTGATTGCATCGGCCGGCACTCAGAGAGGACCTTTCCTCTTAAGGGCGCCGCTCGCATCGGCGCTCTGCGCGGTGGCTTTCGCGCCGGGCGGGTCATTGCGCTCCCGGCTTTCCTTTTGCAGATAGGCAATGATGTCACGGCGAGATGTCTCGTCGAGTACGCGTATCGGCATCCGTGCGCCGGGGACGAATTTCCGAGGATTAGCCAGCCAGCGATCGAGATTGTCGGTGAACCAGACGAGGCCGGCGTTCTTCAACGCCGCTGAATACGCGTAGCCGGGAGCGGAACCGGCCCTGCGCCCGACCACGCCGCCCAGCATCGGACCTGTCTTGTTGCTGTCGAGCGCGTGACACGCGGTGCATCGCTCGCCGAAAAGCTGCTGGCCATGCGCAGCATCGGGTGCCGCGTCCGCCAGAAACCGCGACAGATCTTTGGCCTTTTGGGGATTTGCCGAACGGAAAAACGTATAGCCGAGCGTGATCGAGTTCGACGCCGCGCATTTCCGGATCCTTTCCGAAAGCGGGGTCGACAAAGAAAACAACCGGCATGTCGACCTTCTGATGCGCGTCGAGACGCTCTTCGTCGAAACAGAAGCATTGAATCTTATTGAAATAGATGCCGGTAGTCTGCGGCGTGACATTGAATGTCGCGTGTCCGACGATCGGCTCGTCGCCGAGATTCTCGGCCGAAAAGTACACGAGTTTTTGCTCGCCGAGATGCACCGTGACCGCACGCTGCTCCGGTTCAAACCGCCACGGCAGACCCGGCGCGACGTTGCTGTCGAACGCAACCCGGATGGTTTGCTGAGAAATCGCGTTCGGATCGGAATACGCCCTTTGCGTCGTGCCGCCGAGTCCGGTCGCCCCGCAGAACATCCGGTAAAGCGTCGGCGAATAGGCGACGAGGCCGAGCATGATGCCGATCACAACGACGCACGGCGCGACGACTTTCAGGTTTTGACCGTGCCGAGGCTGCATGCTCGTTCCTTAAACGATAGGCGCCCCCGCCGTCGATCAGATGTAACGGATTGAGGTGTTGTCGGTCCATGGTGACGGGACGATGGTCGAGGTCTGCGTCCAATTGTCCGATCGCGGAACCTACTGCTGCGCAATGCCTGCGGCCCTCACGGCATCGGCGTAGATGGTCTGTTCGCCGCGGATGATGTCTGCGAGCTCGTCCGCCGTTGCAGTGCCCGGCTCGATTCCGAGTTCACGCAATCGTTTGGCGGTCGGCGGATTCTGGGCGGCGTCGTGAATCTGCGCCGAGAGCGTGCTGACGATGGCTTTCGGCGTTCCTGCCGGCGCCAGAACGCCGTTCCAGGCCGGCAGCGAGAACCCCGGATAGACTTCGGCGATTGCCGGCACGTCAGGCAACTGCGCCACGCGCGCCGGCGTGCCGACCGCGAGGATCCGCAGCTTATCGGTGTGGTAATAGGGCAAAATCTCCGACAAATTGCCGAAATACATCTGCACCTCTCCGGCCAGGAGGGCGGCCAAAACCTGCGATCCTCCTTTGTAAGGGATATGGACCATGTCGAGGCCCGCGCGTGCCGCAAACGATGCGCCCACGAGATGGCCCACGGTTCCGACCCCGCCTGATGCGCAATTTACTTTCCCGGGATTGGCTTTCACGTAGTCGATGAAGGTTTTCAGATCGGTCGCCGGGACCGTGTTGGCAATCGCCAGGATCGAGAACGAATTTCCATAAACGCCGACGGCCACGAAGTCCTTCAGCGCATCGTACCGGACTTTCTGAATGTACGGCACGATCGAGGTCTGCGCCGTCGTGCCAAAGAGCAGCATATAACCGTCGGGCGCCGCGAGGCGACATACTGTGCGGCGATCGCGCCTCCGGCGCCGGCACGGTTTTCGACGATGAACGGCTGGCCGAGCTTTTGCGTCAGCCAGTCGGCGGCCATCCGTGCCATGATGTCGGTGTTGCCACCCGCAGCATAAGGAACAACAAGAGTGACCGGCCGCGTCGGATAGCCCTGCGCGGCTGCGCGACGCGGCAATGCCGGCAGCGCAGCGGCGCCGGCTGCCAGACGTAGAAATCTTCGGCGGGGAAGTTTCATGATGATGTCCATTGCAACGCGCTTTCGTCGTCTCGGGAGCGGCCCGAGAGCGAATGTCAGAGTTGTATTCGGATGAGTTGCCTGCCGCAGGCTGTGGTGTTGCCTTTGCAATCGCGGAACGTCGGCACGTTCCGCCGGCACCTCTGCGATCCAAGCTACACCAAATCACAGGTGCGCCAGAAGGGGCTGCTCGCCAGAAGGGGGCTGATGGATTCGCGGCCTGTGTCGTGCGAACGTCAGGAACGAAGACGCCAGTGGAGCGGATTTGACATTCGCTATCGCGCCGGCAAAGCGGCGAGGGAGGATCATCAGCGTGCAGCACATCGACTCGTTTTGTCATTTCTTTCCGCAAGGCATTTTTGCGAAATTGTCGGAGACGACAGGCGGCACAAGGGATATCGGCAAGCGCATTCAGGGCGTGCGCACCATTTACGATCTGGACGCGCGCTTTCGCACCATGGATGGCTTCGAGAATTATTCGCAGGTGCTGTCGCTCGGTCTGCCGGCGATCGACGCCATGGTCGGGCCGGACAAGTCGCCGGACTTCGCCCGCGTCGCCAATGACGGTCTCGCCGAACTCGTCGCCAAATATCCCGACCGATTTTGCGGCTATGTCGGCGGCTTGCCGATGAACGCGCCGGACGAAGCGGCCAAGGAGGCCGAACGCATTCTCGTTCACGGCAATGCCAACGGCCTGCAACTGCATACCAATGTCGACGGCCTATGCCTCGACGAGCCGCGCTTCTTTCCGATTTTCGAAATCGCGGCAAAAGCCGGAAAGCCCATTCTGCTGCACCCGGCGCGCACCGCAAATTTTCCCGACTTCGCCGCCGAGAAGCGTTCGCGTTACGAGATCTGGACCATCTTCGGCTGGCCCTATGAGACCAGCGCGACCATGGCGCGGCTGATCTTTTCCGGCGTCATGACGCGTCTGCCGACGCTGAAAGTGCTCGCGCACCATCTCGGCGCAATGATTCCGTTTTTCGATTTGCGCATGGAGACCGGCTGGGCGACGCTTGGCAGCCGCACGTCGGACGAGGATTACAGCGGCGTGCTCAAAAGTCTCGGCAAGCCGTTGCTCGACTGCTTCAAGGATTTTTACGGCGATACCGCGCTATGCGGCGGCCGCGCCGGTCTCGTCTGCGGCCTGGAGTTCTACGGTGCGGATCATGTGCTGTTCGCGTCCGACGCGCCATTCGGACCCGAGGGCGGGCGCGCCTATATCCGTGACTGCATCGCGGCGATCCACTCGCTCGACATCGCCGAAGCGGACAAGGAGAAGATCTGCTACCGCAACGCGAAGTCGCTGTTCGGGGTCTGATCGGCTTTGTCGCGAGCGCCTCGACGGCCTGTGCGCCGCCCAAACGTGGCGACGTCATGCTTTGCCTCCCCACATCGAGTAGTCGGTTTTGCTGTGTCCGTAGGCGGCTAGGAAAACGCCGGCAGAACCTCGCGGGCGAACAGACGCATCGAGCGCTGCGCTTCGGCGATGTCGAGCGTGCCGAAATTGATCTGCAGCGAGGCGTGTTCGATCTTTCCGATCGTGCCTTCGAAGCGGCGGATAATCGCCTTGACCTCATCGGGCGTGCCGACCCAGGCGCCGCCGGCCTCGATCTGGGTTTCCAGCGTGAAATTCTTCATCCGGCTGATCGAGACGTCGTAGCCCTTGTAGTCCTTCGACGACGTGCCTTTCGTCCATTCGCCGGCGGACTCGAACAAGGCGGCGAAATAGTCCTCGAACTGCCGGCGCGGGATTTCGCGGGCGAGGCGAGCGTCCTCGTGACAAAACATGTGGACGGCGACCATGACTTCACCGTCGCCCGGATGCCCGGCCTCGCGCCAAGCCTTGCGGTAAATCGCCAGCAAATCCTTGAGCGGGCCGATCGGGATCGACATCAGTGAATAGCCGTTGCGCCCGGCGAACTCGAACGAGTCCGGCGTGCGCGTCGAAGCGATATAAAACTTCGGCCGCGGCTTTTGCGTCGGCCGGGGCAGCGACGTCACGTTGTCGAAGGAATGAAATTGCCCGTGATGGGTGACGTTCTCCTGCGTCAGCAGAGAGTTCGACCTGTTCCAGTCCTTCGCGAAAGCGCGCCACCGACTCGTCGGGCGAAATGCGGAAGCGGCGGAATTCGTGCGGCAGGAAGGCGCGCGCGAAGCCGACATCGAAGCGCCCGCCCGAAATGGCGTCGAGCATCGCAATCTCGCCGGCGAGCTTGAGTGGATTGTTGAAGATCGGCACGACCGCGCCGGTGACCAGCCGCATCTTTTTCGTGCGCGCCGCGACCGCGGAAAGAAACACGATCGGGTTCGGGCTATAGCCGCCGTAGCGTTCGAAATAATGCTCGACCGAACGCGCATGCGTAAAGCCGAGCGTATCGGCCTCCTCGGCGATGGCGAGACATTCGGCGAAATACTGTTCGGCGCTTTTGTCCTTCGGCGCGAAGTTGGGAAAAAATTGCACTCCGAATTGCATGATTTATTGCCTGTTCTCGTCATCCTGAGGTGCGAGCGGAGCGAGCCTCGAAGGATGCGGCCGAGGCGCTCGGCTTGCGGCCGATATAGCGCGCGAGGTTCGCCAGGTTTTTGCGCAGCGTCGCGACGTCGACCGCGTGGGGATCGAAATCCGGCGCATCGAAGTCGAGCATGTCCTCGTGGTTGACGCTCGCGGGATCCGCGATGCTGCGCAGATAAGTCTCGTAGCCGACCGGGCCGCCGATGTCGGCCGGCGGACAGCGGCCTTCGGCGCTGACCAGGCTTGGATAACGCACGCCAGGCTCGGCGGGCGCGCGCGCAAGAAGGCTGACCGTGTGCTGCCAGTCCTCGCCGAACACATAGTCGTACGTGAAGCTGTCGCCGTGCGTGAGAATATCGCAAAGCGTTGCCTGTTCGGCGGGCGCAATCGTCTCCTCGGCATCGCGATCCGGTAAGCCCCACACGCTGTCACCGATGCGAAACTCGAACGGATGGCCGTTCTGCCAGCCGATGGCGATCTGCAGCACGAAATGCAGATCGTCGAGCCGAATGTCGATCGGAACCTCGACGACACGCGCGACCCGAGGCATGACGTCATCGATTTCGACGGCAAGACGCGCGATCTCGCCCATCGCCGGCGATAACGAAGCTGGCGACGGCGCAACCGTCATTCGGCGGCCTGCGCAAACACCAGCATCTCGTCGCGCGGACCGAGATCGACGATCTTGCCGTCCTTGATGATCCAGGCGAGATTCTTGCCGTCTTGCAGCACGGTGATGTCGGCGATCGGGTCCTTGTTGAGCACGATGACGTCGGCGAGCTTGCCGGCGGCCACTTCGCCGACCTGACCGTCGAGGCCGACGGCCAGCGCATTGTCGCGCGTCGCGGCGACGATCGCCTCCATCGGCGTGTAGCCGCCGTGCTTGACGAAAATCTCCAGCTCCTTGGCGTGCAGCTCGCCGTGCCGCGTGAACGAATTGTTGCCGGTATCGGTGCCGACCAGAAGCTTGATGCCGAGCTTGCGCGCCTTGTGCATCAGTTCGCCGAGCAGATCGTAATGCCGTCCCATGCGGTTGAAATCGAGCTGCACCTGTTCGGCGCCGACCTTCTGCTGCTTGCCGAGTTCGACCACGACGGCAAGGAAGGTCGCGGTCGGCAGGATCGGCATGCCGGCCTTGGCGACCGCATCGAGGTCGCGGTCGGTGGCGAGATCGGCGTGGACGATCCAGTCGACGCCGGCCTCGGCGGCGGCGCGCGTCGAACCGGCGCCGCGCGAATGGATGGCGACGCGCAGATTGCGCCGATGGGCCTCGCCGACCACGGCGGAGATCTCCTCCTTGGCCAGCATCTGCGACTCGCCGGAGCGGCTGTCCGCCATCTTGATGAAGTTGACGCCGTGCTTGCCTTGCCTTCGCACCTCGGTGACCATCTCGTCGGCGGTGTTGCAGAGCTTGCCGATCGAATGGTCGGGCGTGCCTTCCCAGGACGGCTCGTCATCCTCGATGCAGCCGTAAGTCACGATCATGCGGCCGGCGACGTACATGCGCGGGCCTTCCATGAGCCCAAGCCGGATCGCGTCGCGCACGCCCACATCGGTGAACCATGTGCCGCCCGGCACCGAAATGCTGGTGACGCCGGCGCGCAGGACCTTTTGCGCGCTGCGGGCGGACTTCAGCGTGGAGAATTCCGGGCGCGTCGTGCCCTTGCCTTTGCCTTCGCCCTTGATCAGCGGATAGCCGTACGACATGTGGCAGTGCGCATCGATCAGGCCGGGCATGATCCACTTGCCGGCGGCGTCGACCACGTCGACGGCCTTGCGGTCCTCGATCTGAATATCGGGCGGCAGCGCGCCGATGCTCTTGATGCGATTGCCTTCGATCACGATGGCGTCGTTGCGCGCCGACGGTTTGCCCGATCCGTCGATCAGCGTGCCGTTGCGGATCACCAGCGTTTTCTTGGGGGCGCTCATCAGTTTCTCCCTTTCGGGTGCGATGCCCGTTCAGGCGATCTTGTTGTTGGGCGAATTATACAGCAGCGCCGCAAAGTGTCATGCCCGAACCGGGTCACAAATACGCGCAAGGCCGCGTGCCGTGACGATCTGGCCGACCTGATCGCCGCGCGTGCCATGGGCGTGCAGCACCGAATTGATGTCGCGATGGCGTTCCGCGGCGGTGCGCTGTTCTTTCGGTTTGATCTGCGCGCTCAGATATTCGCCCTCTTCGCGGCCGAGCGCGACCATGGCGCGGCCAAACGGCAGCTGCGCCCGCTGATAGCGCGCCAGCCCGACATGGAGGTCGCCGCCGAGAGAGTCGGCAAGACTGGCCGCATCGATGGCCGCCTTGGTGGCGCCCGCGCCGACATGGGGGCGCGCGACGAACGCCGCGTCGCCGGCCAGTGCCACGCGGCCGAACACGATCTGGGACGATTCGAGATCGTAGATCGGCTGGAAGAACGGCTCGGTGCGCGCAAAAATCTCGGCGATCTGCGGCGCGAGGACCGCCCTGGCGTCAGCCTTCACGCGCGCGATCACGTCCGGCCGGATCAGCGGCGGCGGAATGCCGGCGGCGTGATGCTGCCCCGCCGTGTCGGTCAAAAGATCGGCGAGATCGTGCGGAGTGACCGGCCGATACCAGACGATATTGTAGCCGCGGCGGCCGACAGCGGTGTCGTTATCGCGCCCCGGCACCGGATAAGCGAGCAATTGCTCGCCCGGCGGCAGGCAGAACGTGTAGAGCTCGAAAATCTCTTGCCAGATGTCGCGCGGCACGAGCCGTTCGTCGAGCACCGCGCGCCAGGCCACATAGCCGGCGTAAGCAGGCTGCGCGAGCGGCCAATATTGCGCACGCACCGTGGAGCGGATGCCGTCGGCGCCGACCAGGACGTCGCCGCGCTCGCGCGTGCCGTCGGCGAAGATCGCGGTGACGCCGTCGGCGTCCTGCCTGACGCGGCGCAGCGCTTTTCCGAGCTGATAGTCCGGTGCCGGAAGCGCGTCGTGCAAGGCGCGATAAAGCCGCGACCAGCCGCTCATGGTGCGCACCATCGGCTGTTCGACGATGATCTTGCCGGCGCGATCGAGACAGATGACCTTGGGCACGCGGATGCCCATGGTTTCGTCGAACGCGATGCCGGCGCGTTTGAGGATGGCGATGAGCTGCGGGTGCGTGCCGAGGCCGACGCCGCGGCTCGCCAGTTCCTGCTCGTTGCGCTCGAACACGGTCGCGTCCCAACCGTCCGCGCGCAACAGATGCGCGACGATCAGTCCGCCAAGCGAGCCGCCGATCACCAGCGCGCGGCGCTTGCTCATGCGTATTCCTTCACGGTGCTATTCCCCTCCGCCCGATGGGAAGGGAGGTCATGGCAGGAGCATTCACCACATCGCCCAGGATAAGCTGTCGTGTCCCGGTTTGTAGTCCATGTTGGTCTGCGCCGGATTGCGATTGATCAACGGCCGGCCGTACATCGGATTGGTCTGGCTGCGCGTCTCGTGCTCGACGGTGAACAGCACTTCGCGCGTATCGAGATCGATCACGTCCTTGAAGCGGTACTCGTATTCGTTGGATTCCATCGTGATCAGCCCGAGATCGAGCAGCCGCCGATACGGACCGGAGAAATCCGCGATGTAGATCTGGACGTGGTGACGGTCGTAGGGCTTTTCCGGCCTATCGGTTTCGCGGAAATAAAAATATTGCTTCTCGCCGACCGTGACGCGGGCTTCGCGGCCGTGGCCGTTTGCGGTCACCTCGGCCGGCGCGCCGATCACCTCGCGATAGAACCGCGCGATGCCGTCCGCGGTGCCGGGGCGGACGTCGAAGCGGATATAGGGCATGCCGAGCACCACGCGGCCGAAGCGGCTTTGGTCCGGCGTGTGCACGTCGATCCGGTTGCCCCACGGGCAGGTGGTCTCGACGCCGTCATTGCTTTCGCGGAAATCGAATTTGGTGCCTTCGAGGGCCTTGCGCACCCGCGTCAGCCGCTCGAGCAACTGCCCGCGGTCCGGCACGACCAGCCCGATCACGCCGCGCAGGTTGTCCGGCGGTCCCATCGGCAAGTGAAACTGGCTCATGCCGACGTTGATCCACATGTTGCCCGCGCCGGTGTTGAGGAACGGGTCGCGGGTGTAGCCGAGCCCGGTCACGTAATAATGGGTCGCCAGGTGCTGATCGCTGATGCAGACGTTGACGTGCCCGATGCCAACGATGTTGCCCATATCCTGGGCGGCGCGGTCGTAGTGTTTTTCTTGCATGGCGGGTTCCCTTCCTCGGTCCCGATACTAGCGCAAATCCGGGCGCGATGCATTTGCCACGACAGATTCGCCACGGCAGCGATTTCCCACGACCACGATTCCCTGCTCCCGCCCCCTTGCGGGCCAGAGCGGGAAGGGAGGTAATGAGTGCGCGGCAAGGGTAATCCATCGAAACATCCGGGTGGAGAACGCGGCATGCCATTGAGAAATCTCAGCCTGACCGGGTTCGAGCGCCGCGGGCAACCGCTCTTGCCGCGACGGAAGTTCGCCGTCCGCATGACCATCGCGATCGGGTTATGGCTGGTCCTGACGGTGGTCGGTCTGGCTATCGGCATTGCCGGCTATGCCGGCTTCGAGCACATGTCGTTCACCGATGCCTATGTGAACGCGGCGATGATCCTGGCCGGCATGGGTCCGCTGGGCGAACTGAAAACCACCGCCGGCAAAATCTTCGCCGGTTCCTACGCGATCTTCTCCGGTCTCATCATCGTCATCGCCTCGGGCTTCGTGCTGGCGCCGATCTTCCATCGCGTCCTGCACCGCTTCCACGTCGAGACGAAGAAGGAGTGAAGATAGTGTGGTGGGCTGAGCGCCGTCGTGGCTTGTTGCTTGCTTGAATTTGGAGACGGATAACTGTCTACCTCAGGCAAAGAGCTTATTTCGCTATCGAGCCTGTTTGTTCGTATGAATTGACCAGCTGCAGGACGAAGTCCATTGGAGTTGCGATTGAATACCCTGAATTCTCAAGCGTGGTATTTGCATAGTTGTGTTGGAGGTTCATCCACGTTTCAGCAAAAGGCACAAACTCGCTCACAACGCCAATAACGCTAAAACGCTTCTGGAACGCGTTTACGGCATCTATCTCAAGAACCGGACCACCGCTATTGCCTGGATACGATGGACAATCGATAACGATCGATCGTTTCTGCGGATTTTGACCGGCTACAATTCCTTTTCGTAGTAGCGGTCGAAGAGGATCGAGTTGCGGAATGTTCTTCAGCCCAAGAGAACTGGGATAACCAAAAACTATAACTTCGTTTGCTGTGAGAACTTGATCAAAAGTCTTTATGGCCTCTGTGCTTACACCGAGTATGCCGCTCGGACTCCCCTCTATGGTTGCGACGCCAGGGGCGGGAGAGAGCATGCGCCGGCCTTCTCCGTTCGCAACAGCAGTGCTGAAAAAGGCGCCCACTTTCACGATGACGACGTCTTCAGATGTATGATGCTTGATGTCGCCCTGTGCCTCCAACATTGTCAGATTGACTGAAAACAGATTGCGCGCGGCCTCCGATGGATTCCGCGAATAGGAAAGCAATTGGGCTCCCCAGAACGCAACTTCGGTGGGCCTGCGCCGCCGCCGGGCTGAGTATCCGGCTCAAAGAGAACGTGCTTTGCAGTGACGAGATACACTGCGTCGCTCGAATTAAGGTAAAAGCCGGACCCGCTCGTGCCATTCCCTAATGAAATTAGGACTGGATAGGCAAGATTGTCATCCGGTATAGCGCGCTGGGCAAAGGAGTTCGTAGCAATACACACGATGAAAATTGCAGCGAATGCAATAGTCTGGCAAATGCGCGTATAGATTTTCATTTTGGCACCGAAATTTTCGCAGCGGTCAATTGTCTAGACGCATTTCGCGCTCCCGCATGTTTGTCGGTTAGCGATCGTGCACGTTTTGTTCTATACCGATTCGGTCCAATTTGCGAGTCATGGATCGCACCCTAGCAGTTTCGCAGGGATCGTCTGAAGCATTCGTCGCTGTTGATGCGACAGAGCTTGACATTTGTCACCATTTCAGTTACAAATAAGCCCATCGAATCTCGCTCATGTGAGGGACGTCACCGGTGACGCCGACCGATGGAGCGAGTGCGGTGCCCGCGGGCCGAGGCTCGTCACCTTGGCTCCCGGGCGGCTCGGGCATCATCCTGCCGGCACTATGACCGGCGCGCGAGGTGCTTCGCTGGACTGGGACAGGCGCGGCGCGGGAAACACCCGTGGAGCAGCGCGAGGTCTCCGCCCCCCGGTTGGGGCGGCCGTATTCGACCGAACGCTCCGGCCAGGTCCCAGGAAGCATGGCCTGAGACTGAGCCTTGGGATGAGCAGTCCCTCTGGCGAGAGCCGCGGTGGAGCGCCGAGAGGCGAGCGCATCCCGCCGGATGCGCTTCCGCGCCCGAAGCGCGAGCGAGTGGCAACATTCGTTTGCGTGGCGCGGACAACGGATGGTGCGCCTGTCGGCGCTCCGCCTCCCTTGTTTGTTTGAGCATGATCCTATCCGAAAACCGGTGGCCACTTTTCGGGATCATGCTCTGGGGGAGACTTTCGTGAAGCTTGTCGCATGACTCGGACGCTCACGCGCCGCGAGAACGAATTTCCTTTCCCTCTCCCCTTGCGGGAGAGGGTGGCGAAATCGAGCGCAGCGAGATGGAGCCGGGTGAGGGGGCTGGAACTCACCCGCGCGTCGCGCACGCCCCCTCACCCGCTTCGCTCGCAAATGCTCACTCAGCACCCTCTCCCGCCGGGGGAGAGGGAAGTGAGAAACGTGTGCGACGATGACTATGGGTTATGTCCCCGAGGTGAGACGGGTTGGGAAAAATCAGAAAGCGCCCCCACCGATGGCCGATGCTTTGCATCGGCGTTCTTCACGCGAAGAGCGGCGGCCGCGGGACGGCGAAAAAATCACGCCGATTGCCGCTGGTTTTTCTCGGGCACGATGAGGATCACGTCGCCGTCGCTGACGCGCACCTCGATTGGGCGCAGCCGCAGCCGCGGATTGCCCTGATGGCGGCCGGTGGCGATGTCGAATTCGTAGCCGTGCCATGGGCAGACGATGTTGGTCTGCGTCTTGGAGAAGTTCATGCCATGGCTTTGACGGTCGGCGCCGACTTTCTCTTCGACGCGCGGCAGGATTTTTCCCTGGCACACCGGACCGCCCTGATGCGGGCAGAGATTCAGGTAAGCGGTGAACTGGCCTTTGACGTGGAACACGCCGACCTCGACGCCGTCGACATCGACGACCCTGCGGCCGGGATCGGCAAAATCCGCAACGGGACCGAGAACGACTTCGCGCATGATGATCATTCTTTATGAGTGTGATGCACTGACCCGCTCATTCCCGCGCCAGCGGGAATCCAGGCGGAGCGTTCGCTTGTCGACGGCCGAACGGCTGGGTCCCCGCTTTCGCGGGGACAAGCGGATGATGCTCGGTAAACCGTTTGCTGGTGCTCTTCTGACATTCGACTGACGTCTCATGCGCCGGCCCGCGCGGCCAGCACGTCGGCCGGCGCGGGGCGCGTGCGCTTGACGTCGAGATTGAATACGCGCGCCGCGTTGAGGCCGAGAATGTTGCGCTTGGCCTCGTCATCGAGGAACGGCAGCGTCGCGATCGAGCTCGGCGGATCGAAATCCCAGTGCGGCCAGTCCGACGCAAACAAAAGCTGGGTCGGCGCGTTCATCGCCTTCATGGTCGCCGCGAGCAAGTCGAGGTTGGCGCGCTCGAGCGGCTGCGACGTGTAGAACATGTCGCGCATGTAGTCGCTCGGCGGCCGCTTGAGCATCGGCGCTTCGCTCGATCGCATCATGAATTCATGATCGAGGCGCTGCATCAGATACGGAATCCAGGCAAGTCCGGCTTCAACCCAGACGACTTTGAGCTTCGGAAAACGTTCCGGCAGCCCGTTGATGATCCAGTTGGTGAGATGAATTTGATTGTAATGCGGAAAGCTCAGCGCATGCATCGACAGGAAGCGGTTCAACTGAGCAAACGATGGATCGCTCCAATTGAAGCCGGTGTGGAAGGCGAGCGGCTTGCCGCTGTCCTCGATCATCGCATAGAGCCGCATGTAGGAATTGTGGTGCACCGGCTTGTTGCGCGTCGAACAGATGGTGTAGCCGATGATCTCCGGATGCGAGGCGTATTGCGCAACGAGCTTCTCGCATGCTTCCGGCGTATTGAACGGCAGGTACAGCAAGCCCTTGATGCGCTGGTCCTGCGGCAGGATTTCCTCGACCATCCATTTGTTGAATGCGCCGCCGAGCCCGACCTCGACGTCGTCCTGCGGGTGCATGCCGAGGGTGAGCATCGGCGTCGGGAACAGCACCTGATAGTCGAGTCCCATGGCGTCCATGGAGCGCCGCACCAGTTCGACGCAAGGGTGGCAGTCCTTTCCCGAAACGGTTTCGAGGCGCGCCTGCTCGTGTGGTATGCGGCCGTAGACACTCTGGTACGACATGCCGGGCACGTTGTTGAGGAGCGACAGCGCGCGCGACACCGGCCGGTCGAGTCCGGCCTGGCCCATGTGGCGGATCACTTCGTTGTCGATGCGCGCGAGAATTTCCGGCCAGAATTGCGTCTCGGTGACGTGGGCATCGATGTCGACCAGAAAATAATCGTCGAAACGTTCCGATTGCTGGGTCGCGTGCGAGAGGATGTCGCGCGTGTCGGTGGACGTGCCGATCTCCGGCAACTCGCGAATGGGCTTTTCGACTTTTTGCAGCATGTGCGTTCCCGGATGTCGATGTCTAGCGTTCGCCGGCCGCGCTCATTGCGGCTCGATCCCGGCGGTGTGAATGACCTTTCCCCATTTCGCGCTCTCGGATTTGACGAAGGCGCGAAACTCGTCCGGTGTGTTCCATCGCGGGATGACGCCGAAGGCCTTGAAGCGTTCTGCCGTTTCCGGCTTCTTGAGGTCGGCGACCAGAGCCTTGTTGATCTGATCGATGATCGGTTTCGGCGTGCCCGATTTCGCAAAAAGCCCCTGCCAGCCGACCGCCTCGTAGCCCTTGACGGTTTCGGCGACGGTCGGCACGTCGGGCATATCCTTGTTGCGCTCGAGCGACGTGACCGCGAGCAGTTTCAGCTTGCCGTCCTTGACCAGCGAAATCGCCGGGCCGATGTCGGTGAACATCATCGACACGGCGCCGCTCATGACGTCGACCAGGCCGGGCGCTGTGCCCTTGTACGGAATTTGGCGGATGTCGACGCCCGCCATGCTCTTGAACAGTTCGGCGAAAAGCTGCTGGGTGGTGCCGATGCCGGCCGACGCGTATGTCAGCGTTGCCGGTTTTGCCTTGGCGAGGTCGATCACGTCCTGCACCGACTTCACGTTAAGCGACGGCGACACCACCAGGGCAAATTCGGTGAGACCGACCTGGACGATCGGATCGAAATCCGCCACCGGATCGTACGGAACGGATTTCATCAGATAGGGCAGGAGTCCGAACGCGGTCGGCGCGTGCAGCAGCGTATAGCCATCCGGATTGGCTTTCGCCACATAGCCGATGCCGATGACGCCGCCGGCGCCGGAGCGGTTTTCCACGACGAAACTCTGGTGCAAATCGCGTTGCAGGACCTCGGCGTCATAGCGGCCGAGCAGATCGGTCGATCCTCCCGGTGTGAACGGCACCACGATGGTCACCGGCCGGCTCGGATAATCCTCGGCCGCGAGGGCCTGGAGCGAGACGAGGCCGAAGAGCGCGCCGGCGAGGAAAGCGAAGGGAAGGATCGTGGTGCGGGCGGGTATCCGGCCTGTTGTTCTGCGTGTTTTTGGTCCGGCCGTTGTCATTGGGTTCGTCTCCCTGAAGTCTGTCGAAGTCTTGTCGTTGCGATTTTGGGCTACCTTACAACATCGACGATGCCGGCGAACAGGGTGCCGGCTCGTGCAAACGGTGATAAGAGACAATTCAACTTTCACACGAATGTTGTCGCGATCGCGGTGTCGAATTTTCTGGCGAGAATAATGCTGGCCTCGCGCACCGGGCTCGACGCCCGTGGCCGGACGAACGATATCGACTACCGGCTGCTCGTGCCGCTGCTGCTCAACTCGGCCATCATCCAGGCCGCCTTTGCGCTGGTCCGCGTAACGACGTCCTATCGGGCGATCGAGCTCCATCTTCCGGTGATCTGGCTCGGCGTCATCTCGGCAGCGTTCGCGATCCTGCCGATCTTCCTCGCCGTCTGGGTCGGCCGTTTCCTGGATCGGGGCCACGACGCTCAGGCGGCGTGGCTCGGTTGCAGCCTGCTCGTTCTCGCGTCGGCCGGTTTCTGGCTTTGGGCCCGTTCGCCGACGACGCTGCTGCTGCTCACCGTCCTGCTCGGCATCTCGCATTTGTTCCTGATGGCGAGCCAGCAGATGCTCTGCATCCGCTGCGCTGGACCGCGCGGCCGCGATTCCGCGTTCGGCAATTATCTTGTCGCCAGCGCCATTGGACAGGGCATTGGTCCGTATCTGATCGCCTGGTCGGGCGGCTCGGCCACGGTTCCGCCGACCGGCCACCTCTTTGCCATGGGTCTCGTCATCGCTCTGGCGTCGCTCGCGACCGCGAGCGCCATACGTCCGGCGCCCAAACATCTGACGCGCGCCAAAAGCAAAGAGGTCGTGCCGCTGCGGACGCTTGATCCGCCAGCGCGGGCTGATGGTGGTGCTCGTCGCCAGCGTGATCACGATCACGTCGCAGGACCTGCTCACGATCTATCTGCCGCTGCTTGGCGCCGACAGGCATATCGACGTGAGCGTCATCGGCGGCCTTCTGACCGTGCGCGCTGTCGCTTCGCTTTTTTCCCGCATGGGCTACGTGCGCGTGATCCGCGCCGTCGGCCGCAAGCCGCTGACGCTTGCCAGCATGGTCGGCTCGGGAATCGGCTTTGCCTGTCTTGCTTTGCCTATCCCGCTCTCGGCCATGTACGCGGCGATGACCTTGATGGGCTTTTCACTTGGTATCGCCACGACGTTGAGCCTTACCAATGTGGTCGATCTCGCGTCCGCGGCGGCGATGGGCACCGTCATGTCGCTGCGCATCACCGGCAATCGCATCGGCCAGGTGGCGCTGCCGTTCGTCGCCAGCCTGATCGCGACAGCGACAGGAGTCGGCGGCATTTTCATCATCATTGCGCTCAGCCTTGCCGTCTCGGGCGCGGCGGTCCATCTCAATCGTGCGGAGGCATGACGATGCGTGCGAGCACCATCTTTCGCCGGATCATTGCCGCGTTGATTGTCGCGGCGTTCGCGGCCGGCTCCGCTGCCGCGCAGGACGAAGACTTCTACAAAGGCAGAACGGTCACGATCGTCGTCGGCTACTCGCCGGGCGGCGGCTACGATCAGTACGCGCGCACGTTTGCGCGATATTTCGGCCGGCACCTTCCGGGCAATCCGACCTTGCTGGTCCAGAACATGCCGGGCGCCGCAAGCCTGACGGCGGTTCGCTATCTCGACGCCACCGCGCCGAAGGACGGCACGGTGATCACCATGTTCGATCCCGGGCTGATCACGGAATCCTTCGCCGCGCCGGAGACCTTCAAGATCAAATTCTCGGACTACCAGTGGATCGGCTCGATGCTGCGCGACATTCGCATCTGCTACGCCTGGGCGGCGACCGGCGTCAGAAACTGGGATGATCTGATGGCGCGCAAGGAGTTTCTGATCGGCGCGACCGCGAAGGGCGCGAACGCCTACGTCAACGGCGCCATCCTGCGCAAGATTTTTCATGCACCGGTGCGGCAAATTCCCGGCTATCCCGGCAGCAACGAGCAGCGGCTGGCGGTCGAGCGCGGCGAATTGGAAGGCGCTTGCGCGTCGTGGAGCTCGATTCCGCAGGATTGGATCGCCGGGCACAAGATCAATCCGCTGGTCCGGTTTTCGCCGCAGCGGCCGGCCGACATGCCGGAAAACGTGCCCTACGTGGCCGATCTTGCCACCACCAAGGAGCAGAAGGACTTGCTCGCCGTCCTCAGTGCGTCGGGGGAATTGGGCCGGCCGCTGATTGTCGCGCAGGCGGTTCCTCCGCCGCACGCGCAGCTTTTGCGTGCCGCGTTCGAGGCGACACTGCACGACGAAGCGTTTCTTGCCGATGCGGAACGGCAATCCCTGCCGATCGATCTGGTGACCGGCGCCGAGGCGGAAAAAATCGTTAATGCGATTTACGCGGCATCTCCCGATCTGGCGAAGAAGGTCGAGGATGTGCTCAAATAGGGGTCCGTGCTCCGCGTTGAAGAAAATGTCGGAGAACAGAACGGGGAAGACACATGGCCGATTTCCGTAGCTTTCAGCGCAGCAAACGCGTCCCGGCGACAGCAATGGAGCCGGTGGTCGATCCGGCAGGCTGGACGGCGGAAAACTTGGGCAGCGTCGACGATCTCAGCTACGTCCTCACCGATCGCGATGCCGACGAACTCGCCGCCGGCGTCACCGCATTTCGCCGCCACGGCGTTCCGATCGAAGACGTCAATCGCGACAATTTTCCGTTGCACGATTTTGCCGACGTCTTGGCGGATGTCCGGCGTGAACTGATCGATGGCCGCGGCCTCGTCATGCTGCGGAATTTTCCGATCGACCGGTTCAACCGCGAAGGAGCAGGCGATCGCCTATCTCGGGCTCGGCGCCTATCTGGGCAAGACCATGTCGCAGAACAAGCACGGCCACATCCTCGGCCACGTCAAGGATCTCGGCGGCAACTATTCGGATTCCAATACGCGCGGCTACATGACTCGCGCCGAGATGCGCTTTCATTCCGACGCCTGCGACTATGTCGGGTTGCTTTGCCTCCATGCGGCGAAGAGCGGCGGCGCCAGCCGCGTGGCGAGCTCCGTCACGGTTTACAACAAGATGCTCGCGGAACGGCCGGACCTCGCCAACGAGCTCTGTCAGGATATCTATCGCTCGCGCAGCGGCGAGATGAATCCGGGCGAGCAGCCGTGGATCAAGCATCCGATCTTCTGTTTCGCCGACGGCTATTTCAGCGCGATCGGCCTCGGCGCCGCCGTCGATAAGGCGCAGGCTTTGCCGGGCGTGCCGCCGTTCTCGGCCGCGCTGAAGGAGGCGATCGCGCTCTACCGCAGCACTGTCGAAGCCTGCGCGGCCGACATGGATTTTCGGCCGGGCGACATTCAGTTCCTCAACAATTTCGTCACGCTGCATACGCGGCGCGAATATCAGGATTGGCCTGAGCCGGAGCGCAAGCGCCACCTGTTGCGGCTGTGGCTGAGCGATCCGTTGAGCCGGCCACTGCCGAAAGAAATTCGCGAGGGACGCTCAGGCCGCGGCGTGTATCTCAAGGGCGTCAAGCTGATCGCACCGCTCGACGTGGATCAAGCGGCGGCAGCTTAGAGCATGATCCGCTCTACCAGCGACGGTCGTATCCGCCGCGGTAGTAACCCCGGTAAGGGCCGTAATAGGGTCCAGGTCCGTAATAGGGCGGCCCAACATAGACCGGCGGTTCGCCGTAACCGGGCGGCGGTGCGCCTGGCGCCACCGGAATGGGAACGTCGGGACCGGGCGGTGGCGGACCGCCACCCATATCGAAGCTGGTAGCGACCGCGTAGCCGCTCTGTCCGCCGAATGCGACCGCGCACCAGGAGCCGTTGCAGCCGCCGACGTTGACGTTGCTGCCGCCCGGAATGGTGAGGATGATCGGATAATTCGTTCCAGGCCCTTGCCGCATATTGACGTTGTTGATGGCGAGAGCCGGCGCCGCCGAGGCGGCTTGAGCCGAGCACGCCACAACGGCGCAAAGCGTCGCCAAGTACGCCGTAAAGCGCGCGAATTTCATCGTTAACCCGTTGGCTTCCAAGACCAGATACCCCTCTCCGAGAGAGCCGAGAATGACTCGATGTTCAACTTAATTCGCGGCAGGAATTTGATCTTCGTACCGCACATGCGCTCTCGATGGGTGGCGCCGCAGTCGCCAAAATCGCCGCCGTCGCGGTTAACGCGGCAGCTTTTCGAGTTCGGGAAATGGCGCGTAGGTCGCGTTGTCACACAACTCGTGCGAACTCGCGCGACTGCTCGACGAAGTGGTCAAACCGGCCGGCAAGAAAGACCGCCGCCACCTGTTTGACCCCGGCATATTCGGTGGCGTTCCGTTTGCCGTTGAAACGCAGGCAGGCCACGTAACGCATGTTCCTCTCCACCGGCTTCAGGGCCGGTTCGGAGAGGCCGGTATCACGAATTCCCGTCGGATCGTTGAGATAGGCGTGCATGGCGGCAATGATGTCGGCTTTGTAGTTTGCCGGGAAGGTATTGATCTCGCTGTCGTCGCGTTTGTGACCGCAAGCGCCGACCAGGAACGCAACGGCAAACAGCAACAAGCCGGCAAAGAGCCGTGGCGCGGCATTGCCCTTCATCGCTCCGTACAGCCCCTTATTTGCCGCCCCGCATAGCCGTAAACCAAAATCGCGGCGAGCGCCATTGCCGCAATGGAGCTGCTGCGCTTTTGCGGATGTCGCGGCAATCGGGAATCTCATATAAGGCCCGCGCTGGATTCGCGTGAATGCCTGCGGCCGAAAAGTCCAACACAAAGGAGACCCCCATGCCCCGCATCGTTCACATCGCGCTCAAGGTGCCCAACCTCGAAGAAGCGACCAAGTTTTACGAAACCGTCTTCGGCTTTCAACAGACCAAGACAAGTTACGATCGCGGACACGTGTCGCGGCACATGACCGATGGCAACATCGATCTCGCGCTGATGGTCTACGACAGCGAAGATGTCGAGGAAGCAAAACTCTCAGGTGCGGGCCCGTGTATCCACCATTGGGGCATCGAAGTCGA
Organism: uncultured Alphaproteobacteria bacterium; assembly: GCA_963759705.1. GTDB lineage: Bacteria > Pseudomonadota > Alphaproteobacteria > Rhizobiales > Xanthobacteraceae > BOG-931. Next base: position 66,140 of record CAVXAK010000015.1, read on the forward strand.
CGACCGCGATGCCACGGCGGCGCAGATCGAGGCCGGCGGCGGCACCATAATCTCTCGTGAAGACGGCAGCGCGTGGAAATTCCGCGCGCCGGACGGCACGGTCGCCGAGATCGTCAAAGCCGGCCGATATGACAAGAAGCCGAAGCAAGCGGGCGCGTGATTAGATCGGCACCGCCATCGCCTCGAAGGCGCCGTCGCAATTGATCAGATCGACGCGCTTCTGCGCGATGCGGAAGCTGTCGCCGTGGCGGCGCAGGCGATGCTGCTGGCGGCCGGCGAAGACGCGCTGCGCATCGTCGCGGTACTCGACCATGATCAGCGTCGAGCCGACGACGTATTCGCCCTTCCCGGTATCGGCTTCCTCGATGACGATGTTGCCGACGAGGTGTGCGGTCCGCGACGGCGGCGTCTGCACATGGATGCGCGGATGTTCGAGCCGATCGACCCGCGTCTTCATCAGATCGCGGTCGTCATAGAACAGCGACGCCTGATCGAATGGACTGGTCTGGTTCGGCACGGCCGGCACCCAATAGGTGCCATCGTCGGTGAACAGCGCCATCCAATCGCGAAAGCGTCGCGCGTCGAGCAGACGCGCCTCATGGACAATAAAATCCTCGATCGGCGTCGCGATCGATGCCGGCAATCGGCGTCGACGCTGCGCTTGACCGCTTCCATCACGCCGCCTCGTGCATGTAGCCGAGCCAGGCCTTGTACTGGGCGCGCACCACCATTTCGTGGGTGGCAAGGCCGCGCGTGGCGTTGATCTCGCGGTCCGGCTCCTCGGCGCCGAGCCCGCGCGAGATGTCGACCCAATCGGTCATGTGGCTTTGCAGGCCTTTCTGGGCGCGGACGAACGATTCCAGATCGTCGGTCTGCACGAACGACGCCGCCGAATGGGTGACATTGAGGAGGCGTATATTGCCGAAGTTCATCGCCGCCGGCGCGCCGACGAGGCGGATCGGATAGATCGTGACTTCGGTGCGATCGACCGCGATCGGCTTGATCACCCGCACATGGATGTTCAATCCCATGATCGACATGTTCGGATAAATGAGCGAGTTGTGCAGCCGCGGCGTGAGGATTTGTTGCGCGCGCTCGGCGCCGACCTTCTCCGCCAGCACCTTCTTGTATTCGTCGAAGGCCGGACTCGAGCGCTTGCCGTCGTCGAGCGAGGTATTGCTGGTCCAGCCATGGCCGTTGCCGGCGATGAAGCTCTTGCGGTCCTTCCATGAGGCCGCCGTCTGCTTCTTTTCGGTCTCGACGACGATCGCGCCTTTCTGGTCGCCCTCGCGGCGCGCGAATTGCACGCCGTCCTTGTTGACCGTCGAGGCATGGCCGAACGGCACGTGATAGGAGTCGAGCACGTTCTCGACCTGGAGCTTCCAGTTGCCGTTGTAGACGTAGCGATGCATGCCGGCGTCGAGCGCGAGCGTCCCGTCGGGCGCGCGGTCGACCAGATCATCGATGTTGCCCTTCACCGGGCCGATGTGGTCCTCGAAGCTCGTGCCCTTGTCCGCAAGGCTGGCGTAGACGAAGCCGCGATAGGTCGCCAACGCGCGGCGCGCGGGCGAGGCCGAAGGCTGCCTTGTCGAAACCTTCGCCGCAACCTTCCGGCACCGGCACCGTCATCAGCTTGCCGTCGGTGTCGAACGCCCAGCCGTGGTAGCAGCAGGTCAGGCGCTGGGCGTGGCCGCGCCGTTCGTTGACCACCTTGGCGCCGCGATGGGTGCAGCGGTTGAGCAGCACCTGAACCGAGCCGTCACGGTGACGCACCATGATGACCGGCTGGCGGCCGAGTTCGGTGGTGATGAAATCGCCCGGATTGGGCACCTGGCTTTCATGGCCGACGAACAGCCAGGCCCGGCCGAAGATGCGCTCCATTTCGAGTTCGAACACGTCCGGATCGGTGTAGACGCGCCGATGCACGCGGCCTGGCTCGATCAGCTTTGCGATCTCGTCGGCATGTCCATTGCCGTTACGCATTGGGGGTATTCCTCACACATCGTCATGGCCGGGCTTGACCCGGCCATCCACGTCTTGGCTTTCGTGAAACCTTAAAGACGTGGATGCCCGGCACAAGGCCGGGCATGACGGAATTGATTCAGTCACTCCGCCGCCTGGTGCGCGTAATTCTGCACCTGAGCGTTGATGAGCTGCAACGGCGAAGCGGTTTCTTCGAGCATGCCCCAGCTCTTGAGCCAGTCGTAGGTGCGCTGCAGCTCGTCGGCCGGGATCGGCGCCGGATCGCAGACGACGAGACGGCTGTCGCGCAAATCTTCGACCTTGAGCGCGGCGATTTCCGGGTCCTTCTTGGCGTAATAGTCGATGAAGTAATGCATGTAGCCGTGTTTGTTGGCGTTGATGCGGCGCACCGCCTCACGCACGGCGCGATTGAACGCCGCATAAGTCTCGGCATCGACCCGGTTCGAGGCAACCTCGGTGCCGTGGAAGAAAGCCGAGCAGATGATGCGGCAGCCGTTTTTCTCCGCCAGCGTGACATGCGGCTCGGTGAGCGTCGTGGCGTCGACCTCGCCCTTCATCATCGCGTCGTAGCGATAGCGCGAGCCGTTCGGAGCCCGGCAGAGCTTGATCATTTCGCGCGGCACGAAGCCCTCCAGCATGTGCAGCGCGATGTAATGAGTGCCGAAATAGAACGGCACGCCGATCAGACGGTTGGCGAGCTGCTGCGGGGTGTAGACCGGCAGAGTCCGGGCGAACGACCAGCGCCGAATAGGCGACGATGGCGCGGCGGCCGACCTGGCGGCTGGCCTGGTTGGTGTCCTGGACGCGGCAGTAATTGCCCCATTCGCAGGCGTTGTACATGTCGGCCTTGCCCTGCTCCAAGAGCTTGCCGTGGCTGGCGAACGGGTTGACCCCCTTGGGGTCGGTGACGTGGGTCTCGACCTTCTTCTCGACGCCGACCTCACGATCGGCCCACTCGATCTCAAGCCCTTCCTTCGCGAACAGGCCTTCGTCGTAGGCCACGAGTTCCGGCAGCCCTTGAAACGGCGCCGTCGTCTCCAGAACGAGCTTTTTCATCGGTCTTGCTCCATCGAACCTTTGCGGATGAACCTGTTGCGGATGCCCTTGTCGAACGCCCGGCACTTGAACTACGACTGCGCCCAGCGGTCAAGGGCGAATGAGCCGACTGCATGATTATTCGACTGTAGGATTGTTGAACAATGGCCTACGACCCGTCCCCGATCCGGCGCGACAGCGTCATTACCCAGGCGGCCCAGGAAATCTGCCGGCTGATGGAAGCGGAGCGGCTTGCTCCCGGCGACGCGCTGCCGACCGAGACGCGCCTCGCGCAGCTTCTCGGCGTCAGCCGCAATTCGGTGCGTGAGGCGGTGCGCGTTCTCCACGGCCTCGGCTATGTCGAGAAGGCGGCCGGCCGCCGCGTCATCGTCACAGCGTCGGCGCACGGCGGCAAAGGCGTGTTCGACGAGAGCGTGATCGTTGAGGCCGCTCCGATTGCCAACGACGTGCGGTCTCACATCGCCCAGAAATGTGCCGAACTCGCAGCCGCACGGTTATCAACCGCCGAACTCGCCGACATGGAAGGCGCTCTTGCGGCACTGGAAGGCGCGATATCGCGCAAGGACGCGACCGCGACCAAGAGTGCGCACGACACCTTTCATGGGATTTTCCTTGCCGGTGCCCGCAATCCGCTGCTGGTTGCGATGTTCAATCAGGCCCAGGGCGCGCGGCTCTCGAACGTCTCGCCGAAACACAACAGCTTTTACGACCCGCGCCACCTCGACCAGCATCGCGCGCTGCTGCGCGCCTTGCGCAAGCGCGATGGGCGCGCCGCGCGCGCCGTCGTGCGCAAGCATTTCCAGAGTCTGGGCCTCATGCTCGAAGTGGCGGCGCGGACGAGCCGCAAACCGCCGGTCTCGATCGTGCCGTTCTCTCCGCAATCAGCTCATTCCCGCGCCAAGCGGGAATCCAGAGGCTGATGACTGATCCACGCGTTTGCGGGGACGAGCGTGGAATTGCCCGTTCAAGCGCGCGGCCGCAGCCGCTGCATCTGCAGTTGCGCGAGGAACGGAACGAGCGGATGCGCGCCCATCTTCACGATTGACGGCATATCGAGCTTGATCAGCGCCTCGCGTTGATCGGGCGGCAGTTGAAACCGGTCCGCGAATGCGCCGGCGTCCGCCATATATTGCGCCCGCATGTCGGCATCGTGGGCGAGGCCGTGCAGCGCCGATGTAAGTTCGACCAGTTCCGGCTTGATCGAGGGATAGTGCGCGGTGCGCGACTGCTCGGCGTCGCCGCCGATCCAGGCCAGCGACGCGTAATTGTGATGCCAGCTCGGGTCCATCGAGACGACATCGGGTTTGCGTTCGCCCAAGGCGCCTGCGGCACAAGCCCAGCAGCGCAGCTCGATATTGCCGGTGTCGTCGAGTTCGGTCTCGTCGAAACCGATCAGCGATTTCAAATTTCCGGCGGCGAGCTTTTCAAGCACGCGCTTGTCCCAGGCCAGCTCCGGATTGGAATAGCGGTCAGTGCCCGGAAAATGCGACATGCCGCCGCTCGACAGGATTACGGTCTTGAGCCCAAGCGCCGTCACCGTGCGCGCGACGGCCTGACCGAACTGGTAGCAGCGCTCCATGGTCGGCTGCGGCGGCAGGTAGGCGTTGACGTAGATCGGCAACACCGGCCCGGTGTGTCCGAGGTGCGTCAGCGGAATGCCGATGGCGTAATCGATCTTGGCGGTCGAGGAGAACGCCGGATCGAAATTCTGCCGGTAAAGCTGGCGCACCAGTTCGAAGCCGATCTCGCTCGGCACCTTCCAGTGAAATTTCCGTCCGGCGAATTCGCCCGTCGCTTCGCCGCCGACGTGGACGGTGAACGGCGGAGCGGCGTTGTGAAAGAACTGCTCGGCGTGGTCGTTGGAGAAAATGATCCAGAGATCGGGCTCGAGCGCTCGCAGCCGCTTGCCGATATCGGCGGCGACGTCGCGCACGTGGGCGACCAGCGCCTTGTCCTCGGTATCCGGCATGGTGAAGAACTGAGGCGCATGCGGCAACATGGCGCCGCCGATTACGGTCGACATCATCGTCGGTCTCCTTTCTTGTAAAAATATCGCGCGCAGCGAAGAACAACAAGCCGCGATGGCGGAGCCGCTATGCGTGCCTGCGCTTCACAGGTCGAGCGGAAGCCGTTAGCTTCGCAAGGACACTGAGGTTTGTCAGTGTTTGTCCGGTGACGCTGCGTGATGGAAGGCGCACGGAGAGGAGGCTTGATGGTCGAAGTCCCGATAACGATCGCCTGCGGCAATTACGACCGTACGCGCGCCATCAGGGACGGAACCGTGAAAGTGGAAGGCTGCGCCGTCACCTACCTGCCGCTGTATCCCGAGGAAATCTTCTTTCGCGCCTTCCGCTATCAGGAATTCGACGTCTCGGAGATTTCGTTTTCCAGCTACATCCGCACCGTCGCCGCCGGCCAATCGCCCTATATCGGCATTCCGGCTTTCGTCTCGCGGATCTTCCGCCATTCCGGCATCTACATCCGCAAAGACGCGGGTATTCAAAAGCCCGAGGATTTGCGCGGCAAGCGCATCGGCCTGCCGGAATATCAGATCACCGCCGTGGTCTGGATGCGCGGTCTGATGCAGCACGAATACGGCGTGGCGCCTTCGGAAATCCATTGGCGCAGCGGCGGTCAGGAACAGCCGGGCCGTCACGAACGCACGCCGCTGAAACCGATCAAGGGTATCGATCTGCAACCGATCGGCGACGACCAGACGCTGGTGGGCATGCTCAAAGACGGTGAACTCGACGCCTTGTTCACGGCGCGCGCGCCGTCATCCTTCCTCAATGGCGAGCCTCACATCGCGCGGCTTTTTCCAAAGACCCGCGAGGCGGAGCAGGCCTATTATAAGAAGACCAAGCTGTTTCCGATCATGCACCTTGTCGGCATCCGGCGAACGCTTGCAGAGAAGTATCCATGGCTGGCAACGAGTGTGTACAAGGCCTTTTGCGAGGCCAAGGCGCTGGCGATGATCGATCTACGGGATGTCAACGCGCTCATGGTGACCCTGCCATGGCTTGAAGCCGAGACGCATGAAACGAGCGCGATCATGGGTGAGGATTTCTGGAAATACGGCATTACGGAAAATATGCCGGAGATCGAGGCGTTGACGCAGTACGCCTACGAGCAGGGTCTGGTCGACCGCAAGGTTACGGCCGAAGAGCTGTTCCACCCCTCGACATTCGAAATCTCGAAGATATGAGCTTGACGATGGCACAGAACGAAGACCGCGTGATCGTATCCGGCTGCGGGCCGGTGGGCGCCGTGATGACGCTGGCGCTTGTCAAAAAGGGCATTCCGGTCACCCTGATCGAGCAATTGGCGGACGCCGCCGAAGACCAGCGCGCCGCGACGGTGCATCCGCCAACCGTCGAAATGCTGATCGATCTCGGCCTCGAAAAAGAGATGTTTTCCGAGGAGCCTTCCGGCGGCATGCAGGCGCCGCTGTTTCATTTCCGCGACCGCGCCACCGGCGAACTGATCGCCGTGTTCGACATCAGCCTGCTGAAGGGCGAAGTGCCTTATCCCTATGTGCTGCAATGGGAGCAGTACAAGCTGGTGCACGCCGCGCTGCCGCACATCAAGGCGAGCGGGCTCGGCGAAGTGCGCTTCTCCACCAAGCTTATCGGATTGGCCCAGACCGGCGACGCCGTCGAGGCGACGGTCATCAACGCGGACGGCGAGACCGAAACGCTCCGCGCCAAATATCTGATCGGCACCGACGGCGGCAGCAGCACGGTGCGCCGCCTAGCCGATATCGACTTCGAGGGCTTCACCTGGGAAGAGCGCTTCATCAAGATCGGTACCAGCTTCGATTTCGGCACGACCGGACAAGGCTATTGCACGCGCAATTATTTTTCCGATCCCGATGAATGGATCAATCTGTTCAAGGTCAAAGGCTACGGCCCGCCCGGCATCTGGCGCGGCGTCTTTCCGGTGCCGGCGTCGGAAACCAACGAACAGGCGCTGAGCATGGAGGGCATCCAGCGGCGTCTGCAAGGCATTCACCAAAAGAGCGGTGATTACGAGATCCCCTATTACGCGCTCTACGCCGTGCACCAGCGCGTTGCGGCGACCTTCAACAAGGGCCGTGTGCTGCTCGCCGGCGACTGCGCCCACGTCAACAACCCGATCGGCGGCATGGGCATGAATGGCGGCATTCATGATGCCGTCAACCTCGCCGAAAAACTCTCCGACGTCTGGTTCGGCCGATCCGAGGACAGCGTACTCGATCGTTACACACGGCAGCGCCGCAAGGCGCAGGTCGATTACGTACAGGCGCAGACGATCCAGAACAAAAAGTCGCTGGAAGAAAAGGATCAGACTATCCGCCGCAAGCATCTCGATGAGCTCCGGCGCACCTCCGAGGACGTCGCCCTGCACAAGAAATTTCTCTACCGCTCGTCGCTGTTCGACAGCCTGAGCTCGGCGAACGCGGTGGAGTAGCCATATCGGTCTCGCAATGCCACTTCTTGGAAGGCTCAATTCGGTTTGGATCTTAGGAGTTCTCTGCTGATTGGACGTCATTTTGAGCAGTTTTCTTCAGTATTCTTTGCAGTTCGAAGATAGGGTCGTCTCCAACTCCATATGGCCTTCGTCGCTCTCTCAAACTGCGATCCAACTGCCCATAACGAGTCCGGCGCGCCTCCAAGAAATGCGGCCAATCGGCTTCAGCCACGGTGGCTGGCCTTTGAATCATGTCGCGGATTGTGGCTGCCTCCTGAGCTTGCCCAAGCGTCTCAGCAGCGCGAGCCATGATTTCAAGTCGTTCGTGAAGGTCCGCTAACGCATAAGGTTCGGGGCGTACTGCAGCGCTTCGGGTCGCAAGACTTGCTATGGCGGAAGCGCAAGCTAGCCCACCTTCAGTTCGATCATGCTCAAGCAGGCTAATGCCGAGACATGCCAAGGAATTTGTCGCGTCCGTTGCCTGGAGGCCATAAGGTTGATCCCGCTCGGGGAAGAAGGCTGGGACCCAGGAAATTAGCCAACGTAAGCTTTCATCAACGTCATTAATGTGGCCCTCGGCGCCTTCGGGTGGCTGGACAATTAAAGCCCAATGGACGCGTGCGGCAGCCATCAAAGACGCGATGACCCATTTTCGCAGCAACGTATTTTCGAAATCAATCTCAGAAAGCTGCCGATAGAAATGCCGAATGTCCTCCGCCGCTTCCAAGAACTCATCGAATGGGTTTGCCCATTGATGTCCGGCGTCCACTTTAATTTGATGCGATACTAGCTCAAGCAGGGCGGCTGGAGTGCAATTGAATGATAGGTCATATGGTGGAAATACTTGCATCACGCGTTTTCCGGCCTTCTCCATTGCCACTTCCATGGGAGTGAATAGGCAAGCGTAATTGAGGACCCCTCTAAGTGTCGGCGTATTCCGGTAACCGTGCAGCTCGATATCGTGGCGCGCTGCGAGCAGCATCGCTCTCACCGCGGGGAATCCCCACACGCGGTCTCCCTTCACGTAGCCTGCCGTTAGTAGCTTCGAAAGAGACTCAAGCGACTGAGATTTAATTGTGGATGTGTACAAATCCTTGCATTGCGCCAAGAGTATTGCTTGAAAGCCTTCGACAGCCGCCAATGTGGCATCGCTCATATCAAAATTAACGGCTGTCGCTGCGCATAATCCAAGCCAATAGCATGGGCTAAAGGCCAGCGGTGCGGTCTGCTGAGCCAATTCTGATGAATGAACCATCGTCATAGCGTGCGTTGTCATTCCTGCAAGCATCTGTATGCAATGCTTTACCACTGCTTCGTTCGAGGACTTTCCCGCGTCCTCACTGATAAGGCGAATGTATTCGTAAATTGGATCAAGAACTTCGCTTACGTCACTCACGCCCCCAGCTAAAAGATTGCTAAAATCGGGGAGGAGTATGAGGCTATCTCGTCGCGCTTCGGAATAATGTCGGCCAATGATTTCCATCGCGGATACGATTTCATTTGCAGCACTGGTGTCGCGCCGAGCGATAAGCTTGTGCGCAATTTCATCGAGCTGTCCGATCCAAAACCGCAGCGGACCAGCTACTTGAAGTGCAGAAAATAAAACTGCTCGTTGGCCTGCTGCCGGTTTTTCGGACACGCGGTTAAGCTAGCATAGCTTGTTCCTCGAACTCGACGGGGCTCAGATAGCCGAGCCTCGAGTGCCTTCGCCGAGGGTTGTAAAAGCGCTCGATGTAATCGAACACATCCGCCCTGGCGTCATCCCTCGTGCTGTAGACCTTGCGGGCTGTCCGCTCGGTTTTGAGCGATGAGAAGAAGCTCTCCATCGCAGCATTGTCCCAGACGTTGCCAGACCGGCTCATTGAACAGGTGATGCTATGGTCGGCCATCAGTCGCTGGAACTGCTCGCTCGTATATTGCGATCCCTGGTCGGAGTGGTGCAGCAGGCTGTCGGGCTTGCCTCTCCTCCAGATCGCCATGATGAGCGCGTCGGTGACGAGCTGCGCCGTCATCTCGGCCTTCATCGCCCAACCGACGACACGCCTGGAGAATAGATCAACGACGGCGGCAACGTAGAGCCATCCTTCGGCGGTCCAGATATAGGTGAAGTCGGCGATCCATTTCTGATTCGGTGCCGACGCCTCGAAGGCGCGGTCAAGGAGGTTGTCCGACACTGCCGAGCGCTCGCCAGTATCTTTCGGCAACCGACGGCGGCGCGGCCGGGCACGTAGTCCATTCTCCCGCATGAGCCGCTCGATGCGATGCAGGCCGCAGGAGAGGCCCTCCGCCAGAACATCGTGCCAGACGCGACGTGCACCATAGGTTCGGTCGCTGCTCTTGAAGCTTCGGCCGATCTTGGCAACGAGAAGTCTCGTCGTGCCGAGAACGAGCGCTGGGACTGCGATTAAGCCAGGCATGGAAGCCTGAGCGGGACACATCCAGAGCGTCGCATAGCCATGCCACCGGCCAGATGTTCCGGTGCCTCGCGATGAAAGCGAACCTCATGTCACTTCCCTCGCGAAGTAGGCTGCGGCCTTTTTTAGGATGTCGCGCTCCGCCTTCAGCTTCGCGACTTCCTTGCGCAGCCGGTCGATCTCCTGCTGCTCCGGCTTCATCTGCCCATGACCGGGGAAAGCCTGCTGCGGATCGGAGCTGAACTCCTTCACCCACTTGCGCAGGACGTTCTCGTGCACATCCAAATCCCGGCTTGCCTGCGCGATCGAGACGCCGCGCTCTTTCACAAGACGAACGGCCTCAAGCTTGAACTCGCGGTTGAACTTCCTTCTCTGCATCTCCACTCTCCAGTTCCGTTAAACACCTTATCTCGGTGTCCACGAAACCGGCAGCAGGCCACGTGATGCTGCCGTTGAAGAGTTGGAGCCAGTGGCTACCGCCTGAATGCGGGCAAGCTTTGCGACTGTTCCACTAACTCTGTTCACGAGTTTGGTGCATTCACGGGCGACAAGCTCGATTGCGGTTCGGGGAATGAGTAGAGCGAGAGTGCGCTTGTAGAACATACGTAGCGCGTCAAATGAAATTCCGAGCAGCAAAAGCTGAACACTGATAAAAAGCCGAGCATACACGTGCGGTATGAAGTCGGTGCCTAGCAGTGCTGAAGCTGTGGCGGTAGTAACGAGCGTTAAAAACGCAATAACCAGCCAACGATCTTGTGCGTATAGCTGTAAGACTGCTGCTGAAAATGCCTCCGCCGCACGTTGAGCCGGAATGATGGAGAGCGACAGGATCAATGCTAATGCGCCTCCGATCACCACAGCACACGTCAAATACATTTCGCTCGTTTTCAACTCTGGTGTATCTCGATAAAGGCCCAGAAAGGCGGCGATAGCTAAAATCGCGATGATTGAGGCTGACCATTGATCAGCTCTCGCTAACACACGTTTGCTTACACGGAGCGCCACGTACTGTGACCGAAGTAAACTCACGAGAGAAAAGCTGTAGGCTCGTCGGGCATATTTGCGCAACGACCGGCGACAACGTCTTTGTTGAACTTTTAGACGGCGAGCGGTTCGTGCTATCACCGCTAGGATGGCCGCACGCGTTTCACGGCTCCTTGCCATTAAGCGACGGTGCCTAGCGTCGCTGCCGCGTGGCTTCTGCTCCGCAATTTTCTGCCTTACGGGCCTCAAGGTAACCGGCCTGTCCACCCTGGCTTGTACGAGTGCGCGAGGTCCCCTAGCCCTAATTTGTTCACGGGTCTCGTCGACCGCTCGCACAATGTCGTCAGTTGGAAGCTTAAGAGCGGCTGGTAACCCTTGGATCAGGCCCCGCGTCGATACCAGATCGCCGCCGATGAGAGCGTGAAGACGACGGAGTCCTTTGGTCTCATTCTCATAGCCAGCCGACCGAACCAATCGTGGTTTGCTTAGGCCGAGTTCGCGGCACCGGCATGTGATGAGAGTTGCAATTGCCAAAGGCTCTACGGAAGGAGTGTCTCCGGCCATGGGCCCCAGCTCTTCAATTGGTCACCAGAAGCGTGGCGTAGTCGGGTCGGGCTTGACCGATTCCGGGTATCATTTGAGTCCCAAGTCCCTTCGGCAGCTTTAAGGCAGCGCCCGTTTTAAAGTGGGCGCCCGCGCAAGCAAGTCCGAATGCCTTGATATATCCTGTCGTGTATCATTCCCCGCCGGCGGACAAGATGCTCCCCCACTTCTCTTCGATGTCCCTCGCCTCCTCGGCCGACAGCGCCGAGGGCGCCGGGAACTTGTCGATCCAGGAAAACGGCCGGCAGGCGTCGATGATCGCCTTCGAGTGCGAGGTGACGCCGCGGTCTTTCTCGTCGGGCGGAATGCGCGGATCGAGCGCCGAGCTCCAGGCGTTGCGGACGATATCGATGCCTTCGGCGGGTTCGCAGCGCGTCGTGATGGCCCACATCACGTCGGCGAGGTTGGATGGATCGACGTCGTCATCGACCACCACGACGATGCGCGCCATGTAGCTGTGCGCTGCCGCAATCAGACCGGCGCGTTTGGCATGACCGTCGTAGCGCTGCCGCAGTGCGACGACCGTCATGAGCTGCGAGACATGCTGCCAGGCGCCAACGACGTCGGTGATGCCGGCGGCTTCAAGGTTGCTCCAGATCGTCGCGGCACGGAACGGCAGTCCGAAATGAAAGCGCGGCGGTTTCATCGGCGGCGAGCCGAGCAGGATCGGATCGTTGCGATAATGGATGGCAGTCACGTCCATCACCGGTCCGGGCCGCGCTGCCGCAGCATAATAGCCGGTGAACTCACCGAACGGCCCTTCCGGCAGCGTTGTCTTGCTCATCGGCAACAGCGCACCTTCGAAAACAATCTCCGCGCGCGCCGGAAGCGGCAGCCCGGTCTGCGGTCCGGCATACACTTCGATCGGCGCGTCCTTGATCGAGCCGGCGAACTCATATTCGGAGCGGCCGTCCGGCAGATATTCAAACCCGGCGATGAACAGCGCCGGATCGATGCCGTGAACGATGGCGAGCGGACAGCTCTGGCCGCGATCCCAATGTTTCTTGGCGATGATGGCGCCGTGCCGGCCACCATGATCGAATTGCACCGTGACCTTGTTCGGTCCATGCACCTGGATGCGGTAGATCGAGGCATTGATCCAGCCGCTGTCCGGGTCGCGCATGATGACGAGCGAGCCGGCGCCGATGAACGGACCGCCATCCTGCCGATGCCAGACCGGTGCCGGAAATCGGCCGACGTTCACGTCGGGGCCGATGAGTGAGTTTTCCAGGAAGGCAGCGGCGTTCACGGCGACAGGCGGATGCGGCCGTAACGTCTTGCGTTTCTCCATCCAGGCCTTGAGCGCGTCGAGTGGCCGCAGCGATGGATCAAGCCCAAGCGCCAAGGCTGCGCGTTGCACATTGGTCGTGGCGTTGGTGAAAATGCGAAAGCCGCGCGCGTGGCCTTTGATGCCATCGAACAGCAATGCCGGGCATTCCGCACGGCCGGCGGCGACCTCGGTGATGCCGCCGATCTCGAAACGGGGATCGGCGCCTTCAATCCGCCGCAACGCTCCGAGCTTGTCGACGAGTCCGATGAATTCGCGCAAATCCGTATACATGTGTTCTGTTCATTCACGCATTGAAGCCGACACGCGTCTAAGTTGCCGATCGAGCGGGTAACGCAGTAACGACGCCGTCAGCCTTGCAGGCATGCACATGCCGTTTCGGTGGGTATCGCAGCTATAATGTCAAGAAGTTCGCATTTGACCCCAAATAAGTATAAGTGATCGATGGTCTGACCCAAAGTTCCCATGCCATCCATTTCGCATCTCATCCATGCCTACGGTTTGATCGTAGTCGCGGCCGTCGTCGGCTCGGAAAGTGTCGGCATTCCGGTGCCCGGCGAGACAGCGCTCATTGTTGCGTCGGTGATCGCGGGAACCAAGCACGAACTCAGCATCCTCTCGGTCATTCTGACCGCCGCAACTGCGGCGATCGGCGGTCGCATGATCGGCTATCTGATCGGCCGTCAGTTCGGCTACTGGCTGTTACTGCGCTACGGCGGCTATGTCGGAATCACCGAAAGGCGGATCAAGCTCGGGCAGTATCTGTTCATGCGGCACGGCGGCAAGATCATCCTCATCGCGCAGTTCATCCCGATCTTGCGCACACTCGCGGGCATTCTTGCGGGAGCCAATCGCATGCCCTGGCGGCATTTCGTTGCCGCCAGTGTCGCCAGCGCACTGCTCTGGGCGACGTTTTTTGGATTGGCGGGCTATTCGCTTGGGCGTCAGGTCGAGCGGTTGGCCGGCTCGATGGTCATCGTTTTGGGCATCGCTACCGTAATCGCGCTGATCATTGCGGCTGGATTCATACGGCGGCACGAATTGGAGCTTGTTGCGCGAGCCGAACTCGCCTTGCCGGGGCCGCTGCAGTTGCCATAGCGGCCTCGCGTCGCCGATAATAATTCTTACTCGTCAGAGATCCGCGGGAGGAAAATAACGTGACTGCGTCCGGCGCGACAATCGATTGCGATGTGCACGTCAACGTGCCGGGCATGAAAGCCTTGCTGCCCCATCTCGATGAATACTGGCGCGACAGCGTGATCGACCGCGGCCTCAATTCGCTGGATTCGATCAGCTATCCACCGAATGCGCCGCTCACGTCGCGGCCGGACTGGCGCGGCGAGGCTGGCGAGCCGCCAAATACGCTCGACATGCTGCGCACGCATGCGCTCGACCGCTGGGATATCGACGTCGCGATTTGCAATTGTCTCTACGGCGTCCAACTCCTGTTCAGCGAGGACATGGCCGCGGCGTTCGCCAAGGCGGTCAACGACTGGGTTGCCAAGGAATGGCTCGATCGCGATCCGCGGCTGCGCGCTTCGATCGTTGTGCCGATGCAGAATACCGAACTCGCGGTTGACGAGATTGAGCGCTGCGCCAAGGACCCGCGCTTCATCCAAGTGCTCGTTCTCGCCATGGGCGAAGCCCCGCTTGGGCGCCGCCAGTATTGGCCGGTCTATGCGGCGGCCGAGCGCCACGGCTTGCCGCTCGGAATTCATGCCGGATCGAGCTATCGGCATCCGGTGACGTCGCTCGGATGGCCCTCCTACTACGTCGAGGATTATTGCGCTCAGTCGCAAGGCTTTCAGGCGCAAGTCGGAAGCCTGGTCTGCGAAGGCGTTTTTGCCAAATTCCCCAAGCTCAAAGTCGTGCTTCTGGAATCCGGCGTCACCTGGCTTCCGGCGTTCCTGTGGCGGCTGTCGAAATTCTGGCGCGGCGTGCGGCTCGAAGTGCCGTGGGTGGATCGGTCGCCAGTCGAGATCGTCCGCGAGCACGTACGGCTGACCATTCAGCCGTTCGATGGTCCGGATGATCCGTCCGCCGTGGCACGCCTCATCGATCATATGCAGTCCGACGAGATGCTGCTGTTCTCTTCAGATTATCCGCACTGGCAGTTCGACGGCGACGACATCATGCCGGCGGGGATTCCGGAAAAGCTGCATGGCCGGATCCGGCGCGACAACGCGCTGGCGACTTACGGCCGCCTCGCCAAGGCCGCTGCGTAGGCTGCGCGCATGGCGAAACACGTCATAGCTCCGCTGCGTGAATTTCCGGCCGGCACGCGCAAGCTCGTCGACATCAAAGGCCGTAAGATCGTCGTCTTCAACATCAAGGGCGAGTTCTTCGCGCTGGCCAATCGCTGCCCGCACCAGGGCGGCGGTCTTTGTGAGGGCACGCTGACCGGATTGGTCGAGGCGAGCGAACCCGGCGAATACCGCTACTCGCGCCGCGGAGAGATTATTCGCTGTCCGTGGCACGGCTGGGAGTTCGACGTCCGCACCGGCAAGTCGTGGTGCGATCCGATACGCGTGCGGGCGCGCCAATTCGCCGTCGCGGTTGCGCCCGGCTCGGCGCTGGTCGAGGGTCCCTATGTGGCGGAGACGTTTCCTGTCAGTGTCGAAGACGAATACGTCGTGCTCGACGCATAGCCGAGGTTTTATATGGCGGGGATCAGTCAGCCAAAGACCGTGATCGTGACCGGCGCCGCGAGCGGCATCGGCTTTGCCTGTGTCAAAGGGCTATTGGCTGACGGCCACAACGTCTGCGGTGCGGATCTCCAGCCGATCCCCATGGAGGAGCTGCAGCAGCATTCCGAGCGATTTCTCGCCGTACGTGCCGATGTCGCCAATGCCGCGGATTGCAACAGCGCCGCGACGCAAACCGTGGAAAGATTTGGTGCGCTCACCAGCCTGATCCATATGGCCGCGGCGCATTCGACGGCACCGTGGCGCGAATTGAGCGCCGAGCACTTTACCCGGATCCTGACGGTCAACGTGACCGGTTCGTTCCTCATGGCCCAGGCGGCCGCCGAACGCATGGCTCACGGTGGTGCGATCGTCCTGACCAGCTCTAACGTGATTGTCGTCGGTGGCGTCGGCGGTCACGGCCGTGGCGGGCCTGCTTATGCGGCGTCGAAGGCGGCGATCATCGGTTTGACGCGCGCACTGGCCCGCTCGTTTGCGCCGCTCGGCATTCGCGTGAATGCCGTATCGCCCGGCGCGACCGATACCGCGA
The DNA here is from genome assembly GCA_963759705.1 of uncultured Alphaproteobacteria bacterium. GTDB lineage: Bacteria > Pseudomonadota > Alphaproteobacteria > Rhizobiales > Xanthobacteraceae > BOG-931. Next base: position 82,151 of record CAVXAK010000015.1, read on the forward strand.
TGACGGCGCACTACGATGAGGATGCGCGCCGCCGCGTTGGCGAGCGCACGCTCGCCGGCCGCATCGGCCGTCCGGAGGAAATTGCGGCGGTGGCACAATTCCTGATTTCCGACGCGGCGAGCTATATGACGGGCGATATCGCGCACGTAAATGGCGGCGGTAGTTTCAGTTGAAGGTCGACCTGTTCTCACACCCGCCCAATTCCTTTTTCCGAGCAGCAGATGGCACGACGCTTAAACAATGGGGCCACCGACAAAGCCAGTGGTAGGTTGAGACTCGCGGCGGACATCGGCGGGACCTTCACCGACATCGCGGTATTCGACGAAAAAACCGGCCAGCTCAACTTCGGCAAGGTGCTGTCGACGCCCGCTCATCTTGTCGAGGGCATCAGTGCCGGCGTGGCCAAGGCCGGCAGCGATTATCGTTCTGCCGCGCTGTTCCTGCACGGCTCGACCATCGCCATCAATACGATTCTGGAACGAACCGGCGCCAAGGCGGCGCTGGTGATCACCGAAGGCTTTCGCGACATCTACGAGATCGGCCGCATCAATCGGCCCGACGCCTACAATCTGTTTTTCCAGAAACACGTGCCGCTGATTGAGCGGGCGCTGCGCTTCGAGGTGAACGAGCGCATGCTGGCCGATGGCGAAATCGACAAGCCGCTCGACGACAGCGAGATCGTGGCGCTCGGCGAGCGTCTTGAACAACTCGGCGTCGAGGCGGCCGCAATCCTGTTTCTGAATTGTTACGCCAACGCCGATCATGAAAGGCGTGCGAAAGCGATCCTGGAGAAAAATCATCCGGAATTGTTCGTCACCGCCTCGCATGAATTATCCCAGGAATATCGCGAGTTCGAACGCTGTTCGACGGCCGCGTCCAACGCCTATGTGGGTCCGAAGGTTCGGCGCTACATCGGCGAGATCGATGCTCACATGCGCGCCGCGGGATTTTCAGGTTCGTTTCTGGTCGTGCAATCGACCGGCGGCCTGTACGAGGCCGAGCAGGCGCAAAGCCAATGCGTGCGCATGCTGGAGTCCGGCCCCGCCGCCGGCGTCATCGGTACACAGGCGCTGTGCCACGCGCTCAAGATCGACAACGCGATCGCCTTCGACATGGGCGGCACGACAGCCAAAGCCGGCGTCATTCATCACGGTGAAGCCCTGACGACCGGCGCGGCGCTGATCGGCGGCTACGAGAAGGCGCTGCCGGTGCAAATTGCGATGATGGACATTTTCGAAGTCGGCACCGGCGGCGGTTCCATCGCCCGCGTGGTCGACGGCGCGCTGCGGCTTGGTCCTCAGAGCGCCGGCGCTTCGCCCGGTCCTGCGTGCTACGGTCTCGGCGGGACGGAGCCGACCGTGACGGATGCCAATCTGGTGCTCGGTAGGCTCGGCGCCGAGCGGTTCTTGGGCGGCGAGATGACGCTTGATGTCGCGGCTGCCGAGCGCGCGCTGACGGCCAATATCGGCGAGCCGCTCGGCATGAGTGCCGTCGAAGCCGCCGATGGCATTTTGCGCATTGCCGCCACCGCGATGTCGTATGCGGTCAAGGGCGTCACCACCGAGCGCGGTTTCGACGCCGGCGACTTCGTTCTGTTCGCTTACGGCGGAGCAGGTCCGTTACACGCGGTCGAGATCGCCCGCGAGATCGGCATGCGCAAGGTCGTCATTCCCTTCGCGCCGGGCGTCTTTTCGGCCTTCGGCATGCTGTTCTCCGACTTGCGTTATGACTACGTGCGCACGTGGTTCACGCCGCTCGACGACGCTCCATTCGATGAGATCGAGAAAGCCTATCGGGCTCTGGAGGATGAAGGACGAGCGGCGATTGCCGGCTCATCGGTCGCGCCTCAGCGCATCATCGTGAAACGCGCCGCCGATATGCGCTATGTCGGACAGGAGCACGCGGTGACGGTCGATCTGCCGCTCGGCGTCTTTGCCCGCGGCGATCGCAAGGCGATCAAACGGCATTTCGACGCCATGCACGCGCAGCGCTACGGCACGTCGGCGCCGGAAGAACGCGCCGAGGTCGTCAGCCTGCGTTCGACCGTCACCGGACTGATGCGCAAGCCGCCGCAACGCAAGATCGCGCGCGGGCAGAAGGCGCCGCCGGCTGCAGCGCTAAGCGGCAAGCGGCAAGTCTATTTCGGCGGGCGCTTTCGGGCGACGCCAACCTATCGGCGCGCCGCGCTCCTCGCGGGCAACCGCATCAAAGGCCCGGCGCTCGTCGAAGAATACGCGTCCACGACGGTTCTGATGCCCGGCGACACATTGGATGTCGACGCGTTCGGCAATCTCGTCGTCACGGTGGGAGGAGGGCGCTGACGATGGCCAAGAGGGCGAAGACTGCGCGCAAGCATAAAGCAAAAGCCGATCCGGTCGTCACCGAGATCGTGCGCAACGGCGTCATCGCGGTGACCGAGGAAATGAAGACCAATCTCATGCGCACCGCCTACAACATCATCATCTACGAGGCGCTCGATTTCACCACCGGTCTGTTCACTACGGAAGGCGAGACGATTTCCATCGGTATCGGACTGCCGATGTTCATCCGCGGCATGGCTGAAACGGTGAAAGCGAAGATCAAACATTTCGGCCGCAAGAATATCCGTCCCGGCGACATCTACGTCACCAATGATTCGTATCTGACAGGGAGCCACCTCAATCACGTCACGCTGACGCTGCCGATCTTTCACAAAGGCGTGCTGGTCGGCTTTTCCTGCTGCATGGCGCATTGGCTCGACATCGGCGGCACGCTCGGCGGCATGACCACCGACATTTTTTCCGAAGGCCTGCAAATTCCGATCCTGAAACTGCACGACCGCGGCAAGATCAACGAAACGCTGGTGGACGTGATCAAGCAGAACATGCGTCTGCCGAGCAGGGCGATGGGCGATCTTCGGGCGCAGATCACGGCTGTGAAGACGGGCGAGCGGCGTTTCCTCGAGCTGGTCGAACGCTATGGGCGCGACGCCGTGTTGGGCGCCATCAAAGCGATCATGGATCACAGTGAGGCGATGGCGCGCACCCGCACGCGCGCGATTCCGGACGGCGTCTACGAGGCCGAGTCCTATATGGACGACGACGGCATCGATATCGGCAAGAAAGTGCCGATTCGCGTGCGCGTCGTGGTGAAGGGCGACGAAGTGACGATCGACCTTTCCGAAGTCTCACGGCAGGTCCGTGGCTTCTACAATTCCGGCATCACCACGGGCTACGCTTGCGCGCAGGTCGCCTACAAGTGCCTGACCTCGCCGACCGACTACCCGATCAACGACGGCTCGTTCCGCAGCCTCAAGACGATCGTGCCGCCCGGCCGCATCATCAGCGCCGTTCGGCCGGCGCCAATGCGCTGGTGGATGACCTATCCGATGACGATCGTCGACACGGTCTTCAAGGCGCTCGCTCCGGTGATCCCCGACAAAGTCATCGCCGGGCATCACGCCGATCTGCTGATCGCGGCGCTGCATGGCATCAACACGAAGACGTCGGAATTTTTCCTCGCGAATTTTGGGCCGCTTGGCGGCGGCTGGGGCGCCAAGCGTAACGAAGACGGCATCTCCGCGACCGTCTGCATCAACGACGGTGACACGCATAACGGTCCGAGCGAACAGTCCGAGGTGAAATTTCCCATTGTGGTCGAGCGCTACGCGTTGCTTCCGGATTCCGGAGGGGCCGGGCGCCGCCGCGGCGGGCTTGGTGTCGAGCGCGTCGTCCGTGCCCGCGTTCCGATGACGTTCAACACCCAGGTCGAGCGTGCGCATTGCAAGCCGTGGGGCCTTGAAGGCGGCCATGAAGCGACCGGCAACGAGGTTGCATTGCGGATCGACGGCCGTTGGAAGACCGACTTCCCAAACGCCAAAGTCCTGGTGGCTGTGCTCAAGACCGGCGACGCGTTTCGCCTGCGCTCTGGCGGTGGTGGTGGCTATGGTTCGCCACTCGATCGGCCGGCGGCGGAGGTCGCCGCCGACGCCAAGCAGGGCTACATCTCGCTTGCGGCGGCCAAGGATCTCTACGGTGTCATCCTCGATGAAGCGACGTTTGGGGTCGATCTGGCGGCGACCGAGCGATTGCGTGTATCGCTGCGCAATGCGCCTCTTGCGAGTGCCCAGGTTCGGGGCTGATCCGGCGCTGATGAATTCGGGCCGCACGATCGGCCATATGTCGGCCAAATCATTGGATTGGCACGGTTCTTGAACCGCCGGCCTTGCCTCGCCATATTACCGGAGGTCGCCGCAGATGAGAGTCTGCCCGACTTCGGGGTGCCGCAAGGGCCCCGCAAAGTCGCTTAACGAGGACTTTGAAACCATGTCCAGGGTTTCGTCGCTTTCGAGTCCCTTCCTGCTTGGCTTCGACGAGATCGAGCGTGTGCTCGATCGGGTCGGGAAGGCTGCCGACGGTTACCCTCCTTACAACATCGAGCGCATTGCCCGTGACGGGAACAGTCCGGATCGGCTGCGCATTACCCTTGCGGTGGCGGGTTTCACCCGTGACCAACTCGATGTCAGCGTAGAGGAGAGTCAACTCGTTATCAGAGGTCGCCAGCAGGACGACAAAAGCCGACAATACATCCATCGCGGCATCGCCGCGCGCCAGTTCCAGCGTACGTTCGTGCTGGCGGATGGAATGGAAGTGTTGGGCGCGGACTTGAAGAACGGATTGCTGTCGATCGATCTTGTGCGTCCCCAGCCGGAACGCATCGTGAAATCGATTGTCATCCACGAGTGCGATTGACGGAACCAAGAAGGAACTCGACGAGGTCAAACAAGAGGAGTCGAGGACCATGTCACCCGAAATGAACCGCTCAGATAAAACGACAGACATTTCACTCGAAGCGCTCGCCGATCTTGGCGAAGGACGTATCGCTTACGTGAAAACGATCCGCTCCGAGGATGTCCCGGTGCTGTTCCCGCAATTGAAGGTGCCCGAGATGGCGCCCGGCCTGACGCTTTTCGCGCTGCATGCCGCGGACGGCACGCCGATCATGCTCACCGATAGCCGCGAAGCGGCCGTCGCCAACGCCTGGAGCCAAGAGCTCGAAACAGTAAGCGTCCACTGATCAGGGGCCAGGGGACAGAAATCAGTCATCAGAGGCGAAACGCCCGAGCGCGAAACGCCCGAGCCGCCACGCGGTCTCTCTGATGACTGAAGACTGATGACTGACTCCTGTTCACGCGGCGGACGCCGACGGCAGTGCCAGTACGGCATAAAGCGACTCGGCGTCATGCGAAGCGCGAAGCTTGTGCGCGACAGTGGGATCGCGCAGCAGACGCGCCACCTGCGCCAAGGCCTTCAGATGATCGGCGCCGGCGCCCTCCGGTGCGAGCAGCAAGAAAATCAGATCGACCGGCTGGCCGTCGAGCGCCTCGAAATCGACCGGTCGGTCGAGCCGCGCGAACAATCCAAACAGCCGGTTGAGATTTGCCATCTTGCCGTGGGGAATGGCGATGCCGTTGCCGACGGCGGTCGAGCCGAGCTTCTCGCGCTGCATCAGGATGTCGAAAATCTCACGCTCGTTCTGACCGCTGAGCACGGCGGCGCGTGCCGCCAGCTCGTGCAGGGCCTGCTTCTTGCTGTTGACCTTGAGCGCCGGGAGGATCGCGTTCGGTGCAACGAGATCGGTAAGCGGCATGGAAACTGACCTGAGAGGAGCGGGGCCGTAGCCTCACGCTGGAGCCTTATCGGCTGCGATGGAAGTCTGAATCGGAACTGGGTTCTGGCTTTTGTCGAGCATGATCCTTTACCAAAATTGATAACCTTGCCGGGATCATACTGCGAGGCGGCGGACCATAGGGAGCGTGCGCACCCTCGTCAATGGGCATTGGGGGGGCCGACAACACTGGGATCGATCCAGCCGAAATGTCCATCGGCGCGGCGATAAACCACATTAATGCCGCCGTGTGCGGCGTGCCTGAACACCAGAACAGGAGTTCCGGTCATATCGAGTTCCGTCACGGCGTCGCTGACCGATAGCTGTTTCAGCTTGGTGGTGGACTCGGCGATGATCACCGGGGTGAACGCGTCGACCTCCAGTTCATTCTCCTGCTCGGGCGCGGCAATGACATAGCTTGCCGCATCGGACGACTGACGATCGCGCTCGGGTCGGTGTTCCTTGAGACGCCTGTGGTAACGGCGCAATCGTTTCTCGATTCGCAACGCCGCCTGATCGGCGCTCGCATAGGCGTCGGGCGCCATGCCTTCGGCGTGCAAAGTGATCTTCGAATCAAGGTGAATGGCGCATTCCGTGCGGAATCCGAAACCGTCGCGCGCCAGCGTCACGTGTCCTGAATAACCTCCGTCGAAATACTTATCCATGGCTTCGGCGATCCGTTCGCTGACGCGCTCGCGCAGCGCCTCGCCGATGTCGAGATTTTGTCCTGAAATACGAAATGACATGGCAACCTCCAAAAAAGCCATTCATTCGACGACATACTCGAGCTAGGTATTGCCGCGCGCCAAGTCAACGCAGCGCTCTGCCGCGGATCGCAGGCCTCGACCGCCGGTTTGAAAATCAGGTTGCGGCCGCGGCCTGTTTTTCCCGCCGCCGCTGGACGGAGGAGGGAATGCGCATGGCCTCTCGATATTTCGCAACCGTCCGCCGCGCGATGTCGATGCCGGCCTCGCGCAGCTTTTCGACGATGGTGTCATCGGACAGCACGTCGGCGGCGGGCTCGGCATCGATGAGTTGTTTGATGCGGTGGCGCACGGCCTCGGCTGAATGCGCCTCGCCGCCGTGCGACGCCGCAATGGCCGACGTGAAAAAGTATTTGAGTTCGAAAATGCCGCGACTCGTCGCCATGTATTTGTTTGCCGTGACGCGGGACACGGTCGATTCGTGCATGCCAATAGCCTCGGCAACCGTTTTGAGATTGAGCGGGCGTAGATGCTCGACGCCGCGGGCGAAGAATCCGTCCTGCTGGCGGACAATCTCGTTGGCGACCTTGAGGATGGTGCGAGCGCGCTGGTCGAGTGCGCGCACGAGCCAAGTCGCGCTCTGCAGGCGCTCGGCGAGGTACGATTTATCGGTATCCCGCCGCGCCGTCGCCGAGACTTCGGCATAATAGCTCTGATTGACCAGAACCTTCGGCAGCGTGTCCGAATTGAGTTCGACGATCCAGCCGCCGTCAGGGCCTTGCCGCACGAAAACATCCGGCACGATGGGCTGCACCATCGCCGAGCCGAACGCCAGACCGGGCTTTGGGTTGAGGCGGCGGATTTCGGCGATCATATCGGCGAGATCTTCGTCGCTGACGCCGCAGATTTTTTTCAGAGCTGCGAAATCGCGGCGAGCGAGAAGATCGAGCCGCGTGATCAAGGCCTGCATCGCCGGATCATAACGATCGTGCTCCCGGAGCTGGATGGCGAGGCATTCGGCGAGATCTCGTGCGCACACGCCCGGCGGATCGAAGCCTTGGAGGATGCCGAGCACGGCTTCAATTTCGGCGTTGCTGGTGCCGAGCCTCTCTGCGGCGGCAGCCAAGTCGCCGCTGACGTAGCCGGCCTCATCGACGAGATCGATGAGGTACTGGCCGATCATGCGCCGGACCGGGTCGACGATGGCAAGCGTGAGTTGCTCCCGAAGCCAATCGGCGAGCGTCGTCTCCGCGGAGACAAACGCCTCGAGATTGTAGTCCCCGTCATCGCGGCCACCTGAGCCCACTCCGGACCATTCCGAATAACCGCCGGGCAAGTCGGATAATCGAGGGCGCGTCGGCTCGCCGTCATCCGGAAAGGCATCGTCGAGACGGTTGTCCGGCCGATCGTCGCCGGCCTCGCGGTTGGCCTCGTTCTCGCTGCCGTTCCAGGCCTCGCCGTCCTCTCTGGGTTTGTCCTGCGGTTGCGCGCCGTTGGGGTCGCCCGGCGGGGCGTCGCCGTCTTCCACGCTGTGGTCGAGCAGGGGATTGCGCTCGAGCTCGGCTTCGACGTAGGCGACCAGATCGAGATTGGAGAGCTGCAGCAGTTTGATCGCCTGCATCAACTGCGGCGTCATGACGAGGGCTTGGCTCTGCCGGATCTGAAGTCTTTGTGTAAGCGCCATGGAGGAATTGGGCCGAATTGGTCCGTTTCTTGCTTGTCCAGGCCTTACTAGTGCAGTTCCGGAGCCCTGCCGTCAATCGAATTGAGTCAAACTCTTCGAGTCAGGCTTAAAGCCGGAATTCCTCCCCGAGATAGAGCCGGCGGACGTCGGGATTGTTGACGATGTCGTCAGCGCGGCCCTCCATCAGCACTTCGCCGGAATAGATGATGTAGGCGCGATCGGTCAGCCCGAGCGTCTCGCGCACGTTGTGGTCGGTGATGAGGACGCCGATGCCGCGGTTGGTCAGGTGCCGCACCAAAGACTGGATGTCGCCAACCGCGATCGGATCGATGCCCGCAAAGGGCTCGTCGAGCAGCATGTAATTGGGGCGAGTGGCGAGCGCGCGGGCGATCTCGACACGGCGGCGTTCGCCGCCCGAAAGCGCGATCGACGGCGTTTTGCGCAGGCGAGCGATATTGAATTCCTCAAGGAGGGCGTCGAGATCGTGTTCGCGCCGTTTGGCGTTGGGTTCGACCACTTCGAGCACGGCCCTGATGTTCTGTTCGACACTGAGGCCGCGGAAAATGGAGGCCTCCTGGGGCAAGTAGCCGATGCCGAGGCGGGCGCGCTGGTACATCGGCAATGACGTGACATCGAAGCCGTCCAGTTCGATGCGTCCTTTGTCGGCCTTGATGAGGCCGGTGATCATGTAGAAGACCGTCGTCTTACCGGCGCCGTTGGGGCCCAGCAGACCCACCGCCTCGCCTTTGCGGACGTGGAGGCTGACGCCCTTGACCACCTTGCGGCCGACGAAGGTCTTTTCCACGCCGTGAACCGAGAGGAGACCCTTGCGGTCGGGCGGCATCGCCCCATTGCCGTCTGGGCGTCGGCGAGGCCGGGCCGTCGTGGGAACACCATTTTGCAGGGTCGGCGGACGCTCAGGCGGACGCTCAGGCTGACGGTCAGCAGGGCGGTCCGGCGGTGGTCGGTCGGTGGGCCGTTCCGGTTGGCGGTCGGGAGCTCGTTCCGGCTGGCGGTCGGGGCCTCGTTCCGGCTGGCGGTCGGCGGGGCGTTCTGGAGGCCGTTTCGGCCGCGGTACGCGCTTGCCGCGGGCTTTCTCGATCGGCGGCGGAAGGCTCACGATATCGAGATAGGTGCCGTCGATTTCACCGCCCATCGTGGCGAGATCGATAACGTCTTGCTCGGGGACCGGCTCCCGGCGTGCCGGCGCTCGGCGGCGGCGAAAATATGAAAGAACATCCAACACGCCGGTCTCGAAGATTTCGCCTATGAATCGCGGATGATTGGCGGGCTCAGGTAGGGAATTCTAGCCGATTTCCCACGCCGATGCGTGGCGGGGTTCGTCAGTTCGCTCGGCCCGGACCGATTGTCATGAAGTTGCCGGAGCCGCCATTCTGCCCCTTATTAGGCTGAATCAGCGCCCGGACGCGACCTGTATTTGGTCCGCTGCCGGATTCGACGCGTGCATTGCCGGTCGCCATATCGACCACGACGCGCTCGCCGTGCATGACATTCTGGCCCTGTGTGACCGTGACATTGCCGCTCAAAGTGATGGTCTTGGTCTTGAGGTCGTAAACGCCGATATCGCCACTCGCGTTCTGGTCCTTGGTGACGACGGTGACACCGCCGCGCGCTTCAATTCGGCGAATGTTTTGTGCGCCCTGGGGCATGCCCGGCGTCGTTTTGGCGGGGCTTGGGCCGGGGCTGCTGTTGGCTATTCCCATCTCCTGACCATAGAACACGACCAGCGATTGACATTTCATTGTCGTATCGCCTTGCGTGACCTGCACGTTGCCGGAGAAGGTCGCCATTTTGCTTTTGTCGCGGACTTCCAGCGTCGTCGCTTCGATCTGGACCGGTTGATCCTGATCCTTGCCCTGGGTGAAACCTGAAAGTGGACCGGGGGCCGGTGGACGCGGCCCCTGTGCGAAGGCAAAGCCCGGTATGGCCAATGTGGCAATGGCGGCGCGGAGCCAAAACCGGCGCATCATGGTTCGTCCGCCTTCGCCGTGTCTTTGGCTGTGTCCTTATCCGGGTGCAAGGTCATCGAAACGCCCCCGTCAAAGCGAAGCACCGCACCCTTGTCGGCGACCTCCAGCCGCTTGGCGTTGAGGAAGCCGTTGAGCATCTTCACCGACACCGGCTTATCCGAAACCACGCTGCCTTGACGCATGTCGACCACTGCCTCGCTCAGTCGACCCTCGTAGCCGGTCGACGAGACAAGGACGATATGGTCGTTAAGAAACAGCTTTTCCGCCTTCATGTTGTAAGTCCCCGAGGCGGCCGTCATTTCCACGGTGCTCTTGTCTTCCATCTCCATCTTGGCGTGAAGCTGTTGAAGCTCCACTAAATCGGGCTTGGTGATGTCCTGCGCCGCGGCATTTGCAGTGAACTCATAGGCGCGCAAATCGTTGGTATAGCCGGTCAGCCGCGGCTGTTGCATCGTGATCTTGGTGCCTTTGATCACCAGCTTGCCGAGGTCGCCCGGCAGCCGAATGCCGCCAACCGGCGGCATATAATCGGCGGCCACCACCATGAGGAGGACGGCAGCGATTCCGGCCGGCACGCCCAACCGCAGCCAGCGCACGAGCCGGCTGTGCCGGAGCGCTGCCCGGTACGTTCGTTCCGTTTCGCCGCGGGAACTTGCCGAGAACCCGGCTGCTTTCGCGGCGTCGGCGGGGTAGGCCGTGGTCAAGCTTGGATCCCCCTCAGACCGTTGCCCCCGATTCGCCTCGCAGAGCACCTTAATGTCAGCGGTTCTGCGGCGCGATAGTTGCTCGCGAATGTGGCCCGGACGCGGCCACCGGGGCCCCGGTGATCCTAGTGGAGCGGATTTGACATTCGCTACCCCCCAGCCGCGAATCGGCGAAGCGAATGTCAAATCCAAAGCTCGGGATGCGAATGTTAGAATCGGAGCACGAGTTTGGCTGAGAATAGTCCGATTTTGCCTCAGGAATGGGCGAATATATCCTCGGCGGCGAAGCCCGCGATATCGAGCCGCACCCGCTCCGGGAGAAAGCGAAAGCACGCCGCGGCCAATTCTTCACGGCGTTCGCGCGCCAGCATGGCATCAAGTCTTTCCTTGAGCGCGTGCAGATAAAACACGTCGGACGCCGCATAGGAAATCTGAGCGTCGCTGAGCTGCCCGGCGCCCCAATCGGAGAGTTGTTGCTGCTTCGAGAGGTCGTGGCCGAGGACTTCGCGCACGAGGTCCTTGAGGCCGTGCTTGTCCGTATAGGTGCGGCACAGGCGCGACGCGATCTTGGTGCAATAAACCGGCTCCGGCATGACGCCAAAGGTTTTGCAGAGCATGCCGAGATCAAACCGCGCGAAATGAAATATCTTAAGCACGCTAGGATCGGCGAGGAGCTGTTTTAGATTGGGTGCATCGGCGGCCGGCGAGGCAATCTGCACCACGTCGGCGGAGCCGTCGCCGGGCGAAAGTTGCACGAGGCATAGCCGGTCGCGGGTCAGACTGAGCCCCATGGTCTCGGTGTCGATCGCCACCGCACCCGTGTAGCGCGAGAGGTCCGGCAGATCGCCGCGATGCAGGCGGATGGTCATGCGGTGTCGTCCGCTGCGGTTGGGCTCGGCGTGGTGCCCAGGAGAGGACTCGAACCTCCACGCCTCGCGGCGCTAGTACCTGAAACTAGTGCGTCTACCAATTCCGCCACCTGGGCTGTGCGGGGATAGGTACGGAGCGCTCCGGGCCTTGTCAATCGAACGACTTTGGCGTCGCTCGTGGCCTCTGTACAGCACGCAAACGATCCTGTATTCCGCCGTTGATGTCCGCGAAAAGCAAGCTTGAGACGCTCGTCACCGTGTTCGGCGGTTCGGGATTTCTCGGCCGCCATGTGGTGCGTGCGCTTGCCAACCGCCAATACCGGATCCGCGTCGCGGTGCGGCGGCCGGAGCTGTGCGGCCACCTGCGGCCGATGGGGCGGGTCGGTCAAATTCATGCCGTGCAGGCCAATCTGCGCTACCCGCAATCGATCGCCGCCGCGGTGCGCGATGCCGATGTCGTCGTCAATCTGGTCGGGATTCTGTTTGAGCGTGGACGCCAGCGTTTTGATGCCGTCCAAACAAACGGCGCCGAGGCGGTGGCGCTCGCCGCAAAAGCTGTTGATGCGCGGCTTGTTCATGTCTCGGCCATAGGGGCCGATGAGAACTCGCCCTCGCATTATGCGCGGTCGAAGGCGGAGGGTGAGCGCAGGGTGCTGGCCGCCGAGCCGGCCGCAACCGTCATGCGGCCGTCGATCATCTTTGGGCCCGAGGATGATTTCTTCAACCGCTTCGCGGGCCTCGCCTGCCTCTCGCCTTTGCTGCCGCTTCCCGGCGGCGGCCACACGCGCTTCCAGCCGGCTTTCGCCGGAGACGTCGCGGAAGCGATCGCCATGGGCGTCGATGGCAGCACCAAGCCGGGCACCATCTATGAACTAGGCGGGCCGGACGTGCGCACGTTCAAGGACGTGATGGAATTTATCCTGGCCACGATCGAGCGTCGCCGGCTGCTTGTGCCGGTGCCTTTCGCGCTCATGAAGCTGCAGGCGGCGTTCCTGCAATTCTTGCCGAAGCCGCCGATCACGCCCGACCAGGTCGAGTTGCTGAAACACGACAACGTCGTTTCCGATGACGCGCGGGGCGACAGCCGTACGCTTGAGGGACTCGGCATCGTGCCGGAATCGATGGCCGCTGTGGTGCCGTCGTACCTGTGGCGCTTCCGCAAGACCGGGCAGTTCAACGCCCGGACCGTTTAGATTTCAGAAGCCTAGCGCGAGCGCAATGAGGCCAAGCGCACCGACGATGATTCGCCACCAGGCGAACAACGCAAAACCGTGCCGCGAGACGTAGCCGAGAAGCGTCTTGACCACGAACCAGCCGCACACGAATGAGACTGCGAAGCCGACGGCGATGATCAGCACATTGCCGCCGACGAGCTCCGCCCTGCTCTTGTAGGCCTCATACGCGAACGCGCCGACCATGGTCGGCATTGCCAGCCAAAAAGAGAATTCCGTCGCCGCCCGCTTGTCGGCGCCGAAAAGCATCGCGCCCACGATCGTTGCGCCGGCCCGTGACACGCCCGGAACCATGGAGAGGCATTGAATCACACCGATACCGAGATACATCGGCAGCGAGAATTTCGTGGCATCGTGGTAGCGCGCCTTGAGGTCGAGGCGGTCGATCCAAAGCAGCACGAAGCCGCCGATGACAAACATCGTACAGACGATCCAAACGTTGAACAGCACGCTCTTGATCACGCTGTAGGCCAGGGCACCGATCACCATCGCGGGAAAGAAAGCCACCAGCACGCCGATGATGAAGCGCTGGTCTTGGCGATTGGTGAACATGCCGAGGAAGAGGTGCCAAAGGCGGAGGGAGTAAATCGACAGCAGAGCCAAAATCGCGCCCAGCTGAATCAGCACATCGAACGACTTGCCGAAATCCTCGTCGTCGAAGCCCAGAAAATGACCCACGAGAAGAAGATGCCCGGTCGAGGACACCGGCAGGAATTCGGTCAGGCCCTCGACGATGCCGAGGACAATGGCCTTGACCACATCGAGCGTGGTGGCGTGGCCCGCGGCGGGTAGCAGGGTGCTAATCACTTCGAACGTCATGGCGAACTCCGCTGCGGGAAAGCCGCATTTTGTGCCGGGTGGGAAGGAACTTTGCGCGAACGTTTCGTCAGACTTGTGACGCAAGGCTGTCATTCAGGCAACGCAAAAGCCCCAGCCTTGCACAGGTTGCCTGGATCGTTCGTTCGCCTATAAAGACCCCTAATTCCTTGGATTTGAACCCCGCCGCTCGCCCCGATATTCGCCCAGTTAGTGATCCATAAAGGTCACAGAATCATAAAGCTCACCTGTTCGGTTCGCCCAACCTGCAAGCGATGGCATGCTGACGCTATTTCATCATCCGTTCTGTCCCCACTCCCGATTTGTCCGATTGGCTCTGGATGAATTGGGTCTGACGCCGCAACTCGTGGAGGAACGTGCATGGGAGCGGCGCAAGGAGTTCCTCTCGCTCAATCCCGCAGGAGCGACCCCGGTCCTTTTGGAAGAGGGTGCGCCGCCGGTTCCAGGCGCGGCCATCATTGCCGAGTATCTTGATGAAGCGCATGGCCGGGAGGTCGCAAACCTCCGCCTCTTGCCGAGCGATATCGGCGAACGCGTCGAAGTGCGCCGCCTGATGAGTTGGTTCAACGACAAGTTTTTCGAGGAGGTGAGCGGCCCATTGGTGATGGAGCGCGTCTACAAGCGTTACATTCCCAGCGGTAATGGCGGCGGTTCCCCCGATACTGATATGCTGCGTGCCGCCCGCAGCAATATTAGATACCATTTGGCCTATATCGGTTGGCTGGTGCGCACCCGTAATTGGCTCGCGGGCCATAGTCTCACTTACGCCGATCTGGCGGCGGCGGCGCACTTATCCGTCATCGATTATCTAGGCGATGTACCGTGGGACGAAGACGAGACCGCGAAGGCCTGGTACGCGAGGATCAAATCGCGACCCTCGTTCCGAACGCTGCTCGGCGAGACTCTGGCCGGCCTGCCGCCATCGCCGAGCTACGCCAACCTCGACTTCTGACGCCGGCTGCACTCAAGGCCGAGCTGGCGAAAACTGTCCGCGCGCAGGGCTTCGACGTGATCGGCGTGACCCGGCCGGATGCGATTTCGCACGCCGGCGATCGGCTGCGCGAATTTCTCGCCACCGGCGCGCATGGCGACATGACATGGCTGGCGACGACGGCCGAGCGGCGTCGCGATCCGCGCGCGCTGTGGCCCGATGTGCGCACGATCGTCCTGCTGGGCATCAACTACGGACCGAATGACGATCCGCTGGCGATTTTGAAAGAGCGCACGTGTGGCGCCATATCGATCTACGCGCGCGGCGACGACTATCACGACCTGATCAAGCCGCGGCTTAAACTGATCGGCCGCTGGCTCATCGACAATGCCGGCGGCGACATCAAGGTTTTTGTCGACACCGCTGCGGTGATGGAGAAGCCGCTCGCTGAGGCGGCCGGCCTCGGCTGGCAGGGCAAGCACACCAATCTCGTCTCGCGTGCTCTCGGCTCCTGGCTGTTCCTCGGCGCGATTTTCACCACACTCGAATTGCCGCCCGACCAAGCCGAGCGTGACCATTGCGGTCATTGCCGCGCCTGCCTCGACGTTTGTCCAACTCATGCCTTTCCGGCACCGTATCGTCTCGACGCACGGCGCTGCATTTCTTATCTCACCATCGAGCATAAGGGACCGATCCCGCGCGATTTGCGCGCGCCGATGGGCAATCGAATCTATGGCTGCGACGATTGTCTGGCGGTTTGTCCGTGGAACAAATTCGCCCGCGCTGGCAGCGAGACCAAACTTGAGGCCCGGGATGCGCTGCGCGCCCCGAAGCTTGCGGATCTGGCGCGGCTTGACGACGCCGGCTTCCGCGCGTTGTTCACGCGTAGTGCAGTCAAGCGGATCGGCCGAGCGCGTTTTCTCCGCAATGTGCTGATCGCGATCGGCAATTCCGGCGACGCCGCGCTTGCGGTCGAAGCCGAGCGATTATTGGGTGACGCTTCGCCGCTCATCCGCGGCGCCGCGATTTGGGCGCTGGGTCGGCTCGATCGTGCTCGGCTCGATCGGTGCGCCAACGAGTCTCGCTCCCTGGAATCCGATCCAGACGTTCAAGCCGAATGGGCGGCCGCATGCGAGCAATGAGGAATTGATGTCCACGCTCATGTGTTTCGGCCTCGGCTATTCGGCCGAGCATTTTGTCGGCATGTTCGGCGATGGATTCGAGCGCATCGTCGGCACCGTCCGCGGCGCCGAGCGCGCTGCGGTCTTGAATGCCCACCTGGCGGGACGATTGAAGGCTCTTGTGTTTGACGGCACGCGCGCAACTCCGGAATTGCGCAGCGCGATCGGCGAGGCACGGTTTGCCCTGATCTCGGTGCCGCCCGACGAGAATGGCGATCCCGTTCTCAACGCATTCGGCGACGCTTTCGCCAAGGCGCACGCTCTGCGCTCGATCGTCTATCTTTCGACCATCGGCGTTTACGGCGACCGCGGCGGCGAGTGGGTGGACGAACAGACGGTGCCGCAACCGGGCTCGGCGCGCAGCCGTGAACGGCTGGCAGCCGAGCAGGCCTGGGCGAGGCTCGGAGAACGCCGCAGCGTGCCGGTCGCGGTCCTGCGGCTCGCCGGCATTTACGGTCCGGGTCAGAATGCGCTGGTGCAGATCGCGCGCGGCAGCGCCCGCCGCATCGTCAAGCCGGGTCAAGTCTTCAATCGCATTCATGTCGGCGACATCTCGCAGGCGATCGACGCCGCTTTCGCGAACGCCGCGTCGGGCATCTTCAACGTCACCGACGACGAGCCGACGCCGCCCAGCGATCCGATCACCTTTGCGGCGCAACTCATGGGCGTGGATCCGCCGCCGGAGACGCCATTCGACGAGGCGGCGCCGTCGATGTCCCCGATGGCCCTGAGCTTTTGGCAAGAATGCCGCCGCGTCCGCAACGACAGGCTCAAGCGCGTGCTCGGCGTCGCCTTGCGCTATCCCACATACCGAGAGGGTATACGGGCGCTGTTCGAAATGCGCTAAGTATTCCTCGATGATGAACCGGCTGGGCTTATTCACATTCCTTCTGGCCATGGCTTTTGCGGCGCAAATGGCTTTTGCGGTGCAAGCGCAGGACGCCAGCAATGTGTGGCCGAACCGGCCGGTGCATTTCATTGTGCCGAGTCAACCCGGCGGGGCTGGCGACATCGTCTGTCGCATCATCGCGCAGCGGCTCGGCGATCGGCTTGGACAACAATTCGTCATCGACAATCGCCCCGGTGCCGGCGGCGAAGTTGGAGTCGATGCTCTGGCGCGCGCAACGCCGGACGGCTACACGATCGGGCAGATCACGGCGAGCACGCAGACATCGGCCCCGGCGCTGACGCCGAAACTGTCCTACGATCCGATCAAGAGCTTCGCGCCGGTATCGCTGACCAGCTCATTGCCGTACGTGCTGACCGTCAATCCCGGCCTGCCAGCGAAGAACTTGGCAGAACTGATTGCATTGGCGAAAGCGAAGCCGCGCAGCCTCAACAGCGCCGCGTTCGGCACATCGAGCATGGGCTATCTTGCTTCAATTCTGTTGTCGGTCCGCGCCGGCGTGGAACTCAACCAGGTGCCTTATCGCTCCACCGCGCAGGCGATGCTCGACGTGATGGAAGGCCGCGTCGAGATGCAATTCGGCACCATTGCGCCGACGCTGCCGCTGATCCTTGCCGGCAAGCTGCGCGCGCTCGGCGTCACCGGAGCAAAGCGCAGCCGGTCGCTGCCCAATGTCCCGACCATCGCCGAGGCAGCGCTCCCGGGATACGAAGCCATATTGTGGCAAGCCGTGGCGGCGCCAGCCGGCACGCCGCAACCGATCATCGCGCGGCTTAATCGCGCAATAACAGACGTTCTCGCCGAGCCGGCAACGATCGCTAAGTTGGCGCAGCAGGGGGTCGAGGCAGAATCGAGTTCGCCCGAGGCTCTCGCCGCGCGCATTGCCGCCGATATCGAGAAATGGCACAGCGTTCTTGGCAAGGCCGGCATCAAGCCGCAGTGATGCCGGGTTGCTTCGCTCCCGCCCGCACCGACGAAGTTCAATGCAGGCTCGGCCCCTTGAGGAAGCGATTGCGCTCACCGGATTTGACGCGCACATCCATGGTTTCGCCATCGCGGTAGATCGTAATCGGCACTTCGACGCCGGCTTGGCCTTGCGCCCAAACGCGGCGGAAGAGACCTGCGAGGTCGCGGACCTCTTTGCCGGCAACCGAGAGCACGATGTCGCCGGTGCGCAGATCGGCGCGCTTGGCCGGACCACGGTCGGCCAATCCGACCACCACGAGCCTGTTCTCGACTTCGGTCGCATAGAGACCGAGCCACGGCCGCGGCGGCACATTGCGCCGGCCGAATTTGAGAAGATCGTCGAGGATCGGATTTAATAGATCGATCGGAACGATCATGTTGATGTTCTGCGCCTGCCCCTTGTCGACAGCGTGCTGAAGCTGCAGCGAGCCGATGCCGAGGAGATTGCCGGCCGGTCCGATCAGCGCCGTGCCGCCCCAGTTCGGATGCGCGGGTGCGGTAAAGATCGCCTCGTCGAGCACGTATTCCCAATATCCGGCGAATTCCTGTTTGGCGACGATCCGAGCGGCGACCGAGTGATGGCGGCCGCCGGCGCCGCCGACCACGACGCGCTCGCCGACCGATGCAGCGCTCGATTGGCCGATTTCAAGTGCGGGCACGTCGAGCTTGGCCAGCGCCTGCACCAAACCGAACCCGGTCTCCTGATCGTAGCCCATCACATGGCCGGGCACGGATCGGCCGTCGCTGAGGTTGAGCCAGATCGCTTCCGCCTCGGTGATGAGGTAGCCGATCGTCAGGACGAGGCCGTTGCGAATGAAGACGCCATTGCCGGCCCGCTCGGTGCCGAGCGTTTCCGCCGTGTAGGCGTCTCCCGGTATGGTGGCGCGCAGGCCGACCACCGACGTGAGGGCCCGTTCGAGATCGTAAGCGTAGTCCTCCGGCTTTGGCTGCACGGAGGCCGGAACCTTCCAGTCGCTTACCGATGGCATTTGACGCTTCCTTCGCTCGCAGCGGCGGCCGCGATCAATCTCTTGTAGCCGAGATTGAAGCGGCGGTGAAATCGGTCATCCGCGCGTGTGGATGACGTCTCCGCTTTGCTTCGCGCCGAGAGTGCCGGCGCGAAGAATCGGTTACGCTCGATAAGAGCTATTTGTTGCGCGGCAGCGCGCCGATCAAGCCCCAGGAAGTCCTTCGGGTGTCAACTTCCCGACAGGCTCGCGTTGAGGAAATCCTTCGCCCATTTTGCGTAATTTGCCTGGCGCGTGACCTGCTTCATCAGGTCGGGCGAGGCGACCGCCTTGATGTTGGCTGGCGCAGTGCCGTCGCGTAGCGCCTTCAGCGTCTCATGGACCGCGTTCACCGCGGCCATAAACGGCAGGTGGCCTTGCAGGCAGACTCGCACGTTGCGCGCGCTGAGGTAGTCGAGGTCGTAGAGTTCGGCGCCGGCACTACCTAGGAACAGCGGCAGCTTCACCGCCGCGGCGACAGCATCGAGTTGCGGGCGCGTCTTCACGCCCGCCATGAACAGCATATCGACGCCGGCCTCCTCGTAGGCCCTGAGCCGAGCGATGGTGTCCTCGATCCCGGTGATCGCCATGGCGCTGGTCCGGCCGACGATCACCAGCCGTTTGTCCTGGCGGCCGGCGAGCGCAGCTTTCATCTTGCCGACGCCTTCCGCGATCGGAATGAGCATGGGCGACGTCGCGCCGTAGGACGTTGGCAGCAGCGTATCTTCGATAGTGAGGCCTGCGACGCCCGCGGTTTCGAGCTCTTCCACCGTACGCTTGACGTTGAGGGCGTTGCCGTAGCCGTGATCTGCGTCCACCAGCAGCGGCAATTTGCCGGCGCGATTGATGCGGTATGCCTGCTGCGCAAACTCGGTCAGGGTAAGCATCACGATATCGGGCGCGCCCAGCACCGTGAAAGAGGCAATCGAGCCGGCGAACATGCCGGCCTCGAAACCGAGATCTTCGGCAATGCGCGCCGAGATCGCGTCGAAGACCGATCCTGGATAAATGCAACGTCCAGCCGCGATGACGGAGCGAAGCCGCTCCCGTCGGTCAGTCCAATCCATGCTGTTGCCCCTGAAGTTTCGTCCGCGTCGATCCCGATGATATTCTCTATCACGTCCGCTATCGCGGCAATGAAGGAAGAGAGGCTCTCGCGGGCACCGTCTCAGTCCTAGTGTCCCGATTCCGAAGTTCGCATCATTGTGCGGCAGCCCCGCTTGCGAACTTTGGAATCGAAGGACACTAGCAACTTATTGATCTAGTGTGGCTTTGGTTCAGAAGTCCGCATGATGAGTCAGCGGCAGTAATGATGCGGACTTCTGAACCGCCACACTAGTGTTTCGACGCTTCGGCCTTCTTTTCCAGGTCCTGGAGTGTCTTCTCGAGTTCTGGAATGCTCGCTACCAGCGCGCAGTCTTCTTTGTTCTGGATCGCCTCCTTCTTGACGCTCTCCCAGCGCTCAGCGGCGTCATTCTCGTTCCATGGCCGGCGCTTCTCGGGATTGAACACGTGTTCCCGGGCCAGATTTTCGAGCGATCGATGATACTCTTCGAGATTGAGAACGCGATTGCGCGGCTGGAAATAGAAATAATTCTTGCCGTCGAGTTCGTTGCAGAATTTCAAGCCGCCGACAAACGTCTTTTGCAGCATATGGGCGTCGAACAGTTTGCCCTTAAGGTCGTCGATAGCCTGGTTTTGAGCGTGGACAGGACTCGACAGCAAAAAGCAAAGCCCACCAGCACCGCAGACATGGCGCAACACGTTGAGCCTCCCCTGATCTCTCACTGGCCGCCGTCATGCACCCCCGAACTTCAATAAATGAATATCACGTTACAACGGCCGTGACCCGCCTCAAAAAGCGCTGAGCGGCGAGCGCAGGATATTACTGAAATGTTTACGTCTGTCCGGCAGCAATAAGCGGCGATGCGCAGCAATTCATCTTATCCCCGCGTTTGCTGCTTTGTTGCCTTTTTCCCGCCCCATCTTCTTCGCAGACCCGCGTTAGATTTCCGGGGTTTCACTGGGGGACTTGCCTTTGCGTGCCAGCATCAGCTTTGCCGTCGTTGCGTTTGCCCTTGCCGGTTCTCTCGGTGGGGCGGCGGCGCAGTATTACCCGCCACAACCGTCTCCGCCGGACTATCCGCCGGCGCCGGCGGCTTATCCGTATCCCGCTTCTGCTCCGCAGCCCTATACGCAGGCGCCGCTGCCGCCGCCACCCGGTAGCGCTCAAGCTTCTGGCGAGCCGTACGGTGCCCAGCCCTCCGGCGTCCAGCCTGCATCACCTCGCGGTTCGTATGGCCAAGCAACCGCAGTGTATCGCGATGGGGATGGCGAGGCGCCGCCCGAGGCCTCCTACACGCCGGCGAGTCGACCCTACTTTGCTCCCGACGACCGCCTGCCACCGCAGCCGCTGCCGACGCTCGGGAGCGCGCCGTTTTCGCGACCGCCGGCCGACGTCGGTGGTGCTAATTCGCCAGCCGATACGACCGGCACGGTTCGTGGTCCAACGAGCGCCGTAACGGCTGCCGCACCGGACCGTGGCGTGGGCACGGTCGTCGCCGGACTACCGCCGGAAGATCAGCCGGAGCAGGGGCCGGCCAAGGAGCTGCCGCCGCAGTTCCGGAAGCAACTCGTCAGCTACGTAACCAAGGAGCCTGCCGGCACGATCATCGTCGATACGCCGAACACCTATCTCTATTTGGTGCTCGGTAACGGCAAGGCCTTGCGCTACGGCATCGGCGTTGGGCGCGAGGGCTTCACGTGGTCGGGCAGCGAGCGCATCAGCCGGGTCAAGGAATGGCCGGACTGGTTCCCGCCGAAGGAGATGATCGAGCGTCAGCCTTATCTGCCGCGCTTCATGGCCGGCGGCGAGACAAACCCGCTGGGCGCGCGCGCTTTGTATCTTGGCAACACGCTGTACCGCATTCACGGCACGAACCAGCCGTCGACTATCGGAACGTTCGTGTCCTCAGGCTGCATTCGACTGACGAACGAGGACATTGAGGATTTGTACAGCAGAGTTGGCGTCGGCACGCGTGTCGTCGTGCTGCCGGGGTCGCTGCCCGCTTCGGCTTCGGCGCAGGGACCGATCGCGCGTTAGCGCGATTTCAGATCGGCGATCTTCGCCGCGATCGTCCGGCTGGCGCCGCGGCGCCGGCCTTTTTTTTACATTGGCTTTTCAACGACTCAGCTAATGTTGATCGAGTCGAAGCTGGCGGCAATGTTCGCGGGTTCGGCCGGCCCTCGGCTGTAAGCCACGGCCGACGCGGTGTCACGGCTCCTCGCGACGACCTAAACACAAAGTGATGCGTGCTTCTTTCCGGGTCGCGCGCGGACATTTTGCGAGGTCGAATGTTTCCCAATGTCCGCATGATGATCGTGGCTGTGGTTGCCTCGGTCGTAACGCTGAGCTTTGTCTTCGGTGTGTTGGCCACCTTCCTTGTCAGCCACCAGCCGCTCGGTCGTATGACGTCGGGCGCCACCCCGCTTCAACTCGCGGCCGACGATGTTGTGTCAACAGGTGCGGCGCCAGCGATGGGAGAGATCTTTGGGTCTCGCTTCCAGTTAAACGGAGGGCAGAGCAGTAGCGTTGTCTCGGCTTTGCCGGCGGCTGCGCCGGATCGCATCGATGGTGGCGCCGAGCGGGCGAGCCCGGTCTCCATGGTGCCGTCCGAGAGTGGCGCTGCCGACGTGGACGCAGTCAATGCGCTAAGTCCGCCGGTCGAATTCGCATCCGCCCCCGACGCCGAAGCGGTGGATTCGGCGACGACGACGGTGTCGTCCATCAACTCGGCGCCAGAAGCGGCTGCAATCACACAACCGGCTGAACAAGCAGCCGCGCCAGCCGTCGTGCCCGCACCGGAAACGACACCAGCCGACGCGCCCTCGCTGGACGCAGCTTCTCCGGCGGCACAAGCGATTGAACAAGCAACCGCGCCAGCCGTCGTGCCCGCAACGGAAACGACACCAGCCGACGCGTTCTCGCCGGATGCAGCTTCTCCGGCGGCACAACCGGTTGAACAAGTAACCGCGCCAGCCGTCGCGTTTGTGCCGGAGCCATCGACAGCGGTGCAGCCGATTGACCAGACAACGACATCAGGTACCGAGCCCGCAGTGTCGCCGCCCGAGGAACCATCTGGTTCCAAGGATGTGGGCGAGGCCAACACAAGCGACGAGCCCGCGACCGCTGCGATCAGCGAGATGCCCGCGGCCATCCCGGAAACGACAGCGGCGGGGATGCCGACGGATCAAGCGCAGCCGATCGAGCAGTTCACTCCAGAACCGGAGATTGTGCCCGAAGGTCTCAAAGAGCCACGCGAGAAGACCGCGGCGAAAAAGGCCAGGCACAAGAGCAGTGCCCGCCAGCGTGTTGCCGCCAAAGTGCACCGTGTCCGCAAAGCGCGTCCTCGCGTCATCGCGCAGGCCGCTGATCCGGCTCTGCAGTTCATGCAGCCGGATTTCCAGTCGGCTCTTCCTGGCCCAAAAGCCCAGCCGGCCACGCGCCGTCGCGTCGCCAAGAATGTCGGCAAGACTTCTGGCGTTGGCGGCCCCTTTGTGCGCCCGCCGAGCCAGTGAAATCAAAAGCCTTCAATTCGGCATTGACGGAAGCGTCCGCAAAGGGCTCATGGAGTGCGTTTGAAGCGTGCCGCCGATAAAGAGCACCGCCGCGTGATCCCGCTTTCCGTCCTCGACCTTTCGCCCGTGACCACGGCCACGCCGGGATCGGTTGCGTTGCGCAACTCGCTCGATCTGGCGCGGCTCGCCGACAAACTGGGCTACAAGCGCTACTGGGTCGCCGAGCACCACAATCTCTCGAATATCGCGAGTTCGGCGCCGGAAATCATGATCGGGCAGATCGCGGCCGTAACGGCGCATATCCGCGTCGGTTCGGGCGGCGTCATGTTGCCGAACCATGCGCCGCTCATGGTCGCCGAGCGCTTCAAAGTTTTGGAAGCGCTGTTTCCTGGCCGTATCGATCTCGGACTTGGCCGCGCGCCCGGCACGGATCAAGTTACCTCCTACGCGCTGCGCTCCCGCCAAGACCCGCGACAAGGCGACGATTTTCTCGAACGCTTTCAGGAGCTGCTGCTGCTTGAGCGCGGCGGTTATCCGGAGGGCCATCCCTTTCGGAAAGTGCATGCCGTACCGGCGGACGTTGCACTGCCGCCAATCTGGCTGCTCGGGTCAAGCGGATACAGTGCCGAGCTCGCGGCTGCGGTCGGCATGGGTTTCGCGTTCGCCCACCATTTCGCCGACTACGACGCGGCGAGCGCGATGCTCAGCTATCGCGAGCACTTTAAACCGTCGCCGACCCTTGCGCAGCCTTACACCATATTGGGAACAGCCGTGATCGCGGCCGACACCGATGAAGAGGCTGAACGCTTGGCATCGAGCGCCGATTTGCATTTCGCCCGCCGCGCCAAGGGCGAATATTTTCCGCTTGCGTCACCCGAAGAGGCCGCAGCGTATCCGTATGCTGCTGTCGATCTCGAACGCATCGGGCGACATCGAACGCGCCTCATCGTCGGCGGGATCGACAAGGTGAAGAGCCGTCTTCTCGCGCTAGCGGATACGACGCAGGCCGACGAACTCATGATTACCACCATGGTCTATGACCACGCCGCCCGCCGGCATTCCTATGAACTTCTGGCGCGGGCCTTCGCGCTCGTGCCGCAATTGTAAAGTCATAATCGCGTGTTTATGCGGCGGCCCGCGCCGCCGCCAAAGGCTGGCGTCATGGGCGTGTCTTGCATTACCCTTAATCGCTGTTAATCCACGTCATCCGCCGGTCGAAATGTGGGAAGGCGGTAACCATTGTTCGGTAGAGTGCGTGATCTCGAATCAAAGATTCCCTTCGGCTGGGGGACAAAATTGACTGCTGACCGTTCGCGGAAAAAATCCGCGTTGTCTATCCATACCCGGGCCAAACACGCATTGCTCGGCGGGGTCTGGACGCTGGGCCTTGTGTGCGCGCTGACTGCCGGCTCGGCGCCGGCGGCGATGGCCCAGTACTATTACTACCCGTACGGCTATCCGCCGGAGTTCAGGCACCCGAGCAGGCATCACCCCAAGGTCAAGCCCGCGGCGAAGGTCAAGGAAACCGACCACATCAGCAAAGACCCGTTCGGAAATATTCCGAGCGGTCCGTTGCAGATTTTCATCTCCATCGATCAGCAGCGTCTCCATCTCTATAGCGACGGCGTGCAGGTGGCGGATACGACCATTGCGACCGGCGTGCCCCAGCATCCGACTCCGATGGGCGTGTTCAGCGTCATCCAAAAGGATCGCTTCCATCACTCGAATATTTACAGCAATGCGCCGATGCCCTTCATGCAGCGCATCACCTGGTCGGGCGTCGCCTTGCACGAGGGCGTGAATCTGGGCCATCCGGCGTCTCACGGCTGCATCCGGATGCCGCACGAGTTCGCAGCTCGCTTATGGGTCCTCACCAAGCTTGGCGTGCGCGTCGTCGTCACGCGCCCGGAGCTTAAGCCGGCCGTCATTCAGGACGCCCACCTGTTCGTGCACAAAGACTTGCCGCAGGTTTCGTCCGGGTCGATCCCAGACCCGGTGAAGACCGCGCAGACGGTCGACAACAACAAGGCCACGGATGTCGTCGACCCGTCGATGGCTGCGGCGCCGAACCCCGGCGTTCCGGCGGCCGATGCCACGCATCCTAACTCCGCCAAGCCTGACGCGGCCCTGATCGACCCAACCAAAAGCGTAGCTGCCGGCGTTGACGCGGATGATGCGTCCGTTCCAGTTGCCGATCCGTCGGCAACGAGCCCGGTCGCGAGCGCGCCCGTGGACGTCCATTCAGAAACCGCACAACCGTTGGCGGCCGACGCCAAGGCGTCGGCTCCGCCTGCTGCGGCGGGGGGCGAGCAAGCCGCCGGATCGACGCCGGATCCGATCGTACAGCCCGACATCGCTATTCCGGAAAACGTGCCGGTCCCGCTACCCAAGCCGGCGGCGCTCGCGAAGGCCACGGCAGGCGCACCGATCTCGATCTTCATCAGCCGCAAAACAAAGAAGATCTACGTTCGGCAACACTTCTCGGCGCTGTTCGATGCGCCGATCACGATCGATCAACCCGAACAGCCGTTGGGGACTCATGTCTTCACGGCGATGGATTACCTGGACGACCATTCGACCTTCCGCTGGAATGTCGTATCGCTGCCGAACGAACCACCCAGGCCGTCTCGGAAGTTGGAATACGAGAAGAGGTTCGAGAAGTCAGCGAAGCGTCGACGTCGAGAGGACATCGTCGCCGCTCCGGTCGCCGATCCCGCGCCGCCGCAGACGCCAGCGGAAGTTCTTGCCCGTATCGAAATTCCCCAGGACGTGATCGACCAGATTTCCGAACTGATCGTGCCCGGTTCGTCGCTCGTCGTATCGGACCAGGGCCTCGGCGGTGAAACCGGCGATGGCACGGACTTTATCGTCATCACCCACTGACGCGATCCGCGGCGACCTGAACGTCGTCGCCGCGGCTCCCCGGGCGCTGGTTCGGACGCCGCAGGGACGGGTCCGGGGCTTCTGCTTCTCAGCCATTCAATCGACATCAGCGACGGTGTATGGTCGGCGGCCAACCGCTGGGCAGATCGGCCGCAACCAACTCAGTGCGCGTGCGGTTACAGCTCTGATTGGTTTGGTTATCAGGCGATGGAGGATCAACTTGGGTAAGCATTTTTCTCTTGTCTCTTCTGACAGCTTCAAACTCGGCGCCTATCGCGCCGACCCGGCCGGGCCATCGAAGGGCGGCATCGTCCTCATTCAGGAAATTTTCGGCGTCAATCATCACATCCGCGCGGTGTGCGATCGGCTGGCCGGCGAAGGCTACGCCGCGCTCGCGCCGGCGGTGTTCGATCGGCAACAGCCGAATTTCGAATGCGGCTATACGCCCGACGAGATCGCCAATGCGCGCAAGTTCGTCGCCAATCCCGATTGGGGCGCGATGCTGCGCGACGTGCAGGCTTCAATCGACGAACTGAAGAAAGACGGTCCCGTTGCGATCATGGGCTTCTGCATGGGCGGGACGATTTCCTTCCTGTCGGCTTGCAAGCTCAACGGTCTGTCGGCGGCTGTCTGCTATTACGGCGGCCAGATCGCCAAGAACGCCGACGAGAAGCCGAAGATTCCGACGCAGATGCATTTCGGCGAGAAGGATGCCTCGATCCCGATGAGCGATGTCGAGATGATCAAACAGAAGCGCGGCGGCGATTGCGAGATCTACGTCTATCCCGACGCGCAACACGGTTTTCACTGCGACGAGCGCGGCAGCTATCAGGAAGCCGCCGCAAAGCTCGCCTGGCAGCGCTCGATGGCGTTTCTGCAGAAGCATGTGAAGAAGTAAGGCGATCGCAAGGTTGATCGCCGTCCTAGTCTAAGCGTCAGTTGTTTTGTGGAGCGCGGTTCCGATCAACATGGAACCGCGCTGTCATCTTTTATCTTGTCCTGACGCGTCACTCGGCTCCGCAGGGGCTGCCAGCGATCTGGTGACTGATGGTCCGAATGACTGATGTCGGAAATCAGAACCAGCGCTCTTGGACGTTGACCGTGTCGCCGGGCCGCAGCGGACACGTGATCGGTACGGTCATCCGCACCTGCTGGCCATTGACGAGTCGGCTCACGGTGACGGTCTGGCGATAGGCCCGCGGGCTGAACCCGCCGGCGATCGCCACGGCGGTCTCTACCGTCATATTGGCCACATAAGGATATTGGCCGGGCTGCGTGACCTCGCCGAGAATGAAGAACGGCCTGTACGCCTCGATTTCGACCGCGACGTGCGGTTCGCGGATGAAGCCCTGGCGCAACCGGTCGGCAATTCGGGCCGCAAGCTGGTCGGTCGTGGCGCCGCGCGCCAGCACCGATCCGATCAGCGGCATATCGATGTGGCCGCTGGCGTCGACCGCGTAGGAGTTGGTGAGGCCGTCCTGGCCGAAGACGACGACGCGCAGCCGATCGCCCGAAATCGAGCGTGTAGGGTCCGTCGGGTCCTGTGGCGGCGAAAGCGATCGGCGTGGCGACAACTGGTGTGGCGACAACCGGTGGGGCGACAAAGCTCGGCGCGGGTGCCGCAACGGCAAATCTCGGCGCGGGCGCGGCAAAAATCCCGATGGGCAGCCCTCGTCCCGCCGGCGCGGGCGCCACAGCGGGCGCAGGCGCCGCGACCTGCCCATAGACCATATTGTCGATGCCGGATGGGGCAGGCGCCATCGCCACGCGGGAGACCGGCTGCTGCGCGCAACCGGCTGCGGCGATCGCCACCAATACCAACAGCATGAGAGAGCGGGTGACCCGCATCCGCGTAATCCGGCCCCGTTCGAGCGAACGTCGAGGCACTGATTAACGCCGGGTAAGGTTAATAAACCCTCACCGGGCCGGGAACTATCGGGATCGTTGCGCAGTAGCATCGCTCAAATCATGGCCCGGAAAATTCCTGCCTCGCTGGACGCAGCTCTTCGGCAAGATCGCGCGCCATACTCTACCCGGCCTTTTTGTCAGGCCTCCGCGCCAGCCGCTCGGCGATGGCGAGCATGAGCATGACAAGGGCGAACACGACCGGAAAACCGAGCACCCAGCCGAGTTTCGAGGTGTCCATCGGCTTTTCAAGGTCGAAGTACCATGCCAGTGCGTCGACAGCGGCAATTCCTACGATCGAGCCCAAGAGCTTTTGCTTGAGCTCGCCAAAATCCACCTGTGTGAGGCCCTCCGGCCAGTCGGGATGATCCTCCGCAATGATCTTGCGGATGAAGTTTTCGTAGCTGGAAAAGATGATGATGAGGATGAGATTGGCCGTGAGCGCCAGATCGGCGAGGTTGAGGACGCCGGTCACGACATCGTGCCAGTTCAAGCCCGGCAGCTGAACCGCAAGCTCGAACAAATCGCCGAAGAACCGGTACATCAGCGCAAGAAGGCAGAGCAGCAGACCGAGCAGGAATGGCGCCAGCAGCCAGCGGCTGAAAAAGATTGCCGACTGAATGTAGCGCCCGTCCGGCCACCGCATCGGATCCCCCCGCAATCAACCTCGCCACCCCGCGAATGGCGAGTAGCCGATGGCGAACAAGAACTCTCGTCCTATTCGCCGCTCGCTACTCCCTAGTCGTTGCCGAAGGTGGCGGTCAATGTGCGGCTGCAGCAACTCCCGTGCCGATCGGACAGCTCACGCCGGTGCCGCCGAGGCCGCAATAGCCACGCGGATTTTTTGCCAAGTATTGCTGGTGATAATCCTCGGCGAAATAAAACGGTGGTGCCTCGCGGATTTCCGTCGTGATCGGTCCCATGCGTTCGGCGGTGAGCGCTTTGGCGTAGGCCGCTTTGGATGCTTCGGCGGCGGCGCGCTGCTCCGGCGAAAACACGTAGATGCCGGACCGATACTGCGTTCCGACGTCGTTGCCCTGACGCATGCCCTGGGTCGGATCATGGCTTTCCCAGAACGTCTTGAGCAACTGCTCGTACGAAATCTTTTTCGGGTCGTAGACCACGAACACGACTTCGTTGTGCCCGGTACGGCCACTGCAAACCTCTTCGTATGTCGGATTGGGCGTGTGGCCGCCCGCGTAGCCGACCGCGGTGACATGGACTCCGTTTCCGAGCTCCCAGAATTTGCGCTCGGCGCCCCAGAAGCAGCCGAGACCGAACATCGCCGTGGCGAGTCCTTCCGGATACGGACCCTTCAGTGCGTGGCCGTTGACGAAATGCTGCCGGGCGGTGGGGATGGGCGTCTCCCGCCCCGGCAGGGCTTCGCCGGCGGCCGGCATTTCGAGCTTTTTCTTGAATGCAAACATGGCGGCGTCTCCCAATTGGCTACGGAAATATAGAGCTTCTTGAGTTGCGCCGCATCGGCTCGCGCGATCACGTTTGTGCGCTGTCCAAAATCCGCCCCGAATCTGGAAAATAGCCCGCCATCGTGTTGCACAAGGCTGGGTCTTCGCGAGCCGCACCATTCGATGATGCGCGGCGGCTTCCACCTTCCGGCTTTGCCGCCTATTCTGCCCGCCGCCCGCCGCGGCGGCGCGCCCGTGAGGAGGTACTGCAGATGTTTCGAATGCTCGCGCTCGCTGGCGCGTTCGCACTTTCGGCCGCCTTGGCCAGTATCCCCGCGTTGGCCCAGCAGCCGCCGGCGGTGATTCCGCCCTATGGGCCGCCGATCACGCTCGAGCAGGCTAAACGCGCCATGGCCGCGGCCGAACTCGAAGCCGCGAAGAACTCCTGGCAGGTGGCGATCACCATCCTCGACAGCGGCGGCACGCTGGTGATGTTCCACAAGCTCGACAACGCGCAGCTTTCGGCCGTCACCGTGTCGGAGGGCAAGGCGCGCACCGCGCTCGAGTTCAAGCGTCCCAGCAAGGCGCTCGACGACGCCATCGCGGCCGGCGGCGCCGGGCTGCGCCTGCTCGCACTCAAGGACATCACTCCACTCGAAGGCGGGTTGCCGATCGTGGTCGACGGCAAGATTGTCGGCGCGATCGGCGTGTCGGGCGCGCTGTCGTCGCAGGACGCCCAAGTCTCCAAGGCCGGCGCCGACGCATTGGCGCATTAGCAGGCACGCTTGCCGAAAGCGTCTCAGGGATTGTTGAGCTGCCGCAGACGGTCGACGATCTGCGGCGGCGTGTCGTAGGCGTGCTCGATCACGCGCAGCAAGTCCTCGCCGCTGCGCGGGTCATTGACCGACAGGCCGATCTTCGCGGCTTCGGCGAGAAATTCCGGATCGACGAAAGTTTCGGCGAGTGCCTTGCGCATGGCCGCGACGCGGTCGGCAGGCACGCCCGGCGGCATCAGCAACGGACGGCCGATCGCCAGCGGCGCGAACGCCGCCTGCATCAGGAGCTTGTCGTCTGGATTGCCGACGAGATCGGGCGCGAACGGCACATCGGCGAGCTCTTTGAGCTTTTCCGGTCCGTATTGAATGACGGCGCGCGCCGTTTTGTCGGCGAGCCACGTCGGCCGCGTCGAGGACAGGGCGCTGTAGAACACGCTCGGATAGCCGTCGATTTCGCCGCGCTCCATGGCCATGAGCGCTTCATTCTGGCCCGGATAGCCGGGGATGATCTTCATCTTGGTGCCGAGCGTCGCATTGAACAGCCGGCCGAAGAACGCCGGCGTCGAATTGGCGCCGGATGCGCCCATCACCGTCTCGCGCCGGCGCAAATCGTCGACCGAGAACACCGGCACGGCGTGCCAGACCAGCACCATGGCGGTTTCCACGCTCGGCGTACCGAGCCAGTTGAACTGCTTCGGATCGAAACGCGCCTCCTTGGTGCCGAACAGCGGCTCGAATGGCGGATTATTCTGGACGAGCCCGATGACCGATCCGTCGCGCTCGGCGGCGGAATAGAGATAATTCGTTGCAGTGAGTCCGCCGGCGCCCGGCATATTACGAACGATGACTGTGGGATTGCCGGGAACGTGCTTGCCGATATGGCGCGCGATGGCGCGCGCCAGCGTGTCGTAGCCGCCGCCCGAACTGGTCGACACGACCATGGTCACGGCGCGGCCGGCGTAAAAGTCGACGATCGGATCGGCCTTCGCCGAGCGATGCAGGCCGACAGGCAGGCTGCAAGGAACAGGCGGGCCGCAAGCGTATGGAGGATGCGAAGCGTCGTCATCGGAGCATCGCCTTGTCAGACGCCGCCATGGGGCTACACTCACACTGATACGCTGCGTCATCGCAACGTCGCAGCGCGATCCAAGGAGGAATGAAATGCCGATCTCGGTCGAGCCGCTGTCGCCGGCGCTGGGCGCCGCGATCACGGGCGTCGATTTGCGCGAGCCGTTGAACGAGGCCGACATCAAGGCCGTCAACGATGCGTTCGATCAATACATCGTCGTCGTGTTTCGCGGCCAGGACCTGTCGGAAGCCGACCAGCTCCGCGCCGCCGGCTATTTCGGCAAGGTTCACATCCGCCGCCGCCCGGCCAACGGCCGCACGCCCGGCGGCGACTTCGACACACCGTTCATGATGGTGACCAACATCGTCGAGAACGGCAAATCGATCGGTGCGTTCGGCGACGGCGAAATGTGGTTTCATCACGACACCAGCTATTACCCGCAGCCGCACCGCGCAACGTTTCTGTATTCCATGAAGCTCACCTCATCGGGCGGCGAGACCTGCTTTTCTAACATGTACAAGGCCTACGAGAATATCCCGCAGGCGTTGCGCGCGCGCATCGAGGGCCGCAAGGTCTTGCAGGTGCACGACTACAAGCGGCGCGAGCGCATCGACCTGAGCGGCGTCGCGCTCGAAAAAATTCTGCATCACGAGCAGCCAATCGTCATTACGCATCCGGTGACGGGGCGCAAAGCGCTCTACATCAGCCGCCTGATGTCGGCGCGCATCGAGGGCCTTTCGCACGACGAAAGCGAAGCCGCGCTCGAACAGCTCTTCGATATTTCCGAGGATCCGGCGATCGTCTACGAGCACCATTGGAAGCTCGGCGATCTCGTGGTCTGGGACAATTGGTGCTCGATCCACGCTCGCAAGGATTTCCCGCGCGAGGAGCCGCGGCTGATGCGCCGCTGCACCATCGAGGGACAGGCGATGCGGTTCTAGGCCTCGGGGCCGACACGAGCCGCGGCTTCGGACATCGAGGCCGCGGTTGTCTTGCTGAACTCCCCCGCACGAGGGGAGGGCAAATTGAACAGGGAGGGGGTGGCGATGCTGTTGCCGCGCAAGCTTGTCGTGACTGCGCTGTGCGCCGTCGCGTTGTCGGCCGCAACCGGCGCGGCGCGCGCCGACGAGCCGTTCTACAAAAACAAGCGGCTCACGATCCTGATCAATTTCGCGGTCGGCGGCCCGGCCGACATCGAAGGCCGGCTGTTCGCCAAATACATCGGGCGCCATATCGACGGCCATCCCGGCGTCATCGTGCAGAACATGGACGGCGCCGGCGGCGTCGTCGGCGCCAAATATCTGGGCGAGGTGGCGCCGAACGACGGCACCATGGTCGGCTATTTCACCGGCACCGGCTTCATCTACGCGCTCGACCCGTCGCGCTTTCACACCGACTTCAAGACTTACCAGTTCGTCGCGATCCAGGGCGGCGCCACGGTCGCTTACGTGCGCGCCGACGTGCCGCCCGGCATGAAGGATGCGACCGATATCGTCAAAGCCCAGGGCCTGGTCGCCGGCGGTCTTTCGGTCGACTCGTCCAAGGACGTCCGCATGCGGCTCGGCCTCGACATGCTCGGCATCAAATACAAATACGTCACCGGCTACCGGTCGAGCGCGCCGGCGCGGCTGGCGTTCACGCGGGGCGAGATCAACATGTTCGCGGAATCGACGCCAAGCTATCGCAGCGTCGTCATTCCCAATCTGATCGCCACCGGTCAGGCGATTGCGGTCTGGTACGATTCCCATTACGGCGGCGGCGATTTCAAGCCGTCGTCGCAGATGGCGGGGCTCGACATCCTGCCGTTCCACGAGCTCTACCGGAAGATCAAGGGCACGCTGCCGTCCGGCCCGTTGTGGGATAATTACACCGCCATCAACGAGACCGACGGCACCATGCTGCGCATGATCTGCCTGCCGCCCGGAACGCCGGCTGCGGCGCGCTCGAGCCTGGCCGCGGCCGTCGCCAAGCTGAACGCCGACAAGGAGCATGCCGCGGAAGCGATGAGCACGATCGGCTTTGTCCCCGAGTGGCAGGTCGGTCCCAGCGTGGATCCCGCCGTGGACTCGGCGTTGTCGCTGCCGCCGAAGATTCGCAGCTTCCTGGCCGACTACATCAAAGCCGCGAACAAGTAGCAGAAGAGAGAGCGAGGAACCCATGCAACCCGCGATGTCACGCATGAGTCATGCCTCGTCACGCACGCTCGATCTTGCCGCCGCGCTGGCGTTCGGCGTGTCCGCGGCGCGCGCCGACGAGCCGTTCTACAAGGGCAAGCGGCTCACGCTGCTCGTCAACTTCGCGCCGGGCGGGCCGACCGACATCGAAGGCCGGCTCCTCGCCAAGCACATCGTCAAGCATATCGACGGCAATCCGACGGTGATCGTCGAGAACAAGGACGGCGCCAGCGGCATGGTGGGGGCGACCTATCTGGGCGAGGTCGGTCCGAAGGACGGCACCATGTTCGGTTACCTCACCGGGACGTCGTGGAATTATCTGGTCGATCCGGGAAAATTCCACGTCGATTTCCGGACCTACGATTTCATCGGCTATCAGCCCGGCAACGTCGTCTACTACGTGCGCACCGACGTGCCGCCCGGAATGAAGAAGCCCATCGACATCATGAAGGCGCAGGGCCTGGTGATGGGCGGCCTCGGCGCCGATTCCTCCAAGGACCTGCTGCAGCGCCTGACCTTCGACATGCTCGGCCTGCAATACCGCTACGTCACCGGCTACCGCAGCAGCAATACGGCGCGGCTCGCCTTGCAGAACGGCGAGATCAACATGCACTCGGAATCGACGCCGGGCTATTTCGGCATCGTCGAGCCGAACCTGACCAAGACCGGCAAGGTGCTGCCGATCTGGTACGACCCCACGTTCGACGGCCAGACGTTCAGCACGCCCGAGGTGTTGAAAACGCACCCGGAGATTCCGTCGTTTCCCGACTTCTACAAGATGGTCAAAGGCACCGCGCCGTCGGGGCCGCTGTGGGAAGGCTACAAGACCAACCTCGCCGTCGATGCGCAGATGCTGCGTACGATCGCGATGCCGCCGGGTTCGCCGCCTGCCGCGGTCGCGGCGCTGCGCAAGGCGGTCGTCGAACTCAACAACGACAAGGACTATGCCACGGACGCCATGACGGCGATCCAGTTCGTGCCGCACTACGTGGTCGATGCGACCCTCGACAAGGAGGTGCGCGAGCGGCTGACCGTTCCGCCGGAGATGCGCGAATTCATCACCGGCTACATGAAGAAGGTGGCGAAGCAGTAGCGGGCGAGGGCACACGCCGCCATTCCGCGGCCGGCTGAAAGCCGGAGCCCGGACTCCATCATCACGAATGTTGCCAGCCATGCTCCATCGCTCCCGACAAGTGCGCGCGTTCCCGCGATGCGATCGCATCCGAGTTTTGCTGACACCATGAACAAGAACCATCGCCGCTTCTGATCGTCGTCAGACTTGTCCGGCGGTGGGGCCGGTTTGGTCACGATCAGCGCAGCGCACGAATGAAAAACGTAGGGTGGGTTGGCCGCGCCCGAACCTCAAAGTCGAAACATCCGACTTCGGCGTGGCGTAACCCACCAGCAGCAGATCGGCGGGGTTCCGGTGGGCTTCGCTTCGCTCTACCTCACCCTACGGAAACAGAAAGAGGAAGCGGAACGCCGAAAGGCGCAGATTCCAACCGCCGCGCCTTGCGGTGCGGCGCTGCCCCGACGGGGGCAGCACGCCTCTCGGCGTTCCACCGCGGTTCTTGTCCAAGGGACTGCTCATCCCGAAGGCTCAACTCAGGCCAGGCTTCGTGGGCGACGGCGCCACATGCGGCGGGTTGCCCCCGCCAACGCCGCGCCCAGTTCCAGCGATGCACCTCGCGCGCCGGTCATAGTGCCGGCAGGCATGATGCCTGAGCCGCCCGAGTGCGAGGGTGACGAGCCCAACGCCCGCGGGCACCGCACTCGCTCCACCGGCCGGAAGTCGCCGGCCAGCGTCCTTGATGCAAGCGAGATTGACCAGCTTGTAACCTAAATGGTGACAAATGTCAAGCGACGTCTCTGTATCGGGACATCATCCGCGCGCTGCGCCAGGCCCCTCATCGCGTCATTGCCGGCAAAAGGCGCGCAGCGCCGTCTTCATGTCCCAATGATCCGGCAATCCATGCTGCGCTCAGACATGGTGAGGGTTTGCGGCATATCCTCATGTTCCTATCCTCAGCATGGATACGAAGCGGGTGCGTGCGGTAAATCTCCATGTTTTCCATCCTCAGCATGGATACGAAGCGGGTGCGTCATGCCAAGAACCAAGACCAAAGCATCAGTGCGAAAAACCGCGGCACGATCGGCCAAGGCTACACCACCGGTGGAGAGCATGTCCGTCCTCCAGCCCGACGACCAGATCATCGCCAGCAATCAGACCCTGCACGAATTGTTTCAGCAGCAGACCACCGCCATGCTGGAGAGCGCGGAGCTTTCCGACGAGCAGAAGCAAAGCATCCTCGTCGCCATGAGCTGCCCCTGCTGCGGTGCCGGCGGCTTTTCCTTCACGGCGAAGCTGCGAAGGGGGAAGTGAGGGCGAGGAACCACGCCGCGATGAATCTTCCCTCTCCCCTTGCGGGAGAGGGAACTGAGCGACCCCCGATGTGATCGGGGGGAGCGAAGTGGGTGAGGGGGCGCGAGCGGAGCGAGCGGCTTGCCTCTACCCCTCACCCGGCTCGCGTTTCGTTTCCGCTCCACGCTCGCCACCCTCTCCCGCAGGGGGAGAGGGAAATCCGGCGAAAAGCCTCGCGCTGATCACGAGCGGGATTCACGGCGACGTATGGCTCGAAGTAGAATTGGTCTCCAACATGAGGATGCGCCATGGCTGAAGCCGCTCGGGTTGGCTTAACCCCGCAGGAGCGCGCGCTGCTCCTCGATGCCCTCGCAATTCTGCGACGCAGGACTCTCGAAAGCTCAAGTGACATCGACGCCCTGACGATCAAGATCGTGCACAGCGCGCGCCACCCCGACATCACGGTCGGCGTTCACGGCGGACAAGTCCAATGGACGCTCGGTAACCCACTTCCGATTCGGGTCTGCGACCACGACGGAGCCAGCGACGAAGACTTGCCGGATATCGATGAACGCGGGCAACGCTGTCGGATGTGGCTTGAACCAGCGGATGACAGGCCTGGTAACAAACTACGTGAATCTTTTTAGCACACGATCTATTGCTTGTCGGTAGGCGCGCGGAAGATGTCCGATCCAGCATCCGATTTGCTGAAGTTCGTTGGGAAATCGCGCTTTGCGACGATCCTGGCCGACCCGCCATGGCAATTCGTGAACCGCACGGGGAAAATCGCGCCCGAACACCGGCGATTGTCCCGTTACGGCACCATGACACTCGACCAAATCGCGGGCTTGCCGGTGGGCGAAATCGTGGCGCCAACTGCGCATCTCTATTTGTGGGTGCCGAACGCCTCTTGCCCGATGGCCTCGCCGTAATGAAGGCTTGGGGTTTCACCTACAAGTCTAATCTCATCTGGCACAAGGTGCGTAAGGACGGCGGTTCCGACGGACGTGGCGTGGGTTTCTATTTCCGCAATGTGACCGAACTGGTCTTATTTGGTGTGCGAGGCAAGAATGCCCGCACGCTACCGCCCGCGCGCAGTCAGTCAATCTTCTTGCGTCGCGTAAGCGCGAACATTCGCGCAAGCCCGATGAGCAGTATGAGATTATACAAGCGTGCAGCGCGGGTCCCTACTTTGAAATGTTTGCTCGAGGGGTCCGTGAAAATTGGACTGCCTGGGGAGATCAAGCAGACGAAAGATACCATCCAACTTGGAATACATATCGTCGAGGTACCCTCGTCACCGAAAATCGAGCCTAAGCGCAATTAGACGCTTACTATGCCCCTAGGTTCTGTAAGCTGGAAATTGATCACGCCGCTAGCAAAGGCTGGATTGCGATGCACGTTCCAAAATCAATTCCCGCCGCCTAAGGCTTCGTCCAAAAACTGTCGGTACCTTACCATTCAATGGTAGGCAACGATTTGCACCGAATCGACATCAATAAAACGACCGATTTCCGGGATGGAAGGCTCTAGGAATTCGATTTGCCGAAATCAACTTTATTCTATCGGAAAGCTCTTTTTTGGTGAGTGCGTGAAACGCCGGATAATAGCGAAATAGGTGATCAGGTTCGCCGCATTCCGGTGCAAAACGTCCGATGCGTCGGACGCGGGGTCGTATTTGGTAAACATAGGATCAGTATTCAAGTGATCGTCACTCTTCACCCAATCCCAGTAAAGCTTGTGTTCTAATTCCGCCCGAATGAGATGTAAACGAGCACACGTGATGGCCACTGTGCAAGGTCCATCGCACTTCTTTTTTCTTGCCGAACAAAAGAAAGTAGCCAAGAAGATGCGCGAATGCGCGGATGGAATAGTGGCTTGAGTAGTACCCGCTAACCGCAGCCCAAATAGGACTTGCCTTCGTAAGCGCCGCAGAAATCAAAAAGCTGTGGACTGCACGCAACCAAATATCTACCGACGCAGTTGCGAACAATTCAGCTGTAGAGGGACTAAACTTGGGTCGTATTTCCTGATCGCGGCAATGCTTTTTCCAGGTTCTCAGTTAACGCGCGAATATGTGGAAATGCTTGTGCAGCTGCCACGCTATTGAGTTGATCGAATGCCACGCCTAGCCGTACTTTGATCTCCTCATTCATGACGACGCCAAATTAGTTTCAATCTGTCGGCGGATCTCAATGGCAAGCTCGGCTCGCGTATTGGGCTTAAGCTTGGAGACTTTTGCAGTTCCGGTTGCTGCCCAGAGCGTGTCCCGGAAGCGTCCAATTCCGCCACTCCCAAGATAGCCTTTTCTTATAAAATCTGCTTTTGATAGAAATTTACCTGCCTTCAGCAATCCAGCGCTACGCATTATTCGGCGCAGCCATGACGTCATGTGGCCTTTCGCCCGATCTGACAACAGGGGTATATCCGCCTTCCTAAGCTCCCAAATACAGGCGGGCACCAGGGTGAGCGCTGACCCAATAACGCGACCTTGATAGACAACGCTATTTGGATCCAATTGCTCGGAGAAGTCGCTTTCTTTTCGGCCGCTGGCTAGTAGCCATGCATCTAAAAATGTCGCCAGAAAATCCGTTTGACCTTGTAAACTCCGAATTCGGGCTTTTTGCAAATCATTCAGTATGCCGCTTATCGCGGAATTTAGAGTTGCGAGTGCTATTACGTCTTTTGTCCCAAATCGAATACCGGGTATTTGGATCATTCCGGCGAGTGGGCCGGTCTCTAACATTAGTTTGCGGCCTATATCCTGCGCACGTTCGGTATCGTTTAATGGCTCACGTCCGCGAGCGGTTGGAAAGAGATCGGCGACTAGCGATCTGTCAACCTTCTTTTGATAGAAGTTTACATCAATGAATATTTGAGCCTGCCTCCGAGGCGGCTTATTTTCTCCGTCCAAGTCAATAAAAATCTCACAGGGTATTTCCCATCTAACAGTCTTCTTTTTTTCACGAAGTATGCACAGAGCAAAAAAGGCACCATTAATGCGGTGCTGGCCATCGATCACAGAAAAGTTTAACTTTCTATCTTGTTCGTCAAATGTCAATTTCGCTGCGCCATCCATTACGGGCTCAAGTTTCGCGCCATTCACGTGAAGTAGAACGCTGGAAAAAACCGGGTACTCGCTTGGCTCAAATCCGACGACCTTCGGAACACGTGGCGGCCATTCGCGGCCTGGTTCAAGGGCGGTCGGCTCGTATATGGCTCTAAAATACTCGTCGAGCTTTTGAGGCGCCTCGATAATTTCCCGCTGCAATAAATACGCAGCAATTTGCGCGACTCTTTTCCAGTCTAATGCTCGCTGGATCGCTTGGACTTTTTCGGGGTCTCGATGGGGTGTATGTGGGGTACCCGGCCACCATTCCATCAACTTGTCAACGTTCAAAGCGGCCAGACAGGGGCGACGACTTCTCAAGTCGGGACCGACAAATGGACTTTCAGGCACGATTACCGAAATCGTCCGTACTGATTTATGTCGTGGCGGCATTCGCTGCGTTTCAATTCGGGCAACAACAACTTTTCATATAGTAGCAGAATAATTGCACGCGACCAGAGGGGTCGAGTAAGGTGAAGAACAGCGTTCAGCTAGGTCACGACGAAACTCCGGTGCGCCGCCTCAGTCGATTGACTATCTTGTGCTTCCCACTCTCGCTCATTTGGATCACCGTCGCCACTGTTTCTCCCGCCTCCGCCGACCCTGCATCGGATATCCGCTCTGCGCTGACGCAGTGGACGGACGATTTCAACGCAGGGCGCGCCGACAAGGTGTGCGGGCTGTTCGCGCCCGATCTGCGCGCCAACGTGCGCGGCGTGCCGGAGCGCGACTACACCGCGCTGTGCAATCTGCTGCAAAGCTCGCTGGCGGACCGCGCGCGGCACTACAAGTATGCGCTCGACATCAAGGAGGTTCGGGTGTGGGGCGAGGTCGCGGTGGTGCGGCTGGTCTGGACCTTGACGGTCAGCCAAGCCGGCGTCGGCACCGTGTCGGTGGAACCGGGCATGGATATTTTCGCGCGGCAGCCGGACGGAAGCTGGAAGATCACGCGCTTCATGGCCTATCAGCAGTAGATCGCGGCGAACTCTGCGACACGATGTCCGCGTCGTTTGTTCGCGGCGCGCAAGCACTTGTCACGAAACAGATCGGCGGCTTTGCGCGTTGCATCACCGGGGGCGATCATTCCCGAAGGGATATCCCAAGGAGGAGATCGCCAAATGAAGACACGAACGACAATCGCGCTGGCCGCGGCGGCCGTGTTGCTGTCCGGCGTCACGGCGGCGTCCGCCGCCGCAATGTCGCACGCATCGTCGAGTTCCACGATGGCGCGGCAGGCGAGCGATACGCTGAGCCTGACCAGCACGCAGCGCAAGACCGCGTGGAACGATCTGCACAGCCAGGCCACCAAGCAGAAGGCGCCTTCAGGCTTCGAGGGCAAGGTCGGCGCAGTCGTGCCCAGCACACTGAAGATCGAGCCGGTGCCGACAAGACGGCCGACGCCGTACCCTCGCTGCGGCCTTACGACTTTGCCATGGTGCAGGGCAAGATTTTGATCGTGAACCCGTCCGACAAGAAGATCGCCGAGGTCATCTCGGGATAACTCCGGGCTGACGATCTGCGTCCGGCGCTGCGGACTTTCGCGGCGCCGGTCAGCCCCACGGGCTCATCTTCCAGACAACAAATCCGGCGAGCCAGAGCGCGAGCCCTGCCAGCGCTCCGACGAGCGCGCCAAGCGCGCGATGGCGCCGCCACGCCATGAGGCCGAGCGTCGAGCCCAGCACGAGGCCCGGGGCGCCGATGATCAGCGCCATCAAGGCGATGTCGAGGGGACCCCAGTTGAGGCCGATGTCCGACATCGCCGCGACCAGCCGAGGGTCGCCTACTTCTTGCCGTACGGGTTGGTGCCGGGCTTGGACTGGCTGTGCATTCCGGCGAACGGCGAAGGGGCGGCTGCGCCCTTCGACACGTTCTTGTCCTGCTTCGGTTTCTTCTTTTCCTTGTTGCTACGCATCTGGCCTTTGGCCATGGCGGCCTCCGTGTTCTCGATGGGTGATTCGTACGCGAACTGTGCAATCTAACCGATCCGCCATGTGCAGCGCTAACCGGTCAACGCCCGCGCGGCTTCCAGCCGCCGCGCATGCCGGGCCGGCCGAGCGTCGAACGCGGGCCGGAACGGGTGTCTCCGGTGTTCCCGGCTTCGTGCCGCTTTCCCGGGATCGCTTCGATGCCCGGGCCCATCTCGTCGAGCGTCGGCTTGCGCGGGGCGCCGCGCTTGCCGCCCGGACGGTGCGGCGCGACTTCGTGATGCAGCGCAATGCCCATTTCGTCGAGCGCCGGCTTGTGGATTTTGCTTTCGCGCTGGCCGCGCTCGCCCCGCCGCGCGCTGCGCGGCGACCCTCTCCCGCTCGGGGAGAGGGTAACGAAACACTTTCGCCGTCGGGTCGTCGGTCACGGCGAGCTCGGTGGCGCGCAGGCGCTTGATCTCGTCGCGCAGCCGCGCGGCTTCCTCGAAATCGAGATCGGCGGCGGCGGCGCGCATGCGCGCTTCCAGATCGGCGATCACCGCCTGGAAATTATGGCCGATGGTGGCGGCCTCCTCGAACTCGCCGCCTTCGCCGACGCCGGCGGCGATCAGCACGTGGTCGCGCTCGTACACGCTGTTGAGGATGTCGCCGATGCCCTTGCGCACGCTCTCCGGCGTGATGCCGTTTTCGGTGTTGTACGCTTCCTGCTTCTCGCGCCGGCGGCTGGTCTCCGCCATGGCGCGTTCCATCGAGCCGGTGACGGCGTCGGCGTAGAGGATGACGCGGCCGTCGATGTTGCGCGCGGCGCGGCCGATGGTCTGCACCAGGCTGGTCTCGCTGCGCAGGAAGCCTTCCTTGTCGGCGTCGAGGATGGCGACCAGCGCGCATTCCGGAATGTCGAGGCCCTCGCGCAGCAGATTGATGCCGACCAGCGCGTCGAAGGCGCCGAGCCGCAGATCGCGGATGATCTCGATGCGCTCGATGGTGTCGATGTCGGAGTGCATGTAGCGCACGCGGATGCCCTGCTCGTGCAGGTATTCGGTCAAATCCTCGGCCATGCGCTTGGTCAGCACGGTGATCAGCGCGCGATAGCCGCTTTGCGCGACCTGCCGCACTTCGCCGACCAGATCGTCGACCTGGGTGCGCGCCGGCCG
This sequence comes from uncultured Alphaproteobacteria bacterium, assembly GCA_963759705.1. GTDB lineage: Bacteria > Pseudomonadota > Alphaproteobacteria > Rhizobiales > Xanthobacteraceae > BOG-931. The sequence continues at coordinate 124,151 of CAVXAK010000015.1, forward strand.
CACGTCGACCGGCGGATCGATCAGGCCGGTCGGGCGGATCACCTGCTCGGTGAACACGCCGCCGGATTCGTTGAGCTCCCACGGCCCGGGCGTGGCGGAGACGGCGAGCGTCTGCGGCCGCATCGCGTCCCATTCCTCGAACCGCAGCGGCCGGTTGTCCATGCACGACGGCAGCCGGAAGCCGTATTCGGCGAGCGTCGCCTTGCGCCGGAAGTCGCCGCGATACATGCCGCCGAGCTGCGGCACGGTGACGTGGCTCTCGTCGACGAAGACCAGCGCATTGTCGGGGACGTATTCGAACAACGTCGGCGGCGGCTCGCCGGGCTTGCGGCCGGTGAGATAGCGCGAATAATTCTCGATGCCGGCGCAGACGCCGGTCGCTTCCATCATTTCCAGATCGTAGATGGTGCGCTGCTCGAGCCGCTGGGCTTCGAGCAGCCGGCCGGCGGCGTTGAGCTGATCGAGGCGCTGGCGCAGCTCATGCTTGATGCCGGACGATCGCCTGCAGCAGCGTCGGCCGCGGCGTCACGTAGTGCGAGTTGGCGTAGATTTTGACGAATTCCAGCTCGTCGGTCTTCTGGCCGGTGAGCGGATCGAATTCGTGGATCGATTCCACTTCGTCGCCGAACAGCGACACCCGCCAGGCGCGGTCTTCATAGTGGGCCGGAAAAATCTCGATCGGCGTCGCCGCGCACGCGGAACGAGCCGCGATAGAAATCGCCGCCCGAGCGCTTGTATTGCAGCGCGACCAGATCGGCGAGCAGCGCGCGCTGGTCGAGCCGCTCGCCGCGCTTGATCGCAGAACGTCATCGCCGAATAGGTCTCGACCGAGCCGATACCGTAGATGCACGACACCGAGGCGACGATGATGACGTCGTCGCGCTCCAAGCAGCGCGCGCGTCGCCGCATGGCGCATGCGGTCGATCTGCTCGTTGATCGAGGAATCCTTCTCGATATAGGTGTCGGTGCGCGGGATATAGGCTTCCGGCTGGTAGTAGTCGTAATAGCAGACGAAATATTCGACGGCATTGTCGGGAAAGAAACTCCTGAACTCGCCGTAGAGCTGCGCCGCCAGCGTCTTGTTGGGCGCGAGGATCAGAGCGGGGCGCTGGGTCTCCTCGATCACCTTCGCCATCGTGAAGGTCTTGCCCGAACCGGTCACGCCGAGCAGCACCTGGGTGCGGTCGTTGCGGCGCACGCCTTCGACCAGATTCGGCGATCGCCTGCGGCTGGTCGCCCTTCGGGTCGAAGTCCGACTTGATGACGAGACTGCGCCCGCCCTCGGATTTTTCCGGGCGCGGCGGCCGGTGCGGCGTCCAGATTTGGGTGGCGCCGTCTTCGTTCGCGGAATTCGGCGCGGCCTTCGCGCAGCAATTGGTCGAGCGACTGCTGGCTGGCGAAACCCGCGACCGTGCCCGCGTCCGCGGATTTCGATCGCGCGAGACGCAAGTGGGCCGGCCCCATGTCGGGCGTGATGACGTTGCGGATGTCGTCCGCGGTCTCTCGTCTTGCTCCTCGATGCCGAGCGCGCGCGCCAGATCGGGATCGAGTTCGCCGGGCGGCACCGGCGACTTTACGGGAGAATTTACGGGCGACTTGCCGACATAGCCCGATTGCGGCGCTTCGCCGAAACCGCGCGCCACCGAAGCGCGCGCCCGGTGCGCATTGGCGAAATCGGCGCGGCGATCGAACGAATTGTCCGGCGGCGGCTGCAGCTGCCGCGCGTATGCTCCTCCCGTCCCCTCCCCGTTGGGGAGAGGCCGGCCCGGGGTGGGGGTTGGAGGGGGTGCGCTGACCTGCGCGCGTTGCCCTATGACTCGCTCCGCTCCCTCGACCTCTCCCCGCTAGGGGGGAGGTGAGCGGTCTTGCTTAGGGTCCGATCCCGGTCTGCGAGCCGACGCCGGCACGGCCTTGGCTGATGGCGGGATTGAGCAGTTCCGCCAGCGCCGGATCGAGCGGCGTCACGTCCGGACGCGACGCCTTGGCGCGCGTCGGTTTGGCCGGGTCCTTTTTCGAGTGCTTCGCCGGATCGCGCGGTTCGCGGGGGGATTTCGCCATCGGGCAAATATGGGAGGAGTCCGCTGGCGAGAAAAGTGCAACGCACCCGTCGCAGCCGGTACGGCCGTTAGTCCAAGTGAATACCGGCGCGCTTGATCACGTCGCCCCACTTCTTCGAATCGGAAGCGATCACCGCCGCGAATTCCTCCGGCGTGCCGCCGGCGGGCTCGTCGCCGATCTTGGCGAACCGGTCTTTGAACGTCGGCGACTGCAGGGCGCGATTGATCGCCGCGTTCAGCTTGTCGACGATCGGGCGGGGCACGCCGGCCGGCGCGATGACGCCGGCCCAGGTCGGCGCCGAATAGCCGGGCACGCCGGCCTCGGCAATGGTCGGCAGATCGGGGAAGGCCGCCGACCGGTGATCGCCGCTCACCGCCAGCGCCCGCACCGCGCCCGAGCGTGCGAACGGCGCGATCGAATTGAGGCTCTCGAACATCAGCTGCACGCGCCCGGCAATCAGATCGTTGATCGCCGGCGCGCCGCCTTTATAGGGCACGTGGACGATGTCGGTGCCGGTCATGAACTTGAACAGCTCGCCGCCGACGTGTCCGGGCGAGCCGTTGCTGGACGACGCATTCAGCAATTTTCCCGGATTTTGTTTGGCGTAGGCGATGAGCTCTTGCACGCTCTTGAACGGCACCGTCGGCGATACAGCGAGCAGCAGGTGCCCGCGCAACACGAGTGCGATCGGCTGGAAATCGCGTTCGATGTCGTATGGCAGATGCGCCACGAGGTGACGCGTGATCGCGAGGGCGCCGATCGGCCCCATGCACAGCGTATAGCCGTCGGGCGGCGACTTGGCGGTGAAATCGAGACCCACGGTCAGCGCCCCGCCCGGACGGTCGTCGATGATGATCTGCTGACCTATTTGATCGGCAAGCGCGGCACCAAGCAGGCGCGCGACCGTGTCGGTTGCGCTGCCGGCGGCTTGCGGCACGACGAGATGGATCGGACGGTCCGGATATTGCGCCGCGGCGCCGGTCGCAATGGCGCACGCGAACAGGGCGACGATCAGTCGTAAGTGGCGCATCTCGCTTTTCCCCGGTGCGAGTGGGCAAGAACATCGCGGTCAGAATAGCGATGACTTGGCGTTGAGTCTTTGGCTATGTAGAGCCGCAATGTCGCGCTCATTCTCGCGCAAGCAGAATCCGGACGGGGTGGGCGCAGGGGAGAAGACGTCCATGACCGCATTCGACTTCGCGCCGCTGTTGGCGTCCGGGCTACCGCCGCCGGCGCTCAAATGGACGGGTTTCCCCAAATACAATTTCATCGGCGGTCACAATGACGCGGAGCATGTTCCGCTTGATCAGCTCATCGGGGCGGCGACCGACGTGCTCACGCGGGAAGGCCGGACGCTCGCGACCTACGGGCTGGCGAGCGGACCGCTCGGCTATCGGCCGCTGCGCGAATTCCTGGCGCACAAGCTCAAACGTACCGCGGGAATTTCCTGCGATGCCGATGAAATCCTGATCACATCCGGTTCGCTGCAGGCGCTCGATCTGGTCAACGGCATTCTGCTGGCGCCGGGCGACACGGTGATCATCGAGCAGGAAACCTATCAGGGCGCGCTGACGCGGCTGGCGCGATCAGGCGTGCGTGCGGTCGGTATTCCGCTCGACGGCGACGGCATGCGCATGGACGCACTTGCGGCAGCGCTCGACGATCTCAAGCGCCAAGGCGTGCGCGCCAAATATATCTACACGATTCCGACCGTGCAAAATCCCACCGGCACCATCATGAGCGAGGCGCGCCGGCTCGAACTCTTGCGGCTCGCCGAGCAGCACGGCGTGCCGATCTTCGAGGACGATTGCTATTCCGACTTGATCTGGGACGGGCGGCGGCCGCCGGCGCTCCATGCCATGAGCACGCGTGGCGGCGTTATTCATATCGGCTCGTTTTCCAAATCGATCGCGCCGGCGTTGCGCGTCGGCTACATCGTCGCGGAATGGGGCCTGATCGCGCGCATGCTTGCGCTGAAGACCGATGCCGGCTCCGGCGCGCTGGAGCAGATGGTTTTGGGCGAATTCTGCCCGGCCCATTTCGACACGCACGTGCCGAGCCTGACGCGCGGGTTACGCAAGAAGCTGGAAACGCTCATGGACGCGCTCAACGAGCAATTCGGCACCGCCGCCGAGTTCGACGATCCGAAGGGCGGAATTTTTCTTTGGGTGAAGTTGCCGGACGGTGTCGATACGCAAAAGCTCTATCAGCCAGCGCTCGCGGCCGGCGTCGCCATCAATCCGGGCGCCGAATGGTCGACGGATAAAGCGTACGGCAAAAGCCGCATGCGGCTTTGTTTCGCGAAATCCGATCACATGAAGCGATCCGCGACGGTGTCGCCGTGCTCGCCGAAGTCTGCCGCCGCGAGTTCGGCGTGCCAAACCGCATCGCAAACGTCGAGCAGGCGCGAGTGTGAATCAAAATCCCTTCACGACCTGATGCACGTGCTCGACCTCGGGCGGCGAGGCGAAGCAATGGCCGACGAGCTTGCGCCACTCCTGGAAATCGGGCGAGCCGCGAAAGTCCACCGTATGGCTTTCGACCGTTTCCCAGGTGACGAACAAGCGATAGCGGCTGGGCTTCTCGACGGAGCGCTGCAGCTCCATGCCGTGACAGCCCTTGGCGCGCTTGAAAACCGGCGCGGCATTTTTTACGCCGGTCTCGAATTCCGCTTCCATGCCCGGTTTGACGTCGATCTGCGCGATTTCGAGGATCATGATTGCTCCCTAAAGTGCTTTTATGTGGCCGCGTCTACTGGCTCGCGCTCGGTTCGGTGACCCGCAGCGGGCGCGCTGAGGCCGAGATGATCGCGCAATGTAGGTCCGGAATATTCCTTGCGGAACAGCCGCGCCGCCGCAGCTCCGGCACCACGAGATTGACGAAGTCGTCGAACGCACCGGGAAAATACGCCGGCATGATGATGAAGCCGTCGGCGAGGCCGCCGACGAACCATTCTTCAAGAATGTCAGCGATCCGCTGCGGCGTGCCGTAGATCACCCAATGGCCGCGGGCCGCGGCAGTGATGTTGTAAAGATCGCGCAGCGTCATGTTCTCGCGCCGCGCCATCTCGAGCAGCGTCCTGGAAAAGGCCTGGCCGCGATCGGTGGTCGCCGGCAAATCCGGCACCGGGCCGTCGAGCGGATATCCGGAAATATCATGGCCCAGCCGCTGCGATACGAGGCTGAGCGCATTGGTGGATGACAGCCAGCCCTGCAGCTTGTCGAGCTGTTCCTTGGCCTGCTCGTTGGTCTCGCCGATGATCGGCATCACGCCCGGCAAAATCGGCAAGGCCTCGGGCGCACGCCCGTGCTTGACGACGCGCTGCTTCGAGACTGTCGTAGGCGGCCTTGGCGGACGTCTTGTCGCCATTCACCACCGAGAACACGAGATCGGCGGTGCGGGCGGACAGCTCCTGTCCTGGTGCCGATCCGCCGGCCTGCACGATGAGCGGATCGCCCATACGGGCAGCGCTCGATATTGAGTGGCCCTTTGACCGAAAAGAAACGTCCGTTGTGGTTGAGCGGCCGTACCTTTGTTTTATCGAGATACGTGCCGGTCGCCTGGTCGGCCACGATCGCGCCCTCGTCCCACGTGGCCCAAAGTCCCTTCACCACGTCGACGAATTCGTTGGCGATCTCGTAGCGCAGATCGTGCTCGTCAAGCCGTTCCTTGCTGAAGTTCAGCGCGGCCGCATTGTGCGTGCTGGTGACGATGTTCCAGGCGGCGCGGCCGGCGCTGATGTGCTGCAGTGTCGCGAAGGTCCGCGCGACGTCATAGGGCTCGCTGAAGCTCGTCGACTTCGTCGCGCCGAGCCCGACGTGCCGCGTCGCCACGCTCAAGGCCGCAATCAGCGTTGTCGGCTCGAATCGCGAGATAAACGACGGGTGATCGCCGGGATCCATGATCACCGCGTCGGAAATGAAGAACAGGTCGAATTTTCCGCGTTCGGCGGTCTGGGCCCCCGCCGCGACGACGGGCCAGCTGCAATTGCTGGTCGCGGCGCCGTCATAACGCCAGCCGGCCGAATGGTTGCCAGTGCCGAGCCAGAACACGCCGAGGTGCATCTGGCGCTTGGCGAGGGGCATGTCGAACGAGCTCCTCTTGGTCACCGAGCCGTGCGAACGCTGCTCGCGATCATCACTGGTCGATATGAATGTTTCTCTCGCGCACCACTTCGCCCCATTTCTTGATTTCCGAGTCGACGCGCTGCGCGAGCGCATCCGCCCCGCCGCCGCCGGTCTCGAAGCCGAGCTTGGCGAAGCTTGCTTTTACGTCCGGCGCCGCCAGAACCTCGTTCATTTTGCTGTTGATCTTTTCGATGATCGGCTTCGGCGTACCGGCCGGAGCAAACAATCCGAACCACACCGGATTGTCGAAGCCCGGCAAGCCCGATTCCGCAATCGTTGGCGCATCCGGCAGAACAAACGTGCGGTTTGCGCTGGCAATGCCGAGCAGCCGCAGTGTTCCGGCTTTGACGTAACCGGACGAGGTCGAGACACCGTCGAAAACGTAATCGATCTGACCGCCGATCAAATCGGTGAGCATCGGCGCCGATCCGCGATAGGGCACGTGTTTGGTCTCGATATGAGCCATGGAATTGAAAAGCTCTGCGACGAGATGATTGATGCTGCCGGCGCCGTACGAACCAAAGGTGAGCTTGCCCGGCTCGCTGCGCGCCAGTGCGATAAACTCGCTGACGGATTTGACCGGCAGCGAGGGCCGCACCTCCATCAGAAGCGGCGACTTCGATACCAGCACGATCGGCGCGAAATCGCGAACGGGATCGTAGCTCAGTTTCGAGTAAACGGCCGAATTGGTGCCGTGGGTACTGACGGTGCCGAGCAGCAGCGTGTAACCGTCGTGAGGCGCCTGGGCGACGGCGGCCGCGCCAAGCACGCCGCCGGCGCCGCCGCGGTTTTCGACGATGACACTCTGACCGAGCATGTCACCGAGTTTCGGCGCGATGATGCGCGCCACCACATCGACTGCGCCGCCGGCGGTGAACGGCACCATGATCTTGATGACCTGATCGGGATAGGTCTGCGCGCTCGCCGAAACGTTGTTCGCGGCGGCGCACAGCGCGACGCCGAGAATGGCAAGGAGAAACCGGATGCTTATTGCGAGTTTGGTCATTGCGGGGGGACCTGATGCTCAATGTTGTGGCACGTCCAACGGACGTTCCGCGAAGGGTCCGGCGACACAAACCCTATCATGATCGGGGAGATCGTGAAGCGCACGCCGCAACATAGCGTGCTTTGCCGCTGCTCGTTTGGCGTGCGCGAGAACCTTGTACCGGGATCGCCGTCCAACCGCGCCACGCGTCGAAGACGCACAACGCGTTCGTCCTGCGTCGCCTAGCGGCTGGATGCCTGACGCACAGGGCATGGGAAAGCAGGAGATGCGAGAGCAGGAGATGCGAGAACAGGACATGGGAGATATGCGCGGCCTGCCGTGCGGTTTCTGCGACAGCTGCGTGCCCCGCTCCACGTCTCTGAGAGAACAGATGGGCGGAGAATGATCGCCAGAACGAACAAAATTTTCGGTTCTGCCGGGGTCAATTCGCTGCCCGATGCGAGGCCCGGACAAATACTTGTGAGGGGTTAAAACTTCGCGCGGTTGACGCTAGAATAAGTTGCCATTCATCCCCGCCAATGACGCAAAGGTTTGTCATGATTGACGTACATTACTGGACCACGCCGAACGGCCACAAAGTCACGATTTTCCTCGAGGAAGCGGGACTTCAATACAAGATCATTCCGATCAACATCGGTAAAGGCGAACAGTTCAAGGCGGATTTCTTGGCGGTCTCGCCGAACAATCGCATCCCCGCCATCGTCGATCACGCGCCGGCCGATGGCGGCAAGCCGATCTCGGTTTTCGAGTCGGGCGCCATCCTGCTTTATCTCGCCGACAAGACCGGCAAGTTTATCGGCAAAGACATCCGCAGCCGTAACGAGGCGGTCCAATGGCTGTTCTGGCAGATGGGCGGACTGGGTCCCATGGCCGGCCAGAACAATCACTTCAGCAATTATGCGGTCGATAAGATTCAGTACGCGATGGATCGCTACCGTAACGAGGTGAACCGCCTCTACGGTGTGATGAATAAACGGCTTGCCGATCGCCCGTATCTCGGCGGCGAATATTCGATCGCCGACATGGCCTGTTACCCTTGGATCGTGCCCTGGGAGCGCCAGGGTCAAAAACTCGCGGACTTCCCCAATCTCAAGCGCTGGTTCGAGGCCATCAAGGCGCGGCCTGCCGTTGTCAAGGCGTACGAGTGGACGCCGAAGATCAATCCGGGGCAGGGCGGCGTGCGCACGGCCGAAGAGCGCGCGATCTTGTTCGGTCAGACCGCACAGTCGGTCGCCACTATGGCGTCAAAGCATTAGAGCATGATCCGGAAAAGTGGAAACCGGTTTTCCGAAAAGATCATGCTCCACTAATGATGTAGAGCGCGAATTGATTCAATCTGAAACGATTGCGCTCTAGGCGATAAGAGCGCAACGTTCGCTCGTCCTTGCCCGTGCGAGGACGAGCGGTTGAGATTTTGCGGAGCTCTAATTCTGCCGCACGATGACGTGAGTGCCGACCCCGACGCGATTGTAGAGGTCGATCACATCGTCGTTCACCAAGCGAAAGCAGCCGGACGAGACGGCCTGGCCGATCGTTTCCGGCGCATTGGTGCCGTGGATACGGTAGACGGTATTGCCGAGATACATCGCGCGCGCGCCGAGCGGATTGCCGGGACCACCAGCCATGAACCGTGGCAAATAAGGTTGGCGCTGAATCATTTCCGCCGGCGGATGCCAATCGGGCCATTCGGCTTTGCGCGAGATTTGCAACAGGCCCTGCCAGGTGAAGCCGTCGCGTCCAACTCCGATGCCGTAGCGCAGCGCGCGCGTGTTGCTCTCGATCAGGTAGAGGTGGCGCTCCGCCGTGTCGATGATGATCGTGCCGGGGGGCTGTTGGGAGCGGTAGAACACCGCCTGCCGCTGATACTCTTCCGGGAGGCTGGCGCCTGAATTGCCGTGATCGACGCCGGGTGCGACATCCTGCATCGTCGGCACGTAGTTGCCGGATTGCGGATCCACCTGGGCCGGTGCTTGTGCCGCAAAGGTGCAGAAAACGGCTGCGCCGCCCCAAGTCAGGAGCGTCCACAAGCCTCTCTTCAATCCTGATCTGATCATGGTGCTATTCTTGTCCCGGCTGCGGCCGAGTTTCAATACCCGACTCATGTGACGTGTCCCTGGTAGTATCATGGTGCCGCGCGATTGATGGCTGCATCTACGGCGCCGCCCCGCCGAAATAGCCGGCGATTTTCCATCCACCCGCGTCCTTAGAATAACACATCTGATCGCCGCCGAGCGGCGAGATCGAGTCGGCTGCGACGTACGCCGCCTTACCGTCGGGCAGTGCCACGTGCAGGAACACGGGCTGGTTGGGATTGTCCGGCGGCGCACTGTCGGGCAGCACGCGCACGAGATACATGCCGAGCTTCTCGATGACGGGCGCATTCGGCTGCGCCGCAGAATGTGCTTCGAGACCGTCCTTGAGCGGATAGCCCCACTCCGACGGATCGGTCTGTGTTGCGTTGCCCAGAGCTTCGAACGCTTTCGTGTCGATGTTCGGGTCGGCCGGCGCGCAGATGATGCCTTTACGATCGGCCAGTTGTTCCCCGGTTGGATCGGCCGCGTAACCGGCCAGCACGTCCCAACCCGTTCCGTCCTTGTCATCGAGATCGATCGCCTTGGCGAGGTTGTCGATCCCGGATTTGCCCTTGTCGGCGAGGTCCTTGTCCTGCATCCAGAAGAAGCCCTGGGTTACGACGAGCTTGGCCAGCGCGTCGCGATCCTTTTTCCCAGCAACGTCGCCGAGCTGTTTGCGGAAAGCTTGGAAGCCCGCATCGTTGAACGGTGCAGGCGGAGTCACCGCCACGGGCTTGTACGGCTTGACCGGCGCGGCCGGCGGCGGCTTGAAGCCGGGAATGATCGGTGTCTGCTGTGCTTGTGCGAAGCCGAGCTCGGGGATGAGCGTGATGGTCATCAAGGCTGCAAGAGTCACGGTCGAAGCAAAAACGGCACGGCGCATCACGAATTCTCCGAACTGGAATCGGCGCAATGGCTCAGGCGTTAGTGCCCAATTGCGACAGAGGTGCGGCGGTCCGTCGCACCTCTGCGCTGAACGCACAGCGGCCCCGACTGCTGACACACGATGTGGCGCACCTGCGCCTGCTAGGACGGCTTATTCGGCCGCCTGCATATCGCTCACATCGAGGAAGCCACCCGCCTGGTGCCGCCACAACGCCGCGTAGTGGCCGTTATGAGCGAGCAGTTCGCGGTGCGAGCCTTGCTCGACGATGCGGCCGTGCTCGAGCACGACCAGGCGATCCATCTGCGCGATGGTCGAGAGCCGGTGCGCGATGGCAATCACGGTCTTGCCCTGCATCAGTGTGCCAAGCGACGACTGGATCGCCGCCTCCACTTCGCTGTCGAGCGCGGAAGTTGCTTCGTCGAACACCAGGATCGGGGCATCTTTGAGGATCACGCGCGCGATCGCGACGCGCTGCCGCTGGCCGCCGGACAGCTTGACGCCGCGCTCGCCGACATGGGCGTCGTAGCCGCGCCGGCCCTGCCAATCCTCGAGATCGAGAATGAATTCATGGGCGTGGGCGAGCTTCGCGGCGCGCACGATGTCCTCCTCGCTGGCGTCGGGCCGTCCGTAGCGGATATTGGCGCGGATCGAGCGGTGGAGGAGCGAGGTATCCTGTGTGACGACCGAGATTTGCGCGCGCAGCGATTCCTGCGTCAGGTTGGAAATGTCCTCGCCGTCGATCAGGATCGAGCCGCCTTCGAGATGGAAAAAACGCAGCAGAAGATTGACGACCGTCGATTTGCCGGCGCCGGAGCGGCCGACCAGGCCGATCTTTTCGCCGGGCTTGATCGTCAGATTGAAGTTTTGCAGTACGCCGACCTCGCGGCCGTAGCCGAAGCAGACATCCTTGAATTCAATGCGGCCGTCGCGCACCGCCAGCAACTTGGCGCTTTCAGGATCGGGCAGTTGGAGCGGCTGCGCGATCGTGAGCATGCCTTCCTGCACAACCCCGATATCCTCGAATATCTCGGTGATGCGCATGGCGATCTGGCGCGACATGTTGGTGAGCTGCAACGTCAGCGGCAGCACCATGGCGATGACGCCGACCTCGACGGCACCGTAGCGCCACAGCACCAAAGCCATCGCTCCCGATCCGGCGATGAGCAGCGCATTGAGCACGTCCAGCAGCGCGCCGAAAACGGTGAGCAATCGCTGCGAGGCCAGGAACAGGTCGACGTGGCGATCGACCGCGTTGCGCACATATTGATCTTCATCGCGAGCGCGGGCGAAGAGCTTGACCGTGAGAATGTTGGTGTAGCTGTCGACGATGCGTCCCATCAGCGTCGAGCGCGCCACGGAACTCACCTTCGAGCGCTCGCGCATGCGCGGCACGAAAAACAGCAGTAGCGCGGCGTAGCCCGAAAACCACAGCAGGATCGGAACGGCGAGCCAGCGGTCCGCCGCTGCCGTCAGCGTGATGGCTGAGGCGCCGTAGACGATGATGTACCACAGCGTGGTGATCGTGGCGGTCAGCGTCGACCGCACCGACGGTCCTGTCTGCATGACGCGGTTGGAAATGCGCCCGGCGAAATCGTTCTGAAAAAACGCCCAGCTCTGGCGCACCACGTGCCAATGCGACTGCCACCGGATCAAGCCGGTGAACGGCGCGGCGATCGCCTGATTGGTGATGAGATAGCGCGTCAGCGTCACAGTCGGACGCACGATGAGCACCACGATCGCCATGCCGGCGAGCCAGGGCCAGCCCTCGGCGAGGAAGCGATCGGGCGGCGTCTTCGTCACCATGGTGATGACGCGGCCCATGAACCATGGCACCGCGCTGTCGCTGAGCGCGACCATGAGTTCCACCACGAACAGCGCCGCGAACAGCCATTTGGCCTGGCGGGCAAAGTGCCAGAGGAAGGCGATCAGGCCGGCCGGTGGTTCCGGATGTTCCGGCGGCGCCGTCGGCGTCAAGAATCGTTCGAAAATTGCAAACATTTTCGGATGGTTACAGGCCGCGCCTAGGCGGCGTCAATCGGCGAGGGCCGCCGATCACGGAATTGCGCGATCGGGGCCGTCACGACAGGACTGCTGACCTTTTAGGCAGGCCCAACACATGTCATCGTGTCGCTGAGGGAAACGCCAAGGAGAATACGATGAGACAGGTTGCGCTCGCCGGAGCGTTGGTCGTTGTCCTGTCCTGCGTTGCCGGCGCGCGGGCGGAAGATTATCCGTCACATCCCATCGTCATGGTCGTACCGAATCCGCCCGGCGGTCCGACGGATACGCTGGCGCGCATCGTCGGCGACGGGATGAAATCATCGCTCGGCCAACCAATCATTATCGAAAATGTGACCGGCGCCGGCGGCACGATCGCAGGCGGACATGTCGCGCGTGCGACACCCGATGGTTACACGATCGAAGTCGGCAACTGGACGAGCCACGTCGGTTCCGCTGCGATCTATGCGGTCGAATATGACGTGCTCAAGGATTTACAACCGATCTCGTTGTTGGCGTACGCGCCGTTATGGATCGTTGGCAAAAATGCGCTGCCGCCGAAGAATGCGACCGAACTCGTCACTTGGCTCAAATCAAATCCGAACCCCAGCACCTTTGCGACGGTGGGCGCCGGCAGCGCCGCGCATATCTGCGGCATCTTCTTCCAGCAGAAGACCGGTGCGCGGTTCCAGTACGTGCCCTATCGCGGCGCCGGACCGATCATTCAGGACATGCTGGCAGGCCATATTGATATGTCCTGCCTTGATGCGTCGGCGACATTGCCGAGCGTCCAGTCCGGAGGATTCAAAGCCTACGCCGTCATGAGCGACAAGCGATGGTCGAGAGCGCCGGATACGCCGACAATGAATGAATCGGGCATCCCGGGGCTGACTATTTCCTTCTGGGAAGGGTTGTGGGCGCCGCGAAACATGCCCAAGCCGGTAATCGATCGGCTTGAGACTGCGGTGCAGGCTTCGCTGGCTGACCCCGCGGTACAGCAACGGCTCGAGAAGCTCGGTCAGGTCATCTTCCCGCGCGATCAGCAGACGCCGGAAGCACTCGCGGCCTATCACAAGGCCGAGACCGAGAAATGGTGGCCGATCATCAAGCGTGCAGGCATCAAAGCCGAGAACTGATTGCGCCCGCCGTTTGAGGTCTGCGCGCGACTTAGGTTCACGCCTTAAGCGATAAGCGGGCGGCGATCGAGGCGTCATGGTGTTGCACGATCGCGCCCAGCGTTCGCGCTCGCGCCATGCCGATCGATACGGCAGTCGCTGCAACAATGAGTGAAACGGCAAGCGCCACGGTCGCAATCAGTTCGAGTCCAAGGGTGTGTCTCTTCGCTCGCCTCTTCTCGGCAATGTGCGACGAGAAACCGACCATCCCGGTCAGCTCTGTCATGACGATAATCCTTCGCGAATCAATGCAACCGGCGGAATATCACGGCGGATACCGGCGCCAGTTCGCCTGGACTTTGGCGAACCCGTTGACGAATAAAGGCAATTTCGTGGTTTTGGTTAATCAATCGTTAACGGCGAAGACGGCTGCTGGCAAAACGGTAGGAGAGTGCGGCATCACTCGGCGGCAACGATTGCTGCCGGATTGAAATCCATCGCCACGTGGCCGCGCTCCGATACGACCCGTTCGAGCCACGCGTGTATGGCCGGAAACGCCATCAGGTCGTAGTCGCACAGATGTGCCACGTGCGTGTAGGCATAGAGTGCGATGTCGGCGATCGTGTACCGGCCGGCCGCGAAGAAGTCATTCAGCGCAAGATGCTTCTCCATGACACCGAGCGCGCGATGACCTTCTTCCATCCAGTCCTCGATCGCGTGGCTTTGCAGGTCGCGCCCGCCCTTGACCAGCGTGAGCCAGAAATACGCCGCACCGAGGTTGGGCTCCAGACTGTGCTGTTCGAAAAACATCCACTGCATTGCCTCGGCACGCTCGATGCGGTCTTCAGGAGCAAGCGGCGAACCGCCGGCGAGGTACCAGAGGATGGCGTTGGATTCGGCAAGGTAACGGCCCGGCGACACCTCCAACAGCGGCACCTGACCGCTCGGATTTTTGGCCAAAAACTCCGGCGTGTGGCTGTCACCCTTGAGAATATCGATTTCGATCAGGCGATAGGGAATATCGAGCTGGGCCAGCGCCAACCGCGCCTTATAGCTGTTGCCTGAACGTTGCATTGAATAGAGCGTAAACATTGCCGCTCCGAACGTTGCTCTCCCAGGACTGTCGTGCGGTACGATTTCCGCGGCCGCACGGTCACCCGGCGGGTCGGCCCCTACCGCCTGAAGGCGGCAATGCTGTGGCCGCGCGGCGGTAAACTTCACCGCCGTTCATTCTCTCGTCAGCGGTACATCCAGGCGAGGATCGCGGCAATATGAATCTTCGCGCGGCTCCTGGCTCGATGGAGGCGAACGCAGGAAAGATTGTCGCGTGTCACCATGCTCGGCGAAAGCCCGGCGGGCGATCAGAGCCGCGACGACGAGCAGGGCAAAGAAGCCGACCGGCGCTTTCACGAGCGGGAAGATCAGCACCAGAAAGCACGCCAAGCCGATGCCGGCGCGTTCATGAGCCAAGAATCCGCGCTGGCCGCCAAGCCGGATCAGGAAAGCAAGCGGCACCGCGAGGACGACCAGGTCGTAAGTGTAAAGATAGGGCGTCACCAGCAGCGTCGCGGTGCCGAGTTCCGCGGCCTTGATCTCATAGGAAAGGCGGCTGCTGCGCCAAACTGCGGCCGTTACGCCCGCTGCAAGGAGAGCAAACACGGCTTGCACGGTCCAGGCCAGCGCCTCGCTACCGCCCAGAATACGGGTGAGTCCGAATGCCGTCTGCAGCTTGTCCCAATCGGCGAAACCCTTGGAGAGAAAGGCCTCCGATGTGTGCGAGATATTGCCAAAAAAGGCCTGCCAGCATGCGCTGCCGAAAGCGAGCCATGAGGCGCCGGCCATCAGCGACGCAACAATGCCCGCAGTGACGAACACGCGCCATCGCCCGCTCGCCGCAAGGGCAATCGGAAACAACAAGCCGAGATGCGGCTTACAGGTGAGGAGCCCAAGCAGCACGCCGGCAATCGTGGGCCGCCGATCCATGAGGACGAGCGCGCCGCCGATCAGACCCGCGGTGACAAATCCGTTCTGCCCGACGATAAAGTTCGCCAGCACGGCAGGAAACGCCGCGGCGAGCAAATAGCCGTTGCGATCGCCGATGATGGCGCGGATCGCCGCCACATAGGCTGGAAAAGTAGCGAAGGCCCAGAACGCAAAGGCGCTCGCGTAAGGCATGAGCGACAGGACGGCAGCAACAAACAAAAATGTCGGCGGATAGTGCCAGCCGAAATAGCCGTCGAACGGGTGGCCGACCGCGCTGTCCTCGATGAGCTTGTGGGTCGTCCAGTCGTAGGCTGCAGCGGCATGGCCTGCGAGTGCCAGGCGGCCCGCGGCCCAAACAGCAACGAAGTCGGAAGGCACGCCGCCGCCATTCGGCGCCGTCAGCCATATACCCTCAAAGTAGGATGCGGCGAGATAGACCGCATACGCCACGACAAGAGCGAAGCAGACAAGCTCGACCGGCCGTGCCAGCTTGGCGCCGCGCTCCGAAGATATTTCGTAGATGGCCATCGGCGGCCAAGCCTCGCTCGGGGTCGCGGTAAAGCTAAACCTGGCGGCCTTGAAGAACTCTTAAGTGCGGTGAAAACGCCTTATCCACCCGGCGTTGTGGAACGATTTAGGCCGGCGGACGGGTGGCCTGCAGACCGCGACCCACGGGGAGGGTGAGGTCCAATTGAGTTTGCCGCAGGATCAGGATGAAGGCCGACAGCATGGCCGGCACGCCCAGCGGAATTAGGGTGATTTGGGCGACGCTGCGGGCAAAGAGTGGCACCAGCCAGAGCGCCGCCAGCACGGTTTTTTCCCACGCGCCAAAACCGCGCAGCAGACCGTCACGGGCGAGAAAGGCGATGGCTGGCGCCAGCGCCACCATGTCGTAATCGAAGCTGTAGGGCGTCGCGAGAATCGCAGCGAGGCAAAGTGCGGCTGCTTTGTTTGAGTAGGGAGCGCTACTGCGCCACAGCCAAATAAGCGCCGCGCCAAGCGCGATCGTGAAAGCCCCTTGCAGCGCATAGGCGACCGGGATCGGCGCTCCCCACATGCGTGCCCAGGAAAAGACGGTCTGGATCTTTTGCCACCCCGTATTGCCCTGCTCGAGCACGACCTCCCGCGTGAATTGGGTGGACACCAGAAACGCGTGCCACACTGGCGCACCGAAAGCGAACGTTGCGGCGAGCGTCAGGACCATGACCGTAACCGCTGCGGCTGCGAAGCAGCGCCAGCGTCCGCTCGCCGCCAGCACGATGGGGATCATCAGGCCGAATTGCGGCTTGTAGACCAGCAACCCAAACAGAATTCCAGCAACGAGCGGCCGCCGATCGAGAACGACCAGCGCGCCCCCGATCAGCGCCGCGGTGAGAAAACCATTCTGACCGTGGCCGACATTGACCAGCACTGCCGGAAAGGCGAGGGCCAGCAGCAGCCAGAGCGACGATCGCGTCAGTTCTGACGATATGGACTCGAGATTTCTCGCTTCGCGGGCCCGGGGGCGACGACCGAAGGATCGCGCGGATCGAGAGCAGATAAAGGCCGAGCGTCACCGCCTGCCAGACGAACAGCGCGATTCCGTACGGCATCAAGGCAAGGGCCGTGGCGATGAAGAGAAAGTATGGCGGATAGTGCCACCCGTAGAACGGTGTTGCTTCACCGAAGATTGCGCGCTCGCGAGCTTGTTGCTGGGCCGGATCGAACGGCGCATCGGGATTGCCGTCGAGCACATAGGTGCCGGCCGCATAGACATCCGAAAAATCCGTTCCGAGCGGCCGGCCTTGGAGGTCGACACCATCCTTTGCGGTCACGACCAAATACAGAATGCTGGCCACGGAAGCGATGAGCAGCATGCAGGCGACCAGCCGGATGCGCTCGCCCGTCACCCAGTCGCCACGTCGCAAAATATCCAGCGCCTTGCTCATTTCGGCTGCCGTTTTGGATCCTTCGACGTGCATTAGGCCAGTGGAGCCTTAACAGCGCGTTGCGCGAGCGGGTGCTTCGACCTAATGCCGCAAATTTGAGTGTTTTTCGGGATTCGACGCTTGCCTGGACGCGACCGGCGCTTTACCAAGCACGCGCTCGAAGAGGGTATTTGGAGAATCGCAATGGCCTTTCTTGCGGACCAGCTCAAGCGCATCAAGCCGTCGGCGACGATCGCCGTGACGGACAAAGCGCGCGCCCTCAAAGCCGCCGGCCGTGACGTCATCGGTCTCGGCGCGGGCGAGCCTGATTTCGAGACGCCGGACAACATCAAGCTGGCGGCGATCCGGGCGATCACCGAGGGCAAGACGTCGAAATACACCGCCGTCGACGGCATGCCTGAGCTCAAGGCCGCGATCGCCGGCAAGTTCAAGCGCGAGAACAAGCTCGACTACAAGCCCTCGCAGATCATCGTCGGCACCGGCGGCAAGCAGGTACTCTACAACGCGCTGATTGCGACCATTAATCCCGGCGATGAGGTGATCATCCCGGCACCGTATTGGGTGAGCTATCCCGACATGGTGCTGCTGGCCGGCGGCGAGCCGGTCGCGGTGACGACCACGATGGAGTCGGGCTTCAAGATGAAGCCCGAGGCGCTGGAGAAGGCGATTACACCGAAGACCAAGTGGATCATCTTCAACTCGCCATCGAATCCGACCGGCGCCGCTTACACGCGGGACGAGCTGAAAGCCGTGACTGACGTGCTTCTGCGTCATCCCCACGTCCACATCATTGCCGACGACATGTACGAGCATCTCGTCTACGACGACTTCACGTTCTACTCGCCGGCGCAGCTCGAGCCACGACTTTACGAGCGCACGCTGACGGTGAACGGCGTATCGAAGGCCTATTGCATGACCGGCTGGCGCATCGGCTACGCTGGCGGCCCCGAGGCACTGATCAAGACGATGGCGATGATCCAGTCGCAATCGACATCGAATCCGACGGCGGTTGCGCAATGGGCTGCGGTCGAGGCGCTCGACGGACCGCAGGATTTCATCGCCAAACACAACAAAATCTTCAAAGAGCGGCGCGACCTCTGCGTCTCCATGCTGAATCAGGCGAACGGCATTCAATGTCCGAAGCCCGAAGGTGCGTTTTATGTTTATCCGTCCTGCGCGGGGACGATCGGCAAGACGGCGCCTACCGGCAAGAAGCTCGCGACGGATGAGGATTTCGTCACCGAGTTGCTGGAAGCCGAAGGCGTTGCGGTGGTGCAAGGCACGCCGTTCGGTGTCGGGCCGGCATTCCGCATCTCGTACGCCACCGCCACAAGTGCTCTGGAAGAGGCGTGCACGCGCATCCAGCGCTTCTGCGGGAACTTGCAGTAGGACACCTTCAGCCGTGCGGTCTCGTTGCCGTCGGCTTTCCTGCCGACTGGTTCCTGACGGCGACGAATGCGGCGATAACGCCGCATCGTCCAAAAGGACAGGGGACGGCTGCTTCGTTGTCGCCTACAATGTTTTTTCAAGGCCCGCCGGGCGGGCCGGTGAGGGGAGAGTCCATATGCTTCGCACTGCCTCTGCGGCAGCAATCATCGCGGCTGCGGCGTTCGCAATTGTTTTGACGACGCCTGTTCACGCGCAGCCGCGGCGCGTGCAGGTTGGCACGCTCGAATGTTCGCTGTCGGCGAGCATCGGCTTGCTTGTCGGTTCGCAGAAAAATGTAAATTGCAATTTCAAGGCCGATAACGGGCCTCCCGAAGCCTATACGGGGACGATGACGCGTATTGGTCTCGATGTCGGCGTGACCGGCGGCGGCGCGATCATTTGGGCGGTTTTTGCAGATACCAATAGATACTCCGGCATGCTCACCGGCACCTACGCGGGCGCGACGGCAGAAATGTCGATCGCCGCGGGTCTCGGCGCCAACGTTCTCGTGGGCGGCTCGAATTGCACGGTGGCGCTGCAGCCGCTGTCGGTGCAAGGGCAGGTTGGGCTCAACATAGCGGCCGGCATCGGCGCGCTGGAACTTCACTTGGCGCGCTGAGCGTCCTGCGCTTCCGGCCGCCGCGCTTGCGGTGGCCGGCAGCGTCGA
Organism: uncultured Alphaproteobacteria bacterium; assembly: GCA_963759705.1. Taxonomy (GTDB): domain Bacteria; phylum Pseudomonadota; class Alphaproteobacteria; order Rhizobiales; family Xanthobacteraceae; genus BOG-931. Next base: position 143,419 of record CAVXAK010000015.1, read on the forward strand.
TGCGCGCAATGTCGCGCCCCTTGACCAGCCCCGTCGCCGCCTGAAACGATGGTTTGGCGTGGCCCGCACCGGAACGACGGGTCCGCTGCCGGGAGGCGGTCATGGCAACGAACGGTACCAATGGTACACGACCGGCCGGTGCGCGGTGCGTCGCGCTGGTCGGTCCCTTCCAGAGCGGCAAAACAACGCTGCTCGAAGCAATTCTTGCTCGCACCGGGGTCATCCCGCGCCAAGGCACCGTCGAGGCCGGCAACACGGTCGGCGATGCCAGCAAGGAAGCGCGCCACCATCGCATGAGCGTCGAGCTCACGGTCGCCACGACGAGCTTCATGGGCGACTCCTATTCTTTTCTCGACTGTCCCGGCTCGGTCGAGTTCATCCACGACACGCGCGCCGTGCTGCCGGCGATCGATGTAGCCGTGGTCGTGTGCGAGATGGACGAAAAGAAAGTCCCGCAGCTCCAGCTCATCCTGCGCGAACTTGAAGAACAGAAAATCCCGCGCATCCTGTTCGTCAACAAGATCGACAAGGCCGACGCCGGCGTCCACGATGTTCTCAATCTCTTGCAGCCGGCTTCGCGCACCAAGCTGATCCTGCGGCAGATCCCGACCTTCGCCAACGAGCTGATTACGGGTTTCGTCGATCTCGCGCTCGAACGGGCTTTTGTCTACAAAGAGCATGCTCCGTCGGAGGTCATTCCGCTCGAAGGCGATGTCGCCGATCTCGAGAAAACGGCCCGCTTCTCGATGCTGGAGGCGCTCGCCGATCATGACGACGAGCTGATGGAGCAATTGCTCGAAGACATTCAGCCGCCGCGCGACAAGGTCTTCGACGATCTCACGCGCGAATTGCGGGAAGGCCTTGTTTGCCCGGTTCTGATGGGGACGGCGACGCGCGCCAACGGCGTGCTGCGGCTTCTCAAGGCGCTACGCCATGAATCGCCTGGGATCGAGGAGACCGCCAAGCGTCTCGCGGTCAAGCCGTCCGGCGAGGCCGTCGCGTACGTGCTCAAGACGCAGCACACGACGCATGGCGGCAAAATGTCGATCGCGCGGATCTTGGCGGGTCAGGCCGGCGACGGCACGACCTTGCTCACAGGCGACGACGAGGCCGGACGTGTCGCCGGCGTTTTCAAGCTTGTCGGCCAGACCAGTGAAAAGCGCGGACCGGCGACGGTCGGCGAAACCGTTGCGTTCGCCAAGCTCGACAAGGCGAAGACCGGAGATACGCTGTCGACGGGCAAGCAGGCCCATCCGGCGCTCGCCAAGGTCGAGGCCTATCCGCCCGTGCTCGCGATCGCGATTTCGGCGAAGGAGCGAAAGGACGATGTGAAACTCGGCCAGGCTCTCAACAAGATCGTCGAGGAGGATCCATCCGTTACGATCGTGCACAATCCTGAGACGCATGAAGTCGTGCTGTGGGGGCAAGGCGAGATGCACCTGCGGGTGACGACCGAGCGATTGAGCGATCGCTATGGCGTTGCCATCGAGCGTCGCCAGCCAAGCGTCGGCTACCGTGAGACCATCCGCAAGGGCGTCGTCCAGCGCGGCCGTCACAAGAAACAGTCAGGCGGCCACGGCCAGTATGGCGACGTTGTGCTTGATATCAAGCCGATGCCGCGCGGCTCGGGCTTTTCGTTCGAGGAGAAGATCACGGGCGGCGTGGTGCCGCGCAACTATATTCCGTCGGTCGAGGAGGGCGTCATCGATGCCCTCAATCACGGTCCGCTCGGCTTCCCGGTCGTTGATCTCACGGTGGCGCTGATCGACGGTTCGTATCACACCGTGGATTCCTCCGACATGGCGTTCCGCACCGCCGGCCGCATCGGCATCGCCGAAGGTCTGCCGCAATGTCAGCCGGTGCTGCTTGAGCCGATCGATATGGTCGAAATCTTCTGTCCCACCGAAGCGACCGCGAAGATCAACGCCCTGATGTCCGGGCGTCGCGGCCAAATCCTCGGCTTCGATACGCGCGAAGGCTGGGAGGGATGGGACGTCGTGCGCGCGATGATGCCTGAGGCGGAGATCGGCGATCTCATCGTCGAAATCCGTTCCGCGACGGCCGGCGCCGGCACCTTTACGTTCAAATTCGACCACATGGCCGAACTCACCGGCCGCACCGCCGACCAGATCGTCGCGGCGCGCCGCGCAGCCGAGTAGGTTCGTCTCATGCCAGCCTACTGGGTCGCGCGCTCGAAGATCAACGATCCGGCCGCCTACAAGAAATATACCGATCTGGTACCGGCCATCATTGCCAAATATGGCGGCAAGGTTCTCGCGCGCGGCGGACGTTTCCAGATCATGGAAGGGCCGCACAAATTTCATCGCTTCGTGGTGATTGAATTTCCGACGTTCGAGCAGGGCGTCGCCTGCTTTACCTCGGACGATTACAACAAGGCCGCAGCGTTCCGCCGCGACGGGGCGGGCGAGGTGGAGACCATCATGGTCGACAGTGGCGACGCGACGACATAGGACGTGTGTGCGGCAAAAGCGAACTATTTGATCACTTTGTCTGCGCGAATCAGCAGGCTCTCGGGGACGGGTAGGCCAATATCGTCTGCCGTGTGCTTGTTGATGACCAGTTCGAAACTGGTGGGCTGCTCGATCGGTAGTTCGGCAGGCGGTGTCCCATGGAGAAGCTTTGAGACGAATCCGGCCAACTGTCGATACACTTCATCGATGTTCGGTCCGTAGGACATGAGACCGCCAGCCTCGACGTATTCGCGGGCGTCGAAAACCGCGGGGAGCCGGTACTTGCGCGACAGACCTGCAATGAGATCGAGGTAGGTTACGACAGTTGGATTCCGGAATGTAATGATCCCGCCAATGCTTTGCGTCGATGCCGCGTCAAATGCCGCTCTGATGTCGTCCGCTGTCTGAACATTCAATGCAACCAGTTCGACTCCGAGTTGATGAGCCGCCAGTTCGGCGTCTTGCCAATCACGCGTTGCAATGCTCGAGCTGGGAAAATCCCGGCGCATCAAGACACCGACACGCTGTATCTGCGGGACTGCTTCCTTCAACAGCGCCAATCGTTTCGGATTCATTTCCTCAGTCATGGTGTAAATGCCGGTGACGTTGCCTCCCGGCCGCCCCAGTGACTGGGCCATGCCATCGACGACAGGGTCATTGACCATTCGTCCGATCACCGGCACGCTTTTCGTTACGCGCCAAGCCGCGGCGATCGAAGGCTGGCTAGTCGCAACTATGATGGCCGCGCCCGAGTCGATCAGTTCGGCAGCCAAGCTCGGCAGCCGACTCTCGTCGCCGTCCGCATAGCGCTCTTCGAGCACGAAGTCGCGTCCCTCAACCAGCCCGATCGCTTTCAGGCCCTCGCGGAAAGCCTTGAGCTGATCGGGTGTATGCTCCCGACCTTGAATCTTCAGCCAGCCAATCTTTGGAATTGAATGCGCTGGCTGTGCGCGCGCCGGAAGCGGCAATCCAAAGGCTGCGGCGCCGCCAAGCAGTGTGATGAACTCTCGTCGCTTCATTCGGTCGGCCTGAGCTCGAGATCGCGACCCACGTATTGTATCGTGAGGAGGTTAATTCAGACGTTTCCAATGAAGCTCGCTTTTTCCGCCGAAGGCTGGAACAGTGGTCCACGTCTGTTCATCTCCCGTAAAGGAGGTGATCGTTCGCTTCTGATCGGTTCCGGTCCAGGCCGGCCAAGTTCCGCCTTCGATGTGCTGGACGATGACACGGTTGGCCACCGAGTAGGTGCCAAAGAAAGCGAAGCTCCCTTGCACGATTGCTTCGTTTTCCTCCGCCGTGCCGCGCATCCGGTTGTTTGACGCGAATTTCGGAAGATCGGGGCGCGAATTGATGATCGCAAAGCGACTACTGCCGTCGAATATCGCGATGCCCCGCGGATTTGGGCCAAAAGGCTGAATCGTACGGCCGTCCGGCGTGGTGCTGGTATCCGATTCAAGAGTCCAGGTCCCAACCAAGTCCTTCGCGGTTTGGGCGACAGTACCGGGAACGGCAATCCCCAGATACGCGGCGGCGGTCATGGCAACCGTGATGAGATGCCTCATTGCATTCCTCTCCTGGTGGTAAGTGCGACAATTGCCAAACGCGGACTCCCGCGCTGCAACGCGCCGAATGGTGCCAAGCGGTTTTTACTTCGCTGTTGAAAGCTGCTTCAGCGTGAAGGTGTAGCTCACGTCGGACAAGGGCTTGTGGCAGGCTAGACATTCAGCCTGATTGACACTTTGCTGATACCGTTTGGCAGTCGTGAAAATCGCGTAATTCCAATTTTCGTTGCGGAGAAGTTCGGGAATATCGTCCCCCCAACCTGCCTCGCGTTCCATAGCCGTGTAGCGTAACAGCTGGTCCGGAACATAAAAGCCATCGGCGCCCGTAATCGGATTTTTGTTGACGTCGAGCTTTGCCGAATACACCTCGGCGATTATAACTGATCCATCAGGCAATGCCTTTCCCGCTTTGGCCGCTGCCACGGCAGCCCTGTTCGCATAGTAATAACGCACCTCTTTAGCCGCAGGGAAATTGATCGTGTGGTATTTCGTGAATGCCTGCTTGTAGTCCTCGGGGAATGCTACCTTCGTTGTGGCGACATTCGGGAGCAAAGCTGACTTCGTGCCTGGCGTTGCACCGGGCTGCGACTCAAAATAGGCCGCAACATTGGCGATCTCTTCAGCAGTGAGTTGAGCCGCAATCGCATTCATGATTGCTGCTCGACTGACCGTGCCCGGTTCTTTGCGGGTACCGTCCTTAAAAAACTTCAGCTGCGCCTCGACGTATCGTGCACGTTGACCGGCAAGATTGGGGACAGTATCGCTTACGCTGACACCGGAGGGGCCATGGCACGCCGCACACACGGTGCCAGCTAACTGTTTTCCAGCCTCAATATCTGCAGCATGCGCAGACTGCGTAGCCGCCAAAATTACGATCAACGGTATCAACGCCTTCATTGGATTCTCCTTGGCCTAGGCTACAGAATCGGCTGTTCTGTGGGGATTCGAATTATCGAGAAAATCCAATTCCGTTCCGACTGGATTGGAACGATCAACTGAATGAGACTTCCGTCACACTTCGTGTTACCAATCTTGGGATCAGAAAGGATGCCAGAGGTTACTCCGTAAATTGACGGCTGTCCGTTGATCTCGGTGTAAACCGGCCCGCCGCTGTCCCCTTTGCAAACCGCCTCAACGTCCTTTACGGGACGGGCGAAGTGGAAGTGCCGGACCTCAGTTTGAATCATTTGATGTAATCGCTCGGCGTTTGACTTGAGGTTAGAGAATAAATTCATCAAGAAATCCGTGTCGGAGCGCAGAATGCGAACGCGGATCCAATCGGCCTCGCGCGCGTCCCACAGACCCTCGCTGTAGCCCGCCGTCCTCAGGATCTTTCCCGAAGTCAGCGGCTCGGAACTGAGAGCGGCCGGTGTGGCCCCGCAAAGGGGTGTTTGCAACCGGATCACCGCCAGATCGGGAGCCGGCCAATCCTGACCATTGATCGAAATCGATTTTTCGTCAGGTGGGTAGAACACGTCGTCCACGAGCGCATGTGAACAGTCCTGATAAAGCGAAGACTTCAAGATCACCAGCGATGACAATTCGGATGTGCAGTGGGCTGCGGTCAATACATGCAGGTCGCCGATCACAACTCCCGAGCAACCTGGGCCCGAAATTTCAACGACCGAGCGGCGGATTAAGTCGCCGACCGAAGCGACTTGGCCGCCGACAACAGCACCGGCCGCGGAACCAGCAAGTAAGCCCGAAATTAAGCAAAGCGAAACGATTGAGTTTTTTACAAATCCGAAGCGCGGCATCTGTCCTACTCAAACTTAGCCGGCACCGAGAACGGTTTAGTGGCATCAACCACGAACATGATAAGGGCGGTCAGATCAGTCGTGCCGCCGTTGAAGACTTCCATCGGCATCCCGGCCATATGTCCGTTCAAGGTGTGGCCGGCCTCGACGTAGCTGACGCCATCCGGCGTCCTTTGGCCTAATTTTCCGGCGACGACGTAGAAGGCCTCGGAGCCCGAATGCGAATGGACCGGTGTCTTGGCACCCGGCGGTCCGCTGCCGTAGTTGACGCGCAGGAGATACTCGGGCGCGGATATGGCTGGTACGGGTCCGATTTCGGCCACCTTCGTTCCGCCGGGCGTCGCCGCGCCTTGCGGCCCAAGCGTGAACAGCCACACTTTGCCAGCGACTTCGGCCGTCAGCGACGGCCATCCGTCATAGCTCACCGTGTCCGGGTTCCAACGATACGCGCTCGCGGCGGCCTTCGCCTGGTCCAGCGTCGGAAAATTCTCGACCCGCCAATACAGCGGGACCCTTCGGGAGTTGCTTGACCTTCATCTCGGCAATGGGCTTGACGACGTATTGCACGTCGGCCGCCCAAGCCGACGGCGCCTGCGACAGCAACACAGCACAGATGATGGGGGTCGCAAGCCGGCCGGCGAACGGGAGCAAATTCATGTCCTCCTCCTGATGCTGTTCAGCTGCCCTCCTCATCTCAGAGGTCGAGCGTTGCGTCTTTCAGGACCTCTCAATTTTGCCTTAGCGTGCCCTCCATTTTTCCTTTGCAGGGCTTGTGCTAGGGTCGCCGCGGGGCGCGGCGTGACGAATGGAATGAAATCTTGCGCTATCTGTTCGAGGACTGTGCGCTCGATACGGATCGCCGCGAGCTCCGGCGGGGGACGAGCCTGGTGGCTATCGAGCCCCAGGTCTTCGATCTCCTTGTTCACTTGATCCGACATCGCGATCGTGTGGTCAGCAAGGACGACCTCTTGGCGTCGGTCTGGCATGGGCGCGCCATTTCCGACTCAGCATTGTTCAACCGGATCAACGCGGCCAGGAGCGCGATCGGCGACACCGGTGGACGGCAAAGGCTGATCAAGACGCTACCGCGCAGGGGCGTGCGGTTTGTCGGCGCCGTTCGAGAGGAGGAGTGCAGTCCCGCCGAAGCGGGTCCGCACAAGCCTTCGCCGGGACTTGCCGACAAGCCGTCGATCGCGGTTCTGCCTTTCGTAAACCTCAGTGGCGATCCGGAACAGGATTACTTCATCGACGGCGTGGTCGAGGACATCATCACGGCGTTGTCGCGCAACCGCGCCTTCTTCGTCATCGCCCGCAATTCGTCGTTCACCTACAAGGGAAAACCGGTCGATACCAAGCAGGTCGCGCGGGAGCTCGGCGTCCGTTACATATTGGAAGGCAGCGTGCGCAAGTCTGGCAACCGCGTGCGTGTGACCGGGCAATTCATCGAAGCCGAGTCAGGCCGCCATTTGTGGGCAGATCGGTTCGACGGTGATTTGGTCGACATCTTCGACCTGCAAGATCAACTCGTTACGAGCGTCGTCGGAGCGATTGCGCCGCAGCTTGAGAAAGCCGAGATCGATCGTGCCAAGCTGGATATGACCGGCAATCTGGCGGCTTACGATTTTTACCTTCGCGGTCTTGCCAGCTGGAATCGATGGACGGCGGAGGAAAATGCCAAAGCGTTGCAACTGTTCAACGCGGCAATTGCAATGGACGGCGACTTTTCGACCCCCTACGGGCTGGCCGCTTCGTGTCACCATTTTGCCAAAGCCAATGGTTGGGCCTCGAGCTTTGATAAAAAGGAAATCTCCCGGCTGGTCGAACGCGCTGCCGACATTGGCACGGATGACGCGGTCAGCGCTGTGTTGGGCGGGACACGTGCATGCATACTTCTTTCGCGACCTTGACCGTGCATTGTTGCTGATCGACCGGGCCCTCGATCTGGATGTGAACTTGGCCGTCGCTTGGCAGCGCAGCGGCTGGGTCCGCGGCTACGCTGGCGATCCCGATGGGGCGATCGATAGCCTGAACAAGGCGATTCGCCTCAATCCGCTCGACCCTCGTGTTTTCCTCACGCAAAGCGCCATGGCATTCGCCCATTTCATCGCCGGACGCGACGACGAAGCCGCACGCTGGGCGGCGATGGCTCTGCGAGTCAAGCCAAACTGGCTGCCGGCTCTTCGGATGACGATCGCGTCCAATGCCATGCGGGGCCAAGCCGAAGAGGCGAAGCGGGCGCTGAACGCATATCTGGAAATCGATCCGGACGTCACCATCACCAAGTTATGCGAGTATTACCCATTCCGCCGAGAAGCCGATCGACAGCGCTTGATCGCCGCAATGCGCAAGGCAGGCGCATCTGAATGATGACGCGATGATCTTCGCCAAAATTTTAATTCGGCAAGCATTCACGTGACTCCGTTCGCCGCGTACGTTTCCTTTGCCTTCGGCGACACCAAAAACTTAATAAAGCTTTCGGCCGTCGTGCTTCGCGGGGCGCTCGTCATCAGCGCGGCGGTGTACGGGATAGAACTCTGGAAATCACCTGGCAACGGTCCAAGGAGCCTTATGCCCGGCGTCGTCGCGATGAGCGGTATCGTACCCGCCGCCATGTCGTTTCCTTTGCCCTTCAACACAGGCTCGAAAATGGCAAGGGGGGCCGTGCGCACAATCTTGGGCTTGAGCGTTTCGACAATCCCAGCCGCCGGTCTCGGCCGCGACGATTTTGCCGAAATCAGCCGGAGAACCGATAACCTTGGCGCTGCCGAGATCGTCAAACCGTTCGGGGGCCTAGCCGCGAAAGTTGGGCAGGCCGTGAGGGTTATGAATCACAGCTTTTCAGAAATTCCCGCATGCGTTGCGAACTTCTTCCAAAAATCAAACTCGGTGACGACCTGCTGCCTGAAGGCCGTGGGCGTATTGCCCGCCGGCGTGAGATCAACCTTGGCGAATAGCTCCTTCGCTTGCGGCTGGAGAAGAGCCTGATTGACGCCGCTGTTGAGCTTGGAAACGATCGCGTCGGGTGTTTTGGCGGGCGCGAGCAAGCCGATCCAGGTGGTTAAAGAGAAGTCCGGCACGCCCGCCTCGCCAAGCGTCGGTGCGTCCGGGAAGCCTGGATCGCGATGAGGCGCAACGTCGCCAAGGCTTTTATGCCGACGGATTTTCCTCCGTGCATGACAACGCTTGCTGGAGGGATGGCGAACAAGACCTGGCCGGAGGCTACGGCCAAGTCCCCTTCGGCCGTAGACTTGTAGGGGACACGCGTGAATTTCAGTCCGGTTTTTTGAGCAAGGTATTCAGAGACGAGCCAGTCGACCGACGCGACGGACGCGTAAGTGGCCTTGTCCGGATTGGCTTTGCAATAGTCGATGAAGTCACGAATGGTCTTGATCGGCAAATCGGCTCGAACAACAAACATCAGTGAGCCGGTGACAAGCTGGCTGACGGGCGCAAAATCGTTGGCGATGTCGAATGGCAGGTTCTCGTAAACGGCCCCGCCCATGAGGAGAGCGCCGTTCCCGGTGACAAGCAGCGTGTAGCCATCGGGCCGGGCGTGGGCGACATACTCATCGCCAACGATCCCTGCGGCGCCAGCCTTGTTCACGACGACGACCGACTGGTTCAGTGTCGTGGACAAAGACGGCACCAGAACACGCGCGACGATATCGACGATGCCGCCGGGCGCAAACGGGGCAATCAGCGTTATAGGGCGCTCCGGATAATCCGCCGCTCGCGCTAGCGGGCACGCAAAAATAGCGGTCGCGACGCAAGGCGCTGCCGCAACGAAGCGGCGGCGAGAAATGCCTGTGGTCATTAGAGCGTTCCCCCTTGGAGCTGAACTTAAGAGCCGTGGGCGTATTGCGGCGTGGCGTGCGGCCGCGCGAACTGGTTGTCCGGGTACGGCAGGCCGAGATTTTCGCGGAGCGTTCGGCCTTCGTAATGCAGGCGGAAGAGGCCGCGCCTTTGCAGCTCGGGGATGACGAGGTCGACGAAATCCTTGAGCGATCCGGGAAGGACTGGCGGCATAACGTTGAAGCCGTCGGCCGCGCCGCCGGAAAACCACGATTCGAGTTCATCGGCGATCTGTGCCGGCGTGCCGAAAATCTGCCGGTGACCACGGGCCCCGGCCATCCGCATATAGAGCTGGCGGATCGTCAGGTTATCCCGTCGTGCCATCTTGACCAGAAGCGCCGGGCGGCTCCCGACGATGTGTTGCTCCAGGTGGGCGGGCAGCGGCTCGTCAACCGGATATTGCGTGATGTCATAGTTGAGAAAGCGGGACAGAAATTTTGCCCCGACTCGCGGATGAATGAGGGACTGGAGTTTGTCGTATTTTTCGCGGGCTTCTTCCTCGGTCCGGCCAACCATCGCGTAGATGCCGGGCATGATGAGCACATGCTCGGGCTTGCGGTCATAGCGCGCTAACCGGCCTTTGACATCCGAATAAAATGCCTGAGCGTCCTCGATGGTCTGGTGCGCCGTGAAAATGACCTCTGCCGTCCTCGCCGCCAACTCCTTACCATCGTCCGAGGAGCCTGCCTGTACCATGATCGGGCGGCCCTGCGGCGATCTCGCGACGTTGAGCGGCCCCCGCACACGGAAAAACTCTCCCTTGTGATCGAGGACGTGAAGTTTATCCGGATCGAAAAAGCGTCCGGATTCCTTGTCGCGAATGAACGCGTCATCCTCCCAGGAATCCCAGAGGCCGCGAACGATATCGGCAAATTCTTCGGCTCTTTTATAGCGGTCGCCAAGAGCCATATGCGCGTCGCGGCCGAAGTTCTGGGCCTCGAACGGCTGCATGGACGTGACGAGGTTCCACCCGGACCGTCCCCCGCTGATGACGTCGAGGCCCGCAAACCGGCGCGCGATGTGATAAGGCTCGTCGTACGTCGTGGTTGACGTACAGACCAGGCCGATATGGGTGGTCATCGTCGCGAGCGCCGAGAACAGCGTAATGGGCTCGAACCGCGTGACAAACGAGGACATGCAAAGGTCTTCAGGATCGTCCTGAGCGACGCCAACGACATCCGCTGAAAACAGCATGTCGAACAAACCGCGCTCCGCTATCCTGGCGATTTCAACCATGTGGGGAAAGTTGACGTCGGCGGCCTCGGCAACTTCGGGGTGGCGCCAAGCTGAAAGATGATGCCCGTGCGCCTGGATGAAGGCGCCAAGTCTCATCTTGCGTTTCTTCTGGCCTTGCGAACTCTCCATCCCATCCTCCCCTACGGCATTTTCAATTGCGGCAGCCATCAGGGTCTGTGCAATTGCTTACTCGTGCAAGCGTTCAAGTTTACTCACAGATGAGCTGAATCTGGATTTATCGAATGAGCCGGCGCTGAAATTGACACCGGCATCGGCGTGCGAATCGGGATGGCGCCATGATGCAACGTGGTGGCCGACCGGTCTGACAAACAATCCGAGCTTCATGTGATTGGCGTGATTGCCCATGATCCGTTTCCTCTTGGCGCGAGCGCCGGCTTTCCCTCGGCGAAAGCGCCAGCCATGGTAACATGAACGGCGTTGCGACGTACGGCAAAGCAACAGCTGCGCGCGACTTGCGCTTTTGCGAATTTTCTTTCCCTCCCCTTTCTCCAAGTCAAGGCTTTACCGCTGCCCTGACCAATCATCACCGCATGGTCGGGATGACGAATTCGGTGCCTTTCTTGACCCCCGGAAGGCCAGCGTGCGCAATGGTTTTACGCATGTACGCGTGTAGTAGCGGATCGAATCCGGACCGTGCTGGTTGAAGTCGCCAACGCCGCAGCGTTTCCAGCCTCCGAATGTGAAATAAATGACAAAAGCGACCGCCGGCAGAAGTCAGGGGTTCGCTTGGCCAATTTTCCCGCACCAGTCGAGGAAGCTATGCGCTACGACATTGCGGCAATGATGGGTGTGTTGTGCCTCACGGCAAATTTAGGTTGCCGAGGGTCGAAACAGGTCATTTTCGACCGATGCGGCCCGTTTTGTCTGCTGGTTCATATCCGCTTCGCCCCCACAAGCGGACCTGTGGCTGCCGTGAGTGGCCCCGCGCCCTCATTTCACGAGACACGCTCACTCCACTTTGATATGCGCGAAGTTGATCACCTTGGCCCACTTGTCGGTCTCGGCCGTGACGATTTTGCCGAAATCTGCCGGAGAACCGATAACCTCCGCGCTGCCGAGATCGTCAAACCGCGCTTTTAATTTGGGATCGGCCAGCACGGCGTTGACCGCCTTGTTGAGCAAGTCGATGATTTCCACCGGCGTGTCCTTCGGCGCACTGATGCCGGTGACGCCGGTCACCTCATAGCCGGGAAGAAATTGCGACATGGCTGGAATTTCCGGCAGAAGGTCCATCGGTGCAGCCGCGGTGACCGCCAATGCGCGCAATTTGCCGCTCCGGATATATCCAATCGTAGACGGCACCGGGTCGAACATGACCTGGACACGGTCGCTCAGCAAATCGGCCTGGGCGGCAGTTTCGCCATTGTACGGCACATGAAGCAGATCGACGCCGGCCATCATCTTGAAAAGTTCCGCAGCCATATGCGTCAGGTTGCCGTTACCCGTCGACGCGACATTGATCTTGCCGGGATTGGCTTTGGCGTAGGCGATGAACTCCGGAACCGACTTGGCGGGAAATGATGGATGAACCACCATCACAAACGGGGAGCCGCCGATGCTCGCGACCGGAGCCGTGTCGCGGATGAAATTATACTTGAGATCTTTGAAGAGCGTCGCATTGATCACGTTCGGAGCGGTCACCAGCAGCAGCGTATAGCCGTTGGGCGCTGCCCTCACGACCAGCTCGGTGCCGACGCTGGCGCTGCCGCCCGGCCGGTTCTCAACGACGAAGGGTTGGCTCAAGCGCTCGGAGAGCCGTTCCGCGATCATGCGAGCGTAGATGTCGGGAGTGCTGCCGGCGGGAAGAGGCACGATCAGTCGCACCGGCCGCGTTGGGTAGGTTTGCGCCAGCGCGACGGGTGTCATCGCGGGCAGTGCGGCAATGCCGGCCGCCAAGCGCAGAAATCGACGGCGTGCAGGTTGCATGGCGTTTCCCCAATAGACGTTGGTGCGGCTCGCGACCGGCGAGCCGCACATCGTGTGCATCTCTGGGGCAGAGTGTCGAGTGGCTGGTTAGGCCGCGGCGCGTGGCTCCCCGCCGCCGGGCGGCGGGACCGGTAGGCCATCGGCTGCGTATTCGTTCAGCTTATTGCGCAGCGTGCGTATTGAGATGCCCAGCACATTCGCTGCGTGCGTGCGATTGCCGAGACAGTGCTTGAGCGTCTCCAGGATGAGGTCGCGTTCGACCTCGGCGACCGTGCGGCCGACGAGCGCGCGCGAAACTTGCTCCGCCGCGAGGGCGGCGTGAGCGACGGCGCCGGCGCTCCGCTGCTGATCGAGCCGGGCACCGTCTGGCGCGAGGATGGCGTCCGACCCGATCTCGGCGCCGCTCGCCATGAGCACGGCGCGATGCATCGTGTTTTCGAGTTCGCGCACGTTGCCCGGCCAATAATTGACCGTGAGCGTGCGCCGTGCGTCTTGCGACAGCGGCCGCGCCGGCACGCCATTCGCGATGGAATATTTCCTGATGAAATACTCGGCGAGTTCGAGCACGTCGGCCGGCCGCTCGCGCAGCGGCGGAATTTTCAGGTTGACGACGTTGAGGCGGAACAGCAGATCTTCGCGGAACGAGCCCTCACGCACCGCCTCGGCGAGATTGCGGTTGGATGTCGCCAGGATGCGGATATCGATCGGCACCGGCCGCGTGCCGCCGACGCGGTCGATGACGCGCTCCTGGATCGCGCGCAGGAGTTTCGCCTGCAGCCGCACGTCCATTTCGGAAATCTCGTCGAGCAGGAGTGTCGAGCCGTTCGCCTCCTCGAACTTGCCGACCCGGCGGGCAACAGCTCCGGTAAACGCGCCTTTCTCGTGACCGAACAATTCAGATTCGAGAAGCGATTCCGGGATCGCCGCGCAGTTGACGCAGATGAACGGCTTTTTGGAGCGGCCCGATCGCGCATGCACGTAGCGCGCCAGGACCTCCTTGCCGGTCCCGGATTTACCGGTGATCAGCACGGACGCGTCGCTGGCGGCGATCTGATGCGCGAGCTTGACGACGCGTGCCATGGCGTCGTCGCGGTAGATGAGTTCGCGCGTGTCGTCGGCGACGGCCGCGAGCACCGCCGCAATCAGTTCCGCGTCGGGCGGCAGCGGGATGTATTCCTTGGCGCCGGCCTGGATGGCGGCAACCGCGGCGCGCGCATCCGTAGCGATGCCGCAGGCGACGATCGGGGCGTGAATGTGCTCGGCTTCGAGCCCTTGGACGAGGCGACGGATGTCGATACCGACATCGCACATCAACAGGTCCGCGCCGCGGCCCGATCGCAGGACCGCAAGGGCCTGGGCGATATCGGAGGCGTGAGTCACCGTCGCGCCTTTGTCCATCGCGAGCTTCGTCGCAGTGGTGAGCTGGCCGTTGAGCGTACCGACGATCAGAAGGCGCATGTTGTTATTCCTTTTGTCTTCGCAGTGTCGCGCATCAGCTTCGCTCCGCCTTGATGATTTCAGTCATCGTGACGCCGAGCTTTTCCTCCACCAGAACGACTTCGCCGCGGGCGACCAGGCGGTTGTTGACATAAATGTCGATCGCTTCGCCGACCTTGCGGTCGAGTTCCAGGACCGTGCCGGGACCGAGCTTCAAGAGGTTGCCGATCTCCATGCGCGCACGCCCGAGCACGGCGGAGACCTGGACCGGCACGTCGAACACGGCCTCGAGATCGGAAGCGATCCGCGTCGTCGGCCCTTCCGGCTCGGGAGCCACCGCGATGTCGGGCGGCTCGCCGCCATTCTCCAGATTAGGCAGCGGGACCTTGCCTTCCTCACTCATTCTCGGACCTCCTCGGAATCTCGTGGGCTTCGGCGAGGTTGCGGCGGGCGTTGATATAGCCGGCAACTGCCGCGCCGATCGCAGCGTCAGTGGCGGCGCTATCGCGATTGATGCCGCCATCCGCCCATTCGATGCGGCAGTCGCCTACGGCAATGTCCGGCTCGGCGAGCACGACAAGCCGACCCTCGAAACTGCGCGCCCGAACAATGTCGTCGAGTTTTTCCCGCGCGGCTGCGTAGAGCGCGTCGTTGACGCGCACCGCAATGTGCGGCGCGGCGACAAGCTCGCGGAAACAATGGCTCGCCAGCGCCGAGATTTCTGCGAACGGTTCGCGCGCAATGAGAGTCGGAGCCAGTTTTCTGGCGACCGCCACCGCAACCTCGACCGCCTCGCATTCGAGCCGCGTCTCGATCAGTCGCAAGGCGTCGTTCGCGGCGGAAAACTTGGCGGCGATGGTTTCAAGTGCCGATGCGACGCGCCGGTCGGTCTCGATCTTGGCGTCCTTCTGCGCGTCGGCATAGCCCCTGCGGTGACCGGCCGTTTCCGCTTCTGCAAGCTTCACCGCGTGCTCGGCGAGCGTGACGGTCGGCTCGACCGGCTTGCGTTCGGCGCCATCGGCGAAATCCTCGTCGAACAGAAATTTTGTCGGTGCGCTCATGCGAGCCCTGTCTCTACCCCTTCCCGCGAGGGAAGCGGCTTGGTCACGGCGCTATGTCGGTTCTTCGATGTCATCAAATCCTCAGTAGATGAGCTCTTCTTCGCCGCGGCTCTTGGCGATGACGATCTCGCCCTTGGCGGCAAGGTCCTTGGCAAGGTTGACGAGCAAAGCCTGCGCCTCGTCGACGTCGCGCAGCCGCACCGGGCCCAAGGCCTGCATGTCATCCTGCAGCATTTTGGCGGCACGGCTCGACATGTTTGACAGAAAGAATTGGCGCACCGGCTCGGTGGCGCCTTTGAGGGCGACGCCGAGCTTGTCCTTCTCGACATGCCGCATCAGTGTCTGCGCCGAGCCGGCGTCGAGCTTGATGAGATCGTCGAACGTGAACATCAGCGTCTTGATGCGCTCGGCGCTTTCGCGGTTGTCCTCTTCGAGCGCGGTGAGGAAGCGCGTTTCCGTCTGGCGATCGAAGTTATTGAAAATCTCGGCCATGACTTCATGGGCGTCGCGGCGCCGCGTCTGCGAGAGATTCGACATGAATTCGGTGCGCAGCGTCATTTCGACCCGCTCCAGGACCTCCTTTTGCACGGCCTCCATGCGCAGCATGCGGTTGACCACATCGAGCGCCAGATCCTCCGGCAAAATGGCGAGCACGCGAGCGGCATGCTCCGGTCCGATTTTCGAAAGCACCACGGCCACGGTCTGCGGGTATTCATTCTTGAGATAGTTGGCGAGCACCTCCTCCTGAACGTTGGAGAGCTTTTCCCACATGTTGCGCCCGGCCGGTCCGCGGATTTCCTCCATGATGTTGTTAACCCGCTCCGGCGGGAGATACTGCTGCAGCAGCCGTTCGGTGGCGTCATAGTCGCCCATGATGGCGCCCGACGCCGACATGCGCGACACGAACTCGAGCAGAAGATTCTCGACCAACTCCGCCTCGATGGTGCCGATCGTCGACATGACAATCGAGATCTGCCGCAGTTCGTCGTCGTCCAACATGCTCCAGATCTTGCCGCCGTACTGCTCCCCAAGTGCGAGCAGCAGCACGGCTGCGCGTTCGGGACCGGTGAGCTTGCGCTTGGTGGTCGGCGCACTCGTGGTGCCGGCAAGCGCCGCCAGAGCGCTCGTGATCTCCTGGCGGGCGGCGTCGTTATCGGCTTTTCGGGTCGGGTGCGGTCGTCATGGCATTCATTGATCAGGCGGGTGCGCTGTCCTGCAGCCATTGGCGGATGATGCCCACGGTTTCCCGCGGATTTTTCTCGGCGATCTCGCCGACTTTCTGGACCGATTGGGCGTGGACCTGGCCTTGCACCTGGGCAAAGTCGATCATCTTGGAGGCGTGGCTTAAGTCAGCCGGAACGACGTCGCTCGACCCGGCGACCGCCGGCAGCGCGTTTCCGGCAGCCGGCAGCGGCGCGAGCCCGCGCTCGTCAGGCGCAAGGATGCGCCGCACCAAGGGCCGCACCACCATCAGGAGCACGACAAGGCCAAGCAAACCCATCACCACCATTTCGATGGCGCGCATGATGTCGTCCTTGGTGAACTGCAGCGAGGCGAGCCAGCCGCTCGGCTCCGCGATCGCATTGGTCGGCGCTTCCGCGAAAGGCAGATTGACGACCTCGACCTGGTCACCGCGCTTCTGGTCGAAACCGATCGCCGAGCGCACGAGCGCAGCGATTTGGTCGATCTCCTCCTTGCTGCGCGGCTGGTAGGTGACTTCACCTTTGTCATTCTTGTTGTAGGTTCCGTCCACAAGGACGGCGACCGAAATCCGATTGACCCGGCCGCCTTCGATCACCTCGGTCTTGGTGGTTTTCGAAATCTCGTAATTGATAATTTCCTCTGACTTCTTGGTCTCATCGCGCGGCGTCGCGGGTGGCGGGGCACCCTGTGCTCCCTGCTGTTGTTGCTGCTGCTGCTGGCGCTGATTAGCACCGGGCAGTTCGTTACCGACGCTGACCTGGTTATCCTTGTCGCTGTTCGATGAGGATTCCTCTCGCGTCTGACTGGAGCGAATGACCCGGCCATCCGGGTCGAATTTGTCCGACGTCTGGGTGACTTTATTGAAGTCGAATTCGGCGCTGAGCTGGACCCGCGCGTGGCCCGGCCCGACCACCGACGTGACAATGCCTTCGACCTGTTGGCGCAATCGCTGCTCGAACGCGGCGCGCCTTTCGTCGGCGCTGACATCCCCGCCGTTCGAGTCGTCGCCGGCGCCGTCGGCCAGCAACTGACCCTGCTCGTCGACAATGGAAATACGCTGCGGCCGCAGTCCGGTGACGGCGGTGGCGACGAGATGGCGGATGGCACGCACCTGCTGCGGTTCCAAAGCGCCGCGCACCTTGAGCACGATGGAGGCCGAAGGCTCGACCTTGTCGCGCGAGAAAAGCGGGCGTTCCGGCATCACGAGGTGCACTCGCGCCGCCTGGACGCGGTCGATACCGCGGATGGTACGGGCGAGCTCGCCTTCGAGTGCACGCAGGTTATTGATATTCTGAACGAAACTTGTCGTGCCGAGCGCGTCGGACTTGTCAAAAATCTCGTAGCCGACGCCGCCGCCCTTGGGCAGGCCGCTCTCGGCGAGTTCCATCCGCAGTCGCGCAACACGATCCTTCGGCACCATGATGATGCCGCCGTCGTTACGCAGCTCGTAGGGAACTCCTTCGCGATCGAGCTCCTTTACGATCGCAGCCGAATCGCCAAGCGGCAGGTCGGTAAAAAGGGGGGTCATCTGCGGCGCGGTTACGCGCAGCATCAGAAAAGCGAAGAAGCCGACAAGCGCGATCGTGACGGCGCCCATGGCAGCGATACGCGGGGCGCCAAGCGTTTTGACGAACTCCAAAAGGCCCTGCACCGAGCTTCATCCCCCGAGTCGAGCGACGCGCGCGTCTTACTCGGCAAGATTTGCCCGGTTGATGGTTAGCGCCCGGTTAATACGCCGTGGCCTGCGAACGAAAACTGCAACGCCGGGTGCGGTTTATGGCGCCTGTGCTAACGCGGTCACAATGAAAAACGCCGGCCTTCTCGGCCGGCGTTGGCAAACCGGTAACAGGTGCTAAGGGAGAGTTACTGACGATACTGCTGGATGCGCGTCGTGCGCAGTCCGGCAAGACCGTGCTGGTCGATCGAGTATTGCCAGGAGAGGAATTCCTCGACGGTCAGCGTATAGCGGCTGCACGCTTCTTCGAGGGATAGAAGCCCGCCGCGAACTGCCGCGACGACTTCCGCTTTGCGCCGAATGACCCAACGCTTCGTCCCCGGCGCTGGCAAATCTGCGATCGTCAGGGGGGAACCATCCGGCCCGATGACATACTTGACCCTCGGGCGATGAGGCTCGGTCATAGCAACTCTCACGTACTCGACTACAATACAGTCTTGGACATTACGCACCGCGGCTTAAAATTTACCTAAGCGCAAAGCTCGATTGGCAATTGTTGGCGAAAAGAGCTGCGATCCTCCGATTGATGCCGACGTCCGATTGCGGGGTCACGGCAGAAGGTGCAGCGAAGGCGTAAATTCCCTAACGGCTGATCGACTGGATTTGGCTGATCTGGACGCTCTGTCCGCCCACCGTGAGAAGCGGCGGATTTTGGCTGGTGTCAACTCCGCTGACGACGCCCTGCACCTGGGTGGAGACGGTGACTGCTTCGCCGCTGGAGTTCTTTGCGCTGATTGCGATGTTGTAGGTGCCATCGGGCCAGGTCGCACCGTCGTTGCCCTTGCCTTGCCAGGTGAAGCTTTGGCTGCCGGCGTTGAGCGAGACCGTCCCGGTATATGCGGTCTGACCGGACGAGTTGGTTATCGTGACATTGGCTGTCGCCGGAGATGACGAGGAGAGGGTCCACGTGGCTGCGCTGTTCGTCGCGTTGGAGAGCGCGGCACTGCTGCCCTTGACGGTGACAGTGGAGCCGAGGAACTGCATCGCCGACGTCGCCTCCGAGGTCTGCTGCAGTGAAATCAGCGTATCCAGGTTGCTGTTCATATTGACCTGCTGTTCGACTGAGGCGAACTCGACGAGTTGCTGGGTGAATTGATTGGTGTCGAGCGGGTCGAGGGGGTTCTGGTTCTGCAGCTGTGTGGTCAGGAGCGTGAGAAAGGTATCGAAATTGCCCGATAGCTGCTGCGATGCGGTCGTGCTAGCGGACTGAGCCGTCGAACTGCTCGTCGACGTCGAGTTGCTCGTCGTAGTCGAAGGGATGGTGGTCGTCGTGGTCATGATCCGTCCTCACACGATTGTGGTTCACACACGGATGTCGAGTCCGCCGCGAAGGCTGACTCGGGTATAAATCTGGGTCGTCTGGACCGGCGGCAGATCGGCATCCGGAACGACAAGCTGTGGTGCGGTATTCGGCTGTGCGTTGCCGCCGCTGCTGTTCTGTCCGGTGAAAGATTGATCGCGCAGCGTGAACTGAAGGCCGTTATCGGACGTTTTCAATCCGGCCTGCTCGAGCGCGCGTTCGAGTTGCGGCTGCTGACTCTGCAGAAGATCCAACGTGTCCTGGCGGTCGACGGTGACGTGTGAGGTGACTTGGCCATCGTGATTGACGTCGAGCCGCACGTCGATCCGGCCCAGTTCAGGCGGATCGAGCCGGATATCGAATTGGTTGGAGCCGGCTCGCGCGCGTGCGGCGATGACGACGGGAAGTCCGGACACTGGGACGGCGGCTGCCGCGGGAGTCGCAACGGGCGCGGCTGCGGCTGTGGAAGGCGTCGCCGCGGCGATCGCGGCGAACCCGGTGTTCGGCAGAGAGTCGGCGGACGCCTTCACGGCATTCGAATCGTTCTGACCAGCGGAAGCTCCGCCCGGGTCGGCCGAAGACGTCGAGGAAGACGTCTCCGTTCGCGTGGTCGTGTTGTTCGAGCCGGTCTGCGTGTTTGCCGCCGTTTGAGCAAGCACGGAGGTCGTGTCGCCGGATGGCGTTTGGCCCGGGGGCGAAAGCGCGCCGTTTGGCGCCGGCGTGCCCGATGCATTGTCGGCCGTGCCTGGATGGGCGTTGGCTGTACTGTCGGCACTCGCTGTACTGCCGGAATTGGCGGTCGCGTCGGGATTGGCGCTTGAACTTGAAGATGTCTGTGCCGACGCCGCGGTGTCCTTGGCATCTGGCGTTTTTGAAGCAACAAAATTGCCCAGGGATGCTAGACTGATCTTTGCGCGCCCCTTCGACGCCTCACTGACCGATGCGGTTGTTGCGGTGCCATTATCCGCCGCCGGTGCGCTATTGGCAGGAACGTTCGAGACAATGGCCGCAGCGACAGGCTGTATTGCGTTCGCAGTTGTCTGTGCTTGACCCGCTGCCGCGGCCGCCGCTCCGGGATCCGGTGTCTCGCTGCTGTCGTTGCCTTGATTATCGCTCGCGCCGCCCGAAGCGGCTTTCGGCGCCGGCGCTGCTTGTGCATCTCCCGTATTGGCGCCGGCAACGAGGTTAGTCGTCGCGGCCGCCGCCAGGCCGATAGTATCCGTGAGCCCGGTGGCGGCCCCGGCAGACGAATCAGGTTGGGATGCCGCGCTGCTCAGGGTCGCGGGCAGGACTGGGGCGCTGCTTGGGCTCGGCGGCGGGCTCGGGTTTGGGTTTGGATCAGCCGCCGGATTGGTGCCGTTCGCCGGACCCGTGGCCAGGCCGGCGGTTGCGTCAGGTTCGGAGTTCGCTGCGTTCTTCGCTCCGTTCCTGGCGTTGGTCTTGGCGTCGCTCTTGGCTTCGGTCTTGGCCGTCGCGCCTGATTTCGTTTTGGTCGGGGTCGCGTTCGTGGCACTTGCGCTGGAATTTGTTCCCGACGTTGCGTGCGCGCCGGCGTTGGCGCTCGACCCCGCGTTCGTGCTCGCATTTCCGCCCGGCGACGTATTCGCGGCCGTATTCGTACCGGCGTTCATCGGCCGGTCGGAATTCGCGTTGCCGCCGCTGCCACTCTTTTCGGTGGAAGAAGGCGTCTGCTGGCCGGTGGGCGTGCTGTTTGTCGGCACATTCGGTGTGTCCGGTGTGTTCGCGCTGGCGTCGAGCAAGGCCGCAAAAGGCTGCGAGTCGCTGTTTTGGGCGGCCGCGGACGTCTGCCATCGCTGCGATGATGCCAGCGATTGCGTGGCACCGGCTTCTGACGCGATACTCGACGTACTCGACACTGCAATACCCCTGAAGGATCCGAAGCAACGATCTGCTTGCAACCTGCGGGCCATCGAGCAGCCGGCAAAAAGCCGTGGGAATGCAAGGCCTTGGATTGGATCGCCTGCGGTGCAAGCCGGCAGCAATTACGCGGCTCGGCAGTTTTTGCCGTGCAATCGTTGTCCGGCGGCAGGCCCCGTGACCATGGCGGAGCGGAGGAGCGACGCTTATAGTAATGGCGACATCACAAAAGCGGCCAAGCTTGCCAAAGCGGCGGGTCGCTGTCAGGAGCACAGGCGCATCGCGGCGCGGACACGGGTATGTTGAACAGTCTCGACATCGAGGGGCGGCCATCCGATACGCGCGTTGTCGTCGCCATGTCAGGGGGAGTCGATTCTTCCGTCACAGCGGCGCTCCTTGCCGATGCCGGGTATGATGTCGTCGGTATCACCCTTCAACTCTACGATCACGGCGCCGCGACGCACCGCAAGGGCGCCTGTTGTGCCGGCCGCGACATTCACGATGCCCGTGCGGTCGCCGAGCGCATCGGGATTCCACATTACGTGCTCGACTATGAAAGCCGCTTCAAGGAGGCGGTGATCGAGCGCTTTGCCGAAAGCTACGTCGCAGGCGAGACGCCCGTGCCTTGCGTCGAATGCAATCAGTCGATCAAATTCCGCGATCTCCTTGAAACCGCGCGCGAGCTTGGCGCCAAAGTTTTGGCGACCGGCCATTATGTCGCCTCTCGCGCGTTGCCGGACGGCGGCCGCGCGCTGTTCCGCGCGCGCGAGGCCGAACGCGATCAGAGCTACTTCCTGTTCGCCACCACGCGCGCTCAGCTCGAATTGCTGCGCTTTCCGCTTGGCGATCGCACCAAGGCGGAGACGCGGGATCTGGCGCGCCGGTTCGGTCTCGCCATCGCCGACAAGCAGGACAGCCAAGACATCTGCTTCGTGCCCAGCGGTCATTATGCCGACGTGATCGAGCGTTTGCGGCCCGGGGCCGCGGGCCCCGGCGATATCGTTGACGTCGACGGTCGCGTGCTCGGCCGTCACGACGGGATCATTCATTTTACGGTCGGCCAGCGGCGCGGACTTGGCATCGCCTCCGGTACGCCGCTTTACGTCGTGCGGCTCGATGCTGCGTCGCGACGCGTGGTGGTGGGGCCGCGTGAGGCGTTGCGCACAAGCCGTATCGCGCTCCGCGAGATCAATTGGCTCGGCGAAGGCACGATCGACGAGGCGCTGCAAAGCCGGCGCGAGATTTACGTCAAAGTGCGGTCGACGCGCGCGCCACAGCCTGCCTGGCTACGCGCCGGCGCCGGGGGCATTGAAGTCGACCTGGTCGCAAGTGAAGACGGCGTATCGCCCGGTCAAGCTTGTGTGTTCTACGATGCGGCCGAGGGCCAAGCGCGAGTTTTGGGCGGCGGGATCATCGCAAGCACGATTGCGGCGACGCAGGAAAGGAGTGCGGTCAGCGTCGCTCTGGCCGCGGTCCGATGAACAGATGGTGGAGAGTCACTTAGGGGGCGCAGGTGCGATCGACGGGGGCGGAACTCGAGAAGGAAACGGTCAGCAAGGCTTACGCCCGCTGGGCGCCGGTCTATGACCATGTATTCGGCCCGGTTTTCGAGCGCGGACGCAAGGCATCGATTGCGGCGGCCGAGCGCATCGGCGGCCGTATCCTCGAGGTCGGGGTTGGTACCGGCCTGTCACTGCCTGAATATCGCTGGACCAATCGTATCACCGGCGTCGATCTATCGGCTCCGATGCTGCGCAAGGCAAAAGCGCGCGTGGTGGAGCACCGGCTGACCAACGTCGAGGGGCTTGCTGTGATGGACGCGCAGCATCTTGGCTTTCAGGACGCGGTGTTCGACGTCGTCGTCGCCCAATACGTCATCACGGCCGTGCCGGACCCGGAGGCGACGCTCGACGAGTTTGTGCGCGTGGTCAAACCGGGTGGCGAGATCATCCTGATCAATCATCTCGGCGCTGAAGCGGGGATGCGCTGTTCCGTCGAGCAATGGTTCGCGCCGCTGGCGCGCCGGCTCGGCTGGCGGCCGGAGTTCCGCTGGGACCGCCTGGCGCAGTGGGCTGCGCGGCATGGCGGCGTCCGCATCATCGAACGCCGTGCCATGCCGCCGCTCGGTCATTTTTCGCTGATCCGCTTTGCGCGCCTCGGCGACGACTATTTCGCGCCGGCGCACGCCCTGCAGTGAGCTTCGCGGCGGCTCGCGGGGAATTTGTGGTCGTAAAACTAGCCCCTTGGAAAGGGCGATGAATTACCCTAAATCTCGCCCGGCTGACCGGGTCGTTCGTGGACCCTGTGCCGGCGCGACGACGCCCGGCGAATGCCAGCTTTCGGGTCTTGTTGGGGTCTTGGCGGAGTAGCTCAGTTGGTTAGAGCAGCGGAATCATAATCCGTGTGTCGGGGGTTCAAATCCCTCCTCCGCTACCAACACCATGATCGAGCGCAAACAAATCCTAGTTTGGCGTCACGAAGTCCAGCACGTGGCCTTCGAAATCGAACACGATCCAACCGTACCCGGCCGTCGCGGAGTCCTCGGGCACATCGCGCACGCGGACCTCGATGGCGTGCGCACCGGCCTTACGTAAAAATGGGTGCGCGCCGATGGTGATGCTCTCCAAATAGACTGTCCTCTGCGCGCCGAGCTTGTCTTCTAGCCGCGGCGTTCCGCTTCCCAATGTCCCGAACACTTGTTGGTCGGCGATTTGCCGCTCCACAGGCCCTCGCCGTAATTTCCGGACAAGCGGCCGGTGCCCCGGGCCTGTTGTTGGCCCTGCTTGACAACGACGCTCACCTGGCCGCGCGCGCTCACGTGACCGGAAATGTCGAAGTTCGGATCATCGTAATAGATCCTGCCGTTGTCGATGTGGAGCGCGTAACGGTAGGCGCGGTCGCAATCGCCGGCGTCGGTAATGATCGATACACTCCACACTCCGTCATAGGGCGTGCGTGCTATTGCGGCATGCGCAGTCCACAGCAATGCCGCTGCCGCCACGCCACAGCAGACAGAAGCGCTGGAATGACTTTGCGTTTACTTGCATCCATGCAAACCTCCTGCCTGGACCAATAATGACCTCATCTGTAACCAGCGCGAGCGCTACCGATAAACTGTGTTAAAAGTGACAACGTGGCCGCTTTGCGTCAGGTCAAGGTTTCTGATTCGTCCGCCGTTAGGGATATTGGAGACTATCCGTGACGAAAATTATATTTTGTATCCTGGCAACATGCCTGTCGATTGCCGGGACGGCCGGCGTCTTCGCTTCACCAACGGATAAGATCGTTGACCGCACGTTCGAACGTGACCAATCGCCGCGTCGCCCTGTCCAATATGACGCAGAAAGTCGCGTATCGCAGGTGCTCAGGCAAGTTCCGCGCGCGGCGCCGCAGCCACGAGCCCACGTTTATTTGATGCGCGGCTTCATGAATGTCTTCTCTCTGGGAATGGACGATCTGGCGGACAGGATTCGAGGCCGTGGGATCGACGCCGTCGTGCAAAATCATGCTGATGCCGATGAAATCGTCGGTCAGATCGTGAGGACTTACGCCGGTGGCGATTACGACCCGATCATTCTGATCGGACATTCGTTGGGTGCCGACGTGGTGGTGACGATGGCGGCAACCTTGGACCAAAGCAATATTCCGGTCGCCCTTATTATTCTGTTCGATGGTACGGCTGATCACGCCGTGCCCGAAAACGTCACTACCGCGGTAAATTTCACTCAGAGATTTTATTTGACGGCAGGAGCCGGATTTCACGGCACGCTGTCAAACGTCGATTTGAGCAATGATGCGGGTATCGATCACCTCACGATCGACAAGTCGCCTTCGTTGCAAGCACGGACGTTGGATTACGTCCTGCAGGCGGCCACCGCACCGGTCGAAGCCGAAGCCGCCGGCACGCCGGCGATGAGGCGCCGCCGTCTTATTTGTTTCAGGTCTTGAGAAAGCTGTTGACCAGGCCGCTTACCTTTTGCGTCTGCTCCAGGTAAGGCAGATGGCCGGCGCCGTCGATCAATTCGACGCGGGATTTGGTGATGCGCTTGGCGAACTCGTCCGCATAGGCCGGCGCGATCACGCCATCGGCCTTGCCCCAGACGATCAACGTCGGCATCGCGATGCGGTGGATGTGCTTTTTCAAACCTTTATCGGGAATGGGCCAGACGAATTTTCCGGTGCAGGCCTGCGACCAGACGAAGCCCACCTGCGCGTCGATCCGCGCCGCATTCTCGGTCGGTAAGGCGAAGAATTTCTCCGCGGTCGCGCCATTCGGCTCTGCGAAAAGCGCCTTTCGAAGCGATTCATTCGACATGATCATCCAGTTCTTCACCGGCAGATCGTCGCGCCACAGACCGACCGGGTCGATGAGAACCAGCCGGCTCACGCGCTCCGGCATGGCTGCAGCGATTTCGCAAGCCAGCATGCCGCCGAACGAATGACCGACAAGGATGGTAGAGCGCAACTCGAGCCGATCAAGCAACTCACCATAATAGACGATCAAGTCCCACCAATTGTCGATCTCGTGGACCGCCTCGGGATCGCCGGCTGTGGTTCCGGGATGGTTGGGTGCGTACACCGTGTGGCTACGGGCTAGCTGGCCGAGGAATTCCTGATCGTTACGCAGTCCCCACGGTCCGTGGAGATAAACCAGCGGCGGCCCGTCGCCAAAAATCGCGACGTCGGTCTCGATCTTGTCCTGCCACATCCGCATCTTGCGCATCGGCTCTGCCGCCATTGTGGACCTCACCTTTCGCTGGCGCCAAATATCTTCAGGACGCGGCCGCTGCGGCGGCGACGGGCCGTTTCTGCCGCAGCCGCTCCGGCCACCAGCGGTCCTCCCATTCGTCGTCCCAGAGATCCTGCACATGCGGCAGCACTTCGCGGCAGAACAGCTCGATGTTCTTGAGGGTCAATTGATGCGGCATCGAACCGAAATGCAGGAGCGCGAGCAGGTGACCGACCCGCAGGCGCTTGACTTCATGGAGCAGTTGATCGCGGACGGTCGCCGGGCTCCCCGTGATCAGGATAGCCGCGCTCGACGAAGTCCTTGTATTTCAGCTCGCGCATGTCGGAGCGCTGGCGCAGCGGCGATTTCATGGCGTGCACAAGACTCGTGTGATCCTGATAGCCCGGGATCGCCTGATAGTGCGGCGGGTTGGTCAGCAGATTGTGGAAGAAATATTCGATGTGCGGGGCGTATTCCTTGGCGGCCGCATCGGTCTCCGACACGGCGATCATTTGCAGAAAGCCGAGCCGATACGGATTTGCGTCGCGGCCCTTTTGCGCCGCCATCTCCCAAAAATAGTCGCCGAGCGTGTAGGCGTTTTTGGCGCCGTGATAGCTGAGATGGCAGAAGCTATCGTCGCGGCCGAGAACGAAATCGACCGTCGTGGCGCTGCCCGAACCGGGAATCCAGATCGGCGGATGCGGCTGTTGGATCGGCCGCGGCCAGAGATTGACCATCGGCAATTGGTAGTGCTTGCCGTTCCAGGCGAAGACTTCCTTTGCCCGCCAGGCTTTGAGGACCAGCGCCAGCGCTTCGCGATAGCGTTCACGCTGCTCGACCGGCACGACGCCGTTGGAGATCGTCGCGTCCGTCGGCAATCCGGTCGGAAAGCCGGCAACCAGACGTCCGCCGCTGATGCAGTCGAGCATGGCGTATTCTTCGGCGATCCGCGTCGGCGGGCTGGTCGAAGGCAGCGTCGAGCCGAGCTGGACGATGGCGACGTCGAGGCCGTTGGTCTGTTTGGCGAGGACCGAACCCATCAGGCTCGGATTGGCCATGAAGCCGTAGACATTCTGATGGTGCTGGTTCGTGCACACGCCGTTGATGCCGAGCCGTGCGGCGTGAATGAACTCGTCCAGCGTCCAATTATAATATTGGCCGACCTTGTGCGGATCGGCGACATCGAACCAGATCGGATCGATGTAAGCCGATTTGTAGCGTTGGCTGAAGTCGGCCGGCAAATCGCGATACGGCATCAGATGGAACATGCAGACTTTCACGGCGGCACCTTGACGTTGAATCGCGATGGCCCGGCGAGCGCCGGACGCGGCTTGATTGTGAGCGATTTTATGGATTGTCTGCAACAGGGGCTACCGCAACCCCGCGCTGCAAGGATTCGCGGCCTCACGAATCTCGGTTTACTTTGCGGCGGCGCACGCGCCGGTGCAGGAGATTTTTGTGGCCGCGACGATCAACACCGCCGCCTATAGCGACGCCCTCGTGGTCCTTGGCACCGCGGGCATCGTCGTGCCGATCGTCAGCCGGTTGGGGTTCAGCCCCGTGCTCGGCTATCTCGGCGCCGGCGCTCTTCTCGGGCCGCTCGGTCTTGGCTCATTCGTCCAATCGGTCCCGGTGCTGTTCTGGTTCACGATCAGCGACGCTAAAAACGTCGAAGGTATCGCCGAACTCGGTATCGTCTTCCTGTTGTTTCTGATCGGTCTCGAATTGTCCCTCGACCGATTGCTGACGATGCGGCGCCTCGTGTTCGGCCTTGGCGGGCTGCAGGTGCTCCTCACCACCGCTGTGCTTGCCGCCGTTGCGGCGATGGCGGGCCAGAGCGCGTCGACTTCGCTTATTCTTGGAGCGAGTTTGTCGTTGTCCTCGACGGCGATCGTCCTGGAACTGCTGTCGAGACAGGAGCGTCTCACCACAAACGTCGGTCGCGCCAGCTTTTCCGTCCTGCTTGCTCGAGACCTCGCCGTCATCCCGATCCTGTTATTCATCTCCATTCTGGCGGCCGGCCCAGGCGGATCGGTGCTTAAAAGTCTCGGCATCGCGCTCCTCCAGGCCGCGATCGCCGTGGGGTGATTGTCGTGTTTGGCCGCCTGTTGTTGCGCCCGCTCTTCAGGCTGGTTGCCGCGACGCATTCACGGGAGCTTTTCATCGCGGCGGCGTTGTTCGTCATCGTTGGCGACGGTGTGATCGCCAGCCGGGCCGGCATGTCGATGGCGCTCGGTGCTTTCGTCGCCGGTCTTTTGCTTGCGGAGACCGAGTACCGCAAGGCGATCGAGGCCACAATCGAGCCGTTCAAGGGGCTGCTGCTTGGGCATCTTTTTCTTCACCGTCGGCATGGAGATCGACTTTCGCGAGCTGTGGCGCGAGCCGCTGTTGCTTGCCGGCAGTGTTGCAGGCTTGATCGCCGTCAAATCGATCCTGGTGACCGGTCAGGCGAAGCTGTTCCGTCTGTCATGGCCGGTCGCGGTCGAAACCGGGCTGTTGCTCGGTCAGGGCGGGGAATTCGCGTTCGTTGGCATCGGCATGGCGACAGCTGCGGGATTGATCGAGGAGCATGTGTCGAGCTTCACGCTTGCCGTTACGTCGGTCACCATGGCGCTGACGCCGCTGCTGTCATTCGCCGGCCGGCGGTTCGCGTCGCAGATTAGCGGCAGCAAAGCCGTTGACGCTGAACTGACCGCAAAGCCGTCCAGCGAGCACAAACACGCGATCGTGGTCGGCTACGGCCGCGTCGGCAAAGTCGTTTGCTCGCTCCTGAAGGAACATGGGGTCCCGTACATCGCGGCCGACTCGGACGCCTTGACCGTGACCCGCGACCGCCGCGATGGACACGATGTCTATTACGGCGACGCGGCCGATCCGGAATTTCTTGACATATGCGGCCTTGCGACCGCGGCCGGTGTCATTGTCACCATTCATACGCACAAGCTCATCGATGACGTCGTCGAGCACGTGCGTGCGGCGCGCCCCGATGTCCTCATCGTGGCGCGGGCGCGCGATGCCGAGCATGCGCGCCATCTCTACAGCCTCGGCGCCACCGACGCCGTGCCGGAGACCATCGAAGCGAGCCTGCAACTCTCCGAGGCGGCGCTCGTGGGATTGGGCGTCGCCATGGGGCCGGTGATCGCCGCCATTCACGAAAAACGCGACGAGATCCGCCGCACCTTGCAGCAGGCCGCCCGCGATGCCGGACTTGAAAAGAGCCATGCGGTGAGGGTCAAATCGCCCGACGCACGCGGAGTGTCATAGCGGTACGAGGGATGCGCGGCTGGCTGCGACGTTCAGAACGAGCCGAACATCGAGCCAAGCACAATCACGGCTACGAGCGCGATGATCGCGCTGACGATCCCGGCCATGACGATGTCGAAATAGCTTTCACGGTGCGTCGATCCGCAAACCGCGAGCAGAGTCACGACCGCGCCGTTGTGCGGCAGAATGTCGAGCGTGCCTGAGCCGATGACGGCGACGCGGTGCATCAGTGCGGGACTGATGCCGGTCTGCGATGCAATCGTCATGTAGGTTTGCCCCAGCGCGTCGAGCGCGATCGTCAATCCGCCCGAGGCCGAACCGGTCAGCGCAGCGAGCACATTCGTCGCGACGGCGAGCGAGACGAGGGGCCCACCTTCGATTCCCAGCACCCAATCGCGCACGATGGTGAAGGACGGCAGGGCCGCGATGACGGCGCCAAACCCGACGAGGCTCGCGACGCTGAGCGCCGGCAGGACGGACGCATTGGCGCCCGCATCCATGCTTTGCCGAAGCGCCGGGAGGCGGTTCCAGTTGATGAGAATGACCGCGACGATGGCGGCGGCGAGCGCGACCACCACGGACCAGACTCCGGCCACAGCGGAAATCGAGGTTCCGCCCCAGCGTTCTTCGGCAAGAAATGAAAAGTCGAGCCGTGGCAGCACGACGAGCGACATCAAAAGATTTACCACGACGACGACGATCAGTGGCAGCGCGGCAAGCACGATGGATGGAGCGGCGTCGCTGTGGCGCCCATGATGGATCTCGGCCGGGTCGAATTCGCGTGCCGTCGTGGCGCGCTCGCGTACGATTTCATCATCGGCCGCCGCGTCGGCCGCGACCGGCATGTCCGCTCCGTAGCCTTCGCCCGAGCGGCGTGCCGCGGCCTCTGCCCGTCCGAGCCACCACAGGCCGAAGCCGAGCATGATGATCGACGCGATGATGCCGAGGCCGGGCGCAGCAAACGGCGTCGTACCGAAGAACGGCATCGGGATGGCATTCTGAATCGAGGGGGTGCCTGGCAGGGCCGACATGGTGAAAGTCGAGGTGCCGAGCACGATCGCCGCCGGCATCAGCCGGCGAGGAATAGCCGCCACGCGGAACAGCGCCTGCGCCATCGGGGCGAGCACGAAGAAGGCAACGAACAGGCTGACGCCGCCATACGTCACGAACGCGCCAGCA
Organism: uncultured Alphaproteobacteria bacterium; assembly: GCA_963759705.1. GTDB lineage: Bacteria > Pseudomonadota > Alphaproteobacteria > Rhizobiales > Xanthobacteraceae > BOG-931. The sequence goes on from CAVXAK010000015.1 coordinate 174,030, forward strand.
AGCACGACCGCGAGCATCACACGGCGCTCGCCCAGGCTCTTGGTCATGAAATCGGCAACGGCCGATACCGAGCGGCTGTCGTCCATGAGCTTGCCGAAGATCGCCCCGAGAAGAAAAATCGGAAAGAACTGAGCCAGGAAGCGCGCCGCGCTGCCCATGAAAATCTGGGTCCAATTGGCGAGCAGCGGCTCGCCGCCAAACGCGGCGGCAACAAGGGCCGCGGCGGGGGCGAGCAACAGCACACTCCAGCCGCGAAAAGCGAGCCAGACTAAGAGACCAAGCCCAACAAGGATGCCGAGCAGGCCCATGCTTCAGCACTCCGCCAGCAGCACATCCAAATCGGCGGTGGAACGTTCGCCGAGATCGGCCGCGTTCGCGTTGAGGAATTCGTCGGCGGCGCGGCGCCCTTCCGTCCGCAGCATCGACACGAATTCCCACTCGGCGTTGAGTTTCGAGGAAGCGCCAAATTTGGCCAACAGGTCCGTCATGATCCGGTGCGTGCGCATCTGCGCCCAGCGGGCGCCTTCTCCCGATCCCGGATCGGCCACCTGACGCAGCACAGCAATCATGCGGAGTTCCTTCATCAGCGGCGAATTGAAAGAAATCTCGTTGAGCCGATTGAGAATTTCACCGGCAGTGCGTGGCGTGTCCGGCCGTTCGCGCGGGTTGATCTGCACCAGGATGGTATCGTGGGCGTCGCTCTCGCGGATCAGCGGTGTGATCGTGGGGTTGCCGGCGTAGCCGCCATCCCAGTAGGCCTCGCCGTCGATTTCGACCGCGCGAAACATGGTCGGTAGACAAGCCGATGCGAGCAGCACATCGGCGGTGATTTCCGGGTTGCGGAATATGCGGCCGCGGCCGGTGCGCACACTGGTGGCGGTGATGAACAGCTTGATCGGCGAGCGAACAACACGCTCGAAATCAATGCTTTCGGCAAGGATATCGCGCAGCGGATGCAAGTTCAACGGATTGATGTCATAGGGAGAAAGCAACCGCGACATCAAATCCATCATCACGTAGACCGGAGATGCATCCAGCGACCAGCGGCCCATGAGACGGTCGAGAGCGGAGCGCTGCAGTGGACTGAAGGCCGCTGCGCGCGATACGCGCTGCCAATATTTTTCGAGTGCTTGGCGCGCGCCTTCGGCTCCCCCGTCGGCCCATCCGTCGGCCAGCACCGCAGCATTCATGGCACCTGCTGACGTGCCGGAAATCGCTGCGATTTGCAGCCAAGGCTCTTCGAGGAGGCGATCGAGCACACCCCAGGTGAATGCCCCGTGGGAACCGCCGCCCTGAAGCGCTAGATCAATCAGAACAGGGCTACGCTCCATCGCATGGGTCCGTAGCCGCTAAGCGGGCCGGCTTACCCTGGTCGTTCGGAGGGATCTATGCCGCAGCCGAAAAGGCTGCGGCTGCCGCTGCTAAAGCGCCGAAGAGGTAGACCATCGCCGTCAAAATCGCAACCATCACAACATCGAGGTTTGCAGGCCGACGAGCCCGGTCGCAGCGACGTTACGAAACAATGACAACGAGACACGCCAAGCGCAGGCGGTCTCATCGTGCATCAAAGAAGCCGGGTCCGGTGTAATCCGCAGCCCGGCTTGGTCGTCTGCTAAGCGAGTCGTCTCAGGCCTGAGCCGACGCCGATCCAACTCACTCCCGCGATGATCAGATCGATGCCGAGGAAAAGTCCCAGAATGTAAAGGCCTGAGACCGGCCAATGCGCAAGAATCACTGCGCCGAGCAGAAGAGTAATGAGTCCGGACACAACGACCCAAACCCAAGGTGTCCCACCCTTCATGCTGAAACCCAGAATGATCCGCATGATTCCGGAGGCGACAAGCGCGAACCCAAGCATGAGGGTCAGCACTGCCGCGGCGAGAAGCGGATTCTCGAACGTGACGAAGCCGGCGATGATGTAGAGCGCGCCGAGCAGGAGCCAGAGCAGAAACTTGCCCCAGGTTTTGATCTGGAACGCGTTGATCACCTCGGCGACGCCCGATATCAGCATCATGACGCCGACCACGAAGACGCTCACGACAGTTGCAAAAACGACGCTGCCGAGTGCGACAAGTCCGGCTAGCACGTAGATCACGCCAAGGGCGATAATCCAGCCTGATTTGGCGCGTAGTGGTTCAAGTCCCGACGGGACGGATGAAATGCGGGTTTCCGCCGTGCTCGACATGCTGCTCTCCCGGCTACATGTGCAACGCTAAAACAATGGAAAAAACATAGCCCGCTTCCGCTGCGAAGTCATTATGCAATTATGACGTTTCCGCAGCGTGGAATTACGACGTCTCCGCAGCGCTCGAAAATGCGCGCCGAGTTTCGACGCTGCGCCCATAATCGGTCACCGGTCGAACTCGATCGCTTTTGTCTTAAACGCATTTTATCAAGTGCGGGCCACGTCAGCGGAACGATCCGCTGATCGGACTACAGCGCAATCGTTTCAGATTGAATTCGATTCACGCTCACCGTCATTGGCGGAGCATGGTCTTTTCGGAAAACCGGTTTCCACCCCCGGATCAAGTCCGGGGACAGGCTTTTCCGGATACTCTAGCTGTTGGGCGAAGAGCGCTTTGGCCGGAGCGTCTGCTGCAGCACATTCCGCAGAATCTCGGCGACGCCGTCGGCCAGAAGAGTGCTCGGCCGCCGCGCCGGCGTCACGAGGGCAACCGTGCTGCTGAGAGACGGCCGCACGATCGGACGGGCGACGATACCGGCGCCCGACATTCCGGCCCGAACGACATTATAAGGAACGATGGCGTGACCGTAGCCCTTGGCGACAAGTTGCAGGATCATGCCGATGGCATCGATTTCCAACACCACGCGCAACTTGACGCCGCGGCGTAATGCTTCGGCTTCCACGAGCGAGCGGATCGGATGCGGAGCGCCCGGAAAAATGAGCTCGAATTGTTCCAGCGTTCGAAACGCTACCGGACCTGGCCGCATCCTGCGCGCGGCGCTGAGAAGACAGACCAACTCGGTCAGCATCGGTTCGATCTTGACCATGGGGGACGGGGTCGGATTGTGGATCACCGCAACGTCGAGGCGTCCGGCGAGGAGCCGCTCCTGGAGCGGAACGCTCAGCGCCTCCATGATGGCAAGCTCCGCGCTGCGATAGCGCTCTCGAAACGCTTTCACCAGCGGCATGGTCAACACTTGCCCGAGCGATGGCGGAAGACCGATCGCAACCTTGCCGGCGAGATCGGCCTCGCTGCCGGTCACGGCGTGGCGGGCGCCATCGAGCTGATGGAGAATGCCTCGGGCGTAGACCAGGAAGCGCCGGCCGGCATCCGTCAGCAGCACGCCGCGCCCGTTGCGATGCAGAAGCCGCAGGCTGAGTTCGCGTTCCAGTGCGCTCACCTGGCGGCTGATCGCCGGTTGGGTCAATCCAACCAGCGCCGAGGCACGGCTGAAACTTCCGGACTCGGCGACATGGACGAAAAATTCGATTTGCCGCAGGTTCATGGAACCGCGTTATAACCAATCAGCATATCTAATAGAAGAATATCTATAATTGTATCATCTCTACGGATTCATAAGATGTCTTTGCTCACGAGATGCGCCGGGCACCGCAGGAGCGACCTAACGGAGACGTTCCGATGCCAGCGACCCCCGCACGGCTTTTGCTATCGATCATCGCCATCGTGTCGTGTTGCTTCGCCGCGATCGCCGAGGAGCCGGCCTACCCGGAACGTCCGATAACAATGGTCGTGACCTTCGCGGCGGGAGGCTCGTCGGACGTCCTTGCGCGCGCCGTTGCCGACGCCATGTCGCGCGGGCTCGGCAAGCAAGTGGCCGTGGATAACCGGCCGGGTGCCGGAGGTCACATCGGCGCCGAGGCCGTGGCTCACGCCGCTCCGGATGGCTACACCATTTTATTCGGTACCAACGGTACGTTGGGCATCGGTCCCGCGCTCTACAAGAATCTGCGATACGATCCGCAGCACGATCTCGCACCGGTGGGGCTGCTTCATAAGTTGCCGCTGCTGCTCATCATCAATCCATCGATTCCGGCAAAGAACTTAAAGGAACTGATCGACTACGCCCGCAGCAAACCGGGTGCACTTTCCTTTGCGTCTGCCGGCGTTGGATCGGTATCGCACCTTGCCGGCGAACTTTTCAAAGAGCAGGCGAAGATCGATATCCTGCACGTACCCTACAAAGGCGGCGGGGCGGCGGTGCCGGATTTGCTGTCCGGTCGCGTCTCGATGATGCTGGAGACCATTCCCAATGCGCTGCCGCTGGCGCGCAGCGGTCAGATGCGGGCCATCGGTGTGACGACGAAAGAACGTTCGGCGTCCGCGCCCGACATCCCGACGCTTGCTGAGTTGGGGTTGCCGGATTTCGACGTCAGCGCCTGGACCGGATTGTTCGCTCCGGCCGGTACGCCGCGCGCCGTCATCGATCGCCTGAATGCCGAGACGCAAAAGCTCGCGGACGAAAAGGACTACGTGACGCGCATCCACGCGATGGGCACGGATGTGGCGAGTTCAAGCCCGGAAGCGTTCGGCGCGTTTGTGCATGACGACGTCGCAAGGTGGACCCAGGTCATCGAGCACGCCGGCATCCCGAAAATCCAATGAGAGGAGGGCGGCTCATACCGATGCAGCCACTTTACGGAGAAACGCATGAGCTATGAATCCATCACCGTCGAGCCAGTCTCTCCGCATATCGGCGCCGAAATCGGCAACATCGATCTGACGAAGCCGCTTCCGAACAAACAGGTCGAGGAACTGCACAGGGCGTTCATTCAGTATCAGGTCATCTTCTTTCGCGAGCAGAGAATAAGCTTCGACGATCAGATCAGGCTCGGCCGCTATTTCGGGCCTCTCGGCTCGCACGTGGGCAAGTCGACCATCAGCAAGACCACCGACAATCCCTACGTGCGGAAGTTTCACTACGACGAGACGTCGACACAGATTTCCGGCGAAAATTTTCACAGCGATCAGTCGTGCGGGGCGATCCCGCCGCTGGGCAGCATTCTCTATAATCATACGGTCCCGCCCGACGGCGGGGGCGACACCATGTTCGCAAGCATGTATGCGGCCTACGACGCACTATCGCCGCGCATGAAAACCTATCTGTCCGGGTTGACCGCCACGCACGACGGGACGCGGGTTTTTGGCCCCGGCACGCCGATCTCGGTGCATCCGGTGATCATCCGCCATCCCGTCAGCGGCAAGAAGGTGATTTTCGTCAACACCGATTTCACGGCGAAGATCAACGAACTGCCCGCGCTGGAAGGCGAGCGAGTGCTGAGATTTCTGATCGATCACTGCAACAAGCCGGAGTGGACATGCCGGTTTCGCTGGCGCGCCCATTCGATCGCGTTCTGGGACAATCGCTGCACGCACCATAAGGCGATTTGGGACTACTGGCCGAACGTGCGATCCGGCTACCGCATCCAGATCGAAGGAACGGCTGCGCCCGAAGCGGGCTGAGGAGCTGACGTCAGCCCTCGGTTCCTTGCCGCAGCACCGGCGTCGCCTGTTTGGTGGGTGCGCTGCCAGGCGTCTCCTTGGGCTTCGCTATGATCGGGGCTGATCCGGCGGGGCGACAAGATTGCCCGCGCGCAGCTTGCAGCACGTCATTCAAAGCCAGCGACTGAAGACGGGGTGACTTGTCGATCGTGAAATGATCGATGCTGGCGTCGTTGCTGACATCGACATTTTGCAGTCTGCCGTGAAAGCCCGAGCCCGCGCGCATGTAGGCGTATTCGCGCTGCGTCAAATTGACGACGCAGGCGACGTTTTTCGGCGCCGCGTACGACCCCGTGCCGTCAAACGGAATGACGAGGGACACCGGAACGCCGCTTCGGTTCAAGGATTGCGCCATCATCATCACGGCGTCGGCGCCGAGCGAATGGCCGACCAGGATGACCGGGCCGTGATCGCCGGCGCGATAGTTTTGCACGATCTGGGCGTCAATCGCATCCGCCTGGGTGTGATTGTAAACGCTCGCCGCTATGCCGTAGTGCTGGATTTTTCCGGCGAGCTCGTCCATGCCCAGTGAGAATATGTTCATGAGACCGCGCATGAGGTAGACGTGCGGGCGCGACGTCTCGTGGATGTCCTTGGCTGTGCTCTTTTCCGGGCTGAGCGAAAGCAAAATCAGTCCCGCTATGGCAAGGACGCCGACTAGCCGGGCGGATGGCCACGCGCCTCGCCGGGAGAAGGAATTTGTAGTCGTTGCAGAAAGCTTACCACCGTCCGACATCGAAATACTCCACGCTACGCCGTGCACGGACCGTCACGCACTATGGCGAAACACGGTAAAAAATGTCTTGTGATTGGCATGGCGAGGAGTCCGATGGGAGTTCGCGAGGTCCGATGCCACTCGGGCTGCGGCCAAACTGTGGCTGGCCGCAGGGACGTGCGGTCGCAGGCGGACCTTCTGGTTGCAAGGAGCGTTCGGCCCCGCGAAAGAAGCCGCCGAACCTAGTGTCGCGCCACGTTGCGGTTGGGCAAATCGAGCATGACGGGCCTCGTCGCAGTTCGCGCCGGAGGACGGCTTACATCTGAAAGGCTCCGCACGAATTCTGCGTACCAATTCTGCACCGACGAACTCCGGAGCTTGCGCATCATGGACTGCCAACGTTCGCGCCGCTCTTCCACCCTCATGGTCAGAGCGGTCGCGATCTGCCGTGCCATGCCGTCGATGTCATGCGGATTGACCAGGAGTGCGGCGTCGAGCTGCTTGGCTGCGCCGGCGAACGACGACAGCACCAGTACTCCCGGATCGAACGGATTCTGCGCCGCCACGTATTCTTTGGCGACAAGGTTCATGCCGTCGTGCAACGGGGTGACCAGACCCACCTGCGCAACCCGGTAGAAGCCCGCGAGCGTGAGCTGCGAATACGCCTTGTTGAGGTAGCGAATCGGGATCCAGTCGACTTCGCCGTGACGGCCGTTGACTTCGCCGACGAGGCCCGCCAACTCGGATTTGAGATCGCGGTAGGCCCGGATGTTGCCGCGGGTCGGCACCGCGACTTGCAACATGGACACGGCGCGTTTCAGATCAGGCTCGACTTCCAGCATACGGCCGAAGGCCCTTATTCTGTTGGTGAGGCCTTTCGAATAATCCAGGCGGTCGACGCCGAGGACCAGCTTGGCACCCTGGAGGCTCGTGCGCAGGCGCGCCACATCGGGTCGAGCCACAGCCTTCGTTGCACGGTCGGTAAACCCATCAACATCGATTCCGATCGGAAACGTGGCAAGTTGCGTCAGTCCCCAATTCGACGCCACCGTGCCGTCAACGACGGTCAGTCCAAGATCGAATTGCAGATATTCTTCGAAATTCTGCCGGTCATCATCGGTCTGAAAGCCGATGAGATCGTACGCGAGCATGGCCTGGACCAGATCGGCGTGATGCGGCACCGCAGCCATCGTGCGGCGATCGGCCCACGGCGTATGCAAAAAGAAGCCAATCGGGCGGCCGATGTTCAGCCGACGCAGCTCCGCACCCAAGGTCAAGAAATGATAATCCTGGATCCAGAAGACCGCGTCCGGTCCGGTGAAGCGATAGAGCGCCCGGGCCATGAACGCGTTGACGGAGCGATACGACTCGTAATGATCGGCCGTGACCTGGATGAGATCTGGGCGCGAGTGCAGAGCCGGCCACAGCGCCGAATTCGAGAAGCCCTCATAATAGCCGAGATAATGCTTGGCCGGCATATCGACGGTCGCAAGGGCGCCGGTACCGAGCGCTTCGATTTTTGCGAACGACTCTTTAGATTGCGCCGCATCGCGGGATTGACCGCTTGAGCCGACCCAGATGGCGCCAGATTCCTTCACCATCGGAATCAACGCCGCCGCAAGTCCTCCGGCAATCGGTTCATCGCTCTTGGCCCGTGCTACACGGTTGGAAACGACGATGACACTCACGGAACATCCTCCAGTTCGGTGTTTCGTTAACCCAGCGGTGCGCAATTTGTTCCCTCGTTTAGTGCAGTGCGGCGAGACCTGCCCAAAAACGCGCCAATCGACGGCGAACACGATCGAATACGAGTAAAAATGCGTATTCGGATGAATTGCGTGTTCGGACGAATGGTGAGGGAGAAAGCGTCTTCGTGTGGCCGCGCGCAGCGCCGCGACCGATGCGGCTCATTCAGCCTTCGGCATACGCGATCGTAGAAAGCAAACTGATTTCCGCACGGCGCGAATCGAGGCGCGTATGCTGAACGACGATCGGCACATCCGACTCGAACACCGAGGCGTAGTCGGTGTCGCGTGGGACGGGCGCTGGATCCTCAAGATCGTTGAATCGCAAATGCAGCGTTCGCTGCGCAGCTACCGTTACGCGATAAGGTCCTATGGGCTCCCGATTCGCGAAGAAGATGGTAATGCGAACGTGTGCATCCTGGTCGCCGGCGTTGAGGATGCAGGCCGTTTCATGCGAGACAAGGGTAGGCTCTGAGAACGAGCTTTCCGAAGGAATGTATCCTTCGGCGATGGCCCAGCGTCTGCGTCCAATGGGGTCCATTGTCTCGTGCCGGATGATGAAGCCTTCTTCGGCCAGAGGTGTGAGGTAGCGTAACAACGGAGCGCTCGGGATTGTTCCGCGATGGGAACTTTCCCCTGGTCTCGACGTTGTGTCGTCAAGGAGATTTCCTTGCGTTGGGGGACGGAACGCGCAATCGCGGAAAGTAACAAATGAGGGCACTTACAGTCGCGCCTGGCATTGCCGATTCAGCACGACTGGAAAATCTCCCGGATCCGCCTCGCTCGGATGGCAGCGTGCTCGTGCGTACGCTCGCGCTTGGGGTCTGCGGGACTGATCACGAAATCGTCTCCGGAGCCTATGGCTGGGCGCCGCCTGGGACGAACAGATTGATCATCGGCCACGAATCACTCGGCGAGGTGCAGGATGCTCCTCCCGGCGCGGGCGTTGCGGTCGGCGACCACGTCGTCGGGATCGTGCGCCGGCCGGATCCCGTTCCGTGTCCGGCCTGTGCCGTTGGCGAATGGGATATGTGTCTCAACGGCCGTTACACTGAGCGGGGCATCAAGGAGCGCAACGGCTTTGGGTCGGATTTATTCCGGATCGAGCCTGATTTCCTCGTCAAGGTGGATCGGTCACTCGGCGTCAGTGGCGTCTTGGTCGAGCCAACCAGCGTCGTCGCCAAGGCCTGGGACCACACCGAACGCATCGGTCGCCGTTCGCGTTCGTGGGCGCCGAAAACGCTGCTGGTGACGGGCGCGGGGCCGATCGGCCTGCTGGCTGCGTTGATCGGTGCACAACGGGGACTTGATGTCCACGTGCTTGATCATAACGAGCGAGCGGAAAAGAGACTTATCGTGCGCGAACTCGGCGGAACGTTTCATTTGGGCACGCTGTCGGAGCTTGATACTTTGAAACCCGATATTCTGATGGAGTGCACGGGAGCGCCAAGCGTGGTGCGTGACGCGCTTGGCCGCACCGCTGCCGGCGGCATTGTTTGCCTGGTCGGGGTCTCCGCGCCGGGCCACAATCTCGATGTTGACGTCGGCGGTCTCAATCGCACAATGGTGCTCGACAACGACACGGTGTTTGGCAGCGTCAATGCCAACCGCGAGCACTATGAAGACGCCGTGGACACATTGGAGCGGACCGACAGGGCCTGGCTCAGTCGGCTGATCACGCGGAGCGTGCCCGTTGAGCAGTGGACGCAAGCACTCGATCGGCAGCCCTCCGACATCAAAGTCATCATTGATTTCTCCTGAGCCGACCTCATAGCCGTCATGTCCACACCCATCGAAGACTATGCGCTGATCGGCGATTGCAGAAGCGCTGCGCTTGTCTCGCGTGATGGATCGATCGATTGGCTGTGCTGGCCGCGTTTCGATTCGGAAGCATGCTTCGCTGCGCTGCTCGGCTCCCAAGAACATGGCCGCTGGCTGATTGCGCCGCGTGAGAAATCGAGCATTACGCGCCGCTATCGGCCGGACACGCTGGTGCTCGAAACCCAATTCGAGACCGCGACCGGGGCGGCGACGCTTATCGATTTCATGCCGTTCCGCGGCGACCGTTCGGAGATCGTGCGACTGGTCGTCGGAACACGCGGCCAATTGGCGATGCACACCGAGCTAATTCTGCGGTTCGGCTACGGCGCCGTGATCCCATGGGTGACCCGATTGGAAAACGGCGCGCTCCGCGCCATTGCCGGGCCCGACATGGTCGCGCTGCGGACGCCGGTGCATCTCGAAGGCAGGGATATGACCACGGTGGGAGAGTTCACCATCAGCCGCGGCGAGACTATTCCTCTTGTCTTGACCTATTCGCCCTCTCACCAGCCGTTGCCGGAATCGCTCGATCCGATCGCGGCCCTGCAATCGACCGAGCGATTCTGGAAGGACTGGTCGGCCAAATGCCGACCGGCCGGGAAGTGGTCCGACGCAGTCCGCCGTTCCATCATCACGCTCAAGGCGCTTACTTACGGGCCTACCGGCGGCATTGTCGCCGCGCCGACCACGTCGTTGCCGGAGCGGCTCGGCGGCGAGCGTAATTGGGATTACCGGTTCTGCTGGTTGCGCGACGCGACGCTCACACTGCTTGGCGCGATGCACGCGGGCTATTACGAAGAGGCGCAGGCTTGGCGCGAGTGGCTGTTGCGTGCAGTCGCCGGCAGCGCCAATCAGCTCCAGATCATGTACGGCATCGGCGGCGAGCGACGGTTGACCGAATGGGTTGCCGATTGGCTGCCAGGCTACGAGAATTCAGTGCCGGTGCGCATCGGGAATGCAGCGCACACCCAGCTGCAACTCGACGTGTTCGGCGAGATCATGGACGTGCATCATCAGGCGCGGCGCTGCGGATTGTCGACCAACGAATCGGGATGGGGTGCCCAGGTCGAGTTTCTCACCTACCTCAAGAACATCTGGCGCGAGCCCGACCAGGGCATTTGGGAGATGCGCGGGCCGAGCCAGCATTTCACCTACTCCAAGGTCATGGCGTGGGTCGCGTACGATCGCTCCATCAAAAGCGCCGAGACGTTTGGACTTGAGGGACCGATCGAGGAATGGCGCACATTGCGCAGCGAGATTTGCGATGATGTCTGCGAGCACGCCTTCAACAAGGAGATGGGCTGCTTCGTGCAGGCTTACGGCTCGGATCAACTCGACGCCAGTCTGCTCATGCTGCCTTCTGTCGGTTTCCTGCCGGTTTCCGATCCACGCATCGAGCGAACCGTTGCGGCGATCGAGCGCGGGCTTTTGAGCGATGGCTTCGTCATGCGATACAGCACGGAGCACGCGCAAGATGCCCTGCCGCCCGGCGAAGGCGCATTCCTTGCCTGCAGCTTTTGGCTCGTGGACGTCTACCTTCTGCAGGAGCGTTTCGACGATGCCGAGCGGCTGTTTCGACGCCTTGTCGGGCTAAGGAACGATGTCGGTCTGCTGAGCGAGCAGTACGATCCGCGGGCAAAGCGTCTCATCGGCAATTTCCCCCAGGCCTTTTCACACCTGGCTCTCGTCAACAGTGCCTACAACCTGACGCAGGAACGGAAGCCTATAGAGCAGCGCGCTCAGGACGAGCACGCGCCGCCCGAGGAAATGACGGCGGCGGGAGAGTAAGAAACTGATGAAGTTCGACGACGTCTTGCGGGAAACGATGCAGAGCCCGTAAACTCCACCACCGTTTGTGAATTCGTAACCCGATCGTCGACCAGGCTGCGACGCTTCGATTTTTGGTGTTGGCTGGAGATTACGGCATGCGATTTGGCTTTGCCCTCGGCGCGACGCTGTTGGCCGCGTTCGCACTCATGCAATTCGAGCCGATCGCCGAGGCCGCCGGTGCGGTGACGTGGCGTACTTATCAAAACGATCGTTACGGCACGACGATCGAATATCCGGACTTCTTCCGAGCCGGTCCGCCGCCGGACAACGACGACGGCAGGGAATTCAAGGCGCCGGACGGCGGCGACTTTTCGGTCTTCGCCTCATACAACGCGCTCGACTTCGATCTCGCCGGATTTAAGGCCTTTACGGTGAAGAACCTCGACGCGGGCGAGGTCATTACGTATCAGGCGCAGGGCGACAATTGGTTTGTCATCTCCGGAACGCACGGCGACGATATATTCTACGAGCGGCATCTCTTGTCGCATCGCGGCGAGCTCACGAACGGCTTTGTCATCTCGTATCCGGCTCGGCTCAAACAGACCTACGATCCGATCGTCGCCAGGATGTCCCAATCGTTCCGCGCCGGCACCGGTTTTCAGACGTCCGGCAAACCTTGAGATATCGACCGGTCGCCGCAGCGGTTCTCAATCTCAAAAAAATCCGAGTGATTCGCAGCCTGTACCGGCTTGAAAGCTGCGCTTGTGAGCTCGCTTCGGAATGTCGATGACGTGCACGGAACCGTCGCCCTGGCACGCAACGAACAATTCAGCGCCGCGAAAGGCCATGTCCATCGGCTGGCTGCCGACCTTGATCGCCGTCTGTTCGCGAAAGGATGGATCGATCAGGCTCACCGTGTCGCTGTTGAGGCTGGTGACGCCGATCAGACTGTTGTCAGGCGCGTAGCGCGCAATCTGCGCTGCCTTCGGAACGTCCTTCAGAACGATTTCATCGCGAACCTGGCCGGCCGTGGTGTCGATCAGAAACAATGTCGGTTGCGCATCGTCGACCGCGATCACGGTGCGGCCGTCGGCAGAAATTGCGATGCCGGCAAGGGGACGTGGCGTTTTGATCTTGCCCAGCAATTTCCGCTTCGGCAGGTCGATCACCGAGACCGTGCCGTCTTCTTCGTTTTCGGTGTAGAGCCGCTGTCCGTCGGGCGAAATGATCAGTCGATGGCCGTTCGTCGAGCCGGACTCGATCGCGTCGATGACCTTGTGGGTCGCGCGATCGATGACCGCGACGACGGCGCTGTTTTCGCAGGTGATGTAGATGAAACCGTCGGGGCCGAGCTTCAACGTGTGCGGCGCGATGTAGGGCCGCAGATCGATGTCGCCGATATGGGCGCGTTTGGCGAGATCGATGATGCAAAGCAGATGACCGGGATGAGGATTCCGGCCGTGGACGCCGTCACCGAAAATCGGCACATAGGCGAGCCCGGTATCCGGCACGATGAGGAGTTCGTGCACCGTGCGGGGAAAGCCGTCGAGCACGACCTCCGTCTCGAACGTTTCGGGATTAAGAAACAAGATTTTTGTGCCCATCTTGTCGACCGCGATCATGCCGTGCTGGCCGCTCGCATGTGCCATCGTTTTCTCCCCCGGTTTGTTTAGGGCGAGATATTAGAGCGGGCGGCGCTCAAGTCGAGCCGCATCTCGTGCGGCATGGCTACGACGTTGCGGGCGATGGCGTCTCAACAGCGATCCTCCTGGGTGTATGCTGAGCGCAACAACAGTAACTGAACGGGAGGACTGATCCTATGGACGCCGTCGCCAGCCGTAACATCAGGTTCGTCAGCCATAGCGACCAGGGCGGTCGCGGCGATGGCGTCCAGGTCATGGTGCATCGCGGCTTCGCCTATATCGGCCACGGCTTCAGCAACGGCATCACGATCATTGACGTGCGCGATGCAAAACATCCGAAGACGGTCAACTTCCTGCCTTGTCCGCCGAATACGCGCGCCCACCATATTCAGACGCACGGCGACTTGCTGCTGGCGGTCAACGGGCCGAGCGTCTGGACCATGCAGGTGAGCCACGAGGCCTATTTCACCGGAACCTCGGCCCAGTCGCTCGAAGGCCAAAAGTTCACGAGCGGGCTGCGCGTCTACGATCTGTCACGGCCGGAGGCGCCGCGCGAGATCGCCTTCCTGCCGCTCGGCGGATTAGGTCCGCACCGCATCTGGTATGTGGGCGGCCGCTACGCTTACGTCTCGGTTCATTTCCCGGAATTTTCCGATCACGTGCTTGCGATCGTCGACATGGCGGAGCCGACGCGGCCGCAGGTCGTCGGCAAGTATTGGCTGCCCGGGATGTGGACCGCCGGAGGCGAGACGCCGACGTGGCCGAAGGGCAGACGCTACGCCCTGCATCACGGCCTCGTCGCCGGTGACATTGCGTACACGGCCTGGCGTGACGGCGGACTTGCCGTGGTCGATGTCGGCAATCCGGCCGCACCAAAATTACTGTGCCATCGCAACTGGGACCCGCCCTTCGGCGGCGGTACCCACTCGCCGCTGCCGCTGCCGGACCGCAACCTGCTCGTCGTAGCCGACGAGGCGAACTTCGCCGATTGCAGTCTTGGGCTGCGTTATATCTGGATATTCGACGTCCGCGTACCGACAAATCCGGTCAGCATTGCCGACGCTGCCGATTCCCGGATGAGGCCGACTATTGCAAGAAGGGCGGCAATTTCGGCCCGCATAATCTCTGGGAGAACCGGCCGGGCGCCTTTCAAAGTTCGCAATTGATCTTCGCCACGCTGCATAATGCCGGCGTTCGCGCTTACGACATCGCCAATCCGTTTCAGCCGCGCGAGATTGGATATTTCGTGCCGCCTAATCCCGAACGCATGTTTGATCCGCGTCCGAATCGTCCGCAGGTCATCCAATCGTGCGATTGTTTCGTTGATGCGCAAGGTCTGATGTTTCTCACCGATTCCAACGCCGGCCTCTATATTTTGCAATTCGAAGGCGCATGATTGGCGAGCGCATGCGCGCAAGCCGGACCGGTCGCCATCCGCATTGACAGCTGCTGGCCTGGCCTTCCACACTGATTGCGCCAAGAGCCGCTGAAGCGGCCGGCGCGGGAACGACCAAGGGGAGGACCAGATGGCCCAGGCGATGACGGCTGCTCAATTGGGTGCCGGGGAGGGCCGTGCGGCCCAGACAATCGAAGCATTCGTCGGCAACGCTCTGGATGACGCGAAGATTTCGCCGCTCCATCGGAGGGTGATCGCGCTCATAGCCGCGGGATATTTCTTCGATGTCATCGATTTTACCGTGTTCGGTTCACTCGTTCCGATCATACTTCTATCGAAGTTCGCGACGGGCGCCGAAGTCGCGGCCATAGGCAGCGCCACCATTTTCGGCTTGTTCATTGGCACCGCCGGCCAAGGTGAATTCAGCGACCGGTTCGGCCGCAAATTCATCTATCAGTTCAATCTGCTGCTGTTCGGCATTTTCACGATCCTCGGCGCGCTGTGCACGAGTGTCACGTTGCTGATCGTTTGCCGTTTCATCGCCGGGATCGGACTCGGTGCTGAGCAGCCGCTTGCCTTCGCCTATGCCGGCGAATATTCGCCCAAGCGCATTCGCGGGCGTATCCTGGCGATCGTGCATTTCATCGGCGGCGCCTGCGTGTGGCCGATCGGAACCGCGCTCGTGCTTCTCTTTGGCGGCCTCTTCAACACGCCCGAGTACGCGTGGCGTGGCGTCTGGCTGCTTATCGGCATCGGCGCACTGATCGTCTGGGTGTTCCGCTTCACGCTGCCGGAATCGCCGCGCTATCTGGCGACACATGGCAAAGGTCAGCAGGCGCTCGATGTGCTTGGGCGGCTCGGCATTGCCGGACCGACGGTGCCGCTGTCGACCGATGCGGCCAGCAACACCAAGAGCGACCCGTTCGGCGTCGTCTTCCGCATGTTCCCGATCCGCGTGATCGCCGGCATGATCTGCTTCACGGCGTTTTTCGGCGTCGCCATCGGACTTGGCGCCTGGTTGCCGAACATCATGAACGGCAAGGGCTTCACCATCACCAAGTCGCTCCAATATACCCTCGTGATGAACTTCGCCGTGCCGTGCGCGAGCCTCTTTATGATGTACGCGCTCGACAAATTCGGCCGCAAGATCACGTCGGTCTGCGCGTTCGTCGGCGCCGGAATCATGGCGATGGTGTTCGCCAGTGCCACGACCGCGCTCGAGCTGATGGTTGCCGGTTTCGTCATGGTCTTCTTTGTCCAGGTCGCCGGCAATTCGATGCAGATCTTCGCGTCCGAGGTGTTCCCCACCAACGCGCGGGCGTCGGGTTTCGGCTGGGCGGCGGGCGTCGGCCGCCTTGCGACTGCGTTCATCATGCCGACGATCTTGTGGGTGCAAAACGGCTGGGGCCTGACAACGGTGTTCGGCTGCCTCGCGACGCTTCTCTTGATCGCTGCCGTTTCGGTGACGCAGTTGGGCCCCGAGGCAAAACAAAGGGGCCTCGATGAGATCGCCCCGCCGACCGGGTGACGATTCCGCCGGCGGTTCTTGCGCGATCCGTCAGGCCAACAGTTCGACGTGCCCGGTGGCGAGTTTGTAGATGCCACCGACGATGCGGACTTTTTTGTCGCCGACAAACTGGCTGAGGATTGGCGTGGCTGACTTCAGCTTTTCGACGTTCATCGCGACGTTGCGCCGGATGGCGTTGGCGAGGATATCGCCGCCTTCGCCTTGCACGGCCTTGACCGCGGGGCTGATGGCCGCAACCAGAGCCGGAAGGTGGCCGGGGAGGGTGGTGCCATCCTTGAGCGACTTTACCGTTGCATCGACCGCGCCGCAGGCGTCATGGCCGAGAACCATGATGAGCGGCGTATCGAGCACCTGAACGGCATATTCAAAGCTGGCGATGATGTCGTCGCTGGCGAAGTTCCCGGCGACGCGGCAAACGAAGACGTCGCCGCGCGCCGTATCGAAGCAAAATTCCGGACTGATCCGCAAATCGGCGCAGCTCAGGACGCCGGCGAAGGGGTTTTGCCCCGTCGCGAGCGGCTCGCGCTCATGCCTGAAGTCGTGTCGCCTGCTCACACCCTCGACATAGCGGGCATTGCCCTTCATCAACCGCTCGAGAGCGGCGTCCGGCGAAAGCACATTCTCAGGCTTTGGCGGCGTCTTGGCATTCTTGGCAAGGGCGTGCGGCGCAAGTGCGAGTCCGGCGGCGGCGGTTGCAGCAAGCTTCAGGACGCTCCGGCGAGCGAGGCCTGCATGATTGTTTGCGGCATCCATACAGCGTTCACACATTTTTTCTCCTGCAGGTGAGTAGAATACGGGAGTGCCGCTCGGCAGAACGATGGCACATCGGGGCTGGCCGATCAGACTCTGCGGAACGGTGCGCCGGCGTTATACGGTACACCGGCGTTATAATGTCTGTCCGGGCCGGATTTGATAGCCATGACGGTTTATGATGCATTTATTTCCTACAGTCATGCGCAGGATAAGCCGGTTGCGGCGGCGCTTCAGGCGGCCGTGCAGCGGCTCGGCAAGGCGTGGTACAGGCGGCGGGCGTTGCGCATCTTTCGCGACGATACTTCGCTCTCCGCGACGCCGCATCTGTGGCCCTCGATCGAACAGGCGCTCGCTCAGTCGCGTTATCTGATTCTCCTCGCTTCACCGCAATCGGCGGCCTCGCCGTGGGTTGCCAAGGAGGTGGCGTATTGGCTTGCGAATAAAAGCCTCGATACCCTTTTGCTGGCCGTTACAGAGGGTGACGTCGGGTGGGACGACCAAAGCGGGGATTTCATCTGGTCGGCTGCAACGCCACTGCCGCCAACCCTGAAAGGATGTTTCCCGGTCGAGCCGAAATGGGTCGATCTGCACCAATATCGGGCCTCCGCCCCGGCAAAAAGCAGCAGATTTCTCGATCTCGCCGCCGACCTTGCCGCAACGATCCACGGCATCCCGAAAGAGGATTTGCTCTCGCAGGAGGTGCGCCAGCAGCGGCGGGCTTTGATGCTCGCCTGGTCGGCTGTGGCTTCGCTCCTGGTGCTGGCGGTTGCCGCAGGCTGGCAGTGGCAGATCGCGCGAACGCAGCGCGCCAAGGCCGAAAACGCGCTCACCACTGCGGCAGGGACTGCCGACCGGCTGGTCTACGATCTCGCTCTGGATTTGCGCAATCGCCGCGGCATGCCGGTCGACCTGGTGTTGAACATTCTCGATCGCGCTGTGGAGATGCAGAGCCAGCTCGCAAACGCGCAGGACACGACGCCTGAATTGCGCCGCCTTGAGGCGACGGCGATGGGAGAACTCGCGACCACGCTGATCGATCAGGGTGCGAGGACGAGCGCGAAGAGCGCGGCCGAGAGGGCGCTGACGATCACCGAAAATCTGGTCAAGCTTGATCCGGCCAATCCACAGTACCAGCGAGATCTGTCGGTCAGCCTCAATAAGGCCGGCGACGCCAGTGCCGCGCTTGCCGATTTTGCGTCTGCGTCCCATTTTTTTGAACGCGCACGTGATGTCATCGAGAAGCTGGTCGAGGCGTCGCCTGGCGACACTCAGCTTCAGAGCGATCTCGCGGCCTGTTTGGGTAGGATCGGCGCCACGCAAATAGCCGCCAACAAGCGGCCGGAAGCTCTCGCGACGTTTCAGCAAGCGGTGACGATTCTGGAAAATCTCGCCGCCAACCAGCCGGACAATTCGGCGTGGCAATACGATTTGTCCGCGGCCTACAATCGCGTCGGTCTGATCTCGAAGGCCATGGGCCAGAGCTCGGCCGCTCTCAATGCGTTTCAAGGCGCGCTTGCGATCCGACAAAAACTCGTCAGCGCCGAGCCCGACAACACCGAATTTCAGCGCGGTCTTTTCGACGATTACACGCGTGATGGACACCGCCGGAAAGCTGAAACGCGGATCAAAAGGCTTTTGTTGCAACCATCCGGCAGGCATTGGGCGCGCTGGCGGCGAAATAACAATATTCTGCGAGCACGACGCCGAAATCTCAGCCGCGCCAGTAGCGATCTTCCCAGCTTCGCGACAGCCGCATGGCGGAGAGAATCAGGCCAGCCATCGAATAGGTCTGCGGGAAATTACCCCACAGCGCTCCGGTCTGCGGATCGACGTCTTCGGAGAGCAGGCCGTACCGGTTGCGATGCGCGAGCGCATCGGTAAAGAGGTCGCGCGCCGCCTCGCGCCGTCCCAGCGACCATTGCGCATCGATCAGCCAGAAGCGGCAAATCAGAAAGGCGGTGACCGGAAGCCCAAAGTCGTCCTCGCTGGCGTAGCGCATGACGTGCTTTTCACGCACCAGTTCGCGCTCCATGACGGCGACGGTTGAGGCGAACCGCGGATCGTCGACTTCGACGGCGCCGAGGTCGGCGAGCAAAAGCACGCTGGCGTCGAGATCGTCCGAACCGAACGCGGCCGTAAAGGCGCCGCGTTTCTCATTCCAGGCGCGCTCCAGCAACACCTTATGGATCGGCTCGGCAACGTTGTTCCAATATTTTGCGCGATCGGCGAGACCGAGCCGCGTCGCGATCGCCGCAAGCCGCTGACAGCCTGCCCAGCACATGGCCGCCGAATGGGTGTGGATGCGCTTACGTCCGCGATATTCCCAGATGCCGGCGTCGGGTTCGACGGCCTTCTCGGCGGCGCGATCGCCAAGCGTCTCCAGAAGACGAAACAACCCCTCATCGCCCGGCCGTGGCAGGCGACGGTCGAAAAACAGCGGCATGGCGGCAAGGATCACGCTGCCATAGGCGTCGTGCTGGACCTGATCGACGGCGGCATTTCCGATCCGAACCGGCCCGTCGCCGCGATAGCCCTGGAGATCGGGCGCGGTTCGCTCGTCGAGCGAGGTGCTCGCCACCACGCTGTAGACCGGGCGAAGCTCATGGTCGGATTTTGACGCGATCGAGAGCGTGAAGGAGATGAACTCCTCCATGGTGCGTGTTGCGCCGATGCGGTTGAGCGCCTGGACGACGAAATAAGCATCGCGCAGCCAGCAATAGCGATAATCCCAAGTGCGGCCGGAGGACGGCGCTTCAGGAATCGAGGTGGTGTGAGCCGCTATGATGCCGCCGGTCTCGTCGAAATTGCTGAGCTTGAGCGTGATGGCGGCGCGGATGATCGCCTCCTGCCAATCGTACGAGATCGACAATCGGCGCACCCATTCCATCCAATAATCGTATGTGCGGTCGAGAAATTCACGAGTTGTTTTCTGCAGGTCGCCGGTGAACGGCTCATCCGGACCAAATACGAGATGAAGCGGACGCGTGAGGACGAAAGGCGCTTCGCCATCGATCAACGAGAGCGGCGCATCAGTCGACAGGCGAATAACGCAACTGTCGCCCGAATAGCGGATGTGATTGCTGCCGAGCGAGCGTTGCGGAATCGGCCTGCCGTAATCGCAAGTCGGCCGCATCCGGATCGTGATACGTGGCAGACCGGCGACCGGCTCGATGATGCGGTAAATCTGCGGCGGCCGGAAAACGCGACCGAATTGCCGGAAGCGCGGAGCAAAATCGGTGATCCGCACACGTCCGCCGTGACGGTCGATCAGCTCGGTGATGACGATCGCCGTGTTGCGTTGATACTCGGAACGAAAGTCCACCATGTCGTCGAGGACGACGTCGGAGAAGCCTTTTTCTTCCGTGCCGGAAACGAGCCGGCAGAAGATCGGATCGCCGTCGAAACGCGGATAACACCACCAAACGATCCGCGAGCACGGTTCGACCAATGCGGCCGTGCGGCCATTGCCGATGACGGCAAGATCAAGCCCGAAATCGTTCATCCCGCCGCGCCTTCGCCTTCGGCCGCGATGCGGGCAAGCCACGACCGTACGGAGTTCCGGCTTCTCAAAACGCCCGTTGACACCCGCAATGAACCGCCCGACGGAAAAGCCGAGACCATCGAATTGCGGGATGATGCCGAATACCGGCTCGTCGGTCGTATCATCGCCGATGAAAATCGGATTGCGGCCAGCAAACGGCGGGTATTTCATCAACTCGCAGACCGCCGTTGCCTTGTTCACGCCAAACGGTTTGACCTCCACGACCATTTTGCCGGGCAAGATTTCGATCGTGTCTCGCGGAGTGGTCGCGCAAATCGCGTTAACGGCTGCCAGCACCGCCTCGCCTTTGTCCGGCGCGAGGCGATAGTGCAGCGCGAGCGAATAGCCTTTGTCTTCGGCGAGGATACCCGGTCCGATCTCGGTAACACGCGCCAACTCGCGCCTCAGCGCAACGCTCAATTGCCCGGTGTGCAGCAGCGGCTCGGTGCCAGGGGCCGTCCGCAGTTCCGCACCGTGGCCGCCGATCGCGGCGAGCTGGAGCGGCGAGAAGATGGTATCGATGTCGTGGAGTGATCGGCCACTGACCAGCGCCACTGCACCACCGCTCAGTTCATTGAGACGCGCCAGCGTGTTCCGCAGTGCCGGCGGCACCCACACCTGCTGCGGCGACGGCGCAAAATCGAGGATCGTGCCGTCAATGTCGAGCAGGATGGCGCATTTCCTCAAGTCGGGAACAAGCGAGATTTCCGCGAGCTCCATGTCCAGGTCCGAGATTGCCGCTTCGATGGCCACGTTCGACATCCGATCTTCATTCCACCATTGCAAGAGGCTGGCTTACCGTCTCCAGCGATTTTCGCTCGGCGGCGACGCCCCACAATGCCTCGACGATGGCGCCTGCGATCATCAGGACCGAGCCGATGAGATAGCCGGCGGCGACGCTCCGCCGAGAGCCGGTGTTGATCAGCAGACCAAATAATATCGGTCCGGCGATACCGCCAATGGCGGTACCGATGGCGTAGAAAAACGCAATGGCCAAGGCGCGAATTTCAAGCGGAAATATCTCGCTCACGGTCAGATAGGCCGAACTCGCAGCGGCCGAGGCAAAGAAAAAGACCATCATCCAGGCGACCGTCAGCGTTTCGGCGGTCAGCATGTTTTGGCTGAACAGGTAAGCCGTCACCGCGAGCAAAAGGCCGGACAGCGCATAGGTCGATGCGATCATGATCCTGCGTCCGATCGTGTCGAACAGACGGCCGAGGATCAGCGGCCCGAGCACGTTGCCGGCGGCAAATGGCAGGATATACCAGCCGACCTGCCCGGCCGGCGTGCCGTAGAAGTCCGTCAGGATCAGTGCGTAGGTGAAAAAGATCGCGTTGTAGAAGAAGGCTTGAGCGGCCATCAGGCTCAAGCCGACCAGCGTGCGCTGGCGATAGGTCACGAACAGCGTGCGCGCGACCTCAGTCAGCGGCGTGTGGTCGCGCGTGCGCAGCCGCACGGTCTTGCGCTCGCCCTCGGGCGGAGCGCCGATGTCCGTGAAATGATCCTCGATCCCGCCAACCACAGCGTTCGCCGCCTCGTGATGACCATGCGTCACCAGCCAGCGCGGGCTTTCAGGAATCCAAAGTCGCATCACCAGAATGACAAGTCCGATTGCGGCGCCAATGAGGAACGCCAGCCGCCAGCCGATCGCCGGATTGATAACGGCGGGATCGAGCAACACAAGCGAACCGCCCGCTCCCATGGCCGCACCGACCCAAAACGTGCCGTTAATCAAAAGGTCGGTCCAGCCGCGACACCGCGCCGGGATAAGTTCCTGGATTGTCGAATTGATGGCGGTGTATTCACCGCCGATGCCGGCGCCGGTGAGGAAGCGAAACAGGATGAAGCTAAAGGCGTTCCATGACAGCCCCGTCGCGGCCGTCGCCAGGAGATAGACCGCAAGCGTGATCGTAAACAATCTCTTGCGGCCCAGGCGGTCGGTCAGCCAGCCGAACAGGAATGCGCCGAGCACGGCCCCCAGCAGATAGAAGCTTCCGGCAAGGCCGACCTGGGCGTTGCTCAAGGCCAGAGCCGAGGGTTCGCGCAACTCGCCGGACAGCGCTCCGGCCAGCGTCACTTCAAGGCCATCGAGGATCCAGGTTATGCCGAGCGCAACGATAACCAGAACGTGGAATCGCCCAAACGGCAGGGCATCAAGCCGGGCGGGGACATCGGTTTCCACGATGGCGCCGGAGACGTTCGGTTTCGCGCGCTGCCGTGCGTGAAGCCGGCTCAAAGAAAGAGGGCGGGCACGACGACTTCGAATCTGAAGTTCGCAGTACGCTGCCTGCAAATCGAGTCATGTCGGATAGCCGCCGAGCCCAAGCTCCCAGTCATCAACGTCCCGTAAGGCCTGCGGTTCCTCCTCCGCGTGCCTGTTACAGTGCTCAAATACCTCCGGCGCATCCTTTGACGGCATAACGAACGATCTTGGCCGCGACGAACCTTCCGACGATTCCCTCACCGGCATTCGATCCGGACCCAACTGACACGCATATTGTCGTTCCATCCGGCGAGAACACGATGTCGCGGGTGCGATGTACGCCAACCGGCAGGTGCGGCACGATGACTTCGGCTGGCCCGCGCGCCGTCAGGGTCACCATGGCTAGAGGGAAAGCGAACGGCGGAATTCGGTATTGCAAGCATAGACCCATTCGGGACCGGCGCCCAACGGATAGACGCGATGCCAAACGGAGCCGGGGGTGCGCCAGTCCGGACGCAAACGGGTTGACTTCAAATCCATTTGGGACGATTGGCTTCTGATCGTCGGTGCGGCATACGAACCTAACGGAATTGCTCGCAAAAGCGGCTAGATCGGGTGCCGGCAAGTTTTGCGGCCGGATCAGTCGCCGCGGTCCCGGATGGTCGGCGCGCCAGTCGCCAACGCAGTGGCGCCGTCGAGCGGGTCGGTACGCGTTGCGGCGAAGAGCGGGATTATCGTGAGAGAGGAGATGAAGGCGGCGAAGGCCGTGATGTTTCTTCCAAGGAGGTGACGCATCGAGCGCTCCTGGCGTGTGCCTTAACGCGCCTTTGGCAAAAGCCGTCGTATGAACTGACTGGCGGTCAGACCAGTCTGAAAATAAACCATGCCAGAATCCCGCGTTAATTTGATGGCACAAGTCCCGATCGCCTTTCCGGCCAACATTTGTTCCTTGCATCGAACTTGGTGTTGCTGCTCACGATGCCGGGATCTGCGGTGATGCGTCTTGACTGCTAAAACCGCCGCTCGTCTCGAAATCCCGCGTCGCCTGCGCGCCCTGGTGAGGGCGCGGGAATCGAGCCTGATCGGATTGGCGGCGCTGGTGGGCGTAATCGGCGGCCTCGTCGTCGCCGCGATGGGCGAGAGCGTCGACCTCCTCCATGAGATTTTCTTCCATTTGGCGCCGGGCGAGCGTCTATCGGCGCGCCTCTCGCTTGATCCGATTTTGGCGGCCTTCGTGCCGCTCACCGGGGGCATTCTCTTCGGCGTTGCCACTGAACTGATCGCACGCTGGCGGCCGGAACGGGAAATCGATCCGATCGAAGCGAATGCGCTGCACGGCGGGCGTATGTCGCTCGTCGGCAGCGTGATTGTCGCCCTGCAGACAGTCTGGTCGAGCGGTGTTGGAGCATCGGTCGGGTTGGAGGCCGGATATACGCAGCTCGCGAGCGGAATCGCGTCGCGCCTCGGCAGAGCGTTTCGGCTACGGCGCGGCGATCTGCGAATTCTGGTCGGGTGCGGCGCCGCGGCCGGTATTGCCGGCGCGTTTGGAGCGCCGCTTGCCGGCGCCTTTTACGGTTTCGAACTCATCATCGGCAGCTATTCGCCGAACAGCCTCGCGCCCGTCGCGCTTGCGGCGCTGCTCGGTTTTCTGGTGGCGCGGTCGCTTTCGCCGGCCGAACTCGGAATTGTTGCGCCAGAGCAGACCACGATCGTTGCCCGCGACCTCATCCTCGCCGCAACAATCGGCCTGCTCGCGGCAGGGCTCGGCATCGTTCTGATGCGCGGGGTCGCGCTCTGCGAAGCGATGTTCGCGCGGCTGAAACTCCGGCCGGTGCTGCGGACGATGACCGGCGGGGTCGTCGTCGGTCTTTTGGCGCTTGTATCGCCGCAGATCATGTCGTCGGGGCACGGCGCCTTTCGCGTCACCGGCGTGCTCGATCTCTCGCTTCGCGTTGTGGCGCTTTTGTTCGTGCTCAAGATTACGGCGTCGATCGCTTCTTTGGGCTCCGGTTTCCGCGGCGGCCTGTTCTTTTCTTCGCTGCTGACCGGAGCGCTGGGCGGCCACATTTTGGCGGTCTGGCTCACGATGATGTGGCCGACGACCTATTTCGATCCCAACGCCTACGCCGTCATCGGTATGAGCGCGCTCGCGGCCTCGGTCATCGGCGGCCCGTTGACGATGATCTTCATCGCGCTCGAGACGACGGGCGATTTGTGGCTGACGACCGCGGTGCTCATTGCCGTGATCATATCGGCGCAGGTGACGCGAGAAGTGTTCGGCTATTCGTTCGCGACGTGGCGTTTCCATCTGCGCGGCGAGACGATCCGCAGCGCCGCCGACATCGGCTGGATGCGCGACCTGACCGTCGGGAAAATGATGCGCCAGGACATTCAGACAGTGCACGCCTCGATCACCATCGCGGCGTTCCGCGAGGCATTTCCGCTCAGCTCCACGGCCTATGTGATCGCCGTCGACGAAGACGAGCACTATGAGGGACTGGTTCTGGTCGCGGATGCTCACGCGGCCGAAGCGTCACCGGGCAAGTCGATCAAGGATCTTCTGCACTACCGGGATGACGTTTTGCTGCCCGGCATGGCGGTCAAGGAAGCGGTGCTCGCCTTCGATCGCGCCGAGGCGGAAGCGCTTGCGGTCGTCGATTCCTACCGCGACCGGCAGGTGATCGGATTGTTGACCGAGGCCTACGTGCTGCGCCGCTATTCGGCGGCGCTGGAAAGCCGGCGCCGGGAACTGGTCGGAGACGAATAACGCCATCCGCTTATTCCCGCGCAGGGGGAAATCGCGATTGATACCCGCGGCGACAATTCCTGACCTGTCATGCTCCGCCAACGGGTCCGGCCCGAAGTGGCCGGCCCGATGACAAGCTCCGGCGGAGCATCCAGTACTCACAGCGTTCAATGTGGCTCAATGATTACTGGATCATCCGCCTTCGCGGATGATGACAAGATAATGAGTCGGTGGCTAAGGCCGCTCGTATGAGATCGATAACAGGCGTCGCTACGGCCGCAGGTAGACGTAGCCCTGCGCCTGCAGTTCGGCGAGGCGCACCACGCCGCCCTTGTCGGCCACGATGAAAGCCGGGCAACAGCTGCTTGAGCGTGACGTCCTGAGCCCGCATCGTATTGATACAGGCGTTGAGCTGCAGTCCGGACTTCGACATTTCGGCGGTGCGCTTGGTCATGTCGGGATTGGCTGACGCCGTATGGAACGCCTTGAGCGCCGGGCCGTGGACGACAAGCGCGATCGTCACCTTGTCCGGACCGCCCATGCCGGCGTAATGGTTGCGGATGTTGCCCATCACAAAGTCGACCTTGTCGAGGTCGGAAAGGTGATAGACGACCTTGGAAGCACTCGGCGCGTCGGCTTTCGCGCGGGTCGCGAAAAGCGAAATCGGCATGATGGCGCACGGCGGTCTTGAAGGCCGCGTCAGCATGTTGCGTCTATCCATGGGAGCTTCTCCTGTTTCACGCGTCATTCCGTGGTGCGCGCCTAGTGAGTTTAGTCATAGCTTTCACTTGTGCCGCATCGCGGCTAATTCCTTCCGGTCGGCGACCAGGCTCGAACAGTCATTCACGCTTGTCCGATCGAGTTCTGAAGACCTTGTCGTCGGCGCCGCCCTTCAACGCTATCGAGGCAGACTCATCGGGATCTTTGCCCTTCCAGATACGGATCTGGTCGAGCTTGACGATGACCGAGGCGTTGTCTTTGTTGAGATTGACCGAGATGCCGCCGCCGTCGCAATCGACACCGCAAAAGAAATCGATTCCCGCCAATGCCGTATCGTCGTCTCCGCCATTCTCCGCTCTGACGGTCGGCGCGTGGCCGCAGTCGCCGCTTGAATCAAAGTCGCCCGGGCGATTGCGGAAATTGACGCCGAGCCGGAACGAGTAGTTCAGGCTCGGATCGTCTGTTACTTTCTCCGCGGTGATCAGGAGCTTCATCACGCTGACTTTCTGCAGCGGATGCTGCGCCAGGTGCTCAGCGTCGTAGTGGCGCGCGAAGCATGCGTAGGATTTCGTCTTGCCGGCGTTGGTGGCGAACATCCGCTTGGCAAAACTGGTGTCCGCCTGATCGTTGGCGCGTGCGCTTGGTCCAACGCCGGCCAAGATCGCGGCGAGCGCGATGATAGCAACACCGCCGCTGAATTGCCTCTGCTTCATCTCGTCTCGTTCCCTGCGCCATTCGCTCATTCGAGTGGCTGAATGCGCGTGATCCAACCTTCGTGATCGACGTACCAGACGGTTACCGGATCGGTCGAATTGTCGATCCAGCTTTCGCGGTCGATGCCATAGGGCTCCGGCAGCACGTATTCGGTGAAGCGTTCCGTCTTCGGATTGAAGCGGAAGTAGCGGCCTGAGTGCATTTCACCGCCCCACACCTCGCCGTTCTTGTCGGCCTGCGCGGTGTACATCGAGGCGTAGGGCGTCGGCAGCGGATATTCGTGAATCCGCTTCTCCGCCATGTTGAACTCGACCAGCTCGCCGCCGCGACCGGCGGACCAGTAGTTGTCCTGCAGATCGAACTCGCCGCGCGCCGGTCCTGAGTTCTTGGCCGTGTCGGGTTCGTACACTTCTCCGGTCTGCGTGTCGGCTACGACGACGCCGTCGCGCGGCCAGGCGCCGCCGCCGAAGTAGCGGCCGTCATGACTGATGGCGCTGCCGTAAGTGCCGGGAAACTTCTTGGTGACGAAGCCGAGCACTTCGGCGCCATTCAGCGCATCGACTTTGCTGACCTTGTTGTTGCGTGTCTTCCAAATGTAGCCCGACGGATCGAGCGCGTAATTGCCGCCCATCGGCGAATTCAGCGCCTCCTTCACCTGCCAAGGTATTCGCTTGAAGTCACCGGTCTTCGGATCGAGCCGCCAGATGCTGTGCGCCCAGTTCTCCGAGCCCCAGACGATGCCGTCCTTGTCGACGTGGATCCAATGGGTGCCGGGCAGCGCGCCGGCCTGCACCGGCGGCACGTGGAATTCGGTGACCTTGCCGGTCGCCGGATCGAGCCGTCCGACATAGGAGCTGCGGTGCGTGCTGTACCAGACGTTGCCGTTGGCGTCGCCGGACACGTCGTGGGTCGCGGTCTCCAGACGCGGCAATTCGTAGTCGGTGATGATGACGCGCGTGGCGCGCCCTTGCGGCCGCGGCAGCGTGATGAAGCCCGGATCAGGCGATTGCGGGCCGCGCACCGTGGCCAGCCAATGCACCAGCCGCGCCTGGTCCTCGTCCGAGAAGCGGCCGCGCTGGTTGACATTGATCAGCGGCGATCCGGCCCCGTGGATCATGCGGTAGACGATCTTGCCCCAGCTCGCCTCGTCGTAGTGATTGCGGAAAATCTGCTGGTACGAGTGGCACCAGTTGCAATTGACGGTGAGAAGCCGCTTCTCCTCTCCGGTGCCGGACAGGCTCATGAGCCATTCCGAACCGGTCATCTGTGCCGCAATCTCTGGATAGGCCGGCAGCACGTCAGAACTGGTGATGCGTTGCAGTACGATATCGTCGAACGCGTTGGCGCCGTCGATCGCGACGTTCTCCTTGTCATAGGGGGAGAATTCGCGCGGCTGCGCGATCCGCAGCGTGTAGGCGCCGGGCGCCAGCTTGGGAAATTCGTAGTGGCCGTTGGCGTCGGTGAACACGGTGGTGCGGATCGCGGTGTCCTTCGAGATCAGTTGCACCATCATGCCTTCAGGCAGGTCGCCTTTCGCGGTCTTGACGGTGCCGTGCGGGCCGCCTGACAGATTAGGGCCTGGCGGCGACCTGGTGTTCGACGTCTGGCCGCGATAAGCGGGGTTGGGCGGCGGTGCGTCGGAATTCCAGCAGCACTGCTCGCGGATGAAGCTGACCAGATCGTTGATGTCGGCCTCGCTCAGCGTGTTCTTATACGCCGCCATGTCGGCGCTGCCGTTACGGATCTGGTTCTTGACGGTTTCGTCGTTGACGGGATCGCCGGAGATCAGTGACGGATGCTGATAAAGGCCCGTCAGTTTCGGGATGTCCTTGGTGAACTCATTATGGCAGAACCAGCATTTGTAATAGAAAATTTCACGGCCGCGCTCCGGCCCCGAAAATGCAGCTTTTTTGAATTGATAGATCCGCTCCGACTTTTGCAGATAGTCCATCGGCGGTTCTTTGCCCCCCGCACTTGCACCACTCTGCTGCGCCGAAGCAGGCGCATACGCCGGGCACACCACAAAGAGGCCCAGCGCCAAGGTCACGGCCGCGAATAACGCTCTCCGTCTGATGGACGCCATCTCTCCCTCGTTCAGCCCGCGGACTTGTTTGTCGTCCGTCAATGGTGGGACGTTCACCACTGGGGACGCTCGCCGGTCTCAGTGCCGGCGCGCATAGTATAGGCTCATTCGGGCGTACCTTCGAGCCGGCAGTCCAGCGGATTTCACATGCGGCGAACGCAATGGACCGCCCGGAATGACAGGGTTAAGAATACACGGCCGCCGATCATCAGAAGAGTAATGACGATGGATGAGCGCGTAAAAAAGGAGCGGCCGACCGTCGATTGCGTCGCCAATGCGCGGAGCCTTGGCCCGGTCATCAGTGCGGCGGCATCACGTATCGAGTCCGGCCGCGGCTTGCCGCCCGATGTGGTTACGGCGCTCCATGAGGCTCGCTTGTTCCGCATGCTGGTGCCGCGCTCGCTGGGCGGTGAAGAGATTTCACTGGTCGATTACGTGCAGGCCGTCGAAGAACTCGGCAAGGCGGATGCCAGCACTGCGTGGTGCGTTGCACAAACGTCGGTCTGTTCGACGATCTCATCGTGTCTGAAGCCGGAAACGGCTGCGGAGATTTTTCAGAAGGATCCGCGCGGCGTCTTGGCTTGGGGGCCGCTGAGCAGGAGCGCCAGAGCGGTTGCCGAGAAGGGCGGGTTTCGCGTGACCGGCACCTGGCCGTTCGCCAGCGGCAGCCGGCACGCAACCTGGCTCGCCGCGCACAGTCCGGTCTATGAGGCGGACGGGCAGCCGCGCCGCGACGCCAACGGCAATCCGGTCGAGAAGACTTTCGTATTTCCGCGGGAATGCGCCACGATCACTGACGTGTGGCACGTGATGGGCCTTAAGGGTACCGGCAGCGACACATATGCCGTCACTGATCTGTTTGTGCCGGACAATCGCGCCATCACCGCCATGGCACGCAATCCGGCCGAGCGGCATGAGCGCGGACCGCTCTACTCATTCACCGTCTATCAGCTGTTCGGGTCGAGCTTCGCCGCCATCGCGCTCGGCATCGCGCGGACGACGCTCGATGCATTCGTCGAACTGGCGCGGGGCAAAACTCCAACCGGCGGCAAATCGCTCCTGCGCGACAATGCGGTGATCCAATCGCAGGTCGGGTTTGCGCAGTCTCAGCTTGAGGCTGCGCGGGTGTTCCTCCTCGATGCGCTGGACGAGATGTGGCAGGCCGCGTGCCAGACGGGATCGATGTCGATCGAGCAGCGGGTGCGGCTGCGCATGGCGTCGGCTTTTGCGAGCCAGCAGGCGAGGCAGGTCGTCGATACGGCGTATCATGCCGCTGGCGCGACCGCGATTTTCGAGAGCAATCCCTTTGAACGGCGGTTTCGCGACGTGAATACCGTTTCACAGCAGGTGCAGTCCCACGCCTCGGTGTTCGAGGCCATCGGGCAGCACTTTTTAGGTCTGCCGCTGCACCCGCGGCTCATCTGACCGATCATCAAACTCGGCGGGCTTTGGCCGCGTCCGGAAATGGCCGGGCTGGTTGACATGACGAGCCTGCCCGGCCGACCATATAACAAATGCTTTTGGGGAGGACCTATGGATGACGACGAGCGCATCGCGCAACTCATGCAGAAAATGCTGCGGAAGAAGTTGTACGTCGTTCTTTCGAAGCCGGTGGCGGAGCCTGAGCAGCTCAAGCCGTTCCTGCCGGCTCACCTGGAATACATGATCGGTCTTGAAAAACGCGGCGCCGTTTTCGCATCCGGGCCGCTGACCGACGCCGATGGATCGCCGAGGGGCGACGGGTTGACCGTGCTGCGCGCGCCCGGCGCGAAGGAGGCCCGTGCGATCGCGGAGGCCGACCCGTTCTTCGTCAACGGTTTGCGCACGTTCGAGCTCAGGGAATGGACCGTGATGGAGGGCACGCTTGGACTGCGGGTGAACCTCTCCGATCAAACGGTCGAAGTCGCGTAAGGGGGCAGCATGGAAACCATCGGCTTCGTCGGCGTCGGCTTGATCGGCCTGCCGATCGCCGAAAACCTGATCAAGAGCGGCCGCCGCGTCGTCGGCTATCGCCGCTCATCGCTCGCCGCGTTTGAACAAATCGGCGGCGTGCCGGCGCGATCTCCGGCCGATGTCGGCGAGCAGGCGGACATCGTCTTTTCCTGCCTGCCGTCGTCGGAGGCGCTGGAAGAGGTCGTGCAAGGTCCGAAAGGCCTTGTCCATACGGCGCGGCCTGGGCAGATCGTCATCGAACTCGGTTCGCATCCCGTACCGGTCAAACAGCGGCAAATTTCGCCCCTGGCGCAGAAGGGCGCGACCTTCATCGACGGCGAAGTGTCGGGCACGCCTGGCATGGTGTCGGCGCGCAAGGGCGTTGTCTATCTCGCCGGCGATGCCGACGCCTGCAAGAGAATCGAGGGCGTGGTCGCCGGCTTTGCCGATTCCTGTCTGTATTTCGGCGAATTCGGCGCCGCGAGCCGCGTCAAGCTCGTCAACAATCTCCTGGTCGCGATCAATATCGCCGCTACGGCGGAAGCGATGGCGCTTGGTCTGAAGGCCGGAGTTGATGTTCCGCTGATGATCAAGGCGATCGCGACCGGCAGCGGCGGTTCGACACAGTTCGGCATTCGCGCGCCATGGATGGCGGAGCGCCGCTTTCTACCGGCGCAGGGCACCGTCCCCAGCTTGCAGCATTATTTCGACATGATCGGCGATTTCGCCGGCAGCGTCGGCGTGGCGACGCCGTTGCTCGATTGCGTCGCTCCGCTTTATGAGCGTTTCATGGCGATGGGGCTTGGCGAGAGCGACGTCGCCGCCATGGTTGACGTTATCGGCTCGCTGCCGCGCGAGTAGCATTGAGCTATAGTACAAGAAACAACCGCAGGAGAGTTCGTATGATCCGTGTCAGCAAGATCGCGCACGCCAGTTACGAGACGCCCGATCTCGACAAGCAGACCGAATATTACACCGATATTCTGGGGCTCTCCGTCGCCGTCAAAGAGAAAGACGCGGTCTATCTCGCCTCGACGGTCGATCATCACTCGGTGGTGCTGCGCAAGGGTGCGAATGCACAATGCGCGCGCGTCGGCTTTCAGATTTCTCCCGATGCCGATCTCGCCGCGTTCGAGAAGCAGGTCGCCGGTCACGGCATCAAGACGGAGCGCAAGAAGGATCCCGAGCCTTCGATTACCGAGATGGTCACGTTCGCCGATCCGAAAGGCACGATCATGGAGGTGTTCAAGCGCGATGCCTTCTCGCATCAGAAATTCCAGAACAAGGGCGTCGTGCCGCACAAGCTCGGTCACGTTGCCTTCCACGTCACCGACGTCAAGCACACCACCAAGTTCTACTGCGACGTGCTCGGCTTTCGTGAATCCGATTGGATGGCCGATTTCTTCTCGTTCCTGCGTTGCGGGCCGGACCATCACACGATCAACCTGATGGAAACCGGATCAAATCGTCACTTCCACACCGCGTTCGAATTGCGTGATTGGGGCCACATGCAGACCGCGTGCGATTATCTGAGCACCAACGGTTACAAGCTCCTGTGGGGGCCGGGCCGGCATGGCATTGGTCACAATCTCTTCGCCTATCATCGTGCGCCGAACGGATTGATCACCGAGCTGTTCGCCGAGCTCGATCGCATGAACGAGGAGCTCGGTTATTTCGAACCGCGGCCATGGCATCGCGACAACCCGCAGCGGCCGAAAGTGTGGTCCAAGGACCCTTCGGCATCCAATCTGTGGGGTATCATGCCAACCGACGAGATGCACAAATAATTGCGTCCCCTCCTAACAAGCGGAGGGGAGATACAAACAAACTCGGGGAGGGCGTCCATGCTCACAATCCGGCGCATGATCGCGTGCGCGGCATTGCTCGCATTGTCGATGTTTGCGGCCGGCTCGCCGGCGCGTGCCGCAGATCCGATCAAGGTCGGTTTCAGCATGGCCTTGACCGGCGGGGTGGCGCAGAACGGCAAGCAGCTCATTATCGCGCTCGAGCTTTGGCGCGACGACGTCAACGCCAAGGGCGGACTGCTCGGCCGCCCGGTCGAGCTTGTCTACTACGACGATCAGAGCAACCCGGCGAACGTGCCGGGCATCTACACCAAGCTCATCACGGTCGACAAAGTCGATCTGCTGCTCGGCCCCTACGCGACCAACATGGCCGCGCCCGCCATGCCGGTGATCATGGAGCACAACATGATGACCATCAGCATGCTGGCAATCGCGGTCAATCGGCATTTCAATTATTCGCGCTATTTCGACATGGTGCCGGTCGGTCCGGAAGGGATGAAGGCGTTTTCCCGCGGCTTCTTCGAGCTT
This sequence comes from uncultured Alphaproteobacteria bacterium, assembly GCA_963759705.1. Taxonomy (GTDB): domain Bacteria; phylum Pseudomonadota; class Alphaproteobacteria; order Rhizobiales; family Xanthobacteraceae; genus BOG-931. The sequence continues at coordinate 207,159 of CAVXAK010000015.1, forward strand.
GCGGCGGCGCAGAAGCCGAAGCCACAGACGGTCGCGATTCTTGCCGCCGACGCGGAGTTTTCGAAGACGTCGGCGGACGGTGCCAAGGAGAATGCCGCCGCCAACGGCCTCAAGGTCATCTACGATCAGAGTTAACCCGCCGAGCACCACGGACTACGCGCCGGTCGTGCGCGCGGTGCAGGCGGCGAACCCCGACGTGGTGTTTGTCGCCGCCTATCCGCCCGACACGGTGGGCATCGTGCGCGCGGCGCAGGAAGTCGGTTTAAAGCCGAAGATGTTCGGCGGCACCATGATCGGGCTCCTGATCACGCCGATTAAAATGCAGCTCGGCCCGCTGCTCGACGGCATCGTCATCATGGAGAGTTTCGTGCCGGCGCCGACGTTCAATTTCCCCGGCGTCGCCGATGTGCTCAAGCGCTATCAGGAAAAGGCGGCGGCCGAAAAGATCGATCCGTTCGGTTTCGGTTTTGTGCCGTTCGGCTACGCCGCCGGCCAGGTGCTGGCGCAGGCGGTCGAGGAGACCAAGAGCCTCGATCACGCCAAGCTTGCCGATTATCTCCACAGTCACACCTTGCATACGGTGCTGGGCGACATCGAATACACCAAGGCCGGCGAGTGGGCGAAACAGCGCAACGTCTTCACGCAGTTTCAGAACGTCGCCGCCAACAACCTTGATCAGTTCCGCGCCGGTAAACGCGCTTATGGCCGCACCGGTTCAGGCCCCCGGATCGCGTCTGGGGACAGGCATTTTCCGGATCATGCTCTCGGGCCCCAGGCGGCGGGCAGCCTTCGCTCGGCACGCTGCGCAGCGGCAGCCGCCGTTCTTGAAGAAGAGATCGAAATAGTCCTCGCCGTAGTCGAGCGTGATTTCCTCTCCGGGCCGAATGCGGCGCCGCGCCACGAACACGATCCGGCCCTTGCGCAGCAACGCCTCCGCGTTGGGCCGGCAGCTATGATTGATGTAGCGGCCCAGGTTCCGCCGCGACGAGCCGTCGATCGTCCATCGGCTGGTCACTTCGAACATGTACTTCGCGCCGAAGCGCCGTTCGCGTTCATGCGCGACTGCGGTCGGAATGCGGCGGCCGCGATAGGTGACGATATAGGCGTCTCGCTCGATCGTCTGCGTCGCGAACAGGCCGAGGCCAGTCGCCGAACGGCCGACGCGGAAGGAACGTGCAGGCATGGTTTGGCCTTAGAGCATGATCCGGAAAAGTGGAAGCCGGTTTTCCGAAAAGATCATGCTCAAAGAGACGAGCATGATCCGGAAAAGTGGAAGCCGGTTTTCCGAACAGATCATGCTCAAAGAGACGAGCATGATCCGGAAAAGGAAAAGCAGGTTTTCCGAAGATCATGCTCAGTCGCGACGCGAAGCGCTTCCGATCGGTTCAGGCCGCGGCGAGCCGTGCGCTTGATTGGTCCGCGGCGTCGACCAGCGAAAACTGCGAAACGACCCAGCCGACGAACCAGCACAAGGTCCAGGGAATCGGTACGACGAATGCGGCGGTCAGACCGAACACCAGCGATCGCCACAAATAGCTCCAGCCGCTGGCGGTGAAAATCAGCTGCTTGCTCGACCCGGTCACGTTTTTGCACATCCAACGGCCCCAGGCCGTCGCCACCCACGCCCAACCGATGATGGTGATGAAGGACACCGCAAAGAGCAGCGTCCATCCGAGCAGGATCCAATAGTCGCCGGTGAATTTCAGCCGGTCGCGTTGCCCTTCCCAAATGAGATTGGCGCAAAACCAGCGGGCAATCAGGAGAGTGAAAAGCGTCGTCAGCGGCAGGACCAAAAGCTCCACATAGTTGCTGATTAAGCCGACATAGCCGCAGAGCGCGTTCAGGACGAAGACGTACCAGATGTCGCCCGGCTTGCCCGCGAAATCGACCCGCTGCCCCTCCGGCAGTTCAATGTGCTCGACGAACCATTGCATGAAGCTCGTCGCCACCCATGGGATCGGGATCACAAGAAGCTGAGAGATGAACACCAGCAGCCCGCGGCCGAACAGCGGCCAGGTTCCTACCGTCGTGCGGAGTGCGTGCGTGGCCGAGTTCTGTGCCGGCAAGTTCTGTGCCCGCACGTTCTGCGCCGGCCCCGAACGCGGCGGCAGCGACGCTTGACGCGGCGATCCAGCCATCAGGCCGGGGACCTCGGCGGCCCTCGTCCAATTGGTCATGCCGTTGCACCACACCAGCGTGTCGGCCGTGACGGTGCCGCCGGCGATCAACTCGCGGAGCCGTTCGTCCGAGAACGGTCCATCCTTTTTGTCGTCGATAGCGACGAACCACTGCCGAATTGCCATGGATTGCCCCCAAAGAGAATTTGCCAAGAGAATTTGCCAAAGAACTGGCAAAGAATTTGCCAAGAGAACTGCCAAAAGAACTGGCAAGAGAATTTGCCGGCCGAGCGTGAGCGGTGCCGGCGCGCGATGTTTCGTCGTCACCATCCGGTGCTGGCCGTTGAAGTCTACTCCATTTCGCGAGATTTGGTGTCGAGCGCGAAGGCGAAAGTTCGGTCGTCGCCGCATTTGCCTGGACGGCACGCGCGGCCGATTGCAGCGTGGCTGCCGAATAACTGACAAATGAACCGTTGCGCTGGCTTCTGCGGCCAGGTCGGACGCCAAACGGCGAGCCGGGCTGCCGGGAGCCGAGAGTTCTTCAGGTCATTATTTGAGGCGGTCGCTGATCTTATCGAGTCCGGCCTTGGCGCAGCCTTCATCGAGATTGCCGCCCGGCGCGCCGCCGACCCCGATCGCCGCGATGGCTTCGCCGCCGGTCCTGATGACCAGCGCACCTTGTGATAACAGCACATGCGGCAGCTTGCCGAGGCCGGCCGCCGGCGTGGCGCCCAACCGTTGCGCAACGGCGCCGCTGGAATCCTCGTTGCGCGAGGCGCCGAGCATCAGCGCCGTGTAGGCCTTGTCGTGGGAGGCGTCGACCGCGGTCATGGTGGCGCCGTCGCCGCGCAGCATGGCCTGGGCTACGCCGTCGCTGTCGACGATCGTCGCCGTGATCTTGTAACCTTGCTTGGCGCAGGCCGCGACCGCCTCGGTCATCGCTTCGGCGGCGAGCCCCGCCGATAGCCGGTGCGTCGTGATCGTATTCTCTGCCTGTCCTGGCCCTGCCATCGCGGCCACAAGTCCCATGGCGCCGAGCAGCGTGGCGAAAACCTTTATACTGTATGGTTGAACGTCCTCCCTCGCGTCGGTCACGAATGCCCGAGACTGTACAAACCCCGCGGCGTTATATCGAATTCCCGGGACTTGCATTTTTATCGCCTGAGGAGAGGTCCGCTCGATGAATGCGGAGAAATCGGCGCTGCTGCTTGCTCTTGGTGTGTCCGCACTCCTGGCGAACGCGTGCTCTGCGGCGCACGCTGCGCCGAGTTTCGATTGCCGGCGCGCCTCGAGCATCGTCGAAAAGGAGATTTGCGGCATTTCCGAGTTCAGCGATCTCGATCGCGACATCGCGGCTTCCTTCGCACAGGCGCTCACGGTGCTCAGCGCCGCCGACGCCGAAGCGCTGCGCACCGACCAGCGCGCCCTGGCTCAAAGACCGCGACGGATGCGGCGATCTCATCCACGGCGACCCGCCGATCTACGCCGACGTGTTCGTCTGCGTGCGCGACCACCTGACGGCGCGCGCGACCCGTCTCAAAGCCATCCTCGCCCGCAAGCAGTTTTTCAAATAACCTAGCCGGCTTGAGCGCCGCGAAATCCAAAGTCGCTAGTGTTCCGATTCCGAAGTTCGCATTATTGTGCGGCATCCTCGTTTGCGAACTTCGGAATCGAGGGACACTAGCAACTTATTGATCTAGTGTGGCTTTGGTTCAGAAGTCCGCATAACGGGGTCGCGGCGAGAATGATGCGGACTTCTAAACCGCCACACTAGCGTAAATCAAATACGTCAGGGAAGGACAACGCATGAAATCCGCATGGCTGCTGTCGGCCGGTCTCGCCGCCGCGTCTGTTTCAATGAGCGCGTCGGCCCAGAACATCGATTTCGACAAGGTTCAGATCGTCGCCGATCAGATGGCGCCCAACCTCACCATGCTGTCCGGCTCGGCCGGTCTCGATCCGTCGCACGACGACGCTGCTGGTGGCAGGATCGGCGTGCTCTCGGGGCCTGACGGCATTCTGATGGTCGATGCCCAGTACGCGCAGCTCACCGACAAGGTCACGGCGGCGATCAGGCGGATCAGCGCCGCACCCATTCGCTTTCTTGTCAACACGCACATTCATCGCGACCACACTGCAGGGAACGCCAACTTTGCCCGGATGGGTGCCGTGATCTTCGCGCGCGAAGAGTTGCGCGAAGGGATGGTCCGTATTTCGCAGTCGCCCAACGCCAGTTCCAATCCATTGAGCGATCCGGCCGGATTTCCGGTCGTCACCTATGGGATGGGGCCGCCGGTGACCATTCACATGGACGGCGAAACCATCGACCTCATTCCGGTGCGAGCCGCCCACACCGGCGGCGACACGATGATCCGTTTCGAGAATGCCAACGTGATCATGATCGGCGATTTCTATCGCAATTACGGTTATCCCTTCATCGACACCAAAAACGGCGGCTCGCTGAAGGGCATGCTGGAAGCGCTCGATATGACGATGAAACTCGCCGGTCCGGATACCAGGCTGGTTCCTGGCCACGGCACCATCATCAAGCGCGACGATATGATCCCGTATCGCGACATGATCCTGGCGATCGAGAACAATGTGCAGTCGATGATCGCCCAGGGCAAAACCCTGCAGGACGTGCTGGCGGCGAAAGTCACCGCCGCCTACGACGCCAAACTCGCCGGCAGCACGAGCGCGAGCGCCGACCGTTTCGTCACCGAGATGTACACGGAGCTGAAGGGCGGGACGTAGAGCGAGGCGTGGAGTGCGATACGCAACGACTTTGCGGGCCGGATGAAGCCCGGCATTCTTGAACACCCGGTTTGGCCTTGGCCGATGATGCTTTAGGCTTGCCGTTCCGAGGCTCGCCAGCGAGGAGAGGAAACGATGAACGCCGACGCCAAGAAGACCGTGCTGCGAATGATCCCCTACGGCATCTACGTGCTCACCGCCGATGATGGGGCCGGCAACATTTCGGCAGCGACGGTCAATTGGGTGACGCAATCGGCGTTTGCGCCGCCGCTGGTGGTGGTCGGCGTCAAGACCGATTCCGGCACCTATCAGACGGTGAAGACGGCGAAGACGTTCGCGCTCAACATGCTCGGCAAGGAGCAAAAGAGTCTCCGCCTTCACGTTCTTCCGGCCAGCCGACGTCAGCGACGGCAAGCTGAGCGGCCAAGCCTACCGCAAGGGCACGACCGGCGCGCCGATCCTCGTCGATGCGCCGGGCGCGGTCGAATGCCGCGTCACCTCCGTCGTCGAGCAGGGCGACCATCACATCATCGTCGGCGAGGTGATCGAGGCCCATCTCAACCGGCCGCCAGCCGGCCGCCCCGACGCCGCCATCCTGGAGATGAAGGACCTCGGCGACAACGTGTTCTACGGCGGATAACGCGGCTCTCCTTGTATACGCGGGTCAACGGGCTTCCGAGGACGCGCGCATCGCGGGATGCTCCAGCCCTGCGTCTGACGAATCAAATAGCCGGCAACAGAAAGAACAATCATGCGAACCATCACGGTTGAAGAGCACTTTGCGTCCCCGGGATTTTTCAAAGGTCCCGGGCGGGAATTCGAAGCCCATGCCAAAGCCGGCGGCCGCGGCGCCAAGTTCTTCGAACAGCTTGGCGACATCGGCGACAGGCGCGTGGCCGAGATGGACGCCGCCGGCATCGATATGCAGGTGCTGTCGCTGCAATATCCGGGCACGGAGCAGTTGGAGGAAGCCGAGGCGACCGCGCTCGCGCGCGAAGCGAACGATTATCTCGCCGCCGCGGTGAAAAAGCATCCCGCGCGCTTTGCCGGCCTCGCCACCTTGCCGACGGCTGCGCCCGGCAAGGCCGCCGACGAGCTCGAACGCCGGGTCCGCGACGGCTTCAAGGGCGCGATCATCAACGGCCACCATCGCGGCCGCTATCTCGACGACAAGTTCTTCTGGCCGATCCTGGAGCGCGCCGACGCGCTCAATGTGCCGATCTATCTGCATCCGACGCGGCCGCCGCAGCCGGTGATCGAGGCCTCATACGGCGGTTTCGCGCCGGACGTGAGCTACATGCTCTCCGGTCCGGGCTGGGGCTGGCACATCGAGACCGCGGTTCATGTCATCCGTCTCATCCTCGGCGGCGCGTTCGACCGCTATCCGAAGCTGCAGATCGTCGTCGGCCACCTCGGCGAAGGTCTGCCCTTCATGCTGCCAAGGCTCGACCGCAATCTGCCGCCGGCGCTGACCAAGCTGAAGCGTTCGCTCGGCGACTATCTGCGGCAGAACGTGCACTACACGTTCGGCGGGTTCTTCTTTCCCGCCACCTTCCTCGACCTGCTGCTGGAAGTCGGCGTCGAGCGGATCCTGTTCTCGGTCGATTATCCGTATGGCGCGATGGCGGCGGGCCGCACGTTCCTCGAGCAGATCCCCGTCAGCGCCGCCGACCGGGAACGCATCGCCCACGGCAACGCCGAGAAGCTGTTCGGAGTGTAGGGCGGGCTTGGGTTGGTCTTGATATATACCAGAATTAGTATATTTATATGATTGGTCGAGTTAGACCGGTCGTCTGGATCGGATCGAGCCGCCGGGACCTGCGTGCGATGCCGCAGCAGGTTCGTCGCGACATTGGCCAAGCGCTCTATGCGGCCCAGCAGGGCACGACCGATCCGGCAGCCAAACCACTGAAGGGCTTTGGCGGCGTGCGGGTGATGGAAATCGTCGAGCGATATCGCACTGACGCGTATCGTGCCGTCTATACCGCCCATTTCGAGAACGCGGTGTACGTGCTGCACGTGTTCCAGAAGAAGTCGAAGGCAGGCATCGCGACGCCGAAACACGAGATTGATCTGATACGCCGACGCTTTGCCGAAGCGGAACTGCATTATAGGGAAGGCCAGAACTGACATGCGCAAGACGAAAGCGCGGATGACAAAGAGCAGCGGCAATGTCTTTGCCGATCTCGGTCTGCCGAATCCCGAACAGGAGCTGCTCAAGGCACGCCTGACGCTGCAAATCTACAAGATCGTGAAGAAGCGCGGTCTGACGCAAGCGCGGGCCGGCGAACTCCTCGGCATCAAGCAGCCGCACGTCTCGGCGCTGATGCGCAACCGTGCGGGCAATTTCTCGGTCGGCCGGCTGATGGAATTCCTCACCGCGCTCGGGCAGGACGTCAAGATCACGGTGAAGCCGACGCGGAAGGTGCAGGGCGAGTTGTCGGTGGTGGTGCGCGTATGACGAGTTCGCGTATGGCGCGTTAAAGGGTGCCAGGCATTGAGCCGAACGCTCGATCTGCTCTGCGGCCGATCAAGATGCGCGATCCGCTTGCGCCTTCGTTCGTCCCGTTCCCGCGCAGGCCTTGCAGATGATCCGAGTGCCGCGCTCGCGGATGCGGCCGGTGCCGCAACACCGCACGCAGGTCTGCTGCAGCACCGGGGCGGGGCGGTTGTTGTGCATCGAAAAGCGTTTTCCGAAAGTCATGCGATTATCCTTGTTTTTGTAAGATTTTCGGCAAGCAAGCAGGACAGTATCGACGGCGCCTTAAGGCCCCGGCGGGGGATTGCATAAAATGCGATGCAAGCCGGGAGGGTGCGCGCTCGGACGCGCCGGTAAAGCGGTGAGATATGCGGGTCGAGCCCGCGTATGACGATAACGGCTGTAGGGCGGGTTACCGAACGGGTCTGGCTCGGACTGCCCGGCCGAAGGCAAGCTCCGGCGTAACCCGCCATTCGAGTCACGCCAAACGGCGGATTACGCTTCGCTCGTCCGCCCTACGTGCTGACCCGCATCCGCCAATCTTGTGCCGAGCGAGGACAACGTCAAGGTGACGCTGTCGCTGTCGCGCCCCAGCCTCGATTTCTTCAAGCGTGAGGCCAGGAAACGCCGCGTGCCCGATCAGCGCATGATCCGTGCCCTGGTGGATACCTACGCGGAGCAGCTTGGGGGAAGGGGCCAATTAGCCGGATGGAGCGCCGCGACATCCGGGTGGCTGTTAAGCTGGATTGCTGCATCCCGGATTTCGCTTCGCTCAATCCGGGCTACGCTCGCTCGCTACATCACATTTGTGATTTAATGAATTGATGAAACCCTTGATCGAAGTCCTGCAATAACGCGATTAGCCGCTTGATCTCAGCCTCTTTCACAAATGGATCTACCATAGCACCTCGACGGACTCTCAACGATGAATGCGCCATCGACCCTCTTATCGCTCCAAACTGATCTAGCTCAACCAACAAAACTCCGTCGATGTTCCGAACGTCCAAGCCGATTGGAATAAGCATGCGACAGAGGTTATCGATTTTTATTCCATTGTTGCCTTTAACGACATCGCGATGCAGAGAAATGCTACGTCCACCTTTCTCTCTCCAAATATCTTTCTGCGGAACCTTTAGGAGCGACTTGCCGTCATCCGGTAATCGGGCATAAAATGCGCCAAGAGAATAAAGAATACGATTATAGGTATCCTGCTTTAAAAATGCTTCGGCAATGTCAATAGCTCGATTGGCGCAACTTTCGAAGTAGGTTTCAATTTCGGCGTGAACCAAAACCGTATACGCATCGAAATGATCTTAACTCTCTTTTGGTATAGTTTCCACTCTTTCGAGGCCTGAACGTCATAAAGTGACCTTTGATATCCCTTTCCGCTCTTCCGAGCTGAACAAAAAATTTCGTCATAGCTGTAGTCTCTACAGAGGAGATCGCACGGGCTGCATCATTATTTTTGATAAAATGTCCGCCCAGCGTCGAAATCTTATCTGATTTGCTCCGATCGATTTGGTCGTCGATTCTATGGAAGATAAGAATTCACGATCGGTTACGCACAATTGTTTAAATGCGTCTTGGATATCTCTCCCATGGCGGGTGAATGCTGTGCGTGAGGCTTCGTCACGCAGGTAGAACATCATTATGTCGAACACCGCGCGATTAATTCTTCTTTCGTATTGATCACCGTTCCATTTCCGCATCTGGCCGTGTTCGCCAAACACTTGTTTGGTGGTGTCTAGAGAGGCTTCAAACGATTGATAGGTCGCCCTCAGTCCATCTTGTGCGTTGCTCCATCGTTTATTGAAGAATTCGACGGTCATATCCAAAAATGCCTTGAAGTTTCCCTTGTAGTCGCTCGCAAAATAAAAATATGCATAATAACGAAGCATCAACTCCACATCTCTCATTCGAAAGTCGGGTTCCTTTATGTTTAGCAGCTGCATCAGCGGCTTTGACTTAGAAGAAATGTCATCAAGAAAATCAGCGAATCCACCGGGATGTAGTGCTTGTCTAAGCTCTTGAGGTGAAAGTTGGACGCTGCCCGTGTTAATTCGTAGAAATACCGAATGCAAATAGCGATCGTCTTTCCAATTTCGAATGACAACCGTACGGATGCTCTGATTCTCAAAAGAGTTTAGGTCGTCTCGAAATGCGCCAGAATTCTTGAGGACAGAATATGTGGCCCCGTTGAGGTCTTGGCGGTCATCCAAGCCAGTCAAACGCAAAGGCCTAAAGTCGTCGTTTTTTTCGTCGGCCGTGAATTGCCGAAGTGCAAGAAGCCTCTGCTTGCCGTCAATGACAATGAACGACCCTCGTCGAGCGTTATCTTCGGCGAGAATAATTTGAGGCACAGGCAAGCCGAGAATTAGAGACTCGATAAAGCGGCTTTGCCTTTTTGGTTCCCAAGCCTGTCGTCGTTGATACCGAGGACTAAGGTTGATGTTGCCGCGCTTCAATTGCGAGACGATTGTTTCCGCGGTCCAGTCGGTAGACCACAAGCTAGCTCCGAAATACCAATCCTTGGGTAGGTCAAGGTCATCTAGTGGATCGAACCTGACATTTGAGTCCCGGAAGGGATTCCCGGCGGACTTGATACGTGCGAGTTTGCCGCATGCGAACGGGAATTTCCATCACTCTCAAATCCGCTGATCGCCGCCGCCTGGCGGCACTGGCGCGGGATCGCAACGCACCGCATAAGCATGTCTGGCGGGCCGAGATCGTCCTGTTGAGCGCGGACGGCGTCGGCACCAATGAGATTATGCGCCAGACCGGCAAGTCGAAAACCTGTGTGTGGCGCTGGCAAGAGCGCTTTGTGCAGGCTGGTTACGACGGTCTGCTGCGCGATAAGACGCGACCTTCGCGCATTCCGCCACTTGGGTCGGATATTGCTGAGCGTGTCGTCGTGCTCACCCACACCGATCCGCCCGCCGAGGCGACCCATTGGACCGCCACCATGATGGCGAAAGCTGTCGGCATCAGCGCAAGTTCCGTGCGACGCATCTGGCGCCAGCATGGTCTCCAGCCGCACCGGGTCCAGCAGTTCAAGCTCTCCACCGACCCGAAGTTTATCGACAAGCTGCGCGATGTTGTCGGGCTCTATGTCGATCCGCCCGCCCATGCCATCGTGCTCTCGGTCGATGAGAAATCGCAAATCCAGGCCCTCGACCGCACCCAGCCCGGCCTGCCGATGAAGAAAGGCCGCGCCGGCACGATGACCCACGACTACAAGCGCCATGGAACAACGACGCTGTTCGCTGCTCTCGACGTGCTCGAAGGCAAAGTCATTGGCCGATGTATGCAGCGCCATCGCCACCAGGAGTTCATTCGCTTCCTCAATGCCATTGAGGCGCAAGTGCCGGTCAGAAAGTCTGTGCACGTGATCCTCGACAACTACGCCGTCCACAAACATCCAAAGGTGCGTCAATGGCTCGACCGGCACCCTCGCTTCGCCTTCCACTTCACGCCGACCTCGTGCTCGTGGCTCAACGCCGTCGAGGGGTTCTTCGCCAAGCTTGCCAAACAGCGGCTGAAGCGCGGTGTCTTCCGATGCGTTGTCGATCTCCAAGCCACCATCAACCGCTTCGTCGCGCAGACCAACAATGATCCCAAACCTTTCACCTGGACCGCAGACCCCGAAAAGATCATCGCCGCTGTCAGGCGTGGGCACCAAGTGTTAGATTCCATCCACTAGCTCTTCCTGCTGATCGAGCGGGGCAGTGTTTTCGAGGTCTAAAGTGGATTGGTTGCCCATGAGAAAGACCTTTGCTTCTTAAGAGCTAGCGCACCGTTTTGTATTGCAGCTCATTATAGTCCCTGATACCGACGGGTTTACACAAGTCTTAAGATGGCTGCAGGACCGGTCCCATGAACGCCCCCCTCAGTACCCACCCGACGCCGCCGTACAAGCACTCGCCGCTGTTTCCGCTCGGCAAGGACACCACGCCCTATCGCAAGAATCGCGCTGACGGCGTGAAGGTCGAGCACATCCTGGGCGAGGAGGTGTTGGCGGTGCCGCGCGAGGCGTTGCGCGCGCTCGCCGAAGCCGCCTTCACCGACATCAATCATCTGCTTCGCCCGGCGCATCTCGCGAGTCTCAAGCATATCGTCGAGGACCCCGAAGCGTCGGACAACGACAAGTTCGTCGCCTACGACTTTCTCAAGAACGCCAATATCGCGGCGGGCGGCGTGCTGCCGATGTGCCAGGACACCGGCACCGCGATCATCATGGGCAAGAAGGGCCGGCTCATCTGGACTGACGGCGACGACGAGGCGGCGCTCGCCGAGGGCGCGCGCGACGCTTATCTGAAGCGCAATCTGCGCTATTCGCAGCTCGCGCCCATTTCCATGTTCGAGGAGAAGAACACGCGCTCGAACATGCCGGCGCAGGTCGAGATTTACGCCGAAAGCCATGACCCTGCTCATGGCGACGCGGATGCAGCCTACAAGTTCTTGTTCATCGCCAAGGGCGGCGGCTCGGCCAACAAATCGTTTCTGTTCCAGGCGACGCCATCGATCCTGACGCGCGAGCGCCTGCTCGCGTTCCTGAAAGAAAAGGTGCTGACGCTCGGCACCGCGGCGTGTCCGCCGTACCATCTCGCCATCGTCATCGGCGGCACCTCAGCCGAGCTGACCATGAAAACCGTGAAGCTTGCCTCGACCAAATATCTCGACGCGCTGCCGGACCACGGCTCCGAGGACGGCCATGCCTTCCGCGACAAGGACATGGAGCAGGACATCCAGAAGATGACGCAATCGCTCGGCGTCGGCGCGCAGTTCGGCGGCAAATATTTCTGCCACGACGTGCGCGTGATCCGGCTGCCGCGCCACGGCGCGTCGTTGCCGATCGGGCTCGGCGTGTCGTGCTCGGCCGATCGCCAGGCGCTCGGCAAGATCACCAAGGACGGCGTGTTCCTCGAAGAGCTCGAGCACAATCCGGCGAAATATCTGCCGGAGGTCGACACGCAAAAGCTCGGCGGCGAGGTGGTGAAAATCGACCTCAACAAGCCGATGAAGGACATTCTGGCGCAGCTCACCAAATACCCGATCAAGACGCGGCTGTCGCTGTCGGGCCCGATGATCGTCGCGCGCGATCTTGCGCACGCCAAGCTGCGCGAACGGCTGGAGCGGGGCGAGGGGCTGCCCGACTATTTCAAGAACCATCCGGTCTATTACGCGGGCCCGGCGAAGACGCCGGAAGGCTACGCCTCGGGCGCGTTCGGGCCGACCACGGCGGGCCGCATGGATAGCTTCGTGCACGATTTCCAGGCCGCCGGCGGCTCCATGGTGATGCTGGCGAAGGGCAACCGCTCTCCCGCCGTGCGCGAGGCGTGCCAGAAACACGGCGGCTTCTATCTCGCCTCGATCGGCGGCGCCGCCGCAAACCTCGCCGAGAATTGCATCAAGAAGGTCGAGACCGTGGAATATCCCGAGCTCGGCATGGAGGCGATCTGGCGCATCGAGGTGGTCGATTTCCCGGCCTTCATCGTCGTCGACGACAAGGGCAACGACTTCTTCAAGGAATTGAATTTGGGGTGAGGCGGCTCGCTCTCGCCTTTCCCTCTCCCCTTGTGGGAGAGGGTGCTGAGCGAGCAAAGACGAGCGAAGCGGGTGAGGGGTTCTTAAGCGCCCGACGCTGCTGACCCCTCACCCGGCTCGCGCATCGCTGACGCTCACGCCCGCCACCGCACCGCTCATTCAAACCGGCGAGGCGATTCGTGAGTTACAAGGGAAAAGAGAAGGCTCGAACGCGGTAAAACACCGCTTCTTTATTCTCCTGCGCCTTTCGCTTTCGTCTCGCACCTGAAATTGCGCGCGGTCTCTACAACGGTCCGGCGTTGCGCTAAAGTCGATTGCGAAAAAAATAGGGAGGAATCCATGCGGATAACGTCGGCGATGATTCGCGCCGTTTTGACGTTCATCGGCACAGTCGCTCTGGCGGGTCAATTGGCGGCGCAAAATGCGGGGCCGCCGCCGGCCAAAGCCGCGAAATCAGGGACGCGGCTTATCACACTCGGGACCACCGCGGACCTTGCCGCCCAAGGACCGCGCGCAAACGTCCAATCTCCTGATCGTCAACGGCGCCCTTACCTGATCGATGCCGGCGATGGCGTGACCGGCGCATCGTCCAGGCCGGCTCCAATTTCCGCAAATCGGTAAGATCTTCATCACCCACCCCACAGCGACCACACTGGCCGGTTTGGCGACGCTGCTGGTCGCCGAATGGGAATACAGCGCCCGAACCAATCGATATCTACGGCCGCCCGGCGCCGAAAGGCTCGTCAAGGGGCGATGATTATATCACCGCCAACGCCGAAATCCGCGGACCGAGGGCAAGAACGCCGATGAGCAGGCTCTTTTCGGACAAGACGTCGGAACCGGAAAAATCTATCAGGATGACAACGTCAAAGTAACGGCAGTCGAAAACACCCATTACAACATTCCCGAGGACAGCCCCTATTTCGGCAAGCACAAATCCTACTCTTATCGGTTCGAAACTCCCGATCGCGTCGTCGTTTTCACCGGCGACACCGGCCCGTGCGATGCGGTGATCGCGCTCGCCAAAGGATGCGGACCTCTCTGTACGGAGGTCGCCTCGGCGGAAGAGATCAAGCGCGCAGGATCAAGAGCGGCGATTGGCAAAAAATGACGCCGGCGGAGCAGGAGGCGACGTGCGTCACCTCACGACGAGCACCTGACGCCGGAAGCTGTCGGCAAAATGGCGAGCGCCGCCGGGGTCAAGATGGTCGTCATGACCCACATGCCGACCATCCGGCAAGGACAACGACGATTACAAACGCTACGCGATGGGGTCAGTCAGTATTACTCCGGGTCGCGTACTGGTTGCGAACGATTTGATGGAATTCTGAGCTGAGGGAGGATCGTATGAATGCGCGGAAAGGTGACGACACCGCGCGATGAGCGAAACTCCGTTTCCACATAAGCCTGCGGTCACGCTGTTTCGCCATCGCCCCTTCCGGTTGCTGTTCACCACGCGCGTCGCCGCCAATACGGCCAACCAGATGCAGGCGGTGGCGGTCGGATATCTGATCTACGGTCTGACCGGTAGCGCACTCGCGCTGGGCTTCATCGGGCTTGTGCAATTTCTGCCGCCGCTCTGCGCTGACGCTGCTGGCCGGGCAGGTGGTCGATCATCATAGCCGCCGGCTGATTCTCATTTGCTGCTATACGGTCGAACTGTGTGTCTCGGTCGGGCTGCTCATCCTTGCAGCCTTTGTCGATCATCCGGTCCGGCTGATCTTTGGTCTTCTGCTCGTCAATGCGGTCGCCCGCACGTTCGAGGGACCGGCGCTGCAATCGCTCGTGCCGTCGACCGTGCCGCGCGCGATCTTGATGCAGGCGGTTTCGGCGCACGCATCGGCTGGAAAAATGTCGCAGTTGATCGGCCCGGCGCTGGGCGGCGCCCTTTACGTCTTCGGCGCGGGCGTCGATTTCGGCCTGTGCGCCTTGCTTGTCATCACTGCCGGCGTTGCGAGCGTGCTTCTGCCGATCCCGGCGGCGCCGGTCGAGCGGCCGAAGGTGACGTGGGCGACACTGATCGCCGGCATTCACTTCATCTGGAATCAGCCGGCCGTGCTCGGCGCGATGTCGCTCGACCTTGCCGCGACTTTGTTCGGCGGCGTCGTGGCGCTGCTGCCGATCTTCGCCCGCGACATCCTCCACATCAACGCCTGGGGTTTCGGCTTGCTGCGGGCTGCGCCGGCGACCGGCGCGCTGATCCTGGCGACGATGCTGTCGCGGATGCCGATCAAGCGTGCTGCCGGCCGGATCATGTTCGGCTCGGTCGCTGTCTACGGCGTTGCCACCATTGCGTTCGCGCTGTCGGTCCATACCGCATCGTCGCTCAGCCTGCTGTTGGTGGTCGGAGCCGGCGACATGCTCAGCACGGTGATCCGCCAATCGCTGATCCAGTTCGCGACCCCGGACGAGATGCGCGGACGCGTTTTCGCGGTCAACTCGCTGTTCGTCAATTGTTCGAGCCAGATCGGCATGTTCGAGTCGGGCGTGACCGCAGCATGGTTTGGTGCCGTCGGCTCAGCCGTGCTGGGCGGCGCCGCGGTGCTTGCGATCGTCGCCCTGTGGGCTTGGCGCTTTCCGACCCTGCGCCGCGTCGAGCGGCCCGACGAACTTGCTCCGGTGCCGCCTCATGCCGCCTTGGGACGGTGACGTTATAGCCGCAGCGACACCACGATCGGTTGGTGCTAATTTTAGGCAGATTGATCTGCAACTCAAAGCAATTCGACGACTTGATGCGGAGGGTGGCAATGACCGACGTCAAATGGATGATCAAAGCGCGCGAATTCGTCAATTGTAACTGTGCCTATGGTTGCCCCTGCCAGTTCAATGCGCTTCCGACCCACGGAAATTGCGAAGCCGTGGCGGGAATGCAGATCGACAGCGGATATCACGGCGACACGCGGCTCGACGGGTTGAGATTCGTCGGCATGTTCCGCTGGCCCGGGGCAATCCACGAGGGCAAAGGGGAAGCCGCCGTCGTCATCGACGAGCGGGCGACGCCGACGCAGCGCGAAGCGCTCCTGCGTATTCTGACCGGTCAGGATACCGAGCCCGGCGCCACGATCTTTCAGGTCTTCTCCACCACTATGGAGAAATTGCATGAGCCCATCTTTGCGGCGATCGACTTGGACGTCGACATCGAAGCCCGCACCGGCCGGCTGGTGGTGCGCGGCGTTACCGAAGGTCACGGTGAGCCCATCAAGAACCCGGTCACGGGCGCTGAGCATCGGGTCCGTATCGATATTCCCAACGGCTTTGAATATTCGCTCGCGGAAATGGGGCGCGGCTGGACCAAGACATCACGTCCTATGCAATTTAACCTCGCCGATTCCTATGCTCAGTTTGCGCATGTCAATCTGTGCCAGAGCGGCATCGTGCGCTGAAGGCCAATGAACGAACCCGCGCTCGAAGCCGTATTACGGCGTGATCGCATCATCGTTCTTGCCGCGCTCGTGGTCCTTACGGCGCTCGCCTGGGCCGACCTGATCTGGCTCGCCGACGACATGGCGATGGGCGGCATGGACATGACCGGCTTCCGCATGATTCCGGCGGGCCGGGGCCTCATGATGCCCGCAGGCGCGCCATGGAAGCCGATCGAGTTCGGCTACATGTTCGCCATGTGGATCGTGATGATGATCGGCATGATGACGCCGTCAGTCGCGCCGATGATCCTCATCTATGCCCGCGTCGGCCGACAGGCGGCGCAGCAGGGCAAGCCCTTCGCCGCGAGCGGCTGGTTCGCTGCCGGATATCTCCTCGCCTGGACGGCATTCTCTCTGTTTGCCACCGCGGCGCAGTGGGCGCTCGAGCGCGCGGCGCTGCTCACGCCGATGATGGAGAGCGCAAGCAATCGTCTCGGCGCGATCGTACTGGTCCTGGCCGGCATCTATCAGTGGACGCCGCTCAAGACGGCGTGTCTGTCGCATTGCCGATCGCCGCTCCTCTTCATCCAGCAGCACGGCGGCTTTCGCCGCGATCCTGGCGGTGCCATGACACTCGGTTTTCGGCACGGCTTCTATTGCATCGGCTGCTGCTGGGGGCTGATGGCGCTCTTGTTCGTCGGCGGCGTGATGAATCTGCTCTGGATCGCTGTGCTTGCGATTCTCGTACTGATCGAGAAGGCGATGCCGTTCGGCTGGGTGATCGCACGTCTTGCCGGCGTCGGGTTCATTGCTGGCGCTATTTGGCTGCTTGCGCAAAACTCCTAAAACACGCTCGTCGCAACCTTTCCCTGTTCGCAGAGAGGAGGGCTACCCCGCCCGCCGTCGATGCGAGTGGCCGTGGCCATGACCATGGCCATGGCCATGGCTCGCGCCGCGGTCGTGGCTGTGCGCGCCGTCCGCCGGCAGGTAGACCACGTGGCCGTGCCGCACGCCGCGCTCGGCGATAATGTGATCGGCGAATTCCTGCACGTCGGCGCCGCGTCCCTTGAGCACGGTCACCTCCATGCAGCTCTCGTGATCGAGGTGCACGTGCAGCGTCGCCTGCGCCAGATCGTGACGGTCGTGAAAGTCGCGTGTCAGGCGCTTCGGTAATTCGCGCGCTTCGTGATCGTAGAGATAGACCAGCGCGGCGACGCATGGCCGCGTGCCGCCGATCTCGGTCGCAGCCTGCTGCAGGCCGGAGCGGGCCAGGTCACGGATCGCCTCGGAGCGGTTGGCATAGCCGCGCGCGGCCATGAAGCGGTCGAGCTCGGCGGCAAGCTCGTCGTCGACGGTGATGGTCACACGCTGCATTGGTGCTCTCCCAGATAGCGGCGACGCATCCTATCACCGCTCGCGGTTATTTCGGTTGAGATTTGTCGCCCGGCAAAAGCCGCGGAGGTCCGGCGGCCAGTATGCACTTTTATTGACAACGTCATACTCAACCTTGCATGATGAAAACGCTGGCGTTCAGCATGCGCGTTGGGGGCTTGGGTGGCGTCACGTCTTTTTGCGCCGGTGTGGCTTCTGTCTGCGTCGCTGTGCGTGAGTGCCTGGGGGCAAACGGCTCAGACCGATGCGCCATCCGCAAGCGAACCAACGGCGGAGACCGGCGCCGGTCACGCCGTCGGGTGGCGTGGCGCTACCGGCAATCCGCATATCTGTCAGACGTGCCGAAGCCCCGCGTGGTGAAGCCGAAGCCTGCACGGATCGCCGCGCCGCGCGCGACGACGTCGCCCGCGCCGCAGTCGTCCTACGAAACCGGCGCTCCCAATGTGGCCGGCGGAGCTCCGGTACAGCCGCAGGCGGCAAGCCAGATGACGGTGTCGGGCGCCGCGGTCAACGCCCAGCCGTTTACGCGTCCCGGCGAAGCGCTGGAAATCGTGCCCGGCCTCATCGTCACGCAGCACAGCGGCGAGGGCAAAGCCAACCAGTATTTCCTGCGCGGCTACAATCTCGATCACGGCACCGATCTCGCGATCACGCTCGATGACATGCCGATGAACATGCGCACGCATGCTCACGGCCAGGGCTATGCCGACCTTAATATTATGATTCCGGAACTCATCGGTTTCATCGATATCCGCAAGGGGCCGTATTACGCCGACGTCGGCGATTTCGGCTCCGTCGGCGCTCTCTCGATCGGCCTCGTCGATACCGTGCCCAAGAAGGTCGCGCAGTTCACCACCGGCAGCTTCGGTTACGAGCGCTTCCTCGGTTACGGCTCAACGCCGCTTGCGGGCGGCAACCTGCTCTACGCAACCGAGGCCGCCACCTACAACGGACCGTGGACCAACCCCGACGACATGCGCAAGCTCAACGGCTTGCTGCGCTACAGCCAGGGCACGAGCACCAACGGCTTCACCGTCACCGGCATGGCCTACGATAATAAATGGAATTCGACCGACCAGATCCCGCTGCGCGCGATCACATCCGGCGAGCTTGGATTGTACGACGCGTTCGATCCGACCGACGGCGGTAATTCCAGCCGTTATTCGCTGTCGGCGCGGTTGGCGGAGACCGATGCCGGCGGCACATGGCGCGCCAACGCCTACGCGGTGAAGAGCAATCTCGATCTCTACAACAACTTCACCTATGTCCTGACCGATCCGGCGAACAGCGACCAGTTCCATCAGCATGACGATCGCGTGCTGATCGGTGGCAGCGCGTCACGCATGATCAGGGGCGCTCTCGGCGCAATGCCAACCGAAACCACGTTCGGCATTCAAACCCGCTACGATGATATCGATCTTGGCCTCACCGATACCGTGCAGCGGCAATTTCTGTCCAACGTTCGAAGCGATCACGTCGATGAGGGCAGTGTCGGCATTTACGGCGAGAATGTCCTGCATTGGACCGATTGGCTGCGCACGGTTGTCGGCTGGCGCGGCGATGTGTTCACGGCGAACGTGAATTCGATCTATGACCCGGCGAATTCCGGTAAGGCCAAGATGGCGATCGGCAGTCCGAAATTCTCCATGGTGCTCGGTCCGTTCGACAAGACCGAGTTCTACCTCAGCGCCGGCATGGGCTACCACAGCAACGACGTGCGTGGCGTCACCATCACCGAAGACCCGACCGATCCGTCGACCAAGCTCAATGCTTCGCCGTTCCTGGTTCGCACGCGCGGCGGCGAGGTTGGCGTGCGCAGCAAGATCGTTCCCGGTCTCACCAGCTCGGTCAGCGTGTTCGTGCTCGATCAAGCCTCGGAGATCCTGTTTTCGGGCGATGCCGGCGACACCGAACCGAGCCGGCCCAGCGAACGCATCGGCGTCGAATGGGCCAACGACTATCGGCCGGTGTCGTGGCTCGCCATCGATGCCGATCTCGCGGTGACGCACGCCCGCTTTGTCGGCGGCTTCGATAGCGCGCAAGAGGCGATCTACGAGTTGCTCGCCGGTTTTCCGGAGGCCCAGATCGGCAATGCGCCCGGCAACTACATTCCGGGCGCACCAAACATGGTCGCGTCAGCAAGTGTCGAACTTGGCGAGAAAACCGGCTGGTTCGGCGCTCTTAATCTGCGTTACCTCGGCCCGCGGCCGTTGACGGAGGACGACGCTTTCGTCTCGCCGGCGACCACGCTCCTCAACGGGCGGGTCGGCTACCGTTGGGAGAACGGCTGGCGCATCCAGCTCGACGCCTTCAACCTCACCAACAGCAACACCGATCAGATCAGTTACGCCTACGGCTCGCTGCTCAAGACCGACAGCTTGTTCGCCATGTGCTTTCCTGCCAGCGGTGCGTCGACCGCGCCTGCTGCGGTTTGCCAGAACGGCGTGATGGACCGGGTGCTGCATCCGGTCGAGCCGCTGGCGTTTCGCCTCACGATCGCCGCAACGTTCTGACAGTTCTTCGCGCATGGACAAGCCGTCGCGGGGCCGTTAGTTTTTCCGGCCACAACGACAAGAACGGTACCCAAAATGGCAGAAACGTCCCGCGCCGATATCTATGGCAGCCGCGCCCGCATCGGCTACACCTCGCCCCCGCTCACGACCGAAGTCTTTCCCTACGAGTTCTACAAGATCGTGCCCGCCGGCGTGACGCTCGTCGTCACCTCGCTGGCCATCGTGGTGCGCAGCAAGGATGAGGTCGATCAGTCGTACGACATCAGCATGCGGGCCGCGCGCGAGATGGCGGCCGCCGGCTGCGACATCGTCGTGCTCGGCGGCGTCCCGATTAATCTGTCGCGCGGCTATTCCAACGCGCAGCAGATGATCCGCGACCTGGAAGCCGAGCTGAAGGTCAAGGTCTCGACCTCGACGTCGGCGCAGACCGCGGCCGCCAAGGCGCTGGGCTGCAAGAAAGTGGTCGTCTGCCAGCCGTACGAAAAAAGCGAAACGGACCGCATCGCGAGCTACGCCAAGCATTTCGATTGCGAGGTGCTGGGCGCGACCGGCTGGGGCTCTGCCTTCAATCAGATTGGCCGCATTCCGCGCCACGCCGCGATCGACATGGGGCGCGAGCTGATGCGAAAGCATCCCGACGCCGACTCGATTCTGTTTCCGTCGCCGCATTGGCCGACAGCGGGTGCACTCGACGTGCTGGAGCGGGAATTCGGCGTCAATTGCATGGCGGCGCATCAGGCCATCGTCTGGGACGCGCTGCGCCGCTGCGGCGTCAAGGACCGCATCGAGGGATTCGGCCGGCTGTTTCGCGAGTTTTGATGTGTCGTCTGCATTGCGGTGACGCAACGGAGAAGTCCCCCGGCGCAGCCGAAGACGGCGGAGGAAACCAACGATGCGAGTAAGACGTCTTGTTGCTCTAGCTTCTGTTCTGCTCGCCCTCACCACGGGGCGCCCGGCGGCCGCGCAGCAATTGCAGCCTGTCGAATTCAAAGCCGGCATCGCCGATCCGGTGAACACGGTTCTTGCCTGGTACATGGCGCGCGCCGCCGGCCTCTACGCCGCGCAAGGGCTCAACGTCGACATCATCAACATGAACGGCGGCAGCAAGGGCGCCGAAGAATTGCAGGCCGGACAACTCGACGTCATGCACGTCGGCTTATCGTCGGTCATTCGCGTCAATCAGGCCGGCGGCGATCTGCGGCTGATCGGCTCGCTCAGCAACGTCATCCGCTTCACGTTTTTTTCCGCGCCGGGCGTGAAAACTGCGGCCGATCTCAAGGGCGGCGTGATCGGCGTGAGCACCTTCGGTTCGGAGAGCGATTCGACCGTGACGCTCGCGTTGCAGCGTCTCGGTCTGACGCGCAACGACGTCGTCATCAAGGAATATGGCGGCGGCAGGCGGCGGCTCGACGCGGTGCGGTCCGGCGAGATCAAAGCGACGCCCATCAACGAGCCGATGGCATCGCTTGCGCGCGAAGACGGCGTGAATGTTCTGGTCGATCTGGTCCCCGAACAGATCCCGTGGGTGTTCAGCGGCATCGTCGTGCGCCACAGCGACATTGCGGCGCGGCACGATTTGCTCACGCGCTTTCTCAAGGCGACCATCGAGGGCAACTATATCGCGCTCACCGATGAGGAGCGCGCCAAGGACGTGCTGGCGAAAGAATTGAAGATCACCAGTCCGAATATCCTCGACATCACGTACAGGGACTTCAAGCAGCAGTCGCCGCAAAACCTGGAGCCGTCGCTGCCGGGCGCCCAAAACATCCTCAAGCAGTTCCCCATTGTCAGCCAGAAAGTCGGCGAATACATGGATACGAGTCTGCTCGAAGGGCTGAAGAACGAGGGTTTCTTCGCGGCGATGGCGCAGAAATACGGCAAGTGAGACCGACAACGCGGTAGGGCGCGGGCGCAATGGACCCTGTTGGCACCAAGCCGGTTGTCGATTGGCTCGTCGACGGGGCACGGTCCACACCGTTAGCACACGAAATCATGACTGAGATGTGCGAGCGCCTGAGCGCTTGCGGCCTGCCATTGTGGCGGGCCGTGGTATTCGTGCGAACCTTGCACCCGCAAGTCGTTGGACGCCGCTTCGCGTGGCGACCGGATACCGGCACGGTCGTTGCCGAGGCATCTTTCGACCTGCTGGATCGCGACGTATTTCGCAACAACCCGATGTGGCACGTCAATAACAGTGGCGTCGCGTTTCGGCGCCGGATCGCGGATGCCGATTGCGCGATGGACTATCCGGTTCTGCACGACCTGCGCGCCGACGGCGTTACGGACTACGTGGTCTCGCCGCTGCATTTTACGAACGGCGAAATCCACTTTGCGTCATGGGCGACGAGGCAGCCCGGCGGATTCACCGACGCGGATATTGCCGCCATCGACTCCGTCGTCGGGCCGCTGGCGCGTGTCGCGGAAATTCGCGCCCTGCACAGAGTCGCGAGCAATCTGCTTTCAACGTATGTCGGCACCAATGCGGGGGCCCGCGTTCTTGCCGGTCAGATCCGTCGCGGTCACACCGACGCGATCCGTGCGGCAATCTGGCTTTCCGACATGCGCGGTTTCACGAAGCTTGCCGATCGGCTGCCGCCGCAGGCGCTGGTCGACCTGCTCAATCTTTATTTCGATTGCCAAGTTCCGCCCATCCTCGATCGCGGCGGTGAAGTTCTCAAGTTCATGGGTGATGGGTTACTGGCCATATTTCCCATCGGCGAGGATACCAACTATGCCGATGTGTGCGACGCCGCACTCATGGCCGCTCATGACGCCCGGGCCAACGTTGCCAAACTACAATCAACAACAAACAAAGGGATCGGGGTTCGCTTTGGGCTCGCGCTGCACGTCGGCGATGTTCTCTACGGCAACATCGGCAGCGGCAATCGGCTGGATTTTACCTGTATCGGCCCCGCGGTAAATCTGGCCGCACGACTTGAAAAGCTTGCCGGTCAACTGGGGCGCACCATCCTGGCATCCGAAGAATTCACGAGATATTGCGGACACGGTCTTCAGCCGATCGGCAGATTTGCCGTCGCCGGTTTTGCCGAAGAACAGACGGCTTTCGGCCTTTGCGACGAAACCGATAAAATGCTGACAGCAAGCTGAAAGCTGTCCGATAGGGAGATCGGAGACCATGATGAGACATCTGGCGCGCCCAGCGGTTGGGTGCTCAATCGTGTCGGTCGCTCTTGCCGCCGCAATGATATGCCGACCCGCTGTCGCTCATGCGCAGACTGTCGAGGATTTCTACAAATCCCATCCGATCACCATGCTGGTCGGCAGCGGCGCCGGCGGCGGCTACGACACCTACGCGCGCGCATTCGCGCGTTACTGGACCAATCACATCCCCGGTCACCCGAACATCATCCCGAAAAACATGCCGGCAGCGGCCGGGCTCGCTGCTGCTTCGACGCTGTTCAATAGCGCCGAGCGTGATGGCTCCGTCGTCGGTGCATTTACCAACGGCGCGCCCATGGATCCGTTGTTCGGGAACCCGGGCGCGCATTACGACGCGCGACAGTTCAATTGGCTCGGCAGCATCGGCAAGCTGGAGAACGTCTGCGCCACCTGGCATACCAGCCCGGTGAAGACGATTGCCGAGGCGCGCGCCCGGCAAGTGATCGTGGCCGCGGCCGGTGCCACCTCGAACACGGCGATCGTACCGAAAATGCTCAACGCGTTGATCGGCACCAAATTCAAGGTCATCGCCGGCTATGATCCCGGTTCGGGTCTCACCTTGGCGGTCGAGAGCGGTGAAGCCGAGGGCATCTGCGGGTTATCGTGGTCCACGATGAAGGCGTCGCGCCCGCACTGGATCAAGGACCATTTGCTCAACGTCATCGTGCAGATGGGACTCGCCAAGCTGCACGATCTGCCTGACGTGCCGAGTGCGCTCGACCTGGTCGAGGACCCCGACAACAGGAAGGTCATGGAGTTGATCCTGATCCGGCAGGAGGCGGGCCGGCCGTTCGCCGCGCCGCCGGATACGCCCGCCGATCGCGTCGCGGCGCTGCGCGAGGCTTTCCAGGAAACCCTCAAGGATCCCGAATTCATCGCCGAGGCGGAAAAGACGCAACTGGAGATCGAGCCGTTGAGCGGGAAGGAGATTGATAAACTTCTGGCGAAGGCCTATGGCGCGCCCAAGTCCATCGTCGAACGCGCCGCGGAACTGGTTTATCCTTCGGCGCCGAAGGCGCAGTGAATTGAGATTAGGAAAGACCCATGAACACTATGACTGCTACCGCCGCGACCGCAAAAGTCAAAGGGCCGATCGTCTGGCTCAATATGGACCAGCAGGAGCTGGACGACGCCTACGACCAGGCGGTTTATGCACCCAACCGCGAGCAGGTGGCCAAACGGCGGCTCGCCAACAGCGCGGCGGCGCGCGTGCGGCTCGGCGAGCCGCTTCGCTTCGCGTATGGCCCGACGCCTATTGAAGGCCTCGACGTTTATCGCACCAAAAAGCCGAACGCGCCGGTGGGAATTTTCATTCATGGCGGCGCCTGGCGTAACGGAGAGGCTGGCGAGTTCGCGTTTTTGGCGGAACCGTTCGTGCAGGCCGGAGCGCATTTCGTCATTCTTGATTTCACCAATGTCGACAATGCCGGCGGCAGCCTGTTTCCGATGGTCGAACAGGTGCGGCGTGCAGTCGGCTGGCTCTATCGCAACGCCGAGAAATTCGGCGGCGATCCGAGCCGGCTTCACCTCATTTCGCATTCGTCCGGTTCGCACCTCTCGGGTTGCGTCGTGACGCACGATTGGGCGAAGGACGGCCTTCCGCCCAACGTTCTCAAGGGTGCGGCGTTGTCGAGCGGCATGTACGACCTCAAGCCGGTGCGGCTATCGAAGCGTTCGAAATACGTGAAGTTCACCGACGAGATGGAAGCGGCACTCAGCGCCATCCGTCACCTCGATAAACTGCACACGCCCCTCGTCCTCACCTACGGCACCTGCGAGACCCCGGAATTCCAACGCCAAACACGCGATTTTGCCGCAGCCGTGAAGGCGGCCGGCAAGCCGGTCGAACTCCTCGTTGGCGAGGGTTACAACCACTTCGAGATGCTGGAGACCCTGGCCAATCCGTTTGGCTTGCTCGGCCGTGCCGTGCTGGCGCAAATGCAGTTGACGCAAATCTCAACGGCCAGCAGTCAGGCTTAACGGCTCAGCCGACGTTCGACCCCTGACGCCGCTGGTCTCGGCGTCAGGCGGCTGCCGCTCTTAGCTTTTCGGCTTCCGCCTTGGTCATTTTGCAGGTCGATGTGCGAATGAGCTCGGCACCGCAGCGGCGGCAGGCATAAATCGTATCTTCGACATCGACGGCGACCGGGCGGCGGCCATGGTAAACCATGCGGCCGGCGCAGACCGGGCAGGGCATCATCAGGGACGGCAGGCTGGAGGTCGGCGTGGCCGTTTGATGGCGCATAGACTTACCCCGGAATGACTATTTTGTGACTTTCTCCCCTCTTTGGTTCCAGAGTCAAGAAAATTTGTGCATTGCACACAGTTGGGGTGCATCGCGGTACTGGCGGGCTCGGTAACCTTAATGGCGCGGCCATCTGGCGAAGGGGTCACAGCCTCGCCGCCACGCAGTAATCTAGGCGAGGGCGTCCCGGCCAAACTCTTGCGTCGACAGGCAGGGTATTCCGAGCGCAGCCAAGTTTGCGCGGGTCGCCGCGACCGAGCCATCGACGTTGATGCCGCGGCAGGCGTCCTCGACAACGAAAACGTCGAAGCCGACGCGCCGCGCATCCTCGGCCGAATAACGGACGCAAAAATCGAACGCGAGCCCGGCGAGAAATACGCGTGTGAGACAACGTTCTTGCAAGTAGCCGACCAGACCGGTGGGTGTCTTGCGATCGTTTTCATAGAACGCCGAATAAGAATTGATCGCGCCGTCCATGCCCTTGCGCAACACCAGGCCGGCGTGGGGGATTTCCAGATGCTTGTGAAATTCGGCGCCCGGCGTCGCTTGCACGCAATGATCGGGCCACAGCACCTGCGGACCGTAGGACGCAGAAATCGTCTCAAAGGGACGTTTACCAGGATGGCTCGAGGCGAACGACAGATGTCCGCGCGGATGCCAATCCTGAGTGAGCACCACGTTGCGAAACCGCGCGGCCAGCCGATTCACAATCGGTATGACCTCGTCACCGCGCGGAACAGCAAGCGCGCCGCCGGGACAAAAGTCGTTTTGCACGTCGACGACGATGAGCACATTGTTGTTGCCGAACGTCGCGCTCTCGTTCGTCGCAACACTCACGGCAGCGATCCTCGCACTTGCAGGCGGCTGTCGACCTCCGCGGCGAGATCGATCAATTCGTCCGCGACCTCAACCGGATACGTCGTGCCGGGCGCCAAATTGCGCAAGGGTTCGGGCAAGCGATCGAGTTCGCGTTTCACGCGCTGCCGGATTGCCTCGAGGGATTCCACCGGCCGTAAGCGGCGGCCGTTCTGCATGACGGGCTGGAGTAGCGGTTCGCCTGACTTGTGGTGGCCTACCAGGGACAGGAGATCGCCGGCCATGCGGCCATCGGCTCCATAAAGCCGCCAAACTTGCTTGCGGCCCGGCCATGTCGCCTTGTTTTCGGAGCGCTTGCGGCGCGGCAGGCCGGCATATTCCTGCAATTTGTAAACGCAATCGATCGCCGGCACGTCCGAGGATGTCGTCAGACTGGTGCCGACGCCAAGCCCATCGATCGGCGCATTCTGCCGAACGAAGGCGGCGAGCGCGTCCTCGTCAAGTCCGCCGCTGGCGAAAATCGTCACGTCGTTGAGGCCGCCACGATCAAGGATGGACCGCACGCTGCGCGATAGTGCAAGCAGATCGCCGCTGTCGAGGCGGACCGCGCGGATCGTGATGCCGGCCGCCTTGAGCCGCGGCGCCAGCGCCACAACTTTCCGCGCGGCGGCTTCCGTATCGTAAGTATCGAGCAACAGCACGAGATTATCGGGCCGCGCCCGGGCGAAGGTCTCGAAGGCCGCCGTCTCATCGTCGAACGTTTCGATGAACGAATGCGCCATGGTGCCGTAGAGCGGGATGCCGAACATCTCTCCGGCAAGGACGGTGGCGGTTCCCGCGAAGCCCGCGATGTAGCTGGCGCGCGCCGCCAAGAGACCGGCTTCGGCGCCGTGGGCGCGGCGCAGCCCGAAATCGACAAGGACTTTATTTGGAGCGGCAAGGACGTTTCGCGCCGCCTTTGATGCCACCAGCGTCTGGAAGTGCAGAAGATTGATCAGGCGCGATTCGACGAATTGCGCCTGTGGGAGCGGTGCGATCACCCGCAGGATAGGTTCGTTGGCAAAGAAGACCGTGCCCTCGGGCATGGCGTCTACGGCGCCCTGGAAGCGGAATCCGCCGAGGTAGTCGAGGAGATTTTTCTTGAAACGGCCGGTACTCTCCAGCCACGCCAATTCAGCAGCGGAAAAACGCAGATTTTCGAGATAGTCGAGTGTCTGCTCCAATCCGGCTGCGACCAGAAATCCACGCCGCGCCGGCAGCGAGCGGACGAACAGTTCGAACACAGCCGTTTGGGTGTCGCCATGGTCCAGATAAGCCTGGATCATGTTGATCTGGTAGAGATCCGTCAGCAGCGCACTCGCTGCGGGATTGATGGTTGTCGGATTCATCGCCGTTGCGGTTCTTTGCGGGGCTAGCGAGCATTTCAGTGTGAGCGTGAACCTAATCGCCGACTGAGGCAAAGGAAACGGCGCGCACCAGGGATGCGCGCCGTCATAGATGAGTTAGCTAGGCCGCGTGTGCCGTTAGTCGGCGAGCGGATTGGGCCTGATCTGGAAATGCACGACCATCGGTGTCATGCCCTTGCCACCTTCCTGATGCCAAGGTGTCCGATCGCCGCTCGACGTCCATACGCCGCGGCCCTTCCAGCCGGCGTTCGCGTCGTCGATGCGGCCGTCGAGTCCTTTGGCGTAGAAGCCGGTCGGATACGGAACCTTCATGGTGATCATCTTGCCGCCGGCGAAAGCGATCAGGCCGTCGTTGAGATTGCCCGTCGAAATCGGCACGTCGTTGCCCAGCCCCAGCGTGTTGTGCTGGTCGACCCAAGTGTAATAGCTCGAACTCGGCGCTGTTATCGCCGATGCCTTCGAAGCCCGGGCCGGGATATTTATGGAATGACCAGCCTTCGGGGCATTGATCGCCGGTCGCCTTGGGGCCGTTGAGCGGACCTTTGCACTTGCTGCGATCGAAGCTGCCGAGATGGCCGCTTCCGAGCGACACCCAGACGACGCCTTTGCTGTCGATGTCGCCGCCGCGCGGGCCGAAGCCGGGCGCCGGCACATTGTAGATTTCCGCAAGCGCGGTTTCCGGCGGGTTCGGACCGGGATTGAGCCGAACGATCGAGCCGGGATTGGCGCGCAACGTTCCCCATACGGTGCCGTCGACCGGGCTCGGCATCACGGCGTAGAACACCTGGCCGATCCGCATGTCCTTGTTCGGATCAAGCGGCTTGCCGGGCTCGGTGTAGTCGTCGCGCTTGCCGTTGCCGTTGGTGTCGACCACGAGCGCCGTCCAGCCCTGTGATGCTTTGGCGTCGCCGGTCTCCAGGAACTTCTTGGTGTCGAGCCAGCCGACTACGCCGCCGCCGCCACCACTCGACGTCCACAGCGTGTTGTCCTTGTCGAAGCCGAATTGCAGATGGTGCGTCGTAAAGCAGGTGTCGACGAACGTGTACTTCGTCGTCTTCGGATCATACATCGCAAGCTGGCGATGGCTTTCCTTGAGCGGGAAAGCCTTGGCGGATGCAAGGTCGGAGTTCGTCCCGCAGAAATCCGGATCCTTGGTGCCCCGCACCGCGGCCGCCAGCCACAGCCTTCCCTGATCGTCGAACATGGAATTGTGGTTGTTGATGTGGGTATCCCAGATCTGCTCATTGCCCCAATACGGCGACGGCGCGAGCGCGTGGAGGGCCGCCGCATGGCCCGGTCCGAGCGAATACGGCATGTCCTTGTCGCGAACCGGCGCATGGAACTTGACCGCAGTGTTCTTCACCGGGTCGAGGATCGGGACGTTGTCGGTCGAGTATTCGGGCGAGCCGAAGATGAGGCCATAGGCATTGACCGTGGGATTGCGCTTGTCGGTGGAGATTTCGTCGTGGGTGTAGTGCTGTTCGTCGGCGTAATCCCAGGTCGTCACGACGATATTGCGCTCGACGCCCTGCGGACGTTGCGGCTTCGCGTGGGGCAATTCGCCTTCGGCGATGCGGTCGGTCCAGTCGGCAAAGTACTCGAGCGGCGTTGAGTTCAGTTGCTCCGCGACGATGCTCACCATCGTCGGGCCGGATTGTCCCGATTGGATGCGGCGCGCCCAGGCTTCTTCGGACGATTTGAATTGACCCAAGCTCTTCGGCAGCGTGCGCGTGGATAGGTCGCCGAGTTGATGGCAACCGACGCAACCGTTGTTCTTCATCAGGTTGAGCCAGTCGGTGAGCTTGGCCTTTTCGGGAATGTCGCTCTTCCCGCCAAATTTGTCGGCGCCCGGAATTTTCATCATCGAATACCAGTAGATCGCCGGATAGACCTCAGCCGCTGCCGCGTCGTTTGGAGCCGGCACCGCCTTGAGATCGAGCTGCTTGCCGGGCTCGGCCTCGACCTTCGGAGAATCGACGAGCCCGTAACCGCGCACCCAAACGGTGTATTTCGCCTTCGGAAGATCGGGCACGACATAGCGGCCCTGATCGTCGGTGACGACCATGCGGGTGAATCGAGTCGGCAGATCGCGCGTCTCCGCAATCACCCAGACGCCGGCTTCTGGCCCCTTCGGGCTGGTCACGACACCGCCGATGTCGTTGCCCTTGATCGGCACCGCCGTTTGCGCCCGAACGGGCGCTAAGGAAAGACAACCGGCAATGCAAATTGCCGCCGCACTCAGATAGAGGCTGCGCTTCGTCGCCATAACGAGCTCCCTGGTTTCCTGACCCTACTTGATTACCTCTAAACTTCGCGCCAATCGCAAAAGGCGCTCGCTCACGGGCTTCGATTTTTGCGTGAATTTGCCCAACCCAATGGGAGTTTGCAACAGGGCAAACCATATTCACCATTCATTTACGATAACCTTGCCCAGGGAGCTGAAATATCGCATTGTGCGCGGTGTTCAGCGGCCACTGGGGACCTTGAAAGAGGAGTGGCTGCGGAACTCACGCCAGCGTCGGGGAGGTTTTGAACCTTAACGCTCTACGGGGAGCGTCGAATTGGCTTATGCGTCCACGGAGGGGGGATACGGGGCTGGTGCATCAGTCCTTCATCCCGATGCGACACACGTTGGAATCATCGACGTCCCCGACGCTGAACTCTTGTTCCGCGGCGAATATCGGCGCGCCGGTCCTGATCTTGTTCTAAGCGGCCAAGACGGCCGGCATTTTATCATTCCAGGCTACTTCTCGAGCGAGCATCGCGCGGCTCTGGTTGCGCCGAACGGCGCGCGTTTGTCGCCCGATTTGGTCGATCTGCTGGCCGGACCGGTTGCCCCCGGACAGTACGCGCAAGCGCAGCCGTCGGCGATCGCCGATGTCGTCGGCCGCGTGGAAAAGGTCGTGGGCGACGTCACTGCGGTCCGCAACGGTGTGGCGGTCGTGCTCCATGTCGGCGACGCCATCTACAAGAGCGACGTTGTTCAGACCGGCAATAACTCCTCGCTCGGCGTTTCGTTCCCCGACGGCACGGCGCTCAATCTCGTCGCCAACACGCGGATGGCGATCAACGAATATTCGTACGACGCGAATTCGAATTCGAACGGCGCGCTGTTCAGTCTGGTCGAGGGCACCTTCGCCTTCGTCGCCGGCAAGGTCGCGCACACCGGCGACATGAAGATTGCGACGCCGGTCGCGACCATGGGTATTCGCGGTACCACCGGCTGGGCGCACGAGCTGACGCCCAACGAAATCGCCACGGTCACGGCGACACTCGGCGATGTGACTTATTCGTTCGCGGTGGTCGACGACTTCGGTGTCAACAGGCACGGCATCTACGATCTGATCGTCAACGGCAACGTCGTCGGCAGCATCGGTGACACGAATGTCATCTCGTATCTTGACCAGGACGGCCACTTTGTCACCGGGCCACTGAGAGATGCACAGCGGGCGTTCGCCCAGGAGATGTTTCGCGAGTTCTTCCAGTGGCTGCCGCTGAGCAACGTGACGCCACGCTCGATTAACGGTCATGACGGCAGTTCGACACCGCCGCCGAACGACGACCTGAACCTGCTGCCGCAGTTCATCAACTTCAACGGCAATACTTTCAACTATGTGGTTCCGGTCAACGGGCCCAATGGCGTGAAGTACGAACCCCTCACGCTGACCGTCACTTTCGACGATCTGCTGCTTACGGTTAAGTCGGCGTCGCTCGGTGCACAAAATACCTCAGTCCAGGTCACCGAGCCGTCGCATCCGGTGGGCTCATCGCAGCAATTGATGACCACCGCAATGTTACCCTTTACCGACACAAACCCGGGTAACAGCTTCACCGTGATCGTGACTGGGGTGACGCCGGCAGGAAATGCCAACGGGCTCCCGGACGCATCAACCTTGCTCGGCTACCTGCAGCTCGACGGTGTGGTCCAGAATCCCGGCTCGCCGAATGGAGTGGTGGATTTCTCGTTCGTCGCACCGGTGGGCAGTTTCGAGTACCTCTCGCAGAACGAGACGGTCACCCTCAACTACACGGTCCAAATCACCGACGCGTTCGGTTTGACTACGATACAAACGGTGTCGGTGACGGTCGTCGGCACCAACGAAGCGCCGGTGATCGAGCCGCTCCTTGTGCCCGATCCGGGTCCGATCCAGGCGACTGCCGGAACGCCAGACCCCAACAACCCGGGCCATTTCCTGCCGCTCGTCGAGAGCAATAATGTCACTTTCAAGGATCCCAATTTCGACGACACGCATATCATCACGTTCAGCTTTGATGCGGCGCAGAGTAATGTCTCGGCAGCGCACCTGATCGGCAATTTCTCCGCCTCGCTGCTGCAGGATTCGACGGGCGGCACCGACGGTATCGTGCACTGGCAGTTCACCGTCGATCCGGCGCTGGTGAATGCGCTGGCGCCCGGAACGGTGCTGCGCGAGGTTTTCGATATCATCGTCACCGATAACTTCGGTGCCAGCGCAATCGAACAGGTCGTCATCACGATCGACGGCCCGACGTCGCCTCCGTCGACGACTTTCATTTGGCTTCCCGACAGTCCGTCTCCTCCGGATTCCAGTGGCAATTGGAACACGCCCGGGGACTGGAGCGGCGACGCCGTGCCTGGAGCGGGGGATACCGCCAAAATCGAAAATGCCGTCAAGGTGACGGTCAACGACGACGAAACCGTCGACAACCTCGTGCTTGCGGCGGGCGCAATCCTCAACATCGTCGATCACGGCAAGCTTACGGTTTTGGTTTCGATCGACAACGCCGGACTGATCGAGCTTAATTCATCCGGCGCAGACCCCACGCTGGCGATCAACGGCATCGTCACGCTATCCGGCGGCGGCACGATTGAGATGCTGGTGTCCGGCGAGGAAAGTGGCAACGCCGGTGTGGACCTGATTGCGGGCGTCGGAACGAATTCCAAGCTCATCAATCTCGATAACCTCATCATCGGCACCGGCACGATCGGTCAGGGCAACGGCCTGACGCTCGTCAACGACGGAACGATCGATGCGACCGGCCTGATCATCATCGACACTGGCGCCAATCACATCACCAATACCCTCCTTTCGGAGGCGTCCTCAGGCGGGGTGCTGGAGGCGACGGCCGGCGGAACGCTGGAAATCTTCAGCGATGTCGACAACACCGGCGGGACAATCGCTGCGCATGGCGAGGGGTCGACGGTGCAACTCTCCGACGTGACGGTCACGGGCGGTGAGCTTGATACCGACAGTCCGACTTCCACCGCTGGCGGCATGATCGAAATCGTCGCGACCGACGGCGTCGACATGACCGTGTTTGATGGCTCGACCAACGCCGTGACCATTGACGGCTACGTGCGCGTCGATGCGGGAGCCAATCTCGATCTCATCGGCACCATCCACAACGAGGGGACGATTGAGGTCGACGGCACAGCTCTGACCACGGATCTCATAATCGATGGGCCCGTCACGCTTGATGACGGCGGCACAATCGTGCTGGACGGCAGTACCGACCAGATCGTCGGCGCACCGGGCGGCGGCGTTCTCGACAATGTCGACAACATCATCTTAGGCGCGGGCCAAATCGGCACCGGCGATGACAACCTGACGCTGATCAATGAGACGGCTGGCGTTATCGACGCCACCGGCCTTCTGATCGTCGAGACGGGCAGCAACCGCATTAAAAATGCCGGCCTGTTCGAGGCGACCGGCGGCGGAGCGCTAGAGATCGAAAGCAGACTTCACAACTCCGGAAAGGTCCTCGCGCTGGCCGGCAGCGAGGTTCTATTCGAGGCCAATGTTCACAATGGGAGCGACGGTCGAATCGTCGCGCGTGGCAACGAGGCGCAAGTCGAATTCGCGGATGGCCACCTTCGCAACGACGGCATCATTGTCGCCGAGCATAACGGGACGGTGTTGTTCGACGAAGGCGTCACCGTCACGAACAAATTTGATGGCGTCATCAAGGCAACGCATCATGGCACCGTCGAGTTTGATGATGCCATTGTCGTCAATAAAGACGGCGGCGAGATCGTTTCCATCGGGTGCGGTTCGCAGGTCGATTTCCTGGGTGGTTCTATCGGCAATGACGGCCTGATCGTCGCCAAGTATGACGGTACGGTGCTGTTCGATGAAGGCGCCACGGTCACAAATAAAAGCGATGGTCTGATCAAGGCGACGGACGGCGGCACGGTCAAATTCGACAATGCCGAGGTCTTTAATCATCACGGCGGCCTCATCGAGGCGGTAGGCGATGGGTCGACGGTCGATTTCTGTTACAGCTGCGTCGACAATGCCGGCAAAATCGTTTCCGTCGGCTGCAACTCCGAGGTCGACTTTCGAGGCGGCTTTCTCGGCAATAGCGGCGTCGTCGTTGCCGACTACAACGGCACGGTATTGTTTGACAACGCGACGGTCATCAACAAGCACGATGGTCGGATCGAGGCGACCGACGGCGGCACGGTCAAGTTCGATAATACCGACGTCTCGAACGACCAAGACGCGATCATCAAGGCCGCGGGCGATGGGTCGACGGTCGATTTCTGCTACAGCTGCGTCGATAACAGCGGCACGATCAAGGCTTGGCAAGACGGCACCATCTACTTCGATCACACCGACGTCGACAACACCTGCGGCGTGATTGCGGCGATCGGCTGCGGAGCGGTGGTGGATCTTGCCGATGCGTCGGTCTACGGCGGCTATTTGCATACGGAGTGCGGCGGCCTGATCCAGACCGTCTGCGGCACCAGCACGCTCGATGACGTGACCATCACCTGCGGCAGCGACGTCGAGATCGATCAGGGGACAACGCTAACCCTCGACGACGCCACGACAATGTTCGGCGGCAGGTTAACCGTCGACTGCGGGGCGACGCTGGCCATCGAAAGCAACACCGGCGCTACGCTCGACGACGTGCAGGTGTGGAATTACGGCGTCATCCACGTTGACGAGGAATTGTCGCCGACCACCACGCTGGTGCTGTCCGACGGGACGGCGGTGATGGGCGGCACGCTGTTCATCGGCTGCGACGGTGCGGTCAACGTCGAGGCCGGCGACAACGGGTCCGGCGCCACCCTCGACGATGTGCAGGTGTGGAATTTCGGCGTCATCCACGTTGACGAAGAGTTGTCGCCGACCACCACGCTGGTGTTGTCCGACGGCACCACGGTGACGGGCGGCACGCTGTTCATCGGTTGCGACGGCGCGGTGAACGTCGAGGCCGGCAACAACGGTTCCGGCGCCACGCTCGACGATGTGCAGGTGTGGAATTTCGGCGTCATCAACGTTGACGAGGAATCGTCCCCGACCACCACGCTGGTGCTGTCCGACGGCACGACGGTGACGGGCGGCTCGCTGTTCATCGGCTGCGACGGCGCGGTCAACGTCGAGGCCGGCGAGAACGGTTCCGGCGCCACGCTCGACGATGTGCAGGTGTGGAATTTCGGCGTCATCCACGTTGACGAAGAGTCGTCGCCGACCACCACGCTGGCGTTGTCCGACGGCACCACGGTGACAGGCGGCACGCTGTTCATCGGCTGCGACGGTGCGGTCAACGTCGAGGCCGGCGACCATGGGTCCGGCGCCACGCTCGACGATGTGCAGGTGTGGAATTTCGGCGTCATCCACGTTGACGAAGAGTCGTCGCCGACCACCACGCTGGCGTTGTCCGACGGCACCACGGTGACAGGCGGCACGCTGTTCATCGGTTGCGAGGGCGCAGTCGAGGTCGAGAACGGCGGTACCACGCTTTATGGCGTCAACATAATAAACAACGGCGTGATGGATGTGAACGGTGGAACATTCACCGTCGACAGTGCCTCCAACGTCGGCGGCTCCGGCTACGTCCTGATCGCCAACGGCGGCCTCGCTAATTTTGCCGATGACTTTGAGCAAAATGTCACGTTCCAGGGCGCAGGCACGCTTGAGCTGCAGCAATCGCTGAGCGGCAGCGATTATTCGGGAATCATAACCGGCTTCGGCGCGGGCGACACAATCGATCTGCACGATCTCACGTTCTTGACGAGTGAATATGACATTTGGACCCAAGGAGTCGGCGGCGGCTCGCTTGCGATCTATTACGGCACGGCGCTGGCAGAAACGCTGACGTTCGCCGGCACCTTTACCCAGACCGCGTTCGCGCTTGCTCAGGAAAGCGGCGGCACGGGCACCAGCGTCGTGTTCATTGATCCGGTTCTGACCGGCCAAACGACAGAGGCGGTGAACGAGGACAGCGCCAACGTGACGCTCGGCGTTTTCGACAGCGCCGACGGAACCGTAACGATCAGCGGCCTGCCGACCGATCTTACCAGCGTCAACGATGGCACTTACACGGCCGATACGGGGACGTGGACCGGAACCGCGGCGCAGTTCAACGCGCTGTCGTTCACGGCCGGCGAGGATAGCACCTTTAACCTGGTGATCACCGAGACCACGAGCGGCGGCAATCCCGAAACCACCACGGACACCTACACGCTGACGGTCAGTCCTGTTGCCGAGGGACCGTCTCTCACCGGCACGATCGGATCGGCGAACGAGGGCAGCGTGGTCAAGCTCGGGTTGACCGATGCGGTCCTCGACAACGACGATACGCTGGGGACGGTGACGATCAGCGGGTTGCCCGGCGATCTGAAGAACTTCAGCGTCCACGGGACCTATGATGCAAACGCTGGCACTTGGACCGGCTCGGCGGCGGATTTCAACACGCTGTCGTTCACGACGGGCGAGGACGGCTCCTACAAACTGACGATCACGGCGACGACGACGGGCCCCGAAGCCGGCACCACGACGTCGAACTACACGCTCACCGTAGCTGATGCGGCGCTGACCGGGTCGAGCGCGGCGAGCATCAGCGCCGCCACCGAGGGCGCCCTGGCGCACCTCGTCAACGCCACCTTCACCGACGCCAATCCGGGCAACAACACGGCCGACTTCACGGCGATCATCAATTGGGGCGACGGCACGCCGACTTCGCAGGGCACCGTCAGCTATAACAACAACAACGGCGTCTATTCGGTCGCCGGCAACCACACCTACGCGGAAGAGGGCAGCGACCCGATCACCGTGACGGTCACCGACGACGGCGGACAGACCACCACCATCACCGGTACCGCCACCGTAACTGATGCGCCGCTGACCGGTTCGAGTGCGGCGAGCATCAGCGCCACCACCGAGGGCGCCCCGGCGCACCTCGTCAACGCCACCTTCACCGACGCCAATCCGGGCAACAACACGGCCGACTTCACGGCGACCATCAATTGGGGCGACGGCACGCCGACCTCGCAAGGCACCGTCAGCTATAACAACGGCGTCTATTCGGTCGCCGGCGGCCACACCTACGCGGAAGAGGGCAGCGACCCGATCACCGTGACGGTCACCGACGACGGCGGACAGACCACCACCATCACCGGTACCGCCACCGTAACTGATGCGGCGCTGACCGGTTCGAGTGCGGCGAGCATCAGCGCCACCACCGAGGGCGCCCCGGCGCACCTCGTCAACGCCACCTTCACCGACGCCAATCCGGGCAACAACACGGCCGACTTCACGGCGACCATCAATTGGGGCGACGGCACGCCGACCTCGCAAGGCACCGTCAGCTATAACAACGGCGTCTATTCGGTCGCCGGCGGCCACACCTACGCGGAAGAGGGCAGCGACCCGATCACCGTGACGGTCACCGACGACGGCGGACAGACCACCACCATCACCGGTACCGCCACCGTAACTGATGCGGCGCTGACCGGTTCGAGTGCGGCGAGCATCAGCGCCACCACCGAGGGCGCCCCGGCGCACCTCGTCAACGCCACCTTCACCGACGCCAATCCGGGCAACAACACGGCCGACTTCACGGCGACCATCAATTGGGGCGACGGCACGCCGACCTCGCAAGGCACCGTCAGCTATAACAACGGCGTCTATTCGGTCGCCGGCAGCCACACCTACGCGGAAGAGGGCAGCGACCCGATCACCGTGACGGTCACCGACGACGGCGGGCAGACCACCACCATCACCGGCACCGCCACCGTCATTGGGAGGTCTGAAGGCCCGGTTTTCGGCGGTGCAACCTCGGCGACCGCCAGCGAGGGTGCGATTGTCACGCTGGGTGCCACCGATACCAAGTTCGACAGCGACGATACGCTCGGCAACGTGACCATCACCGGCCTGCCGCACGATCTCAGTAATTTCAGCGGCGGCAGTTACGACGACGAGGACGGTAGATGGACCGGCACAGCGGCGCAATTCAACGCCCTGTCATTTACGGTCGGCGAGAACGGTACGCACAATCTGACGATCTCGGCGACGACAACAGGCGCCGAGGCCGGGACGACGACAGAGAGCTATACTCTGACCGTCAACGAAAATACCAACGAGGATTTCTGGAATAGCGGCTCCAGCGGAAGTTGGAACGCACGTTCGAACTGGACCCAGGATGAGGATGAAGATCGGCATGTTGTTCCGAACTCCAGCCTCGATGCAGTCATCGACCACCGTGGCACTTATACCGTTACGATATCGGGCACCGAGACCGCGCATTCGCTGACGATCGGGGATGCCAACGCGACGCTAAGCGGTTCGGGCACGCTCTCGGTCGCCTTGATCGACAATGACGGGACTATCGACTCGGTTCAAAACGGCACGCTGAAGGTAACGGGCGACATCACCGGCACCGGTAATCTTCACATCGAAAACAAGGCCACGCTCGAGCTTGGCGGCACCTCGACCAACACGGCGACCTTCGAGGGCGGACATGGCACGTTCCAAATTGATAGTTCCGGCACGTCCACGCCCTTCTCCGTCACCGGAGGCGCGCTACAGCAAGACGACATCATCTATTTGCCGAATATCGCCTTCAATGCAGCGGCGGATAGCTACAATTCCAGCACCGATGTCCTGACGGTGGGCGATGGCCACGGCCATACCGTCACCATCGACGTGGTGGGTGGCATCGCTGCGGGACATTCCTTCTCGTTTGCGCAGGATGGGACCGGCACGGAGGTCTACGACCCGCCGGCCACGGACGCTCCCGCCGTGGTTCAGTCCGTGGATTCATCTGCAACAACCAACGGGGCCGACGGCACGATCACTGTCGCGGACGCCGACACGTCGAATGCGCCGACCGCGACCTTCACGCCCGAGAATGGCGGAAATGGCTATGTGGGCACGTTCTCTCTCGGGCCGGTGACCGAGAGCAACGGCAGCGTATCGGTGGCTTGGGGCTTCGACTTCGGCCACGACCAGATCAGCCTCGCGCCCGGCCAGACCGCGACGCAGTCCTATAATGTCAGCATCAACGAAGGTCCGAATACGGTCCTGAACCAGACCGTGTCCGTTTCGCTCGGTGGAGCCGGCAACGACAATTTCGTGTTCGCGCCGGGCATGGGCGCCGACACCATTGCCAACTTCGACCCGCAGCACGACACCATCGAGCTCGACCATTTCGCCAATGTGCAATCGGTCCAGCAACTGGCGTCGATGATCACGACCGATACCCACGGCGATGCGGTGATCGACCTCGGCAATCACGACAGCATCACGATACCCGGTATGAACGCGACGCAATTGCAGCAGGTCCTGCAGAGCGTCGTTCATTTGCATTGAACGGATCACTGCCGGTCCCCGCGAAAGGGGCGGACCAGGCCTTCCGCGGCCTTGACCTGGAGTCCCGCCCTGAGCGGGAACGCGCCCAAGACCGACTGATCCCGCAGAGCCGCGATCTACGCCGCAGCGTCTTGTCCGGCCGGCAGCACCGCGCCGCGTGCGTCGCTTGCATGCACGACGCTTTGCAGGACGAGGATCGCGCCGCAGGCAACGAACAGCGGAACGGCGAACAGGAAGAAAATGCTTTGCAGCGGCCAATCGGCTGCGAGAAGAATACCGCCCAGGAGCGGCCCGATGGTCGACAGGATGCGGGCGACGCCGTGCGCCCAGTTCACGGCTGTCGAGCGGATGTCGGTCGGGTAGAGCGTCGCCGCCATCGCCGCGTCGGTGATCTGGCAGCCGATAACGCAGAAGCCGCCGATGCCGATCGTTATCGCGAGTATTGCGGCCGAGGTGCCGACCGTGCCGATCAGGCCGACGAACGTGCCGCCAACCAGAAATCCGACGGCGAGAACGCGGAAAAAGCCGAAGCGATCGGCGAGCATGCCCATGCTGATGACACCGATGACGCCGCCGAACTGGAGGCTTGAGGCGACGCGCAAGGCGACGGCCTGTGGCAAGCCCGTGCTGTTGACCAGGGTCGGCAGCCATTGGTTCAGCAGGTTGAGCACCGTGGTGTTGAGAAAGATGATGAACCAGAGCAACAGCGTAATGGCGATGCGGCCGTCGGTGAAAAGTTGAATGACGCGCGGCGTCTCGGCGGCCGCTTCCTGAGCGAGGGTGAATTTGACGTCCCTCGGAAAGCTCAGCGCCGGATTGATGGTCGCGAGCGTCCGCGCGATGCTGGCCTCATTTCCCGGCCGCAGCGCCTGGAGGCGAACGGACTCCGGCAGCCACACATACATCGCGGCGGCGAGGAAGAGCGGCAGCACGCCGCCCAGATAGAACATGCCCTGCCAGCCGTAGACCGGCACGATCTGTGCGGCGATAAGACCGCCCGAAGCGGCACCGATGGCGTAGCCGCAGCTCGCCAGCGTGACCAGCCGAGCGCGCGTTCGGCGCGGCGCAAACTCGCTGGCGACGACCACCGCCATCGGTACGAGGCTGCCGAGGCCAAGCCCGGCAAAGAAGCGCAGAATAATCAGCTCGGTCAAATCCGACGCCTGTGTCACCAACAGCGTGAGCAGCGCGAAATAGATCACCGTAACGATGGTCGTCGGCCGGCGGCCGAACCGGTCCGCAATTGGTCCGGTGACAAGCGCGCCGATGGCGACGCCGGCGACGCCCGCGGTGAACACCGGACCAAGCGCGCCGCGCGTGAGGTGCCATGCGTGGCTCAGCGCCGGCGCCACATAGGCAATGCCGAGATTGTCGATGCCATCGAGAAAAAGCATCAGAAAGCACAGCACCACGATGCGGACGTGCGTGAGGCCGGTTTTCTGCTCGTCGAGAATTTGTCCGACGTCGATGGCGTTTGCCATTGTCTCCCCCTCTGCTTCTTCATTGCCGGGCTTTTACTGCCCGGCAATCATGCTCTGGGGCGGCGTGCTTATGTTTATTCGCCGCCCGCATCGATGATCGGCACTTCAGACACGCAACGCCACTCGGTTCGAGTCTAGTGGTGACGCGACATTACGCCCCTTCGTTGGGGTCGTGATAAAGCTCGCCGACGATGCCGGTCAGGCCCGGCCTCGATTGGTGCAGATAATAGCGGCCGTCGCGGTCGCGGCCGAGACGCCCGGCGTGGCGCAATTCGTCGAGCGCGCAAGCAATTTCGCGGCCATCCTCGCTGCCGAGCAATTCCACGATATCGGCATAAAACATCGGCGACGACCCGAGCGCCTGCTCGACGGTCTGATAGCGCGCAGGGCCTTTGAAAACCTTGGCGGCGCAGCGCGTCAGCGGAATCTGACCATCGCGGCCGAACGGCTTCGTGCAATCGAAGCCGGATTTGGCGCCGGTGCGCCGGCCGTTGAGCGATGGGTCCATGGTCATCCCCAGCATACCCTGCAGGATGACGAGGTCCTGATCGGCCTGGAACCGCGTGCCGAGCGCCCAATCCACCTGCCGGTCGTCGTGGATGTCGATGTCCTCGTCGAACACATAGATGTGCTTGAGCCGCATGATGCCGCCAAACAGCGCGGCGATGGCGGAGCGCGCTTCGCCAAACGAGCGTTGCTTGATCGAGACCCGCAAGGTGTTGGCGCCACCGGAAACTGCGCGGAGATAGACGGCGACCGGCTCGCGCACGCAGCTTTTCAGGATGCGCATCGCGTCCGCTTCGGTGCGCATCGCCGTGATGTTGGCGCTGTCGGTCTGATCGAGCACGAAGGCCGAGCCGTGCAGCAGCGTGTGATGCAGCACGTCGGAGCGCATGGTAATGGCGGTGCAGTGAAACACCGGATCCATGTGGATCGCCCCGTAATAGCCCATGTACTCGCCGTACGGACCTTCCGGCTCGACGTAGCCGCGCTCGTCGAGATAGCCCTCAAGCGTCATTTCGGCGTCAGCCGGAATCAGAATGTCATTGGTCAGGCTTTTCACGACGGGCGCCGGCTCCGCGCGGAAACCGGCGACAAGCTTGAGCTCATCGCCGGGCACCCGCGTGGTCGCCGCGAAGAAATCCAGCGGGTGCGCGCCGACGGTGAATGTCACGGGAAGTTTTTCGCCCCGCGCGATGCACGCCGTGTAGATGCGCTTGAGATCGGACGGCGCGGTCACATTGGTACCGGCTTCGGTGCGGCTGCGCAGGCTTAGCCGGCGGCAGCCCACATTTCTGCGGCCGGTCGCCGGATCGACCGCGTAATCGATCGCCGAGCTGAGATAGCAACTGCCGTCGTAGGCGTGCTGCGGATGAAACGGCAGCTTCGTGAGATCGACGTCCTTGCCGGTGAGCTTGATCTGATGCACCGGGGCTTCGTCCGACGGCACTTCGACGAGCGGCTGCGGGTTGGCAAGTCGTTTGAAATATTCGTCGTAAAGCTTGTCTTCGGTGGTTTCGAAGGCGGCAGCAATGCGCTTGCGGCTGCCGGCTGTCTTGGCGACGAGTTCGACCTGTTCGGGTCCGGCCTTCTTGAACAGCACCGCCTTGTCGGTGCGTTCGATGATCGGGCTCAGCCCAGTCAGCGGTACCGGTTTGTCGTGAACTTCGATCTCGCCGAGATTCATGAGACGATCGACAAAGTTACGAAGGCGATATTTGTCGAAATCGATATCGGCGGTTGCGTGGGTCATCGCTGCGTTCCACCCTGTTTGCTGGTCAATTTTACACGTAAATTGCTGCCAGTGGTCTTCAAATCCAAAGACGCGGTGTGGGGCAGTCCGGCTGAAGCGAACCGCCGGACAATCCTATTCCTTGGGCTGCGATGGAACTTGCAGTTGATCCTCCTGCGCGGCCGCGCGTTGCGCCGCCGTCTGCAAGTTTTCGTAGGCGCGCTTCTTCTCGGCGAGGTGGCTTCTCAGCCGCAAGCGAAGATAAAGAAACGGTCCGGCGAAGGCTATGGCGTAGGTGAGCAACCATGCCGGGTCGGTATCGCGTCCCACGCCCGTGGTTATTGTCAGCATCTGAGCGGCAAAAAAGGCGGTGCACAAGCCCACGAATGCGCCGGTCAGGGGCGTAATTTTGGAGACCGGACGAGTTTTATTCGCGATGGCCTCCGCCTGCGTCCAAAGATCAGCTTCGGCGTCGCTCATTGCCGTACCCGCATGGCGTTTATCCAAGAACTCGTTTGTCCAGGAACTTTAAGTGACTACGGGGGTGGTGCCGGAGTCAATCGCGCGTAACCCCGTGGCCGCCCGGGTCAGGTCGACAACTCGACATTCGACCCCGGCGGTCGGTGCGGCAGGAACGGCATTCTCGCCCGACGCTGCAGGGAGATTGCTTGGTGATTACTTGCCCCAGCCGAAGCGGTAATTCACGCCGGCACGGAAAATGTTGTCGTGCATCGAGACGTTATCGCTTGGCGTCACGCCGCAGCCGGTGCCGCAATTCAAGCTGCCGAGGTCGACGTGGAGATACTCGGCCTTCGCGCTCCAATTTCCGGGTAGCGCGATTTCGAGGCCGCCGCCGACGGTCCAGCCCGCCTTGGTGTCGCTGGCGCCCGCAAAACCGGGCGTGGCAGCCTGAATGTCGCCGACGGCGAGACCACCGGTGACATAGGGCAAAACGCCGCCGAACGCATAGCCGGCGCGTCCGCGCACGGTGCTGAGCCAGCTATCGCTGGTGCTGCAACCGTTGGGGCAGAGCGTCGAACTGTTGGTGCCCTGCAGGTGAGCCCAATCCACGTCGCCTTCGAGACCGACCACAGCCTGGCCGAACTGCCAATTGTATCCGGCCGTGCCGCCGACGAGGCCGCCCGAAAGATTGATATCAGCCGAACTCGAATCCCATCGGGAATGGCCCCAGCCGCCGCCGCCGTTCGCGCCGAGATAGAAGCCGGTCCAA
This sequence comes from uncultured Alphaproteobacteria bacterium, assembly GCA_963759705.1. Lineage (GTDB taxonomy): Bacteria > Pseudomonadota > Alphaproteobacteria > Rhizobiales > Xanthobacteraceae > BOG-931. The sequence continues at coordinate 250,990 of CAVXAK010000015.1, forward strand.
TTGTACGCCTGGGTCACTTGCGCGGGTGGTGCCTTGTAGAGCGGCGCGACCGAAAGGTCGGCCGCTGCAGCGCACTGCGCCGCGAACAGCACACCCAAAACAATGCAACCAGCTACAAACTTCTTCATCGATGGTTCGGCCTCACCTGATCGGCTGCTCATGGCAGCCGTTTACCTTACGACACTGCGCAGAATTATATTACCCCCGGCTTACCGATACGGTTAAGCCGGCAGGGTCGCCGCCGCTGGTCCGTACTCTATCGGCTAGAAGGGCCAAATTGTGCCGGTGCCGGGGCGTCACGATGACCCAGGGAACGCGAACCGGGCCCAACAGGGCGCAGGTTTGCGATGCAAGCTGCTGATTTCGCAGGATATTTCGGTCAGCCATAAGTCTTCAGCACATGGCGGGCGATGACCATTTTCATCACCTCGCTGGCGCCTTCGGTGATGCGGAAGCTCCGTTGCTGCCGCCACATTTTCTCGATCGGCAAATCGGTGGTCAGCGCAATGCCGCCGTAAATCTGCATGCACATGTCGGCGGCTTTGAAGGCCATTTCGTCGGCGAAATACTTGCAGACATAGGCGTCCTGGCGAGCGTCCTCGTCGTTGTCGAGCCGCACGGCAGCCTTGTAAACAAGCAGCCGTGCCGCCTGCAGCGCGATGTACATGTCGGCGAGCATCCATTGTATGGCTTGACGGTCCGCAAGCGGCCGGCCGAAGGTCGAACGCTGCTTGGCGTATGAGGTCGCCATTTCCAGGCAGCGCTCGGTCACGCCGCAGGCGCGCGCACCGTGTTTGACGCGGCCGCCGCCGAGCCATTGTTGGGCGTGGCGGAAACCTTCACCCTCTTCGCCGACGCGGTGGCTCGCCGGCACGCGCACGTTATCGAGCACGATCTCCCACGGCCGGTCACCCATCATCGTATTGTATTGCGCCCCGAGTTTGACGCCGGGCGTATCCATGTCGACGATGAAGCATGAAATGCCGCCGTGCGAGCCCTTGGTCCGGTCGGTCGCCGCCATCAGCTGCATGAAGTCGGCGTCGCCTGCTCCGGTGATGAACCGTTTGACGCCGTTGATGACGTAATGATCGCCGTCGCGTACGGCGACGGTGCGCATTCCACCCGGATCGGAACCGGCGTCAGGTTCAGTCTGAGCGAAGCAGGGCGTTTTCTCGCCGCGCAAAGCCGGCAGCAAGTATTTCTCCTTCATTTCGCCCGTGAGCGAATAGAGAATGGCGCGCACGGCGGGCCCGGCGATGCCGCCCATGCCGCGCGCCGGCAACGCAATGCTGCGCGACAGCTCCTCTTCCACGATCGTCTTCGCCAGGATCGAAAGGCCCGGACCGCCGTACTCCTCCGGCACGTCCATCTTCCAGAACCCGAGGTCCTTCGCCCGCTGGCAGAAGCGTTCGTAATATTTGGGCTTGAGCTTTTCGCCGTCGGTCAGGGTCTCCCGCTCGACCGGGATCAATTCATGATCGACAAAGCGACGCAACGCATCCTTGAAGATGCGCAACTCCTCGGGCAGCTCGAAATCCATGATGCGCTCTTCCCATTTATCCCGCTCGTCCGCGCGAAAGCGGGGAACCAGGATTCTTTCTCTTAGCGTTTAGGGGCCCGCTGGCGCGGGGTGAATGAGCGGGCGAAGTCGTGCTTCGCTCACTGATCACCTTTTCCCTCACGCCAGGTGACGCGGACGTCGACAGCGAGCGCGCCATCGGTGCGAACGATCAGCGGATTGATCTCGATGTCGGCGATGCGCGCGCGATGATCCAAATAAAACCGGGCGAGCGCGAGCGCCGCGGCTTCGAGTGCCTTGCGGTCCGCGGGCGGTTTGCCGCGATATCCGGCGAGGAGACGATTGACTTTCAGACCGTCGATCATCTTGCCGACATCGGAGGCGCTGACCGGAAGGAGCCGCTGCGCGACATCGCGCACAAGTTCGACCATGATGCCGCCGGCACCGACGAGCAGCAGCGGACCATAGAGCGGATCGGAATGCGTGCCGACAATCGTCTCCACGCCTGAGATCATTTCCTGCACCAAGAAACCGTCGATGTCCGCTCCGGGATGCGCAGCGTTTGCCGCTTTCACAAGCGCGTCGGCGGCATCGAGCACCTGTTGGAGGTTCGCGAGACCAAGCATCACGCCGCCGGCTTCGGTCTTGTGCACGATGGCGGCCGAGCGAATTTTCAGCGCAACCGGAAATCCGATCGCGGCCGCGGCGTCGGCGGCCTCCTCGGCGCTTGATACCGAGCGGCTCTTCGGCAACGTGATGCCGTAGCGCGCAAGCGTTGTTTCCAAGTTGGCCGGCGAAAGGTCACTCGGCGGCGCGGCCGCCAAGACGGCCGGCGCCCGTCCGGCTCGCTCGGCAAAAAACCACAGCGCGTTGATGGCGCGCAGCGTCGGCTCCAGCCCCTGCAGGAACGGAAATCCGGCCTCTTCCTGTACGCGCAGCGCCTCGGGCGTCATCTGATAGATCATGCGGCCGAACGCGAGCACCGGCTTGTCGGTCGCCGAGAGCAGCCGCCGCAATTCGTGAATGTCGTTCCACATGCCGCCCTTGCCCGGCAAGGCAGCGCCCCACGCCACGATATCGATGCTGGGATCCCGCGCCACGATTTCGCATTGGTCGGCCGCGGCCTTCAACGTCGACGGGATGCCGACATCGAGCGGGTTCTTCGGCAAAATGCCTTCCTGCATGTGCGGCATCAGGGCGGCATTGGTGACCGCACTGTATTCCGGAACGACAGCGCCCTCCGCCTCGGCGTAATCGTACAATAGGTCAACCGTGCCGCCCGAGGTCGTGACGAAGCCGATGCGCGGCCCCTTCGGCAAGCGGCCGCCTTGGAAGGCAAGCGCTGTCTCCAAGAGATCGTCGAGGGAGCGGCAATTGATGATGCCGTAGCGTTCGCACATCGCCAAATAGGCGGCATAATCGCCGCCAATCGCGCCGGTGTGCGATTGCGCCGCCGAGCGCGATTTCTGCGTCGCGCCGGTTTTGATCGCGAGCACCGGCTTGCCGGCTTCGAGTGCGCGGGCCGCGGCCCGCAAGAACGCCTGCGGCCGGCGGATGCCTTCGATGAAGACGACAATCTGTTTGGTGTGCGGATCGTCGACCAGGAAATCGAGATAGTCGGCAAGATCGAGATCGACCTCGTTGCCCGAAGACACCGCATAAGAGAACCGCATGCCGCGGTCGGCGGCGCTTTTCAGCCAGAACTGCAGCGTTCCGCCGGACTGAAAAATTCCGCCGATCGATCCCGGCGGGATGCTGCACAATTCCGTGTTGGGATAAGCGAACAGTCGCTCGCGATAGCTGTACGAGCCCATGCAGTTCGGGCCGCTGACGCGCAGCTTGCTGGTGGCGAGGAACTCTTTCAGCCAGGCGCCGCGCGCACGCGAGGGCTCGCTTTCGCCGTCACCGAATGCTGACGCGTAAACCGTTGCGGACTTCACACCGGCCGCTTCGGCGTCGGTCAGTACGTCGGCGACGCCCGCGGCCGGAACGATCACCATGGCATGATCGACCGGCTCGGACAGTTCGCGCAGCGACGGATGACACGGCTCGCCGTAGACCTGCTGCTGTCGTGGATTGACCAGAACGATGCGGCCGCCATAGCCGAATTGTCGCAGGTTACCGAAGATCTGGCTGGCCCATCGCGCCCGCTCGGAGGCGCCGACGATGGCTACAGAAGACGCCCGCAGAACGCTTGCCGGTGACCGCAACACCGCTTCACTGCCCGCCACGCTTTCTCCCCGTCAAATGTGCCGCAGTCCTTTTTCAGCTTGGTATAGTATTTCACCGCTGGCGGCTATGTCCTGGCCCGGTTCTCGGGTCGGATCAGGTCTGCAGCGGAGGGAGGGCACATGAGAGCGCAATGCTCGGCAGCGCTATTGGCTGCCGTTGCCGGTTTTGCGGTGGCGGCTGGTGCGGTTGAAGCGCGCGCCGGCGATTTTTATCAAGGCAAGACGCTCACGATCGTCGTCGGTTTTGCGCCGGGCGGCGGCGTCGACAACACGGCACGCGTCGTCGCCCGCCATCTGGCACGCTTCATCCCGGGCGAGCCCAGCGTCGTCGTGCAGAACATGGAGGGCGCCGCCGGCATCGTCGCGATGAATTACGTCGACAAGCGCGTCGCCGCCGACGGCCTGACGCTCGCCGTGCCGGGCCGATCCTGGTACGTGGAAGGCGCGTTGAAGGGATCTGGCGTTTCCTTCGACGTCGACAAACTCACCTATATCGGCAGCCCCGGCCAAGTGAACTCGGCGCTGTTTGTCCGCACTGCGTCGGGCGTCGAAAGCCTGGCCGCATTGAAGTCTTCGCCAAAACCGTTGACGTTCGGCACATTGGGCTCAACGACGCCGACCGCCATGGTGCCGGCGCTTCTTGCCGCCTACGGTTATCCGATCAAGCTGATCTCCGGCTATGTTTCCACCTCGCGGATCCTGCTTGCGCTCGAGCAGGGCGAGATCGACGGCTTCTGGACGGTCGAAGATTTGTTTGCGCGCCGCCACGATTTGCTCGACAAGAAAATCGTGGGTCCCATTTTACAGACCGGACATCTGCATCCCGGCATGCCGGTGCTGCGCGACATTGTGCCGGAAAGCCAGCGGCCGCTTCTGATGCTGCTCGAGGCCCCCGAGGATTTTGGCCTCCCGCTGGTTGGGCCGGCTGGTATTCCGGCCGAACGTGTCGACATCTTGCGCAAGGCTTTCCTCGCCATGGCAGCCGACAAGGACTATCAAGCCGACGCGCTCAAGGCTGAGCAACCGGTCGGAGCGCCCCTGGATGGCGCGCGACTGCAATCCATGATTCGAGAATTGGCGACAGCCTCGACGCCGGATATCGTCGCCGCCTATCGGCGGCTTGGGTCGACGAAGTAATCGGGGGCTCGCTGTGACAACGTTTCGTGATGATGGAGAGAGTACGAATGCGTCTTGATCAATTGGAAGGCAAGCCCGACGACCGCGTGGCCTGGGGCAGCGACATCGCAGCACAAATGCTGCGGCGGTTCGGCATCCGCTATATCAGCCTCAATCCGGGAGCGAGCTATCGTGGCTTCCACGACAGCCTCGTCAATCATCTCGGCAATGAAAACCCTGGGATCGTTCTGTGCCTGCACGAAGACCATTCTGTCTCGATCGCGCACGGTTATGCCAAGGCGACCGGCGAGCCGATGGCCTGCGTGCTTCACAGCAATGTCGGGCTGCTGCACGGCATGATGAGCCTGTTCAACGCCTGGTGCGATCGGGCGCCGATGTTCGTGCTTGGCGCGACGGGCCCGGTCGCCGCCGAGAAACGGCGGCCCTGGATCGACTGGATTCATACCTCACGCGATCAGGGCGCCTATATTCGCTCGATCATCAAATGGGACGATCAGCCGACGTCGCCCGACGCGCTGGTGGAGTCGATGACGCGCGCTAATCTTCTCACCCGCGCCGCGCCGACGGCGCCGGTTTATATCTGTCTCGACGCCGGTTTTCAGGAGCAGAAACTCGACAAGGAGCCGGAATGGCCTGACGTGACGCGCTTCAAGCCGCCGCAACCGTCGCGCCCCTCGAAGGAATCGGTCGACGACGCGGTTGCGCTGCTGAAAGGAGCGAAACGGCCGGTGGTCATGTTCGGCCGCTCGTCGCGCCATGCGCAATACTGGCAGCCGCGGATCGACCTCGCCGAGCGGCTCGGCGCCTGCGTCGTCACCGACCTCAAGCAGGGCGCCACGTTTCCGACCGATCATCCGGCGCATTACTGTCCGCCCTTCAACGTGCTCGGCAAGGACGCGCGTGAGCTGCTCTGCGAAGCGGACGTGATCCTTGCGCTCGACTGGGTCGATCTCGGCGGCGCGCTGCGGCAGGCCAAGAACGTCGGCACGGTCGCGGCCAAGGTCATTGCCTGCTCGCTTGATCAAAACCTGCATACCGGCGCCAACATGGAGTACCAGGCACTGCCGCCGGTCGACGTGGCGATGGCCTCGACCGCCGATGTGGTCGTCGCCGAACTGCTCGACGGGCTGGCGAAGGGCCGCAAAGGGCCCTGGAAGGAGAAAGTGCCGGCCAAAGCCAAAGCGGCAAACGGCGCAGCGATCAGCATGGAGCAGGTCGCGATGGCGCTGCGCGATCAGTTCAACGATCCGGAGAATGTCACGTTCTGCACGCTTGGCCGCGGCTGGCCGTTCGATCTGTGGCCGTTGCAGAACGGCATGTCGTATCTCGGCAAGGATGGCGGCGGCGGTCTGGGATCAGGTCCGGGCATGTCGATCGGCTCGGCGCTCGCCTTGCAGGACCAAGGCCGTTACGCGATCTCGATGCTCGGCGACGGGGATTTTTGTATGGGCGCGACGGCGATCTGGAGCGCGGCCCATCACGGATTCCGCTCCTGATCCTGGTGAATAACAATCGGTCCTATTTCAACGATGAACTGCACCAGGACAACGTAGCCCGCACCCGCGGACGCGAGGTGAAAAACCGCTGGATCGGATTGCGTATGCAGGATCCGGAGCCGGACATCGCCAAGCTCGCGGAGGCGCAGGGCGCCGTCGGCATCGGCCCGGTGACGAAGGCGTCCGACGTCAAGGCGGCCATCGAGAAGGGCGTCGACGTGCTGAAGAAAGGCGGCGTTTGCGTCATTGACCTGCACATCGACCCGCCGTCGGAGCGGCAGGCGAGCCACAATCTCGGCCAGCGCGCAACGGGAGATTAAGAACTGTCCTGGGTCCTCTTTGCGTTCTCGGGCCCGGTCCTCTGGGCGATCTCGACGCACTTGGACAAGTATCTGGTCGAGCGGTACTTCAAGCAAAGCGACGTCGCTGTGCTGCTGCTGTTCACGGCGTTCGTCGGCGTGGTGCTCCTGCCGTTCATCTGGTTCTACGATCCGGCGGTCACGCGTCCGGACCTTGGAAGCATTGCCCTCATCATCACCGCGGGCATCCTCTACATGGGCGGGATGCTGCTCTACCTGCAGGCCCTGCAATCCGAGGAGGCCTCGGTGGTGGCGCCGTTCTTTCAAGCGGCGCCGCTGTTCGGCTATGTGCTGGCCTATTTGGTGCTCGGCGAAACACTATCGGGCCGGCAATTGGCGGGCGGTGCGCTGATTGTCGTCGGCGCGCTGATTGTCTCGATCCGTTTCGGCCAGAGCATCGGGCGCTTCAAGGCGCGGCTAGCGATGCTGATGCTGGCTTGCGGATTTGTGCTGGCGTTGAGCGGCCTCATCTTCAAGGTCTTCGCGCTTGAGGTCGAGTTCTGGACGACAACGTTCTGGATGTTCGTTGGCGAAGCGATCTTCGGCGCCGCGCTGCTGCTGATCACGTCGTACCGTCGGCAATTTGCGGCGATGCTGCGCGCGAATACGGCGGCGCTCTTGACGATCAACGGCTCGAACGAACTCATCAATCTGGGCGGCGGACTGGGAAACCGCTACGCGCTGATGTTCGCCCCGTTGAGCATCGTACAAGCGATCGGCAGCACCACGACGTTGTTCGTGTTCGCGTTCGGCGTGGTGCTGAGCTTGTGCTGTCCTGGCCTGGGCCGTGAGACGTTGTCGGGTCGCGAATTGACCCAAAAGGGTATCGCGGCCGCCTTTGTTGCCGTGGGCGTCGCGCTCGTCACGCGCTGAACACAGAAAGCGGCCACTCCGACGTCACTCGGCTTATTCCTCGGCTTCGATGCCGAGCTGTGCGAGGCCATCTTCCAGATGATTGGGCAGCAGCGGCATTCCGAGAAGGTAGGATGCCGTGCGCTTGTTGTGAGCACGGGCGGCTTCCGCGCGTAACTCGTCCCAATCGTCGGCCGTGCCGTCGCCCCGGCCGAGCCACGTCAGCGCCACGAGGTCAATCTGTTCGTCTTCGGTCATGGCGCGGATGAAGCCGACGAGTTCTTTGACCACAGGGTCGTCGGGGTGGTCCTCGAGGACCGACAACATCCCGTCGTCCGTCGGATTGGACGAGTCGTCGGGGTCGGTGACAACGTCCTTGACGTCGAATTCGCGCGCCTTGGCGATGATGAAACCGAGCTTCTCCGGGGAGATCGATAGGTCGGGGGTATCCGGCATGGCAGCCCTCACGTGATTGAAAATAGCCATCGCATCTTGACGTTCGCCCGTCCGAAGGCCTTGACTTACATCAAGGTCATCGCGGCTAAACATCACGGTTCCAGCCATGCAGGACTATGACGGAACGACTGCCGCACCTCGGCTGGGAGTTTTGGCTGAGTCGAGGCGGGTTTGGCTCAAACCGCTATGCATCGTGTTCGGCGTGCTGGCGCTGGTGTGTCACTTAACGGCGGCCCGAGCCACCGACGAAATCCAAGTCTACAACGCCGAAATTGCCGAAATCGGACAGTGGACTATTCAGCAACATCTCAATTACACGCTCGATGGCCGCACGGAGCCCGATTATCCGGGCGGGCTCGTTCCCAACCATAGCCTCAACGGCACCCCGGAATTTGCCTACGGCATGACAGATTGGTGGGAACTCGGCTTCTATTTGCCCTTTGCCGTGAGCGGCAGTGACGCGTTCCTGTCCGATGCGGCCAGATCCGCACTCTCTTCGTTTCGCCGCATGCCGCGGAGCGGAGTTTCTTCTACGGCGTCGATTTCGAATTCAGCTACGAGACGCCGCCGTTTTCGCAAACCCGTTATGGGCTTGAGATTCGCCCCATTGTTGGCGTTCGCAACAGCGACTGGGAAATCATCGTCAACCCCATCGTCGGAATAGGTTTTGGCGCTTTGGGCGAGGCCGATTTCGCCCCAGCGGCGCGGCTTGCGCGCAATCTAGGTCAGGATTTCGCTACATCGGGCTCGAGTATTATTCGGACTTCGGCCAGATCGGAGACTTCCTGCCGTTTCAGGAGCAGCAACACCAACTGTTCGCGGTGACCGATTTCAAGGCGGGGGTGTTTGATGTCGAACTGGGAGTCGGCTATGGCCTCACGTCCGGCTCCGACCGCTGGATTACCAAGGCCATCATCGGCTATGCGTTCCCGGTACCCGGCGGCAACAAAACAAACGATAACGCTCTGAGAGCACCGATGGTGATGAAAAGTCCGCTGCGCCAGTCGGCGCAGGCGCTGCCCGCGGCGGACCCGTTCTTCGCGATGCGGTGAGCGTGCGTGTTCTTCATCTTGGGCCTCGTCAATCTTTTCCCCTGATCCTCGTAGTCGATAGCCGATCCCTGGTCGCGATATGACGAACGAAAAAGAACCCGCGGCGGCAGCAGCGCAACTGGATGAAATCCTCCAGACGCATACGGCGTATGCGGGCTGGACGAGGCTACTCATCGCGACGATCCGACTGTCTGACGGGCGCGTGATCCGGCGCGAGGTCGAGGATCACGGCGAGGCCGTGTGCGTCCTGCCTTACAATCCACAACGCAAGACGGCCGTGCTGGTGCGGCAATTGCGCGCTCCGCTGCTGTTGGCCGGCCACCGGCAGGGACTATTCGAGGCCATAGCCGGAATTCTGGAAGACGAGGAGACCGATGCGTCGGTCCGCCGCAAGTCGATGGAAGAGGCGCAGCTAAAACTCAATTCGCTCGAACGTGTCTTCACCGCATGGACGATGCCCGGTCTCTCGACCGAGCGCATGCATCTGTACTTGGCGACCTATTCGGGCGAGCCGAGGCCGGAAATCCGAGGCGGTATCGCCAGCGAGCATGAGGAGACGATTGCGACCGAGATCGGCCTTCCCCGAATTGGTGCGGATGGCGGAGAGCGGCGTACTCGCAGACCTCAAGACGCTGCTGGTGCTGCAAACGCTGCGGCTCCGCCGGCCGGAGTTGTTCAATTCCGCGCTTTGATCGAGCACCTCTTCCGGACGCGGGTGCGCCGCGTCCGGATAAGAGTCTAGGGATCACACCGTCGCCGGCTCCATGCCGCGCCGCACGGTGAGCGCTTCCTTGGCGGCATCCTTGAACGGCTGGTCCGGCGGCAGGATGACGGAGGCCGAGCGAACGCGCTGATGGGCGAGATCGACGCCGGGCGGCTGCGTGCCTCTTTCCATCA
>CAVXAK010000016.1:0-219540 GCA_963759705.1 uncultured Alphaproteobacteria bacterium
TCCTCCCCCTGCGTGTAGAAGGTCGCCGAATTCCAGCGGTTGAGCGGGGCGTTCAGCGCGATCCCGGCGCGGCAGGTCCGGATTGGCGATGAAGAGCTTGCCGAAGCTGACGGCGTCGGCTTCGCCGGCGGCGAGAATTGCGGCCGCGCGTGCTCATGGGATTTGCCCGAAACGATCCTCAGTGGAACGCCACTTTGGCAGCTTTCCTAACGACACTCCAGGAACTCGGGTGGACTAATGGCCGAAACGTATTGATCGATACGCGATGGATAAATCCCGATACTGACCCGTCGGCGGATGTGGCGGCACTCATCGCCTTATCGCCGGACGTTATCTTTGCCTGTCCGCATTCAGCGGCGGTAGCACTACACCGACAAACTCGCACCATTCCAATCGTAGGCGCGACAAGTGGCGATCCAGTGAGTGCAGGGCTCGTCCAAAGCTATGCACGGCCTGGCGGCAATGTCACCGTTTTCCAGATATTTGAAACGACAATCAATGCGAAATATCCGCAACTCCTAAAGGACGTCGCTCCGCAAGTGGTTCGGGTAGCCGTAGTGCATGGAGGGAACACCTCATGGCGTAAGGACTTTGCGACGGTCAACACGGCGGCGCAATCGCTCACGATTGAAGCGGTTGAAATCATCGTGCGCGATGCGGCGGATATTCAACGAAAGATAACTGAGTTCTCGAGTGCAGCGAACGGTGGCCTAATCTTGCCACCTGACGCGCTGACAGCTCAAAATCGTCAGATAATCATCGCGCTTGCAGCAAGTCACCGTTTGCCTGCCGTCTACGCAACCCGCGAGTGGGTGACTGACGGTGGACTGATGTGCTACTCGACCGATTTCGCCGATATTTTCCGCCGCGCAGCATCCTACGTTGATCGCATCTTGAAGGGCGAAAAAGCGTCTGACCTGCCAGTGCAGGCGCCGACTAAATTCGACTTGATTATTAATTTGAAGACTGCGAAGGCGCTCGGACTGACAGTGCCACCGAGGCTGCTCGCCGAAGCCGGCGAGGTGATTGAATAGCGGGTTTTTTGCTGCACTGCCGTTGGTCTCTTATTGGCCCGTAAGGACAGATCACGTTTTGATGTCCGACGGTAGCTTTTGAGTGGCGAAGCGGACATCCAGCAATTTTCAGCATGCAGCAATCTGTAGCGAATGACCCCATTAACAGACGTGTTGGAACTTCTTGGTCATCAGGTCCCTGGTCCCCGGTTTTCTTGTACTGTGGCGCAGCGGTCACACCTGCTGGGAAGGTCGCCTGTTATGATCCTCGGCGGTCCTCTGGGCCTTTGCCTTACATGCACGGAGTTGAAGCGTGGTGAGAAAGATTTGTCTGCTCTCCATCGTGATCGCCAGTACATTGGTTGGCATCTGTGGGGCGAATAGTGCGCCGGCTGGTTCGCCGACATCCGGCCAAGTGTGGTCGTTTCAGACCCCGTTTGGCATACTTTACGGCGTCATTCCGCGCGAAGTCGTGGATTATCCCACCACGCGCGCCGGAGGGACCATCGTCGTCAACACCAGCCAACGGCGACTCTACTACGTGCTCGGTGGCGGCAAGGCAGTTCGCTACGGCATTGCTGTTGGAATGGAGGGCTATGCCTGGTCGGGCGTCAGCACAGTTAGCGCCAAACGCGAATGGCCGGACTGGACGCCCACACCAGGTGAACTGAAGCGGTTCCCAAGTCTGCCCCGTCACATGGCAGGGGGCCCGGATAATCCGTTAGGTGCGCGCGCACTCTATCTGGGTGATACGGAATACCGCATCCACGGCACAAACGAGCCTTGGAAGCTTGGCGGCGGCGTGTCTTCGGGCTGCATTCGCATGTCTAACGACGACGCCATCGATCTGTATAATCGTACCAAGATTGGCGCGACGGTCATTGTGCAGCGGTGATGTCTGCGAATTTGCTCATTCATTTTAGGAAGGTCGTGCCTCGCCGACGGTTGAGCCTTAGTGCCGCGCCGACGAGGTGACCGAATAGACCGCTTTATGTCGGCCTATTGGCCCTTCCCGACATGCTACGCTGTGGTCTCTGCTGGTCGCTTTCGGGATAAACTGGACTTATACCAGCGGCGTTAGCCACCGACTCATTATTTTGTCTTCATCCGCGCAGGCGGATGATCCAGTAATTATTGAGCTACATTGAACGCTGTGAGTACTGGATGCTCCGCCGGAGCTTGTCATCGGGCCGGCCACTTCGGGCCGGACCCGTTGGCGGAGCATGACAGGTCAGCAATTATCGCCGCTGGTATTATATGAACGCTGGCTTCTCAAGCCGCCAATCGCTCACCCCTGGCTTTTTGTTGATCTGCGATGTCGGTTTTTGGCAATTGCAGACATTCCATTGGGGTCACCTCGGTCGCGAATAACTCCTTTCAGACATGTTCATTGCAGTTTTGCTGTGATGCACAAACCATGCGTCAATGCTAGGCTTCTTTGACGGGGCATCTGCACATGAGACGACGAACGTTTATTCTATCGCTTGGCTTGGCCACGATGCGACCGCCTGTGGCGCGCGCGCTTGAGCCCCGCATGCCGATGATTGGCTTTCTCAGCAGCAGATCGTCGGAAGATTCGGTCGAATTTGTCTCCGCCTTTCGCCAGGGTCTTGGCGAGGAAGGCTTCGTGATTGACAAAAATGTAGCGATTGATTTTCGGTGGGCCAATGGGGATTACCGGCTGTTGCCAGGCTTGGCGACTGAACTTGTCCACCGGTCCGCGAACGTCATCGTCGCGGGCGGCGGCCTCATTGCAGCCAAAGCGGCCAAGTCGGCGACAGGGACAACGCCGATTGTCTTCGTCGGTGGTGGTGATCCGGTTGAGACTGGCATTGTCGCAAGTTTGAGCCATCCAGGCGGGAATGTTACGGGCGTCAGCGTGATGGCGTCTCTGCTTGGCGCCAAGCGGATTGAATTGCTGGACGAGCTTGTCCCGAAAGCCCGCGCCTTCGCGATGCTGGTTAATCCTGCGGCAACGACGACTGCGGGAGAAGTTGCAGATGTGCAAACGGCGGCTCGCGTGTTGAAGCAAGAGATTCACATCTTGAACGCCAGTGCGGAGAGCGAATTCGAACCGGCATTTGAGGCCATGGCAAAATTGCAGGTCGCTGGACTCTTTATTGGCGCCGACCCGTTTTTCAACAGCCGGGCCGAGCAGCTCGTGGCGCTCGCGGGCCGATTTGCTATTCCTGCAATTTATCCCTTTCGAGAGTTCGCTGTCGCCGGGGGCCTCGTGAGCTATGGGACGAATGCGAGAAACGCATATCGGGTGATCGGAGGCTACGCCGGGAAAATCCTCAAGGGCACCAAGCCGGCTGATCTGCCGGTCCAGCAGGAAAGCACATTTGAGTTCGTCATAAACCTCAAGACCGCAAGGGCTCTTGGCCTCACGGTGCCCCCATCCTTGCTCGCCACCGCCGACGAGGTGATCGAGTAGCTACGCTATTTGCTGTTTATGCTCACAGCCGGTTTTGATGTGATGGACGACGCCCGCCCCCGGCAACGAGGTCCCGATAGGGTGATCGTTGTCAACGAATCACATCAGGAGCGACCCCATGCAAGTTACAACGATTGGTTTGGATATCGCCAAGAATGTGTTCCAGGTTCACGGCATCGATGCGGCGGAGAAGATCGTCGTTCGGAAGCAACTTCGGCGCAGTCAGGTGCTGGCGTTTTTCAAAGCGCTACCTCGTTGCCTTGTCGGCATGGAAGCCTGCGCGACATCCCACTATTGGGCACGTGAATTTACGAAGCTTGGCCACCAGGTGCGGCTGATGCCGGCGAGGGACGTGAAGGCCTACGTCAAGCGTAACAAGAACGACGCCGCCGACGCCGAGGCGATCTGCGAGGCGGTACGGCGGCCGACCATGCGTTTTGTTCAGATCAAATCTGTCGAGCAGCAGGGGCGGTTGATGCTGCATCGCGCGCGCGACCTTTTGATGCGACAGCGGACCCAACTGATCAATGCTTTGCGGGCGCATTTGGCTGAGCTCGGCATTGTAGCTGCGCAAGGGCGCGAAGGGGTCAAGGAGTTGCTGAAGATCATTGCGAGCGACGAGGATGCGCGATTGCCGGTGGATGGTCACGCGAGCCTGGTCGTGTTGGCGGCGGGGCTTCAGGCACTGCAGACGATGATTGGATCGATCGAGAGGCGGATCATTACGCAGCATCGCGTGGACGAAGCAAGTAAGCGGCTCAGGAGCATCCCAGGGATTGGCATTGTGGGTGCGACGGCCATCGCCGCCACCGTTTCGGACCCGAAGGTTTTTCGATCGGGTCGTGACTTTGCGGCCTGGATCGGGATCGTACCGCGGCAAGATTCGACCGGTGGCAAACAGAAGCTTGGGCCGATCTCGAAACGAGGCGACCAATATCTGAGACGCATTCTGGTGGTCGGAGCCCATGCGGTGTTGAAGCGGGCGCGCCACCAACCGGAGAAGTATCCGTGGATCACACAGCTTCTCGCCCGCAAACCGTTCAGGGTCGTGGCGGTGGCGGTGGCCAACAAGATGGCGCGCGTCGCCTGGGCGTTGCTGGCCAAGGGCGGCACCTATCGGGCGCCTGCGCTTGCGGCAGCGGCGTAAGGAGTTCCACGAGAACAGGGTAAGTTTGCGTCCGTGCGTTCACGAACTGCAGGGGTGATGACGACGTTGATGCGAAACGGTCGAGACCGTCGATCGGGAAAACCCGTGATGGGCCACGCGATACTTGAGCGCGCGCTTTTGGTTGGGACCCGATCAGCGGATCACATCAGGGCCAGCGGCCATAGCGGCTGCATCGCAACAGAGGTAATCCTCCAAGCGAAAAAAGGCCGGATACATGGCTGCACCCGAACGCTTCGCTGATAGTCAGATTCCTCTTGCACCGCGGGCGCCGTCCATACATGGCCCATTGCTGCACATCGCGGTGGTTTGGATTTGTGGTCGCTGTTGGTGGCACAACGGATATGCAGATGGTTGCACCAGGCAACTGTCGTGGCGCAGATGACCGATGTTGTTGAAAAAGGTCTCGTGGTTTTCGGCGAACAGTGATTCCGTGTGCTGGAGGGATTCGGCCGCGGAGGTTTGCCATGATGGGTCGACAGACGGGCGATCAGAGCCAGTTGTTTTATCTGTTCAATCTTGAACGGCGCATTCCAGCGGGCCATCTTTTACGCCGGATCAATCCGGTGGTGACACAGATACTGATTGAACTTCGCGAGAAGCTGGCGGCGTTCTATAGCGACATTGGCCGGCCTTCGATTGATCCCGAACTGATGATCCGGATGCTGATTGTCGGCTATTGCTACGGCAACCGCTTCGAGAGGCGGTTGTGCGAAGAACTCGAACTTCACCTTGCCTACCGGTGGTTTTGCCGGCTCGATCTCGACGACAAGGTGCCTGATCACTCGACGTTCTCAGTCAATCGCCATGGCCGCTTCCGTGACAGCGACATCCTGCGGCGGGTCTTTGAGGCTGTGGTGCGCGCCTGCATGGATGCTGGCCTGGTCAAGGGCGAGGGGTTTGCGGTCGATGCCAGTGTGATGGAGGCCAGTGCGAGCCGCTATCACGGCAAGGCACCGGACGAGATCGCGTGGGCCGAACCCGAACGTCAGACGCGCGCCGTCAAGGAATATCTCGCAGCGCTCGAAGCCGAGACCGAGCCTAATCCCGACCGCAAGCCGCCGAAGCTGATATCACCGAGCGATCCTTGCTCGGCCTGGACCGCCAAGGCCAACGAGCGGGTGCAGTTTGGCTATGGGCTCAATTATCTCATCGACATCGCGAACGCGATCATTGTTGACGTTGAGCCAACGCCGGCGCGCACCTATGACGAGGTTGAGTCAACAAAAACAATGCTCGATCGCACCGAGCAGCGCTTGGGCCTCAAGCCGAAGCGGCTTGCGGCCGATACGGCTTATGGAACTGGCCGCTTCCTGGGCTGGCTGGTTAGCCGCAGGATTGCACCGCACATCCCAGTCCGCGACGCCAGCGAGCGCGACGATGGCACATTATCGCGCAGTGACTTTCGCTGGGACCGGCGGCGGGGTGTTTACATCTGTCCGAACGGTAAGGTGCTGCACACCTCCGGCAGGGTGCACGAACGCAAAACGCTTCGCTATCTTGCATCCAAGTACGATTGCGATGTCTGTGCCCTCAAGATGCAGTGTTGTCCTAAGGGCCCATCGCGGCAAATTCCCCGTGATGTTCATGAATATGCCCGCGACGTGACACGCCGGCTGATGCGCACAAAGGCATTCCTCAAGTCGCGCGACCAGCGCAAACGCGTCGAGATGCGCTTTGCCCACTTGAAGATTCATCACGGCTTCGAGCGCATGCGGCTGCGAGGTCTCTCCGGCGCACGCGACGAGTTCCTTCTCGCCGCTACCGTACAAAATCTCAAAACCTTGGCGCTCCGAATGCTCGGGCCACCTCCCGCCCGGCGGCGCGCATTCTTTACCTGAGATCGCGCACCATTGCATCAGTCGCGTCCGCGTCGAAGACGCCGCCAATCAAGTGGCTCAAAACCAACAGCCGGCTCGTCTCAGCCGGATTAAAACTGCCCAAACAGCATAACGCCAAACGAAAGACTTACTTTTTCATCGCCATCGGTCATTCGCGATTGGGCGGGGCAAGCTGCAAGTCCAGCCATGTTCGCAATGCCCCGTTAGCGACGGTCGGCTCGAAAAAGGCGGCCGGTCGAGATGGGCCATGTATGGACGGCGCCCGCGGTGCAAGAGGAATCTGACTATCAGCGAAGCGTTCGGGTGCAGCCATGTATCCGGCCTTTTTTCGCTTGGAGGATTACCTCTGTTGCGATGCAGCCGCTATGGCCGCTGGCCCTGATGTGATCCGCTGATCGGGTCCCAACCAAAAGCGCGCGCTCAAGTATCGCGTGGCCCATCACGGGTTTTCCCGATCGACGGTCTCGACCGTTTCGCATCAACGTCGTCATCACCCCTGCAGTTCGTGAACGCACGGACGCAAACTTACCCTTTCTCGGAGACTCCTTACGCCGCTGCCGCAAGCGCAGGCGCCCGATAGGTGCCGCCCTTGGCCAGCAACGCCCAGGCGACGCGCGCCATCTTGTTGGCCACCGCCACCGCCACGACCCTGAACGGTTTGCGGGCGAGAAGCTGTGTGATCCACGGATACTTCTCCGGTTGGTGGCGCGCCCGCTTCAACACCGCATGGGCTCCGACCACCAGAATGCGTCTCAGATATTGGTCGCCTCGTTTCGAGATCGGCCCAAGCTTCTGTTTGCCACCGGTCGAATCTTGCCGCGGTACGATCCCGATCCAGGCCGCAAAGTCACGACCCGATCGAAAAACCTTCGGGTCCGAAACGGTGGCGGCGATGGCCGTCGCACCCACAATGCCAATCCCTGGGATGCTCCTGAGCCGCTTACTTGCTTCGTCCACGCGATGCTGCGTAATGATCCGCCTCTCGATCGATCCAATCATCGTCTGCAGTGCCTGAAGCCCCGCCGCCAACACGACCAGGCTCGCGTGACCATCCACCGGCAATCGCGCATCCTCGTCGCTCGCAATGATCTTCAGCAACTCCTTGACCCCTTCGCGCCCTTGCGCAGCTACAATGCCGAGCTCAGCCAAATGCGCCCGCAAAGCATTGATCAGTTGGGTCCGCTGTCGCATCAAAAGGTCGCGCGCGCGATGCAGCATCAACCGCCCCTGCTGCTCGACAGATTTGATCTGAACAAAACGCATGGTCGGCCGCCGTACCGCCTCGCAGATCGCCTCGGCGTCGGCGGCGTCGTTCTTGTTACGCTTGACGTAGGCCTTCACGTCCCTCGCCGGCATCAGCCGCACCTGGTGGCCAAGCTTCGTAAATTCACGTGCCCAATAGTGGGATGTCGCGCAGGCTTCCATGCCGACAAGGCAACGAGGTAGCGCTTTGAAAAACGCCAGCACCTGACTGCGCCGAAGTTGCTTCCGAACGACGATCTTCTCCGCCGCATCGATGCCGTGAACCTGGAACACATTCTTGGCGATATCCAAACCAATCGTTGTAACTTGCATGGGGTCGCTCCTGATGTGATTCGTTGACAACGATCACCCTATCGGGACCTCGTTGCCGGGGGCGGGCGTCGTCCATCACATCAAAAGGAGAAGTGGTCGTCGTTATTCGATGATCTCGTCCGCGAGCGCCGTCAACCTGTCGGGAATTTTCAGCTTTAGGGCCTTTGCGGTCGCGCGATTTATGACGAGCTCGAACCGCGTCGACTGTAGGACTGGCAATTCACTCGGCTTTGCGCCCTCGATGATATGGCCGACATATTCTCCAGCTTCCCGATAGGCGCTCGTCTGGCTCGTGCCGTAGCTCATCAAGCCGCCGTCCGCGGCGAATTCCCGTGTGTCGAAAATCGCGGGTAGCGACTGGCGCAGGCAGAATGCGGCCAGCTTCTGGCGCTGGGCAACGAAGAATGCGTCGCCGCCGATCAGCAATGCATCGGGATGCTTCTCTTCTAATTTGAAAATTGCGTCGTCCACCTCACCGTCGGTGGAGACTTTGTAGGTCTGCAGCGAAATCTTGAATGAACGTTCCGCAGGTTCAATGTCTTGCGCCATGGACGCAGAGTCCGGATTTTTCGGATTGACCAGAACGGCAATTGATTTCGCATTTGGAACAAATGCCAGCAGCAATTCCAACCGTTTCGTAACGATCTGGGTTGCCAAAAAATTCACACCCGTGACGTTGGCCTCGGGATGACTCATGCTGTGGACCAGACCCACCTTCACCGGATCGGCGCCATTGACGAACACGATCGGGATAGTTGGCGTAAGTCTCTTGGCGATCAGCGCAGTCCCTGCCCCTCCGCCGCAGAGGATCGCGGACGGTTTGAGCTGAATGAGATCGCTCGCCAATGCCTCAATGCGGCCCGGTTGGTTATCGGCCCAACGAAATTCGATCTTCGCGCTGCCGGCCGGGCCGCCGATTTCGCCGAGCCCGGCGCGAAATGCCGCCACGAAGGGGTCGTCAGACTGCGCCGACCGGCTGCTGATATATCCGATCAATGGCTGAGATTGCTGCGCCCGTACTCCGAGAGGCCATGCTGAAGCGACCTAATCGAAAAGGATACCCAGAGATTCCCGGACACCCACGGATGGGCATACGCCGAGTTTGCTTATGATGCAGCATCCGATACATTTAAACCCTCCGATCTTTCGCCAAGCGGCGCCAAATGCGGTTACGCGTGCCATTCGACGGTGGCGGCGCAAGATTACATGTTCACGGCGTATCCGAAGCGGTAAACAGGCTGACGGTTTGATCGAGTAAATCGTTCCGACTCTGCACCGCGTTTATTGCGGTGCGGGCAGATCATAAGCTCGATTTTGCGAGAGATCGTCTCACCGTACGTGAATGGAGTCTCGGCCCATGTCGCACGCTTTTCGATCGTTCGTTGGCTCGAAGATGGCAGTGGTTGCCGGCACTTTCCTTGCTGCTGTGACATTGCTCGTGGCGTGCTCAGAGAAATCGCAATCACTCGCCGATTACATCACAGCGATCTGCGCAGCGCATTTCCGCGACGCTTCGCGCGCCGAAATGCCATTCCTGACGGAGAACGTCAGCGCCATGTCGAAAATGATGGTCGACATGGGGATTTATCCGTCGGGTGACGTCGACCGCGACTTCGTCGCCATGATGGTGGCGCATCATCAGGGTGCCATCGACATGGCGCAGGCCGAGTTGCGCTATGGACACAATGAGCCACTCCGACGCATGGCCCAGGAAATCATCGTCACCCAGCTGCAAGAGATCGGTGCAATGCGATTGGCGCTCGGCCAACCCCTGCCGCCTTCAATGCCATCGCCCGATCAGATGCCGCCAGCGGCAACGAACGATTCGAAATCCAGTAATGCAACATATCTGGTAAAGGAGCGGTGATATGAAACGCGGCTCAATACTGGTTGTTCTGATGCTCGCAACAGCTCTCGTCGGTGCACGCTGTGCCCTCGCGGGTCAAGCTCCGGCGGCCGCTTCCGATCCCGACATTCCTATCAGCCATCAAGATCGCGTCTACTCCGCCGAGCAGTACTCGAACACTGTCTCTGTCACCGATCCCGTGGACAACAAGCTCATTGGCACCATCCGCCTCGGTGATCCGCTACCTGCCAATCTCAGCCCGCTCTACAAGGGCCAGTTGTTGGTGCACGGCATGGGATTTTCGCCCGATCATCGCACCATCGCTGTTGTCGCAATCGGTTCGAATGCCGTGAACTTCATCGATACTGCGACCAACAGTGTGAAACATGTGACGTATGTCGGCCGCTCCCCACACGAAGCGTTCTTTACGATGGACGGTAAGGAAGTGTGGGTCGTCGTACGCGGCGAGAACTACGTTTCTGTACTCGACGGCACGACTTACGAGGAGAAGACGCGGATCACCGTTCCCAACGGTCCGGGTATGACGATTTTCTCGCCCGACGGCAAATACGGCTACGTCTGCTCCTCGTTTACACCGGAGACCGAAGTCATCACCGTCGCCGATCACAGAATTGTCGGCAGGGTTCCGCAAGCGAGCCCGTTCTGTCCCAACATCGCAGCAACTCCGGACAGCAAGCAGGTTTGGTTTACCCTGAAAGACACCGGCAAGACCCAAGTGTTCGATGGGCAACCCCCGTTCGCACTCTTGAAGACCTTGGACACCGGTCCGATCACCAACCACGTTAATATCGTGCGCAATGCCAACGGCATGTTTGCCTACGTCACCATCGGCGGGCTCAATGAAGTTAAAGTGTTTCGCACTGATAATTTCGCGCAGGTAGCGACCATTCCGACGGGCAAGTTACCGCACGGCATCTGGCCATCCGGGGATGGCACGCGGGTCTATGTTGGCCTTGAGAACGAAGACAAAGTAGCCGCTATCGATACCCTGAAGAACGAAGTGATCGCGACGAGTCCGGTCGGCCAAGCTCCGCAAGCCCTCGTCTACGTGCCCGATGCCGTACCCGCCATGAGCGGCGCCCTCAACTCGGCAATGACCAGGATGATGGTCGCCCCCGAAAATCTCGGAACCAACAACTTGCAGCCGCTCGGCGTAGCCGGCCAATCGGCGGAGCTGTGGCTCGCGCCTCCGGGAGCAAAGAAGGAGGAAAAAGCCCCCACTAGCGTTTCACTGTCCGACCAGGGGTTGGTGCAAGTGCTGGAGGCCGCGGTCACTGGTCTCGAGCCAGGAAAACCATATGTGCTTGCGCTTGCCAGTGAGCCATCGGGCGCCGGAGTTGTAGAATCGCTGCAAGGCTTCATGACGAACCCTGCGGGCGCAGCAGTTGTCAATGCGATCGGACCAATCCGCCAGCTGGTGCGCGGCGAGGACAAGATCCCGCGTCGCTACCTGGTGATCCTTCCCGGCACCCCCGACAACCACGGCACTCCCGTTCAAGTCCAAAGGGAGCAGTAAATCCTGACGTGCCGAGCAGGATGACCTAATATTTGCTGCGGTGCATGAGTCCGTTGTGGCCCATCGCTGCAGAAACCAGTGCGTCGATTCGATGTCCGGTTTCGGGGAGCTGCGGACGAAAAAGCATCTGCAGCTTTCCCAGCAGCGTCGCGGATGACCCAAGGCGGACGTGGCGAGTCCGGTGTTCAGTTCAGTGGGACTTTGCCCACGTTTTTGGTCCGAACACCATATGGATTGAGACAGTGTCGCGTGAGATAATAGCTAGTGTTTCGCGCCCGCCGGGGATGTCCGGCCTTTAAGTGCGAGCTAAATTTGGACAGCAACAGATAGCGCAGTTTGCAGAAGCCTCAAAAAGGCAATTTCTGAAATCAAGGAGTGGAGCATGACAACGCAAACTCCGACGAACGTGACACGCCGCGTTGCTATGAAGGCAGGACTTGGTACTGCCCTGTCGGCATTAACTCTGTCGGCGTCGCGCGCAGATGACCTACCGCAACACCCAAAGCAAGGAAGTATTGCTATGTCTCATCACCTCGACACGCCACTCGCAGCCCAAAATGGCCAACTTTATATTGACGACCTTTACGTCTTCTCGGGCGACGCCAGCACAGTGTTCATCATGGACGTCAACTCGAACATCACCGGGGTCCATGTAAAATCAGGTTTCCACCATGAGGCACGCTATGAATTCAAGGTGCACTTCGACGGAGCTGATTTCGAGACCCTGACGTACCGCGTGTCCTTCGACGAACCGGACTCACAGGGACGACAGGCCATGAAATTGTACGCTCTCACTGGCAAGGATGCGCGCGAGGACTCCGCAACCGGCGACCTCGTGCTTCAAGGCCGAACGGGCGAGACAGCCAGCGCGGGAGGCACCCGGTTATGGGCAGGACGCATTGCCAACTCGTTCTACATCGACCTGTCGCTACTCGCGAAGGTCAACGGCCCAGTAAAAGACGGGACCGCGGTGGACCTGTCGGGTTGGCACCCGGCGGATGCGAAGAATAGTTTCGCTGGCACGACTGTCGAATCGATCGTGCTGGAGGTCCCCCACCAGCATCCTCAGCTAAAGCCCGGCGCCCGCATTGGCGTCTGGTGCGCCACGAAGCTCGCTACGGACGCGGGAGGCTGGCGGCAGATCAACCGCGGGGGGCACCCCATGATGTGGCCGATCTTCTGGCCGGACGACACCCACTTCTCAATTCCTGCCGACACAAGGCACCCGTCCCAAGATTTTGCTCAGGAGGGCGCACATATCGCTGAGCACATTGCCGCCGTTGTCGCGGCCAGCGGAACCTCAGGCGACCCCCATGGCTACGGTCAGACCGTGGCTCGGGAATTATTCCCCGACGTCCTCCCTTACGTGGTGGGGACGCCTGCGACATACGGCTTCGCTACCCGCAACGGCCGGACGATGGCCGACAACGCACCGGAAGTCATGCTTTCCCTCGTCACCGGCAGGGCCGTGCCCTCAGGATTGACGCCGTCCGTCGCGAAGAATCAACGGCACGAGAAGTTCCCATACGTCGTGCCAGCCTGACCATTTGCGGCTGTTGTTGATTCTCCTGATTGGCGCCGGCTTTGGCGGCGCAGTGTCCGTGTCGCAATAAGCGTTGCACATGCAAACTTGGGGCCGATGCCGTGTAGCTTGACCAGCCGCCGCATCTTCTCGGCGCATAGATCACCAGTCGGTTCGCTGCCTGTAAGCAATCGGTCGCGTTCGGCTTCGACCTCTCGCACCTGCTCAGCGACCACCTTGAGCCGCTTCCATTCGCGTTCAATCTTGATCTTTATCCGCGCCGGAACCGGCCGGCCATCGCCAGTCCGCATCTGATCAAGACGTTCGCACCACTTTTGCATCTGTGATCCGCAGCGACCGATTGCCATGCGCTATCAATCACTGGCTAACCCGCGCCCATCTCCGAGCGCACCTTCGCACGCAACGCATCGATCACGGTCAGGCCCTGCGGCGTTTCGATGTGCCAGAAGGTCCAGCCGTTGCAGGCGTCGAGGCCTTGCGCCAGCGCGCCGATACGATGGATCGAGCCGACGGTCTCGCCGAGCGAGATGGCGCCGTCGGCGCGGACCAGCGCGCGGTGCCGTCTTTTGGAGTCAACGAGCTTGATGCCGGGCGAGACCAACCCGCGTTCGATCAGCGCCGCGAACGGCACGCGCGGCGCCTCGCGCGCCGTCATGAACGTGGCGAGCGCCGGCTCGGGCAAAGATTCCGCGGCGGCGATGCGCGCCTCGGCAGCAGCAGCATAAGCCGCATCGCGCTCGACACCGACGAAGCGCCGGCGCAATCGCCGTGCTACGGCGCCCGTCGTGCCGGTGCCGCAAAACGGATCGAGCACGAGATCGTCCGGCCGCGACGCTGCGAGAATCACGCGCGCCAGCAGAGCTTCGGGCTTTTGCGTCGGATGCAGCTTCTTGCCGTCACGTCCCTTGAGCCGCTCCTCGCCGGTGCACAGCGGGATCAGCCAATCGGAGCGCATCTGAATATCGTCGTTGCCGGCCTTGAGGGCCTCATAGTTGAACGTGTAATCTCGCTTTCCGGCATCGCGCTTGGCCCAAATCAGGGTCTCATGCGCGTTGGTGAAGCGGCGGCCGCGAAAATTCGGCATCGGGTTCGATTTGCGCCAGACGATATCGTTGAGAATCCAGAACCCAAGGTCTTGGAGCAACGTGCCGACGCGGTAGATGTTGTGGTATGAACCGATCACCCACAGCGTGGCATTCGGTTTCATCACCCGGCGGCAGGCGAGCAGCCAGGCGCGCGTGAAGTCGTCGTAGGCGGCGAAGCTCGAGAACTTGTCCCAGTCGTCGTCGACGGCGTCGACGCGAGAATCGTCCGGACGCTTGAGGTCGCCTTGGAGCTGGAGATTGTACGGCGGATCGGCAAACACCATATCCACGGACGCGGCCGGGATCTTTGCCATCGCGGCAACGCAATCTCCGACGAGAATGCGTGCGGCGGACTCGGATTCAGTACTGACGCGGGGCGCCCTTGCGGACGCCCCGCGACGCGACACAACCATGACTCAGAACTCTGACTCAGGCGACGCTGTCGGCGACGCGGGACCTACAACCGACGAACAAGATCATGCCGTTGCAAGGTAAAGATCGGCTTAATCGCGACACCGATCAGCTAGGCAATAAATGCCGGGAAACACTCGCTTAATCGTGTGCGAACGGTTAAAATTTTTTGACGTGATATGATCATGCCGGAGCGGGCGACGCGCCGGATTTGCGAAGGGAGAATGACACATGCGCTCGGATGACTTTCGCCGCAGCAGCAATGTCGAAGACGATCGCGAAGGAAGCGCATCGCGTGGCGGTTTGCCGGGCGGAGCCGGCGGCCTCGGGATCGGGACCGTTATCATTATCGGATTGATCAGCTGGTACTTCGGCATCGATCCGAGCGTGCTATTGAACGGCGCGCAAATTCTGACCGGCGGCGGTACCTCGCAGCAGACCGACCAGGCTCCGCCGGTCACCGCTGGAGCGCCGAACGATGCGACCGGTCAATTCGTCGCCGCGGTGCTGGGCGATACCGAGGATCGCTGGACCGAAATCTTCGCCGCCGGCGGCAGGACCTATCACCCGCCGAAGCTGCGCCTGTTTTCGGGCTCCGAGCCGACGCCGTGCGCGTTCGCGCAATCCGCCATGGGGCCGTTTTATTGTCCGCGCGATCAGCGCATCTATCTCGACACGTCGTTCTTTGAAGATCTGCAGCATAAATTCGCCGCGTGCTCGAGCAGCAAGGCCTGCCAGTTCTCGGAGGCTTACGTGATTGCTCACGAGGTCGGCCATCACGTCCAGGACGAACTCGGCATCCTGCCGCGCGTGATGCAGGCGCAGCAGGCGTCATCGAGCAAAGCCCAGGCAAACCAGCTCCAGGTGCGCGTCGAGCTGCAGGCCGACTGCCTTGCCGGTGTCTGGGCGAATCGCGCTCAGGCCAAGCACAATTTCCTCGACCCCGGCGATGTCGATCAGGCGTTGCAGACCGCGTCCGCGATTGGCGACGACCGTCTGCAGAAGGAGACGCAGGGTTACGTCGTTCCCGATGCCTTCACCCACGGTACCTCGGAGCAGCGCAAACGCTGGTTCATGAACGGCTTCACTCAAGGCAAGGTCTCGGCCTGCGACACACTCTCGGCGAACTCGCTCTAAGCCGAGTGGTCCAATTCTAACATTCGCATCCCGGTTCGGCAGGCTGTCTTGCGAATGTTCAAAATCAAAGGACCACTCGCAAATACGAGTGCTAGTGGAGCTTTGGATTTGACATTCGCTTCGCCAATTCGCGGCTGGGTGGGTAGCGAATGTCAAATCCGCTCCAGTGGGGCGATCTTGATTTCAATTGAGTATGGAGTGTTGCCATGGCCGGCGTCGACGAGACCAAGCAGTTCGTGCCGCTGAAAATCGCGGTGCTCACGATTTCCGACACGCGCGACATGAAGGACGACAAGTCGGGTGCGTTGCTGGTGCAACGCATCGTGACCGCCGGACATTACGTCGCCGAGCGTGGCATCGTGCCTGATGAGGTCGAGGCTATCCGGGCGCGGGTGAAAGCTTGGATTGCCGATCCGATGATCGATGTGATCATCACGACCGGCGGAACGGGATTCACCGGCCGCGATGTCACGCCCGAAGCGGTCGAGCCGCTGTTCGAAAAAAAGATGGAAGCCTTCTCCGCGCTGTTCCTGGTCGTGAGCTTCCCCAAGATCGGGACCTCGGCCATCCAGTCGCGCGCCACGGCGGGCGTCGCCAATTCGACTTATATCTTCTGCCTGCCTGGCTCTCCGGGGGCATGCAAAGATGCCTGGGACGAAATTCTCGTGCATCAGCTCGACTATCGCCATGGGCCGTGCAATTTCGTCGAGATCATGCCTCGCCTCGACGAGCATCTGCGCCGGCCGAAGGCGAAGGGAGCGTCGGTGTAGTCGCTGTCATCGCCCCCTCGCGATGACGTCATACCAGCGGCACCAAGCGCTGATCCGTTTGATTGTCATCGTCCGCGAAAGCGGACGATCCAGTAATCGCATCATCGAGGTGCATGCTACACGCCGTGACTACTGGATGCTCCGCTTTCGCGGAGCATGACAGGTCACGAATGAGGGCCGCTGGTATTACAGCTCCAGATCCCAGTATTCACTCACCACGGGCCGCCCCCAGCTTTCATGCTTGTCGGTGCGCGTGAGCCGAAAGCCCGCCTTCTCGTAAATGTGACGCGCGGCGATGAGTACGCTGTGGGTCCATAAAGTGATTTTCTTGTAGCCGGCACCGCGGGCAAAGCGGACGCATTCGTCGACGAGCCGCCCGCCGAGCCCGAGCCCGCGCGCTTTCGGGTCGACCAGCAGCAGGCGAACGCGGGCGACGGCGGTCGAATCCTTGGCGAGGAAAACGCAGCCGACGTTCTCGCCGTTCATCTCGGCGATCCAGCACCGCTCCCGCTTCGGATCATAGGTGTTGGCGAAGTCGGCAACGATTTGCGCGCACAAGCCTTCGAACGGCTCAGTCCATTGATACTCCTCGGCGTAAAGCTCGGCGTGGCGTTTGACGACCCAGCCGAAATCGCCGGGCCGCGGCGCACGCAGCGTGCAGGGATCGCTGTGATGCGGCTCGTTTTGCGATCCGCCGCCGAGCAGCGTCTCGATCGTGTGCATGGCGGCGATCAAGCGCGCCTGATCGGCGGGCTCAAGCCTGCCGAGCATCGCACCCGTATCCTGCTGCGAGCGCCGCTCCAGCGGCGCGAATGACTTGCGGCCTAGCGCCGACAGCGCCAGATGGCTTTGCCGTGCATCGGTCGCGGAAACCTTCCGCTCGATCAATCGGCGTTTTTCAAAATTGCGCAGAACCCTGCTCAAATAGCCGGGATCGAGTTCGAGCGAGCGGCCGATCTCGGTTGCCGTCCGCGAGCGCCCGCTCGCGATCTCGTAGAGCAGGCGCGCCTCGCCGAGCGAGTAGGGGCTGTCGAGGTAGGTTTTACGCAGGACGCCGATCTGGCGCGTGTAGAAACGATTGAAGCGGCGTACCGCGGCAATTTGATCCCGGCGGTCGAGCGGTAGCGCCTGACGCTTTCGAGCTTCAGCCATCTCTGAAGCGTCGGGCAAATACTTGACTAAGTCAAGTATCCGGGGCGTCACGAAATAGATGCGGCGCTGGTTGGCAGCCTGACGATGCGGCGCCGGCCGAGGCGGCGAATGAGATCGCTTTCCGGGTCACCGGCCCTGTCGGTATGGCCGCCTATCGCATCATAGAATTGCTTCGAGATAAGCAGGCCCTGTTCGGGGCGCGGCCTCGCGCCGAGCGCCGCTGCAAAGAGCGACAGCGCATCCCGCAAAGCCGTCTGGGCGGGGACGCCGCGGCGGAATGTTGCGGCGCTGTTTTCCGGTTTGGCCTGCTCGACAAAACGCCTGGCATCGCCGGTCCACGGTGCGTCCAAAATCGTGCCCGGCCGAAGGAACAGGAGCCACGGCGCGCGGGCAGCAGAAGCGGCGGCTTTGAGACGCCATGCCAGGGGGCCTTCCACCACCATGAAATTGCAACCGGCAATATCGGCGACCGCCGCGGTCTCGTCGCGTGAACCTGCGTCAGCGACCAGGACTTCGCTGATAACTCCGGATGTCGCGCCTGGCACCAGCGCGGCGAGCGTCGGCACCAGCGCGCGCTCGGAATCCATGGTCGCGATGATAACGGTCAGCATGATGCGCGGCACGCATGCGGCGCCTCAGCGTCTTGCCGCGTAAGTTCAGTAGCCCTGTCGGCGAGAGCGCGGCGGCGGGGCCTGGTAAAGCGGGTTTTGCCCGCAATAGCCGCCAATTCCCGAGATCGTTGCCTGGCATTGCTCAAAGCTGACAAAGCCGCAGTTCCGCGTCGACGGTCCATAAAACGCGCACCACGGATATTCCCGTGCAGCGCTCGGCTGGATCATGCCCAGCAGTGCAGTCGCAAGCAACGCGACGAAAGTCAGTGCCCGCATCGTTGCCTCCCAGCGTTGGAGTACCCGACCCGTCGTTCCCAAATATGCCTTCGAGCGATGGGTTCCAAGACCGTCGGCAAGGCGGGTTCACGGATAGTTGTTCTTGTTTTGTTCCAGAGGCTGAGCTAGATTGAAACCATGAATAGCTCGTCCGTTTTGAAACGCCCGCCGGCGCCGCTGCCCTCCGTGCCGGCGGGCGAGCCGGGAACCGCCGTCGACCGTGAGCGCCGGCGGGGAAGGGGTGCGTTGTCGAACGCTTCAGGGCGGTTCGAACCGCTGGCGCGGATTGCGTTCGACGACGGCTGGCAGGGACTTGAGGAATTACCGCCGTTCAAGACCGATGTGACGGTCAACTCGACCCGCAAGATCATCACGCGCAACGACTCGCCCGACATTTCCTTCGATCGCTCGATCAATCCGTATCGTGGCTGTGAGCACGGCTGCGTCTATTGTTTCGCGCGGCCCACCCACGCCTATCTCGGATTGTCGCCGGGGCTCGACTTTGAATCGAAGCTGTTCGCCAAGCCGAACGCTCCCGAATTGCTCGAACGCGAATTGTCGGCGCCGGGCTACGTGCCGAAGGTCATCGCGATCGGTACCAACACCGACCCATACCAGCCGATCGAACGGCGCTATAAAATCATGCGGCGCATTCTCGAGGTTTTGGAGCGCGCCGGGCATCCGGTCGGCATCGTGACCAAATCGGCGCTGGTGCTTCGCGATCTCGACATCCTGTCGCGAATGGCGCAACGCGATCTCGTCAAGGTGGCGATCTCGGTCACAACGCTCGATCCGAAATTGGCGCGGACGATGGAGCCGCGCGCCTCGACGCCGCCGCGGCGGCTCGAAGCGCTACGGCAGCTGGTGGAGGCCGGCGTGCCGGCGTCGGCAATGGTCGCTCCCGTCATTCCCGCGCTCAACGATGCCGAGATTGAACGTATTCTCGACGCCGTGGCTGCGACCGGCGTTCGCCACGCCGGCTATGTGCTGTTGCGCCTGCCGCTCGAATTGCGCGATCTGTTCCGTGAATGGCTGCTGGAGAATTTCCCCGATCGCTATCGCCACGTCTTCAAGCTCGTCCGCGACATGAGGGGCGGCAAGGATTACGATTCCACGTTCGGCACGCGCATGACCGGTAGCGGTCCGATCGCCTGGATGATCGGCCGCCGCTTCGAAATTGCCTGCGAACGGCTCGGCTTCAATGCCATGAGGGTCAAGACTACGACCGAACATTTCAGGCCGCCGCGGCCGACTGCAAAGCAACTCGATTTGTTCTGACGCTTCCCGATTAAAGTCGATTCTACTCTTCGCCGAAATCGTCCCCGCAATCCTCTGTGCGGTTCGGGTCGCGTTGCGGAAGTTGCCGCGGCGTGATCATCATGGCTGCATGAGTTGCAATGGGACCCAGACGGCGCGTGCGCCGGCGGCGCGGCTGCCGCTCGGCGAGGAGAACATCCGCCCGACATTTCGCCGCGAGCGCGCCGCGCTCAAGCGCGGGGTATGGCCGGTCGCCGGATGCGATGAAGCCGGGCGCGGTCCGCTGGCAGGGCCGGTCGTCGCCGCGGCGGTCATTCTCAATCCCGACGACGTGCCGCGCGGGCTCGACGATTCGAAGAAGCTGACGCCGGAA
Source organism: uncultured Alphaproteobacteria bacterium (assembly GCA_963759705.1). GTDB lineage: Bacteria > Pseudomonadota > Alphaproteobacteria > Rhizobiales > Xanthobacteraceae > BOG-931. The sequence goes on from CAVXAK010000016.1 coordinate 20,030, forward strand.
CGTCGCGCCGTGCTCTATGACCGCATCTGCGCGCGGGCACAGGTTGCGGTGGCGATGGCGCCGCCCTGGCGCATCGACCGCGACAATATCCTCCGCGCTTCGCTCTGGGCGCTGGGCCGCGCCGTGCTTGCGCTGCCGGTCAAACCGCGCCTTGTTTTCGTCGACGGACGCGACCGTATCGACGTCAAATGCGACTGTGAGGCCGTCATCGGCGGGGACGCTATTGTTGCCTCGATCGCGGCGGCCTCGATCGTCGCCAAGGTGACGCGCGACCGCCTGATGGCATGCCTGGGCGCCGCTCATCCGGGTTACGGCTTCGAACGCCATATGGGCTACAGCGTGCCCGAACATTTCGCCGCACTTGATCGCCTCGGGCCGACGATTCATCACCGCCGCTCGTTCTCGCCGGTGGCGAGCGCGCTCGGCTTGTCGGACGCCGATGCTGACGAGGTGGCCGCCAGCATATTGCCCCTGTAACGCCCGAGCCGCTAATACGGCACCTCGCCCGGGATCCGCCTGGACCGCGGGCCGATTGGCGCTATGTGAGACAGAATATCGAGCGCGGGGCTTGATGTACTACGTACCCCTTTACATCGAAGTTCTGCGTTCGCGCCCCGTGCTGGCGTTCTGGCTCGCAACGCTGACCCAGGCCGCCCTTTGGCTCCTTGTGCCGGTGCTGTTTTACGCCTCACCGCCCGGCGATCTGCCGCAGGTGCTGGCGATCGGGCACGAATTCCCGTTCAACGGCGATATCGGCCCGCCGTTCGCCTATTGGTTGGCGGAAATCGTGTTTCGGGCTGCTGGATTGTTTGGTGTCTATCTGCTGTCGCAGATCTGCGTGGTGACGACCTACTGGTGCGTTTTCAAACTCGGCAGCGCGATCCTCGGTCCGACGCAAGCCGTCATGGCCGTGCTTCTCATGGTCGGTATCTCGCTGTTCACGGTGCCCACGCCCGATTTCGGTCCGCCGGTTCTCGCCATGGCGCTGTGGGCGGTGGTTCTGTTGCAATACTTTCGGGCCGTTATGCAGGGCGAGCGCCGCGCATGGTATGGGCTCGGCGCCGCCGCCGTGTTCCTGCTGCTCACGACCGATGCCGCTCTCATCCTGCTCGGCACGCTCGCGGTGTTCACGACGATGACCGCGCGCGGACGGGCGGCGCTCAACGCCGTCGAACCGTGGATCGCCGCAATTGCGATCGCCGTCTTTCTTTTCCTGCACCTCCTGTGGCTGGAGGGCGCGAGTGACGGTTTGACTCCGATCCTCGAGCGTTTGCTGAGTGCTCGCGCCGGCGCTGCCAATACGACGGCTTGGCTTCGGCTCTTGGCCGTGCTGTTCCTCGCCCATGCCGGCGCCGCGGTCCTCGTCGTGCTGGCGAGCGGCTGGCCGCGTACCCAAGCTGTGCCAAGCCCGGCCATCATTCGCCGTCAGATCGATCCATTCACGCTGACTTTCGTAAAGGTGTTTGCGCTGGTGCCAGCTTTGCTGGCCACGACAATTGCCGTTCTGATTGGGCGTCCGTCGCCGATCGGCGGCGCCGCGCCGCTTCTCATACTTTCCGGGATCGCGATCATCGTTGCCGCCGGCAGGAGCATTCAGCTCTCGCATCAGCGCATCCTTGGCTACGCGTGGGCTGGACTTTTGGTCACGCCGGCGATCTTCATTCCCGTCGTGATGATCCTTTTGCCGTGGACGACTGGAACGGATCTGAAAGTCGAGCAGCCCGCGGCCGAGATGGGGCGCTTCTTTGCCGATAGTTTTCAGCGCCGGACCGGGCGCCCGCTCGCGGTTGTCAGCGGCGACGCTCGAATCGCTGCGCTCGTCGCGCTGGCGGCGCCGAGCCGTCCGAGCGTCTACTTCGACGCTAATCCCGAGCGCTCACCTTGGGTCACGCCCGACGACATCAGGACCAAAGGGGCCATCGTGGTTTGGCAGACGGCCGATACCACGCCAGACCCGCCGCCCTACATCAAAGAACGCTTCCCCGATCTTGTGCCCGAGGTGCCGCGCGCCTTCGACCGGCCGGTGCAGGGCAGGTTGCCGCTGTTGCGAATCGGATGGGGCATGATCAGGCCGGCGAGCGCGCCCGCGGCGGCACTGGCGCGGTGATCGAGAGCATGATCCGGAAAATGCCTGCCCCGGACTTGATCCGGGGTGGAAACCGGTTTTCCGAAAAGATCATGCTCCACCAATGATGTAGAGCGAGAATCGATTCAATCTGAAACGATTGCGCTCTCTAGTGATACCCAGTGCCCTCGCGCACCTTGCCGCGGAACACCCAATAGGACCAGGCAGTGTACATCAGGATGATCGGCAACAGGAACAGCGTGCCGACCAGCAGGAAGGCTTGCGTGCTCTCGGACGATGCCGCCTGCCATAGCGTATAGTGGTACGGCACGATCATCGGCCACAGGCTGATTGCGATGCCGATAAAGGACATCAGAAACAGTCCGATCGCGCCCAGAAATGGCGTCAGCTCGTGCCGAGGCCTCAGCGCATACCATTCGCCGACCGCGATCAGCGCCGTGACGATCGGCACCGGCGAGAGAAATGCGATGTTGGGCCAACTGAACCACCGCTGCGCGATATCAGGACGGGTCAGCGGCGTCCAAATACTGACGGCAAGGATCGCGGCGAGCACCGCGACAAGGCAGCCGCGGCCGACGCGTCGGGCCCAGTTCTGTAAGTCGCCTTCGGTTTTCAGGACGAGCCACCCTGCGCCCAGCAAGCCGTAGCCAAACATCAGCGCCAACCCGATAGCGAGCGGAAAGGGAGCGACCCAGTCGAATGAGGTGCCGACAAAGTGCCGCCCGTCGACCTTGAAGCCTTGGATAAACATGCCGAGGACGATCCCTTGTGAAAAGGTCGCCAGCATCGACCCGCCGCAGAATGCGCCATCCCAGAGGCGTCGCAGCGCCGGATGCTTGAAGCGAAACTCAAATGCGACGCCTCGGAATACGAGGGCGAGGAGCATCATCAGAATTGGGAAATAGACGGCGGGGATGATAATCGCAAAAGCGAGCGGAAAAGCCGCCAGCAAACCAAGTCCGCCGAAAACCAGCCACGTCTCGTTGCCGTCCCAGATCGGCGCGATCGAACTCATGACGATGGCGCGACTGGCTTCGTTGGGCACGAAACCGTAGAGCATGCCCACGCCCAGATCGAAGCCGTCGAAAACCACATAATAGAAGACGGCGAGGCCAAGGAGGACAGTCCATACCGGTACCAGATCGAGCACCATCGCACCCTCACACCGTCACGGTTCCGATACGGCACGCGCAGCGTTCTCGAACGGGCGGTTCGGGCGGCCGCTTTCGACGATTTCCGGCTGCAGGTTTTGATCCTGCGGGCCGCGCCGGACAAACTGCGCCATGAACACAACGCCCGTCGGGAACATAATCAGGTACACGATAACGTAGAGCGCAAGCGACAAAGCGACATTCGCTCCGGTGAGCGAGGGCGACACAGAATCGGCGGTGCGCAACAGCCCATAAACGGTCCATGGCTGACGTCCGACCTCGGTGGTAATCCAGCCGGAAAGAACGGCGACAAAGCCGAGCGGCGCCACCCATTGGCATAGCCGCAGGAACCAGGCCGAGTCCCAAAGTCGGCCGCGCAGCCTAAGCGTTTGGCCCGTGATCGCGACGAGAAGCATGATCATTCCAATTCCAACCATGGCGCGAAAGGCGAAGAACGGTGGCCCGACTGGAGGGCGCTGGTCTGCCGGCCACTCCTTGAGGCCCTTGATCGCGCCGTTCCAGGAATGCGTGAGAATAAGGCTGCCCAGTTCAGGGATTTCGATCGGGAAGCGCATGGTCGCGGCGGCATCGTCGGGAATGCCGAACAGCGTCAAGGGCGCCGGCTGGGCGGTATCGTAACGTCCCTCGATCGCTGCGAGCTTCGCCGGCTGGTATTCGAGCGTGTTGAGGCCGTGCTGATCGCCGAGAAATATCTGCAGCGGGACCAGGATGATGAGAAGATCGAGCGCCATCCGGATCATCATGCGCGCATCTTCCGCGGCCCTGCCGCGGCGCAGCAGGTAGGCGCCGACGCCCATCACGACAAAAGCTGTGGTGATGTAGAAAGCGGTGACGTTGTGCGCCAGCCGATAGGGAAATGACGGGTTGAAGATGATCGCCAGCCAGTCGACGGGCTCAAAACGTCCATCGACCAACTTGTAACCCTGCGGGGTTTGCATCCATGAGTTCGTCGCGAGAATCCAGAACGAGGATAACAGCGTCCCGAAGGCGACCATGAGGGCTGCAAAAAAATGCGCCCAAGCCGGCACCAAACGTCGCCCGAACAGCAGAATCCCAAGGAACGACGCCTCCAGAAAGAAGGCCATCAGCCCCTCATATGCTAACAGCGGAGAAAGCACATCCGCGGTGGCGTCGGTGAAGCGGCTCCAATTGGTGCCGAACTGGAACGGCATGATAATGCCGGAGACGACGCCCATTCCGAAAGAGACGGCGAAAACCCTCGTCCAGAAGCCGGATATGCGGAACCAGATTTCGCGGCCGGTGAAGAAAAAGAGTCCTTCAAGAACAGCGATATAAGACGCGAGCCCGACTGTGAAAGCCGGTAGCAGGATGTGCCAGGCGATGACCCAACCCCATTGTATGCGGGAAAGCAGAACAGGATCGAGTTCCATGTGATGGACTCCGTCAGAGACCCATTTTCTTATCATAGCTATATGGCAGTCGTGCCGGCCAGGGAGGCCATGGGCGAAGCTGCCCGCCGAGCGATCCGCTATTCCGTGAGCGCCTTCTTGAGCGCCAAGAAATCCCGCCAGGCAAATCGCTTCTGCAACGGGCTGCGCAGCAGGAAGGCGGGGTGGAAGGTCGCAAGCGCGCGGATTTCGCGTGTGCCGGTGTCAAATTTGAACCAGCGGCCGCGCGTTTTGGTGATGCCTTCCTTGGTACCGAGCAGCGTTTGCGTCGCCGGTTGTCCGAGGCAGACGAGAATATCCGGGTTCGCGAGTTCGATCTGTCGCCGGATGAAGGGCAAGCAAATAGCGGTTTCCTGGGGCGTCGGCGTTCGATTGCCTGGCGGCCGCCACGGTACGACGTTGGCGATATAGGCGGAGTTGCGATCGAGCCCGATCGCCGTCAGCATCTGATCCAGCAGCTTGCCGGAACGGCCGACGAACGGTCGTCCGCTGATGTCTTCGTCGTGGCCGGGCGCTTCGCCGACGAACATGACACGGCTGTGGGGATTGCCGTCGGCGAAGACGAGTTGCGTCGCCGTGGCCCGAAGCGTGCAGCCTTCGAAGCCTTGGAGCAGGGTGCGCAACTCGTCGAGGTCCTTGGCGCTCTTCGCCGCTTCGCGCGCCGCCATGATCGCGGCTTCGGGCGACGGCGGTGAGGCAACGGCCGGCGCCGGCATGCTTCCCGCCGCCCTGCGGTGAAGAGATGAGGATGAATCACCTTGCGTGCGCGGGGGGGTGCCGTTGCCGCCTACCCGGACAGTATCGTTTCCCGTGCTTTCCCTTTCAGGCGGAGCGGCTCTGGGCTCGTCCGCCATCCGGTCGACCGGCTCTTCGCCGACAAGCGCGTCGACCCCGGCATCGAGGTAGAAGGCGAGGAGGTCGTGCGCTTCTTTGCGTCCGGACGTCATCATGGGGAGGTCGTTCACAAACACTTTGGTGCGGCGAGCGGCAAGTCTACGCGAGCAGGTGCCGGCGTGAAACACTCACTGCTCCCGCACGGAAGGTGAGCGGTGCCGGCAGGTCGTGCTCACCCGGCGCACGTGATATCGGCCGGCGCTGATCGGCCGATTGTCATCGGGCGATTGTAATGGGGCGATCGTAATGGGGCGATTGTCAGCGCGCCGGATTCGTGAAAAATCATCTTCTGTCGCCGGGACGCGGAGCAGGCCATGAGTACACCCGAGCTTCCGACCCGGGAGGCTATGGAATTCGACGTTGTTATCGTCGGGGCGGGGCCTGCGGGGCTGGCCGCCGCCATCCGCCTCAAGCAGCTCGCTCCGGAAAAATCGGTGGTCGTGGTGGAGAAGGGCTCCGAAGTGGGCGCCCATATCCTTTCCGGCGCCGTGATCGATCCGATCGGTCTCGATAGCTTGATTCCCGAATGGCGCGGCGAAGACACGCCGATCAAGACTGCCGTTACGGCCGACCGCTTCTACGCCCTTGGACCTTCCGGAGCGCTGCGGCTGCCGAACGTGCTGATGCCGCCGCTCATGAGCAATCACGGCAACTTCATCGTCTCGCTCGGCGAAGTCTGCCGCTATCTGGCGCGAAAGGCCGAGGCGCTGGGGGTGGAAATCTATCCAGGTTTCGCCGCGGCCGAGCTGTTGTTTGAAAGCGGCGCAGTCGCGGGTGTCGCCACTGGCGATATGGGGCTGGCGAAGGACGGCCATGCCAAAGGGAGCTTCGCGCGCGGCATGGAGTTGCGCGGCAAGTACACGCTCTTCGCCGAGGGCGCGCGCGGCAGCCTGACCAAGATGCTGATCGAGCGTTACGCTTTGGCGCAGAACCGCCAACCGCAGAAATTTGGCATTGGCCTAAAAGAGCTTTGGCAGGTCGCGCCGGAACAACACCGCCGTGGTCTTGTCCAGCACACCGTCGGCTGGCCGCTCGACAACAGCACTGGCGGTGGTTCTTTCCTCTATCATTTCGACGATAATCTCGTTGCGGTCGGCTTTGTCGTCCACCTCAATTACCAAAACCCTTATCTCTCGCCGTTCGAAGAGTTCCAGCGCTTCAAGACCCATCCGTTTGTGCGCGACACGTTTGCCGGCGGCAGGCGCATTTGCTACGGCGCGCGCGCTATCACCGAAGGCGGCTGGCAGTCCGTACCGAAACTCGTGTTTCCTGGCGGCGCGCTCGTCGGCTGCGCCGCGGGTTTCGTCAATGTGCCGCGCATCAAGGGCAGCCACAACGCGATGCTGTCCGGCATGCTCGCCGCCGAGCAGGTGGCGGCGGCGCTGGTGCAAGGTCGTGCCAACGACGAACTCATTGATTACGACAGTGCTTGGCGCTCTTCGCCGATCGGCCGCGATCTGTGGCGGGTGCGCAACGCCAAGCCATTGTGGTCGAAGCTTGGAACGTTGGCCGGCGTTGCACTCGGCGGCCTCGATATGTGGACGAACACGTTAGGCTTCTCGCTGTTCGGCACGCTCAAGCACGGCAAGCCTGATTTCGCGGCGCTCAAACCCGCGGCGCAATGCCGGCCGATCGCCTATGCCAAGCCCGACGGCACTCTCACGTTCGACCGGCTCTCCTCGGTCTATTTGTCGAACACCAATCACGAGGAGGATCAGCCGGTGCATCTTGTGGTGCGCGACAGCGCCCTGCAGAAATCGTCTGAACACGACGTCTATGGCGGACCGTCGGCGCGTTATTGCCCGGCCGGCGTCTACGAGTGGGTCGAGGATAGTGGCAAGCCGCGTTTCGTGATCAACGCGCAGAACTGCGTTCACTGCAAGACGTGCGATATCAAGGATCCCAATCAAAACATCACATGGGTTCCTCCGGAAGGCAGCGGCGGCCCGAACTACCCGAACATGTGATCGGCGGTGAGCCTCGCTCGGCCGGCGCCGCGGAACCCGGACGATTAGTCGCGACCCATCCTGCCGCGATTTCGCCTCCGTTCGGGCCTAAAAGCGCGCCCGCTTGTTGCCGATCGCCCTGAACGCGATGGAATAGCCGGGCTATCGTTTCGTGAGTTGCTTGCCGGCTGTGCGTCCTTGCAGGCGAAGGTAAAAACGATCATTCTCGCGGAACGACGTCTGGTAACCGATTCCAAGTCAGCCAGTGCAAGTCGGTCTGCCCGAAGTTGCCAATCAAATTTGCCAATGGAGATCTCGTGACTCACACGCTGTACCGGCAAGCCGCCGTCATTGGCGTCGCCGTGGCCCTGAGCCTGCCATCAGCTCTCGCCGCCCAGGCACCGACGGCTCAGGAACTCATGCGTTCGAATGCGGCAGGCAGCTATTTGGCGGCCAGGCACGCCGGAGTCGAACGCGATGCGGCAACCGAGGCAGCCTACTACCTCAATGCGCTCAAGTCCGATCCGCACAATGCCGATCTGCTGGGACGCAGCTTTCTTTCCGTGCTCACCGACGGCGATATCGACGAGGCCAGCAAGCTTGCCGATCGGCTGATCCAGGTCGACAAGACCGATCGTATCGCGCGGCTCGTCATCGGTGTGCGCGCGCTCAAGCAGAAGCAATACGGCCTCGCCAAGCAGAACTTCGCGCAATCGGTGCGCGGGCCGGTCACCGATTTGACGGCGACGCTGCTGTCAGCGTGGGCGCTGCAAGGCGTTGGCGAGACGCGGTCGGCGATCGATACCATGGATCGCCTCACCGGTCCGGATTGGTACGCCATCTTCAAGGATCTTCACGCCGGCCTTATCTACGACGTCGCTGGCGACAAGAAGGATGCCGGCAAGCGCTACGAGCGCGTCTACAAGGCCGATCCGACGGCGCTGCGGACCGTAGAGGCGTACGGCCGCTACCTGTCGCGCTATGGCAGCAAAGATGATGCTCTCAAGGTCTATCAGGATTTCGACAAGGCGCTGCCCGATCATCCGCTCATCAAGCAAGAGATGAAGCAAATTTCGGACGGCCAGAAGCTGCCGCCGCTCGTCGATTCGCCGCAGGCCGGCGCCGCCGAGGCGCTTTATGGCCTGGGCGCATCGATCGGACGTCGCGGCGGCGAAGATCTGGCGCTGATCTATCTGCAGCTGGCGCTCTATCTTCAGCCAACACACACGATGGCGCTGCTGTCGCTCGCCGATCTTTACGAATCGCTCAAAAAGCCGGAACTGGCGATCAAGGTTTATGAGCGGGTGCCGTCAAACTCGCCGCTGCTGCGTAACGCCGAAATTCAGCTCGCCGGCGATCTCGATTTGCTCGACCGCACCGACGAGGCCAAGAAGCGCCTCGAGCATGTTATTTCCGAGCATCCGCAGGACACCGAAGCGATCCTCGCGCTCGGCAACATCCTGCGTGCGCGCAAGGACTTTGCCGGTTGCGCCGACATTTACGGCAAGGCGATCGACACGGTTCCGAACCCGGAAAAGTCGAACTGGGTGATGTTCTACTTCCGAGGCATTTGCTACGAGCGTTCGCACCAATGGCCGAACGCCGAAGCGGATATGAAGAAGGCGCTCGAACTCTATCCCGACCAGCCGCTCGTGCTGAATTACCTCGGTTATTCGTGGGTCGATCAGGGCATCCATCTCGACCAAGGCATGGATATGATCCGCCGCGCGGTCGAGCAGCGGCCGGACGACGGCTACATCGTCGATTCGCTCGGCTGGGCTTATTTCCGCACCGGCAATTACGATGAGGCGGTGAAGAATCTCGAGCGTGCCGTCGAACTCAAACCCGAGGACCCGACGATCAACGATCACCTCGGGGACGCGTATTGGCGGGTCGGGCGAACGCTGGAAGCCCACTTCCAATGGTCGCACGCCAAGGACCTTAATCCGGACCCGGAAGATCTGCCGAAGATCGAGGCCAAGCTCAAGAACGGCTTGCCCGATGACACGTCTTCTGCGGCGTCTGCTGACAAGACCAAAAAGGACGGCAACGGCGGGTGACGGCGAGCTCTTCCGTTGCACTCGCCGAAAACGCGCCGGCCAAAGTCAATCTGACGCTGCGCGTGCTTGGCCGGCGCGCCGACGGTTATCACGAGATCGAAAGCTTGGTTGCGTTCGCCGCATGCGGCGACCGTTTGAGCTTTTCGCCGGGCGGCGAGTTCGCGCTCACGCTGCGCGGGCCAAGCGCGGCTCAAGCCGGGGACGGGCCCGATAATCTCGTGCTCAAGGTGGCGCGAGCGCTGGCGGACCGCGTTCCAGGCCTTGGCTTCGGTCTGTTTCATCTCGATAAGAAGTTGCCGGTCGCTGCCGGGCTTGGCGGCGGCTCGGCAGATGCCGCGGCGGCACTGCGGCTTCTGGCGCAGGCGAACGATCTCTCGCTTGACGATCCGCGTGTCTTATGAAGCGGCCCGTGCGACCGGCGCTGACGTGCCGGTCTGCCTCGATCCGCGTGCGCGTGTGATGCGCGGCGTCGGTGAAATTCTCTCCGCGCCGTTTGATCTGCCGCCGCTGCCGGCCGTGCTCGTCAATCCAAACATCGCGGTTGCCACGAAGTCCGTGTTCGCCGGGTGGAAGCCGGGTACATCGCCGCCTTCTCCGTTGGATATCGGCGCGGTCGTTAAAGCTGCGAGCGTCGAGCAATTGTTGCAATTGCTGGCGACGCAATCGAACGATCTCGAGGCGCCGGCCATTGCGCTCGCGCCGGCGATTGCCGACGTGCTCGCATCGTTGCGCGCGCTCGCCGGTTGCCGGCTCGTACGCATGTCGGGCTCCGGCGCGACGTGTTTTGGAGTGTTTTCGTCCGCAACCGAAGCCGCCGCCGCTACCAAAGTCTTGCTGGGCAAATATCCGACGTGGTGCAGATTTACGATCAAGATCGACGACGTTCAGCTAATGCGTCCGGGCGATGCAGAAATCGACCGTTTCGGCAAGCGCGGCTTTCATCTTTAAATCGGGAAACAAAGCGAGCGCGTCGCGGGCGATGGCGCCGTAATGGTGGGCGCGGCCGATGGTGTCCTCGAGTGCGCGATGCTTGGTCATGAGGCCGGTGGCGTGTTCGAGATCGGCGTCGTCAGCCTCGCCGCGTTCGAGCGTCCGCCGCCAGAATTCGCGCTCGGCGTCGCTGCCGCGGCGGAAGGCGAGTACCACCGGCAGCGTGATTTTGCCTTCGCGGAAATCGTCGCCGACATTCTTGCCGAGCTTGGCTGCGGCGCCGCCGTAGTCGAGCACGTCGTCGATGAGTTGAAACGTGATGCCGAGGTTCATTCCGAACGACCGGCAGGCGGCCTGTTCGGCCCGTTGCCGGGTGGCAATCACCGGCCCGACTTCGCAAGCCGCCGCGAACAGCTCCGCAGTCTTGGCGCGGATCACCGCGATGTACTCGTCTTCGGTGGTTGCCGTGTTCTTGGCGGCGGCGAGCTGCATGACTTCGCCTTCGGCGATCACTGCGGCGGCGGAGGAGAGAATGTCGAGCGCTTTGAGATTGCCGACTTCGACCATCATCTTGAACGCCTGGCCGAGCAGGAAATCTCCGACCAGAACGCTTGCCTCGTTGCCCCAGAGCATGCGCGCGGCAAGCCGTCCGCGCCGCAACTCGCTCTCATCGACCACGTCATCGTGCAACAGCGTTGCGGTGTGCATGAACTCGACGGCCGCCGCGAGCTTGACATGGCCGTCGCCCACATAGCCGGTGAGCTGCGCCAACGCGATTGTCAGGATCGGCCGCAGCCGCTTGCCGCCGGAATTGATGAGATGGTTCGCGACCTCCGGGATCATCGTCACCTCGGAGCCGGTCCGCGCGAGGATCGCGGCGTTGACACGCTCCATGTCGGAGGCCACCAGATCCACCAGCGGATCAATCGAGGGCCCGCCCGGACTTTCGAAGGGAACGACGACGGCCACGCGATTTTCTCCGTTAAGGACGTGTGAGCATAGAAACGCTATGGTGAAGCGGCAAGTGCGCCGGCGCGTAGCCAAAGTGATGCGCTGGCGTCCGCAAGCCGCCAGCCGATCTTCGAGGTGGCGGCCGAGAGGGGCAATGTCAAGCGAGCAGAGTTCCGTCCTGAGCACGATTGGGGGCCGCCTTGACGTGGCCATTCTGGTGCCGTGCTACAATGAAGAACGCGCAATTGCCAAGGTTGTGGCGGACTTCCGCGCGGCGCTGCCCGACGCGACAATCTACGTCTACGACAACAACTCGACCGACAACACGGTCGACGTCGCAAAGCAGGCGGGAGCGATCGTCCGCCGCGAGACTTCATCAAGGCAAGGGCTATGTGGTGCGGCGCATGTTCAACGACGTCGAGGCGGACGCTTACGTCCTCGTTGACGGCGATGCGACCTACGACGCGCCGAGCGCGCCGGCGATGATCACAAAGCTCGTCGAGGATCGTCTCGATATGGTGGTGGCCACCCGCGTCGATCGGGAGGAGGCGGCGTATCGCCCCGGCCATCGCACCGGTAACTGGCTCTTGACCGGCATCGTCACGCATATCTTTGGGCGCGCCTTCACCGATATCCTTTCGGGCTATCGGGTATTCTCTCGGCGCTTCGTGAAGTCGTTTCCGATTTTGTCTGGAGGCTTTGAAATCGAGACGGAGCTGACAGTCCACGCGCTCGAACTGGAATTACCGGTAGGCGAGATGGCGACGCCCTACTATTCGCGGCCGAGCGGGTCGACGTCAAAGCTCAGCACTTGGCAAGACGGCTTTCGCATCCTCCGGACAGTCCTCAAGCTCTATCGTGCCGAGCGGCCGCTGCCGTTCTTCGGAGCTTTCGGTACGGCGCTTGTCATCATGTCGTTCGGATTAGCCCTTCCGATCGTCGTCACCTACGTCCAGCAAGGTCTGGTGCCGCGTCTGCCGACGGCAGTGCTGTCGACCGGATTGATGTTGCTCGGCTTTCTTTCGATCGCCGTTGGATTGATTCTCGACACCGTCACGCGCGGCCGCCGCGAGGCCAAGCTTATCGCCTATCTCGCGCTGCGCGCGCCTGGCGAAGAGCGGCGCCGGAGCTAAGCATGCGCGAACTCGTTCGCACCAACGATGCCGTGCTGATCTCGGCGATCGAGGCGCTGCTCAAGGGCGCGCATATCGACCCATATGGTCGTCGACCAGAACATGAGCGTGCTGGAAGGTTCGATCGGCATTTTCCCGCGTCGCATCCTGGTCGGCGAGGACGAATTCGCCGCCGCGCGACGGCTTCTTTCGGAAGCAGGTTTTGCCAACGAACTGCGCCCCGATGCCCGCTGAAATCGGCGGGGTGAGCGAGGACGCCGTCCTCGGCGGCCGGCTTATCCTGAGACAGCCGCTGCGCGGTCACCGTGTCGGTCATGATGCGATCCTGCTCGCGGCAGCGACGGCCGCGGAGCCTGGTGAGCGCGCCGTCGATCTCGGCGCTGGTGTCGGCGCCGCTGGTTTGGCATTGGCGCGCCGAATCGATGGTGTTGCGGTGACGCTGGTCGAAATCGATCCGGCGTTGACGGAGCTTGCCGGAGAGAACGCCGCGCGCAACGGGCTCGCCGATCGGGTGCGTGCGGTTTGTCTCGATGTTGAAGCGCCTGCTGCTGCTTTCGCAGCCGCCGGGCTTATGCCGGGCTCAACGGATTGCGTGCTGATGAACCCGCCCTTCAATGCCTGGCAAAATCCGTCGCCCGATCGCGGGCGTCGCGCCGCGCACGTTGCCGGGGAAGAAACGCTGCGTGTCTGGGTACGCACGGCAGCGCGCCTGTTGCGGCCGGATGGCGTGGTCACGCTGATTTGGCGCGCCGACGGCTTGGGCGATGTGCTTTCAGTGCTTGGCGATGGTTTCGGTGCGATTGCCGTGCTGCCGATCCACCCGAAACCAGGCGTATCGGCCATTCGCGTGCTCGTGCGCGCCGTGAAAGGAAGCCGAGCGCCGCTTTCGCTCCGACCCGGCTTTGTGCTCGCCGATGCCGATGGAAACCCGAGCGCCGAGGCCGAAGCGGTGCTGCGCGCGGGCGCCGTCTTGCATTTGACTGCGAACTGAACGGACTGTGAATTGAACGTGCCGCTGCTCAGTACATAAGCATCACGCCGGTGTCGAATCGGGCGGCGCGGCTCGGGCCGGTTTTGGATCGCGACGAACGGGAAAATGGGAAAATCCGGCAATCGTGCCGATCAGAGCCAAGAGCATGTAGATTTTCATTGCTTCCATACCTCGCCGTGCAAATCGGCAGTCCCATCCGAAGCAAGAAGCGTTCCATAACGTGAACAAACGGTTACTTGAGCGCCAAGCGTGTGCATCCTATGTGGATTGGATGACAGAGCTTTCATCGGGTGAACGTATTGGAGACTTGTGCAGGCGAGCGCTTGCGCCGTTGCGACCGCTCGTTCCCCAGCGGTTTCGGAGCGATCAGCCGGTCGTGCCGGTGGTCCGGCTGACCGGCATCATCGGTTTCTCAACGCCGCTACGTCCGGGCCTGACGCTCACCGGCATCGCGCGCACGCTCGATCGCGTCTTTGCGGTTCGCAACGCGCCGGCGGTCGCGCTTGCCATCAATTCGCCGGGTGGATCGCCGGTGCAATCGCACCTCATCTTCCGTCGCATCCGCGAGCTGGCGGAGGAGAAGAAGCGCCGCGTCATCGCGTTCGTCGAGGACGCCGCAGCCTCGGGCGGCTACATGATCGCGTGCGCGGCAGACGAAATCATTGCCGATCCGCATTCGATCGTCGGCTCGATCGGCGTCGTCGGCGGTTCCTTCGGCTTCGACAAGCTCATCGCCAAAATCGGCATCGAGCGGCGGCTCTACACGTCGGGGGACCACAAGGGCGCGCTCGACCCGTTTTTGCCGGAGAACGCCGAGGACGTTGAACGGCTGAAAAAGCTGCAGCGGGAAATTCACGATGATTTCATCGCATTGGTGAAGTCGCGGCGCGGCGGCAAGCTCACTGGCCCAGAAAACGACTTGTTTTCCGGCGAATATTGGACCGGTCGGCGGGCGCTTGCGCTCGGGCTTGTGGATGCCATCGGCGATTTGCGCGGCATCTTGCGTGAACGCTTTGGCGAGAAAGTCGTTACGCCCTTGGTCACTGCTGAACGCGGCTTTTTAGGACGGCGTGTGTGGGGCGTCAGCGGCAATTCGCTCATGCAGTCGGGGCTCGCCGAGGATATGATCTCGGCGCTCGAGGCACGCGCGCTGTGGGCGCGGTATGGGCTTTAGCGCATGATCGACAAGGGAACAGCGGTTTCCCGAAGGGATCATGTCCGGTCAAACAGCTAGAGCGGCGATCAATTCGATCTGAAACGATTGTGCTCCAGGGAAGGCTCGTCAGCGGGTTAGGAGTTCGAGGATGCCTCCTTTGTTCGCGTTCGCGGTGGGAGTTGTCGGAGCGGCAGCGTTGGTGCGCTGGTGCATCAAGGAGGTGAAGCGCGTGAACGCCGAGCTCGACGGCGTTCGCGCCGAAGCCTCCGTCGAACCTGCCAATCGCGAGGCGATGCCGAAACTCAAGCGCGATCCCGCGACCGGCGAATACCGGCCGGGATAGATTTTTCCGACATTGTCATTCCGGATCGCCGCGTAGCGGCAAGTCCGAAATCCATAGTCACAGTGGCCAGGGTTATGGATTCCGGGTTCCGAGCTTCGCTCGGCCCCGGAATGACGGGCGAACAGTTGTCCGTCCTGCTACTTAGTGTCCTTGATGCCGCGCTCGCGGACCACGCGGCCCCATTTGTCGTACTCGGCCTTCATGAACGTGCCGAAGCTCTCCGGCGTGCCGCCGGCTGGCGTTGCGCCGGATTGGACGAGCTTGTCGCGGGTTGGCGGATCATTCAGCGCGGCGTTGACGGCTTCATTGAGCTTGGCGATCACCGCCGCGGGGGTCTTCGCCGGGGCGAGCAGGCCGTACCAATTCGATGCATCGGTGTTGGAATAGCCTTGCTCGGCGAGCGTCGGCACGTCCGGCAAAATGGCGTCGCGCTTGTCCGCTGCTGCGCCGATCGGGACCAGATTGCCGGCGCGGATTTGCGCGATCAGCACCGGTATGTCGGCGGCGAGCACTTGAACCTGCCCGGCGAGCAGATCGGTCAGCGCCGGAGCCGCGCCTCGATACGGCACGTGGAGAAATGTCACGCCCGCGGAGGCATCGAGCAGTTCCTGCGCCAGGTGCGGCGGCGAGCCGATGCCGGTCGACGCAAAGGGGATCGTGCCGGGCTTCGCCTTGGCGAGCGCAACGAGGTCCTTGACTGTCTTGATGCCAAGCTTCGGCGTGACCACCAGCACCTCTGTGACCTTGGTGACCAGGGCGACCGGCACGAAATCGCGCAGCGAATCGTAATGGATGTCGCTCATGATATGCGGCGACACCGTCACCGCCCCGGCCGTCGTCAGAAACAGCGTGTAGCCGTCGGGATCGGACTTGGCGACGAACTCGCCGCCCAGCGTGCCGTTGGCGCCGGGCTTGTTGTCGATGATGACGGACTGGCCGAGCACCGCCTTCATCTTCTCGGCCACCACCCGTCCCACAAAGTCGGTTGGGCCTCCGGGCGGAAAGGCGACCACCACGTGGATCGGCCGATTGGGAAAATCCTGTGCGCGTGCCATCGGCGCGAGCCGCCAATGACAACGCCACGCATGCTCCAACGAGCACGGCTGCAAATGATCCGCACCGTTTCCTCCCCTTGTATCCCCACGAATTGCCCTGCTTCTAGCATAGCAACCGTGTGGCGGACCATCGTCGCCGGGTCGTTCGCCGCGCGAGGCTTGACCTGCGGCGAACGTTCCACCAACAACGTGCCATGAAAGAGGATTTGCCGCCGCACATGCGCCCGGAACGCTCGTTCCAGGGGCTGATCCTGGCATTGCAGCGCTATTGGGCGGACTGGGGCTGCGTCATTTTGCAGCCGTACGATATGGAGGTCGGCGCCGGCACCTTTCATCCGGCCACCACCTTGCGCGCGCTCGGGCCGAAGCCGTGGAACGCCGCCTACGTGCAGCCGTCGCGCCGGCCCAAGGACGGCCGCTACGGCGAAAATCCCAACCGCCTGCAGCATTACTATCAGCTCCAGGTGATCCTGAAACCGTCGCCGGACGATCTGCAGGACCTCTATCTGAAATCGCTCTATGCGATCGGCATCGATCCGAAAATCCACGACATCCGCTTCGTCGAGGACGATTGGGAGAGCCCGACGCTCGGCGCCTGGGGTCTCGGCTGGGAATGCTGGTGCGACGGCATGGAGGTTTCTCAGTTCACCTATTTCCAGCAGGTCGCGGGCTTCGAATGCGCGCCGGTGGCGGGCGAACTCACCTACGGGCTCGAGCGGCTGGCGATGTACGTGCAGGGCGTCGAGAACGTCTTCGATCTGAATTTCAACGGCCGCGACGGCGCGCGGCGGGTCAGCTACGGCGACGTGTTCCTGCAGGCCGAGCAGGAATATTCGCGGCACAATTTCGAGTACGCCGACACCGACATGCTGTTCGAGCAGTTCCGCATGGCGGAATCTGCCTGCAAGAAATATCTCGAAGCCGGCTGGCAGGGTGACGGCGAGAACTCAGGTGGGCCGCCGAGCAATCGCGGCCGGCATCTGATGGCGCTGCCGGCCTACGATCAGTGCATCAAGGCCAGCCACGTGTTCAATCTGCTCGACGCGCGGGGCGTGATCTCGGTGACCGAGCGGCAGAGCTACATTCTGAGGGTGCGCGAACTCGCCAAGGCGTGCGGCGAGGCGTGGCTCGCAACGCAAGGCGGAGGAAAGAGCGCTATGAGCGATATGCCTGAAATCGGCGGCAGGCGGCCGATCCCGGTCAATGTCGAGGCCGGCAAGAGTTATTGGTGGTGCGCCTGCGGACGCTCCAAGGCGCAGCCATTTTGCGACGGCTCGCACAAGGGCACGGGTTTCACGCCGGTCGAATACAAGGCCGCAGCGTCCGAGGAGGCGTGGTTTTGCGCCTGCAAGCGCTCGGAGAAAAAGCCGATGTGCGACGGCAGCCACAAGAAGCTGCTAGTCCGTCCCTGTTCCCCTCCCCCTTGTGGGGAGGGGTTAGGGGTGGGGGTCGGGAGGCCACGCGATGCCGCAGAAGCAATCTCGGTCCACTGAACCCAGGACTTGGGCGCGGCGTGATCGGACAATCGTCCCGATCAACAAAGTTCGCGCACGTTCCATGCGATCTGAGCCAACCGAAGCGGAGCGAAAAATCTGGTGGCATATTCGTTATCGGTTGGCGTTGCCGAAATCACATTTCCGTCGCCAAGTTCATCTCGGCAATTACATTGTCGATTTTGCAAGTCACAGCTTGAAAATCGTGATTGAACTTGACGGCGGACAACACGCGGAGCAGTCCAGTCGCGACGCAAAGCGGACGCAATTCTTAGAAGCCGAAGGCTATCGTGTATTGCGATTTTGGAACAGCGACGTGTTGACCAATATCGATGGCGTCCTTGAAATGATTCAGAATTCCATCCTCGCGACCCCCACCCCTACCCCTCCCCACAAGGGGGAGGGGAAAAAGCGCGCGTTCGCGCCTTAACGCCATGCCCGACCTTCTGCTCGAACTTTTCTCTGAAGAAATCCCGGCGCGCATGCAGGCGCGGGCGGCGGAGGATTTGCGCAAGCTCGTCACCGATCGGCTGGTCGATGCGGGGCTCGTCTACGAAGGCGCCAAGGCGTTCGTGACGCCGCGGCGGCTGGCGCTCGCGGTGCACGGCGTGCCGGTGCGCCAGCCCGACGTGCGCGAGGAGAAGAAAGGTCCGCGCGTCGGCGCGCCGGACAACGCCATCGCCGGATTCCTGAAAGCCGCAGGCTTGAAATCGATCGGCGAAGCCAAAGTCCAGCCCGACAAGAAGGGCGATTTCTATGTCGCGGTCATCGAGAAGCCGGGCCGTCCCGCGATCGACGTCATCGGCGAAATCCTGCCTGACGTGATCAGAGCTTTCCCCTGGCCGAAATCGATGCGCTGGGGCGAGGAGTCCAGGGAGCCGGGCGCGCTCACCTGGGTGCGGCCGCTGCATTCGATCGTCGCCACGTTCGGGCCGGAGACCGAAGAGCCGGATGTCGTGCGCTTCTCGGTCGACGGCATCGCGGCGGGCAACGAGACGCGCGGCCATCGCTTTCTCGCGCCCGCGCCGTTCGCGGTGCGCCGGCTCGACGATTACATGCAAAAGCTCGACAAGGCCAAGGTCGTGCTCGACGCCGAGCGCCGCCGCAACATCATCCTCACCGAGGCGAAACAGCTTGCCTTCGCGCAGGGGCTCGAACTGGTCGAGGACGATGGGCTGCTGGCCGAAGTCGCCGGCCTCGTCGAATGGCCCGTGGTGCTGATGGGATCGTTCGAGGAGACATTCCTGCGCATCCCCGAGGAAGTGATCCGCGCCACCATCCGCAACAACCAGAAATGCTTCGTCCTGCGCGATGCCGCGCACGCCAAGCTGGTCAACAAGTTTCTGCTGGTCTCGAACATCGAGGCGGAGGACGGCGGCAAGGCCATCGTCGCCGGCAACGAGCGCGTCATCCGCGCGCGGCTATCGGACGCGAAGTTCTTCTACGAGACCGATCTGAAGACGCGGCTTGAAGATCGGCTGCCGAAATTCAAGACATCATCTTTCACGAGAAGCTCGGCACGCAGGCGGAGCGCATCGAGCGCATCGAGCGGCTGGCCGCCGAGCTGGCGCCGCTCGTCGGCGCCGATGTGGAGAAAGCCAAGCGTGCCGCGAGGCTGTGCAAGGCGGATTTGCTCACCGAAGATGGTCGGCGAATTTCCCGAACTGCAAGGCGTGATGGGAAAATACTACGCCGAGGCGCAAGGGCGAGGACGAAGCGGTCGCGCATGCCTGCGAGGATCACTGCAAGCCGAAAGGGCCGGACGATCTCGTGCCGGCCGACCCGGTGTCGATTGCGGTCGCGCTGGCGGACAAGATCGATACGCTGGTCGGGTTTTGGGCGGTTGACGAGAAGCCGAGTGGGAGCAAGGATCCTTATGCGCTAAGGCGCGCAGCGCTTGGCGTCATACGGTTATTGCTTGAGAATCGTATTTCATTGCGCCTGAACAGCTATTCTTCGAACAAAGCACTTATTGGGGCGTCGGATCGTGTTCGGTGGAGGCTTCGGATGGCCGAGCTCAAAGGTCTTGGCGATACTTTCAGTAAGTCAGCACATCGAGGAAATGCGTGAAGTAGGCGTCGCTACCCAGTTAGTCGACTTCCTGCGCCGAACGCCTGAAAGTTTCAACTCCGCGAACAAGGTGCGCGGCACGATCTCGTCGATGCTGTCTTCGCGCTGGGGGCCAGGACGATCTTCTTCTCATCGTCCGCCGCGTCGATGCATTGGCTGGATTTCTCAGCACAGAGGATGGGAAGAATCTGCTCGCCGGCTACAAGCGCGCCACCAACATCATCCGCATCGAGGAGAAGAAGGACGGCCGCGAATATACCGGCGCGCCCGATCCGATGCTCTATCAGTTGGACGAAGAGAAGGCGCTGGCGCAGGCGATCGATGTCGCCAGGACCGACGCCGAGCGCGCCGTTGCCGCCGAGGATTTCGAGGGCGCCATGCGCGCCATGGCGAAGCTGCGCCCGCATGTCGATGCGTTCTTCGACAAGGTGACGGTCAACGTCGACGACAAGGCGCTGCGCGAGAACCGGCTCAAGCTGCTCAACGAAATCCGCGCCGCTACCCGCGCCGTTGCGGATTTCTCCAAGATCGAGGGGTGATTGGCGGAAGTTCGTCTGAGGAATAACGGCCGATATGTTAAGCGAGCGACGCCAGGCTCTGACATATGCGCTGTCATCATCCGCGCAGGCGGATGATCCAGTAATCGCGATGTCTTTCGCCTTCTGCGCTGCTCGTGGCTACTGGATGCCCCGCCTTCGCAGAGCATGACAGTCAAGATTTGACGTCGTCGGCGTTACTCACCCGTTTCCAATATCCCGGAACGTGCTAGAACCAAGCGCGCCGTTGCGCGTTGTTGTCATGCCGGCGTCTCATCCCTGACGTTTCAGTCCGCCATTTGCTCTTTCCAACCTCAGGAAAACCCATGGTCATCACCGCTGCCCACATCACGCCGCTGGTCGCGCTCATCGCCGGCATTCTGATTTTGATCGTGCCGCGGCTATTGAATTATATCGTCGCGCTCTATCTCATTTTCGTCGGGTTGATGGGGCTCAATGGCATCTACCATTTCATCCACTAAATCGAAATTGTTTGATGGGGATCAATGCCATCTGCAGTCTGATCCACCAGCCTTGAACTAAAGTCTCAGCCTGGCGTTTCCCAGATGCCGGGCAGATGCATCGAACGTAAGATCCAATGGCCAAAACGCGCTCAAAAACGTCCCGTCAGCCTGTGAAGAAATCCCCGGTTCGCGCCGCGAGCGCGCGGGGCCGTGGACAATCGCGCCCGGTAAAATCCAAAGCCAAGGGCGCGTCCAAGTCCGCATCCAAGTCTGCGCCCGCCAAGACGCCGGCCAAAGGCAAATGGGTCTACGCCTTCGGCGGCGGCAAGGCGCAGGGCCGCGCCGGCATGCGCAATCTCCTTGGCGGCAAGGGCGCGGGGCTCGCCGAGATGGCGCAGCTTGGCCTGCCGGTGCCGCCCGGCTTCACCATCACCACCGAGGTGTGCACGTACTTTTACGACCATGACAAAACCTACCCGAAGGAATTGAAGGCGCAGGTCGAAGCGGCGCTCGCCGATGTCGGCCGCATCACCGAGAAGAAATTCGGCGATGCCGAAAATCCGCTCCTCGTCTCGGTGCGTTCGGGGGCGCGCGCGTCGATGCCGGGCATGATGGATACGGTGCTCAATCTCGGCCTCAACGACGTGACCGTGAGGGCGCTCGCGGAGAAGTCGGGCGACCGGCGCTTTGCCCAGGACAGTTATCGGCGCTTCATCACCATGTATTCGAACGTGGTGCTCGGCATCGAGCATCATCACTTCGAGGAAATCCTCGACGATCACAAGGACCGCAACGCCTATACGCTCGACACCGATCTCGACGCCGACGACTGGGAACAGATCATCGACCGCTACAAGGAGCGCGTCGAGGAAGAAACCGGCAAGCCGTTTCCGCAGGACCCGCACGCGCAATTGTGGGGCGCCATCGGCGCCGTATTCGGTTCGTGGATGAACCAGCGCGCCATCACCTATCGCCGGCTGCACGCCATTCCGGAAAGCTGGGGCACGGCCGTCAACGTGCAGGCCATGGTGTTCGGCAACATGGGCGAGACGTCGGCGACCGGCGTCGCCTTCACCCGCAATCCTTCGACCGGCGAGAGGAAGCTTTACGGCGAATTCCTCATCAACGCGCAGGGCGAGGACGTGGTCGCGGGCATCCGCACGCCGCAGGAGATCACCGAACAAGCGCGCAAGGAATCCGGCTCCGACAAGCCGTCGATGGAAGCGGCGATGCCGGACGCGTTCGCCGAGCTCAAACGCATCTATACCGTGCTCGAAAAGCATTACCGCGACATGCAGGATATGGAATTCACGGTCGAGCAAGGCAAGCTGTGGATGCTGCAGACGCGCAACGGCAAGCGAACGGCGCAAGCGGCGTTGCGGATCGCCGTCGAGCTCGCGCAGGAGAAATTGATCAGCAAGAACGAGGCGGTGTCGCGCATCGATCCGTCGGCGCTCGACCAGTTGCTGCATCCGACCATCGATCCCGATGCCGTGCGCAAAGTGATCGCCACCGGACTGCCGGCCTCGCCCGGAGCCGCCTGCGGCGAGATCGTGTTCTCGTCCGAAGACGCCGAAACGCTCAAGAGCCAGGGCCGAAAAGTGATCCTGGTGCGGATGGAAACCTCGCCGGAAGACATCCACGGCATGCACGCCGCCGAGGGAATTTTGACGACGCGCGGCGGCATGACCTCCCACGCTGCCGTCGTCGCCCGCGGGATGGGCAAGCCCTGCGTCTCCGGCGCCGGCGCGCTGCGCGTCGATTATCGCGCGCAGACGGTGACGGCCGGCGGCACGACGTTGAAGAAGGGAGATATTCTGACCATCGACGGCTCGACCGGCCAGGTGCTCGCCGGCAAAGTGCCGATGCTCGAGCCGGCGCTCGCCGGCGAGTTCGCGACGCTGATGGAATGGGCCGACAAAGCACGCCGGCTCAAGGTGCGCGCGAATGCCGACACGCCGGCCGATGCGCGCGCCGCGATCAAGTTCGGCGCCGAGGGCATCGGTCTGTGCCGCACCGAGCATATGTTCTTCGAAGAGGATCGTATCCGCGCCGTGCGCGAGATGATTTTGGCCGAAGACGAGAAGACACGCCGTGCCGCGCTCGCCAAGCTTCTGCCGATGCAGCGGGCCGATTTCGCCGAGCTGTTCAAGATCATGGGCGACCTGCCGGTCACGATCCGCCTGCTTGACCCGCCGCTGCACGAGTTCCTGCCGCACACCGAGGAGGAAATCGCCGAGGTGGCGCAGGCGATGGGCGCCGATCCAAAAAGATTGGCTGACCGCGCGCGCGAACTGCACGAGTTCAACCCGATGCTCGGCTTCCGCGGCTGCCGGCTGGCGATCGCCTATCCGGAAATCGCTGAGATGCAGGCTCGCGCCATCTTCGAGGCCGTGGCCGAGGCCAGCCGGTCGAACGGAGTTCAGGTCGCGCCGGAAATCATGGTGCCGCTGATCGCCAGCAAGGCCGAGTTCGATCTGGTCAAGGCCCGCATCGACGCCATGGCGGAGACGGTCGTGTCGGAAACCGGCACCAAGATCAAATATCAGGTCGGCACGATGATCGAGCTGCCGCGCGCGGCGCTGAAAGCCGGCGAGATCGCCGAGACCGCCGAATTCTTCTCGTTCGGCACCAACGATCTCACGCAGACCGCGTTCGGTATCAGCCGCGACGACGCGGCAAGCTTCCTGGGCATCTACACGTCGAAAGGCATTTTGGCCGCCGATCCGTTCGTATCGATCGACCAGGAGGGCGTCGGCGAACTGATCCGCATTGCGACCGAGCGTGGCCGCAAGGTGCGGCCAAAACTCAAGCTCGGCATTTGCGGCGAGCACGGTGGCGATCCCGCGTCGGTCGCCTTCTGCGACGACATTGGCTTGGACTACGTGTCCTGCTCGCCATTCCGGGTGCCGATTGCCCGCCTTGCCGCCGCCCAAGCGGCGCTGGGCAAGCGCGCTGCCGGAGAGGCGTAGGACATTTTCACCCGCCGTGCGGCACCCTCTCGCGCAAGGGGAGAGGAAATCTTCGGGCAAGATTTTAAGCCGCGACGCCGGCGAGAAATGCCTCGACCTGCTTGCGCAATTCTCTGACGGCGGCTTCGACGGAGTGCGACGTGTCGAGCACGGTCTGCGCCGACACCCGCGTCTGCATGGCGGCGCCGGCGACGTCGCCGAGCACGGTGGCGACGGTCTGTGACGCCTGCGCGGCGCTCGCGACGTTCTGCGAGATGTGGCTGGTTGCCGCGTGCTGCTCTTCGATCGAGGCTGCAACCGCGGACGTGTAGTGCTGGATTTCCCGCATGCGCTGCGTGATGCGATGGATCGATTCGACTGCGCTCGATGTCGAGTTCTGCACGGCGAGGATTTGTCCGACGATCGCCTCGGTGGCCTTGGCGGTCTGCACGGCGAGCGATTTGACCTCCGAGGCGACCACGGCGAAGCCGCGGCCGGATTCGCCGGCGCGTGCCGCCTCGATCGTGGCATTGAGCGCAAGCAGATTTGTCTGTCCGGCAATGGACTGGATCAGTTTGACGATGTCGCCGATTTTCTGGGCGGAATCGGTGAGCGCCGCCATTTCGCCGTCGGTGGACTGCGCTTCCTCGACGGCCATGCGCACGACGGAATGAGTCTGCTCGACCTGACGGGCGATTTCGGCGATGGAGTTCGACAGTTCATCGGTGGCAAAGGCCGCCGTCTTCACTCCTTCGGAAGCATCACTTGACGCCTCGACCGCGCTTTCTGCGCGCTGCGAGGTGTGATTGGAAGCGGTCGACAGCGTCACCGCGGTCGATTTCATGGCTTGAGCGCTATCGCCAAAGGTCTTGAGCGCTTCTTCGATCTGACTGCGGAAGGCGAGAATCACGGCATCGATGGCGCCGCGGCGTCTTTGCTGCTCGGCCATGTCGTCGCGCTGTTTCTGCAACTGCCGTTGTTCCGTGACGTCCTCATGAGTCGATACCCAACCGCCGCTCGGCATCGGCTGATTGATGGCATGGACGACGCGGCCGTCGCTGGCGCCGATCATCCAGCGCGAATTTTTGCCGGCCGCGACGCCTTCCATGATCTCTCTGCAGTACTGCTCGGGATCGCCGGTAAAGAGGCCGGTCTCTTTGCGATGTTCGATGAGCTTGCGCAGCGTGCAACCCGGCCTCACCACGTCGGGTGAAAGCTTGTACATGCGCAGATATTGCTGATTGCGGACGACAATGCGGCCCGACGCATTGAACATGCACAAGCCCTGCGACATGTAGTTGAGCGCGCCGTCAAGATGATGGATGCGCAAGTGCATGCGCCGCATCATGACGGCGCATCCGAGCAAAAGCAGCAGCGCGATGGCGAGACCGGCGGACGGCCAGTCCGGCAAATAAAACGATACGATTTCGGGCATTTTGATACGCGTCCGGTGCGGCGGAACGCAGTATCCGGGCCCCGAATTGCCTTTTGGTTAATGATTGGCAACCCATCGCGCGAGCCGCGCATTACGGGCATTTCGTCATAGACCCGGGATGGAACATTGCTGCGAACGTGAACGCAGCGAGATGATCGTGCGGCTCGCCATTAACGCGTTCGCAAGGTTAACCCGAGAATAGATCGAACTGTCGCATTTGCGCCACTGCGGAAATGTTTGATCGACTGCGTAAGCGTCGCGTGGGTGTTTGGGGTAAGGGGAATGGTTGCGTTGCGTGCCCGGACGATGGGTGCTTGCTATTCTGCGCCCTTCTGGCTCAGTGCGTTTTGTGCCGCATTGATGCCGACATCGATCGGATATCAGGATCTCGCCGCGTTCTTTGTTCGACAACACAGAATTTCCGAAAACGTCATTGATCGCTGGCTCGCGTCGCCCTTCAGCGCCATTCATGCGGCGAAAATCAGCTTCTCACGTCCGATCGGGACGGCGATGCCGGAGCCGGTCGGCTACGAGAAGGTCAGTTTCGATCCGGGTTCTCTCGACGCCACCGTGAGGCCGCTCGATCAGCCGTTGAGGCCGACCTCGGCGGCACGGATCGAATATCCAACCGTCAATCGTTCGCATAAAGGTGATCGGCTGCCTTCGGCCGTTTCGCCGCCGCCTGCCGCCGAGCCGGAAACATTGCCGCAGGTCCAGCCGATCGATGCGGCGCCGGCCGTCGTTCCCGCGCAACCCGTGCCGACAGCGGTCGTTCCTGTGCAGCCGGCTCCGCTTGCACCTGCTCTGCCGATCGACAGCACGAATGCCGACGATGTCGCAGTGCCGATCGTGCAGGCGGACCTCGGCAACGACGCCTCGACGGTCTTGTCGCCGGCGGCGCCGCGCGTGGCCGAGGCGGCTAATCCTGTTCAGATGCGTTCGGCGTTGCGTGAGGCCGCGAATGCGCGTGGCGCGGCTGTCGGGAACGACGTTGCGTTGGCCGACAAGCCGCCGGCGCTGCCCGCAGCCGGCGAGGGCGAAAATATCGGCGATGCGTCTTCTTCGCTCGCTTCGCTTTCTTTCCTCGAAAACGATGCCGCGAACCGCGGCGATCAAATCTATTTCGGCGAAGGTGCCATGGGCTCACCGCGCGGCCTCGAACAATGGGCTCCGGGCGCGGAGCCGATCCTGGTATCTCCATCGGTCGATCCGGACATCAAGCTTTCGGCGCTCGAGCGTGCGCCTATCGATTCCGGTGTTGGCGGCGAGACCGTCGCCAACAAGGGCGATCCTGCGCTGTTGGAAAGCCCTGCCGAACGCCTCAAGCTGGAAGGCAGGCCGCGCGTGAAGGCGGAAAAGTGTCTCGCCGATGCGATCTATTTCGAAGCGCGCGGCGAGCCGCTTAAGGGCCAGGAAGCCGTCGCGCAGGTCGTGATGAACCGCGTATTCTCGGGCTACTATCCGAACGACGTTTGCGGCGTGGTTTATCAGAACGCCAACCGGCACCTTGCGTGCCAGTTCACCTTCGCCTGCGAGGGTCGCAACCTCAATCGGATCGACGAGCCCGACATGTGGGAGCAGGCCAAGCGCATCGCCAAGGACATGCTCGACGGCAAAATCTGGCTGTCCGAAGTCGGCCACGCCACGCACTACCACGCCTATTGGGTGCACCCGAGCTGGGTGCATGAGATGACGAGACTGTACAAGCTCGGGGTCCACACGTTCTATCGGCCGCGGGCGTGGGGCGACGGCGACGATGAGCCGGTCTGGGGCAAAGCCGCGAGCGTAAACACGAGCAGTGCGGATACGCCTGCCGACACGCCGGCCGCTGCAGCAAAGAGTACCGAAAGCGCACCGCCGTTGCCGGAAGCCGCGAGGAAGGCCTCCAATGTCGCGGCATCGCTCTCGGACACTGCAACAAAAACACCGGACGCTGTCGCGACGTCTCCGGATACTGCAGCGACGACGCCCGATATGACCGGGACAATCTCACGGCCGCCGATCGCCAGGGTCGAGTCGACGGCAAAGCTATAGGGCGGACTCACATCTCGATATCGAGACCGATATCGAGATTCTGGACCGAGTGGGTCAACGCGCCGGAGGAGAGATAATCGACTCCGGTCTCGGCGATCTTGGCGGCGCTGTCGAGCGTGATACCGCCGGACGCTTCGATGACGAGACGGCCCGCCACCATGGTCACGGCCTTGCGCATCGATTCGAGATCGAAGTTATCGATCAGCACAACATCGGCAAGCCCGACGGCGAGCACCTCTTCGAGCTGACCTAGGGAATCGACTTCGATCTCGATCTTGACCAGATGACCGGCGCATTGCCGGGCGCGGGTCAACACGGCGCGAATACCGCCCGCGACCGCGATGTGGTTGTCCTTGATCAGCATGGCGTCGTCGAGACCGAAGCGGTGATTGAAGCCGCCGCCGCATCGCACCGCGTATTTCTCAAGCGCGCGCAGGCCGGGCGTCGTCTTGCGGGTGCAGATGACGCGCGCCTTGGTGTGCGCGATGCGCTGCACGAACTCTGCCGTCGCGGTCGCGATACCGGACAAATGGCCGATGAAGTTGAGTGCGGTGCGCTCAGCGCTGAGGATCGCGCGGGCGTTGCCGGCGATCGTCATCAGCTTGGTGCCGGCCTTGATGGCCGCACCGTCGCGCACGGCATGGGTCTCGATCTTGATCTCGGGGGACAGGCGGCGGAACGCTTCCGCGACGAGCGGCAGGCCGGAGACGACTCCGGCTTTGCGAGCGACAACCATGGCGCGGCCGGGCGCGTCCTCCGGCACCGTCGCGATCGACGTGATGTCGCCTGCGCGTCCGAGATCTTCCCTGAGCGTGCGTGTCACCGCATCTTCGATCTCGAGCGGCGACAGAAAGGCGTCAGAGCGCAGAAGCGACATCGGTTCGGTCCGAACTTCGGGGGCGGCGGTCGGCATCGTAGGTCATTGGTTAGACTTGATATTTCCTGGATAACAGCTTCCGCGCCACAGTGCCAGCGGGTGGCAGCCATGCGCACGCGGCCCCGGCATTATTCGTAAGTTTCGGTTGGGCCAGCCAAGCTGAGGATTTATGGTCTGCTCTCTTGCGCGGCATCAGGCCGTGCTTTTCAAGTTCGTTCTTGCCGCCGGGGCATTCATGACGAGCCATAGTGAGAGCGCCAGCTCTCAAATCAAACATCCTCAATCGGCAGGATGGCGGACGCCGACTGTCGTCGTCGGCTTTGGCTGCCTGATCGCGATCATCGCGTTCGGGCCGCGTTCGACGCTCGGCTTCTTTCTGACGCCGCTGTCGAATGCCAATCACTGGGGCCGCGACGTATTCGCCTTCGCGATCGCGTTGCAAAATCTTCTTTGGGGGATCGGGCAACCGCTGGCCGGCATGATCGCCGACCGCTTCGGCACCGTGCGGGTGCTTTGCACCGGAGCGGTGCTCTATGGGACCGGGTTTGCGCTGATGGCTCATGCCACGAGCGCGCCAACGCTCAACGCATCGGCCGGCGTCCTGATCGGGTTCGGTCTTTCCGGCTGCTCGTTTCCGGTGGTGCTGGCCGCGTTCGGAAAGATTTTACCACCGCAATGGCGCTCGTTCGCATTCGGACTTGGTACGGCCGCCGGCTCGTTCGGTCAGTTTCTTTACTCGCCGCTTGCGGTCGCCCTGATGGATCTGTTCGGCTGGCAGCAGGCGCTGCTGATCTTTGCCGTCAGCCTGATCGCGGTGCTGCCGCTTTCGCTCGCGCTGGCGACGCCGCATGCCGCGGCGACGAGGTACGGTTCGTCGCAATCGTTGCGGCAGGCGCTCGGCGAGGCCTTCGCACATCGTTCCTACATGCTGCTGGTGCTGGGTTATTTCACCTGCGGCTTTCAGCTTCAGTTCATCACCATTCACATGCCGCCTTATCTGATCGACCGCGGGTTGTCCGCGGAGGTCGGCGGTTGGACGATCGCGACGATCGGCCTGTTCAATGTCGTCGGTTCGCTGACGTCAGGCTGGCTCGGCAACCGCATGCCGAAGCGCTATTTGCTCTCGATCATCTATTTCACGCGGGCGATGGCGATCCTGGCTTTCATCTCGTTTCCGGTCACGCCGTTCACGTGCATCATGTTCGGCGCGATCATGGGCCTGATGTGGCTGTCGACGGTGCCGCCCACCAACGGCATCATCACCGTGATGTTTGGAACGCAGTGGCTGGCGACGCTGTCCGGGTTTTGCTTTCTTCAGCCACCAGGTCGGCGGCTTCCTTGGCGTGTGGCTCGGCGGGCTCGTGTTCGATCGCACCGGCTCCTACGATGCGGTGTGGTGGCTCGCGATCCTGTTCGGCGTTCTGTCCGCGCTCATCAATATGCCGATCGTCGAAAAGCCGGTGCCGCGCGTTGCCGTCGTGGCGGCCTGATCGGAGGCGGACTCGGAGGCGCACATGGCAACTTTCAAGGCGATCGTCGTCGACAAGACGGACTCCGGACAGTCGGTTCGGCTCCGGGATTTCGACGAGAAGGATTTGATGGACGGCGACGTGACCGTCCGCGTCGAGTGGTCGACGGTGAACTACAAGGACGGCCTCGCGGTCACCGGGAAGGCGCCGGTGGTGCGGCGGTTTCCGATGATCGCCGGCGTCGATTTCGCCGGCACCGTGGAATCCTCATCGCATGCCGCCTGGAAGCCCGGCGACAAGGTGATCCTCAATGGCTGGGGTTTGGGCGAGACCCATCTCGGCGCCTATGCGGAGAAGGCGCGCGTCAAGGGCGACTGGCTGGTGCGGCTTCCGGCCAATATGACGGCGCGCGACGCCATGGCGATCGGCACTGCGGGCTATACCGCCATGCTGTGCGTGCTGGCGCTCGAACGCGCCGGAATAACGCCGGCACGCGGTCCGATGGTCGTGACCGGTGCTGCCGGTGGAGTAGGCTCGGTCGCAATCGCGCTGCTCGCCAAGCTTGGTTATGCAGTGATCGCGTCGACCGGCCGGCCTGCCGAAGCGGACTACCTCAAGGGACTCGGCGCCACCGAAGTCATCGAGCGCAAGGAACTGATGGTGCCGGTGCGTCCACTTGCCAAGGAGCGCTGGGCCGGCGGCATCGATGCGGTCGGTTCGACGACACTCGCCAATGTCCTGTCGATGACACGCTACGGCGGGGCGGTCGCGGCCTGCGGGCTTGCCGGCGGGATGGACTTGCCGGGTTCGGTTGCTCCGTTCATTCTTCGCGGTATATCGCTTCTCGGGATCGATTCGGTCATGTGCCCGTTGGAGTTGCGGCAACAGGCTTGGCGCCGACTGGACACGGACCTCGATCGAGCCAAGATCGCCGCGATGACGAGCGAAATTGGTCTTGCCGATGTCATCGAGGCTGGCCGGCGCCTCCTCGAGGGTGAAGTTCGCGGTCGAATTGTGGTAAGAATTGCCTAACCTTGTTCAGAATTTGGCTACGAAGTTTGATCAACATGCGAGGCAGCTATGGTAAGGGGACGGTTAAGAAGTTTTGTTAACGTCGCTTTGCTGTTCAGAGTGGAGTCGACCATGTTGGTGCGCGTGGCTGTGTTCTGTGCGTGCTTATTAGGAGCCGCCTCGGCCGTCGCCGAGGATCTTGGGCCGGAAGAGGCCCGTGCCTTTGTCGTCGGCAAGCTATTTTCATATACCTGCTTCGATGGGACGGCGGGTGTCGGCCGCATCTTTTCGGACGGTTCGGTTGTCGGCACCATCAAGCCGCGCGGCCGGGGCGAGGTGCGTTTCGCAGCCTTGCCGGCTGGGACGATCCGGGTGAACGGCGGTGCCATGTGCGCGCACTTGGCCGGCCTGCCGATCGAACCCTGCTTCAAGGTACAGAGGATCGACTACAAGACTTTCCGCGGTTCGATCGCGGGCCTGGGCTTCGCCTATTGCGATTTCTATCAGCGCAACCCGCGCAGCCAGCTTACCAGCCGCGCTCGCGAGCACGCTGCCGGCGACGCCGATTGCGACGGCAAGTCCGCTGCCGGAAGATTGATCTCTTCATCGACGCAGTATGACGCTACTCGGTGGGTGTACCCGCCGACACTGGGCGCGTGCGCGGATAGAGCAAGCGCTGATAGACCCAACCGATGCCCAGCAGAACGACGCCGAGCCCGATCACCGATAGCGCGCGGTAGATGCCGCTGATGCTCGCGGTGTCGATCACGAACACTTTGGCGATGGTGAGCACGATGACCGCGAGCGCGGCGAGCCGCGCCGGCTGCGAGCGAAGGAAGAAGCCGGCGGCAAGAAGAACGATGCCGAAGGCGAGCCACACCGTCGAATAGCTGTATTGCTCGGCGTCGGTCGTGACACCCGCCAATATCGGGCCGTGAAAGAGCCGGCGCACTTCGAGCGTGAGATAGAACAGCGCGAGTGTCACGGCAGTGACCGCAGCGACGATGCGGTACGGCATCGGGCGCGTGGTGCGAGCGATGAGCGCGAGGATGCCGGCAAGCACCGCCGGCAGGCCGTAGCCGAGCAGGATCAGATTGAAGAAGGTGCCGCCGACCGGAGCATTGTTGAACCGCGGACCGACGACGATAGCGAGCCCGAACACGATGACGAAAAGCGTGACTGCGGCAATGATCAGCGCCGCGGCGTTGTGCACGATACTGCCGGTCCGCCCGCGCACGCGCTCAAGCGCAATGGTTAGCGCCAAGCCGACATTGGTGTAGAGCGCGATTTCGGTGATGCCGGTCGCCGGCCGGTAAATGTCGCCGCCGGTGACGTAATGGCGGATTTCGAGGATCGCGAGCAGGACAGTGAACAAGATGGCGCCGCCATCGACGATGCGCCCCGGCAGATCGTCTGCCCGCCGCCGCAACAGCCAGCCGGCGATCCAGAACGAAGCGGCCGGAACGCCGTAGCCGTAGAGCAGCCAGTTGAAGATCGGATTCGTGCCGATATCCGCGCCGACAATGCGCGGCTCGTAGGCGACGCGCGCCACAACGATGGCGACCACGATGGCGGCGAGCCAGCGCAACCAAGGCAGCGGCCGCTTTTCGGCGATCCAGGCGGCGCCGGGCACCATCAGCGCCAATCCAACGGTGAGCCAGCCCTTTTCCAGCGCGAACGTGAGCGCCAGCGCCAGCGCCGCAAGTGTCCCTGTCGCGAACATTGCGCTCGCCGCCATCAGGCCGGGCCGCTGCTCGCGTCTGATCAGCGTTTCGGTTGCCACTCCGTCGATGGCGGCGAGAAGAAGCGCGAGAGCCGCAAACGGCAGCGATCGATCCAAAGCCGCGATCCGATAATAGAGCGCGATCAGCATGGCGAGCGGCGCAAATACAGCGGACGCGCACCACAGCATCGGCACGAGCGCCCGCGGCGAGCGGCCTTGCGCCAAAAATCCGGCAACGCTGAACATCGCCGCCCATCCGGCGGCAAGGACCAGATGCCAGCCATATTCGTAACGCTGCGGTTCCGGAATCGCGGGCGCGGTCGGGCCCGATGGCGCGATCAGCGCTTCGAAATTCATCTGCACGGCCCAATGCGCCATCACGACCATCGCGAGGATCGCGGCGACCGGCACGGCGCCGGCTGCCGCCTCCGTGCGCCAGGCGATGGCGACAGTCGCGATGGTCAGCGCGAAGAACGCCGTCAAGGCGATTGGATCGTGGCGGCTCGCCAGCACCAGCAACGCGGCGATCAGTAGATAAATCGACAGCGCGAGAATTGAGGTCTGGTCAATCTCACCGGGCGCTGCAGGCGGACCGTATAGCAAGCCGCAAACGATAAAGGTCGCAGCGAGTGCAAAACCCGCAACAGTATGAAACACGTGCGCGCCAAGCGCTGCGACTGGATAAAGATCCGTGCCCGGCAATGTCCACAGCGCGCCGAACACGACCGCCGTGACCGCGAGCCAGCGCCACAATCGGAATCGCGCCAGCGCAAAGGCCGCCGCGGTGACGACGGCGACGTAGATGTACAGCGACCAATAATCGGGTTCGTTGGAGGCCACCAGCATCGGTGCCACATAGGCGCCGACGAGGCCCAGGCCGGCCAGCGCCGGCCCATGGAGCAACGCGGCGCCTAGGGTCAGCAACGCGACTGCGCCGAGCAGAATGAAAGCAGCCGCCGGTGGCAGGAATCCGTAAAGCGCGTACGCGGCGTATACGGTGGCGTAGGCCACGGTGGTGCCGGCCGCGGTCAGAATGCTGGGTATGTGTGCCGACGGCAGGCCGGGGAGACCTGATAGTCTTTCCGTTCGCCGCGCCCATTCTCCCGCGGCAATGAGCATCAACGCCAACAAGGCGCCGAGCATGACGCGGACGCCGGGACCGATAAGTCCCTGCTGGATGGAATAGCGCACCAGAAAAATTCCGCCGAGCGCAAGCGCGACGCCGCCGACCCACACGACCCAGCGGGTGCCGAACCGTTCCTCCAAACCGATCGGCTCCGGCGGCAAGGGTGAGGGCGGTGGTGCCGTTGCAATCGGGACCGATGTCGGCAGTGCGGGCGGCGGCGGGACTGCGGCAGCGGGGGAGGCAGCGGCGGCGGCTCTTCGGCAGCAGCAGGCTGCGGTGGGACCACTGGCGGCGCAGCCTGCGTCAATGTCTGCCGAGACTGCGCGCCAGCTTGCGCCGAAGCGCGCTCCAGCGTTGCCAAGCGTTCGTCCAAACGCCACACCGCGTTGCGCAGTCCGGCCACTTTGACCAGCGCGACAATGGCGATGACAGGAAAAACCAACACCACCGCCACAACCGCGGTGATGATCAAGTCAAGTGTCGAATTGAACACCGGAGCCCCCGCCGTCAATCCGTACCGCGATCTTATGGGTCGCCGGTGGCGGCGGAAAGTTCAAATCTCGATCGCCGGGCGGTAGTCCACTGCGGTTACTGCCAATTTATTCCAGATCGAGCCGGAATGGCGTGGCTTCATCGGCGATGATTTCGCGGCCGATGGTTTCGATTGCGGCGACCATGCGGCCTTCGCGGCCCAGCAGCCGGTCGGCAAGCGAGACGATGCGGATATTGGGCGTGGCGGTTGGCGAGGCGAGCCGCAACGCCTGTGCGATGCTTTCCTCGTCACGGTGCGGGTTGAGCGCGCAGACGCTGACAAACGCGCTGGCGGTCGAACGGCTGATGCCCATGAAGCAGTGCACCACCAGCGGCGCGCGGCGATCCCAGCCGCGCACGAACGTAAGAAGTTCGGCAACGTGCGGCTCATCCGGCATGATGTAGCCGTCGAGCGGCGCAGAGATGTCGTGCAGCCGCAGCCAAAGGTGATTTTCCGGCGCGATACAGGATGGCCGATCGATTTTGTCTTCGTCACCCAGCAGCGACACGACATGACGCGCGCCGGTATCTTCGACCGTTTCATGAAGGCGCGCGAGCGAGCAGACGTGAATCATCAATTCCTTTTCTTCAAATCAAGTCTCAGCGAGGCACGTTACATATAAGTTTTCCAGACGGCGCAAGTGTGACGACTCATGTGACGATTCAAGTGCGAAGATCGAACTGTGACGATTGGTGACGCCTTATTCACCAAATAGTTTTTCAAACCGCTCGAGATAGCGCGCCTGTGCGACTTCGGCGGGCCATGGCTTGAGGTAGTCGCGCTCCATGGCGGACGTGAGAACAGGCGGCCGGCCGAAGAAGCGCCGGGCCTCCGCGGCTTCAAAGCCGGCGAGACGGGTGGCTTCCAGATAGGCCGCAGCATGGTCGGCGGCCTTGATCAGCGCTTCGACGTCCGGCGGGGAATCCGGCAAGCTGAAGCGCCGGTGGATCGCCGCGAGCAGACGCCGTTCCACCGCCTTGTAGGAATCGCCGATGACGGCCTTGAACGGCGATATCATGTCGCCGATGACGTATTCGGGAGCGTCGTGCAGCAGCACGGCGAGACGCCGGCCGCGATCGAGCCGCGGCGTTCGTGTCCGCGCCACGGCTTCGACCAGCAGGCAGTGCTGCGCGACAGAATAAATGTTTGCGCCGCTTGTTTGTCCGTTCCAGCGCGCCACGCGCGCCAAGCCGTGCGCGATATCCTCGATCTCGATATCGAGCGGTGACGGATCGAGCAAATCGAGCCGGCGTCCGGATAGCATCCGCTGCCAGGCACGCTCGGCACTTTTCTTGCTTGCAATTGGCGGCACGTTCGCTATCGCGTCAAAACATCGGTCACGGTATCACGCGATTCTCCCCGTTGCGACACGTACCGGTAGAGCTGGAGTAGATAATGAAACCTTCGCGCCGTCGATTTCTGCAACTGGCCACCGGTGCTGTCGCCATGCCTGCCGTTTCGCGCAGGGCGATGGCGCTGGACTATCCGACGCGATCGGTGCGCATTGTTGTTGGCTATGCGGCCGGCGGGGTGAGCGACATCCTGGCGCGACTGATCGGACAGCGGCTGTCGGAGCGGCTTGGACAGCCGTTCGTCATCGAGAACCGGCCCGGCGCCGTCAGCAATATTGCAGCCGAAGTGGTCGTGCGTGCGCCGCCGGACGGCTACACGCTGTTCCTGGCCGGCATCTCCAACGCCATCAACGTCACACTCTATCCCGATCTTAGGTTTAACTTCATGCGCGACATGGCTCCGATCGGTCTGATCAGCCGCAGCCCGCTGGTCATGGAGGTGAATCAGTCGGTTCCCGCCCAGACGGTCTCCGAATTCGTCGCCTACGCCAAGTCCAATCCAAATAAGATCGTCATGGCGTCGGCAGGTACCGGCGGCGCCACGCACGTTTCCGGCGAACTGTTTCAAATGATGACCGGCATCAAGATGCTTCACATTCCCTATCGTGGTTCGCCGCCCGCTCTGACTGATCTGATGGCCGGTCGCGAACAAGTCATGTTCGACAATTTGGCATCGTCAATCGCGCTCATTCGCGGCGGCAAATTGCGTGCTTTGGGACTGACCTCCAAGACCCGGTCGGAGGCGCTCCCCGATGTTCCGTCAATCAGCGAGTTTGTGCCCGGTTACGAGGCGAGCATATGGAACGGCATTACCGCGCCAAAGAGCTGCGCCGCTGAGATCATCGGGAAGTTGAACGGCGAGCTCACTGCTATTTTAGCCGAGCCGAAGATCAAGGCGGAGTATTCCAATCTCGGTAACACGCCCGTTTCAAGCACGCCCGAAGAGTTCAGCGAGCTCATCGCCGATGATACCGACAAGTGGGCCAAGGTGGTGAAGTTTGCCGATATCAAGCCGGAGTGAAACGATCGTCCGGCCGTTCGGTTGCGCCCCGCCCCACGTATCATGCGGGCAGAATGTGCGCCCATTTGTCGTGAATGCGTTGGTCCAGCTCTTTGCTGGACCCGACTTTCTGCGGAAAGCTGTCGCGCCGCGACCAAGGTTTGCAGGCATCGATGACGACGCGCGAATTGCGCGTATCGTTTGAGCCGTAGTTCATCGGATCGGATGTGCCGGTCCAGCATCCGCGTAGAATTTCCATGCCCTCTCGCGGATCGCAGCGCGTGCACATAGCCCAGACGACCTTATCCATATTGGCGGGATCGATATCGTCGTCGACCACGACGACAAATCGATTGGCGTAAGCGCCGGCGTGACACTGCGAGGCGACAAGACCCGCCTGCTTGGCGTGACCGCCGTATTGCTGCTTGATCGCGACGGTGAGCCAGAGCCGGCTGCCGCCGGCCGGATGCGCCCACACCCCTTTGACCTCGGGAACGCCGGCAGCCTCGAGCTGGTTCCATACGGCTCCGGACCGATAGGTGCCGCGATAGAACGAATCGTCATCGGGCGGAACACCGGGGATAGCGCCGAGCAGGATTGGATCGTTGCGATGCATCAGCGTCTCGACGCGGATCACCGTCTCCTTCTTCTTGCCTGCCACGTAGTAGCCGCACCATTCTCCGAACGGGCCCTCGTCGATCAAATCGTTCGGATGGACCAGACCTTCGAAGGCGATCTCGGCATTGGCGGGAATCGGCAGGCCGGTGCGCGGTGCCATGACGACTTCGACGGGCTCGCCGATCAGGCCGCCGGCGACATCGTATTCGTTCTTGCCGTAGGGAATTTCCAGTCCCGAAACCATAAAGAGCGCCGGATGCATGCCGACCACGACCGCCACCGGGCAAGGCTCGCCACGCTCGTGATATTTTCGCAAGATGATGTTGCCGTGCTTGCCTTTGGTGCAATGGACGGAGGCGATATTGCGGTCATGAACCTGGACGCGGTAGGCGCCGTAGTTGATCCAGCCGGAGTCGGGGTCCTTCATAACCACCATGCAGCCAGTGCCGATGAAATGACCGCCATCCAGCTCATGCCATTTCGGTGTCGGGATTTTCTGTAGGTCGAGCTCATTGCCGCCTTCGACGTTCTCATGGATCGCGCCTTTCGTAACGGCCTTTGGTGGGATCGATTTCATCTCCTTCATATAGCGGCGCCAGAACCGGACGAGGTCGATCTCCTGCGAGCCGGCCGGCATGCCAATCGTCAGATTGATGCGCGGTATCGAAGTCAAAATATTGGCAAGAACGCGGTAGCCGCTCGGGAAGCCCGGAATGTCATCAAACAGGACCGCCTTGTTGCCGATCTTGCGTTGAAAGACATCGACGATGCCGCCAATTTCCTCCTTTGGCTCGGCGCCGCTAATCCTTTGAAGCTGATTGGCCGCATCGATCTCTGCGATCCATGCTCGGAGATCCTGTTTCGACATTTTGTTCTCCCGCACCTACGCTCGGAAACTAGCAGATCGATTTTGGAGTGCACATCGCTGCGCCGCGCCGTGTGACGTAAATTCCGCACCGTGAAAGCGCTGCAACCAATGGGTCGATCTGGAACGCCCGGTCACCGGCCTTGACCGCCTGCCCGCGGCGTCCGCGCGACCGCTTCGACCAGCAGGCAGTGCTGCGCGACAGAATAAGTGATTGTGCCGCTTGTGAAGCGTATCCGTACTCTGCTGATCGACGGCGAAGCACTGCGGGCGTGACGCCGTCAGCGCCGCGCGGATGTCTCACTGGGGAATGGTTTCAACCAAGGCGGGCTGATCGCTCGGCTCGGCCGTTGCCGAGCGGTGCAGGTTGGGCTCGACCGTCGTGATGCCGGCGGCAAAGCGCTCGCGATAGACCTGCAGATTCTCCATCACGCGCTGGACGTAGTTTCGAGTCTCAGCGAGCGGGATGCGCTCGACCCAATCGACCGCGTCGACTTTCGGATCGCGCGGATCGCCGTGCTGCGCGACCCATTGCCGGACTCGGCCGCGGCCCGCATTGTAGCCGGCGAACGTCATGATGTAGGAGCCGCGATACTCCTTGAGCAATGCGGCGAGTTCGGCGGAGCCCATCTGGGTGTTGTAGACCGGGTCGGACACGAGCTCGGTCCAATCGTAGGAGGCGCCGAACCGCTTGGCGGTGTCGCGTGCCGCTTCCGGCGTCACCTGCATCAGCCCGACGGCCTTGGCCGGCGACATGTCACGCTGATCGAAGCCGCTTTCCGTCCGCACGATCGAATAAACGATACAACGATCGATCTCGGGACCGATCGGGCTGTAGGACGGCACGCCGATGTCGGGAAACGCGAACTGATCCATCGGCAGGCCCTTCGCGAGCGCCGTCTTACCGACGAGCAGCATCGCTTTGGCGTCATCGTACTGCGCTGTGAGCCGGCCAAGCGCTGCGAGCTCGGCCGCGTCGCTGCTCTGTTCGGCAAGGTCGTTCACGAACGAAGTAACGAGGTCGCGCTCGCCAATCGTATAGAGGATGTCGGCGGCGTGCAGGATCTCGATCGCGCTGCCTTGCAACGGCTGCTGCGGTGGCGGGCGCAACGCAAATTCGCCGAGGCCGAGTCGGGCGCGCGCCAATTGGCCGTAATACGCCGTGGGATAGCGGGCGGCGGCCTCATACTGCGCGCGCATCTCATTGAATTGACCGGCCGCCTCGGCGGCGCGGCCGCGCCAATAGGCGGCACGCGCGCGAACGATCGGATCGGCCAAGCCTTCATCCAGATGCGCGAAATGTTCGCGCGCCGTGGCCGGATCGGCGAGAAACCGCAGCGCGATCCAGCCGGCCATGAAATGAAATTCGGCACGATAATATGGATTGGCCGGAGGCGCGGCCTTGCGCGCAACTCGATACGCGGTATCCGCCTCGCCGGCATCGATGAGCTTCCGGGCCAGAATACGAATGGCGCGCCACCATTCATCGGTGTCCTGATCCCGAAGGTCGTCGCGCGAAACCGCGAGCAACAGCTTGGCCGCACCGGCGACGTCATCGCGGTGCAATTGCCAGTGAAGCCGGCACAGGGTGTAGCCCAGGTCCCCGCGCGCTGCGCCGGGAACCGCATCAAGGAGCGATTCGGCCTTTTTGGAGTTCTCTTCGGCGGCGGTGCAAGCCTTGACGATTGCGACGTCATCGTCGCCGAGGTGCTTGGCGGCGCGCGCCGCGGCGCCGAAGTCCTTGGCGCTGATGCGCCAGTCCATACGCACGACATAGTCGGCGCTGGATAACTCGTCGTGGAAAGCTTTGAGCACGACCGTTTCAAGGTCGGACGACATTGGCGCCGACCGCCATACGGCGCGAATTTCCCGGTCGGCGCCGGCGCGGTCGCCCTCAGCCATGAGGGCGCGCGCAAGCGCCAGCCGTCCAATAAAGCTGGTCGGCTCTTTCCCATCCAGAAAGCGCCGGATCGTGGCGGGGTCGCGCCGATCCTGCCAAAGTCTCGCCTCCGCGCGGCGGCGGAGCAGTGGAATGCTCGGCCAGTCGGGATTAGCGCCGATGAAGGCGGCATAGCGATCGAAGCCGGCTTCGCTGTCGGAGTTTCGCAGCAGCGCCCACTCGACGAGCTTCTGCCCCACAGGATCCGCGATCGATGCGGCAAGCGCGGTTGCGTCGGCCTGCTTGCCTTGGCGCACCAGTTCGATTGCCT
This sequence comes from uncultured Alphaproteobacteria bacterium, assembly GCA_963759705.1. Lineage (GTDB taxonomy): Bacteria > Pseudomonadota > Alphaproteobacteria > Rhizobiales > Xanthobacteraceae > BOG-931. The sequence continues at coordinate 59,922 of CAVXAK010000016.1, forward strand.
GCCTCGTTGCGGCGAGATCTGGCGGCAGCGCCGCCAGAGCCGGATCAGGAGCCTCCGGCCGCTTAATTGGCAGAGGAACCTTGGTTGCGGCTTTATGGGCCGAGCGTTTCCGCTCGCTTCGGTGCGCCGCCGCGGTCCGCTTTGTTTCAGATTTTGCGCGGTGCTTCGGCGGCTCCTCGGCCGCCTTTCGGTGCGGCGATGTCTGTTTGTGATGCGAAGCGGAGTACGCGTTCTCGACGCCGAGCGTCGCCATCAACGCTGACATGGCCGATGCGAACAGCCAAGCCGCAGTCCGCCGCCGCCATCGCGCCGGCCCTTGCCGCCTGGCATCGCGAGAATTCGCGCAATCATCGAGGGCAGAAACGCAGTCGCGAACTGCGCTTGGGTTTAAGGCTCTAATCCCGGTGCTCCCTCTGCGGCGAGGTTAAGCCTAGCATGCTTCGCTGGCGTCGGGTCGAGCATTTCGGCACCGCGGGCATGGCATGGCATGCTGCTGCTGCGCACCCTCTTATTGCAGCATTGGTTCAAAATGTGGGCGGTCTACCAGAAAGCGGGCTGATCATCTGCCGAGCTTGGCGCATTCGTCGTGGCGATGGCATGAAATTAAATGATCATTCACCATGCCGACCGCCTGCATGAACGCGTAGACGATGGTGGGTCCGCAGAATTTGAAGCCGCGCTGCGCCAGATCCTTGGAAATCGTGCGCGAAACCGGCGTCTCCGCCGGGACCTGGGAAGTCGTTCGAAAGCGATTGATTTTCGGCCGCCCGTCGACGAAATCCCAGAGGTATCGTGAAAAACCGGGACCTTGCTCCATCAGCGTGAGCCAAGCGCGCGCCGAAAGCACCGTGCCTTCGATTTTGGCGCGGTTGCGGACAATCCCGGCGTCCTGCATGAGGCGCTCGACTTTCTTGGGCGTGTAGCGCGCGATTTTTTCCGGCACGAAGCTATCGAAGGCGCGGCGGAAGTTCTCGCGCTTGCGCAAGATCGTGATCCACGACAGCCCAGCCTGGAAGCCGTCGAGCACGAGCTTTTCGTAGAGCGCGCGGTCGTCGAATTCCGGCACGCCCCATTCCTCATCGTGATAGGCGATGTAGAGCACATCATCCTTGGGCCACGGGCAGCGCTTGACGCCATCGGCGTGAACGGGCGCGGTCATTCGGCGGCCTTCGTCTCACTAGGCAAGTCGAAGTGCGCCCAATCCGGCTTGACGACACGGATCGGCACGCCGCCAACCTGCAATCGCTCGCCGCGCGACAGCGCGTCTGCCAAACGGTCGAGGCGAAGAAGTGCAATCCCATGGCCGTCAGCCGCCGAACCCATGATGCCGATGTTGCGCTCGCCGGCCATGACAGCGACTCCCGATTCCAGTGCGGCGCCGTCGTAAAGCACGGGTACCGCGCGGGTGCGCGCAGTGCCACGGTGCTGCATCCGCGACACCACCTCCTGGCCGACGTAGCACCCTTTGTCGAAGTCGATGCCGCCGAGCTGGTCCATGTCGGTCTCGTGCGGGAAGGCATCGCCGTAGCCAAAATCAGCGCCGCCTCCCGGAACGCCGAGCGCGATGCGGTGCGCTTCGTATTGGCCGGCGTCGACAATCGCCGCGCCCAGTTCAGCGGCGGCTTGAGGAGCAAGATGCGGCGGTAGCATCACGCGCTGACCGAGCGCCGGCAAGCGCGGATCCACATAGGACAGTCCATATTCGGTTTTGCCTGTCCCGTCCCATGCCGCGAGCACGCCGAGCGTTTCGGACAAATCTTCCACAATCACTTTGGCGCGCAGCTTGTAGAGGTTGAGTTTCTCGATCAGGCTCGTTGCGAGCGACCGCGCTACGTCCAGAAAAAAGCCGCAGCCACTTTCCGCCAGCGCCTCGGCCACGATGAAGTCCGCGATGATTTTGCCTTGCGGCGTCAACAGCGCGCAAAAGCGCGCTTCGCCGAATTTGAGCTTGAGAATATCGGCGGTCACGAGGCCATGGAGAAAGCTTCGCGCGCCGTCGCCGGCAACCTTAACCACGCCGCGGTCGGGGAGAAGAGCAGCCTTCATGACGGAAACTTTTCTCCGTATCGCGGCGAAACGCAAGGCGCGCCGGGGAGCCTTTGCCCAAGCAAGGTACCTGCGAATATGGGCATGGGCCGGCGGCGAGCCAGCGAAATCGTGGCGTGCCCGATTCTCGGCGCGCGTGAGAAACGGTGTGGCGAAGGCCCGAAACGCTATTGGCGCGACAGCTGCACTGAAAATTCGCCGTTGCGGATGCGGGCACCGAGGTTTTCGGCGTAGCGGGCGGCCGCCTCCTCGCCGTACGTCGTAATCAACTCGGCGAGCGCCAGGAACAGGGCGGTCTGCGCCAGACAGTCGCCTTCGATACCGTCGTGACGCGCCTCGACCCAGGCGTCCTGAAGAACAGCCAGAGCGAGCCGCTTCTGCTCATGCTCGGGGACGGCCTCTTGGGCCGCGAAATGCGTCGCCGTGCTCATTGCAAATATGCGCCACTAGGCTGTGGCGTCCCTACCCAGGACCGACGTTAGCATGGATTCGTGCCGGCGATATGCCACCTTAAGGCAGGGTTAATGCCGGGGAGCGAGCCGCCCTAGTGGAGCCGATTTGACATTCGCTGCCCCCTAGCCGCGAATCGGCGAAGCGAATGTCAAATCCGAAGCTCCACTAGCACTTATATTGGCTAGTGGTCCTTTGATTCTAACATTCGCAAGACAGCCTCCCCGAACCGGGATGCGAATGTTAGAATTAAATTGAACCACTAGTTGGCGTAACGCGCCGTGACCTCGCGAGCGATCTTGGCGCCCTCTTCAAGATAGCGGCGGATCACCAGACCGGCTGCTGGCGTGCAGGAGCGGTAGCTCTGCTGAAAGCCGCGATAGCCGCGGTTGAAACTTGCGACCATCTGATCGTGTCGATCGCCGTTGGGCGCTTCGGCTTCGATCAGCGCCTGCGCCTCATTGCGCCACTTCTGGCCTTCGTTCGTTCCGCAAATGCCGCGCAAGAAGTGCAGCGCGCCAAGAATTTCGGATAGCCGCTGCAGGTCGTGGTCGTAGGGCGTGGGCTGGGCGTGCGCCGGGGCTGCGGCGGCGGGCGGCTGTGCAGGGGCGGGCGCTGGGGCCTGGGGGCGCGGCGCCGGCCGAACAGGAGCGGGCGCGGGAGGCATCCCAAAAAACGGAAACTGGGCGCGGGCGGGCCCGGCGGCAAGGCAAACCGCCAACGTCGTTAGGGTCACGATCCGAAGCATGGCGTGGCGAACATAGTGGCGGAGTAGACCATGCAGCAAGCATTGGAACGCGGCATGGTTGGGGCGATTTACGAAGCCGCAGCGATCCGCTCGTTCGCCGTGGCGACGATCTCGGCCAAGCCGTCTGTCGTTTTCAGTCCGGAAAGCTCCGTCGGCTTGAGCCAGTGCGCTTCCGCCAGTTCCTCGTTCAAGGACACTTCGCCGGCCAGCCAGCGCGCGGCAAACGGCAGGATGACGAAATGGCGTTCGATCCGCCCGTCAGCATCGCGCGCGATGGCCTGGCGATAGCCGGCGAGCGCGACCGGTTCGACGTCGAGGGCGGTCTCCTCCTGGACTTCGCGGATCACCGCCTCCTCCAGAGTCTCGCCGAGTTCGACGCCGCCGCCGGGCAGCGTATAGATGCCGTGGGCCGGCGGCCGCGCCCGGCGCACGATCAAAACGCGACCCTCGCGAAATATCGCGGCGCTGACCGCGAGGAAGGGGCGCGCGGGATAAATCCGGGACAGAGCGTTATCGCTCATTAAAGTTGGGTCCGTTTCGGCTTATATCGGAAGGCGAGGGTCGTTTGGCTCGGCAAGGAATCTCTGCTTATCCATGTGCGGACGCTATGTCATCATCTCGACGCCGGAGGCAATCCGGGCCCTGTTCGGTTACGGCGAGCAGCCGAATTTTCCGCCGCGCTACAACGTAGCGCCGACCCAGCCGATCCCGATTGTGCGCATGGTCGACGGCAAACGCTCGTTCACGCTGATGCGCTGGGGCTTGATGCCATCATGGGTCAAGGACCCGAAGACCTTTCCGCTGCTCATCAATGCGCGCGGCGAATCCGTGCTCGAGAAACCCGCGTTTCGCAACGCCATGCGGCGGCGGCGTTGCCTCATTCCGACCGATGGCTTCTACGAATGGAAGCCGGGAGCGCCGAAACGTCCGTTTTTCGTACGGGCCAAACGCGGCGTTGATGGCAGCGCACCGCCGCTCGCCTTCGCCGGTTTGTGGGAAACCTGGACCGGCCCGAACGGCGAGGAACTCGATACGGCGGCCATCGTCACCACAGCCGCGAACCGCACGCTCGCTGCCATTCACGACCGCATGCCGGTTTTCATATCTCCGGAGGACTTCGAGGTCTGGCTGGACTGCGCCAAGTTCGAAGCCAAGGACGCTGCCGCGTTGATCAAACCGGCCCACGACGAGTTGCTCGAGGCCTACGAGATTTCGACAGCCGTCAATCGCGTGGCAAACGATTCCGCGACACTGATCGATCCGGTGTCGGCCTCAGCCGAGGCCGCGTTACCTGCGGCCCCCGTGGCGAATGCGGCTGCCAAGAAAGCAACTCCAAAACGGAGACGAGCGCGGCCGTCGGACGATCAGGCGTCGTTGTTCTGAGCGGACCATAACGGCGCTGGCCTCGGCCAAACGACCGCAGCGCAGCCTCGTAGTGCTGGGTGCGGCAGTTCGTACCGCGACGCCCGGAAACTTGACTCCGCCTTGTCCGCCACCCAATTTGGGAACCTGCCCACAAAAGGCGGTCGAATGGGAGGATATCGATGGCGTTCAGACATGGAATCTGGCTCTCGGCGCTTGCCGCCATTACCTCGGCGACCCTGGTGGGGCCGACGGCTACCGCTCGCGCCGCCGACAAGATTTCGGTCGCGGTGATCCCGATTGCCGACTGTGCGCCGATCTATTTGGGTAAGGCTAAGGGTTTCTTCGCCAAGCAAAATCTCGATGTCGAACTGTCGACGCAAGGCGGCGGCGCGGCGATCATCCCGGGCGTGCTGAGCGGCCAATTGCAGTTCGGCTTCAGCAACGTGCCTTCACTGTTGATCGCGCAAACCAAGGGACTGCAATTCGTCGGCATCGCGCCGGGCGCGTCATCGAGCGGCATTCGCGGTCACGATTTCTCCGCGATCATCGCTCCCGGCGACAGTCCGATCAACAGCGCCAAGGACCTCGTCGGCAAGACTGTCGCGGTCAACAATCTGAACAATATCGGCGATACCTCGGTGCGCGCCGGCGTCCGTGCCGCCGGCGGCGATCCGAAACAGGTGAAGTTCATCGAGGTGCCTTTTCCCGATATGCCGGCTGCTATCGCCAACCACCGCATCGATGCCGGCTGGGTTGTTGAGCCGTTCCTGACCATCGCGCTGTCGCGCGGCGCTAAAGTTGTGGACTGGAATCTGGTCGACGTCGCGCCGAAGATGATGATCGCCGTGTATTTCACGACAGCGAAATACGCCAAGGACAATCCGGACATGGTCAAGCGGTTCAAGGCCGCGATCACCGAGTCGCTGGCCTATGCGGATGCACACGAGGACGAAGTCCGGCAGATCATTCCGACCTACACGCGGATCACGCCCGACATCGCCGCCAAGATCACGCTGCCAAAGTGGCCGACCGAGATGAATCGCCAGTCGAGCCAGGTCCTGGCCGATGATGCGTTCGAGGACGGACTGATCACCAAGAAGGCGGATATTGCCGCGCTGTTGCCCTAGTGCTGGCGGATTTGAAGTTCCGCACTCATTTCAGCGTTGAACTCGATCATACGGAACTTCAAATCCAAAAGCCGCACCAGAATTCAGACCTCTGCTAGTGTCCCTTCTGATTCCGAAGTTCGCATAGACGTGGTTGCCGCAGGTACTTGCGAACTTCGGAATTCGGGATGCTCGCGGCAAATGACGGCGCATGAGACCAACGTGCGGGCCAAGGTCAGGGCCCGCACGCTCGTTTGGCTGCAGGGTCTCGGCGGCTTGATCGGTTTCGCGCTGCTGCTTGAGATCGTGCCGCGGATTGGGATCGTCTCCCCTCATTATCTGCCGCCATTCAGCGACATCATGGTGGCGCTGTTTCAAGAAGATGATGACCGCCACCTTTTGGACGGCGCTCGGTGCAACCCTGCAAGCCTGGGCGATCGGGCTCGCCATATCGCTGGTCGCAGGCGTCGTGATCGGCATCGCGATCGGCAGTTCGCATACGCTGCGGACGCTCACCCACTCGACGATCGAGTTCCTGCGCCCCATTCCGTCCGTCGCGCTGATCCCGCTTGCCGTTTTGCTGTTCGGTTCGCAGATCAAGTCCACGCTCATCCTCGTCATTTATGCATCGTTCTGGCAGGTGCTGATTCAGGTGCTGTACGGCGTGCAGGATGTCGATCCGGTGGCGCGCGAGACGGCGCGCTCCTACGGGCTCGGGACTTGGGCGCAAATTCGCTATGTCACCTGGCCGACCACGTTGCCCTATCTGATGACCGGAATACGGCTTGCGGCGGCCGTCGCGCTCATTCTCGCCATTACCAGCGAGGTCGCCATCGACACCCAGGGTCTCGGCAAGGAGATTTCCGATACCGAGTCCGGCGGCGCCGTGGCCATCATGTACGCCTACGTGATCGTGGCCGGAATCATCGGCGTTATTGTCAATCTGGGGGCGCGCGCGCTGGAGCGGCGGGTGCTGGCCTGGCATCCGTCTATACGTCTCGACACTGCAGGGGCCGCCGGATGAGCGGTGCGTGGCCCGTAGCGTTGCTGCGTCGCCTCGCCATCGTGCTGGCGCTTCCTGTGGCCCTGGTTGCCGCCTGGTGGTTCGCGAGCGCGGATAGCCAAAGCTTTTATTTTCCGCCGCTGCAGACGATCCTGCAGACCTTCGGCAAGCTTTGGTTCTCTCCACAGGCCGTGCAAAACGTGGTGCCGAGCCTGGCGCGCTTCTCTATCGGCTACCTCGCGGCCGCGCTCCTTGGCATCGCCATAGGTCTTCCAGTCGGCGCCTCGCGCAATTTGCGCAACGTGCTCGAGCCGGTGCTGGAATTCCTGCGCGCCATTCCCCCGCCGGTGCTGGTACCGGTGCTGATTTTGTTCGCGGGGATCGGCAACGAGATGAAGGCGCTGGTGATCGTGTTCGGCTGCATCTGGCCGGTCCTGCTCAACACGGTCGCGGGCGTCCGCGCGCTCGATGACGTGCTTGCGGAAGTCGTGCGCAGTTATCGAATCGGCGCCTTTGACCGCTTGTGGCACTTCATGCTGCCGGGAGCGAGCCCGCAGATTTTCACCGGTTTGCGGCAGTCGCTGTCCATCGGCATCATTCTGATGGTCGTCAGCGAGATGTTTGCCGCCAGCGACGGCATCGGCTTCGCGCTGGTGCAATATCAGCGCACCTTCGCAATTCCCGAGATGTGGAGCGGCATCATTTTGCTCGGCATCATCGGCATCGTGTTGTCGTTGATTTTCCGTGCGATTGAGGCCTGGCTGTTGGACTGGTATTACGGCCTTCGGCGGTCGCAGCGAGCAAACTGATCATGCTTGAGAAGTCGATGGACCGAGCAGTGACGCCCATGCTCGAGGTGAAGCGGCTGCGCAAGGTCTACGAGGATTCGAGCCGCACCGTGGAGGCGATCCGCGATGTCAGCTTCAGCGTCGGCCAAGGCGAACTGGTGTGCATCGTCGGCCCGTCGGGCGCTGGAAAAACCACCTTATTGAAATGCATTGCGGGACTGCTGGGGCCGTCATCGGGCGGCGTCATCCTCGAAGGTAACCCGGTCACGGGCCCGCCGCCGGCCATGGCCGTCGTGTTTCAGGAGTACGGCCGCAGCCTGTTTCCGTGGATGACCGTGCACGACAATGTGGCGCTGCCGTTGAAGCAGAAGAAGATGACGGCGGAGCGGCGCGAAGAACTGGTCCGCAATGCGCTCGCCGCCGTCGACCTTGCCGGCGTGGACAGCGCCTATCCCTGGCAACTGTCGGGCGGCATGCAGCAGCGCGTCGCCATCGCGCGCGCGGTCGCCTACGAGCCCCATGTGCTGCTGATGGATGAGCCGTTCGCCGCAGTCGATGCGCAGACCCGCGCCGATCTCGAGGATCTGATCAGGGTGTTATGGCATCGGCTGCGGGTCACTGTTCTGTTCGTCACCCACGACATCGACAAGTCGGTCTATCTCGGCCAGCGTGTGCTGGTGATGTCGCATGCCCCGACGGTCATCATGGAAGACGTCGCCATCGATTTGCCCGATGAGCGCTCTCAGCTGGAGACGCGGTCGATGGCGCAGTTCGCTGAGCTGCGCAAGCACATCTATTCTCAAATCCAACTGGCCAAGCAGGGCTGGCGTCCGCCAAACGAGTGACGCAAGGATACTTCGGTCGCGAACGAAGTATTCGCGATAGCCATCGCTCGCCGCCGCCGCCATATTTGGTGCATGTCGAATGCTCCACTCATGGCCGAAGTTGCTGCGCTGGTCGGCGATCCGGCGCGCGCCAACATCCTGTGCGCGCTCCTTGGCGGACGCGCTCTCACCGCGGGCGAGCTCGCCTTCGCGGCAGGCGTATCCCCGCAAACCACGAGCGGCCATCTCGGCAAGTTGTCAGCGGCGCGGCTTGTCGTGCTGATGAAGCAAGGCCGTCATCGCTATTACCGATTGGCGGGCCCACACGTCGGACACATGCTTGAAAGCATCATGAACGTCGCGCTGATCGGGCCGCCGCGGTTTCAGCCCAAGTCGAAGCTCGATGAACAAATGCGGCATGCCCGCACATGCTACGATCACATCGCCGGTGTGTTGGGGGTCGGTCTCACTGAGCGGCTGATCGAACGCGACTTCGTCATCCTGAGCGACGAAGCCGGCGAGGTAACGGAGTCGGGCGCAGAGTTCTTGTCGAAATTTGGTGTCGATTTATCGGGCGCGCGGGCCAAGCGTCGGATCTTTTGCCGCCCTTGCCTCGATTGGACCGAGCGCCGCTTGCATATCGGCGGCGCAGTCGGAGCAGCCCTGGCGGCCCGATGCTTCGAATTAGAATGGATCGAACGGGTGCGCGACAGCCGCGCGTTGGCGATTACGCCCGCCGGGCGCCGCGGCCTGATGGACGCGTTCGGGCTTGAATTGTAAGAGCCGTGCCGCCGGCCGCCGGTCCGCCGCTACAGCACCTTGCCGGGGTTAAGGATGCCTTTCGGATCGAGCGTGCGCTTGAGCGTGCGCATGAGATCGATCGCGACCGGATCCTTCACCGACGGCAGGAGATCGCGCTTGACCACGCCGATGCCATGCTCGGCGGAGATCGAGCCGCCGTATTTCTTCACGACGGCGAAGACGACGGCGTTCACGTCGTCCCAGCGCTTGAGATATTCGGCCTTGTCGGCGCCGACCGGCTGGGTGACGTTGTAATGGATGTTGCCGTCGCCGAGATGGCCGAACGGCAGCGGCCGCGCGCCGGGAATGAGCGCGACGACGGCCTCGTTGGCTTCCTTGATGAAGGCCGGCACGGAGGCGACCGGCACCGAGACGTCGTGCTTGATCGAACCGCCGGCATAGCGCTGCACTTCGCCGAACATTTCGCGGATGCGCCAGAACGCCTTGGCCTGTTCGAGGCTGTCGGCGATGGTGGCGTCGTCGACGAGACCGCGCTCCATGCCTTGCGCCAGAACGCTCTCCAGCACATCGCGCAGCCCTTCGCGCTGCTGCGAGGACAGTTCGATCAGGACGTACCAGGGATGCGAGGCGGCGAGGGGATCGCGGCATCCCGCGGCATGCTCAAGCACCAGCTCGATGCCGCGCCGCGTCATGATTTCGAAACTGGTGACGCCGCCGGCCGTGCTTTCGGTGGCAATGCCGAGGAGTTCGAGCGCGGCCTCGGGCGACGTCACGCCGACGAAGGCCGTCTCGACCGAGCGCGGCCGCGGCACCAGGCGCAGCACCGCGGCGGTGATGATGCCGAGCGTGCCTTCCGCGCCGATAAAGAGATTTTTCAGATCGTAGCCGGTGTTGTCTTTTTTCAGCTTGTTGAGGTTGTTGAGGACGCGGCCGTCGGCGAGCACGACCTCGATGCCGAGCACGTGCGAGCGCGCGATGCCGTGGGCGAGCGCGGCGGTGCCGCCGGCGTTGGTGGAGAGATTGCCGCCGATGGTGCAGGTGCCCTCCGACGGCAGCAATTGCGGGTAGAGCCGATCCACCGCGGCGGCAGCTTCGCGGGTGCGCTGCAAGGTGACACCGGCCTCGCAGGTGATGGTGTTCGAGGTCGGATCGACTTCGCGGATGCGATCGAGCCGATTGAGCGACAGCACGATCTCGTTGTGCAGCGGAATTTGCCCGCCAACGAGCCCGGTATTGCCGCCCTGCGGTACGATCGGCGTCGCCGTCTCATTGGCAAGCTTGAGAATTTGCGACACCTCCTCGACCGAGGACGGCCGCAGCACCAGCGGCGTGTGGCCTTGGAACATGTTGCGCATCTCGACGAGATACGGCGCCTGCAGCTGCGGATCGCTGATCGCGTATTTCTCGCCGACGATCGCAGTGAAACGCGCGAGCAGGGCGGGGTCGGGCTTCGTGGGAGGCTTATCGAGCATCGGGCGCTATCCGTCACATGTGTCTTGTCGTCCACGGATCGATACATGACAACCGCCTGTATCGCGCGAAATGGCGCCGTTGCGTCGTTCGAATGTGCCTTCAGGAGGGTCGACGCAATCAGAGGTCCGCGCCGCTCCAGCGCCGCTTTGGCGCGGCCGGTCATCACCACATCCAGAACGAACTCATTGCGATCTTATGTCGGAGGTCATGCCGAATGAACGCGATCTCGAAACTGGGCTCTACATCCTTGCTCGAGCCAGCTTATGAGGCGCGGCGCATTAAATCCGGCGTCGGACCGTTCGCGCGTCTCGAATTCCGCGAGAGGTAAGAGATGCTAATGGTCATTTCGTCGGAGTCGCCAGACCAAGAAATGACGCTACCACGTGGTTGCGTTTGACGCCTCTGAAACGAAATCGTGTCCACGAGCCATTTCACGCCTGTCCTCACTAAAAATGTGGCGCGGCGTGATGTCCATGTCCACCTCCGCTCAAATCGACGCGTCGGCCAGGTCGCGAAATTCTTCGACCCTTCGATGAAGTCCGCCATCATCCGCGTGCACCGTGGTTTTGGCCTGAGTCGAAGCGCTCCGGGTCAAGACGACGACCGCGTCCTTGCCGGAGCGTGACCTTCTGCGGGGAGCCCGCGCGAGCTTTTCGCACCAGCTCAGAGAAGCGGGCCTTGGCGTCCTGCAGTTTCCACACATCGGTGCTTTTCACGGCAGCGCTCTCGAAACTAGTCAGACTAGTCATGATAGACGCGAGGTTGAGCCATGTCGGCAAGCGTTAGCTCACCGCGGCGCCGCGGCGCGGGCCAGCCGATCGTTGATGGCTTCGCCCAGGCCCTCGTTCGGAATCGGCATTGCGGCGATCGCTTTCGCGCCGGCGCCGTCGAGTGCGCGCAGATGCGAAAACAGGTTGGCCGCTGCTTCGATGAGGTCACCGCGTTCGGACAGGTTCAACACCCGCACGGCGCGTTCGGCGCCCTCGGCGAGATTCGGCCCGAACGCAAGCAGCGCTTCGCCGGGTTCGACCCGCGTGGCCTCGAGGCGAAGCTGTGCGCGCGGCGCATAATGCGAAGCGAGCAGGCCGGGCGCGAGCGGTGTGTCGTCCGGCGCGATCCCGCAGGCCGGCTCGGCCAGCGCGCGACCAAGCGCGCGCTCGATCGTCCGGCGCGGCAGCCCGCCGGGCCGCAGCAGCACGGGCTCGCCGAGGCAGGCGATGATCGTCGAACTCGACGCCGATCGGCGTCGCGCCGTCATTGACGATGAGATCGATGCGGCCGCGCAAGTCGGCCAGCACGTGCGTGGCGGTGGTCGGCGAGACGTGGCCGGAGCGATTGGCCGACGGCGCCACCACCGGCTTGCCGAAGGCGGCAAGGATTTTCCGCGCGACGCGGTGGCTGGGAACCCGCACCGCGATGGTCTCGAGGCCCGCAGTCGCAAGCTCCGCAACCGGGCACCCCGCCGTCTTGGGCAAGACGAGCGTCAGCGGCCCCGGCCAGAACACTTCCGCAAGGCGTTCCGCATCGGCATCGAAGACCGCCAGCGCCCGCGCGGCCGCAACATCGGCAACATGCGCGATCAAGGGATTGAACGAAGGCCGGCCTTTGGCCTCGTAAAGACGCGCGACCGCCTGTCCGTTGGTCGCATCGGCGCCAAGGCCGTAAACAGTCTCGGTCGGGAAGGCGACGAGGCCGCCGGCCTTGAGGCAATGCACCGCGTCGCCGACCGCAGCCGCGTCGGCCCTCGAAACGCGTGTGACCAGCGGGGCTGTCATCGCCGGGAAGAAGTGCCTAAATGGCAATAATGCGCAAGCCCAAAGCGCTCAGCGGCAGGCGGCTTGCAGGCGCGGACGACCGACTGTATAAGCCGCGCGGTCAGTCGGAGTGTGGCTCAGCCTGGTAGAGCACCTCGTTCGGGACGAGGGGGTCGCAGGTTCAAATCCTGCCACTCCGACCAAAAATTTCCCGACAAATCGGCCTCTTTTAGATCACGTCGAAAAAGGATTTGCTCCGCCGGGACAGTTATCGGGACAGAAACGACGCTCCGGTCTGCCTCCCCCGCGCGTTCGCGAAATGCTGTTTGTAAAACCATTGCCGCTGGCGGCGGTCGAACATCTTCGCGGTCGAGACGGAGCAAACCATCAGCGGTCCTTTCGCTGGTTTCTAGACCGCAGGAACATTAGGTAATCGACGAGCGCGTCTTCTTCTTCGCGCGTCGTCTCTCCGACCCGGGCCGCCAGGCGCGTCGCCGAATCGGTTTCCTTGACGGTCTCGGGTAGAGGATACCCTGCTTCCTGCATCACAGCCGCATAGGGAAGACCGTAAAGCTCACTGAGCTTGTGCAGAACGATCAGGGAGGGGGATTGAACTTTGCCGGTTTCGAGCTGGCTCAAATAGGCGTTCGAAATGCCCACCGTTTCCTGCACCGCACGCAAGGTCAGGCGCTTCCGTTTCCGGGCGTCGACGAGCAGCGTTCTTAGTCTGTCTATGTTTCCAGCAAGCAATAGTGTTTCGTCAAGCAAACTGCTTGTATCATCATTTTTCACGGCTATGCTTCTTGAGTAATGATTTTTCTCGGCCTATAATTATTTTTCAGCGGATGGGTTTTAGCGTAATTAGATCCGACGAAAGCGTTTTTCAATGAGTGAGCCGAATCCCAATCATTTTTCACGGCCGGTTACGGTTTTTCACGAGCGGTCGCTTCCCGAACCAGCCCTCCCGGTCGGCTATGCAGCCCTGATCGACGCCTTCCTTGCCGGACCTCACGGGCTTTCCGTGCCGCTGCCCCGTCAACTGTCGGCCATCGGCGGTCGTCACCGGGCCGTTGATACGCCCGAGTGGCGTCTTTATTCGCCCCGCTACGAACCGCGGCCGACTCTCGAAGGACATCTCACCTTCGCCCTGAAATATGAGGGACTGGACCTCGCCGTGCTTAAGCAACTCTTCCTCGCCGTCGGCCGCTGCCGACGTGGAGGCGATTGTCCGCGCGCGTCCGACTGGGAGTTACGCGCGCCGCCTCTGGTTCCTATACGAATGGCTGACCGGACAGACGCTTGACCTTCCTTCCGCCGACATGGGTACCTACGTTCTCGCCCTCGATCCCGCCCAGCAGTTGGGGACGGACGGAGAGAATTCCGCACGCCACCGCGTCAAGAACAACCTTCCAGGAACGTCCGCCTTCTGCCCGCTCGTTTTTCGAACACCGGCGATTGAACAATTTATGGCGATGAAACTCGCGGAACGCGCGCGCGAGGTCGTGAGCCGCGTGCCGCGCGACCTGCTCGCCCGCACGGCAGCCTTCCTTCTGCTGAAGGATTCAAAGTCCAGCTACATCATCGAAGGTGAGAGACCGCCGCAGGATCGCATTCAGCGCTGGGGACGCGCTATCGGAGAGGCGGGACGCACGCCGCTTTCTCTCGACGAATTGTCGCGCCTCCAGCGCATCGTTATCGGCGACGAGCGATTTGTGCGCCTGGGCTTGCGCCACGACGGCGGGTTCGTGGGCCAACATGATCGCCATACGCGCGCGCCGATCCCCGATCACATCAGCGCGCGCCCCGAGGACCTGAATTCGCTTGTTGAGGGAATGATCGCTTTCGACCGCGGTGCCGAACAGCGTTTGGATGCGGTCATCGCCGCCGCCATGCTCGCTTTCGGCTTCGTCTATATTCATCCATTCGAGGACGGCAACGGACGCATTCACCGCTACCTTATCCATCACGTCCTTGCGCGGCGCGGCTACAATCCGCCTGGCGTTCATTTTCCGGTATCGGCAGCGATCCTTGAAAGGATCGACGAGTATCGCGCTGTTCTGGAGAGCTATTCCCAAAGGCTACTGCCGGTCATTCAGTGGCAATCGACGGACACGAACAATGTCCGCGTCTTGAATGACACGGCGGATTTCTACCGCTTCTTCGATGCTACGCCTCACGCCGAGTTTCTTTACGCCTGCGTCCGGCAGACGATCGAACGCGATTTGCCCGACGAGACGAAGTTTCTGGAAAATTACGACCGCTTTCGTGCGCTCATTGAATCGATCGTCGATATGCCCGACCGGACGCTAGACAATCTGTTCGGCTTCCTCCGACAAAATCGCGGGCGCCTGTCCAAGCGCGCCAGAGAGGGGGAGTTTGCGGCGCTGACGGACGACGAAACGCGCCGCATCGAACAAGCCTATGGCAACCTCTTCGGCGCCGACGCGGACGAAGAGATTGCCCGGTGAGCGGCGGCAAAACCAAACTGGGATTCACACGGCGCTCACCCGGCATTCACACGACCTCATTTCCTTTTTTTCAGACATCTCCGGCTCTGGAAAACTGACGGTTGCTCAGTTGAAATCATTGTGCGCAACTTTTACAGCGTTGCGACAAATCACGTTGGCAATCGGCAGTGTATTACCAATCGCTGTGATTAAGCGTCGAAGTTTGCGCCGCTTCAATTGGAGAATAATTCATGGGTGGATACCCCGATCGGCATCCGCCCCACACGACCAGCCACTGCGCCTTCAGGATCGAGAACCTGGCGGAAGAGAGTGGGGGTCGAACCCACCAAAGACCGGCTGACGGTCCCTCCCGGATTTGAAGTCCGGACGCCCCACCGGGGACGATTCTCCTCCTGATAATGCGGCGGCTGAATCCGCGTCGGACTCGCGGCGGAATAGATTGATTCGCTGCTTGTTGATGCGCCGCAAGTCGCCGCGCCGCGACGTTACGCCGTGGCGATCGAAAAATTCGAGTATCTGGATCGCGACTTTCCGCCCATTGTCCATGCGGTCGCGGAACTGAGCGGCGGTAAATTGTCCATCTGGTGCTCCTGCCGCGATATCTGCGGCGATGTTGGCGATCTCGGCCACGGTCTCGCGCAGGAAGAAATGATCGGGCGCGACTTCAATAACGGCGTCCTGGCGACTGAGCGATTTGAGCACGCGGCGAACATCCGTCTCCGGCTTCTGGATGAGCGTAGCGATCTCCTTTCCGCGCGGAGGCCGGAAACGATCCGCATTCGAAAGTAATGGCGCAATTTTCGACCAAAGTTGTCCGTCTGGCGCGGTGAGCGTGGCTTGGTGGCCGCTGAGCCGGAACGAACCGCCCTCGGAAACGATATCGCGAGCCTGCAGCAGCGCTTGGAGCACGCAGGCGAATATCGCAGCCGGAAGCTTCAGGTCCAATCTCCGGCGCAGCCGTTCGGCGTCGATACCCGCCAGACTGGGGTTTGCGGTATGAAATGCATCGAGTGCCGCGAGCACGTTGCGTTTGATGCGAAGCCAGGTGCGGGCTGAGAGGGCGAAAAGCGAATTCGAGCCGGACAAGCGCACTGCTTCGAGTCGCCCGGCCATCCTCTCGACCTCGTCCAGCGTCAACGCATGGTCCCGGGCAAACGAGCCAACGTCCACGTAGACCGCGCACTCAATCAAGGCGACTAGAGCCTGCTCCGGATTGATCGACGCGAGCGCGTCGAGTTGGGCGAGCCGCTCCGGCGTGCGCCGTTTGCGTGCCGGCGCGCGCAGATCGAGAAATCTTCCGCCGCCAATTGTGCGCAGACCGGATGTGTCGCGCAGCACATACCGATCGCCGCTGGCGGCGGCTGTCGGCGCGCTCAATACAAGTTGAATGCGGCCCGCTTCGCCGGGACGGATCGGTGCATCGTCAAGGAGCGCGATGCGGGCGTCGATTTCAGCAGCACCGTGATAGAGCCGCACCGGCAACCACTGGCTGGCCGACTTCGCCTCACTCGGTAGCAGACGCAGCGTCGCGTCGATGCGGTCGGTCGGCGCATGCAGTTCAGGATCGAGGACGACGTCGCCGCGCCGGATCGAATTTTTTGTAATGCCATCGCCGGCAAGGTTGAGCGCGCAGCGCTCGCCGGCTTGCCCGCGCTCCGCCGGTCGGTTCTGCGCATGGATGGATCGCACGCGCGCCGACAGTCCGGAGGGACTGATGATCACCGGATCTCCGATCCCAACGGCACCGGACTGAACCGTGCCGGTCACGATCGTTCCTACGCCGGTGAGCGTGAAACAACGGTCCACAGCGAGCCGGAACCGGCCTTGCGCCACCCGCGCCTTGAAGGTCCGCGCGGCCGAGAAAATCTTCTCGCGCAACTCTGTGACGCCATCGCCCGTCACGGCCGAGACGGGGGCGATATCGATATGAGCCAGGCGGGTGCCACTCAGGCGATTGCGGATCTCTTGAATGGCTTGTTCGCGCCGCGCCGGCGGGACCAGATCGACTTTGCTCAGCGCGACGATGCCGTTCGAAATTCCGAGGAGATCGACGATAGCGAGATGCTCCAGGGTCTGGGGCATGACCCCATCATCAGCCGCAACCACGAGCAGGACGAAATCGATTCCCGTGGCGCCCGCCAGCATGTTCCGCACGAATTTTTCATGTCCGGGGACATCGACGAAACCGACGACGTCGCGGTCGCCGGCTGGCAGATAGGCGAAGCCGAGATCGATCGAAATGCCGCGCGTCTTCTCCTCTTTGAGCCGATCGGTGTCGACCCCGGTAAGCGCGTGAACGAGCGAAGTCTTGCCGTGGTCGATATGACCTGCCGTGCCGACGATCATGACGGGGTCTCGGAGGAATCCGACCGAACGAGCGCAGCGGGGTCGAACGCAGCGAGGTTTGCGATAAAGCCCGCTTCATCATCAAGGCAACGCAAGTCGAGAACCAGCGCTCGATCCTCGATGCGGCCAATGACCGGAATGGGAAGGCGACACAGCGCAGCAGCAAGAGCGGAGAGAGCCTTGCCGCTGCCGCGGCCAGCCGAACGAATTGCGAGGCCTGAGCTCTGCACGGTCTCGAGCGGCAACGCACCGGAGCCGATTTGGCTCGCACACGCGGTCACGCCGACGGTAAACGCCTCCCCGAGCTGCGCGGCCGCCGCCGGAGCGAGCCGGTGCGCCATGGCGGCAATGTCGTCCGTTGACCGTGTCAGCAGGCGGAGCGTTGGCAGCTGGGACGCGAGGCGGTCGGGATCGCGATAGAGCTTTAACGTCGCTTCGATCGCGGCAAGCCTGATCTTGTCCACGCGCAAAGCGCGCTTCATGGGGTTGCGGTTGATGCGCGCGATCAGGTCCTTGCGTCCGACGATGAAACCCGCCTGCGGTCCGCCGAGGACTTTGTCACCGGAAAATGTGACAAGATCGGCGCCTTCGGTCATCGATTGAGCCACCGTCGGCTCGTGGGCCAGACCAAATCGGGACAGATCGATCAGCGTGCCGGAGCCAAGGTCGTTGACAAGAGGGACGCCGTGGCGGCTGGCGATTGAGGCAAGATCGCGCGGCGAAACCTCGGCGGTGAAGCCTTGAATCCTGTAGTTCGAAGTATGGACCTTGAGGATCAGTCCGGTCTTCGCATCGATCGCATCGGCATAGTCCTTCAGATGGGTCCGGTTGGTGGTGCCAACTTCGACGAGCTTGTGCGCCGGCGCGACTCATGATCTGCGGCATGCGGAATGCGCCGCCGATCTCGATAAGCTCGCCGCGCGAAATAATTGCTCGGCGGCCCTTGGCCAGGGTGTTGAGCACGATGAGGACCGCGGCGGCGTTATTGTTGACGACGGTTGCGTCCTCGGCACCGGTGAGCTCCCGCAACAGCCCGCGCACGATGTCATCGCGATCGCCGCGGTGGCCACCTGTGAGATCGAATTCCAATGTGACAGGGTTGCGCATCGCCGCAACCGCCGCCTCGATCGCCGTCTCGGCAAGGAGCGCGCGGCCCAGGTTCGTGTGCAGAACCGTTCCTGTGAGATTGAACACCGGTTTCAGCCGCGGCGCGCTTTCGGCCTCAAGGCGTGCCAATGCGCCAACGGCGGCCTTCTCTGCGTCAATACGATCGTCGCCGCAGGCTCGCGCTGCCGCGAGTGCGGTGCGGATTGCATCGACGACAGCCTGGCGGCCGAAACGATCAAGAGCAAATGAGGCTGTATGCGTCTTCAGCACTGCGTCGACCGAAGGCAGCCGCCGCAGATCGACCGCTGATCCCGACTCTCCCGGCACCAACCTCTCCAATACCTACATCCAAAGGATCGCCAACGGTGTGTCGCCTATACGTGCTGCGATGCGAGCGCACCCTCGCGCGCGCTTTGGAGATTGCCATCTCGCCATGAGCCGTCCGCCAGATAGCAATCGGCGGCGATCGCTGCGCTTGCGCCATCGCCCGCGGCGCTGGCGCCGCGACAAGGCGAAAGCGAACGCACGTTTCCGGCTGCGCATATACCGGCGAGCTCGGTCCGCATCGACAAATCGGTCGGGATGCGTCCGTCCGCGTCCAAGTTGATCCGATCGTCGAGACAGCCGACGTTTGGCTGTAAGCCGACATAAGCAAAGATCGCGGCGGTCTCCAGATCGGACGCCTTACCGGTTCCGGTGTCTTGCAGGCGGACGCCCGCCACTGCGGCGTCGCCAATGATTTCTGTTACGACGGTGTTGAAACGAATATCGATCTTTGCATGGGCTTGCACGCGATCCCGATAGTAAGCTTGACCCGTCAAAGCATCGCCGCGATTGAGAAGGAAAACTTTTGAGGCGAATTCGGCGAGCGTCAAGGCCTCCTGCATGGCCGAGTCGCCGCCGCCGACCACGACGACGATGCGGTCGCGCAGCAGCGGTGCATCGCAGGTCGCACAATGGCTCACGCCGCTACCGGCGAGGCGCTCCTCGCCCGGTACGCCGAGCTTCTTCAGCGCCGATCCGGTGGCGAGTATAATGGCGGGTGCTTGAAGGTCGCCTTCGGCGGTCGTTACACGCCAATGTCCCTCCTGGGACTCCAGGCCTTCCATGCTGCTCATCATGAATTCAGCACCCGCTGCGCCAGCCTGATCCTGCAGGATCGGACAGAGATCGTACCCCGGAATGCCATCGGGAAAGCCAGGAAAACCTTCGACCTTTTCGATGCTGATGAGTTGTCCGCCGAGAACGTCGCCTGTGAGAATGAGGGTCTTTCTCCCAAGACGCGCGCTTGTCATGCCCGCCGTCATCCCGGCGATTCCGCCCCCCGCGATCACCACGTCAAATTGTTGCACCAAATTTCTTCTCCGGTGGCCGATCGAGCCGGTGTGATACGCGGCTTACGCTTCAACCATGATTGTTGGACGGCCTTCTTGAGCATGGCCGATCATGCAGGCCGCCGGATAGCCGGCATCGCGGATGGTGCCGAGTATCGATTGCCCATGCTCCGGTGCAACGGCTATCAGGAGCCCGCCTGAAGTTTGCGGATCGGTGAGCAGGTGACGCTGCCACTTCGGCAGTTCCGCGGGCATCTCGACCTCGCTGCCGTAACTCGCCCAATTCCGGTGCGAAGCGCCGGTCACGAAGCCATGCTCGGCCAGAACCGCGGCTTGCGCGAGCAGGGGCACATCGCTGGTGCGGACCACCAGCTGTAATCGCGAGCCGCGCGCCATTTCGAGGCCGTGACCGAGCAGGCCGAAGCCTGTCACATCGGTAACGGCGTGGACGTTCTCATCGCGTCCAAGCTCCGCGCCGATTTTGTTGAGCAGGGTCGTCGTGGCGATCATCTCGGCGTAGCCGCCCTGGCCGAGCGAATCCTTCTTGATGGCTGCCGAATAGACGCCGACGCCGATCGGCTTCGTCAGGATGAGCGTGTCGCCCGGTTTCGCACCGCAATTGCGGCGGACATTCTGGGGCGCGCAAGTGCCGACGACGGCAAGTCCATAGATCGGCTCCGGGCAGTCGATGGAATGTCCGCCCGCAACCGGGATGCCGGCGCCGGCGCAGGCGGCGGCGCCGCCACGGAGAATCTCGCGAGCGATTTCGGTTGGGAGTTTGTCGAGTGGCATGCCGAGGATCGCCAGCGCCATGATTGGGCGCGCGCCCATCGCGTAGACATCCGAGATCGCATTGGTCGCGGCGATGCGGCCAAAGTCGTAAGCGTCGTCGACGATGGGCATGAAGAAATCGGTCGTCGCGATAACGCAGGTGCTGGCGTCGAGCTGCCACACTGCCGCGTCATCGCCGGTCTCGGTACCGACAAGAAGCTGTGCAAACGGAGTCGTAGCGGCCTGATCGGCGAGGAGTTGTTGCAGGACCGAAGGTGCAAGCTTGCAGCCGCAGCCGCCACCGTGGGCGAGGCTGGTCAATTTCAGCTGCGGGGAATGCATGTTTTTCTTCTCATTGTGGGCGCCGCCGCCCCGTCGTGCTCGACGTGAACTTTACGGCTTTCAACAGCATTGTCGAGCATAGCGGCATGCCGCCATGCCGCCATGGCTGGCCTGGGCTTCATATTTGTTCGAACTAATCTCAAGACCGCGCGGGCACACACGGCGAGATCGCGAAGTTCAGCGGCCCGCAATCGTGCGCGAAAATTCCGTTTCCAGCGCATTGAGCTTCTTTGCCTCGGCGATCGATTGGGCGGCGGTGAAGTACGATAGCTTGTGGCCTTTCAGTACCGACGAAATCTGGGTGCCCGCAACGAAGTAGTTTCCCCGCTTGGTCATTTTCTCGAACAGGATCGCCCCGTCGGGGGTACCCAGCCAAGCGAGAAAGAGCCGCGCCGTATTGGGGTTCTTGCCGTATTTCAGAACCGAGCCGGCGATCAGCGGGACGGGCGTTGGATCGAGTATGATCAGTTTGACCGGAGCCCCTTTCTCGACCATCCGTACCGCGGAATCGTACGCCGTGATCGCCAGCGCCAGCTCTCCGGATCCCACGGCTTCGGCCAGCGGAAATTGCCCGTCGAACAAGCGCGGCTGCAGCGCGGCAAGTTTGGCAGCGAGATCACGCGCGCGCCTGTTCTCCGATCGCCGGGATCATGTCGATGAAGAATGCGGCGCGCATCCAATGGCCGGTATGGCCTTTCCATTTCGGATTGACCATATCGTCCCAGCTCTGCGGGATGTCGGCTCCTTTGACGAGATCGGTATTGCATAGGGCCGCATAAGGCGCGGTGGTTGCGACGATCATGTAGGGCGTCGGCGTCAGCACGGAGGAGGGCACCACGCCTAACGCCGCCCAATCCGTCTCCAGCAGCAGCCCGCGATCGAACAGTGACTGCGTTACCGCCGCGCCGTGAAGAAGCACGTCGGCTGTCGGGCCGCCGGCGGTACTTTCCTGAACGATCTTGGCCGTCTTCTGGGCGGACGGAACGTCGACAAACTCGACCTTTTTGACGAAAGGGTAGGCGTGCTGGAAGCTGCTCAGAATTCCTTGCGCAGCATTGCTATCGTAGTGGTCGTACCAGACCAGCCCGCTTTCGGCCTTTGCCGCTTCGATCACCTGGTCGCGGCTTGCGGCGTCAGCCGGTCGTGGCACGATCGTACTGCCGGTCGCCGCCGCGGCGCCCGCCAGCATCTGCAAGAATTCGCGGCGATGGCGGAAGGTCAATGCCAAGGAATCCTCCCTTTGGGTTGATGCGCGCTTATGGACTTGCGCCGCCACGAACGTGGCTTTCTTCCATGCTATCTCAAATTTCCAGCCTGCGCCGGGTCAGCGACAAAATGCCGACCAAGGCAAGCAGCAAGAGCATCAGCAAAACAGCGAGCGCGGCGGCGCGCTCCGGGCTGCCAGTGTCCCAATAGTTGTAGAGTATGGTCGACAGCACGCTGTTGCGTCCCGATTGCAGCATGATGGCGATCGAGAATTCCCGCACCGAATGGACCAGAATCCAGATGATCGCGGCAATCATTGTCGGCGCCAACAGGGGAAGGATGATTTGCCTGAAGGTGCGCAACAGTGAAGCTCCGGCCATGGCCGCGGCCTCCTCGAGCTCGCTGCTGATCTGAAGCAAACCCGATTGCATCATGCGGGAAGATATCGGCAGGAAGGCGATGACGTGTCCGAGCGCGATCACCCAAATCGTTCCATGGAGCGGCAGAAAGCGAAGCGTGAAGGTGACGAAAACGAGCGCGACACCAATCATCAGCGGCGGCACGCCAAGCGGAATCATGCAAAGAACGTCGAGAAGCCAGGCGAAACGCAGCCTCGAGCGGATCACGATCCAAGCCGCGGCCAATGATAGCAGAACGAGGCTCATAGCTGCGGCGACTGAGATGAGCACAGCGTTCGCCGCGGCTTCGCGCAGCTTTGTACTGGCGAACAGAGCCTCATAGGCGGAAAAGGATGTCCGCCGCAGCATGTCGAGGCGAAAGCCCGAGAAGTACGGAATGACGCTCGCCCACAATAGCGCGATGAACGGCAACAGCACCGCGAGCAGGAAATAGAGAGCAACGAAGCTCACTGCCGGGTGCCGCCATGGACCAAGTCTGGTCTGAGCGGGCTTGTATCCCTTGCCGCTGATCGTCGCGTACCGTCCGGCTTGGCGAATTGTGCGGCGATAGAGGACGAGCCCGCCGATTAAAAACACAAACAGCACCGTGTTCATCGCCGCGCCGCCGCCGTAGTCCGGAAAGCTCGATGGCGGCGTCATCAGGCGAAAAATCTCAATGCTCATGAGATTGACGTGGCCCGGTATGGCGATCACTGCGGGAACGTCGAAGGCAAGCATGCCAACGATCAACAGGATCGTCATGACCGACAGCAGCGCCGGGCGCAAAAGCGGCAAGCCAATCCGCCAGAGAATCTGCCAGCGGCAGGCGCCGGCGGCTAGAGCGGCTTCTTCGAGCGTCGGATCAAGGGCGCGGATCGCCGGCGAGAGCATGAGGACCGATGTCGGCACGTAGGCGAGTGTCTGGACCAGAATGGCGCCCGGCATGCTGTAGATATCGAACCAGCGGTCGATCGGGCCGATGAGCGGTTGCAGCGCCACCCAAACGATCCCGATGCGGGGCGCGAGCAGCAGCGCCCAGCCGATAGCAAGCAGCAAAGGCGGCGTCGCCATCGGCATCAGGATCATGGCGCGAAACAGGTCGCGCGCCGGCAAATCGGTCCGCTCCAAAAGCCAGCTAAGCGCCGTCGCGAGAGTGACGGCGAGAATCGTGCTGGTGCCGCTGAACACGAGGGTGTTGGCGACGAGCTGCCAATCGTAGGCCGAACCCCATACATCGATGTAATGTTCAACCGTCCAGCCGGGTGTCGCGGGCAATCCATCCGGGCGAAAGCTACCGACCAACAAAATCGCCAAGGGCGTTACTGTGAGCAGCCCAAGCACGAGGCCGATGCCAATCGCCGGGGTCTGCGGCGCGCCGGCGATCCGGCGCCAGACGATCAAAAAGGCGGAGCGACTGTTGTCGGGCGAGGCGTGCGCCAACTGCCGCATCACGGCGGGATCGGCGCCCAAGCGATCCGCCACCTGTTTCCTCCGTCAACTACCCACCGCTCGTGCGTGAGCGTCGCACAAGTATCCGAGCGCGCGCTAGATCAACAACATCCCCAGACGGCCAGAAATCACACCCGATTCCGTTCAACGCCACGCATCGACTGATACGGTGGTCACGTACCAAGCGCTGAAAATCTTCCACGCTCCCTGAGTCTCACCGCCTACCACGACGACGTTGATATCTTCTGCTTCGTACATTTCGACCATGTCGTCTGGGGCGGCTTTCAGCTTCGTGGCGTACGGCTCAACCCCGGCGACAGCGTGCGGCCGCACCAGCGTCTGGATCCACTGATCATCCCAATAGTCGCGCGCCGTGACGCGGGCATTCTCTGCGCACCATTTGATCAGATCGTCCTTCGATTTGATGCCGCGACTTTCAAAGAGGCGCGCTACGAGCGGATCGAGGATCAGGCAGGGCGGTATATGCGACGTCGCGGTCAAACACCGCCGGAATTTTGACTCCCAGGTGTCGCGGGGCCCAAATCCTTCTTGGATGGAGCGGTTGCCAACAAATACACTTACGGTGCTGTCGGTCGGTTTAAAGCCCTTTTGCACATGAAGCGGTACCCAAGGGCTGCGTTCCTCGTTCTCGGGAAAGCATAGGCTATAGGCGAGCGGATTGCCGTGTGCGCCCATATAGGTTTCACCCGGCACCGATCCGCCTTGGCCATTCTGCGACAGCAGACTGTATGCCCGACCGATTGTCGTATTGGCGTGGTTGTAAGGGCCGAGCGCGCCAATGCCGGCGTTCATGCCGATCTCGTTCCGGATCGGTCCGTTGACGACGCTGAAGCATGTCTGCGAGGTGGTGCTGCCTTGTCTCGACGTCTGGTTCGAAGCCGCGAGCGCAAGAATGACCGGGAAGTATTCCGGACGTGCTCCCGCCATCACCGCGTTGACCGCGACTTTTTCGACCGTGTATTCCCAACTCTCGCGGAAATTGCCGGCTCGCATGCGGCCGACGACCTTATCGGGCGGCTGGCTCGTCGCCTTAAGCATCGCGGCGACACGCTCCTCGGTCGGCAGCACGATGGGCATGAAGTCTGTCCATCGGTTCTCGATGAAGAGCTTCTCGAGATTCTCCTTCGTGTCCTGTGGGATCAGCCGCGGTGTCGTGCGTTCGAACGTAGCGCCAGTGAGATCGGCGTCATCGAGCGGCCGGGTCAAGCCTTCAATCACCTCCTGCATAAACGGCCGTCCGGAGATCGCGTCGTTGCCCTCGATGTAGGCGCGCAGTTCCGCCGGCGTGCGGCCGACGACCGGCTGCGTCACGAAGGCTTGCCGCAAGTTTGGGATGCCGCGCAGCCGCGCGGTTGACTTCGCGACACGGTGGAAGATGTGCGTATGCACCGCGATAGTGGGAACGCTATTCTCGGCTTCCAGCAGTGAGGTCAACCCGACGACCGTCGGGCTACAGGAGCTTCAAAGCCCGACACCCAGAATGGCCGCATGGCCATCGGCGCCGATCTTCGAGCGCATGTTCGGATCGTCAACCCAGCTTTCGCGCGGCTTGATGATGCGCGTTTCGACGGCGGGCATGTTTGCGGCGAACCACTGCCGCAACTGTTCCATGAACACAGCAGAATTATCGAACAGGCAATCGACGAGGTAGATGACCTTGCCGTCGAGGCTCTGCAGGCGCGACGCCAAGCGCTTACCGGTCACCTTCGGCGGATATCCCCGCGGATCATGTACGGTGATGAGACCACTCATGTTTCCTCCGGAGCGTATGTTTGTCGCTGTGCCAGAAATCAGGCTACGACAGCCGCGGGATTCGAACGCTAGTGAAAATATAGAGCCAACTATCCTAGCAGTTCAAGCCAAGGAGACACCGCTCGCTGCGCCCGTAACGATGATGGCTTTGGGGCTTTCGCCTGTCATCGGACACCTCGTCAGACTCCAGGGCAGGTCGCCGTGACGCCGCCGTCGACCACGATGGTGGTCGCGGTGATGTAAGACGCTTCGTCCGATGCGAGGAACAAGCAGGCATACGCGACGTCCCAGGCTGTGCCCATGCGGCGCAATGGGATGATATTGTCGCGCGCCGCACGGTATTCGTCCGCCGTGTTGAAGCCCTTGATTTCGTAGTTGGGCCGCCCGCCGATCCTGCGCTGAATGAACGGCGTGTCGATGTAGCCGGGAAGGACGCAGTTGGCGCGAATTCCGTTGGGGGCATGTTGGAGGGCGATGTTCTTGGTGAATTCGTTGAGTCCGCCCTTGGCGGCGGCATAGACGGCGGTCGGCACGTTGAGGTGGCGCAGCGACGAGATCGAGGAAATGTTGACGATCGATCCGCCGCCCTGCGCCTCCATGATCGGGACCACCGCCCGGCAGGACAGCATCGCCGAGGTGAGATTGCGCGCCAGCGTCGCATTCCAGTCGGCGACCGTGATGGTCTTGAGGCTACGGCCAGTGCCCTGCCCGCCGACATTGTTGTGCAGCACGTCAATGCGCTCGTAGCGCTCGACACAGGCCGCCACCAATCCAGCAACGGCATCTTCTTCTGTTGCATCCGCGGAGAATGCAAAAGCTTCGCCGCCGAAACCGTGGATGATGGCGACCGTCTCGTCGGCCGCTTCTTTGCGCATGTCGACGACGCAGACGCTCGCGCCTTCGCGCGCGTAAAGGACGGCCGCTGCCTTGCCGTTGCCCCAGCCGGGACCGATGGCGCCGCCGCCGATGACCAGCGCAACCTTGCCGCTCAGCCGATTGCGCCCTATCGGCAATTCTTCACTTGTCGTCATGGCATCCCCGACTCATTGATATACGCTTGGGACAAACCGCTTCTTCTCGCGGTAGCGGGAGAGACTTCAGATAGCCTGGCAGAACGAATAAGGTTCTGGCCGACGGCACTAACCGGCGCGATAGCGCTCGAGGATCGTTTCGTTCACCTCGATTCCGAGACCAGGTCCATCCGGCACGATTAAATGTCCGTCCCGAGGATAAACCATATCGCCAAGCGGACTTTGTTCGAGATCGGCGTAGAAGAATTCTGCCATGACCTCGTCCTCCGGCATCGCCGCGATCACATGCAAGGTCGCGATCAACCCTGGGCCATAATAAGGCGAATGTGGTTCGGCGCGGACGCCGCGCTCGCGCGCAAGCGGCAGCACTTTGCTGATCTCGGTGATCCCACCCATCTTGATGGCGTCCGGCTGCACGACATCGACGGCATCCGCGTCGAGCATCTGACGCACGTCATTGAGATTGCCAAGGTTCTCACCGGCGGCGATTGGAATGCGGCCTTCGCGTCGCACGCGCGCGAGAGCCTCGTAGTCATCGGGTGGAAATAGGGGCTCTTCAAGCCACGTGAGATCGAACGGCTCGAGTTTGTGTGCCATCTCGATCGATTGCGTCACCGTCCACGTGCAGTTGGTGTCGAGCATGAGAGGAAAATCGGCTCCCGCAACTTCACGTGCGGCAGCAACAGCTTCCACGGTCCGTTCATGGAGTTTGATGTGGCGGTAGCCGCGCGCGATCGCCGCTGAGCAGACATTCTTCACATGCTCGGCCGTGTGCAGCCGCAGCAGACTGGCATAGGCGGGAATGTTTCTTTTGCGTTCGCCGCCGAGCAGGCGATGAACCGGTTGACCAGCAACCTTTCCAGCGATGTCCCACAGCGCGATGTCAAAGCCTGACAGTGCAAAGCCCACCGGCCCGTTGTGGCCCATATTTTGGACTCGCCGCCGGATGTCATTCATGAGCGCCGGGATGTCGCCCGGATCGCGGCCGACCGCGAGTGGCGCCACCACCCGTGATACGGCGGCCGCCGTCACTGGACATGCGGCAAAGCCGAAAGCTTCGCCCCAGCCGCTGATACCCTCATCGGTATCGACGCGGATGTAGACCGCATCCATTGTCGCGCGAGTCGTGCCGATACCGAAGATTGGCTTAGGGGCGCCGTGCTCGTAGGGGATCGAGACGTGTATTGCCTCGACGCTGTGAATTTTCATCGGGTTACTCGCAAGCGGTGATGACAATCCTCGATTTGCATGTGCTGATCCTGCGGCATGAGGGTGATCACCGATGCTCTCGGCCTTGGCCTAAAACTCATTTATAAATGCTTCTATAATGCTTAGGTGGCCCATTGGAGAATGGGCTCGCCGTTGTGTCCTGGTGAAGGATGTGGCCGATGCCAGTGACGTATGAGTCGTGGCTGGTCTTGCTTTCGATTGGCATGGCGATCCAGGGCGCCTATGTGGGCCTGGGTCTCGCGGTCCAGATCAAGACCGCCACAGGCCTTCGGCGGCGCCTGCTATTGGCCGGTGCCGCATTTTCGCTTGCGGTCGCAATCTGGACCATGCATTTCGTCGGTATGCTGGCCCTGCTGGTGCCGTTCCTGGTCGATTACCTGGTATTTCCGACGTTGCTATCGTTTCTTGTTTGCGTGATCGTCGTCGGGGCAGCGATTTACGCCACGAGCTCCGGTCCCCTTACCCCTCTGCGCCTGACCTTGTCCTCGTGCCTGATGGGCGGCGGCATTTTTTCGATGCATTACATCGGCATGAACGCACTCAGTGCATGTGCGTACATGACTTATCAACGTGCCTATGTCGCCGCCAGCCTGGCGATTGCGATTGCCGCGTCCGGTTTGGCACTTTGGCTTGCGGCCGGGCGCGGCGGACGGCCGCCGCTGATCCTGTCCGCGATCGCGTTCGGCATCGCCGTTTCCGGCATGCATTACACGGCGATGGAAGGCCTCACGCTTTTGCCGTTCGCGTCGGCGCCGGCGGGAGGGCCAGCGCTGTCGAGCGATCTCCTCGCGATCATCGTGGCGATTGTCGCGTTCTGTGTCTCCGGAATCTTCCTTTTGACCCTACTGCCTGACCCGGCGCGGTCCGCTTCAACGTCCATTCCGGTCGCGGCCGGCGACCCGCCACGCACGGCCGCATTGGAACGGGCCGAACTGGCACCGGAGGCGCCGGAGGCCGGCGAAGTTCGCAGCGAAATTGGCCGTAGCGGCAACGGCCACGTCAGCAGTCCGGAATTCGGCCGCGGAACCTACGCGCCTCTTGGCGGCGCCGGTGCGCCGCCACGGCGTTTCGCGCACCATCTTCCGATCGAGCGCGACGGCGGCACGCACTTCGTTGCCGTGGAAGACGTGGTGGCGATCCACGCCAACGCGCACTACACTTACATCTTTAATGGCAGCGACAAGCTGTTCTGCCCGCTCGCCATCGGCGACATCGAAGCGCGCCTCGACAATACCCGGTTCGTGCGCATTCATCGCAGCCATATCGTGAATATCAATCGCGTCGTCGGCTACAAGCGTTCCGGCGACAACGAATTGGTCGAGATGGATGCCACGCACGATTATGCGGTTCCGGTGAGCCGCAGCCGGATCGGGCGGCTGAGGTCGCGGTTAGCCGCGCTCACCGGCGACGATCCGGCCGTCGCAGTACGACGCCGTCAGCATTTTGCATCGCAATAATAATTCATTGCCCGAACCGTAGAGCAGGATTCCCCGATCTAATAATGTCAGTTACCCTGACGCAATTCGTGCAGGACCGTTGCTGTTCGTGCAGTAACACGGTCCCCTCGTGCATGCCCGATCTCGTTCGTGCAGTTGCGCTTGCTGCTGCGCCGCACAACTCGCCAGATTTTCCATCCTAAAGATACAAACGGTATTGGCGCAGTTTCGCGTGGGCCCTGGTGGTGACCTCGGTCCGGCGGAGTGCGCAAGGGAGGATGCCCGTGATACCTGCTTCGTTTAGCTATCATCGTCCCACGTCCGTCCAGGAGGCAGTCGGTCTGCTCGCCAAGCTGGGCGAAGACGGCCGTGCCCTCGCCGGCGGGCACAGCCTGATCCCGATGATGAAGCTGCGCCTGGCAGCGCCGGCCAATCTGGTCGATCTCGCCGGCATCGCCGACCTCAAAGGCATTCGCAGTGACGGGACTGACGTCGTCATCGGCGCTATGACGACGCAGCATGATCTGATCCAATCCGAACTGTTGGGCGCGAAAGTTCCGCTGCTGCGCGAAACCTCGCTGCTGATCGCCGATCCACAAGTGCGCTACGTCGGCACACTCGGCGGCAACGTCGCCAACGGCGACCCCGGCAACGACATGCCGGCCGTGATGATGTGCCTCGGCGCCACTTACCATGTGATGGGCAAGGCCGGTGAGCGCCGCATCGCGGCGCGCGACTTTTATCAGGGCGCCTATTTCACCGCGCTGGAGGCGGGCGACGTCCTCACCGCCGTTCGAATCCCGGCGCCGCCGACTGGTCACGGCTACGCTTACGAAAAGCTCAAGCGCAAGATCGGCGATTACGCCACCGCCGCTGCCGCCGTAGTGCTGACCATGAGCAGCGGCAAAGTTGCGGCCTGTTCGATCGGACTTACCAACGTGGCGGAAACGCCGCTGTGGGCGGAGGAGGCGGCTAAGATTCTGACTGGCTCCGCGCTCGATGCCGCAACGATCAAAAAGGCCGTGACCGCGGCCGAGGCGATCACCGCGCCTGCCTCGGACGCTCGTGGACCGGCGCATTACCGCACCAAGATGGCGGGCGTCATGCTCACGCGTGCACTCGCCGCCGCCAAATCGCGCGCCCGCGGTTAGAGAGAGAAAGCCATGGCCAAAACCCATGTCACGATGAAGATAAACGGTAAGACCGTCGAGGCGCTGGTTGAGCCGCGCACTTTGCTGATCCATTTTTTGCGCGAGGACCTCAGCATCACGGGTCCGCACATCGGCTGCGAAACCAGCCATTGCGGCGCCTGCACCGTCGACCTTGACGGCAAATCGGTGAAGTCCTGCACCCTATTCGCAGTGCAGGCGAACGGCGCCGACATCCGCACCATCGAGGGCATGGCTAACCCCGACGGTACGCTCCATGCATTGCAGGAAGGATTTCGCGAGATGCACGGGCTGCAATGCGGCTTCTGCACTCCCGGAATGATCCTGCGCGCCTACCGGCTATTGCAGGAGAATCCGAACCCGTCCGAAGAGGAAATCCGCTACGGCATTTCGGGCAACCTCTGCCGCTGCACCGGTTATCAGAACATC
This sequence comes from uncultured Alphaproteobacteria bacterium, assembly GCA_963759705.1. Classification (GTDB taxonomy): domain Bacteria; phylum Pseudomonadota; class Alphaproteobacteria; order Rhizobiales; family Xanthobacteraceae; genus BOG-931. The sequence goes on from CAVXAK010000016.1 coordinate 90,730, forward strand.
GTCAAGGCTATTCAATTCGCCGCCGCCAAGCTCAACGGCGTGCCGTTCCAGGAGGCCGCAGAATGAACGACATGACCCCCACCTCCGCCGAACGCGCCGCCAAACTCGAAGGCATGGGCTGCAAGCGCAAGCGCGTCGAGGACATCCGTTTCACTCAGGGCAAGGGCAATTACGTCGACGATCTGAAGCTGCCGGGCATGCTCTACGGCGACTTCAACCGCTCGCCGCACGGCCACGCCCGCATCAAGAAGATCGACACCACAAAGGCCGCGGCGGTGCCTGGCGTCGTCGCGGTGCTTACTGCCGAAACGCTGAAGACCGTCAACCTCGCCTGGATGCCGACGCTCGCCGGCGACGTTCAGATGGTTTTGGCCGACGGCAAGGTGCTTTTTCAGAATCAGGAAGTCGCCTTCGTCATCGCCGAAGACCGTTATGTGGCGGCGGACGCCGCCGATCTGGTCGAAGTGGAATACGAAGCGCTGCCGGTCAACGTCGATCCGCTCAAGGCCATGGCGCCGAACGCGCCGATGATCCGCGAAGACCTCAAGGACAAGACCGACGGTGCCCACGGCAAGCGCAAGCACTACAACCACATCTTCTCCTGGCAGGCCGGCGACAAGGCGGCGACCGACGCGGCGTTTGCCAAGGCCGACGTCACGATCAAGGAGTTTATTTCTTATCCGCGCGTGCACCCGTGCCCGCTCGAAACCTGCCAGTGCGTCGCCTCGTTCGACAAGATCAAGGGCGAATTGACATTGTGGGGCACGTTTCAGGCTCCGCATGTGATCCGCACGGTCGGCTCGCTGATCTCGAAGATTCCCGAGCATAAGATTCACGTCATCGCCCCCGACATCGGCGGCGGCTTCGGCAACAAGGTCGGCGCCTATCCGGGCTACATCTGCTCGATCGTTGCCTCAATCGTGACCGGACGCCCGGTGAAATGGGTCGAGGATCGTATCGACAACCTCTCCACCACGGCGTTCGCCCGCGATTTCCACATGGACATGGAAGTCGCCGCGACCAAGGACGGCAAGGTCATGGCGATGCGCTGTTACACCATCGCCGACCACGGTGCGTTCGACGCCTGCGCCAACGCGACCAAATGGCCAGCCGGACTGTTTTCCATCATCAGCGGCTCCTACGACTTTCCCGCCGCTCATTGCCTGGTCGACGGCGTTTATACCAACAAGGCGCCGGGTGGCGTGGCCTATCGCTGCTCGTTTCGCGTCACCGAAGCGGCTTATTGTATCGAGCGCGCCATGGACATCATGGCGCAAAAACTCGGCATGGATCCCGCCGAATTCCGTCTGAAGAACCTCATCCGCCGCGAGCAGTTCCCTTACACGTCCGCGTTCGGCTGGCAGTACGATTCCGGCGACTATCACACCGCCATGAACAAGGCGATGGAGAGCGTCAAATACAAAACACTTCGCGAAGAGCAAAAAGCCAAGCGTGAAGCCTTCAAGCGCGGCGAGACGCGCGATCTGATGGGCATCGGTGTCGCCTTCTTCACCGAGATCGTCGGCGCCGGCCCGTCGCGCGCCTGCGACATTCTCGGTATTGCCATGTTCGACTCGGCGGAAATCCGCATTCATCCGACCGGCAGCGGCATCTGTCGGCTCGGCACCAAATCGCAGGGCCAAGGCCACGAGACGACCTACGCTCAAATCATCGCCACCGAACTCGGCATTCCGGCCGACAGCATCACGGTCGAGGAGGGCAATACCGACACTGCGCCCTACGGGCTCGGCACCTATGGCTCCCGCTCGACGCCGGTTTCCGGCGCCGCGACCGCGATGGCGTGTCGGAAAATCAAGGCCAAGGCGCAGATGATCGCCGCGTACATGCTCGAAGTGCACGACGACGATCTCGAATGGGACGTCGATCGCTTCCGCGTGAGAGGCAACCCGGAGCGCTTCAAAACCATGACCGAGCTCGCCTGGGCTGCCTATCACGAAGTGCCGCCCGGCATGGAGCCGGGACTGGAGGCGATCAACTATTACGATCCGCCGAATTTTACCTTTCCGTTCGGCGCCTACATCTGTGTCGTCGACGTCGACATCGACACCGGCGCGACAAAAGTCCGGCGCTTCTACGCGCTCGACGATTGCGGCACTCGCATCAATCCAATGATCATCGAAGGCCAGATCCACGGCGGCCTGACCGAAGCGTTCGGAATCGCCATGGGTCAGGAGATCCACTATGACGACGACGGCAATGTCACCACGGCGTCGTTCATGGATTATTTTCTGCCGACCGCGGTCGAAACCCCGCATTGGGAAACGGACTGGACCACGACGCCGTCGCCGCATCATCCGATCGGCGCCAAAGGTGTCGGCGAGAGCCCGAACGTCGGCGGCGTGCCGTGCTTCTCGAATGCGGTCAACGACGCCTTTGCGTTTCTTGGCTCGACCCACATCCAGATGCCGCACGACCATTGGCGCACTTGGGCGGCGGCAGACAAGCTCGGGCTGCATGGGTAGCGGCCAACGCCCGCGCGCAATAAATGACTGTCATCGTCCGGCTCGACCGGACGATCCAGTAATCTCTGCTGTCGCCGATTCTTTGGCGCCGCGCTTACTGGATGCCCCGCCTTCGCGGGGCATGACAATGATTGGTGTAGTGCGCGCGTCATGACCCTCAAGCGCGAAGAGATTGCCGAAAAGCTCGCCGCCGTCGGCTACGTCGCCGACCGCGACATCGCTACCGCCTTGTGGCTGATGGACTATCTGAAGCGCCCGCTGATGCTCGAAGGCGAAGCCGGCGTCGGTAAGACCGAAGTCGGCAAGGCGCTTGCCGCCCTGTACGGTGCCGAGCTGATCCGGCTGCAGTGCTATGAAGGCCTCGATCAGAACGCCGCGCTCTACGAGTGGAACTATCAACGCCAACTCCTCGCCATCAAGACTCGCGAGAGCGCCGGCGAAGGCGCCGATGCGATCGAAGAGCACATCTTCTCAGAAAAATACCTGCTGGAACGGCCGCTACTCGCCGCCATCCGCCGCCTCACGCCGCCGGTGCTGCTGATCGACGAAGTCGACCGCGCCGATGAGGAGTTCGAAGCGTTCTTGCTCGAACTGCTGTCGGACTTTCAGGTCAGCATTCCGGAGTTCGGCACGATCAAGGCAACGGCAATCCCGCGCGTCGTGCTCACGTCTAACGGCACGCGCGAGTTATCCGACGCGCTGCGCCGGCGCTGTCTTTATCATTATATTGATTTTCCGGAGGTCGACCGCGAAGCCAAGATCATCATGGTGCGCACGTCGGGCATCGACACGACGCTCGCCTTGCAGATCGCGCGCATGGTCGCGGCGATCCGCAAGGAGGATTTGCGCAAAGTGCCCGGCGTTGCGGAGACGCTCGACTGGGCGGCGACGTTGGCCGGGCTCGAAGTCCACGATCTGCGTCAGGAACCGGAAGCCGTTTACGAGACGATGATTTGTCTCCTCAAGACGCACGAGGATCGCGCCCGTGTTACACGTGAGGTGAGTGAGCGCCTTCTCGGCAAGGTGGCGTGAATGATGGCCGGCGGCCTCCCACATTCCGCTGGTCCCAGCGAAGTCGGAGACCCACAGCCCGACTCCCGCTTTCCTGGCAATGAGCGCAGTGACCCATTTGGCACGCGCCGTCGCCTCGCGGGCTTTGCGCGCACCTTGCGCGACAATGGGTTCCGCGTCGGTCTCGCCGAGACGCGCGATGCGCTGGCCGTGCTTGTTTCGCCGGCTGGGCTCCGTCCGTCCTCGCTGAAGCCGGCATTGCGCGCGCTGTTCTGCGCCACGCATTCCGACTGGGAACGCTTCGACGAGATTTTCGATGCCTTCTGGCAGGGCCGTGACATGCGGCTGAGGCAATTGCTCTCGGGCGCGCCGGGCACGAGTTCATGCGCCGGCACGTCGGCTTGCCGAAGCAAACGTACCGCAAGAGGCGCTCAGCCTGCCCGATCGCCTCAAGCAGCCCGGCGACCCAGACGGCGACGTTGCCGCCAACGGTCGCGCCCGCCGCGAAGGCGCCTCGCGCGCCGAAAATCTGGCGGCGACCGATCTGCGCCACATTGTCGACCCGGACGACATCGCGGCAACCCACGCGCTTGCGGCACGCCTCGCCCGTGTGATGCGCGCGCGGCTCGTTCGCCGCGAGCAAATTCGCCGGCGCGGACGGCGGCTCGATCTGCGCCGCACCATTCACCGCAATGTCTCCCACGGCGGAACGCCGGTCGACCTTGCCTGGCGCCGCCGCAAGATCAAGCCGCTGCGGCTCGTTATCCTGCTCGATGCCTCGGGTTCGATGAGCCTCTACACTGCGTTCTTCGTGCGCTTCCTGCACGGCGTCGTCGATGCGTTCCGTGAGGCCGAGGCGTTCGTCTTTCACACCCGCCTCGCTCACGTCTCGCCGTCGCTGCGCGATCGCGACGTGACGCGCGCAGTCGAAAAGCTGTCGCTCATGGCGCAAGGCATCGGCGGCGGCACCCGCATCGGCGAGAGCCTTGCCACCTTTAATCGCTGGCACGCGCGGCGCGTCATCAATTCTCGGACCGCGGTGATGATCGTCTCCGACGGCTACGACACTGGCGCGCCCGAGGAGCTCGGCGAGGAAATGCGCCGGCTGCACCGCCGCTGCCGGAAGATCATCTGGCTCAATCCACTGATCGGCTGGCGCGATTACAGCCCGCAGGCACGCGGCATGCAGGCGGCGCTGCCCCATGTCGATCTGTTCGCACCGGCGCACAATCTGCAAAGCTTGGCGGCGCTGGAGCCCTATCTTGCGAGGATCTGAGATGAACCACGCAGCCGACGTGCTCGACATCATTTCATCGAAAAAGTCCGCCGGAGAGCCATTCGCGCTGGCGACGGTCGTGCGCACGGTCGCGGCGACCGCCGCCAAGGCCGGCGCAAAGGCCGTGATCTTGCCGGATGGCACGATTTCGGAAGGCTGGATCGGCGGCGGCTGCGCCCGCGCGGCGGTACTCAAGGCGGCGCGCGATGCGCTCTCCGACGGTCGCTCGCGCCTTGTTTCGGTGCAGCCGCCCGACGCGCTCGACGGCCAAGGCGTCAAAGCCGGCGAGGAGAATGGCGGCGTGCGGTTTGCCAAGAATATGTGCCCGAGCCAGGGAACCATGGACATTTTTGTCGAGCCGGTTTTGCCTCGGCCGCAGGTCATGGTTTGCGGTTCGAGTCCAGTGGCAGTCGCAGTCGCTGATCTCGCGCGGCGCTCCGGATTTGTCGTGACCGTCTGCGCCCCCTCGGCCGAGCAGGCGGCGTTCAATGACGCCGACCGCCGGATCGAAGGCTACGCACTGCCGGTCGCCGAGACCGGGGCGCGTTACGTCGTGGTGTCGACGCAGGGCCGCGGCGACGAAGCTGCATTGCTGGCGGCGCTCGCTGTCGACGCCGACTACGTGGCGTTCGTCGGCAGCCGCAAGAAGGCCGAGGCGCTTAAGGCGGCGCTGGCAGAGCGCGGCGTCACCGCCGGGCGCCTGGCGAAACTCAAAGCCCCGGCGGGCCTCGATCTCGGCGCCATCACGCCCGATGAAATCGCGATCTCGATCCTCGCGGAAATCGTAGCAGCGCGCCGGGGCAAAGCGCGCCTGGCCTCATGAACAGCATGCCTGTCAACTCCACACGCGTTGGCCATCAATCTTTGGGTCCAGGCAAGGGACGCTAGACTAAGCCGGCCGCGCGCTTCGGCTGAGCTTGGCAACGACGCCGCATTCTGCCGCCGATTGTCGGATCGCCTTGCCTCGCGGATCAGCGCTTCGTTCACGCCGCTCATGACCGGTTTCAGGACGATGGCTCGACCGTCTGCCGGGCGACATTCGTCCGAGGAATGCGGCTGCGCTCCAAATTGAACGTCAGATCGCCCTCTCGCTTGCTCGGAATGTGCTGGGCGAGCCAGGTAGTCAGAAGAAAGCGCAGATGCCGCCAACCGTCTGGCCATGTGCGCAGGTGAGGCGGCCGCGAACGCCCGTCGACCGCAAGCGTGGTCGGGACCTCGGCGATAACAAGCTTGGCGAGGGCCGCGCGAGCCACCAACTCGCTGGCGAATTCCATGCCGGACGTCCGGAGGTCGAGGGCGAGAATGGCGTCGCGCCGAAAACCGCGCAGGCCGCAATGGAAATCGCTGATCGGAGCCCGAAAGCACATGCGCCCGATCAGGCTGAGCACAGGATTTCCAAGGTAGCGATGCAGGATAGGCATCGCGCCCGGGGCAATGCCGCCGGCAAACCGGTTTCCCACCACGAGATCGCAACCGTCGCGCAATTTCGCGACAAAAGAATCGAGACGGGTGAAATCGTAGCTGTCGTCGGCATCCCCCATGATCACGAAGCGTCCCCGTGCGGCCGCGGTGCCCGCTCGCAAGGCGGCTCCATAGCCGCGTTCTGTAACCGCGACGACCCGGGCGCCGCCCCGAGATGCCAGCGCCGCCGAATGATCGGTGGAACCATTATCGGCCACCAGGACTTCGCCGGCAATGCGTCGACGGTCCATAAACGATGTCGCCTTGGTGACGCAGGTTGCAATCGTCTCCGCCTCGTTGAGGCAGGGCATCAGAATAGTCAGTTCGATCGCATCCGCCGCTTCATCCTCGTCTGGTCCAGTCGTCTCAGGCGCTAAAGCTACAGCGTTATTTGTTGTCGGAAGAACATCACGGCATTCCGGCCATTGCGGGTTTGTCTGCGTGCGTGCTGCCTGCTGCCCGACACGGGTAAAGATCGCTTGCGGCGTCAATCGGAACCACGGTTCCAGCAGTTCATAGCAAGCCAAGGCTGCCGCAAGCACTGCTATGGAAATGATGCGGCTCTGGTATCGGTCGTCAACGGCCGAGAAAGCGGCACAGACGGCCGCATTGGCAATGACGGCGACAAAGACCGAGAGCGCCAACATCGTGGTGGCGGCGCGGCGCCGCCAACACAATACGATCAAGATCGGCAGAGCGAACGTCGCGCCAAGGGCCAGTGGAACCTGCAACCGATTCATCGGCCGAAAATCGATTGCGTTGTGCTGCTGCGCAGCCGCCTGAAAACTCGGCATGGAAACCGGTGCGTAGTCCCGCAGCTTCCATTGCGTATACCAATCTTTCTTGGCGTCGAATCCGTCGCCGGTCGCCACTGCACCGAGCTGAGCGATTGTGTCGATCAAGATCGCACGCACATGGGCAATCGGCTGCTCCAGCACACTGCCGACGATGATGCGATCGGCCTCGGGAGCAAACGCTTGCCATCCGCCAAGCGCGACGAGCGGGCCATCGCCGTCCCACAACCACTCGTCGCTTGTTTTCGGTAATCCATCGCGAAAGTGACAGAGTGCCAGCACCTGACTCGGGCAGTTTCTCTCAAGGTAAGTCTTGACGAAGCCGTCCTGCAAAAGCCTGGCGAACAGAAATGTCGAGCCGCCCGGCGTGAAAGATGCCACGCCGGCAATGGCGTAGTTCGATGCAAGGGCAAGCGCCGCACCGGCAGCGATGCTTGCGGCCGGAATGCTCAGTCGAGGGCGTGGCAATGACGTTCGTGCGGTTGCGACCCAAAGCGCAGCCAAGACCGCGAACTGAATGAGCAGGATGGCTAAGACGGACATGTGTGCGGCGATCGCAAACGCGACGACGGCGACTAGTGCCGCGATGTCCCATCTGCGCAATCTTGATGAGGCAAAAGCGAGCAGATAGAGCGCCAGAATTGCAGCCGGCAGGAATATGTCAGGCATCAACTGACCGGCATACCAAGGCAGGCTCGTGCCGAGACACAATGCGCCTGCGGTCGCGATCACGGTCGCCGGGCGCTCGAACCCGTGAACGCGCAGGACAAGTCGAATAACCCACGCGCTGATCAGTGCTTGGACCAAGACGGTCGGCCAGAAGTCGAGCGGAATGCCTAAGGCGAGAAATGCGCCGTAAAGAGCCGAGCGGCCCAAAGACAAGTTGCCGCCAGATGATGAATCCAAGTATCCGGCGGTATCGGCAAAGACAAAGGGAAAGCCGTTCCAAATGGCAGGCGACAGCAAAATCGCGGCGCTGATCCCATAAACCCCTGCCCATTGCAGCGCACATCTTGCCGAAGGAAATAGCGGCTCGTCCGCTTCGACCTGACTCGCGAACATTCGCCTTTCCTTTCGACCAGCCGAGATGCGCGAGCCGCTGCGATCTCCGCGATGAGGCCGTCACCTGCGCTTTGCGCGCGGAACCAGGAGCTGAAGCCGATTGTTACGCCCTAACCATTGAATATTTCCTTGCCCAACGAGAATTCTCGCGACCCGATGGTCGGCACTGTCGAACAAATCGCTGTCCTGTGCGAAGCGCGGCTCACGGCCCTGCTGCGCGGCCACAGAATCACCCCGCGTTGCCGACATCTTACCCAAGCTTGCTGCTGCAACGTAGCCGCGTCAGCGAGCCGTTGACCGGCTTCGCGGGCGACGTCCGCGGCGGGGCCGCCGCCTCTCCGGACGCTATTCCGACGATCGTGTGCAGTATTGCGGATTGTCAAAGAATGAACAGCGCGGCGTTCTGCAGCCATTTATCTTGGTTATGCAAATGGTGGTGACTCTCATCTATTTTTATAAAAATCATCTCGTGGCGCCGGCGTCGGCAAGACATTATCTGTTCCCTGCCGCAGTCGCACGGGGGCCGAGACCAACTCTGCAGCCGGTATTTTTCGCTCAGCAGCCTTGCGATCAGGCGACGCGAAGTGGGAAATGCGCGATGTCCGGACTACCGCTCGCTCCAACTTTCAAGTCGCAGTGATCTGAAAGTTTGAGCTGTGCCCCATCGAGCGAGCGGCGGACTTGCAGCGCATTCGGCGCGAAGCCGAGACCGGCTGGAGGCTCGAAGGCGAAGCCGTGGTGGCCGCTGCCGACCCCTGCCTCCTCGAGATCAGCCCGATATTGGTTGGCGAGGACCTGACCGATGAGGCGGTCGCCGGCGTAGATATCGAGACAGACCGGCGCCTCGGGATGATCCAGATTCTGCGCCCATCCGGCAATCCGGCGTGGGCTGATGACGTCAACATAGCCGCGTAGTGTGCCGACGCTCGGCAGACCTTCTGCCGGCCACAGCCCGGCGCGCCGCGCAATGCGACGCCTCGCGGCCTCGACCTCATAGCCGTCGCTGAGCCGCGGTGCGCAATATTGCGCCATCACAAGCGCGGGCTCCGGATAAAGCAAGGCATATTCGTGCGCGTTGTGAAACATGCCGCGGCTGTCGTCGTCGATGAAGCTCTCCGACAATGCACCCTCGGCGATGATCACGTCGTGGGCGTCAAGCTCGATATGGAAATACTCGACCTTCGCCGCACGTTCGGCCTGCACGATCGACATGCCGTTGACAAGATCCTTGGCCTCGATCAGCACCCCTTCGAGATACATCGCGTGATGCGGTGAAATCCAAAGGTCGCGCCGCGGAACGTTATCCTCGATCGCACCGGCCTTGATACAGATCGGCAGAATATCCTTGCGGCCCATGACGAAACGGCCGCCGTAAGTGCGCCGCCCGATCCATTTGATCGGCCGCGCGGCGCCAGAATTCGTGATCACTTTGTCGCCGATCGCCAAATCCTCGACCGGCACGTCGCCGCGATCGGTCAGGATCAGTGTCCCGGGGCAGTAGCAGGGCGTCGAGTCTTCGTTGATGTCCGTCCCGCTGCCGCTATCGGCAGTCAGATGAAAGTAATCGCCGTTGAAATCTTCGGCGGGGTTGAAGCCCAATTGGTAGGTGTTGTCGCCCTCTGTGATTGTCAGGACATTGGTGCCGTAGTCCATATCTGCGTGGCTGCCCGCGACGTTCGTGATCGACGTCAGATCGATGATGTCGCCAGCGGCGAAGCCGTCGATCGTGTTTGTCGGCATCGTCTGGCCGTCGATATCCAGCGTGGGATCGTTGGCAAAAGTGATGGCGCCCGAGCCGGCGGCGTTCGCATTGCCCAGTTCCAGCGTCCCGGAATCGATCGTGATGCCGCCGCTGAACGTATTGTCGCCATCGAGAGTGACGGTTCCGGCACCGGCAACGATCACGTTTCCCTGTGCGGCTCCGTCGATGATCGTGCCGGCAAACGATGAGGCGGTCGTCGATGTTGGCGTAAGCGTCAGCGTATGGCCGTTGAGTACGACCGACGTGGTGTTCGACGCGTCGTCCGAAAGCGACGCCAGTTGGTTATCGGCGTCGAGCACGAGACCAGCAGTCTGTCCGTCCACGGCGCCGCCGACGCGGCCGAGCGTGACGCCGCTCGAATCGGCAATGGAATTCGCGACCCCGAGCGTCAACGTGCCGGCTTCGACATAAGTCGCGCCCGTATAAGTCTGGATGGCGTCGAGGGTGACGTTGCTGCTGCTTGCGTTGTCGCTGCCGCTGTCATCCTTATCCAGGGAGCCCGATAGCGTCGGCCCGATCCCCATTTCAGAGCCGTCGCTGATGACGCCGGTGAAATCGCCGCTGGTACTTTGATCGAACACGACCAGGCCGCCGGCGTCGGTGATGTTCTCGTTGATCGTCGGCAGGTCGGCGGTGGTGATGTCGAGGATCGAACCTGTCTCGACGATCGTTCCGGCGGAATAAGTGTTCGTACCCGTGAGCTGAAGCGTGCCGCCGATGAGGTGAAGCGTGCCGGCGCCGGAAATCGTGCCGGCATATTGGCCTCCGCCATTCTGCGCAAATTGCAGGTCGGCGCCGTTGCTCAGCACGATATTGGGTGCGCTCCCGGCGGTCGCCGAATTCTTCAGCGCGCCCGTCGCAATGCGGAGTGCGCCGCCCGTTACGGCGATCGAGCTGCCGGCCGCGAGCGAGACGGAACCGCCGGAGAGATCGAGAAGTCCCAACCCCTCTTTGGTGATGGCGCCAGCGGTCACGATCGAGTCGCCGATCGTGCTCGAAAGGGTCGAGGAGAGATTATTGCTGTCGCCGATCGTCAGCACGGACCCATTGTTGATTGTGATCGTGCTGTTGTTGCCGGCGCTGTTGAGCGCCGCGAATTGGTTGCTGTTGTTAAGCGTCAGATTGGCGACCGCGAGATTCTTCGTGTTTTGCAGCAGCAGGCCTTGGGCGTCGGTCGAAAACACGTTCGTTGCCGACAAGACCAGCGAGCCGGAATTGACAGTGACGAGGCCCGTTTCGCTGCTGACGGCGCTTACGGTCAACGTGCCGGTGCCGGACAGATCAAGCCCGCCGGAACCGGTGATCGCCGACGAGATGGTGCTGCTGCCGGTGATCGTGACGTAGGCCTCGGCGGTGCCGAACGCCAACGAGCCGCCGGTCAGGCCGGAGCCCGAGCCGCCGTTCAGGATCAGGCCGGCTTCATTGCCGTCGCCGAGCGTCAGGGTGTTGCCCGGCCCGACGGTGATGTTGATGCCCTTCTGGATGTTCAGGGCATAGGCCTGCGCATCGCCGGACAGCGACGCTCTGACGCTTTGCTTCACGACGCTCGAGTTGGTCGACGTCAAGATGCTCGTCGCATAGGACGAGAATGCGGTGAAACCGCCTCCGGCGGTATAGGTCGCGAAATCATAGGGATTGCTCGAGGCGCCGCTGTCGATGACGATCCACGGTGCGACGATGCCATTGGTCAACGTGGGCGCATTGCCGGCTCCGGCGAAGATCATCTGAGTAGCGCCGAGCCCGGCCAACAAGAGCTGGTCGCTTGACGATATTTGTTGAATGCTGTCGGTAAAGGTCACGCTCGTCGAGGTGCCGGTGCCCTTGCTGACGGTCAGTTCGAGCGCGCTGCCGATCTGCAACAAACCGAACGTCACCGAACCCGCGCCGGTGCCGGAAAGATTTCGAATTGGTGACGGTCAGGTTGCGCTGATCGTCCGAGAGTGCGCCCGCAAAAGACGTCGCATAACCCGCCGTATCGAACGTGCTCTTGCTCTCGACCGAAAATGAACGCACCGAACTGAATGACGCACCGGCCTGGAATGTGCCGCCGTTGAGAACGACCTCGCCGATCTCGATTGGTGACCCGGTGGTGTTGCCCAGCGCCGCATCGCTGGTGACGCGGACTGTCGGCTTGTTGGTGTTGCCGATGATCAGGTTGCCGTAGAAATCAGGGCTGGCAGTGGAAAGGATCAGGACGCCGGTATTTTTGGAGTTGTCGTCGACGGTGAAATCGGAGAAGCCGGTAGCATTGCCGATGCCATCGCCGTCGACACCGAGCGAAACCAGCGGTCCGTTCAGGGTGACGACGTAGCCGTTCACATTGAGGATGGCGGTTTCACCACCGACTGCGATTGCGCGATTGAGGGAGAAGGACGTGGTGCCGCCGCCCGAAGCCGTCCCGATCTGCAGCGTACCGTTGCCCTCGCTGAGGCTGTTGAAGATGACCCCGTTATCGTTCTGAACGCTGCTCTTGACGTTATTTGGATCGATTGCGTAGCTGCCTGCGGCGCCAAGTGAGCCGTCGCTCGCGATGATTAACGTGCCGGCGAGGATCGAGGTCCCGCCCGTATAGGTGTTGGCAGTATTGGTGAGCGTGACCGTGTCGCCGTTGTCGGCGCCGAGCTGCATGACGAAGCCGATATTCGGCGTGCCGATCCAGATCGGATTCGCTACCGTCCCGGCATTGATCTCAGTGATACCGGTGAAGGTCCCGTCGCCGGCGAGCGCTCCATTCGTCGGGTGTCCATTGCTGTCGAGCGCCCCGTTGCCGGCCAAGGTCGCGTTGCTGATGACGCTGCTGATCGTGATGTTTTGCGAAAGGATGAATCCGGGCAATTGCGCGGCAGTGACCGTGCCGGTCACGTTCGGCAGGGTCGTGACGCTCCCAGCCGTCAAGTTCCATTTCGTCGCCAGCGCAATGTCGCCCGGCGACAGATAGGGAAGCCCCAGGCCGCCGTTGGCGTCGCGATAGGCGGCGGCTTCAAAAAAGTCCGAATAGAAGCCGGTCATCTTGTCGAGACCGGGCGTCGCAGCGCCGATAGCACCGGTAATATTCGATGAGGTCGTAAAAAGCTTCGAGCTCTTGTTCTTCAATATGCTGTATTCGAGGCCCCGATAGGGATCGTTCGTCAGGTCGAGCAAGCTCGTCGGAATGGGTGCGCCGGTGGCATCGTCGACGGTTTGGGGAACGCCCTCGTTCAGGGGCAGCAGCAGGTTGTTGGCCTGCATGGTCGCGAAAAACGCCGATTCGGACAGGCTCGAATAGTTGGCGACAACGTCGATATAGACCGTCGGATCGCTCCCCCCGTAAATCGAGTCGGCGAGCGCCGTGAATGTGTGGTGCCCGTCGAGGAGATAGAGCTGGCCGTCGGGGCCGATGACGACGGGCTCGATGTCGGTCAGCAGTGTGGCTTGCAACTGGTCTGACGGAAGCAGATCAAACCCGGCGGTCTTCTTGCCGACCTCGGTCAGTCCCTCGTTCATCTGCGTCGGCAGAATTGAATTGAGCGAAACGCTATAGAGCGCGAGCGGTCCCGGGGTAATCGCGTCCTCTGCGGACGTTGTGCTCGGGTAGGCTTGAAAATCTGTCGCCGTCAGTTGGCTCATTCAACTCTCCCCGCGCCCCCGCGATAGCGCTGGCAGACTAAGATGCCGATCTTGACACTTCGCTGACAGTTGTGTGACGGGAGCCGGAGCAGCACAACGCCGACGATCGAGCGCGCCGTCCAGAGAAATATCATCCGGGAAACTGGAATCGGGAACCGGTCTCTCAACCCTGTCATTGAGGGCGAGGGACCTCCGACAATGTACGGTTCAGAATGGATGAGGTTCGCACCCTAAGGTTTCCCCTCGTTCCGGTTACGATCCGGCGGGCGGTGTTGTTCCTGGTCAACATCGGCGTGCCCTTTGTCGTCGGCACGGCGAGAGGCCAGCCACAGGCAGCGCTCCTCGGTGCAGTCGTCGGCATGCTGTTCGCGTTCGCCGACGATGACGGTGCACTGTCGAACCGATTTCGGATGTTATTCCTGGACGCGGCGGCGATCGCGGCTGGCGGCGGCCTCGGATATTATCTGCGGTACTCGCCTGACATTCTGTGGCCGGTTTTCATCGCCATGACGTTTGCTGTCGGAGTGGCGGCGCGAGGCGGTCGCGTGCCGCTTCTTTCCGGACGGCACGGCGTCATGGCGTTTGTGGTCGCTACAGCGATCCCGACGTTTAGCATGCGGGACATCTGGTACCTTGTCGGCGCGCTCGTCCTCAATGCCGTGTCCCGCGCCATCGATTACCTGATCGCAGGCCCGTTGCCACGTTTGCCGGCGGCGCCCCTGCAGGTGCCGTCGGGATACGGAGGCTGGTTCCGGTTCGCTTTGGCGTTCGCCGGCGCCGCGGCCGCAGCTTTATGGATCGGCGGCACCCTCGATGCCGCGCACCGGTTCTGGATCGTCATCACAACGCTCGTCGTCATGCAGCCAGACGCGCGCGCCAGTTATCGCCGGATCGTCGAACGCATCGCCGGGACTTTCGCCGGCGTCGTTGCGGCGTGGGCGATTACGATCATGGTTCATTCCGTCACAGTTATTTGCGTCGCCGTCCTGTTGGTCGCGCCCTTGATCCCGCATCACCTTACAAGCCGATATTGGCTGCATACCGCACTGATCGCGCTCATGGTGCTGCTCGCTTACGATCTCACAGAATTCAACTCGCAGGGCATCGGCGATCTCTTGATCGAACGCGTCAAGGATATTCTGATCGGCTGCGCGATGGCGTTGGTCGGGACGGCGGTGGCATTCCCGCGCGAGGCAATTGCCGAAATTGACCAGCCGTCGACGACGATTCCGGGTGAGTAAGAGCCGCGCCGATTGACCCGTCAATCCCCAGGTGATGTGGTGACGGCAGAACACGTCAAGGGGGAAACCGATGACGGAGGCGACGTCAGCGCAACCGAAGCCGTACGAGGTCAAGATCCGCGTCCATGACGGCGTCGAGATCGCGGTTGCGCTTTACATGCCGCAGGGCGAGGGGCGATTTCCAGTCCTGCTCGCGCCCTCGCCGTACCGGTATGACAACAACACACTGCCGGCGACCCCGCAGTTTCTCTGGCGCGAGACCGGTCCGATCGGATTCTATCTGCAACACGGCTACGTTTACGCCCATATGGACGTCCGTGGCTGCGGCAAGTCGGCTGGCGAATTCCGTCTGCTTGACCGCAACGAGCAAAGAGACCTCTACGACGTGATCGAATGGCTCGGCCATCAGCCATGGTCGAGCGGCAAAGTCGGCGGCATCGGCCAATCGTATTTCTGCATGCTGCAATGGTGGATGGCGATTCAGAAGCCGCCGTCGCTTGCTTGTGTTGCCGCATTCGACGGACTCAACGATCCCTACCGGGCTTCGGTCTATCAGGGCGGAATCTTGGGCGATTTTTTCGGCAGCTATTGGTGGAACCAGAATCGCATCATCAATCGCAATCCGGCGAACGGTGAACATCCGCGCGAGCAATCTTGCGATCTCAATCTGCTCCTGCAGCAACACCCGACCTACGACGCGTTCTGGCGGGAGCGCTGCGCCGCGGAGCGGCTGCACGAGATCGAGGTGCCGCTTTATTCCGTCGGCGTCTGGGGCAAGGTCGACCTGCATACGCGCGGGAATATCGACGGCTTCCGCCGGGCTAAGGGTCCGAAGAAACTCAAGATGATCGGGCCCATTAACGCCTTCGTCGCCAACCGGGAGTTCAACAGCCCGGAACTGCACGAAAAACTCCTGCTGCCGTTCTATGATCATTATCTGAAGGGCAGGGAGACCGAATATTCCAAACGACCGAGCGTAGAATATTTCGTGCGTGGAGCGGATGCGGTCCGCGCCGCCGACACGTGGCCGCCGCCCGGCGTCCGCTATGTCACCTGGCATCTGAGCGGGCGGAAATCGGCCAGCGTGACGTCGCTCAACGACGGCATGCTCACCCGCGAGCCGGCTTCGGGCGAGGAAAAGACCTCCTACAGCTATCCTGATCCGGGGTGGATGCTGGGTGTCGTCGGCTTCGGTCCGAACAACCAACCCGATCCGGCGCGCCGCGTTCTCACGTTCACGACCGCGCCGTTGGAGCAGGATGTGGAGATTGCCGGCCCGATCAAGCTTACGCTCCACGCTTCTTCGACGCGCGATGACATGGACTTTTTCGTGAAACTCTCCGAGCAGATGCCGCAATCATCCGAGGATCGCGGCAAGGGCCTCAATCCCGCGTCATACTGGATCACCAAGGGGTGGCTGCGCGCCTCGCATCGAGCGCTCGATGCTGCAAAAAGCACCGAGATGGAGCCTTATCACACCCACGTCAAACCCGAGCCGATCGAGCCCGGGAAAATCTATCGTTTCGAGATCAGTGTCGAGCCGATGGCGCATCGCTTCAAGAAGGGCAATCGTATACGGCTGGAGATCGTCAACGGCGACTCGGCGGTGACGGATGTGCTCTGGACGCATTACTACGCTCCAAACAAGATCGGCGCCGATACGATCCATCATTCGGCAGCTTATCCCTCGGCGCTGACGCTGCCGGTCACGGAGGGCGCCTGAGAGCGGCTCTTTGTCTCCGAACCACGGAAATACACCGCATAGATGATCATCGCCGCGCCAGCCAGAAAAACCGGAGCAGATAGAACCATGCCCATGGTCAGACCGTGCGAAAGTTTCTCAAGTTGCGGGTCCGGCTCACGAAAGAACTCGGTGAAAATGCGGGCTGCTCCATAGCCAACGCCGAAGACGCCCGCCACAAGGCCTGGACGCCTCAGCGCGCCGTTGCGCACGCAGATGGCAAGGACGAGCCATAGCAGCAATCCTTCAAAGAAAGCCTCATAGAGTTGGCTCGGATGACGCGGCTGGTCGTCTACGCCGGGAAAAATCATCGCCCAGGGGACGTCAGTTGGGCGTCCCCACAGCTCCGGCCTGATAAAATTGGCGACACGGACCAAGAAGATTCCGATCGGTGCAGCCGCCGCGCAAATATCGGAAATAGTCAAAATTGAAATTTTGCTTTGCCTCGCGAAATACCAAATTGCCAATAACGCGCCGATCAGCCCGCCATGGAAGGCCATCCCGCCATCCCATAGTTCGATGATCTCCCATGGGTGCGCGACGTAGTAACTCGGATCGTAAAAAAGCACATTGCCGAGTCGGCCGCCGATAACGACCCCAAGCGCCAGATAAAGCACAAGATCGGCAATGCTTTCCGTGCTTGGACGAGGCGTATTTGCCCAAAGCCTGCCATTCCGTAAGATCGCCCACGCATAGATCCATCCGCCCGCAAGACCGCCGATATAGGCCAAGGCATACCACCGTATCGGAAATGGACCGATATTGACCGCCACCGGATCGATCACTGGGTATGGGATGACGAAAAGGTCCATGCTGGCACCGTCCGATGGAGCACGAATTTGCTGCGTGACGCATGAGCTTCACGTTTGATGATGACAGTTGTGCGAAAACCGGTGGCGCTCGCGGGGGCTCCGTTAGCCGGCGAGATATCGTATAGTCGCGGCCGGCCCATTCGCAGAGCTCGATGATGTACGGCGCGACGATCGGCGCTCGACGCTATTCGTTCGGCAATCTTGCGACGCTGCTGGCGAAGGCTTCGCCGTTGCGCAGCGGCGACCAGCTCGCGGGCGTTGCCGCGGAGACAAGCGAGGAGCGGGTTGCGGCACAATTCGCGCTGGCCGATCTGCCGCTCGCGACGTTTCTGAACGATCAGATCGTTCCCTACGAGACCGACGAAGTCACGCGTCTCATCGTCGACAACCACGACCGCGCCGCCTTCGCGCCGGTTGCACATCTGACGGTCGGCGGGTTCCGCGATTGGCTCTTGTCCGACGAGACCACAACTCCGGTCCTGACCGCGCTCGCATCCGGCATCACGCCTGAGATGGCGGCCGCCGTGAGTAAGATCAGCGGCCTGCAAGATCTCATCGTGATAGCGTCGAAATGCAGTGTAGTGACGGCCTTCCGCAATACGGTAGGCCTGCCCGGCCGCTTGTCGGTGCGGCTGCAACCCAATCATCCGGCCGACGATGTTCGCGGCATTGCGGCGAGCATTCTCGACGGCCTGCTGCTTGGCGCCGGCGACGCGGTCATCGGCATTAATCCCGCGACCGACAGCCCCGAAATCGCGCACGGGCTGCTGTCGATGCTCGACGATATTCGCCTCAAGCTCGACATTCCGACCCAGAGCTGCGTGCTCGCACATGTCACGACCACGCTCGATCTGATCGAGAAGGGCACACCGGTCGATCTTGTCTTTCAGTCGATCGCCGGAACCGAAGCGGCCAATAAAAGTTTCGGCGTCAATCTCGCGCTGCTCGAGGAGGCGCGCGAGGCGGCGTTATCTCTTCGCCGCGGTACGGTCGGCGACAACGTGATGTATTTCGAGACCGGGCAGGGCAGTGCGCTTTCGGCCAACGCGCACCACGACATAGATCAGCAGACGCTCGAGGCCCGCGCTTATGCGGTTGCGCGTGCGTTCAAGCCGCTGCTCGTCAACAGCGTCGTCGGCTTTATCGGGCCGGAATATCTGTTCAACGGCAAGCAGATCATGCGTGCCGGCCTGGAGGATCATGTCTGTGCCAAGCTCATGGGCGTGCCGATGGGCGTCGACGTCTGTTACACCAACCATGCGGAGGCCGATCAGGACGATATGGACGCGTTGCTCGCGCTCCTGGTCGCGGCCGGCGTCAACTTCGTGATGGGTGTGCCGGGTGCCGACGACATCATGCTGGGCTATCAAAGCACGTCGTTTCACGACGCGCTTGCCATGCGCGAGCTCTTTGGCCGTCGGCCGGCGCCGGAATTCGAAGCATGGTTGACGCAGCAGGGCCTGATGGATCGCGCCGGCCGCATCCGACCGCAAGATCTGCCGGGCCGTTTTCGCGCGCTACTCACGCATGATCCCGAAGAGCGGGATCCGGTTGTCTGATGCCATGGCCCGTGCCATGACCCGCGCCATGACCGGCGATCGCGCCGACCCCGCTGCGCGGCAAGTTCCTGTCGACGAAATCTGGACGGGCTTGCGCCGGCTGACAGCAGCGCGCATCGGGTTGCGGCGTGCCGGCGCCGCGCTTGCGACCGCGCCGCTGCTCGACTTCCGGCTTGCGCACGCCCGCGCGCGCGACGCCGTGCATGAGACGCTCGATGACGCGCGGCTTATCGCCGATCTGAATAAGCTCGGCGAGCCGGTCCTATCGGTCACAAGCGCGGCCGACGACCGGCAAAGCTTTCTCATGCGCCCCGACCTTGGCCGCCGTCTGGCTCCGCACACCGAGGCCGCGCTGAGGCCGCACGCGGACAATTACGATGTCGCGTTCGTTGTTGCCGATGGGCTGTCGGCGCGCGCCGTGCAGTCGCACGCCGAGCCTGTCCTCTCTCCGGTGGTGGCGGCACTGCGCGCTGAAAGCTGGCGGATCGCCCCGTTGGTCATCGTTCGCCATGGACGTGTCGCAATCGGCGATGCGATCGCGACGGCGTTGCATGCGACTTGCGTGACGATGCTGATCGGGGAACGTCCGGGGCTTTCGGCGCCCGACAGCATGGGTGCGTATCTGACCTGGCAGCCTCAGGCGTGCACGACCGACGCCGACCGCAACTGCATTTCCAACATCAGACCCGAAGGCATCGGCTACGCGGACGCAGCCTTCAAGATCGTCTACCTGCTGCGCGCCATGCGCACGCGACGCCTATCGGGAGTTCAGCTTAAGGATGACTTCGGATCGGTCGCTGATCGGCCGGTGACGAGCAGGCCTGGGACCGGGAGCCCGCGCGGTCCACCGCACGAGATTCGGATCAATCGGCCTTGGCGCCCGAGAACTTGACGACCTTGGCCCACTTTTGGGTTTCGTCGACGAGGAGCTTGCCGAAGTCGGCCGGCGAACCGCCGAATGGCGTGTAGCCCAGTTTTGCCAGCCGCTCCTTCGTCGCCCGATCGGCGAGCGCCGCGTTGATCTCACGGTTGAGTTTGCCGATGATTTCAGTGGGCGTGTGCGCCGGTGCGCCGATCCCATCCCAGACAATCGCCTCGTAGCCAGGAACGAATTCGGCAATCGTGGGCACGTCCGGCAGTTCCTCCGAGCGCGTCGTCGTCGTGACCGCCAATGGGCGCAGCTTGCCGGCGCGAATGTACTGGATCGACCCCGGCACCGTGCGGAACATGAGCTGCACCTGTCCGCCGAGCAAATCGGGCAGGGGATCGCCGCGATACGGGACATGAACCAGGTCGACCCCGGCCATCGCGTTGAACAACTCGCCGGCGACGTGGGCGATGCTTCCGTTGCCCGCTGACGCCATATTGATCTTGCCGGGATTGGCTTTGGCGTAGGCGATAAACTCCGCAAGTGTTTTGGGTGGGAGCGCCGGGTTGATCTCCATAATCAGTGGAACACGGACCAGCGCGACGACCGGTGCAATGTCATCGATGAAATTGAAATTGAGGTTGTGGTAGAGCGTCGGGTTGATCGCGTTTGCCGGTGTCACCATGAGGAGCGTATAGCCGTCGGCCGCTGCACGCGTCACCTCCTCGGTGCCGATATTGCCGCCAGCGCCTGGGCGGTTATCGACCACGAATTGCTGCCCGAGCCGTTCTGACAGCCATTGAGCCATGATACGCGCAAGGATGTCCGGCCCGCTGCCGGCATAGAAGCCGACGACCAATCGCACCGGCCGCGACGGATAGGTGTCCGCTCGCGCAACGTACGATAAGGCCGGCAAAGCCGCAGCACCCGCTGCCAGTTGCAGAATCCGGCGCCGTGGAAGCGTCATTGTCTCCTCCCAGCGCCGTCACGCGGCGCATTCGAAAGGCGCTTCTTATCTGAACGATGAAGCGGGACGTGCGCTGACAGCACGGGTGCTGCCAATTGCACTAATGAATTGCCCCACGTCCGGCTGGCGCCTGTCGTGCTGACTATACTCTGGGCGGCGTCAGATTCCGAGATAGCGGTGCTGGATATCGGCCGAATTCGCGAGTTCCTGCGAAGTCCCGGCCCATACCACGCGGCCGCGTTCGATGATGACATGGCGGTCGGCAATCCGGGTGAGCGCATCGACGTTCTTGTCGATGACCAGGATCGACTGCCCGGACGCGCGTAGGCTTTCGAGGCAGCGCCAAATCTCGTCGCGGATCAATGGCGCAAGTCCCTCGGTCGCTTCATCGAGAATGAGCAGGCGCGGATTCGTCATCAGTGCGCGCCCGATCGCGAGCATTTGCTGCTCGCCACCCGAAAGCAGGTTCGCCATGCCGCCGGTACGTTCGGCGAGCCGCGGGAACAGCGCGAACACTTTGTCGAGCGTCCACGGATCGGCCGTGCCGGTACGGTTGGCGGCGGTTGCGATCAAGTTCTCCCGCGCGGTGAGATTGGGAAAGACCTGGCGGCCTTCGGGGACGAGGCCGATACCGAGCTTCGCCACGCGATAGGCCGGCGTATCGCGAATGTCGCGGCCGGCGAAGCGGATCGAGCCGGCGGTCGCGCGTGTTAACCCCATGATCGAGCGTACGGTCGTGGTCTTGCCCATCCCGTTGCGGCCCATGAGCGAGACCACTTCGCCCGGCGCAATGGCGAGCGATATGCCGAACAACACGCGGCTCAACCCATAGCTGGTCTCAATATTGGAGACTTCAAGGAGCGGCTGATCAGACATGCGCGTGGGCTTCCTGCTCGCCCAGATAGGCTTCGCGCACGGCGGCGTCCGCCCGAATGACGGCAGGATCGCCGGAGGCGATGATTCGGCCATAGACCAAGACCGTGATGCGATCAGCCAGTGCGAACACCGTCTCCATGTCGTGCTCTATGAGCAGGATAGTGACGCCGCCCTTCAGCCCACGCAGCATCTCCACCATGCGGGCGGACTTTTCCGGGCCCATCCCGGCCATCGGCTCGTCGAGCAGGAGCATGCGCGGCTTCGTCGCCAGCGCCATCGCGATCTCGAGTTGCCGGTGCTCGCCATGGCTGAGCCTGTCGACGCGCACGTCGGCGCGGTCGGCAAGTCCGACGCGGACGAGCGTGGCCCGTGCCGGTTCGCGCAATGCCGGATCGCGCCACGCGTCGCGCCAGAAGCGGAACGAGTGGCCGGTATGCGCCTGCACGGCGAGCGCGACATTGTCGAGAGCGGTGAAACCGCGAAACAGCGACGTGATCTGGAACGAGCGCGCCAGCCCGAGCGTGCTGCGACGATACACTGGAAGTCTCGTGATGTCGTTGCCATCGAATCGGATGGTTCCGGCCTGCGGGGCGATCTCGCCGGCCAGAAGGCCGACGAACGTCGTCTTGCCGGCGCCGTTCGGGCCGATGACGGCGTGAAATTCGCCGTGTGGAATATCGAGCGTGATCGCGTCGGATGCGACAACACCGCCGAAGCGTCTGCTCAGGCCGTCGACTTGAAGGAGCGGTTCAGCCACGACGCCTTCCTTCGAGCAGCCCGTCGATACCGCCGTTCAGATAGAGCGCGACCAGCAAAACAGCGGGGCCGAGGATCAGTCCGGAATATTCGGTGAAGCGTGACAGCACCTCTTCCAGCAGCAGGTATACGGCTGTGCCGATCAGCGGCCCGAAAGTGGTCCCCAAACCGCCGAGCACGACAAACACCATGAGTTCGCCCGAGCGCGTCCAGAACATGATCGCGGGACTGACAAAGTTTGTGTGATTGGCGAGCAACGCGCCGGCCAGTCCGCACAGCGCGCCGGCGATCACGAAGCAAACGAGCTTGTAGCGGAATGTCGGAAATCCGATCGCGCGCATTCGCCGGTCATTGGAACGGGAACCCTGGACGACGAGGCCAAAGCGCGAATTGACGATGCGCCACACCAGATAAATGCTGGCGAGGAGCAGCGCGAAGCACAGATAGTAGAACAGCGTGCGGTTGTTCAGGTCGAGCAGGCCGCCGAACTGGGTGCGCTGGCGAATGGTCATGCCGTCGTCGCCGCCGTAACGATCCATACCGAGCGCAGCGTAGTAGGCCATTTGTGCGAAGGCGAGCGTGATCATGATGAAGTAGACGCCGCGGGTGCGTAGGCTCAGCGCGCCGACGACGAGCGCGAACAGCGCGGATGCACCAACCGCGGCAGGCCATTGCGCGAAGCCCGACGCAATGCCTTCCTTCCAGAGGATGCCGACCGCATAGCCGCCGATGCCCAAATAGGCGGCGTGGCCGAAGCTCACCATGCCGCCGTAGCCCATGATCAGGTTCAGGCTCACCGCGGCGATCGCCATGATGATGATGCGCGTGAAGAGCGTAATCGCAAAGTCATTCCCGGTTAGAGCCGAGTAAACGGGCAGGAGCGCGAGAACAATCAGTAGCCCCGCAATGGCTACGCCGCGCGGATTGAGCCAGGCGATCATCGGGTCGCCGCCGGAAAGAGGCCCTCCGGCCGGAAGACCAGAACCGCGGCCATCAGCATGTAGATCAGCATCGAAGCAAGTGCCGGTCCCAGCGTGCTCGCGGCGCTGGCGTTCAATACCGACCGCAACAGGTCGGGCACGAAGGCCCGGCCGATCGTGTCGATGATGCCAACCAAGAGGGCAGCGACGAATGCACCGCGGATCGAACCGACTCCGCCGATGATGATCACGACGAAGGCGAGGATCAGGATGTTCTCGCCCATGCCGATCTGCACCGTCAGGATCGGCGCCTGCATCAAGCCGGCGAATCCCGCAAGTGCTGCGCCGAGACCGAATACCAGCGTGTAAAGCAGCTTGATATTGATGCCGAGTGCTCCGACCATTTCACGGTTCGAGGCACCGGCCCGGATCAGCATGCCGAGCCGCGTCCGCATCACCGTGAAGTAGAGAAGCGCCGCGACCGCGAGAGCGACCAGGATGATGACCAGACGATAGAGCGGATAGTAGAGGCCGGGGAGAAGCTGAACGGCGGTGAGCATTTCGCTCGGCAGCGACAACGTCATACCGGCCGGTCCCCAGATCAGCCGCACCAGGTCGTTGAAGAAGATCAGGAGGCCGAACGTGCCAAGCACGTGGTCGAGATGGTTCCGCCCGTAGAGCGGCCGTATGGCGACGATCTCAAGGGCAACGCCGGCAACAAACGTCGCCGCCAGCGCCAGGATCGCCCCGATCACGAAACTGTCGGTAGCCGCGGCGAACGTTGCGGCGAAGTAGGCGCCCAGCATGTACAGCGAGCCGTGCGCCAGATTGACAAGGTCCATGATGCCGAAGATCAGCGTCAGGCCTGCCGCGAGCAGAAACAGCAGCATGCCAAGCTGGACGCCGTTGAGGATCTGCTCGATGAAATAAAGCATCGGTTGAAGCTCCGGCGGTCCCGGCCGGGGTTTCTCAAACAAAACGGCGGCGAACGCCTTCGCGCGCGCCGCCGTTTGCGCGTTACGGCGCGATCACTTCATCGGGCATTGCGTGTGATATGCGTCCTGATCGTCTTTCACGATCGTCGAGATTGTGTGCAGCGAGTAGCTGCCATCCGGATCCTTGCGCGCTTCTTCGAGATAGAAGTTCTGGATCGGCAGGTGGTTGTTGTTGAACTTGAAACCGCCGCGCACCGACTTGAAGTCGGCCTTCTCCATTTCCTTGCGCATGCCGTCCTTGTTGGTCAGGTCGCCCTTGACCGCGGTCACGGCACTGTTGATCAGGGCGACAGAATCGTAGGTGTCGGCGCCGTAAAACGACGGCAGCGTCTTATACTTCGCCTTGAAGTCACCGACGAACTTCTTGTTGGCATCATTGTCCAGATCGCTGACCCACATCATCGCGCTCGGATTGCCGACCGCGAGGTCCTTGAGCCGCGGCAGCGAGAGGTCGTCGATGGTGAAGCCGGAGTAGACCGGAACCTGGCCTTTTAGGCCAGACTGCGCGTATTGGGTCATGAACTGGACGCCCGGACCGCCTGGATAGAACACGTACATTGCGTCAGGCTTCGCCGCGCGCACTTTTGACAGTTCGGCGGAGAAGTCGAGCTGATCCGGCCAGCGAGTGTATTCCTCGCCGACGATCTGGCCCTTGAAGGTTGACTTGAAGCCGGTGCGCCATATCCTTGCCGGCGGTATAGTTCGGCGCCATCAGGAAGACCGACTTGATGCCTTTCTGATTCATGTAGGTGCCGACCGCGGCCGGCACCTGGTCGTTCTGGAACGACGTCGAAAAGATGTATGGCGAGCATTGGTTGCCCGCGAGCTGCGAAGCGCCGGCGTTGGTGACCACCGTCATGGTCTTGGAATCCGTCAGGGCCGGCATCGACGCCAGCAGCACGTTCGACCAGATATAGCCGACGACGAAATCCACATGGTCGGACTGGATCAGCTTCTGGGTCTTTTGCAGGCCGACGTCTGGTTTGATCTCATCGTCCTCGTAGATGACTTCGACCGGCAGGCCGCCGAGCTTGCGGCCGACGTGGTCGAGGCCAAGTTCGAACGAATTGCGCATGTCGTTGCCGATGGCGGCGACCGGGCCGCTAAAGCTGGAAATGAAGCCGATTTTGACCGTCTTCTGCTGGGCGATGGCGCTTTCAACTGTGGCCGGCCCCGCAGCGAATGCGAGCACGGCTGCCCCTGCAATCCATGGTTTGAACATTGCCGACGTCCTCTGGTTGGCGACTTGTTCGCACGGGCCCCGCCCCGGCGTCATGCGCATGAGTGATATTTGTAGAAAGTGACGCTCGCTTGTGCAACATCGATTGCTGGCGCTGTAGCGCCGCAGGCCTGTGCGTAAGCCGCAATGGCCGCGCTTTGCCGGCTTCCGTTCGACGTGTCCGGGTCAGGCCGCCTTCAGGCCCTGCCGCAGCGCTTCCGGGAGTTCGAAGGTGAGCTGCGACGCCGGGGCGGGACGATTGAAGAGGTACCCCTGCGCCGATTGGCAGCCGGCGGCGCGCAAGAGCGCAAGCTGCTCCACGGTTTCAACGCCTTCAGCGGTCGTTGGAATTTCGAGACTCCGGCCAAGCGCGGCAATCGCGCACACGATCGCGGCGCCGGTCGCATCCTGCGCCATGTTTTTTATGAACGACTGATCGATCTTGATCCGATCGAACGGGAACATCTGCAAATACGTCATGGACGAATAGCCGATCCCGAAATCATCGAGGACGATCGATACTCCGAGTTTTTTGATCTCGTGTAAGATCGCGAGGTTCTCCTCGTTCTTCTCGAGAAGAACGGTCTCGGTGATCTCGAGCTCAAGCCGACGAGGCGGCAAACCCGTTTCAGCGAGCGTCGACTTGACGATGCTCAACAGATCGCCGTGTTTAAACTGCGCCGGTGACAGATTGACTGCCACCTTAAGGTGCGACGGCCATGTGACCGCTTCGGCACAAGCTTGGCGGAGGATCCATTCCCCGAGCGGAGCAATCAAACCGCTTTCCTCCGCGACCGGAATAAACTGGTTGGGCGAAATGAGGCCTCGGCTCGGATGACGCCAGCGAACCAGCGCCTCGGCGGCGAAACATTCCAGCTTTCCAAGATCGACGATTGTTTGATAGTGAAGCTCAAACTCATTGCGCGATATCGCCTCGCGCATATCGTCTTCAAGCTCGCGGCGCTCACGCGCAATCGCGTCCATGGACGTCTCGAAGAAGCAATATCGATTTCGGCCCTCGGACTTGGCTTTGTAGAGGGCAAGATCGGCATTCTTGATCAGCGTGTCGGCGTCTTTGCCGTCTTGGGGCGCCAGCGCCACCCCAATACTGGTTTCGATGGTAATCTTGTGGCCATCGAGGTCGAACGGCTCGGTCATGGATTTGAGAATGCGATTGGACAGGGCGATCACGCCCTCTTTCTGATCCTTCTCCGGCACATGGAGCACCGCAAATTCGTCACCGCCCAGTCTGGCCACGCAATCAATCTCTCGCGTCGTCATTTCCAGCCGCCGAGCGACTTCCTTCAACAGAGCGTCACCTGCCGGATGGCCGAGCGAGTCGTTCACCGTCTTGAACCGATCGAGATCGAGCATCAGGATCGAGAACTTTTCGCCGAGCCGCCGCATCCGCGCCTGCGCGGCGCTTGCCTTCTCCATGAACAGCGTTCTGTTGGCGAGGCCGGTCAGAGCGTCGTAGCGCGCCATGTGCTCGAGCTCCGTCTCGATGCGCTTTTGTTCCGTGATGTCCTGGTGGATCGCGACCCAGCCGCCATCGTTCATCGGCTGTCGCGTGACCGAAACGATTCGCCCGTCGCGCAACTTCGTGATGGCGTTGGAAGATCCGCGCTGGGCCAGTTGTTCGCTGACGCCGTCGATCGAGTCTCGCAGGTCTTCCGGGACGCTGCCTGCCGCGATACCGGCGTCTATAATGTTTTGCAGCGGCGTGCCCGGCTTGGTCTGCTCTGGTGTAAGTCCGTATATGTCGGCAAACTGTGTGTTGCTGACAACCAGCCGCCGTTGCCGGTCGATCATCGTCAGGCCTTGCGACATGTTGTTGAGAGCGGCGTCGAGCTGTTGCGACTTTTGCGCCAGCGACGTCTCGGAATCGCTCAGGAGACGAATTTGTCGCGTGATCGCCGTGAGAAGATAGATTGAGAACAGCAGAAAAACCGAGCTGCCCAGTCCCATCGCCGACGCCCGTTGTCGCCAAGTGGCAAGAGAAGCGCCCTCCGTAACCGAGATATCGACGATCGAGTGGATAGCCCGGCACTCTGCGGATCGATACGTATCGGATGTTGCCGTCCGCGCGGCCCAGCACGCGAAAACCTTCAGCGCCTTTCGCCAGAGCCTCGAGCCAAACGGCTTTGTTGGAAAGCGTTTCGCCCGCGGAATCGTGATCCTCCGGATGGCGGAACAGGATGATCCCTTCCGGCTTCAGCAATGTGAAGATAACGCTCTGTATCGATCGGATGGCGCCGTAGATATCTTCAAAATATCCGGTGTTGACGCTGGCGAAGATAATACCGGCGAAGTCGCCGTTCGAATCCTGAAGGCGTCGCGCGAAGACGATGGTGCGCTGCCCATCGATCCTGTTGTCGGTCGGAACCGATGGCACCAACTGGTTGTCCGCGCGGCTCTCGGCTTCCTTGAAATAGTCCCGGTCGGCGACATTGACGTTCGGAGCCGGCCAGCGCGCCGTTGACACGACAATTTGCCCCTCCTTGTCGGCCACGGCGATATTGAAGACCTGCGGCAGACCTACCAGTCGCCTGACCAGCAATCGCTGAAATTCACGCTGGTTAACTGCAACATGAAAGCTGGAAGGGGTGTCGATATCCTGATCCAGCGACTGCTGGATATCCAGGAGAGCGGCGTCGACGCCCTGAAGCGATCGAGACAACTGATCGGCAAGAACGCTTGCGATGTTTCCGGATTCCGCCACGGCGGCACGGATGGCGTCGGTCCTAAGCTGCCAAATGGTCCAAGCGACCGCGGTGGCGGAAAGGCCGAGAAGCACAATGGCCGCCCACCAGAGACCGCGGAGGGGAATCGTCTGGGTGAGGGCGCCAGCGGCCGCTACGGACCCCGATGCCGCGTTTTGGCCTCGGGCCGAGGAGCTAGGGATGTCGCCGAACATGAACCAACGGCCATTACAATGTCGACCCTGCGAATTGCCAACGCGAATCGTAACCGATCGGTGCCCAATGTCGGATTAAAGTGTTGGGTTAACCGGAGACAAACAAACGGCTTTGACTTTTAGTCTTTCCGAACGGCTATCCCCGCAAAAGCGCATCGCCGCCGGCTTCTGACCGAAATTTAGTCCTCGCCGGTCGCCCGCAAATAATCATCGAGGCCGGCGCCGATGTTAGGAACAAACAGTTCGTCGACGTTCATCTTGCGGCGCGACAATTGTTGCTCGTCAAGATAAGTGACGAGTGCGTCGAGCGTCGGGCGGCTGCCTGCGATCGAATAATCCCAGATTTGTGGACCGAAGAGTTTGCGGGTCGTCTCCACCTCGTCGATCACCCACGGCAGGCTAACCGTCAGCGCGTTGGTGTCGTACATAATGTGGTATGCCATATCGCGCGCACGGCAGAACGCGCGATAGAAGCTCACCGCAAGCCATGGGTTTTCCTCGTATAGCGCCGTTTTCAGCACGACGGTGTGCATGATCGGAAAAATGCCGGTCTTCTTGAAATATTCGCTCTCGACCTTGCGGGGATCGCGAAACAGCCGCCGGATCGTCTTGCCGAGACCTTCGGGGATGACCACGGTCGCGAGCGCGTCGATTTCGCCGCGTTCGAGCATCGCGTCGAGCGTGGTATCGGGCGGCAGCGCTTCAATTCGGACGCCGGGCGGCGGCTTGATGGAGCGAACGGGGCTTCCCGTAACCCATACGACATCCTCCGGCATGACGCCGTATTCGTGCGCGAGGAAACCGCGCACCCAGACTGCCGCAGTCATCTGATAGTCGCCGACGCCGACGCGTTTTCCTTTGAGCTCTTGCGGCGTCTCGATCTTGGAGTCGGCGCGCAGATACACCGCCGAATGACGAAAGACGCGGGAGGGGAAAACCGGAATCGCAACGAAGCGCGTATCGCCTTCCGAGCGCAGGATCGTGTAGGAGGAGAGCGACATTTCAGAAACGTCGAACTCGCCGTGATTGAGCATGCGCCAGAAGGTCTCGCCCGGACGCAGCGGCAAATATGTCAGGTCGACGCCCTGCGGCTGAACGCGTCCGTCGATGAGGGGTTGGGTACGGTCGTAGCGGCCGCACGCCAGCGTCAATTTGAGATTGCTCATGAGATGTTTGCGGTGACCTAGAGGATGATGCTCGGATTGCGGATGCACTGATCGCAATCGATCAGGTTCACCTGCTTCACCTTGATTTTCCATGCCTTCGCCGTCGCGGACGACGCGGTATCCGGCCCAGCCGGTCAGAACTTGCGGGTTTCGTTGCCCCAGAACTCGCTGATGAGGAAATTCGACCGCAGCATGCGCGTATCATCATGATCGGTCGTGAAGACCTCCACATTGGTGATCAGGCGCACAGTACGCGACGCCGGCGCCTGCGACCAGGCAAAGCCGGTGCGCAGGCGATAGATGCGGTCTTCGAGGCGACGGCGGTCGTCGAACATGACCGATATCTCGCGTCGCGGGTCACCGGTCTTCGGCGTCGAAGGGACCCAGTAGACGCACTCGGCGGCATACATTGCGAGCCAGTCTTCGTAGCGCAATTGATCGAGCAGCCGCGCCTCGCGTTCCAGCAGCCGGCGGAATTCGTCGCGAACTGCATAATCGGAGACGGCGCGGCCGTCGTCCTGCCAGTGGGAAAAATTCGCAATCAGTTCGCGATAGAGTGCGTCATTGACGTAGTACGAGCTTCTCGACGGATCGATGGTGGGTGCCGGCGCATTCATGTCACGGCTCCCGCTGGATCGCGAGATTTGGATGCGACTTCATGAGCCGCTTCCATTCCTTGAAGTGCTCGCGCATGAACGCCTCGTCGGTCGCGGGTGCGGTGATCGAGCCGTCGTCATCGGTCTTGACGCGGCCGGGAATGCCGAGGCCGCGGTTCATGTAGACCCACTCGTCCTCCGGCGCCATCAGTCCGTGCTGGATTTGCTCGAAGTTGGCGATGTCGTCGACCTCGCCGAAATTCGGGAAGCCTTCCTGGGTGCGCATGCGCAGTGCATTGATGTCGGTAACGGCGTCTGCGCCAAGCCGCCCGCCGTCATCCACGACCATGGTGCCGTACCAGATCGCGTTGGTCTCACCGACGCTGATCGGCTCGAAGACTTGGATATGATTGCCGAGCAGCGAAAATTCGGGAATACGTTGATGTTGACGGGCTCCGATCCGGCAAGGTCGAGAAGTTCGAATGCGCGGTCGCCGTAGCGCTTGATGAATTCGGCCTCGTAATGCTCCATGCCGGGATGCGCGCTTTCCAGCGCCCACAGGCCGCCGGGACGCTTTTCGAGGTTCGGCCGTTTGTCCTTGAAGTGATTGCCGTGGCCGGTGTAGCGCATGTACATCGGCTGCGTATCGGGCGAGTTGCGATAGTACGCCATGCCCTTGGCGTTCTCGCCGGCAAAGCGGTTTTCAGTTTCCAGCAGCGAGCGGTGCGAATAAGCGACGTGATAACCGTCGCACGAATTATCGTAGGCGAGCTTCCAGTTGCCCTTGTAGCGGAACCGGTTCGCCTCGCACACCACGACCTTGCCGCCGGGATTGCGGTCGAGCCATTCGTCGATGATTTTCGCGATCGGTCCGAGGTGCTCGATAAGCGGCAGTGCGTCCATGTTGAGCGTGCGCGAAAATGAATCCACGATAGGACTTCGACGCGCGGCACCTGCGCGACATTGTATTTCGGATCCCGCATGTCTTCCGCATAACCGTCCGGCCACGGTACGCCACGCAGCTTGCCAGTATTGAGAAAATTCCAGCCGTGGTACGGGCACTGAAACGATTTGGTATTGCCCTTGTCCCAGCGGCACAGCGTCGTGCCGCGATGAGTGCAGCGGTTGTAGAGAGCGCGGATTTTGCCTGAGCTGTCGCGCACGATGATGAGCGGGCGCAGCCCCATGCGGCGCGTGATAAAGTCGTTGTCGTTGGGGATTTCGCTTTCGTGCGCCAGATAGGTCCAGGTGCCACCGAAGATATTGGTCATCTCGGCCTCGAAGATGGCGGGATCGGTATAGATCAAGCGATGGGCGCGATCCTCCTGCACCAGATAATCCCAATCGTAGAGCGCCGTCCCGCCGAGGCGGGTCGGCGGTGAACCGATCTTCTCCAGCACCGTCATGACGTGCTCCTGACCTCGAGCGATCGAACGGCGGGCGCCGCAGCGCTCAAAAGAAATCGAAATACTCGTTTTGCTCCCACGTGGTGGGTTCGTCGGCTGGGGCCAATGGTCCGGTATCGTCGAGCGATTGCTGATACCGTCCGGCTTCCGACCGCTTGAGCTTGACGAAGTAGTCGATGAAGGTATCGCCGAGTTCACGGCGGAACAACGCTTCCTTTTCGAGCGCGTCGAGCGCCTCCGGCAGGGATTTCGGCAGCATTGTTCGTTCGGTCGCATAGGGCGCATCATCGGCAGCCGGCGGTTGCAGGCCTGCCTCGATGCCGGCGCGTCCGGCGATGACTTGCGATAATATGTAAAGGTACGGATTGGCCGCGGGTTCGCCCATGCGATTTTCCAGGCGCGTCGCCGGATCGCCGACGCCGCCGAGGACGCGGATCATCGCGCCGCGGTGATCATAGGCCCAGGTCGCGCGATCGGGCGCCAGCGAGTTCGGCCGAAACCGCCGGTAACCGTTGACGGTCGGCGTGCCGAACACCGTGCCGGGTACCGCATATTGGAGGAGCCCGGCGAGATAGGACCGGCCGAGCGGAGAGAGCACGTCGCCCGGCTTCTCCGGCATGAACAGGTTGGCGCCGCTTGCCGCGTCGACCAGCGATTGATGAAGGTGCCAGCCGCTGGCGCAGCAGCCCTTCAGCACCGGCAGCGACATGAACGTCGCGAAGTAGCCAAGCCGCCGGCACGACCTGCCGCGTCGCGGTGCGAAACAGCAGCACGTTGTCGGCCGCTTCCAGCGCGCCGCGTGGCGCGAAGGTGCACTCGACTTGTCCCGGGCCAAATTCGTTTTCGATCGAGCGAAGACCGAGCCCGAGGGCCTCGAAGGCGTCACCGAGCGCATCGAACACCGGCTGCATCAGATCCATGTTGGATTCGGAGTGGTAGTTATGGCCCGGTTCCACCGGCCAGGTCCTGATCGGCCGGCCACGGACGCCGGGCACGCCGACGTTATCGTCGCTCAAATGATCGTCGGCAACGCGCAGCAGATACCATTCCACCTCGGCGCCGATGATGCTGGCGTTGCCGCGCGCCGAAAGTTTTCCCAACGCCTTGCGCAGAAGCTGGCGGGGCGCGAAGTGGAACGGCCGGCCGTCGTTGAAATATTCGTCGCACAGAATCCAGCCGACGCCGGGCGCCCAGGGCAACGTCCGGAAAGTTGCCGGATCGACAACGACCGTAAGATTCGGCGAGCCCGTCATCTCGTCGAGTCCCATGCCGCCGCCACGCGTGAAAGACGCGAAAACGCGGGCACCTGCGGAATCAAGCGTCGTGGTCGCGACGCCGATATTGTAGCCGGCCTTCAATGCCGCGAGGAATGCCGGAACAGTCAGAGTTTTCGCACGCGAATAGCCGTGCGTGTCGCCCCAGGCGAGCCTGACGTAGCGAAGCTTCTCTCGCTCAAGACGCAGCGCGAGTTCGTCGGCCTGCCGTCTTTGCTCATCACTCCACAAGCCGTGCTGTTCGATAAACGTTGGCCGCTTGCCCATTTTCGTCCAGTGCCTTCACAGCCGCTCGGCAAGGAAACGCATCAGGCGCGGCGCGAGGAAACCGGTCAAGCTTGTCGGCTCGTCGATTGGATCGTTCATCCAGAAATGCGGCGCGCCGGGCACGATGCAGGTGCGAACGAAAAATCCCGCCTGCTTGAGCGCGAGCAGGAACGGCTCGAAGTGTTGCTTCGGCGGCACCAGGTCGTCTTCCGTACCCGTGACCAGAAAGACGCCGAGCTTGTTGTTGGCGAAGGTCGCGTAGCTGATCGGCGTGGCGTCGAAATAGAGCTGCCGGCTGTCCATCGGGGACGCGCCCATCATTTTCTCGATGTTATTGTCGCGCGGGCCATCGACCTGATAGCTCGTCCACATGGCGAGCACATCGTAGATGCCGTAGACGCCGACCAGCGCCTTGACCTTGTTGCTTACTGACGCGAACGGATCCTGCGGATAGGCATTGGCAAAGATTTTCGCTTCGCCGCCAAGTGCGGCGAGCGCGGCGAGGTGCCCGCCGGCAGAAGCACCGAGGAGTCCGATGCGCTCGGGATCAATGTTGAATTCGCCAGCTTTGCCGCGCACGAATTGTACGCCGGCGAGGACATCCTGCACGGCGTGCGGAAACGTTTTCTGGTTCGGTTTCGCCAGCCGGTAGCTGACGGCGAACAGTGCGATGCCGCGCGACGCCAGATGCGGCCCCCAATATTGGAACGCCCCGCGAGCGCCGCCGATCCAGGCACCGCCGTGCACCGCGACAAGGGCAGGCACCGCTTTTGCCGCGCCTTTGGGCAGGTAAAGATCGCCCGCAAGTTCGACGCCGTCGTGATTGGCGTAGACGACACCCTTGCGGATTTCGACATTTCCGTCCGTCATTTCCGTTCCTCTTTGTCGCGTCGCGCGAAGAAATTCAAAAGAAGCCGGGTGGTCTCCTCGGCGCGTTCGATATTCGGGCAATGGCCGCAATTGTCGAGCACGTGGAGTTCGGCATCCTTGAATTTCGCCGCCAATTCGTTGGCGTAGCCCGGCATGCGCAGCTTGTCGTTGCCCCCGGCGACGATGAGCACCGGCGCGTCAATGTTGCCGTAGGGCGTGTTGTCGGGCTGACCGAACCGCTCGCGTTCCGTCGCTTGTGGATTTTTGAAGCGCGCCGCCGCCGTGCATTCCCAGGCGCCGGGAAGAAGGCTCATTTGATAGCGCCGTTCGACATAGGCCTCGTCCGCCGGCCATTTCGGGTCGTAAAACATGGCTCGCACGATGCCGCGCATGGCCTCGCGCGTGCAGTCGTAGTTGAGGAGAACGCGGCGATGCTCGTTGTCGGGCGAAAATCCGCCGGCGGAGACGAGTGCGAGCGCCCGCAACGGCCAGCCGTGCGGGTCGGAGGCAAGTCCGCGGGCGAACAGACTGCCGCCCATCGAATTGCCGGCGAAATACGCGTCTTCGACGCACATGAGATCGAGGAAGCGCCGCAGATGCGTCAGGCGGCGCGCCTGCCCAAGCGTAAAGT
This sequence comes from uncultured Alphaproteobacteria bacterium, assembly GCA_963759705.1. GTDB lineage: Bacteria > Pseudomonadota > Alphaproteobacteria > Rhizobiales > Xanthobacteraceae > BOG-931. The sequence continues at coordinate 125,266 of CAVXAK010000016.1, forward strand.
CGTGAATTTTGTCGGTGCGGCCGAAACCCAGCCAATCCGGCGCCAGGACGTGATAGCGCTGGGCAAGCTTCGGCAGCAGAAATTCCCAACTGATTTCAGCGCAGCCGCCGAACTCGCCACTATGCAGCAGCACGATCGGGCGGCCCTCGCCGGCCTCGAGATAGTGCGTGCGAATGCCGTCGACCGAAACGTAGCGACTATGAACCTCCAAGTTCTGCTCCTCCCCTCGCGTGAAAGCTTGTCATAGCAGCCGACCTTGCGCTCGTCATTGGCAAGCGCTCACTGCATCGCCTTGAGGTCAATCGTTTCCGGCTCGACGTGATCGAACGGATTCTCAAACAGCGCCGGCCGCGCGCGGGCAAGCGCTTCTATCGTACGCACGATGTCGATCCAGCGTGCGAACTCCGCGTCGGTCGTAAGCCCGTCGAGATCGGCCACCGGTCCTTCGATCCCGATGGCGGCGATCGCGCGCTCGCCTTGCCGTACCGGAAAGGCGACGGCGGCGCGGCCGGAGGCAAAGCTGGTTTTCTCTACGGCGTAGCCGCGCTTACGGATCGCCGTGAGTTCCGCGCCCAGCGTCTCGGCGGCCGGCGGATGCAATCCTGATCGCTTCAGCCAGGCAATATGGCGTTGCGCGCTGTCGTTTGATTGGAAGGCAAGGATGGCCTTGCCGGCGCCGCCTGCGGCAGCAAGCGGGCGCACTTCGCCGAGCGATGGCGACGTCGTCACCTCATTGGTGCCGGGCGCGGCCGCAAGCCGCAAGCCGTACCAGCCGATCGGTACGATCAGCGACGTGGTTTCTCCACTGGCAAACGCGAGTTGGCGCAGATAGGGCAAACAGATTTCACGGATCGGAAAGCGCGCGAACACGCTGCGGCGCAGGCGGCTCACGGCGGGGCCGAGCATGCAGCGTGAGGACGCCTGATAGCGCGCGACAAAACCGCCGCGTTCGAGCGCATCGAGGCCGCGAAACACGGTGCCGGCACTGATTCCGAGTTGCCGCCCGATTTCGGTGACGCCGAGCGGGCGTTCGGCGTGGCCGATCGTTTCGAGAATGCGCAAGGTGCGCCGTGCCGAGCTACTCATGCAACAGTACCCTCAGCTTGCCCGCGCTCTGCTCTCCGCCGAAAAGCAGGATTGGCGCAGCAGGAAACAGCCGGCACTGCTGCTGCAGCGGCGCCAAAATTGCCGCCATGGTGCCGGCGAGGCTTTCGATGCGCTCCAAAGTGAAGCGCTCGATCGGTCCGCCTACGGTCACGATGGCGTGCGGCCGGCCGGCATCGTCGAGCGCTGGGAAGGCGATATAGGCGCCGCCGAAAGCACGCGGATTGCCCCACGAGATATGGTTTTTGCCACGAATGCTTTCGATGTCGTTCCACACGGTCTTTGCCGTCATCCCGATCGTGTCGGGAAAAATCTCGGCCTCGCTGTCGAGCGGCGCGGCGCCAGCGAGATACGCCGCGATCTCCTCGTCGCTGAGATAGGACAACAACATGCGCGACATCTTGGTGCAGTGGAGCGGCACCGAACGGCCGCGCAAGCTGTGACTGACACGGCGGCCGCGGCCCTCGATCCAGTCGACGTTGACGCGGCTCTGCCCGACGATGATCGACAGGAACACGCTTTCGCTGGTGAGCCGATGCAGTTCCTCCAGCACCGGCCGGCACAGCGTCCTGATGTCGAACTCGTCGGTTTCCTCGCCGGCCAATTCGAGCACGCGATAACCGAGCTGGTAACGCCGGCCGCCGGCGTCGCGCGCCAGATAGCCTTCCTTGGTGAGCGTGGTCAGTGCCCGATGCACCATATTCTTGTTCATGCCGATGAGGCGGCTCAATTCGGTCACGCCATAAACGGCGTCTCGTCCGATGAATGCGGCGAGCACGGCGAGAACGCGCTGCGCCGCCTGATTGCGGTAGCGGCTCTTCGTCTCTCCGATGCGCGAGGTGATGTTCACCGTTGTCGCTTCCGCAATTGACAGTAATTTCCCGTGTTCGATAAAATAAAATGCGTTTCACATAGTAGAACAAAATCTTCATAGAGCAACGGGTCCGGAATGAAAAGCGCCGGGAGTTTGAGGAGGCACGGATGTCGCTAGTCGCGGAAGCGCCGGCGCCTTCGGTGGTCGTCGATAAAACGCGGATCGAGATGATTGACCGCGGCGCCGGACGGCCGATCCTTTTTCTTCACGCCGAGAACGGCATCGAAGCATCGTCAGCGGTCATCGACGAACTGGCAAAGGGCGCGCGCGTTATCGCGCCGACGCATCCGGGGTACGGCCGCTCGGAACTGCCCAAGGGCATGCGTTCGATCGACGATCTGTCCTATTTCTATCTCGACCTTCTCGATCAGCTCGATCTGCGTGACTTGACTGTCGTTGGGGTGTCGCTCGGTGCCTGGGTCGCCGCCGAAATCGCCGTGAAGACGACCGCCCGGTTATCGCGCCTCGTCATGGCGAATGCCGTCGGCGTCAAGGTTGCCGACCGTGAAACGCGGGACATGGTTGACGTCTATTCGCTGACCGACAAAGAGCTCCTCGAGATTTTGTATTGCGATCCTGAGGCCGGCCGGCGCGATTATAAGACTTTGCCTGAAGCCGAAGCGCTTGCCGCGGCACGCAACCGCGAGGCGACGGCACGCTTTGCCTGGAATCCGTACTTCCACAATCCCAAGCTCAAAAGCCGCTTGCACCGCATTCGCATCCCGACCCTGTTCCTGTGGGGTACGCACGACCGCATGCTCAGCGAGGCCTATGGGCGCGCCTATTGTGCGATGATTCCCGGCGCGCGTTTCGAACTGATCGAGCGCGCCGGCCATTTCCCGCATCAGGAGCAGCCGAAGGTTTTTGCCGAGAAGGTGATGGCTTTCGTCAACAGCAAATGACAACATTCGGGTGACAAGAAAGAGCGCGCCATGAAAGTCTACCAGTTCACCGAACAGCCCTATTATCCCGTCTGGAACGATCATTCCGGATCGCTGCGCGTCAACCTGCTGAACCGCAAATGCGATCCGCGGATCGCTGCAGATCTGTTCCACCGTTATTACGACGAGTGGCAGCTTTCCGACGAGCTCGGCCTTGACATCATGCTCAACGAGCATCATCAGACGTCGACCTGCATGTCATCGACGGTGGTGGTCGGTCTCTCGGTGCTGGCGCGCATCACCAAGAAGGCGCGATTGCTCGTGCTCGGCTATCCGATCGGCCATCGGCCCGATCCGCTGCGCTGCGCCGAAGAACTCTCGACCATTGACGTCATCTCGCGCGGCCGCCTCGACATGGGTTTCATCAAGGGTGTGCCGTACGAATTCCCGGCCTCAAATCAGAATCCGGTCGGCGTCATGGACCGTTTCTGGGAATCGCTCGACTTCATCATCAAGGCGATGACGACGCACGACGAGCTGTTCAACTGGGAAGGCGAGTACTTTCATTATCGGCAAGTGAACGTCTGGCCGCGCGTATGGCAAGAGCCGCATCCGCCGATCTGGACGACGACCGGCAGCACCACGCAGGCGCGGCTCCTCGGCGAACGCGGCTACGTGATGGCAACGCTCGGTTCCGGCTACAACACGCGCCCGCTCTATGATGCCTATCGCCGCGGCTATGTGGCGAAGTGGGGCAAGGCGCCTGGCCCCGACCGGTTTGCCTATCTCGGGCTCGTCGCCGTTGCCAACGACAAGGCCGAGGCGCGCAAGCGCGGCGATCTCGTCGCCGGCTATCTGCGTTCAAGCTCGATCGTGCATGTGCCGTTCCGGAATCCGCCGGGCTTTCTCTCGGTCGAGGACAACGCGCGCATGCTGCGCGGCGTGACGCCGCCGCGCAGTTTCACCAAGGACAAACGCGCCATCGACATGCGAAGCGCCAGCGTCGAAGAACTGATCGATGCCGGCATTCTGTTCTGCGGCACGCCCGACGAGGTCTACGAGCAAACCGTCGACTTCTGCGATTATTGCGGCGGCATGGGCAATCTTTTGATGATGGGCCACGCCGGGTTCCTCACCCACGAACAGACGGTCGACAATCTCACGCTGTTCGCCCGCGAGGTTTACCCGCGGCTCAAAGCGTGGAAGCAGCCGGATGCGGAAGCGGTGGCCGCATTGGCCACAGCCGACAAGGCGCAGCCGGCGCACGGCGCGAGCGTCCGCCCGGGCGATCTGGTCGACGCCGGGATCGCGGCCAACTGATCGACGCTCCGAGGCGGGTGGCATTATCCTGTCTGGGGAGTGCAGCAGGTCGGGCCGATCCGCGCTGAGCCCCTAAATTGCATGGGCATCAAGCCGGCTCGCCCGCTGGCGCGCTTGATGGTGTCCGCAGCCCCTGTGGTGAGGCCGTTTTGTTCGAAGCCTTAACCGACTGATTTAATGACATTATTTTTTGAACTGTTCAAAAATTGGAACAAATCTTGATTTTGGTACAGTCTTGGCGCATGTATTTCCGAGGCGGGTGGCTGTTTTGAATTTCGGGTGATTGCCAGATTTGGGTGATGTCATGGCCTTTGAGCCGTTCGCTTCCGATCCTTTCGTCGTTGGCAAGAGCAAGCCGGTTCCGGAGCCGGCGCGCATTCCGGCCGAGGAGTCGCTGTGTCCGGTCGTGTCTCACGAGTGGGTCAATTCCGAATACAAGCACCTCGTGGTGCAGGCTTCGCCGAAGGCGCTGACCGTCGGTCCGGGACAGTTCTTCAATCTGCTCTGCCCGTCGCCCGATGTCGGCGAGTTGTTCTTTCGCCGGCCGCAAAGCATCTACCGCGTCGATCGCGCGCAGGGCCGCCTCGAGTTTCTCTATAAATGCGTCGGCCGCGGCACACGGGGACTGGCCACACTCGAGAAGGGCGACGAGCTCAACATGGTCGGCCCGCTCGGGATCGGCTTCAAGTTCGATCCGGCCTGGCGCCACATCGTCGTGCTCGGCCGCGGTGTCGGCATCGCTACGCTCGGACCGATCTCACAGCTTGCGAAGGAGCACGGCGTCGGCGTCACTGCAATCCTGAGCGCCCGCAACGCCGATTTCGTCATGGCCGACGCACTGTTTCGCGAGGCCGGCGATGTCGTCAGCGTGCTCGACACCGATCATTCAAGCGCGGTCGAGAATGTCGAGGTGATCATCGAGCAATTGGTCGCCGAGAAGCGTGCCGACGCGTTCTTCACCTGCGGCTCGAACCGGCTTCTGATGCTGATGAAGAAGATCGGCAAAGTGCACAACATTCCCGGCCAGGTGGCGATGGAGCAGGTGATGGCGTGCGGGCTCGGCCCCTGTTACGTCTGCGTGCGCACCTTCGAGGTCAACGGCAAAAAAGAGCTGCGCCGGGTGTGCATCGAAGGGCCGGTGTTCGACATGCAGGAGGCGGTGGGATGGTAGATCTGAGCGTCAAGATCGGATCGATGACGCTGAAAAATCCGATCATGCCGGGCTCCGGCTGTTTCTCCACTGATCTCGCCCAGGTGATGGACATCAATCGGCTCGGCGCGATGGTGGCCAAAACCGTGTCGCGGGAATTTCGCGCCGGCAATCCGCCGCCGCGCGCCGCCGAAGTCGAAGGCGGCATGATCAATTCGATCGGGCTGCCGACCAAGGGCATCGACTATTTCTTCGAACACCAGGTGCCCGACCTGCGACGGTTCACGCCGCCGCTGGTCGGTTCGATCTCCGCGACCACGATCGAGGATTTCGAGGCGATGGCGCGCGATGTCGCCAAGGGCGACATCGACGTGCTGGAGGTCAACATTTCTTGTCCGACGCGCGATCCCAAGGGCGGCAATTTCGCGCTGCACGCGGAGCACACTTATGACGTCGTCAAGCTCATCCGCGCGACGACCGAAAAGCCTGTCTGGGTGAAGCTCTCGCCGAACGCGGGCGACGTTGTCACCGTTGCGCAGGCCGCCGAGCGCGCCGGTGCCGATGCGCTGGTGGTCGCGAATACCATTCTCGGGCTTAAGATCAACATCGATACGTTCCGCCCGGCGATCGGCAACAAATTCGGCGGCTTGTCCGGCCCCGGCATCAAACCGATCATCCTGCGCATGGTCTATCAAGTGTCGAAGGCGGTGAAGATCCCAGTCATCGGTTGCGGTGGCATCGTCAAGGTCGAGGATGTTGTTGAATACATGCTCGCCGGCGCGACCGCGGTGATGATCGGCTATCTGACCTTCCGCAATCCGAGCGGGATGATCGCGATCATCGACGGGCTCGCCGAATGGTGCGACAAACGCGGTTTCAAGCGCGTCGCCGATCTCACCGGTGCGATGATCGACGAGCCGCCGATGGAGACATTTGCGGCGGCGGCGGCGCCGATCGGCTAATGTGCCGGAGTAACCTGCCGCCAACGGACTTCAAGCAATGACCACGCGTATCACCATCCGCAAGCCGGACGACTGGCACCTGCACGTTCGCGACGGCGAGATGCTCAAGGCCGTGCTGCCTTACACAGCGAAGAATTTCGGCCGCGCCATCTTGATGCCGAACCTGATTCCGCCGGTGCGCACGACGCAGGATGGCATCGCCTATCGCGAGCGAGTGATGGCGGCGCTGCCGAAGGGATCGACGTTCAAGCCGCTGATCACCTGCTATCTCACCGACGACACCGATCCGGACGATGTCGAGCGCGGCTTTCGCGACGGCGTATTCACCGGCGTGAAACTCTATCCGGCGAACGCCACGACCAATTCGGCGGCCGGCGTCACCGATTACAAGAAGGTCATGCGCGTTCTTGAGCGCATGGAAAAGATCGGCATGCCGTTTCTCATGCACGGCGAAGACACCGATCCGGAGGTCGATATTTTCGACCGCGAGAAGGCGTTCATCGATCGCTACTTGTCGAGGTGGACGAAGCAGTTTCCCGGCCTGCGCTTCATCCTCGAACATCTGTCCTCGAAGGATGGCGCCGATTACGTCAAGAGCGCCGCGCCGCAGGTCGGCGGCACCATCACGCCCTATCACATGGTGCAGACCCGCAACGACTGGTTCGGTCACGGGTTGAAGCCGTACATGTACGTCATGCCGGTCATCAAGACGGCGAAGGACCGAACCGCGTTGCGTAAGGCTGCGACCTCCGGCGAGGCCTGCTATTTCCTCGGCACGAACTCCGCGCCGCACCCCTATGCCAAGAAGGTTTCGGTCAACGGTATTCCCGGCATCTTCAATGCGCCGGTCGCGATCGAGACCTATGCGAAAGTGTTCGAGGAGGAGGGTGCTCTCGACAAGTTCGAAGCCTTTGCTTCGCTCAACGGACCGAAGCATTATCGCATGCCGCCGAACGAGGAGCGGATCACGCTTGAGAAGACGCCGTGGGTCGCGCCCGAAGAGGTCAAAGTCCCCGGCCCTGACGAACGCGCTCTGGTCTATCGCGGTGGCGAAACCATCGAATGGAAGGTTGTCAGTTGAACCGCAGCCTCTGAACCGTCATCCTGAGGCGCCGCGCCATAGCAGGCGCAGCCTGCGTATACTTGGCTGCGATGCGAGGCCTAAGGATGTCGGGCTGAGGCGCATGGGCCGTCGCCCTCCAAGCTGCTTCTCTTGCGCCTCAGCGTGACGGAGCAAAAGTCTTGCTAATCGGATGAGACAACAATGACAGGCTTTCCCGATAAAGAGGTGATGGCCGAACTGACGGCGAAGATGCTCATCGAGGTCGAAGCCGTCCGCTTCATGACCGACAAGCCGTTCATCTTCACGTCCGGCTGGGCGAGCCCGGTCTACACCGATTGCCGGCGGCTCATCTCGTTCCCGCGGGTGCGGCAGACGCTCGTCGACTTCGGCGTGGCGACGGTGCTGCGCGACGTCGGCTTTGAGAAATTCGATGCGGTCGCCGGCGGCGAGACCGCCGGCATTCCGTTCGCGGCGTGGATGGCGGATCGCCTGATGCTGCCGATGCAATATGTGCGCAAGAAGCCGAAAGGCTTCGGCCGCAACGCGCAGATCGAGGGTCATATCGAAGAGGGCGACCGGGTGCTTCTGGTGGAGGACATGACCACCGACGGCCGCAGCAAGGTCAATTTCTGCAAGGCGCTTCGTGGCGCCGGGGCGTCGGTCGACCACGTCTTCGTGTTCTTCTTCTACGACATCTTTCCCGAGGGCAAAAAAATCCTGAGCGATCTTGGCGTCACACTGCATTCGCTCGCCACCTGGTGGGACGTTCTGGCCGTGGCGAAGAAGAGCGGCAAGTTCGACAAGGGCAAGCTCAAGGAAGTCGAGAAGTTCATGAAAGATCCCGGCGGCTGGTCGAAGGCGCATGGCGGCGTCGCGGTGGCGGCGGAGTGATTGTAAGAGGACAGGAAATGCCAAACGAAGTCGCGGATGTGATCGTGGTCGGCGCCGGCAATGCGGCGCATTGCGCGGCGCTTGCCGCCCAGGAGCAGGGCGCCGAGGTGCTGATGCTCGAAGCGGCGCCCGAGGATGAATCCGGCGGCAACAGCCGCTTCACCGCGGGCTCGATCCGCGTCGTCTATAACGGCGTCGATGACATCAAGACCCTGATCCCGGATCTCACGCAGGCCGAGATCGATACCACCGATTTCGGCACCTACACGTCCGATCAGTTCTTCGACGATATGGCGCGCGTCACGCAACATCGCGCCGATCCAGATCTTGTCGAGCTTCTGGTCACAAGAAGCTTCGATTCGCTGCGCTGGATGCGCGACAAGGGCGTGCGCCTCATTCCGATCTACGGCCGGCAGGCTTTTAAGATCGACGGCAAGTTCAAGTTCTGGGGCGGGCTGACGGTCGAAGCAGTCGGCGGCGGACCGGGCCTCGTCGCCATGCTGGCCGAGTCCGCCAAGAAGCGCGGCATCGAGACGCGCTATGGCACGCGGGCGCTCGATCTCCTGTTCGACGGCAACCGGGTCGAGGGCGTGCGCGTCCGGCAACACGGCGAAGTGCGTGAGCTTCGGGCGAAGTCGGTCGTGCTCGCCTGCGGCGGCTTCGAGGCCAATCCGGAATGGCGCACGCGCTATCTCGGTCCCGGCTGGGATCTCGCCAAGGTGCGCGGCTCGCGCTTCAACACCGGCGACGGCATTCGCATGGCGATCGAGATCGGCGCCGCGCCGCGCGGCAACTGGTCGGGCTGCCATGCGGTGCAATGGGAAATGAATGCGCCTGAGTTCGGCGATCTTGCTGTCGGCGATCAGTTCCAGAAGCACTCCTATCCGTTCTGCATCCTGATCAATGCGACGGGCAAGCGCTTCGTCGACGAAGGTGCCGATTTCCGCAATTACACTTACGCAAAATACGGCCGCGTGGTGCTGGAGCAGCCGCAGCAATTCGCCTGGCAGGTGTTCGATCAGAAGACGAAGCACCTGCAGCGCGACGAATACAAAATTCGGCAAATCACCAAGGTGACGGCAAACACCATCGAGGAATTCGCGCAAAAGCTCGATGGCGTGAACGCCGCCGAATTCTTGAAAACCATCAAGGAATGGAACGCCGCGGTGCGCACCGACGTGCCGTTCAATCCGAACGTGAAGGACGGCCGCTCGACGGAGGGGCTCGCCATCAACAAGAGCAATTGGGCCAATACCATCGACACGCCGCCGTTCGAAGGCTACGCGGTGACGTGCGGCGTCAGCTTCACGTTCGGCGGCCTGCGCATCAACACCGACGGCGAAGTGCTCAGCACCGACTATCAGCCGATCCGCGGGCTTTACGCCGCGGGCGAACTGGTCGGTGGGCTGTTTTATTTCAACTATCCGGGCGGCTCGGGCCTGATGTCCGGCACGGTGTTCGGCAAGATTGCCGGCACATCGGCAGGCCGCGCCGGCAAGAACTGATACCGGCGACGACGCCAATGGACGCAAAGGTCAAGCGCCCGCTCAACGAACTCTCCGCGACCGAGATCGCGAATAAAATCGCGGCGGGCGACGTGACGTGTGAAGCGGTCGTGCGCGATTGCCTGGATCGCATCGCGGCGCGCGACGGCATCGTCAAGGCGTGGGTGAATTTCGATCCTGAGCTTGCGCTGGCGCAGGCCCGCGCCCTCGATCGCGGTCCGCGCCGCGGACCGCTGCACGGCATCCCGATCGGCGTCAAAGACATCATCGACACGTTCGACATGCCGACCGAAATGGGTTCGCCGATCTATCGCGGCCATCGGCCGCTCGCGGACGCCGCTTGTGTCGCGCTTCTTCGCCGCGCCGGCGCGGTGATTCTCGGCAAGACGGCGACCTGCGAATTCGCCGGCATGGCTCCCGCGGAAACGACCAATCCGCACAATCCTGCGCACACCCCGGGCGGCTCGTCGAGCGGATCGGGCGCTGCGGTCGCCGATCACATGGTGCCGGCGGCGCTCGGCACGCAGACCGGCGGTTCGGTGCTGCGGCCAAGCTCGTTTTGCGGAATCTTCGGCTACAAGCCGACCTACAACACCTTCAACAAAGCGGGCGTGAAGCCGGCGGCGGAAAGCATCGATACGCTCGGCTGGCTGGCGCGCTCGATCGACGACATCGAACTTCTGAGCGCGGTGTTGCGCATGCAGACGCCGGAGGTGCCGCGCAAGTTGAAAAGTCCGCCGCGGATCGGGCTCTACCGCACGGAAGTGTGGGATACGGCGCAAGACGAGACCAAGGCTGCGGTCGAGGGCGCCGCCGCGGCGCTGCGCAAGGCGGGTGCGAAGGTTCGCGACGTCGAACTGCCGGAGGCATTCATCGGATTGCGCCTCATCGCACGCGAGACGATCAATTTCCACGAGCGCACCGCCTGCATGGCCTACGAATGGGATCATCACCGCGACCAGCTCTCGCCGCAGATGCGCCGATACATCGAGCACGGGCTGAAAATCTCGCGGCAGGATTATGTCGACGGCTGGAGGCGTGTGGAGGAATGCCGCGCGCTGTTGCCCAAGGCCTTCAAAGGGCTCGATGTCCTATTGGTGCCGTGCGTGCAAGGCGAAGCGCCAAAGGGTCTCGCGTCGACCGGCGACGGCAGCATGCAGGCGATCTGGACCGCGTTGCATACGCCGACCATGACTTTGCCGACGCACCGTGGTGCCAATAATCTTCCGGTCGGTATTCAATTGGTCGCGCAACGCTACGACGACGAGCGGTTGCTGGCTTGTGCGCGCTGGATCTGGGAACACGTCGGATCGCCGGAGATGGTCGGGTATGGAATTCGATAATTCATTCGAAGTGCCGCTGTCGCCGCCGCAGGCGTGGGCCGTGCTGATGGATATCCGCCGCATCGCTCCCTGCATGCCCGGCGCAGAGCTGACGGAGATCGTCGATCCGCAGAACTACAAGGGAAAGATCGCCGTCCGGCTCGGTCCGGTGGCGCTCTCCTTTGCCGGCCGCATCGAGTTCGACAATGTCGACGACGTCAATCACAGCGCGCGCGTGAAAGCACAAGGCAATGATGCCAAGGGCCGCGGTTCGGCGAACGCCACGGCGACATTCCGAATCGAGCCCGCCGGCAGCGGTTCGAAGGTGCTGATTCACACCGACCTGATGCTGGCCGGAGCGGTCGCACAGTACGGCCGTGGCGTCGGCATGATCCAAACGACTGCCGCTCAGATCATCGGCCAATTCGCGAGCAATTTGCGCACGCAGCTGGCGCAAGAGCCGCCGTCGGCTGCTGCCGCTTCGGCGCAGCCGCAGGCGCCAGCGTCGGTGCCTGCAGCCGGCGCGGCGCGCGCGGCCGCAGCGGCGCCGCAACGGCCGCCGCAACGGCCGCCGCAACGGCCGCCGTCAGTCTCGCCGTCATCAAATTCACCGCTGCCGCCGCCTCCCGCAGCAAAGCCGATTTCCGGACTTTCGTTGATCGCACGCGTGATCTGGCAACAGATCATTGGCTTGTTCACTGGACGCAGACAGTAGGTATCAATCTCGCAAAGCCGCGGCTGCCTTAGATCGACAGCGAGGAACCATGCATTTGCGTCGGATCGGTGCACTGTTCGCGGAAAGTCTATGCTATGCGGAAGGACGTCCTCGCCAAGGCGGGGAAGGCCATCGCCAACGAGCAGTGAGACCGTGAACGAAACGATCGGAGCGCGCGTCACTCGCCTTGAAGACCAAGCGCTGCTCACAGGCACGGCGCGCTTTGTCGACGACATCGCGGCTTCCGGCGTGCTCTTTTCGGCATTCGTGCGCAGTCCGCATCCTCATGCGTTAATCCGCAGCGTCGACTCGATCGCCGCGCGCGCTTTGCCGGGAATTGTCGCGGTCCTCACGCTCGACGATCTCGCTCCGGTGCTGAAGCAGCGCCGCATGATTCGAGTCTCGAATTCGGGCACGCGGCTCGATCACAGCTGGCCGTTCGCGCTCGCTGATGGAGAGGTATCTTTTGTCGGCGAACCGGTCGCCATCGTGATCGGCGACACTCGCTATGTTGCCGAGGATGCCGCCGCACTCGTGGCCGTCGACTACGACATTTTGCCTGCGGCGACCGACTGCCGGCCCGAGCGCGACAAACCGGTACCGGCGGTGCGCCGCGAACTCTCGTCGAACCAGATCATGTCCTACAGGGTCGCCTACGGCGACATAGCGGCGGCGTTTGCCGGCGCCGCGCACGTGCTGCGCGACCAGCTCTGGATTCATCGCGGCGGCGCCCATTCGATGGAAGGTCGCGGCATCCTTGCGCAAATCTCCGACCGCGAGCTGACGGTGTGGGCGTCGACCCAAAAAGCGCACGATCTCATGCATGCGCTTGCCGAATTCATCGATCTCGACGAGGGCCGATTGCGGGTGGCGACGCCGGATGTCGGCGGCGGTTTCGGCCCGAAACTCTGCGTGTATCCCGAGGATGTTGCGGTGGTCGCCGCCGCGACGCTTCTTCACCGCTCGGTGAAATGGATCGAGGACCGCCGCGAGCATTTCACCAACGCGGTACAGGAACGCGATCAGTATTGGACGATCGAGATCGCAGCGGACGCCGATGGACGCGTCCGTGGCGTGCGCGGACATCTCGCGCACGACCTCGGCGCCTATGCGCTGCAGGACGTCAACCTGCCCTACAACTCCGCAACCTCGCTCACGGGGCCCTATGTGGTGCCGGCACTGGCGATGGACGTCGTCGTCGCGCATACCAACAAAACGCCGGTCTCGTCGGTGCGCGGGGCCGGCTACCCGCAAGCGGCCTTCGCGATGGAGCGGCTGATGGACCGTCTCGCGCGAGCGCTCGATCTCGACCGCGCCGAGTTGCGGCGGCGCAATCTGATCCCTGCCGAGAAAATGCCTTACCTCAAGCCGCTCAAGGCGCGCTCCGGCGAGCAGGTCCAGTACGACAGCGGCGATTATCCGGGCTGCCAGGCGGAGATTCTCAAGGTCACGGCCTGGGACGATTTCCCGCGCCGGCAGGCCCAAGCGCGCGCGCGAGGCCGCTATCTCGGCATCGGTCTCGCGCACGGCCTCAAAGGAACGGGCCGCGGTCCGTTCGAATTCGGCAGTGTCCGCGTATCGCCGACTGGCCGTATCACCGTTTCAACCGGCGCCGCGCCGATGGGCCAAGGGCTCGCGACCGCGCTCGCGCAGATTTGCGCCGATGCGTTCGGTGTGCGGGCGCAGGACGTCACCATCGTCGCCGGCGACACCGCGGCGGCGCCGCTTGGGCTTGGCGGTTTCGCCAGCCGCCAAACGGTCACCGCCGGTTCGTCGGTGCATATCGCGGCGAAGTCAGTCGCAGCCAAGGCGCGCAAGCTTGCCAGTCACATGCTCGAGGCCGCCGAGGAGGATCTTGAAATCGTCGACGGTGAAGTGCGCGTCGTCGGCGCGCCGCAGCTTTCGGTCAAACTTGGCGAACTCGCGCGGGTTCTCAAAGGCGCGCCCGGCTATGCCTTTCCGCCGGGCATCGATCCCGGCCTCGAGGCCAATGCAACATTTCGTGTCGATCAACTGGCCTATTCCAACGCCTGTCACGTCGTCGAGGTTGAGGTCGATGTTGAGACCGGCGCGGTTGACATCCTGCGCTACGTCGCGATCCAGGATTTAGGCCGGCGCGTCAATCCGCTGATCGTCGAGGGCCAGGTCCACGGCGGCATCGCGCACGGCATCGGCAATGCGATGTTCGAATGGATGGGCTTCGACGCGGCGGGCCAGCCGGTGACCACCACGTTCGCGGATTATCTGCTGCCGACGGCGACCGAAATGCCGCAGTTTGAGACGCTGTACAAAGAATTGCCGTCGCCGAATAATCCGCTCGGCGTCAAGGGCGTCGGTGAGGTCGGCGTCATCCCCGCTGCCGCCGCGGTGATCTCCGCGATTGAGGATGCATTGTCGCCGTTTAATGTCCGCATTTCGCAAATGCCGGTGATGCCATACGAGCTTCTCAACCTGATCGCCGAAGCCCGAGGCCAAGGAGTAACGCGTTAGATCGACAACGGACGGATGGATTTTTTGACCGTTTTGTGCGGCCGGAGCAAACTACGTCCGGCCGCCGAGCTTTGCCGGAGGAGGAGACCTGACATGCAACGTTTTTCGCCAGGAATATGCGCCCTGCTTTGGTCGGCGCTCGCCTTCGTTGCCGCCGCGCCGGCGTTCGCGCAGACCTATCCGGATCGGCCGATTCACCTGATCATTCCTTACGGACCGGGTGGGATCGTCGACTTTACGGGTCGCGTCCTGGCCAAAAAAGTCGGCGAGGTTATTGGCCAAACCGTCGTCGCCGAGAACCGGCCGGGCGCCGGCGGCATCGTCGGCGTCGACTCGGTCGCGCATTCGGACCCCGACGGCTACAACGTCGTGCTCATGGATCCCGCCATCGTCATTAATCCGACGCTGCAGAAAGATCTGCCCTACGACATTTTCAAGGACCTGGTGACGGTGTCGATCGTCGTGTCCTCGCCGGAGGTTCTGGTTGTCGCGCCGCAGCTCGGCGTAAAAACGCTCGCGGAGCTGGACGCCTATGGCAAGGCCAATCCGGGTAAGCTCAATTTTGCTTCCGCGGGTGTCGGTACGACGCCGCATCTGGCCGGCGAGATGTGGATGCTGCGCACCGGCATCGACGCCGTGCATGTGCCCTACAAGGGGATCGGCGGCTCCTTCACCGACATGATGAGCAACAAAGTGCAGATGGCGTTCTCCAGCATCGCGGGCGCACTGCCGTTCACCAGCAAAGGCAGCATCGTTGCACTGGCGACGACCGGCCTCAAGCGCTCCCCGGTCTATCCCGATCTGCCGACTGTGGCGGAAGCGGGCTTGCCCGGATACGAAGTCGATCTCTGGCTCGGCCTGTACGGGAGGGCCGGAATGCCGGCACCGGTCCTGGCGAAGCTCAACGGTGCGGTCAACAAGGCGCTTGAGGACGGCGAGCTCAAGGCCGCCTTCGCTAAATTCGGCATTGAGGCGCGCGGAACGAGCCTGCCGGACGGCGCGGCCTTCACCAAGTCGGAATATGAGAAGTGGAAGAAGGTCATCACCGACGGACACATCACGCTCAAATAGCGATCCGCCGTCGCATGATCTCGTGACGGACACCCGATAATGACGACACCCTGGCCGACGGAATTGCGGCTTCGCAAGGATCGCACGTCTCTCAGCGTCGCTTTCGACAATGGCGAGAGCTTCGATCTTGCGGCCGAGTACTTGCGCGTCCGCAGCCCAAGCGCGGAGGTTCAGGGCCACTCGCCGAGCGAGCGACGGACGGTGTCGGGTAAGCGGGATGTGCAGATCATGGAATTACATCCGGTCGGTAACTATGCGGTAAGGCTCGTTTTCGATGATCTGCATTCGACCGGAATTTTCAGCTGGGATTATCTCGCCGAACTCGGCCGCAATCGCGAGAAATATTGGCGCGAATATCTTCAAGAACTTGACGCAAAAAGACTTTCCCGTGTCCCGTCGGCACGATGACGACGCCTGACCGCTTATCCTTTTCAAAGCCTTTTAAGATAATTCTAGCTTCTCACGTAAAAGTTCCATTCATTTGTATGATTAGTTTCGGGGCGCGCGTGATCCACGCGTACTCGGGCATGACTTCTGCACGAGGGGCGAATTCAGCAGGGAAAGGACCAGTCGTGACCAAATTGCTTCGGAAGTTTATCGTCGATGACCAGGGTGCAACCGCGATCGAATATGGGCTGATAGCAGCCGGTATTTCCGTCGCGATCATCGCTGCGGTCACCACGTTGGGCAGCAACCTCAATGCGACGTTCTCGAGCGTGTCCTCGGCTCTGAAATAGGCGAGCGAGTACGCCATCTTTCGCCCGTCCCCGGCTCGTCAACGATCGATCAACTTCGTTTCGGCATGATCGGGCAATGTCGGGGAGGGGCGTACGATGGGGCACCTGCCGGCATGAGAACGGCCTTGGCTCCACGTCCTCGGAGCCGAGGCCGTTCGCTTTTTGTGCATTGAAGTCCTTCGGAAGCGACATTTTATCTTATTTTCTAAGTGTTTCAGAACCGGCGATTTGCGCCCATGCCCAGTGTCCATGAACCGGGCATGTCCTTAGCTCGCCGCCGACCCCGCCGAACCCCACTGACCCAAAAGGCCCGCCGCTAGCGTCGAGCGCGTGTGCTCCGCGTCATATCGAGCGGGGGCTTTTGCTCCTATGGTTGATGAAAAGTTGCCGGCCGTCCCGGACCGTCCGAGCGTGAGGAGTTTAATGTTTTGCCCCCGCGCGACGCCGGCTCAAGAATCCGGCAAATCGAAGCTGCCCTTGTTGCGTCAAAATAAGAATTTCTAACATGCAAACCGATTCGCGAACGGGGACGTCCGCGCGGTTGACCCAAGCCTGCGGCCGCGCACGGAGAGGGGAATGGCTGCCATTCAAACAAACTTCCGCAGAGCGAATTTCTGCGGCGCCTGTCTGCTCGCCGCGTTGATGGCGCTATCGGCTTTCGGGCCGATAGATCAGTCGGCCGCCGATCAGCCGTCGACAGCCGCCGCCATGGCACAATACCGCCGCGCCTTGGCAGACTACCTGGCGGCGCGCGAAGCCTATGCGGCCGCGGCCAGCGCTTACTGGAATTCGATCGCCGCCAAGCGGCATATTCGCTCGGCGAAGCGCGCCAATCACGAACAAATCACCATCGATGATTATGTTCTCAATCAGCCGCCGGTCTATACCGGCCCGTCGCGGCCGAAGAATCCGTCGGGGCCGGCCGAGGAGCCGAGGCCGGCACCGCGTTACGTTCCGGTCGTCGCCGATTTTCTCGCTGCGGCCCAGAAGGAATTCAAATTCACACCGCGCCTGCCGCAAAGCGATCTCGAATTCAAGCGCGCCTACGCGAGGGTAGCGTTGTCGGCGGGACTGAACAAAAGTCAGGTCGTGCGCATCTATAGTTTCGAGGCTGGCGGCAACGGCAGCTACGACGTCGAGGCGGGCCTCGAAACCATGAGGCCCGGCGCGCACGCGATCACGACGGCGCTTGGTTACAACCAGTTGCTGGCGACCAACACCGTCGAGATCGTCGCGGAGAAGGGCAATCAGTTCCTCGCGCGGCTGAAAGACGAGGCCGCGCGGTTGCCGGGTTACCAGCAGCCTGTGTTCGAAGGAAAGATCGCGAGCTTCCGCAAGATGGTCGAGTTCGCCAAGAGCGTGCCGGATGACTGGAACCGTCATGAAGAACTCGCGGGCACGCAGAAGGGTTTGGGCATCCACGCGATGAATCTCGATCTCGATGTCGGGCCGTTGTTGCAAACCCAGAAGCTTATGGACTCCATCGTGTTCGCGCGGCGCAAAGGCTACGACCGGCCGCTCACCGCCGCGGAGCTTGAAATGATGAATCTCACCGGCGACGGCAACGGCTTCGACATGGTGACGATGCCGCCGGAATGGCGCGATCGCGTGCCCACGTCGAACTTCTTTCTGCAGAGCGGCTACCTGGAAAATCCGGTCGTTCAGAGAAACAACGTCGTGTCAAAGCTGATCGCGGCCACGGACACGCGCATGGACGAGGAAGTGAAAAAGCCGGGCGCCAGGGAACTTGCGACAGCGTTCCCACGGTAAGGACGCGGGGAAGGATCGGCGGCTCGAACGCGCATACGTTTTGTTAACGTGCGAATCTGTTCGCGAGGTTCAGCCGCGATTCGTTCTTTCAGAACATATGCCGATCAATCAGCGGCCAAGGCAGCAACTGCGCCGCTCAGCGGCAACTGGCTCCGGAACTCACTGCTGTGTGATGGGTTCCCATGAACTTGGGACGAGCCTGCCAGCGACGAATAGCCGTTCCGGTACGTGCCTCCAGCCTAAACTTGCAGAAAGGGCGCAATCATGTCTCCAGCAAACGCAGCCTTTGATGGACCGTCTCTCGCAGGCATCGTGTTCCATCTTAAGTCAAACAATCCGGATAATCCGAACGCCCCCAATCACACGCTTGAGGTGACCTCTCAAACGCCCGTTAGCACCAATTTTGCGTTCATCGAGGGCACCTGGCGCGGCGACGGGCCTAATGCCAAGAAATTTACGGGCTCGCTCACTGACGGCGCAGTTTCGATAACGTGCTCGTGGGCCAACGGAATGAGCGGCACGAACACGCTCATGGCGAGGATCGCGCCCGCGTCGCGCATCGTGGCTAACCGCTGGGAACTGACCGGCAATGTTGTCGTGACCGATGGCACAGGCAACGTCGTGCCTGGTGGACCTGGAATGGTTTCCGGTGGCGGACAGGCACAAGTGCTCGCTCAGCCTTAGCGCACGGGGTTCGATCTCGGGCGCGATCGAACTATTTTCTTGAGACCAAACGAGAACGAAGCCCACGGATTCTCCAGGCTCGAAGCGTGGTCTTCGCGGTTCGTTCCGTCCTGATTGGTCTTGAATGGCAAACCGCGAACGAAAAGAGAGGCTGCGAACTGCGGCCTCTCTGGCGTGAAGGGAGTGCGCTTCAACAAGCGCCATCGATGGAAAGTCGTGGGATCGTGTTGCGGTCATGTGAAGGCAATGTGCCATGAATGTGAAAAAGGGCGATCATCGGCAATGCTGCAGGCTCACCGTTTGAAGTCCTGCATCGGGCTCTGTCTTGTGTTCAGACATTCGATCAGTGAAGATGCAGGCTCGTCTGCGGCATTGAAATCCGGCCAAGATCAGTGGAACGCCGATCATGCGAAACCTGCGTGCGCGATACGTTTTTCTTGTTGCTCTGCTTGCGACGGGCACGACCCAGTCCGCGCTCCCGGCCGAGCTGGTGCTGGTCAACACATCCGGAGTGACACTCAGTCAGCTCTACATAGCGCCATGCGGCAACCGCACCTGGGGACGCAATCAGCTGGCCGGCGTATCGGTGTGGAGTTCAAAGAGCTTCACCATCTCGGATATTGCGCCGGGTTGTTACGATCTCAAGGTGGTTATTCCGCCCTGGAACGACTGCATGGTAACGGGCGTCGCGATGCGTTCGGCAATGCTGTGGACCATCACGTGGTCGACCGTGGAGCAATCGAATTTTGGCGATTGCTCGACCACGCCGCACATCGCTTCCGTCGGAAGTCGCCCCCTGCTCGAAGGCGAGCACCATTGGTAGGCGGGTCCGCCATCACATAACAGATCCGTCCTGTGTCGCGCGGGACGGATCGGCGGCTTAAATTTCCGCCGGTCGATCTTTTTGCCGTTGAAGGCAGCCCTCGTCGCACGCTGCGGTGCCGGTCTCGATCCGAGACCGGCACCAGTGGTGCTCACTTACGATGCGATCCGCTCAGTGATCGAAATCGTCGTGTCCGAAATCAGCGTGTCCGAAATCGAACAGATCGAACATATCGCCGATGGCCGGAGAGTTGACCGGTATGTAGGGATTAAAGCGGGTTACCGGATTCGGCAGGTTGTCGCGGCTGCGATGGGTGATCGGGCGCAGGCGCCAGTTTCGCTCGATGAACTTCAGCGTCGAGGCATGATCGGTGTAGGTGTGCGAAATGCGCCCACCGGTACTGTAGGGGGAGACCACGATCATCGGGATCCGGGTGCCGTCGCCGAAGAAATCGAGCGGCTGCACGTAGCCCGAGTCCCAATAGCCGCCGCCTTCGTCAAAGGTCACGAAGATGGCGGTTTCCGCCCACAGCTTCGGGTTGGCCTGCACGAGGTCGACGATCTTCTTAACGAACCCCTCATACAGGTTGAGCTTCGAGGACGCCGGGTGGCCATCGACCAGACCGCTCGGCTTTACGTAAGAGACCGCGGGCAGCGTTCCAGCCGCGATGTCGGCATAAAGGTCCGTGGTGTCCTTGAGGTGAGCGGCACGGGCGGCCGGATTGGTCATGATCGAGGTCGCGTACTGAGCCCAATTGCAGATGTTGCAGTACACGTCCTCCGGATTGGTCACATACTTGTCGGCCAGATAACGGTTCCACTGGTCCCCGAAGTAGGCCCACGAGATGTTGTGCTCACCGAGTTCGTCACCAATGGTGCGGACACTCGACGGCGGGATCGTGAACACATAGTTGCTCGGGTTGGTATCGGTATAGGCGTTGGTGCCGTCGCCGAAATAGCCGGGATTATAGTTGTTGAGCAGATAGTAGTGACCGGTCTCGCAGTTCGGATCGACCTTGCGTCTGAGGGCTCCCAGATAATTGCGGAGGGCCGAAACACCGGGTTGACCGGGATCGGAGCAATCGACATAAGAGCCGCCGCCGTAGCTTGCGTTTGGAGCAACAGCGGTAGGCGATCCGGAACCGCCTCCATAACCATCCTGGATATAATAGTTGTTGGTCGCGGACTGCGGATTGGGGTTCTCGATTTCGCTCAGCGCGCTGACGCCGTTCGGCGGTGTTCCGGGATTCGACGGATTCACCGGATTGTGCGGCGGGACTTGCGGGTTGCCGCGCGCGTCGCTGAACCAGACGGCGTCACCGGTACCCAGCATGACGTGGTTCGCGCCGGTGCCGCCGTTCACACCCTGATGAAAGTTGTCGCTCATCGCGTATGTATCGGCGAGGTACTTGAGATACGGAGCGTCGCCGTTTTGGACGTTGAAGAATCCCATGGCGGTCGAGCCTTCGCCGGTCGACGTGTCGTTGAACCCTGAAGGCTGCGCTTTGCCGTTGGAGCCCGCCCCGACCGTAACCTCGACCCAGGGAAACAGGTCTGCGGAGCATCCCGAATCGTCGCTTTCCTCGGCGGCCGCGGCGCTGCAATCGAGTTGCTGCCACATCTGGAAGAAGCGATGCACCGGGCTCGCCGCGTACGCATCGTATGGATATGCCGCCGACGTGAGCTGATAGGGGCCGGGCGGCAGATGGCTGGCGTCCTGACCGTTATATTTAACCCGCGTGTCAGGCGTGCCGCTGGTTTGCCCGGTGCCTCCCGTCAAAAGATACTGGTAGTAATTGTTGTCCAGGCCATTCTCGATGGTCTTGGCCGCCGCGAGCGTCGTCGGATTGACGCACGACGTTCCGGATGCAAAGCCGAGCGCTTGGCAGACATAGGGAACCGACGGGCCTCCGGCCAGCGCCGGCGGCAAGACCACGTAGGGCGTCTTCGGTGGGGCCAACTTGAAGGTTGACGTATCGATCGCCGAATATTGCAGCGCTTTGTGATAGTTGGGGCCGGGCGAGCCGTCATTCTTGACGATGCCTTCCGACAGCAAGTTCAAAATCGTATCGTGGCTGACAGGCTTGTAGGTCGCGAAGATATGATCGAAGGTGCGGTTCTCGCCGATAATGATGATGACGTGTTTGATCGGCGAGGCGGTGTCATTCTCGTTTGCTGCCGCTGGAGCGAACGGGATCGAGGTATTCGCCAGCATCGCCGCAACCGCGACACATGACAGCCAGCGGCGCTTTCTCAGGCCCTGACTCAGTAAACAGGTGGATTGCATGTCGCCCATCCTTTGTGAAATTGGGTTGAGGTTGTGAGCGCCGAAATGCTATTGGGCGAATTTTGCGGAGCGGTGACGTATTCATGATTTTGAATTTTTAAGCTGCAAATTTTTGGTGGATGCCACGATTAAATGACTTCGACCTCGACGAATGATCGCAAAGGCGAATTCGTTCCAGGTGGACGGCCGCGCGATGTCCGGCGAAGATTATTTTGGATAAGCGGACCGTGTCGCTTTTGGATGTCCAGTCTCGATCAGATGATCGGGCCTTGGAAGAAATGTATGGTGACGAGTGTCGCGATGCGTTTCGGAATGCTTCGGAGCTTTACGAGATGACTGCGGACGACGGCGGGAGCGACTGCGGCTAAAAAGAATCCGCCCCGCGTCGCCGCGGGACGGACCTTTCCGGAAGCTGCGACTCCTAGTCGATCTCATCCTCGAGCAGGTCGTCGGCTTGATCAATCAGCCGTTCGGCTTGCCGTTCGTCGATCTCCTTGCCGTTGAAGGCGGCATCCTCGAGCATGTCGATCATTTCGGCAGCGATCGCGTTTCGCTGCTGAGTGAGATCAACAATTCGGTCCTCGAGGCGCTTGTAGGTTGCATCGTTCTTGTCGGTGCTTTTGAGCGCCCGCGTCGAAATCCCAGTAAGGGTTTTGAGTCCCAGTTTGCCGGTCGGCGCGTTGATTTGCTTGTAGGCGTCCGCCAGACGAGAGAGCGTCTCGCGGTGATCGCGTAGCGAATCGGGCAGGATGCTGTCCTTGAGGATCTCGAAGAGCACACGACCGTCATGGGCGTAGTCGTCCTTGAGATGAGCCAGGCTGAGAATCGTCGGACGGATGTCGGTGTGATCCGTGAATAGATCGCCAACCGATCCTGCCGCCCGGACACCTGGGCCAACGATACCCAGCCAGGTCCGCACGATATCCTTCTGGAAATCGCCGTGGTTCCAGGCAAACGCGCGTGATTGAAGGAAGCAGGTGGGTCCCGTGACCGCCGCGGTGCAGGACGCGGTCGCCGGGCTGTTTGTCGAGAGGAAGTAGTCCGGGTTGCCGAACAGGACGAAGTTGGGCGTCCGGTTCGGATCCGACGTGATCATGTGAAGCAGGTGCTGCTCCGCTTGATCGGCCATGGCCTGAGTGACCTGATTGACGCTGCCGGTGATCGGATCGAAGCCGGTGAGGAGGCCAGCCTGTTGCTCGAGCGTACGGGTCGTCGTGGAGGTTTGGGCGGGATTGCCGTTGATCCAGATGCCTGGGGCATCGTCGAAGTCGATGTTGATCGCAGTGGAGTTGCCAAATTCACCGGCGAACAGGCTGCTCAGATTGACGTCGACCTCGCCCTTCGTCGGAGGCGGATAGGTGCACGGCGTATTGATTCCATCACAGCCTGTTGGCTGTGCGCCCGCGACCGACCCGGCGAAATGATCGTTTTCATCGGCCGTTACAACAAACAGCGTATTGTCCTTGGTGATGCCGTCCGTCGCAAGGCGGGCGAAGAACGCGCTGAACGCCTTATCGTAGTCCTTGAGCTGGGCGACGTAGTCTTGTTCGCCGGGACCGAACGTGCCGTCCGGATCGGTGCTGATGGGCGCATCCGGGTAGTGATGATTGTCGTGAGCATCCTCGATGTACAGATACACGACCGGTACCCCGGCCTCGAGCATTTTTGCAGCGTAGCCCAGCGTTTGCGACGGGGTGGGACTGAAGCCTGGGAAGCCCGGATTGCCGTGGCTGTCCGCGATCGGATTGCCGTCGAGATCATTGATCACGATCGAGCTGCTGTTGTTGAGTGCCGGCGCCAAGTATTTATTGCCGAAGAGCGCCTGATATCCGACATAGCCGCCGGTGCCCTTGCCGTTTGGTTGCGGCTCATCCGGAAGATTGTCCGGCGCCGGATGGCCGTGCGGATTGTTGCAAAGCGACGCCGCGCCCTGCGCACAGTGCAGCACGATCCCTTCGAAATCCGCGACCGCTAAAGTGTGATTGGCGACATTTTCGTTGTGCTCCGGCGATGTCGGGCCGAAGACGTTGTCGACATCGCTGGTCGTGTTCTCGAATTCGATATTCGCGATGGAGAATGCACCGACATCGCAACCAGCGCGGGTGAACGGCACCCAGGGAGCCGGATGAACCTTGCCGCGCTGATCAACCATCTGCGGCACCGACGTGGTGCCGAGATTGTCGGTCCAGTAGGCAAAGGAGCTGGTGAAGTTCGAGGTGGCGCCGCCGTTGACGAAATAAAGGATGGTGTTGCCGACCGGCATGCCCATCTTTTCGCCGTAGACGCCTGTGAGCGCTGTCAGGATGTCAACTGACGTGTGCGAAATGAGCGGCGTATGGTGATTGGTTAGCAGCGCACCTTGACCCTTGAGGAAGCTCAGCAGGCTCGGAATTTGCTCCAGATCCGACGGCACATTCGGGTTGTCGCGGTGCAAATGCACGTTGTCGAATTGCAGATAGACGATGTGCTTGATCTGATGGCCATTCGAACCGAGTTGACAGCTGGCCGCCATCGCGGGCGCTGCTCCGGCCACCGCAAGCGCCAAAGCGCCGGCGGCACAACAGGCAATCCTTTTCATCTCGTCGCCTCCTGATGTGTTTTGCTGAAGGGTGAGGTGCAGTACGACGCACGATCGGCGAACTGCGCAAACACATCGGGAAAGTTAGTCGCGCAATGTAACGCACCGAACTCTATTGATTTTCAATTTTGTGACGGCTGAATACCGCGGCTTTATGCGCGATAAGAAACGATCCAATCCGAAACGCGCGATGCGCAGGACGCAACCGCCGTCAATGCCTTCACAAAAATTCTCAAGATGCTTGCACCGTAACTTCGCATCGATTGTCGCGTATTCAAATTACCGTAGCATTGCTGTTACAGCGGACATCTACGATCCATACCGTACTCAGTATCCCTGGGCGCTTCGCGTTCGGGCGTTCCGCGTTTTATCTCCCGAGTTCCACCTGCCAAAAACCTTTGTGGAGGCATCACTATGAGATACCGCTACCTGCTTGGCGGCCTGACGGCGGCGTTTGCCCTCGTTTCCGCCGGCGTTCTTGCCGATGATGACCAGGACCACCGCACGGCGACCCCGATCAAGCATCTGGTCGTGATCTTTCAGGAAAATGTTTCCTTCGATCACTATTTTGGCACCTATCCGAAAGCGCAAAACAATGCTGGTGAAACGGTGTTCCACGCCTCATCGCGCACGCCAACCAGCATCAACACGCTGCTCACTCCGCTCGATCCGACCAATCACTTCAAGCCACTGACCGGCCTCGATCTTCTTCACCACAATCCGAATGCGGTTGCGACCAATCCGGTCGCGCCTAATACCAGCAAGCAAAACGGCGCCGGCGCTACCAATCCATTCCGTCTGTCACCTGCTGAGGCCCTGACGGAGGATCAAAATCACAACGATGGCCCCGAGCAGAGCGCCTATAACAACGGCCATATGGACGGGTTCCCGGCTTTTGTTGGTACTGGCGGAACCGTGCCAACCTCCCCGCCGGCACCGGCTGTGGTGAAAACGACTGGCCAGGTGATGGGCTATTACGACGGTAATACCGTCACCGCGCTGTGGAACTACGCCCAGCACTACGCGCTCAGTGACAACAACTGGATCACGCAGTTTGGTCCGTCATCGCCGGGCGCCATTAACCTCGTTGCGGGCCAGACCAACGGGTTTTCGGCGACCAAGAATGTTCTGAGCGCGACGAACACTCTCCTGCACACGACGCATGAGGCATTTGGCGACGCCAGCAACAATCCCGGGAATCTGACGCTGATCGGCGACGCCGATCCATTGGGCGACGCGTGTTCTAATCCCAACGGAGATCAGGTGACCTTGTCGGGTCGCAACGTGGGCGACCTGCTCAATGCCCGAGGAATTACCTGGGGCTGGTTCGAGGGCGGCTTCAATCTCAGCATCAAGAATTCCAACGGCACGACCGGATGCTCTCGCGAGACCGATCCGCTGGCTGGCGAGGCGGCTGGCGCCGCTGCGAGCAACGGTACCCCCGCTTTCACGTCCACCGATTACATCCCGCACCATGAGCCGTTCCAGTACTACACGTCGACGGCTAATCCCCAGCATCTGCGGCCGAACTCGGTCGCAGCCATCGGCCACAGCCTGATCCCACACACTCACACGCCCGATCCGGCCAACCACCAATACGACATCAACGACTTCTTCGATGCACTGAATGCCGGCAATCTCCCGGCGGTGAGCTTTCTGAAAGCGCCGGCATACCAGGACGGGCACGCCGGGTATTCCGACCCGCTCGATGAGCAGAATTTCCTGGTTAACGTGATCAATACTTTGCAACGGAGCAGGGAATGGTCGGAAACCGCTGTCGTCATCCTGTGGGACGATTCCGACGGCTGGTACGATCATCAGATGCCGCCGGTCGTGAATCCCTCATTCAATACGTCGGTGGATTCGCTCAACGGACCCGGCTTGTGCGATAGCGGATTCCAACAAGGCAAGCCGACGCCGGCGAAGCCCCTGAACGGCACGTCCTATCTCGACGTGAACGGCCGTTGTGGCTACGGAAATCGCGAACCGCTCTTGGTTGTCTCGCCTTTCGCAAAAACGAACTACGTCGACCACACTCTGACTGACCAGAGTTCGGTATTGCGGTTCATCGAGGACAATTGGCTGTTCGGCGAGCGCATCCAGGCGGGCGGTTCGTTCGATACTATCGCCGGTACGCTCAACAACATGTTCGATTTTGACGGGCACCATGACGAGGATACGCACAAACTCATCCTCGATTCCAAGACGGGAGCCGTGCTGTTTTCCTTCGCGGACGACGATCGGAACTAGGCGGCCCCCGTTCGCCTGACTGCGCTCCGTCTAAACATTGCTCCCCCGTCGCAACTGCGGCGGGGGAGCTTTGCACGTCATCCGATCAATCGAGTGGCCGCATTGAGGGTGCATTCGCATGTTCCCAGGCGAGTTCATCGAGCATCTAACGCGCAAAGGTATTCTGCGCGACGGCGTCGTTCCCGGTCCGTTGGCCTCGCGATCCGGAATGCCGGGTGCTGTCGACTGGCTCGGCCTCACCAAGCTCAGCCAGTCGATTTTCGCGGACGAGTTGGCAAGCTTCTGCGGCTGCGCACGGGTGCAGCGCTCCGATTTGAGCGCAGGCACGTTTGCCGGCAAGGACATGTCGGCGCGATTCCTGCGGGAACGCCGGCTGTTCCCGTTCGAAGACCGATCCGGACTGCTGTCGCTTGCGATCGCTTCACCGACCGAGGCGGAAACGGTTCGTGCCGTTGAGCTGGCGCTGCGGCGCTCCGTCGCGCTCGCTGTCGCAACGGGCGAGGACATCGAGGCGGTACTCGCTACAGCGCTCGAGGCGGAGGTTCCGAGCGGTTCAGCGCCGCCCGATGTTGCGATCCCCGACGACAACCTTGACGACCTGCGCGACCTCGCGCGCGGCGCACCGGTCGTGCGCGCTATCGACGAAATGCTGCGCACCGCCGTCGAACAGCGTGCCACCGATTTGCACATCGAGCCGTTCAGCGATGCGCTGCAGATCAGGCTTCGGATTGACGGGATGCTGCGAACAATTCCGGCTCCGCCGCTGAGTATGGCGAAGGGCCTGCTTTCGCGCCTGAAAATCATGGCCGGCCTCAATATCACCGAACGCCGTATGCCTCAGGACGGCCGGGCGCGCATCGTCGTCGGCAGCGCCGAGATCGATCTGCGCGTTGCGACCATGCCGACGATGTATGGAGAAAGCGCCGTCGTGCGCCTGCTGCGAAAGGGCGCCGGCCTGGTGGCGCTCGACAAACTCGGTCTGTCCACGCGCGACAAGGCCATATTGCAGGGCACCTTGCAGGCGCCGTTCGGAATGATCATCGTGACCGGTCCCACCGGCTCAGGAAAGACCACTACGCTTGCTGCGTCGCTCGCGGAGATCAACGATCCAACGCGCAAGATCCTGACGATTGAAGACCCGGTGGAATATCAGATTTCCGGCGTCAATCAGACCCAGATTCATCCGGCTATCGGGTTGACCTTCGCGACCGCGTTGCGCTCGTTTCTGCGCCAGGACCCGGATGTCATTATGGTCGGTGAAATGCGCGACGCCGAGACCGCGCATATCGGCGTGCACGCCTCGTTGACCGGCCATTTGGTGCTGACAACACTGCATACAAATACGGCAGCCGGCGCCATCACGCGTCTCATCGACATGGATGTCGAGAGCTTCCTGCTGGCGTCATGCGTGCGGGCAATCGTCGGACAGCGTTTGGTGCGCATCCTCTGTGACAGTTGCAGGGTGCCGCGTTGCCTGACGGAGGAGGAGGTTGCCCGAGAACAGAAATATGCCGCCCTCAACTTTGCCGCCGGTGACACGGTCTACGGTGCCCGAGGATGCGAATGGTGCGGCTTCACCGGATATCGCGGACGCCAGGGTGTGTTCGAGGTCATGGAGGTGACGCCCGCGGTTCGGCGCGCGATCGGACCGAAGACCGACGCAACGGAACTCGAGCACGTCGCGCACCGCGAAGGCATGGTCACGATGACCGAGGATGGCATTGCCAAGTGCCGCGCCGGAATAACCACCGTCGACGAGATTTTCCGTGTCGCCGCAAGCTTGTAGGCCGCAGCCATGCCGCAGTTCCGCTATCGTGCCCTGACACCAGGCGGCGAGATCGTCGCCGGAGAGGTGGAGGCGCACTCGCACGCGGAAGTCATCCGGCGCATCGAATATCTTGGCCATCTGCCGATCGAGGCGCACATCGATGCCAAGGGCAAATTTATCCAGAGCCCAACCGGCAGCGCTCCGCGCGGGCGCGATACCACGATCTTCCTGCGGCAGTTGGCGCTGCTGGTTGAGGCTGGATTGACGCTCGAGGCCGCGCTGCAGACTCTTGCCGACGACGCCAACAAGTCGATCGCCCGATTTTCCGGCAATCTGCGTTCGTCGATCTCCGCCGGCCAGAGTTTTGCGGAAGCACTGGAACGCTTTCCCGCGATCATCGAACCGACTTACGTGGCCATCATCCGGGCCGGCGAGGCGTCCGGCAAGCTCGACGGGACGCTGCGAGCGGTCGTCGAGGATCGTGCCCGCCGCGACCTCCTCGCGGAACGTATCAGCTCGACGATCCGCTATCCGCTTTTTCTGATCGGGACGGCCGTCGTTATCCTGCTGTTTTTCCTGACATATGTTGTGCCGCAGTTTGAGGCGGTATTCCACGATCTCGGTGACCGCCTCAATGCGGGAGCAGCCTTCGTGCTGGCGGCGTCGGCTTGGCTGCACGCGAACTTCGATATGCTCATCGCCATCTGCCTTGCGGTCGTTCTTGGCGGGTGGCTCGTGTTTCGCAAGCGCGAGCACCGTGCGCGTCTGCTTGCCCTCATTGCCATGATTCCGGGCATTGCCGGACCCATGCGGGACCGGCGCGCCGCGAGGCTGATCGGAACGCTTGGGCTGCTGGTCGAAAACGGCGTACCGCTGCCGGCAGCGCTGCGAATGCTCCGCAACGTCGTGGACGGACCGCGTCACGTTGCGGCGATCGATTGGCTGCATGATCAGGTGCGCAGCGGCCGCCGGTTTGCCGATGCGCTCGCAGAAGCCGACCTGTTACCCGCGCTCGCGGTTCGCATGCTCAGAGTTGGGGATGAAACCGGAGACTTGCCGGTGATCGCCAGGCACGCCGCGCAATTCTACGAGCACAAGCTCAGCGTCGGTCTCGACAGACTGATGGGCGCTATCGGCCCCCTGACCATCATCCTCGTGAGCATCGTCATTGGGGCGTTAATTATCTCCATTATGAGTGCCCTGTTGAGCATAACGGATCTCGCATCATGATGCTGGCGTATACTCACGCAAGGGCCGCGCGCGCTGCTTTTCGGCGGCTTCCCAAGGACGGCTACACCCTGATCGAGATGCTGGTCGTCCTGACGATCATCAGCTTGATCGTCGGCCTCGTCGGGCCGCGCGTCCTCAACTATCTCAGCGAGTCGCGCGTCAAAACGGCGAAGCTGCAGATCGAAGGTTTCAACTCCGCGCTTGATCTCTTCTATATGGATACCGGCCGTTATCCGAGCAGTTCCGAGGGGCTTGAAGCGCTCGCCCAACGTCCGAGCGACGTCGAAGCCTGGAATGGACCCTACATCAAGGGATCGCGTGTTCCGCTCGATCCGTGGGGCCATCCCTATCAGTATCATGCGTCAGGCGATCGCTTGCCGCCTTATGTGATCGTATCGCTCGGATCGGACGGTCGCGAAGGCGGCACCGGTACCGCGGCTGATATTTCGAATGTCGAACACTGATGCGCGAAGCGGCTTTACGCTGCTCGAAGTGGTGACGGTGATGGTGATCGTCGCCATGGTGGCGTCGCTGACTGTCGCCGCCATCCACGGAACCGGGCGCGCGAGTTTGAAGGCCGTGGTGATGGATACTGCGGCGCTGATGCGCCGCGAACGCATGGATGCCATTCTGGGGAGTCAGGTCAGGCGCGTAACGCTCGACGGCGACCGCCGCATTTTGATCGGCGATGATGGTCAGTCCGTCGCGATTCCGCGCGATGTTGTGCTGAATTTGCTTGGCCCCGACATGGTCTGGTCTGGTCGGCTCGCGGTCGTCAGCTTTGATCCGGACGGAGCGTCGACCGGGGCCGTGCTGAGGTTCTCACGCGAGAAGGCGGAATATGAGGTTCGCGTCAATTGGTACACAGGCGGTGTTTCGGTCCTTGTACCGCAGACAGACTAGGACGCGCGGCGGCTTTACGCTGCTGGAGACGCTGGTTGCGCTTGCGGTGGTGCTGGCATTCGCAGCCGCGATCGGACCGTTCCTGCTTTATGCGCGCCGCATCATGGTCAGCGCCGACGATCGAGTTGCGGCACAGGCCCTGTTACGCGCGCTCCTCGATGATCCGGTCGACACGGCAACTTTGGCCAATCTTTCGCGCGACGGCGAAACTGCCGGGTTGCGCTGGCACTTGGGCGCGGAGCCCTCCGGCATCGGAACGACATTCCGGCGTGCTGCCGCAGCCAACTCTATGGCTACCCCGGGCAAGAGCGCGCCGCAGCCGAATTGGATGGCCTATCGGGTGGTTGCCACAGTCACGTTCGGTGGTGGGCGAACCGTCAGCGCCGAAACAGTGCGGCTCGGCAAACCGGAGTGAAGGCATGATCGGCGCGCGGGCAGGCGACATGCGAAAAGGCTTCAGCCTGCTCGAAGTTCTTGCCGCGCTTGCGATTGCCTCGGTGATCATCGTCGCGACCACAACGCTGATGCATAATATAGCGCTCACCTTTGATCGAGGGACGAGCCGCGTCACCGGAGGCGAACGGCTGGTGCTGGCGGCTGAGCGCTTGTCAGCCGACATCGGCGCAGCGCGCTTTGCCATCGAGAAGAACTCCGGCGGTGCAGTCGCCTTCCTGGGCGAGCCCTCGAAGATCACCTTCATCTGCGCCGACGGACCAGACGCCGGATTGCGGGCCGCTGCAGGAACGCCCCAAGGCGACGAGGTTGTGAGCGTGGCGGTCGAGCCCGCCGGAGACGCGACCGAGGTCGTGCGGCGCCGTGCTCCGTGGAGCGGACCGCATCAGCCGATCGCGGATGTGGCACTGGGTGACCCGGTCGTGCTGATCGCCGGTCAGATCGACGCTTCCTTTGCTTTCGCCCGCGCCGCGCCGGATGGCAGTCTCAGCTGGAGCAGCAACTGGAACAATGAAAAAACCTTGCCGCGCCTAGTGAAGCTCCACTTGCGTGACCGCGCGAGCGGCATTGATCTCCTCGGCGGGGCCGAGTTTGTCATTCACGCCGACGCGCCAATGGCTTGTGCGAAGGCGGGGGCGGGAGTTGAGTGCCTCACCGGCAAGCCCCCAGCGGGCAATGGCGACACACCGAACCCACAGCAGGCGCAGAGGACGTCGATGAGCGCCATGAGCGCCATGAGCACGCACACGCGCAGCGGCGTCGTCCTGGTGATCGTTTTGTGGACGATCGCGCTGTTGTCGACCTTGGCCATGGCGACTGCGCTGACCTTCCGGGGATTCACCGGGATCATGGCCATCGACCGTGGCCGGGTGCAGTCCGATGGCCTGCTCACGGCGGGTCTCGAAGTTGCGGCCAGTCTCGCCGCCGGCGCCGGCGATAAGCCACTCACCGATGTGGAAACATCGCTCACGCTGTCGTCCGGTACAGTTCACATTCGCATCGACGACGAGGGCGGCCGCATCGATATCGGCAAGGCACCGCCGCAAGTGCTGGCGTCCCTGTTGCGATCAGTCGGTGCGCCGGATTCCGAAGGCCTGGCCGAGCAGATTGTCAACTTGCGCAAGCGCGACGCTGGCCCTTCGCCGGAGCCGAGCGCGGCGCCTGGCAACAATGTGAATGCATCGCCGCCATCGACAGCGCCGACGGCTGCGACTGCCGCCGCGCCGCCGGTCTCGGAATCGCCTTTCACCGATGTCAGCCAGCTTATGCAAGTGCCAGGAATGCGCGCGGACTGGATCGAGGCGATCAAGCCGCTCACCACCGTGTTCGGCAACGAGACGATCAATCCCTTGGCCGCGCCGGCGGAGGTTCTCGCTGTGCTGCCCGGGGTCGATCCGGGACGGCTTGCCGGATTTCTCGCGGCCCGCCGGTCCGGAATCGATCCCAAACAACTGCCCGCGCAGCTTGGCGCCGCGCAAGCGTATGTCGCAATCAAACCGGTGCAGGCGGTATCGGTTCATCTCACGGCGCTGGTTGCCGGCGGCGTGCGCGCGGGTGCCGACGCGGTCATCGTTTGCTTACCGGATGACCGCCAGCCGTATCGGGTGCTCGCTTGGACTCCGTTGCGTTCGCCAGTGTCATGAAGTGGCCGACCGCGATCGATCGGTAGAACCTCGATGCAGATCAACACACTTTGGAACGGATGGATCGACAATCTCAATGCTGTGCTTGTCGGCCTGCGCGAGACATGGCGGGCTCGCCGCACCTTGGTGATTGCGCGCGAAGACGCGCGCTTTGTCATCCGCCAAGAAGCCGCGACGAAGCACGCCGACGTGACAGCCTCGCCCTCAGAATTGTCCTCTGCGAAGACGCTGGCCGCCGCCGCGCGTCGGCGCTTCGTGACGTTCGAACTTGCCGCCGAGGAACTCGTATTGCAGCGCATTCAGGTGCCGGCGCGAGCCCGTGAGTTCCTCGCCGGGATCGTGCGTAACCAGATCGATCGGTTGTCGCCATGGCCGAGCGATCAAGTGCTGTTCGGCTTCGACGCCGAGGCGAGCCGCCAGGATCCAGCACAACTCGATGCACGCGTGATGATGACGTCACGGGCTCATGTCGAAGCGGTTCGTCGCGAACTCGCAGCACTGGGCGTCGAGGTCGACCGGATCACGGCGCGCGAGCCCGGCGCCGCAGACATGCCGCCGGTCACGTTGTGGTCGTCCTTCGAGCGCGGTCAGGAGGGGCGATCGGGGCGCAGGCCGGTTGCAGTGGCGGTGCTTGCGGTCCTTGGACTGAGCCTCGGCCTCAGCGCATGGGCGCTTGCGTCCGCCGTCGCCATTCGGACGGACAGCAATGACGTCGCCGAGCACTCCGCACTCGTGCAGCGCCAACTTGAGTCAGGCCGTGCCGGTGGGGGCGCGGTGTTCAATGCATCGGAACGCGCATGGAACGAAAAAGCGACGAAGCCGCCTGCGGTCGTCATTCTCGATACGCTGTCGCAAGCGCTGCCCGACACGGCCTATGTCACTGAACTGTCACTGCAGAAGACGACACTTCGAATTGTCGGTCTAACCAGCGACGCGCCGGCGCTATTGTCGCCGCTTGAGCAAAGCAAGCAATTTGCCGGAGCGCATTTCTTCGCGCCGACGACGCGCGGGCCCGACGGTACACTGTTTTGGTTCCACATCGAGGCACAGGTCGCGCCGCACTTTGACATCCCAGAGAATTGACAGTGCTAAAGCTTCCGCGCGAACAGACAATAGCGATCGCGGTTCTGGGTCTGCTGCTGATTGTCTGCGCTGGGCTACTCGCTGTGACCTTGCAGATGCGCGCGGATGCCGCGACGGAGCTGGCGCAGCGGGAGGATATGCTGGCGCGCCTTTCTGCGCGCCTGCGTTCATCAGACGATCCAAACCATAAGGTGAAACCAGCGGCCGCTCCGCCGCGTGCCTTCATCGAGGCGGCGGCCCCTGGCCTCGCCAGTGCCGACCTGCAGGCCTATGTGGCGAAGCTTGCCGAACGGCATGCCGCCCTCGTTTCGTTCGGGGCGCAGGCGTCAGTCGATGACAAAGCGACAGATGCGATCCGGATCGAGGCCAGTATCGATATCAGTTTGCGCGCGCTGCAAGTGCTGCTCTATCAACTCGAAAGCGGAACGCCCTATGTCTTTGTTGACAACATGACTGTGCGCTCCGCGGCTGCGACGACTGCAGGAGGCAGTGGGGATTTGCCATTGCGGGTGACGCTCGGACTGCGTGCGCCGTGGCATAGGGGCCCGACATGAAGCACCTGCGTCGCTGGTGCGCGGGGGCAATAGTCGCGGTCTGGCCATCGATCTTGCCGGCCGCTGACGCCCCCCATGGAGTAGCCGATCGGCAGAACGGTGCGCCGGATAGTCCACTTGCCGCGCTTTCGCTGGATCGCCTGCAGGCGACCCGCGACCGGCCGCTGTTTGCTCCAAGTCGTCGTCCTCCACCGCAACCGATCGTGCAGCAAATGGCCGTGCCGGTCCCGCAATTGCCGCCGCCGAACATGGTTCTGTATGGGATCGTGGCCGACCATACGGGAGCCCGCGCCGTCGTCCGCAGCGGCGGATCTGCAAAGCCCATTCGTGCGAGGCTCGGCGACGAGATTGAGGGCTGGAAAATAATTCGGATCGAGCCGCGCCGCATGGTGCTATCGCACGACGATCGGTTGGTAACCTTCGCGCTGTTTGCCGGCCCAAGTGCGAAGGGCGCCGCATCTCCGGTGGCAATCCCAAGTCCCGCCGGCGTCTCGGCGCCGCCGCCGGGCGCTCGGGAGCGGCTCAATCGACGGACCGGACGCTAAAGAACGCGCGCGTCCGCGGGCGATTGTCATGGCTTCGTTATATTCAATTCATAGCGTGCAAAGCTGACCCGTAGGCCTCTCTCCTACGTACAGCGTATCGCTTCCGCTCGATGCGGGCGCAATGAATCGTGGTTGCTGTGGGGAGTTCGATACCGCGTGCCGGAGCGCCGACCAAATTGGACACCGGTGTGCGTTTGACCGCGTTCCGACGCGATGAAGCGGCTGTTATCGGGCGCTGAATGCCAACGAGATGTTGGCTGCTCGCGTGCGTTCTGAGGGGGCGAGGGGAGTTGTACGTTTGTGTTGGGTACGGTTGGTTGCGCCGCGTGTGCTGTTGCGGGCCTGCATCGCGGCGGCTATTTGTTGTTTTCTTGCCGCCTGCTCGGCCAAGGATGCGACAAACTTTCCTGCGCCGGACGCTGTCGAACCGGTCCGCAATGCCGATTTGAGTGCCCGCTTCCCCAGTGCGGGGGAGCCATCGAGTTCGGCAACCGGTCCGCTTCGCGCGCTGATTGTTCCGGGAGCCGATTCCGGATTTCCGGCGTCACGCGACGGGGCGGCACAGACGAGCGCGAGCACTGTCCAGCCCAGTGGGGCCGCCGTCGTTCCCGGCGGCGTCGAGTTCAACTTCGAGGGCGCCGATATCCAGACCGTCGCAAAGACGCTGCTGGGAGATACTTTGGGGCTCAGTTTCGTCGTCGATCCGCGCGTTCAGGGCACCGTCACGTTTTCTTCGGTCGGACCGATCGCGCGCAAGGACGTGCTGCCGATTTTCGAAAGCTTGCTTCGCATGTCGAATGCTGCGGTTTTACGCGAAGGCGGCGTCGTGAAAATCGTTCCGTTGCCGGAGGCGGCCGGGGCCGGCGCCGTAAGCTTTGGAGCAGGGCAGCCCGGCTTCGGCGTATCGGTCGTACCACTCCACTATGCTTCGGCAACGTCGATCGCCCGCATGGCCGAGAATTTCCTGTCGAGGCCCGGTGCGATCCGGGCCGATCAAGCGCGCAATATCCTCCTGGTCCAGGGAACCAGCGCGGAGCGGCAGTCGGCGATCGACGTCATCGCCTCCTTCGACGTGGAATGGCTGCGTAACCAGTCGGTCGGCGTTTATCCGCTGAAATCGACGACGCCTGAAACGATGATCCAGGAGCTCGAGCACATATTCGAGACCAATGAATCAGGGCAAGGCCAGGGCGCGATACAATTTCAGCCGGTTTCGCGCATGAACGCGGTCTTGGCTGTCGCTAAGAGCCCACGGCTGCTTGAGAAAGTAACCCAATGGGTGCAGCGTCTGGATCGGTCGGACACGAGCGGCAACGCGCTCCGCGTTTATCGCCTGAATTACGGTAACGCGCAGCAAGTCGCCAAAATCCTGAATGAAATTTTTGTAGGTCGATCGGGCACCTCCACGGAGACACCGGCCAATCAGCTTGCCCCCGGCGGGGCGGCCACCCAGTCCCGGCTTGATTCTCTTGGAAATGGCAGCCTGTCAGCCGCCAGCACCGGTACGCAGGGTCCATCTGGCAGCACCGGTCAGAGCAATACCAATGGCTCGAGCGGAAGTAAGACGGGTGGTCCAATCGCTGGAGCGTTCGACTCATTCTCCGGTCGGCAAGGCGCCGGCGGCGCGAATG
Organism: uncultured Alphaproteobacteria bacterium; assembly: GCA_963759705.1. Classification (GTDB taxonomy): domain Bacteria; phylum Pseudomonadota; class Alphaproteobacteria; order Rhizobiales; family Xanthobacteraceae; genus BOG-931. The sequence goes on from CAVXAK010000016.1 coordinate 161,552, forward strand.
CGACGGAGGCGTCGACCAGCGGCACCATGCCGCGCGGACTGTTTCAGAATGTCCGCATCACCGCCGACGTCGCCAATAATGCGATTGTTATCTATTCCAATCAGGAGGATTACCGGACTCTCGAGCGCGCGCTTCGAGCCGTTGATCGGCCTCAGTTGCAGGTCGCCATCGACGCCACGGTCGCCGAGGTCACGCTCACCGACGATTTGCAGTACGGGGTGCAACATTTTTTCACTAGCTCGGATGTGGGGATGGCGGCCGACAAGGGCTCGGTCGGATTATTCTCTTCCGCATCGTCGACGTCATCAACATCGTCGACGTCGTCCACCAGTACGTCTTCAACGAGTACGGATACGTCTACAACGGCGGCTGCACAGGCCGTTGCTCAGACCGTTCTGGAGCGCGTCCTGCCAGGCTTCAACCTCTTGTTCGGTCCGGAGGCACAGCCACGGGTGATCCTATCGGCGTTGTCGACGATCACCGGCGTTAAGGTCTTGTCCTCGCCATCGCTCGTGGTCACCGACAATCAGCCAGCTTTGCTCGAGGTCGGCAACCAGATACCGGTCAGCACCAGTACGACGAATGTGCTCACCAGCGCGAACACAGTCGTTCAGACGATCGACATGCGCAACACGGGAGTCATCCTGAAGGTTCTGCCGCACATTCATGCCAATGGCATCGTCCAGCTTGAAATCGAGCAGGAGATTTCCAATGTGGTCAATCCGGATCAGCAGACTCTTACGCCGACGATCTCGCAGCGGCGCATCCACACGACGGTCTCGGTGACCAGTGGGCAGACCGTGCTGCTCGGAGGCCTTATCAGCGAACAGCAGGATACCTCGAAGGCTGGAATACCTGGTCTCAACCAGATCAAGTATTTGGGCGACCTGTTCGGCAATACGTCCAAGAACAAGCAGCGATCGGAAATCATCGTCTTCATCAAACCACAGGTGGTGCGAAATAGCCTTGATGCGCAGGCGGTGAGCGAAGAATTCCGCCAGCGGCTCGAATCCATGCGCACCGTGCGTCCGATCATCGACGTGCCCCGCGGCACGCCTGGGACCACATCCGGCAGCGTTCGCAAATTCTGAGGCTTCGAGCATGATCCTGCACCACGGAACCCGCACGCCGGAAGCGATCGCGTGCGAGCGCGAAGCCGCTTCAATGGCGATGCCGCAGGATCTACGGCCGCGACTGCCGGTCCTCGTTGGCGGTGGGGCCGCGATCACGGTGGTTTCGTTCGCGACGCTGCCATGGCCCGCCGCCATCGCATCGCTTGCGCTCGGGACGTTAATGATCGCTGGCGCAGACGTCGACGCGCGTACGTTCCTATTGCCCGATACGGTGACATTGGGTGGGCTGCTTGTTGGCCTCGTTGCGGCCTTTGCGCTCAATCCGCAGGAGCGATGGCTTGCGCTGGAGGCGTCTGTGGCGCGAGCGGCCGGCACCGGTGCGATGCTTTGGCTGGTGCGATGGGGTTATGCCCGCCTGCGGCACCGCGAAGGTCTGGGCTTCGGTGACATCAAGCTGGCAGCTTGCATCGGTGCGTGGTTGCCGCTCGATCTTATTCCGACGTGCTTTGCGCTGGCGGCGAGTAGCGCCCTGATGCTGATCTTGTACGCGCACATGCGTGGCCGAAAGCCGGAGGCGATCACTCGAATTCCATTTGGCGCGTTCCTGTGTCCAGCGCTCTGGGTCGTCTTCTTCGCGAGCGCGCTGGCGAACTGATTTTTGGTTGTGGATAGGGCATCCATTTGCAGAAGGAGACAGGTAGCAGCGGTTTCTTCGAGGCCGATCGAGCGAGTGCAACTCACCGCCAGCTTCCCACACAGGGTTGGAATGTCAGGGTGCCGGCCGCCGGGGGCCTCCGCTAACTGGCCAAAGCCTGTTCAAAAAGCAGTAAGGCGCGATTCTGCAGTTCCGCGGCCGTCTGCGTCGCGGCGAAGTCCGACGACGACGCATTGCGGGCCTCTTTTCGAATGCCGCCGACGGCTTCGGTCATGGCACTTGTGACCCCAGCCGCTCCGATCGCGCTGCTTGCTTGTGAATTTTCGGCGGTCAGGAGGCGGGTGGCCACCTCACTCGAAACCTTCTCCAGCAGCATCAGCAGGTGCGGTCGGGGTATGTCGACTCTCGTGCCGACCGCGACCGCAAGCGCGTCATCGCCGCTAGAACGCGTGACCAGCATGAGGAAGCCTGCATCGGAGAATCGCGCGCCCGTGTTCTTGACTACCGAATGGATGACCTCGCGGTCGCCGCGTCCAATGAGCACGTCAGTTACGGCTTCGCTCAGCAACTGGCGCTGTGTGATGGCGAACAGGTGCTGCTGACTCTTGCTGTCGGCGTTGGCTATGAGTGCCTGCTCATCGAGCCGTTCCGATTGAACGAGTATGGGCCGCGCGACTTCGATGTCGTCATCAAAGGCGAGCATATGAACGACGCTCGGCGGCGCGTTCATGATCGGCGCCAGACTGTGCGCCAGCTTGGCGCGTAATTCGGCCTCGACCGTGCCCACGAGACGCACCATGACGTCGTCGAAAACGCCGATCTGCTCTTCGGAGTAGCGCGCTGCGCCGCCGACGAAGAGGGTCGTGATGCGCGTGAGCATCTCGATCCGGCGCTCGTCGGTACCGGAGGTAAGAGCAGCCTGGAGCTCGTCGATCAGTGAAAGAGCACGCATCTCAACACAACGGGCGCACTACGTCATTGAATTTCCGCCCAAAAATGCATTGGACCCGTGAACAAAGCGTTACCCATGTTGATGAAAGCGCCCGAGCAGAGATTTCCACGCCTACACCCCAGGAATCTTTGTCGTTTGAGCAGTCGCGTTGACGCTCATCGCCGTCACAACAGAAAGGATGCTGCAAGCTGCTGCGGACTATCGCGTCGGCGAGTTAGGCTGGGCTGACCCCTCGGCGTCTGACGCCGCCTCGATCATGCGCCCGTCCATGCCGAACAAAACTACAATGTGACTCGGGTGGGACGAGTTATTGTCAGTCCACTGTAAGAGAGTTCGGTCTCCGATCTTCGATGTGCCGGTCGGAGGGCCGAGCTTTGCAATGGCGTCCTCTCTGGTCGATATGCCCGGAACAAGATCGGTAACCCTGTGGGGGTCGGGAGCTGTTGTTGCACATGATGTTAGTAAAAATGCTACCGAAGAGATCAGGTATTTATGGTTCGACATTGCGGTTGTCTTGGAGGCGAACAATCTGCTGGCAGATGGGACACCTAGGCTTAGGGGGTGAAGTCGTCTTCATCCAAGGAGCCTCAGGTTGACATGACTCCGCGGAACCAGCGCCATTAGGCTGCTCAGTCAAGCGACAAGCCCGCCGAGCTGTCCAAAAACCGTGATGCAACCACTCTCCTCGACCTCCACCCACATCATCCGCAATTCCACATCAGGCCGATCGGCGTCGAGGTCCAGCACGGGCCGAAACTTCCCCCATTCCACCGACCGCGAAAAAAGCCCGGTTCGCCGTAAAAGTAACGGCCGCCACCTTACCAATAGCTTGGCGTGTGGTATCGAACTCCCTGTTCAGGTGGTGGATGATACCCGGGAAGGAACCCATAGCCGTGCCAGTGGCGGTCAACATGCCGCTTGCCATGCACCGGGGCGGCGACTGCAACGATTGGCAGCGATAATGAAACTGCAACCGCGACCGCGAGAGAACATTCGTGCAACGTCAATTTGCATCTCCGGAGTTGAGGACTTCACCTCTGGTTCGACCGACCACCATCTCGCGCTGTTGGCAACTTATCGTCCTCGTCGAGGCAAAAGGCTCGTCCCACGTCAGCAACTCGGCGGGTACAACAGCTTAATAGTTTTACTGGCAGTCATCCATCCGCTCGTGTGGGCGGCCGTACCAATCAGCGTTTCGAGCTACAGATCCTGCGAAATTGTCTGCGAATGCTCAATCCGCTTTTATGTAGGCGAACCCGATCGCCTTGGCCCACTTATCAGTATCTTTGGTGATGAGCTTGCCGAATGCGGCGGAAACTACCCAAATTCTATGGGCGCGCAGAGGGAGACGATGTCGCCTTTGTTGTGCAAACTAGTAAACTATGTCGAAGAGGGGGCGTGTTTATCGTCATGCGCAAGCAGATCACGATTTTGCTAATCACGAATATGATTTTCATATCAAACGCAGTCGGTGCTCAGGTTAACTACGATCTATTTCCTGGACATGGCGAGATACGAGGCTACCCCATGAAAGTGAATTACCGCGCATGGGTGATCAGCTACCGACAGAACAAGTATTATAGCTGCTTCGCGAGTTACGATTTCGTCACGCCAATGACGCCGACACTCACTTGCAGTCTTGGTGGCTCGTTCAATCCGCCGCTATTAAGTGGTAACAATGTCAAAACGGTCCAAGCGCTCGGTAGTCCTCGTGGTGGTCCCGAAAGCGATGAGGCCCAATCCGGCTTCTTCTGGCAAATTGACCAGGATACCGGGCGGATTCAATTCTGCATGCCGGTGCTTCGTGTGAACTGTGTCGCGTTCCAGATACCTTCGGATTCGGAGAATTCTGAATCGAGCCACCCGGAGCCCCGCTCGACTGCTGTCACTCCCGGCAAAGAGGAATCCGAGGAGCGATAGGCGTGTCGGAGGAGGGGACACCGATGAAGCAGGGTCGCGGTCGCGGAGAAATATTGCAGTTGTATCGAACGTAAATCGTTCCAATACCCCCCTGACTGTTCCACGTGAAATCGGTACGATGCGGTGGCGAATGGGCGCGAACAAGCCAGTGAGAAAATCATGACAAGATACCTATTGGTTAGCTTTAAGACCTGCCCCTGGGTGCAGCGCGCGGCGATCGTGTTGCGCGAAAAGAACATGGCCTTCGAGTTCCGGCATATTGAGCCGGACAATCGTCCTGACTGGTTCCTCGCCATTTCACCGCACAAGAAAGTGCCGGTGCTGCGCATCGACGAAAAGGTGTCGCTGTTTGAGTCGAATGCGATCGCCGAATATCTCGATGAAACGATCGCGCCGCGGCTGCATCCCGATGATCCGGTCTTGCGCGCGATCAACCGCGCCTGGACCGACTATGTGCCGACCTTCGCCAGTTCAGTGACGGCCACCGGCTACGCGGACGACGAAGCCTCCTACAACGCATCGGCCGAGAAAATTCCGATGGCATTCGAGCGGCTCGAACTGGCGCTCGAAAAGCAGGGCGCGGGACCGTTCTTCAATGGCGCGAAATATTCGCTGGTCGATGCCGCCTATGCGCCTTTCTTGCAGCGATATTTCTATCTGGACCGTGTCAAGCCGCTCGGCATCATCGAAAAATTCCCGCGGCTTAAGGCCTGGGCCGAGGCGCTGGTCAGCCGGCCCTCGACGCACTCATTTCCCGAAGCCGAATTCGAGGCGCTCTACCGGCAGAACCTAAAACGGCGCAAGAAATGGGTATCGCAGTTTATTGCCGATGTAGCGGTAGCTGCTGAGTAGAGGACAGCGGCTCGGTTTTGGCCAGGATCGCCAGTGGTCGTGGTGGAAATCGGGACTGAATTTAAAGGTGCCAAACGCGGAGGGCAACTTCTCAGTTCTATGAATCCAGCGCATTCGCCGCGAACAGTTTGTCCATCGTCATGATCCGCTGCGTCAGGCTTTGCTGGTTGGAATATTTCGCCGCCATTTCGAGCGTTGCGCGATTGGCTTTAAGCCCGTGGGTCATGATCCGCGCTGCAAGCGGCTTGCGATAGTCCGGCGGCACAAGGCCGGTCTCGAGGTGATAAGCGACATGCGCGCGCCGTTCGGCGTCGGCGATATCGTTAGCCCGATTGAACGCCTTGAGGATGTTGATCACCGCCCAGGGATCGCGCTCGAACACCGCGCGCTTGATGACCATGCCATGATTGATCGGGTAAATGGCGGTCTTCTTGTAGTAGCGGACGGCTTCGGCGGCCGGATCCGGAAACAGCGGCTTGATATCGGGATGATTGTCGAGATCCACGTCACTGCGATCGATGAGGTCTCCCTGCTTCGGATTATAGGACATGCAGGCGTCGAGCTCGCCCGTGAGCAGCATGGAGGCGATGCTCTTCTCCGGTGGAATCTGGTTGATGGTGACCCCGGCCGGCGTCTCGAAGCCCATCGCGCCGGCATGGCTGCGCGTCGGCACCCGCTCCATGAAGAAGGTCATATCCTTGGGCGCGATGCCGAACTCGTTTTCCAGGACGCCGCGGGTCCAAAGCGCCGAAGTCTGCACGTATTCCGGCACGCCGACGCGCTTGCCTTTAAGGTCGGCGGGACTGGCGATCCTGGCGTCCTTACGCACCAGGATGCCGGTATGGTAGAAGCGCCGCGTCGTGAACACCGGGATGCCGACAAACCGGTCATCACCGCGTTCCCGGATCATCATCAGCTCCGACATCGACATTTCGGAAACGTCGAACTCGGCGAAGCTGAGTTGTCGCCAAAACATTTCGGCGGGGCCGAGGACGGTCTTAGCGAAATCGATGCCGTCGGGTTTGACGCGCCCGTCGATGATCGGCCAGGTGCGCGGATTGCTGGTGATGGCGAGACTGAGCTGCAGATTGGCCATTTTTCCTCCCCGGCGACCGGGCGATTTCAAGGGTACGGGCGCCGCCGGCGCAAATTGTCGTCGGTTGCGGCTGCGTGGCGGCGGGTGCCCGCAAGACTGCTATCCCGCGGCGCCATCGTATAATAAATTCACGTCGAGCACGCGGCATCAAGCGTGCGCAGGGGAGGCGGCTTCATGATCGTATCGCATCGACGCGGCTCTCGGGCACGCATCACTGCCATCGTGGTGTTTCTCGCTGCTGCGGCGTCCGCCCCGGCTCCCGCTGAAACGATGCTGACCGTCGGCAAGGCCAACGCGACCTCGGACGCCATCATTCCCGTCAATGTCGGTGACAAGCTCGGCATCTTCAAAAAGCGCGGGCTCGATCTCAAGATCATCGACTTCGGCGGCGGCAGCAAGATGGTGCAGGGCATGGCTGCGGGCAGCATCGATATCGGCGACGGCGCCGGCACCGAGATGGCCTTCGTCGCCAAGGGAGCGCCGATGCTCGCTGTGTGCGAGAGCACCGGGCCGGCGCCCTTCCTCGGTGTCGGCGTGCCCTGGGATTCGCCGATCACCAAACTCGAGGATTTGAAAGGCAAGACCATCGGCGTCTCCAGCCCGGGCTCTTTCAGCGATTGGTCCGGTCATCAGCTCGCGCGCAAGTTCGGCTGGGGGCCGGACGGCGTGAAGACGGTGGCGATCGGCGGCGGTCCGGCGCCGATCCGCGCGGCGCTACGCGCCCATCTGGTCGATGCCGCGATCAGCACCACGGCGCTATTCCTCGCCTTCGAGGAGGCTAAGGAAGGCCGTCTCATTGCCCCGGTCTCGAGCTTTGAGGGCAATGTCGGCTCAGGGGCGCTGTTCGCCTCGAACCGGCTGATCGCCAGCAATCCGGACGCGATCCGCGCCTTCATCGCCGGCTGGATCGAGACCGTCGATTATATGCGAGCGCACAAGGCCGAGACGGTGAAGATCACGAGCGACATCAACCATTTCAGCGAGAACGTGATGTCGCGGGAATACGATCTCACCATCGGCATGCATACCAAGGATTGCCGGTTCGATCCGGAATCGCTGGCGATTTTGAAGCAGTCGTTTATCGAAATGAAGCTCGTTGAGGGCGAGCTCGACATGTCGAAGCTCTATACCGAAGCCTACCTGCCGAAATGATGGAAATCGGCGACAATCGGCGGTGCGATTACGCTTCGTTACCGAAACGTCGGCCGTCTCGCATAAGTGTCAGACTCGACCGAATGGCTGCGCCTTTCGCATGTCCGCTTTACCTTCATCGCTTTTCAGTCCAGAGCGGCGCGGCGAGGTCATGTCTGTCGCGCACTGACGTCCAGTGCAAGGCATAGCTGGCCGGAATATTCGTAGACTGTCATAAACCCGGCTGTGTAGTCTTCTACCAAATAGCATTGGTCTCAGTGATTTAGATGAAGAGACGATGATCCTAGGCTGGAAATCATCAATCAGATATTTTGCAATCGCGTGCTTCGCAATACCCATACTATTTTGGAGCAGCGGCGCTTTTCATCTCCGCGAAAATGTGCGTGAGAGTATGTTCGATGCCATACTTCCGCTGCTCGCACCGCGAGCAATTCAGTCTTCTGTTGTGGTCGTTGACATCGATAGCGAGAGTCTTGCTCGTTATGGGCCGTGGCCATGGAGTCGGCTGCGACTGGCCAATCTGATACAAAAAATTGCTCAGGCGAAGCCGCGCGTTGTCGGCATTGATATCCTATTGTCGGAGCCGGATCGGCTGTCTCCGGCGAGGCTTGCCCGAGATCTTGGCATTGGCGCTGACGGCGAGGAGCTTGCGAAGCTTGCAAGAAAATTGCCCGATGGCGATGCCGCTGTTGCTGATGCGCTCAAACTCGCTCCAGCCGTCCTCGGCTTCGTCCTGGACCCGACGGGAACCAGACCACCACCTCCCGGCGTACCGTTTCTAGCGCATGGTCATGCCCAGGCGCCGGACATCTGGCAGTCGGCCGGTGCGATCGGTCCGTTGCCGGCGATTGCGGCAGCGAGTAGCGGGTTCGGAGCCATCGCGCTTGCCGCCGATGCCGACGGCGAAATACGCCGCGTGCCTCTCTTGGTTGTCAGCAGCGGTCAACTCAGTCCCGGACTCGCGGCCGAGGTATCGCGGGTAAACTACGAAGCCGCCTCATACATCATTGACACGGCGCCGCAGCGACTGCGAATTGGACCGTTGGCGGTCCCGATTGATGCGGATGCGACATTACGGATTCTACCTAGGCCCGCCGCCGAATGGGCTAAACGGACCATACCAGCATGGGAAATTCTCGCTGGTAAAAGCGCGCCGAGCCGCCTGGCAAATCGCATCGTGCTCATCGGTAGTGGTGCGCCCGAGGTCGGGGGGCTGCGCGAGACTCCAGTCTCCCCGACCACCCCCACTATTCAGATCCAGGCCGATGCGACAGAGATGCTTACAGGAGCAATACTGCCGCAACGGCCGCCATGGGTTCCGAGCGCCGAAATTCTCGGGGCCGTAGTGCTGGGTCTCGCGTCGGTTGCGCTTGCGCTGTTCCGCCGTCCGCTCAGTGCGCTGGTCCTCTTGGGGTTGCTATGCCTTGGGTGGGAGGCAGGAACAATAGCCGCGTTCTTACAGCAACGCGTGATGATCGACATGGCGGGGCCGCCGGCGATTGCGATCGCGGTGTTCACGGCCGCTGCAATTGGAACCTACGCTCAGACCGAGTGGCGAATGCGGGCGTTGCGTCAGCAATTCGAGCAACATCTCGCGCCCGACGTTGTCAGGATGATTGCCGAAAATCCAACCGCTCTTCGTCTTGAAGGCACGAGTCGCGAAGTGACGGCGATGTTCTCTGACATTGAGGGCTTTACAGCACTGACCGACCGCTCCGCCGCCGACGAGGTTGTTCAGTTGCTGGATGGATATCTCGCAGTTGTAGTAGATTGTGTAGTAAGGCACGGTGGCATGGTCGACAAGCTGATTGGAGATGGAGTTTTTGCGTTATTCAACGTACCGCTCGATCTGGCAGATCATGCTCGCCGCGCTTTTGCCGCCGCACAGGCTATCATCCAAGCGACCGAAGACTATCGTCGAACGCCCCTTGCCGCGAAACTCAGGCTCGGCCGCACCCGCATCGGCATCGAGTCGGGAATAGCAATCGTTGGCGATGTCGGCGGCGGCAGCAAGCTCGACTACACCGCACTCGGCAATGTCGTGAATACCGCCTCGCGTCTTGAAAGTACCAACAAGGATTTCAACACCTCAATCTGTATCGGTCCGACGGCAGCAAAAATGCTGGATCAAAAAGGGATTGAGAGGCTCGGTACTGTGAAGATACGTGGCCGCGACGCTGAGATTGACGTGTTCACGGAGCGAATGCCGATACGGAAACGAACCGCCGGCAGCGATACCCAATGAAATTTCCAGCGCTGGGTACACGCCTGGATCTGAGTTAATCCGTTTCTCGACGATCAACGTCACAAACAGCTTTTCAGACGACTTTTCTTGAGGGATTTCTTCGGCGAAACAGTTGGCTCACGAGAGAACTCACTCAATTCGTCCAGTCGCGGAATCAGCCGACGGAACCAAATGCGGCAGAGATGCGCTCCGGTGCCCACAACTTGGGAGCACTGGGGGCCTCTCCAGCTTTTGCGACATCAGTACCTTTGCCGACTGTCAGGCTGACGGTACGGCCGCCTCCTGTGACCGTAACGGAGCCTCGTGCAACGAACACGCCGAATACCCCGTTGCTTGGACCAGCAAAGAACAAAGTGCCGCGGACCGCGATCAGTCCGAACGGCGAGCGAACCTGCAACTGTTCTTTTCTAGCATTTTCATTACGGTCCACCAGCAATGCGCCTTGTTCGAGGTCGAGTGTACCCCCGGCGTCGATCACGAACCTATCAATGCGAAATTTAGCGAGCGCCCCGAGCTTTACAATCGTGGACTTGCCGAGATGCATTGTAAGACCGGATTCAGCTTCGGTCTCCACCAGATCTTGGACGAAAACGTCTGCTGAAGTCTGTAGAACGCGCCGCGTGCTGGTTTGCTCGGCGAATGCTTTGCCATGAACTGAATCGATTTCTCCAACCACAAGGTCTTGTGCGGTCACTGAACCGCCAGCGAGCGTAGCCGTACCAAACAGCAGAACCTTTCGCCTGGTTAGGCGCATGCGCAATTCCATAAGTCTCCTCGTAACATTCTAAGATGCCGAGTGTCGTTCCGTTATTTCATCGCCAAGCCGGGATCTTTGACCAAAAGGTGTCGTTACTGTTGCACCAAGACGCATGGAAGAAAGGCTGAGCAGCGGCATTTCAATCTAAACTCACGCTATAAGCCTTGTGCTTCCACAAGCAATACCAACTCAGCACGCGAAAATGAGGCGGTCACAAACGTGCTCTATAACATCGATTTCGCCGACATCGCAGCGTGTTAGACATTTGGCAATTTGTTCAGTTTGAACCGGGCTTCGCGAGCCGTGGCTCCGCTCCGATGCGTTCTAGCGTGATTCTGAAATGGACGTCCCGCGGACCTATCTTGCCCTGAGAGTCACCCAACATCAAATTGCCGGCCACCTTAAACTTGAAATGCAGCTGTCCCTTGTCAAGACTAATGCCGTCAGCGGTCACAGGGGACGTGAAACCGGTATAGGCCGCGACAGCCTTGTTGGGCGAAGACGGAGTCGGTGGCCCATTGGCGACAATTCCGGTCGCTACTCCAGAGTCGTCAATCTCCTCAATCACCACGATCGTATTCCGTCCTGCGCCGTTCCAGCCTTGATCAGCTCCCCACGCGCCTAAATAGGCCATTAGTTTATCGGGCATCGTGTGGCTCGGAAAATTCACCGCAAGCTGACTTGGCAGGGGTATTTTTTGTTTCTCAGCAAGTCGACGGAGTGCCGCCTCATTGAACACAAATCGTGGTTCCACCGATGGCGAAGCTCGGCTCAATTCCGCGCTTGGGGCAGAACTTTGATTCTTTGTCAGTTCCACCATTCGAGCGCGGGCCATGCTGCCGAATGTCGTGTCGCCGTATTGCCGAACAAAATCCTGCAACACGGCGAGGCTTGTCGTATTTGCGGTAGCCGCCCAAGCTTGTGCGGCCGGGTCGAGTCCCGGCTGAACTGATGGTCCTGCATTTCCTGCGCCAGCGAAAGAGAAACTTCCCCCAATCGGCGAAGTCGAGACCCACGGCTGCTGTGCGCCACCCGTCTCCTGCATGACAGCGAGTCCGACCTCGTTGAAAGTCTGGAAGATGTCCAGTCCCGCTCGACGAATCGTCTGAGCGAGGGCCTTCGTAAACGGACTGTCCTCTCCGGTTCCATCGAGCGCCACGTTGCCGGGCTGGGTGGCAAATGAAATGAGTGTCCCCTCAGGTGCGCGCATCTGGGCAAGACCGGCATCGGTGCCGCGCAATCCCCGCCCACCGAACGGATTGTTGCGGCAGGCGTCGAGGATCACAAGGTTCAGCTTGGTGCCGGCGCTTTCCATCTGGCGCAGCACCAGATTTGTATTGACCATTTGAAAGTCGACATCGGCCTCAGTGGTCGGGTTCGCATCAACCGGTACGAGATAATTCTCACCGCGCACCTGGACACCGTGGCCGGAATAATAAAGCAATCCCACATCTGCGCCGCGCAGCTTGGCTCCGAAACTTTGCACAGCGCTTCGTAGTTTCGCTTCGTCAAGATCGACCAGTGCGCCGTCGCCGACCAGAGTAAATCCCAGGTCCACTAATGTTCTCGCCATGAGCTTTGCGTCGTTCGTCGGGTTGGCGAGCCGCGTGACATGTTGGTAGGATGAATTGCCAATGACGAGTGCAACACGCTTATCGGCGAAGGCTGGTCCGCATATGAGCAGGCAGAATAATGAAAGCGGAACGATCCACCAAATAAATCCGACCGAGCGTGCTCTGCGGTGCATCTTAGCGCCCCCTAAGAACTCCTACAGTGCAAGTCTATTTAAAAGTCGAACACCCCTCAATCGCTTTTTTGTAGCTCGTCCGGGGCAAGAGCATCCCTGCAAATCAGGATTCGACGTCGAAAAACTTATCGAAGAAAATAGTAATCGCTAACCAACTCTTATTCGGCGAATATCGCTCGCAAACTCAGGAAGTGCTGATCAAGCTTGGTGCAGCATTTTATACGGTCTGCGCAGCCGCGGCCCGCGCTAGGAATTTAAACTAAGCGGTGCCCTTGTGGTAGTATGAGGCGTTTATTTCGATGGAGGAATCCATGTCGATCTTAAAGCGGGGCGCGCAAGTCTTGGCTATATTGTCGTGCGGCGTCTTCGTTTCCGGGACTGCACTTTCTCAGCATCCAAGCGCGAATGATATTCTAAATTCGTTGGCTCCCAAGGCGCCCCTCACTCGTGGGTTGACCATTCAACATCCAGAAACTGAGCAAAATCGGCAATATCTCGATGGACTTCGGAACAGGTCTGCGCGTTCGATCACTGTTGAGCAGCGCGACCAAGTTGCCAAGATCGCCGAGGACAAGCCCGGCATGGATCTGGAAGTCAATTTCGACTTTAATTCAGCGAACATCGGCCCGCAGGCTCAGGACGTGCTGAACCAGCTTGGTACAGCATTGCGCGATCCGCGGCTCTTAAATGCGCTGGTTCTGCTGGCCGGCCACACCGATGCCAAAGGCGGCGACGGCTACAACAAGGACCTCTCGGACCGACGTGCCGACGCGGTAAAGGAATTCCTGGTGGCAAGATTCGGCTTGCGACCCGAAAATCTGATCGCCGTTGGCTATGGCAAGGAGCGGCTAAAAAACCCGGCTGATCCGTTCGGGCCGGAGAATCGTCGTGTGCAGGTCGTAAATATGTCGCCGCAATGATTAGCGCTATGCCAAGGGGCGCATATAGTTGCGGTTCAGTGCGGTCTTGAACTGCGACCCCGAGGCGAACGCCATGCGGCCGAATGGTCCCGATCATCATGATCACCGATGATGGACATGCAGTGCCCAAGCGTTAGGGGCCGGAGCGCGACGCGGAGGCGCTTCTGACCGCACCCATTGAGCCTCGGTTCGCTACATCGGCTGCCCCTGCATGCATCTCTTGAGGGCGGCTGGTCCGCCGAAGCGATGGCCGCTTACACCGCCCAAGCGATTCTGATCGGCGGCCATTGCCGCGCATTTTTCGCGACTACTACTACCACCCGAAGCCGGGCGAGTGCCGTCGATGGCACATTGCTCAGCAATTTTTGCTCGGCATTCCGGCGACAGTTCGGCGCGGTGTTGTTTCATGCACTTCATTCGCGCCTCCTGGTTTCCAAGAACAGCTGTTATTTGGCGCGCAAAAATTTGCAAGCCGATTGACACCGAGCGTCCAAATGCGTGGGCGCCAAATAGGCCGCGCGATGCAGTGCGACAATCTTCCAGTTCCTGCCGAGCCGGAGAAGCGCCGTCGCGTTGAACAAGCGGTCGCTAACCGAAGACCCGTAGCCAGTTCCTGACCACCAGTCCTGTGGCGGCGAAGCATTCGAACCTGACGATGGGTCTTCCGGTCCCTCGCCGCCGCCAAGGACCACCATCACACCGAAAAACTGTTCACTCACTGATGCTTGGGCGCATCCGACGCTACTCCGCGCCCAAATTCTCACAAAGCGCAGTCAAAAAGGTCGGGTCAGATCAGATCCAGGCAGGATGAGTCTCGGTTAATCAAACCTTAAAGAATTTATACCTGAGAACCCGTTCGGATTGGAATTAAGGTAAAGAAAGGGTTAATCTACCAATATACCCATTGTAAGTCGGATATTGGTTAATGAGCCTTTCTCGACGGAACTTTGTGCAAGGGATCATCCTGGGAGGCGCCGCGTCGAGCGCGGTTGGCATGATTCAAAGCCGGCGCCCGGTACCGCCGCTTCCTCAGATAGCTGATATTTCAGGCTTGGCTCCGCCCTCGGCAGCCTTGAACTCGCAATCTCTGGCTCTTGGCAACTTCTTTCCATCCCTGCTGGATACCGATGCCACGGAGGGTCCTTTCATCGCCAACACGCTTTCCAGCAAAGAGTCGTTTGCTGGCTTCATTCGCCGGGGCGAATCTGGGAATTCCGTCTTCCTGAGGAACGCTGATGCCCGCGCCACCATTCCCTGGACACCGGTATTCGTGCGGGAAAGCGACCTTTTGCAATTGCCACCCTCGGTGACACGCCAAATCGACTGCTCTGACCTTTTGGTGATGAACGAGAGCAGTACCCGCTATCCCGTCTTTGGTAACAAGGCGCGCAAATACGAGTTTCTGCTTCCGAACCTGAAGTGGTCCGGCTCCGAGCGTCTGGGGACAATGGGCGCGGTTTCCAGCAACCATGCACTGCAATTTGCTCTGGCTAATCGCGTCGCTGATTTGACCGGCGATGGACAGCCACTGAATTGTGCTCTGGACATGGTGCTCTTTGAAGTTCCGGGAGCCACCACGGACATGGCGCGCCTGGCGATTTTGCGGAGCCTGGCTCAGAACATTTCTCTCGCCAAGAACGATGTCGAATTGGCGGGCGAGGCTTCCTATGAATACGCGAGACACTGGCTGCATCCAGACACGGATTCATTCGTTCCGCCGGGCGGCTCGAACGAAGTGAGCGCGTTGGGACACATGAATGCGATCGCCGAGTTGGCGCAGTTGCTCGATGCCGCTCAAGCGTGGACAGCGCCGCCAGATGTAATTTTTGTCGCCATGGGCAGCGGTTCGACGGTTTTGGGCCTGCTCTTGGGGGTCCATCTGATGGGATGGAATACGAAGGTGGTGGGTGTGGCCGATCAGGACAGATCCTATCTGACGCGATGGTTGGTCAACCGGCAGCCCTCCGTTCCCTTTGTGGAGGGGCATGTTGTCCAACTCGCTCGCAGCACGGTGGAATGGCTACATAAAATCCGCTTCCCGGGTGTTTCGCCTGATGTTCTTCGCGCAATGCACGATATTTTCGTGCCGGACTCCACCAGTTGGGAGCCGGGCTACGGCTTGATCGAACAGGCCGACGGTGAACGGGCTAAAGAGTTGGAAGAGGCGGGGCTCCGCCTTGATCCAGTGTTTACTCTAAAGGCTTGGCGATCATTGCTCACCATGTCTCAAGCGGGCGCGCTGAAAAATAAAAAGGTCCTGTTCTGGAACACCTACAACAGCTTTGACTACATGCCCCCACTTCTATCCAGTTTGGGATAGCTTGATGCATAGCTACAGATCGTTGATTTTCTATATGGCTGCCGTCGCCGTTCTGTCAGTGGCGTATTTTGTATCGCCCATGTCGAGAGAGACCGCTTGGCAACTGTTTCCGACTACTGCGGCGATGGCGCAAGCGAATCCTCTTGTCACGGCGCTTATATTTTTGGTCGCGTCCGCCGTCCTGGCATTTTTGGCATTTCCATCGATGCCGATGATTTACATGGCGGCGGGCTTTTACATGGGCGGGTTTGGAGGAGGAGCAACTGTATTGCTCGGTAGTGCGTTTGGCGGTCTGAGCGCGTTTTTATTTTACCGGAAGCACTTTCGACGTCTCCGGGGTCCCTTAAATCAACAGTCCGCCAGGAACATTTGGCTGACCTTGATCGGACTGCGCCTCTCACCGATCGTGCCCGCGCCACTGGTAAATTTCTTTTCCGCGGCCTTTCATGTCTCACCCCTTCAATACCTAACGACTAGTTTGATGGGCAGTGCGCCGCTTGTCCTGCTGTATTCGCAAATTGGACAACAAGGACACCAATTCTTGTCCGACGGAACTCTTTATTGGCGACAATTTTCAGGATACTTGGTCATTTTAACGTTAAGCACGCTGTTGAGCTTGCTGGGTCCTTGGAGATCGGTGCTAAACGAATTCAAGCAGCTGAAAGGCTCGTACGGATCAGAGACGCTCCCGTTACAGCCAGATCTGGGCCGTAATCCTTGACCCTTAAACCCCGGTTTTGCGGAAAAAGGGGTCTACTTTATCGGGTTAGGATATCTTTTTTTTAATTTCGGACTTTTAGGTTGCGGGCGCTGCCTCCTGAAATAAGGGAAAGTGCGCCTCCATGTACACGAAACGCTTCGTACTTGGGTTTCTCAGCTGCGCCATGGTCTTTTTGTTCATGGCCTCAGGTTGGGCAGCTGATCTTGCGGAGATCAAGCAGCGCGGCGAAATCCGCCATATCGGCATCCGCTACGCCAATTTCGTCACCGGCGCTGGCGACGGTTTCGACGTCGAACTGATGCAAGGTTTCGCCAAACGAATTGGCGTGTCCTACAAGCTTGTCTACTCCGATTTTTATTCGGTGATCCGCGATCTGCTTGGCAAGGATGTGACGCGCAAAAACGGCGAAATCACGCTGACAGGCAACTATCCAGTCAAGGGTGACGTGATTTCGACCGGTTTCACTATGCTGCCGTGGCGCGAGGCGATCCTTCAATATTCCGATCCGGTTCTTCCGTCCCAGGTTCTGTTAGTGGCGCCAGCAGAGTCTGATCTCCAGCCGATCGAGGACGGCGCCGATCTCGCGGCGGATATCGCCAAGACCCGGAAGGCCATCGGATCCCGGAGCGTGCTCGTCATGGAGCACACCTGCCTGGATCCGACCAATTACGGTCTGGTCAATGTCGGTCTTGACTTAAAGGCCTACAATAAGAGCTCCAACCTGAATGAGATGGTTCCGGCCATGCTCAACAAGGAGGCCGAACTTACGCTGCTTGACGTACCGGACGCTATTCTCGATTTGCGCAAATGGGCTGGCAGGATCAAGATTCTGGGGCCGATCTCCGAGCGGCAGATCTTGGCAACGGCCTTTCCGAAGGACGCGCCGGCTTTGCGCAATGAGTTCAACGCCTATCTGAGCGACATCAAGACCTCCGGCATCTATGACCGGCTCGTGGACAAATACTATCCCGGCATCCGCCGATTCTTCCCGGAATTTTTCGCCAAGACAACAAATTGATGCAGTCTTCGCTGATCAGTTTTAGTCCATCTTTGGCTTCCCATTGGCTCTCAATTGCGGCAGGCGCCTTTCTACTGCCGATGTTATTTTTGATTGGCAATCTCTATTCGTCGCAAGTGGAACTACGGCAAAACGCCGATGCCCGTCTGGTGTCAATCGGTCAAGTGCGTGCCACTGAGATCGGCGAATTTTTGACCGAACGCCGGCAAGCCGCCGAGCGGCTTGCCCGCAGCGAGGATATTGCCAACTATTTCAGCAATCTCGATCTCGGAATGTCCGTTAAATATGGACTCTTCGCCAATCTGGCTGCAATCGAGCGCCGCTTTCAGTCGACCGTGGCCGAGGAGAAATATCAGGGCCAACCCGCCTACGTGCGGTTGGCCTTCTTTGACCACAACGGCATCGCTCAAGTTGATGTCGGCGCGCCCAGCGCGTCAACACCTTCGCCGGCGGGTAACCTGGCCGAGCCGAGCATTCAGATCGATGAGAAGCGCCGCCTGATTGTGGCTAACGCGCCGGTGCTGCAGAAGGGCAAGATGAGGGGAGCGGTAGAGACCGTGAGCAACCTCGATCTGCTTGCATCGCTGGTGTCTACCAACGACCTCGGACAGCCGCACGAATTCCTGTTGGGAGATGACGGTGAGGTGCTGTTGCCGATCGAACGGGAGCGCTCACCGATTGTCACCCAGGGCCGCGCTCTGGCTGCCATTCAATCCGGCCGTGTCCAGGCTCTGTCAAATTTCGAGACTCCCGAACTAAAGGGATATCTCGCGCTGCGGTCCCCTATTGGGGGCACACCGCTTTCCATCCTACGGCTAGCGAGCGAGGATGAGCTTTACGACCATACGCTTTCGCCGGTCTCCGTGCTTTATATTGGCTTCTTCGCAATCATACTATTCGTATTGGCCGCAGCCTTCGAACGAATGCGTCAGAACGCGACGCGGCTGCAAATCAAATTCATTGAATCCAATCGCCATAGAGAGCAACTGGCCGAACATAACTTCGTACTCTCGCAAGAGATAAAGCGTCGCGAAGCTGTGGAGACCCACCTGCAGCTGCAGAGCGAGGCGCTGGACAAGACCAATGCTGAACTGCGCATAGCCGCCGCCGCGTTCAATGCTCAGGAAGGCATGATCGTCACCGATACCCAAGGTGTGATCCTGAGTGCCAATCGTGCCTTCCTCAGCTTGACCCGTTACACAATGGAAGAATTGGTTGGACAAACGGCGCGACTGTTCCACGATCATCGCCTCGACGCCGAGTTCTATCAGAGTATGTGGAATTCCGTTCAAGTTACCGGCGGCTGGCAAGGCGAAATCAGTCTCAGGACCAAGAGCGGAGAACATTGCGCGCGCTGGCTTACCATATCGGCGGTAAAGAACGAGGCGGGCGAAGTTACCAATTACATCGGCTCCTATTATGATATTTCCAAACTCAAACACGCCGAAGAAAAGATCCGGGAACTGGCCTTTTTCGACCAGCTCACAGGCCTGCCGAACCGCGTCCTTCTGATCGATCGCGTGCGCCAGGCGCTCAATGCCAATACCCGCCACAAATCCTTCGGCGCTCTCCTCTTCGTCGATCTCGACAATTTTAAGACGCTGAACGACTCACTTGGTCACGACGTAGGCGATCAGTTACTAAAAAAGGCGGCTCAGCGCATCTCCCGTTGTGTCGGGATGGATGACACGGTTGCACGCTTCGGTGGCGATGAATTTGTCGTTCTTCTCGCTAATCTCGACACAGACGAGGCGAAGGCTGCCGCTTTGCAAGCCGAGGCGATCGGAGAGAAAATTCTCGCTGCCTTCGTTGAGACTTTTCAGCTCGATCCGTATGAATATCCCTGCACACCCAGCGTCGGCGTGACTTTGTTTTCGCCTGAGGACCGCAATGTGGAAGAATTGCTAAAAAGAGCTGATTTAGCAATGTATGACGCCAAAACCGCGGGCCGAAACGGCCTCCGGTTCTTCGACCCTGTCATGCAGACTATGATTTCGGCTCGCGCTGCCCTCGAGGCCGATCTGCGAGAGGATCTTAAAAGGGATAGGCTCCTGTTGCATTATCAGCCGCAGGTCGATCATGAAGGAAGGCTGCTGGGGGCAGAGGCTCTGGCGCGCTGGCCGCATGCGCATAGAGGCATGGTTTCTCCGAGCGAATTTATCCCGGTGGCGGAAAGCACAGGTCTAATTCTCCCGCTCGGCGCCTCGATGCTGAAAATCGCCTGCTGTCAACTGGCCCGCTGGTCAGCCGATCCAGCGACCGAACACCTGACTGTCGCGATCAATATCAGCGCGCTGCAGATGCGTCAGAAGAATTTTGTCGAGCACGTCCGTGCGATCATCGAGCAAACCGGCGCCAATCCCCATCGCCTAAAAATCGAACTCACTGAAAGCACATTGGTCAGCAATGTCGACGACGCGATCGCCAAGATGGACAAATTGAGGGCGATCGGCATCGGCTTCAGCCTCGACGATTTTGGAACCGGCTATTCATCACTCTCATATCTAAAGCGGTTGCCGCTCGATCAGCTCAAGATTGATCGCAGCTTCGTCAAGGATGTTCTTGTGGATCCCAACGACGCCGCCATAGCTCAAATGATTATTGCGCTTAGCAAGAGCCTCGGCTTATCCGTCATCGCCGAAGGCGTCGAAACGGAAGAGCAGTATGCCTTCCTGGCGCGTCACGGAAAGCTCAATTACCAAGGCTATTTGTTCGGCCGCCCCCTGCCGCCTGAAGATTTCGAGAGCCTCGCCCGAGGTTTCTCGCCGTATCGTGGTTCGACGCAGAAGCGCTTCTCCATCGATCGGGATCGTGCGCATGAAGTGTCATTAGAAGACCTTCACAACAATCTTGGAGTCGCTAGGCGGGTGAGACTTTCCAGCTAGATCAAGAGCAAGCTCTGACGCAAAGCGACCTGCACCGGCCGGCTGCGCGGGCGCGGAGGCGCCTCTGACCGAACCGATTGAGCCTCGGTCGCTACATCGGCTGCCCCTACATGCATCGCTTAGTGGCAGCCGGTCCGCCGATGTGTTGGCTGCCTACGCCGTTCAAACGATGCTGATCGGCGGCCATTGCCGCACATTTTTCGCGACTACTACCGCCCGAAGCCGGGCGAGTGCCATCGATCTCACGCTGCTCAGCAATTTTTGCTCGGCATTCCGGCGACAGTTCGGCGCGGTGTTGTTTCATGCATTTCATTCGCGCCTCTTGGTTTCCAAGAACAGCCGCACACAATCTTTTTGCATCATGCATGCACGCGGCGCGAACAGCCGCGTTTGGCGCCGCCAAAGTAACCTCGCTCACGGAGAGTAGAAGCGTAAGCGAGAGCAGGACCGAATAAACTCTATGTGAGCGATCCCCAGCCATGATTGCCCCTTTTGTGTCGCTCCATACGCACCCGACGGCAGCACCAACTAGTCGTTGCCGGTCTCGCGGCGCACTGCAAAATTCTGTGCGTTATCCGCGAGGCATCTCAGACAATATGAAAACCGTAGTGGAGATGATCCTCGTCGGCAAGGAGCGGCTTTACACTCGCCGCTTGATAAAAGCAGGAAACGGCGAGGGCTGTTGCATATCCTTCGGGCGCTCGACCGCTTGCGCCGCGGCGGCAACACCGAAGGAGCGGATGCTGGTTTGTCCGGCGTTCAATTGAGGGGGCCGAGCCGACACCTCACGCCAAACATGGTCCTGACCTACGCGCGCGAAACGATGAACCAACGCCAAACCGGAGCGCGCAAACGACTGGCCGCAAGAACGAAAGGGGGGCGTTTGTCGGAATAAGCCGCCGACGCGATGATCGGAACGGCGTCACGGGTTGTGGCTAACCATTTGATTTATTGGTGGACCAACCGGGGTCAAACTGGGCAATGGGTTTTGACTTATGCCCGCGCCGCGTTAACAGTCCCAATTGCGCAGAAGGTCTCGGCAGGGTGGACCTCAATGCAAGGAAACCGATCGCCGGCCGTGGGGTTAGTCGTCTGGCTGTTCGTGCTAGTGTCTTAGTTATGAGTTCGACGCGAGTCAGTCGTCATATCAACGCGCCCCGCGCGGCAGTGTATCGCGCGCTTACGGATGCGCGTGCGGTTGCAACGTGGAAGGTGCCAACCGGCATGACCAGCCAGGTACATGAGTTCGACGCCCGAGAAGGTGGTTCGCTCCGTATCTCGCTGACGTATGACGTGCCGACCGGGGCTGGCAAGACCACCGCGCGCACCGACACATACCGCGGCCGCTTCGTGAAGTTGGTGCCGAACGAGCAGGTCGTGGAAGTGGACGAGTTCGAAACGGCAAACCTCTCTCTGCGCGGTGAGATGACGATCACCATCACGCTCGTTGATGCAGACGGCGGCACCAATCTCCACGCCGTCCATGACGGACTTCCCCTCGGCGTTGCGGCCGCCGACAATGAACTCGGTTGGCGATTAGCACTTGGGAAACTTGCCGCGCTCGTCGAGAAGGAATGACCCGCCCGGTTAAAACTATCCGAGGGAAGTGCGATTTGCGATGTACATCCCAAAAGGAGTGGGCGCACATGGAATCGAACTTTGGACCCGCTGATTACAGAGCGCAGCACAGCGGAGTTTCCCTCAGCCGATCGGCTTATTGATGCGATTGGAGAGGCATTTCGATGCCGCCGGCCGACGGGCGGGCCTGATCGGCTCCTGAAGAAGGGATCAGCGATGTCGGCCAGGAGGTGGCGCGAGTGGATCGCTCCGTTGCATGACGGCGCGGCGCGCGGCGTCGCCAAGGGATAAAGACCAGCGCGAAATGTCAGAGAGAAAGCGCGGCGGAGACCCCTCGCCGTGCCGTTGCGATCGGGGTGGTTGCGCACGGCGGCCGGGCGGCCCTAGTCCTCTCCTTCTGTGCCACCTCGCAGTGCGCTAAAATTAGGCAATCTGTCATTCTATTCGCCTTGCTGCCAAAGTCGGTATTGGCGATCATTCCCGATCAATGGGGCCAACGGGCTGAAGATGGCCGTCCCAGAGACTGCATGGGCTGACGGAGCGCGTCTCCCATGACAATTCGATGTTGGCAGACTTGAACCAGCAGCCGCATGCGTATGCCCTCCATCAAACATTGGAGAGGGAAGCGCGCAGCTTTCCTCGCCTACGATCCGTGGGCATGATTTGGTGGCGCCTTTTATCGTTTGCCCTGGTGTTTGGCGTTTGGGAGCTGGCCGGTCGAATCCCTATCAGCCTCGCATTTCCGCCGTTGTCCAAAGTAGCGGCCGCACTTTTCCGTCTGACAGTCGACGGTGATTTACTGCACGCTTACTCGGAAACGCTCCCGCCGCTGCTGATCGGCATCGCCTTCGTCTCGCTCGGCGGGGTCGCTGCCGGCATTGCCATGGGACTTTTCCGCACGGTGGAATGGCTGTTCTATCCGCTATTCATCGTCATGCAAACCGCTCCGATGGCGGCAATCATTCCGCTCATCACGCAATTCTACGGCGTTGGCGTGGCGGCGAAAGTGCTGGCCGTTATCGTTCTAAGCGCGCCGCTTGTCATTCTCAATTCATACAAGGGCATTCGTGACACCAACAGCTCTCTCCTGGAAATGTGTCGATCTTTCATGGGCAGTCGCCGGCAAGAGATCATCAAAATCATCATACCTTCGGCTAGCGCGATGATCTTCGCTGGGCTGCGGCTGGCGATTTCCGGCGGCTTCATCGGCATCGTGCTGGCGGAGCTTTTGATAACGCCGACCGGCATTGGCGACTTGATCAGCTACAATAGCTCCATTTCGCACTATCCGGAGATGTACGCGGCGATCCTGTCGATCGTTGTGCTCGCAACGGCCACGTTGACGCTGCTCCAGAAGATGGAGCGATGGCTCTTTGGCGCGACGATCACAGCTGAGCGATGACGCGCAAGGAGGTCTCGTGAACGCTGACCCGATCGTTAGGATTCGCGATGTCAGCATGCACTATGCAAACGGCACACATGCTCTCAACGCCGTAACTGTCGACATTCCCCGGGGCAAGCTCGTGACCCTGTTGGGCCCCAGCGGCTGCGGCAAGACCAGCTTGCTGAAAATCATAGCCGGGCTGTTGAAGCCGTCGTCCGGCGATATTCGCATCAACGATCGGGTCAGTCATGCTCCCGGACCTGATCGTGCATTCGTGTTCCAGGATTTCGCCCTCATGCCGTGGGCCAACGTCATGCGCAACGTCGCCTTCGGTCTCGAATTGCGCGGAGTTTCCCGTGTCGAACGGGAGCGGGTCGCGCAAAAATACATTGCCGAGGTCGGCCTCGCGGGCTTTGAGCAAAAGTACCCTCATGAATTATCTGGCGGGATGCGTCAGCGCGTCGGTTTGGCACGGGCGCTCACCGTCGACGCCGAGGTGCTCATGATGGACGAGCCATTTTCCGCAGTCGACGAACAGATGCGGCGCAAGCTGCAGGAGGACCTTTTGGCGCTCCTGCGAGTAGAAAGGAAAACCGTAATCTTTGTGACCCACAGCATCGAGGAGGCGGTCTATCTGTCGGACCGCATCGTACTCCTGTCGCGTCATCCCGGACGCGTAATACGCATCGTGGATACCGGAATTGACCATCAAGCCCCGCCCGAGGATATTCGACGGGACCCGCGTTATCTCGATACGGTCGACGACATCTGGACGACCTTGAAGGGCTATCTCAATTGATGACAAGCCGTATCCCTGCGTCGTTTTCGCTGTTGATCTGGGCCGCCCTTTGGGAAATCGCCGGCCGCTGGATCGACAGCGATTTGCTGCCGCCGCTATCGACGGTCATTAGCGAGGCCTTTAATGTGATCCACCTTCGGTCCTTCTGGGAGGCCCTTGCTCAAACTGCGCAAGCATTCGGTGTGGGCGTTTCGCTCGCAATCATGATCGGTATTCCGATGGGCGTCTTCATCGGTTCCGTTGGCGCCGCGGACAAGCTCGCCAATATTTGGATCAACATCTTCGTTTCTGCTCCGCTAACGGCTGTAGTGCCGGCTCTCATGCCGCTCCTTGGAATCGGACAGACTACCGTGGTCGCGACGGTGTTTCTCTTCGCGGTGTGGGTCATCACGTTGGATACCCAGGCCGGCGTTCGAAAAGTAAACCAATCGCTGATCGACATGTCCAAGATTTTCGGTGCAACGGCGCAGCAGCGTTTTTTCAAGATTCTGCTGCTTGGTGCATTGCCTGAAATAATGACCGGCATTCGTTTGGGCGTCGTCCGCGGAATCAAAGGCGTCATTATCGGCCAGATCGTCGTCTCGCTTCTGGGCTTCGGAGCGCTATTCGAAGACTATCTCCAGGAATTTGCGATGGCTCGTTTCTGGGCATTGATTCTCATTGTCTTTTCCCTGGCCTTCCTGATCGTTGAAGCCGTGGCAGCAATCGAGCGGCGGGTGACTTTCTACGCCGCTTCGCGCTAGGCCTCGTGGACGATTCGTCCGCCAACAACTGTTATGTCGGCGCGCACATTTTTCACTTGCCCCAGTGGCGTCGACAGCAAATCGCCATCGAGTATGGCAAGGTCGGCTAGCATGCCGGGGCGCAGCATGCCCTTGCATCCCTCATCGAACGAAAGCTTTGCGCCTTCGCGCGTCAGGAGCGGCAGCGCCTCCTCAACGGACAATCGCTGCTCCGAGCCGACAATTTCACCATTTCGGGCTTCCCGCGCTACGGCGTTCCAGAGCGGGAAGAATGGGCTGTAGGGCACGTTGTCGGTTCCGATGGCGATCGGGATGCCCTCGCTCAGAAGCGTTCGATGCGGAGTGACTCTTTCACCGCAACCGGGATCGGCAGATAAGAATTTGGGACCGCGCTTCCAAAATGTCTTACTCGGTATCGTCGTTACATGGACGCCAAGGTTCTTGATCATTTCAAGTTCACTAGCATTGAGGACTGCGACGTGCTCCAGCATCCACCGCTTGTCCTTGATTCCAAAACGCCGATCCGCCTCCGCCCAAATGGACAACACTTTTTCCAGACCTTGAGAAGCAATGGTATGCACGCGAAAGCCAAGTTCGGCGGCAATCATCACGTAGTCGCGATATTCGCTCCATGTGTTGGCGTGCTCGATGAATCCGGACCATCCCGTGTCGGGCAGCGCAGCCATTGCCGCGCGTCGGATTGCTATTTCGCCGGAAAGGCCGATGAAGACTCCCGATATGCGCAGCCAGTTATCGCCGAGGCCGCGGCCTTTTGCGAAAGGAAGTAGATCGCGCAGATCGCGCATTGCCTGCGCGCTGTTGGTCCAGGCCGGGCTCACGACGAGCGACAAACGCACGCTAAGTTCGTTCCGCTCCCACAGGTCGCGATAGAGCGCGATTGTTTCGGGAGACGAGCCATGTCCCTCGTAAACACTCGTGGTCCCCACTGCGTTGTACATCCTCATCGAGGTGCGAATGGCGTCCAGGCGCCGCTGCCATCCAAATCGCGGTACGGCAGGAAGCAGATCAAATTCGACAGTCGGACGCTGATTGGTTTCGATGATGACGCCCGTCGGCTCGCCGCTGTCATCCTTGCGGATTTCAACGCCGGGGCACTCCGGCTGCGTTTCGCCCGTGATGCCGTTTCGCCTCAACGCCAAACTGCTGAGCGCCGAATAGCCGGGCGGCTCCCCCCAATTGTTGAATGAGCCCGCGATATAGACCGGATTGTCGGGTGCGACGGCATCGAGTTCGTATCGTGTCGGCATACGGCCCTCCGCCAGCACGGCGGGACCGCCGAAGTAGTAGGGTGGATCGCCGATCGGCATGGTGACAATCCAGTCCCCAGATTGCAGGCCGGCTGCGGCCGAGCCGATTGCACTCAAGATGTCGCCGATTGAATGCAATCCGGCGAGGGAAAGGCGCTGCCCCTTGAGCCCCTCCCTCTCCATATGCGCATGCGCATCGATGATCCCCGGCACCATGGTGCGCCCAGCGAGATCGATCGACCGGGTTTTCGGCCCATGCAGAGAGGTAATGTCCTCAGCCGTTCCGACGGCAACAATGCACTCGCCTTCGACAGCCAGTGCTTGCGCTACCGGTGCAGTCGGATCTTGCGTGAGAATTGTGCCGCCAGAGACGATGAGATCGACATCTCCTCGGCTCATGGGCAGGTCGGCCTAGGCGATACCGTTTGTATTATTGCGCGGTCTTCAGCGGCGCACTGGCCGGCCCGAGCTTGCGCAGAGCGGCGTCAAGAAAGCTCAAATCCCAATAGTCCTCCACTTTCAGCGTCGAGACGTCGCCTTTGAGGATGCCTGCCTTGACGTAAAAATCGAGGTCTGCCTTCGCCGCCAATTCCCCGCCTCCATCGAGCGGATAAAGCCCGCTTTTCGCGGCGTTCGCGTAGAACGGCTCGATCTCTGCAACGAGGTCAGGCGCGAGGTCAGGCATAAGGTTAAGCCGCTTTCTCTCGGACGCGATATAGCTCGGGTCCTTTGCCGATGCGCGAAACGCCGTAAGCAGCTCCTCGACCAGAATTTGGACTTTGTCGCGGTTATTTGCCAGGTATTCGGTCCTTGCATAGAGCGCGGCCTCGCTGACCAGGATTTTCGGTAGCGGCAGCACAATGAATTTTTCCGGACTTTTACCTAAAACATAGTGCAACGCTTCCATGTCCAGCATTGTTGCCTTGATGGAGCCGTTGAGCAACAAATTCGCCCGAATCTGTGAGCCTGGGATATAGGAAAGCCGCGAGAATTTGATCCCGTTGGCCTTTTCGATCTCATGTGCCATCACCTCGGTGCCCGAGGCGCGCGCATGCACGATGAAATCTCGCCCGTTCATATCCTTCCAGGATTTCGCGAAATCGGCCGCGACCACCGGATAGTACATGATAGGGCGCAGTTGCATGAAATGAAGGTACGGGGCGCCGATCGCCTGAATTGCCGCATAGGCGAGAGAGCTGACGACGATATCGACTTGATTGCTGAGGATCGCCTGGCTTGCGACGTCGTCCGACTTCAAGAATGTCACCTCGTAATCGACACCACGCGCTTTGGCATGCTCAAAGGCGACCAAATCGATCAGCTTTTTTATGTCTGCGGGACCGGCTTCCGCCAGCCGCATCTTCTCGGCGTGTACCGAGGACAAACCGCCAACCAATGCGAGAACGGCCACTACGACAGCGAATGGCCAACGCTGTAAAATTCGATACATCTTGCTCTCCGTACCGTCACATGTTGCACTGCAAAAAGAAAAGGTGCAACTCCGCCCGTGGACACACCTTGGTGCGAACGCCCTGGGTCCAACCATCGGCGCAAGAAGTGCTCGAATTGAATACTGTCGACCTCATACAGCTGCTGGGATTAAGTAGAGATCTGTTGATTGGTGGCAGCGAGTCAAAAACGGCTCCTGCCTAACAGCCTCTCAAACAAAAAACCCCATGCGCGTGAGTGGTGGGGCTTGAGGTTGCGACGTATTTGACGCGCAATTGGCTCCGGGATCCAGCGAGAGGCCGAGGCTGAATGCCTTTTGGCGTTCGCGCTCTCGCTGCGGCTCAGCTTCTTGGCAATTTAACCCAGGGGCATTTTCTTCGCGCGCCAGCTTCGACGGGCGCTCGGTCGCCGTCGGCCAGCCGCAGGCGCGGCGGCACTTGCCTCAATGCAATGTTGACGTCGGGCCAACGCTTTCCGCGGTGCCTCGTTACAAGGCTGGAAAGATCAAATCGTCGCGGTCTCGAGTCCGCAGCGCCTTACGGAGATTCGGGAAGTATCGCGACGCATCGTTTCGCTCGCCGCCACATCCGAGTATCGCAGTTTGCCAGCCGGAACAACTGCTGCAAGCTCGATGCACGGCAAAATTGTCAAGCAGGTTGAGCCGATTGACCTCGCCGCCTGAAGCGATAGCATTCTGACATCGGCAATCGGGCCACAACAAAGCCCGACACCAGGCGGGGCGGGAGTATGCCAAGGGAGCGACGGCACGTCACGGATTGGGAACACGTATTTTTTCTGGGAATAATGTTGGGATTCCTGACGTGGTACCTGAGGGATGCCACTGTCGCTTCGCCGACCCTCAGCAATCTTATTCTTATCGGTCCCGTGGGCGCCGCGGCATTGATTCTTCTGTTCTATATCGGAGCGAACGAAATCCTCGGACGCGGCGGAGCACCGAAAACATCCGGGGCCCATCACAATGAGTTACCTTCTGGACGCTGCTCCGTCGCGATTTCGGGCTGGCTCTCGCAGGACCATCGCACTGCTGATGGGATTGTTTGGTTTGTTCGTCGCTGCCATGCCCTATCTCGGTTTGGACGTCGCTTCGCTGATCTTCATCGTCGCGACCCTGTGGCTGCTCGGTGAACGCCGCGTGATCTTCATGCTGTCATTGGCGCTCAGCATTTCGGCGGCCATCAGCATAGCGGCGATGACGTTGCTGACATTTCCGATTCCGATGGGAATCGCGCGTTTGCTATGGAGAGCTCTTTGATCGATTGGCAGGCCCTGCAATCAGCCATCCACATCCTGGCAGGATCGTATACCGCCTGGCTGCTCATTATCCCTGGCATCGCTCTCGGGATGATCGGCGGCGCAATACCTGGCGTTTCCTCCGCATTGATTCTGGCGATTGTTCTCCCGGCCACGCTTTGGATGAGCTTGCTGTCGGCTCTGATTTTCATGACGGCGATCTACACCGGCGCGGCTTTCGGCGTTGCGATCCCCGCAATCCTGATGGGCGTGCCGGGTTCGCCCGCTGCGGTGGCGACCTCGTTCGACGGCTATCCCATGACGCAACGGGGCGAGCACAATCTCGCTCTCGGCCTTGCGCTTGCGGCTTCGACCATCGGGCACATGGGCGCCTACGTGATCCTGTTTCTCGGCATCGGAGTGATTTCTCACGCCGTGCTTAGGCTCGGCCCGGTCGAAATGCTGCTGCTCATGCTTTGGGGACTTACGTTGATCGCAGTACTGCGTGGCCGCTACATGTCGCGAAGCCTTCTCTCCGGCTTTGTCGGAATATTGATCGCCACGATTGGGCTCAGTCCGCGAGACGTGATCCGCGGAACATTTGACGTACCGGAATTGCTTGATGGCGTCCCGGTCGTCTCCGCAATGATCGGCCTGTTCGCGGCGAGCGAACTGTTCAATCTGGCCGGCACCAGCTACCTCGTGCAACGGTCCGATCTGCGTCATGTCAACGTGCGCGAGATTGCCCGCGGCATGATGGAGGCACTGCGCCACCCTATCGTGATCCTGCGCGGTCTCGTCATCGGCGCGACTATCGGTGGACTGCCCGGCGTCGGCGCCGCAGTGTGCAATCTTGTGTCCTATGCGGAAACCAGGCGTGGCGACAAGCATCCCGAGACCTTCGGCAAGGGCAATCCCAAAGGCGTAATTGCCGCAGAGGCCGGCAATGCCAGTTCCGAAGCCGGATCAATGGCGACCCTGCTCGCGCTCGGTATCCCAGGCGGCGCCTCGTCGGCCGTGATGCTTGCCGCACTGTCGCTGCACGACGTGACCGGCGGACCGCAATTCCTCGAACAGTCAAAAGACGTCGTCTACGCGATCATTCTCAACAATTTTGTTCAGGGCGCAGTGATGCTGGTGCTCGGCCTCGGGTTGATCGGGCTCATGGCCAATATCATTCGCATCCCAATACGCGTCCTCATCCCGCTCATCCTGGTTCTGGCGACCTTCGGCTCGTATAGCTACTCGGGAAACATGGTTGGGCCGATTGCGATGGTAGTCTTCGGCTTCGTCGGCTGGCTCATGCAACGGCATGATTACTCCGTCCCGGCCTGTGTGGTCGGGCTCATTCTGGGCGGCAAAGTGGAAGCCAATCTGCTGCAGACCTATCAGATTAGCGGCGGCGGCCAGATCAGCTATTTTCTGGGGCGCCCGATCGCGCTGATTCTGCTCGCATTGTTGTTGTTATCGCTGTTCAGCCGGCCGCTCATGCAATGGTGGCGCTGGCTGAAAACAAGAGAGGTTACCGCCGTAGTGCAATAAGGGGCAAACAAAAAACCTATAAGTCAATCACGTCCATGTGAGGAAACGGCATGCGTCGCATAACGAAACTTCCGAACAGCTCGGCTAAAAAAGCCGGCAGCCATGGCGCCGGATCGATGACCCGGCGCTCACTGCTGTTGCTCTCAGCCGCTGCATCTGCAGGCAAACTCTCATCGGCAAGATCATTCGCTGCCGAGCCGTGGCCAACGGAGCCAATCTCCATTGTCGTCAGCACCACCGCGGGCGGCGGTTTCGATCTCATGGCCCGCAGTCTGACCCCGCCGCTCAGTCACGAACTCGGCGTTCCGGTCAACGTCATCGACAAGCCGGGCGGAGCCATGGTCATCGGGACGAAATATTTTCTCGGGCAGCCGCATGACGGCAATACGCTGCTTGTTTCCGGGCCGTCGCCCTATTGGTATGTCGACATCAATAAGTTTCATGCCGGATACAAGCTAGAGGATTTCGATATCTTCAATATTCAGTGGACTGACAAAACGGCAATATTCGTTCCGTCCGGCAGTTCGATGAAATCCTACAGGGAGCTGGTCGACGCCATAAAGGCAAAGCCGGGACAATTGAGCTGCGGCGTGGTGCGGGATTCCGGCGAATATTTCAATTTCGGAATCATGCTCGATTCGCTGAAGCTGCCGCTCTCCACGGTTCGCCTGGTAACCTATAAATCCAGCGCCCCGTTGCGCACTGCTGTTGCCGGCAATCAATTGGATTTTGCCATGGTCTCGCTTGAAGGCAGCGTCACCATGCTCAGCCTGATGCGGCCGGTCGCCGTGCTTTACGGCACTCGTGCGTCGCTCATTCCGGATGTGCCGACGGTCAATGAGGTGCTCAAGCCCGACGGCATTACGGTTGATTTCGTGCCGAGTTCAATGCGGGCCCTGATCGCTCATGCCGCTCTGCGCGAAAAATATCCGGAGCGGCGGGCAAAACTGTTTGATACTTACAAGAAAGTGCTGGCAGACCCGGAATACGTTGCCAAAGCAAACAAACAAGGCATCAGCGCCGACTGGCTCGGCCCGGAAAAGTCGCTGGCGCAGATCAAGGCCGCCTATGCCATTCTCGATCGCTATAAGGAGCTCTTAAACAAGCTTTAGCGGCCGAGCGGCAGGCACGAGCCTTCAGGTATTTAGCCAGGGGAACGTTTTCCTATTGTTTTCTTCGAAACGTCTGATCGTATCGGCGTATTCTTGGGTGTGTGCAATTTCGTCCAAGCCCCGAAGAAGTCGGTGCTTGCTGAGGCGTTCGACCTCAAAACGATCGATCTGGCCATCGGGGCCGGTGACGGTTTGATTTGGCAGATCAACCGTCATTTTTGCGCCGCGCTGGGCCAGCAGCTGCCGCATCAAATTCTCCACGTTAGCGGCCGGTAACCGCACCGGCAGCAATCCGTTCTTGAGGCTGTTGTTGAAGAAAATATCGCCGAAGTTCGGCGCAATGACACAGCGAATGCCGAACCCGATGAGACCGAAAACCGCGGTTTCGCGCGATGAGCCGACGCCAAAATTGCGGCCGGCGACAGCGATAACGGCGTGGCGATATGGCTCCTGATTGAGGATGTAATCGGCTTTCTCGGACCCGTTCGCATTGAAGCGCCGATCATGCAGAAGGATCTGCGCAAAGCGCGGACCGCGCGGTACCTTGTTGAAGCGGGTCGGACACAGCTGATTGGTATCGAGGTTCGTTTCATTAAGCGGAACGGCAATTCCGGATAATATCGAGAACGGCTCCATGGTTAGTTCCTCACGTCAAATTCGCGCACGTCGACGAGGTGGCCACGCAACGCCGCTGCGGCTGCCATTGCGGGACTCATTAAATGGGTGCGACCTCCCGGTCCTTGGCGTCCCTGGAAATTGCGATTTGACGTGGATCCGCATCGCTCGCCAGGTTTGAGCTGATCCCCGTTGAGTGCGGTGCAGAGTGAGCAGCCCGCAGATCGCCATTCGAAACCGGCATCGGTGAAGATGCGATCAAGGCCTTCGGCTTCGGCCTGGCGCTTGACGCTCTCCGAACCGGGAACGACCCAAGCAGGAACAACGGCGCGGCCGAGCTTTGCGATCGCCGCGGCGGCGCGAATGTCGTCGATGCGGCTGTTGGTGCAGGAACCAATGAAGACTCGATCGACTGCTATTTCGGTCAACGGCATCCCCGGACGCAGGTCCATATACGCCAGCGCTTTGCTGAATTCGGTGCGGCGCTCGAGATCGTCTTGTTGCTCCGGATCAGGAACACGTTCCGTGATCGGCAAGGCCTGCTCGGGGTTGGTTCCCCACGTTACCATCGGGCTCACGGCGGCGGCGTCAAGATCGACGTTCTTGCCGAATGTTGCACCATCATCGGATGGCAAGGTCCGCCAAAACTTCAGCGCACTTTCCCAAGCCCTTCCTTTCGGCGCAAAGGGACGATTCGCCAGAAATTCATAGGTGGTGTCGTCGGGCGCGGTCATGCCGGCCCTGCCGCCGGCTTCAATGGACATGTTGCAGATCGTCATCCGCTCATTCATCGACATCCGCGCGATGGTGGGGCCCGCATATTCGATCGCATATCCGATCGCGCCGCCGATTCCGATCTTGGCGATGATCGCCAATATGATGTCTTTCGCGGTTACGCCGAAACCAAGCCGTCCATTGATCATGACTCTCATGGTCCCGGGCCGGCGCTGCCAGATCGTTTGCGTTGCCACTACGTGAGTTGTTTCAGATGCGCCGATACCGAACGATAAATTACCAAAAGCCCCATGCGTCGATGTGTGCGAGTCCGCACCCACCAGCACGATGCCCGGCTGGCTGAGGCCAAGTTCGGGGCCGGCGACATGGAGGATACCCTGCCGATCGTCGCCCCAACCGAACCTGGAAATCCCGTATTCATCCGTGTTTTTGATCAAAAGCTCGACCATATTGCGAATTTCTGCGTCGGGAATGCTGGCAATGCCGCGTGCCCGCGCTTGAGTATCGGTCGGTATGTAATGATCGGAAAAAGCAAATACCTTGTCGGGATGCGCTACCGGCAAGCCTCTTTCATGCAAAGTATCGAATGTGTGCCGGGATCCTTCGTGGATCAGGCAACGATCAACATACAGGAGTGTTTCGTCTTCCTCCTGGGCGACGATGTGGTTGTCCCACACTTTATCGAATAGCGTCTTCATCCTATTCGTCCCTCCCATTCGTCGAGTATCGGGCCTCGTTATGAGACACCCTAGCGTCCGCACTCCTGCGCGACAATGCGCTCCACGCAACGCTTCTCGTCCGAAAATGCACCCTGCTGTGCTATCGATTGGCTGACAAGCGGCTAATCTGGGCAAAATCGCTTACCCCGCACAAAACTGCCGAAATCGTAGCGCGTCGGCACGGAGTATTGGCGCGTTTTGTAACCAAGGATGGTCGGTTTGGGCCCTGTGCGAAGCTGTAATCGCACCCGATTTGCATTGCTGGCGTCGCCAAAAAGCTCCATTCTGAATGTCCGTAGGATCTGAGGAATACTGCTTCGCAGGAGTGCCTCGACCCTGGGCGAGAGGTTCGTTTAGGACACCGCCGCAGTGATCCGTAATGAATAACCAAATAGAGGTAGGAACGATGCCGGGCCCAACACACCATCAGGTTCTCATCGTCGGTGGAGGCACCGCCGGTATCACTGTGGCGGCAATCCTGAAGCGCCGCGCGCCCGATGCCGATATTGCAATCGTCGAGCCGTCGCCGGACCATTATTATCAGCCGGCGTTCACACTCGTCGGCGCCGGCGTCTATCCGCTGGCGCGCACGCGACGGGCGGAAGAAAGTTTGATCCCCATTGGCGTTCGTTGGATTCAAGACGCCGCCCAGACGTTCGAGCCCGAGAAGAACACGGTTCGTCTCAAGAACGGCGATGCTTTGACCTATGACTATCTCGTGGTCTGCACTGGCGTGAAGTTTGACTGGGGCAAAGTCGCGGGCTTGGCGGAGACCCTCGGCAAGAATGGCGTATGCAGCAACTACTCGCCCGCGCACGTCACCTACACCTGGGACTGCCTGCAAAAGCTGAAGGCCGGCAGCCGTGCTGTGTTCACCCAGCCGCCGCTGCCGTTCAAGTGCCCGGGCGCGCCGCAGAAGATCGTCTATCTCACGGCCGACCGTCTGCAGCATCAGGGCGTACTCAAAAATTGCAGCCTGGATTACTACGTCCATGCGCCGGTTATTTTCGGCGTTCCGTTTTTCGCCCGCGAACTCGTAAAGATCGCGGCACGATATGGCGTCAACGTCCATTACCAGCATAACCTTGTAGCGGTCGACGGAGCGGCAAAAACGGCAACGTTCGAGAAAGTGGGCGACCAGAACAAGGGTGAGCGCGTGACCGTGCCATTCGATATGCTGCACGTTTCGCCGCCGCAAAGCCCGCCCGAGGAGATCAAGTCGAGCCCGCTCGCGAATGCCGCGGGGTGGGTCGAGGTCAACCAGAACTCAATGCAGCACGTGCGCTATCCCAACGTGTTCTCGCTCGGCGACGTGGCGTCGTCGCCGAATTCGAAGACTGCCGCGGCAGTGCGCAAGCAAGCGCCGGTCGTCGCCGGCAACGTACTCCACATGATGGGAAAGACGGCGGTGGAGGGCGGTTATGACGGCTACGCGTCCTGTCCGCTGACGACGGCCAGGGGCAAGACCATTCTCGCGGAGTTCATCTACGGTGGGAAGGTGACGCCGACACTGCCGTTGAACCCCGCCAAGGAGCACTGGGTCGGCTGGTGGATCAAGGTGACCGGCCTTCCGCTGATGTACTGGAACTACATGCTCAAGGGGCACGTGTGGTTCCCGAAACACAACACCAACTTCAAGGGTGATGTCGCCTGATCGATCGACGATAACGACATCGAATTCGTCATCGAAGCTGCCGACTTCCCCGGCGCTGCCGCGGTACGCGCGAGCGCCGTTGCTGTTCGTCCCTGACGTCGTCCATTTCCTCCAACGCGCGGACAGGGCGCGCGATGTCGCCGATTTTGTAATTTAACCAATGGGCGCGCAGCAAAGAGCCACTGCTTTTTGCGATTGCTCGATGAGCGCGCTATCACATTGGAATGCTGCCTACGACCGCGGTACGCTCCATACGCCTTCGTTCCGGATGAGAACGGCATTTACGCCCGCGCTCGCACTCGTCTCCGACGGAGGATTTGATGTTCGGGAAGGACAGGAGTGCCGGATTTCAGCTTTGCGACAACACGATGCGTCCGCGCACGGATCGCTCGCGCAATGCACGAAGCGCTTCGGCTGCGTGCTCGATTGGCCACACTGTCGTGGGCAAGGGCTGGATGCCGCCGCTTTCGTATAGCCTGAACAATTCCACCCAGCACGCCGCCGTCTCACGCGGGGCCCATTGCCGATAATTGCTGATCTGCAGACCGCTCACGGCAATGTTCTTAAGTAGTAGATAATTGGTTTTGAGTGTCGCGATGCGGCCGGCGGCAAATCCGATAACGACAAGACGTCCGCGCCAGGCGAGTGCTCGGATTCCGGCATCGAACATGTCTCCGCCGAGCATGTCGAGGACAACGTCGGCGCCGCGGCCGCCGGTCGCCGCGTGGACCTGCTCGCGCAAACTGTCATGCAGTCCGGGGCGAGCGAGGTCGACGACGGCATTTGCACCCGCTTCGTTTACGAGGTCCGCTTTGGACGGACTGGTGATACCGGCAAGCGCCTTCGCGCCGTGCGCCCTTGCAAGCTGCAGTGCCGCCAAGCCGACGCCGCCCGTTGCGCCGATCACCAGCACTGTTTCGGCCGGCTGCAAGCGGGCGCGCTCGTGCAATGCAAACCACGCAGTATCGAACACTGACGACATCGACGCCGCATCGGTGAACGAAACCGAGGCAGGCAATGGTATGCAGAACTGCGACTTCACCAGGACAAGCTCGGCGAAGCCGCCGTACTCCACAAGCGCCATCACCCGATCGCCGGCCATGCAGGTCAAAACCCCGGCACCGACGGCTCTCACGATGCCGGCCGGCAATTTACCGGGAATGAAGGGCAGGGAAGGCAGGGCTTGATAGGTGCCGCCGACCATCAGCGTGTCGACGAAATTCACGGCGGTAGCGCGAATCTCGACGAGAATATCGTCGGCCGCGAGCACCGGCTCCGGCACATCGCTGATACGGGCATTCTCCAGTGCACCGAATTCACGCACGACGACCGCACGCATGCGTCACCCGCCCTGCCGGCGTTGGACCGGCGCCGGCTTTACTGTGCCGTCAAGCACCCATTTCACGATGTCGAGCTTCTGAATCTTGCCGTTTGGCATGAGCGGAATATCTGGCAGCTCGAGGAAATATTCTGGCATCTCGTATTTTGTTAGGCCCGCGCGGTCGAGGTGATCGAGGATTTGCTGCGTGCTCGCGCTGTGGCCGGCGCGGAACATCACCGCAAGGCAGATTTTCTCTCCGACCCGGGCGTCGGCCACAGGAATCGCCGCCGCCCGCTCGATCGCACCGTGCTGCATGACGAGATCCTCAATCCGCGCCGGACTGACATTGTGGCCGCCGCGAATGATCACGTCCTTCTTGCGTCCGGTGATGCGCAGATAGCCATTTTCGTCGAGCCAGCCGAGATCGCCGGTCATGAAGAAGCCCTGCGTGTTGAAACAGTTTTCAGTGCTCGTCTGATCGCCAAAATAGCCAAGCATGAGGCTCGCGCCGCGGCCGCCGAGTTCGCCAATCTGTCCGCGCGCCAGCTCGCGGTCGCGATCGTCTGCGTCCCAGATCCTCAGGTCGTAGCTGGCGCAGGCCTTGCCCGATGTTTCGATGATTAGCCGGGGGTCGTCGGTTGGCAGCGTGTACTGGTGCGCGCAGGTTTCGGTCATCCCGTAGCCACACTGCGGCACCACGTTGAATTGCAGCAGTTCGGCAACGACCGACCCCGGCACGGCGGCGCCGGAGATGCGAAATCCTCTGACGCGTTCCATGCCCTTGCCGCCTCGCTGGCGCAATTCGTCGACGACGTCGATGGCATGAGTAGGCACGCCGACCAAATAGGTCGTATTGGTCGCGGCGAGGCGGTCGATTACGCTTCGTCCACGCGGCAGATCGTGGATGACGAATTCGCCGCCGCAAACGAGCGAAGTGACGAGCGTGCCGAGCCCAAGGTTGTGACTGAGCGGGCTGAGCGAATAGGTGATCGTCTCATCATCGAGATCCCAGTCGGCTACGATAGCGCGCGCCGTTGCGAGTAATGTGTTGTCGCTGTGCATGACGCCTTTCGGGAGGCCGGTCGATCCCGAGGTGAAGGCGAGATACACAACGGTATTTGGATCGGTCTTGGCCTTGGTCGTCACAGTTGCGCGTGCTTCGCGGCCGGCAAGCAGCGCGGAAGGCTCTGCGCCGGATGGATGGAGCGGATAGACTTGACGC
The DNA here is from genome assembly GCA_963759705.1 of uncultured Alphaproteobacteria bacterium. Lineage (GTDB taxonomy): Bacteria > Pseudomonadota > Alphaproteobacteria > Rhizobiales > Xanthobacteraceae > BOG-931. The sequence goes on from CAVXAK010000016.1 coordinate 199,257, forward strand.
AGCCAGGGTATGCCGGTCAGTTCGGATGCGATGTCGTGCCGGAGGCCGTCGGCGCCGAATCCGCTTTGATAGAGGAATGCGGCGCAGCGGGTCCGCTCCAGTAGGCTTACGACGTCGTTGACAGTGTGGTTGCGGTGTGGCGAGGGGCAGAAGACGAAGCCCTGGCGCGAACAGGCGAGCAGCGCCAGGACGGACTCAATGCGGTCAGGCACCCACGTAAGTACGCGCTGGCCGGGCCGGACACCGCGCCGCGTGAGATCCCCCGCCAACACATTCGAAGCTTCGATCAATTCGCCGTAGGTGAGGGCCCGATTGGCGTCGCGGATAGCGATCCGGTCTGGTGCCCGCCGCGCGTGCATTTCGGCCACCGCGTAGATCGTCTCGTCCCGCCAAAATCCGGACGCGTAATTTCGCCTGATCAACTCAGCGCTCAGCAACGTGAGAATCGCGGATGTCATCGCGTTCGCCTCGATTGTGCTCGCGTACCTAAGCAGACTTTGACTCATCCGCCTGCAGTTCGATGGGGCCGTTGGCCTTCCTCCAAGCGCCAAATCCGCCCTTGATATGCGCGACGGGATTCAATCCCATCCGGTGCGCGGTCTGCGCGGCGAGCGCGGAACGCCAGCCGCCGGCGCAAAAGAACAAGAAGCGCTTGTCTTCGCCAAAAACCGGCTTGTGGTACGGGCTCTCGGGATCAATCCAGAATTCGAGCATGCCGCGCGGGCAATGAAACGCGCCGGGTATGCGCCCTTCGCGATTCAGCTCGCGGATGTCGCGAATATCGACAAAGACCACGTCATCGCGACCATGAAGAGCAAGGGCGTCCTCGACTGACAGTGTTTCGATCTCGCGCTCGGCGGCCTCGATCAGCGCACGAAACCCCGTGGTAATTTTCTGAGGCACGAGACTTCCCGTATTCGTTATACGTTCGGGTCGTTTAGCGCGAAGTCTGTCACGCATTGATGCGTGCGAGGTCCTCCGTAGCATTCGCAAGGACAGCGCAGCAAGATGCTTTGCTCCGAATGCCAGCCGCGTATGTCCAACATGGCAATCGACGGATTTTGCCTAAGCAAAACTTGGATAATATGCGATCCGTCACGGCCATTCTGGCCGGATTACAAAAAGGGCGAAAGCGATGCCGCGCCAAATCATCGACCTGTCGGTTCGGCTGGAGAATGGCGGGCCGCCCGATCCCGCTGGCCGTCCCAAAATCGAATATTCGACCCACCACGAGACAGCTGCCGATCTCGTCAAGTTCTTCCCCGGCCTGGAGGAGACCGACCTGCCGAATGGCGAAGGCTGGGCGTTTGAACGAGTGCGGCTGTCCACCCACAGTGGCACTCATCTGGACGCACCCTGGCACTACGCCTCCACCATGGACGGCGGCAAGCGCGCTATCGCCATCGACGAGGTGCCGCTTGAATGGTGCTTCCAGCCCGGCATGAAGCTGGACTTCCGCTGCTTCCCCGACGGTTACGTCGCAACCGCCCGCGACGTCGAAAGTGAATTGGAGCGCATCGGTCATCGCTTGGCGCCGCTCGAGATCGTGCTGGTCAACACGCGCGCGGGTTCGACCTACGGCCAGGACGACTATGTCAATACCGGCTGCGGCCTTGGGCGCGAGGCGACGCTTTATCTCCTCGAACGAGGCGTGCGGGTTACCGGCACCGACGCCTGGAGCTGGGATGCGCCGTTCGCGTACACGGCCAAGCGTTATGCCGAAACCGGCGACGCAAGCCTGATCTGGGAGGGCCACAAAGCTGGTCGCGAGATCGGCTACTGTCATCTCGAAAAGCTACACAATCTTGAAGTGCTGCCGGCAAGGGGCTTCATGATTTGTTGCTTTCCGGTTAAGGTCGCCGCCGCCTCCGCCAGTTGGACCCGGGCAGTCGCGATCGTCGATTAGATTTTTCGAGCGACTGGGAACGGACATCAAACAACACGTCGTACGCGACCGCGGGTCCCCTGCAAGAACACGCCCGAGCTGATCACGCGCTTGGCGTTGTGATTTTCATTCTGCTTCGAACGCGGTGTCGTGATGGATTAGATTTCAAATGATTGGATTTCAACCATGCTCTGAAAATGAGCGGAGTTCATTCAAACCGCTTGTGGCGTTTTCGCTGTAACATCGAGAGGTCCGTTCTCTAATCGCGGGAAGCTCTTGCCCGCGCAAGTTCCGAGTGGCAAAGTTCACATTACCACGCACACAGCGCGAGAACGCGGAGGAAGTGTGAAGGCTCCGAGGTTCAATTATGTTCGGCCAGAGAGGCTCGAACAGGCGGTCCGACTGCTCGCAGAATACGGTGACGATGCGCGTGTACTCGCCGGTGGTCAAAGTTTGATGCCGACCCTCAATATGCGCTTGTCGCGGCCTAAGGTGCTCATCGATATCAACCGGATCGACGCAATTAATGGCATCTCTATCCGTGACGGCGTCATACGCATCGGCGCGCTTACGCGGCATGTCGACGTCATGAACTCGCGGATCATTGAACAACACCTTCCCCTGATTGCTGAAGCTATGCCGCACGTCGCGCATGTCGCCGTTCGCAACCGCGGAACGTTCGGCGGCAGCGTTGCTCTCGCCGATCCGTCGGCGGAGATGCCAGCTTGTGTCCTTGCGCTCGAAGCGAACCTGGTCGTTGAAAGCATACGGGGCCGTCGGACCATCGCGGCGGACGATTTCTTCAGAGGCCTCTACGAGACCGCACGGGCAGACGACGAGCTCCTAGTGGAAGCTCTCATTCCAAAGCAGAAGCGGGACTATGTGTCGGTGTTCATGGAGTTTAGCCGGCGACAGGGTGATTTCGCTATAGTCGGCTTGGCGTGTTGTGCTCGCATCGAACGCGACGTGGTGAGCGATGTGCGCCTCGTTTATTTTGGTAGTGAGGTCAGACCCGTACTGGCAACGCGCGCAATGGCCGCGATCAAGGGCAAGCCTTGGTCGGAGGCAAGCAGGGAGGCGACATGGGCAGCCTTGGCCTACGACCTTGATCCGATCGACAACACGTTCGGTAGTTCTGCGACGAAGCTTCATCTTCAGCGCGTGCTGACACAACGGGCGCTCGACAAAGCGGCGGAACGGGCGAAGCTGCTATGAACCACGAGGACATGCTTCAGGTTACCATGACGGTGAATGGCGAGCGTGTCACGCATACCATTCCGGTCAGGCAACATCTCGTCGACTTTCTGCGCACCGAACTCGGCCTCACCGGATCGCATCTCGGGTGCGAGCATGGCGTCTGTGGCGCCTGCTCGGTACGCGTCGATGGTGCCGTCGTCCGCGGCTGCTTAATGCTGGCCGTGCAGGCCGACGGCGCCGAGGTCGTCACGATCGAGGGCCTCACGGATTCCGATGAGATCGCCGACCTGCAGGCGAAGTTCGTAGAACGCAATGCATTGCAGTGCGGCTACTGCACGCCGGGAATGCTGGTCACCGCGGCCGAGCTTTTGAAGCGGGCAGAGCCGATGACCCGAGACGAAATCCGAACGTTCCTATCGGGCAATTACTGCCGCTGCACGGGCTATCACGCGATCGTCGATGCGGTAGAGGCGACGCTGAACCAGCGCCTCGGACGATAGCCGGACAAGACCGATAAGGTTAGCCACTTCTTCAGGCCGAAAAAGAAGCCGCAGGGGAACACAGAAACATGGATGCCAAAGCCCGTTTGATCCCCCTCGGCCGGCCAAACAGCTATGTTGGCCGGTCGCTCTCGCGCGTGGCTGCGCGGCGTGCGGTCGCTGGGCGCGGGACATATACCGACGACATTTCCCTTCCGCGCATGCTTCACGCCGCCTTCGTTCGCAGTCCCTTTGCGCACGCGAAGATCGTGAATATCGATACCACGGCTGCCGAGCGTGCGCCGGGCGTGGTCAAGGTGATGACCGGGGCGGAAATCGCCAAGCTGTGCACTGGACCCTGGGTCGGCACGCTGACTTGCTTCCCCGGAATGAAGTCGGCTCCGCAATATCCGCTGGCGGTGGACCGGGCGTGTTGGCACGGCGAGCCGGTGGTCATGCTGGTCGCGCGAACGCGCGCGCTCGCGGAAGATGCGGCGGAGTTGGTCGAGATCGAGTGGCAGGAGCTGCCGGCGGTTACCGATAAGGTCACCGCGCTTGATCCGAATACGCCGGTACTTCACCCTGACCTTGGCGACAATCTCGCGTTCCGCAAGACGATCGATTCCGGAGGCGTCGATGCGTCGTTCGAATCCGCCGACATCATTGTGAAGCAGACGTTCAGTTTCGGACGGCACACCGCAGTGAGCCTGGAACCGCGTGCGCTCGTGGCAGACTATGACAGGCACACGCAACGGCTGACCATCTACACCAGCAGCCAAGTCCCGCACATGATCCAAACCGTCTTCGCACGCACGCTCGGCGTGCCCGAGCACAACGTCCGGGTTGTTGCTCCCGACGTGGGTGGTTCGTTTGGGCTGAAGATTTACACATACGGGGACGAGATCGCAGCAACCGCCGCGGCAATGTTGCTCGGGCGGCCGGTGAAGTACATCGTCGATCGGCTTGAGTCCTTCGTGTCGGACATCCATGCCCGCGAGAACCTCATCTCAGCGCGCATGGCGGTGAGCAAGGCAGGAGAAATTCAAGCTCTTGATATTGACGTTCTCTCCGGTGCCGGAGCCTATTCGCAGTATCCGCGCACCAGCGTGTTCGAGGCGAATCAGATTCTCAACATCACCGGCGGACCATACAAGCACAAGCACTATCGCGCGAAAGCAACTGTGGTCTATCTCAACAAGGTGCCGACATCACAATATCGCGCGGTGGGCCATCCGATTGGCAACACGGTGGGCGAAGCTCTGGTGGACCTGGCGGCCGAAGCCACAGGACTCGATCCGATCGAAATCCGGCGCCGCAATATCATGCCAGACGATTCTTACCCCAACATCACGGCGGGGGGATGTCCCGCCGTTTGTTGAACATTGAGAAGCGGTCGGTGCCGAGTTTCAAGTTACGCGGCGTTGGCTTGGCGAGCAAGAACGCCACGTGAGTTTTTGTTTTGGTGAGCTTCGAGAGCAGCACGTAACACGGGAAGTTGCTTGTACGCCTTCAAGTCGTCGGAAGCCTTTGGCGGCTTCCTGCATTGCGGCTGCGGTCCAGCGCATCGCCATCGATGCCGAGCGCCATCGCTTCACGTTGCGGCAGACGCGCCGTACCGTGCCCATCATATTCTCGATGATGTTGGTACAGGCGAGTGAGCGCCGTAGCTCCGTTGGCAAACGAAGCCGCGTGACGGTCAGAATTTCGTCGATACCTTCCAGGATCGAGCTGGAGACCCCGGACCAGTCTCGTTCGAGACGTTGTGCGAGGTTACGGATCAGCCTTTCGGCTTTGTCGGCGTCGTCCATCTCCCATGCTTGTCGCAACACACGCCGAACCGAGGCGTGCAGTGATTTGGGCAATCGTTCCATGATGTTGCGGGCCTTGTGGACCTGACAGCGCTGGATCGCCGCGGCAGCGCCGAAGGTTCGGCGGATCGCCTTGGACAGTGCCTTGGCACCGTCGATGATGAAGAGCCGCGGTACCGCCGGGTCGAGCCCGCGCTCAACGAGATTGTCGATGAGCGCCTGCGCAGTCGCGGCGTTCTCCGTCGCACCCTCGGCGAGGCCGAGCGATGCTTGTCGCCCTTCGCGTCGACACCGATCGCCGCGACCAGGATCAAATCGTCGTCCATGTGAATGCCGTCGATCTGGATCACCAGCAAATCAGGCCGGAGAGATCGCACGCCATCCACTCCTTCATGCGTGCCGCCGATAGCGCCACGAAGCGGCGGGAGACCGCCGATTTCGATAGACCTGCCCCCGCCGGCGCCGGAACGTCTCCCTCGGGCAAACGAACCGATCGGGCAAATTACGCGTCGCGACGTTGATCAGCATCTGGTTCATGAACCATTTGCCGAGCCAGTCCTGCGCAACAGCGGCCTCCCAGTTGGCCAGCCAGTTCCTTCCCGTCGAAGCCGCGAAGCTTGGCCGCTCGATCTCAACCTTGCCGCCGTGGAAGCCGATCTCGCCCCGTTCTCCTACTGATGCGCCCGCCGCAAATGGCCTCGCGCATGGTGGGGCCCGCAGATCGATTGTGCGTCGTGATCCATCATCTCGCCAAGCGCCTCCATGCCGAACCAGCAAACAACTCGAAGCTCGCCGCAATATTCGAAAGGGCTTCGAGCTTCAGCGCTCTCGTCGGGATGGCAGTCGATGTAGTAGCTTGGTTCATGGCGTTGCTCTCCTTTGTGGAATCAGCACCCCGAGCCTATTGGCTCAAGGCGGGCAACGCCGCTTCTCCTATTCAACATCCAGCGGGACAATTCCTCACGGCGGCCGGCGTTAGGGTTAAGGACTTGTCGCACCAACGCTGTCTCGAGACGCTGGTCGAGCGAATGAATTATGCAGTCCTGCGCGATGAGCAGGTGGAACTCCGAAAGAAAGGAATTCATCGCGGCGTCGAAATCGCGGCCTTCATCAAGGGCACCGCACCGGGTCCTCACGGCTATTACGGCGTTGGCGGCGCCCCGATCGCGTCTCAGGACGCATGTACAATCAAACTCGATCCGGGTGGTGGAATTGTCTGCGCGGTCGGTGTGACTGAACAGGGTCAGGGCGTGGAAACGGTAATGGCGCAGATCGCCGCAAGCGTTCTTGGTGTGCCGATGGGACAGATGAGGATCATCTCTGGCGACACGGGGGCGACGCCTTACGGCGGAGGAACCTACGCCTCACGCGCAACAGCGGTCGGTGGAGAAGCGGTGTTTCTTGCCGCGCACGATTTGCGGACGGAGATCCTCTCTATTGCCGCCGTTCTGCTGCAGTCGGCTCCTTCGACGCTCGATATCCTTGACGGACATGTCGTCGACGCAGGCACCACAACAAAGCGGAATCTCGCTTGCCGAGATCGGCCGCATCGGGCATTTCCAGCTCGGGGAGTTGCCCAACAGCGTGCAACCCGTGCTGTCGGTCACGCGCCGGTTCCGCCTCGTTGACGATCTGTATATTTTCACGAATGGCATTCAAGGCGCCTATGTCGAAGTCGATCCCGACACCGGATTAATTCGTCTTCTCAAACATTGGGTAGTAGAAGATTGTGGCCGGGTCATCAATCCACAATTGGCGGATGAGCAAGTGCGCGGCGGGTGCGTTCAGGGAATTGGCGGCGCACTTTTCGAGCACTGCATCTACGACGATGCCGGACAGCTCGTGAACGGGACATTGGCCGACTACCTGACGCCCATGGCGGCCGAAATGCCCGACATCGACGTTGCCCACGTGGAAACGCCAACCACGACATCCGAACTCGGTGCAAAGGGCGTGGGAGAGTTGGGGACCGGGGCAGCTCCCGCGGTCGTTATGAATGCAGTCAACGACGCCCTGAGGCCTTTTGGCGCGCGCGTGACTTGTCAGCCGATGACGCCGGAGGTGATCCTCAAAGCTCTCGGCAAAGTCTAAGTCTCGCTCAACGCTTAGCATGTCAGACTCGGCTAAATGAAGAGAGTGCAGGAATGAACACGCTATCCAATTCGGCTTACACACCCGACCTGCGCGGATTCATCAAATATCTAGAGGCTGAGCATCCGAGCCACGTCATCCGGATCACTAAGGAAGTCGATCCGAAATTCGGCGTCTCCGGCATCCTCGAACGGCTGGAGAGGGACGGCCGTTTTCCGCTTGTCATATTCGAGAATGTGAAGGGCTCGACAATTCCGCTGGTTGCCAACATGCACGCCAGTTTTGAACGGCTGCGTTTGGCACTCGGCATGGAACAGGGCGGAGTCAAGGAGTTCGTCGAGGAATGCGCGGCACGCCAAGGACATCCCATCGACCCGGTCGTGGTTAAGTCCGGACCGGTGCAAGAAATCGTAAGTATCGGAGATGATGTCAACGTCGAAGAGCTACCGATCTGCACCTATCACGAGAAGGATGCCGGCAAGTACATTACCGCCGGCCTCGCGGTGATGCGCGATCCGGAAACGGGCATCAACAATGTAGGCATTTATCGGCACATGGTGCACGAGAGGAACTTGCTCGGCGTACAGCTGTCCGAGACCTCTGATGGAAATATCATCTGGAAAAAGTACGAGAAGCGCGGGTTGCCATGTCCGATAGCCATCGTAATCGGTCATCACCCCGCTTTCTTTATCGGGTCGCTGTGCTTTTCGACGTTGGATACCGACGAGATACGCGTTGCTGGCGGGATGCTTCAGCGCCCAGTGCCGCTCGTGAGGTGCAAGACCATTCCTCTCGATGTGCCGGCCGATGCCGAAATCGTACTGGAATGCGAGATTCGTCCGGTGGAGCGACGTGCGGAGGCGCCATTCGGAGAGTTCCCGGGGACCTACGGTCCACGGCGGATGAACCCAGTGCTTGAGATCAAAGCCATCACCCAGCGGCGCGATCCGCTTTATCAGAATGCCTTCGTTGGACATGCCGATAACCTCTTACTCTCTGGATTGATTCGCATTCCGTTCATCGAAGAGACCGTGAAGATTGGCTGCCCGACCGTGCGCTCAGTCATGGTGCCGCGCTCCGGCCGATTCCGGTTCATGTGTTACGTCGCCATCGAAAAAATGAACGAAGGAGAGGCCAAACTTGCCGCCATGGCGGCGTTCGTCGCCGATCCATTTTTGAAATTCGTCGTCGTAGTTGATCACGATGTGGATATCACGAGTGACACTGACGTCCTTCACGCCATTGCGACGCGCGTGCGTGCAGACCACGACATCTTCATGGTGCCCTATGCGAAGGGCTCGCCGCTCGATCCCGCGTCTTACGATCCAGCCGCCGGCTCGCACCTCGTGACCAAGATGGGCATCGATGCTACGCGCAAGAGCAACTATCCGGATGAGATCTCCGTGCCGGGATTCCAAGGAATCAATATGGCTGATTACATCCCCGGTTACCAAGTTCCCGTACACGATGGTTCGGGACGGTAATATTACTGGTCAGGAGAACCTGGCGCCGATCCGAAGTAAATGCCGCTGAATCCGGAGCGCCCCCAATCGCCCTTGGAACTGAGGCGGTTCGATAATGCAGGCAGCGCAAGACCGATTGGAACAATGACTGCGATTGTTAGTTTCGGATGTCCTGTAAGAACCAATCTATTGGGATATTGACCCCGAGACCTGCTGCTTTCGCCCGTTCATAGACTAGCCTGCCGACCGCGGCGAACTGCAAGCCCGCCGACGTATTGTGGTAGAAGATCGTCTCGGAATCCGTTTCGCGGCCCGGGACCTCACGTGAAATGACCTTGGCAAGTTTTGGATATGTCGTCGGGTTATAGCGTCGCCGATACTCCTTGTTGGTCGGGCGGCGCGCGCGATCTTGCTCTGAGCCGATAATCAGATCGGTGTAACCCTCCGTAGCGTTCACAAATATCTTGTCCACGGCCTGAAACGTGGCATCGTCCATCTCATCGGGGCGGCAACGAACCAGGAATGCGCCCGGGCGATGCAGCCGCATCATCTCGGACTTGTAGACGGGGACGCGGGAATCCGTGCAGGTCGCGACCATGTCAACGTCGGTCAGTGCCGCTTGCACGGTGTCGCATGGCACAACGCGCACACCGAGCTTCTCAGAAATCTCTTCCGCAAACTTCTCGCGATTTGCCGATGTGGGGCTGTAGACCCTCACCTCTTCCAGCTTTCGAACGGAGTCTGCCGTTAAGAAGCCCATCTGACTGTGGGCATGGGGGCGAATGCCTGCCATAGAGCGAGCAGGATCAGGCGCAGTAGAGCCCTCAGCCAGGAGAGAACGCGGCGAAGATTGTGGCCGACGGCGGTGAGGATGACGTTTGCGGCGTCGCCGTCGCGGCCTTTGAGATGGCAGCGGCCGAGGTGGCCATCGATCTTCATGTGTCCGATGATGGGTTCGATTGCCGAGCGACGTCGCAGTTCGCGCTTGATGACGCCGAAGACGCCGCGCTTTTGACCAGAGATGAAGACGCGATGCGGATTGGCCGTGTCGTGGCCGCGATATCCCTTGTCGACATAGGCGCGCTCGATGGCGCAGCCGGTGAGCTTCTCGGTGGCATCAATGACGCTGCCGAGCGTATGCCCGTCATAAGGGTTGCCCGGCAGGGCCTTGGCGTGGAGCACGAACTGGCCACCGGGCGCAGGCGTTGGTGGTGACAATCGAGGCTTTGACGCCGAACTCGTAGGGTGCGCTGGCCTTGCCCTTGCCGATGCATTCGACCTCGGGGGCATGGAAGGAATAGAGCTTCCATCCGCGCTGCCGCTGCTGCTGCGATCGGATCTGCGCGGCGCGCGCGAGCGGCGCTTCGAAGACGGCCGCGAGTTCTGGCCGTCCGGCGATCTTGCGGCGGATGTCGCGGATGATCCGCCCGAGCCGGCTGCGCAGCAGGCGCAATTGCCGATGATGCCGCTTGAACTGCTTGGCATGGGCATAGCGGGAAGCCATCATGGCTGCACGCTTGGCAATGCGCAGATACGATTGCCGTAACCGCACCCCGCATCTGCGGGTCAGCCGGTTGAGCCCCTTGATCGCCGCATGCAGCAACTTGGCATCGGTTGGGAAGGTGATGGCCTTGGGCTGCACGGTGGTGTCCACCGTCACCCGCTTCAGGTCGCGCGTCCGCAATGCGCCGGTCTCGTGCGCGACCCTTAAACTCTCGGCCAGCAGAAGTTCCAGCTTGTTGCCGAGCCGCTTCCTCCAATGGCTCAGGTCGGAGCGCTCGTGCGCGAACTCGTGCTGGAAAAACTCCTCGCCGGTGAAGTGCTGGAAATACGGATCAAAGACCCAGCGCTCGCACACCCCTTCGTCGGACAAATCGTAGATATGCTTGAGCAGAAGCAGCCCGATGACGAACCGGGTTGCGATCCCGGGCCGGCCCTTGTCGCTGTAGAGCGGTGCGATCTCGCGATCGATCCAGTCCCAGTCGATCTTGCCAGCAAGCTGCACCAGCTCGTGCTTCATGTTGATGATCTGCTCGAGCCTGGCGCGAAACAGATCACCTTCTCCCGTCGTCTTCGGTTTCTGCGGCCGCATCGTTCCCTCCGATGCGACCACGGAATCATGCGCGGCGATTCGAGGGAATCTTGAAAATGAAATCGCAAGCTTTCCAGGCTCCAGACCCCGAAAACTTGCAATCTAAAACCCCCTTCGCCAGAAAATTCGAAATCCCCGATCAAGCCCTTACGGGTTCTTCACAGGCGACGGAGTTAATCGCTTCCGTGTACGTTCGGGCCATGCCCCCCGATCCGAGTACGCCGAGGACACTGGCATCCGAACGAGCCAGATACTTAGCGCCAACTCCGGCTGTAGCGCCCACGCGGACGTGTTGCAGTATTCCGTCGTTAAGAAGACCGATGATCTCTCCGTTGGTCATGTCGATCAAGATCACGAAGCCGCACTTGCGCCCGGGCTCCATGCAGAACCACTCCTCGGTCTGAACGCCGCCATAGTCCGTCCAGCACAGGATGTCGGATTTGAAACGGGGCGCGAGCGTCGGCGGGTTCGCCATGGCGCCAAGCAGCGATCCCCATCGGTAAAAATCTCCGTTCTTGGCGGTGGGAGACCACAGGTCAGTGCGCGGCTGAAAAGTCGCGTAGCCTTGTGCGTATTGCAGCAGCACACTCTCCATGGCCGACACGGCTTCTCCTATGTCGAGCACGCGCGCGGTTACGTCGTTGTTGATCAGTAGCGGCATTGCAAACCTCTCCAATTTGATCGCAGGGTCTCAGCCGGGGCGAAATGCTGTGGCAGATATTTTTGTCGGGCGCTTCGCCAACGGCTTGGCAACCTCTCGGGCACAATCGATGAAAAGCTGCGCCAGCGGGCTCAGCGTGCGATTCTTGAGCGTGATGATCCCAATCGAACTTTGCGTCATCGGCAATTCGACGGGCAACAGCTTGATCGAGGCATGCTCCGAATAGAATCTCAGCATGGAGGCGGGGACTACCGCAAGAAAGGAGCCTGTCGCGGCCAGTCTTGTTCGCATGTTGATTGCCTCCGCGTAGACGGTCGCTCGCGGAGGCTCTAGTCCACTTGCACGAAAAGCTTCGACAACGAGTGTATCGAACATGGTTCCGGGCGCCGACCATGTCCACGGCTCGTTCATCAATTCGGCAAGCTTGATCTTGCGGCGCCGAGCCCATCGGTTGTCCGCGCTCGCCACCACAACGAGTGGCTCTTCAAATAGCGTTTCCCTATTTATATCGTCCTCGGTGGCAATTCCCGGCAACCGTGCAACTCCAAACTCGACGCGACGCTCGCGCAACAATTCATAAAGCGCCAGCGCACCCCCGGACACGACATGAAAGACAATACGCGGATAAATTCGCGACAAGCGATTTATTACAGCGAGAACAATCCCCTCCGATAAGCTTGTGCTGCTTCCAATATGCAATTCGCCGATCCCGGGGTTGGATAGGTACGCGATGTCGCGCACACCCTGCTTGAGTTCGTCGAAGACGGTAACGCCGCGCTTGAGCAGTGCACGGCCGTATTGCGTTGGTGCGATGCCCTGCGAACTGCGGTCGAAGAGAGGCACCCCGAGGGTTTGCTCCATGTCGGCGATTGCCCGTGAAACGGCGGGTTGAGAGATTGCAAGCTGCTTGGCGGCCTTCGCCATGCTCCCAGCCTGGGCGACCACCAGAAGGATGCGCAGCTCGCGCAGCTTGAGCCGCTGCACCTGCAATTCGTCCTGCATGGGAAACCTCTATTCGATTTGATTATACCAATATCAGAATATTGCATTACGAGATTATATCTACAGATGTTATCGTTTTTATAGGGGCGGCGTTCAGTGGAGATGTCGATCTCGATGCGAAGTTGGACGGCGGCTCAAGGCCGAGATCAAAAGCAAGTCTGACAACTCACGAGATGGGTGCGAGTTTGCCGACGGGCGAAGTCGAGCCGAGAGTTGGATCGGCTTGGGATTTGGCATCGCTTATCGCCAAAGACATCGAGGCTCGGAAATCGGCTAGAATTTTTCCGGAGTGATCAAGCCGATCACGGCTCTACTCAGGTGATGACAATCGGACGGAGAATGGCGCAAATGACATTGATCCTCAACAATGCCCAAATCTCCGAACTCGTCCCGATGCAGGACTGCATCGACGTCCTGGAAGATGCCTTCATCGAGTTGGCGGAAGGACGCGGTGCATACCGCCGCCGCAGCGACATCTGCACGCCGAGTGCGAACCCGAGCGGTGGCATGTATGCGCTGAAGTCGATGGACGGCGTGGTGCCCAAGCTTGGTGTCGGCGCGATCCGGCTCAACTCCGACATCCTGACATTTCCAACCATCTCCGACGTCAAGCGACGCGTGAAGGTGCCGGCCGCGCCGAATGACCGCTATACCGGCCTGGTGCTGCTGTTCTCGACAGCGACCGGCGAACCGCTCGCTATCTTCCCGGACGGCATGATCCAACCCATGCGCGTTGCGGCAACGAGCGCGCTCGGTGCCAAAGCGTTATCGCGCGAGGATTCGAGCGTCGTCACCATCATCGGTTCCGGCTGGCAGGCGCGCAGCCAGGCTCGCGCCATCATGTGCGTGCGCAAGGTCAGGGAGATGCGCGTCTACTCCACCAGAGCGGCGATGCGTGAGGAGTTCGCGGCCGAGATGTCGCCGGCAGTCGGCCTCACGATCAAAGTCTATGACGATCCGGCCAAGGCCTGCGCCGGCGCCGATATCGTGCTCGCCGCGACAAATGCGATCGTGCCGGTCATGAAGCCCGAATGGGTCGAGAAGGGTATGCACATTTCCACCATCAAGCCGGGCGAGTTCAGCCCCGCGGTGGTGGCCAGGGCCGACGTGAAGGCCACGCTGATTGAAGATTGCGATCCCGTCTTCATCACAAGCCACGGCTTGCACGTGCCCGAGGAGCCCGGCGGTGAGCTGCAGAATCTCGCCGAGGAGGTGGGCTGGAAGCGGCTGGTGACGTTGCCCAAGCTCCTGCTCGATATGAAGGAGGGACGCAATGAGAACTCACGGGCGTGCCGCAAGCAGCCAGGTGACCTGCTTCCTTAATCCGTTGGGCCTCGGCTACCAATTCGCGGCAGTCGGCGCAATTATTCACAAGCGCGCCAAGGAGAAAGGCATCGGCCACGAGCTGCCAACCGACTGGTTTACCCAAAAGGAGATCCCCTAAGGCTCGCAGCATCATTGAGCTCCCGTTGGTGGACATAAGCGTATCGTTGCGCACGTCCGCGCACTCGTTTCTGCTTCAACAGACAAAATCACTTCGCCGTCCTTAGATTTGAAATCCAGAACTGGGGGCTGTTCTCAGTTAGGGTGTTCGCGCGACCGTCGCACACTGAAATCGACGTATCATTAAAAAAGTGGAAGGGTCGGAACCACGAATGAATGCCGCCGTGCCGAAGCGCGATATCCATCTTGTCGGCAGCATCGGTCTGACATCGGCCGACGAAGTGTTCCGCGCCGTGTCGGGCACGATCGGCGACCGTGTGCGCCGCATTCCGGATGGCGAAACCGGCGCGCGGTCGTCATGGATCCACTGGAACCGAACCGTGTTCGAGACCAACCCGGCGCTCGAGCTCGATCCGGCCGAGAAGGCGGCAGGCCGCAGGATCACCTCGGAAACCGAAGGGATAAGGCGTTGGGGCGGCGGCCCGGCGCGTGCGCAAGGGGCACCGCCGCCGCCTCGGCTGCGGGTTCGCGACGGCGTGGCGCCCGACGACATCGTTTTCCAGCCGCTTGGTCACGCAGAATATGCGAAGAAGTCCTTTGCCGTCTTTCGCAATCTGCGCGATGATGGGATTATTAGGGCCGGTACGCGCTTCCAGGTTTCACTCCCCACCGCCGCGGCGATGATGAATGGTCACATCGTGCCGTCGAATCACGGGATTGTCGAAGCGCCACTCACGCGCCGCCTGTTCGCCGACGTGGCAGACCTCTGCGCCGCGATTCCGCATGGCGACCTTGCCCTTCAATGGGATATCCCGTGTGAGATGAGCCAGTGGGAAGGCGTGCGCCCAGCCTGGTTTGCCGATGTGAAGGCCGGCGTGATCGAGCGGTTGGTGCGCCATGTCGAAGCGGTGCCGGCGAACGCGCAACTCGGCCTTCACTTCTGCTACGGCAGCTATGGCGGACGGCACTGGATGGAGCCGAAGGACACCGCAAATTGCGTCGAGGTCCATAATCGCGTGGCCGACAAGATCGTGCGCCCGCTACACTGGATCCACCTGCCAGTGCCCATTGAGAGAGATGATGAAGCGTATTTCGCGCCGCTGGCCCGGCTGGAGCGCCGGCCTGAGACGGCGCTCTATCTCGGCCTCATCCATCTGCAGGACGGTGTGGAGGGCACTCGGCGTCGCATCGCGATGGCCGAGCGGTTCGTCGCGGATTTTGGCATCGCGACCGAATGCGGCTTCGGACGCCGGTCGCCGGAAACGATCCCGGAACTGCTGAAACTGCACGCGGCTATTTGAGGGTAGAGTGGGCGGCCGTGCGGTTGCGGCCGGGCCCAAGTGAGGTCGGCCGCAGTACGGTATGCTGAGTTTACCGCCGCCACGACGATGAGAAGAGAGAAAAGAGAAAAAAGAGAAAAGAGAGAAAAGAGAAAAAAGAGAAAAAAGAGAATCAGGGAGAGCGAAGATGCGACATGGCACGTTGACTGCAATGCTCGCGACGATCACCGGCCTTTTTGCCATCTTGCCGTTGGCGCAGGCCGACGACGACATGTTCAGGGGCCGGACGATCGTCATCTACGTCTCGACCGGACCGGCGGCGGCTATGATGCCTATGGTCGCTTGATGGCACGCAATATCGGTCGCCACCTGCCCGGCAATCCGAATGTGATCGTCGAGAATATGCCCGGAGCGGGCGGTCGCAAGCTGGCGAATTTTCTTTATAACGCCGCGCCGAAGGATGGCACCGCGATCGCCATCATCCATCACACCACAGTATACGACGCGCTGTTTGGCGAGAAAGGCGTCTTGTACAAGGCCCAAGATTTCAACTGGCTTGGCAGCATCGCGAGCTTCACTTCGGTCGGCATCGCCTGGAACACCAGCGGCGTGAAAACCATCGAAGACGCGAAGAACAAGCAGATTGTGATGGGATCAAGCGGCGTCGGCGCCACCTCCTTCCAATACACCAATCTGATGAACCACCTTCTCGGCACGAAATTCAAGATCCTCATCGGCTACAAGGGCGCGGCCGACATGTACCTGGCGCTGGAGAAGGGCGAGCTGCAGGGCGTCGCCGGCACCGACTGGACGTCGATCCGCAATCAGTACAATCGCTGGATCGAGAAGAAGGACATCAGCGTCTTCGTCCAATTCGCGGTCAAGAAGCACCCGGACCTGCCGAATGTGCCACTGATCGGCGATCTGGTGTCGTCGGCGGAGGACAAGAGCGTGCTGCGCTTTGTCTTCGCCGGACTCCAGTTCGCGCGGCCGTTCCTGGCGCCGCCGGGCCTGCCGGAGCAGATCGTGGCAGCGTTGCGCGGCGGCTTCGACGCCGCCGTCAAGGATCCGGAGCTTCTGGCGGAGGCCGAGAAGGCGCGCTTCGACATCGATCCGGTTGACGGCGCGACAGTCCAGCGGCTGGTTGCAGAGCTGTACGAAACGCCGAAACAGATTGTCGATCGCGCCCAATGGGCGTTGACCGCTCAGTAAGGGAAAGACGACCCTTATCCCAACAGCTGTTTCTTCGTAGGACAAATGAGATCGGCGACAGCGGTCGACGCCGACCGCCGCGCTTGCCGGCGCCACCCAAATAATTGCCGCGGCGATAGGCCGTGCCGTCGCGGAAGTCGGGAGATTGTGGACGTATTGGTGTTCTAGCGATCTCGGGCGAAAAAACCTGGGCGGGCTTTCAGATGATTACCCTTCAGTTGTTGATCGCGATGGTGGGCGCTGTAGGGGCAACTTTCTACTCAACCGGAAATGCGGATTATGCCTAAGTCACCTTTGTTTTTTCGATGGTTCTGTGCCATGAGGCTGTACCATCAAACTGTACCATCAGCGGACTGGCATGGCCGATACCCGATATCTCAAGCGACGACATCAAAGCTGGTATTTTGTCGCTGCGATACCGCGAGCGCTCCGCCGCAAGTTCGTCAGTGAGGGGCGCCCGACGACGTGTAAAGAAGCGCAGCGCAGCGGAAGCGCCGGCCGACCGCTCAGCAAGATTGTGGTGAGCCTCAAAACGCAGTCGCTGGGGGAAGCTCAGGACCGGCGCTGGCCGCTCGTGAAGCAATGGCGCGAAACTTTCCAACGGGCGCAGACCGGCGAGCCATTGTCTCTTGCCGAAATCGACTCGCAGGCGCGAGAGATTTTCACATCAACGCTGGAACGCATGGAGGTGGACGTCAAGAGGCGGCGGTTATCCATCAACGAAGAGCGCGAAAGCCTCAACGAGGGCCTGTACAGTTTCCTTGAGGATATGGGACTCGTTGCGCCAGACCGAGGTGAACCAGACACGCAAATCGATGACCTGATGAGCTTTGACGCCATCGGCCACGAATTGAAGGCCGTCGAGCGGCGGACTGGCGTTCAGCTAGAGCCCGGCAGCAAGACTTATCAGCTCATGGGTCAAGCGGCAGTGCGGGCACTCATTGCAGCGGCGGAGGGGCGCTTGCGCGCCCTGGAAGGCAAGCCATCGGAACCAACGGCAACCTTCCTCGGAGCACACGGCATTGACCCCCGAACGCTGCGGCCGATTGTTGTTCCGCCGCGTAGGGTCGTGCGCATTCGCACTGATGGCGGAATGCGTTTTTCAGAAGCAGCGGCGCGATACATTGAAGCCAAGCGGAAGGCCGGCAAAATGACGGCTCACACGCAGCGTCAACGGGAAACCGCGTTCCGTCTATTCAAAAGC
Source organism: uncultured Alphaproteobacteria bacterium (assembly GCA_963759705.1). GTDB lineage: Bacteria > Pseudomonadota > Alphaproteobacteria > Rhizobiales > Xanthobacteraceae > BOG-931. The sequence goes on from CAVXAK010000016.1 coordinate 217,074, forward strand.
TTCACCACCGACGCCCCGCTTGCTGCAATCGACAAGCTGACGGCAACCGATTTCCTTGAGCAAATCGGCAAACTAGACCCCGATTGGCACCACATTGAAGGCGCGCAAGAATTGCCTTTGAATAAGCTAGTTGAAAAATGCGCCAATCGTTCCGGCAGGCTCACAAACCGAACCATCAACTCATACATTCACGCTCTTTCTGGCGTGTTCAGCTTGGCGGACAAAGATGGACACTTTGAAGGGCGCAATCCTTTCGCCGGGCGAACGCTTGAAGAGACCAATAGCTCATGGCGGTCCTATCAGACCGACGAGTTAAAAAAGCTCTTTAGCACGCCACTATTACGCAACATGCCGACCGAACAACGCATCCGGCCGGCTAAGTACACGTTTGAAAATGCGATGGCTTGGATTCCATTGGTCGGGCTGTATAGCGGAATGCGGTCAAACGAGATTTGCCAGATGCGCGCCAGCGACGTGCACCGCAAGGAAGGTATATGGTTGTTCAATGTGAGCGACGACAATACGGGCCAAAGGCTCAAGACGGAAGCGGCTACGCGCATTGTGCCGATACATAGCGAATTAGTACGCTGCGGCTTCGTCGATTACGTGCAGGCGCTACCGCGTGACGGCCAACTGTTTCCAGCGCTGAAACCGGGCGGTCCTGATGGCAAGTACAATCATTATTTCGCCAAGCGATTTACAGTGTATCGGAGAACATGCGGCGTTACCGCTCCCCGCACGTCATTTCATTCATTCCGCAAGAACGTGGCGCAAGCCCTCAAAGACAAGCGCGCCACGGCCGCCGAAATAGCGGAGTTAATCGGCCACGAACAGGGCTTCACGTTTTCGGTGTATGCCCCTATGCAGCTCCCCATGAAGGCGCTGAAAGAACTGATTGAACGCATCCGCTATCCGGGTTTGCGCTTAAGCCATTTGTATGCCGGCTAGATTAACCGGCAGACGTTGTGCAGCGGCTCGATGTTATGATTTGACTGACCCGTGCAGCGGCATTCGGTAGTTGAACCCTAGGTATCCATGCTTGCACCGGGCGCAGGGCCGGCACCGCGGCGAGGTGGCTGACCGATGTTGGTCACGAATTGCTCGTCATGAGAAAAAGACCGTTTCCGCCCGGATACGGCGTCGGCCGTCCCGTGCCCGCTTCTCAAAAGTGGATTGATAAGATTCGCTTTTAGTTAGGTGGCTGATCTTTTTCCGCTCTCTTGCTCATTCTCAACTACGGAGACAGTGGTGCCGGGCTTTAACATCAATGTCACCGTGACCTTGACGCCGTTTACGGTCACTTCGACCGGATGGGGATCGGCTCGGTTATTTTATTGTCGGCTATGCGTGTGAGCTTAGCACAGACGGAGGGTCCGTTTTAGGACTTCTCTGCGCGATACGGACGTCAAATCGCGCGCGCCAGTTCGCAACGGCTCTCTTAATGGGTTCGAGGCTGGCGCGACCTCGAATTTCTTCGGGCGCGCCAAAAGTTCAGTATCTACGGGCATAACCGACGCAACCTGAAATATGCCATGCAGAATAAAATAATCTGCATGGCATCTGCATGGCATAAAAGACTTCTACGATGATGTGCTGCTGCGCGTTCGCAGCTATATGTTCGAGTCGCCTTTGGCTCTCTACGCGAGAGGCTAGATCTTCGTCTCCAGGGCACTGGGTCGATGAACGCTCCAAATTACCACCCAAGTCGAGCAGCTGACTCTTAATCAGCGGGTCCAAGGTTCGAGTCCTTGTGCGCCCACCAATAAAATCAAGCACTTATCCTCGTCGACATCGGCCTAAGAAAACCTCATGTCCGCACTGTGTCCGTAGGTACAATGGAGGATGAGGCATTCGCACGTCATGAAAGGGCTGCTTTTGAAAACCTACGGCGTGCCGCTAGCCAGCCTCGAATGACGGCGCGCTTGGCTGCTGGTGTCAATGCCCCGAAATCCAGAGCGGCGCGAAATCGCGATAAGCAAGATAGCTGTTAGCGAATGGGCCCGTCGGGAGGTCATCCGGCAGACAGCCTTGCCGGCAACTCCACCAGAACCAGCCAGGGCTGCGTGCCAAACGACTTGGCGAGCACACGGTCGGCGTAGAACACCTCAATGCTGGCCCCGGTCCGCGGATCAATGTCGTAGAGCGGTTCGTACTGCGGGCGTTGCTTCATTGTTGAGGTAAGGATTGCACGTGCCATGGCGCCCTCACGCTGCAATTTCCGGCCGCTCGGCCAGTGCCAAGCCCCGCAAATAGTCCGCAGCCTTGGAGGCCTTGCTACAGGCGGTAAAGAACGCCCGCTTGTCAGCCCTCAGCAACTCAATCCACGTGGCGATGTAGCCGGCGTTGCGAACGTCGCCGTCAAAGCCGAACTCCGCGCAGAGGAAAGCGGCGCCCAACTCCGCGATCAGTTCCTCGGCCGCGTAGTCGCGCGAGCCGAACCGGTTCTTCAAGTCCCGATCGAGACGCG
>CAVXAK010000017.1:0-632489 GCA_963759705.1 uncultured Alphaproteobacteria bacterium
AATTATGCTGAAATCAATATATATTTCGCCTGAACTTCAAGGTCGCTGGCCGAATAAGGCAGCGAGACGTGGCGGCATTCTCGCATCGTCGGGTGTGACGGCAGTGCTGATGAACGGACATCGGACCGTGCGCGGTTGCCCCGCGCACCCCTCCTACCGGTGCGTTTGGCGGGCCGGCGAATTACAGAACCGATCTCGGACACGTAAAAAGTTGGCGTCTCTGACGCTCAGGACGTGGAGCTGGCGTTCTGAGATGAAAAGTTGAAGGACAGGTCCGATGCGACGTGGTCTGATCATCGCCGCGGCAATAGTCGGAATTCTCTTGCCGGCCCGTGCTCAGCGGGGTCCGAACTTTCCGTCTCCCGGTTCGGACCGAGGACCCGCCTTCCCCAATCCGTCTCGCCGACGGTATCCAATCCTACAAACTGGAACACACCGCAACCTCAGTACACCGATCCGTCGGGGCCGAATGCAAGATGGAATCGCTGGTCCGGCAGACGAGGCTGGCACAGACGATGGCACAGGTAAGAGTGCCAGAAAATTAACGACCACCTGGCAGTCGCCAAAGACCACAGCAACCGCGCGATCTGCTTCGACGATCTTGCGCCCAAGGCCTACGGCGCGCCTCGATACGAGGCGCACGGCGGGCGACGCGGCGGCATCTCATCGGCCGAAACCTCTCAGAGACCGCGCTGAACGAAAGCCCGGCAAACATCGTTTATGCCCAGTCCCCAATAAGGTTGCCCCGCCAGGAATCTTGTTACCCCATGGGCGCGGACACATTCGCGATAAGCCGCTATGGAGGAGCCCCAGGCATTGTACTGGCAATAATCTGTGATGAAGGCTGCGTACAGGCATGCGTGATACGCCCGCCTTTCGGCGCCGGTGAGAAGGCGAGAACCATCTTGGGCAAAAAGCGGCGAGGAACCGATCAGAAATAGGCATACCGCCAGAAAGGCTGCAATGAAGCGATCAGTCATACGGCTTCTCCCGTTACGGCCTAGTGTGGCGGTTCAGAAGTCCGCATCATTCTCGCCGCGACCCCGTGATGCGGACTTCTGAACCAAAGCCACACTAGATCAATAAGTTGCTAGTGTCCTTCGATTCCGAAGTTCGCAAACGAGGATGCCGCGCAATGATGCGAACTTCGGAATCGGGACACTAAGTTCCGTCATTCTACCTCACAAAAGGTCAAGATCATCTAAGCGCAGACATCAAGGGAACAGGTTTATCCCCGGTTCTGGCCTCGCTGCGCTCCGCTATTCCAGCACTGGCGTATGACGAGCTTTTTGGCCAAGCCGATGGCGGCACTAGCATGCTGCGCCGCACCGCTTCCGCCGGAGCGGAATTGACGATCCACTGATTGAGGGTCGGACCGCAGTCAGCGGCAAGACCGCAACTCGGTCAGCCGACGTTTGTCCCCTAAATCGGGTCGGACGTCAGTGTGTCGCGAGCGTCAGGGCGCCAAGCGTGCGGAAGGTTTCCCAGGAACCGCTTCCGCATCTCGACGCACCGCTTGACCCGATCAACGACCCGAAGATCGAAGCACTGCCTGCTCATCGGCTCACTCTGAAATTGAGCGTTGATAAGACCGAGCAGTTCATGGGCTTCCTCATCGTTGCGGAAGCTCACCTCGATCTCGCGCTGGACCCTGTCGGATGGTCGTATAACCGCTCGCTCCTCTATTGAGGAAGGCTCGGCCCCCAGCGCGGAAACGGCCAAAAGAACGATCGCGTGCATCGCGCGCCGAAATGCGTTGTCCATGACAACTCCAAGTCTCGGCCTCGCCCCACCTGCTTGTAATTGTCTGCGGTTCCCGCTGGAATGGCAAGCGGTCGACCGGGCGGCCCGGGCTCGTAACTTTCTCGGAACGGGCGCCAATGGCGCGGATGCCGCCGCTGCCACCCCACGATATGTGCCGTGCTCGGAACGCAGCAAAAGGCGTCCGGCTCTGGTTTAGTTTGGCGTCGGGGTCCATCCATCGTAACACCTTCATTTTGTGAGAGAATAATCGAGCGCCGTGGCGTTGCCGAATGTCGCCCCGGTGCCGGATCCAGCCAAGATTGCGCCGCGTCGCGGTAGATGCTGAAATCATATCGCTGCGAAAAAATCGCTCGCGCAAAAAAGGACGGAGAGGCCGATGAAAGGTTTTGCCCGCACGCTCGCCCTGGCGGCGTGGCTGCCTTTTCTTCTTCAAGCGGCTTCTGCGCAAACCTTGAATGCGGTGAAGGACCGCGGTCATCTGGTCTGCGGTGTCAGCGAAGGGCTCTACGGCTTTTCTGCACCCGACGCCGACAAAAACTGGAGCGGTTTCGATGTCGATCTGTGCCGCGCCGTCGCCGCCGCGATTTTCAACGACGCGCATAAGGTCGAATTCGTTCCATTGGCGGCCCAGGACCGGTTTAACGCCCTGAAGTCCGGTCAGATCGATCTGCTGTCGCGCGACACGACGTGGACAATGTCGCGCGAGGTCGCGCTCAATCTCATGTTTGCCGGCGTGACGTATTACGACGGGCAGGGCTTTATGGTGCACTCGGGGCTGAAGGCCGAAACCGCCCTCGATCTGGGCGGCACCAAGGTCTGCGTTCAAAAAGGCACCACGACGGAGCTCAACCTCGCAGATTATTTCGGCGCCAATAACTTGAAATACGAAGCGGTGTCATTCGTGGGTGCGGCCGACGCCTTGAAGGCATACGAAGCCGGTCAATGCAGCGCGCTGACCTCCGACACCTCCCAGCTCTACGCCAGTCGGCTCGAACTCCCCGACCCTGGCAACCAGGTCATCCTCCCTGACGTCATTTCAAAGGAACCGCTCGGCCCCGCCGTGCGCCAGGGCGACGATCAATGGTTCAGTATCGTCAAGTGGGCGAACTACGCGATGATCAACGCCGAGGAGCTCGGCGTCAGCTCGAAGAATCTCGATCAAGCCCTGACCTCGGACAAGCCCAATGTCAGGCGGCTGGTCGGAACCGACGACAATTCGGGCGAGCAGATGGGTCTGACCAAAGACTGGGCCGCTCGCATCATCAGACTCGTCGGCAACTACGCCGAAGTCTTCGAACGAAATATCGGAACCCAATCGAAGCTCGGGATTCCGCGCGGACTCAACAACCTCTGGACAAACGGCGGCATCCTTTATGCGCCGCCGATTCGGTGAGAATCTGTTTGGTTCAGGTATCTTGAGTATGATCGCGCGTCGCATTTTTGGACGGAGCACGGAGTACGATGGCTGACTACTTCGCGCTTCTTTCTCGCGCCGTTGCGTCTCTCGATCGCAATACGAGAGACGCGCGCGAGGGGCTGTACGATCGCGCTCGATCGGCCCTGCAGGCGCAATTGCGCGCCGCCGATCCGCCGTGGTCCGACGCCGACATCAAGGCCGAAGCAACGGCGCTGGACGCGGCAATCCGGCAAGTTGAATTCGAGATCCGCCGGTCTGCGGTCCGCGGGGCTCAAGAGCCGCAGAATGGATCGCCGAGGCCGCTTGCAGCCGGCCGGCAAAGTCCGTCCCGCACGCCGCGCATGCCATTGGAAGCCGGGGAGAAGACCGTAAAGACGCCGGGCCCATCGGGTTGGCCGCCGTCGCCCGCCCTTACCGGCGTCATCGGCGCTATCGTTCTCGCGCTCATCGCAGCAGGCACCTATGCCTACATGTCGCGACCGGGCACGCGGCCGCCGCCGGCTGCCGCTAGCGCCAGTGGTCCTGGCAGCGACGCCAAAGCCGTCGCGCGCCAGGAGCCGGAGAAACAAAAGACGGCCACTGCGGCAAACGGGAAGCCCACCGATGCTGCAAGTTCGGGTCTTCCCTATATCCTCAGGCGACAACTGGTCTATTACCGCAGCACCTATCCGCCTGGCACGCTCATTATCGTCAAATCGCAGCACACGCTCTATGAGGTACGGCCCAACACGGTCGCGCTGCAATACAGTATCGGCATCGGTTCCACGTGTGAGAACGTCGTCGGAATGCACCGCATTTTGCGAAAGGAAATGTGGCCGCCGTGGCCGCCGAGCGCGAGCGGTGCAGAGCCACAGCCGGTGTCGGCGAGCGCCGATGAACGCCGGCCTGAAAGCCGGCTTGGTGCCCGCGCCCTCTATTTGAACGACATTGAGTACGGCATTCATGGTACCCAGACGCCGAGTGCGATAGGCCGAGATTCCTCCTTCGGCTGCTTCATGCTGGTGGATGACGATGTCGCGGATTTGTACCAGCGCGCCCCCGTCGACACCCGCGTCGTCATCATGAATTGATCGTTGGCCGTTGCTTTCGGCTCGTGGCAAAGAGCCGTCGGGCGCGTGACACTTCAGCGACGGGCGGATGAGCGCTAACGATCGGATTTTCACGCATGAAACCTCCTGAATCCTCAAGCGAGGAGACAAGTCCGGCCGCGAGCAGCGGAGGAGCCGGATCGAGCGACCCGGGCGAGACGCGCGCGCTCGTTCTTGCGATCGCGGGCATCGCGCTCTTTCTCTATGTTCTGCGGCCCATCTTGCTGCCTTTCGTCGTCGCCGGCGTCATTGCCTACGTCTGCGCCCCGCTATTGGATTGGTCGGCCAAGCGCACCCGGCTGCCGCGCACGCTGTTTGCGGTCTTACTGTTCCTGGTTCTGATCGGCACCGCCGGCCTCGTTGTAGCTCTTGCCGGACACAACCTCATCGCTGAAACACGAGGCACAGTCGCCGACCTGCAGGGAACCGTTGAAAATCTCATACGCCAAGCGACCGGCAATCAGCCGATCCGGTTATTTGGTCAAACCATGGATGCCGCCGAAATCGCCCATGCGATGTTCGAGCGGATTCAGGACTGGTTCGGTCAGACCGATCAGCTCGCCATTATAGCCGGCTATAGCCTTGCCGCCTTGATGGGGACATTTCTCACCGCGGTGCTGCTCTGCTATTTTCTTGTGAGCGGTCAAACCGTGGCGCGCGGGCTATTCTGGATGGTGCCGCCGAGCCGAAGGGAATTGATCGCGCGCATTGGCAAGCAGCTCGATCCGGCGCTGAAGCGATATTTCCTCGGCATATTTGTTATTGTGCTCTATTCGATGGTCGCGGCCTATGTCGGCCTTGGCGCGATTCTCGGAATCGATCACGCGGTCTTGCTGGCCATGCTGACGGGAAGTCTCGAAACCATACCGATCATCGGGTCGACATCGGCAGCCGTGATCGCGGGCCTGGTTTCGCTGCACACCGCGACCGGCTTCATGAGCATCGTCGCTTTCACGATCTACGCGGTGGTCTTGCGTCTTTCGATCGACCAGATTGTTGCACCGCTCGTGCTTGGGCGAGCAGCCCACGTGCATCCGGTGCTCATCATCTTTTGCTTTCTCGCCGGCGCCGTCGTGCTCGGCGTCCCCGGCGTGATCCTTGCGGTGCCCATCGCCTTGACCGTCAAGAACACGCTGGCCACGCTCTACGGAGAGGACGGCCAGTAAATTCAGGATATGAATACGTCGGCCGGCAACCGACACAGAAAGACGGCGCCTATTCTTCCACGCCCTGCAGTAAGTCAAACGCGCCGCCCAGCACGAGATCGAGCCGGCCGGTGCGCCATTTTCCTGCGGCGTCGCGCACCAGCGGCGGCTCTTCCCGATAGCGGCGCACGACCGAATTCGTTCGCACCGCTTCGTCGATGGCTTTGAGGACCAAGACCCGCTCCTTGGCGGCGGGGACATCGCCAAGAGGCACAACGGCGATCCGCACCCGCGCCGTCACGCGCCCGGTCGCATTGTCGTCCGGTTCGAACACGTGGAGGCCCGCCTCCGGCGAAAGCGTGCGGTAGGCGCCGAAACCGCTCACCAAGAGGAGCGGCGATTCCTTGTCCTTAGTCCGACCCGGCAGTTCAGAAATTGCCATGCGGCGTTTGTCGGCCCAGCCCCGATACATTGCTGCCAATCTGCGGCACCAAGCCATCGTCGCTTGCCGCTCGCCCGCGCCATCGAACACCGGCTCGACGACGAGCGCGAGTTCGACGGGTGCATTGTCGAACGCATCCTTGATTCCTTGCTGGACCAAGTGCAGTTGCAGGGCAAGGCGAGTGCTCAGTTCGGGTGAATAGGAGTGCGGCGACTGGGCGCGACGTACGAGGCGCAGCCGCAGGCCATTTGCCGTTTCAACCGCGGTCTTGACCCGATCCATCAAGGCGAAACGCGCGAGCGTCGCGAAGCGATCCGGACGGTTCCAAAAATCGCCCGACGACATGTCGTCGGTGAGCGTTTGCTTGAGTTCAAGCCATTCGTCGGAGACAAGCGTCCGTTCGATGTCGTCGAGTTCGTTTTGCAACATCTGGAACTCGGCGCGCGTGCCCTGCGGCGCAAGAATGACGGACGCCAGTGCCAGTGATGACGCCGGCTCCGCCGGCTCGGTGGAATGCGGCTCGCCCAAGGCCGCGACATCCGCGTCAGGGTCGACGAACTCCGCCTGAATACCCTCACCGTCGCTGCGCACGAACAAGAACTGTTCGCCCTCCGGAAAGCGCTTTTCCACGATGATGGAAGCAAGCGGTGCGACCAAATACTGATCGATGGCCCGCTTCAGTGGCCGTGCACCCATCTCCGGCGAAAAGCCTTTCTCCAGCAGGAATTCCAGCGCCGACGGTTCCCATTCGATCGCCCAGGAGCGGTCTTTGAGACCCCGCCGATCCAGGAGTGCCATCAACTCCTTTTTGAGAATGCCGCGCATCAGATCGCGCGTGAGCGGCCGGAATACGATGACCTTGTCGAGACGGTTCTGGAACTCCGGCCGATAAGTCTGGCTGATCGCGCGCATGACTTGTTCTTTGGTGAAAACGTCTGCCTGCGGCGCAAAGCCCAGTCCTGCGCTGCGATGGGCCGTCGCGCCGAGGTTCGATGTCAGCACAATCAGGCAATGCCGCAAATCGGCGACTTGCCCCATCGCGTCGGTCAGCCGTCCCTCGTCGAAGGCCTGCAGGAACAAATCCCAGATCATGGGATGAGATTTCTCGAATTCGTCGAGAAGGAGAATGGAGAACGGTTGCTTGCGGACGCGATTGATCAGGGAGTCGGCGTCGATCGCTGCGGCGGCCGAGCTCTGCCCGAGAATCTTGCTGATCAACTCGTGGGTCTGGAATTCGCTCATGTCCAAGCGGATCAAACGCTCGACCGAACCGAACAGAAATTCGGAAACGGCTTTGGCGAGTTCGGTCTTGCCGGTGCCGGTGGGGCCTGCAAACAGAAACACGCCAATCGGTTTGCCGGGATCGTTCAGGCCGGCTTTGAGCATCGCAATGCGCTCGACCATGGACTCGACGGCTTCATCCTGGCCAATCACGCGGGCGGTGAAGAAATCGCGAATCGATTTGAGGTCGAGTTGCTCCTTGGTATCGAGGATCGCAACCGGCAGCCCCGAAAGCTGCGACAGCGTTTCCAGCACTCGCCGCGGAGCTATCTCTTCGTCGCCGGTCTCGGCGCGCACCGCTGTGAGCTTGAGCATCAGAAGCGCCGAGCCCGGCAGACCGCTCGTTCCGAGGTATTGGCCGGCGGAATCGAGTGCCACTTCGGCGCAATCCGATCGAAAACGAATATCGGCTTGGTCGGCCATTGCGCCGATCAGCCCACGAGCAAGCATCAAAGTCTCCGGAACGGACAACGGATCGAGCGTCACCGTTTCGAAAATCCCGCGAAGCGAGGGCTTGAGCTGCACGAGCCGGGCTGTGCCTTTCGGGGTTGCCTCGGCCCACACCACCAGCCGGCCGGCAGCGATCGCCGGAATGATCTGGTCGAGCATGGTCGCGCTCTGGCCATGGTGCCGGCCGCTCATCGCCACCTGAACGATGTCCGGGATGTACCAGATCACTTTGTGTCGCTTCGCCAATTCTTCGACGACGAGACGGATGCGACCCTCGAGCTGGCCGATGTAAATCTGATCGGCCTGCAGATCGGCGCCGCTCGCTTCGAATACGTTCCATTCGTCCGGCGCTATGCGCCGGGCGAGCAGGCGCAGGAATGACGACTTTCCGACCATTGCTTCGCCCGACACCAGCAGCGAACGCGGCGGATCGTGCCGCAGCGTCAATTCGGCGAGCGCAAAAGTTTTGCCCCAGCCGTCCGGTTCGACAAGAACGTCGAGACCACGTTGGTCCGACCAAAAGCGCCCTATCGATGCCAGAGGATCGACGCTGGGTGTCGCCGGCGTCGATGGCAGCCGCAGGTCATCGAGTTCCTCAATGAGCGTCGCGGCAGACGGGTGCATGACACGCTGCAAGAATTTTCTGATCGTATCGCGCGGCGATGTACTCCGCGCAGCGAGCGCGGCTCCGAATGTCGCAACATCACCTTGGTCCGCGCGGCGCGCGAGATAGTCGCGAAAAATATTCGGCATCCATCGGTTGTCGATCCACCAGTCCTTGGCGCAGGCCAATGGGGCGCCGACCGGCACTCGCGGTTCGGCTTCGGCCAAGAGTTCCAGCGCGAAATATATGGTCCATGGCGCAAAGTGCTCGCATTGCAAGAGCACGCGTTCGACGGCCTCTCCGCGATCGGAACGCTTCCGCAGCGCCGCAAGCGCCGCGCTTGCGAGCGACCAGCTGTTGCCTTCGACATATTGCAAGACGACGCCCAGCGGCGCGTTCGGCGCGGCCAGAAGCCCGACCGCTTCGACGAATTGCGGTTGCGCGTAAAGCGCACTGACGTGGGCCGCGTTAGAGCCGAAAGGGCCAAATATCTTGTCGAGTTCATAGAGCCGGGCGGTCAGCGCCTCCGGCTCAATCGGTCCGGGCGGAATGATCTCGCCTTGAACTGCTTCCTGTTTGACCGATTGACGCCTGCGGTCGATCCACACGCGCAATTGTTTGCGAAAGACAAATCCGAGGATCAGGACAAACAGAACGACATCAAACAGAATTGCCCCGTAATCCACGCTGCAAACCCCGCATTAAAGCGCGATTCCGATCAATAAAACGACGCACGCCGGCTCGCGAAAATCATCGCGTCAGTGCCTCGATAGCCCAAACGAACGACCTGCAAATCAGATTACATCTGCGAGATGAATTTCGTGTTGAGATAGGCCTGAAGGCCCTCGATGCCGCCCTCGCTGCCGTAGCCGGATTCCTTGACGCCGCCGAACGGCGTCTCCGGCGTCGAGATGTTGATGGAGTTCACCCCAACCATGCCCGACTGCAATGCGTCGCCAATCAGGTTCGCGGTCTGCGCCGAGCCGGTGAAGGCGTAAGCCGCAAGCCCGTAAGGCAACGAATTGGCGCGCTCTACGACTTCATCGAAGCTCTTGAACGTCACCACTGGCGCAATCGGCCCGAACGGCTCCTCGGTCATGATCTTTGAATCGTCAAGCACTTCGGTGATCACGGTCGGCTCGAAGAAAAAGCCTTGATTGCCGCGGCGGTTACCGCCGGCGAGGATTTTGCCGCCGCGATCCTTGGCATCGTTGACAAACGCTTCCATGGTGTCGATACGGCGCGAATTCGCCATCGGCCCCATCGTTATGCCTTTTTCGAGGCCATCGCCGACCTTGATCGCCTTGGCGTATTCGGTGAAGCGGGCCAGGAAGCGATCATAGACTGGCTCCTGCACGTAGAAGCGCGTCGGCGAAATGCACACTTGGCCGGCGTTGCGATATTTGAACGCCGCAATTGTTTCGGCCGATTTTTCCGGATCGGCGTCGGCGAACACGACGACCGGTGAATGACCGCCAAGCTCCATGGTGGCGCGCTTCATGCCCTTCGCGGCCAGCGCAGCAAGATGCTTGCCGACCGGGATCGAGCCGGTGAATGAGATTTTGCGGACATCGTCCTTGGCGATGAGGTGTTCCGAGATTTTTGACGGCACGCCGAACACCAGATTGAGCACGCCGGCAGGAAGGCCGGCATCGGCGAAGCAGCGTACCATTTCGACGCAGGCGCCCGGCGTTTCCTCCGACGCTTTCAGGATGAGCGAACAGCCGGCCGCGAGCGCGCCGCCGATCTTGCGCGCCGGCGTCAATGTCGGGAAATTCCACGGCGTGAACGCTGCGACGATGCCGACCGGCTCTTGCAGGACGATCTGGCGCAGACCCTTGCCCCTGCCCGGCACAATGCGGCCGTAGGCGCGGCGTCCCTCCTCAGCGTACCACTCGATGATATCGGCCGACGTGATCACCTCGGCACGCGCTTCGGGATAGACCTTACCCTGTTCCAGCACGAGGACCTTCGAGATTGCGTCGTAACGCTCGCGAATGAGATCGGCGGCCTTGCGCATGATCTTGGCGCGGTCATAGGCCGAGATCGCTCGCCAAATCGAAAGGCCTTTCTTCGCGGCCTCGAGTGCGTGATCGAGATCGGCCGCACTGGCGTGCGGCAGACGTGCGAGGGGCTTTTCCGTGACCGGATTGATCACGTCCTCGCCACTGCGGCCGTTACCGTCGAGCCATTTGCCGTCGATAAAGAGTTCGAGATTGGCGTACATGGCGACCTCTTGTGTTTTTCCCGCCTGGCTTCGCTGGCGAACGAATTAGCAGGTTTTGGCGGTCCGTTCACCTGCCCGCCAAGCCCGCCGTGAGAGCGGCGAGTGTGTCACTCAGCGCGTGTCGGATCGATGACGAAGTTGGTGAAGCCGCCGTCGCGATTGTCCATTCCGGCAAGCGCTTCATTGACCTTCGACAACGGCGAGACACGGTGTTCCAGCACAGAAAGGTCCAATGTGCCGGCGCCGGCCATCGCCGCCATGTCCTCACCTTCAGCGGTCGTGAACCAGACCGAGCCCTGCAGCCCGATCCGATTGGTCATCAGCCAGAACGCATTGATCGGCAGCGTCTCCATGACAGCGCCGACATTCACGGCTCGTCCGCCGCGGCGCAGACAATACAGCGCGCGCATCATCGCACTCGCCGGCGCGCCCGGCGGCAGGCAGTCGATGACACCATCGACACCATCGCCGTTGGTCGCGGCCTTCGCCCAACCGACCAGCGGATCAGGCTGTGCATGCGGCACGCCGCTTTGAGGCGGAGCATTTGGAACTGCAAGAACCTCGATGCGCTTCGGGGCCAGCGCTTTGACCCGCTCGAGCAGCGAGGCATTGCGGCCGGTGCCGAGTATCTTTGTTGCTCCCATCGCCAGCGCCAACAGTGCGGCACAGAGACCAAGCTGCCCGGTGATGCCGTTCACCAGCAACGACTGACCGGGACCGACTCCGATTTTCCGCATGGCCGCATAGGCGGTACCGAAATATCCGAACCGGGCTGCGGCTTCAAAGCTCACATTATCGGGCAGCCTGACGAGAGCCGTGGCCGGCGCCGTGATGAATTGCGACAGGCCGCCATACGGGTAAGCCCGCATGATGTCCTGCGACCGGCCGAAATAGCCCTGAAACGTGAAATTCGGGCAATCCAGCGTCTGCCCGCTCCGGCACATCCGGCACGAGCCGCAGCATCGCGCCGGGTTCACGTAGACGCGCTCGCCCGGACGAATCGCCAACACCTGATCGCCGACCTTGGCGACAGTTCCGGCTGGATCGAGCCCAAAGATCGCGGGAAGCGCTGGCATGACTTTCAGATCGGGCGTCTGTGTGCCGAAGAAGTTGCTGATCACACGCGCCAAATTCGGAACGACGCCGCACGCTTTGACCTCGACCAAGACGTCTGTCCCGCGCGGCTCCGGCACGTCGATCCGATCGAGTGTCATCGGCGAACCATAGGCGTGCAGCCGCGCGGCGATCATCGTCACCATGTCGCCTCCTCCCTCGCATTCAACGCTGCAACTTTTATTTGTTGCGCGCCGCCGAGGCCGCGACGACTTTGACCGCCTTGTTCAGCTCCGGCTTGTCTTTCGACAGCTCTTCGGCGATCCCGGAAGCCCTTTGGTTCAGCGCAGCCTGGTCCTCAGGCGGGAGCTTCGCGATCTGACCTCCCAGAGTTGGTCCAGATCTTGATCTGTGCGTCGAAGAATTGATGCACGAAGGGAAAAATTTCCGCGCCGGTCTTGGCTGCGTCATCGCGCACGATCTTCTGCAGGTCCGGGGGCAGAGATTCGACCCATTTCTTGCTCAGGACCGCGATGGTGTTCACAAACGGCTGGTCGGTTTCAACGACGTATTTGGCCGCATCCACGTAATGCAGCGTCGTGTATTGGGTGATGGTGGTGAGCGTGCCGTCGATCGTTCCTTGCTGCAGGGCCGGCAGAACGTCGGCGAGCGTCATGGCCACCGGCGAGGCGTCCAGCCGCCGGATCATTTCTTCTTGAAAGCGCGAGGCCAGCACGCGGATTTTCAACCCCTTGTAGTCGGCAAGCCGATGAACCGGCTTACGGGTATCGATCCAGGACGGCCCGATGGGAAAGATTGCGGCGCCGATCAGCCCCTTATTGGCGCCTAATCCCAGCATCATGTCCCGAACCGCGGGGTCGCTCAGCACACGCTCGGCCTGGAGCCGGGTCGAGTACAGGCCGGGCGCATCGATCACCTCATAGCGCTCATCGACGCCAACCAGAAATTCGGGCGGGCCGACCCAGCCTTGGATCGATCCGAACTGCGTGCCCTCGATCTGACGCGGAATGGAGCCGAGCTGACTGGCCGGATAAATCTCGCCTTTGATGCGGCCGCCGGAATCCTTCTCCACCGCCGCCGCAAAGCGCTTCATCCATTCGTGCTGCGTATCGTTGATCGTCGCGGTGCTCAGTTTCATCACGTAAGTCTTGCCGTCTTGCGCGTGCGCGACCGGCGGCAGCGCAAGAAGCGTCGTGACCAGCGCGGCAGCAAGCGCCACGCCGGCCGTAGCGACCGACTTATTTTTTATGCCTGTCACGTTTTCCTCTCCCTCATTTAGGCGTGATCATTTCGATCGATGTTTCACGCATTTTATGTCGACGAATTTACATCCGAGCTAGCCCCTCAAAGCCACGAGATTTACCGGCCCATCGAACAGAGCGGCAATCAGCCTCAGGGCCGCAGCGGCGCGGTCATCGCCCCAGCCGCCATGCCTCGCATTGAGCACGAACTTTTCTTCGATGTCGGCGCGCGTCAGTGGCTCTTGTGCTCCGCCGCGCATGTAGGGCTGGCGTTCCTCGATCACGGAGCCGTCACGGAGCGTGGCGCGAATGTGGCCGGTGAAGTTCTTCGGATAGGGATTTTGCGGGTCGATCGCATAGCGCACCTTAGCCGCCAGCGCGATAACCGCCACATCTTTCACCGCGGCATCGGAAAAGTCGCCAAGCCCCACATGACCGCGCACGAAACCGGAGGCGATGCAATAGGGAGTCGAAAACTTGCCGGCATAACCGTTGGCCGGCCGCTGCTTCGCCGCGAGCGGCTCCCACAAGCGATGCACGGTGCCTTCGCCGACCTCGCATACCATCTCGACGACGTCGTTCGCTTTGATGCCGCGGGCGGCGAGCCGCCGCGCGCAATCGATGTAGGGATGCGTCATGGTCCCGCACGGATACGGCTTAAACGCCAACGTCTCCGTGACCCAGCGTGTGCCGAAATCGCCGATGAGCGCATCGTAATCGCCCTTCGTCGTGTTGGCGAAGCCGTGAAAGAATCCGTGTACGCCTTCGAACACCGTCCGCGGACCCAGAAACCCGGCGCGGCCCAAAAGCGCGGCGCGCAGGCCGGATTGCGCCGCCCAGCCGGCATGGAGCCGCTTCGTCCATGAGCCCTCGGCCAAATATTCGATGATGCCGCTCGCCATCGAGCCGACCGTGCCGAGCGCGTCGATCATTTGCCGCTCAGTGAGGTTGAGCGCCGCGCCGACACCAGCCGCGGCACCCATGGCGCCGAACACCGCGGTCGGATGAAAGCCCGCCTTGTGGGTGAGCGTCGGCGCGACGAGGCTCAGCCGGCACATGGTCTCGACGCCGACGGCGATGCCAAGGAGCGCGGCAGAGCCGTCGAGACGGTATCGCTCGCACGCCGCAAGCACCGCCGGCACGATCACCGCGCCGGCATGGACAGGGCCGCCCTCAAACGTGTCGTCGAAATCCTCGCCGTGGATCGCGGTGCCGTTCACGATAGCGGCGGCCGCGGCGGACAGCGTGCGAGCGTGACCGATCACGGTGCACGGCCCGTCATCGTCACAGGCGGAAAGCACGCTCTGTACGTAATCCTCGTTACGCGCCGTGACGGCGAGGCCGACCACGTCGATCAGCAATTCCACGCACTTGCGCCGCACCGCGCCCGGCAGGTGCGATTCATCGAGCGCGCCAATCTTGCGCGCCAGATGTTCGGCGACGGCCGTTTCGGGCAACGCGGCGGTAACCATGCTCATTCCGCTCGCAATCAAATCGACGACAGGCATGTCGCCGGAATTCCGAGCGGCGTCAAGCTCTTGCTACCCTTGGAAAAGTCGCCCGATCGCGAGCCGGACCGGTTCGACCGTGTTCATCGGCGAAAACCTTTCCGGCCTCAGATGCGACTTACCGGAGGCGGTCAACGCTTGCCGCCGATTGTCTGTTGCTCATTCGGGAGCTTTCATGCGCCGCACAAATCTGCTTGCCGCTGCCTGCTTGCTGACAGCCTTGGCTGCAAGCCAGACCCATGCGCAGGGCGGTTCCAACGCCGATATCTGCGCTGCGTCAAACGATGCTTATTCACCGCAGCAAAGTATCACCGCCTGCACCGCGCTGATCGACACGCTCAAGGACCAACCGCAGGCACTTGCCGCCGCGCTGGTCGATCGCGGAGCGACCTACTGGTACATTAAAGAGACGGACTCCGCGCTGACCGACCTCGATCGCGCCATCGCACTCGACCCGACCAATGCGCGGGCATTCCGCGAGCGGTCGAACACTTACCGCACCATGGGCCGGCTCGACCGCGCGCTCACCGACGCCAACGAGGCTGTGCGGCTTGATCCCAACGATCCCAAGGCGTTCGATACACGCGGCAATGCCTTCAACCTCAACGGCCAGTACGAGCGTGCCGTTGCCGATTACAGCGAAGCGATACGGCTCAAGCCCGACTATGCGCAGGCCTATTCGGACCGCGGCGCCGCCTACTACTTCAAGAAGGACTATCAGGCCGCGCTGAAGGATTACGGCGAAGCACTCCGGCTCGATCCGAAAAAGGCGCAGACATACAGCAATCGCGGCGCCGTCTACAGAAAGCTCGGCCAGAACGACCGCGCCATCGCCGATGACGACGAGGCGATCCGGCTCAATCCGGCGGTTCCCGAATTTTATGACAATCGCGGGCTGGCCGAGGCCGGCAACGGCGACTACGACCGCGCCATTGCCGACTATAACGAGGCAATCCGGTTGGACCCGCGCGCGAATTTCCTCACCGACCGCGGCGACTCCTACAATTTCAAGGGCGATTACGACCACGCCATTGCCGATTACGACCGCGCCATCGCGCTCAATCCGGGATTTTACCTCGCCTACAACAATCGCGGCGCCGCCTTCGGCAAGAAAGGCAATCTCGATCGCGCCATCGCCGATTACGAACAAGCACTGAATATCAATCCGCAATTCGACCTGGCCGCGGAGAATCTCGCCGAAGCGCGCCAGGAGCGCGACCGGCGCACCGCCGTGAACTCCGACAGCCTGCTGCCGACCTTCGCCTGCCACAGCGCAACCCTCGCGGTAGAGAAAGCGATCTGCTCGGACCCGGATCTGGCGCAGCTCGACCGCGAGATCGACGCAGCCTACCGGGCGGCGCTGGCCACCCGCAGCGGCAAGGCGGCCGCGCAGCTACGCCAGGACGAGCGCGACTTCATCGCCGAGCGCAACAAGTCGTTCGGCAATCCGCAATACAATCTCAGGCACGAGATGGAATTGCGCCTCGCGGCGCTGCGCGGCATGAACGCGAAAGCTTCGCCGTAGGTCAAAGCTTCGCTGCCGCTCTATAGTGCTATCCCCAGTCCGGCGGGCGGAAAGTGGTTTGATTTGCCTAACGATGATGCTTTGTAAGCACAATAGCACTTCTGAACTAGTACCGGTTCGCGATCGGTAACTCTTCGGCCGGGAACAGCGTGATCACGCGGCAGCCGTTGTTGGTGACGACGACTTCTTCCTCGATGCGCGCGGCTGAGAAGCCGTCTTTCGCAGGGCAATAGGTTTCGAGCGCAAAGACCATACCTTCCTTGATCTCGGTCGGATGCGAAAGCGAGACCACCCGCGAGATGATCGGCCGCTCGTGCAGGGCGAGGCCAAGGCCGTGGCCAAATTGCAGGCCGAACGCCGACATCTCGTCGGGAAAGCCGAATTCCTGCGCCTTCGGCCACACTTGGCACACTTCGTCGGTCATCACGCCGGGCCGGATCAACTCGATGGCTCGGTCGAGCCATTCGCGGGCCTTCTTGTAGGCGTCGTGCTGCACCGGCGTGGCGCGGCCGACATTGAAGGTGCGGTAGTAGCAGGTGCGGTAACCCATGAACGATTGCAGAATGTCGAAGAACGCCTGATCGCCGGGCCTCAGCATGCGATCTGTGAAATTGTGCGGATGCGGATTGCAGCGCTCGCCGGAAATGGCGTTGACCGCCTCGACGTCGTCGGAGCCGTGGCGATAGAGAAACTCGTTGACCTTGGCGACGACGTCGTTCTCGCGGATGCCGGGTTTCAATTCTTCATGAATAAGATGATAGGCGCCATCGACCATGGCGGCAGCGCGATTGAGAAGTGCGATCTCGTCGATATTCTTGACCTCGCGCGCCTCCAGCATCACCTGCTGGCCGTCCTGCACATTGAGCCCTGCTTTCTGCAATTCGAACATCATCGGCGGCTCGATGATATCGACGCCGATCGGCATCTTGTCGCAGCCGGCTTCCTTGATGAGCGACGCGATCTCCTTGGCGTGGCGCTCCATGAGACCGAACGCGGGGTTGACGGTGCCGCGCAGACCGATGAGGCCAGCCTTGCAATTCTCCGGCTTGAGCCACGGCGTGTAGAGCTTGTGGTGCACGGCAGCGGAGCCGAAATCCCACAAGATCGGATCGTTGCTGGTGCGAGTGACGAGCGCCCAGCGGCACAGCTTGTCGCGTTCCCATTCACCGATCTTGGTCGAGGTGACGTAGCGGATGTTGTTGACGTCGAAGACCAACAGCGCACCGAGCTCGGAGTTTTCCAGCGCCTGCTTGACGCGGCCGAGCCGGTAGCGGTGCAGCCGCCGGTAATCGACACGTTCCTCGAAATCGACCCCCATGGTGCCGAGCGCAGGGAGCGCGCGCCCCCAATTGTAACGCGGATTGACGTCCTCGGCGCGGATCGTCGTCGGATCGCGGGTGATGTCGTCCATGGCGACCTCCTATCGCTACGTCCTTGTCAAAGAATCCACAGCGTGTCCCGGCGCAGCCGAGCCTCGAAGGATGATGCGCGGCAGATGTCGGCATCTAGTCACATCTCAAGCCGATGCAGGCGGATTTGTTTGCCCGGGCCTCACGGCATCGGGATCTCGCCGACATCCTTCGGCACCTTGTAGCCCTTCTGTGTCGCCGGGCGTTTGGCGATGGCGACGTACCAGCGCTTCACGTTGGGGTACTGGTTGAGATCGACCGTCTGCCATTCGTAGCGCGACACCCACGGCCAGATCGCAATGTCGGCAATCGAATAGTCGTCGGCAACATATTCGTGCTCGGCGAGCCGCTTGTCGAGCACGCCGTAAAGCCGATGCGCCTCCTTGAGATAGCGCTCTTCGGCATAGGGCGCCTTGCCCTTGTTGTATTTGACGAAATGATGGACCTGCCCGAACATCGGACCCGGGCCGCCCATCTGCCACATCAGCCATTCGATGGTGCGGTAGTGCGCCTCGCCGGATTTGGGCAGCAACTTGCCGCACTTGTCGGCAAGATAAATCAGGATCGCGCCGGACTCCATCAGGCTCATGCCGTTGTCGCGGTCGACGATCGCCGGAATGCGGTTGTTCGGACTGATTTTCAGAAATTCCGGCTTGAACTGCTCGTCCTTGCTGATGTCGACCGCATGCGCGGTGTAGGGCAGGCCCATTTCTTCGAGGGCGATGGAGGCCTTGCGGCCGTTCGGCGTCGTCCAGGTGTAGAGGTCAATCACGGCATCGTTCCTATGCTGGTTGGATCAAATTTGTTTGCGTCAGGCGGCGGTCTTCCGGCCCCACAGCCGGCTGGAGGCAATATCGGCACCCTCGCGGATCGACTTCAGCTTGAGCCACACCACCGACTCCACGACCCATTCGCGGCGCGTAAACGTGCCGAAACCGCAATCGGTCGAGGCGATGACGCGCTCGCGGTCGCCGATGGCGGCGACCGCTTCCTCGATGCGCCGCGCCACCACTTCCGGATGCTCGACGAAATTGCTGGTGGTCTCGACCACGCCGGGGATCAAAATCATGTCCTTCGGAAACGGCACGCGCTTGAGCGCCGCATATTCATGGGCATGCCGCGGATTGGAAAATTCGATCGACAGCGCGCCGACGTTGGCCTGATAGAGCGCCGGCAAAATCTTGTCGAGAGCGATGTCGTGAATGTGCGGACCTTCCCAGTTTCCGTAGCAAATATGCAGGCGAACGCGATCGCGCGGAATGCCTTCGATCCCCTTGTTGATCATCGCAACGTGCATTTCGCAGGTCTTGGCGAACTGTGCGTCGGTCTGGTCGCGATAGAACATGGTGCGATCCATGGCGAGATCGGGCGCATCGATCTGCAGGATCAAGCCGGCTTTGTGAATGGCCTGGTATTCGTTTTTCATCTCGCGAGCAATGGCTGCGAGATAGTCCTCCTGGGAGGCGTAAAAGGCGTTGAGCATCGTCGAGGCGATAATGCCGGGCGACGGCGCGGTCATGAAAGTCTTCGGCGAATGGACGGCCTTCGCTCGCGATGCGTTTGAACCGCGCGATCTCAGCCTCGATCGCCGAGGTGTCGTGATAGTGCAATTCGGCCTGGGCCTCCGGTGCGTTTTGTTGTTTGCTCACGCTCGGAAAGCGATGCGCCAGATATTGGACCAGATCGGGGAATTCCTCGAACTCGCGTCCGCGCCGGCGCTTCGACACGCCGGCAAAACCCGACATCCGCTGCGGCACGTAGGTCTGGAAACCGACGCGCTGCTGCTCCCCGTCATTGCCGACGTCGATGCCGGCTTCCTTCTGCTTCGCCACGACGTAGCGCACCGCCTTTTCCATCTCGGCGTCGAAGTGCGCCTTATCGTAGCTCTCGCCCGCCTCGCGGCGCACCAGAAGCTCGCTGAGCGCCTCGTTGCGCGGCAGGCTGCCGACATGCGTCGTAAGGATTCGGTCCCGGCTCAAGATCATGACGAAGCTCCCGGCGGTTCATCAAAAGCGCCCTGTCATAGCGCAATTCCGCCGGAATGACAGGGCCAGTTTGCTGCCGGCATTGCCGCCGATTTTTTGCGTCGGCATAATGGTTTGTAACAAGCCGAGCGTGGGCAATGCCCCGCGCCCTGGGAGGACGCACCACAATGAACAACGCTCAGCCGGGCTTGGCGCCGAGCGCACCCGCCGACGCAATTCCGCGCGACTACAATTTCGCGGCCGACATCCTCAAGCGCAATCTCGATGCCGGCCGCGCCGGCAAGGCCGCCTATATCGACAACCGCGGAAGCTGGACGTACGCCCAACTTGCCGACCGCGTCGATCGTTTCGGTCACGTGCTGCGCTCGCTCGGTATCCGCCGCGAAGAGCGCGTTCTGATCTGCCTCACCGACACCATCGACTGGCCGACGGCTTTTCTCGGCGCCATCAAGGCCGGTGTCGTTGCGGTTCCGGTCAACACGCTTTTGACCGAAGACGATTACAGTTTCATGCTCAAAGACAGCCGGGCGCGGCTCCTCGTCATTTCTGACGAGCTGATGCCGAGATTCAAAAAGGCAATCTCCGCGTCCGAGCGACCTCACCCACGTCATCATCTCGGGCGACAAACAATACGGCGAGCCGCGCATTGAGGACTTAATAGCGGCCGCCGAAGCGGAGCCGATGACGGCGCCGACCACGTGCGACGACATGTGTTTCTGGCTCTACACGTCAGGCTCGACCGGCAAGCCGAAGGCCGCGGTCCATACCCACGCCGATCTCAAGCTCACCGACGACCTTTATGCCGCGCCTATTCTCGGCATTACTGAAAATGACGTCTGCTTTTCAGTGGCGAAGCTGTTCTTTGCGTACGGCCTCGGCAACGCGCTCACTTTCCCAATGTCGGCGGGGGCGACAACGATCCTGCTGCCCCAGCGGCCGACGCCGGATGCGGTGGCCGAGCTGTTGAAGAAGCATCAGGTGACAGTCTTCTTTGCGGTGCCGACGTTCTATGCCGGCTTTCTGGCGAGCCCTGCCGCACCGCAGCGTTCCGAGCTGAAACTTCGGTGCTGCGTCTCTGCCGGCGAAGCGCTGCCGCTCGACGTCGGCCGGCGCTGGAGCGAACGCTACGGCGTCGACATCCTCGACGGACTGGGCTCGACCGAGATGCTGCACATCTTTCTCAGCAACCGGCCCGGCGACGTGAAATACGGCACCAGCGGCAAGCCGGTGCCGGGCTATGATCTCCGTCTGGTCGATGACGACGGCAAGACGATCAATACGCGCGGCGAGATGGGCGAGCTGCAAGTGCGCGGCCCCACCAGCGCAATGATGTACTGGAACAATCGCGAGCAATCGCGCTCGACATTTCTCGGCGAATGGACCCGCTCCGGCGACAAATACGTCGAGGACGAGAACGGCTATTTTGTCTACTGCGGCCGCCGCGACGATATGCTCAAGGTCAGCGGCATGTACGTCTCGCCGTTCGAAGTCGAGGGTGTGCTGCAGAGCCATCCGGACGTTCTCGAAGCCGCCGTCGTCGGCTGGCCGGACGTCGATAAGCTGATCAAGCCGAAGGCGTTCGTGGTGCTGAAATCGCCCGATAAGGCGTGCGACGCGTTTGCGCTCACGCTGCAGGACGAATGCCGGCAAAAGCTCGCCGTCTACAAATATCCGCGCTGGATCGAATTTCGCACCGAGCTGCCGAAGACCGCGACGGGAAAAATCCAGCGCTTCAAGCTCAGGGCCGAGGCTGAGGCGAAGTGAGACGAACCACGGCTTCACTCGTCCCGCGAAAGCGGAGGATCCAGTATACGTTTGCTCGACGCAAAGCCTCACCTGTCCTCTGGCATTCGCTGGATCATCCGCATGCGCGGAAATGAATGACGCCGCTCAATCCAGCGGTTCGACCTTGACGATCGAAGCGCCGTGGTTGCTGCCGACCCATAGCGTGCCCGGGTTCTTCGAATCGTCCACATAGACGCGGCGGATATTGGTCGGACGCGGCAGCGGATATTCGGTGTACTGCCCGGTCTTGATGTCGAGCCGCGCGACCCGATCGGTGTTCATCGACGCGGTCCAGGCATTGCCGTTCTTGTCCTCCATCGCGTCATAGGGCGACGACCACGGCGTCGGCACTTTCCACTCCTGGATCTTCCCCGTCTCGGGATCGAGCATGCCGATGGCGTTACCGAAATACTCGGCGAACCACAGCCTACCCTGGTCGTCAACGCGGCCGCGGCGCGGATGCGAGTTCGGCGTCGGCGTCAGATAGACCGTCGGCTCCTTGGTCTTGGCGTCGATCTTCACGATGTTGCCAGCCGAGAAATCGAGCAGATAAAGATTGTTCTCGGCGTCCGAATGGATGCCGTAGGTGCCGATGCGCTTGCCGGTGCGCGGATCCTTCTGCGGACCCAGATCCTCGAACTTGTTGGTGGCGAGATCGAGCCGGTAGATGTGACCGCCGGCGGAGTTCTTGATCCAGACCTTGTCGTCGGCCGGCGTGCCCTGAACCGCGAGATGGCCAAGCTGGCCGGCGTCGGAGTCCCACTCCTTGGGCGTCGTCCACTCTTCGAATTTGCCGGTCTTGCGATCGAGCTTGGCGATTGCGCTCTGGTACATCACGCCGACCCAAGGATTATCATCCTTGTCGATTTCCAGATCGAGCGTGCCGAGCGAAAAGCCGGGCTTTGTCACCGGGATCGGATATTGGGTGACCTTCCCGGTCTTCGGGTCCATTTCGCCGATGAACATCTGGCCGAAATCCGAGTACCAGACATTACCCTCGTGATCGAGCACGACGTCGTGCGGCTCGATCAGCTTGTTCGGCAAATCGTATTCGGTGATGATGACATGCGTGGATTTGCCGGTGAGGCGCGGCAGCGTCTTGAGCGGCCAGCTCCATGTATCCTGCTGACTCAAGTTGATGCTGGCGAGCCATTCCGCAATCTTCGCCGCCTCCGGGCCTTTGCCGATACTGCGGCCCGCATTGCCGGCGAGCGGTTGCGGCTTCAAAGGCGTGCTGCCCGGGTAGTAGTGACCCATGCGCGCAAACACCTGCGTGAACTCGGCGGCATCGTGCGTCGATTTCACGATGCGCTCGAGCGTGTGGCAGGAGTTGCACTGGAGCACGAACCTCTTTTCGTCGTCGGTGCCGGGCATGCTCATCAGCCACTCGGCATTCGTCATTTGCGCGGTGAGATTGCGCGTCGGCTTGAGCTTGACGTCAATCTTGTCCTCTTGCCCCGCGGTGACGGTGGCGTCCTTGGGCCCGTCGAGATCGTAGCCGACGGCACGGATGCTGACTGCGTAATGACCGGGATCGAGGCGGGAAGCCGGGAAGCTGAAGTGGCCCTTGTCGTCGCTGACCACCGAGACGGTGATGGTTGAGCCGTCTTTCTTGGCGCTGACGACCACGCCCTCCATCGCCCCCTCCTTGCCGGATGTCACGTTACCCGACAGCGCCGCCGCGTTCTGCGCGAGGACCGGCGACGAAGGCGGCAACATGAGCGCCGACAGAGCGGCGGCCGAGGCGAGCAAAGTTGTCTTGATTGACATGGAGACCTCCCACTTCAGGCCCGGCGCTGCGCGAAGCTTTTGCGACCCGGTTTGATATTTTATTGTTGATTGAAGCGTAGGCCGTTGGTCCGGGTGATGCAAGGATGCGGGCTACGCCTCCCTCGCAAGCGGCATTGCGGCGGCCACATGCCTTGCGTTAACGCTTGCCCGGTATTACTAGGACGGCACTCTTTTGTAGGCGCGCCGCGGTAGCTCAGCTGGTAGAGCAACGCATTCGTAATGCGTGGGTCGGGGGTTCGAATCCCTTCCGCGGCACCAGCCTCACCTTTGTCAAGATCTGCGTCACGCCGAAACCGTCGCGAACGCGATCGGCAGATCGGCGTAAATCTTATATTGCTGCGACTTCGGCTTGGCCTTGTCTTCCTCGTTGAGATACTCGACCGAGCTTTTGCCCAGATACGCCTGCGGCAGGATCATAACCCGGACGAACCGGGTCGGCCGGTCGGCGGCCTGGGCGAACACCGGGTCAGGCCCACTCTCGTACCAGGCACCGCCCGGCCCATACGACATCGAGCGTCCGTGGGTGTCGATCCGGATGCCGCCCTCGACCAAACAGCGAATTCCCGGCCCTTGATGCCGGTGCAGGTAGGCGCAGCCGCCCGGCGGAAATGCGACGCTGTCGCCACGCAAAAGCAGAGCACCCTTGGGCAGGGTCTCAAGGCGGGCCGACAGTTTCTCGCGCGAGGCGACGCCCGAGCCGGAAGCCGTGCCATCGGCATCGCCCGCAACAAGCTCCCAGCGCCAGAGCGTGGCGCCCTCCGCGCCGGCCCTGAACGCGATCGCGCCTTCACCGCTCCACACCTCGTCGTCACGCACCGTGCGGTCGGCGACCGATATCGAGCCATGCGAAACAAAAATCATCCGCGGGCGAGCCGGCAAGGCTGCTCCGCCACTATTGGACAGGACATCTTCATAGAGCCGAAGCACGGGATGCATGACGTTTTTCTCCTCACGGCCCAATTCTTGGTCGCCCGCAGGCTTGAGCGCAACGGGATTTACACCCCCGCGCCGCCGTTGCTAAATCGCGACGGCTCCGCTTGCGATGCGCCGCCGCTGGGAGGATTCCATGCCCACGATCGATACCGAGCGCTTCCGGCTGCGCCATTTCGTCGAACGCCTTGTCGATCTGGGTGAATGCGACGTGCGCAAGGAGCCGATCGACCTTGTCGATGTGGGCGGCGTTCTCGACGGCAATCCGCACGCTGTGCTGTTCAAGGCGGCTGGACCTGAGAAGGCCGAACTCGCCGGCAACGTGATGGGCTCGCGCAAGCGGCTTGCGCTCGCGCTCGACACCGACGAGAGAGCGCTCCTTGGCACGCTCAGTCGGCGCCTCAACCATCTGCAGCCCCCGATCAAGGTTTCTTCGCAGCAGGCGCCAGTTCAACAGGTCGTGCTCAAGGACGACGACGCCGACCTTTGCGCTCTGCCGGTTCACCTGCAGCATGGCGCGGACGGTGCGCCCTATATCTCCGCGAGCATCGACTATGCGCTGTTTCCCGGCACCGGTTTCACCAATGTGGGTTGCCGCCGCATCATGCTGCGCGGACCGCGGCAGGCCGGGATTGATCTGATCGCGCCGAGCGATATGCGCGCCATCTATCTCGATGCTGCCGCCCGCAAAGAACCGGTCCCGGTCGCCTACGCGATCGGCTCCCATCCGGCGGATTTTTTGGCAGCCATGGTGGCGCTCCCATCGGTGAATGAGCTTGACGTCGTCGGCGCGGTGCGCGGCCAGCCGGTGCCGGTCGTGAAGTGTGTCACGAACGATATTTTCGTGCCGGCCGACGCCGAATATGTCATCGAGGGATTTCTCGATCCTGCCGGGCATGTCGAGCCGGAAGGGCCCTACGGCGAATATGTCGGCTATTACGGCGTGGTGAAACGCAATCCGGTGCTGCATGTCACCGCGATCACGCATCGCGAGGATGCGTTGTTTCAGACCGTGACCATCGGCGGCCGCGCGCTGGCACGCACCGACACGGCGCAACTCACCACGATGAAAACCGAGTCCGCGGCCTGGGCGGCGTTGATGGCGTCGGTGCGCGAACCTCTCGCCGTTTATGCGACGCCGTCGAGCGGCGGCATGTACAACGTGCGCGTCTCGCTGCGGCAGCGGGTGCCGGGCGACGCCCGCAACGCCATCGCCGCCATCTTCGGCTCACACGCCGAAGCCAAGCACGTGTTCGCGTTCGATCCCGATATCGACGTGTTCTCCGACGAAGAGGCCGATTGGGCGTTGGCAACGCGTTTTCAGGCCGATCGCGATCTGATCACCGGCAGCGGTTTTCGCGTGGTGCCGCTCGATCCGTCGCTCGGCGGCGCACGCACCGGCGCGAAACTCGGCTTCGACTGCACGATTCCCTTCGGCAAAGCGAATGCGCTGGAGTTCGCGGTGCCGAAACCGCCGGAACTGAAAAAGGGCGAAGCGCGCAAGTCGGTCATGGAGGCCCTTACGTCCGGGCCGGCGAGCTTCTTGGAACTGATGGGCGCACTGGGCAGCAAAGATGGCCGCGAGATCGTGCGCGAGCTTGATGCTCTCTATGCCGCAAAGCGCCTCGGCCGCCTCGAAGACGGCCGCTATGTGCTCAAGAGCGACGGGAAATGAAGAACGGTATCGGCCATCCGGTTCGGCGCAAGGAAGATTTGCGCCTCGTGACCGGTCGCGGTGAGTTCAGCGATGACATCAATGCGCCGGGCCAAGCGCACGCGATTGTATTGCGCTCACCGCACGCACATGCGCTGATCCACTCGATCGACGCATCGGCTGCACTCTCGATGCCCCGCGTGCTCGCCGTCTTGACCGGGCGCGACTATGTCGCCGACGGCCATGGGCCTATCCCCAACACGGCCAATCCGCGGGACGTACCCATCACCAATTTCGACGGCGGGCCCGTGGTGCAGCCGCCCGATTTTCCGCTCGCGGTCGAGAAAGTTCGCCATGCGGGCGAAGGCGTTGCGCTGGTCGTCGCCGAGACACGCGCCGTCGCCGTCGAGGCAGCGGAGCATGTCGTGATCGATTACGAGCCGCTGCCCGCCGTGGTCGACGTCGCCGATGCGCTCAAGCCTGGCGCTCCGCGGATCTGGGACGAGGCGCCAGGAAATATCTCTGCCGATGGCGAGCGCGGCGACAAGGCGGGCGTGGAAGCGGCATTCGCCCGCGCCGCGCATATCACCCGCATGGAAATCCGCAACAATCGCGTCACCGGATTGCCGCTCGAACCTGCGAGCGCGCTCGGCCTCTACGACGACAAAGCTGGCAGCTATACATTGCGCGCCGGCGGCCAGGGCATCCTCATTCAGAAGCGCGCGCTGTGCAGCTGCTTTGGTGTCGATGAGAAATCATGTGCGCGTGATCTGCCGCGACGTCGGCGGCGGCTTCGGCACCAAAAATCTGATCTATCGCGAGTACGTCCTCGTATGTTGGGCGGCTCGCGAAGATCGGCCGGCCGGTGAAATGGCGCGGCGAACGCAGCGAAGCGTTTTTCTTCGATCCCTACGGCCGAGATCTCCTCAGCGTCACCGAACTCGCGCTCGACGCCAAAGGAAAATTTCTCGCCGTCCGGACCCACAACATCCAAAACCTTGGTACGCAGGTTTTACACCTCGTGCCGCTGGCGCGGGGCGCGTCGGTGACCAACGGCGTCTACGACATTCCCGCCGTTTATGCGCGGCTGCAGGCGGTGTTCACCAACACGACGCCGACATCGACTTATCGCGGCGCCGGGCGGCCGGAAGCCATGTTCATCATCGAGCGGCTGATCGATACGGCCGCCGCCGAGATGGGCATCGACCGGGTCGAGTTGCGGCGGCGCAATTTCATCCAGCCGGCGATGCTGCCTTACGTCAACTCGATGACCACCCGCTACGACAGCGGCGAGTTCGACGCCAACATGATGCGCGCGCTGGCGCTGATTGATGCCAAGAACTTTGCGGCGCGGCGCAAGGAATCTAGAAAACGCGGCCGTTATCGCGGCCTTGGTTTCGGCAATTTCATCGAGACCGCAACCGGAATTCCTCCCGAGCGCGCCATCATCAAGGTGCTGCCCGAGCGCCGCGTGAAAATCACGCTTGGCACGCAAGCGAGCGGCCAAGGCCATGAGACCTCGTTCGCTCAGCTCATCACCGATTGGCTCGGCGTGCCGTTCGAGAACATCGAGCTTGTTCACGGCGACAGCGATGTGGTGAAGATGGGCTCCGGTTCGCACTCGTGCCGCTCGATGCGGCTTGGCGGCTTGCTGCTCGGACGCGCTGCTGCCGAGATCGTCGACAGGGGCAAGAAGCTCGCCGCCCGCGCACTGCAGGCAGACGCGAGCAGCATCGAATTTGAGGCAGGAAGCTTTCGGGTCGCCGGCACCGAGCGCGCGATCGGATTGTTCGACGTCGCGGCGCTCCCGGCCGAATTCAACGAGCCGCAGCTCGCGCTCGAAACCTCCTCCGAGATCACGACCATGCTGCCGACGTTCCCGAACGGCTGTCATGCCTGCGAGGTCGAGATCGATCCTGAGACCGGCGCCGTGGCAATCGTGCGCTATGTCGGCGTCGACGATGTCGGCCGCGTCATCAACCCGCTGTTGGTCGACGGCCAGATGCACGGCTCGACCGCGCAGGGCGTAGGTCAGGCGTTGATCGAGAATTGCGTCTACGATCGCGAGACCGGTCAATTGTTGTCCGGCTCGTTCATGGATTACGCCATGCCGCGCGCCGACATGTTCCCGACATTTGTGAGCGAGAACAACGAGGTTCTGGCGCCCAACAACCCGCTTGGCGTCAAAGGTGCCGGCGAAGGCGGTACCACGGGCGCGCCACCAGCCATCATCAACGCCATCGTCGATGCGCTGCGCGGAAATGGACTACGTAACGTGCGGGACGTGCCGATGCCGGCCACGCCCGAGCGCGTCTGGCGGGCCATTCATTCAAAATGATTTAATGTCACGTGAGCGGCCGCGAACTTAAAGAGCAAATTCGGCCGAGGGAGGATCGTCCAATGCAACGGAACACACCGCCATTCCGCGCCGATCATGTGGGCAGCCTGTTGCGGCCCGCCGCATTGAGAGAAGCGCGCGCCAAACGCGAACGCAACGAGATCACGGCCGAAGGGCTCCGCGCGATCGAAGACCGCGAGATTGAGAAGGCCATCAAGAAGCAGGAGGAGGTTGGGCTCAAGCTCGCCACCGACGGCGAGTTCCGCCGCTCGTGGTGGCAGTTCGACTTTCTTCAAGAGCCTGGACGGCGTCGAGCTTTATCAGGTCGGAGAAGGCATCGTTTTTCACGGCGTGAAAACCAAGGCCGAGAGCGTCCGCGTGACCGGCAAAGTCGGTTATTCGGCCCATCCGCACATCGATGATTTCCGCTTTCTGAAGGCGCATACGCGCGTCGTGCCCAAGATGACGATCCCGGCGCCGGGCGTGCTGCATTTCCGACAGGGCCGCCGTTCCATCAGCAAAGACGTCTATCCCGATCTCGCCGCCTACTTTGACGACGTCGCGAATGCCTATCGCAAGGCGGTGCGCGCCTTCTACGATGCTGGCTGCCGCTATCTTCAGCTCGACGACACCACATGGTCGATGATGTGCGACGAACGGGAGCTCGCCCACTCGCGCGAGCGCGGCGACGATCCGTCGAAATTGCCCGCAGCCTATGCGCGGATGATCAATCAGGCACTCGAAGGCAAGCCCGCCGACATGGCTGTCACGATGCATTCCTGTCGCGGCAATTTCCGCTCGACCTGGATCGCCGAAGGCAGCTATGAGCCGATGGCGGAGCGGCTGTTCAACGAGGTCGATATCGACGGCTATTTCCTGGAATACGACAGCCACCGCGCGGGCGGCTTTGAGCCCTTGCGGTTTTTCCCGAAGGGCAAGAAACAACTTGTGCTCGGTCTTGTCACCTCGAAGAGCGGCAAACTGGAGATGAAAGACGGCATCAAGCGCCGCATCGACGAGGCGACAAAATACGTGGCACTGGATCAGCTCTGTCTGTCGCCGCAATGCGGCTTCGCCTCGACCGAGGAAGGCAACATTCTGGCCGAGGAAGAACAGTGGGCGAAATTGCGGCTCATCGTTGAAATCGCCGACGAAGTATGGAGTTGAGAATGCAACGAACCAAGCCGCCGTTCCGCGCCGATCATGTCGGCAGCCTGCTGCGGACAGCCTCGCTCAAGGAGGCGCGCGAGAAACGCGCGCGCGGTGAGATCACCGCGGATGCGCTCACGGCGATCGAAGACCGCGAAATTGAAGGCGTGATCCGCAAGCAGGAAGGCGTCGGGCTCAAGTCGGTGACCGACGGCGAATATCGGCGCGTTTCGTGGAACTACGACTTCCTGGAACGGCTGGACAACGTCGAGTCGTACGTCGGCGAACGCAAGATCAAGTTTGCCAGCAGCGGTCCGCAACCGCGGCCGATCCTGCTTCGCGTCATCGGCAAACTCGGCGGCTACAAACCGCACCCGATGATCGAGCACTTCAAATTCCTCAAGGCGCACACGCGGCAGACGGCGAAACTGACAATTCCATCGCCTTCGTCGCTGCATTTCCGCTACGGCCGCGACGCCGTTCCGGAATCGATCTACCCCTCGATGGACGATTTCTATCGCGATCTCGGCCAAACCTACCGCAAGGCGGTCAACGCGTTTGCGGATGCCGGTTGCCGCTACTTGCAGCTCGATGAGGTCAACCTCGCCTATCTTTGCGATCCCGCGCTGCGCCAGCAGGTCACGGACCGCGGAGAGGATCCGTCGAAATTGCCGGAAATCTACGCCGGCATGATCAACGCGGCGATCTCCAATATTCCGTCCGACATGACGATTACCATGCACTTGTGCCGTGGCAACTTCCGCTCAAGCTTCGTCGCCTCAGGCGGCTACGAGCCGGTGGCCGAGCTGCTGTTCAATAAAATCAACGTGCACGGCTATTTCATGGAGTACGACACCGAGCGCGCCGGCGGCTTCGAGCCGCTGCGCTTTGTACCGAAGGGCAAAACGGTCGTGCTCGGGCTCGTCACCACGAAGACAGGAGCGCTGGAAAGCAAGGATGAGATCAAGCGGCGAATCGAGCAAGCGGCCAAATTCGTCGATCTCGATCAACTCTGCCTGTCGCCGCAATGCGGCTTCGCCTCGACCGAAGAAGGCAACGCACTGGCCGAGGACGAGCAGTGGGCGAAGCTGCGCATGATTGTGGAGATCGCGGACGAGGTCTGGGGTTAGTTTTCCTGTCAGCGACGCGAATAAAAATCAGGGAGCGAAACGATGAGTCAACGAACCAAGCCGCCGTTCCGCGCCGATCATGTCGGCAGCCTGTTGCGGCCTGCAGCGCTGAAGCAGGCGCGTGAGCGGCACGCCAAAGGCGAGATTGCGGCCGCCGAGCTCAAAGCGGTGGAAGACCGCGAAATCAAAGACGTGATTCGGAAACAGGAAGAGGTCGGCCTCCAATCGATCACCGACGGCGAATTTCGCCGTTCGTGGTGGCACCTCGATTTCCTGTGGGGCCTCGACGGCGTCGAGCGTCACGTGATGAATACCGGGATCGCGTTTGCAGCTGTCACGACCCGCAACGAGGGCGTGCAGGTCACCGGCAAAATCGGATTTTCCAATCATCCGATGATCGAGCATTTCAAGTTTCTCAAGGCGAATACAACGCGGACGCCGAAGATGACCATTCCGGCGCCGTCGGCACTCTACGGTCGTCCGATTCCTACGCCGGTCAACAAGGCGGTCTATCCGAAAACGGACAAGATGTTCGACGATCTTGGCCAAGCCTACAAAAAGGCCGTGCGCGCCTTCGCCGATGCCGGCTGCCGCTATCTGCAGCTTGACGAAGTCTTTATCGCCATGCTGTGCGATGAAAAATACCGCCAGCAAATGAGGGATCGCGGCGACGATCCCGAGGCGCTCGGCACGCTCTACGGCGATCTCATCAACACAGCGATCTCCGACATACCGCCCGACATGACGATCACCATGCATCTGTGCCGCGGCAACTACAAGTCGACGTTCATGGGTACGGGCGGCTACGACGCCATGCAGGAAGTGCTGTTCGACAAGATCAAGGTGCACGGCTACTTCATGGAGTACGACACCGCACGCGCCGGCGGCTTCGAGCCGTTGCGGCGGCTGCAGAAGGGCCGCCTTGCCGTGCTCGGCCTGGTGACGACGAAAACCGGCACGCTGGAATCCAAGGACACAATCAAACGCCGCATCGAGGAAGCCGCCAAGTTCACCGACCTCGACCAGCTCTGTTTGTCGCCGCAATGCGGCTTCGCTTCCACCGAAGAAGGCAATGTTCTCGCCGAGGATGAAGAGTGGGCCAAGCTCCGGATGATCGGCGAAGTCGCGCGCGAGGTGTGGGGCTAGGCATGTCGAACATCGTTGCCGGGAAGGTCGCCGTCGTCACCGGCGCGGGACGGGGCATTGGCCGGGGCATTGCGCTGTTGATGGCGCAAGAGGGTGCGCGGGTCGTCGTTTGCGACATCGGCGCAAGCCTCGACGGCGCCGGCAACGACGCCGGACCGGCGCAAGCGGTCGTCGACGAGATCAAAAAGTCGGGCGGCCGGGCGATCGCCTCGACACTATCGATCAGCGAGCCAGGCAATGCCGAAAAGATCGTTCAGGCCGCGCTCGACGCGTTCGGCCGTGTCGACATCCTCGTCAACAATGCCGGCATTTTGCGCGATCGCATTTTTCATCGCATGAGCTGGTCGGACTGGTCGGACGTGATCGCCGTCCACCTCAACGGCAGCTTCGCCATGAGCCGGGCCTGCGCAACGCATTTCCGCGAGCAGAATTCCGGCAGCTTCGTGCACATGACGTCGACGTCCGGCCTCGTCGGCAATTTCGGCCAAGCCAATTACATGGCGGCGAAAATGGGCATCGTCGGGCTGTCGCGCGGTATCGCGCTCGACATGGCGCGGTTCAATGTGCGCTCGAACTGCGTCGCGCCCTTTGCCTGGACGCGGATGATCGACTCGATCCCGGCCGAGACCGAAGAGGAAAAGGAGCGCGTTGCCCGATTCCGCGAAATGACGCCAGAGAAGATCGCGCCGCTCGTCGTCTATCTCGGCTCCGATCGCGCCGAGGGCATCAGCGGCCAGATTTTTTCCGTACGCAACAATGAGATTTATCTGTTCAACCAGACACGCCCGATCCGCACCCTGCATCGCTCCGACGGCTGGACGCCGGAAAAGCTGGACGCTCAGCTCAAGGGCGCGTTCGGTCCCTCGTTCACGCCACTCGACCGATCGGGCGACGTCTTTTCGTGGGACCCGGTGTGAGCCATGACGGACGCGACATGACCATCGTCTACGAAAAACTGATGGCGCTCGAAATTCCGCCGGCCGAGCAGACCTACGGACCGAAGGATTGCATGCTCTACGCGCTCGGCATCGGGCTCGGCCACGATCCGATGAATGAGGACGAGCTGCCGTTCGTCTATGAGAAAAACCTGAAAGTGCTGCCGACCATGGCGGCGGTGCTCGGCTATGTCGGCTTCTGGGCGCGCGATCGCGACACCGGCATCGATTGGCTGAAAATGGTCAACGGCGAGCAGGGCGTCACGCTGCACCGTCCGCTCGCCGGACAGGGCACCGTCATTGGCAACCAGCGCATCGTTGAGGTGATCGACAAGGGCGCCGGCAAGGGCGCGCTCGTCCTCAGCGAACGCGAGGTGACCGACAAAGCGACCGGCGATTTGATCGCGACGGTGACGCAGACGAGTTTCTGCCGCGCCGACGGCGGCTTTGGCGGCCCGCCGCGCCCAGCGCCGGAGCCGCATCCGATTCCGCAGCGCGCTCCTGACGCCGTCTGCGATCTCGCCACCCGTCCGGAAGCGGCTTTGATCTATCGCCTCAGCGCGGACCGTAATCCGCTCCATGCCGACCCGGCGGTAGCAAAGCAGGCCGGCTTCCCGCGGCCGATCATGCACGGGCTCGGCAATTTCGGCATCGCCGGACACGCGGTCCTGAAAACCATGTGCGGCTATGATCCGGGCAAACTTGCCTCGTTCGCCTGCCGCTTTTCCGCTCCGGTATTCCCCGGCGAAACCATCCGGACCGAGATGTGGCGTAACGGCGCCGTGGTGAGCTTCCGCTCCAGCGTCGTCGAGCGCGATGTCGTCGCCATCAACAACGGCCGCGCCGAGGTGAGACCGTGACGGAAAGCGCGGACCTCGCCCCGATCCGCGAGGCCATGCGCGCATTGTGCGCCGAGTTTCCCGGCGCCTATTGGCGCGAGCTTGACCGCGAGCGTGCCTATCCGGACAAATTCGTCGCCGCGCTGACCAAGGCCGGCTTTCTCGCTGCGCTCATTCCCGAAGAATACGGCGGCAGCGGGCTGACCATGACGGCGGCAGCCGCCATCATGGAGGAAATCCAGGCCTCGGGATGCAATGGGGCGGCCTGCCACGCGCAGATGTACACGATGGGCACGGTGCTGCGGCACGGCAATGCCGAACAGAAAGCGCGCTATCTGCCGGCGATCGCCCGTGGCGAACTCCGCCTGCAGGCCTTTGGCGTCACTGAGCCGACCTCCGGCACAGACACGCTCAGCCTGCGCACCACTGCGACGCGCGACGGCGAACATTACGTCATCAACGGCCAGAAAATCTGGACGTCGCGCGCCGAGCATTCCGATCTGCTGTTGCTGCTCGCGCGCACCACGCCGCGAGACCAAGCGAAAACGCGCACTGGCGGCCTCTCGGTCTTTCTCATCGATATGCGCACCGTGAAGGGCCACGGGCTGACGATCCGTCCCATTCGCACCATGATGAATCATGCCACCACCGAGGTTTTTTTCGAGAACCTGCGCGTGCCGGCCGATAATCTCATCGGCGAGGAGGGCAATGGATTTCGCTACATTCTGTCCGGCATGAATGCCGAGCGGATTCTCATCGCCGCCGAATGCGTTGGCGACGCCAAATGGTTCATCGACAAGGCTGCAGCCTATGCGGGCGAGCGCGTGGTGTTCGGCCGGCCGATCGGGCAAAACCAAGGCGTCCAGTTCCCGATTGCGCGCGCCTATATTGGCATGCGCGCCGCCGAATTGATGGTGCGCGAAGCGGCCTCGCTCTTCGAAGCCGGAAAGGATTGCGGGGCGGAAGCCAACATGGCGAAGCATCTCGCCGCCGAAACGTCCTGGGCCGCCGCCGATATGTGCGTGCAGACCCACGGCGGCTTCGGCTTCGCCGAAGAGTTCGACATCGAGCGAAAATTTCGCGAGACACGGCTCTATACCGTCGCGCCGATCTCGACCAATTTGATCCTCTCCTACATCGCCGAGCATGTGCTCGGCCTACCTAGGTCGTACTGAGGTCGCGATGTCGCGTCCGCTCTCCGGCCTCCTGGTCGTTGCGCTCGAGCAAGCCGTCGCCGCGCCGATGTGCACCTGCCGCCTTGCGGACGCGGGCGCGCGCGTGATCAAGATCGAGCGCCCGGAGGGCGACTTCGCGCGCGGCTACGACGACCTCGTGCATGGCGAGTGCAGTTATTTCGTCTGGCTCAACCGCGGCAAGGAATCCGTTGTACTCGATCTCGCCAAGCCGGACGACAAGGCGCTCCTTTTCGCAATGATCGCGCGGGCCGACGTGTTCGTGCAGAATCTGAAGCCTGGCGCGGCGGCCAAGCTCGGCTTTTCCATCGCGCGGCTACGGCGCGAATACCCGCGGCTCATTTGTTGCTCGATTTCGGGCTATGGCGAGACCGGTCCCTTCGCCAAACGAAAGGCCTACGATTTGCTGATCCAGGCGGAAGCGGGCCTTGCTTCCGTCACCGGCACGACGGAGCCGTCCCGCGTCGGCGTCTCCGTCGTCGATATCGCGTCCGGCATGAATGCCTATGAGGCGATCCTCGAGGCGTTGATCGCACGCGGCCGCACCGGCGAAGGAGCCGAGCTTTCGATTTCCATGTTCGACGCGATGGCGGACTGGATGACGGTGCCGCTCTTGCAGCAAGAAGGCGGCAAGCCTCCACGGCGCGTCGGGCTTGCCCACACTTCAATCGCGCCCTACGGCGCATTTCGCAGCCGCGACGGCGTCGACATTCTGATTTCGATCCAGAGCGACCGCGAATGGCGCGTGCTGGCAGCGAAGGTGTTGGGCGATGCCATACTCGCCGCCGATCCGGCCTTCGCCAGCAACGTCGAGCGCGTGAAGCGCCGGGCCGAGACCGACGGCAAAGTCGCGGCCGTCTTCGGCGCGCTCGATGCGGAGCCCCTGACGCAAAAACTGGCCGACGCCGATATCGCCTTCGCCCGCGTCAACACGCCGGCCGAACTCGCACGTCATCCGCATTTGCGTCGCATCACCGTGGACGCACCAAGCGGTCCCGTATCCTACCCGGCACCCGCCGAATGGCCGACCGCGACATCGCGGCGTTATGGTGCCGTGCCGGCGCTGGGCGAGCACACCGAGAAGATTCGAGCTGAATTCACGGCGTCGGCTATCAACGCAAAATAATCCGGAGGACATTCCATGGACATCGGCTTCATCGGTCTCGGCAACATGGGCGCCCATATGACGCGGCGGCTGATCGAAGCCGGGCACAAGGTGATCGTTTACGACACGCGCCAGGAAGCAATCGGCAATCTCGCCGCGCTCGGCGCTGTAGCGGCGCGCTCGCCCAAGGAGGTCGCCGATAGCGCCGAAACCGTGATGGTGAGCCTGCCGACACCCGACATCGTACTCAAAGTCGCGACCGGCCCGAACGGTGTGATTGAAGGTACACGGGTGCGGCGCTTTGTCGATCTCTCGACCACCGGCGCGGTCATGGCGCAGCGCATCTTTGCGGCGCTCAAGACGCGCAACATTGTGCAGATCGATTCACCGGTGACCGGCGGCGTGACCGGCGCGGCGAAGGGAACACTCGCCGTCATCGCTTCAGGCCCGCGTGCCGAAGTGGATGCCATCGAACCTGCCCTCAAGGTGATCGGCAAGGTTTTCTTTGTCAGCGAGCGGCCGGGCGCGGGACAGACCGTGAAGCTTGCCAATAATTTTCTGTCGGCTGCCGCAATGGCAGCGACGTCCGAAGCGATGGTGATGGGTGTGAAAGCGGGACTCGATCCGCGGATCATGCTCGACGTGATCAACCACGGCACCGGCCGCAACACCGCCACCGAGGACAAGTTTGGCCGCATCGTGCTGCCGCGGAAGTTCAACCTCGGCTTTACGGCCGGGCTGATGCTCAAGGATCTGAACCTGTGCCGCTCGGAGGGCCAGGCGCTTGGCGTGCCGATGGATGTGCTCGCGGCGGTCGCTGCCGTATTCCAACTCGGCTGCGACGAAAATGGACCCGAGGCGGATCTTACCACCATCGTGCAGCCGATCGAGCGCCGCGCCGGCGTCGAAGTGCGCGATCCCGGCGTTTAGGCGCCTGGCCGCCGGCGCTGGCCTCAGCAGTAAGTTCCATCGTGAATCGCGGCAGAGTTGCCGTCTCAAACCCTTTTTGCGGACAAAGCTATTGTCGATCGGCGATTTAGGAGAAAGCTGCTTTCTGTGATGACGGTCACTTCGCTGTTGCGGAAGAGCCTATAGGTTCTCATTGATGGAATTTCGCAGGAGGGTCCCATGACCCAGACGAGCAAAACAATCGAGACCGGCATTACCCGCATATTTGCGCGATTTGGCCGAAAGACCCGCAAACAAAATCCGCCGCAGGAAGGCCGACCAGAAACTCGCTGGTACGAAACCGATATCAGTTCACGCGGACTTTAATTTGAACGCTGGCCTTGCTCCCCAAGGCCTTGCGGACCCCCGAAGGGGTGAGTCTCGGTCCCCCCATACGCACCCCGATGACCCGCCATGGGTCTGCCTTGCCCGCCCGGATCGCTCGATCCGGGCGGGCTTTTACTTTCCGCCAAATCTGCCGCATCTTGCCGCCATACTGAGAAGCCGTCCGCCTTGCGCGTCGGCGATGGGCTGCATGCAGAAACAGACCCGTCCCAACCAGAGCTTGCTGTCCGAACTGCCCAAGCATCTTGCGGCAGACCTGTTTGCCGCCGCGACCCCGGTTCGGCTTGGCGCGGATGAGGTGCTGTTCCTGGCCGGTGATGTCGGCGACGGCTGCTATCGCGTCGAGGAAGGACTCCTGAAGGTCACCATGATGTCCCGTTCGGGCACCGAACGTATCCTTGCCTTCCTCGGCCCGAGTTCCATCGTCGGTGAACTGTCGATCATCGACGGATTGCCGCGTTCGGCCTCAGTCGTCGCCGTGCGCGACGCCGCATTGAGTTTTCTCAGCCGTGCGGCATTCGAGGATTTTGCGGGAAAGCATCCCGAAGTCTACAAGACACTTGTGACGCTGCTCGCCGCCCGGCTGCGCGAGACGGACGCGGTCATCGCCGCGGGAAGCTTCCTGCCGTTACGTGGGCGCGTCGCCCGCACGCTGCTCGAATTGGCGCAGGATTTCGGCCAGGATGTCGGCGCGGGCCGTGTTGTGATTCGGCAGAAGATCGGGCAGAGCGATCTCGCCGCCATGGCCGGCATCGCGCGCGAAAATGTCAGCCGCATTCTCAACGATTGGAAACGCCGCAATCTGGTGAGCCGGTTGTCGGGTTATTATTGCCTTGAGAACAGGGCAAAACTCGAACAAGAAGCAGAGCTATAACGGCATCGCTTCATAACTTGGACTTATCTCAAAGCCTGATCATGGAAACGCCTCGGCTTGCCGACTTCCGCCGCATCGTCGTGAAGGTGGGCTCTTCATTGCTCGTCGATGCCCGGGCTGGTCGGCTCAACGAGACGTGGCTCGCCGCGCTGACTGCTGATCTTGCGGCCTTGCATCACGACCAGCGCGACCTGCTGGTGGTGTCATCGGGCGCCATCGCGCTGGGGCGCGCGGTGCTCAAGCTGCCGCAAGGACCACTCAAGCTGGAGGACAGCCAAGCGGCAGCGGCGGTGGGTCAGATTGCGCTGGCCCGCACCTGGGCCGAGGCGCTGTCGCGGCATGGCATTACGGCCGGA
This sequence comes from uncultured Alphaproteobacteria bacterium, assembly GCA_963759705.1. Lineage (GTDB taxonomy): Bacteria > Pseudomonadota > Alphaproteobacteria > Rhizobiales > Xanthobacteraceae > BOG-931. Next base: position 37,679 of record CAVXAK010000017.1, read on the forward strand.
CAAGTGCTGGTGACCCTCGGCGACACGGAAGAGCGGCGGCGCTACCTCAATGCCCGCTCGACCATCGACAAGCTCCTGGAATGGCGCGCACTGCCGGTGATCAACGAAAACGATACGGTCGCGACCAACGAGATTCGCTACGGCGACAATGACCGCCTCGCTGCGCGGGTGGCCACCATGGTCAGCGCCGATCTTCTTGTGCTGTTGTCCGACATCGATGGCCTCTACGACGCACCGCCCGGCGCAGCGGCGTCTGCGGGGACAATGCCGGCCCATGTGCCGCGGGTCGAACGCATCACGCCGGAGATCGAGGCCATGGCCGGGGCAGCCGGCTCCGAGCTTTCGCGTGGCGGAATGCAGACCAAGATCGAGGCCGCCAAGATCGCGACCGGGGCCGGAACGCACATGGTCATTGCCTCTGGCCGTGTCGAACATCCACTTCGTGCGATCAGCGAAGGCGCAAGGTGCACGTGGTTCCTTACCGCGGCAAATCCGGTGACAGCGCGCAAGAAATGGATCGCGGGATCGCTCGAACCGAAGGGGACGTTAACCATCGACGCCGGTGCGGTCGCCGCGTTACGGCGAGGCCGCAGCCTGCTGCCGGCGGGCATCGTCCGGGTCGATGGCGGATTCGCGCGAGGCGATGCGGTGATTATTCGCGGCCCCGACGGCAGCGAAGTCGGCCGAGGCCTGTGCGCCTATGATGCCGAAGACGCACAAAAGATCAGGGGACGCTCGTCGGCAGACATTGCCTCAATCCTGGGCTTCAGCGGCCGGGCGGAGATGATACATCGCGACGATCTGGTCGTCGGCCGCGAATAATAGTGGCGGAGGACAGTGATGGTCGAACCAACAAGACCGCACCGCCTTTAGCCATGCTTTCCTTTTGTCTTTGTAGCGGGATGAATCCGTGCGCCGCGCGTGTTAAATGTAGGGCAGGGCAAAAACTCGGGGGCACACTGGAGTTCGGTCAATGTCGCGTCTGCCGGGAGCCGTGCTTGCAACGCTTGCCCTGATCGCGCTCGTCGCCTCGGCCTCTGCGAATGCTTCCGCCCGTAGCGGCGCACATGTCGGTGGGGGACATATCGGCGGCGGCCGCGTCGGTGGTTTCGCTTATCATCAATTTTACCACGGCTATCACACCTACTACCGCGTCGGGCCGCCGCTGGGCTTCAGAGGACCGTTGCTCCCGGGCTATGTCGGATACTCCCCGTATGACTACGGCTACGGTCCCTATTACCCCTACGGTTCGGGATGCGTGATTGACACGTCCTATGGACCGATCTTGCGGTGCTCCCTGTACTGAGATTGAGCGGCTAACCGCGAGGTTCGACGGGTCCGTGCATCCGGCACCATCCTGACGCAAAGCTCACACGTCGAGTTCCATCAAAGGTGAACCCCGGCCGCTAACACGGCCGGGGTTCGACGCCGGGTGATTGAGGGTGAGGGGCTGGGGGGCTTCGCCCGGCGCCTGACTATCAACGGCGGTGCCTTTTGGCAGTTCCGGCCTGCGGCACAATTTTTTTTGCGGGTCGGTCTTTGGCCCTGCTGGCAGCGATGCCCCGGCTTCGGCTACGCCGAAGGGTGCTTGCCCGTGGGGACGCGGCAGAATTTTCAGCCGGCAGATTGATCCTCTGCCCGCCCGGCAGCACGATGTATCGGGAAGAAACTCGCAAATTCCCATTTTTGCCGCTGCGCCCTTCGACCACATAGGTGGCACCGACAGGGAAACTTTTCGGCAAAGTGTTCGGCAATCTGTCGAGCCGACTTTCAATTGGCGAACCCATGGCGCCCTCTCGGTTCTCTTGGGATCTGTGCCCCGCGGGGCTGAACCCGAGGACTTCCGGGAGGTTCCACGAACTTTCCGACAGGCCTATGACTTGCTGTGAATTGGTGTGGACAGCGTTGCCGGCAGGCCGCCTCGCCGGCCCTCGACGAACGTGATAGGAAACGCTGAATGCAAGACGGATCAATACCATGAATGCTGCCCTGAACGCTCCGCTCAAGGCGGTCAGCGATTCCGGAAAGCTCGAAGCAACGATGCGCGACATCGGCCGCGAGGCGCGCAGCGCTGCGCACGTGCTCGCCCTCGCGTCGGCGGCGCAGAAAAATCGGGCCCTCGCCACGATGGCGAAGGCCATCCGCGACACGAAAACTTCGATTCTTGCGGCCAATGAGGAAGACCGTGCTGCGGCGGCATCCTCCGGCGCCAACGCCGCTTTCCTCGATCGTCTGACCCTCAACTCGGCCGGCGTCAACTCCATGGCGGCCGGACTGGACGTGATCCGCAAACTGAAGGACCCGGTCGGTGACATCATGGCGTCATGGCGCCGTCCCAATGGCATGCGTATCGAAAGGGTGCGGGTGCCGCTCGGCGTCGTCGGCGTTATTTACGAGAGCCGGCCGAATGTTACGGCCGACGCGGGCGCGCTCTGCCTCAAAGCCGGGAACGCTTCGATCCTGCGCGGAGGCTCGGAGAGCTTCCGCTCGGCGCGCGCAATCCACGCCGCCATGGTCGCGGGTCTCCTCGACGCCGGTTTGCCTTCCGCAGCCATAACACTCGTCCCGACACGAGATCGCGAGGCCGTGGGCATGATGCTTGCGGGGCTTGACGGCACAATCGACGTCATCGTGCCGCGCGGCGGCAAAAATCTGGTCAGCCGTGTTCAGAGCGAGGCTCGCGTGCCGGTCTTCGCGCATCTCGAGGGCATCTGTCACGTCTACGTCGACGGCAAGGCCAAACTGCCGATGGCCAAGGCCATCGTGCTGAACGCCAAGATGCGCCGCACCGGGGTGTGCGGAGCGGCTGAAACGCTGCTGGTCGATCGCGCGGCGGCGCCGAAAATGCTTGGAGCCCTTGTCACCATGCTGCTCGACGCTGGCTGCGAGATCAGAGGCGATGCGGCAGTGCAAGCTGTCGATCGCCGTGTGAAGCCGGCCAGCGAAGCCGATTGGGGCACCGAATACCTCGACGCAGTTCTGACCGCAGGCGTTGTCGACGGCGTCGACGCGGCCATCGCTCATATCGAGCGCTACGGGTCGCATCACACCGACGCGATCGTCACGGAGGACAAGGCCGCCGCAGAGAAATTCCTGCGCGAGGTCGATTCGGCGATCGTCCTGCACAATGCGTCGACACAGTTTGCCGATGGCGGCGAATTCGGCTTCGGCGCGGAGATCGGTATCGCCACCGGTCAGGCTGCACGCGCGCGGGCCCGTTGGCGTCGAACAGCTTACGAGTTTCAAATACCGCATCCGCGGCAGCGGACAGACGCGGCCGTAGTTTGTGGCCTCCTTCCCGGCGCGTTTTGCAGGGAGGTTGGCGAGTGATGCGCTGGGAGGGGGTTCTTTCTGACAGCCATGATGAGCGAATTCGCTCCGCGCCGTTCGGCTTTCGCGAAGCCGGGCGTCCGAGACCGCGTTGTCCTGCCTCCGCATGCCAGCGGCATGCGCATAGGATTATTTGGCGGCACATTTGATCCACCCCATGCGGCCCATCGCGCTGCCTGCCTTCTGGCGCTAAGACGGCTTGGTCTTGACCGCGTGTGGTGGCTCGTCACTCCTGGCAATCCGCTCAAGGACACACAGGGCCTCGCACCGTTGGACCAGCGTGTCGAAGCCGCGCAAAAGCTCGCACATCATCCGCGCATCGATGTGAGCGATCTCGAAGCCCATTTGGGTACGAGCTACACATACGAAACCATCTCGTACTTGGTCCGGCGCTGCCCGGACTTGCGCTTCGTCTGGGTCATGGGCGCCGACAATCTGCGCAGTTTCCATCGCTGGCAGCGCTGGCGCGACATTGCCGCCCTGGTACCGATTGCGGTGATTGATCGACTTGGACCGAGCCTGTACTCGGCAGCGAGTGCGGCCGGCCAAGCCCTGGCGCGTTCCCGAATTCCCAAATCAGCAGCAAGAACCCTGCCGGAACGAAGGCCGCCGGCTTGGGTTTATCTGCATGGCCTCAAATCACCGCTCTCATCCACGGCCTTGCGCGCGGCCCGCGCGCTGAAAGGTGGTTGAAAGTGTTAACTGGGCATGCCTATCTTAGGCGTGCCTTGGGCTTGATAGCCGGGGCTGATGAAGGAGCGAAAGGATCAGGACCCCTGTCCACACCTGTCATCTTTCGGGCCGACCGTCGCGCGCCCGAGCCGGTCTCCAGAATGCGTGTTGACGCCGAGGAGATCCTCCGTTTGGTCCTCGCCCGCCTCGACGATATGAAGGCGGAGGACACTCTGACCATCGATCTGCGGAATAAATCTTCAATCGGCGACTATATGGTCGTGTCCTCCGGACGGTCGCAGCGCCATGTCGGATCGGTGGCCGACAAAATCGTCGAGGATTTGCACAAAGTCGGGGTTGCCGCGCGCGTCGAAGGCGTACCGCATTGCGACTGGGTGCTGATCGATGCGGGCGACGTGATTGTTCACGTCTTCCGGCCAGAAGTCCGCAGCTTTTACAATCTAGAGAAGATGTGGATGTCGGGTCGGCCGGCGCAACGGGCGAGTTAGCTCGCTCGCGAATCGATCGAGCGGTCGGTCGGGCTCGCATCGAGCTCAGGCCGCTCGGTTACCTGTGTGTCTTAGTCCATGCGCGTCCTCGTTACCGCCGTCGGCCGCCTGAAACAGGGGCCTGAACGCGAACTCGCCGCGTCGTATCGCAAGCGCGCCGAAACGATCGGACGCGCCTTCGGCATGCGTGAGATCGAGATCGTCGAAATTCGTGAGAGCCGTGCCCCAGATGTCGAGCGGCGGCGCGTCGAAGAATCGATCGCGATCGCCAATGTTATTCCCGAGCGCTCGACGATCGTCATTCTCGACGAGCGTGGTGAGAGCGTCGGCAGCGCAGCCTTGGCGGCTCTGCTGCGTGAATGGCGTGCCGAAGACCGCCCGGCCGCCAGCTTCATTATCGGCGGCGCCGACGGCCTCGCCCCTAGCCTCGTCGAACGCGCCAATCTCAAGCTCGCGTTCGGCACGGCGACGTGGCCGCACCAGCTCGTCCGGATCATGCTCCTCGAACAGATCTATCGCGCCGGAACGATCCTGGCAGGTCATCCCTACCATCGGTCTTAAGCTAAACCTCCAAATTGCCATCGACGCGCGCTGCATCACCGAATCGTGACGAATCAAGGCAAGACGCGTCTTATTCCGGTCTAATCCTGCGTGCTTTGTCTTGCCATCCTGAGGCTTAGGTCTACCTTGCAAGCGATGATTCTTCGACGGTCGAGCCGCTACGATCAGCGCCTTGTGCTCGGCTCGGCTTTGGCCTTTGCGCTTCCCTTGGGAGCGAACCTGGCCGCTTTGGCGCAAACTGGCTCGGCTCAAAGCCCGGCGAGCAAAACGCCGAGTGCTCAGGCGCCTGCTACCCAAACTCCCACATCAGGCGCCGCCACGCAGGCCGCGCCGCCCAAGACCGACTTGGATGTGCTCAAGCAGCACAACCAGGAGCTCGACGCCGCGCGGGCCAAGCAGCGCGAGACGGATGACACGCAGGCGAAGCTCAAGCGCGAAATCGAGACGCTTGGCGAGAACCAGAGCGAGCTCAATCAGCAACTGATCGATACAGCGGCACGCGTTCGCGACGCCGAAGCCAACATCGACACCATCGAAGCGCGGCTTAAACCGCTCGATGAGCAGGAACGCGTTTTCCGGAAGTCCCTCGACGAACGCCGCACGGTCATCGTCGAAATCCTGGCCGCCCTGCAGCGCGTGGGACGGCAGCCGCCGCCAGCACTCATGGTCCGGCCGGAGGATGCGCTGCAAGCCGTGCGCACTGCGATTACATTGGGCGCGGTGGTCCCGGAAATGCGCGCCCAAGCCGATGCGCTCGCCGGCGATCTCTCCGATCTCCTGCGCGTTCGCAAGAACATCGTCGGCGAACGTAAACTGCTGGCGAGCGGCCTTGGCGCCCTGGCGCACGACCAGTTGCGCCTGAGCATGCTCATTGATGAGCGGCGGAAGAAACAGGCCGCGGCGGAGCAGGCCCTTGACGCCGAACGGCAGCGTGCCGCCGATTTGGCGCGCCAAGTTGACAGTCTCAAAGATCTCATCGCCAAGCTCGAAGCGGGACTCGATAGCGCCACTCGTGCCGCACGCGGGGCGAATCGGCCGGGAGAAGAGAACGCCACTCGACCCGATTTCTCCGCACTCAAGGATCCGGGCCGCCTCGCGCCCGCGGTCGCGTTCGCGGCGACGCGCGGGCGCCTGCGGCTGCCGGTCAACGGCGTGAGAATTCGCGAGTTCGGAGCCTCCGATGGCGTGGGTGGAACTCAGAAGGGACTATCCATCGCCGCCCGGCCTGACGCACAAATTACCGCTCCGTGCGACGGTTGGGTTGTTTACGCCGGACCGTTTCGCAGCTATGGGCAACTCTTGATCCTCAATGCTGGCGGCGGGTATCATGTGCTGTTAGCGGGGATGGAGCGGATATCCGTCGATCTCGGCCAGTTCGTGCTGACCGGTGAACCCGTAGCGGTAATGGGCAGCGGATCGCAGGTGTCCGCGGCCGTCGCGACCGGGTCAAAAGAACCTGTATTGTACGTGGAGTTCCGCAAGGACGGCACTCCCATTGATCCCAGCCCCTGGTGGGCGACAAACGAAGGCGAAAAGGTTCGCGGATGATGCGCAAGACCTCTCTCATTTTCCTCGGTGCGGCGGCCGGTGTGGTGGTGACGCTTCTTGCGACCCAGCCACCCTCGGCACTGGTCGGCTCCAGCGCGAAAGCGGCGGCGTCCGACACCTACCGACAGCTCAACCTGTTCGGCGACGTATTCGAGCGCGTGCGCGCCGATTACGTCGAGAAACCCGACGACAGCAAGCTCGTCGAATCGGCGATCAACGGCATGCTGGCCGGTCTCGATCCCCATTCGAGCTACATGGACCCGAAGAGCTTCCGCGATATGCAGGTGCAGACGCGCGGCGAGTTCGGCGGCCTCGGCATCGAGGTCACCATGGAGGACGGGTTGGTGAAGGTCGTGGCGCCGATCGACGACACGCCGGCGGCCAAGGCCGGCGTCATGGCGAACGACATCATCACGCAGCTCGACGGGGAGGCCGTTCAGGGTCTCACGCTCAATCAGGCCGTCGACAAGATGCGCGGCCCGGTGAACACCAAGATCAAGCTCACGATCATGCGCAAGGGCTCCGACAAGCCGATCGACGTGACGATCATGCGTGACGTCATCCGCGTGAAGTCAGTGCGCTCGCATAACGAAGGCGATGATGTCGGCTACATCCGCATCACCCAGTTCAACGAGCAGACAACCGATGGCCTGAAGAAGGCGATCAACGACCTCAATGCTCAGCTCGGGGCCGACAAGATCAAAGGTTATGTGGTCGATCTGCGCAACAATCCGGGTGGCCTGCTCGATCAGGCGATCTCGGTGTCCGACACTTTCCTCGACAAGGGCGAGATCGTGTCGACGCGGGGGCGCAATCCCGAAGAGACGCAGCGCTTCAACGCCCGGCCGGGCGATATGACCAAAGGCAAGCCCGTGATCGTGTTGATCAATGGCGGTTCGGCCTCGGCCTCGGAAATCGTCGCGGGCGCCCTCCAGGACCACAAGCGCGCGACCCTCGTCGGCACGCGCTCATTCGGCAAGGGATCGGTGCAGACCATCATTCCGCTTGGCGCAGGCAATGGCGCGTTGCGGCTGACCACGGCGCGCTATTTCACGCCGTCGGGCCGGTCGATACAGGCCAAGGGCATTACACCCGATATCGATGTGCAGCAGGATGTCCCGGACGACCTGAAGGCGCGGACCGATTCCAAGGGTGAGGCGTCGCTGCGCGGACACCTGAAGGCCGAGGGTACCGAAGAGTCCGGGTCGCAGTCCTATGTCCCGCCGGACGAAAAGGACGACGCCGCGCTCAAAATGGCGCTCAATCTCCTGCGCGGCACGACGACAAATGCGGCCTTCCCGCCTAATCCGAAGGCCGCCGTTCCGAACTGAAAACGGTACAAACTGATTGGAATTCGGGGCGGCGATGAGCCGCCCCGTTTTTTTGACACCTGGCGATACCCTACCGGAAGCTCCGAATCACCGCCGCCAACTCGGGGGCTGAAGGGACAATTTGCTCGCCGTGATAGACTGGTTCCAATAATTCGTGAGGTCCATGATTCTCACCTATGACTCCTTTGGGATCGACCGATGACAGCGGATGACTTAAGCGCTCCGCTGGGCCAGCAGCGGAAGAAGCCGCGGCGGCAGCTCCCGATCACGGTCTCCCAAGTCATTGCTGGTGGCTTGGCCCTTTTCCTCGGAATTTTCGTGCTTTGGGCGGCTGTCGGAAACGATCCATTCGGCGGCGAACCCATCGCCGTGGTTTCGGCCGACATGCACGCGGCAGCGCCTGCGAAGCCGTCGGGCGCTCCAAACACCGCCGATGCCGGCCCCGGAACTCCGGGTCGTTCTGACGGCCCAGCGGGCACTCAGACCCCATCGGGCCCGACCGCCCCGCCGGCCGGCAGCAAGACCGTCACCATCATCGACGGCAAGACTGGGGCACAGCAGGAGGTGATTCTTCCCCCTTCCCCGGGCGATGCCGGCGCGTCGAACGGCTCTTCGATCGACCAGAAATTCGTGGAGATGACGTCGCACGGCCCCGTCCCCAAGATCGCCGCCGACGGTGTGAGGCCGGCGGAAGCTTTTGCGCGCCCGGTCACCCCGCTTCCCGGCAAACCGGACGCCCCGCGCATCGCCCTCATCGTGAGCGGTCTCGGCGTCAGCGCAAGTGCCACGTCGGAAGCGGTCGGCAAGCTGCCCGGATCGATTACGCTCGGGTTCATGCCGTATGGAGCCGATGTCGCAGCAACCGTCGCGCATGCACGGCAGCTTGGACACGAAGTCCTGCTGCAAGTTCCGATGGAGCCGTTCGATTATCCCGACAATGATCCCGGGCCACAGACGCTGCTCACGTCGCTGGCGCCGCAGCAGAATATCGACCGCCTGTATTGGCTGATGAGCCGCTTCCAGGGCTACGTCGGCATCGCCAATGCCATGGGAGCGCGCTTCACCGCCTCCGAACAGGCGTTTGCTCCGGTGCTACGCGAAGCCGCCAAGCGCGGTTTGATCTTTGTCGACGACGGGTCGAATGCTCGTAGTGTCGCGGGCCGTATTGCCGGGGCCAACAATCTGCCATTTGCCAAGGCCGACGTGGTGCTCGATTCGGTTCCGACGGCGGCGGAAATCGACCGCGCTCTCGGCCGTCTCGAAGCGACGGCGCGCGAGCACAATTCAGCAGTCGGCATCTCCTCGGCACTGCCGGTATCGATCGATCACATCGCCAAATGGGCAAAGGAGGCGGCAAGCCGCGGGCTATTGATCGTCCCAATCACAGCGATCGCAGCCAAGCCAAAACAGACCTGAATGCGAAAGTGGCGAATGGCGAAATAGCGAGGCTCCGAATAGAATGGCGCAACTTTTCGCTATTCGCTCATCATCGTTCGCCCCCCTCATCATGCAATTTGAAGATCTCCCCTTTCGGCCCTGCGTCGGCGTGATGGTGCTCAATCGCGGCGGCCATGCCTTCATCGGCCGGCGCATCGATGGGCCGGAGCACGTCGATGCCACGCATGCTTGGCAAATGCCTCAAGGCGGCATCGATCCAGGCGAGGATCCCTGGCGCGCAGCGCTTCGCGAACTCCGCGAGGAAACCAACATCCGCACGGTCGAACGCCTCGGCGAAATCGCAGAGTGGCTCAACTATGACATCCCGCGCGAGATCGTCGGCCAAGCATGGCAGGGCAGGTATCGCGGCCAGACGCAAAAGTGGTTCGCATTGCGCTTCACCGGAGAGGACAGCGAGATCGATGTCGCCCATCCGGATGGCGCGCACGAACCGGAATTTGCCGCCTGGCGCTGGGAACCGTTGCGCAACATCCCCGACCTCGTGGTGCCGTTCAAGCGCAAGGTCTACGAGCAAGTCGTGAAAGAATTCGCAAAGTTCACATGATCCGCGGCCCCTGCCGCGGAGACAAGCCGATGGAATCGGGCTCCCACTGGACAGATTTTCTCGTGGCGCAAGTCGGAGCGTCATGGGCTGCTCGGCTTGGTGATCGTAGCCATTTCGATCAACGTGCTTATTGAAATATTGAGGTAAAGCCGGCGGCCCGCGTGGCTCTCGACCTCGTCATTTCGCTGCGACGCTGTAAGGTCCAATGGCAACCACGCGACAGGATCGATCCTGCTTCGCACAATCCGCCAATGCGCCGTCGATGGCATCTTGCTCGCTTGCGGCTTTGAGCATGACACCGGCCCGCCCGTCGACGCCGGCCGCGACAGCCGTCCAGCCGCCGGAATTGGCGAGACGCCTCGCGACATCAGCTCTCAGCTCCGGCGCGACGACTGGCGAACTCTCCGGCCTGAACAAGCCGACGACTTTCATCGTCGTTGGCACCGGCACAACGAAATCATCATTGACGGCTACGATCAGGCACGGAACGCCCGCATTGACGCCGCAGACTTCGAGCGCCCTGCGTACGGCCTCGTCGATGCTCTCCTGGTTGAAATAATAGATGAACCCGCCCGAGGGGCCGACTGCCAGCGCCTTCGACTTGCGACCCGGTAGATAGTTCCGCTCCACCGCTGTCTTGCCGTTCTCGCGGATCAGCGGAATGTCTCCGCTGACCAGCGGCTTTGCGATCGAAGGATCGAGCGTATACCAGGGCGTTTGCGGCATCGGCGGCCGGCCGCGCGCATATACCACAATGTTACCGAGTGCGTAGAGCTCGCACTTTCGCGGCTGCGGCAATAAATCGGCACGCTTCTGGCAAATATCGAGCGCTGCGGTTTTTGCCGCGTCATCATCCGCCTGCCCGGTGATCAGGCCGATCGGACCGGTACTGATGGCGAGCGCCTTGTGATCGGGGGCGGGCAAATACTCGTCGCGTATGGTAACGCGGGCACGGTCCGAGATAATTGGGATCGTTTCCGGCACCAGCGCTGCAGGCTGCGGCGGCGCGGGCCGCGGCGGCGCGGACGACGCCGGCTCCTGCGGTGCGGCAGGGGGTGCCGCCGCCGTTGCCACGGCCGGACCTGGCTCGCTGACCGACGCTGGTTGGCGCGGCCGGACCATCGTCAGGTAAATCAATGCCGCGATGCCCGAGCACGGCAATGGATGCGATGCCAGCGGCAGCCGGCATGATCAACGACGACGTCCGTGCTGGTCTCTTTGCCGAGCGCGCGTCGGTGTGCGGATCGTCCGGCCGCATTTCGATATTGTAGGCGTGAACCGGGTTCGGAATATTCTTGACCTGCTGCTCGCCGATGTCGGCAAACTGCACGGACAACTTGTTCGCCACCTGCTCGTGGACCGTGCGCGAAATGCAAATGCCGCCGACCGGCGCGATTCCCTCCAAGCGTGCCGCGATGTTCACGCCGTCGCCCAACAGATCGCCGTCGCGTTCCACGACATCACCGACGGTGATGCCGATGCGAAAGTTCATCTGGCGGCTTGCCGGATACGCCAGATTTCGCGTGCGCAAGCTCTCCTGAATGTCGATTGCGCAGCGCACCGCCTCGACCGCGCTGGAAAACTCGGCCAGGACGGCGTCGCCGGCGGTATTGAAAATCCGGCCACCAGCGCGCCCGATGAAATCATCCATCACGGAGCGATAGGACGCGAGCCGCCGCAGCGTCTCTTCCTCGTCTTCGGCAACAAGCTTGCTATAGCCGGCAACATCGGCGGCAAATATCGCCGCGATTTTCCTCTTCATGGCGGGCCTGGCAGCTTCACGGAGCTGCCGCGAGAATGCCCGACGCAGGCCCCATCGCGCAACCGGCGTGCAGCCTTAAAAGTGGTATGGAGTAACCGACGGTCTATTCAAGGGTTCGCCAAACGGCTTATTGCGCCAATCGGGTTATTGCGCCAAGGCCGCTTGCAATGCTTTCAGCTGATCGAGCTGACGGGAGATTCTGTCCTTCGAATGCTCATCGGTGGCGTCGGAGAGATCCTCCTCCGCCTCCTGAATTTCGGTGGCGAGCATGGCGGTATCGAAACCGTCGCGCGGCATGGCTCGATCCGCGAGAATGGTCAAGCCGGCGGGGCTGACTTCGGCGAAGCCGCCGATGACGACGATCGGCAGCCGCGTGCCCTCGCGAAAGATTGTCACGATTCCGGGGCGCAGCGCTGTCACGAGCGGCGCGTGCCCAGGCAGAATACCCATGTCGCCTTCGGCTCCGGGCAAATCCACCTGATCGACGTCGCCGGAGAACAGCACGCTTTCGGGTGAGACGAATTCGAAGTGAAGGTCAGCCATGAAATCGCCCGCTACCGCCCGCTGTGGATCGCTTCTTATGCCGCCTCGGCGGCGAGTTTCTTGCCCTTCTCGACCGCCTCATCGATGGTGCCGACCATATAGAAGGCGGCTTCAGGCAGGTGATCGTACTTGCCCTCGACCAGACCCTTGAAGCCATTGATGGTGTCGGCGAGATCGACAAGTTTGCCGGGCGAGCCGGTGAACACTTCGGCGACGTGGAACGGCTGCGACAGAAACCGCTCGATCTTGCGGGCGCGGGCGACGGTCAGCTTGTCCTCTTCGGAAAGCTCGTCCATGCCGAGGATGGCGATGATGTCTTGCAGCGCCTTGTAGCGCTGCAGCACCTGCTGCACCGAACGCGCAACAGCATAGTGCTCTTCGCCGACAATCAGCGGCGATAGCATGCGCGACGTCGAATCGAGCGGGTCGACAGCCGGATAGATGCCCTTCGCGGCGATATCGCGCGACAGCACCGTGGTGGCGTCAAGATGCGCAAACGACGTCGCCGGCGCCGGATCGGTCAGGTCGTCGGCGGGCACGTAGATGGCCTGCACTGAAGTGACCGACCCCTTGGTGGTCGTCGTGATGCGCTCCTGTAGCGCACCCATGTCGGTCGCGAGCGTCGGCTGATAGCCGACCGCCGAGGGGATGCGGCCGAGCAGCGCCGACACTTCCGAGCCCGCCTGCGTGAAGCGGAAGATGTTGTCGACGAAGAACAGCACGTCCTGGCCCTGGTCGCGAAAGTGCTCGGCAACCGTCAGGCCGGTCAGGCCGACGCGGGCACGCGCTCCTGGCGGCTCGTTCATCTGGCCGTAGACCAGCGCGCATTTTGAACCTTCGACCGAGCCCTTATGCGGGTCCTTGTTGACGCCGGACTCAATCATCTCGTGATAGAGGTCGTTGCCTTCGCGGGTGCGCTCGCCGACACCGGCGAACACCGAGTAACCACCGTGCGCCTTCGCGACGTTGTTGATCAGTTCCATGATCAGCACCGTCTTGCCGACGCCCGCGCCGCCAAACAGGCCAATCTTGCCGCCTTTGGCGTAAGGTGCGAGCAGGTCGACGACCTTGATGCCGGTGACGAGGATCTGAGCCTCGGTTGACTGGTCGGTATAGGCCGGCGCCTCTTGGTGAATCGCCCGTATCGCCTCGCCCTTGACCGGACCTGCCTCGTCGACCGGATCGCCGATCACGTTGATGATACGTCCGAGCAGCGCCTGGCCGACCGGAACTGAGATCGGCCCGCCGGTGTCGAAGACCTCCTGGCCGCGCACCAGACCTTCGCTGGTATCCATGGCGACGGTGCGCACCGTGTTCTCGCCAAGTTGCTGCGCGACTTCGAGCACCAGGCGATTTCCCTGGTTCTTGGTTTCCAGCGCATTCAGGATCGGCGGCAATTGGTCGTCGAAGTGAACGTCGACGACCGCGCCGATGACCTGGGTGATATGTCCGACTGCTTGAGCCATCTTCGTCCTCTTCAAGAATGCGTTACAGCGCTTCCGCGCCGGAGATGATCTCGATCAATTCCTTGGTGATCATCGCCTGGCGGGTGCGGTTATAGGTCAGCGTCTGCCGGCGGATCATGTCGCCGGCATTGCGGGTGGCGTTGTCCATGGCCGACATTTGCGCGCCGTAGAACGAGGCCGCATTTTCGAGCAGAGCCCGGAGCACCTGGATCGCAATGTTGCGCGGCAGCAGTTCCTTGAGAATGTCCTCTTCGTCGGGCTCGAACTCATAGACGGCGCCGCCCAGCGCCTGCGCGGCGTCGGCATCGAAGACCGGCGGAATGATCTGTTGCGCCGTCGGAATCTGCGCGATCACCGAACGAAAGCGCGAGAAGAACAGCGTGCAAACGTCGAAACCGAACTCGTCGTAAAGCGCGATGATCTTCCCGGCGATCATCTCCGCATTCTCGTAACGAAGCGTGCGCACCGAACGCAGATCGACGAGTTCGATGATCTGCTTCTCGAAGTTCCGCTTTAACTGGTCGAAGCCTTTGCGACCGACGCAAAGAATTTTGACTTCCTTACCTTCGTTCATCAGTGCATAGCCCGTTCACGCGCCAGACGCACGATCGCGGTATTGAACGGGCCGCACAGACCGCGTTCCGCCGTGCAGACAACGAGCAAATGCACGTTGTCGCCGCCGGTGCCGCGCAACAGCCGTGGCGCGGATTCAAGACCGACGACGGACGCAGCGATATTGCCAAGCACCTTGTCCATATGAGTCGCGTAAGGACGAGCCGCTTCAGCCGCCACCTGCGCGCGGCGCAACTTCGACGCCGCGACCATCTGCATGGCCCGCGTGATCTTCTGCGTCGCTTTGGTCGAAGCGATGCGGTTGCGCAGGTCTTTAAGGCTGGGCATTCCTAGCTCCGGGCCGTCAAGTCTCTTACCGATCCATCACGCGCAAACGTCTTCACGCAAACGTCTTGGCGTAGTTGTCGACAACGCCTTTCAGCTTGGCGGCGGTCGGATCGTCGAGGTCGCGCGAATCGCGAATCGTATTCAGAAGATCGGCGTGCTGCGTGCGTAGCATGCCGAGCAGGCCATCCTCGAACGCGCGCACGCGATTGACCGGGATGGGATCCAGATAACCATTAACGCCGGCATAGATGACGCAGACTTGCTCTTCCATCTTGAGCGGCGAGAACTGCGGTTGCTTGAGCAACTCGGTGAGACGCGAACCGCGGTTGAGCAGGCGCTGCGTGGTCGCGTCGAGGTCGGAGCCGAACTGCGCGAATGCAGCCATTTCTCGATATTGCGCCAGCTCACCCTTGATGCGACCGGCGACCTTCTTCATCGCCTTGGTCTGCGCCGCAGAACCGACGCGCGACACCGACAGTCCGACGTTCACCGCCGGTCGAATACCCTGATAGAACAGATCGGTCTCAAGGAAGATCTGGCCATCGGTGATGGAGATGACGTTGGTCGGGATATAGGCCGACACGTCGTTGGCCTGGGTCTCGATCACCGGAAGCGCGGTCAAGGAGCCCGCTTTGTTGTCGTCGTTCATTTTGGCGGCGCGCTCAAGCAGCCGCGAGTGCAGGTAAAAGACGTCGCCCGGATAAGCCTCGCGTCCCGGCGGGCGGCGCAGCAACAGCGACATTTGACGATAGGCGACGGCCTGCTTCGACAGATCGTCATAGATGATGACCGCGTGCATGCCGTTGTCGCGGAAATATTCGCCCATTGTGCAACCCGCAAATGGTGCGAGGTACTGCATGGGCGCCGGATCGGAGGCGGTGGCCGCGACCACGATCGAATAGTCGAGAGCGCCTTGCTCTTCGAGAACCTTCACAAATTGTGCGACGGTCGAGCGCTTCTGGCCGACCGCGACGTAGACACAGTAGAGCTTGATCTTCTCATCACCCGAAGCGTTCAGCGACTTCTGATTCAGAATCGTATCGAGCGCGATCGCCGTCTTGCCGGTCTGGCGGTCGCCGATGATGAGCTCGCGCTGGCCGCGTCCGATCGGGATCAGCGCGTCGATCGCCTTGAGGCCGGTCGCCATGGGCTCGTGCACCGACTTGCGCGGAATGATGCCGGGAGCCTTCACGTCGACGCGCGCGCGGCGGTCGGCTTTGATCGGCCCCTTGCCGTCGATCGGATCGCCAAGCGCATCGACGACGCGGCCGAGCAGACCCTTGCCGACCGGAACCTCGACGATCGCCCGCGTGCGCTTGACGGTCTGACCTTCCATGATCTCACGGTCGCTGCCGAAGATCACGATGCCGACGTTGTCGCTTTCGAGGTTGAGCGCCATGCCGCGGACGCCGCTCTCGAACTCGACCATTTCGCCGGCCTGCACGTTGTCGAGGCCATAGACGCGGGCGATACCGTCGCCGACCGACAGCACCTGGCCGACCTCCGAGACCTCGGCCTCCTGGCCGAAGTTCTTGATCTGCTCCTTGAGAATGGCGGAGATTTCCGCAGCGCGGATGTCCATTATCGGGCCTCTTTCATCGCGAGCTTGATCGCATTGAGTTTGGTGCGCAGCGAAGTATCGACCATGCGGCTGCCGAGCTTGACGACGAGCCCGCCGATGATGGCGGGATCGACTTTGATATCGAGATCGACGTCCTTGCCGCTAACGGCTTTGAGCGCTGCGCGCAATGACGTGAGATGTTCGTCCTTGAGTTGTTCGGCCACCGTGACCTCGGCAGTCGCCTCGCCCTTTTGCCGGGCCACCAGCTCCCGGTAGCCCCGGATCATTTCGCGCACCGCAAACAGGCGGCGGTTCGACGTCACCAATTGGAGAAATTTCGCCGCGAGGCCGCCGATACCGGCGCGATCGAGCACCGCCGAGAGGGCCTGCATCTGCTCGTCGGCGGAAAACACCGGGCTTCGCACCAAGCGGAACAGGTCGGCGCTTTCCCCGACGAGCGCATCGAAGCGCTCGAGATCAGCCTTCACAGCATCGACGGCATTCGCCTCCCGCGCCAGATCGAAAAGCGCGGTCGCATAGCGACCAGCCATGCCGGATACGATGGGTTCTTGTGCTGCCAAGCGCTGTGCTCTCTTCGCGTGCTCTCGCCGCAAGCTCCGGACCCGTTCGCAAAAGCCGCAATCGGCGGGGGCGGCCGACGCGAGCCCTCAGGTTCAAGCCCTTGGGAATCAGCGGGACTTGCGGAATTCGGAGGCAGCGGAGTGCCCCGCGACCCCGCAAAATTGCGGCGTTGCTAACATACCGCCGATTGCGGTGCAACACGGCGAAAGGCCAGCAAATCCAGGGCTTGGAACGCTGTTCATACTTGGTGCAGGTTTCCGGCTTAAAGGTGTCAAGGTCCGCGCACGAAGGATCAGCGGCAGTGGCAACGATCGAGGACTTCGAGCAGGCGATCCGGACCATGGATGCCGCGCTGCGCCCCATCGCCAAGTCCGCCCTTGTGGACCTCAAAAAGGCAGGCTGGACGAGGCGGTTACCGACAGCTGCGGCGGAACTTTACCTCTCTCCGCTCGAACGGGCAGGAATTCGCGAGGACGCCGAGTGCCTCGTCGACGCGATCATCGCCCACTATGTGACAACAAGCGACGCCGGCCGCGAACGCATCCGCGCGCTGTTTCGGACCTATGACAGCTTCCGCTGGGCTGTCGGGTGGGGGCTGCTATCGCCGGCTGAACGCATCAACGCAGGTCAACTTCGCAAGGCCCTGCTGTTGTTCTCCATCAAGGACCAGGGCGCAGACTGGCGCGACGCGATCGTGACTTTGGATCGCATTTGCGCATTGGCGTCGCGGACGTCACTACCACTTGCCGAGACGTTGACCGAGGTCGCGGGCCTATCGAGCGATGAGTCGAGGTTCCAGAAATTCAAGATGAGTCGATCCACGCGTGCTCTGCTGCTCGACTATAGTCGCCGGATGGAACCCGCTTCGATCCGAACGGCCGGCCGCTGACCGCCCCTTAGCCTGATGCTTGCGCTAGTGGCCCGGCTCATGCACGCTGGGGCCGCCAAGCCGGGTTCCTCTCTTCAATGATTTCCTCGACGCCCCAAGACGGCCTCTCCGTCGGCCGTCTCTCGCGATTCATGTGCTCGCTGTGGCTCGCCGGAGTGGCGATGCGCATGACAATTCTGGCGATGCCGCCGGTGATCCCGCTGATACACGACGAGCTTCATATGTCGGAGACCCAGGTTGGGCTGCTCATCGGGCTGCCGCTGGCGATCTTCGCGCTCGCAGCCGTACCCGGCTCGCTGCTCACGGCGCGCGTAGGCGCCGGCCTTGCCGTGATCCTTGGCATGGTGGTGACAGCGATTGCCGGCGCCTCACGCGCCGCCGCGGTCGATGTATGGACGCTTTACGCAGCCGCCATAGCAACCGGCTTCGGCGTTTCCATCATGCAACCCGGAATGCCGACGCTCGTCAGCGAATGGCTGCCAAACCGCATCGCTCTCGGCACCATCGCGTATTCCAGCGGCATGCTGATGGGCGCAACCTTTGCGCCGACCCTCACTATCCCGTTTGTCTTGCCTCTGGTCGGCGGCAGCTGGAGGCTCGCTGTCCTTCTGTGGGCGGTGCCCGCAATCCTCATTGTCCCGGTATTTTATTTGTTGAGCCCGAAAGGCCTCGACCGCGAGGGCTCAAAGACCGCAATCGGCGGCCGCTGGTGGCCGGATTGGAGGAATCCAATGGTCTGGCTGCTCGGTATTACCTTCGGCAGCAACAACAGCTCGTACTTCACAACCAGCGCTTTTCTTGGCGATTACCTTTCAAGTTTGGGAAAAGCGGATTTGCTGGCTTCGGCCCTGGCCTGGCTCAATGGGTCGCAAATTGTCGCCCTCATCGTGCTGCTGCTGTTGGCAGATCGCCTGCAGCGGCGTGCATGGCCGTTCTTGCTGTTTGGACCTTTGCTGCTCGCGGCTTTCATCGGCATGATATTGGTGCCGACGCCGCTCGGCATCATTGTCTCGGCCGCCGTAATCGGTTTTACCACCGCGATCACGCTGACAGCCGCGCTGGCGCTGCCGCCGTTTCTGAGCGTGGCGGGCGATGTTCATCGGACAGCGGCCGGCATGTTCACCATCAGCTACAGCCTGGCGATTATCATTCCGACGATCAGCGGCGCATTATGGGACGCGACTGGCCGGCCGTGGATGGCCTTTGTGCCGCTGTGCGTCTGCGCCGCGGCGCTCACCGTGCTTGGCGCTGCGGTGACCAGCTTTCGACCACCGGCCGACAAGGCGTTCGTCCGATGAACGCGGGAACCCAATCGTCAGGGAGGCACAAATTCACAATGGCCAAACGACCGACAAAACCGGCACGCCGCAAGACGCCAAAGGCATCGCCGATGCTGCCGACCGATCGCCTCGCCTACTCGCCCATTACGAAGCGCACACCACTTCAATTGCCGGGCGGCGCCCGGATGGTCGTGTGGGTCATCGTCAACGTCGAAGAATGGGACGCCACGCAGCCTATGCCGCGCACCGTGCTGACGCCGCCGGCGGGCGGCTCACCGAGCCCCGACGTGCCCAATTGGGCCTGGCACGAATACGGCAATCGCGTCGGCTTCTGGCGCTTCATCCGCGTCTTCGATGAGTTCGACATACCGGGCGTTCTCGCCATCAACGGCTCGGCACTCGCTGCCTACCCGCCGATCGTGCAGGCCGCGACCGAGCGGAAGTGGGAGTTCATCGGACATGGTTTTACGCAGCGGAACATGCAGAAGGTGCCGGACGAGCGCGCCGACATCCGCCGCACGCGCGACGCCATCATGAAGGCAACGGGCAAGGCGCCGCGCGGATGGCTCGGACCGGGCCTCACCGAGACGTGGGAAACACCCGATCTTCTCGTCGAGGAAGGCTACGATTACGTCGCCGACTGGGTGCTCGACGATCAGCCGGTCTGGCTCAAGACGCGCACCAAACCGATCATCAACCTGCCCTATACGCAGGAATGCAACGACGTCGCCATGATGCTGATCCAGCACCATAAGGCGTCGGAATACAGCGAGCGCGCCCTCGACCAATTCGAGCAGATCTATGCGGACGCTGCGGATTCGGCGCGCGTCATGGCGCTGGTCGTCCATCCCTACATCATGGGCGCGCCGCATCGGCTGAAATACTTCCGCCGCGTCTTCGAAGTCATTCGCAAGAAGCAAGACGTGCTGTTCTGGACCGGCGAGCAGATCCTCGACTGGTACCTCAGCGTCGGGCCGAAGCATCCGTGAGCAATTCAAATCGTGCGCCTGAGCCGCTTCATGACGGCGGTGTTCAGGCCAAGACGATGCTCGTCTTGATCTGCATCATCTGGGGCGTCACCTGGCCCATGATGAAGATCGCCCTGGATGAAATCCCGCCGTTGAGCATGCGCACATCGACAGCCGCTCTGGGCGCGTTGACCCTCTATTTGGTGTGCCTGGCGCAACGGCGCAGCTTCAAAATCAAGACTGTGAAGGCGTGGACCCATGTCATCATCGCCTCGGTGCTTAACGTCGTCTGCTTCAGCCTGTTCAGCGCGTTTGCGCAGCTCGATGCCTCGACCTCACGCGTGACGATCCTCGCCTACACGACGCCGATCTGGACCGTGTTATTGGCATGGCCCTTCCTCGGCGAGCGTCCAACCGCAATACAAACCGCCGCGCTTGGCTTGTGCGCCGCCGGGCTTGCCATCCTGATTTATCCGTTGGCCCAAGCAGGAGTTCCGCCGGGCATCCTGTTGGGCCTCGGCATCGGCGCGAGCTGGGGGGCTGGTACGGTCTACTTGAAGTGGGCGCGTATCGAGGGCGATCCGATGGGTGTCGCGAGCTGGCAAATGACGATTGCGTTCGTCATCATTGCCGCGTGCCTGCTGCTGTTCGAAGGCCCGCTCGATCTTAGGAATGCCGGCGCCAAGAGTTTGTTGGCGACGGTTTTTGTCGGGGTGATCGGCAACGGCATGGCTTATGGGCTATGGTTTGCCGTGGTTAGGCGATTGCCCGCGGCGACAGCGACACTTGGCGTTTTGAGCGTTCCGGTCATCGGTATCTTCACATCGTTTTTGATTCTCGACGAGGTGCCGACGACCACCGATATCATCGGATTCGCTTTGATCTTTGTGGCTTCGGCGTGCGTTTTGCTCACCCGGCAGGCGCCCGCAGAGCCTACGCCTTGACGCGTTGCGCCAATTCGGCGATGCGGGTCACCATCGTGCTTTGCGGATCGGCCAGAGCATCGATAACCGTGAAATGGTTCTTGCCGGCCACCTCTTCGTAACGCGTCTGCGCGGTTTTCTGCCAGGCGTCCGCGATGATCCGGCTCTGGCGCTTGAACTCGCTCAACTCGAGGCCGCCGACAACGGCGTCAAACGCGCGGCCTGGCGCGAGCGGCCAGAACGCCGGAGAGACATCGCGCGCTCCTTCGCCGTCGAGCCGCAGATCCTGGTTCACGCTAACCGCAAGTAGCGGCGAAAGATCGAACACACCGGAAATCGCGTACCCGGCCGGCACCAGGTCGGCCGGCGCCTTCGGATAGAGCGCAGGCCAATCAGTCGCCACCAGCGCGGCGGCGAGGTGACCGCCGGCCGAGTGGCCGTAGACCACAAAGCGCTGACCGAATCGCTGCCACAGGAAGGCGCAGGCCAGGCGCATTTGCTCGATAATGTCGGCAATCGTGACAATCGGGCACAGATCATAGCCTGCCACCGCAACGGCGATGCCATGGGCGTTCAGTCCGTGCGCCATGTGGCTGAACATCGATGGATCGAGCGAGCGCCACCAGCCGCCGTGAATGAACATGGCGAGCGGGACGGTGCTTTTGGTCTTAGGCAGGAACAGATCGATGAATTGCCGCGGCAAATCGCCATACGCCAAGCCGAGCTGGCACTGATCGCCCTTGAGCGTTTCGGCGCGATAGTCCTCCGCTTCTCCTGCCCAACGCGCAAATATTTCTTCATGTTCGGGCACACGAGCACGGTTGTTGTACTCTGCCTCATAGTCGACGGCGGCCATAAGCGTTCCCTGCTGGATTCTCTCGTGAGATTGCGGCAACGGCGCAACAGGGGCAAGCGCCGGGCACAAGCGGCCTCCACAGCGCGCCGCAATCTTGCTACAGCTTCATTGAATGAATATCTGCCCGAACCGACCCGATCGGGTTACTCAGGGTCTCCAAAAGTTCCCCACAACGCGAAGGCTGCTGATGAAAGTCGACGGCAAGGCGATGCGCAGCATCTGGGTCGAACCGGACGGCTGGTCGGTCGGCGTGATCGACCAAACAAAGCTGCCGCACCGGCTCGCGACAACGCGTCTGACGACACTCGAAGAGACGGCACACGCCATCAGTGCCATGCTGATCCGCGGCGCGCCGTTGATCGGAGCGACCGCCGCTTACGGCATCTGTCTCGCGTTACGCGTCGACGCATCCGATGAATCCCTCGACCGCGCCTACGCGACCCTTATAGCGACCCGGCCGACCGCGATCAATCTCAAATGGGCGCTCGACGAAATGGTGGCCGCGGTGCGCAACCGGCCTCGGTCCGAACGGAGCCCGGCTGCCTACAAGCGTGCCGCCGAGATTTGCGAGGAAGACGTCGCGATCAACACCGCCATCGGCCGAAACGGCCTGCCTCTCATCGAAGCCATTGCGCAACGGAAAAAGCCGGGCGACCGGGTCAACGTGCTGACCCACTGCAACGCCGGCTGGCTCGCGGCGGTCGATGTGGGCACTGCGACAGCGCCGATCTACACGGCCTATGACAAGGGGATCGCACTTCACGTCTTCGCCGACGAAACGAGACCGCGAAACCAGGGCGCCTCGCTCACCGCGTGGGAACTCGGCCATCACGGCGTGCCGCATACGGTGATTGCGGACAACACCGGCGGCCATCTGATGCAGCACGGCCTTGTCGATATCGTGATCGTCGGCACCGATCGCGTCACCGCCAACGGCGACGTCTGCAACAAGATCGGCACTTATCTGAAAGCACTCGCCGCCCGCGACAACAACGTACCGTTCTACGTCGCACTGCCGTCGCCCACGATCGACTTTACAGTCGCCGACGGCGTTGCCGAGATTCCCATCGAGGAACGCAGCGCCGACGAAGTGGCGACGATGACCGGACGCACCACAGACGGCCGCATCGAGACGGTGCGCATTATTCCCGACGGCTCGCCCGTCGCGAATTACGGCTTTGACGTAACACCCTCGCGGCTGGTGACAGGACTCATCACCGAGCGCGGCGTCATCCAGGCCACGCGCACGGCGCTGGCGGGGGCTTTTCCGGACCGCGCCGGCACGGCAAAATGACGCTTTCCCTGCGACGGTCCTGCCTGTCTGGCAGGTTTGGTGGGAGGGCGTTGTGCGTAAGGTCGAAGCTCGCCCGTCGGCGAATTTGTGTCTCCCCGGAATCCTCGCCATGAGCCTCACTTCGCTGGCGGCATCCATGCCGGTCGATGGTCGGCAATCGCCGACCGCACTCGCTGTGGCGCGCGGCACTGCTCGGTTCCTGCATGCACTCGGCTACTCGGTGGTCGCCGAACTGCCATTGCCGTCCGGCCGGCGCGCCGACCTGGTGGCACTCGGCGGCAATGGAGAAATCGTCATCGTGGAAATCAAATCATCGGTGGCCGATTTCCGCGCCGATCAGAAGTGGATGGACTATCGCCTGCACTGCGACCGGTTGTTTTTCGCCACCGTGATGGACGTTCCGCGCGAGATTTTTCCCGCCAACACAGGCCTGATCGTGGCCGACGCGTTCGGTGCGTCGATCGTGTGCGACGCACCCGAGCACCGGCTCGCTGCGGCAACGCGTAAATCCGTGATGCTGCGCTTCGCGCACGCTGCGGCGTTGCGATTGCAAGCGCTTGCCGATCCGCAGGGACCCTATTCCGGAGACATCTGAATTCGATCAAGCAATGCGGCTTGCACCATCGCGCGCCGATCGATCATGTCTCGTGGCGGAAGACTTCTGCAGAACTACTTCGGGGCGCGCTTGGCGAGGATACGCTGCAGGGTGCGGCGATGCATGTTGAGACGCCGCGCAGTTTCAGAGACATTACGGCCGCACAATTCGTAAATGCGCTGGATGTGCTCCCAGCGGACGCGATCTGCCGACATCGGATTTTCCGGCGGCTCGATTTTTCTGCTGTCGATCGCAAGAAGCGCTGAAGCGACATCGTCCGCATCAACGGGCTTGGCGAGGTAGTCGACGGCGCCGAGCTTGACCGCGTTCACGGCGGTCGCGATGTTGCCGTAGCCGGTGAGAATGATCGCGCGGGCCTCCGGGCGGCGCTTTTTCATCGCCGAAATGACATCGAGCCCGTTGCCGTCGCCGAGCCGCATGTCGACCACCGCGAAGGCGGGAGCAGCCTTTTCGACCTGCAACAGGCCGTCAGCGACCGACTCGGCCGTCGTCACCACGAAGCCGCGGCCTTCCATCGCGCGTGCGAGACGCTGCAAAAAAGACTTATCGTCCTCGACGATCAAAAGGGAGCGCTCGTTCGGCAGCGCAGCGGCCGTTGCAGTGGTCATCGCAATTCTACTCCATCAAAGCGAAAGCGAGGCCCGTTCCGGATCAACTACCGCATCGCAAAACGATCGCAGCGTCCGGTAATCGCTCCTTGACGCAATCGCTTCCTCCAGGCCTGCACGCTATCACACTTCAAAAACAAGTGAACAATCAAGCCTCTGACTGACTTCAGAGTTAAGAAGCCGGGGCCGCCAGCTCAAGAGGGGGCGAGGCTAACGGCCGTTCAAAATCGGCGCGGCTCCAGGTTACCTTGATGGTCGCGCCGTGCAGCGGCGGGGCCTGATTGGTCAGGGTCAGCTTGGCGCCCGAGCGCTCCAGGAGCGTCTTGGCAATGAAAAAACCGAGGCCCAGACCAAACACTGCATCGTCCTCATTCTCGGGCCCGCGTGGTCCAGGCCGCCGATGAGTGACGTAGGGCGCACCAATACGGTCCACAACTTCGGGAGCGAAGCCCGGCCCGTCGTCACTGATGGTGATACTGACCTCATCCTCCGTCCAGTCCGCGAAGATCTCGACCCGCCTGCGGGCGAAATCGACCGCGTTCTCGATCAGATTACCTAATCCATAGCGGATGGCGGGATTGCGCGCACCGGTTGGCTCGGTCGAGCGGTTGGGCGGCAGCGTCACGCCGAGCGAAACGCCAAAATTGCGATGCGGCGCTGCCGCCTCATCGATCAAGGCCGAGAGCGGCATGCGATCGAAGGGTTCGCCCGCCGGAAGCTCGGTGATCTTGGAAAGAATGTCACGGCAGCGCTGCGCCTGCTCGCGCAAGAGCTTGACGTCGTCGGTCAGTGGCGACTTCGGATCGAGCGCGCGTTCGATCTCCCGCACCACGACCGTAATGGTCGATAACGGCGTGCCAAGCTCATGCGCCGCGGCGGCGGCAAGGCCGTCGAGCTGCGAAAGGTGCTGCTCGCGCGCCAACACGAGTTCGGTCGCGGCGAGCGCGTCGGAGAGCTGGCGAGCCTCCTCGGCGATTTGCCACGTATAGACGCCGATGTAGCCGATCGCGAGCAGGATCGAGAGCCAGACCCCCACCATGTAGATTTCGGGCAGTTCGAGCGGATGCTTGGCTGTCCCACGGCAGATCGTAATGGACAAACACCAGCACGGTCGCGCACAGCATGGCGAATGTGCCGATCAATAACGTCATGCGCGGCGGCAGCGCGGTCGCCGAAATCAGCACCGGCCCGAACAACAAAAAGGCGAACGGATTTTCCAGACCGCCCGTGAGATAGAGGAGCGCGGCAAGCTCGGCGATATCGAAGCTCAAAAGCCAGGCCGCCCGGTCCGGCTCGAGCCATTGCGTCTGGCGGAAGCCGACCGCAGCGCCACGTTGAGCAGCGCGGAAAGCAAAATGACGACGAGGCAGGCCCAGATCGGGACCACGAACTCCAGGCCGAAATGCACGACAAGCACAGCCGCGAGTTGGCCGAAAACGGCAAGCCAGCGCAGGCGGACCAGCGTGTCCAGCCGCACGTTCCGTGGCCGATCATGAATTCGCGGCAGTCCGAACATGGGAACCAATGTAGCGACTGGCGAGGCTTAATCCAAACACGCGCGAAGACGGGCCGAAGGCAGGCACTGGCGCCAGGCGCGACAATGCGCGAAAATAGCTGCCGTACAATTGCAGGAGGACGCCATGGCCAACAAAATGGCCTACGATCTCGACCAGTTCATATCCGACTGTCGGTCCATCCTCTCCCGTGACCCCGGCGCCGCATGGCCGCGAGCAAGTGCGCACGCAAGCTCGAACGCTGCTCGGCAATCCGGACTTCATCCGCAAGTATTGCGGCGAGGACATGCCGCGCGGTCTGCACGTGCTGTATGAGGATCCCAAGCTTGGCTTCCAGGTCCTCGCCCACATCAACGACAAGGCGCGCGTGTCGCCCCCGCACGATCACGGCGCCTCGTGGGCGATCTACGGTCAGGCGACCCATTACACCGAAATGACCGAATGGGAGCGCGAGGACGCCGGCGACGATCCCGCACACGCTCAGCTAAAACCGGTGAAGAAGTACCGCTTGACGCCGGGTCATGCCGGCATCTACCAGGATGGCACGATTCATTCGATCGACTACCCGGATCAGGCCCGCTTCATCCGCGTGACTGGGACAAATCTCGACCACATCGATCGCGTGCGTTTCGACCTCAAGACCGGCGAGGTGCATCGCATGACGCCGCAGCAGGCCACCTGATCGGCGCGAGACCGGCGGATTTTTCGAGGGCAATATCACAGTGAGTGCGTCCCTCGGTCAGCGCGTCGACGCTGCGCAGCATGATTGCCGACGGCAATGAACTCGCAATCGTCGACGTTCGCGAAGAACTGATATTTTCGCAGCGCCATCTTTTGCTCGCGCGCTCGGTGCCGCTCAGCCGGCTCGAGTTGAAGTTCGCGCAACTCGTGCCGCGGCGCGCGACACGCATCGTGCTTTGCGACGACGATGGTAAGCTTGCCGCGCGCGCCGCAGCCGTACTGGCGCCGCAACGGCTATTCGAACCTGTCCATTCTCGACGGTGGTGTCGACGCTTGGGCTGCAGCAGGCTTCGAACTGTTTTCCGGCGTCAATGTTCCGAGCAAGGCGTTCGGCGAATTCATCGAGCATGCCAACCATACGCCAAGCATCGCGGCGGCGGAACTTGATAGAATGCTCCGCGAGGGCGCCAACCTCGTCGTGCTCGACAGCCGTCCATTCGATGAATACGCCCGCGTTTCGATCCCAACCGCCACAAATGTTCCGGGCGCGGAGTTGGTGCTCCGCGTGCGCGACATCGCCCCGTCGCCGGATACGATGGTGGTCGTCAATTGCGCCGGCCGCACCCGTAGCATCATCGGCGCACAATCGTTGATCAACGCGGGCGTTCCCAACAAGGTCGTGGCGCTACGCAATGGCACGATGGGTTGGAGCCTTTCTGGATTCGCCTGCGATAGCGGAAAGAATCGCCGCGCGCCCAACGTGTCGGCCGATACACTGAAGTGGTCGCGCGAAGCGGCCAGACGTGTGGCGCAAGCCTGTGGCGTCAGATCGGTTGATCGCGCGACGCTGGAAGCATGGCGCAACGACGCCGAGCGCACGGTTTATCTGTTCGACGTTCGCGATCCGCCCGAATATGCGACCGGTCATGTGGCCAGCGCGATTTCGGCGCCCGGAGGCCAACTGGTGCAGGCCACGGATCAATATGTCGGCACGCTTGGCGCGCGCATCGTCCTCGTCGATGACGCGGAAGTCCGCGCGGCGATGACCGCGTCGTGGCTCCGCCAAATGGGTTGGCGGGATGTCTTCGTGCTGGCCGAGGCCGGATCGGAAACCGGCTGGCCGGCCACGACTGTACTTGAAACGGAAACGCCCGCCGATGCCGCGATCGACTGCGCGTCTCTTCATGCGCTACTGTCCCGGAACGAGGCGACGGTCGTCGATCTGTCGCTCAGTCGCGACTACCTCATGCGGCACATTCCGGGCGCCTGGTTTGCAATCAGAACACGGCTTGACCGCGCGCTGGCAAAGATTTCGCTCAACGGCACACTGGTGCTGACATCAGAGGACGGCGCCGTTGCACGTCTTGCCGTGTCCGAGGCGCGATCACTCACCAATATTCCGGTCCGTGCTCTTACGGGCGGCAATGCGGCATGGCGCGCTGCCGGTTTGAGCTTCTCCACCGAGCCCAGAATGGCGGACGAAGCCGTCGATCAATGGCGCAAACCTTACGAGCGCTCCGGCGATACCGAAGCGGCCATGAAGGAGTACCTGGCCTGGGAGATCGACCTTCTGCCACGCATCGAACGGGATGGCTCGACGAAATTTTCGTCCATGGCCGGTCGATAGCCATCATGGATGGCCGAGAGAGCAGTGGCCGCTTACGGCACCCAGGCGGCGTCCGCTGCACTTGCCGGAGCAGCGCTCCGGCGGTTCGTCTCGATCACTTTCGATAACGCTCGCAGCACGTCCGCAACTCCCTCTCCGGTGGCGGCAGAGATGACGAGCGGCGCCTGCTTGGCCGCCCGCTTCAATCGCGTCACTTGCTGTTTGATCTCGTCGGCGCTCATCGCATCAGCCTTGTTGAGCGCGACGATCTCCGGCTTTTCGGCAAGGGCCTGGCCGTAGGCGAGGAGTTCGGCACGCACGGTCTTGTACGCTTCGCCGGCGTTGCCGTCGGTGCCGTCGATAAGATGCAGAAGAATGCGGCAACGCTCGACGTGACCGAGGAATCGGTCGCCGAGACCAACGCCTTCGTGCGCGCCCTCGATCAGACCGGGAATATCCGCCAGCACAAATTCCCGCCCATCGGCATTCACCACACCGAGCTGCGGATGCAACGTCGTGAACGGGTAATCGGCGATCTTCGGCCTGGCGGCACTGACGGCGGCAAGAAAGGTCGACTTGCCGGCATTCGGCAAACCGACGATCCCGGCGTCGGCGATGAGCTTGAGCCGCAGGCGGATCGTACGTTCCTCACCGGGCTGACCAGGATTGGCCCGGCGCGGCGCGCGGTTGGTCGAGGTCTTGAAACGCGCGTTGCCGAAACCGCCATTGCCGCCATGCGCGAGGACGACGCGCTGGCCGCGCTCAGTAAGATCGGCGAGAAGGGTCTCACCGTCCTCCTCGTAGATCTGCGTGCCCACCGGCACTTTGAGTACGATGTCGGCGCCGTTGGCGCCGTGGCGGTCCTTGCCCATGCCGCCGCGACCATTCTTCGCCGTGAAGTGTTGCTGGTAGCGATAGTCGATCAGCGTATTGAGGCCATCGACCGCTTCGGCGATCACATCGCCGCCGTTGCCGCCATCGCCGCCGTTCGGACCGCCGAATTCGATAAACTTCTCGCGCCGGAACGACACGCAGCCGTTCCCGCCGTCTCCGGAGCGGATGTAGACCTTGGCCTCGTCGAGGAATTTCATTGGTCCATTCCGTAGGGCTCGCGCAGCCCGTAGACAATCTCAAATTGCTGCGATGGCGGGCAATATTCCCCTGATATAGTGTAGAAAATCGGGAACGGGACTCTCGGCTTCTGCGGATTCTGCGCGGAGAATGACGGCGTGTGGTCGGTTTTCAAGCTGGCGGCGCGGGCTGCGGTGTGGCGGACAACCCGCACGCTGCCGCTTGTGGGGTTGCCGAGCCTGCTCGGCTGGGCCGCCGTCCTGGCCCTGGTCCGCGTGACGCTCCAGTATTTTGCCGCGGGTCCGTCGCCGGGTTTCAACCCCTACGGCCTGAATGCCGTTGTGGCATGGCTGGCGTTGGAACTCGCTGTCGCCGCACTGTTTGTGCGCCCGATGGGGCGCGCCACGGCGCTCTCCGCCATGTTCGTTCTTTCCGTCATTGCAGACATCGCGGCCGCGGTCGTCAAGCTCGGCGCTCCGCTACTGCCATTTGTTGCCGCGCCAAGCCCATCCTGGGCCGGGTCCGGCCACAGGAGCAATTTTCGTCGTTGAAATCGTCTGGTGGCTTGGCGCCATGCTGTGCATTCTTCGTAGCCTCGAATTGCAAGCGCCGCCGCGTCTCCTCGCCAGAGTTGCCGCGCTATGGGCGGCGCTCTTCATCGCCAACGCGCTGGTGCCGCACGCCCCGGTCTTCATCGCCCGCGATTTCGACATTCGCAACGCGAATTGGTGGGAAATTCTGCGTGCACGTTACGTGGCGGATATCGACGGCTCCGGGCGGCATCAGGCGCGGACGCCACGCAGATCGGGACGTCGCAGGCAGCATTGTTGCAGGCTCAGGTCGCGACGCTGGCGCCGCAACGCAAGGGCGTGACCGACGTCTACGTGATCGGTCTCGCGGGCTGGGCCGATCAGGGCGTTTTCGCCAAAGAGCTCGACGGCGCATTGGCGTCGATCGGGAACGTCCTGCCAATCAAGGATCGGATCATCCGGCTCGTCAGTCATCGCGACACGGTAGGGAGCCTTCCGCTCGGAACTCCACAAAACTTTCGGCCGCTGTGCATGCCGTCGGCAACGTGATGGACAAGGACGAGGACGTTCTGATCTTGCTGATGACGTCGCACGGCGATCGCAACGGATTTGCGCTGGAAATGCCAAACCGGGCGGTGACCGAGATCACGCCTCAGCAGGTCGCCGCAACGCTCGACCGCGAAGGCATCAAGAATCGCGTGGTCATCGTATCTGCCTGTTACGCCGGAATTTTCCTGCCGCCGCTGGCCAATGACAATACCATCGTCATGACCGCAGCGGACGATAAGCACACCTCGTTCGGCTGCGCCCCGGAACGGGATTGGACCTATTTCGGCGACGCGCTCTTCCGGCAGAGCCTGCAGCCAGGCACGGACTTCCAGAGTGCCTTCAACCATGCCCGCATCCTGATCCAAGGCTGGGAGCTGATGGACCACGAGCCACCGTCGAACCCGCAGGGCTATTTTGGGGCCCTGCTGGTCAGCAAGCTTAATCCGTTCTTTCGGTCCGCACAGACCGCAGCACAATAGCCAAGCATCACGGCCGAGGCGCGCGCTGCGCACGCCACTCACCGTTCTCACGCGACACGTCTGGCCCGGCTCCAGGACTTAGCGACGCCCACAAGCCGCGGTCGAGGCGAAAGCGGTCGATCGGCGCCGCGGAATTGATCGCGCGGATGCGGCACAGGCGAACGCTGGTCCATTGGAAGCCGCACTTCTCCAACACCCGCCGCGAGGCGGGATTGCTGACGCGGGCGCCCGCTTCCAGCGTTTCGTAGTGCAAATCGCCGAACGCATGGTCGATCACCGCACGCACGGCCTCGGTGACGAAGCCGCGGCCCCAATACGGCACTCCGATCCAATAGCCGATCTCTGCGACGCCCTCGCGCGGATCGACGCCGCAGCCTCCGATCACATCCTCGCCAAAGACAATCACGAATGTCGCTTCGCCATCCTGCCGATTGACCGAGGCGATGAACTGCTTGGCATCGGCGATGCCGTAAGGGTGCGGAATGCGCGCCGTATTCTCGGCGATGCTGCGCTCGTTGGCGAGGCGCGCGATTGTTTTGACGTCCTCGTGACACGGCGCGCGCAGCGTCAGCCGCTCGGTCTCGAGGACGGGAATACAGCGCTCTCGCTGGATCTCGGTGCAGACGTCTTCCGACACGGTCATCGTGGGCTCCTGCGAAGAAACCGAAAGGGGGAGCCGGCATCCCGGTCTCCCCCTTTTCGAAGCCCATTTGGGCCCGCCGGTTCGACTGGATACCGGCGGACTCATATGTTCCACCGAATTACTGGGCCGCGGCCTCCGTCATCGGACGCACCGACACGAATACGCGGCCCTTGGCTTTGGCACGGAACTCGACGCGGCCGTCGATCAACGCGAACAGCGTATGGTCCCTGCCAACGCCAACGTTCTGGCCAGGATGCCACTTGGTGCCGCGCTGACGCGCAATGATGTTCCCGGCGATCACCTGCTCGCCGCCGAAGATTTTGATTCCAAGCCGCTGACCGCCGGAATCGCGGCCATTGCGGGAGGAACCACCTGCCTTTTTGTGAGCCATCGCTGGCCTCCAGAGCTTTCTTAACTAGGACCTATACCGGATTCGTGACGAAATCATCACTTCTCCGGCATCACGATTTATCTTCTCTAACTCGCGGCGGCACTGCTCACGCCCTCCGCCGCAGCGGCAGCGCCGGTCTGCGGGGAAGGTGCCTCCGCCGCCGGTGCACGCACCCGCTTCGGTCTCGGCGGCGCCGTCTCGCTCGGCTTCTTGCCGTCGGTCAGAATTTCGGTAATGCGCACGCGCGTGAACTCCTGACGATGCCCACGCTTGCGCCGCGAATTCTTTCGCCGGCGTTTCTTGAAGGCGATAACCTTCGGGCCGCGCGCCTGTTCGAGCACTTCGGCGGCCACGGTGGCGCCGGCAACCGTAGGCGTGCCCAATGTCACGTTATCGCCACCGACGACCAAAACCTCGCCGAACGCGACGACCTCACCGGGTTCGCCCTTGATCTTGGCGACCTCGAGCACATCTTCGGCGGCCACCCGGTACTGCTTGCCGCCTGTTTTGAAGACCGCGAACATCATTTTTCCTCGTGTTCGATCCCGGTGCTCGGACTTAAATGCCCGGACCGGCTTTTTGCAGTCGATACTGTTGATGGTGACCGGCACGTGGCAACAGCCGTCAGGCCATATCCGAAGCGCCGACCGGGCGTCCTTATGACGGGACCATAAGTGCTTGTCAAGAAAGGCGAAGCGACACCGGCCGCGATCCCGCGCCCATCGATATTCATCAAGTCATTGCTGATTAAGGACTTCCTGCCGAAGCCTTTTTCGGCAAGACGTCGGTGACCTTGAGATTATTGAACTTCCAGACGTCGAGTTTTTCGCTCAATTCACCGTAAAGCCCGACGAGACTGGGAACTCCCGGCGACTGCGCTTGCAGCTTCGCGCCGGGCTTCCCGTTAATCTCGACCGTCAGAGTCTGGCCCTGGATTGTGAGCCGCAGTGTATTCGGCTTGTTGGTGCCCTGCACGATGGCATCCGACTGGGTCCAGTCGAGCGGCGGGTTTACCCACGTACCATTCACCAACCGTCCGATTTTGAAATAGCCGTTTGTCGCCAGCAGCAGGAAATAAGCGTTCTTGTAGTCCTGCGCCCAGAAAACGAGGCCGCCAGCCGACTCTTCCGGCTTTGCAATTTCGAGAGCCGTCACCGTCACACAGATATCGGCGTCCTCAAACAGAAAAGAATTGTCCAACGCTTTGTAGCCGTGTTGGCTATCCGCCTTGATGATGGCCGATCCGCCCTTGATTGCAAAAGAATTGCTCTGATCGCCCCACGACGCGTCCGCGAACGAGAAATCTTCGTTCAATAGCACCTTGTCACCTTGGCACGCGACGCTGCGACCAGCGCCGGCGAGAAAGAGAAGTGCAGCGACCAGTGGGACGGCAAAGGTCGACCGTCGCATGGATTCTCCTCGCAACTAGGGTGCTGAATCGCCACGAACAAATCGATATTCCGCTTCGGCCTTTTTGCGGTCAAGATGGCGCTGAGACGACATAAAAGCCCGTGAGGGAGGAAACACGATGCCGAATGAGAAATATCCGGCCTGCGCCGTCGAGGCGCCAAGCTTTGCGCCTTGCCGTCACGGCAGTCGTTGCCCTCGATCTGTCTTGGCGCGCCGAGACCGCCGAAGCGCAAGATTATCCCAGCCGCAACGTCACGATACTGGTCCCGCTCGGCGCCGGCGGAGCGATGGACATCATCGCGCGATCGTTCGCACCGAGATTGGCGGTGCGTCTCGGCAAAACAGTGTTGGTCGAGAACCGCGTCGGCGGCGGCACCATAATTGCCGCGAACGATGTCGCCCACGGCACGCCCGACGGTTACACGCTGCTGATCGCGCCAAGCGGCACGCTCACCACCAACGTCACGCTCTACAAAAAGCTGTCCTACGACCCGGTACGGGACTTCGTACCGATAGCGCTCTATTGCCAGGTGCCGTTCGTGCTGGTGAGCAATCCATCGCTGCCCTTCAAAAGCCTTCCCGAGTTGATCGTCTACGCCAAGGCGAACCCGGGCAAACTTTCGTTTGGATCGACCGGAACCGGCGCCGTGCCACATCTGGCCGGGGAGATGCTGAAGAGCATGGCGGGAATCGATATGGTGCACGTCCCCTACAAGGGCGGACCGCCGGCCCTCAATGACGTCATGGCGGGCCATATCCAGCTGTTCTTCGCCGACACCGCTATTACCCCGCAGCTCATCGCAAGCGGGAAGATTCGCGCCCTCGGCGTATCCTCGAAGACACGTGTCGGCGTGTTACCGGAGGTGCCGCCGATCGCCGACGCACTGCCGGGTTTCGAGGCCGTTTCGTGGCATCTCGTGGTTGCCCAAAGCGGAACACCGCCGGAGATCGTAAACAGGCTGCACGACGAATTTCGCACGGTGATCAAGTCGCCTGAAATCTGGCAGCAAATGATCACCATGGGACTTATCCCAATCGATACACCTTCGGTCGACGAGCTACGCGGCTTCGTCAAATCCGAAATCGTGCGCTGGGGCGACATCGTACGCCGGGTCGGCATCGCCGGAACGGAGTGAATTCGGCCGCCCTTGCGGCGACGTGCCGCTGGCGTGTGACGCCTTGAAGCGTTGGAACACCTCGCCAATTCCGAAATCGTGCGTCCGCGAAAGGCCCTGGCTAGGACCGCATCAGGCGGCAGCGCATGGGGCGGCACCGGGAGACGCCGGGAGAGAAAATTGCGATGACGTCATTGTCGCGTCGCACGTTGCTCGCTGTTCTCATGCCCGCGATAGCGGCAGCTGCGGCGCATGCGCAGGACGCAACAGGATATCCGAACCGCCCAGTCACTTTCATTGTGCCTTTCGCGACCGCCGGCGGCACCGACATTCTGGCGCGGATGCTTGCTCAAAAGCTCGAACAGCGGCTCGGCAAACCATTCGTCGTCGAAAATCGCCCCGGTACCGGCACAACACTCGCGACAAACTTCGTCGCGAAATCGCCGCCCGACGGCTACACGATCATGATGTCGGTGTCGTCGCTCGCCATCAACGCAACGCTTTACAAGAAGCTGCCTTACGATCCCGCCAAGGATCTTGCTCTGGTCGCCCTGATTGCCGCCGTGCCATTCGTTCTCGTTGTGAACTCCTCGCTCCCGGTACACAGCGTGGCCGACCTCATCGCGCTCGCCAAGCAAAAGCCGTTGAGCTTCGGATCGGGCGGAGTCGGAGCTTTTCATCATTTGGCGGCGGCGCTGTTCGCCAGCATGACCGGAATCAAGCTGACACATGTCCCTTACAAGGGCACGGCACCGGCGCTCAACGATCTGGTCGCCGGGTACATCCAGCTCATGTTCACCGATCTCGGTCCGGCGCTGCCGCTGATCAAAGCAGGAAAGCTGCGGGCGCTCGCGGTGACGACCACGCAGCGCTTCGCGTCATTGCCCGACGTTCCTCCGCTCGCCGATGCCGGCGTGCCCGGCTACAACGCCGCCGCATGGCAGGGCGTCATAGCACCGGCAAAGACGCCAAAGGACATCATCGCCAAGCTCAACTCGGAATTGAACGCCATCGTCGCCACGGACGACGTGCGTGCGCGTTTGGTGGATCTCGGCATGGAGCCGATTGGCAAGGGTACGCCGGAGGAGCTTGATCAATTCCTTCAGTCCGAAATCGTGCGCTGGGGCAAAGTCGTCGAGGCAGCCGGCATTGCCAAATCCGAATAACTGCGATTTTACTCCCGCAGATTTATCGCCGAATAACGGGGCGCAGCTTTGACGTTCGCCGGATTTGCCAGAATGAGAAGCCAGCCAATTCAACGAGGCGCGGCGGCCATCGCGATTTTCGCCACCGCCTTTTTGGTCATGACGCTCTCGTTGGCTCGCGCACTCGGCGCTGGCCGACGATTACCCTGATCGAACCGTCACGATTGTGGC
The DNA here is from genome assembly GCA_963759705.1 of uncultured Alphaproteobacteria bacterium. Lineage (GTDB taxonomy): Bacteria > Pseudomonadota > Alphaproteobacteria > Rhizobiales > Xanthobacteraceae > BOG-931. The sequence goes on from CAVXAK010000017.1 coordinate 73,245, forward strand.
CCCTTCGGCGCCGGGCGGCCTTTACAGTCTGTTCGCCCGCATCATTGCCGACAAGCTCGAACGGCAGATCGGCGGAACATTCATCGTCGAAAACCGGCCAGGCGCAGCCTCAGTGGTCGGCGCAACCTACGTCGCGCATGCGGCATCCGACGGCTATACGCTCATGATTGCAAACAGCACGACGATGGCGACCAACGTGACGCTGCATAAGTCGCTCTCCTACAATCCTGCCACCGACTTTACCCCCGTCATTCTCATCGCGCGTATTCCCGAAGTGCTGGTCGTGAACGCAGCGCTTCCCGTCCATTCGATTGCCGATCTGGCCGCACTGGCAAAAACGACGCCGGGCGGACTTTCGTTCGGATCCGCCGGAGTCGGTACGGCGCAACATCTCGATGGCGAGGTGCTCAAGGGTCTCCTCGGCATCGAAATGACGCACGTGCCCTACCGGGGAATGGCGCCGGCCATCAACGATGTCGCCGGCGGCCACATTCCGCTGATGTTCAGCCCGATCACGATCGCCCTGCCGCTCATTGATGCCGGCAAGCTGCGCCCGCTCGGCGTGACAAGCGCCCAGCGCGTCGACGCGCTGCCAAACGTACCGCCGCTCGCAGACGTCGGTGTGCCGGGCTATGACGCCTCGTCGTGGTTCATGCTGGTGGCGCCGGCACAGACGCCCCAGACAATTATAGATAAGCTCCATGGCGCTCTGAGCGGGTTCACCGCCGATCCAGCCATGCGAAAGCAGTTTGACGCTCTCGGTCTGCTGCCGGTCTCGTCGCCGTCACCGGCCGAACTCAAATCTTTTGTGCATTCTGAAATCGCGCGCTGGGGCACAATCGTGAAAAAGGCCGGCCTTGAAGGCTCCGAATAGTCATTCCATCCGAAAACCCGTCGATGGCAACACTGCGAGCGCCGCGGCAGCGACGCCGAATCTCGACAGATCGCGCCGTCGCCTGATTGCTCCCAGCGATTTTTGTATCTGGTATTGAAACTTTCAGACTAAATACGCGTGATTGCAACGGAGCGCATGTCGCTGTTTTTCGGGATCATTCGCAGTGTCGCAACCCGCACATGAGGACGTCGATCGCCAGCTTCCCGTTGACGGCGAAATTTTTCTCGATCACGTCGGTCATTTTGTCCGCGATCCTGACGAAGCAAGCCGCGCGCTTGCCCGCGCGGGCTTTGCTCCCGCGCCCGTTTCGATCCAAGTCAATCCCGATTCCGCAGGCGGCACCAGCCCAACCGGAACGGGCAACGTGACTGCCATGCTGGCGCGCGGCTACATCGAAGTTCTGTTCAAGACCGCCGATACACCGCTCGGCCGCGAGTTCGACGCAGCGCTCGCGCGTTACGCGGGGCTTCATCTCGCCGCCTTTGCGGTCGCTGATGCTGAAAATGCCCATGCCCGCCTTGCGTCCAGCGGCTTTCGCGTGCGACCGCTGGTCCGCATGCAGCGCCCGGTCGAAACCACAGCTGGTGCAGACAAGGCAGCCTTCACTATCGCCCGTGTCGAACCCGGCGTCATGCCCGAGGGACGCATTCAGATATTGACGCATCATACCGAACAGGCGGTCTGGCAGCAGCGATGGCTGTCACATCCGAATAGTGCAGTCGCCCTTATCGATCTCGTCATCGCCGTCGCCGATGTCGAAGAGGCCACGCAGCGCTTCGTGCGCTTCACCGGCCGTGACGCGACTCTGACGCCCGGCGGCGCCGTCCTGCACCTCGACCGTGGCGGTGTCTACCTTGTCAGCCATGAGAGGATCACGGAAAGATTGCCGGAGGTAGCGATCACCAAGCTGCCCTTCATGGCTGGCTATGCGCTGCGCGTGCAATCGCTCGCAGCAGCAGAGACGGCTGCGGAAAGCGCGGACCTTGAATGGCGCGCGCTCGAGGGGGGCGATGGCATCGTTGCGAGCTTTCCGGCCGCGCTCGGCGAAGGCGCATGGTTCTTTGTCGAGAACGCCTCGGCACTACCGTGGCGGCGCTGAGACCCCGCGAGGATTCGAGGAATTCTGGCGCTGACGATCACGCCATACTGTGTCGTGCGGTCAGGCGATCGCCTCGGCTTCGCGGAGACTGTCAAATAACGCCGTGCGCAGCAAAAACTTGCGTGCGAGCTCCGGATTTTCTGCCGTCCGGCGCAGCTCATCATGATTGCGTTGGCGCACCGCTGGATCCTGCTCGGCCAACAGCCGCTTGTTGCGGATCGTCTGCGCCTGCGTGTGCGTAATCGCGACATGGCGGCGCTGGCGCTCGTAGCGATCGAGCACGCCGTCGTCGGACTCTTTCTGCGCGATGGCGATCAGCTTATCCGCCAAATTCATCGCGTCATGGATGCCGCTGTTCATGCCCATGGCGCCGATGGGGCTGTTCACGTGCGCGGAATCGCCAGCGAGAATGGCGCGGCCAACACGAAACTTGTCGGCGACACGCTGATGGACGACGTAAAGATTGCTGCCGATGATGTCGAACGGCTTGCCGGTCGGAAGAAAGCCCTGCATGCGCGCCTGCAACGCTTCCGGCTGCATCAGTTCGTCTTCACTCGCATGAGGATCGGTGGGGAAGTGCACGCGCCAGCGGTCCGGCGGACCTTTCCAATGGAACAGATTCGACCATTCGGTCGGATCGGAGATGTAGTTGCGATCGGCATAGCCATGCTTGCGGAAATCGTACGCCACTTCGATATTGAGCGTGCGATCGTCATAGGTGAAGCCTTCGAACGCGATGCCGAGGTCCTTGCGGATGATGCTGCGCGCCCCCTCGCCACTGACGATGTAGCGGCCTTCGATGGTTTCCTCTTCACCAGCGGGATTGATCACACGCGCCTTCACACCGTCGGCGTTCTGTTCGAACGACATGAACTCGGTCGACAGCCGAAGGTCGATATTGGGATGCGCCTTCGCCATCTTCATCGCCTCTTCGACGATTTTGATGCGCTCGCATTGCAGCACGTAGGGAAAGTGCGTGTCATTCTTGAGATAATCGTGATCGAACGCGGCGATCAGCTTGCCTTCATGGCGATCCCAATAATGGAACACCGGCGCAATGATGCCGCGCGGCTCGAGCTTCTCGTAGAGCCCGATGCGGTCGAACATTTCGAGCGTGGCTGGGTGGTTTGTCCCCGCACGCGGTACTTGCTCGAGGAAATTGTCGTCACCGAGAGCCTCGATCAGGCAGACCTTAAGGTCGGCTTGCGCCAATGCGAGCGAAAGACATAAGCCGACTGGGCCGGCACCGACGACGATGATCTTTTCTGATTTTTGAGACATTTGACGCCGGACTTGCCGCCCGTCCATTCGTCATTGCCGGACTTGATCCGGCAATCCATGCGGCGGCGAGGCTCCATGGATGCCCGGGTCATGAGCCCGGGCATGACGAAATAAATTGTTTGGCCGCTACGCCTTCGCCGTCACTTCTTTCGTGGCGCCGGCCCAGCCGTTGTGGGTGAGATCGAACACGACGCCGTTGGGGTCCTTGTACTTCGCCTCGTAGAAGGAATTGGGCGAGGTCGGCCGTCCGGCAAGATACTTGCCGCCGGCCTCGATGACCTTCTTCTCTGCCTCGTCGAGGTCGTCGACCCACATGCCGAAATGGTAAAGCCCATTCTTTTCGTTACCTTCGGTCTTCAACAGGGCAACGTTCATCACACCATCCGACATGTAGATGCCGCGGCGCGCCGTGCCGGCCCGCGTCATGCCGAAGGCCTCTTCGAAGAATTTCGCCGCCTTCTCCGGATCGGGGACAATGATCGCGATGTGGCGAAGTCTAGTGGCCATGGGGCATCTCCATTACTCGGAATTTCGCTGCTTGGTTATCTCTTTGGGGGGTGGCGCACAATAATAACCAGTGCGACATTTGCAAAGCCCTCGCTTTCGCATGACTATCGGGACGTCAATGCACACGCCGACAGACAACAGAACATCCTGGCCGGACGCGATCTACGGCCATTTCCGCCGCGTCGGCATTCGCCAGGTCGGCTACGTGCCGGATGCCGGGCACGGTCAACTCATCACGTTATGTCAGGACGATCCGGACATCGCCGATGTCGTGCTGACCACCGAGGAGGAAGGCGTCGGGTTGGTCGCCGGCGCCGCGCTTGGCGGGCAACGCGCTGCACTCCTGATGCAATCGAGCGGTGTCGGCAACTGCATCAACATGTTTTCGTTGTTGCGCAATTGCGGCTTCGGTTGCGTCGCGCTCGTGACCATGCGCGGCGAATTCGGCGAATTCAATCCATGGCAAGTACCGATGGGTACGATCACCGAAGAGACCTTACGCCTCTGCGGCTTTCTTACCTATCGGGTCGAGCATGCCGACGCGGTTGACGAGATCGTCGGCGCCGGCTGCGACATGGCGTTCAATGGCGACCTCCAGGTCGCGATCCTGCTGTCGCAGCGGCTCATCGGACGCAAGCAGTGGACACGATAATGCTCGACCGGCGCGACTTCGTTCGCGAATTGCTGATCGATCGCGGTGACCTTCTCGTGGTCAGCGGCCTCGGCGCGGCAACCTATGATGTCGCTGCGGCCGGTGATCATCCTTTCAATTTCTACCTCTGGGGCGCGATGGGCGGCACCGCCATGGTCGGACTCGGCTTGTCGCTGGCGCGGCCCGAACGCCGCATCGCCGTCCTCACCGGCGATGGCGACATGCTGATGGGTCTCGGCAGTCTCGCCACCATCGGCGTCAAACAGCCGAAAAATCTTGTGATCGTTGTGCTCGATAATCGGCATTACGGCGAAACCGGCATGCAGGCCAGCCACACTCACGCGGGCGTCGATCTTGCTTCCGTCGCGCTCGCGTGCCGCTTCAGACACGCGCGCATGGTCTCACGCATCGAAGAAGCCGCAGAGGTCCGCGCGCTGTTACACGCCGGCGAAGGCCCTATTCTGGTGACAGCCCAGATCAGCGAACAAGAACCGCCGCGCGTGCTGCCGCTGCGCGACGGGCATGCAATCAAGCAACGATTTATCGAAGCGTTGAAGTCGGACTGACGACCAAGCGCTGTCGACGCTGCAACAGAAGACCCAGCGAGGATTCGTCGAACAGCCCACAGTAAGCCTGCAGCGGAACGGCTCTACTCCGCCTTGACACCCGCGATTTTGATCACCTTGGCCCACTTGTCGGTTTCGGCGGCGATGAGTTTGCCGAAGTCGGCGGTCGAGCCCACAAGCACCGTGCCGCCAAGATCGGTAATCCGTGCCTTGATCTTGGGATCGTCGAGAGCCGCGTTGATCTCATCGTTCAGCTTTTCGACGATTTCAGTAGGTGTCCCTCTGGGCGCGGCCAATCCGGTCCAGTAGCTCGCCTCGTAGCCCGGCACGAACTCGGCCAGGGTTGGTATATCCGGCAGCGCCTCGGAGCGCTCCGCCGTCGTTACGGCCAGTGCGCGCAGCTTGCCGGTCCTGATGAGCTCAAGTGAATTGGTCAGGACGTCGAAGAGGACCTGCACCCGGCCGCCGAGCAAATCCGCGACGGCGGGCGGCCCACCGCGATACGGCACGTGCAGCAGGTCGACGCCGGCCATCATCTTGAACAATTCGCCGGCAACATGGCCCGATGTACCATTGCCGGCCGACGCCATAGCGAGCTTGCCCGGATTGGCCTTCGCGTAAGCGATGAATTCGGGGACGGTCTTGGCGGGAAACTCCGGGTTCACCACCATGACGTCGGGCAGACGGACGATGCTCGCGACCGGCGCGATGTCGCGAATGAAATTGTAATTGAGCTTCTCGTAGAGGGTTGCGTTGATGGCGTTCGGCGAGCCGGCCGCGAGGAGCGTATAGCCGTCCGCGGCCGAACGCACGACGGCTTCCGTGGCAATATTGCTGCTCGCGCCCGGCCGGTCGTCTACGACGACCGGTTGACCGAGGCGATCCTGCAGCCATTGACCTATGATGCGCGTGAGAATGTCAGGCGTACCGCCGGCCGGAAAGCCAACGAGGATTCGTATCGGCCGCGACGGATAGGCTTGCGCTCGCGCGATGCGCAAGACGGCCGGAAGCGCGACCGCGCCCGCTGCCAGACGCAGGACTATGCGGCGGGGAAATTTCATGGCGATTCCTCAGAACTTGAGTAGCTTCCGCAGAAGGGTATCCGCGCAAGAAGCTCGATATTACCGGATTGCTCGCCCGCCGAGGGCACAATCGCTGCCTTTGATTTCACGGAACATCGGCACGTCCCGCTGGCAGCTCTAAACGTTGAAATGTGATCGATGTCAGCGCCGTGCCGCGAGCTTTACCGCCTCGATGATCTCCGGATAGGCCGCACAACGGCAGAGATTGCCGGCGAGGTAGTGGCGAATATCATCGTCGCTCGGGTTCGGATTTTGTTTCAACAATTGATGAGTCATAAGCACAAATCCGGGCGTACAGAAGCCGCACTGGAACGCGCCGCATTCGATGAACGCCTGCTGCACAACCGATAGCGATCCGTCCGCATCGAGATGTTCGACGGTGGTGATGCTCTTGCCGTCGGCCCACACCGCGAAATAGAGGCAGCCTGAGACAGCTTTGTCATCGACCACAACGGTGCAACAGCCGCACAGCCCCTGCCCGCAGCTTTCGCGCGCACCGAACAGATCGAAGCGCTGCAACAGCTCCACCAGATTGCGATGCGGCTCAATATCGGCGGTGACGTCCTGGCCGTTGAGCGTAAAATTGATCGTGCGCATAGACATTATTCGTCCTCGAGTGGGCGGCCCTGCTTGTCGCGCAACGCGCGCAGTACCGCCTCGGCTGTGATCGGTAACTCGGTGATCCGGACGCCGACGGCATCGTGGATTGCGTTCGCGATCGCGGGCGATACGCCGAATGTGCCGGATTCTCCGAGCCCCTTGGCGCCGAACGGTCCAGAATGCTGCTCGGCGTCGACCAGTTCGTTCTCCATCGGAGGAATGTCGCCGATGCCGGGAATTTTGTAGTCGGCCAGCGACGCGTTGGTGACCTGCCCGCCGTCGAGATTCATGATTTCCGACATCGTGAAGCCAAGCTGCATCACCGCGGCGCCCGATAGCTGCGTGCGCGCGACCCCCGGGTTGATCGGCTTGCCGCAATCGGCAGCATTGACCAGACCGGATGATGCGTACCTTTCCGGTCTCGGTGTCCACCTCGACCTCGGCACCGGCGCCACCGATCATCCAGAACGGGGTCACATTGTCGGACTGACCGGTCTGCGCGTCGGGCGATTTATAGGTCGGCACGAAACTCGCCGTGCCGATCACGTTGCCCGCCTGCATGCCGTAGCGCTTCTTGAACACTTCCGCCGGCGGATAATTGGTCCCTTCCGGAAGCCCGGCCTCGGCAGCGAGCGCGCGCAGCTTGGTGCGCGCGTCCTCGGCAGCAAGGCGTACTGCGTTGCCCATATGAAACAGCGAGCGCGACCCGAGCGTGCCCATGTCGTAAGGCGTGACGTCGGTGTCCGGATGCACGACCCGGATATCTTCGGCCCGGAAGTCGAGCACCTCGGCGGCAATTTGCGCGAACGCCGTGTCGGAGCCCTGCCCCATATCGACCGTGCTGGTGTAGAGCGTCGTGCTGCCGTCGGCCGAAACATTGACGATTGCGACCGATGTCGTCGGCGAAATCGACGCCTTGAAGCCGATAGCGACACCACGGCCGCGGCGAAGCGTTCCGGTGCCGCGGTCAAATGGCGCGTTCCAGTTCATGCGCGCTAGCAATCGCATCGAGCACCTCGGCGATGGCGGCATCCTGCATCTTGGTGCCGGTCGCCTGTGGCCGGCCTTCACGCAGGATGTTCTTGCGGCGAAACTCGACCGGATCGATGCCGAGTTGGCGCGCGATGAGATCGGTGTGACTCTCGTATGCCCAGACCAGTTGCGGAATGCCGAAGCCGCGCAGCGCCCCCGCGGGCGTGCGGTTGGTGTAGAGCGCGTAGGAATCGATGGCGATATTCTCGATGTCGTAGGGGCCCGGCGCAGTGAAGCCGGACTTCTGCGTCACGCGCGGACCGATATCCGCATAGGCGCCGCCGTTCCAAAAAACTTCGCAGGCGCGTGCCAGAACGCGGCCGTCTTTGCTGACGCCGCTCTTGATGCGAAACGTCGTCGGATGCTTGGTGATGACGTAGAATTGCTCTTCCATCGTCAGCCCGATCTTCACCGGACGGCGCACCAGGAGCGCGAGCGCCGCCGCCAGGGCTTCGACCTTGACGTAGACCTTGGCGCCGAAACCGCCGCCGAGGTGAGGCACCTTCACCCGCACGCGGTTCTCGGGCCAGCCGAGCAATCGCGCGATCTCAATACGGACGAACGACGGCGTCTGATTCGAGGTGTGAATGGTCAGCGTTCCGTCGCCGGGTTCGGCGACGGCCACGAAGGTCTCAAACGGCAGGTGCAGGCACTGCTGGGTCTTGAACGTGTGTTCGATGACATGGTCGGCCCGCGCGAAAGCGGCGTCGACGTCACCGCGCCGCAGATGATAGTCGAGCGCGATGTTCGTCCCGGCACGGCCCTTGAGGTGTTTCAGATCGGCGAAGGTGCCGGCAGGCTTCAGCATGTCGTGAACGAGGATGTCCGGCTCCATCGCCGCGACTTCGTCGTACACTGCGGGTAGCTCTTCATATTCGGCAGTGATCGTCTGCACGGCTTGATCGGCGACATGCGGATCGCTCGCCAGCACGACTGCGACCGGCTCGCCGACATGGCATACCTTGTCGATCGCAAGGATCGGCTGATCGTGAAATGCGGGACCGTAATAAGGCTCGGGGATGAGCTTGCGGATATCGGCGCCGGTCACGACGCGATACACGCCCTTGATCGCCTTGGCGGCTTGCGTGTCGATGCTGCGGATGCGGCCGTGCGGCACAGTGGAACGAAACACTTTGCCGTAGAGCATGCCGGGCAGGCGCAGATGATGCGTATAGTCGGCGCGCCCCGTCACCTTGGCGCGCACTTCGAGACGCGGAATGTCACGGCCAACTTGTTTCATCGTATCACCTAGCGCGCACTTTCGCCCAGAGCCTGACGGACGGCACGGCGCAGATAAACGCGCAGCAACTCGCGCTTGTAGGCAGCAGAACCATGAGCATCAGCAAGGATCGATGCTTCGGCGACCGCGGCCTCGCCAGCGCGATTGAGCACAGCATCCTCGGGCGCCGCGCCTTGCAACGCCTTCTCGGCAGATGTCATGCGAGTGACTTTTTCCGTCGCGGCACTCACGACGATAACGGGATTGCGGATGGCGCCGTCCTGCAACGCGAACGAAACGGCGACGCCGAGCGCAGGCCAGTCGTCAGCGGAGCGCGACGTCACCTTCATGTAGGCAGCCTTGCGCCCGTTGAGGGCGGGCACCGTCACGGCGGTAATCAGTTCGTTCTTTTCCAGAACCGTCTCGTAATAGCCGGCGTAGAGATCCTCGAGCGCCAATTCGCGGCTGCTGTTCGGACCGCTCACGGAGACGCGGGCGCCAAGCGCCGTCAGGACCGGCGGAAGATCCATATGCGGATCGCCATGCGCCAGCGCGCCGCCGACACGGGCGACATTGCGCACCCGAGGATTCGACAGCGTGCGCATCGCGCGTTTGATAACCGGTTGATGTTTCGCGACATTCGCATCGTGCTCGACGTCACTCAAAGTCGCCAAGGCGCCGATGCGGAGTTCGCCGCTACTGGTGGCCGTAATGCGCGCGTGTTCGGGCTCGATCTTATGAAGACAGACAAGACGGCTCGGCTGAAAGACGCCGGCCTTCATCATCAGCATCAGAGCGGTTCCGCCGGCGACCGGCCGGATCGTTGGCTCTTGCGGATCGAGCAAAGACATCGCTTCTTTCAACGACGTCGGCTCTACCATCTCGAATGGAATCACTGGGCGGTTCTCCCGGCGGACTTTCCGATTGGATCAGGCGGTTTCAATACTCAGAATATGGTCGGCGATTTCCGCGCGCGTCGCCACCCACACATCGGGCGCCGATTTCGCCCGTTCGACGATCTTCTCGTAGTAATAGGCGCCGCGCGGACGGCCAAAAATATGCGCATGCGACGTCACGTCGATCATGCTCGGTCCCGCACCGCGTTCGCGTGCTACAGTCAAGTTCTCCTCGAACAATTCCAGCATCAGCTTCGGCGGATTGCCGTATTTCATGAACGGCATGTCGTTGACGTCGGTGCCGAGCGGTATGGCGACGATCTTGCCGTTCCCGGCTTGTTTCACATAGGGCAGATCGCTGTCGAAGACATCGCCGTACCAGCGGTATCCCGCCTCGGCAAGAAGGCGCGGCGTCTCGGTCCGCGACGTGCCACGCGGCGACAGCCAGCCGCGTACCTTTTGGCCAGACGCCTGCTGCAACAGTTCCGTGCAGCGTGCGATATTCTTTCGCTCCTCCTCGTCGGAGAGCAGCGCCGGGATCACGTCCATCGTGTAGGAATGCGAGAGCACCTCGTGACCGTTTTGCGCAATGGCCTTGACGGTGTCCGGCGAACGCTCGGCGACGATGGCATTGGTCATGACGCTCGCCTTGGCGCCGTGACGAGCAAAACCCTCCATGAGGCGGTGAATACCGACTTCGACGCCGTAGGCGGCCCAGGAGATCGCCATGGTATCGAGAACGCCCGCGGGAAGCGGATTGCCCATCGGGCTGATGCCCGGTGCCTTGCCGTCCGACCAAGCCTCGAGACAGACGTTGAACACGACGGCGATACGCTTACCGTTCGGCCAGACCCAATTCGGCTGCTTCTTCATTGACGTCTCCACGAGCGCAAGCGACCCGCTGGGAACGGGCACCTGGGAGAACCTGTTTAATCAGGAGAGGCTGTCTCGTCGAGACGGTCGTGCGCCGACGGCCATGCGGGGATCGCTCACCACGCACGACGCGGGCGCGGGCTCATGAGCCACGCGCCGCAAACCACTATCAGCGCGATCAATCCGGGAGCAATCGCGAGCCAAAGGCTGACCGCCGCGACCGCGGCCGTAGCTGCCCACCCGATCGACGCGAAAGCTTCGGTGAAAGTCGCCACACGCGAGGAGACCTGACGGCGGCGGAAATTGCTGCGTTTGGCTTGCGTGCGGAACCACAATTGGATCGCGGTTGCCGATGTCGTCGCGACCAAAATGCCGCAACCGGCGACGAGTGCGTGCCAAGGCGACGCGAAGGCAAGAGCCACGATCAGCGGCGCAAAGATCATCGCGATGATGCCGACCACCGCCTCGATCTTCGCCCGAACGATGAAGCCCGTCGGGACCGGCGCCGTCGCGACGAGATCGGGCGCGTCCTCGCCGGAAATTGCGAGCCATGCGAGGCCGCCGGCAAGCTGGCCGGCCGCCATCACGAGGACAGGAACCAGCAGTTGGACTGCTCCAGCGTCACCGTCGAAGCTGTGCCACAGCAAAACCGCCGGCGGGATGAGATAAAGCACCTGCATCAATGTCTGTGACACGAGCCAGGGGTCTCGCCGCAGCAACATCCATTCTTTGCGGCGTAGCGCCTGTCGCGACGACGCCGGACGAAATCGCGACGGCGGCCGGGCATGTCGGACAACCGAAGCGCCGGCACCGGCGGCCGTGATGGCGTATTCGCCGAAGCGCGGACTAACGAGCACGATGGCAGCGCCGAGCACAATGAAACTCACAGTCAGCACACCGATGAGCGCGACGCCGTCGCCAAGCGCGGCACGCGCCGGCCACCACATCAAGCTGCCGACATCGGGCGCCAATTCGAGCAAGGTCTGCGATTGCAAGACGCTCGCCCGCGACAAACTCCCGTAGGACAAGATCGCCGCCAGTTGCAGGCCGATCACAAAGGCAGCCCCAATCACGGCAGCGACGATCTGCGCGACGAGGCGCGTCCGCTTTGGACCGATCAGTCGAAACAGCGTGACGGTCAAGCCGACCGCAATCGCCGTCGCCGCCGCGCCCATCGCGAGGATCAGGCCGTAGGCGCCAAGCCAGTGCAGTCCGCCGCACACCGCCAAGACATTGATGAAGGGCCCCGCAAGCGGGACCGCCATCATCGCCAGCGACAGCGCCACCGTGGCGATCCGCACCGCAAAGACCCGATCGGCGGCCACGGGCGAGGCGAGGATGAGGTCGAGATCGGCGCGCGAATAGAAGGCGCGTGTGATCGATTCCATCGCCTGCGATACCATCAAGAACCACGACAGAAGCACGCTGGCAGTGATCGCCACCAAGGTCTGCTTGTCGGGGATTGCGTCGGCGTAGCGGCCGACCATCCAATAGGCGACAAAGTGCATGAAGATCACGAACACGGCGATCGCCACGACGGCGCGGCGCAGCCGCCCGCGCCTGCCGCCGGTCATCATGGCGAGCCAATCGCGCCAGGCGAGACGCCACTCGTGGTGAGCGAACCAGACGGCGGTGCCCGACTGCACTGTCATGCCGCCTCGGCCTGCTCCGCCACAAGCGCAAGAAACGTGTCCTCGAGGCTGGCGCTCGCGCCTCCGTTCGTCTTTGCGCCGGCCCGAGAGCGTAGCTCCTCGAGCGTGCCTTCGGCGATGAGCTTGCCGTTGGCGATGACGCCGATGCGATCCGCCACGCGTTCGGCGACTTCCAGAATGTGCGTGGTCATGATGATGGTGCCGCCGGCGCTGACGCGTTCGCGCAGGACGCCTTTGACTTGCCGCGCCGACGCGGCATCGAGACCGGTGAGCGGTTCATCGAGGATGATCACGCGCGGCTCGTGCACCAGCGCGCCGGCGAGTGCCACCTTCTGCCGCATGCCCTTGGAAAATCCCTCGCAGCGTTCGTGCGCGTTCGCTGCAAGTCCGAGCCAGGATAGAAGCTCTTCGGCACGCTGCTCGGCAATCGTGGATTCGACGCCCCAGAGGCCGGCCACGAATTCGAGATACTCGTGCGGCGTGAGCTTGTCGTAGATCATCGGCTCATCGGAAATCCACGCCATGATCTGCTTTGCCGCGACCGGATCGGCGAGCGCGTCGATGCCGGCGACGCGGATGCTGCCGGCATCCGGGCGCAACAGACCGGCGATCATGCGCAGTGTTGTGGTTTTGCCGGCGCCGTTCGGACCGAGCAACGCGTAAAATTCGCCGGCGCGAACACGAAGATCGAGGCCGTCGACTGCGGGCCGGTCGAAGGTCTTAACCAGACCTTGGACCTCCAGAGCGAACGGCGTGACGGGCATGGTAAGCGTCATGAAATCTACGCGCGCCTCTGCAAAACAGGCCCGCCACGCTAGTTCACAGAGGTTTCGGGGTCGTGAATCGGCGCCGCGATTTCGCAGCCCAGAGTTAAAGCGTTATGCGATCGATTTCGGCCAAGTCTGCCGCTGAAAGCGACCAGCCGACTGCGGCGACGTTCTGTTCGATCTGTTCGACCCGCGTGGCACCGGCGATGACGCTCGAAACCGTCGGCCGGCCGGCAAGCCAGCTCATGGCCAGATCAAGGAGCGTGTGCCCGCGCCGGGCGGCAAAGTCGCCAAGCGCGCCGACGATACGCCAATTGCGCTCGTTGAGAAGACGATCGGCGAAACGCGGATTGCTCGGCGAGACGCGTGCCTGCCGGCAGTACCTCGTTCGGCCGGTACTTGCCGGTCAGCAAGCCGCTGGCGAGCGGGAAGAAAGGCAATAAACCCAAGCCGTATTTGCGCATCATCGGCTCACGATCTTTTTCCAGATCGCGCGCGAGCAGGCTGTATTCATCCTGGCACGACACGAACGACAGCAAGACCATGACGGGCGGCGACCTGTTGCGCTTCTTCGAGTTGCTTCGCTGAAAAATTGGAATAGCCGACGAAGCGGACTTTTCCTGCTTTCACCAGATCGTCGAGAGCACGCAGCGTCTCCTCGATCGGCGTCCGCGGATCGGGCCGGTGCACCTGATAGAGATCGATCCAGTCGGTCTTGAGCCGCCGCAGGCTCGCTTCGACGGCCCGCATGATGTAGCCGCGCGAAGCGCCCTGCAGCTTGCCAGCAGTCATCCATGACCATGCCGAACTTGCTGGCCAGCACGATGTCCTTGCGTCGCGGGCCGAGGATCTTGCCTAACGCTTCTTCCGAACCGCCGCGATTGCCGTAAGTATCGGCGGTGTCGATCAGCGTGACGCCGAGATCGAGCGCCCGTTCGACCACTCGGCGCGATGCTTCGAGATCGATGCGGCCGCCGAAATTGTTGGCGCCGAGACCAACGACAGAGACCTCCGGCCCAGCCGCCCCGAGCTTGCGCTTTTGCATATCAAAATTCCGAGGCCGATCGGCGCGATCGTTCACCCGCTGTTATACGCAGCAAGCGCCGCCATATTGACGAGCTGAGAGTCGTTCGCCGACAGTGGAACGATCTGCACCGAGCGGTCGAGACCGACCAACATGGGGCCGATCACGTTGGCTCCGCCCAATTCCCTGAGCATTTTGGTCGAGATCGATGCCGAGTGGAATGCCGGCATGATCAGCACGTTGGCGGGCCCCGACAGACGGCAGAACGGATAGGCCTCGCGCAGTTCCATGTTCAATGCCACGTCGGCGGCCATCTCGCCGTCATATTCGAAATCGACGCCCTTACCGTCGAGCAGGCGCACTGCCCCCTGCACGCGCTCCGAGCGTTCGCCCGCGGGGTGCCCGAACGTCGAGAACGCCAGCAAGGCGACCCGCGGCAGATAACCAAGCGAACGCGCGACGCGAGCCGCTTCGACCGAAATCTCAGCCAAATCCTGCGCGGTCGGCATTTCGGTCACCGCCGTGTCGGCGACCAGCACGGTGCGTCCGCGCGCGAGCACAAGCGACATGCCCATCACGCGATGGCCGGGCTTAGGATCGATGCAGCGTCGCACGTCTTCGAGCGCGACAGAGAAATTGCGCGTGACGCCCGTCACCATCGCATCGGCATCGCCGAGCGCGACCATGCAGGACGCGAAGTGATTACGGTCCTGGTTGACCAGTCGTTGGCAATCGCGTTGCAGAAAGCCCTGACGCTGTAGGCGTTCGTAGAGATAGGCCGCATAGTTGGCATTGCGCGAGGACATCGCCGCGTTGATGATCTCGATGCCACCGCCGAGCTCGACACCGAGCGCGTGCGCCGTGTCGCGGACGCGCGCCTCGCGGCCGACCAGGAGCGCAGTGCCGAGCCGCTGGTGCACAAACGTGGCCGCAGCGCGGATCACCTGCTCCTCTTCGCCTTCAGCGAAGACCACGCGCCGCGGCCGCCGGCGCACTCGCTCGTACACACGCTGCAGCACGCCGGCGATCGGATCGAGCCGGCTGCGTAATTCCTGCCGGTACGCCTCCATGTCGCCGATCGGCCGCCGCGCGACGTTCGACTCCATCGCGGCTTTCGCTACAGCCACCGGCACGTCCGAGATCAGGCGCGGATCGAACGGCACCGGAATGATATAGTCGGGGCCGTATTTCGGCCGTGCGCCATAGGCCACGGCGACTTCATCGGGAACGTCCTCCCGCGCCAACGCCGCGAGCGCGTGAGCCGCTGCGATCTTCATTTCCATGTTGATCGCCCGCGCGCGAACATCGAGGGCGCCGCGGAAGATGTAGGGAAAGCCGAGCACATTGTTGATCTGGTTCGGGTAGTCCGAGCGGCCTGTCGCCATGATAGCGTCCGAGCGCACAGCGGCGACCTCCTCCACGGTGATTTCCGGATCGGGATTCGCCATGGCGAAATATGATCGGCTTCTCGGCCATGGCCTTCACCATGTCCTGGGTCACCGCGCCTTTCACCGAAAGACCGAAAAAGACATCGGCACCGGTAAGCGCCTCGGCGAGCGTGCGCGCCTTGGTTTTGACGGCGAAGCCCGACTTCCACTGATTCATGCCCTCGGTGCGGCCTTCGTAGATCACACCCTTGGTGTCGCACAGGATGAGATTGTCCGGACGAAAGCCGATGGCGCGGAGAAGTTCGAGGCAGGCGATGCCGGCTGCACCGGCGCCGTTGCACACAAGCTTCGTCGTCTCGATCTTACGGCCCGTGAGTTCGAGCGCGTTGATCAAGCCCGCGGCGGCAATGATGGCAGTGCCGTGCTGGTCGTCGTGAAACACCGGAATGTCGAGCAGTTCACGCAGCTTCTGCTCGATGATGAAACATTCCGGCGCCTTGATATCCTCGAGATTGATGCCGCCCCAGCTCTTGCCGAGCAGCTTCACGCAATTGATGATTTCGTCGGGATCCTCGGAGGACACTTCAAGATCGATCGAGTCGATATCCGCGAAACGTTTGAACAGGACGGCCTTACCTTCCATCACGGGCTTCGCAGCGAGCGCGCCGCGATTGCCGAGGCCGAGGATGGCAGTGCCGTTGGTAATGACGGCGACGAAGTTGCCTTTCACCGTGTAGTCGTAGGCGAGGGACTCATCCTTGGCGATGGCGAGCACCGGCACTGCGACGCCAGGCGAATAGGCAAGCGAGAGATCGCGCTGCGTCGCCATGGGCTTGGTGGCGACGACTTCGAGTTTTCCGGGCCGGCCTTGGCTGTGGAATAGCAGCGCTTCCTGGTCGGTGAAGGTCGGCCGGTGCGACCGGTCGTCGTTCTTAGTGGTCATCATGTTTCCCAGCTGGGGCGCCCGGCCGGAGCTGGCGGGCCAGCGGACCTTAGCGACTCCGAGGGCGTGTACTCAAGGGCGGGATACCCGCAATGCTGTGCTGCAAAAACGGCCGCACGCACAATGGATTGAACAAGCCGGCGCGGGAGAGTAATGCGTGGCCTTAATCGGCCTTGAAGTCCCGCCCGCGGCCAGCCGGAACTGCTACCGGAACTGCCCATGATCAGATTCCTGCTTCGTTTCGTCGGCTTGTGTTTGCTTGCGACGGCCTTCGTCTTGTTCGTCTATGACGGCACCAAATCGATCGCCAACCAGCAAGTCATTTACATGAAGCTCGGCGATGCATGGGCCATCGTCGATCAGAATAGCCTCAATCTGGTGCAGGACTGGCTGAAGCAGAAGGCCACCTGGGCTTGGGATCCCTATCTGCAGACATTTTTTGATCTGCCCACCTGGGTGGTGTTCGGTATTTTGGCGATGATCTTGATCTTGCTCGGTCGCAAGAAAAAGCCGCTTATTGGTTACGCGCGGGACTGAGTGTCGGCGCGGTTGAGGACGCTGTTCGCGCGCAAGTGTACGGGGAGTGAAATGACAGCCAAAGGGTACGATTATGTGATCGTCGGAGCCGGTTCAGCCGGATGTGTGCTGGCCAATCGGCTGAGTGAGGACGGCAGCGCCAACGTGCTTCTGCTCGAGGCCGGCGGCCGCGATTGGCACCCTTACATTCACATTCCGCTCGGCATGGGACGCATGCACGATTATGGGATGTTCGATTGGGGCTACCAAACCGATCCCGAGCCAAACCTCAACAACCGGCGGATCGAGGCGATGCGCGGCAAGGTTTTGGGCGGCTCGTCATCGATCAACGTCATGGCCTATACTCGCGGCAATCGCGGCGACTACGACCGCTGGGCGCAGAAAGGCGCGCGCGGCTGGTCCTATGCAGACGTGGTGCCCTACTTCCAGCGCTGCGAAAGCTGGCAAGGCGGCAAAGACGCCTGGCGCGGCGGCACCGGGCCGCTCGGCACCGAATTCGCCAAGACGGAAGACCCGCTCTACGAAGGCTGGATCGCCGCCGGCAAGGCATCCGGCTATCCGTTCAACCCCGATTACAACGGCAAGCAGCAGGAAGGATTCGGCCGCAGCCAGTACACGATCCGTGACGGCCGGCGCTCGTCTTCCGCCAACGCCTTCCTCAAACCGGCCCGCGGCCGAAGCAATCTCACTGTTGAAACCAATGCGCAGATGACACGCGTACTGATCGAGGGGACGCGCGCCACCGGCATCGAATACGTCAAGGACGGCGCGACGGTGCAGGCGACCGCCGCACGCGAAGTGATCCTGTCGGCCGGCACCTTCAATACGCCCCAGCTCCTGATGCTTTCCGGCATCGGACCGGCGGAGCATTTGCGAAGTCTTGGCGTCAAGGTCGTCGCCAATCTGCCGGTCGGCAAAAATCTCCAAGATCATCTCGGCGCCTACATGAGTTACAGCCGAAAGCAGCCGGGCTCGTTTCACCGCGAGATGCGCTTCGATCGTATGGCGATGAGCATGGTGCGCGCGTATCTGTTCGGCAGTGGTCCGGGGACCGTAGTACCGGGCGGATTGCATGCCTTCATCAAGACGCGGCCCGAGCTGTCGGTACCCGATATCGAATTCATGTTCCGCGGCACGGCACAAAAACCGTACCTCTATTTTCCACCGTTCCGTGCGGCCTTCCGCGATGGCTTCGGCATCCGCCCGACGCTGCTGCATCCCGACAGCCGCGGCGAAGTGTTGCTGGGCTCGGCGGATCCGCTGAAACCGCCGCGCATCGTCTATCGCTTCTTCACTGCACCGAACGACTTGCCGACTCTGCGCGAAGGTTTCAAACGGGCCCGCGAGGTTGCATTCCAGAAACCGATGGATGAATTTCGTGATCAGGAGATTGATCCCGGCCCAAACGTAAAGACCGATGCGGAGATCGACGGCTGGATCAAGAAATCCGTAATCACCGCCCATCATCCTTCGAGCACTTGCGCGATCGGACCGGACGGCGTTGTCGATGCCGATCTCAAAGTGCGCGGCATCGAGCGGCTGCGGGTCTGCGACGCTTCCGCCATGCCCGATCTCGTCTCCGCCCACATCAATGCGTGCGTGTTGATGATGGCCGAGAAGGCGTCCGATCTCATTCGCGGCAAGCCTGCGCTGCCGCAGGCAGAGGCGGCGTAACGCGACGCCACGGTAGCTGTCTATTGGAGGCTGGGAACGCTGCAGTTGCGGCGCACTCATCCCACGTTGGAGCCGGAGTAATGCAGGATGTGCGTCTGGAAGGATTGACGTTGCGCGTTGAAAGCGTCCAGCGCTCCGTCGACTACTATGGCCGAAAGCTCGGCTTCGCCGTGGAGATCGATAAGGCGCCGGATTTCGCGATGATTCGGGTCGGCGGCCCCCAGGGCGGCACGATCGGGCTTCTGCCATTCGATCAGAACGGGATTTCGATGAATGCCAGAGAGCGCGCCGGCATCCACATCGAATTGACAACGGACGATCTCGACGCGCTGTACGCAGAACTCAAGGCGCGCGGCGTCGAATTTTTCGAACCGCCACACGAAGAACCCTGGGAGCGCTCGATGCGCGCGCACGATCCCGACGGCTATACGGTGGAATTTGCGGAAGGCCGCAGAGGCCACCGCGGCACAGTCACGCCATGACCGTCGGCCGTTGACGCGCGCTGCAAGCAAAGAGTTCGCGGCGGAACCCAGCGCGGTGCGCGGATTTGCTGCAGCATCATTTATTTCATGGAAACCCGATCGACATCGCCAGACCATAGTTCCCGATCCAAATGACGCAGATCACATTGGAATAATTCTCAATTGGTCAAAGGAATTCGACGACCAATTGTCTTGCGACATTGCGGGTCTACAACATACGTTGGCCAGCCCCAAATGATGCGTGGTGTCTTGCGCGGTGTCTTGGCTCTTAGCCGCGCCTCGAGTTCAACCCCGGTACGGATGAGAGTGCAGATGACTGATGCCGCCGATCAATTCGCAACCAAAGTTCCGGAAGTCACACTGGTTTTCTGGATCATCAAGATTGCCGCAACGACGCTCGGTGAGACCGGCGGCGATACGGTCACCATGACGTTGAATTGGGGTTATCTCGTCGGCACCGCGATTTTCTTTTCGCTGTTGGTCGCCCTCGTCATCTGGCAGATCGCCGCAGATAAATTTCATCCGTTTCTTTACTGGGCCACAATCGTTGCTTCTACGACCGCGGGCACGACGATTGCCGACTTCGCGGACCGGTCTTTGGGTATCGGCTATGCCGGCGGGTCGTCGCTGCTTTTTGTTTGCCTGATGGCCGTGCTGGCCGCTTGGTACTGGTCCCAAGGGACGATATCCGTGGCGACGGTCAATACGCCGAAGGTGGAAGCCTTCTATTGGGCGGCGATTACCTTCTCCCAGACTTTGGGTACGGCGCTCGGCGACTGGATGGCCGATGATACCGGTCTTGGATACGACGGCGGCGCGCTGGTCTTCGGTTTGGCCTTGGCAGCGCTCGCTGCGGCGTATTTCTGGACGAATATCTCGCGAGTTACTTTGTTCTGGGCCGCGTTCATTCTAACGCGACCCCTTGGAGCCACAGTGGGCGATTTCCTCGACAAGCCCGTCAGTGACGGGGGATTGGCGCTGAGCCGCCCCCTCGCCTCTGCGGTGATCGGAGCCTTCATCATCGTGTGCCTGCTCGTTCTGCCCCAGAAGGCAGGCCAGCATCCCGGTCAATCCGAAATGGCTCGCTGACTTCAAGCGACCACCAGCGCCCCGCAATTATCGTAGACTCTACACTATCGAGCCCGCTGCCCAGTCAATTGAACGCCCTTCAACCCACCGCTCCCGTCGCATCTCGCCGTAACACCTTGCCAGGAAGCGCGCCGGTGTGCACCGCGTTTTCGACGACCGGCACACCGTTGACCAGCACGGTCGTGCGCGGTCCGGTCGGATATTGGTGCGGGTCGGCGTAGGTCGCACGGTCCTTGAAATCTGTCGGATCGAACACGGTCACGTCGGCGCGATAACCTTCCCTAAGCAAACCGCGATCGGCAAGCTTGAGCGCGTGCGCGGTCGCGCCGGTCATTTTGTTGATCGCGCGCTCGATCGGGATGAGATCGAGTTCGCGCGCGTAATGGCCGAGGATGCGCGGGAAGGTGCCGTAGAATCGCGGATGCGGCATGCCTTGGCTGACGGTGCCGTAATCGGCGACGCAGTTGCCATCCGAGCCGACCAGAGCCAGCGGCGAGCGGATGATGTCGCGGACGTCGTCCTCCGAGATCGACGTCACCAAGACACGCGTCGCGCCGCGGTCCTCGATCAGATAATCGCAGACGACATCGATCGGATCGGCGCCGCGTTCGCGCGCAAGATCCGCGATGGTGCGCCGCGCGTATTGCGGCAGATGCGGCGAGATCGAAATCTGCACGCAATCCCAATCGGGGATGCGGCCCCAATTGTTGAGGCCGTCACGCGCGATATCGGCGCCGATGCGGGCGCGCGTGTCCGCAAGCGCCAAGCGCTCCAGCATCGCCGGCACGCCGTCCGCCTGCACCCATTGCGGCAGCAGGTTCTTCAGCGGATTGCTGCCGGCGGTGTAAGGATAGGAATCGCAGTCGATGTCGACGCCGCGCGCCTTGGCGTCGGCGATCATTTTGAGGCCAAGCGCGGCCTTGCCCCAGTTGTCGAGGCCCGAGCACTTGAAGTGCACGACCTCGACATGAACCTCGCACGCCGCGGCGACGTCGATCGCCTCCTGAAGCGCTTCGAGAACCTCATTCGAACTCGTCGCGGATGTGCGTGAAGTAGCCGCCGTTGTAACGCTTGACCACGCGGCACAGCGCGATCATCTCGTCCGGCGCTGCATAAGATCCCGGCGACGTGAACAATCCGGATGACAGACCGAGTGCGCCGGCCCGCAATCCTTCTTCGAGCAGATCGCTCATCGCCTTCAACTCGGCAGCGGTGGGCGCGCGGTTGTCCATGCCCATCACCATAAGGCGCAGCGTATTGTGGCCGACCAGCATGCCGGCATTCACCGCGGTGGCGGGGAAGCTGTCGAGATATTCCGGGAAGCTCAATTCGCGGAATGGCAGCCACGGCGCGCTCGGCGAAAGGTAGTCACGCAACAGCTCCACCTTACCCGGCAGTGCCGGCGCGACCGAAAAGCCGCAATGACCAATCACCTCGGTGGTGACGCCCTGGCGCACCTTGCTCTCGGCCTTGGGATTGATCGGCAGCGTGAAATCTGAATGCGTCTTGATATCGATAAAGCCGGGCGCGACGGCGAGACCGGAAACATCGATGTCGCGACGCGCGGGACCACGCACGCCGCCGATGGCGGCGATGCGGCCATCGGTAATGGCGAGATCGCCGAGTTCTCCGGCGCGGCCGCTGCCGTCGTAGAGCGTGCCGCCGCGCAGCACGAGATCAAAGGTCATGGACTGGCAGCTTTTCGAATTGAAAGGTTGTGAGTCAAGCCCCGGAGCGCTGCGTACTCCGCTTATAGACAGCGCTCCCGGAGCTTCCTCACATATCGCTTGATCCGCGCGTTTGCGTCTGAGGATGGCGCGCAATTGCGTCACTGCCTAGTGCAAGGCAACGCCGTGCCGAAGGTCAGGCGCGCCTCGCCTCAAGCCGAGCATTTGCGGAAGAAGCGATAGATATCCGGGGCTTGCAGCCAGAGCAGTTCATAGGTGAGACCGCCGTGTTGAACGATCCAGTCGCGAATGGCGTCCGGATAGGCTCGCCACAATGCGTCGGTGGCAAATTGCATCGTGGCCCGATGGAAGCCGAGAGATGCCTTTGGCGTGACGCAAATCTTTTCGCTCGAAATATAACCAAGCAGGATGGTGCAGGCGGAGACGCAGGGACCGACAATCTCCACGTCTACATTTTGGGCGGCGAGATCGGGCCATCGCGCTTGATACAAGCTGAGAAGGCCGCCATGGTCGTCGGAGACCGCAACGGTCGTTGCATTTGCGGCTGAGGCAGCGAGCAACAAAGCTGTCGCCAAGATGGCTGCCGAGAACGATTGCCAGGCCCTCACGATCGACTCCGTTCGGCTCGCAGTGCCGATGCGATGACGACAGCGCTCCTGGAGCTTTCCTCGCGACGTGGCCTTGACGGCGCTTTTGCCGCCGAGGATGCCACCACAATCCAGCGCAGCAAAGACGGTTTGTAGCGGCCGCGGCGGCCCTGTTGGTAATATATCCGTCACAATAGACGGACCGGAGAGGACCGATGACAATGTCTTGGACGATGCTGTTGAGCGTGTGCGCTCTGGGCCTGCCGCTGATATCGGCAGCCGCGCGGGCCGAACAGCCGGTCCTGCGCATCGCCAAGCAAGGCAGCATGGAGGCCGGCGGCAAGACGATCTACTGCGCGACCAATGACGGCGGCGATCCCAACAGCACGCGCTGGCCAGCCGGCCACGTGGTCGTCGACAATGTCTATGCGACGTTTCAGTACCCGGCGGACCAGCGCTATCCTTATCCGATCCTGTTCAATTCCGGCGGCGGGCATACAGCGCGTTTCTACGACACCACGCCCGACGGGCGCGAAGGCTGGCTGACTCTGTTTCTCCGCGAAGGCTTTCCGGTCTATGGCGTCGACCGCCCGAACACTGGACGATCAGGCACCGACATCTGCAAGATCAATGCGGTGAAGCTCGGCAAGGCGCCGCCGAGCGAACTGCCGGCCATCAATCGCTACGCCGCGGAATCGTCGTGGGTCACTTTTCGCTGGGGTCCGAAATTCGGCGAGCCATATCCAAACACGCAATTTCCGGTCGAATTCGCCGACAACTATTACCCGCAGACGGTGAGCACCTATCGGGATCCCGACGAGACGAAAAAATCCGTCGCCGCCTATGCGGCGCTGATCGACAAGATCGCCGAGCCAATCATCTTCCAAAGCTGGTCGTCGTCAGGGCTCCTTGGCTATCTCACCGCCATCGAACGGCCAGACAGCGTCAAGGCGATCCTCGCGGTGGAAACGTCGGTGAGCGCGTTCGATATGATCCCGGCCGAAGGGCGACGCAAGCTTGCGAAAATCCCGATCTATATCGTGATCGGCGACCATGCCCAGGATCGGGTCGATGCGTCGCGCAAATTCCAGCAAGAGATGGCGGCGATCGGCGGTCTTGTGACTGTCGACGTGCTCCCGGAAGCCGGCATCTTCGGCAACGGCCACACTTTGGCGCTCGAGAAGAACAATAAGCAGATCATGTATCGTATGATTGCCTGGCTGGAGGGCAATGTGTTCGGGGGGAAGTAGTGGCTTGATCCGGCTTTGACTCCGGCCGTGGATTTTGCCGGAGCTCCATCTGGGGTACAGAGAGAAATGCCCGAAGCCTCCGATCCTCGGCTCTATCGTCCGCACGTCCCACGCAATCGCGAGCCGATCCTTGACGTGCTCAAACGCGTGCTGCCGGCAGCCGGGCTGGTCGTCGAAATCGCCAGCGGCAGTGGCGAACATGCCGCGTATTTCGCCGCGCGGCTGCCGTCTCTGGTCTGGCAGCCCACCGATGCCGATCCGCAGGCGCTCGCCAGCATCGCCGCGCACCGCGCCGACGCAGCAGCGCCAAATCTGGCAGCACCGCTCCAACTCAACGTGACCGCGCCGGTATGGCCGGTCGAACGCGCGGATGCAGTGGTGTGCATCAACATGATCCACATTTCGCCGTGGGCGGCGAGTGAAGCGCTGATGGCCGGCGCCGGCCGCATTCTGCCCGCCGGTGGCGTCGTCTATCTGTACGGTCCGTACCGCGTCGACGGCCGCCACACCGCGCCGAGCAACGCCGAGTTCGACGCGCGGCTGCGCGAGGAGAACCCGCAATGGGGCGTGCGGGATCTCGGCGAGGTGACGGCTTTGGCCGAACGTCATGGCCTTGCGCTGACGGAGACCGTGACGATGCCGGCCAACAACCTCAGCGTGGTGTTTCGGCGCAAGTAGGACGAGTTTTCTTCAACAAGTTACAAAGAAATCGTCCTGACATCGTGCGGACTTGAGGCCGCCTTAATCTGGTGGCGGGTTCCGCGTTAACCAGTCAGCGACGACATTGCATTGAGCTGACAGGTCCCGGACGACGGTAGTCCCGAGCCTTTCGCTCAAACAGTATTTTGGAGCAAGCGAAGATGGCCAGACATCATCTGATCCGTCCCACGAGGCATGCCATGTTTGTTGGCCATTTGTTCGGCTTGGCCGTTGGAGCAGCGGCGGTTTTGGCTGCAACCGGCAAGGCCCATGCGCAACCGCAAGCGCTGCCGGAGGCGCGCGTGATCGTGAGCGGGGAAGGCACCGTCAGCGTGGCGCCGGACTACGCCGAGATCAGGAGCGGCGTGACCACCAGAGCCAAGACCGCCAAGGAGGCCACCGACGCCAACTCAAAGCTGATGAGTGCTGTCACCGCGGCGCTGGTGAATTCCGGAATCGACCAAAAGGATATCCAGACCTCGCGATTTTCGGTCCAGCCGACCTACAAATCGCAGGGGCCCAACACCGCCGTCAAGCTGACCGGGTTCAGTGTGTCCAACCAGGTCAGCGTGACAATTCGCCAGATCGCCAAGGTCGGCGAAGTTCTCGATCGTCTGCTCACGGCGGGAGCGACCGATGTCGGCAACATCGAATTCCTGCATTCCGATATTTCAAAGGCGCTCGACCAGGCCAGGAAAGCGGCGTTCGCCGACGCGCGGCGCAAAGCGGAGCTGTACGCGCACGCCGCGGGTCTCACTCTCGGATCCGTTGCCTGGATCACCGAGGATTCTGGATCCATTCCGCCTGTGGCGATGAAAGCACTGCGCACCACCGGCGGGATGGCGGCGCCAGTGCCAATCGCCGCCGGCGAAGATACCTTGCAGGTGCGGATCACGGTCGGCTTCGATATTGCTCATTGAGAGCCAACGCGAAAGGTCGCACGTCACGCCTTTCCCAGCACCGAAATATCCGCGCCGTCCTCGTAGCCGGGGTGCGTCCAGCCGTCCTCGTCGTAATCGGCCATGCATTTCTCGACAAGCGCTTCCATCTGCTTGAGGGCGCCGGAGAATTGCGCCTGTTGCAGTGGGAAAATTCGTACCAGCTCGTGGCTGCCCGAATAGTTCATTTCATACAATTCGTGGCGCGCGCCGAATTCGGTACCGATGGCGTCCCACAGGAGCTTCATGATCTTGATGCGCTCCTTGTAATCGATGCCGTTCGAGCCGCGTACGTAGCGGGCAAGGTATTTGTCGATGTCGGGGTTCTTGAAGTCGCGTGCATGCGAGGGAAGATAAATCAGGCCCGAAGCGACGACCTTCTCGACGATGTTGCGCACCGCCGGATAGGCTTCCGTCATGAACAACCGGTAGGTGCTCGATCCCTTGGCGTTGGGCAACACAGCGCCATTGACCCAAGGCTCCGGATTGAGCGCCATGGCGTCGGTCAGCGCCCAAAACAGATTGCGCCAACCGATCACTTCGCCGATCTGCGCCTGGACGCCGCGAAAACCCTCAACGCCGGTCGCACGCGCGGCCTTGTAGAGAAGGCCGGCGATGAAATCGAGCTTCACGGTGAGCCGGGTGCAGCCCTGCAAGGTGAAGCCATTAAAGAAGCCGGAGCGCGGATAGAAGTTTTTCAGCCGCTCGATGTCGCGGTGGATGAAGACGTTCTCCCATGGGATGAAGGCGTTGTCGAACACGAAGATGGCATCGTTCTCGTCGAAACGCGACGTCAGCGGATAATCCCACGGCGAACCGCTCGCGGCGGCGGCGAACTCGTAGGACGTCCGGCAGATCAGCTTGATCCCTGGGGTGTTCATCGGCGCGATGAACATGACCACCATGCTCGGATCGTTGATTTCCTGGCCCATGTTCTGGCCGAGAAAATTATATTGCGTGAGCGCCGAGTTGGTGGCGACCACCTTGGCACCCGAGACGTAAATGCCGGCATCGGTCTCTTTCTGAATCGAGATGTAGACGTCCTTGACCTGCTCGACCGGCTTGTCACGGTCGATCGGTGGATTGACTAGCGCGTGATTGAGAAACAGCACGGCTTCCTGTGCCCGCTTGTGCCAGGCGCGCGCGTTGTCGGCGAACTTGCCGTAGAACTCGGCATTGGCGCCGAGCGTGTTGAGGAATGCGGCCTTGTAGTCCGGGCTCCGGCCCAGCCAGCCATAGGTGACGCGCGCCCAAGCCGCGATGGCGTCGCGCTGGGCCACCACGTCGTCGCGCGAGCGCGCCGCCTTGAAGAATTTGTGTGTGTAGCCGCCCGAGCCGGTATCGGTCGGTCCGGTCAGCACATCCTTGGTTTCTTTGTCATGCAGGGCATCGTAGAGCAGCGCGATCGAACGCGCCGAATTACGGAACGCCGGGTAAGTCGTGACGTCTTTCACGCGCTCGCCGTAGATATAGACCTCACGGCCGTCGCGCAGCAATTCCAAGAATTCCGCCCCGGTAAATGGGCGCTTCTTGCCTTCGAGAATCGCTTCGGGATGCTGTGGCATCTCGCACTCCTTGATTTTTCACGCTCTTGAGATTTTTCGCTCCTGCGTCCGCAGCCCGGCCACAGGTTTATTTCGCTCCCATTATCGCAGGGTGGATGAGTTTTTCGTACCGCACCCCTGCACGAAACCGCAAGCTGATCGCTTCCGACCGCATCTTCGCATCAGATGCTTTATCTTCACAATCTCGACATTGCGCATAACCGTTCACCATCGAAGCGAGCAACGCAAATCTCGCATTTCATCAGCATACTGACAATTTAGTCAGTATACCGATGATCGGGCTGAAGCGTCAACGATCGGGCCTCCGAGGAGCGCCGTCGCCGAGCGCCGACGTCGTTGCGGCCGCTCGCCTTGCGGCTGGCAACGATCCCCCCTCTATGGTAGCCAATCCCGACCGGATGCGCGCGATCATGAGGGCCTGATGTCAAAAGACGACGGTCGTTTTCTTGAAAAGCCTGGCCATCTCATCCGTCGGCTTCAGCAGATTTCTCTTGCCCTTTTTATGGATCAGACGCAGAGGTTCGACATCACGCCGGTCCAATACTCGGCAATGATCGCCATCGGCAATCACCCGGGAATCGATCAAACCGCGCTTTGCAATATCATCGCCTTCGATCGATCGACCATCGGGGACGTCGTGGGCCGCTTCGAGAAGAAGAAAGCTCATCAGGCGGCTGAACGGCCCCGTCGACCGGCGCACCAAATCTCTTTACATCACGCCGTCGGGCCGCCGGCTGCTCCGAGACATCGAGCCCGCGGTTCAATCCACGCAGCGGCTTGATCTTAGCGCCGCTGAAATCCAGCGAACGAAACGCCTTCATGCAGATGCTGAAGCATCTCGTGCATCTCAACAATGAGCATAGCCGCGCCCCTCTGCGCCCGAAGGACGCGCGGCACCAAAGACGCAGACCTGCTGTGAGACCCGTCAGCGGCCGCCGGGTGACGCCGTCACCGGTGCGCGCTCGGTCGAAGAACGACGCGTTTGCCAATTCATAGCCTGCGTCGGTGGGAGCGAGAAAGAACAAAGAAGTTCCAATTTGAGTTCGCCGCTGAATTATAGGAACTTCGAACTCACCACACTAGGAGGGTCCCATGGAAATCGCCTTGTACTACGCTCCCAACACCTGCGCGCTTGCGCCGTACGTCACGCTCAGCGAGGCCAATGCGAATTTCGAGGTCCGCCCGCTTAATTTCCGGAAGAACGAGCACCGGTCAGCAGACTACCTGAAGGTCAATCCCAAGCATAAGGTCCCGTTGCTGATCGTTGAAGGACAGATACTGAGCGAAAGCGTTGCGATCCAGACCTGGATCGCACGCAACTTTCCGCAAGCCAAACTCTTGCCGGTCGATCCCTGGCAGGAATTGAAGGCCATATCGTTGTTGTCATGGTGCTCATCGGGGATCCATCCGTTTCTCGCGCGGATCAATTCGCCGCCCCGGGTCTGCGATACGCCGGGCTCCGCCGACAGTGTGCGAAAGCTCGCGACAGAGCTATTGTTCGAGAATTATCGAATCGCTGACGACCTGCTGGCCGGACGTGAATACTTTTTCGACCACTTTACCGCGCCGGATGCGCACTTCTTCTGGTGCTTCCGCCGCGGTACTCAATTCGAGCTCGATCTCTCCTCATTTAAGAACTGCATTGCGCATTTCGAGCGTATGAAAAAGCGGCCGAGCGTGCAAAAGCTGCTGGCGTTCGAGAAATCGGTAGAAGAGAAGTTCGCTAAGGCGGCCTAAACGCACATCCATAGACCCAACTTGCGCGCAGGCCTTTCTCCCCTGGGATCGCCGCCAATAGCGAATGTTGCTGGACGTTTCTATTCGATCACTGCGTCGGCGCGGGCAAGCAGTGTTGGCGGGACCTCGAGACCAAGTGCGTGAGCTGTTTTCAAATTGACGGCCAAAGCAACCTTCGTGGATTGCTCGACCGGCAGGTCGGCAGGCTTTTCACCTTTGAGGATTCGATCGACATAGCCGGCCGCGCGCCGGTACTGATCGACGGCATCGGGCCCGTATGAGATCAAGCCGCCGCCGCTGACAAAATAACGAAACGGGTAGATCGCGGGTAGCTTATATCGGTCGGCCAAAGTAATGATCAATTCGCGATGCACAATTGCGAATGAGTTTGGCGCGACGATGAGTCCGCCATTCGGCTTGCTCGCAAATTCGCTGATGCCGCGCTCGACCTCGCCAGCGTCTCGCGAATTTACCGGACTCACTTCAACTCCGAGGGATGGAGCCAAAGCCTGAATGACCCCGAATTGGCCGGCTCCGCTCGGATTGGTTGAATCCCGGAGGAATGCGGCTCTCGTTATCCGTGGCGCGATCTGCTTAAGCAAGTCCAGCCATTTGCCGCTGAAGTCGTATTCATAATTCGTAAAGCCAGTCGCATTTCCACCCGGGCGCGATAAGCTCTCGACAAAGCCGCCACCGACCGCGTCGGCAACCTCCACGAATACGATTGGCAGAGTGCGCTTTATTTGTTGCAGCTTGCCGACATGTGATCCACCCGCAACCAAGATCACGTCTGGTTTGAGCGCAGCCAGCTCTGTTGCATATGTGAGAATTAGATCGGCGTTGCCACCGGTCCATCCAACATCGATCTGCACGTTGTTTCCCAATATCCAACCCAACGCGACCAACTGATTTTGAAACGCTGCAACGTAGGTCTTCGATAGCAAATCCCCTTCCCTGTGGTAGAGAAATACGCTCACGCGTCGCATGGGCATGACCTGTTGCGCTTGCGCGACGAGCGGCCACGCAACCGCCGCGCCGCCAAGAAGCGTGATGAACCGGCGCCGCCTCATTGCATCTCCACGAAGGCTCAGGACCAAAGCAGCATGCCGATTTAGACTAGCACACCGGAAGGGCGGGGCGTAGTTCCGCAGATCGTTGAGGCCGGACAACATTCATGCTGGAGTCACAACCGCCAAATTGACGATGTCCGCGCCGTGTCAACTTGTCCCCGATAGCGACGACATTGCTGCACCGACGCGACGATCAATTCCCGCATCGAGCGAAGCGTCACAACGGGTGCACGCTGACGATATTTTGCGCAATCCGTTGCGGCGGTTTTGCATAGCCGCGATCTAAAAAAGAATGCGTGGCTCGCCAAATCGCGTGATGCTTCTGCAACACCAGTCGAGATTATCAGTGCAAGAACGCGAACGCGATCTGATTCACATAAGTGTAATCGCATCGTCAAGTTAGCGCCTTTAGTTGCATGCGACCGCTCAAATCAAGTCGATCGCTAGGCAACTCCTGCGAACAAGAAAGCGGAACGCCACAGAGGGGGGCCTCAAGAGGGCTTGGATCATGGGCAGCTTTCGCTTCTGCGGCAGTTTTGTAACTCGCGCCGGGAACGAGCAAAGCGTGGAGGGTAGTGGTTATGCAAGTTGGAAAGAGGCTGCTTCTCGGTACGGCGGCGGGGATCATAGTTGTGTCGGCTGCGCAAGCGGCCGATCTTCCCGTCAAAGCCAAGCCGATCGAATACGTGAAGGTCTGCAGCCTGTACGGGGCGGGCTTTTTTTACATCCCCGGCACTGACAAGTGCATCAAGCTTGGCGGCTATTTCCGTGAGCAATGGAACATCCACGGCGCCGGCGACTCGACGGCGTACATGAACTCCTCGGCCCGATGGACGCGCACGGATACAAGTGACTCGTCGTTCCGTACCCGTACGCTGTTCTCGGTCGACGTGCGCGAACAATCAGCCTACGGCACGATCCGCGGCTACACCGCCTTCGGCGCGCAGCAGACCACACCGAACGACGCCAACTCGTCGATATTCTTCAGCCGCAGCTTCGTGCAGTTCGCCGGCTTCACTGGCGGCCGTGCGATATCGTTCTTCGATTTGATCGCCTTCAACTCATACGTCTATTCCACCCCCCGCGCCAACCTGGGCAGCACCAACTCCAATGGCATCAACGTGTTTGCCTACACGTGGCAGCTCGGCAACGGCGCATCGTTCTCGGTGTCGGCGGAAGATTCCTGCGCTTCGTTCCCGACCTCAACGACTGGCAACGGCCGGCAATGCCTCGTTGCCAATGCAGGCATCGCAGGCAGCCTGGGCGTGAACGCCATCACGTGGGACAACGCGGGCTACAACGTCCCCGATATTGTCGCTGCAGCGCGCGTCGACCAGGCTTGGGGTAGCGCTCAGGTGATGGGCGCCTACCACAGGGTGGCGGGCGGCTATTACGGCTCTACATCGTCGTTCAACCAGAACTTGGGTCATCCGGGCGATGAGGCCGGATGGGCGGTTGGCGCCGGCTTCGTGCTCAAGGATGTCCTCGGCATGAAGGGTGACACCTTCGGCGTGCAGGGCCAATTCACCGAGGGCGCGATGGGCTATCTCACCGCCAACGGCCTGGGTGCGCTGGAAGGCTTCAGCGGCGGCGCCAACGGCTTCGGCAACAGCGCCGGCTTCAGCAGTGTTACCGACGGCATCTTCACCACCGGATCGAGCATCGAGTTGACCACCGGCTGGACAGTCGCCGGCGTGTACGAGCACCACTGGACCCCGGAATGGAAGACGTCGGTCTGGGGTGGTTACGTCAAGGTCACCTATGACGACACCGCCGCCCAGATGTACTGCGGCTATTCGTCGAGCAGCCCGCGCGGCTCGGCGAGCACCGCGAGCGGCGGGCTTGGCGCCATCGTCTCGTCCTGCGATCCGAACACCTCGTTCTGGAACGCAGGCACGCGGACGCAGTGGAACCCGAATTCGAACCTCGATCTCGGCGTCGATTTCATGTGGAACCACCTCGATACGGCCAACTCCGGCATCGCTTCGTTGCCGGCTCAGGGCGCGCGTCCGGCGACGTCCGGCGGCTCGCTCGCTGCGCCGAACACCACCTGGTACAACATCTCGAATTACGACGTGTACACGGTCGCCGTCCGTGCGCAGTACAACTTCCTGCCGTAAGCACTCGGTCGTCGCCCTTAGAGCATGATCCAGAAAAGCCTGTCCCCGGACTTGATCCGGGGGTGGAAGACGGTTTTCCGAAAAAGATCATGCGCCACGAACGATGTGAGCGCCGATCAATTCAATTGAAACGATCGCGCTCAGGCCCCCGCAGGGAAGGCTTTTTATCATCTTCAGCTTCCCTCTGGGGGTTACGCCCCCGGCGACTTCCCCGCCGGGGGCACTCCTATTGTTGCGCCATCGCGTTCTCCCAATTCATCTTACCGGCGGGCTCGACAAAAATGTTCGCCAACGTGACGCATGAGGCGAAGCGATTGCGCCGCGAGAAAAAGTCCAGCACGCGCTGACCGGCCCGCTATTTCAGGATCTCAAGCGTCAATGGCTTGAGCCGGAAGTTGTTGCAGGGATTGAACAGGATTGGGCAGTTCGAGATGGCGACGATCTGCGGCATCAGTGCACGCAAGACCATGTAATCGCCGGGCTTGCCCCTGGGCGCGCGGATCTCCCACGTGCCTTTTTGGTCATAAGCCACCGTCATGAAGACGTTGAAACAGGCGTCGATGTTGAAGCTCCAGCGGTCCATGCCGTAGCCGCGAATCGCCATTTCCAGATTGGACTGGCAATTCGCAGCGCCCTTGCCGGCCTCGCCGTAGCGCGCGACGTTCAGGTGCTCGCTGCAATAGCCACCGCCGCAATAGTTCTCGCCGGTGAGGTCCTCTTCGATCTGCCACATTTCGCGGGTGCGATTACTGTAGAGAAGATGCGGGGCCGTCAGCTTCCAATTCAGGTTGACGGCACGGCTCGAATGCATCGACAGCAACTCGCGAACGTCATCCCGATTGAAGGAGATCAGATCGGCGACCTGCTCTCCCTCGGGTTGAGTGAGCTTGAGCTTCTGGCCGGCCTCGATCTCGAAGCTGATGTTTCCAGCCGGGGCAAGGGTGACTGGTTCACCCGGCATGAGAACGGCGGTTGCACGGCTCATTCCTGAACGGCCTTTCTGATTGGCAGCGCTTGGTGGCGGTAAGGGCGGCGCCGCGTCGAGCGTCCGCTACACTATCGCGCCAAATCTGCTCACTCAATTGCTCCCTCGTTCCGGACGCACAACGGAGCGACCTATTCTCAGGAGTACGTGTCGCGAGCGGACACGCATTTGGTTACTCGGCTGCCGAGACGGTCACGCCGTCCGCTCGCGGATAAGCGCCCACAACGCGAGCGCGGCCACGATGCCGACGGCGAGGAGCGCGCCGCGCACGCCGATGACCGCCCAGGCCATGGCGCCGGCTGCGGCACCGACGAGAAAGCCAAGGGCGACGGATGAGACGATCCATAGCCGCGTTTTGATTTCGGCAAATTCGCGGGCAAGCCCGCCGTCGCCCGGCGCGGACGCGTAGCGCCGCCACGCCAAGATCAGATCGGTCGTCTCGATGCCGAGTTGCGTCATGTTGCCGGTCATCACGTTGGTCTGCGGGATGCCCTTCATGAGCAGCCGCACCAGAACGCTTTGCGCCCCCATCGCCATCGCTGCGAAAATTCCTGAGGCGATGCCGTGCCAGTCGGTCGCGCCGTTGATCGGCGGGCCGAGCAGAACGATGGCGACAAACATTGCCAGTAGGACGGCTTCGAGGGCGAGCATCCACGGCAGCGCCGCGCAGTCACGCTGGCGGGCCCAGGCGATCAGTCCTGCCGTCGCGGCCGCCGCGACGACAAAAGAGATGATGGCCAGAAGCTTTCCGGTGATGCCGTGATCGTGGGTCACGAGCTCGGCGCCGGCGATCACGAAGCTGCCTGTCACCTGGGCGGCGAACAGACCGAACAGCGCCAGATAGGTATAGCTGTCGACATAGCCGGCAACGAAGCTGAGCAGCATCGGCATCGATTGCGGAAGCGGTTGGTGGTCCCGGACCGGCGCCACGTCTGTGGTCATAAACATCTCCAGCCTGACAGCGAATTTAAAATCCGTGCGCTTGACGGCATTGCCACACAATACCTAGTTCGGGGTACAACAGGGCGGCACGGCCGTCCTGCCCGATCCTTTGTGGCGAAGGGGACCGCGCTCGCGGAGGCTCGATGTGATCGACAGCTTACACTTCGGATCCGCGATCACGGCAGCGTTCCTCGCTTCGCTCGTCGAGGCTGTGGAAGCGTTGACCATCGTGCTCGCGGTGGCCGCCGTTCGCGGCTGGCGGCCGGCGGGATTTGGCGCAATCACAGGTCTGGTGACGCTTGCGGCTATGGTCGCGTTGTTCGGACCCCTGCTCGATCGCGTGCCGGTTTATCTCCTGCAACTGACGATCGGGATTTTATTGTTGCTGTTCGGCATGCGCTGGTTGCGCAAGGCGATCCTGCGCGCCGCCGGTCTCATTGCGCTGCACGACGAGGCAGCCGCTTACGCGCGGGAGACCGCTGAACTGCGCGAAGAAGAACGCCGTCACGAGGCGCATCTTGATTGGCTTGCCGGTCTTGCGAGCTTCAAGGCGGTGCTCCTCGAGGGGCTCGAAGTCGTGTTTATCGTCATTGCGGTGAGCGCGGCGCGCGGAACGATGATCGCAGTCAGCGCAGTGGCGATGGCGGCATGTCTGTTGGTCGCCGCGATCGGGCTGATGTTGCACCGGCCCTTGGCGCGCGTTCCCGAGAATGCACTTAAATTCGCCGTCGGTGTGATGCTGTCGTCGTTCGGCCTGTTCTGGACCGGAGAGGCCTTCGGCGTCGCCTGGCCTGGCGCGGACTTGGCGATCCTCGCCTTCATCGCACTGTTCTCAGCGACGGCGCTTGCGGCCGTGGCGCTCCTGAACCGTCGCAAAGCGGTGACAGCGTCATGAGTCTATTGGTCGGCACTTTTCAGGAACTCGTCGGACTGTTCGTCGATGATGGCGCGCTGGCGCTGGCCATCGTCGCGGTCGTCGTTGTCGCCGGAATTTCTGCCTTTCTTATTCCGGCTGCGCCGCTCATGAGCGGCGCTATTTTGCTGTTCGGCTGCCTCGGCGTGCTCTTTGTCAACGTGATCCGGGCCGGGCGACGGTGATCTGCCATGCCGGAAACGCGATCAGCTTGCGGAGATTACGTTAACTTACCTGCTGACGGACACCCGCCTCTTGGGTGCCGAGCGACGTCAATGAAAGAGATGGCCGGGACAAGCCCGGCCACGGCGACATCGATGATGTTGCGAGGCTGTCGCCTCAATCCTGCGGCTCAACCTTCACAATCGAACCGCCGTGATTGCTGCCGACCCAGAGCACCGGGCGCGGCCCGCGATCGTCGACAAACACGCGACGGATATTGGTTGAGCGCGGCAGTTGATATTCGGTGATGGCGTCGGTCTTCGGATCGAGCCGGGCAACGCGGTCGGTCAACATCGAGCCGGTCCAGATCTCGCCGTCCTTGGCCTTGACGACGTCATAGGGCTCGTCCCATGGCGTCGGCAGTTGCCATTCCTTGATCTCCTTGGTTTTGGGATCGAACCGGGCGATGCCGTTGGCGCCGTATTCGGCAAACCAGAGAATGTTGTCGGCATCGACGCGGCCGCGGCGCGGCCGCGAGAACGGCAGCGGCGTCTTCCAGATGGTCACCTCATTGGTCTTGGCGTCGCGCCGGCCGATGGTCGTGCCGCCGAAATTGAGCAGATAGACATTGTTCTGCAGATCGGTCGGCATGCCGTAGGCGTTGATGTGCGTGCCGCTCTTATCGACGGCCTGGCCGAGATCCTCGAATTTTCCGGTGGCAAGGTCGAGCCGATAATGCAGATGCGTGTCCTGATTGTTGGTCCACACCTTGCCGTCGACATCGGAGTGCTGCGGCGACACCATCGACGCTTGCGTGGTCGGGTTCAGCCATTCCTTGGGGAACGGGTAAGCCGTGACCTGCTTGGTCTTCCGATCGAACTTATAGATGCCGGCCTGGTACATACCGGCGAGCCAGAGGTTGCCCTGCGGATCCAGCTCGAGATCGAGCGAGCCCTTCGGTTCTTCAGGGCGCAGCGTCGGCAGCTCGTAATCCGTCACTTTCCCGGTTTTCGGGTCCAGTTCGCCGAGCATCTCGTGACTGAAGTCCGAATACCAGACCATGCCATCCGGATCCATGACGACATCATGGGGCTGCGCGTCTTTGCGCGGCAGGTCGTATTCGGTGATGATGACGTGGGTGGAACGACCCTTCAGACGCGGCAGCGGCTTGAGCGGGAAATCCAGCGTCTCGGCATTGCTGAGATTGATGCTGGCGAGATAATCGGCGGTCTTCTCCTGGATCGACTTGGGGATCGGCGCACGAT
This sequence comes from uncultured Alphaproteobacteria bacterium, assembly GCA_963759705.1. Classification (GTDB taxonomy): domain Bacteria; phylum Pseudomonadota; class Alphaproteobacteria; order Rhizobiales; family Xanthobacteraceae; genus BOG-931. Next base: position 109,424 of record CAVXAK010000017.1, read on the forward strand.
CGGAGTTGTTGCCGCCCGGCAAGAGCGGCTGCGGATGCGTCGGCGTCGAGCCCGGCGAGTAGGTGCCCATGCGCTTGAACAGTTGCATGAACTCGGCGGCGTCGTGGGTCGACTGCACAATGCGCTGCACGGTGTGGCAACCGACGCAGTTCGTCAGCGCCGCCTTGATCCTGTCGTCGCCAGGCAGGCTCTGCAGCCACTCGCCGTTCGACATTTGGTTCGTCAGGGCGTTGGTTTTGTTGAGTTTGATGTCGGCCGTGGTGGCGGCGTTGGCCGACACATCGACGGCCTTGGGACCGTCAAGCTTGTAACCGATGGCGCGAATTGCGATTGCGTAGTGGCCGGGCGCAAGCCTGTCGGCCGGGAAGCTGTAGACACCCTGTGCGTTGGTGACGACAGTTGTGGTGACGCTGCTGCCGTCGAGCTTGGCGCTGACCAGCACGCCCTCCATCGTCGGCTCCTGCTCGGAGATCACCTTGCCGGTCAGCGCAACGCCGCTTTGCGCCTGAGCAACACACGAGAGGAAGAGGCCGGCGAGGCCGACCGACGTCAACAGCAGAAGTCTTTGGGGGGTCATGATTGTCTCCAGGGGCGTCTAAAAATTTGTCGTTTCCACCCGATCGACGTGCTCGGCGCGTTTTTTGTGCGGCGCGCCGCTGTTACACGGATCCTGCCAGCACTATCGGCGGGAATACTCCGTCCGGCAAGGCCAAACCGTGGGCAGGTTAACTGCGGGCTCGCGGATCTTGACCCCGCGCAGTCGAAGCCGGGTTTGCGCCCGATTTCATTCGCAGCCAGCGCGAGACCTGGAGCCCGGTCGCCGATCAGATCGGAACTCATGACGCAATAGTGCGCGATCAAAAAATGGCGCGATAAAACGAGCAGGGTCCTGAAGCTTCAACCTTTGGCGCGCTGACAGGCTTCCCACAGCCGCGGTGCCGTGGCCGGCATCTCAAGATGCGCGCCGGCACCGCCCGGAATGGCATCGGCGACAGCATTCATGACCGCCGAAATCGCCGCCGTCGTTCCAGCCTCGCCGACGCCTTTGACGCCGAGCGGATTAGTCGTCGCCGGCACGTTGTAAAGCGCGTCACGGAGCGGCGGGATATCTTCGGCGCGCGGCATCGCGTAATCCATGAACGAACCGGTGACGAGTTGCCCGTTGCCGTCGTCGTAAACGATATTTTCCATCAGCGCTTGGCCGAGCCCCGCCGCCACTGAGCCGTGCAACTGGCCTTCGACGATCTTTTGGTCAAGCGCACGGCCGCAATCGTCGACCGCCGTGTAGGTGGCGATCGTCATATGCCCGGTATCGGGATCGATCTCGACCTCGGCGATGTGCACACCGTTCGGGTAGGTGAGCGGCGTCTCCGTCGTCGACTTGGTGTCGAGGTCTTCCGCAATCTCGCCGCGCTTCTTCATTTCGGCGGCGCGCGTGGCGATTTGAAACAGCGACACTCGGCGATCGGTGCCGACCACCTCGAAACGTCCATCATTATAAACGATGTCCGCTTCGCCAGTTTCCAGCATGGCCGCGGCAATCGGTGTTCCCTTGGCGATGATGGCGTCCATCGCCTTGACCAGCGAATGACCAACCGTCATCGCCGAGCGTGAGCCCACCGAGGCGTAGCCCGGAAGCTCCAGCGAAGAATCGCCGTGCCGATGCGGGATCTTTTCTGCCGGAATGCCGAGACGTTCGGCCACGACCTGCGAAAACACCGTGGCATGACCTTGGCCGGTGTTCTGCACACCAAGGCTGAGCAGCAACGTGTCATTGCCTGGAAAACTCAGCATCGCGCTTTCCAGCGGCGCGCCGCCGGAATGCTCCAGCAGGCAACAGATGCCGAAGCCGCGATATTTGCCGCGCTTCTGCGCTTCGCGTCGGCGCTGCTTGAAACCGTCGTAATCGGCCAACGCGAGCGCCTTGTCGAGGATCGGCTCGAAATCGCCGCTGTCATACGTGGTGCCGATCGCCGTCTTATACGGCATGGCCGATTTTTTGATCAGGTTGCGCCGCCGCAGTTTGATCGGATCGATGCCGGTGACGCGCGCGGCCTCGTCGACCACGCGTTCGAGCACGTAGCTCGCCTCCGGCCGCCCGGCGCCGCGATAGGGCGCGGTCGGCAGCGTGTTGGTGAAGACGCACTTCGTGCTCATGTCGATGAGCTTGATGTCGTACATGCCGGGCAGGCAGCGGGCGAAATTCATGGTCGGGATATTGGCGCCGACAGCCCCCACATAGGCGCCGAGATTGCCAACGTTGCGCACGCGAAGGCCTAGGAATTTTCCTTTTCCGTCAAGCGCAAGCTCGGCTTCCGAATAGATGTCGCGCGCCTGGTTGTCGCTGAGAAATGCTTCCGACCGCGTCGACATCCAGTGGATCGGGCGGCCGAATTTCTTGGCCGCGACCAAAAGCGCGATATTTTCCGGATAGGCGCCGGTCTTGAGCCCGAATGCGCCACCGACATCCTCGGTGATCACCCGCACGCGTTCCTTCGGCAGCTTCATGATGCCGAGGATGTTCTCGCGCATGGCGCCGGCACCCTGCGAGCAGGTGCGTGTCGTGTAGGTATCGGTCGCCGGGTCGTAGCTCGCGGTGGCGCCGCGCGGCTCCATGGAATTCGTCAGCATCCGCTGATTAAACACCGCGATCTTGGCGACGAATTTCGCAGAAGCGAAAGCCGCATCGACGGCGCGGACATTGGCGTCCGGATCGGCATTCGGTCCCGGCCAATCGACGGCAATATTGCCGGGCGCCTGCGGCCACAATTGCGGCGCGCCATCGCGCAACGCCTCACGCGCGTCGATGACCGGCGTCAGTTCCTCATATTCGACGGCCACGAAATCGGCGGCGTCCTGCGCCGCGGCCGCGGTTTCGGCGACCACCATCGCAACCGGTTCGCCGATATGCATAACGCGCTCGGAGGCAAGAGCCGGCCGATGCGGCATCACGAGCGTCGTGCCGCCGCGGCCGGCGACCGGCGGGTGGCGGCCGATGCTGCCGGTTTCTGCGGTGTCCTTGCCGGTGAGGACGCCGACGACGCCAGGCGCTTTCAACGCCGCTTCGACGTCAATGCTGACAATGCGGGCAAAGGCGTGCGGCGTGCGGACGAAGCAAGCGTAAGCCTGGTTCGGCAACGGCGCGTCGGCGATGTAGCGGCCGTGGCCGCGGACCAATGGGTCGTCTTCGACGCGCCCCTTGAATGATGCGCGGTGATCAGTCTTGGCGTCCATGCTCGGTTCCAGGATTGTCGGGATGATTTTGGCGGCCTCTTTATAGCCGAAACTGTCGGCAGGAAAAGCTCAGGTGGATCGCCTCGGACCGTGAGGGCATCCGCACGAAATTCCGCAGAATTCCCGCATGGCGGAGCCAACCCAAGAAGCGGCCGCGTTTACCTGCGACGGCCCCCTGAGGCTTGGGCGCCAGTCGCCAGTTCGATGATTTCCGTGGTGATCTCTTCCTGACGCAACTCACGCTCGCGCTGTGAGAGCCCCACGAGCTTCGACTGGATGTTGGTTTTGGCTGACGCCATGGCCATCATGCGAGCTTCATTCTCCGCTTCGAAGGCGTGCATGGCAGCCTCGCAGAGCTGCGCGTAAACGTATTCCACGGCGAGGCGCTCGAGCAGGAGGTCGGGGGCAAGCGTCGTCAACGGAGCCTGCTTCCCGACCGGTCGCGCAAAACGTCCGAAATCGACCGGTAGCAGTGAATGGCGATCGATCGTTATGCCGCCGCCGGATACCGAGCGTGAAAACAGAACATCGACCTGCGTCATGGCGCCTGACGCGACATAACCATAGAGGGCGTCAGCAAGCCGGTTGGCGAAGCTTGGAATCGCGTCAACACGCGTAGCCATGGGAGCTGACCAGGCGGGCTTGAGTCCACGCTCACTGGCAACGACTGCGCCGCGCGTGCCGACCACCATGCTTATTGAGCTGCCGAGGTCACCCGCCGCCGCGTCAAGGACGCGCTCGCTGAAGCCTCCGGCAAAGCCCTGCTCGGCACAAAACAAGATGAGGCCAAGTTTGGCATGCCGACGCGGCGCCGGCGTCAATGCATCGGCCGGCAGCAGGGCTAGAGCTTGACCGATGGAGCGCGACACCACATCGGTGTACGCCTCGATGCCGGCGAGCAGCGATCGACTCTGCTGCGCTCGTGAGGCTGCGATCCCGCGCATGGCCGTGACGACGGCTTCAAGCTGCCGGACGTTTTGAATCTGCGTGACGATGTCGGTAAGCCGCTCGGCCATCACTTGGTACCCGGCTCACCCGCGCCTGGAGGTGGCGTGAGTTCATTTACCCGCGCGGCAAAACTCCTCATCATCTCAGCACGTTGGGCATCGTCGAGGCATCCGGTCCGCTCGATTTCGGCGACGATCGGCGCCAGCGAGCGGTCGAGCCAAGCCGGAAGCTCGGAGCGGAATTTTCCGATGTCCTCCAGTGGTAAACGATCGAGAAGACCACCCTGCACTGCCAGGGCAAGTGCGACTTGGTCCACGAGCCGGAGCGAGGCGTATTGAGGTTGGGAGAGGATGGCGCGGATGCGCTGCCCGCGCGCGATCTTGCCCTTGACCTGGACATCCGTCACGCCGCCGAAGCGCGTGAACATTTCAAGTTCCAGGAACTGCGCATAGTCGAGCCGCAGCGTGTTCGCGGCCTCGCGCAACGCCGGCGCTTGCGCCTTGCCACCGACGCGGCTGACGCTTGTGCCGACATCGACCGCCGGCTTGTGGCCCTCGTAAAACAAACGTGAGTCGAGAACGATCTGGCCGTCAGTGATCGAGATCAGGTTGGTCGGAATGTAGGCGCTCAAATTGCCGGCATCCAATTCGGCGATGGGAAGCGCGGTCAACGACCCGCCGCCGGCGGCTTGGGAGAGCTTGGCGGCCCGTTCGAGCAGCCGCGCATGAACGTAGAACACGTCGCCGGGGTACGCCTCGCGGCCCGGAGGTTGGCGAGTGAGAAGCGCAATCTCGCGATGCGTGGCGGCGTGTTTGGTCATGTCGTCGATGACAATGAGCGCGTGCTGGCCGCGGTCACGGAAATACTCGGCCATCGTAAAGCCGGAAAAGGGTGCAATCCATTGCAATCCGGGAACGGCCGATGCGCTCGCCACCACGAAGATGCACCGTTCAGGCGCGCCGTGAGTTTGAATTGCGTCGATGACGCGCTTGACCGTGGACGACTTTTGACCGACCGCGACGTAGATGCAGATGATGTCACTGTTCTTCTGATTGATGATGCAATCGACGGCGATCGCGGTCTTACCGATCGCGCGGTCGCCAATGATCAGCTCCCGCTGTCCGCGCCCGAGCGCAAACATGGAATCGAGGACAAGCAAGCCGGTCTGGACCGGTTCGCTGACGAAATCCCGGCCGATGATCGCCGGCGCCGGGCGCTCGATGGGTTCGGTGGCTTCCGCCATCACTTCGCCACCGCCGTCGAGCGGACGGCCTAGCGGATCGACCGTGCGGCCCAGCAAGGCTGGCCCGACGGGCACGCGGACCACCTCGCCGGTACCGCCGACACGATTGCCCGCCTCGATTCCTTCAGTCTCGTCGAGCAGGACACATCCCAGGACATCGCGGTCCAATGTGAGCGCAAAGCCGACCTGGCCATGTTGGAAGCGAACGATCTCATCGAGGCGCACATTGGGCAGACCGGACACAAGCGCAATGCCGTCGGCGATTGCTTCGACACGCCCGACCTGCTCGGCGATAGGCGCGAGCGTCGTCGTTTTGACGCGCTCCTTTGCTGTCACGAGCCAGCTGTCAAGATCTGCTGGGGCGTTCGTCACGGCTCAATTCCTTGCCAATCCGATCAAGATCAGCGCGCCAGCTATTGCGCACAATCGTATTGCGGCTGTGAAGCTCGATGCCGGCAATTAGCGCGGCATCCGTGCGAAACTCGAATGCCGGGCTCGTACCCAAAGCCCGCTCGAGCGCTTCACGGACGTGATCGGTCTCCTCCTTCGCAAGCGGCGCCGCAGTCACGACATCGATGGCGTGACCTTCTGCCGACGCCGCCGACGTTAAGTTCTCCCGTTCTCCGGGCGACAGCGCGCGAAGCTCCTGACAGAGCCCATCGAGAAATGCGGTGAGAGCAATGTTTGGTGGCAGCCGCGCGAGCAGTCGCTGCGCAATGTCCACGGAGACCTCGCTGGCGCGCGCGATGATCGCCTGTTGGGCCGCAGTTCGGTCTCGCGCGATAGCCGCTTCGGCCTCGCTGCGAAGCTTTGCGATCTCCTGCGAAGATTGTGCGAGCAGATTGGTCTTCTCGATCTGCGCTGATTCTCGCGCCTCCGCGCTCAGCCGATCACGGTCTGCACCAATGACCGCGTTCGCCTTGTCGGCGTCAGCACGCAGAGCGGCAGCCTGTTCGCGGGCCGCAGCCGCGTCGGCAAGAAGCTTGTTGGCCTCCGCCTGCCGCTTGGCGACGATATCCGCTACCGGCCGAAAGAAAAACCGGGCGAGTATCCAGATCAGAACGAGGACATTGACGGTCTGGAGCGCCAGCGTCCACCAATCGAAATGCATGGATTTCAGTGAATGAACGGGTTGGCGAACAACACCAACAGCGCGATGACCAAACAATAGATCGCCATGGTCTCGATCATGGCGAGACCGACGAACAGCGTCCGAGATATCGTGGCTGCGGCCTCCGGCTGGCGGGCGATGGCATCCATCGCGGCCGCAACCGCCCGCCCTTCGCCGAGCGCCGGACCGATAGCGCCAAACGAAACGGCCATCGCCGCAGCAAAGATGCTGACAATCTCGATCCAATTCATGATGTCCTCCTATTCCTTGCTGCCGTCGGTGCGGCCTTCGGTCGCCGCGCTCCCGATAAAGACCATGGCGAGAACGGTGAAGATGTAGGCCTGGACGGCGCCCGTCAGCAGATCGAGCGCCATCAGCGGGATAGGCACCAGCAGGCCGGCGAGCGAGAGAATGATGGCGATGACGAAAACACCGCTCATGATGTTGCCGAACAGGCGCACGATCAGCGAGAAGGTGCGAGTGAACGTTTCTACGACATTGAGCGGAATCATGACGATGGTCGGATCGGCGAACGTTTTCAGATAGCCCCCTAAGCCGCGGGCGCGGATGCCGAAATAGATGATTGCGAAGAAAACGATCAGGCCAAGGGCAGCGTCGGTCTCGAGGTGCGCGGTGGGCGGATCGACGCCCGGAATCAACGAAGACCAATTCGCGGCGAGGATGAACAAAAACAGGGTACCGAGCAGCGGCAGATACGGCGCCGGCGCGACCCGCATGGTGCTGCGAATCTGATCCTCAATGGCTCCGACGATGACCTCGAGGACCATCTGGATTCGCGACGGCGCAACAGCGAGCGAACGCGTGGCAAGAAAACCTCCCAGCGCCAGCGCGGCCATAAGGCCCCAGGTCACAACGACGGGTTCGGTGATCGGAACTGGCCCGATCGTGAATATTGTCTTGGTGGCAAGCGGCGATCCGATCACGGCTGCGCTCCATATCGAACGATGGCCGCCCGCGTCGTTAAGATGCCGGCCGTGGCGACAAGAAGCGGCAGCGCGCCGAATTGTTTTGCTATGATGGCTAGCCCGCCGGCAATGACCGCGAAACGAACAAGTTGAGTGACCAGCACCAGCGGCAGCGATTGCCCGGCGACAAACATGCGGACGTTCCAGCGCAGCGTCAGAAAGTAGGCCGCGCCGATCAGCGTCCCGACCGCCAGCCATGCACCAGCGCTCAGCGCGAGCAGAAAAAGGTCATGTTCGCCGAGATGAAGCTCGGTCATTGCTTGTGCATCCATTTCCAGGCCGACCAGTATCCAATCGCCACACCGACCAGCAACAATGGCGCGCTCCAGAAAATGCCCGTGCCGAACGTGTGGTCGAGCCAGCGGCCGACGAAAAGACCAATCAATGTCGGCGTCACGATGATCCAGCCGAGAACACCGATCTGGCCGATGAACCGCGCCATGGAAGGCTCGCCTTCGCTCTGCCAGCGCTTGCGGCGTTCCTGCTGCTTTCGAACCGCGTCGGCCATGCCGTCCGAAGAGTTTGTTTCGGGCTCGACGGCTTTGCTATTCACGATTCGCCTCCGAAGACACCCGGCCGATCGGGCCGCAGGAAGCGGACGATCTGCTTGATGGCTTTCATCTGCAGTTGCAGACTCTCGGTGCGCGCGGTCCTTTCGGCTTCGAGTGCTTCGCGGAATTCCGCCAGCACCACTTGTTCGAGACGATCGAGATCATCGCCCGGGATTGCTTCACGCGTCGCGATGGCGACCTCGCTGCCATTGGTCACAGACAGAACCCCGCGGCGCACGGCGCAGAAGCGCCGGCGATCATCGCTATGGTGCCAACTCACCACCGATACCGTGAGCGCGGTCAGCAGATCGGCATGGCCGTTGAGAATGCCGAAGCTGCCACTCTCGTCTTCGGCGCGCACCGCGATCACATCGGAATCGTCGATGACGACCTTAGTGGGGGTTGTAATGACAAGTCTCATGACGGCTGCGCCTCGCGGCTCGCGGAAGCGTTCTTATGGCGCGCCTCGTCGATGGTGCCGATCATGTAGAAAGAGCTCTCCGCCCAAGCGTCGCCGGCGCCGTCGAGAATTGCCCGGCAACCCTTGAGCGTCTCCGCCAGCGGTACCGATCGTCCGGGCGTGCCGGTGAAAGCTTCGGTGACCGCGAAGGGCTGCGTGAGGAACCTTTGCAAGCGGCGCGCCCGCATGACGATGAGCCGGTCGCGGGCGCTCAGTTCCTCGATGCCAAGAAGCGAGATGATGTCCTGCAATTCCTTGTAATGAGCGATGGTCTCGCGGACCTGTTCGGCGACACGATAATGCTCCTCACCGACGACGGTTGGATCGAGCAGAATCGATGACGAACTCAAGGCGTCGACGGCGGGATACATGCCTTCCGCAGCCATCGATCGGGACAGCACGATCATGCTGTCGAGGTGGCTTGAAATCGCGGTAACGGCGGGATCGGTGAAATCGTCCGCTGGCACATAGACGGCCTCGATCGCTGTGACCGCTACACCTGAGACTGACGCAATGCGCTCGTGCAGGGCGGCCACTTCGGTGGCGAGCGTCGGCTGGTATCCGACCCGTGAAGGCAGTCGTCCCAGCAGGCCGGAGACTTCGCTGCCGGCCTGGACGAAACGGAATACATTGTCCATCAGCAACAGGACGTTTTGCCGCTTCTGGTCGCGGAAATATTCGGCAATCGTCAGCGCCGTCAATCCGACGCGCCAGCGCGCGCCGGGCGGCTCGTTCATCTGGCCGTACACCAGCACGCTTCGATCGAGCACGCCGGATCGCTGCATTTCCGTGAACAACTCGTGGCCTTCGCGGGACCGCTCGCCGATGCCGGCAAAGACAGAAATGCCTTGATAGCTTTTGACCATCGCGTGAATGAGTTCCATGACCACTACGGTCTTGCCGACACCCGCACCACCGAACATGGCAGCCTTGCCGCCTTGGGCAAGCGGAGCCAACAGGTCGATGACCTTGATGCCGGTTTCGAAGATGGCGGTAGCCGGACTGCGATCGCCGAGCGGCGGCGCCGCCCTGTGAATGGGCGAGCGCAGCATGTCCGCCGGCAACGCCGGGCCGTTATCGCGCACGCTCCCGGTGACATCGAGGAGACGACCGAGCACAGCGTCGCCGACCGGTACGGTGATCGGATGTCCCGTCGTGCGCACCGGCACCCCGCGTTTCAGCCCGGCGGTCTCCTGAAGCGCGACGCCGCGAACCGTCGTCTCGTCGAGATGCGCCTGAACCTCCACGATCAGGGGCCCGGGCCGGTCCCATTCGACGATCAGGGCTTCATCGAGTTGCGGAAGGCCGGCGTGCTCAAAAGCGACGTCGACAACCGCGCCTCGCACGGCAAGGACTTTTCCCATCAGTTGCGTCAACTGCGCCATCGGAACTACAGTTCGGGTCCGCAAATTGCTTTCTACAAACTCGCTATTGTAGTCCAATCAACTGCAATTTTTCAGGTTCCGCATTGATTTAAAGCAATAATCGCATGCCACATTGAGAGGTTGCAGCACGCCGAACACCGCGACTTCAGCTATCTGGAAGATCGGGTGGGTTAGACGCCCGCATAGGCGGCACGAACGCGCGAAAGAATGTCGCCGGAGGGTCTGGAGCAAACACGATGAGCAGCGCAGAAGCAAACCCAAATGCCCGAAGATCTGGCGTTCCACACGTCGTGACGCGCAACTCGCCACGCATGAGCCTGTTACTGAGGGAGTTGCCGTTCAGCGCGGTCTTGATCCTGACAATACTCGGCGTTGCCTATACGAGCTTTTCGAAAGAGCCGATCGTGACCTATTGGGAGCTTCTCGCGCCGATCATTGGGCTCGTCTGCATCGGCGCCGGATGGCAGAACGCAAGCGAAAAAGCCGGGAAGTTGCGGCTGATATCGACTCAGGCGCTGCACTGGATCGCGTTTCTGGTCGTGATGAATCTGATGTTGTTGCCGGGCGTCCAGCGAACGTTCAACGCCGGCGCGACCGGCATAGCAATTTTTACCTTGCTGGCGCTCGGCACTTTTACGGCGGGCGTCCATGTCCTGTCATGGCAAGTCTGTCTGCTTGGGCTGATCATGGCACTTGGCATTCCGGCGATTGCCTGGATCGAAAATTCGGCTTTGATTTTCGTGCTGATCGCGGCGGTGGTGCTTGGAATTGCCGCAGTGTTCTGGTGGCACTGGCGTGAGAGACAAGTGCATTCGCGGGAATTGCCGTGACGGGAACAAATAGCCCGCGTGGGCGCGGCGGCGCACGGGATAGGATCGAAACGGCGGCCCTACGATAGCACCCCATCCGTTCGGGCTAAGGCTTGCTTCGACCACGCCTTGCATCGCCATCCTGGTTATGCGCACAACAGCCCGCGCCATCCGGAGAGCAAACATGACGCGGACCATCGATACCCATACGCACGTCGCCGCCGACGCGACGATCAAGCTTTTGCAGAAGGAAATCCCGAGCCTTGGGCTCAAGTTGAGCCGGTTCGACGACGACAATTCGATCTTCGAGGTGGCCGGCACACCGTATCGGCCGTTTCCGCGCGGCGGCCATGACATCGAACGGCGTTTCGCTGACATGAAAGCGGCCGAAGTCGACGTGCACGTGCTGTCGGTCACGCCGCAGACCTGGCTTTACGGCCAGGAGCCGTCCGTCGGCGCCGCGGCCTCGGTCATTCAAAACGACGAGATCGCACGGCTGGTGAAGGAGCACCCCGATCGCTTTACCGGCATCGCCACGCTGCCGATGCAGGCGCCGCAAAAGGCCGCCGACGAATTGCGCCGCGCCATGCGCACGCTCGGCCTGCGCGGCGCCATGATCGGCTCGAACGTCAACGGCAAGAATCTCGACGATCCGAGCTTCGAGCCGCTGTGGGCCGCCGCCGCCGAGCTGAATGCCTTCATGATGATCCATCCCGGCAACGTCGCCGGCGCCGACCGGCTGCGCGCCTATTATCTCAACAACCTGATCGGCAATCCGCTCGACACCACGATCGCCGGCGCGTGCTTGATCTTCGGCGGCGTGCTGGAGCGTTATCCGAAGCTCAATTTCGTCATGGTGCACGGCGGCGGCTTCATCCCCTATCAGGGCGGGCGCTGGGTGCATGGCTGGCACGTGCGGCCCGAACCGAAGGTGCATCTGAAGCATTCGCCGGAAAAATATCTCGACCGGTTTCTCTACGACACCATTTTGCACTCCAAAACGTCGCTCGCGTTTTTGGTCTCATCGGTCGGCGCCGATCGCGTGTTCCTCGGCAGCGACTATCCCTACGACATGGGCACGATGGAATGCGTGCGGCAGGTCCGTGCACTCGATATTCCGGAAAAGGATCGCGCCACGATTCTCGGCAATCACGCCGCCGCGTTGCTGTCAGGCGCTCGCGAAATAGTGTCGGCGCGGTGACGGTCATGGATGACTCGACAAAATTGCTGCCGACACCGGCGACCGCAACACGCTCGCTGATCGAGGACAGTCTGATCGCCGCCCGACTGCCGCAGGCGGACGCGGCGCAGTGTGCCGAACTGATGACCGAGGCCGATCTCACCGGCGCCGATGGTCACGGCATTTTCCGATTGCCGCAATACGTCCGGCGTCTCAAAGCCGGCGGCGTCAATGCGCGGCCGAATATCGTGGTCAAGCACACCGGCCCGGCGACGGCGCTGGTCGACGGCGATAACGCCATGGGCCATCTCGCGGTGTCCCGCGCAACCAACGAAGCGATCGCGATGGCGCGGGAGAGCGGCGTATCGTGGGTCGGCGTGCGGCGATCCAATCATGCCGGACCGGCGGGCCTTTATGTGGAAATGGCCGCCACGCAAGGAATGATCAGCATCTACGCGGCGGTCGCCAACGCGAACCATATGGCGACCTGGGGCGGCGCGGAGTTACTCCTGGGCACCAACCCGCTGGCGATCGGCGTGCCGTCGGGCAAAGGGCCGCTCATCCTCGATATGGCGACCTCCATCGTGGCTTACGGCACGGTCAAGAAATACGCGCTACGCGGACTGACGATGCCGGAAGGCTGGTTCGTCAATGCCGAGACCGGCGCGCCGATCACCGATCCGAACCGCTCCGGCGAGGGCCTGTTGCTGCCGATGGGCGAGTACAAAGGCAGCGGCCTGGCAATCATGCTTGGGCTGCTTGGCGGCGTGCTGAACAACGCCGCCTTCGGCCGCGACGTGATCGACTTTAATGCGGACGATAAGACCGAGACCAATACCGGCCAGTTCATGATCGTGGTCGACGTCAAGCGCTTCCTGCCGCTCGCGACGTTCAACGCCGAAGTCGATCGTCACATGCATAATCTACGCGCCTCGAAACGCTTGCCGGGTGTCGATGAAATCCGCTTGCCCGGCGACCGCCGCGCACAATGCCGCGACGAGCGCCTGCGCGACGGCGTGCCGCTCGCCCGCCAGCTCATCGCCCAACTCGACAAGCTCGCCGCCGAACTGAGGGTGAAACCGCTGCGCGACAGAGCATGATCCCGAAAAGCATGCCCTCGGACTTGATCCGGGGGTGGTTGCCGGTTTTCGGACAAGATCGTGCTCGACAAAATACGCATGATCCCCAAAAGCATGCCCTCGGACTTGATCCGGGACTAATACGAGCTTTCGAACAAGAACAATTGAAATTGGGTGGACGCGCTCTTCACTCCCCGTCCTTTTCGCCGTCGCGTCTGGATTTTTAGCTGATGCTTCGTCCCGGTACGTTCGCTCTCACATTGTTGCTGTCGTTGCTGACCGGGATCGGTCCGCTGTCGATGGACATGTATCTGCCGTCGCTGCCCGATATCGGCCGCGCATTGCACGCGCCGACTGCGCAAGTGCAATTGACCATTTCGAGCTATCTGTTGGGCTTTGCCGCCGGCCAGCTGTTCTACGGGCCAATCTCAGACCGCTTCGGTCGCAGGCCGGTGCTGTTGTTCGCACTCGTGCTCTTTGGCGTGGCAACTATCGTTTGCGCCACGACGCAATCGATCGAAACTCTGACGGCGGTGCGTTTCGTGCAGGCGCTCGGCGGCGCCGGATCGATCGTGCTGGCGCGCGCCGTGGTCCGCGACCTTTACACGGGTGTGCGCGCCGGACGCGAGCTGTCGCTGATGAGTTCGATCACGGCATTCGCGCCGATCGTCGCGCCGGTCATCGGCGGTGTTTTGCAGACATTATTCGGCTGGCGCGCGAGCTTCGTTTTGCTGGTGATCTTCGCGGCGGTCGCCGGAACGGCTGCTGCGCGGTTGTTGCCGGAGACATTGCGCCAGCGCACGCCCGGGCCGTTTTCGATTGGCGTCATGGCCTCGCTGTACCGTTCGGTGCTGGTCGATCGCGGCTTTCTCGCGCATCTCGGCATTCTGACGGCGAGCTTCGTCGGATTGCTGGCCTGGGTGTCGGGCGCATCCATCGTCATCCAAGGCATCTACGGACTCTCGCCGCTCACCTTCGGCGCGACTTACGCGTTCGGGGCCGCCGGCTACATGCTCGGAACCAATATTGCAGCCCGCATCGTGATGCGGCTCGGGCTCGACCGCACCATCGGTATCGGCACTGTCGCACTGGCAGCCGGCGGCCTGATCATGGCCGCGGTCGTTGCGCTGGGCCTCACCAATGTGGCTTGGCTCATTGGTTCGGCAACGATCTATCTATGCGGCCTCGGGCTATCGTTACCGTCGACCATGGCGGGAGCGCTGACGCCGTTTCCGGATCGTGCTGGCACCGCGTCTTCGCTCATGGGATTCACCCAGCAATCCTGCGCTGCGATCGCGGCCGCCGCGATCGGCCAATATCTCGGACATTCCGCTTGGCCGGTTGCCGGCACCGTCGCCGCGGCGGGCTGCGTGTCACTGCTGATCTGGGCGGTGACGCGCAAGGTGCGGATCGCGCAAGCAGTCAATGAATCGGGGCGATAGTGTGGCCATAGTCCTGACCACCTCCCTTGCAGGGCGGCGGGATAACGCCAATAATCAGTTTGTTTTTAGGACATCTCGGCTGAGGGGCGTGGCGGTGAGGTGTTGCCATGGTGAATAAGCGTCACAGCGGTAGCGCAAAATGGCGCGCGGCCGTTCTCGTCGGCGTGCTCGCTGCCGCCACGATGACGGCGCCGCAACTGGCGCGCGCTCAGGGCTTTTTCGATTTTCTGTTTGGCGGCCCGAAGCAGCAGCCAGCGCCGTCGCCACCTCCTGCACCGGCACCGGGTGTCGGACGGATCGCACCGGCGCCTCTGCAGCATGAAAGCGTAAGTGAAGGCGGCGGCAGCACCGGTCGCTCGGTGGTCTACTGTGTGCGGCTGTGTGATGGCCAGCACTTCCCGATGGAGCAAATCACGAATGGCACGCCGGCAGAGACCTGCCGGGCGATTTGTCCATACAGCAGGACCAAAGTCTTCTTTGGCAACGAGATCGGCGCTTCGGTCGCACAGGACGGTCAGCGCTACACTGCACTCGATACGGCGTTCATCTACCGCAAGAAGATGGTCGCCAACTGCACATGCAACGGCAAGGATGGGGTCGGCCTTGTCACGGTCGATGTCAAGAACGACCCCACATTGCGGCCAGGTGATATCGTTTCGACCAAGGACGGGCTCATGGCCTATACCGGCAAGCCTGGACAGTCCAAACAGAGCGGCTCATTCGCGCCGGTCAATCCTGCCACGCTTCCCCCCGACATCAGACCCGGGCCCCGGCAGGCGACACCTCCCCCGAGCCCTGAGCCGGTCGCAGACGATGAGCCGGGAACCATCGTACGGCCGGATAAGAAATAACTAAGCGCACTGGCCACCGTGATTCTCCACGGTGCGCGATGCCCTAGCTTTTTGCCGGCTGATATTTGGCGTCGCGATCGAGCAATTCGATCGACACACCTTCGGGAGCCCGGATGAAGCAGACGCGCACGCCGGGCCGCACGGTGGTCGGCTCTCGCGTGAATGCCACGCCTTTCGCCTTGAGATCGGCGACAATCGCATCGATGCCGCTCACGGCCAGCCCAAAATGATCAAGACCGCGGTAGGGCGTGGCCGGGGCGGCATTGACACCGTCGCCGGTCGCCACCGGCGCGATGAAAATGTTGGCGCCGCCAAGCTTCAGATCGATGCGCGGCTTGCCCTCCTGCATGCTGCGGAGTACTTGCGCGCCGAGCATCGTCTCGAACCACTTCGCCATCGCTTCGGGATCAGCCGTGCGTAGATGGATGTGGTCCCACGTCAGCTTGGACGCTGCAAGATCGGCCATGGTGTTCTCCCTATCCCTGATTTCCCCGGAACGTAGAACATGTTGTCGGGGCATGCCATCGGCATATACGGGGTTTCAGCGCCTTGCATCAGCCCTTCACGCCAAGCAGTTCAACATCGAAGATCAGCGTGGCGTTCGGCGGGATGACGCCGCCAGCGCCACGCGCGCCATAGCCGAGCTCGGGCGGGATGATGAGAGTGCGTTTGCCGCCGACCTTCATGGTGGCGACGCCTTCATCCCATCCGGCGATAACTTGATGTCTGCCAAGCGTAAACTCGAACGGCTGGCCACGGTCGAGCGAGCTGTCGAACTTTTCGCCCTTGGCGCCGTCGTGATAGAGCCAGCCGGTGTAGTGCATGACGCAAATCTGACCGGGATTGCAGGATCGCGCCGTTGCCGACTTTGGTGTCGATGATCTTCAAGCCCGATGATGTCGTCACGGTTTTTCCCATCGTCTGCGCCATTGCGGTGTTGGGCGAATGTCCCCCAAGGATACCGGCCAGTGCAGCCGCAACGGCAAGGGCCGCAATCGTGCTCGTTCGTGAAAAAGCTCGCATCCTTGTCCTCCTCCTACATGACGCTTGATGTGGACGCAGCTGTCGCAAAAAGCAAACTTGTGCGACACGTATCGCGAAGGCCACTGTCGCGGCATATTCCTTCCGGCCAATATGAACGGCTGGTATTCTAGTGGAGCGGATTTGACATTCGCTACCCACCTAGCCGCAAATCGGCGAAGCGAATGTCAAATCCAAAGCTCCACTAGCAAGCATATTTGCTAGTGGTCCTTTGATTCTAACATTCGCAAAACAGCCTGTGCCGAACCGGGATGCGAATGTTAGAATTGGACCACTAGCCCTCCGGGAGTCCTCCATGCCACGACCTGTTCTTCTGATCGCCGGCGGCAGCCGCGGCATCGGCGCCGCTACCGCACGAATGGCCGGTGCGCGCGGCTACGATGTCGCCGTGAACTACAAAAGCAACGCGAACGCCGCAGCCGGCGTCGTCGATGCGGTGAAGTCCGCCGGCGCCAACGCGGTTGCAATTGCGGGCGACATGGCGATCGAGCAGGACATCGAGCGCGTCTTCGACGCCTCCGCCGCGCAACTCGGGCCGCTCACCCATTTCGTGCACAGCGCCGGCATCGCCGGCAAGAATTCGCGGCTGGAGGCCGCCAGCGCCGCGACCATGCGCGAGGTGATTGACGTCAACCTTTATGGCGGGCTGCTCTGCGCGCGCGCCGCCGTGCAACGTATGTCAACCGCGAGGGGCGGTTCCGGCGGGTCGATCGTGCTGCTGTCTTCGATCGCGAGCCTGACCGGCGGCGCCGGCGAATACGTGTTCTACGCCGCCGCCAAGGGTGGCATCGATGCGCTGACCAACGGGCTGGCTCGCGAGGTGGTCAAAGAGGGAATTCGCGTCAATGCCATCCGGCCGGGACCAACCGAGACGGACATCCACGAGCCGGGCCGTTTGGAGCGCATCACACCGCTGCTACCAATGGGCCGGCCGGGCAAGCCCGATGAGATCGCTGAGGCGATCCTGTTCCTGCTGTCGGACGCGGCGTCCTACATCACCGGCGCCGTGCTCAACGTGTCGGGTGGCAGATAGCCAATCGTGCATCAAAGCGTTGCGCTTGCGATCGGACCATCGGGCATGACGCTTGCATAAACTACCGCGGTTGGCGACCTCGCGTCCTAGTCAGGAGGAGTACAAGATGAAACTTCCGCGTCGGCGATTTCTGCATCTGGCAGCGGGAGCTGTCGTGCTCTCCGCCGGATCGCGCGTCGCGAGGGCGCAAGCGTATCCGGCGCGCCCAGTGCGTTTGATCGTCGGACTTGCCGCCGGCGGCGGGGTCGACATCGTCGCACGCATCATCGGCCAATGGCTGTCGGAGCGTCTCGGCCAGACCTTCGTTATAGAAAATCGTCCGGGCGCCGGCGGCAATATCGCCATGGAGCTTGTCGCCAAAGCGCCCGCCGACGGCTACACGCTTCTCGAAGTCGCTTCGGTCAATACGATCAATGCGACCCTCTATAACAACAGCGACTTCAAATTCCTCCGCGACATCGCGCCGGTCGCAAGCATTGTGCGGTCGCCGCTTGTCCTGGTGGTCAATCCATCTTTTCCCGCCAAGACCGTTCCCGAACTCATCGCCTATGCCAAGGCCAACCCAGGCAAAATCAGTATGGCGTCCAGCGGAATCGGGACCCCGCTCCACGTGGCAGGCGAACTGTTTTGCATGATGGCCGGCATCGACATGGTGCACGTCCCGTACCGAGGTGCGGCGCCTGCGCATATCGATTTGATCGCCGGGCGGGTGCAGGTGATGTTTTCCGACACGTCATCCATCGAGTACATCAGGGCCGGCAAGTTGCGGGCGCTGGCCGTGAGCACTGCGACGCGCTCCGAAGCGCTGCCGGACGTTCCGGTCGTCGGCGATTTCGTTGCGGGCTATGAGGCGAGCCTTTGGCAGGGCATGGGAGCGCCGGCGAATACGCCCGTCGAAATTATCGATAAGATCAATGGCGCGATCAACGCCTGCCTCGCCGAGCCTGCCAAGAAGGCGCAGCTCGCCGATCTCGGTTACACCGTGTTTCCCAGTTCGCCCGCCGCTTTCGGGAAGTTCCTGGCCGACGACACCGAGAAATGGGCCAGGGTGGTCAAATTCGCCAACATCAAGCCGGAATAAACCGGTGGTGGCGAACGTTCCGTAAGCACGAACTCTTCCCAAAACCTCGGATCAAATCAGAGAGCATGTTTTTCGCGATATGCTTTTCTCCGCATGATCTCTTCCAAAAAGCGGCTCCCACCCGGATCAAGTCCGAGGGCATGCTTTTCGGGATCATGCTTTTCTCGCGCATGATCTCGTCCAAAAATCGGTTCCCACTTTTTGGGATCATGCGTTAGGATGCAACGATGCTGTTTGCTCCCAAGTTGCCGGCGCACGGCGCCGAGATTCCCGCCATCGGTTACGGGACTTCGATGCTGGCCGATTGCGGCGAGATCGTCGCGACAGCGCTCAAGCTCGGCTATCGTCATATCGATACCGCCTGGAAATACGGCAGCGAGCGCGGCGTCGGTGAAGGCATCCGCGCCTCGGGCGTCCGCCGCGAGGAGATTTTCCTAACCACCAAGGTTTCACACGAATATCTGCACGCCGGCGATTTCGCCCGATCGGTCGAGGAGAGCCTCGAGCGGCTTCGCGTCGATTATGTCGACCTTCTTCTCGTCCATTGGCCCGAGAAGAACACGCCCCTCGCGGAGACGATGGGCGCGCTCGCCAAGGCGAAGCGGCAGGGCCTCACGCGCCATATCGGCGTCGCCAATTTCAACATCGCCATGCTCGATGAGGCAATGAGCCTGTGCCCGGAGCCGCTGGTCACTTTGCAGGCCGAGTGTCATCCGTATCTCGATCAGTCAAAGGTAATCGAGGCATGCCGCCGGCGCGGCCTTGTACTCACGGCGTATTGTCCGCTCGCACGCGGCCGCCTGCAGGGCGATCCGGTCCTCGCCGATATCGCGCGCCGCACCGGCAAGACTTTCGCGCAAGTGGCGCTGCGCTGGCTGATGCAGCAAAAAATCATTGCCGCCATTCCGCGCTCGTCGAACCCGGCGCGCATCGCCGAGAATCTCGACGTCTTCAATTTCGAGCTCAGCGACGACGACATGCGCCGGATCGGCGCGCTCAAACGCGCTGACGGCCGCATCGCCAATCCATCCGGCCGCGCGCCGGCTTGGGATGTTTGAGGATCGCGTCGCTGTCATCATCCGCGAATGCGGATGATCCATTAAGCGCTCATGGTGAGGTCAATTTTCACGATCAGAACGGATACTGGACGCCCGCTTTCGCGGGCATGACAATAAAGAGCAAAGCGGGAGAGAGAATGTCCAAGATGCCGAAATACTTCATGTATTTTCCCGGCAATTACCGTTGGTCGGCGGCCTTCGTGAACATGCTGGGGACGGCGCCGTTTGGCGGCGTCGACATGAGCGAATTGCACAAGATCGGCCGCCTCCTTGAAGGCAAAAGCGGCGAGGATGACGAGGCGTTTTTCGAGGCGTGTGTTTCAGTCGCCGATACGGTGCGCGCGCACGCCGAATCGTATCGCGCGCGATACCCGGTGTCGGCGGCGCCGTTCTTTCTGCGCGCCTGCCACTATTATCAGATGGGGGAGCGATTTCGCACTCCGAAGGATGAGCGCGCGCTTGAAGCCTATCGCCAGCGCGGTCGATTGCTTTCATCAGTTCGTCGCGCTCTCCGGCAACAAGATCGAGATCGTCGATGTGCCGTTCGAAGGCAACAAACTGCCCGGCTATTTCGTGCCGGCGCAAAATGCAAAGGCGGCGCGCGCGCCCTGCGTGGTGTTTTTCGATGGCCTCGACATCACCAAGGAAATCCAGTTCATGCGCGGCGTGCCCGATCTGGTGCGGCGCGGGATCTCTGTGCTGGTGATGGATGGTCCGGGGACCGGAGAGGCGATCCGGTTTCGCGGCATGCCGCTTCGCCACGACTACGAGAAGGCGGGCAGCGCCTGCATCGATTATCTGGAAACGCGCGCCGACGTCGACCCGAAGCGCATCGGCATCGTCGCCATCAGTCTCGGCGGCTATTACGCGCCGCGTTGCGCTTCGCTCGAGCCACGTTTTGCCGCCTGCATTGCCTGGGGCGCCATCTGGGATTATTACGGAACCTGGAAGAAGCGCATTGACGCCGGATTCCAGACGTCACTGTCGGTGCCGGGCCATCACATCATGTGGATTCTCGGCGTCGATTCCCTCGACGCGGCACTGAAAAAGCTTGAACCGTTCCGGCTTGACGGCGTCGTGCAGAAAATGCGCTGTCCATTCCTGGTCGTGCACGGCGAGGACGACGAGCAGATTCCCTTGAAAGACGCCCAGGCTTTGTTCAACGCCTGCGGTTCGGCCGACAAGACGCTGCGCGTCTTCACCGCCGAGGAAGGCGGCGCCCAGCACTGCCAGCGCGATTACCTTTCGCTCGGCACCGCGACCATGTGGAATTGGTTTGAGGACAAGCTCGTCCGCGCGTGATCGTACAATGCCATCATTGCCACGCCAACCCGATCGGATACGCTCACCTCTTGCGACGATGAGGTAAATGTGAAGCGACGTGAATTCCTAAAATTGCTGGGCGGCGGAAGCATGGCGTGGCCGCTCAACGCTGCGGCGCAGTCGCGCAAACCAGCCACGCTCGGCATTCTGGTCGCCAGAAATCCCGATCCGACGGAACTCATCAAGGCAATCGAGGAGGGCCTGCGCGATCTCGGTTATGTCGAAGGAACAGACATTGTCTTCGAATTGCGCATCGGCAGCGCAAATGTTGATGATCTGGCGCCACTTGCGGCGAAGCTCGTTGCCCTCAACGTCGATATCTTGTTCGCCTATCCGACACCTGCCGCGACCGCGATCAAGCAAGCGACCAAGAAAACTCCAATCGTTATCTTGTCGGCCGATCCGGTTGGCACCGGGCTGGTGGAGAGCCTCGCGCGGCCGGGAGGCAATATCACCGGCGTGTCCACGGCGGTCAGTGAGCTTGGCGCCAAGAATCTGGAGCTGTTGCGTGAGGTGTTGCCGGCCGCACGCCGCGTGGCGGTGCTGGCGAATGCCGATGATCCGTTCAACAAATCCTTCCTTGGCCATATCCAGACCGCTGCGCCAGCGCTGAAGATCGAGATCATGCCATTGCTGCTCCATGGCGGAGAGGGCTTGGATGATGCCTTTGCACAGTTGCAGAAGGGTGGCGCGGAAGCGGTGCTGCTGCAGCCTAGCCTGCCGAGCAGGCCCGTCGCCGAGCTTGCACTCAAACAGCGGCTGCCATCCTTCGCGCCGAACTCCGGTTTTCCAGCAGTCGGCGGCCTGATTTCATATTCTTCGGATATTAAAGCGGCCTACCGCGAGGTAGTCGCGCTGATGGACAAGATCCTCAAGGGTCGCAATCCGGCCGATCTGCCGGTGGAGATGCCGACGAAGTTTCGGCTGGACGTGAATCTGAAGACCGCCAAGGCGCTCGGCCTCACGCTTCCGCCGACCTTGCTTAGCCGCGCAGATGATGTGTTCGAGTGAACGCTATTTTCTAAGGCCGCGGCGTCAGCAGGTCATCCGCCGGTGAAAGGCACTCACGCCCGCTCCGCGTAGCCCTGCAGCGCGCCGCGCAAAATGTCGCGCGCGGGTTCCGAGCCGTCGATGAGATAGATCGTGCGCCGCTTGATCTTCCAACCGTCCGGAGTGCGCACGAGTTCCCAGCGGTTCGCCGCCACCCGATGAATGTGATAGCCGCGCGAAGCGCCGTGATTGGGAACCTCGACCGCCTCACCGGTTTTGTTCGGGGTGAGAATTTGCAAGTACGAGGTGACGATCGCCGAGTCGCCGTGCAGCGCGATGTGAGGCAAGCCGGCAAAATGCGCGAGGCCGCCGGCGATCGCGGCCTGATGGCCGTCGCTTTTAAGGCTCGCCGCGATCGCCTTGTTGCCGGTGGCGCCCGATAGGTTGGGACCGCGGTCGAACACACCGTCCTCGGTGTAGACGGCTTCGGCGTAATAGTCGGCACCGGTGTCGGCGCTTGGCGGGTGACCGGCGATCAGATTGTAGATCTCGAGCCGATCCTCGATGGAGCGGATGCGATGCTCAAGCGTGGAACGATCGTCTACCATGACTTCTCCTCGAAATAGCCTTCGGACGATTTGCCGAATTGTGATGCGCGGTACACACCGGCAAAAATTATCATGGGTTAAGCCTTTTTTTGCGCTGCATGCGACGGCGGAATCTGGCATCGTTGCGTCGTGAACAGGGGGAATTCATGGCGTCTGGCGGCGAATTGGATCGCCGTTCATTCCTTGTCGGCGCGACTGCCGCGAGCGGCAGCTTGGTCCTCAGTTTTGCGGTCCCGTTCGGGCCCGAATTCGCGCGCGCCGGCACTGAGGGCGCGCCGGAACTGACCTGCTGGGTCGTTGTCGGATCCGACGATACTGTGACAATCCGTGTCGCGCGCGCCGAAATGGGCCAGGGCGCCATGACGGGTCTCGCCATGCTGGTGGCCGAGGAACTCTGCTGCGATTGGGCGAAGGTCAGCACCGAATTCGTAACGCCCCTGGACAACCTGCGCCGAAACCGGGTCTGGGGCGATATGTCGACCGGCGCCAGCCGCTCGATCGCACTTTCGCAGTCGTATCTCCGCCGCGCCGGCGCCACCGCGCGGGAAATGCTGATCGCCGCCGCGGCAACACGCTGGAACGTGCCGGCTTCGCAATGCTCGGCGGCACATAGTGTGATCACACACGGGCCGACCGGCCGTACCTCAAGTTCGGCGCGGTCGCCGAAGATGCGGCGACGATCCAGCCGCCGAAAGACGTGAAGCTGAAGGATCCCGCCGCCTGGACGCTTGCGGGAACGCCGCGCAAGCGGCTCGATGTACTCGAAAAGGTGACAGCGCAGCCGATCTACGCCATCGACGTGCGGCTGCCGGATATGCTGTACGCCACGATCGTGCAGTGCCCGGTATTTCGTGGAACATTGCAATCGGTCGATGACAGCGCATGCCACGGTTTGAACGGCGTCCGCGGCATCGTGCAATTGCCGGATGCCGTGGCCGTGGTGGCCGATTTATGGTGGCGCGCGAAGCGTGCGGCTGAGGCGCTGAAAATCACTTGGGACGACCACGGTCACGGCGGGACGTCGACCGAAACCATCCGCGACGCGGTCCACCGCGGTCTCAACTCGACACCGGCCGTTGTGGGGCGCTCCGACGGGGACATGACGGCAGGATTTGCGCGCGCCGTGCGACGCATCGAGGCGGACTACATGGTTCCCTTCCTGGCGCACGCCACCATGGAACCACAAACGTGTACCGCGCACGTCAAACAGGATCGCGTCGAGATCTGGGTCCCGACCCAGGACCCTGCGACCGCAGTCGCCACGGCCGCGATCGCCGCCGGCCTGTCGAACGATAAGATTATCGTTCACCGCATGCTGCTCGGCGGCGGCTTCGGCCGACGCGGCACGATTCAGGAATATGTTCGCCAAGCCGTGCTCATCGCCAAGAATTTCGAGCAGCCGGTCAAGCTTTTGTGGACCCGCGAGGAGGATACGCAGCACGATTTCTATCGGCCCTTCGGGATGGCGCGTCTCGCCGCCGGTCTCGACGCCGACGGCATGCCGGTGGCGTGGTCCATTCGCCTTGCCGGGCCATCCTTCGTGGCCGGCATCGTGGCAGGGCTCGGGCCATCCATTGTGGACAGGAGCTTCGTGAGCGGCCTCGCTGACGAAATGCCGTACGCGGTGCCGAATTATCTGGTCGATTTCGTCGTCTGCCAAACCTCCGTGCCGCTCGGCGTTTGGCGGTCGATCAACTACTCGCAGAACGCCTACTACAAGGAATGCTTCATCGACGAGATGGCGCACGCCGCAGGCATCGATCCCTACCTCTATCGGCGCCGGCTGCTGCGCAACAGTCCGAAAAATCTCGCCGTGCTCGACGCTGCGGCGCAGAAGGCGGGCTGGAATGAGCCGCTGCCGCCGGGCGTTCATCGCGGCATTGCGGTGAATGAAGCCTGCGGCAGCTACTGCGCACAGGTCGTGGAGGCATCCGTGACCGCAGGACGCGTGCGCGTCCATCGCGTCGTTTCCGCAATCGATTGCGGTCACGTGGTCAATCCGCTTTCGATCGAGATGCAAACCCAAGGCGCTGTCGTCTACGCGTTGACCGCGGCGCTGCTCGGCGAAATCACCATCAAGGGCGGCGCTGCCGAACAATCGAACTTCAACGATTACGAGATGTTGCGTATCGCGGACATGCCGGAGGTCGAGACCGTCATGGTGCCGAGCGGCGATTTCTGGGGCGGCGTCGGTGAACCACCCGTGCCGCCAGTCGCTCCGGCTCTGTGTAATGCGATCTTTGCTGCGACCGGACAGCGTATCCGCTCGCTGCCGATAAAGAATCACAATTTGCGCCACGTCTGAAGGCGACAGGTTTTTTTGGGGAGGCGACCGTGAAACATGCCCGTCTTGCTGCGGCTGTTGCGATCGTTTTGACCAGCACATGGCTGAGCACATGGCCCAGCCTGGCCGCAGATAGCG
Organism: uncultured Alphaproteobacteria bacterium; assembly: GCA_963759705.1. Lineage (GTDB taxonomy): Bacteria > Pseudomonadota > Alphaproteobacteria > Rhizobiales > Xanthobacteraceae > BOG-931. The sequence goes on from CAVXAK010000017.1 coordinate 134,259, forward strand.
CTACGTCGAAGGAGATCGCAGCGCGCGTCGAGCTGCATTCCGTCGAGACGCTGACGTTCTCTGATCAGCATTTTCTCAAGGGCGAGGCGGATGGAAAGCCAACGACACTTTCCGCCGAGTTCCGGATCGCGCAGGGCAGCGGCCGTCTGCCGACCGTGGTGCTGATGCACGGCTCCGGCGGCATGGGCCCCAATATCGCAATGTGGTCGAACGAGCTCAACGCGATGGGTATTTCCACCTTCGCGATCGACGGTTTCACAGGGCGCGGTCTCACCTCGGTCAGCACAAATCAGGCGATCCTTGGGCGCTTGAACTTTATTCTCGACATTTATCGCGCGCTCGACGTTCTCGCTCAGCATCCGCGCGTCGATCCTGCGCGCATCGCATTGATGGGTTTTTCCCGCGGCGGCCAAGCGGCGCTTTACGCGAGTTTGAAACGCTTCAACAGAATGTGGAACAAGTCGGGCATCGAATTTGCCGCTTATTTGCCGTTCTATCCTGATTGCATGACGACGTTCATCGATGACACCGATGTCGCCGACCGGCCGATCAGAATTTTCCAGGGTACGGCCGACGACTACAATCCGATTGGCCCATGCCGATCATTCGTCGCCCGGCTGCAGACCGCCGGCCACGATGTCACACTGACCGAATACCCCAATGTATGGCACGCCTTTGACAATCCACTCGGCGCGACACTGATTGTAGCGAAAAATTCGCAGACGGTGCGCCACTGCTCGATCCGGGAGGAGCCGGCAGGCACCTTGATCGATGCGGCGACCAAACAGCCGTTCACCTACCAGGACCCGTGCGTCGAACACGATCCTCATCTGGGTTCCGATCCGGCAGCCGCGGCGGATGCGAAGAAATCGGTCAAGAGCTTGCTGCGTACGGTCTTCAAGCTTGAATAGCAACGCTGCGCGGTTCCGCTGAAATCGAAACTCGTTCTGAAGCCCTGCAGACATTTTCCTCGGGCGTTGCGACTAAGCCGCCGTCAGTGCCGTCCAAATAGCTTGTCGAGCAACCATAGATCGAGTTGGCCAGCGTTGTTTTGTTGGCCGCGCTTGTCCGCCGGCGCTGGACCCGGCACGCCGGCTGGCGGAGGCGCCGGATTCATCCATGGGCCGCTGGAGAGGCCAGGCAGACTGGTCGGCGAGATGCCTTGATGCGCCGTCTTCATGAACCGGCTCCAGATTTCGACTGGCAAGCCGCCACCAGTCGCTTTCCGGGTCGGCGTATTATCATCGTTGCCGAGCCAAACACCGGTCACAAGGTGAGATGTGTAGCCGATGAACCAGGCATCGCGGAAATCCTGGCTGGTGCCGGTTTTGCCGGCCGCCTGCCAGCCGGGAAGGTCGGCCCGGCGCGCGGTGCCGCTCGTCAGCGTCTCGTGCATCATCGTATTCATCATCCCGACGTAGCGCGCGTCGACCACGCGACCGAGCGCTTGAGTGGAACGCGTGTAGAGGGTCTTGCCGTTTGTGGTGCGAATGCGCTCCACAACATGCGGCGAGACCGCAAGCCCGCCATTGGCGAAGGTCGCGTAGGCGGAGACGAGTTCGAGGACGGAGACTTCCGACGTGCCGAGCGCGATCGAAGCGTTGGGTTCGAGCAACGAATTGATGCCGAGCCGATAGGCGGTGCGCACAACGGCCGAAGGCCCGAATTCCAAAGTCAGACGCACCGAGACGGTGTTGAGCGAATTGGCCAACGCCTGAGTGAGCGTCACCGGCCCGAAATATTCGTGCTCGAAATTGGCCGGCTTCCAGCCCTTCACAGCGATCGGGGCGTCCTCCCGTATCGTATCCGGCGTCAGGCCGTGTTCGAGCGCGGTGAGATAGACGAACGGCTTGAACGCCGAGCCGGGCTGGCGCTTGGCTGCGATTGCCCGGTCGAACTGGCTTTCGGCGTAGCTCTTGCCGCCGACCAGCGCACGCACGACGCCGTCCGGAGTCATGGCGACAATCGCGCCCTCGCCGATCGCGAGCTTTTCGCCTCTCTGCGCCAGCGCGTCGACCAGCGATTGCTCAGCCGCGCCCTGCAACGCCGGATCAATCGACGTGTCGACCACAATATCCTGATCGTATCGGCCGACGAGATCGTCGACCGCATCCATCACCCAGTCGGCGACGTAGTTGACGGAGCCGGCGCCGGCCGGCTTGACCGCGCGGGCAGGGTGCGCGAGCGCGAGCTTTGCCGCATCGGCGGAGATCATTTTCTGCTCGGCCATCGCAGCAATGACCAACGCCGCGCGGCGCTGCGCGCCGTCGGGATTATGGCTCGGCGCGAGCCGCGACGGCGATTGCACGAGGCCGGCGAGCATGGCCGCTTCGGCGATCGTCAGATGCCGTGCCGATTTACCGAAATAGCGTTGTGCTGCGGCTTCCACGCCGTAGGCGCCTGAGCCGAAATAAACGCGGTTGAGATAAAGATCGAGAATCTGCGCCTTGGAGAATTTGTGTTCGAGCCAGAGCGCAAGCACCACCTCCTGAAGCTTACGCGTCAAAGTGCGTTCCTGTGTGAGGAACAGATTTTTTGCGAGCTGCTGCGTCAAGGTCGATCCGCCCTGGGCAGCGCCGCGGCGCAGCACGTCGTGGACGATGGCGCGCATGATGCCAAACGGATCAACGCCGTGATGCGAATAGAACCGCCGATCTTCGATGGCAATGAAGGCCTTCGGAACGTAGTCCGGCAATTCGCGCAGCGGTACCGCCGCGCCTCCCATATCGCCACGTGTAGCCAACGTCGCGCCATTGGCGCCGAGGATCAGCACCGATGGCGGCCGCTTAGGGATTTCCAGCGACTGGATTGGCGGCAGATGGATGCCGATCCAAACGAGCACGCCGATGGCGGCAATCACCGCCCATAACGCCGCGACGGCGGCCCAATAGATCAGCCGGCCAATTCCCGATCGTCCTTTGCGGCGCCCTCGGCGCTTTTTGCGGGGTCCCTTCGGCGCGGCATCCCCGGAACGGCGCCGACCGCCATCACCGCGGGGCTTGGACGGACCTGCGGCGCGATCCTGCGGCCGCAGCCGCAGATCGAGCAACCCGGCATCGTTCGCGTCACCTTGGGAACGCTTCCGACCGGCCTGAGACGGCGCCATATCCCTCTATCCCCGGCGCGGAACCCGCGCTTCCGCGCCTGATCCCGAAAAATTGGCCGGATTTCGGAAATGATCGAGCGCGCCCGGAAATCACGGTAGAGAGCGGGGTTTAAAGCGCGGTTACCAGTCGGGGACCGGCCGAAACCGTCCCGTCCCCGAGCAAGGGCAAGCGCGAGAAACGATTACCCCGCCGCGGCCTCGTGGGCCGGCTTGGCCTCGCCGACGGGTGCGGCAAACAAGGCGAGCAGCGGCCGCTTGATCGCATTCTGTCGGGTCGGAGTTGCGATTTTGGCGCCAACCAGATCGGTGACATAGAACACGTCAACGACACGCTCACCAAAAGTCGCAACATGCGCCGAGGCGATGTTGAGGTTGAGCTTCGAAAGCGTCGTGGTGAGTTCGTAAAGCAACCCGGGCCGATCGAGGCCGGTCACTTCGACGACGGTGTAGCGGTTGGACCATTGGTTGTTGATGGTCACTTCCGGCTCGATGGCGAAGGCCTTGAGCCTGCCCTTGGGCGGGCCGCGTTTCGCCACGATGTCCGGCAGCCGGATCTCGCCGCGCACCGCCTTTCGGATGGCGTCGCCGATCCGCGCCGCTCGGCGCGCTTCGTCTTCCTCGCGGTCGAATTCGCGCGAGACCGAGATGGTGTCGAGCGCGAGCCCGTCCGTCGTCGTATAAATCTGCGCATCGACGATGTTGGCGCCGGTCAGCGCGCAAGCGCCGGCGATGATCGAAAGCAGCCACGGGTGGTCGGGCGCGAACACTGTCAGCTCCGTGACGCCGCGCGCGGCATCGAAACCGACGCTGGTGGCGAGCGTCTGTCCGGATTGCTCAGCCGCGCGCACGAAGTTCGCCTGCGCGAGCTTGTGCGGCAGATCGACTTTGAGCCAGTAGGCCGGATAATGGCGCGCGATATAGGCTTCCAGCGCCTCGGCTGGCCAATCCTTGATCTCGGCGCGAAACTCGGACTGTGCGACGGCCACGCGCTGTGCGCGATTGACCTCGGAGAAGCCGCCGGTCAGCACCGGCTCGGTCTCGTAGTAGAGCGTGCGCAAGAGCTGCGCCTTCCATCCGTTCCATACGCCGGGTCCCACGGCGCGGATGTCGGCAGTGGTCAAGATCGTCAGCAGCTTCAATCGCTCCAGCGATTGCACCACAGCGGCGAAGTTCTCGATCGTCTTGCGATCGGAGAGATCGCGCGACTGCGCCACCGTCGACATGACGAGATGGACTTCGACCAGCCAGGCGACGAGTTCGGTATCGATCGCGCTCAAGCCGAGCCGCGGGCAAAGCCGCCGCGCAATGCGCGCGCCGGCGATCGAGTGATCTTCGATGCGGCCCTTGGCGATATCGTGCAGGAACATCGTGACGTAGAGCACGACGCGATGGTGCGGCTGGATCGTTCGCATCAGCTCGCTCGCCAGCGCCACCTCGCGGTTCTCGCCGCGCTCGATTTCGTTGAGCACGCCGATGCAGCGCAACAGATGCTCGTCCACCGTATAGTGGTGGTACATGTTGAACTGCATCATCGCCACAATGCGGCCAAAGGCGCGGACAAACGCGCCGAGCACGCCGGCCTCGTTCATGCGCCGCAGCACGGTTTCGGCGTCGTTCTTCGAGGTCAGGATTTCGAGGAACAGGCGATTCGCTTCCTTGTCCTCGCGCACATCCTTGTCGATCAGCTTGAGCGAGTGCGTCGCGACGCGCATGGCCTCGGGATGCAACGCAAGATTATGCTTCTGCGCGAGGTAGAACACCCGGATCAAATTGACCGGATCGCGCGCAAAGACATTGGGACGCGCAATGTTGATACGGTTGTTGTCGATGACGAAGTCGTCGGTCTCACTCAACTTGCGCTGGCTGCGAGCCGGCCGTAGCCGCGCGATGACCCGGCTCAGTACCGGCGCCACTTTTGCTTGGCGTTCCTCGAGTGCCGCACACAGGATCGCCGTCAGATCGCCGACGTCCTTGGCGATCAGGAAGTAGTGCTTCATGAAGCGTTCGACATCCTTCAGGCCGGGATGTTCGGTGTAACCAAGCCGCACCGCGATATCCCGCTGGATGTCGAATGACAGGCGTTCCTCCGCGCGGCCGGTCAGGAAGTGCATGTTGCAGCGAACCGACCACAGAAAATCTTCGCAGCGGCGAAACAGCCTGTATTCGTCGCGATCGAACACGCCACGTTCGATCAATTGCTCCGGGTCGTGGACCCGGTAAACATATTTGGCGATCCAGAACAGCGTGTGCAGGTCGCGCAGGCCGCCCTTGCCGTCCTTGACGTTCGGCTCGACGAGATAGCGTGATTGGCCGGCGCGGCGGTGGCGCTCCTCGCGCTCGGCGAGCTTGGCGGCAACAAATTGCGGCGCCGTACCCTGCACGACCTCCTTGTCGAAGCGCACCACCAGCTCCTGGAACAGCTTGGCGTCGCCGAACAGATAGCGCGCTTCGAGAAGCGCGGTGCGGATGGTCATATCGGCCTTGGCCTGGCGGATGCACTCGTCGACCGAACGCGTCGCATAGCCGACCTTTAGTCCCATGTCCCACAGGCAGTAGAGCAGCGCTTCGGCGATGGATTCGCCCCAAGCTGTTTGTTTATAAGGCAGCAGAAACAGCAGATCGATGTCGGAGCCCGGCGCCAGCAGGCCGCGGCCATAGCCGCCCGTCGCGACCACCGCCATGCGTTCGGCCTCCGACGGGACGTGCGGCGGATAAAGCTCGTTGCCGGCAAACTCGAAAAGGATGCGGATGATCTCGTCCTGCATCCGGCACAGCCGCTCGGCGCAACGCCGCCCGTGGCGGTCTTTGAGCAGAAGCTCCTCGGCCCGCGCTCGCGCCTGCGTCAGCGCCGCTTTCAAGCGCTGAGCAACCGCGGTGCGCAATTCGCGCTCGCGACCGGCATAGGTGGTGGCAAGGTCTCTCACATCGGCGACGATCGCCGCCGTGTCGATGAGTTCGACGCTGGCGCGCGCAGAGCGTTGGGTGTCGAGCATCATCATATTGCCAACGGCATAGCGGAGCCTTCGCGCGCTGTCATCGTCTCGGTTGTGACTCGGGTCTTGGAATATCCGGCCCGCGCAGTCCTGGCTCGCCAACCATCGCCGCCATTCCCGCTCTTTGGCTATAGATTATCATTCTATGCAATAGGCCTATCGAAGTATTTGATTTTAATGCCCCCTGTGAAACTTGCCTCGCCCGAGAGAAATTACATCAATTTTTCGCCTCTGGAGCAGGATTTCGGAAAAAGTGGAAGCCGCGCTCCACCAATGAAGCCGCGCTCCACCAATGATATACAGGCGCCGGGAATGTGCTTTGACCACTGCCCGAACGGACTGAACGCGTCTGGATTGTGGGGCAAGCTGCTCCAGCGTGAATTGTCCGGCGGCCAAGCGCAGCACGTGGCGATCTATATTCCGGACATACCGAAAGGGCGCCACGGCTCATGAGCCCCGACCTCCTGTTCTGGTACGGTCTCGCCTTCAAGATGGCGCTGACAGCGGCCGTCGTCGTCGTTACCTCGATTGCGGTCGAGCGTAGCGGCGTCTTTATCGGCGCGCTGATTGCGGCGCTGCCGACCGCGGCCGGCGCGGCCTACATCATCCTCGCCATCGAGCATCCACCAAGCTTCATCGCTGCGAGCGCGGTCGGCAGTGTTGCGATTGGCGCTGACGTTTCGATCTTTTCCGCAACCTACGCCTTGCTGGCACAGCGCCGCGGTATGATCGTCAGTCTCGGTATTTCGATTTTGGTGTGGTTCGCCGTCACCTTCGTGTTGCGGCTGGCCGATTGGACGCCGCTCCGCGCGGTGCTGCTGAACGTCGCTGTATTCTCTGTCACGATCCCGCTGAGCTGGCGCTATCGCGGGTCCGGAGCCCCGCAAAAATTTCTGCGAACGGCGTACGACATTCCGCTTCGGGCAATCGCCGCCGCCATCGTCGTGGCCGTCGTAACCACCGCAAGCTACAGCATCGGTTCGTTCGCGTCCGGCATGTTTGCGCTGTTCCCGATCATTCTTTGCAGTTCCATCGTCATTCTGCATCCACGCGTCGGCGGCAAGGCGACCGCCAGCATGCTGGCGCATGCCCAGGTGGCCTTCATCGGGCTCGCTCTGGGCTTCCTCGCCGTTCATTACTTGGCCGTGCCCTTGGGCTCATGGTGGGCGCTTGCTGCCGGCCTTGCGATCTGCGTCGGATGGAGCGGGCTCTTGTGGATTATCCGCACCCGACGGTTCGCCGCTTGACGCTCACCGCTCTGGCTCGCCATCCGGCGAATGCCGCCGAGTGCTGAGCTGAGCCTCACTGCAAGAGATGTTTTGCCCTTGCCGCGAGGTCGCTCGGGACATCGAGAATACGGTCAATCGTTTTCTGCATCTCGACGCCATGAACGGGATCGACGTCAAAATTCGCCGCCTTGGCTTCGGCGAGGAATTCGGAGTCCTGCATCGTTTTGTCGAAGGCTGCGCGTAACGCGGCGACGCGGTCGACCGGAACACCCGGCGTAATCGCAAGCGGTCGGCCGATGGCGCAGCCGGAGAATACGAGGTCGACCAGGCGGCGGTCGGCGGCGCTCTTGGCAAGGTCGGAGACCAAGGGCGCATCGAGGTCGGCTGCGCGTGGTCCGGATTGAGCGATGACCGCGATCTTATGCTCGCTGAGCCAGGCCGGCTTCGTCGCCTTCCAGCTCGACCAAGTATTGTTGCGCGCCTGGACCTCGCCGCGCTCCATGGCGAGGTTGATCTCGTTACCGCCGGTGTAGCCGGTGATGAGCTTGAACTTGGTCCCAAAAACCTCGTTCATCATTGCGGGAAAGGTATAGGTGATCGAGCCGCGCGCCGTCGCACCTGTGACGATCTCCTTCTCGCGCGCGCCCTCGATCGAGGTGACGCCTGCGGTGTGCCATACTGCGATGGTCTCGACGACCGGCGCCATGGCGCCAAGCCAATTGAATTTGGCCGCGTCGTATTGCACGCCGTCCAATCCGACCGCCTGCAGCGCCGGCAGACCGTTCTGAATCATGCCGATATAGGTGCCGTCGTGTGGAGCAACGCTCGCGAGATAATTGATCATCTTCAGCCCGCTGGCTCCGGTCATGTTTTGCGGCACCAGTGTCGGATTGCCGGGGATGTATCTGCCGATGTATTTGGCGACCAGCCGCGCCTGCAGATCGTATTCGCCGCCGGCGCCAACTCCGATCAAAACATTGATGGTTTTGCCGCGATAAAAGTCGGCGACCGGATCGGCCGTCGCCTGCCCCGGCAGAATGCTGATGGCGACGAGAGCGGCGAGAAGGCAGGCGCGCCACAGTGGACGTTGCGGCGATGAAGCTTGCCCGCGACAAACAGCAGAGCGATGCATGATGGTATCCCGGCGTTTCCCTGGATAGGTCTTTAAAGCATGTTCTGGGCGAGCGGAATCCGGTTTTTCGAAAAGACTGCGCGGGTCAAAGACTTCAGCGCTGCCGCCAAACGAAGGCGGCGCTGACCACGAAGTTCCAGACCGTGCCAATCAGCGCGCCGCCGAGCCCAGCGATCCACCACCTGCTGTCGTAATTGTAGATCCAAGTGGCGATGCCGACGTTCGAGATTGCGCCGATGGCGCAGATGATCTCGAAGCGCGTCAGGCCGGTTAGAAAGCGCCAGCCGATGAGCCGCTGGTCTCGATACGTGAACAGATTGTTGAGCACGAAATTCCAGGCGATGGCGCCGATCGTGGCGATCGTCTGCGCGATGCCAAAGGTCACGAGCGGCGGTGTCAGGAGCACCACCAACACGCTGAGATGAATGCCGAGGCCGGTCAGCCCGACCAGACAGAACAGCAGAAAGCGCGCGGATATGGCGTCATCGGTAAGCTTCGCGGTCACGAGCGCCGCAAAGTCGATCGCGATCTTGCTGTCGAGCTTGCTTTCACCGTTCCGGCGTTCCTGAAACGTCGTCGGCAACTCGACGGTGCGCAGCCGCCCACCGTCCGTTGCCAGGATGTCGAGCAGGATCTTGAAGCCTTGTGAGGTGATCGAGGGCGCGAGCGGTTCGAAGGCGTCACGCCGGATCATGAAGTACCCGCTCATCGGATCGGTCAGTGCGATGCCGAGAAGATGCTGCACCAGAGCGTTCGACCAGCGGCTCAGGCGAGCGCGCCGCGGCGACAGGCCCGCAGCCGACCCGCCACTCAAATAACGGCTCGCCACCACCACGTCGGCGCGTCCGGCGCGCAAGCAATCGAGCATGGCGGCGAGCAGCGTCTCGTCGTGCTGTAAGTCGGCATCCATGACGGCGATGTAGCGCGCCTGGGTACCGAGCATGCCTTCCAGGCAGGCGCCGGCCAGTCCGCGCCGGCCGATCCGCTGAAGGCAACGCACGCGGCTGTCGGCTTCGCCGATGGCGCGCGCCGCAGCAGCCGTACCATCCGGGGAGTTATCGTCGACGAAAACGACTTCCCAGTCGCATGCGACGAGCGCGCGTCGGAGCCGCTCGACCAGGATCGGCACATTGGCCAGTTCATTGAATGTCGGCACGACAACGCAGACTTCCGGGGCCGGCCGCAGCGCCGAATTTTGCGTCGGTGTAAGCGAAAGCACTGCAGGGGCCGCGATGTTCATCGTTACAGCTAACGCCGCCGACACTACAAACACAATGCAAAGTATTATTCAGTCTTTCGGGGCCAAGCGCAGCCAAAGCCGTCCAACGAAGCAAGCGCCGTGCCGAGCGTGCATTCCCCCACTCGAAATAAACCGTCGTGCGATAGACTGACGCAAGCCATCGAGGCGCTATCCCCGGCCGCGCGCGTCCTGTAATGCTCGACACAATGCGGTTTTCCTTCCCCGATCAACTCAGCAAACTCTTTGCAGGTCTCGTGGACGGGCTGTGCGATCCGAGCCGGCGACGGCGCGTCGCGCTCGCCCTCACCGCGGCCTACGCGGTGGCGTGGTTCCTTTACGGATTGGTCGCCAAATCGAGCCAAGACATCAACGCCGATATGGCGGAAATGGTGATCTGGGCGCAGGAGCCGGCACTCGGCTATCCCAAACACCCCCCGTTACTCGCTTACGTCGTCAAGCTCTGGTTTTCGATATTTCCCTACGCTGATTGGGCCTTCATTTTGCTCGCGGTGCTCACTGTCTCGGCGGGCATCTTTGTTGCATTTGAGCTCAGCGGGATTTGGCTCGATCGCGAGAAACGAGCGGCTGTGCCATTTCTCCTCGCAGTCATTCCATTCTACAACTTTCTCGGGTTAAAATTCGACCAGAACTCGGCCCTCATCCCGCTGTGGGCGCTGGCAATGCTGACCTTCATGCGTTCGCTCGAGACGCAACTCGTCGGCTGGGCCGCCTTGACCGGGCTCATCGCGGCCGCTGCGATGCTGACCAAATACTGGTCGGGATTTCTCCTCGCCGCATTGGCGGTCACAGCGCTGCTCGATCGCCGGCGTGACGCCTACTTTCGTTCCGCCGCGCCGTGGGTCACGGCGTTCGTTTTCCTGGCCGTCGTCCTGCCGCACGTGATCTGGCTCATTCACGCTGATTTTCCGCCGATGCGCTGGGAGACCCGACGGGTCGCGCATTCGACTTCTGAATTTGTGCGTTCGCTGGCGGTCTATTCGGGCGGCACGATCGCCTATGCTTTCGCGGCGCTTGGCCTCGTTGCGGTCCTGGTCCATCCGCCGATCAAGGCGGTGCGCGACAGCTGGTTTGCCGGCGATCCGGCACGCCGAGCGGCGACGTTGTTGTTCTGGACGCCACTTCTGCTGCCTTTCGTCGTAGCGCTCGCCATTCAGACCAATCTGCAGTCGATATGGAACGGACCATCGCTCAATCTGCTGCCGGTCATGATGCTGGCCTCGCCGCTCGTCAAGGTGCCGCGCCTCGCCGTCATGCGGCTCGCCGCCATCGTGACGGCATTCACACTGGCGGTAGTCATGCTCTCGCCGCTCGTTGGCTACGAGATCCTCAAGCGCGGGGTCGAAAACGATGCTGCCTACACGCGATTGGTAGCCGTCGCAGCCGAGCGCGAATGGCATGAAACCACAAGCGCACCGCTCCGGCTGCTCGGAGGCCCCTTTACGCTGGTCAGTTCCGCGGCGTTCTATATGCAAGACCGACCCTCCACTTACGCCGACTTTTCACCTTATCTGTCGCCATGGGTGGACGAGGCGCGCATCGAGCGTGACGGCATGGCGATCGTCTGCCCGGCCGATAACGACGAATGTCTCCGCGGAATGCAAAGGCTCACGGATGCCGGCCCGCCAGGACGGCACAGTGAAATTACGCTGACGCGGCATTGGCTCGGCTTTAGCGGTAGCGCCGAGCGGTTCGTCATCGCGACGATCCCGCCACGCTCATGACGACCGCCGAATTGGTCCGCCGCGCCCACGATCCGTTCGAGCGGCTGCTCGATGCACTGATCGATCCGGCGCACTGCGAGCGCACCATGGCGCTGCTGCTCGCCGGTTATGCAGCAGTTTGGTCGCTCTACGGAAGCATCGCCAAGAGCAGCCAGGACATTCATTTTGACATGGGCGAGATGGTGGCTTGGTCGCGCGAAGCCACGCTCGGCACACCGAAACATCCGCCCCTCGGGGCCTGGCTGGTTCGGGCCTGGTTCAGCGTGATGCCGGCCAAGGACTGGTCATTTTATTTGTTCGCGATGCTGCTGGCGACGATCGCGCTGTGGATCACGTGGCACCTCGCGGCGCGCTATCTCGACGCCGAAAAGCGCGTGGTCGGCGTCGCACTCCTCACCTTCGTGCCGTTCTATAATTTTCACGCGCTCAAGTTCAACGCCAACACCGTGCTGATACCGCTCTGGGCGGCTGCGACATGGTGGTTTCTGCGTTCGCTCGAAACGCGCCGCACCGGTTGGGCGGCGCTGGCCGGTGCGGGCGCCGCCGCTTGTATGCTCGGCAAATATTGGTCGATTTTTCTCCTGGCGGGATTGGTGCTGACGGCACTCCTCGATCCGCGCCGCGCGGCTTATTTCCGGTCGCCGGCGCCGTGGGTGACGATCGCGGTTGGCGCGCTACTGCTGGCGCCCCACGCCGCCTGGATCGTGATGCATGATTTCGAGCCGTTCGGCTATGCGCTCGAATCACATCCGGCGACGCTCGGCATGGCGGCCGAATCGGCGGTGGCCTTCCTTGGCGGCGTTGTCGGTTACATCGCCGCGCCAATCGTTTTCGCTTTCGTGGCGGCCCGGCCAAGCCTAGCTGCCGTCAAAGATACGCTATGGCCGGGCAATGCGGAGCGCCGCACGCTGATCGTCGCTTTTGTTGCTCCGCTTCTCCTCGCCGCACTCGCCGCGATCCTTCTGAAAGTCGAGATCGTCTCACTATGGGCGATGTCGGCTGTGACATTGCTCCCTATCGTACTGCTGTCGTCGCCGCTCGTGACAATCAAGCGGGATGCCTCAGTGTCGCTTTTGGCGCTCGCCATCGTGTTTCCGCTCATCATGGTGGCCGCAGCGCCTGTGATTGCCATCGTCATCCACCGCGACGGCGTGCCGAATTATGCGACTCATTACCGGCTGATCGCACGCGCGGTCGCGCGCGCCTGGCGCGCGCAAACCGACAACCCACTCCGCATCGTCGGCAGCTACACCAACGTCGTCAACGGCACGGTTTTCTACTTCCGCAGCAAGCCGTCGACCTTCGACGTCAACACACCGGCGCAAACGCCCTGGGTTGACGACAACCGTATCGCGCGCGAGGGGATCGCGATCGTGTGTCCCGAGCCCGAAACGGCCTGCATCGAGGCGATGAACCGTTATGCGTCGCGTTCCGCCGCCACCAAGTTCACGAAAGTCAAGCTCAGCCGCCGCTATCTGGGCATGCCGGATCCGGCGGTGACCTACCGGATCGCGATCATTCCGCCGCAGCAGTAGCTCTCTCGGTGCGCCCAGGACAGCACAATCAATACCGGTAGTGATCGGTCTTGAAAGGGCCTTCGATCGGCACGCCGATATAGGTCGACTGCTTGTTCGAGAGCTTCGTGAGCTTGACGCCGATCTTGTCCAGATGAAGCCGTGCGACTTTCTCATCGAGGTGCTTCGGCAGCGTGTAGACCTTCTTCTCGTACTTGCCCGGATTGGTCCAAAGCTCGATCTGCGCCAGCGTCTGGTTGGTAAACGACGATGACATCACAAAGCTGGGATGACCCATCGCGTTGCCGAGATTGACCAGGCGTCCTTCGGACAGAAGGATGATGCGCTTGCCATCGGGAAACTCGATCTCGTCGACCTGCGGCTTGACGTTGCTCCACTTCAGGTTCTTGAGCGCCGCGACCTGAATCTCGCTGTCGAAATGGCCGATGTTGCAGACGATGGCGCGGTGCTTCATCTTGCGCATGTGCTCGATGGTGATGACGTCGACGTTGCCGGTCGCAGTGCAGAAGATGTCGGCGCGCGGAGCGGCATCCTCCATGGTGGTGACCTCGTAGCCTTCCATCGCGGCCTGGAGCGCGCAGATCGGATCGATCTCCGACACCATGACTCGGCAGCCGGCTTGGCGCAGCGATGCGGCCGAACCTTTGCCGACGTCACCGAAGCCGGCGACCATCGCCACCTTGCCGGCCATCATCACGTCGGTGCCACGGCGGATGCCGTCGACCAGCAACTCGCGGCAGCCGTAGAGATTGTCGAATTTCGATTTGGTGACGCTGTCGTTGACGTTGATCGCCGGAAACAGTAGCCGGCCTTCCTTCGCCATTTGATAAAGGCGATGCACGCCGGTCGTGGTTTCCTCGGTGACGCCGCGAATGTCCTTCGCGGTTTTGGTGTACCAACCCGGCTTTTCCTTCAGCCGCTTCTTGATCGCGGCGAACAGCACCTCTTCTTCTTCGTTGCCGGGGTGCTTGAGCACATCCGGATTGGACTCGGCCTGCATGCCGAGATGAAGCAGCAGCGTCGCGTCGCCGCCGTCGTCGAGGATCATGTTCGGGCTGCCGCCGTCGGCCCATTCGAAAATGCGGTGAGTGTAATCCCAGTATTCGGGCAGGCTTTCACCCTTGACCGCGAACACCGGCGTGCCGCCGGCGGCAACAGCGGCTGCGGCATGGTCCTGCGTCGAATAGATGTTGCAGGACGCCCAGCGCACATCGGCGCCGAGCGCCTTCAGCGTCTCGATGAGCACCGCCGTTTGGATCGTCATGTGCAGCGAGCCGGCGATGCGCGCGCCGCGCAGTGGTTGAAGCGGCCCGTACTCGTCGCGCGTCGCCATCAGGCCGGGCATCTCGGTCTCGGCGATAGCGAGCTCCTTGCAGCCCCACTCGGCAAGGCCGATGTCCTTGACGACGTAATCGGTGTGCGAGGTTTTGGCCTTGGTCGACGTGCTCATGATGATCCTTTGGGGGTCCTCGGGGCGATGTCCCGATTGGTGATGAGACGCAGGGCGGCAGCTCGGTGCTGGGCCGCCAAGTCGGGCGTGCCTATAGCAGGGCGGGCCGGCCAAAGCAATAAAGACATAAAGATACCTTTATGTCACAATTGAACAAAGTTCCCGGCAGGGCATTCTGCTTTGATGGACAACGACGCGACCTCCCAACCGCCGATCAGATCGCTCTGTAAGCTTGCCGAAGCCGAACAGGCGTGCCGACGCTGTCCGCTCTACCGCGACACAACACAGGCCGTACCGGGCGAGGGCGCCAAAGACGCCGCCATCATGCTGGTCGGTGAGCAGCCCGGAGACAAGGAAGACATCGCCGGCAAGCCGTTCGTCGGTCCCGCTGGCAGCCTTCTTGATCGGGCGCTCAAAGACGCCGGCATCGCCCGCGACGACACTTTTGTCACCAACGCGGTGAAGCACTTCAAACACGAGATGCGGGGCAAGCGCCGCTTGCACAAACGACCGAACAACTACGAGATCGAGCGCTGTAAAATCTGGCTCGATGTTGAACGTCAGATGGTCAAACCATCGACCGTCGTCGCTCTTGGCGTCACCGCCGCGCGCAGTCTCACCGGTCGAACCGTGACCATCAGCAAATTGAGGGGCAAGCCGCTTGAGCTCGAGGATGGCACGAGGCTCTTCGTCACCGTGCATCCTTCGGCGCTGCTGCGCATCGAAGACGACGACGAGAGACACGCTGCCTACGGACAGTTCGTGGCCGACCTCAAGGCGGCTTCGGCCGGAACGTTCCGTCGCGCGAGTCCCGGACGTAGCCGCTGATATAATCGCTACGAAGGTTCGCCGGGTCGAGGCGTCGCCTTGACGACGCCCGCCTGGGCAAGCGCCGTGCCGATCTGCTGGATGCGATTGATGAGTTCCACTGCGGCCGCCGGCGGCAGTACGATCCGGCAGGCCGGATAGCGGCGGCCGGTGATCGGCGTATTGGGCTTGACCTCGTCGAAGCGCGTCACACCGAATTCAACGCGGAGCGTCTGGCCGTCGAAGATCAGGCCGGTAACCGAATCGGCGAAAATCTCCTCAAGATCCGGACGATCGACAAGCCGGATCGTCGCCGCCTGACCCTGACCCGCTGCACCGGGCGCGGGTGGCGTTAATGGCCTTGCCGTGGCCGAATTGCCGGGTGCCGCCGTCGCCTCAGGCTTTCCAAAAGCCAACTGATCCTTGTCCATTGATCGCTCCCTTCGCCGACACGTCGGCCCATGCCTCAATTACCGCTCTTCGCTGTTGCGGTCACGAGTGGGTCGCCCAACGCTTAGAGCGCAATCGTTTCGGATTGAAGCGATTAGCGGTCTAAATCGTTGGTGGAGCATGATCTTTTCACAAAGCCAGTTTCCACTTTTTCGGATCATGCTCAAAAATCAAAAACTCCTCAGTCATCCTCGCCGAAGCGCGAACTGATAAGAGCCGCCAAGGCTTCGACGACTTCGGCTGCTTCCGGGCCGGTCGCCTCGACGGTGATGGACGTGCCTGGCGACGCCGCAAGCATCATCAAGCCCATGATCGAAGTTCCGCCAACGGTCTCTCCGCATCGCATTACGCGCACATCGGCGTCGAATTTTTCCACCGTCTGTACGAACTTCGCCGAGGCGCGAGCGTGCAGGCCCTTTCGATTGCAGATTGACATGACGCGGACAATGGCGCCTTCGCGAACCGGTATCTCGCCGGACCTGCACGCTTCGGCGCTATGTCCGGATTCGCTCATTTGCCGGTGAGCACCCGGCTGGCGATGGTCACGTATTTGCGGCCAGCCTCTTGGGCGGCGGCAACAGCTTCGGCAAGCGGACTCTCATCGCGCACCTTGGCGAGCTTGACCAGCATCGGAAGATTGATACCGGCGAGGACTTCGACCTTCGGCCGGCTCATGACCGAGATGGCAAGGTTCGACGGAGTGCCGCCGAACATGTCGGTCAGGATGGCAACGCCGTCCCCGCTATCGACGCGCTTCACCGCTTCGATGATGTCCTTGCGGCGCTCCTCGACGTCATCGTCGGGGCCGATGGTCACCGCCTCGATCTGGCCTTGAGGCCCGACGACGTGCTCAAGCGCCGCGCGGAACTCGACAGCAAGCCGCCCGTGGGTGACAAGCACTACACCAATCATCGAACACCCCGCGGGCGCGTCCCGGTTGCACCGCACGAAAGGGTGCTCATCTTGACCATCCCAAGTCCTGGCGCAAGGGGCATTCTCGCTGAATTCGGGACGTTGTTGCATTGCGGTAAAGCAAAGTCGAATCGCATTTTTACGCCGCATTGGGGGCGGCCGATTATAGAAGCCTTAAGGTTACCAAACTCCAACCAACATGAAATCGGGCGTCGGAGAGGCCCTATCGGGGTCCGTTCTCGGGTCCCAAGACCGCTCTTTCGGACCGACCAAAGCCATAACGGCCCGGAAGGTAGGGCGGGTTGTCCGCTGAAGTGAGCAGTGCGAGAACCCCCTGCAAGGCCCCGCCGTTCGCTGCGACGGCGAGTCGCGGCAACGATATACCCTCGATTTCCGTTGCCTTGGTCCTGGCCTCCGGCAGCCGCTCGGCGTCGGCCGCAGCAAGGTCGACAACCAAACCGACCACAGCACTCGGCTCGTACGGAAGCCGCAACAGCCCGACGCCACGGACCTCGATGAGACCGGCAAGCGTCTCGGCGGGGCGGACGATGAGACGTCCACCAGCAGCTTCGAGATAAGCGCGGTCGTCGGCGACGAGCCTCGCGAACCGCAAACCACCGGCGCGCGTCCCCTCGATGAGTTCGAACGCGAGGCGAGACTTCCCCGCACCCGACGGCCCACGGATCAAAACGGCTCGCGCGCCGACCAATACCGCCGAGGCGTGCACCGTCATGGATTGGGCGATCATCGGACCGGATGCATCAGATGAACCGGATCACATCGCCGGCAAGCGCACGACGAAGTGCGCGCCGAGCACCTTCGGGTTGCCATCCGCGTCGAGCGGCCCCATTCGATTCTCAACCCAAAGCCGGCCACCATGCGCTTCGACGATCTGCTTGGAGATCGAGAGACCGAGACCCGAATTCTGGCCAAAGCCCTGGTGCGGCCGATCCGTATAAAAGCGCTCGAAAATCTTTTCGAGCGCATCGGGCTGCACGCCCGGGCCATCATCATCGACAAAAATATCGACGCTGCTCTTCAACCGGCGGCAGGTTACGCGCACGGTGCCTCCTGATGGCGAGAACGAGCGTGCGTTCTCGATCAGATTATCGACGACCTGCCCGAGCCGGGAATCGTGCCCCGGCACTTGGAATGCGCCCGCGCCGCCGCCCTCGAACTTGAGCGTGACTTTGACGCCGTCGTCACGCTTGACCTCGTTGGCGACCCCAACCAGCGTGTTGAGCAGCTTCATGAGATCGACCGGCGCGGTTTCCTGACGCTGCAGCTCAGCGTCGAGACGGCTGGCGTCGGAGATATCCGAGATCAGGCGATCGAGCCGTTTCACATCGTGCTGAATGATGTTGAGCAATCGCGCACGACTTTCATCAGTCTTGGCGAGCGGCAGCGTCTCCACCGCCGAACGCAGCGAGGTGAGCGGGTTTTTCAGTTCGTGAGAAACGTCGGCCGCAAAACTTTCGATTGCCTCGATACGGCTATAAAGCGCGTTGGTCATATCGCGGAACGCACCCGAGAGGTGACCGATCTCATCGCGCCGACGCGTGAAATCGGGGATTTCGACGCGCGAGCGAATACGCCGGCGCACGCTCTCAGCCGCGTCGGCAAGGCGGCGCACTGGCTCCGCAATCGTTCCGGCAAGCAAGATCGAAAGAACGACCATGACGCCAGCCGCGACGAGAAAGACTTTGACGATGGCGAGCCGCTCAGCCTCTACCATGTCGTCGATGTCGGCGCCCTGAGTTGAGAGCATGAGCGCACCACGCACCGCGCGGAAGCGCTGCACCGGCACGGCGACCGAAACGATGACATCGCCGTGGTCGTTGATGCGCACCATGCTCGCATCCTGGCCATTGAGCGCCTGCGTGACTTCAGGATAGCCCTTGCCATTATCGGCGCCGAGTTCTCGGTAGAGCGGAAGATCGCCCCGGCCGAGCCAAGTCCGCACCGCGATGAAGGCCCGTTCGATCAGACCTGGCTTTTCGGCGGTGGGTGACGGCAGGTCGAAGCGCAGCACGTCGCCGCGGCCGAACAGGTTGCGGCTGTCAACGAGCAGCACACCGTCACGGTCATAGATGCGCGCCCGCGTCTTGGTCGGCGACACCAGCCGGCGCAGCACCGGAGCCACCCGTTCGGGATTGATCGGAAAATCGATGCCGTAGAGCGCGTCTTCGGATGGGCCATAGCTTTCGCCCGGCTGCAGGTTGAGCAGCTTTTCCGGATCGATCGTGATCGAGGAGTCGGTCTCCACCGTCGCCTGTGCCGCAATGGCGCCGGCGATGATCTGGCCCTGCACCAACAAGCTCTGGACCCGCGCGTCGATCAGCCCGGCACGGAATTGCGAGAGATAGATAATGCCGACCGAGAGGGCGAGCAGTCCGGTGACGTTGAGGAAGACGATGCGCCGGGTGAGACTCGAGAAACTCTGGGTAATGAAGAATTGCCACGCGCGGCGCACCCATTCGCGCACCGTGGCGAAGCCGCGGCGCTCGATACGCGGCTCGGTCTCAGCAGAACTCTCCGCCTCGACTGCCGGGCCGAGCGTCTCTGCGTCCACGGCATAATCAGCGTGGATGCCGGCTGGGGTTGCCGCCATGGTGGATGCTTGGGCCTTATTGCCGGCCCGGGCGATTTCTATGGTTCGATCGAGCACGTCGTCTGCCGGGGTTCGAACATGTCCCCTGAAGGGACACGAACGCCATTACTACCGCACGTCAGCCGCCCCAGTCATCGGGCTACGGACCCTTGATCGATCGCTATCGATCCGCAGCTTGTCGCGTATGCCGTCTAGGCATGCCCCCAAATCAATCCCCTGACCACACCGTCCGGCAGGGCAGGCGCACAACCGGGAGCGAACGCCGGACGCGCTATTCCTTGAAACGATAGCCGACGCCATACAGCGTCTCAATCATATCGAAGTCGTTGTCGCTCGCCTTGAACTTTTTGCGCAACCGCTTGATGTGACTGTCGATCGTGCGGTCGTCGACATAAACCTGATCATCGTACGCCGCGTCCATGAGGGCGTTGCGGCTTTTGACCACTCCCGGCCGGCTCGCCAGCGCCTGCAGGATGAGAAACTCCGTCACGGTGAGCGTCACCGGCTCATTCTTCCACGTGCAAGTGTGGCGTTCCGGGTCCATGCGCAAAAGCCCGCGCTCCAATACCTTGCTGTCGGCCTCTTTCGGCACGACGCCGTCCTTCGGCGAGGCGCGGCGCAGAACTGCCTTGACCCGCTCGACCAGAAGGCGCTGCGAGAACGGCTTCCTGATGAAGTCGTCGGCTCCCATTTTCAGACCGAACAGCTCGTCGATCTCTTCGTCCTTCGAGGTGAGGAAAATCACCGGCAGGTCCGACTTCTGCCGCAAACGCCGCAACGTCTCCATGCCGTCCATGCGCGGCATTTTGATATCGAGGATGGCGAGATCGGGCAGCGTGGTCTTGAAGCCATCGAGCGCAGAGGCGCCGTCGGTGTAGGTCGTGATACGATACCCTTCAGCCTCGAGTGCGATTGACACCGAGGTGAGAATATTGCGGTCGTCGTCGACGAGAGCGATGGTCGGCATGGGCGGCCTTTGTAACATGAGTCGGCCGCAGCATCACCAGCCCGGCCCCGTAAGCCTTTGAATCCCCATGTGGGGGCGGAAGTGTGACTGGACAAGGCGAAATCGGGGCAATTGCGGGAACGTGCTTAAAAGGCCCGCCGAAAGAGTCCCCCGAACGAGACGTTGAAGGGAATTGCCATGCCGGAAGCCGATAAAGCCGCCCCGTTGCCGGGCTTCATGCCCAATCGTCTGCCTGAGAACGCTCCGGCGCCGGATTTCGATCCGAAAGGGGTGGCGAAGGAACTTTTGCGAACCACACGCGCGGGGTCGCTGGCGACCCTCGACCGCAACACCGGACATCCCTTTGCGTCACTGGTCAACGTCGCGACCGACAGCGACGGCGCCCCCTTGATCCTGGTTTCCGGGCTGTCGACCCATACCGCAAACCTCGAAGTCGATGGCCGAGCCTCGGTGCTGCTGGCCTCGACCGGCAAGGGCGACCCCCTCGCCTACCCGCGCCTGACATTGCTCGGAAGCTTTGCCCGCATTGCCCGCGACGATCCGCAAGAGGCCCGGATGCGGCGGCGCTTCCTCGCCCGCAACCCGAAATCGGAGCTGTATGCCGGGTTTGCCGATTTCTCGTTCTGGCGCCTCTCCGTGGTCTCGGCCCACCTCAACGGCGGCTTCGCTCGTGCCGCCGACCTGAAGGCCGCTGACGTGATGACCGACCTGTCCGGTGCGGAAGGTTTGATCGAGGCCGAGGAAGGCGCCGTCGCCCACATGAACGCGGACCATGCCGAAGCCGTCCGGCTCTACGCAACAAAGCTGCTCGGCGCCGAGAACGGTCCATGGCAACTGACCGGGCTCGATCCCGACGGGCTCGACCTTGCGCGCGGCGACGCGACCTTGCGCCTGCCGTTTGCCGAACGGGTCATCTCTGCCGAACAATTACGCACGGTTGTCGTGGATTTGGCAAAGCAGGCGCGCGGTCTATAGCGTGACCTCGAGGGCGCTTCCGGTTGCTGCGTTGCAGTACCGGAACGTGGGCACATTTGCCGTGTTAGGGTTGAGGTGGGTGATGGCCTTGGCAGATGCCACAATGGTGGAATATAGGACGCAAGTCTGCCGGGCGGCCGGCGGAATTGTGTCGCCGGATGGTCGTGTTCGGCCCCGGCAAGGACATTGAGCGGAGGCTAGCGTGAAGGAAACGGGTGTACGGAACGGTGCGCACGGCGCCGACAAATTCGGTTTCAAAGATCTCGCCGGCGTTAACTGGAATTTGCCCGATCCGGTCCTGGTCGAGCACGCGATCGCCAATGGCGAGGGCTCCCTGGTTCAAGGCGGAGCGCTCTGCGCTGAAACCGGCGTGCACACCGGCCGAAGCCCCAAGGACAAGCACACCGTCGTCGATGCGCTGACCGAGAACACGGTGTGGTGGGACGGCAACCGCAAGCTCAGCCAAGCCAATTTTCAGCTCCTTTACAACGATTTCATCGCCCACGCCCGCGGCAAGACTCTTTACGCCCAGGACCTCTATGGCGGCGCCGACGCGAAATACCGCATTAAAACGCGGGTATATACCGAGCTCGCCTGGCATTCCCTGTTCATTCGTCAATTGCTCATTCGCCCCGTCGCCCCTGAACTTGAGGACTTCGTCCCCGAATTCACCATCGTTGACCTGCCGTCGTTCAAGGCTGACCCGCAGCGCCACGGCGTGCGCACCGACACCGTGATCGCCATCGACTTCACCAAGAAGATCATTCTGATCGGCAACTCGTCCTACGCGGGCGAAATGAAAAAGTCGGTGTTCACTGCGCTCAATTTCTACCTGCCCGCACAAGGCGTGATGCCGATGCACTGCTCGGCCAATGTCGGCAAGGACGGCGATGTCGCGCTGTTTTTCGGCCTGTCGGGCACCGGCAAGACCACCCTATCGGCCGATCCGAACCGCACGCTGATCGGCGATGACGAGCACGGTTGGAGCGAAAACGGCGTCTTCAACTTCGAGGGCGGCTGCTACGCCAAGTGCATCAAGCTCTCGCAGGAAGCGGAGCCGGAAATCTACGCTGCGACCAATCGCTTCGGCGCGGTGCTCGAGAACGTGGTGTTCGATCCCGAAACCCGCATCTGCGATTTCGACAGCGACAAGAAGACGGAAAATACGCGTTCGGCGTATCCGATCGAATTCATGCCGCTTGCTTCGCGCACCGGCCGCGCCGGCCAGCCAAAGAACATCATCTTTCTGACTGCTGACGCGTTCGGTGTCATGCCGCCGATCGCCAAGCTCACACCCGCACAGGCGATGTACCACTTCCTGTCCGGCTATACCGCCAAGGTCGCGGGCACCGAGAAGGGCCTCGTCGGCGTCGAGCCGGAATTCTCCACTTGCTTCGCCGCGCCGTTCTTGCCGCGGCCGCCGGCGGAGTATGGCAACCTACTGCGCGACCTCATCAGGAAACACAACGTCGACTGCTGGCTCGTCAATTCCGGCTGGACCGGTGGCATCTACGGCGTCGGGCGCCGCATGCCCATCAAGGCGACGCGCGCACTTGTGACCGGCGCGCTCGATGGTTCGCTGCGGAACGCGAGCTATCGTACCGATCCCTATTTCGGCTTCGCGGTGCCGACCTCTGTGCCTGGGATCGAACCTCACTTGCTCTATCCGATGAAGACCTGGAAGGATAAGGCGGCGTTTGACGAAACGGCGCGCAAGCTTGTGCGCATGTTCCAGGACAACTTCGTCAAATACGAAAAGCACGTCGACGCCGATGTCCGTGCCGCCGCACCGGAAGTCCGCCTCGCGGCGGAGTGATATTGCGATAGAATTTCGCGCTGATTACAAACGGCGGCCTCAAGGCCGCCGTTTCGCATTTTGGTGGAGGCAGCGATGCATTCGTACCAACTCGGCCGCGACGGCCCCATGGTTTCCGCCTTTGGCCTCGGCTGCATGGGCATGTCGGGCGGCTACGGACCGGCCGACGATAGGGAGAGCATTGCCACCGTGCAGGCCGCGCTCGAGGCCGGCATCACCATGATCGACACCGCCGACTTCTACGGCATGGGGCACAACGAAATGCTGCTGCGCGAGGCGCTCAAGGGCGGCAAACGCGAACGCGCCTTCGTGGCGGTAAAGTTCGGCTCGATGCGCGGGCCGGATTCGAGGATCATCGGCGACGACGGCAGGCCGCAGGCGGCGAAAAATTTTCTCGCCTATTCGCTGCGCCGGCTCGGCACCGATTACGTCGATCTCTACCAACCCTCGCGCGTCGATCCCGACGTGCCGATCGAAGACACGATCGGTGCGATCGCCGACATGGTGAAGGCCGGATATGCGCGCTACATCGGCGTGTCCGAGACCTCAGCCCAAACGTTGCGGCGCGCGCACGCGGCGCATCCGATTGCGGCGCTGCAAATCGAGTACTCGCTGTTTTCCCGCGGCATCGAGGCCGACATCCTGCCGGCCGCGCGCGAGCTCGGCATCGCCGTCGTCGCCTACGGCGTGCTTTCGGGCGGCCTGATCAGCGACCGCGCCAAGGCTTCAAAAGACGCGGCGAGTGAAATCCGCAGCCGCAAGCCGCGCTTTGCGGCCGAGAATTTTCCGAAAAACGTCGCTCTGGTCGATACGCTCGGCACCATCGCACGGGAGAAGAACGCAACAACCGCGCAACTTGCGCTCGCTTGGGTGAAGTCGCGCGGCAACGACGTCTTCCCGCTGATCGGCGCCCGCCGCCGCGATCAGCTCGATGAGGCGCTTGGCGCTCTGCACATGACGCTTTCGCCCGGCGATCTCGCCCGCATCGAGGCAGCAGTTCCGCCCACCGCCGTCGCCGGGACGCGTTATCTGCCGGCTGTTCTCGCTCACTTGGACAGTGAACAGGTCGGATAATCTCCTAACCTCAGAAATTGAGAAACTTAAGGGCTCAATTTCTTAGGCCAAAATCGTCTTAGGCCAAAATCGATTTTTAGATTCAAAATCGAGCGACCCGGACCGCACTTTATTTTCGCCTATCGCGCACAAGCTTGACCGAACCCACAGGCAGCGAGAGCCCTGCCACACAGCCGATCAGTGTCGCGCTCGCCAGACTTTGTCAGTTCGATAATTCGAGCCGCAATGAGCCGCCCCACGATCTTGTTAGGGTGTCCGAAATCGTAAATATCACCGATCGCCTTGTTGTAAGCATCAGACATTATCTTAATCTCTGTCGGTTCAAATACGTCATTGCCGAGGAATGGAATGATTGAGGTCATGATCGTATCCCAACTAATTTTAAGTATAATGCCGGCTTCATACGTGGCTTTGATGTAGATCAATGTCTGTGGTGTTGTTCTGTAATTTGTAATTTCAACGAGGAATGTGCCGAGCTAATAAAAATTTTACAGGGACCGCGTTGTTTGGGAGCAGAGGATTAGGAGCAAAACCATGAAGAAAGCAGTTCTGACCGCGATCGCACTTTCAGCGGCTTTGGCGGCCTCTGACGCGTCAGCGCAGGGCGTTAATTTGAGCGGGCGATGGCAATGCGTGGCGTCGTGTCTCGGCCCGCAGGGGAGCTACGCCTACATCACACAATACGGGTGGGACCTTAACCTTTTGAGTGAGACCGGGGTGCCGTCGAGAGCGTGGATCGACTATCCCGGCCATATCTGGGTGCAAAGGGCCAACGAAGGGGCAATCTATTCGCCCGATGGCTTCACGCTTCAATTTGACCGCGGAACGGTTTGGCAGCGTGCTCCAGAGTTGCCGCCCCCTCCGCCATTTTCGCATCGCGGATAATGGGAAGGGAACGAGTCCGCCAAACTCGGACGCTTTTCTGCCTTATTGATCAGTTGATTAATGGTCGCCCGTAGCAAGCCAACGCTTTAGACTGGAAAATTGGGCTTTTCTCTTATGCGGTCCTGACGGAGCAGGTTTATCCAACCGCGCCGCAGCAACAGAACGAGCAAAAAGATTTGCGAGTTGAAGAGCTATGAGCAAAGACCGGCCGGGTTGGTTGGAATATATCGAGGATCATCTTACTTCGGACCTTGATCAGACGATCAAGGATGCTGATCACGCGATCCACGATTTTGCTTTGCATGTGCATTTGTCTCATTGGCATCCGATTTCGACGGCGCCCTACAATCAAGATATCGAGCTGCGTATCGCGGAGAGAGGTACGATCTCAACTCTTGAATTTCCATGTCGGCAGACGAATGACGGCGACTGGATTAATGTGGACCTCGGCACGCGGATTGAAATTCTACCGGTACAATGGCGCGTTTGGCAGCACAGCAAGTCTCCCCTGCCCCATCGTTCACCAGTAAAACCCGGCGATCGATTGGCGCTGCCACCTAACTATCCGGAGTCCGAGCGGCGACCGGCGTCAAAGAAGCGGAATTCTTAGAAAATTGCCCCATATCGGTTCAACCTGCGACCGCACGATCTAGCCCGCCGGCTGCTTCTGCATTTCACGGCCAGCGCGGCGCGCCCAGTTCTCCCAGGCGCGGTTGAGCGTGTAGTCGGTGACGCGCGCGATGATCTTGTCGACTTCGCCGGGCGTGAGAAACTTGATGTCGCCCATCGCCATCGATTGCATCTGGAGCTTGGCGCCGACTTCAAGATAGACCGAGATGAAGACCGAGTGGCGAACCGAACGTCCGACGACGGTCGCGCCGTGGCCGCGCATGAGCGCCGTCGGACGTGCGCCCAGCGAACGCGCCAGATCGCGGCCCATATCCATGTCGGTCACCAAGAGCGTCGTGTCGCCGAATTTGTCTTGCGAATCCCAGATCGGCACCTCGTGACCGATCGAGGCGCACATGTGCAGCATCGGCTTGAGCTTCTTGCCGGTGACGCCGAACGGAATGACGCTCGGCGAATGGTTGTGGACCACAGAATGGACGTCCGGGCGCGTCTCGTAGATTGCGCCATGGATGAAGCGCTCGAGATAGGGTACGCGGCCACGTTCGTCGATCGGCGTGCCGTCGAGCGTGTACTCGACGATGTCGTCGCGCTCGATACGCTCGGGGGCGCGGGCGCGCGACAGGAGAAAATGCTGCGGGTTGTCGGGATGCCGGGCGCTGACGTGGCCAAAGGAGTCGACGACGCCTTCGTTCGCCAAAATCCGGTTCGCGGTCACCAATTCTTCCAGAATAAAATCCAGCTTGCTCATCGCGGCGTTTCTCCCATCTGCGGGTCGCGATACTAGTGTCCCGGATCAAGTCCGCAAGCGTTCGTCGCGCGACGGAGCGGCAGCGCGTCGCAAGACTTATCCGCTGTTCTGCGCTATGCCATGGCGAATAGAGCATGGAATTTGAGGGAGCTTTCGCCATGTCTTTTCGCATCGGGTCTCTTTGCATCGGTTCAATCTGCAAGAAATCGAGACATTGGGCCGTTTTTGCCGTTCTCGGGCTTTTCCTTGCGCCCGCCGCGGCGAGCGCCGAGGACAGTGCGGCGAATTTCCCCGATCATCCGATCAGGGTCGTCGTTTCGGTGCCGGCTGGCGGCGGGGTGGACGCAGTCACCAGAATCGTCACCGACAAAATGCACGCCATACTGGGCCAACCGCTCGCCGTCGAGAACAAGAGCGGCGCGGGTGGTAGCGTTGCGGCCGAAGCGGTTTTTCACACCGCCCCCGACGGCTACACGCTGCTCGCCTCGCAGCCGGCGCCGATCACCACCAACCCGTTCCTCTACAAATCGCTGAACTATGACCCCACGCAGCTCACGCCGGTTGCCATCATGGCGCGCGTTCCGAATGTGCTTCTGGTGCGGTCAGATTTTCCCGCAAAGACCGTGCAGGAATTGATCGCTTACGCCAAGGCCAATCCGAGCAAGATCAACTACGCTTCGCAGGGGATCGGCACGACGTCGCATCTGACCGCCGAATTGTTTCAAACGATCACCCACACCAAGCTGGTTCATGTGCCCTACAAGGGCACTGCGCCGGCGCTCAACGATTTGATCGCCGGCCATGTCGACATGATGTTCACTGAGGTTGCGACTTCGCTCCAGCTCAACAACGCCGGCAAAGCGAGAATTCTTGCGGTTGCGACCAAAGAGCGTGTCGCCGCGATTCCAAATATTCCGACACTTGAGGAGGCCGGCGTTCCAGGGTGCGAATCGGATACCTGGGAGGCGCTCACCGCCCCACCAAAGACGCCGGTAGGCATCGTCACCAAACTCAATGACGCAGTTAAAAAAGCCTTGCAGGAACCTGACCTGCTCGAGCATTTCAAAAAGCTAAATCTTACCCCCGGAGGCGGAACGCCCGCCGAGATGGCGGCCTTCGTCAAGCAGGAGACAAAGCGCTGGGGCGACGTGATCCGCGCTGCCGGCATCAAGCAGGAATGATTGCGGTCGAACAGAGGGACTGCCGTAAAGAGGCGCCCGCAGACTGCGAGCGCCAATATGACGATTTATCAAAATCGTCTCACGAATTGCTTGCGCGTGAGCCGGCGCCGACGTAACGATAGGCGGCAGGAACCATCCAATTCTCCTTCCTGCCCCATCGTCGCAGCGTCATCTCATGCGGACCACGCCAGTCGGATTGTTCAACGATCAGGATGCGGAACTCGGTGGCAGGGTCGTCGGCATCTACGTCGTTTTGATTCTCGCCAATGTGCTGGCGTGGGTCTGGGCGCTGATCGCCTTCCATGATTATCCGGTGCTGATCGGCACCGCCTTTCTCGCCTATGCGTTCGGGCTGCGTCACGCCGTCGACGCCGACCACATCGCGGCAATCGACAATGTCACGCGGACCCAGATGCAGGAGGGCAAGAGGCCGGTTTGCGTCGGTTTGTTCTTCTCGCTCGGTCATTCGTCCGTCGTGGTGCTTGCTTCCGTCGCCATCGCGCTGACGACCGGCGCGCTCGAAGGCCGCTTCGAAGCGTTCAAGGTAGTCGGCGGAGACGATCAGCACACTCGTCTCGGCATTGTTTCTCTTTCTCGTCGCCGGCGCCAATTTCATCATTCTGCGTTCGGTCTATCGAACGTTCCAGGAGGTGCGCCGCGGCGGCGCTTTCGTCGAAGAGGATCTCAACCATCTTCTCAATCAGCGGGGCTTTCTCGGCCGTTTCTTCCGGCCGATGTTTCGTTTCGTAACGCAAAGCTGGCACATGTATCCACTGGGATTTCTCTTCGGTCTCGGCTTCGATACCGCGAGCGAGATCGGCCTTCTTGGCATTTCCGCCGCCGAAGCCTCCAAAGGCCTGCCGATCTGGTCGATCATGGTGTTTCCCGCGCTGTTCACAGCCGGGATGTCACTCATCGACACGACAGACGGCGTGTTGATGCTCGGCGCCTATGGCTGGGCCTTCACCAAGCCGATCCGCAAGCTTTATTACAATCTGACGATTACCTTCGTCTCCGTTCTGGTGGCGGTGCTTGTCGGCGGCGTCGAGGCCCTCGGTTTGCTCGCCGACCGTCTGAGCCTCGATGGCCCATTCTGGAATTTTGTCAGTACTCTCAACGATAATTTCGGCAGCCTTGGTTACGTCATTATCGCCATCTTTGTTGCGAGCTGGCTGGTTTCTATCGCGGTCTACCGGCTGGGACAGTTCGATCGTCTCGAATGCGTGCCACTTAGCGCCGCCGAGCGCGGCGCTAAGGGCAATCGAAACAGCCGCCGAGAACTTGGACCCGATGGTCCGCTGTTCTTCCGACATTGGGCTACTTATCAGGTGTAAGTTGGAGCAACTTATCCGCTGCGCGCCGTTCGGGGTTTTCTCATGAAATCGGACGAAATCGCCGAAGATACCAATAACGGGCGATACTTTCTCGTTCTTGGCGCGGCTGCGGCCGCCCTATGGAGCGAGTTGCCGCAGGAGCTTCAGCAAGTTTTGTTCGAGCGTGCGGTCGTTCTCGGCCACCGCGGCGAAAGCGATGAGAGTCTGCGTGAACAACTGGCCAAGTTTCTGCATGATCATCATGCGCGGACGCTGACACGCTGATCGCCCAGGCCGACGCTCGATCGCCATGGCCGCCGAAGAAGCAAAATGCCGCTTGTGAACCAAATCGACGGCCCTACATAGGTGGCTGCCCATCATTCCGAGCGGCGAGAGATTACCAAGCGAGCGCGCCATGGCGAGAAAAAAGGCGATGAATAGTTCAAATGAGCCGGAACTGCCCCGCGTCGAGCCGGAGATCATCCCGCCGGACCGCGCCGGCCAGTCCGATTGGCGCCAATCCACCTGGCCGCCTTATGCGTATTCCGAGTCGCGCGGAACTCATCGAATATACGTTACCAGGCTCGGGCCGTTCGGCATCACGCTGATATTGGCCGGCGTCGCCGTTCTTGGCGTGGCGATCTTCCTCACCATCGTCGGCGCGATTCTCGATCTGGATTCCGGTGGTCGCGGTGCTCGTAGCGGCTGCCGCCTTTTTCCGTTTCTTGCGCCGGTGACAACCCGCGTCCGTCGTGTCGCATGACCGCGTTCTGCATATGCAGGCGGACGTACACGGCGTGTTAACCTCGATCCCTTATGAATTGATTAACCATCCGAGCACTGCCGAGGCATGCCTGGCGGCAAGTGTCGAGTGCGCGTGTGGCGGACGCTTCGCGCCGTTCATCGATGGCACCTGATGGCGCCAGCGGCGCGTTCCGTCCGTTTGCTGTGAAGAAGTCGAGTGCGTAATGTTCGAAGCGCCACGTCAAATCCAACCCGCCGCTGCCGGGCCGGCCAGCATCGCTGTCGCTTATCCTCCACTCACGGAAATCGACCTTCGCAAAATCTGGTCCCGGATCTGGCGCGGCCGCGTGACGATTCTGTTCACGACCGCCATCGCACTCGTCGCGGCGGCCTTATTTGTCCTGATCGCGCCACGTCAATATACGGCAACGACGCAAATTCTGATCGACCCATCGGATTTGCGCGCGGTCCCGAACGAACTGACGCCGCCCAACCAGATCAGCGAAACCGCACAGTTTCAGGTCGAAAGCCAGGTTCGTGTCCTCAGCTCCGACACGGTCCTGCGCCGCGTGGTGAGCGGCGAAAACCTCGACCGCGATCCGGAATTTGTCGGGCAATCGCTACTGCACAAGCTCGCGAGCGAACTGATGGCATCGTTCGGGCTGGGTAGGGAGATTAACTCCGGCCGACAATTCACTGACCGCACTGAACGAGCTGAAACGCCGTCTCCAGGTGAGGCGCGCCGAACGCACCTATGTGGTCGACGTGAGCGTCACCAGCAAGGATGCGGCGAAAGCGGCGCGTCTCGCCAACGCCATCGCGCAGGCCTATCTCGCCGAACAGACGCATGTGCGCGCCGACGCCGCTCGCCAGATTTCGCAGTCGATATCCGGGCGTCTGAAGGAGCTCAAGGACCGCGTCCGTGAGGCAGAAGAAAGGGTCGAGGCCTTCAAGGCGCGTAACAACATCGTCGGCGCCAACGGCCAACTGGTCAACGAACAGCAACTCTCCGACCTGAACAATCAACTCTCCGCGGCGCGCGTCCGCACCTCCGAGGCCAAAGCACGCCTCGAACAGGTCGAGGCCATGCAGCGATCGAAGGGCGAAATCGGTGCCTTTCCCGAGGCGGTGCAGTCGCCGACCATCACCGCGCTGCGCAGCCAATACGCCGAAGTCATCCGGCGCGAGGCCGAGCAGAGCACAACGCTCGGACCGCTTCACCCTGCCGTGATCGAGATCGAGGCGCAGGCCCAACGGCTCCGGCAAAATATTGCCGACGAGGTCAATCGCATCGCGCTTTCGGCTCGCACCGAATACGAGAGCGCCAAGGCCAACG
The DNA here is from genome assembly GCA_963759705.1 of uncultured Alphaproteobacteria bacterium. Classification (GTDB taxonomy): domain Bacteria; phylum Pseudomonadota; class Alphaproteobacteria; order Rhizobiales; family Xanthobacteraceae; genus BOG-931. The sequence goes on from CAVXAK010000017.1 coordinate 165,135, forward strand.
AGGCCACGCTCTCGCATAGTCTCGATGCTCTCAAGCATAATACGATCGCCACCAACGAGTCCTTGGTCGGACTACGCGAACTGGAACGCGACGTGCAGGCAAGCCGCACCGTCTACGAGGCGTTCCTCGTACGCGCGCGCGAAACCGGCGAACAGGAACAGATCGATACCAAGAACATCCGGGTCATCTCAAAAGCGGACCTGCCGCAACGCCGAAGCTGGCCACCATCGAACGCCATCGTCGCGGCGGCCGCGCTTATTCTGGGTCTCGCCTCCGGCGTCGGCATCGTCCTAATGCGAGCACCGGAGGATGAATTGGACAGTCGGCGACGCGCAACCATAATCTCCGGCAGCAAGTGGAACAGAGTTGCTGGGCTTCTTGGATCAGCCGTTGCGCCATCACCGAGCTCGCCCCTTCCGGTGCTCGCCGCACTGCCGGACGTCGATATTTCGTTTGGCCTCGAAGAGATGGAGGATCCGCGATCGCGTTTCGCTAGGGAAATCCGCAAAGTGTACGAGGCGGTGCGCGCGAGCCGCGGCGAACGCGGTAATCCGAGCGTACTTGTCGTCGCGCCCGACGACGACGATGGCGCCGCGGCCGTCGCATTGCCGCTCGCCGCCGCAGCTGCCGCAACGCTGCGAGTGCTGCTGATCGATGCGGACCTGGGACGTCGAACACTTTCGGCAATCGACGCCGATCAAAGCGAAGCAGGCTTGGTCGATGTCGCGGTCGGTCGGCGTGAGCTTTCCGACGTGGTCATCCGCGATCGTGACACCAACATCAATGTTCTGCCGTTCGTTTCGCCGACCAGCCGCCGCGACCGCAAGATCAGCGACGAAGACGTGAGACGGGCTTTCGATCAGACGAAACGTTTCGATATGGTGATCGTCGCCGCGATGGATGAAGGCGGCGATCCGAGCACTTGTTTCTTTGCCGGACTTGTCGACCACATCGTGGTGGTCGTCAGAGCCGACGATCAGGATGAGGCCGTCATTAGACAATTCATTGCCCGGCTGGGTCTCGACGCGCGCAAGATCCGCGGCACGGTTCTGACCGGTGTCGAGGCGGCCTGACGTCGTGGCAAGGGTCGATGCCGTCTCTTCCCTGGGGCCCGCGGTTCAACCCACCGTCGATGTCGGCACCCTCATTCGCAGCGTCCTTTTCATCGCTGTTTTTTTGTCGTTCTGGATTTCATTTCATCCGTTCCAAAGCCTGGCCGAACCGCCGCCGGAACTCGCCGATGCCGGTGACCGCGCCAACCAGATCGGCTTTTCGGCGTTGTTCCTGGCGCTGGCAGCATGGACCTACTGCCACGAACCGCGTCGAGTCGTGCTGTTGCTACGGCCGGCTTTGATCGCGACGCTGGCCTGGTGCGTCCTCTCCGTTATCACCTCCTGGGATCCGTCGCTCGCCGCCCGGCGGCTCGCCTTCACGCTCGTGGTTATGAGCATCGCCGGCATGGTTCTGCTGCTGCCGAAGAATCTCCGTCACTTCAGCGACCTTATGGCCGCGGTCGTGCTCATCGTGCTCGCCGCGTGCTATCTCGGACTCATTCTCGCGCCGCAGCTTTCGATTCACCAAGCGACGGACTTTCTGGAACCCGAGCACGCCGGGAACTGGCGTGGCGTTTTTCCGCATAAGAATCAAGCCGGCGCCGCAATGGTCATCTTCATCTTCATCGGATTATTCGTGGCGCGTGTGCGCAGTCTGGTGCTCGGTAGCGCCATCGTCATTCTCGCGGCGGTGTTTCTCGCATTCTCGCAATCCAAGACCGCGATCGCGGTTTTGCCGCTCATTTTCATCCTGTCGACAGTCATCGGCTGCAGCCGCCGGCCAGCCGTCGGCATCACGCTCGTCGTCGTCATTCTCGCGACGTTCAATCTGTTTTCCGTCGGCACGGTCGCTTTTGAGCCGGTGCGCAGACTTGTCGAGATGGTTATCCCTGACGCCAGCTTCACCGGACGCACCGACATTTGGCAGCTCGCGCTGCAATCGATCGCAGCGCGCCCGATCACGGGCTATGGCTTTTCGGCATTCTGGGGCACCGAGCAGGTCGTCTTCGGACTCGCCGGAAATGCGAATTGGGCCAACGCCGCGACCGACGCCCACAATGCCTATCTCAATCTCGCGGTGACAATCGGCGTGCCCGGCCTGGCCTTGGCGATCCTTTGGTTTGTTGTCGCGCCCGTGGCAGACTTTTATCGGTTACCGCACGACGGTCCGATAGGACCGCTGCAGATGCTTTTTCTGCGATCCTGTCTTTACGGGATTTACGCCTCGTGCTTCGAGAGCTCGATTCTGCAGCAGGTCGGCGAAACGTGGTTCATGTTCATGATAGCGGCCTTTGGACTTCGTTATCTCTCGGTCACGCGCCTTACCGTATGAGATAAGCCGGCGTCCGGATCTTCAGCGACCAAATTGCCGCTCGCTGTCCGAGCCATTCTTGGACATGCCGAGTCCCAACGCGTGCAAGAGCTGCGGATCGGGATTGCGATCACTTTCGCGCACGTAGAGGCCGAACGGATCGTCGCGTAGAACATACGCGGTCCAGCCCCAACCGTGGCTTTCGATCGCCGACGAGGTGTCGCGCAGCCAGCGGGCGCGAGACGGGCGATCGATCTCAACGCCATCGACGGTCTGTTTCATGGCGCCGAATTCGGTGAACACGATGCGGTCGGAATCGACCCGTTCGCGCTGCTGCCAATCGGCCACTTGGTTCATCCATTCCTCGACTTGGGCCGGGCCTTGCGCTTCGCGAAAATAGCGGCGGATTTCCGCCTCCGCCTTCTGCTCCGCCGCGTCGCGATCGACGCCGGGCTTGAGTTCGACGGTTTTGAAATGTTCGCGCGTCAACGACAACGTCTCGTCGAGACTGCCGGTCGACGCCGGGTACGGCACCCCAATGGTGCCGGCGAGATACGGGATCGTCCACGTCGCGCTCTGATGCGTGAACAAGAACGGATAGTAGAAATGCACGCTCACGAAGTTTCGCCGGTCGCGCAACAGATCGGTATCGAGACGAACGATGCCCTCGATATTCGACCAGCAACCGCCGGTGAGGAAAAGCGGCATATCCGGCGCGATGCGGCGGATGCGATCAACCATGATTTGCTGATAGGTCGTCCAATCAGTGCCGAACCGAACGCGACAGGCCGATTGCGGCTCGTTCATCGGCTCGAGCGCGAGGAGTCCCGTATGGACGTTAGCAAGCGCCGCGGCGACCCGATAGACCATCGCTGAATAAGCGCGGAATTTCGGGCCATCAACGCCGTCGAGATAGGTCTCGGGCAATTCGTGTTGCAGCGATGGCGGAAACAGCGTCACCAGCACGGCAAGACCGTGCCGGTGAATTTGCCCAATGACCGCGACGAGGTCGTCGACGATCGCTCGGCGCTGCTGCTCGTTGCCCTGCATCATCGGGCCGAGATCGAGGGGCAGACGCATGTGGTCGAAGCCGACGCGACGCAACTCGTCGAAATCGAACAGCGACAGCGCCTGTCGAGCGCGCGGATAGGCCGGATCGGCGTAAGTCTTCGCCGGGCCTTCGCCGATCGTTTTAGGAAACTCGAAGAACTCAACAAGCGTCGCGCCGCGCTTGAATAATGGCCCGTCGGCTTCAGCAACGGCGAGCGAAGCAACCAACGCCCACGCTACGATTGCCACAGCCGCAAACCATCGGACCAGCATCACGGCTGCGCCTGCTTCGCGGCTGTCTGCAAATCGGTCCGGCGCCGCTCTTTCTGACCGAGGCGAGCTTGTCCCTCGAGGAGGGCGATGTAACTCTCGATCATCCCTTCCCGCGAATATTTTCGGCGCATGGCGCGAGCGAACGTCGCCACGACCCGCGGCGACGGCGGAGTTGCAAGAGCCGAACGGATGGCGCCGATCCAACCCTCAACGTCGCCCGGCGCGACGTAGTCGACCGGCTCTGCACCGTCGACATGCAAGACCTCACGCAACACCGCGAGATCGGCAGCGACGATCGGCATCCCCACCATGGCGGCCTCTACGGCCGCGAGTCCGAACGTTTCCCACGTCGACGGAAAAACGAACAAGTCGGCGGCGATATAGAGATCGGCAATGTCGGCGGCCGGGACCGCCCCGAGCATATGCAATCGGCTGTTCAGGCCGAGCGTGGCGGCGAGCGAACGAAACGGCTTGTCCTTCGGACCGCCGCCCGCGAGCGCCAAGTGAGCTTGCGGCAAGCACGCAAGCGCACGAATGAGCACGTCCTGATTCTTCTGCTCCGTCAGTCGGCCGACATTCAACAGGATCGGCTGCGACGCCGGCAGATTGAACCGGCGGCGCGCTTCTTCGCGCATATGGGAGGGAGCCGGAGCATCGAGGCCATGTTCGATGATGATCATCGAGCGGCGATACCGCGCCGGATAGCGCGCGAATTCGCACCAGGTCGCCGCGCTGTTGGCGACGTTCACGCTGTAGAGGCCGAGGACGCCGACGATCCTGTCGATCCATCGAAGCAGCATCGGCATTTCGGCGGGCGTGCAGGTCTGATGAACAATACGCAACCGGCAGCCGCGGAGCCAGCCCACCACGCCGACGAGAATCGAAGCCGTAGACTGATACGCGATCAGTGCATCGAAATCGCCGCGCCCGATACGCCGTGCCATACGAGCTACGGCAAACAGTTTCAACAACGTCGGGTAGCCGTGCCGCGGATACAGATAAACGGTTTCAAACACGATGTGGCGCGGCAACAATCCCTCTTCGATCATGGCGGCGATCGTCTGCACGCCGCCGCGTTCGTCGTCATGAAGGATCTGAAGGATGCGCATACTTCTTACTCGACGCCGCTTACATGTTCTTTCGTTTTCTGGAAGCGACTTAACGATACCCAGTGAAAGCCAGCCCAGCCACTTCTTTTCAACTCAGCAATGACTTATCACGCGGGATGCTTAATACGTCGGGCCTGCTCTATCTGATTGCGCGCGCAATCTCGGCGGCCGGGAACCTTCTAGCCGTCGCCATTTTTTCGCGCTTGGCCGGTCCCGCCGAATATGGCCATTACGTCCTGATTTTCGCCTGGTCTCTGATCGTTTACGGATTCGGCGCGCAGTGGATGCGCTTCGCATATTTCGGCGTTTACCATCCACAACGCTTTGGCGAATACGTCGCCTCACTGGCGCCGCTTCTCGGCGGCGGTTTGGCCTTAGTTGCGCTCGTGCTTGCGAGCTTGTGCGTATCCGGATTGTTCGAGCCTAGTTTTCTGCTCGCGGTTTTCGCGCTGGTGTGCGCGATCACCACCTACGAAGCCGCGTTCGAAGTGGCCCGCACGCTCCTTAATGTCCGCGGCGCGGCTCTCTCGATGATTTTGCGCGCTACGCTGACCGTGGCGTTTGGCAGTGCAAGTCTATGGCTCGGCGGCGGAGCGCAAGGACTTGCTTTCGCCATAGCTGCGGCCCATGTGGTCGCCGCAACGCCGGCTCTCGCAACCTTTTCCTGGGTCAATTTTTCGCACGGCACGCGTGCCGCTTCGCTCCACATCGTCACCTATGGCTGGCCTCTGCTTCTGTCGTTCGGCATCAGCGCAGTCGGTCAGAGCATCGACCGCCTGGTGCTGGCTCACTATCTGGGTGCCGCGACCCTGGGCCCCTACGGCGTCGCGGCCGACGTGCTGAAGCAAAGTTTCACGGTGCTGGGCGAGGCGATATCCTGTCGTTGGTACGGTCGCCAAACAGTATTCCAACGAAGGAAATTTGACGGCCGCCAACGTCACCCTGCAGAAGGCTTTCAACGCTTGTCTTGCCGCGGCGGTGTTCGGCGCGGCGTTCTTCATTGTGTTCGGCGAACTTGTCCTGCGCGCGGTGCTGAAGCCGGATTTCATCGCACCGATGCAGGACCTCATTCCAGTCTTCGCGATCTCGTTCGCATTCATGACCATGCGCAACTTCTACTTTGCGCAGGTGATCTACTTTACCAAAGCGAGCTATCTCGAGCTCGTGGTTTCGCTGCTGTTCCTCGCCGTCTCGACAGGCCTTTCGCTGCTGCTTGTTCCAGGCTACGGCGCCTACGGCGCCGCCATGTCCTCGATGGTGTCGTGGATTCTCTCCTGCCTTGCCTTCATGGCGCTCGGCCGCCGCTGGTACCGCCTGCCGATCGATTTCGCCGCGCTCGCGATCATGCCAGTGCTGGCGATTCTGTTCATGTTCGGTGCGCACGAAACCGCCAAGATATTTCCGGGCAGCTCCGCTCCTCTCGTTTTCGACGCTTTCGTCTTTGTGGTATTCGGTGGTTTCACGATCCATCGCTTTGGCCTGTTGAGCGCGACGATGCCCGAGGCCGCCGGCGAAAGCATGACGGCGCGTTAGCACATGAGCCCGCTCAACCACACGCTCCAGGAGGCCGAGGCGGACATGAGTTCGCAACAAATGCCTCATGCCGAGTTCCTGGGGTTGCGCTTCTGCCTTTTATCGCAGCAGGAAGTCGTACGCCTCATTATCGGCGACTGCGGCGCGCCTTATCGCTACGTGGTCACGCCAAATGCCCACCATGTTGTGACGGTGTATGACGAGCCGGCGCGGCTTGTTCCCGTTTACCGCCACGCTTGGTTATCGCTATGCGACAGCCGTATCTTGCGCAACCTGGCGAAACTCGATGGCCTAGCGTTGCCGCTCGTAACCGGCAGCGATCTCGTGCCGGCGCTGTTCGGCACGCTGAATATTGTCGATCCTGCACGCGCGCCGCGGCTGCTGATCGTCGGCCCCCCGGCCACCACCGAAGCAGCGTTACGCAGCGGCCTATCCCGACTTGACGTTTGAGGTGATGCCGGCACCGGGCGGACTCGCGCATGACGCCGATCTGCGCCGTGCGGTGGCACTCTCCTGCATGGACCGCGCTTGGGATATCCTGTTGTTGTGCGTCGGCTGCCCGGCGCAGGAATTGATCGCACAGGAACTTGGCAAACTAGGCTGTAAATCCGGAATTGCGCTCTGTGTTGGCGCCTCGATCGATTTCCTGACAGGGTCGAGCGTTCGCGCTCCGCTTTGGCTGCAGAAGCTCAGTCTGGAATGGGCCTATCGGCTGATCCGGGAACCGGGCCGTTTGTGGCGCCGCTATCTTGTCGAGTTGCCCAAGATATTTCGCATCTTCATGGCAACGCGATCACCGCGCCGTCACTAGGCGATTTTCTTCAGCTATCACTTTGGATGAATATCCGATCGCCGTGAGCGCCTCGCGGATCGGCAGGCACGGCAAGCCCGCAGCCTGGATTGCCGCAACCGTCTCTCGCAGCAATTTCGGCGAAGCACCAATCCAGCTCGGCTTGTCGGCGACATCATGCGTATAGAAAACGAGCCAGCCGTTGCGCTCTCGGGTTTCACGCAAGGCACGTCGCAGCTTGTCCGGCGTGAGCGTCCGATCATAGAGCTCGATCACTTTGAGCATGCCGAGATCGACGGTACCGGCATTGATCCCTTCGTACACTCCACGACAGCTATCGAAGCGTTTTTGCAGCTGCAGCTTGCGCGGCAGTGACACTCGGCCAAACGGGTAGCAGAAATTGGTCAGCGCGAGGTCCGCGCGCAAGCGATGCATGAATGCCTGGTTACTCCGGCACTCTTGGTCCATCGTTTGCGCATCGAGCCGTTCGACCGGTACATGCGAGAATGTGTGGCAACCGATCTCATGACCACGATCGTGCAGCGCGCGAACCTGATCCTCACCGATCAGGCGCCAATCGGTATCCGCGGTTCCGCAGATGCCGCCGGCGACAAAAAAGGTGCCGCGTACGCCGAAGCTTTCGAGAACGGCGGCGCCATTCTTGAACGCCGAGTCGGGAACGTCATCAAATGTGAAGCTCACCAGCGGCGCAGCATTGCGCATCGCGAATGGCTTGGAACGATGGTGACGCGCAGCCTTGCGCAGGATGCCTTCAAGAAGCGGCTGAAGGACCGAGGAATTCATGACGCGCTCGCCATAGTGAGAGGGGCTGCGGCGACAAGCGCCCCGGACTGCAACTCTGCAACGATCTCGATAAATCGTTCCGCAGCACGCGCGGCCGAATAGTCGAGGCCGCGTGCCATCAATGCTCGCCGATCCGGAGCACGATCGAGCGCCGCCTCGACCGCCGCAACCATCGCCGCGGCATCGCCGACCGGCACGAGCGTCCCGAAGCGCCCGTCCTGCAAAATCTCCGCGGGCCCGTAAGGGCAGTTGGTCGACACGACCGGCGTGCCGCAAGCAAGCGACTCGATGATCGCGTTGCAAAGGCCTTCATAGATCGAGGAGCAGACCGCAACACGTGCCCGCATCATCCAGGCGAAAGGATCGGCGACGTGACCCGTGAAGATCGTGCGATCTCCTATACCGTTGTCGCGCGCGAAGGCTTCGAGCCCAGCACGTTCCGGTCCCGCGCCAACGATCGCGAGACGCCACGGACGATCCTTCCGCAACAAGCTCATCGCGCGCAGCAGTGTGCGGTGATCCTTTTCCGGCGAGAGCCGCCCGACGCACACGATCAGATCATTGTCGCGGCCGGCTTCGCCATCCCACTGCGCGAGCAGTTTCACCGTCTCGGGCGGAATCACAGCGTTGGTGTGCATGACGGCAATTTTCTCTACCGGAACTGAAAAATTCCGCGTCAGATCGCGTCGCGCGCCGTCGGTGAGCGCGAGAACGACGTCCGCATAACGGTAAAGCCGGCGAAGAATGCGGTAAGCGATACGGTTCTGGCGATAGGGATCGTGCACTTGCGCGATCGACGGACTGCCGACCTCTCGCAGCACGAGCTTCGGTTGGCGCCGCCGGGCGAGCATGCGCACCGCGACCAGCGTACAGAGATTGAGGTTGGCTTCCGAGCTAACGACGATGGCGGGTGCCATGGCACCGATGGTGTGGCGAAGGCCGGGGATCGCATATCGCAGTTTTTGTCCCGGAACCTCGATTACGGGAATTTTAGGATCGAGCAAGGCGCGGAGCGGACCTTCTGCCTGCAACGCCAAAACGGTGACCGGCACACCCTTTGCGGCAAGGGCGTTACAGAGCAGCACCATATCGCGCTGCGCGCCGCCGCCTTCGAAGGCACGCATGACGACCGCTAGACCATCGAATTTGGGCTGAATTGCCACGAGCCGAGTCTACCCCCGCGCCGCGATTGGGCTGTTACTCGGCACCAAGTAGGCTCTAGGATCAAGCGCGGGCAGAATAAACAGCGCGGATTTCATACAGCGTCGTTAATCCGCTATCGTTAACAGCAATGGCTTACGATCACCTTACCTAACTTTAACGGGCCTTGCGCTGAACGCACCGATACATTGGAGTAACTCCCAAAAGGGGGAGCATGGTTGTTAGCGAGCGGGAGCACGGAGCGGGTTTGAAGCGATGAATACGCCGAAGGCCGGACGAAAGGCGCGGTTGACCTTTTTTGCCGCTGCGGGTCTCGCAGCGGCGGCCGTCGTATTTACGGTGGTCATTTGGCGGCACGATAAGCCGGCCAAGGCGGCCGCCGTGCCACCACCAACTCCGGTCACCATAACCCAAGCGGCCCTGCAGGACGTCCCGATCTATTACGAAGCGCTCGGCACTGTACAGGCGCTCAACACGGTGGCGATCCGGGCCCAGGTCAACGGCCAAATCGTCTCCGTCGACTTCCGGCAGGGCCAGGAGGTCCGCAAGGGTGATGTTCTGGCCCAGATCGACCCGGCCCCGTTCAAAGCGGCGCTTGACCAGGCCGTAGCCAAGAAGAGCCAGGATCAGGCCCAGTTGATCGACGCCGAGAAAGACTTGGCGCGGTATACGAGTCTGGCGAAAACACACTTCGAGACGCAGCAGAACGTCGACGCCCAGCAGGCTAAGGTCGATCAATCCAAGGCGGCAATCGCCGCCGATCAAGCCGCGATCGAGGCAGCACAGACACAGCTCAATTACGCCACCATCTCGGCACCGATCGATGGTGTGGTCGGCTTCCGCCAAGTCGATATTGGCAACATCATCCATACCGCCGACATCAATCCCCTCACGGTGCTGACCCAGGTCAAGCCGTGCGTGGTGGTGTTCACACTGCCACAGAACAACCTCGGACCAGTGCGCGAGTCGATGCTGCACGGCCCCGTCTCGGTGCTTGCGTTCGACCAAAACAACAAGGAGCAGCTGGCGCAAGGCCGGCTTCTGCTCATCAACAATCAGATCGACCAAAGCACCAGCACGATTCAGCTCAAGGCCGAGTTTCCCAACGATAACGAGAGGCTGTGGCCCGGCGAGTTCGTGCGCATCCGTATTTTGATCACCACTCGCAAGGACGCGGTGACAATTCCGCCGGTCGCCTTGCAACGCGGTCCCGATGGTTTGTACGTATGGGTCGTCAAGCCGGATAACACCGTCGAGCAGCGCCCCGTCGACGCACAGACCGTCGACGACACGACGGCGATCGCCGCCAAAGGCCTTGCTACCGGCGAGCGCGTGGTCGTGAACGGGCAATCTCGCCTGGATAACGGCATGCGGGTCCAGATTCGAACCCAAAGTCGACAGCAAACGGATAAGACGGGATGAACGTCTCGGAAATCTTCATCCGCCGGCCCATTGCCACGTCGCTGTTGATGGCGGCCCTTGCGTTGGTTGGGATGGTGGCGTTTCCGCTCCTTCCGATCGCTCCGCTGCCGCAGGTCGATTTTCCGACCATCAACGTCACCGCAACACTGCCCGGCGCCAGTCCGGAGACAATGAGCGCCACCGTCGCTACGCCCCTTGAGCGCCAGTTCGGGCAGATCGCCGGCGTAAGCCAAATGAGCTCGGTGAGCTCGCTCGGCTCGACCGTGATCACGCTGCAGTTCGATCTCAACCGCAATATTGACGGCGCCGCCCAGGATGTGCAGGCCGCGATCACTGCCGCAGGTCCGCAACTGCCGAAGAACCTCAGCTCGCCGCCGACCTATAAGAAAGTGAATCCTGCGGATTCGCCGATCCTGATTGTGGCCGCAACCTCAGACACTCTTCCGCTGCCCAAGGTCGACGATTTCGCCGAGAACGTCGTTGCCCAGCAAATCTCCCAGGTTTCCGGCGTGGCGCAGGTCCAGATTGGCGGCCAGCAAAGACCCGCTATTCGCGTTCAGGTCGATCCGGCCAAGCTGACATCCCGCGGCCTGACGTTCGAAGATGTGCGCAGCGCGCTGGCCAACGCCACAACAGATGCGCCGAAGGGCAACCTGTTGGGCCGCGATCAGAGTTTCACCATCGCAGCGAATGATCAGCTGACCACGGCAAATCCTTACAACGACGTCATCATCGCCTATCGCAACGGCGCGCCCGTTCGCGTACGCGACGTCGGCCAGGCGGTCGACGGCCCGCAGGACATCACCCTCGGTGCGCTCCATCGCGACAAGACGGCGGTGATGCTGCTCATCTTCAAGCAGCCAGGCGCGAACGTGATCGACACGGTCGACAACATCAAGTCCGCCTTGTCGCGACTCCACTCGCTCATCCCGCCCGGCATTCATTTGAGCACCATCGTCGACCGCACGCAGACTATTCGCGCCTCTGTCAGGGACGTCGAGTTCACACTTGCGCTGTCGTGTGTGCTGGTCGTCCTCGTGATCCTGTTGTTTCTGCGCAGCATACACGCGACTCTCATCCCCGGCGCAGCCGTGCCATTGTCCCTGCTCGGCGCCACGGCAATCATCTACTTGGGAGGTTTCAGTCTCGACAATCTGTCGCTGATGGCTTTGACCATCGCCGTCGGCTTCGTGGTCGACGACGCCATCGTGGTCGTGGAAAACATCTTTCGCCACCTCGAGGCGGGCACCACGCCGATGCAATCGGCGATCAAAGGGTCCAAGGAGATCGGATTCACCGTCGTATCGATCAGCGTCTCGCTCATCGCCGTTTTCATCCCACTGTTGTTGATGGGTGGCGTCGTCGGGCGGCTGTTTCATGAGTTCGCCATCACCGTCACCTCGGCGATCGTCGTGTCGGTTGTGGTATCGTTGACCTTGACGCCGATGTTGTGCTCGCGCTTCCTGGTCAGCGAGCATGATCGTGAGCATGGGCGTCTCTATCGCGCCATAGAATGGGGCTTCAACTCGTTGCTCGACGGTTATCGCCGCGGCCTCGACCTGGTGTTGCACCATCAATTTCCGACACTGATGGTATTCCTGGCGACAGTCTGCACCACGGCTGTTTTATTCGTGTTCATTCCCAAAGGGTTTTTCCCGACGCAGGACATTGGGATGATCATGGGCATTTCGGAAGCGGGCCAGGACGTGTCGCCGCAGAAAATGCGGGAAATTCAGCGCGAGCTCTCAGCCGTGATTGCTCGCGATCCGGACGTCGCCGACTTCGGATCATTCTTCGGCCCCAGCTACGGGAACACGCAAAATACCGGCCGTTTCATTATCGGTTTGAAGCCGCGTGACGATCGCAAAGCCACTGCCTTGCAAATCGTCAATCGGTTGCGTCCTCAACTTGCCAAGGTCGAAGGGGTCAGGTTGTTCCTGCAACCGGCGCAGGACATCACCGTTGGCGGCCGCATTGCGCGCGGTCAGTTTCAATACGTTTTGCAGGATCCCGATTTACGCGAATTGAATACCTGGGCGCCCCGCCTGATCGCGAAGCTTAAACAGCTTCCTGAACTAGCCGATGTCGCCAGCGATGCGCAGAACAATGCACCGCGGCTCACCGTCACCATCAATCGAGACGCCGCAGCCCGCTTCGGTATTCAGCCACAACTCATCGACGCCACGATCAACGATGCCTTCGGCCAGGCCCAGGTCACTCAATACTTCACCAACAATTCCTATTACGTGGTGCTTGGAGTGCTGCCGGAACTGCAGGGAAAGTTGCAGGCGTTCGATCAAATCTACATCAAGGCGCCGTCCAACGGACAACTCGTTCCGCTCTCCACCCTCGTGAGCGTCGACACGAACCACATCGGCTCGCTGCTGGTTTCTCACTCGGGGCAGTTTCCGGCGGTGACACTGACATTCAATCTGCCACCCGGCGTGGCGCTCGGCCAGGCGGTAGATGCCATTCAGAAGGCGTCGGACGAGATCGGCCTGCCCTCCTCACTGATCACCAGCTTCCAGGGCAACGCCCAGGCGTTCCAGGCCGCGCTGGCGAATGAGCCGATCCTGATCGCGGCCGCCCTTGTCGTCGTCTACGTCATCCTTGGCGTACTCTACGAAAGTTACATCCACCCGCTGACGATCCTGTCGACGCTGCCGTCAGCCGGCGTCGGCGCACTGCTGGCGCTGTGGGCCGGCGGATTCGATCTCTCGGTGATCGGCATCATCGGCATCATCCTGCTGATCGGTATTGTCAAAAAGAACGGCATCATGCTGGTCGACTTCGCGATCAGCCGTGAGCGCGCCGGGCTGCCGCCGATCGAGGCGGTACGGCAAGCATGCCTGCTGCGATTCCGACCGATCACAATGACGACGATGACGGCATTGCTGAGCGGACTGCCCCTGATGTTTGGAAACGGATCGGGATCGGAATTGCGCCAGCCGCTCGGTTACGCCATGGTTGGCGGCCTTGCCCTCAGTCAGTTGCTGACACTGTTCACCACACCGGTGGTCTATCTTTATCTTGACCGTTTCCAGACCTGGTTGCGCGGCGGCAAACCCGCACACGCCTTGGAGTCAGAGGAACTGCAGGTCGCCGCCGAATAATCGCGGTGTTCCATCAAAATTTGTATCTGAACGACTTTATTTGTCGCAGCAAAGTGCGTCGGGAGCTTTCGGCGGCACAAACTGCTGCGGGAACACCACCTCCCTCCACGCGTTTTCCCAAAGAGCGAAAACAAGGAGGTCCTCATGAAGAAACTCGCACTGGGGATTGCAGTTGCGGCGACCTGCCTCACCGCAGTGCCGGCGATGGCTCAAATTGGCTTTTATGCCGGCCCCGGGGGCGTGGGCGTTCAATTCGGCGGCCCCTACTATTACGGCCATTACGCCTATCCCTATGGTCACTACTACGACTACTACAACGGACCCGGCTTCGTTTGGGGTCACCCAGGGTGGCATCGACACAGATGGGAGCATCATGAGCACTGGCATCGCTGAGGCTCGAACTCGCGCCAGCGAAAAGGCCCCGACAGGGGCCTTTTCATTTTGCGCTGCGATTTTGTCAGCCGCCGCGATAATCCGCTCAATTGTAAGCATCAATAAAAAACGACTATCGGTTATTACCCGCAGGGACAGTTTGTTGTGCGCGGCAACAGCCGATTTCCGCTGCACCGCAACGCTCATCCGCCACACTGCATTGTGAAGATGCAATCCATGCGAATACGGCGTTGATGCGTAGCATCGCCCTGTGGCTGCTGTCATAATGGCGTTCATCTAGAACCTCGGGCGCCTTGCGGCCCCGGCCGCGGACGCGACCCGGAACAATCGTTTCAGGGAGATGCGCCATGGCTGCTTCACACATCCTGGTCGGCGCGAGCGCGAGCCCCGTACGCCCTGCGATTCGTACGATCACGCCGTCTGATCTTTTCCGATCGCTTGCGCAAGGCGTCGATGATTTTGTTGCGATGCCGAGTCACGCCGTCTTTCTCTGCGTGATTTATCCGCTGCTCGGCATCCTGATGATCGGCTTGATGCTGGGTGAATCGACTTTACCGCTGGCGTTTCCGGTCGCGGCTGGTTTTGCGCTCGTCGGGCCGCTCGCCGCGATTGGCCTCTACGAATTGAGCCGCCGCCGCGAAGCCGGGCTCGATAGTTCATCAAGTCACGCCTTCGACGTGCTGCATTCGCCTTCACTTGGCGCCATCGTGGCGCTCGGTCTGTTGCTGACAGGTATCTTTTTGTTGTGGCTCGCGGTTGCGCAGGCGATCTACATCGCCAATTTCGGCTACGGCGCGCCGTCGTCCATCCATGCATTCCTCGACGACGTGTTCACCACATCAGCCGGATGGACGCTCATCGTCGTTGGAACGGGTGTCGGCTTTCTGTTCGCCGCTCTCGTGCTCACGATCAGCGCAGTTTCGTTTCCGCTCTTGCTTGACCGCGACGTTGGCGCGGCGGTTGCCCTCCTGACCTCGATCCGCGTCGTCGCCGCCAATCCCGTGACCATGGCGCTATGGGGCTTCATCGTCGCGGTCCTGCTGGTGATCGGTTCGATTCCGTTCTTTCTGGGATTGACGGTGGTGATGCCCGTTCTGGGCCATGCGACCTGGCATCTCTATCGCAAAGCGGTCGAGCCCGATCCCAATCCGCATCCGGACTATCGGCCGCGCGAGAGGAGGCCGCGTTCCGCTGCAGATTTCCCGGCCGCGTTGTTCCCGACACGCCGTTAAGTTCATCGCATCCGCACGCGGTGCGGCATAATCGACCTACTGTCGTCGCGCCGCAAATCCGGCCGTACGTCTACGAGGCAGCAGCGCTGCCGCTTTGTCGACGCCCGGCAAAAGCCTATCATGACGCTCGGGATCAATAGACAACGTGCGATCCCGGCGGTCTCCTTTGCATGCTTGACCTTGGCCCAAGCTTTATCGCCGGTGCTGCGCCGCGATCCGGCCGCACTCGCGATTGTCGATGGCGGCGTGCGACTGATCTATGCTGCTATATCTTCTGCTTCGTCGCGGCGATTCCAAAATCCCCGGTTGGAAAGCTGCTTCGCCGCAAACTCGCTGCTGGCGAGTATGAAATCGAACCACACTCTCCCGCTTCGCCTCAGCAAGGAACGGCCGCATGAGCCCATTTTCCGACCCGCGTTTGCAGCAGCTCGACGGCTTTCGCGTGGAGATTGACGTCGCACGCCAGCGCGCCGATGTGGTGCTCGACCGGCCGCCCTTGAATGTTATCGAAATGCTCGAGCGCGATCAGCTCCGCCTGGTATTCGAGGCGCTCGACGACGATGCTCGGGTTCGCGTGATCGTGCTGCGAGCAGAGGGCGAACACTTTTCCAGCGGGGGCAATATCCGGGGCTTTCTTGAAGCGTCGCCTGAACATGTCTCGAAGCTTGCCTGGAACATCGCCGCACCGGCGCGTTGCTCGAAGCCGGTCATCGCCGCCAATCGCGGCTACTGCTTCGGCGTCGGCTTCGAGATTTCGCTCGCCTGCGATTTTCGGATCATTTCAGAGACCTGCCTCTACGCGCTGCCCGAGCAACGGCTCGGCCAAATTCCGGGCTCGGGCGGTTCGGCGCGTCTGCAAAAGATCATCGGGATCACGCGCACCAAGGATATCGTCATGCGATCGAAACGCATTGCGGCGAAACAGGCCTATGATTGGGGCATCGCGACGGAATGCGTTGCCGATGACAAACTCGAAGCAACCACCGACGCCCTCGTCGACGAGCTGCGCGCGTTTTCACCGCTCGCGCAGCGCACCGCCAAGACGCTGCTCAACGAAACCGAAGACACTAATCTTGAAGCGGCCATCGAGCTCGAGGGTCATTGCTACAGCCGGCTGCGTCAGTCCGACGATTTCCGCGAAGGCGTCGAAGCGTTCCACGCCAAGCGTAAGGCGGTGTTTCGGGGCACGTGATCGATTGGGCGTTACCACCGCGCGGAGAAATCGCCTTGGATGCACACAGCTCGAAAACGGACTTGAATACGCAAAAGACCGATGCCGCCCGACGCATTGCCGACGCGCTCGCCGAGGCCGGCGTCAAGCTGGTCGCGAGCCTTCCCGACGATTGGATCGCCGAACTCATCAAGACAATCGACAAGGATCGGCGCTTTCTTCACGTTCCGGTCAACCGTGAAGAGTCCGCGGTCGGCCTGTGCTCGGGCACTTTTTTCAGCGGCCTGCCGTCGGTCGCGCTGATGGGCGCGTCGGGTTTGATGACGTGTGTCTACGCCATCACCAAGATCAACTACACCTACGAAATTCCGATGCTCTTTGTAATTTCGCTGCGCGGCGAAATCGGCGACTCCGCTAAATACCAGGTCTCCAATGGCCTTTATCTCTCGCCCATGATGCAATCGATCAATCTGCCCTGCACCATTATCGACAGCGCCGGGAAGCTTCCGGCCATTGGCGCGGCGCTGCGCCATGCCAGCGTGATCAACCGTCCCGTCGTGGTGGCGCTGACGCGCGACGTGTTGCGCGGAAAGGCCTGAACATGCAGCTTCGCGCCTGTCTGCAGCTCATGGCGGATCGCTCCGCCGACGCGCTCGTGGTGACCTCCGCCGGCCACTCATCCGGCATGTGGTGGGACGTCACGCGCGATAACGAGCGCGCGTTTTATCTGACCGCCTCGATGAGCCTGTCCTCGATGTTCGCCGCCGGCATCGCCGTCGGCCATCCGGACCGGCCGGTCTGGGCATTCAGCGGCGACGGGGCGTTCGTGATGAATCCCGGTATGCTGTTCGTCGAGCGGCAACTCAACCTGCCCAACCTGAAGCATTTTCTAATCGCCAATCGCTGCTATGGTTCGACCGAAGAGCTCGATATTGCGTTTGCCCGCCACGCCGACTACGCGGCCATAGCACGCGGTGCCGGTGTTGAGCGCGTCTACCGGTTCGACGATCTCAAGACGTTCGAACAGACGTTCGACGAAGCTGTCGTCGCTCCGGGCCACACATTCATCGTGCTCGATGTCGAACCCGTGGGCGGCGAAGTGCGCACTCCGCCGCTCGACGGTCCGGAAGTTAAATTCCGCTTCGGCCGTCACATCGAGAGGACCACCGGCCGCAAGATCTTCACCGCGCCGCTCGATTAGAGCATGGCCCCCTGGAAGCCGATTTTGCGAAACGATCGTGCTCGACCAATGAAATGGTGAGCGCAAATCGATTCAATCTGAAACGATTGCGCTTTGGGACGCGCAGATGTCTCGCTGACCGAAGTTGGATCAGCGCCGCGGGGGTTCCGCCATTCTTTCCCGGCTGGCGTTCTACAACTGATCGTCTACCGGCCTTCTGAGCAACCTGAAACGATTGGGGTCGAGATTCTGAGGCGGCTGCAGTGGCTCCACAGGAGCAAGAGCCGGAGATTTTACGGTCTCAGTCGATTCCAGGTTCGCTCGTTGCGCGGCAACGCGACCGCGCCAGCGCTCGACGACGCAGCTGAGGAACTGTTTGTCTCTCATGGTTGTCGTGCCGCCCTCTGCCAGCGACATGGTTTCACTTTTTGGCAGCAGATGGGACGGCAACTGCTCGAATTTCAGTCGCGCCGGCAGCGCGACGCCTTCGCCGAATGCAAACGCCTCTCCGGTGCCGAGCGACGGCAGAAAGGCGAGCAGATTAGCCGTCGTATCGGCGACGGCCGAGCGCAGCAACGTCTGATCCCGATCGTTGGTCATACGCATGGCGAACAAGGTACTGCACTGCGAGAGGATCGTCGGGTCGAGCTCGGCAGGCCGCTGCGTGACCAGACCGAGGAACACACCGTATTTCCGCCCCTCCTTGGCGATGCGCGATATGGCGCGGCGCGTGGGCGCAAAGCCGATGCTGTGGTCGGCCGCCATATAGCGGTGCGCCTCTTCGCAGACGACCAGCAGTGGGTCGGCACCGTCACTCCATAGCCCAAGGTCGAACGCCATCCGGCAGGTGACGGACACGACCGCATCGACCACTTCGGACGGGAATCCGGCGAGCTGCATGATCGTCATCGGTTGCCCGTTAGGGGGCAGGCGAAACAGCGTCGCCAGAATGTCCACCATCGTGTCGCCGCCGACATTGGCGTTTTCGAACATGAAGGCGTAGCGCGGATCGTTGCAGACCGTTTCGATACGCGTGATGAGCTTGTGATAGATCATGCGCGAGGAACGATTTTCCAGCTTGCCCATCCGCGCGTCGAGCAACGTAATGAGATCGGCAATGCGATAAGGCACCGGAATATCGAGCGTATAACGCACGCTGGAGGGCTCGCTTGCTTTCGGCCGGCTCGACGCAAACTGTTGCGCGTAGGATGACTTCGCCAGCGGAATGACTTCCGACAGGAAATCGACCTCTTCTTCAAGACCGGGCCGTCCGCCAAATAACACGTCGACAATTTCGTCGAAATTGAACAGCCAGAACGGCAGTCTGACGTTGCTCGGGTTGAGGATTTGAGCGCGGTCCGCAAAACAGCGGCTGTATTCGTTATGAACGTCAAGAACGAAAAACCGCAAATCTGGCCGAGCGTCCAGGAGCTGCTGGAGGATAAGTGCAACGGCGCTCGATTTGCCGACGCCGGTCGTGCCAAGCACGGCAAAATGCTTGCTCAGCATCTCGTCGACATCGAGCCGCGCGGCGATCCCACTGTCCTGGTGCAGATGCCCCACATCGATTATGCGCGAGCCGGAGGTCTGAAAAATCAGCCGCAGGTCGCGCGAGCCGATGAACGCGACTGGATCGCCAATCGCCGGATAGGTGGCGACGCCACGCCGGAAGTGCTCCGATGCAGTGCCGCGATCCAGAATTTCGCCAATGAGATCCAATTTTCCCACCGCGACATGATCAGTATCGCGCAACACCGGATCGGCCTGTAAGGACACGTCGGTTATCAGGCCGACAAGAAGAGATTTTCCGACAGACACGCCGAGGAATTTGCCAACCGTCGCACGCGTCTCTTCCAGATTATACGGCGACCCTGCGGGAAGCCCTACGCTGACGTGGGAGCCGCGGACGGAAATGACGCGGCCCATGTGGCCGGTTTTCGGGGTCGGTATATGAGCCCTAAGCTGCGTATCAAGAATCGGCAAGCTGCTCTCCGTTCTTCCGAAAATGCACAGTTTCACGAAAAACGCTGCTTTGCCGAGATATACAGGGCGGGCTTGGAAATTTCGTTAACGCAGCACTATCAATTAACACCTGTTTCACCACCAAGGCGGCGGCGAAGGATCGGACGCACACAATGGCAGGACCAGCCCGCAACGTTAATAGGCCAGAGCGCGTTCCGGCGACCGCCCGGCCGTTCGGCGTGCGCTAGCGGGACGTCAGCCTTTGACCGCGTAATTGGGTTCGTTCTCGTGGCATTGAAACGTTCCGCGCCCCGCCTACGCTGCGACAGGGTCGGCCGAGATCCTCCAGGAAAAATGGCCTTGCGAAGTAGTATCCTTGAGCAAATTTGATTCTGGTCGCAGCCTGCAAATAGGCGACTTCTTCGAAGCTCTCGACGCCTTCGGCGATGACGGTGACCCCGAGCGCTTCGCAAAGCGCCTCAATGGCTTTGAGCACACTCTGGTTGCGTGGCCGCTTGTGAATGTCCACGATGAATGACCGGTCGATTTTGATTTCGTCGGCGGTGATGTCCGCAAGTGCCGCCAATGACGAATAGCCGGTCCCGAAATCGTCGATCGAGACCCGCGCGCCGACATCGCGCAACATCGGCAAAACATGGAACTGGAAGTGGCTCTTGGCCAAAAAAGCGTCTTCAGTGACCTCCACCATGAAACGGCTGGCGAAACTGGTGGCGCTGAGTTCCTCGCAGAACGCGCTCATGAATTTGGGATCGCCGGCCTGCTTGGCTGCGACATTGATGCTGATCGGAGTTTCGGGACCGAAAGCCTCATCAAGCAGATCCATCGAATTCACGATTTGATGAAGTGCCAGATACGTCAGGTCATCGATAAGTCCGAGGTCAACGGCAAGGCCGATGAATTCGCTGGGCGCTTGAATCACGCCGTCCTCGTCACGCAATCGTATCAGCGCTTCGACACCGACCACCTCCAGGGTGCGAATGTCGACTTTGGGCTGAAAAGCGCAGCAAAAACGGCTGTCGCGTACGGCCAAACGCAATCGCTGTTCCTGCGCCATACGTGCCGTCATGGCGCGTCCCATGTCGGAATCGAAAAGTGCGGCGCCGCCCTTGGCGCCCTCTTTCACACGATACATGGCGGTATCTGCCGCGCGCCTCAGCATCTCATAACTGAGCCCATGGTCCGGATGCACACTCAAGCCGATCGACGCCGACGTGAAGATTTCGAAACCCTCGATGAGGAAAGGCTCTTTGAGCTGCTGCAGAAGATTGTCGACGAGGATCGCAAGGTCGTCGCCTTCGCCCACAGGATTCAAGACCAGCAGGAATTCGTCACCGCTGATACGGGCGAAGGTATCCGACGGACGAACGTGGCTTCCGATTCGCTGCGCAACCTTGACAAGAAGAGCGTCCCCGATTGCGTGCGTATAGTAGTCGTTGATGTGCTTGAAATTATCGATGTCGATGAATGCCAGCGCAAAACGCGAGGACGGTTGTGTTCTGAGCAGATGCTCGACGTGCTCCTGGATGAGACTGCGGTTTGGTAGACCAGTCAAATCGTCAAAATAGGCCCGTTTCGACAGTTCGAGCTCGGCCTGCTTGCGCGCCGTAAAGTCCAATGATGTCGATATGAGCACGGGCTTATCAAGAATGCGAACTGACTTGCGGCATTCGAGAAGAGTGCATTCGCCGCTCGGACCGGCTGTACGATCAAACATCGTAATGGTGGGAGGCGGCGACGTTGCCGCCATTTCCGCGTGACGCGGTGGACCGCCGGCGCCGGTATTTTCTTTCTCAGTGGGTGCGGCGGCTAGGCCGGACAGTTCCGCGGCCATTTCGTTGACGAAAAGGGCCTCGCCGTCATCTGACTGTACGGTCAGCCCGACCGGTAGCTGATTGAGAATGAAAAAGAGAAAGCTGACCGCCTGGCACGCGTCCTGTTGGCTCTTCTTCGCGTCCTGAAGCTGCTGCAGCAGGGAGGTCTCTGTCGGACCAGGCGATGTCGATTCGGCCGGGGTCTGCTCGCACGCCTGCGACGACGGCACGGGATCGGGATTGGGCTGGTTCGGAATTTCCATCTTCAAAATGATCTTGAACCGGCATTAAGCGGATGAACGTTTGCTGGTGGAATGCGGCCGAAGCACCGTCGGTTGGGCTTCACAGGCGTTCTTACAATCACCAGAGAAAAAAAGGCTTAAGAGAAACTGAGACGCGAAGCCCAATTGCCTGCAAAATTCTCTTTGTGAATTAAGCCATGATTAACCGGCGAACGATGCCTCATCGACCGACCGGCAGCCCATCATCCATGATGGTGAGCACAAATCGTTTCAATCTGGAACGATTGGGCTTTAGAACGACGGCAGCGACGTTTCCGCATCGCCCAGGTCCCAGAAGATCCCGGCCATGAGCCCCAATCCTTCGCGTGCGATCGGCGCGAGCAAATGTTCGTTCGGCGCGTGCTGCGAACAGCCCGCATAGGAATGGGGCACCCAGATCGTTTTTAGCCGCAAAACGTCGGCAAAAATATCATTCGGCAGCGAGCCGCCAAGGTTTGGGAGAATCGTCGTCGGCTTCCCGCTGGTGCGCTCCATCGATTGCTTGGTCCACGTCACCCACGGATCGGATGGGTCCAGACGGCTTGCAAAGAATTGTCCGTCATCGCTCGCGCGCACTTCGACTTGGTGAAAGCCGTGACGATCGAGGTGACGCCGCAACGCCGGAATGATGTCGTCGACATCGGTTCCGACGACGTAACGGAGCTGGCAAAACGCGCGCGCTGAACCCGGAATGGCGTTGACTGGCCGCTCCGGCGTGCCGCCGGTGAAGGCAAGAATTTCGAAGCTGTTCCAGCCGAACACGCGCTCGGCCGGCGTCAGACCCGTCTCGCCCCAATCGCGATCGATGACGGGGCCATCTTCACCGCCGTCAACTTCGACCCCGGCAAGAACATCGCGAACGGATTGCGGCAGCGGCGGCCGCCATTCAGGAATGCGGATCGCCCCGCGCGCATCAGTCACCGATGCAAGCGCGTGCGCGAGAATGATCGCCGGATTGGCGAGGAGCCCGCCCCAATTGCCGGAGTGGTGACCGCCTTGGCGCAGATCGACGAAGAGTTCGATCCGATGACCACCGCGCGCGCCGAGGAAGATCGTTGGCGTCTTCGGCGCTATGCGCGGCCCATCCGACGCGATCAGTATATCGGCCTTGAGAGGCCCGGCCTGTTGCTGCTCGCACAATTCTCGCAGGCCGTCTGAGCCAACCTCCTCGCCCATCTCGATGAGAAACTTGCAGTTGAAGCCGAGCGCGCCGCGCTCGGCGAGCACCGCCGCAAGGCCTCCGATGTTAACGCTGTGCTGGCCTTTGTTATCTGCTGTGCCTCGGCCGTAGATGCGGTCACCCTCGACGACGATCCGCCACGGCGACAGTCCTGTCCGCCACAGGTCGTCGAAGCCACGAATGGTATCGCCATGCCCGTAGACCAGCACGGTCACGAAGGCAGGATTTTCTGTGCGTTCGGCGACCATGATCGGCGGCCCGTGCGGGTTTTCGAAAACCCGGCATGAGAATCCGAGCCGCGTCAGCGTTGGTACCATCTCGTCGGTGAGGTAGGTCCGAAGCGCACTGGCGCGCGCAGGCTCCTGGCTTGTGCTTGGAATAGCTACTCGGCGCGTCAGGTCGGCGAGGAAACGACCGTCATCGAAATAGGCATAAGCGCGGGCGATGGCATTGGCGCGGCTCATTGCGGCGAAGGCCGCGTAAGACACCAACGCACGGCAGCCATAGTCATGGCAGGCGAATTCCTTGCTGTCGAATTCATGGCAGCTCTGTTGCCCGCGGCGGTCGGTGCAACTTGAGTCCGGACGCAGCGCCGATTACGGTCGCCGATATCGCACGCGGTTTTATGGCCGGCAAGGCGCGGCGCAGATGCGCCGCAGAGGAGGCGTCGTTGTTCAAGATCCTGCATCTTCGGGAATGTCCGACCAATCCCATGGAACCAGGGCGCGGAGAGCAGATCAAATTGATCAATAAGACCCTCGGGACCGAAAAAGTTGATGTGCATCTCAACCGCCTGGTGCCGGGAGGCCCGCGCGGCAAGGTTCACCACCATACGCGCGCCGACAACGTCTATATCGTCAAGCGCGGCGAAGGCACACTGACGGTTGAGGGGGATACCTTCGTCATCCGCGAGGATGATGTCATATACATTCCGGCCGGGATGAAGCATTCGCTGAGCAACCTCGGCACCGGCATTCTCGAACTGTTCGAGATTTACGCGCCGGCCGGCCAGCACTTTGATTTTATCTCTGATCAATAACCTGCCGGCGGGAGTCCGCACGTGACCAGCGAACGGGACGTTCTCTTCGTATCATATCGTGACACGCTCGACCTGTTGAGCGTGAAGGACGCCATGGACGTCTGTGAGCAAGTGTATTTGATGCACGCCCGCAACAGCGTCGTTCTTTCGAACCCGCCGAGCTTCAAGCTCGACGTCGCCGACGGCTTCCACAACCATTGGCACGTCAAATCGGTGTTCCTCAAAGACGTGCCGACGACCGGCGTGCGGGTCTACAATTACTATGACGACGGCGTTCGCAACACGGTGGGCGGACTCGATTGCACGCGCTACATCGTCTTGTCGGACCCGAAGAGCGGCGCTCCGGTCGCAATCGTCGACGAGCATTGGACCTACGCCATACGCAGCGCCGCCGCCGCTGCCATCGCCTGCAAATGGGTCGGCCCAAAGCACCCCAAAATCCTCGGGCTCGTCGGCATCGGCACCATGGGGACAAACGCATTGCGCTGCCTCACAACGCTCTACAAGTTCGAGGAAATCCGTTGCACCTCACGACGGCCGCAGACGCGCGCGGACTTTGCCGAAAAATGGTCGAAGGAGCTCGGCGTCCGAGTTGTGACGAAAGATTCGATCGAAGACGTGGTGCGTGGCGCCGATATCGCGGTGGGCGGCACCACATCCGGCGAGATCGTAACACGTGAGCCATGGGTCAAGCCCGGCTGCACGTTCATCTCGCTGGCGCGCCGCGAGCTCGATCCCGCAGGCTGGAGCAAGATGGACAAGGTCGTGATCGATTCCTGGGAATTCAACATGCTGCAGCGTGAGTTCAGGCGTACGGTCGAAACCGGACTGTTCTCGCGCGACCAGCTCTATGCCGAAATCCACCAATTGGTGTCGGGCCAGAAGAAGGGCCGAGAGCGCGACGACGAGCGGATTTTGATCCACACCACCGGCCTGGTCTCGCAAGACGTGGCGCTTGCTCACTTTGTTTATGAGCGTGCGCGCCACAAGGGACTTGGGCTAGGGCTGCCGACGGCTCACTGAACAAAAGGCGCGCTCAATGGAAGCGAACGCGATCAAGAAACTTCTCGATACGCGCATTTCGCGCGAGCATGCCAAGCAACTCCTGATCGAGCTCGTCAAGGTGCCGAGCCCGCAGACGGAGCTTCTTGAAGAAGAGCCGCTCTTGAAGGAGTTCGATCAAGAAGGCGATCGAGCCGCGGCTGCGGACCATGGGCTTTACCGATATCCGCTACGACCGCATGGGCAATTTGATCGCCCAATACGGCGCCGCGACGAGCGGCAAATCGCTGATGTTCATCGGCAACGCGATGAACCAGCCGGCCTCGACCATGCCCAATCCCTACGACGGCGATGTCGTCGATGGCGCAAAATTCGGCCTGCCCGGCGAATGCGTCCTGGGCAAGGGAGCAAGTGAGCAGAAGGCCAATCTCGCCGGCATGCTGCATGCGATGGAAACTGTCATCGCCGCCGACGTTCCGATCGCCGGCAAACTCATTTTCACTTGTTGCCTGTCGGGTGAGACCGGAAAGCACGATGCCATCAAGAGCGTCGTCGAAGGCGCCGGCGTGCGGGCCGACATGGCGGTGCTCGGCGGCACCGGACTTCAAGTCACCCTCGGCAATCGCGGCCGCATCGACGCCTACGTGACAATCAAAGGCTCGCCGTGTCATTCGGCGCGCCCTTGGGACGGCGCCAACGCCATCACCGGCGCGATGGAGGCGATCCGATTACTGCTCGGCAAAGTGAAGCTCGAGAAAAGCCACCCGCAGCTCGGCAAGCGAACACTGACCGTCAATCATATCCGCAGCTTTCCGGAGTCGACCCACACCGTGCAGGAGCGCTGCGAGTTCACGCTCGATCGCCGACTGCTGCCGGGCGAGGATCCCGAAGAGGCCTTCGCCGAGCTGGAACGCATCGCGCGCGAGATCGAACAGTTCAAGGACCCGGTCAGCGGCAAGAACTTTACCGTCGACTTCCGCCGCGGCGCGTTCATGTATCCGTCGCTGGTCACGGCCGATTCGCCCATCGTGCGGGCAATTTTGCGGGCGAGCGAAGTCATGCTCGGCCACGCCGTCGAGACCTATTATTCGCCGGCCGCTTTCGACCAGGGCTATCTCAATCACGTTGGCATTCCGACCGCCAATTTCGGCGCCGGCGAACATCAATACGCGCACACGGATTTCGACATGGCATCGGTCGAACGCACCACAGATGCGGCGCGCGTCTACGCATTCATGATGCTGGATTATCTCGCGTAGTTTCTTCCCGCTCCGGCGCTTCGAAGCGCGCGATGACCTCGCGCGGAATCGGTTGTGATTTGATAACCAACGGATCTGCGGCATCGCGCACCGCCCACACGCGAATTTCACGGCCTTCCACGGCGAGCGTGCCATCCACAAACAGCTGGTGCGAAACGTCGAAGCTCGATCGCCGGAATTCCGTCACCCGCGACATCAGCTCGACGGCGTCGCCGAATTTCGCCGGCACGAGAAAGCGCGCGCCGGCATCGACCAGAGGAATACCGACGATTCCGAACGTACTGGCCAGATCCGACGGCTTCACGCCGAGGGCTGCCCCGAACAGCGTCCATGTGCCGCGATCGAAGAATTCAAAGAAACGCGGATTGAAGACAATGCCGGCCGGATCGCAATGACCCCATTCGATCGTGAACTGCAGCCGGTTCAGGAAGCTCGCCATCGGTGGCTCGATTGCCGGCGTGAAATGGGGTGACGTAAGATCGCGGCCGCATCGAAGCGGCGGCGCGAGTCCCTGTCAAACCTGAGGAAATGTGACGTCTACGTGACGTGCCTCAGATCGCCACAGCAGCTGCCTACTGACGCATCACAATTGGCGGATTTGCTTCCGTAAGTTAGCCTAAAAAATAGGCACGGCGAGCGGGCCGGCGGATTCAAATTGAGCGCGTCGGCCACCACGACCTCCGAGGGAACCGATTTGTGGCGCAAGGTCAATGGCCTATGCCCACACCTCGATTGGCACGCTCCTTGCGATTTGCGCTGCCGCGGGACGGTGCCGGGCCGGTCGCGCGCGTCAAACAGAGGACATCGCGATGCTCAATTCGATAGGCGCGGTCGCCAGACCGCCGGGCCGCCGCTGGCTTGCCGCCGCGGCCGGACTTGCTTTTGGCCTCATGGCGGCGCTGCCCGCCCATGCCCAGGACACCATCAAAGTCGGCATTCTCCATTCGCTCTCCGGCACCATGGCCATCAGCGAGACGACGCTGAAGGACGTGATGCTCATGCTCATCGATGAGCAGAACAAGAAGGGCGGCCTGCTCGGCAAGAAGCTCGAGCCTGTCGTGGTCGATCCTGCCTCGAACTGGCCGCTGTTTGCGGAAAAGGCCCGCGAGCTGATCAGCAAGGACAAGGTCTCCGTCGTGTTCGGTTGCTGGACGTCGGTGTCGCGCAAGTCCGTGCTGCCGGTGTTCAAGGAGCTCAACAGTATTCTGTTCTATCCGGTCCAGTTCGAAGGCGAAGAAGGCGAGCGTAACGTGTTCTACACGGGCGCTGCGCCGAACCAGCAGGCCATCCCGGCTGTCGACTATCTCATGAGCAAGGACGGCGGCTCGGTGAAGCGCTGGGTGCTGGAAGGCACCGACTACGTCTATCCGCGCACCACCAACAAGATCCTCGAAGCCTACCTCAAGCAGAAGGGGGTGAAGGACGAGGACATCATGATCAACTACACGCCGTTCGGCTTCTCCGACTGGCAGACCGAGGTCTCCAAGATCAAGGCCTTCGGTTCGGCCGGCAAGAAGACGGCGGTAGTGTCCACCGTCAATGGCGACGCCAACGTGCCGTTCTACAAGGAACTGGGCAACCAGGGCATCAAGGCCACCGATATCCCGGTGGTGGCGTTCTCGGTCGGCGAGGAAGAGCTTGCCGGTCTCGACACCAAGCCGCTGGTCGGCCATCTCGCCGCCTGGAACTACTTCGAGTCGATCAAGACGCCGGCGAACGCCGCCTTCATCAAGGAATGGCACGAGTTCACGAAGAATCCGAAGCGCACCACCAATGATCCGATGGAAGCGCATTACATCGGCTTCAACATGTGGGTGAAGGCCGTCGAGAAGGCCGGCACGACTGATCCCGACAAGGTGATCGCCGCTCTGCCCGGTATCAAGCAGGCCAACCTCACCGGCGGCGTGTCGGAAATGTTGCCCAACCACTACATCACCAAGCCGGTCTTCATCGGCGAAATCCGCGGCGACGGGCAGTTCAACGTCGTGTGGAAGACCAAAGGATTGGTGCCGGGCGATGCTTGGTCGCCTTATCTGCCCGGGTCGAAAGACCTGGTGGCCGATTGGGTCAAGCTCAATTGCGGCAACTACAACACCGTAAAGAAGACCTGCGGCGGGTCGTAACAACAACCCCCGTTCGTCGACAGTGACAAAGCGGGGAGGCGGCGCCGCCGCCTTCCCGCACCGCCTCCGGGGATTTTTCGATGCGTTTCAGCCGAGCTTGCCTGGTCGCTCTGTTATTGGCTTTCGGCTTCGCCCTCGGCTGCGCAACCGCACATGCCGCGAGCCTCGACGATGCGATCGCGCACTTCACCGCCGACGATTTCGACGAGACGATAGCCGGCGTCAACGACGTCGTCGCCAGCGACAGCCCGCGGGCCGAAATCATCATCAGCGCGCTGCAGAACGGCCAGCTGATGTTCAGCGCCGAAAAAAAGGCGGTGTACATCCAGGACGATTCCGGCAAGCTGTTCGACGCTGCCACCGGCCAGCCGGTGGCTGGCGATCCGCCAGCCGATCTTGACAATGTTCGTCTCAATAATCGGCTGCGCGGCACCATCGACGCGGCACTCGGCCAGCTCACGCTGTTGTCGCGCGATCCCGAGAAGCGCTTCGAGGCCGCACAAGCGGTGTTCAAGTCGCGTTCGGCAAACGCGCTGCCGACGCTCGAAAAGGCAATCGCCAGAGAGACCGACAGCCGCATCAAGCGGGCACTCGAACAAGCGCGCGCCGCCATATTGCTCACGACGGCCGACACCTCGGATGCGGACAAGCTCAAGGCCATTGCGATCATCCGCGACCGCGGCGATCAGGACGCGCTGGGGCTGCTTTCCGACGTCCCCGCTCACGAGTTGCCGACCGTCGCGAAGGCCGCGAACGATGCGATCAAGGCCATCCAAACCCGACTCGCCGAATGGGATGCGGTACAGAATCTCTGGTACGGACTTTCGCTCGGCTCGGTTCTTTTGCTCGCGGCCATAGGCCTCGCCATCACCTTCGGCGTGATGGGCGTGATCAACATGGCGCATGGCGAAATGGTGATGCTGGGAGCCTACGTCACCTTCGTCGTCCAGGAAACGATCCGACACAACGATCCGGCGCTGCTCGATTATTCACTCGCGATCGCGATCCCGCTGGCGTTCGTGTTCTCCGGCCTGGTCGGCATCTTGATCGAGCGCTCCATCATCCGCTTTCTGTATGGGCGGCCGTTGGAGACGCTGCTGGCGACCTGGGGCCTTTCCTTGATCCTGCAGCAGGCGGTGCGCACGGTATTCGGCCCGACCAACAAACAGGTCAGCAATCCCGCCTTCATGAGCGGCGCGTTCGACCTCGGCGGCATCACCATCACCTACAATCGGCTCTGGATCATCTGCTTCGCGCTAGGGGTGTTCGTCGCACTGATCGGGCTTTTGCGTTTCACGCGGCTCGGGCTGGAAATGCGCGCGGTCACGCAAAACCGCGTCATGGCGGCATCGATGGGCATTCGCACCGCCCGCATCGACGCGCTGACCTTCGGGTTGGGCTCCGGTATCGCCGGCATGGCCGGTGTCGCGCTGTCGCAGATCGACAACGTCAGCCCCAATCTCGGTCAGGGCTACATCATCGATAGCTTCATGGTCGTCGTGTTCGGCGGCGTCGGAAATCTCTGGGGCACGTTCGTCGGCTCCTTCCTGCTCGGTATCGCCAACAAGTTCCTCGAACCCTATGCGGGTGCGGTGCTCGGCAAGATCGCGATCCTCGTTCTCATCATTCTGTTCATTCAGAAGCGCCCGCGGGGCATGTTCGCCCTCAAGGGCCGGGCAGTCGAGGCATAATGTCCGCGGCTTCACATATTCTCATCCGGTCGCTGGACCGCAGTGCAAAGGTATTCTTGATCGTCGTCGCAGCCATTGCGATCGCTGTGCCGATGCTCAATCTGTATGTGCCGCCGTCGTCGGCATTTCATATCTCGACCTATCTGGTGGCGCTGTTCGGAAAGTATGCCTGCTACGGGATTCTGGCGCTTTCGATCGACCTGATCTGGGGCTATTGCGGCATTCTTTCGCTCGGCCACGGCGCCTTCTTCGCGCTCGGCGGCTACGCCATGGGAATGTATCTGATGCGGCAGATCGGCACCCGCGGCGTTTACGCCAATCCGATTCTTCCCGACTTCATGGTGTTCCTGAACTGGAAGGAACTGCCGATCTTCTGGTACGGCTTCCAGCATTTCGCCTACGCCGCGCTCATGATCGTGCTGGTACCGGGCGCTTTGGCCTTCGTGTTCGGCTGGTTCGCGTTTCGCAGCCGCGTCACCGGTGTCTATCTGTCGATCATCACGCAAGCGCTGACCTATGCGTTGATGCTCGGATTCTTCCGCAACAATTTCGGCTTCGGCGGCAATAACGGCCTGACCGATTTCAAGGATATTCTGGGCTTCAACGTGCAGGCCGAAACGACACGCGCGGCGCTGTTCGCCATATCCTGTTCAGCCCTGATGATCGGCTTTCTGGTGTGCCGCGCCATCGTCACATCGAAGTTCGGCAAGGTGCTGATCGCCATTCGCGACGCCGAAGCGCGCACGCGGTTCCTCGGTTACCGCGTCGAATCCTACAAGCTCTTCGTGTTCACGCTGTCCGCCTGCATGGCGGGCATCGCCGGCGCGCTTTACGTGCCGCAGGTTGGCATCATCAATCCCGGCGAATTCGCGCCAGCCAATTCGATCGAGGCGGTGATCTGGGTCGCGGTCGGCGGCCGCGGTACGCTGGCGGGCGCGGCGCTCGGGGCCGTGCTCGTCAATTACGCCAAGACGTATTTCACCTCGGGGATACTTGCGCCGTATTGGCTGTTCATGCTCGGCGGCTTGTTCATCGGGGTGACGCTGCTGTTACCGCGCGGCATCGTCGGCACATTGCACCATTGGACGGCGTTGCGCCGCGACCGGGCATCCGCCGCCGCCGAGGATGGCGTGACCGAACCGCTTCCGGCGGAATGAGGATCAGGCGATGGAAGCCCTGACAAGCGCACTCCTCTACATCAACGGCGTCACTGTATCGTTTGACGGCTTCAGGGCACTCAACAATTTGTCGTTCGCGATCGAACCGGGCGAGATGCGCGCCATCATCGGCCCCAACGGCGCCGGCAAGACGACGATGATGGATGTCGTCACAGGGAAAACCCGGCCGGATACCGGCGAAGTCATGTTCGACGGCATGCACAATCTGACGCGTCTCGACGAGACCGAGATCGCCGAGCTCGGCATCGGCCGCAAGTTTCAGAAGCCGACGGTCTTCGACAGTCACACCGTTTTCGACAATCTCGAACTTGCGCTCAAATCCGATCGTCAGGTGCGCGCGACACTCTGGTGGAAGGAGACGCCGCCCGAACACCAGCGCATCGACGAAATCCTTGAGACTATCCGCCTGACAACGGTTCGCGATCGCCTCGGCGGCAGCCTGTCGCACGGTCAGAAGCAATGGCTCGAGATCGGCATGTTGCTGGCGCAGGATCCGAAGCTGCTGCTGGTCGATGAGCCGGTTGCCGGCATGACTGACGTGGAAACCCATCAGACCGCCGAGCTGCTCAAGGAGATCAACCGTGAGCACACCGTCGTCGTGGTCGAGCACGACATGACGTTCGTGCGCGAACTCGGCGTCAAGGTCACCTGCCTGCACGAAGGCTCGGTGCTCGCCGAAGGTACGATCGACGAGGTCTCGACCAACGATCGCGTGGTCGAAGTCTATTTGGGACGGTGAGTCATGCTCGAAGCCAACGCCATCGATCTCCATTATGGGGCCGCGCAGGCGCTGCGTGCGGTGTCGCTGAAGGCCGAGCCCGGAAAAGTGACATGCGTGCTCGGGCGAAACGGCGTCGGCAAGACCAGCCTGCTCGACGCTCTGGCCGGTCAGCACCCGGTGAGCCGCGGCACGATCATGTGGGAAGGCGACGACATCACCACGCTTCGGCCGCCGGAGCGCGCCCGGCGTGGCATCGCCTATGTGCCGCAAGGCCGCGAGATTTTTCCGCTGCTGACGGTCGAAGAAAATCTGAAGACCGGTTTTGCCCCGCTCAAACGCGACGAGCGTTCCGTGCCGGACGACGTGTTCTCGCTGTTTCCAGTGCTCGAAACCATGTTGCGGCGGCGCGGCGGAGATCTTTCGGGCGGACAGCAGCAGCAGCTCGCGATCGGCCGCGCGCTCGTCATGCGGCCGCGGCTGCTGTTGCTCGATGAGCCGACCGAGGGCATTCAGCCTTCGATCATCAAGGACATCGGCCGGGCCATCTCCTACCTGCGTTCGCTGGGCAAGATCGCGATCGTGCTGGTCGAGCAGTATCTCGACTTTGCCCGCGAACTCGGCGACCATTTCGCCGTCATGGACCGGGGAGCCGTCATTTATTCCTGCAACCGCGACGACCTCGACGAAGGGGCGCTGCGCAGGGCGATGGCGATTTGATAATCTGCTGATGATCGCGAGCGCGCCGCTATCGAACGATATCTTCGCCGCCAACCGCGCAGTCGGACGCATCGCGCTGTCGGTGACGGCGAGCGCAGATGCGAGCCGGCGGGAAAGGGTGCATGAGGCGGGCTCGCTGCGGGTGCGCTTTCCGAACGGCGCCAGCCGACGCACGCTCGACGCGGTGATCGTCAACACCGCCGGTGGAATGACGGGCGGTGACCGTTTCGATATCGACATCCACATTGGCGCCGGGGCACATTTGACTGTCACAACCGCCGCCGCCGAGAAGGTCTATCGGTCGCTTGGGCCCGACACGGAAATCGCCGTGAGACTCAATGTTGGTGCTGATGGCGCGCTCGCCTGGCTGCCGCAGGAGACGATCGTGTTCGATCAGGTCCGGCTCCACCGCACGATCGAGGTCGATCTCGCGCAAAACTCCAATCTTCTCCTGTCCGAAACCTGTGTGTTCGGCCGTTCCGCCATGGGCGAAGCTGTTGTCCGCGGATTTTTCTTCGATCGGTGGCGGGTGCGCGTCGGCGGCACTCTGGTTTTCGCCGAAACGCTGCGTTTCGATGACGATATCGCACAGCGCCTGGCGCACCGCGCGGTCGCGAACGGCGGGATCGCCATCGCCAGTGTGCTGAAGATTCCAGGCGATGAGGATAGTGTTGCCGCGATCCGCGCGATGCAGGACAATTTTTCCGGAGAGGTCGGGGCGTCTTCCTGGAATGGGCTTACGGCGGTCCGGCTCGTTGCGTCTGACGGTGCTGCGTTGCGTCACGATCTCGCCGGCGTATTGGCGGCACTTGGCGCCGGTCCGCTGCCGCGGCTGTGGTTGAATTGAATCGGGTTGAACTGAGGCGAACTGAACTGAGACGGCTGAACTAAGGCGACCGGGATTGGGGCGACATGCATCTCACACCGCGCGAGAAGGACAAGCTCTTGATTGCCATGGCGGCGATGGTCGCGCGGCGCCGTCTTGAGCGCGGCGTCAAGCTCAACCATCCGGAGGCCGTGGCGCTCATTTCCGATTTCATTCTCGAAGGCGCGCGCGACGGGCGCACCGTCGCCGAGCTCATGGAAGCCGGCGCCCACGTCATCTCGCGGACGCAAGTGATGGACGGCATCGCCGAGATGATCCCTGAAATTCAGGTCGAGGCGACGTTTCCGGACGGAACCAAGCTTGTGACCGTGCACGAGCCGATCAGGTGACCGATGTCCACATCAAGATTTCAGGCCTTGGGTGGGGCCTAATTACCGGAAACGAAAATTACGGATTGCAATCTTGGGGGAATCCCATCACGGTTCCAAAAGTGAATCGAATGAAGGATTCACAGCCGGCGTAGTTGAGTGTTATCTTAAAAAAACAAAGCCTGCTTTTGCGTTCTTCACCCGCGTTATGTTGGCAATTTCGAGTTCAGAGTCGTATTGGCTAGAAAAGCGAGCTTTTTTGATGATATCCTTTTCTACAACCTCGCCGACGGAATATCGGCTTCGCGCAGCAGAGAAACTGTGCCGGATTTCGATCTGAAAAACGGAGTCAAGCGCCACAGGGAAATGATAGCCCGTTACAAACCTCATATCGTCTTTGTATGTGGTTACAAGGTGCGCAACGTTTTGCTCCAATCAATGAAATTTGAGCGAGAGCGCACAATTTCCTTACCGCAAAAAACGGTCCGGTACGCTCGATCTGGCTCGTCTTGGTACTTTTTCTCGCAACATCCATCCAGCGGTTATGGCCGCTATTGGCCTGGGAGGTAAAGAGCCCATGATCCCCGGCGAATTGTTCATTCAGGACGGCGAGATCGAAATCAACAAGGGGCGCAAAGCCGTGACCCTTTCGGTCTCCAATGCCGGCGACCGGCCGATTCAGGTCGGCTCGCACTATCATTTCTTCGAAACCAATCCGGCGCTGAAGTTCGACCGCAAAAAAGCCCGCGGCATGCGGCTCGATATCGCAGCCGGCACCGCGGTGCGCTTCGAGCCCGGCCAGACCCGCGAGGTACACCTGGTGGCGCTCGCCGGCACGCGCACCGTCTACGGCTTTCGCCAAGAGGTGATGGGGAAGCTGCAAAAATGAAGGTTATGAAAATCATGACGGGCGAGCTTGCGCCCGCCCGTCACGTTCACAGCGCTGCTACCCGCTGCTGGGAACCAGGATCAAACTTGCCACATGATGCGACGCCGGTAGCGGCATCAACACCCAGGCCGATCTGACCTTGGCGATCCTCACATCCGGCAGAACCAAACGCGAGTGATCTAAAAATCAGAATAACGCGCAGGCTCGAGAATACAAGTTAAAGCGTGCGCCGCGTGTCCTCGACAACGCGTGGTGGATAACACTGGGGATTCTTTTGCAACGGAGATCGTCATGCCAGCGAGAATGAGCCGCTCCGTCTACGCCGACATGTTCGGTCCGACGACAGGCGACCGCGTGCGGCTCGCCGACACCGACCTCATCATCGAGGTGGAGAAAGATTTTTGCGTCTACGGCGAAGAGGTGAAGTTCGGCGGCGGCAAAGTGATCCGCGACGGCATGGGCCAAAGCCAGATCACCAACAAACAGGGCGCCGTCGATACCGTGATCACCAATGCGCTCATCCTCGACCATTGGGGCATTGTCAAAGCCGACGTCGGCATTAGCGGCGGCAAGATTTTCGCCATCGGCAAGGCCGGCAATCCGGATATCCAGCCCGGCGTCACGATCGTCATCGGCCCCGGCACCGAGGTGATCGCCGGTGAAGGCAAAATCCTCACGGCGGGCGGGTTCGACACGCACATCCATTTCATCTGCCCGCAGCAAGTCGACGAGGCGCTGATGTCGGGCGTCACCTCGATGCTCGGCGGCGGCACCGGCCCGGCGCACGGAACGTTCGCGACCACATGCACGCCCGGTCCGTGGCACATCGCGCGCATGATCCAGGCCGCCGACGATTTTCCAGTCAATCTCGGATTTGCCGGCAAAGGCAACGCATCGCGGCCGGCGGCGCTCGAGGAGATGATCAAGGCCGGCGCCTGCGCGCTCAAGCTGCACGAGGATTGGGGCACGACGCCGGCCGCAATCGATTGCTGCCTGTCGGTCGCCGACGACTATGACGTGCAGGTGATGATCCACACCGACACGCTCAACAAGTCCGGCTTCGTCGAGGACACCATCAAGGCGTTCAAAGGCCGCACCATTCACGCCTTCCACACTGAAGGCGCCGGCGGCGGGCACGCGCCCGACATCATCAAGGTCGCCGGCCTCAAGAACGTGCTGCCGTCGTCGACCAATCCGACGCGCCCGTACACGAAGAACACCATCGACGAGCATCTCGACATGCTGATGGTGTGTCACCACCTCGATCCATCGATCGCCGAAGACCTCGCTTTCGCCGAGAGCCGGATACGCAAGGAGACGATTGCCGCCGAAGACATTTTGCACGACATCGGCGCGCTTTCGATGATGTCGTCGGACTCGCAAGCCATGGGCCGGCTCGGCGAAGTCATCATCCGCACCTGGCAGACCGCCGACAAAATGAAAAAGCAGCGCGGGCGTCTGCCGCAGGAGAAGGGCGACAACGACAACGTGCGGGTCAAGCGTTACGTCGCCAAATACACAATCAACCCCGCCATCGCGCATGGCGTTTCGAAACTCATTGGTTCCGTCGAGAAAGGCAAGCTTGCCGATCTCGTGCTGTGGTCGCCCGCTTTCTTCGGCGTGAAACCCGATTGCATCATCAAAGGCGGCTCGATCGTCGCCGCACCGATGGGCGATCCCAATGCTTCGATTCCGACGCCGCAGCCGGTGCATTACCGGTCCATGTTCGGCGCCTTCGGCCGCGCGCGCACCGCATCGTCCGTGGTGTTCGCATCGAAAGCCGCGGTGAAGGCCGGCCTCGGCAAGAAGCTCGGCATCCAGAAGGAACTTTTTGCAGTGCAAAACACGCGCGGCAAGATTTCCAAGAAGAGCATGATCCACAACGACGCGACGCCCAATATCGAAGTCGATCCGGAAACTTACGAGGTGCGCGCCGACGGCGAACTTCTCACGTGCGCGCCGGCCGAAACCCTGCCGATGGCGCAGCGCTACTTTCTGTTCTGAAACGGTCACACCCGCGAAGGAGGGTGTCGAGTAAACACCGCGTTTAGGCAAAGCACAAAATGCCGGCGAGTACTGGATCGTCCGCGTTCGCGGACGATGACATCTGCGAGAGCGCACGGACGCCTTGACGCTTGGCGCGGGAATCCCCAAGCTTAGCCCATGGCGGACTATTCGACGTCGGCGATTGCGGTCAGGGGCTGCCGCATCCGGCTCATGCGCGGCGGCGCGGGCAGCCCGCTCGTAATCTTCCATGGCGCGACCGGCGCGAACTGGTCGCCGTTCATGATGGAACTCGCCAAACAATTTGAAGTCATCGTTCCGGAACATCCCGGTTTTGGCGAATCGGACACGCCGGACTGGCTCGATACCATTCACGACCTCGCCTATTTTCATCTCGACCTTCTGCAGGAGCTGAAACTCGACGGCGTGCATCTCGTCGGTATCTCGCTCGGCGGGTGGATCGCGGCGGAACTCGCGGTGCGCAGCACGCAACGGCTTGCTTCACTCACTCTTGCCGGCGCCGCAGGGCTTTATGTACCCGGCGTCGAGCAGATGGATCCATTCCTCACCAGCGACGAACAGCGGTTGCGCGCATTCTTTTACGATCAGCATCGCGCCGATGAGACCGTCGTTCGTGCGCTGCGGCCCGAATACGAGGACGTGGCGCTCAAGAACCGCACCATTGTGGCCAAGCTGACGTGGCAGCCGCGCGCCCATGATCCGCACCTGCACAAATGGCTGCACCGCATCGACGTTCCGACACTGCTGGTCTGGGGCGATCACGACCGCATGTTCCCCAAGGAACACGCGTTTGCCTATCAGCAGCTGATCCCCAACGCGAAGGTAACAATCATTCCCGAGTGCGGCCACGTTCCACATATCGAGAAGCCGGACGTCTTCGCTGCCGAGATCGAAGCCTTCCTCGGCGCGCAGAAGGTCGCGGCTTAGCATGTCCGAAAATGGAACATGGTTTTTCGAAAAGGACATGCTCAAACGGAAAGCAAGAGCGGGATGACGTTTCGAAGATCATCCGCTCTCAAGGAGCGCAGCATGAAGTTTTTCAACTTCCACCTCATGCCCTACAGCGCGGTCGACCTCGATGCGATCGCGCGCAACGGTTCGGCCTGGGTGACGTTCTCGAACCGGCACTATGATCCGGAAAAGGGCGCCGAGCTTTATCACGACTATCTCGATCAGATGGAGTTCGCTGATCAGCTCGGCTTCGACGGCGTCTGCCTCAACGAACATCATCAGACCGCCTATGGCATGATGCCCATCCCCGGCGTGCTGGCCGGCGCTTTGGCGCGCAGCGTCAAGCGCGCCAAGCTCGCGATCCTCGGCCGCGCCCTGCCGCTGGTAAACAATCCGCTGACCATCGCGGAAGAATATTCCATGCTCGACAATCTGACGCGCGGCCGGCTGATCGCCGGCTTCGTGCGCGGCATCGGCGCCGAATATCACGCGATGGGCATCAACCCGGCCACCTCGCAGGAGCGATTCGCCGAGGCGCACGATCTGATCGTGCGCGCCTGGACCGAGCCCGGACCGTTCGCCTATGCGGGCAAGCATTATCAGTTCCGCTACGTCAATCCGTGGCCGCGGCCTTATCAGACGCCGCATCCGCCGATCTGGATTCCGTCGCAGGGCTCCGGCTCGACGATCCGCTGGGCGGCGCGCATGCGCTACACCTATTGCCAGACGCTTGAGCCCGATCGCGGCCGTGGCAAAGTTTTTCCAGCTTTATCGCGACGAGGCCGATAAGGCCGGCTATCAGGCCTCGCCCGATCAGTTGGCCTGGTCGAACACGATCTATGTCGGCGAAACCGATCGCAAGGCGGTGAACGAGGCGCGGCCGCATCTCGAAGCGCTGGTCAATTATCTGTTGAAGATGCCGACCGAGATGCTGCTGCCGCCCGGCTATACCGACGCCGCCTCGATGAAGCGCGTGCGCGGCGTCAAGGTCACGGGCAAGACGCAATCGATCGAAGAACTGATCGCATCCGGCGTGGTGATCGTCGGCGGCCCCGAAACGGTGCGGGAAAAGCTCGCCGAATATCAGGACCTCGCCGGCTTCAACACCTCGCTGACCAAGACGCAATTCGGCACGCTGCCGAACGAAATGGCGCGCGCCAACATGACGGCAATCGCCGAGGAAATTCTGCCGCACTTCCGCGATCGCAAGCCGCAACCGGCGCCGAAGGTAGCCGCGGCGGAATAATTCATTCTCGCGGCGCAAGTGCGTTTTGTTCTCGTAACGCATGAGGACCCACACTTCGTCACCACCGGGCTTGACCCGGTGGTCCATGCTGAGGGGAACGAACAAAGCGGTGCGGCGGTTCTCAGTGAACGACGCGGCCGCATGGATTGCCGGTCAACCTGGTCAAGCCCGGCAATGACGACGTGAAGTATCGTTCTCGCGATGCGATCGCATCCGAGTTTTGCTGACGCCATCAATCAGAACCATCGCAGCGCATGATCGTCGTCAGACCTTTCCGGCGGTGGGGCCGATATGGTCACGATCATCGCAGCGCACGAACGAAGGAAGCGAAAGAAAAAGAAAAGGAAGCGGAACGCCGAAAGGCGCAGACTCCAGCCGCCGCGCCTTACGGTGCGGCGCTGCTCCTGCGGGAGCAGCACGCCTCTCGGCGTTCCACCGCGGTTCTTGCCCAGGGGACTGCTCATCCCAAAGGCTCAGCTCAGGCCAGGCTTCGTGAACGGCAGCGCCACAAGCGGCGGGTTGCCCCCGCCAGCGCCGCGCCCACTTCCAGCGATGCACCTCGCGTGCCGGTCCTAGTGCCGGCAGGCATGATGCCTGAGCCGCCCGGGTGCGCAGGTGACGAGCCAAACGCCCGCGGGCACCGCACTCGCTCCGCCAACTACAGTCAGCAGCCAGCGTCCTTTACGAGAGCGAGATTCGCTGGCTATTTGTAACTGAAACGGTGACAATTGTCAAGAAATATCCTTGGAATAGGGACGTATGCGTCCTTGATTACTAAATCGGGACTCGATATAGGGTATGTCGTGTACCGATAAAGGGTTATTGTGACCGAGGTTCGTTTATCCCAACCCGCGCTGAAGGTGCTTCGTTTCTTATTGGATACGCCGTGCATTCCGCGTTCAGGCGCCGAAATTGCCAAGGCGACTCGCGTAGTATCAGGAACGCTTTATCCGATGCTCGTGCGGCTAGAAGCAGCCGGATGGCTGAGTAGCGAATGGGAGGAGATCGATCCACGTGAGGAGGGGCGACCGCGAAGGCAATTTTACAAGCTCACGCCGCTTGGTCAGAATTCCGCAAACCGAGAGCTAGCAGATCTGCAAATCAAACTGGCGACCCCCGCATGGACAACTTGAGGTCAATCGTATTGGGCGTGGTTAGCAGCCTGATTGCTGCGGGGATTATCGCGCTCGCGAGGAGCAACCGTCGCTGGTTTACGGCGTGCGGGCGCGCGCTGACAGTCGCAAACCTAGCGCTTCTCAAGGGCATAAGCAGATGGCTGATTAACTGTGCAGTCCTCTGGCTGCCTAATTGTGCTCGCTGTCGATTCCGAGAGGAATGGCTCGCTCATCTCGACGAGCTTGGCCCCTTCGCAGCGCTCAGGCACGCAATAAGCTGCACTTCCAGAGTTCGAAACCTAAGAACGGCGCTAAGGAATGAGAGGCAAAAAGCTAGAACCAGACCAGATAACAAAATCAAGGCACTAACCAACTTCGCCGGTGCACTAGTGACGATCGTTGTCTGGGTACTAAACGCGCCCGGAGTCCCCTTTGAAAGTTCGCTTTCACCGACAACAATCCACGCGGGTCAACAGTCGACACAAGGGTCGATAGTCATCGCATCGCCGATATCGGTCGCTCCATCGTCTCAGATCAGCGACTCGCTGACCGACATGGCGCCAAATCCGAACGACAGCGTCAAACAGTCCACGTTGTTGACCGATACCACGCTGAATCCGAACGTCGTGTCGTTGCTCGGCACCACGCAGAATCCGAGCGTCGCGTCGCTGACCGGTACCACGCCAAATCCGAACATCGTGTCGCTAACCGGCACCGCGCTAAATCTGAACGACGGCGTCTACAGGCCGGTCGCGTCGCTGACCGATACCACGCTCGACGCCGGTCAGAATCCGAGCACGTCGCGTGTCGTTGCTCGGCACCACGCAGAATCCGAGCGTCGCGCCGCTGACCGATACCACGACTCAAATCCGAACGATCGTGTCGCTAACCGGCACCGCGCTAAATCTGAACGACGGCGTCTACAGGCCGGTCGCGTCGCTGACCGGTACCGCACTTGATCTGAACGAAGGCAGCAAGGCTCACGCGTTGCTCGACGGCGCAACGCTGAATCTGAACTACAGCGTCTGTTCGCTACCCATCGCCTGTCAGAGCAGCAAATAGCCCGGATCGAGCCAACGGGTCCGACCCGAAGTGGTCGCCGGCCCGATGACAAGCTCCGCGAAATCCGGGACATGCATACCCGCTTCAAACGTCGTTCATTCAAAATTTGATCATCGTGCTGCGGGTCAACGTGATGTTGCTGGTGACAATGATGGGGCCGCCCTTGGCAAGGTGAAACGCTGCGTACTGCTCGTGATAGACGTCCTCGCCGGCCGAGCAGTCCACTGGAACGATGACCTTGTAGCCGCGCTGCGCCGCGCCCGAGG
Source organism: uncultured Alphaproteobacteria bacterium (assembly GCA_963759705.1). Taxonomy (GTDB): domain Bacteria; phylum Pseudomonadota; class Alphaproteobacteria; order Rhizobiales; family Xanthobacteraceae; genus BOG-931. The sequence goes on from CAVXAK010000017.1 coordinate 206,463, forward strand.
CCGTGCCCACGGTCGCGCCCTGGAACGAGTTGCCGCAGACGATCACGGTCTTGATACCGGCTTGCCGGAGCGTCGGCTCAAGCGTCGAGCCCAGGAATTTGTCCGGCCCGGACTGGCGATACCACTCGCCGGCGCGCGGCTTGATCGCGGGGTCCATGACGTCGTCAGGGGTCGCCTTGCCGTTCGAGCCGACCAGGCTGTACCAGACGACCATGTCGTGAGCGCGCGCTTCATCGTGCAGCCGCTTGATATTCGGCATCGCGGCGACGCAGCGCGGGCGCGCGGTGCAACCGGCCTTCATGATGTCGAGCAGCAGCAGCGCCGTTGTCGAAGGATCGACCGTAACCTCCTTGAGCTCCGGCGGCGGCGGCGCAACGGCCGTACTCCAATCGGAAATGACGTCGGCGATGGAGGGCGATCCCAGCAACGCGAGCATGAGCGCGCCGCCGGCGGCGGCAAGGCGTGACGGTGTCATGGCGTCCTCCCGGTTTTTGGTCGATCGCCCAGGATAGAACGGCCGCATGCAGGGCGGAACAGCGAGGCGTCCTCCGCCATTCAACCTCGCCGAACTGGCGGGTTACGGCTTCGGCTACCCATCATGCTGATCCGCATGCCGCGAGTTTGCAACGCGATCTTGCCGATGGCTGGCTCGATCGTTCGAAGTCGAAACCTCGTTGCTCGAAGTCGCCGCCGATATGGTCTAATCGAGCGAATGCCGGATATGGTCGCGCGGCAGATCGGCATCGCCCTGGGGTTTGACAAGGCGCCAGACAGCGCCTATATGGTGTAACGTGTCAAGTTACAGGCGACATGCATAACAGAACGCCACGCACGGAGAAAGAATATGGTCATGATTATCAACATCTCTGACAAGCGAGGGCGACATGATCGCTTCCTTTCTCCACCCCGGTCTCAAGGAATTGTTTGAGACCGGCAGCACCGCAAAAATCGACAAACGGATGCATGCTCGTATCACCAGGCGACTAGATGCTCTGAATCGCGCCAAGGTCCCCACGGACCTACGCGTTCCCGGTTTCGATTTTCATCCGCTGAAGGACTTTAAACCAACCCGCTATTCGGTCCACGTGAACGGACCTTGGTGTCTCACTTTCGAGTTCGATGGAGAGAACATCACACGGATCGATTTCGAGAATTACCACTGAAGGGCGCTTCGCAAGTACCCATCACCTCAACTGAAGATGAAACATGAGCAAGTCCACTGCCCATCGTTCGAAGCGGCCGCCGACGCACCCCGGCGCCATCCTGCGCGAGGATGTGCTGCCCGCTCTGGGCATCACCGTCACCGAGATGGCGCAGCATCTGCGTGTCACGCGCCAGCAGTTGCACCGCGTGCTCGCGGAGCAGGCCGGGATTTCGCCGGAGATGGCTGTGCGCGTCGGCAAGCTCTGCGGCAACGGTCCCTATCTGTGGATCAGCATGCAGCAGGCCTATGACCTGTGGCACGCGCAGCGGAAGCTCGACCGCGAGGTGAAGTCGATCCCTACGCTGGAGCCCGCTTAAGGCGATCCTTCGCCTTGCTGGCGACGATGGCCAGCATGATGCGCCATGACACGGTCGCGCTTCGCCGCTTGCGGCTCGCTCTTGCTCGCGTCGCGCGTCCTTCTGAAGCGCACCATCCCCTCACCCGCTCGCTTCGCTCGCGACCTCTCCCCACCGGGGAGAGGTGAAGGTTCTACTTCTTCGGCGGCGTGGCCGCGAACTGCGAGCCGCGCACGCACATGCGGCCGCGCGGGTCCTGCCACAGTTTTTCCGTCGCATGCAGATGGCCGATCGCGCGCGCGATGGTGCGGAAATCGTATTTGGAAAACCGCTCGGCAATGTCGGTGTAGTAGAGCGGCTCCCGGGCGATCTCGTTCAGAATGTCGGCCGCGAGCGCAGCGACCGCCGCCTCGTCGCCGGCCTCGCCCGACGGATCGCCCTTGCCGTTGACGTAATCGTCGATCTTGGCGCGATCCGCATAAGCATACGTGATGCGCTCGTAATATTCGCGCGGAATGCCCTCCGGCATCGTGGCGTCGATGCCGACCTTGGCGCCGGTCGGCACCACGCCGTAGCCCTGCGGCAGGCTCGGATCGAGCGGCTTGGCGCGCGCGTTGGTGACGATCATGACGTCGCGGTCGCCTTGCACGCGGGTGGCGATCGCCCACTCGACCTCGGCCGGGTCGTTGACGTCGATGTCGTCGTCGACCACGACGACGTGTTTCAGGTCCATCACCGAGAGCGCGGCGAGAAGCGCGTTCTTGCCCTCGCCCGGCGCTTTCTTGATCGAGATCACGGCGTGCCAGAAGGCGCAGCCGCCGAGCGTGACGTTGATGTCTTTGACTTGCACGCCGGCGGTGCGCAGCGCCTGGCGGATCGCGGTGTAGCGCGTCGGCGCGGCCAGCCAGGTGTTCTCCCACGGCATGTGCAGGTTGTAGTAGATCGCATCCTTGCGCATCGAGATCGCCTTGATGCGCACCAGCGGATTCCAATGCAGTCCGCCCATCAGCCGCGTGAACTCGCCGAAGCGGCCTTCCGGCCAGGTCCAGCCGGTCGGCAGAATTTCCGCCTCAAGCACGATTTCGGCGTCGGCGATGTAGGGCATATCGATGGTCTCGCACGGCGCCAGCGCCACCGGCTCGCCGCGGATGCCGCCGGCAATCGCCATCTCGTCGACGCCGAGCGGCGCGCGATAACCCGAACCGGTGATCTCGATCGGATGGGTGCCGATCGAAATCGAAATCGGCAGCGGCTCCTTGCGCTCGAGCGCGCGCTGCGCGAACAGCCGCATATTGTTCGGCGTGACGATGTCGATTCCGGTCAGGCTCTTTTCCTTGACGATGAAACGATAGATGCCGGAATTGAAGCCGAGCTCGGGATCGCGCGCGATCACGACACCGGCCGTGATCATCGGCCCGCCGTCGTAGATCGACGACATCGGGATCGGCAGCTTGTAGAGATCGACGTCGTCGCCGAGCAGCACCACCTCGCGGGTCGGCGAGGTTTTGACGTATTTCGGCGGAATGGGCTTGGCGATCGCCTGCGCCAGCTTGACTTCGATCTCGCCGAAAGTCTCACAGCCCAGCGCCATGGTGGCGCGCTCGCGCGAGCGGATGATGCCGGAGACCACCGGCATGTCGTAGCCGATCACATTGTGGAAATAGAGCGCGGTCTTGGCCTGATCGACCAAGGTCGCGATGTGCCGGATGTCGACCGGCTGATGCAGGTCGACAAGCTCGCCGTTCTGCCGCAAGCGGTCGAGGAACTGGCGGAAATTTTCTTGCATTTGGTTCTCCAGCAACCGGTCCAACCCCGGCATGCGCCAAGCTATCGGCAGCATCGCTGCGGAGCAATCCTTGGCCGGGGCGGGGTTTCCGCGCGCCGCTTTTCACGTAAGCTTGCGCGTGTGAGCGATAGCCAGACCCTGTTCACGGCGCTGCGCGAGACGGCTGATGCCGATACGGCGGCAGCCATCGAGCGCTTGGTCACGTCGGGAGCCGACCGCGAGCTTGTCCGCATCAATGTGCTCGCCTTCGCGGCGGCGCACGGGCTCGACGAGGAGCGTACCATCGCGGCTTTCCTGCATGCGGCCCAGCTTGGCATTTTCGAGCTGTCGTGGGACGTGCTTTGCCCGACCTGCCGCGGTGTGCTCGACATCACGACGACGCTGAAGGACGTTCACAACGAACCGTACGAATGCGCGCTGTGCAGCAAGTCCTTCGAGGTCTCGCTCGACGAGATGATCGAGGTTGTCTTCACCGTCAGCCCGCGCGTGCGCAAGGTTGCGGGTCACGATCCGCACACGCTGCCGTTCTGGGACTATTACCGGCAGGTGTTTTGGAGCTCCGCCGTCGACCTGTCCGACGAAGGACTTGAGAAGCTGATCGCGGAATTCACGCTCGATGCGCGCGTGCTTGGTCCCGGCGAACAGGCCAGCGTTTCGATGCAGGTGCCCGAAGGGTGGGTCATCCTGTTCGACCCGGTATCGCACTTCGGACACTACATGAAGGTCGCAGCCGAGCGCACGTCCGAAGTGCAAGAGCTTGCGCTGGTCTTTGAAAGTCCCCCAAAGCCGACGCAAACGACGCCGCTGAAATCGGGACCGCTCCAACTGACGATGACCAACCGCACCGGCCTGCGCGCTTTGCCGGTGGTCTGGATCGAGAATCGGAGTTTTGACGAACTCGTCGGCAAGCGCAGGCCCAACCTCACGGCCAAGCGCATCTTCACCAACCAGACGTTTCGCGATCTCTATCGCACCGATACGCTTGCCGTCGACCAAGGCCTCAAGATCGTCAGCCTCACCTTCCTGTTCACCGACCTGAAGGGCTCGACTGACCTTTACGCGCGCGTCGGCGATCTGGTCGCCTACGAGCTGGTGCGGCGGCATTTTCATCTGCTCACCGAGATCGTGGCCGCAGAAGGCGGCTCGGTGGTCAAGACCATCGGCGATGCGGTGATGGCGACTTTTCCGACGCCCGACCGCGCGCTCACCGCGGCGCTGCGCATGCGCGAGGCGATCCGCGACGTCAGGAACGAGACGCGTCAGGAGGATCTGCTGCTCAAGATCGGCATCCACGAAGGGCCGTGCCTGGCGGTCATGCTCAACGACAGGCTCGATTACTTCGGCCAGACCGTGAATATCGCGGCACGCGTGCAGGGGCTCGCGGTTTCGCGTGCGATCTTCGCGACCAAGCCGGTCGTCGAGCATCCGCAGTCGGCTGAACTGCTGCGAACCGCGGGCATCACGCCGAGCCCGCAGAATGTGACGCTCAAGGGCGTCGCCGGCGAAGTCGCGGTCTACGAAATCCCCTGAGCGCCAAAAAAGCTTAAGCCCAGCGGGGGACAAGGCTCTCCAATGGACGGGAAATACGATACGGACATGCTCTTAGCATCCTCTGTAAGAGTATTATTTACTATTTTGATAGTTAATATTAGCATAAATGGCCCGTTTGAAATGGGCGGCGCGCGCCAACGTCCAGATGCCACCTGGGCGGCTCCACGCGAGCCTGAAATTTGCTGGAGTTTCAAATGCCTGAAGCTGCCATCACGATCCCTGTTCCCCGCGCAATCCACGCCAGTCCGAAGGGCGGTCTTGGTCAACTCGCCGCGGGAATCACCGCCGCCTGCGACGGCGCGCCGGAGCGAATGGCCGAGCGCGTTGTCGCTTCGCTAGAGCTTGCAGCCGCCGACCCGATCTTGCTGACGGCCGAGCAATGCGCCGCCTGTCCCGACCGCTACGCCCGCCATGTCATTTATCCCGATCCGCACGGCCGCTTCACGATCCTCGCGCTGGTCTGGACGCGCGGCCAGTTCAGTCCGGTCCACGCCCACGACACCTGGTGTGCCTATGCGGTGCGTCACGGCAATCTCACCGAGACGCTGTTTCAATTCGATGCCGCGACCGAGCAGGCCATCCCCTTGCGCACGGAGACCCGACGTGCTGGTTACGGCTGCTTCGCCCGGTCCGGGCTTGAGCAGATCCATCGGCTCGGCAATAGCCGCCTGGAGCCCGCGATCTCGATCCACGTCTATGGTGTCGATTTCGCGCGGGTCTGCTCCCATGTGAACCGGGTTCTCGACGCCCGGAATTGAGGAGAGCGTTTGTGACGGCAAAGACCATGAAGGCGCTGGTGCTGAAGCAGCACGGCGGGCTCGAAAACCTGACAGTGATCGATGACTATCCGGTGCCGCAAGCCATCGACGGTCACGTGGTCATTCGGGTGCGGGCGTCTTCCTTCAACTATCACGACGTGTTCACCGTCAAAGGCATGCCCGGCATCAAGGTGCCGCTTCCCGTCATCATCGGCCTCGATATCGCGGGCGAGATCGCCGAGATCGGGCCCGGCGTGAGTGGCTGGAAAACCGGCGACCGCGTTCTGGTCAACCCGCTCAACCGGAAGAAAGGCCTGATGGGTGAGATGCTGGATGGCGGCATGGCGGAATATTGCCTGGTCGGCGCCGACCAGCTGATTGCCATGCCGTCCGGCGTGACCTTCGAAGAAGCGGCGTCGCTGCCGGTCGCCTACGGCACCGCCCATCGCATGCTGATCACGCACCAGACCGTGAAAGCCGGCGAGCGCGTGCTCGTGCTTGGCGCATCGGGCGGCGTCGGCACCGGCTGCGTGATCCTGGCGAAGCTCCTCGGCGGCGAAGTGATCGCGTGCGCGTCAAGTGCGGAGAAGCTCGATCGGCTCAAGGCGCTGGGCGCCGACGAAGTCGTGAACTATCGCGACACCGACTGGTCGAAATGGGCGATCGAAAAATACGGCAAGCCGCAGCGCCGGACCTACGACGGCGGCGTCGACGTGGTGATCAATTTCACCGGCGGCGAGACCTGGGTGCCGTCGCTGCGCTGCCTCAAGCGCGGCGGCAAGCTTCTGGTCTGCGGCGCGACGGCGGGTTATGACCCGAAAGAGGATCTGCGCTACGTCTGGAGCTTCGAACTGAAAATCATCGGCTCCAATAGTTTCTACGACGACAACCTCGCCGCGCTGATGCAGTTGATCGGCGACGGCAAGATGAAACCCGTCATCGACAAGGTGCTGCCGCTGGAGAAAGCCGCCGAAGGCCTGCGGCTCATCGAGGATCGCGAGGTCATCGGCAAAGTGGTGGTGACGCCGTGAGCGACGACATCACCATCGAAAAAGTGCAGGCGCTGATCACCCGCGCGCCGTACCACCAATGGCTCGGCCTCACGGTGACCGCCGTTCACGACGATGGCATCGAGCTCAAGGCGAAATGGCGCGAGGAGTGGGTCGTCAGTACCGAGCGCGGCTACACCCACGGCGGCGTGGTGGCGGCGCTCATCGACCTTGCCGCCGATTGGGCGCTGGTGAAGCAGACCGGGCGCGGCGTGCCGACCATCGACCTGCGCGTCGATTATCATCGGCCGGCCATGCGCGGCGACCTCGTCGCGCGCGGCAAGGTGATCCGCAATGGCTCGCAATTCGCCACCGCCGAAGCGCAGATCTTCGACCAGGACGGTAAGCTTCTCGCCAGCGGCCGCGGTACTTATTTCACCGCGCCGCCGAAAAGCACATGAACAGTGGTGGTTTCCAAAATCTCGGCGACTTGATCCGGCGCGATCGCGATCTCGCAAAAATTGCGATCATCGATCTCGGCGGCGAGGACGGACCGCGGGAGTTTACATTCGCGCAGCTTGACGCCATGGCGAACGGCGTCGCGCGGGCGCTCCTCAAGCGCGGCTTGAAACGCGGCGACCGCGTCGGGATTCTGTCCGCCAATCGCACCGAATATCTCGCCGCGCATTACGGCATCATGCGCGCCGGCCTCGTTTCGGTGCCGACCAACTTCAAGTTCCCGCGCGAGACGATCCATTTCATTTTGCGCGACGCGGGCGCCAGGCTGGTTTTCTGCGACGCCGCGCGCGCAACGGATTGTCCGGACGAGATCGCTTCCATCACATTCGGCGCCGCATTCGATACATTCCTCGATCCCGGGCCGCTTACGGCGATCGTGCCGCTGCCCGACGAGCCGGCACTGTTTCTTTACACGTCGGGATCAACCGGGACGCCGAAGGGCGTCATTCTCTCGCACCGCAGCCACATCTGGGTTGTCGAGGCGCGGCTCGCGAGCGGGCTCGATCGCCACCGTTATCTGATCGCAGCGCCGCTCTACCACATGAATGGCTTGGCGCTCTGCCAACTCGCTTACGCGGCGCATGCCACCATCGTGCTGCTGCCGCAGTTCACCGCGCGGGCCTACATCGAAGCGATCGAGCGCTACCGCTGCACCTGGCTCACAGCGGTACCGCCGATGATCGCGATGATGCTGCGCGAGCACGAACTGATGGCGCGGACCGATCTCTCCAGCGTCGAATTCGTGCGCATGGGCTCGGCGCCGGTGAGCGCCAGCCTGATGGCGGCGCTGCATGAGGCGCTGCCGAACGCCGCCGTCACCAACGCCTACGGCACCACCGAAGGCGGGCCGGTGGTGTTCGGTCCGCATCCCAAAGGATTGCCACAGCCCGACTTGTCGGTTGGCTACCGCCATCCGCAGGTCGCGTCGCGCCTGGTCGACGGCGACAACCGCGATGCCGATGCCGGCATGCTGGAAATGAAAAGCCCCGCCATGATGCTCGGCTATCATAATCGCCCGGACGTCAAGCCGCCGATCACACCGGATGGCTTTTACATCACCGGCGACGTCTTTCGCCGCGATGCCGACGGCTTTCATTATTTCGTCGGGCGCACCGACGACATGTTTGTCTCCGGCGGCGAGAACATCTATCCGGCCGATGTCGAGCGCATGCTCGAGCGGCATCCCGACGTGGCGCAAGCCGCCGTGGTGCCGATCGACGACGACATCAAAGGCCAGAAGCCGGTCGCGTTCGTCATCCGCAAGCCAGGCCGCGCGCTCGACGCCCAAGAGGTCAAGCGCTTCGCCTTGGCGCATGCCCCAGCTTATCAGCACCCGCGCTTTGTCTGGTTTGTCGATGACCTGCCGCTCGCCTCGACCAACAAGCTCGATCGGGCCGCGCTGCAACGCATGGTGCGGGAGCGGCTGGCGGCGGAACAGCGCTGACGCGTCAGAGCGCCGGCGCCACGTTCACCGTCTTGCCTGGCCATTTGCACAGATCGGCGATCAGGCATTTTTCGCACAGCGGACGGCGGGAGACGCAGACGTAGCGGCCGAACAGGATCAGCCAGTGGTGCGCGTGCAACCGATAGCGCTCGGGCACGACCTCCATGAGCTTTGTTTCGACCTCGAGCGGCGTCTTGCCGACGGCGAGCCCGGTGCGATTGCCGACGCGAAAGATGTGCGTATCGACCGCGATGGTCGGCTCGCCGAACGCGACGTTAAGCAATACGTTCGCGGTTTTGCGGCCGACGCCCGGCAGCGCTTCAAGCGCCTCGCGGTCATGCGGGACTTTGCCGCCATGCTCGTCGATGAGCTTTTGCGACAGCCCGATCACGTTTTTCGCTTTGGTGCGATAAAGACCGATCGTCTTGATCAGGTCGCGCACCCGCGCTTCGCCGAGATTGACCATCTTCTCCGGCGTATCGGCGAGCTTGAATAGAGCGGGCGTCGCCTTGTTGACGCCGGCGTCGGTCGCCTGCGCGGACAGGACGACGGCGACGAGGAGCGTGAACGGATTGATGTGCTCCAGTTCGCCGCGCGGGACTGGATTAGCGGCCTCGAAACGGCGGAACGCTTCCGTGATCTCGGCGGTTGTCCACTGCGGCAGTTCGCCGTGCGCAGCTTTCTTGTCCGCCTTGGTCTGCACCTTGCGGCTCTTGACCCGCGCGGCTTTCCCCTTGCGTGCAGCTTTGAGGCTCTGCGTAGTGGTTTTTCGCGCCATCTTTCCCGTATACTGACCGCCATGAACGACGACAACAGCAGCAACAACGACGCCCTCGCCGAGCCCAAGATCTTCTCGGCCGTCATCACGCCGTACCGCTCGCTCGGCTCCACCGGCTTTCTGGTGCTGATGTTGTGCATCGGCGGCTTCAGCTTCCTCGCCGGAATGTTCTTTCTGATGATCGGCGCCTGGCCGGTGTTCGGCTTTCTCGGGCTCGATGTCCTGCTGATCTACTGGGCTTTCCGCGCCAACTTCCGCGCCGCTCGCGCCTACGAGGAGGTGACCATCACCGCCTCGGAACTCACGGTGCGCAAGGTCAGCCATCGCGGCGGGGTGCGCGAATGGACGCTCAACCCGGTCTGGGTACGGCTTGACCGTATCGTGCACGAAGAATTCGGCATCGAACGGCTGTTCCTCGTCTCCCAAGGCCGGCGGCTGCCGATCGCCGCGTTTCTCGGACCGGACGAAAAGGCGAGTTTCGCGCGTGCCCTCTCCAAAGCCTTGGGCGAGGCCAAACGCGGGCCGACGCGGACGGTGTTCGAGTAGAAGCGAGCAGCGAAATCCGATCCAGAAATCGGGTGGTTTGAGCTGCCGGCAGCGGCCTAGATCGGGGAACAACTGATGGAGGCATCCATGCTGTCGCCCGATCGCGTGTCCGACTCGACCAAGCTCTCATCCGCAGCCGCCGACTACGACGTGGTGCGCCGGGCCATCGGCCATATCCGCGGCCATTGGCGGGAGCAGCCCGAAATCGAGGCGATCGCCGAAGCCGCCGGCGTCACGCCGACCGAATTGCATCACCTGTTTCGGCGCTGGGCCGGGCTCACGCCGAAGGCTTTCCTGCAGGCACTCACGCTCGACGGGGCGCGGCAATTGCTGCGCGATTCCGCGAGCGTTCTTGACGCCACCTATGAGGTGGGGCTTTCCGGCCCCGGCCGCCTGCACGATCTGTTCGTCACCCACGAGGCGATGTCGCCGGGCGAATGGAAATCCGGCGGCGAAGGCCTGAAAGTCTTCTTTGGCTTCCATCCCTCGCCGTTCGGCACGGCCGTCGTCATGGCGACCGAACGCGGGCTCGCGGGGCTCGCCTTCGCGGACGCCGGCGAGGAGCAAGCCGCCCTCGCCGACATGAAGCGCCGGTGGCCCAAGGCCACCTACGTGGAAGACACGGCCCGCACCGCGCCGATCGCGCGGCGCGTTTTCGATCCGTCGCAATGGCGGCCGAGTGAGCCGCTGCGCGTCGTCCTGATCGGCACCGATTGGGAGGTGCGGGTCTGGGAGGCGCTGCTGCGCATCCCGATGGGGCGTCTTGCGACCTATTCGGGCATTGCCGGCAACGTGTGCACACCCAAGGCGGCGCGCGCCGTCGGCGCCGCCGTCGGCAAAAACCCGATCTCCTTCGTGGTTCCCTGCCACCGCGTGGTCGGCAAGGCCGGCGACCTGACCGGTTATCACTGGGGCCTCACCCGCAAACGCGCCATGCTGGGCTGGGAAGCCGGACAGGTCGGCGCTGCCGTTCGCTGATTGACGCTCGCGCTGCAATCCGCAATACCCCGGCATCTTCATCTCGACCCGAGGGTACCGACATGCAGCGGCGACGGCCCGTGATGCTGGTCATTCTGGATGGCTGGGGCTGGCGCGAAGAGGCCGCCGACAACGCCATCCGCCAGGCCAAGACGCCGACCTTCGACCGGCTCTGGCAGAACGGCCCGCACGGTTTTCTGCGCACCTCAGGCGGCGATGTCGGGCTGCCCGACGGGCAGATGGGCAACTCGGAAGTCGGCCATCTCAACATCGGCGCCGGACGCGTGGTGATGCAGGACCTGCCGCGTATCAGCGCGGCCATCGCCAGTGGCGAGATCGCGCGCGCTCCGGCGCTGGTTGATTTCATCAAGACGCTCAAACAAAGCGGCGGCACCTGCCATCTCCTCGGACTTGTGTCGCCGGGCGGCGTACATTCGCATCAGGATCACGCCGCGGCTCTCGCAAAGATTCTCACCGAGGCCGGCGTGCCGACGCTGTTGCACGCACTCACCGACGGCCGCGATACGCCGCCGCAATCCGCTGCCGAGGACGTAAAACGACTTGCTGGCGTCGCTGCCGAAATCCGTTCCGATCGCGACGGTATGCGGCCGCTATTACGCGATGGACCGCGACAAGCGCTGGGAGCGCGTCGAGAAAGCCTACAACACCATCGTCGAAGCCGAAGGGCCGCGCTTTCCCGACGCAGCGTCCGTCGTGGCCGATGCCTATGCCAACAAGAAATTCGACGAGTTCATCCTGCCCGCGGTGGTCGGCGACTATCGCGGCATGAAGGACGGCGACGGCATTCTCTGCTTCAACTTTCGCGCCGACCGCGTGCGCGAAATTCTCGGTGCGATGCTGGACCCGAATTTTTCCGGCTTCCCGCGCCGGCGCTTTGTTCGTTTCGCCGCCGCCGTCGGCATGACGCAATATTCGGATGATCTGGAAAAGCTCATGCATTCGATCTTTCCGCCGCAGAGCTTTGCCAACATCCTCGGCGAGGTGGTGGCGGCGGCAGGGCGCACGCAACTTCGCATGGCCGAGACCGAAAAGTATCCGCACGTCACGTATTTCCTCAACGGCGGCCATGAGGAGCCTTATGCCGGCGAGGATCGCATCATGGTGCCGTCGCCGAAGGTTGCGACCTACGATCTGCAGCCGGAAATGTCAGCGCCGGAACTGACCGACAAAGCCGTGGCGGCGATCAATTCCGGCAAATACGATCTGATCGTGCTCAACTATCGCCAATCCCGACATGGTCGGCCACACCGGCAGCCTGCCGGCGGCGATCAAGGCGGTGGAGACGGTCGATGCCGGGCTTGGCCGCATCGCCGAGGCGATCGACAAATCCGGCGGCGCGCTCCTCGTCACCGCCGATCACGGCAATTGCGAAATGATGCGCGATCCGGAAACCGGCGGACCGCACACCGCGCACACCACGAATCCGGTTCCGCTCGTACTTCTCGGGGCGCGCAACCGCGCCCTCGTCGCCGAAGGCCGGCTTGCCGACATCGCGCCGACACTGCTCGAACTGATGGAATTGCCGAAGCCGAAGGAGATGACGGGCCATTCGCTGCTGCGCGCGGATTGACGTTTCAGGTCCGCTATTGTTCGTCAAAGCTGACGGTGATATCGCGTGATGTCGCAGTTTGACCCAAAGGGGTCACCTCATACAATTTCAGGCACCTATTCCTGTCGACATGTTTGTCAAATTTTTGTAGGCGAAAACATATAATCCGGCATTCGCCAAGGTGGCGTATAGATGCAGAAGCTTCCTATCGGGCTTACTCCCGACACTCGTTGACGGGCGGAGCCTTGCCGTTGAGCAGGACCGCCAGAGCCTGAGCCGTGCCAATCGGAGCACCGACATAGATTGTCGAACCCGTGTGGCTCGTGGCGGTGGCGGCCTTGCAGTACCGGAAGAAGGACTTGTCGCAAGGATAGGGCCCGAGGATTTGATAGCCTTGCGCGTCGTCGCCGGACTTGGCCTGAGTGATAGGGCAGGAACAAATGATCTGCCCCTTCCGCACGGGCTTGTCGAAGCCCGGAAACGTCGTATTCTCGGTGCTTCTGAAGCACATTCCGCCGTCGCACTGAGCGTAAGCTCCAGAGCCCTCGCCCGAGCAAGTGTAAACCGCGCCGTCTCCCTGCGGCGAAGCGATCGACTCCGGCAGACTATAGGTGCTGATCATGTATTGGTTGTCGGCACCTGCGGCGTTGACCGAACAGACGTCCTTGTCGCCCATTGGAAACGGTAGGCTGATGCTGTTGCCGTGCTTCACGTCGCACTGACAGTAGGCGACGCCGTCGTACACATTGCAGCGCGCCGCAGCGCACAGCGCATAAGTCTGATCCTTACAAACCTTGAATGACGAGCCGGCCATCTTGTCGAGGACCTTGTCGATGCAACCTTTCGAAAGCTGGCCCATCTTGTCCTGGATACACGCTTTGACGCGTCCGACGTCGGGCAGCACGCCCGAGCAAAGGCTCCATACGTCGCTGCCGCACGCTCGGATGATCCCCAAATCCTGCTCCAAGCTGTCTTCGGCCATCGAGGGCGCAATCACGCCCGCCATCAACATTAGCGCAAGGGACAACACTGTGCCGCTTAATGCCCTCTTCAATCCGTCTGATACTTCCTTTTTCATTTGCTGCTCCTTTCGAACGCTCCCGGACACTCGAATTGCCAAGCCTCGCTAGCGCCGCGCCTGAGGCTTTTCCGCCTCCCGTCCATGCGTCATCCTGCTGACCGCCGGCTCATCCAAGCGTGCGTCAGCAGAATCGTAAGGACGAGGTGCGTCGCGGCTGCCGGCCAAAGCAGCACGCCAACGTTCACCCCGCCCACGCCGACGTAGATCAGAAAGACGGTGGCGAGCAGGCTCAGCGCGATAAGCGGCGCGAGCGTCTGCCGGTCTTCGCCCTTGAACGCGCCGCGCGGCCAGCACCCGAGAGCAAGACACAACATCACAAGGCCGGAAATCCTACCTACGAGATCACCGGACGCGTTCATCTCGGAAGCGAAAAGCAGGTTGGCAAGTAACGATGGCGCAACGACCAAGCCGGCCCCCGTCACAACTTCAAGGCCGGCGGCGACCGCAGCGACCCACATTGCCTGAGAACGCGTGCCACTCATCGCCCTACACGACCTTCTGGATCAGGGATTCAAATGAGCCGACATTCGCCGCATGAATGCGGTTCGCACTGTGAGGATGCTCCCGGTGGGCGCAGTCAGTCAAGGTAGAACGGTGACGCCAAAGCGTCCGCTTTTAGCCCGTTTCGACAGATATTGCGCTGGACCCGATTGTCGGCTTTGGGCCCGTAACTCGGACAATATTTGCTCATTTTGAGCAGGTCAGGTTTTGACCAAAACCGGAAATCAAGAGCGCCATCCGTTTCAGAGCGAATCGATTCGCGCTCTACATTGGCGGAGCATGATCATTTCGGAAAGCCGGTTTTCACTTTTCCGAATCATGCTCTAAAGTGGCCCCCGCGCGCCGAACACCGCTAAGTTGGTCCCAAACTCTTTCAAGCCCGTCGCTACACTCGGCCGAAGCCGGCTTCTCGTGCGAGTACGATGACCCTGGAGCGGCTGTTAAGCCCAATTTTGCTGAACAATCGCGAAATGTGGTTGCGGACCGTTTTTTCGCGAATCCCAAGCCGCTTCGCGATTGAACTGTTGTCGAGGCCTTGCGCGATGCACTCCAAGATATCGCGTTCTCGTGCAGTAAGTTGATCGAACGGTAATTGAACGCGGCCGGGGGAGCGTTCGGAATGCAATAGAAAGTCGTCGATTTCGGCGATGACCCGTTGCCAGACCGCTTCCTGTTCCAGCGCCATCTGATTTCGTGACGCTAGGGGTACCAAGCGCGCGCCGGGAATAAGGCTGGCGAGCATCCGCCCTTCTTCGAATGGTACGCGAAATCCAACGCGCGGGTGCAGTACAAGTGCTGGGCATTTCACTCGTTGGGCGAGTTCGCGGATATCCGCGGTATAGAACGGCCGCAGAAATCGCGGCACGGTTCCGGGGCTTGAGGCAACGCGAAGGAGATTTCCAAATGCTTGAAGCTGTTCCGCAGTAGCGTCCGGCAGGAACTGCGCCGCGAAGAGATGACGCGAACTCGGATCGTCTTTGGCGAAGCCGAGCTCCGCCAGTCTGAATGTCGTTTCGATCTCATCGACTTGCTCGCGGCTGGTGGCGCGCGCCAAGGCGCCGCGCGCAAAAGCCCCGTATAAAACGAGGTGGCTCACCTTCTGCGGGTGGAGAGCAGCGAACGCTACGGCAAGCGCTCCTCCCCCGCCAATGCCGAAAAGGGCGACGCGTCCAAGGTCTGCCGCCGCAATGACTGCTTCAAGATCCTCAAGGTAGCGATCGAATGTGAACGCAACGCGCTCGCGATCGGAGAGGCCGGAGCCGCGTGCGTCGTATCGGACAAGGGTATTGCGGCGTGACAATGCCGACAGCCACGGATGCCAAATCGGGCTGTCCCAGTCGTATTCGAGATGAGTGATCAGACCGGCCGCCCGAACCAACGGCGGGCCCTGGCCGGAGGTCGCATAGGCGATCCGTACGCCGTCGCGGCTTGTGCAAAAGGTGAAGCTACCGTGGTCCTGAAAGTTCGCCGTAAAGGCGCGAGCGTCGCCGCGATTCCATGCGGCGGCTCGCTCGAAAAGCTGCTTATGGATCGCCGTGAGATCCTCGGCGGCTGGTTCCAGGTCATGACTATTCACGTCTCGCCTCCGCATAAGCAACAGCATTCGCGCCCGCTTCTTGCGTTCACGCGCCTGTCAATCAAGTTTGATCCCAGCCGAAACGATCACATTGTGCCAGCGCTCGGTTTCTTCCTTCAGAAATGCTGCTGCGTCTGCGGGCGTGTCGCCGATCGGAGATGCATGAAGATCTCGCAGGCGCTGCGCTACGGCAGGCAGTACAATTGCTTCCGCAATAGCCGAGGAGAGGCGTGCGACGATGTCTGCTGGTGTTTCGGGCGGTGCAACGATTGCGTACCAGGTATCGGACACGACCCCGGGAAGGGTTTCTGAGAGGGTAGGCACGTCGGGCAGCGCGAAGGAACGTGCGGAGCTGCCAACGCCCAGCACCCTCAGAGCGCCATCATTGATGTGAGGCAATGCATCGAGGAGATTGGCAAACGTCATGTCGACGCGTCTACTCAGGACGTCAAGAATGGCCTCGGAGGGAGATTTGTAGGGCACGTGCAGGATGTTGATGCCTGCTACCGATTTCATGAGCTCGGCACTCAGGTGCGATGTACTGCCGGGACCGGTGGATGCGTAGCTGAATTTGTTAGGGTTCGCCTTTGCCAACGCAATCAGTTCACGCAAATTCGACGCCGGAAAGTCGTGATGTACGAGGAGCACGTTTGGAACGGCGGCGATCACCGTCACCGGTTTGAACTCGTCCGGCACGAACGGGAGCTTTGCGTAGAGGCTTTGATTGATTGCAAGCGGCGGAGGTGGCGTAAGAAGCAAGGTGTACCCATCGGGCTGAGCCCTCCACACGGCTTCCGCGGCGACGTTGCCGGTGCCGCCGGGATGGTTCTCAACGATGACCGGCTTGCCCCATTTCGCGGTCAGCTTATCGGCCACAATCCGCGCCAACGTATCAGCGGCGCCTCCCGCGGGGACAGCAACCACGATCTTGATGACCCGGTTCGGGTAGTTGGATTGCGCCTGAGCAACGGAGGCCGCACTCGCAAGCGACACGATCGCGGCGAGGAACAAAGAGAGTTGCAGCTTCGGTTTGGTTTTGTCCATGCATCCGTCTCATGATGCGGCACGCTTTGGCCCCGCACGAGAAGGGCACGATAGGTTGGGTCTCCGCCGGAGTCGTGAGGCCTGGGTCCCAACCGCAAAAGCCTCGGACGCACACCAGGCAGGTAATCGACGCGCTTTATTGGGACGCTTGTCCCATTTCTCGTACTTCCGCAGACGCGTCCGATTCGACATTGTTGCTGACAGGAAGCGCCATTTACGATGACGAGTTGCTGGTTTGAGGGAGCAACGAAAGTTGCGCAGCCGTAGGGTGAAGACCGCTTTGTGGTAGGGTATCGTCGTTAGCCGGAGCCAACCAAATTCGAGCTGGTCGTCAACTTGAAAACCGCTGAGACGCTTGGCCTAAAAGTCCCGGAATCAGTCCTCTCCCTCGCCGACGAGGTGATCGAATAAGAGTACTGTCGCTGCGGCGCATGAGTTAGACAGTCCGCCGGCGATCAATCCGATTGCCGGGAACACCCTAAATATCCTTTAGGCCCAGCACATCCGCCATCGAATAAAGCCCGGGCTTCTTGCCGCGCGCCCACAATGCCGCGTGCAACGCGCCGCGCGCAAAGATCATGCGGTCCTCGGCGCGATGAGTGAGCTCGATGCGCTCGGCCGGGCCGGCGAAGATCACGCTGTGCTCGCCGACGACAGTGCCGCCGCGCAGCGACGCAAAACCGATGTCGCCAGGGTGCCTCGCGCCGGTCATGCCGTCGCGGCCACGCGCCGAGCGCTTGGCGAGATCGACGCCGCGCCCTTCGGCTGCGGCACGGCCGAGCATGAGCGCGGTGCCGGACGGCGCATCGATCTTCTTGTTGTGATGCATCTCGAAAATCTCGATGTCGTAGTCCTCATTGAGAGTTTTCGCCACGCGCTTCGTCAGCGCGGCAAGCAGATTGACGCCGAGACTCATATTGCCGGATTTGACGATAGTGGCGCGGTTCGCTGCCTTGGCGATGACCGCCTCTTCTTCGGCGGAATGGCCGGTGGTGCCGATGATAT
Organism: uncultured Alphaproteobacteria bacterium; assembly: GCA_963759705.1. Lineage (GTDB taxonomy): Bacteria > Pseudomonadota > Alphaproteobacteria > Rhizobiales > Xanthobacteraceae > BOG-931. The sequence goes on from CAVXAK010000017.1 coordinate 224,089, forward strand.
GCACAAGACCGGCGGCGGCTGTCAGCTCGGCGAAAGCCAGCGTCGCGGCCGGAATGGCGAACTCGATCAGGCCATCGGCTTGCTTGAGCAGCGGCGCGACATCGCTGACGACCTTGATACCGTTCGGCCCGAGGCCTGCGAGTTCGCCTGCATCGCGGCCGATCACCGCGGAGCCCGGTGCGTCAACGGCACCGGCCAGCGCCAGACCCTTGGTCGCGGCGACAGCGTGAATCAGCGTGCGTCCCATGCGCCCGCCGGCGCCGGCGATCACCACCCGCATATCGGTCATCGGCAGGTTCTCCGGTTGCCGGCCGGTATAGCGTGACGGGCTACAAAAGGCGACCGCGCAGACGATTACGGCTGCGGGCCGTCGTAGCCTTCGATGACGATCAGATCCACGACCGCGTGCGGCAGCCGCACATTGATGTTGTCCTGATATTCCGGCGAACGATAGCAGGCGAGCGCGGCGGCATAATCGGGAAATTCGATGACGATGTTACGAGAGCGGTTGGCGCCTTCGGATGCGTCGAATTTGCCGCCGCGCACCAAAAAACGTCCGCCAAATTTCTTGAAGATGCCCGGGTTGGCCGCCGCATAGGGCTTGTAGCCGTCTTCGTTGTTCACATCGACGCGCGCGATCCAGTAGCCCTTTGCCATGTGCAGTCCTCCGTTACAGGCTTTCGCCTTCAATTGATCGGCGGGAAAGTATCAGGTCGGTGGGCCATCGTAGCCTTCGACGGCGATGAGATCGACTTCGCCCTTGCCTTCGCGCAAGCGCTTCGCTGCCTGATAATCCGCCGAGTTGTAACAGGCGACCGCCGCCTCATAACTCGGAAATTCCAGCACCACGGTGCGAGCACGCGCCCTGCCCTCGACCACCTCGCACGTGCCGCCGCGCACGAGATATCGGCGCGCCGAATTTCCGAACGGCGCCTGGTTGGCGATCATGTAGCCCTTGTAGCCTTCCGCATCCGTCACATCGACGTGGCCGATCCAGTAGCCTTTGCGCGCGGCCGACGCGGGCGGCGAGGAGGATTGCGGAGGCTGCGCGCCGTCATAGCCTTCCGCGATGATGAAATCGGATGCGGCAGCGGCCAATCGCAAAGGCTTCGCGCTCTGATATTCGGGCGAGCGGTAGCAGGCGAGCGCAGTGGCGAAATCCGGGAATTCGCGCAGCACGTTGCGAGCGCGGCCGCGCCCTTCCAGCACTTCCATCTTGCCGCCGCGCGCCAAAGCGACACCGACGTATTTATGGTGAGCCGGCGGCGTCGCCGCCGTGTAGGCCTTGTAGCCTTCCGGATCGATCACATCGATGTGCGGAATCCAATAGCCCTTGGGCATGACACTCTCCCCATCGGATTTATTTTGCCGCAGCGGCGATCTCGGCAACAATTACCTCGGCAGCGGCCTTCGGGTCGGCGGCGGCAATGATCGGCCGGCCAACCACAAGATAGTCGGCGCCCTCCGATATCGCGGACGCCGGTGTCGCGATGCGCTTCTGTTCGTCGGCCGCGCTGCCGGCCGGCCGGATGCCGGGCGTCACCAAGGCGAGCTTCTGGCCAACGATCGCGCGCGTATTGGTGGCTTCCTCGGGCGAGCAAACAAGACCGTCGACGCCGATGTCGCTTGCTTGCGCCGCGCGCTTTGCGACAAGATCTTTGACGGTCATGTCATAGCCCGCGGTCTTGAGGTCCTGGTCGTCAAACGACGTCAACACCGTCACGGCGAGGATGCGCAAACCGCCTTCGCGGGCGTCGACCGCGGCTTTCATGGTCTGCGGATAGGCATGCACGGTGAGAAATGTCGCGCCGAGCCGCGCCACGCTCTTCACGCCTTGCGCCACCGTATTGCCGATGTCGTGGAGCTTGAGATCGACAAACACGCGCTTGCCGGCGTCGGCAAGTTCATGCGCATAAGGAAGCCCACCGGCAAACGCGAGCTGATAGCCGATCTTGTAGAACGACACGGCGTCGCCGAGCCGCGCCACCATGGCCTTGGCTGCGTCGATCGACGATAGATCAAGCGCGACGATCAGGCGGTCACGCGGCTGCAGGTGCATCAGGGTTCCTTTTGTTTCTATGCTTTCACGACCTGTCGCGCATCACGCTGCGTGACAGATCGACGAGACGCCGCGCGACGACTTTCAAAGCTGCGGCCAGACCTTCATCTCTGAGATTGTCCATATCGTCAAAGGCCTGCTCGGCGCGCGCAACTGCGACTTGCTCGGGGATGACCAGCGCGCCACAGCCAAGTTCGAGGATCTGCCGCAACGCCATCAGCGAGCGCAAGCCGCCGCTCGGGCCGGTCGTCGCCGAACCAATGGCAAAGATGCGTCCTTTGAACACCGCATATGTCGGCTCGCCGCGTTCGCGCACGCGTGAAATCCAATCGATGGTGTTCTTGAGCAACGGCGTGACCGAAGCGCTGTATTCGGGGCTCGTGATGAACACACCCTGATGCGCTGCCAGCATATGCTTGAGCTGGACCGCGTTGTGGGGAATGCCGTCGCTGGCGAGATCGGCATCGAACAGCGGCAGCGGATAATCGGCGAGCGAAATGCTGGTCACGTCGGCATCGGCCAGGATCAGTTCCTTGGCAACGAGAGCAGCGAGCCGCGCGTTATGCGAACCCGCACGCAAAGAGCCTGGAATGATCAGGACTTTTGGAATCGACATCGTTGTCATACCCGCGAAGGCGGGTATCCAGTATTCCAAAACATCCCAGAATTAAACACCGCTATGGTGGGTTACTGGATCATCCGCTTTCGCGGATGATGACAGCCAGAAGTCAGGGTCTGCGATAAACCCACACGCGGGCCGGCGGAATATTCATCCAGATGCGCTCGGACGCTTCGACCGAGAAACTGGCCAGCCGCTTCGGCACCGGTCCCGCGACCGAGTAGGTAAACTGCACGAACGGCGCGCCGGGCGCCATGAGCTCGAAGGCGTCGCGGATCAGCCGTAACCGCATTCTGATCGGCTTGGTGACAAGCGGCAGCCCCGAGACAACGGCCGCGGCTGGCTGCAGCAGCAGCGTTTCGAGGAGCCGGCGGAGGCTGTAAGCATCGCCCTGAACCAGCGTGGCGTCGGGATAGCGCGAGCGCAGGATACGGCAGAACGTCGGATTGAACTCAACGAGTACCAGCCGCGCCGGGTCGACGCCTGCCTCAACCAGCGCCTCGGTCACTGGCCCAGTACCCGGCCCAAGTTCGACGACGGGCCCGATCGAGTTCGGATCAACGTAGCGCGCCATGGTCCGCGCCAGAATTTTGCTTGAGGGTGTCACCGCGCCGATCGTCAGCGGCCGCTCGATCCAGGAGCGGATGAACCGCACCTCGTCGTCGAGCCGAATACCCTTCTTGAACTCGAACTGGCGGATCTGCTGCTCGATCTTCCTGCCGATACCGTCGCGCTTCTGCTCGAACAACCGGATTTGGCGCCCGATCTTGCGCTCGATGATGTTCTTGCGAACTTCCAGAAGGCGAATCTGCCGCCCGATCTGTTGTTCAAATTTGTGTAAGGCCGGCAAAGGCATGGCAACTCACGCGACAGAGTGTTGTCGCTTTTAAGACATCTGCGTGGCAAAAACCAGCCGCCTCTCCCACTGCGAAGTGCAGGGCTCAGGCGGAGTCGGCACGGCTACCCAAACCGTCAAGGAATTCCTTGACCTTGCCGAAAAAGCCGGAGGATTCCGGCTGTGTCTGGGTTGACGAGAGGCGGTCGAATTCGGCCAAGAGTTCGCGCTGTTTCTTGGTCAAGTTTTGCGGTGTCTCGACCACGACCTGTACATACATGTCGCCGCTCTGCCGCGCGCGCAGAACCGGCATCCCCTTACCTTGCAGCCGGAAGCGCCGTCCGGATTGAGTCCCTTCCGGAACCTTCACGCGGGTCTTGCTGCCGTCGATCGTCGGCACTTCGAATTCGCCGCCGACCGCTGCCGTCACCATGGAGACCGGCACCCGGCAATGCAGATCGGCGCCTTCACGCTGAAAGAACGGATGCGACCCGATCGACAGGAAGATGTAGAGATCGCCGGCAGGTCCGCCGCGGACGCCCGCTTCGCCCTCGCCGGCGAGCCTGATGCGGGTGCCATCCTCGACGCCGGGTGGAATGTTCACTGAAAGCGTTCGCTCGCGGGTCACGCGCCCCGAACCGGCGCAGGACGCGCACGGGCTATCAATCGACTGGCCGCGACCCTGGCAATTCGGGCACGTGCGTTCGAGCGTGAAGAAGCCTTGAGCGTGGCGGACCTTGCCCTGCCCACCGCACATCGGACACGTCTTCGGCTTGGTGCCAGGCTTGGCGCCGGAGCCGGAGCAGGTCTCGCAGGTGACCGACGTGGGAATGCGGATCTGCGCATTCTTGCCCGCGTAGGCATCCTGCAGAGTAATCTCCATATTGTAGCGTAAATCAGCGCCGCGCTCGCGCCCGGAGCCGCCACGGCCGCGGCGGCCACCCATGCCGAAGAGATCGTCAAAGATATCGGAGAAGGTGGTGGCGAAATCGGCGCCGAAGCCCGCCGTCGGGCCACCGCCTGTGCCCTGCTCGAACGCGGCGTGGCCGAACCGATCATAGGCCGCGCGCTTATCGGGATCCTTTAGGACCTCATAGGCCTCATTGATCTCTTTGAACTTGTGTTCGGCGTTATTGTCTCCGGGATTGCGATCCGGATGACACTGCATCGCCTGCTTGCGAAAGGCGGACTTGATATCGCCGTCACTGGCGGTGCGCTCGACCGAAAGGATTTCGTAGAAACAGCGCTTGGCCATCACTCCCCACCCGATGACGTCCAATCATTCCTGCTCAAGAACGAGCACCCCCGTTCTGTGTCCGGGGGTGCCATCTTGAGATTCCAAAGCGGCATCGAGCGCCCCGCCCGATCAAGCCGATTTCTTGTTCTTCTTGTCGTCGTCGACCTCGGTGAATTCGGCGTCGACAACGTCGTCCTTTTTGGCCTCGCCCGCATCGGCGCCACCCGCCGGCTGCTCGGCCGATTGCTTGTACATGGCCTCGCCGAGCTTCATTGAAGCCTGGGCCAACGCATTGGTCTTGGCGGTGATTGCCTCGGCGTCATCGCCCTTCAAGGCTTCCTTGAGATCAGCCATGGCGTTCTCGATCGCACGCCGGTCGGCTTCACTCACCTTCGAGCCATGTTCGGCGAGCGTCTTCTCGGTCGAGTGAACGAGAGCCTCCGCGTGGTTCTTCGCTTCGACCTGCGCCTTGCGCTTCTTGTCATCCTCGGCGTGAGCTTCGGCGTCCTTGACCATCTTCTGGATGTCGGTCTCGCTTAAGCCGCCGGAAGCCTGGATGCGGATCTGCTGCTCTTTGCCGGTGCCCTTGTCCTTGGCCGACACATTGACGATACCGTTGGCGTCGATGTCGAACGTGACCTCGACCTGGGGCACGCCACGCGGCGCCGGCGGAAGACCGACGAGATCGAACTGGCCGAGCATCTTATTGTCGGCCGCCATCTCGCGCTCGCCCTGGAACACCCGGATCGTCACCGCGGTCTGACCATCCTCGGCCGTGGAGAACACCTGGCTCTTCTTGGTCGGGATCGTCGTATTGCGATCGATCAGGCGGGTGAACACGCCGCCCAGCGTCTCGATGCCGAGCGACAGCGGCGTAACGTCGAGCAGCAGCACGTCCTTGACGTCGCCTTGCAGCACGCCGGCCTGAATGGCCGCGCCGACAGCAACGACTTCGTCAGGATTGACGCCCTTGTGCGGCTCTTTGCCGAACAGCTGCTTGACGATCTCCTGCACCTTCGGCATGCGGGTCATGCCGCCGACCAGGACCACTTCGTTGATCTCGGCTGCGGTCAGCCCGGCGTCCTTGAGCGCCTGCCGGCACGGCTCGATCGTCTTCTGCACGAGGTCATCGACCAGCGCCTCGAACTTGGCGCGGGTCAGTTTCATCGTCAGATGCTTCGGTCCGGACGCGTCAGCCGTGATGAACGGCAGGTTGATCTCGGTCTGAGTTGTGGATGAGAGCTCGATCTTGGCCTTTTCGGCGGATTCCTTGAGCCGCTGCAACGCGAGCTTGTCGCGGCGCAGATCGATACCCTGCTCCTTCTGGAATTCGTCGGCCAGATAATTGACGAGCCGCATGTCGAAATCTTCGCCGCCCAGGAAGGTGTCGCCGTTTGTCGACTTCACCTCGAACACGCCGTCGCCGATCTCGAGAATCGAAATGTCGAACGTGCCGCCGCCGAGGTCGTAGACCGCGATGGTGCCGGTCTTGCTCTTGTCGAGCCCGTAAGCCAACGCGGCTGCGGTCGGCTCGTTGATGATACGCAGGACCTCAAGACCGGCGATCTTGCCGGCATCCTTGGTGGCCTGGCGTTGGGCATCGTTGAAATAGGCGGGAACGGTGATGACGGCCTGCTCGACCTTGGAGCCGAGATAGGATTCCGCGGTCTCTTTCATCTTCTGCAGGATGAATGCAGAAATCTGCGAGGGCGAATAGGTCTTGCCCTCGATCTCGACCCAGGCGTCGCCGTTCGAGGCGCGCGCGATCTTGTAGGGTACGAGCTTCTTGTCCTTTTCCACCATCGGGTCGTCGTAGCGACGGCCGATCAGGCGCTTGACTGCAAAAATGGTGCGTTCGGGATTGGTGACCGCCTGCCGTTTGGCCGGCTGCCCGACGAGCCGCTCGCCCTCATCTGTGAAAGCGACAATGGACGGCGTTGTCCGCATCCCCTCCGCATTCTCGATGACCTTCGGCGTCTTGCCTTCCATAACGGCGACGCAGGAATTCGTGGTCCCGAGATCGATACCAATGACCTTGCCCATGGTCTTAATCCTCTCTTTTCCGGCAGGTCGGGCTGGCCCCGAAGGCGCCCTCGTCCGACCCCCTTATCAACTTTACATCGGCCCAGGCGTTTTCCCAGGCGATTTCCCTTGGCTCATATAGGAGAGAGTGATCAGGCCGCAAGGCAGAATCCCACGTCACTCGACTACTGGGCCGCAGCACCGGCAACGCCAATGGGGCCCGCTTCACCCCTCGAACTCACACTGTCTGCTGCGCCCGCGTCAACGCCTTGTCGCGCTTCACTGCGCGACAATCGCCAGACCAGCCGTCCGGCAAAGGTTGGCAGGACCAGCATTGCAACCGGAATGTGGGCCAGTCCGAGCGCAAGCATGGCCGCCGGCAGCGTCCATACGGCGATCGCCAAGCCATCGTCGACGGCCGTGTTATCGGATCGCTCGCGCAACAAAACGACGACCCAGCCGAACACCACCATGTCGTAGTTGAGCATCCAAGGCGAAAACAGGAAGGTCGCGGTGACGAACAGGGCGAGCGACAGCACCGGATCGCGCTTGCGCCAGAACGTCCATACGACCATTGCCATGGCGCAACACGACGCGACCCCCTGCGCCACCCACGCCAGATGCTCCGACAGACCGATCAGCCGCGCATTAACGAAGGCCGACGCTACGATCGGCCAACTGAACCTGCCGGCTTCGAGGATCAGGTCATGCTGCTGCGGCATGACCTTGCGGAAAAACTCAAGCCAAATATCGGCGCCGAACCAAAACGCGGTGATGGCAACAAGCACAGCGACGGTAACGATGGCGGCGCCAATGACACGCCAGCGCGCAGTAACCACCAGCAACACGGGCACCAGCATTCCAAATTGCGGCTTGATGGTCAGGAGCCCAAACAGAATTCCCGAGACTATCGGCCGCCGATCGAGATTGACGAGCCCTCCAATCAACAACGCGGCGGTGAAGAAGCCGTTCTGGCCGCCCAATATGTTCACGGCGACGGCGGGCGCCACCGCCAGAAACAGCATGTGCTTCTGCGCGACCCCTGCGGCCCGTGCCGTCAGCAGATAGACCGACAGCCCGACCAGACACCACACCGCATAAGCGGGCAGATACGGCAACAAGCCGAGCGGCCAGATAAACAGGATGAGATGCGGAGGATAGGACCAGAAATGGGGAGGGAGATCCGGACGGCCCATGATCTCTCTGAGCGCCGCATTGTAATTGACCAAGTCGAACCATGCTCCCGGTCCGCCACTGAACGCCGACCGCCCACCCATCCACGTATTGATGAAATCCCGGCCGACAGCAAAACCGAACGGATCGATCGATGGCTTTACCAGCGAGATCGATTGCGCGAACCCGTAATACGCCGCGCCAAACCCGAGGAAGAGGAGACCGAATGCGAACGTAAGCTTTGCGTAAAGCTCAGCTCTAGGTTCGGTAGGGTTGCGGGGCGCGTTCATGGTTTGCAAATTGCCCATCAGTGGTAAAGGGCCGATGAAGGCGGGCAGCAGGAAACTGACACCGGCCAACCTCACCGCCAACGTGGCCGCTACTGGGTCACCAAACCACCTGCGCAGTCGGGGGTATCTCCCCGGTGGCCGCAGCGAGCGCCTCACTGCGGCGAAGCCGCCAGATAAGCCTGCCGGCAAAAGCCGGCAGGACGATCATTGCAATCGGAACATGGGCCAAGCCGAAGACCAGCATGGTCACCGGTAACGTCCACACGGCGAGCGCAAGGACATGATCGGCGAGCGTATTAACCGTGCGCTCGCGCAAGAGCGCGACCACCCATCCAAACACCACCATGTCGTAGTTAAGCATCCAGGGCGAGAACAGGAACGTTGCGGTAACCAGCAACGCGAAAGAGAGAACCGGATCGCGCCCCCTCCAGAACGCCCAGACCACAGTCGCAAGCGCGAAGCATGACGACGACCGCTTGCACCGCCCACGCCAAGTCGGTTGGTAGACCGATAAGCCGCGCATTCACGAAAGCCGAGGACACAAACGGCCAACCGCGCGCTCCCGCTTCGTCGAGCAGCCAATGCTGCTGTGGCGTAACCTTGCGAATATATTCGAGCCAGATATCGGCGCCGAACCAGAGCGAGGTGGCGGCCACCAGCAAGGCGACAGTCATCGCGGCGGCAGCGATGACACGCCAGCGGCCCGTCACGACAAGCACGACGGGCAGCAGCAACCCGAATTGCGGCTTGATGGTAAGAATGCCGAACAGGATGCCGGAAAGAATCGGCTGCCGATCGAGGTTGGCTAGACCGCCGATCAGCAATGCAGCGGTCAGGAAACCATTCTGTCCATAAAACACATTGATGGCCACGCCCGGCGCCACCGCCAGAAATATCATGGAGCTGCTGCGGACCCCGCCAGACCACGCCGCGAACAGATAGAGCCCCAATCCGCCGACGCACCAGACTACATAGGCAGGCAGGAAAGGCAAAAAGCCGAGCGGCCAGGTAAAGAGCAGGAGGTGAGGCGGATAGGACCAGAAATGCAGGGGGAAGTCCGGATGACCGGTGATGTGCTGGAGGACCGCGTTATAGGCGGTGAAATCGAACCATGGCGCCGGTCCCCCGGAAAAAACCGAACGGCCGCCCACCCAGGTATTGAGAAAATCGCGTCCGATCGGGTAGCCGGACGGGTCGAAGACAAAACTGGCGAACGACTGAGCCTTAGAAATCGCAAAGTCGAGTTCGATAAGAGCCAGAACCAAAGCGCCGGCCGCTACGGTGAAAGCCAGGTAGGTCTTGTCGGCGGCTGATGCGCGATGAACGACGGAACTCGCCATCGCGGTAAATTGCCCGCCAGTGGTAAAAGGCAAATGAAAGGGCGCGCATGAACTCGGAAACGGATAGCGCCGGACTGCGCCTTCACCTCGGCTATCTCGACCGTGACGCTCAGAAAGCGGTGCTCGCAGCCATAAGCGGCGTCCTGATGGCGGCGCCGCTATTCACGCCGCGTATGCCGAACTCCGGCCGGCCGATGTCGGTGCGAATGTCAAATTGCGGACCGCTTGGCTGGGTCACGGATGAGCGCGGCTATCGTTATCAGACGACGCATCCCGAAACCGGCCGATCGTGGCCGCCAATTCCACAGGCGTTGGTCGCGTTTTGGAACGAGATTGCCCGATACCCCCATCCCCCGAGGCGTGCCTCATCAATTTTTACGGCCCAGCCGCGAAAATGGGTCTACACCAGGATCGCGACGAGAAGGATTTTGACGCGCCCGTGGTTTCGCTTTCTCTGGGCGATTCCTGCCTGTTCCGCGTCGGCGGGCGCAAACGCAGTGATCCGACCCGATCATTCCGATTGAGCTCCGGCGATGCTCTCGTACTCGGCGGCGGCACGCGGCTTGCCTTCCACGGCGTCGACCGCATCTATCCAGGCACCTCAAGCCTGCTACCCGAAGGCGGGCGAATTAACCTGACGATGCGGCGGGTAAACCGACCCGAACGCGAAAAGATGCGGCCCCTGCAGGCTGCTGCGGAGGCGATCGCATGACTAGCGGCTTCAAAATTAATTCCGTCGGAACATGTGCTGCACTGATTGCCATTGTTCTGTTTACGGCGCCGGCCAGCGCGGCCGATCCGATATTTCCCCTCGCCTCCCGGATCGGTCTTGTGCCGCCGCCCGGTATGATGGCCAGCAACACATTCCGGGGTTTTGCAGACTCCAAGGAGAACGCCGCTATCCTCTTGAGCGCGCTGCCGGTTGAAGCCTATGCCGGGCTGGAAAAAACGATTGCCGCCGATGCCCTCAAGAAGCAGGGCATCACCGTCGACAAACGCGAGCCGATCAAGCTCGGCGCCGGCGAGGGCTTTCTGGTTGTCGGCAAGCAAACGGCCGACAAGGAACTCTATCGTAAATGGCTCATGGTCATTGCGGCGGGCGATCTGACCGCACTCGTCAGCGTGCAGGTGCCGGAACAAGACAAGACCTATTCCGACGCCGTTGTACGTGCGGCGCTCGCAACGCTCGCAGTGCGCGCGAATGTGCCCAACGAGGAATTTCTCAGCCTGTTGCCCTTCGCGGTCGGCGACCTCGCTGGATTCCGCATCGACGATGCCCTTCCGGGCCGCGCCCTCATGCTGATCGACACGCCCAATAACGCGCCGCCCAGGGATTTCGATGCGCGTTTGTTAATTGCCGCCATGCAGGGCGGCCCCGCCGAAAGCGATGACCGTGGAGAATTTGCGCGATTGGCGTTCAGCGAAATTGGCGGCATCAAAGACGTTCACGTCACGATGTCCGAACCGCTGCGGATGGGTGGACAGCAGGGTTACCAGACAACAGCACAAGCCAAGGATTCGCGCACCGGAACCGACGTCATGGTGGTGCAGTGGTTACGCTTCGGCAACGGCGCTTTCTTGCAGATGATCGGCATTGCCCGCGCCGACGTCTGGACCGGCGTCTTCACCCGCTTGCGCACCGTGCGCGATAGTGTTGAGCCGAAATAAACCGCGCGCGCGGCTTCAGAAATTTTCCCGAACGGTCGTGGAATTATCGTTGCTGGAACCCGAGCCCGGGGCAACCTTCGGGCCGCCTTTCGACACTCCAACCAACGCGGGACGCAGTATGCGATCGCCGATCTTGTAGCCAGGCTGTACCACCTGCACGACGCTTCCGGCGGGCACCGAGGCGTCGGGCACTTCAAACATGGCCTGGTGCAGATTGGGGTCGAACCTCTCGCCTTGCGGCGAAAACTGCCGCACGCCGTTCTTTTCGAAAGCCTTCAAGAGCTCGCGCTCGGTCAACTCGACACCGTCGACCAGCGCCTTGACGCCGCCCTGCGCGCTGGCGCGAACTTCCGGCGGAACCGCGTCGAGCGCACGCCGCATATTGTCGGCGACGGCAAGCATATCGCGCGCGAACGACGTGATGCCGTAAAGTCGCGAGTCGGCGACCTCGCGCTCGGTGCGCTTGCGCAGATTTTCCATCTCGGCAAGCGTGCGCAGGAGCCGGTCTCTCATCTCGCCGTGCTCGCGTTCGAGCGCGGTGGAAGGGGTCGGCTGCGGCGCTGCCTCAGGCGGCATGGCCGCTTCGTCCTCGGCGCGAGCGGTCTGTTCCGTCATGTTTCATCCCTCTGGAGCATGATCCCGATAGGTGGGTACCGGCTCTCGAACAGATCATGCTCGAACAAATCACTAAGCCACCACCCCACCGATCGGCCGTTGGTGCCCCGCATATCAGGGTTCGACCAGCAAAAATCAAGCGCGCAGGGCTTCTCGGAGTAGCGATGGCCAGGCCGACCCCCGACCTGCGACATGGTGAAAATCTCACCCGCCGAGGAGCTTGCTGACCACTTTGGCGGTGTAATCGACCATCGGCACAATACGGGCGTAGTTCAGCCTGGTCGGCCCGATCACACCAAGGACGCCGACAATGTGGCCGGCCGCATCGTGGTAGGGCGCCACGATTGTCGACGAGCCGGAGAGCGAAAACAGCTTGTTTTCCGACCCGATGAAAATGCGAACGCCATCGGCCTGCTCGGCGCGCCCCAGAAGATCGATCACCTCACGGCGCGTTTCCAGGTCGTCGAACAGAAGCCGTACCCGCTCGAGGTCGGCCAGCGCCCTCAAGTCTTCGAGCAAGTGCGCCTGGCCGCGCACGATCAGTTTGCGCTCGTCGCTCTCGCCGCCCGACCAGCTCGCGAGACCGGCGGCGACGATCTTCTGGGTGAGTTGATCGAGCTCGGCCTGGCCCTCCTTGAGGGTTTTTTCGATTTCGGCCTTGACCTCATCGAGGGTGCGGCCGCGGATGCGAGCGTTGAGGAAATTCGCGGCCTCAACCAGCGCGGACGTTGGCAGACCGATCGGGATATCGAGCACGCGATTTTCGACCTGCCCATCCTCGGCGACGAGGATCACAAGGGCTCGTTGCGGTTCGAGCCGTACGAATTCGATATGCTTGAGCCGTTGATTGAGCTTCGCGGTCAGCACGACGCCCGCGGCCCGGCTGAGCCCGGAGAGAAGACCTGACGCCTCGGTCAGCACCGCCTCAACGGATTTCGGCTGGCCGAGACCTGCAACCTGGGCCTCGATCGCCTTGCGGTCATGCTCTGTCAGATCGCCGATCTGCATCAGTGCATCGACGAAGAAGCGCAATCCCATCTCGGTCGGCAGCCGGCCCGCCGAGGTATGCGGTGCGTAGACCAGACCGAGTTGTTCCAGATCCGACATGACGTTGCGGACCGAAGCCGGCGACAAGGTCATGGGAAGAATGCGCGATAGATTGCGCGAGCCAACCGGTTCGCCGGTCGCGAGGTAGCTCTCAACCACCTGGCGAAAAATCTCGCGGGATCGCTCGTTGAGTTGGGCTAGCCCCAACTGGTTGGCACTTATCGGAATGTCGTGGGTCGCCACGGGCAAAACCCTCCAGTGCCTTGAGAATTGACCCTTACCGAACCGCGTTTCAAGCCGAACCGGGCGCCCTTCCCTACGCCCGGCTGGTCGGTGGCCGAGATTGCTAATGCCCCTCAGAGGCAAATAGACGCAAAAGCTCATTCGGCCGCCGCCATGGCCGGCTTAGGCGCGCGCAGAAGGTCCATCAGCCGGCGCACCGAACCGAGTTCCTCCAGCCGTTCGATGGCACCGATCACGTCGGCGATATGGGCGTCGGGCAGGAGGCCTTTCGCGTAGGTGCGGAATTTGTGTTCGATCTGAGCCCGCGATAGTGGATTTTCGAATGAGCCGAGCGGATGCTCGCAACGCGCTGTGAGCCGTGCGCCATCAACGGTCTCGATCTCGACCGCGGCCTGCGAGCCCGTGATCGACGGATCGGCGCGGACTTCGACCTGCTCGGCCGCGAAGCGCCGCAACTTCGGATCGTCGTAACGCGCCGGTTCGAATTGCGCCAAGGTCAGCGCGCCATCATGCAGGATCACTGCCGCGGTGTAGTGCGCCGAAAGCAGCGCCTCGAATTTGGCTTTGTAGGTGCCGAATCCGCCGTGCATCTTGAATGCCTGTTCGCTCAATCCGACGCGAACCTTGCGAACCGAGCCGGCATCGATCGCTTGCTTGCCAAGAATATCGAACAGCGCCGTGATCATACCCTGGATGACCGTGGCCGACGGCCACAGCCGCATCGCGATCTGTTCGAGCTCCCATCGCGTGCCAAGATCGGCAATCGCCGTTTCGGGTTTACCGCCATCCACGTAGGCGTTGTAAAGGCCACCGTCTTTGGCAGTCAGAAATTCGCGCGTCGCGACGAATTTTTGCTGCGCCAACAACGCCGCCATCAATCCCGACAATGCGCCACGGCACTGGTGAAATTTCACGGTCGGCGTGCCCCACGCGGCGAACGTGCCGGCGGCTTGGCTGCCAGCTAATCCGAACGCTTGCGCCATCATGCCGGCATCGAAATCGAGCAGCGATCCGACCGCGGCGGCCGCACCGAATGGACCGATGATGCCAGGCCCGTGCCAACCGCGGGCACGGAATTTGGGAAAATCGAGACCGAGGCCGATCCGTGTCGTCATCTCGCAGCCCGCTGCGATTGCGGTGAGGAGATCGCGGCCGGAGAGATCGTCACGTTCGGCGATCATGAGGGCGGGCGGGATCACTTCGGGCGTCACGTGCGTCAGCGTCGCGCGATGCACGTCACACATGGTGACTGCGGTCGCCCGATAGGCATTGAGGAGCGTGGCACCGGCAAGCGACGAGTGCGCGCCGCCGATCACGCTCGATTCAATCGATTGCGCGAGAGCCGATGCGAATGCGGCGACCTGCGCGGTTTCTTCACCCAATCGGCCGGCGACCGCACAGGCGAGCGTGTCGAGCAACAGGCTCTTGCAGTGATCCCGCACCGATTGCGGAACATCGTCGTGGCGCAGCGTCGCGGCGAACGTCGCCAACACCTGCGTGGCTTCTTGCGGCATGCCGGTCTCCCGTGGCTCCGGATTGGCAGAACCGTAGCGCCAAGCGCAAACGACTGGCAATCGGCCGATCACGCGTTCACCCTTGCGGGCCCGTGCCGAAATGCCTCGCCCAGCTGGTGTCCCGATTCCGAAGTTCGCATCATTGCGCGGCATCCTCGTTTGCGAACTTCGGGATCGAAGGACACTAGCAACTAATTGATCTAGTGTGGCTTTGGTTCAAAAGCCCGCATGACGGGATCACGGCGAGAATGATGCGGACTTCTGAACCACCACACTGGAAGCATGCTTTTCTCAAGCCGGTTCCCACTTTACGGATCATGCTCTAAAAGCGGGGCCCCAGCCGTCGCCTAGGGCCGGCAGCAAGGAGAACTTCATGCGGCCGAGCCGCCGACAGCCTGACGAATTGCGCCCCGTGTCACTCGAACGCGGCGTTGTGAAATTCGCCGAAGGGTCGTGTTTCGTGAAATTCGGCGACACGCACGTGCTGGTGACGGCGACGCTCGAGGACCGGCTCCCGCCATGGCTCAAGGGCCAGGCACGCGGCTGGGTGACGGCCGAATACGGCATGCTGCCGCGCGCCACCCTCGAGCGCACACGACGGGAGGCCTCCGCGGGCAAGCAAAACGGCCGCACGGTCGAAATTCAGCGTCTGATCGGCCGCAGCCTGCGCTCGGTGGTCGACCTCAAGGCTCTGGGTGAGCGTCAGATCACCATCGACTGCGATGTCATTCAGGCCGACGGCGGCACGCGCACAGCCTCGATCACCGGCGCCTGGATTGCGCTCTACGACTGCCTCGCCTGGATGAAGACGCGCGAACATGATCGAAACCGACGTCCTGCGCGACCATATTGCGGCTATCTCGTGCGGCGTGTGCGGCGGCGTTGCGGTCCTCGATCTCGACTACGCGGAGGATTCACAGGCCGATACCGATGCCAACTTCGTCTTGACCGGGTCCGGCCATATCGTCGAGGTGCAGGCGACCGCGGAAAAAGTCCCGTTCTCGGAGGAGCAGTTTTCCGCGCTGCTGGCGCTGGCACGAAAGGGCGTCGGCAAGCTGATCGATCTGCAGAAGATGGCGGTGATGTGAGGGAAACCACCCACCGCCGGATCGCAGGTCGTCTCGTCATCGCGACGCATAATCCCGGCAAGCTTGCCGAGATGCGCGAACTCCTTGCACCCTACGGAATTGAGGCTACATCGGCGGGTGACCTCGGTTTGCACGAGCCTGACGAGACCGGAATGACGTTTCGCGACAACGCCCGCATCAAGGCGGAAGCGGCGTCAAAGGCGACCGGCCTCCCCGCCTTTGCCGACGATTCCGGGATTGTGGTCGATGGGCTCGATGGCGCGCCCGGTATCTATTCGGCGCGTTGGGCCGGCCCGGATAAGGATTTCGCCCGCGCCATGGGAATGATCGACGAAAAGCTGCGCGAACGCGGTGCTACGGCGCCGGCAGATCGCCGCGCCCATTTCGTCTCGGCGCTTTGTGTCGCCTGGCCGGACGGCCACCTCGAAGAGTTCGAGGCGCGCGTCGACGGCACACTGGTTTGGCCACCGCGGGGCGACCAGGGCTTTGGCTACGATCCGATGTTTCTCCCGGACGGCCAGGCGCGCACATTCGGCGAGATGCCGAGCGAAGAGAAGCACGGCCTGCCGCCGCGGGGAAAGGGCCTGTCGCACCGGGCTCGCGCCTTCCTCAAGCTTGCGGAGGCGTGCCTTGCCGGATGATGAGCAGACGGCCTTCGGCGTCTATGTCCATTGGCCATTTTGCCTGTCGAAATGCCCCTATTGCGACTTCAACAGCCATGTGCGACGCGAGCCGATCGATGAGGCCCGCTTCGTCCGTGCATTTACGGCGGAGATCGCTTCGACTGCGGCCCGCGTCCCGGGCCGGACTGTTTCCACCATCTTTTTTGGTGGTGGTACGCCGTCGCTGATGCAGCCCTCCACGATTGCTGCCGTGCTCGATGCGATCGCGCAGCATTGGGGTGTCGCGGCTGACACCGAAGTCACACTTGAGGCCAACCCGACGAGCGTCGAGGCGACACGCTTTCGCGGTTATCGAACGGCCGGCGTCAACCGTGTGTCGCTCGGCGTCCAGGCCCTGGACGATCGCGTGCTGACCGAGCTCGGGCGCCTCCATTCGGCGCGCGAGGCCCTCGATGCGGTCGGTGTCGCCCGCTCGGTTTTTGACCGCTATTCATTCGATTTGATTTATGCGCGGCCGGGCCAGACGCCAAAGGAGTGGGCAAACGAGCTGAAACAGGCTTTGGCCGAGGCTGGCGAGCACCTGTCGCTCTATCAATTGACCATCGAGCCGGACACGGCCTTTTGGGCCCTTCATGCAGCGGGCAAGCTCCGCACCCCCGACGACGATACGGCCCGTGCGCTCTATGACACGACCCAGGAGGTTTGCACGGCGCATGGCCTGCCGGCCTACGAGATCTCGAACCACGCCCGGCAAGGCGGCGAATGCAGGCACAATCTCGTTTATTGGCGAGCCCACGAATATGCCGGCATCGGCCCCGGCGCGCATGGCCGGCTCGATATTGATGGTGACCGGCACGCGACCGCGACCGAGAAGAGGCCGGAAGCGTGGCTGACGCGTGTGGAGGCCACCGGAAACGGCCTCGTCGCCGATGATCCGCTCACGCGGGAGGAGCTATCGGATGAGCTCCTGCTGATGGGGTTGCGGCTCGCCGAAGGCATCGATATTGCGCGGTATGCTGCAGTCTCCGGGCGTCCGCTAGACCCCGTTCGCATCGCAACATTGCGCGAGCATGGGTTGATCGAAACGACATCCCGGGGCCGGCTGCGCGTGACCATGCACGGCTTTCCGGTGCTCGACGCGGTGGTTGCCGACCTCGCCGCATAGGATCGGGGCGGCAATTAATAGTAAGGCACCTTATCTTTCATGCGAGAAAAATTACTAAGCTAGCTTATATTCCTGAAGCGCCGAAACTATGCGGTGCTGGCGAAATGACCTGTGCGCCCGAGGACGTTACGCGCAACACCGCGAGGCCGCGCTCGTTGGTTCCGTCGGTTCGGAACCGGAACAGGCCGTCGATGCCGGTAAATCCCGAAACATTGGTTAGAACCGGCTGGGAAAACCGCTGTGGCCCCTGCGTTTTCACCAGCGCGGCGATGAGCGCGACAGCGTCGTAGGCAAGCGTCGCGGTACGAACCGGATCCTGCTTGTATCGGGCGCGATACCGCGCAGCAAAATTGCGGTAGCCGGCAGAATCCGGTGCCGCGTACCAGCCGCCGTCGAGCGCCGGGTTGGCATCAATGCGCGGGTCGTCCCACAGTCCGGTGCCGAGAAGCTGGATTTTCTTGGTATTGACGCCATTGGCGGTGAGCGCCTGGACAACGTCCGGCACGGCATCCCCGCCATCCGGGATGAAGAGAGCGTCAGCGCGGGTCGCAGCCTGGGCGACGCCGCGGACCGGCCCAGCCATGCCGGCTTTGTCATGCGGATAGTGCTCCAGGGCGACAATCTGGCCGCCGCGGCGCGCGACCGCCTGTTTGAATGCCGCTTCGACGACCGTGCCATAGGGGTTATCGGGGATCAGGGCTGCAAACGAGCGTTTCCCGGTGGAAACCGTGTAGTGGACGATGCGCTCTACATCGGTCTCCGGCAGAAAGCTCAAGAGATAGACGCCGTTCGAAGCCACATTGGCGTCGGTCGAAAAGGCGATGACCGGGATATTGCGCGCCCGCGCCAGTTGCCCGACCACGCTGACCGACTGCGCGAACAGCGGCCCAAGGATGATCTCGGCACCCTCGTCCAACGCCTGTTGGGCGCCCTGCCGCGCCGCCTCGGCGGTGCCGCCGTCATCTTTCACCAGGAGCTGAATATTGGGCGAATTGAACTCGGCGATCGCCATTTCGGCCGCGTTGCGCATCGCCTGACCGGCGACTCCGGCATTGCCGCTCGCGGTGAGCGGCAGAATGAGCGCTGCCTTGACCTCGCCTGTCCCAATCGTCGCACCGGCCGGCACCTGCGAACTCTGCGGCGGTGAGCCTGGCGACAGATAGGGGGAGTTCCCGGAACACCCGGAGACAAGCGCTGCCGCCGTAGCCAGCAAGCCCGCGAGCGAGCGGCGGCGGGTAAGGATGGCAGCCGCGGCCTGAACCGGCAATTCCGTGGACACGTCGGTTCTCCTCACGGCGGCCAGGGCGGCCCGTGTCATGGGGCTATGCCAATCTGTCATTCTCGCGGCGAATGGTTAACCAAATCGAAAGGATAACCAATTCGGTACGCCATGACGACCCTCGAGCGCCGCGCTAAATTGCTGCGATGACGAACCCGCCGAAAGGCCCATCCGGCCCGCAGCCAGCAGGCAAAACGAGGCTATAGTCTCGGCGGTCACGCCGTCGACGTGGCCCGGATAACACCCGGGCTGCATATCGTTGCGACCCCGATCGGAAATCTCGGCGACATCACGCTGCGGGCGCTTGAGACGCTCGCAGGCGCCGATGTGATCGCCTGCGAGGACACGCGCGTCACGCGCAAACTCCTCGATCGCTACGGCATCGCCACGCCGCTTACGCCCTACCACGAGCATAATGCCGCGCAGGCACGGCCGGCACTCTTGCAACGACTCGCCGAGGGCGCAGCGATTGCGCTAGCGTCGGATGCCGGCACGCCGCTGATCTCCGATCCCGGCTTCAAGCTCGTCCGTGATGTTCACGAGGCCGGTCACGCGGTCACGGCCCTGCCCGGACCATCGGCGCTGCTCGCGGCCTTGACGCTCTCCGGCTTGCCAACCGATCAGTTCTTTTTTGCCGGGTTTCTGCCGCCGAAACAGACGGCGCGGCGCGCCCGCATCGCCGAACTAGGCCGCATCCCGGCAACACTGGTGCTGTTCGAGACCGCGCCGCGCATCGCCGCAACGTTGGCCGACCTCGCCGCCGGGCTTGGCAATCGCCAGGCGGCCTTGTGCCGCGAGCTGACGAAGCTGCATGAAGAAATCCGGCGCGGTAACCTTGGCGCGCTGGCGGAGGGCGCCGCAGCGAACGAACCGAGAGGCGAGATCGTGCTGGTCATCGGACCGCCGCAAGCAGAGGAGCGACCGAGCGCAGCCGATACCGATATGTTGTTGCGGCAAGCGCTCGCCCGCCTGTCACTCAAGGACGCCGTAGGCGAAGTGGCCGACGCGACCGGCCTGCCGCGCCGCGACGTCTACCAGCGCGCCCTCGCACTGGCGAAAGAAGTAAGCGAGGACACCGGCCGTGGCGCGTCGCACTGAGCCGACTGATTTGCGCAAATCTGCCCCGCGTCCGGAGCGCGTCGCAGCGTTCCGGCTCGGACTTTCGGCGGAAAGCCGCGCCGCAATGTTTCTCATCGCCAAAGGCTATCGGATCCTGGCGCGGCGCTGGAAAACGCCGTTCGGCGAGATCGATATCGTAGCCCGGCGACGACACAGCCTTGTCTTCGTGGAAGTCAAAGCGCGCGAGCATCTCGACGCTGCGGCGGAAGCGGTGACGGAGCGAAGCAAGCACCGCATCATCGCCGCGGCCGAACTCTGGCTCGCGCATCACGGCGGCGACGGCGGCACCGACATCCGTTTCGATGTGATTTTGGTTGCGCCCGGCAAAATGCCTCGGCACATCAGCAACGCTTTCGACGCTACGCGCTAAAGGTCAACAGGACTGGGAAGTGGCGATCATCGCAAAAATTGCGTAGACCTTTGCGGCCAATGCTGTCCCTTTTCCTCACCAACGCGGCTGTCATCGACCCATGCGCTTGAACGTCGCCGTCCAAATGGATCCGATCGAGCGGATCAACGTCCGCGGCGATTTGACGTTCGCGCTCCTTCTGGAGGCCCAGGCGCGCTCCTATCCGCTGTCGTATTACACGCCCGATCGGCTCGTCATGCGTGATGGCAAAGTATCAGCCACGGTGCGGCCGCTCGTGGTCCGCGATGTGCCGGGCGATCATTTCACACTCGGCGAGCCGCGGCGTGTCGACCTTGCCTCGTTCGATGTTGTGCTGCTGCGGCAAGATCCGCCGTTCGATCTCGCCTACATCACCAGCACTCACATGCTCGATCGCATTCATCCGAGGACGCTCGTCATCAACGATCCGAGCCACGTCCGCAACGCGCCCGAGAAGGTCTTCGTCACCGAGTTTCCCGACCTGATGCCGGATACACTGATCACACGCGACCTCGAAGCCATCAAAGCGTTCCGCGCCGAGCACGGCGACATCGTGATGAAGCCGCTCTACGGCCATGGCGGCGGCGCGGTGTTTCGCCTCACGCGCGACGATCTAAACTTCGGCTCGCTGTACGACATGTTTGCGGTCACGTTTCGCGAACAATGGGTGGTGCAGAAATTCCTGCCGGCGGTCATCGAAGGCGACAAGCGCATCATCCTGGTCGATGGCGAATTCGCCGGCGCGGTCAATCGCGTGCCGGCTGCCGACGATTTGCGCTCCAACATGGTGCGCGGCGGATCACCAGCGGCAACCGACCTCACCGAACGCGAGCGCGAAGATCTGCGCGCGATTAGGCCCGGCGCTACGCGAGCGCGGACTTCTGTTCGTCGGCATCGACGTGATCGGCGGCTTTCTGACCGAGATCAACGTCACTTCGCCGACCGGCATCCGCGCCGTGAAAAACTTCGGCGGCCCGGACATCGCGGCGCTGATCTGGGACAAGATCGAAGCGAAACGCAGCTAAGATTAGCTTCAACCTTGTGCCGGAGCAGGGGCGGGGCGGGCGGCGACGCCAAAGCCCCCTGCGGGTGATTTGCGAACCGTCAGAACGAGGAATGCTGCAACGATGCAGAGCGCACCCGCGGTGAAGAAGGCGGGCAGGTAGGTCGAATACTCGGTGCGCACCAAACCCGCGCCGAAAGCCGCGCTCGCAGCGCCGATCTGGTGACCGGCGAACACCCAGCCGAACACCATGCCGGCGCGTTCTCGTCCGAAACGATCCGCCGTAAGCTTCACGGTCGGCGGCACGGTCGCGATCCAATCGAGGCCGTAGAACACTGCGAACAGCGACAAGCCATAGAAGGTGAAGTCGCTGAAGGGCAGGTAGAGCAGCGAAAGGCCCCGCAGCCCATAGTACCAGAACAGCAGCCAGCGATTGTCGAAGCGGTCGGACAGCCAGCCGGAGCCGATCGTGCCGATGAAATCGAACACGCCCATCATCGCCAGCACGCTGGCCGCCGCCGTGGCGGCGAGCCCGTAGTCATGACACAGCGTGATGAAATGGGTCTGGATCAGGCCGTTGGTGCTGCAGCCGCAAACGAAGAACGTGCCGAACAGCACCCAGAAGATTGGCACCCGCGCCGCGTCTCGCAGGACCACGAGCGGCGATGCCAGCAGCGACAGCAGACCGACGCCGGCCACCGGCGGCGGCATGACAGTGGTTTCGCCATAGAGCGGAAGATTGAGATCGCTCGGCCGATCACGCATCAGAAGGAGCGCAACCATTGCAGTCACCGCCAGCAAACCGCAGACGAAAACCAGTGCCATGCGCCAGCCGAAATGGGTTGTGAGCTCTGCGATCAGCGGCAGAAACACCAGCTGACCGGTTGCGGAACTCGCCGCCAGAAGGCCTGTGACCAGGCCGCGGCGATGATTGAACCAGCGTGTCGCAACCGTCGCCGCCAGCACCATCGCGGTAAGACCGGTGCCGATGCCGACCACGACTCCCCAGAGCAGAATAAGCTGCCACACCTGCCGCATCATGAGCGAGGCGAGAAAACCCGTCACGATCAGCGCGAGCGCGCAAAGAATGACGCGGCGGATACCGAACCTGTTCATGAAGGCCGCGGCGAACGGGCCGAACAATCCGAACAGCAAGAGGCGCAGCGCCAGCGCCGTTGAAATCTGCGCGTTATCCCAGCCGAACTCGCGCTCAAGCGGCACGATCAGCACGCCTGGCGTGCCCATCGCGGCGGCCGTTACCAGCATGGTGAGGAAGGTGACGGCAACGACCACCCAGCCGTAATGAATCTTGCGGCGGGCCAGCGCCGCGGCCAATGCAGTGGAGGCCATGGTGTCTTTTTCCGTTCAGTCGTGTTGCGCTTTTATCGGAACTTAAATGACGGTCATCATCATTCTTGCTTATTGATGTCGGTCATCATATAAGTTGTCAAGGGTGAGCCGGGTCGTCTGCATGGCTGAGGTGCGCAATGAGAGTGAGCCGCGAAAAGGCCGCCGAAAATCGCGAGCGCATTATCGAGGCGGCGGGCGCGCTGTTTCGGACGAAGGGCTTCAGCGGGATTGGCGTCGCCGACATCATGAAGGCTGCCGATCTGACCCACGGCGGCTTTTACGGACATTTCGCCTCAAAGGACGATCTCGTCGCGCAGGCCAGTCGGCGGGCGATGACGCGCGCGGCCACGAATTGGGGGAAAACCGTCGCGGACGCGCCGGACGAGCCATTTGCCGCACTGCTCAAGCATTATCTTTCGCCGCGGCATCGTGACGAGCCGGGCCAAGGTTGCGTTTTTGCTGCGCTGGGCGCCGACGCGGCCCGCAGCGGGCAGATTGTCCGGGAGGCCTTTGCGGAGGGGCTTGAGCCGTTGATCGAGATTCTCGCCAAGTCGGCGCCCGGATCGTCGAAAGGCGGTGCGCCGCCGCAAGGCGCTAGCCGCCATGTCGGGATTGGTCGGAGCCTTACTGCTGGCGCGCGCCGTCGGCGACGCCAAGCTTTCCGATGAGCTTCTTGAAGCGACTCGCCGCGAACTGCTGGCTGCTGCTGATCGGTGAAATGCGAAGTCGGGAGAACCCTTAAGGCTTGAGCTTGATCCCGGCGCGGTCGATGACGTCCTTCCACCGCGCGAGTTCCTCGTTGAAAAATGCGTCGGCTCTCGCCGAGCCATCGCCGATGGGCTCAACACCCAGCGTGAGCATCTTTTCGCGAATTTCCGAATCGTTGCGAATGGCGTCGAGCAGAGCGCCGCTCAGCTCATCGCGAATATCATCGGGAAGGCCGCGCGGACCGAACAACTCGTTCCAACTCGTCACGTGAAAACCCGGCAAGCCGCTTTCGCTCAGCGTCGGCACGTCCGGCAGTTGCGACAGCCGCTTGCTACTGGTGACAGCGAGCGCCCGAACTTGCCCGGACTTCACCAAGCCGAGCACGGCGGGAAGCTGCGGAAACATCACTTGCGTGGTACCGGCCATCATATCGCTGAGTGCGACACCGCCGCCCTTGTAGGGCACGTCGATCATCGTCGTACCCGTCTCTAACATGAACATCTCAGCCGCAAGCCGATCGGACGTCGCACGGCCGGACGAGCCGTAGTTCACGGCGCCAGGCCGCGCTTTCAGGTACGCGATCAGATCCGGCACCGAATTGATGGGCAGCGTCTTGTTGACCACAAGCACATTGCCGAACTCCGCGGTCAGCGCGATCTTGACCAGATCGCGACGCACGTCGAACGGAAAGTCGTCGCGCATCAACGGCGGAACGATCTGGCCGCCAAAGCCGCCGACGAGCAGCGTGTAGCCGTCGGGCGCGGCGCGCACGACCTCGCCCATGCCGATCAGTCCATCGCCACCGGGCTTATTCTCAACGATGACATTCTGGTTGAGCCGCGGTTGCAGCGCCTGCGCCACTAGGCGTCCCATGATGTCGGCAACGCCGCCGGGCGCGAACGCGACGACCAGCTTGATCGTGCGTGACGGATATTTGTCGGCGGCATGAGCACCCGCAAGAGCCGCGAAAAGAAGTGCACCACAGAGCAAATTGATCGTGAGACGCCTCATCCGCTCAGCCTGCCTCCTTGACGAATGAGTCGACGAGCAGCAGCCGCAGATTTGAATTGCCCATGCGAAGCGCTTTGGCGGCCTGATATTCCGGCGACGCGTACCAGCGCCGTGCGGCGTCCGCCGACTCGAATTCAATGATGAGAATGTTGTGCGCCGGACCGCCTTCGAGAACCTCGGGCCGCGAACCCCGCGCCAAATAGCGACCGCCATGTTTCTTGACCGAAGCCATGACCATGGAGCCATAGCCGGTCATCGCGTCCGGATTGAAGACGTGCGCCTCGCCGATCACATAAGCCGGCATTCAGTTGCCCACCGCGGCCGCATCGGGGACTTTCACCTTGCCCGGCATGATGCGCGCCGTGCTCTGTGCCTTGAACTCACCGTATATGAACGGCCGATCGCGCGGCATCGACGTGTGCAGGTTTTCCGGCGCGACGTTGGTCGGATCGGGATTCGTCATCAATGGTTGAATCAACGCATCGTAGCTCGGATACATGAAGAACGGGATCGAATAGCGCTCGCGACCCGAACGGTTGATGACGCGATGCAGCGTCGAAGAGAAGATGCCGTCAGTCCACACTTTCAGCACTTCGCCGACATTGACAACGAAGGTGCCGTCGATCGGCGGCACCGCCACCCATTCATTGTCGCGATTACGGATTTCGAGCCCGCCATTGTTGTCCTGCGCAAGGATCGTAAAAGCATTGGTGTCCGTGTGCGCTCGCGCCCCCAGGTGAACGCCGTCTTCATCGGGCCGCTGCGGCGGATAGTGCAGGATGCGCAGCGAGTTCATATCTTTTTTGAAGTACTGTTTGAGTCTTCCGTCCGGCAGATCGAGCGCTATCTCGAACAGCTTCAGCATTTCGTAGCCGAGTGCATCGACTTTGTCGTAGTACGCCATCATCCGCGGCTTCAGATCGGGCATGGCCTTCGGCCAAGGGATACGGCCGTGCAGCGGCTTGCCGGCGATCAGATCGGGATCGTCATCGGCCAACGGCCGGCGGAACTGAAATGCTTCCTGCAAATTCTCGGAAAGATTTTTGCCGGTGCCTTTTGTCATGCCATGAAGATAGCCCTGGCCCTGCGCGTCCGCGTTGCGCGCCATTGACGAACCCATCTTGGTTTCGAGCGGCAGATTGTGGAAGTCGGCGGCGGTCTTGAAGATCGCCGCAATGTCGGCGTCGCCGATCTGATGATTTTTGATGTACATGAAACCCACGCGGCCGCAGACCTCCGCGATTTCGTCGGCGAGCGCTTTTCGCCTCCCGGCGTCGCCCGACCACGCCGGGGCAAGATCGACGACCGGCACGTCGGAGAAGGCGAGCTTTCGGGCGGTCGGCAACATCGTGGTCTCCTGCACTGCAAGCGGTCTGGCATTTGGGAGTGTTGCCCAGAACCAAAGAGCCCAAAAGGGTGCTGTTGCGCGAGAGATCGGTTTTTTTTGCCACCGCAGCACAGTGTTCATGAATTGTTCTTGACCTACTTTTAAGTTCCGCTACTCTGACGTTCAGGGCAGGGGCGGACATGGTCCAGCGCGTCTCCACGGTTGCGTTCGAGGGCATCGAGGTGCGGCCGGTCGATGTCCAGGTGCAGGTGGCGCCCGGCAATGCCGGCGTTCACCATCGTGGGATTACCCGACAAGGCGGTTTCGGAGGCGCGCGAACGGGTGCGCTCGGCACTGATCGCGTCCGGTCTTGCGCTCCCGGCGCGCCGCATCACCATCAACCTCGCGTCGGCCGACCTTCCCAAGGAAGGCAGCCATTACGACTTGCCGATCGCGCTTGGCCTGATGGCGGCGATCGGCGCCATTCCACACGATGCGTTGTCGGGATTCACCGTTTTGGGCGAACTCGGTCTCGATGGTTCGATCGCGCCCGTCGCGGGCGTGCTTCCCGCCGCCATCGGCGCGAATGCCCGCGGCGAGGGGCTGATGTGCCCCGCCGTCTGTGGTCCGGAAGCCGCCTGGGCGAGCCCCGACATCGAGATCATCGCGGCTGCTTCGCTCATCCAGCTCGCCAATCACTTCAAGGGCACCCAGGTCCTGTCGCGACCGCAGCCGAAAATTCTCGAGGCCGCCGGCGCCGCGCTCGATCTCGCCGATATCAAGGGCCAGGAGAGCGCTAAACGCGCACTCGAAGTAGCGGCGGCCGGCGGACATAACTTGCTCATGGTCGGCCCGCCCGGCGCCGGCAAATCGATGCTCGCGGCACGTCTGCCTTCGATCCTGCCGCCGCTTGCGCCCGCCGAACTTCTCGAAGTCTCCATGGTCGCCTCGGTGGCCGGCGAGATCAAAGGCGGTGCGCTCACCAACCGCCGTCCGTTCCGGGCGCCGCACCATTCTGCCAGCATGCCGGCTCTGGTCGGCGGCGGCCTCCACGCGCGGCCGGGCGAAATCTCACTCGCCCATCACGGCGTGCTCTTCCTCGACGAACTGCCGGAATTCCAGCCGCAGGCGCTCGACTCGTTGCGCCAGCCGTTGGAAACCGGCGAGGTCTCGATCGCGCGCGCCAATCATCGCGTCACCTATCCGGCGCGCTTCATGCTGGTCGCCGCGATGAATCCGTGCCGCTGCGGACGGGCAAGCGAGCCGGGTTACGCGTGCCGCCGCGGTCCAAACACGCGTTGCACCGCCGATTACCAGACCCGGATCTCGGGGCCGTTGATCGACCGTATCGACCTGCACATCGAAGTACCGGCGGTGACCGCCGCAGACCTCATTCTGCCGCCGCCCGCCGAGGGCAGCCGTGAGGTCGCAGAGCGTGTCGCGCTCGCCCGCGAGCGGCAGGCCGCACGCTATGCGGCGATGGGGCTGCCGCACGTGCGCAGCAATGCGGCGGTCTCGGGCGCGGTCCTGGAGGATGTCGCGCGCCCCGATTCGAGCGGGCTCGCACTGTTGCGCGAAGCCGCCGATGCGATGCGGCTATCGGCGCGCGGCTACCATCGCGTGCTGCGCGTCGCGCGCACCCTCGCCGATCTCGATGGCGTGGAAAAGGTCGGCCGGGTGCATCTCGCCGAAGCGCTATCGTATCGTGCTTTGACGGATGAAATCAGACGCGCGGCGTAAGTCTCATCCTTACGCCGACCCGTTGGCGACGTTGATCGCGCCGCGCATGCCGATGGCCGACAGGAACTCCTGACGCGTCTCGGCGTGATCCCGGAACACACCGAGCATGCGGCTCGTCACCATGGTGACGCCGGTCTTGTGCACGCCGCGTGTGGTCATGCATTGGTGCGTGCCCTCGGTGACCACAGCGACGCCGTGCGGCTTGAGCACCGTGTCGAGACAGGTCGCAATCTCGGCCGTCATCTTCTCCTGAATTTGCAGCCGCCGTGCGTACACTTCGACCAACCGCGCCAGCTTGGATATCCCGACAACGCGATTGCGCGGAATGTAACCGACATGCACCCGGCCGATGATCGGCGCCATGTGATGTTCGCAGTGCGATTTAAAGCGGATGTCACGCAGCACCACGACCTCGTCATAGCCGCCGGTCTCTTCGAACGTCCGCTTGAGATATTCGCGCGGATCGTCGTTGTAGCCGGCGAACCATTCCTCATAGGCGCGCACGACGCGCGCGGGTGTGGCGCGGAGCCCCTCGCGATCGGGATCGTCGCCGGCCCAGCTGATGAGGGTGCGGACGGCCGCCTCCGCGTCGGCGCGCGACGGCTTAGGGGACGAGCCTGCCGCAGCAGACTTGGTGCGCGAACGCTTCGAATTCACAACTTTGTCCATACGATCTCTCCGGCAGTGCCAAACGCCACCAGCGCCACTGCGCCGCCGATCGCTGGGCCTAATCCAATGTTAACAAAGCATCAACCTTCCCTCCAATCGCACTGAGCCCCCATCGGCACTTGCAAGGGATGCGCAAGGTTCATAAGCCAAAATCCACTCCGGTACATCAATGAAACCGCGCACTCGGACGGGTCGCATCCGGCGGCCGCAGCGGAAGTGCCGCAGCGGGGATCGGATCATGCGCTTTAGCGCCACCTTCCGGAAACCCGCCATTCTCACCCGGAGGCTCTTCTCTCTCGTTGTCCGTGCCACCGTCATTACGTCCATGTCGTTTGGCGTCGCGTTCGGGTTCCTGTCGGGGGCGACTGCGCCCGGCGCGCACTATGACCCGAACCAGTTTGCAATAGGCGTCGCCGCCCTGTTCGGCGCTTCCTGCGGCGCCATTGGAATTCTCTTGTCTCGAATCCGTCAGATGAAGTTGGAACTCCGCCAGCTCGAGGCGCGTCTCGATGAAGCGGCGGATCGCAATTGGGAAATCAGGGAGGCACAGGAACGCGCCAAAAGCTTCTTCGAAGCGCAGGGCGACTTGATCGTACGCCGCGACGGCGGCGGCGCGATCACCTATGCCAACGATGCCTTCTGCACTCTCGCCGGACGCATCCGCACGGATCTGCTCGCGACAAGGTTCGCACTTCCCATCACGGAGCAGAGCGCGACCGAAACTCTCGCCGACGGAACGCGCGCGTACGATCAAAAAATTGAAACGCCCGAGGGGACGCGCTGGATCGCCTGGCGCGAAGTCACGGTGCGCATCGATGGCGGTAGCGAAATCCAGAGCGTCGGCCGCGACATTACCGATCGGGTGATGGCGGAGCGCGCATTGGCGGAGGCATGCGACCAGGCGGAGGCAGCGAACCGCGCAAAATCCCGCTTTCTGGCAATGGTATCGCACGAGATCCGCACTCCCCTTAACGGCATTCTCGGTATGGCCGATCTGCTCGGCGATACCTCGCTGTCCGCCGAACAGATCACTTATCTCAAAGCGGTCAAAACATCCGGCGAGACGTTGTTGTCGCTGATCGAAGAGATTCTCGATTTTTCGAAGATTGAGGCCGGCAGGCTCGATCTGGCGCCCCAGCCCTTCGCCCTTGCAGCCTTCGTCGAGGAGGCAGTCGAGCTGCTTGGACCGCGCGCACAAGCAAAGGGGCTCGAAATCTGCTGTTACGTGGACGAGCGCTTGCCCGCCCAGATCGTCGGCGATGCGGCGAGATTGCGCCAAGTGCTGTTCAATCTCGCCGGCAATGCCATCAAGTTCACCGAACGGGGCGGCGTATCGATTATTGTCGAGCCTGGTGCACAGCCGGACACGATCACGATCGCGGTGCGCGACACCGGCGTCGGTATCGCGGCCCAAGACCAGCCGCGCATCTTCCTCGAATTCGAGCAGGCCGACGGCGGCGCGGCGCGAAAGTTCAGCGGCACCGGCCTCGGTTTGACAATCTCGAAGCGGATCGTTGAGAGCATGGCGGGTTCGATCGCGGTGGAGAG
This sequence comes from uncultured Alphaproteobacteria bacterium, assembly GCA_963759705.1. Classification (GTDB taxonomy): domain Bacteria; phylum Pseudomonadota; class Alphaproteobacteria; order Rhizobiales; family Xanthobacteraceae; genus BOG-931. The sequence continues at coordinate 253,769 of CAVXAK010000017.1, forward strand.
CACCGCCGGCGAGGGCTCGACCTTTCGCGTCACCCTTCCGCTGCCCCGTACCGGCGAGGAGGCCAACACCGCTATCGCTGTTCCCGATCTCGCCGGCCACGATGTATTAATCATCGCGACCGCAGCGATCGAGGCTTCATTGATCGCGCGCCGCCTGGAACGCTGGGGTGCGCGTACGAAAATCGTCCCCGACGGCGATGCCGCTGCTGCGCTCTTGCCGGAGCGGCCGTGGAGCGCCGTACTGGTCGACCATGCACTCGGCACCGCGGCGAGCGAAGCGCTCGCCCGCATGACGTCGAGCGTGCCGCGGCGGATCGTGCTGGTTACGCCGGCGATGCGCAACAATCTCGCGGCGCTAAAGGAAGCTGGGTTCACCGGCTACTTGATCAAGCCGGTACGCGCAGCCTCACTTGCGGCACGCTTTTCCAGCGAAGACATCTTCGATCCCGCTGCCGCAATAGAGACACCGGAGGCGACCAGATCGGCTGCACAGAAAGGCTTGTCGATTCTTGTCGCCGAGGACAACGAGATCAACGCACTTTTGGCGCGCGCACTTTTGGTGAAACTCGGCCATCGCCCAACGATGGCTCAATCCGGCGCGGCTGCGATCGAATGCTGGCATGCGGCGCATACGGCCGGTGCGCCTTACGATCGCGTGCTCATGGATGTGCACATGCCCGGCATGGATGGGCTTGAAGCCACGCGACGGATCCGCGCCATCGAAGCGGAGGAAAATTCCGCACATACTCCCATCATCGCCTTGACCGCGAACGCATCCGCGGAGGATCGCGATGCCTGTATCGCCGCGGGCATGGATGGCTTCCTGGTCAAGCCGTTCGACCGCGAGCGACTTGCCGCGGCGCTCGCGGCGTCAGGGACAGCCCTCGCGGCGTAAGGCTTCCCTACAGCCGGCGCAGCGCAACTTCCTCGACCTGATGGCTCGCACCCTTCTTCAGGATGAGATCGGCGCGCTGCCGCGTCGGCAGAATGTTCTCGTGCAGATTGACGAGATTAATGCGGTTCCAGATCGACGTTGCCGTAGCGACCGCCTCCTGATCCGAGAGTCCCGCGTAGCGGTGAAAGTAGGACTTTGGATCGGCAAACGCGGTACCGCGCAGGGTCAGAAAGCGGCTGACGTACCATGCCAGCAGGTCGTCCTCACCGGCGTCGAGATAAACCGAGAAGTCGAAAAAGTCGGACACGAAAGGGATGGCCTTGCCGTCCTTGGGCAGACGTCCCGCCTGCAATACATTGAGACCCTCGACGATCAGGATGTCGGGCCGGTCGATCTCGATCCATTGGTTCGGAATAACGTCATAAACAAGATGCGAATAAACCGGCGCGCGCACCGGGCGCCGGCCGGCCTTGATGTCCGAGAGAAAGCGCAGCAGACTTGGCAGGTCGTAGCTTTCCGGAAAGCCCTTCTTCTCCATCAGCCCTTCGCGGTCGAGCACCGCATTGGGGAAAAGAAAGCCGTCAGTCGTCACAAGATCAACCTTCGGCACGTTGGGCCAACGCGCGAGCAGCGCCTGCAACACACGCGCCGTGGTCGATTTGCCGGCAGCAACCGAACCGCCAACCCCGATGATGTAGGGCGTCTTGGCGTCATCAGTCCCCAGAAAGCCCTTCTGCGCTCGAAACAGATTTTGGGTCGCGGCAACGTACAGTGAGAGCAGACGAGACAGTGGCAGATAAATCTCCTCGACCTCTGATATGTCGAGAGGATCGTGCATCGAGCGCAGACGCGCGACTTCCGCGGGCTCGAGCGTCATCGGCGTATCTTCGCGACGTTCCGCCCATTCGGCTCGGGAAAATATGTGATAGGGCGAAACGTCCTGCTCGGTGCGCTGCTCCATGCCAATGGCCTCAACCGCTCTTGCGCGCAGCTTTCTCGTCGAGGCCCGACTGACGCGTCCGCGCGCCAAGCTCGGCCTCGACTTCATCGAGCGTGATGTCGCGGGCGTGGAGGACGACGAGGAGGTGATAGAGCACGTCGGCGGCCTCTGCGATCATGCGATTGCGGTCCTCGCCGACCGCAGCCAGCGCAGCCTCGACGGCCTCCTCGCCGAGTTTTTTGGCGCATTGAGCCACGCCGCGGTCCAGCAGCTTGCGCGTATACGAAACATCCGCACCGGCCTGCGCACGGTCTTGGACGCGTCTTTCCAGATCATGGAGTGTAAATGTCACCATTAACCCACCTTCTGGAACGTTCCTTATCACCTCTGCCGACAGGCGGGGAGAGGGAGATCAAGGATCGAGACGCACGGCCAGGCCGGCACGGGCCATATATTCCTTGGCTTCGCGGACGGAATGTTCGCCGAAATGGAAGATCGATGCCGCCAGAACGGCGCTCGCATGGCCGTCGCGGATGCCCTCAACCAGATGGTCGAGACTGCCCACTCCGCCGGAAGCGATGACGGGCACGGATACCGCATCGGCAACAGCGCGGGTCAGCGGGATATCGAAGCCCGCGCGCGTGCCGTCGCGATCCATTGAGGTCAGGAGGATCTCACCGGCGCCCAGCGCAACCACCTCGCGAGCATAAGCGACGGCGTCAATACCGGTCGGGTTGCGTCCGCCATGGGTGAAGATTTCCCAGCGCGCCACGTCGCCTGGCTTTGCAACGCGCTTGGCGTCGATCGCCACCACGATGCACTGGTCGCCGAACTTTTCCGCCGCCTCCTTCACGAACGCGCGGCGCGCGACCGCGGCCGTATTGATCGAGACCTTGTCGGCACCCGACGTGAGCAGAGCACGAATATCGTCGATGGTGCGGACCCCGCCACCAACTGTCAGCGGCATGAAACAGGCTTCGGCCGTACGCCGCACCACATCGAGCATGATGCCGCGATCTTCGTGGCTTGCGGTGATGTCGAGAAACGTCAGCTCGTCCGCGCCGGCCTCATCGTATGCGATCGCCGCCGCGACCGGATCGCCGGCGTCGCGCAGATTGACGAAGTTGATGCCTTTGACAACTCGGCCGTCCTTCACATCGAGACAGGGAATGACGCGAACCTTGAACATTATCGGCCGCTACGCTCCCGCACCCTGGACCGCGCCTTTGAGTACGGCGAGCGCTTCGGCCGCATCGAGCCTGCCGTCATAAAGCGCGCGGCCCGCAATCGCGCCTTCAAGCTTCCGCGCACGCGGCGACGCCAGCGCGCGAACGTCTTCGATTGAGGCGAGACCACCTGACGCGATCACCGGGATCGAAATGGCACCGGCGAGCGCGATGGTGGCATCGAGATTAAGACCCTTGAGCATGCCGTCCCGCGCAATGTCGGTGTAGACGATAGCGGCGACGCCGGCATCTTCGAAACGCTTGGCAATATCGAGTGCCGAAAGTTTCGACGTTTCCGCCCAGCCTTCCACCGCGACCTCGCCGTGACGCGCATCAAGTCCGACGGCAACGCGGCGGGGGTATGCTCGCGCGGCCTCCTTAACGAGAGCCGGATCGCGCACGGCGGCGGTCCCGATGATGACGCGAGCAATTCCTTTCGCCAGCCAGCCTTCGATGGTCGCGCGGTCGCGGATGCCGCCGCCGAGTTGCACCGGAATTTTCACCGTGGCGAGGATTCGCTCGACCGCCGCAGCGTTCATTGGCCTGCCGGCAAAGGCGCCGTCGAGGTCGACGATGTGAAGGTACTCGAAACCCTGGGACTCGAAAGCGCGCGCCTGCGCCGGCGGATCACGATTGAACACCGTGGCGCGCGCCATGTCGCCCTGCTTGAGACGCACGGCTTCGCCATTCTTGAGATCAATCGCCGGAAAGAGGATCACAGCACAGTTTCTTGGGATGATGAGTGCGAGCGCCGCAACCGCATTACGGCTTCCACTGCAAGAAATTCGCAATCAACGCGAGTCCGAGTTTTTGGCTTTTCTCGGGGTGAAATTGCGTGCCGACGATATTGTCGCGCGCGACGATCGCCGTGACAGCGCCGCCATAATCGGCATCAGCGACAAGGTCACGGCGCTCAGTGGGATTGAGCTGATAGGAGTGAACGAAATAAGCGTGCAGGCCCTGCGGGCCGAGCGTCAAACCCTGCAGCAACGGGTGCGCGCGCTCCACGTTGAGGGTGTTCCAGCCCATGTGAGGAATTTTCAGGCCCGGATCGCTCGGAACGATCCGGTCAACCTCACCGGCAATCCAGCCGAGGCCATCCGTTACCTCATACTCGCGCCCACGCTCGGCCAAGAGCTGCATGCCGACGCAAATTCCGAAAAACGGCCGGCCTTTTTGCTGCACCGCTTCGTCCAGCGCCGCCACCATGCCGTCCACGGCGTCGAGCCCGCGCCGGCAATCCGCAAAGGCACCAACCCCCGGCAGCACCACGCGATCGGCATTGGCGACGACGGCCGGGTCGTTGGTCACCACGATGGGCCGGTCGAGCCCGGCGTCGCGGGCCGCTCGCTCGAAGGCCTTGGCAGCCGAGTGCAGATTGCCCGAACCGTAATCGACGATAGCGACACTCACCGATTTGCTCCCGGCTCGGGAAAGAGACCGATGACGTCGGGAGCGCGGGGCATACGGGGAATCGGCGGCGGCTGCATTGGCGGTGCGGCACCCGATGACGTATGGCGATGAGAGCCGACGCCTTGCAGCCAGGTCTCGAAGAACCGCCGTTCAGCGTCCTCAACGTCATCGCCACTGATAATGCCAGCGTTTTTCCAGCCTCTACGCCGCAGCGTGAAGCGCCGAAGCGTGCCGGCTTCAAGCCCGACGAGAACCGAAATGAGCAGGCCAACGACCGTCTTTGAGAATGCGGATGCACCCAAGATCGCCATCGTCGATTGAACGGCCACCGAAACGGCGACGTAACATACGAATACCAGCCACAAGCGGTGCCACAACATCCACAATGGCGCGAACAGGAACGCCCAGAAAGAAAAACCGTCACGCACGAAGACAAAGCGCTCCGGATCGGGCGTTGCATCAGCGGCCCGCGGCGGCGGTTCGTGGACAGTGTAAACGGACATCTCGCGCTCCGGTTGGGTCAACCGCTGGCTTTCTCACTCAGCTTGGGCTTCGCTCCAGCACTCTGAGATAAGCGTTGTCTCGGCCAATCGCATCGGGGCAAGCGGCCGTGGCCGGAATGCGTGACGTCGGAAGATTGGCCCGGTTAGCCACCAAGGGTTCCCTTGGTCGACGGCACCTCATTGGCGGCTTGCGCATCAATGGCAACCGCCGCCCGCATCGCCCGCGCCAGCCCCTTGAAGCACGATTCGGCAATATGATGGTCGTTGCTGCCATAAAGCGTGGTGACGTGGAGCGTCACGCCGGCATTCATCGCAAAGGCCTGAAACCACTCCTGCACCAGCTCGGTATCGAAAGTGCCGACCTTGTCGCGGCCAAACTCGGCCTTGAAGACCAGGAACGGCCGGCCCGAAATGTCGATGGCGACACGCGTCAGTGCCTCATCCATCGGCAGATGCACATCGGCGTAGCGGGTGATCCCGCGCATGTCGCCGAGCGCCTGTTTCACCGCCTGACCGAGAGCGATGCCAACGTCCTCGGTGGTGTGATGATGGTCGATGTGGAGGTCGCCCTTGGCCTTGACGCTCATGTTGATACGGGAATGCCGCGCCAGTAGATCGAGCATGTGATCCAGAAAGCCGATGCCTGTCGCGATCGATGACGCGCCAGTGCCATCGAGATCAACGGCGACTTCAACGTCGGTTTCCTTGGTCTTCCGCTTCACTGCGCCCTTGCGCATGGCAAATCCTCGCGATTGGGCGCCTTTTATCAGGGCTTTATGCGGTACGCCAATGTCCCGATCATGGAATTGCATTGCCGACAGCCAACTCCTAAATCATGGCCTGAACAAAGGCTTTCCAGCGCATGTCATCTCCCGAAACGGGGCAATCCGCCTCCTGGCACGGCACAACCATCCTGACGGTCCGCAAGGGTGGCGTCGTGGCAGTCGGAGGCGACGGCCAAGTCTCGATCGGCCAGACCATCGTCAAGGCCAACGCCAAGAAGGTTCGTCGCCTCGGTAAAGGGGAGGTCATCGGCGGTTTCGCCGGCGCCACCGCCGACGCGTTTACGCTGTTCGAGCGGCTTGAGACCAAGCTCGAGCAATATCCCGGGCAACTTACCCGAGCCGCCGTCGAACTCGCCAAGGACTGGCGGACCGACCGCTATCTGCGCCGGCTCGAGGCCATGATGATCGTCGCGGACAAGGATGTGTCCCTCGTGCTGACGGGCACCGGCGACGTGCTCGAGCCCGAAGCCGGTATCGTCGGTATCGGCTCTGGCGGCAACTATGCGCTCGCTGCCGCACGTGCGCTCGCCGACGGACCGCTCGACGCCGAGGCGATCGTGCGCAGGTCGCTGGATATCGCAGCCGACATCTGCGTCTACACCAACCGCAACGTCACCATCGAGACATTGAAGGGCGCCTGATCCATGGTGCCTGGTGTCTACGCGTTTCGCCCCATGGCCGCATTGCATCTCCCGATGATCCGGCGCTGGCTGAAGAAGCCGCATGACCCAGTCGCATGGGCTGATAACGGCTTTGGCGCCCAGCCGCGCGGCACGCGCGGAATCGATCAATTCATCGGCGAACCGGACATGATCGGTCGTGGCCACGGCTCGGCCTTTATTCGTGTCTTTATCGATGGCCTTCTTGAAGCGGGGACGCCGCGCATCGTGACGGACCCCGATCCGCAAAACGCACGAGCCATCAGCGCCTACGAAAACGCCGGTTTTCACAAAGAGCGCCTGGTGGACACTCCCGACGGTCGCGCCATTCTCATGGTATGCAACGCATGAATGAATTCTCCCCCCGCGAAATCGTTTCCGAGCTCGACCGCTTCATCGTCGGACAAACCGATGCGAAGCGTGCGGTCGCAATCGCCTTGCGAAATCGCTGGCGCCGACTGCAGCTCGATGAGCGGTTGCGGGAAGAGGTGTTGCCGAAGAACATTCTGATGATCGGACCGACCGGCGTCGGCAAGACTGAGATATCGCGCCGTCTCGCCAAACTTGCCGGGGCACCATTCCTCAAGGTCGAGGCGACGAAATTCACCGAAGTCGGTTATGTCGGCCGCGACGTCGAGCAGATCGTGCGCGACCTCGTTGAGGTCGCCATCACGTTGACGCGCGAGCGCAAGCGAAAAGATGTCGAGGCCAAGGCCCAAAAGACGGCCGAAGATCGCGTGCTCGACGCGCTCGTCGGCGCCAATGCGAGTTCCGCGACCAAAGAAGCCTTTCGAAAGAAGCTGCGCGCCGGAGAGCTCAACGACAAAGAAATCGAAATTGAGGTCCAGGCGGCCGGCGGCGGCATGCCGCTGTTCGATATACCCGGCATGCCCGGTGCGCAGATGGGCGCGATCTCGATCGGCGACATTTTCGGAAAACTCGGCGGCAGCCGTACCAAGACACGCCGCGTTACCGTGCAAGATTCCTACGATATCCTCATCAACGAAGAATCCGATAAACTGCTCGACACGGACCAGCTAACGCAGGAAGCGATCCGAAATGTCGAGAATAACGGCATCGTGTTCCTCGATGAGATCGACAAAATCTGTGCGCGCGAAGGCCGCATGGGCGCGGACGTATCGCGCGAGGGCGTGCAACGCGATCTGCTGCCGCTGATCGAAGGCACCACCGTCGCCACCAAGCATGGCTCCGTGAAGACCGATCATATTCTGTTCATTGCGTCTGGCGCATTTCACATTTCGAAGCCGTCCGACCTGCTGCCCGAGCTGCAGGGCCGGCTGCCGATCCGCGTTGAGCTGAAACCGCTCACACGCGACGACATGCGCCGCATTTTGACCGAGCCGGAGGCTTCTTTGATCAAGCAATATATCGCGCTGATGGCGACCGAAGGGGTGACGCTCGAGTTTTCGGAAGATGCGATCGATGCGGTCGCCGACGTCGCGGTCGCGGTAAACTCGAGCGTCGAAAACATCGGAGCCCGGCGGCTGCAGACCGTGATGGAACGCATACTCGACGACATTTCCTTTGCGGCACCCGACCGCCCCGGTGAAACCGTCAAAATCGACGCCGCCTACGTGCAAAAACACGTCGGCGACCTCGCCAAGAACGCCGATCTGAGCCGGTTCATTCTCTAAGACAGCCTCCCGTCGGCATCGGAACCCGCTCGGTCAGCGTGACGCATCCCCGATGCATGGCGTGACCCAGCCCCAGCCGCTAGACTGCGCCGAAATAGATCGGGGGAAAAGCATGCTGACGCGCCGCCGCTTTTTTGCACTCACCGCATCGGCGTTTACGCCGAGTCTGGTCAATCACGCCGCACGCGCACAAGGCGCGTGGCCCAATCGTCCAATTCATTTGATCGTGCCACTGGCCGCCGGAGGACCGACCGACACCAACGGACGTATCCTCGCCGATCAACTCTCAAAGATCTGGGGTCAACAGGCCGTCGTCGAGAACAAGCCGGGCGCCGGCACCAATCTGGCAAACGAATTCGTCGCGCACTCCGATCCCGATGGCTACACTTTGTTATTCGCGACCTCTTCGCTCGCTGTAAACGCGACCCTCTACCGCACGCTCAGCTACAACCCGATCACTGATTTGGCGCCAGTCTCGCTTGTCGCGAAGTTTCCGTTCTTCATGTTCGTGCCCAACGCATCGCCGGCCAAATCGATCAAGGAGTTTGTCGACTACGCGAAGACCCGCAAACTCGTCATGGGCTCTCCCGGTACGGGCAGCGCTCCGCATCTCGCCGGCGAACTGTTCCAGCAGATGGCGAACATCCAGATGAACTCATGCGCCCTATCGCGGCGCGGCGCCCGCTTTCAACGATCTCATACCGGGCCGCATCGATTGTTACTTCGGCAGCGGCGAATTGCTGACGTTCTCGCGCGCGGGGCAAGTCCGCGCGCTGGCCACGACTGGTGCCGCGCGATCGCCAGCCGAGCCGGAATTGCCGACCATCGCCGAGTCCGGCATTCCCGGTTATGCGGTCGATTCGTGGCAGGGGTTGTTCGCGCCGGCCAAGATACCACCCGCGATCCTGCACAAAATCAATACCGACACGATTGCGGCTCTCGCCGAACCAGCAATCAAAAGCAAACTGGCGCACACCGGTTACGTGGCGCTCGGTTCGTCGCCGGAAGATCTCCGGGAGTTCCTGAAGTCCGACACCGCCAAATGGGGCAAGGTCATCAAAGCGGCGGACATCAAGATCGATTAGCTCCTCAGCGGCTCGCAACTCATGATCAATTCGCGATTGATCTCGCGGATCGTCGCCATCCACCTTTCGATATGAGCCAGAACCTTCACATCGGTGGCGACGCCGCGCACAGCCGTGTGCTTCGCCTGCATGTCGATGGCTTCGGACATTGTTTACGCTACTCCGGTTACGCTACTGCGACTGGCGGCAATCCGGCCGCGGTTACTGCATTGCGTGCTGATCCTTGCCAGTGAATTTGGCTTTTTTTGCACTCCCCCGGCCGAATTCTTTGATTTAGCGGCAGTGCCTTATCGTTCCCGTCGCAACCGCACATAAAGCGCGCCAGCGCCGCCATGACCGGCGTGAGCGTCCTCGAATCCGACGACGATTTGCCGAAATTCCGGCAGCGCGAGCCACATCGGCACCTGACGTTTGAGTATGCCGCGCTCCGCCGCTGAACTGTCTTCCCTGTTGCCCGATCCTTTTCCGGTGACAACCAGCGCGATCCTCGCGCCCTCCGCACGAGCGCGACGCAAGAATCGCAGCAGTGCGGCGTGGGCTTCCAACTGCGTCAGTCCATGCAAATCGATGCGCGCGTCAATCGGCTCTCGACCGCGCGCAACGCGTTGCCGGAGCCGCCGGCCCAACGGCGCAAGCGGAAACGATTTTGCCGAGGGCGCTTCCAGATCGGATTTTGCTATGCGAGAAAAGCCGTGCTGTGCCGAGGATTCGGCGACCGGTTCGTGCCGTCCAGATGTTTTCTTGAGCGAGTCATCAGCGACGGATGTGGTATTCGAGGATTTCGCCGATTTTCGGCCTGGTCGCAACGGGGTAATCGAACGCGCAAAGCCGGTCCATAGTGCCCGCTCTTCCTCACTCAATTGACGACGCCGGCTCATTTCTTCCGGCGCATTTTGGTTTTTGCAGAAGGTACCGCAGCAGCCTTTGCGGACGCCCCATCGGGTTTTTCCGGCGGCTGCGCGGCGGCCTTCGGCTCGGGTCCAGGCGCGTCTTCAGCGGTGGGATCGATCATCGTGCTGGCGCCAAATCCAGAGAACGTGCTCGGCCGCTCCGGCGGCAGTGGCAAATCGTGCCCCATCTCGACCGGATCAAGCTCGCGCGGCAGCAGCATCGCGAACTGGCCGGAATTCTTGATGCGGCCTGCGATGCGCGCCGCCTCATCACCGGCGCCGAAATAAATGTCGGCGCGTGCGGGGCCGACAATGGCAGACCCGGTATCCTGCGCCACAACGAGACGCCGAAACTTGGTCGCGGCTCTTTCGTTGGCGATCGGTAAGTCCGCCATGATGAAGAACGGCGTACCATAGATGTGCAATGATCGATCAACCGCAATCGAGCGGCCAGGAACAAGCGGAACGCCTTCGGCGCCGACTGCCTCATCTTCCGTCGAAAGATCAGTGATGCGGAAGAACACATAGGACTTATTCTGCCGCCGCACGTCCTTGGCCTGGTCGGGGTTGGCCTCCATCCATTCGCGGATGCGCTGCATCGACACTTCGTCCTTGGTCATGATTTTGCGGTCGATCAATACTCGACCGACAGGCGTATAGGGCCAGCCGTTATGGGAATCGTAATTGACCCGCAGAATGGTTCCGTCTTCCAGTTTGATTCGCGCCGATCCTTGGATCTGCGCAAACAACACATCGACCTCATCGCGCAGCCAGCAAATTTCCAGATGCCAGCCGTCGAGTGCGCCATCTTCGATCTCGCCGCGATCGTAATACGGCACGATCTTGCGGCGGCCGACGCGGCGGCCCACCCTGACGCCTTTGCTGGGAAACGCGTCACCGAGCTTGCGCCGCCCTGAGACGACGAGATTGGGCGGCCGGCGGTAGAGCGGCGCCGTGAACTCACCGGTCGGAACACGCGAGCCGTCGATGATCGGCTCATAATAGCCGGTCAGAAAGCCGTCCGTGTCGCCGAGCTTGCTGATTCGTAGCGGCCGGAAATTATCTTCGAAGAACTTGCGGGAGCCATCGTCGTCAAGCGGAATGGCCGCCAACGCACGCTGACAGATGCCCCTGAGTGCATCGGCTATCGCACTCGAATCGCGGCCGGACCGTTGTTTAGCGTTCAGCGCGCGGCAACTTGCCAGAAACGTCGCAAAGGCGGCTGCATGATCGTCACCGGCCCAACCGTCGAGATCACTCCAATCGACGGGCAGATATTGCGTGTCTGGAAGTTTCAGCGGCCAACGTGGCTCCGCGCACGCCGACGCCGATAGGCCGGCGAGACCGACGAGCAGGACGAAGACACAACCAGCCCGCCCGTACGCCGTCATCGGCCTCACTGTCCGGCTTCAGTCGCGACCACTTTCCAGTTGGGATCACGCGAGGAAGTGTCGCGCGCGAAGGTCCACACGTCCGTAACATCGGTCACCTTTTCGGCATTGCCGTCGATGACGGCGCCGTTTCGGTCGCGCGTGGAAGAAATCAGTTTCGAGACGAAGCGGACCGTGACTTGCGCCGTGCGGCCGCGAAGCTCCGCACCGGTGATTGTCGAGCCGTCGATGGAAACAAAACGCGTCTCTGCCGTCTCGCCGCGATTCTCGCGTTCGGTGATCGCGGTATCGAAGCCGTCAAACACCTCACGCGAAAGCAGGCTGCGCAGCTGACGGCGGTCGCCCTCTGCAAAGGTCGTCACGATCATCTCATAAGCGGCACGTGCCCCGGTGATGAAGTGCTTGGCGTCGAAGTTCGGCTCCGCTGCGGCAATCGCATCGAGCCCCGCCGCAGCGGCTGATCCGGTTTCGACGACGTCCTTCCAGCGCTCAGCGGGAGGTTGCGAGGCTTCAGCCGGCCGCCCGGCTGGTTCGGCCGGACGCGACGGCAGTGTCACAACCTTGTCGCCAGCGGGACTACGTACCGCATCGCGCGCCGAATAGGGATCGTAGGGCGGCCGCTCACGTCCCGTCCGTTGACCCAACACGCTCCGCAAGCGCAGGAAAATGAACACTGCAAGCGCTAAAAAGATGATGGTGTAAATATCGAACACGTCTGACATTCTCTCGGCATCGCGGACAGTAGGGCGGCACGTCCCAAGAGCGGTTCGAACCCTCGAACCAGTCAGGAGGAAGCCCTATCCCCCTATGTAGGCACGCACGGGGAACCATCCAGTGCCCACCGCTTAGGATAACAGCGTGCCAATGTAAAAGCTTAAACGATCGTCGCCGCCGCGCCAACATTCATACGCCGGTAGCCTCAGTCATCGTCATCACACTGCCGCGACGGCTTCCAAAGGACCTCGCTCGCAGGTCCCAGACCGTAAAGCACAGACCCGAATGGCACACTTTTAGGCAAACGTAGTAAAAGCGGCATTGCCGCTCCCGCTTCGCGCGGGAATCCCCCGCCATTGTTCGCCTAGCTGGCGTGTGTTAGCCAAGCCGCCGCGTGTTTACGCGAGCCGGAGACCAACATGGCAGAGACGAATGGCAATCCCCCGCCCCAGATGGCGATGCCCCAGATTGGCGTCCTCGCGCAATACGTGAAGGATTTGTCATTCGAAAATCCACATGCGCCGCGGTCGCTGGCGCCGAGCAGCCAGCAGCCCGCCATCAACATTCAAATCAATGTCGATGCCGCGCCAATGAGCGACACCGACGTCGAAGTGACGTTACGCTTGGAGGGCAAAGCGGAATCCCAGGGCATGCTGCTGTTCGGCTTCGAACTGGTGTTCGCCGGCGTTTTCCGCATTCAAAATGTGCCGGCTGACAGCCTGCAGCCCATCGTGCTGATCGAATGCCCGCGGCTGCTATTTCCATTCGCGCGGGAGATCATCGCTACCGTCACACGGAACGGCGGCTTCCCGCCGCTGTTGCTCGAACCGATCGACTTCGTCGCGCTGTATCGGCAACGCATGGCCGCCGCCCAAACGTCACCGCTGCCGCTCAATCCAAGCTGATGTAATCGCGCCAGATTGCCGCCTCGCCGAGGGTGGCGATAAAGCTGCGATGCGCCGCGATCTCCTCGTCGGTCATGCGCGCCGCGAGCGGAGCCGGGCGTTCACGCACAAGAATCGGTTCGCCAATTGCCTGCGCCGGGATCTCGGCTTGCGAAAGAATAAGCTGCGCCTGCCGAGCGCCGATCAGCTCGACATAAACCTCGGCCAAGAGCTCCGCATCGAGCAACGCGCCGTGCTTGACGCGGCGAGAGTTATCGATGGCATAGCGCACGCACAGATCATCGAGCCGATTCGAGGCGCCGGGATGCTTGCGGCGGGCGATCAGCAAGGTATCGATCATCCGCTCGCGGTTGACCACAACGCGCCCGGCCCGTTCCAATTCGGCATTCAGAAAGCCAAGATCGAACATCGCGTTATGAGCGACCAGCTGCGCGTCGCCAAGAAAGTCGACGAGTTCCTCGACCTTCTGAGCGAAGAGCGGCTTATCCCTCAGAAACTCGATCGTCAGCCCGTGAACTTTGAGCGCCGGTTCCGGCATGTCGCGTTCCGGGTTGAAATAACAATGGAAGGTCTTGCCGGTCGGAAAGCGGTTAAGCAGTTCGATGCAGCCGATCTCGACCAATCGATCGCCCTGAAAGGGATCGAGGCCTGTGGTTTCGGTATCGAAAACGATCTCGCGCATCCGGTCTCGTACGCGTCCGTCGGCTTAGTTCGACGCCTTTAAACAAATCACAGCTGCCGACGGGGCATTCTAGCAACCGCTCGCAGAATGTCGCGGACCTGGGCGCGGGCGGAGTCAAAACCTTTGGAACTATCCACGATAAAGTCGGCACGCCGGCGTTTCTCAGCATCCGACATCTGCTTGGTGAGAATGGCGTTGAATTTTTCCTCGGTCATCCCGGGTCGCTCGAAGGCCCGCACACGCTGCACCTCCGGCGGTGCCGACACGACGACGATGGCATCGCAACGACGCTCGGCCTGTGTTTCGAAAAGAAGTGGCACGTCGAGCACAACAACGGCTTCCCCGCGTGCCTGCGCCTTGGCGAGGAACTTGTCCGTCGATTGACCAACCAAAGGGTGGACGATCAACTCAAGCCGGGCCAATGCCGCCTTGTCGTTGAGCACGATCGCCGCAAGCTTTGCCCGATCGACTTTGCCGGCAACGGTCGTGCCGGGAAACGCCTGTTCGATCGCGGCGGCGGCTTCACCCTCGTAAAGCTGGTGCACGGTGGCATCCGAATCGTGCACCGGAACACCGGCCTCGGCGAACATCTTGGCCGTCACCGATTTGCCCATGCCGAGCGAGCCGGTAAGACCGAGAACGAATGGCCGTTCGCTCTTCATTGTGAAAGGCATCCCCGCCGCCGCAGAAAGTCGAGCGCCGGTATCAGGGGCAACCCCAAGATCGTGAAAAAATCACCTTCGACCCGTTCGAAAAGTTGGATGCCGACACCCTCAAGCTGATAGGCGCCGACGCTTGCGCTCGCAGCGCTGCCGACGGCGTCGAGATACTCGTCGAGAAACCGATCCGACAATGTACGCATCGTCAGCCTTGCAATGCCGACGTGTTCGAACAGCACCATCGCGTTCTGCATGAACACGATCGCGGAATGTAGCTCATGGGTCTTGCCGGAGAGCGCACGTAGCTGTGCGCGTGCGGCTGGACGATCCGCCGGCTTCGAGAAACGCTCGCTCCCCAGGGCCAAGGTCTGATCGGCAGCAAGAATCAGCCGCCCGCGCTCAAGCCGTTCTACGGCGGAGGCTTTTTCGCGCGCGAGAAGCGCGGCGATCGTGCTTGGCGTCTCCGACGCGATCTGCGCTTCCAGACCTCGCTCATCGAGATCAGCCGGACAAGCCACCACCGGAATTCCGGCGGCCTCAATCAACTTTCGCCGTATCGCACTCCCAGAGGCCAACACCAGCGGATTGGCAGCCAGCCACAGCGGCATTGCTCATGACGCCTTATAGCGGCGCCGCTCGCCGAGGAGTGCCAGAACCGCCGCCGCAGTCTCCTCAATTGAACGCCGTGTCACATCGATCAGCGGCCAATTGTGCTTAGCGCACAGGCGCCGCGAAGCGGAGATTTCCTCGGCCACGGCCTGGCGATCGATATACTGGTCGTCATCGCGGTGGGCCTTCAGGCCGAGTAAGCGGTTTTGCCTGATCTGCACGATCCGCTCCGGCGTCGCATACAATCCGACCACCAGTGGATGAGTCAGACTCTCGATGTTCGGCGGCAGTGAAACGCCCGGAACAAGAGGCACGTTCGCAGTCTTCACACCACGATTGGCAAGGTAGATCGAGGTCGGTGTCTTTGACGTTCGGGAGACTCCGACAAGAACGACGTCCGCTTCTTCGAGATCGTCGCCCAACTGACCGTCATCATGCAGCATCGTGTAATTGAGCGCATCGATACGGCGGAAATATTCGGCATTGAGCGTGTGCTGAGCACCGACCCGATGCGTCGTTTCGGCGCCGAGATAGGCCTGAAACAAGTGAAGAACCGGGCCTAGAATCGACAAACAGGGGAGGCCGAGTTCGCGGCATTTTCCCTCCAGCCGCTCGACGAGATTCTCCTCAAGCAGCGTGTAGAGCACGATTCCAGGCGATTCTTCGATTTCTGCGAGCACCCGATCGAGCTGCTTTTGCGTGCGGACCAGCGGATGCACATGCTCGACCGGCATCACCTTGGCGTACTGCGCCGCAGCCGCGCGAGCGACCGTAATCAACGTCTCGCCGGTCGCGTCCGAGATGAGATGGAGATGAAAATAGCCTGCCGCGTGAGCCATCGAAGACGCTGGATAAACTGTCGATGATTGGGGAGAAGGCCACGGCTTCGACCGTGGCGCAAGCATAATAGACGAAAGAAAGGAAAATCGATCCACATCGCCGTCCTTGTGCTGCCGTGACGGCCTGCCGAACCTAAGTCACGGTGACATGTGGATGCCCATTCATGACATACTCAGAAGTGCCCATAAAAGGCTGCCAGATCACCCTCAGACCCATGCGCATAAATTCGGCCAGGACTGGGAAGATGTGGGTATCCCTTGGATGAAATGTGGATGAAAAGGTATGAGTTTAATCAACCGTCCAAGTACAACTACAGACTCTCTTTAACTTAGTTTTTAGTTAGGATCAGAGCGTGCCGGATACGCTTGGGACAAAACCGCTTCTTCTCGCGCTAGCGGGAAAGACTCAGACCATTCCGCCGATTTGGCTGATGCGGCAGGCCGGGAGATATCTTCCCGAATATCGCGCAATTCGGCAGAAGGTCGAAGGGTTCCTCAACCTTTGCTTTGATCCAAAACTCGCGGCCGAAGTGACGTTGCAGCCGATTCGCCGCTTCGGGTTCGATGCGGCGATCTTATTTTCCGATATTCTTGTGGTGCCTCACGCACTTGGGCAACGTGTGACGTTTGAGGCTGGCGAAGGGCCACAGCTTGAGGCGCTTAGGGACCCTTCCGCACTTCGCCGATTACGCGGGGAGCTCGATCATGAAGTGCTCATTCCGGTGTATGAGACGATCGATCGCGTAAAGGGTGACTTGCCGGGGGAAGTGGCATTGCTCGGCTTTTGCGGTGCACCGTGGACCGTTGCGACGTATATGATCGCCGGTTGCGGCACGCCGGACCAGCGTCCGGCACGGATGTTCGCCTATCAACATCCTGATGCATTCGCAAAGCTTATCGATCTTTTGGTCGAAGCCTCGACAGGCTATCTGGTTCGCCAGTTCGAAGCGGGCGTTGATGCCGTGCAGATTTTCGATAGTTGGGCGGGAGTGCTGCCGGCCGGTGAATTTCGCAAGTGGTGCATTGAACCCACGATGCGGATCGTTGCTGGAATTAGGAAGCGTTTCCCCGGCGCGAAGATCATTGGATTTCCGCGTGGGGCCGGTACCGAGCTTGAGCATTTTGTTTCGGCTGTGCCAGTCGATGCCGTAGGTCTTGATTGGACGGTCGAATTAGGGTTTGCGCGAGATCGGGTGCAGAAGTCTCGACCGGTCCAGGGCAATCTCGATCCTCTGGCGCTTCTGGTCGGCGGATCGGTGCTCGACTGCTCCATCGACGCCATTCTCGAAGCACTCTGCCATGGTCCGTTTATCTTCAATCTCGGTCATGGCGTGTTGCCGGAAACGCCGGTCGCTCATGTTGAGCGGCTGATTGCGCGCGTTCGTCACGCTGGACCATAGGTCGGCGGATCGAGCACGCAGGGATCGAGACCAGAGCGATGCTGTACGAGTGGATCAAGGCTTTCCACATCATCGCCGTTATCGCCTGGATGGCTGGGATGCTCTACCTGCCGCGGCTATTCGTGTATCATTGCGCCGCCGAAAAGGGCTCGGTGCAGTCGGAAACGTTCAAGGTGATGGAGCGCCGGTTGCTCCGCGGCATTATCAATCCGGCGATGATTGCGACTTGGCTGTTCGGGCTCTGGCTCGCCTGGCATGGACCTGATTCTCGCTATGGATGGTTCGCATCCGGCTGGTTGGAGGCCAAGCTTGCACTGGTTCTGGCGATGTCGGGTGTGCATGGGCTGTTAGCCCGATGGGTCAAGGATTTCGCCGCTGATCGTAACGGCCATTCTCAGAAATTCTACCGTATTATCAATGAAGTACCGACGCTCGTGATGATCGGAATCGTGCTCCTGGTGGTGTTGAAACCGTTTTGAGTTTCGCGCGTTTTCAGTGCAATATCTGTCTCGGCACTTGCCTGAAGGCCCGTCTTTTCCTATCTTCGCGTTATCCCACCGAACGTAGGCGGATGCAGTTGAGTTTGGGCTCCAATGGCTTGGAGCCGTTTGATGCATCGGGTTCGGGGCCCGGCCCCTTTCAGCCCAAGACCTGCGACTCTCTCTTCCCGTCAGCGACGCCGCGACCCAACCCGCCGCTGGCCCAATTTCCATAGGACATTCTGTATGCGGGAAATGAAACTCCAAGAGCTCAAGACCAAGACTCCGGCTGAGCTCGTCTCCTTTGCCGAAGAGCTCGAGGTTGAGAACGCCTCGACGATGCGCAAACAGGAGCTGATGTTCGGCATCCTCAAGCAGCTCTCGGCGCGCGAGACCGATATCGTCGGCGAAGGCGTTGTCGAGGTTCTGCCGGACGGCTTCGGGTTCTTGCGTTCTCCGGAAGCCAATTATCTGCCGGGGCCTGACGATATCTACGTTTCTCCTTCGCAAATCCGCCGTTTTGGGTTGCGCACCGGCGATACCATCGACGGTCACATCCGCAGCCCGAAGGAGGGCGAACGTTATTTCGCCCTGCTCAAGGTCAATTCGCTCAACTTCGAAGACCCCGAGAAGGCCCGCCACAAAGTCAACTTCGACAACCTGACGCCGCTCTATCCCGACGAGTGGCTGAAGATGGAGTTCGAGGATCCGACCAAGAAGGACCTTTCCGCGCGGGTGATCGACATCGTCGCTCCGGTCGGCAAGGGACAGCGCGCGTTGATCGTATCGCCGCCGCGCACCGGCAAGACCGTGCTTCTCCAGAACATCGCCCATTCGATCACGCACAATCACCCGGAATGCTATTTGATTGTGCTTCTGATCGACGAACGGCCTGAAGAAGTCACCGACATGCAGCGTTCGGTGAAGGGTGAGGTGATTTCCTCGACCTTCGACGAGCCGGCGGTGCGCCACGTTCAGGTCGCCGAGATGGTGATCGAGAAGGCGAAGCGCCTGGTCGAGCACGGCCGCGATGTGGTGATCCTGCTCGATTCGATTACCCGGCTCGGCCGCGCCTACAACACCGTGGTGCCGTCATCCGGCAAGGTGCTCACCGGCGGTGTCGACGCCAATGCGCTGCAGCGGCCGAAGCGCTTCTTCGGCGCCGCGCGCAACATCGAGGAGGGTGGCTCGCTCACCATCATCGCCACCGCGCTGATCGATACCGGCAGCCGCATGGACGAAGTGATTTTCGAAGAGTTCAAGGGCACCGGCAATTCGGAGCTCATTCTCGACCGCAAGGTCGCCGACAAGCGGACGTTCCCGGCGATGGACATCACGCGCTCGGGCACGCGCAAGGAGGAGCTCCTGGTGCCGCCGGATCAGCTCAAGAAAATGTACGTGCTGCGCCGTATCCTCAATCCGATGGGCACCATGGATGCCATGGACTTCCTGCTCGACAAGTTGCGCAACACGAAAAACAACTCCGAGTTCTTCGACTCGATGAATACGTGATCGGACGGACGGCCGCCCGGTCCGTCAGCCTTGGCGGGCTGAAGCCTTGGGTGCAGTTGTGTGTGCGGCACGTTTTGAATTGAGTGCGTGGTCGGGATCGACAAAGCACATCGCGCCCTTGCCGATGTTGTTCTCGCATTCCGTTGCGGTCGAATAGCCGCATTCGATCATGGCATTGGGACGCGCGGTGTAGCCGCACCATTCGTCGGCGCGCGCGCTCGTTGCCGACAATGCCATCAGGCCAGCCGCCACAATGATCCCGTATCGCATTGTTCGATCTCTCCTTTGTGCTGCCCCGAACCATGCATAAAGCACGAATCAGTGCGAAATGGACCGCATCGTCAAGTATGTCGCACCGCATCGATGGCGGCTTTGAGGCCGGACGGATCGGTGATCGGCAGCGAGCAGGTCTCGCCCACGCAGATGAATGCCGCGGGTTCGCTCGCGGCCTTGAGCTTCTCGCGCGCGGGGTGCTGCGGAGAAAGAGATTTTGCCGTGGGCGCGTGGAGCACGATGCGATCAAGCGGCGCGCGCGCGCGGGCCGCGGCGAGCAGGACCTGTGCACGCGGCCCCTCACCGGTAACGACAATCTCGGCGGCGCGTAGCCGCAGATCGACGGCGTTGAGCAGCGCCATGTGCATGTAAAGGTTTTCAAGGGCCTGGGGCGCGACGGCTGCGATCAACCGATCGGCCTTCTCGCGCCACCCGTCATCGCCCGCCAACACGGCGAGCCGGATCAGGTTCTGCGCGGCGACTGCGTTGTGGTTAGGGGTGGCCTCGTCGGTCGTGGCCGAAGGACGGATGACGAGACCTTCAGCATCGGCCGCTGTGAGGAAATAAGTTCCGCGCTCGCCATCGGCATAGTCGCGGTCGAGTGCGTTCTGCCAGGCCAATGCTTGCGTGAGGTAGTTTTGCCGGCCTGTCGCCTCAAAGAGCGCAAGCGCGGCGCGGATCATCGCGGCGAAGTCGGAAGCAAGGCCCGGAAATTTGAGCTGTCCTTGGCGCCACGAATGGCCGAGCCGATCGCCGCGCGTCATGGCACGTGCGATGAAATCGAAGGCACGTGCGGCGAGGTCGCACCATGACGGTTCGCCGAACATCAGGCCGGCATTGGTGAGGGCCGCGATCATCATTCCGTTCCAGTCGGCGAGGACCTTGTCGTCGAGACCGGGGCGGATGCGCGTCGCACGCACAGAGAGAAGTTTGGCGCGCAGTGCGGCGAGTTTTGCTTCATCCTCTTCGCTCGAAGGCGGCGCCTTCAGACGGTTGAGAATATTGTGGCCTTCGAAATTGCCGGCCGGCGTGACGTCGTAATGGCGCGCAAAAAATTCGCCGTCGGCGGCGCCAAGCTGTTTGATGATGTCGTCGTACGACCAGACGTAGAACTTTCCCTCCTCGCCTTCTGAATTGGCATCGAGCGATGCTGCGAACGCGCCGTCCGTCGTTGTCATCTCGCGCTCGAGCCAGGCGACGGTTTCGAAGGCGCGCTGGCGATAAAGCTGTTTGCCGCTGCGCTGATGCGCGATTGCTAAAAGCTCGAGGATTTGCGCGTTGTCGTAGAGCATTTTTTCGAAGTGAGGCACGAGCCATCGTTCGTCGACGGAGTAGCGCGAGAAGCCGCCGCCGAGGTGATCGTAGATGCCGCCTTCGCAGATGTGGTCGAGCGTGATCTCGACGGCGGCGAAGTAGCGCGTTTCGCCGTTTCGCAATCCGGCGCGCCATAAAAGCTCGAACAGCGCCGCTTGCGGGAATTTGGGCGCGCCGCGCGTACCGCCGTTGACCGGATCGATGATGCCGCCGAGCTGCAGCGCGGCATTGTCAAGTTCGGACGCCCCGATCGTTGCGGTTCCCGATTGCCGCGCGGTTGCGGCAAGCCGCGTCATCAGCGCGGTGCGATTATGCTCTATTTTTTGCGGCTCCTCGCGAAACAACCGCGCGATCTCGCGAAGCACGTCGACGAACGCTGGTTTGCCGTAGCGGGAGGTTTTCGGAAAATACGTGCCGCCCCAGATCGGTTCACCGTCGGGCGTAAGAAACATCGTCAGCGGCCAGCCGCCGTGCTCGCCCAGATGATGCAGCGCCGCCATGTAGATCTGGTCGATGTCGGGCCGCTCCTCGCGATCGACTTTGATGTTGACGAAAAGCTCGTTCATGACGTGCGCGGTGTCGTCGTCTTCGAAACTCTCGTGCGCCATCACGTGGCACCAGTGGCAGGCCGCGTAGCCGACGGAGAGCAGGATTGGCTTGCCGGTTTGTTTGGCTTCCGCCAGCGCTTCCGGTCGCCACGCCCACCAGGCGACGGGATTGTCCTTGTGCTGCAGGAGATAGGGGCTCGTCTCTTGGGCGAGGCGGTTTGGCTGGGCGGCAGGTGAGGCGGGGGTCATGGTGCGCAGTTTCGCTTTGATTGGGCTACGAAGATAATGATCTTATCGGCGAAAAGATGCGGCGTAGCATCTAAGCGATGGCAATCAGGTCGGTATTGCGCACGAGATCGTTCGGCGTCCATGGCGTCGATAAACGCAAAGTCGGCATTGGTTGTGAGAAGAACAGGGTCTGCGAATATTTCGGTCATTTGGACAAGGCAAGCATCAGCAAAGCTCATCGGCGCATCTTGGTATTTCTGGATCAGCTTGAGGACCTCATCGATGTTCTCAGTGAGGTCGAAGGCGCAGATGACTGCTTGTCGCCGCAGCAGGGCCGAAAGTGCGGGTTGGCCCGGAATGCCGATGAGATGGGATGCTTCGGCCAATACCGATTTACAGGTCTTCCATGGTGGCGGCAAGCGCTCAGCCGCGGCGACGGCCCATCGATGATGGGTGTCGCGCCGACTTAGCAGGGCGACAACGTATCCGGCGTCAACGAGGATGCTTGAGGCGATAGCCGGTGGAGTGCAGATAATTCTTTTTGGTGGCGCTCAGGTCCGCAGGCAACCGGTCGACGGAGCCGATGCGCTGCTGGAAGGTGCAGGTAGGTCGGCTCTTTACGCAGCCATCGAGATTGGCTTGAAGGTCCAGCATGCGGTCGGACGACACCATTTTCGCGCTGTCCTCGGGGCGGCTACCGGCGGCGATTGCCGTTGTGAGGGTCTGTGGGCCGAACGCCAGTGTCGCTCTCAAAAGCCTCATCGGCCGTGTGCCACGGCCGCGCCAGGCCACACTGGCGCGGGTGCGTGATCCGGTAAGCGGCGAGCCGATCGATGAGGCGCTGGCGTTGTGGTTTCCCGGTCCGCACAGCGAGACCGGCGAAGATATGGCGGAGCTTCAGCTTCATGGCGGGTACGCCGTGATCGCTGAGGTATTCGAAGCTCTTGGGAGCGATCGAAGGCTGTCGG
The DNA here is from genome assembly GCA_963759705.1 of uncultured Alphaproteobacteria bacterium. Lineage (GTDB taxonomy): Bacteria > Pseudomonadota > Alphaproteobacteria > Rhizobiales > Xanthobacteraceae > BOG-931. Next base: position 276,341 of record CAVXAK010000017.1, read on the forward strand.
CCGGCAGAGCCCGGGGAATTCACGCGGCGGGCCTTCGAGAATGGCCGGCTTGATCTCACTGCGGTCGAGGGCCTCGCTGATCTGATCGAGGCGGATACGCCGGCGCAACGCCGGCAGGCGTTTCGGCAACTGAAGGGTTTGATTGGGGATCGCGCGGAGGCATGGCGGAAACGATTAATTGAGGCGTTGGCCTTGGTTGAAGCCCGTATTGATTTCTCCGATGAGGCAGACGTACCCGAGAATCTGGTCAGTCCAGCGCTTTATGCTGCGCAGCAATTGCGCAACGAAATTGCAGCAACGCTGGCCGACGGCCGGAGAGGCGAGCGGTTGCGGGAGGGACTTACCGTCGCCATTGCGGGGCCGCCCAACGCGGGAAAATCAACATTGCTCAATCGGCTTGCTCGGCGCGACGTCGCAATCGTGTCGCCGTATGCCGGGACGACGCGCGACGTCATCGAGGTGCATCTGGATCTCGACGGCTATCCGGTGACTTTCCTGGACACCGCCGGCGTCCGCGAGAGCGACGACCCAATTGAGCAGGAGGGCATTCGCCGCGCCCGGGAGCGTGCGGCATTGGCAGACCTAGTGCTCTGGGTCATCGAAGACTCAGCCATTGGCGGAGATATCGGGGACAGTAGGAAATACAATGGTTCTACAACGAGTTGGGTGGTCCGAAATAAGGCCGATTTGGCTGTGGAAAAGCTGTGCACAACAAGTGAATCTCAATCCGTCGGTTCGGTTAACCCTTCATTTACCATATCGGCAAAGTCCGGCGCGGGAATGGACGCATTAGCGGCGGCTTTGGCTCGAGTACACCAAGGAATATTTCGCTGCGACAGAATCCGCGATAGTGACCCGCGCGCGCCATCGTCGCGCCCTTGAGGAAACAGTGGCGGCGCTGGACCGGGCTTTGAGGCAGGAGGCGGAGGAACTGATCGCGGAGGACCTGCGGTCGGCGGCTACGACTCTTGGCCGGCTCACCGGCGGGGTCGATGTTGAAGATATTCTCGATGTGATTTTTCGCGACTTCTGCATTGGCAAGTGAGTCGCTGATTGCCACATCTGCCTCTCGCGAAGATCGGCAATGTTTCACGTGAAACATTCGCCTGAGTATGCCTTTTGACCCTCTATCTGGCTTTGGCTAAAAGGGCTCGTTTTCTGGAGCGCTAAAATGGACGTCCGCTTCGATGTGATCGTCATCGGTGGCGGCCACGCGGGCTGCGAGGCTGCTGCGGCGGCTGCCCGCATCGGCGCGAAGGCGGCGCTCGTCACCCATCGGTTTGCGACCATTGGCGCAATGTCGTGCAATCCGTCTATCGGAGGGCTCGGCAAGGGACATCTGGTCCGTGAGATCGACGCGCTCGACGGATTGATGGGCCGGGTTGCGGACGCCGGGGGCATCCAGTTCCGGATGTTGAATCGACGCAAGGGACCGGCGGTGAGAGGCCCTCGCGCCCAAGCCGATCGCAAGCTCTACGCCGCTGCCATGCAGCGGGCGATTCGCGAGACGGCGAATTTGGCGGTTATCGAGGCTGAGGTGGACGATCTTGTCGCGGACGGTCGCGTCAGCGGCGTTCGGCTGGCTGATGGCCGCGTCCTCGGTGCAGGGGCTGTTGTGCTGACGACGGGCACGTTCCTGCGAGGTCTCATCCATATCGGAGAGCGGCAGATTCCCGCAGGACGTCTGGGCGAGGCGCCTGCGGCCGGCCTCTCTGGAAGTCTGGAACGGATAGGATTTGCCTTGGGGCGCCTCAAGACGGGCACACCGCCGCGCCTCGATGGCACGACGATCGACTGGTTGGCGCTCGAGGCCCAGCCGGGCGACAATCCGCCGGAGCCTTTTTCCGCCCTGACGGATCGCATCACGAATCCGCAGGTTGACTGCGCCATCACGCGGACCAACGACACGACGCATGGCATCATCCGGGCGAATGTGCACCGCTCGCCGATGTATTCCGGGCAGATCAAGAGCCGTGGTCCGCGCTACTGTCCTTCGATCGAGGACAAGATCGTCCGCTTCGGCGAGCGGGACGGCCACCAGATCTTCCTCGAGCCTGAGGGCCTCGATGACACGACGGTCTATCCGAACGGTATTTCGACCTCGCTGCCCGAGGAAATCCAACTCGCCGTGGTGGCCTCCATTCCGGGGCTCCAGCGCGCGCGTATGGTCCGGCCAGGCTATGCGATCGAATACGACCATGTCGATCCACGTGAGCTCAGCCCATCCCTGGAGGCCAAGCGGCTGCCCGGCTTGTTCCTAGCCGGCCAGATCAATGGCACCACGGGTTATGAGGAGGCCGCCGCGCAGGGCCTTCTGGCCGGTTTGAATGCGGCCGCTCGGGCGGGTGGCGGCTCGCCGATCGTGTTCGATCGCGCCGAGGCCTATCTCGGCGTCATGGTCGACGACCTGGTCACTCGTGGTGTGACCGAGCCCTATCGGATGTTCACATCGCGCGCCGAATATCGGCTGACTCTCAGGGCCGATAATGCCGATCAGCGGCTGACCCAAAAGGGCACCGAATTGGGGTGCGTTGGCCCGGAGCGGGCCGGACGGCATAGGGCGAAGATAGCCGCCCTCGACGAAGCTCGGACCATGGCGCGCTCGGTCACAGTGACGCCGAATGAGGCCGAACGATACGGTCTCGCTCTGCGTAAGGACGGCCAGCGCCGCAGCGCTTTCGAGCTCCTCTCCTATCCGGATATCGGCATCGGCGACCTCGCCCGTGTCTGGCCGCGCTTTGGCGAGCTTGGCGGCAAGATTGCGGAGCAAATCGAAATCGACGCCAAGTACGAGGTCTATCTCAGCCGCCAGGCTGCCGATGCCGAGTCCTATCGGCGAGACGATAGCCTCGTCATTCCAGTGGACATCGACTACGGGGTCCTGCCGGGACTGTCGAATGAAGTTCGTCATAAATTTGAAGCGCACCGGCCGCGAACAATCGGTCACGCGGGCCGCATCGATGGCATTACGCCGGCGGCACTCACGTTGCTCGTCGCTCATATGCGTCGGCGGGGCCGCAAGCCCGGTCGTGGGGCCGCATGATTGCGGCAGGCCGGCGAAGCCGCAATGCCGCTCGCCGGACGCAGTCGAGTGCCGGGCAAGCTTTCGATCTGACGGCGGACCGGGCAGAGGCTCTGGCGCTCGTCAGTGTTTCACGTGAAACACTGGATCGGCTCGATCGGTTTGTCGGCGTGCTGACGGCGTGGCAGCAGCGGATTAATCTCATTGCGCCGTCGACCGAGTCCAAAGTGTGGACCCGACATGTCGCAGACTTGCTCCAGCTCCTTCCCCTGGCACCAAACGCTCGCACCTGGGTCGATCTCGGCTCGGGCGGCGGCTTTCCCGGTTTGGTGATCGCCTGCGCTCTCTCCGATGTCCCGGGAGCGCGTGTGCACCTCGTCGAGAGCAATCTGAAAAAAGTAGCGTTTCTCCGTGAAGCCGTCAGGGCGACCGGAGCTGCGGCCACAATTCATGCGTCACGCATTGTGGATTTTGTCGAAAAGCATGCTGAGCCCGTTGATATCGTGACAGCGCGGGCATTGGCTCCCCTTAGTGATCTTTTGCCAATGGCTTATCCGTTGTTGAAAGGTGGCGCGTACGGCTTGTTTCCTAAGGGACAAGATGTTGGCAGTGAATTGACCGATGCCGCTAAATGTTGGAACATCGAAGCCTCATTGATGCCTAGCGTTACCTATCCCAGCGGACGGATCGTCATAGTGAAGCGTATTGAGCCGATTGTTCAACTATAGCGCGAATGGCGGTTTGTCCGCCGCGTTGGACTCGGCAGCCCAGATGGATGATCGGCCATGGAAGACTTGCCCTCGGAGCAAAGCCCTAGCGTGACAGGCCCGCTGCCGGAATCGAACCCGGCATTGCGAACCGAGCAGACGAAGGTGCCGCGCGTGCTGGCTGTCGCAAACCAGAAAGGCGGTGTCGGCAAGACGACAACCGCCATCAATCTCGGGACCGCCCTTGCGGCGATCGGCGAAGAGGTTCTGATCATCGATCTCGATCCGCAGGGCAATGCCTCGACGGGTCTCGGCATCGATCGTCGCAGCAGACGTTACTCGACTTACGATGTGTTGATCGGCGAGGCGACGTTGCGCGATGCGATTGTCGCGACGGCCGTGCCGCGTCTGCACCTGGCGCCCTCCACGCTCGATCTGTCGGGCCTCGAGCTCGAAATCGGTCAGTCGCGCGATCGCGCGTTTCGTTTGCGCAACGCGCTTGCGTCGCTGAGCGCGCCGTCGGCCGGTCTTGCGAATTTCAGTTATGTCCTGGTGGACTGTCCGCCGTCGCTCAATCTGCTGACCATTAACGCCATGGCGGCGGCCAACGCCATCCTGGTCCCGCTGCAGTGTGAATTCTTTGCACTGGAAGGATTGTCGCAACTGCTTAAGACGGTGGAGTCGGTGCGTGAACAGCTCAATCCAGGGCTCACGATCCATGGCATCGTGTTGACGATGTATGATGCGCGCAACAATCTCTCGGGTCAGGTCGTCGCCGATGTCCGCGAGTTCATGGGCCGCAAAGTCTACGACACGATCATCCCGCGCAACGTGCGCGTGTCGGAAGCGCCGTCTTATGGCAAGCCGGTGTTGGTCTATGACCTGAAATGCAGCGGCAGCGAGGCCTACCTTCGGCTCGCCACCGAGATCATTCAGCGGGAAAAGGAAATGTGCGTCGGATGATTTGGACGTTCCAGTTCTTGTTGTCGCCGGCGCTACTCATCGGGTTGCTCGCGTGACCCAGCATTCTGGAGAGCCCACGATGGCCGAGGAGGCGACGCGATCGCGATTGGGGCGCGGACTTGCCGCGTTGATCGGCGACGTGGGCGCCGAAAGTTCAGTCGAACGCCCGCGCGGTCAGCGCCGGCTTCCGACCGACGTTCTGCGGCCGAATGCGCGAAATCCGCGACACGTTTTTCTCGATAACGAACTCGACGAGCTTGCCGCCTCATTGCGTGAGCGCGGCATCATCCAGCCAATCATCGCGCGGCCGGTGCGCGGCGCCGCGGACGCCTATGAGATTATCGCCGGTGAGCGCCGCTGGCGCGCGGCTCAGCGTGCCGGGCTGCATGAAGTTCCCGTCGTCATCATCGAAGCCACCGACGCCGAAGCGCTGCAGCTCGCGATCATCGAAAACGTGCAGCGCGCCGATCTCAATTCCCTCGAGGAGGCCGACGGCTATCGCGCGCTGATGGATGAGTTCGGCAACAGCCAGGAAGAGATTGCAAAAATCATCGGCAAGAGTTGCAGCCATGTCGCCAATATGCTGCGGCTCCTCAAGCTTCCCGATTCGGTGAAGGCGCACATCAATAGTGGCAAGCTTTCCGCCGGTCATGCACGGATGCTGGTTGGTCAGCCGAACGCCGAAAAGCTGGCAGACGAGATCGTTGCGCGTGGTCTCAACGTGCGCCAGGTCGAGGCACTGGCGCGCCAAACGGCGAACATAAAGAAACAGCCGCACGGTGCTCACGCCCACGGCAGGGATGGCAAGAGTGCCGATACGCTTGCGCTCGAAAAGCGCTTATCCGATGCGCTCGGTCTCGTGGTAACGATCGATCATCGGGAGCGTGGCGGCACCGTCAGCATCCGCTATCGTGACCTCGATCAACTCGACGATCTGCTCCGCCGGTTAGAGAGCAGGCACTGAACACGATCCTCCGATAAGCCAACGCGTCACGCGTGGTTTCGTCGCGTTTCCAAATACGCTCTCAATTGCGCGCCTCCAGCGCTTCCTTGAAAGCCTTGCGCTTGGCCGGATCGTAGAGGCTTGGATAATCGTACTTGAGCGGCTTTGAGGGTTCGATGTGCAGTGTCGCGAATACCGGTCCGTCCTGCTCGAGGAGGTGCGCGACCTGCTGGGTGAAGGCGCCGAGATCTGAAAAGTCGTAAACCGCAGCGTAGCCGGCCGAGCGCGCCATGCCGGCGAAATCGACTTTCCGATTGGGAATCGGATGACCACCGTTGGCCTCATAGGTTTCGTTGTGTGCAACAAAGTGGACGAGATTCTTTGGCGCGACCGCACCGATCGTGACCAGGCTGCCGAGGTTCATCAAAAGACTGCCGTCGCCCTGCAGGACGACGACTTGCCGATCCGGCCGGCCCAGCGCCAGGCCAAGCCCATGCGAGGAATCGAGCCCCATGGCCCCGATCGACAGATAATTGAGCGGACGCGGGCTGATCTCGACCCAGTCGACAGCGGAGCTGTAAGTCGCGACGACCGCTTCGTTGGTGATGTGCCTCGCCAGAACTCGAAAACATTCGTCTCGCTTCATCATCATGAAGTGACCCTTTAAGAGGACTACGAAGACTTGGGTCTTCGCCCGATCAAAAACGCGACCGGCTGCGAATCGCAATAGGCCTTCTCGATGGCTGGCTGGATCTTGGCGACATCGGCGTCGACGCTCAGCAGATGGTGAGCGATGCCCATGTCGTCGAGGATCGGCTCGATGATGCGTACACCATAGCGCGGTGATGCCCGTGGCTCCTTGTCTGGATCGTGACCGAGCAGACCAACCATCATGCAGATCGGCTGTTTGTACTCGACGGCGACGCCGCGGATGGCATTAAGCGAATCGAGGAAGCCGGTGTACTGAATCAGGATCAGGGCACGCTTGTCGCAATAGTGCAAACCGGACGCGATGCCGACACATTCGTCCTCTTTGCAGACGCGAATAAGTTTAAGCTCCTTGTCCTGGGCGATCGGCCGCAACAGTCCGGCGCTGGTGACGATGTCCGGCACAGACAAAATGTATTCGATCCCGCTCGCCTTGATGGCGGCGATGATTTCGCCGCCATGAAGCTCCTGCGGGGGCGTCTCGGCCCGTGTTGCAGCCGCCTCCATCCGCAACCTCCCCATTTCTTTCGCGCCTAGCGCAAGGGTATCTTGGTGGCGGGATTGGTCAATCCGCGCGAGCGCGTTAGGCCTATGCGCCGTGAGCGCGCAATAAAAAAGCCGGCCTCACCAGCCGGCTTTTTCGCAATCGTATGTGGCTGCTTATTTCTCGTACCAAGCTTGGCCGTGGTACGCGTACTCCATGAGCCAGCTGCCAATAAACGGTACCACGCAGTCGGCCATGCCGGTGTAAACCTCACGATGGGTAAGCGGTCGGTTCAGCCAAAGCGTCCCGACGATGGGGAGGACGCTCATGCACCCGATGGTCGTCAGCGCGAAAGCGCCGAGAGGGGTGGCGGTGCGCGTTTGCAGCATGCCGTGCTTCTTGCGGAGTGCGATATAGCCCGCTGTCGTGCCTGCACCGAGGGCTATTCCGGTGGCAGTTAAACGCCAATCCTGGTAACCCCAGGGGTGAAGCCAGCCCCAGACATTATTGTCTTGCGCGCGCACCGCCTGCCCCGACAGCGTAATGGCCATAAGCGCGGCCGCGGCCACGCGAATGAAATGTCGATTCATCAGAACTCCCCCTCCAGACAGCGTGCCGGCTAATGGAGCGGGCAGACGCAGTATGGTTAATTACATCGTGAACGAGGCAATCTTCTCTGTCGAGTATTCGGAGAGGTCATCCGCATAATTCTCAGGATGTGTGATCAATAAGCAACCATTCTGGCTTGATGCGAAGGGATTGCGCCTGTCATCCGAAGGGGCCCAACCGCAGGAGCGCGCTGCGATGGTTTCGGCTGATGCGCTTAATGCCTACGGTCGGCCGATGGCCTACGACGTGAACAATCAGCGCGGGCAACAAAGACTGCACGCTCGCTTCACGTTGCGAACGCTACTCGTTTCACCGCGTTGATTCGGAATCGCCTATCAGAGGACAGCGACGGCCACGTTACTCCGCTGCCGTTCTGCCGGCGCCGTGACCAAAGCGCCGCTCGATATAATCGACAACGATTTTTTGGAAATCGGCCGCGAGCGTGGGACCGCGGAGCGTCATGGCCTTCTTGCCGTCGATGAAGACGGGAGCCGTTGGCTGCTCACCGGTGCCCGGCAGCGAAATGCCGATATCGGCGTGCTTCGACTCGCCAGGTCCATTGACGATGCAACCCATGACGGCGACGTTGAGCCCCTCGACGCCAGGGTAGCGTGATTTCCATTCTGGCATGGAGTCGCGAATGAAACCCTGGATGCCAGCGGCAAGCTCCTGAAATGTCGTGGACGTTGTCCGGCCACAGCCGGGGCAGGCGGCGACGAGCGGAACGAAGGTGCGCAAGCCAATGGTCTGCAACAATTCCTGGGCAACCTTGACTTCGAGAGTGCGATCACCATTGGGCTCCGGCGTCAGCGAAACGCGGATCGTGTCGCCGATACCTTGCTGAAGCAGCACGCCCATGGCTGCCGACGAGGCAACAATGCCCTTCGAGCCCATGCCGGCCTCGGTGAGCCCGAGATGAAGCGCATAATCGGACCGGCGTGCCATTTCGCCGTAGACCCCGATCAGATCCTGTACCGCCGATACTTTGGCCGAAAGGATGATCTTTGATCGCTCCAAGCCGATTTCTTCGGCACGCTCAGCGGACAGCAACGCCGATTGCACCATAGCCTCTCGGGTCACGTCCCGCGCATCGACCGGGTGATTGGAGCGCGCGTTCTGGTCCATCAGATGGGTCAGCAGCTCCTGGTCGAGTGAGCCCCAGTTGGCGCCGATCCGCACCGGCTTGTCGTGGCGGATGGCGGTTTCGACAATGGCGCCGAACTGCCGGTCCTTCTTCTCCTTGAAGCCGACATTGCCGGATTGATCCGGTATTTGTCGAGCGCCTCTGCGCAAGCGGGATGGTCGGCAAGGAGCTTATGGCCGATGTAGTGGAAATCGCCAACGATCGGCACGTCGATGTTCATGCGGAGCAGGCGCTCCTTGATATGCGGCACGGCGGCGGCTGCCTCGTCGCGGTCAACCGTAATGCGCACGATTTCAGAACCAGCCCGCGCCAAGTCCGCGACCTGCTTGGTGGTCGCCTCGACGTCGGCGGTATCGGTATTGGTCATCGACTGCACGACAACGGGCGCGCCGCCGCCGACGGTGACGTTGCCAACCTTTACGGCGACGGTTCGATGCCTTTCGGAGGGGCCGGAAAATTCCATCATTGGCGCAGTCCTTTGGGAGCGGAACCCATCCTCGCTCCCGGACAGGGGGAGAACGGACGACCACGATATAGCCTCACCGAGGGCGGTTGACGAGGAGGAGGCCACCCGCGACCAATGCGACCGCGAGGGCAAAAGCGGGGGTCAAGGGCTCGTTTAATGCGATGTGACCGGCCGTTACGCCAAACAAAGGGGTCAAGAAGGTGAACGCCGCCAATCTCGCGGCCGAATAGCGCACGACGAAGGCGAACCAGATCACAAATGTGATGCTGACGACCCACAGCGTCTGGTAGGCGAGGCTGGCGATCGCAAGCCCCGAGGGCACCGCGTCAATGCGTTCGCCGAAAACGAGCGCCGCGAGCCCGAGCAGCGGCGCCGAGACCACGAGTTGGTACAGCATGGTCTTCTCGGCGCTGACGCGGTTCAGCGCGGTTGCTTTGATGACGAGTGTGGTGACCGCCCATGACACCGCGGCGCCGACCATCATGAGGTCGCCCAGCGTCTGACGTGGATCGGCAGCCGGAGTCGGTAGGCCGAATGCCAAAACAAGTCCGGCGAACGACAGTGCCAATCCCAACCATTGCGAACCGTCAAAGCGATCCCCGGCAATGAGCCAGCGCGACCCGATCGCGACGAGAAACGGTGCCAGGTAAATGAACACCACGGCGCGGGTCGCGGTGGTGAAAAGCAGGCCGCGGTAGATCAAGAGAAATTCGAGAGCAAACAGAACACCGGCCAGCAAGCCGACGACCAATGTGCCGTCACGCTTGAAGAGCGGGATGCCGCGCCACCGCGCCCATGCCGCCACCAAGGGCGTCGCGACCAGCGAACGGACGGTGCCCTGGATCAGCGGTGGGATGTCGTGGATGGCGAGCTTGGCGGCGACTTGATTGAAGCCCCAACTCAAGCTCAGCACGACTGTGACGGCGATGGCGATCGCGTCGAGCGGACGAGATGACGGTGAGTGAGGCGAGGGGGCTGCGGTCAAAACCGGCTTGCGCCTTTCAGCATTTCAAACGACGCGACAAGCCGATTTATTGCACCGAGCATTATCGCTCCCGGCAGTGGGAACAAATGCCGGCGATTTCGATCAGTGGGCTTCTGGGCGTAAAGCCGGCGGCGCGCGACGAGGTCTTCAACGCTTCAGCGACGCCCGCGGCAGGTGCCTCGCCGACAAGCCCGCAGCTTTCGCAGATCAGGAACACGACGAGGTCTTCGCCGACGTGATTGTGGACGCACGCGACGAATGCATTGCGGCTCTCGATCCGGTGCACCAGACCGTTCTCGCGCAGGAAATCAAGCGCGCGATAGATCGTGATCGGTGCCGGGCGGGTGTCATGTGCCAACCGCTCGATGATCTCGTAAGCGCCGAGCGGCTTGTGGCTCGCCAGCAGTGTTTCGAGCACCTGGCGACGCATCGGAGTGAGCCGCTGCGCGCGCGCCGCACACTGGGCTTCGGCGTGCGCAATGGCCGCGCTCGCGCAACGCTCGTGATCATGGTTGGGCGCGGGGAAAATTGCGCTCGGCATCTTGTCATTCCTCGGTCAATAACTTTGTCGACCTTGCGGCAGGAAGCGCCTATTTAGCGACAATTGTAACGCTCGATACTGGATCGCGAAAACGTGACGCAGCATGGGATTTTTATGTTGCGCCGCAGCAATAACAGTCCCACATTCCGGGCGAGTTTCGAAGATCGGGCGACCGCCGCATCATCACACTGCCAAGCCACATCATTGAATTGGGGATTGCCATGTTGAAAGGAAAGTCCGCGCTTGTCACCGGATCGACGTCGGGCATCGGCCTTGCGATCGCACGGGCGCTTGCCGCGCAAGGCGCCAACGTCACCATCAATGGCTTCGGCGACAAGGCTGCGATCGAAACCGAGCGCACCAACATCGAGAAGGAATTCGGCGTCAAATCGCTTTACTCCGCCGCCGACATGACCAAGCCGGCCGAGATCGCTGACATGATCCACACAGCCGAAAAAACATTCGGCACGCTCGATGTGCTGGTCAACAATGCCGGTATTCAGCACGTCGCGCCGATCGAGGAGTTCCCAATCGAGAAGTGGAACCAGATCATCGCGATCAATTTGTCGTCGGCGTTCCACACGATCCGCGCCGCAGTGCCAGGCATGAAGTCGCGCAAATGGGGGCGTATCATCAACACCGCTTCGGCGCATTCGCTGGTCGCCTCGCCCTTCAAGTCGGCCTACGTTTCCGCCAAGCATGGTCTTGCGGGTCTGACCAAAACCGTCGCGCTCGAAGTCGCGACGTTCGGCATCACCGCCAATTGCATCAGCCCCGGCTACGTCTGGACGCCGCTCGTCGAGAAACAGATCCCCGACACCATGAAGGCGCGCAACATGACCGCGGAGCAGGTTAAGCGCGACGTCTTGCTGGCCGCCCAGCCGACCAAAGAATTCGTCACCGTCGACGAAGTCGCCGATCTTGCCATTTATCTTTGCTCCGACGCGGCAAAAGCCATTACCGGCGCCAATCTCTCGATCGACGGCGGCTGGACCGCGGAATGACTTTTTGGGCTTCCGCGCCAAGCTGCGCTTCGCCATTGTGATACGCGCGTTCGACCACGCAGCCGTATTGCCATGAAAAACTTTCTCGGCTCGCTGCTGCCCGGCTGGGCAACCGAGCAGAAGGCGTCATCTTCGACCAAACGCATCAATCTGGCGCTGCAGGGCGGTGGCGCGCACGGCGCATTCACCTGGGGTGTCCTGGAACAAATTTTGGAGGATGAGCGGCTCAGCATCGAGGGCATTTCGGGCACGTCTGCCGGTGCCGTGAATGCCGTGATGCTGGCCGATGGCTTGGCGCGCGGCGGCCGCGCCGAAGCGCAGAAGCGACTGGCGGATTTTTGGCGCGCGGCGAGCAGCACCGGCAATCTACCGGTCTTGCAGCGGGCGGTGATGGAACGGCTTTTGTCGTTTACGCCGCTCGAAGGTTCGCCGGTGCAGGCATGGCTGAATTCGTTGTCGCGGCACTTCTCGCCCTACGATGTCAATCCGCTCAATATCAATCCGCTCAAGGATCTGTTCGAGCGCTTTGTCGATTTCGAAAAGCTGCGCGCCTTCACCGATCTGCAAATTTTCATTTCGGCGACCAACGTGCAGACCGGACACGTGCGAATCTTTTCGCGCGAGAAGATAACGGCTGACGCGGTGATGGCTTCGGCCTGTCTGCCGCTGTTGTTCCGCGCCGTTGAGATTGACGGCGTGCCCTACTGGGATGGCGGCTACTTGGGCAATCCTGTGATCTTTCCGTTTTTCGGCACCACCAAGACCGAGGACGTGCTGGTGGTCCAGATCAATCCGCTGGTGCGGCACGCCACGCCGACGTCCTCCAGCGAGATCATGAACCGCATCAACGAAATCACGTTCAACTCCTCGCTGCTGTCCGAATATCGCGCCATCGAATTCGTGGCTCGTTTGATCGATCAGGGCCGGCTGCCTCGCGGCTTAGGGCCGGGTCAATACCGCCGCATCAACGTGCACCGCATCGTGCTTGATAAGTTCGGCACGCATTTTGACGCCTTCAGCAAGCTTTCGACAGACTACGATTTCTTCAACATGCTGCACCTCAGCGGCAAACGCGCGGCGCGGCGTTTCCTCGACGAGCATTTCGACGATATCGGCGTGAGAAGCACCGTCGATTTGCGCGCGGAGGCGCACGCCGAATGGGCGTGATATCCTCGCGGCCATGATCCGCGATACACTGACAAACGGGACAGCGTTGCTCGTTGCCGAAGTCGGCTCCGTGCGGCTCGAAGTGTGCGTCGCCGATATCACGACGCTGGCGCTTGATGCGATCGTGAATGCGGCAAACCGCACCCTGCTGGGTGGCGGGGGCGTGGACGGCGCCATTCATCGCGCCGCGGGACCTGAACTGTTGGCCGAATGCAGGACACTCGGTGGCTGCGAGACCGGCGCGGCCAAGATCACACGCGGCTACCGGCTGCCGGCCAAGCACGTCATCCACGCGGTCGGGCCGGTGTGGAGTGGCGGCCGGCAGGGCGAAAGTGAGTTGCTTGCGTCCTGCTATCGCGCATCGCTCGAGCTCGCTGCGGCGCATCGGCTTGCTTCGGTTGCCTTCCCGGCCATTTCGACCGGAATTTACCGGTTTCCACCCGATCGCGCCGCGCAGATTGCGGTTGGAACGGTTGTGTCGGAACTCGCCGCGGCGTCTCGCGGCGTAAGGAAGGTCGTCTTTTGCTGTTTCGCGCAGGCTGCTGCGGATCATCACACGGCCGCGTTCGCCGAACTGGGTTTGGCCTGACCAATAGGCTCGCCCGTCCAAAATCGCATTTCAGCCTTGCAGATCGATTGTGGACAACTAAGTAAGCCAACTTATATTGCGGCAACGTCAATTAAGCAGCCATAGCTTAATTTGGCGGCTGGAGGCGTCATGCTGCCGCGCTCGCTCAACAGAGATTTCGCTTTTACGGTCAATGATGTAGCCCGCATGCTGCGGACCTACGCCGATCACAAGGCAAGGCAGTTCGGGATCACTCGCGCCCAATGGGTTGTGCTCGCCCGCCTCGACCGTTTCGAAGGGCTCAAGCAGTCCGAGCTTGCCGAAATGCTCGACCTGCAGCCCATCACGGTGACGCGCCTTCTCGACCGTCTCTGCAGCAGTGGATTGATCGAGCGGCGGTCCGATCCGAATGATCGCCGCGCCAAGCGGCTGTTTCTGACACCCGCCGCGCATCCGCTGCTGGAGCGGCTCGGCGATCTTGGCGAGGAAATGATGACCAATGCACTTGTCGGCGTAGACCGCGCGACGGTCGAGCGGATGGTCGCTCAGCTTGCGATCGTCAAAGAAAATCTGCGCCAGGCGATCCAGCAAAAGACCGCCGCGGCCCCTGCGGAAGAGCAGCGCTATGGCTGAGAGGGCCCTCAGGTCGGTTCCGCCGGCGCGAGGCGAGGCGCCGGATGTGCGTGAGGCGCCGCCGGTTGTGCCGGCGCCAAACACGCCGCATGCCGAATCCCGTGAATCCTCGATTGATAAGAAGAGGCCGCGGTCAACGCGGACCACTATTCGCTGGGGTTTGTTTGCGCTCCTGCCGCTTGCGCTGATTGTCGGAGGCTATTGGTACGTTGCTGGCGGGCGGATCATGTCGACGGACGATGCGTATGTCGAAGCCGAGAAGGTTGGTATTTCAACCGACGTTTCCGGCATCGTCAAAGACGTCGAGGTTACGGACAACCAGCACGTCACCAAAGGGCAGGTTCTCTACCGGCTCGATCCGCGCCAGTTCCAAATCGCCCTCGACAATGCCAAGGCCAATCTGGCGCAGACTGCGCTCGCCATCGAGGCGATGAAGCAGGACTACAAGCGCATGTTGAGCGACGCCTCCGCCGAAGAGGCGCAAGTGAAGCTGGATCAGACCAACTATGACCGCGACGTGATGTTGTTGCGGAGCGGCACCGTATCCCAGTCTGTCTTCGATCAGGCGCAATCGTCGCTCTCAACCGACAAGAGCAAACTCGAATCACTCCGCCAGCAGGCCCAAGTGCAACTCGCCCGCCTCGTCGGTAACGCGGATATTCCGGTCGCGCAGCATCCTCAGTATTTGCAGGCGCAGGCGCAGGTCGAAGAGGCGCAGCGTCAGCTCGACCATACTGTCGTTACGGCGCCGTTCGGTGGGACAGTCACCAACGTCCCTGCGATTGCCGCCGGCAAGTACCTCGCCGCATCAACGACCGCGTTCTTCCTCGTCGACACCGATCACGCTTGGATCGACGCGAATCCAAAAGAAACGGAACTGACCTACGTCCGTCCCGGACAGAGCGTTACCGTGACGGTCGATGCTTATCCGGACATCGAATGGCACGGCACCGTGGACAGCATCAGTCCGGCCGCAGCCCAGGAGTTTGCGCTTCTGCCGGCCCAGAATACGAGCGGAAACTGGGTCAAGGTGGTGCAGCGCATCCCGATGCGCGTGCGCGTCGACACCAGCGACAAGAATCATCCTCCGCTTCGTCCGGGCATGAGCGTCGAGGTCGATGTCGATACCGGTCACGCGCGCGGCTTCCCGCACTTCCTGACCGCTCTGTTCGGCTGGTGAATCCATGACTGCCGAACGCAGGGCAGATGAAGGCATCAACCGCGGCGCGATCACCGCTTGCGTGATTCTTGCGACGCTCATGCAGGCGCTCGATACGACGATCGCCAACGTGGCGCTGCCATACATGCAGGGCAGCGTTTCGGCGAGCCAGGACCAGATCGACTGGGTGTTGACCTCCTACATCGTCGCCGCCGCAATCATGACGCCGCCGACCGGCTTTCTGGCCGGACGATTTGGCCTCAGGCGTCTCTTTCTCGTTTCGATCTCCGGCTTCACCCTGGCGTCGATGCTGTGCGGCATGGCGCAGTCCTTGACTCAGATCGTGTTGTTCCGAACCCTGCAAGGCGCCTTCGGCGCCGCATTGGTGCCGCTGTCGCAAACCGTTTTGTTCAATGTCTATCCGCGGGAGCGTCATGGCTTCGCAATGGCGCTGTTCGGCGTCGGCGTTATGGTCGGGCCGGTCCTGGGTCCGGTGCTCGGCGGTTGGCTGACCCAGAATTACAGCTGGCGCTATGTGTTCTACATCAACCTGCCGATCGGCATCGTTGGACTCCTCGGCATTACTGCTTTTCTGCCCGAGACGCAGCGAAGTGCGGAAAAACTCGATTGGTTCGGCTTCGGCACTTTGAGCGTGACGCTTGGAGCGCTGCAGATCATGCTTGACCGCGGCGAAATAAAAGATTGGTTCGACTCTGGCGAGATCATCATCGAGGCCGTTGTCGCATGTTCGGCGTTCTATCTGTTTCTCGTCCACACCTTTACGGCCGAAAAGCCATTCGTGAAACCGGCGTTGTTCCGCGACCGTAATTTCACCGCCGGCGTGATTTTCGTCGCCATTGTGGGACTTACTTACTACGCCTCGCTCGCGCTGCAGCCGCCTTATCTGCAAGACCTCATGAACTATCCGGTCGTCACCGCCGGCATTGTCATGGGGCCGCGGGGTGTCGGGACGATGGCTTCCATGCTGGTCGTCGGCAGGATGGTTGGAAAAGTGGATACGCGTCTCCTCCTCGGCTTCGGCCTTGGGCTGACTGCTTGGTCGTTCTACGCCATGACGGGCTGGACCCCCGACATTTCCCAGGGGGCGATCATCGGCGTCGGCGTGGTCCAAGGCGTCGGTCTCGGTTTCCTCTTTGTGCCGCTCAGCGCCGCCACCCTGTCGACACTGTCGGTCGGACAGCGGACGGAGGCTGCCGGGTTCTACAATCTGTCGCGCAATATCGGTTCGGCCGTCGGCATTTCGGTGGTGAACACCCTGCTGACGCGGAACACGGAGGCAAATCACGCCGCGATCGTGCCCCACGTCAACGCCGTGAATCGGGCGTTCGAAAACCCCGCCATCTCTCAGTTCTGGAATCCACTGACCGCAGCGGGTCGTGCCGCACTCGATTCCGTGATCACGCAACAGGCGCAAATCATCGCCTATATCGACGACTACAAATTCCTGATGATTGCAACGCTCGTCGTTATTCCGCTGCTTATGGTTTTCAAGAAACCTTCGGCCGCTGGCGTTCCTGAGCACATTGCGGTTGCGGACTAATGGGACCGAGCGGTACACCGGTGTGCTACTGTAGTTTCTTCTAAATGATGATCTTGCTCTCGGGCGCAGCTTCCAAATCTCGCAAATCCTTGCGACCCATTCCGATGGGTATCCTCTGAATCGAACGAGGGCACACGCAAAGTTTGTGATTGCTGCGCGGGTTTCGGACTTGAAGTTCCCATTTGAGTTCGCGATTGAATTGTAGGAACTTGAAATCCACCGCATTAGATTAGCGCAAATCGGTCATTCAGGGCGGCTGGCGAACTCAATGACGCGGCTGAGCGAACTCATTCGCCGTGAGCCGAAGCGCGGCTTCGCCGTGCCCCATTGGCTCGAGCGTCTTGCGTCGGTCGGCATCGTAACCGGCAATTCCGAAATTGCCCGCCGTCAGCGGATTACCAACGTCGCCGCCTTCGTTGCGGCCGCCAACGCGCTGTCGCATTTGGTGATCAATTCAATCCATGATCCCCGCGGCCTCATCGTCATTCACATCTACAACGCAGTATTTGCGCTGCTGGCGCTCTTGACGCCGTGCCTGCATCGTTATGGCGAGAACGCCGCGGCCGTTGTGCTGGCGACGCTCGTCCTGTTGGGTACGGTGCTGATCGTTTGGCTGCTCGGCACGGCAAGCCATCTGCAATTGTATTTCACGGTTGTCGGCGCAATGCTGCCTCTGGTCGGGACCCAGAACTGGAAGCTCTTCTCGACCTTTTTCGTGCTGTTCGCGGCTGCGCTCCTGGTCACACTCAATTATGCACCCGTCAACGGGTTGATCATGCCGCAGGATATGACGCTGCGCGCAATGCTCACCAACCAGGCCATGATCAATACGATCACGGTCAATGCCATCATCATCTTCTACGCCGTAGCGGCGCTGCGCCGGGCGGAGATCGAGCTCGAGAATGAATACGAGCGCTCTGAGGCGTTGGTCACTACAATGATGCCAACGCCGATCGCAACGAGGATCAAATCCGCACCGGATCAGCGCATCGCCGATCGCGTGGAATGTCTCAGCATCCTGTTTGCCGATCTCGTCGGATTCACCACGGCAGTGCACGATCTGCCGCCCGATCAAGTTGTCGCATATCTGGATGAGCTGGTGCGCACCTTCGATGCGCTGTGTGAACAGTTCGGGGCGGAGAAGATCAAAACTATCGGCGACTGCTACATGGCGGTCGGCGGCATTGATGGTGACGGTTCGGGCGGTGCGAAAGCGATTGGGCGTCTTGCGCTTGCGATGCTGGAGGCTAACGGCCGCCGGCCGCCGCTGGCCGGGCAATCCATGCGGCTGCGAATCGGATTGCACTGCGGGCCCGCGACCGCCGGTGTGATCGGCGACATGCGGTTTTCCTACGACGTGTGGGGCGATGCCGTGAACGTTGCCGCACGCATGGAATCGCATGGCGTGCCGAACCGGATTCACGTCAGCGAGACGTTCCGCACCATGACTGATCGCAATTTTATTTTTGAGAAGCGCGGAATGACCGACATCAAAAGCATCGGTTTGGCGCAGACATTCTTTCTCATCGCGCTGCGTGAGTGATGCGCGGGATTTTGACCGGCGTGCACGTTTGCGCTTTCTCTCGTCAGCGCCGAGCGCTTGGCCATGGGCTCTCTCCGGAGTGCGGCACACGAAATCCTCAGCCTGGATCAGCCCAGGTCCCATTGACCGAATATACCGATAAGAAATATTGATACGCATGATCACCTTGCGCCAATTGCGCTATCTCCAAGCTCTTACGCAGCATCGGCATTTCGGCCGCGCCGCCGAAGCCTGCGCGGTGACCCAACCCGCGCTGTCGATGCAAATCCGCGATCTCGAAAAGCAGCTTGGGGTCGAACTCGTCGAGCGCAGGCCCGGCGAGGCGGCGCTGACGGAAATTGGAATCGAAGTGGCGCGCAGGGGGACCAGGTGCTGACCGCGGCGCGCGATCTTGTCGACTTTGCGCGGCACCGAGGCCGCGTGCTGACTGGGCGCCTTAAACTCGGCATCATTCCGACGCTCGCACCCTATCTCCTGCCAAAGTTGCTGCCGAGTCTGCAGACGCGCTATCCCGAATTGACCGTTGAATTGCGCGAGACCCAAACCAAGGTCTTGCTCGAGGAACTTGCCGGCGGCCAGCTTGACGTTGTGATGCTTGCGCTGCCTGTGCTGGATGCCGAGATCGAGACCAAAGCGCTGTTCGACGATCCATTTCTGCTTGCGGTTCCTGCCGACGATCCGCTGCCGGAAAGCAGGTTGGTCAGTGCGCAGGAAATCGACCAGCGGCGCCTCATCCTGCTCGAAGAAGGTCATTGTCTGCGCGATCAGGCGCTCGCCTATTGCGCTGGCGCGCGGTCCGATCTGCCGATGCGGCTTGGCGCCACGAGCCTTGCGACCGTCATGCAAATGGTGGCGAACGGCTACGGTATGACGCTGGTGCCGGAGGTTGCCATCGATGTCGGCGCACGCGATGAACGGGTCAAGTTGCTGCGCTTCGCTGCGCCGGAGCCTGGCCGCACAATCGGACTTGCGTGGCGGCGCACATCGCCGCGCAAGGATGACTTCGTCGCCTTGGGAAAAGTCGCTGTCGAAGCGTTGCACGTAGCGTTCAGGAAAAACAGCAAACAAAAGACCGCGTGAATTGCAGCAATTCCTCTGCCGTCTTTATCTGTGCGTAACCTGGCTCAACAAAAGAAAGACCACCCGAGCGGGGACTCGGGTGGTCGGGGACGAACGCGCTCGGGGTGGAAGCGCGTTGCGGGGTCGAGCTCGAATTGATTCACATGCCGCAGTGATCGACCTCATACCAGCGATACGGCGTCTTCCTTTTCGGGGTGACCGTCTTGAACCAGCGTACCACTCGCGAACCGGTCTTTTCGGGCTTGGTCGTCACGGCAGCCTCCTGGTCGGTGAACACTTTAAAACCATACGCCGCTGCTGCCGGGCCGTGACGTGACGTACGTCACAGTCTGTCGCTTTGCCATTAATGCATTGATTCCACGCTATTTATCGGACATTCCTAATAAAAAAGGCGGCCGAGAGGCCGCCCTTTTCCTTATCTTCCATCGGCGCTGCTATTCGGCGCCACCCGCCGCCGCTTCCCGCGGTTGCTCGCCCTCGGCCTTCTGTTTGGCTTCGAGGTCCTCGCCGGTCTCCTGATCGACGACCTTCATCGAGAGCCGCACCTTGCCGCGTTCGTCAAAGCCGAGCAGCTTGACTTTCACCTTGTCGCCTTCCTTGACGACGTCGGAGGTCTTTTGCACCCGGCGTTGTGCGAGCTGGCTGATGTGCACAAGGCCGTCCTTGGCGCCAAAGAAATTCACGAAGGCGCCGAAGTCCATGACCTTGACGACGGTCCCCTCGTAGATGTGACCGACTTCCGGCTCGGACGCGATCGATTTGATCCAGTTGATCGCGGCCTTGATCAATTCGCCATTCGCCGAGGCAACCTTCACGGTGCCGTCGTCCTGAATGTCGATCTTGGCTCCGGTCTTTTCCACGATCTCGCGGATAACCTTGCCGCCCGAGCCGATCACCTCACGAATCTTGTCGACCGGGATCGAGAATACCTCGATTCGCGGCGCATGTTCGCCGAGTTCTGCGCGGGCCGATGTCAGCGCCTTGCTCATCTCGCCGAGGATGTGCATGCGGCCGTCCTTCGCCTGGTCGAGCGCGACGCGCATGATCTCTTCGGTGATCCCGGCGATCTTGATGTCCATCTGCAGCGAGGTGACGCCGCGTTCGGTGCCCGCAACCTTGAAGTCCATGTCGCCGAGATGGTCCTCATCGCCGAGGATGTCGGACAGAACGGCGAAGCGCTCCTCCTCCTTGATCAGACCCATGGCGATGCCGGCAGTCGGCCGCTTCAGCGGTACGCCGGCATCCATCAGCGACAGCGACGTGCCGCACACGGTCGCCATCGAAGACGAACCGTTGGATTCGGTGATCTCGGAGACGACGCGGATCGTGTAGGGGAATTCGTGATGCGGCGGCAGCAACGGGATGGATGGCGCGCCAGGCAAGCTTGCCGTGGCCGATCTCGCGCCGGCCGGGCGCGCCGAGGCGGCCCGTCTCACCGACCGAGAACGGCGGGAAATTGTAGTGCAGCAGGAATGTTTCCTTGTAGGTGCCCTGCAGCGCATCGATGAATTGTTCGTCCTCGCCGGTGCCGAGCGTCGCAACGACGAGCGCCTGGGTCTCGCCGCGTGTAAAGAGCGCCGAGCCGTGAGTGCGCGGCAGCACGCCGACTTCGCACACGATCGGACGGACGGTCTTTACATCGCGGCCGTCGATGCGATTGCCGGTATCGAGAATATTCCAGCGCACGATCTTGGCTTCGAGATCCTTGAATACGCCGGTGACCTGCAGCTTCGGATATTTCGCTTCCACATCCGGCGGGCAGAAATGGCCCATGACGCGTTCTTTGGCGGCGTCGACGGCCTTATGGCGCTCCATCTTGTCTGGGATAGAATACGCAGCACGCAGGTCCTTCTCGACCAGTCCGCGCATTTCGGTCTCGAGCGCCGCGTTGTCCGGCAGAGTGAGCTCGCGGGGCTCCTTCGCGGCCTTCTCCGCAAGCCGGATGATGGCCTCGATGACCGGCTGGAAGTGGCGATGGCCGAACATCACGGCGCCGAGCATGATGTCCTCGGACAGTTCCTTGGCCTCGGACTCGACCATCAGCACGGCGTCCTGAGTTCCAGCGACGACGAGATCGAGCGCGCTCTCAGTCATCTCGTCGATCTGTGGGTTAAGGACATACTCGTTGTTGATGAAGCCGACGCGGGCCGCCCCGATCGGACCCATGAACGGCGCGCCCGAAAGCGTCAGCGCGGCCGAGGCTGCGACCATTGCCAGGATATCGGGATCATTCTCGAGATCGTGCGACAGCACGGTCACGATCACCTGCGTGTCGCAGCGCCAGCCATCAGCGAATAGCGGGCGGACCGGGCGATCAATGAGACGGGAGACCAACGTCTCCTTTTCGGTCGGACGAGCTTCACGCTTGAAATAGCCGCCCGGGATGCGTCCCGCGGCGTAATACTTTTCCTGGTAGTTGCAGGTCAGCGGGAGGAAATCGATTCCTTCCTTGGGCTGCTTGGCGGCGACGACGGTCGCGATGACGGTGGTGTCGCCATAGGACGCGAACACGGCTCCATCAGCTTGGCGGGCAAGTTTGCCGGTCTCTAGCGTGAGTTGGCGGCCGCCCCAGTCAAGTTGCACACGATGAATGTTGAACATTGTGATTATCTCTCATGGTTTTTGCGGAAGCGCGAAAGCCATCAGCAAGACGGCGAGGCGCTGTTGACGCAGCAGCACGGCTGCAAATCATTCCAGCGTCCGGCGATCCTGCCATGGCCTTCGGACTTCCTTGATATGGACGGGCAACGGCCCGTCGCTTTAATCGGCAGCGTTGCTGCCGGACATGTGAGCGGACGCCGAATGCGCTCCGCCACGAAACGCGCGGAATTCTCCGCGCGCAAAGTTTCAACGGCGAATACCCAGCCGTTCAATCAACCCCTTGTAGCGGCCCTCGTCGGTGCGCCGGAGATAGTCAAGAATTTGGCGCCGCTGCGAGACGAGCTTGAGAAGCCCGCGCCGCGAGTGGTTGTCTTTCATATGGGTCTTGAAGTGATCCGTCAGGTTGTTGATCCGCTCCGAAAGAAGCGCAACCTGAACTTCAGGCGAACCCGTATCACCGGATTTGACGGCGTACGTCTTAATGACGTCCGCCTTACGTGCGGTCGTAATCGACATCGTCACTAACCTTTTTGTCTGCCGGCGCGGCCTACCACGCCGGTTAAATTAAACACGCGCCGGGGGACGATTTCACCGCGGTCGACCTCGGCAATGGCCAAAAGCTGGCCACCTACGGCGACCTGGACAATGCCGCGGATGATGGAAGCGTCCCGTCCGCGCAACAAAACGGCTTGGCCTCTTGCGAGCCTTGCCGCATCTGCCGGGCTCACGGCCAGCGCCGGGATGTCGTCCAGCGCGGTCTCGATCGGCAGGAGAATGTCAGCGAGGTGTCCCTCGCCAGCGGCCGCTCTATGGCACAAAGCCTCGAGGCGTTCCAGCGAAATCATGTCGCCTTCGCCGAACGGGCCGACCCGGCCTCGGCGCAGCGCTGAGACATGACCTAGAGCGCCGCCCAGCGCCCTGCCCAGATCGCGCGCAAGAGAGCGAACGTAGGTCCCTTTGCCGCATTCGGCGGCAAGGACGGCGTGGTCGCGGTCCGGGATCTCGACGAGTTCGATCTTGTGGATATCCACGGTGCGCGGTGCGAGTTCGACCTGCTCGCCCTCCCGGGCCAAATCGTAGGCGCGCTCACCGGCGATTTTGATGGCAGAGTAACGCGGTGGCACCTGCTCGATAGCGCCCGTGAATTGGGGCAACAACGCCTTGATCGCCGCCTCGTCGGGACGGCTTTCGCTAGTCCCCACGACCCGGCCTTCGGCGTCGTCGGTGTCGCGCTCCTCGCCCCAGCGAACGGTAAATAGGTACGTTTTGCGGCTATCGACCACGAACGGCACGGTTTTGGTCGCTTCGCCCAGCGCAATCGGGAGACAGCCGGACGCCAGCGGATCGAGGGTACCGGCGTGACCCGCACGCTTCGCCGTGAACAGGTGCTTGATGACCGAGACGGCATGCGTCGACGTCATGCCGATCGGCTTGTCGAGCACGATCCAGCCGTGCACGTCGCGCTTCTGCCGCTTCCTATTTTCCTTTTTCAGCGGCGGCTGCGACTCGGCACGTCCGCAGTTGGGGGTGCGCCGCTTTCCCGATGCGCAGTCAAGATATCGCTCGTTTCCGACATCACTCGTCCTTGTTGCCGCCAAGGTCGCGTTGGACCTCCGGTGTTCGCAAAAGCTTCTCGATCCGTTCCGCTTCGTCGAATCGCTCATCGACGCGAAAGCGAATGTCTGGAGCAAATTTTAAGTTAACGCGCCGCGCGATCTCGCCGCGGACGTATCGCTTGTTGCGGTCGAGTGCGTCGAGCACTTCATCTGCATCACGCCCGCCGAGCGGCATGATGTAGATCGTGGCGAGCCGCAGATCGGGAGACATGCGCACTTCGGGAACGGTGATCATGTGCGCTTCGAGGACCGGATCGTGGACCTCGCCACGCGACAGCATGTCGGCGAGCTCGTGACGGATCAATTCGCCGACACGTAGCTGGCGCTGGGAGCCGCCCGAGGCGGGATTGCGGTTGTGCTGACGTGCCATTTCACTATTACCGTCGTGCGCGGGCGCGGGCCGCGCATCTCGTTGCATTTTGCTGTGCCATTGTCGTCGGAATTGACGGATTAAATCCGGCAATGACGGCGTGCGCGGACGTGAGTCTTGGACTCACAATGTCCGCTGTACGCTCTCCACGCGGTAGCACTCGATAACGTCGCCGGCTTTCATATCCTGATAATTCTCGAACGCCATGCCGCATTCCTGGCCGGCGACGACTTCGCGCACGTCATCCTTGAAGCGCTTGAGCTGCGACAGCTTGCCTTGGTGGACCACCACGTTGTCGCGAATGAGCCGCACGTTGGCACCGCGCTCGACGGTGCCGTCGGTCACCCGGCAGCCGGCAACGTTGCCGACCTTGGAGACCTTGAAGACTTCGAGGATGGTCGCGTTGCCGAGCATCGTCTCGCGCAGCATCGGTGCCAGCAAGCCCGACATCGCCTTCTTCACGTCGTCAACGAGATTGTAGATGATGTCGTAGTAGCGAATTTCGATTCCCGCCTGCTCGGCGGCCTCGCGCGCCTCTTTGTGGGCGCGAACATTAAAGCCAATCAAAACCGCACCCGAGGCTTCGGCCAGCGTTACGTCGGATTCAGTAATGCCGCCGGCGCCGGCGAAAATCACGCGCGCGGCGACTTCTTCCGTGGAGAGTTTTTCCAGTGCGCCGACGATTGCTTCGATCGAGCCTTGCACGTCGCCCTTGATCACCAGCGGAAATTCCTTGCGCCCCGATGTCTTGAGCTGACTCATCATTTGCTCGAGCGAACCGCGCATGCCGGTCTGGCGTGCGGCGGCTTTCTCGCGCTTCTGCCGCGCCCGATAATCTGTGATTTCGCGTGCCCGACTTTCCGAATTGACGACGGCCAGCCGATCGCCGGCTTCAGGCGTGCCGTTGAAGCCCAACACCTCGACCGGCATCGAAGGGCCGGCGGCCACGACGGAGTGGCCGGTGTCCGACACCAGCGCACGCACACGACCCCACTCCGAGCCGGCCACGACGATGTCGCCGGGTTTGAGCGTGCCGCGCTGCACCAGCACGGTCGCAACCGGGCCCCGGCCGCGATCAAGCCGCGCTTCGATCACCGTGCCTTCGGCCGGGCGGTTTGGATTTGCCTTGAGTTCGAGGATTTCCGCCTGCAGGCCAATGACTTCGAGCAGCCGGTCAAGATTGAGCTTTTCCTTGGCCGACACCTCGACCTCAAGGACATCGCCGCCGAGCAATTCGACCTGGATTTCGTGCTGTAGCAATTCGGTGCGCACGCGCTCGGGCTTGGCGTCCGGCTTGTCGATCTTGTTGATGGCGACGATAAGCGGGACCTTTGCCGCCTTGGCATGCTGGATCGCTTCCACCGTCTGCGGCATGACGCCGTCATCGGCCGCGACCACGAGCACGACGATATCGGTGACCTTGGCGCCGCGCGCCCGCATCGCGGTGAAGGCAGCGTGGCCGGGCGTATCGATAAACGTAACGCGGCCGCCCGATGGCGATGTGACCTGATAGGCGCCGATATGCTGCGTAATGCCGCCGGCCTCGGCGGCCGCGACATCGGTCGAGCGAATCGCATCGAGCAGCGACGTCTTGCCGTGATCGACGTGACCCATGATGGTGACGACCGGAGCGCGCGGCTGCAGGCTCGCCGGATCGTCGGGGGCGTCAAACATCCCCTCTTCGACATCCGATTCGGCGACACGCCGCACGGTGTGGCCGAGCTCTTCGGCGATGAGCTGAGCGGTGTCGGCGTCGATCGTATCGGTGATCTTCGCCATGTGACCTTGCTGCATCAGGATGCGGATGACGTCGACGCCGCGCTCGGCCATGCGGTTGGCCAGTTCCTGGATGGTGATCGTCTCGGGGATCGTAACTTCACGCGCGATCTTTTCTTTGGGCTCGTTGTCGCGGTGTCCGGTCATGCGCTGGACGCGGCGACGGAACGCCGCAACCGAGCGCTCGCGCTCTTCATCGGCAGAAAGAGCGGTCACGACAGTCAGCCGGCCGCGACGCTTTTCAGCGCCGCTACGGGCAGGTTTCGGCGCTGGTGCCGGACGAGCCGGGACGCCGCCCGGGCCGCGGCGAGCCGTGCGCGGTGCTTCTTCCTCATCGGCTTCGAGCGCCGGTCGCGCACCGGCCGGTTTTGCGATGACCGCGTCGGTGCCGAACCGCTTCTTGGCGACCTCGTCAGCCTTGCGCTTGGTTTCTTCGTCGTGCTTGCGGCGATCTTCTTCGTCGCGTTTGCGTGCTTCTGCCGCCGCGCGCTCGGTTCGTTCAGCCTCTTCACGGCTATGACGAACGCGCGCTTCTTCTTCGGCGATCTTGCGTTCTTCGGCCTCGCGCAGACGCGCGTCGGCGAGCGCATGCGCACGCGCACTGCGCTCCTCCTCGGTGAGCGTTCGCAGCACGACTCCGGACGGCTTGGTTGAAACTGCCGCGGCAGCCTGGCTCGCCATTGAGCTCGCAGGAGCTCTGGCCGTTTCGCCGGCGCGCTTCGGCGCGGGGCTGCGTTCCGGAGCCGCAACAGGCTCGACCTTGGTCTCGCCTGGGCCTGAGACGCGGCGCTTGACCTTTTCGACGACGACCGCCTTGCTGCGACCATGGCTGAAGCTTTGGCGCACAACGCCCTGCTCGACGCCGCCTCGCTTGAGGGTCAGCGTCTTGGTCGAGCTTACGCTCAGCTTTTCGCCACCATTCTTGGTCGTCTCAGTCATCCGCATCCATTTCCATACGCATCGATGTCTTCGGTCGGCGTCTTGCGCCGGCGTCGCATCACGAGTTCAGTTCGGCGCAGTTCCGGCCCGGAGGTCCAGGTCGCCGGTCCGAAACCGCTCAAGGCGCTGCACGCGCGCCACGAACGTGTCGCTCGCTCGACCGGCGAGCAGGGCTGCATGTACCACATTTGGGCGGCCAAGTGCCAAATCCAATTGTGCCGAGGTCAGGATTTGAATCTTGGGGATCGGATGGTCCGCCGGCGGTCGCCGCAATGCAGCATCGAGTTTCCGCAGGCCGTCAGGCGACGCCTCGGCCGCGTGGATCACGGCAATAGCCTTCTGGCGCTCCAGCGCCGCTTCGGTCTTGCCGAATCCGGCCGCAACCAGCCCCGATTTGCCGGCAATCGCGAGCGCATCGAGCGCAGCGCTTTCAAGAAGGTGCTCGGAGCGGGCGATGAGATCAGAGGGCACCCGAACGTCGCGCTTGAACCCCCGCCCAAATGCCTTGCGCCTAATGGCGTCCGCAAGCGCGGACCGCGTTGCCGTCACCCAGACGCCCCGCCCGGGCAGCTTGCGCTTGAGGTCGGGTATCACCTCGCCGGCAGGTCCAACGACGAACCGGATCAGCTCCTCGACCGGACGCACGGCGTGCGTGGCCACGCACAACCGCGCCAATTCGCGTCCGTGCGGTCCGCGGTCGAGTTCGATGCTCTGGCTCTCTTGCGCTTGGCTGATCATTCGTTCGTACGTGCGGTTCCTAAGCGTGCGCCTCGGTGGCTGGCGTCTCTTCGGCCGCCGGTGGCGGTGCGAGGTCAGCTTCGGTGATCCAGCCCGCCTTCAACCGCGCCTGCATCACGATGGCCTCGGCTTCTTCACGCGAAACTTCGAAGCCGTCGAGAATTCCCGCTTGGCGGACGGATTCGCCGTCCTTGCGTTCGGTCCAGCCCGCGAGGTCGTCGGTGGCGCAGCCGGCAAGATCCTCGACCGTCTTGATCTCGTTCTCGCCGAAGCGCACCAGCATGGCCGTCGTGATGCCAGGAATATCTCTGAGCGCATCTTCGACGCCGAGTTCCTTGCGCTTGGCGTCAAGCTCGCCCTCGATCTTGTCGAGGTATTCGCGCGCGCGATTTTGCAGTTCGCTCGCGGTGTCCTCGTCGAAGCCCTCGATGCCGGCGATTTCCTTCACGTCGACCAGCGCGAGTTCCTCGACCGAGTTGAAGCCCTCCGAAGCCAGCAATTGTCCGATGACCTCGTCGACATTGAGCGAGTCGATGAACATGCGTGTGCGGTTCTCGAACTCGGCCTGGCGGCGCTCCGATTCTTCCTGCTCGGTCAGGATGTCGATGTCCCAGCCGGTGAGCTGTGACGCCAGCCGAACGTTCTGACCGCGCCGGCCGATGGCGAGCGAAAGCTGCTGATCGGGGACGACGACTTCGATGCGCTCGCGCTCTTCATCGAGCACCACTTTGGCGACTTCGGCCGGCGCCAGGGCGTTGACGACGAACGTTGCGGTGTCGTGCGACCAGGGAATGATGTCGATCTTCTCACCCTGCAGCTCATTGACCACCGCCTGCACGCGCGAGCCGCGCATGCCGACGCAGGCGCCCACTGGATCGACCGAAGAATCACGCGATACGACCGCGATTTTGGCGCGCGAGCCGGGATCGCGTGCGACCGCCTTTACCTCGACGATGCTGTCGTAGATTTCCGGCACTTCCTGTGCGAACAGCTTGGACATGAACTGCGGGTGTGTGCGTGAGAGAAAAATCTGCGGCCCGCGTTGCTCGCGCCGAACGTCGTAGATGTAGGCGCGAATACGGTCGCCATTTCTGAAAACCTCGCGCGGCAGCATTTCATCACGGCGCACGATGGCTTCGCCACGACCGAGATCGACGACGACGTTGCCGTATTCCACGCGCTTGACGATGCCGTTGACGATATCGCCGATGCGATCCTTGTATTCGTCATATTGGCGATCGCGCTCGGCCTCGCGCACCTTTTGCACGATCACCTGTTTGGCCGATTGCGCGGCAATCCGTCCGTATTCCAGCGGCGGAAGCGGATCCGCGATGGTGTCGCCAATTTGCGCGGCAGGGTGCCGCCGCCGCGCCTCATCAAGGCTGATCTGCATCGCCGGATTTTCGACGGCGTCAACCACCAGCATGTGACGCGAGAGGTGAAGCTCGCCGCTCTTCGGATCGATCTCGGCGCGGACTTCGGTCTCGCTGCCGTACCGCGAGCGGGCGGCCTTGGCGATCGCGTCCTCCATCGCGCCGAGCACGATCCTGCGATCAATGGCTTTTTCTCGCGCGACCGCGTCCGCGATCTGCAGCAATTCGAGTTTGTTGGCGCTTACTGTCGCCATCAGTCAGTCTCCCTTGGGTTGGGTCTCATGCTGAGTGTGTCTGTGTGCAGCGTTCGTAGGTCTAGCGTGATGACGTTTCAGACGATGCGGCGGCTCATTGTCGGTGTCGGCCGTCGCGGCCACGTCGCGTTCGCCATGCTTGCTCCGCCGCAGCGACTCGGAAATGAGGGCGTCGGTCAGGAGAAGCCTGGCTTCCATGATGTCGTCGATCCGAAGCGATATTTCCTGACGCTCCGCAGGACTTGCGGCAGCACTTGCGTCACCGCATCGCATCAGAACGTTGTCGCCGTCAGTGCCGATAAGCTCGCCGCGAAATCGTCGGCGGCCGTCGATGAGAACCAGCATCTCGACTTGAGCGGTGTGACCGGCATAACGGTCGAAATCGGAACGCCGCACCAGCGGCCGGTCGATGCCAGGTGAAGAAATTTCCAGTCGATACGCGCCTTCGATCGGATCGGCGACGTCCAGCACCGGCGAGAGCGCCCGCGAGACGGCTTCGCAGTCTTCGATGGCCATCATACCGTCCGGCCGCTCGGCCATGATCTGCACCGTGCATCCAGCGGACCCCGAGATGCGCACGCGCACAAGCCGGAACCCGAGCTCAGCGAGAATCGGCTCAGCGATCGCAGCGACGCGCGCGGCGCGCCCGGACTCGATGATGAGCCGCGGTTCGCCGGCAAACGTCGTGAGGCTATCGTCCATACTCGTCGGGGTCATAGACCTTGGTATGTCGCGTGCCGCAACACGCATCCTGCAAAGGAAACCGACCCGCCTGGCCTCAGGTAACAAAAAAGAGCGGGTCCCGGGGGGCCCACTCTCAAAACCGCTCGGATCTACCGATCGTTATGAGGTATCCATGACGGACAGCCGGAATATAGCGACTTATCATGCCGTTGCAAGGCCGCTCGGCAAGGGACCCGGCGAATAAGCGGCGCACCCGCTAACGCCGCAAGATTTCGTTCAGACCTTTAGCACTATCGTGGCGCCCGAGGCCGTCAAGTCTTCACCAAGTCCGGTGCTTGCGCGGGACCGGGATGCCGGCACTGCGTTATTTGCCGTTGGAAGTGAGCAATGGGTGCTGCTGCGCTTTCGCTGATTCCCGAGCTTGAAGACGTCATCCAGCATGGTTCACGCGAGAAGCGTACCGATGCGCTGAAGCGCATCACCGCGCTGTTCCTCGACGGCTCCGACCGCTACAGCGACGAGCACGTGAATCTGTTCGACGATGTCTTTGGTCTGCTCATCCGAGAGATCGAGAGCAAAGCACGCGCCGAACTGTCCAATCATCTCGCGCCTGTCGACAATGCGCCGGTCAGAATTCTGCAGACACTCGCCAAAGACGACGATATCGCCGTCGCCGGCCCCGTGCTGAAACTCGCAGTACGACTGCCGGAAGCCGACCTCGTCGACCTCGCAAGAACCAAGAGTCAGGCCCATCTGCAGGCGATTTCGGCGCGTAAGGCGCTTGGCGAAGCCGTAACCGACGTCCTGGTGCGCCGCGGCGATCGCGATGTCGCCCGCCGTGTTGCCGGCAACCACAACGCCCGCATTTCACAGAGCGGTTTCTCCAGTCTCGTCAAACGCGCCGAAGACGATGGCATACTGGCCGAAAAAGTCGGCCTGCGCCCCGATATTCCCCAGCCGATGTTCCGTGAATTGCTGACGAAGGCGACCGCCGTCGTCCACAATCGCCTGCTCGCTTCGGCAACTCCCGAGGTCAAGGCCGAGATTCAGCGTGTGCTGGCTAAAGTCTCCAAGGAGGTAGGCGCGCGCGTCGGTCCGCGTGACTACACCGCGGCACAGCGACTCGTGCTTGGCCTGCACCGCTCGGGTCGCATGAACGAGGCGGCTTTGGCCGAATTCTGCAGCGAGCGCAAATACGAAGAGACAGTGGTCGGGCTTGCCGCACTCGCCAAGGTTCCGATCGATGTCGCCGACCGTCTCATGGCCGGAGAGCGACCGGATCCGGTCTTGATCCTCTGTAAGGCCGCGGGGTTTAGTTGGCCGACCGTAAAGGCCATCATCATGGTGCGACCGAGCGGAAAAGCTGCTGCCGGTCAAGGACTTGAAGCTGCATTCGCGAATTATGGACGGCTGTCGGCCTCGACCGCTCAGCGTGTCGTGCGCTTCTGGCAGGTGCGGAAAAACTAGCCGCCATAAGCGGTCCGGTAGCTATTTTCGGCGAAAAATCAAAAAACACGACGCCCGGCCTTCGCGAAATGCCTTGGCGTGGTAGCGAGTCGGCATGAAGCCCGGCCACGCCTTGCGCCAATCGTCAGCGCACTGGGCTGACCATTCAAAGTCTTGCGACCTGAGCATGTGCTGTAACGTCCAGGCGGCATAATCGGGAATATCGGTCACAAAGCGAAATTCTCCGCCCTTCCGCAAAATTCGGGCGATGCCGCGTGATCATTTGATCCTGGATGAAGCGCCGCTTCCAATGGCGCCGCTTTGGCCAAGGATCGGGGTGGATCAGGTCAATACGAGCCAACGAGTGATCAGGGAGCCACGCGATCAGGTTCGTCGCGTCTTCGAAGTGCAGACGAATATTTTGCAGCCCTTCCCGGTCGATCACGGCGAGTGCTTTGGCCATGCCGTTGACGAAAGGCTCGACCCCAATGAAGCCGGACTGCGGCCGCTCCAGCGCCTGCGCGGTCATGGACTCGCCGCCGCCAAACCCGATCTCGAGAAAAACGTCGGTGACGGGGGTTGGAAACAGCGTACGCAGATCGGCGGGTGCGGGCCGGCCAAGATCAAGGGTAAACCGCGGCAACAGCGTTTCGAGCAGATGCGCCTGCTGGGGACGCAGTTTGTGGCCCTTGCGCCGCCCGAAGAATGCACGCTTCTTCTGTTGATCGCGATCCATGGGCCGTCATTGCAGCGTGCGGCGGCGTGAGCCGACGCGACCAACCACGTCTCTTCTCACCGTACATCCAAGACACCAACGGCCGGCGCAAGTTTACACTTGGGCCGGCCGTCTTGAAGGCAGCTCGCTGCAATCCGGCGATGAGCCAATCAGCGCATCGCGCGCTTGAGCGCATCGGCGAGATCGGTTCGCTCCCAAGAGAATCCGCCATCTTTGTCCGGTGCACGGCCGAAGTGCCCATACGCCGAAGTGCGGCGGTAGATCGGCCGGCTGAGTTTCAGCGAGCGGCGGATGTTGGTCGGCCGCAGCGGAAAGAGTTCGGGCAGAAGCTTCTGCAGCTTTGCCTCTTCGACCTTACCTGTGCCGTGTGTGTCGACGTAGAGCGACATCGGGTCGGCGACCCCGATCGCATAGGCGATCTGGATGGTGCAGCTGTCGGCGAGGCCCGCGGCGACGACGTTTTTGGCGAGATAACGCGCCGCATAGGCCGCCGAACGGTCGACCTTGGTCGGGTCCTTGCCAGAAAAGGCGCCGCCGCCATGAGGGGCATAACCCCCATAGGTATCGACGATGATTTTGCGTCCGGTCAGGCCGCAGTCACCGTCGGGTCCGCCGATGACAAAGTTGCCGGTCGGATTGACGAGAAAATCACCCGGCTTCTTCGGCATCCAGCCTTCGGGCAAGGCGGATTCCACCGAATCCGCAATCATCTCCCGGACCATGCCGGGGTTGTATTTTTTGCCATTGCGGGTCTGCGCATTGTGCTGCGTCGATACCACGACCTTGGTGCAGCCGACCGGCTGACCATCGACGTACTTCACGGTGACTTGGCTCTTGGCGTCGGGCTGCAGATCGAACAATGAGCCGGAGCGGCGCTTCTCCGACAGCACCTTGAGAATCTTATGCGCGAAATAGATTGGCGCCGGCATGAACGAGCCCTTCTCGTAGACCTCGCTCTCGGTGCAGGCGAAACCGAACATCATGCCCTGATCGCCGGCGCCCTCTTCGTCGCCGCTTTTCTTTTTCTTCGCATCGACGCCCATGGCGATGTCCGGCGACTGGCCGTGCAACAACACCTCGACGTCGGCGCCGTAATAGGAAAAGCCGTCCTGATCGTAGCCGATATCCTTGACAACGCTGCGCGCGATATCAGTGATCATCTCGCGGTTGACCACGGCCGCTGCGCCATGTTTGTGAAATAGCGGCGCCTGGCCACGGCCTTCACCGGCAACGACGATCTTGTTCGTCGTGCAAAGGGTCTCGCAGCCCAATCGGGTATTGACTTTGCTCTCGTCGGCAATGCCGAGTTTGACGTCGTTCTCGAGGAAAGCATCGAGTATCGCGTCCGAGATTTGATCGCAAACCTTGTCCGGGTGCCCTTCCGAAACCAACTCGCTGGTGAACAGGTAGTTAGAACGTTGCACTGCGAAACACTCCCCTCGTAAGGCTGGGCCACTATCCTCTGGAGCCTATTTGCTACTGACGATCAAAGCGCTGCCCAGCGCCGGCTGTCGACCGTGCTGATCCGTGGGGGGTTCTTTGCAGCCTACCCCGTGCGCGGTCAAGATGTGGGCGGAAAGTGGGCGGTGGCCGATGCCGCGTCAATCGGAGGTGACTCGGCCGTTCAATGTTTCTCAGTGCTGGCGATCTGCTCGACAAGATCGACGATGCGCCGCCGCAACTTCGAGTCAGCAATTCGCGTAAACGCCTTGGTCAGCGCCAGCCCGTCTGATGTCGCGAGAAAATCGGATACGTAGGCGGGCGAGGGAGCCTCGTTCATTCCGTCCAAGCGTGGCCCCGAGTGAACGGTGGGGGCGCCCTCGAAAAAGAACGAAACGGGGACCTGCAGAATTTGTGAAATCTGTTGCAGCCGGCTCGCGCCGATGCGGTTCGTTCCCTTTTCGTATTTCTGCACCTGCTGAAACGTCAGACCGAGGGCGTCACCGAGCTTCTCCTGGCTCATCCCAAGCATCATCCGGCGCATGCGCACCCGACTACCTACATGCTTGTCGATGGGGTTTGGCGCCTTCTTGGCAATCATAATCAACTCCTATGACACCCCTCTTTAGCGTAATGCCTCTGGATATCAAATCTGTCGCATTTGAATACTAGCCATTACACATTATGCATCCTGATAGTTCTGCATCAGATCATTCGGAAATGTGATAAACTTTATAAACTTGGCGTAATGCATGGCATCGCGATGCACGTGACAGTTGCGCTATATTCGCGCCAAACATCGTTAGTCATGTGAAATGTTCGTCGATCGCTCTGCGGCGATATGCGGCAAGGTTGCACAGGCTGGACAATTCTAAACTTTCATGCTCGTTGCCTGAAGCCGGCGACGAACGACGATAAAGAACGCGATCGCGACCATCAGCGCTGCGGGCGCGTCGCCGACGCGGGCGTAAAGCGGTGCGCGGATCGGGCGTGGCAAGGGCGAGTCGATCACCCCCTCCTGGCCCAGCGGCAATGAGTTGATCACGCGACCGAGCGGATCGATGACCGCCGAGATGCCGGTGTTGGCCGCGCGAACCACCGGAAGCCCTTCCTCGATCGCCAGCACCCGCGCCTGCTGGAAATGCTGGTAAGGGCCGGTGCTGATACCGAACCAGCCGTCATTGGTGACGTTGATGATCCAACCCGGCCGTTGGCCGGATGGGACGGCCTCCCCGGGAAAGATGATCTCGTAGCAAATGAGCGGAAGCGCGGCCGGCGCTCCGGGGACCGTAATCAGCCGATGTCGGTCCCCGGCGAGAAAGCCGCCGCGCTGTTTTGTAAGTTCCTGCAGGCCGAGACGTTCGAGAACATGCTCCAACGGCAAATATTCACCAAACGGTACGAGGTGCACCTTGTCATAGAGCGCGAGAATCGAACCGCTGTGATCGATGACGTAGATCGAATTGTAGGCGGCAGGATTGGTCGGATCGACCGGCTCGGCGAGGCGCACGGCGCCGGTGATCAGAACAGTGCCTTGATGCAGCAACTGCGTGATCTGGGCAAGCGCATCCGGCTCGCGCGTGAGGAAGAACGGAAACGGTGATTCCGGCCAGATCAGATGTGTCGCGTCGCGTACGCCCAACGATTGCGGACCTGACGCGCGATCCGACAGAGCAATGTACCTGTCCATCACCTTCTGCTTGGCCGAATAATTGAAGCGAACATCCTGCTCCAGATTCGGCTGCATGATCCGCAAATGCACCTTGTCGGCGAACCGCGTCGGCGTCCGCGAAAGACGCATTGCGCCATATCCGCCAAAGCCAGCGAGCACGCCGATGCCGAGCAAAAACGGCAGCCACGGTGACGGGGTTTCCGCGCGGTCATCGGTCAACGTGGCGGGGCTCGCGAAGACCACGATGGCAATAAAGGTGAGGCCCCAAATGCCGAGTGCGGCCGCGCTCTGCGCGAGCGCCAATGGTGCTGTCAACGAATAGCCGAAGGCGTTCCACGGAAACCCAGTCAAGACGTGTCCACGCAGCCATTCCGCCGTGGTGAGCGCCACTCCGAGCGCAAGGAGGCGGAGCGCTCCGCGCGTCCACAGGATTCGGGCAAGACCGACGCCGAGAGCGGTGTAGACGGCTAGAACCGCAGGCAGCCCGATAACGGCAATCGGCAAGAGCCAGCCGAATGTCGGCGCATCGACGAGGAAGGCGTAGCCGATCCAATACAGGCCGGCGAGAAAATAGCCGAAGCCGAACCACCAGCCCGTCGAGAGCGCGGTCGTCACTCCGCCCCAGCGACTAACCCCGGTGCCGTCGATCAGCCAAACCAGTGTGGGAAACGTCAAGAACAGGATCGGCCAAAAATCGAACGGCGCCATCGCCAACGCCGACAGCGCTCCCGCTATAAACGCGGTCAGCCAACGCCGCCAGCCCCAGACCAGGACGATCGAGTGGTTCAGCCGCGTCAGTTTCACGGCGCGCGCGGCGAGTTTGGGTTTAGCCGACTGGCTTCATCACGCGCTGACGGCGACCGAGAAGCGGGTACCTTTGCGGTTGCCGGCAATTCGCGTGACGTTGCCGGACGACGATCCTTGCTGCGATAGATCTTGACCCGCTTGACGCGGCGCGGATCGGCGTCGAGCACTTCGGCCTCGAAGGTTTCCGGTCCCGGTACGAGCTCGCCACGCACCGGCACGTGGCCGGCTCTCATCACGAGATATCCGCCGAGCGTGTCCACTTCTTGCGCGGCCTCCCCGACATTGAACTCGTCTCCGATCATGGCGCGGACATCCTCAAGACTAGCGCGGCCATTGGCGATGAACGAGCCGTCGCTTTGTCGCGTCAACGCCGGCATCTCGGCCTCGTCGTGCTCATCGGCGATGTCGCCGACGATGAGCTCGACAAGGTCTTCGATCGAAACAAGCCCATCGGTGCCGCCATATTCGTCGATAACCAGTGCGAGGTGGATGCGCGTCGCCTGCATTTTGGCGAGTAGATCGAGCACCGGCATGGACGGCGGCGCATACAGAATCTCGCGCACGATCTTGGCCGCCGACAGGGGCA
The DNA here is from genome assembly GCA_963759705.1 of uncultured Alphaproteobacteria bacterium. Classification (GTDB taxonomy): domain Bacteria; phylum Pseudomonadota; class Alphaproteobacteria; order Rhizobiales; family Xanthobacteraceae; genus BOG-931. The sequence continues at coordinate 312,666 of CAVXAK010000017.1, forward strand.
TCGAAAGATCGATGTTCCCAAGATTGAGAGCGGTCAGCTCCGGCTGCTCGTGCTGCGCTGCGGTTGTGGGATTCTGTGCTGCGCGCGCCGCCATGAAAGCGATCAAATCGCGAATATGGACCATGCCGATCGGATCATCGAGCGTGTCGTTGTAAACGACGAGCCGCGAGTGTGCTGCGCTCTCGAAAACCTTGACGAGCTCGCCGATCGCGATGCCCTGCTGCACGGCGACAATGTCGGCACGCGGCACCATGACACTTTCGATCCTGCATTCGCGCAAGCCGAGAATATTCTTAAGCATCGCCGCCTCTTCCGGCGAAAAACCGGATTCGGGCTGCTCGGCCGTGAGGAAGAGTTCAAGATCGGCTCGCGTTGCGGCTGCCTTCCAACCAAACAAGATGCGCATCACGCGCGAAAGCCAGCCCTCATGCAGGACATCACCCGGCTGCTGGATCACCACCGGAAGATTGCGATGCTGGCTCTCGGTCAATTCGCTGCGTGTCGGTAATTAACTCATGGCGTGTGTTTGCGCTCGATTTTCAGTGTGATTTTCAGATTCGCAAACTCAGGACGTCAGTTTGAGGGAGCGCTTCGAAGGCTTCGCTGTAGGCCGATAAGGATCAGGGATTGCCAGCCGCTGCAGGATCTCTCGCTCGGCTTGTTCCATCCTTTCCGCATCGTCGTCTCGCTCGTGATCATAGCCGATGAGGTGCAGGAAACCATGGACCGCGAGATGGGCCACATGATGAAAAAAGGGCTTATGCTCCGCGCGAGCCTCCCGGGCGATGGTCTCATAGGCCAAGACGACGTCGCCGATGTGAGGTGGTTTGGTCCATCTGTCGTTCGTTGGAAACGACAATACGTTTGTAGCGGCGTCAATGCCTCGCCAATGGCGATTGAGGATGCGGATCGCCGCATCGTCTGTCAGAACGATGGCAAGCTCAGCGCTCGGAGTTGACGTTGCGGTCGCCGCTCGGGCGACGGCGCGTCGAACGGTCGATCTCGCCTTTGCGGGCTCCTTCCAGAGATCAGAGTCGACACGCACCTCGATCTCCAGCTTCGGCCGTGCCGCAACCCTCATGCCGACCGCTCGCGTTTGCGAGCGGTCGCCTTGTCGTAGGCTTCGACAATCCGCGCCACGAGTTCATGTCGGATCACGTCTGCGGACGTAAACGTGACGTGGGCGATCCCGTCGATGCCTTCGAGGAGACGCACGGCGTCAGCGAGCCCTGACGTTTGGCCCGAAGGCAAATCGACCTGGCTGGGATCTCCGGTCACAACCATGCGGCTGTTTTCGCCGAGACGGGTGAGCAGCATCTTCATCTGCATCGCTGTTGTATTTTGCGCCTCATCGAGAATGATGGCGGCGTTCGATAGCGTGCGGCCGCGCATGAAGGCGAGTGGCGCAATTTCGATTTCGGTACTCTGCAGTGCGCGTTCGACGATGCGCGCGTCCATCAGATCATAAAGCGCGTCATAGATCGGCCGCAGGTACGGATCGACCTTTTCGCGCATATCACCGGGCAAAAAGCCGAGGCGCTCGCCGGCCTCGACCGCGGGCCGCGACAAGATGATGCGATCGACTTCCTTACGCTCGAACAATTGAATCGCATGGGCGACGGCGAGCCAGGTCTTTCCCGTGCCGGCCGGGCCGGTCGAGAACACGAGCGCGTGCCGTTTGAGCGCGCGAATATAGGCGTCCTGCGCCGGAGTGCGCGCGCGGACGCGGCGCTTGCGCAGATTGATTTCCTCGAAGCTTTGTCTGGAAGAGGCAGGATCGAAGTCGAAGAGCGAGCCTTGCGACAGCGCAAGCCGGATCGTGCCGTCAACATCGCCCTGCGAAAGCTCATCGCCATGCTTCAGTCGCTCGTAGAGCGTGGCAAGCACGCGACGCGCCTGCTCGCAGGCTTCGCGCGTGCCTTCGATAGTGACGTGATTGCCGCGCGAATTGGCCACGACGCCGAGCCGCCGCTCAATGAGGGCGAGGTTTTGCCCATACTGACCAAACAAAGCCGAGGCGAGCCGATTGTCATCAAAGGCGAGAGTGACCTGCGTTGCGTTGTCTTGCGCGGCCACCAGCGATCCGTCTTCGCTTTCAATTTGTTGCATTCAGGCTCCTGCGCCGAGGAGACTCGGCTGTTGCGCGGGTGCATGCGCAAGCACACCAAACAGACTGTTGCTGGCGATTTCAGTAATGGTGACGGTGGAAACCTCGCCGATGAGCGAGGCCGGCGCCGTCACCTGGACCGGCTGCAAATAGGGTGAACGGCCGACAAGCTGACCCTGATAGCGGCCGGGGCGTTCGAACAGGACATCGAATGTACGGCCGAGGCAGTGCTGATTGAACGCTTCTTGATGCCGGTCGATGGCTTGTTGGAGCCGATATAGCCGCTCCGATTTCACGTCTTCGTCAACTTGATCGGCCATCTCCGCTCCCGGCGTGCCGGGCCGCGGCGAATATTTGAACGAAAACGCCCCCGAATAGCCGATCCTATCGATGAGACCGAGCGTGGCGGCAAAATCATCTTCCGTTTCGCCTGGAAAGCCGACGATAAAATCGGAGGTGAGCGCAAGGTCGGGACGGGCTTCGCGTAACCGATCGACAATCGCGACATAATCCTTGCGCGTGTGACGCCGGTTCATCGCTGCGAGAATGCGATCGGACCCCGATTGCACCGGCAGATGCAGTTGCGGCATCAGTTGCGGCAGCTCGCAATGTGCGGCGATCAGATCGTCTCCCATGTCGCACGGATGGCTCGTCGTGTAGCGCAATCGTTCAACGCCGCACCGCTGCGCAACGCGACCAAGCAGACGCGCCAACGACCATGGCCGGCCGTCGGGTCCCTCACCGTGATAAGCGTTGACGTTCTGCCCGATCAGCGTGACTTCTCGCACTCCGGCGTCCACGAGCCGCTCGATCTCGGCAAGGATTTTTGTCACAGGCCGGGAGATTTCGGTGCCTCGCGTATAGGGTACGACGCAAAACGTACAGAATTTGTCACAGCCTTCCTGAACGGTGACGAAGGCCGATACGCCGCGGGCGCGCGTTGCCGCAGCGCTCGGCGCGGCCAAATGATCGAATTTGTCGTCGGGCGGAAATTCAGTATCAACGGCCTTGCCGTCGCGCTCGGCGCGCGCCAGCAGTGCGGGCAGACGATGATAGTTCTGCGGCCCAAAAACGAGGTCGACGGCAGGCGCGCGCCGGATGATCTCCTCGCCCTCGGCCTGCGCGACACAGCCAGCAACCGCGATGACGAGGCGACGACCTTCCGCGGCGGCGCGTTCCTTCAAACGGCGCATGCGGCCGAGTTCGGAATAGACTTTCTCCGCGGCCTTCTCGCGAATATGGCAGGTGTTGAGGATGACGAGATCGGCGTCGGCCGGGCTTGCGCTCTCGGCATAGCCTTCCGGCGCCAAGGTGTCCGTCATACGCCGCAAGTCGTAGACGTTCATCTGGCAGCCGAAGGATTTTATGTAGAGTTTGCGAGTTCCGTTCATTCCCGTCGTGTTCGCATGTGAGATTTTCTCACCGCTCCTACTGTAGCAATATATCGCCTTTGCGATGGTGCGTCAGCCCAGCGCGTTTTCAGCCCAGGTCACGGCGCAGCACCAGGGCAGTTGTCCCCGCGGCGTAATAGCCCTCCCGCCGTCCGACCTCACGAAATCCGGCCCCCTTATAGAGCCGCCGCGCCGCGGCGTTGTGTTCGTCGACGTCGAGGAACACCGTCTGGACACCGAGACCAGCCAGTCGCCGCAGGTGCAGATCGAGAAGCGGGCGCGACAGCCCGCGCCCGCGCCAGGCCGGGGCGACGGCGATCGACAGAATCTCGGCTTCGCCGGCGGCCATGCGGGACAGAATGAACGCGCTGGTGATTCGCCCCGATGTGGCGCGGTGGGCGACGACAGAGTGGTCGATCAACAGCCGGTGAATTTCGTCCTCGCCCCAACCGCGTTGGAACGAAGCGGCGTGCACCGCGGCGATAGCGGCCGAATCGCGGGGGCGCGCTTCGGAAATCGCAGGCTGGGCGCGGGTGAGCAGGCGAGAGACAAAATTCATCATCGGCGCGGAAGCTGGGCGGCGTTTTGTGGCTGCGCGTCAGGGGCACGCAGGTATTGCGGTGTCGGCGGCGACAGTCCCTCCGGCAGGGCAGCACCCATGCGCGCGACCCAGGAAATATCCGGCGCTTCGCGCTGATCGATCACGTTCGGCTGGGCGTCGTTTGCCGTTAGCCTATCGGCGACGGCTTGGGCGGCCGAGCCGACAATGCGGGCGGCTATCCCAGCGGCGGCCCGTACCGCTTCGCTCAACGGGGCGAGCCGCGGCGCGATCACAGTCCGGCCCCCGGGACCGAAAACCTGGAGGTAGGCGTGGTCGTGCCGTGCATCGATGACAGCGATGACGGGCGAGCCATCTTCGCTGGCCAAGTGCGGTGCGGCGTAGACGGACAGAGTCGACACACCAAAAGCCGGCTTTTCGGCCGCGAGCGCGATGCCGCGGGCCGCTGAGATGCCGACCCGCAATCCGGTAAAACTTCCCGGCCCGGTCGTTACCACCACGCGATCGAGATCAGTGAATGCCAAACCGGTCTTATCGATCAGCCGGGCAAGGAGCGGCATCAGAGCCTCGGCATGTCCGCAAGTCATCGGCAGGCTCTCGCTCGCAAGAATGCCGCCCCGTTCCGTATCGAGTACGGCCGCCGAGCAGGCGGCCAACGCCGTATCAATGGCGAGTACGCGCATGGCATCCGAAGGGGTCAGCGAGGCCGGCGAGAGTGCCTGCCACGGTGCGGCCCCGACAAGGGTCCGCGAAACTAACTTTGGAGCTTCTCGGTGCTTTGGCGGACTTTTCCACCGGCCCCTCGTTGCGCCCGGTCAATTCGACCGATCGGCGCGTCTGATCACCCACTCTCGCTGCCCTTGTCACATGGGCCGTTACATGGCCCGAACTTCGGTCACGTCGGGTATGAAATGGCGCAGCAAATTCTGGATGCCATGCTGGAGCGTGGCCGTGGACGACGGGCAGCCCGAACAGGAGCCCTTCATGTTGAGATAGACGACGCCGTCCTTGAAGCCCTTAAACGTGATGTCGCCGCCGTCATTGGCGACGGCAGGGCGCACGCGCGTCTCGATCAGCTCCTTGATCGTGGCGACGGTTTCGGCGTCAGCCGCATCGAAAAACTCATCGCTGCCGCTTTGCTCGGTACTACCGGTCACGAGCAGCGGTGCCCCCGACATGAAATGCTCCATGATGGCGCCAAGGATCATGGGCTTGAGTTGCTGCCATTCGCCCGCGTTCTTGGTGATCGTGATGAAATCCGAGCCAAAAAAGACGCCGCTGACGCCGGCGATGCCAAACAGCTCTTGGGCGAGCGGCGACTGCGCCGCCTGCTCGGCGTCAAGCAATTCCAGCGTGCCGTTTTCCAGTACCGCTCGACCGGGCAGGAATTTCAGGGTCGCCGGGTTCGGCGTTGCTTCGGTCTGGATGAACATTTGAGTCCTCCGCAGTCTCCTGGTGGTCCCGATCATGCTGCGTTGGCGCAGGGAAACGGACCGTGACTGGCTTTGAATCCAGTATAATACGTGGCGAATTCTGGCGGAAGTTCAAGTACGGGCGTGTTTTTCCCCGTTGGTGGCGATTCCGCCACGGCCCGCTTCGCTCCCCAAACGCCCGGTTAGCAAGCCATTACCTGTTAGCAAAGCATTAACTGTTGTCATTAAGATTTGAAACATGCTGCATCCTATTATCGAAGAAGTCTGGACGACGGGTGTCGATCCTAGGCCGGTACGACGAGCTCGGATCAAGGACGCGAGACACGGCTGGGATGCCGCCTATGAGCGAGCGAAAGAACTCGCCTCTTATTTCGATGAATCGGACTTCGTCCACGGCGAACAATATTCTTATGCCTGGGGGCGGAACAAGAATTCCGAGCAAACGCACCGGTTTATCGTCAGATAGCGCCCCAGCGATTTCCTCTACGACCGGACGAAGCCGACAATATCCTTCACCGCTTTCATAGTTTCCGCGGCGAGCTTTTGTGCCCTGGCGGCGCCGTCAGCCAGGACAGAATCGATCGCGACTGGATCGTTCAGCAGCCGTTTCATCTCGGCGCCGATCGGGCCAAGTTTGGCGACGGCAAGATCGGTCAAGGCCGACTTGAACGTCGAGAATTGCGCGTTGCCGAATTGTCCAAGCACGCCGGCGCGCGTCGTGTCGGCGAGCGCTGCGTAAATGCCGACGAGGTTGTCCGCCTCCGGACGCGTTTCGAGGCCTTTCTCTTCGCTGGGCAATGGTTCTGGATCGGTTTTCGCGCGGCGGATTTTCTGCGCGATGGAATCGGCATCGTCGGTGAGGTTGATGCGGGAATTGTCGGAGGCGTCGGACTTCGACATTTTTTTAGTGCCATCGCGCAGCGACATCACGCGTGTGGCTTCGCCGGTAATCACCGGTGCCGGCAAGGGAAAGAATGCGTCGCCATAGCCGCGTTCGTGGATCGAGTGGCTGAAATCGTTATTGAATTTCTGCGCGATGTCGCGCGAGAGCTCGAGGTGTTGCTTCTGATCCTCGCCGACCGGAACATGGGTCGCGCGATAGACAAGAATGTCAGCCGCCATCAGGGTCGGATAGGCATAAAGGCCGACCGAGGCATTTTCGCGGTCCTTGCCGGCTTTCTCCTTGAACTGTGTCATCCGGTTGAGCCAGCCAAGACGGGCGACGCAGTTGAAAATCCAGGCGAGTTCGGCGTGTTCCGCCACCTGGCTCTGATTGAACACGATGTGCTTTTGGGGATCGATGCCGCACGCGATGAACGCGGCAGTGACCTCGCGAATAGCGCGAGGCAATTCGGCCGGGATCCTGCCAGACCGTGATCGCATGCAGGTCGACGACGCAATAGATGCAGTCGTACCGATCCTGCAGCTCGACGAAGCGCTTGATGGCGCCGAGATAGTTGCCGAGGTGCAGGTTGCCGGTCGGTTGCACGCCGGAAAAAACCCGTTCCTGAAATGCCATGCCGTCCTCTCCGCGGATCGCGCGTCCCCATGCCACGGCGTTGGCCGGCCCCGCAAGGGCCGCCTCTCTGGCCCGATGCCCGGCGGCGATGACGAATGACTGGTGCCATTGCCAGCGGGATCGTGCTCGCTATAGTGCGCGCCGTTCCGCGCGAGTTTTCCCATGGCTTCAGCCCATTACGACGTTCTCGGCCTCGGCAATGCGATCGTCGATGTGATCGCCCGCGCCGAGGAAGACTTTCTCGTCAGGCAAGGCATGCACAAGGGCACGATGGCGCTGATCGACGAGGCGCGCGCCGAGGCGATCTATGACGCGATGGGGCCCGCGGTCGAAATGTCTGGCGGCTCCGCTGCGAACACGATCGTCGGGCTCGCCTCGCTTGGCGCGCGGGCGGCCTTCGTGGGCAAGGTCAGGGACGATCTCCTCGGCCGCGCGTTCAGCCACGACATTCGCGCCGCGGGGGTGGCCTTCGCGACGCCGCCGGCCTCCGATGGCGCCTCGACCGGACGCTGTTACGTGCTGGTGACGCCCGACGGCGAGCGCACCATGAATACCTACCTTGGTGCCGCGCAGGATCTGCACCCGGCAGATATCGATCCCGAGATGGTTGCGGCGAGCCTTGTCACCTACCTCGAAGGCTATCTGTGGGATCCGCAGCACGCCAAGGAAGCGTTTCTTAAAGCGGCGGAGATCGCGCACAAGGCGGATCGCAAAGTGGCGCTGACGCTGTCTGATGCATTTTGCGTCGATCGTTGGCGGGACGAATTTTTGCACCTGATGCGCTCGCGGACGGTCGATCTCATCTTCGCCAACGAGTCCGAACTGCACAGCCTCTACCAGACGTCTGACTTTGATGCCGCCGTGAAGGCGCTCCGTGGGGACATCGATATCGCCGTGGTGACGCGCAGCGAAAAAGGTTGCCTGGTGATAGGGCCCGAGGGCGCCGAGGCGGTTCCGGCTTTCCCCGTCGATCGCGTCGTTGATACGACCGGCGCCGGCGACCTGTTTGCGGCCGGATTCCTCTCGGGTCTTGCGCGCGGCGCTGACGACCGCACCTGCGGCCGCCTTGGCGCGCTGGCCGCGGCCGAAGTGATTCAGCATCTCGGTGCACGTCCGGAAACGTCGCTCAGAGACCTCGCTCGCGAGAATGGATTGGCGGACTGATCGCGATTTCTGCCGCAAAGGCCGGGTGATTTGCGCCGCAGCAACGTCCGGTAACCAATCGCTAACCAAACAAGATTATCGACGGATGATCCGAAATTCGGAGGATTCCGACATGAGCGATAGCTCGGACGAGGGCGAGAAGGTCGAACCCCAGGCCGCCAATGCGCCCGGGAACGAACCAGCCGGAACCTCTAGCGAAACGTCGCCGGCCGAAGCCGGTGAAAGAGGCGCGCCCGATAGCAATTTGCCGGTGATTTGGTCCCCGAGGCTCGATGCTGGAGAGGCGACGGAAGATGAATTGCTAAAGCTCGATGGCGACGAGGCGATACCGCCACACGATGAATTCGGCGACAGCGGACGCCAGCGGGGACGCCGCGGCGGTCGCTCCTGCGCGATCGTCGCGTTTCGCCTTACTGGCGGCGACGCTCGCGCTCGCTGCGGCGCTGGGTTCGTTCGTCGGATCGCTGAGCGGCTCCGGGGTCGCGCGACTCGTGCCTGCGGGAGCAAGCGCCGGTTCGGAAGATGCGACCGGTGTTGTTCAGGCCATGAAAGCGCAACTCGCCGAACTCTCCGCCATCAAGGCGAACCTCGATGGCGCTGCCCGCAACGCCAACACGCAATTCGCGAAAATCGCGGATCGGCTCGATCGCGTCGAGCGCGCCGAAGCCGAACCGGCGACGAAGATCGCGCACATTTCCGATACAGTTGACCGCCTCGATAAGCGCGCGAACGCAGCGCCCGACGTCACAGGTTCGATCGCCAGTCCGCCGGCGGCGGACGCGAAAATCACTGATCGCATTCTGGAAGGCTGGGTTGTCCAGGATGTACAGGCTGGGCGCGCGCTGATCGAAAACCGCAATGGCGGCCTGTTCGACGTCGGTGCCGGCAGTGTGCTTCCAGGCGTCGGCCGCGTCGACGCGATCAAGCGGCAGGACGGCCAATGGATCGTTCTCACCGCGCGCGGGACGATAACGTCGGGCCGCTGAGAATCGGGGCGCCGACGATCTGCCCCACCGTGCGTTACGCCGTGGGCTGAATGCAGCTATCCGCGCGGTAGAAACGGCACCAGCATGGGCACGCGACGGCGGTAGGCACCGTATGCGTCGGCGCCAAGCTCGGCCGTCAGGAATTGCTCCTCGGCGCGCGCCTTCAACCACATGCCGACGGCGATCAGTCCGGCACCCAGAATTCCGGTGAGCGTCGCTTGTGCGGCCGCAGTCGCGACTATCGCGGCGATGAGCCCCGTATAGATCGGATGCCGCACCAAGCCGTACGGGCCGGTGTCAATGACGAGATGGTGTTCTTTGCGCGTGATCGCGCTGGACCAGAGGCGGCCGAGATGAATTCGAGCCCACCACGCAAACAAGATGCCCGCTAGTGTGAGCCCGGCCAGGGCATACGCACCATCGTAGCCGACATGCCAGATTCTCCCCTCATGTAGCAGTGAAGGTATCCGGGGCCAAAGCAGGACCGCTCCGACGACGATCAATACGCGGTAGAACCACACGTCGCGCGTCGGGACCTGTTTCTCTGTCCGCCCGGACCAGAATGATGCGGCCACCCAACTGATGATCCAGCCGACCCAGATCGCGACAAATGTTTCACTCGGGCCAATGGACATGATCTGCATGGCTCCTTGCTGCAGCCGCACCGGCGCAGCCGGTAGCTTTGCAGCCACGTTCCATGCGAAACTTTGTTTTTATGTGACGCATCCGGGCGACGTATGACGGAGTGAAGCATGAGCGGAGTTGTTCGGCTCCTGCGCATTGTAGCCGCTGCACTCGTGGCGGTGGCATTCGGCTCGATTGCGCGCGCCCAACCGGCCGACGCACCGCCGGCCAAACCGGAGATGATGGAGAATTGTCCCGGCCTCGTGGCCGCGAATCGGCCGCACCTGACACCGGCTGCTTTTCATCTCGCCGCGCTTGAGCCCGATCAGGTGCGGCTCACCTTTGTCGGCCATGCGACGTTCCTGATCGAAAGTCCGGAGCTCGTGCGCATTGCGACCGATTACAACGATTATGTGCGGCCGCCGGTTCTGCCCGACATCATCACAATGAATCATGCGCACGATACGCACTACACCGACCACCCCGATCCTGCGATCAAATACGTGCTGCGTGGATGGGGGAAAGGTCCGGACGAGCCGGCGATTTGGGATATCAAATATCGCGATGTCCGCGTCCGCAACGTGCCGACAAACATCAGGACGTGGGACGGCGGGACCGAGCGCTACGGCAATTCGATCTTTATTTTCGAGATTGCCAACTTGTGCATCGCGCACCTTGGGCACTTGCATCACACGCTGACGCAGCAGCAGCTTAACGAGATTGGCCGCGTCGACGTGGTGATGGCGCCGGTGGACGGTAACTTCACGCTCGACCTCGACGGCATGATGGAGGTCCTCACCGCGCTCAAGGCGCCGCTCATCATCCCGATGCACTATTTCAGTCAATTCACGCTCGATCGTTTCCTCACCCGGGCGCGGCAACAATGGGACGTTGAAAGGGCGGAGATCCCGTCAGTCGTGGTATCCAAGACGACATTGCCGACGAATCCGAAGGTGTTGGTTCTGCCTGGGCGCTGAAGCAGGCTGCCGTATCCGGTCGCGAATATTGGCGATAATGTGAGCGCGTTTCGCGGGAAACGAGCGTTGAAGAGGCCCTTAGATGTTGAGTGCGGAGCAGAATGATCTCATCACTCGTACCTCGCCTGGCACCGCTGCAGGCGATCTGATGCGGCGCTACTGGCAACCCGCCGCGCTCGTCGACGAGCTTTCCGGGAACCGGCCGGTGAAACCGGTTCGGCTGATGGGCGAGGACCTTGTGATCTTCAAGGATGACAAGGGCCGCTATGGGTTGATCGGACGGCGTTGTCCGCATCGCGGGACTGACCTCGCCTACGGCCGGCTCGAAGATGGCGGGTTGCGCTGTGCGTTTCACGGCTGGTTATTCGATGTCAATGGACAATGCCTGCAAACGCCGGCCGAGCCCGACAACAGCAACCTCTGCGCCAACGTCAAACAAAAATCCTATCCGGTCGTCGAGAAGAGCGGCATCCTGTTCGCCTATCTGGGGTCCGGTGAGCCGCCGGCGTTTCCGGATTTCGACTGCTTCGTCGCGCCGTCGACGCACACCTTCGCCTTCAAGGGCATGATTGATTGCAACTGGCTGCAATCGCTCGAAGTCGGCATCGATCCTGTCCACACTTCTTTCCTGCACCGTTTCTTCGAGGATGAAGACCCGAACAAGGGCTACGGCAAGATGTTCCGGGACACGTCGAAAGACTCGGACATGCCGATGACCAAGATCATGCGCGAGTTTCCGCGGCCGCGCATCGAGGTCGAGCCGACCGAATACGGTTTTCGGCTGATCACGCTGCGCGAGATCGGCGGCGATAAGGCGCATGTGCGCGTCACCAATCTGATTTTTCCGAACGCCTTCATCATTCCGATGAGCCGGGAGATGACGATCTCGCAATGGCACGTACCGATCGACGACGCGAAGCATTATTGGTACGCGATTTTCACCTCATTCGGGGCGCCGGTCGACAAGGACGAGATGCGCCGCCAGCGACTCGAGCTTTACGAATTGCCGGATTACGTTCCACGCAAGAACAAGAGCAACGATTACGGCTTCGATCCGCACGAGCAGGCGCACGCGACCTATACAGGCATGGGCGCCGACATCAACGTGCACGACCAGTGGGCTTGCGAGTCGATGGGCGCGATCCAGGACCGCACGCAAGAGCACCTCGGCACGTCCGACAAGGCGATCAGCGCGTATCGCCGCCTGTTGCGTCAGGCGCTCGATCAATCGAGCAAGGGCGAAAAGCCCATTATGGTGCTCGATCGAACAGAGGCGGCGAACATTGGCGGACCGGCCTGCGTCGACGGCATCGGCCCCGCGGGCGACTGGCAAGCCTATTGGCAGCGCACGGATCGCAGCCGGCAAGAGACTAAAAGCTGGGCAAAGGGGATGTCGCGTGGCGAATAGCGAACGGCAGCGATACGGCACACGCCGCCTTGCTATTCGCCATTGACCATTCGCCCAAACAAGATGCCGCCGCGAAGCCGAATCCCCGCAAGTTTCGTCGAGCGGCACGGTCTGTGGACCGGCGAGCAGTTGCGTGCGGCCAACGTCGCCGCGCAAGAGATCAAGAAGAATAATATTGAGCTGGTGCGTTTCTCCTTCGCCGATCAGCACGGCGTGCTGCGCGGCAAGACCGTGATGGCGCACGACGCGCCCGCGTTGATGCGAAGCGGCGTCACCATGACGACGACGCTGCTCGCCAAGGATACGGCGCACAAGACGGCGTATCCGGTTTTCACGCCCGGCGGCGGTTTCGACATGCCGGAAATGCAGGGTGCCGGCGATTTTGTCATGGTCGCGGATCCGTCGACGTTTCGCGTGCTGCCATGGACAGGGAATGATGGGGCGCCGAATACCGCATGGTTTCTCTGCGACATCTATTTCACAAACGGCAAGCCGGTGCCGTTTTCGACGCGGCAGATTTTGCGCGATGCCTTGGCACGGCTCGAAACGGCGGGGTTCGAGTATCTGGCCGGGCTCGAGGTCGAGTTTCATCTCTTCAAGATCGAGAATCCGCGGCTCATGCCGGCGGACGCCACCTGGCCGCCGCACGCGCCCGAAGTCAGCCTCATCAATCAGGGCTACCAGTATCTGACCGAAAGCCGCTTCGATCAGATCGATCCGGCGTTGGAGCCGATCCGGCGCGGCGTTACTGCGCTCGGCATGCCGCTGCGCTCCCTCGAAGTGGAGCTCGGACCGAGCCAGTGCGAATTCACCTTTCGTCCGCAGCTCGGCCTCGCCGCCGCCGATGCGATGATCTTATTCCGCGCAGCGACCAAACAGATCGCGCGGCGCGGCGGCTATCTCGCGAGTTTCATGTGCCGGCCCGGTTTGCCGAACTTGTTTTCGAGCGGCTGGCACCTGCATCAGTCGCTGATCGAACGCAAACGCCGGATCAATGCCTTTGCCGGCGATGGACCCGATGGTCTTTCCAATCTCGGTCGCTATTTCCTGGGCGGGTTGCTCGCACACGCGAACGCGGCCGCGGCTTTCACGACGCCGACGGTCAACGGCTATAAGCGCTATCGCTCCTATACGCTTGCGCCCGACCGTGCGATCTGGGCGCGCGACAATCGCGGCGTGATGGTCTGCGTGCTCGGGCAGCCGGGCGATCCGTCGACGCATTTGGAGAATCGCGTCGGCGAGCCTGCTGCGAATCCCTATCTTTATATGGCGTCGCAAATCTATGCCGGCCTCGACGGCATCGCGCGCCGCCGTGATCCCGGACCCTCGGCCGACACGCCCTACGAGACCAAGGCGCCACACTTGCCGAAAGATCTCGGTGAAGCCCTTGCCGCATTGCGCGCGAGCGAGGTGTTTGCGAAGGCTTTCGGCCCAACCTTCATCGACTATTACGCTCACATCAAGGAGGCCGAGCTGGCGCGCTTTACGACCGAGGCGGGTGGAGCATCGGACGCGGGTGCGCCCAGCGAGGTGACGGCCTGGGAGCAGAACGAATATTTCGATTTGTTTTGAAGACGATCAAACGTCTACGCTGGCCGTGAGCGCGTGCTCCTCGATGAACACGCGGCGTGGCTCGACTTTGTCGCCCATGAGTTCGTCGAAAATCGTGTTGGCCTCGTCGATTTCCTTGACGCTGACCTGCAGCAGCGAGCGCGCATTGGTATCGAGCGTCGTTTCCCAGAGCTGGTTGGGGTTCATCTCGCCGAGGCCTTTGTAGCGCTGCAGATTTACGCCCTTGCGGCCGGCTGCGGTCACCGCATCGAACAGGCCGACCGGACCCTGGATCGGCGTCTCTTCGTCCTTGCGCCGCAGCACGCCGGGCCGGGCATAGGCGGACTGCAGTGATGCGGCGTGTTCGTCGAGCCGGCGTGCGTCGGCCGAGCCAAGCAGCGCCTGATCGAGCACGGCGACCTCTTTGACTCCGCGTACGGTGCGTTCGAACTGGAAACCGACGCCCTCGGTGAACTCACCCTGCCAGCCGCGCTCGGTTTCTTCCGACAAGACGTCGAGCCGCCGCGCGATGTAGGGCGCGGCGGCCATCGCCTTCTCGGGATCGCCGAAGATGTCGGGATTGAGCACGCCGAGGATGGCGGCCTGCTCCACGACCTGCCGGTTGTAACGGCTGTGCAGGCCGCGCAACAGATTGCGAACGATGCGCGCTTCATTCACCAGCCGGCGCAGATCCTCGCCGGCACGATGCTCGCCGGAGTACAATTCGAATACTGCCTCTTCGACGCCTGTATCGGTGAGGTAATCTTCGAGCGCACGCTCGTCCTTGAGGTATTGCTCCGACTTGCCGCGCGCGACCCTGTAGAGCGGCGGCTGGGCAATGTAGAGATGCCCCCGATCGATGATTTCGCGCATCTGCCTGTAGAAAAAGGTCAGCAGCAAAGTGCGAATATGCGCGCCGTCGACATCGGCATCCGTCATGATGATGATCTTGTGGTAGCGCAGCTTGTCGGCAGTGAACTCGTCGGTGCCGATGCCGGTGCCGAGTGCGGTAATAAGCGTGCCGATCTGCTCGGACGACAGCATTTTGTCCATCCGGGCGCGCTCGACGTTGAGGATCTTTCCGCGAAGCGGCAAAACGGCTTGAAATTCCCGATTGCGGCCCTGCTTGGCGCTGCCACCGGCGGAGTCGCCCTCGACGATGAACAGCTCGGATTTGGCCGGGTCGCGTTCCTGACAATCGGCGAGCTTGCCGGGCAGAGATGTGACGCCGAGCGCGCTCTTACGGGTCATCTCGCGCGCCTTGCGCGCCGCCTCGCGCGCCGCTGCCGCCTGGATCACTTTGCCAACGACGATCTTAGCCTCGGTCGGATGCTCTTCCAGCCACGACTTGAGCATGTCGTTGACGATGCCTTCGACCGCCGGGCGCACTTCGGACGAGACAAGCTTATCTTTGGTCTGCGAGGAGAATTTCGGGTCGGCGACCTTGACCGAGAGCACCGCAGTCAAGCCCTCGCGGCAATCGTCGCCGGTGAGCGCGACTTTTTCCTTGCGCGCGATGCCGCCCGATTCGGCATAGCCGGTAATTTGCCGCGTCAGGGCGCCGCGGAAGGCGGCCAGATGCGTGCCGCCATCGCGCTGCGGGATGTTGTTGGTGAAGCAAAGCACCGATTCGTGGTAGCCGTCGTTCCACCACAGCGCGCATTCGACGCCGACACCATCACGGTCGGCTTTCATGACGACGGGCTGCGGGATAAGCGGCGTCTTGTTGCGATCGAGATATTTGACGAAGGCTTCGATGCCGCCCTCGTAGACCATTTCCTCGCGCTTCTCGACGGCATGGCGCTTATCGGAAAGCACGATGTGAACGCCGGAATTGAGAAAGGCGAGTTCGCGCAGCCGGTGTTCCAACGTGGCGAAATCGAAGTCGGTCATGGTGAAAGTTTGCTTCGACGGAAAGAACGTCACTTCGGTGCCGCGCTTGTCATACGCCGCGCCGACGACAGCAAGCGGAGCGACTGGCTCGCCGTCGCGAAATTCCATGAAGTGTTCCTTGCCGTCGCGCCAGATCGTGAGCTTGAGCCAGCTCGATAGCGCGTTGACAACCGACACGCCGACGCCGTGGAGGCCGCCGGAGACCTTGTAGGAGTTCTGGTCGAATTTTCCGCCGGCGTGCAGCTGCGTCATGATGACTTCTGCGGCGGACACACCTTCGCCTTTGTGGATGTCGGTCGGGATGCCGCGGCCGTCGTCACGGACGGTGCAGGAGCCGTCAGGATTAAGCGTGACCACGACTTCCTTGGCAAAGCCCGCCAGCGCTTCGTCGATGGCGTTGTCGACGACCTCGTAGACCATATGGTGCAGGCCCGAGCCGTCGTCGGTGTCGCCGATGTACATGCCCGGCCGCTTGCGCACGGCATCGAGACCCTTGAGCACCTTGATCGATTCAGCGCCGTAATCCGAATCGGAGGGTGCATCCGGGCTTGGTTTGCGGACGGCTTCGGCCATGCATGAAGCTTTCAAATCGCTTGTAAAAAACGTGAGAATCGCCTTTGTCTTGTACACGAAAACAGGGCTGCGTACAGGGCAAAGTAGCTATGGGTAACATATTGTCAGACCGTGGTTTTTCAAGGTTTTTGCGGCGCGGAAAATGAGGCTGATTCAAGACCCTCGGACAGCCCGTTCGAAGACTATCGCGCGCCGCAGCGGGGACCTGATCACGCCGAGAAATTTGTTCAAGTCCAAGACGCGCAAGCCCGAGAGGTGAGCGAGGCAAGCGCGGCTCAAGCTACGCTGTCAGCGCCGAGGTTGCTGCGGATCGCCCTTCAGAGTTGGCAGAAGGTATTGGTCGCCAGGACGGTAGTCCGGCACTGGACGCTGAAAATGGCCGAGCGCGGCCGTCCAGAGTTCCACGCAATCCAAGTCACGGTGGAGACGCTCAAGGGCCTCAATGAGATTACGGACGATCATGTCTTCGGCCTGTCCTTCGGCCTGTTCTGGCATTGCTATCGGGCCTCAACTTACAAGGACAATTCCTACTCTTGCAGGTTAAGAGGCTTATCGCGCTGTTGGTTCCGATGCGGCCAACTTGCGGTTGGCTTGTTCAATGAGGCATCTGGAACTTTCTTCACCCCGCAAATCCTCGGTGTTTCCCATCTTTCGGGTCCAGCCGGCCGGCCCGGACTTCCACGACCGCCGCACTGTCGGTGACTTCTGCAAAGAGCGCGGGATCGGCGCCGGTCATCCACACCTGCGCGCCAAGCAGCCCAAGTTCCGTGTGAAGCGCTGCGCGCCGCGCGGGATCAAGATGCGCAACAACCTCGTCGAGGAGGAGGACTGGCGCGAACCCTGTCATTTCGGCGATCAAACGCCCGTGAGCGAGCACGAGTCCGATGAGAAGCGCCTTTTGCTCGCCAGTAGAGGCATCGCCGGCGGCGATACCCTTCTGTGCATAGGTGACCTTGAGATCAGTGAGATGCACGCCGTCGAGGGTACGTCCGGCCGCGGCATCGCGTGTCCGGTTGTCACGCAGCACGGCGCGGTAACGCTCTTCGATCTCGATCGCGGGATGGTTCGGGACGAGCGTCTCAATCCAACCATCGAGCGCAATCTCGGCCGGCGGGAAGGCCAATTCCTTGCGACTTGCCAACTCGCTCGCGAGCCGCCGCACGGTCTCCACCCGCTGTCCGGCGACGGCGACTGCAAGTTCCGCAGTCTCATGTTCGACGGCGTCGAGCCAGTGCGCGTCGGGTCGTGCGTCCTCAAGGAGCCGATTGCGCGAGCGCAAGGCCCGCTCAAGCGCGTTAACGCGGCTGCCGTGCTCCGGATCAACCGCGAGCGCCAGGCGATCGAGCCAGCGCCGCCGTTCGGATGGGGCCCCTACGAAAAGCGTATCCATTGCGGGCACCAGCCAGACCACGCCCAAGTGATCGGCAAAGGCCGCGGCCGACGCGACCGGCTCGCGATCAATGCGGCATTTGCGCTGACTGGGAGCGCCGTCTTCCGCCGGCCGTTTGACTCCCGTTCCGAGAGTCGCAAGTCCCAGCGCCCCTTCGATTTCGGCAGCGACTGCCCACGAACCGTCACCCTCGCTGAAAGCCACCTCATCGATCGTCGCGCGGCGTAAACCGCGGCCTGGCGCCAGGAATGAAATGGCCTCGATCAGATTGGTTTTGCCGGCGCCGTTCGGCCCAACCAGCACGATCGTTATCGCGCCGGCCTCGACTGTCGCCGCATGATAGTTGCGGAAATTATGAAGGGTCAGGCGCCGAACACGGGCCGGGGTCATCAGACCCGCATCGGCATCAGCACGTAGAGTGCGCCGCGCGGGTCCTTGTCCTGGATCAGCGTCGGAGAGCCCGGATCGGCGAGCTTGAGGACTGCGGCTTCGCTTTCAATCTGGGCGGCAATATCGAGGAGGTAGCGGGAATTGAAACCGATATCGATCGGTTCGGACTCATATTCGACTTCGAGTTCCTCGTTGGCGCTGCCGGAATCGGGATTGGTCACAGACAACACCAGTCGGCCGCCGGTGATCGAAAGCTTGACGGCCCGGCCGCGCTCGCTCGACACGGTTGAGACTCGGTCCACGGCAGCCTCGAAATCCTTCTTGTCAACCACCAGCTCTTTGTCATTGTTCGTCGGAATGACGCGCCCATAATCGGGAAACGTTCCATCGATCAGCTTCGAGGTCAGCACCGCCTCGCCGACGGTGAAGCGAATTTTTCCGGCTGACAGTTCGATTGCGACTTCGGCGTCTCCGTCCTCCATCAGGCGCTGGACCTCGGTGACGGTTTTGCGCGGCACGATAATACCCGGCATGCCGGCGGCGCCAGGCGGCAATTCGAGCTCCATCTGCGCGAGGCGATGGCCGTCGGTCGCGACAGCGCGCAGCGTCGGCGTCTTGGCGGTGCCGGCGGCGTGCAGATAGATGCCGTTGAGGTAGTAACGGGTTTCCTCGGTCGAGATGGCAAACTGGGTCTTATCGATCAGCCGCTTGAGGTCGGCAGCCTTGAGCGTGAACTTGTGCGTCATTTCGCCCGGGGCGAGATCGGGAAAGTCGCTCTCCGGCAGCGTCTGCAGCGTGAACCGCGAGCGGCCGGCGCGGATCGTCAGTGCCGCGCGGTCGCCGGAGGAACTCGAGAATGATCTGGGCGCCCTCGGGCAGTTTGCGCACGATGTCGAAGAACATGTGAGCAGGTACGGTGGTCGATCCGGCAGGTCCGACCTCGGCGGCGATCGTATCGGTAATTTCAACGTCGAGGTCGGTCGCCTTGAGGGCGAGTTTCGAGCGGTCGGCGCGCAGGAGCACGTTGGCGAGGATGGGAATTGTGTTGCGGCGTTCAACCACGCGATGCACGTGACCCAGCGATCGCAATAATTCGGAGCGCTCTACGGTGACCTTCATAACAAAATCCATTCAAAAGGCGGACAGGCGGCCTAAGGGGATGCACCGCTTTTGGAAATTGGCGCAGCGGACCGCTTTCGGCAAGTCCGGGCCGTAATGACCCGGGGCTTTCCCCTGCGTTTCATCGCTTCCCCAAACGCCGGCGGCATGGTCGGCGGCCCCAATTTCAAACTTGGCAGTCTAGCTTCCCAGCGCTCGCTCGCCGGGTTCAACAGCCCTCGCCAAGAGCGCCGCGCCAGCTGCTGCACTCAGTCCGTTGCGTTCAATCTTGAAGCTGGCGCTTGAGTGACTCGATTTCCTCCGCAAGAGCGCTGTCGTTGCCTGCGGGATTCTCGATCTTGCGCACGGCGTGCAGCACCGTGGTGTGATCCCGACCGCCAAAGCGGCGGCCGATTTCCGGCAGCGACCGCAGCGTCAAAATCTTTGCGAGGTACATCGCTATTTGCCGCGGCCGCACGACGTTTGCGGTCCGCCGTGACGACAAAAGATCGGCGCGGCTCACGTTGTACTGGCGCGCGACCACACGTTGGATGTCCTCGATCCTGACCCGCTTTGGTTCGGCGGGCCGGATCAGGTCGCGCATTTCGCGCTCGGCCATTTCCAGTGTCACGGGCTGGCCGGTCAGTTTGCTGTGGGCGAGCAGCCGATTGATTGCACCTTCGAGATCGCGGCCATTGTGCGTCACCGATTTGGCGACAAAGCCCAACACTGGCGCGGGAACTTCGAAGCAGGGATGGTGGGCGCGCGCGGCAGCAACCCGGCTCTTGAGGATTTCGAGCCGCAGTTCCTCGCCGAGCGAGCCGATCTCGACGACAAGTCCGCCGGCAAGCCGCGAGCGGACGCGATCGTCAGAGACTCTCGAGGTCTGCTGGTGGTCGGTCGCTGGCAATCACCACCTGGCGGCCCGCGTCGATCAGAGCGTTCAGTGTGTGGCAAAATTCGGCTTGCGTCGATCGCCCCTGCAAGAACTGCAGATCGTCGATGACCAGCACGTCGATCGCCCGCAACGCCTCCTTGAAAGCAAGAGTCGTCTGTGTCTTCAGCGCCGATACAAAGCCGTACATGAAACGCTCGGCGGTCAGATACAGCACCTTGCGATCGCCGCCATTGCCGGCCCAGGTAATGGCCTGCAGCAGATGCGTCTTGCCGAGCCCCACCGCGGCGTGGATGTAGAGCGGATTGAACATAAGTTGCTCGCCGCGGCGACCGGTCGCGACTTGTTTGGCCGCAGCATGCGCCAGCGTATTCGAGCGACCGACGACGAACGTCTCGAACGTGAGACGCGGGTCGAGCGGCGAACCGCCGAGCGCCTCGTGGACTGTCATGAACGGCACGCTTGCGCGCGCATCGGCTCCATTCAACGCGTGCTCACGGGGTTCGCGCGGCAGCGTGGGCGGATCCGGTAGCTTGAGCTTAGCCACGGGCGGGCGAATTGCAGCCGAGCGAACGCTCAACTCGAGACGGGTGACGACGGGTTCTTCGGCTTGCCATTTTGCCAAGACGCGTTCGCTATAGTGCGCCTGAATCCAGTTGCGCAGAAAGCGCGTCGGCACCGAAAGCCGAACCGCTCCGTTTTCGACCGTGTCCAGTTCCATGCGCCCGAACCAGCTGCTGAAAACGTCCTCGCCAAGTTCGACACGCAGACGGTCCTTGACCCGCTGCCAGCGCTCCTGATCGATGCTCATCATGTTGGCCTGCTGTTTTTGTTTTGAGAGACTCAACCGAGCAACTCAGGCGAAGGTACACGCCGCCATGCCCGACATCAGGTGGACGCAACGCACTTAGTGAAGTTTGGTTGTGGCGGCTGCGCTGTAAATGAAATGCAGACGCCGAGAGCGTGAAAGATGGCCCTAACCGCTGGGGGTGCCGGGCGATCCGGTACAGCGGCGAGGCGCCGGCGGAAGTGCAAAAGGGGGTAACGACCCGAACTCGCGGCTGCGATTTAATTCCGCGACCGCGGGATCAGCTGGAACAGTCAATGCAAGCGACCGACAAGCTTGGGGCGAACCAGCTCCGGCGGCTCCAAATAATTGGTGGAACGTTGTCATCATGCCCCCACCTCCATCGCTCCCAAATTCGATGGTCGTCTCTGACTATTTTCGCTGTCTTGCAAAAACGTCAGTTCGCGACATTCTAACATCAGCATCCAGCTCATAGGTCCATAAGCCGGCTTTCTCGTTCAGAAATTCCAACTATCACTCACTTCGACTTCCCCAACCGGACACACTTCTCCCCTACCCATAACGAGAATAAGTCCCCACGCGGACCGATTTTTGAAGACCTTCGGAGACCGAAGGGAACTAAAAACTAGCACGGCGCTGAGGGCCCGCAACCGCAAAAAAACCTCGTTAACATTGGACTTTCAGAACCGCGCGTGCCGCGATAAATCGGACACGGTCGCGCAAAGCATTGACTCAGCGGGCTGATTTACAATTCCGTGACAGCTCTGAACTGTCCAAAATCGGGAAAATTACGGCCGCGAACAAATAAAGCTGGGCGCAACGGATTCGACCGGAATTCTAAATCCCTGTCGGACGTGTCCATTAACCCCTTAAGAGCGCAACAATTCTTCTGTTCGATTTTCAGGGTAGCCGTCGTCAGAAATCAGATGGAGCAAACAAGAATCGGCACTCCCATGCGCGAGCCGCGATGAGAGTACCGCAATTTGCAACTTTTACGGATTGACGTGACAATTCTGCAACAGATTAATGGCAATCCACCGCAATGCATCGCTGACACCGACGGCTAGCCGGCGACTGCGGATAAAATGCGCTTGATCGAACGGTGGAGGAGCGCGACCGCGCCGGATTGCTTAGCCGAATAGCTATTTCTCAAGCTTCGCAATGCGATGAGCCAGCCGCGAAACTTTACGGCGCGCGGCATTGCGGTGCACGATACCTTTTTGTGCAGCGCGAATGATCGCGGGCTCGGCTTCGGACATGGCCGCGAGTGCAGCTTTGCGGTCGCCGGACGAAATCGCCTCTTCGACTTTACGCGTGGCAGTGCGCACACGAGACCGCCGCGACTTGTTGATCACGGTGCGGCGGGCGATTTGGCGGGCTGCCTTTTTGGCGGACTTGGTATTGGCCATGGTTCGATCGACGAGAAACCTAATGAAACGATTGATGTGATGGATGTGCGCAAGCCGAGCTTGCCACCTTGGGCGGCGCTTATACGGGCGCAGGCCGCCGCCGTCAACGGCAGTGGACCGGAATCCCGTCGCTCAGGCGACCCGTTTGGCCCGCACGGCCTCGTAACCAGCGATAACGGCCGTCCGATCGGCCTCCGGGAAGGGCGATAGCGGCGGCTCGACCCGCGCCCATTGGGGTTCATCATGGATATGAGCGAGCAGCGCCTTTACCCCCGCGACCAGCGGCTTGCCGTCGAACAGATTGCGGATCGCCACCGCTTGCGCCAGCGCTGCCGCGTCGCCGGACCGATAGGCTTGGGCGCAGAGGTCGGCGTTGAGATTGGCTGTCGCAGAGATACAGCCGGCGAACGGCCCAGACCGTGCCTGCGGCAACGCCGCTTCGGTCGAGGGAAAGACCTTGAAGCGCGGCATAATGGCCGCCGCCTCCCGCGCGAACGCCATATCTCCGGAAGAATCCTTGAGGCCGACGATGCGCTCGCCGAAGGTTTCGAGCAGGCGTCGGATCAATGCGACGTGCCAAGGCAAACCCGACAGCGCCGGATAATGATAAAGGTAGATCGGAATCGGGCGTGCTGCCGTCGCGTTCAGAACGGCGTCGATCCCGGCGTAAAGCCCGTCGTCGGGTACGCCCTTATAGTAGAAGGGCGGGAGAACCAGCGCTCCGGCAAAGCCGAGTTCGGCTGCGTGTTTCGTCAGCGCGACAGCGTCGGCGAGCGCTGCGGCGCCGGTGCCGACCATCATGCGATCCAGCGGCAGCCCGCTTTGCGCATAGCCGGTCATGACGCGCCGGCGCTGATCGAGCGAAAAGGAGGTCGCCTCGCCGGTGGTGCCGAGCACATTGAGCCCGTCGCAGCCATTGTCGAGAAGAAAACGCGCCAGCGCGATCGAACGCGCACAATCGGGCTCATTCTTCTCGTCAATCGCGGTGGCGACCGCGGCGATCACGCCGTTGAGTATTTTTTGGCCGGTCATGGGAGCACCGTGCTGCTGCCTGTCGGGGGCACCTGTCGCGGCTTGCGCAAGCCGATGATCCAGTAAAGCATGCGGCGCCGTTGTTCAATAAAACACCAATATTCCGACCATCATGGTGGCGGAAAAGCTGAGCGCCGAAATGCTTCGCGAAAGCGCTTAGTCTGCGTAACGCCATAGCACATCGGCGCCCGTTGTTCCGACATTGACCAAGGCCGAGACGATGGCGGCGTTCGCAGGACCGCCCTGGGCGCCGACGCGCACTATGCAGATGTCTCCTTCCTGCAGTGTCGAAGGAGAGTCCGCGCCGAGAAACGGCGCCTCTTCGCGCGACAGACCGATACCATTGCCCAGGCTCGCGGCGACGAACGGATGCGTGTCAAAGCCCGCCGCCGCCGCGCGAGCCGTTTCGGCCAACGCAGGCGACGCGGCGCCCGGCCGGACTTTGTGCAATATGGCGGCAAGGGCAGCCTCGGCGTTCGTGAATGCTGTCGTCTGCATCGACGCAATCGTAAGCAGGCCCTCGGCCCAATAGCCGGCGAAGCGTACGGCGATACAGGCGAGCAGGGGATCAGGGTGCGGGTCGTCCGTTCCTTCGAGCGGCTCGCGGCATGCCGCCGTTATGCACGCTCACGAGAATCCGAAAGTCCTGGGCATCTGCGGCATACGCGGCGCGCTCGGCGGCGAGCGCCGCGGAGCGTGTGCCGGTGCCTTTTGCAATGGCGGTGCGAAATGTCTGAACCGTATCGCGGAGAATATCGCACGCACGCGCGATGAGGGATCGCTCGCGCTCCGTTTTGCGGCGCCGCAGCGCGTCAAGCTCGTTATCGAGCACAGTGAGCGGCGATGGCGCGGCGCGATCGAGAGCGCGGCGCACGTCGCTGGTGATCGCGTAGTCTCCCCAAAGCGCGAACCGCGCGCCCGCGGCTTCGCTTAGCCAGGATTTTGCGTCCTGCTCGACGCCGCGCAAGGCGCGGACATCGGTTACAAATGTCAGGCGCTGCGCCGACGGCAGCATCGGCGGTCCGCCCGAGAAGGCGATGCGGATTTCGCCCTTGCTCGGAATGAACGCGAGTGCGGGACCGAGCTTCGGCACGAAGCCGGTCATATAGCTCAGCGCGCCGTGCTCTGGGCTGGTGCCGCCGACGAAGAGGCCGGCAAGATCGCGTTCGTGCAGCAGCGCCCGAACCTTGTCGATGCGGGCCTCGAACTCGGCGCGCGGCAGGAGCGTCGCATCCCAGTCATAAGGGCCGGTCAGCAGAGCGGTTTCGAGCATGCGCACGCGTTCGTCTCAGCAATCGATGACGGCAAGCGACGCGGTGACTTTGCTCAACACTTCGACGCCGTCGGTCGTCACACGGACCGGTTCGCCGCACAGCATGTAGCCCGGACCGGGCAGATATTGGTTCGGATGCACGACGAAAAGCTCGTCCGCTTCGAGGATGATCTCGTTGTCGCGGGCGATGTCGCCGGGCCATGTCGAACCGAGCCCAAACCCGTGCCCGCGCCGGCGAATATGCGGCGGAAGGCAGTACTCGGCAAATCCGTTTTGCTCAAGGACACGATCGACGCCGCGGCAGACGTCGGCGACGCGCGCTCCCGGCCGCACGGTCTTGATGCCGGACCACATGGCGTCGACAACGAGGGCGTACTTTTCCTCAAGCTCGGCGCTCGGCGGGCCAAGGACAGTGGTCCGGCAGGTTTGGATGAACTGTCCGGCGACGCCAGGCGTGAACTCGGCGAGGATGATGTCGCCGCGCTGCATCGGTCGCGTGCTCGATGGCATGATGCCGCGCGCGTGGGGTGCGGCGCTCAGCATCATGAAGTTATCATCGGCGCCGAGCGCTTTCATGGTGAGGTTCAGTTCGACGGCGAGATCGCATTCGCGCATCCCAGGCCGCGCAACTTCGACAAGACGTTCAAATCCGCGCTCGGCGATCCATGTCGCCTTGCGGGCGTTTGCGATCTCGGCGTCGGTCTTTCGTCCGCACGCGGCATAGAGCGGAGCGTCGAATGTGCGCGCCTGTGAGCCGGCGATCGCGCCGACACGATCGGCAAATTGCGGCGATATCCGGCTGAGTCCGGCTGTTGCGATTTTCCGATTTCCGGAGCGGGGGATCAGCCGGGCCAGCTCCTTTGCGACGTTATCGGCCGCCATCGCGCTGACGCCATTCGTGTGTGCCGTGACGCGCTCAAGATCCCACGCCGGGCTGATGATCAATGTGGCTTCGCCATCGCGTGTGAGAATGAACAGACTTTCGCCGAGCGACTGGTAGCCGCTCAGGAACATCACCGGATCACAGACATCAAACGGCCGAAAGCCGCTCGATGCCGCAATGAGAATATCGACGGCTTCTTCGGTCATGCGGCGCGTGATCGCCGCGCGCCGATCCGAGAGGTTCACGCCCAACTCCTCCTGTCCGCTTTCCGCGCGCCCACGGTTGTGAGCGCACCGTCGAGCGTATGGCATGCAGCCGGCGCATGCCAGCGCTTGACAGTGTCGCAGCTCCGCGGAAGTTTGCCGCCCTCAGCCAAGGCGGGTGGCGGGGACATTGACGGGGAGAGTTATGGCCAATCTGCGTTTGTCGTTTGCGTGTGGACCCTACGATCGCACACAGGCTCTGCGCGACGGCACAATCAGGCCCGAGGGCATCGAAATCAACTACGTGGCCTTGCAGCCGGCGGAGATCTTTTGGCGCATGCTGCAATACAAGGAGTTCGACGCTTCCGAGATGTCGCTGTCGAACTATACGACCCTCGTCGGCAGCGGCCTCGCGCCATTCGTGGCGATCCCGGTCTTTCCGTCGCGCGTGTTTCGTCACGGCTATTTCTTTATCAACACGGATAAGGGAATTTCGAAGCCGAGTGATCTCAAGGGCAAGCGTGGCGGCGTGCCCGAATACAGCATGACGGCGGCGGTCTATATGCGCGGCCTGCTCGAGCACGAATATGGCGTCAAACCGTCCGATATCGAATGGGTGCAGGGTCGCGCCGATCGCCTGAAGCACGGCTTGCCGCCGGACGTCCGCCTCACTCAGGCGCCTCCGGGCACCGAACTTGGCGATCTGCTGGAACGCGGCGAGCTCGACTTTCTGATGACCGCGAACAATCCGCTCTCGTTCCGCCGCGGTGCGCCGAACGTGAAGCGGCTGTTTCCGAACTACCGCGAGCTCGAGCAGGATTATTATCGGCGCACCAAAATCTATCCGATCATGCACACGGTGGTGATCCGCCGCGACGTGTACGAGCGCGATCCCTGGGTGGCGATGAGCCTCTACAAGGCGCTGTGCCGCGCCAAGGATTACGCTTTCAGCCTGGTCGTCGAAGGCGGTTCGCCCAAAGCGTCATTTGCCTGGCTGCAGCCTTTGATCGAAGAGGAGCAGGCGATCATCGGTAAGGATTGGTACCCCTATGGTATCGAGGCAAACCGGCCGTCGATCGAGGCCTTGCTGCAATATACTCACGAGCACGGATTGACGCCGCGGCGTCTCAAGATCGAGGAGCTGTTCGCGCCGAGTACGATGCGCGATATCCCGCTCAGCGAGGGGCAACTCGTCTGATCAGCCGGCGACGCTGACGTAAATCTGACCGTTGCGAACAGCCACTTTGATCGGCGTCAGCCGCACCGAAGCGTCGCCGGGATGACAGCCGGTTTCGAGATCGAATTCGTAGCCGTGCCAGGGGCAGACAATATTGCGCTGCTTGCCGAAGCGTAGGCCCGCGCTTTTCTTGTCGGGGGTAAGCACCTCTTCGACTTGATTGAAAATCTTGCCTTGGCAGACGGGTCCACCGGCGTGCGGACACACGTTCTCGTACGCGATCACCTTGTCGCCTTGGCGGAAGATGCCGACTTCCACGGCGTCGAGAGCATAGATCCTGTAGTCGCCGTCGGGCACATCGGCGAGCTTGGCGACCGGAATTTCATCGATGTCACTCATGGCGATTCCCGCGTTTCCAACGGCGCCGGGCGATGAAACCACATCGCCACGTCGAAGAGATTGAGATCGGCGGCGCGGATCATGGCGCATGCGGCGACGACCGTTTCTGTCGCCGTAATCGCACCGTCCTCGAATGGTTTTACCTCGCCGCCACGCCGTTCAACTTTCGCCGCGTAGATTCTCACGGCGGCAGCAAGAACGTCTTGCAGCAATTTGTCCGGCACCGCATCCGGCTCGCCGCGCGCGAGCGCCGTATGGGCGAGCGATGAAAAATCCTCCGCATGCGCTCGCGCTTGAGGTTTTGCGGGCTTCGCCGATTGGCGTTGCGGTTTTCTCGACATGGAGGTGCTCTTGGAGCCGGCGCTCTTGGCTGCGGTCATGCCGGCACCGGCTCGCGCCGCGCCGGCGACGTCTTCGTTTGTTTCTGAGCAGGGACCGGCAGATCGAAGAGACGAGCCGCGTTAAGGCCCAAAATATTGCGCTTGGCCTGTTCGCTCAGGAACGGCAGCGTCGTGATCGAACTCGGCAGGTCGAAATCCCAATGCGGCCAGTCCGACGCGAACAGAAGCTGCGTGTCGGCCTTGATCGCCTCGAAGGTCGCTTCAGTAAGCTTCATGTTCGAGCGCTCGAGCGGCTGGCTGGTGAAATACATGTCGGCGATGTACTCGCTCGGCCGCCGCTTGAGCAAAGGCGCTTCCGACGAGCGCATCATGTATTCGGAATCGAGGCGCTGCATCAGGAACGGCGCCCACGCGAGCCCGCTCTCGATCCAGATCACTTTTAGCTTCGGAAAGCGCTCCGGCAGTCCGTTCACGAGCCAGTTGGTGAGATGGATCAGGTTGAAGTACACGAACGAGATTGCGTGCATGGAGATGAATCGGTTGCATTGCTGCATCGATTGATCGCCCCAGTGGAATCCGGAATGGAAACCGAGCGGCTTGCCGGTCTCCTGGATCAGCGCATAGAGCCGCATGTAGCTGTCGTCGTGCACCGGCCGGTAGCGCGTCGAGGTGACGGTAAAGCCGATGACTCCCGGCGTATCGGCAAATCGCTCCACCACCTTGGCGCAGGCTTCGGGGTGATTGAACGGCAGGTAAAGCATCGCCTTGATGCGGTTGTCCTGCGGCAGGATCTCTTCGGCCAGCCAGCGGTTGAACGCGTTGCCGATCATCACCTCCGTGTCTGCCTGCGGATGCATGCCGAGCACCAGCATCGGAGTCGGGAACACGACCATGTAGTCGATACCCATCGAGTCCATGGCGCGTTGCACTAGCGTGACCTGGGCGTGGGTTCGACCGCCCGGAACGGCTTCGCCAAGGCGCTGCTGGTGCGGGATGCGGCCGAACACGTCCTGCTGCAACATGCCGGGCGTTGCATTGAGAAGGCCGGGCGGCGAACCGCCGCGGTCCTTAAAGGCGCGCGCCATCTGCTGGTAAACGTCGCTGTCCATGCGGTCAACGACTTCCGACCAGAATGCCGTCTCGGTAACATGGGCATCGACATCGACGATGAAATAATCGTCGAGGCGGGCTTCCTTGGCGGCGTGGGCCAGGATATCGCGCGTGTCGGTCTGGACCGTGATTTTGGGCAGTTCACTGACGCGCGGATTCTTTTTTCCGTTTTTGCCAGTTCGTGGCGCAGGCTTCGGCATGGCTTCCTCCGACCATGGATCGGGTGCGTTGTCGCAACCTCAAAGCGTAATCGTCAACGTATCAGCATTCGCGGGCGATGGACATGCCCAGCGGATTGGCGAAACTCGCCGACACTTTCGGGCCGGCCGCAATTGATTTTTCGCCGTAGCGGGCGGATCATTTGCGTTCTGCCGGTTTTGCCTTCCGATTTGCGGGGATGCCGCCGCGTATGGACCAATCCGCCGTCACCGTCACGAGCAGCGGAGCGCAGGTCCGGCTACGCCAACTGAGCAAGTCCTTCGGCACGGCGCCAGCGGTCGACGACGTCTCTCTCGATGTTCCCGCAGGCGCTTTTGTTTCGCTCTTGGGGCCGAGCGGCTCGGGCAAGACCACGACCCTCAATCTGATCGCCGGTTTCCTCGCGCCGGATAAGGGCGACATCCTCATCGACGAGCGTTCGGTTGCCGACGTGCCGCCCCACAAGCGCAACATTGGCATGGTGTTTCAATCCTATTCGCTCTTTCCGCATATGACGGTTGCGGAAAATGTCGCCTTTCCGCTGCGCATGCGCGCCAAGCTCACGCGCGAGCGGAGCGCGTGAGCGGATCACGGAGATGCTGGCGCTGGTGCAGCTTGGCCAGCTTGGTGAGCGTTATCCGCGGCAGTTGTCCGGTGGTCAGCAGCAGCGCGTGGCCATGGCGCGGGCGCTGGTGTCGCGGCCGCGGCTGCTCTTGATGGATGAGCCCCTCGGCGCGCTCGACAAGAAGTTGCGCGAGCAGATGCAGGCCGAGATCAAGCATATTCATCGCAGCGTTGGGACGACGGTCGTCTACGTCACCCACGATCAATCCGAGGCGCTGACCATGTCGGACCTTGTCGTGGTGATGCATCGCGCCCGCATCGCGCAGATCGGCACGCCGCGTGCGCTCTATGAGGCCCCTGCGAGTGCCTTTGTTGCGGACTTTCTCGGCGACTTGAATCTCATTCCGGCGACGATCATCGAGGCCGGCGGCGATGGCTTTGCGGTGAAGATCGGCAATGGCGCCGTCGTTCGCGGCGTGTCGGCGCGTTTTTCGCCTTCGAATGGCGAGCGTGTCTTCGTCCTTATTCGCCCTGAGGATATGACGGTGCAAGCAACGGGCGCGCTGCAAACCGACGAGCGGCAACAACTGAACGGAATCGTGACGGAGCACACCTATCACGGCGACGTTTTCAAGCTCAATGTCGCGGTCGGCGACGATATTCTGAAGATCAAGGTCCCGCGTGAGCAAGGCGGTAACTTCGACGTTGGCCGTAAAGTATCGTTGTCGTGGGCGGCCGGGGCCGCACGGCTCTTGCCGACAACAAGCGACGATCCCCCGGTGACTGCGAGCGCTGCGTTATGACGGCGATTGCGCAGCAAGATACGGCACTGCCGCGATGGTCGACGCTGCCGCTTGCTCGCTTCACGCCGGCGCTGCTGCTGGCTCCGTGTCTGATCTGGATCGCATTCTTCTTTTTACTGCCGCTCGCGCTGATGTGCTGGCGAAGCCTTGCCGGGCAAGGCTTTTCGTTTGCGGCCTATGCGGCGCTGTTTACATCGCCTCTCTACGCCAAGGTCATGCTGACCACCGTGAAGACGGCGACGATCGCGACCATCCTCGCGCTCGTTCTCGCCTATCCGGTGGCTTATGCGCTGACGGTGAGCGGCGGCAAACTGCGGGCGCTGATCCTGATGTTCGTTTTCATCCCCTATTGGGTCGACATCATCGTGCGCAGCTTTTCCTGGCTGATCCTGCTCGGTGACCACGGCCTGGTCAACAAGCTCCTGATCGCGCTCGCCATCGTGCGTGAGCCGCTGCAACTCCTCTACACACCGTTCAGCGTTCTCGTTGCGATGGTGCAGATCTTGCTGCCACTGACAACCGTGACGCTGTTTGGCGCGATGCTGCGCATCGACCGGACGTTGATCGCAGCGGCGAAAATCCATGGCGCCAGCGGCTGGCAGGCTTTCCGCCACGTGTTTTTCCCCTTGAGTCTGCCCGGTGTTTACGGAGCGGGTCTGCTCGTCTTCGTTTTGTCGCTCGGATTCTACGTGACACCGGCGCTGCTGGGCAGCCCGCGCGAGACCATGATCGCACAAACGATCATGGTCGAAGCGAGCCAGTTGCTGGATTGGGATCAGGCAAGTGCGGCCGGTTTCGTTCTACTCCTGATCACCACGCTCATCGCCGCGATCTACAATCGCTACTTCAGTCTCGATCGCCTGTGGGGAGGCTCCGATACATGAGCATTACCGTAGGACGCGTCGTACTTGGTACGGCTGTGACGGCCATCGTGCTCTATCTGATATTCCCTGTGATCGTGGTGCTGGCCATTTCATTCAGTTCCGGAAATTTTCTGGTGTTTCCGCCCCCCGGCTTTTCGCTGCGTTGGTACCAAGCGATCGCCGGCGACCCGGAATGGGTCAGCGCACTTTTCGTAACGCTGAAGGTTGGATGCCTCACCGCGCTGCTGGCGACGCTGCTGGGTGTGCCTGCCGCTTTTGCGTTGGTTCGATACGTCATTCCCGCGAAGGCGTTGCTGAGCGCCCTCATTCTGTGTGCGCTGGTGACGCCGCCAATCGTCACTGCAATCTCCACTTATTTGTTTTTCGTCCCGCTTGGGTTGGTCAATACGATCTTCGGATTGGCGTGTGCGCATGCCGTCAGCGGCATGCCGTTTGTGGTCATCAACACGGCTGCAAGCCTGCGCAGCGCCGACCGCAATCTCGAACGCGCCGCGATCATTCACGGCGCGTCGCCATTGTGGGCCGTCATCCGCATTACACTGCCGATTATAGCGCCGGGCATCCTCATCGGCGCGATCCTCGCTTTCGTGCACTCGGCGCACGAATTGCTCATCGCGACGTTCGTGCTCGGCGGGGTCGGCAAGCCTGTCGCGGTCAAGATCTGGTCGGGCGTGCAGGCGACGTCGGACCCGACCATCGCGGCCGCATCGGCGATCTTGATCGGACTGGCAATATTGACCTTCGCGAGTGTGGCGGCGTCGCAAGCGCTGACGCGACGGCGCAGCGCGTGAAATGCAGGAGAAAACGACGATGACCCTCAGTGAACGCAACGTTGACGAAACCTGCGCCCGTTTGCGCCAAGTCTTGAACGAGACACGAGGCCTCGGCCGGCGCGATTTCATCAAAGCGCTGGGAGCGGCCTTCGCTGGCGCGACGTTGTCGGCGCTTCCGGGAGGCGGCGAGACACGCTGCCGCGGCCGATTTGCCGGTGACGGCCTTCGTGTTCGGCGGCGTTTGGAAGAAAGCGGCGATGAAAGCGTTCGGCGAGCCGTTTACGCAGAAGACCGGCATCGCGATGGCGTACCAGGACCCTTACACGTTCGGCAAGCTGCGCGCCATGCACGAAGCGCACGCCATGCAGGTCGACGTCGTTTCGGTCCAGGGCGAGGAGATTTTTCAGGCCGAGCGCATGAACATGATCATGCCGCTCGATTTTAATGTCATCGATCGCTCGGTGCTCGATCCGCGCCAGCTTCGTCACGGCAACGCCATTGGCGCCCACACGCTGTCGTATGTGATCTGCTACAACAAGAAAAAATGGCCGGGCGACGATCATCCGAAATCATGGGCGGATTTCTGGAACATCGAGCGCTTCCCCGGCCGGCGGATGCTGCGGACCGAAGAGCTATGGACCATCGAAGCCGCCTTGAAGGCAGACGGCGTCAAAGACAGTGAGTTCTATCCGCTTGACGTCGATCGGGCGTTCCGCAGCCTCGACCGCATCAAGCCGCACGTGAGGACGTGGTATTCCGACAATTCGCTCAGTCAGCAATTGATGGAGCAGGAAGAGATCGATCTCATCGCGATGATGAACGGCCGAGCCACCGAATCGATCCGCGATCATCACGCGCCCTTCGAGATCGTATGGAACGAGGCCATCTGCGAAAGCGGCGTGCAAGGCTGGATTGCGCCGGTCGGCTGTCCGAACCCGCAAGGCGCCATGAAGTTTCTCGACTTCGTCGGCCGGCCCGAATACGAGGCGATTTTCGCGCGGCTGATGTATTACGGACCGCAGAATCCCAAGGCCTACGATCTGATCGAGCCCGAGATCGCAAAGCTTTTGCCGACCTATCCGGAAAACCTGAAGGTCTCCCACATCGTCAACTTCGATTGGTGGGCCGACAACCTGCCGGCAATGCAGCGGCGCTTCCAGCTTTGGCTTCAGTCGTGATCAGATCGCAACTGGTCATGGCGCCGGCGAACAGAATTTGGCAGCGCTGCGGTATATCACCATGGAGCCGATGAAGGCGCTGCTCGAGCCTCGCGCCATCGCGGTGGTTGGGGCATCGCAAAAAAGGGGGCGCGGCACGGGTGTCGTCGCCAATCTCCGCGACTGTGGATTCAAAGGCGACATCTTTGCGGTCAACCCGCGCTACGACGACGTGCTCGGCTACAAATGCTTCGCCAGCGTCGCCGACCTTCCGGAGAGCGTGGACTGCATCGTCGTCGCGGTCGGCGCGGACGCGGCATGCGACGTGCTCGATCAAGCTCACGCCAAAGGCATTCCTGCGGCTGTCGTGCTTGCAGCGGGTTTTGGCGAAGGCGGCCACGGCGAAGCTCGCGCGTTGCGCCTGCAATCGCTTGCCGCGAAGGGCATGTGCATCTGCGGCCCGAATTGTTTCGGGCTCATCAATCTCAAATCCAACGTGGCGGCCTTCAGCGGACCGATCCCGCGTCCGTTGCGCGTGGGCTCCGTCGCGATCGTGTCGCAAAGCGGCGGCCTCGGCGCCAGCGCCTTTACGCCGCTGATGGCGGACCGCGAACTCGGCTTCGGCTATTTCGTGTCGTGCGGCAATCAACTAGGCGCCACGATCGAAGATTTCGTCGCGTATTTCGTCGATGATCCGGACGTCGACGTTATCGCGATCGTCGTCGAGGGACTGAAGAATCCGCAAAAGCTCGCCGCTCTGGCACGCAAAGCGCACGCGCAGCGAAAATCTCTGTTGCTCTATCAAGCTGGGCGATCGGCCGCCGGCCAGGCGATGATCCGCTCGCATACGGGCGCGCTGGCCGGCAATGCCGAGGTGCTTGCCGCGTTCTTGCGCCGATGCGGCATTGTGCAAGTGACGAATTTCGATGTGTTCGTCGAAACCATTGCGCTGTTCGCCACGGCGCCGCTCGACGAAACCATTGCGGATGACGTCGTGGTCGTTTCCGGCAGCGGCGGCGGTGCGGCGATCGCGACCGACGTTCTCGATGCGGCAGGCCTGCCGCTCGCGGAATTCGAGCCGGCGACGAAGGAGCGGCTGCGCGCGGTTCAGCCGGAATTCGGCAGCGTGACCAATCCGATCGATGGCACCGGCGCGATGTACGACGACGCGACGCTGCTGCCGAAAATCTTCGACGCTCTCGTTGCCGAAAGGCGTCGTCCGGTCATCGCCGCAAGCGTCAGCGTGCGCGCGGGCGGCAACGAAAGCATGCGGCGTCTCGGCACCGGCATTGCCACCGCGGCGCGCGCCTCCGGACGCACCTTTGTGGCTTTTCAGTACACGCCGCTTGGCGGCCCGCTTGATTCCGAGATGATCGGCACACTCCATGCCGCAGGCGTACCCGTTCTGCTCGGGACGACCAACACGATGCAGGCGCTGCGGTACTTGCCCATGCGCCGCGATTACTGGTTGCGCGCCGCGACAGGGACAAGGCGCGACGCCGCGGTCGCCCGGCGATGCGAAGATCGGTGCCATGGATTCGGATTTCCTGAGCTTGCGCAAAGCGCTGACGGCTTGCGGCGTTGCGATCGTCGATGCTGCGCTCGCGCGCTCAGAGGACGAAGCCGTCGCGCTACAGCACCGCTATGGCGTGCCGGTCGCGATCAAGGCCGAGACTGCCGGGCCTTCTGCATAAGAGCGATGTCGGTTGCGTGCGCCTTGGCTGCGCGGACGCCTCGGCGGTCGCGGAGGCCTATCGTTCGGTTATTCACAACGCGCGCAACGCGGGATTCAAGACGGCTCGACGTGCTGGTTCAGCCGATGGTCGGCGGCGTCGCCGAAGCTTATGCGGGCGTGATCGACGACCCGCTTCTGGGGCCCGCGATCTGCTTTGGTCTTGGCGGCGTTTTCGTTGAAATCTTCAGCGACGTGAGGACCGAAATGGCGCCCCTGTCGCACGATGATGCCGCTGGCCATGATCCATGGCATCAAAAGTGCGAAAATTCTCACCGGCGCACGTGGCCGTCCGGGCGGTGATGTCGAAGCACTCGCCGACATGCTGGTTCGTCTCGGGGAATTCGCCGTCGCCCATGCGCGGCCGGTTTCGTTCGCTCGATCTCAATCCGATTATCGTCAAGGCGCCAGGCCAAGGCGTCGTTGCTGTCGATATTGCCGTGGAAACGTCTCGGGAAAATGCAGCAGACATTGCTGCACACGCCGCCTCGTAGCTCATGCGAGGCGGCCAACAGAAAGGACAAAAAATGAGCTATCAGGACTTGCTTTACAGCGTCGAGGACAAGGTCGCGACCGTTACCCTCAATCGGCCCGACCGCATGAACGCGCTGTCGCGAAATCTCGAAGCGGAAATTCATCGCGCCCTCGACGAGGCCGATGCCGATCGCAACGTCCGCGCGATTATCTTGACCGGAAACGGCCCAGGCTTTTGTGCCGGCTACGACCAGGCGGCCGCGCCGGCGTCGGGCGTGCGGCACTCTGATCCGCAGGGCAAGTCGCACGCCGAATACATCGAACACTGGCAGCGCCACGATGGCAGCCGGGTCAACAATTGGACGCACATGTGGATGCTCGGCAAGCCGGTCATCGCCGCGGTCAACGGTTGGGCCATGGGCGGCGGATTTTGGTACCAGCTCGCCGCCGATATCACGATCGCGTCCGACAAGGCGGTGTTCGCGCAGCCGGAAGTCCGCCACGTCTCCAATTCGAGCTACCTGTTCACGGCATTGTGCGGGTGGAAGGCGGCGAACCGGTGGGCGCTGACCGGCGATCACTTCGACGCGCAGGAAGCGTTGCGCATCGGCATGGTGAACGAGGTGGTGCCGCACGATGAACTGATGCCACGCTCGCGCGCGCTCGCCAAGCGCATCGCGCTCGTTCCCGAACCGTCGATCCGGCTCAACAAGGCGATCGCCATGCAGGGGGCGCTGGCCGGCGGTGTTCATTCCGCGCTGCTGCTGGAAGGCGCGCTGAGCGCGCTCGTCCATTCATCCCACAACGAAGACCGCGAAAGGCTGTTTGAGGCGCAACGCACGAAAGGTCTCAAGGCCTATCTCGAATTGCGTGACGGTCCGTTCCAGCCTGAGCCGATGGGGCCGCGGTCGAAACCACGTGCAAGCAAGACATAAATGCCGAGCAGATAGGTCGTTCCAAATTCGGGATCAGGATGATCCGCTTCGGTTGAGTTGGATCATCATCTAGGATTGACTGCGGCGTAGGAATACTGCCGCACGGCGAACAGAAGGGAGACTCGCGATGAGTGATTTGCACGATAGTGACGTCGATCTGGCCTGTTCGCTTCTGCGCGATGTGCTGATGGAGACTAGCGGCCTGCCTCGGCGCGAATTTATTCGTGTACTGGGCAAAGTGGCCGCCGGATCGGCATTGCTTTCACCTCTTGCCCTGCTTTCCGCGCAGGCCGAGGAAAAGCCGATGACCTATTACACCTATGGGGGCGCCTGGAAGCAGGCGATTATGAAGGCATTTGGCGAGCCATTCACCAAAAAGACCGGCATTCCGGTGCAATATCAGGAGCCGTACAATTTCGCCAAAATGCGCGCCATGCACGAGGCGCACGCTCAGCAGATCGACGCGGTGACCGTCTCGGGGATGGAAGTCATCGTCGCCGAGCGCATCGGCATGATTACGCCGCTCGATTGGAGCCTGATCGATAAGTCGCAGCTTTCCGATGTGCAGTTGCAGCGGCCGAATGTGATCGGCGGCGCTTCGCAATCGATGAACGTCTGCTATAGCACCAAGAAATGGCCCGGCGAACCGCATCCCAATTCTTGGGCCGACTTCTGGAATGTGGAAAAGTTTCCCGGCCGCCGTTCGCTGCGGCGCGATCCGTTGTGGACGATCGAAGCGGCCGTCAAGGCCGACGGTGTGAAAGATTCGGAATTCTATCCGATCGACGTCGATCGCGCGTTTCGCAGCCTCGATCGCATCAAGCCGCACGTCAAGACGTGGTGGTCGGACAACTCGCAGGCGCAGCAGTTGATGGAGCAGGAGGAAGTCGATCTCATTCACATGACCAACGGTCGAGCCTCGCAGTCGATTCTGGACCACAAGGCACCGTTTGCGTTTGTTTGGAACGAGGCAACCTATTCAGGCCACGGCGAGGGCTGGATCGTTCCGACCGGATGTCCCAATCCGATCGGCGGAATGAAATTTCTCGACATCGTCGGACGGGCCGAATATCAGGCGGTGTTCGCGCGGCTGCTCTATTATGCGCCGCAGAATCCGAAAGCCATTCCGCTGCTCGATGACAAGATCGCCAAGCTGATGCCGTCCTATCCGGACAACGAAAAACTCGCTCACCTGATCAATTTTCAGTGGTGGGCGGACAATCAGGCCACCGTGGCCCGGCGCTTTGAACAATGGCTTCAGTCCTAGTGTGCCGCATCCTGACTGATCCCGGGCGAAGATCGGCCTGACGTGGCAGACACTCACACCATCGGCAAACCCGTGCTGCGGCTCGAAGACGAGCCGCTCGTGCGCGGTCGCGGCCGTTTTGTCGACGATCTCAAATTCGCCGGCATGCTCGAAGCGGCCTTTGTCCGCAGTCCGCACGCCCATGCGGCTCATTCGTCATGTCGATGCCGATGCGGCGCGCCGGTTGCCGGGCGTTCACGCCGTGTTTGCGCTTGCCGACCTTGCACCGATGCTGACGAGCGAGCGGCTGCCGCTGCAATTTCGCACCGACCAATTGCCGTCCGATGTGGCGCCGCTGGTTCTCGCCAAGGACGAAGTCGCCTATGTGGGTGAAGCGGTGGCCGTCGTGATCGCGCAAACGCGCGCTATTGCGGAGGATGCGGCCGCTACGGTCGCCGTCGATTATGAGCCGCTGCCGGCCGTATCCGATTGCCGCGATGCGCTGCGTCCCGGCGCACCACTCGCGCATCGCCGCAAAGCCAGCAACCTCCTGATCGAATTCCACCAATCCTACGGTGATATCGCAGGGGCTTTCGCGCGTGCGCCGCATCGCGCGCGCGTCAGCCTTAAGCAGCACCGCGGCGGCGCGCATTCGATCGAAGGCCGCGGCGCTGTCGCGGTCTACGACGTCAACGAAGACCGGCTGACATTGTGGTCATCGACGCAACTCGCGCACGAGGTGCGGGCGTTCCTGATGCGGCTCCTGCAGCGCGACGAAAACCAGATTCGCGTCGTGGCGCCGGATGTGGGCGGCGGGTTCGGCGCCAAGTTCGTCATGTATCCCGAGGAAGTCGTGCTCTCGGCCGCCTCTCTGCGGCTGCGGCGGCCGATCAAATGGGTCGAAGACCGGCGCGAGCATTTTCTGGCCGCCGTGCAGGAGCGCGAACAATATTGGGATCTCGAGGCGGCCTGCGACGCTGAAGGCCGGGTGCTCGGCCTCCGCGGTGAATTGATTCACGATCAAGGCGCCTACACGCCGCAGGGGCTCAATCTGCCCTACAACGCATCGACCGGTGTGCCGGGCCCCTACATCGTGCCGGCCTACGATCTGCGCGTGCTCGTGGTCGAGACCAACAAGGTCGCCACCATGCCGGTGCGGGGCGCCGGCTATCCGGAAGCCGCGTTCGCCATGGAGCGCGTGCTCGATCGGATTGCACATGTGCTCGGGCTCGATCGTACCGAGGTGCGGCGGCGCAATCTCGTGCCGGTGGAGAAAATGCCCTATGTCTCGCCGCTGAAAACCCGCTCCGGTTCGCCGGTCGCGCTCGACAGCGGCGATTTTCCGCGCTGCCTCGATATGGCGCTCAAGGCCATCGACTACGCTGGATTTCCCGAGCGCCAAGGCCGCGCGCGCGAACACAATCGCCATCTCGGCATCGGCGTCGGCAATGGCGTGAAGGGGACGGGGCGCGGACCATTCGAGTCCGGCATCGTGCGGATTGGCCGCTCGGGCCGCATCTCGGTCTATACAGGCGCCATGCCGATGGGGCAGGGCATCAAGACTGCGCTTGCACAGATATGCGCCGAGCAGTTCGTCGTTCCTGCCAATACCGTGACGGTGATGGCCGGCGACACCGCCATCATTCCGTACGGGCAGGGCGGCTTTGCCAGCCGGCAGACCGTGACCGCCGGCTCCGCCGTGCATATGGCGGCGGTCGCCGTGCGCGAGAAGGTGCTCAGCGTTGCCGCGCATCTCCTCGAAACCGGAGTTGAGGACCTCGAATTGCGTGACGGCCGCGTCGAAGTTGTCGGCGCTCCGGGCAGCGGCATGACGCTGCGTGAGGTCGCCGAAGCGGTCTCCGGCGTGCCCGGCTATGCGATGCCGGGGCACTTCGAGCCGGGGTTGGAAAGCCTGCAGTCGTTCCTGCCCAATGCGCTAACCTACGGCATGGGGTGCCATGCGGTCGAGGTGGAGGTCGACGCTGAAACCGGCAGCGTCCGCATTCTGCGCTATGTCGTCGTCAACGACAGCGGCCGCTTGATCAATCCGATGATCGTCGAAGGCCAGCTGGTCGGCGGCACCGTGCACGGGATCGGCAACACGCTTTATGAATGGATGGGGTACGACGCGGGCGCGCAACCGCTGACCACCACGTTCGCCGATTATCTGCTCGCCAGTGCGACCGAGGTGCCGAAAATCGAAGTGCACTTTCTCGAATGTCCCTCGCCCCTCAATCCGCTCGGGGTCAAAGGCGTCGGCGAATCCGGTTGCGTCCCCGCTGCCGGCGCGATCGTTGCTGCGGTCGAGAATGCACTGTCGCCGTTCGGTGTCACGATCGGCGAGTATCCGGTGACGCCCGCCCGATTGTTTGCACTGATCGCCGCGGCGCGCTCTTAGGCTGCCGGCACTCAATATCGCTCGCGCTCCAGCGTTCGCCATCGCGACAGGCGGCGCTCGATCCACATGATAAGTTCGGTGAGCACGACGCCGATCAGCGCGATGACGATGATCGGCACGAACAGTTTGGCGGTTGCGAACACGTTGGCATATTCCACGATCATGCCGCCAAGCCCGCTGATCGCAGTGAAGAACTCCGCCACCACGATGCCGATAATGGCGAGCCCAACCGAAAGTCTCACGCCCGCCATGATGAACGGCAGCGCTGCCGGCAGTATGATCTTGAAGAATATCTGCAATTCAGTCGCGCCGTAGGCGCGGCCGATTTCCAGCATCGAGCCGCGCACGTCGCGGATGCCCGCATAGGTATTGACGATGATGGGGAACACCGCGACGGAGACCAAAATGGTCACCTTGCCGGCAAACTCGAGGCCGGCCCACAGAATAATCAAAGGCACGAGCGCGATGCGCGGAATGGCATAGAGCGCGTTAATGAACGGATCGAGGATGTATTCGACCGTTCGCCATTGGGCGATAACGATGCCGACGGCGATGCCAATTACGATCGTCAGCACCATGCCGACGGAAAACGGCCACAGACTTTGCAACAGCGCCTTCTTCAGCGCGCCATTTGCAATCAATTCGCCCGCGGCGCGAAAGATGGCGCTCGGCGGCGCCATGAAAATCGGATCCATTCGTCGGCCGAAATATTCCCAAACGACGAAGAACACGGCGACCGACACGCTGCGAACGGCATTAGGGCTGAGAAGCAATGCGCGCAGGCGCTGGGCTGCCGTCACCTTTGGCGCCGGGACGAGCTTGCGGGGAGTCGTTTCCGTGGTGCTCATGCCGCGTCGCTCCTCAACAGTTGCCGCAGATCGGCCCGGCAGGTGGCGAAGGCCGGATTCTTGTGGACATCGCCGGCAAGCCGCTCCGCTGCGACCGGCGACTCGACGATCGTCTGGATACGGCCCGGCCCGGTGGCAAAGACAAAGATCCGATCCGACAGCAACAATGCTTCATCGATCGAATGGGTCACGAAGATCACCGTCGCTGCGGTCCGCGACCAGATTTTCAAAAAGTCGTCCTGTAATTGCTCGCGGGTCTGGGCGTCGAGCGCGCCGAACGGCTCGTCCATGAAGATGAGGATGGGGCGGCGCATCAGCGCGCGGGCGATGCCGACTTGCTGCTGCATGCCGCCGGATAATTCATGGGGGAAATGATCGCGGAACGGTGCAAGTCCGACGAGGTCGATGAAATGCTGCGCGAGCTCGCGCCGCTCCGCCGTCGCGACGCCGTCGATCTCCAGAGGAAACTCGACGTTGCCCACCACGGTGCGCCACGGCAGCAGGCCGAAATTTTGGAATACCATGCAGGCATCCTTGCGCGGCTTCGTCAGCATGCTTCCCGCGATGGTGATCGAGCCCTCGTCCGGTGCGACAAGGCCCGCGGTCAGCCGCAGCAGCGTGGTCTTGCCGCAACCCGAGGGACCGAGCAGGGTCACGAGTTCGCCCTTGCGCACGGTCGCATTGATGCGATCGAGCGCGACCATCAGGTTGGCTGGCTCCCGCTCGTTGGCCTGAACGCGGATCGGGAAAAACTTGCTCACGCCCTCATAGACAACCATGGGCGCGGGCGGGTCGATCGCCATAACGGTTATTTCTTTTTGTATGGCCCCAACTTCTTCACTGCCTCATCGACGAAGCGCGGATCGAGCACGTCCTTGGGGGCTGGTGCGGATTTCAGACTGCCGAGCTTCGTATAGAGGTCCGCCGTGTAGTGTTCGATCTCGGGATCGAGTCCGCCATCGACGCCCCATAGGTGTTCGCTGTTGAGATCGTGCACCACCGCCTTGAGGAACGTGGCGTCAAGGTCCGGGATCCGCTCATGCAGAATCTCAGCGGATTCGTCCGGATTTGCCATGATGAAGCGTACTGCGCGGATGCTTGCTTCAGTCATTGTCTGGAACGCAGCACTGAGCTGCGGATTGGAGAGTTCCTCGGTGCGCACGACGTTCCACGAATAGCCAAGGCCGGGAAATTCCTTGGAGAGCTTGGTCAGCACGATCACCTTGTCGTCTTGGACCCCTCTG
Organism: uncultured Alphaproteobacteria bacterium; assembly: GCA_963759705.1. Classification (GTDB taxonomy): domain Bacteria; phylum Pseudomonadota; class Alphaproteobacteria; order Rhizobiales; family Xanthobacteraceae; genus BOG-931. The sequence goes on from CAVXAK010000017.1 coordinate 354,515, forward strand.
AGTGTCGTGACGGTGTTGATCAGCGAGGCGTCGGCACGACCGGCGATGATGGCCTGCAGCCGCGCCGCGTGGCCGCCGACCTGGACGAAGTGCTCGGTGGAATTGTCGATATTGTATTTTTTCAAGATCATGCGCGCGAGCTGATCGGGTAACGCGCCCGGGCCCGAGGTCGCAAACGTCTTGCCTGTGAGATCGGCGATCGTCGTGCCCTTTCCCTTGGCGAGAACAAGGCTGTAGTCGCCGATCGGCTGCCAGGTATTGATCGCGCGGACATTCGCGCCGGCTTGGATGGAGGCAAGCACGTTGAGCATACCGATCCATGCGATATCGACATTGCCGGAAATGAGTGCGCGCATGGCGTTCGAATCGCCGGTCACAATGACTTCTTCAACATCGAGGTCGCCGAGCCAGCCTTTTTTCTGCGCAACATAGAGCGGCAGAGAGAACGTCGTCGGCGGGCCGGGGAACGCCATTCTGATTTTGGCGGCGAATGCGGCCGAACCGTCCAGCGTCAGCGCCGCAACGAGGCAACCAGCCATCGCAACCGAAGCGGTGCGCAGGCGAAGAGGGCAAAGTGACGACATCGCTATTCCCCAAAGAATGATCATGAGACGATCGAGAGGACGCCGGCGAAGGTGTTGTAGCGGCCAAGTTCCGCCTTGCCTAGGCTGATGCCGCGCCTTGCCTAGACTACAGAAAGTCGCCACGCTTGCGATTGCCCACCGGGGTTGGCAGAACGCCAGCCGTTCAGCGTGCCGGCGCTCGAACTGGAGGTTGTCGCCATGAATGATATCCCGCGTCTGCTGCCATGGATCGGCGGTGCGGCGAGTGCCCCGAGCGGCGCGGCGTTCTCGCCGCTGGTATCGCCGATCGACGAGAGCGTCGCGTCGCATATGATCGAATCCGATACCGGCATCATCGATGCCGCGGTCAAACACGCGCACCAAGCTTATCTGGCGCACTACGAGGCGACCACCGCCAAGCGCGTCGAGTGGCTGATGGCGGCGGCCGATGCAATGGACAAGATCGAAGCCGAGCTGGTGCGATCGCTCATTCGCGTGATCGGCAAGCCGCGGCGCGCCGCGACGTTCGAGGCCAAGCGGGCCGGCGCCTTCATCCGTGCCTGCGCCGCGCAGCTACCGCATCTCAATGGCGAGGTGTTGCCGCTCGACGTGGCGGCGACGGGGGCGGGCCGTTTCGGCTTCACCGTAAGGATTCCTTACGGCGTCGTTGCCGCGATCACGCCGTTCAACGGTCCGGTCAATCTGCTGATCCAGAAGGTTGCGCCGGCGCTCGCGGTCGGTAATGCGGTCGTGGTGAAGCCGTCGCCGCCCGGCACGGAAGTTGCGCTTCTGATGGCGGAAGCCATGAAGAAGGCGGGATTACCCGACGGCCTGTTCAATGTCGTGCCTGGCGGCCGCGAAACCGCGAAGCTCCTTGTGGCGCATCCGCTCGTGGCGGCGGTCACGGTGACCGGCAGCACGGCCGCCGGCAATGAACTTGCGCGTGCCGCCGGCGCCAAAAAGTTCGTCGGTGAACTCGGCTCCAACGCGGCGAACATCGTCTGCGCCGATGCCGATCTCGCCGACGCCGCGACGCGGATTGCCGGTGCGGGTTTTGAGGCGAGTGGCCAGCAGTGCATTTCCGCCCAGCGCGTAATCGTCGAGAGAGCGGTCTACGACCGCTTTCTCGAACAGTTCGTCACCGCGGCAAAAAAACTCAAAGTGGGCGATCCCGAAGACGCCGCGATCGATGTCGGTCCGATGGTATCGAGCGCCGCCGCCGACCGCGTCGAAGCGATGATCGCGGATGCCGTCGCCAAGGGCGCCGAAGCTCGTCCTCAAGCCTGAACGCCGCGGCGCCATTTTGGGCCCCGCGATCGTGGCGGAGGCGCCGCCCGAAGCGCGGCTGATGCGCGAGGAGGCATTTGGACCCGTGGTTGTGGTGCAGCCGGTCGCGGACGTCGACTCAGCGCTTGCCTTGGCAAACTCGTCCGAGTTCGGATTGCAGGGTGCGTGCTTTACCAAAAGCCTTGAGACGGCCTTCAAGGTGTCGCGCAAGCTCCGCGTCGGATCGCTCTGGATCAACGACGCCAGCCGCTTCCGCCTCGATACTTATCCGTTCGGCGGTGTCGGCTCATCGGGCTTCGGCCGCGAGGGCGTGCGCTACACCATGGAAGAGCTGTCGCAATGGAAATTTACAGGCATGCGGCTGAGTTCGTGATGATCGATTGCCGGAAATGATCACAGTCGGATTGATCGGCTATGGCGGAATCGCGCAGGACGCAGTCGCAGCGCTGCGTGCGTCCGGCGCAGTGGTCAAATTCGTCGGTGCGCTGTGCCGTCCGGGACGAACGGCGCAGGCTCGGAATGCGCTCGGCGATATTCCGGTATTCGAGTCGCTCGACAATTTGGTCGCGTTGCGGCCGGCGATCGTGGCGGAAGTCGCCGGCCAGCCGGCCGTCGCCCAGCATGCCGAGACGATATTGCGCGCCGGCATCGATTGCCTGGTGATCTCTGTCGGTGCGCTGGCCGATCCGAAACTGCTGGAGCACTTGAAGACAGCGGCCCGCGACGACGGCAGTGGAAGACTTCTGCTGCCGGCCGGCGCAATCGGCGGCATCGACGCCATCGCCGCCATGCGGCTCGGTGGGTTGCATACGGTGCGGTATCGCTCGCGCAAGCCGCCGGCGGCATGGCGCGGATCGCCGGCGGAGAAAGTGACCGACCTCGAGAAGCTGACCAGCCGCGCTGTGCTCTACCGCGGCACTGCAGGCGAAGCGGCGTTGCTCTATCCGCAGAACGCCAACGTGGCCGCCGCCGTGGCGCTCGCCGGGCTTGGTTTTGACGCGACCGAAGTTGAACTCGTTGCGGATCCCGATGCGCCCGGCAATGTGCATGAGATCGAAGCCGAAGGCGGCGCCGGCCGGATCGCCATTCAACTTCAGGGCAAGCCGTCCAAAACGAATCCGAAGACGTCGGCTCTTGCGGCGCTGAGCGTCGCGCGGGCCATCCTCAATCTGGAAGCGACCATCGTCATATGAGTATCCCAACGCAACGCGCGACCAATGCATTCGTCGGCAGTCCGATCGAGCGCGTCGAAGATTTTCGCTTTCTTACAGGGCGCGGCCAATACATTGACGATCTTGTCAGCGAACAGATGCTGCATGCAGTGGTGCTGCGCAGCTCCGTCGCCCACGGCCGAATTCGCAAGATCGACACGAAGGCGGCGCTGGCGCGGCCGGGGATTCACGCCGTGATTACCGCAGCCGATATCGGCGAAGTGCCGACGATTCCCTTGCGTCAGGAGCCTCTGCCGGCACTCAAACGTTACGAGCAGCCGATCATTGCCTCGGAAAAGGTACGTTACGTCGGCGAGCCGCTTGCGCTTGTTGTCGCCGACAGCGTTGCCATTGCCGAAGATGCCTTGGAGGCCATCGTCGTCGACATTGAGCCATTGCCCGCGGTCCCGACACGCGATGCGGCTCGCAAAGACGATGTGCTCCTGTTCGAAGCCGCGGGAACAAATCTCGCCAGCACTATCACGGCGGTCCGTGGCGACACCGATGCGGCGTTCAAGGACGCACCCTATGTGCGCAGTGAGCATTTTCGCGTGCAACGTCACGCGGCCGTGCCGATGGAGCCACGCGGGTTGCTGGCCGTATGGGACGCAAATGCTCAACGCATGTCCGTGAGCGGTGCGGCCAAGGTGCCGTTCACCAACCGGCGCGTGCTGGCCAAGATGATGGGGCTGCCCGAGACGTCGGTGCGCATGGTCGAATACGATGTCGGCGGCGGCTTCGGCGCGCGCGGTGAATTCTATCCCGAGGATTATCTCGTGCCGTTCGCGGCGCGCTTCCTCGGCCGGCCCGTCAAATGGACGGAAGATCGGCGTGAGAATTTGATGGCGCTCAACCATGCGCGCGACGCCGAGTGCGAGCTTGAAATCGCCTGCACGCGCGACGGCACGATCCTCGCCCTGCGCGGCTGCGCCTTTACCGATCTTGGTGCCTATCTGCGCACGGTCGGCGCTACGGCATCGCGCAACATCTCGCAGATCATGTCGGGAGCGTATCGCATCCCGCACGTTCGCATGGACGTGACCCTTGTCATGACCAACAAGACGCCGTCCGGCACCTATCGCGGGCCGGGACGGTTCGAAGCCGACTTCTGCCGCGAACGACTGTTCGACATGGTGGCGGCCGATCTCGGGATCGACCGGGTCGAATTCCGGCGCCGCAACCTGATCACGGAAACGGACATGCCGTATTCGCTGGCGACCGTGCAGGAGCTCGATATTGCGACCGAATGCGACAGCGGCGATTATCGGATCACGCTGGATCGCTGTCTCGACGAATTCGAATGGAACAATCGGTCGAAGCTTCAGGGCAAGCTGATCGATGGCCGCTATCACGGCATTGCGGTCGGCTGCTACATCGAGGGTGGCGCGTCCGGGCCGAAGGAAAACGCGCGCCTCGTCCTTGAGGACGACGGTTCGGTCTCGGTGTTCATCGGCTCATCGGCTGTCGGCCAGGGCGTCGAGACGGTGTTTGCGCAGATTGCCGCCGACGCGCTCGAAATTCCGATGGAGCGCATCAAGGGCGTCTTCCACGGTTCGACCGATTACCTCGACGAAGGTTTCGGCTCCTATTCGTCGCGGTCTATCGTGATGGGCGGTTCCGCGGTCATTGCAGCCGCCGGGACGTTACGCGAGGCCATTCGTGAGGCTGCCGCGGAGCGGCTCAACTGCAAACCGGACGAGATTGCGATCGATCACGGCGTGGCGCTGGGACCCGGGCGCGTCTCCATCGATTTGCGGGAATTCGCAGGCCTTTCGGCCCCTGGGACCTACGCCAGCAACAAAAGAACTTATAGCTATGGCGCCCATGCAGCCTACGTCGCGGTCGATCCCAAGACCGGTCACGTCGAGCTGATTGACTATGTTGCGATCGAGGATGTTGGCCGCATCATCAATCCGCTGACGCTGCACGGGCAGTGCGTCGGCGCTATCGTCCAAGGCCTTGGTGGCGCGTTTTTGGAGCACTTCATCTACGACGAGAATGGTCAACTTCTCACCGGCTCTCTTGCCGATTATCTGATGCCGACGGCGAGCGATTTTCCCAATATTCGCGCCACAGCGCTCGAGCTAAAGCCGGCCCCGCACAATCCGCTCGGCGCCAAGGGCGCAGGCGAAGGCGGCATCATTCCGGTCGGCGGCGTCGTCGCCAATGCGGTTGCGGCGGCGCTGAGTTCGTTCGGCGTTCAGCCGCACGAGCTCCCCTTATCGCCGCCGCGCGTCTGGCAGATGATTCAAGATGCGCGTTCGATCACGCATTAAATCTTGGACAGATCGTAAGTCGACGGCGCGAACATTTCGCTGATATCGAGTTTGCGGACCGAGAGGCCCTGCTCGTAGGAGTAACGGACGAGGGTCTCCAACACGTGACGGTTCGCTTCGACGCCGTAGCTCCAATAATCGTCCCCCATCAGCTTTTTCAGCCGGTCGTTCTCGGCGACGCTCCACGGCAGTGACGTGGAGAGATGGCCGATCTGGCCGAGCTCGTGCATGCAATGATTTTTGGCCGCGAGGAAAGCCTTGTAGACGCTGGTCGCCAGCCACGGATGTTTCTCGATGAGCGAGCGTCGGATACCGATCGTGTGCATGATCGGGAAGATGCGAGTCTTGCGAAAGTAAGCTTCCTCGACCTTCGGATAATCCGGAAACAGGCGGCCGACATTCGGCGCGCCATTCAAAAAACACGTCGGTGCGCGCGCCCCGATCAGGCCGTCGAGTTCGCCGGTAGCCAGCATCTCGGACAGGGTGCGGTGATGCGGAATGTCGTCGAGATCGATATCCGGCGGCAGCTTGATCGGCGTGCGCTCATCGCGGCCGGCCTCTTCCTGGCCGCCGCGCCGCCATTTGATCTCGCTCGGCTTGACGCCGTACTCGTCCTGCAGGATGCCCCGGATCCAGACGTTCGCCGTGATCTGATATTCCGGCAGGCCGATAGTCTTGCCCCTGAGGTCTTCGGGCCGGTTGATCCCGCGGTCGGTACGGATATAGATGCCGCTGTGCCGGAACAGCCGCGACACGAATGCCGGAATGGCAACGTAGTGAGAATCTCCCCGCGCCGTCGTCATCGTGTAGCTGTGCAGCGAGATCTCGCTAATGTCGAAATCCTGGAACTTGAAGGCGCGGTGGAAGGCTTCTTCGGGCTCCAACGCGACCACCGCGACATCGCACCCCTCGATCCGCGCGCGGCCGTCAAAAATGGCGCGCGTACGATCGTAGTCGCCAACGGCCAAACTTACCTGCAATGCCATCTTCTTGTTCTCCAGATTCCGGAAGCCGTGCACGCTACGCATTGCGGTAAACGGCTGCAACACGTTGACCGACCGGTTGGGCCGATGCTAGGAAACTTATGAAGAATATGTCGCTGTTCCTGCGGTTCGAAGCGGATATCTCCGGGTCATGAAATTACCGCCCTTCGAATACGCTTGTCCGACGAGCCTCTCCGAAGCGGTTGCACTTCTGGCCTCGCACGACGGTGACGCGAAGCCGCTCGCCGGCGGGCAAAGTCTGGTACCGATGCTGGCGTTTCGCGTCGCTTCGCCGGCGCTGCTTGTCGACCTCCGCAAGCTTGCGGAGCTCCGCCAAATAAAGATTTCACAAGACGGCGTATCGCTCGGCGCAATGGTGCGCTGGCGCGAAATCCTCGACGATGATCGGTTGCTCACCGCCCATCCGCTGCTGGTGGCGGCGGTCGAGCACGTGGCGCACTACCAGATCCGCAATCGCGGCACCGTCGGCGGCAGCATCGCGCACGCCGATCCCGCCGCGGAGATGCCCGGGATCGCGGTGACGTGCGAGGCAAAGATCGCCGTCGTCGGCAAGGCCGGCGAGCGTGTGATTTCGGCTGGGGATTTCTTCCAAGGGCCGCTGATCACCGCGCTCAAGACTGACGAGATCATCACGCAGATTCATCTGCCGGCGTGGCCAGCGCGCCGCCGTTTTGGTTTCCAGGAATTCGCCCGGCGCCGCGGCGATTTCGCCATGGCGGCCGCAGCGTTGTTCTATGATGAGGACAACGAGGAAAAGGCGCGCAACGTCCATGTCGGCGCCATAGGGGTCGCCGATCGGCCGTTGCGTCTCACCGCCGTCGAACAAGTGCTGAACGGCAACAGGATCGACGACCCGGTGATCGCGAAAGCAGAAGCGGCGGCCTCCGCGGCCGTCGACCCGGCGGACGATATCCATGCCAGCGGCGCCTATCGAAAGGCACTCGTCGGCGTCATGGTCGAACGTGCGCTGAAAAACGCCGCAACCTAACATCGCGATCAAACACATGCCCGTGCGCTTTGAAGTCAATGGCAAGCCCGTCGAAGTCGAGGTCGAGCCGCGTCTGACGCTGGCCGATTGTTTGCGTCATCACTTGCGGCTCACCGGCACGCACGTCGGCTGCGAGCATGGCGTGTGCGGAGCCTGTACGGTGCTGGTCGACGGCGCTGCCGTGCGCTCATGCCTCCTGCTTGCGGTGCAAGCCGAGGGCGCGAAGGTGGTCACCGTCGAAGGGCTGTCGCTCGAGGAAGGCCTCACGCCGCTGCAAGCGTCTTTCCGCCGGCATCACGCGCTGCAATGCGGCTTCTGCACGCCGGGCATGATCACGACTGCTCACGCCTTGCTGAGCGAGGAACCCGATTGCGACGCGGATCGCGTACGTGAAGTGCTCTCGGGCAACATCTGCCGCTGTACCGGCTACATCTCCATCGTCGAAGCGGTGCTCGATGCGCGCGCCGCCTATCTGAACGACGGGAAGGGCGCATGAGGACGGTCAACTCGTTCGTCGGCCAGCCGATCGAACGGTTGGAAGACCTTCGTCTGGTGTGCGGGCGCGGCCAGTACGTCGACGATCTCGCCCGCAAGGATATGCTGCACGCGGCGATCCTGCGCAGTTCGGTCGGTCATGGCCGCATTCGCTCGATCGATATTTCGGCGGCAAAAGTCCTGCCGGGCGTTCGTGCGGTCATCACTGCTGCGGATCTTGGCGAACGGATGCCGGTTGTTCCAATGCGGTTGCAACCGCTGCCGGACTTTGAACCGTTCGCGCAGCCGGTGATGGCGCGCGATAAGGTCCGCTATGTCGGCGAGGCGCTCGCAATGGTGATCGCCGACACAGCGGGCCTCGCCGAGGATGCCGTTGGCGCAATCGATGCCGATATCGAGCCCTTGCCCGCTATCTCGACTTGGCAGCTCGCGTCGAAAAACGAAACGCTGCTGTTCGAAGACAAAGGCAGCAATACCTCGATGATCTTCCGCGCTGTGCTCGGCGACGCCGCGGCCGCGTTCAAGGATGCGCCCTATACGCGGCGCGAGCGCTTCAGCACGCAGCGCCACACGGCGTTGCCGATGGAGCCGCGCGGCGTTCTGGCCGAATGGAATGCGGCGCAAGGCCGCCTGACGGTATGGGGCGCCGCCAAGGTGCTGTTCGCCAACCGCCGCATTCTGGCAAAGGCGATGGGTCTTGCCGAAGACGCCATCGACATGGTGGAGAACGATGTTGGCGGCGGGTTCGGTGCGCGCGGCGAGTTTTATCCCGAAGATTTCCTCGTTCCCTTTGCCGCGCGCCATGTAGGCCGACCGGTGAAATGGACCGAAGACCGCCGCGAACATCTCATGACGATCAACCACGCGCGCAAGTCGACGTGCGAGGTCGAGATTGCGTGCAAGCGCGACGGTACGATTCTCGGCCTGCGCGGTCATGCCTTCGTCGACATGGGCGCCTACATGCGCACCAACGGCGCTGTGGGCGCACGAAACATCGCGCAATTCATGTCTGGGCCCTATCGCATTCCGAACATTGATATCGATGTCGCGTTGCTGCTCACCAACAAGACGCCGGTCGGCACCTACCGCGGACCCGGCCGTTTCGAGACCGATTTCTTCCGCGAACGTTTCTTCGACATGGTGGCGCGCGATCTCGGTATCGATCAGGTCGAGTTTCGCCGCCGCAATCTCGTCCGCGAAGGCGATATGCCCTACAAGGTCGCCACCATTACGCCGTTCGAAAGCAAGGACGAACTCGATAGCGGAGACTATTCCGCCACGCTCGACCGCTGCCTTGCCGAGATTGGCTGGACCGAAAAAGCAAAGCTCAAGGGGAAGTTGATCGACGGCCGCTATCACGGCCTCGCGGTGTCGTGCTTCATCGAGGGCGGCGCCGCCGGCCCGAAGGAAAGTGCGCGACTGGTGCTGGAATCCGACGGTTCGCTCACCGTCTATATGGGCTCGTCGGGCGTCGGCCAGGGCTTGGAAACGGCGTTCGCGCAGATTGCTGCTGACGCGATGGAAATGCCGATGGACCGCATCAACCGCGTGCTCCATGGCTCAACCGCTTATGTCAGCGATGGTTACGGCGCCTATCATTCGCGTTCGATCGTGATGGGCGGCTCGGCAGTGCTCGATGCCGCAAAAAAACTACGCGACGTCATGCGCGCGGAGGCGGCGCGACGGCTCAATTGTGGAGCCGACGAAGTCGTGCTCGCCGACGAACGCGCATCCGCTCCCGGCGGCAAATCGGTGTCTTGGGCGGAACTGGCGCCGGAGCCGATCTCGGTCGAAGGCGCCTTTCTCAATCATAAACACACCTGGGCCTACGGCGCGCACGCTGCCCACGTGACGGTCGACCCGAAGACCGGCCAAGTTTCGCTCGTTGACTATGTTGCGGTCGAGAATTGCGGCCGGATGATCAACCCGCTGACGCTGAAGGGCCAGCTGGTCGGTGCGGTGGTCCAGGGGCTCGGCGGTGCATTCCTGGAGCATCTCGTGTATGACGACAACGGCCAGCTGCTCACGGGCTCGCTCGCCGATTATCTTGTGCCGACCGCGAGCGACTTTCCAAAAATCCGCGGCTTCGTCATGGAATCGCATCCGTCGCCAATCAATCCGCTCGGAGCCAAGGGTGCCGGCGAGGGCGGCATCATCTCGGTTGGCGGTGTGATGTCGAATGCAATCGCCGACGCGCTGAGCTCGTTCGGCGTCGAGCCGCGCGATTTGCCGCTGTCGCCCTCGCGCGTGTGGCAGCTCGTGCAGGACGCGCGCAAATAGGCCGCGCGACGCGCGGCGAAATGTAGGGCTGCCGCCGCGGATTACGCATTGCTCGATCGGGGTTCGTTCGTTGACTGTTAGCTCGCTCAAAGAATAAATTCACACCAATCCGCGCATTGACAGGGAGCACAACCCATGAGCGTCGCCCGCCATCCACGTCCGAAAGAGCTCGAGGGCGTTCCGATCGAAGACATCATGAAGCGATACGTTGGCCGCTTCAAAGAGAAGACGCCGGACTGGGCCGCGTTCGAGGATGCAAAAATCGAAGGCTTCAAGCGCGCGCAACACCGCTTCATCGGCGCCGGCGGCTCCGGCAAGCACGGCGATCCGTCGGTAATTCCAGCGGGAAATTTCACGCTCTCGATCATGTATGTGGAGCCCGGCCAAGGCAATGCCGCACACACTCACGAAGTCGAGGAGTGCTTTTTCGTTCTGCAGGGTTTTCTCGACGTCTTCGTCGAAGATGAAAGTGGCAAGCGCCTCACCACGCGGCTCGGTCCGTGGGAGTGTGTCTCCTGTCCGGCCGGCGTGATCCACGGCTACCAGAACAACTCGCTCGAGCCGGTCTATTTCCAGGTGATGCTGGGCCGCGGCAAACCCGAGACCATGGGCTATGCCGACGAGGATCTATTCAAGCGCAAGGACGCGCACCTGAAGGCGGTATAAATGGCCGACGTCCTCGACGCCGCCCGCTACGAGCTTGCGCTTGCTAACCGCATCATAGCGAACGAGGGCGTGCTTGACGGCTTCGGACACGTCAGCATCCGTCACCCGAACGATCCGAGCCGTTATCTGCTGGCGCGATCGCGCAGCCCCGAGCTGATCGAGCCTTCGGACTTGCTCGAATTCACGCTCGATTCGCAGCCGGTGGTGCCGCCCAAGGGTGAGATGTACGGCGAGCGCGTGATCCACGGCTGCATCTATCAGGCCCGCCCGGACGTGAACGCGGTCTGTCATCACCATTCACCCTCGGTGCTGCCGTTCTGCGTCACCGGCATCGGACTCGAGCCGGTCTTTCACATGGGCGCCGTCATGGGCCAGGTGGTGCCGTTCTGGGACAGCCGCGACGAGTTCGGCGACACCAACCTCATGGTTGTCAAACCCGAAGAGGGACGCTCGCTGGCGAGGGCGCTCGGTCCGCACTGGATGGTGCTGATGCGACGGCACGGCGCGACGCTCGCCGGCACAACATTGCGAGAGCTGGTGTTCCGCACGGTTTACTCGCACGCCAACGCGGAAATCCAGTTACGCTCGATGATGCTCGGAACGATCGACGCGTTGAACGAAGGCGAGCGGCGCCATTCCGAGCCGCGCCAGCTTCAGCCGCGTCCGATGTCGCGTGCCTGGGAATATTGGACCACCCGGCTGCAAAAGGCCGGCGCGCTGCCGCCGCAAAGCAAATCCAGCAAGGCCAAACCGGCTGCGCTCAAACAGAGCCGAGCCAGACAGGCCAACATCAAACCGAGATCGTCTGGAAGTCGGTCGAATAAGCGTGCATCCGCCGCGCGCCGGTCGCGGTGATCTCGATCGTCTCCGCAAAGACGCAGCCGGTTGCGCCGTTGTGCCAAGCCGGATCGTAAAGGTCGATGTTGAAGGCGAACACCATACCGGGCCGGAATTCGTCGCCAACCGATTTGAGAGCGTCCTGATCCGCTCGCAACGCGTGAAATCGGTAACGCGGATATTCGAGCGAGGCGAGGCCATGGCCGTGAATGCCGGTTTCGCAGATCGCAAGGTGACGGTCCTCGATCGTCTGCCTTACCGCGCCCATGGCCTCTGAAATTTTCTCGCCTGGCCGGAACAGCTCAAGGCCGCGCTCATAGGCGGCGACGCAGCCGTCATAGATTTGGCGCTGCTTGGTGTCGGGCTCGCCGAGGCAAAACGTGCGCTCCACGTGGGTGAAGTAACCACCGATCTTCGGATGAATCTCGCAGATAATCACATCACCGCGTTCAAGTTTGCGCGTCGTCGGCACGCGGAACGGATGCGGATAGGGATGGCGGTCGCAAGCCCAGAGAAAAAGCGTTGGTTCTTCGCCGCCATTCGCCAGCATCACTTCGATCATGCGGCCGTAAACCTCGCATTCCTTGACGCCGGGCCGCGCCGTGTCGCGGCAAGCTGCGAGCATCAGGTCGCCGATCTTTGCTGCTTGTCCGAGGATATTCAGTTCCTCCTCGCTCTTGATGGTGCGAACCTTCTCAAGCATGTCTTCAAGATTGACCAGTGTTGCTCCGGCCAGAAGCTCTTGGAGTCTCATATAGACGCTGTGCGGTACCCAGCCGTCGGGATCGAGCGGGCCCGCGAGGCCATCCATGCCGATGCGGCTGCGATCGAGTTTGAGTTCTTTGAGACGCTCGGCAACCGTGTCCGCCCATGTGCCCTTGCGCGGCCGGATGTCGCCTACCCAATCCTGCGCGCTGCGCCAGCCAGTGACAAAGGTCGGCATCTGCACGAAGCAGGTGGGGTCGCCGTCGCGCGGGAAGACCAGCACATTGAACTCCGCATTGCCGCCGACGGGGCAGAGATAGCGCGCATTGGCGATGCAGAAGTCCCACATCAGCGGCCAGCCCCATAGTACGAGGCAATCGAGATCGCGCGCTTCCATCTCCCTGCGCACCGCAGACCAGCGCCGATCGCGTTCGCGCAGTGAGAGCCTCGGCAATTCCAGCGTTGCACGCATGTGGGTCTCTCGACGTGTTGCTTAAGCCGCCTGCAGCTTCAGCCGCTCCAGGCTTTCGAGATAGTCGGCGATGCCGCGCTCAAGATCGTATTGCGACCTGTAGCCAAGCTCTTGCCGTGCGCGAGAAATGTCGTAGATGCCGGCCATCGGATAAGGCGACCCGAGAAAATTCAATCCCGGTCCCACTTCGATCACCGCGTTGGGCATGTGTCTGCGCAAAATGCCGGCAACGTCCTTGAGGGTGACGCCGATCCCGGTGCCGATGTTGAAGATGCGGTTGGAGAGCTTTTCGGTCACAGCGGCCAGATAGATGCCGAGCGCCGAATCCTTGTTGTAGATGAAGTCGTCTTTCTCATCGCCGCCCTGCGCGAGCCGGAAGGGCAGTCCGTTGGCGGGATTTTCGATGATCTGGCTGGTCACGCCCATCTTGCCGTGCCGCGCCGTCTTGCCGGGACCGTACGTCGTGGCGAAGCGCAGAATGACGACGTCGAGACCGAGAGTGCCCCAATAGAGCGTGGCATGCTCGCCCATCAGCTTCGCCGAGTCGTAGATGCGCTTCGGCTCCTTGGGGTGATCCTCGGTCACGGGCTTGTAGGTGGGCGCGCCGTATTCTTCGAGGAACGGTCCGTAGACGCCTTTGGCGCTGGTATAGACGACGCGCGCAACGCTCGCCGCACGCGCGGCTTCGAGCACATTGACCGTACCCATGACGTTGATCTCGACACTCTCGGCCGGCTGCGCCGCCGACAACGCACTGATATAGGCCGCCGTATGCACCACATGCGTGATGCCGCGAGCCTTCATCACGTCAGCCAGCCGTGCGCGGTCGAGGATCGAACCAAGCTCGATATCAACTTTGTCGACAATATCGCGGATCAGCAATTCGTCGCGATGGCGAGCGTAGATAACGGGCCGGTGTCCTTCACGGACGAACTTGCGGCTCGCTTCGGCGCCGATGACGCCCATTCCGCCGGTGATTAGCACGCGCATATTGGGCCTTCCTATTCTCGAGCTATCGGTGCGACCACATCCTCGTAGGCGTAGATGGCCTTGCTGATGCCGAGTTCGTTGCTGATCTGTTGAGTGCGCTCGATGTTCGCGCGCGTGAATTTACCGTCGCGCGAGAACAATTTGTCCATGCGTTCGAGTGTCCTCTGGATCACGTCCGGCTTCATGCCGGGGAACTCCTTCCGTGCCAGCGCCGGTAGCGCGAGCGACACGCCACTCGTTTGCGCAAAGAACAAATCGACATCGACGCCGCGCTCGCGCATCAGGTGACTTCGGGAAATCCGGTGCCGACAATCTCCGCGTCGCCTGAAGTAAGAGCCTTCATCGCCTCACCACCGCCGCGGCTGGCGATGACTTCGATTTCGATGCCGTGCTTGGCGAAGTAGCCGTTGTCTCTGGCGATAAAGACCGGCATCGATTCGAGCGATAGCGCAGGCAGGGCTATTTTGATCGAAGTCAGTAAAACAAAAACACAAAGCAACAGCCGTCTCATTGCGTTTCCTCTGGAGATTTTATCCTTTGTCGTTGGTTTGCAGCCTATCACTTCTCGTCGGCGAAACGCCAGCGAACGAGAACCGGGCTGAGCCGGTTAATGGCAATGTTAATCCTGCGGGCGATCGGCTGCCTGCTGCGTCCGGTAAAACCGTAACTGACGTCGCGAAATGACGCGGCGCCGTCGCTAGTGGAGCGGATTTGACATTCGCTACCCACCTAGCCGCGAATCGGCGAAACGAATGACCTTTGATTTTAACATTCGCAAGATGGCCTGCCAAATCGGGGTGCGAATGTTAAATCGGACCACTAGCCGAACGTTGGCACGAACAGCTTCTCGATCGGAATCGGCGATGGAATCAGGCCCTGCTCGACCATGTACGAGACCAGCGCTTCAAGCGTCGGCCTATTGGGTTCGATACCGTAAGGCCAGCAATCACCGCCGAATACTTCGTTGATCTCTTCCACGTCATCGGGAAGCCATGGCAGCATGTACCGGAGCGTTCCGGTGAATCGCATTTTCTCACGCGCGCGGTCCTTCGCCGCGCAGAATGCATTGTAGAGGCTCGTCGCCACGAAGGGATTCTGCTCGTAGATGTCATTACGAATGACGATGAGATGCATGATGGGAAAAATCTTCGTACGGCGGAAATAATCCTTCTCGCGCGCCCGGTAATCCGGAAACAGACGAACCACGTCCGGATGGCGGTTCAGTGAGCGCGGCAGGTTCGAGCCGATGATGGCGTGGATTTCACCTGTTTCGAGAAGCTCGTTCAGTGACTTTCCGCTTTTGTTCGGCTTCATGTTGACCGGCTTGAGTATTGGCATGACCGACGGGTTGCCGTACGGGCCCGGTTCATTGATTGCACCCTCGACCCACTCGATCTTCGAAAGGTCGATGCCGAGGTCATGCTGCATCAGTCCGCGGATGAAGAGCGCTGCGGTCTGCGTGTAGAGCGGAACGCCGACACGTTTGCCGGCAAAATCGTCGGTCGATTTGATGAATTTGCGATTCACAACGATGTAGCCGTGGCGAAAGACTCGCGAGGCAAAGACCGGCAGGGCGACGAACGGCAGTTTGTTGGCGGCGTAGCGGGTCACAAACTCGGAACTCGACATCTCGCAGGCATCGAATTCCAGCCTGTTGGACATGCGATCGAAAATCTCGCGCGGATTGTCCATGACGAGAAAATTGAGATCGATGCCTTCAGCTTTGATTTCGCCGGTCTGGAGGGCCAGCATGCGATCGTAGAGGCCGCAGGCGAAGGTAATTGGCAAGGCGGGCATTGGAATTCACCTATCGGAGAAGGGCAAGGAGGAGGGACTGCGCACCTATCACATAAGACGGGCCGCCGGGAAGCCGCAAAAGCTTCGGAAAATCGCTGTTATGCATGATCGGCCAGCTCAATCTCGACATTGAGATAGCCGTCGATCCGCGCGCGTTGGCCGGGATAGATAACGATGGTCGATGTCTTTTCCTCGATAACGGCGGGACCTTGGATCGTTGTACCGGCAGGCAGCGCGGTGCGGCGGAACACCGGGACTTGCTGCGGCGCACTCGGCCCGAAATGCGCGGCACGCGTTTCTTGTGGCGTCGGTGGCCTCGATCGCTCGGGCGTTGCAATCTCGCTGAATTGCGGCTTCGCGATTTGCCCAACTGCCGTGACCTGGAAGTTGACGATCTCGATCGCTTCGCCCTCGGCCATGTGACCGTAACGGCGGCGATGCGCCTCGTGAAACCGCTTGCCCAGCGCCACGATATCGTCGTCGCCTTTCAATGCCGACACGGGCACGCTGACTTCATAAGACTGTCCGCGGTAGCGCATGCCGGCAGTGCGCAACGTCGTCAGCCGGTCTCGCGCGAATTGTTCCTGGATCAACTCCGCGAGGGCCGATTCTTCCATGCCGGCAAATATCTTTTCCAGTTCCTCGGGCCGCTCCGCGTCGAGGCGCGTGATGCGGGTGAAGCTTCGTGTCTGGTGCACATCGGTGACCAGCATGCCGAATGCGCTGAACGTACCGGGATCGCGCGGAATGAGGATTCGCTCGATGCCAAGTTCGGAGACGACCCGGCCGGCAATCGTCGGCCCCATCCCGCCGAACGGCACCAGGGTGAACTCGCGCGGATCGTACCCGCGCTCGATCGTGATGGTGCGCATGGCCATGGTGACATTCGTGGCAAGCACGGTGAGAATGCCCCAGGCGGCCTCGACTGGCGTAAGCCCAAGCGGCTGCGCGACGCGCGAGGCCACGGCTTCGTGTGCCATGGTGTACGAGATCGGCATGGCGCCTTCGAGCAATGCGCTTGGGCTGAGGTGGCCGAGGACAACGAGTGCGTCGGTGAGCGTCGGTTCGCTGCCGCCGCGGTTGTAGCAGGCAGGTCCCGGAGTGGCACCCGCGCTTTGCGGCCCGACCTTGAGCACGCCGAGATCCACCGAGGCGATGCTGCCGCCGCCGGCACCAATAGTGTCGATATCGACCGTGTGGGTGCGCAGCGGATGCCGCGCCACCGATACCTCGGACTTGAACAGCGGCCGTCCCGGCAAGACCGCCATGTCGGAACTGGTCCCGCCGGTGTCGAACGTAATGACGTTTTCAACTCCTTTAACGTCGCCGAGGTAGCGGCTTCCGATCACGCCCGCCACCGGGCCCGACATCACCGTTTCGATCGGAGTGCTCGAAAGCATGCGCGCGCTCGCAGCGCCGCCGTCGGATTTCATCATCAGCGCGCGTGAGCGTGGAAAGCGTCGCAACGATAGCTCTTCGAGTTCGCGCAGATAACGGGACACTGGCGGCCCGATATAGGCGTTGGCGACGGTGGAGGCGGTGCGCTCGTATTCACGCCATTCCGGATTGACCTGGTGCGACAGCGAAACATAGATGCCGGGCGCGATCCCGCGGATGATTTCGGCCGCCGCCTTCTCGTGCGCCGGATTGGCATAAGCGAACAGAAAACACACGGCGATGGCTTCGACGCCGTCGGCGACGAGTTTCCGCGTCGCGGCGGCAACTTCATTCGCATCGAGACGTTCAACGATGTTGCCGGCAAAATCAAGCCGTTCCCGAACGTCATGGATGAGGTCGCGGGTGAGCAGCATTTTCGGCGCCGGCGCGAATATGTTGAACACTTCGTCGCCGCGCCATTGCCGGCCGATCTCATAGACATCGCGAAAGCCGCGCGTGGTGATCAGGCCCACGCGCGAGCCTTTGCCTTCCAGCATGGTGTTGAGTGCCGCGGTCGAGCCGTGCAGGATCAGCGATACCGAATCCGCGCCGAACTCGGCGGCGAGATCGCGCGTGATTTCGTCCATCACGGCGCCGGGCTGCGCCGCATTGGACGTATATTTGCGGATCGCCACGAGCGCGCCCGCGTCTTCATCGAAGGCGGTGACATCGGTGAATGTCCCGCCGACGTCGAATTCCAATCCGCAATTTCATGAATGAGCCTTGTGAGGAACGGCGGCGCGCAGCCGCGCTGTCGCCTCCGCGTCGACGCTGAGGTCTTCTTTGAACGCGACGCCGTAATCCTCGCGGGCAGATTTAAGCGACACGTAGCCGCGAACCACATCTTGATGCACCCGCTCGGCGTCTCGCTCGCGCGGATCGCCCCAGCCGCCGCCGCCGGCAAAGTCCATGGATAGCAAGTCGCCCTTCTTGAGGCGCAAGCCGGCGACCTTCGAGGTCAGCGGGCGCGGATCGGCGCCGTCGGACTTGAGTGAGGCGGCCGACGCACGGGCGGGCTTGGCACCGAAAATTCCTGGCGACGAGAATTTGAAACGGTCAGTGCGCAGATTGATGACCAACTCGTCGCCGAGAATGCGCCATTGCCGGCGGACGCCGAGCCCACCCCGAAAGGTGCCTGGACCGCCGGAATCCTGCGCCAGCTCATAGCGCTCGACACGAACCGGAAATTCGGTCTCCACCGCTTCGACCGGCGTGTTCATCACGTTGACGACGAGTTCATCCATGGCGCTGACGCCGTCGGCGTTCGGCCGCGCGCCGGTTCCGCCGCTCAGAATTTCATACTGCGAATACCAGCGGCCGGACTGCGGATGACGTCCGGCGCTGGAGATGGAGCCGCCAGCGGCGCTTCCCGGAGCCGGTACCCGGCCCGGTACGGCGCGCGCCAAGGCGCGGATCGCGACCGATGTCGTGACCTGGCTCGGCCGCACATACATGTTCACCGGTGCGGGAAAGCGAGGATTGAGCAGCGAGCCTTCAGGCGGATAGGACACTTGTACCGGCCGCGACAAGCCGTCGTTCACGGGAAGCCGCGGAATGAAGACCATCTTGACCAGGCATTGAATGAAGTTCCGCGACACGCAGGGCCGCAGATTGATCGGCCCGCGGGCCTGCGGATCGCTGTCGAGGATGAAGTGCAACGTGTCGCCCTTCACTTCGAGCGAGACGGAGATGCGATAAGACTTGTTGAGATCGATGCCGTCGTCGTCGAGGTAATCGCTCTCCGGGCCGTGAATTCCATCCGGCACTTTGGCGATTTCCTTGCGCAACTCGGTTTCGCAAATGTCCATCCAGCTCTGCCAGCAGGTCAGTACCTTGTCGGTACCGTACTTTCCGAACAGCTCCGCGAACCGGGTGAGGCCATACACATTGGTATTCACCTGCGCGCTGATGTCGCCCCAGGTCACTTCGGGCGTACGGGTGTTGGCGCAGATCATCGCTTCGACGTCGGTGTTCAGTTCGCCGCGCCGTAGAATTCTGAGCGGCGGGATCAACAAGCCTTCCTGGAAGAGATCGGTAGCATCGCCAGCATTGGTGCCCGGCACCTTGCCGCCGAGATCGGGCTTGTGCGCCGTATTGCCGATGTATCCGACGATGCGGCCATCGACGAACATCGGTGTGATGATGCAGACGTCGGTCGAGTGATTCTGGCAAGCCTGATACGGATGATTGACGATGAAGGCGTCGCCCGGCGCGGCATCGGGAAAACGACGGCGAACTTCGTTCACTTGCGCTGCCAGCGGCCCGATATGCAGCGGCTGTGGAATGCCCTGCGCCACCATGCGGCCTTGGGCGTCGAAGATTGCGAAGGTGAAGTCCTGGCTCTCCTTGATGATCGTGGAGTAGCCGGTGCGCAGCATGTTGAGCGTAAGTTCGCGCGCAATCTGCAACGTCGACTGATAGATGACTTCGAGATCGATTGCATTCATCATTTGATGGGATACGCCTTCGCCATTTCCTCGAAATAGCCGTTCTTTTTGAGCTCCTGAATGATACTCATATCGAGATAATCGTTGACGTCTTTGCTACCGACCTCGATTCCGATCGCCTGAAGCTGTGCAATCACGTTTTTGGCGCCGGCAATCGACGGTGCCGCGTCGAGCGGCATCAGTCGCTTGAAATCATTGT
This sequence comes from uncultured Alphaproteobacteria bacterium, assembly GCA_963759705.1. Lineage (GTDB taxonomy): Bacteria > Pseudomonadota > Alphaproteobacteria > Rhizobiales > Xanthobacteraceae > BOG-931. The sequence goes on from CAVXAK010000017.1 coordinate 374,169, forward strand.
AGGTCGCGTCGATGACTTTCGGATCGGTGGTCTTGTACTTCTGTCCGATCACCTCTTTGGCTCGCTTGACGTCCGACAGCGCGAGATAGGCGCCGGCGATATAGGCTTTCACGAAATGGACAAGCGCGTCACGGTGTTCCTTCAGATAGGCGCTGGTCACGACGACGCCGTCGAAAATCCACGGCGTGTTGGCCGCGGCGAGGTCGAGAAGAGGATTGAATCCTTTCTCCTTCGCTGCGGTGATCGTCGGCTCGAGCAGCGGCGCGGCGTCGATCCGTCCGGCAAGCAGCGCGCCGAAGCGCTGCGAGCTACCGCCAATCTGCGAAATCGTGACGTCCTGCCGCGTGAGACCGAGCCGTTGCAGTGCGATGCTGACCGCAACGTCGGTTTCCGAACCGAATGTCGAAATGCCGATGGTCTTGCCCTTAAGATCTTGCGCGGACTTGATCGCGGGCGACGTGAAGATCGTGATGGGAATCGTGTTGGCGGTGGATGTGACGAGACGCAGGTCGGCGCCTTGCTTGTTGGCCTGCACCACCGGCGCCAGGCCGACATGCATGGCCTGTATCTCTCCCGACAGCAGGACCTGCACGCCGCGGCTGCCGCCTTCCATGGTGATCGATTCGACTTTCAGGCCTTCCTTGGCGTCGAGGCCGGCGATCTGGGCCATCCACACCGGGAAAATGGTCACGACGGGGGCGGAGATGCCGATCTTGAACGGCGCGAGGTCGGCGGCGCGCGCCCCGTGCGAGGCGAAAACCAGTGCCGCGACGGTAAGCCAATTGCAAAGCTTCCGCCCTCTACCGGATATTCGCATGACGCTCTCTCCCTGTTTTGACCTGTTGTCGTCACGCCGGGTTCGACCCGGCATCCATTCTTAGTATAAGCTCAAGCGCAGGACGGATACTTCGGTCAAGACCTTGCACGGCTGTCAGCGGCGATCGGACGCTGCCTTGGCCTTCACGTCCTCCTCGATCAGACCCCAGATGCGATCCTCCAGCGCGTGGAAGCGGGTCTGCCGCTTCACGCCGATCGGACGCGGGCGTTCGATTTCGACACTGATACTCTTCTTGACCGTTCCGGGGCGCCCGCTGAAGACCACGACGCGGTCCGCCAGATAAATCGCCTCGTCGATCTGATGCGTGATGAACAGCACCGTCTTCTTGGCCTTCGCCCAGATGCGTGTCAGTTCTTCCTGCATCAACTCGCGGGTTTGTGCATCGAGGGATGCGAACGGCTCGTCCATCAGCAGAATTTTTGGATCGACCACCAGCGCGCGGGCAAGGTTAACGCGCTGCTGCATGCCGCCCGAAAGCTCGTGCGGGTAGTGCTGTTCGAAGCCGGCGAGGCCGACAAGCGAAATGAATTGTTGCGCGCGTTCCCTTGCTTCGCGGGTGCGGACACCGAGGCATTCGAGCCCGTAGCACACGTTAGCCAGCACGGTACGCCACGGCAGCAGCGAGGCGTCCTGGAAAACAACCGCTCGGTCCGGCCCAGGACGCGTCACCACTTCGCCATCGACCAGGACGCGTCCGCTGGTCGCCGCGATTAAGCCGTCGACGACGGAAAGGAACGTAGTCTTGCCGCAGCCTGACGGGCCAACAATCGCCAGAAATTCACCGTCCATGATCTGCAGATTGACGCCGCCGAGCGCGACGACCTCCGTGCCGGTGCGCGGTTGTGCGTAGGTAAGGCGAATCCCCTGTGCTTCGAGTTTCGGGCGCATCGTCATGTTCCGACCCGGGGACGCCAGACCTCGACGTGCTGCTCGATGCTGCGGATAACTTCCACGAGTGCGACACCAGCGGCGGCGATCGTCAGCACACCGACGAACACCTTATCGGTCTCAAAACGCGAGCCCGCCTGGTTGATCATCATGCCGATGCCGGCTGACGAGCCATAGATCTCTCCGACAACGATCCCGATCATGCCGCGCCCGACGGCGAGCCGCATGCCGGTGAGGAGGAATGGCACGGTGCTGGGCAGGATGATGGTGCGGAACAGGTGCCAGTCGCCTGCGGAGAAGCTCCGTGCGACGCGAACGAGCCTGGCATCCACGGTGCGAACCGCGCCGATCGCATTGATGGCAATCGGCAGTACCGCAAGCAAAAAGATGATGAGGACCCGCGAGGCCAGTCCGGTTCCGATCCAGAGAATCAGAAGCGGCAGCAGCGCCACCTGCGGTGTCGCGTTCAATGCGGCGAGAAATGGATCGACGGCATAGCGGAAGCGGCGATACCAGCCGGCCGCAAGACCGAGCGGAATGCCGATTGCGAGGGCGAGCGATACGCCGAGAGCGAATTCAAGCCCGCTGCGGCCGAGATCCTTCCATATCTCTCCGGTCACCACGAACATCTGGAACGCCGCGGCGGAAATTCGCGTCGGCGACGAAATGAAAATCGACTTCAAAGTCAATCGTGCCGCCGCCGGGCCGAGCGCTGGCCGCAGTAACTCCGACCACCAGCCGCGTGCAAAGCCCTCCCACAGCACGAGGAATGCGACGGTGACGAGGATGCCCAGAATTGCGCGTTCGTGGGCGAGGTAGAAACGCGCGGGTAGCCCTGCGGCCGTTGCTTGCGTCATGCGGCCGATCCGACATTTGGGCGCCATCGATCGAATCGCCGTTCGAGCCGGTCGAGCACTGCGGTAACAAGAAGGCCGGTGGCTGTGAATATGAAGACGCCGAAGAAAAGCGTGTCCGTCTGAAACATATTGCCGGCGTCGGCGATCATGTGCCCGACGCCGGCCGTCGCCGCATAAAGCTCGCCGACCACGACGCCCAGAAGGGCGCGTCCTGCGGCGTACTTCAGGCCGGTAAAGATGAAGGGAACAGTGCCGGGCAGTATGATACTGCCAAATATTTTTGCGCGTGACGCCGAAAAGCTGCGCGCCATCGTGAGGAATCGAGCTTCGTTGGTTTTGACGCCGGAAAGTGCGCTGATAACAATCGGGATGACCGCGCCAAGAAACACCACCGCAACCTTCGACCAGATTCCGATGCCGAACCAGATGATGAGGAGCGGCAGCAGGGTCACGCGCGGCACGGCGTTAAGCGTATCGACAAACGGGCTGAGGAGATGGGACAGGCGCCGTGAGGCGCCCATCGCCAGTCCAAGCGGAATCCCGATGGCGGCAGCGGCAACGTAGCCCCAGAGGAACTCGCTTGCACTGACCCTGACATCGTTCCAAAAATCCGGGTCAGACATCAATTCGGCGCCGGCGCGAGCCACGCGGGATGGGGAGGAAATGAAAAGCGGATTGATCGCCCCGCTGTCGGCGGAGATTTCCCAGGCCAGCAGGAACACTACGAGGGTGCTGCCGCCGATCAGAAATCGCTCGCGGCCGGAAGGCGTCATGCCGGCCCGCCTGCTTGGCGTTCACTTCGGGAGAATGAATTCCTCACAACAAATAATGCAAACGGCACGCAGGGGTAAAGACAATGACCGTGAACGAACGATTTGATTTTTCCGGGCGGAGCATCATCGTCACCGGCGGCGGCAAAGGAATCGGAAAAGTCTATGCCGAGGAATTCGCCAAGGCGGGTGCGCGCGTGGTCGCCGCCGACATCGATGTCGCCGCCGCGCGGAACGTCGCCGATACGTTGCGTCAGGCCGGATTCGAAGCGACGGGGCTCGGGGTCGACATCGCAAGCGAAGAGGCGACCGCCGCTTTGGCGCAGGCCACGCTCGATCGCTATGGCGCAATCGACGTCCTGATCAACAACGCCTCGCTGATGAGCGTGCTGCCGCGCCGCTCCTGGCTCGAGATCCCGGTCGAGGAATGGGACCGCGTGATGGCCGTCAATCTGCGCGGCATGTTTCTCACCTGCCGTGCGGTATTTCCGGCGATGAAGGCGCAAAAGCACGGCAAGATCGTCAACATCTCTTCTTCGCGGGTGTGGGAAGGCGCACCCAATCGCTTGCACTACACGACATCGAAGGCCGGCGTGATCGGCTTCACCCGGGCGCTGGCGCGCGAAGTGGGCGAATTCGGCATTACCGTCAATGCGCTCACGCCGGGCATGACGCAAAGCGAAACGCAGGTCGCATCGTCGTCCGGCAACTATCTTGCCACACGCATCGCCGGCCGGGCCATCGAGCGCGTGCAGGTCCCGGCCGACCTTGTCGGGGCGGTGATGTTCTTGTCTTCCGACGCGAGCGATTTCATGACCGGCCAGACCATCAACGTCGACGGCGGCAAGTCGATGCACTGATGTCATTGCGAAGCATCGATCTTACTTCAGCCGTTTTGCTGCATCCTCGGCCAAGCTGAGATCGGAATGCGCCTTGACGTTCAAGTTTGCGTGGATGAAGCCGAGCTCCTTCGTCATGTCGACGTTCTTCTGCAACGCGTCGAGGTTAGGCAACATGTTGGGATCGCGGTAATAGTCGGCTTTGGTGTAGACCCATCCGAAGCGCTCGGGCGGCTGCTTGGTCAGCCGAGAGGCAATTTGTGCCACTTGGTCGTGGTTCTTGGGGTCGAGAAACCAGCGTTCGATGCGCAGGGTGTCCTCCAGGAAATCGACAAGGGCCGCGCGATGCTGATCGATGAATGGCTTCCGCGCCGTCCATACGATGAACTGCGAGACGCCGATGGCGTCATGGACCGAAAACAGCGGCCGCGCGATCTTTTTGAGCTCCGGATCGAGCGAGAATGGCAGCACGGTGGGGATGAGATCGACCTTCTTCTCCGCCAGCATTGCCCGCATGGCGGGAAATGGCGCCTCGATGATCGTGTAGTCGCGATTGGCTTCGAGCCCGTGCTTGCGCAACATGGCGCGCATGGCAACGTCGACGCCGCTGCCAGCGGCATTGGTCGCAACGACCTTGCCCTTGAGGTCCTCGACTTTCTTGACTGGCCCGTCGGCTAGAACCTCGAAATCGTCATCGCGATAACCGGGAACGCCGTCCTGAAACTCGTCGGCGATCACGCGGATGTCGTCCATGCCCGCGTTCTGGATCGCGATCGGCAGAGTCGAATAGGCGAGATCGCCGATTTCCAGTTCGTTATTGGCGATCGCCGTGATCATGGGCGGTGTGCCGGCGTAGTGGGTGGCCTCGAAGACGTAGGACTTGCCGAAATGCTGGGCGAGGTCCTTCTTATCCAGCCAAACGGAAAACCAGTTGGCGAGTGGGGCCACCCAGGCGCCGCGGATTTTCAGTGGGTCGGCATGAGCGGCGGTAACGCCAAGCGTGAGCAGGACACAGCTCACCAATCCGATCTTTCCACGCATTGTCTCCTCCCAGATTTTTCGCAGTTGGCTGCTGGCCGTTTACCTGAGAACGATTGTTTGCGCAAAGGGCGAAACGGCGCAAGCTAAACACGCGTCCGGCGGACGCGGCGGCGATCGGCCACGGCTGCCGCTTTGCTGCCCGGATTTTCGCTTCACGATCGCGTCAAGCACACGTGTGTCATTTCGAGTTTACCGGGTGTGGCTGCTAACGAGCAGCGCACGCCAATCAGTGTTGCGCCGTCGCATGAATCGGTGGCGATCATGTTGAAGCGATCGACCGAGGCTTTCCGCTCGAGAAGCGACGCGGCGCGGCAGCGCCGAAGTCCTCAGCAGTCACAGCACCGGGGCCTTAACTCGCAGTCTTGGCGACCTGCAAAGCCGGCAGTTCTGCGCGCCGCGGCGGCAGGCAGCCCAAATACTAAGCAAGAGCGTTCTGGGCAGTTAGATCGCATTGACGGTCCGATCCAAAGACATTGCCCTACGGCTCGATGCTGCATGACTATAAGTCTGCCTGGTGAGAAGAGGACGTGAGCCATGGACCAACCTTACGTCAAAGACCAAGCCGCTCCGACGCCTTCCAAGCCGCTTTCCTTGCCTGGCCAAGTGGTCGTGGTGTTTCAGGGCGGTGGGGCGTTGGGCGCCTATCAGGGCGGGGTGTATCAGGCGCTCCACGAGGCGGGCATAGAACCGAACTGGGTCATCGGAACGTCGATCGGAGCTATCAACGCTGCCATCATCGCCGGCAATGATTTCGATCAGCGGCTGGAACGCATTCAGGAATTCTGGAGTCAGATGGAGCGCAAGCCATTCTGGGGAACGATGCCGTTCCCGGGTATGGGCAGTTTGGGCAGTGCCGCCGCGAACATGATGACCATCTTCAACGGCATTTCCGGCTACTTCTCTCCGAATCGCGCGCTTGCTTGGGGTCTCAACGCGCCAGTTGGTGTCGAGCAGGCGGCTTTCTATACGACCGAGCAATTGTCCGAAACGCTTCAGCGCCTCGCCGATTTCAAGCGGATCAATTCGGCGAAGCCACGATTGACGGTGGGCGCCGTTAACGTGCGATCGGGCAAGATGCACTATTTCGATAGCCGCGATATGCCCATCACGCTTCAACACGTCCTCGCTTCTGGTGCGCTGCCGCCCTCCTTTCCGGCAGTGAGGATCGACGGCGATCCCTATTGGGATGGCGGCCTCTACTCCAACACGCCTCTTGAGGTGGTGTTCGACGACAATCCGCGGCGCGATTCCGTCGTGTTCTCGGTACAGATGTGGCAGGCGGCAGGGCCTGAGCCGGAATCGGTCTGGCAGGTCCTCAACCGCGAAAAAGACATTCAATTCGCCAGCCGCGCCGACAGCCATATCGCGCGTCAGGAACATATCCATCAGCTTCGTCATATCGTCCGCGAGCTGGTTCGCATGATGCCGGAGGAGCAGCGCGAAACGCCGGCCGTCAAGGAGATGGCCGGTTACGGCTGCGGCACGTTCATGCACATCGTGCGGCTCAATGCTCCTCGGCTCGATCATGAAGATTATCTTCGCGACATCGATTTCACGAGCAGCGGCATTCATGCGCGATGGCAGGCCGGCTACGGCGACACCATGCGCACCTTGGAACGCCGGCCGTGGCAAGCGCCTGTCGATCCGATGGTCGGCGTCGCCGTCCACGATTCGGATGCGCCGGACGTTCCCAAGCCTTAAACTCGTGGCAGGTCGCCCTCGACACGATCGTCAAGACCGTGACCCGCTGTAGCGAGTCGCGGATCAAATTCGACTGAAATTTCAGCCGGAATCACGCCTGCCCCGACGCTTCCTGGTGCCACACCAGCAGCCGGCGGCGGACTAGCGCCATCGCCTTGATCAGCGCGTAGCCGACGATCGCGATCTCGACGATGCCGGCGAACACGCCGCGTGAATCGGCAAAGCGCGAGGCGCTCATCATGGCGCCGCCGAGGCCGTATCCTCCCATCGCCATCTCGGCGATAATCGCAACAATCAGCGCAATCGGCAGAGCAACTTGCAGACCGGTGAAGATTTGCGGCAGTGCCGCGGGCAGTTCGATCTGCCACATCAGTTCGCGTTCGCCGGCGCCCATGTTGCGTGCCGACCACAACAGTTCTTTTTCCACGCCGGCGATCCCTGCGATCGTTGCCGTCACAACTGGAAAAATCGCGTCGAAAACCACCATGGAGATTTTGGAAACGTCGTAGAGGCCGAGCCAAAGCATGATGATCGGCAGAAATGCGATCTTGGGCATCGGGAAGCCGACCGAAATGATCGGATCGAAAAACCAGCGTGCGAGTTTTGAGCGAGACATCAGCGCTCCAAGTGCGATCCCGCCGACTGCGGCAATGAGAAAGCCGGTCATCGCGCGATAGACCGTCAATCCGAGATTGATCCAGAGATCGCCTCCGATGGCGTCGGCATAGATGCGCGCCGCCACGGCGCTGAACGGCGGCAGCATGAAGGGGGTCACTTTGCCGCTGCGGGCGAAGGCCTCCCAGGCGACGAGCAGAGCCAGAATGGAAAAAAGGCCGGCGCCGGTCCGGAAAACCATGTCGAATCGTCTGAGCGCGTCCTGCGAAATATCGGCTTCCGCGCCGGCCAATGAAACTTGATCTTCTATTCGCGCCATCGCAGCAGCCATTGCATGAGAAACTGATAGAGCCGGTCGGCGGCAAAGCCCAGCAAAGCGACGGTAAGCACGACCGCGTACATGCCTTCGTAGGAGCCGGTCGAGCCGAGATAGCCGATCAGATAGCCGAAGCCCTTCTGCGACACGATCAGTTCGGAGCTCACCAGCAGGATGAACGCAAGCGCGAGCGCGGTGCGAATGCCGTTGAGCAATTCGGGCAGCGCGCTCGGCATGACAACGTCCCACATCATGCGTAAGCGGCTCGCGCCCATGCTGCGCGCCGACCAGATCAGGACATGATCGCTGCCGCGGGCGCCGTTATAGGCGCCGATGGTGACCGGGATCATGCAGCCGAGAAAGATCAGCAGAATCTTGGAGCCGTCGCCGAAGCCGAGCCAAAGCACCGTTACCGGAATGAGGGCCGATTTCGGCAGCGGGTAAAATAGCTCGACCAGCGGGTTGACGAACAGGTCCAGCAGTCGCCAGCGCGCCATGGCGATGCCCAGACTGCCACCGACGACGACGGCGAGCAGGAGGCCGACCGAGCCGCGATAGAGCGAGGCCGCGCCATTATCGACGAGCTCGCCGTCGCGGACGAGATCGACCCAGGCAGTCGCGATGTTGCTCAACGACGGCAAGGCGAGCGAAGACACAACGTCAAAACGCGCTGCCGCTTCCCACGCCAGCGCCAAGATCAGAAGCGGCAGATATCGGACCGCCGTTCGCATCATGGCACTTTTCTCTCTTGCGCCTTGATCGCCTCGTCACGTACCAGATTCCAGATTTCGTCGACCTTTTCGACAAACTCCTTGCTGCGCAGGAGGCTCGGATCGCGATTGCCGAATTTGTTGTCCACGATCGCCTTGATCCGCCCCGGCCGCGCCGACATCACCGCAATGCGATCGGCGAGATAGACAGCTTCCTGGACGTCATGCGTGACGAATATGACGGTCTTGGGCGAGCGCTTCCAGATGTTGAGAAGCTCAGTCTGCATGAGAGCGCGCGTCTGCGCGTCGAGCGCGCCGAACGGCTCGTCCATCAGGAGAATGCTGGGATCGATCGCAAGCGTGCGCGCAATCGCGGCGCGCTGCTTCATGCCGCCCGAGAGATGCGACGGATAGCTGTCCTCGAATCCGCTCAGGCCGACGAGATCGATGAAGGATTGTGCGCGCTTCTCGCGCTCGGCGCGCGGCATGCCCTGACGTTCCAGACCATAGCGAACGTTGCCGCGTACGGTCTTCCAAGGGAACAGCGCGAAGTGCTGGAAGACGATGCCGCGGTCAGGTCCGGGCGCCGACACGGGCTTGCCTTCGACCATGATTCGGCCGGTCTCGATGGGTAGAAAGCCACCCACCAGATAGAGCAACGTCGACTTGCCGCAGCCCGAAGGCCCAAGTAGAGCGAGGAATTCACGCGGCCGCACCTCGAGCGAAACGTCCGAAAGCGCGAGCACGGCGCGCCCGCGGGGTGGCCGATAGATGTGATTTACCCTGTCGATGACGATCTGTGCTTGGCCGTCCATGCGTCCCCACGCATTTCCGGCACGTCCCCTCGATGTACCGGCGGGCGCAGACTAGCCGGACCGGCGCGCCTCACCAAGTGGACGGAAGCGTCGCCGGCAGGGCAGATCTGCGCCCGTCGGCCGCACGGCTTGGTGGTTCGTTTGGTGGGACTAAACAAAAGCGGATACTATAGCGGTGCGCCGCTGGCCGGCCCGGAAACAGGTCGAAAAGGGTTCATGGAACGCTCGTTCAAAAAAGAAGTAGACGCATTGCGGCTTGGTGCGGGCGAGGTTTTTCGCGGCGAAGGCATTCTCGCGGTCACCAAGGCGCTGCTGCAATCGGGCGTCAGTTATGTCGGCGGCTATCAGGGCGCGCCGGTATCGCACTTGCTCGATGTGATGGTGGATGCCGAGGATTTGCTGAGCGATCTCGGCGTGCACGTTGAGACCTGCACCAATGAAGCCGCGGCTGCGGCCATGCTGGGTGCGTCCATCAACTATCCGCTGCGTGGCGCAGTGACCTGGAAATCGATCGTCGGTACCAATGTGGCGGCCGATGCTCTGTCGAATCTTGCGTCGCCGGGGGTCATCGGCGGTGCACTGATCGTGCTCGGCGAAGACTACGGCGAAGGCGCCAGCGTGATCCAGGAACGCTCCTACGCCTATGCGATGAAATCCTCGATGTGGCTGCTCGATCCGCGGCCCGATCTGCCGACCATCGTGCGCATGGTCGAAAAGGGCTTCGATCTCTCCGAAGCAAGCCATGCACCCGTCATGCTCGACTTGCGGGTCCGTGCCTGTCACGTCACCGGCGAATTCGTCGCCAAGGACAACAAACGCGGCGTCTATAGCGGCAGGCACCGCCTGGAAGGTCCGCCGCGTTTCGAATACGGCCGGCTCGCGCATCCGCCGGTTATCTTCACGCAGGAGCGGCTCAAGATCGAACAGCGCTTGCCGGCCGCGCAGAAATTCATTCGCGATCAGAAGCTCAACGAAGTCATTCCGGGCGAGCTTGCGGATGTCGGAATCATCGTGCTGGGCGGGCTGACCAACAGCCTGCTGCGCGCGTTGGCGCGGTTCGATCTCGCCGACCTTTACGGTACGTCGCGCATCCCGATCTATGTTCTGAACGTCGCGTATCCGTTGGTGCCCGAGGAGGTGAAGGACTTTTGCGCCGCAAAGCGTGCCGTGCTGGTCGTCGAAGAAGGATCGCCCGATTACGTTGAGCAGCAGATCAATGTCGTACTGCGCGGCGCCGGCATGGCGGCGCGCGTGTTTGGCAAGGGCTGCCTGCCGCGTGCTGGCGATTACACGTCGGAAACGCTGCTGCGCGGCATCACGGCATTTCTCGCCGAGGCTCAACCGGCCGGTGTGGACGTCGCGGCGATTGCGGCGCGTGCCGACGCAATGCTGGCGCACAAGCCGGCGGTTACTGCCGCGGCCGGCGATATCCCGCCGCGGCCGCCGAATTTCTGCACTGGCTGCCCGGAGCGGCCGGTCTTTGCCGCCATCAAGCTTGCGCAACGCGACATCGGTCCGACCCATATCAGTGCCGACATCGGTTGCCACTCGTTCGCGACTTTCGCGCCGTTCTCGCTCGGCAATTCGATTCTCGGCTACGGCATGTCGCTCGCGAGCGCCGCGGCCGTCGGTCCGAACATGGCGAGACGTCCGATCGCCGTCATGGGCGACGGCGGCTTCTGGCACAACGGTCTGATCACCGGCGTTGCCTCGAACATGTTCAACAAAGGCGACGGCGTTCTGATCGTGATGCAGAACGGCTACGCCTCCGCGACCGGTCAGCAATATTTGCCGTCGAGCGCGGCCAACCGCAGCGGCACGCCGACCGGGATCAGCATCGAGAACACGGTGCGGTCCCTAGGCGTCACCTGGCTGCGCACTGTGCGCACCTACAGCGTGGCCAAAATGGTTGTCACATTGAAGGAGGCGATGCGCACAGCCGAGCGGGGCCTCAAGGTGATTATCGCCGACGGCGAATGCATGCTGGCGCGCCAGCGCCGCTTGCGCGTGGAAAACGCCGAAAAGCTTAAACGCGGTGAGCGCGTTGTGAAAACACGCTTCGGCGTCGATGATGAAATTTGCACCGGAGATCACTCCTGCATCCGGCTTTCCGGATGCCCCTCGTTGACTGTCAAACCCAACCCCGACCCGCTGCGGAGCGATCCGGTGGCGGCCGTGATCGAGAGCTGTGTCGGTTGCGGCCTGTGCGGAGAAGTCGCACACGCGGCGGTGCTCTGCCCCTCGTTCTATCGCGTCGACGTTATCAGCAACCCAACCCGGTGGGATTACCTGCTCCATCGCCTGCGCAGGACGGTCGTTGGTTGGATGAGCGGCAAGCGTCCCGCTGGGTTCACTCCTTCTCAAACGCAATCCGATGCCCCTCCGTCTCAAAATCTTCCGCAAGGGGGGAAGGACTTCGCATCAGCAGGCCGCTCATCCGAGACGGCGGTTGTTGGTGGCTCTCACGTCCGTCCAGTCACGATTCTCATCGCCGCGCTCGGCGGCGAGGGCGGCGGCGTGCTGACCGACTGGATCGTCGCGGCGGCTGCGAGCCAAGGTTATCCCGTGCAATCGACATCGATCCCGGGCGTGGCGCAACGCACCGGCGCAACGACCTATCACATCGAATTCGTGCCTGCGGCGCCGGCCGCGTCTGAAAGGCGCCGGCCGATTCTCGCGCTGGCGCCTGGCGTCGGCGATGTCGATCTCGTCGTCGCCAGCGAACTGATGGAAGCCGGCCGTGCCGTCGCCGGCGGTTTCGTCACTTCGGGTCGAACCATGACCATCGCCTCGACCAGCCGCTCCTATCTGGTGACTGAGAAGATGGCGATGGGCGATGGCCGCTATGATCCGCAACGGCTCGTCGCCGCCGTCGAGAAGAACTCGCGCAAAACGCTGCTGTTCGACCTCGAAGCGATCGCGCGCGACAGCGGCGCGATGATCAACGCGGTGATGCTCGGCGCCATCGCGGGCTCTGGCGAACTGGCAATCCCCGCCCAAGCGTTCGAGGCAGCGATCCGCGCCGATGGCAAGGCCGTCGAATCGAACCTGCGCGGCTTCCGCGCGGGGCTCGACGCGGCGCGCAGCGGGGTGCGGTCGCATTCCGATCCATTCAAGCGGCACCGAGCGGCTTCCGCTTCACTTGAAGATCTTGAACGCGACATCGCGTTGATGCCTGAACCGGCGCGGCCATTCATGATCGAAGGCGTCCGTCGGCTCGCCGCGTATCAGGATATTGCCTACGCGCGGCTCTATCTCGATCGGCTTGCGCCCATTCGCGACGCCGACGCCGCGGCCGGAGCCGACGGCCAACTTCTCGCTGAGACGTCGCGGCATCTCGCGGTGCGCATGTCCTACGAGGATGTGATCCGCGTGGCGCAGGCGAAGATCGATCCGGCGCGATTGGCGGGCATTGCCGCGGAACAGGGCGTGGCGCCGGGTCAGCCATTCAGCATTACGGAATTTCTGAAGCCCGGCGTCGACGAATTTTGTTCGGTTCTGCCGCCATCGCTGGCGCGGCGTGTGCTCGCGTTTGCCGGACGTCACGCCGCCATCGGCCGTGCGCATTGGGGCATGGAGATCCAGACATTTCGGTGTTCGGCTATTTGCGCTTTTGTCTGCTCGCCAAGCTGCGCCGATTCCGGCCCAAGACATTCCGTTTCGAGGAGGAGCAGCGCGCGTTCGAGGAATGGCTTCGACTCATTGCCGGAGCAGCGCGATTGTCCGCCGAGTTTGCGATCGAAATCGCCGAATGCGCCCGCCTGATCAAAGGCTATGGCGACACGCATAAGCGCGGCACCTCCAATTATCGGCTGATCGAATCGGAACTGATCCGGCCGGCCGTTGCCGGCAGCATTTCGCCGCACCAGGCGGCGGAGGCTATCGCCAACGCCCGCACGGCAGCCTTGCTCGATCCCGAAGGCGAGGCGCTCGCCAAGTGTCTCGCCGATATTCAATCGCAATGGGGCCGGAGGATCGCCGCCGAATAACCGAAACTGTGCGGCTACTCCGGAACAAAAGCGCACCCTGCGTGATTTGTCCTCAGCCAGGTTTGATACTCACGGGGTATTTCGATGGCACGTACGACAACGCGGCGAAAGAGCAGCTCAAAGCCGACACGTCGCGGCAAAGCGTCAAGCCACAAGACGACCAGCCTTAAGCCTGCCAGCCGTAAGACGATCGGCCGGAAATCAACGCATTACTGGTCTGGTCGCGTCACCCGCGGGAGCAACGCGCTTGATCTGGAAGGCGGTGTTTTCTCGCAGAAGGACCCGAAGCGTATCGCGGCCTCCCTGAAACGCTCGGCGGAGCGCAGCCACCGGCGGAAATCGGACCCGTTCCGGTCGGCGCTGTCGATGCTCACGTTCTACATCAATCGAGCCGGGAAGAATCTGCCCGCCGGCCGTCGCCGAACGTTGGAGAAGGCAAAAGCCGAATTGCGCAAGCAATTTGGACGAGCCTAGAGCATGATCCGGAAAAGTGGAAACCGGTTTTCCGAAAAGATCATGCTGCACCAATGATGTAGAGCGCGAATCGGTTCAATCTGAAGCGATTGCGCTCTAGGCGTTTTACGTTCCCGCGAATTCCGTTTCGGTAAGGCGATTGGGTCTCGCTTCAGCGAACCATTCGGCAACACGTATTGTCGGCGCCCAGTCGACCGGCTTTAATCGGATCGTCGCGTCCGGAGATGATCGATGGCGGCTGCAGGACTGTCAGAAAGCGATTCACGTCTTCGGTTCGCCGCCGGTGCCGTATGACGGCTCCGAAGCAAAGAACACTGCCGTCGCATTGGTGGTGGGACTTGAGCGCGCGGGATTTTGCTGCTCTCGACACCAGCGGTCTCGTGGCCGTGTTGCCCGTCGGCGCCGTGGAGCAGCATGGGCCACATCTGCCGGTTCGTGTTGACGCCGCAATCAACGAAGCGGTCGTGGCGCGAGCGGTCGCGATGATGCAGGACAGCATGCCGGTGCTCGTGCTGCCCGCGCTCGTGATCGGTAAATCCAACGAGCACATTGGTTACCCTGGCACGCTGTCGCTGTCGCACGAAACCCTCATCAATACGTGGCTTGAGATCGGCGCTTGTGTTCATCGCGCCGGGATCGAGCGGCTGCTCATCTTCAATTCCCACGGCGGCCAGCCGCAAATCGTCGACATCGTGTGCCGCGAGCTCCGCGTCCGGCATCGCATGCTGGCGGTCGGAACGATGTGGTCCCGGATCACGGCGAAATCCGATCTGTTCGACGAGTACGAGCTGAAACACGGCATCCATGGCGGTGAGCTGGAAACGAGCGTGATGCTGGCGCGCCATCCCGATCTTGTCAGGATGGACTTCGCGCAGAACTTTCCGTCGCTCTCCGTCGCTCTGGAATCAGCCGGCGGGCTGCTGACGCCGGAAGGCGCAGTCGGCTTCGGCTGGCAGGCGCAAGACCTTTGTGCTGACGGCGCCTGCGGCAACGCCGCCGCCGCGGACGCCGAGCGCGGCGCCATTCTCATCGATCGCGCGGCGCGCGAACTCATTCGTCTGTGCGAAGAGATTTCGCAATTCCCGCTATCGAATTTGCGAGCCGCGCCGGGCGGCTCGTGCGGCGCCCGGTGAATCGGTCGAACCGACATGGTGCGCTGGCGCTTGTACGACGGTCCGGGTCACATATGCTCGCAGCGGGGGAAACGGACGCGAGCGCGATGCGAATAAGCTCGGATGGAGCGAGGCCATGGCAAAGCGAGGCTTGGCAAAGCGAAGCTTGGCAAAATGGGTAGGGCTTGCTCTTCGCATTGCGGCCTTGGCGACGGGCTTGGCGTTGGTGCCGGTGGCGGCCACGGCAGGGCCGCCGTTCCGGACCGACGATCCCGAGCCGGTCGATTATCAGCATTATGAATTCTACACGTTTTCGACAGGCACCCATGTCAGCGGGGACACATCAGGAGTCGGGCCGGCTTGGGAGTTCAATTACGGCATTATTCCCAACGGGCAGTTCCACATCGTCGCGCCGGTTGCCTTCGACAGCCCCAGCGGCGGCCCCACGCAATTCGGCTATGGCGACACCGAACTGGGCTTCAAGTACCGGTTCATCGATGAGGACACCCACGGATCGCGTCCGATGGTCGGGGTGTTTCCGCTGCTTGAGGTTCCGACGGGCGACCAAACCAGCGGCCTTGGCGCGGGCCACCTGCGGATGTACCTCCCGGTCTGGGTGCAAAAGAGCTTTGGAGATTGGACGACCTATGGCGGTGGCGGTTATTGGATCAACCACGGCGGCGGCACCGACGACAAGGATTACTGGTTCTTCGGCTGGCTGTTGCAGAAGAAGGTGACGGAGAAGCTGGTCGTCGGCGGCGAAATCTTCCATCAAACCGCCGACACGATCGACGGCAAAGACAGTACCGGCTTCAACCTCGGCGCGCTCTACGATTTTGACGACCACAACCATTTGCTCGTATCGGCCGGACGGGGTTTCCAAAACGCGTCCGAGACGAATCTTTACTCGTGGTATGTCGCCTATCAGATCACAAACTAGAAGGACCCATTTCCGATTCAATGCGTCCCGTTCCCGATCCGTTCTAAACGTGCTACTTTTTGTGCGACTCGGAGGCTATAGATGACCGACATCGCGCTCCCCCCACGCACTCGACCGGTTCAGCCGCCCGCCGGCCGGATCGTCAGGGCGCTCGCGCTCGTCGCAGCAACGATGCTGCTTTTTGCAATCCTCGCCTCCATCAATTGGAGTGCTGTGCTCGCGAAGACTGAGCGCGCGTGTGATTTGCGTCCTGGTCCATTCAGCTCTGGCTTCGGCCGTGGCTTTGTGACGTACAGTTGCGAGTGCAGCTCTCCATTCCACTTCGCCGAAGCATGTCCGACACCCGCAACAGTCCTGCCGTCGAGCTTTGCGCCCGCTCTTTAGGGACGTTTAGTGAGCGGGCGCTGTTCAGCACTCGGCGCACATGACGATGGTGTACGCGTTCGAGGCAAAAGCTGGACGTTCGTCAGCAGCACTCGCCGATGTCGGTTTCGCACTCTCCGCGCTGGCCGAACTTTTGCGGCCGCGAAAGCCGTGCTATCGTTTCGGTCGGTTCGATTTTGTTCGCTGAAATCGCCCGGGAGGGTCCGGCAAATAAGCGTCCAACAAAATCGGGCCAAGATCGGAGCAGTGGGCACTTCGCGGGCGTAGTTCAGTGGTAGAACGACAGCTTCCCAAGCTGTATGTCGTGGGTTCGATTCCCATCGCCCGCTCCAACTAAGCCGACGTGAAGAGCGGCAACAGACTTCTTCCGGGGGGACTTATGGATCAGCAAAGCGAGAAGCGATCGGGCTGGAGCTGGTGGTACCTGCTCTTCGTGATCCAATTTGCCGCGGTGCTCTGGCCGCCCTTCTATAACAAGGCGGAGCCATCGTGGTTCGGCATTCCGTTCTTCTACTGGTACCAGCTTCTTTGGGTCGTTTTCGGCGCCATCCTGACCGCGATCGTGTATTTCGCGACCGACG
The DNA here is from genome assembly GCA_963759705.1 of uncultured Alphaproteobacteria bacterium. GTDB lineage: Bacteria > Pseudomonadota > Alphaproteobacteria > Rhizobiales > Xanthobacteraceae > BOG-931. Next base: position 391,039 of record CAVXAK010000017.1, read on the forward strand.
ATTGAACGGTCCGGCGCGCACGACTGCGCGCCAGGTCAGTCGTACGTCAGCGGACTTGGATCAAAGACTTGTAACGAAAGACTCGCATCGAAAGATGCAAATCATAACGAAGAAAAGCCGGGGGGTGCGTCGTGCAGGACGTGAACTGGACTGCTCTCATCGTCTTCGTGGCGTTGTTCGGCCTGATTACCTGGTTGGGATTTGCCGCCGCTCATTGGCGTAAGGGTGATCTCGATCTGCTGCACGAATGGGGGCTTGGCGGCCGGCGCTTCGGCACGATCGTCACCTGGTTCCTGGTCGGAGGCGATCTCTACACGGCCTACACCTTCGTCGCCGTTCCGGCGCTCGCTTTCGGCGCTGGCGCCGTTGCGTTCTTCGCGGTGCCCTACACGATCATGATCTATCCGATCCTGTTTCTGGTGTTTCCGCGGCTTTGGTACGTCTGCCACAAGCACAACTACATCACGCCGGCCGATTTCGTGCGCGGACGCTTCGGCAATCGATGGCTCGCGCTTGCGGTGACGATCACCGGCATCGTCGCGACCATGCCCTATATCGCTCTCCAATTGGTCGGACTGCAGGTTGTCATTGGCGGGCTCGGTATTTCGGGCACCGGCTATGTCGCCGATCTGCCGCTGGTCATCGCCTTCGTCATTCTCGCCGCTTTCACGTATTCGAGCGGGCTACGCGCGCCGGCTTCGATTGCGATCGTCAAGGATATCCTGATCTACGTGACCGCCTTTGCGGCGGTGATCGTCGTGCCCATTCAGCTCGGCGGTTTCGCCAAGATCTTCGCGGCGGTGCCGCCGGCAAAGTTGCTCTTGGCAACTCCCGGCGCCAACACCACCGGCTCCTACGGCGTCTACGCGACGTTGGCGCTCGGCTCGGCGCTCGCGCTTTTTCTCTACCCGCATTCGGTCACCGGCATTTTGAGCGCCAGCAGCGGCCACGCCATCCGGCGCAATGCCGCGATGCTGCCGGGCTACTCATTCATGCTTGGACTGCTGGCGCTGGTCGGTTTCTTTGCCATCGCGGCCGGCGTCGGCGGCCTTCCCGAATATGCCGCCGGCTTCAAACAGTTCGGCAACAATTTTGCGGTGCCGGCTTTGTTCCTGCACAGCTTCCCATCGTGGTTCGTCGGTATCGCCTTCGCCGCAATCGGCATCGGCGCCTTGGTGCCGGCGGCGATCATGTCGATCGCCGCGGCCAACCTCTATACGCGCAATATCCATCGCGAGTTCATCAACAAAAGCCCCACCGACAAGCAGGAAGCCCAGATGGCGAAATGGGTGTCGCTGATCGTCAAGCTCGGCGCGCTCATCTTTATCGTCTTTGTCCCGACGCAATACGCCATCCAGCTTCAGCTCCTCGGCGGCATCTGGATCATCCAAACACTGCCGGCGGTCATGCTCGGCGTCTACACGCGCTGGTTCAACGATTGGGCGCTGTTTGTCGGCTGGGCCGTGGGAACATTCGCCGGCACGGCGATGGCGGTCGCGGCGAATTTCACGCCGACCTTCATGCTCGCTCTCGGCGGCATGACCTTCCCGGGCTACTCGGCGCTCTACACCGTTGTGCTCAACCTCGTGGTCGCGGTCGTACTCACGCCCGTGTTCAAGGCCATGAGCGGGTCGCCGATCGACGAGACCGTGGCGGCTGATTACCGGGCGTCAAGGGCAACTTGACGGCTCATCCCAGCGGAAGCGGAGATCCGGTAACTCCGCTCGTCACTGGCCGCTCGTCACTGACCCTTGCGCTCGACGTCCTTGATCGCGATTGCCTTTTTCACCATCGCCAGGACGCCCGGCGATGGCGTCACGATCCGTTCGACCACCCGCTGCAGCTCCTCGCCGCTCATCGGATTGATTTCCATGTTCGCCTGTTTCGCCGCCTCGATGAATTGCGGGTCCCGCATGGTCTCATCAAACGCCTGCCGCAGCGCCTTGACGCGATCCGCCGGTACGTCCGGCGCGGTCAGGATCGGCCGGCCAACCGACACGTCGCCGGAGAGAATCTCGAGCACCTGGCGCTGCTCCTCGTTCTGGGCGAGCTCGGTCCATAACGGCACATCGGCGAGGTCCTTCTCGCGCCGTGGGCCAACTTGAAACAGAGATGTTGATCGTATGATCGCGGATCCAATCCGGATGCGTCGACTTCAGCGACGCCCAGGAATCGCTGCCGCGGCCGTCCACTTCATGGCGTTCCACCGCGATGTTGATGTCGCCGCCGCCCGGGTATCCGCTGATGATCTTGAACTTGGTGCCGAGCAGATTGTTCGAGACTTGGGGATAAAGCACCGAGGGTGAGCTTGCGCCGCTCGCGCCGATCGCCAGCGGTTTCTTCTTGGCCTCGTCGATCGTGGTGACGCCACTGGCCGCCGAGACGAACAGGATGTTGTTGACCACGCTCAGGTTGCCGATCCAGTTGAATTTGCGTGAATCGAAACGCACGCCCGGCTGATCGAGCACCTGATCGGTCGGCGTCGCCTGGCTGAGGGAGGCGATCACGGTGCCGTCCTTGGGCGCGATCAGGGCGAGCCAGTTGGCCGCGCTGCGGCTACCGGCTCCGGGCATGTTCTGTGGCACGATCGTCGGATTGCCGGGGATATGTGCGCCAATGAAACGTCCGAGCAGGCGTGCGTAGATGTCGTAGCCGCCGCCCGGGCCGTAGCCGATGACGAGGTTGATTTGCTTGCCGCGATAAAAGTCGGCGACACCATCGGCTGACGCGGCCGAAGCAAGTCCTGCCAGAGATATTCCGGCAACGATCAGTCGCAAAAGTGGGGCGAATGTCATGAAAGCAACCCTTAGGGTGAAGGCCTGAAACCGGCCTTGTAATAGGCGGAGAGATCACTGCCCAGCCATTCCGTCGGAATGACCTTGTTGGAGCCCTCCGCGACGGCCTTGCGGTAGAGAATGCCGCCGGCGGCGGCGAACTGAATCGCAAGACCTGAATTGTTCTTATAGTAAATAATTCGATTGTCCGTGTCGCCGCGCGGCGGCTGTTTGACGCGGACCTTGCCGTTAAGCAGATCGCCGAGTTCGTGAACGCGATCGCGCCCGATGATGCCCTCTTTGATCGGATCGAGCAGCTCGGTCTGGTCGTTATCGACCACGCTCTCCCAATCGTTGATGATGATGGAGCTTGCGCGCTCATAGGTGCGCCGATCCACTTCGGATCGTTTATTTGTCACGTCCGAATTGGCGATCGAGACCACGAGTTCTCCGCCCTCGAGCCAGTCGCCGTCGAAAACGGGTTTCATGGCGGCCGTCGCGCAGCACACGATGTCGGCGCCCGCAACCGCAGCGCGCGCGTCCGCCGCCGCGGTTACGGTCAGCCCATTGCGCGACATCTCCCGCGCGAACGCCTCACGATGCTCGGTGTGCGGGCTGTAGACGTTGACTTGGTTGATCGGCCTGACGACTGCGATGGCCTCGAGCGCGTTGCGCGCCTGCTTGCCGGTGCCGAACAGGCCGAGCGTGCTTGCGTCCTCGCGCGCGATCTCGTCGACGGCGGCGGCCGTCGTCGCGCCGACGCGCATGCCTGACAAATAAAACTCGTGCAGCAGCGCCAGCGGTTCGGCGGTCACGAGGCTGTAGAGGATGACGATCCCCCAATTAAAGGCTTGCGGGTTCTCATAGAGCCGCCGATCGTTCGTGGCGCTCGCAGGTTTGAGAATCTGCGAGCCGGCGCGCACGCAGGCGATGCCCGACGATGGCACCGCGCCGACGTGCACGTTGGCCATGTATTTGCGCTCCGGATCGGGATGCTTGGCGAGATAGCGCATACGCGGTCGGTTCACCGCCGAGCCGTCGGCAAAATCGCGGAATGCGACGCGCATCGCCTCGATGCATTCGTGCATCGGCAGCAGGCGTCTGACATCCTCATCGGTAATGATGATCGTCATAGCTTCAGTTCCTGGGATCGCCTTCGGGGCAGTGAAGGTGCATGTCGGGAGATATCGAGCGAGGTCGGCAAGGTAGCCCTGGACCGCGGATCGTGGCAAATTGGGGCCGATCGCGCGATCATGCGCGAACCTGCTATGATTTTCGCGGTCGGTCGCCGGCGTGTCCGGCGTGGTATGAAGTGCATGCGACATAACAATCCGCTTCACGCGTGTTGCGGCGCGGCGGGTAGGGCAAGAAGTATCCTTGGAGGAACTGATGTACGACTATAACTTTGCCAAATACGAAGGTTTGTTCATTCCGACGGTGACGCCGTTCGACTCCTCGGGTGAACTCGACCTCAAGAGCCTGGCGCGCGTTGCCCACTACCAGGCGGCGATTCCCGGCGTGGCAGGGCTGGTGTCTTGTGCCCGCATTGGCGAAGGCACGGTGGTTCGGCCGGATGAAAAGCTCAAAGTCGGCGATGTCATGGGCGCGGTCGCGCACGAGCACGGCAAGGTTCACACCGCCGCCATTGCGCCGCAATCGACCAGCGAGGCCATCGAGATGGTCCGTAAGCTGGAGAAGATGCCGGTTGATGCCGTGATGATTTTTCCGCCGCTTCTGTTCGCCTGGGGAAAGGTCGGGGGTGACCTCAAGGTCCGGTTCTACGAGGACCTCGTCAACGCCACGGCGATGCCGATCACGCTGTTCCAGATTCCCGTTGCGAACTACTGGTACGACCCCGATACGGTGTGCCGGATCGCCGCGCTCAAACACATCGTTTCGTTCAAGGAGGCGTCTTTCAACGTCGACCTGTTTGCCGAAACCTGCCGCAAGCTCAAGGCGAGCAACGCGCAAATGCGCATTCTCACCGGTAACGATCGCTTCGTCGGCAAGAGCTACCAGCTCGGCGCTGTCGGTGCACTGATCGGCATGGCCAATGTGGCGCCAGACCAATGGGCGGAGCTCGACCGCGTCGGCCGCGCCGGCGATTTTACGCGGGCGCTCGCGCTGCAGGACGAACTAGCGCCGCTCAGCAATCTCATCTTCGACGAGCCGATTGTCGAGGCGGTCGCGCGGATCAAAACTGTGCTTAAAAACGAAGGCCTGATCGCAAACGACTTCGTGCGGCCGCCGCAGATGGGTATCGGCGCGGCGGAAAAGACCGAGCTGTTGAAACGGTATGCGGCGTTGCGCGCCAAGACCGGTGCGCATTTCAGGGAAGCGGTCGGAGCGTAGGACCGGCCAGTGAATGGCGCCGCGACGACGGTCGCGGCGCCGGCAAGAACAAAAGGGAGGAATGGTGATGGCCAACGGAACGCGGCGTGCGGTGTCCGCCGTGCCTGACGTCACGGCAAAGGTAACGAAATTTCGCCGCGTCGAGGCGTTACGCCCGAAGGCGAAGGCGGTGTCGCCGGAAAAGATCGCAGGCCGGGACATGAAGGCGGTCCAGTTCTACAGCCCTTACGGTTATCGGGCGCGGATCGGCGTCATCATTCCGGGGGTCAACGTCAATCTGGAGCCCGAATTCTACCGCGTAGCGCCGAAAGGCGTTTCGATCCATACCAGCCGCATGATGCTGCTCGGTAAAGCGACGCAGGAATCCTACCTGCGGATGGAGAGCGATACCGAACGTGCGGCAGCCGAGCTTGCGACGGCCGAGGTGGACATCGTCACCTGGGCCTGCACATCGGGCGGCGTGCTGCTCAAGCCCAGCAAGATCGAGGCGACGATTGCGCGCATCGCCGGGTGTCCGGCGATCAGTGCGCTGACCTCGGTGATCGCGGCGTTGAAGGCGTTCGGCGCCAAGCGCGTCGCGCTGGGAACGCCTTACGTTTCGTTTATCAACGAGACCGAAATCGAAGTCCTGGAAGAGGCCGGCTTCAAGGTGGTGTCGATGTACGGCCTTGAACTTGGCGAAACTCAAGAGGAACGCCGCGGAATCGCGCGCGTTCCGCCGCAATCGCTGCATCGCTTCGCGCGGCACATCGATCGCCCTGACGCCGACGCCATTTTCATCAGTTGCACCAACGTCGCCGCCATCGAGGAAATCGCCGCCGTCGAAGCCGCTTGTGCCAAACCGATTATCACCAGCAACCTTGCCACCATTTGGCACGCATTGCGTCTTGCCGGCATTAACGATCGGATCGAAGGGTTTGGTCGGTTGTTGAGCGAACACTGAAACTCCACAGCAAATGCTGCGGCAGTTGGCGACATGTAAGAGGGAGTGACATGGCCTATATGAAGGCAACCGATATCGCCTATGGGCGTCTGAGGTCTCCCGATCTCGACGTCATGGAGGAGTTCCTGACCCGATTCGGGATGCGGCGATCGGAGCGGACCAACAATGCGCTCTATATGCGCGGGACCGATCCTGCTCACCACATTCACGTCACCGAGAAAGGCGATCCGAAATTCGTCGGGCTCGCCTATTATGCCGAGAGCGAAGATGACCTGCGGCGCTTGACCAAAGCGCCCGGAGCTTCGGCGATCGAGGACATCGATGAGCCAGGTGGCGGCAAGCGCGTGCGGCTCACCGAGCCGAACGGCTATCAGATCGAAGTGGTATGCGGCATCGCGCCGGTCGCGCCGATTCCCGTCAAGCGCCAAAAACTGAACTCGGGCGAAGCGCCGCTGTCACGCGCTGGCGAGTTGATGCGGTTGCCGAGGGGTCCGGCGCACGTCAAGCGCATCGGTCACGGCGTGCTGATGACTCCGCGATTTCGCGAAACGGTCGATTGGTTCCGTGAGATGCTGGGTTTTATCTGCTCGGACGACGTTTACGTCGAGGAGAAGAACAACATCATCGGATCCTTCAACCGCTGCGACCGCGGTGAACACTTTGTCGATCATCACGTGTTCTTCTGCCTCAATCATGAGAAGACCGGCTTGAACCATCTTTCATTCGAGGTTCCGGACATCGATGATGTCTGCATGGGGCATGACTATTTGAAACAGTTCGGCAAGTACGAGCATATGTGGGGCATCGGCCGGCATGTGCTCGGCAGTCAGGTCTACGATTATTGGGCCGATCCCTGGGGACGCGTTCACGAGCACTGGGCCGATAGCGACCGCCTCAATCTCGGAAACGGCTCGAACCTCGTCGCCGCCGAGGAGGCGCTCCTGTCGCAATGGGGCGAAGCGCCGCCGGAGAAATTCATCAATCACGCGAGCCCGTGATGCATTCGCCACGCTCCCCTGCAAAGGGGGAGTGTTCTAGAATGTGTTTATGACGCTCAAGCGCTTCCCTTCGCTGGCCCATTGGGGCGCCTTCACCGCGCTAGTCGAAGATGGCCGGGTGATCGGCTGCGAGCCATTCGCCCACGATCCCGCGCCATCGCCCATGCTGGAGGCTATTCCGGCGATGGTGCATTCGACCGTTGCGGATTGCGCGTCCGGCGATCCGTGAAGGCTGGCGGGAAGGCCGCGAGCGCACCGGTACCGATCGCTTCCGTGAAGTCTCTTGGGACGAAGCGTTGACGCTGGTGGCGGACGAACTGACGCGGGTCCGGCAAATGTATGGCGCGGAATCGATCCTTGGCGGCTCCTATGGCTGGTCGTCGGCCGGCCGCGTTCATCACGCGCGCACGCTGACGCGGCGTTTTCTGTTCCTCGGCGGCGGCTGCATCGACCAGATGGGCAACTACAGCTTCGGCGCCGCGCAATTTTTCCTGCCGCACGTCATCGGGACTTTCGAGCCGGTGGCGGGACGTGTCACCGACTGGTCATCGGTCGTCAATCACACGCGTCTGATCATCGCGTTTGGCGGGCTTGCGTTGAAGAACGGGCAGGTCACGTCCGGAGGCGCCGGTGCTCATGTCATGGAGCACTGGCTGCGCCGCGCCGCAGACGCCGGAATCGATTTCGTCGTGGTCAGTCCGAATCGCGGCGACGTCCCGGATTTTCTGGCTGCGGAGTGGGTGCCGATCCGGCCCAACACCGATACCGCGATGATGCTGGCAATGGCGCACACGCTTGTCGCGGAGCAGCGCCACGACGCCGGATTTTCTCGCGCGCTACTGCACCGGTTTTGATGCCTTCAGCCGCTATCTGATGGGCGAGGACGATGGCGTCGCCAAGAGCGCGGACTGGGCGCAATCGATCACCGGCGTTCCGGCTGCCGCCATTTGTGATCTGGCGCGACGGGCGGCCGACGTGCGCAGCCTGATCACATGCGCGTGGTCATTGCAGCGGGCGCATCATGGTGAGCAGCCGTACTGGGCGGCAATCACGCTGGCCGCGATGCTCGGCGGCGTAGGGTTGCCGGGCGGCGGTTTTGCCTTCGGGCATGGATCCGTCGGCGGCGTCGGTACGCCGCGCGTCGATCTGCCCGGGCCGGAACTGGCGCCGCCGCTCAACCCCGCGCGCCGCGGCGTGCCGGTCGCGCGCATCACCGACATGCTGCTGCAGCCCAACCAGGAATACGAGTTCAACGGCCGGCGCGCCGTCTATCCGGACATTCATCTGGTCTATTGGGCCGGCGGCAATCCGTTCCATCATCATCAGGACCTCAACCGGCTGCAGCGTGCGTGGCAAAAGCCGGAGACCATCATCGTGCATGAAAACTGGTGGACGCCGACGGCGCGCCGCGCCGACATCGTGCTGCCGGCGACGACGCCACTGGAGCGCAACGACGTCGGCGGCTCCTCGCGCGATTCGTTTCTCTTCGCCATGCATCAAGCCATTGGTCCGGTCGCGCAGGCGCGCAATGATTTCGATATTTTCCGCGCCCTTGCCGATCGCCTTGGCTACGAGGCTGCCTTCACTGAAGGCCGCGACGAGATGGGCTGGTGCCAAACGGTCTACGAACGCTTCCGCACCAATGCCGAGAGAAAGGGTCTGAGCCTACCCGGCTTCCAGGAGTTCTGGTCCGAAGGTTACGTGACGCTGCCGCCGCCGACGCGCGAGTACGTTCTGTTCGAGGACTTTCGTGCCGACCCGGAACGGCATCCGCTGAAAACGCCGTCCGGCAAGATCGAAATTGTATCGGAGACCCTGGCGAAGTTCGGCTACGACGACTGTCCGGCACATCCGGCCTGGATGCCGCCTGCGGAATGGCTCGGCAGCGCTGAAGCGGAGCGCTTTCCGCTTCATCTCATCACCAACCAGCCGTCGACACGCTTGCACAGCCAGATGGATCCCGGCCCGGTCTCGGCATCCGCCAAGATTGTGGGCCGTGAGCCGATCCGGATCAGTGCGGCAGATGCGGCGAGCCGGCAGATCCGTGACGGTGACGTGGTCCGCGTTTTCAACGATCGCGGTGCCTGCATCGCCGGCGCCGTCGTCGACGATGGCGTGTTGCCCAACGTGGCAGTGATGGCGACCGGAGCTTGGATGGATCAATCCGACGGCGAGCCGGAGCGTCAAGGCAATCCCAACGTGCTGACGCTCGACGTTGGCACCTCGCGGTTGACCCAAGGCTCCAGCGCGCAAACGGCTCTCGTTCAGATCGAGCGATGGACCGGACCGGTGCCGCCGGTGCGCGTATTAACGCCGCCGGCGATGGCGGACTGACGAAGCCGAAATCGGCGTGATAGTGTGGCGGCAAGCCTTTTGGCCGGGCTCGTCCCCGGCCATCCGCGTTTCGGGCCGGGCCAGCGCGAGACCCATCGATGCAGGAGAATATCATGTCGAAACAAAAGCTCGCCGGTTCTTTCGTCGCGCTGATCACGCCGTTCAACAAGGACGGTTCGGTCGATTTCGCGGCCTTCCATTCGCTGCTGCAATTCCAGGAGGACCACGGGACAGCCGCCGTCCTGATCATGGGCTCGACGGGCGAGACCTCCATGCTGGCGCCGGAAGAGAAAAAGAAGATCATCGTCGAGACCGCGAAGATGAAAAGCCGCATGCCAATCTTCTTCGGCTGCACTGGCAACAACACCGAAGCCACCATCGCTACTGTGCGCTTCGCCAAGGATAACGGCGCCGATGGCGCTATCCTCGCAGCGCCGGCCTATATCTGCGCGCCGGAAGCCGATATCGAGCGGTTTTTCCTCGACGTCGCCGATGCAACCGATCTGCCGCTCGGCATCTACAACAATCCGCCGCGGGTGAAGAGCGATTTGCACTGGGAGCATTTGCTGCGCATCTTCAAACATCCGAATTACGTGGTGCACAAGGAATCGACCGCGCGCGTCGGTCAGGTGGCGCAGGTGCTTGCCGGCCAGACCGGATGTTGCCGTGATGTGTTGCGACAGTCCCAACCTCGGGCTGGTCGTTCCGACCATGAGTCTCGGCGGCCACGGCACCGCGAACATGACCGGCAATATTGCACCGGCGGAGCTCGCGACGATCTCGACGCCGTGGGCGAGCTATAGCGACGCGGAGAACTTCAAGACCGCTTATCTGCGGCTTCTGCCGCTGCTGCACTTCACTTATTCGGCGATCAATCCGGTGGCGGTGAAATCGCTGATGAAGGCGCTCGGCATGCCGGCGGGCGATCTACGTAAGCCGTTGACGGGTCTTGATGCCGAAGCGCTCGGCAAAGGGCTTCGCATCATCGCCGACCTCGGGCTCGATAAGACTTACGGCTACAAGCTCAAGCCGCTTGCGGCCGTGGCGGCCTGATTACGCTCATCGTTCCGATCGCGCATGGACCTCGGCCTCAGGGACAAGACCGCGCTGGTGTGCGGCGCCAGCAGGGGATTGGGAAAAGCGTGCGCGTTTGCGCTTGCGCGCGAGGGCGTCGACGTTGTGCTTGTGGCGCGCACGCGTGATGCGCTGGAGCGTGCCGGCGCGGAGATTGCGCAAGCAACAGGCGTCAGGGTCAAGACGGTCGCCGCCGACCTCACCACCAGCGGCGGCCGCGCGGCGGCAGTCGGCGCCTGCCCGGCGCCCGATATTCTGATCAACAATTCGCAGGGCCCGTTGCCCGGTGATTTTCACAAGTGGTCGCGCGATGACTGGCTCGTGGCGCTCGATGACATGATGCTTGGGCCGATCGAAATGATGCGGCTTACTGTCGACGGCATGATGGCGCGCGGCTTCGGTCGCATCGTCAATATCGTTTCGCGCAGCGTGAAGGTTCCTCAGGCCGAGCTTGGCCTGTCCAATGGCGCGCGTTCGGGCCTGGTCGGTTTTGCGGCGGGGCTCGCGCGGCAGACTGTCGCTCGCAACGTGACGATCAATAATCTCCTGCCGGGTATTTTCGACAGCGAAGCCCAGCATCGGCATATTCGCGGCATGTTGGCTGATAGCGGCAAAACGTTCGAGCAGGTTTTTCGCCAGCGGGCGCAGGCAAACCCGGCCAGACGCTACGGCGAGCCGGCCGAGTTCGGCGCCTATTGCGCATTTCTTTGTTCCGCGCAGGCAGGCTACATTACGGGCCAAAGCCTGCTGATCGACGGCGGGAGCTATCCGGGGACGTTCTGACCATCAAATAAGGATTCGGTCGTGAGACGCATCATCCTTTCCTCGCTTGCGATTGTATTTGCCGCCTTCGCACCGGCTGCGATGTCGGCGCAAAATTATCCCGATCGAACGGTGACGGTCATCGTACCGTTCCCGCCAGGCGGATCGGTCGACGGTGTCGCCCGCATCCTCGTCGACAAGCTCAATCAGACGGTCGGCCCGCACTTCATCGTCGAGAACCGCGCCGGCGGCGCATCCGGCAATGTCGGCGCCAATGTCGTCGCCAAATCGGACCCTGATGGCTACACGCTCTTGCTCACGGCTTCGGTCCAGGTCGTTAATCCGTTCCTCTACAAGAGCGTACCGTTTGACGTCGTGAAGGATTTCACACCGGTAACGCTTGTTGCCGCCGGGCCACTGATCATCAGCACGACACCGAGCGTGCCGGCGAAGAACCTGAAGGAGTTTTTTGATCTCGTTCGCAAGGACCCGCAAAAATACACGTTCGGTACCACCAGCGTCGGTTCTGCCAGTCACATGGTAGTGGAGTTGCTGAAACGCGAGGCGAAGCTCGATACGCTGGTCGTCGCCTACAAGGGGACTGGGCCGGCGCTGACCGATCTTATGAGCGGGCAGATACAGCTTCTCGCCGATCCGATGCTGTCGTCGCTTCCGCTGGCGCAAGCGGGCCGCATCAAAGCGCTCGCGATCACCAGCCTCAAACGCCAAGCTGCCGCGCCGGACATCCCGACCGTCGAGGAATCGGGACTGCCCGGCTTCGAGTTCGTTTCATGGTACGGCGTATGGGGTCCCAAGGGTCTTCCGCCGGATGTCGTCACAAAGGTGCAATCGAGCATAGCCAACGTGCTGGGGCTCCCGGATGTGAAGGCGCGTTTGACGGCGCTCGGCTTTGAGGCGATCGGCTCGACTCCGGATTATTTCGCCAAATTCATCACGAGCGAAATGGACAAATACGGTAAGATCATCCGCGAAGCGAACATCAAAGCCGAGTAGAAACGGCGGGTGTTGGCGGGGGCGCGTCAGGAGGGAAGCCATGACGATGAGAATTGCGCCGGTCGCGCTCGCGGCCGTGATTTTTGGATTCGCGGGAAGCGCAAACGCACAACAGCCGGCGCAACCGGCCACACCACCGCAACGCGATTTCTCGAAGACCGAAATCAAGACCACCGATCTCGGCGACAACACCTACATGCTGCAGGGTGAGGGCGGCAACATCACCATCGCCGTCGGCGGCAACGGCGTCATCATGGTCGATTCGGAATTCGCGCCGCTGCACGACAAGATCAAGGCGGCGATCGAGAAAGTGACGAGCCAGCCGATCAAATATCTCATCAACACGCACTTCCACGGTGACCATACCGGCGGTGATGCGTTGTTCCACAAGGACGGCGCGATCGTGGTCGCGCAAATCAACGTGCGTAAGCGTCTCGCGGCCGGAACCACCAACGGCCTGACCGGCGCAAAGACGCCGCCGGTCGAGGCGGATGGGCTGCCGACGAAGACTTACTCCGTCCAGTCGACGGTCAAGGTGAAGGGGCGGGTGGCGTATCTTGGTCATCCGCAGAATGCCCACACCGACGGTGACACCTACGTGTTCTTTCTGGATGCCAATGTCCTGGCCACCGGCGACATTTTCACCAATGGCCGCTACCCCAATATCGACTTCGCCAACGGCGGCAACATCAAGGGCATGATCGCAGGCGCCACCAAATATCTGAGCCTCGCGAACGACAAGACCAAGATCGTGCCGGGCCACGGCCCGCTGGCAAGCAAAACGGATCTGCAAGCCTATCTCGCCATGTTGACGACGGCGCGCGATCGCATGGCCAAACTGGTCAAGGACGGCAAGAGCGAATCCGATGTCGTGGCGGCGAAGCCGTTTGCCGATTTGGATACGAAATGGGCGACGAGTGACCGGGCGAGCACGAATTTTATCCGAGTCGTCTATCATTCGCTCGCCGACAAGCCGACGCCGGGTATGAAAACAAGCGGCAACTGAACCTGTGCACAGACGGATGGCGCGTCGGCCACCGCACGGCGCGCATCGTCCCCTCCGCAAGTCCTACTGTTCCATCGTGATGCCGAGTTCGTGCACCACGCGGCCGAATTTTTGGCGCTCATCGGAGAGGAACGCCCGTACGTCCTGCGTTTCGCTCGGCTCGACGCCTTGAGCGGCGAGGAGAGACACGACTTTCGGGTCTTTGAGCGCCAACAGCGTCTCTTTCTTCAACCGCGCCACGATGTCCGGCGCAGTGCCCTTCGGCGCAAGCAGCACGTCCCAGCTCGCCAGATCAAAATCGGAAACGCCTGCTTCCTTGAACGTCGGCACGTTGGGAAGTGCCGCGGAGCGCGCGTTGCCGGTGACGGCGAAAGCCTTCACCGAGCCGGAATCGATGGCGGCCTTCGCGGCGGCCACGCCGGCGTAAAACATATCGATGTGGCCGCCAATGACGTCGGTAACAGCTTGCGCCCCGCCGCGGTACGGAACGTGTGTGGTCTTCAACCCGTAGAGACGGTTGAGCCACGCACCCATGATATGCGAAGGGCTGCCGTTGCCGCCGCCGTAGGTGTATTTGCCGGGCGCTTGCCGCAGCTCCTCAATCAGGTCCTTGAGCGTGTTGGCGGCGATGTTTTTCGACCCGATCAACACGACTGGAACGATGCCTGTCACCGCAATCGGGTCGAAATCGTCGATTGAATATTTTGCGTTCTTCGCCAGCTCCGGCACGACGACCATTTCCGAAGTAAAGGCCTCGAACAACGTATAGCCGTCGGTCGCGGCATGAGCCGCATAGGTCGCCCCGATGGAGCCGCTTGCACCGGGTTTGTTGAGCACGACAACCGGTTGGCCGAAGCGGTCTTGCATTTTCTGTGCAATGGCGCGCGCCACCAGGTCGGTTGACCCGCCGGGGCTATAGGACACCACAATCTCGATCGTGCGGTCCGGATAGGCCGGCGGCTCTGCGCGCGCCGCCAAAGGCCCGGCGGCCACAAGCACGACAAGGCAAAGCTGCCGAAGACTTCGGAGCATCGCTATTCTCCCACTGAGCATTTTTGTTCGTTGCTACAGAGGCGGAGTTCAGGCAGCGAGCCCGCACGTGCGGTACCAGCCCAACTCCGCCTCCACGAAGAGGCCGGTCAATCACATCCGCGTCACGCGGACATGCAGAAGCGCCGGGCGACCGCCCCGAACTTCCTTGGCGCATCGCGCGAGGGCCGCCGGCACATCGGCGGGGTCGCTGAGCTTTTCCGTGTAGGCGCCGAACGCTTCGCCGACCTTGGAAAATTCGACGTTGGGCGCGAGTTCGGCTTCGAACTCGTTGGCGGCCTTTGCCTCGCCGCCCGGGAACACGCGCAGCGTCGATTCCTTCACCGCCGACCAGCCGGAATTGTCGAGCACGATGGAGAAAATCGGCAGATTGTATTGTTGCGAGACCGCAAGAACCGAGCACGGGTTGCCGAAATAGAAGCCGCCGTCGCCGGAAATCTGCACCATCAGCCGGTTCGGCGCCGCGAGCTTGGCGCCGAGAGCCATGCCGCCGGACCAGCCGAGCCCGCCACCGCCGGAGCGCACGATTGTGTTGGGAACGGGCCGCGGAATTTGCGTCAGCGCCGCGCCGGCATTGCGCACGCCCTCGTTAAAGACAATGTCGTCGTCGTTGAGTACCTTGGCAAGCTCCGCCATCAAGTAATGCGGATTGATCGCGTCGGGCTTGCCTTTATCCGCCGCCAGCTTGGCGGCGCGCGACAGGCGCTCTTCGCGTCCGGCTTTGAGCCGGTCGAGTCGCGCCGCCGCCGCTTCCTTGAAGCGCGGCGTCGCTTTGGCTTTCAGCACTTCCAACAATTGCTCGAGGATACGGCCACTATCGCCTTGCATGCGAATGTTGGCCGGGAAGGTCCACATCGGCGAGGCGGGCTTCAGCGTATCGATATCGATGTGCGCCCAGAAGGTTTTTTCACTCGCTTCCACATCGCTCGGAAACCACGGCACATCGACGTCCACGAGAATTCCGACGTCGGCATTCGGCAACGCCTTGTCTGCCGCGAAACCGGCGAAGCAGGGGCTCTCGTGTGAAATGTTGTTGGTCATGTTGGCTTCGTACACGGCGATGCCGGCGAATTGCGCCAGCGTCTCGATCATTTTCGCCCCGTGCACGTTGCGGCCGGCGTAGCCGGTGATCAGAATTGGATTTTCGGCCGCAAGCAGCCGGTCGGCGAGCGCCGCCACGAGCTTCGGATCGGCGCCGCCCCCCGGTGTCGCGCCGAACTGCTCGGCGGGATAACGGCGAACGTCATCGGCGTTCCAGTGCTGGGTAAGAGTTTCGCGCTGCATCATCAGATAGACCGGACCGCGCGGCTCGCTGTGCATGATCGAATGCGCGCGCCGCAGCGCCTCCTTGACGACGACGCCTGACGGCAGCGTCCACTCCCACTTCAGGTAGGGCCGCACCAGGCTCGCCTGATCGAACGGCTCCTGCACGAAGTGCACGTAGGTGTCGCGCGATCCGACCAGTTCATCATGGGCCGTATAGGGCGCCTTGCCCGCCATCAGCAGCACCGGCAGACGGCTACGGAATACATTGTGCATGGCATTCGCCGTGTTGGCGGTGCCGACATCGACATGCACGAGCACGCCCTGGCCGCGTCCGGTAACGAGCGCATAACCGGCCGCCATGTGCGCCGCGGTGTTCTCGTGCGGACACCGCACGATGTTCGGCATCGCGTCGCCGCGCTTCTTGCGATGCGCCATCTCTTCGATGATTGGCGCGTGGTCGGTGCCGAAATTACAGAACAGATATTCGATGCCGATCTCATTGAGGCCTTCGAGCAGATAGTAGGCGGTGGCGAAATCGGGAGCATTGGTCTTACGCGCGACGGACGTTTCCATGATTTGAAAGCTCTTTCAGGATATTGTTGGGGGTCTTGTGGTCGCTCACGCCACCTTGCGGCCGACCGCGAGGCCGTCAAGATGGGCGAGCACCTCTTCGATGTGCATCACGTCGGCGTATTTGTGGTGCAGGTCGAACAGATTGACTTTGTGACTGATCGTCGAGCGGTCGTAGGTGCACTCCTCGACCAGCACATTGTGGAAGCCGTATGAGTAGGCGTCGACAGTGGAGGCGCGCACGCAGCCCGATGTGCTCTCGCCGCAGATGATGAGCGAGTTGATCCGCTTCTGCTGCAGGTGTGCGATCAGCGGCGTGCCGAAAAATCCGGACGCCCGCTCCTTGTAGATCACCAGTTCGCCGGGTTGCGGCGCGAGTTCGGCCTTGATGTCGTAAATGTCGTCACGCTCGCGCGCGATGTTGCGATTGGTCGAATGTACGCCGCCGGTATCAACATGACGCGTCGTGTAGATGACCGGTATGCCGGCGCGGCGCGCGGCGGCGAATAGCTTTTGCGTCGGCGGTAGCGCCTTCCAGGCGTGCTCGCCGCACGAGCCGGAGAACTCGCCGTCGACTTCGCGCACCGGGCGGTCTCCGCCTTGATAAGCCTTGTTGTAAAGGTCGATGGCAAGCACGGCGGGATTGTCGCCGACATAGGTTTTTCGGCGATAGGCTCGGTAAATCTCCATCGTATCGGCGTCGATGATGTCTTTCCAGCAGTGATCTTCGAAGTCGCGCGCCATTTCAGGTCCCCGCATGTGCTCCAGCATTTGTGGTTCCGCCTTATAGCATCCCTTTTTGCGGTCGTCCGCCATGGCGGATGGCCTTCGACCTGCACGCTTGGCAGGCAATGTGCGTGCGAATTCACACGGCGCGCATCTGTGAGTTCCAGATAATCCGGGAATTATTAATGTGTAAAATTCTCGAACTCTTGCCACAATGCGACGCAATGGTCGGGATGATTGAGCGGGGAAGGGTTCCTCTATGAAGTGGCAGGCAGCCTTGGCCGGCGCGCTGGCGGCGGCTCTCGTTTCTACTATGGCGTCCGCGGAGATCCGCATCGTCGGCGATCCGGGAGGTGAAGTGTCCTCCTACGTCCAAAAATACCAAGGCGTGCGCGCTTCCGGGCAGCGCGTCGTTGTCGACGGTCCCTGCCTTTCGGCCTGTACGTTGCTGCTCGGAATTGTGCCGAGAGACCGGATTTGCGTCACCAGCCGAGCCATGTTCGGGTTCCACGCGGCGTCCTACTACGATGATGCTTCGCGCTCCCTGGTGCCGACACGCGCCGGCAGCCGTCTGGTCATGCGGCTCTATCCCGCAACCATCCGCAATTGGATCGAACGCCATGGCGGATTGACGCCTAGGCTCATTCAACTCCGCGGCCGCGAGTTGACCTCGCTCTACAACACTTGCCGGTAGAGCCTGCCGGGCACAGCCCTGTGCGGGGCCTCGAGGGTCCTTGCGACGGCTGACGCGGTTGTCGCGTGGAGCTTTCCGGCTTATGTACGGATGGCCGGAATCTACCTATGCCAGAGACTATTGCACCCCACCCGATATCGCGGCCGCTCCTGCTGGTCGGAGCCGTGATTGCGCTCGCATTTGTGGGCACAGTCTTGCTCTGGGCACATTACGGAACGACTGTCTTCTTCGAGACGATCCGCACCGGCCTCGCTGCGTGTCTCGGTTGAGCGGAGGAGTGTGGTGAACGAAAAGACCTCTCGCGTTCTGCTGGTGCTCGGCGCCTTTCTTGGCGGTTTGGTGGTGTTTTTCGGCGCTATTCTGTTCGTCACCGGGCACGCCCCGATCGGGCCTGCCGTCGCCGCCGTCGGCGGTCCGTTCCACCTCGAAGACCAGAACGGCAAGCCGTTCACCGATCAGGACATGAAGGGACGTCCCTATCTTGTTTTTTTTGGCTTTACGCATTGTCCGGATATTTGTCCGACCACGCTGTTCGAGCTTTCGCAGATATTAGGCAAACTCGGGCCTGACGCCGATCGCACCGGTGCGATCTTCATAACTGTCGATCCGGAACGCGATACGCCCGACAAGATCAAGGATTATCTTTCGAACTTCGACCCCCACCTGCGCGGGCTGACCGGTGATCAGGCCTCTGTCAACGAGGCGATTAAAGCCTATCGGGTCTATGCCAAGAAGGTTCCGCTCGACAATGGCGACTACACAATGGATCACACGGCCGTCGTCTATCTCATGGACAAGAACGGCCGTTTCGTTGCGCCATTCAAAATGAACCGCACGCCCGAGGCCGAGGCCGCTGATTTGCGCCGTTATTTCTGAGGCTCGGGAGCTCTGAGACGGGAGCGCAATGAATTGCAGGGACCGGCGCGCTGCCGCCAAGAGTGGCACAAAGAGCGGCGCAGGCGTGGTGCTTCCGGGCACCTTGGGCGCCAACGACAGCGCGATCTTGTTTGCGCAGGCTTTGCGTCACCACCAGGCCGGTGACCTGCGCGAGGCCGAACGCTTGTACCGCGAGGTACTCGCGCGCGATCCTGTCCACGCTAATAGCCTCAATCTTCTCGGTATTCTCGCACATCAGGTCGGGCGCAACGACGCTGCTGCCGAACTGATCGGCAAAGCGCTCATTGTCAACGAGCAGAATCCAGAGTCCCACTACAATCTCGCGGTGGTGCTCTCCGTGCTCGGTCGGCTTGATGAAGCGATCACGCACTACGAACGCGCCATTGTGCTTCGGCCGGATTACGCCGATGCCATCATGAACCTCGGCAATGTGCATATGCAGCAGGGTCGGCCCGGACGACGCGCTCGCATGCTACGAACGTGTGCTGGCGTTGCGCCCCAACACAGCCGCCGCGCATTACAACATTGCCAATATCCTCGCGCGGCGCGGCGATCTGGAGCAGGCAGCTGGGCGATATCGTCGAGCTATCGCGATCAAGCCCGATCTTGCCGAGGCTCACAACAATCTCGGCAATATTTTCAAGGAGCTCGGCCAGCCCGAGGAAGCGACGGCGCACTACCGGCACGCACTGTCTCTCAAGCCTGACTACGTCACCGCCTGCGATAATCTGGCGAGGAACCTGCTCGCCGCGGGCAACTTGGATGAAGCCTTCGACCTGCTGCGGCGCGCGCTCGCGCTCGGTCCGACGGACGACACCAAGATTCTCATCGTGCGGTGCCTGCAGAATCTCAATCCCACATCCGACGATCCTGATTTGCGTTCGCTCATCCTTCGCGCATTTTCGGAATGCTGGGTGAGCGCCAATGAGTTCGCGCCCATCGTTGGCTCGTTCCTCAAGCAAGCCGATGGCGTTCGGGGCGCCATGGCGAGGGTCAGCGAAGCGTGGCCGCGCCGCCTGTCGTGGGATGAGATTTTCGGTTCCTCTGCGTTTGCGGAAATTGCCGGCGACACGCTCCTGTGCGCTCTTCTGGAAAGCGCGCCGATCTGCGACATTGAACTTGAGCGTTTGATGACCGCCATCCGCTTCGCGCTGTTGCAGACCAATGCCAGCACTACTGCACCCGCGGTGGAGCGCGGCGACGGTTTGCGATTTTGCTGCGCTCTGGCGCGGCAATGCTTCATCAATGAATACGTTTTCGATCTGACGCCGGATGAAGCCGAGATGGCCGAGGGGCTCCGGCAAAAAGTCGGGGCAGCGGTTTCTTCAGGGGCAGCGGTTTCACCGCTGCAACTCGCGATGCTTGCAGCCTACGCGCCGCTGCACGCGCTCGACGGCGCCGATGCGCTTCTGAGCGGCAGTTGGCCGCAGGTCGCCGACGCGCTGCTGACCCAGCAAGTGCGCGAGCCGCGACGGGAGCAGGCGTTACGAGCGTCGATCCCGGCGCTGACCAAAATCGATGATGAGGTTTCCGTCGCGGTGCGACGTCAGTATGAAGAAAACCCCTATCCGCGATGGGTCATGGCACCTGCCGCCGGCACGCAGGCACGGCTCGAGGACGATCTGCGCGCCAAGCTGCCACACGCTCCGCTCCGCCGGCTGGTCGGCGATCGTCCGTTGGATATCCTGGTTGCCGGGTGTGGCACGGGACGCCACACCATCGAGACCGCGCGACGTTACGCTAACACGCGGATCCTGTGCATCGACCTCAGTCTGGCGAGCCTTGCTTACGCAAGCCGGAAGACGAGCGAACTCGGTCTTTCCGGTATCGAGTATGCTCAGGCCGACATTCTCAAGCTCGGCTCAATTGGACGAACGTTCGACGTGATCGAATTGAACGGCGTGCTGCATCATCTCGGCGATCCTTTCGCCGGCTGGCGCGTGCTGGTCGGGATGCTGCGCCCGAACGGCCTGATGAATATCGGCCTTTACAGCGCTGCGGCGCGGCGCGACGTAACGTCGGCGCGGGCATACATCGCCGAGAAGGGCTATGGCCTGAGCGCCGAGGACATTCGTATCTGCCGGCAGGATTTGATCTCGCATCCGGAACACACGCCGCTGCGCAACGTCACGCGATCCCGCGACTTTTTCAGCACCAGCTCTTGCCGCGATCTGCTGTTTCATGTGCAGGAGCACCAGTTCACGATTCCACAGATTGCCGCATTCCTTTCCGCGCACGATCTTCGCTTTCTGGGATTTGAATTGGACATCAGCGTGATCCAGCGCTTCCGCCGGAAATTCCCCGAGCCGCAGGCCGTCACCGACCTCGATCGCTGGCACGATTTCGAACAGGACGATCCGACCGCATTTGTCGGCATGTATCAATTCTGGTTGCAGAAGAACGGTTGATCGAGCGTCCGACCCTATCCGCCAGTGCTGATCATCGGCCCGCGTGCGGTATGCATGATTCGCATCGGCCCAACCGGAGCAAAAGTCGAAGAGGGTCCGGTCGCGGTCCGGCGATGCTCCGCTTTGGCAATCCGCAAGCCGGACATGCGCGATGCCGCCTTGCGTGAGGTTTTTGCCAGTCCGTGTTCGGTTTTCTCCCAGCGCTGCGGGTCGTCCAGAAGCTGGAACACCGCGCGCCAAGCGGCAAGCGAAAGAAGAAACCAATAGATCGGTGTCAGCATGAGCACCCAAGCATGCGCCAGCATGCGCCGCCGCCGCAAACCGATCAGGTCGACAACAACTGTTGAGGCGTAGCCCGACAATAACGTCGCGGCGAAAACCGGCGCAACATGACTCATCGTGTGGGCCGCCCAGGCCTTCGGCATGGCGAACAGTGCGACGCCGAGCGCCGCCATGAAGACTGGGTGGATCAGTGCTGCCAGAACGTTGCAGGAGAAGAAAAGCTGAAACGCCAACGCGCCCGAGGTCCCAAGGTCCCGAAATAGGCTTACGGGCCGGCGCATGTGGACGAACCACGTCTGCATCCACCCTTTGTACCATCGGGTGCGCTGCTTCAGCCACGGCGTGAGGCGCACCGGCGCCTCTTCGTAGGTCGTGGACGGCAGCACCGTCGATGCGTGGCCGAGGCGACGAAGGCGAATGCCGAGATCGGCATCTTCGGTGACATTGTGGGGGTCCCAGCCGCCCACCGAGCGAAGCGCGGCTGTTCTGAAATGATTCGATGAGCCGCCAAGCGGGAACGGCAGATGCAGCGCGGCGAGCCCGGGCAAGAAAACATCGAACTGTCCCGCGTAATCAGCCGTGAACATGCCCGCGAGCCAATTGTCGGCGGTGTTATCGATGGTCAGCGACGCTTGCACGCAGGCAAGTCGGGGGCTGGCTGCGGCAAATGTTCCGACGGCGCGGCGGAGTTGATCCGGCTCCGGCACATCTTCGGCGTCATAGACGACCGTGAATTCTCCGCGAGCCAGCGGCAGCGCCACGTTGAGCGCCTTCGGCTTGGTACGTGGCCCAATCGGCGGTGCCGTGATGATCTCGAAAGGCGGCCCGAGCTCGAGTTCGGCTAGCGCGCGGCGCGTGTCGGGATCATCCGCTTCGATAACGAATTTCACATCCAGCTTTTCGGGCGGATAATCGAGCGCGCGGATCGCGGCGACGAGCTTTTTCACAACGGCCGCCTCGCGGTAGAGCGCACAGATGATCGTGTAGATGGGAAGCCTGTCATCGCCGATATGGCGACGCTGGTCCGGCGTTTTAGGCGTGAAGATTGCGCTCGACATTCGCAACGCAGCCGCTGTCAGGAAGAGCATGCAGAGCGTCGCGCTGAGCACTTCGATCACAGCGGTTGGTGCAACGGCTATCATGGCGGCAGTGAGCGTCACAAAAGCAATCGCAGCGGTGATCCGCCACATCGTCGACCGTGGCGCACTGGAAAACAGCGGTCGCGTACGCCGAAGCTCCTCGGCGGCGTGCTGTCCGAGCGCACGTTGGCCGTGCCGCGTCACGAAACGGCAGAACTGGTCCGAAGACGTCAGGCGGAGCCGCGCCGGCAGCGGCGTGCCTGGATCGGCGAGGCGCCGCGCGTTGAAGTCGCGTGGGGCGATGATCCAAACGAGCTCGCGCCCTTCGCGCCACGGCAGCAATCCGGTCTTCGCTGCTCGGATGAGCTGATCATCGTCGATCGGACATTCGGAGCGGGAAACGCCGTCAAGCGCCTGATAGGATGTGCCGAGAGAGTCCGCGAGGGCTGTGAGATAGGCCTCTTCGGTCAGGGCGTCGGCGCAAATGAGGACTTGCTCGGCCCCAACGCCGATCGAGCGAGCTCGACGTTCTGCTGCGGCAATCATACGGTGAGGCAGAAGATCGCGGATGCAGTCGATCTCCGGGCAAGGGAGCGGATTGGCCGTTGCCCGCTGCCGGTCCTGCGGAATCGGCGTCCGCGCGGACTCGTAATCCACCCATTCGTTCGCCTCGGTCCGGCGAACGGTCGCCCTCACGGCATCTGACGCCACCACAAAGACCCCAACCCACGAACAGCGCGGCATCACCTCGACTTTTCGCTTCGCGCCCGCTAAGCGGGCCGGGTCGCGAAAGTCAAAGTTCCCTCTTCCGATCGTTACTGATGCAATCTGGAATTGCAATAGGCCGCTGCCATGACAATTGGCCGACCGCTCTGGCCGGCGCGATCATTTTCGCCTGTCTGGCGGTGCCAGGTTTCTTCGGAATCGTCCCGGCTGCAGCTGCCGAGGCGGGGGTGCAACCGCGAACTGTCGTGGTTCCGGGTTTCTGGGACCCGCGTCGCAGGCCTGAGCGGCCCGACCTCTCGCGTCTGCAGACCATTCGGTTCCTCACCGAGACGGATTACCCGCCATTCGACTATGCCGGCCCGGACGGAAATCCCGCCGGGTTCAATGTCGACCTCGCGCGCTTGCTTTGCGAGGAAATTAAAGCGACTTGCACCATCCAGGCGCGGCGGTTCGATACGCTGCTCGATGCCCTGAACGACAACCGCGGCGACGCCGTGATCGCGTCCATGGCTGCGACTGCCGAAACCCGCCAGAAAGCCGATTTCACCGACCCTTATTACCGGACGCCCGCGCGTTTCGTGGCGCGCTTGGACAGCGGCATTGGCGATGTGCTGCCGGAGCTGGTCGAGGGTAAGAAGATTGCCGTTGTCGCCGGCACGGCGCACGAAGCTTTTCTCAAGCAGATGTTTACCGAGGCCGAGGTGCGGTCCTACCCTACGGCCGACGCAGCGCGCGAGGCGTTGCGCAACAAGGAGGTCGATCTCCTGTTTGGCGACGGTATTGCGCTGTCGTTCTGGCTCAACGGCACGGATTCGGGCGGCTGCTGCGTGTTCCGGGGAGGGCCGTTCCTGGAGAGCCGCTTTTTCGGCGAAGGGATCGGTATCGCGGTCAAGCGCGGCAACGATCTTTTGCGGCAGGCCTTGAACTGGGCGCTGTTCCGGCAATGGGAAAAGGGCGGCTTTACCGATCTTTGGCTGCGATATTTTCCGATCAGTCCGTTTTAAGACGTCCAAATTTGACGCCATATCGAGTGCTACTTACTGTCCGCGCGCAACGAGCATGATCGCGAAAAGTGGACACCGTCGTTCGACGGACATCATGCTCAAAGCCCCAGAGCCATGACGATGTCGACCGCAACGATCGAAGACCAGACGACCTTGCGCCAGCTTGCCGAGCAGTCGCATGCTTGGCCGTTCGAGGAGGCGCGCAAGATCATCGCGCGACTCAAGCGGCGGCCGAAGGACGAGGTGATCTTCGAGACCGGCTACGGTCCGTCCGGTCTGCCGCACATCGGAACATTCGGCGAGGTTGCGCGCACCACCATGGTCCGCCACGCCTTTCGCGTGCTCACCGACGACAAGGTCAAGACGCGCTTGATCGCGTTCTCCGACGACATGGACGGGCTGCGCAAGGTGCCGGACAACATTCCGAATAAGGAACTGGTCGCGCAGCATCTCGGCAAGCCGTTGACAAAGGTGCCCGATCCGTTCGGCACGCACGATAGCTTCGGCGCCCACAACAATGCGCGGCTGCGTGCCTTTCTCGACCAGTTCGGATTCGAATACGAGTTCATGTCCGCAACCGCCTGTTACACGTCGGGCCGGTTCGACGCAGCACTGATGAAGGTGCTGGAGCGCTTCGACGAGGTGATGGCCGTCATGCTGCCGTCGCTGCGACAGGAGCGCGCGCAGACTTATTCGCCGTTCCTGCCGATCTCGCCCAAGACCGGGCTCGTGCTGCAGGTTCCCGTCGTCGCGCACGATGCGAAAGAGGGAACCATTACGTACGAAGATCCCGACGGCGGCGAGCGCGTGACGACTCTCGTCACCGGTGGCCGCTGCAAGCTGCAATGGAAGCCCGATTGGGCGATGCGCTGGGTTGCGCTCGGCATCGACTATGAAATGGCGGGCAAGGATCTGATCGACTCGGTCAAGCTCTCGAGCGAAATCTGTCGCACGCTCGGCGGCACTCCGCCCGAAGGGTTCAACTACGAGCTCTTTCCTCGACGAGAACGGCCAGAAAATCTCGAAGTCAAAGGGCAATGGTCTGACGATCGAGGAGTGGCTGCGTTACGCCAGCCCCGAAAGCCTGTCGCTCTTCATGTATCGCGAACCGAAGGCCGCTAAGCGACTTTATTTCGAATCATCCCGCGTCACGTCGACGAATATCAGCAATATCTCGAAGCCTACGAGCGGCAGGGCCCGAAGGAGCGGTTGGCGAATCCGGTGTGGCACATCCACAGCGGGGCGCCGCCCAAGGCCGACAATCCGGTGCCGTTCGCGATGCTGCTCTCCCTTGTCACCGCCTCGAACGCCGAGAATGCCGACACGCTGTGGGGCTTTATCGGCCGCTATCGTCCGGGCGTGACGCGGCAGACGCATCCGCATCTTGCCGCGCTCGTCGAATACGCCATCCATTACTTCCGCGATTTCGTGCTGCCGGCAAAGAAATTCCGCGAGCCGAGCGCGGCTGAACGCGCCGCTCTCATCGACCTGCGCGATGCGCTGTCGCAGCTCCCGTCCGACACCACGCCCGAAGCGATCCAGGAAGTGGTCTACGAGGTCGGCCGGCGTCCGCCATTTCTCGACGAGAAGAAAAAGGGCAAGGACGGCAAGCCTGGCGTCTCGCTCGAATGGTTCAATATGCTTTATCAGGTGTTGCTCGGGCAGGAGAAAGGCCCTCGCTTCGGCTCCTTCGTTGCCGCCTATGGCCTGCAGAATACCATCGACATGATCGACGGCGCTCTGGCGCGATCGGCGTGATCCGTCGGCGGCTCCCCGAGACATAGGTGTGTCGCGCCCAGATCGGTGGTCACCGCCGCTGCTTCAAATAAGATCGCCCTTTCCGAACGTGAACAGTGAATCGCCTGCACGCATAAACCCCCGCATTGAATGACCCTCGCTGTCTATTCCCTGATCGGGCTCACCATCGTCGTCAGCTCGTTCGTCTCCGGCGTGTTCGGCATGGCCGGCGGGATGATTCTGCTGGGCGTGCTGCTCAATTATTTCGATGTCGCCAGCGGCATGATCCTGTTCTCCATCATTCAGTTCTCCGCCAACGGGTGGCGCGCGCTGCAATGGCGCCAGTATGTGCGATGGCCGATTTTCTTTGCTTACCTGGCGGGGGCGGCGATTTCCTTCATTGCCATGTACTCGATCTCGTTCGTGCCCAACAAGACCATGGTTTATTTGACGCTCGGTCTCATGCCGTTTGCGATCGAAGTCCTGCCGCGCAACATGCGTCCGAACATCGAATGGCGTGGCGTGCCGTTCATCACCGGCATTTTGACGACCGTCATCCAGGTCCTGGCGGGCGTCGGTGGTCTTTTCCTCGATATTTTCTTTCAGAAAAGCATGCTCGATCGCAGAACGACCAACGCAACCAAAGCAACAGTGCAAACGCTCAGTCACGTCGTACGAGCGACCTATTTCGGTTCGCTCACCGGTCTGGGAAGCGTTCCGAAATGGGCGCTCGCTCCTTCGGTCGTGCTCGCGATCGCGGCGACCTCACTCGCACCGTTGGTGATCGAGCGCATGACCGATCACGGTTACCGGCAATGGACGCGCGCTATCATTTTTGCCGTTAGCACCGTCTATCTCATCCGCGGCGGCATTTTGTTTTGGCGCGGGTGATCACAAGCATGATCCCGAAAAGTGGATGCCGGTTTTCGGAAAGATCATGCTTATAAAAGTGCATGATCCCGAAAAGCGGGTGCCGGTTTTCGAAAAGATCATGCTCAAAAAACTGCGTCACTGACTGGCCCACAAGATGCGCGCAATCCAGAGCACGTCGGAGGTCGCGATCGTGCGATCGGCGTGTTGTGCGTTCAGCGACTTGAGTTCGATGGATTTTGACGTGTTGCGCCTGAGCTCCTTGGCCATGACCTCGCCCGATCTGGTCTTGACTACGACGCGATCGCCGCGGCGGATCGGCGCAGCCGGCGACACGATGATCACGTCGCCGTCCCGATAGGCCGGCTCCATCGATTGCCCTGAGACCTCAAGCGCAAAGGCGTGATCGTCGCTTACGGCCGGGAATGCGATTTCGTCCCAGCCTTCGCCGGCCGGAAAACCGCCGTCGTCGAAGTAACCGCCCGCGCCGGCTTCCGCAAAGCCAAGGAGCGGGACGCCTCGCGCGGCCGGCCCGTGCGCGCTCGTCTCGATCAATCCGACAAAAATGTCGATCGAGGTGCCGGTTGCGGCCAGCGCCTTGGCGATCGATTCGGTTGACGGCCAACGGGCGCGGCCATCCCGCGTGATCCGCTTGGATTTATTGAATGTGGTCGGATCGAGGCCCGCGCGCCGCGCAAGACCGGAAGCCGAAAGGCCGGCGCGGGCGGCGAGGCGATCGATCGCCGACCAGACCTGCGCGTGGGTAAGCATCAGTCTCCCCCTGCTTGCCCGCAGCGCGGTGCAGCAATGCATAGATACCTAACATGATAGGAATTTATTGGCTCGTCGCTCAAGCCCGGACCCGGTAGCGTGCGTAGGCTTAGGGGTCGTGCTCATGCCGGGCCGCTTGAACAAGCCAAGTCACGCCGATAGGGTCGCCGGCCGGACGTGGGGCGGAAGGTGGGTACGATCTACAAAATCTGCGATCGAGCGTCGTGGCGTGCGGCCGAGAGGGATGGTCTGTTCCGCGGAACTGCCGCCGATGAACGTGACGGTTTCATCCACTTCTCGACCGCGGCTCAGCTCGCCGAGACCTTGGCAAAACACTACGCCGGCGCATCCGACCTGATTCTGGTTGCGGTTGACGGCGATGCCGTGGGGCCGCCGCTGGTGTGGGAGCATTCGCGCGGGGGCGACCTTTTTCCACACCTCTATGGCTCGCTGCCCCTATCGGCGGTGCGCTGGGCGCGGCCCTTGCCCGACGAGATCGATGGCCGGCGTGCGGTTCCGGGGCTCGATCCGTGATCGGCCTATTCGACCGCCTGGCCAGGCCGCTGCTCTATGCTCTCGATCCGGAAAATGCCCACGGGCTCGCGGTCAGGATGCTCAAGCTTGCGCCGCTGCCGCAGGCGCCTCGGGACGATCCGCGGCTCGCCATGCGCGTGTTCGGACTGAACTTTCCCAATCCGGTTGGAATTGCCCCCGGCTTCGACAAGAACGCCGAAATACCTGACGCACTTTTGCGTCTTGGCTTCGGCTTCGTCGAAATCGGCACCGTTACGCCGCTGCCGCAGCAGGGCAATCCGCGTCCACGTTTGTTTCGGCTCGATGCCGATCAAGGCGTCATCAATCGCTTGGGTTTTAATTCGGAAGGCGCCGACGCCGTGCTCAAGCGCCTCGCTGCACGCGCAGACGCTGGCGGGATTGTCGGGATCAACATCGGAGCGAACAAGGATGCGCCCGATCGCAGTGCCGATTATGTGCGGCTGATCGAGCGCTTCGCGCCAGTCGCAAGCTACGTCACGGTGAACATCTCCTCACCCAACACACCGGGCTTGCGCACCATGCAACAAGCCGCGGTGCTTGACGACTTGCTTTCGCGCGTCATCGACGCGCGCGAGCGTGTGACCCGCAGCGCGGGTCCGACGCCCGTTCTGCTGAAGATCGCTCCCGACCTTTCGCTCCCCGATCTCGATGATATCGTCGGTATCGCCCGTTCGCGCCGAGTTGACGGCATGATTGTCGGCAACACCACCCTGGCGCGGCCAAGAAGCTTGCGGGAGATCGAAACCGCGAAGGAGGGCGGCGGCTTGTCCGGCCGGCCGCTGCAGGCGCTGGCCAATCGCATGCTGGCCGAAACCTACGTCCGGGTGGAAGGCGTATTTCCTTTGATCGGAGCCGGTGGAATCGATTCCGGCAAAGCCGCCCTGGCTCGGATTCGCGCCGGTGCAAGCCTGCTGCAGATTTATTCGGCGTTGGTGTTCCGCGGTCTTGCACTCGTCACTGAGATCAAGACGACGCTTCTTGCGGCGCTCGAAAGCGGCAGCCTCGATAGCCTCACTGAATTTGTCGGCGTCGATGCCGCAGCCGTCACCGCCGAACCCTGGCCGGTCTAATTTTGAATTCACGCAGAATTTAGGCACGTGCAGCGCGTTCTGATGGCTCCCGGATGCCGTCCGAGGGAGGCCGAGGACGGCATGACTGCAAAAAACGCCGTGCGACTAAGGCCCCACTAGGCGCCGTCGACCGCTTTCCGCAGCAACGCCTGCACCCGCAGCGCCGCCTCTTTCAGGCGCGGATTATCGACGGCCTGCATCGATGCTACGGGATCGATGGCCGCGATCTCGGTTTGATTGCCGCCGAGCTACTGGATGACGACATTGCATGGCAGCATGGTGCCGATCTTGTCCTCCAGTTGCAATGCCTCATGGGCAAGCTTTGGATTACACGCACCCAAAATACGATAGTTGCGAAAGTCGATGCCGATCTTGGCCTTCAGCGTTTGCTTGACGTCGATCTCGGTGATGATCCCGAAACCCTCGCGTTTCAGCGCTTCGGTTGTGCGTCTCACGGCCTCGTCGAAGGGCACCGCCAGCAGCTTGTTGAAGTAATAGCTCATCGCAACTCCGTGAATTGCGCGCTCGGTTGAGCCGAAGCATTCGTTACCCTTGACGTCACCGCGCGCGTAGCTCCTCAAGAAAGAATGTCGTCTTCGCTCCGATAAACCTACAATGTGGCCGAGCGTGTGAATTGATCGATGTCAAACAGCGGTGCGGCCAAATGATCTGACGACGGAGCGCGATCACTCAACTGCGACGCCGATTGACTACGGCTCGCGATGGTCAAGAGCCGAAAGCCCGCGACTTACTCTCGTGACTCGCTGTCTTGCGACTTGCTTCTCGTGACTCCTGCGTCTCTGTTCTCCTCTACGTCCACCGAAACGGGCATCCGGTGCTAACGGCGGTCAACCCGGGGGAGACAGCTTCGCGTCTGTGTCAACGCAGCGCCGCCGCCCCTGACGCAGGCGCCAGCACGGGTTTGAGAGCGGGAACAAGCCGGCGCTTCTCGCGCCGGGCCGGGATAGCGCGATAGACCTGCTTGGTCGCTTCGACAATATGAACGCCGGCGAACGGCGCCGAAATTGTCGCTCCGGTACGCTCCCAGGCCACGGCCGAGCGCAGGAACCAGCCGCGCGCGATCGGGGGCACATAGAGCGCTTCCCCCCAGCCGGTGGGCGTGAACCAGGTTTCGCGCAGCAAGTGGGTAATTTGCGAACGCGAATAGGGTCGGCCGTGACCGAACGGCGTCGTATCCATGCGTGCCCAAAGGCCGCGCCGGTTTGGCACCACGGCGAGCAACCGCCCGCCTGCCGCCAGCACCCGCCACACTTCGCGCAACAACTCGACCGGGTCGGGCGACATTTCCAGTGCGTGAACGAGCAGCACGCGATCGACCGCCAAATCGGTCAATGGCAACTCGTCTTCCTCCACGAGCGCGGCCAGTGCCGGCCGGGCCGATGGCCAGCGTATGACCCCTTGTGGTGCCGGCATCAAAGCGAGGCAACGTTCCGCCTCCTCGCGGAACAGGCCGAGATAAGGCGTCGCATAGCCGATTCCCAATACACGCAGCGACCGCGTATCGGTCCACCGCGTGCGTATACCGCGGCCGACGAAGCGGCGGGCCACCGTGCCGAGGCGTTGGGCGTAGAAATTGCGCAGATCGACAACGTCCATGGCTGCAAAATAGCATGGATTACGCTGGTGTTCCGGGCACTCCTTGACGGCGTTAATCGGCCCTTATTGCGTCATCATCCGCGAAAGCGGATGATCCGGGGCACAACACGATCAGGAATTGGACCATGGCCGCGGAGACGTACCTTTTTCCCTGCCTCAAGGATAATTTCGGCGTTCTGCTGCACAATCCGGAAACCGGCGCCACCGCCTCGATCGACGCCCCAGAGGCCGCTCCGGTCGAGGCCGCGCTCGCCAAAACCGGCTGGCGGCTCACGGATATTCTCGTCACGCATCATCACGCCGATCACACCCAGGGCATCGGCGAACTCAAAGCGCATCACAAATGCCGCGTCGTTGCGCCGCGCAATGAGGCGCAGCGCATTGCGCATGTGGACGCGACGGTTGGCGAGGGCGACACGATCCGCGTCGGCGCGCTCGAAGGGCGTGTCATCGACACGCCCGGCCACACGGCAGGGCACATCTCGTACTTCTTCCCGGCAGACAAAATCGCCTTCGTCGGCGACACGCTGTTCTCGATCGGCTGCGGGCGTGTCATCGAAGGTAACGCCGAGATGATGTGGAACTCGCTGCTCAAGCTGCGCGCACTGCCCGACGATGCACGCTTCTATTGCGGCCATGAATACACCGAGGCCAATATCCGCTTCGCCAAGACCATCGAGCCGACCAACAAAGCACTCGCCGCGCGCGCCGAGGAAGTTGCGAAGCTCACGGCGGCGCACAAGGCGACAATTCCGGCAACGATTGGTGCCGAAAAGGCCGAGAATCCATTTTTGCGCGCCGACGTGGCCGAAGTGGCAAAATCGGTCGGGCTTGCCGGAAGCCCGGCGTGGAAGGTGTTTGCGGAAATCCGCGAACGCAAAAATCGATTTTGAAGAATCGCTTTTGACTGCCGCGCTCACCGCTCGCGATGTCATCCGGCTGCTCGACCTCAAGCCGCATCCGGAGGGCGGACATTTCTGCGAGACCTTCCGCGATCGGCGGCAGGTCGAAGGCGAACGCGCCGCCTCGACCGCGATCTATTTCTTGCTTGCTCGAGGTGAGACGTTCGCACTGGCATCGCGTGGATGCGGTGGAGGTGTGGCACTGGTATGCCGGCGCGCCGCTGAGACTTGAAATAGCGACGGAAAACGTCGGGATCGAATGTCTGACGCTCGGCTGCGATCTCGCCGGCGGCGAACGGCCGCAGGCCGTCGTGCCGGCTCATGCCTGGCAGACGGCGCAGAGTCTGGGCGAGTGGACGCTGGTTGGCTGCACGGTTGCGCCGGGTTTTGAATTCGCGGCGTTCGAATTGGCGCCCGAGGGTTGGGCGCCGGATCGGCAATCACGCAAATAAGCTACGCGAAATATTGTCCGCCGTTTGCGGTCAGCGTCGAACCGGTAATCAGCCCAGCATCGTCGGAGGCGAGAAACACCACGCAGCGCGCGACTTCTTCCGGTTCGCCGAGCCGGCCGATCGGGATTTGCGGCAGCACGCTCTTCTGCAGCACTTCCTGCGACATCGCCTTCACCATGTCGGTCGCAATGTAGCCCGGACAGATTGCATTGACGGTGACGCCGACGCGCGCGCCTTCCTGCGCCAGTGCTTTGGTGAAGCCGATCTCACCGGCCTTGGAGGCCGAATAGTTCACCTGTCCGAACTGCCCCTTCTGGCCATTGATCGACGAAATGTTGACGATGCGGCCAAACTTGCGCTCCCGCATGCCCTCGATCACCTGCCGGCTCATGTTGAACAGCGAGCCGAGATTGGTGTTGATTACCGCCGTCCACTGCTCGGGCTTCATACGGTGGAGCTGTGCGTCGCGGGTAATGCCGGCATTGTTGACGAGGACGTCGATCGGACCGAGATCGGCTTCGACTTGCTTCACGCCCGCGGCGCATGCATCGAACGACGAGACGTCCCACTTGTAGACGTTGACGCCGGTCTCAGCCTTGAATTTTTGCGCTGCCTCGTCATTGCCGCCGTAGTTGGCTGCGACGATGTATCCGGCCGCTTTGAGCGCTTTGCAAATGGCGGCGCCAATGCCGCGCGTTCCTCCCGTGACCAATGCGACGCGCGGCATGACAACCTCCCTATCCCTTCGTTCATGTCCGGCGTGGCGCCGGACGACCCCATGGTGGCCTGAAAATCAGCCTGGGAATGTAGATGGCCGGGACAAGCCCGGCCATGATTTCGATCAATGCACAAGGCAGGCCAATCTTGCGGGCCTTCTTAGCGTTCCAGACACATCGCGATGCCCATGCCGCCGCCGATGCACAGCGTGGCCAAGCCCTTCTTCGCGTTGCGCTTCTGCATCTCATAGAGCAGCGTCACCAGCACGCGAGTACCGGACGCGCCAATCGGATGGCCGATCGCGATCGCGCCGCCATTGACGTTCACCTTGCTGGTATCCCAGCCGAGGTCCTTGTTGACGGCGCAGGCTTGCGCGGCAAACGCCTCATTGGCTTCGATCAGGTCGAGATCGCCAGCACTCCATCCCGCTTTCTTGAGGGCGGCCCGCGATGCCGGAATCGGGCCGGTTCCCATGATCTTCGGATCGACGCCGGCCTGGGCCCACGACACGATACGGGCGAGCGGCGTCTTGCCGAGCTTGGCCGCCTCACTCGCCTTCATCAGCACCACGGCGGCCGCACCGTCGTTGATGCCCGAGGCGTTGGCCGCGGTGACCGTACCCTCCTTGTCGAAGGCCGGCCGGAGCTTGCTGATCCCTTCGAGGGTTGTGCCGTGCTTCGGATATTCGTCGGTGTCAACGACGATGTCGCCCTTGCGGCTCTTGATGGTGACCGGCGTAATCTCATCCTTGAACTTGCCCGCCTTCTGCGCTGCTTCGGCCTTGTTCTGCGATGCAACGGCGAATTCGTCCTGTTGCTGGCGGGTGATCTGCCACTGGCGGGCGACGTTCTCGGCAGTATTGCCCATGTGATAGCCGTTGAAGGCGTCCCACAGGCCGTCCTTGATCATCGTGTCGATCATCTCGAAGTTGCCCATCTTCACACCGCTGCGCAGGTGCGCGCAGTGCGGGGCAACGCTCATGGATTCCTGTCCGCCGGCGACAACGATGTCGAAGTCGCCGTTGACGATGGCCTGATAGCCGAGCGCGACCGCTCGAAGGCCGGATCCGCAGAGCTGGTTGACCCCCCAGGCCGGTACTTCGACCGGAATACCGGCCGCAATCGAGGCCTGCCGAGCCGGATTCTGGCCCTGCCCCGCCGTGAGAATCTGCCCCATGATGACTTCGGAGACGCGTGGTGCTTCGACGCCGGCGCGGTTAAGCACTGCTTTGATCGCGGTCTTGCCAAGCTCGTGAGCCGGCAACGATGCGAAGGCGCCGTTGAATGCACCGACCGGCGTGCGCGTCGCACTGACAATCACGATATCGTCTTTCATGGGAAGCTCCCTTCGGACTGATTGGATTTATATATGGACGCGGGTCCGCCGCAGACTGATTGATATATGTCATAAGGACGTGACTTGCCGCCGACAAGGCACAAAGCATTCGCATTGCTGGCATTCCAGGCGGCGACCAAGTGAGGCCAAAAGTCACGGCTGGCGCGCATCCGCGCGTCAGGAATCATCGCAAGCGGGCTCGGTGACAAATCCGATCACAAAATTGTAGCCGGGCCGCACAAAACCGCCTATTTTGATGGCACGCCTGAGGTCCTTACCGAATGACCGAAGCCATGACCAAGACCGTAGAGCCGGTCACGATCAAGAAATACGCCAACCGGCGGCTCTATAATACCGGCACGAGCACCTACGTCACGCTCGAAGACTTGGCTGCTATGGTCAAGGCCGGCGAAGATTTCGTGGTTTATGACGCCAAGAGCGGCGAAGACATTACTCGCTCGGTACTGGCTCAAATCATTTTCGAGCAGGAGAACAAGGAAGGCCAGAATTTTTTGCCGATCGCCTTCTTGCGCCAGCTCATCCGGTTTTACGGCGACAGCATGCAGATGCTGGTGCCGCGTTATCTCGAAGTCTCCATCGAGTCGCTCACCCGCGAGCAGGAAAAGTTTCGCAATCAAATGGCGCAGGCGTTCGGCGTCAGCGCGTTTACGTCGCTCGAGGAGCAGGTGCGGCGAAACATGGAAATGTTCGAACGCACTTTCGCGATGTTTGCGCCGTTCGCGCGGCGCGAAAGTCAGAGCGGTGAATCCGCATCGGAATCTGACAAGCCGGCAGCAAAGTCAGGAGAGCTCGACGATCTCAAACGTCAGCTCGACGAGATGCAAAAAAAGGTCGACCGGCTGTCTGAAAAAGGCAGCGGCGACTGAATTTCGTGCGTCATACAGCTTGCGCCAGCCCAGCGGTCCACGGCCGCTCGATCGAGGCAAGGCCGATCAGGGCGCCCTGCAGATAATCGCAACCCCATTGTTCCAGCATCGTGGCGGCTTCTTCGTTTTGGACCCATTCGGCCACCGTCGCCAGCTTGAGCCGCTTGGCGAGGTCGATGAGCGTGCGCACGAACGCGCGATCATCTTCCGAACGCATGATGTCCTGAACGAACGCGCCGTCGATCTTGACGATATCCACGCCGAGCTTGCGCAGGTTGCGGAACGACGTGTAACCGGCGCCGAAATCGTCGATGGCGATGCGGCAGCCGATATCCTTCACGCGCGCCACAAAGCCGCGGGTTTCGTCGATGTCGAGGATCGCCGCGCTTTCGGTGATCTCGACGATGAGGCGTTCCGCGATGCCGGTATGCGATCGCAACAGCGAACTCAATCCCGCCCACCAGTCCGGGTCGGTGGTGGAAGCGGGCGAGACGTTGAGGCTCGCCTGTAACGCCGGCGCCGCGATCATTTCATCGACCACGAGCTCGAGCACGCGGTAATCGAGCAACCGCACAAGGCCGAGCCGTTCCGCGACCGGCACGATGTCGTTGGCCGCGATCAGGCTGCCATCGGTGCGGCGGATACGCATCAGGCACTCATAGAACGCCGGCTGCCGGTCCTTCGCCGCGACCACGGTCTCGTAGGCGAGGAAAATGCGCCGCTCGTTCAGTGCAGCGACGATTTCGTCGGTGGCGCGGATATTTTCCCGGCGTAGCGCTTCGCGCTCGATATTCGGGCGATAGGCGAGGAACGAGCCGCGGCGCTTGCCCTTGGCTGTGACGAGAGTTTCCTGCGCGTGTGCCAGGATTTCCCCTACGCTGCGGGCGTGGCGCGGCGCCGTAATGCCGCCGATGGTCACCGTCATGGTGATCGGTCCGGCGCTGGTCGACACCATCTCATCGTGGACGCCCGCCAGCAGCCGCTCGGCCGCAATTGACATATCGTCAGGTGTGCAATCGCGAAGGACGATGCCGAACTTGCTTCCGGAATAGCGACCCAACGTGTCCTTGCCGCGCATGCGGCTGCGCAGCCGCTTGGCGACGGCGTTGATCACCTGATCGGCGACATCGAACCCGTACAATTCATTGACCAGCGCCAGATTGTCGATGCCGACCAGCAAAAACCCGCAGGATGAGCGGAAGCGGATCGCGTCTTCCAGCGTATCTTCGAGGATTTCAACGAGATGGTGCCGATTGAGTTCGCCGGTCAGCCCGTCATAGCGCGCCAGGTAAGTCAGCCGACGGACATGCTCATAGCGTTCATTGATGACGCGCACGAGCCCGTGCGCGCGCAAGGGCCTACCATCGGGACCCGCAAACCATCGACCGGCGTCCTCGACCCAAAGCCGCGTCTCCGAGGCCGGGTCGGGTCGGATGCAGTATTGAATCTGGTAGCGGACGCCGTGTCCGTTATCGCGCTTGTCCGATTGGGTGACGGCGTCGAAACGGGCCTGTGCGTTCTCAGCCTCGAGGAATTGCGCATAACCGCGACCGGTCGAAATCGCGTCCCGGGCGCCGATCAGCAGCACGTCGGTGACGTTCGCGCCCCACAGCAAGGCGTCGTCGTCGATCCGCCACTC
The DNA here is from genome assembly GCA_963759705.1 of uncultured Alphaproteobacteria bacterium. GTDB lineage: Bacteria > Pseudomonadota > Alphaproteobacteria > Rhizobiales > Xanthobacteraceae > BOG-931. The sequence goes on from CAVXAK010000017.1 coordinate 427,550, forward strand.
GTAGGGCACCTCGCCGATTGAAGCGAGAATCCGTGCGGCATCGGGGCCGGCCGCGGCTTCCGCGTGCGGTGTCTCGCCGGTCTTAATGGTCCGGCCAGGCGGGCTCGACGGAATCGTAGGCCTCTGCGGACCGTCGTGGGTCACGGTCGCCTCAATCGTGTATCGGTATGGCGCATTGGGAGGCGCGCTAATGCAGTCCGCCGGGGGCGGCAGCAGACAGCCGGTTCAGAACCAACCTAGCGGAAGAGCCTAAACAATTCGGAAAGTTTCGCGCGGTTTGGCTCATTCCGGAACGCGGCACGGTGCTTGCGAGTTTCTCACCAGAAGCCGACAAAGTCCCATTTTGGGACAGGGAGGCGCCGGTGAAAACAGAGCTCGTTCCTGTCGCACCGTCTGAGCAAGAATGTTCGTCCACGCCCGCGAGCGGCCGTTGCAACGCCGATTTCATGGCACATCTGGTTGCCACAAAAAATCAGGCGCCGCAAACTCGGCTACGCCGCCGCGCTGAACCGGCCGAGGCGATCGCCGCTTATTCGGCACTGGGCCAATGGCCGATGCCGTCCGGGCGCGCGGTATCCCGCTCACTGTGAGTCTTGAGGGCGCAACCGTTTCGGATTGAATCGATTCGCGGCTGGCAACATTGCCGCTAGTGTCCCGATTCCGAAGTTCGCATCATTATCCGGCAGCCCCGTTTGCGAACTTTGGAATCGAAGGACACTAGCAACTTATTGATCTAGTGTGGCTTTAGTTCAGAAGTCCGCATGATGAGTTAGCGGCAGTAATGATGCGGACTTCTGAACCGCCACACTATGTCTGGAGCAAGCCGCTTCAGATCGCTATATCGCTCGCTCGGGTCCTTCGATCTCGACCTGGCGCTGCGAACTGCGGATGCTGACGATGAATCCGGCGAGCACGTCAACGAGGGCGATCGCCATCAGCAGAAAAAACGTCGACGTTCCCGCCCGTTGCACCAGCAGAAATTCGACCAGCATGGCGACGAATAACGCCATCGCCAGCAGATGATCCATGATCGTCCGCATGCCCATCCGCGTCGATTTGACGATCTCGATCCAGAGCAGAAAAATCGAAAACGCGATCAGCAAATCTTCCCAGGTCAACACCCAGTCTTGTCCGGACATCATGTGCACGGTCGTTACCGGCGCAGTCCAGCTCACGCCCGGGGTGAGGAACGCGATCATGTTGTAGATGGCAAACGGAACGAGAAGCAGAGGAAAGCCGAGAACGAACATGGCTGTCTCTTGGGGAACGTCCTTTGACGGACGTCAATTGGCAAGCGTCTCTTCACGAGCGTTTCAAAACGCGAAACGCCGTCGCTCATCGCAGGGCGACGCTGTCAGTCTATCCGCCTGTTCGCCAATTCACCAGCCGCCAATGTGCGCCGGCTGACGTTCTGGATTAGGATTCAGTCTTCCTGGTCAGCACCTGCCGGCCGCGGTACATGCCGCTCTTCAGATCGACATGATGCGGGCGGCGCAATTCGCCGGAATCCTTATCCTCGACATAGGTCGGCGCCTTCAGCGCATCGGCTGACCGGCGCATGCCGCGCCTTGACGGCGATGTTTTTCTCTTCGGAACGGCCATGAGGTCGCTCTCCTCTTAACGGTCGGTCATTCGGGACGCCGGGCTTATAGAGGAACGATCGCGCCGGCGCTAGTGTCCCGATCCCGAGGCCCGGTGCAGTTTTTGGATTCGAAATTCCTAACCGCGATCAATGGGAGCGGATACAGGCATCGAGGGTCGGAAAGGCGGCCGAACGGCGCTCGTAGAGCCCGGCGAGCCTGCGAACCAAGGCGCTCGGCACCCGGGCGCTGCGCCGCACCGGGTTAGGCAAGATCGCGGCGAGCTCCGCCGCCTCCCGCCCGTTCAGGTCGTGCGCCGACCTGCCGAATGCCCAGCGCGCAGCGGCCTCGGCGCCGAATTCACCGTTCGGACCCCACTCGGCAATATTGAGGTAAATTTCAAGCACGCGACGCTTGGGCAGCACCAGATTGAGCCACAGCGCCAGCGGGATTTCGAGCGCCTTGCGCACAAAGCTGTGCCCCGGCCAGAGGAATAAATTCTTGGCCACCTGCTGGGTGATGGTCGAGGCGCCGCGCGCCTCCTCGAGGTCGCCGGCGCTATGCAACGCCTCGCGGATCGCGCCGAGGTCGATGCCGCGATTGTGGCAGAAGCTGCCGTCCTCGGCGGCGATGACGGCAAGCGGCAATGCCGGTGCAATGCGGCTCAGCGGGATAGGGCTGCGGTGAACGCGCGCGCCGGTCGCCCAGCGCCAGAGCATCGGCATCGAGACTGGCAGGATCACCCGGTAGAGGGGCGCGATGACGTAAGGCGCGGCAACGAAGCCGATGGCCAGGACCGCAACAATGATGACCAGGCGCCGCAATGCGCCCATCACGGAAAGCCATCCGCTACGGGTCGCGGCGGTTGCATCCGCATCTCGTTCCGGCGCGGCCCTGTTCTCGCTGCGGCAAGTTCTTCGCTGTCGGTAAGTTCTTTGCTGTCGGTAAGTTCTTCGCTGTCGGTTAGTCATGGCGGCATTCTAACCCGGACCTGTGGCGATGGCGTGCGCCGGGCAGCCGCATCGAACGGACGCCATTCCCGGTCCATGGCGGCCTTGCGGGGCAGTTGTAGAACCTGCGAATATCGCTCGCTCATCAGCGGCCGCCAGAGCTGCGCACAATAGGGAGGGGAGCGTGCCGAAAGACGTCGTCGTTTCCAATGAGCTGGCGGACAAGTTCCGAACCGAGAAGGATTCGCCCTATCTGCGCTTCGTGCGCAATGATGGGCTCGACATCATCAGCGCCCATTACGTTGCCAATCTGCGCACCGTAGACCTAAAGCCATGGCCGCGACGCGCCGCCAAAGGCGTGTTCATCAATCACGAAGCGTCGCGCTTTTCCAACGACTGCTACGTCTGCGAGATCGCTCCCGGCAAATCGCTCGCGCCGATGCATCATCTCTACGAAGAGATGCTCCTGGTGCTCAGCGGCCGTGGTTCGACCACGGTTTGGAACAACGCCGGCAATCGCATCACCTTCGAATGGAAGGAGGGCTCGATCTTCGCTATCCCGCTGAATTGCTGGTACCAGCATTTCAACGGCTCGGGTCAGGAGCCGGTGCGCTTCGTTGCGGTGACCAATGCACCGTCGGTCATCAATCGCTATGACGATCTCGATTTCATCTTCAACTGCCCCTACGATTTCAAGAATCGGTTTTCCGGCGAACCGGATTACTTCAGCTCGAAAGGCGAGCAGGACGGCTTCCTGCTGCGCACCAACTTCGTTCCCGACGCGGTCAATCTGCCGCTGATCAGCGCCAAAGAGCGCGGCGCCGGCGGCGGGCATATTCGTTTCAACATGGCCCGCGGCACGATCGCCAGCCACATTTCGCAATTCCCCATCGGTACCTACAAAAAGGCGCACGCCCACGGACCGGGCGCTCACGTCATTATCCTGTCCGGTGAGGGCTATTCGCTGATGTGGCCGGAGGGCGAGGAGCCGCAGCGTTTCGAATGGCAGGTCGGTACGCTGGTCGTGCCGCCCAACATGTGGTTCCACCAGCATTTCAATTCCGGTCCGTCACCGGCGCGATATCTCGCTTTCAAGCATTGGTCGCCGCGCAATACTCAGGGCGTGCCGATCTCGTGGATCAGCCGGCGGCTCGGCGGCACGCAGATCGATTATGCCGACGAGCATCCCCGAGTACGCCAATTGTTCGCCGAAGCGCTGGCGAGGCACAGCCTCACCTCGCGGATGGACGATGTGTATGCCGCCGAAGTCCTGCCGTCGCAGGCCGCGTAAGAGCGGGAGAGAGCGATGTCGCCACGTTTCGCCGTCACACGTTTCGCCGTCATCGGATGGTCCGCAGCTTTCGTTTGTCTCGCGCTGACGACCGGTGCGTGCGCCCAAGCGAACGCGGCTAATACCGATTATACCGCGCCCGGTCGCATGCAAAGATTGGTTGAAGACGCCAAAAAAGAGGGCGTCGTGTCGCTGTATTCATCGGCGGTGGTCGATGACAGCAACGCCATCGCGGCCGCGTTCAAGAAGAAATACGGCATCGACGTGCGGCTGTGGCGCGGCAGTTCCGAGGATATTCTGCGCCGCGCCGTCACCGAGCATCGCGGCGGCCGCGACGACGTCGATGTCGCCGAGACCGCCGGTCCCGACATGGAGGGCTTGCAGCGCGAGCGATTGCTGCAGGAGATATCGCTCCCGGTTTTCACCGATCTGATCCCCCAGGCCATGGCTCCGCATCGCGCCTGGGTCACGGGTCGGGTAAGCATCTTCACCGCGATGTACAACACGACACTGATCAAACCCACGGAGGCGCCGCACGCCTACGAGGATTTGCTTGACCCGAAATGGAAAGGCAAGCTCGGCATCGAGGCTGACGACGGCAACTGGTTCATGACGGTGGTGCAGGCCATGGGGGAAGCCAAGGCCCTGCCGCTGTTCCGCAGCATCGTCGCCACCAACGGCATGTCGGTGCGCAAGGGCCATACGCTACTTGCCAATCTGGTCGCGGCCGGCGAAGTACCGCTGGCGTTGACGGCCTACGGCTACCGCATCAATGAAATGAAGATGAAAGGCGCCCCGGTCGAGGGTATCTGTTATTCCGCCGGTCGCCGCGCTGCCGACCGGCATCGGTGTGTTCGCCAAAGCGCCGCATCCTCATGCCGCCGCTTTGTTCATGGATTTCTTTCTGACCGACGGCCAGAAAATTCTGCTCGATCGCGGCAACGTCCCGACCAACCGGACCGTCTATACGCCGCCGCCAAATCTGCTCTTCGTCGATGTCGCAAAATTTCTCGACGAAGGCGACAAGTGGACCAAGCTGTTCAAAGAGACGTTCGCGAGCCCGATGCGGTGAAGGCATTGCGCTCGATGCCAATTGCGGTGCCCGTCGCTCCTTCGTCCGGCCTGCCGAGTACGGCGCCGCTCTTAGGACAAGCGCCCAAACTCATCGAGGAATGTCGCGACGAATGGCGAGCGCAACGGATCGCCATTGCCAAGCTCGAAAACCGAGTTTGCCCGTTCGGTGCAGGCGAGGAAAATCAGCGTCAGCTGGCGGTCGGGTATCTTGAACAGCAGTGACGAGAATGCGGTGGGGTATATTCCGTAATGCCAAACCAGCTGCCATTTGCTGCCGAAACTTCCCTGAACGAACCAGCCGAGCCCGTACGGAAATATTTGTCCCGTTGGCGATACTGACGCAGTCCAGATCTGCTTTTTAGCCTCCGGGCTGTAAACGAGGCCGCGGTCGATGCCAATGTCGTATTTGGCAAGATCAATGACCGTCGAGATGATGCCCGACGATGCGTTGCATCGATCGAACGATCTCCAGCTGCCGCCGGATTCCACCACATCACCATCTTGATTGAGCGCGTATGGTTTCGCCATTCGCGAAACGACGGCCGCCTTCTTCGGGTCCTTCGTGCCGAGCGCGGAGTCCTTCATTCCAAGAGGATCGAGGATGTCGTCCTCGACCGATCGCAGGAAGCCTTTGTCTGATACGGTATCAATGACTGCCGTCAAACGTGCAAACAGGATCGCGCTGTAATCGAAGCTTGTCCCCGGTATGCCTTGTTCGGTGTGGTTGAGGTGCTGGCGAACAGTGATCCGCTCGGTATCGCAATGGAAATTGCTCCACGCTTCATTGCCGGACTTGAGCATCGCACACCATTTTCCGTAGTCGGAATCATAGGTCGACATCGGCTCGTCCAGGTCGAGCTTGCCTCGCTCGACAAGCCTCATGACCACGGCCGTGGCGAATGTCTTGGTGATCGACGCGATGGGGTAGGGCGTATTGACTGCGGCCGGGATTTTGAGCGCGAGGTCAACCATGCCGAAGCCGTGTGCCAAGATCACGGCTTGTCGGTGGATGACGGCAACCGACATCCCCGGAATATCGAGCGATTGTCGGATCAGATCGATGCGCTTTTGGAAGCGCGCAACGTGGCGCGTCACCGATCGCGTGTTCGCCGACGGGTGCTGCGCGTGCGCCCGATAAGGGCCGCCGGCCGTCATCGCGACGCTCGCCGCGCCGCCGAGGACGCCGCGGCGGCTCATGCTCCGCAGAGGGCTAGTCGCGTTCCCCGTCGTCATGGACGGCTATTCCTCGAGAAGGAAACATAGCCTTTCCGACGCGCCGCAAAAAGATTTGACGCAACGCACCTGCCGTATTTCACCACCTCGTGCGACCCCGCCTACTCCCGATTGCGAGAAAAACCGTCCCATATGCAGGGCGGCCGGTCCGACGTGGCGTTTTCGCAATTCTTTCCCCCTTGTGGTCCTCGGCGCTTGCTGCGAAAATTCTGTGATCACAATCCCGGCCCGACAGTCCGACTTGGTCAGACCTCAGCGGTCTTGCCCGCGAGCCGGAATTGAAGAGTCCCGATCGAGAGTCCGTTTCGTATCGCCAGACCCGCCCGTCCGGCCCAACGTCTAAGGAGAACAACATGCACGAAGTCACCGATGACCACTGGCACGAACCGGAGGGGCAGAAGAACGCGGGTTATGGGGCCTGGAAGCGACCAAACACATCCTACGACAATTACATGGAAGACCAGGGTATTCCGATCTTCCGCGGCATCGGCGTGCGCCGCGTGCAGGACATGCCGCTCAAGCCGTGGACGCGCATGGGCGGCCAGCGGAACCTTCATCCAGCTCTACGGCACCGAGGGCCGATGGGGCTGCTACGTGGTCGAGGTGCCGGCGGCTGGCGCGCTCAATCCCGAAAAGCACATGTACGAAGAGATCATGGTGGTGGTCGAAGGCCGCGGCACCACCGAAATCTGGCCGACGGACAGGCCAAGCCGCACACCTTCGAGTGGCAGCGCGGCTCGATGTTCTCGATCCCGCTCAACACCAATCACCGCATCATCAACGCGGCGTCGAGCCCGGCGCTGATCCTGGTCGCTTCGACGGCGCCCAACGTCATGAACATCTTTCGCGACCGCGACTGGATCTTCAATTGTCCGGTCATTTTCCGTCGCGCTTCGACGGCAGCCAGCGATTTCTTCAAGGCCAAGGACGACATCGTGCCCGATCCTCTGCGCGGCTTGGCGCTGCGCAAGATCAATTTCATTCCCGACATCATGAACGCCGACCTTTATCTCGATAATCGCCGTTCGCCCGGCTACACGCGCGTCGAGCCGCACATGGCGAACAACGTGTTCTATGGCTTCGTCGGCGAGCACAAGACCGGCCGCTATTCGAAGGCGCACGCCCACATGTCGGCAGCGGTTCTCGTTTGCCTCAAGGGCAAGGGTTACACCTACACGTGGCCGCGCTCCGACGGCATGACGCCGTGGAAGGACGGCAAGACCAAAAACGTCTATCGGCAGGATTACGAGCCGGTCGGCCTCGTCACTGCCGCGCCTTATGGCGGCGACTGGTTCCACGCCCATTTCGGCATCAGCAAGGATCCGCTGCGGCTCATCGGCTGGTACGGCCCCAACAATCATCGCAAGGACAAGCCGGCGTGCCCGGCGAAAAAGACACCGACGAAGGCGCTATCGACGTCACCGAGGGCGGCACCGCCATTCCGTACTGGCTCGAGGACCCGTTCCTGCGCAAGGAATACGAGGAGACGCTGAAGAAGGAAGGCGTCAAGTCCGCAGATGGGTGAGGAGCTTTACCGCGCCCCGACCGGCTACTCGCGAACCGGCCAAAGTGTAATGCGCTCGGTGGCTCGAACTGCGCTCATTCCCGCGCAAGCGGAAAAACAGGGGCCGGCCTGCTCCGAACTTTTCTTTGACGCGGGGTCCCCGCTTTCGCAGGGGACGAGCGGTTTGTTGCATCGCGTGCGTCTCGCCGCCGCTTCATCCGGCGCGTGCCGCAGGACGCCGCCTCGTTCTATTCGCCGGCAAAACATTGAAGATCATCGTCGGCCTGCCGCCGGGCGGCGGCGCCGACGCCTATGCGCGGCTCTTGCAGCGCCATCTGCCGCAGCATCTGCCGGGCGCGCCATCGATCATCGTGCAGAACGTGCCGGGCGCCGGCTCGGCTGAAGTCGGTGGTGTATCTGGAGTCGCTTGCCGCCGACGGCACCGCCATCGGTCACGTTCAGCTCCGGCCTGTTGACCGAGGCGATCACCTCGCCGGAACGCGTCAAGATCGATTTCCGCACCTACGGCTGGATCGGCAATGTCAGCGAGGACGCGCGCGTCTGCTATCTGTGGCACACGACAGGCGTGCGCAATTGGCAGGATCTTCTCGCGCGCCCGCAAGTCGGTTTTCGCAGCATCGGCTCCCGGCACCGCGGGCAATGTCGATATCGCCATGCTGCGCGAATTGTTCGGCGTCAAGCTCGAGCAGATCAACGGTTATCCTGGCAGCGCCGACAAGCGGCTTGCGGTCGAAAAGGGCGAAGTCGACGGCGATTGCGGCGGCTGGACGCCGATGCCGCAGGACTGGCTGCGCGAGCACAAGGTCAACGTGTCGTGCGGTTGTCGCCGACGCTGGTGCCCGGCATGGACCCGAAAATCCCGTTTGCCGGCGATCTGGTGAAGAATGAGCGCGACCGGCAGATTTTCAACTTTCTCATGGCGCCGGAAAAACTCGGGCGCTTGTTCACGGTGTCGGGGCGCGTTCCGGCGGATCGCGTTGCGGTGCTGCGCAAGGCGTTCGACGCTACGGTCGCCGATCCCGCATTCCTGAGCGACGCGCAGAGACTTCGCCTCACCGTGACGCCGATGAGCGGCGAGGATGTCGCGCACGATGTCGCCGCGCTCTACGCGACGCCGGCCGATCTTCTGCAGAGCGTGAAGTCGATCGTCGGCCAGTAAGCGTTGCTGGAACTCACGCCGACGCCGGACGTTCGTAATAGGTGTGCCTTTTGGGCGCACGATTATTTTTTGGAGGAAGGCGATGCCGCGTGGCGACAAGTCGAGCTACACGAATAAGCAGAGGCGGATGGCCGAACATATCGAAGAGGGTTACGAGAGTCGCGGCATCGGCGAAAAGGAAGCCGAACAGCGCGCCTGGGCGACCGTCAACAAAGAAACCCACGGCGGCAAGAAGAGCGGATCCGGCCGCGGCAAGAAAAACAGCTATGCGTCTTCGCGCAAGGGCGGCCAACTCGGTGGCCGTACCGCAGCCAAACGCCCTGCGGCCGCCCGATCGGCATCCGCGCGCAAGGCGGCAAGAACGCGCAAGAAGCGGACGTCGCGCTGAAGGCTAGCCTTCGCGGGTGACTTTATCCGGAAACCGGCAATCAGCCTTCGGATCATGCTCAGTGCACCACGATCGTGGTGTTGTGCATGCCTTCACGCTCGACCAGACCGAACAATGCGGCTGCGTTGCCGGGATCGAGACGCACGCAGCCATGCGAAACCGGCCTGCCGAGCCCCGCGACCTCGTAGGTGCCGTGGATGGCGATACCGCCGGTGAAAAAGATCGAATGCGGCATCGGCGAATTGTGATAAAGGCGCGAGAACCAGCTGCGCGCCAGCCGCTGCGGATGGTACGTGCCGCCCGGCGTGCCGAGGCCGCGCCGCCCGGTCGATACCCGCCATTGGTAGCGCAGTGCCCCGTCGACGCTGACCGCCATAGTCTGGCTTGATCGGTCGATCTGGACGAGGATGGAAGCTTCGGCGCGATTTGAAGAGGCGAGGGTGGCAAGAAAGAGCACCACCAACGCGCCAGCGCCCAACAAACGACGCATGCAAACCCCTGGTGCATTCCTCTCCGTTCCTGCAAAGCATTGCGGCAGGAAATGGAACTTGTAAAGGGGACACCGTACCGACAGTTAATCCAGTCCAACGACGAGGATGTGCGAGCTTTGGCCACGTTACGCGAAGTTAATTTGCAAGGATGCGGCGGTGAACGCGGTTGTTGTGAAATTGCCGTAGCTTATTGGTTAAACTTCAGCGATGTCCGCTTTTGATTTGTTCAGCATCGGCCATTCCAACATTTCGGCGGAGCGCTTCATCACGATGCTGCGCGATGCCGGCGCCAACGCGATCGTGGATGTGCGCTCCACGCCGGTGTCGCGCCGCTTTCCGTGGTTCTCAGCTAAGAATTTGGCGTTGAGGCTGGCGCAGGAAGGCATGGCCTATACAGCCTGCGGTGATGCGCTCGGCGGCCGTCCGCGCGATCCGGCGCTCTATCGCGATGGTGTGGCCGACTATGAGGCGATGGCGCGGCGGCCGGAATTTCAGGCAGGGATCGACCGCTTGGCGAAAGACATGAAACGGTCGAGCATTTGTCTCATGTGCGCAGAGCGCGAGCCGCTCGACTGCCACCGCTGCCTGCTGGTGGCCCGCGCACTTGCCGAGCGCGGGTTCAGCATCGGCCATATCCTTCACGACGGCACAATCGAACCGCATGCGGCGACCGAAGCGCGGTTACTCGCGCTCTGTGGTGGGGGCGACGATCTGTTCGTAACTGGACAGGACGAGCAACTCGCGGCAGCGTATCGCCGCCGCGTCCGGGCTATCGCATACCGGGTCAAGGCGCGTGCAAAAGGGGCGAATGTCGCAGCGGAGACTCGATGATGCTTGCCCCGGTTCGCGCTCTGATCATCCTTGTCCTCATCGGAATGGGGCCGGCGCTCGCGCAGGATGACAATTCACCCGATCCAACGCCGCCCGGATCGCTCAATCCCACACCGCTGCCGCCTCTCGCCCATCCGGAATCGCCGTCGACGCCGGCGAAGGATTTATTTGCCCGCAAGCCGACGCCGTTTCCCGGCCCGGCGCGGTCGATTGGGTCCTACGCCGATGGCTGCCTCGCCGGCGCCGCGCCGCTGCCGATCACCGGACCGGCCTGGCAAGTCATGCGGCTGTCCCGCAATCGCAACTGGGGCAATCCCAAGCTGGTCGAATTTCTCGAACGGTTCGGCAACAATGCCAAGAAGGTCGGCTGGAACGGACTGTTGGTTGGCGACATGTCCCAGCCCCGCGGCGGCCCGATGGTCACCGGCCACGCCAGCCACCAGATCGGGCTCGATGCCGACATCTGGTTTACGCCGATGCCCGATCACGTGCTGTCGCGTGAGGAGCGCGAGTTCGATGGGGCGGTCAACATGGTGGCCCCGGATCGTCTCGATATCGATCCCAAAGTGTGGACCCACACGCGCACCGAACTTATTCGTGCCGCTGCGCAGGATCCTGTAATCGCGCGCATCTTCGTCAACGCGGCCATCAAAAAAGCGATGTGCCGCGAGGCTGGGAAGGATCGGGAGTGGCTGTCGAAGGTGCGGCCGTGGTGGGGGCACTCCGAGCACTTTCACGTGCGCATCAGTTGTCCGGCTGACAGCCCAGCATGCAAACCGCAGACGCCGCCGGGACCTGGAGACGGCTGCGGCCACGAGCTCGATTACTGGTTCAAAGAGTCCATCCGGTTCCCAGAACAGCCGTTGATCCCGCCCAAGCCGAAGCCGGGCATGACACTTGCCGGCCTGCCAAAGGCCTGCCGGCAGATCGTAGAAGCACCGTGATCGACCGAGCGGTGCCGATCAAACACTTGGCGTGCCAAAAGCAGCGCGCTCTATGGCGGCGAAGATGAGCGTGAGCAGACAAGCGCCGAGGACGACCGAGGCGGTGTAGCTCACGGATTTTTGCTCGGGCGATTTCATCAAAAGCGGCAAGCCGGTTCCCAGTATGTAGGCGCCGTAAAAGCCGGTGAGGGCAAGAAAGCGCAATCCCGGCAACAGCAGAAAAATTCCGGCAAGCCACACAGGCGTGTAGGAATAGACTGCGAGCTTGAACGAACTGGTAAAGCTTCTCCGTCCGCCGAACGTCGGCGCCAGCAAATTGATCATGAATCCCAGAAGGAGAACCGTAGCGAAGGCAACCGCGTAGCCGAAGATCGCACCGAACAATCCGTCGAAAACCGGAGCGCGTATAAGGTCGTTTTCCGGTACGGTTGCGCCAATGACGCTGACGCCGACGAAACCGGAAAGAGCCGGGATCAGCGCGAGCAGTGCGACGTATCGGCTCAACAAAAATACCGGGTCGCCGGTCTCCTGTTCGATCCGCGCCCACTCGCCGGCCGGATCGATCAGCATCGCCTTGGCGCGCAGTGCCGCCGCCTTCACGACAGACTCTTGGCATCGGCGCGGATCAAGGCGGCGCCTCTTTCCGCGATCATCATGGTCGGCGCATTGGTGTTGCCCGACGTGATCGTCGGCATCACGGACGCATCGACGACGCGCAGCCGTTCGACGCCCGCGACGCGCAGGTGATCGTCGACCACCATCATCCGATCGCTCGCGAGACCCATTTTGGCCGTCCCGACGGGATGAAAGATGGTCGTGCCGATGTCGCCGGCCGCCTTCACCAGTGCTTGCTCATCGTCGTCGTGCACATTCCGGCCCGGCAAAAATTCGTCCGGATGGAAACGCGTAAGCGCCGGTTGCGCCACGATGCGGCGCGTCACCCGAATGGCATTTGCGGCGACGCGGCGGTCTTGGTCTGTCCCAAGATAGTTCGGTTTGATGATCGGTTTGCCGGCGGGATCGGACGAACGCAGTTTGATGTATCCGCGGCTGGTCGGCTGCAGATTGCAGACACTCGCCGTGAAGGCCGGGAATGTGTGCAGCGGCTCACCGAAGCGATCGAGCGACAAAGGCTGAACGTGAAACTGCAAGTTGGCGCGTTCCTGGTCGCGATCCGAGCGGGTGAACACGCCGAGTTGCGATGGCGCCATGGTGAGCGGCCCGCGGCGAAAGAAAGCGAATTCCGCCAGCATGCGGGTAAAGCCGAGCGGCGCATGATAGCGCTCGTTCAGCGTCGTAATGCCGTCGACTTTATAGATCAGGCGCAATTGCAGATGATCGTGCAAGTTTGCGCCGACGCCCGGCCGATCGATCACCAGCGGTATGCCGTTCTCGCTGCAGATGCTCCGCCGGTCCGACGCCCGAGAGCAACATGATGTGCGGCGATCCGATCGCGCCGGCGGCGAGGATGACCTCGCCGCGACAGCGCACCGTCCGCGCTTCGCCGCGCTGCCGCCAGCGCACTCCGGCGGCACGGCGGCCGTCGAACACGATGCCTTCGACCAGACAGCCGGTCTCGAGACGCAGATTCTGCCGATTGAGCACCGGCTTGAGAAATGCGCTCGCCGCCGACCAGCGCCGGCCGCGCCTCTGGTTCACGTGAAAGGCGCAGCAGCCTTCATTGTCACCGGAATTGAAGTCGGCGATGGATTTGATGCCGGCCTGCTCGGCGGCGGCGCGGAATGCTTCGAGCAGATCCCAGTGCACGCGCGGTGCGGCAACGTGGAGTTCGCCGCCGACCGCGTGCGCGTCGTTCTCGCCCATGAAGTGATTTTCGTGCTTCTTGAAAAACGGCAGCACGTCGTCCCAGCCCCAGCCAGCGAGTCCGAGCTGGCGCCAATGATCGTAATCGGCCGCTTGGCCGCGCATATAGATCATGGCGTTGATCGACGATGAGCCGCCGATCACCTTGCCGCGCGGATAGTTGAGGCTGCGGCCGTTGAGGCCTTCCTCCGGTTCAGTCTTGAAACACCAGTCTGAGCGAGGATTGCCGATCGCGAACAGATAGCCGACGGGAATGTGAAACCATATCCAGTTGTCGCGACCGCCGGCTTCGAGCAAAAGCACGCGCTTGCCGGCATCAGCAGAGAGCCGATTGGCCAGCAGGCAGCCCGCCGAGCCAGCGCCGACGATGACGTAGTCATACTCGCCTTCGATCGTGTCTGACCCGGCCACGCGGCGTGCCTCGACTGACGTTCTACCGAACTTGCAGCGCTCCTAGTTGCGCTGGACGACCGCCTTATCCCTCGTCTGCAATTTGACGAAGAGAAGAAAAGCGCATTGCAGAAAACATAGCACGTTGACCAGAACGATAGCGGGCGCATCGATCATGCGTCCATAGGCGATCCAGATCACCATCGACACCAGCGCGACCACGAGCCACGCGGCCGATATGTCGGCCGCCGAGCGGGTGCGCCACGTCTGCACAACCTGCGGCATGAGCGACACCGTCGACAGAATCGTGCCACTCGTGCCCAAAATACCGATCAACATTCCTTCCATCTGCCCCTCCGCGAATCCCGCCAAACGATAGCATGCCATGAGCCGGACGGGAGCGCTCTTTGCCAACGGCCGGGCCGGCTGCTATTGTTCAAATGCGACAAACGGCGCGCTGCGCGCGCGCCGCAAAGCCTGGAACGACGGTTCCCCGAGGCGGTCGTATCAATCCCGTGATTCGAGCGATGCTGCGCGTGCTTTGCGCGCAGGGTCAAAGCTGTTGGAGAACCGTTGTGCTCGCAAAAAAGCCCATTTTGGCGGCGCTCGCCGCCGCCCTCGCGATTGTCGCCGCGCCGTATGCCGCCAAGGCGCAGGACCAGTCGATCACCGTCTTTGCTGCTGCGTCGATGAAGAATGCGCTCGATGACGTCGATGCCGCCTACACCAATAAGAGCGGGGTCAAAGTCGTCGCCAGCTATGCCGCCAGCTTCGGCGCTGATGAAGCAGATCGAACAGGGTGCGCCGGCCGACGTGTTCATTTCCGCCGACCTGAACTGGATGGACTATGGCTCACAGAAGAAACTCATCAAGGACAATACGCGGGTCAATCTGCTCGGTAATAAGTTGGTGCTGATCGCCGCCAAGGATTCCAAGATCAGCAACGTGACGATCGGGCCAGGCTTCGATCTTGCCAAGCTCGCCGGTGACGGCCGCGTGGCCACGGGCGACGTGCGCGCGGTTCCGGTCGGCCTTTATGCCAAGGCGGCTCTCGAGAAGTTGGGCGCCTGGGCCGCGGTCGAACCGAAAATGGCGATGGCCGATAACGTCCGCGCGGCCCTTATTCTGGTCGCGCGCGGCGAAGCGCCGCTCGGCATCGTCTACGAAACCGACGCCAAGGTCGAGCCCGGCGTGAAAATCGTCGGCGTGTTTCCCGGACAATTCGCACGATCCCATCATCTATCCGGTGGCGGAGACGACAGATGCCAAGCCTGCTGCGGCTCCGTATCTGGCGTTCCTGCGCTCGCAGGGGGCGAAATCGATATTCGAGAAATACGGTTTCACCTTTCTGATAAAGCCGACGTCGTGACGGCTGTTTTCTCATCGCCTCCGCTCTGACTGAGAGCCAGGTAAGACGCCGCCGTGTTCGGTCTGTCGCCTACTGAGTTGATAGCCATCGAGCTGTCGCTGCGCATCGCGATTGTGGCAACGGCGGTCGCTTTGCCGTTCGGCATTGCGGTTGGCTGGCTTCTGGCGCGGCCAAAATTCTGGGGCAAGACCGTGCTCGACGGCATCGTGCATCTGCCGCTGGTGATGCCGCCCGTCGTCACTGGATACCTTCTGCTCATCTCGTTCGGCCGCCGGGCGCCGGTCGGGGCCTTTCTCTACGATCACTTCGGCATTGTGTTTTCGTTCCGCTGGACCGGCGCGGCGCTCGCTTGCGGAGTGATGGGCTTCCCGCTCATGATCCGCCCGATCCGGCTCGCGCTCGAAGCGATCGATCGCCGGCTTGAAGATGCCGCATCAACGCTCGGCGCCGGCCGGTTTCTGGTATTTTTGACCGTTACGCTGCCGCTCGCTTTGCCGGGCATCGTTGCCGGCGTCATGTTGTGCTTCGCCAGGGCGCTCGGTGAGTTCGGTGCAACGATTACGTTCGTGTCCAACATACCGGGCGAAACGCAAACCATATCGGCGGCGATTTACACGTTGACGCAAGTCCCAGGCGGCGATGCTGCGGCGGGCCGTTTGGTGCTGATCGCGATCGCGTTGGCGTTTGCAGCCCTTGTTGCCTCCGAATGGTTCGCGCGACGGGCCGCAACACGCTTCCACGGAGAGTGATCGTGCTCGCCGTCGAGGTGCACAAACAGCTTGGTACTTTCAAGCTCGATATAAGTTTCAAGGCGGCCGGCAGCGCCACCGGGTTATTTGGCCCGTCCGGATCGGGAAAAACCACGCTGGTCAACATGATCGCCGGTCTCCTCACGCCAGATCGCGGTTCCATTGCGGTCGACGATACGGTGTTGTTTGATTCCACAGCCCGGATCAACGTGCCGCCGCACCGGCGTCGCATCGGCTACGTGTTCCAGGAGGGTCGACTGTTCCCGCATCTCAGCGTGCGGCAGAATCTCGATTATGGCCGGCGGATGAGTCGCCGTCCGCGCGACGCGAAGGAATTCGAGCGGATCGTGGCGTTGCTTGATATCGGCCACTTGCTGGATCGCCGGCCGCGCATGCTGTCCGGTGGTGAACGCCAGCGGATCGCCGTTGGTCGCGCGTTGTTGATGGCTCCACGCCTTATGCTGCTC
Organism: uncultured Alphaproteobacteria bacterium; assembly: GCA_963759705.1. Classification (GTDB taxonomy): domain Bacteria; phylum Pseudomonadota; class Alphaproteobacteria; order Rhizobiales; family Xanthobacteraceae; genus BOG-931. The sequence continues at coordinate 443,815 of CAVXAK010000017.1, forward strand.
GACGAGCCGCTGGCGTCGCTCGATGCCGGTCACAAGCGTGAGATTCTTCCCTATCTGGTTCGTTTGCGCGACGAGGCCAAGATACCTGTCGTCTATGTGAGCCATACGCCTGCGGAACTGCGCCAAATCGCAACGACCATCGTGCGTCTCGATAGCCGGTCGTGTCGTCGCTATGGGCGGTCTGGAACTTCTTGACGCAGACACGGATACTCTCGCCTGACGAAGCCTATGCGTCGCATTTCAGCCTTCAGGCTGTGAGCGATTCCGGACCAAAGGCTGAGACCAAGAAGGCGGCACCCGTTGTAGTCATGACCCCGCAATTTTGCCACTCTGCCCGCAATGATTCACGCTCCAACGACGCCCGTAAAGTCTGCAACGGCGCTGGGTGTGTTGTGCGGTGTCGGCTCGGCTTTGTTCTGGGCGCTCGGCTTCGTCGCTGCGCGACACGGCGTGCTCATCGGGATGTCGCCGCTGGCGCTGGCCTTGCATCGCTTCGTCTGGCCGGGTCTCGCGCTTCTTCCTGTCATCGCCGTCGGCGGTTTGGGGAATCTCGGCGGCGTCGGGTGGCGGCGTGGAATCGTGCTGACGCTGTTCGGCGGGCTGCCGTTGGCTTTGCTCAGTTACATCGGATACCTGTTCGTCCCGCTCGGCCACGGCGGCATCATTCAACCCTCGTGTGCGGCGCTCGGCGGTTTGGTGCTGGCGCGCCTTGTCCTCAAGGAGCCATTGCCGCGGCGCCGCGTCGCCGGCGCGTTGGCGATCGTCATCGGCCTCGGCGTGATCGGCATCGAGGCGCTGCGGACCTTGGGCTCGCAGGGGCTTGCCGGCGATCTCCTGTTTGTTGCGGCCGGAAGCTCTTTCGCGGTCTTCGGCATGTTTTTGCGGCGGTGGCGAATATCGCCGATGCGGGCTGTGGCCGTGACCAGCGTGCTTGTCGCTCGCCGGTCTGCCCGCGTTGCTGCTTTTTGGGTTCGGCGGACTTTTGACGGCGGGCTTTTTGGAAAACCTGTTGCAGGCCGTCGCGCAAGGCGCGTTTGCCGGTGCTGGCGCCACCTATCTCTTTACGCGTGCCGTGGTCCTACTTGGTGCAAGCCGTGCGGTGTTGTATCCGTCGCTTGTCCCGCCCTTCACATTACTGATCGGATTCCTTGCGCTCGGCGAGGTGCCGAGCATCTCGCAACTCATCGGGCTAGCGATTGTCATCGTCGGCTTCCGGCTGACGCAGAAGACGTAATGCTTGGCACCGATCAAAAAGCAAAACTGCTCACGCCGCCTTGCGGCTGGTCAAAAACTCGCCCACGCGGTCAAGCGCTTTGAGGATATTTTCGGGCGAATTGGCGTAGGACAGCCGCACATAGCCTTCGCCGAGAATGCCAAAGTCCGGTCCGCCAATGAGCGCAACGCCAGCGTCTTCAAGAAGTGCGGAGGCGAGCGCTTTTGCCTTCCAGCCCGTCCGCGCGATGTTGGGAAACGCGTAGAATGCGCCCTTGGGCGTCGCGCAGGATGTGCCCGGCAGGCGATTGAGGCCCTCGACAACAAGCTTCCGCCGTTTGTCGAACTCGGCGACCATCTTGGTAACCTCGTCCTGCGGACCCGTGAGCGCAGCAAGTCCGGCATATTGCGCCGACGCATTGACGCATGAATGCAAATTGACTGCGAGTTTGCGCGCATAGTCGTACAGCTTGCCCGGCCATACGGCGTATCCCAGCCGCCAGCCGGTCATCGCATAGGTTTTGGACCAGCCATTGAGCAGAATGAGCCGGTCGCGGATCGACGGATAGGAGAGGAGACACACGTGCGTCTCGCCGTCATAGACCATGTGATCGTAAATCTCGTCCGACATCACTGCGACGTCGGGAAATCTCTCCAGGCCGGCGACAAGCTTGTCGACTTCGGTCTTTGGCGTCACGCCTCCGGTCGGGTTGGCCGGCGAGTTGACGATGATGAGCCGCGTCTGCGGCGTGATGAGACCGAGCGTCTCCTCGGCGGAGAAAGCAAAATTGTTTTGCTCGCGAATGGGCACCGGAACGGGCCGCGCGCCGGTGTACTCGATCATCGAGCGATAAATGGGAAAGCCGGGATCGGGATAGAGAATGTCCGCGCCCGGCTCGCCGAACATCAGGATCGACATGAACATGGTCGGCTTGCCGCCCGGCAAGATCATTACTTCGTCGGGCGAGACGCCGACCTTGAACCGCTTGAAGAGGTCGGCGGCGACAGCCTCGCGTAACGGCAAGATGCCCACGGCAGGCGTATAGCCGTGATGCCCGTCGCGCAACGCCTTGATCGCCGCTTCGACGATGAAGTCCGGCGTGCGAAAATCGGGCTGGCCGATTCCGAGATTGATGATATCGCGGCCCTGCGCCGCAAGCTGCGTGGCGCGTGCGAGAACCGCGAAGGCATTTTCCTCACCGATGCGATCGAACGCGGGAACCGTTTTCAGCATGGGCACGTCTCGGCACTTTTGAACCAATCCGTCGCGCCTTACTTCAGCCCAATCGCCTGCTGAATGCAACGTGACGCGCCAGCCCTGCGAAGACCGGCCGTCACATGCAGGAGTTCCGGACCATGTCCGGGGCTCCTGAGCACAGTGTTCTACGCGTCGAACAGTTTAGTATGCGCCGACAGATTGGCCTGCGTCGCGGATGAGTTCGGAGCCGATCTGCGGATGAGGATCGGTCCCGAATTCGTCAAGAGCGATCCATAAATTTGGTATGAGAATCAAGGTTTTAACTGAAGCTTTATCGGTGTTTATGGCTTCATGCTGCATTGCAGCGGGAATGAGAACAAACCTCCAAGCCGCGCCGAATACGCGCAACAAATGTCCCGTAAGGGGGTTTAGGAAGATTCGTTTCTTGCTTCGCGCGTCGGCGTGATGCGCGTGCGGCACGGGTCGGCGTTAAATGACCATATCTACCGAAAGGGATACCGGGAGACCGCAATGACAAAGGCTAACGAAAAGCAAGATTCGCAACGCCCTCGTTTGCGGTCGCAATTGTGGTTCGACAATCCGGAAAATCCCGGGATGACGGCGCTCTATCTTGAGCGCTATCTCAATTATGGTCTCACTCGCGCCGAACTGACGTCGGGCCGGCCGATTATCGGCATCGCACAAACCGGGTCCGATCTCAGTCCATGCAATCGCCATCACCTTGAACTCGCCGAGCGTGTCCGCGCAGGTGTTCGCGATGCCGGCGGCATTGCGTTTGAGTTTCCGGTCCATCCAATTCAGGAAACCGGCAAGCGACCGACGGCCGCGCTTGATCGCAACCTCGCCTATCTCGGTCTCGTCGAGGTGCTTTTTGGCTATCCGCTGGATGGCGTGGTGCTGATGACTGGATGTGACAAGACCACGCCTGCTTGTTTGATGGCCGCGGCAACGGTCAACACACCAGCGATCGTGCTGTCTGGTGGCCCGATGCTCGACGGCTACCGCAACGGCAAGCTCGCGGGCTCGGGCACGGTCATATGGCAGGCGCGCGAGGATCAGGCCGCCGGCAAGATCGACTACAAGGAATTTCTCGACATCGTCGCGTCATCGGCGCCGTCCATCGGCCACTGCAACACCATGGGCACGGCGTCGACGATGAATGCGATGGCGGAGGCACTTGGCATGTCGCTTCCAGGCTGCGCCGCAATCCCGGCGCCGTACCGCGAGCGCGGTCAGATGGCCTATGCGACCGGCATCCGCGCGGTGGAGATCGTGCGCGAAGATCTGAAACCGTCCGACATTCTGACGAGAGCAGCTTTCGAGAATGCGATTGTGGCCTGCGCTGCGATTGGCGGGTCGACCAACGCGCCGATTCATCTCAACGCTATTGCACGGCATATCGGCGTCGAGCTTTCGATCAAAGACTGGGAGAAGATCGGGTATGACGTGCCTCTCCTCGTCAACATGCAGCCGGCTGGCGAGTATCTCGGCGAAGATTATTTCCGCGCCGGCGGGCTGCCGGCGGTGATGCATGAATTGATGCGGGCCGGCCGTCTGCATGGCGGCGCGCTGACCATCAACGGCAAGACCATTGCGGAGAATGTCGCGAGTGCGGAATCGACAAACGCAAAGGTCATCGTGCCTTACGACAAGCCGCTGAAGCCGCAAGCCGGTTTCAAGGTGCTGCACGGCAATCTGTTCAATTCAGCGATCATGAAGACAAGCGTCATCTCTGACGAATTTCGTCAGCGCTATCTGTGCGATCCTAAGGATCCGAATGCGTTTGAGGGCCACGCCGTGGTGTTTGACGGACCGGAGGACTACCACAAGCGTATCGACGATCCTGCGCTTCACATCGACGAGCATACGATTCTGTTCATGCGCGGCGCCGGGCCGATCGGCTATCCGGGCTCTGCCGAGGTCGTGAACATGCAGCCGCCCGCGGGACTGATCAAAAGGGGCGTGACATCGCTGCCGTGCATCGGGGACGGCCGGCAATCCGGCACGTCGGGCTCGCCGTCGATCCTCAATGCCTCGCCGGAGGCAGCAGCCGGTGGCGGTCTCGCGCTCCTCAAAACCGGTGACCGCGTCCGGATCGATCTCAACAAAGGGACCGCCGATATCCTGATCGCGGGAGCGGAATTGGCGGAACGCCGCGCTGCACTCGTCAAGAATGGCGGCTATCATTATCCGCCGAGCCAGACGCCTTGGCAGGACATCCAGCGCGCCATGGTCGATCAGCTCGGCGACGGCATGGTTTTGGAGCCGGCCGTGAAATACCAGCGCGTAGCGCAAAAATTTGTGCCCCGCGACAGCCACTGACGCGCCCATTGGCGAAGTCCCTGTCATCGCGACCGTCACCGTGGCAGGGTATGCCTTGTTCGAGACAGCGAGGCTTCGATGAGACGTCCGTCAACCGCCGAAAAGCGCAAAACCTTCCGCGAGCTTCATGAGGCCGGTTGCTTCGTCATTCCCAATCCGTGGAATGTCGGCAGCGCGCGCTACCTGCAAGGTCTGGGCTTCAAAGCATTGGCGACGACGAGCTCCGGACATGCTCACTCTGAGGGCTATGCTGACGGTGCGCAGAGCCGCGATAACGTGCTTGCTCATTTTGAAAATCTCGCGGACGCGACAGACATTCCCCTCAACGGCGATTTCGAGAATGGTTTTGCCGACGATCCTGACGGCGTTGCGGCGAACGTGACGCGCTGTATTGCGACGGGCGTCGCCGGTCTGTCGATCGAGGATTCGCCGAAAAGTGCGACCACGCCGTTGTATGATTTTGACCTTGCGGTCGCGCGCGTGAAAGCTGCGCGTGCCGCGATCGATCGCGCCGGCGGTGATGTTGTTTTCACTGCGCGGGCCGAAGGGTTTATTCGCGGGGTGCCCGATCTCGACGATGTTCTTCGCCGGCTGAAGGCTTACGCCGCGGCTGGCGCCGATTGCCTTTACGCGCCGGGGATCAAAACGCGCGAGCAGATAGAAGCCGTCGTAAAGGCCGTGGCGCCGCGACCGGTGAATTTCCTCAACGGTGGAGATTTCGGTTTCACGGTGAACGATCTCGCTACGATGGGGGTGCGGCGGATCAGCGTCGGTGGTTCGCTCGCTCGGGTGGCGATGCACGCCTTCATCAAGACCGCGACCGAGATTGCAAAGGAAGGCAAATTCGGCGGTTTCGGGGGGCTGATTTCGAACCAGGAACTTAACAAGTTCTTCAGCGAGGATCGCAAAAATCGCCTCTTGACCGGCATGGTCTTGCCGAACTCAAAACCTGTTGGCGCGTTATGTCACGGGGCTGAACTGGCAGATATCCGAGAGAACCCATGACCAACAGACTGGAAGGTAAGGTCGCGCTGGTAACAGCCGCTGGCCAGGGCATCGGGCGCGCTATCGCTGAGAAATTTGCCGCGGCCGGCGGCATCGTCATCGCGACCGATCTCGCCGAGGACAAGCTTGCGGGCCTGAGGGCGAAGAAATGCGTCAAGCTGGATGTTCGCTCGCAGCCCGACATCGACGCTCTTGCGGGCGATATTGGCCGCGAGTTCGGTCCGCTCGATATTCTCGCCAATTGCGCGGGTTATGTGCACCAGGGCACGGTGCTCGACTGTTCCGACAAAGATTGGGACTTTTCATTCGATCTCAACGTCAAATCGATGCACCGCACGATCAAGACGTTTTTGCCGGGAATGGTGGAGAAGAAATCCGGCTCGATCGTGAATATTTCTTCCGCGGTGTCCTCGATCCGCGGCGTGCCTAACCGGTACGCCTATGGCGCCACCAAAGCTGCGGTGATCGGGCTCACCAAGGCGGTGGCGGCGGATTTCATCAAGCAGGGCATCCGCTGCAATGCTATCTGTCCCGGCACGATCGAATCGCCGTCCTTGGGCGAGCGCATTACGGCGCTGTCCAAGGAGACCGGCCGGGCCATCAACGCGGTGCAAAAGGATTTTGTCGATCGCCAGCCGATGGGCCGGCTCGGTACGCCCGAGGAAGTCGCTTGGCTCGCCCTCTTTCTTGCGAGCGACGAGGCAAGCTACATTACGGGGCAGGCGCACCTCGTCGATGGAGGCATGGCGCTGTAACGACCGGGGCATTGCCATGCGGCTTTGTAACAATCTCATCACGATCAGATTCTGTAGTCTTTCGCTTTTTGCTTTCTTGCTTGCTGTGTCATCCGCATCGGCGCAGAGCTGTACGCGCAGCGGTACGGCGGTTACCTGCGACGACGGACGCAGCGGTTTATTCACCGGAGACGCGATTATCTGGCCGGATGGCTCGCAGTCGCGGGCGGCGCGCCAAAGCCCCAGTGTCATCATCGGCAACAATGCCTCCGTGCATGTCGGTAACGGCGTGTTTGTCGGTAACGGCAAGGGCGGTGTCCAGCAGCTCGACGATCCGATGAAGAAACGCTGCGCGACGCTTGACGGCGTTTCCTACTGTAACTGACGCCGGCGGCCGGCAAGCCATGCACATCGCCATAACCGGCGCCGCGGGGATGCTTGGGCGCAAGCTGACGTCGCGCCTTGTCGAAATCGGCGCACTGAACGGGAGAACCGTCGACAAGCTGACGCTGTTCGATGTGCAAGCACCAACATATCCGGAGAAATTTGCCGGGCGCAGCGAAACTACGGCTGCCGACATCGCCGATCCGGCAGCGGCTCGAACTGTCGTTGCCGATCGGCCCGACGTCATCTTTCATCTCGCTGCGGTCGTCTCCGGTGAGGCGGAGCTCGATTTCGAGAAGGGGACGCGGGTCAACCTCGACGGGTCGCGCGTGCTCCTGGACGCTGTACGGGCGGCCGGCGAAGGTTATTGTCCGCGATTGGTCTTTACGTCGTCGATCGCAGTCTTCGGCGCGCCATTCCCCGAGACGATTGCCGACGATTTTCATGCGACACCGCTGACCTCCTATGGCACTCAAAAGGCCATCGTCGAGCTTCTCCTTGCCGACTACACGCGGCGCGGCTTCCTCGACGGCGTCGGCATCAGGTTGCCGACCATCGTTGTCCGGCCCGGCAAACCTAATCGCGCGGCTTCGGGCTTCTTTTCCTCGATCATCCGCGAGCCGCTTGCCGGCGAAGAAGCGGTGCTGCCGGTCGAAGACAGCGTGATGCATTGGCACGCCAGCCCGCGGGCGGCGGTTGAATTTCTCGTCCACGCCGCGGAATTGGAAAGCCGAAAGCTCGGCCCACGCGTCAACCTCACCATGCCGGGCGTATGCTGCACGGTCGCCGAGCAGATTGCGGCGCTGCGCCGGGTGGCGGGCGACAGGGTCGCGGCTCGCATTCGCCGCGCGCCCGATCCGCTCATCGCGAAGATCATCACCGGCTGGCCACGCCGGTTCGATCCGCGGCACGCTCTCGACCTTGGCTTCAAGGCGGAGGCTTCGTTCGATGAAATCATTCGCGTCCATATCGAGGACGAGCTTGGTGGCCGAATCGCCGCCTGATTTGGAAAAGCATGACTGACTTAGAGAGCGCATTTTTGCCCGTAAGACAGATTTGCATTCCACCGTCATCGTGCTTTCGCAAAGAGCCTCGTCCCCAGCCGTCAGGGCCTTTCCGGATTTTGCGTTTAGCGCTTATGTCTCGACCATGCGATTTCCCACGCCGCTGATCCCGGGCACCCTTGCCCGTCGTTACAAGCGTTTTCTCGCCGACATCGTGCTCGAGTCCGGCGAGATGCTCACGGTGCACGTTGCCAATCCGGGCGCTATGACCGGCCTCGACCGACCGCTTTCAAAAGTGTGGTTGTCCAATTCCGGCAATCCGATGCGGAAACTTCCCTACACATGGGAACTGGTCGAGACGGATCTTGGCGGCGGCCCGGAACTTGTCGGCGTGAACACAGTGCATCCCAACCTGCTGGTGGCCGAGGTGCTCGAAACCGGGCTAATCCCGGAATTGCGCGACTATGCAACCATCCGTCGAGAGGTGAAGTACGGGACAAACTCCCGCATCGATTTCCTGCTCGAGGCCCCGAAGCCGGCCGCCCTGCTATTTGGAAGTCAAGAACGTCCATCTCATGCGCAAGGCGCGTTTCGCCGAGTTTCCGGATTGTGTGACCGACCGGGGCACGAAGCATCTCGACGAACTCTCGGCAGTTGCGGCTTCCGGCAAGCGCGCCGTGATTCTCTTCGTGATCCAGATTCCGTCGGCGGAGCGCTTCGCCGTAGCGCGCGATATCGATCCGGCCTACGGAGCTGCCTTCGACCGGGCTCGCGCGAGTGGCGTAGAGACCTTGGCTTGGCGCTGCTCGGTCAACGTCGAAGGTATCGAGATTGCGGCGCCCGATTCCAATTGTCGGCGTTTGACGGCTTGGCCCGCCGGAGATCGCGGATTGCTTGCGTTGTCCGCTCGCATGCTTACATTGCAGGTCAATCGGCGGCTTACAGCCGCTGCGGCCAAACGCTTCGGGGCGTTATTCTGGGATCCAGTACTCCATTCACAATGACCTACGTCGATGCGGCCTGCGCGCCGCTGCGCAAAACCGGACAGATCAAGATTCACGGCCCTGCCGCGTTCGAGGGCATGCGCAAGGCCGGCCGGCTGGCGGCATCGTGCCTCGATATGCTGGTCGGCGAAATCAGGCCCGGTGTCTCGACCGAACGCATCGATCGGTTGGTTTACGCGTTCGGCAAGGATCATGGCGCCATGCCGGCGACGCTCATGTATCGGGGCTATCGCAAGGCCACCTGCACCTCAGTCAATCACGTGGTGTGCCACGGTATCCCATCGGAAAAGCCGCTCAGAGAGGGCGACATCATCAACGTCGACGTGACCCTGATCCTCGATCACTGGCACGGCGATTCCAGCCGCATGTACACCGTTGGTGAAGTTCCTCGCCGTGCCGAGCGCCTGATCGATGTCACCTACGAAGGCATGATGCGGGGTATTGCGGTGATCAAGCCGGGCGCGACGACCGGTGATATCGGGGCCGCGATCCAATCTTACGTCGAAGCCCAGCATATGAGCGTAGTGCGTGATTTCTGCGGCCATGGCCTGGGCCGGCTGTTTCACGACGAGCCCAACATCGTGCACGTCGGCCGGCCGGGCGAAGGCATTGTTCTCAAGCCCGGCATGTTTTTCACGGTCGAGCCGATGATCAATCTCGGCCGCCCGCACGTGAAGGTCCTCTCGGATGGCTGGACCGCGGTCACCCGCGACCGATCGCTCTCCGCGCAGTTCGAGCACTCCGTCGGCGTCACCGAGACTGGCGTCGAGATTTTCACGCTGTCGCCGAAGGGTCTGGATAAGCCGCCCTACCCGGCGGCTTGATCCGCGCAGATCAGCCCCCGATTGCAAATTACCGTAATCCCGTCATCCTTGGGGGTGGCAGCGTCGGCCAGCGCCGCCGCCGACGGCCGGTATCACGTGCATGCAAGATCGCAGGGGCGACAAGAAGCCAGTTCGCCGCCAGGGCCTCGCGGAGGCGCCGCCACATTATCACGGTCATCGCGAACGCCTGCGAGAGCGTTTTCGTGAGGCCGGCGCCGACGCGCTGTCGGATTACGAGTTGTTGGAGCTGTTGCTGTTCCGCGCGCTGCCGCGGCGCGATGTCAAGCCGCTCGCCAAGACGCTCCTGACGACGTTCGGCTCGTTCGCGGAAGCGATCTCCGCATCGGAGGCGCGGCTGGCGGAGGTGAAAGGCCTGGGCGCTGCGGGGATCACCGAGTTCAAGATTGTCCAGGCGGCGGCAAGCCGGCTAGTTCGCGGAGCGGTCAAAAAGCGACCGGTGCTGTCGTCATGGTCGAGCGTGCTCGACTATTGCCGCACCGCTCAGGCGTTCGCCGACCGCGAGCAGTTTCGTGTACTGTTTCTCGATAAGCGCAATCAGCTCATCGCTGACGAAGTACAGCAAGTCGGCACTGTTGATCACACGCCAGTCTATCCGCGCGAGGTGGTGAAGCGGGCGCTGGAATTGTCGGCAACTGCCATCATACTCGTGCACAATCATCCGTCGGGCGATCCGACGCCGTCCCGGGCGGATATCCAGATGACGCAGCAGATTGTCGCCGTCGCGCAGCCGCTCGGCATTTCTGTCCACGATCACATCATCGTCGGCAAGGAAGGCCACGCAAGTTTGAAAGGGCTGAAGCTGATCTGAGCGGACACTCGAATACGGCATAAAATTCAGCTGCGCGGCGTATTGTTGTGGGCTTGACCCAGGAGGGAGCGTGCATGACTGGGCGGAGTCTACAGCCGGACCGCGATCGCGCCGTCACAGATACCGGCGTCTTGCTGCTCGATCCGCGACAAGGCGATGTCGAGGACGACGCTTCAAGTCCAAAGCAGAGATCGCTCCTCGCGATCGCCGGCAGTCTCCTCGCCGAAATCAGCTTGCCGAAGCTGTTATTTGCCTGGACCGTTTCGATCCTACTGCCTGCCGTATTGCTTGGATTGGCGCCGCTGATCGCTACTGCCTGGTTCGCGAAAGCGTCGCGGGTCGTCGCCGAACTGACGGGCTTCGGCGCAGTGTTGCTTCTCTTTGCGATCGCCGGATTGGGTTGGTTCGGATGGCGCCCGCTGTTGCAGACCGCCGAGGTCAATTTCTGGTCGCTCAATGCACTTGCGGTGCAGCCGGGATACGCGTTCTGCCGCGAGGCATTGCGTTATCTGACCGAGCACACGCTCGGCAAGGGGTCTGGAGTCATTCAGCGGGCGCGTCTGCGTGCGATCAGTTCCGCCGGAGCCGCTATCATACTCTGCGCCAGCGGCGCACTGATCGCAGCGCTTGCTTGGCCGGCCTCGCGCTGGGTGGGAACGGTCGCGGATCTGCTCGATTTGCCGGGTCTCATTCTCCCGACGCTCGCCAACGCTGTCGTCTTGGTCTCGGCTTATCTCGCGATCGCGTCGCTTGTTTGGGGCTTTGCGGACGCTGGCATGGATCAGCCAATCGATCTCAGCGCGTTTGATGCCGCGTTGAGCGGTCCGACTTGGCGCGTCGCGCATCTCTCGGACATCCATTTGGTCGGCGAGCGATACGGCTTCCGCATTGAAAGCGGACGCAGCGGGCCGCGGGGCAACGGCCGCTTCGCGGGTATCATGGCCTGCATTGAAGCGATCCATAACGCCAGGCCGCTCGACATCATTCTCATTAGCGGTGACATGACCGACGCCGGGCGGGCAGCCGAATGGGCGGAATTCCTCGATGCGGTGGCGCAGCATCCCGCGCTCGCCGAGCGAATGATCATTCTTCCTGGAAATCACGATCTCAATATTGTTGACCGCCTCAACCCGGCCAGGCTCGATCTGCCGTTCAGCCCGGGGAAGCGACTGCGGCAGATGCGGACGCTGTCGGCAATCGCGGCCGTGCAGGGCGATCGGATGAGGGTGATTGATCCCATCTCGAGGAAACTTGGACGTACGCTCGGCGAGGCGCTGGCGCCGCATCGGCAACGGATCGCAGCCTTTGCAGATTCGGGCAGTTTGCGGCTGTCGGCGGGCCTTGCGGAACTTTGGCACAGCCAGTTTCCGTTGATCTTGCCGCCCGCCACCGAAGGCGGTCTCGGCGTGGCAATCCTGAACTCCAATGCCGAAACAAATTTCTCCTTCACCAATGCGCTTGGCATGATCTCCGTCGGGCAAGCGCAGAGGCTTGCGGCTGCGGTCAACCAATTTCCGCACGCACGATGGATCGTCGCGCTGCATCACCATCTGATGGAATATCCAATGTCGGTGGCAGCCTTCTCGGAGCGAATCGGAACCGCGCTGATCAACGGCACTTGGTTTGTCCGCAGCCTCAAGTCCTTCGCCGCGCGCACGATCGTCATGCACGGCCACCGTCACATCGACTGGATCGGCGTGTGCGGCAGGCTGAAGATCATTTCTGCCCCTTCACCGGTCATGGGCGCGAAGAACGATGCGCCGAGATACTTTTTAATCCACACCTTGGCGTCAGGGCCGGACGGGCAGCTTTTGTTGCTTGCTCCAGAACGGGTGGAAGTTGCGGGCGAGACCGCGCCAGGCTGAATTAACACCGTGGCCTGACCTCCTTGATGCCATCTGGTCCGCCGAACAGCTCGGCAATCCAGCGGCTCGACGGATGCTGAGCGCAGAAAGTGAGCATGGCCAGAGTGATCGGAACGCCGATGAACGTGCCGAACACGCCCCACAGGAACGTCCAGAAGAAAATCGCGAACAGCACGACGAACGGGGAAATGGATAGCACGCTTCCGGAGACGCGCGGCTCGACATAACTGCCGACGACGAACTGGATGATGTTCAGGCAGATGAAGATGGCGAGAACGGCCTGCCAGCTCTCGAATTGCGTCATCGCCAGCAACGTCGGAAACAAGGTCGCGATGAACGGGCCAACGAAGGGAATGTAGTTGAGCGCGAATGCGATCGCTCCCCACTCGGCCGCGAATCTTAATCCCGCGAGCCAGGCGAAGGCTGCGACGAGAAGGCCGGTTATGACGCTCATCTGCGTCCTGACCAGCAAGTACTTTCTGAACTTGATCGCGGTCTGCGCGCCGCCGTTCAACAATAAGTGTGCCGCATCGCGATTGCCGAGCGCCTCCACCTTGCGGCGGACGTCGTCGACCTCGAGAAGTCCGAGCACGACGTAGACGAGCGCGATAATCCAAAAGCTCAGCGTGGTGTTGATGCGGCCGGTGACCTGCTGTGCCGCGCGTAACAGCCATCCGACATTGAAGTGCTCGGCCCACAGGCCCGCGACCGAGATGCCATGACTGTCGAGCCACATCACTAGGTTCTCGTAGAGCGCCTGATAACGCCCAGCATCAGTAATCAGGGAGCGACCCACCCGGCCGAAGCCCCAAACGGCTAACGACCCGAAGGCGACGCCCACTGCGATGGTGATAAGAATGGTGATCGCAAGCGCGACAAGTTTCGGCATGTACGACTGCAGCCGGGATTGCAGCGGCCAAACAATGGCGATGATGAAGAGCGCGAGGACAAGAGGCGCAAAGACGCTGGCTGCGAGATAAGCTCCAACTGAGACCGCTACCGCGGCAACGATCCCGGCTGTGATCTTCGGTTCAAGACCGGCAGCCATCCGCAAGCTTCCTTCATTATGCGCGGGCTGCTTAAAGTCGTGCCGATTAGTCCACGCGGTTATTCATTGCCAGATTTCGTGGAGATTGCATCACACGGTGACGAAACGGCAACTACACACGTCCCACGACTTTGCCGATGATGGCGGCCGCGTCAACGGGCGTGTCGCCTCCCGTCCACACAGCATAGCGATCGGGACGCACGAGTATGAGCTTGGCCTCATATGCTGTGCGGCCATCGCGATAGCTGTCGCGGACGATCTTCAAGGGCACGCCTCGCGTCTTGGCCGCTTCGGCAAATGTAAGCACCGTCTGGTCGTCGGCATCGAATGCCAGCAACGTGAAATCGCGACCCCAGCTCCTCGAAGACGTTGCGTCCGGAACTCAGAAGCTGCGGCGGGAGATGGTGTCCGGCCCGTGCCTTGAACGTATGCGTACCGTGAGCGCTGCTGACCCCCTGCGGCGGCCCGAGGACGATTGATGAGCCCTCGTAATTCGGCTCATAGCTCAGCACGCGGGGAGCCGCGGCGTTGGCGTGCTCCTTCCAGGCCCGCTCGAATTCAGGGCGGTCGCGGTCAGGGCTGTAACGAGCGAGGAACTCCTTGTCCCGCTGGATGCCGGCCTCGATGAAGTCTTCCGCCGTTTCCTTGAAGATGGGACGCCGTTCTTCCGTGTAAGTGCGCAACAGAGCATCGCTGCCCCAGCCTTTGAGCTTAGCGGCAATCTTCCAGCCGAGATTGACCACGTCGTCGAGGCCATTGTTGAGACCGTACGCCCCGTAAGGCGGATGAGAATGCGCGGCGTCGCCCGCGATGAACGCACGGCCGACCTGGTATTTCTCGGCGACGGAGATGCGCAGATCCCAGAAGCCCACATAGTCGAAGTCGCATGCGAAGGTGAAGCCTGCAGCCTTCTCCATGAGCCCCTGAAAGTCGTAACTCTCTCTGGTGGTGTTTGCCGGAACAGGCGAGTGGAAGAACCAGCTCTCACCGACATCGACGCGGCCGAAGAACTGCCAATAGCCTTTCAAATCAGGATGGATCACCCGATAGGTCGAGCGCGGCGGGAAGCGCTGCAGTTTTTCATGGAGCTCGCGTGAGCGGAACAGCGCGAGCACCATGAGCTGATTGAAATCCGCCCCGCCGCATTCGATGCCGATCTGCTCGCGAACGGTGGAATGGCCGCCGTCACAACCGACGACGTAATCCGCCTCCAGGATGTCGCGTCCGGCACCGCCGTCTTGGGCGATAGTAACGCGCACGCCGCCGTCGTCCTGTTCGATCGTCTCGGCCATCCAACCGAACCGAGTTTCGGCGTACGGAAGCTGCGCCAATCTGTTTCGCAAAACCTGCTCGGTCTGAAACTGCGGCAGCCTTTCGTTCTCCTGGAAATAATAGGAGTTCACGATTTCGCGAAGCGGCGGCGCATACCAGTATTCGTTGTTAAGGTTGTGGTAGGCGACAATTCCGCTCATCGGATAGGACGGCGGCAGCATGCGCGCGGCCTTCAGCTCGTCGGCGACGCCCCAATAATAGAAATGCTCTGCCGAGCGCTGCGTCAGATTCTGCCCTTTGGGAATGCGCTGCGGTTCCAAGCGCCGCTCGACCACCACGGACGAAATTCCACGCTGTCCAAGTTCGACTGCGAGAGCTACACCGACGGGTCCCCCGCCGACGATCACGACTTGGTATCGTTTGTTCATTTCACAGAGACCTTCACTATGGGGATTACCGCGCCGTCGGCATCAGACTGCCGCTTGCGGGAGCGTCGATTTTGCCGTGTCGGACGGCGACGGATCGGCCAGCGGCAGTCCTCGGCCAAGGCTTCGATCCGTAACGCTCGCCGATTCATTGCTAAGCCGCGCCCGTTGCAGCCAATAACCGATGGCGGCGATCCACACGATGACGATCAAGAGAATGAGCAAATCACGCACCTGAGGGTTGATCGAGATAAGGCTGGAATCGGAAAGCCAGACCAAAGTCCCATACGGCACGGTAAACAGCGCTGCGAAGAAGAGCCACGCAGCGGCGCTTCGGAACGTTCGGTCAAAGATCGCGAGGACGGACAGGGCGCAAGGGGCAAACAGAACGGCCCCCGCCCAGTGCTCGGCTTGGATGATCGGAATGTTCTTTGATAACAGGACGCCGACGAGAGCGGTCCCCAGCACGAACTCGAGCGCGAAAACCGTTGCGCCGGCTAATAATGCCGTTTTGACTTGCAGCGCGCCGTAACGGCGAAGGCCGAAGGCAAGCGTGACCGCGAGTGCTCCAGTGGAGGCTCCCGACTCAATCATCCTCCACCAAGACGGCGGATTAGAGCCAAAAGCGACAGTCGCCGCGACATTGACACAAGGCGTGATGGTGACGAATGTCAGCAGACCGAAGACCCCCAGCCTGATGGCTGCGAACCGCTCCCGAGGCCCGGCCCCTTCGATCGGGTAGCGGCTCTGACCCAATTGAAAACCAACAAGCGCGAACCACCAGCACCAGCCGAGAAGAATAAAAAAGCCTTGGGCAGTGGAGTTGTTGGAAAGCCCATTAAAGAACAGCACGGAAGCCGTATATGTGCCGGTTAGAAGCATCCAGATGAAGAGATCGCGGAAGCGGCGGACGAAAATCGCAACTGCGGTTACGGTGACAGGCCCGGCAAGGGAAACATTCCACAAATATGGAGCATTTCGGTGACCGTGCGCTTGCAATATCGCCACAATACTTCCGCCACCAGCAAATATCGCTAGCAAAATTGTTGCGCCCGCCAGCAGGGCCCTCGTCGGTCTGAGCCCCGCGTAGCGCCAAAGCCCAAACGCGAAGGTGGTCGCCATCGATCCGGACATGACGTAGTGATACACAGATGGAGGCGAAGTGTTCGTATGGAATACGATCAGCAAGACACCGGCGGTGAACACCATGCAGATGGAGAATGCCGCCAAGCTGAATAGCGGCATTATTACGGGAGCCCATCGCCGCCGCTGCCAGTCGCTGTAGTCGAGAAACTTCATGACGGCAGGAAAATCACCGCCGTAGCGCCGCGCCCAAGTCGCATTCGGCTCCTGCTCAGCGCGCCACGCCAGCATGTTGGAGAGTTCGGCCCGTTGCAGCGCCTGGCCGTCCTCGAACCGATCTAACAGCCGAAGCCATTGCCGGCGCGAGCGGGCCTCGGCCTCGACCCATTCCGAAAGCTGCTTCCACTGCCGGATCAGGCTTTCGTGGCTGATATCGATAATGGATTCGTCGGTAAGTGGGCGCGGATTTGCAGGGTCGAGCTCAGGCGCCAGGAAATTGCAGCCCGGTGCGCGAAAGGCGTCGACCACGGCGCGTACGGCCGACGCGTCGGCGTTGCAAATCTCCGCCAGTTCGCCGAAGCGCGTCGGCCGGCGCACCGCGTCGGCGGCGCCCGAACCTTCGGTGAGCGCTCGAAACGCCGCTTCGGCGACTGGACGGTTGCTTTCGCCGAGTGCGCGCAAAATCTCGTCCGCATGGGCGTTGAGCGCGCCTTCGAGCCCGCCGATCTGGTCATAGCCGGAACGCGTGAGGATGATGGGCGCCCCGTGAGCATTGTCTCGTGCACGGATCCACATCCGGTTGAGACAATATTGCAGCAGCGGCAGTTGATCGGCACGGCGGCCCAGGCGCTGGAGCTGATCGTGGCCGCTGCTGCGATCGTTCCACGGCGCGAACGCGGCGAGGTCGTTGAGTAGCCGATTGGCGAGGGCGTCCTCGATCTTGAAATTGCAGACTGCGGCCGGCCCGACAATGGCGCTGCGGCATTGCTCGCGGGTCATGCGCGGAATGAGGAACATGCCGGTGCTGATCGCTTCGGCGAGGCCATCGATGAGAGCGCAGGCACCGAGATATTCCGAACGCATCGTCAGCGCGACATAGATCGGAAATTGTCTTTGGCGGGCACTTTCGAGCAATAGCCCGGCGAAGGCTTCGGCCTCTTCACGCCCGGCGTAATCCTGGTAGCGGAACAGCTCTTCGAATTGGTCCACAAGCAAAAGCAGATTGGTGTTGCCCGGCAAATGGCCGTCACCGCACCATTCGGCGATCGAGCGCGGGCCGCGGAGTAGAAAGGCGCGCAGCAGCGCCGCATCGTCATCCGAGACTTGGCGTGTCGCTTCGGTTCCATCTGTTTTCGTTTCGAGCAACCGCACCGCCAGATTTTTCAGCGGTGCGCCGCCGGGCCTGAAATCGACGATGCGCCACGTCGAGCCGGCCGATGCCATCAGCCCGAGGTCGAGGGCGTCGAGCAGGCCGGTCTTCACCACCGAAGATTTGCCGGCGCCGGATGAGCCAAGCACTGCCAGAAACCGCGTTCCGGCGAGCCGGTCGACCATCGCGTTGATGCAATCTTCTCGACCGAAGAAGAGATCGCTCTCCTCGCGGCGGAATGAACGCAGACCCGGATAGGGCAGACGCAGGGAGGCGGCCGGCATCAAAGCTGCAGTCCGGCGAGGATGCTATCGATCTGCTGCACGACGTTGCCGTTCTGACAGTCGATTTTCTCAAAACCGCCGGACCAGGCGAGCTCGGCCTTGGGGGCCGGGGGACCAAGCAGGATACGTTTGAGCCGTGGCGGTGCGTCGCGGAGCTGCTCGAGCTTGCTATAGCGCAGCAACTGCGCGCGCACCCAGGCCGGCGGCGCACTGCCGTAGAGCATCAGCAGTGCCTGGCAGTTCATCAGGTTTGCTTCAAGGTCATCGACGATGTCCTTGGCCGAGCCCTCGAACAAGGGCCGCGCCGCCGTACAGCTCTTCTTGTCTTCAAACACCTTCAGCAATGCGTCCGCCAAGTCCTTATCGCTGCGGTCGGCATTGATGAAGACGTGATAGCTACCGTTTTGCGGCACGGCCGTCTTGGGCGGCGGCTGAGTGCAGCAGCGGAGAATCTCGCCCTTGAATTCCTCGAGTCCGACAGCGAGCACATCCGGACCTTCCAACAAGGACTTGTCGCGATGACTGACGGACGCCAAGTCGAGGTCGGGACGGCGCCATTGCAATATTTTCAAACCACGTGTCTTGGCAGTCTCGTATTGATATTGAGAGTACGTCTGCGGCAAGTCCGGCGGCTTGCGCGAACCGAAACTGCCGAGCAATTGCACGAACAGAACCGAGCGCACCACGTCGGCGTCGAAGGCCGCGGCGAAATCGGTTCCGCCCTGTGGGTAGTCATTCTCGGGGAGAACCTTCGTGCCGAATTGTTCGAGGCAAGCGCGGATTCGTTCGCGTTCGTCGTACAGATCGTCCGTTGTTTGCGCGAGCAGCACCGTACGGGGCGCGGGCTCGGCGGTAACGGTCGTCTGCGATTGCGGCCGGGCGCGTGGCACTTCATCGACGCTCGCGCGCGGCGTCGCGCCTTGGCGCTGGTCGACCAGCAGCTTCTTGACTTGATGCGCCAACACCTGCAACCGCTCGTTATACATTTCGGGATTGAACCGAGGCGTGACCCGGAGCGGTATGTCCTGTTCGGCTGGGTCCTTCCGCCAGAATGGTGTTCGCTTGCGGCCCTGCAGCAGGGGATGGTGCTCACCTTCTTCCGCGGGCAGCAACTCGACCACGACGACCGGACTTACGCCGGAGGCGCGTGTGCAGAACGCCTCCAATTCTCTGATCGTGAAGTCGCGCGCCACGTAGCTCGGTGACAGCAATGCGACGAAGATTGCCGATTGCCGAGCGTTTTCCAGGAGGAAGTCGACGTGGTCGCTAGCCTCGAAGCTTCTCGTATCGAAGAAAACTTCCGGATCCTGGCCGAGCCGCTGCCGCAGTGCGTTTTTGAGATCAAGTTGAAAGCGGCTCACCCAGCGCACGCCCTGCGCGTCTTCCTCGTTGTCGAAATGCGCGTAGCTCAAGAACAAATCGTGCTTGAAACCCGAGACGAAGCTCATGAATTGCAGGCCCCGTGAGCGCTCAGCCGACGACAAATCGCATAAGAGCGCAAGTTAAAGAGGCAAAAATCGAGAATATCAAGAAGGCGCCGACGGCGGCAGTCTCGGCCAGCCGCTATATTCACCTAACTGATTGAAGTGACGTGTAAATTCGAGAGTGCCTTAGCGGCCGATGACCTGACGTGCACGCTCAAAGACGGCTGGCGAAAACGTCGAAAAGCGCTTCAACAATTCCAGTACCTCATCGGCCGAGGCGGGGTTGATATCGAGGCCGACCTTGTTCGTTTCGGCGAGGAAATCCTTGTCTTTCATCGTCGCCATGAAGGCCTTACGCAGGGCGTCAAGGCGATCCGCCGGAATTCCAGGTGGCCCGGCCAGCGGTCGGCCGAGCACAAGTTGCTTGAAGTAGACATCGAGTACCGCACGATCGTCATCGGTCTTGGCGTAATCGTAAACGCTTGGGATATTGCCAAACTCGGTCGACTTTCGTGGGCCCATCTGAAGCACGAGCTTCATCCGGCCCGAGGTCAGATCGTCACGAAACTGCGCCTTGATCGAAGAGGCATAAAGGCCACATTCGCCGTTCACCTCGCCGCGGTGCATGGCGAGATCTATATCACGCGTGCCCGCATAGCCGGGAATCATGCGGATATGCGCGCCGAGCAAGTTCTTGAGAATCATGGGGTGCTGAAATGTGACTGCCGCGGGCGCGCCGCCGCCGAAGATCGTCTCGTTCTGAAACATGTCACCGAACGAGGCGGCGGCGCCGGGGGTCTGCCACACGCCGCAATAGGCAACGTCCTGCGACATGCTGCCGATCCAACTGAATTTCGTCGGTTCGAACAATGCAGCCTTGTTGCCGAGGAGTGGCTCCATGATCGCCGACGACGCAAACATGCCGAGAACCGTGCCGTCGTTCGGCTCACTTGAGAAAATGTGATTGGCCGCGTTCATCGAACCGGCCCCGGGCAGATTCGACGGCACGACTGAAGGATTGCCGGGGATGAATTGGCCGAAATGCCGGGCGAGAACGCGCACATACGTGTCGTAGCCGCCGCCCGGCGGGAAGCCGGCGATCAGCGTGACCGTCTTGTGAGCGTAAAAGTCGGAAACCGCGTCCGCCCGCGCCGAGCAGGTCGTGGCGGCGACTCCCATGAGCGCGTATAGCGCCAGCCGGCGAAGCGGCCTGTTGATTTGTCCGATGAGCGACATGGTTCCCTGGGCGTTGCGGAATTTTCTGGTTGTGCGTCCGCGGTGGACCGGAACCGAAGCCCGATCAGCCTGGTGCGTCAACCGGATTTATTGCCGCACCATGAGCACCGGATCGGCACTTTCAGGCAGCCGCTGCCAGGTGTTGGCGTCATTTTCTTCGAAACGCCAAACTTGCCCGCGCGCCGAAAGAAGGACCAGTTCGCCCTTGTCCATGCGCCAGGACGTCGGTCCGAAGCGCGTGACGAGCGCGTCGCAGCCAGGCTTGACCTTCAGCGCCAGAATGTCCGGACCTAATGCCGTGTTCGCCAGCGTCAGCGCGCAGATGGGCTTGCCGGTCCCGCGCGCAATCGCCCATTCGCCGACCATATCGTCGGCCGAGCGAATCGGCGCCGCGGCGGCCGCTTGCAGGATGTAGCGGCCTTCTTCCGGTTTGAAACCGTCATACATGCCGCTTTCGACCTCGGTCAGTTCGATGACGGCTTCGCCATGGGTGTTGAGCAGCCGCAGGTTGCCGAAATTGTCGACCGCCCAGCCGACGATATCTTTGGTCGTGGGAAAAACATTCGGACAATTTTTGTCGATATCGAGCTTATAGCCACCGGACGTTGCGTCGGTGCGAAAGTTGAAACGGCAAATTTTATCGCGATCGGCGTTGGAAAATTCCCAAGCACCGATCATGGCACTGACCGGGTCGGTCTGCGGTTGGGTATCTTGCGACGGCGGGTCCTGAGGCGGCGTGTCAGACGGTGTGTTTTGCGCCAACGCGGGATCGCCGCAAAGAGTTGCCGCGATGGCCGCAACAATGATTCCGCAGCAATTTACGCTGAAGGGACTTAATCTCATATTCAAAATTTAGCACGCTCAAGCCGCGCCGTCATGCCGCCGCGGCGCGGGCCGTCGTGTGCAGCATATGCCAAAGAACGGATTAGCTCTTTTTCCAGGACCGCCATAGTGTTTCCGGCACGGGCGTCAGCGGCGGCTTGCCGGCCGCCCAGGCTAGAATATTGTCGACGACAAGCTGGTCCATCTTCTCGCGGGTATGTTCGGACGCTGAACCGAGATGCGGCAACAGCACGACATTGTCCATTTCGAGAAGCTCTTGGGGCACTTCCGGCTCCTTGACGTAGACGTCGAGGCCGGCGGCCATGATCCTTTTGGCCTTGAGCGCCTTGATCAGAGCCGGCTCGTCGACCACGGAGCCGCGCGCCATGTTGATCAGGATGCCATTCGGGCCGAGCGCATCAAGCACCTCGGCATTGATCATGTTTTGCGTCGCCGCTCCGCCTGGCACGATCACCATGAGGGTGTCGACGGCTCGTGCCATGTCGAGAAGGTTCGGATAGTGGCGGTAGGGCAACTCGCGCCGCGCCTGGCGTGTGTGATAGACGACCGGTACGCCGAACGCTTCGAGCCGCTGCGCGATGGCTTGTCCGATCGCGCCCATGCCGACTATGCCGACCGTTCGATTGCGCAGCGTGGCCTTCGAGAGCGGATAACTGCGCTGCAGCCATTTGCCGGCGCGGACATAACGCTCGGCCTGCGGTAGCTCGCGCACCGTGCAAAGCAGAAGCCCAATGGCGGTGTCGGCAACTTCTTCGGTGAGCACCTCCGGCGTGTTGGTGACGATGATGCCGTGGGCGGCAGCGTATTTGACGTCGATGTGGTCATAGCCGACACCGAAGGTGGAAAGGATTTCAAGCTGCGGAAATTGCGCCATCAAGCTGCCGGGCACCAATTCGGTCGTGGCGCTGCAGGCAATGGCGTGGATATCGGTGTGATCGGCGACAAAAGCGTCGAGGTCTTTCGCAGTAGAGAGACGATGCACGGCGCAGTCAATGAAACCTTTGGCGATGACCGGTTTCAATGGGCCGATCAGCACAACTTCAGTCTTCGTTCCAGCCATTATCTAACTCTTGATCATACCAGCATGCTCACCGGCGCTTCGATCAAGGACTTGATCGCGGCAAGGAGCTCGGCGCCAAGCACGCCGTCGACCACCCGGTGATCGCACGACAGCGTCGCGGTCAGCATGCTTGAAAACGCGATGCTGCCGTCGTCCTTCTCGACCGCCTGCCGCCGCGCGGCGCCGACCGCGAGGATCGTGGCATGCGGCGGATTGATGATCGCTGAGAACTCGCGCACCCCGTACATACCGAGATTGGAAATCGCCGACGATCCGCCTTGGTACTCGACCGGCCTGAGCTTTTTCTCACGCGCGCGGGCGGCGAGGTCCTTCATCTCAGCTGAAATGGCGCTGACCGATTTCGTTTCGGCCTGACGGATCACCGGAGTGATCAGGCCGCCGTCGAGCGCAACCGCAACGCCAATATCGGAATGCTTGAAACGCAGGATGCGATCGCCCGCCCACACGGCATTCGCCGACGGCACGCGCTGCAGCGCGAGCGCTAGCGCGCGGATGATGAAGTCGTTGAGCGAGAGCTTGACAGCCGGGTCGTGGTCTTTGCCTTTGGGCGCGGCGGCATTGGCTTCTTCGCGCAGCGCGGCGAGGCGTCCGATGTCGATGTCGGCGGCGAGATAAAAGTGGGGGACAGTCTGTTTAGCCAGTGTGAGTCGTGCCGCAATGGTCTTACGCATGCCGTCGAGCGGCAGTTCCTCATAGCTTTGCGGATCGTAGAGTGCCTTGATCTCGGCTGCGCTCGGACTTTCTGCGAGCGCCGCCTGCGTCGCCCGTATCGTCTGCGGGGCATTCTCGATGTCGCGCGCGACAATCCGGCCGTGCGGGCCGGAACCGCTCAGGCGCGACAGATCAATCCCTGCCTCGGCGGCAAGACGGCGCGCCAGCGGCGTGACCGAAGTGCCGCCCGGCAATCGTGCCGGCCCGAAGTTGCGTTCCGGCGTGCGCACTTCGAAGAACGGATCGAGCTTGATCGGCTGACGCGTTGCCCGGCGGTCTTCGGCGACGAGCGCTGCTGTGGCCGCCGCCGGCCGAGGCGCTGCGGCGACAGGTGGGGTTGCTCGTTGGGGCGTCGGCGTCACTGCGCTTGCTTCGGAAGATGCGGCGGCGCCGGCCTTGTCGGCGATGACTGCAACGATGGCGCCGACGGGCGCCACGTCGCCGGCCGGAACGCGGATTTCAGCGAGCACACCGGTCGTAGTTGAAGGCACTTCCATCGAGACCTTGTCGGTTTCGATCTCGAACAGATTGTCGCCCGGTTTCACCGGCTCGCCGGGCGACTTGTACCACTTGGTGATTTTGCCCTCGGAGACGGTTTCGCCGAGTTGAGGCATCAGAACGTCCATTCACTCCCCACGCATCTTATTTGATCCGCTCCCAAATCACCTCATGCGCAACCGGGCCGACGGGACGCAGAATGAGACGATCGCCGACGAATTCGTAGCCGCGGACGACGTCACCCTTATCGCCGGGCTGTACGCTGCCTTGGCGATGATGCGTCACCGTGCGGGCCTTTTCGTCGACCGAATAGGTACCGAAATACGCGATGTGATCGGCGAGCGCGGTCTTCGCCTCCTCGCCGGTCGGTTCCTTACCGGCCTTCGTCACTTCGCGGTCGGGTGCCACGTGGCAGGCCATGTGGCCGTGAGCATCGTAGATGATGATGCCCTTAGGCTTGGCGCCGCGTCCCGGATGGGGCTTGCCGTCGATATTCGAGCCGATGTAGCGCCACGATCCGATCAGGCGTCGGGCGGCCGATGGGGATTGTTCGGTCACTGGGGCATCCAAAAGACTTGCGTTTTCTGGGCGTTCCATCAATTTATACGCGCCCGCGGGCGCGTTCCTTCTATCTGATGCGCTCCCACGTCACTTCCATCGTCGAGTTGGGCGGCCGCAGCACCAAACGATCGCCGTCGAATTCGTAACGTCGGACCAAATCGCCGGAGTTGCCCGGCTGGATGCTGTCCTGGCGATGATGCGTCACGGTGCCGGCGTTCTCGTCGATCGTATAGGTGCCGAAATAGGCGATGTAATCGGTCAACGCGATTTTGGCCTCCTCGGGTGTCATCACAGAACCGGCACGTTTGCGTTTCACGTCGGGCGCGATCTGCACCGCCATTTCGCCGTTCGGGCCATAGTAGATCATGCCCTTCGGATTTGCGCCGCGATCCCAGTTCCCGCCATTGATCCGCGTGCCGACGTAGCGCCAGGCGCCGATCAGCTTTTTTGCGACGTCACCTTGGATCATAGTTCGCCCGTTCGTCTCACCACGTCACAGACACGTATTGTGTTTCCAGAAATTCCATGAGGCCTTCGTGCGCGCCCTCGCGGCCGAGGCCGGATTGTTTCACGCCGCCGAAGGGAGCGGCCGGATCGGAGACGAGACCTCGGTTCAGGCCGATCATGCCGAAGTCGAGCTGCTCGGACACCCGCATGCCGCGGCTCAGATCCTTGGTGTAGAGGTAGGCGACGAGGCCGTATTCGGTATCGTTGGCGCGCGTGATCACCTCGTCCTCGGTTTTGAATGTCTGGATCGAGGCGACCGGGCCGAAGATCTCCTCGTTGAGCATTTTTGCGTCGTTGGAGACATTGGCGAGAACCGTTGCCGGATAGAAATAGCCGTGGCCGCTGGGCGCCTTGCCGCCAGTGAGCACCTTGGCGCCTTTCTGGACCGCGTCGTCGACCAACTCGATCACCTTGTCGAGGCCATCCTTGTTGACCAGCGGACCGAGCGCAACGCCATCGTCGAGGCCGTTGCCCATCTTCAATCCCGCCATCTTCGCCGTGAGCTTCTTGGTGAACTCATCCTGCACCTTCTCATGCACGTAAAAGCGATTGGCTGCGGTGCAGGCCTCGCCCATGTTGCGCATCTTGGCGATCATCGCGCCTTCGATCGCGGCGTCGATGTCGGCGTCTTCGAACACGATGAAGGGTGCATTGCCGCCGAGTTCCATCGCTGGCTTGACGACACAGTCCGCGGCTTCGTGCAGAAGCTTGCGGCCGACTTCGGTCGAGCCGGTGAACGACACCACGCGCACGCGCGGATCGTGCAGCATCTCGCTCACGACCTTGCCGGACGAGCGCGATGGGATGACGTTGACCACGCCCGCCGGAACGCCGGCTTCTTCGAGGATAGGCATCAAAGCCAGCATGGTGAGCGGCGTATCGGATGCGGGTTTGAGCACGACCGGGCATCCGGCGGCGAGCGCCGGGCCGATTTTGCGCGTCGCCATCGCGGCCGGAAAATTCCATGGCGTGACCAGCACGGCGATGCCCGCCGGCTTGTGATGAACGAAGATGCGCGCGCCCGAGGCCGGCGCCCGGCTCACCTCGCCGATGTTGCGCACCGCTTCTTCGGCATACCAGCGGAAGAACTCTGCGGCGTAGGCGACCTCACCGCGTGAGTTGGACAGCGCCTTGCCGTTCTCGATGGTGATCAGCTTTGCCAGCCGTTCGGCGTCACGCATGATCAGCTCGAACGATTTTCGCAAAATTTCGGCGCGCTCGCGTGGCTTCTTGCCGGCCCAGCCGGGAAAGGCGGCGCTCGCCGCGTCGATTGCGGCCTTGGCGTCGTCGACCGTGGCGCTGGCGACCGAGGCGATCTTGTTTTCGGTGGCCGGGTCGATCACATCAAAGCGGCCGCCATCCGACGATTTGCGCCACTTGCCGCCGATCCACAGATCGGTCGGGACGTTAGCGAGGAGATTGTCGTACATGAGGCACCTTCTTTCTTCGTCATGCCCGGGCTTGACCCGGGCATCCATGCGGCCTCTCAGCTTCATGGATTGCCGGATCAAGTCCGGCAATGATGCTCAGGATTGCAAAGATTTCCGCACCCGATCGACGATCCGTTCGACGGTCGGCAGCGCAATGTCCTCAAGGATGTCGGCCGCCGGCAACGGAATGTGCGGCGTCGTAATCCGAACCGGCGGCCCGTCGAGATCGTAGAACGCTTCGTCGGCCACGATCGAAACGATCTCCGCGCCCCAGCCGCACAGTCGCGGATTTTCCTCCACCGTGAACAAGCGATGCGTGCGTGCGACCGAGCCGAGGATCGTCTGCGTGTCGAGCGGCACCAGCGAACGCACGTCGACAACCTCGCAATCGATACCGTGTTCCGCGTTGAGCTTGTCGGCGGCCGCGAGCGCTCGCGGCACCATCAGCGCCAGTGCCAGGATGCTGGCATCCTTGCCCGGCCGCACAATCTTTGCCGTGCCCAACGTGTCGACAATTTCGCCATCGGGCACTTCGCCCTTGGTCGGATAGAGCGACTTGTGCTCGAAGAAAATCACCGGATCAGGATCGCGCACCGCAGCCGCCATCAGCCCGATGACGTCGCGCGGTGACGATGGCGCTACGACTTTGAGACCTGGAATCATCATGCACCAGTTCTCGACGCTCTGCGAATGCTGCGCGCCGAAGCGCGAGCCTGCGCCATTGCCGGTACGCACGACGAGCGGACACTTCAGTTGGCCGTTCGACATGTAGCGGCTCTTGGCGAACTCGTTGGCGATGTAGTCGAAGCACACCGCGAAGAAGTCGGAGAACATGATCTCGGCGATCGGTTTCAGACCGGTCATCGCCGCGCCCATCGCGGCGCCGAGGATGGCCTGTTCGGAGATCGGGGTGTCACGCACCCGCAGCGGGCCGAACTGTTCGAACAAGCCGACTGTCGCCTTGAACACCCCGCCGGCCTTGGCAACGTCCTCGCCGAGAAAGACGACGTCCGGATCGCGCGACATCTCCTGCGCGATACCGCGCGCGACCGCGTCACGGTACGTCAGTTCCGCCATGCGAAGCCTCCGTCGGCATAGACGTCGGTGGTGAGGATATCGAGCGGCGGCATCGGCGCCGCCTTGCATTTCTCTGTGGCGTCATCGACGCGACGCTTCACGTCGTTTTCGATGCCGATGATCGTGTCCTCACCAATGCCGAATTGTTGCAGCCGGTCGCGATAGATTTTGATCGGGTCGCGCTCTTTCCATCTCTCGAGTTCGCCTTCCGGCCGGTATTTCGCAGGATCGGCGCGCGAATGCCCGCTGTAACGATAGGTCATGCATTCGATGATGGACGGGCCGCCGCCGGCACGGGCCTTGTCGTAAGCCGCGGTGGCGGTGCGGTACACCACGTCGGCATCGTTGCCGTCGACGACGATGCGTTCCAGTCCGTAGCTTGCGGCCCGATCCGCAGCCGGATGCGGGACGGCCGTGACGTCGGCGATCGGGGTGTATTCCATGTAGAGATTGTTCTCGCAGACGAAGATCACCGGCAGCATCCACACCGCGGCGAAATTCAACGCTTCGTGGAATGCGCCGATGTTGGTCGTGCCGTCGCCGAAGAAGCATACCGACACATCTTTCTGGCCCTTGTATTGCGCACGCCACGCTGCGCCGCAGGCGATCGGCAGATGCGCGCCGATGATCGCATAGGAGCCCATCACGCCGTGATCGGCCGATGTCAGATGCATCGAGCCGCCCTTGCCGCGCATCAGCCCATTGTCGCGCTGCATCAGTTCGCCCAAGACTTTTTCGATCGGTACGCCGCGCGCCAGCGTGTGCGCGTGCCCGCGATAGGTGCAGAAACTGAGGTCGCCCGGGCGCATCGCGGCGGCAAAGCCGGTCGCCACCGCCTCTTGGCCGAGCGACAGATGACTTGTGCCCTTCACCAGATTTTGCAGAAAAAGATCAAATGCGCGCTGCTCGGCTTCGCGAATTTCGACCTGCATGCGATACATGCGAAGCCGTGTTTCTTCGCCGATATCGTCGTTGAGGCTCGCCTTTGTGGCGAGCGCGCGATCCTCGATCGTGGCCATGAAATATCCTCGGAAAGCCCGAAGTTCGCTCGGACCGGCCGCAACTTAGCGCCAGTTGCGGAGCCGAGGCAACGCCATCGGCGGCAGGTGGGCGGCAGGTGTCGGACATTTGACGGATCGACGGCATGGCCCGGATGGCATGGCGCGATTTCCCCGCTGTGCCGCTTGCGCCCGTCAGGGTAAGTTCCTAATTGACGCAATCGGGAGATTCCGATGGCCCAGGACTACAGTAACCAATACGTCCAGCGCTTCTTCGGCGGCCCGCCGCTTGCGGTCATTGGCCGGCTGATCCTGCTGTCAATCCTCGTTGGCGTGATCCTTGCCGCGGTCGGCCTCGATCCCTGGAATATCATCGAGTCCGTCCGTCAGCTTATTCGGCATATCTGGAACATGGGCTTCGACGCGGTGCGCTGGCTTTGGCAATATTTCCTGCTCGGAGCCGTGATCGTCCTGCCGATTTGGCTCTTGGTTCGGCTAGCTAAAGCGCCTCGCGGGGGGTGAACATTTCACTTCCGGCAAAGACAAAGGGCGGGCCTGCGAGCCCGCCCGAGATTGTTAGCTAGTCGGAGAACATTTTTTAATCGTTGACCGGTCGCGGCCCGTTCGGCGCGGGCAAATCGCCCTCGCCTATCATCGATTGATCGCGCGGGCCGCGGTGACGCCGGCGGCGCCGATGCAGCGGAAAGCGATCTGCCTGACCGTCGTAACCATTCTGCCCGTTCGGCCCCTGGCCCTGCTGCGGGGTCTGAGGCTGCTGGGGCTGTTGGCCGCCGGTGATGAATGACGGTAACCGCTCAACATCTTCTTCGTTGTTTGGCTGGAATTGCTGCGACCGCGGCTGAAACTGCTGGGGCTGCGTTTGCGGTTGTTGTTGCTCGCGCTGCGGATAGAACGGCTGAGGCTCGCGTGGCGCAAACGGCTCGCCGCCGATGAGCGGCTGTTCGTTCTCGCCGTCGTCGTATCCGTCATCCGCCGCCATATTGCCGCGCATGTCACCCGGCTGCTGCTGGAAATAGGGCTGATTTTGGCGAAGCTGTTCCTGCGCGGCGGCGATCAGGCGGAAATAATGTTCGGCGTGCTGATAATAGTTCTCTGCGGAGATCGGATCGCCAGAGCTCTGTGCGTCACGGGCAAGCTGGAGATATTTCTCCGCAACGTGGGACGCCGTTCCCCGAATTTTCACGTCCGGTCCGTTGGACTCGTACATGCGTGACAATGGATTTTGATGATGGCCACCCTTGCGGTTGCGACCCCGCATGCGCTTGTTCTGACCGTTTCTCATGGTTTGCTGTTCCGCCAACCCCTGTCATTTGCGGCGGCGCAGATGCCGCCGTTTCTCTTCACCAAAGAACCTTGTTAACCGAAAGCCACGTGATCCTGCCGCGTTGCCGCATCCCTCGTCCGGCTCGACGGCATGAGTTTCATGCACTCTTTGATCGTCACCGGCATTGACCGCAAATGCGCGTAAACGCTCGAGCGCGAACGTCACGAAACCTCCGCAAAACAGCCCTCATCACCGGTCCCGCCGCGATGCTGCAAACCCCCGGTCCTGCGCACGGCTGTTCCGTATTAATTCACGCCCAACCGATGAATCTTCTCGGTCTAAATTTCTCGGTCTGTATCTGGCGATCCCGTCTGCCGTCCGATCCGGCTTTCGCTGGTCCTAGCCTGCGCCACAAACCTCAAGGAGCATTGCTCCGGGTTTTCAAGGCAGCGCGACGCCCTCATCTCGATCTCGGGCCGATTCCGTGCGCGCAAGCTAGTCGGTTCCGGCAGATATTCCAAGTGCTTTTTTGCCGGGGTCCAATGCTTCACGCTCATGCCCTTCTTCGAGCAACAAGGGCTCGCGGCATACCCGTAAGATCGGGATGGGGCGGTAACGGCGCAAGCCCTGCCGCGCGAAAGAGTGCTGTGACAGGTCGTGTCTGACCGGCCCCAAGTTCAACGACCAAGGCCCCCTCGGGAGCAAGCAGCGCGGGCACAGTAGCGGCGATCACGCGATAGAAGTTTAACCCATCAGGGCCGCCATCGAGCGCGGCATGCGGGTCGAAATCCCGTACCTCGGGAGCCAGCGCGGCGATCTCGCCCGAAGCGATGTACGGAGGATTGGTTACGATGACGTCGTAGGGCCCGCCGAGCGCCGTCGCCATGTCGCACGCGGCAAACCACGCTCGCGTTAACCTCAAATGGGACGCATTGTCGCTTGCAATGCGAAGGGCCGCGACGCTCACGTCGGTGCCGATCCCGATCGCGTTTGGCAGTTCGGAAAGCAGCGCCAGAAGCAGTGCGCCAGAGCCGGTGCCGAGATCGGCAATACGCAACGGCCTTGTACGGGACCCTCGTGCATCGATTGCAGCGAGCGCCGCTTCGACAATTGTTTCGGTCTCGGGTCTCGGCACAAGCGTTGCTGGACCGATGCGAAGCGGCAGGCTCCAGAATTCCTTGCTGCCGACAATGCGCGCGACAGGCTCTCGGGCCAGCCGGCGCTGCGCCAATGCGGCGATCGCACATTCCTCCTTGGTATCAAGACTATGCGCGCCAACGGCGGCGAGGGCGGCATGATCGAGGCCTAGGGCGTGGCCGACGAGAATGCGTGCGTCGAGCTCGGGCGAATCAAATCCACAGGCCCGGAATTTCGCGGACCATATCCGGCGCGCGCCCGCAACCGTGGCTGGCGCGGTAACGGCGCCGCCGCATCGGTGCGCAGGCTCGTCACAGCGCTTCCTCGGCCGCGAGCTGAGCCGCCTGATGTTCGGCGACCAGCGCGTCGATAATTTCACCCAGCGCCTCGCCTTCCATGATCTGCGGTAATTTGTACAGCGTGAGATTGATGCGGTGATCCGACACGCGGCCTTGCGGGAAATTGTAAGTGCGGATGCGCTCGGAGCGGTCACCGGTGCCGACTTGGCCGCGGCGCTCGGCGGCGCGGGCGGAGTCCTGCTTTTGCCGCTCGAGATCGTAAAGCCGCGTCCGCAGCACGGCGAGCGCCTTGGCGCGATTGCGATGCTGCGAACGATCTTCCTGCATCATGACGACGATCCCGGACGGAATATGCGTCACTCGTATGGCCGATTCGGTCTTGTTGACGTGCTGGCCTCCGGCCCCGCCGGAACGCAGGGTGTCGATCCGCAGGTCGGATTCGTTGATGGCGACATCGACATCCTGGGCTTCGGGCAGCACGGCGACGGTCGCGGTCGAGGTGTGAATGCGCCCGGAGGCTTCGGTGTCGGGCACGCGCTGAACGCGATGCACGCCGGATTCATGCTTAAGCTTGGCGAAAGCGCCACGGCCGCGGATTTCGGCGATGATTTCCTTGAAGCCGCCCATCGAGCCTTCGCTCGCGGTCACGATCTCGACCTTCCATCCCTGTTTGGTCGCATAGCGCTCGTACATGCGAAACAGATCGCCGGCAAACAGAGCGGCCTCGTCGCCGCCGGTGCCGGCGCGGATTTCGAGGATGACATTGCGCTCATCCATCGCATCCTTGGGCAGCAGCGCGACACGCAGCTCCTGCTCCAGCGCGGATCGGCGGGCTTCGAGTTCCGGCTTTTCCGCCTCTGCGATCGATCGCATCTCGGAGTCGGTTGCGGGATCTGCGATAAGGCTCGTGATCCCGTCGAGTTCGCGCTGCGCGGCGCGGTAGGACTTGACGGCCTCCACGACCGGCGAAAGCTCGGCGAATTCGCGCGAAAGCTTTACGTACGTCTCGGGCGGTAGCGCCGCGGAGAGATCGCGTTCAAGCGCCGCATGACGTATGACAAGCGCATTGAGTTTCTGGTCAGGTAGCATAGGCTCTTATTGTCACGCGCGGCTTATTTTACGTGTGTTCAGGCACGCTAAGTAGAAGATGCAATCGGCGGGGACAAGCCCGGCCCAAAGGGCTTCTTTGAGCTAAATCTGCAGGCCGTTGCTGACGGCGAATTCTTCCAATTTGGCGCGGATCGGCGCGCCGCCGCTTGGATGCTCGATCAGCGGGCACAGGAACGCGGCGGCTTTGCGCGTGTCGAGGTCCAGCAGCATGGCCTTGACCGGTCCCACGGCGGATGCGGTGACCGAAAACGCACGGTAGCCGATGGCCGCGAGCGCGAGCGCTCCGATCGGCTGCGATGCAAGTTCGCCACATAAGGTCACGGGTTTCTTGTGCTCGCGGCCCTTGTCAGCGATGTCCTTCAACGCGCGCAATATCGGTGCCGATAGCGCGTCGAACCGATTGGAGACCCGCGGATTGCCGCGGTCGATCGCGTAAAGGAACTGCACGAGATCGTTCGAACCGACCGAAAGAAAATCGACGTGCTCGAACAACTCATCGAGCTGATAAAGCAGCGAGGGTACTTCCACCATGCTGCCGACCTCGACTTGGGCCGGAAGCTTGTGGCCATGGCGGCGCAAATGCGTCAGCTCCTTTTCGACCAATTCCTTGGCCTGATCGAATTCCTGCACGGTGGCGATCATCGGAAACATGATCTTGAGCGCGCGGCTTCCAGCGGCTCTGAGCAAGGCGCGAAGCTGGGTACGCAACAGGCCCGGCCGGTCAAGACCGAGCCGGATCGCCCGCCAGCCGAGCGCCGGATTCTCTTCTTCAACGTTGCGCATGTATGGCAGCACTTTGTCGCCGCCAATATCGAGTGTGCGAAAGGTCACGGGCTTGTCGCCGGCGGCATCGAGCACGGAGCGGTACAGCGTGAACTGTTCGCTGGTGCGCGGAAAATTCGGCGCGACCATGAATTGCAATTCGGTGCGGAACAGACCGATGCCCGCGGCGCCGGTGTCGGCAATATGTGGCAGGTCGACGCTGAGGCCGGCGTTGAGCAGCAAAGTGATTTCTTCGCCGTCTTTGGTCACGCACGGCTTATCGCGTAGCGCCTGATATTGCAGTTGGCGATGCGCGCGCAGCCGGACGCGCTCGGCGTAGGCCGCCTCCATGTCGGGCAAGGGCCGGATGTGCAAATCGCCCGTCGAGCCGTCGACGATGATCGCATCGCCCGGATCGGCGATGCCGGTGGCGTTGTCGATCTCCCCGACCGTCGGGATACCAAGCGCGCGCGCAACGATCGTGACATGCGAATGCGGGCCGCCTTCTTCCAGCACCAATCCGCGCAAGCGCTTGCGGTCGTAATCGAGCAGCGCCGCCGGACCCATCGAGCGCGCCACCAGGATGGCATTCTCCGGCAGGCTGTCTCGCGACGGCGCGTGATCGCGTCCGGTGAGCTGACGCATCAGGCGATTGGCGAGATCGTCGAGGTCGTGCAATCGCTCGCGCAGGAAGGGGTCGGTCTGACGCAGCATGCGCGCGCGAATATCGGACTGCACGCGTTCGACCGCGGCCTCGGCGGTCAGTCCAGTCATCACGGCTTCTTCGAGCTTGTGAACCCAGCCGCGATCATGGGCGAACATACGATAGGCCTCGAGAACATCCCGATGCTCGCCGCCGTCGACCACGTCGCCGTGTTCGAGTAATTCGTCGAGATTAGAGCGCAGCGTCTCCACTGCCGCCTCAAGGTGTTTTAGTTCCTTCGGGACATCGTCGGCGATGAAATTGGTGACGACGACACGCGGCTCATGCAGCACAACGTGACCCAGTGCGATGCCCTCGCTGAGCGCGGCGCCCTTGAAATGAACCGACCGCCGCGCGGCCGGTTCGGCGCCTGGAGGCGCCATCGCCGACAACTCGCCGGAGGCGATCATCTCCGCCAGCACCATCGCCGTCGTCTGCAGCGCTTCGACTTCTTCTTCCGAATAGGTCCGCCGGGCGCGGTTTTGCACCACCAGCACGCCGAGCGTGTTGCCGGCGCGCAGGATCGGGACGCCGAGGAACGAGTGGTAAATCTCTTCGCCGGTTTCCGGACGATACGAGAAGGCCGGATGGGCCTGCGCGTTCGACAGGTTGATGGGGCTGGCTTGGCTCGCGACGAGGCCGACGAGACCTTCATCGCCCTGCAACACCGTCCGGTGCACGGCGCCGCGGTTGAGGCCCTCAGTAGCGTAAAGTTCGAGCGTAGCGTCGACGCGCAGCACGTAGACGGAGCAGACCTCCGCAACCATGTTGGCGGCGATCAGCACCACGATCTTGTCCAGGCGTTCCTGCGCGCTGACCGGCTCCGCCATCACTTCGCGGAGTCGGCGCAACAACACGCGCGGACCGCCGAGCGCGCCACGCATGGCGTGAGGTCCCTCGGGCCTTTGCTTTGACCGGAGCGCCGCCCGTGACGCATCGGCCTGATCGAAGAGGAATCCGCCCGGACCCCGGGCCCGCGGCGAGCACCCTTCAGCCTATATCGAATGCAGTATGCAAACCGCAAGCCAGAGACAACGATATGACGGCGTTGTTATTGTGCGCTGCAGCGAGACGACGTCGCCTGCTTCTCTCTTTTTGAGCCGCTACGGTGTTTTATCGAGACCGTAGAGCGAATGCAGCGTGCGCACCGCAAGCTCGGTGAAGGCTGCGTCGATCAGCAGGGAAAATTTGATCTCCGACGTCGTGATGGCGCGGATGTTGACGGCGCGCTCGGCGAGCGCGCGGAAGGCCTGCGCGGCGACGCCGGCGTGGCTCCGCATGCCGACGCCGATGACCGAAATCTTGGCAACATCGGTGGCGCCGTCGAATCGCGCGTAGCCGATCGCAGGCTTCGCCTTGCCGATGACGTCAAGCGCACGTTGGTAGTCTGCGGCCGGCACCGTGAAGGTGAGGTCGGTGGTCTTTCCGTCGGCGGAGACGTTCTGCACGATCATGTCGACGTTGACGTTGGCTTCGGCCAACGGGCCGAAAATGGCTGCCGCCACGCCGGGCTTGTCCTGCACCTCGCGAACGGAGATTTGCGCCTCGTCCTTGGAGAAGGCGATGCCGGTGACGACCTGCTGTTCCACAATCTCCTCCTCGTCGCAAATCAGGGTTCCGGGCGGGCCGCCAAACGGATCGATATCTTCGGGCCGGTCGAAGCTCGAGCGTACGAAGATGCGGACCTTGTGCACCATACCCAGCTCGACAGAGCGAACTTGCAGCACCTTGGCACCCAGCGAAGCGAGCTCCAGCATTTCTTCGAAGGCGACTTTTTCGAGCCGCCGCGCGCGCGGCACGACGCGCGGATCGGTGGTGTAGACGCCGTCGACATCGGTATAGATGTCGCAGCGTTCGGCGCGGATCGCTGCCGCCACTGCAACAGCCGACGTGTCCGATCCGCCGCGCCCGAGCGTGGTGATGCGGCCGGTTTCCTGATGGACGCCCTGGAAGCCGGCGATCACCGCGACTTCCTTGCGTTCCTTGAAGCGCCGGAGCAGCTCGGCGCCGTTGACATCGAGAATCCGCGCGGAACCATGCGCATTCGTGGTCGAGATCGGAAGCTGCCAGCCCTGCCAAGAGCGAGCATTGATGTCCATGTCCTGCAATACAATTGCGAGGAGACCAGCGGTCACCTGTTCGCCCGTCGCGACGACAGCGTCATACTCACGCGCATCGTAGATGTGCCGCTCTTTCAGGGCGGCGTCGCACCAGCCAACGAGCTGGTTTGTCGCGCCCGCCATGGCTGAGACCACGACCGCGACTTCGTGGCCGGCATCGACCTCGCGCTTGACATGACGCGCGACGTTGCGGATGCGGTCGATATCGGCGACCGACGTTCCGCCGAATTTCATGACGAGGCGGGACATAACGTTTGCTTGCAGCCTTTTGTTCACGGCAATTGTGCCGGCGCCCGTTTCGAAGCGGAGCCAGCACGAAAAGGCGCGTATACATAACGGCGGGGTCCGGTGGCTGCAACCGGACCCCGCCTCGCTCGGCGCAGCCGCCTCGCACGCACGGCTACGGCTACGGTCAGTTCTTGACGTACTTCTTCACGTCATTCTTGGCAGTGAAGCCGCCGAACACGTTGCCGTCCTTGTCGGCAGCCACACCCTCGGGCATTTCAAAATCCGGGGACGGGGCACCAATGAAGGCCGTCACCTTGCCGTCCTTGACGCTGCCGATGCGGATGCCTTGCTTGAATGGCGCGTTATATTTCTCACCTGATTGCGAGTCGGCCACATAGAGGATGTCGTCGCGGATATAGACGCTGCTCGGCCGGCCGAATTGCTTCCACTCCGCGAGGAACTTTCCATCCTGATCGAAGATTTCAACGCGGTTGTTCGACCGGTCGGCGACGAAGAGGCGGCCGGCGGAATCCATGGCAAGGCCGTGCGGCACGTTGAACTCGCCTGGTCCCGATCCATGGTGTCCCCAGGCCTTGATGAATTTTCCGTCGCTTGAGAATTTGGCGATGCGGTCGTTTGTCTTTTCGCCATGGCCGTCGGCAACGAATATGTCGCCGTTCGGCGCGACCAGGATGTCGGAGGGCCCGTTGAGCATACCCGGCGCGTCGCCGGCCACGCCCGCCTTACCGAGTGTCATCAGCACGCGACCGTCCGGGCTGAATTTGATCGCCGTTTCACCTTTGTCGTTGCCGGCGCGGCCATCGGTGACCCAGACATTTCCGTCACCGTCGACGCCGAGCCCGTGCGGCCAGTTGATGAGGCCCGAGCCGAAGCTCACGACCAGCCGGCCCGATGCGTCGAATTTCTGAATTGGCGCGATTTTCGAACCCTCGCAGGTCTTTCCGCCGCAGCGATCGTAGACCCACAGGCTGGTGCCATCGCGATCGACATCGATGCCGATCGCCTGTCCCCAGGCCCGACCTTCAGGAAGCTTCGCCCAGTTCTCGACGACATGATACGGATTGGGAGCACTGTTAGGATCGTCCGCCTGAACTCGTCCGGCGGACAGAGCCATGCTCCCGACGGCGGCCGTGCCAATGGCGGCCGCCCATAGCGTTGCTCTTGCGCGATCGCGCATGTTGAATCCTCCCTTGAATGATGCAGCGCCTTTGCGGCGTCTGCGTGCCGTTCTTGGATAGCAAGCACTTCAGCGTGCGCTCTTTTGCTGCCTGCAGCAAGCGGCGGTTGTTGCTTCGCCGGTTTGTCACGCGACGTTGGATCGTGATACAGACCCAGCGCATTACGGACCAAAACAAGCGGACGCGTACGGCACGTTGCGTTGCCGCGTGCGCGTTGGGCGAGGGTGAGAAATGCCGGCTGTTGTCGACCCCGTGAGCGGGCTCGAATTCTACGAACTCAGTCATCGCTGGGGCATGTATACGCCGATCTTCCCGGGTTACGAGGAGATCAAGCTCGAACGCATTACGCATCACGCCAAACAGGGTGTGATGACGCATAAGATCACGACGATCTTTCATACGTCCACGCACCTCAATGCGCCGATCCATCTTATTCCAGGAGCGCCGGCGGTGGGCGAACTGGCACTCGATCGGTTTTTCGGAACGGGTGTCGTGCTTTCGATCCCGAAGAAAAAATGGCAGCTCATCGAGCCCTCCGATCTCGATCGCGCGAAGCCGAAGATCCAGAGCGGCGACATCGTCCTCATCAATACCGGCTGGCATCGGAAATATTCCGACAGCAAGGAGTATTTCGGTCATGCGCCGGGTCTGAGCAAAGCCGCCGCGGCGTGGCTAGTGAAAAAGCGCGTTAAGCTCGTCGGCGTCGACACGGCGACCGTCGATCATCCGCTGGCGACTTCACTCGGTCCGCATCGCAACGGCCCGCAAATCAAATATTTGCTGCCGGAATACAAACAGGCAACCGGGCGTGAGGCTATCGAGGATTTTCCGGAGTGGAACGCGGCGCATCGGACGCTGCTCGAAGCCGGAATCCCGACCATAGAGAACGTCGGCGGCGATCTCGTCGAATTAAGCGGCACACGCTGTACTTTCCAGGGCTTTCCGTGGAAATGGCGTGAGGGCGACGCCTGTGTGATCAGGCTCGTCGCGATCCTTGATCCGCAAAACAAATTCCGGCTTGAACGAGGTACGGCAACAAAGTCAGCCGGATCGGCAAAGCCGTCGACAGC
This sequence comes from uncultured Alphaproteobacteria bacterium, assembly GCA_963759705.1. GTDB lineage: Bacteria > Pseudomonadota > Alphaproteobacteria > Rhizobiales > Xanthobacteraceae > BOG-931. The sequence continues at coordinate 481,977 of CAVXAK010000017.1, forward strand.
GAACGGCCTGCAATTTTTCGACCTCAGTCACCCCTGGGGTCACGGGATGCCGCAGTGGCCGTCGCGTGCCAATCTCAACGTGCGCGTACTGGAGTTTCACGCCAAAGACGGGCTTCTGGTCCAGCAATTCGAAGGCATCATGCATCGCGGCACGCACATGGACGCGCCCATTCACGTGCAGGAGAACGAGCCGACGCTGACGGGCTATCCGTTGTGGCGCTTCTTCGGCACCGGCGTCGCTGTTTCGATCCCGAAGGGAAAATGGGGCGTTATCACGCCGAAGGATCTCGAGCGCGCGGAGCCGAAGATCCAGAAGAACGACATCGTGATGATCAACACCGGAAGCCACAAGAACTACGGCGACAATCCGGATTATTTCGCCTATTCGCCGGGCCTCTACAAAGAAGCGGCCGAGTGGCTGGTGGAACGCGGCGTCAAGCTCGTCGGCATCGACGTGCAGGCGCTCGATCATCCGCTTGGCACATTCCTCGGCCCGCATGGACCGGGACCGGCGCAGCCGCACCTCGACGTGGAGTACAAGGCGGAGACCGGCCGCCACATCATCGAGGACTTCCCGTATTGGGAGCCGGCACACAAGATCATGATGACGAACGGCATTCCCGGCATCGAGAACATCGGTGGCGACATTGACAAGATCACCGGCCGGCGCTGCACGTTTTTCGCCTTCCCCTGGCGTTGGCCCGAAGGCGAAGGCTGCGCGCTGCGCGTCGTCGCTGTGATCGATTCGAAGCAGTCTTTCAGATTTGAGACAGGACGTTGATAAAGTCGCTCGCGTCGGCGAAAACGACGCATCTGTGAGAAAAAATCCAATGATCTCCGAGCCGCTCCGAAATCCGCTCTCGCTGTTCGACGTCAAGGATAAGGTTGCGATCGTCACCGGCGCTTCGGGTACGTTCGGCCGCGCGACGGCACTCGCGCTCACCTCGCTCGGCGGCAAGGTTTTGCTCGCTTCCGGCAGCAAGAACGAGCTCGACGAGGTTGCCGCCGAGGTGCGCGAGCTTGGCGGCGAGCCGGCGACCGTGGTTCGGCGGCCGGACAGTCTTGCAGACGCAGAGGCGATGCTCGACGCCGCGCTGGCAACGTTCGGCAGGGTCGATCAACTGGTCGTCGCCTCCGGCTTCAACAAGCCGGGGTTCATTCACGAACTCGCGTACGAAGACTGGCAGGCCGTGATGGACGCCAATGTACGCGGCATCTGGTTCATGGCGAAGGCGGTCGGCACCTACTGGATCGAGCGAAAGGTGCACGGGAAAGTACTGTTGATGTCGTCCGTCCGCGGCCGTCATGGCAATATTTCCGGATACACCGGTTATTGCGCGTCGAAGGGAGCGACCAACTCGCTGACGCGGGTGCTTGCCACCGAATGGGCCAAGCACGGGATTACCGTAAACGCGATTGCGCCGACGGTGTTTCGTTCCAAGCTGACCGCGTGGATGTATGGCGACAATGAACTCGGGCAACAGACGCGCGCTCGGTCGCTGGCACGTATTCCGCTCGGTCGGCTTGGAGAAGTTGAAGATTTGGTAGGAATGGCGATCTATCTGCTGTCGCCGGCGTCCGATTTTTGTACCGGGCAGGTGATGTATGTCGATGGCGGCTATACCGCCGGTTAGTCGCGGCGTTCGGGCGCCTTCACGGGAATCGGTCGGTTCACTTCGCCCCAACACGCGGCGGTAGCCATCATCGAAGACCAGAAAGCAACCCACAAGAGCGCAGGCATGACCGTTTCTCCTCTGCGGATTAGCAAATGATCAAACACGCAATGAAATAACGATCGGCCAAGAGCGAAGTTCCGGTTTCTCGTGCAGGAAAAAATGTCCACCCAGGCGGAACAAACAGTCGGTATTGTCGGCGGCGGCCTCATGGGTCACGGCATTGCTTATCTTTTTGCTGCGGCCGGATATCACGTGGGTGTGTTCGAGCCGGCTGCAGAGAGCCGCGCTTCGTTGCCGCAACGGCTTCGATCGATCGCTGAGCTTTTTGGTGACGACCCGGCGCTATTGCAACGTATCGATGCCCACGCCGAACTCGCGGCGGCCATGAAAGGTGCGTCCTTCGTGTTCGAGGCGGCGCCGGAGAAACTTCCGCTCAAACAACAAATCTTCGCCGAGCTGGAAACAACTGTCGCGCCGGAGACTATCCTTGCGAGCAACAGCTCGGCCATTCCGACGACGGAGATTGGGCGCGATCTGAAGCATCGCGAACGCGTGGTCGGGACGCATTTCTGGAATCCCCCGCATCTCGTTCCACTGGTCGAAGTCATCCAGAACGAGAAGACCAGCGCGGCCGTCGTGCGCGATACGATGGCGCTCTTGCGCCAAGCCGGCAAGGTTCCGGTTCACGTGCGCCGCGACATACCCGGTTTTGTCGGTAATCGATTGCAGCATGCGATGAAACGCGAGGCGATTGCGCTGGTCGCTTCCGGGGTCTGCGACGCCGAGACAATCGATATTGTGGTCAAGGAAGGCTTCGGTGCGCGCACCGCCGTACTTGGCCCCATGGAGCAATCCGATCTCGTTGGACTGAATCTCACTCTCGATATCGCTGAAGTCTTGTATCAGGACCTCGATCGGATGCCTGGGCCGCATCCGTTTCTGCGCGAGAAGGTTCTGGCCGGGAAGCTTGGAATGAAAACGGGCGAGGGCTTCCGCAAATGGACTCCCGAAGAAGCCGACGCGGTGCGCCAGCGGCTGTCGCGCTTTCTTGTCGAGCAGGCGAAGGCAAGGAAAGCAAAGTCGGTCTAACTTGGGTGGGCAGGGCCAGCGCTTTCAGGATGGCGCTAATACGGCAGTCCCACATAGTTTTCTGCGAACGAGGTCGCCGCGGCCTTCGATCGGAACAGATAATCGAGTTCGGCAAGCTGTAGCTTGAGATCGAACGGATTTTCGGAAATCCGGTGCAACGTCATGGTCATCCACCAAGAGAAGCGCTCGGCCTTCCAGATCCGCGCCAGCGCTCGATCGGAATAGTGATCGAGGCCGGCGTTCGATTTTTCCTTGTAGTATTCAACCAGCGCCCGCGCGAGGTACTGCACGTCGCTCGCGGCCAGATTGAGGCCCTTGGCGCCGGTCGGCGGTACGATATGGGCGGCATCACCGGCGAGAAACAGCCGGCCGAAGCGCATCGGCTCGGCGACGAAGCTGCGCAACGGCGCAATGCTCTTTTCGATCGATGGGCCGGTGACGAGGCGCTCGCGGGCCTCGTCGTCGAGCCGCGGCTTGAGTTCAGCCCAGAACCGTTCGTCGGGCCATGCTTCGACGTCTTCGGCGAGGCTGCACTGGATGTAGTAGCGGCTGCGCGTGTGCGAGCGCATCGAGCACAACGCAAAGCCGCGTTGATGGCGTACGTAGATCAGCTCTTCCGAGACGGGCGGTGTATCGGTCAGAATTCCGAGCCAGCCGAGCGGATACACGCGCTCATGGGCGGTGATCGCGCTTGCGGCCACGCTCTGGCGGCTGACGCCGTGAAAGCCGTCGCAGCCGGCGATGAAGTCGCAGGCGATTTCGTGCGATGCCCCGTCCTTATGGTAAGTGACGCGCGGCTTGTCGCCGGCAATATCATGCAAGGCGACGTCTTGCGCGGCGTAGATCGTCGGTGCGCCCACGGCTGCGCGGCCGTCCATCAGGTCTTTGGTGATCTCGGTTTGGCCGTAGACCATGACCGTCTTGCCGGTCAGCTCCTTGAAGGAGAGGTGGTGCCGCACTCCGTCGACACAAATCTGCACGCCCTCATGGATGAGGCCGTCCGCGTGCATGCGGGCGCCGACGCCGGCTTCGTCGAGAAGATCCATCGTGACCTGCTCGATGACGCCGGCACGGACGCGGCTCAAAACGTATTCGCCGGTGTGCCGTTCAAGAATGATGTTGTCGATGCCGTGCTTATGCAGCAGCTGGCCGAGCAGCAATCCGGCCGGCCCCGCGCCGACGATCACGACTTGGGTGCGCATTACTAATCCTATTTCACAAATGATAGCCCGCGAACCGCTTCCTCATTTGACTTAAATCATGACCCGGCGATCCCCATCGCCTCGACGAATGCGCGCCTCACCTCGGCCGGCTGGCCGTAATGGTGACGGAATTCCTTGAGGCGCTGGCGCAGAATCGGATCCTTGTCGAAATCGGCAAGCGCAATGCCATCGGTGTTGAACTCGCGCGCCATATTGGGCAGCGAAATGCATTGCGCTTCGTTGGCGCTTCGGATGATGCCGCCCGGCTCCTTGCCATCCGCCATGGCTGCGATCTCCTCGAAGAAGCGGTTGCGCATCATGGCTATGCCGATGTCGCTTGATCGCAAATTTTCCTTGGTGCGATCGGCGACGCGGCCCTGGCCGACCCAGGCGACGATGTCCTGGTTGATGACGTGGCTCGTGATCCAACGTCCACTCCCGTCCGTGATCGGACTGACCCAGGTCGGCACGGTCTTCTGCACATAGGGCTCGCGGCCCTTCGGCACGCGCATGAAAAACCACGCGACGCTGAGCGTGTTCTCGTCGTCGACCGGCACGCGCCATTCGAAATGGCTGCCGAGGTAAAAGCCGTTCGGCCATAGCGCGACGCGTCCGACGGTCCAGTAGCGGTCCTCCAGGCTCTGGCCCTCGCGCACCCGCTTGTAAATGAAGCCATGCTCAAACGCCTCGAATTTGAGCTTGAGATGCTTCGGCGCGCCGTTGGCGTGGCCGCCGCGCAGGCGGCTGCCCCAATTGTCGTGCATCCATTCGAAGTGCACCGGGTCGATCGAATTTTCCTGGCATTGGAACCAATTGCAGGGAATGTCCGCGAGTACGACTTCGCGAAAGCCGTTGCCCCAGGTAAACGGCTCCCAGACCGGCAGTTCCGGCGCCGGCAGCGGACCCAGGTAGGCGAACAACAATCCCGCACATTCCTTGACCGGATAGGCCTTGGTTTCGCAGCCGGCCTTCGATGGTTTTGGATTGGTGGTGTCTTCATAGGGCTGCTCGAGGCAGCGGCCGGTCTCGTCCATCAGCCAGCCGTGATAGCTGCAGCGAATGCCGGTCTGCTCGACCCAGCCATAGGCCATATCGGCGCGGCGATGCGGACAATGGCGATCGACAAGGCCGTAACGGCCGCCGAGATCACGGTAAAGAACGAGGTTCTCACCCATGAGGCGGATTGGTTTGATTGGGTTCGCGTCAAGTTCGCTGGCGCCGGCGACCGGCTGCCAGTAGCGGCGTAACAGCTCGCCCATCGGCGTACCGGGTCCGACGCGAGTAAGCATCTCGTTGCGCGCAGCCGTGAGCAAGATTTCCTCCAGATGATCGTTTTGGGCTTCTCTACGGTGACGATTATTTCACCTCTTGTGACGTCAGGGGAGGGGGAAGTACAAGGTTAAGCGCCCCCTGTGCCCTCGCCGAAATGACGGGCGAAGACTTGCGCCCGTGCCAAGCCACCATTGGCATGACGCCGCTCGATTCGCCGCGTCGGGTGATCCGCCAAATTCGATACAAATTGAAATTAATTCCTTATGGGCCTCACAATGGTTTTCGCGTTCTGTGTTTTGATGAACACAATTGAGCATCCGGGCGCCCAGGCGACGTCATGGTTCGCAGAGCGGGATGCCGTACCGACGCCCACGCGTGTCACCCGTGCATCGCTCATCAGGCTGGACGAGGAGCGCATCCGGTCCGCGCGCATCGCCATCGTTTCGTCGTTGTTCCTCGCCCTTGTCGGTGCGGCGTTGCTGATCGTCGGCCACGCCGCAATTGATCCTCTTCTTCAGTCGGCAGTTGCGGCGCGCGAGGCGAGGGGTGTTGGCGATCTCGTCTATACGATGCCCGATGGTATATTTTGCCGTCACATGTCGATCGACAATATGACCGGGGAGGTAAGCGGCGGCGGTATAGAGCGGTGCTCGGGCGATATTTCCAGGGGGCGACGCCGATTCCCATCGAATTTTGAATGGGGCGGACGCTGATCGGGCGGTTCGCGATCGAGCGGCCAGATGCTCTTCTTCAAGGATATCGACGGCGGAGCCGCGTATCGCTACCCTTAATTTTGGGAGCGAGTGCATCCGGTACGCGGGGAAGTCACTTATGCTGATCGTTCGTTTCGTTTTTCGGCTGACGTTGCCGGTGGGCGCTCTGCTGTGTGGGCTCCACGGCGCCGGAGCACAAGGTGATGCCGATGCTCGACAGGCTTGTACGCCCGACGCGATGCGGCTTTGTTCGGAGTTCATTCCGGACGTGGCGAAGGTGACGGCGTGCATGGCGTCAAAACGGTCGCAACTGAGCCCGGCCTGCCGCACCGCCATGGGCGGCGGCAGCCGCGCTCATCGCACATACCGTCACAAGGCTCGTGTGCACTGCACCAAATACAGCCACCACTGCCACTGATCGATCGGGAAGCTTGGATCGGCCCACCCTGAACTGCGGCGCGGCGTCGCGATCGTTGCTGCCGTCTTGAGAACTCTTGTCCGAAGGTGCCATGGTGCGCCGTCGACGGTTCCGGAGACCGTCGCGGCGTTCAGGCCGGACTTCTGCGAAGAGAGATGATGCGACGGGCCGTACAATCTGCTGTACGTCGGTGGTGGCTCGGGGCGCTCATTTCCGGCGTATTGATCGCGGTCCTCGTGGAGCTCAAGGCGCAACCGGCGCCGGGTGATGACGCGACCGTGCTCGCAGCGGATCAGTCGCTCGATCTTGCCGTGCGCACCGGCGACAAATCGGTCGCTCGCCGTTTGTTGTCGCTGCAATTCACCTTCGTCGACGAAGACGGTGAGATTCATACGCGTCACGATTTTCTGCACGATCTTAAAGGCGTCGCGGGATCGCCGACAAGCGACGCGACGGTGAAGGCCTATGGCCGTATCGTTACGGTCAGCGGTCATCGCAAATCTGCTCACGATAGCGATGTGTTCTTCCTCGATATCTGGGCCAGGCAAAAAGGCACGTGGCGCGCGATGATTGTGCAGGACGTTGTGCCTGCTTCGGCCGATGCCCCCCATTCGGCCCCGACGACGACCGGCACGGTTTCCAAGCCCTATGAGTGCAAAAATCCCTGCGAAACGATACCCTACCGGGTGCGGTCACCGTCCGAACAAGACGTCGTCAATTCATTTCAGTCCATCGAGAAGGCCGCGATTGCCCACGACGCCGACGAGTGGTCGAAACATATCGCCGACGAGTTCGTACTCTACCGCAGCGGCAGGCTGCCGATCCCGAAGCCCGGCTGGATCGATGTGATGAAGCGGCAAAAGGCCGACAACGCCGCCGTCGTTGTCGGCGAGGTCGAGGCCATGCGGCTCTCAGTCTACGGCGATGCCGCCGTGATGGCAGCGACCCAAAGCGTGCCGGATAACTCCCGTCCTTCGTATCGTGCCGCCCGAGTTTGGGTGAAGCGCAACGGCCGTTGGCAGATGGCGATCAGCGTGCAGACCGACGTCAAATAGCGCTAATTCACTGGGTTGCCTTGACACCGAGGTCCTTGGCGAACGCAGCCACCATCGCTCGCTGTTGGTCGATCGATTTGGCGAATTCATCCGGTCCGCCGATGTTCATGATCTGACCGGTCGTTGTCAGGCGGTCCTCGACGGTCGAATCGGCGACCGCGCGGATATCGGAGGTGATCCGCTCGCGAAGCTTGAGCGGCATCCCGGTGGGACCGAACAGACCGACGAGACCATCAATCGTCAGAATCGGATATCCGGCCTCCTGCACCGTCGGGACCTTCGGTTCTGTTGGCGCGCGCACCGTGTTTGTCACTGCAAGAAGCTTGACTTTTCCGGCTTCGAGTTGCGGCCGCACGATCGCCAGGGCCGCCTCATAGACCTGCACTCGATCCTCGGCGAGGTCCTTGGCTGCATCGACGGGGTTCCGGTAGGGCACCTTGGTCATGTCCAGCCCCTCGCGCTTGAGCCAGCCGGCAAAGAAAAAATCCAGCGCGCCGGTCACACCGGCCCAATTGAGCTTGCCCGGCTCCGCGCGTGCCAACGCCGCCAGCTCCTTGAGCGAATTGACAGGCAGGCTGGCGGGCACCGCAATAACGATGATGGTGTTGGAGACCCGGGTGATCGGCACCAAGTCACTCGGCTTGTAAGGCAGGTTCTCGTGCAGAAACGGATGCGCGGTGAAGGAGGAAGACGGCGCGAACAACAACAGATGATCATCGTGGGCGCTGACGAAAGCATTGATGGCAACGAGGCCGTCGCCGCCCGGACGATTGTCGACGATGACTGGCTGTCCCCATCGTTTGCTCAGTCGGTCGCCTAAAAGTCGCGCGCCGATGTCGGAGCCGCTGCCTGCGCCCAGCGTCAGGACAAATCTGACCGGCCGATTCGGCCAGTCTTCCGCGGCTAATGGCGTAACAGTCGCGGCCGCGACGGCAGCAAAGGCGCAGGCGAGTGTCAGCAGGCCGTGCAACTTCAGGCGCATGTCTTCCTCCCGATATTAACTTCGCGATTGTCTTTCGCGGTTTTCTTAATCATGGCGCCATCTTACACTGGCGCCTTGAGTTGGCTTTTTTAAACGCAGCTGCTCGAACGTCAATTACTCCAGGCCGGTCGGCACGTTCTTGTTCTCGCTCGTCAGCTTCATGCCGGCGGCGAGCGCCATCGTCTCGGCTAGCGCCGCAAAATCCTTCTCGAGATATTCTTTCGGATTCTTCTGCAGCAGCGCAGCGCCGAAATGGCCCTGCAGCACTTCGCGCGTCGCCGCCGTCACCGGCATCGGTACGTCCATCTCGCGCCCGAGTTCGAGACCGAGATCGAGATCCTTGCGGAGCAGCTCCGGCGTGAACGTCGTGGTCCAGTCGAGATTGACCAGCGCCGGAGACTTGTAGCGGGTGAACATCGAGCCCATCACGCCGTTATTGAGAAAGGCGAGAAAGGCGTGGCGCGGCACACCCATCTTGTTGGTAAGCAGCGTGATTTCGATCAGGTTCTCGATCACCACGGCCAGCATCACATTATGCGCGATCTTGCAGACCCGCGCGAGCTCGCCGTCGCCCACATAGGACACGCCCTGAGGCGCGAACACCTCGATCAGCGGCGTTGCGATCTTGCACGCCGCTTCGGGCCCGGAAACGACCGCAGAGAGCTTGCCGGCCTTGATGACTTTGGCGTTGCCGCTCACCGGCGCGGCGACGAACTCGGCGCCAAGCTGCTTGAGCTTGTCGCGGATCTCGGCGGATTCCTCGACCGCGATCGTCGAGCAATCGACGATCATCGGCGGTATTTTGCCGCCCTGGCTGCACACTCCGTTCTTGCCGTACAGCACGTCCTGCACGTCCTTGCCGGTGGCAACGATCGAGAACAGGACGTCGACGTTCTTGAGTTCGAAGAGATGATCGACCACCTTGCCGCCGATCTTTGCCAACGGTTCGGCCTTCTCGCGCGTGCAATTCCAGATCGTGACGTCATGCCCCGCCTTGATGAGCCGCTCGGCCATTGGGAAGCCCATGCGGCCCATGCCGATCCAGCCGATTTTCTGTGTGTTCTTCGAGGCCATGCCATGCTCCCTTGTTGTCGGGCGCTCTCTATCACAGAGCGCGGACGCTGTAACGGCTTGTCCCCGGGTGACAGGCAGCACTATCCTTGAACGCCTCATTCCGGCGCAACGCCGGGGAGCGGGAGGTATTTGTAGTTCGCGCAATGCACGATATTGCCCAAAATACCGACATAGTGCCCGCCTCCGTATCGGTCGACGTTGGACCGCTGCGGCGCGCCGCAAGAAACGTATTTCCATTCGTCGTGGTCGGTTCCTTGTGGGAGCTTGTCGCGCACTTCGGCGTGTTCCCCCAGCAATTGTTTCCGTCCCTGGAAACTGTCGCGATGGCCTTCGTGCGGCTGACCCTCAATGGCATTCTGCCGCATCATGCGTTTGATTCGCTCGTGCGGCTTACGGCCGGCTTCGTGCTCGCGGCGCTGGTAGGCGTAACGATCGGCGTCCTCATGGGACGATCGCGTCGGGCCGAGGATATTTTCCTTCCGCTGGTGAGTATCGGCGCGCCGATACCGGGTCTCGCTTATGCGCCACTGTTTTTGCTGTGGTTCGGCCTCGGCGATTTTGCTGCCGTGCTCCTAGTCGCGTTCGTTTCCGCCTTTCCGATCATCTTCAACTCCTGGACCGGGGTGAAGGCTGTCAAGGAAATCTGGGTGCGTTCGGCGCAGGCGATGGGCGCCAACGATCGCCGCCTGTTTCGCCACGTGATCCTCCCGGGCGCGCTGCCATATATCTTGACCGGCTTGCGGCTCGGATTGGCCCAGGCATGGCGCATTCTGGTTGCCGTCGAGATGCTTGCGGCCGTGCCGTGGGGGTTGGGATGGCTCATCTTCGGCGCGCGTGAATTTTTGAACACCGATGTGATGCTGGCCGGCATCGCCGTCATTGCGCTCATCGGGATCGCGCTTGAGAAGCTGGTGTTCGAACCGCTCGAAAAGTTCACGGTCGTGCGCTGGGGCATGATGGCGTCATGACGAAAGAGCGCACACGATCACTGCGGCGCGGCGCGTTCACGATCGTGGCGGTTGCAACGCTGTATGAGGTGGCCGCGCGCAGCGGCCATTTCGCGCCGGCGTTGATGCCGCCGCTGGGCACTGTGGCGACTACGCTTTTCGATTCGCTCCGCGACGGCAGCATGTTCGAGCACGCCGCTGCGACGCTCTATCGGGTCTTGTGCGGCTTCGGTCTTGCCGTTGCGGTCGGACTGCCGCTCGGCGTGCTGATGGGCCGCATACGAGCGGTGGAAAATTTTGTCATGCCGCTCACCAGCGCCCTGATGCCCATACCGTCGCTGGCCTGGGTTCCGGTTTTCATTCTTTGGTTCGGGCTTGGCAACGCCGTCACAATCCTTGTCGTGTTCTATGCCGCGCTGTTTCCGATGCTGCTCAACACCTGGTCCGGCGTGCGCTCCGTCAATCCGATCTGGCTGCGTGCTGCCGGCGCCATGGGGGCCAACGAACGCGCGCTGTTCTGGAAGGTGATCATTCCCGGCGCTTCGCCGTTCATCATCGCCGGATTGCGGCAGTCATTCCTGCGATCCTGGATCGCGGTCATTGGCGCGGAAATGCTGGCAGCCTCAGACTGGGGCCTGGGCTGGGTCATTTTCGACGCCAAGGAGTTCCTCAACACCGACGTGATGCTGGCCTCGCTCGTCGTCATCGGCTGCATCGGGTTTATCACCGAGCGGCTTGTATTCGGCTCGATCGAGCGCGCCACCATCTATCGCTGGGGCATGGCCCGAACGGCGAGGGGGTAGGGGCGCGCCGCAGAATCATTCCGGCCTTCACGCCCGCTTGCGCGATAATCTCCTTGTACTTGTCGATCTCCGATTGAACAAAGCCCGTGAATTGATCGATCGACAAGGCTGTCACCACGGCGCCGTCGTTCTGCAGCCGCGACTTGATGTCGGGCTCAAGCAGGATTTTGTTGATCGCCGTGTTGAGCCTCACGGCAAGATCCTTCGGCGTGCCGCGCGGTGCGAAAAATCCGACCCATAGCGTGAAATCGAAATTTGCTATGCCGGTGCTCTCGGCGACCGTGGGAATGTCGGGAGCAACCGGCGAGCGCTTGGCCGACGAAACAGCAAGCAGCTTGACCTTGCCGGCTTGCATCAGCGGTACGGCTGCGGGGAATCCGGGGAAATAGAAATCGACATGTCCGCCCACGATATCGTTCAGCGCCGGGGCCTGCGCCTTTGTATGGCACGTGCGTCAGCTTATTGTTGAGCTTGAGCTTCAACAACTCGCCGGCGAGATGGCCGGGGGTACCGACGCCTGCCGAGGCGAAGGTGAGCGGCCGATCGCTGGTACGAAGGAACCTCACCAGTTCCGCCATCGTCGAATAGGGGGCGCTCGCCGGCACCACCAGCGCCAGCGGCACGACGCCTGCAAGTGCGATGGGCTGCAAATCCTTCAACGGATCATAGCCCGCGTCCTTGAGGAAGAACGGATTGATGGCGATTTCAGGCGTTTGCGCGACCGACAGCGTGTAGCCGTCGGGCGCCGCGTTGGCGACGTCATGGGCCGCAATCGTACCGCCCGCTCCGGCGCGATTTTCGACTACCACCGATTGGCCGAGCTCGGCGGAAAGCTTGTTCCCGATCAAGCGTCCCACGATGTCGCCGGTGCCGCCCGGTGCGAAGCCGACGATCAGGTGGATGGGGCGGCTCGGATAAGTCTGCGCCGAGGCCGGCAATGCTCCGGCGGCAAATCCCAGGGCGAGCATCGCGGCGCGCAATGCGGCCACGCCGGCGCATGCGACGGTTATCGCTTTCATGGCGGTCCTCCCGTTTCTGGCTGGCTGTCAGCGGCGGCTTCTGGCACAACGTCCGCGCGCCACCAGAAGCGTGCATGTTAGAGCATGATCCGGAAAAGCCTGCCCCAGGGGCGTCGGCTTCGCAAGGATGGCCTTACAGAAGGTTGAGGAAACGACGTAGGAAGCGGCGATGGCCCACATTGAGGTTCGCGATGTTTCGCTCGTCTACGAGACGCCGAGCGGCCGGATTCCCGGCGTCGCCGGCGTAAACATCGACATCGCGACATCGGAGTTTCTTTGCATTGTCGGTCCGAGCGGGTGCGGCAAGTCGACGCTGCTCAACATCATCGCCGGCTTCCTACCGCCGACCGCCGGCGAGATCAGGATCGGTGGAGCGCCGGTCCGCGGCTCCGGCATGGATCGTGGCGTTGTATTCCAGGATTTCGCCCAGCTTTTCCCTTGGCGCACCGCGCTCGGCAACGTGACCTTTGGCCTCGAGATGAAAGGTTTGGCAAAGGCTGATCGCGAGAGCATTGCGCTCGAGCAGCTTCGCCTCGTGAAGCTTGAAAAATTCGCCCGGTCCTATCCGCACCATCTGTCGGGCGGCATGCAGCAGCGGGTCGCGATCGCCCGCGCGCTTGCCTACAATCCCGCGGTGCTGCTGATGGACGAGCCGTTCGCGGCGCTCGACGCCTTGACCCGCGACGACATGCAGCGACTGCTCGCCGATGTGTGGCGCACGACGCGCAAGACGGTGATTTATGTCACCCATAATGTTGCGGAAGCCGTGTACCTCGCCGATCGCGTGGTGGTGATGTCGCCGCACCCCGGGAGGGTGAAGACCGAGGTGTCGATCCAACTAGACCGTCCGCGCGATCCGCTCAGCGTTGAATTTCTCGACTATCAAAAGGAGTTGCTCCGCCTTCTCGGGCATCAAACAGACGCCAATGCGTGACGAGCGTGAATTTGATCGTAATTCGAACGTCATGCCATGAGGAAAATCGTTCAGGGAAATGGAAATGCCAGGAGTTGAAATGTCAGGGCACGTTGCCGCGCTGAAAAGCGTACTTGCTGCCTTCGCCCTTATGCTTGCAGCGCTTTGCGGCTTTTCGGCGAACGCCGAAGACGCCTACCCGAGCCACCCCATCCGCTTAATGGTCGGCTTCGGCGCGGGTGGACCAACCGATATTCCGGCCCGCTTCATTGCCGACAGGCTCAGTAAAGCGATCGGGCAGCCCGTCGTGGTCGAGAACAAGCCGGCCGCGGGAGGAATAGTGGCGACCCGCGATGTGATCGCGCAGCCGGCGGACGGCTATACGCTCCTTTTGTGCACGCATTTCGATGCGATCAATACTGCGGTGTACCGCAATGCTGGTTACAAGCTCAGCGATATCGCACCCGTCTCATTGATCGCCGAATACTATTACGGCCTCGCTCTGTCGAATGAGATACCGGCCGAAAACTTTCATTCTTTCATTTCGTACGCGAAGGCCCATCCGGGCGATGTCACCTACGCCACGGTCGGCACCGGGTCGGCGCAGGAGATCATGGCGCGGCAACTGGAAAAGCTCACCGGCATCACGATGAATCGCATTCCGTTTCGCGGCGGAATTCAAGTCGTGCAAGAACTCATGGCCGGTCGCGTGGGATCTTACGTTTCACCGACGCTGGCAATTGTGCCGCAATATCGGAGCAAGCAACTCAAGATACTGGCTACAACAAGTCCGGAGCGCCTCAAGGGCCTTTCGGAGGTTCCCACGCTCAAAGATGAGGGCATAGATTTTGTCAGGTTCGGTTGGCTTGGTATTTGCGCTGCCGCCGGCACCCCGCAGCCGATCATCAAGAAACTGCACGATAACATTGCCCCAATCGTCGCCAGCGCGGACTATCACACTATAATCGAGAACGGTGGCTCGATTGCGATTTCTTCCACGCCGGAAGAACTCGGTACGGTCATCAAAAAGACGCTGGACGACGTGTCGGCGAGTATTCAAGAATTCGGCATGCAGCAGGAATAAGCGAATAAGCAACGTCGCAAGTTTGAAGACTATCGGCAGCATGGAGGACGACCAATGAGGAAACAATCTGCAATCACTCGACGGCAGTGCCTCACCGTGGCTGGTGCCGGCGCTTTGGCGATGGGATTTGGCTCGACGCGTCGCGCGGCGGCGCTGGAGACCATCCGGCAGGGCTATCAGACGAACATCTGGGGCATGCCGACCTATTACCTCATGAAATCCGGCTATCTCGAGAAGCATGGGTTGGCCTTCCAGGAGTTTGCCGTACCGTCCGGCAACCTCACCATGCAGCAGATGGTGGCCCGCCAAGTGGACCTCGGCACCTATGCCGGCCAATCCTTCATTATCGGCAACGCCAAAGGTGGTCTGGTCGCGATCGCGCTGATCGAGCATGTCGGCAAGACGGCGCGCATCACGACGCGCAAGGACTTGAACATCACCAAGGTCGAAGAGCTGCGCGGCCGCAAGATCGCCAATCAGACCGGCTCCTCAATTGGGAACGTCTTCGTCGATACCATCATGCCGCAGCATGGGCTGCATAAGGGCGACTATCAGGAAGTCCGCATGGACGTGAACGACATGGTGGCGGCACTCGCGGCCAAGACGGTCGACGCCATGGTCAACGTCGAGCCTTATAATGTCATTGCGGTTGCCGACGGCATTGGCAGCGATCTCATGGATTTCTCGGGCGTCGATCCCATGCCGGTTTTCATGGCGGCGACCCCCGAGTTCGTCGAGAAGAGCCCCGATACCGTCGTGGCTTATCTCAAGGCGTGGCTCGACGTGGCTCGCGACTTCAAGGAAAATCCAAAGAAAGTCGACGACGTCATCTATTCATTTTACACCAGTAAGGGCTACAAGATGTCGCCCGATACGTTCGCGACGGCGCTGTCGCGTGTCGAGGTCGACCCGGGCTTTCCAGGCAACCTCACGCCCTACATGCAGCAACAGGCGGAGATTCTCTTGCAGGATAAGAAGATCAAAGCCATCCCGGATTGGAGCAAGGCGCTGCGGCCCGATCTTATGGAACGCGCTCGCGCGGGGGCGTAATATCGCAAAGCTCGCTCCCGCCGAAAACCGAAAAATTCCCAACAGGAGACTTAGAGAATGGCTGCTACGGACCAAAACCCGTTGACCCAGGGCTATCAACCAATCACCTGGAATTTCAAGCTCTTGGCTCACGATACGCTGGCGGGTTTTGGCGGCATGGGCGAAGGCATGTCGGTTCAGATCGCCCCGGACGGACGGCGGATCATTTGGTTGGCGCACGAAAGCGCGCCGAAGAATTTTACCGCCGTCGACGTCTCCGATCCGCGTAAGCCGAAGGTCGTCTGCCAGACCGATCTGCCGCACGCCAACATGCGTTCGAATTCGCTCGAGACCTGCGGAAACATGATGGCGGTCGCCTATCAGACGTCGAAAAAGGACCTGCAGCCGGCGGGTTTCGAGCTGTTCGACATATCGAAGCCGGAAAATCCGAAGTCGATTTCGTTCTTCGATTGCTCGGGGCCGCACTCGCGCGGCGTGCATCAGCTTTGGTTCTGTGACGGTGAATACGTCCACTGCGCTTCGGGGTCGCGCGATTTCGTTCCGACCAATCCGTCCGATGATCAGTTCTATCGCTGCGTCGACGTGCGCAATCCATCCAAGCCCGTCGAGGTTGGCCGCTGGTGGATGCCTGGCACGCGGCAGGGCGATAATGTCATGCCGCCGACACGGCACCAGATCGACAAGGGCTATCGCGCCCACAACACCAACGTCTATCCGCAACGGCCGGACCGCTGCTACCTCGCCTATATCGACGGTGGCATGTTCGTCCTCGATATCTCCGACAAGGCGAATCCGAAGAAGGTCTCGCATTGGACCAACTCGCCTCCCTATACGGGTTTTATGCACACCGTCGTGCCGTTATTCGATCGCGGGCTCATGCTGGTGACCGACGAGTCGACCGAAAACAATTGCGCGGATTGGCCGAAGCTCATCTGGGTGCTCGACGCCCGCGAGGAAACCAATCTGGTGCCGATTGCGACGTGCCCGTTGCCCGATCACAAGGTCTACGCGCAGGCTGGGCGGTTCGGTGCTCACAACATTCACGAGAACACGCCGCTACCGACCTGCTGGCATTCCGATCAGATCGTGCTGGGGACCTTTTTCAACGGCGGCCTGCGCGCCTACGACATTTCCAATCCTTATCAGCCGAAAGAGGTCGGCATCTTCATGCCGCCGGCGCCTGCGGGTGCCCCAACCGGCACCATTCAGATGAACGACGTGTTCGTCGATGAACGTGCGATCGTCTACACTGTCGATCGTCATGTCGGCGGTCTCTATATCCTTGAGATGGATTTCTGATCATCCTACGTCATGGCCGGAACAAATCCACGGCTGTAGCCCTCGCTTAGGTTAAATAGCCGGAATGCTCCGGCAGGCAATTCTCGGCCACCACCGAAAGCGCAGTATTGACCTTCAGACGAGTGACGATGCGGCAGCCGGCGGCATCAAGTTTGGCCCAGAAGCCATAGTCGTAATAGCCCAGGTCGAACACGTATGTGGCGCCCGGCCGGATCGGCATCGTCTTGGCCACGGTGATGTCGTTGACATTGGCGGGCGTGAGCTCGGCGAAGCTCGGACACGCGCTGTCCGGATTATAAACAATATGCAGCTTGGTCCCCGATACACCAGCACAGAACCGGGCCCAGTCGGCGCTCAACGCGCTCAGTCGGAAGCCGGTGGAATCGATCAGATATGCGGCATCCGCAATCTGCTGGCCCAGCCCGCGTTCACAGCGGCTCATCAGCTCGGCCAAAAGAGCCGTGAATACCGTGCAGGGTCGCTGTGCATTGGCATCGGACAGTGTCGAGCGCGACACTTCGCAACCACCGAGATGATAGAGTTTGCTGGCGTGGCTCGCCAAGCCGGCTTCGATCGCCCTTAAGCTCTCACTGCCGGCCAATTGCGCATACAGCAAGGCGATAAATTGTTCCTGCGTCGTCAGCCGACGCACCTTCTTGTTGGCCTTCGCCCTCTCCACAAGACGATCCAACACGTGCCACGGCACAAGCTTCAGGACCGCATGGAATACTGTATTGTGATGCCGCATGGCGTGGCTTCCTTCCGCTGTCTTGATCGTCGGCAAAACGTCAAAACGCAGAAGAATCCATGCCATGTGCCGCGTCCATTAAAATTAAACCGGACAGCCGTGGGACAAGCCCGGCCATGACGACAGGGTGCTTCATCAATGCTTGATCTTTTTCCCTCGCGTGAGGCCAGCCCCTTCGGGCGAAGGCTCAAGCGCGAGCGCGGCGCGCGCATCCCGGTGACGATCGTCACCGGATTTCTCGGCGCCGGAAAGACCACATTGTTGCGCCGTTTCCTCGCCTCGCCGGAGGGCGAAGGTACGGCTGTGATCGTCAACGAATTCGGCGCCATCGGGATTGACGACGCCTTGGTGCGCAACAGCGCCGACGAAACCGTGCTCCTCGGCAACGGCTGCGTCTGCTGCATCACTCGTACTGACCTGCAGGCGGCATTGCGTCGGCTGATCTTCGACCGCGAACGCGGCAGCGTGCCGCCGTTCAGTCGGGTCGTGATTGAAACGAGTGGTCTCGCCGATCCAGGACCGATCCTTCAGACTTTTTCCACTGATCGCGCCCTTGGCGGCGAGTTTCACATCGACGTGGTCCTCACCGTGGTCGACGCCGTGACGGGAGAACGGACGCTCGATTCGGCCACCGAAGCCCGCAAGCAGGTGATCCTTGCCGACCGTCTCGTGATCTCGAAAAGTGATCTTGCAGGGCCGCCGATCGTCGAGCGCGTGACGCGGCGGCTGCAACAGCTCAATCCACGCGCTGCGATCGATATCGCCGTCGGTGGTGCGCTCGATCCGCACCGCGTGATCGATCCGGCCGCCGGTGGCCGCAGCGGCTTTGTCGCCGAGGCCGAGCACAGCGACGGCATTGCGAGTTTTGTAATCGAGCAATCCGAGCCGATCGAATGGCTGACGTTTTCGCGCGCCATGGAGACGCTGATCGCACTGCGCGGCGCCGACCTCCTGCGGGTGAAGGGTCTGCTCAATGTCTCCGGATGTCGCGGCCCGGTCGTCGTCCAATACGTCCAGCACCTCGCGCATCCACCGGTGGAACTCGAAATCCTGGCCGGACCAAAATCGCAACAGCCGCGTCGTCTTCATCACCCGAAATATCGCGGAATGCAACGTCAAGGCTTTGTTCGCGGCAATCCAGGCCCTCGCGACGAGCTAAAATTCTTCGCGCTACTTGCCCGCAACTTCGGCTTCTGCATTATCTGATCTTCAGGCGCAATGAGTAGCGTCGTGCCGAAAAAGGTCCAAGGAAGCCAAATGAGTCTCATCGAGGAGTGCCGCCGCCGCATCGTCACGACCAGCGTGGGCAGTTTCCCACGACGACATTCGCTGTCTGAACTTTTGTTGGCGCGCCTCACAAAACAACCCTACGACCCAAATGATCTCGCGCGTGAAACAACGGAGGCGGTCGCGGAGGTCGTCCGTCAGCAGCTCACGATCGGGATCGATGTCGTCAGCGACGGCGAACAATCGAAGACCAGTTTTCAGCACTACATTTCCGATCGGCTGACGGGGCTGGAACCGATCAAGCCCGCGCCTGGGGAACGCCGGACACGCGAGAACATGGCGTTTCCAAGCTTTTACAAAGACGGCGCTCATTCGGCTCGCAACGGGCCAGGCTCGCCTGCACCGGTCCGATCCGTTATGCCGGCCAGAAGCAATTGGCCGAAGACATCGGCAATTTCAAAGCCGCGCTCAAAGGCAGCACTCCCGTTGATACCTTTATTCCGTCGGTGTCGCCGTCGAGTTGTGCCGGCACGATGGAAAACAGGTTCTACAAAAGCGAGGAGGAACATCTGCTCGCGGTCGCCGAGGCTCTGCGCGAGGAATACGAGGGTATCGTCAACGCCGGATTCATGGTTCAGATCGACGATCCCCGGCTCGCGATGCACTACATGCTGTCGCCCGAGGAAACGACGGAGGATGCGCGAACGTGGGCCCGCAGACGCATCGAGATTCTCAACCACGCTCTGCGCAACATTCCGCCGGACCGTATCCGTCATCATACGTGTTACGGCATCAATATCGGCCCGCGCACCAGCGATTTCGAACTCAAGCACCTCGCCGACCTCATCGTTACGATACGCGCCAACTATTATTCATTCGAAATGGCGAATCCTCGTCACGAACATGAATGGGCGGTGTGGCAGAGCGTGAAACTTCCAGACGACAAGGTGCTGCTGCCTGGCTGCATCACGCAGGCCGCCGTGGTCGTCGAACATCCCGAACTCGTGGCGCAACGGATCACGCGTCTGGCAAAGGTCGTTGGCCGCGAGAGGGTGATCGCCAGCGCCGATTGTGGCTTCGCATCAACGATCTATACCGACAAGCCGCCTGAGATCGAACCTGAGATCGTGTGGGCCAAATTTGAAAGTCTTGTTGAGGGTGCACGCCTTGCAAGCAAGGCGCTGTGGTCCTGATCGGCGTCGAAATCGATAGAACGTCGCGAACCGGTCAGGTCCGCGCCCGGACGATCCATAAGGCGCCGGGCAGCACGACGCCCTCCGGACCGTCATGACTCTGGAAAAATGCTTCCAGACTTGAACGCACGGCTTCGCGTGGCACCGTCGGTGTGTTCAACATGGCGCGCACCGCCGGACCGAGAATCATAGCGAAGTCCGCCGCTTCGGCCGCAGCGCCCGGTTCGGCCAGCCGGATCAGAGGATCAAGCGGCGTCAATGACACGTCATGAAAGCCGGCTCCTTCGAGAATGCGATGCACCCGTGTCGGATCGGCCCACGAGAACTGTCCGGGCTCGTCTGGTCCCGGGGGTGACGGAGGTGGAAACAGGTGACGGACCGCGGCCATTTGTGCGGTGACCCAAACATTTTCACGCGCAGTACGGAACACCGCAAAAGCAAGACGCCCGCCGGGCTTCATGGCTTTGCGCACGTTCAAGAAAGCCGCCGTCGGGTCGGCGAAGAACATCACGCCGAAACGCGAGAACGCCAGATCAAAGCTGTTCGCCGCGAATGCGTGGGTCGATACATCGGCCAGCATCACCTCCGCGTGGCGTACGCCGGAAGCGGTTATGCGTTCACGAGCCCGTTCCAGGGACTGTTTGGAGATGTCGGCGCCCAACACGGATCCGCCGGGGCCGACACGCGCCGCCAATTCGAGCACCGTCGTTCCGCTGCCGCAGCCCATATCGATCACTCTTTCTCCCGGTCGAGGTGCGGCGGCGTCCAGCACCTGTTGGGTCACGCCAGCAAACATGCGGTCGATACGCTCGTGCCGTTCAGCCCATGGCCGCGCGGCGGCGCTATTCCAGTATTCGACCTCGTGGGCGTTCGGATGGGTAGCGTGCCGATCTTCCATGGTGGCGGCTAGCCCTGATCCCGACCGGCGATTTCCGCTTGCCAGGGCGCGATGACGCGCTCGCACCAGCCGATCACTGAATTGAGTCCGACCGCGAGAACCATCAGCACGATGATCGGCACGAACATGGTTGCGGTGTCGAAGTTGTTGGCTGAGTTGATGATGATCGCGCCCAATCCGGAAATTGTTGTGAAGAATTCCGCGATCACCATCCCAACCACGGCGCGTCCGACCGCAAGCCGGATGCCGGCCATGATGTAGGGTAGTGTCGCCGGCAGCACGATGCGGCGGAGGATGACGGCATCGGAAGCCACCAATGATTTGCCGACTTCGATCAGCGACTTGGGAACCGATTTCACGCCGAGCCAAGTGTTGATGCAAATCGGGAACAGCGCCATCAGAAAGATGATCGCAGCCTTGACCGCAAAGCCGAGGCCGAACCACAAAATCAAAAGCGGCACCAGGGCCACCAACGGCATGGCGTAACCGCCGGTGACAAGAAGACCGAGCGCCGCCTCCGCCATCCAGAACCGTCCGATTACCAGGCCGAGCGGCACGCCGATGGCGATCGCGAGCCCGTAACCGACAATGAATGGCTGCACGCTCTGCCACAGCGCGACGCCAAGCTTGCCGTTGCGCACGAGATCGACGAAAGCGTCAAAGATCGCGCTTGGATACGAGCCGAAAATCGGATTCACATCGCGGCCGAAATATTCCCAGAACGCCAGGAACACGACGAGCGTCCCGACCGTAACGGCCCAGCGCGGTACGCCGCGTTTGCTGCGCACCACCTCGTCGGTGTCATCCGCCGTGGTCTGACGATCCGCAATGTCGACCATCTCGGCCCTCAATGCACTGGCTGCGCGCCGGCATGCAGCGCCTGCCAGATATGATAGCGCGTTTGGGCAAACTCGTCCGATCCGCGAATTTTTGCAAGATCGTCGCGCGGGCGCGGCAGCGGCACAGTAACAATCTCCTGGAGGCGCCCGTGCTGCATCACCACCACCCGATCGGCCAGCAATACGGCCTCGTCGAGGTCATGGGTCACGAACAGGATCGTCTTTTTTGTCCGGGCGTGGATCTCCAGCAATTCGCCCTGTAACGTCTCACGAGTCTGCGCATCCAGCGCACCGAACGGCTCGTCCATGAGCAGGACTTTCGGATCAATCGCGAGCGCGCGAGCAATGCCGACCCGTTGCTGCATGCCGCCCGAAAGCTGGTAGGGCCGCCGGTTCATCAATTCTCCCAAGCCGACGAGTTTCAAGTAGCGCATTGCGGTGTCGCGTAGGGTGGCACCGCGCATACCCTTCATTTCGAGACCGAATTCGACGTTCTTGAGAGCCGTCAGCCACGGCAGCAACTCGGCGTGCTGGAACACCATGCCGCGGTCGTAGCCGCAGCCGTGAACCTGCGTGCCATCGACGGTCACGCGGCCCGCGCTGGCGGTCTCGAGACCCATCGCGATCCGCAATGCCGTGGTCTTGCCGCAGCCGGACGGTCCGATCAGCGCCACGACCTCACCGTCGCGCACGGTGAAGGTCAGCCGATCGAGCGCCTGCACGGTGTGCTCGCTACCTTCGATGCGCAGCGTAAAGCGCTTGGAAACGTCAATCAGGCTTACTTCACCCATAACATCTCAATCGTAGCAGATACTCGAGAACTTTGGCCGCGACATTCAGTTCAACTTCGCCGCCAGTTCGAGCGCCTGCTCGCGCGGCTTTGGGTCAATGATGCGAGAAATATCCCCCGCCTTCGCCAAGCTTCCTACAGTGACCAACTGGTTCTGCAGCCACTCGAGCTTGTCCAACGGAATAGGCACGTCTGTTCCGATCTGCGGCTTCCTTAACGGCGAGATCGTACATGAATGCCGGCCGCGGGTCGTCTGGCTTAAAGCCGGTCGCTTCCTGCGTGACCTTCACCACATCGTCCTTATGCGCCATGGCGTAGCGCAGGCCAAGCATCTCGGCAGCGATGAATTTGGCGGTGTCGTCCGGTCGTGCGGCGATTGTTTTTGCGCTCACGTGCAGGCACATGCGAGGGAATTCCGGGAGCGCCTCCTTTGCGGACACCAGCATCTTGATGCCTTGCTTTTCCGCTATCGGCGTGACTTCGCCCGAGACGACCGCTGCATCGACAACGCGTGCCGTCAGCGCTCGGTAGCGGTCGAGATCGCCGCCGAGGCTCGCCAGATTGACCTCGCTGACGGGGATGTTGAATTTCGCCAGCGCGCCGCGCGCAAAGATGTCGGGGAATGAACCCGGCGCCGCAACTGCGATGGATTTTCCCTTGAGCTGATCCATCGACGTGATGTCGTTATGAACGAAAATGCCGTGTGGTACCGTGATCCACGTGCAGCCAATCACCTTGACGTCGGCACCGTGCGCATCAGCAAGGATCGCTGCGGCCGGGCCGCCTTCGTAACTGTCGGCCGCACCGGAAAGCACGGCTTTGAGTGCGAGTTCGTCATCCTTGACCGATATCAGTTCGACCGGCAGCCCGACCTTATCAGCAAAGCCGCGCTTGAACGGCATCAGGAGTATGCCGGCGTCGCTCTTCGGCTGAATAATCACGTGGCGCCACGGCTTCGCTGTTTGGGCTGACGCTCGACTGCCTGTGACGGCGAGGGTAAGCGCGGTTATAATAACGGCAAGTCGCGCGAAAGCGTCAAAGCGCCTCCGCGCGGTCAACGGGCTTTTGGTCATTTATTGCGATCCTGTCTGAATCCCACAAATCTTCGCCAAGCAAATCTCGCGCCGTTGCGCGGTTCCTAGACGTCAGATTTGGGAATGACGCTCTCGCGGCATGGCATGGCGGCTTAGCCATACCGCCACAGGTCGTGGGCCACTTGTTATGGGCCTGGGCGGGTCCCGCCCCAGGCCGTCGCAAAGCCTCAATGCATCTGCGCGATGAGCTTAAGCGCATCCTCACGGGGTTTGGGGTCAAGCACCTTCGACAGGTCCATCGGCTTCGGCAAGCTGCCGACGGTCACCAACTGGTTATTCAGCCATTCGAACTTGTCCATGGGAATTGGCACGTCGGTGCCGATGGCGTGCTGCTCCATGGCGAGGTCGTAAATAAACGATGGACGCGGATCGTCGGGTTTAATGTCGGCGACTTCCTGCGAAACCTTCATGGCTTCGTCCTTGTGCGCGGCGGCATAGCGCAGCCCCAGCATTTCACCCGCCAGAAACTTGGCGGCGTCATCGGGCCGCGCCGCGAGGTTCTTGCCGGTCGCATGCAAGCACATGCGAACGAACTGGGGCAGTGCCTGCTGCGCGGAAACCAACATCTTGATGTGTTCCTTTGCGGCAATGGGTGTGTATTCGCCGGAGACGATGGCGGCATCGACTACATGTGCCACCAACGCCTTATAGCGATCGAGATCGCCACCGAGGCTCGCGAACTTCACGCTATCGGCGGGAATATTGAAATGGGCCAGCGCGCCTCTGGCGAAGATATCCGGAAAGGCACCGGGCGACGAAATCGCGATCGTCTTACCCTTAAGCTGATCCATCGACGTGATGTCGTCATGGACAAAGACGCCATGCGGCACGATCAGCCAGCTGCAGCCGATCACCTTGATGTCAGCCCCGTGCGCTGCTGCGACCAAGGCGCCGCTCGGCCCGCCCTCGAAGCTGTCAAGGTCGCCCGCTATGGTCGCCTTCAGCAGGACCTCATCGTCCTTGATGGGGACAATCTCGACGTCGAGGCCCATTTTTTTGAAGAAGCCCCGCCGTGCCGCCATCAGCAAAATGCCGGAATCGCTCTTGGGCTGGATGACGCCGTGCCGCCAAGGCTTCGACGATTGCGCGGAGGCCGAGGAGGCAAACGCCGCCGACAGCAGCAGCACAAAAAAACACGCGAATGCTTTTCTCACGGAACCATCCTCCCGTTGTTTTTGATAGTCGGCCGAACATAGCGGAAATGTCGTCCGGAAGCATGTTCCCCTGCTGCCATTTTCGGAATAGTCTCCGCGTCCGCGGTTGCTGCGGCAGCGGGACGCACCCAGCGAATCAACGCTCAGGCGCCGCCAAAATTGCCGCCACGCTTACGGAGGACGCCGTCCCATGAACCGGAAGTTCACACTGAACGTCAACGGTCAGGTCCACACCGTCGAAGCCGACGAGGACATGCCGCTCCTTTATGCCTTGCGCAACGATATCGGGCTCAACAACCCGCGTTTCGGTTGTGGGCTTGCCCAATGCGGTGCCTGCACCGTGCATCTTGACGGACAGCCGACCCGCTCCTGCGTCACGCCGCTGTCGGCCGTGGGCAATAGCAAGGTTGTGACGCTGTCCGGCCTGGGCACGCCGGAAAAGCCGCACCCGCTGCAAACCGCCTACGTCGAAGAGCAGGTGCCGCAATGCGGCTATTGCATCAACGGCTGGATCATGACGGCGGCCGCGTTTCTCCGAGACAAGAAGAAACCGACCGACGCAGAAATCCGCACTGCGCTGCAAGGCCTCAAGTGCCGCTGCGGTACGCATCTTTCTATTCTGCGCGCGGTCAAGCGCGCGGCAACGATGATGGGTTGAGGGAGCACGCCATGACAAAGATGGATAAGACCGCAACCTTTTCGCGCCGCGCCCTGCTCAAAACCGCTGGCGCAGTGGTCGTCTCGATCGGCATGCCGGTCACGTTCGACACCGTGCTCGCCGCCAACGACGCCTTGATGCAAGGCACGCGGCCTCCGGTCGTGCCCAACGAGCTGTCATCCTACATCGCCGTGAATTCGGACGGCTCAGTGTCGGCATTCTTTGGCAAGACCGACATGGCGCAGGGCCTTTACACCGCCATCGGTCAGATCGTGGCGGAAGAACTCGACGTCCCGTTCCAGAGCGTCAAAGTGTTCATGGGCGACACCGCCATGAGCGTCAATCAGGGTGGTGCATCGGGTTCGACCGGCATCCAGGACGGCGGCAAACAGATGCGCGTGGCCGCCGCGGAAGGGCGGCGTGTATTGGTCGAGATGGCCGCCGACAAACTCGGGGTTCCCTCGACCCAGCTCACCGTCACCGATGGTGTGGTTCATGTCGTCAACGACTCGACCAAGAAGGTGAGCTACGCCGAGCTCATCGGCGGGCGCTACTTCAACGTCCAGCTCGATTGGAATGGCAAAGTAGGCAACCCGCTTTACGCACCAGGTAAAGCGAAGCCGAAAGATCCCAAGGACCACAAGATTGTCGGCCAGCCGATCAAACGTCTCGACATTGCGCCGAAAGTCTTTTGCCAGGAGGACTACGTCGTCGACGTCAAGGTTCCGGGCATGGTCCACGGCCGGGTCATCCGTCCGCCGGTCGCTGCCGCGGTACCGGTCAGCGTCGATGAAAGCTCGATAAAGGACATTCCCGGTGCCAAGGTGGTGTTGGAAAAGCGCTTCCTCGGCGTCATCGCCGACACCGAATGGGGTGCCATCCAGGCATCGCGCAAGCTCAAAGTCGAATGGTCGAACGCGGCTCCGCCGTTCCCCAACCAGGACGCGCTTTACGACCACATCCGTTCGGCGCCGGTGCGCAAGCGGGAGATCGGCGGCAAGGAGGTCGGTAACGTCGACGACGCCTTCAAGAACGCAACGCGCGTCATCGAGGCCGAATACGAATGGCCGTTCCAGTCCCATTCCAGCATGGGGCCTGGCTGCGGCGTCGTCGAAATCAAGGGCGATCAGGTGACGGTGTGGACCGGCTCGCCCAAGCCGCATTTTTGCCGCGACGGTGTAGCGGCGATCCTGGGCGTGTCGCCCGATAAGGTCCACGGCGTCTCGATGGCGGGCGCCGGCGCCTACGGCCGCAACGATGCCGGTGACGCCTGCATCGAGGCCGCCGTGCTGGCTCGTGCCGTCGGCAAGCCGGTGCGCGTGCAGTACATGCGCGATCAAGGTACCGGCTGGGATCCGAAGGGTCCGGCTTCGATCCATCGCGCCCGCGCTGCGATCGACGCCTCCGGCAACGTGGTCGCCTACGAATATACGAGCAAGGGATTCTCACGGGTCGACGTCAATACCAACGAAAGCAAACCCTGGGATACGATCGCCGGTCAACTTCTCGATATACCGCTGAAGTCCGGCGACGGTTTTGGAGTGCCTGCGGAGTCCTATGCGTTCGCGAACAAGCGCACGGCGTGGGAGACGATCGCGCCGCTGCTCGACCGCGCCTCGCCGCTGCGCACCGCACATTTGCGCGATCCGGTTGGGCCGCAGATCCACTTCGCCAGCGAGTCGTTCATGGATGAGGTGGCGGCAGGGCTCAACATGGACCCGGTCGAGTTCCGGCTGCGCTACGTCAAGGACCCGCGGGACATCGCCCTCATCAAGGCAGCGGCCGAGAAGGCGGGCTGGCAGACGCGGCCGTCGCCGCGTCGCGATCAGAGCGGCGAAACCTTGAGCGGTCGCGGTATCGCCTATTGCCAGCGCGGTCCGACCCGTGTCGCAATCGTTGCGGAGGTCGATGTCGATCGCGCGAGCGGAAAGGTTTGGGGACGCAAGTTTACGGTCGCCCACGATTGCGGTCAGATCATCAATCCCGATGGCCTGAAATATACCATCGAAGGCAACGTCATCCACGGCATGAGCCGCACGCTCGTGGAGGAGGTCAAGTTCGACAACAAGGCGGTGACCAGCGTGGATTGGCAGACCTATCCGATCCTCGACATCACCGAGACGCCGGCGCAAGTCGACGTGGTGCTGATAAACCATCCGGAGATTGCGCCATCCGGCGCGGGCGAACCGTCAAGCCGTCCGATGGCGGCGGCGATCGCCAACGCCATTTTCGACGCCACCGGCGTGCGCATACGCCGGGTGCCATTTACCCCGGAGCGGGTAAAGGCGGCGTTGACGCGGGCGTGATTTCATCATCGCATCGCCGATGATGTGTCGTTGGTGGGCAAGGGCGTGACACGCCTTTGCCCACCGTGCATTTGGCTGTAGGGGTGATCCCGCCAAATCTTTAAGCGTCGCAATCAAAGAGGTAATACCTGGTGAAGACGGTCGAAGCGGGGGTCATCGGTGTCGGATGGATCGGCGGCTTGCGCGCGGAAACGCTCTCGCGCACCGCGCTGGTCGACAAATTGCACCTCTGCGATATCAAGCCGGATCGGCTCGCCGAAGTGAAGAACCTTTACAAGCCGGCGAGCGCAACGCTCGACTACAATGACATCATCAGGAACGAAAAAATCTCCGTGGTCTACGTGTCGACCACCCCGGAAGCGAATCACTATCCGATCGCGCGCGATTGTTTGAAGGCCGGCAAGAATGTCATGCTGGAAAAGCCGATCGCCCTCGAATTGTGGGAAGCCGACGAACTGATCCAGTTATCGAGACGCAACAATCTCAAATTCACCATCGGTTACTCGCAGCGGTTCAATCCGAAAGTCGCGTTCGCCAAGAAGAAGATCACCGACGGAACGCTCGGCAATGTCGTGTCGGTGCTGGTCAGTCGTCACCTCTCGCGCGAACTCGGCAAGAAGATCGCGAGCCGCGTGCGCCTGTCGCCGGTGGTCATGGAATCGACCCACGATCTCGATTTCGTGTTCTGGCTCTTGGAGCCGGCGAAGCCGGTGCGCGTTTATAGCCAGGGCGCCTACGGCTACATGAAGCCGGTGAACGGCTCGCACGACATCATGTTCACCACCGTCACGATGGATAACGGCGTGGTGGTGATGATCGGCGGCGGCTGGAATTTCCCGCCGAGCTATCCGAACTACTGCTCGACCTGGATCGAGATCACCGGCACCGAGGGGGCGCTGACACTCGACGATACCCAGCGCGACAACTGGCTCAATACCGCCAAGCGCGGCCAGGAATTTCCGATGTCCACCATGCCGGGCGAGTGGGTCGATCACGTGTTTGCCGGCGGAATCGGGCCGGAGACGATTCATTTTCTGGAGGCCTGCATCCGCGACACGGCGGTGATGGTGACCCCGGAAAGTGCGCGCCGGGTGATGGAAACCTACAGCGCGGCCGATCTGTCTGCCGACCGCAACGAGCCGATCGACCTGCCGCTCACCAACGAGACGATCTCAGGTATCGCCGAGCTCAAGCAGAAAAACCGCGCGGGATTGAACGTATGAAGAAAAACGCCAAGGGTATTGGTCTTGCCATTATCGGCGCGGGCCGCGTCGGCCTGTTCCGCGGCGAGGTCGCGGCGCGTCATCCCTCGGTCGAATGGATCGGCATCGCCGAACTCAACCACAACCGTGGCGGCGATGTTGCGGCGCGTATTGGCGCCGATTTCGTCACGACGAACCATCGCGAACTTTTGGCGCGGCCGGAGGTCACTTGCGCCATCATTGCCACCGATGAGCATCTCCACGTCGATCCCATCATGGCGGCGGTCGAGCGCGGCGTGCCGATGCTGATCGAGAAACCGCTCGCGACCGACCTTGGCCAATCCGCGCGCGTGCTGAAGGCAATCACCGACGCCAAGCTCGACGCGGTCGTCGGCTACACTCAACGCTTCCGGCGCAAGTGGCTTGCCGGCAAGGAGAAGGTGAGAAGCGGTGCGCTCGGGGACGTTACGCTTGTGACCTCGCGCGCATTCATGAACCGGCTTGTCGCCATCGACAATTACAAGCGCACCAACGATCCGGCCACGATCTCACCCATGGTGATCTCCGGGACCCACGCCCTCGACATCGTCATGTGGTATCTGGAAGAGAAGCAGCCGGTCGAATGCTACGCGCGCTCGGTCGACAAGGTCTTGGGGCCGCTCTACCAGGGCATCGACGCCACCGCCGGCATGATCATGTGCGCGGACGGCACCGTCTATCACCTCAACATTTCCTGGGCGCTCCCGGTGACGTGGCCGGGCGCCGTCTATAGCCTTGAAGTCGGCATCAACGGTACGCACGGCGTACTGACCATCGACGATACGCATCGCGACATGGTGCTAGCGGTGTCCAAGCCGCAAAGTGAAGGCTATGCACCCGATCAAAGCCGCCTAGTCGACTTTCTCGGGTCTTATCCGCCCGGCGACATGGCGCTCGGTGAATTGCGCGGCCCGATGCGCGAAGAGACCGATTCCTGGCTGAACCGCGTCTCGCTTGGTCTGCCGACGCAAGCGGCTACCGCCGCCGAGGCGCATAATCGGCTAATGCTGACCAAAGCACTCGATTTGTCGGCGAAACTCAAACAGCCGGTCAAACTGCCGCTCGACCCGGAGGAGGCGCGCCGGGCGGCGTAACGTGCTCCGTCATTCCGGGACTGCGCCGCAGCTGTCGTCCCCGCAGCGATTTGCCACGCCTGTGGTGACGAAATTCCAGCGGTCGCCTCGCTCTCGGAATGAGATAAAGCGATCGCGTCAGACGAAAGTTGGGAGGAAAAACAGTGAACAAATTTTTGCTTTCCCTTCTCGCGCTTCTCATTTGCGCGCCGGCGAATGCGCAGGAGGATGCGGCGACCTTCTTCAAGGGCAAGACCGTACGCATCGTCGTCGGGACGGGCGTCGGCTCCGGTTACGATATCACCGCTCGCGTGCTCGCGCGTCACATGGGTTCGCACCTTCCCGGCAATCCCACGATCATCGTGCAAAACCAGCCCGGCGCCGGCGGGTTGACCATGACCAATTCGCTCAACGCCAACGGCCCCTTCGACGGGACGGTCATCGGCGCGCCGTTCAACGGCACACCGACGATGCCGCTTCTGTCACCGCAAACCGCGCGCTTCGACGCCTCCAAACTTTCCTATATCGGCAGCACCAACCGCGAAACGCAGGTCATGTACGTCTGGCATACGGTGCCGATCGATAAGCTCGACCAGGTGAAAACCACCGAGCTCGTGATGGGCGCGCAAGCTCCGGGCTCGACGCAATATGATTATCCGGTGCTGCTCAACAATCTGCTCGGCTACAAATTCAAGGTCATTAACGGTTACGAAAGCACGCCTAAAATTCATCTCGCGCTCGAACGCGGCGAAGTGCAAGGCACGATTGCCAATTGGTCGACGCTCAAGGCGCTCAATTCCAATTGGCTCGCCGAAAAGAAAATACGCCTGCTGGTGCAATGGGGCCTCAAGAGGCAGTCCGAACTTGCCGACGTGCCTCTCATTTTCGATTATCTGACGAACGACGCTGATCGCGCAGCGGTAAAGCTCATGGTGGCGCGACTCGAATTCGGCAGGCCGTATTTCGTGCCGCCGGGCGTGCCGGCCGATCGGGTCGAGGCGCTGCGGAGCGCGTTCGACGCAACCGTCAAGGATCCGGCCTTCCTCGCCGAGGCAGCAACGGCGAAGATCGACATCGATCCGCTGAGCGGGCAAGAAGTACAAACACTCGTTGCTGAAGTTGCCCAAACTCCGCCCGATGTGGTCACACGGGTTCGCAAAGCGCTGGAGAGCAAGTGACGGCTATGCGGGTTGCGTGACGCGATCGACGATCGCACGCAGTTCCGGCAGGCAGGAGCCGCAGTTCGTGCCGGCGCGCAGCGTCCGCCCAATGTCAGCGACGCTCGTCGCGCCGCCGTTGGTGACGGCCTCGCGGATTGCGAGAAGTCCCACCCCGAAGCAGGCGCAGATCAAAGGGCCGGTTTCGGCCAGCCCATCGCCGCTGCGGCCCGATAGGAGCACACGACGCTCGCGCTCCGTGATCGCTTCTGACTCGAACAACGGCCGCACCACGTCCCATTGTGGCGGGGCATGCGCCGGACCAACAAAAATACACGCTTCGATCCGACCGGAGCGGAAAGCGGCAATGCGTGTGAGCCCGCGCGGCGGATCGATGTATTCGGCAATCTCCGCATCCTCGGGGATGATCCGGCTCGCAAGATCGTGCCAGACTTCCGCCGCCTCGTTGGTTGCGAACAGCAGGCCTGAGCCGCCCGAAATGGCAACGCGCGCAAACCATGTACCGGGCGGCGGCGAGATAGCACGTCGCGTCAGGGCAAACCCGCGATAGGCAAATGCAACGGGCTCGATCCGGGCCGGCGTAGCCTTGAGCTCGGGTTGACCGGAAAACGGGTCGTTTGCCGGCATGGCCAAGTCGCCGACGCGCGCCTCGGCTGCCGTGGCATCGCTCCAGTGGATTGGTGCGAATATCGAGCCTTGTTGCTGGCCGGCCTGAACGGCGACTTTGAGAATCGCGCTGCCATGCCGTGTCGTTATTTTGGCGAAGCCGCCGTCGGCGAGCTTCGCTGCTTTGGCATCGCCTCGGATGGACTTCAATGCACGGTTCGGGCGAATGGGCGCCGAGGCGAGGGCTCTTTCCGGTGCGGGTCATTGTGTGCCACTGATCGCGTACCCGACCGGTATTGAGGCGCAGCGGAAATAGCTCGTTCGTGGCGGTGCGCGGATGAGGCCGCTGCGGCGCTATGAAGCGGCCACGGCGGTCGCTCGTGAAAAAATCCCCGTCGCTGAAAAAGCGCTGCTCTTTGAGCGTCTCGCCCGCGCGCGCCGGCCACATGACGGCATCGAGATTGTCGAAGGCCTCAACCGATAGAGATGCGAGCGCGCCGATATCGAAGTCGCGCTGACCTTCGTTTTCGAAGGAGGAAAGACTGGCGTGTTCGCGAAAAATGTCGGCCGGATCACGGTATGCGAAAGCGGCTCCGAAACCGAGACGACGCGCCACCTCGCTGACGATCCACCAATCGGGCTGCGCCTCGCCCGGGCGCGGCAGGAACGCGCGCTGTCGCGAGATGCGCCGTTCAGAGTTGGTGACGGTCCCGTCCTTCTCGCCCCACGCTGCGGCCGGCAGCAGCACCTGCGCACCGGCCTCGACGGTGTCGTTGCTGATGACGTTCTCGGAGACGACGAACAGCTCAAGCCGCTTCAAAGCGGCGCGTACCGCGCCGGCGCGCGGTAGCGACACGCCCGGATTGGTCGCCATCACCCACAACGCCTTGATCGTTCCGCGTTCAATGGCTTCGAACATCTCGACGGCTTTCAGTCCTTCGCCGGCCGCCATGCGCGGCGCGTTCCAGAAGCGGCCCACGCGGTCAATTTCTGTGGGTGAGAAGCCCATGTGGGCGGCGAGCTGATTGGCGAGTTCGCCGACCTCACGTCCGCCCATGGCGTTGGGCTGGCCGGTCAGCGAGAACGGCCCCATGCCAATTCGGCCAATTCGGCCCGTGGCCAGATGCACGTTGATGATCGCATTCACCTTGTCGGTGCCTTGAGCGGATTGATTGACACCCTGCGAGAAGGCCGTAACGACGCGACGGGTGCTACCAAAGAGTTCAAAGAAGCGTGCAACATCCGCCCGATCAAGCGCGGTGGCCCGCGCGGTTGTTGCCGCATTGCCGGCGATTTCGCGAGCGCGCGCCAACGCCTCGACAAAACCCGTCGTGTTCCGGTCGATATACGCGTAATCGAGAGCGAGCGTGTCGGCGAGGTTTGCCAGCAGACCGCAGAACAGCGCGGTATCCATGCCCGGCGCGATCGGAAGAAACAAATCGGCGTCCTCGGCCGTCGCGGTTCGCCGCGGATCGATGACGATCAGTTTGGTACCGCGGTTTCGCTTGGCGGCGATCATGCGTTGATAAAGGACGGGATGGCACCAGGCCGCATTGGAGCCGACCAGCACGACGAGGTCGGCTTCATCGAGATCGCGGTAGGTGCCGGGAACCATGTCGGCGCCAAAGGCGCGGCGGTGGCCGGCTACAGACGAGGCCATGCATAGGCGCGAATTAGTGTCGACGTTCGACGAACCGAGGAACCCTTTCATCAGCTTGTTGGCGACGTAATAGTCCTCCGTGAGCAATTGCCCGGAGAGGTAGAAGGCCACAGCGTCCGGCCCGTCGCGATCGATGATCGCGCGCAAGCCGCCGGCCACGCGTCCGAGCGCCGTGTCCCAATCGACACGCGAAAGCGAGCCATCCGATTGCCGTATCATCGGATGCAGCAGGCGTTGATCGAGCGAGAGCGTCTCGCCGAGCGCCGAGCCCTTCGAACACAATCGGCCGAAATTTGCCGGATGGGTGGGGTCCCCCGAAATTGTTGCGCCACCCTGTCCGTCCGGCATGGCGAGCAAGCCGCAGCCGACGCCGCAATACGGACACGTGGTGCGTACGGCGGGGGGATGCGGAGGCAGCGCGTTCATTTCAGCTTCTTGGGTGATTTAAGGTGTCTCAGTAGACATCCTGCTGATAGCGGCCGCGCTTTTTGAGATCGGCGACGAAAGCCACCGCTTCGTCGGTCGATCGCGCGCCGAATTGCGCAACGATATCGACGAGCGCACGCTCGACGTCCTTGGCCATGTGCTTGGCGTCACCGCAGACGTAGATGTAGGCGCCCTCGGCAAGCCAGGCCCACAGGTCGCGGCCGACTTCGCGCATGCGGTCCTGCACGTAGAATTTCTCACCCGTGTCGCGCGACCAGGCGAGCGACAGGCGCGTCAG
Organism: uncultured Alphaproteobacteria bacterium; assembly: GCA_963759705.1. Taxonomy (GTDB): domain Bacteria; phylum Pseudomonadota; class Alphaproteobacteria; order Rhizobiales; family Xanthobacteraceae; genus BOG-931. The sequence continues at coordinate 515,962 of CAVXAK010000017.1, forward strand.
CACTTGGGCCGACCGCATCCCGGCAAACTCATCCTCGTAGAAAAAATCGAAGTCGCGGTGCTGATGGCCGAAGAACAGCCAGTTGCGCCCCGGCGCCTTCGTCGCCATGCGCTCGTGCAGGAATGCCCGGAAAGGAGCAACGCCGGTGCCGGGCCCAATCATGATGATCGACGCCGCCGGATCCTCCGGCAGCGCGAAATGCTGTGCCCGCTGCACGTAGACTTTCACCTTGTCGTTGGGCGCGATCCGTTCGCCGAGGAACGTCGAGGCAACGCCGAGCCGCGCACGCGCTCCGATCTGGTAACGCACGGTATCGACGGTGAGTGAGACGCGACCCGGATTGCTTTTGAGCGAGGAGGAAATCGAATAAAGCCGCGGTTGCATCGGCTCGAGTGCCTCCACAAAAGCTTCCGGATCCGGTTGCGCGCCGGCGAATTTCTCCATGGCGGCGAGCACGTCGAGGTTCGCCGCGTCTCCATCCGGATCCTCGCCGGACGAAAGCGCTTTCGCTTTCAGGCGTCGCTCGCCGCCAGTGACGTAAGAGTAAAGCTGGAACAAGCCGTCCGGTGCCAATCCCAGCGCGACGCTGTCGGCCAGTACGTCGCGCAGCGGACGACCGTTGATGGGAAGGTCGGCGGATACGCCGAGCGCTTTGATCACCGCGTTGACGAGCGCCGGATCGTTGGTCGGCAAAATGCCGAAGCAATCACCGACGACGTAATCGAGCCCGCACGACGACAGGTCGAATTCCACATGCCAGGTTTGTTTCGCCGAGCCCGGCTTGTTGAGCAATGTGCGCGAGTGAAAAACCGCGTAGATCGGATTGTCGCGCGAGCGGCCGGCCGCAACATTTGGTGCAGGCTCCGCCGCAGCGGGTGTCGCCGGCAACACGGGTGCGCCAAGGCCGGCCGAGCCAACTTCGCCGTGCAGCGATTTGAGTGTGCGCAGGGTCTCCTTGCCGCCGGGCACACACAGGTTGAGCTTCGTTTCCTTGCTCAGCGCGATCGCATCAGCGTAGTCCTGACAATTGTACCCGCACTGCCCGCAATCCTGCTGGCCCATGGCCGCCATCATCCGGCGCCGCAGCGGCCGGCCTTCGGCGAGCTTCATGCGCTCGTTGATCGGCATCGTCTGATCATGCCAGGGAGCGCCGTCGACTTCGTCCGCCGAAGCGGCAGCGCCGGCCATCAGCGCCGCGGCGTCTTGCGGCGAAAGCGCCGTGATGCCGGGGTCGGTCAGGCCGAGTGCGGCGGCGAAAAATCCGTCGAGCCAGGCGCGCTGCTCAGGCGTGAACGGCGCCGTCTCCGGCAATACCGACAGTTTGGGTGGGGGCGGATTGTGCGTCATGCGGCCATCCTCAGGCTGCTTTCCGATCGGCCAGCGCTCGGCCGAACACGAGGTCTTCGCGGAAGGAATCGATCTCGGCGCCGGAGCGGATGAGGTCGAGATACCAGAGCGCATCCGTCGTATCGCCGTAGAGCACCGCGCCGACGAGGCAGCCATTGGCGATGACAAGCTTTCGGTACGTCCCAAGCCCGGGATCGGCGAGGATGATCAATTCTGTACCGGTGGCGCCGAGAAAGTCGCCGGCAGAGAAGACGTGGACGCCGGAGACTTTGAGATTGGTTGCGTTGATGCTGCCTTCGTACCGGACATCGCGATCTGCAAGCCGTGCGGCTAGCACACGCGCCTGCTCATGGGTGGGTTCGACCAGCCCGTAGCAGACGCCGCGATGCTCGGCGCATTCGCCGATGGCGAACACGCCGGCTGCACTCGTTGCGAGATGATCGTCGACGATGATGCCGCGATTGACAGCAAGACCAGCGGCCTTCGCGATCTCGGCATTCGGTTTGATCCCGACCGCGACGACGGCCATGTCGGCCGCAATCGTTCGGCCATCCATCAGCTCAATGGCCTCGACGCGATCATTGCCGGTCAAGCGCGTTGTCGCGACGTCGAGCAGCACCTCGATGCCCTTCGCTTCAATGGCCCGCTTGAGCATCGCCGCCGCGCGAGCGTCGAGTTGTCGTTCCATCAGGCGATCCATGAGATGGATGAGCGTGACCGCCGCGCCGGCTTTAGCGAGACCGTAGGCTGCTTCGATACCCAGGAGCCCGCCGCCAATCACGGCCGCCCGCGCACCGCGGCGCGCCGCGCACGAAATCGACGCGACGTCGGCCATATCGCGGAACGTGTACACGCCAGCCAGATCGGCGCCGGGAATCGGCAGGCGAGCCGCGCGTGAACCTGCGGCAAAAACCAGCTTGGCGAATGGAAGCGTCTTGCCGTCGGCGAGTGTCACGGTACGCGCTCGGCTGTCGACTGTTGTGGCCGCCTTGCCGTAACGCAGCGTCACACCGCGATCGCGCCACCAGTTTGCCGGCTGCAGCGTAATGTCGTCCGCCGCCACGTCGCCGGCGAGAACCGATGAGAGCAGGACACGGTTATACGCAAGCTGAGGCTCCTCGCCGACAACCGCGATGGCGTAGCGGCCGAGCGCATGCCGCGCGAGCTCCTCGCACAGCCGGGTTGCGGCCATGCCGTTGCCGATGATGACGAGGGGCTCGCTCATCGCCGGTCCTATTCGGCGGCGGCGCTGCGACCGTAGGCCTCGCCGATCATGTATTCGGACAGGATCGTGTAGGCCGAGCCCCAGGCTGCCGCGAGTTCGGGACTCCATTGGGCGCCGAGACCCTTCTCCAGGGTCCACAGCAAGGCGGCGCCGACCGGCGCGTAATCGGCGGCTTTCACGCCATAATCGACGTGGCGCTTGGCTAGCGCGCTTGCGGCCGGCAATACGCTTTCGAGATTGCGGAGACCGTTGACCACGATTGCGAGCGTCGCCATCAGCTTGTGGCCCTGCTCTTTCATGTCGCCGCGAAACAGCGGTTTCACGTGGGGTGCAATCTCGAACAGCCGTCCGTAGAACAGCGCAGCTGCCTGTTCGGAAATTGGGGCAACCCTCGCGAAACTGTCTTGGATCGCCTTGATCTGGTCCGGTGTCATCTTCGTCCTCCGTTCACCCGGCGAAATTTGTCGTCACGTCAGGCCGCCACCGGCGGCGCGGTTGCGCGACCGCCGGCGCCGTTTTCGAATTCTTCGAGGAAGTTCAGCAACTGCTGACGATATTCGTAGTAACGCGCGTGCTCGAGCAGCGCGCGACGCGTGCGCGGCCGAGCGATGTCGACGTCCATGATTCGGCCGATCCGTGCATTCGGCCCATTTGTCATCATCACGACGCGGTCAGCGAGCAGGATCGCTTCATCGACATCGTGCGTGACGCAAATCGCGGTCACTTGTGTGCGTGACCACACCTCCATCAGCACTTCCTGCAATTCCCAGCGGGTGAGCGAATCGAGCATGCCGAACGGCTCATCGAGCAGCAAAAGCTTCGGGGAAAGCGCAAAGGCGCGGGCGATGCCGACGCGTTGCTTCATGCCGTTCGAGAGATCGGACGCGCTCTTGTCCATGGCGTCGCCAAGTCCGACGCGGGACAAATAGTACGTCACGATATCGTCGCGCTCGGCACGCGACGCATGCGGATAGACGCGATCGACGCCGAGCGCGACGTTCTGGCGTGCTGTCATCCACGGCAACAGCGACGGACTCTGGAAAACAACGGCGCGGTCGGGTCCGGCGGCCACCACTTCCTTGTTGTCGAGCACGATGCCGCCGCTCGTGATGTCGCTGAGACCCGCCACCATCGACAGCACGGTGGACTTGCCGCAGCCGGAATGGCCGATCAGCGAAACGAACTCACCCTTTCGCATCAACAAGTTGAAGCCGTCGACGACGGTGAGCGCGCCGTTCGGCGTCGGATAATCTTTGCGCACTTGGTAGAATTCGACATAGCGCTGCTCGAACGGTGTGTCGGCGGCGTCCTTGTAGGCGCGCGGCGGTCCGTGATCGAACTGCAGCGGAACGACATTGGGCAATTCGCGACGGTCTTCGATTGTCTTCGAGTTTCGGCGCAGTCCGGCGTCCATCAGATATTGGGTGATGGCCGCGCGCAGCGTCTTGTAGGCGGCGCTCGCATTCATCGCGGAGCGCTGCCGCGGCCGCTCGAAGGGCACGCGGAATTCCGGACCGAAGCTCGCGTCTGGACCTGGATCGAGCGGGACGATGCGGTCGGCCAGCAGGATCGCCTCATCGACGTCGTTGGTGATCATCACCACTGTCTTTTTTTCCTGCGACCAGATGTCTTCGATTTCGCTCTGCAGCTTGGCGCGGGTCAGCGCATCGAGCGCGGACAGCGGCTCATCGAGCAGCAGCACTTCCGGATCCATGGCGAGTGCGCGGGCGACCGCCACGCGTTGGCGCATGCCTCCCGACAATTCCGCCGGCTTGCGATTTCCCGCGTGCGAAAGCCCGACCATCTCGGTGTAGCGGGTAACGCGCGCTTGGCGCTCGCGTGGCGGCTTGCCGGCGAGAACCGCATCGACCGCGAGCGCCACGTTGCCGCGCACCGAGAGCCACGGCATCAACGAATAATTCTGAAACACCACGCCGCGCTCGGGACCCGGCTCCTTGACCGGCTTGCCCTTGAACAGCACCTCGCCCAAATCCGGCGCGACGAGGCCGGCCATCAGGTTGATCAGTGTCGTCTTGCCGGAACCGGAAAAGCCGACGATGGCGACGAATTCGCCTTCCTCGACGCGAAGCGAGGCGTTCTTGAGGACGCGCGTCCGCGCGCATTCCTCGCCGTAGGACTTGCTGACCGCTTTGAGTTCGATGATCGCCATCGTCGGGCTGCCTCAGCGTGTTGCGCCGAACGTGAAAGCGGTCTGCAGCGCCAGCATGATGCGGTCGAGCACGAAGCCGATGATGCCGATGGTGAACACCGCGACCATGATCTTGGAGAGCGAGGCAGAAGAGCCGTTCTGAAATTCGTCCCAGACGAATTTTCCGAGGCCCGGATTTTGCGCCAGCATTTCCGCGGCGATCAGCACCATCCAGCCCACTCCCAGCGAGAGCCGGAGCCCGGTGAAGATCAGCGGCAGCGAGGACGGCAGCACGATCTTCACGACCTTGGTGTACCAGGACAACCGCAGCACGCGCCCGACATTGATCAGGTCCTTGTCGATCGATGCGACGCCGACCGCGGTGTTGATCAATGTCGGCCACAGCGAGCACAGCGTCACCGTGATGGCCGAGACCAGGAACGATTTCGGAAAAATCGGATCGCTGGAGACGTAAACGGCGCTGACCACCATCGTCACGAGCGGCAGCCAGGCGAGCGGAGAAACCGGCTTGAACACCTGCACGAGCGGGTTGATCGCGGTGTTGACGGTCTGCGACAGCCCGCACAATACGCCGAGCGGGACGGCGACCAGCGTTGCAAAGATGAAGCCGGTGAAAACCGTTTCCAGGCTGGTCAGGATCTGATCGAGATAGGTCGGCGCGCCGGTATAGGCGCGGATCTCTCACTTCCGCCTTGGGATCGCTCGCGAGCAGTTCGGCGTTGCGTTTTTCTTGCCGCTCGTAGAAAGCGCGCGCCCTGGCGCGCTCGGCGAGATGGTCAGCCCACAAATTCTCGGCCTGCTGCCAGACCTGCACCGGACCTGGAAGCGTCCCGAGACTTGTCTTGACTTTTGGCGCTGTGAATCCCCAGGCGGCGAGAAAGATCAAGATGGCGAGCAACCGGAATCCCGAACGATCGCCACAGTTCGGTCAGCTCCGGTTTGATCGGCTCGCCGATCGCGATGCGCAGCAGCGGTGCGATCCAGCCGAGGCCGAGGACGTTGAGGAAGCCGGCGGTGCGCGAGATGCGCGCCTGCCAGCGCTCGCGCCGGACGCCGCCCGCGGGTTCGGCCCTCACAGCGGCGGCGCCGATAAAATCGCTGGCCGTGGACATTTCAGATTTCCTTGCGTTGTTTTCTGCGTTGAAGAGCCGGTGTGCGCCGTCAATTGGCGACGACTTTCGCCCCGGAGACGTGCTGATCGCTCTTCAAGCCGATCTGAAACTTGCCCAGATACTCGTTGGGTTTGCGGCCGTCGTATTCGATGTGGTCGATGAAGTCCGCGTTCGGCGGACGATAGCCGTCAGTGTCCCACGGGAAGTCGGCTTGCTTGGCCTTGCCTTCGGCGACCAGCAGCTTGGCGGCCGCGAGGTAAATCTCGGGCTTGTAGACGTCCTTCGCGGTTTGATCGTACCAGCTGTCCGGTTTGCCTTCGGCGATCTGTCCCCAGCGCCGCATCTGCGTGAGATACCAGATCGCGTGCGAATAGAACGGATAGGTCGCGAAGTAACGGAAGAAGACGTTGAAGTCGGGAACCGTGCGCTTGTCGCCCTTCTCGTATTCGAACGTGCCGGTCATCGAATTGGCGATGACGTTGGCGTCCGCGCCGACATATTCCGGCCGCGACAGAATCTGCACCGCTTTCGGGCGGTTGGCGTTGTTGTCGGCGTCAAGCCACATGCCGGCGCGGATCAGCGCTTTGGTGGCGGCAAGCACGGTATTGGGATTCTTGTTCTGGAAGTCGGCGGTGAATCCGAAAACCTTCTCCGGCTTGTTCTTCCAAATCTCGATATCGGCGATCACCGGTACGCCGATGTTCTTGAACACCGCCTGCTGATTCCAAGGCTCGCCCACGCAATAGCCGAGAATGGTGCCGGCCTCGAGCGTCGCCGGCATTTGCGGCGGCGGTGTCACCGAAAGCAGCACGTCGGCCATGATCTGGCCGGATGTATCGGTCGGCGAATAGTAGCCGGGATTGAGGCCGCCCGATGCGAGCCAATAGCGCAATTCGAAATTGTGGGTCGAGAGCGGGAACACCATGCCCATGTTGAAGGGCTTGCCGTCCGCCCTGTACTTGTCGACGACCTTCTTGAGGGCATCGGCTGCAATCGGATGGACCGGCTTTCCGTCCGGTCCTTTCGGAACATGTTGCTTCATCTCCTCCCAGACCGACTTCGCGACGGTGATGCCGTTGCCGTTGAGATCCATGGAGAAGGGCGTGATGACGTGCGCCTTGGTGCCGACGCCGATCGTGGCGCCGAGCGGCTGCGGCGCCAGCATATGGGCGCCGTCGAGTTCGCCGGTGATGACGCGATCGAGCAGCACTTTCCAGTTCGCCTGCGGCTCGACCGAGACGTAAAGCCCTTCATCCTCGAAATAACCGAGCTCCTTGGCGATCGCGATCGGCGCCATGTCGGTGAGTTTGATGAAGCCGAACTTCAGGTCTTCCTTTTCGGGCTTGAGCGCCGCGCGCGCAGTTTGCGGCGTTAACATCAGTCCCGAGGCGCCGGCCAGCGCTGCGGCTGTGGCGCTGCTCTTGAGGAAGGCGCGACGGTCGATGCGGGGCCGGGCGCGTTTGAACTCGGTGTCATCGCTCATCGCACGAAATCCCTTTCGCTTTTGCCGTGGAAGCCCGCTGTGCGGCTGCCCCACTTGTTGGCCGCTCGACCAAAAAAAACCGCCGCTCCGGGGTGCGCATCTGGGCGTCCCCGAAACAGCGGCGTTGCTATCGGTCCGTCGTTAGACCACCGCGGCGCCGCACGCGGCGTCGCCATCCTGATCCAACCAATTCAAGCTTCGTGCCAGTCGGACGCAATGTTTGAAACGTTAATTATATCAATTGTTTACAGGCCATCAGTTTCTCTGCGTAGAATTTGAGTGATGCATAGGACGGTCGCAACATGCGGAAACTTTGTGCATCGCAGCACGCGGACTATTTCTTCGCGTCGCACGCCGCAACGTAGCCTGCGATATCGCCGGCGTTGAAGGACGGCCCCGCAAAGGCTCCAATCCGATCAGGGGGAGCGCCCGTCGCGGGGACGCTTTTTCCGACCGCCGCATCATAAAGATCGGGCCGGAAGCAGCCGACGGCGGTCGCTAGAAGTTCGGCCGAAAGCGGCGCTTGATGCCAGCGGACCATCTGCGCGTAGAGCCAAGCTGCGTGCACCGGCTCGGGCCGCGCCGCGCCGTCGCGGCCGATCAGCATGTAGGAAGGCGCCGTGCGGGGAGCGCCGTGAACGGCGACGCGCAAGCGGCCTTCGAGCGTTGACCGCACCAATTCGGGCGCAACGTCGACACGGTGTGGCGCCGCCACGAGCGTGGCGACTTCCTCGATGTGGGCCGGATCGTTGATGAACGCGGCCGCACGATCCAGCGCGCGCAATAGCCGCGGCAAAACGTCAGCACGTTCGGCAAGCCATGCGGCGCGGATCGCGAGCACCTTCTCCGGGGCATGCGCAACGATGTCGGAACCGAAATGCAGGATGTGCCCGACGCCGAGATCGACTGCGATCGAATTCCACGGCGCGCCGACACAGAAGCCGTCGACATGGCGATTGACGAGGCTATCCACCATGTAGGGCGGAGGCAGCACAACCAGTCGCACATCTTCGTCCGGATCAATTCCGCCCGCTGCCATCCATAGGCGAAGCTGGTAGTTGTGCGTCGAAAACGGAAACGTCATGCCGAACATCAGCGGTTCGGCGCCGTGCTGGCGTCGCTCGGCGACCACCCGGGCGAGCGCGTGCGCCGAGACTTTTGGATTGGCGAGGTCGCCGTCAGCAACCGCGGCAAGAGCGGCGTGAAGGACAGGCGAGACCGTAATCGCATTGCCGTTGAGGCCGAGCATGAAGGGCGCAAGAACCGGAACCTTGACGTGCCCGATGCCGAGACTAGAAGCGATGGCGACCGGCGCCAAAAGATGCGCGGCGTCGAACAGACCGATATTGAGTTTGTCGCGCACATTGGACCATGACACCTCACGGACCAGATCGACTGCCAAGCCCTCCTTTGCAGTAAAACCCTTGTCGACGGCGACGATCAGCGCCGCCGCGTCGGTCAGCGGAATGAATCCGATGCGCAGGCGGTCGCCGGTCATTTCAGAAGCTCCGCGGCAGTGACGACCGACTGGGCGACCTCGGCGATCTTCTTGTTCTCGTTCATGGCCGTCTTGCGCAGCAATGTATAAGCTTCGGCCTCGCTGATGTTCTTGATCTTCATGAGGATGCCCTTGGCGCGATCAATCACTTTGCGCTCGCCGAGCGCGTTTCGCGTGCGCTCAAGTTCGTCCTGCAAACGTGCGAAGGCGTTAAAGCGAGAAATACAGAGATCGAGGATGCTCTTGATGCGTTCTTTCTTGAGGCCATCGACGATGTAGGCCGAAACGCCTGCATCGACGGCGGCCTCGATCGCGGCGGCGTCGCTCTGATCGACGAACATGGCGATCGGTCGCTTGACGGCGCGGCTAACCTGGAACATCTGCGCCAGCACGTCGCGGCTTGGATTCTCCAGATCGATCAGGATGACGTCGGGATCGAGCGTATAGATGCGCGCCAGCAGGTTCGTCATCTCGTCGATTTGCGAGACCTGCATGTAGCCGGCTTCGTGCAGCCCGTCGGCGAGGATCGCGGCGCGAAGCGGATTTTCGTCAACGATGACGATCTTGAGCGCGGGATCCATCCGACCGACAAGGTTCGAGCAAACTCTCGCCGTTAGCCCAATCAGGCTTGGGCGCCGTTTCAATGTCCCCGGGCCCCATGTCTTGCACCGAATTCGGTGATCAATGCAATGCGACGAAGAGGATGAGGATCTCGCAAACCTGTTCGAGCGCGCCCAATACGTCTCCCGTTTGGCCGCCGATCTGGGCCTCGCATAACCACGCCATCAGAAAAGCGGCAATTGCGAGCAAAATTACTGCCCCAATCCCAGGCAGCAGACCAAGCCCGCCGATCAGGAGTAGCACTCCCAACGCGGCCGCGATGGCAACGCTCAAGCTCGGCGGCTGGCCGGCGTCATGGGAAAGCCCATCGCGACGTGCCGACGGCACGAATGACATGAACATCGGCAGCACGGCGCGGGCCGCGCCATGCGTCACGATCAAGACCAGGGCAACGATCGCCGGACCGGCGAGAGCGGCCAGCACACTCACCCGAAGCAGGATCGCGATCGCCAGCGTGCATACGCCGTAGGTCCCGATCCTGCTGTCGCGCATGATGTCGAGCTTGCGCTCGCGTGTCTTGCCACCGCCAAAACCGTCCGCCGTATCGGCGAGGCCGTCCTCATGCAGGCAGCCCGTGGCCCAGAGTGTTGCAGCGATGCTCAGCGCCGATGCCGGCCACGCCGGCAATCCGAGCGCGTGCGCCAATGCATAGACTGCCGCACCGATCAGACCGACGGCGATGCCGACAAGTGGAAAAGCCCAGGCCGAACGCGCAATGTCGAAGCCGACGTCTGGTGTTTCCCGCGAAAGCGGAATCCTGGTCAGGAAAGTCACGCTCGCCTTGAGCTCATCGGTGCGATCGGCAAGCCATGGTCCGGAGATCGTCATCATTCGTTCTCGATGCCGCGCCAAGCGGTTATGGCCGTGCTGCGGTGAATTTGCTAGACGTTCCGCATGGTCCGGCCGGCGTAAGGAAGCAACTCGGCGATGACGAATTTCACCTCCTTTTCCGATCTACGCGCGATTTGTCTCGATCTGCCGAGCGGGCATCCGGCCGCGAGTTCGGCCGTCCTGCAGCGCGACGCCACGCTCACCAAGCCGCCCGGCAGCCTCGGTCGTCTTGAGGACCTCGTCGCCTGGCTGGCGCATTGGCAAGGTCACGCGCCGCCCCGACTGGATCGCATCGAAATTCTTGTCTTTGCCGGCAATCACGGCGTGACGAAGCTCGGCGTCTCCGCTTATCCCGCCGAAGTGACGGCGCAGATGGTGGCGAACTTCGCGTCAGGTGGCGCTGCGATCAATCAGCTGGCGCAAACGGCGGGTGCGGCGCTTCGCGTGATCCCACTCTCGCTCGATCAGCCGACTGCTGATTTCACCGAACAGCCGGCGTTGACGGAGCAGGAGTTTCTCGATGCGGTCGCGACCGGTTACGACGCGGTGTCGCCGCACTGCGATCTTCTTTGCCTCGGCGAAATGGGTATCGGCAACACCACGGCGGCGGCCGCGATCGCAGCGGCGTTGTTTGGCGGCGGCGGAGCACGCTGGGCGGGCCGCGGCACGGGTGTCGACAGCGAGGGCTTGCGGCGTAAGCGAGCCGTCATCGACCGCGCTCTCGACCATCACGCCGCGATCCTCGACGATCCGTTGGCGGTCGCTGCGGCGTTTGGTGGTCGTGAATTAGCGGCGATCCTCGGCGCGACATTGGCAGCGCGCCGGCGGCGAATTCCGGTACTGCTCGACGGCTTCGTCTGCACCGCTGCGGTCGCCCCATTGGCGAAGCTGCGGACCGACACGTTGGCGCACGCGCTCGCCGGCCACGTCTCGGCGGAAGCCGGGCACAGAATGCTGCTCGATGAGCTTCGACTTAAGCCGCTCGTCGATCTGAATATGCGCTTGGGTGAAGCGTCTGGTGCCGCGGTGGCGCTGCTGCTTCTTCGCGCGGCGTTGGCGTGCCACATCGGCATGGCGACGTTCGCGGAAGCCGGCGTGTCCGACAAGCCAGCGGATGACTCAGCGGAACCGAAAGCGGCAGGTTAATCCGCCAATATGGCCGGCGCCTCGCAATGGCGTGAAAGAATGTGCCGGTAACGTTGCCGCGCTGTGCGCCCGTAGGCCCCAGCGAACGGCCTTCGGCGTCTGCAAGTTCGGCAAGCGGTTCGTCGGTCCCGGCGAAACCAGCGATGCGTAATGGAATTCGTGTCCGCGAACGACGGTGTCTTTCGGGCCGAGCATACTGTCTGAAAGAAGCCGCGCCGTGCGGTAGCCGAGATGCAGTTTGCGCTTGGCGAAGCTCGTCATGTGGCCGAGCAATCCGGTCATGGCGTGGCGACGACCCTCCGCATCTTCGAGGCTCTCGCCCAGAACCATGTAGCCGCCGCACTCGCCATGCACCGGCCGCGTCTCGGCGAACTTCTGCAATCCCGCATGAAAGCGATCCGCAGCTGCGAGCGCATCGGCATGAAGCTCCGGATAGCCGCCCGGCAGCCAGCAGCAATCGGCGCTCTCTGGCGGCGGCTCGTCGGCAAGCGGCGAAAACGGAACGATTTCAGCGCCGGCGCTTCGCCAAGCCTCGATGAGATGCGGATAGACGAAGCTGAAAGCCTGATCACGCGCCAGCGCGATGCGCTGTCCTGGCGGCGGGATGGCCCGCGCGCCCGGCGTCGAAGCGACGGCGAGCGGCGCAGCGCTCGCGACAATGGCGTCGAGATCGAGATGCTGCTCCGCCATGGCGGCAAGGCGATCGATCAGCGCGGCGAGATCGGCATGCTCGCCGGCCTGAACAAGACCGAGATGGCGCTCCGGCAGCGCGACGGCCGCCTCGCGCGGCACGGCGCCGAGGACCGGAATACCGAGAGCGGCGATCGCGTCGCTCACGAGCACGCGGTGGCGCTCGCTGCCGACGCGATTGAGAACAACGCCGGCGATGCGCACGGCCGGATCGTGCGTTGCGAAACCCCGCACCAAAGCCGCGGCCGACTGCGCTTGGCGCGAAACGTCGAGCACGAGTACGGCCGGCACGCCGAAATGCGCCGCGAGATCGGCGGTCGCGCCGCGCCGGCCCAGCGGCGCATCGGCGCCGTCGAACAGACCCATCACGCCTTCGATCACGACGATCTCGGCGCGTTCAACTGCTTGCGACATCAAGCGCATCGAGCAGTGCGGGCGGCATCGCCCAGGAATCGAGATTGACGCTTGTAGAATTTGTAGCAGCGGCATGAAACACCGGATCGATGTAATCGGGACCGGCTTTCGCCGCGCGTACGCTGATGCCGCGCCGCGCCAGCGCTGCCAGTATTGCGAGCGTGACCGTTGTTTTGCCGGCGCCGGAATGCGGCGCGGCGATAATGAGGCCGCGCGCCGTCACGTCGGCTCCTTCTGCGCCGATGCCGTCCCGCCGAGAAGAAGCGCGCGAGTCTTCACGATATCGCCGATGACGACAATCGCCGGCGGTTCGAGAATTTGCTCGCGCACATCGGCGGCTAGTCTTTCGAGCGTCGAAACCAGGATGCGCTGTTTCGGCGTGGTCGCCGAAGCGATCACCGCGGCGGGTGTATGCGCAGCGAGCCCCGCTTGCATCAACGCCGCAGCGATGCGATCGAGATTATGCATTACCATGTAGAGCACGATCGGCTGGCCGGTCCGCGCCAGCGGCGCCCAATCGAAATCGTCGTCGGCGCCGTGGCCTGCCGCCAGGATGATGGCGCGGTTGGTCCCGCGCAGCGTCGCGGGGATCGCTGCTGCTGCAAGGGAGGCGAGGCCAGCCGTCACGCCGGGTATCACGCGGAAGGGAACGCCAGCGGCCGCAAGCGTCAGCGCCTCCTCGCCGCCGCGGCCGAACACATAAGGATCGCCGCCCTTGAGCCGCAGCACGCGGTTTCCGGCACGCGCCAGCGCGACAAGTCGCTGGCTGATGTCGGCCTGGGTGGCCGATGGTTTGCCGCCGCGCTTGCCGGCGAATTCCAATCGTGCCTGCGCGCCGGCGAGCGCCAGCACGCGCGGATCGACCAACGCATCGTGCACGACGACATCGGCTTGGCTGAGGCCGGCGAGCGCGTCGAGCGTCAGAAGGCCGGGATCGCCCGGTCCCGCGCCGGCAAGCCAGACGTGCCCCGGAGCAAAGACCGGAATACCCGTCCGCCGGGCCGCCAAGGTGTCCCAAGCGGTCATGGTGCGACGCTCCCGTGGTGACGGTTGATACGCAGCGGACTAAAGGGAGGAGCATGGCGAAGCAAGAACGCCCGCTGCGCCGCGGCTGGACCACGGGCACTTGCGCCGCTGCTGCGGCAAAGGCCGCATTCACGGCAATGGTGACGGGCGCGTTCCCTGATCCGGTCGAGGTGACGCTGCCGCGCGGCGAACGGCCGAGTTTCGCACTCGCAATGACGCGAAAGGACGGAGATGGTGCGACCGCCGGCGTCATCAAGGATGCGGGCGATGATCCCGATGTGACTCACGGCGCCCTGATTTGCGCGACGGTTCGCGCCGGCGCCTTCGGCGCAGGTGTCACGTTTCGTGCTGGTGAAGGCGTCGGTACGGTGACGCGAGCTGGTCTTCCTATTGGGCCGGGGGAGCCGGCCATCAATCCGGTGCCGCGGCGCATGATGCGCGAAGCGATCGCCGAGGTCGCCGCGGCGGTGAATTGCGCCGCCGACGTCGAAGTGGAGATTTCGATTCCTGGCGGCGAAGCACTTGCGGCGAAAACACTCAACGGACGCCTCGGCATCGTCGGCGGGTTGTCGATCCTCGGCACCACGGGAATCGTTGTGCCGTATTCGTGCTCGGCGTGGATCCACTCGATTCATCGCGGCATCGACGTTGCGCGTGCAGCCGGCGTCACCCATATCGCCGGTGCCACCGGCGCAAGCTCCGAAGCCGCGGTGCGGAGGCTTTACAATTTGCCCGAAATCGCGCTGATCGACATGGGCGATTTCGTCGGCGGCATGCTCAAATATGTGCGCAGTCATCCGGTCCCGCGCGTCACCATCGCGGGCGGCGTCGCCAAGATGACCAAACTCGCTCAGGGCCTCACCGATCTTCACTCCAAACGCGGGGCCGTCGACCTCGATAGCCTCGCGAAATTTGCGCAAGCCGCCGGCGGCTCTGCGCAACTTTGCGATCGCATCAAGTCGGCTAACACGGCCGCGGAAGCCTTCGAGATCGCACGATCGGAAGGCATCGCCCTCGGCGATCACGTCGCGCGTGCCGCGCAGGTTACCGCCGCACACCTCGTCGAAGGCCGTGATATTGGCGTCGACATCGCTGTGTTCGATCGCGAACAAAATCTGGTCGGCCGCGCGCCGATTTGATTTGCTCAACTGACGCCTCCACGGAACCGACGACGATAATCGGCATCGTAGAGCGCACTGTCGCGAAAATCCTGCGCAGCAAGCGCCCGGCCGACAAGAATGAGCGCCGTTCGCTCGATTTTTGCCGCAGCGACCTTTTCGGCGATATCGGCGAGCGTACCGCGCAAGATGCGTTCCGTCGGCGCGCTGGCGTGGAAGACGACGGCCGCTGGACAATCCGCGCCGTACTTTGGCGTCAGTTCCCGGACGATCGCGTCGATGGCGTGGATCGCGAGGTGAATGACGAGAGTCGCGCCGGTCGCCGCAAAGGTAGCAAGCTTTTCGGATTCCGGCATGCGCGACGCGCGGCCTGAAACGCGCGTCAGCACGACGCTCTGCGCCATCTCGGGCACGGTCAGTTCGCACGCCAGGGCCGCCGCCGCCGCCGCAAAGGCCGGCACGCCCGGCGTCAGCGTATACGGGATGCCGCGCCGTTCGAGACGGCGCAGCTGCTCGGCGAGCGCGCTGTAGATCGAAAGGTCGCCGGAATGAAGCCGCGCCACGTCAAGCCCGGCTGAATGCGCCGTCGCAAACTCGGCGTCGATCTCATCGAGCGAGAGCGGCGCGGTGTCGACGATTCGTGCGCCCTGCGGACAATGCTCAAGCAAGGCGCGCGGCACGATCGAGCCGGCATAAAGGCAGACCGGGCAACGCGCGATGAGATCGCGTCCGCGCACGGTGATGAGGTCCGCCGCGCCGGGACCGGCGCCGATGAAGTGCACGGTCAAGATACCGCCTCCGTGACGGCGAGCGCACACGTCGCAGCCCCGATCACAAGACGCGGGCTGATGAGTCTTGCCGACGGCCCGGCCGCCGCGAGCGCAGCGGCTTCGGCAACGGACGGCACGCCCATGAGCGCCAGCACGCGTTCGGATCGCGTCTCGGCGCGCTGGCCCGCCGCTTTCAGTTCGTCTTCCGAAACCACGACCACGCCGACACCAAGCTGTGCTGCCGCTGTCTCGATCCCGGCCTCGCCGTCTTTGGCCGCGATCGTCGCGATGCAATCGAGCGCGTCGGGTGCAACGCCGGCGCGGGTCAACGCAGCGCGGATGGCCGCCTCGACATCGAGTGCGGGCGCTCCCCTTCTGCATCCGACGCCGGCAACGATCATGGCTTTGCCCAGACCCATTGGGTTACCGGCATGGCAGCGCGCCAGCCGGTCTTGCCGCCGACTGCGCCGGCGCGCGTGATCGCGATACGGATCAATTCGCCGCCGAGCGCGGCGTGGCGCGCAAGCAGCACCGCTTCGGTTTCGGTCGTCACGGCGTTGACGACGAGCCGGCCGCCGATGCGCAACGCGTCGATCGCAGTGTCGAGGACCCCGGCGTCGCTGGCGCCGCCGCCGATAAAAATCGCATCCGGCGCGGTGAGGCCAACGAGAGCGGCCGGCGCTTCCTCTTCGACGATCTTCAGTCCCGGTACGCCGAACATCGCGGCGTTGCGGCGGATGCGCGCCGCGCGATCGGGGTGCCGCTCGATGGCGATCGCACGCATCGTTGGATCGGCCAGCATCCATTCGATCGCCACTGATCCTGCTCCGGCGCCGACGTCCCAAAGAAGTTCGCCACGGCGCGGCGCCAATGACGAGAGCGTCAGCGCACGGATTTCGCGCTTGGTGATCTGGCCATCGTGTTCGAACAAGTCATCGGCGAGAGCCGGACGTCCGTGCCAGGACGCGGGCGTCCGTTGCAGCCTTCACTTCGATGGCGACCGTGTTGAGTGCATTGACGTCACTCCAACCGAACGTGCTCGCATCGGTGCCGCGAATGCGCTCTTGGGGCCCGCCAAGCGCCTCAAGGATCGTCAGACGCGAAGCGCCGAAGCCGGACTGCGTTAGAAGCTGTGCAAGCGCAGCGGGCCCCTTATCGTCGGAGGTCAGCGCGAGGATGCGTGCCGACGGCTGGAGGTGCGGTCGCACCAGATCGAGGTTGCGGCCGTGCAACGAAAGCAATGTCGCCTGCGGCAACGGCCAGCCGAGGCGGGCCGCCGTCAAACTGAAAGCCGACGGTGCCGGCACGACAATCATTTCGCTGGCATCAATGTGCTGCGCCAGCACCGTACCGACGCCGTAGTGAAACGGATCGCCCGAGGCGAGCACACAAATGGGTCGGCCGCGATGATGCAGCACCTCGCTCGGCGGCGCGGTCGAATGGGCTCGGCCAGGGCCGTGCCGCGCCGCGAATGAGCGGCGCCGCAAGACTCAAATGGCGCCGTCCGCCGAACACGATTTCCGCTGAACTAATGAGCCCGCGCGCGACAGGGCTCAGACCCTCGACACCATCCTCGCCGATGCCGACGATGGACAGCCAGCGCGGTGATGCGGCAGTGTCCGGCCCGTTGGCATCAGAGAACGGCATTTCAGAAAGAGACATGACGCGCGTCCTGATCCTTGGCGGTACGACGGAGGCACAAGTCTTGGCGGGCCGACTGGCCGAGCGCCGCGACCTCGACATCACGCTTTCGCTTGCCGGCCGCACCGTTTTGCCCGCATCGCAACCTGTCCCGGTCCGGGTCGGTGGCTTCGGCGGTGCCGCGGGACTCGCCGATCATCTGGTGCGGGAGCGCATCGATGTTTTGATCGACGCGACCCATCCCTACGCCAGCGGCATCTCGGCAAACGCCATCGTCGCCGCGCGTAAAATCGGCTTGCCGTTCGTCGCGCTGCGGCGCGCGCCCTGGATCGCCATTGCGGGCGATCACTGGACCGAAGTCGGTGATGTGCGTGAGGCGGTGCGGGCAATCGGTCAAACGCCGCGCCGCGTCGTTCGTCACGCTCGGCCGCAACGAGCTCGCGCCGTTCGTTGGGGCGCCGCAACACCATTATCTGATCCGCAGCGTCGATCCGGTCGATCCGCCGCTCACCTTGCCGCATGCCGAGTACATCACGGCTCGCGGTCCCTTCGCCGAAGCGGATGAGCGCGAACTGTTGAGGCGGCATGCCATCGAAGTTGTCGTCGCCAAGAACAGCGGCGGCGCCGCGACCTACGGCAAGATCGCCGCGGCGCGTGCGCTCGGTATTAGCGTCATCATGCTGCGCCGACCCGCAGAGCCTGAGGCTCCGGCGGTCGAAACGGTGGACGAGGCAATCGCCTGGCTCGATCATGCGCTGACCTCCACGACCGCACGCGGCGTGTAGACGAGCGAAGTGCCGTCCCGGACGCGTGATGATGCGCGTCTCGCGCGACCCGACGATGATGAGCGTCGCCATATCGGCGTTTGCCACTTTCGCGGCCTCAAGGGTCGTGACGCTGACACGCTCATCAGGCCGGCCAATGGCGCGGCCGAAGACAACCGGGGTCGACTGCGGCAGATGGCGGCGCAGCCGTTCGAACGCGTTACCAAGTTGCCACGGCCGCGCTCGCGAAATCGGATTATAGATCGCGATTACAAAGCCCGTGCTCGCTGCCGCATCGAGCCGTTTCTCGACAAGCTCCCAAGGTTTCAGATTGTCGGAGAGCGACAATGCGCAGAAATCATGACCGAGCGGTGCGCCAACTCGTGCGGCGACTGCGAGCATCGCCGTAATGCCGGGGACAATTGTGACATCCAGCGTGCGCCAAGCATCCGGTCCCGCTTCGATTTCCTCGCATACCGCTGCCGCCATGGCGAAGACGCCTGGATCGCCGCCGGAAACGACGGCAACGTTTGCGCCCTGCGCGGCATGAAGCAACGCCGCCGCAGCTCGCGTTTTTTCTTCCCGATTGTCCGAAGCATGACGGCTTTGTCCGGGCCGTACCGGGACACGGTCGAGGTAGGGGCCATAACCGTAGAGCGCCTCGGCATCGGCGAGCGCGTTTTCGGCTTCCGGGGTCACATAACGCGGATCGCCTGGCCCAAGTCCGATCACGGCGAGGCTGCCCGTCACTTGCTTCCTCACGGCCGCTTCTCCCAACCGGGCACCAGGACGACCGCAAAATAGGGTGCTTCGTCGTCCAGCTTGGTGCTGAGCGGAATTATTTTCGCATCCGCCATGGTGCCGCGCTCGACATAAATGGCGCGCGGCAGCCGGCCGCTGCGGTCGAGCGCACGGCGCAGTTTCGGCAGATGCCGTCCGACTTTCATGACAACAGCGGCATCGGCCTCCGATAAGCCGGCGCACGAGCTCTGCCTTCGCCGAGCGTCGCAGGCAGAACCGTGAAAACATCGTCTCCTTGCGCGATCGGCTTGCCGGCTGCCGACCAGCAACCCGACATGCCGGTTACGCCGGCGATGATTTCTGTCGAAAATCGCGGTGCGAGACGCACATGCAGGTGCATGTAGGAGCCGTAGAACAATGGATCGCCTTCGGAGATCACTGCGACCGATCTCCCGGCCTCGAGGTGGGCGGCGATTGCCGCGGCGGACACGTCATAGAATTCGCGGATCGTGTCGCGATAGCCAGCGCTGCATGCCGGCATCTCTGTGGTCACCGGATAAAGCAGCGGCAGCTCGAGGGCATCGGCGCGCAAGTACTGCGATGCGATTGCGCGCGAATGACTGGCGTTTCCCGCCTTGGCGAAATGCGCGATCACGTCGGCTTCACCGAGTGTGCGCGCCGCCTTGAGCGTCATCAGTTCTGGATCGCCCGGTCCGACGCCGACGCCCAAAAGCTTTCCGGCGATTGCCGGTTTTTTCGTACTCACAATCCAGCCCTCGCAAGTGCGTTGACGGCGGCGGCCGTCATGGCGCTGCCGCCCATGCGGCCGCGCACGATAATGAACGGTACTCCGCGCGGATTGGTGGCCAGCGCCGCCTTCAATTCCGCAGCACCGACGAAGCCGACCGGAATCCCGAGGATAACGGCAGGCTTGGGTGCGCCGAATCGAGCAGATCGAACAGGCGGAACAATGCCGTCGGTGCATTGCCAATGGCGACCACGGCGCCGCAGAGGCGATCGAGCCAGAGATCGAGCGCCGCCGCCGAGCGGGTTGTGCCATGCTTTTGGGCGAGGCCTGCAACGCGCGCGTCGTTGAGCGTGCAAATCACCTCGTTGCGCGCGGGCAGCCGCGCCCGGGTGATGCCTTGCGCCACCATCTCGGCGTCGCACAGGATCGGTGCTCCGGCGGCGAGCGCCTGCCGTCCCGCTACGACCGCATCGGCGCCGAACACGATGTGCTGCGCCGCCTCAACCAGCCCGCAAGCGTGGATCATGCGCACCGCGACGTCGGCTTCGTCCGCCGAGAATCGCGACAGGTCGGCCTCGGCGCGGATGATGGCGAAAGAGCGCTGGTAGATCGCCGTCCCGTCGCGCAGGTAGGCTGCCGCGTCAGCCATGGCCGTCCTCGCGTAACTTGTGCGCATAATTCGCTATCGCAGCCGGTAATTCCTCTGTCGCAACAAACACCATCGGTGTGTCACCTGGTGAGCCGTCCGCGATGAGCGTGCAGCCATCGGGCATGCCGACGACTGTGAGCGCGGCGGGTGTGGGATGTGCGCAACCCTTGGCGCAGCCGGAAATGTGTATCTGAAGAGCGTTGCCGATGAACGGTGCGGCGGCCTGCGCGATCAACGGAGCAAGATCTGCGTGCGGCGATGTGCGCCGACCCGCAGATCGGTGCACCCGCACAGGCGATCACGTGGCGGCGCGGATCGTCGGGGCGCACGATGAAGCCAAGCGTCTCAGCAGCAATAGCGAACGCGGACGCTTTGTCTTCCGTCAGGCCGATCACCAAGAGAGCTCTGCCAGGCGCCGTGCGCACGCCATTGGCCTCGGCTGCTTCGGCGGCTTCTGCGAGATGTTCGAGCGTGGCCGCGTCGGCGTGACCGAAGGCAAGGCCGATACCCCTGGCAAACGATCCATCGCGCAGCCGATGCAGTCCGATTACTTCGCCTGACCAGGCGTCCTGCCGATCGTTCCCGCGCAAGAGGATAGATTGTCCGGGCCTTCGCGGGGACGATCGGAACAAAAGATTGGCCACGGCCGATTGGAATGACGCTACACCTTCTGCGGTGATCACACTGTGCGCCCGCGCTTCGTGGCCATGCTGCGCCAATACGTCAATCAGGCGACAGACAACGTCAACGGTGTGCGACATTGCAACGTAGCCAACCGGGCAGCGTTCGCCGCGTCGCCGCCGACCATGACACGAAGCGCGATCGCGCCGTTCACCTTCTCGACGGCAAGGCGCACGTCCGCCGGGATCGCGTCGAGAGTGAACGTGCCGCGCCCATCGAGGGCAATCGAGACTTTGGCGGCGAGCCTTGTGGCAAGCGCGCGCTGCGCGAGTGCGCTGCGCAAATCTGCCGCCAAGGCTTCTACATCTAAAATTTCTTTGGCATCGAGCCCGGCGAGCGGATTGGTCAGGACTGGAATTCCGTCCGCCGCCGCGATCCGTGATGCAGCAATCGCCGCCGCGAATTGCGATGCGCAAGCAGCGCTTAGCCCGCGAACCTGGATGCTGCCGCGCGACGTGACTTCGACGACGCCATTGCCATGCGTTCGCGCCGCGCGGCAGAGGCTGGCGAATGCGGCGAGCGATGTCGTCCCGGTCGGCAGCAGCCGCACCAGCAGTCCGTCGCCGGTGGACATCGGCGCGGACAGTCCCGGGCAGGCACCGCGCCGCTGCGGATGCACCCCTCCCTCTTGTGGGGAGGGGTTGGGGGTGGGGGTCGGAAGGCGTATCACGCGCATTGCCAATCCTCGCGACCCCCCTCCCTACCCTCCCCCACACGGGGGGAGGGAATAGGGCTGACCCCTGCGCGGAGGGTCGCCAATCCGTGATCGACGTCGTTGCGGCGCGGATGCCAAAAGCCGCGCCGGCGCGCTGTGTCGAGCCGCTCGGCGATGGCGGCTGCGGCTTGCGGGTTCTCGCGCAGCAGAAATGCTTGCACATCGGGATCGGCAACGTACGCATCGTGCAGAAGATCGAACAATTCGCTCGCGACCGCATCGGTCGTTTCGGCGAAGCCCACAAGACGATCAACGGTTTCGGCAAGCTCCGCGCCACCGCGCGGTCCGTGGCGCATTTGGCCGCCAATAAAGCGCGGATTGACGGCGCGGGCGCGGACGATGCGCGCGAGTGCCGCCGAGAGCGTGTGCGCGCGCGGCCGGTGCGGATCGGTGCCGTCGAGCATGACAAGATCGACCGGACGGCCGAGCAGTTTCGCCGCGGCAGCGAAACCGCCGACGAAGGCGACATCCTCGGCGCCCTCGAGAAGGTCGCGGCCTGGATCGTCGCTCGGATGCACGAGGATATCGGTGTTCGCGACGCGTTGCGCAAAGCCTCCGGGCGCTGCACTTCCTTCGCCGCTGCACCGCCGTAGGCATGCGAGGCAGCGGCGAGATAAGCGGTGCCGATGCTATCGGTGTCGGTCATTGCGGCCGAGCAAATCCTCGACGCCCGAGCCATAAGTCCCGGGGGCCGTGCCGAAGATGCGGTCGAGACGCGTCGCCTCTATGCCGTCTATCGCACGGCGAGCGGCCGCGAGCGGATTGTCGTCGTCTTCCTCGTCGCGCGCGGCGACCGCCTGGACGGCGGCATCGATGAGCGCGATCTGCGCGGGAAAGAGATCGCGAAACAGCCCGGAAATGCGCCAGGTGACGTCGACCCGCGCACGTTCCATCGCGGCCGTCGGCAGCACTTCGACGCCGGTAACGCGTCCGCTGGCGTGATCCCAGATCGGCCGGCAGCCCATCAGCGAAAGTCCCTGTGCGATCTCCTCGCCGCCAGTGCGCAGCGTGGCGCTGCCCCAGAGATCGATTACGGCGGCGCGGAGCATCTCGCCATGGGTCTGCAAATGTGCGCGGACGATCTCGTCGGCCGCTAGCCGGCCAAGCTCCATCGCCGTCGGCGTCGGCAGCGTGCGCGGATCGGCGGTGAAGAGATTGCGGCCGGTCGGCAACACGTCACGCCGTCCGCGCGTTGGCGAACCGGCTGGGCCGGGCGCGACGCGACGGCCGTCAAGCGCGGCGATCAGGGCAGCCCGTTCGGCCTCGGCGCTTGTCCGCCAAGTCGGATCGTCGTGATCGAGGGGGGCGCGGCCGTAAATGTGCAGGCCGTCTTTGATCGCGAGGTCTTTCAGATCGCACAGCCAGGCGTCGATGCGCCGCAGCGCTTCGTCAGGATCGACGGCAGTGCCGAGCCCGGCCTCGCGGGCCAATCCGGTCCGTTGTGCGGTCTCCACGATAAGCGTTGCCAGCCGCTCGCGCCGTCGCCGGTCGAGTCCGTCGGCCTGCGCATATTCATCGAGCAAAAGCTCAAGCTCGTGCGCTTCGCCGCTTGGGCCGCCGGCAACAAGCGGCGGCGGCAAATGGCCGATCGTCACTGCGGCGATCCGGCGCTTGGCTTGCGCCGCCTCGCCGGGATTGCTGACGATAAACGGATAAAAGATCGGGACCGCCCCGGTGACGATCTCAGGGAAACAGTCCGATGTCAGCGCGATCGCCTTGCCGGGCAGCCATTCCAAGGTCCCATGCGCGCCCAAATGGACCACCGCATCGGCCTTCGCGACGTGTTGCAGCCATAGTCCGAAAGCGACGAGCGCGTGCCGCGGCGGCAACTGCGGATCGTGGTAGTCGGCGCGCCGCTGTGACGAGCGTCCGCGATCGGGCGGCAGCGCGACCAGAAGGTTGCCGAAACGTCGCGCACGGAAATGAAACGCGCCATCGTGCACCTCCGGATCGTTCGCCGGTTCGCCCCAGGTCTCGCGCAGACGGGCAGCCGCGGTGGCCGAAATCTGTGCGAGCAGTTGCTCGTATTCCGCGAGGGTCAGCGTGGTGCCGGTGCCGCCGGACGAAAGCGCATCCAGTAATTGGCGCGGAGTCTTCGGTGCATCGCTCGTGGTGTAGCCGGCGTCAGCGAGATCGTCGAGCAGAGCGATGACGCTTGCCGGCACGTCGAGCCCCACCGCATAGCCGGTGCGGCCCGGGGCACCGGGATAGTCGGGCATCAGAACGGCGACGCGGCGTTGGCTGCGCTGCAGCTTGCGCAAACGACAGAGCGCGGCGATGCGATCGGCCACTATCGCGACGCGATCCGGCTCGGGTCGGTTCGCGAGCGCCGTGAAGGCGAGACCGTCTTGCGGCGGCAGCGGGTCTTTGAAGGCGACCACGCCGGCGAGGACGCGGCCGTCAAGCTCAGGGAGCACGACATGCATCGCAAGATCAGCGGCGCCGAGACCGCGCGGGCTGTCGCGCCAAGCCGCGCGCTTGGTGGTAGCGCAGACGACTTGGAGCACCGGAACATCCGTCTCGTCGAGCGCCGTCGGCTCGCTATGGCTGCCGGCGGCCGCGAATGCCGTCGTGGTGACGATCAAGGCCGGATCGAGCCGGGCAAACGCTTGATGAAGAAAAGCGGCCGCCTCGCGGTCTTTCAAGCTGGTGACGACGAGTGCGGCTGGCGCCACGCCTCGCTCCGTCAGGGCCGCACAGAGTGCGTCGATCGGCGCGGTGTCGGCGGCGAGCAGCAGCGCGCGATAGAACAGGATGGGCACCACCGGCTTGCCGGGTTCGAGCGTCGCGGCAAGTTGATCGAGATCGACCGCGCCCTCGCCCGGCAGATATCCCGCCAAACGCGGTACGGGTTTGGGCTCGCGCGCCGTAATATCCGATCCGGCGTGGCGAGCGAGCCGCCGCAACAGCGCACGCAGATTCGCGGGGCCACCTTCGCGAAAGAAACTGAGCAGTGCGTCAAGCTCTCGCGGCGGCAGCGTCGAAGCTGCGGCGAGTCGGGCGTCGTCACGATCCTCACCTGGGAGCACAGCAAGCGCGATGTCGCGGTCACGGGCGAGCGCGGATAAGCGCTCGATGCCGTATTTCCACCAGTCGAGGCCGCCGAGCAGGCGCACGACGATCACCTTGGCATGAAGGCCGACGCGATCGATCCAGAGGTCGACTGACATCGGATGGCGAAGGTCGCGCAAATGCGCGAGCCGAACGCTTGGCAATGCGTCGCGCTCCGCTTGCCACGCGCCTGCGAGGCCGGTGAGGTCACTGTCGGCGAACGATAGCACGACGATGTCTCCCGGCGTTTGGCCGAGATCGACGGCTTCGACGATCTCGTCAAGATTGGTCGAACTCGTCGTAAGCAGATGCATCGCGTCGCCTTGATGTTGTTAGCTTACGAGCGCGCGCGTCACCGCGGCACGATCGAGGCCCTTCAGATCCGAATCACGACCAGACGGCCTTCGCGGACTTCAGCCGCCGCCCACGGCCGGTCGTATTGATGGGTGACCCGCGCGCCTACCGCCTGCACCAGAAGCCGCAGCGGCTTGTTGGCAACGGCGGCAAAGCCTTTGACGCGCAGGACGTCGAATTGGTCGGCGAGCGCCGCGACCCGCGCAGTCAGAACGGAAGGATCGGCGATTTCGCGGAGCGGCACGACGAAGCTGTCGAAGTCGTCGTGATCGTGTTCTTCTTCGGCGTCGTGCCGGGTGCGGCGATTTTCGATGTCGTCTTCGGTGCCGACACCGAGACCAAGCAAAAGCGCCTCGTCCACCTTGCCGTCGGTAACGGTGACAACCTTGACGCTGCGCGGCAGTGCGCCGGAAATCGTCGCCATCGCTTTGTTGATGCCTGACCTCATCCAACAAGTCGCGCTTGTTCAGCACCACGAGATCGGCGCAGGCGATCTGATCCTCGAAATACCTCTTCGATCGGATCGTCGTGGTCGAGCGCGGTGTCGGCGGCGCGCTGCTGCGCCAATGCACCGAGATCGTGCGCAACGCGACCGTCCGCGAGCGCCGGGCCATCAACCACGACAATGACGCCGTCCACGGTGACGCGGCTCTTGATGGCCGGCCAATGGAAAGCCTGCACCAGCGGCTTCGGCAGGGCGAGGCCCGAGGTTTCGATCACGATGTGCTCGATGCCGCCCTTGGCAAGGATGGCATCGAGCGCTGGTACGAACTCGTCGGCCACCGTGCAGCACAGGCAGCCGTTGGCGAGTTCGACGATGTTTTCCTCGGGGCAGGCGGTATTGCCGCAACCCTTGAGGATCTCACCATCGATACCGACGTCGCCAAACTCGTTGACAATCACGGCGAGACGCCGGCCCTGCGCGTTGGCGAGCACATGGCGGATCAGCGTCGTTTTGCCGGCGCCGAGAAAGCCGGTGACGATGGTGCAAGGAACGCGCGCGAGCGAACTCGTTCATTCGTTTTGCCCTTCGAAATCGATGGGGGGAACGCGGGCGATGAGGCCGCGCTTGAGCGGTTCCGGCCGTCCGCGCCAAGGCAAGATGCCGTCGGCAGCGCGCGCCAAAAGTCGCGCACCCTCGACGAGCGCTTCGCCGCACGTCGCATCGAGGCCGCCGAATACGTAAGTCCATGAGCCGTTGCAACGCATCGCCGCGCTGGGCCCGCGTGTGCAATTGGCGAGGCATCGGACTTGCCGGACGCTGACGCCCGTACCGTCGGCTGCCCGAGCGGCTGCCATAGCGAGAAGCGCGCCGGGCCGCGGATCGGTGTCGGGATCGCCGGCGCGTTTGCAGGTAATGCACACATACACGATCGGAGCCGCAGCCGGCGCCGCGTCGTTCGGAATGGACGTCCCCGAAATGTTCGTCATCCGGCGATCCTCAGGCGCGTTCGGCGAGCGGCCGGTCGAGGCCTTGCCAGCGATAAAGCAGGTAAGAGACCGCCCAGCTCGCGATGAAGATGCCGACGACCAGATAGCCGAAATTGGCGAGACCGCCGTTGACGCCGCCGATCATGCTCCAGAATCGGCCTTCGAGGCCGAGCTTATCGGCGATGAGCCCGAGCGCCTCGATGCCGCCGATCAACAGCGCGACAACTACCGAGATGGCCGTAATGGTGAGGTTGTACCAGATTTTACGAATCGGATTGAGGAACGCCCAGCCGTAGGCGCCGACCATCAGCACGCTGTCGGTGGTGTCGACCAGCGTCATGCCGGCGGTGAACAGCGCCGGAAAAATCATCACAGTACCGAACGTCATGCCGCCGGACGCCTGGCTCGCCGCAACGGTGAAGAGGCTGATTTCGGTCGCCGTATCGAAGCCGAGGCCGAACAGAAAACCGATCGGAAACATCTGCCAGCTCCGCGAAACCATGCGGAACAGTGGGCGGAACAGGCGCGCGAGAAGGCCGCGCCCGGAGAGAAGAGCATTCAGTTCCTGGTCGGCGACCGGTTCGCCGCGCCGCGCGCGCCGAAAGCTCTGCCAGACGTGGCGCAGAATGACGAGATTGATCACCGCGATGGCGAGCAGGAAGAATGCGGAAGCTCCCGTTCCGATGACGCTGCCAATCGATTTGAACTCCTGAAAGCGGCCTTGCAGCGCGAATGCTGCCGCGGCGATGGCGCCGACGGCAACAACAATGGAGAGCGAATGGCCGAGCGAAAAAAACAGGCCAACCGAGTAAGGCCTTTTGCCTTCCTGCATCAGCTTGCGCACGACGTTGTCGATCGTCGCGATATGGTCGGCATCGACGGCATGGCGCAGGCCGAGCATATAGGCGAGGAAGGCAGTGCCAAGGAGCGTGGGGCGGCCGGCCAATGCGATGACCGCCCAGGTCCACACCAGGGCATTGGCCAGAAGCAACGAGACATAGATGGCGGAAATCTTCGCGCGATGATCGGCCGATGCGTCATCGACCGCGGCCTTCAGGAAAGTGAACACGAATAGTCCTCGCATGACCTACTGTCGGCGCGAGCGAGGACCAAAAGACTTGCGTCTTTCAGATCATCCACCGGCACACCCCGGCCAGTGTTTGTCGCGTCGACTCGGCCGAGGGCAGGTCTCCTGGCTCGCGGATCGGCGCCTCGTCCAGCCTTCCCGGCGACACAGTGTCGCCAGTGGCTCAGTCTATCGGACGAGACTTCTCGCTCACAGTTGCGGGGGCAGCTGCGGATTTGGCCCTATTCCCTGGCCGCACCGCATTCCCTTTTCACCCTCTCGCGAGGGACCTTCGGTGCGCTAGTGATAGATTTCAGTGACAGGGGCTGTCAATCTGGCCGCCCGGGTTTCCGAGTTCCGCGTGTAAGTTGATGGATAGCTTGCCAAAACTCACGTTCGTCCTCGGCGGCGCCCGTTCCGGAAAAAGCCGGTATGCCGAAAGCTTGATCGCCAATGTGCCGCCGCCTTGGATCTACGTGGCGACCGCAGAGGCGATCGATGAGGAAATGGCCGAGCGCATCGCGGCCCATCGCGCGCGGCGCGGAACGTCCTGGCAGACCATCGAGGCGCCGCGCGACCTTGCAACGGCGCTTGCAGCATCCGAGAAGGGGCCGGTTCTCGTCGATTGCCTGACGCTCTGGCTCTCGAACATTCTTTTGGCGGAAGTGGATATCGAGGCGGAGATCAAGCGATTGGAACAGATACTCGCGGCATCAACGACGCCCATGGTGTTGGTCGCGAACGAGGTCGGCTACGGGATCGTGCCGGATTACCCATTGGGGCGGCGGTTCCGCGATCTGCAAGGCGTTCTCAATCAGCGCATGGCCGCGTGCGCCGACCGCGTCATCCTCGTCGTTGCGGGATTGCCGTTCGCGCTGAAAGGAACGCTTTGAGGTGAGATCATGAGCGAAACGATCGACAAGGCGGAGGCCGAACGCCATCGCGCCAAAATGGCGAAGCGAAAAGCCGTCCAGGATGCCGAGGTCGCAGAAAAGACGATCGAGAAGGGCTTGCTCATCGTCCACACCGGCACCGGCAAAGGGAAGTCGACCGCAGCGTTCGGTTTGGCGCTGCGCATGCTCGGGCGCGGACATCGCGTCGGCGTGGTGCAGTTCATCAAAGGCGCGTGGCACACCGCGGAACGCGATGCGCTGGCGAAATTCGGCGATCAGGTCGTTTGGCACACGATGGGCGAGGGGTTTACCTGGGAGACGCAGGATCGCGCGCGTGATATCGCGGCGGCCGAGCGCGCCTGGTCGAAGGCTCTTGAGCTGATGGCCGATCCGAGCTTCGGGCTGATCATCCTCGACGAACTCAACATCGCGCTGCGTTACGATTATCTCGATCTCAACGCCGTCGTCGCGGCGCTCACTGCACGGCGGCCCGGTTTGCATGTCGTTGTCACCGGCCGCAACGCCAAGCCGGAGTTGATCGCCGCCGCCGATCTCGTCACCGAGATGACGCTGGTCAAGCATCACTTCGCCGCCGGCGTGAAGGCGCAGCCGGGCATCGAGTTCTAATAAAATGTCCGCGCGCGCGCTGATGTTTCAGGGCACGGGCTCGGACGTCGGTAAGTCGCTGATCGTCGCCGGCTTGGCGCGCGCCTTCACGCAGCGTGGTCTGAAAGTCCGGCCGTTCAAGCCGCAGAATATGTCGAACAACGCCGCAGTGACGGCAGACGGCGGCGAAATCGGCCGCGCGCAGGCATTGCAGGCTAGGGCGGCGCGCGCGCCCGCGAGCGTGCACATGAATCCGGTGTTGCTGAAGCCGCAAAGCGAGATCGGCGCGCAGATCGTGGTGCAAGGTCGCGTCTTCGGCAGCGCCAAGGCCGCCGCTTATCAGCATATGAAGCGCGACCTCATGCCGTTCGTCCTCGACAGCTACGAGAGACTGAAACGCGAGGCTGATCTCGTGCTCGTTGAAGGAGCAGGCAGCGCCGCGGAAGTCAATCTGCGGGACAACGACATCGCCAATATGGGATTCGCGCGCGCTGCCGGCGTGCCCGTCGCGATTATCGGCGACATCGATCGCGGCGGCGTGATCGCGAGCCTGGTCGGCACCAAGGCCGTGCTCGCACCCGACGATGCAGCGCTCATTCGCGGCTTCATCGTCAACCGGTTTCGCGGTGATTCGGCGTTGTTTGCTGATGGCATGGAGCGGATCGCGCAACTGACCGGGTGGCGAGCGCTGGGTCTTATCCCGTTCTTCGCCGACGCGCGATTGCTGCCGGCGGAGGATGCGCTTGCTCTTGAGCAAACAAGACCGTCGAAGCCGCAAGCGCGTATGCGCGTCGCGGTGCCGATCCTGCCCCATATCGCCAATTTCGATGACCTCGATCCGCTCGATGCCGAGCCGGCGGTCGATCTTGTTCGCGTGCGTCCCGGCGCGGCTTTGCCCGGCGACGCCGACCTTATCGTGTTGCCGGGATCGAAGGCGACGATCGCCGATCTCACGGCTTTGCGTTCTGCCGGTTTTGACATCGACATCGCCGCGCATTTGCGGCGAGGCGGCACGGTGCTCGGCCTGTGCGGCGGTTATCAGATGCTAGGCCGCACGATCGCCGATCCCGACGGGATCGAAGGTCCGGCGGCGACCGTCGCGGGCCTCGGTTTAATCAATGTTGAAACCACTCTCTCATCCGAGAAGCGTCTCGAACCGGTGGGCGGAACAACGAGCGATGGCGCGCCGTTCTCAGGCTATGAGATGCATATGGGTGTGACCGAAGGGCCAGACCGCGAGCGCCCATTTGGGCGGCTCGCAGACGGCGCGCCCGAAGGCGCGATCTCGGCCGATGGCCGCGTGATTGGCACTTATATCCACGGACTATTCGCCGCCGACCGGCAGCGAGCGGCTTGGCTCGATCGGTTCATGGCGGGCGCCACGCACGTTGCCTATGAAGATTCAGTCGACAAGACGCTCGACGCGCTGGCGGCGCACCTTGCAACCCACCTCGACCTCGATCTGTTGCTCAAATTGGCGCGATGATAACGAATAGTGGGTAGGATCATTGAAAGAATTTCAATCTAACGAGGAGCTTTTTGGCGCCCTCCACGCGCTAATCGAGCGGTGGTGCGATGAACGGCGTCTTCCGGCTCTAGCTCGATTCTTCCTGGCTATCTTGGCTTCAATGGTCTGACCGACGGATGGCATGAGTTATCGAACTCACTAAGATCTGCCCGTGCACTCGGCTACGAAGCATTCAGCCACGCTGATTGGGATGTGCTGAACGACTTGATCCACGCAACCGATAGGGTTGTGCATTCGCGTAAAATTTAAGGCGAGACAATGCCAGGCACGGTGAGTAAGACCGCCGGAATGCTGAGTGCTATCAATAGGATGGCATCGGCGCGTCGGTAAAGCGCGAGCGCACGCCGAATGTCGTCCGCGGCGGCGTCGCGGCGGCCGTCGCCCATCATCGCGTCGTCGACGCGAACACCATCATAGACGCGCGGTCCGGCGAGAGAGAGCCCGAGTGCTCCTGCAGCCGCCGCTTCGGGATATCCGGCATTTGGGGAACGATGGCGCGCGGCGTCGCGGCGCACCGCGCGCCATGCATTGTCGGCCGAACTCGACTTGCTCAACGCCGCCGCCGCGATGAAAAGAACCGCCGAAAGTCGCGATGCCGGCAGATTGACAAGGTCGTCGAGCCTCGCTGCCGCCCGGCCGAACGCCTCATGACGCGGTGTCCGGTGGCCAATCATGCTGTCTGCGGTGTTGATTGCTTTGTAGAGTGCGGCGCCGGGGAGTCCGGCGATGGCCATCCAAAGAACCGGTGCCACGATTCCGTCCGAGAAATTTTCCGCCAGGCTTTCGATCGCTGCGCGGGCAACGCCCGCTTCATCGAGCGTGTCGGTATCGCGACCGACAATTTGGGAGACTGCATGGCGGCCGGCGGCCAGGCCGCCTTTTTCAAGCGCGCTGGCCACATTCGCCACATGCTGGTACAGGCTCCTTTGCGCAATGAGCGAACTGCCAATCAAAGCCGCGACCATGATCCCGAACGGAAGACGAAGCACTTCGCGCTCCACGATGAATGCGACCGATCCGACGACTGCGAGGATGATGAGGAGCGCAACGACGCCGGCGGTGCGCCGCCGGGTCTGTTTGGCCGTGTCACGGTTGAGCAAACGGTCGAGCGTGGCGATAAAGCGGCCGATCCACGTGACCGGATGGCCGATCGCGCGTGTAAGCCACTCCGGGTAGCCGACGCAGAGCTCGATCACCATGGCGATCAGTGCAAGCGCGACAGACATGAAATCCTACTTCGCGGTGGCCGAGCCGCTCGTGCATGGCGGCGATCTGAGCGCCGCCCGCCGCCTGTTTCCCGATGCCCCCGAACCATTCGTCGACCTGTCGACCGGGATCAATCCCATTCCTTACCAATTGCCGCACTTGCCGGCTGACCTGTTCGCCCGATTGCCGGATTCGGCCGCCGTTGGCGCTCTCGCGACGATCGCCGCAAAAGCCTACGGCGCACCTTCGGCCCCCCATGTCGTGTCCGCGCCGGGCACGCAGATCTTGCTCTGCATAGTGGCCGGTCTGGTCCGGCCCGGTCGTGCTGTGGTTGTTGCGCCGACCTATGCCGAACACGCGCGTGCCGCGGAGCTGGCCGGGCACAGTGTGACGGAGATCAGTGATATCGGCGCGGTCGGCGATGCAGGGCTCGTCATCCTGACCAATCCAAACAATCCCGATGGCCGGCTCTTCGAGAAGATGGCCTTGATTGATCTCGCCAAAGACCTGCGTCGCCGCGGTGGCGTGCTTGTCGTCGACGAAGCCTTCATGGATGTCGGGCCTCCCGGTGCGAGCCTCGCAACGGAGGTCCCGCGCGGCAACATTGTCGTCTTGCGGTCATTCGGCAAATTCTTCGGACTTGCCGGGTTGCGGCTCGGCTTCGCGCTCACCGCTCCCACCATGGCCGCCCAGCTTTCCGCGACGCTGGGTCCTTGGGCCATTTCCGGACCGGCTATCGCGGTTGCGACGAAAGCGCTCGCGGATACGGCGTGGATTGAGAGGACGCGACGCCGATTGGCCAAGGCGGCCGAGAGACTCGATGCGATTCTGACGGATGCAGGCCTCGAAATTGTTGGCGGCACGACGCTGTTCCGGCTGGCGAAAACCTCGGCAGCAAAAAGGTTATTCGACCATCTTGGTCGCGCCGGACTTTTGGTGCGGACGTTCCCAGAGAATAAGACGTGGTTGCGCTTTGGATTGCCGCCGAACACGCAAGATTGGAAACGATTGCAAATCGCGATGGCCGCATTCGCGGGATAGCAGATAAGGTTGCGTCGATGAGCGCACGATCAGGTCCCAAAGTGCAAAACGTCGCCGTCGCGGCGAAGAAATCTGTCGGATTTGATGATGGCTTCCGTGCGCGATTGCACGATCTCCTTGCTTGGCGCCGCGATGTCCGGCGCTTCCGCCGCGATCCATTGCCGCCAGGGACGTTGGAAGCGCTCATCGATCTGGCGTGTCTCGCACCATCGGTTGGTCTGAGCCAGCCCTGGCGCTTTGTCGTCGTCGATGATGACAGAACCCGCTTCGCGATCCGGCAAAATTTCGAGGCGTGCAATGCCGAAGCGCTCGCCGCGCAGGGCGAGGAGCGCGCGAGCCTTTACGCGCGGCTCAAGCTCGCCGGCTTGAATGAAGCGCCTTGTCAGTTCGCCGTGTTTGTCGACCGCTCGACCGAGCAGGGCCATGGTCTCGGCCGCCGCACCATGCCTGAAATGATCGAGTATTCGGCAGTCACTGCGGTGCACACGATCTGGCTTGCCGCGCGGGCGAAGGGCATTGGCATGGGCTGGGTCTCGATTCTTGATCCCGCGGCCGTGGCTGCGGTGCTGGATGTTCCGACCGAATGGAAACTCATCGGCTACTTCTGTCTCGGCTATCCGCAATCCGACAGCACCGTCCCGGAACTTGAGCGGGCCGGATGGGAGCAGCGGCGATGTCCGTCGGCGGTCATTATCAGACGCTGAAGAAGCAAAGAACCTGATCCGAACATCGAAAGCATACGCCAACGAATCCGACGTCCCTTGGTGCCGCGCGTCCCACTGCTAAGCCATACTGATCGCCACAAACCTTAATGTGCCAAAATAGGGCACTGCTGCTGGCATTTGCTTTGCTCCCCATGGACCGACGATTGGCGGGTGTTTCGCTTCGGCGCGAGCCGGTTTTGCCAAAAAAACCCGCGAGATCGAATGTAAATCGAGCCCGCGACCCGATGGAACCCGTTCGGGACGCGGACAGGGAGCGAGCGGTGTTAACCAAAAGCTGTTGCAAAGCGACCTCGGCCAAGTGGCTCGCCGCGTACATCGCTGCGGTCACGGTGTCAGGCATTACCTTCACCTCGGCGCATGCCCAAGGCGTCGTCGTCAGCGGCTGCGTCGGCGGAGGCTGGTTTTCAGTCTCCTGCATCAGGCGATGGGGTCCCGCGGGAGATCCGTATGTCAGGCTCGTGCCGCAGTCGGCAGACAGTGCCGAACAGGAGCGCGCGACCGAACGTGACCGTAAATGGCTCAGTCGTTGCCAGCCCGTTGTCAGGGACGACCGCTACGGCGTGGCCCGGTATGAGTATGCGGCGCCGGGTTGCGAATTCGGTGTCGGCGAAGATTAGAAGCGGAATTCGGCGCGCGCCGGGTTTCCCTGTCTGATCACTTTCAGCGAACCGGATACGTCCCTCTCAGGCCGGTCTGGCTATGCCGTGGCGCTGAAACCGATCCTGTTGCTTGAACCTGATCCGGCAAATAACGCGCGACAATGACGGGATCGAGGTCCTTGGCAGCGCTGTCCGGAAGGCGATACCAGGTCTCGTTGCGGCCAAGAATGACAAAGCCCAGATAACCGCGAACTGTCAGCGTTTGACCATCGGGACTGACCGTCATCATGGCGT
The DNA here is from genome assembly GCA_963759705.1 of uncultured Alphaproteobacteria bacterium. GTDB lineage: Bacteria > Pseudomonadota > Alphaproteobacteria > Rhizobiales > Xanthobacteraceae > BOG-931. The sequence continues at coordinate 550,146 of CAVXAK010000017.1, forward strand.
TGTAGATTTTGCCGTCCCGCGGATCGAGGATATTGCCGTTTTCGTATTTCAAGCCGTTTCTTTTCATGTCTCTGACGAGAGAGATGCCGAGAAGTGGCGCGTTCTTGCGGTCGTCCTTGCAACTCGAACAAATCGGATTCGGAGGATCGGTCGGCCGCGGAAACAGTTTCGCGATTACGCCCTCATACGTTCCGTCGCCGTGATCGACAAAAAGAAACCATCCGACCGGAGTTCGTGTCTGATCGTCAATTTTCTGCCATAGACCCGCCACGGACGGCTCGGCCGCCGCCGCATGAACAGCGGCGAATAGCGCTAAGCACCCCGCCAAGACGAATTTCGCCGATTGCACTGCCAATGGGTGTCTCCATTCGCCGACGTCAAAGGGAATCGATCCGAACCGCATAGATGACCCAGAAAGGCTCATCGGACAATGCGGAGATTTGAAGACACGGCATCGGCTCGCGTAGTCGTAAGGGATCATGGGCGGTGCGGCAATTCACCGATTGGCCTTCAGCATTACGATACCATCGGCTTGGGTCGAGAAGTCCTGATCTCACCGCCAGTTGATGCGGCGCGGCGCAGGGCCGCGGTGCCATAGCCACATCGCGGGGACGCGCTCGCGCGACAAAGCTATAATGCGTTTCTGTACCACCGTAGCGTCAGGAGACGGCAAATCGATATGCCGCCGCCCTGGGTTGCCGGACCCGGGATGATTGCCATGATGCGATTGCGTGCTTTGCTTATTTTGATGGGAGCGGCGCTTGCGATGTTCGTCGCGCCGGCGGCCGCCGCCGAGCGAGCCGTCGTTCTCGATGTGCATGGCGTGATCGGGCCCGCTATCGCCGATTACGTTGTGCGGGAGGTGCACTCAGCGACGCCGAGTGAGGTCGCCGTCATCATTCTCCGCATGGATACGCCGGGCGGTCTTGATACCTCGATGCGCGAGATCGTCTCTGCGATCCTGGCATCGCCGGTGCCGGTGGTTACCTTTGTCGCGCCGAGCGGTGCGCGTGCCGCCAGCGCCGGGACCTATATCGCCTATGCGAGCGCGATCGCAGCGATGGCGCCCGGCACCAATATCGGCGCCGCCACCCCAGTGCAGTTCGGCGGCAATCCAATCTTGCCCGGGAGCGGATCGGAAAAAAAACAAGACCAAAAGAATGCCGGGGGTGAATCGGCGGACACCGAAACTCGCAAGATCGTCAACGACGCCGTCGCTTACATTCGCAGCCTCGCCACGCTCAATGGGCGCAACGCCGACTGGGCCGTCGAGGCGGTGCGATCGGCGGCAAGTCTTCCGGCCACGGAAGCGCTTTCGCTTCACGTCATCGACGTCATCGCCGACGACGTTCCCGATCTTCTTCGCAAGATCGATGGGCGTACCGTAACCGTCAATGGCCACGCCGTTCGTCTGTCGACGTCCGGGCTCGATATCGTGACTGTGACGCCCGACTGGCGCGTCGATCTTCTTGCGCTCGTTACAAATCCAAATGTTGCTTTCATCCTCATGCTCATTGGCGTGTACGGACTCATTCTTGAATTCTTCAATCCGGGCGCGGTCGCGCCCGGAATCATTGGCGCCATCAGCCTCGTGGTTGCCCTGTACGCGCTGGCGCTTCTTCCGATCAACTATGCCGGCGCGGCGTTGGTGCTTATCGGCATCGGCCTGATGGTAGCGGAAGCTCACATCGGCGCTTTCGGCGCGATCGGGGTCGGCGGCATCGCCGCCTTCGTCATCGGCGCGCTGATGATGTTTCCGTCCGGCGTGCCGGGGTTCGGGCTCTCCGGTGCGGTTGTGGTCGGCGCCGCGATCGGCAGTGCCGCGCTGTTACTTCTGGTGCTTGCGGTGCTGTTGCGATCGCGCAAGCGGCCGATTGTGACCGGGAGCGAGGCGCTGATCGGCGCTGCCGGTGAGGCAGTGTCATGGCAAGGCGCAGAGGGCAGAGTGAGGGTGAACGGTGAAATCTGGCGCGCCCGCTCCGACGGGCCGCTTGCCGCTGGAGGCCGCGTCAAAATTGTCAAGCGTGACGGCCTCGTTCTTCTCGTCGAAGCGATCTGACCGGCTCATTCAACACAAAGGTACGCCGGACGATCTGAAACATTCCGAACCAGGAGACTGTCATGCTTTTTACCGTTCCGATCGTCGTCGCCCTATTGGTCCTCGTATTTCTTTATGCGTCCATTCGCATCTTGCGCGAATACGAGCGAGGCGTTGTCTTCACGCTCGGCCGCTATACGGGAACCAAGGGTCCTGGGATCGTTCTGCTGGTGCCTTTCGTTCAGCAGATGGTGCGCGTCGACCTGCGCGTCGTTGTCGATGAAGTTCCGCCCCAGGACGTGATTTCCCGCGACAATGTCTCGGTCAAGGTCAGCGCCGTCATTTACTTCCGAATCGTCGATCCCGAAAAGGCGATCATTCAGGTGACCAATTACCTCATGGCAACGAGTCAGCTTGCCCAGACCACGTTGCGCTGGGTTTTGGGCAAGCACGATCTCGATGAGATGCTGGCCGAGCGCGACAGGCTCAATGCCGATATCCAGGACGTGCTCGATAAGCAAACAGAAGGCTGGGGGATCAAGGTCTCTACCGTCGAGATCAAGCGCATCGATCTCGATGAGAGCATGGTCCGCGCCATCGCGCGCCAGGCGGAGGCCGAGCGCTCGCGGCGGGCGAAGATCATTAATGCGGAGGGCGAGCAGCAGGCTGCGCAGAAGCTCGTCGACGCGGCTCGTATCCTTGCAGGAGCCCCTCAGGCGATGCAGCTGCGCTATCTGGCAACGCTGTTCGATATTGCGGGCGAGCGCAGTTCCACCATCGTGTTTCCGTTCCCGATCGATCTCGCGCAGGCCCTTCAGGGTGTGACGCAGCAAAGCATGGCACCGCGAACGTGAACATTCTGAGCGCGGTCATATTGCGGTTGCCGCAGCGCTCTAAATCGAGATCACGCGCTCGGGCGAGAATGCCGCTGGGGAATGAGCGCAATATTGTTTGAATGAAGCGGCCCGAATGTTATGTGGTCGCAGGTACTTCGCTGCCGTGCCCGGGCCGAGGGCGTGGCTCCTTGCGACAATTCTGTGACACCCGGGCATCAAGATATGCGGTTGATCGTCCCAATTTCCGTCGTCGGCTGGTCGCGACTGTTCAATCGTTGGGAGATTCTTGCTGTTCTTTTGATTTTTGGCCTTCTGGTGTTTTTCGGCGAGGCAAGCCACAATTTGTTTCAGCCGCTTGCCGAACTGCAGCGTTCGCCGCCGTCGCTTGATCCCCGCAATCTGCCTGAATATGCCGCCCGCACGACGTTGCGCATGTTCGTCGCGATGGCGTTGTCGCTGCTATTCACCTTCACCTACGCGACGCTCGCGGCCAAGAGCAAACGTGCCGAACGTCTGCTCGTCCCGCTCCTGGATATTCTCCAATCCGTCCCGATTCTCGGGTTCATTTCGGTGACGGTCGTTTTCTTCATGGCGCTTGCGCCCGGACGCGTGCTGGGCGCCGAATTCGCCTCGATCTTTGCGATTTTCACCAGTCAGGCCTGGAATATGGCCTTCAGCTTCTATCAATCGCTGCGCACGGTACCGACGGAGCTGGTGGAGGCATCGCGCAACTTCCGGCTGAGCCGATGGATGAGTTTCTGGCGCGTCGACGTACCATTCGCAATGCCCCAGCTCGTCTGGAACATGATGATGTCGATGTCGGGAAGCTGGTTCTTCGTGGTCGCCTCGGAAGCGATCAGCGTCGGCAATACAACCGTGACGCTGCCGGGCATCGGTTCCTACATCTCGCTCGCGATCGAGCGCCGGGATTTGGGGGCTGTGGGTTGGGCGATCGGCACCATGCTGGTGGTGATCCTGGTCTACGATCAGATCCTGTTCAGGCCGTTGGTCGCCTGGGCGGACCGATTCCGTTTCGAACAGGAGGCAGGCGTTTTGCCGCCTCGCTCGTGGGTCTTCGATATCCTTCGCCGCTCCCAGCTTATCGACACGATCACCCAACCTTTCGCATCGTTGTGGCGGCGCTCGCTGCAGACTCGCTTGTTTGACGGCTCCGATGATTTCAAGCGGGCGCCAAAGAATCGCCCTTGGGTTCCGTTCGTGTGGGGCGGGATCATCATCCTGCTCGCCGGCGTTGCTCTGGTGCAAGTCGTTCGCTTCGTGATCGAAGGAGTTACCCCGGCCGATGTGGGCACGACACTCATTCTCGGCCTTATAACGCTCAGCCGGGTTGTCGTCCTCATTGCGCTTGCGAGCGTCGTCTGGGTCCCGATTGGCGTCTGGGTGGGTACTCGACCGCGCGTTGCCAACATGGTTCAGCCGGTGGCGCAGTTCCTTGCGGCCTTTCCGGCGAACGTTCTGTTTCCGATCGCGGTATCGGCGATCGTTGCGCTGAAGCTCAATCCGAATATCTGGCTCAGCCCGCTGATGATCCTCGGCACGCAATGGTACATCCTGTTCAACGTCGTTGCCGGAGCATCGGCGATCCCCGCCGAACTGCGCGCGGTGGGCGCAAATCTTCGTGTCCGCGGCTGGCTGTGGTGGCGGCGGATCGCGCTGCCGGCAGTGCTGCCCTACTATGTGACCGGTGCGATCACTGCCTCCGGCGGATCGTGGAACGCGAGCATCGTGGCGGAGGTTGCGTCCTGGGGCGATGAGCATCTGCAAGCGACCGGTCTCGGCGCCTATATTGCCCAGCAGACCGATGCGGGCGATTTCCACCGCATCGTGCTCGGAATTGCGGTGATGAGTTTGTTCGTCGTTGTCGTCAATCGCGTGTTCTGGCGTCCGCTGTACCTCTACGCCGAGCGCAAATTCCGGCTGGGATGAGGATCGATCATGAGTGCCGCTCTCCTAGACATTCACAACCTGCGACAATCTTTTCCGCGCGCCGACGGCGGCGAGCACCTCGTCCTTGACGGGGTCGATCTCGAGGTTACGCAAGGTCAGATCGTCGGGCTGCTCGGCCGGACCGGGTCGGGCAAGTCGACCTTGCTGCGTCTGATCGCCGGCCTCGCGCTGCCGTCAGCGGGAACCGTCAGCTACCTCGGTCAGCCCGTCAATGGGCCGGCGCCCGGTATCGCGATGGTGTTTCAGTCCTTCGCGCTTTTTCCGTGGCTCACGGTGCTGGAGAATGTTCAGCTCGGGCTCGAGGCGCTCGGTCTTCCGGAGGCGGAAATCCGCAAGCGTGCGCTCGCGGCGATCGACCTGATCGGCCTGGATGGATACGAATTTGCTTATCCGCGCGAGCTGTCCGGCGGCATGCGCCAGCGTGTCGGTTTTGCGCGCGCGCTCGTCGTACATCCGAACATTCTGCTCATGGATGAACCGTTCTCGGCACTCGATGTGCTCACTGCGGAGACGTTGCGAACGGATTTTCTCGACCTTTGGGGCGAAGGCAAATTGCCGATCAAGGGCGTCATCCTGGTCACTCACAACATCGAGGAGGCGGTGTTGATGTGCGACCGCATCCTGTTGTTTTCGACGAACCCTGGACACATCATCCGCGAGATCACCGTCGACCTGCGGCAGCCGCGCAATCGTCTCGATCCGCAGTTCCGCGACCTCGTCGAGAAAATCTACGTGGCAATGACCGCGAAAGGTCCCGCTCCGACGCGCGCAGGTACCGTTACGGAACGTGTGTCCGAAATCACGATGAATACGATCCTGCCGCGGGTTTCGGCCAACCTCCTGTCCGGCCTGATCGAAACGCTTGCTGCGCCGCCTTACAACGGCAAGGCCGATCTTCCGGTCATCGCGAACGAACTGCGCTTGGAATCCGATGAGCTGTTCCCGGTCGCCGAGGCGCTGCAGATGCTGCGGCTGGCTGAAGTCGAAGGCGGTGACATCAAGCTGACCGATACCGGAAAGCAGTTCGCCGAAATGGGCATGGACGACCGCAAAAAGCTCTTTCAGCGCCAGTTGTTGACTTACGTCCCGCTCGCCGCCCACATCCGTCGTGTGCTGCAGGAGCGCACCAACCACGTGGCGCCGAAAAGCCGCTTTTTCGACGAATTGGAAGACCACATGAGCACCGAAAACGCGGAGCACACGTTGCGTGCGGTCACCGCGTGGGGCCGCTTTGCGGAGGTGTTCGCCTACGATGACGATTCGGGTATGTTCAGCCTTGAAAATCCGTCTTGAGGCCGAATGGGCCCGTGGCGGCACGTCGGCGCAGCCCCGTTCGCCCTCATTGCCGCCGCCGCTCCAATGTGGTTCATCGCCGTCTTGTTAATTGCCCAAGACGGTTTCGTTTCAGTACGGTTCATCGCTGCTGATCGGAGACAGGCATGATGTCCACTCTGTCGAACACGATGGGTGCCGCCGCCTATGCCCGCTGGCTGTTGCTGGGCTCGTTGGCGCTCAATCTTCTCTTTGTCGGAGCCGCCGGAGCCGTGGCGTTTCGTTATTCCGGCTCGGTGCCGCTGACGAACGTTGCGCGGCTCAATCGCGGCGCCGCCGATCGCCTCGATCAGCTGGCGGCGACGCTGCCACCTGCCGACGCGCAGATCATGCGCGCGGAGCTTCAAGCCGACGCCGAAGACATCGCTGCCGCACGTGCCGACGTTCGCCTCTCCCAGGAAGATTTTCGCAATAGCCTGCGGGCCGATCCGTTCGATCCTGAGGCCATGCGCGCGGCGATGGCGCAAGACCGCATCGCGCATGAAAAATTCGGACTGGTACTGCACGACGTCATCGCGTCCGCGGCCGCGAAGATGTCGGTCGTCGGACGCAACAAGCTCGCCGATTGGCAGCCAGCACGAAGCCGTAAAACGGCCCGCGACTGATTTATGCCGCATTACTGCGCCGCGCGTTTGCCGCGATCGCGAGCAGCGCGCGTTCGGCGATCGTATCGGCGAGCGAAGCGTTGCGGCGCGACTCCAGCGTGGCGTCGGCAAGTTCGGCCATGACGGCGCCGAGGCGCGCGACGCTCCACAATTTGAGCGCGGTTTCGACCAGCGTCTTGCGGCGGAAATGGAGCGGCGGTTGCACCGCGTCGAGCGAAAACGGCGAGCCGTCTTCGATGGCGATCCGCCATTTGTGCAGCTGCGCGACCTGACGCTGGGCGGCAAAAAGCAACGATCCGGCCGGCGTGCCGGCGGTGCGAGCCTTCGCGAGCTGCGCTTCGAGTTCCGCCGGCCGTCCGGCGAAGGCCGCATCGACGATATCGTCGAGCGCGAGCGCCGAGGCGTCGGAGACCACCGCGGTGACGGCGTCGACGCCGACCTCGCTCTGCCCGCGCGCATAAAGCGCGAGCTTGCGAAGCTCGTTGCGCGAAGCTTGCCGGTCGCCGCCGAGCAGCGGAATCAACAAAGCGCGCGCGTCGGGCGCGAGCGCAAGGCCCGCGGCGCGCATCTCGTCATCGATGAGCCGTGCCCGGTCGCGTTCGCTGTCGGCGTAGCAGGGCAGCGCCGCGGCATTCTTTGCGCGCTCGCACAAGGTCCGCAGCGGCGCATTGCGGCGCAGATCGCCGGCTTCGATCACCACGCGGCATTCAGACTTGGGACCGGCGATCAGCGCCTCGACCGCCGGCGCGATGTTGCGGCTTCCCGCCTTCACCCAGACCGCGCGGCGGCCGCCGAACAGCGGGATCGTTTGCGCCTCCTCGACGAGCCGCGACGGCTCGGCCGCAAGATCTTCGCCGTCGAGGCGCGCCAGCGCGAACGGATCGTTCGGATCGTCGACCGACGCTTTGACGATGGCGTTGACGCGTTCGCTGACGAGGCCTGCGTCGGGTCCGAACACAAGCACGATGGGCCGCGCCGGATCAGGGCGTGCAAGAAAGGCATCGACGTCCGCAGCCTTGATGGCGACCATTGAGCCGAGGGCCGTCAAGTTCCGGCGACGAAATACGACGCCAGCCGGTTTCGGATGGCTTCCGCGACGACGCCGGTGGCGCGGTCTTCGGCGTGGCGTTGCGCGCGCTGCGCCGCGAACCGCTGCGCGGTGCCCGGAATGTCGTAATCGACGTGCGCAAAGGTATTGTCGTTAACGACGACCTTGCCGGTCGCGATCTCGATCAGTTGGTAGTTCGCGTTGACCGAGGAGACTTGGTCCTCGGCGCGGCCGCTCGTCACGTCGACCGTGACGGTCAAGCCCGACACCCCGACGTACACCACGAGCCTATAGGTGGGCGCGGTGGGGCCGGCGGCGCCGTTGAGGTCGTACTGCAAGGCGTTGCGCAGCGCGACGGCAATCCGCGACGCCGACTGGCCCTTCGGCGCAGGAATGACCGGAATCTCGATCTGAGCAAACTTGTCGCGAACGGAGCTCATCTCCATCGAAGGCCGATTGCCGTAGAGCGGCTCGAAGCAGCCGGCCGTCAGGCTCGCCGCGGCGAGCACAAAGGCGAGCGGAACAAGCCGCCGCCGTGCTGCGCCGAAATCACACCACCACATTGACGATCCGTAGCGGAACAATGATCACCTTTTTGGGCGTCTTGCCCTCGAGCACTCTTTTTACCGCATCGAGCGCCAAAACGGCAGCTTCGATTTCGGCGGTCGCGGCGTTCCGGGCCACGGTCACGTCGGCCCGCTTTTTGCCGTTGACTTGCACCGGCAACGTCACGGTGTTCTCGACCAGCAGCTCAGCCTCGACCTGAGGCCAAGCCGCTTCCGCAACCAGCGTTTTGTGCCCGAGCGCAGCCCAGCACTCCTCGGCAAGATGCGGCATCATGGGGTGAAAGAGTTGCACGAGAACGTTAACCGCTTCACGCATGGCCCACCGCAGGTCCGGTGCGATGCCGCCTTCCTCCGAGTCGATGTTGCCGATGAACTCATTGAGGGTGTTGGCGAATTCGTAGATATGCGCCACGCAAACATTGAAGTGCAGCTTTTCGATGTCATCGGTGACCGCGGCCAGTGTCCGGTGGGTTGCCTTGCGCAGTGCCAGGGCCGCCGGCAAAAACTGGGCGGGGCGCGCATCCGGCGCCGCCTGAGCGATTTCGGCCGCCTCGCCGACCAGCCGCCACAGCCGCTGCGAAAACCGCCACGCGCCCTGAACGCCCCGTTCGGTCCATTCCACGTCGCGCTCGGGCGGCGAGTTCGACAGCATGAACCAGCGCGCTACGTCGGCGCCATAACCCGCGATGATTTCGTCGGGGTCGATCGTGTTCCTTTTCGACTTCGACATTTTCTCGATGGCGCCGATCGTAATCGGCTCACCGGTCGCGATCAGGCTGGCGCGCCGTGCGTCGCCGTCGGCTTCGATTTTCACCTCGGCCGGCGCCGCCCATTCGCCGTTCGCCTTGCGATACGTTTCGTGCACCACCATGCCTTGCGTGAACAGGCCGGCGAACGGCTCTTCAAGGCCGACGTGCCCGGTCGTTTTCATCGCGCGGGTGAAGAAGCGGCTGTAGAGCAGATGCAGGATCGCGTGCTCGATGCCGCCGATATATTGGTTGACCGGCATCCATGCGTCGGCAATTTTCGGATCGTCCGGCTCGGTATCGTTCTTCGGATCGGTGAAGCGCACAAAATACCACGACGAGTTGACGAAGGTGTCCATGGTGTCGGTCTCGCGCCGTGCGATGCGACCGCATTGCGGACAGGTGACGCGCTTCCAGGTCGGATGATGATCGAGCGGATTGCCCGGCCGGTCGAAGGTAACGTCGTCCGGCAGCGTCACCGGCAAATCCTTTTCCGGCACCGGCACCACGCCGCAGGCTTCGCAATGGATGATCGGGATTGGGCAGCCCCAATAGCGCTGCCGCGAAATGCCCCAATCGCGCAGGCGAAAATTGACTTGACGCTGCGCAACTGGCTCAGTCGGTTGCGGCATCTGAAACCCTAGTAAAGCGTCACTCTGGGGACCTGTTGGGCGCTCAGTTAAGAGTTCAGCCAGCGATCGATCACGAGGACGCTTTTCATTCTCCAGCCGCCGCGCGACCTCTTCCTTGGCTTCGGCGATCGTCATGCCGTCGAGAAAGCGCGAGTTGATCATGCGGCCGTCGCCGTCATAGGCGGTGTCGGTGATGACGAAAGTTTTCGGATCCTGGTCGGGCGGACAGACCACCGGCACATTGCCAAGGCCGTATTTGTTGACGAAATCGAGGTCGCGCTGGTCGTGCGCCGGGCAGCCGAAAATCGCGCCGGTGCCGTAATCCATCAAAATGAAATTCGCGACGTAAACCGGCAGTGTCCATGACGGATCGAACGGGTGCACGGCTTTGATGCCGGTATCAAAGCCGAGCTTCTCGGCCTTGTCGATGATCTCCTGCGCCGTGCCATGGCGCTTGCACTCGGCGATGAAATCCGCGAGCGCGGGATTCTTTGCCGCGGCGGCCGCCGCCAGCGGGTGATCCGGCGCCAGCGCCAGAAATTTCGCGCCGAACAGCGTATCCGGCCGCGTTGTGAAAACTTCCAATTCGCTTTCGCCCGCCGGGGTTGTTTTTTGATCGAGCGCGAAGCGCACCAGCAAGCCTTCCGAGCGGCCGATCCAGTTCTTCTGCATCAGCCGCACTTTTTCCGGCCAGCGCTGGAGCGTATCGAGCGCATCGAGCAGCGGCGCCGCAAACTTCGTGATGGCGAAGAACCATTGCGTCAGCTCGCGCTGCTCGACGAGCGCGCCGGAGCGCCAGCCGCGGCCGTCAATCACCTGTTCGTTCGCCAGCACCGTCTGGTCGACCGGATCCCAGTTCACCTTCGCCTGCTTCCGCTCAACGAGCCCCGCGCGCAGGAAATCGAGAAACATTTTCTGCTGGTGCTTGTAATAGGCCGGGTCGCAGGTGGCGATCTCGCGGCTCCAGTCCAGTGACAGCCCCATGGATTTGAGCTGCTTCTTCATGGAAGCGATATTCTCGTAGGTCCACGCCTTGGGGTGGACCTTGCGCTCCATGGCGGCGTTCTCGGCCGGCATGCCGAAGGCGTCCCAACCCATCGGGTGCAGTACGTTCATCCCCGTCGCGCGCTTCACCCGCGCCACCACGTCGCCCATCGTGTAGTTGCGAACGTGGCCCATGTGGATGCGCCCCGACGGATAGGGGAACATCTCGAGCACGTAGTACTTCTTGCGCGGGTCGTCGTTCTTCGTGGTGAAGATGCCGCGTTCGTCCCAGACTTTCTGCCAGCGGGCTTCGGCTTCGGCGGCGTTGTAGCGTTCGGCGGTCATTCTGTTTCGCAGTGGATTCGGTATTGCGCTGTGAGTTCGCGGTGGTTTTCGGCACGGTCATGTTGGGCATGATCTTGTCCGAAAACCGGCGTCCACCCCCGGATCACGTCCGGGACATGCTTTTCGGGATCATGCCCAGGAAAAAGGCCGGGCGACGTGACACGAAATAGGAAGAGCGGTCAACGGGTTGGATAGACTGAATGCCGCCGGCCGGCCGCCGGCAGACGGCCCCGACCGGACCTTACCGCCGTGCGGCGATCATCAGCGCAATCCCCACGATCGCTATTGCGCCGCCGTAATAGACCCATCGGGTCTGGCTGATCATGAAGCTTTCGGCCGGCCACGGGATGTATCCCGAGCCCTGGCCCATGAAGAGCAACCCCGCGGCCAGCATCAGCAGTCCAATGAGCATCAGCAGCGTTTTCATTTTTCCCTCCAGTCTCTCCCAGACATCGATTACCCAATTTGGGTGAGGTTTAGCGAAATCTTGGCGACCAGCGGTGACGCTTAATCAGATACGAGCGCGAGAAACCGTTCATCGTCATTGAGGTCCAACTCGCGCCGTCATGGAACCAAGGAACCGCTTCGGACTTTCTAACCCACGGTATGTTTCACGATCAGGAGGATGGCCGATGCGAGCGGCGCTTCCCGCCGGGGGATATGGTACGAACCACGCGTCGGCGACAACCTGGTTCGGCAAGCTTGCCAGCAAGCGTCGCACATATCAGGCAAGCCCGCCGCGTTTCTCAGTGCGGCGGCGGTTGTCATCATTTGGGTGATCACCGGTCCGATCTTCAAATTCAGCGACACTTGGCAACTGGTGATCAATACCGGAACCACGATCGTCACGTTCCTGATGGTCTTTCTCATCCAAAACACGCAGAATCGCGACACCATGGCTCTTCAGGTGAAGCTCGACGAGTTGATCCTGGCGACCAAGGCCGCGCCTAACGCGGCAGCCGGCATCGAAGACGGCTCCGATGAGGAACTCGACAAGGCAAAGGCGGACGTACGCCGGCGTGCTGACAAAATTGCGGCCTGAGTCCGGGAATAATGCTGACGCCGCCCCGCGTGTTGACGAGAACTGACAATCCCACCAGTCAGGCCATCGTCTGCTACGCGCCGCGAACCAAAATCATTCTGTGCTTTGTGCGGCCGCCCGAAACATAAATTGCAAATCGCGATGACAACGTACGCGCCATTCGACGCCTGGACCATGCGCCGCCGACGTACCCGGTACAAAAGAGCCCGGGCAGTGCAGAGCGTCACATCGTAATTGCGGTGTCGGTCTGTTCCAGCGGTGCGCTCAGGCGCGCTGCGGCGTTCGGCTGCTCATCAAGTTGTTTTTCGATCTGTCGGATGACATGCCGTGAGAATGGACCCAGATGCAGATAAAGGGCCGTCATCAGGACGATAATCCGCGCCCATTGCGGATTTGTCGACGCACATTGAATGATCGCCCTTCTGAAGGTGTCTTGCGCCCCCGGCAGCTTGGAGACAAGACGATGCACAACCTCCAGCCCGCCAAGTTTGCTCCTGAAATCGTTCGCGCGCACCTGGCGGTTGGGGTTGGATTTGCCAAGCAGCTGCGCCAAACGCTGGAGCCGCTTGGCATAGGCGGCAGGCTCGTAGATTTCTTCCAGGACGCGCTTGTAGTCGGACAGGATTTCGCTTCTCGGCCGCAGCGTGTCGAAATTCAGACCTTGCGTGCATTGATCCATGCCGGCGGCAGGATCCAATAACATGTCGGGGTGCAGGCGGCCCTCGCTCGCCAGCCGACGCGTGAGCTGGGTATTCGGCAGGGCATAAAGCAGGCCCACCATGCAGACCGGAATAGCGGCCTCCTCGATCAGCTCGACAATGGCGTCCGCGACCGATCCCTGCTCGCTGTCGAAGCCGATGATGAAACCCGCCGTCACATAGAGCCCGGCGGCGTAAATCTTGTGGACGCTCTGGGCGATGTTCCGACGCGTATTCTGTTTCTTCCGCATCGCGATCAGCGTGTTGGTGTCGGGGCTTTCGATTCCCATGAACACGCCGATGAAGTTGGCCTCATTCAAAAGCCGCAAAAGTTCCGCATCGTCCGCCAGATTGAGCGACGCCTCGGTCGTGAACTCGAACGGATAATCATGGCGCTCAAGCCAGGTTCTTAGTTCGGGCAGGAATGCCTTGACGGCTTTCTTGTTGCCGATGAGATTGTCGTCGACGAAGTCGACGTGACCGCGGTAGCCGAGATCATAAAGCGTCTCCAGCTCACGCAACATTTGGGCGTTGGTCTTGGCCCGAGGGACGCGACCATAGAGTTCGATAATGTCGCAGAACTCGCAGGTGAACGGACAGCCGCGCGAGAATTGCACGCCGATGTAAAGATAATGCTCGACCTTCAGAAGGTCGAACCGGGGGACCGGGGTCTTCGTCACATCGATGGTGAACTTTTCGGCTGTGAAGACTCCCTCCGTCGCGCCTGCCTCCCAGGCGGCGATGAACTTGTCGATGATGCCCTCGGCTTCGCCGAGCACCTGGAAATTGGCCCTGCTGTAAAGGTGGGGAACGGAGGTCACGCCCGGCCCGCCGACGACAACCGGCTTCCCGCGCGCGCGACACAGTTCGATGACTTCGATCGTGTCGAAATATTGGGGCAACATGCCGCCGGTCATGACCAGGTCGGCCCATTCAAGATCGCCGTCGGCCAAATCCTCGGTGTTGCGGTCGACCAGCCGGACGGTCCACGCGGCAGGCAACAGGGCCGCTACGGTGATCAGGCCGAGAGGAGCCGTCGGATATTTCGCGTTGAATAGCTCGCAGGCGGCCGCGAAATTCCAAAATGTCCCCGCCCCAAAGCGCGGGTAAATCATGAGGACATTGCACGAGCGCGCTGACGACATAAGCCCCCATGACCCTGTTCAGGCCGAATCCGCTGCCCAAAACATGCTTGGCTGGCGTCCGCCTTGATTTTTCATGTCCCGGCTGGCGGCCGCATGGGGACCATATCAAGTTAGTGGGGCGCATGAAAGCCCGGTGGGAGGCGTCCCTCGCGCCCAGTCAGCCCAAATATGTCTTTGGATCGGGCTGACTTATCTGACGAGAGGCCTCATACATCCACCTTCAGCGCCGCAATAAAAGCCTCCTGGGGGATGTCGACCTTGCCGAATTGGCGCATGCGCTTCTTGCCTTCCTTCTGCTTTTCCAGAAGTTTGCGTTTGCGCGTCACATCGCCGCCGTAGCACTTCGCCGTCACGTCCTTGCGGAAGGCACGCACGGTTTCGCGGGCGACGACCTTGCCGCCGATGGCGGCCTGGATCGGCACCTGGAACATGTGGGGCGGGATGAGTTCTTTGAGCTTCTCCGCCATGGCGCGGCCGCGGATTTCGGCGCGCGTTCGGTGCACCAGCATGGCGAGCGCATCGACCGGGTCGCCGTTGACCAGCATCTGCAGCTTGACCAGATCGGCGGGCTTGTAATCGGTGAGGTGGTAATCGAACGATGCGTAGCCCTTCGACACCGATTTCAGCCGGTCATAAAAGTCGAACACCACCTCGTTGAGCGGTAGATCGTATTTCACCATGGCGCGATTGCCGACGTAGGTCAGTTCGACCTGGTTGCCGCGGCGGTCCTGGCAGAGTTTCAGTACGCTGCCGAGATATTCATCCGGCGTCAGGATGGTGGCGCGGATCCACGGCTCCTCGATCTCCTTGATCTTGACCACGTCCGGCATGTCGACCGGATTGTGAATCTCGATCTCCTTTCCGTCGGTGAGCTTGATCTTGTAGATCACCGAGGGTGCCGTCGCGATCAGGTTGAGATTGAACTCGCGCTCGAGCCGCTCCTGGATGATCTCGAGGTGCAGGAGACCGAGGAAGCCGCAGCGGAAACCGAAGCCGAGCGCGGCCGACGTCTCCATCTCATAGGTAAAGCTCGCGTCGTTGAGCCGGAGCTTGCCCATGGCGGCGCGCAAATTCTCGAAATCGGCGGCATCAACGGGAAACAGCCCGCAGAACACGACCGGGATCGCCGGACGAAAGCCAGGCAGCGCTTCGGCGACCGGCTTTTTGTCGTCCGTGATCGTATCGCCGACGCGGGTGTCGGCCACGTCCTTGATCGAGGCGGTGAGAAAGCCGATCTCGCCCGGCCCGAGTTCGCCGAGTTCGACGCGTTTCGGCGTGAACACGCCGACACGGTCGACGTCATAGGCCGCGCCGGTGCCCATCATGCGGATGCGCTGACCTTTTTTCAGAACGCCGTCGACGACGCGGAACAGCACGACGACGCCCAGATAGGCGTCGTACCAGCTATCGACCAGCAGCGCCTTGAGCGGCGCATCGCGATCGCCCTTGGGCGGCGGCAGCCGCGTAACGATCGCCTCCAGCACCTCCGGTACGTTGAGCCCGGTCTTGGCCGAAATCAAAATCGCGTCCGAAGCGTCGAGCCCGATCACGTCTTCGATCTGCTGCTTGACCTTGTCGGGTTCGGCGGCCGGCAGGTCGACCTTATTGAGCACCGGCACGATCTCGTGATTGTTGTCGATCGCCTGGTAGACGTTGGCGAGGGTCTGCGCCTCGACGCCTTGGCTCGCATCAACGACGAGGAGCGAGCCCTCGCAGGCGGCAAGCGAGCGGTTGACCTCGTAGGCGAAGTCGACGTGGCCGGGCGTGTCGATCAGGTTGAGGACGTAGTCCTTGCCGTCGCGGGCGCGGTAGTTCAGGCGCACGGTCTGCGCCTTGATGGTGATGCCGCGTTCGCGCTCGATATCCATGGAATCGAGCACCTGGTCGACCATTTCGCGCGCTTCGAGCCCGCCGGTAAGCTGAATCAGCCTGTCGGCGAGCGTCGATTTGCCGTGGTCGATGTGGGCAATGATCGAGAAATTGCGGATGTTGGCGATGGGGACCGCGGTCATGCGGCGCAGATAACATCGGCGGCCCGGAGCGGCAAGAAGCCGATATGGGTTTGACGTTCCGGCTGGCGGCCGGCTGATCTCTCGTCAGTCTTGCTTCGACCCGGCGAGTTGCGCCTTGAGCGTATAAAGCGCCTCAAGCGCGTCGCGCGGCGACATTTCATCGGGATGAAGCGCGGCGAGTGCCTCAACCAGAGCCTTGAGCCCCGAATCGCGCTGCGGACCGACCGGCGCCGGGCGCGCCGCAGCGAACAGCGGCAGGTCGTCGATCAGCTTTCGCGCCGAGGTGCGATCTTCGGCTTCAATCTGGGCGAGCACGATTTTCGCGCGCTCGATGACGCTCGGCGGCAGGCCGGCGAGCTTCGCCACCTGGATGCCGTAGGAGCGGTCGGCGGCGCCGGCAATGACTTCATGCAGGAACACGACGTCACCCTGCCATTCCTTCACCCGCATGGTGGCGTTGTGGAGTCGCGGCAGCTTGGCGGCGAGCGCGGTCATCTCGTGGAAATGCGTCGCGAACAGCGTGCGGCAGCGGTTGCTTTCGTGCAAATGCTCGATCGTCGCCCAGGCGATCGAGAGCCCGTCGAAGGTCGCCGTGCCGCGGCCAATTTCATCGAGTATGACGAGCGCGCGTTCGCCGGCCTGATTAAGGATCGCCGCCGTCTCGACCATCTCGACCATGAAGGTCGAGTGCCCGCGCGCGAGATCGTCGGCCGCGCCGACCCGCGAAAACAGCCGGTCGACCACGCCGATATGGGCGCGCTGTGCCGGGACGAAGCTTCCCATCTGCGCCATCACGGCGATCAGCGCGTTCTGGCGCAAGAACGTCGACTTGCCCGCCATATTCGGGCCGGTGATCAGCCAGATGCGACCGGCCTTCGCGCCCTCCGGCGGCGACAGATCACAATCGTTGGCGACAAACGGGCTGCCGTTGCCGCCGAGCACCTGTTCGACGACGGGATGGCGGCCGCCGGCGATGGCAAATGCGAGGCTGTCATCAACGTCGGGCCGCACATAGTTGCGTTCGACGGCGAGGCTTGCCAGCGCCGTCGCGACGTCGATCGCGGCGAGCGCGTCCGCCGCGTCCTTGATCGCGGCGCTCGCCGCCGTGACTGTTGCGGCGAGCCGCTCGAAAATATCAAGTTCGAGCGCGAGCGCTCGATCGGCGGCATTGGCGATCTTTGCTTCCAGTTCGCCGAGCTCGGTGGTGGTGAAGCGCACCTGCCCGGCGAGCGTCTGGCGATGGATGAAAGTCGCATTGAACGGCGCGCTCATCAATTTCTCGCCGTGCTGCGCCGTGACGTCGACGAAATAGCCGAGCACATTGTTGTGCCGGATTTTCAGCGAGCGGACGCCGGTTGTATCCGCGTAGCGCACCTGGAGCGCGGCGATGATGCGGCGCAATTCGTCGCGCAGCGCGCGCGCTTCGTCGAGCGCCGCCTCGTAGCCGGCGCGCACAAAACCGCCGTCGCGGCGAAATGCCGGCAGTTCGTCGGCGAGCGCGCGCGAAAGTTCGGCAGCGATTGCGCCGTCGGGCCGCTGCAAGGCCGCCATCGCTTGCGCGAGGTCGCGCGGCACGGCGGAGAGTTTTCCAAGCCGCGCGGCAAAATCCGCCGCCGCGAAAATCCCGTCGCGGATCGCAGCGAGATCGCGCGGCCCGCCGCGGCCGACCACGATCCGCGCCAGCGCGCGTGCAAGATCGGGCACGGCCTTGAGGCCGCCGCGCAAATCGTTGCGCGCGGCCGCATCGTCGACGAAGGCCGCAACCGCATCGAGCCGATGCGCGATCTCCGCCGGATCGGTCAAAGGCGCGGCGAGACGCTGCGCCAACAGCCGCGATCCGGCCGACGTAATTGTTCGATCGATCGCCGCGAGGAGCGAACCGCGCCGTTCGCCGGCAAGCGTGCGTACGAGTTCGAGATTGCTTCGCGTCGCCTGATCGATGGCAAGCGTTGCGCCGGCTGCTTCCCGCACCGGCGGGGAGAGCGGCGGATGTTTGCCGATTTGCGTGCGCTCGACATAGGTGACGGCGGCGGCCGCAGCGGTAAGCTCGACGCGCGAAAACGCGCCGAACGACGCCGACGTCGCCACGCCGAAGAACGATGCAAGTCGTCGCTCCGCGGTCGCTCCATCAAACACGTCGCGCGTGAGCGGCGTCACCGCCGGCAGGCCGCGCAGCATTGGGACTAGCTCCGCGTCGGCGTAAAGCGCATCGGAAACGATGATCTCGCCCGGCTCGATGCGGGCGATCTCGGCGGCAAGCGCCGAGCGGTCGCTTTCGGCAATGCGAAACTCCGCCGTCGAAATATCGATCCAGGCCAGCGCGAAGCGGTCTTCGGTAGACGAGATGCGCGCGCGGGCGAGAGCGAGCAGATAATTGTTGCGCCTGGCGTCGAGCAGTAAATCCTCAGTGAGCGTGCCGGGGGTCACCAGCCGCACCACGTCGCGGCGTACGACGCTCTTGGCACCGCGCTTTTTTGCTTCCGCCGGGTCCTCGAGTTGCTCGCACACCGCGACGCGGTGGCCGAGCGCGATCAGGCGATGCAGATATTCGTCGGCACGCTCGATCGGCACACCGCACATCGGGATATCGCGGCCCAGATGCTTGCCGCGCTTGGTCAGCACGATGCCGAGCGCGCGGGAGGCAATTTCGGCGTCATCGAAAAACAGCTCGTAGAAGTCGCCCATCCGATAGAACAGCAGGCAGTCCGGATTGGCGGCCTTGATCTCGATATACTGCTCCATCATCGGGGTGACGCGGCTGGTATCGTCGGCCGCCTTGGGTGCGGCGCGTTCCGGAGCCTCGGGCGCAAGGTCCGAGGCCTCAGTCATGATGGGGCGTGCGGCGTCCATGATGCGGCGACGCTAGCAGAACGTCTGCAGGGATTCATCGGGCCGCGCGGCGTTCTCCCGCCCGAGCGCGCGTCATTTCTCCGGCGTGGGAATATGGATCAGACTGGCGATCTGTTCCTTGGTCAGGGGCGCTGCGATGAATTTGAACGTGACCGCATCGTCTATCAGCGCCTGCAGTCCCATGATTTTTTCAGGCTGCAGAATGGCTTCGGGGAAAAACTCATAGCGGACCTGCTTGGCCGTTGCGAGGGGAATGTTGGCGAACGCGGCGTAGGCTTTGAGCGCATCCTCGCTCGCATACATCCAATCGACGGTTTCCCGATAGGCTTGCAGGAATCGTGCGAAGACTGCGGGGCGCGCATCCTGCTTGGCGGCGAGCGTCGCCAGCACGCGAATGGTCTGGCCGCGAACCGATTCCAGATTCTTGCCGTAGCCGATGACGCGGATTTCGTTCTTGTTGATCTGTGGCAGGCCGAAAGGCGGTGCCGACCAGCCGACGTCGACCTGGCCCGACATCACCTGCGTCAGCGTTCCGCTCGGGCCGCCGGTGGCGACGAGCTTTGCCTTGACGCCAGCTTCTTTGGCGAAAGCGAGCGCCATGGTGTTGGTCGAAGCGCCGATAGTGGAAAACGCGACGGTCTTGTCGTTGGTGTCCTTGAACGATTTGATCGGCGAGTCGGCGCGCACGTACCAGTAATCCGCGGCGCCGGTCGCCTCGGCGGCGACGATACGCAACGGTGCGCCTTTGGCAAAAATCGCGAACGCGCTTTGCGTGCCGAGGAGGCCGATATCGGCGCTGCCGGCGAGCAGCGCCTGCTGGCTTTCGCCCGCGCCTTGCGTCCACAGAATCTCCAGCGAGAGGCCGTGCTTCTTGAAAATTCCTGCGTTCTGGCCGAGTTCCGCGATCGCCGTATCCCAATTACCGCGCTGACCGAGCGCAAGCGTAAGCTTGTCTTGCGCCTTCGCCCCGGCGCTGCACAGCGTTAGAAGGCTCAAGGAGCGAGCGCCCGGCAAAAACCCCAGCAAACAGCTTCGCGGCATCATAATGGCAATCCTCCATGTTTTTTGTTCAACTTTTCTCTTTATTCCACGCCGCCGACCGCGACCGGTTTCTTAAGACGCGTCGGCCGGCGCACCGGGTCGACCGAACAAAGCGGCGTCGGTATCGGTGTTCGATCGAAGGTGAATGCGCCATCGCGCTCGCCGACATCGACCCAGGCCAGCCAATTCTGATCGTCGCGCGTTTCGAAGTCCTCGCGGAAATGACTGAGCCGGGATTCGGTGCGCATCAGCGAAGCGCCGAGGATCATGCGTGCGGCCAGCAGCATGGCCTCGGTTTCCTTCAGGCGCACCAATTCGTGGACGTGCGGCGCGGCAATGTCGTCGAACTGGCGCGACAGGTCTTCGACCCGCGCGCGCGCGTGTTCAAGCCGATCGGCCCGCTTCAGGATGCCGACGTCATAGGCGAACATGATCTGTTGCAGATCGCGCAGGATACGGTCGGATTCTGCCTGCGCCGACGGCTGCAGCGGCTCGAACGCTTCGTCATACTGGGCGTGGATCTGGTCCGCGTCGATCGCGGGCGGCGGCAGACGATCCAAATCCTCGATGGCGCTGCGGCCGGCGATCCAGCCATTGCCGACGCAGAGCCCGATGTGGAAGCCGGCGAAATGGTTGGCGCAGCCCGCTTGTGCGAGTCCTGCGGCCAGAAGGCCCGGCACGTCCGACCGGCAATCGGCGCCGGTTCGAACCCCCATCTTGGTCATCTGGTTGAGCGCGTAATAGGGCGTCTTGCCGAACATGTCGGTCTTGGCTTCGCTGCCGAGCTTGCGGAAGAAATAGTCCATCCATTTGACTTTGCTGCCGATGAACACGTCCCGCATGTTCTCGGGGATGGCCGACATATCGAGATACATCGGGTCGTGGCCCAGCTGTTTTTCAGCCGCCATCGCACGCGCGATGCGGGGCACGTCGGCCTCGTCGGCCCAGTCGGGCTCGTATTGCTGCATGAACGGCGTGCCGGCGGCATTGACCCATCGGGCGCCCTCCTGGATCGCGAATGTGATGCCCTCGAAATAGAATTTCGGCGTGCCCGGCCGCACGTAGCTGAACTCGGCGTTGCGCAGTGTCGCGCCGGCGCGATACGCGAGCAGCGTGCCGGTGCCGGTAATGTCGCGCACGAAGCCGGAGCGGAACGTGATCGCGTTGGTGCACACGATCGTGGTGCGTGCCTTGACGGCGTGAAATCGTCCCGTGCGGCTGTCGATACCGACGGCGCCGACCACATTCTTCCCGGAGCGCAGCAAGCCGGTGATGAACAGCCGATCGATCAGCTGCACACCGATCGGCTCGAGCGCGCGGCGCAGCAGCCAGCAGAACTCCAGCCCGCCGCCGTCCGGATACATGACGCGGGCGAGATCGAGACCGCGTGTCGGCCGGCGGACGTAATCGCCGTCCGCCCCACGATGGAAATTCATGCCCATCGCTTCGAAATCCTTGAGCCGGTCATAGGAGCCCTCAAGGACTTCGCGAACGAGCATCTGGTCGGCGATGCCGTCGTTGCCGGCGACGATCTCGCGCAGGATGCCGTCGATGTCGTCGTCGGGAAACGCCACGATCATCCAGGCATTGGAGAAGGCGGTATGGCCTGTGCGGCCGATGGTCCAGGAATCGACCAGCGTGACGCGCGTGCCGGGTGAGCCGTGCCGCTTGGCGCTGAGCGCCGCCAGCATGCCGCCGGCTCCGGCGCCGATGACCAGGACGTCGGTTTCGGTGAGCGATCCCTCGAATTCAGACATGGCTCACCACGGCCGCGGGCGGTTCTTGACCGACGGATGCACGTCGACGATCTGCTCCGGGCAAAAAATCTCGCAGCTGAAACACGTGATGCAGTGCTCGCGAAATTTGATGACCGGCAGTTGGAATGTCGGCTTCAGGCCGGCGACGGCGCTCGCCGCCGCGGGCTCGGCAGGCTCCATGTGGATGACGTCGGCAGGACACACGATGTCGCAAATTCCGCAGCCCGTGCACTTTTCAAGCTCGATACTTTCAATCATGCGCCACTACTTCCAGCGATCATCCGCATAACAATCCCGGATTTCGCCACGATCAACAGAGGTTTTCGCTTGCCGCAACAGCGGTTGGCGCATGGCCGGATTGTTGGGCAGGCCATGGGCTGGGTCAATGAGCGAAGTCTATGAGCGAGGCAGTGCCGGCTTCTCACCACCACCATGGTGTCACGCCAGTAAAGCTCGAGCCGACCCAACTATATCGCGTTCCGCCGGTCCGCCATCCCCATTGATACCAGTAGTAACCGTAGTGCGTGCGCGGCAGATACGCGCGGTGATGATGAGACCCTCGCCCGTGGGACGCTTTCCATGCCGTCTGCCAACGCCGCCAAGGGGAAGCCGATTGCCGCCGTCGCCAAAAAAATTGAAATCGTCAGAGCAATCATTGTCCGCATGATCGAATCCCGGATCGCTGTTGCGCCGGCAGCGTAGATGGACGATGGTCGAAAGAAAAGGGCGCGTACAATGGGTGAGAATCTTCTTTTGGTGGGTAGCGTTCCTCTGGATTCCGTCGAAGAGGTGATGCGGACATTCGGCGGCGCTCTTGGCCGCGAGTTGCCGGCGATGCCGGATGGCGAAGTCGGCGAGCGCCGCTCGTGGGTCAATCGGCTCGGCTATCAGATCTTCAACGGACACCTCGACCTCGACACGGTCAGGCGGCCGAAGCCGATCGACGGCGTCGAACAATTGCTGCCGCGCTCGCGCGACGATTCCTGGCAATTCAAGGTGAAGCCAGGCATCGAGCGCGTGCGGTTCGGCAATCCCGGATCGCGTCTCGGCTACGCCAGAGATGCGATCACCTCGTACTTTGTTTTCAAGACGCTGCGCGAGAAGGGAATTCTGCCCGGCGATCTGCGGTTTCAAATTTCGATCCCGATGGTCAATAGCGTGATCCGTCCGCACTATTTCCCTGAGCCGCAGGATCTGCCGCGTGTCAGGCCGGGCTTCGAGGCGGCGCTGGCTGCCGAAGTGGCGGTCATCGTCGACAAGATCCCGCACCGGGATTTGGCCATCCAGTGGGATTGCGCCTGGGAGCTGCAGGCGGTGTGCGGCGCCGGCAAGATCGTCCCCTCCGAGCTTGAAGTGGCCACCCACGTGCCGCCGATCAGCCGGTTATCGAATGTCATTCCGGACGACGTGGCGCTGGGATTTCATTTTTGTTTCGGCACGTTCGGCGGCTGGCCGGCCTTCGCGCCGGAGGATCTCAGCAGGCCGGTCGAACTGATCAACGCCGCCGCCGCCGCTATCGACCGCCGTATCGATTGGATTCATATCCCGACGCTCGATCGCACCGACGACGCTTTTTACGCGCCGCTTGCGCAACTCGACGCCAAAGGCGCGCGGGTTTATCTCGGCGCGATCCACACCATGCCGACGCTGAAACAGCGGCTCGCCGTGGCGCGCAAATACCTGCCCGAATTCGGTCTCGCCGCCTATTGCGGCTTTGGCCGCACGCCGCCGAGCGAAATGCCGCGCATTTTGCAGGACCACCTGGACTCGCTGAAAATCGCGGGCCTTGCGTAGAGCACGATCCGGAAAAGTGGAAACCGGTTTTCCAGAAAGATCATGCTCCAATGCGCGAATCGATTCAATTTGAAACGATTGCGCTTTACGCCTTCCTCCCCCCGCAGAGCGGGAGGAGGGAATCCATTTGCCAAGAATCAGAATCTAACTGTCATGCCCCGCGAAAGCGGGGCATCCAGTAACCGCAGGCGGCGGCGAAGTTGAGAAACGCGGTGATTACTGGATCATCCGCATTCGCGGATGATCCAGTAATAAAAGCAAGCGTACGTTCGGCCGAAATCACTTCACCAGCTTCTTGCCGGTGACGGCTTCGAGGTTCTTGTAGAACACCTTGTCGCTCAGCTCTTTGTCCATCTTGAGCGATTCCAGGATCTGCAGCGTCACCCGCGGAAACATCGTGCCGCCCTCCGGATCGAACGGGCAATCGGAGGCGAACACGATCTTGTCGGCAGGGAAGAATTCCATGCCGCATTTGGTTGCCGGCACCGCGGTGAAGGCGGCGGTATCGGCCCAAAAATCCTGCTTGAAATAATCGAGCGGCCGCTTCTTCAGGCTCTTGCGCAGCGAGACGTAGTCCTCGTCGGTGGTGCGATTGCCCATCACATCATTGCCCGGCCCGAGCCGGCCTTCGAGCATCGGCACAATGCCGGCGAAATGGTGGGTGATGATTTTCAGATTGGGATGGGTGTCCATGATCTTGGAGTAGACGAGGCGCAGCATGGCGGCGGCGGTCTCGTAGGACCAGCCGATGGTCCACCAGATTTCATAGAGCGACTTCTTCTCGTCGATATAGTCCGGCGTATCGGCGCCGCGCGCCGGATGCAGCCAGATCGGCGCGCCGAGCTCGTTCATCTTCTTCCAGAACGGCGCGTATTCCGGCCGGTCGAGCGGCTTGCCGGCCACGTTGGTGTAGATCTGCACGCCAAGCGCGCCGTTTTTGATCGCGCGCTCCGCTTCGGCCGCTCCGGCGTCGGGCGCGGCGAGCGAGACATGGGCCACCCAAGCCGGGAAGTGATCCTTCTCCTTCGCGATCAGCTCCGCGAAGCCGTCGTTGATGATGCGGCAGAATTCGTCGATGTCCTTCGGCGACTTCGCGAATTTCTCGATCGGCGGCTGCGGATAAGACAGGACCTGCTGATAGTCCTTGTGGCCATCGACGATCTTCTTGCGCACGTCGAGATCGAACAAGGCCGGCAGCGAACGGATGCGCTTGCCCATGTCCTTGTAGTCGCCGGCGACTTCGTTGAGCTTGTCGAAGAATTTCTTCGGAAAAAAGTGGGTGTACGCGTCGATCCGCATGGGCGTTTCTCCATTTAGCGCGCAAGGCTTCTAGCACATCCGTGGCCTGACCCTGCAAGCGCTTGGCCTGCCCTCAGGGTCCGCTATGCGTGAAGCGCGCGACAACCTCGGCGGGCATCGGCTGCGCCGTGATGCGCGCCGGATCGTCGGCGTGGATGTTTGCCCACACGCGGGTCTCAAAACCTTCGACCGCCAGCGCCCCGTCCTTGGTGAGGCGGTGCTGCAGCTTGAAGCTCGATCGGCCGCATTCGACCAGCGCGGTTTCGATAACCACCTCGTCACCGAACCGTGTGGGGATGAGGAAGCGCGCCCGCGTTTCGACCACCGGATGCCCCAGAAATCTATAGGCCTTGAGGTAGTCGATTTTCTTCATGCCGAGAGCGCGCTCGACGAGGGTCGTCGTTGATGTATCGAACATCGCGAAATAGCGCGGATAAAACACGATGCCGGCGGGATCGCAGTCGCCCCATTCGATGCGGGTGTTGCGGATGCTGGTGAACATGGGTTGGACGACAGCCAATCAGCGTGGCGCCATGCGCAGCGCGCCGTCGAGGCGAACAACCTCGCCGTTGAGGTAGCGGTTTTCGATCATGTGGCGCACCAGCGCGGCAAATTGCGGCGGCTGGCCGAGAAGTTTCGGAAACGGTACCGACGCCGCAAGGCTCTGCTGCGCCGCCTCCGGCAGAGCATGCAGCATCGGCGTCGAGAAGATGCCGGGTGCGATACCGGTGACGCGGATGCCGAACTGGGCGAACTCGCGCGCGGCCGGCATGATGAGGCCGACTACGCCGCCTTTCGAGGCCGCATAAGCGGCCTGACCGATCTGACCTTCGTAAGCCGCGACTGACGCGGTGCAGATGACGATGCCGCGCTCGCCGTCGAGCATCGGCTCGAGGTTCTGCATGGCGGCGGCGGCAAGCCGCATCGCATTGAAGGTGCCGATCAGATTGATTTCGACGACGCGCGCGAATTCGGCGAGCGGCATGATGCCGTCGCGGCCGACGATGCGCTTGGCCGGTCCGACGCCGGCGCAGTTGACGAGGATGCGCGCCGGGCCGTGGTCGGCGGCGGCTTTGGCGAAGGCGGCCTCGGTCCCGGCACTGTCGGTGACATCGCAGGTCACCGCGATGCCGTTGATATCGATGGCGACCTCCGCCGCCGCCTTCTGGTTGACGTCGAAGATCGCAACTTTGGCGCCGGCCTCGGCCAGCATGCGCGCGGTGGCGGCGCCGAGGCCGGAGGCGCCGCCGGTGACGATCGCGGCATGTCCGCGAATATCCATGGTCAGCTCGCTTTTTCTGCTGGTATTGCCGCTGTATTCGCGACGAGGACGTGAGGCGGCGGCGGGTTTGCGTAAAGTTCTTCCACCAAAGCGGCGCGATGCGCAAGCACCGCGCGCTGATTGATGGAGCCCTTGTCGGTCATTTCGCCGATGTCGAGCGACGGCGGTTCGGCAAGCAGCACGGCGCGTGTGATCCGGCTCGATGTTCCGGTGCCGGCCGCGGTAAACGAATCGAGGAGGCGCGCGAACGCGCCCCGAACACGCGGATCGGCGAGCAAAGCTGCGGCCGGCGTGTCGGCGGCGACGTCGGGTGCAAGCTTGCGGCAGGCGTCGAGATCGGGAAAGACCAGCGCCGTCGCTTCGTCGCGGTCGGCGCCCGCCAGCACGACGTCGCGAACGAGCGGCGCGCAATGGGCGATGATCGCGGCGCGCAGTGGCCCGACGCTGACCCAGGTGCCGGTCGCGAGCTTGAAATCCTCGGCGAGCCTGCCATCGAACAGCAGACCCTTTGCGGGATCGGAGGCGTCCTCGAATTTCAGCGCGTCGCCGATCTTGTAGAAACCCTCGTCGTCAAAGGCTGCCGCGGTCAGCGCCGGTGCGCGCCAATAGCCGGGCGTGATGTTGGCGCCCTTGAGCCGCGCCTCGAGCTTGCCTTCCCGCGGGACGAGTTTGAGTTCTACGCCGGGCGCCGGCAGGCCGATATTGCCGGCGTGTTCGCTTTCCCAACAGCAAGCCACCGCCAGCGGCGCCGTTTCGGTCGAACCGAGGCTCGACAGAAAGATGACGCGCTTGCCCGTGGTCTTTACCGCAAGTTGCTCCAGCCCATCGCGAACGTGCTGGGCGAGGCCAGCGCCGGCGTAGAACAGCACTTTGAGGCGGCTGAAAAATCTTTCCCGCAAGGCCTGGTCCGCATCGAGATGCGGCAGCAGCATCTCGAACCCCTTCGGCACGTTGAAATAGATGGTTGGCGCGATGTCGCGGAGATTGCGCACGGTCGCGGCGATCGCATCCGGCATCGGTTTGCCGTCGTCGATATAGAGCGAGCCGCCGTTGTCGAGCACCATATTGAAATTGTGGTTGCTGCCGAAGGTGTGGTTCCACGGCAGCCAGTCGACCACGACCGGCGGCTCATCGCCGACGAACGCAAAGCCGGCGCGCAGCATCGCCTGGTTGGCGCACAGCATGCGCTGAGTGTTGATGACGCCTTTGGGCTGGCCGGTCGACCCGGAGGTGAAGAGGATTTTGGCAATGGTGTCGGGACCGATGCCGGCGTGAGCCGCGTCGGCGGCTTCGGCCGGCCGCGTCTTTGTCAGCTCGCCGAACAGCGTCGCTTGCCGATCGTCCGGCGGGTTCGCCGTGACGACCAATTCGACGCCGGGCGGCACGGCGGCGTCGATGGCGCGGGCGAACGCCGTTCCGCTCGCGGCGAAGACGAGGCCGGGTGTCAGGATCTTGATGATCGCTTTGAGCTTGCCGAAATCCTGCGACAGCAGCGAGTAGGGCACCGAGATCGGCGCGTAGGGAATGCCGACATGCATGGCGGCAAGCCCAAGGAGCGCGTGCTCGATGTCGTTGCCGGAGAGAATGGCGATGGGACGCTCGGGCGACAGATCGCGCTCGAGCAGAGCGGCGGCGATCGCGCGTACGCGCGTGTACGTCTCGGCGTAAGTCAGCGTGCGCCAGTCGCCCGCTGCGTTGCGCTGCGCGAGAAAGACGCGATCCGGCGCGGCCTTCGCCCAATGAACGAGACGCTCGGTGATGTTTCCCGGATAGGGCGGCAGCGGATGCGGCGAACGCATCAGGATGACGCCGTCGCCGCGGCGTTCGACCAGGACATCCTGCGGCCCGAGCCGGACCTCACGCAGCGGCGGCCTGCTTCGCTCTGAATGTGGCATCTCGAGCGTGGGTGTCATGACGCTAGCTGCGCGTGACCTTGGGTCCGCGCTTTTCCAGAAAATCCTTGAGCCTTGATTTCGCTTCGTCCTCGCCTTGCGCGATCGCCGCGGTCAGTGCCTCGGTCGCAAAGCCGGTGGCGGGATCGCTGCGCGCGATGCGCGGCAGCATGTGCATCACGGCAAAATTCGTGAACGGCGCATTGCCTGCAATACGCTGCGCGAGCTGAAGGCCCTTGGCGAGGCCTGTGCCGTTGTCGACGAGATAATGGGTGAGCCCGATCGCCTGGCCCTCGTCGGCGGACAGCGTGCGTCCGGTGAGCATCATTTCCATCATGCGCGATGTGCCGATCAACGGCGGCAGCCGCACCGAGCCGCCGCCGCCGACGAAGATGCCGCGGCTTGTCTCGGGCAATGCGTAGAACGCCGAGCGCTCGGCAACCCGCACATGGGTTGCGGCGGCCAATTCGAGGCCGCCGCCGACCACGGCGCCGTGCAGCACGGCGACGACCGGCACCTTGCCGAACTCGATGCGCTCGAAGGCGCGATGCCATGAACGCGAATGCTCGACGCCGGCATAGACATCGCGCTCGGTGAGCTCCGACAAATCGAGCCCGGCGCTGAAATGCTCGCCCTCGCCGGCAAGGACGACGGCGCGGATGTCGTCCGGCAGCGAAGAGAAGAATGCTTCGAGACCCGCCACGGTCGGATCGTCGAGCGCGTTGCGTTTCTCCGCGCGGGCAAGCTTGAGCACCGCGACGTCGCCGCGCCGCTCGGCGCGAAGCGTCGGCGGCAGCTTGGCGAACTCGGAGGCCGGTGCGTGAGCGGTCATGATGATCCTGCAAAGACGCGCCATTTGACCCTGTCCGCCATGCCCCGTAAATAGCCCCCTCGGGAAGGAAAAATGTCGACGGAGCGAGCGATGCGCGAGGTCTTTATTTGCGATGCCGTGCGCACCGCGATCGGCCGCTACGGCGGCGCGCTCGCCAAGGTGCGCACCGATGACCTCGCCGCCGTCCCGCTCAAGGCGCTGGTCGCGCGCAATCCCAAAGCCGACTGGTCGCGGCTCGATGAAGTCTTCTTCGGCTGCGCCAATCAATCCGGCGAGGACAATCGCAACGTCGCGCGCATGGCGCTGCTGCTGGCCGGCCTGCCGGACTCGATCCCGGGCGTCACGGTGAACAGGCTTTGCGCTTCGGGTCTCAATGCCGTGGGCGACGCCGCGCGCGCGATTCGCTCCGGCGAAATGGAATTCGCCATCGCCGGCGGCGTGGAATCGATGACGCGCGCGCCTTTCGTGATGGGCAAAGCGGGCGAAGCGTTTTCGCGTTCGGCGGAAATCTACGACACGACGCTCGGCTGGCGCTTCATCAATCCGGTGCTGAAGGCGCAGTATGGCGTCGACTCCATGGCGGAGACCGGCGAGAACGTCGCCGAGGAATTTCAGGTCGCGCGCAAAGATCAGGATGCGTTTGCGCTCCGCTCGCAGCAGCGCGCCGCAGCGGCCATTGCCACCGGCTATTTCGCCAAGGAGATCGTTCCCGTCGAAGCACCGGCCGGCAAGGCCGGACCGTGCATCGTCAATGAGGACGAGCATCCGCGTCCCGACACCACGATCGAGGCGCTGCAAAAGCTCAAGCCCATCGTGCGCAATCCCGGCACCATCACCGCCGGCAACGCCTCGGGAATCAACGATGGCGCCGCCGCTATTATTCTTGCGAGTGAAGAAGCCGCAAAGGCACATGGCCTCAAGCCCCGCGCCCGTGTGCTCGGCATGGCCTCGGCCGCGGTGCCGCCGCGCATCATGGGCATCGGCCCGGTGCCGTCGACGCGCAAGCTGATGGAGCGGCTCGGGCTCAAGATCACCGATTTCGATCTCATCGAACTCAACGAGGCGTTTGCGTCGCAGGGGCTCGCCTGCCTGCGCCAGCTCGGCGTCGCCGACGACGCCGAGCACGTCAATCCGCACGGCGGTGCCATTGCGCTCGGCCATCCGCTCGGCATGTCCGGGGCGCGGCTGACGCTCACTGCGGTGCATGGCCTCGAGAAGCGCGGCGGCAAGCGCGCGCTCGCCACCATGTGTGTCGGCGTCGGCCAGGGCGTCTCGCTGGCGCTGGAGCGTATTTGATGAGGTCGTCATTCCGGGGCGCGCGAAGCGCGAACCCGGAATCCATAACCCCTGTTTCAGGATGCGCATTCAGCCGGTGCAAACTTCGATGACAGTGGTTATGGATTCCGGACAGCCGCTGTGCGGCTTCCGGAATGACGAAAAGAAAATGGAGAATCCCGCGTGCCGATGAGTCCAGGTTACATCCCGTTCCATCCCAATCCATCGAAGCCGAAATACAAACCGCCGGCGGGCGCTGTCGACGCGCATTGCCACGTGTTCGGACCGGAGTCGAAATTTCCATACGCGCCGGAGCGCAAGTACACGCCCTGCGACGCGCCGAAGGAAAAGCTGTTCGCGCTGCGCGATTTCCTTGGCTTCGACAAGAATGTGATCGTCCAGGCGTCGTGCCACTCGAAGGACAACCACGCCATGGTCGATGCGCTCGACGCCTCGAACGGCAAGGCCAAGGGCGTCGCTTTCGTGGGCGAAGAGGTCACCGACGACGAACTCAAGTGGATGCATAACGCCGGCGTGCGCGGCGTGCGCTTCAACTTCATCAAGCGGCTGGTCGATTTTACGCCGCGCGACGTGCTGCAGCGGATTGCTGCGCGGGTGGAAGAACTCGGCTGGCACATCGTGGTCTATTTCGAAATGCCGGATCTGCCCGAGCTTGAACATTTCTTTACGTCGCTGCCGACGACCGTCGTGGTTGATCACATGGGGACGCCCGATGTGAAAAAAGGCGTCGATCACCCCGAGAACCAGCGCTTCCACGCGCTGATGCAAAAGCACAAGAATTTTTATGTGAAAGTGACGTGCCCGGAGCGCATGAGCATCGCCGGGCCGCCCTATGACGACGTTGTGCCGTTCGGCCGTCAACTGGTCGAGCGTTTTCCGGACCGCGTCATCTGGGGCACCGATTGGCCTCACCCCAACATGAAAAAGGAAGCGCCCGACGACGGCGTGCTGGTCGACTACATCCCCAAAATCGCGCCCACGGCGGTGCTGCAGCAGGCGCTCCTGGTCGATAATCCGATGCGGCTTTATTGGGGTTAGATCAGTTCAATCGTCGCTCATTCCCGCGACAGCGGGAATCCAGGCAGCCTGCAACGATTCTAAACTCTCTCTGCTTGCGTCCTGCCGTTGCCGGAGCGAGCGGCCTGAAGGAAGGCTTACGTTGCCAATCTTTCCTGCGCTATATATGTGAAGCCAAACCGGAGAGCCGCCGATGGCCCGCGAACAGCACGATTACGATGACATTCCCGGCACTTTTGTTTTCGATCAGGAGCGTTCGCGCCAGGGTTTCGGCATCAACATGTTCTGCATGTCGCTCATGAAGGATGAGAACCGCAAGGCCTTCAAGGCGAACGAGCCTGAGTATCTCAAGAAGTTCAATCTGACCCCGGAGCAGACCGAGGCCATCCTCAAGCGCGACTACAACCGCATGCTGGAACTCGGCGGCAATATCTATTTCACGGCTAAGCTCGGCGCGACCGATGGCCATTCGTTCCGGCATCTCGCTGCGGTCATGACGGGATCGAGCCAGGACGACTACGCCAATATGATGCTCGCCGGCGGCCGCTCGGTCGAAGGCAATCGCAGCAAATCGGGCAAGGTCGCCAAACCGGTCAAGGCGAAAGCGAAGCCGGTCAAGAAGGCGGCGAGCAAGTCGCCGAAGAAGGTCGCCAAACCGAAGGCGAAGGCGCGCAGCAAGTCGAGGTCAAAACGTGGCTAGGATCATCGCGGGAGTTTCGTCTTCGCATGTGCCGGCGATCGGCGCGGCGATCGACAACCATCAGACCGAAGAGCCGTACTGGAAGCGAGTATTTTCGGGCTTCGAGAAGTCCAAGGAATGGATGGCGAAGGCTAAGCCCGACGTCGTCATCCTGATCTACAACGATCACGCCTCGGCGTTCTCGGTCGAGATGGTGCCGACCTTCGCGCTCGGCTGCGCGGCGGAATTTCCGCCGGCCGACGAGGGCTGGGGACCGCGTCCGGTGCCGGTGGTGAAGGGCCATCCGCAGCTTGCCGCCCATATCGCCCAGTCGGTCATCCTCGATGAGTTCGATATCACGGTGGTCAACAAGATGGAGGTCGACCACGGTCTCACCGTGCCGATGAATCTCCTGTTCGGCTCGCCGAAGGAATGGCCGTGCCCGGTCATCCCGCTCGCCGTCAATGTCGTGCTCTATCCGCCGCCGACCGGCCATCGCTGCTTCATGCTCGGCCGCGCGATCCGCAAGGCGGTGGAATCCTATCCGGAAGATTTGCGGGTCGTGGTGTTCGGCACCGGCGGCATGTCGCACCAGATCAGCGGCCCGCGCGCCGGCCTGATCAACAGCAAGTTCGACAAGGCCTTCCTCGACAACCTCACCAAGGATCCGAAGAAGCTCATGAATATTCCGCATGTCGAATACATGCGCGAGGCCGGCGCCGAAGGCATTGAGATGGTGATGTGGCTCGTGATGCGCGGCGCGCTGCCGGACAACGTCGAAGAGGTCTATCGCTTCTACACCGTGCCGGCCTCTAACACCGCAGTCGGCCACATTATTCTCGAGCCGAAGCACCGCGCCGCGAAAAAATCGGCGGCCAAAAAGCCGGCGGGCAAGGCCAAGCGTCCCGCCACCAGGATGAAGCGCGCGGCCTCGCGCGCCAAAGTGTCTGTTCGTAGGAGCAAGGTACGATGAAGATTTGCGTCGCCGGTCAAGGCGCTTTCGGTCAAAAGCATCTCGACGCGCTCAAGCGCATACCTGAAGCGGAAGTCACATCGCTCGTCGGCGGCAATCAGGATTCCACGGCCGAGGTGGCGAAGAAATACGGCATCCCGCACTACACCGGCGATCTCTCCGAGGGTATCAAGCGGGCCGACGCGGTCATCCTCACGACGCCGACCAAGATGCATTTCCGCCAGGGCGAGCAGGTCATGCGCGCCGGCAAGCATGTGCTGATCGAAATCCCGGTCACCGACAGCGTGGAGGATGCCGAAGCCCTCGTGAAGATCGCCAACGAGACAGGCGTCACCGCGATGGCTGGCCACGTGCGGCGCTTCAATCCCAGCCATCAGTGGGTGCACAAGCGCATCGCGAAGGGCGAACTGAAAATCCAGCAGATGGACGTGCAGACGTACTTCTTCCGGCGCAAGAACATCAACGCCGCCGGCAATCCGCGGAGCTGGACCGATCATCTGCTCTGGCACCACGCCGCTCACACCGTCGATCTTTTTCAGTATCAGGCCGGTGAAAACATTTCCGACTGCTACGCCGTGCAGGGACCGATTCACCCGCAGCTCAATATCGCCATGGACATGGGGATCGTAGCCAAGACGCCGTCCGGCGCGGTGCTGACGCTGTCGCTGTCGTTCAACAATGACGGACCGCTCGGCTCGTTCTTCCGCTACATCTGCGACAACGGCACCTACAAGGCGTTCTACGACGATCTGTCCGACGGCAAGGACAACAAGATCGACGTCTCCAAGGTCGACGTGTCGATGGACGGCATCGAGCTTGAGGATCGCGAGTTCATCGCCGCGATCAAGGGCAAGCGCGAGCCGAACGGCAGCCTCGCCCAGGTGTTGCCGTGCATGCATGTGCTCGGCAAGCTCGAGAAAATCATCGACCCGCAGCGCAAGGCGCACGCGTAACGTTCACCGTCATTTCGGACTCCCGCAACCGGCGTCGGGTCCCAATGCGCGGCGCTGATTTCTCCGCTATAGTCCTCCCGCAAGATTGAAAATAAATCGGGAGGACCACAATGCTCGCGCTGCTTCGCGCTCTGTCGGCAGCCGTTGCGCTCGCGGCGCTCGGTGCCACCGCCGCACTCGCCCAGAGCGCCTACCCCTCCAAGCCCGTGCACATTTTCGTGCCGTATCCGCCCGGCGGCGCCGTCGATATCGTGACGCGCACGCTCGGCGACGAGCTGGCAAAACGCTGGGGCCAGTCGGTGGTGATCGAGAACCGGCCGGGCGCCGGCGGCGTCATCGCCGAGCAGGCTTTGGCGCAATCGCCGCCCGACGGCTACACGCTGATCGTCGTCGCCTCCGGTCACGCGCTCAACAGCTATTTCTTCACCAAGCTGCCGTACGATCCGTTCAAGGATTTCACGCCGATTTCGCTGATCGGCTCGTCGCCCAACATGCTGATCGTGCGCGCCGATTCCGAGTTCAAAACGGTCAACGACGTGATCGCCGCGGCGCGCGCCAAACCGGGGCAATTGTCTTACGGCCACGCCGGCAATGGCACCTCGCCGCATCTCGCCGGCGAGCTGTTCAAAGCCATGGCCAAGATCGAGATCACCGCCGTGCCCTATAAGGGCGGCGCGCCGGCTTTGGCCGATCTGATCGGCGGCCACATTCCGCTGACGTTCAACAACATTCCGGAATCGATGGGCCAGATCGAGGCCCACGCCGTTCGCCCGCTCGGCGTCACCACGGCGCAGCGCTCACCAGTGCTGCCGGACGTGCCGGCGATCGCGGACACCTTGCCGGGCTACGATACCGGCGTGTGGTGGGGCTTTTTGGCGCCAGCCAACTTGCCAGCCGACGTGAAGCAAAAGCT
The DNA here is from genome assembly GCA_963759705.1 of uncultured Alphaproteobacteria bacterium. Taxonomy (GTDB): domain Bacteria; phylum Pseudomonadota; class Alphaproteobacteria; order Rhizobiales; family Xanthobacteraceae; genus BOG-931. The sequence continues at coordinate 584,721 of CAVXAK010000017.1, forward strand.
CGCCAAGGATTGTGCAGAAGTGGCCCAATTGCCGGCGGTGAAAGAAAAACTCTTGAAGCTCGGCGCCACGCCGATCGGCTCGACACCCGAGGTCTTCACCAAGCTCATTCACGACGAATACGTGAAATGGGGCCCGATCATCAAAGCCGCGGGAATCAAGCCGGAGTAAACGGCCAAAGTGCGTTATTCTGCCGACATGCCCGGGCTGAAGAGCTCGACCCGATGACAGGCTCCATGAGAGAGTTCGACGCTGCCATGGATTGCCTGGGTCTAGCTCCGGCCATCGCGCAAGACTGAGCGCCTACGCCCAGCTTGCGAAACTCAAGCCGGTGCCGGTGCCCGCCGGCGTGCGGTAGCCGGGAACATATTCGAACCAGTTCAGGTCGAGATGCTCGACAGGCGCCGGCGACGCCAATCCAGTTGAGAATTTCGGAACTGCCGGCGTTGAGCTTGTTGCGCGGCAAGGTCTGCAGGAACGCCACGTCCTTGTCGGCGCAGGCCTTGAGGATGGCGCGGTCGAACTCCTCGTCGACCAGAAAGTGGCTCAAGCCGCCCGACGCGATGACGCCGACGCGCGCATCACCCGGGAACGCGTCGACGGCCTTGCGGATGGCCTGTCCGAGCTGATAGCAGCGCCGCGGCCGCGGCTGGTTCGGCGGAAAATAGGTGTTGAGAAAGACCGGCACGACCGGTACCGGGTTTTTTTCGTCCATCACCCGGCGGTGCACATAGGCGACGGCGTGGCCTTCGCCCTCGCCCTTGCGCATGCATTTCGACGAAGCGGGATCAAAGCCGTTGTCCATCAGCCAGTCGATCAGATGCAACGCAAGCTTTGAATCGACCGGATAGGCGCGCGGCGCCGTGTCCTCGAAAAATCCCTGCCGGTTCTTGATGTACCACTCGGGGAAGCGCTGGTAGTAGGCCTCGTGCTGCGTGTTGCTGTTGAGGATTGTGTCGCCGTAATAGATCGCGAAAGCCGGCCGGCAGTCTTCCAAGTAAGCCTCGTCCTGGTCGTCGCCGAGCACGATCAGCGCGTCCAGCTTTGCGGAAACGAGCGTCTTGTTGAGATGCGCGATCGCCGCGCGGGCCTTGTTTTGCCGCGCCACGAGCTCGGCCGGGGCGACCATCTGGGCCATCTTCGGATCGGCTTTTTCCAGAAGCTCGGCATAGGTCGCGGGGCGGCCCTCCTTGTCGCGATGCTTGATCTTCTGGTCGGTTTCCAGAAAGCGCGGCAGCGTCTCGTCAGAGGCGAGCAGCATCGGCGTGTGTGACGTTCCAAGCCCGAGAACGATCTTGGCCATTTGAACCTCCCAGGAGGGCGAGCGGACGGCAGTTTACCTAATGCTACCACAGCCCCGGCATGGCCGTGCAACATCAGCGCGACCTGCGTCCGCGATGGGCAGGGCGGTCCAACTTAGCAATTAGTCGATGAGACAACCCCGCAACTGGACAAGCGCAGGCCGGAATGGTTGGTATGCGGCCAATCCGCGAGAAACACACCAAATCGGGAGGTTACCCATGGTGCGGAAACGTATTTGGGCTGCGGTTCTTGCCGCGCTCGCTTTGTCGGCCGCTGACAGCGCAGTGGCTCAGGACACCGTCAAGATCGGCTTCATTCTGCCGATGACGGGTCAACAGCAGTCGACCGGAAAGCAAATCTCGGCGGCGGTGAAGCTCTTCATGGCTCAGCAGGGCGCCACGGTCGCCGGCAAGAAGGTCGAACTCATCATCAGGGACGATGGCGCCGTGCCTGACAATACCAAGCGCATCGCGCAGGAGCTCATCGTCAACGATAAAGTCAATTTTCTCGCCGGCTTCGGCGTGACTCCGGCAGCGCTCGCGGTCGCTCCGCTCGCGACGGAGTCCAAGACACCTGAAATCGTCACGGCGGCCGGAACGTCGATCATCACCGAAAAGTCGCCTTACGTCGTGCGGACAAGTTTTACCTTGGCGCAATCGACGGTGCCGATGGCCGACTGGGCGGCGCAGAACGGCATCAAGAAGGTCGTCAGCATGGTGTCCGACTATGCGCCGGGCGTGGATGCGGAGGGCTCGTTCAAGCAGGAATTCACCGCGAAGGGCGGGCAGTTGCTCGAGACCATCCGTTTTCCGCTCGCCAATCCCGATTTCGCGCCTTTCCTGCAACGCGCGGCCGATCAGAAGCCCGACGCAATCTTTGTCTTCGTTCCGTCCGGACAGGGCGGCATCTTCGTCAAGCAGTTTCTCGAGCGCGGACTTGATAAGGCCGGGATCAAGATTATCGGCCCGGGCGACGTAACCGACGATGATCTGCTCAACGGCATGGGCGATGCGGTGATCGGCACCATCACCGCGCATTTCTATTCGGCCGACCACAACTCGGCGACCAACAAGGCGTTCGTCGACGCCTTCAAGAAGGCCAATGGCGGCATGCGGCCGAATTTCATGGCGGTCAGCGGCTATGACGGCATGCACCTGATGTACGAGGCGCTGAAAAAGACCGGCGGTAAGACCGACGGCGATTCGCTCGTCGCCGCCATGAAGGGCATGAGCTGGGAGAGCCCGCGCGGTCCGATCTCGATCGATCCGGAGACGCGCGACATCATCCAGAATGTGTACATTCGCAAAGTCGAGAAGAAGAACGGCGAACTCTACAATGTGGAATTCGCCACTTTCCAGGCGGTCAAGGATCCGATCAAGGCCGCCGAGAAGAAGTAGGGACGGAACGCCTTCCAGGGAAACGCGCTGGCGCATAAGATCGGCATGCCCGGGCTCGACCCGGGCATCCATAGGGCTTGTTTGCCGGACGGATGACCGGGTCATAAGCGAGCGAAGCGACGCCGTCCCTTCGGCCGCCGGGCCCGGCAATGACGAACGAACATGTTTTGCGCGGTGTCGTGACCACGTCGCCTGCGCCAGGGGAGCGTTCGGCCGATCATGCTGACCATCCTGTTCGACGGAATTGCCTACGGGATGCTGCTGTTCGTGCTGGCGTGCGGGCTGTCCGTCACTCTCGGGCTGATGAACTTCATCAATCTCGCCCACGGCTCTTTCGCCATGGCGGGAGGCTACTGCACCGTCATTCTGGTCAATCGCCTGGGCGTTCCATTCGCACTCGGACTGCCGATTGCATTTCTGGTGACGGCGGCGATCGGCGGCTTGTTCGAGCGCACGCTCTACGTTCACGTCTATGCCCGAAGCCATCTCGACCAGGTGCTGTTCACCATCGGGCTCGTGTTCATGTCGGTCGCGGCCACCGATTATGTGATGGGCTCGTCGCAGCAATTCGTGCAGATCCCGGATGTGCTGCAAGGACAGTTCAATGTGTTCGGCGTCGGCATGAGCAAATATCGCCTGCTCATCATTGTCGTCTGCGGGCTGCTCACGGTCGCGCTGCAGTTGTTGCTCGCCAAGTCGCGGTTCGGCAGCCGTTTGCGTGCGGCGGTCGACGACCAGCGCGTGGCGCGGGGCCTCGGTATCAACGTCGGCGCCGTCTTCAGTATCACGTTTGCGTTCGGCTCGGGCCTGGCCGGACTTGGCGGCGCGCTGGGCGCGGAAATCCTCGGCCTCGACCCCACCTTTCCGCTCAAATACATGATCTATTTTCTGATCGTGGTGACCGTCGGCGGCACCTCGAGCATCACGGGACCGTTCCTCGCTTCGATTCTGCTCGGTGTCGGCGACGTAGCCGGCAAGTATTACGTGCCGAAGCTCGGCGCCTTCGTCATCTACACGATCATGATCGTCGTCCTGATCTGGCGGCCGCAGGGCCTGTTCGCCCGCGGCACGGCGCGGTGAACGCAATGGTCTCGCTCGCCGACGATATCTCCTCGTATCTCAAGCGCCGTGCGCGCTGGTCGCCGCTGGAGATCGCGTTTTGGATTTTCGCCTTCGCGAGTATCTGGCTGTTTCCGAGCAAGCATCTCATCCTGACCGAGACTGCGATCCTTGCGCTGTTCGCGCTCTCGCTCGATCTGATCCTGGGTTATGCCGGCATCATTTCGCTCGGCCACGCGGCGTTCTTCGGCTTTGCCGGATATTTTGTCGGCCTGGTTGCCAAATACGGCATCATCAACGAGCCGGTCATCGCGCTGATTTGTTCGGGCGTAGTTGCGGCGGCGCTCGGCTTCGTCACGAGCTTTCTGGTGTTGCGCGGCTCCGATTTGACCCGCCTGATGGTGACGCTGGGCATCGCTCTCTTGCTGCGCGAGCTGGCGAACCGATTTTCCGACCTGACCGGCGGCGCGGACGGGCTGCAGGGCATCACCGTCGCGCCGATCCTCGGCATGTTCCGGTTCGATCTGTATGGCCACACCGGCTACGTCTATTGCCTTATCGTGCTGTTCGTCTGCTTCGTGATTGCCCGCCGCATCGTCTATTCGCCGTTCGGCTTGTCGCTGCGGTCGCTCAAGGGCAATCCGCTGCGCGCGTCCGCAATCGGCATTCCGGTCAATGGCCGGCTGGTCGCGATTTATACCGTCGCCGCGGGCTTTGCCGGCATCGCCGGTGGTCTGCTCACTCAGACGACGGCGTTTTGCTCGCTCGACGTGCTCTCGCTGGAACGATCGGCCGATCTTCTTCTCGTCCTTATCATCGGCGGCACCGGCTATCTCTATGGCGGTTTGATCGGCGCGGTGATCTACAAATTCCTGCAGGACTGGATCGCGAGCCTCACGCCGCAATACTGGCAGTTCTGGATCGGCCTCGTGCTCGTCGTGATCGTGCTGGTGGGACGCGAGCGCGTCGAAGGCTGGATCAACGCGGGGCGGGCCGCGCTTGCTCGGCTCGGTGCGCGTTTGGTGTCGCGGCCCGCGGCACTCAGTAAAGCCGCTCCGGATGGGTCCTGAGAACATCGAAACATGCCGATCCTGGAAACCATCAGACTTGAAAAGCGCTTCGGCGGCATCACCGCCGCGCACGACGTCTCGCTCGCCATCGAAAAGGGCGCACGTCACGCCCTGATCGGACCGAATGGCGCCGGCAAGACAACGGTGATCAATCTGCTCACCGGCGTGCTCAAACCGACCGCCGGCAGCATCATCCTCGACGGCCACGACATCACCGCCCTCGAACCGCACCAGCGCGTCCGGCTCGGTATGGCCCGCACCTTTCAGATCAACCAATTGTTCGTTGACCTCACGCCGCTCGAAACCATCGGGCTCGCGGTCTCCGAACGTCTCGGTTCGGGCGGCGACTGGTGGCGGCTGGTCGGTAGCAAGGGCGCGGTGACCGATGAAATCGTCGAAATCGTCGAGCGCTTCCATCTTGCCGACATCATGCACGAGCGCGTCGCAACTCTGCCGTACGGCAAGCAGCGGCTTCTGGAGATCGCGCTCGCTTTCGCCTGCCGGCCGCGCGTGCTCCTGCTCGACGAACCGGCGGCCGGAGTGCCGGAGGCCGAACGTCATGAACTTCTCGCCACCATCGCCGCGCTGCCCGAAGACGTCACCGTGCTGCTGATCGAGCACGATATGGATCTGGTGTTCTCGTTCGCCGACCGCATCTCCGTGCTCGTCAACGGCGGATTGTTTGTCGACGGTGCCCCCGAGGAGGTGGCGCGCGATCCGCGGGTCAAGGCGGTCTACCTCGGCGAGGAACTCGATGCCTGATCTTCTGAGTATCGAGCATCTGTCGGCGGGTTACGGCGAGGCCGTGGTGCTGTCGAACGTCTCGCTTTCGCTCCTCGAGGGAAAGGCGCTGGCGCTGCTTGGCCGCAACGGCATGGGCAAGACAACGCTCATCAACACGATCGTCGGCGTCACCCATTATTTCGGCGGCAAGATCGCGCTCGACGGCGTCGACATCACGCGGTTGCGCCCCGACCAGCGCGCCCATATCGGCATCGGCTGGGTGCCGCAGGAGCGCAACATCTTCAAATCGCTGACCGTGCACGAAAACCTGACCGCGGTTGCGCAGCCCGGACGGTGGACCACCGACAAGGTGTATGGGCTTTTTCCGCGGCTCGCCGAGCGGCGGCAAAATCTCGGCAATCAGCTCTCGGGCGGCGAGCAGCAGATGCTCGCGGTCGGTCGTGCGCTCGTGCTCAATCCGCGTATCATGCTGCTCGACGAGCCGCTCGAAGGACTGGCGCCGATCCTCGTCGACGAATTGCTTGTGGCGCTGCGCCGGATCATTCGCGACGAAGGCATGTCGGCGATCCTCGTCGAGCAGAATGCGAAGAAAATTCTCGGCGTCACCGATCGCGCCATCATCATCGAGCGTGGCGCCGTGGTCCATGCCGCTGAGAGCGCGACACTGATGACCGACCGCGCCGCCCTTGAAATGCATCTCGGCGTCACCGATACCGGCCCGCGCCGCATGGGGCGTCCGAAGCGGTAAGCACGCGCCTCCCGGTGATCTTCGAATTCGCTGAATTCGGAACGCGAGACTTAGGGCTACCGGATAAGGCGTGGCGGCGCGACGCCGGGTTCGTGACGGCTAGTCTAGCCGGGCAAGGTCACGTCCACCGCGTCCTGAATAAAGCCTCTCAGCGCGTCAGTATCGAAGGGCTTGCGCAGGATCCGCAGGTTGGCCGGGGCCGCTTGTGCGGCGTCGCTGTACCCGGTCGTCAGGACGACCGGCAAATGGGGATATTGTGCCCGGATTTCGCCCGCGAGGCCGACGCCGTCAATCGTCCCCGGCATAACGATATCGCTGAAAACGAGATCAATCTTCGTGCCGTCCGCCAGCAATTTCAATGCCGCCTCGGCTGACTCGCGATAAACCGTCCGGTAGCCGAGATCCTCGAAGAGCGATGACGTCACCTCCGCCACTTCAGCGCTGTCGTCGACGATCAGAACCGCCGGGCGTAGCGCTTGCGAGGCGTCCACGGCAGAGATTTCCCTGCCGGTAACTTCGCCGTCAGGATACGACGGCAAATAGACGGTGATTGCTGTTCCTTGCCCGATCTTGCTGTCTGCCCTGACCATGCCGCCCGCCTGGTGGGCAAAGCCGTAGACCTGCGACAGGCCAAGCCCGGTTCCTTTGCCGACGTCCTTGGTCGTGAAAAATGGATCGAATATCTTCGACAGAAGATCCGGCGGAATGCCCGTGCCGGTATCGCTGAACTCAATGCCGACGAATTCACTGCCGGGATGCTCCCCGTCCGGATCGAACGTGACGTTGCCGATGGACAAGCTGAACGTGCCGCCGTTCGGCATGGCATCGCGGGCATTGACCGCAATATTGACGATGGCGAGTTCCAGCTCGGAAAGGTCGACTTTGACCGGCCACACGGCCGTATCGATCCTTTCCTCATAGACGATGTTCCCGCGCAGCGAACTTTCGATCATTGTTCGCATGTTCTTTATGCTGGCATTCAGATCGACCACGGTCGGGCTGAGATGCTGACGACGAGCGAACGTCAACAATTGGCGCGTGAGGCTTTCGCCGCGCTTGGCCGCTGTTTGTATCGCCTCGATGGCTCTCGGCAATTTCGGATCGAGCAGGCGCTTGAACGTCTGGGCATTCCCCCCAATGATCATCAACAGGTTGTTGAAGTCATGCGCGATGCCGCCAGTCAGCTTGCCGATCGCCTCCATCTTTTGAGCCATCGCGAGCTGTTCACGGGCTTCGATCAGTTTCTCATGCGCGTCGCGCCGCTCGGTTGCGTCCCGCATGATGCTGGCGAAGCCGATCAGATTTCCCGTGTTGTCGCGAATTGCAGTGATCGAACCGGTCACGAAAAGCAGCGTGCCGTTTTTCCTGATGCGCCATCCCTCCACGTCGTGCTTTGCTCTTTGGAGGGCGAATTCCAAGGCGCGATTCGGCTCCCCGGCGCGGCGCGCGTCCGGTCGATAGAATATCCCGAAATGCTTGCCGATGATTTCATCGGCGGTGTAACCGGTGATGTGCTGCGCGGCGCTATTCCAGCTCGCAACGCGTCCCACCGTGTCGAGGACGAAAATGGCGTAATCGACGACGCCCTCGATCAAAATCTGGAAGTGACGCCTGGAACTGTCCAGGGCCAGGCTGGTCTGTGCAATCTGGCGGCTCAGTTGGTCCTGCACGCCACGCAGACGTGCCTCCGTGGCTTGCCGAGTAGCGATGGCCGCGCTGAACATGAGCGCCGTCAACATCGTGCTTGTTGAAAGCACGAGCAGCAGCAACGACGATCCGGCCGGATCCGATTTCGGAAATGGGTCGTTGCCCGCCGAGAAGGTCCACACCGCAATCCCGCAAAAAATGAACGCGGCGGTGGCGGCGTTGAGTTGGTTGCCGCGCAAGGCGGCCCACGTCAGAGGAAGCAAAATAAGAAACCCGAGCAGGTTTTGATACCGTTGCAGGACATGGAGTTGGGCGCCTACGAGCGGACTGAACGCGAGGAAGCCGACGGCGGCCGCGAGTGTCAGGATGGTGGCTGCCTCCAGGACGGTCCATTTGGACAGTCGATGAAGAGGCGCTGCGACCCAGAGTACGACGACGGGAGCAATGACCAGGGTTCCGGTGGCATCCGCCAGCCACCAAACCGTCCATGTGCCGGCGTCGGCGAAGCTGACACCGCCGGCAGGAAGCAATCCGACCAGCGCGATGCTCGAACTCATCATCGCGACCGGAACAAAGGAAATAAGTGCAAAGCCTAAAATGCCAGCAGGAGTTTCAAATGTTCTCCGGCCGTTCGAGAAGCGATTGACCAGCCACGCACCGGCCAGCGCGGCGAGCAGCGTGCCAAGCGCGATGACACCCGACGCCAAAAACGAGCGACCGGCCATCACACTGGAGGCGAACGATCCCAACAAGACCGCAGGCCAGGTTCGGTAGCCACACAGCAAGAAGAGAGCCAACGCAAAGCCGGTCGGCGGCCACAACGGTGTCGCGGTCGGATTGATAGCAGGCAACACGATGGCGGTGTCGGCGAGAGCGAAATAAGCCGCCGCGGCTATAATGAGTTCGAGCACATAAGGTGCAGCGCTCCACGCGCTGCGAAGAGCCGGAAATCTAGCCTCGCCGGTTCCTGCTCTTTTCATCGCGGGGTCTCTCCCGAATGAAGAACCTCAAAATAACCGATTATGAGTCGTTAAGTATAGCATTGTTCGGTCATGACAAAGAAAGTTTGAAGCATGGCTGGAATTCGCTTGGCGGGCCGGGTTGTTCTGGCGTGGCGCTCACGTCGATGTGAAGCAGATTTCGTGCTTAAGATCGCGGCAATCAATTAGCGACGAACGATTCCAGCGGATCGCAATTTACAAAGGCGCAGCCCACGCGGGTCGGACTGGAAAGTTCGGCTCTCGCGGCGCCGATCAAGCGGGAGTGACGAATAACGAAGACGCGAATAGCGCAGCGGACGGTGGCTCAAATAGTCCGCTTTCGGATGCTGATCCGTCGTGACGCAAAATGTCGTATGTGCTGACGACGGCAGAGATGCAGTAGCGCCTAATCCCTCAAAAACTGGAGGCCGGTCATCGCGGGCGCAAGGCCGTTCTGCGACTAGCCTCAGGAAAGAAGCCTTCGCCACCCGCCAAGACGACCTTGGCGGGCGCACCCTTACTTCGCCGCCTCCTTGGCTTTGGCGATGATATCAGCGGGCGTGGCGTAGACTTCCTTCACCAGCTTTTCGACGTCCTCGCCCGAGACGGCATTGATCTCAAGATCGGTCTTGTTGGCTTCGGCTAGGAAATCCTTGTCGTTCATGGTGTCCATGAAAGCCTTGCGCAGCACCGCGACGCGATCTGCCGGCATATTGGGCGGCGCCACAAAGGGCCGCCCCATCACTTGCCGGGCGAATACCATTTTCAGGATTTGCCGCTGCTCGTCGGTCTTGGCGAAGTCGGTGACAAGCGGCACGTCGGGCAGCTCGGGATGTTTGTGGAGCGAGAGCTGAACAAGCACGATCATCTTCTTTTGGTCGATCCAGGCCTTGTGGGTCGACTTCACGCTCGACCACGACCAGCCGCAGCGGCCGCTGACCTCGCCGCGCTCCATGGCCAGCACCACGTCGTTGCCGCCGGGGTAGCCTTCGATGATCTTGAAATGAGTTCCCAATATGCCGTTGAGCACCCGCGGGAACTGGTCGGTATCGGCGCTCGTACCGGTACCGCCGACGGTGAGTTGCTTGGTGAACAGGTCTTCGAATTTGGTGATGCCGGAATCCTTCATCGCCACACAGACGCTGACTTCATTGTTGGCGCTGCCGAGCCAGTTGAACTGGGCCGCGTCGAACTGGTCGCCCTTGCCGATGAACAGCGGATCGAACGCGATGCCGCGCCCGATGGTGCCGAATACGGAACCGTCACGGGGCGCAACGCGATAAAGCCAATTGGCGAGCCGCAGGCTGCCCGCGCCTTCCATGTTCCTCGGCACCAGCGTCGGGTTGCCCGGGATGTGGGCGCCCATGTGGCGGCCGATCACCCGGGCGTAGAAGTCGTAGGCGCCGCCGGTGCTGTAACCGACATACTCGTCGACATTACGGTTCTTGTAGAAGTCGGCCGCGCTCTGAGCGCTGACGGGGCGTGTGGAACCAAGTCCAAGGAGGGCGACAAAAAGGGCGCCAGTGATAACGCGCGCATGGTTATTTCGCAGATATGACATGTTCCTCCTCACGTGACTCCAGCATTTATGTTCGCGCGGCGGCGTCTCTCCAGCGAGACGTTGCGGCAACGCGCCGATCCAACTCGGGGACGACGCATTAGCAGATTTTGCGTGCAATGGAATGCAAAAGGCGACACCAGGATCGCGCTGCACTGAAGGAACGCAGTTCGCCGATGCCTAACGTTTCGTCAGGGCGACCTACGGGGAGCGTGCAGGTCGGCAAGGTTCTTCGAAGTCGATCGATGCGCCGCCAAGGCGCCGGCCCAAGAAGAGGCCCCGACATTGCACGCGCCAAAGAAATCCCTTAAGGACCAGCACGAAGCGCCAATGATGCGCTTTGCCGGCGGCGCGGCGGGCGACCTGCGCGCGGTCAAAGCGTGGCGAACAGAATAGGGAGCCCGGAATGACGGGAATGCTCGAACACGAAATGCCCGGCCTCGGCCACAACAAGCCGTCGCCGGAAGACCAGGATGAAATCAAGCACGGCAAGTGGGACCGCTGGGCGAAAAAGCGCACCTTCGTGCGCGCGCTGGAAGGCACCTACAGCCATCTCTATAAAAAGCTGCTCGAGGAACCACGGGTCTATTCCTCCAAGGACCATCCTTGGAAAGGCGGCCCGGCGATGTACGGCAAGCACATCATCAGCCCGCAATCGGTCAACATCGTGCAGTCGATCGAGTCGCACATCGAGTGCTACGCGCCGCTCAATGCCGGCCAGAAGCACGGTCACCTCAACAGCGCGGTGTTCTACGTGCTCAAGGGCCACGGCCATGACGTCCACGACGGCCGCTATATGAAGTGGGAGGCCGGTGATGTGATGCTGGTCGAGAACGGCTGCGTGCACCAGCACTTCAACGACGACGAAAAGGAATCGTGCATCCTGCTGGTGTTCAAGGCGAAGCCGCTATTCCTGTTCATGCACCTTCTGTTTCAGAAGATGGTGGAGTGGCCGACCGACAAGCTGCCGCCCGGCGTCAAAGAATTCAATCCGCCGACTGAAATCTAAGCGCAGAGAGCATCATGGCCTTATTCGAAGACAAACAGGCGTCGCTGTCCGGCGATCAGACCAGCACTTTCCTCGCCGAGGCGATGGCCGAATCGGAAAAATTCCGCGCCGAATATGCGACGCTACCGAACGTCATCAAGGCCAAGGACATGCCGTGGGAACGCTCGCCCGACGGCCTCATCAAGCATCTGGTGAATCAGAAGATGCACACGCGCGAGTGCTGCATGGAAGCCTACATGCAGTTCCTCAAGGACGGCGAGCGTTCCGGCAAGCAGCGTCACATGTGGGAGGAGCTGTTCTTCGTGGTCGAAGGCTCCGGCTACGACCTGCACTGGGATCTGAAATGGGACTGTCTCGAGGCCTTCGACTGGCAGTGGGCCGAGACGCCGAAGAAATATGAATGGACGGTCGGCGACTATGTCTACATTCCACCGTTCACCATGCATCAGCACTTCGCCAATGCCGGTCAGGAGTGCCGCATCATCGTGATGAGCAACCGTATCGTCAAAGACATGGGCTTCGACTGGTTTGACCAGGTCGAACGCGCGCCGGGGTTTTGATGATGGTGTCCTGCCTCCGTTGACGCGGAGGGGGCGAGACAACGGCGCCGCCTACGGCTGTTCGACGATCGCTAAGCGTCCAACCAAGGCGACCCGCAATATCCGAGCCACGTCGGCTTGTCCCGCAACTTCCGGGCATACCGGTGCATCGCGCTGACCGACACGATCGGCCAATTTCAAACTCATAACGCCGCAGCAAAGGCACATCTTCATTCGATCACCTCGTCGGCGCGGCCGAGCACGGTCAGCGCCACGTCGAGGCCGATCGCCGTCGCGGTCTTGAGGTTGATACAACTAGAATTGCGACGGGCGGCTCTGCACAAACGTTGATCAGAGGTGCCACCGGGAGCATCTTGCTCGCCGAATACTGGGCGGTAAGATCAAGGTCATGCCCGGCTTGTCGGATGCGGAGCTGCGCCAAGCGTATCGTTCCTGCTTATTCACGGTATTTCCGAGTCTTTGCGAGGGTTGGGGATTACCGATCGCGGAAAGCCTAATGCATGGCAAGTTTTGCGTTGCCTCCAACCGTGCGCCGATTCCTGAAGTCGGCGGCAGCCTGGTCGATTATTTCGATCCGTCGAACGATGACGATGCGCTGGCGAAGATCGAGCGATTGCTGTTTGAACCCGGTTATCTGACAATGCGGGAGTTGCGACTGCGGGCCGAATATCGCCCGCAAACCTGGGCCGATTGTGTTCATGCACTTATCGGCAAGCTCGATCAATCGGAGCTGGCAGACCTGCGATCCTCGGCCGGAGCTTAAAGCAGCATGACATTAGGCTGAATCGATTTAGGATTCCCAAATCAGTTGGTTTCTGATTCAAGATGCTGGCTGGGCTGGAGGCCAGCACCGATGGGTCGAGCCTATTCGATTGATCTTCGCGAGCGGGTGGTGGCAGCGGTAGAGAGTGGTGGCCTTTCGTGTCACCGGGCGGCGGTGCAGTTTGGCGTCGGCGTCAGCACGGCGATCCGGTGGGTGGAGCGTTTACGGACCACCGGCAGCGTGGCGCCGAGCAAGATCGGCGGCTACAAGCCCCGCGCGATCTCGGGGGAGCACCGCACCTGGCTGCTGGCGCGGATCAAGGAGAAGGACTTCACCCTGCTCGGGCTGGTGGGCGAACTCGCCGAGCGCGGTCTGAAGGTGGACTACCGCTCGGTCTGGACCTTTGTCCACGACGAGAAGCTGAGCTTCAAAAAAAAGCGTGGTGGCTGGCGAACGCGACCGTCCTGACGTCGCCCGCCGACGGGCACAATGGATCAAGTATCAGGATCGCGTTGATCCTACCCGCCTGGTCTTCATCGACGAGACCTGGACCAGAACCAACATGGCGCCGCTGCGCGGCTGGGCGCCGCGCGGCAGCCGCCTGATCGGTAAGGTCCCGGACGGCCGCTGGAGGACCATGACGTTCCTGGCCGCGCTGCGGCACGACCGGATCACCGCGCCGTGGCTGCTCGAAGGTCCAATCGACGGCGAAAGTTTTGCAACCTACGTCGAGAAGGTTCTGCTGCCCACCCTGCGGCAAGGCGACATCGTCATCATGGATAATCTCGGCAGCCACCGGGGCAAGGTCATACGCAAGCTCATTCGCTCGGCCGGCGCAAAGCTGTTCCTGTTGCCGAAATACTCGCCCGACTTGAACCCAATCGAACAAGTGTTCGCCAAGCTCAAGCACCTGCTACGCAAAGCAACTGCACGAACAGTCGAAACCGTCTGCGCCGCCATCGGCGAGCTACTCGGCGCATTCACCAAAAACCAATGCGCCAACTACTTCAAAAACTCAGGATATGCACCAAACTAAATGCATTACGCTTTAGTAGCCCTTAACTTGACCCTTAATGTCGGCCGCCCGCCTGCCTGGTTGAAAGGAGCAGCGCGAAGCCGGACCTGACAAGCGCTTCGAATAGGCGCTGTTCCGCCGAAAGCAAGAATCCAGTCGTCACGGCGTCGTGTCGCGCAAGAGCGGGAAAGACACGAGCCTACTGCAGCGTGATGTGAGCCTCCTTGATCACGCGGCCCCACAGTTGCGTCTCTTCGGCGATGAACTTGGTGGCGTCGGCGGTGGTGCCGACCATGGGTTCGAGCCGGAGCGTGTGCAGCTTCGCGCTGATTTCCGGTTTCTGAAGGATTTCCACGACATCGCGGTTGATCTTTTCGGCAAGCGCCGCAGGTGTGCCGGGCGGGCCCGCGATGGCGAACCAAGTGATGGAACGGAAGCCGGGAACTCCCAATTCGGCGATCGTCGGGATTTCCGGCACGTCCTTCGATCGTTCAGGGCCGGCGACGCCGAGCAATTTCAGCTTGCCGGCGCGGTAGAGCGGCACCGAGGTCGTCAGCGTGTCGAAGAACATGTCGACATTGCCGGACATCACATCGGTGAGCGCGGGTTGCGCGCCGTGATAGGGCACATGCACCATCTTGATGCCGCCGAGGACTTCAAGCTCGCTGCCCGACAGGTGGGCGGTCGAACCGGCGCCTTGCGAGGCGAAGGTGAGTTTGCCGGGATTGGCCTTGCCGTAGACGATCAGGTCTTGAACAGTCTTGGCGGGAAAATCCGGCCGCACCGCCAGCACATTTGGGATCTTCGCCAACAGCGCAATCGGCACGAACTTCGTCGGGTCGTATTTGAGGTCGTGATAGAGCAATTGCTGGATCGACAGCGGTGACGGCGGACATAAGAAGAGCGTGTAACCGTCGGGTGCCGCGTGGGCCGCATACTCGGCGCCGATGTTCATCGCCGCTCCCGGCATATTCTCGACGATGACGGGCTTGCCCCATTTCTGGCTGAGCTGGTCGGTGACCAGCCGCGCCAAAATATCGGTCGTCGATCCGGGCAGGACGGGGAGGACAACTTTTACGACATGCGTCGGATAGGTATCCTCAGCGTGGCCGGTCGTCGCCATCAGAACGGCGGTGCAAAAGGCAAGCAGCCACGTACGTGCTTTTGTCATGTCCTCCCCCGAAATCGAGCATTTGCGCCACGGCGCAAGCAACTATAGGAAATTCCGCAAGCATGAGCCAAGGCCGCGCCACCGCTGGGCGGCGCGACCTTTTAGCAGTCCGGGCGCGCCGGCGCCCGAGGTGTTACAGCAGGAGGACGCCGTGCGAGAATTTGGCAAGGGGAGCAACTTCTAGGCAATGGCGACAAAGTATCGGTTGGGCGTCGATGTCGGCGGTACCCACACGGACCTCGTGCTGCTCGACGTCTCCGACGGCTCGATCGCCGTGGAAAAGGTCTCGACGACCCCGGCAAATCCCGCGCTCGGCATCATGCGCGGCATCGGCAATTTCGCCCAGCGTGGCGTTGATCTCGGCGCGATCGAATTTTTCTCCCACGGCACGACGATTACCACTAACGCGCTGTTGGAAATGCGCGGCGCCAAGGTGGGTCTTCTCATCAATCGCAGCTTTCGCGCCATCCAGGAGACGCAGGGGCAGGCCCGCGACGGCAATCCGTTCGATTATTTCTACCAGAAGCCGACGCCGATCGCGCCGCAAAGTCTCACGCGCGAAATCGGCGGCCGCGTCGATTATAGCGGTATGGTTCTTGAGCCGCTCGACGAGGACGCGGTACGCAAGGCGGCGGACGAACTCAAAGCGGCCGGTGTCGTCTCGATCGGTGTTTGCTATCTCTTCTCGTTCATGAACCCCGCGCACGAGGAGCGCACCGGGGCGCTCATTCGCGAGGTTTTTCCCGAGGCGAATATCTCGCTCTCGTCCGAGGTGTTGTCGCGCGTGCGCGAATGGCCGCGGCTGTCGGCGACATTATTGAACGCCTATCTCGCTCCAGTCCTCGTCGGCTACATCGCTGATCTGGAGAAACGCCTGAGTTCCGCCGGCGTCACGACGCAGCAGCGCTTTTTGATGCAGTCGAACGGCGGCGTCATGCCGTTTGCCGCCGCTGTCACGGGTCACAAGACCGTGCACAGCCTGTTGTCGGGACCGGCCGCCGGTGCCCAGGCGAGCGCCTATCTGCCACACGAGGATGCGCGCGGGCTCGTCACGCTCGACATGGGCGGCACGAGTTGCGACATCGCCTTCATCGAAGGCAGCACGCCGCTCGAAGTCACCGAAGGTACCGTGGCGCGCCGGCAGCTCGACGTACCCGCGCTTGATCTCACGACGATTTCTGCCGGCGGCGGCTCGATCGTGTGGATCGACCGCGCCGGTTTTCTGAGCGTCGGACCGCAAAGCGCCGGCGCCGATCCGGGACCGGTGTGTTACGGCCGCGGCGGCGTCAATCCGACGGTGACCGATGCGGACATCGTCTGCGGCTTCCTCAATCCGGATTATTTTCTCGGCGGCACCCAGACGCTCAACGTCAACGCCGCGCGCGCCGCCCTCGAAGCCAAGATCGCAAAGCCCATGGGCTTGAGCGTCGCCGAAGCCGCCGCCGGTATCCGCCGCATCGTCGACATGCGCATGGCGGATGAGGTCCGCGTGTTCGCAGCGCGGCGCGGCGTCGATCTCGGCGAGTTCGCGCTGCTGCCGTTCGGCGGCGCCGGCGCCGTGCATGCCGCGGCGGTCGCCGAGGAACTGGGTATGCGCCGCATCATGGTGCCGGCGCGGCCCGGAGCGTTCTCGGCGCTCGGGCTTCTCTGCACCGACGTGCTGCACGACTACATCCGCTCCGAACTTGGCCCGCTCGATCGGCTCGATCCGGCGCACGCCGAGGCGATGTTTCGCGATCTTGAGGCCAAGGCGGCGAGCGAGCTTGCCGACGAAGGTCTCGATCCGAGCGCGGCGGCCTTCGAGCGCGATCTCGACATGCGCTATGCCGGACAAGGCTACGAATTGCGTGTGCCTTTGAGCGGACTCTGGCACAAAGCGCTCGATGCCAAGGCGCTTGTCGCGGCGCGCGATCGCTTCGACGAGGTGCACGAGCGAATTCACGGCCATGCCGCCAAGGAAAAAGGCGTCGAGGTCGTGAGCTATCGTTTGCGGGTGCGGGTGAGCGTGCCGAAATTCACACCGCGCGTGCTGGCCGATCGTGCGCCGTCGGCGCCGCCGCCTGCGGCGATCAAGGGCAAGCGACGCGTCTTTTTCGATGCGAACGAACATTCGGAGACGACGATTTACGATCGCGACAAGCTCGAAGTCGGAGTCGCGTTCGCAGGTCCCGCCATCGTCGAACAATTCGACGCCACCACGGTCGTGCCGCCGGGCTGGCACGCGCTTGTCAACCGCTACAGCAATCTCATTCTCGAACGGAAAGAATAAGGCAGAGGCCCGAACGATGATCGACGCCATTACCACGCAGGTCGTGCGCAACCGTATCGGCAGCCTGATGCAGGAGATGCACTACCATTTCTATCGCTCGGGCTATTCGACCATCATCCGCGAGTCGCGCGACTTCTCCTGCGTCATCCTCGATCGTCACGGCGGGCTCATCGTGGCGCCGCCGATGTTTTTCCATGCTCCGGTCTATCGGCATCTGGTCGGAAAGATCATCGAAATCTACGGCGACGATGTTCTCGAAGGCGACGTGTTCGTCTGCAATCACCCCTATGAGGGCGGTCTGCCGCACGTTTCCGACATGGCGTTCGTGGCGCCGATCGTCAGCGGCTCGACACTCATCGGCTTCGCCGGCTCGATCGCGCACAAAGCCGATATCGGCGGCACCATGCCGGGCTCGACCTCGGCCAACGCCACCGAGATTTTTCATGAAGGTCTGCTGCTGCCGCCGGTCAAGATTTTCACGCGCGGTGCCTTCAATGCCGATCTTGAGCGCCTTATCCTTGCCAACAGTCGGCAGCCCGAATTGGTGCGTGGCGACATGAACGCGCAACTGGCGGCGACGCAGATGGGCGTCGCGCGCATTCTCGAGACATGCGAGCGGTTCGGCGCGGCGGCGATCATGGATGCGTTCGCGGCATTACTCTCCGGCGCGGCCGCCGAGCTGCGGACTGCGATCAAAGCGCTGCCGAACGGCGAAGCCTCTGCCGAAGGGTTCATGGATAACGATGGAGTCGAGCTCGATCGCCCGGTGCGCTTTGCGGTGACGGTGCGCGTCGAGAACGGCGACATCACCTTTGATTTCACCAAGAGCGACCGACAGACCAAAGGGCCGATGAATCTGCGGCCGTCGATGGTCGAGGCGTGCGTGTTCTATTCGTTGATCGGCGCGCTCGATCCGCGGCTGCACTATAACGACGGCATGCGCGAGGTGGTGCGGTTCAAATACGCGCCAAACACCGTCACCAACGCCAGTCCGCCGGCCCCGGTCAGTTCCTATCAGGCGGCCAATCTGAAGCTCGTCGATGTGATCCTGGAAGCGCTGGCGCCGTTTCGGCCCGAGCGCGCGGTCGCCAATGCCGGGTCGAGCGGTGCGCTGCTGATCTCCTGGAAAGGTGGCGGTCGGCCGGGCCAGCCCTCGATGCAGTACGAGATCCTCGGCTCAGCCTATGGCGGCGGCAAAGGGAATGACGGCGCTTCGGCGCTCGCGACCCATTTGAGCAATCTGCACATCACGCCGATCGAGATTCTGGAATCCGAGTTCCCGTGCCGGATCGCGGCGTTCGATCTGGTCGAAGATTCCGGCGGGCCCGGCGAGTTTCGCGGCGGGCTCGCATTTCGCCGGACCTACGAATTGCTGCAGGATGCGACTGTTGTGCGCCGCTATGATCGGGCGAAATTTCCGCCAAATGGCGTCGCCGGGGGCAAACCCGGCAGCCGCAGCCGGTTCGTGATTCATCTCGGCAGCAAAGACGAGACGGAAACGCCGGCGTCGGGCCGCTACGAACTGCACGCCGGCGAGCGCTTCATGCTGCAGAGCGCCGGCGGCGGCGGTTACGGCGATCCGAAGAAGCGCGACCACGCGGCACTCGAATGCGATATCGCGGAGGGCTATGTCTCGGCCGCTTCGGCCGAGCGCGATTACAACAGCAAGGGATGAACACCATGGCGGACGCCAAGAAAGAACGTGTCGGTATCATCGGTGCTGGCCGCATGGGCCTGTCGATGCTCAAGCACCTCGTCAAGAAGGGCTACACGGTGACGGTGTGCGATATCAGCGAGAAACAGCGCGAAGCCGCGCGTGCCGCCGGCGCCACGATCGTCAAGACGCCGGCCGAGGTCGGCAAGGTGAGCGACATCGTCATTCTCGGTGTCGGCTATGACGACGAAGTCAACGAGGTGGTGTTCGGCAAAAACGGTTTGCTGGAGACGATGGCGCCGGGCTCGATCATTGCGGTGTCATCGACGGCCAAGCCCGATACCGTCAAGGCGGTGGCCGCGCGCGTCGCCGAGAAAGGCATCGAAGTTCTCGACGCGCCGATCTGCCGCGGCCGATTCGCGGCGGACGAAGGCACGCTGCTTGCGCTCGTCGGCGGCAAACCCGAAGTGGTCGCGCGCGCCCGGCCGGTGTTCGGCACGTTTGCGTCCGACATCATGCATCTCGGCGACGTCGGTCATGGTCAGGTCGGCAAGACCATGAACAACATGCTGCTGTGGGTGAATGCGATCGGTTTGCTCGAAGCTGGCCGCCTCGCCGAAACAACCGGGATCGATCTCGTCAAGCTGCGCGAGGCCTTGATGATGAGCTCCGGC
The DNA here is from genome assembly GCA_963759705.1 of uncultured Alphaproteobacteria bacterium. Lineage (GTDB taxonomy): Bacteria > Pseudomonadota > Alphaproteobacteria > Rhizobiales > Xanthobacteraceae > BOG-931. Next base: position 604,339 of record CAVXAK010000017.1, read on the forward strand.
GCGTCGGATGCGCTCAAGGAATGGGACATGATCTCATTCACCTGGGCGCTGAAGGATATGCAGATCGTCACCGACATGACTGACAAAGCCGGGCTGTCGTTGCCGATCACCGGCGCCATCAAGGAACTGGTCAAGGACGCGCGCCGCGTCAAGGCGAGCAATCCGCCGAACTGGACCGGCAACAAGCCGGTGAAGTACGGCTGAATTCCGTCAATCCATGGGACGGTGAAACTACACGGATGCCCGGGTCGAGCCCGGGCATGATGGGCCGGTATTGCCCTACGACAAATCCATCGCCGAGACGCCGCCGTCGACGAACAGATTGGCGCCGTAGATGAACGAGGAATCGTCGCTCACCAGGAACAGAATGGCCTTGGCGGCTTCTTGAGGTTCGCCCGGGCGCTTGGGCATGTTGGGGACGGGACGCGATGGGTCGAACTCATCCTTGCCCACGGGGGAGCCGATCTTGTTCGGCACAATGGCGTTGACTCTGATCTTATGCGGCGCGAGCTGTGCCGCCATGGCGCGCGTGAGATTGGCGACGCCGCCCTTGGCGGCCGAGTAGGCGATGGCGCGGCTTCGGCCCATGAAGCCCGAGGTCGAGCCGATATTGACGATGCGGCCGCCGCTGCCCTGCGCGGCCATCTGCTGGCCGACAAATTTCGCCATCAGGAATTGGCTTTTCAGCGTCACCGCCATGACGCGGTCCCACTCCGCCTCGGTAATGTCGAAAATATGCTTGTTGTCCGAGATCGCGACGTTGTTGACCAGAATGTCGATGCGGCCATAGCGGGCGACAATGTCCTTGACGAGCTGCGCGACGTCGCTGCCCTTCGACACGTCTGCGGTAAACCGCGTGGCTTCGCCGCCCGCCGCCTTGATCGCGCCGGCAACGCGCTCGCCGCGCGGTTTGTCGAGGTCGACGATGGCGACCTTGGCGCCTTCGGCGGCGAACAGCTTGGCGATTTCCTCGCCGATGTTGCGTCCGGCGCCGGTTACGATCGCCACCTGATCCTTGAGCTTCATCGCATCACTTCCCTTCCTTGCAGTCGCGCTTCGCGGTTACCGCAAGCACGATAACCGCGTGATTTTGCGGCAGCAATCGCAACCGTGGCGCGCGCCGGCCCGCCGTCGATCGTCGAGACACTATCGGCGCCGCGCACGACGCGTTGGACTTGCGGGCCACCCCGAAGGACTGCGCCTCGTCAAGTGGTGGGCCGGCCTAGTGTTTCTCGATGCCGGCGCGGTTCGATCACCTCGGCCCACTTTTTGATGTCGTCTTTCAATTGCGTGTCCATTTCCGCAGGCGTGCTGGCCTTGGAATCGACGCCGAGATCGAGCAGGCGTTTTTTGACGTCCGGATCAGCGAGCACTTCGTGCATGGCCTTGTTCAGCGTGTCGATGATGTCCGGCGGCGTTCCGACCTTGACATAGAATGAATTCCACGAGGCCGCCGAAAAGTCCTTCAGTCCCTGCTCGCTCGCGGTCTTGACGTCCGGCATTGCGGGCGAAGGCGTCGGTCCCGTCCAGGCGATCGCGCGCGTCTGCCCGCTCTGCAGGCCTGGTTTCAATGCCGCGTAGAAATCGATGATCACCTGCACGTCGTTGCGCAAGAGGGCGACGATCGCGTCCGGCGTGGTGCGGAACGGCACGATGACGAAATTGGCGCCGCTCGCCTGCTTGAAGTAGTTGGCGGTCAGGCTTTGCACACCGCCGGTGCTGACCGCGGCGACATTCAGCGTGCCGGGCTTTGCATTTGCGGCCTTGAGAAAGTCTTCGAGAGTCTTGAAATCGGATTTTGCATTGACCGCCATCAAACAATCGAAATAGCCCATCGATGAGACCGGCGTGAGCTTACTCAGATCGAATGGGAACTCCTTGTATTGCGGCACTGCGCCGGCGATGCCGCCGGTCAGTAACAGGATCGAATAGCCGTCGGCCGGCGCGTTGAGCACGGCTCGCGCGGCGACGATACTGTCGGCACTGGGCATATTCTCGATGATGAAGCGCTTGCCTAATTTGTCGCTGAGTTTTTCAGCGACAATACGGGTGCTGATGTCGCCAACGCCGCCGGCGCCGAACGGCAACACGATGCGCACCGGGCGATCGGGATAGGTCTCGGCGACCGCGGCCTGAGCCAACACGGCACAACCAAGCGCGACGGCCGACAGTACCGCAGCACGTCGGACGGTGGACCAAAACAGCATGGACGTCTTCCTCCAGTTCAAAAAGTACGACGCGGGCGGCAGGGTCTTTTTGCCGGCTTCAAGCCCGGCACCCGTACGGTGCGGACCCGATCGTCGTGGCTGCCCCCCGGCGATCCGTTGTTTCGACGGCATTCCTTTATCACGGCGCGACAGGTTGGGTATGCGGCACAATGGGTGGACGAGTTATCCGCGCGATTTCGCGCCATTACTTATTGATTTCATTGTATAATTTTTAGCGTCGGTGGACCTTGCAAGCGGCTTGCGCCGCGCCGATCTGCCTGGCAATTGACGCGTCGCCAATATCCGCGCCGCCGTCTAGACTGCGCGGAGTGGCCGGCACCGGCCGAATCACGAAGCAGATGGCAGGAGAGAAATGTCCACGTCCCTGATGACGACGCGCCGTTTCGCCCCGCTGTTCTGGTGCCAGTTCTTCGCGGCGTTCGGCGATAACTTCCTCAAGACGGCGCTCGTCTTCGTGATTTTGTTCCAGGTCTCCGGCGCCAATTCCGCGGCCTTGATAACGCTCGCCGGCGCGACCCTCATCGCGCCGTTCTTCTTCCTGTCCGGGCTCGGCGGCCAACTTGCCGACCGTTACGACAAGGCGTTGGTCGCGCAGCGCATCAAGTTCGCGGAAATCGGCGCCGCCATCATTGCGGTCGCCGGTTTTGCCTTTCATTCGCTGATCGTACTGTTTCTCGCCGTCTTCACATTCGGGACTCTGGCTTCCCTGTTCGGTCCAATCAAATACGGCATCCTGCCGGATCATCTCGAGCGCCGAGAGCTGCCGTCCGGCAACGCGCTGATCGAAGGCGGCACCTTTCTCGCTATCCTGCTTGGCACCATCACGGCGGGAATTGCGGCGCGAGGCGAAAGCAATCCCATCCACTTTGCCTGGCTCATGATCGTGACCGCGCTCGCGAGCTGGATTTCAAGCCTCTATATCCCAGGCACAGGTCAGGGGGCGCCTCACCTCGTCATCAACCGCAACATCCTGGTTTCGACCGCAGCCCTGATCAGAGATGTCCGCACCGACCCGCGGCTGTGGTGGGGCGCGATCGTGGTGAGCTGGTTCTGGCTCATTGGCGCTCTGGTCCTGTCGTTGCTGCCGCCGCTTGTGACCGTCAACATCGGCGGCTCCGAAGCCGTCGTCACCGTATTCCTCACGATCTTTTCGGTTGCCGTGGGCGTCGGCTCGGCGTTCGCCGCCTGGCTTGCGCACGGCCGCATCGTCCTGCTGCCGACGCTGATCGCCGCCGTGTTGCTCGGTCTGTTTTCGCTCGATCTCGGCTGGACCGTTTCGGCCGTGGTGCCTGCGGCCAGTCCACTCGGTGTCGCTGGCTTTTTCGCCTCGCGCTACAGCATCCACATCGCGCTTGATCTCGCCGGGCTCGCGATTGCGGGCGGCCTGTTTATCGTTCCGGCGTTCTCGGCGGTGCAGGCCTGGGCTGGCGCCGATCACCGCGCCCGCGTCGTCGCGGCCGTCAATGTGCTGAACGCAGCGTTCATGGTCGTCGGCGCGCTTCTTCTCGCCGCCTTGCAGAAGCTCGGCCTCGGCGTGCCGATTCTGTTCGCCCTCATCGGCGTCGCCAACCTTCTGGCGGCCATCGCCATCGGCCGCACCATGCCGGCGAGCTGGCTGAACGATTTTCTCTCGATTGTCTTTCGCACCTTTTACCGGCTCGAGGTCAATGGGCTGGAGAACGTCGCCAAGGCCGGCGACAACGCCATCATCGCGCTCAACCATGTGAGCTTCCTCGACCCACCGCTGGCGGCGGCGATCCTGCCGAAGCGGCCGGTCTTTGCCGTTGACGTGGCGATGTCGAAGCGCTGGTGGATCCAGCCGTTTCTTAAATTCGTGCGCACCATGGCGCTCGATCCGCTCAAACCGTTTTCGCTGCGCGCTATCATCAATGCGGTGCGCGACGGCGAAATGCTGGTCATTTTTCCCGAAGGCCGCATCACTATCACCGGCAGCCTGATGAAAATTTACGACGGCGCCGCGATGATCGCCGACAAGTCCGATGCGATGATCGTCCCCGTCCGCATCGACGGTCCGGAGGCGACGATCTTCAGCCGGCTGAAGCGCTCGCAGGTGCGGCGCCGGCTGTTTCCGAAAATTACGGTGACCATCCTCGAGCCGGTGAAGCTCGAGATCGATCCGGAACTCAAGGGGCGCAAACGGCGGCTAGCTGCCGGCGCTGCGCTCTATGGGATCATGTCCGACCTTATCTACAGAACCACGACGACCGATCGCACCGTCGTCGAGGCGGTGATCGAGGCGGCCAAGATCCACGGCCCAAGCTGGTTGGCGGTCGAAGACCCGGTGAGCGGCCGACTGACCTATCGGCGGCTGTTGCAGTCGGTCGCTATCCTCGGCGCGAAGTTGATGCCGCTTGCGCTCGAAAGGCGCGCACTCGGCGTCATGCTGCCGACTTCCAATGGCGCGGTCGTCACACTGCTGGCGGTGATGTCCGCCGGGCGGGTGCCGGCGATGATCAACTTCACGGCCGGAGCGACCAACATCCTGTCGGCGTGCCGCGCCGCCGATCTCGATACCATCGTCACATCGCGCACCTTTGTGGAAAAGGGCCGGCTTCAAAATGTTGTCGCGCAGCTCGAGAAGCAGGTCCGCATCGTCTACCTCGAGGACATCCGCCCGACGATCGGCTTCTTTGACAAGCTCCACGGTCTCCTCAACTGGAAGAAGCCGCTGATTGTGCGCAAGCCTGACGACTGGGCGGTGATCATGTTCACCTCCGGCTCCGAAGGCACACCCAAAGGCGTGGTGCTGTCTCACCGCAACATGCTGTCGAACGTGGCGCAGGCCGCGGCCCGCATTGATTTCGGACGCGAGGACAAGCTGTTCAACGTGCTGCCGGTATTCCACTCGTTCGGGCTGACTGCGGGGACGGTGCTGCCGCTCGTTTCCGGCGTCCCGATCTATCTTTATCCCTCACCATTGCATTACCGCACCGTGCCGGAACTGGTGTACGGCGTCTGCGCGACGGTGATGTTCGGCACCGATACGTTCCTCAACGGTTATGCCCGCGTCGCCAATCCATACGACTTCCGGTCGTTGCGCTACGTTCTCGCTGGCGCCGAGCCGGTGAAGGAATCGACGCGCCTGATTTATCTGGAAAAGTTCGGCCTGCGCATCCTCGAAGGCTACGGCGTGACCGAGACATCCCCGGTGATGGCGCTTAACACGCCGATGTTCAACAAGTTCGGCACAGTCGGCCGGCTCTTGCCCAGCATGGAGGCAAGACTGGAGAAGGTCGAGGGTGTCGAGGAGGGCGGGCGGCTATTCGTCAAGGGGCCGAATGTAATGCTGGGATACGTGCACGCCGACAGACCGGGCCAACTCGAATCGCCGCCGGAGGGTTGGCACGATACCGGCGATATCGTCACGATCGATGAGCCGGGGTTCATCGCCATCAAGGGCCGCGCCAAGCGCTTCGCCAAGGTTGGCGGCGAGATGGTTTCGCTTGCCGCGGTCGAGATGCTTGCTGCCGAGCTGTGGCCGAACAGCGTCTCGGCGGTCGCAGCCGTCGCCGACGCGCGCAAGGGCGAACGGCTCATCCTGGTCACCGACAAGCACGGCGCGACACGTTCCGATTTCATCGCCTATGCCAGGAGCAAGCACGCCTCGGAACTGATGTTTCCCGCCGAAATTGTCGTGCTCGACAAGCTGCCGATGCTCGGCTCCGGCAAGGTCGACAATCTGGCGGTGACGAAATTCGTGCGCGAGCAGGCAGCGGCGAAGGCGGCTGCAGCGGAGTAAGCCCTTACTTCTCAACGGGCAGAGATAATCACCTGCTCGCTTCCCGCATCTTCAGCACGCGATCGACCATGGCGCCGGCTTCGCCGAGGTAATTGGCCGGATCGCAGAGCTTCGCCAGCGCGGCGCGGTCGAGGTACTTCGAGATTTCCTCGTTCTCGGCGAGAAGGTCGACCAGCGGCCGGCCGGTCGCGACCACCTTGCGGCAAATGTCGTAGACCAGATCGTGCGCGTATTGCCGTCCGAGGTACGGACCGAGCCCCATCATCACCGCTTCCGATACGATGAGCCCTTTGGTGATGTCGAGATTGGTCCGCATCTTTTTCTCGTCGACTTGCAGACCTTTCAGGACAAACAGCGTTTGCGCCAAGGCGCCGGCGGTCAGCGAAAAGATTTCCGGCAACACGATCCATTCGATCTCCCATGGACCGGTGGCGCGCTCGTGGTCCTCGACCATGGCATCGAGCAGCGCGGCGGTCTGCTGGCGCACCACCGACGTGAGCGCGGTGATGTAGACCGAGGAGATCGGGTTGCGTTTTTGCGGCATGGTCGACGACGAGCCGCGGCCTTCGTGGAACGGCTCGTAAAGCTCCTCCACTTCGGTTTGCATCATCAGCTTGACGTCGAACGCGATCTTGCCGCAGGTGCCGGTGACGAGGCCGAGGAAGCAGCCGGCTTCCGCGATGGTGTCGCGCACCGTGTGCCAGGCGATCGCCGGCTGGCCGAGCTTGAGCTCCTTCATCAGTTCGGCCTGCGTTTCCAGGCCGCGGCCGCCGAGCGATGACAGCGTCCCAGCGGCGCCGCCGAACTCGCCCACCAGCACGCGCGTGCGCAGTTCTTTCAAACGCTGCTTGTGCCGCTCGAAGGCGGCCAGCAGGGTCGCCATCTTGTAGCCGAAGGTGATCGGCACCGCCTGCTGCAGATTGCTGCGGCCGGCCATTGGCGTGTCGCGATACTTGCGCGCCAACGCGGCGAGCGCGTCGGCGATGGCGTCGAGGTCCGCCTCGATCAGCGTCAGCGCCTCGCGGATTTGCATTACGGTCGCGCTGTCGGTGATGTCCTGCGTCGTGGCGCCCCAATGGCACCACTCGCCGAGCCCGTCACGGCACAGCGCGACGAGTTGCTGCACGACCGGCAGCACCGGATAGCCGATGCGCTCCGTCTGCGTCTTGAGCTTGACGAAATCGATTTCGGCGACGTTGCAGTGCCTGCAGATCTCTTCCATCGCCTCCTTGGGAATGATGCCGAGCCGTCCTTGCGCTCGCGCCAGCGCCGCTTCGAAGTCGAGATACTTTTGGACGCGATTTTCATCGGAAAAAACCCGCCGCATTGCTTCGGTCGAAAAGATGTCGCGAAACACGGCGGAGTCTATGGTCGTCGTCGGCATGGACTCGATGCTCCCAGGAGAGGTTTGTGACCGGCGGCATAAAGCGGCCGATCCGGTGTAAAGAGTTTACGAAATGGATTTGCGAAACGGTTCACCAAATGCTGCGCGGCCCGGCGCCGCTTCGTCCTTAATAGTGTACTACCGCTTTTCTTTCAAAACGACACGCGCGAATTAACGCTTCATCGTTCGCAAGCTTGGGCGAGGAATCGCCTGTGGCGTGTTGATTTCCTCCACGTAACGCGCCATGCGCCGCCGCAATTCGTAAAGGATATCTCTTCACTTCGAACGAAGCGATACACACGCCGTAAACAATACGACTTCAAGCAATCTTCAGCATAGCTGGAGAACCCCACGTAGTTTCACTAATTGCACACGACCAGCGGACCAATACTGCCGGCGACCAAAGAAGAATTTTTTGGCGTCACTCAGGGGACAGACGTGCGTACGAGTACCGTCGTCATGATTGCCTTTGCGGTCCTGTTCGGACTGCTTGCGGTATTCCTGGCGCAAACCTGGCTCAACAATCAGGCGGACCTGCGCATGAGAAGTCTGGAGGCGCAGCGCAAAGCTGCGCCTCCGGCACGCACCATCGTCGTTGCAAGTAAACCATTGCGCTTCGGCGACGAGATCAATTCGTCTTCGCTCCGCGAAGTGGAGTGGCCGGAGAATGCGTTGCCGGCTGGCGCGTTCGGCAAGATCGCCGACGTCACCTCGACCAAGCGCATCGTGCTCATGCCGATCGATGTGAACGAGGCCGTGCTTGCCGCCAAGATTACCGGACCCGGTCAGCGCGCGACGCTGTCGGCGACGCTGCAGAACGGCATGAAGGCGGTCACGATCCGCGTCAACGACGTCGAGGGCGTTGGCGGCTTCGTGTTGCCCGGCGATCGCGTCGACGTCGTGCTGACGCGCCAGAACGACAAGAATTCCGCAATCAACGATGTGGTCATTCAGAATGCGCGGGTACTCGCGATCGACCAGGTCGCCGACCAACGCGCCGAAAAACCGTCGGTCGCCAAGGCCGTCACGCTCGAAGTGAGCGTGACCGATGGTCAGAAGATCGCGCTCGCGTCGGCTGTCGGCACGCTTTCGCTCTTGCTGCGCAAGGCCGGCGAACTCGCCAATGATAGCACGCGGCGCGTCACGCTAACCGACCTCGGCAGTCCGACCGTGCCGTTGCGCGATCTGCGCTTCGTCACCGTCGAGGTCACGCGTGCGACCAAGCATGAGAACTACAGCGTACCTGTCGAGGGCGGCGAAGGACATTCGGCGGCTCTTTCAGTGCAGGGGCCGGCACACGACTGACGATCGGGGACATAGGTTTCTGGGGACTAGTGAGCAAAGGCGGGGAGGCCGACGTGAAGAGCCAGTACGAAAACGGTAACGCAGGTGAAGGTCCGCGAATTTTGGACGGGACCACCAGGATCGGAGCGCTGTTGCGTTGCAGCCGAATGGCGTTGGTGTTTGGGGCAACGATCATCACGATGCTTCCGCTCGCGACGGCATCGTCGCAGGCCCAGCAGAAAATCGTCATCGCCAACTCCGCGCGGACCGCGATGGTGAGAGTGACGGTCGGGAAATCGCAGGACCTCCACATTGATCAGAGTTTCGTCGACATCATGGTCGGCGATCCGGAGGTCGCGGATGTCAACCCGCTCACCGATCACGCGCTGTCCATTCTGGGCAGGAAGATCGGCACCACACGCGTCAGCGTATACGGTGAGGGCAAGAAGCTTGTCGGCATATTCGATGTCGAGGTCTCCTACGATATCTCGCGGCTGGCGCTGGAGATTGCGCGTTTCACCGACGGCGGCATCAAGGTCTCGTCGATCAACGGCCGCATCATGCTGAGCGGCACCTCGCCCGACGCGGCCAGTCTCGACAAGGCCGTGATGATCGCGCGCCAATTTGGGCCCGATCCGATCAACACAGTTCAGGTTCTGCAGCCGCAGCAGGTCATGCTCGAGGTGAGGTTCATCGAAGCCTCGCGTCAGGCAAGCCGCGAACTCGGCGTGCAATGGAATATGTTCGGCAATTCGGTCAACGCCAACACCGGCTCCCAGTTGTCTGCTTCGAGCCTGCCGATCACGACGCCGGGGGGCGCCTTCCAGCAACCGGGAACCACGGTCGGCGGCGCCAACGTCTCGGCGAGTTCAACGACGATTTCGCCCATTGTCGCGGCCGGCGTCTTGTCGGGCACGGCGCCATTCGGATTTGCCGTCGCTCAATTGTCGAAATCGCTGCAAATGCAGATTAATGCGCTGGAGCAGAGAGGCGCTGCCCGCAGTCTGGCGGAGCCCAATCTGGTGGCGCTATCGGGCGACACCGCAAGCTTCCTCGCCGGCGGCGAATTTCCCGTCCCGGTGCCGGGCACGCTCGGCCAGGTCTCGATCGACTACAAGCCCTATGGCGTCGGCTTGGCCTTTACACCGACTGTGCTGAATGGCGGCCTGATCAACCTGGTGATCAAGCCGGAGGTGAGTGAGCTCGACTCCGCCCATTCCGTCCAAGTCGCTGGCATCTCGGTGCCGCCCCTGATCGTGCGCCGCGCCTCGACGACCATCGAGTTGCGTGACGGCCAGAGCTTCATGCTCGGCGGCTTGTTACAGAATGACATCGCCAATAATCAGGACCAGTTGCCGTGGCTCGGCGACGTCCCGGTGCTCGGCGCCTTGTTCAAAAGCGACCAATACCGGAAGGCCGAAACCGATCTGGTGATCCTCGTGACGCCGCATCTTGTTCGTCCGCTGCGGCCGAACGATCCCGTCCACACGCCGCTCGACAACACATTGCCGCCGAACGACGTGGACTATTTTCTGATGGGTAAAACCGAGGTGAGCCCGGAATTGGCGCGCTTCACCGCGGGTGCTCTCAACCGGCCGTATGTCGGTCACGTTCTCGACCTGCCGAAGAATGGAGGCGTCTATGTCTCGGTCAAAGACTAGATCGATGTCGCGCTTGATCGCTGCTGTGGTCGGCGGCGCGGCTTTCGCCGCATCGCTCGGCGGGTGTTCCGACCTTTATTTCGACCGGCGCGATACCATCGCGCTCAGCGCCGGTGACGCGATCGCCGCCAACGAGATCCAGCAAATGGTCGATCCGTGGCCGGCGTATAGCGGCAACAAGAATATCCGCTTCAATGGCCAAAAGATGCAGTCCGCCGTCGAACGCTATCGTACCGGCAAGGTGCATCCGCCGGCGAACATTACCAACTCCGCTTTGGAGAGCCTGCAGGAGTCGCCGATCGCGTCGTCGGGGTCTGGTAGCTCGAACACATCCGGGAGCGGCACGCCTGGCACTTTACCCCAATGACGACGCCCTAACAACAATCCGGACCTGAACCATGCGTATGGGCCGAGCTACAAATTCTGCAAATCAGGTCAAGGTCGTCGTGCTGACCGCCGACGATGCGTTCGAGGAGTCGGTCCGCACCACGTTCGGTGGCAACGCGCAAATCAGTCTCGATGTCATTCGCGGCAAGCTTACCGGCCGCCAGGGCGATATCGACACGGGCGACGCTACGGTTGTCGTTGCCGACATTGACAGCGCTGACGAAACCGAGATGCAGGCGCTCCAGCGCTTCATGGCGCGCCTGGGTAATTGGCCGCCGGTCGTGGCGATTACCGACAAATTCGAGGCGGATGTAGCGCGCCGCCTCGTCCAGATGCGGGTCGCCGACTTTCTGGTCAAGCCGGTGGCGCCAATCGAGTTGGTACGCACCTGTGCGCGTGTCGCCAAACCGCCGGCGAATGCGGACACGACGGAAGCCGAAATCGTCACCTTCCTGCCGGCCGTCGGCGGCGCGGGCGTGACGACGCTTGCGGTGCAGACCGCGATGCTGCTCCTCAACAGCGGCGCGCGCGGCAAAACCGCGACCTGCCTGGTCGACCTCGACTTTCAGCACGGCGCCTGCGCCGATTATCTCGACATCGAGCCGCGCCTCAACCTCGGCGAAATTGAACCTCGCCCCGAACGGCTCGACCGGCAATTGCTGGAGGTGATGCTGTCGCAACATCCGTCCGGCCTTGCGGTCATTGCCGCGCCGAACCGTCCGGCAGAAATGCGTTCGTTCGATCCCGACGTCGTCACCCGGCTGCTCGATCTCGTGTCGTCGCATTTCGATTACGTCGTGTTCGATACGCCGCGCACCTGGTTCTCGTGGACCGACAACGTTCTGCTCGGCTCCAACAAATTGTTCATCGTGAGCGAGACGACGGTGCCGGGCTTGCGTCACGCCAAGCAGCTCGTCGAAGCGATCCGCGAACGCCTCGGCGACGGTCCGAAACCGCAGGTCATCATCAATCGCTTCGTACCGAAGCTGTTTTCCGCAGGGCTTCGTCGCAGCGACATCGAGCAGGCAATCGGCGATTCGTTCGTGGCCTGTGTGCCGAACGATTACGCGCTCGTTCGCGAGGCCATCGACCGCGGGGTCCCGCTCGAAGAGGTCAGGAAGGGCAACAAGATCACGCAAGAGCTGAAGAAACTCATTCTGCCCCAGCTCAATGCCAGGACCGGCAAGCAGGCTGTTGGCGGCGGGAAAAAGCTCAAGCTCTCGTGGGCGCGGTCGTAGGCCAAAAACCGTGCCGCATCGACATTAGGACTACAGCATGATCGGTCGTTTCTCGACACGCCGCGTCTCCGCTCCGGAACTCGTTCCGGCGACCGAGGAGCCTGCGCCGGAGAGCCCGTCCTGGACCGCGTTGCCGGAAGCTCATGCTGAGCCCGTGGCGCCGGCAGCGCCTGCGGCTTCCAATCCGCTGCTGACCGACAAGCTTCTTGACGCCAAGGTGCGGCTGCATCGTCGGCTGATCGAGGAAATCAATCTTTCGGCGCTCGAAAAGCTGCCGGACGAGGAGATGCGCGGCCACGTGCAGCAGCTTGTGTCGCAATACGTGCTGACTGAACGATTGGCGCTCAACACCCAGGAACTCAACGATTTCGTCCTTGAAATCCTTGACGAGATGACGGGCCTCGGTCCGCTCGAGCCGCTGCTCAAGGACGCGTCCGTCAACGACATTCTCATCAACGGCCACGAATGCGTCTACGTGGAACGGGGAGGCGTGCTGGAACCGACCGGCGTGCGATTTAAGGACGAGGCGCACCTTCTCCGCATCATCAACAAGATCGTGTCGGCGGTCGGCCGTCGCGTCGATGAATCGCATCCGATGTGCGACGCCCGTCTGCTCGACGGTTCGCGCGTCAACGTGGCGGTGCGGCCGGTGGCGGTCGACGGTCCATTGATGTCGATCCGCAAATTCTCCAAGCGACCATTTAACCTTAACAAACTTGTCGAAATCGGCGCGCTGCGGCCGCAGATGGCCGAGTTGCTCGCTGCGGCCGTGAAGGCGCGCGTGACCTTGATCATCTCCGGCGGCACCGGTTCGGGCAAGACGACGATGCTGAACGCGCTCTCCGCTTTCATTTCCGAGAAAGAGCGGTTGCTCACCATCGAGGACGCCGCCGAACTGCAATTGCAGCAGCCTCACGTCGGCCGCATGGAGACGCGTCCGCCGAGCATCGAAGGCAAGGGTGAAATCCGCCAGCGCGATCTGGTCAAGAATGCCCTGCGCATGCGGCCCGACCGCGTAATCCTCGGCGAGTGTCGCGGCGAGGAAGCCTTCGACATGCTCCAGGCGATGAATACCGGCCACGAAGGCTCGATGGCGACGATCCATGCCAACACGCCGCGCGACGCCATTTCTCGCCTTGAGCAGATGATCGGCATGGCTGGACTGCCGATGACGGTCGCCAGCATCCGCGGCCAGATCGCCGCCGCGATTCGCGTCATCGTGCAGCTTTCCCGCCTGTCGGACGGCAGACGGCGCGTCATGAGCATCGCCGAGATCACCGGGCTCGAAGGCGACATCGTCCAGATGCAGGAAGTCTTCAAATACGTGCGCACTGGAACGGCGCCGGACGGCTCGGTGCAGGGCCATTTCCAGGCGACCGGTGTGCGGCCGCGCTTTTTGACCGATCTTGTCGCCATGGGAATCAAGATCCCCGGCGCCTATTTCGATCCCTCACAGCCGCTCTGACCGCAGCTCCGGCCCCCACATGGCGCTCGATTTCGATCCCATCTATCTGATCTGGCTGTTCGTCGCGATCTCGGCGGGACTGGCCGTCGAGGCCGTCTATCTCGTGGGTTTTTCCGCCGCGTCCTATCGCAGCCGGATCAACCGGCGGCTGATGATTTCGAAGGACCGCACAGACCGCGAAAGCGTCCTCATCGAGCTGCGGCGCGAGCGCGGGCTCACCAGTGGCGGTAATTATCAGCTCAATTTCGTCTCGCTCAATCGGCTGATCCTGCAATCCGGCCTTACCCTCGGGTTGACTCGCCTTTTCCTCATCGTCGGGTTCATCGCCGTCGTCGCGTTCGCCGCCGTCATGATCGTGCGCGGAAGTGTCGTGGAAGCCGGCCTCGCCGCGCTGTTCGCCGCGACGGTGCTGCCCTATATGGTTTTGCGCATGCTGCGCGCGCGACGGCAGAAGAAATTCGGCGCGCAGTTTCCGGACGCACTCGACATCATCGTGCGCAGCTTGCGCGCCGGTCACCCTGTGCCCATCGCCATCACCATGGTGGGCCGGGAAATGACCGACCCGATCGGCAGCGAGTTCGGTGTCGTATCCGATGAGATTACCTACGGCGCCGATCTCGAAACGGCGATGCGCAACCTTTATTGCCGCATCGGTTCCGATGATCTGCCGCTGTTCGTGACCGCCGTCGCCATTCAGGGCTCGACCGGCGGTAACCTCGGCGAGATCCTCGAAAATCTGTCCGGCGTCATTCGCCAGCGCTTCAAGATGCGGCGCAAAATCCGTGCACTTGCGGCGGAGGGCCGTGCTTCGGCGATGATCCTCTCGGCGTTGCCGATCGGCATGTTTCTCATCATCCAGTTTATCGCGCCGGACTTTTACGGGGCCGTCTGGCACGAAAACCTGACCAAGATCCTGCTCGGCTCCGCCGCCGGCTGGATGTGCGTCGGCAACCTCATCATGTTCAAGATGGTGAACTTCAAGATCTGATCGCAAGACCAAATCATGGACACAAGCGGCACTTTCAGCATGTTCGGCGGCGATAGCGCGGCGACCATGCTGGGCGTTCTGGTTTTCTTGGCCACGGGAACGCTCGCCTTCGCAGTGATGATCGGCGTGCGAGCCCGCGAGGCGGTGCGCCGCCGTGCGGCGCGCGTGAACATCGACGATGAAGAATCGGCCGGCCGCCGTTCGTTGCGGTATTCGGGACTGAAGGTCGCACAAAAACTCGTCGACTATACGACCAAGCATTATTCGTCCGGCGACAACAATGACGTGAAAGTGTTGCGCCGTCGTCTCATTCAGGCCGGCATCTACGATCCGAGCGGTGCGGCGTATTTCTTTTTGGCTCGCCTGGTCCTTGCCTTGGGCCTGATCGGCATTTTCTTTGTTGCGCTGCCGATGCTCGGGCTCAAGGGCAGAACAGCGTTCTGGCTTTTTGTCATGGCGGGCGGCGTCTTGGGCTATTTGCTGCCGAGCTTTTATCTCGATCGCCGAATCGGGGCGAGGCGCTTGGAGCATCAGGCCGGTTTTCCTGATTTCATGGACCTGTTGGTCGTATGCGCGGACTCCGGGCTGAGCATGGAGGCCTCGCTCGATCGCGTCGGCCGCGAGCTTGGCGATTCCTATCCGTCGCTGGCGGCCAATATCCACATGGCCAACCTGGAGATCCGCGCCGGCCGTACGATGAGCGAAGCGCTCGAACATCTCGGCGATCGGCTCGGCCTCGACGAAGCGCGCTCCTTCGCCACACTTATTCAACAGTCCGACGAACTCGGGTCGAGCATCAGCGACGCATTGCGCGTCTACTCGGACGATATGCGGCACAAGCGGCTTTCACGTGCCGAGGAGAAGGCCTACAGCCTGCCGGCCAAGCTTGCCGTCCCCATGATGGTGTGCATTTTTCCCGTACTCTTCGTGGTCATTCTCCTGCCGATCATCGTCAGGCTCTCGACGGGTAATTGGTAGCAGTTACAACTATAAAGTGCTGGCTGTCCGTGCATCGTGGTCGCGCGGCCCGGGGGAGCGTGGGGCGAGGGATTCCTTAACTAACGTTGCCTAGTTTTGCTTCTCCGATGCTGCCCAGCCTTTTGGCGGGACAGTTCAATCCTCGCGTCGACGGGGCGTTGGCTGGGCGTCTTGCGGTCCGGAGTCGCGTTGATGAGTATCCGAGTAGCGCGGGTGCTGATCGCCATGTCGGCGTGTCTGACGTGGCTGGGCGGCTGCTCGACATCGACGAAACTCGCTGATCTCGGCAAATCGCCGGCAGCGGGATCGGCGTCCGCCACCACCGGCGATCCCAGCGACACGACGGGCACCATCGTCACCCAGCCGGCCGAGCCGGGACCGAGCGGCGAGCCGGTCGCCCCGCTGTCGACCCCCGGGCTCCTCGGCGACGATCCCAATGACGACCTGCAACAAGGTAAGAAATATTTCCGCAGCAACAATTTTGGCCTTGCCGAGAAGAGTTTTCGCCGCGCCACCGAGATACATCCGCGCGATGCCGAGGCTTGGGTCGGGCTTGCTTCCTCCTACGACCGGCTGCGCCGTTTCGACCTCGCCGACCGCGCCTACGCAGAGGCCATCCGTCTCATCGGGCCGACCGCGCAAATTCTCAACAATCAGGGCTTCTCCTACATGCTGCGCGGCGATTTCGCGCGAGCGCACCGGAAGCTCCAAGAAGCCGAGGCCAAGGATCCGTCCGATCCCTACATCCGAGCCAATATCCAATTGCTGGAGGACGCCTACCGCAAGGCTCATGCCGTTCAGTGAGGCCGGCGGCTTTGCGGATCGGATCGAGCCGCTTGAGGCTTGAACGGCACGCTTTACGTCGCGATATGAACGTGGGACTAAGGCCCGCCCAAACGGGAAGGTTTCATGTTCGAATCTTTCAAGAATTTCATCTCCGATTTCGTCGACTGCGAGAAACACCCGCAACAATTCGCCGACAATGACTACCGCCTCGCGGCGGCGGCATTGCTTGTGCATGCTGCAGCCATCGACGGCGAGATGTCGCAGCCCGAGCGCGACAAGTTGCACGCCGTGGTGAAGCAACGTTTTAATCTCGACGATGCCACGACGAATGAATTGGTCGATCAGGCGACCGAGGCCGAGCACGAGGCCGTCGATCTTTATCACTTCACCAGTTTGCTGAACCGCACGCTCGACGAGGAAGGCCGTGCCCGCATCGTCGAAATGATGTGGGAAATCGTCTATGCGGACGGCCGGCGCGACGAGCTCGAGGACAACCTGCTATGGCGCGCCGCCGATCTGCTCGGCGTATCGCCGCGCGAGCGGATCGAGTTGCGCCGGCGTGTTGGCGGCGAGGCATCCGACTCCGGCAGCGATGCATGAAGCCGGTCGCGCTGATCACCGGCGCGTCCGCTGGGATCGGCGCCGAGCTGGCGCGCGTCTTTGCCGAGCACGGTCATGATCTCGTTCTCGTGGCGCGGCGCGGAGCACGGCTTGCGGCGCTAGCCGATGAGATTGCCGGCACGGGCCGGCCGCGTCCGGCGGTGCTGGCAATCGATCTCGGGGAGCGCGACGCCGGGGCCAAGATCGCTGCGGAGCTCGCGTCTCTCGGCTTCGAGCCGCAATTTGTCGTCAACAATGCCGGGTTCGGACTCTCCGGTGCGGCCGCAGCCCTCGACCATGGCGAAGAGCTCGAAATGATCGATCTCAACATCCGGGTGCTGACGGAGCTGTCGCTTGCCTTCGTCGAAAGCCTCGCCCGCCATCGCGGCGGCATTCTCAACGTCGCGTCCGTTGCAGCCTTCCTGCCCGGTCCCGGGATGGCGGTCTACTATGCCAGCAAAGCCTATGTGCTCTCGTTCAGCGAAGCGCTTCACCGCGAACTCTTGGGCCGCGGCGTGAGGGTCACCGCGCTGTGCCCGGGGCCTGTGTCGACCGAATTTCAGCAGCGCGCAGGCGTGCGGGACGGCGGGGCTGAGCGCATCCTGTCTGTGCCGGCCGACCGCGTGGCGCGTATCGGCTATCGCGGCCTCATGCGCGGCCAGCGTGTGGTGGTCGCGGGCTTCGGCAACAAGATCGCGGTGTTCATGCTGCGCCTGATGCCGCATGCGGTGCTGTTGCCGATCATCGATCGCCGCAACGGAGATACGCGCGGCGCTGCGTAGCGACCGCGCGTAATGCTTTGAAACCCGGGCCGAACGCGATAGAAAATCGCGGAGGCCGTTTCGAAATCACTTGAGTTATGCGACAGCCGATTCTGATCATTCTGCACCAGGAAAACTCTACGCCGGGTCGTGTCGGTAACGCTCTGAAGCAACTCGGATACCCGCTCGACGTTCGCCGACCGCGTTTCGGCGATCCGCTGCCGCCGACCATGCAGGACCATGCCGCCGCGATCATTTTCGGCGGGCCGATGAGCGCCAACGACGAAGACGATTTCATCCGCCGCGAGATCGACTGGATCGCCGTGCCGCTCAAGGACGACAAACCGTTCCTGGGCATCTGCCTGGGCGCGCAGATGTGCGCGCGGCAACTCGGCGGCACGGTTTTTCGCCATCCGAAAGGCCATTGCGAAATCGGTTACTACCCGATCCGGCCCACCGCGGCCGGCTTTGCCGTCGTCGGTGAATGGCCGGAACGGGTCTATCAGTGGCACCGCGAGGGTTTCGACCTGCCGCCCGGCGCCGAACTCTTGGCGGAGGGCGATACCTTCGAGATTCAGGCCATCCGCTACGGGCGGGCTTACGCGCTGCAATTCCACCCCGATGTCACCCACGCCATGATGCACAAATGGACCACCCGCGGTCATGAGCGGCTGGAACTGCCGAACGCCCGGCCGCGCGACACCCATTTCGCCGACCGCGCGGTCTACGACTTCACCGCGCGGGCTTGGCTCAGCGTCTTTCTCGATCGCTGGATGTCCGAGGCGTCATCAACCTTGGCGGTACCTCAGAGCACAAGCGCTTCAGATTGAATCAATTCGCGTCCTGCATCGCCGGTTGCGCAGGAGCTTTTCAGAAAGCCGGTTTCTACTTTTCCGGGTCACGCTCTACTACCGCTTTCCCTCCACGGAATAAAAAGACATAGTCGCTGTGTCGGCGGGGGCGAGCTTGCCGGCGTCATCCGTCGCAAGACCGTGGTCGAGCCGATTCTCATAGCCAAATAGACATGCACGCACCTTATCTCCGGACCGCCGGTTCAGCGCCGGCGGGCTCCGCCGTTTCGCCGCTGCACCAATTCCTGATGCGCTGCCACGCGGAATTTCGCGACGACACGAGCGGTGCGGTTGCCGACTACATCCCTGAGTTGAAGAAAGCCAATCCCAGTCATTTCGGCGTTTGCCTCGCGACCATCGACGGCCATGTCTACGAGGTGGGCGACAGCGCCGTTCCCTTCACCATCCAGTCGATCTCGAAAGCCTTCGTCTTTGCGCTGGCGCTTGAGCTGCTTGGTGCAGAACAGGTCGAGTCCGTAATCGGCGTCGAGCCGAGCGGCGATGCTTTCAATTCGATCCGGTTGCGCCCCGACAATCGGCCGTACAACCCGATGGTCAATTCCGGCGCCATCGCATGTTCCGGTCTGATCCATAAGGCGAAGGGCAGCGACGCGTTCGAATACATCCGTGCGGCGCTCGGCCGCTTTGCCGGCCGCGAACTCGCCGTCGACGAGCAGGTCTTTGCCTCGGAGCGCGAAACCGGAGATCGAAATCGCGCCATCGCTTATCTGTTGCGTAACTATGCGGTGGTCGAAGGCGATGTCGGCGCCGTGCTCGACGTCTACTTCCGCCAGTGCTCCGTTCTGGTGACCGCGCGCGATCTTGCGGTCATGGCCGCGACGCTCGCCAATAACGGCGTCAATCCGGTCACGGACGAGCAGGTCATGAGGCCCTATACGGTCGCGCGGACGCTGTCGATCATGACCAGTTCGGGCATGTACGATTATGCGGGCGAGTGGGTTTATCGGGTCGGCATGCCGGCAAAGAGCGGCGTCGGCGGCGGCATCGTGGCGGCGCTTCCCGCTCAGCTCGGCCTCGGTACGTTCTCACCGCCGCTCGACGATCACGGCAACAGCGTTCGCGGTTTGAAAATATGCGAGACGCTGTCGACCCACTTCGGACTCCACATGCTCAATCGTACCGGCGATGTGCGCACCTCGATCATCGCCGATTACGACATCGGCGGCATCACCTCGCGCCGCAGTCGCCAACCCAGCGAACAGCAGATCCTTGAAGAGCACCGCGAGGACGTTCGCGCCATCGAGTTGGTCGGCGCACTGACCTTCGCAACGATCGACTATGTGTCCCGCCGGCTCGGCGAAAAGCCGTCGCCGCTCTTGATCCTCGATTTTCGCCGTGTCGCGTCGATTACTACGGCCGCCGGGCTGCTGCTGGCGGATATTCTGCGCACCATGACCGCCGTGTCGACTACGGCGATCCTTGCCGGTATCGATCCCGCCTCGTCGGTCTGGGCCACGATCGGCCCGCTCATTGCCGACATCGACAGGTTGCGCGTCCTCCCGCTGCTCGACGAGGCGATCGAATGGGCGGAGGATCAGGTCATCTTCCGATACGGCGGCTACGTAACGCTCAAGAGCGATTCACACCTCAAGGAGCAGCCTCTGCTCGCAGGCCTCTCCGACGAAGAGCTTGTTGAATTTTGCGCCCTCGGTACGCCGCGCTCCTATCAAACTGGAGAGCGCATCGTCGCCGCCGGGGACCCGGCATCGTCGCTGTTCTTTCTGCAGAGCGGCATGGTCAGCGTGAAGCTTCCGAGTGGCGTCCGGCTTGCGAGCCTCGGGCAGGGCATGGAATTCGGCGAAATGTCGCTCCTCGGAGAGCAACGGACTGCCGACGTTTGGGCCGACACCAACGTCGTGTGCCTGGAAGTGCCGATCTCGGAATACGATCGCTTTCGCCGGGAGCACCCGCATATCGGCGAACGCATTGCGCGCAATCTCGCCGCGATCCTCGCCAAGCGTTTGATTTTGGCGAACACAAAGATCGATCTCTTGAGCGCCTACTGAACGATACGGCGGCAATGATTTATTCCGCCGCGCCGTCTTTGATCTCGACCAGGGCAAGGCCGTTGACGCCGCTGCAGGCGAGCGCCAGATGGTGGCCGTCCGGTGTCGGCATCATATTGCGCACCACGCCGCCGCCCGACGGAATAGCCCAAGTCTGAAATCTTTCGGTCTTTGGATCGAAGCGCACCAGCGCGTTCGGCGCCAGGCCGGATTCGACGTACCAGATGATGTCGTGGAGCGCGGTGATGCCGTAGGGCTGCGTGCGCGGGCCGCCGGGCGAAGGGTATTCGGTCACCTTGCCGGTTTTGGGATCGAGGCGGCCCAGGCGGCCGCGCGAATAATCGCCGTACCAGATGATGTCGTCGCTGGTGATGGCGATGCGGCGCGGCCGGCTGCCGGTATCCGGCAGCGGGTATTCCTTGATCGCCATGGTCTTGCGATCGATGCTGGCGATCTTGTTGGTGCCGAACATGTCGAAGAAGATGGTTTCGCCGTCGGACGTGAACACCATGCCGTAAGGCTGCGACTTCGGCGTCGGCATGGTGACGAGCTTGATGTCCCCGGTCTTGGGATCAAGCCTGCCTACCATGTTGGCGTTCTGCAGCGTGAACCAAAGCACGCCGTCCTTATCGAACAGCGGCGTGTGCGGATCGCGCGCGGCCGGATCGGGCATCTTGTACTCGGTGATATCGCCGGTCGCCGGATTGAGCTTCCCAACATAACTGGCGAAATTTGCCGTGAACCAGATGTCGCCGTTCTTGTCGTAGGTGAGACCATGCGGTCCGGAGAACGGCGTCTTCAGCGGATATTCCTTGATGATCCCGGTCGCCGGATCGAGCCTGCCGATCTTGTTCGACATATTGCCGCTGTACCAGATGGCGCCGTCGGGCGTTGCCAGCGGATCATGGGGACGCGAGCCGGGCGTCGGCACCGGCCATTCCTTGAAAGAGACCTGTACCGGTCCGGCGATGATGCTTGGCGCAGGCTTCGGCTTGCCGGGGAAGTTTTTGATCAAATAGTCGGTAACCAACTCTTTCTGCGCCGGCGTGAGCGGCGCCCCTGCCGACACCATCATGTTGATGACGTTGTGCCATTCCGCCTGCGAATAGTTGGAGTGGACGACGCGTCGCAGATCGTGACAAGCAACGCACACCGTTTCGATCGTCTGCTTGGCGTCACCGTCCGGCAGGCTGTATTGATTAGCCGATGCGGCGTCCTGTGCGGAGGCGTGCCCCGCTACGCAAAACGCCACAGCGGCGATCAGAATGACCCTCATGAAAGTTCTCCGCCTGACCGCGCCTATTCTTGTCCGGCGAGCCGCTGGGCAAAATAGGCGACGGTCTTGGTATAGACCTGCGACGCGTTCCACTGCAGCAGCACCTGGAAATTGGCGGTGCCCTCGCCCCAGGGCTGGCCACGCTGCCAGCCATAGCCTTTCAGATAATTGGCGGTGGAGGCGAGCACGTCCGGCACGCTGCGAATGAGATCGCGGCGGCCGTTGCCGTCGTAGTCGACCGCGTATTTGAGATAGGACGACGGCAGGAATTGAGTCTGGCCGATCTCTCCGGCCCACGCACCGCGCATGTCGGATGGACTCATATCGCCGCGATCGACGATGCGCAGCGCCGCGATCAGTTCGCCGCGGAATTTGTCCGGCCGGCGGCAATCATAAGCCAGCGCCGCGAGCGAACGGATGGTCGGAAACTTTCCGGAATTGGCGCCAAAGTCGGTTTCCAGCCCCCAGATGGCGACGATCACGGGTCCCGGCACGCCGAATTGCTGCTGGATCCGGCTGAAAATCGGGGCGTATTGCTTCAACAGATGGGCCCCTCGGGCGAGGCGCGGCGGCACCATGCGGCCGGAGAATTGCTCGAAACTCTGCCGGAACACACCCTGCGCATGGTCGCGCGAGATGATTCCCGGGTCGTAGGTGACGCCGGCGAGCGCGGATTGGATCGTGCGCTGCGAGATGCCCTGGCTGGCCGCTTCCTGTTTGACCCCCTCCAGCCAAGCGCCGAAATCGCCGCCGCAGGGCGCCGCCACGGCTGGCGCCGCGACGCCACCGATCAAGAGGATGATGCCGGCGATAACGCTTGGCGCTAACCGGCACACGCGAGCGGTATTCGGTCGCATTGGTTTTCCTTTGGCGCCGCCCGGAATGATCAGCGCACGAAAGCATGATCCCGAAAGCTGGGCGCCGGTTTGGGGAAAGATCATGCTCAAACGAAGGCTATGATGCCTCAGCGCGCGCCCCGCTTCCAGGCTCATCGCGACGCTCACGGCGCCGGTCGCCGGTCGCCCGGTTTGTTACCCGGTCTGCTGCTTGACCGATTCGTAGCGGTCGGCTGTCAGCAGTTCGCGGAAAAATCCTCGCTGAAATCAAAACGACCGCAACCGTGCTGAGCCCGCCGATCAGCACCGACGGGATGGTCCCGAACAGGGCTGCGGTCGCGCCGGCGCGAAAATCGCCGAGCTGGTTTGAGGTGGCGGTGAACATCGAGTTCACCGCATAGACACGGCCGCGCATCTGGTCGGGGGTGTAAAGCTGGACCAGCGTCTGACGGATGACCACGCTGATCGTATCCGATGCGCCGACGACGCACATGGCGCCCATCGCCAAAACGAATGTCGGCGACAGCGCCAAAAGGATCGTTCCGATTCCAAACGCGGCGACCGATCCGAACATGATCCGCCCGACCTGCCGCGAGATCGGCCAGCGTGTCAGTGCGATCGAGGTGAGGATCGCTCCGGCCGCGGGCGCCGCGCGCAGCGCGCCGAAACTGAGCGGGCCGGACATGAAAATATCGCGCGCGAAGATCGGCAGCAGCACGGTCGCGTTACCGAGCAGCACCGCAAAAAGGTCAAGCACGATGGCGCCGAGCACGACCTTGTGGCGTCCAATGAAAACAAACCCGCTGAACAGAGAAGCGAGGTCGACCGGTTCGCGCCGCGGAGCGACCCGCTCCATCTCGATGCCGCGCATGACAAAACCGGACGTCAGCCAGAGCGCCGCGCAGACCGAAAACACGAGGGTCGGACTGAGTGCGACCAGCAAACCGCCGAGCGCCGGTCCAGCGACGATGGCGCTTTGCGCAACCGAATTCGAGGCAGCGATCGCACGCGGCAGCGTGCTCCCCGGCACGATGTTGGGCAGGACCGATTGCAGGCTTGGCTGTTCGAAGGCGCGCCCCGTGCCGATGAAGAACGCCATGGCGAGGAGAAGGTGCGGCGTGAGCCGGCCGGTCGCCGCCGCCACGGCCAGCACAGCCACGGCCGCGGCCTCGAGAAATTTCGAGATCGCGGTGACGGTACGGCGGTCGTAGCGGTCGGCGGCGTGACCTGTGGCGAGGAAGAATCCGATCGCCGGAATGAACTGCACCAGGCCGACGAGACCAAGGTCGAACGAACTGCCGGTCAGCGCGTACATCTGCCAGCCGATCGCGACCGCATTGATCTGCAGCGCGATCGTCGCCGCGACCCGCACATAGAGGAACCGCACGAAGGCGCGGTGGTGCAGCAAGCGGACGGTCGGGGGGGTGCCGGAGGTCATTCCGCTTGCTTCATAATGGCTGGTCCCGTTGTTGTCGCGGCCATTTCTGCTCGCAGCCGGGCTCTTGAGCATGATCCGGAAAAAGCCTGCCCCCGGACTTGATCCGGGGGTGGAAACCGGTCTTCCGAAAAGATCATGCTCCGCCAATGATGGTGAGCCGAATCAATTTAATCTGAAACGATTGCGCTCTTGCACACGGGCCATGCAAATCGCGAGCGCCGCAAATCGGGATGTGGATCGAGCGAAATGCCGGGCTGGTGCGCCGGTCTAGCCGCAATCTGGCGGGTCCTTGAAGTCGAGAAAAAACAGCAATCGGTCGCCAAGGTCAGGGTCCATCGCGAAGAGTTCCTGCGACCGCTATTCCGGCCGCGACGAGGATGAGCAGGGCAAGGGCGACGATCTTTGTCATAAACTTGGCGGCAAAGGTGTCTAGGCGGACCCTCGTTGGTCGCCGGCTTGCCCAATCGCTCCTCGCAACAGATTTTGTTGGTCTGTCGCGCGCTTTTGTGGGTTCAAGTCTGCTGCCAACAAGACTGTCAGATTCGGCGCTACAGGCAGGACTGGCGGGGATGAGCCAAGTCAGTACAGCTTCGCAGAGTTCGGCTGACCTTGCCCGCCGATCCGAAGCTCGAAGAGCTAACTGGCCTGAAACATAGGTGACAGATCGTACCGGATACATGGGTAACACTTTTCGCCTTTGGGGGGAGGTATTTCACCCAAGGCCCCTATGGGACCCGTGAGTACCGGCACAGGGTCCCTGCGATTTTGGCCGTGGAGATTTGGCCGAAATTGATGCTCGTGAGCGTGCGCGACCCTTCTAGGTCTAGCCCATGTTCTGATTTGATTTTCCGGGTGTCCTAATTCACCTTAGGCGTAGCGGAGACAATCGCTCTCGTTCAAAGAGGCGGTCCATGTCATTTAAGGCGGAGATATATAAAGTCCTCATAGCCTCACCTTCGGACTTAGCGGAAGAGCGGAAGGTTGCAACCGAGGCCATCAATGAATGGAACTCTTTACATGCTGGGGCAGAATCAGTCGTCTTGCTGCCAGTCAAATGGGAGACACATGCCAGACCACAAACAGGAGTACGCCCACAGGAAGCGATCAACAGCCAACTTGTTCAGACCTCAGATATTCTGGTGGGGATGTTTTGGACGAAAATTGGCACCGACACTGGGGTTGCGGAATCTGGCACGGTCGAGGAGATAGACCAATTTGTAGCAGCCGCGAAACCTGCCATGCTTTACTTTTCACGCCGCCCTATTGATCCAAATACGATTGACATCAAGCAGCATAACAGACTGCGGAGTTTCAAAGCCGCAACCTACAAGAAAGCCCTTACTGGCGCTTTTGTCGGCCCCGACGATTTGCGGCAAACCTTGATTCGAGACTTGCTCAGTCAAGTCCGGAAGCTGAAACCAAGGGGCAGTCGCACGCGTCGCTTTGATAAGTTAGATGAAGCTCAAAGGCTCACTGAAATAATTCGCCTGCATCGGCGGAACAAAATTACGCCAGATCAGTTTGACAGTTACCGCGAACTACTAGGACTGAAATCGCAATCACCTAAGGCGAAGGGTAACGATGACAACCCGGTGGTCGGACTCTTCTTCGATTATGGCGCGGTAGTTTCCGCATCGATGAATAAGGATAAGCCGGAGGAAGGTTGGGCTTGTTTGGTGGAAATTGCGGGGGATAATTACGAAACCAAAAAGTTCGCGGTTTTTTCGATTGCAGTGAACCGGCAGTTTGATACTGCTAAAGAGGCTGTCCAATTTGGCGAAGAGATAATTGAGAGCTTGGGCGTCGAATGTCTTGACACCCGGATCGAAGAATTATGACCCACTTGGCCAATCTTCGCAGGTAGCGTTCGAGCAACTTGGAAAGCCTGAGCGAGCGCGGCGCTCGATAGTCAACGGTCAGATCAAAACGATCGACTTCTGCCTCTCGCCGGCGCGCCCATAATTCCGCGTCGGCCTTGAGGTGGAAGGTTCGTGTGAGCGGACGTGATCCGTGGCGACGTACCTGTACCCGCCACTTCGTCCCACGCTTCCGAATGCTCGCCATGTGCCTCTCGCTGTGACAGCGTCGTGGCGGACTGGCTTTCGGGACGTTTGGGCAAGGGATGGACCGCAAAAAACCCTTTTAAGGGAGGGCCTTTATTGGTGGAGCCGAGGGGATTTGAACCCCTGACCTCCGCAGTGCGATTGCCAATCAACCACGGAGCCTGGCGTTAGATCTTGACGATGGCTTGTAGTAATTGAGTTGAACCGAGCGAAGAACCCTATGGCTCCCAGTCACCTCCGCAACCGCCGCATGTTCTCTTTGTAGTTTAACGAAGGGATATTTCCGATGCGTCACGCGAGGAACGGGCATGCCTAGCGGATCGTTCGATCGCGAGGCCTCACGATGTGCTTGCGCAACGTAGATGTCGTTTGTGCGAGCGTTCATCGTTCCAATGTGCCCTTGAGACGAAATCTGACCTCTGCCGTCGGGAACCAAACGCGATGCGCACGTCGGTGCACACGATTTGCGTCCGCGCT
Organism: uncultured Alphaproteobacteria bacterium; assembly: GCA_963759705.1. Lineage (GTDB taxonomy): Bacteria > Pseudomonadota > Alphaproteobacteria > Rhizobiales > Xanthobacteraceae > BOG-931. Next base: position 630,827 of record CAVXAK010000017.1, read on the forward strand.
CCCAGCAAATCGCCACGCCGCTATGTTTTGCGGCAGGGGGCGGTACCTTCTAAGACCTTACCGGCGATGATTGTTTTAGCTGACGCGTGGTGTCGCAATCGACGTGCCACGGTTCGCGATGGATCGTTTGCCCGGCAGGTAGTCCTGGATCAAAGCTGCCAAACGCCTTGTCGTGGTCCGGGCAAACAAGCTAGCCGAGGTGCTGGCGCGCGCGGTCGATCCTCGAAAATCTGGACCAGTGAGAAAGATCACACGCAACCTTGAAAAGATTGAAGCCATTTTACGAAGCTAGCCGCGAGCAAACTAGGACCGCTTACAGAATATCATTGCGCGCCGCCAGCGCGACGGCCGATAATCCAAGCCGCGTTTCAAAATCCGATCTTGTTGATCCACTTGCTGAGCAACGGCACGGGGAAGCCTTCGCCGTATCCTTCCGCAACCGTCTTTTCCTCATGGCCCAAGAGCGCCCACCGGATGTCCTGAGGGCAACCGGCCGCTCTAAGCCGATCCTGCGCTCTATGCCGCAACGAATGGACTACCTTGCGGCGGTCGGCGATACCGATCTCGTTTAGGAACTGATTGAGCCGTTTCGATGCGCTACGCGGACCACCTCGGAATAGCGGTCCCTTGATGGCCGCTGGCAGGAACGGCAGCACAGACGCCGGGAATGGAATACGGCGATGCGACTGCGGCGTCTTTTTGCCGACGATGACGAAGCGACAACCGCGCTCTTTCAGTTCACCGTCAATCTCGAACGCCTCGCTCAATCGCATTCCCGTGGCCGCGAGCAAGCGGAATAGCAACTGATCGCTTTGGCCGAGTTGATCGAGGTGGCGCTTCGCTTCCTTCATATCCGCGTCACTGAGAGGTCGCCGCTTTTCTGCATCGTTGCGTTTGGGCACGATATTGAAGAACGGATTGAACTGAAGCTTGTTCTCTTTGATGGCTAGATTGACGGCGGCATTGAGCCATACGAGCTTCTTGCGGATTGACGCGCTCTTGAGATTTTTCGCCTCGAAATGCTGCACAACCTTGCGACCATCATCGCGGGTCGCATCCTTCAATGGTTTGTCACACAGCGACCGGAACAACGCCCACACGTCTCGCGCTTCACGCTCATAGTAGCCAGTGACGTTGGCTTGTTTCAGATACGTTTCGAGGATTGCGTCGTCGGCATTCTTGACCGGCACAATGGGCCGCTCGCCGGTAAAGGCTATCGCGAGAGACCGCACCGTTAGTGGGCCGCCCACAAGCTGGAACGCCTGACCGCCATTTGGCACGGTCTTTGTGATCGCGCTGTTATGGCCTATGAATATCAGTTCGCGGTCGGTCGCGATGATGCGCTCGCCATGGGGGCCGACGTGTTCGCGTCCCGGTTCAAGATCATGTCGCCATGAGGTTTCGAGCCGAGGCTTCGCCTGCAAAAGCTTGGCCTTGTGCTCTGCGATCAGCGGCAGCGCCAGCAGTTCAGCCTGCACGCGATCAGTCGTCCTAAGCGACCGCTCGATGCGTCCATCCGGCGACTGCAACTTGATGTGCCAATACCGCGATCCGGGCCGCAGGAACAGATAGTCGGTTTTGCGTGTCATAGCGGCAGAGTTTAGCGGCGATCGCTAGCGGCATAAAGTGTCTTTCAAAATCCTTTTATTTTCTGGTTATTATG
>CAVXAK010000018.1:0-98586 GCA_963759705.1 uncultured Alphaproteobacteria bacterium
GATTGCGTGCATCGCGCCAGTCCTGATTATAAGCGCTGTCCCGTACCAAAAGTATTTTGAGGCAGTTGCAGTGTTGCACTATCTGCTCGGTACAGCCGTCGTCGCGTTGGCGCTTCCCCTTTACAAAAATTTGAAACGTTTGCAGGGCCGATGCATGACGATGACTTTCGCGCTCTTTGCGGGATCGCTGGCCAGCATTCTGGTCGGATTCGCGATCGCCACGCTTGCCGGAGCCTCCGCGTTCGCCATCCTCTCGCTCGCCCCAAAGTCAGCAACCGCCGCGGTGTCTATGGAGATTGCACGTTTGATCGGCGGTGCGCCCGCGGTCACCGGAGTGCTGACGATCCTGACGGGGATTATAGGCGCCGTAGCGGGTCCTTATGTGCTCGATCTCGCCCGATCCGTACACCCGAAGCGCGCGGCTTCGCATTGGGCATCGCCAGCCACGGCATCGCCACTGCTCGTGCATTTAGCGAGGGCGAAATTGCAGGCAGCTTCGCCGGGTTGGGCATGGCCCTGAATGCTGTGTTAACCGCGATGGTAGTGCCTCTCGTCGTCAGGGCTTTCGGATTGGTCCGTGATCGAAAAGGAATGTTCGTGGGGCATCACAATGAAACATTCACGTATGCAAATTCTGCATTTCGCCGCCAGCGAAACTCCTTCTCCTTCCGCCTTGTCAAGCCTCGCACCTTACCCGACGCCGTCAGTACGGGTATGGGTCGGCTATTCTCTTGGAGACGTCGCCTGGAGCCTTGTCTCAATAGTAATCTTGTGCGTGACGTTCGCTAACGCCTCGCTCGCTGAACCACCTGAACACGCCGATCCCGCTCTCGCGCCGTGGTTTAATAGTCTCGCGGCACCTGATGGCACCGCTTGCTGCGCGATGGCAGACTGTCGGCCAGCAACGTCTCGCCTCACTGCCGACGGGTACGAGGTGTACATCGACCGCACCTGGGTCACGGTGTCGTGGGATCGCGTGCTGGATAAAACTAAAAATCCCACCGGTCAGGCCATCGTCTGCATGGCGCCACGAACTAAAATCATTCTCTGTTTCGTAAGGCCGCCCGATACATGAGGTAGGAAGTCCGGCCCTACTTGGCGCGGGCAGTATCTAGTCGACTTCAGAGACCTTTCACTTAAAAAACTACCGATCTGTCCCACCATGCAGAAAAAAGCCCCTGCATAACTTCCTGGGGCTCTTTCAGGCCAAGTCAAACGGCCGGTCAGCAACTTTAAACTGTTTGTCGTAGGCGGGGATTATTTTTGGAGGCGTTCCAATGCCGACTGATCTTCCGTTCGGTCCCATGTCCAAACTCAAAGTGACGATGGCTCAAAATGCAGTCCGTCACTAATCAGATTTTACGGAAGCGCCGCATTAGCGGTGTTGCTCCTCATATCAATCGAAAAGCGATTGGGGATGTTTGACGGTCTCACGGTCACTGAATCCATTTGTAAAGTGGCTGGCGTTCGATTCCATAATGATGGGATCGACCCATTTTGGGCTTCGTCCCCGCCGCTTTAGGCCAAGGCGCCGGGCAAACTCCGCACGGCTCACGGCCGATGCTTTGGCCGCCCTTCGCCGCCGCGCCGCTTAACCAGATTGCGCCTGCCATCTCCCATTCTCCAAGCCGTGCACGATTTCGTGCGCCGATAAGGGCCATCGGGTCGGGAAAGCTGACCCCGCGTCTGTTACCGCTGATGGGCTAACAGCGCCAGATTGGCGATGTTAGCGGAATGTCTGCTTATCCTCCGATAGCTACCGTTTCAATCCAGCGCGGTAATCGACGTTGAGGGCCAATAACGACATTTCGTGCCGCCGAAATGCGCAGTTGCCGCTTGGACCTGGCTGGTATCTCGCCTGCAAACGGCGTATCTTCTGTGCACAGGCAAGTCGGTCGGCTTGTCGAAGAGTGCCCGAAATTGAGAATGTGCCGAAATTCTCGGTCCTAGCAATTGGCAGCGCTGGTGCCTTCGGCAGGCACAATTGCAAACAACACGACGAATATCTCAGCCTCCTTTTGCGAGTAGAAGGCGGAGATGATGCGACACGCGCAGCGCATTTCGGAGGAAAGAGCGCCATGAAACTTCCCCACCGCAGACATTTTCTGTATCTGGCAGCTAGTGCCGTAGCTCTCCCCGGCGTTTCGCGGATCGCCAGGGCAGAAGCCTATCCGTCACAGCCGGTGCGCATCGTTGTGGGCTTTCCACCCGGCGGACCGTCCGACATCGTCGCGCGGCTGATCGGCCAATGGCTGTCGGAGCGGCTCGGCCAGCCATTCGTTATCGAAAACCGCCTGGCGCTAGTACCAATATCGCCACCGAAGTGGCAGTACGAGCGCCTGCCGACGGCTACACTCTCCTCCTCGTCACTCCGTCGGCCGCAATCAACGCGACGCTCTATGATAACCTTCACTTCAATTTCATCCACGACATTGCGCCCATCGCGACCGTCATGCGAGCGCCTTACGTCCTGGTGATCAATCCGTCGGTCCCGGCCAGGCCTCTTTCCGAATTTCTTTCCTACGCCAAAGCCAATCCAGGCAAGATCACGATGGCGTCCTCGGGCATTGGCACTGGAAGCCACGTGGCCGGCGAGTTGTTTCAAACAACAGCTGGCGTCACTATGCTGCACGTGCCTTATCGCGGTGCTGCACCCGCACTCACGGACCTGCTCGGTGGACAGGTCCAGGTCATGTTCGAGTCCATTCCGTCATTGATCGGTCATTTACAAGCCGGCAGACTGCGGGCGCTGGCTGTGACAACCGCCGCTCGCGCGGACGCTTTGCCCGGCATCCCGCCAATCGGCGATTTCTTGCCCGGTTTCGAGGCGAGCTACTGGGCGGGTTTGGGCGTAGCGACGGGGACGCCAGCCGAGATCATCAACAAGCTTAACGGGCAAATCAACGCCGGACTTGCTGATCCCAAGATGAGAGACTCGCATTGGCGACTTGGGTGGTACGCCGCTCGCGGGATCGCCGTCCGACTACGGTAAGCTCATCGCGAATGAAACCGAGAAGTGGGGCAAGGTAATCCGTGCGGCCAATATCAAAGCGGAGTAATCCTCTCGCGGGGCCGATTTTCCACAGTTCCCGTTAGGCAAATGACGCGCGACTACCGGGTCGCTTGTAACGGTGGCCGGTAAAGGGCACGCGCACTCACGCCCCGTTCGGTGACACCTTGTCGGCGCGCTCGACAAACGTGGGGACACCCGCGGCCGCGACGGGCACTCGGTCTATGGCCCGAACTTAACGCGCGTTCCACCGTCACGCACGGCACAGTTGTGCTATCGTTAGGGTCCGGGAGAGCCCATGAGACGACGCGATTTCATAAGGCTTGTAGCGGCGGCGCAGCCGCGTGGCCGCTCGCAGCGCACGCGCAGCAGGCGGCGATGCCGGTGATCGGGTTCCTCAGCGGCCTTTCGGCGGACGCAGTATCGGCTATCGGCGACGGCGGAACTCGTAGGCAAGAACGTCACGGTCGCACCTCGTCGGCGCGTGTCAGGATCGCGCTATTCGGTCTTTTTTGCCCCGAGATGGCGACCGAGCGGTAGCTCGCTCAATTGATCCCGGTCGTGGACCGTAATATTCTATGATAAGTAGAAACAGGGATGCGATCTGCGCAACCCTCTTAAGGGCGATACTTGCAATGCGAATCCTTTATCCAACGTGGGCGTTCGCCGCTGCGCTTGCGGCTATCGGCGTGGCGCAGTCCGCGAAAGCGCAAGAGGCGAAGCACTTCTTCTTCGAAGGCGACATAGTTCGTGGTGCACAGCAAGGCGCACCCGGGCCGTTTTGCGTGCTGACGAGCCAGTTCAAGCACAAAGAAGAAGTCGCCTGGCGCATCCGCGTGCTCGATCAGGACGGCAAGCCAGTCGATGACAAGGGGCTTAAGAGCCTCGTGGTCGAACTACCCGACGGCAAGAAGATCGAGGCCCATTTCCGTGGTCATCCGCCAAAGCCGCCGCAGACCGATTACTTTTGGGCGACCTCATGGATCATCCCGGACGACTATCCCACCGGCACCTTCGCCTACAAGGTCGTTGCGACCGATATCCAAGGCCAGACGCAGACTTGGGAGCCGTTCAAGATTGCGGCCTCCCAGCTCACCATCCTCGCGGGCGACGTCGAAGTCAAAAAGTAAGCAAGGCAATGGCGATGATGCTCGGAAGCGTGCGCCGGCCGCTGCTCATTTTCGCCTGCGCGGTTTGTGTCGTGGCGCTGCCGCAGGCTGCAACGGCTGCTCATCCTGCCGGGGCGTTCGGGCCGCAAGTGGAGCAAGGAGAGCCATCGGGCGGCTACGTGGGACGTCTAGACCTCACGCCCAATCATGGACCAGCGGGGACATTGGTGACCGTGACGGCACAGGGCTTACCCGCCGGGCAGGAATTCCAGGTCGTGTGGCGCACCGTCAAAGGAATTTGGAAAGTCAAAGATGCCGAGTATCACGGCCGCGAATACCAGCCGGTCGGCTACGAGATCGCCAGGGTGAAGTCCGACGCGAGCGGACGGCTGACGGCGACATTCACAACGCCGGAGGATTTCGGCTTCTCGCACGACATCGTGCTCCAGCAGGGTGGACGGCTCTTCACGCAAGCGGGCTTCTCTAACGACATGAGCGTCAAGATCACGCCGGAGAGCGGGCCGGTCGGTACGCCGATACACGTCGAGGCCAAGGGCATCGGCTGGCGCCAGCTCTTCAATTCGTGGGACCTACTCTACGACAACCAGTTCACCGGCTGGATGTCGGCGGTGACCACAAGTGGCTCTGCCGATTTCACCATTCCGGCGACCGGCACGCCGGGCACACACATCATCGAAGTGGTGCACGGGGAGTTTACGTTCCCCTATCGTAACCCGCAGCAAAACCCTGAGCCAGACCGGCCTCGCTGGACGTTTTCGTTCACGGTGACGCCAGGACCGCCGGTGCTGCCGCCGGCGCCCGAACAGCAGGCACAGACCGCGGTGCGTGCGCTGCCGCCTCAGGGCGATCTCGTGTCGACGCCAGTCTTCTCAGGCGTGGGGCAGCCGATTGCGGTGCGCGGCGAGGGATTCGAGCCCGGCAAGAGCTACGTGCTTAACTGGAGTTGCGTGACCGGAAACCGAATGACCGGAGCGGGCTGGGAGGAGTCCTCCAAAGCTGTCGCTGAAGGCCGAGCAGATAGTTCCGGACGCGTGGACTTCCGCTTCGACACGCCTGATGACCTCGGCGGCGCCCACGGCCTATGGGTCGACGTCGGCGTCGGGAAAAAGATTGGCTCGCATTGGATCAAAGCGACCGCTCTGCCGCTTAATGTCGCCCGTGGGCCAGTCGGCACCACGTTCGCGATCCACCTCAAGGGCGTCGGCTGGACAGAGACGTCCAACATTTATCACGTAGTCTATGACAACAGCTACATCGGCTATGCGTGCGCTTTCAACAGCCAGGGCGATGTAGAGATTTTCCTCAAAGCCACAGGCGCGCCGGGCTGGCACTTCATCGATCTCTATCCCGGCATCTACAAGGGCAACGAGGCGCGCCCGAACAACTTTCGCATCCCGCAACTCACCTATGAGCAAGATCATCCGGGCGAGGACTTGCCGGGATTTCACTACGCCTTCGAGGTGACGGCAGAAGGCCGCGCCCCTTTAGGACAATAGTCGATTTCTGGCGCTTCGTCGGTCGATCCCGATCAAGGAACAGTGCAACGACCGCTATCGCCGACGAAGTAATCGACTAACTGATCGTTTATAACTCGGGATCGCTGCGCGCTGACCGTGCTGCACTGCACTGTAGTTTCGTAGCAAACCGACATCATGGGTCCAAACTCGACACATTCACGACGTCCAGGAGGAATCCGCTACTGCTTCGATAGCGACCGAATCGCTGCATTGCGACAGTGACCCGCATCCGAGCTGGTGAATAGCTCGCGAGCGCCGGACGATGATCCAACTCTGATTGATTGAATTTCTTTGTAATCGCCAGAAGGCAAATACGGCCTTGCGTGGCGCTCAACGTCTTGGATTCGGTGTGGTGCATCGGTATCATTGAAATTCTAAAATGGAGACAGCGTGCGACGGCGACCGGTATCGTGAAGTGGTTCAATCCGACCAAAGGTTATGGGTTCATTCAGCCGCAAGGCGGCGGCAAGGACGTTTTCGTCCATATCTCGGCGGATAGAGAGGGCCGGTCTGTCGACCCTCAACGAGGGCCAGCAGGTCCAGTACGAAGAGGTTGCAAACAAGGGGAAGACCTCGGCGAAGAACCTCAAGGTGAAGTGAACCCGCATGTGGGGCGCCCCGCGCGCCCTCCGTCGTGGGGTTGGATCGCTTGACGCCATTCTCCGCGACGCGGGCGGCCTTCAGAGACTTGCGGTGCAGCTAGGCCAAGGCGACTCGAACGCACTTGAGCCAGCAGCAGCCAATGAGAACGTTCCACGCGAGCGCACAGGCTGAGGCTGGGGCTTCTGAGCCGACGGGCTAAGTCCAAATAAAAGCCGCCGTGTGGTGGCGATGCGCGTTAGGCGGTCTGCCGTCGAACGCGAACAACGAGGAAAGGCTTCAACATGGCCGGCGGTGATGATGACTATGGTGACGCGTTCAAGAAAGCGAAGCTTGAACACGACCAACAACAGGAAGTCCCCACAGAGGCAGTAGAAGCCGATGCAGACATCGCCGTGTTGAGTAATGTGGTGCTGCCCCAATTACAGGCTGCTGCTCAAAAATTGCACCCGCTCGGCGGCAAAGTAGAAATTCGGCAGTACGGCCGCACCGGAAAAACTTTACAGCCCGCGTCGGTTGCTTTCCGCATAACGGATCAGCAGGATCGGCAGGATCAGTCGGGCTATGGAAAGGGCCACCAAAGCCGCGCCTATTTGATTGTTCCGCGCAGTGGGGTGGTCACAGTCACCTGCGGCGACGGTTTCGACGTGACAGGCCAGCCGAAACAACCCAAGAACGTAAGCGAGGAGATCGGTATCAAGCGACGCGATGACGTTACAATCGAGAATGTCAAAAAGCTAATCATGCGTGCGATCGAGGAATACCGAAACGATCGCGATCCACCCAGCGCCGGATAACAACGATCACCTGAAATAACGTAAGGGCCCGCGTGGAAATGGTGAGGCGTTCGCTGACGCTCGCGCTCGCCGCGGTGGCTATAATTGGAGGATAAATATGGCAAAGGAGCACGCCGACGCATTGAGAAGCGCCCGGGGTCGTCTCGTGGACTTAAGACGGGAGTTGGCGATCGCTTTAGCTAAGCCATTTGCGCGAGCTGATACAGAGCAATGGCGCAAGAATATGATCGAAGTTCAAGCGACCATCCGCGCTATCGACGAAGCCTTGAAAGACGAAGAGGGACTTGCGTCAAAGTAGAACCGTCTGCCGTCGCCAACCGTTCATTTTTCCTGTTTCGGTATGATGCTAGTGGGCGATGAACGCACCGCCGGTGCCGTCGATCGACTCCGCACTTCGTCGCCGTGCACCCGGCGCGGGCACTCTTCCCGCATCTCGTCGGCGATGTTCTTTGTGATGGCCGCACGAGTTCGGCGAATGGCGCGTTCTGGCGGCACGAGCGGCACGCCAGCACCGGAGCAAAACTCGTCACCGCCGCGTCGCGGTGGGGCCAGTACCCTTAGCGGTCCAGACGTGCTCAACAATCGAGGAGTTCAGCAACTCGAAAATCCACCAGCGGCTCGCCGACCTACAACACCGTCTCTCTGCTCTTACATGTTGTAACTATAACTCCGGGTAACCCAACGCTTCACGTGCTGCATTGCACCGGGGTCTCGCAGCAATCGGGTCGCTTCGGGTCAATCGCAACAGATGTAGCGCGCGCCAAAATCCATCGATGTCCGCTTCGCTTCCGGCAGCAAGGGGTACGCGGGGAAAGCAGCTTAGGTTGGCCGATCAAGCTCCAACTCCCACATAACGAACATGTGCGGAAGGGTTATCCAGAGCAGCGGACCGCTAAGCTACGGCATCGTCGAAGGCATGGATGCTCGCGACAGCCGTGTCCACAATTATCCGCCGCGATGGAACGGTGCGCCGAGCCAGGACTTGCTGGTGATCCGGCGTAATCATGACACCGGCAAGGTCTCGCTCGACCCGTTGCGCTGGGGCTTGATCCCTTACTGGTGCAAGGATCCGAAGGGCGGCCGCAAGCCGATCAACGCCAAGTGCGAGACCGTCCACAGTCTACCGACCTTCCGCGATGCCTATCGCAAGCGGCGCTGCATCCTGCCGGTCGATGGCTTCTTCGAGTGGAAGGCGATCAAGGGTCAAAGAACCAAGCAGCCCTATGCCATCGCCATGAAGGCTGGGAAGCCGTTCGGCATTGGCGGCATTTGGGAGAACTGGAAAGAGCCCGCACCGGGCGAATGGATTCGCACGTTCGCGGTGATCACGACGCCCGCAAACGAGCTAGTGGCCGAAATCCACGACCGCATGCCGCTGATCCTCGCACCCGGCGACTACGCCCGGTGGCTGAGCGATGATCCTGATCCGCGCGATCTGATGCGGCCGTTCCCGGCCGAGCCGATGCGGATGTGGCCGATCTCGACCCGGGTGAACAAGCCGGAGAACGACGATCCATCGATCATCGAGCCGATCGAAGTGGCGGCCACACATTGAAGCCCTTCGGCCGAAATTTGCCCAATTAGTAGAATCCCGATCGGGGACGTCTTCGGACAGACCGGGCTACTTCGTTCGGGTATAATAATACACTTCGCTTGTGGATGTGCTAAAATCAAAGCTGCCTGGGACTAATTTTTGAGGCATCGAGACAGTCATCAGGTGCCTTTAGGTGGCAATGTAGATTCCGCGCTCGACATACGCAGATGAAACAACTCTAAGCCCATCGCATGCTTGATCTAGATCAGAGGCTGAGCCGTTTCCTTGGGAGCGCACCCGATCCGACACTTGTAGTCGACGGGTCTGGACTTATTATTTTCGCTTCGGATCAGGTCGGGCCGACTTTTGGCTACAAGCCACAGGACCTCATCGGCGCCCACATCGAGTCTGCTGATGCCGGAACGTTTTCGAAGTGGCCATGCTTCCCTTTTCGGGAGCTTTTTCGCATCGCCGACCCCGCGCCCGATGGGCGCGGGCCTCGATCTCTATGCTCAGCACAAGGATGGCAGAGAATTTCCGGTCGAGATCAGTTTAAGCCCTGTAGAAGATGGGTCGAACGTCTATGTCAATTGTTCCATCCGCGACGTCAGCGGGCGACATGAAATGGAAGCGCAGTTGCGCGTGTCCGCTTCCGAGGCAGAACGAGCGAACGCCCTGAAATCACGTTTCCTTGCAGCCGCGAAGTCATGATCTGCGCCAACCCTTACAAGCGGCCACGTTGTATCTCTCCCTGCTGGCTAAACAATCTACGGCTCCTGACCAGCAAGCGCTCTGTTCAAAGATGCGAACGCCATTGCATGTCATGAGCAGCATCCTCGACGCATTGCTTGATATCTCAATGTTAGATAGCGGATCGGTGACACCCAAGAGGACCGACTTCGCGTTGGCTTCAATTCTTGAGCGCATCGCGGTTGACCTCCGCCCGCTCGCCCAACAGAAGAATTTGAGTTTTGACTATTCAGGAGCAGACATGTTGGTGAATAGCGATCAGGTCTTGCTTGAGCGAATAGTGGAGAACCTTGCATCCAACGCAATTCGATATACGGCAGAAGGCAGCGTTGCCGTTCGCGTCGAGAGTATTGGCGAGGTGGCGCGCATTTCCGTTGTGGACACGGGTATCGGCATTCCGGGACAAGCGCTTGATCGAATTTTTGATGAATATTTTCAGTTTGATAACCCTGCGCGCAACATAAAAAAGGGCTTGGGACTTGGTCTTGCGATCGTGAAACGGTTAGCAAAGCTCTTGGATCACCCAATCCATGTCTACTCCACCGAAGGCAAAGGCTCGACTTTTGCCTTGGACGTCCCGATAGGGCAAAAAGTCGTGCTGACTACAGCGACAGCGACTGCTGGTCCGACGCATGCCGATCGGCAACTCGGTGTGCTGTTTATCGACGATGATGCTTCGGTGTCAGACTCTTTGTCCTTGCTTTTGAAAGCCGCCGGTTTAACCGCTGTGAGCGCAGCCGATGGCAATGAAGCAATTGCACAACTAGGACAGGGCTTCCGCCCGGATGTTGTGCTGTCCGACTATCGCATGCCGAACGACAATGGTTTGGCTGTCGTCGCGCGCCTCAGGCAAGCGCTTGGCGATGACACTCCCGCAATCGTGATGACGGGGGATACATCGCTGCGCCATATCGAGGCGCATAATATCGCGAGGCTCAGAGTTGTTAAAAAGCCCGTCGACCCGGAGGTGCTGATCGCGCTCATTCATGAGATGGCTGGGCGGATGAGTGTATGATGCTAAGCGGATGAGTGTATGATGCTAAATGCGTTCTGCCCATTTTTGGGAAATGAAGGTTCCTGGGATCGTCCGGAATCTCGACGAGGCGACAGAGCGCGCTAGCGCCTCAGGGATCGGAATCGATCCAGCAAGTTCGGCGATGCAGTTTTCAGCAATTCTCTACAGGCCAAACGGTTTCAGTCAGTGGTCGGCTACTTTAATTGGGTCAAAGGGAACGCTCTCCGAATTTGCTCTTCATCCATGATAGTTTTGCCGCCAGCTTGAATTGCGTAAACAATAAATCCATAGCGCAAGAGTGCGTGAGCTTGATCGAGAGCACGTTCTTTGGAATGACAGACAGTCAGGTCCCAAGAATCGTTTTTACGGCATTCGTCCTTGCCGGACAGAACCGTGTGCCACGTCATGCTGCCTTCCTTTGAGCGGCTACCCTTCTTCCAGTATGTCTATGATATCACTAAATCTCCAAAAGCCACTTGGTTGCATTTGCTGCCTGCGCGGCGGGTGAGACGGTTCGGCCCTTGGCACAAGCTTCTCCAGGAGCCGCCACGGACCGGACCTGATCGCCCCGCCTGTGTGTGTAGCTCAGCGACGACAAACGACCGCAGGTGATCGGAGCGCGGTCCCGGTTGCTTCGTCGCCGGGACTGCGCCACCGTTGATCAGAGACCATTTTTGTTCGCCGTATTGCCCATTGATCTGCATCTATTTAATTTGTTCGGAAATCAAACCGGACGAGGTTCATTTGAGACGATACCTGGTGACCCTTTTTGCGGTATGGCGTTTGGGTTGCTGATGTTCTTACCGACAGCTCCCGATGATCCGTTCGGAATTGCCACCGTCATCGCTTCAGGCGGCTGGTTCGCTGCTAATTGGCCGCCTCTACAATCAGATAAGGACCACATGGTCGCGAGTGCACGCGAAGGGTTGCGTTGGATCATCCTCGATAACGGCACAATGGTCCTGCGCGATAGTGGCGAAGAGCCGGACTATGTGCCGCTGTTCGAGTTCGACCAACACGGCGTTCGGCGGTTCGTCTCACCAAGTCCAGTTGTTGCTACCTTGCCCTGCAGCGGCGGCGTGGCGGTTGCCGAACAGGATCGTTGATAGCCGCCGCTGTCGCCAACCTTCCCGTGAAGCGGCCAAGTGCTTTTCAAGATGATCTAGCTGTGGAGCCTTAACGGTCGTCCTCGGATAGACCGAGGCGACTGATGGGTGAGTTGGCTTTCAAGCTACCATGTGGCCGATGCCAATTGTAGCGATGAAGCCAGTGGAACAGTTCAGCGGATCGCTGATCCGATTGTGGTAAGCGCGAGCGTAGGCCCATTCGCGCAGTGCTGTTTGGATGAACCGTTCGGCCTTTCCATTGGTCTTCGGGGTATAGGGTCTGGTGAAGATTTGGCGGAGGCCGAGGCGCTTGCAGACGGCTCGAAACATCTTTGACCGGTAGCACGAGCCGTTGTCCGTCATGACGCGCTCGATGCGGACGCCAAGCTTGGCGTAATAGGCAACAGCGGCCTCCAGGACGGCGACCGCACTCTCCTTGCGCTGATCGGCCAGGACCCGCACGAAGGCGATCGGCGAGGCATCATCGACGCAGACATGGACGAACTCCCAACCGATACCGTGGTGACGGTTGACCGCGCCAGGATATCGCCCGGTGATGCGCTGCCCCACAGAGCCAATCCGGCCGAGTTTTTTGAGGCCGCCCGCCACGTTGTCGTTCTCCTTTTTTCGCCGTCAATGCCAATAATTGCCCAGCCTTACGCTCAGCGCGAAGCCTGATCTCGATGACCTTGCGCTCTTCGTCGGTGTTAGCCGCGCGGCGCATGACCGTCATTGATACGGCGCGGGCCGGTCGCTTCAACGCACTGGCAGGACCGCCCCGGCTTGGGCAATAATCGGAGCCAGGGGGCAAATACACATGACCAGCTACAGAAGCCCAGGGCTTGGCGGCCCGGAGCCGACTTGGAAGGGCACGCTATTTCTTGCGCTGCTGATCCTGACGATTGCAGCCGCCGCTGTGCTTGCCTTCCATTGACACAATGCCTGAACGCCGCCGATTTCCGATCCCGTGGACAACCGATGAAACCGATGCGTGCTTCATCATCCGCGATCGGAACGGCCAAGCGCTCGCCTATGTCTATTTCGAGGATGAGCCTGGCCAGCGTAAGCGCTGTTTTCAGGCCACGTCTTTGAGAGATTGCTTTTCGGCATAGGCCCACGGCAGGAGCTCGTCGATGCGGCTGTTGGGATGGCCGTTGACGATCTTGGTGATCACGTCGGTGAGATAAGCGTGAGGATCGACGCCGTTGAGTTTGCAGGTTTCGATCAGCGATGCGATGACCGCCCAATTCTCGGCACCGCCATCGGAGCCGGCGAACAACGCATTTTTGCGATTCAATGCAATCGGCCTGATGGTCCGCTCCACGACATTGGAATCGATTTCGATGCGGCCGTCATCGAGGAAGTGGGTGAGACCGTTCCAACGCGAGAGCACATAACGGATCGCCTCAGCGAGTTTGGTCTTCTGGCTGATCAGGGCGAGCTTGGCGCGCAGCCAAGGTTCGAGGTCATCAATAATCGCTCGGCTCCTGTCCTGGCGAACGGCGCGACGCTCGTCGGCGCTGCGGCCGCGGATGTCCTTCTCGATGGCGTAGAGTTCGGCAATGCGTTCGAGCGCCTCGCTGGCAATCGGTGCCGGACCCGCGGCGGCGAGTTCGTAGAAGCGGCGGCGGACATGGGACCAGCAGAAGGCAAGCTGCACGTCGTTGCGCTTGGCGAGCGCCCGATAGCCGCCATAGCCATCGACCTGCAAGATGCCGTTGAAGCCGGCGAGATGCGCGATCGGTTGCTTGGCCTTGCGATCGGGGGCGTACACAAAGACGACCCCGGGCGGGTCAGTGCCACCCCACGGCCGATCATCGCGCGCGTAGGCCCAAAGCTGGCCGATCTTGGTGCGTCCGCGTCCGGGATCGAGCACTGGCGCAGTGGTCTCGTCAGCGAACAGCTTGGAGGAGCTTTTGAGCGCCGTCAGCAGCCGTCCGTGAACCGGCTGCAGCACAAAGCCGGCGCGGCCGACCCAATCGGCCAGTGTCGAACGGTCAAGATCAATGCCCTGCCGGGCGTAGATCTGAGACTGCCGATAGAGCGGAAGATGATCGGCGTATTTGGAGACCAACACCTGCGCCACCGTGGCGTCGGTTGGCAGTCCACCCTCAATCAAGCGGTTCGGTGCAGGCGCCTGCACCACCACGTTCTCGCAGGATCGGCAGGCATATTTGGGCCGGCGAATGACCAGCACGCGGAACTGCGCCGGCACCATGTCGAGCCGCTCGCCCGTATCCTCGCCGATCCGATGCAACGCATTCCCACAGCACGGGCAGGCATGGTCGTCGACGTCGACTACCATCTCGATGCGCGGCAGATGAGCGGGAAGCGATCCACGGTTCATCCGACGCTTGGCCGATCGATTAGCCCGTTCGGCCGGACTGGCCGCGTCAATCCCGGCCTCGCGGCTCGCCGCCGCCTGCTCGACGTCTTCGAGACCGAGCAACATTTGATCTTCCGGCAGTGTCTCGGCGCGTCGACCAAAGCGATGACGCTGCAGTTCCTTGATGATCTGACGAAGCCGCTCGTTCTGCGTCCGCTCCGCAATCAGCATCGCCTTCAGCGTGCCAGGATCATCGGGAAGCGAATCCGCCTGTACGGTCATGGCGCGATCAGATCATGCGCCTTGGTGCGTCGCTAGCCTTTCCAGCGCGCTGATTCACTGTGCCGCAATCATCCCGGCTGCATCGGCGCCGGTACCTCCCGCGCCGCGTGAACCCGCTTCCAATCAAGCCCTTCCAACAACGCCGACAGCTCCGCAGCCGATAGCCGCATCACCGCGTCCTGCACGCTCGGCCAGCGGAACTTGCCTTCCTCGAGCCGCTTGGCGAACAGACATACGCCAGTGCCATCCCAGTAAATCAACTTCACCCGGTCCGCCCGCTTCGCCCGGAATACATAGACAGCGCCCGAGAATGGATCGGCCTGCATGGTCTCGCGCACCAGCGCTGCCAATCCCTCGGCGCCTTTGCGGAAGTCGACCGGCTTCGTCGCCACCAGCACCCGCACCGCACCCGTCGGGCCGATCATGTGCCGGCCTTCAAGGCGCGAAGAACCGCCGCGACCATCTTCGCGTCAGCCCCGCACCCGATCCGCACCGTCATGCCGGCGATCTCAACCTCGATCAGACCAGATATCTCGACGTGGCGCGTCCGCTTGCGCCGGCGCTCACGCGCAACCCCCGCCGGCGGCGCCGTCTCAACAACAACGGCAGGCACGAAATTCGGCGCCGCGTTCTCGGTGGGGCCAGCCGCCGACTGCCGCGCTTGCCGTCGCCATGTGAACACTTGCTGTGGGGTAAGCCCACGCCGGCGTGCAACTTCCGAAACCACCGCGCCTACGACAAGCGTCTCTTCAACGATCTGGGCCTTGAAATCCTCTGAGAACCGGCGCCGTCGCCCCGTCCCCGTAATCACTTCCAGGCGGCGAACCTCCGTCGCCTCCGACTTAAGCGTATGGTCAAGCGTAGACACAAACCGATCTCCGATTCAGAGATCGTCACAATCGCCTATCACCAGCCCCAACAGAAGGTGGGGTCACCACAGCGCATACTGGCCAGCGATCGGCGGCAAACTTACTGACACGCGATGAGGCGCCGCGGATCGCCGCCAACATTGCCAAGCTGCCGAAGTTGCTGCGCGGGGACAGCCCGGAATGACGACCAAGCCGAAGGCAAAAGAGCCCGAATGGGAGATCACGCACATACGGGGCAAGGCCGCGGTCCATATCGGTTACGTGCACGCGCCAGACGAGAAAAGCGCCATCGCAGCCGCGATCAAGGAATACAAGATCGTCAAGCCAAACGACCTGACACGGCTCGCCGCTCGCTGCCGATGACGCACATCGAGCGCCTTTCCCGGGAACTTCAGTCGCAACTCGCAAAATTCGCCCATCGGTGCTGCACTGACTGCGTCAAACCGTTTGTGGCTGGCCGCATCGACGCTGCCACAGCATTCAACCTACAGACGGCGGCAAGGACGTGTTTGTGCATATTTCGGCAGTAGCGCGCGCCGGTCTGTCGACGCTCAATGAAGGCCAAGTCGTTGAATACGAGCTTGTGGAAAACCGCGGCAAATCATCCGCTGAGAGTTTAAGGGTGTCGCGATAGGTGATCGGTAAAAAAGAACCCCGTGCATCCGGGGAGGACTTCCGGGGTTTGCCTAGTTGGCTAGAATGGCGGGCTCGCCGTCACGGGATCCCACCGAGTAGCAATTTACAGCTTTCCTAACTTGATTTCCAGCTCAAGAAGCCTGAATTGCCGCCGCCAAAGGCCTGCCGCAGCATAGTTGGCGGAGGGATTTGGATGAGGCAGGCCAACAAAAAGAAGGCCCCAACTGCCGCAAATCCAGTTGGAGCCCCAGAGGGAAAAGTTAGGAGGAAATTTCCGGCGGAGTGGATCCCCAAATCCAAACCGCCAATCACTTTATATCATTTTCCAACGTCGGTGAACAGCGCGCGGCAGTGGCACATTCGGAGGTCGTCCAACAAACACCGCTGATTCAGAAGATGAAAGTGGCGACCGCAGCTCGTTGATCACGCCAGCTAAACATTGGTGCAACCGTTATGCCAGCCATCATGATCCTTTGCCCGACTACCGGAAAACCCGTCAGAACGGGACTGGTGACGGAAGTCATTTCATTTGATTCCCTTGCCGACATCACGATACCGCTGCACTGTCCGGCCTGCGGGAAGCTTCATCGATGGCAGCGCAAGAACGCGTGGATTGACAAGGAAGGCGCACCGAACCCGTCGTCCGGCCGACCATAAAGGAACCTCGATTTAATCGCCGTTTTCTTCGCCAAGAACCTGTCCAGTCGATGGATTGACGAGGTGAACCTGCTGGCACATGACGCACAGCGTTGTCAGATAGTCGCCGTCGTCATGGTCCTTCAGGGGCCTCGTCAGCGACGAAGCCCTGAACGCGGTAGCCCGTGTTCGGACAACCATAACATGAATGAGGGGCGTTCCTGTTGCATTCTCTTCTATAAAGCAAGGCAACAGGGAAGATTGTTGATCCAGACCAACAATTGGAACGAAAGTAAAACGATCCGATGGAATGACGTTGGGAACCGAACCGTTCCGTCGCAGTTGCCCCCGGGTTTTAAAAGACGTACCTGGGGCGGGGCATGAGCGACCGAGCGAGTTTGTATCGCGTCCATGCTGCTGAGTGCATCAAAGCTGCGGAGACAGTCCATGACCTCGAGGGCAAGCAAGCCTTCCTCGACATGGCGACCGCGTGGCTGATCTTGGCTGAACAAGTCGACAAGAGCAGCGAGGAGCGCGCCATGGGTCCCGTGCAGGCCGACGAAAAAAGGGCCCCGAAGAAGAGCAGCGCCGGGGCCGAATGAGTACAGAGGCAATGAAGGATGCCTGAAAATTCTAGATCAAATTTGACGTCGGGCAAATGACACGAGGAAGGCCCGCAACGATGGGGCACCAGGCTTCCCGGGAAACAAGACCCGAGGCGGCGCTAGGGGCGCTCACCGATCTCTGCAACGCGTGGCAGGTTTGACGGTAATTGTCAGGTGCGAGCCGCATCATCGAATGGCACCCCAAACGGGCCACGTCTGTCTGTTGCTATTTCTATCTCGAGGAGGACCCCAGGCAGACGATACGCTGCCAGCTTGCTCAGCCGCGACGAGCTGCGGCCGATGGCGATCAACTTCGCTAAGCTGCCAAAACTGCTGTAGGGCGACACCGCGGCCTGACCGGCAGGCCGCCCGCTGGGCAACTCGGGATTACCGGACGATGAGGCGTGATCCGTCACCAGAGCTTCCGGTGTGATTTGGGCGTCAGGCGCGCGTCCGTCATTCTGTATGTTGACAGGAATGCGCAGCTCGGTGTTGAGCTCAGCGTTACCGACGCTTCCTAGCCTGAAAATGCCCTGGGGGTCAGCTACAGATACAGCTCTCGCGCCGACAACAATCATGAGATCGCCCGAGCAATTCACGCCAAAGCCGTTTGTACCTGATCCAGCAAACGGGCTCTGAAAGAGCGCGAACGGTCTTTGGCTGAAGTCAAGAAACAGGCCGGTAGGAGTGGCTGTAAAACCGGGACCAGAGACTAAACCTTGCGAGTTGTTGCCACTCAACGGGCCCAGTAAATTGAATGACTTGGCGCCGTTATTGATGAGCAAGTTCCAATCAACAATGTCTGAAGCCGACAGCTCACCGTTGGCGCCGTTTGTTTCGATAACCCCAGTGACACTACCTGCCCCGACTGACAAATTGATTTCATAGACCGTCGCATTGGCCGACGAGCCTGCAAAGAAGACCGTACAGATGATCAAAGCAAGCAACGCTTTCATGGCGAAACTCCTTCGAGAAGAGTTGCTGTGCTGTTTTTATTTTGGTCGCGAGCAGTCCGATAAGCAGTGATGGGCATCACAAATTTGCGGCCACAATGTTCGGCGGAGCTCTCTCGCCTACAGCCACCGCGTGTGTGGGCTGAGATCGATCGAGTTCGTCAATTAAGGACGCCAGCACATTAAAACTAAGCTTGAGTTTGACTATGTGCCTCTAGCTCGATTGCTCAAGACTAACGTTCGCCACTTTGAGATAGTTTTGGGGCGATCCTGATAGGTGAAGTTCGATTCTTCCGTCGTCGTTGCCGTTTTGCTTTGCTACACGTGGCGCGCGGCAATCCTCGCCACCGCGCGACGAA
Organism: uncultured Alphaproteobacteria bacterium; assembly: GCA_963759705.1. Lineage (GTDB taxonomy): Bacteria > Pseudomonadota > Alphaproteobacteria > Rhizobiales > Xanthobacteraceae > BOG-931. Next base: position 18,126 of record CAVXAK010000018.1, read on the forward strand.
GCGCGAAGCATGGGTGTGGTCCACCAGATCAGGGACCGGACTACTTTCGGCAACTCCCGTCGAATGTATGGCAGTAGTATCCCGCGTGACAGTAGTGCCAAATGCGCGAATTGCTGGAGTGGCACTCACAGGTATGCGCCGTTACAAGGCCCTCGCCGCAATGAGCAAAACGCGTGAACTGGACGGCGGCAACTGCATTCTGCGCAAGTAGGAAGGTCGAGGCGCACACAAGCGCGAAGAGCCACTTTTTCATATATTCTCCCATGGTCAATGCAGCATTGTACAAGCACCGGATGTGAAGCGCGAGGCCGAGGAGGAATGACGCTAACTGCTCGGGCGGCACGTAGACCCAGGGAATACCCAGTCCATACCTGACTTTCGGCCCATAGATGTCATTTGGGGTGACGCAAGGGCTCCAGTAACGACGCGAGTTACTGGCCAACCCCGGAGCAATGCTGACGAGCGATGCAGGCAAAAAGGGTAAGCGCGGTCCTCATGACGCATTCTGCCCCAATAAAGTTATGCCCGCCCGGAAGATGCCCTCACGGACACAGCTTTGCCAGCGGAAAGGCTAGGTAAATTCCGTTAGGATAGCGTCGGTCCTGATTTGCAGGCTTTGAACGGAACAACGCTCATGGCGGCTCAAATCGATCTTGATGAAATGGTTTTCGTGCCCGGCATGGGCGACGTGAGCATCCGTACCGTGATCAGCAAGATGCGAAGCGATGATTGGCGAAATAGAGTTGTTTCACTTTTCCGGCGAGGCAGCCCTTCGATAATTGACGTTTACCCCGGCGCTGACCCGGCGAAGCAGATCGAAATGCAATTGGGCGCTGGCCGCGCTTAGGACTGCTGCGAGCAAGGACGAGGCGGTACTTGCGTCCGAACGCTGCCCGCTTCTTTCACAAGGAGCATCATTTCAACGCCGAGGTTCACGTCGACACCGATCTCCTCGATTTCGCAACCGGCGGTCCCAACGGGCACGTTGCCGAAGATTCGAAGCTTAACCCACCGGAGTTTGCGATGCATCGTGTTCTCGCAGGGTCATCATCAGGAGAATGCCCGATAAAAGTGGCGTAACAAATCGCCGAGAGGTGATGTTAAGTTATTGACTTGCCTCCAGATTATTTGCCCGCGGCATAATGCACAGGAGACAACCATGGCCAAAGCAAAGAAGCATGTTGCACCGCGCAAGAAAAGCTCGAAACGCGGCAAGGCAAGTGCCAAGCCTGCACGGAAGAAGGCCGCAAAGCGCACGACGTCGAAAAAGGCAAAGTCCAAGGTCGGGCGTGCGGGCCGTGGTGCCCCGAAACCCGCGCCCAAGAAAAAGCGACCACTCAAATCTGCGGCACAGGCACCAAGAAAAGCGCCAAGACAAGTGGTGGCGGTGCCGGTCGAGGACACGATCATCGATGTGATCGAGGAGCCGGTCCCTGGCGTTGTTGTCGTTAGGGAGTACGAATTGATTCGGACAGCGACCCCTATTTCGTCCGGCCGTGAGCCCAAGGGCAGCGGCGGTCCCGAGAACGATAAACAATAAATCGATAGCCAAAAACTGGCTACCCGTTTGGTCGAAAACGCTTCGTGACGTCTGCGGGAAAATAGGGGCGAGCCGCAATATCGTCCGCCCGCTAAAAAGCCCCGCACGAGACGGGGCTTGCTTCGATAGCGTAGCTGCGGATTACCGCAGCAAACTCTAGTGCCGGATTTCAAACTCGCGAATCGAGCGACACGCCGAGACTGAAGGCTTTCTGTCGCGTCGCGCCCTCGGTCCGCTTCAGCGTTTTGGCGATTCTACCTGCGGGCGTTTTCTTTCGTGCGGCTGATTTCAACTCACGAACGTCTGCTGCCGTCCAACTGCGTCTCTTCTTAGCCATCTAAGTTCTCCTTATCGAAAAAGCGTCGGCTTATAGCCGGAGGTGCAATAAAAATAAAGCCCAGATCGGCCGCGTCCCCAGGAGGAAGCCAACAATCAGATGGATCGGCCCGGACGGACAATTCTCAGCCCGTGCCATTTGCAGCGTTCAGGTCCTGGGAGTAATCCGACAACCGCTCTCCCCGGTAACTTCTGATACCACCGGCAATCTACCCGATTAGGGCTTGGTTGGCTGGCGAAGCCGCATTCAATTCTCGGCAAGCTAGAGACGTCTCTGAGTAGGGACCTGTCATCTTTTGTTCTCGCATATGTCGCGAACTAGGGTGTAGAATTACCGGCACCACCAGCAGAAAAAACGTCAATGAAAGGTCGGGGTCACTGGTGGCTTGGAGACCCCTGTGCTCCCCCCGTGTTGCTTGCGTTGGGAGGTGAGAATGGTTCGCGTCGTGCCAATTCCCCTGAACGCAGTTGATCGAAGACCGTCTTGTCCGCAGTGTGGTTCGCGTATGACGTTGGTCCGCGTATGCCCGGATCGACCAGGATACGATCAAAAAAACTACGAGTGCGGCAAGTGCAACAAGCTGGTGGTAGAAGTGGTCAAGCGCCGATGACTGCTGCGGGCACCGGGCTTCGCTAGCTGTCGCAGATAGTTGCGGGAAATCAAGGCTACTGGGATGTAGCTGGTCGGAGTGTGGCAGGATTTGAACCTGCGACCGCTCGTCCCAAACGACTTAAGGATCAGCGAGCATCGTCTGCGGATCGTGGCGCGATGGAAGTCGGATCATTTTGCAAATTGATGGTAATAAGGTCGTCAAAGGCGTGACGAAGATTCTTGGGCAGGATATGCCGCTGCGGAGCGGATTTAGTCCGGCACGACTGTCACGGACGGCGTGAGATCGGCGAGCAGGCTCAGAACCTGCGCTCGCAGCCGATATGCGACATGACAGCGCCGAGGATTGCTGCCCCTTATAAGTCGCCCAGCGCGTACCTACCTCCGGTTACCTATTACGCTGGGAGCTAAATTGTTATGTTTCATACTCATAGGCTGATCGCGCTTGTCGCGATAGCAGCGGTGTTTATGCTGATCGCTGGTGATGCGCATGCACGAGTTGGCGGCGGTTTCTCAACGGGCGGCCGGGGCATGCGAACATTCTCGGCGCCACCCGCTACGCCTACCGCTCCTACTGCAGCGCCGATCCAGCGTTCGATGACGCAACCGCACAGCGTCGCGCCCATCGGCCAGACTGCAACTCGACCCGGCTTCTTCAACGGAGGCTTGTTTGGCGGCGGCTTATTCGGCGGGCTTGCTGCCGGCTTCCTCGGCGCAGGTCTATTTGGCCTACTGTTTGGTCAAGGACTTTTTGGCGGCATGGCAGGGTTTAGCTCGATTATCGGCCTGCTGTTACAAGTTCTGCTGGTCGTAATTGTCGCCCGACTGGTATTCGCCTGGTGGCAGCGGCGGAATATGACGGCACCTGTCTATGCGGCGGCTAGTCCGGCGACTGGATATGGCTTTCGCGGTCTCAGCGGAATGATGAACGGAGGCAATGGGCCATCGGCTGGCGAAGAACATCTTACAATCGCCAAGTCGGATTACGATGCGTTCGAACGATTGCTCGGCGACATCCAAGGTGCTTACTCGGCGGAAGACCTTTCGGCCCTGCGCGCAAAGACAACGCCCGAAATGCTGTCCTATTTCTCCGAGCAGCTAGCGGGCAATGCCAGTCGCGGGCTGATCAACCGGGTTACTGATGTAAGGTTGCTTCATGGCGATCTGTCGGAAGCCTGGCGCGAAGGCAATACCGATTATGCGACCGTCGCCATTAACTTTGCGCTCAAGGACAGCATGGTCGAGCGCGCGACCGGACGCACCGTCGAAGGTGGCGAGTTGAGCGAGCTTACCGAACTGTGGACCTTCAGGCGTGCCCGCGAGGGCAATTGGCTGCTCTCGGCGATCCAACAGACTTGATGGGCCTTTCGGCGGCCGCGGCGGTAATATGTCTCCGCCGTTGCAATGGTCGAACCAACCGGCGGGGACAAAGAGCTTCGCCCTGTTGATGGTCGATCCCGATCGGCGGCCCTCGATCGCGACTTCGAACGCACTTGAGCCAGCCGCAGCCAATGAGAACGTTCCACGCGAGCGCACAGGCTGAGGCTGCGGCTTCTGAGCCGACGGGCTAAGTTCAAATAAAAGCCGCCGTGTGGTGGCGATGCGCGTTAGGCGGTCTTCATCGTGATCCTCCTGTACTACGTCGTCGCAGACTCGATGCATGAGCACCGCGCGCACTCGATCTCCAACGCCCGACCTGTTCTCGAACCGCATCGCGAAGCATCTGCGGCGTCAAAAGATGGATCCTCCTGAGTCGCCACAGGCACCAATAGTGACGCAACTGCGGAGTTTGCGCCACGGCATATGCTGCCCATTGATTTGGAAAAACGCAGTTAAACGTCTAAACGATCAGGAACTCGACCGTTTGTTCTCAGTCGTCCTGGCAGAGCAAACGCGACGTGGCAATAAGCTTCCGGTGTCGGGCGGTACCGCGGCAGGCGGCAGGTGGAGGCGCCGATTTCGCTGACCAGCGGTCAGGTGAATGCTGTTCGCACAGCTTATAGAGCAGGTATCTCACCTTCCCGAATAGCACGACAATTTGGAATTCCGCGGGTCGATGTGCGGAAGGTATTGGCGTCTGATGATGCGAGACGGCGTTGATTAGTTTGCCCACGCAAGCCCCGAACTGAGACCGAAGGGACCGGGCACTTTAGGTTGGCAAATGCTGACCGAACGGGCCAGGAAGGTTGGATACTGGGAGTGCCTGGCCTCAGCGGCGGTGAATGCCCAGCGACGGATCGCCCAACCAATAGATAACCAATGAAACACCGCTAGCAAACGAGAACGGCCGCCGATGAACATGAGCAGAAATGCCAATAATTGCTGATCTTTCCGGTGGAGTAACGGCGCTCATAACCGCTTGCTTGGAGGGTTCTATTTTTCCGGTTTGTACATCGCTGCGGCACACTCGGTAACTGATTAGAAATTTCGTGCTTTCTAACGAGTACCGGCCGCTTTCGGCGGCACTACCCGGCCCCTGGATCCAGATCCGCATTGCCGCGGAATTTTAGCACCCACGGCATTGTTAGCGGCGCGTAACGGATCAGCTGCGAGGTGCGCATACCGTGAAGTCGTCGTAGCATGTTTGTGGCCGAGAAGTGCGCCAATTACCGGTAGGCTCAAGCCGTCACCTGCACCTATTGAGGCAAACGAATGCCGTAGATCGTGAAGTCGAACGTCGTGTAGCCCGGCCGATGCGCGGACGCCGAACCCAGATTTTGTCGATTCCGACAAAGGGGGCGCCGTAACGCGTTCCAGGAATGACATGTAGATTGTTTGACAGACGCGGTAATGATCGGAGGACCTCTAATGCAGGCTCGTTGAGATAATACTATTTTTGCTCCGGTTTTGCTGTCAGGCAGGCGGAGGTACTTCCGCTCGAAATCCACGTTCTGCCATTGCAGTCCAGTGATCTCACCACGACGTGCACCGGTAAACAGCAGGAGCTTGATGGCTGCCGACGGATAAGGATTGCCAGTCTTCCCGGCCTCCGCTTCTAATGCGACGGCAAGCCGGCCAATCTCCTACTCCGAAAGGAAACGTTCCATTTTGCGGACTGGCGGCTTCTTTATGCCCTTCGCGGGATTATCTGGTCGGAACCCACGCGCCACTGCGAATGTGAGGAGAGTGGAAACGAGGGCGACACACTGTGTCGCTACGCCAGTTCCGCCAGTCGGGAGGCTTCCCGGTGGTCGTTTAGAATCTTTCGAGGGGGACGAGGCCGTGCGCCGTATCCTCACATCGATCATCATCCGCTCAATGTCTGCCCGCGTAATCTTCTCGACCAATATTTTGGCCAAGGAGCGGCTTGATATGATGAGTTATCCGGCCACGATCAGCCTTGAGCGTAGAAGGTTTCTTGTGCGCCGCACCTTCTGCCAGATAGAGGTCACTGAGTTCCGCAATGGTCATAGCCCGACGCTCGGATGACCGCGCTTGGGCTGGATCTTCGCCCGATGCAACAAGCCCAAGAAGTCGCTTGGCTTCGACGCGTGCCGTCTGTGGCGTCCAAGGCGATCCATGCCTTCCGATTGTGAGCTTACGCAAAGGCGCATTACGTCCAGCGCCAGCTCGATAGTGGAGAATGTAAGTCTTTGCCCCACCGGGCCGTGTTCTGCACGCCAAAGCCTTTGATTTCGCTGTCCCACAAGACAACCTCGATAGCGTTTTTTGGTGCGAGATTGTCGACAGCCGACTTTGTGATTTTTCCGCGCACTTCTCGACGACTTCCTTCTCCCCGTTCTGGGTATCACCGGGGTATCACCAGAGGTCGCAATCGTGACATCCAATGTCGGAACGCTTCGTCATCAAGTCAAGGAAACACTTGTATTTTCGGGCTTCTGTCGGTTTGTGGCGGATCATGTCGGAGGGACTTCGCGGATTTTGATTCCGCCATTCGGAGGTTCGAATCCTCCCGCCCCAGCCAGCCAGTGCCGTCCCTCTGGGGGCATTCATGGCTTCCTCCCTCGCGCCGATCCCTGATCATTCGGTGCTGCGTCAGCCGCAATGCTGGTGGACCGCACCCGCTTCTCACGGCGCGGAGCTAAAATGATGCCCGCACCCGCAGGCGCCAGCCCGTTCTCTGTCATCTTATGCGAGAGGACTCCGAACTGGCCGAGGGCCCGGGAAATATCCTCGTGATTCCCGTTTATCCCATGGACAAGACGGTAACTACGGAGAAGATTTTGGACGTCCGATCGCTCGACCGAATTGAAAATCATTTCAGCACTGGTCGCGGTCCCAAATCGCGTGGATGGTCCCAGTGCGGTGCCGAAAGACACCTTATCTTCTACTTCTTCGTTTCGAGCAGGCTTCGCATGTAAGCAATATCAGTTTGTGGCGTGGAAAGTGTGCGTTTGATCAGCGCGTCTATCTCCTGGCCGGTGCTGGGCACGAGGTCGAGGCGCCGGGCCCGAACATCGGCTATGAATGCTGGGTCAACGACCATCTGGTCAAAAGCGTGACGCAGTACCGCAACGCGGTCGGCCGGCACTCCGGGCGGAGCCGTGACACTCCAGCCTATCGCAGAATCGGAATCGATGAATTCAAGAATGCGACGGCCCTGTTGGGTAGTCGCCAACTCGCTGACAAGAGGAACCTTGGGCAAATCCGGATGCCGTTTTAGTCCGCTCTGCATCACGACGACAATTTTGCCTTCGTCAATCTGTGCAGCGTTCTTCAGCTTGAGGTTCGACCATGACGAAATACGGCCATCGACCTCGCCTTTTTCGATAGCCAGATCGACCTCCGCCGCACCCCGATAGCCTGTCACAACCTTGAATTTCGTGCCGGCGAGCGCGTTGAGTAACACCGGAATGGTATAGCTTGACGTTTCAAAACCCCATGACCCGATGACTACCGGGAATCTGCGTAGATCGTCGGCGGTCTTGATGCCGGTGCGTCCCGCCACTTGGATCACGCCCGCATAGCTAGAGACACTGCCAATCCATTGAAACTTTTGCGCATCAAGCGGGGCGCTTGAAACCTGCAAGACCTGATTGACCGCGATTTCCCGGGCCAGCATGCCGATTTCCGTGCCATCCTGAGGGGCTTGCGACGCGAGATGAATCGCTCCGGTGAGGCCACCTGCACCCGGCATGTATTGAACGATGATTTTCGGATTCCCCGGGATGAATTGGGGAAGGTGCGTGGCAACCAACCGGCTGTAGAGATCGTAGGTGCCGCCGGGAGAATAAACGGTGATGAAGTTGATCGTCTTCTGCCGGTAGAAGTCGCCGACCGTGTCAGCCGAGGCATGAAACGCCGAACCCAGCCACAGCGCGAGAATGATTGCAGCGCAGCGGCCGTCGACGCTGCTCAAATAATAATGTCTCGCAGGCAAGTTATTGTTCAGCGTGAACCATGTCATTTTGGCGACCTCGTCAGCAATGTCGACATTCGTAGCTCGCGCCGTCGAATGTGTTGTCGAGTTCGGCGTCGGCGTGATCCTCTCGGCGCGACAATATTCATTGTCAATTCATCTCTCGGATCGGTTGATCTGCCGTAGCTCCAGCGGATTGGATCAGTTCCCAAAGACGGGGCGGCGACAGCGGTAGCTCACATGGTGCCACGCCGAGCGACAACAGCGCAGACGCCACGGCATTCGCGATCACGCCAGCAACCGGAATGATGCCGCCTTCAGCGGCTCCCTTAGCGCCCAGCGGATTGTTGGGCGAAGGATGCATTTCAAGCGCAATCGACTTGATCTTGGGAAAATCGTCGGCCGCCGGCACGAGATAGTCGGCATAGGACGCAGTCAGAAGCTGGCCGTCGTCGTCGTATTTGAGGTGCTCCAGCAAGGCACCGCCAAGCCCTTGTACGATCGCGCCTTGCGTCTGGGCATGGACCGTTGCGGGGTTGATGATGCGTCCGACATCTTCGACCGTAACATACTCCAGCACTTGGACGTGGCCAGTCTTGGGGTCCAGCGCGATATGCGCCGCATGAGTGCCGTAGCTGTAGGTCCGTTTGTCGCTCGCGTAAGCGCCTTCGGCACTCAAGTTCTCGGCGGCAATCTGCGTGAACGTGAGCGTGCGGCCGTCCGTCGCCTGGGCTTTGCCTTCGGCGACCGTAACGGCTTCTAAGTCACATGCGAACCGGCGGGCTGCGACTTCCTGAATGGCGCGCTGCAGCTTTTTTGCCGCATCGAGGATCGCCGATCCCCCCATCACCACGGTGCGCGATCCATAGGTGCCGTACCCCTCCGCGAGATAATCGGTAGAGCCATGATAGACCCCGCGGACTTGATCGAGAGGCAACTCAAGCGCGTCAGCGGCGATTTGGGCGAACGCCGTCTCAAGCCCTTGCCCGACGGCTGACGATCCCACGAACACGGACACGGAGCCGTCGTTATTCAGTTCCAGTCGCGCGTTCTCCTTGGGGCCGGACGCTCCGCTTTCGATGTAGCAGCCCACCCCAAGCCCGTGATAGCGGCCGTTGATCAGTCGGCCCTCGAGCCTCACTTTTTCATTCCAGCCGAACTCCTCTAGACAGCGATCGAATGTAGAGAGGTAATCGCCGCTGTCGCACGACGTGCCGGAATTGTACGGCAGGATCACAGGAAGCTCGTAAGGCATCTGCGCAACAGAAATGAGATTGCGCCGCCGGAATTCTAACCGGTCAATGCCCAGGTCATGTGCGGCCATGTCGAAGAGCCTCTCGCGGCAGTAGTCCGCCTCGAACCGGCCCGGGCCCCGATAAGTACCGGCCGGAGTTTTATTCGTCACCAGCATCGACGCATCGAAGTGAATGTTAGGAACGCTGTAGGGCCCGGAAATAACCTGGGCGACGTTGCGGGGTGCCGTGACCGCATTGGTGCGGATATAGGCTCCGATATCCGCGTAGGCATGACCGCGCATGGCGAGGACCATTCCGTCACGCCGACAAGCGATTTCGACATCGCATGCCATGTCACGCGCATGATTGGTGGAGACGAAATGCTCTCTCCGATCCTCAATCCATTTGACCGGTCGCCCAGTGAGGCGTGCGGCAAAAGGGATCAGGCAATCCTCCGGATAGTATTCTCCGCGGACCCCGAAACTGCCGCCGGTATCGTTCTCCACCATCCGAATGGCGTCGACCGGCAATCCCATGTGCTTCGCCAACACGCGGCGGATTGCGAACGGCACCTTGCTCGCGCCCCATACCGTCAACCGCCCAGTCCCGCCATGCCATTCGGCCACCAAGCCCCTTGGCTCCATGGGGATTGCGCTATGCCGCTGTATGACAAAGTGCTCGCGTCGGATGTAATCCGCCTCGCGGAATGCGGCGTCGGCGTCTCCGCAAACCGCAGTCAACGTGATCGGCCGGTTGCTCGTAGTCCCATCAAACAAAAGAACCTTGTCGCTTGCCGCCGCCTCCCGACTCGTCACGGCGGAGAGATGTTCGATGTCGAGAACGACACTTTCGAGCGCATCCTCAGCAACACCGGCACCATCTGCAATCACGACCGCGAGCGGTTCTCCGACATAGCGGACTCGATCAATGGCGATGACCGGCTGCTCATAGGGACGAAACGCCGGCAGAGGTTCCTGCCGCAGAGGAATCGTCGGAACGGCGGCGCCGAAATCCGCCGCTGTCAGCACGGCATGCACGCCCGGCAACGCCAGCGCCGAGCTAATATCAATTTTACGGATGCGGCCGTGCGCTACCGGGCTTCGAAGGATCGCGGCGTGCAACAGACCCGGACGCACCACGTCATCGACATATTCTCCCCGCCGCGAAGGAAGCGAACGTCTTCCATCCGCTCGATCGGGCTTCCAATCAGAGTATTGCGCATGCTCATGGCGTTTGGTCGGGAGAATCGAATTCGCCGGATAAAGGTCGGCGAGCGCCAGGGATCAAAGGCATTTGCCGAACAACGATCGGCGAAAAACATGACGCCCGATCGGATAACGGTACATCTTCGATCCCCCCATGACACTCAGGTGCGTAACCTTCAAGTGCCGAAATATTTTTTTGATTTTCCGCCATCACGGTGTTTCCGTCAAGTTATCGAAGAAAATTGAACTCCTGCTTCTCCGCTCGGGCACCGTGACATACGGAACTGTAGCCGCAAGCGTTCGTTGTGCCTCTTGCTCCGAACGCGCTTGGAGCCATAATCACCGTAACCGAAAAAGGGTCACATCGGAGGGTTTGGTCATGCGGGCATTTTTAGCAGCATGCCTTTCAATCATTGTGATTGGCGCTGGCGGCTATTTCTCGCTCAACGCCATGCAAAAGCCGACTGGGGTCGCCTACACGACTGACGGCGCGCGTATCAATACCCGATGGACTTGGCGATCCGTGTTTCGCCGCGCCGGTACGAGCGGTCCGGCAACAAAGACAGCGATGAATATTCCCGCAGCACCCGCCGAGATGGCCGAAGAGTGCGATGTGCGCACAGCTTCGCAGTGGATTTTTGTCGACTTCGGTGCTCCGGACGGAGAACCCGCGGTCTGCTCGGATTCACAGTAGGCTAACGACGTTCAGCGCCGACTGTGCGGGTAACGGAATCGGCGTCAATCCGAGGCAGCTTTGCCGGCGCGCAAATCTACCACGCGCTTCACTCCGCAGGGGTCGCGGATGGCTGACGCTGCAGCTCGTCGGGTCCGATGTGGGCATTTTCTTCTTCAAGCCACAAGCTGTGGTGTTCCTTTGCCCAATTGAGGTCCACGGTCCCTTGGCCCATGGCTTCGAACGCCCCTTCCATGCCGATCGTACCGATGTAGATGTGGGCGAGCATTACGGCGACAAACAACACCGCAACAACTCCGTGTACCACCTGAGCAAGTTGCATGCCGGCAATGTTCGTCGCGTAGAACGGAAACAACAAGAGATAGCCGCTGATCGCGACTGCTGTGCCACCGAGCACCACGATCCAGTAGACGGCCTTTTGGCCAGCGTTGAAGCGGTAGGCCGGCGGATGATCATGCCCGACAATGCCGCCGCCGCGCTTAAGCCACTCGATGTCCACGCGGTTGGGGATATTGCCGGAGAGCCACATGAGAAAGATAAGAAGGACGCCGAGAGTGAAGGGAAAGCTGATGAAATTGTGCGCGTATTTCGCTGCCCGCGACCAGGTCGAGAACGCACTTGGCCCGATCAGCGGTAGCAGCACGTCCTTACCAAAGGTGATGTTGAGGCCCGACAATGCCAGGACGATGAAAGACGTCGCCGTCATCCAGTGCACGAAGCGCTCGAAGGAATTAAAGCGCACGATGTTGATTCCGGAGCGACCGGACGTGATCTTCACCATGCCGCGTATCAGATAAAACACAATCAATAATGCGAGCATACCAAGGACGGCGACGCCGCCGATCCAGTGTAACCACACTTCATGGAATTGGCGCCATACGCGCCCCATCGGCTGCTCGATGACATAAGACTTGGTGTCCGGAATGGTGCCGAGGCCTTGGATACGGTCAAATTTTTGCAGCAATTGTTGCTCTTTGACCGCATTAGCGTTCGGTTCGACCGAACTTGGCTGTTGGGCCGAAGCAGGCGCTGCGGCAGCAGCGAGGATGAGCAACGCAATCGCAGCAACGACCAGCCGGACACGTGAGCAGATCATCGCCATGGGTTTATCTCCCTTGATCGTCGCGGCGCGTGACCGCGTGCTGCGGCGTTGCGGCCTTGGCCTCAGGTCGCAATGGTCTCTTGGTAGGCGGTCTGCCATCCCCACGCGCCGGAGCCATAACCGCGCTTGGCGACACGGTCTTTGTAAATTTGCGCGATGATGTCGCTGTCGCCCGCGAGCAGAGACTTCGTCGAGCACATTTCCGCGCACAACGGCAGCTTACCTTCGGCCAATCGGTTCGCGCCGTATTTCTCGTATTCGATCGGCGAGTTGTCGGCCTCGGGCCCGCCCGTGCAGTAGGTGCATTTGTCCATCTTGCCGCGTGAGCCAAAATTGCCGACGCGTGGATATTGCGGGGCGCCAAACGGACAGGCGTAGAAACAATAGCCGCAGCCGATGCACAGATCCTTGGAGTGCAGTACGACCCCGTCGACCGTGGTGTAGAAGCAACTCACAGGACAAACCGCCGCGCACGGTGCGTCGGTGCAGTGCATGCAGGCCATCGAGACTGAGCGCTCGCCGGGTTTGCCATCGTTGATGGTGACGACACGCCGCCGGTTGATACCCCACGGCACTTCATTTTCGTTCTTACACGCGGTGACACAGGCGTTGCACTCGATGCAGCGGTCGGCGTCACAGAGGAATTTCATTCGCGCCATGTTGCCTCCTTACGCCGCGCTGATTTGGCAGAGCGTGGCTTTCGGCTCCTGCATCCCCGTGGCCGGGTCGTAACCGTAAGTCGTGATGGTGTTTGCGCTCTCCCCGAGCACGATCGGATCGAGGCCTGCCGGGTATCGTGAGCGCAGATCGTTGCCCTCGAACCAGCCACCGAAGTGGAACGGCATCCAGGCGACACCCTTGCCGACGCGCTCAGTGACCAGAGCCTTCACTTTGGCCTTTGAGCCGTTTTCGGCTCCCGTTACCCAGACCCACGCGCCGTCCTTGATACCACGCTCCGCGGCATCGGACGGATTGATCTCGACGAACATGTCCTGCTGCAGTTCGGCGAGCCACTTGTTGGAACGCGTCTCCTCGCCGCCCCCCTCGTATTCGACCAAACGGCCTGATGTGAAGATGATCGGAAAACTCTTGGCTATGCCTTTGTCGACGGCAGCCTTCTGCACATCGAAGCCGACATTCGGGAGGCGGAACTGCTTGGCGCTCGGCAAGGTCGGATATTTGGCGACCAGCTCAACGCTTGGCGAATAGATCGGCTCGCGATGCACCGGGATCGGGTCCGGCAGGCCGAAGGCATTCATGCGCGCCTTGGCGTTGCCGTATGGCACGCAGCCGTGTTTGAGCGCCACGCGCTGGATGCCGCCCGAAAGATCGGTCGACCAAGAGACCGTATCGGGATTAGGTCCGCCAATTTTTTGGATCACGGCCACCTCGTCCGGGCTCAGGTCCCCATCCCAACCCAGCTTCTTGAGAACCGCGTACGTGAATTCGGGATAGCCGTCCTTGATCTCCGAGTCCTTCGAATAGGAGCCCTCGGCGAGCAGGTTGACGCCATCGCGTTCGACACCGAAGCGGGCGCGGAAGGTGCCGCCGCCGTCCATGACGTTTAGGTTTGTATTGTAGAGCAGGGGAGTGCCGGGATGCTTGATCTCCGGTTTCCCCCAGCACGGCCACGGCAATCCGTAATAGTCACCTTTTGCCGGTCCCGACGTGGCTCTCATGGTGACCAGATCGAAATCTTTCTGGTTCGCCATGTGGAGCTTCAGCCGCTCTGGCGACTGGCCGCAATAGCCAGTCGACCAGCTACCGCGATTTATTTCGCGTAGGATATCTTCGGGAACGGGGCGGTCGCCTTCGACCTCGATGTTCTTGAACAGCTTGTCGGCAAAACCGAGTTTGTTCGCCATCAGGTAGAGGACTTGGTAGTCGTCCTTCGACTCGAAGATCGGCTTCACAATTTGTTCGCCCCATTGCAGGGAACGATTGGATGCGACGCGGGAGCCCGAGCTCTCGAACTGCGTGCAGACCGGCAGCAGATAGGTGCCGTCCTTGCGCCCGGCTTCGATCGACAGTGAGGCCCATGTCGTCGGATGCGGATCCGCAACCACCAGAAGGTCGAGTTTGGCGAATGCCTTCATGGATTCCGGAATGCGCGTGATGCTGTTGCTGGCGTGTCCTTCCACAAACATGGCCCGCACGTTGTCTTTCTGATCGACCTGATTCTTCGGCAGCAGCACGGCATCGAACCAGCGCGTCAGCGGGATGCCAGATGTCTCCATGATTTTCTTGGAGTCAAAACGAGACTGCAGCCAGTCATAGTCCACGTCCCATACCCGCGCCCAATGCTTCCACGCGCCCTCGGCGAGGCCGTAGTAAAACGGCAGAGTCACGGTATCGAGGCCGACGTCTGTCGCGCCCTGCACGTTGTCATGGCCACGGAAGATGTTGGCGCCCATGCCGGGTCCGCCCACATTGCCAGTGAGGAGAAGCGCTATGCAGCTCGCGCGCACATTTGCGGTGCCGACCGTGTGCTGGGTCTGACCCATGCACCAGATTAGCGTCGCCGGCTTTTCAGTCGCGAACATCTGCGCGACGCGCTTGAGTTGTTCGCCAGGGACGCCGCTGACCCGCTCGACTTCTTCCGGCGTCCACTTTTCAATTTCCTTGCGGACATCGTCGAAACCGTAGACGCGTTGCCGGATGAACTCCTTATCTTCCCAACCGTTCTGGATGATGTGCCACATCATGCCGTAGAGGACCGGAATATCCGTCCCGGGACGCAGCCTGACATATTCGGTCGCATGCGCCGCCGTTCGTGTCAGCCGCGGATCGACCACGATGAAGTTCGATCGGTTCAATTCGGCGCCTTCAAGCAGATGCTGTAGCGATACCGGGTGCGCCTCCGCAGGGTTGCCGCCCCAGATGATCATCGTCTTGGCGTTGCGGATGTCATTGAAGCTGTTGGTCATGGCGCCGTAGCCCCAGGTATTGGCTACGCCAGTGACTGTGGTCGAATGACATATGCGCGCTTGGTGATCCGTATTGTTGGTGCCCCAGAACGCGCCGAATTTTCGGAACAGATAGGCGCCCTCGTTGGTCATCTTGGCGGAGCCGAGCAAATAGACGGAATCCGGTCCGGACTGCGAGCGGATCGCCATCATCTTGTCGCCGATCTCGCTGATCGCCTGATCCCAGCTCACGCGCGTCCATTGCCCGCCGACGAGTTTCGTCGGGTATTTCAAGCGGCGTTCACCGCTGACCAATTCGCGTACGGACGCGCCCTTGGCGCAGTGCGACCCGCGGTTGATGGGGCTGTCCCAACTCGGCTCCTGACCGATCCATACGTCGTTGGCGACTTCCGCCGTCACCGTGCACCCGACGGCGCAATGCGTGCAGACGCTCTTGCGGACAGTAACTTTTGCGCCGGCGGGTGGCGGCGGCCCGGCCTCCACTTTGCGCACTGAGCCAAGCTGCACCACTCCGAGTGTCGCAAGGCTGCCGGCGGCAAGGCCGGAGCGGCGCAGGAACGTGCGGCGGTCGAGACCGCTCTCCGGTTGAGGTGACGCGGCGACGAGGTTGCCGTGATGAGGCTGACGGTCGGTCCTTTTAATCAGCACGGCAACCTCCTCACTTCGCAGGATAACGATTGACGCGGTAATAGGACTGAACGTCCGGCAAATCCGCTTTGTAGCGTGCCTTGCGCTTTTCATCGTTGGACTCGCTGTCGGCCGCCGCCTCTTCGACGAGCGGTCCCGATGCGGTGACTGCAACGCCTGCACCGGCGCCAAGCGCACGAAGGAAGTCGCGCCGTCCAACCTTGTTTATCGTCTTCATTGCGCTCGCTCCTTGACTTACCCGTCGGGGCCGAATTGTCTGCCCGGCTGCCGCGAGCTGCGCCCGCGTCGTCACGACGACGCCAGCGCGAAGGCCTCGCTTTCAATCTCAACAAACACGCGACCGGTCGCGCCGACTTGGCTGTAGAACTCGGCAGCCCTCGCGCGCTCAAGGTCTGCGAAGAAACGGCCAATCCACGGCGACAGATGCCTGTGAAAGAAATCGCGGTCTGTCCCAGCCGGACAGCCAAAATGTCCACTCGTCAGGCCCACCATGATCTCACACAGCAGCGCGGCGTGATCTTCCGGCTCAGTTTCGCCCTCGGCGCGCGCGATGTCTAAACGCGCGAGGTCGTCGCGCAAGCGCGCCAGCGGACGTTCGTTCAGGAATCCGGTGAGATAGTACGACCCGTACGGCAACAGCTCGCCGCGGCCGATGCCGATGAACAGATCGAAGAACTCCCGCTCGACGCGCTCGACACTTGTCGCGGCTGCAGCCTCGGCGAGCGCCACGTGGGAGACGCCGAGCGGCGAAGCATCGCCACGCAATGCGGCAAGCCTGGCCAGCAGCCCCGAGTTGGGAGCGCGTCGAAGCAACGCGGAGAGCAGTGCATATTGTCGCGCGCGGGCCGCATCGGTCTCGTCGACTGTCCCGACGTCGGGTTCACCGTAAAGATCGGGGCGCAGTGTCGCGCGGTCTATTCCGGTGAGACTCTCGACTGACAACACGCGCTCGGCTGGAACACGGCTCCAGTTCGATAATGAGGGCTGCGAAATACCAATTTTTCGAGCAAGCGCACCGACGCCGCCAGCAGCACGAATTGCTTGGTCAAGTCCCGGGTCGCGCATGGTCTTTTTGGAATTATTCCGATGATGCGGGCCTGTTCAAAAGCTAGGCCGCCACCTGAATAAGGGTCAATAGCCTAAGGCTATGAGTGAACGCTACTTTGGTACTGCTCCGCCATGCTTGCGATGGGCCGATCGTGGACTCCCAGCGATCGGGTTGCTTTTTTGCATCGCAGCATCATTGTTACAGGTGGGCGAGAGCTCTTTCACGGAATTTGGAGAGTTTTCGAGAGACGAGGCCGGGTCGCTGGCTGCGTGTGATCGATCGACCTCTTCGGCACCCCGCCCGGATACGAGCGCCAACGCGGCCGCTGCCGGTTCCGCTGATATTTCAGCAATTTCGTCTGACCGTTCCGCGGCGTGCCGCGGCGGCGCGGCTTGTTCCGGCGCGTCGCCGACGAGTGCAGTTACCATGCGCAGCAGTTCTGGTGTGAGTTCAAGCGATCCAAAACCCGGCACGCTGTCGGGCTTGGCGAAGTCCCACTGGTTTTCGGCGATACCGATGAAGTCGCGAATCGTGGGATCGGCTACCCATGCGCGTCGAAGCGCCGCACGCGTGAGTTCCTCCGGAACACCGGGTGCGAGAAATGCACGGATGTCACCCGTCGAGGTGATCGATTTGATCGGCGGCAGTGCGCTGGGATCGAACGCCGGCATGACGGCTTCGCTTTGAGTCGCCGCTCCCGCGACGGCCTCGTTGTCTTCAGGAGGCGAGTCGGCGCCGTCGAGCGCATGCTCTTCAGCCGCACGCTTGCGCTGTGACCATCGACGCAGAAAATTCTTCGCAGAATCTTCGGGGTCGCTCATTCGCGATCCTTTGCTGGCGCGCGGCGTGCCATCGCTTCAGGATTGACGCGATCGCGTTGCCGTTTGACGAACGGATGTTCGGCATGGTGCTCGGCGACGAATCCGGCAACGGCCGCGCGCACCGGCTCGGGCATTGGCAAAGCTTCGACAAGATTGGTTCCGCTCTCGGTGAAGGCTTCGCCTTCACTCGGCTCGGCAGTCACGGCGGCAATCTCGTAGGGTGGCTCGCGACCGGTTGGCTTCAGCACGACCCACAACAACGCGGTTCCCGTTGCCAGATTGTCGCGATAGCCGGAGGTGTCGGAGCGATACAATGCAATATCGGCGGCACCGCCGTAGAAATTGGTGCGGTCGGCATCGCCATCCAGCGCGGTCCAGGGCGCCGTATCCGGTACGCCCGGCAGCACCGCGACCGGGCGCCAGACAAAATCCGACCACGCGCTCTTCGCTTTGCGCCGCTCGATCACGATGCCGACGGGAATTCGTGGCCAGCAGCCGGACCCGGCTCACGTCACAGCCTCCACAGGACGAACAGGCAGCCCCATCAACAGGTTCTGCGGCTTCACACGAAGGACTCCGTTCGGTGCCATAGCAAGAATGAGATAGACCGCCTCGTTGGCCATCTGCCCGATAACAGCAGCTGTGTCGCGAAAGGTCAGCCGATAGAGTCCGACGACTCTCGATTGCGTCGCATCATCGATCTTTGCGCCGCTCCAGAGTGCATCGCCGATCTTGGTCCCTTCGGCGTCGAAGCCAACATACCACGTCAGCGCGACATCGCGCAGTTCGCTGAGCGGCTCGACCATAACGTCGATATCGAGCAGATGTTTCAGCCAGCGAGCGGTCACGGTGCCAAGGGCGGCCAGGCCGCGACGCCCCGAAGTCAGATCGAGCGCCAGATCGAAGCGGTCACTGCGCTCCCAATAGGATGAGGCATTAGCATCGGAGAGCACTTCGACGCCTGAACTGACCGGCATTCCAAACATTGCGGCAAGCGGCGAAACGGGCGCGTTGGCCTCGATCTGTTCCTGATCGGCGGCAAGCAACGAGCCATCGTGCGCGGCGACGCGCTGGGGACGGAAAAACAATTCGGCTGCGCGGAGCATGTACGCGTCATCGCATTGATCGAGCGCGTTGCGCAGGATGAGATGGGCGAGCTGATCGAGAAAGATCGGCGGAACTTGGACGCTCTCGCGCACTAACGCAACATACGTCGCTTCGAGCGTGCGGCGGGCCGCCAGATGATCGCGAAGAGCAATCATGAATTGCCAGTTCTCACGCGCGTCGGGTTCTGCAATGGCTTCGATTTCTGCCACCGCAACGGGCCGCCATGGATTAGACAGTAGTGTGGAGTGCAGCGTGCGTTCTAGAAGGCAGGCGTCGGGCGGTGGCGCAAGTTCCGGGCGCGCCAGATACACCTTCATGAATTCGTCCGTTACGCGCAATTGGCCGGCCTCATCACGGTCGAGCAGGTGATGGCCGCAGGATAACCAGAAATCCTTCACGGCGCGCTCACAGGATCGGGCCTCCTGTCGCAGGATCGAACCACGACGGCGTTTTCAGGGCGGACGCGAGTGGCCACCGCTCAATCAATGTCTTGTCGTGGCGGCGTACCAGGAGATCACCATTGCCGTCGATGTTCAGGCACGTGTCCCTTCCTGGCGAAAGACGCGCCAAATAACTCGTGGCCACTTCAGCGAAGCCCTCCTGCTGCCAGGTATCGACAGTGGACATGAGATGGCGTGCGAAGCTTTCGAGCAATCGTCCCGATCCGAGATCAAAGCCTTCTGCGTCGAGCGTCGCCGCGAGCGGGTGCAGCCCCGGTTCTTGCTCGCCCACGGCGGCGGTACGGATCATTGCACCAAATACGAGCCACAGCGGCGGCGCATCTTCGTCGGCATCCGTCGGCCAGGCGATGCGTGCGCCACCGGCCAGTCCGCCATCGACGCGGATGGCGTCAGGCCAGTCGAAGCTAATCGGCTTTTCTGGCGGCGCCTGCGCAGCAAGCGCGTCAGCAAGTGCAGTGAGCCCGGCATAAAGGGCTCGCCGCGCGGTGCGTAGCGGTTCCTCGGGCTCCAGCACGACTGCAAACTCAGCGAGATCGAAGCGGCCGACATGAACCAGTGTTCCCGCGCCCGCCTCGGCGGCGATCCGGGTTGCATGCGCGAACGCGTCTCCGACCTCGCGCAGCGCCACGGGGCGAAATGGCGGCGGCAGATCGAGGGCGGGCGCGAACGGCGCATTCACGCGGCACCCAGCATCGAGCGGCATATCGGTCCTCGGACTCGTACTCTCGACTTGTTATAACTATAACGTGTCATGCAGCATGGCCAGCCCGGACAAATAAACAGCGCGTGGCGCGACACTTAGGACAACATGGCCGATCGTCCGTCCACCATCTTTCTCTGCTCGTGCGACGATACGATACCGCTCGATGCCGGAGCAGTGCGGCGCGCCTGCTGCAGTGCAAAGATCGAAACCGCGGGCCAGCTGTGCCGTGCTGAGATCGAGCGCTTTCGCGCTGCCGTCGCGGCAGGTGCATCACTGACCGTTGGCTGCACACAGGAAGCGCCGCTATTCTCCGAGGTAGCGCAAGAGGGCAACAAACAAACAGATCTGTTCTTCGTGAACGTGCGCGAAACTGCTGGCTGGTCATCACAGGGTGCTGAGGCCAGCCCGAAGATTGCCGCGTTGCTTGCGGCCGCCGCCGTGCCGACACCCATTGCTCCGGTCGTGACGCTCACCAGCGAAGGCGTAGTTTTGATTTACGGCTGCGACGAGCAGGCGATCGAGGCCGGGCACCTGCTCAAGGAGCATCTCGACGTCACCGTAATGATCACGAAACCCACCGCGATCGAGCCGGTCCGCGTCAACGAATTCCCCATCGTGAAGGGCACGATCCGCTCGGCAAAAGGCCATCTCGGCCAATTCGAGATCGTGGTCGACGATTTTGCCAACGCAGCGCCGTCCTCGCGCGCCGCGCTCGCCTTTGCGCCCGGGCGCGACGGCGCGGTATCGCACTGCGACGTCATACTGGACCTCTCAGCCGGAGCGCCGTTGTTCTCGGCGCACGATCTGCGCGACGGCTATTTGCGCGCGGATCCGCGCGACCCGGCCGCAGTCCTTCGTGCGGTTATCAAGGCGCGCGATCTCGTCGGCACTTTCGACAAGCCGCGCTACATCGCGTTCAACGCCGAACTCTGTGCGCATTCGCGTTCGCGGATCGTCGGCTGCCGAAGG
The DNA here is from genome assembly GCA_963759705.1 of uncultured Alphaproteobacteria bacterium. Taxonomy (GTDB): domain Bacteria; phylum Pseudomonadota; class Alphaproteobacteria; order Rhizobiales; family Xanthobacteraceae; genus BOG-931. The sequence continues at coordinate 38,852 of CAVXAK010000018.1, forward strand.
TGCCTCGATCTTTGTCCGACCGGCGCGATCGAGCCGGCAGGCGATCAGGTCGCTATCGATGCCAACATTTGCGCGGGTTGCGGTCACTGCGCTACCGCATGCCCGACCGGCGCGGCCGCCTATTCACTACCGCCAGCCGATGCGCTGATGCGCAAGCTCCGCACGCTCTTGACGGTCTACCGTGATGCTGGTGGCCAGCATCCGATCGTGCTGTTTCACGACGACGAACACGGCGGCGCACTGATCGATGCGCTCGCGCGGCACGGTGACGGCCTGCCGGCGAACGTGCTGCCGCTAGTCGTCAACGAAGTAACTCAGGTCGGGCTCGAAACCATCGCGGCGGCATTTGCCTATGGGGCGAGCGCCGTGCGGTTGCTCCTGCGGGCCAAGCCGCGCCACGACATCGCTGGTTTGACCAAAACCATGGCGCTCGTCGAACCAATTCTCGCGGCACTTGGCTTTGGCGCAGCGGCTATTATTGAGACTGACGATCCCGACACACTTGGCGCGGCGCTGCAGGCGATCGAAGAACACCCACCCTTGCCCCGGCCAGCGAGCTTCTTGCCGACAGGACCAAAGCGCGAAGTGTTGCGGCACGCTTTGCGCGAATTGCATGGCGTAGCTCCGACCCCGGCCGACGTTGTCGCGCTGTCCGAAGGTGCGCCGTTCGGCGCAGTCGAGATCGACGTTGCCGGATGCACGCTTTGCCTCGCGTGCGTCGCCGCCTGCCCAACTGGAGCGCTGGGTGATGATCCCGAACGCCCGATGCTGCGCTTCACCGAGGATGCCTGCGTGCAGTGCGGGCTGTGCAAGGCGACCTGTCCGGAGAAAGTGATGACTTTGAAGCCGCAGCTCGATTTCCGCGCCGCAACCGCTCGGACTATCGTGCTCAAGGAAGAAGCGCCATTTCACTGTATCCGCTGCGGCAAGCCGTTCGGCGTCAAGAGCACGATCGAGCGCGTGATAGGAAAGATCGCGGGCCAGCACTGGATGTACTCGCCAGGCTCGAAGCGGCTCGACACGCTCAAGATGTGCGAGGACTGCCGAGTTGCGGCCGTGACAGAGGATAGTTTCGATCCCCACGACGCGCCGCCACGGCCCGTGGTGCGCACCAGCGACGACTATCTGCGCGAGCGAGAAGAGCGTCAACGCGCGGAGAAGGACGACGGTTGACGGGAAACCGCGGGCGCGACCGAGTTCGTTTGTGACGCGTTCATTGCGGGCGGTTTGGCTTCACCAGCTCCCGCAGGTCCGGCTCCCCGCAATGAGCCAGGACAGCGCCGCGAACTGCGTCGCGCAATCGCAGCACCGATGCAAAGTCGGTTCCATAGGGAGCGAATGCGTCGAGGATTTCAACATCGAGGCGGCTCCAGCGCGGAAACCACTGGTCGCTGCGGAGCATCGATCGGGTGCCGCGCAAGACGCCGGGATAGACGGGGAGGTTGGCTTCGCTCGCGATCTTGAACGCCCCCGTAAAAAATTCCAGAAGTCCCGATTGCCGGGTAAATGTACCCTCCGGGAAAATGACCAGGATTCGGCCCTCCCGGGCGAGCGTGGTCGCGGCCGCCGTATCGGCAAGGCCGCCGGTCAAGTCGTAACGGTCGACGAACAGCACCCCCAATCGACGCAACAGCGGACCGGCGAATAGCTCGCTCGAAAGTTCGCTTTTGACCAGATAGGCCGGTTCTCCGGGCAGCACTGCTGCAACGACGATCGCATCGACATAGCTGGCGTGATTGAACGCAATGACCGCACGCTGCTTCGGCAGCCGCTCGACGCCTTTGACGGTGAGCGGAACGCCCATTGCAACAAGAGCTGCTCGTGCCAGCGCCCGCACCGCGGCCCAGCGCCATTTCCGGCGCGGAAGCAGCAGGAGGGCGACCGCTCCCACCGCAACGCAAATCGCCAGGACCGTCCACCACCAGGCGGCATAAAGATATTCGTGAGCCGTCCGGTGCAGTCGCATCAGCCGCCCGCCGATACCCGCGAGCCACAAGCGCGTTATCTGCCAGCGTAGCGCCCGCCTCGGTAGATGGAGTTGTTGACCGAGATAGTGCTCTTTGGCGGCGGCCCGACGAATTTTGCCGCTCGACGTTTTTGGCACGGTGCCGGGCTCGACCAGACCGGGAGACGTATCCGAAACACGCGCTCGATGCGTAGGACCAATTCGGTTCGGCCGGAGCGAAGCCATTGAACTCCACCAATACACGCCTCGATCGGCTACGGGTAGCCTATGTGGCCGAGCCGTTCCGACAACCATTGACCCAACTAAGCCGAGCGTGCAGGACGCAACAATCATTATTCAATGGATAGAAGTCGTGACGTGACCTTTCGACAAGGAGCCACGACCTCTGCTCGGCGCACTAGCGATAATTGCTGTCGTTCTTCACATCCGGGCGTGTTAAACTTTAAGCTTGAAGATAACCTCGGGGCCCGTGATTGACGCAATTTCCGGCGAGACCCCAGTGGTCATGCGAGGGGGAGAGCAAATGCCAAAGAAGAAGTCGAGCCCGAAGGTGAACCGCCGCAATTTCCTAGCCAGCGTGGCCGTTGCGGGTGCCGCGAGGGCAGTGACGGCACCGGTCGCGAACGCGGCGACGACGGCTGCGCCCGACGCACCGAAGCGGTTGCCGTCGGCGTTGCCGCCAAATGCCCATGTAGCCGCTGTCGAAGCCGGCGAGCCGGACGTTCCTCCCTATTCCACAGAAGGTCGGCCGTGTTCCGACTTCATGGTCGATGTTATTAAGACACTCGACATCAAATATCTGCCCGCCAATCCCGCTTCGAGCTACCGCGCCATCCACGAATCCCTGATCGACTATGGCAAGAACACGATGCCGGAATTCCTCACTTGCATGCATGAGGAGTCCGCTGTCGGCGTGGCGCACGGCTACTACAAGATCGCCAACAAGCCGCTGATGACGTTGTGCCACGGCACAGTCGGCCTGATGCACGCCACCATGAACATCTACAATGCGTTTTGCGATCGCGTGCCTGTAATTGTAGTCAACGGCAACGATCTTGACGCCGCGCATCGGGCCCCAGGCGTGCCGACCGTTCATTCGGCACAGGACATCAACGCGATTGTGCGCGACTATACCAAATGGGACGACACACCGGTTTCGGCGCAGCACTTTGCCCAGTCATTCGTGCGCGCCTATCAGATCGCCACGACACCGCCTTGCGGGCCCGTCGCCATCTCGCTTGACGGCGGGCTAGCGCAGGAGCCGATCAGGGATTACGGGCAGGCGCTCTACATTCCGAAATTTGTACCGACCGCGCCTCCGGCGGGCGAATTGAGCGCTGTCCGCGAAGCAGCGCGGCTCCTGGTCAACGCGGAGCATCCGGTGATCGTCGCTGACCGCGCGGTCAACACAGACAACGGCATCAATCTGATGGTGCAGCTTGCCGAACTGTTGCAGGCGCCGGTGGTTCGCCAGAGCGCACGGCTGAACTTCCCGACCACCCACTACCTCGGCCGGCCGGCAAGCGTTGTTGGGCAGGCGGACGTGGTCCTTGGTCTGGAACTGACCGATTACTGGGCGACGGTGAACAAGTTCGTCGACAACAACACCGAAGGCGTTGGCACCGTCTCTTCGCGTATCAAGCCGGGCACCAAGCTGATCAGCATCAGCACGTCGCAGTTGATAACGAAATCCAACTACCAGGAATTCGAACGTTTCCAGAGCGTCGACGTTCCGATCGTCGGCGACGTTGAGGCAACGCTGCCGTCGCTGATCGAAGCCGTGAAATCGGCGCTCTCCGCCGAGCGTAAGAATTCCATCACCCAGCGCGGCGACTCGGTCCGAAAGGATCACGAAAAGGGCCGCGCGGCTACCAAACAGGCGGCTGCCATCGCGTGGGATGCAAGCCCGATCAGCACCGCACGAATGTGCATGGAACTGTATGCGCAGATCAAGGACCTCGACTGGTCGCTGGTTCCATCACACGCGACTATCAGCGGCTGGCCGCTGCGGCTGTGGCCGATGGACAAGCACTACCACTGGACGGGGACATCGGGCGGCTACGGTGTCGGCTGGGGCGCGGCGGCCTCCGTCGGCGGCGCGCTCGCCAACCGCGACGAGGGCCGGTTTTCGGTCGCGATCCAGTCCGATGGCGACCTCATGTACGCGCCGGGCGTGTTGTGGACCGCAGCCCGGCACAAGATTCCGCTGCTCAGCATCATTCACAACAACCGAGGCTATCACCAGGAGGCGATGCACGTGCAGCGACTGGCGAATTTCCGTAACCGCGTGGCGAATATCGGCAACGATCTTGGACCCATCGGCACCAGCATCATGAATCCCGACATCGAGTACCACAAGCTTGCGCAGTCGATGGGATGGTGGGCGAAAGGCCCGATCGTCGATCCGGCCGATCTCGGCCCTGCGATCAAGGGAGCGGTCGCCGTCGTCAAATCCGGCCAACCGGCACTGGTCAATGTTTGGTCGCAGCCGCGCTAAGCGGTCCGCAAGCATTGCCTCGCTGTCACGCCGAAACCGCTCAGTGACGTCTTGGCATCCTGCTCTCGTTCGGCAAAATTCCCTGTTCCAGGTACACGATTGCCTGTTCCGCCGAAAATACTTTCCTGTTTCTTGGACTAGGGAACTTGCGTCTAACGCCCCATGGAGACGGGTTCGAATGAGACTGCGTCGTCAGCTGAAGCGCGCGTCAAGGAACATCCCGGCTTTTTGATGGTCCCTAATTGCCTCGGTGTCGAGGGCGGCGTTCCGATTCTATTCGAGGATGAATTGATGAGCGTTTACGCGGTGACAAAAATCTCGCGCTCTGTCGCAGAATCATCAGTTTGTGACGATCAACGCGTCCAGCGCTGTCGCTCCCTGTCCGTCGCCATGCACCATTAGCGGGTTGACGTCGATCTCGGCCAATTCGGGGACGGTCTGCATCAGCCGGCCGATGGCAAGCACGACCTGAACCACCGCGCCGACGTCGGCAGGGGGCGCGCCGCGGATGCCGGCCAGGAGTTTCGCTGCCCGGAGGTTGCCGAGGGCGTCACGGATCTGTGCCTCGTCGGCAGTGCCGGCGAGCAACTGGACGTCGCCCAGCGCTTCAACCCAGATGCCGCCGAGGCCCAGCAACAACACTGTACCCCAACCGGGATCACGTTTTGCGCCCACCATAAGTTCGACGCCCCGCGGCGACATTTTTTCCACCAGCGCACCGTCGAGACTGATATCGGGCGCGGCACGCGTGATGTTCCGCATCGTTATGTCCCAGGCTGAGCGAAGCGCAGACTCTTCGCTCAGGTTCAGCGCGACGCCACCGGCTTCGGTCTTGTGCAACAACGCCGCGGCCTGCGCCTTGAGAACCACTGGATAGCCGATCCGTTTGGCAATTGCAGCCGCTTCGTCCGGCGTGCGCGCGAGGTCGCCGTCGGGCACGCAAATGCCTGCCGCGGCGAGTACCTTCTTGCCGAGCCATTCCGGCTGAGCACCCTTGCCGAACTTAGGCAGTCCGGTGAATGGCGCAGGTGCGCCGGTAACTCGCGTGCGTGCAAGCGAGCGCCCGTATTTGGTATAGAGCGCGATGGCACGCAGCATCCGGTCAGACGAACGAGAGCAAACCGCCGGACTTTCCTTCAACGCCTCATTCACGTCGGAGCCGAGTTGCCATGTGTCGCCAAGCGCGACCATCACTTTTGGCTTGGGCGAGTGCGCCATGCCCTCGTTGAAGGCCCGCACGGGGATCGCCGTGCTGATCGGGAACGAGATGAACAGCATTCCGACATTGGGATCGTCGATGAGCGCCTTGGTCACAGCGGGAAGCAAGGACGGCGCGAAACCAGCCGTGGTGTCGAGCGGGTTGCCGTAGTTGCCGTATGAGGGAAGCGCTTCGCCGATCTTTTTCAACGTCGCGGGTTCCAGCTCTGGAAGGTCCAGACCAACGTCCTCGGCAAAATCGTTGGTCAGTCCGACGTAAGCACCCGACGCGGTGAGGACACCTGGCCCTTTGGCGGGCGGCGTCGGAAAGCGCTGCAGGATTTCGACAAGATCCATTGTCTCGTCCATCGTGGAAACGACGACGGCGCCGGCGTCCTCGACCTGTGTTCGCATCGTGGCGAAGTCGCCGATCAACGCGCCGGTGTGCGATTGCGCCGACTTGCGGGCCTTGGCGCTGCGACCCGCAAGCATCAACACAACCGGCTTACCGGCCGCGCGGGCGCGCCTTATGGCGGCAAGAAACTCCTGGGGCCGCCTGATCTCTTCGCAGTAGGCCGCGATCACGCGAGTGGAGCGATCATCGACAAGAAATTCAAGGAAGTCGGTGGTTTCGAGGCCGGCCTCGTTGCCGGTCGAGATGACGTAGGAGAGGGGAATGCCGCGACCGTCGGTAGCGCGCTGGAAATGACCGAGCAGGCCGCCGCTCTGGCCGACGAAGGCGACGCCATTCGCGACGCCGCGCAGCGCTTCCCGTGCATACAGCATGTGCAACATCATGCCGTCGACGTTATTGGTGACGCCGAGGCAGTTAGGTCCCACAACGGCGAGCCCCGCAGCGCGCGCGGCGGTGGTGACGGCGTCCTGTGTGGCATGGTCGCCGACCTCGGCGAAACCCGCAGCGAACACCATCGCCGAACCGACCTTCCGGCGTGCGCAAGCCTCTACCGCTTCGCGTACGGCAGCGGCCGGCAATGTGAATACGGCGAGATCAACGCCTGCCGGCAGCTCGTCGGGACTCTTCAGCACTGTGCGGCCGTCGATCGTCTCGGCAGTCCGGCCGACCAGAAAAACATCGCCCTTAAAGTTATTGACCTTCAGACATTGCAGAATGATCTGGCCGGCGCTGCCCTCTCGTGTTGATATTCCGATGATCGCGACCGAGCGTGGGCGCAGAAATCTCGCGACGGCTTTCGGACCGCGAGCATCTTCCGGTCCGCTCATGCCGCGTCCTTGTCGGGTTGCCACATCAAGAGGTGCTCGCCATTTGCGAGGGGATGCCAGTACGGCTTGACCTTCATGCCAACTTTCAGCTCGTCGGCCGTGCAGTTAACCACATCGGCAATGACGTTCACGCCGACGTCGAGCGTGACGCTCGCGATGGCATATGGCTCGGCGCCCTGGAAGGCCGGCGGGCCACGATGGGCAATGGTGAAGGAGAAAACCGTGCCTTTGCCCGACACCTCGCGCCATTCGATGTCGCGGCGGCGGCCGGTGAAAATGCTCACCGGACGGGGGAAGTGCTGATATTTCTTCGCCGTCTTGCAGTACTGAATCACAAGCTTCTTTTGCTTCGTTGCCTCCCAGAAGGGCATGCCGAAGTCATAGTGTTTGATGTCGCGCTTGACGCCGAGCGTATCGTTTAATGTGACAGACATGGTGCCCTCTATTGGTTCGGAATGAGCGCAAGCGCCGCGCTCGAGCCCCAGTTGCGCCCGTAGTTGATCCAGCCGATGCCGGTCACGAGCGCGTTGGTGGTGTCCTTGACTTGGCGTTTGCCGGCTTCCCCCATCAGTTGCCGCACCGCCTCGATCAGATTGTGCGATGAGCAGGCCGCTTGGCCGGCCGAGATCTGCCCGCCACCAGTGTTCATCGGCAGCGTGCCGTTGTACGAGAGGTCGGTGTCGCGGACGAACGCCATGCCTTCGCCAGGCTTGCAGAAGCCGAACGCCTCGAACTGAATGACGAGAGCTATGAGAAAGTCGTCGTAAGGGTGGAACGAGCGGACATCCTTGATGTTCCAGCCAGCCGCCGCTAGCGCCTTCTTGCCCGCGACCTCGTGTCCGCTCCGCGTCACATCCACCAGGTTTTCGCCGCCGAGGAAGTTGGTACGCTCCGCATAGCCGATCGGGATGACGTATTTGTTCAGTCCCTTTTCCTTGGCGCGTTTCCGGCTGGTGACGATGACGCCGGCGGCGCCATCCGCCAGCATCACGCAGTCGAGCAGCCGGATCGGATCGGCGATCATGCGTGAGTTCAGATAATCCTCAATGGTGATCGGGACGCGCAATTCTTCACAGGCGTTTTCGTTCATGATGGCGTGGTTGCGCTGCGTCACCGCGAGCTTGCCCAGCGCTCGCAGATCGACGCCATATTTTGCATCGTAGCTCCGCTGCAGCAGGCCGAACGCGCCAGGCGGTCCCATCAGGCCATAAGGGTCGGTCCAATCGCGGCGATAATTGCGGTCGTTGCGGCCATTGTGCTCCCGCACATGGGTGTCGGCGAAAAGGCAAAGCGCGACCTCGCACATACCTGCGTCGATCGCCGCCGCGGCGCGCGCGACGGCGCCCACCGCCGAACAACCGCCGGTATGGACTTGCTCGCAGAATCCCACTTCGAGACCTAGCATGTCGCACGTGCTTTGGGCCCAGAACATGCTGGCGCCGCCGGTGCCGGTGAGGCCGGACATCACCAGCGCATCTATTTCGCTCTTCTCGAAGCCGGTCTTGTCGAGGAGCGATTCAAGAATTTCGCCGGCCAGGACCCAGACGTCCCGATCGCTCTTCTTCATCACCTTGGTTTCGGCGTACGCAACGATGGCGTTGTCGCGCAAACTCATTGCATTTCTCCCTCAAATCGGTGCGTTTAGGTTTGATCCGGCCGGACGCGCGGCGCGGTTTTGTCGAGGAACTGATTCAGCCGCTGGATCGATTCCGGGCTGCGCGTGTATTCCGCCACCATACGCTCGAAGTAGAGGCCATCGTCGTAGGACATATCTTGCAGGCGCGGCAGGCTGTTGGTGATCGCGAAATTCGATAGCGGCGCGTTCTTGGAGATCTTCAGCGCCAACTCCTTGGCCTTGGCAACGTGCTGGCCCTTCGGCACGATATATTGCACGATGCCGTAGCGCTCCGCCTGGTCGGCGTTGAGTACGCGGCCGGCGAGCATCATATCCTGCATGCGGGCGAAGCCGATCAGTCTTGCGACGCGGACCGATCCGCCGCCGCCGATGAAAATGCCGCGCGTGCCCTCGGGCAGGCCGAAGTAGGCTGTCTCGTCCGCGACCCGGATATGCGCAGCAGCGGCGGTTTCGAGCCCTCCGCCCAGCGTTGCACCGTGGAGTGCAGCGACGAACGGAATGTTGCCGCGCGCCATCGCCTCGAAATAGCTGTTGCGGTTGAACGGAAACGGCAACCGCTCCGAGCGCCCGGCCTTCCAGTTTTCCGCCGCCCACCGCAGATCAAGGCCGGCGCAGAAATTCTCGCCGTGGCCGAAGATGACGCCACATTTGGCTTCTTCGCCGGCCCGCTCGATTGCCTCGCGCAATTGCTTCATCACTGTCGGATTGAAGCAGTTGCGCTTGTCTGGCCGGTTTAAGCCTACGAGGGCGATCTCGCCTTCGAGTTCGTAGGTGACTGTTAGTTCTTCGCTCATGACTTCTCCTGGTTCAGCGGGCAAATCACTCCCGCTGCGCGATGACGCTTCTTGCCGAGATTATCGAGCGTGGCTTGGCTGGCAAACATCCTGCCCATGCGGTTTCGCGGACCTACACCGTCAGGCCGGCAATTTTGGCATAGCGCCGCCGCTGCGCCGCCGCGTTCCCGAGCAGCGATGACAGCAGCATGGCCCGTTTGAGATAGAGGCCGATGTCGTGCTCGTCGGTGAAGCCGATCGCGCCATGAAGCTGGATGCAGGCCTGAGTGACGAACAATGCATCTTCAGATGCCTTGGCTTTCACGGCGACGGCTTGGGCGGGATCGATGCGATAGGGGTCGTTGTTTGCCGCGACCTGATACAGCAGCGACCGCGTCGTCTCGGTCCGGATGTAGATGTTGACAGCCTGGTGCTGTAGCGCCTGGAAACTGCCGATTGGCTTTCCGAATTGCTTGCGAATGCGCAGATAATCGAAGGTGATTTCCTGTGCCTTTTCCATCACGCCAAGTAATTCAGCGGACAAGGCGATCAAGTGCGAGATCGGTGAGCGCTTCGACCGCATTCCGCGACGATTGACGCGACGGGATGAAATCGGCCGGTGTATCCTTAAGGCTCAGCGTTGAAAGCTTGCGACCGTCCACCGTCTGAGTCGTCGAGAGGCTGCAACCGGGAGCATGGCGCGCCACATAGTACAGCGCGGGTCCGTCACTCCCAGTGGCGCTGGCCAGAAAGCCATCGGCGCCGTCGGCGCAAACGAAGGTCTTGCTTCCGGTCAGGCAGAGTGATCCGTCCGCTCCCGCCACTCGGGTGCGCGGCTCAAGGAAATCGTTGCCGTGGGCGCTTTCCTGCAGCGCCGGCACGACCAGGGCTGAGCCGGTCATCGTCCGTTCCAACATCGGATGCGGCGTCAACCCTTGTGCCAGTGCGGCTGCGGAGATTGCGGCAAGCCCGATCGGCTCGCAAACGAGCCCCCGGCCGGCCTGCTCAAGCACCAAAGCGAATTCGGTAAGGCCGAGACCGAGACCATCCGCGGAACGTGGGACAAGAATGCTCAAGCCAGCCGAGTTCCGCCGCCTGCCGTAGCCTTTCGGCTGCGAAACTCGGATCGCGTTCACGAAAGCCGCGCGCTACTTTCGGTCCTGCCGCGCCGATGAATTTCGCCGCGCTGTCGCGCAACAAAATCTGCTCCGTTGTCAGGTGCAGGTCCATGACGGCCTATCGCGTCAAAGTTCGTTTCGGCATGTCAATTTGGGAGGTTCAAAACGCGGCGGGCCACGATATTGCGTTGGATCTCCGAGGAGCCGCCGTAGATGGTCGCGCGTCGCACCTGAAGGAAAGGCGTTGAAACGTCTACCGGGCCGAAGTCGGTTATGATCGGCTTATCGGTTGACGCATGGCTGCCTGCCGCTTCTATCAGCAGGTCGTTGAGTGCCTGAAGAAGCTCGGAACCGAAAATCTTGATGATTGACGATTCCGGCCCGAGACTCTGTTTTTGATTGGTGAGTTCCACTGCGTGGCTGAATAGCGCCGACAATGCCGTGACATTGATACTGGCCGCCGCGAGACGATCTTGGAAGGCCGGATCTGCCATGATCCCGGAGGCGTGCGCCATTGTTTTGATGCGCTCCAGCGCCATCAATGCAAATTGCGGATTTGATGTTCCTAAGCGCTCGTGCCCCAGCAGCGCGTTGGCGATGCGCCAGCCGTCGTTCAGCCTGCCGACCAGGTTTTCGGCGGGCACGATGACGTTGTCAAAAAACACTTCACTGAACTCGTCGTCGCCCGCGATCGTTTTGATCGGTCTGATCTTGATTCCCGGGCTGCGGAGATCGAGCAGCAGAAAGCTGATGCCGGCGTGGCGTGGCTGCGCTTGCGGATCGGTGCGCACCAGCGCGAACATCCAATCCGAATGATGGCCCCACGTGGTCCATATCTTTTGCCCCTGCACCACGAAATGGTCGCCCTCCAGCGTCGCGCGGGTGGCAAGACTGGCAAGATCGGAGCCGGCGCCCGGCTCGGAATAACCCTGGGCCCAGATCACAGTGCCGGCGATGATGGCCGGCAGATGTTGTGCCTTCTGCGCCTCGGTCGCAAACTCGATGAGGATCGGCCCGATGTGATTGAGCCCTTGAGCTGGCAGTTGCGGGGCGCCGACGCGCGCCAGCTCCTCGGCCATGATGATTTGCTCGTTCAGCGTTGCGCCCATACCGCCGTACTGCTTCGGCCAATGCGGCGCGATCCAGCCTTTTCGCGAGAGCGTGCGATACCAAGACATGAGTTCCGCCGGCGGCGGTCGGGTTGTACGTCCCCGAAGCGCGGTCGGAAGATTGGCCTCGAGCCATGTCCGCACTTCAGTGCGGAAATCGGCCTCGGCGCGTGAATCACGACGGAACATGGTGGCTGATTTCACTATGGAGTACGCGAGAACGCTTGCAGGCTTGGAGCGGACACCCTCAAAACTTCATTCCATCTTGATGTGCGCTGCCTTCACGACGGCGGTCCACTGCGCACGCTCTGAGGCGAGCATCTTGTCGAGTTCCTCCGGGGTGCCGACCTTGGTCTCGGCGCCGAGCGCTTCGAGCCGCGCCCGGGTCTGCGGCGCGGCGAGCGCCAGGCGGAATGCGCTGTTGAGCTTGCCGATGATGTCGTGTGGCGTTCCGGCCGGCGCCACCACGGCGAGCCAGAAGGGCGACTGCAGTTTAGGGAAACCCGCCTCGACGACCGTCGGCACGTCCGGCAATTTCGGATCGCGGACATTGCCGGCGATCGCAATCGGGCGCAGCTTGCCGTCCTGGATGTATGGCAGGCTGGTGGTGCTGGGATCGGCGATGATCTGCACCTCGTTGGCCAAAATAGCATTGAGCAAAGGTCCCGTTCCGCGATAGGGCACGTGCAGAATGTTGACGCCGGCCTCGAGCTTAAACATTTCAGCGAGCAGATGCGGCGCGGTGCCGAAGCCCTGCGAGCCCCACTTGATCTTGCCGGGATTGGCCTTGGCGTAGGCCACGACTTCGGCCATCGACTTCACGGGCAGGTTCGGGTTAACCGAGATGATCAATGGCGTCTCGATGAGCTGGCAGACGGACGCGAACACCTTGGCCGGATCATAGCCGATGTTCGGGTTCACCGCCGGTCCGGTCGTCAGCGCTCCACCGGGAGTCATCAGGATGGTATAGCCGTCGGGATCCGCGGCGGCCACGAACTTACCGCCGATGCTGCCGCCTGCGCCGCCGTGGTTCTCGATCACGATGACTTGGCCAAGCTCCGTTCCGAGCCGTTCGGAAATGATGCGCGCCATGCCGTCGGTCGGTCCGCCCGGCGGAAAAGGCACGACCACCTTGATCGGTTCCTTGTGAGGATAGGTTTGCGCGCTCGCAAGATCGGCGCATTGCAGCACCCATCCGGCGCACAGCGATGCCACAAGCAGGGCCCTCATCATCTTGGCGTCTCCCAGTTGGTCCGACTATGCGGACCTTCAGACTATTCTATTCCGGAATCTCCCAGATCGGCCATCGAAAAACTGGGTAGACGTGTTTTCCCCCGGCGTCAGCGGAAAAGCTCCTCGACCAGTTTGGCGGAGCTTTCCGTGTAACCGCTGAGCTGTTCGGGGCGGATGAAATTCTCTTCGACGCCGGCCCGTGACGGCACAATCGGCGCAAGCTGCGGAAGCGGATCGACGTCTGAGCGAACCGGCAGATACTCCGATTGCGCGAGAATCTGCTGTCCTTCCTGGGACAGTAAGAAATCAACGAGCAGCATGGCTGAGCAAGGATGTCGAGAATCTTTGGGAACAACGATGGTCCCAGCCGCGCTCGCGACCGGCGGCAGGAGTTGAGAGGTGACCGGAGCCCCCTTGGCCGCGCTAATGAGCGGATGATGGGCAAAGATCTGCAGCGCGATCGGGTATTCGCCCGCGATCACACGGTCGACCAACGTTCGCGGATTGCCGGCGCCGAAGTTGACAATGTTTTGGGTACGCAAACGCCGCAAGTATGCCAACGCCTTGTCTTCGCCCCACGCCAGTCGCAGATTGGTGACGAACAGAGGCGCGCCGATGGCGGACAACAGCGGCCATGCCATTTTGCCCTTCCATTTTTCATCGAGAAGATCATCGTATGTCTTCGGCGCGCTTACCGGTGCGACAAGCTTCGTGTTGTAGGCGATGGAAAAGTAGCTCATCCGCGTTGGCGTCCAGAGTCCTCGCGGGTCTCGAAGCTTTTCGGGAATGGCTGCGGCTTGCGGCGACCAGGCCGGCTGGGCAAGTCCGGCGCTCACGGCGAGCTCTCCGATGCCGGTACCCTCGATCACATCGCCAGACGGATTATTGGCGCGCGTTTCAGCGGATACTTTCGCCACGATATCCTCAGAGTCGCCGCGCCAATAAGTCATCCTGATGAAGGGATATTTCTTCTGAAACGCTGCCGTCAGCGGGCGCAAGGCCTGATTAACGATCATGCCGGAGTAGTAGACGACCTCGCCCTCGCGTTTCGCTCCGTCAACCAGCTTTTGCTCTCGATCCCGTCCCTTGTAGGTCAGGATGTTGTCGGGCGCTTGGGCTAATGTGTTTGTTACCAGCAAACACGACACGCAAATGCAGCCGCACATCGCGCGTACAGACGGCACGGAGTCAGGTGGCTTCGGAGCAGCCGTTGACGGATGAAGGGTTCGAAGGCCCGGGCCGTCGCCTCTCGGGGCTCACTTCGCTCGGAACTCAGGGTGCTGCACATGACCCAGGACCAAATTGCTGTTGGTGTCAGGCACTCTTGCGCCGAACAGCCACACCCGATTTCGGAACGACACCGCATCCGATCGCGTCCGAATGGTGAAGCACGCCGTCAACGAGTTCGAGACCTTCCCAGGGATCCTCAGCAAGACCATCGAATTCGGATAATTCCGATGCGTACCAAATTCCGGGCAGGGCCGCGGCAAGCTGCATCGCATGGGCGGCGAGTAACATTGGCCCGACATGCGCGCCGAGCCGGTACTTCACGCCGCCGGCGTCGCAGATTTGCGCAGCCGCATACGTCTTTCTCAAACCGCCGAGTTTAGTAATTTTCAGGCTGATCGCGTCGACGACGCGTTCGCGCACCAGGATCATGACTTGATCGAGCGAATAGGCCGCTTCGTCGGCCTCGACCGTGACGGGCACCGCTTGGGTGACGGCCTTCAGCCCGAGAAGATCGTTCGCCTTCACCGGCTGCTCCGCCAAGTCGATCCCATGCGGCGCCATCAGGTTGAGCGCGCGGATCGCGTCTTTTGGAAAGTACGATTGATTGGCGTCGATTGTGAGGTGTGCTTCAGGACCGACCTCGGCGCGGATGGCCGCTACCCTGGCGACGTCTTCGTTGATCTCGCCGTGAACCTTGATCTTGAAATGCCGGACACCTTTGTCGGCCAGCGCCCGCGCGTTCTTCGCCATGTCCGAAGGGGATTTGATCGGCAGGATGCGCAGCGTTGCGAATTCGCGCACCGCTGGTCCCCCGAAAAGGTCGCAGATCGGTACCCCGAGCCGACGGGCCAACAGGTCGTGCAACGCACAATCGATGCCGGATTTGGCCTGATTGTTGCCGTGCATGGCGTGATCGAGATCGTCCATGATGCTTGCGATCTCGCGCAAGTCGCGGCCGACAAGGCGCTTGCACAGGCGGTCGAGTGCGCCCTTCACGGCCTCATGCGGCGCGCCATAATAATTCATGGTCGAGGCGTAGCCGTAACCGATCGTGCCGTCCTCGGCGTGGATGCTGACGATCCAGCCTTCGGTGGCGGGGTTCGCCGCGAGCGCGAATTTCCAATCCTTGTCCTTCTTCGGCAGAATCGATTCCTCGACGCGGGTCTCGACGATCTTCATCGACGTTTCTCCCCTACTTCAATCTCATCGGGCCAATGCTGGCCGATTGTTTTCGAAATTGGCCGCGTTGTGCGGCTCAATGAGCAACGTTGGCCGCGCGTGCGGCGCCCGAAGCGGAGCGCTTTAACGGATCACGCAACCCTGCGCGCTCCATGCGCGGCAACAGCTCGTCCCTGATGCCCGGGAAATCGTTCACGTAATTGATCATCCCGAGCGCGACTCCGTCGAGGCCGGCGCTGCTGAGCCGCTGGAACGTCTCTACGGCGTCGTCGTAGCTGCCGACGACCGGAAAACCGGCGCCGCTGATGAGGCGGGCTTTCAGCTTTTCCTCGTCGGCCTTGAGCCATGTGTTGATGCGCGAGCCGCGGAGATTGAAGGCGTATTCCGCCGACTCCCAGTCGCCCTGCTCGTAGACGATGTAATGGTGGTAATCCTCAGCCTCCTTGCGCGTGCGCCGGACCATGAGGTGGCAGCTCGCAAAGATGTTGCGCAGTTGACCCGGCGGCGCGGCATCGCGGAAAAACTTCAGTTTCCCCACCAGGTCATCATGCTGAGGCGGAACCGTCGTAAACAGGCAGTCTGCGTTGCGCGCCGCGAATTCGCGGCCGGTTTCGGAATTGCCCGCGCTGACCAGGATTGGCCGGCTGCCCCACCAGGGTTTCGGCTTTCCTAGTACGGCCTTCAGTTTGTAGTGACGGCCATCGAAGTCGAACGGCCGGTTCTCTGACCAGATGCGGTTGACAATCTCGATCCACTCTTCGGCGTAGTCGTATCGGCCGTCGTGGTCCCCGAGCGGGACGCCCATCATGCCGAACTCGATCGGATTCCAGCCCGAGACGACGTTGAGACCGAAGCGGCCGTGTCCGATGTGATCCGCCGTCACCATCTGTTTGGCGGCGAACACCGGATTAACGAAAGCGACATGGAGCGTGCCGAACGTCGTAATGTCCTGCGTCGAAGCAAGAAGCCCGCATGCCCACGCCAGCGTCTCGAACGTGGTGCCTTGAGTGTCGCTTTCACCCTGATAGCCGTGCCACCGACCGATCGGCAGCAGGAACTCAAGCCCAGCCTCGTCGGCGAGCTTCGCCGCCTTGACATTATTGTCCCAGGACGCGTCCCAGCGTTCCGGCGCTTTGGTGAGACTGAGCCCCCCTAAGCAGTTCATGCCGAACAGCCCTAGCTTGAATTTGTTCTTGTTATAGATACGCGTCTCGTCCCTGTTCCTTGGCATGTGCGTTCCAATTAATTTTTTCTTGCTGAGCGCGCTTTGCGAGGCGCTCCCGCGGCCATTATCGAGCTAGGTTATGCCCATATCGTGCCCTCGGAAAGTCCTGTGGCCTGTCGATCAGGCTGCGATTTGCCGGTGACGAGTCAGCATGTGAAATGCCGTGCTGACGACAGTCATCAGCGCGATCCACACGACGCCCATCGATGCGAGTTCGGTGACTTGGCCGTTCTGCCAAAGCTCAAACAGGGTCACGGCCATGACTTCCGAGCCCGGCCCTACCAGCAACAGCGGCAGCGCAACCACCTGCACCGACAGCAGGAAAACTACCAGCCACGAACTGACCAGGGAAGCCGCCAACAGCGGCATGACAATGCGCCGAAACAGCGCCGCACGCGGCGCGCCCGCGATCGTCGCGGCGCCTTCCAAATCGGGATGAATTTGCAGCGCGCCCGTATACGCGTATCGCATTCCGTAAGCCAGGTAACGCACCGATGAGGCGATGATCACCGAGATGAGCGTGCCATAAAGCGGCAGCGGCATGTTCACGAACACGTCGAGAAAGGCGACGCCGAGGATGAGGGCTGGAAACACCAGTGGAAGTGTGGCCAGGTGGTCGAGCAGGGCGGCGCCCGGTACGCGCCGGACCACGAGCCAGGCACACAAGGCAGTAAACGGCACAACGAATGTTGCGGTCGCCGTGCCCAGGATGAGCGTATTCACGATCGAGTTGCGAAAATCTCCCGGGCCGAGAAGCACGCGGTAGTTATCCAATGAAAAACGTGTCAATGCATCGACGCTCACGCCGTCATAGAATGGTTGGAAGGACGTGAACACGAGCATCGTTACCGGGATGACAGTGACGACGAGGAAGAGCCCGGCTATCAGAACAGCGGTCAGATAACGCCAGGTTCCGAGATCGACGACGCGCGGCCGAAAACCTTTCCCGGTGATCGTCTGGTATTTGTGCGCATGGCGCGAAAGCCGGTTCTGCCAGAGGAGCAAGAGAGCTACGATGCCGACGAGACAGATCGAATAGGCGCCAGCTTCGCCGTAGCTTGGCATGCCCGTACGGTGCATGCTCTGGTAAATCGTGGTGGTCAGCACGTTGATATTTCCCGCGAGCCCCACCAGAGCCGGTACTTCGAAGGATTTAAAAGTCCTCACGAAGAGCAACAAGGACAGCGCGCAAAGCGCCGGCGTGCCCATACGAAATGTGACCGCCCAGAACGCGCGCAAGGGGCTCGCCCCTGCCATGATGGCGGCCTCCTCGAACGAAGCGTCCATCGAGCGCAGAACTGCCGACATCAGGAGAAAAGCAAACGGGGCGAAACCGACGCCCTCGATTAACGCCATCCCCCACATTGAATAGACGTTGAACGCGTGCTCGCGCTGGGTCAGAAATTGAACTGCGTCGTTGACGGGGCCTGAGCGGCCAAGGAGCAGAAGCCACGCTACGACGTACAGAATATGAGGAACGCCGAGCGAGATGATCGCTGCGAAAAAAGCCAGCCCGCGGCCGGGCGTATTGGTCCGTTCGACGATCAGTGCCTGTACTGAGCCGATCGTGATTCCAATTGCGGCGGAGCCGAAGGCATAGACCAGGGTGTTGCGAACACTCGACAAAAACAATCGTTCGGAAAACAGTCCCGTATAGAAGCGCAGCGTGAACGCACCAAAGGAGCCGTCGGGTCGCGTCTCGTGCAGACTAACGTCGACAAGAAACAGAGTCGGTGGGACGATCAGAACGAGAAGGATCGCGGCCAGTACCGCAACGAGCGGCGAAACGCGCACGGGTGGCACTGCCGCGAGGAAGGTCATGCTGAAAGGTATTTGGCTGCGTTCAGACTGAACCGTCACGTGCGGACCCAGTCCGTCGAAGCCGAACGGCCGATGACCCTCACTGGAATAGCTCTTCGAATATTTTCTGCGAGCTTGCGGTGAATCGATTGAGTTGGTCCGGACTCACAAACAGCTCCGGTATCCCGGCGCGCTCGGGAATGACGGAGGCGAGTATGTCCTTCGGTGGAACGTCCGAGCGCGCGGGAAAGTAGTCCGCGTCGGCGAGAATCTGCTGGCCTTCTTTCGAAAGAATGAAATCAACCAGCAGCATCGCAGAATAGGGATGGCGTACGCCCTTCGGGATGATCATGGTGCCGGCAGTGCTCGGCACCGGGTCCATGAGCTGCGAGTTCACGGGCGCCCCCTTCGCCTTGCTGATCAAAGGGTGGTGCGCAAAAATGTTGAGCGCAATCGGGAACTCGCCGGCGATGACGCGGTCCACCAACGTGCGTGCGCTGCCCGATCCAAAGTTAATCATCTTCTGTTGCGCGAGCTTATGAAAATACTCCGTGGCTTTTTCCTCGCCGCGCGCCAGTCGAATGCTCGTAATGAACAAGGGTGTGCCGCTTGCCGTTCCGATGCGCCAAGCGAGTTTGCCTTTCCAGCGCGGATCGAGCAGATCATCGTAGCTTTTTGGTGCCTGATCGGGCGCCACCAGCTTGGTGTTGTAGGCGATACTAAAGTAGCTGATCCGCGTGCTCGTCCATTGGCCGTGCGGGTCCCGGTAACGCTGGGGCATGGCCTCGACCATCGGTGTGTAGTAGGGCTGCGTGAGACCGGCATTGACCGCAAGGTCGCCCACTCCAGTGCCCTCGACTACGTCGGCGACGAGGTTGTTGGCGCGCTCTTCGGCCGAAAGCTTGTCGACGATCTCCTCCGTATCGCCCCGCCAGAACGTCATCTTCACAAACGGATATTTTTTCATGAAGGCGTCAGTCAACGGACGGAGCGCCTGATTGACGATCGCCGCCGAATAGAGAACCACTTGCCCTTCTTTGCGGGCGCCATCGAGGATCGTCTGCTCGCGGTCGGGCGCACGGCTCATAAGAATGTCCTGCGCGGCGGCGATCTTCGGCGTGGCTAACGTGTAAGCGACTGCGCCGAGCAATAACGCCCGAACCAATGGCGCAATGCGGGTGCCTGGTCTCCTCGGTTGCACGTCATGTCCTCCCGGGCGTGCGCCTATGGCGTGCACGCCGCCGCCATTCTCTCTATCTTTTAGCAGACGTGTCCAGCGGTGCGAATTTCGGTATCGACACATCTTCCGCGACATCATCAAACACGACCTTGACGGGCATGTCGCAGACAACGGCGTCTGGCGGCACGCCAACGATATTCGACAGCAGGCGCGGGCCCTCCGCCAGTTCAACCAGCGCAACGACGTAGGGCACGTCCTGCGCGAATGCCGGATGATAGACGCGGTGGAAGGTGACGAAGCTGAAAACCTTGCCGACGCCGGAAACCGCCGCCCAGGCGAAATCCGCCGCGAGGCAATGCGGACAGCTCTGCGACGGCGGAAACCAGAACTGGCCGCAGGCATTGCAGCGCGGAAGCTCCAAGCGATGTTCGCGCGCAGCTTGCCAATAGCGAACGGACTCTGGTGCGGGGCGCGGGACCGGCTTTTTGTTTGCGGCTTCGTTCATCAAGCCCGTCCAAGGATCAGCGTCGAGTGGCAGACCTGGTTGCCGCCGTGGCCTGATACAAGTGTGATCTCGGCGTTCGCAACCTGACGCTCGGCCGGATAGGTGTGGCGCATCTGCCGCACTCCTTCGACCACCTGGAGCATGCCTTCGACGTGCGCTTCAGAAAGTTGTCCGCCCGACGTATTCGTCGGCAGCCGTCCGCCCATGCGCAGCGCCCCGGACGCGACGAACGGGCCGCCTTCGCCTTTTTTGCAGAAGCCGTAGTCTTCCAGTTGCGTCAGCACCATGTAGGTAAAGCAGTCGTAGATCTGGGCGGTGTCGACATCATCCGGTCCGATACCGGCCATTTTGTAAGCCGCTGCGCCGCTATTCTTCGCCGCTGTGGTCACCATGTTGTCGTCGGCGAACCAGCCGCGTAGGTTGTTGAAGCTGCCAAAGCCTTTGATGGACACTGGCGGCTGGCGAAGATCGCGAGCGCGCTCGCGGCTGGTGACGATGACGGCGCCAGCGGCATCGCTGCGTAAACTGCAATCGTAGAGACCGAATGGCGCCACGACCGGCGGCGCTTCGTGATATTGGGTGATGGTCAACGGCTTTTTCATCTGCGCGTCGGGATTGCGCAACGCGTGCTCTCGGAACGCCACCGCGATTTCGCCGAATTGGTCGCGGGTGGTGCCGTAAAGGTGCATGTGCCGGGTGGCGCCGAAGCCATGTGCCGCGACGGCACCGAAATAGCCGTATTCGGGGCCGAACTCGTGCGCCAATTGGCTGTCGGGTCGCGTCTCGTTGCGGACATTCGCTTCCTTCGAAGAGTGCGTTCGTGACCAGGAATTCCTGCCGTAGCCGCAGATCACGATCGTCGCGAGGCCCGCCTTGATCGCCATGGTCGCCAGCGCCACTGCGAGAATCTGGCTGGCGCCGCCGTTGTCGAGCGAAGTGGAAAAACGGGCGTTGATGCCGAGTCTTTCGCCGATCAGCTGGTGATGGGCATAACTTTCGTCGGGGCCTCGGCAGACGATGCCGTCAATGTCTGTGACCTTGAGGCCGGCATCGACGATAGCGTTGTGCATGGCCTCGACCTGAAGGTCGAGGCTCGATACGCCTGGGACTTTGCCGAGCCGGCTATGTCCGGCTCCGACAATGGCGCAGACATCGCGCAGCTCGCGTGACGGTTCGATCATGATGTCCTGCCCCATGTTGATCTTCCTAAACTGCCTTCGATCTATTTTATAAGCTCACGAATGCGAGCGACAACGTCGGGCGGTGCGGCATAGACACGGTCGAGCAATGCGTTGATCGCTTCGCCGCTGACCGGGTCGATCTCGGCTTTTTGCAGCTTGGCATCGGCGAGGAAATCCGGATCCTTCATGGTTTCGTCGAAGGCCTTCCGGAGCGCCTCGACGCGATCGCGCGGCACACCGGGCGGCAGCACAAAAGGACGTCCCATGACTTGTTCGGCAAATGCGATTTCGAACAGTTGCCTGTCGGCGGGGGCGTGCTCGAGTTCGAGCGCCGTTGGGACGTCTGGAAAGGCCGAATCACGCTTCATGCCCATCTGCATGATTACCTTGGCGTCGCCGTTATCAAGCCACGGCATGATGCGGGCGCGGAACGGCGCCGATGAGCCGCCGGAGACATGGGCGTCGACTTCCCCTCGCTCGAGCGCAATCAAGCATGCCTGTGAACCAGCGTAGCCTTCGATCGGCTTAAGCCTGGTGCCAATGGTCGCATTGAGGATGCGGGAATAGATCGACGTCGGCGAATTGCGTGCCGTGGAGCTGACGGTGACCTCCCGGGTCTTCAAGTCATCAATTGAATGCAAGCCCGTTTTGGTCGACAGGATGAACAATCCGATCTCCTGCTGGGGAGAGCCGAGCCAGTGGAATTTTCGCGCGTCAAACTGAATTCCGGCGTTATTGAAATCGTAAAATCGGGCGAGGCCGGTATTACGAGACAAACCGCCGATCACGGAGCCATCCTGCGCTGCAACGTTATAAAGAAAATTTGCAGCGCGTAGACCCTCGGCGCCCACCATGTTTTGAACAATGATCGTAGGCTCGCCAGGAATGTGTCGTGGCATATGCTTGGCGAGAAGCCGTGCATACTGATCGTAGCCGCCGCCCACCGACGCCGAGGTGACCAGGGCAACTTGCTTGCCGCGATAGAATTCGGCAACGGACTGCGCTCGAGCGTGCGTCGCAACGAGGAGAGAAAGGCACACAAAAAACGCGGGTGCCGCGTAACTTGCTCGAGTTATAGGCATTGCAGATCTCACACATCAACCTTGATCTGAGCCAAAATCTCCTCGGTGTGTTCGCCGAGTTCCGGTGAAGCGGATCGGATCTCCGGCGGCGTTGTCGACATGCGAACGCCGTTGCGCACCAGTGCGACCGTGCCGACCCGGGCGTGCGGCACATCCTTGCGCATCTCGAGATGCTTCACCTGAGGATCATCGAAGACTTCGTCGAGCGAATTCAGCGAGGCTGCCGGAACATCGGCGGCTTGAAGCTTCGCCAGCCAAGTTGCCCGGATGTCGGTCCTGAATATCGCGGAAAGTTCAGCGTGCAGCACCTCGTAGTGCTTGCCGCGCAACTCTTTGGATGCGAAGCGAGGATCGTTTGGCCATTCGGGCCTGCCGGCGACGTCGACAAGTGCCTGCCAGAATTTTGTCGGCGTAGACAGGTGAACCACAAATGGTTTGCCGTCGGCGGCGACGAAGGCATAGACCTGCGCCTGGTGTGTCCGGGTGGCTCGGTTGGGAACCTTGCCGTTCTCGAAGTAGCGCGCGGCATTTTCGCCGCAGAATGAAACAGTGGCTTCCAGCAGTGAGGTATCGACGCGCTGTCCCTTGCCGGTGCGACCGCGTGCAATCAATGCACCAAGAATGCCGTTGCAAGCCGTGATGCCTGCGAGATGATCGGAAAGCGAAATGCCCATCGGCCGCGGCGAATTGAGATCCGTCAAAAGACTAAGAAGCCCGCTCACCGACTGTCCGACGGTGTCGTATCCCGGACGCGAGGCATAGGGTCCGGTTGTGCCGAAACCCGTGATGGAGCACCACACCAAGCCGGGATTATCGCGCGCCATGTCGTCATAGCTGAGGCCAAGCCGCTCCATCGTTCCGGTGCGAAAGTTTTCAATCAACACGTCCGCGGTGCGCGCAAGTGCGCGTGCCGCCGATACGCCGGTCGCGCTTTTGAGATCGAGCACCACGCTCTTCTTGTTGCGATTGACGGAACCGAAGGTCGGACTGTACTCGACCCGGCCCCATCCGCGAAACGGGTCGCCACCGTCTGGCGATTCGATCTTGATCACCTCCGCCCCGAAATCGCCGAGCAGCATTCCGGCGTAGGGACCCGAGACATAATTGGCGAATTCGATGACGCGTATACCTTCGAGTGCTCCGGCCATCCGATTCCTCGAAACGACGTGAGCAACGGCCTGGTAGGCGTGGCCCAGATGAAGTTGTGATTGTAGAAGCGACCGTGAGTTTTGACCATAGGACACCGAGCGCGCGTCGGAAGACGTCGGCCGCGAGGGTCGCAGGGGTCAAGTTTGGCGAATGCGATTTGTTCATTTCGCGGGCGGTCCGCGAAAGGGAACCGCCGGAGTTCAGTGAACCCGGTCTGTTCTTGATCAAGCCCGATGGTACCTGTTCTACGCCTCGCGCAGCAGCGCCCCTTGGGGACGCCCTCCATTCGATCAAATGCTCCGCGGTATCGACATCGCACTGGAGCGCAAAATGCCGGTACGCGGGGAAAGCATAGGTCGGAACGTCTCTTCAGAGGGCTTGAGACCCGGATACGTTCGAAACGTTGGGTTCAACGAGCCCACTTGGGCGTGGCCTCACCGCCGGATTGGCGAGCCGCAACGGTTCACCGCGTTCGAACTTTAGTATCTGCTCGAAGCACTCCCGGAAGTAGAGCTCAAAATTGTCCCACTCAGCCCATCCGAGGTGCGGCGTGCAGAGCACATTCGGCATCTTCAGAAACGGATGGTTGCCGTTCGTGATGGGCTCTTCTTCAAAAACGTCCACTGCGGCATAGCCCGGACGCCCCGCCTGCAGCGCGGCGAGAAGAGCGCCACGCTGAACGAGCTCGGCGCGCGCAACATTCACGAACAATGCGATGGTCTTCATGCGCGCGAGATCCTCCGGTCCGACAATGCCTTTTGTCTCAGGCCGCAAGCGGATGCTGATCGAGAGCACATCCGAGCGCTCGAACAGCTCAGCCTTGGTTCGGGCTGTCTCGTAGCCGGCGGCTGTGGCCTTTTGCAGTGAGTTTCTTTGCCCGAAGACCAGCACGTCCATGCCGAGACCTTTGCCGCCTTCCGCCACCAGCTCACCGATGGCGCCGAGGCCGTAGATACCGAGAGTCGACCCGCGCAGCCGGTGCGAAAGCGTGCATGGCCAGTCGCCACGTTTCATACGCTCTGCTTCAAGGGCGATGTTTCGCCGCGAGGCGACGATTAACGCGAGTGTTAGTTCGGCCGGAGCAACGGGAGAGTTGCTCACGCCAGTTGAAACCGGGATGCCAAGGTCGGTTGCTGCGGCGAAGTCAATGAGGTGGGAGTTGCGCCCGACCAAGGCAAGCAGCTTGCAATTCGGCAAACGTTCGAGAAGCGCGCGAGAGAATTCTACGCGCTCTCGGATTGATACCACGACGTCGGCGTCGTGCAGCCGTTCTACCAGTTGATCAAGGTCGCTTGCAGGCTCGCGGTAACGTGCCACGTCGTGATGGCGTATCATTGAGAAACAATGAAGCTTATCTACCATATCCTGGTAGTCGTCTGGGATTGCGATCTTCATCTAATTACTGAGCTCAGGCGCGGCAGGGCCGCGAGGACATGTTGGAGGCTGGAGCACATCGCGATGGAATTTACGCGAGTCACATTAGCAACCTTGGTCCCCAATGTCAGGCGGCCGAAATGTACTGAAACCGATATGGCAGTCCACGCCATCTGTCCCGGTTCCTCGCGCGGATTTTTTTTGATCGGCCCCGTCGAAAGACGCGGCGTCGCTCTTGAACAGCGAATGCAGCCTTGGGTTTGCATCGGCACTTGATCGGCTTTAAACAAAGCGTTTAGCGATGAACGGGCGTGAACATTTGGCAACTGCACTTCGGGGGGAACATCAGGCATGGCAATCAAATGCAGGGCGCTGACCGGACCTGGATTGTTCGGCTACATCGCCGAACCCGAGATAGCAGCGAGAGGCGGCGTCTTAATTTTACCGACGATCTTCGGCGTTAACGAGTTCGCTCGCCAATTTGCGGAGACGTTGGCGAGTGCTGGTATCGCGGCCGCCGTGTGGGACATCAATTCGGGCCTGCCGTTAACGGATGACTATCAGGAGTGTATCAAGCGGGCTCGAACGCTGACTGACGAAGGCGTTTCCGAGATGGTCACGCGATGGCTTGATGCGCTGCTTGGTGAATTTGGTCAGACCTCGGTCGCGATTGCCGGGTTCTGTATCGGCGGCCGCTTCGCGCTGCTGCAGGCCGCCCGGGACAGGAGAATATGCGCATGCGCCATGGCTTATCCATCCATTGAAAGCCCCCGTCTAGCCAATCAGGAAAGCGACGCAGTGGCGCTTGCGGCCAATGTCGAATGTCCGGTTCACTTGCTCCGTCCGGGCCATGATCACGTAACAAGTCCGGAAACTTATGAAAAGCTAACGCGAGCGTTGTTAAGCCGTAGCAGCCCAACGACAATCCAGACCCATCCAGCCGCCGAACATGGGTTCATGCATCGCAAGACTCCCGAAGCCAATGTCGCGGCGGCCAAGCTTGCCTCGCCGCAGATGATTGCATTCCTCAAGGCGTGCTTGAGTTGATGATTGCGTCTGTCCTTACGGGCCCGCTTGGGCATCGAATCTTAGATGTGGGATTGATTTTACTGCGCCGAGCACGCGCGAACCCTCGGAGTCGATCATGAGGCTTGGTTTTTTCACGATGCCCGTCCATCCCGAGGGGCGCAAATATTGGCAAACCCTGAAGGAGGATCGGGAAGCCTTTATTCTGGCTGATCGCCTTGACTACAGCGAAGGTTATTGCGGTGAACATCTGACTGATGCGGTCGAGAACATACCCAACAGCATGATGTTCATCGCGACGCTGTTGGATGCCACCAAGACCATGAAGGTCGGTACCGCGGTCGCAAATCTGCCGCACAGCCATCCCGTGATCGTCGCCTCCAATGCGGCGATGCTCGATAATCTGTTCGAGGGTCGGTTTATCCTGGGCGTTGGTGCAGGCATCCTTCGCTCCGACGCAGAGGCTCTGGGACTTTTGGATGCGGATCGACAAGCGATGTTTGTGGAGTCGATCGATCAGATTCTTGCGATTTGGTCGGGAGAAGCGCCGTACGACATCAAGGGAAAATTCTGGAATGTCTCCACTGCAAAGACAAGCTGGCGGGAGGTGGGGATTGGCAGCATCGTCAAGCCGTATCAGAAGCCGCATCCATTCATTGTCGGGACTGCGTCCGATCCAAATTCAAATGGATTGATCGCACTGGGTAAGAGGGGCTGGGGTCCGGTATCCTCGAATCTGCTTCACATCAATTGCCTTGGCCAGCACTGGGCCAATTATGCCAAGGGCGCGGTGGAGGCCGGCCGGAAGGCTGACCGAGATATCTGGCGCGTGGCGCGATCCATTTTCGTTTGCGAGGACAGCAAAGTCGCCAAGTCGTATGGCGGCGACGATCCGAAGAGCCCCTATCGGTTCTACATGCGCCAGCTCATGACGAAGCTCGGCAAATACAAGCGCTTGGGCGCATTCAAGAGCCGCCCCGACATGCCCGATGAGCAAGTCACGCTCGAATACGTGCTCGACAACATCGTTATTCGCGGCACGGTCAGCGAAGTTGTGGATCGCATTTTGGCGATGCACGAAACCATCGGCGATTTCGGTACGCTGCTCTATTGCGGCAAGGACTGGACCGATCCTGGTCTCGGTCGCAAGTCCATGGAGCTGATGGCAGAGAAGGTCATTCCGGCGGTCAACGCCGCGCTGAGGCAGACGCAAGCGGCCCAATAAACAGGGCGACGTTCCTTTACGGTGAAACGCGCCGCGGCGGCAACGCAAAATGGACCGTGGCTAGTGCAGCTTCACCTTGCGCTCATAAAAAGTCCACAACAGCGGAAACAGTCGGGGGTTGAAGGTACCCTCGGCGCAGTCCCGTGCTTCCTCCTCGCTCAGCGGAATGGCGCCGCCCATGATCTCCGCCTGGAGCTGAATTTGGGCATTCTCTTCCAGAAATGTGCACGCGAAGAATGCCTCTTCGGCGGTTGTGCCGACCACGACGCTGCCATGACCGCGCATCTGCGCCACCCGATGGCCACCGAGCGCACGAGACAGATCCGCCGCTTGCGCGTCGTTCACGACGAGACGTGGATTATCCCAGGTTGGTACTCCAGTGCAGAGGAAGGAGCCGTGGAGAAACACCGGTTTCAAAGGTTTGCCGGCAACTCCAAGTGCTCGAGCGTGTGGCGCGTGCAGGTGACACACGCACATGGCGTCAGGCCGATCGCGATGAATCTGCGTATGGATACGCCATTCGAGCGGGATAAGGCCGCCGGGATGCTCGATGATAGTGCCGTCGATGTTATAAACAAAAATCTGGTCCGGCCGGACTGTGCTTTTTTCGGTACTCGCTCCGGGACTGATGAAGCATTTGTCGGTGCCCGGAACACGGATAGAGACGTGCCCGAACATTCCAATTGTGCCTTGGAGGTTCAGCATGCGCGCCAGTGTTGCTGTTTTTTCGCGCAATAGTCCTTCTTCGCTCATTAGAACTCCCCATTTCCAAACGGTCTTTGCTGCGCAGCCAACGCTAAAGCGTATTCGCTGCCCCGGCACGCTCGATAAGATCGCCCCATCGATTGATTTCGGTTGCCACGAACTTCTGGAGTTCTGCAGGCGAAGGGCTATTCACGGGAATAGTGCCAAGCTTGATGATCAGCGATTTGACTTCCGGTGTTGCGGCTGCGGCTGCCAGTTCCGCACTGAGCTTGTCCACAATCGGCTTTGGCGTCGCCGCCGGTGCGGAAACGAGCGTCCAGCCGACCGCGTCAAAACCGGGCACGCCTGCCTCGGAAATCGTAGGGACATCAGGCAGGGCGGGAATCCGCGTGGTCGAACTCACTCCAAGCGGCCGCACCGTTCCCGCCGCGATCTGCCCCATCACACTCCCGGCGTCGGCGAACATCAGCGCGACGTGGCCTGCCATCACGTCGTTAAGCCCGAGCGGGGCACCGCGATACGAGACCCCGGTCATTTTGGTCTTGGTCATGGTTTGAAATAGTTCGGCGGCAAGATGGATCGCCGAGCCCGGTCCGCCGTGCGCGAAATTGATCTTGCCGGGACTTTCCTTCAGCAGCGCGATCAGCTCTGAAATCGAGTGAATTGGCAGCACCTTTGGATTGACGACCAGCACAAGTGGCGTGCGAAACACCAGTGATACGGACTGCAGGTCCTTGAGCGTGTCGAACGGCAGGGATTTGAATAGTGTAGGATTGGCTGCGAGCGAACTCGCCGACGCGAGCAGGGTCCGTCCGTCCGGTGATGCCTTGACGACATCAGCCGTCGCAAGCACCCCGCCGGCGCCGGCGCGATTTTCAATCACGACAGGTTTGCCGAACCGCTCCTGCAACTTGACCGCCATGGCCCGCATGACAACATCGATGCTACCCCCAGCCGGGAACGACACGATAATGGTGATCGGACCCGATGGAAAATCATCGGCTAGCGCGTTGAAGTCGAATGATACGGTCGCGCACGCGAGCGCCGGCGCAAATAGAATGGATCGCCGTGTCAGCATCCTATCCTCCCTTTTGTCACCAAGTGATCCCTGGTCTGGATACCGGAACGCTCCGGTCGATTTGCCGGGATACTCACGAGGTGTTGGACATTCTTCCGCCTAATCTTCTGTCGTTGTCCTCGCCGAGGCGCGGCCCAAGCGTTCGTATCTTAGGGCGAACCCCATCGAACGAGATTGGAATCCCCGTAAGAGTGACCCCGGTTTGGGGGATCTCTTGCAGAATTTCGAGTGCTTCGATCTGCGGATCGCGCAGCACTTCAGGAATCGTGTTGACGGGCGCGCAAGGAACGCCGGCGGTCCGGAGCTCTTGAATCCACGACTGCCGTGGCTGCGTTGCAATTTCAGCGGACATAAGCGCGATCAGTTCGACACGATTCTCGATTCGAGCTGCGATTTCCTCGGAACCGCTCGTCCGTGATCCATTCCGGCTTTGCGAGAACCACACACAAACTTTGGAATAGTCGGTCGTTTCCCGCGGCGATCAGCAGCGAGCCGTCGAGCGCGTCGAACGTCTGGTAAGGCACAAGATGAGGATGCGCGCTGCCAAGGCGCTGGGGAATACGCCCCTCGTTCAGATACGCCGCAATGTGCGGTCCGGCCCAGCTCAGGGCTGTCTCAAGCAACGACGAGTTCACGACGCTGCCATTCCCAGTGACTTGCCTGCGGTGAAGGGCGGACAATGCGCCGATCACGGTCCACATCGCCGTGCCGACATCCACCACGGAGACGCCGAGACGGGCCGGCGGACCGTCTGGATTGCCGTTGATGCTAAGGAGGCCGCCGAAGGCCTGAGCGACTGGCTCGAAGGCCGGCAAGGCACGCATCGGTCCACGGCACCCAAATCCCGTGATCTCGCAATAGATCAGGCGCGGGTGCCGGGCGCAGAGGGTTGCTGCGTCGATAGCGAGCGTTTCGACCACTCCGGGTCGCATGTTGTGGATCAGAATGTCTGCAGTTTCGAGCAACGCGTGAAGTTGATCGACACCATCGGAATTTTTGAGGTCAATAGTGACCGACGCCTTGTTTCGATTGATGTCAAGAAAATGAAGGGAGTCGCTCTGCCTGAAGGCAGCTCCCATGTGGCGCGCGTCGTCACCGGTTTCGGGCTTTTCGACCTTGATCACGTCGGCGCCCAGGTCGGCAAGAATCGCCGAGGCGTAAGGGCCGGCCAACACCTGGCCGATTTCTATGACCCGAATGCCGTCGAGCATCCCACCCTGCATGACTCAGCCGCCGATCCTTGTACCCATAGTACCATCTTTGGTATTTAAGCCAACAGTCGACCGCGTCGCAGCGGCGCATCGTCTCACTGGTCGGTTGATGTGATCTTGCTCAGATGCGGCGAGCTTTTGAAAGGTCAGTGTCTTGTCCGAATTTCAATTCAAGTTGAATGAAGAACAGCGCCGGCTGACGAGAAGCATTCGCGCCGTTGTTCAGGAAGAATTTAAGCCACGAAGCGGCGATTTCATGAATGGAGAGTTTCCGTGGGCGAATATTCGCCGTCTTGCCGACCTTGGAGTTCTCGGCCTGGCGGTTCCGAAGGCCTATGGCGGTGCGGAACGCGGCGTCTTCGATACTGCGCTTGTCTTGGAAGAAATCGCCAAAGGGTGCTACGTGACGGCCATGGCCGTTCTGGGTGAGGTCGGCACCCAGACGCGCATCATTGCAAAGTACGCGCGCGAGGAGGTGAAGCAGCGCCTTCTACCGGGGGTGGCTCGCGGCGAGCACCTCCTGTCAATTTGCATGACCGAGCCACATGCCGGCACTGATGTGGCGGCCTACAAATCGAACGTTGAGACCCGCGGCGGCAGGCTGATACTTAACGGCGAGAAATGTCTCGTCAGCCGTGCCGAGGAGGCGAGCGCCTTTGTGGTCTTTGCGCGCGTGAATGGGCAGGCGGGACGCGATGGTATCGGCTGCGTCCTGATCGATCGGCATACGAACGGCTTGGTTCATGTGAGCCGTTCGCATAGCATGGGCGGGGAGTTTCTTCACACGATCCGCTTTGAGAACTGTGAGCTTCCTGAGGAGAATCTCTTGCTCGGGCCGGGAAGTCTCAAGCTCCTGCTGTCTGCATTCAATACACAACGTTGTCTCAACCCGGCGATCTCGTTAGGCATTTCGGAGGGTGCATTCTCGGAGGCATTATCCTATGCCCGGAGCCGCACCGCCTTTGGCCGGCGCATCGGCGATTTTCAAGGCATGCGCTGGAAGTTCGCCGACATGTGGCGTGAAATTGAGGCTGCGCGTAGTCTGCTCTATCGCGCGTGCGCCAGCGGAAATCCTTTTCCAGATCCAGTGCTCGCGGCGACCGCAAAAATCTACTGCAACGAAATGTCGGTCCGAGTGACCAGCGAGGCGGTGCAGGTCTTCGGCGGCTATGGCTTCACAGACGATTATCCGGTTTCGCGCATGTACCGCGCCTCACGGTATGGCAGCTTGGGTGGCGGGACGTCGGAAACGTTGCGCGATCTCATCGGAAAGCGATTAATGGCCGAGGACGATATGGATCAGATGTTCGACTTGGCAGATATTTGATGAGCGCAATGGCGTAGCCGGGTATCTCCCAAAGCTGAGAAAGTCCGTGAGAGCGGCTGGTCCTCAACGCGAAGTGCGGCATCGGCTCGATCCCGAAAGCGAGCGCATTGCCCTTTACGTTCGGTTGACTGGAATTCTTCGGCGTCGGATCGAAAGCGGGGAGTGGGGCGAGGGTCAGCGCATTCCCACGATCGAAGAACTTTGCAAAGAGTACGATCTCGCTCGCAACACTGTGCGGCAAGCGCTTTTGCTTTTGAAATCGGATGGATTGATTGGGGGCGGTCGGGGAATCGGGACGTTCGTGCTCAAGGACGCGGGCCGCCGGCCAGCAAGTCATGAACTGAAGGAAGCTATCAGCGATCCCCTCCACCTCGGCGCAGATCAGAGTATCGAAATTCTGAAACGGCGAAGAAAGGTCGCGGTGCCCGCAAACCTTCGTCGGGGCCAGCCGACGTATGAGACCTATACGCAGGTCTACAAACTTCACTTGTTTCGGGGGCGGCCCTTTGCGCTGATGGACATCTATATCGCTTCCCCGGTCTATGATCGCTTTCCTAAAGGCCAGGACGCGTCGATGAAGATCGCGCGCTTGCTACGCGACTCCGGCATCCGGGTTGCAGCATCACGCCTGGAAATCACGACCAGGCACCCTGACCTTGAGACGGCGAAATTGCTCGAATATTCCACGACCGGTTCGCTGGTGTGCATGCGCAGATGGCGCACCGACGCGCGGGGCCGCATAGTGACAGCAGGAACATATCTTTATCGCGGCGACCTGTTCGTCTTGGAGATCGCCGAGCCGTTCGCTGGTCTGGGCCGCAGCCGAACGGATATCGTGCCGCGAATACGCACCGACCGATAGCCGTTCTTGTTGCGCGCTTGCGGCCTTGTGCGGTCAATCGGCAGCGGACCTCAAGGGCGGCGTTGTCGGTTCAGAGGGTCGACGCCTTGGCCGGTGAACCAAACGAGTCTATTTAAGCTTTATCACGTGTGCCGACATATCAGGATCGAGTCTCATCGAGTAAGTAGCCTCCCGACACCTGACAATCCAGAATGCCTCATCGGGCTTCGAGCGCTTAATGTCCCTTTTGGCGCTCAGCAGCCTTTTGCAACGGTAGCCTTGCTCCCGTAACTGAGCTGCGAGTATTTCGCCTGTTGTTTGGGCGGCTGCAGGGGAAAAAAGCCGAATCGGACCGTTGCCAAAAACGCCGCCGGTTAGAATGAAGGCAATTGCCAACCCAAGGCCAAGGCTCCGTAAACGTGCATGAGGCTTCATCGGACGACTCGCTCGCAGATGGATCGATTCAATCGAAAGTGGGAAACCGTCGGCCAGATGGCACGTTTTGTCGCTCCGTTCGAATCAATTTTTTCTTGCACCACTCGAGGACGTGCTGTCGTCCGGCCAATTATACTTTTTAGTGGTGGGTGTGATGGCCGCGTGGGTGCGGACTTGCAGTATCGCCAAACCGCGCCAGCAGTCCGAGACGACAGACCGACGGCGGCGACCTATATCACGCGATGCAGCGCTTAAAAATACGTGCCCGCGCCGGGTCGGCGATCGGGCTGAAAGCAGGGTCACTCACGCCGCCCGCAATGACGCAGCTCAGAACCATAGCCCCAACCGTCTTAAGACCGTATGCGAATGTGCGGCGCATTAAATCTCTCGGAGCCGTGGGTTGCTAGCGTCGCGTCCGCTTTACGGCGGAACGATCCATGGCGATCACTCGCACGACGCGGGGATTGCCATCAGCATGGCGACCGCCGCGCAGACAGGACCGTTCGTAATAGGGCCAGCTTTCCACACAGGCGTTTGCGCTCCCATCACGAATAATCTGTTCCATCGCACTACGGACGTCAGCGGCATTTGCCGCAGCCACTTCTGCCGGCTTGTTGAAGAGAGCAACCTCGCTTTGATCGACGGGCTGCGACGCGCCGGCTGCGACTTCGGGAGCGAACCCGGGCCCAAAGGTCACCATGACACCGGCGCAGGCCGCCGCCGCAATGACAGCAGTGATCTTCTTGATCATATCGACGTCCCCCTGGTCGATTGTCGATCGCAGTGATGTGGGGTGCTTCAGTAGAGGCTTGATGCGCGCAGGCGGCCCGACGTCGCTCGCGTCGAGTTCGGGGCAGACCGTTGCGCTTGCGCGATGTGATGTTGATCCATCGGCAACACGACGACCTTGGTGCCGACGTGAGTGCGGCCATAGAGGTCGATCACGTCATCGTTCACCATGCGGATGCATCCGCTCGACACTCGCTCGCCGATCGTCTCTGGCGCGTTGGTCCCGTGAATGCGGTACTCTGAGCCGCTGAGATACATGGCTCGTGCGCCCAGCGGATTGCCAGGACCGCCTGCCATGAAGCGGGGCAGGTAGGGTTGCCGCTGCAACATCTCCGCGGGCGGGATCCAGTCCGGCCACTCGGATTTACGTTCGATCGACTTCACACCCGACCATGTGAAGCCCTGGCGGCCGACACCGATGCCGTAACGCAGCGCCTTGCCGTCGCCGAGCACAAAATAAAGGTAGGTGTTTGGGGTATCGATGATGATCGTGCCAGGCGCTTCTGATGTCGAGTAGTTGACCACTTGACGGCGCAGACGAGCCGGCATTTCGGCTGTGATGCCGGTACCATCAGATACGCTACGCACCGGCGCGGCTTCGTGATAAGTCGATCCGGAGTTGCGATCCATTGACATAGCCAGCACTTGCGACTGCGCTGTCGTAGTCCAGAACGCGGCTCCGGCCAGCACCAGCGCTGCCCCGGCGCTGCGGATAAGCTGAGTTGTATTCGACATGACGGCTCCCTCCACCGTTTGGCGCGTTGGCGCCGGTTGCATTACCGATAGCTCTGATTGATCCCCGACTAGCCCAGCAGTTCCGACGGCAGCTTGCGCGCATCGTCTGCGCGGCTGATAAGATCAAGCAGTTCGGAAACGCTGCTGCGCTGCGCCACCGCAAACGGTGGCTTCCCCAAAGCCCGCGTCAGGACTTGTTTGCTTTGCAACTTCGTCTCCCCGTCCCTTGATTGGTACGGGAGGTTAAGAAGATGGAGACGATCGCTCTACTGTACGTACGTAAGCGCGCCATATCGAAAGAGATCAAAAAGCCAATACGAAGGTTTAGGCACGCTGCCAGCGCCGACACGGCCGGGAAGGCCAACTGATAGTGGGAATCCGGCGAGCGCCTTCACGGCGGGCCCGATGCGCCGGCCGGCTTTTCCGGCTCGCCAATGAGCTTAGTTTTTGCAAATATAACCAGCGGTTCGCGGCGTAGACGTAAAACGGGTCGGAGGCGGCTCTGGCTGTCGGCGAATCGGGGGATGGGTCATGAAGGAGCAGCCCGAGACACAATCGGTCGTCTTCGTCGTTGACGACGACGAATCCTTGCGCGAGGCGCTCAAAAGTCTGCTGCGTTCGGTCGGGCTGCGCGTTGAGGCGTACGGATCCGGCGCGGATTTTTTGAAGATCAAGCTTCCTGATGCCGCCGCGTGCCTCGTGCTCGATGTCCGGTTGCCTGGGGTCAGCGGCCTCGATTTTCAATCGGAGCTGGCCAAGGCGGATATTCACATTCCCATCATCTTCATCACCGGTCATGGCGACATCCCGATGACCGTGCGCGCGATGAAGGCCGGAGCGGTGGAGTTCCTCACCAAGCCCTTCCGCGACCAGGACCTACTCGACGCGGTGCAGATTGCGCTTGAACGCGACCGCGCGCGGCGCACCCAGGACAGGACAGTTCGCGAGGTGCGCGATCATTTCGAGGCACTGACCCCTCGCGAACAGGAAGTCATCGGCTTCGTCACCGCCGGTCTCATGAACAAGCAGATCGCGGCCGAGCTCGGTGTAAGCGAAATCACCGTGAAAGTGCATCGCGGCAATGTCATGAAAAAGATGGGCGCGAGGTCGCTCGCCGACCTCGTCAGAATGGCCGACACGCTGGGAATTCGACGCGCGAAGTCATAATGGTCCGATTCTAACATTCGCATCCCGGTTCGGCAGGCTGTCTTGCGAATGTTAGAATCAAAGGACCACTAGCAAATATGAGTGCTAGTGGAGCTTTGGATTTGACATTCGCTTCGCCGATTCGCGGCCAAGTGGGTAGCGAATGTCAAATCCGCTCCACTAGCCGCCCTAAACCTTGGTATAGTTGTTGTTACCTGTTCTGACGGGGAAGGCTTCCCAACGTCCAGTAGAGACTTCGATCGCCGCGCGGTCTAAATATATCAACGCCGGTCAGGAACCGTAGCAATCCTGAATTTCGGCAGAGATCGCCGAGACGCGGGAGAGCTTCAGTGAACCACTCGATCGTGACCGCCGACGGTAATACTCATTTCAAGATTGCCGCGCTTGCGCTTATCGCCGCGATCGTGGTCGTTGTGGTGGGTTTCAGCGCTCGCGTCGATAGCTCCGGAGCCGGAGCAACCCGTGCCGCAAGCAATGGGCAGGTCATCAAGGCTGGCAAGGCCACCGAATTTACGAGTTGCTCCGGGATCGAGGTTCGTTGAGCCTTCCTGCGAGCGCCTCGATATTTGCGGTCGATATTGCTGGACAATCGACATTGCCTCGGTGGCCGTACCGATGCCGCCTTTGAAGTGCTCAGCGTAAAACAGTGGGTGGTCGTGAGTTTTACGGCCACAGCCCACGCGTTCGTCTAAACCTAAGTATAGTATATGATGCACCTTCTGGTGCCGGATAAGTCTCATGGTTCACTTGGTCAAAAGTGGCGGCTATCCTACTGTCGATCGGCGTCCAGCGGGAAATCAAAGCGTGAAGTTGCAGCAGGTGCCCGTCATCTCGATTGTTGATGATGATGAATCCGTCAGGGAAGCCACAAGGTCCCTTGTCCGGTCTCTCGGTTACGAAGCTGTGACATTTGGCTCTGCCGAGGAATTCCTTGAATCGACTCAAGCGACGGACACAGCGTGTCTGATCACGGATGTCCAAATGCCCGGCCTGAGCGGAGTCGAGTTGCAGGATCGTCTGATTGCCGACGGTCGCTGCATGCCCGTGATATTCGTTACGGCCTTTCCGGACGAGAGACTGCAGGGACACGTACTCAGAAGCGGCGCAATAGGCTACTTGCCCAAGCCCTTCAATGAGGACCTTTTGATCGCGTGCATTGATGCCGCATTGAAGAGCCAGGGCGACCGAAGCGCCGGGCACGCGGCGGGCGTGCTGCAACACTGCCGTTGCGCCCACGACGAGAAGAGAACGCAGCGCCGGATTCCCCATCTTGGAGATTTCCCCAAGCGCTCCTTGCGCTGCTCGAATGCATTTTCGGCGTCAGCCCGATCCAAGCGGCGAAGTGCGACCGACTGAAGACGCCGGGGTCAGGGACCAATGCCTGGATCGTTGCTGCAGTGATCGGCCCGATACCAGGGATTGTTGCAAGGCGTCGCATGGTATCGTACCGCCGGACCTCGGCAACGATCTCGCGTCCAAGCGTGTCGATACGCTCTGTCAATGCCTCGATCTGTTCAGCGAGCAACTTGAGTGCCGTTCGCGCCGAAGGCGGTAACCGTTGGTCATTCTCGTCGCGCACGATTGCGATCAGCGTCTCGACCTTGGCCAACCCCTTGGCCGCGACAATGCCGAGTTCGGCAAGATGGCCGCGTACCGCGTTGATCGCCTGGGTCCGCTGGCGAACCAAGAGGTCTCGGCAAATCAGTTGGTTTCTGATTCAAGATGCTGGCTGGGCTGGAGGCCAGCACCGATGGGTCGAGCCTATTCGATTGATCTTCGCGAGCGGGTGGTGGCAGCGGTAGAGAGTGGTGGCCTTTCGTGTGACCGGGCGGCGGTGCAGTTTGGCGTCGGCGTCAGCACGGCGATCCGGTGGGTGGAGCGTTTACGGACCACCGGCAGCGTGGCGCCGAGCAAGATCGGCGGCTACAAGCCCCGCGCGATCTCGGGGGAGCACCGCACGTGGCTGCTGGCGCGGATCAAGGAGAAGGACTTCACCCTGCTCGGGCTGGTGGGCGAACTCGCCGAGCGCGGTCTGAAGGTGGACTACCGCTCGGTCTGGACCTTTGTCCACGACGAGAAGCTGAGCTTCAAAAAAAAGCGTGGTGGCTGGCGAACGCGACCGTCCTGACGTCGCCCGCCGACGGGCACAATGGATCAAGTATCAGGATCGCGTTGATCCTACCCGCCTGGTCTTCATCGACGAGACCTGGACCAGAACCAACATGGCGCCGCTGCGCGGCTGGGCGCCGCGCGGCAGCCGCCTGATCGGTAAGGTCCCGGACGGCCGCTGGAGGACCATGACGTTCCTGGCCGCGCTGCGGCACGACCGGATCACCGCGCCGTGGCTGCTCGAAGGTCCAATCGACGGCGAAAGTTTTGCAACCTACGTCGAGAAGGTTCTGCTGCCCACCCTGCGGCAAGGCGACATCGTCATCATGGATAATCTCGGCAGCCCCCGGGGCAAGGTCATACGCAAGCTCATTCGCTCGGCCGGCGCAAAGCTGTTCCTGTTGCCGAAATACTCGCCCGACTTGAACCCAATCGAACAAGTGTTCGCCAAGCTCAAGCACCTGCTACGCAAAGCAACTGCACGAACAGTCGAAACCGTCTGCGCCGCCATCGGCGAGCTACTCGGCGCATTCACCAAAAACCAATGCGCCAACTACTTCAAAAACTCAGGATATGCACCAAACTAAATGCATTACGCTTTAGAAACTGGTTGAGAACAGCGTCATCTATCAACGAGTCCTCGCCGGCCGGTGAGCCGAATTTTTGCGGCGCCGGCGCCCTCACAAGCATCGGGAATCCTGCGGTAGGCTACGCCCCGCCAGCGAGATGCTGCTGCTGTGGGACCGGTTGAACATTGTAGGCGTCGCCAGACGCCGCCGCCGGCAACTGGGCGCTAAAAATCGATCCGTAAGGACTACGCGCCGAGACCCACAGCTTGCCGCCATGTGATTCGACGATCGAACGGCAAATCGACAGTCCCATGCCCATGCCGTGAGCTTTCGTTGTAAAGAACGCGTCGAAAATCCGATCCATGTGATCCGGGTCAATTCCAGTGCCCGAGTCTTCTAGCGAGATCAGGACATTATCAGATCCGTCGGTTTCGGATCGGACGATCAAGATGCGTTCTCGATCGGCGACTGAACTCATCGCATCGATGGCATTCATGATCAGGTTGAGAATCACCTGCCGTAATTGTGTTTGCTCCGCCATCACGGGCGGGAGCCCGTCGCTTAGGACGGTTTGCAGAGATACCTGATGACTCTCCAGTTCGCCGTGAACGACTGCGAGAACCTCTTTGACGAGGTCGTTCACGTGCAAGGGGTTTCTTTCGCCGACGTCTTTTCGGAACATCGAGCGAATGGCGGCAATCACCTCGCTGGCGCGGTGTCCATCATCGACTATCCGCTTCAAAAGGGAGCGAACTTCGTCGACATCGGGTTGTGGCCTGGCGAGCCACCGCAAACCCGCATTGGCGTTCGTTACGATTGCTGCCAGCGGCTGGTTGACCTCATGCGCGATCGATGCAGCCATCGCTCCCATCATCGTGTGCCGGCTGACTTCAGCGAGTTCCCGGCGCGACGTTCGCAATTGATCCTCGGCATTCTTGAGATCGGTGACGTCTCGGGCGACGGCATAGACGTAGTCCTTTTCGGTCACAGCCTTCCAGGAGAGCCAGCGATATGAGCCCCACTTGTCGAGGAGGCGATTTTCAAAGTGCAATACATTGTGGCCCTTGGAGACGCGGACTTGTTGATCCCGGGATTTTGTCAGGTCGTCGGGGTGGACCAACCACTCGAACGACTTATTGAGCAATTCCCCTTCAGACCATCCGAGCGTTGCCTTCCAGGCCGGATTGACCGCGACAAACCTGCCTTCCATGTCGGCGACGACAAGAAGGTCCTGTGAGACGTTCCAGATTCGGGCGCGTTCCCGCGCCTCTGCCTCCACACGCTGCTCCAATGTTTCGTTCAAATCGCGTAATGCCTGCTCCGCCTCGATTTGTACGTTGACGTCGGTCAAGGTGCCGAACCAGCGTACAAGATCACCCGCCTCGTCGCGGATAGGCAGTGCCCTGGACAGGAACCAGCGGTAACTCCCATCACGGCCGCGGAGCGGAAAGGTATCCTCCCACGGGGTGCCAGTCTGGAAGCATTGACGAATACCATTGACGACACGGTCGACATGGTCGGGGTGGTGCACTTTCTGCCAGCCCCAGCCTTGCATCTCTTCGGGTGTCGTCCCGGTGTAATCGTGCCACCGCTTATTGTACCAATAAGTCCAACCTTCCGCATTTGCTGTCCAAGCGAATTGACTCATGTTGTCGGCGAGTTCGCGAAATCGGGTTTCGCTCGCCGCAAGCGCCGCTTCCGATCGCTTACGCTCGGTGATTTCCTCAGCCACGACGTTGACGCCGAGGATGTCCCCGTTTGCAGCCTTAAGGGGATGCCAGTATGTAATCCACACACGATCTGCATTTCGCCCGTCTGGTCGCTGGCCGTTGATCTCTACTCCCGTGATCGACTCGCCGGTCCGCAAAATCGTCTGAACGATATTTTCGACCTGGTCGGCGACCTGCGGGACCGTATCCCGGACCGACCGGCCAATATGATCGGCGACTGAAATCCCGCAGATTTCCGTCAAATGCCTGTTGATCTGCAGATAGCGACAATCGGGACTGAGAAACGCAAGACCGATCGGAGCGGTTTCGTAGAGAAGCCGCAGCTCCGGCGTCCGCGCCTCGCTCTCCTTGAGAGCAACCACGTGCTGACGCCGCTCGGAAAACAGCGCAGCGAGCACAAACGCGCAAAGCGACACGGCCAAGATGCCAGCCTGGGCAATGAGGATGCGTTGGGCACTCTGAAAGCTGGCTTCACCGAAAATGCCTATGCTGAAGGTGGTCGTCCAAACAATTGTCAGAGCAACGATGAACGCGGCTGCCGCGCTAAAGACCGGCCGGCAGCGGGCCGCGAGCCACAGCAATAGCGGGAACAGCAAGACGATAGGTACGATCGTCGACCACGGATCCCGCGGCAGGAAAATGATGAGTTCGTTCACCGCTGACAATGTGACGAGCGCCACGATACCTTCGATGGCTTCGTCTCGTGGCGGCGGATCGCGCATAGCCGAGCTAAGCCCGATCAACAGCGGCGCGACCGTGATGATGCCGAGTGCGTCGGACGTGAACCAGTGATGCCAAATCGTCAAAACGGGCGCCGCCGAAGTATGGAACCAGACGTAGCCCAGCGTTCCGCCGACACCCGAGACAGCCGTCCCGACGATCACTGCCGCGAGCAGTCCAAAAACGTGGCGCAGCCGGCCCAGGCTGAAGGCCGAACCGAAAAAATGCTCGATCAGACCGGCCACAAGTAATGCTTCGCCGGCGTTGCACACGGCGAAGACGATGGCGCTCCAAACCGTCCGGTCTCCCAAGAGATTGGCCACGATGGTGGCGGCCATCGCGCCCGCCGCCACCGGCAATCTCGCTTTGGGCCCAAGTGCGATCAGAACGCCGGCCGCGACGCCCGCGGCAGGCCAGAATACGGCCACGCCGTCAGGTTTGCTCAGCAGCGCAAGGCTCAGCCGTGCCGCCAGGAAGTAGGCAACGCCTACCGCAATGGCGAGTCCGACCGATCTGATCCATCGCCGCGTCGGTTCGGCGAAGGCGAACAATTGGTGTTCGACCTGCTCTTGCAAATTTTGCAATGTGAGGTCCCTCAACTCTTGAATTATTGCACGCACCAAAGAAAGAAGCGAGTTCAGCGCGTGCAATCCCGGTCTCAATAGAAGGTGAAAACAACTAAGCCTGGCGGAGCCGGATTTGACCGTTTGCCGCCTGATCGTCGAGTTCCACGCCGGCGGAGCACGCGCATCGGCCATCAAGCCTTGCGGCACTCCCATTCAGGTTCCCTTGTCGAGCGTCGCCTTACGCATACGCAATGGTGGCTAGGCCATCGAAACTTCCGAAGTGGCCACAAAAAGGAACCCCAAGCAGAGTACTCCGCTTGGGGTTCCGGATGATGCATCAAATTCAGGCTTATTGGCCGCGCGACGGGGTGTCGGGGGGATGGGGGTCGCTCGGTCGGCCTGATGAATAAACAGTAAAAGGGTGAAGCCAATCGCTCCATTGCACATAGGTAAGGAGAACCCATACGAAGGTTTAGGGGGCCACTTTCGATAGCAATTGTCCGTGAATTGGCGTGAATCGAAGGCCAATCAGGGCGCGAAGCACCTCTCAGCGTCCCCTCGGTACCGTGGCCTCCGCGACGAGTAACCGGCCGTTAACCATTTTGTCGCGATGGTGCCACATTACACAAAGCCTTAACTCCCAACCCATGGCTCAGACCGTCAAGAAGGCGCAGCGGGACGGCTGGCGGCATCAGGCCGAGCATCTGGCTCTCAGCCACACGGCGGTCGCAACGGTGACGCTCGCCGCGGCAGACCAGGCTCGACGCCGGCGGTCGTCTCAGGACGCGGAATGCGAGCAGGGGGAAATCGACCCTGCCAGTGAACTGGCGCCGCCAGCCACGAAATACGCCGAGTTGGAACAGCAGGTGACGCGCGAGAGCGCGATTGCATGGACACTGACGGATCGTCGGGAGACGCTGGCCGCGAGGGCCGCGAGGGTCAGTTCGGCGGACAAACGGGTCGCCGAACTGGAGACTGAACTCGGCGCGGCACGCGAGGCGCTTGCTCTCAAGGAGAACGAGAACCATTCGCTTCAGACGTCGCTCGATTTGATTGCCGGCGACAACTCGCGCTTGTCCAGCTATCTCACGGAACGTGATGTCGTCCTCGATGAAGCGCAATCTCAACTCAAACAGATAAAGACCACGCTGGCCGCAGCAGAGGCCGAACGCGAGAAGCTGGCTACGGCAGTCGAGGAGGCGAACGAAAGGCGACAGGTCGAGTTCAATACGCTGAGCTCTCGTCTCGGAACCATGTCGGCGCGCGCGGTCACTGCCGAAAAGCTGTTTGTGGAGACGCGGCAGAGCTTACTCGCGTGCAGCGCTGAGAAGAGCACTGTGGAGCGCGAACTGGCCGATGCGACCACTGCTCGCCGTGTGGCCGACAAGAACCTCGAACTGCTCCAGAACTCGCTTCAAGTGAAGGAGCGGCTAATCCAGGAACTTGAGCAGGCGCGCTCAAAGCTGATCGAGGGCGCGGATTCATTGCTGAAAACCTTGGAAACGCGGGAAACGGCTCTGGCCCGCGCCGAGGAGAAGATCAAGTTGCTGGACGATGCTCTCCTTGAGGCTGAAGCGAACCTTGGCAAGCTCCAGAAAAAAATCGAGGAACTCAACTCCCAACCACGAAGCGAGCGCATTGGACGAACCGTGCCGGAAGCTGCCGGTAAGAAGCCACCCGAGGGCGTCCGTAAGACGGCATCCGAGACTATGCGCAAGGCGGCCTCGGAGAGTGTCCGTAGGACCGCTCCCGAAATTGGCCGTAAGAACACGCACGCGGAGCGCTCCGTGCTAAGACGCGAATTGGATAAAGACGACTGGCTGTTAGGTGGAAATTAGCGCACTTTCCGTGGCTTACAGTGCGTGCCAATCCGTTGTCCCTTTGATGGTCGTCTGCCTCAGAGATATCTTTCCTGTAGGTCGACGGTCGACGGTCGACGGTCGACGGTCGACGGTCGACGCGACGCCGAGATTGTCGAAATTGGCCGCTAGCCAGGTGTCGGCGCGTTCGCGACCGATTTCGAAAAGGTGCGTCAGCAATTTCCAGTCACCGTTCATCTTGCTGGAGCCGGAAAAATTCTTGATCACGTCCTCGGCGTCGCATTTGCCGAGGGCATCATGGCTTCGCCGGTAATCAGGGTCGTCGCGGCTTCGGATCAAAATTGGTCCTTGGCATTTCGGTCCGCTGTTGACTTATCGCGGCCTGCAGGCATCCGCAATTTATCATTCCAGGTCGTCGAATTGCGCATAAAGGACATCTGAGCTCGTACGCCGTCTGGCCTTTGTCACTTTTTGATAATAACGTCTTGCCCGTTCGTCCCACGCGGTATTCCGGGTGATCTGCGATCAGGGGCACACCGGAAACCAGCGAGGACTTAATGATAACGAGATACTCGGCCGTATTGGCTATCGTTTCGGCGCTTCTCCTGCCATCGGCAGCGGCCTACGCCCAAGACGGCAAAACCTACTCGATGAAGCTGAGCACAGCGACGCTTAACGATACCCAACATGAATGGCTGAAACGTTTCGCCGCAGCGGTTGAGAAGGACTCCAACGGCCGGATCAAAGGTGAGGTTTTCCCGGCAAGTCAGCTCGGATCGATCCCTCGGCAAATCGAGGGTACGCAGTTCGGATCGATTCAAGCCTGGATTGGTCCGCCGGAATTTCTCGTCGGTATAGACGAGCGCTATGAGGCGCTGAGCGCGCCTGGATTGTTTACAAGCGTTGAGCAGGACCTGCGGGTGCTCAACGACCTGCCGGTCAACCAAATGATGCTCGGGCTCGGAGCGAACAAGGGGCTGACCGGGGTTGCGATCTTCCCCACCGGACCGTCATCGATCGCCGTACGCAAGCCGATCCATCACCTTGCTGAACTCAAAGGTTTCAAGATTCGTGTTCTCGCGTCGCCGTTCCAACTGGAGATGATCAAGCGGTTGGATGCGTCTCCAGTCGCGATGTCGCTGGGTGACGTTCTGCCGGC
Source organism: uncultured Alphaproteobacteria bacterium (assembly GCA_963759705.1). Classification (GTDB taxonomy): domain Bacteria; phylum Pseudomonadota; class Alphaproteobacteria; order Rhizobiales; family Xanthobacteraceae; genus BOG-931. Next base: position 82,740 of record CAVXAK010000018.1, read on the forward strand.
AATCCAGCAAGGCGCAATCGACGGCGCGCTAGGCACGCTTCCGGTGTTTGGCCCGCTGCACTACGTCGATACAGCGAAATATCTCGTGGAGGTCGGGCAGCCTTACGTGAACGTCATCGTCGTGATGAACAAGAAATGGATTGAAGCGTTGCCTGCCGACCTGCAGAAGATCGTTCGCGACGATGCGACATCCATCTCCAAGGAAATGCAGCCCTTCAACGTCGATTTTTTCGCCGGTCAGCGGAAAGCTTGGACTGATCAAGGCGGGGAGTTCATCAATCCCCCGACCAATGAAGAGGCCGCCTTTATTGCCAAAGTCTCCACCATAGGGGACGAGCTTTCGAAGGATAAGCCGGAGTTGAACAAGGCGGTCAAGCTGATCGCGGAATCTGCAGCGCGAGCCAAATAGCTGACCCGGAAACTTAAATCTTTGCGGTCTGCGGTGGCGACGCGTATCGAGGGATGCCCCGTCCACCACGTCGCCACCGACCAAAGCTGCCTCATGCAGCGATCCGCAATCGGGCAGACCTTACTCCGCAGCTTCCTTAGCCGCTTCCGCCGGCGCAACCTCCTTGACTGCGCCGCGCCAGCCGGTCGGCGTAATGTCGAACACGATCCCGTCAGGGTCGCGATATTTCACCTCGTAGAAGGTGTCCGGATTACGATCCTCGCGCCCCATGAGATAGCTGCCGCCTGCGGCGCTGACGGTCTTTTCCGACTCGTCGAGGTCGTCCACCCACATGCCGAAGTGGTACAGGCCCGGCTTTTCGCCCTTGTCCGGCCGCACCTGGAGCAGCGCCATGTTAACGGTGCCGTCACTCATATAGAGGCCGCGACCCGCCTTGCCGGCGCGCTTGAATCCAAGCGTCTTTTCGTAGAACTGGGCTGACTTCTCGGGATCCGTAACGAGAAGGGCGATGTGCCTCATCCGAGCAACCATGTGGTCCTCCATCAAGCCGCAGAGCGGCGCTATTTGTCGGACGGGAAGTTCCGTCCGGTACGTCAACGAAATGTAGCGCAGCCGAGCCTTCGTGCAAATCACGGCCAAGCGTGTTCTCAAATCTCTTCTTAGCGTCGAAGCCCACGGCGGCTTACTCGTGCAAGCCGCTGCGCCACTCAGGCTGCACGCGATGGGCGCGAGCCTTGACGGGCAAGCCCCTTGATAAGCGCACCCATGTCGGGCTTTGGCGCGGCACAGCCGGTTGCCCCGATCAGTCCGTGTGCGCCGTCGAGTGCTCTAGGGGCGAGTTCGCGGCCGAGCAGACGATGCTGCTCGTACGGGCCCGGCAACCAAAGCCGGCCGGTCTTTTCGGCGGAGGGGTCTACCTTCGCAGGATCAATGGCTTAGGCTGGCTCCGCGGCCTGTGGCTAACAGCAAGCTATTACGGGGCCCGTGGATGTGTCCGGACGGCGCAGGCCTAAATCCGCAGCGGCCGGGGTCAGGAGCTCACGGGCGGCCCGCGCTGGCCCGCGTACCCATCAATTTCGCCGGATTGACGGGAACGAACGCCACGTGGACCGCGGGGGTAGTGATCTCGCGAGCTCTCGTCGGAATGGCGCATGGACGCCGGCGGCTGGGCTAAAAACAGGCGGCTTGGGCTAGTGTGTTTCGGCCCTTTAATCGCGGGTGACTGTCAACTCCGGTTTGGTCGTCCTTGCCGAGGTCAGGGTCCTTTCCGAGGTCTGAGCCTCATGATTGTGTTCGGGGATGGGTGCCTCAACGTGTGGACCGAAGTGCGCAAGGTTGCCTTCAGCCGAAACAACGAGGTCACCGACACCACCGTCCCCGGCAGGGACAACTGCCGGCGCTGCTGATGCCGCAGGCCGGATCGGTGTGGTCTCTCAGGCCGCTTTTCGCTCTGTCCCCCATTCGAAGCTAGTGCCGTCGGTCCAGATACAGTGTAGGACGACAGCGATCTTGCGAGCGACCGCAACCTTGGCCTTTTTGGCGCCGACACGCTTCATCAGCCGAACGCCCCACGCCTTCAATGCGGACCAACGCTGAGTCCGGTGTAGCAAGACGCTTGCGGCCTCGAACAAGTAGGTCCGCAGCAACCGGTCGCCCCATTTGGAGATGCGGCCATTGTAATCCTGCTCGCCCGACTGTTTCCGTCGCGGTGTCAAGCCGAGGTATGCCCCGACAGCCTGGGCTGATCGGAACCGTGTCGGATCATCGATGGTGTGGCGGAATGCCAACGCGGTCACTACACCCACGCCGGGCACGCTCATAAGTCGCCGTGTAGTTTCGTCTGCCTTGGCTTCCGTGCGGACGCGCTTGTCGAAGGCGTCTTGCTGTTCCTCGACTTGCTCGTGCACGGCAAGCAGGCCATCGACGATGGAGCGCAGCACGTGATCGTTAAGCAGGCGGCGCACGTGGTCGCGGAACTGTCCGCCGATCGCGCGCGGGAACAACAAGCCGATCTCCTTGAGCAGGCTGCGGACTTGGTTCTCCAGATCGCGACGGATGCTGACCAGTCGGGACCGGGCAACGAGCAGAGATCGGATTGCCTGGCTGTCGTCGCTCTTGACCCGGACCTCACGATACCAGCCCACCCTGATCAGCTCTGCCAGTCCGCGAGCATCGTTTGGGTCGCTCTTGTTCATTCGCACGGACAGCACGGCGTGGGCGTGGCGAGCATCTATGCACACGACCGGCAAGCCCACGCGCTTGAGTTCGTGCCATAGCCAACTGGCCATCGCACCCGTCTCGAAGCCGATTCGTTCTGCGGTAGGTGCCCGTTTGCCAATCACGCGGGCCAATGCGCCAGGATCGGACGCTGCCTTGCCCTCGAACACAACCTTCCCGTTCTCATCGACCACGCACACGGCGGTCTCTTTCTGCGACACATCCAATCCCACATACTGTTTCACGGCTGCTCTCCTGTTGGCTGCTTTGCTGAGGCCGATGCTATCGGACCTCCTGTCAGGCGGAGAGCAACCATCCGCGATTACGCAACGTGTGGAATCTGCAGTGCGCTCCAATCGGCCAAAGGTCCCATGTCGGCGTACGAGCTACTGGATGCCGTGCGGCCCAATGGCATTTCCGCCCCGCCGACAGTCTATCGCGCACTGACGCGGCTCATCGGCGAGGGACTTGTTCACCGGCTGGAGTTCCATCAATGCCTACGTAGCTTGCGCGGATTCCGAACATCACCGCGATCCCGCTGTCTTTACGATTTGCCGAGACTGCGGTCAGGTCGATGAACTTCCCGAAGGCAAGCTCGTGCGCCAGCTGCAAGATAGGGCGATGCAGCGAGGGTTCCGCGTAGAGACGACTACAATCGAGCTCAGGGGCCGATGCGCGTCGTGCGTGGGCGCGTGAGCATGATGGCTGGACAAACCATACCCGTCGTCATCCTCTCGGGTTTCCTCGGGGCCGGAAAGTCAACGCTTATCAATGACCTGTTGGCAAGCCCCGCGATGGCCGACACCGCTATCGTAGTCAACGAGTTCGGTGACATTGGGATCGACCACGAGCTGATCCGCGTCGACCAGCGCGAGATGATGGTGACGACCCTCGGATGTCTCTGTTGCACGGCCGGCAGCGACATTCGCGCATCGTTGTTCGAACTGCACGAAGCCGCGGCCAAGCAGCCGCGCTTGACCTTTGCAAGAGTGATCGTCGAGACCACGGGCCTCGCCGATCCTGCCCCGCTGATCAATCAGCTGGTCGCGGGCGTTAGCCCGGCATTTGGATTGCGCGACCATGTCGTTGCGCGTCGCTTCCATCTAGCTGGCTTCGTTTGTGCGGTCGATGCCACAACGGCGCCAAGGACGTTGGAGGAGCATTTCGAATGCCTCAAGCAAATCGCCTTCGCCGACCGCATTGTGCTTACCAAAACAGATCTGAAGGACGGCACTGATCAGGATGAGCAGAGCCTTAAGGCGCAACTCCGCGGCGTCAACCCAACAGCCGACATTGTGGAACGGCATGGGAATTCTTTCGATATTGTGCGGTTGTTCGAGCCCCGAGGTTACATTACGGCGGATCGCGGCGAAGATGTCGAAGGCTGGCTCGCGCTCGAGCGGGTGCTCGCCGCCGAGCAGCGAGAGCACGGCACCGCTGGAGCCAAACGACACAGTGGACGCATTACAACTTTCACGCTCGTTCATGATGCGCCGATTGCATCCAATAAACTTGGGGACTTCCTGTATTTTCTAAAGGCCACAGCCGGTACGAAGCTCCTGCGCTTGAAGGGGATCGTCGCCGTCTCGGATAGCCCAGATCGTCCTTTCGTCCTTCACGCCGTGCAACACAATGTTCATCCGCCGCGACAGCTCGACACCTGGCCGTCGGGGGATCGGCGTACGCGCTTGGTCTTGATCACCGACAACCTCGATCGTACCGTCGTCAGGAAACTCTTCGACGTGATCACCAGCTCCGGGAACAAGCGCAAGCGGGTCGCGCCGAAAGTTGCTATCGTCGCTGTTTCCGCCCTAGCGCTGATCACGGCTTGCGTCGTGCTGACGACCCACGGACTGGCGCGGCCCAGCCTCGCCGCGCCGGCCACGCCGCCGCCTTCGTCTCCAATCTTACTCGGAGCCAATAACCAGCGGAGTCGATCGCGATGAACGCACCAATGCAGATTCCTGTGACCCTCTTGACGGGTTACTTGGGCGCCGGAAAGACGACGCTTCTCAATCGAATTCTCACGGAGGCGCACGGCAAGCGGTACGCCGTGATCGTCAATGAGTTCGGCGAAGTCGGCATCGACAACGACTTGATCGTCGAGGCCGATGAAGAAGTCTTCGAGATGAACAATGGCTGCATCTGCTGCAATGTGCGAGGTGATTTGATCCGAATTATTGCCGGACTGATGCGACGTACCAGCCGTTTTGACGGCATTCTCGTTGAGACTACCGGCCTCGCCGATCCCGCGCCTGTGGCACAGACCTTTTTTGTCGATGAGGAGGTTCGTCGACGACAAAGCTTGATGCCATTGTGACCGTCGTAGACGCCCATCATTGTCTTCAGGAGATCGATCGCGCTCACGAAGTGAAGGAACAGATTGCCTTTGCGGACATCATTCTTGCTAACAAAAGTGACCTCGTGCCAGCGTATCAACTTGCGGCTGCCGAGAGCCGTATCCGCGCGATCAATCCTTATGCCAAGATTTACAAGTCGAGCGCTGTCGCGTAGATCTCGCGGAAGTTCTCGACAAGGGCGCTTTCGACCTTGACCGCATTCTGGAAATCGAACCGGAGTTTCTCGATGCGTTCCACGAGCACGATCATGACGACGATGTGACAAGCCTTTCGTTGGTAAGCGATCGCCCCTTCAACCCCGACAGATTTCTGAGCTGGATTGGCGATGTCACCCAACGCTTCGGTGTCGACATTCTTCGCACCAAGGGTGTTCTGGCAATGAAAAATGACGATGATCGCTTTGTCATCCAAGCGGTGCATATGCTGATGGAAGGGGGCCGTCAGCGACCCTGGAAACAGGGCGAGCGGCGCGAAAGTCGTCTTGTCTTTATTGGACGCAATTTACCGCGAGACATTCTTCGCCAAGGTTTCGAAGCGTGCCAAGCCTGAATGCGCTCACACCGGCCCAGTCGTGCGTGGATAGCAACCCGTTGGCCGAAACGCGGCTTGGCGCAACCGTGGCCGCTTACGGCACTGAACGGGAGACGCTGGGAATTCTCAACCTTGGGGGCGCGTTATGAGCGGCTTCGTCAATCCGTTGGCCCGCAAGCGAGCGCCGGGTTATCCCGAAGCCATTGATCGTCTCAAGGCCGCGACGCGCGATCTTCTGAAGCTGTCCGATGACGCTGTCGTCTCCGTCACCGAGTTGACGTGCCGCGAACCAGGCTGTCCTGACGTTGAAACGGTCGTGGCCATTCTGATTGCCGGCAAAACGCCGCGCACAGTCCGATTCCACAAACCCATTCCCGCGGTTAAGCCCTCCGATTTGGCTGCAGCCTTCTCGGACGTTTCAATTTGATATCCCGCGCTCTACGTCACGGGTTCCTGGAACTTCAACAGCCGCCCGGCATTGGCCATCACCACCACGGTGCTGACATTGTGCAGCAGCGCCGCGATGATGGCGCCGCTGGCGCCCAGGCCGCCGGTCGCGGCGGCGGCCACGATCACCACCGTCCAGCCGAGGCCGATCGCTGACATTGGCGTAGATGGTGCGGCGGCAGCGGCGGCTCAGCCGGATGCAGGTGCCGAGCCGCCGCAGATCGTTGGTCATCAGGACCAGGTCGGCGGAGGCCAGCGCCACGTCGGTGCCGCGCGCGCCCATGGCGATGCCGACGGCGCCGACCTTCAGCGCGAGCGAATCGTTGATGCCGTCGCCCACCACCATGGGCCGGTAGCCGGCGCGGATCTCGTCGAGCACATAGGTCATCTTCTGTGCCGGCAGCGCCTCGGCGCGGATGTTCGGCAGCCCGAGAGAACTCGGCGATGCGGCGGCGCGACCGGCGGCGGTCGCCGGTCAGCAGCACCTGGCGCCGCAGCCCGAGCTCGCGCAGGTCGTCGATGGCCTCGCGCGCCTCCGGCCGCGGCTCGTCGGCGAGCAGCATCCAGCCGAGGAACTGGGTGCCGCGCGCGACCCCAGCCATGGGGCCGTCGTGGTTGGGCGGCGCCGAGATCGCGATGCCGAGCTCCTTGAACAGCTCGGCGCGGCCGAGCGCGACGCTGTCCTGCCCCAGCCGGCCGACCACGCCCAGGCCGCGCGATTCCTTGATCTCGTGGAGCGAGCTGCCGGCCGGGCTCGGCCAGCGTCGCGAGCGCGCGGCTGACCGGATGATTGCTGGCGCCCGCCAGATTGCCGGCCAGCGCCTTGAGCTCACCGTTGATCGACGCCGGGCTCGGCGCGCGCCTCCACCAGCTGCAACTGGCCGACCGTGACGGTGCCGGTCTTGTCGAACACCACCGCATCGACGGTGGCGAGGTTTTCCAGGAAGGCCGCGCCCTTGACCAGAATGCCGTGACGGCTCGCCACCGCGATCGCGGCAATCGAGGTGGCGGGCGCGGCCAGCACCAGGGCGCAGGGGCAGGAAGCGACCAGGACCGCGAGCGCCGCCACCGTGTTGCTGGTCGCGAACCAGGTGCCGGCCGCGATCAGCAGCACCAGCACCATGTAGCGTTCGGCGTAGCGCTCGAGCAGCCGGGTGACCGGCGGCTTGGCGCTCTCGGCGTCCTGCAGAAGCGCGATGACCCGGCCGAGCGTCGAATCCTCGCCCGACGCGCGTGAGCCGCACCACCAGATGGCCGTCGCCGTTGATCGAGCCGCTGAAGACCTCGCTGCCGGCCTGCACCTCGACCGGAACCAATTCGCCGGTGATCGATGCGGTATCGATGCTGGACGCGCCGGCATGGACCAAGCCGTCGGCCGGAATGAGATCGCCGGCGCGCAGATCGATCAGGTCGCCGACGCGCAGCGCCTGGGTAGTCACCTCTTCGACCTCGCCGCTCGGCAGCAGGCGGCGCGTCTTGACCTGGGTCAGCTGGCTCAGCGCCCGGATGGCTTCCTGCGAGCCCGAGCAGCGAGCGTTCCTCCAGGATGTGTCCAAGCGTCATGACCAGCGGCAGCAGCGCCGCCGTCATCAGGTCGCCGGCCGCCCAGGCCGCGATCAAGGGCGAGCGCGATCAGCTGATCGGTGATGCCGTGCAGATCCGGATAGCGCAGCGACTGCCAGGCGGCCGAGAGCGCCGGCACCGCGACCAGCAGGGCCGCGATGCCGGCAACCAGCTCCGCCACGTCGCGCTGGCTCGGCGCCAGAAATTGCAGCGCGGTCGACAGGATGAGACAGCCGCCGGCGATGAGCGAGAGCGTGAGGCGCAGGCCGAGCGAGAGTCTGCTCGGCGCGGCTCAGCAGGCCATCGCCGCCGCGGCCGGCGGCGCAGCGGCTCGGCGGTTTCATGGTCATTGCGGGCACCGGTCCCGGCAGCATCAGCTGGATGCCGCCATCGTTGTCCACGGTATCGACCCGCGCCGCCTTGGCCAGCAAGCGCGCCGATGCGATCGTAGTAAATCCGGCTGGGCGAGCATGTCGCCGGACAGGCCCGGCGATCCGTTCGCCAGCGCCGCGATGGCGGCCGTGCGCGTCTTGGCGTCGGTGACCTTCTCCTCGGCCTTGGCGTCGGCATCGGTGAGGGTCCGATCGCGGTCCTGGTTGCCCGCAGCGCCGTCATGGCGGCGCCGGTGCGGGCTTCGGCGATGTCGCGGTCGGCCTGCTGCGAGGCGATCAGCACGTAATCGAAGGCGCACTTGGCGCCGCTCGGGATCGCGGCCGCGAGATCGACCCGGCTCACCTTGATGCCGAGGCTCGCGCCCGCGCCGGCGAGATCGTCGAGCCGATGATTGATCGCGTTCATCAGATCGGCGCGCAATTGCTCGCGGCCGGCGCGCGCGGCCGCAGTCGAGCCGAGTCAGCTCGGGGCGCGCCACCAGGATGGTGTCGAGATCGCGCGACGGCGCAGACCGAGACCGCGCTCGCGACGAACAGCCGCTGCAATGCCGGAGCGACATGCTCGGCCGCCAGGATATAGGCGGCCGGATCGATGATCTGATAAAGCAGCGACGCCTGCAGATGCACCACGCTGGCATCGCCGGTGAGCAGGAAGGCGCTGTTTCTCGCTGGCAAGTCGCTGATCATGAAATCGCGTTCGGATTCGGAGCGGGCTCGAACTGTCGATCTGGAATTCGATCTGGCGATCTGCCGAGGCAGCATGACCACCTGTTCGATCGGCCGCGGCCAGGCCATCAGCAGTCCGGCGCCCTGCTGGCGCACGATGCTGCCGAAGCGATAGACGATGGCCCGGCTCTCGGGCGGCACCTGCCGGAAGTTCGACACCGACCAGCCGATCGCCGCCAGGCAGACCGCGAGGAACAGGAACCGGAACGCGAGCTTGGCCGATTGCGCCCAGGCCCGGCGGGCTCGGCGTCCTTCAGCGTCATCATCGTGATCTGGCCGTCATCGCTGGCGCGTCCCAGTGCTGGCCGCGGCCGCGGGCGCGGCCGTGGCATGCGCGGGTCCATCGACCAGAACCCGGAACGGCGCCGCATCGGTGCGCAGGATCAGCCGCGTATTGGCGCCCACGACGGTGTCGAGCGTGTCGAGCGATCGCAGCAGCATGTAGAGATCGGGGGCGCTGTTATAGGCCTGGCCGTAGATGTCGGCCGCCTCCAGCCGCGATTTGGCGTCGATTCGCGGCCTCCTGCCTTGGCCTTGGCGCGCAGAGACCCGGGCGTCGCGATCGGCGTTGGAGGCGATCTCGGCGGCCGCGCGCTGGCCCTCGGCCTGCCGCTCGGCCGCGACGGTCTCGCGCTCGGCCCGCATCCGGGCGACGGTGGCATTGAGGGTTTCGGTCGGCAGGGTCAAACGCTCGATGCCGACCTGCCGAATGGTCACGCCGTAGACCTTGAGGGCCTGCTCGTCGAGGCGCTCCCGCAGGCGGCTCTCGAGCTCGCTCAGCTGAACCTTGGCGGGATCGGTGTTGACGAGATTGGCGAGATCGAAGCTCGCCGCGGTGATTTCCAGCGCCGAGCCGACGAAGCTGCGCAATTGCTGCGCCGCCACATCGGGCTGGTTGCGCACGGCGCGCAGGAACTGCCGGATAGCGCTCGGGCTCCGCCGGCACCTGCCAGGCCACATAGGCCTGGACCAGGATGCGCAGGCCGTCGCGCGTTCCCACATCCTGCAGGCCGCTCGAGGTGGTGCGCAGCCGCAGATCGACGTCGATGGTGCTCTCGATCGGCGCCGGCATCTTCCAGGCGAGGCCGGGCTCGGTGAGCACGTTGATCGGGTCGCCGAAGCGGGTCACCACGATGGCCTGGCCGGGGCCGACCAGAACCAGACAGGCGCTGACGACGGCGGCGGCGACGATCAGGAAGGCGACCAGGAAACGGCCGTAGCGCGCGAACAGGCCCCTTTGCGGCCGCGTCCTGGCCGTGGCCCGATGGTCGTCATGGCCGTGATGCCGTGATGGTGATGACTGATGATGATGGTGCCCGAACGTCATCGTTTTGATCCTGAGATGGGTGGAATGTGGGTTCGTCATCGTCCTCTTCCGGACCGTCATTTTTTCGGGCGGGAAGAGAGTCGCGTCGCGCGGCTCCGCCGTCACCGGAGTTGCGCAGATCGATGATCGGCCCGTTCTGGCCCTTCAAGCGGTGATCGATCACGATGTCTCCGACTTCGCCAGGCCGGCGGCCAGACGCTCGGACCGCCGTTCGAACAGGAACGCCTCGCCGTCGCGCTGCTGTGCCTGGCGGTCGGCGTCGAACAGCGTGCTTTCGCTGTGGGCCTGGTGACGAGCTCGGCGGCGGCCGCGGTCGCCTTGTTGCGATCCTCCATCGCGCCCTGCTGGGCCGATTTGAGGAGTACGGATGGCGCTCGCGCGCTGCACGGCGATCTGCGAATTGGCGAGGATCTCGGCGGCCTGCACGTTGTGATAGGCGGAGGCGGCGCCGGCCGGCGGATGGATCGCCTCGACCACCACGGCGATCGCCTCGATGCCGCTCGACAAGCGATCCAATTGATCCTGCAGGGCGGCGCGAAAATCCTTGGTGAAGGCATCGCGGCTTTGTCCGAGCACATCGGGCAGCGTGTAGCGCGCGAAATAGCGCACCAGGAGCTGGCCGGTCGAGGCCATGATGAAAGTCTCGGGATCGGCCACCCGATAGGCCGAATTCATGGCGTCCGCATCGGTCAGGCCGATTGCCGCGCTTGATCGCCAGAACTGGTGTCCGCCAGGACAATGTGGCCGCTGCCGATTTTGATGGTCGCGCGATCAAATTCGATGACATTCATGAAGAAGATCCGGCTGACGCTTTTTCGGTCACTTCGACTGCGTAGGCATTCGGATCTTCCGTCGAGAATCGCCAGCAGCGCCGTCCGGTCACGCCCACCGACTGGAACGTAGTGGACTTACGCGCAAGATCAACCAGACGCTGGACCACATTATCTGATGCCTGCTTGTTCGAAAAACATGACGCGCGCCTTGTGGGTTTGCGGATCACGCTCGAATGCAGCGACGTCACGGATGCTCGGCTGGGTGTCGTTGCATGATGGCGAGCTGAAATTGCTGATTGAGCATGATCAGGTGCAATGCGGCGGCCATGTAGCCGAAGCTGGCTCGCTGGCTGTCACCGGGGTGCCGGCATACTTTTGGCGAATGGCAGCAACTCTGTCGTCCAACGGCCAGAGCAGGGCGAGGAAGGTGCTGAGCCGCCCCGCGCGTATCCGTCTTGGTGGTCGGGATTCGCCACCGCGAGTGCGGCGGCGAACGCTTTGGCGACCGCGGGCGTGGGGGACGGATCGTACCGAAGGTCCGAGTTGTCGCCCGCCTTTTTGTGCACGAGGTCAGGCGGCGACAACAACAACCCGTCCAGGTTTTGGCGTTACCTCGGAGTAGCTTTTCCATCCATGGGTCGTAGTCGGCGCCATTGTAGATGACGACTTGCGCTGCGGCGATCTCGCGAACGGTGGAGGGGGAGGTCTCGAACAGATGGGGGTCCTGGTTTGGATTGCTGAGGATGCTGGTGGCAGATCAGGAACTCGGTCGCCGCCGATGCGGCTGAGCTGGCTTGTCACCATAGAAGTTCTCAGCCGCCACCGGTTGCCGATCTTGTCGTCAGCCGCGCGCGTGTTGGTGAGGACGACGGCAGCAAAAAGCTCGTTGAGAGTTGGTGGAGTAGCCCTATTGGGATCATCCTCGCCAAATACCAGCTCTTTGCGATAGGCGGCCTCCGCCCTTTGGTTGCCAAACTCAAGTCCTGGCAGTCGAATACCAATCAGCGCAAGAAAAGCTGTCCCCAAGACGGCGAATACAAGCGGTTGTGGGATGCGCCCGATGGCGGAAGCTCAGTCACATTGATCGAGAGCCTGACGAGAACCGGTGAAACGCAACCAAGGTCATGAGTGCGTCGATGAGATTGATGCCGAGCCCCTCCATTGTCAAGGCGAACCGCATCGTGTCCTCTTGGACGCGCTGCGAAGCACCTTCGATCGAGCGGAGTTGAGCCCAATTCTCGGTGTAATAGTTGTTCGTGGCCGGCGCCATCGAAAGACGTAATGACTAAGAAGAATCGCGTCCGAACGCCAACGCCGACTGCGATAAACGCAATCCCCGCAAAAGTCGCGAGTTGATTCTCGAACTGCTCCAGCTTGACCGCCGCCGATTTGGAGAGTGCCGCCTGAATCAGATCATAGAACGGACCGTACCAGCGATCTAATCGCCACGCTGACCTGAACCTGGAAGTAGGTCGCGAAAAGGATGAGGGCCGAGCCAAATTGACCAGTTCGACCAACGATGAGGGGAGAACTGCCGCCACGCACCCGCGAAGAAGCCCACAGATGCGGCGAAGTAGATATAGAACCACAAGAATTTTTGTGACCAGAACGCTGAGACGCCAACGGCGCTTTCCCGTCCACCGAGGGCAAGGCCGACATGAGTTCCGAATGGGTCGCCCCCCGCGTACGAGCGCGGCACAGAAAACGTCCAGCAGAACGCGGATATGGTGAAAAGCTTGGGACAACAAGAAGGATATGAACACGAGATTGGCCCTCTAACGTTATTCGCCCAGAGTAAGAATGTTAAATCTGCGTGAGCGTCAAAGAAAAACGCGGCCTGGCTTGGCTGAAGCCGATATTGCGGTGAAGCGGCCGCAACTCTTGTGTCGAGCGGATTCTGTTAGAGAGCGCAATCGCCTCCACATGCCTTATTCCTCCTTTGTCGTCGATCGGCGCCAGGTCCTTGCAACCCCGGCCAAAAAGTCCGTCCCTCTTTCGCACCCGCGACAAAAAGTGCCGGTCACATGGCAATAAAAGTATGGGAAGTACAAAATAGATAATTCGCCTGCAGGCGGCTTCGCAGACGCCTGTGAGGTGTCTAATACAGCGGGACCTGGGTCACGGAGTGACGGTACTTTGCCTGAGAGGGCGAAGTTCCGGCAAATCTAAAAGCGAGACGATGGCCGGCCGCTCATGGCCGCGGTGTGTGTGTCGACACAGTGGCGCAATTGTCTAACGGCGTTTGCGGGATCGTCCGCAGGATGCGTTCCTGGCTAAGGTGAGCAAGTGGCGATCCCACAGCTGTCTAACGAAAGAGTCGCATATCCAGATCGCGGCCGCAATTGAGCCGCGTTTTTTGTCGATATGGAAAAGCCTGTTGTTGGTGGAACGTCTTACGATCGCCGAAATAACAAAAGGCGCTTATGTCATCCTTGCAGCGCTTCTGCTCTCGACCAGAGGGGCTGCTGCCGAGCCCATTCGCATTGGCGTGTCGGATTGAGTTTATGCTGACCTCGCACGTCAGATCGGGGACCCTGCAATCGCAGTTACGTTCTCAAGCCTGAAAAAGCAACAGCCAATGGAGTGACTGCGTTTGCGCAGATTGAAGTCGTTGTTTGTAGCGGCACGAAGGCCGATGCTCTGCTTTGCGATACAGCGAAGCAGAGTTCGCCTCCTCCCATCGTGATCGAAGGCTTGCATTACGCGACGAACCGCCGACAAGGTCTCGAGTTTTTATGGTCGATTTTAAAGGAATGCTGGCGCTCACTCAAAAGCTTGCGGCAGAAATCAGCCGCCGGATGTCCGCCGAGGCGCCGCACATTGCGGCCAACCTCACCCGCACTCAACAGGCGTTCAGGCCATTGATCTCAAGATGGAAGAAATCGCTAAAGTTTACAAATCGCCGATGTCATCATCACCGACGGCCTTTTTCGCGGTCTTGTCGAGCGACTGCGCCTCAAAGTTCAAGATGACGATTACTAAGTAGTCAGCAGCGCGGCGTCGCGCCGTCCGCCAAATCAATTGCGACCTTGAAGAACGCGCTCCAACGTCGAGAGGCCAGCATCCTGCTTTACGATCAGGATGCCTCCACCCCGGCCGTGGGACTGGTGGCGTGGGCGAGAGACGATGGAACACCAGTGGTTGGATTGCGGGAGACGTTCCCAGAGGTCTTCATTACCAGCAGTGGATGCTACGGCAGTTGAATGCCATTTACGGCGCCCTCGATGGGCTTCAGCGCCGTGAGCAGCGATCTATCCAGCCGGGAGAATGACGGACTCGCCGCTGAAGCGCTGGATCGCGCTCGCCTTTCTCGTTGCCGCTCTTCTAGGTGCCGCGTCGCCAGCCCGGAGGCACACCCGCATGTCCTCGTCGAGTCGCGCGCAGAAATCTATTTAATGCCCAAGGCCAGGTTATCGGCGTCACCAATGTCTGGGATTTTGACGACGCGTCTCCGCGTATGCTATTCAGGGTTATGATAGCAAACCCGGGGGGAATCCGACCAGGCAGGATTTGCAGCCGGTAGCCGAGATCAATATACAGTCACTTGCTGAATACGACTTTGCACGCGCGTCGAATATCGCGGGCGCGAACGTCGCCTTCGCGCATCCCAAAGATTATTTTGACGTCTTCGCCCACGAGAGCTGACCCTTCATTTTACATTGCCGCTGGCAAAGCCCCTCGACGTGCGTGGTCAGACGCTGGAGGTCGATGTCTACGATCCGGCCTATTTCGCCGCGATTACCTTCGCCAACGAGAGGCCGGTGACGTTGATCGGCGCCAAAGGCGACTGCGAGAGCATGGTCCATCGGCCAGAAGCGTTAAATCCCGCCATTGCCAGTCAGCTTGCCGTCATCCCGGCAAACCAACGTTCGCTCCCTCCAGAACTGTTCGCCGTGACCGACAAACTCGTCAACGCCGTAAGGATCATCTGCAAATGACATTCCGTCAGCTTTGCACCGCCGCGGAGCCTCGTCTGTAGCGCCTCTGTCTGCCGGCAGGGTAATTTTGATACGGCCCTCTTTATGTTGGGCAGCGTCAACTGGCCCGTTTGGCACGGCTCTGCCAGACGGCGGCGTGCCTGGAGCGATATTTTTTCCTCGGCTGGCCAGCACGTTCATTTCGATGCGGTTCTATTTGAATCGGCGCATCGATTGCGGCTGTCCGCGCCATCCGTTATAACGAAAGCGCAATGTGGACCTTGCTGGCGCTTTCTCTCGCCTATGGCATCGTCCACGCAGTGGGTCCGGGTCATGGCAAGGCTGTGGTTTCGTCTTACTCCTTGCCACCCGCCAAACGCTGCGCAACGGCATCATCCTTGCTTTCATAGCATCGCTCACGCAAGCCGCAGCGTCATCGCGCTGATACTTATCGCATCGCTGGTCCTGCATATGACCAGCGTGTCGATGACACTGGCGGCCTTTAATCTGGAGATTGTCTCCAATCTGCTGATCGTGCTGCTCGGATGCTGGCTTGTATCGTCCAAGATCATACAGCCCGCGCGAGCACGCCATGTTAGCTTCGATCCAGTCAACGCATTGATGGAGCCCGAAAGCTACTTGGTGATCGCCACACCTCCTGCGGGGCGGTTGCAATCTCAAGCCAGCAATGCAAACAGCGCGAAGGCCCCAATTTTAGGATATCGCCCTTCCGCACATCCCACACTCCATCATCATCATCACGATCATGATGTTTGCGATTGCGGCCACGCTCAGATGCCCGATACCACAATTGCGGCGGGTTCGCTCGACTGGCGCAAGGCTTGGACGGTCGTTGCGTCGACTGCGCTGCGTCCTGCACCAGGCACGTTGATCGTTTTGGTTTTCTCAATCTCCCAGGGTCTATGGCTGACGGGAATCGCAGCGACACTTCTAATGGGATCGGGCACGGCCATTACGGTCACTTTTCTCGCGGCTTTATCACGGTTTGGCTCACAAGTCCGCATTTACCTTGACGCGCGCCGACGGACCGCTTCATCCAAGGCATTCGTCGATTCAAGACGTGCGGTATACGCCATCCTGATGTTTGGGATGCTTCTTCTCGTCAAAACATGTTCTCCTTTGACGTAGAGCCAGATGCTGACTTTCTTAGTCAAATGATCATCT
>CAVXAK010000019.1:0-542284 GCA_963759705.1 uncultured Alphaproteobacteria bacterium
AAAAGGAGCAGCGAATGGCCTCGCGCCAAATCAAGATGCCTGTGAAGGAGAAGGACGATTCTGAAAAAGAACCCGATGAGGTGTTCTCACAACGCAAGCGGCCGGAGCGCGGCCGGTATCTGCTCCAAGTCGATCGTCAAACGAAGGGTTCCTACACGACATCGGAAGCTGCTCAATCGGCGGCGCTGGTCATCAAGACCGCTTACCCGATCGTTCAGGTGTCGGTGTATGACAGCGTCGATAACACGAATACGTTGGTCGAGGCTCCAGCCGCCGCGTCTTGACGAGCGGCCGTTCGCGCCCTCTTTCCGGCGGCTCTATTGACATCCGGCAAGCTGCGCGGGAACCCGCTACTTGATCGAAAGGACTATTCCGTGACGACGCATCACTATCATGCGGTCATCTGGATCGATCACCGTGAAGCCCGCGTGTTCCATTTCAGCCCGACCGATGTCGAACGGCTGGTGTTGCACCCGGATCAGCCGACGCGGCACATCCACCATAAGGCAAACTCCGTCGGCAGCGGGCACGCCGCCGAGGATCACGATTTCCTTCACGCGACCGCCGAATCGATCGCGGACGCCGGCGCTGTTCTCGTCACCGGGCCGGGCAGTGCCAAGCACGAACTGGTCAAGCATATTGACCAGCACGATCCGAAGCTGATGAAAATGATTGCCGGCGTGGAAACGGTCGATCATCCAAGCGACGGGCAACTCGTCGCCTTTGCCAGACACTACTTCAAGACCGAGGACCGGATGCTGCCGCAGAAGGATTAGGCGGCGGCCGCGTGCTATAATTGATTTCCGAGGCGCGCAGACAGGATCAGCCGCGACCGCCACATTATTACGCTTTGTCAATCAGCCTTACGGGGCTCGACGTCGTGACGCCTCCGACCTCGTCTTTCCACGGCAGTTGATCAAATGGCGGTTGGTAGCCGCGAGCGCGGTAACGGTCTTCTGCCAGGTCCAGTTCTTGATGCTCGTCGTATTTGACGTGGACGCTATCTTGATTGCCCCAACCGTTCCGTTCTCTGTAGATGCCGCGTGGTTCCATACGGGCAGACTATAGAGCCGCAGGCGGTAGCGCCACCTTTGTCAAAAAGCCTCAGCCGCGCGGGGGCGGGTTATCCCGACCGGTCCACGCCCGCGCCGATCCATGCCGCGAGCGCATCCAGAACATCTGCAAGCACCTGCGCATCCTTTCGGCCGGTCCGCGCCGGCACGTGAAACGAATGATCGGCATCCTGAAATAGTTTCAGCGTCGCACGACGACCAAGCGCTTCACACAGCGGCTCAAGCTGATCGAGCGAGGCGAGATTATCGCGGGTGCCTTGCAGAAACAGCATCGGGATTTTCACCTCAAAAAGATGCTTGGCGCGGTCCTGCGACGGCCGGCCGGCGGGATGCAGCGGAAATCCGAGAAATGCCAGCCCGCGGACGCCTGGCAGCGGTTCGGCCGCCTGCGCCTGCGACGTCATCCGGCCGCCGAAGGATTTGCCGCCGGCGATCAGCGGAAGCTCAGGCCGCGCCCGAGCAGCCGCAGCGACGGCGGCGCGGACCGTTGCCTGCGCGAGCTTTGGTGGATCCGGCCGCCGCGAGCCGCGCTCCATATAGGGGAACTGATAGCGCAACGTCGCGATGCCGCGCGAAGACAGCCCCTCGGCGACCGCCGCCATGAAGGGGTGTTCCATTCCCGCCCCCGCGCCATGCGCCAGCACGTAACACGCCCGCGCGCGCGGCGGCGTTTGCAGCAAGCCGGAAACGGTCGCGGCGTCATCAACAGCAATCGTGATAGGCTCGGCGGCCGGAGATGACACGATGCGCTCCCGGAAATGGTCAACGCGCGGGAATTTACTGCCGCGCCGACCGTTTCCCAAGCAATGGAGGGACCCGATGTGCCGCAACATCCGCACGCTGTTCAATTTCGAGCCACCGGCGACCGAGGACGAAATCCGTGCGTCCGCATTACAGTTCGTCCGCAAGCTCAGCGGATTTGCGCACCCCTCGCGCGCCAACGAGGCGGCGTTCGGCCGCGCCGTGGATGAGGTCGCGGACGCGGCCCGCCGCCTTCTCGCCTCACTGGAAACGGCCAGCCCGACACGAAACCGCGAAGCCGAAGCAGAAAAAGCCCGCGCGAGAGCGAAAGAAAGATTTTCTTAAACTTTAGAGTGAGTTAGCTGCCCGCACGATACGCCGCAATGAGGCCACCAATTCGGCGCATCATCCCTCCGCTCTGCAGGCTGGGGGACATTGAGCCATGAGCAATCGAGACGATCGCGACCACGTCAATCATCCAAGCCGCCGGACATTCTTCGCCATTGTGCCCGGCGCCGCCTTGGGCGTTGCCGGCTGCGCAACAGCACCGGTCCATCAGCAATACACTGGCCCAAATTATCGGGTTGTCAGTTATGAGACCCGCGAACGGCCGGGCACCATCGTGGTCGATCCGCCCAATCATTTTCTTTATCTGGTGCAAAAGGGCGGGCAATCCCTGCAGTATGACGTCGGCGTCGGCAAGGAAGGCTACGGCTGGTCTGGCTTGGCGGCCGTTCACAGCAAACAGGAATGGCCGGACTGGTATCCGACCAAGGAGATCCTCGAGCGCAAACCGGAAATCATGCGAGCCATGGTCCAGCTTCCGAGCGGCATCGGCATGCACGGCGGCCCCGAAAATCCTCTCGGCGCCAGGGCGCTTTATCTGTGGCAGGGCAAGGTGGATACACTCTATCGTATCCACGGCACGAACGAGCCCGACTCGATCGGTCACGATGTATCATCGGGCTGCATCCGCATGAGGAACGATGCCGTGGTCGATCTCTATGATCGCACGCCGATCGGAACCAAAGTCGTCGTGCTCGCTGCACATTCTGTTTGAGGGCGGCAACCGCTGCTGATACTCGGGCGAACTGGAATCGCTTCCTTAATTCTTCCGATGTTCAAGCGAGGCTGCCATGCGCTGGGTTTACCTGATTATCATCGTCGTGTTCGTAGCCGCCATCGTGATTTTCGGCATTCAAAACCGCGAACTGGTCACGATGGCTTTCCTCGGCTTCAGCGTCCGCGCGCCGCTCGCGATTCTGGCGGTGATCGTGTACGTGCTCGGCGCGGTCACAGGCGGCTCGCTGTTCGCCTTGCTGCGCAAATCAGTGCGGGCGTCCAAGGGCCCAATTGCCTACCGCTAGAGCGGCGGCTCCTGTCCGCCTTCTTTCTTGCACGCGATGCTCGCCTCTTCGAGATCAAGCTCGCGTTCGATGCGCCGGCGCGCTTCATCGGTGATCTGGCCTTCCTGCAGCAGCCGGTAGATGTATTCGCGCTCGACCGCAATCAATTCCGTTCGCAGGTTCGTTGCCAGCGACGCCGCATCGATGCTGTCCGGTGTATTGTCCGGCAGCCGCCCGGCGCGATAATCGTGACGGGCCCGCAAGATCGTCAGTGCCTCGGGCGAAACCCGGCCATCGGCCACGAATTGCTTCAAGCGGCCGTGCGCCGCGTTCAAGGCTTCCAAACGTGCATTATGTTCGGCCTCGTGCTCGCGCCGACGTTCCGCTTCGGCGTGCTGGTCAAGTCCGAGCCAATGCACCACGCTGGGAAGCACGAGACCCTGGCCGATCAGCGTCACGACGATGAGGCCGAAGGTGACGAATAGAATGAGATCGCGGCCCGGAAACGGCGCGCCGGTTGCGGTGGTCAACGGAATGGCCAGCGCCGCCGCGAGCGAGACGACGCCACGCACACCGACCAAGGCCAGAATGAAGACCCACTGCCAGGGCGGCAGCGGATCGCGGCGGCGCAGTGCGGGGCTCAGCCAGCGCGGCAAATAGGTCGCCGGATAGACCCATATGAATCGCGCGACGATGACGACCGCCACGGTCAGCAGGACCGCAAACGCGAGATGTTGCCACAGCACCGTGTCCATCCGGTTGAGCAGCGTGCGCGTCTGCATGCCGGTGACCAGAAAAACGAAACCTTCGAGCAAATAGACCAGCAGGTCCCAGAAGAAGATGCCTTGCAGGCGCGTCGCCGCCGGAATGAGCAGAGGCCCGTTCCAGCTTACGAACAGGCCGGCCGCGACGGTCGCGAGGACGCCCGAGCCGCCCAAATACTGCGGGACGAGAAATGCGACGTACGGCGTCATCAACGATAGCGTGATCTCGACGCGCGCATCAGCCGCCCAGCGGCGCAAGCGCAAGCTGACCCAGCCGACGGCGATGCCGTAGGCGATTTCGCCAACAACGATCAGAACGAACGTTCCGGCGGCGTCGCCGATCGAAAAAATGCCAGTGCTCACGGCCGCAACGGCGAAACGGTAAAGGATCAAGGCGGTCGCATCGTTGGCGAGGCCTTCGCCCTCCAGCACGACGATGAGCCGGCGCGGCACACCAAGGCGGCGAACGATGGCGAGCGGGGCGACCACGTCGGGCGGCGCAACGATGGCGCCGAGCACGAAGCCGACGGCAAGCGGCATGCCGATGAGCCAATGCACCGCCGCCGCGACCGCGCATGTCGTGAACACGACGCAGCCGAATGCCAAGAGCGTGATCGGGCGCAGGTTGAAACGAAATTCGCGCCAGCTCATGGCGACGCCCGCCGAATAGATCAGCGGCGGCAGGATGCCGAGCAGAACCAGTTCCGGTGCAAGCTCGATCCGCGGCAGGCCGGGCGCCAGCGCAAGCCCAATGCCGGCGACGACGAGAAGGATCGAAGGTGCCGTGTTGAGCCGGCGCGCCACGATCGCCACGATCACCAGCACGCCGAGCAGCAGCAGAATGGTATGGATTGTCGCCGTCATGGTCACAGGATGCCGGGTCTCCCGCAGGGGTCAAGGCATGTCCGGATTTCGCCAAGGCCAGATCCGGACTAGGGTTGCGGCACGTGCAGGGACATGCCCGCTTGGACCCCGAGTTCATCCGCGATCTGTTCGCGCAATTCCGCCCGGTCACGATCCGGCGCATGTTCGGCGGCGCCGGCCTGTTCGCCGAAGGCGTCATGTTCGGGCTGGTCGTCCGCGACGTGATCTATTTCAAAACCGACGAGACCAGCATCCCGGATTTCGAACGCGAAGCGAGCCAACCCTTCACCTACACCCGCGGCAAGAACACCGGCCGCGTCAGCCAGCATCGCTGCCCTATTGGCGCCTGCCCGAACGGCTCTACGACGATCCCGATGAACTCGCGGTCTGGGCCGAACGCGCGCTCGCCATCGCCGAGCGCAAGAAATTCGCGCCGCGCGGACGCGCCAAGCGAAAGACGTCATCAAGGCTTCGCTGATCGGCTCTACGGGGCTGCATGCCGCTTTGTCAGAAGGCTCCGGCACGGCGAACCTTATCGCGCCACAAAAGTTCTCGAAGTTGGTGATGTTTCATCCTCCAGGAGAAGTTACATGCGCCTGCCCTTGATCGCCCCCGCCGAACTGAGCCCCGAGCAGCGTCCGGTTTACGACGACATGCGCGCGGGCATCGAAAAGAACTTTCAGGGATTCAAGACCATCGCCGAAAACGGCGCGCTGATGGGGCCTTGGAATCCGTGGCTGCATGAGCCGAAATTCGGCAAGCCGATCTGGGACCTGACATTGGCGCTGTCGGTGTCGCCTTCGCTGCCGCGCACAAGCCGGGAGGTGGCGATCCTGGTGACCGGCACGAGCTTCCACTCGGCATATGAGCTTTATGCCCACGTCATCGCCGGCGAGCGGCGCGGACTGTCCGATGAGAAGCTCGCCACCATCGTCTCCGGCCAGCGCCCAAGCGATCTGACGCGCGAAGAGGCAGTCGCCTACGATGTCGCCTCCTCGCTCGTCCACCACGGCACATTGCCTGAACTGAGCTATCGGGCGGCCGTGCAAGCCTTCGGGCAGCACGGGGCGGCCGAACTGATCTACCTGGTGGGGCTGTATTGTCTGGTCTCCGTGACGCTGAACGGCTTCAACGTGCCGGTGCCGGAGTCGGAGGCAGATTAAGGGGCTCGGCTTAGCGATCGCCCCGACCGCGCCTTGCGGCGAAGGCCGGGCGAAGCCATATCCAGCCCGGCCGGACCAGCGCCTCACCATTCCGGCCGTCTGCATTCTCCTGCAACACTTCAACAAGCCGGGAACCCTTCCATGCCGCAATCCATGTCTCAAGCGTCGCTGCCGGTTTTCGAAATCAATCTGAATGCGCTGTCCGCCATGCTCGACAAGGCCGAAGCTTATGCGGCCAGCAAGAAGATCGATCCGACGGTGCTCCTGCATTCACGTCTGTCGCCCGACATGTTCGATTTCACCCGCCAGATCCAGGTCGCGACGGATCAGGCCAGACGAGGCGCGGCGCGGCTCGCCGGCGTCGAACCGCCGAGCGTCGAGGACAAAGAGACTACGATTGCCCAACTCAAGGACCGTCTTGCCAAGACGGTCGCCTATCTGAAAACGCTCGATCCCAAAAAGATCGATGCGGCCGCCGACCGTGAAATCACGTTTCCGCTTGGCCCGACCAACAAAGGCCACATGAAAGGCGACGATTATCTCAACCACTTCGTGCTGCCGAACTTCTATTTTCATTGCACCGCCGCTTACGCGATCTTGCGTCATTGCGGCGTCGATATCGGCAAGCGCGATTTCATGGGCGAAATTCCGCTCAGGATGACTTGAGCATCGTCGCGGCCATCATATAGCAACGACGCAAATCACCCTCGCGGCCGAATGCCCAGCGCTCCTCTCCGCCCTGCTCGCGGCGCGCGTGGCGGGGAGGGAAATATAATCGTCCTCGCGGCGCGATCGCTCAGTTTTCCTCATCCTGCCCCGCGAAGCGGGGAAGGGGCACTGCGCGCTATGCGCGGTGAGGGGGCCTCGCGGATGCGCGCTCTGAGTTCCAGCCCACTGACGGGGATCGCGCGAGCGCCGCACTCGCTCCCCCTCCACCACCGCTTCGGAGCTGGTCCTCTTCCACCCGCTCCGTGGTTCGTATCCGAAGGGGTGACAAATGTCATTCGGAAATGTCGACGAGCGATTCTTACGGTACCCCACTGGCGCCGGCAGAGCCCAGTTTGAGCGCAGAAAATTGAGTGACAGCTTCCTTGTACGCGCGGTCGTAAACGGATTTGCGCTCGATGAAATAGTTGAAATATCCGGCGGGTGTTTCGGGCGCGATCTCGATCAGCTCGACCTTCTTGAAAGGATGATCGCGATCCTTGAAGTAATGGTTGTCGATCAGGTCGTTGATCTGATTGAGCGTAGCGACCTCGGCCTTGTAGCTCGCCGAGAACCACATCTCGGTCTGCCAATCCTGGGCCTCGAACCAGTTCCTCGGACCTCGTCCGTAGGCACGCCAGCCCTGCGCAAGCGGCCGCGCGACGAAAATGCGCTTGAAGGTGTGAAGCTCCGACACAATGCAGGACCGATTGTAGGCGCCATCCATGAGTCCGTTGGGAAGATGATCGAAGCCATAGAGCGACAGCCAAAGTGCGGACTCCACGGCTTCGGCCGTGATCGGCAGAAGCTTCGCTTCCGGAACCGGGCGGTTGCCGGCACCCGGCTTTGCCGCACGCGGGATGGATTTCTCGGGTTCCCACAGGGCGCGCGCCTGGTCATTGCCGAACAGGACGGCTTCTCCCGATTTCAGGTCATAGGCATTGAAGACAATGCCGATCTTGTGATCGCCGATGCGGGCCTTCTCGTTGAAGACCTTCGGCGATAGTGGCGAAATCGCCGCGGACCGCTCGACACATAAAGCTGCGCCGGAAGCAGACGATTGGCCAGCGCCTTGAACGGGTTTTCGTAAATCGACAGCGGCGTGAACCAGCGTTTGATCATTTCGAAGTAGGCCGGCCGGAACACGCCGGGATCGCCGGACAGCGCAATGGCAAGCTGCGCGAATGGATCGTGCTCAAGCTCCGGATCGACCAGGGACTTTTCAAGATATTGGTGTCCTGCAGCCAGTCGGCAACGACGACGATTTGTCCGCTGGTCGCTGTGATCAGGTCGGGAACGACATTGCATTTCGACGCGGCGGCAAGAAAGCCGGCGCCATGGGCATTGAAGCCGCCAAGTCCGGCGAGCGCGAACGCGATGTCGTGCTTCGCTGCGCGTTGCAACAGATATCACCGAAGCTCTTCCCGGCAACAGTCAGTCTCTCACAAAAAGCTCTGCGGGTCGACGTCGATGTCGAGCTTGATATTGGTCTTGGCTTTCGGCGCGGCCGCGAGCCATTCGCGCAAGTAGGCCGACACCCGTAGCCCGGATTGAGCGGGGCGAAATCCGGGATAGTCTCACCGGATGGTTCGTTATCGTCGCAATCTCGCCGCTGGCGGGACGTTCTTTTTAACCGCGACACTCGCGGATCGCAGGTCTCGTGCACTTACTGAGCACGTCGCAGCTTTGCGCTCGGCGGTCAAGATGACGCGACGACAACACCCATTCACGATTGATGCGGCAGTGGTCCTGCCCGATCACCTACATTTCATCATGACGTTGCCGGACGGAGATGCGAATTTCCCCATCCGTTTAAGTTTGATCAAACGCCGATTCACGACCGCGGTCGTAAAGGCTGGCGCTGCGGTCACTCGCTACCCCAACGGAGAACTCGCGCTGTGGCAGCGCCGATACTGGGAACACACCATCCGCGACGAAAGGGATTTGGAACGGCACGTCGACTACATTCATTTCAATCCCGTCAAACACTGCCTCGTCACCACGGTGCGCGATTGGCCGTATTCTTCATTTCATCTCTACGTGCGGCGCGGATTGTTGCCGGAGGACTGGGGCGGCGATTCTAGACAAGAAAGGTCGAGCTTCGGAGAGCGGCAAAATTAACCCCCGGATTTCGCTTCGCTCAATCCGGGCTACATTTTGTTCCATCACAAAAAGCTTTGCGGGTCGACGTCGATATCGAGCTTGATATTGGACTTTGCTTTCGGCGCGGCGGCGAGCCATTCGCGCAGATAAGCTGAAAGATCGAAGGCGCGCGGCGCCTTGATCAGCAAACGCAGCCGATGCCGGCCGCGCACCAGCGCAAGCGGCGCCTCGGCGGGGCCGAGCACGCGGACGTCGTCGTTGACCGGCGCAGCGCGGGCGAGCGCGCGGGCATGCCGTTCCGTCTCGTGCCGGTCGGGGCCGGAAATGACGATGCTGGCGAGCCGGCCGAACGGCGGATAGTGCGCGCTCTCGCGCACCGCGATCTCGGCGGAATAGAACGCCTCGCGATCCTGCGCGATCAGCGCGCGCATCACCGGATGCTCGGGCTGGTGCGTCTGCAGATAGCCGTGGCCGACGCCGGCGTCGCGGCCGGCGCGGCCGACCACCTGATGCAGAGAGCTGAAACGTGCGTTCGGCGGCGCGCGGATCGCCGTTGCTCAAGCCCAGATCGGCGTCGACGACGCCGACAAGATTGAGCATGGGAAAATGATGGCCCTTGGCGACGAGCTGCGTGCCGATGACGATGTCGAAGCGGCCTTCGGCGACGCCGGCGAGCTCTTCGCGCATGCGCTCGACCGTGGCGACCAGATCGCTGGAGAGCACCAGCACGCGCGCCTGCGGAAACAGCTCGCGCACCTCTTCTTCGAGGCGCTCGACGCCGGGCCCGCAGGCGACGAAGGAATTTTGCGCCTGGCATTTCGGGCAATTGGCCGGATGCGGCATGGCGAAGCCGCAATGGTGGCAGACGAGCTGCCGGCGAAAGCGGTGATCGACCAGCCAGGCGTCGCAGTTCGGGCACGAGAAACGAAAGCCGCAGGCTCGGCACAAGGTCAGCGGGGCGTAGCCGCGGCGATTGAGAAACAGCAGCGCCTGCTCGCCGCGCTCGACCGCGGTTTTGACCGCGCCGGCGAGCGTCGGAGAAATGAAGCGGCCGGGCGGCGGTCGCTCGTGGCGCAGATCGATCGCCTCGACCGACGGCAGGCGCTGGCCGCCGAAGCGTTCGGGCAGCGCGAGGCGCGATAGCGGCCGCGCCGGGCATTGACTTCCGTTTCGAGCGACGGCGTCGCCGACGACAGCACCACCGGAATGCGAGCGATATGACCGCGCACCACCGCCATGTCGCGGGCGTGATAGTGCACGCCGTCTTCCTGTTTGTAGGCCGGATCGTGCTCTTCATCGACGACGATCAGCCCGAGATCGGCGTAAGGCAGAAACAGCGCCGAGCGCGCGCCGACGACGACGGACACGTCACCGTCGGCGACGGCCCGCCAGGTGCGCGCGCGCCGGCGCGGCGACAATTCGGAATGCCATTCCGCCGGCCGCACGCCAAAGCGCACGGCGAAGCGGTCGAGAAATTGCGCGGTCAGCGCGATTTCCGGCATCAGGATGAGGCTCTGCCGGCCGCGGCGGATCGTGTCAGCGACCGCTTCGAAATAGACTTCGGTCTTGCCCGAGCCGGTGACACCGTCGAGCAGCGTCACCGAATAATCGCCCTTGGCGAGCGTGGCCTTCAGCGCAGCAGCGGCGGCGGCCTGATCCGCGGTGAATTCGGATTGCACGAAATCCGGATCGGGTTTTTCCGCAACCGGCTCCGGCGGCAGCACGATGGTTTCGAGCGTGCCCTCGTCGATCAATCCGTCGATGACGCCGGCGCTGACGCCGGCTTCACGCGCCGCCTCGCCCTTGCCGCGCACCATGCCGTCGGCGAGAAGCCCAAGCACGCGCTGCCGCGCGCTTGTCATGCGCTGCGGCGGCGCGCCGGCAAGCCGCACGCCGATGCGCTCGCGCTCGGCGCCCAGATGCTCGCCCATGCGCAGACACATGCGCAGCACCATGCCGCGCGAGCTCACGCGTGTAGTTCGCGACCCAGTCGACGAAGTTGCGCAGCTCCGGCTTGAGCGGCGGCAGTTCGAGTTTTTCCTCGACATCCTTCAGCCGGTTGTCGAGCCGAGGATTGGGCTTGGGATTGTCCGCCCACACCACGGCGGTCGCCTCGCGCGCGCCGAGCGGCACGCAGACGATGTCGCCGGGCGCGAGCTCGAGCTCTTCGGGCACCCGGTACGAATAGGCCCGGTCGAGCGCGACCGGGACCAGCACATCGACGACACGCTTGGCCATGCGGCGATCTTCTGCCGATTCCGGGCGGTTTAGGAAGGATAAAGGGCGGGGCGTTACCCTCTCCGCTCATTCCCGCGAAAGCGGGAATCTAGTGGCAAAAGCGCGGAACAAAAGAATTGGGTCCCGAAAAATGAGCCCAAGAGCCGAAATTAGCTTCGTGACCCCCAAAGTCGCCGCCGAGATCGAGAGCTGGTCGAAGCACCTCGGCGCCGAACGCCGCATGTCGCCGAAAACGCTCGAGGCCTATCGGCGCGACGTGCTGCAATTCTTGAGCTTTCTCGCCGGGCATCTCGGCGGCGCGCCGTCGCTGAAAGACCTTGCCGCGCTCGCGCCGGCGGACGTGCGCGCTTTCCTCGCGGCGCGCCGCGCCGAGGGTATCGGCAGCCGCTCGCTGATGCGCACGCTCGCCGGCATTCGCGCATTCGCGCGATTTCTCGAACGCAACGGCAAGGGCAAGGTCGGTGCGCTAGCCGCTATCCGCGCGCCGAAGATCGCCAAGACTTTGCCGCGGCCGCTGCCCGCCACCGCCGCCAAGGATATGACCGATCCGGAGCTCGCCGCCGGCGACGAACGCGAGCCGTGGATTCATGCCCGCGACGCCGCCGTGCTGGCGCTGCTCTACGGCAGCGGGCTGCGCATTTCCGAAGCGCTCGGTCTCAAACGCGGCGAATTCGGCGCGCGCGATACCATCACGGTGACCGGGAAAGGCAACAAGCAGCGCATGGTGCCGGTGCTGCCGCGGGTCGCCGCGCTTGTCGCCGACTACATCGCGCTCTGTCCCTACGAACTGCCCGAGGCCGGTCCCCTGTTCGTCGGCGCCAAGGGTGGCGCGCTGTCACCCCGCATCATCCAGCTAGCCATGGCGCGGCTGCGCGGCGGACTCGGCCTGCCCGAGACGGCGACGCCGCATGCGTTGCGGCATTCGTTCGCGACGCATCTTCTCGCCGGCGGCGGCGATCTGCGCTCGATCCAGGAATTGCTCGGCCACGCCTCGTTGTCGACGACGCAGATCTACACGCAAGTCGATGCCGAACGGCTGATCGAGGCGTACCGCAGCGCGCATCCGCGCGCGTAGAGCATTGCTGGAGCATGATCTTTTTGGAAAACCGGTTGCCACTTTTCCGGATCATGCTCTGAGAAAAATTGCTGTCCACTTTTCGTGATTGGACTTGCGCTCACCCGATTGTTTCGCCATTGCGGAGCCGCGCCAAACGCAGAGCTGCGCGGCGTTCCGAAATGACGCAAACTGGGGGCCAAGACCATGCCGGAAGCACACGAGCAGATCGAACAAGCCGAGCACACCGAACACGCCGCCGGATTCAACAAACGCGTGGCCCTGGTGATAGCGGTGCTGGCGCTGTTTCTGTCGTTCTCGGAAACGCTGGGCAAGAGCGCGCAGACTGAGGCGATCGCTGCCAATGTCGAATCCTCGAACCTGTGGGCGTTCTTTCAGGCCAAGACCATCCGCATGACGCAGTTGCGCACCGCCGCCGAACAAATGGCGGTGACGGCGGAAAGCGCAGCCGATCCGGCGGCAAAAGCCGCAATAGCCAAACAAATCGAAGCCTGGAAAAAGACCGTCGCGCGCTACAATTCGGAGCCGGAGACGAACGAAGGCCGCAAGGAACTCAGCGAACGCGCCAAGGAGGCGGAGGAAAGCCGCGATCTCGCCATGGCGCGGTATCATCACTACGAATTGGCGTCGGCCGCTTTTCAGATCGGCATCGTGCTGGCATCGGCGACGGTGATCACCGGCATGATCGCGCTCGCGTGGTTCGCCGGTGCGCTCGGGGGCGCAGGCCTCGTCCTGGTCGGTCTTGGCCTGTTTGCGCCGCACGCCGTGCCGTTCTTGTCGAAACTTTAGAGCCGCTTCAGCTCAGATTAGGGCTTACGGGGTGCGCACGCGGCGGCGGATACGCAACATCAGCCGCACGGCGCGGCCGGCAGGCGCGGCGCGAACAGGGCCAGATTTGCCCGCATTTCCTGGACCACGGGATCGACCAGCGCGTGCGACCAGGCGCGCCAGGCGATGAGCTGGTCGTGCAGGACGCAAAACCACCCGAGCTGCAGCAGCTTGGCGCGCGCTGCGTCAAATACGAATGCGGTCGAGCCGAGGCCGACCATCTTGGCGAAAAGCATCGTGCCGCAGGCGCCGAACCAATAGCCGCGCGCCAACAGCCACAATCCGGCAAGCTTGAAGGGCAGCAGAAGTCCGACGGGAAGCACGAATACGATCAGCGAGAAGGCCGGCGAAAGGTCCGAGACCCACCCGGCAATGCGACGCTTGGCCTGCTCGAGCGGCAGCTGCGCCACGATCCAGCTCGCCATCGGCTGCAAATGATCCCACAGCCACGCCTCGAGCAGGAAAACCAGCGCAACGGTAATCCAGAACCAGCGGATGAGGCGACGCATCATGATAACGACCTGATGCAAGACCTGGATGTTGGACTTGGTATGTTAATAATTGATGGCTCGCTTTGAGACGGCCAAAGCTGCCTCCTTTATGGCTTCGGTCAGCGTCGGATGAGCGTGACAGGTGCGGGCGATGTCTTCGGATGAAGCGCCAAATTCCATGGCAATAGCCGCCTCCCCGATCATGTTACCGGCATCTGGCCCGAGAATGTGTACCCCGAGCACGCGGTCGGTTTTGCTGTCGGCTAGTATTTTGACGAAACCATCGGTCGTCAAGTTCACTTTGGCGCGGGCATTGGCGGTAAAGGGAAATTTGCCAACCTGATAGGAGACGCCGGCTGCTTTCAGCTCTTCCTCGGTCTTTCCGACCGACGCGATTTCCGGATACGTGTAGACGACGTTCGGGATCACATCGTAGTTCACGTGACCGGCCTGGCCGGCAAGATTTTCGGCAACCGCGACGCCTTCCTCCTCGGCCTTGTGCGCCAGCATCGGGCCGGCGATGACGTCACCGATCGCATAAATGCCGGGGACGTTCGTTGCGAAATGCGGGTCGACGATGATGCGCCCGCGATTGTCCTTTTTTCACGCCGGCCGCCTCGAGACCGAGACCTTCTGTGTAGGGCACCCGGCCAATCGCCACCAGCACGACATCGGCCTCGATGGCTTCGGCGGTCCCGCCGCCGGCGGCGGGCTCGACCTTGATTTTCAGAACCTTGCCGGACGCATCGACCGCGGTGACTTTGGACGAGAGTTTAAAGGTCAGGCCCTGCTTCTGCAGCATGCGGTGGAATTGCTTGCCGACCTCGCCATCGATGCCGGGCAGAATGTGATCGAGAAATTCGACGATCGTCACCTCGGCGCCGAGCCGCCGCCACACCGAACCGAGCTCAAGTCCAATGATGCCGGCGCCGACGATGACCAGCTTCTGCGGCACCTTGGCGAGATCGAGTGCCCCGGTCGACGATACAATGCGCTTCTCGTCGATATCGATGCCGGGAAGGCGGGCCACGTCGGAGCCGGTGGCGATGACGATATTCTTCGTCTCCAGCACCTGCGTCTTGCCGTCGTCAGCCGTCACCTCGACCTTGCCGGGCGCGACGATACGGCCGGCACCGCGGAACCCGTCGATCTTGTTCTTCTTGAACAGATATTCGACGCCCTTGACGTTACCTTCGACGCCCTTCTCT
Organism: uncultured Alphaproteobacteria bacterium; assembly: GCA_963759705.1. GTDB lineage: Bacteria > Pseudomonadota > Alphaproteobacteria > Rhizobiales > Xanthobacteraceae > BOG-931. The sequence continues at coordinate 14,600 of CAVXAK010000019.1, forward strand.
TTGTACTTGAGCATCGCCGCAAGATCGACGCTCGGCTTGCCGACCTTGATGCCCATCTCGGAAAATTTGTGACCTGCTTCCTCGTAAAGCTCGGAGGCATTCAGCATCGCCTTCGATGGGATGCAGCCGATATTGAGACAGGTGCCGCCATAGGTGGCGCGCTTCTCCACGACGGCGGTTTTCATCCCGAGCTGCGCCGCGCGAATGGCACAGACATAACCGCCCGGGCCGGCGCCGATGATGATGAGGTCGTAGGGCATGACGCAAACACCTATCTGTCGTCATGCCCGCCCTCGTCGCGGGCATCCATGTCCTTACACAAAGCAAGTCAGACGTGGATGGCCGGGTCAAGCCCGGCCATGACCGAGTGAGAAAAATTACAAATCCAACACCAGCCGCGCCGGCTCCTCCAGACATTCCTTGACACGCACCAGGAACGTCACCGCTTCGCGGCCGTCGACGATGCGGTGGTCGTAGGACAGCGCCAGATACATCATCGGCCGCACCTCGATCTTGCCGCCGACCACCATCGGCCGCTCCTGGATCTTATGCATGCCGAGGATGCCGGATTGCGGCGCGTTGAGGATCGGGGTCGACATCAGCGATCCGTAAATGCCGCCGTTGGTGATCGTAAATGTACCGCCTTGCAGCTCATCGATCTTGAGCGAGCCGTCGCGGGCGCGGCGGCCGAATTCGGCGATGGACTTTTCGATCTCGGCGAGCGATTTCAGATCGCAATCGCGCACCACCGGCACCACGAGGCCACGCTCGGTGCCGACCGCAATGCCGATGTGGTAGTAGTTCTTGTAGATGATGTCGGCGCCGTCGATCTCGGCATTGACGGCGGGAATTTCCTTCAGCGCCTGCACGCAGGCGCGCACGAAGAAGCCCATGAAGCCGAGCTTCACGCCGTGCTTCTTTTCGAACAGATCGCGATACTGCGTGCGCAGCGCCATGACGTGGCCCATGTCAACCTCGTTGAAGGTCGTGAGCATGGCCGCAGTGTTCTGCGCATCCTTGAGGCGGCGGGCGATGGTCTGGCGCAACCGCGTCATGCGCACACGCTCTTCGCGCGCCGCGTCGTCGGCCGGCGACGGCGCGCGCACCTGAACGGCGGCGGCCGATGCCGCAACGGGCATTGGCTGCGCGGCGGCGCGTTCGATCGCGGCCAGCATGTCGCCTTTGGTGACGCGCCCATCCTTACCGGTGCCGGGAACGGTCGAGGCATCGACGCCGGATTCGGCCGACAGCTTGCGCACCGAGGGCGCCAACGGCGCATCAGCGGGTGGTGCGCTCGACGCGGTGGGCTTGGGCGGGGGCGGCGTTGGAGCCGGCGCCGCTGCAGCGGGTTTGGCAGCGGCGGCGGACGGCGCCGGCGCGGCCTTGGCGGGCGCGGAGCCCGCTCCTTCCTTGATCTCGCCGAGCAGTGCGCCAACGGCGACGGTTTCGCCGTCCTTGACGGTGATACCTGAAAGCACGCCAGCGGCCGGCGCTGGGACTTCGATCGTCACCTTGTCGGTTTCGAGCTCCACCAGCGGTTCGTCGACCGCGACTGCGTCGCCCTGCTTCTTGAACCACTTGCCGATCGTCGCTTCGGTGACCAACTCGCCAAGCGTAGGCACACGAATCTCAGCCATAGCGTCCTCTTTGGCATTTCTTCGTCATGGCCCGGAATGGCGTCGAGGCCATTGCGTCTTTCGTTCGTTTGCACCGTCAAGAAATGGATACCCGGATTGGACCCGAGCACGGCGGCGCGAGAATCAGCCCAGCGCATCCTCGAGGAATTGCTTGAGCTGCGTCAGGTGAAGCGACATTTGACCAACCGCGGTCGACGCCGACGCCGGCCGCCCGGCGTAGCGCGCGCGGCGATGCTTGGCGCCGATTTGATTGAGGATCCATTCGAGGAAGATGTCGACGAACACCCAGCCGCCCATGTTGCGCGGCTCTTCCTGGCACCACACGATTTCCGCCTGCTTGAAGCGCGCCAGCTCCGTCATCAGCGCCTTGGTGGGGAACGGATAAAGCTGCTCGATGCGCAAGAGGTAGATGTCGTCGACGCCGCGCTTCTCACGCTCGTCGTAGAGATCGTAATAGACCTTACCCGAGCAGATCACGACTCGTCGCATTTTGTCATCGGTGACGAGCTTGATCTTCTCATCCGGCAGCATCTGCGCGTCGTCCCACAGCAGGCGATGGAACGAGGTGTTCGGGCCCATCTCCTCGAGCCGCGAAACGGCGCGGCGATGACGCAACAGTGATTTCGGCGTCATCAGAATGAGCGGCTTGCGGAAGTCGCGGTTGAGCTGCCGGCGCAGGATGTGAAAGTAATTGGCGGGCGTCGTGCAGTTGGCAACCTGCATGTTGTCTTCGGCGCACATCTGCAGATAGCGCTCAAGCCGTGCCGAGGAATGTTCCGGGCCCTGGCCCTCGTAGCCGTGCGGCAGCAGGCACACGAGCCCCGACATGCGCAGCCATTTGCGTTCGCCGGACGAGATGAACTGATCGAACAACACCTGAGCGCCGTTGGCGAAATCGCCGAACTGGGCTTCCCACAGGGTGAGCGCGTTGGGTTCGGCCAGCGAGTAGCCGTACTCGAAGCCCAGCACGGCTTCTTCCGACAGCATCGAATTGATGACTTCGAATCGAGCCTGGCTGTCGCTGAGATGATTGAACGGCGTGTAGCGCTGTTCGTCCTCCTGGTCGGTCAGGACGGAATGGCGCTGCGAAAAGGTGCCGCGTTCGGAGTCCTGGCCCGACAGCCGCACGCGGTGACCTTCGAGCAGCAGCGAGCAGAACGCGAGCGCTTCGCCCGTCGCCCAGTCGATGTTCATGCCGGTCTCGATCGATTTCTGCCGGTTCTCCAAAAACCGATTGAGCGTGCGGTGCACATGAAAGCCCGCCGGCAACGCGGTGATCTTCCGGCCAATCTCCTTGAGCGTCGCGATCTCGACGCCGGTGTGGCCGCGGCGCGGATCGTCGGTATCGCCCGCGGTCTTGAACCCGGCCCAGCGGCCGTCGAGCCAATCCGCCTTGTTGGCACGATAGCTTTGGGCGGCTTCGAGTTCAGCGTCGAGCCGGCTGCGCCAATCCGCCTTCATCTTCTCGACTTCGCCGGCGGTAACGACGCCCTCGCCGACCAGCTTCTTGCCGTAGATTTCGAGTGTCGACGGATGCGCCGCGATCGCCTTGTACATCAGCGGCTGTGTGAACGACGGCTCGTCACCCTCGTTGTGGCCGTGGCGCCGGTAGCAGAACATGTCGATGACGACGGGCTTCTGGAATTTCTGCCGGAATTCGGTCGCGATCTTGGCGGCAAAGACGACGGCCTCGGGATCGTCGCCGTTGACGTGAAAAATCGGCGCCTCGATCATCTTGGCAACGTCGGAAGGATACGGCGACGACCGCGAATAGCGCGGATCGGTAGTGAACCCGATCTGGTTGTTGACGATGAAATGCACCGAGCCGCCGGTGCGGTGTCCGCGCAATCCGGAGAGCCCGAACGATTCCGCAATCACGCCCTGTCCGGCGAACGACGCGTCGCCGTGAATGAGCAACGGCATCACCATCGTGCGATCTTCAGGCGAAGCGCCGAGCTGATCCTGCTTGGCGCGCACCTTGCCAAGCACGACGGGATCGACGATTTCGAGATGCGATGGATTCGCGGTCAGCGACAGATGTACCTTGTTCTGGTCGAACTCGCGATCCGACGACGCGCCGAGGTGATATTTGACGTCGCCCGAGCCCTCCACTTCGTTGGGAGTCGATGAGCCGCCCTTGAACTCGTGAAAAATCGCGCGATGCGGCTTGGCCATGACCTGAGCCAAAACGTTGAGCCGTCCGCGATGCGGCATGCCGATCACGATCTCGCGCACACCAAGCGCGCCGCCGCGCTTGATGATCTGCTCGAGCGCCGGAATCATCAACTCGCCGCCGTCGAGACCGAAGCGCTTGGTGCCCGTGAATTTGACGTCGCAGAATTTTTCGAAGCCTTCGGCTTCGGCGAGCTTGTTGAGGATGGCGCGCTTACCTTCGCGCGTGAACGTAATTTCCTTGTCGGGCCCCTCGATGCGCTCCTGGATCCAGCCTTTCTGCGCGCCATTGGAGATGTGCAGGAATTCGACGCCGAGCGTTTGGCAATACGTGCGCCGCAGAATGGCGACGATCTGATGGATCGTGCCGAATTCCAGGCCAAGAACCTTGTCGAGGAATATTGGACGATCAAGATCGCCATCGCCGAAGCCATAGGTCCTTGGGTCGAGTTCCTCCTCGTTGTTCGGCTTGGCGAGACCGAGCGGATCGAGGTCGGCGTGGAAATGGCCGCGCGCCCGGTAGGCGCGGATCAGCATCAGCGCCCGCACCGAGTCGCGCGTCGCGCGTTCGATATCTGCCGTGGAGAGTTCGACGCCGCGCGCCTGGGCTTGCGCCTTTACCTTGCTACCGACTGCTTTGCCAGCCTCGGCCCAATTGCCGTCGAGCGCCGATGTGAGGTCGCCGCGTTCCGGTACCGGCCAGTCAGGCCTGCCCCAAGATGCGCCGCGCGCATTCTTGGCGACATCGCCAGCGTCGTCCTTCAGGCTTTGGAAGAACGATTGCCACTCGGCGTCGACGGATTTCGGATCGGTTTCATACTGCGCATACAGACCCTCGATGTATGCGGCATTGCTGCCGTAGAGGAACGAGGTGAGTGCGAAGGCGGCGTTCGCGTCCTGACGAGACATGGTCGATTTCCTGGAGCGGATTTCCTGGGACGATTTCTTGGCGGCGATTCTTTGGGCGGTTGCTGAACAATCCCGAGCTTGAGGTATGGGACGTACAAGCGAAACAACGCACCCCAGTGGGGGGTGCGAAATTCCGAATCAGCCTAGCCCGGCCCAGGCGATTACTCTTTTACCCTATTTAGGGTTTGGATGCGGCAGCGCAAAGACAATAGGAGTGAATTATGATTTCAATACTTCTACCAAGGTCTTGCCCAAGCGCGCGGGAGACGGTGAAACCTTGATGCCGGCAGCGTCCATGGCGGCGATCTTCGATTCCGCACCGCCTTTGCCGCCGGCAATGATGGCGCCGGCGTGCCCCATCCGCCGCCCCGGGGGCGCCGTGCGCCCTGCGATGAAGCCGACCATCGGTTTCTTGCGGCCGCGCTTGGCTTCGTCCTTGAGGAACTGAGCCGCGTCCTCCTCCGACGAACCGCCGATCTCGCCGATCATGATGATGGCATCGGTCGCCTTGTCGGCCAGAAACATTTCCAGCATCTCGATGAAATCGGTGCCCTTGACCGGATCGCCGCCGATGCCGACCGCGGTGGTCTGGCCGAGGCCCTCCCGGGTCGTCTGAAACACCGCCTCGTAGGTGAGCGTCCCCGAACGCGACACGATGCCGACTTTGCCCGGCTTGAAAATATTCCCGGGCATGATGCCGATCTTGCATTCGCCGGCGGTCATGACGCCCGGACAGTTCGGCCCGATCAGGCGCGATTTCGAACCGGACAGCGCCCGCTTGACCTTGACCATATCAATGACGGGGATGCCTTCGGTGATACAGATGATCAGCGGAATCTCGGCGTCGATTGCCTCGCAAATGGCGTCCGCCGCGCCAGGCGGCGGCACGTAGATCACGCTAGCGTTGCAGCCGGTTTTCTCGCGTGCTTCGGACACTGTTTCGAAGACCGGCAGGCCGAGATGGGTTGAGCCGCCTTTGCCGGGCGAGGTCCCGCCGACCATCTTGGTGCCGTAGGCGATCGCCTGCTCGGAGTGAAACGTACCGTTTTTGCCGGTAAATCCCTGGCAGATGACCTTGGTGTTCTTATCGATGAGGATCGGCATTACGCTACCTGCTTTACCGCGCTGACGACCTTCTGCGCGGCGTCGTCGAGATCGTCGGCCGAGGTGACGTTGAGATTCGATTTGGCGATGATGTCCTTGCCGAGATCCACATTGGTGCCTTCCAGCCGCACCACGAGCGGCACCCGCAAGCCCACTTCCTTCACGGCCGCGACCACGCCTTCGGCGATCACATCGCATTTCATGATGCCGCCGAAAATGTTGACCAAAATGCCCTTCACGTTCGGATCCGACGTGATGATCTTGAACGCCGCGGCCACTTTGTCTTTGGTTGCGCTGCCGCCGACATCGAGGAAGTTCGCCGGCGCCATGCCGTAGAGCTTGATGATGTCCATGGTCGCCATGGCAAGACCGGCGCCGTTGACCATGCAGCCGATGGTGCCATCGAGCGCCACGTAGTTGAGATCGTAGTGCGAGGCTTCGATCTCCTTGGCGTCCTCTTCGGTGAGATCGCGCAACGCGACAATGTCGGGATGACGATAGAGCGCGTTATCGTCGAAGCCGATCTTGGCGTCGAGGCAAATGAGCTGGCCGGTTTTGGTGACGACCAGCGGATTGATCTCGAGCAGACTCATGTCCTTAGCGAGGAAGGCCTCGTAGAGCTTCGGCAGCACGGCCTCGGCCTGCTTGGCGACGTCACGATTCAATCCCAAAGCGTGGGCGACATGCCGCGCGTAATGCGGCATGAAGCCGGTTGCCGGATCGACCGAAAAGCTCAAGATCTTTTCCGGATGCGTGCGCGCGACTTCTTCGATGTCCATGCCGCCTTCCGTCGAAGCAACGAAGGCGACCCGCGAGGTTGCCCGGTCGATCAGCGCCGACAGATAATACTCGCGATCGATATTCGAGCCTTCCTCGATATAGAGGCGGCGCACTTCCTTGCCGTGCGGTCCGGTCTGATGCGTCACCAGCGTCGATCCAAGCAGCCGTTCGGCTTCGCGCTTCACGTCGGCGACCGACTTGACGACTTTCACTCCGCCGGCCTTGCCGCGTCCGCCGGCGTGGATCTGCGCCTTCACCACCCAGACCGGCCCGCCGAGTTCGCTGGCGGCTTTCTCCGCGTCCGCGACGCTGAACGCCGGGATGCCGCGCGGCACCGGCACGCCGAATTCGCGCAACACGGCTTTCGCCTGATATTCGTGGATGTTCATTGAGAGTGCCTAGGTCAAGAACTGAACTTTGATCCGTCATCCTGAGGTGCAGAGAAACAGCCCTCGAAGGATGCCGGCCGGGCGCCAACCGAAATCGAGTATATCCGATTTCGGAACGTTGAGTTGTTCAAGTCGGCAACAGCCAACTTGAATGCCACCGCCCGTCGAGGATCGCGCTGCCGCGCGGCCGCCTCAGGGCGGCTCACATCACTTGCCGAGATCGGGCGCGATTTTTTTGCAGGCCTCGACCAGACTCTTCACCGCATCCGCCGATTTGTCGAACATGCCGCGCTCGGCGCCATTGAACTCGATCTCGACAATGCGCTCGACGCCCTTGCTGCCGATCACGACAGGCACGCCGACGTAGAGGTCCTTGATGCCGTATTCGCCATTGAGCCACGCCGCGGCCGGAAGCACCCGCTTCTTGTCGCGCAGGTAGCTTTCCGCCATCGCGATGGCGGAAGCTGCAGGCGCATAGAAGGCCGAGCCAGTCTTGAGCAGGCTGACGATCTCGCCGCCGCCGTTGCGGGTGCGATCGACGATGGCGTCGACGCGCGCCTGGGTAGTCCAGCCCATTTTGACGAGATCGGGCAGTGGGATTCCGGCCACCGCCGAATAGCGCACCAGTGGCACCATGGAGTTGCCGTGGCCGCCGAGCACGAACGCCGTGACATCTTCGACCGAGACATTGAACTCGTCGGCCAGGAAATAGCGAAAGCGCGCCGAGTTCGAGCACGCCCGCCATGCCGACGACCATCGCATTTGGCAGTCCGCATGCCTTTTGCAAGGCCCAGACCATGGCGTCGAGCGGATTGGTGATGCAGATGATGAACGCGTTCGGGCAGTATTTTTTGATGCCCGAGCCGACCTGCTCCATCACTTTCAAATTGATACTCAACAGGTCATCGCGGCTCATGCCCGGCTTACGCGGCACGCCGGCCGTGACGATACACACCGCCGCACCCTCGATCGCCTCGTAGGAATTGGCTCCGGTAAAGCGAGCGTCGAAACCGTCGACCGGCGACGACTGGACGAGATCGAGCGCCTTACCTTGCGGGACCCCTTCGGCGATATCGAACATGACGACATCGCCGAGCTCTTTGAGACCGATCAAATGTGCCAGGGTGCCGCCGATTTGACCTGAGCCGATCAGTGCAATTTTGCTTCGCGCCATCCGACGAATTTCCTTGATTGGCAAAAAGGGCCGGCTGCGCGGTCATTAGCCCTTTCGGCAGGCCCGTTCAAGCCGCCTTGAAAGCCGTCTTGGCCATCCGGCAGGCTCAGGTCTCGACGATGCCGGCCGATGAGCCTGATGTCCCCGCGTGAGGGGCACCGTGCGGCCCCGCCAGATACGCTTCAGAACGCATTTCGATCAGTCGCGACGCGGTGCGCTTAAATTCATGCGCCTCGTAGCCTTGGTCACCCTGATAGAGCGCATCCGGTTCGGCCGAGGCCGAGGCGATCAATTTCACATTCATGTCGTAGAGTGTGTCGATCAGGATGATGAAGCGCTTGGCGGCATTGCGCGTCTCGAAAGACATCAGCGGAATGTGGTCGAGAATGATGGTGTGGTACTCGTGCGCGATCCGCAGATAATCCGCAGCGGCAAGCGGCTGTTCGCACAGCTCGTGGAATGCAAAGCGCGCGACCCCCATGGCGGCGCGCGGGACATGAACAGAGCGCCCCTTGAGCGGAAGCTCCTGCGCGGCTCCGCCGTTTCCGCCGGCGAGCCGACGCCAGGCGTCGTCAAGCGCGGCGTCGGCAGCGGCATCGGCCGGTACGTACCAGACCGGCATTCCAGCGAGCTTCTCCAAACGGAAATCCGTGCGGGCGTCGAGGCGCACGATATCCATGTGCTGCTCGAGCATATGGATGAACGGCACGAACAAGGCGCGGTTTAATCCGTCCTTGTAAAGCTCGTCGGGATGCACGTTCGAGGTGGCGACCAGCACGATGCCGCGCTCGAACAGGTGTGCAAAAAGCCGCCCGAGAATCATCGCATCGGCGATATCGGTGACGTGGAATTCGTCGAAGCAAAGAAGCCAAGCCTCTTCCGCCAATTGCGCGGCGGTGAGCTGGATCGGATCTTCGCCCGAATGCTCGCCGAGTTTGATTTTTTGCCGAAAGGCGTGAACGCGGTCGTGCACGTCGAGCATGAACTCGTGAAAATGCGCGCGGCGCTTGCGTACCACCGGGCTCGCTTCGAAGAAAAAATCCATCAGCATCGTCTTGCCGCGCCCGACCGCGCCGTAAATGTAGAGCCCCTTGATTTGCGGCAGCGCCTTTTCGCGGCTACCGAACAGCCAGCCGAGCGACGATGATTTTCGCGCCAGTCGCGATTCCGCAATGCGCGCCTCGAGCCGCGCCAGCATGCCGACAATAACAAGCTGGGCGCCGTCGGGCTCGACCTTGCCTGCGGCAATGCCGGCATCATATTGTGCGGGAACGGAGCGCGACATCTGGGGCTATTTGTTAATCGGTGTGATTGAAACGTGGCATCAGGTCACGAATGCATAGCGGCCTTGCAGAGCGCGTGCCAAGATTGTGCCGTCGTTAAATCGTCGTGAACAATTTGCTAGTGTTCCTTTGATTCTAACATTCGCAAGACAGCCTGCCGAACCGGGATGCGAATGTTAGAATTGAACCACTAGCCATGCGTATACGGAATGTGGGCATGTTGCTCAATGCTTCACCTTGCCAAACTTTAGCGCCGCACAACATGATGATGTGATTCGGAACGCGCGCATGAAGACGTTCGTTTTGCTGCAGGTTCGAGCGGAGGACACGAACAGGAGGTTTTTTGGCGGCAATGTCAGGAGACCCTTGGTATGCAGGATGTTCTTCCCGAAGGCGGTGTGATCCGTAAATTGTGGATCGGCGAGACCGCCAAATATCGCGACCATATATTACGTCTGGACCCGGAAAGCCGCCACAGCCGGTTCGCCGGCGGCGTGTCGGACGACTTTGTTTGCAAATACGTCGATCTGTCCATCTCGCTCGAGGCCGTCGTGCACGGCTTCTTCGTTGGCGATACGATGCGCGGCGCGGCGGAGCTGCGTCCGCTGGGCATCAGACTGCCGCACCAGGCGGAGGCGGCGATCAGTGTGGAGAAGGCGTGGCAGAGTCACGGCGTCGGTTCGGCGCTGCTGCGGCGAACGCTGCTTGCTGCGCGCAATCGCGGATATCAGCTCCTGCATATGGCCTGTCTCGCGGAAAACCGGCGTATGCAACAACTCGCGCGAAAATTCGACGCCGAACTGTCGTTCGATTTTGGCAACGTCGTCGGCGAAGTGGAATCATCACGCCCAACACCGCTGTCGCTGATGCGTGAGATCATGGCCGACAGTCACGGCTTCGCAACTGCGATGCTCGATCTGCAATCACGCATGCTGAGGGCATGATCGCATTTGCTTGGCCCGGACAGAGCGCATAATCATTTTGCGTTTTGCGCCCACCTGAACTCGGTCTCTTCGAGCGGATAGGCCTCTTCGACGACGTAGGGGCCGCCGCCGACAGAGTCGCGCGAGGAGAACAGCACGAAGCGCGAGACCTCGAATGAGGATGAACGAAAGTGACCGCGTGCAGTGAGGTAGTCGGCCACTTGGCGGCTCGACGAATCACGCAGCCGTGCCAGTGTGACATGCGGCGTGTATTTGCGGCCTTCGGGCTCAAGCCCAAGGCGCTGCAGGAGCCGCTCTTGTTCCGATTGCAATTCCATCAGCGGCCCGGCCGGCGCAACCGCGGCGACCACCGCCCTCGGCTTGCGGCCGCCGAACGATGATAAACCATCAATGCGCAGTTCGAACGAGGAGCGCCGCACGCGCCCGAGGAGGCCGGCGATATCGCGTGCCAGCGCGTGATCGATATCGCCGATGAAGCGCAGCGTGAGATGATAGTTCTCCGGATCGATCCAGCGCGCACCCGGCAGTCCGCCGCGCATCATCGCGAGCGATTGGCCTACGTGAGACGGGATTTCGAGACCGGTAAACAGGCGGGGCATGACAAACCTGCGGCTCGTGGTCGCGATTCGCAGCAGCCGCAGCATGCGGTGATCGCGCGAATCGCGCAAGCGTTACGATGGACGCAGCACGCGGGCGCGCGCGATCAGGCCCTCCACGTTGGGCAAAATGCGCTGGACGATGACGTCGACGCCCGCCGCGTTGGGGTGCATGCCATCGTGTTGCGCGAGACCGCGATTGCCGGCGACGCCATCGAGAAAGAACGGGTAGAGCAGCGCGCCGTATTTGCGCGCAAGGTCGGGATAAATGCTTTCGAACGCATGGACGTAGTCGGCGCCCATGTTGGGCGCAGAGCGTATGCCGCAGAGCAAGACTGCGATGTGCCGTTCCGTCAAACGCTGAAGGATCTTATCGAGGGCATCGCGCGTGACCTCGGGTTTGATTCCACGCAGCATATCGTTGCCACCGAATTCGACGATGACGGCTTCGGTCCCTTGCGGCACGGACCAGTCCAGCCGCGCAAGTCCGTCCGAAGCCGTGTCGCCGGAGACCCCGGCATTTTCGATCTCTGCCGCCGCTCCGCGGGCGGTGAGAGCCGCTTGGAGGCGGGGCACGAAGCCATCCTTGTCGGGCAGGCCGTAACCCGCGGTCAGCGAATCGCCGAGCGCAACGATCCTGACCGGTGTCTCGGCGCGTGCAGGCAGATCGGCTGTCCAGGTCATCAGCGCCACGCTACAAACCGCCGCAGACACGATTTGGATCACGACACGACGCCACCCATATGTTGGGGCAGCAAGTGGCGGTGAGAATCGCGGGCCAGTCAGAAACATGAACGACATCTCGGGTAATCCTTGCACTACTGACGCCATCATGCTGAGCGGCGTCAACCTGTCGCTCGGCCGCGGCGCCGCCCGCGTCAACATCCTTAAAGAAATCAACCTCACGATAGGGCGCGGCGAAGCCGTTGGCCTCCTCGGACCGTCCGGTTCGGGCAAGTCGACGCTCCTCATGGTGATGACCGGATTGGAGCAGCCGGACTCGGGCTCCGTGCGCGTTGCCGGGGAGGATCTGCGACGGCTCGATGAGGACGAACTGGCGCGGTTTCGTGGCAAGAATGTAGGCATCGTGTTTCAGGCCTTCCACCTGATCCCGACCATGACGGCGCTCGAAAATGTCGCAGTGCCACTCGAATTCGCCGGAGCTCGCGACGCGCTCGCACGCGCCGAACGTGAGCTTTCCGCCGTTGGCCTCAAAGACCGCCTCCAGCACTATCCGGCCGAGCTTTCGGGCGGCGAGCAGCAGCGCGTCGCGCTCGCCCGGGCGCTGGCGCCCAATCCCGCCATCCTGGTTGCCGATGAGCCGACCGGAAATCTCGACGAGACCACCGGACGCGAGATCATCGAGCTGATGTTCCGCGGCCACCGCGAGCGCGGCATGACACTCGTGCTCGTGACCCATGACACCGAGCTCGCTGGGCGATGCGATCGCGTGATGCACATTCACTCAGGGCGCCTCGGCGAACCGCTCCATTCAGCCGCGAAGGCCGCAACGGGGCGCTGATATGGCGAGCTTCGATGCGCCTCTCGGGCGTGCGCCCCTGCCGGCCCGTTTGACGCTTCAGGCACCCGCGACCGCCGGACAGAGGGCCAGGCTTGCCCTCGGCTTCGCCTGGCGCGAACTCCGCGGCGGCGTACGCGGCTTCGGTATCTTCATCGCCTGCATCGCGCTCGGCGTTATGGCCATCGCCGGAATAGGCTCAGTCGCCAAGAGCCTCGCCGACGGACTTTCCGGAGCGGGCCGCGTGATCCTCGGCGGCGACATGGCATTTTCACTCATCCAGCGCGCGGCCACGGATCGCGAGCGCGCCTTCCTCGACGCTCACGGAACAGTCTCGGTCGCCACAACAACGCGCGCCATGGCACGCACCGGCGACGGCCGTTCGATCCTTATCGAGATCAAAGCCGTCGATGCGGCGTATCCATTGTTCGGCACCGTCACCACCAATCCGGCGACGCCGCTGCCGGCGTTGCTCGCACAGCAAGGTGGCGCATTCGGCGCCGCCGTCGATCCCACATTGCTGGCACGGCTTGATCTGAAAACTGGAGATCGGATCACCATCGGCAATGCGGTCATCGAACTGCGGGCAGCGCTGACCGACGAACCGGACAAGCTTGCCAACGGCATCGGCTTTGGACCGCGCGTGCTGATGAGCGAGGCTGCGTTGCAGGCGAGCGGCCTGGTGCAGCCCGGCAGTCTGGTGCGCTGGCAATACCGGCTGCGCCTGCCGAGCGACGATTCAAGCGACGCCACGGTGACCGCAATCGAAAAACAGGCGCAGTCGTCGTTCCCGGATGCCGGCTGGGACATCCGCACGCGGAGCAAGGCTTCGCCGCAGCTCGAACGCAACGTCGACCGCTTCAGTCAATTCCTGACGCTGGTCGGTTTGACGACGCTGCTGGTCGGCGGCGTTGGTGTAGCGAACGCGGTCGCGGCGCACCTCGCGCGCAAGCGCGATGTGATCGGAACCATGAAGGCGCTCGGCGCGACGGGCGGTGACGTTTTCACGATTTATTGCACCGAAATCGTTCTGGTCGCGCTGTTTGCTGCTCTCTTGGGCGCTACCCTTGGCGCGACCCTGCCTTTCTTGATCGCATGGGCCTTCGGCGCGATCATTCCGCTGCCGGTCGCACCGGCGCTGCATCCGGCAGTGCTGGCGCTCGCAATTGGCTATGGCCTGTTGACGGCACTTGCGTTTGCGCTCTGGCCGCTCGGGCGCGCGCACGACATCTCGGTGTCGATGCTGTTTCGCGACCAGATCGCCGCAGAGCGGTCCTGGCCGCGCGGACGTTACATTGTTGCGGCGGCGGCGATCGTCGCGGTCCTTGTTGCACTCGCGATTCTGACGACCTTCGATCATCGCATCGCGGCGATCTTTGTCGCTTCGGCCGCCGTGGTATTTTTGCTGTTGCGGCTCGTCGCGATGCTCACGATGTGGATCGCCCGCCGTCTGCCGCGCCAGCGCTCGACGATCGCGCGGCTTGCCATCGCCAACATTCATCGCCCCGGTGCGCTGACACCGACCGTCGTGCTGTCGTTGGGGCTCGGCTTGGCCCTGCTCGTAACCGTCATCGAGATCGACGGCAACCTGCACCGCCAGTTTACCGCCGCATTGCCGGAAAAGGCGCCGTCGTTTTTCTTCCTCGACATCGCTTCGGCTGATGCCGGCCGCTTCGATGGCTTCGTCCGCGCGCACGCGCCGCTGTCCATCCTCGAGCGCGTGCCGATGCTGCGCGGCCGTATTATCTCGGCGAACGGAATCAAGGCCGAAGATCTCAAACCGGCCGCCCGGTCGAGTTGGGTGCTGCGCGGCGACCGCGGCATCACCTACGCTACCGCGATCCCGGCCGGCTCACGGGTCGTCGCCGGGCAATGGTGGAGTGCGAACTACTCCGGAGAGCCGCTGGTCTCGCTCGAAAGCAGGACCGCGCAAGATCTCAATCTCAAGATCGGAGATCCCATCACCGTCAATGTGCTTGGGCGCAACATAACGGCGCGGATCGCCAACTTGCGCGCCGTCGATTGGGAAAATCTCGGCATCAACTTCGTTCTTGTTTTTTCACCCGGCGCGTTCAACGGCGCGCCGCATACCGACATTGCGACGCTCACCTTTGCGGACGGCGGCACGCCGCAAGAAGAGACCGCCATCATCAAGGACCTCGCCGACGCGTTTCCCAACGTTACCGCGGTGCGCGTCAAGGAGGCGCTCGACGCCATCGACAGTATCGTGACCAATCTGGTCCTGGCGTTGCGTGGCGCGAGTTCCATCACGCTCATTGCGGCGGCCCTGGTGCTCGGCGGCGCGCTGGCGGCGGGCCAGCGTTTTCGGGTCTATGACGCGGTGGTGCTAAAAACCCTCGGGGCGACGCGGGCGCGCCTGCTTGCGGCCTATGCGCTCGAATATCTCCTGATCGGCCTCGCCGCCGTGGTGTTCGGCGTGGCGATGGGATCGCTGGCCGCCGGCCTTATCGTCACCAGGGTCATGGAATTCCCCTTTGTTTTCGTGCCGGGTCAGGCGGCGGCGGCGGCGCTTGCCGCGCTCCTGGTGACGCTCGTCCTCGGCCTTGCCGGAACCTATACGGCGCTCGGCCGTAAGCCCGCGGCGGTATTAAGGAATCTTTAAATTCACGACGCAGTTCTCTCGGCTCCTAAGCGCCGCCGGACAGGATGAATCCTTTGTAACCCTGTCGAATATGGGGTCGCACCCATCTGGCGCACTCGGCCCTTTCGCATTAGATTTACAGCACGCGTAACCGGCGTTCACCGCCGCACGCCTTATCCCGGCAAGTGCCGGGGCAACCCAGGGGTATTTTCCAATGTCCGACTTCGATCGGAATGTTGTGACCGCCAGGACCGGCTACCGCACGGACCAGGTGGCGATCGATGCGGGTCTGCGCGCGCACATGATCCGCGTTTACAATTACATGACCGCCGGCGTCGCGCTGACCGGGATCGTTGCTTGGTTCACATTCTCGGCCGCAGTCACCCAGACCGGAGGCTCGCTCGCGCTAACGCCATTCGGCCAGGCCATCTTCCAAAGCCCGCTGATGTGGGTTCTGGTTCTGGCGCCGCTTGCGCTCGTTTTCGCCATCAGCTTCGAAATCAACCGACTATCGGTGGGAACCGCACTCACGCTGTTCTTTGTCTATGCCGGACTGCTCGGTCTGTCGCTGGCGTCGATCTTTCTGGTCTACACCGGAGCGTCGATCACGCGCGTGTTCTTCATCTCGGCGGCCACGTTCGGGGCGATGAGCTTGTGGGGCTACACCACCCAGCGCGATCTCACCGGCATGGGCTCGTTCATGTTCATGGGCCTGATCGGCATCATCATCGCGAGCCTGGTCAACATGTTCCTGCACTCGACGGGGCTCGACTGGGCGATCTCGGTGATCGGCGTGCTGATCTTCACCGGCCTGACCGCCTACGACACGCAGAAGATCAAGGAGATGTACAGCCCGATGGACGACGGCACCATCGCCGGCCGCAAGGCGGTGATGGGCGCGCTCTCGCTCTATCTCGACTTCATCAACCTGTTCATGATGCTGCTGCGGTTGTTTGGCGACCGCCGCTGAACGAGCAGGAATGCAATACTGGCGCCTCGGGGGATCTCCGGGGCGCTTTTATTTTCTACCGATGGCTTCATCGGCGATGAGCGAGATTACGATCCGGAGCGCGCAGCGCAGCGATATCGCGGCAATTACGCGGATCTACGCACACGCTGTCGAAAAACGGGACTGCAACATTCGAAATCGTTGCACCAGATGAAGCCGAAATGGCGCGGCGCCAGCAAGCGCTGCTGGCCGGTCATTATCCTTATCTGGTCGCGATGCAGGCTGGCGTGATCGCGGGTTACGCTTATGCCGGGCCTTACCGCGCGCGTCCGGTATACTCCTGGAGTATCGAGGATTCGATCTATGTCGCACCGGAATTCCATCGGCGAGGGATCGGCCGGCGTCTGCTCGCCTCTCTCATCGCCGACAGTGAAACGTTCGGCTTCCGTCAGATGATCGCTGTAATCGGCAATTCGGCGCAAACCGCGTCGATCGCACTCCACGCCTCGCTCGGATTTGCGAATATCGGCACGTTACGATCGGTCGGCTTCAAGCATGGCCGCTGGCTCGACACTGTGTTGATGCAACGCGGCCTCGGCAGCGCGGATGCGACACAGCCAACTGCGACGCCGCGTTAGACGACGAGTTCAGAAAATGTTGGCTCCCGATTGATCCGGAACGGCCGCTTTCAGAAGCCATCAGGCTCGAACGAGATGCTTCAGCCGGCGACTAGGCGGAGCGATCGATCAAGCACGCCGAGAACGCGATCGAGTTCGTGACCGCGCCGCAGGATATGCCCCGTTGCCGAGATCACGCTGTAGGCGCCTTGCTTGCGTCCAAGCCGCGGATTCTTCTCGATGCGGTAGATGGGGAGTTCCGACGCCCGGCGGAAAACTGAGAACACCGCACGGTCTTTGAGAAAATCGATTGCATAATCGCGCCACTCTCCAGCTGCAACCTTGCGGCCGTAAAGACCGAGAATGCGGTCGAGCTCACGTCGGCTGAAGGTGACTTCTCTTGCGGGGGCGATTGCTCGCAGCTCGCCCCCGCGTAACGCGCTCGGTTCGATTTCGCCGATATTCATACGGCGCCTCCTTTGTCATCACGACTTCATGATCGCGCCGGATGAGCGCTGCGGCAAGAGCTTCTCGAGAACTTCCGTTGCGGCAAATCCGCAGCAAAAACAGATGCGGCGAGGAACTGTTGGTGATTGGCACCGCGCCGATCAACATCGCGCAGTGCGGCATTTTCGACCGCTAGAATCACGGATTCGTTAAGCAAATCATAAAGCGGCCCCATTTCGGCCCAGCACACGCCAAGCTAACTTGCGAGATAAATAACCGTTGCCTCAGTGCCCGGTCCGGATCGTTCTCCGGATTCCTCAGCCCCCCAGCCCCCCGGGGCACGAACGGACCGGGCCAGAGTTTCGCGTACGGTTCAATCCCCCAATCCTTTTGGCCGGCACGGGTTGCCGGCCTTTTTTGTTCCGTGCAAAGAGGTAAGGAAAGAACAGGGCGGCGGGCAAACGAGAGCGGGAAAGTTCCGACGTCGAGACGGCGTCGTCAGCGCGGTGCGCCGGACACGACGTCTCTTGCTCCGAGCGGCGTATAGGCTGCGCCGAGAATGACGCCGGGCTTTTCGCGCGTGCCTTCCTGCACCATGACGGCGGCGGCGTCGATTTCGCCGGTCTTGATATCCGATATCGGCACCGTCCAAGACGCGTCCGCTCCGGACCAGTCGCCAAGCTTCACCCAGCGCCGCACGACGTTGTGGTAGGTCACCGTGCGCCCGCGATTCTCGCCGCGGCCAATGGCGACGGGCACCGCCTTCGCAAGCGGGCATAGCCAAACTTCGCCGACGACGTGTTCGCCCTCGCCGGAAGCGATTTTCACGGTTAAATTCTTGCCGCCGATCGACATCAGCACCGGCACCGACATGACCGCCGCGTTGCGGCCGGTCTGTGCAATCCCACGCTCGATCGCAGAGCGATCGCTGCCGAGCACATGCATGGCGCCGTTGATGACGACCTGTGGCGTATAAACCTGCCGATCTCCCCGCACGTGCGCGTAAGCACGTTGCCGCGCCGTATGCGCCGGACTGGCAAGCGTATCTTTCCAGCCGAGATAGTCCCAGATATCGATCGGTAGACTGAGCGCAACGACGGAGGGATCGTTCGCGAATTCACCAAGAAGCTTGTCGGCCGCAGGGCACGAAGAACAGCCCTGGCTGGTGAATAGTTCCAGCAGCGCGCGCGGCTGCGCTTGTGCGAAGACAGCGGTAGCGATGAGAAAGCCGGCGACAAGAGCAGCCGACGCGAGGCGGCGACGCAGCATTCCAATCTCCACCCTGCGTACCCCTCGACACCCAATCTTCACCCGCGCTGCGTTGTAGCGCGAGCGTTCTTCACCCGCCACTCAATTCGAGGTGAGGCATCGCCCGCGAAGCCAAACAGTCAAACACGCGGGACGCCGCCACCAACTCAGGCCGCCAAATGGCGAAGGACGTACTGCAAAATGCCGCCGTTCTTGTAATAGTCCAGTTCATCGGCTGTATCGATGCGGCAGATCAGCGGGACACGCTTGAGGCCGCCGTCGGAGGCGATGATCTCCGCTTGCAGGCGTTGATGCGGTTTTAGATCGCCATGCAGGCCCCGAATGGTCACCTGCTCGTCGCCCTTGAGGCCGAGAGTCTGCCATGACGTGCCCTCCTCAAAGACGAGAGGCACCACGCCCATGCCGACCAGATTCGAGCGGTGGATGCGTTCGAACGACTGCGCGATCACAGCGCGTATGCCGAGCAGGATGGCGCCCTTGGCCGCCCAGTCCCGCGACGAGCCGGTGCCGTATTCCTTGCCGGCGAACACGACCAGCGGGACACCCTCGCGCTTATAACGCATGGCCGCATCATAGATCGTCATCCGCTCGCCCGACGGATAATGGATGGTGAAACCACCCTCGATTCCCGGCACCATTTGGTTCTTGAGGCGAATGTTGGCGAACGTGCCGCGCATCATCACTTGGTGATTGCCGCGCCGCGTGCCGTATTGATTGAAGTCCTTCGGGCGGACCTGATGGTCGCGCAGATATTCGCCAGCCGGATCTCTTCCTTGATCGATCCAGCCGGCGAAATGTGGTCGGTCGTGATCGAGTTCGAGGAACAAGCCGAGGACGCGCGCATCGACGATGTCCTCAATAGGCTGGCTGCGCTTCGGCATGTCTTCAAAATAGGGCGGATTCTGAACGTAGGTGGAACGATCGTCCCACTTGAAAGTCAGACCGCCCTTGATCGCGATCTTGCGCCAGTTCGCGTCGCCCTTGAACACGTCGGCGTATTTGCGCGTGAACATCTGTTTGTTGATGCTCTTGTGTATGACGTCCGCGATCTCGCGGCTCGTCGGCCAGATGTCGCGCAGATACACCTTGCGGCCTTTCTGATCGGTGCCAAGTGGCGCCTTGGCGACATCGACCTGCATGGAGCCGGCGATCGCATAGGCCACGACCAGCGGCGGCGACGCGAGGTAGTTGGCCCGCACGTCGGCATTGACGCGGCCTTCGAAGTTGCGATTGCCGGAAAGAACCGCCGCGGCCACGAGGTCGTTCTTGTTGATCGCCTCGGAAATTTCTTCCGGCAGCGGGCCCGAATTGCCGATGCAGGTGGTGCAGCCGAAACCGACAAGATTGAAGCCGAGCGTGTCGAGATCCTTCTGCAACCCGGACTTTGACAGATATTCGGCGACGACCTGCGAACCCGGCGCAAGCGACGTCTTGACCCAAGGCTTGACGGTCAGTCCCCTTGCGGCCGCCTTACGGGCGACCAGGCCAGCCGCAATCATCACACTGGGATTGGAGGTGTTGGTGCACGACGTGATCGCCGCGATCACCACGTCGCCGTGCCCGAGGGTGTAGTCGCGGCGTTCGACCGGAACGCGCTTGTCCATTTCGGACGCTTTGTTGAACTCCTTGTCCATTGACTGGGCAAAGCCGCTCTTGACCTCCTTGAGCGCCACGCGGTCCTGCGGACGCTTGGGCCCGGCAAGCGAAGGTTCGACCGAGGACAGTTCGAGCTTGAGGACATCGGTGAAGAACGGATCGGGTGTGGCTTTGGTGCGATACATGCCCTGCGCCTTGGCGTAGGCGAGCACGAGCGCAACTCGATCCGCGGAACGGCCGGTCTCTTTCAGATAACGAATTGTGTCGTCGTCGATGGGAAAGAATCCGCAGGTCGCACCGTATTCGGGCGCCATGTTGCCCAGCGTCGCACGATCCGCGATCGACAGACTGGCAAGACCGGGCCCGAAATATTCGACGAACTTGCCGACCACGCCGCGCTTGCGCAGCATCTGGGTGACGGTGAGCACGAGGTCGGTCGCGGTGACGCCTTCCTTGAGCTTGCCGTTCAGCCGCACGCCGATGACTTCCGGCAGCAGCATCGAATAAGGCTGGCCGAGCATCGCCGCCTCCGCCTCGATGCCGCCCACGCCCCAACCGAGCACGGAAAGCCCGTTGACCATGGTGGTGTGCAAATCGGTGCCGACCAGCGTGTCCGGATAGGCAAGCTCGGTCGCCACCGTCTTGTCCTTGTCCGAAAATTTGATCTTGGTCTTCGCCGTCCACACCGTTTGGGACAGATATTCCAGATTGACCTGGTGGCAGATGCCGGTGCCGGGCGGCACGACGCGAAAATCTTCGAACGAGCGCTGCGCCCATTTCAGAAACCGGTAGCGCTCCTGATTTTGCTTGTATTCTTCCTCGACGTTCTTCTTGAACGCCATGTTGTTGCCGAAAAAATTCACCGCCACCGAATGATCGATGACCAGATCGACCGGCACCAGCGGATTGATCTTCTTCGGATCGCCGCTGAGATGCTCCATCGCATCGCGCATGGCGGCGAGATCGACCACGGCGGGCACGCCGGTGAAATCCTGCATCAGCACGCGCGCCGGCCGGAATGCAATCTCCCGCTCGGAGGTTTTGGTCTTGAGCCATTGCGCGACGGCCTGGATATCGTCCTTCGACACCGAGCGGCCGTCCTCGTTGCGCAGCAGGTTTTCAAGCAGGACCTTGAGCGAGAATGGCAGCCGGGAAATTCCCTTCAGGCCGTTCTTTTCCGCCACCGGTAGGCTGTAGTAGGCGTAGGTCTTCGAGCCGACCTTGAGCGGCCGCAGGCACTTGAAGCTGTCGAGCGAATCCATGACTTTTTTCCCATCCTCCCGGCGGGGCGCCGGGGCAATTTGGAGGCAATTGATTGCCAGAACAGGCCCTAAAGGAGCATTGACCATCGAACGCGACTAGCGTCGCCGGAGCGCCACGGTTCGACTTGCGGCTTATAAGGTCTTTTCAAGTCTTGTGCCAGATCGGCAAGAAATGCTCGATAAAATGTGTGAACCTGCCTGCGCGTTCGATCCGGACGCACAGACCGAAACGACTTGAAGTTTGGCGCTCAAGCGATCGCCCGGGACGTCAGTGATGCGGCTGACCGCTGTTGATTTGGCCTGCCACCGCGGCGGGCGCGACGTTTTCACGGGCATCAGCTTCGCGGTGGGCGCCGGCGAGGCCCTGATCGTCACCGGCCGCAACGGCGCGGGAAAGTCATCGCTGCTCCGCACCATTGTCGGTCTGATCCGCGTGGCCGGCGGCCGGCTGTCGCTGGAGGGGGGCGATCCCGAACTGACCATCGCCGAACAGGCGCATTACCTGGGTCACCTGGACGCCCTGAAGCCTTCGCTGTCGGTCGAAGAGAACTTGCGATTCTGGGCTGGATTTTTTGGCGGCGGCGCCGTCGAACTGCGCCCAGCGCTTGAAGCCGTCGGGCTCGCCGCCTTGTCCGACCTGCCCGCCGCCTATCTGTCGGCGGGACAGCGGCGCCGCCTTTCGATTGCCCGCCTTCTCGCCGTCAAGCGCCCGATCTGGCTCCTGGACGAACCGACCAGCACGCTCGACACCACCGCACAAGGACGCCTCGCCGAATTCATGCGCAGCCATCTGGCCGGCGGCGGGCTCATTCTTGCCGCGACACACGGCCCAACGGGGCTCGATCAGACGCAGGAGCTGCGGCTGGGAGAACTGCAATGACGGCGCTGGCCGCCATCCTCATCCGTGACATGCGCATCGCGATGCGGGTCGGCGGCGGCGCGCTGATGGGCGTGCTGTTCTTTCTCGTGGTCGTCACCTTGGTGCCGTTCGCCGTCGGACCCGATCTTGCACTGCTCAAACGCATCGGCCCGGCGATCCTTTGGCTGGCCGCACTTCTGGCGAGCCTCCTGGCGCTCGACCGGTTGTTCGCAGCCGACCACGAGGACGGCTCGCTCGACCTCATCCTGACCGGGCGCGCGCCCCTCGAACTCGTGGTCGCCGTCAAAGGCATTGCGCATTGGCTCACGACCGGCCTGCCGCTTGTTCTGGCGGCGCCGCTGATCGGGCTGTTTCTCAATCTCGATGCACCGGCCGAACTGGCGCTTGTCGTAACGCTCTTGGTAGGCACACCCGCGCTGACGTTCATCGGCCTGATCGGCGCCGCCATTTCGGTTGCGCTGCGGCGGGGCGGATTGCTGCTGGCGGTCATCGTCCTGCCGCTGACGGTTCCGGTGCTGATTTTCGGCGTTGCCGCCGCAAACGCCGCGGTGGCCGGGCCGGTCCCGTTCGGAACGCCGTTCACGATCCTGTGCGCTCTGACGCTGATGAGCCTCGTGATCGGGCCATTCGCCGCAGCGGCGGCGCTGCGTCAGGAAATGGAATAGCCACATTGCGCAATCATAATCGTTACATGCAAAGAAGCCGATCATGCGAACCGGATCATCCGAATTTGAAAGCGGCCCGGCCGCCGGCATTGTGCGCCGGTGGCTTAGGGATTAGGTAGCGGCTCGAATCCAGGCGGCTGACCATGGCCCTCATCGACTTCGCCAATCCCACTCGCTTTCTCGGCTTCGCCAACCGCACGATTCCGTGGCTAAGCGGCTTGACGGTGGTCGCCTTCGCGTTCGGCATCAACCAGGCGATGGTCTCTCCCGACGATTATCAGCAGGGCGCGACCGTCAAGATCATGTTTTTGCACGTGCCTTCCGCCTGGCTCGGCATGCTCGGCTGGAGCCTGATGACGGTCGCGGCGCTCGGAACGCTGGTCTGGCGCCATCCGCTTGCCGACGTGACCGCCAAGGCTGCAGCGCCGATCGGGGCTGCCTTCACGCTGTTGTGCCTCGTCACCGGTTCGCTGTGGGGACGGCCCGAATGGGGCACCTACTGGGTGTGGGACGCTCGCCTCACTTCGGAACTGATTTTGTTGCTGCTCTATCTCGGCGTCATCGCGCTGTGGCGGACGGTCGAGGATCCCTCGCGCGCGGCGCGGGCGGCAGCGATCCTCACGCTGGTCGGCGCCATCGATCTGCCGATCATCAAGTTCTCCGTCGATTGGTGGAACACCTTGCACCAACCGGCCTCGGTGTTTCGTCTCGGCGGCCCGACGATCGATCCGTCAATTCTCATTCCGCTCTTCATCATGGCGCTGGCGTTCACGTTGTTGTTCGTCACGTTGTTGCTCGCCGCCATGCGCAACGAGATTTTGCGCCGCCGCGTGCGCACGCAGCGCCTGATGCAGGCGAGCGCGGCGAACTGACGATGGCAACTGTAAACCATATCGGATTTCATCGTGGCGTCTTATGCCGCCGCCATCGTCGTGATCGCCGGCTTGACCGCCTGGGTGATGCTCGATTATCGGGCGCAGCGGCGCAACCTCGCCGAGCTCGACAAGCGCGGCATCGCACGCCGCTCCGCCGCCGAGCCGACCGGACGAGCGATGGAAGAGGCGAAGGAAGAAGCGTGAGCAGCGTAGAGAACGAAAACACCAACGTGCTGCGGCGGCGTCTCCTGGTGCTGGCGCCGCTCGCGTTATTTCTCGCGCTGGCCTTGTTGTTTGTATTCCGCCTTTATTCCGGCGATCCCTCATTGATCCCGTCAGCGCTGATCGGCCATCCGGCGCCGCAAACGCCGCTGCCGCCTGTCGCCGGTCTGGAGCGCGACGGCAAACCCGTTCCGGGGATCGATGCGGCGCACTTCAAGGGCGCGGTCACCGTCGTGAATGTCTGGGCGTCATGGTGCGTGCCGTGCCGCGACGAGGCGCCGCTGCTCGTGAAATTGGCGCAGGACAGCCGGCTGCGCGTAATCGGCATCAACTACAAGGACGACCCGGACAACGCGCGGCGGTTCCTCGGCCGTTACGGCGATCCGTACGCCGCAACCGGCGCCGACGAGAATGGACGCGCCGCGATCGAATGGGGCGTCTACGGCGTGCCGGAAACATTCGTCGTCGGCAAAGACGCCCGCATTGCCTACAAGCTGGTCGGTCCGATCACGGCCGACAATATCGAGGCGGTGCTCAAGCCGCAGATCGACAAGGCGCTCGCAGCAAATCCGAGTCAGTAGGTCGTCGCGCTACTCCGCCGGCTCGGCTTCATACTTCTTCAACAGCGGCACTTGAAGCGCACCGAACAGAAAGGTGAGCGGCATCACGCCAAACACCTTGAAGTCGACCCACACGTTCGTCGAGGCGTTGCGCCAGACGATCTCATTGAGCACGGCCAGCGCGAAGAAGAACATCGCCCAGCGCAGCGTCAGTTTGCGCCAGCCTTCCTCCGTCAGATGAAACAGCGAATCGAACACCACGCCCAACAGCGGCTTGTTGAAAAAAAGCCCGCCGAGCAGCACCGCGCCGAACAGCGCGTAGATGATCGTCGGCTTGACCTTGATGAAGGTTTCGTCGTGCAGGATCAGCGTCAAGCCGCCGAACACGAGCACGATGACCGCCGTTACCACCGGCATGATCGGAAGATGCCGCGTCATCACATAGGATGCGGCCAACGCCGCCAACACTGCGACCATGAACGTGGCCGTAGCGACGAAAATGCCGTAGCGGGAATTGGCGAAGAAGAACAACACAAGCGGCCCGAGATCGAAGGCGATCTTGAGAAGCGGGTTGAGCTGCGGCTTTGTCGTTTTGGTCATTGTGGGCCGGTGTCTGGCATGGCGTGGCTGAGCACAGCAATTAGGAGTCGATACCCGCGATAGCGCGGGCGAAGTCACGGGCCGAAAATGAAGCGAGATCGTCAACGCTCTCGCCGACGCCGATGTAGTGCACCGGAAGCGCAAATTTCGCCGCGATGGCAACGAGAATGCCGCCGCGCGCGGTGCCGTCAAGCTTGGTCATGGCGAGGCCGGTGACGCCGACCACTTTCTGAAAAATCTCCACCTGCGACAGCGCGTTCTGCCCGACCGTCGCGTCGAGCACAAGCAGCACAGCGTGCGGCGCCGACGGATCGACCTTCTTCATGACGCGGACGACTTTGTGAAGTTCGTCCATCAGTTCGGTGCGGTTCTGCAGCCGTCCGGCCGTATCGATCAGCAGGACATCGACGCCGCGCTCTTTCGCCGCGCGCAACGCGTCGAAGACGAGGCCCGCCGCATCGGCGCCCGCCTCCCGCGCGATCACAGGCAGCGCCGGCGCGCTCCGCCCAGATTTTAAGCTGATCGATCGCAGCGGCGCGAAATGTATCACCGGCCGCGAGCATCACCGCATGGCCTTCGGCACGGAATTTCGCCGCAAGCTTGCCGATGGTCGTCGTCTTGCCGGAACCATTGACGCCGACCACCAGAATGACGAACGGCTTTTGTGCCGGATCGATCACCAGCGGCTGCGCCACGTCGACCAGCGTCTTCTCGACTTCCGCGGCCACGACCGCCTTGACGTCGTCCGGCGTGATCGCCGCATCGTAGCGGCCTTCGCCGAGCGAGGTCGCGATCCGGCCCGCCGTATCAAGGCCGAGATCGGCGCGGATCAGCACGTCCTCGATCTCGACAATCGTTGCCTCATCGAGCCTGCGCTTGGTGACGAGGTCGGAGATGGCGGTGCCGAGCGCCGAGGAACTCCGCTTGAGCCCGCCGGTGAGGCGCTGCCACCAAGTTCCCTTCGCGTCCGTCGTACTATCGTTGGTCGTGCTGTCGTTCATGCGGTTGCCCGTGATAGCGGTTTCGGTGCATGACCCCGGAAGAGATGGTGTCGCGGCTTCTCTATCGCGACGGGCTGATGCTGGTGATCGATAAACCGGCGGGTTTCGCCGTGCACCGCGGCCCGAAGGGCGGCGAAAGCCTTGAGGATCATTTCGACGCTTTGCGCTTTGGCCTGCCGCGCGCGCCCGCACTCGCGCACCGGCTCGACCGCGACACGTCCGGCTGCCTCGTGCTCGGCCGCCATCGCAAGGCGCTCGCCCAACTCGGCAAACTCTTCAAGAACGGGACAATCGACAAGACCTATTGGGCTGTCGTCGAAGGCTCTCCCGACGCGGACGAGGGTTTGATCGAACTTCCGCTCGGCCGCCTCGACGCCACGCGCGGCTGGTGGATGAAACACGATCCCGAAGGCCAGCCCGCGGCGACGCGGTGGAAGGTGCTGGGGCAATATTCCCCTCCCCCTTGTGGGGAGGGGTTAGGGGTGGGGGTCGCAAGGTTAGCCAAAGTCGTCAGCGCCTCACGTGACCTCCCGACCCCCCACCCTACCCTCCCCCACAAGGGGGGAGGGAACATCACTTGGCTCGCGCTCGAGCCCGTGACCGGCCGCACCCATCAGCTTCGCGTGCATTGCGCAGAAATGGGCTGGCCGATTGTGGGCGACACGATCTACGGCCATGCGCCGCGCTCCGGAGGCCCCGGCCTGCATCTGCACGCGCGCGAGATTGTCGTGCCGCTTTATAAGAACCGCGCGCCGATCCGCATCACCGCACCGGTTCCGCCACACATGCGCGAACGTTTGTTGCGATGTGGGTGGGACGGGGAGCGGGAGATCGCTCCGCCGTCTTTTCTGAACGCGCGGGGAGAAAGCGAACCTGCCGGACGGCGGCCGGAATGATGTCGCTCAAGCGGCCAGCAAACGCTTGCCGTCGTGCGCGGTCATCTTCAAATCCAAAATCTTTCCGGGCTCGACCGGCGTCGCGAGCGTGACCTGTGTGAACTGTTCGGTGCGGCCGGTCTCGTGGGATTCCGTCAGCACCCGTCGCGTCGCGCCGACCTCGGCGTCGAGATGGGCCCGCAGCGCAAGTGCACCACGCGCTCGCAATCGACGAGCGCGTTCCTTGACCACACCGCGATCGACCTGCGGCATGCGCGCCGCCGGTGTGCCCGGCCGCGGCGAAAACGGAAACACATGCAGATGCGTCAGTCCGCATTGCGCGACGAGGTCGAGCGAATTCTGGAACATGTCCTCGGTCTCGGTCGGGAAGCCGGCGATCAGGTCGGCGCCAAATACGACGTCCGGCCGCAATGTTCGCACCGCGTCACAGAACGCGATCGCATCGGCGCGCAAGTGCCGCCGCTTCATGCGTTTGAGGACGAGATCGTCGCCGGCCTGCAACGAAAGATGCAGATGCGGCATCAGCCGCGCGTCGCTGCGCGAGCGCATCGAGGAGGTCGGGATCGGCTTCGACCGAATCGATCGACGATAGGCGCAGCCGCTTGAGTTCGGGGACGTGCTTGAGGATCTGTTTGACCAGCGCGCCGAGCCTGGGCGCGCCCGGAAGGTCGGCGCCGTAGCTCGTGATATCGACGCCCGTGAGCACGACCTCGCAGTAATCGTTGACGACGAGCCGCCGAACATCCTCGACCACGGCACCCATCGGCACCGAGCGTGAATTGCCGCGGCCGTAAGGAATGATGCAGAACGTGCAGCGGTGATCGCAGCCGTTCTGCACTTGCACGAAGGCGCGAGTGCGGCCTTCGAACGCCTCGATGAGATGTGCGGCGGTGTCCTTGACCGCCATGATGTCGTTGACGATCGCTTTCGGGGAGTTTTCCAGATCGAAAGCCGCGCGCGCCCGGGTCCAGCCTGCGGCGCTGAGTTTTTCCGCATTGCCGAGAACCTGATCGGCCTCGGTCATGGCGATAAAGGTTTGCGGCTCGGTTTGCGCGGCGCAGCCGGTAACGACGATCTTGGCGTGCGGGCGCTCGCGCCGCAGCGCGCGGATCGTTTGACGCGCCTGGCGAACCGCCTCCGCCGTCACCGCGCAGGTGTTGACCACAACAGTGTCGCTGATGCCGGCGCGCTCCGCTTCGCGGCGGATCACTTCGAACTCGGCGGCGTTGAGCCGGCAACCGAAGGTGACGACATCGACGCTCATTGCCGCGCGCTCGCACTCATGCTGCCCCCGCATCGGCGAACAAAGCCGCGTCGAAGCGGCCGTTATGTTCGAATTCGACGGGGCCGGTCATCAGTACATGGTCGTCGGCTTCGCGCCATTCGATGGCGAGATCGCCGCCCGGCAAGGTCACTCTGGCCTTGCGGCCGGTGCGGCCGAGCCGAGCCGAGGCGACCGCCGCGGCGCAGGCCGCCGAGCCGCACGCCTTGGTGAGCCCGGCACCGCGTTCCCAGGTGCGGATCACGATATGATCGCGCGTCGGCGTCGCCGCGAGCGTGATGTTGGCGCGCTCCGGAAACAGCGGATCGTGTTCGAGAATGGGCCCTATCTTCCGCAGATCGTAGGCGTCAACATCATCGACCCAGAAGATGGCGTGCGGATTACCCATGTTGACAACGGACGGCGATTGCAGGATTGGCGCCTGCATCGGGCCGAAACGAAGATCGATCGCGCGCGTATCGGGGATTGGCCGCGCCAGCGGGATTTCGTCCCAGCGCAAACGCGGCGCGCCCATATCCACGGTGAACAAACCATCGTCTGCTTGCCAGCATGGAATGAGTCCGGCGGGCGTTTCGAATTGCAGCTTGTCGCGGCCGGTCCCGGCACTGACCAGGGCAGCCACGCAGCGCATGCCGTTGCCGCAAGCACCGGCCTCCGATCCGTCATTGTTATAGATGCGGACGAAAGCATCCGTGTCGCCGCGCGCGGGATAAAGCGCCATGAGCTGGTCATATGGCTCGTGTCGCGCCGCCGCGATCGCCTCGGCCGCAGAAATTTGATCGGGCGCGCGGCGCAAATCGACGATCACGATCTCGTTGCCGAGACCGTTCATCTTGACGAAGTTCCGATCCGACAAACGCGCCCATCATAATGCCCGAATGCGAAGGACTTATATGAGGACTTGGCCGGTTTGCGCCAGTAGCATGCCGAGCATGCCGTCGAATTCGAGGGGCGGGCATACTCGGCCATGCTAGCGTCGTATTGAGGGGCGTGTGGGATCACGAGGCGACGGCGCCGACCGGGCGCGCCGAGAAGCCTATTCCAGGAGAGCTTGATGTCTCTTCGCTTTGCGTTGCGCATCGCCATGACAGCCGCGGCGATTGTCATGGCGATGACTGTCGCTGGGCCGCCGTCGCGGGCGCAAACACCGCCGGTGACGCCGGCCGCGCCCGAAGCCAAACCGGATGCCAAACAGGATACCAAGCCGGCGGAGACGGCGCCGGCTAATCCCGCCGAACCGGCCGATGCGTTCGGTGAGGATACAACCCTGACCGCACAGCCGATCGTGTATTTGAAAGGCACCGGGACCTGGGACAAGGCCTTCGAGACCATCACCGGCGCGTTCAAGAAGGTGAAAGCCTACGTCGACAAGGAAGGCCTCAAAGCCGACGGCCTCAACATGACGATCTTCACGTCAACCGACGATACCGGCTTTCAATATCAGGCTGCTGTCCCGGTCGCCGAGGTGCCCAAGAATCCGCCGCGCAGCGGCGACATTGCCGTCGGCCAATCGCCGGAGGGGCATGCCCTCAAGTTTGTTCATCGCGGGTCTTACGACGGACTGGACAACACCTACGAGGCGATCACGAATTATCTGGACGAGAAGCGGCTCGAGGCCAAGGACATGTTCATCGAGCAATACGTGACCGACCCGGTGGCCAGCAATCAAGACAAGCTCGTCATCAACGTGCTCGTCATGGTGAAGTGAACCGCCACGATCATAGTTGCCACGCTTGCCCAGGTTGCAACGTGCGGAACCGGTCCGGGGGTATTCCAGAAGCCTCTAAGGCGTGGGCAAGCGCAACGAGTGGCGCGTCGATCGGTTCGTCGGTGAGTTGGAACGTGCCGTAGTGATGGCCGAGGGCAATCTCTGCCCCGCTATCGACGAATGCTTGCACCAACTCGGCCGGATTGATGTGCTGGTCGCGCATGAACCAGCGCGGTTCGTAGGCGCCGATCGGCAAAATGGCCAGTCTGAACGGTCCGTGGCGCTCGCTGGCGTCGCGGAAATGCCGGCCGTAGGCGGAGTCGGCGACGCAGTAAATTCGGCCGCCGGGCGCTTCTATCACGAATGATGCCCACAGCGACATGTTGCGATCGGACAGGTTGCGCGCCGACCAATGCCGCGTCGGGACCAGCGTCACCGCTACTCCCCCGCCGAAATCCACCCGATCTTGCCAATCGTAGGCCTCGGCTCCGATTTTCGGATCATGATTTCGCATGATGGCGTCGTTGCCGAGCGGCGTGATGACACGCGGACGATGAGCGGCGGCGAGCCGCGACAGTGTAGCGACATCCAAATGATCGTAGTGGCCATGTGACACCAGCACGGCATCGATCGGAGGCAAGTCCGAGAACGCGATCCCCGGATCGTTGACCCGTTTCGGCCCGATAAAGGAGAACGGCGAAGCACGCTTCGACCACACCGGGTCGAGCAAGATATTGAGACCGGCCGTCTGAATGAGCCAGCTGGCGTGACCGACATAGGATAGGCGCCAGTCGCCGCTTTCGACACGTGGCGGCGGGCGGTCGGCATGAGGCGATGGCGCCCATTTTGGCCAGCTTGCTTTGGTGCCGCGCCAAAATCGGTCGAACTGCCAGCGCAGCAGTTCGCGCCGGCGCTTCGGCGGCGTGCCGTGCGGGTCGAAAAACCGCTCGCCGTCGAAATGATCGGAGGCCGGACCAATGTAATAGCGCGACATTGCGCCGGTACCATACAGCTTGGGCGGTACACCGGCGCGGGCTCAAAGCCACAGTTGACGGAAGCGGGGTCCATGCCTATTTTCCGGCCGCTCTCGCAAGAGATCAAAATTCTGATCGCCGACCGGCCCCGGAGGCCGGAGGCTACCGCCCGACAGCGCGATGCGCCCTCGGGCGTTACTCGTCGTGTCCGGGATCGAACCCCGGGTGTCTGCACGGCCGTGTCGCTGCATGGATTGCGGGGTCAGCCCCGCCATGACGATGAAAAGGAAGACTCATGTTCGAAAGCCTTTCCGAACGTCTGAACGGGGTGCTCGACCGCCTGACCCGGCGCGGCGCGCTCTCGGAAGAGGATGTCGAGGCGGCACTGCGCGAGGTCCGGCGCGCGCTGATCGAAGCCGATGTCGCCCTCGACGTCGCACGCGCCTTTACCGACCAAGTGAAACAGCGCGCGGTCGGCGTCGAGGTGATCAAGTCGGTCACGCCCGGCCAGATGGTCGTGAAGATCGTACACGATCAGTTGATCGAAACGCTGGGCTCGGACGCCCAGCCGATCGACCTCAACGCGCCGGCCCCGGTCGTCATCATGATGGTCGGACTGCAAGGCTCCGGCAAAACGACGACGACGGCCAAGATCGCCAAGCGCCTGACCGACGTGGCCAAGCGCAAGGTGCTGATGGCGTCCCTCGACACCCGCCGGCCGGCCGCTATGGAGCAGCTTGCCGTGCTCGGCCGCCAGGTGACCGTGGACACGCTGCCGGTCGTCGCCGGGCAGACGCCGGTACAGATCGCCGGGCGTGCCCAGCAGGCGGCCCGGCTTGGCGGTTATGACGTGGTGCTGCTCGACACCGCCGGCCGCACGACGCTCGACGAAGCCATGATGACGGAAGCGGCCGACGTTCGCCGCGCCGCCAATCCGCACGAAATTCTTCTTGTCGCCGACGCGCTGACCGGCCAGGACGCGGTGAACCTCGCGCGCTCGTTCGACGAGCGCGTCGGTTTGACCGGCATCGTGCTGACCCGCATCGACGGCGACGGCCGCGGCGGCGCCGCGTTGTCCATGCGCGCGGTGACGGGCAAGCCGATCAAGCTCATCGGCACCGGCGAGAAGCTCGACGCTATCGAGGACTTTTATCCGCAGCGAATTGCCGACCGCATCCTCGGCATGGGCGATATCGTCTCGCTGGTTGAGAAGGCTGCGGCCACCATCGACGCCGAGAAAGCGGCGCGCGTTGCCGAGAAGATGCGCAAGGGCGCGTTCGATCTCGCCGACTTGCGCGAGCAGCTCACGCAGATGCAGCAAATGGGCGGGATGAGCGGCTTGATGTCGATGCTGCCCGGCATCGCGAAAATGAAAAACCAGCTCGCCGAGCGCAATCTCGACGAAAAGGTCCTCAAGCGCCAAATGGCGATCATCGATTCGATGACGCCGCAGGAGCGGCGCAACCCCGACGTCCTCAAAGCAAGCCGCAAGCGCCGCATCGCCGCCGGCTCCGGCACCAAGCCGGAGGACATCAATCGTCTGCTCAAGATGCACCGCACGATGGCCGACGTCATGAAGGCCATGGGCGGCGCCAAGCGCGGACCGATGGCCGGTCTCGCCAACATGCTCGGCTTCGGCGGCGGTGCGCCGAGCCCGGAGCAGATGGCGCAGCTCGCGGCAAAGATGCCGGGCGGCTTACCGCCCGGAATGCCAGGCGGGTCAGGCCTGCCGTCAGGGATGCCCGGATTGCCGCCGAACTTTCCGAAATCAGCGGGCGGACTTCCAGGTGGGCTGCCAGGGGGGCTGCCAGGTCTCGGACCGAAGCTGCCGGGCGGTTTTCCCGGCCTTCCCGGCTTGGGGAAGAAAAAGTGATGCAGATTCAATTATCGATCGTCATTCAAACAACGAAAGGAAACTGAATGTCTCTCGTAATCCGCATGGCGCGCGCCGGCACCAAGAAGCGGCCGTTCTATCACATCGTGGTCGCCGACAGCCGCTCGCCGCGCGATGGGCGCTTCATCGAGCGTCTCGGCCATTTCAATCCCCTGCTGCCCAAGGAGAAAACCGAACGGCTCAAGCTCGATCTGGAAAAGGTCAAGAGCTGGATGGTCAAGGGTGCGCAGCCGTCGGACCGCGTCATGCGCTTCCTCGACGCCGCGGGCGTGATGACGCGCCCCAAGCGCAATAATCCGGAAAAGGCAGTCCCGCGCAAAGAGCGTAAAGCGCAGGCCGAGGCGGCGAAGGCTGCCGCGGCCGGTGGCGGCGCTGCTAAACCCGCGGCGGGCGCCGCTCCGGCGGCGTAATTGCCCTCTCCTCTGCGGAAGAGGGTGGCCGAGGGAGCATGCGACCGGGCCGGGTGAGGGTTCTTGATGAGCAATCGCCCACGAAATTCCGGCCCCTCAGCCCGGCCCACTACGCGGCCACCCCTCTCCCGCAAGGGGAGAGGGGTAATCGATTTGCCTCGGGCAAATCGGCGCGGCCCACGGCATACGCGGCGAAGTCCGCCTGCGTTCGTTCACAGCCGATCCGGAAGCGATCGCCGGAACTACGGACCGCTGGAAACCGAGGATGGCCGCGTGCTCGAGATCGAGGCCATGCGGCCGGCGAAAAACCATTTCGTCGCGCGGCTTTCCGGTATCCGCGATCGCGCCGCCGCCGAGCGGCTGGTCAACGTCAAGCTCTATGTGCCGCGCGACCGCCTGCCCGAGCCCGTCGAGGACGATGAATTCTATCACGCCGATCTGATCGGCCTTACGGTCGTCGACCGCGCCGGCGAACGGCTCGGCACCGTCGTCGCGATCCATAATTTCGGCGCCGGCGATTTGATCGAGGTGCAGCCGGACGCCGGCGGCAAGACCGAATTGGTCGCGGTTCGACGACACTCATGTCCCGAGCGGTCGACGTCGCGGCGGGAAAAATCGTCGTCGATCCGCCGCAAGGTTTGTTCAAGGCCAAGGAAGCCAAGACGAGCTGAAGCCGCGGGACCAATGAAGGTCACATCGGCCGCGTCTGCGACGAGCCGCGCCGCCGGCGGCTGAGCGGCAAGCGAGATCAAAACCATGTGGCGCGCCGGCATCCTCACGATTTTCCCCGACATGTTTCCGGGACCGCTCGGAGCGAGCCTCGCCGGCAAGGCCTTGGCGGCCGGCGTCTGGGCGCTCGACGTCGTCGATATCCGGGCCTTTGCGACAGACAAGCATCGTACGGTGGACGACACGCCGGCCGGCGGCGGCCCCGGCATGGTGATGAAGGCCGACGTGCTTGGCCGCGCCATCGACGCCGCGGCTCCCGACGCTCGTCCGCGCCTCCTCATGTCGCCGCGCGGCAAGCCGCTGACCCAGGCTCGGGTCGAGGCGCTGGCGGCCGGTCCCGGCGTGGTCCTCGTCTGCGGCCGTTTCGAAGGCGTCGACGAGCGGGTCATCGCGGCGCGCGGGCTCGAGGAGGTTTCGATCGGCGATTACGTGCTGTCGGGCGGCGAAATCGCCGCCATGGCGCTGATCGACGCCTGCGTGCGGCTGTTGCCCGGGGTCATGGGGGCGGCGGCGTCCGGCGCCGAGGAAAGCTTCGCCGGCGGCCTATTGGAATACCCCCAATACACCCGCCCACAGGTTTGGGAGGGGCGGCCGATCCCCGAAGTACTGCTGTCGGGCGATCACGGCCGGATCGCCGCCTGGCGGCGCGCCGAGGCCGAACGGCTGACCAGCGAGCGCCGTCCCGACCTCTGGACAGCCTTCCTGCGCCGCCTGCGCGGCGGCTCACAGACCGGATGACCGGAAGGTGACAAAGTCCGCGCGGTAGCGTAGAAGCTGCGCCAACCCGTTTAGACCCGGTCTGAGCCGCGCGCCGCAAACGCAGCCGATGGAGAATTCGCCATGAACCTGCTCAAACAAATCGAACAAGAACAGGTGACGAAGCTCACCGCCGGTAAGGAAATCCCGGAATTCCAGCCGGGCGACACGCTGATCGTCAACGTCAAAATCGTCGAAGGCGAGCGCAGCCGCGTACAGGCCTATGAAGGCGTTTGCATCGGCCGCGCCGGCGCCGGGCTGAACGAGAATTTCACCGTCCGCAAGATTTCGTACGGCGAAGGCGTCGAGCGCGTTTTTCCGCTGTATTCGCCGATGATCGACTCGATCAAGGTCGTGCGCCGCGGTCAAGGTCCGCCGCGCCAAGCTCTATTATCTTCGCGGCCGGCGCGGCAAGTCGCGCGCGCATTACCGAGCGGCAGGATCACACTGCAGCAGGCACGCCCGGCGCGGCGAACGGGCCGCGAAGGCCGAATAATTCGGCGCAACGAACGTTTCGGCCGGGCCAACGAGTTCAGCGCGCCCACAGCGTCTTCGACGCCAGGCGCGCGCCCTCGGTGAGAGCGGCGAGCTTCGCCCAGACCAGATCGTCGTGCACGCGGCTGCCAAGGCCGCAATCGGTGCCGGCGATGACGTTCTCGCGTCCGACCGCCTCTGCGAAGTTTACGATTCGCTGCGCGATCAGTTCGGGATGCTCGACGATGTTCGTGGCGTGGCTGACCACGCCCGGCACGATGATCTTGCCGGGCGGCAGCTTGACGTCCTTCCACAGCGTCCACTCGTGCTGGTGACGCACGTTCCCGGCCTCGAAACTGTAAGCCTGCGCGCGCACCTCGAGCACCAAGTCGATGATCTCCTTCAGCGGCAGGTCGTGGGTGTGGGCGCCGTGCCAGCTGCCCCAGCAGAAATGGTGGCGCACGCGATCCTCCGGGATTCCGGCAAGCGCGTGGTTGAGCGCATCGATGCGGATTTTCAGATGGCGCCGGTATGCGGCGATGCGTCGGCTCCGGCTTGATAATGTCCCACGCGTCATCACGCCGGGATCGTCGATCTGAAGGATGAAGCCGGCATCGACCACCGCGCGGTATTCCTCGCGCAGCGCGTCGGCCAGCGCGAACATGAACTCCTCGTCGGTCGCGATAGTGTTCGTTGAAGATGTGATGATCGAGCCAGCCCGGCGCGAACACGCAGATGAAAGCCTCCTCGGCGCCGCCGGCGGCCGCCAGCGCGTCGTTGAAGACGTTGATCTCGCGCCTGATGGCATCGGTGGCCCGGCCCTTGATCGGCCCGGTGACGACCATTTTGGTCGGTGGGAAAGAACCGCGGCTCTTCGCCCGGGACGCAGAACATCGTGCCGACGCGATCCATGTCGGCATAGAGCTTCGGGAACGTGTCGCGCTCGCGGGTCTGCTGCCGGCCCGTGCCGCGTTCGCCGGGCCGCAGCGCCCGCGTCGTCACGCCCGCCGAATTGCTGTCGCGTAATATGGAAAATTCCGCCCGTTCCAGAATTCGCCGTCGCCGACGCAGCTGACCCCGAGCGCGACCTGCTTGCGGATAACCTCGGCCACTTGCCGGGTGAGATCGGCATCTCGGCGGCGCCACGGGCGGCAGCCGGCCGGCGTGGGTGGTTCGGATCGCGCCTTCGCTTCGTTGCATGGCGTTTCCATCCCCTCTGCCGCCTGTGCCTACCGCATCGCTAACGCCGGCTGGCGACAGAATGCCCGCCCTTTTCCTCACGCGCGAAGGCGCTAAAGGACGGCCCGACCAGATACGCAAGACCTGTCGCGTCTGGGCTGACGGTGCCGAGGAGTATCCGGGATGGCGAAACCCCGCACCCTCTACGACAAGATCTGGCAAGACCATCTGGTCGAGGAGGAGCCGGACGGCACCTGCCTGATCTACATCGACCGCCATCTCGTGCACGAAGTGACGAGCCCGCAGGCGTTCGAGGGCTGCGGCTCTCCGGCCGCAAGGTGCGCGCGCCGGACAAGACGCTGCTGCGTGGTCGATCACAACGTGCCGACCACCGACCGGCGGCTGCCCAATCCCGATCCGGAGAGCGAAGCGCAGATCGCCTATCTCGCCGAGAACGCCAAGTTCTTCGGTCTCGAATATTACGACGAGTTCGACAAGCCGTCAGGGCATCGTCCACATCATCGGTCCGGAGCAGGGCTTCACGCTGCCCGGCGTCACGCTGGTCTGCGGCGACAGCCACACCGCCACCCACGGCGCCTTCGGCGCGCTCGCCTACGGCATCGGCACCTCGGAAGTCGAGCACGTGCTGGCGACGCAGACGCTGATCCAGACCAAATCGAAAAACATGCGCGCCGTGGTCGACGGCAAGCTGCCGCCAGGCGTCACCGCCAAGGACATCATCCTCGCCATCATCGGCGAGATCGGCACCGCCGGCGGCACCGGCTATGCGCTCGAATATGCCGGCGAGGCGATCCGCGCGCTGTCGATGGAAGGCCGCATGACGGTCTGCAACATGTCGGTCGAGGCCGGCGCCAAGGCCGGCTTCATCGCGCCGGACGAAAAGACCTACGCGTATCTGAAAGATCGCCCCAAGGCGCCGAAGGGCAAGGCCTGGGACGAGGCCATGCGCTATTGGGAAACGCTGCGTTCCGACGACGGCGCGCATTTCGATCGCGAGATCAGGCTCGATGCCGCCAAGCTGCCGCCGCTGGTGACCTGGGGCACCAGCCCCGAGCAGGTCATCTCGGTGACCGGCCGCGTGCCGCGGCTCGAAGACATCGCCGACGACAACAAGCGCCAGGCCGCCGAACGCTCGCTCGCCTATATGGGGCTGAAGGGCGGCGAGAAGATCGCCGACATCGCCATCGACCGCGTGTTCATCGGCTCCTGCACCAACGCGCGCATCGAGGATTTGCGCGCGGCCGCCAAGATGGTCGACGGCAAGACGGTCAACGCCAACGTCAAGGCGATGATCGTGCCGGGCTCGGGTCTGGTCAAGGAGCAGGCCGAGTCCGAAGGGCTCGACAAGATCTTCCTCAAGGCCGGCTTCGAATGGCGCGAGCCCGGCTGCTCGATGTGTCTCGCGATGAACCCCGACAAGCTCGCACCCGGCGAGCGCTGCGCCTCGACCTCGAACCGCAATTTCGAGGGCCGCCAGGGCTACAAGGGCCGCACCCATCTCGTGTCGCCGGCGATGGCCGCCGCCGCCGCGATCGCCGGGCATTTCGTCGACGTGCGGGAGTGGAAGTAAGCGCCTGTCATTCCGGGCGCTGCCAGCAGCGAACCCGGAATGGCGGCAACGGCTACCCGCGCACCCACCAGCAACGCATTTGCGGATAAAGCACCGTCCCGCTCGGCCGGTATTGCAGCTCGTACCAGTCGACGCAGCGCCGGTAGAGCAGGCGGCCGCGGGGTGACTTCGATGCGCGGGCGCACCTGACGCACTGGCGCGAGGCTGATAAGTCCGCCTGGGTATGCGATACGGCGCCGTCTGCGCCATCACGCGCGGCGCGGCGCCAGCGACCGAGCAACGCCGTCGAGCGCCAAGATCAGCAATGAGCGATTTCACGGACATCTGCTGCGCTCTAGTCCTTCGCCCGTCCCAGGGTCCCGTATCGCGGCCACGCGGTCAACTCCGGCACCAGGGCTCGCGCTTGCTTGGCCGCGGACGCCGCCCTCGCCTATAGAACCGAATTATGGCCGATCTCGCATCCGATCCGCTCGCCTGGCGGCCGGTCAAGGCGCCCTCGCTCGCCGAGCTCGAAGTTCTCGCCGGCGAGGTGTTTCGCCAATTGCCGAAGGAAGTTTCGCGATCTGTGCGCCGATCTCGTCATCCAGGTGGACGATTTCCCGAGCGAAGAGGTGCTGCGAAGAATGCGGGCCGAGAGCGAGTTCGACCTGCTCGGCCTGTTCCAGGGCGTCGGCCTGCCGTTCCGCTCGGAAAGCGCGCCGATGCAGATGCCGAACATGATCTGGCTCTATCGCCGGCCCATTCTCGACTACTGGGCCGAGCACGACGAAACGCTGGGCGCCATCGTCAAGCATGTCCTCGTGCACGAGATCGGCCATCATTTTGGCTTGTCGGACGCCGACATGGCGGCCATCGAGCGAGCGGCGTGAGGTTTTATTTGAGCATGATCTTATCCGAAAACCGGCGAGCCAGCTTTTCGGGATCATGCGCGTCAAAGGGAGCGATGCCATGAAGATCGACGGCGCATGCCATTGCGGCGCTATCACGATCGAAGGCGAAGCCGATCCGGAGAAGACCCAGATCTGCCATTGCACCGATTGCCAGACCGGCACCGGCTCGGCGTTTCGGGTTTCGATCCCGGTCCCCGGCGCGACGTTCAAGATGACCGGGCAGCCGGCGATTTACTTGAAGACCACCGCCGACAGCGGCCGGCCGCGCGTGCAGGCGTTTTGCGGCAAATGCGGCTCGCCGATCTATTCGACGACGCCCGGCGAGGCGTGCAGCCGTCCTACACGGTGCGGGTCGGCATTTTGCGCCAGCGCGACCAGCTGGTCCCGCGGCGGCAGAACTGGTTTCGCTCGGCGCGGGCGTGGGTCACCGAGCTTGCCAGCTGTCCCGAAGAACGAGAAGCAGGCGCCGGCCTGACGTGCGCGCAACGCGCGATCGTGCTATAATGGCGAGGCAAAGCGCCGACGCGCGTGCCAAAGCAAGGGAGCGATGCCATGATCGTCACCGTGTTTCGCTCCCGCCTGCGGCCGGGAGTTCGCGACGAATACGTTGCCCTGGTCGACCGCATGAACGAGATCGCCAAGACCATGCCGGGCTACGTCTCGCACAAGGGCTATTTTGCCGAGGATGGCGAGCGGGTGACCATCGTCGAGTTCGAGCACGAGGAAGGGCATGCGCGCGTGGCGGACCAACCCCGAGCACGTCGCGGCGCAAAAGCTGGCGCGGCGAAAGGTATTACACCGAGTACCACGTTCAGGTCTGCACGCTCGATCGCGAATCGCAAGTTCAAGGCCGCCGAACGGCGGCGGCGGCGCAGGCTTGACCGCCGCGCGGCAAAGCGCCATTAAGCCGCCACGGTCGCGGAATAGCCGCGTTCCGCAAATCTAGCCCATAGGATCTGAAGATGGAAAAGTTCACCGTACTCGAAGGCGTCGCGGCGCCGCTGAAGATGATCAATGTCGACACCGACATGATCATTCCAAAGCAATATCTGAAGACGATCAAGCGCACCGGGCTCGGCAAAGGCCTGTTCGCCGAAAAGCGCTATCGCGAGGACGGCAGCGAGAACGCCGATTTCATGCTCAACAAGCCGGCCTATCGCAAGGCGAAGATTCTGGTCGCCGACGACAATTTCGGCTGCGGCTCCTCGCGCGAGCACGCGCCGTGGGCGCTGATGGATTTCGGCATCACCTGCGTGATCTCGACCTCGTTCGGCGACATTTTCTACAACAATTGCTTCAAGAACGGCGTGCTGCCGATCAAGGTGTCGCCGGAGGACCTCGCGAAACTGTTCGACGACGCCGATCGCGGCGCCAACGCGACGCTCACCGTCGACCTTGAGAAGCAGGAAATCCGCGGGCCCGACGGCGGCGTGGTCAAATTCGACATCGACCCGCATCGCAAGCACGCGCTGCTCAACGGCCTCGACGAAATCGGCCTGACCATGGCGAAGCACGACAAGATCGAGAGCTTCGAGCAGAAGGCCAAGGCGTCGCGCCCCTGGGTGTGAGGCGGCTCCGAATATCCTCTCCGGTCGTCATTGCCGGACTCGATCCGGCAGACCATCTCTGTTTCTGGCCGTAAGCATGGATCACCGGGTCAAGCCCGGTGATGACGCCGCGGACGTGAGTCGGAAACACTATGAACCCCGCCATTTCAATTTCACACCTGTCGAAGACCTACGCCTCCGGCTTCCAGGCCCTCAAGGACATCAACCTGGACATCCGCCACGGCGAGATTTTCGCCCTGCTCGGCCCGAACGGCGCCGGCAAGACGACGCTGATCAACGTCATTTGCGGGATCGTGAAGCCGTCGGCCGGCGCCGTGACGGTGGACGGCCACGATATCATGACGGACTACCGCGCCGCGCGCGCGATGATCGGTCTGGTGCCGCAGGAGCTCACGACCGACGCCTTCGAGACGCCGCTCGGCGACCATGCGCTTCAGCCGCGGACTGTTCGGCAAGCCGGCGGATGCCGGACACATCGCGCGGGTGCTCAAGGACCTGTCGCTGTGGGATAAGAAAGATTCCAAGATCATGACGCTGTCCGGCGGCATGAAGCGCCGGGTGATGATCGGCAAAGCGCTGGCGCACGAGCCGCAGATTCTTTTTCTCGACGAACCGACCGCCGGCGTCGATGTGGAATTGCGCAAGGACATGTGGCAGCTCGTGCGCCTGCTGCGCCAATCAGGCGTGACCATCATCCTCACCACGCATTACATCGAAGAGGCCGAGGAGATGGCCGACCGAGTCGGCGTCATCAACAAAGGCGAGATCATCCTGGTGGAGGACAAGGTCGAGCTGATGCGCAAGCTCGGCCGCAAGCAATTGAAGTTGGAGCTGCGCGAGCGTCTCGACGCGCTACCGGCCGCCCTTGCCGGCCATCAGCTCTCCTTGAACGCCGCCGGCAATGAACTGATCTACACCTACGACACCAAAGGCGAACACACCGGGATCACGTCCTTGCTCGACGATCTCCGCCACGCGGGCATCAGGTTCAAGGATCTGCAAACGACCCAAAGCTCGCTTGAAGACATCTTCGTCGGCCTGGTGAGGCAAAAGAAGTGAATCTCACGATGAACCTCCACGCCGTACGCGCCATCTATGTTTTCGAAATGGCGCGGACCGGCCGGACCTTGCTGCAAAGCATCGTCTCGCCGGTGATTTCGACCTCGCTCTATTTCGTGGTGTTCGGCGCC
Organism: uncultured Alphaproteobacteria bacterium; assembly: GCA_963759705.1. Taxonomy (GTDB): domain Bacteria; phylum Pseudomonadota; class Alphaproteobacteria; order Rhizobiales; family Xanthobacteraceae; genus BOG-931. The sequence continues at coordinate 56,193 of CAVXAK010000019.1, forward strand.
GCGATCGGCTCGCGCATCAACCAAATCGAAGGCGTCAGCTACGGCTCATTCATCGTGCCCGGCCTGATCATGCTGATGCTCTTGACGCAAAGCGTGACGAACGCCTCGTTCGGCATCTACTTCCCCCGTTTCGTGGGAACGATCTACGAAATTCTTTCCGCGCCCGTATCCTCATTCGAGATCGTGCTCGGCTATGTCGGTGCTGCGGCGACCAAATCGATCATCCTTGGTCTGATCATCCTGGCGACGTCGGGCTTGTTCGTACCGATCAAAATCATCCACCCCGTCTGGATGCTGGCTTTTCTGGTGTTGACGTCCGTCAGCTTCAGCCTGTTGGGCTTCATCCTCGGTCTCTGGGCCGACGGCTTCGAAAAGCTGCAGGTGGTGCCGCTTCTGATCATCACCCCGCTGACATTTCTCGGCGGCACCTTTTATTCGACCAGCGTTCTGCCGCCGCTCTGGCGCACGATCACGCTGTTCAATCCGCTCGTCTACCTCATCAGCGGCTTTCGCTGGAGTTTCTTCGGCATCGCCGACGTCAACGTCGTCATCAGCCTGGCGATGACCATTTTGTTCATGACAGTCTGCATGGTGATCGTCTGGTGGTTCTTCAAAACCGGCTATCGGCTCAAGAATTAGGGACGCGCACCTCCGCACTGTTCCATTCCGAAGCGCTCGTGGGGTGCCGATAAACTCGGGCTATATTTTGCGTTAATGTGCTGTATTGGAGCATGATCCGGAACGGCATATTCACAAATCCTATGCGCATACAAAGGTCAGAGCAGCAATCAATTCAGCCTAATACGATTGGTGGCGAAGCCGTCCGTGGCTTTGCCCCGCCAAATCAACAAATCAGTAATCGTTTAAGCCCATTGTTACCCGCGAAGATTGAATAAATATCCCGGCTCGTCTGCCGCTTCGCGTTCTCGCGACGCCGAGTGCGAATTGGTATGCAAATAATCGGTAAAGGCGCTTGGGTTTAAGCGCGCTTCGTGACATTGGCCGAAGGGGCCAACCTCACGATGGGCGAGAGACGGCGGCTCGAGGCGCGCGACAATGAATGAGCTTGCTGCGGTTTGCAAGTCGCCCGAGGACGCTCAATGCATTCGTCGGCAGCTCGAAGGCATCTTCGAGAACTCGATGCGTCCCTTCAAATCGGATTCTGGATACCGGGCCGCCCGGACAATATACGATCATTGGCGTCAATCTGAGCGATCCCGTCCGCATCCGCGATCTCAGACATTGGCTGCAGCGGAAACCCAAAGACGCAAAGCTCATTTTCGTGACTGAAAGAGGCTCCCGGCTTGAGGCCGCTCAGGCTTACGCCATCGGCGCGACCGGCCTCGTCCATCGCCCGATCAAAGCAAACGCGCTCCTGACCAAGCTTTTCGGCGGATTCAAATCGCTGGCCGACGGTTCGTCGGTTTTCCAAGATGAAGCGTCACCCGGTATCACGGCCGCCCTAGGCGCGTTGCAGGATGTCTTAACTTCGGCAAGCGTCAGCGCTTCGTTCGACCAGGCTGCCCTCGACAAGGCAGGCGAAGCCATCGTCTGCCAAATCCAGTCCGAGGGACTGGGACCTTGGATCGAGACCGTCCGCAAGCACCATAGCCAGACCTACCAGCACTCTCTTCTCGTGACGGGCTTGGCGGTCGGCTTCGGCCGGCACCTCGGGCTCTCGCATGCCGACATGAAACGGCTGTCGTTTGCCGGCATCCTCCACGACATCGGAAAGGCCAGGATCCCGGTGTCCGTCCTTGAAAAGCGGGGAGCGCTGGACGACACCGAGTCGAACATCATGAAGCAGCACCCTTTGTTAGGATTGGAAGCGCTCGCAGCCGTGCCCGGGCTTCCAACCGAAATGATCGATGTGGTGCTTCACCACCATGAATATCTCGACGGATCGGGATATCCGCATGGGCTCAGCGGGGGCGAGATACCCGATCTGGTTCGTATTCTCACGATATCGGATATTTTTGGTGCCCTCATCGAACGTCGCTCCTACAAGCCGCCGATGCCGGGCGAGGTCGCATATCAAGCTCTCCAGGAAATGGACCGCAAGCTCGACCGGGATCTTGTTCGTGAGTTTCAGAGCATCTCGCGAGTGACGGTCCGAGCTGCGTAGAATCTGCATAGAGCCGATTGCCACGACCTAGGCCGTGGAGCCGGGACCTCAGGCTGCCCCATCAAGCCGGCTGCTGCTTCGCAATCGCGTCCGCAATCGCCACTGTTCGGCGCGCCATCTCGGCATGCAGTCGCTCGACCATCCGGCCGTCGATCTGAATGACGCCCTTGTTGGCGTTTTCCGGCAAGGCGAAGGCCGCGATCATTTTGCGCGCCGCCTCGACCTCCTCGGCTGTCGGCGAGAACGCCGCATTGCACGGCTCGATCTGCCGCGGATGGATCAGCGTCTTGCCATCGAAACCGAGATCGTGCGCCTGCCGGCATTCCTCGACGAAACCTTCGGCATTGCCGAGGTCGTTATAGACGCCGTCGAGAATATCGAGCCCATACGCGCGCGCCGCCGCGACGCATGTCATGAGCCACGGCAGCATCGGGGCGCGGCCCGGCACGATGCGGGCGCGGGTGTCCTTGGCGAGATCGTTGGTGCCCATGACAAAACCGGCAAGCCGCGTTTCGGAATCGAGCGCGGCGGCGGCGATGTCGCGGGCATTGAGCATGGCAAGCGGCGTCTCCATCATCGCCCAGACGCGCAGGTGCTGGTTGGCGCCCTTGTCGACGAGACGCTCCGCGACGTCCTGCAGCTGGCGCGGTTCCGAAACTTTCGGCACCAGCACGGCGTTGGGCTTTGCGGCGATGACGGCATCGAGATCCTCGATCCACCACCGCGTATCAAGGCCGTTGATGCGCACCAGCACCTCCCGGTCGCCGAAGCCCCCGTTTTGCAGCGCTTTGATGATGAGTTCGCGCGCCGCAGCCTTGGCCTCCGGCGCCACCGCGTCCTCAAGATCGAGAATGAGGCCGTCAGCCGGCAGTTCACGTGCCTTTTCGAGCGCACGAGCATTTGAGCCGGGCATATAGAGCACACTGCGCCGCGGGCGGACGGTCATTTCAAGCCCCCTGGTTTCCAACCCTAAAACTAGACCACTGATCCGCCAAACTGAAAAACGATCGTGTTTGAGTGCCTTGCAGATCGCGTGCCAGCGGGGCGCTTCGAGCAGCGACCCCCACTGGGCGTTGCGCGGTTTTCCACAGGCTCACCAATCAGCATTCCCTCACGGGCTGGACTTAAAGCGGTCGCCATGATGATGCGTCTTGCGGGGCGGCACGGATTCGGCGGAGGACGACGACATGTTCAAGGGGCCGCTACCGGCGACGATTCTGACAGCAGCGCTGACGGTTCTGACGCCGCTTGCCGCGCAAGCGGCCGATCCCGCCTATTGCCAAAGTTACGCCAACGCCGCTCGCAATCAGGTCCGCGCGGCGATGTCGAATCCGGCGTGCGCCCCGGGCGCTCGCGGACCGCGCTGGACGCCGGAGTACCAGGTGCACTTTGATTGGTGCTTGACGCAACCCATCGCGGCCGTCGAAGCCGAGCGCGGTGCGCGAACCGCCTACCTGCGCGCCTGCCGGGGGCGATGACGCCCTGACCGGTTGCGCCGGAAAGCGGCGTTCAGGCCGCCTTCCGCTTCGCCGTGATCAGCTTGCGGTTGATCAGGCATTCGGCGATCTGAATGGTGTTCAATGCCGCGCCCTTGCGCAGGTTATCGGAGACGATCCACATCGCGAGCCCATTTTCCACCGTCGCATCCTCGCGGATGCGGCTGATATAGGTGGCATCCTCTCCCGCCGCCTCGTATGGCGTGACGTAGCCGCCCGGCTCGTGCAAGTCGATGACGAGGCAGCCCGGCGCATTGCGCAGGATATCGCGCGCTTCGTCGGCCGTGATCGGGTTCTCGAACTCGATATTGACGGCTTCCGAATGGCTGATGAAAACCGGCACGCGGACGCAGGTCGCGGTGAGCTTGATCTTCCGGTCGAGGATTTTTTTGGTCTCGACCACCATCTTCCATTCTTCCTTGGTGTAGCCGTCCTCCATGAAGACGTCGATCTGCGGAATGAGATTGAACGCGATCCGCTTCGGAAACTTCTTCGGCACGATCTCGTCGATCTGAAAGACCGCTTTGGTCTGCGTGAACAATTCGTCCATCGCCTCCTTGCCGGCGCCCGAAACCGACTGATAGGTGGCGACCACGACGCGCTTGATCTTGGCCTTGTCGTGCAGCGGCTTGAGCGCGACCACGAGCTGCGCCGTCGAACAATTCGGATTGGCGATGATGCCGCGCTTGCGAAAACCCGCAACGGCGTCGGCGTTGACCTCCGGCACGATCAGGGGAACGTCCGAGTCGTAGCGCCAGCACGACGAATTATCGATCACCACGGCGCCGGCGGCCGCAATCTTCGGCGACCATTCCTTGGAAACGGCAGAGCCGGCCGACATCAGGCAAATGTCGGTCCCCGAGAAGTCATAGTGTTCGAGCGCTTTGATCTTGAGCGTCCTGTCGCCGTATGACACTTCGGTGCCCTGGCTGCGGCGTGAGGCGAGCGCGACAACCTCGTCGGCCGGGAACGCACGCTCGGCCAGGATGCCGAGCATTTCGCGGCCCACATTGCCGGTCGCGCCAACGACGGCGACGCTATAACCCATTGTTAACTCTCCGTAAAAAATTCGCGCCCGGTCCGGCGATGAAGGAACCGGAGCGGAAGCGCTTCTAAGCGAGAACCACCGCGAACACAACGCCGATGGAAGGCCGCGATGCGGCACGCCGCCCCCTATTCCCTCCTGGAAGACATTCGCGCGACTGCCGTTCGGATATTCGCCTATATGGGCGGCCTCGCTGCCCTTGCCATCCTGGCGGCAAGCTTATTGCGGATGCCGGACAGCCTTGCGGCGTTCGAAACCTCGCCGCAGGCGGAATGGACCAATGTCGATCGCCCTCATCCCGCGTTCGAACTGTCGATGCCCGAGCTTGCAGCGAGCGAGCCGGACTACGCCATCCTGCGCCGGAACGCCGACGGAGCGCGCAAGGATGTCCTGACGTGGGGTGAGGTCGGCAGCAGCGGGCCTTACGTCATGGTCGAAGTCTACCGGCCGGGGACCATGGGCGAGGACTTCATCGACCCGCCGAGCGAGATCGCGGCACGCATCGTCAAATTCAGGGTCAGCGATGACGTCAAGCCGGCCGGCAAGCTCGACACGAAATTCGGTTCCGTGCCGCTCGTTGATTTCGCCATCGCGCAGGATGGTCGGGAACGCCGTTGCCTCGGCTTCGCACGCGCGTTCGAACTCTCCGGCCATGCAGATCGCCGGCTGGTATTGCAGCGCCGGAGAGGAAGTGGTTGATCGCGCGACGCTCGGCTGCGCGCTCGATCGGCTGACGATCCTTTCCGCCGGCGGCGATCCCAAGCTCGACGCGTTGTTCGCTCACGCCGAGCTCAGACGCACGTTCTGCGGCCAGCGCAGCCCCATCCTTGCCGCCACGCCGGAACACGAAGTGCAGGTCGCGACGCCGCGAGCCATAAAGCTCCGCGGCGTCAAACTGCGCGGTCGTATCGCGCAGCGCTGAATGTCCTGCTCGCTACGTGCCGTAGTTCTTTGCCAGATACGCCGCAATATCCTTGGCGTCGGCGTCGCTGATCGGAGCGCCGAACGCCTTGATCATTTTCGTGACCTCTGCGTCCCATCCGGCCGCGTTGAGAAACGGCGAATTCATCTGGATGTAAGCGAGGCTGTGGCAGGCGCCACAGTTTCCCTCGACCTTGTCGAGCCCCGGTCCGGGCTTGAGCTAAATCACCGGCTCATCCGCGGCGGCGGGAAGGGCAACAAGAGAGGCGAATACGGCGAGTGCAATGATGCGCATGGTCACCTCCCTCAGCCGGCGTTGAGCGTGATGTTCTGCATCACGTTGTCATGATAGCCGGCTGGATTTGCGATCAACGTCGCGGTCTGAGTCTGCCCGATAGCATTGCTGGCGCGCACCATGACGCTATTGGCTCCTTTCTTGGCGGTGAGCGCGTAACTCCAGGGCCGGAATGCGAAGCGCCCGAGATCCTGGCCGAGCGTCGCGTCCGACCAGGACTTGCCACCGTCCGTAGACACCTCGACCGGGCCGACGCCATAGCCGGCATCCCAGGCCACACCACTCACGGTGACGCGGCCCTCTTTCACCTTGTCGCCATCCGTGTGGCTGGTGATGAGCGAGTTGACGACCATCTCGGTGATCGGCGTGTTGACCGCTGTTGTCTGACTGACAAATTGCGCCACGATCGGAAATTTGCCGTTTGGGATGCGGTACGCGGATTTCATCCAAAATCCGTCGAACGGCTTGGTGAGTGCGTTGAGCGAGATGACGTGCTTGACCCAATAGGTCCCGGTCCAGCCGGGAATGATCACGCGCGCCGGGAAGCCATTGAAATGCGGCAGCGGCTGCCCATTCATTTCATAAGCGATGAGCGTGTTCTCCGCGGTCGCAATCTCAAGCGGAATGCTTTTGACGAAGTCGGGGGTCTTATCGATGACCGGACCGTCGGCGCCGTTCATCGCAATCTCGATCGTCTCCTTCTTGAGCCCGGCTTTGTCGAGGACGTCCTTGAGCCGCGCGCCTTTCCACGTGGCACAACCCATGGCGCCGTACCCCCATTCAACACCCGCGACATGAGGATCGAACAAACCGCGCCGATTGCCGGAGCATTGGCACACGGCAGTAATTTCATGGGCCGGCATGGCCTTGAGGTCGTCGAGACTGAGTTCGATCCGGCTATTGGCGCCATCGCCGCCGACCGCGACCTTCCAGGTCTTGGCATCGACATCGGGAATGTCTGCCAGATGGTAGCGCACGAAGAACGCGTCATTCGGCGTGATCGGCGTGCGAAAATATTCGATGGGAGTTTCGTAATTTGGCGGCCGGTAAGCGAGCCTGATAAGCGGCTTCTTTCCGGGCAGAGCCTCCAGCGTCGCTTCGGCTCTCATCCCCGCTGGCAGTGCGGATGGCAGATCGAGCCCAGCGGCGTTCGCCTCAAGGATCGATGGCAGCGCCCATCCGGTTCCGACCATCGCTGCGCCGGCTTCCAACACACGTCGTCGATTGATCATGAGAGTTCCCTCCGAACTGCTTCTTTTTGCGCCGCGTCTGACGCCAAGCTTCGCCAGCGCATATCGCAACGCTATTCAAGGAATAATGTGACATAAAGACCATCTTTAGGAGTAGAATGTTCTTTTATGGTCGCGCACCGTAAATTCGTTGTCCGGAGCCTAACCGGAACCGCGCGGCACTGACACGGTTGCCAAGAGGCTGTCGAAAACAGCCGAAGCGAGTTACAGTGCGTTTGAGGGAAAGCGAGGAGCCATGCGTAGGATTGCCGTCGTCGTCGCCGCCTTGGCTGCGCTTTCGGCATGCGCCGGCTCCGCCGCCGCTGCAACGAAGAAAAAGCAGCAGCAGGCTCCCGTGATGCGGTCGGCTGCGGGTACCGTGATTGAACCCACCAAGACCATCATTCACGACCAGTACGGCCACACCACCGTGATCGTCGTTCCTCGGCGCTCCTATCTGGACCCTGGCACGGAGGTTTCGGTCGGCGAAGGCAGTGATCGGGACTATATGCTGCCGCCCGGCGGTGACCCGGGCCGTCCGTATTGGTTCTATGGCCCCGATGTCCGCGGCGCCGGCAGTTTCCCGCTGCCTGGACCGTTCTACATCCCGGGGTTCAATCCGAACACGCCGTTCTGACCGTAAAACGAGCGCAGGCGCGGTCGCGCTGCCGTCAGGCCGCCAGCCGCTCCAGTTCGCCGACGACAGCCTCGCCCATCTCGGCCGTACTGATGACCTTGGTCCCATCCGACTTGATGTCGGCGGTGCGCAGGCCCTTGGCGAGTGCCGCGGCAATCGCCGCGTCGAGCTGGTCGGCTTCCTTGCCCATGTTGAACGAATAGCGCAGCGCCATGCCGAACGAAGCCAGCATGGCGATGGGATTGGCCATGCCTTTGCCGGCGATGTCGGGCGCCGAGCCGTGCACCGGCTCATACATGGCCTTGCGGCGCTTGGTCTTGGGATCGAGCTCGCCGAGCGAAGCCGACGGCAGCATGCCGAGCGAGCCGGTGAGCATCGCCGCAACGTCGGACAGCATGTCGCCGAACAGATTGTCGGTGACGATGACGTCGAACTGTTTCGGCCAGCGCACAAGCTGCATGCCGCCGGCATCCGCCAGCATGTGCTCAAGCTGCACGTCTTTGTATTCGCGCTCGTGAACCTGCTCGACGACTTCGTGCCACAGCACGCCCGTCTTCATGACGTTGCGCTTCTCCATCGACGTCACTTTGTTGCGCCGCTTGCGCGCCAGCTCGAAACCGACGCGCGCAATGCGTTCGATCTCGTAGGTGTCATAGACCTGCGTATCGATAGCGCGCTTCTGTCCGTTGCCGAGGTCCGTAATGGTCTTCGGCTCGCCGAAGTAAACGCCGCCGGTCAGCTCGCGCAGGATGATAATGTCGAGTCCCTCGACGGCCTCGCGTTTGAGGCTCGATGAATCGGCCAGCGCCGGATAGACGATCGCCGGCCGGATATTGGCAAACAGGCCGAGGTCCTTGCGCAGACGCAGCAGACCCGCCTCGGGGCGCGCGTCGAACGGCACCTTGTCCCATTTGGGTCCGCCGACAGCGCCGAAGATAACGGCGTCAGCGGCCTGCGCTTTCGCCATCGTCTCGTCGGTAATGGCGACCTTGTGGGCGTCGTAGCAGGCGCCGCCGACAAGCCCGTCCTCGGTCTGGAACGTGGCGATGCCCTTCTTGGCGTAGAAGCCAAGCAATCTCTTCACCTCCGCCATGACTTCCGGACCAATGCCGTCGCCGGCGAGAAGAAGGAGCTTGTAGGTGGGCATGAATAGACCTCAGTTCGGGGAGTGCGGGGCCGCAGTGCTAATCACCGGACAGCCGGATGGCAACAAGCTTGCATGACTGCCTTGCAACAAACTAGATATCTGACTAGTTTGCGACAACCCAGGAAACGAGGGGGCGTGCTTTGAAAACCTGGCCCGTTCAGGACGCAAAGGCCCGTTTCAGCGAGTTGCTCGAAACGTGCCTGCGTGAAGGTCCGCAACTCGTCACCCGGCGCGGCGAGAAAGCCGCAGTTCTGGTTCCCATGGATCAATGGCAGCGTCTTGCCGCCAAACCCGGTCTCAAGGAGCTCTTGCTGAGCGATACCGGACGGACCGAGCTTCTTATACCGCCGCGCGGCAAAGGACGGCGCCGAACACCCCGCCCCGTTGCGTGATTGTCGATGTATCTGCTCGACACCAACATCATCTCGGAACTACGAAGACCACGCCCCCACGGGGCGGTTATGGCGTGGTTGCGCTCGCTCGACGAGCACGACCTTTATATCTCTGCAGTGACGCTGGGCGAGATTCAGGCCGGCATCGAAATAACGCGTGAACGCGATGCGGCAAAGGCTGCGGAGATTGAAGCCTGGGCAGATCAAGTTGCCGATCTGTGGAATGTCCTGCCAATGGACGCAGCAACGTTCCGCCTGTGGGCCAGACTTATGCACCGGCGCTCCGATTCCCTGATGGAAGACGCCATGATCGCCGCGACGGCAAAACGTCACGGCCTCCGGGTGGCGACGCGAAACGTCAGAGACTTCAAGGATTTCGGCGTGGACGTCTTCAATCCATACATTTCGCGCTAATTGAGCCGCATAGTCGTGCACGTCTTAATCGGCAACCGACCTGCAAGGTGATAAGCTTCGCCGGAACGGAAAAGGGTTGACCATGCAAATCTTGCGCATCTTCGCCGTCCTGCTGCTGCTTGGCGGCGCCTTCGATCGCGCACGCGCCGACGAGACGCCGTCGCCCGAAGCGTTGCAGGCCGCCAACGAACTTTTCTCAATTCTGTCGCCCGACCTGATGCGCCAGATGACGGCGCAAATGACGAATTTGATGTGGCCGGCACTTGAGCAAAGGGCTCGCGCGCAGAAAATCGACGACACCACGATCGCCGAACTGCGCCAGGAGTTCGACCGCGTCCAGATGAACAATCTCACGGAGATCATGAAAGCGGCGCCGCCGATTTACGCGCGTCATTTCACCGTGGACGAACTTCACCAATTGATTGCGTATTATCGCAGTCCGATCGGCACCAAAGCGATGCGCGAGCTACCCGCAGTGATGTCTGAATTCGTCTCAACAATATCGCCGCGGATGCAGGACATGCAGCAACAGGCCATGCAGGGCTTCAATAACATTTTGCGGCAGCACGGTTATTTGAAATAATACGCGCTACTTTGCCCAGAACGGCGGTCCGGCTCGGCGCGAGCTTGACGTCCGTAATCGCCGCCACAACGACTGATCAGCGCCACGCCAACTCGTTTTTCCGCTCGTAGTCGTGAAAGGCCTTTTTCAAACCGCCGAGCACTTCGGCCGAGGTTTCAAACATCGCCTTGCACTGGGGTTCATCGATTTTACCGATGTCACTACGCAAGTGATCGATCAGTTCCTGGAATCGGCTTTCGACTTTGCGAACGTGATGGCGCGGGTCACCTTGTTCCGCCTGGGAACTTTGTTTCGGCTGCATGACGGCTCCTACCAGAGAGGTGAATACCTGCCAAACAACCGATGGCGGGCGAAGTTCCGGCAAATTGCCGGAATGCCGCGATCGTGCTCAGGAATCCGGCCGGGCCGGAAAATTCACAGTCCGCTGAACCAGTTGTAACCCTGGTTTTCCCAATAGCCGCCGGCGTCGTTGTTCTGGACCCACATGGCGGTGACATACTTCGGATTCTTGAAGCCGAGCTTGGTGGGAATGCGGATCTTGATCGGGAACCCGTAGGAGCGCGGCAGAATTTTATTGTCGAACTTGAGCGTCAGCTGCGTCTGCGGGTGGAGCGCCGTCGGCATGTCGATCGTATTCGAATAACCCTCTGCGCATTGAAACCAGACATATTTGGCTGTCATGTCGGCGCCGATCACTTTCAGAAAGTCGGAGAGCTTCACGCCCTGCCAGGAACCGATCGCACTCCAGCCCTCGACGCAGACGTGGCGCGTAATCTGCGAGACCTCGGGCAGCTTGTAGAGTTCAGGAAGCCTCCAGGGTTTTTTGTTGTCGACCAACCCGCCGATCTCGAGCTGGTACGTCTCGCCGTCGAGGTCCGGCGCTTCGTCTTCGGCGTAATAAGCGTTGAACGGGAACGGCCGGGTAATGGCGCTTTCCGGATATTCCGGCGCCAGCGTATTGGGATTGAAAAGCCGCGCCTGCACCCAATCATTGAAGTGCGAAATGACTCGCAGCGCGCTCTCCGACGTAGGCCCGTCGATGATATCGCACCCGGTCAGAGTCGCGAGCGCGCCGAGGCTCACGGCGCCGCGCAGAAACAGCCGCCGCGAAGGCTCGGGCAAAAGTCTTGCCGCATCCTTGATCAGAAGCTTCGGATCGACCCCGGGCACCTGCTTACGTTGACGGGGCATTGTCTTCTCCTTCGGATGCAGCGAACCAATACCTTCAACGACCAAAGATCATGGCGCGGAGGCTCTTCGGCACGAGGACCGCGAGCACGACGTGCACGGTCAAGAACGCGACGATCGACGCCATCGCAAAGAAATGCACGTAGCGGGCGGTATCGTAACCGCCGAAAAATGCGGTGAGCCACTTCAACTGCACGGGCTTCCAGATCGAGAGACCCGAGAGCACGATAACCACGGCGACCAACAAGATGCCGACGTAAAGGAGCCTCTGCACTGCATTATAAACCGTGAGATCGGCATGGGAGAGCCGGCCGCGCAAGGCGGCGAGGAAATCGCTCACCACGGCACGCAGGCGGATCGGAAGCAGCTTGCGGCGGAACCGGCCGGTCGCAAGGCCCAGCGTGACATAGACGATGCCGTTGATCACCAGGAGCCACATCGCCGCGAAATGCCACAGCAACGCGCCGCCGAGCCATTCGCCGAGCGCAATTTGCGGCGGAAATTCGAGGAACTTGAACAAAGGAGATGCGTCGTAAATCTGCCAGCCCGAACCGATCATCATCAGCATGGCGAGCGCGTTGACCCAGTGGGTGATGCGCACCCATAGCGGATGAACGATCGGGCCGGCCGCCGTATCCGGAACCGAGGGTGTATTGGCTGCGGCTTCGATCGTCATGGCACCGTCCGCATCGCTTTCGTCCAAATTGCATCCGGCCGATTCACGAAATCTATAACAAAATGACGGCCAGGAAGCGCCTCACATTCGTGTCACGCCCCGCTCAAAGCCATAACACAGCGGCGTGATGGGCATTACCCTCTCCCCGCGCGTGGGGAGAGGGTTCATTCGGCGCCCGCGTCGTCACATCACATCGGCCGCAGGACGGTGTCGATGACCTGGATCACGCCGTTAGACTGGATGACGTTGGCGATGGTGATATTGGCAAGATCACCCTTGGCGTCGGTCACGGTGAGTTTGCCGGGGCCGCCGTCCTTGACGATGAGGTCCTGGCCCGCGACGGTCTTGAGCTTGGCTTCGCCCTCGCCGTCCTTGACCGCTTTCATCAGGGCAGCAGTTGTCATCCGGCCAGCGACCACGTGATAGGTCAAAATCTTGACCAGAGTCGCCTTGTTCTCGGGCTTGAGCAGGGTATCGACGGTGCCGGCCGGCAACTTGGCAAAGGCTTCGTTGGTCGGCGCAAAAACAGTAAACGGGCCCGGACCTTCCAGCGTCGAGACAAGGCCTGCGGCCTTGACCGCGGCGACTAAAGTCGTGTGGTCCTTGGAGTTCACCGCGTTCTGGATGATGTTCTTCGACGGGTACATCGGCGCACCGCCGACGGTGACAGTCTTCTCCGACATCTGTGCGAAGAGCGGCGTGGACGCGGTTGCAGTGAAAGCAAATGCAGCCGCAGCAGCGAGGAGGGCAAAACGCTTGGACATGATGGTCTCCATTTGAAGATTATCGGCGATGAGCCGCCGGCGAGACGCGATCGTTCGCGTCATCACATGGAGATACGGACACTTTTCGCGCGGGTTTCGGCCGCGTTGTCACGGATGCGTGAAGCCGCACCATTGTCCTGGACAAAACCGCCCGCCCTGCACGGGCCAAAGCTCATCTTTTTGAAAGAAATTAAGCGCAAGCAAACGCCCGTAGGGCCGCTTTCCCGGCGGCCGACGGTAGGCTATGAAGCGCGCACGGAATGCCGGGTTCCGACGCCAGAGGATTGCCAATGTCCAAGACCAGCCCCGGCAATTATTTCGAAGATTTTCGCATCGGACAAATTATCCGACATGCCACTCCGCGCACGGTCACGACCGGCGACGTCGCGCTTTACAGCGGTTTGTTCGGTCCGCGTTTTGCTGTGCAGTCGTCGGACGCCTTCGCCAAGGCGATCGGATATCCGGACGCGCCGATCGACGATCTGCTCGTATTTCATATCGTGTTCGGCAAAACCGTGCCCGACGTCTCGCTCAATGCGGTCGCCAATCTCGGCTATGCCGGATGTTACTTTCGCTCCCCGGTCTATCCGGGCGATACGCTGAGCGCGCTGTCCGAAGTCATCGGGCTGAAGGAGAACTCGAGCCGCAAGACCGGCATCGTCTACGTGCGTACGACCGGATACAAACAAGATAGTATCCCCGTCCTTGAATACGTGCGCTGGGTCATGGTGCGCAAACACAACGAGACGGCCCCGCCGCCGGGTGATCACGTGCCGCGCCTGCCGACCGTGCTCGATCCGAAAGTGCTCGGCGAGGCGTGCCCCGCGCTCGACATTGCGGCCTACGATTTTACGCTCGCTGGCAGTCCCTATCGCTTTGGCGACTACGAGGTCGGCGAACGGATCGATCATATGGACGGCGTGACCGTCGAAGAGGCCGAGCATCAGATCGCGACCCGACTTTACCAGAATACGGCGCGCATCCACTTCAACCAGTACATCGAAGGCAAAGGACGTTTCGGCCGCCGGCTGATTTACGGCGGGCATATCATTTCAATGGCGCGCGCGCTGTCGTTCAACGGTCTTGCCAATGCCTTCCATGTCGCCGCCATCAACGGCGGCCGTCACGTTTCACCGTTGTTTGCCGGCGGCACCATATTCGCGTGGTCGGAAGTGCTGGCGAAGTCAGAGATAGCGGGCCGCGATGACGTCGCCGCGCTGCGCCTGCGCACGATCGCGACGCGCGACCAGCCTTGCACCGAGTTTCCACTCAAGGCCGGTGAGGATTACGATCCGGCAGTCCTGCTCGACCTCGATTATTGGGTGCTCATGCCGCGCTGAACGCGCAGGGCCTCGATAATCCCAAGGCCCCGTTGCACTCGCGTTTTCAACTGCTAAAAGGAGGGATAAAGGACACGCCATGGCCGAAATCAGGGCCCCAGCCGAGCGGCCATTGTCGCCGCACTTGCAAATCTACCGCCCGATGCTGACGATGATGATGTCCATCGTCCATCGCGCCACTGGACTTGCCTTGTATTTCGGGACCTTGCTGCTGGCCTGGTGGTTGATTGCAGCGGCCGCCGGACCCAACGCCTACGCGAATTTCGAGTGGTTCGCGGGCTCGCTCATCGGCCGGTTCATTCTGTTCGGATACACCTGGGCGCTGATCCATCACATGCTGGGGGGCGTCCGCCATCTGATCTGGGACACCGGCCGCGGTTTCGGACCGAGCGAGCGCGAATGGCTTGTGGCGGCCAACTTGATCGGCTCGATCGCCATCACCTTGATCCTGTGGATTGTCGGCCTCTTGGCGATGGGGGGACCGCGGTGACCGAGCCTAAGCATATCCGCACGCCGCTTGGGCGTGTCCGGGGCCGCGGTTCCGCCAAATCAGGGACCGCGCATTTCTGGCATCAGCGGGTGACGGCGATCGCCAATATTCCGCTGACCATCACGGTGGTCGTCATCCTGATCACGCTTCTCGGCCGCAACCAAGCCGCGGCGGCGCAGATTCTCGGTTCGCCTGCGATCGCCATTATCATGCTGCTGTTCATCGCCTCGATTACCGCCCATATGAGGCTAGGCATGCAGGTGATCATCGAGGATTACGTGCACGACAAGTCGGCAAAGCTCACGTTGCTGTTGGCCAATACATTCTTCACCGTCGCCGTCGGTCTCGCCTCGGCTTATGGCGTCCTCAAACTCTCGTTCGGGGTCTGAGCATGGCAGGGAACGGATCGAACGGAGGACGCGCGGCGCCCGCCATCAACGGTCGCGCTTATCCGATCGAAGATCACGCCTACGACGTCGTCGTCATCGGCGCGGGCGGCTCCGGTTTACGCGCCGTGGTCGGTTGCAGCGAAGCGGGCTTGCGGACTGCGTGCATCACCAAGGTGTTTCCGACGCGCTCGCACACGGTTGCGGCGCAGGGCGGCATCGCAGCGGCACTCGGCAATATGGGCGAGGACGACTGGCGCTGGCACATGTACGACACCGTCAAAGGGTCGGACTGGCTCGGCGATCAGGACGCGATCGAATACATGGTGCGGGAGGCGCCGGCTGCGGTTTACGAACTCGAGCATTGGGGCTTGCCGTTCTCGCGGCGTGAGGACGGCAAGATCTACCAGCGTCCGTTCGGCGGCATGACCACGCATTTCGGCAAGGGCACCGCGCAACGCACCTGCGCCGCCGCCGACCGTACCGGCCACGCCATGCTGCATACGATGTACGGCCAGGCGGTGCGGCATTCGACCGAGTTTTTCATCGAGTATTTCGCCATCGACCTGATGATGGACGACGAAGGCCGCTGCCGCGGCGTCGTCGCCATCAATCTCGACGATGGCTCGATCCACCGTTTCAGCGCGCAGATGACGATCCTCGCCACCGGAGGCTATGGACGCGCCTATGCGTCCTGCACCGGCGCGCACACCCAAACCGGTGACGGCAACGCGATGGTGCTGCGCGCCGGCCTGCCGCTTCAGGACATGGAATTCGTGCAATTCCATCCGACCGGCATTTACGGCGCCGGTGTGCTGATCACCGAGGGCGCGCGCGGCGAAGGCGCCTATCTGGTCAATTCGTCCGGCGAGCGCTTCATGGAGCGCTACGCGCCATCCGCCAAGGATCTCGCGTCACGCGACGTCGTCTCCCGCGCCATGACGATCGAGATTCGCGAGGGCCGCGGCGTCGGTCCGAAGAAGGACCATATCTTCCTTCATCTCGATCATCTCGACCCGAAGATTCTCGCCGAGCGTCTGCCCGGCATCACCGAATCCGCGCACATCTTCGCCGGCGTCGACCTCACCCGCGAGCCGGTGCCGATCGTGCCGACGGTCCATTACAACATGGGCGGCATCGCGACGAACTATCATGGCGAGGTGCTGATCAAAAAAGACGGCAATCCTGATCACATCGTTCCCGGAATGATGGCGCTCGGCGAGGCCGCGTGCGTCTCCGTCCACGGCGCCAACCGGCTCGGGTCGAATTCGCTGATCGACCTCGTCGTATTCGGCCGCGCGGCTGCGTTGCGTTGCGCCGATATCCTGACGCCGAATGATAAGCAGCCTGACCTGCCGAAGGACTCTGCCGAAAAGTCGCTGTCGCGCCTCGACAAATTCCGCAACGCCTCGGGCGGCACGCCGACGGCACAGTTGCGCGCCAAGATGCAGCACATCATGCAGAACAATTGCGCGGTGTTCCGCACCGGCGAGGTGCTCAAAGAGGGCACCAAGCTCATCCATGAGGTTTTTGAAGGCGTCGCCGACGTCCGCGTCACAGACCGCTCGCTGATCTGGAATTCCGACCTGATCGAGACGCTCGAATTCGCCAACCTGATCGAGCAGGCCGTCGTCACCATGGACTCCGCGGCCAACCGCACCGAAAGCCGCGGCGCTCACGCCCGCGAGGATTTCCCCGATCGCGACGACAAAAACTGGATGAAGCACACCTTGTCCTGGCTCGACCTGGCCAGCGGCAAGGTCACCATCGACTATCGTCCGGTGCACACCTACACGCTGACAAACGACGTGTCATATATCGAGCCGAAGGCGCGCGTTTACTGAAAACACAGGACGATTTGAATGGTCCAGTTGACGCTTCCGAAAAATTCCAAGGTCGGCGATGGCAAAAGCTGGCCTCATCCGGCCAAAGCGAAGGCCGAGCGCGAATACCGCATTTATCGCTGGAACCCGGATGACGGAAACAACCCGCGCATCGACACCTATTACGTCGACACCGGCGATTGCGGGCCGATGATCCTCGATGGGCTGATCTGGATCAAAAACAACATCGACCCCACGCTGACGTTTCGCCGCTCCTGCCGGGAAGGCATCTGCGGCTCATGCGCGATGAACATCGACGGCACCAATACGCTTGCCTGCACCATGTCGATGAGCGACGTGAAGGGTGCAGTGCGCATCTATCCGCTGCCGCATATGCCGGTGGTGAAGGACCTCGTGCCGGACCTCACCAATTTCTACGCGCAGCATGCCTCGATCGAGCCGTGGCTGCAGACCGTCTCGCCAACGCCGCCGAAGGAATGGAAGCAGAGCCACGACGACCGGCTCAAACTCGATGGCCTCTACGAGTGCATCCTGTGCGCGTGCTGCTCGACGTCTTGCCCGAGCTATTGGTGGAACAGCGATCGTTATCTCGGACCAGCAGCACTGTTGCAGGCATATCGCTGGATCGCCGATTCGCGCGATGAGGCCACCGGTGAGCGGCTCGATAATCTCGAAGACCCGTTCCGGCTCTATCGCTGCCACACCATCATGAATTGCACCAAGGCCTGCCCAAAGCACCTCAACCCGGCGAAGGCAATCGCTGAGGTCAAGCGTATGCTGGTCGAGCGGCAGGTGTAGCTGCCATCCCTCTCCCTTGCGGAGAGGGAAGAGGGCGCAAGCGTTTCGCGCCTTACAGCTTCAGCTTCCTCTTCCTTTGCCCCAGCGTGCGCAGCCGCAGCGCGTTGAGGCGGATGAAGCCGGCGGCGTCACGCTGGTCATAGGCGACGGCGCCTTCCTCGAACGTCACCAGGTCCTGATCGTAGAGCGAATATTTGCTCTCGCGGCCGACTACGCCGACGTTGCCCTTGTAGAGCTTGAGCCGCACGCGCCCGCTGACGAATTCCTGACTTTTGTCGATCGCCGCTTGCAGCATGTCGCGCTCGGGCGCGAACCAGAAGCCGTAGTAGATCAGTTCGGCGTATTTCGGCATCAGCTCGTCCTTGAGATGGGCTGCGCCGCGGTCGAGCGTGATCGATTCGATGCCGCGATGCGCGGCGAGCAGGATGGTGCCGCCCGGCGTCTCGTACATGCCGCGCGACTTCATGCCGACGAAACGATTCTCGACCAGATCGAGCCGGCCGATGCCATGTTGGCGGCCGAGAGCATTGAGGTGCGTGAGCAGTGCGGCGGGCGACAGCTTTTTGCCGTCGACTGCGACCGGATCGCCCTTCTCGAAATCGATCGTCACATAGGCCGGCTCATCGGGCGCCGCGCCAGGATCGTCGGTGCGCGAATAGACGTAATCCGGCACTTCCTCGGCGGGGTCTTCCAGCACCTTGCCCTCCGATGAGGTGTGCAGAAGATTGGCGTCGGTCGAAAACGGCGCCTCGCCGCGCTTGTCCTTGGCGATCGGAATTTGGTTTTGCTCGGCAAATGCAATGAGCGCCTCGCGCGAGCGGAAATCCCATTCGCGCCACGGCGCGATGACCTTCACGTCCGGCTTGAGCGCATAATAGGCCAGCTCGAAACGCACCTGATCGTTGCCCTTGCCGGTCGCGCCATGAGCCACAGCGTCGGCGCCGACTTTCTCGGCGATCTCGATCTGTTTTTTGGCGATGAGCGGCCGCGCAATCGACGTGCCGAGCAGATACTGGCCCTCGTAGAGCGCGTTGGCGCGGAACATCGGAAACACGTAGTCGCGCACGAATTCTTCGCGCAAATCCTCGATGAAGATATTTTGCGGCTTGATGCCGAGCGTCAGCGCCTTGGCGCGCGCCGGTTCGAGCTCCTCGCCTTGGCCGAGATCGGCCGTGAAGGTGATGACCTCGCAATGATAGGTGTTCTGCAGCCACTTCAGAATAATCGAGGTGTCGAGCCCTCCGGAATAAGCCAGCACGACTTTCTTGACGTCACTCATCTTTGCATCGCCTTGAGGAAAAGAACCAAAGAAAGACCTGCCCGGCGGCGAGTCTGAATGCGGCGCCGCGACTATGAGTGCTCATACGGAAGCGGCGCGAGCGAAAGTTTACGGCGCCTCGGCGGCGATCTGGGCCTTTGGTTTTCTCGGTCTGGCGTAGCGACCGCCAGCGAAAGATGATGCCGTGCGACGCCCAAATCACCAAAAACATGAACACGCCGGCAAATACGATATCGGTGAAAAAATGCCCGCCGCCGATCATCCGCAGCACGCCCACCGCAGCCCCGAAAGCGAGCGCTGCGCCGTAAGCGGCAAGACGCCATTGCGGCGGTGCAAACGAGGCCGGCGCCAGCGTCCAGAACGCGCCCGATGGTTCGCCGGCAATGAAGGAACAATTGTTGGGACATTCGCCGCGCGGATCCCACCACGCGGTGAACCGATCGGTGCCGCCGAACTCGGTGACGTCGATGGGACGCGACCGGCCCCAATGATCTTTGAAAATCAGGTTGGCGACGACGCCGGGGCCGATCGCGAGCGTCAACACCAGGAACACGGCGGCGCGGATGCCCATCGGAAAATGCCGGCGCGGCATGAAGACTTTGCCAACGATGACGACGACGGCCGGCGCGACGAGCAGGGCGATGAAATATCGCGCCGCGTCGCGCGAGCGTAGCACCCAGGTCTGCAAGCCCACACTGAATGCGTTGGCCTGCCGATTGAAGAACAAGCCGGCAAGATCGAGGTCGAGTCGCGGATAGAGAGCAAACAACACTCCCACGACGACAGCGACGATCAGCGCAACGGCAAGCCCGGTCCGGTTCATGCGATCAGGCCTGAAGGCGTTTCGATTGGGATTATCACTTCCAAGAACCGGCCTTGCGGCCGGCGAACAGCCAGTAGACAAATCCGCCGGCGATGCCCGCAGCGGCAAGCACTTCACGACCCCGCACTGTATAGCCGTCAGCCTCGCCGACATAGCCGGCGAAATCGAGGCCGTAACTCAACGACAGCGCCAGCGCACCCCCGAGCGCGGCATATACGACGCCCGATCGCAGCGCAAATCCCTCCGCGAGCACGATCACAAGCAGCGATGGAATCATCGCAATTCCTGCAATGACGGCTGCACCCAGCCCGATCACCGGACCAATAGCCGCGGTCTGGAGCGCCATTTCGAGCAGGTCATTCCAATCCGGCGTCAGCATGCCGACGGTGAGAATGATGGAAGCGGCGACGCAAGCCAGGACATAGGCAAAGATCACCACTGCGATGCGCCCGATGACGGACATCGGCTGGCATCAATCCGTCATCGCCATGGCGCGCAGCGCCAGCCGCTCGCGGATAGAGAGTTTCTCCGTTGCGCTCTTGAGCTGGCCGCAAGCGGCAAGAATGTCGCGTCCGCGTGGCGTGCGCACCGGCGAAGCGTAGCCGGCATTGAATACGACTTCGGAGAATTTCTCGATCTGCTCCCAATCGGAGCACTCGTATTTGCTCCCCGGCCAGGGATTGAACGGGATCAGATTGATCTTGGCCGGTAGGCCTTTGACGAGACGCACCAAAGCCTTCGCGTCGGCGAGCGAGTCGTTGATGCCCTTGAGCATGACGTATTCAAACGTGATGCGCCGCGCGTTGGAAAGTCCCGGATAGTTGCGGCAGGCGTCAAGCAATTCGCTCAATGGATATTTGCGGTTCAGCGGGACGAGCTTGTTGCGGAGTTCATCGGTTACGGCGTGCAGCGAGATGGCGAGCATGACGCCGATCTCGGCGCCTGCGCGCGCGATATTGGGCACGACGCCCGAAGTCGACAGCGTGATCCGCCGCTTGGATATGCTCAGGCCGTCGCCGTCGGCGACCACATGGAGGCCATCGCGCACCGCTTCGAAATTATAGAGCGGCTCGCCCATTCCCATCATGACGACGTTGGAGACGAGACGCTTTTCGCGCTCCGCGCCGGTGGACGCCGCACGCTCCCAATCGCCGAGCCGGTCGCGCGCCAGCACCACCTGACCGGCGATCTCGCCGGGCGTGAGGTTGCGAACAAGACGCTGCGTGCCGGTGTGGCAGAACGTGCAGTTGAGCGTGCAGCCGACCTGGCTCGAAATACAGAGCGTGCCGCGTTCGGCTTCCGGAATGTAGACGCACTCGACCTCATGCGGCGCAGCGCCGGCCTCTCCCGGCAGGCGCAGCAACCACTTCCGCGTGCCGTCGACCGAAATCTGCTCGGCGGCGATCTCGGGACGATCGAGCGTAAAATGCTGCGCAAGTGCCGAGCGCATGTCCTTCGACAAGGTGGTCATCTGGTCGAAGTCCTGGGCGCCGCGGACATAGAGCCAGTGCCAAACCTGCTGTACCCGCATGCGGCGGCTCCGCTCGGCCACGCCGATATCGCCGAGCGCCCGCGCGAGCGCGTCACGCGACATGCCGACCAGCGACGGCTTCGCGGGCGGTACATACTGCTCGAGCGGCCGCTTTTCGACGAACTCGGCCGATGCGGCATCCGATTGAGTAGCGGCAAGCGAGGAGGTCATCGTCATCCAGATGGCGAAAACGCAGTCCGGCTATAGATGGGGCCGGCTTGGCTGTTCTTGAAGCGCCAGCACAGGCGTCCGCCCGCTTGAGCCGGTTACTTGAGTCCGTTTACTTGCATTCCTGCGCGGTGCGGTCGAGCGCCTGGCTGAGGCCCTTCAGCGAGAACGTGTCGGTCGATTGGGTGCCTTTGCTGGAAGCACCTTTCACCACCAAGCTCTGGCCCGACCGCATGGCATCGACCATCCGGGCTTCTTCGGCGGCGTTCTTGATCCAGGCGCCGTCTTGTTGGGTGTACAGCGCAAACGTCGCGGAACCGACCTGCGCTGTCGCCTCTGAGCCAGGCTTGAATGGATATCCGATGATGACGGAGACCTCGTTCGTCACCTTGTCGGCCGGCCGGGTGGAAATAAACATGTAGATTGGATCGCGTGGCCGGTTTGGCGGATTGGTTTCCGAAGATGCCGGCTTGGCGATCGCGAAGCAGATCTTTTTGCCGCCAGAAGACGCCGTATAGGCACCCCATTCGCCGTATTGGCCAACCAGCGTGGGATGCGCCGCACCAGCCGCGTGCTTTGCGGGTTTCTCCGGAGCAGTCAATTCGTGTGCGGGTGGCTGCTGTGCGCCAGCCGGAACGGCAAATGCTGCCGGAATGAGCAGCAAAACGACAATCCCCCACTGTCGGTTGATCTGCATCGGACCTCGCGGCACCCTTGGCGTTGATACCAAACCTTTCAATTTTAATCCAATTCGGTCGATTACGGAACGAGTTGGCAAGCTCGCACGGCCCGGACCGCGACGTGGCCCGCTCGCGGGAATCCAGACACAATGCGAATTCATGGACAATTCGACGCCAATGTGACGGCCGACACAGCCAAGCACGCCGGCGTGTCCGATGTTGTTTTTGATGAATGCGCGATCCGGGTGGGCGTTGCGAGGCTTGTAATTCCCAGCGAGGCGCGCGGTCGGAACTGAGAAAGCACTGGGCGTGTCGACCTTCAGTCATACCGGCGAAGCCCCGAACCACCGCAGGCTTGCGGCAGCAGGGGTCAATGAACTGGACGATCTTCTGACCGCGGTGGGGGCCGACCGCGACGGCGACGCATTCAGCGTCTTGTTCGATCATTTTGGACCGCGCGTACACGCTCACATGGTCCGCCGAGGCCTCGCGCCGTTTTCTGCAGCCGACGTCACCCAGGACGTGATGGAGACGATCTGGCGCAAAGCGCATCTGTTCGATCGAAGCAAATCCGCCGCTGCCACCTGGATTTTTCGCATCGCGCACAATCGTCGCATCGATGTCGGCCGGCGCAGCCGCGAACACAGTGTCGCGATAGAGGATTTTTTCGGCATACCAGACCCGGCCGATGCGACCGACGAATGCATCGACACCGTGCGGCGCGAGGCATACGTCCACGCCGCGCTCGACGCGCTGCCGCAAGAGCAGTTCACGCTGGTGCATTTGGCGTTCTTTGAAGGCCTCTCTCACAGTACTATCGCGAACCGGCTGGAACTTCCGCTCGGAACCGTGAAGTCGCGCCTGCGGCTCGCGTTCTCGCGCCTGCGCCGCTTCCTGCTCGACCTCGGCGTGACGGACACGTAGGGCAAAACCGTCCGCGCCACTTCCAATGCGCGCACGTTTCATGGTTATGGATTCCACGTCCAGCCCTTTGCGCCGCCTCGGAATGAAAATCCATGAAAGTCGTTCTCTGCAATCGTTTCTGCACGCCGGACGAACTCGAACTGGCGGATATTCCGGAGCCTCAAGCAGGTCCCGGCGAGGCCGTCGTCCGCGTCAAAAGCGCAGCGCTCAACTTCTTCGACACGCTGATCATCGCCGGGAAATACCAGCGTAAGCCCCCGTTTCCATTCTCACCCGCGGCCGAATTCGCCGGGATCGTCGCAAGCATTGGCGCGGGGGTGACAGATATTGGGCCCGGCGATCGCGTGATGGGCTATGTGGGCTGGGGCGCGGCGCGTGAGGCCGTTGCGGTGCCGGCGCAGCAGCTGGTGAAGCTGCCTAACGATCTTGATTTCGAGCGCGCGGCGGGCCTCACCGTCATCTACGGCACGACGCTCTATGCGTTGCGCGAACGCGCGGAACTCAAACCGGGCGAAACCCTCGCCGTACTCGGCGCCTCAGGCGGTACCGGCCTTGCCGCGATCGAGCTTGGTAAGATGATGGGTGCCCGCGTGATCGCTTGCGCGTCATCCCCCGAGAAACTCGAGTTCGCTCGAGCTCACGGCGCCGACGAAGTCGTGAATTACGCCGTCGAAAATCTCCGCGACGCACTCAAACGGCTTGGCGGCGAACATGGCATCGACGTGGTCTACGATCCCGTCGGCGGTTCTTATGCGGAGCCTGCCCTGCGCTCGCTCGGATGGGAAGGCCGCTATCTGGTGGTCGGGTTCGCGGCGGGTGAAATCCCGAGAATTCCGCTCAATCTGGTGCTGCTCAAAAGCTGCGATATCCGCGGCGTGCTATGGGGCGGCTGGACCGCACGCGAGCCAAAGGCGCAACGCTCTTTGATGACGGACATTGTGCGCTGGTGTGCGGAAGGCAAGCTCAGCGCACACGTGCACGCGGTCTATCCGCTTGCTGAGATCGCCACAGCACTCAAAGCCATCACCGACCGCAAAGTGATGGGAAAGATCGTGCTACGGCCGTGACGGCGCCTCGCCGCGCAGGCGCACCAAAGTGCGCCGTGCCGCCTCGCGATGATCCGGCGTGATGTGCGAGGCAACGAGCTTGATGGCGGTGGCGAGTACGGCTGCGTCATCGGTGTAACCGATCACCGGTATGTAGTCGGGGATCAAATCGGTCGGCAGCACGAAATAGGCGATAGCGCCAACCAGAACGGCTTTCACTTGCAGCGGGGTCTGGCGGTCAAACGCGCAGAAATGCGCGGCGAGCAAATCTTCAGCGAACGGCAGGCTGGCCACCGTTGCGCGGAGCTTCCGCCAGAAACTGCGGCGAAGCTCCCTGTCATCGGACGCCTGATCGGAACCGAATTGGCGCGCCAGCGCCTCAGCCTCCTGCCAGGAAGCGGTTTGTTGCCGGAACCACATCTGCCCCTCGCACGCGCTATAATCGCTCCTCAAATGGCCCCGAAACGCGGCGTCCGCAAGGCACAAATATCCGCCGCCTTTCGGCGATCATCGGCCGGCCAGCTTGTCCATGGCCTCGGCGAGATTGACGTCCAGATCGGTCAAGCCGCCGGCGTCATGGGTCGACAGCGTCACATCGACAGTCTTGTAAACATTGAACCATTCGGGATGGTGATCGAGCTTCTCCGCCATCAGCGCCGCACGCGTCATGAAGCCGAACGCTTCATTGAAGTCGGCGAAGACGAATTTTTTGCTGATGGCGTCGCGATCCTTGGCCTCGCTCCAACCCTTGAGGCGGGAGAGTGCACTGCGGCGAGCCTCGCCGGAGAGTTTTTGAGCCATATGAAAACTCCTCAAAGCACCGTCTGTCATGCGAGCGCGATGGATGCCGCTCTCGCAAAAATGCGGCAAGACCACTAATTACCAAACAATACAGCGAGGCGCGAGGTTCCGGACAATCGGCGCTTTCGGGAGGTAATGATGGGCTGGTCCGTGAAGATCGGAGCGATCGCCGGCACGGCGGTCCGCATCCATGTGACCTTCTTGCTGTTTCTCGCCTGGATATTCGGCGTCAACTACTTTTCGGGAGGCGCAGAGACGGCCTGGAGCGGCCTGGTTTTCGTGATCCTTCTTTTCCTCTGTGTCCTTCTCCACGAGTTCGGGCACATCTTCACGGCACGCGCTTTCGGGGTCAGTACGCCGGACGTGATCCTGCTGCCGATTGGAGGCGTGGCGCGGCTCGAGCGCATTCCGGAAAAGCCCAGTGAGGAATTTCTGGTTGCTATCGCGGGCCCCGCAGTCAACGTCGTCATCGCTCTGCTTCTGGTCGTGATCGGCGGTGCCCATCTCGGTGCCGATAACCTCGCCGCGCTTGACGCGCAAAACGTCGGGATGATCGACCGGCTTGCCGTCGTCAACCTGTTCCTCGCGGTGTTCAACTTGATCCCCGCCTTTCCGATGGACGGCGGGAGAGTGTTGCGCGCGCTGTTGGCGAGCCGGCTCGGCTACGTGCGAGCCACCGAAATCGCGGCTGCGATCGGCCAGTGGGTGGCGTTCCTGCTCGGCTTTCTTGGGCCTGTTCGGCAATCCGCTGCTGATCTTCATCGCGATTTTCGTTTATCTCGCCGCTGCATCGGAGGCCCATGTGGTGGCGATCCGCGCCATGTCGCGCGGCGTGCCGGTAACGGCCGCGATGATGACGCAGTTCGCAACGCTCACGCCCGACGAGCATGTCGACGCCGCCGTGGAGACATTGCTGCGGACCAGCCAAGGCGAGTTCCCGGTGGTGGATGGCCAGGGACGGCCAGTCGGCGTGCTGGCGCGAAACGACCTCATCAGGGCGATGAAGGAGCGCGGCCCGGACGCCCACGTCGCCGACGCGATGACCGCGCGCTTGCCGACCGTTGGCCACAGAAGCTGTCTCGAAGAGGCGTTTCGATTGCTTCAGGAAAAGTCGGTGCCGGCGGTGGGGGTCATCGACGCGTCAGAACGGCTCATCGGCCTCGTGACGTCGGAAACCGTGGGCGAGATGCTCATGCTGCATCAAGCAATGCCGGCCGGTTTCCGGTTCGGACCGTGGAGCCGGCCCGCCGGAGCGTGATCGCAGACCATTTCGCCCCAGGCAACGCCTCATCAACCGCGTTTCCTTGCGGTTTTTTGTCAAAGTTGGGTCACAACTGGGCCCGACATTTGAGTGGGAACGACCGGACCGGGCGCGATTAACCAAAGCGCCGGTTTGGCCGGTGAACCCCTGGCTGCTGCCTGGCGTCAAACCGCCCGAGCCGTGTTAGGATTAACCATGCCGCCCGGACTACCGCGCCGTCCGCCTTTGGCCATGAGACTGTGGCTTTCACGCCGCTTCGGCCATTCGGGCAACGCTGACTCCGCGTCGGCAACGCATGCCCACTCATTGGGTAAAGCCATGAGTATCGAGTCGCTTGAACACATGGTGCGAAG
This sequence comes from uncultured Alphaproteobacteria bacterium, assembly GCA_963759705.1. Classification (GTDB taxonomy): domain Bacteria; phylum Pseudomonadota; class Alphaproteobacteria; order Rhizobiales; family Xanthobacteraceae; genus BOG-931. The sequence continues at coordinate 82,829 of CAVXAK010000019.1, forward strand.
CCGCGTCAGAATGTTTCTGCGGCACACCATGCTGATCGCCCTTCTGGGAATGATCGTGCTTGGCGGCATCATCTGGGCAGCCGTCTTTTTCACCACCAAACCAGACATCATGAAAATTGCGGTCGGCCCGGAAGGCAGCGTCGACGCGAAGTTCGTGCAGGTGCTGTCTGATCAGCTCAAGAAAGACAACAGCAAAATCCACTTCCAGGTTGTCCCTACATCCGGCGCGAAGGGCAGCGCGCAGGCGATGACCGACCATCAAGCCGATCTTGCCATCCTGCCGAGCAGCGTCGGCGATTCGCTGAATTGGCCGGTGATCGCAATCCTGCGCCAGAATGTGATGGTTTTCATCGTTCCGGCGCCTGGCGCCATCACATCAAAGAAGGGCAGGGGACGAGCGGGGAAGATCGAAAAGATATCGCAGTTGTCGGGCCGTCGCGTCGGCATCGTCACCGGCAACGAGGCGAACAGTGGTCTGCTTGAAGTCGTTCTCAGTCACTATGGCGTTCCCGCGGCCAAGGTGCAGGTCTCGCAGATCGATCCGAAAAATCTCGTCGACGCCGTCCACAACAATCAGATCGACGTCATCTTCGTTGCCGGTTCAGCAACCGGACAGGCCGTCTCCGGTGCGGTCGCGGCGGCCTCGGGCGGCGGTGACGCGCCAACTTTCATCCCGGTCGACCAGGCAGAGGGCATTTCGAAACGCAACCCCGCGTTCGCATCGTTGGACATCGACGCCGGCACTTTCGGCGGCAAACCGCCGAGCCCCGATGACACCCTTACGACTTTGAGCTTTCCCGATTACCTTGTGGCGCACAAATCGGTCAGTTCGAGCGCCGTCGGAGCACTGGCAAAAATCATCTATTCGGCGCGGCAATCGCTCGCCAATGCGATGCCCGGCGAGATCAAGATCGAGGCGCCGTCGACTGACAAGGATGGCGCCGTGTTGGTGCAGCAAGGCGCCCTTGATTATCTGAGCGACAATCAGCAGTCCTTCTTCGACAAATATGGCGACGACATTTTTTACGGCATGCTGATCTTTCCGGTTTTCGGATCGGCCATCGCGGGCGCGGCGAGTTACTTCCGCAACGACGGCCGCACACGCCGGCTGCGGCTTCTGCAGCGCGTGCTCGATCTGGTCCGCAAAGCCCACGCCGCGCAAACCTTGGAGACGATCGAGCAACTGCAGATCGACGCCGACAACCTCGTGATCGCGATCATTCATCACAGCGAGCACGAGGAGTTCGACGAGACCGTCCGCATGTCGTTCGCGTTCGCCCTTGATCAGCTTCGCTTCGCGATCGCGGCGCGCCGAACCGCGATCCTCGATCGCCTCGGCAGCAGCAGCAAGGCCGCAGCCGCATAAGCGCGGAACCTCCCGCCGGCGTTGCGGCCGGGCGGTTCCACGATCAAACACCGGCACATTGCCTTTATCGCGCCACGCAGAGTCATCGCGCCGTCGCATTAAGTTCGAGCCTTCGTCAGAATCGCCCTTCACTCTCCGCCGCGATTCGACGGCGGAGGCCCAATGGCCGTCACGATGCCAGGTCGCGCGGCGCTCACGCGTCGTGCACTGCTGAAGACTGTTGCCACATCTGCTGCTGTCACTGCGGTCGGCGGCATCGCACGGCCTTCGCTGAGCTGGGCGCCGGACCGTCCGCAGATCACCCACGGCGTGCAGTCCGGCGATGTGTCGGCTCATACGGGCGTAGTCTGGTCGCGCGCCGACCGCCCCTCGCGCATGCTGGTCGAGGTCGCGACCACCGACAGTTTTCGCGACATCAAAAATGCGGTCTTCGTCGACGCCTTGCCGCAATCGGACTTCACCGCCAAGGCGCTGATCGAAGAATTGCCGCCCGATCAGGACATCTTCTATCGCATCAGCTTTCAGGATCTGTCCTCGGCCGTCTTTGGCGAGCCGCAGATCGGACGATTTCGCACGCCGCCGAGTGACCGGCGTTCGGTCTCATTTCTTTGGTCCGGCGACACGATGGGCCAGGGCTGGGGCATCGACCGCGCCCGCGGCGGCATGCGCACCTACGCCACCATGCGCCGCAATCGGCCCGACTTCTTCATTCATTGCGGCGACAATATCTATGCCGACTGCCCGATCCAGGCGGAGCAAAAACTGCCCGACGGCGGCGTCTGGCGCAGCGTCGTCACCGAGGAAAAGTCGAAACCGGCCGAAACGCTCGCCGACTATCGCGGCAACTACAAATACAATCTGCTCGACGATCATCTGCGCGCATTCAACGCCGAAGTGCCGACCTTCGCGCTCTGGGACAATCACGAAGTCATGGAATCGTGGTGGCCGGACGAAGCGTTGCCGCACGCGCGCGCCGGCGAAAAGAACACGCTGGCCTTCGCCGCTCGCGCCCGCCGCGCCTTCCACGAGTTTCTGCCGATCCGTGAGACGCTGGCCGAACCGGGCCGGGTCTATCGCAAAATCCAGTACGGGCCGCTGCTCGACGTCTTCATGCTCGACATGCGCAGCTATCGGGGTCCCGATGGACCGCATGCCGATCGCGTCTACGGCCCCGACGATTATCTGCTCGGGCCGGCACAGATTTCATGGCTCAAGCGCCAGCTCGTGCATTCGCAGGCAACGTGGAAGGTGATCGCCGCGGATACGGCCATCGGCTACGCCATCAATGCCACCGGCATCGAACATGCCGACGGCCCGCGGGGCCGCGGCCTCGAAATCGCCGATCTGCTTTCGTTCATCAGGCGCGCCGGCGTACGCAACATTCTTTGGGTGACGGCGGACCTGCACTACACCGCCGCTCATTACTACGATCCGAACCGGGCGGTGTTTCAGGATTTCGAGCCGTTCTGGGAATTCGTCTCGGGGCCGATCCATGCCGGAACCTGGACGCCGGTCACGCTGGAGCGCACGTTCGGTCCGCGGGTCGTGTTCCACAAGTCGCCGACGGCAGCGCAGGGTGACAACCTCGCCCCATGCTATGGGCTGCAATTCTTCGGTCATGTCGCAATCGACGGCGCCACCGAAGCGCTCACCGTCACACTTAAGGACGTCGGCGATCAGGCCCTGTGGTCGATCACGCTCGATCCAGCGCCCCCGCCGGCGTCGCGTGTCACCATGCTGCGCCTTTAGGGGCGCATTCCGTGCCCGAAACTCATTCCGTGGCCCCAACATTGCGTCCCCACCGAAACTGACTATATACGGGCCAGAATCGCGGGCCCCTTGGGGGCTCGTTTTGGTTTGTGGATCAATGAACCTTCGCAATATCGCCATCATCGCCCACGTCGACCACGGCAAAACCACGCTGGTCGACCGCCTGCTGCAGCAATCGGGCTCGTTCCGGGAGAATCAGCGCGTTGTCGAACGCGCGCTCGATTCCAACGACCTCGAACGCGAGCGCGGCATCACCATCCTGGCCAAGGCGACGTCGCTGGTCTGGAAGGATACCCGCATCAATATCGTCGATACACCCGGCCACGCCGATTTCGGCGGCGAGGTCGAGCGCATCCTCAACATGGTCGACGGCGCCCTGGTCCTGGTCGACGCCGCCGAGGGGCCGCTGCCGCAAACGAAATTCGTGGTCTCGAAGGCGCTCAAGATGGGTCTGCGCCCCATCGTGGTCATCAACAAGGTCGATCGGCAGGACGCCCGGCCGAGCGAGGTCGCCAACGAGATTTTTGACCTGTTCGCCGCCCTCGACGCCACCGAGGAGCAGCTCGATTTCCCGATCCTCTACGGCTCGGCCAAGCAGGGCTGGATGGCGTCACGCACCCGAAGGCCCTAAAGATCAGGGCATGGCGCCACTGTTCGACCTCGTCATTCGCCACGTCGCGCCTCCGGCGGTCGAGGAAGGCCCGTTCCGCATGCTCGGCACGATCCTCGAAGCCAATCCGTATCTCGGCCGCATCGTGACCGGACGCATCTCCTCGGGCTCGGTCAAGCCCAACCAGACCGTCAAGGTGCTGGACCGCAACGGCAGCCTCATTGAAGAAGGCCGCGTCACCAAGGTGCTCGCCTTTCGCGGCCTCGAGCGGGCGCCGATCGAAGAGGGTCTGGCGGGCGACATCGTCGCTATCGCGGGCCTGCCCGAGGCGTTCGTCTCGCACACCCTGTGCGCTCCCGAAGTGACCAAGCCGCTGCCGGCGCAGCCGATCGATCCGCCGACCCTGACCATGACGTTTCGCATCAATGATTCACCGCTCGCCGGCACCGAGGGCGACAAGGTGCAGAGCCGGGTGATTCGCGAGCGGCTGCTGCGCGAAGCGGAAGGCAACGTCGCGCTGCGAATTTCGGAGTCGACCGAGAAGGATTCGATGGAAGTTGCCGGCCGCGGCGAATTGCAGCTCGGCATCCTGATCGAAACCATGCGCCGCGAAGGCTTCGAGCTTTCCGTTTCGCGGCCCAAGGTGCTGTTCCAGCATGACGCTTCGGGCGAACTGCTCGAGCCCATCGAAGAAGTCGTGATCGACGTCGACGAGCAGCATTCCGGCGTGGTCGTGCAGAAGCTTGCCGAGCGAAAGGGCGAGATGGTCGAGATGCGCCCCTCCGGCGGCGGACGGGTGCGTCTCATTTTTTACGCACCGACACGCGGACTGATCGGCTACCAGGGCGAGCTTCTGACCGACACGCGCGGCACCGCGGTGATGAACCGGCTGTTTCACGATTACGGGCCGCACCGCGGCGAGATTATCGGACGCCGCAACGGCGTGCTGATCTCGACGGACCAGGGCGAGGCCGTCGCCTACGCCATGTGGAATCTCGAGGACCGCGGCCCGATGATGATCGAACCCGGCTGGAAGGTTTATCGCGGCATGATCGTCGGCGAGCACACGCGCGGCAACGACCTTGAGGTCAACGTGCTCAAGGGCAAGAAGCTGACCAACATCCGCACGCATTCCAAGGACGAAGCGATTCGTCTCACCCCGCCGATTCGCATGACTCTCGAGAAGGCGCTCGCCTACATCGAGGACGACGAACTGGTCGAGATCACGCCGAAATCGATCCGATTGCGCAAAAAGCTGCTCGATCCCAACGATCGCAAGCGTGACGAACGGCGCAAGGAAGCCGAGCGGGTCTGAGGCGAACCGAATTAGCGCGGTTCAGGTTTTGATCTCGGACGAGCGCCATTACGACCGCAACTGTCCCTAAACGACACGTACCCGCGAAAAATACCGCGAAACCGTGGCGCTGCTGCAACAGCCTCGCCAGATTGCGACAGGACCACGAAATTTTCGCCTCGCAACGATGGCGCGACCCCCTTCGTTCGGCTAATAATCCACATCGTTAACTGAACGTGAATCTCGGTACTTGAAGCCCGCGGAATCGCTTGCTTTGATTACACCATGAGCAACACAGTCCTCATCGAGATCCGTCGCGCCAAGCCGTCCGATGCCGGCGCGGTCGCGGAATGCCACGACGAGGCATGGCGGATGGCCTATCAGGGCATTATTCCCGGCACCGAACTCGAGAAGCTCGTGATCCGCCGCGGCCCGGCGTGGTGGGACAGCGCGATCCGCAAGGGCAGCCGCATTGCGCTCCTGCAATTCGGCGACAAGATCGCCGGCTACACCAATTACGGACGAAATCGCGCGCGTAGCCTCTATTACGACGGCGAAATCTACGAGCTTTATTTGCGGCCGGAATTCCAAGGGCTTGGATTCGGCCGGCGTCTGTTCACTGCGGCGCGCCGCGACCTTGCGCAGAGCGCGCTGAAATCGTTGATCGTGTGGGCGCTCTCGGAAAACGAAAACGCCGTCGAATTTTATCGTGCGCTCGGCGGCAAGGCCGTCGCTCGCTCGTCGGAAAAGTTCGGCACGCGCGTGCTCGACAAGGTCGCCTTCGGCTGGCAGAGCTAGAGCATGATCCGGAAAAGTGGAAACCGGTTTTCCGAAAAGATCATGCTCCACCAATGATGTAGAGTGCGAATCGATTCAATCTGAAACGATTGCGCTCTAGCCGGTCTCCGTATCAAGACACATTGTTCGGCCAGTTCGTCGTTCTGCCAGTTCGTCGCGGCGACGGGTGTCGCGCGCCGTCAAATCATTGGCGCAGGCAATCCCGCCTGAACGCAAGCCGCGCGCAACGTGTTGACGAGAAGACACGCGATCGTCATCGGCCCGACGCCGCCCGGCACCGGCGTGATGGCGCCGGCAAGCTGAACCGCTTCGGCAAAATTCACATCGCCGACAATGCGTGATTTGGCGCCGTCGGGCACCCGATTGATGCCGACATCGATGACGGTCGCGCCCGGCTTGATCCACTCGCCACGCACCATTTCGGGGCGGCCGATCGCGGCGCAGAGCAGGTCGGCGCGGCGGCACACCGCAGCGAGATCTCGCGTCCGCGAATGGGCAATGGTGACTGTCGCGTTTTCGGCGAGCAGAAGCTGTGCGAGCGGCTTGCCGACGATGTTTGAGCGGCCGATGACCACGGCGTCGAGGCCCTCGAGCGACGGATGCACGCTTTTGGCGAGTTTGATACAGCCGATCGGCGTACATGGCGCGAGCGCCGGCAGCCCTGACGCCAAGCGACCGGCGTTGAGCGGATGAAAGCCGTCGACATCCTTGTCAGGATCGACCGCGGCGATGACGCGCGCGGCATCAATCTGCGGCGGCAACGGCATCTGCACCAGAATGCCATGCACTGCCTTATCGGCATTGAGCCGGCGCACTAGCGCGATCAGTTCATCTTCGCTCGTCGCTGCGGACAGATGATGATCGAACGGCTGCATGCCGGCCTCGACCAGCGCGCGAGACTTACTCGCCACATAGGTCTTGCTCGCGGGATTTTCGCCGACAAGGACGACCGCCAATCCGGGCTTGAGACCATGCGCAGCCGCCAGGTGACGCGCCTCGGCCGCCACGGCGGCGCGCAATTCAGCAGCGATCGCCTTGCCGTCGATGATCCGAGCGCTCATGAGGCCGCCTTGGACTGTGCTTTGACCACGCGCTCCAGCGCGGCAGCAAGGGCCGCACCGTCGCCCGCAATCCGTATCCGTTTTACGCGCGCCGTCGCTCCGGACACAACGCTGACCTGGCGCGGAGCGGTGCCGAGCGCGGCAGCGAGCAATCGGCACAGCGCCACGTTGGCTTCGCCCTCAACCGGCGCGGTTCGCACCCGCGCCTTGAGCACAGCACGGCCGTCGGCACGCTGCTCGATTCCTTCGATCGCGTCGCGGCCGCCGCGCGGCGTCAGACGCACGTCGACAACGACGCCGTCCGCCGATGCAGTCCACGGCGCGCGGGCCACGGCGCTCAGAAGACGTAAGGCAGGATATAGAGCGCGATCACATAGCGAATGAACACGATGATCAAGAACAATATGACCGGCGAAATGTCGATACCGCCGAGATTCGGCAGCATGTTGCGGATCGGCCGCAACACCGGCTCGGTGATGCGATAGAGAAAGTCGCCGATCATCGAGACCACCGGGTTCCTGGTGTTCACGACGTTGAACGCCACGAGCCACGAGAAGATCGCCATCGCGATCACGATCCAGATGTAGAGTTCGAGAGCAAGATCGATGACGAGAAATAGGGCGCGCATTGATGGGTTTCACATTAAAGGACGGCCGAAACTAGCGGCTTGTGGCGGCGTGAACAAGACGAAGCCGGGAACCATTCCGGGCTTTCCTGCCGGTCCTTGACGCTATCGGGGCGGCTTTGCCCCCCATCCTTGACACCCTGTAGCCGCGGCCCTAAATGGCCCGCACTCGCCAAAAGCCGGCATGATTTCGCCCGGCTCAAGCGCGCGGCGGGGCCGTAGCTCAGTTGGGAGAGCGCCGCAATCGCACTGCGGAGGTCAGGGGTTCAAATCCCCTCGGCTCCACCAATGATTCCAATGACTTAAAGCCGCGCTCGATAGACCGCCGAATCGCACCGGAAGCATACCGGAAGCAGGTCGATCAAACTCGATCACGGTTGAAGATCGACGCCTGATCAGCACGTGCAAAATTCGATCACGTCGGCTCACGGCGCGTTGCCGAACAAGAAAAGCCGGATGACACCGCGGCGGAGAGGTGATCGATCTCAGCTTTCAAATGCGTTGGCGATCAATGTCATTCTCAAGCCTGCGACGACGTCGCCTTCGCAAATTGCGCGAACGTCGTGCACCTCATCTTCGATCGCGGCGGCGGTCGTGGTCCGCTTGCGCAACCGCTCACAGCTTTGACGCGATTTTCAGATCGGGGCTAACGGAGGGGGCACCACACACGCTGGGGCTTACAGCCATCCACGCTCTGCGAATGCAGAAAGATCGACTCCGGGTGGGGCATACCATCCACCCGAGCGATAGCGGGCGCCGAGTTTCAGAGCGACCTCCTTGTTGCCATAAGGGATCCGCAGCGGCATACCTGCAACCGAATGCGGCTGCGCGGGAGCCGGTCGAGCGGCAGCAGCGTGCGTTTTGCGTTTCCGAGACCTCTTCGTCGTCGCTGTCAATTGAGGCGCAACCGATCCCGCAGGCGCGAAGCCGGTTTTGCGACCGCGCTTGCGGCGCTTCGCACTTCGGTTGCAGTCGATCCACGCGGACATGGCCGCCGAGTTGGCCTTGGCCTCCTCGGGAATGATGAGGCCTTTGCCGTGCGCAATCTTCTGGGCGTACAATAGCTGGGCCGAGCTAACCGGTTTGGCGTCGAGCTTCCCCGCCGTTTCACCCTCGGATTTCTTGGCTGCGTGTTGGTTGAGAAATTTGCGACAGATCGATATCGAGGTCTTGTAGCCGGGCGGAGGCTTGATGCCCTTTTGCCGGACGAGGCTGTCGGCAAAGCGCTTCATCGCGGGCGTCGGCGGATACGCCGCAGCTGCGGCACCAAGCAAAGGAGGCCCGCCGGCCGCGCCATCTTTGAGCTTGCTGATGATGCGCTCAGCGACACCGCACACGGCGTCAATCGCACCGATCATCTCCTGCTTGCCGACAACGACATCGTCGAGCAGGCATTCGAGTTGCGCCGTTAGCCCCGGATCGACCAGCGCCGGGTCAGCCTGTTTAAGAACCCCGAACAGCGACAAGCCGGCCTCGGTCGGCACGATGTGCTTGCCCTGAGCAATCAGGAAACCCTGCTTCTTCAGCCCGCCGATGATCTCCGCTCGGGTTGCCGGCGTGCCGATGCCTTTGGCCTCCTTCAGACGCTCCCGCAGAACCTCATCGTCAACAAACCGCCAGGCATTTTGCATCGCCTCGATCAGAGTGCCTTCGTTGTAGCGTGGTGGTGGCCGGGTCTCTTTGTCGTCGATTCTCGGATCATGCAGTTGCGCAGTCTCGCCGCTGCGCAACGGCGGCAGTAATTGCGCCTCGTCGCCCTTTTCGTCGGCGGGTTGCCAGTCCGGGAACGCTGCGCGCCACCCGAGCTCGAGGGGCTGACGGCCTGAAGCCCGGAATTCGAAACCACGCACGTCGAGGGTCGCGGTTGTCTGCCGGTAGCGGAAGTCTGGCATCAGGGCGGCCAGATAGGCCCGCGCGATGACGTCGAAGAGCTTTTTCTCATCGGGCGACAGACGCGGCCACACCTCTCGCAATTTGTCGATCGTGTTGACGTTGGGAATAACGGCGTGATGGCTCGCGCCCTCCAACCCCTTGTCGTAGAAAGTGCCGCTCGCACCTTTGCGGATGACCGGCGGATCTGGCACCGGGATCGCGCTGAACGATTGGCCCACCCGCAACCCGGCCACGATCTTCGGTACGTCCGATATCAAGCTCTGCGGCAGGTAGCGCACCTCGGCGCGCGGATAGGTGATGATCTTCTTGCCCTGGCCATCATAGAGTGCCTGCGCCACCTCGAGCGTCTTGCCGGCCGGCCAGCCGAAGCGTGAGCCGCAGAGCTTCTGCAGCGATGGCAAGTCATGCAACTTGGGTGGCCCTTGCCGCTTATCCTCGACGCGCACGGCAAGCGCGCCCTCGAAGCCTTCAGCTGCTTTGACGACCTCGTGAGCAATTTCACGCCGGACAATCCGCTCTTGTGGCGCGTGCCGCATCTGGAACTGGCCGCCCGCAACCTTCGCGGTGGCGACAATTTCAAAATAGGCGAGTGGCACGAAGTTCCGGATCTCCAACTCGCGCTTGCAGGCGATGGCCAAAGTCGGCGTCTTCACGCGACCAACCCCGATGACTCTCCGTGCGCCCTGCGCAAGAACGACGGTCGCGGTGCGCGTCAGTGACAGGTTGTAGATCTGGTCGGCCTGTCGGCGTGCGACGGCGGCAGCGTACAGCCGGGCATATTCGCTATTGGGTTTTGCCCGACCGAATGCATCGCGGATGGTCTGCGAATCCTGTGCAGTGAACAGCACCCGCATCACCTGACCGCGGTACTCATAATGCTCGAGGATTTCCTGACCGATGAGCTGACCCTCGCGGTCGCAGTCGGTGGCGAGCCAAACCCGCTTGGCGGAGCGTAATGCCTCGCGAATGGCTCTGAGCTTGGCGGCTTTGTTGCCGCCCTCCGCTGGGCGCGTGCCGTAAAGCCCCTCGGGCCGCAACAGGATCGGCGACCAATGCTTCCAGGCCGGCACAACGTCCTCGGGCTCGAGCAGATCGAGCAAATGGCCCTCGGCCGCAAGGATGTCTCCGTAACGAGAACCTACGGCAGCGCGGACGTCCTTGGCCTGGCTGGATTTCTCCGTGATGACGATCTGGTCGGCCATAACGGCTCGTTTCGAGGGATCGATTCGACAGCGGCGCCATGAGAACATAAAGCGAACGACGTCGGCTCGCAAGCTGCGCCTGGCTCCCCGAGCGGTTGAAAGCACCGCACTCGAAATTCGGTTGCGGCCATCCCAGCTAGTGATGGCCTGTTCTGCACGGTCCTGTTTTCTTTGATGATTTTGGTGCGGCCGTCCATCGCGTGGCGCCGTCTGTCGGGCGCTGCTACCGGGTTGGGTAGCAAAATGGTAGCACGATGTTCAGTTTTCGTTCGATGATCAACGGTGCGCCGGTGAGGCGATCATTCCTGTGGCGAGGATCCAATGACCGGCGGTGTGTGCGGGCGGGATGCTCGGGGTTTCATAAGCCAGTGCCGCCTTTCACCCGCGGCCGCTTTTACGCGGAGGATTAGCAAACTCGAAAAACAGGTCCGGTCGAAACTTGCAGCGATGGACCGTCCCGTCGCAGGCGGATCGTCGAGCAGCTGACGTTGTGCCTTGCCCGCGCGTATATGTCTGACTTGATCGGAGAATAAGTGCCTCACGAATGCTCCGACTGCTGCGAGCAGCAAACCTTGGCAAGGTCTTTCCCAACATCCGGATCCGTTAGAGTGATCGGTAAGACGGTCGGGGCGTATATAGCTGACGTATTGTGTCAGCGTTGTACGACAACAGCAGCTTCTTCTTGGCCTCGAAGTCGTATTCGGACGAAATCTCGGTGGAATTTGCCTTTAGATTTATCGCGCGGAACGCTCCCGTATGGTCCCCAATCGACTTGACGATGATGTCGCCCGTTTTGGTAGTCATGAGCCGAATGCCTTCCTCATAGAGAAGCTCCCGAACCTCGTCTCGGGGATGATTGTGCTGATTTTCAAAGTCAGACGAACAGATCGCCAAACTCGGCTCGATACGCTCCAGGAAGGATTTATTTGTGAACCCATTATCGGCGCCATGATGCGCCAGGATCCCCGACTTTTACATCTTCGAGAACGGGGCGAACGGCGAAAAAGGGCGGCAAGCCCGCCGGTGCGGCTTTCGCTCACAAGAAAGGCAAAGGCTGCACGCACTGATCGGCGGCAAACGCTACGCGGCTTTTCCGGCGAAACAGAAACCGGCGCAACGCGCGCACCTTCCGATCACCGAAACCGGATACCGTTCCCACTTCACGTCGCGGGACAGCGTTGCCGCCTACGGCGGACCCGTCGCCTTCGTCGAAGCATGGCTCGAAACCGAAAGCCAGGCACCCGACTGGCGGCGCGAGGAACAGCAACGCCGGCAGCTATCGCTGTTCTAGGCATTCCGATGAAATCAAGACGCGCTATTTGTTGGCTACACAACCGTAGTGTACGATGGTGCGTGTTTTTATTGGGATTTCCCGCGTGCCGGCAAAACGGAACCAGCGCTAGTGGAAAGCGGGCCTCACAAAGAGTCAGTGAGTGAATCTTTCGTGAGAGCCGGTCAGGGAGACTCTGCGAAGTCTGCGCAGTCGGCTGCCCAGCGCGGCGTCACACAGCTCATCGAGTATGTGCGGGTACTGATCGAACTGTCCGACAAGCCGGTTTGGTCGCTGGCGAGCTACGGCAACGCTGTCCTTCATGAAGAGGACTTGCGCGACCGGGTCGGCATCCGCCACGACCTGCCCGACATTGACGGACCGATCTACGTCAAAATCGATCGGTTGCGGCGCACAGACCCGCCGCCGCCGCCGGTCGCTGCGAAGGAGTGGCTGACAATTGGCCGCGATCCCTTCAAAGAGCCTGTGATCCAAGCGCTCAGGACGACCGTCATGCCGGCGACAGAGGCCGAACGGTTGATTGCTCAAGGCGTCGTTGATCTGGAGGACGTGACAAAGACTCTTAAGCCCAAGCCAGGAGAGGAACTGCGGGATGTCGTGTTGCGCCTCGACCGGTTTCCCGAGGCGAAAGAAGAGGTCGAAAATTATATCGCCCAGGCCTGGACTCAATGGGCAGAAGCCGAACGGCCGCGACGCGAGACGATTGACATCTATGATCGCTTCTTCAGCCTTCAGCAGGCGTTGAAGCTTGAAGGATCAGACAGGCCTCTTGAGGTTGTTCTGGGCATGGGCGTGGCGCGGTGGAAGGTGCCTCCCAATGAACTGGATCATCCGATTGTCGAGCGTCTGGTCGAACTGGAACTTGACGATGCCGGCGCCATTCTCGTCCGTCCGCGCGGCGTTGATCCCATCATGGCGCTCAAGCCGTTTGCGGCGATGGAAAATCCGGGCACGGACCTCGTGGCGCGCTTTGCCCGCGAGCACTTCGCGAAGCTCCCTGCGGAGCGCGAACTGTCGCCCTTCGAAAAAGATACCTTTACGCCAATCCTTCGCTATGCCTGCGCGCAATTCGATCGCGGCGGGCGCTATCATCCCGATCACGCGCAACTGGATGATCGGAAGGTTCCCCAGGCGGGCCCCAACCTCGTCGTCACCGACACGTGGGTCATCTACGCGCGGCCACGCTCAGACAATTTCTTTACGGCAGACCTTGAGCGCCTGAGACAGGCGGTTGAGACAACGAACTCCCTGCCGAGTCCTGCTATCGCTCTTGTGACCCAACCATCGAACACGCCAACTTACGTTCTCCCTAAAACGGGCATTGGCGGACAAGTTGGTACGCCCTATGCGGGCACTGGTGCTGGTTCGGTTGAACCGGCCAAAGCCGCAGCGGAGCAAACCGGGCCCCAGCAATTCTTTTTTCCGAAGGCCTTCAATGACGAGCAGATCGCCATTGTACGGCGGCTGGAGAGCCCGGAGGTGGAAGGTGTGGTTGTGCAGGGACCGCCGGGCACCGGCAAAACGCATACCATCGCGAATATCATTTGCCATTATCTTGCAACGGGCAGGCGCGTACTCGTCACGTCAAAAAGCGAAGGCGCGCTCGCCGTTCTGCGTGATCAAATCCCGGAGGGGATTCGTGACCTGGCGATCAGCCTCCTCACTTCCGAACGCGAGGGGCTCAAGCAGCTTGAGGCAACCGTCAATATCCTCGCCTCGAAAATCGCTTCCCTCGATACCCGGACGACCGAGCGCGACATTGCCGACAGCGAGCGGCGCATCGCCGAACTGGAGCGCCGCATCGCCAGGATTGATGCCGAGATGCGTGGCTTCGCCGAGAAGCATCTCCACCGTATTGGCGCCGGTGCCGATACGGATGGCATTCTGCCCATCGAACTTGCCGAGCAAATTGTCCGCGACCGCGACCGCTGCGCCTGGTTTTCCGACCGGCCCGCGTTTTCGAGCGCCCACAAGCCGAATTTCAGTGACGAGGATGTAGCATCCGCTCGCACCGCCCGCAAAGCGCTCGGAGGCGATTTGGACTACCTGGGCGCAAGCCTGCCCAGTGTTTCCGATCTTCCTGATGCCGCCACGCTCGCCGCAATCCATCAGGATTTGGCGAACGCCGCCCGCATTGAACGTGAGCGGCGTTCCGATGCCCCGGTTATGTCTTCTTCTGAGGCCGACGCCCTTGTCCGCGCGGAAGCATTGCTGATCGCCGTCGAGGCACTTGTCATCGCGCATGAGACTTGTCTGAAGTCGCCCTGGCTCGCCAATCTGTATGCAGTATGGCGACGGCGTGGCTTCAGCGACAAGTCGGCGCGCCCCCTTACTCAGCTTATTGTTACTCTTAGCGGTCCCGTCGGGCGGCGGACGACCGTGGCCTCCTATGCGGTTTCCATGCCGGACGACGCACACACGCAGGCCGAACTCTTCGCCGCCGTGGAGCGCGCCGCTTCAGGGCAAAAGCCCTTCAGCCTCATCTCCTTCGGCAAGTCCGATGTGCGCTCTGCCTTCAGCAGCATCCGCATCCTCGAAAAAACCCCGGATCGACAAGAAGATTGGAAGAAAATCGCCGAAGTCCTCACCTGGAGAGTCGAGCTTGCGGGCGCGCTCGCCCAATGGAGAGCGCTTGCAGCCGAATATTTTCTTCCCGCCATCCCGGAACGTCCCGACGACGCTGCCCGCGCTCTTCAGGCGCTTTTGCAAAGAGTGAGCGTCATCGCTGATTGCATCCGTCGGCACGTTCCCCTCGTGGAAAAGGAAATCAAACGTCTCTTTCCATACGGGTTGAACGCGGCTGAGATTATTTCCAACGCGGAACATGCCCGCCGCGCGGCGGAATCGATCCGCAGCGAGGTATCGCGCCATCGGCTCAGCGGCGCGCGCGTGAAACTTGCGACAGCCACCAAGAAACTGGCCGTTTGCACCGGCCGCATATCGCAGAGTATTGCGGCCTTTCTGGCCGCATCCGTGGGCAATCCGGATATATCCGCCAACAAAATCGCCGATGAATGGTCGGCGCTCCTGCTGGAGCTTGAGCGGGTAAGAGGCCTCCGGCCGGGCCTGGAGACGGTTGAACGGGTCGCTGCCGACATCGCCAAGTCGGGCGCGCCGAATTGGGCTCACGCTATCCGCACACAGCCGGTGGGGGGTGTCGAGGACGCCTTGACCCCCAACGGCTGGCGCGACGCCTGGCGTTGGGCGCAGGCTGAGTCTCACTTGCAGTCCATTGACGGGCGTGGGCGCCTCCGGGAGCTAGATGAACAAAGGCGCACATCCGACGAAGAGATGAGGCGCCTCTTCCACGATATCGTGCGGCTGCGCACCCTCCTGACGCTGAAAGCGCGCATCACGCGCAAAGTCGATGCCGCCTTGCAGATGTTCCTTGTCGCCATCCGCAGGATCGGCAAGGGCACCGGCAAGAGTGCGTCGCGGCTCCGCCGCGATGCGCGCGACGCCATGGAGTCTTCCTACGCCGCTGTGCCGTGCTGGATCATGCCGACCTGGAGAATCTCCGAGAGTCTCCCGGCGACGCTCAGCTCTTTCGATCTTGTCATATTCGATGAGGCATCGCAGTCCGATATTTCCGCACTGACCGCCATCCTGCGCGCGAAGAAAGTGTTGATCGTGGGCGATGACAAGCAAGTCAGCCCGACCGCCGCTTTCATCGAGGAACAGAAACTCCGGTCGCTCCGCATGCACTATCTCGACGGCCAGCCGTTCGGTGCACTTATGCTGCCCGGAAATTCTCTCTACGAGCTCACGCTTGCTTGCTATCCGGGCACACGGATCATGCTCAAGGAGCATTTCCGATGCGTGGAGCCGATCATTCGCTTCAGCTTTCAGTTCTATACGGACGAAATCGTGCCCGTGCGCGTGCCCAAGGCTTCCGAGCGCCTGTCGCCGCCGCTTATTGATGTCCATGTGCCCCATGGCCGCAAGGACAGGTCAAACCGAAATTTGGCGGAGGCCGAAGCCATCGTCGACGAAGTGGCCCGCATCGCCGCCGATCCAAAAATGGCCGGGCGAACCATCGGCGTCATTTCGCTGATCGGCGCAAAACAAGCGCAGCTCATTCAGGCGATGTTATTGGAACGTATCGGCGAGGATGTTTATCTGCGCCACGACATCGCGTGTGGCAACTCCGCTGTCTTTCAGGGCAAGGAGCGGGACATCGTATTTGTAAGTATGGTCGAGTGTCCGGAAACCTGCACCTCAAAGACCGCGCTTCCCTTCCAGCAGCGCTTCAATGTTGCGCTCTCGCGTGCCCGCGACCGTGAATATCTGTTCCGTTCTGTCAGCGAGGACATGCTCAAGCCGGATGATTTGAAAGCGAAAGTCCTTCGGCATTTCAAGAACCCGATGGAAGGACGGGCGACGCCCGCCGGCAACCTGATGTCTCTCTGCCAGTCTGGCTTTGAGCGCGATGTTCTGGCCCGCCTGCTCGCGCTCGGCTATCGCGTGCAGCCGCAAGTCAAAGTCGGCCCCTATTCCATCGACCTCGTGGTCGAGGGGCGCGAGGATCGCCGCCTTGCCATCGAGCTTGATGGCGATCAATACCACGGGCCCGAGCGCTGGGCCGAAGACTTGACGCGGCAGCGTGTCATGGAGCGCGTCGGCTGGCGGTTTTGGCGGTGTTGGGGGTCAAGTTTCAGGCTTGATCCGGACGGCTGTATCGACGATCTCGTGCGCAGTCTGAAGTCCCTGGACATCGAGGCTGTCGGCGCTGACGAAGCGCCGACGGTGTGGACGGAATTCCGGACAGCCTCGCCGAAGGCCAGCGAGCAGACGGAGCCGCCGGCTGAAGAAACGATGGCCGCTTCAGCCGACATGCCGACGGAAGATAAGGGAATGGCCGTTGAGATCGGCGACCGCGTACAAGTTCAAATGAGCGGCGACACTAGGGTTCGCGTTGTCAAACTCACGAGCGACAAACACGACCCTGATCTGGGTATCATATCCGCACAGCACCCCTCGGGCGCAGCGCTTCTCGGCGCCGCCGAGGACGAAGAGATTGATTTTAAAATTGACGGCAAGCCCCATCGATGGATGGTTATCAAGATTGAAAGAGAGCGAGCCCTTGTGGCGGCGTAAGCGCCTAGCCTCTGGATGAATATCTTACCCAGTTCAGTCTCACATAATCAGCCATGCCCTGCGCGGGCGCATATGGCGGATAGAGTTTTAGGAAATCCCTCACGTCTTCATCGTGATCTTGTCGGCGAAACACGTCAGTGAATTTCAACAAGTACAAAAAAACGATTGTTGGTGACCGAGACATACCTTGGTTGCAATGAACCAGAACCTGCTGGAAGCAATGGGGGCGGATTGCGCAAATTCCATCGTGAAGCGGCCAGCGCGCAGATCGCGCCGAAACTGCTGGCGGAAGAGCAGTTCGACATCCGGCTCATCGTCGACCACGAGAATGAGAAGATTCACGTCGGTTTCCCCAAATTGGCGATAGTTGCAGCACCGCGCGGCAGAACAATCCGAAATTCGGTGAACACGCCGGGTTTCGTATCGACCTCTATAGACCCGCCATGTTGCTTGACGATGATGTCGTGACTGATGGACAGACCAAGCCCAGTCCCTTCACCGGCTGGTTTGTTCGTAAAGAACGGATTGAAGATCTTTTCCTTCACCTCGGGCGGTATGCCGGTGCCGTTGTCGCGGATGCTGATTTCCACGCTGTCGCCGAGGTCTCTGGTTGCGGCAGTAACGGTGGGATCGTAGTTGCTTCCATTCGCCTCGGATTTGCGCTTTGTGGCCGCATAGAAGCCGTTCGAGATCAGGTTTAGAAGAACCCGGGTGATTTCCCGCGGGAACAGATCGGCCTCACCGGCGGCCGGGTCAAAGGACCGCTTCAGTGTAATTTCGAAGCCCTGCTTTTCGGCCCGCGCCCCGTGATAGGCAAGATTAAGAACTCTCTTCGACGAGAGCATTGATATCGACGGGGCGAAGCGCGCCCGAGCCTTCTCGCGAATGCAGCAGCATGTTCTTGACGATGGTGTCGGCACGCTTGCCGTGCTGAACAACCCTTTCGAGGTTGCCGCGCAAGGTGCCGGTCAGCTCCCGGATTTCGGCGCGGGTCTTTTCGTCGGCTTTCACACTGACGAGAGTGTCCTCCAGCTCCTCGATCAATTCGACGGAAATCCCCGAGAAATTATTGACGAAATTGAGCGGGTTTTTGATCTCGTGGGCGATCCCCGCAGTCAACTGACCGAGTGAGGCAAGTTTCTCGGTCTGGACGAGGCGATCCTGCGCCGTGCGCAAATCCTCAAGCGACTTAGTGAGGTCCTCCGTGCGCTGGCGCAATTCGTTGAGCAACCGCGTATTCTCGATGGCGATGACAGCTTGGGCGGCAAAGTTCTGTACCAACTCGATCTGTTTGGCGGAGAACGGCCGTACCTCGGTCCTGTAGATCGTGATAACCCCGACGGGTGTGCTTTCCTTCAATAAGGGTACCGAGACGATACTCCGCGCGCCGGTGTGCTTAACAAGCGGCGCGCTAGCATAAGCCTCAAGGGTGCTTACGTCCGTGAATTGGACCACTTGCTTGGTTTCGAGAACCTTGCCTGCCGGCGAACCCACCAGCGGAACAACTCGATCCCGTTGCCGCAGCTCTTCGAAAGATGACGGCACATTGTGCATGGCAGCCGACCGCAGCTCCCGCCCATCTAACATCGACATCGTTCCGAAATGCGCCTCACAGATGCGAGTTGCATTTTCCAATATCGCCTTAAACACAGGCTGCAAATTGCCGGGCGAACTGGAAATGACGCGCAGCACTTCAGAAGTTGCAGTTTGCTGTGTCAACGCTTCGGTCAAATCGTCGGTGCGCCGGCGCAGCTCACTGAGCAGCCGAGTGTTCTCGATGGCGATGACGGCTTGGGCCGCGAAGTTTTTTGCCAGCGCGATCTGTTTGTCGGTGAATGTTTGAACCTTTTTCCGGTAGAGGCTCATGGCGCCGATGAAGCCGCCTTCCTGGAGCAGTGGTACCATTAGGACGGTTCGCGCCTCAGCCAGCTTAACAAAGTTGACAACAGCGGGATCGCCGTCCTTGTACGCTGCGTCCTCGGCCAAGTCAGCGATTTGTAGTACCTGACGAGCAGCAGCGATGCGCGGCAGCGGCGACAGTGGATAGGGGTGGATAACAGGCTCCATCTTAAGGTGTGCGGCGACTGCCGACGGGGCACCATGTAATGCGACAACACGATAGCCATCGCCTTCTGTGATCCACAAAAAGCCAGATTCTGCCTCACAAATGCGCGTGGCATTCTCGAGCATCGCACTGAATACTGGTTCTAGTTCGCCTGGTGACGAGCTGATGACACGCAACACCTCGGAAGTCGCGGTCTGTTGCTCAAGAGCTTCCGTGAGTTGCTTTCGCGCTTGGGCGAGGTCGCGGGTGAGACGCGCGATCTCTGTTTCTTCACCCGCAGCAGAGGAACGGCGACGCCCCACGGCCTTTGGCGCAACACGCTTCTTTACCGTTATCGTCTTGAGGCGGGGTCTTTTAACCGGTTTGCCGCCTGCTCCGGAGCGCCGTCTCATTGCTTCTCCCAAGGCTCAGGAGAAGGCATCGTACCGGATCAAACCAGGTCAGTGGAAGCGGCCGAGTATGAGATCGGGCACAGGCCGTTGAGAGGGTCTTTCACGTCCATTTCGCTGGGCCTCTGGCTCCATAATACGGATCAAGGCGCAAATTCCGGTGCACTCTTTCCTTTAAGCTGCAGCCGATTTTTTGGAACCGGCTCGTCCTTGTCTAACGAGCTGAGTGCGGATTGCATCCTCAATTCGGGCGAGCGCCTTCTCACTCTCATCGGCACGCAACTCGGCCGCTCGTGCGCGTTGTTCAAGCTGGCATAAGGGCACCTCGAAAAATAGTTGGTTCTACGGATCTGTGCGAGTTTGCCGTTTGACGGCATGATTCTCGGAGCAGGTGATGGGACAGCTGGGCTTTTTCGACACGGATAAGCGGCTGGCGGCACTCTCGGCGAAAGGCGATCCGCTTGAGGCCATTGATCGGCTGGTGCCATGGGAAAGCTTTCGCGAAGACATTGAGGCCGTAGTGCAGACGCGGGAGGCAGAGCGCAAGAGCGCGGCCGGTCGGAAGCCGATCGATGCGATCGTGTTGTTTCGGATGCTGATCTTGCAGTCGCTGTACAATCTCTCGGACGAGCAGGTTGAGTATCAGGTGCGCGATCGCCTGTCATTTACGCGGTTTCTCAGCTGCGGGATCGAGGACTGCATCCCCGACGGCACGACGTTGTGGCTGTTCCGCGAGAAGCTGGCCCAGGCTGGCGTCATTGAAAAGCTGTTCGATCGCTTCGATCGGCATCTCGGCGCGAATGGCTATGTGGCTCGTGGTGGACAGATCGTCGATGCCACCATCGTGGCGGTGCCCAGACAACGGAACACGCGCGAGGAGAACGAGACAGTCAAGAGTGGCCGAACACCCGCGGCTTGGGAGAAGATGCCGGCCAAGAACCGGCAAAAGGACAAAGATGCGCGCTGGACGAAGAAGCACGGGCGGAGCTTCTACGGCTACAAGAACCACGTGAATGCGGATGCCAAGCACAAGCTGATCCGGCGCTATGACGTGAGCGACGCCGCAGTCCATGATAGCCAGAGGCTGGATGGGCTTCTGACCAAAGCCAACACGTCTGCGGAGGTGTTCGCCGACAGCGCATATCGCTCCGCCGAGACCGAAGCGGGGCTCAGGGTCCGCGGCTTTCGCAGCCGTATTCAGGTCCGCGCGACGCGCAATCATCCGCTGTCGGAACGGCAGGTGGAAGCGAACCGCAAGAAGAGCCGGATTCGAGTTCGCATCGAGCATGTGTTTGGAGCGCAGGAGACTTCAACCGGCAGCCGCCTCGTGCGAACGATCGGCATCGTCAGAGCGCGAGCCAAGATCGGATTGCAGAACTTGGTCTACAACATCCGCCGCCTCGTGACGCTCGAACGGATGGCCGTTGCATGAGCGCGGAGACCGACCGAGCCGAATGGGGCGTTGGGCGGATCAAACGGAACCAGATCGTCGCGAAATAGCCGCCGATCCGCGCAAGCCGAAAATCACGCCGCACAAAACCGCATTGTTCGAGGTGCCCTGTAGAGATTGCCGCTGACGCTCACCATGCCCTCATGGGAGAGCCGTCGTTCGAGCTTCAACACCGTACGATAGGGCGCAAGTGGCAACGGCTTCAGCGCCGGCTTTTCTGCGGCGAAGGCCTCGTTGACGACGCGCTGCGTGGTCGCGTGCACACGAGGGTTGGCGACCGTGTCGAGCCAGTGACGGAGCTGGACATTGAGGTCGTCGAGATTGCGGAATGATGTGCCGAGGAAAAAGTCCTCGCGAATGTAGCGGAACGGGCGCTCGACCTTGCCCTTGGTTTTGGGCCGATACGGTCGGCAGGCCCGCGGCTGGAAGCCATAATGCCGCGCGAGGTCGAGAAGGGCGCGGTTGTAGATGACGAGACCATCCGGGTCTTCCCCGATCACCGCGGTCTTCATGCGGTCGTAGAGAATCTCACGCGGCGCTCCACCGATCGCCTCGAGCGCGGCGATGTGACAGCGCAGAACCGACTGCAGATCCTGGTGGACGACGAACCGCGCCCAGATCAAGCGCGAATAGCCGAGCACCATGGAGAACAGCCAAACGATGCGCGTCACCCCGGGTTCGTCGGTGAACTCAACTTCGAACCGGGCGAGATCAACCTGGGCCTGCTCGCCGGGTGGGGTCTCGAACCGAACTTCGAAAGGCGTGACGGGAGCGGGCCGGATGTCGCGCACCGCACGCTTCACCGCGGTGTAACCGCCGGCGTAGCCGCGCTCTCTTAATTCGCGCCACAACCGCACCGCGGTCAGGCCGGGGAAAGCCGCAAGCCGCTCGCGCAGATACGGCAGGAAGAAATCAGTGCTCTTCTGCCGGCGCGGTCGAGGACCATAGGTCGGCGGCTCCAGACCGCGGGAGATATATTTGCGGACCGTCTTACGGTCGACGCCGAGTTGACGGGCAATCGCGGCTACCTTCAGGCCCTGCCGATGAAGTTCCAGGATCATGATGAATTCCCCGAATTTGACCACCGTGCCGCTCCCTCCCGCCAAAGGGAGAAGCATCGGCAGGATTCGCGCCGACCAGCCTCTCGAGGCATGCCTCCGGAAGTCGGGCGCCGCATCAAAACTGGGGAAAATTCAAGGCCCACAAATGAGGAGGATACACCGCCCGCTTAGAAATGGACCCGCCGCCTCGGAGCCTTGCCCGCAGAAGCGTATGACTGCTTCATGGTCTGGACCCCGTAAGGGTTCAACCGAATACAAGCATGGTTCGCGCGATTGATCGCGGCCAATGGCAGGCTCTCCTCGGATCATCGCGCGGCCAACCAATATGCGATCGGGACGGAAGAATGCTCGTGGCGCAAGTCGAACAAAAGAATCGAATGACAAAGGACGACAAAAATGGCGTGATGCCCCCTTGACAAAGAAAGCCCCATACAAGCCGTATGCGGGAAAGCCGCACGTAGGGTTCTGTGCGGGGGGCGCTCAGCAATGAGCGTCCCTACCGCGTCCCGGTCAGCTCTTGTAAGTCAGGATAGCTGCACGCCGCGCTGCCCTGCACCGAAGTCTCGCAGGCAAGTGACGCTTCGGAATCTTGGCTGCGTGAAAACGTGGCGTTCAAACGCGATAGAATGCGCGGTTTTTTCTGAGTCGCATTTATACGCTCAAAGTTCGCATGCGTTCTCGATTTCGCATCATTGAGGAAAAATCATTCTCGCACTTTTAGTTTTTCGAGTTTTTGCACAGCCTAGAGAGCACTCGCAACATTTTGCACTGCGAATAAAGAACGAGCCTTTTTGCGGCCGGGGTACGGTAAAGTCGGTCGAAGACCGGCTGCTTAAGCCGTGATATCCTCCATATCACAGCGGCACGATCCCATTGGGGACGGAGCAAATGGCAATCGGCATCGGAAGGCGGGCGTTCGTTTCCGCCCTTGGTGGTGCGGCGTTCTCATGGTCGTTCCCCACGAGTGCACAGCAGCCGGCGATGCCGGTCGTTGGATCGCTGCTGAGCGGAACATCGGACGAGTCCAAAATCCGGGTGGACGCCTTCCGCCAGGGGCTGAAGGAGACCGGTTACATCGAGGGCCGCAGCGTTGCGATCGAGTACCGCTACGCCGACAATCAATATGGCCGGCTCCCGGAACTCGCGGCTGAACTGGTGCGCCGCCAGGTGGCGGTGATCTTCGCGGGCGGCGGGGGCGTTGCGCCGCAAGCAGCGAAAGCCGCGACGACAACAATTCCGATTATCTTTACTGGCGGCCTCGATCCAGTTCAGGCGGGCCTTGTCGCGAGCCTGAACCGGCCTGGCGGCAACGTCACAGGCGTGACGTTCCTGACCAACGCGCTGGAGGCGAAGCGGCTGGGCATGCTTCACGAATTGGTTCCACACGCTCATGTCATTGCTGTGCTGTTCAACCCCCACAATGCCAGTGCGAAGAGAGAGACAGGAGATCTGACGGACGCTGCGCTCGCGCTCGGGCTCGTACTGCGCATGGCGCGAGCCAGCGGCATTGGCGAGA
This sequence comes from uncultured Alphaproteobacteria bacterium, assembly GCA_963759705.1. GTDB lineage: Bacteria > Pseudomonadota > Alphaproteobacteria > Rhizobiales > Xanthobacteraceae > BOG-931. The sequence continues at coordinate 106,317 of CAVXAK010000019.1, forward strand.
TCGAGCCGGCCTTCGCCGACTTCAGTCAAGTCGGCGCCGAAGGCCTCCTTGTTGCGTCCGATGCCTTCCTGTCCAACCAAGCCGCGACGCTCGCTGCACTGGCGGCAAGTTACAAATTGCCGGCGATTTCCAACTTTCGCGATTTCCCAGATGCTGGCGGCCTCGCGAGCTATGGCACCAGCCGCACCGACGCGTATCGCCAGGCCGGCACCTTGGTCGGCCGGATTCTCAGGGGCGAGAAGCCGGCCGACCTGCCGGTGTTCCAGTCGACCAAGTTCGATTTCGTGATGAACCTGAAGGCCGCGAAGGCGCTCGGCCTCAGCATTCCACCAAGCGTTCTAGCCATTGCCGACGAGGTGATCGAATAGACCTTTCGCAATGCAGTAACTGATCGTCGCGAAATGACCGTATAGACATGATATTCTCGTCGTATCGAGCTTGATCCCATTGGGGACATGCAGATGGCAATCGACATCGGAAAACGGCAATTCATCTCCGCGCTTGGCGGAGCGACGCTTGCATGGCCGCTCGGTGCGCGGGCGCAGCAACCGGCAATGCCGGTGATTGGGTACTTGAGCGGCGCATCAGCGGAGGGACAGGCCTACACTACAGCGGCATTCAGGCAAGGACTCGGCGAGAGCGGTTATATCGAGGGTAGAAACGTCGCTTTCGAATACCGCTGGGCGAATGGTCAATACGATCAGCTACCGTCCCTCGCCGCCGATCTGGTTCGCCGTCGGGTGGCTGTGATTGCCACGATTACCCCCGTTGCGGCGCTCGCCGCGAAGCAGGCGACATCAGCCATCCCCATCGTCTTCACTCTCGGCAGCGACCCGGTCAAGGATGGGCTTGTCGCCAGCCTTAACCGGCCCGGCGGGAACATCACCGGCGCAACCTTCTTTAACAATTTGCTCGATGCGAAGCGAATGGAGCTGCTGCACCAATTCGCTCCCAACGCCAAGATTATGGCCATGCTGTTGAATCCGAAAAACGCGAACGCCGAGCTGGAAAAAAATGACACGCAGGAGGCGGCACGTGCCTTCGGACTGCAACTCGTTTTCCTTCAGGCGAGCACCGAACGTGAAATAGATGAGGCCTTCGACAACCTAGTTCAACACCGCGCGGGCGCCCTTCTTCTCAGCGGCGATGTACTCTTCACCGACCAACGCCAGCAGATTGCTGAACTGGCGATGCGTCATGCGGTTGCCACTTGCTTTGCAAGTCGTGTAGCGGTTGTGGCAGGCGGCCTGATGAGCTATGCTGCCAAGATCATCGACACCTTTCGTCAGGCCGGCAATTACGCCGGGCGCATCCTTAAGGGCGAAAAAGCTGCTGATCTACCGGTCCAGGAGCAGAGCAAGTTTGAATTTGTCATCAACCTAAGGACCGCCAAAGCACTCGGTCTTACCGTCTCCAATTCGATGCAATTGCTCGCCGACGAGGTGATCGAGTAAGTCTCTCGCATTGCAGCATTTGACCTTGGCGAACCGACGCGATGGGTTATCCGCGTCGCTTTGAGCGTGCACCAGCTCCGTCCGCTCTTACTCCAATCGCTATCGATTTGGTGCATTACCGGAAGCGGCGTTGAGGGCCAATAATTATAAGAGACCAACGGCACGGCAGCAAATACACCCCTCATTCGATCACCTCGTCGGCAATCGAAATGAGTCCGGCCGATATAGAAAGACCGAGTGTCTTTGCAGTCTTAAGGTTCAGGATCATCCGATAATTGTTTGGTTCCTGGATCGGCAGATCACCAGCAGTCTCGCCCTTAAGAATACGCACCACATAGATTGGAGCGCGGCGGAGGTTCGCCGCGGGCTTGGCGCCGTAGCACATCAGCCCACCAGCTCTTACGAATCGCTCCGTTGCAAAAATCGAAGGAACTTTGAGACGCATCGCGAGATCAACGATCTGTTCAGCGTGTCGCGAAAGGAAATTATCAGTTCCAATGATCAGTCCGCCATTCGGTTCTTGGCCAAACGACATCAGGGCAGGCTCGATGTCTTCAGTCGCGTGGACTTCAGTGGCGAATACTGAAACACCTAAGTTAGGTCCGGCTGCATCGATGGATCGCTTAAAGAAACGAGCTTGTGGTGACGTATCCGGATTTGACAGAAACAGAACGCGTTTTATGTGCGGGTCGGCTTCCCGGAGAAGTCCCAACCACTTACCACCGATCCCGAACTCATAAACAGAAAACCCGGTGATATGCCCTCCGGGATGCGATAGGCTAGCCACGAAACCCTGGGCCACCGGATCAGAAACTTGAGTAAAGACGATTGGGATACTCTGAGTTTCGTTCATCAATGCCTTGAGTGTCGACGTCGTCGTTGCTATTAGAACGTCAGGTGCCAACGAAACCAGTTCTTTCGCCAGCGCTGGATAGCGATCAAGCTGAAAACCTGTCCAGCGATGCTCGATCTGAACGGCTTGTCCTGGAACCCATCCGATTTCGCGAAACCCGGCGTCGAGCGCTTCGGCGTAAGACCTGCCTTCTTCGCTATCGGCACTATTGGAATTAAGTACGCCAACCAGCGGCAAACGCCTTGTCGATTGGCCCTTCGCGGTGAGCGGCCAGGTTATTGCGGAGCCGCCGAGAAGCATGATGAAGTACCGGCGTTTCATGCGACTCCTCCGTTTGCGGCAATCAAGTAGGTTCATTCGTCAACCACATCGATTTTGCGATGTGAGCGGCAGGTTGCCGCGATAACAAAAAGCTTACTGCTGTGGCTCCGAGAAGCTTAGCATTCGCGGCTGCATTGTGCATCACAGCAAATTGGTGCGCTCGACTTCCGCCTTGGGTCAACAAGGAAGCTTTGAGCAGTCGCCAGGAATTTTCCGCTTGTCCTCCGATAGCGACGCAATCGCGGCATCGCACTATTCGCCGGTTCGTTCATCGGAGGCCGGAAATGTGCGCCATGAGCGCGAATGGCGCGTGTGGGAGAATGTCGTACTTCCGAAAGAGCAAGCTGCTCATTCCCCGATCGTCAGCCATGAAACAAATATTGTCGAGTACCCCCCAGGTGGTCGCCGATCGGATCGTGCGCTACTCCCGGGTCGTCGGAACGGGAAAGCGTCATCGCCGGCACGGATTGTGGATTTGGCGTCCGTGTCCACCCGCAAATCGCCAGGGCGAAACTTGAGGCTCTGGCCGAAAACGCGAAGCTCGCAAGCAACAAACTTTGGGGATAGATTACCCACGGTTGCCGCCGGTAGCCGAATTGAGCACCACGGAATAGCACGCGATCAACCCGTATCCGATGTTGCAATTTGCCAAATGCAACGTCACGATGGTGTTGAGGGGTGGAGGATATTCCTTGATTACCATTCCCGAATTGGCAGCGGAAGCTTTGGGATCTTTCCTCGCCGAGCAAATGAGCCGCAGATTCAGTTCAACGGATGCAGAGCTGACCGAGCTCATCCCGTCGGCGGCCCGGTTGTCCCTTGAGTGCATCGGCAACAGCGACGCGCTATACCACAACGTCGAGCATACGATGTTAGTGACGCTCGTCGGATTCGACATCATGAGAGGACGGGCGCTCCTGACGCCAACGTATCCGAGCGATTACGCACATCTCATCGTCGCCTGCTTGTTGCACGATATCGGCTACGTGCGCGGCATTCTTGAGGGCGACGGCGCTGACGGTTACGTGATCGACGCCGATGGCAATAAAGCGAAACTACCGCGTGGCTCGTCCGACGCGGCACTTCTGCCCTATCATGTCGAGCGATCAAAACTGTTCGTGATGGATCGCGTTGCAAAGATCGAGATTCTCGATGCCGGCAGGATCGCCCGCGACATTGAGTTCACTCGATTCCCATGCTCGCATGAACCGGACGATAGTGAAAACGAAGAGGGCATGCTGGTACGGGCTGCCGATCTGATCGGACAACTCGGCGATCCGCAGTACCTGCGCAAGGCCAACGCACTGTATTGCGAATTCGAAGAGGTCGGAATGAACAAACAGCTGGGCTACACGTCTCCCGCCGATCTCACCGATTTGTATCCCCAGTTTTATTGGAACAGCGTTTCGTCGCACATCAAGACAGCCATCCGATATCTCAATGTCACATCGAGCGGAAGGCAATGGATTGCCAGCCTTTACAGCAACATCTTCCGCGCGGAGCGCGATCTTAGCGGGCCACAGCACTGAAACTCGAGGCCGAAAAGCTTCGCGCCACCCAGCCGTGATTTACCAAATCTCCAGAGTTTCGCATCGCAACAAAATAGGCTCGCTCAAGTTCGAGTCAGGTCACGAACGACCGATTTGAGATGGTCGTGCGACTTCCGCTTTATACCCCCTGATAGCGACCAAACCGCTGCGCCGCATTAAGTGACGCGAGGGACCATTGCGGACACATGCAATGCAGCAAGCGGTATCATTCGATAACCGCGTCGGCGCGCGCGAGCACGGTCGCTGGCATATCAAGGCCCAACGCCTTCGCGGTCTTGAGGTTAATGACCAGTTCATACTTAGTCGGCGCCTGTACCGGAAGATCGGCCGGCTTCTCGCCTTTGAGGATGCGATCGACGTACCCGGCCGCGCCGCGAAATTGTTGAATAACGTCGTACCCATATGAAATTAGGCCGCCGCTACTGACGTAGTAGCGACGATAGTAGACCGCGGGCAGTTTGTACCGAGCTGCTAGTGCAATGATCAAGTCATGATGGACCACCGCCAATGCGCTGGCCGTCAAGATCAATCCGCCGTTTGGTTGGCTCGCGAACTTCGTGACACCGCGCTCGATCTCGCCGGCATCGTGTACGCTGATTGCACTCACATCCATCCCGAGCGACGGCGCCACCGCTTCGATGACGGCGAATTGGCCGATCCCGACCGTAAGGACAGGATCCCGAAGAACCCCGGCCCGCCTCACTTGCGGCGCGATCTCCTTAAGCAGTTCGAGCCATTTGCCGCTCAACGTGTATTCGAACTGAACAAAGCCCGTGGCGTTAGCGCCCGGCACCGCCATGCTGTCAACGTAGCCGGCGCCGACCGGGTCGGCGACCTGCACAAATACGATCGGCACCGTGCTCGTCGCCCTCATCAATGCTGGCATCCCGGCATTTCCAGTTGCAACGAGCACATCCGACGCCTGCGCGACCAAATCTTCAGCGTGTCTGCGAATTTCAGCAGGCTCGCCCCCCGCCCAGCGGATGTCGATCCGCACGTTGCGGCCGTTGGTCCAGCCGAATTGCTGCAATGCTTGCACGAACGCCGAGACGCTAGCCTGTTGGTCCGCGTCCATATTAGTGTTCATCAGAACGCCGACACGCGGCATGCGCTCTCCCTGCTGCGCGCGCGCATTGAGCGGCCACGTAGCGGCCGCACCGCCGATAAGCGATATGAACTCCCGTCGCCTCATAGGCTTTGTCCTCAGGCTGAGGACGCGACTCTACCACATTGTCCGAGTGCAAAAATGCGGTGCTTCGCATCGCAGCAGAATGGGCCGCTCCACTTCCGCCTTGTGTCAGCCTCGTCGGTGCGGCTCTATAGACGGCACGTCTGCTTTGCATCCAAATCGCGACCAGGTTGCTGCGTTGCAGCAGTTGCGGAGACCACAATAGGCGACATTGCCTCTACACGCGTCCATGCAATTAGCGTAGCTTTAGTCCTGGAGTTGCCAGCGGAACATGCCGACGTTCTGTGAAATCAAAGGCAGCGATTGTGCCTCCGGCGGGCAAGCAAACCGAAAATAAATCATCATTTGTTCGCGCATAGCTTCGGCATTTGCAGACGCCGTTCAAGCTCGTGGAGCAGTGCCATGGGATTTCCCCGCCGTCGATTTCTGCGACTAGCCGCGGGCGGTGCCACTCTTCCGGCCATCTCGCGGATTGCAAGAGCGCAGACCTATCCGACGCGGCCCATTACTATGATCGTGCCTTTTCCACCGGGCGGGCTAACTGACGTGATCGGACGCGTCCTCGCAGAGGGGATGCGGGTGTCGCTTGGTCAATCCGTCATCATTGAGAACATCGGTGGCGCGACCGGTAGCATCGGTACCGGCCGTGTCGCCCGTGCGGAGCCAGACGGATACACGCTGGTCGTCGGCATTTGGAACACTCACGTCGCGAACGCTGTCACCTATAAGCTCGACTACGACGTGATGAAGGACTTCGAGCCGATTGTGCTGTGCGCTGATGCTCCGCTGCTGTTCGTGGCAAAGAAAGAAATTCCAGCACACGATTTACAGGGGCTCATCGCGTGGCTTAGGGCCAATCCTGATAGGGCATCGATGGCCACAGTCGGCGTTGGCAGCCCCGGCCATCTTCTCGGCTATCTGCTGCAAAACGAAACAGGCACGCGATTTCAATTGGTAGCCTATCGCGGCGCCGGCCCCGAGATGCAGGACGTTGTGGCAGGACAGATCGACATGACCTTCGGCAATACCGCAACCGCTCTGCCTTTCGTACGGGCCGGCAGCGTGAAAGCCCTTGGCGTGACGACTCAAAGACGGATGCCGGCAGCGCCTGAAATCCCGACGATGGACGAGGCGGGACTGCGCGGATTCAATTTTTCGCTCTGGGCAGGACTATTTGCTCCGCGGGGGACGCCAAAGAATATCATCAACCAACTCAATAGTGCGGCCGTGAGCACATTGGCCGATGCAGAGGTCCGTCGGAAGCTAGAAGCCCAGGGTTTTGAAATTCCGCCGCCCAAGCAACAAACTCCTGAGGCGCTGGCGGCCTATCAGAAGGCCGAAATCCAAAAATGGTGGCCGATCATCAAAGCAGCCGGCATCAAGGCAGAATGATCTCACACAGATTCGACCGCATGGAGCGCCTTCATGAAACTTCCCCGCAGAAAACTCTTGCATTTGGCCGCGGGCGCTGCCGCGCTCCCGCTTCTTCCTCGCGTCGCGTTGGCGCTCGATCTATCCGGCGCGGCCGGTGCATATAGTAGTAGGATTTCCCCCAGCAGCGGGCCCGACATCGTCGCGCGCCTCATGGGTCAACGGCTTTCGGAACGGCTCCAGCAGCAATTCATCGTTGAGAACCGACCAGGCGCCGGAGGCTATATCGCTGCCAGGATGTCGTCGAGCGCCTGCAGACGGTTACACGCTGCTTGTGGCCGTGCGGCGCGAACACAATCAACGCGACGCTTTACCCGAACCTCAATTTCAATTTCGTCCGCGACGTTGTGCCGGTCGCGATCATCAGCGGCGCGCCCTTTGTCCTGGCAGTCAATCCAGGAGTTCCAGCGAAAGCAATCCCTGAGTTCATCACCTATGCCAAGGCTAATCCGGGCAAGATCAATATGGCATCTCCCGGTATCGGCAGTACGCCAACCATCTGTCTACGAGCTGTTCAAGATGATGACGGGCGTCGATTTGGTTCACGTGCCTTATCGAGCGAGTTTTCTGGCCGATCTGATTGGCGGACAAGTGCAGGCGCATTTTCAACCGTGACCGCAGGTGATCAAAATATTAGGACGGCAAGCTGCGCCTTCTCGCAGTGACCACTGCGCAACCGGGTGGAGGCCTTGCCGAACGTCCCCGCAGTGGCGAGAATTTGTACCGGGCTACGAGGCGACGGTTGGATTGGTATTGTGCGCCCAGAACACTCCGCGGAAATAATCGACAAGCTCAACACGGAGATCAACGCAGCCGTCGCTGATCCCAAGATCAAGGCGCGACTTGCCGGCTTGGGGGCCTCTAGCCGGCATCAATGACGCCAGCGGAGTTTGGCAAATTCATTGCCGACTACACCAGAAGTGGGCCAAGGTCGTCAAGTTCGCGGGCATCAAGCCGGACTGAGGCCGATCGTCGCCTGAACCGATATTTCACATGTCCAGTGTGAGGCAGCAAACAGTACGGGGGAATGCACCTTTCGCTACTCGTCAATTCGTGGGGCGGTGAGAGTCAGCTTTGCGTCAACCGCGTGGATTTGAGCTCGCGGCGGGAATGTCTGCCCTGTCTTCATAGCGTCTCAGGACGATCGGATCGTCAGTCCGTTACAAGGACCGACGGGGCCATCGACACCTCGAAGCTAGGTTGAAGGGGAGCCGGGAAACTGAGAGGATCGCACCGATTGGGAGATCATCCAGCAAATGTCGCTCAAGGGAGCCAGATCATGAAATGCGCGTACAAAATAACGGTAATCGCCGCTGGTGCATTATTCGGTGCGTCGACAGGCTGGGCGGATACATTGCTGACGCATCGAATTCCCGCATCTCTTGCAGTGGAAGCGGCGAGCGAGACGGTCGCAGCCTGTGCCAAGCAGGGCTACCACGAAACCGCGGTTGTACTCGACGCCGACGGCACGGCAATCGTGGTCGTGCGCGGCGACGGGGCTGGTATCCACTCTCTCGATAGTGCGCATGACAAGGCGTATACGAGCGTATCGTTCAAAAACGACACGCTTGCCTTGGCCGACCGCGCAAAAGGCGAGGATTCGATCGCGCCACTCGCCAAGCTGCCGCATGTCATGTTCTTTGGCGGAGGCGTAGTGATCAAGCTTGGCGACGAGGTCATCGGCTCCATCGGCGCTGCTGGCGCGCCTGGCGCCAAGCTCGATGATGGATGTGCGCACGCAGGGCTTGATAAGATTCGCGACCGCTTGAAATGACGCTTCGGGTAAAACTTGACTGAGATGATCAACGCCCAGGTTTGTGCTTGTCCGCTTCTCTCCGAAAGTCGATCGATCTTAAAAAAGCGCAAGGCAGATAAGACCGAAGCGAGCCAGAATTAGGCACTATGGGATCACATGAATTTTGGGGGAGCCAATAACTCGTGCCTGTTGCATGGCGCTCCTGATTTCCTGGCCTGCTAAAGCCTCTCGCGCCTTTGCGAGCTCGGAGGCCTCGCTCCAGACTAAAACCTCTTTGGCGTCGTCAGGATTGCGGTACACCTTCACATTCGTAAGACCGGCCTTGTCGCGTAGCGGTTTGGCTTGTTCGAATCCTAGCCGCCACTTTACGTAATCCCCAATTGTCAGTTGGACTGCGAGCGTTGGCATCGTTCCCCTCGTTGAATGTTGGATGATCGCTCAGGCGTGCGAATCGCTGCTCAGATTTCTCAGCATAGAATCAATTTGACGAACACCCTATCGCGTGGGCGCGGCGGGCCCCAGCATCGAAACGAGCCACGGCACGACGACTTGCGCGGTGATGCGGTCCTCGGGAAAATCCTTCGAGCGCCCGGTGTGGCCGCCCTCGGGATTGATCCAGGCGAATTTCGGGGTGCCGGTGCGTAGCAGAAGATAAAGGTCGGCAATCGGGACTTGGCTGTCCTTCTCGCCGTTCACCACCAGCATCGGCGCTGATGGCTGATTCAGAATTCCGCGCGTCTCAAGCGAGAAGGTCGCGAGCTTCTTGAGGAATGCGTCGTCCTCGCCCCCCTTGAAGCCATAGACAAACTTGCGCGCCTCCTTGAGACCGAACAGATACTCACTGGTGCCCCAGGATTTGCGCTGCCAGTCGGCCTGGAAATATCCATGGATAGGCCCGCCGCGCACGACCACCGCGCGCAGGCGCTGGCGTTCGGTGTAGCCCGCGAGCGCCGACCAATAGCCGCCGGCGCTGGCGCCCATCACCGCGATGCGCTGCGGGTCTAACTCCGTGCTTGTGCCCAGATAAGTGATCACCGCGCCGATCATGCGCTCGCTGCCAACCTCCATCGGCGGCTATGTTGTGCACCACAGCAAATGACCCGCCAGAAATGACGTGATTTTCAATTTCTGCCCCGCCTGCCCCTGATAACGGACACGAACGCGACCAGTCGGCGCGACCGTTTCGGGCCAAAACTGACCAAAGTGCGCCGCAGCGAACAGTAGTCTCTATTCGATCACCTCATCGGCGCGGTCAAGCAGCGTGGGCGACACGGTGATTCCGAGCGTCTTGGCGGTCTTGAGGTTGATGATCAATAAGAACTTAGTGGGAAAGGCGACCGGCAGATCGGCCGGCTTGGCGCCCTTAAGGATCTTGTCGATATAGACTGCGCTCTGGCGAGCCAGCGCCAGATAATCCGAACTGTATGACGCCAACGCTCCGAGTGGAGGCCCGAACCGAGTGGACGTCAATGTCGGCAAGCGATGTTTGATCGCCAAGTCGAGCATTTCCTTACGCGCGATGCTTCCCTGGATGAGGAGCCCGTCTAGTCGTTTGCCGGTCAGGGTCACGAATATCGATTCCAGCGGTTGGCCTGGCCGGGTTATGATGGGCTCCACCTCCATGCCGACGCTGCGGGCAGCTTGGCTTATCTGCGCCACGTACGGCTTGGCGAAGGGATCGCTCTCGTCGGCGAGCACGCCGACACGGCGCACGGCGGGAATGAGTTCGCGGATCAGCTCGATACTCTTGCCGGCCACCTCTGCGCCCCCGCTCGACTCGCCGGTGACGTTGCCGCCCGGCCGGGCGAGGCTCGCGATGAGGCCGGTCGCCACCGGATCGCCCGCGCCCGCCATCACGATCGGAATGTCGCGCGTCGCCTGTTTCGCCGCCAATGCAGACGGCGTGAAGAACGTGACGATCAGATCGACCTTGAGGCGGACCAGCTCGGCGGCCTTATCCAACTGGAGATCGGGCCTGCCGGCAGCCGAGCGTATCTCCAGGCGAAGATTGCCGCCCTCGACGTAGCCCGCGTCGCCCAGGCCCTCGCGGAGTGCCTTAAGGAACGGCTCCGGGTTCGGTAAGGTAAGGACACCGAGAGTGTAGACCTTCGCCTGCTGCGCGCCCGCCGTGAGCGGCCACGCCGCCGCCGCGCCGCCGAGAAGCGTGATGAACTCGCGCCGTTGCATGTGGGTCCCCAAGCTCAGGAGAACAGCATCTTATCGGCTTAAACGAGTACTTTGATAGGTCTGAGACCAGCATCAAAACCATTGCCGCAATGCACAGCCAATGTCGCTCGACGTTTCGAGCCTGCGCCAGCCACGTCCGCTCCGCCCCATCGCTACCAATTTGATGCAGCGCGGCGAACATCGAAAGGGGCCAGGAGCGACATCTCGCACCGCGGCAAATGCATTTTCATTCGATTACCTCATCGGCGCGCGCGAGCAGCGAAGTCGAAATGACCATGCCGAGCGTCTTTGCGGTTTTGAGATTGATGACCATCTCGAACTTCGTGGGCTGCTGCACCGGAAGATCGGAGGGCTTAGCGCCTTTGAGGATGTTGTCCACATAGCCCGCGATCTGGCGGCTTCGCTCCGCAAAACTCGCGCTGTACGTCGCTAGGCGTCCGGCGTGCGCGTCGCTTGTTTGGGCCGAGAGCGACGGCAGTCGGTATTTCAACGCCAGATCGACCGTCAGTTTGACCGGAAGACTGGACTGAACAACGACTGCGTCAGATCGTTCGCGCGCCATTGCTGCGAAGGCGCCTTCCAGCTCGTCATCGCCGCGAATCATGATCGGTTGGACTTCAAGGCGCACCATTGGGGCGGCCTGCTGAATGTGTTCTAGGAAGGACTTCACAAACGGATCGCTGGCATTGCCCAGAACGCCCACGCGGCGTGCCGTTGGCATGATTTCCCGGATCAGTTCGAGGCTTTTGGCCGCCAGTTCATTGTTGGCGGCAGATAATCCAGTGATGTTGCCACCGGGCCGTGCCAGGCTCGCGATGAACCCTAACGCAAGGGGATCGCCGGCCGGCGCCATTACGATGGGGATGTCGCGCGTTGCGTTCTTCGCCGCCATGATAGCCGGTGTCTGCGAAGCCACGATCACGTCGACTTTGCTGCGAACCAGCTCCGCCGCCAGCTCGGGAAGGAGATTTGCCCTTCCTTCCGCCGATCGCATGTCGATCTGAATAGTCTTGCCTTCAATATAACCAAGGTCACGAAGCGCTTGCTGGAACGGACCCAGGATTTCCGAACCGGCGACGAGAAGCACGCCGATGCGGCGCATCCGATCGGCCGATTGCGCGCGCGCCACCAGCGGCCACGCCGTCGCGCTGCCAACCCACGCGATGAACTCTCGTCGTCTCATGTGACCCCGCAAGCCTCACCCTACCAGCCAGAGCGGTATTGTGCATCACAGCAAATGAACATCTGGAATGGCAGAAATGGGTCAATCGCAACAGATGCAGCGCGCGCCCAAATCCATCGATGTCCGCTTCGCTCCGATAGCGACAGTCAGTTGTCGAAATGCGGTCCACCGCTTCGGGACCATGGATCACCTTGTCGGCGCGTACCGGCAGCTCTGGCGGTCTTGATGTTGATTGCAAATTCAAACTTGGTAGGCTGCTCGATCACGCTCCTTATGTATTGTGTTCGCGCTGTGATGGCGCAGCGGCTCGTGCGCATACTCTGCGATCGCTGCAAAGACGAGCGGCGACTAACCGCGAATGACCTCGCAGAGGACTCCACGCTATCTATCATTGCGATGGCAGGACCATGATCATCGATTGGCATACCCACGTGCACTCGCCCGAAGAGCAGGCGGAACCGCACTATCGCGGCCGCTGCCCGGCCACGATCGATAACGTGCTGCGGCTGCACGACGAGGTCGGCCTAGACCTTAGCGTAATCTCGAACTCAGGCCACTACCTTAAGAAATTTGCCCGCGACGAAGCGCTGTCGTTCATCCGCGGCTCGAACGAATATTTGGCGTCGCTGCGCGACCGGCATAAGGACAAGATCATCGCGATTGCGACCGCCATTCCGGGGGGCGGTGACCGGCATCTCAAGGAGCTCGAACGCGCGGTGCAGCAGAATGATCTGCGCGGCGTGCTGATTAATTCGAGCCATCGCGGCGCCTTCCCCGACGATGCGGAAGCCCGTCCGTTCTTTCAGCTCGCGACCGAGCTCGACATTCCGGTTCGGCTTCGGCGAGGAGCGGATGCGGGAATTTCGGCTGGCGTCGAGCGTCGGCCGTCCATTCGACAGCTGCCTCGCGCTGGCGCGCCTGATTGTGAACGGAGTTTTCGAAGATTTTCCGCAGCTCAAGTTTGTTGCGAGCCATCTCGGCGGCGGCATCTGCGAGATCATTGGGCGCATGGACTATGCCTATGAACTGCGCGATGACCCGGTGATCCTCGGACCCTACGGGCCTCCACTGCACATAACACGCAAGCCGAGCGATTATTTGCGGAGAATCTACTTCGACACCGTGTGCTACCACGCACCCGCGGTCGAATGCGCGATCAATACCGTAGGCGCCGACCGTTTGATCTTCGGTACGGATTCGCCGATGCTGATCGCCCTCAAGCAGCGCGGCCTTGACCTGGTGCGTCAGCTTGACCTCGGCGCGGCCGACAAGGAGAAGGTTTTGAGCGGCACTGCAAGGATGTTGCTCAAAGTTTAGTATGTCAACGAACAGAGACGAGGAAACAACGTTTTGATCAGCCGAACGGCGTTGCCAGGTCTCGTTTGTGCGTCTCTGCTGTTGGTGCTCGCGCACGCCACAGCCGTGGCCGACCCCGTTGCCGATTTCTATCGCGGCAAGACCATCACCCTTCTGGTCGGTTTCCCGCCCGGCGGCGGCTACGATCTCTATGCCCGGGTGTTTTCACCATATTTTACGCGCCACATCCCGGGCAATCCAACCATCGTGATCAAAAGTATGCTGGGAGGGAGCGGTGTTACGGCGGCCGGATACATGACGACGATCACGCCGCAAGATGGCACTTCGCTTGGCATATTTCTCGACGCGCTGACGCTTGGCAAGGTGCTGGGCGGTCCGGGCGATTTTGACCCGATTAAGCTGGTCTGGATCGGTCGTATCGTTTCGACAGCAACCGTATCGGTCGTTTGGCATACCTCCCCTGTACAAACTATCGAGGAGGCGAAGCACAAAGAAATCCTGATGGCCGGCACGGTGGCATCCAATACGTCGAACTTTATTCCGGCCGCGCTAAATGATCTGATTGGAACGAAGATCAAGGTGATCAAGGGATATCGCGGCTCCCCGGATCAGGCACTCGCCATGATGCGCGGCGAGACCGATGCGATCGGTGGTATGGCCTGGGAAGCCATCCAGACCAATCACCCGGACTGGCTCATGGAAAGGAAGATCCGAGTGCTTTATGCACAGGGCGCGCACCGGATCACGGAAGTACCAGACGCTCCTGGACTCCTGGACCTCGCGGTCGACGAGCGATCTCGACAAATTCTCGGCCTGCTAGGCAGCGGCCCCGAGATCGGGCGCGCAATCGTTGCCGAGCCCAACATCCCGCCGGAACGTGCAGCGGCGCTGCGTCAGGCATTCATGGCCACGATGCAAGACCCGGAATTCATGGCTGACATCAAACAGCGGAATCTCACCCTAGAGCCGTTACGCGGCGAAGAGGTGCAGAAGATGGTCGAAGCTTTAGTCGCAACACCGGAGGAATTGGTGGATCAAGCGAGGCGATACATCGATCAATAGCGTGGTCGCATTGCTCTCTTGCCGCACCTTTTCGCCGATCGCGCGTTCGCCAAGCTGGTGCGCCTGTCCAAGATCAGCATCCCGGACGAAATGCGAATCGAACACACACGCCAGGTGGGCGAGTAGACGCCCTGCTTCCGATTTTGTTTTCCAATTCCGGGTCTGGAAATTTCTCCACGATCATCCTTGCCGGGGCCGCTGTTCTCTCCGCGACAGGGGCTTGCCCTCCTATGATGGCGTAAGACGACGCCGGTGGATCAATGTCGAAAGTGCGGTCGCCCTTCGGAGGTTGGCAAAAAATCGGACGATCTCACCACAGCCACCGTCCCGGCAGGGACAAATTTTCCCGCCGTTTCGCGGGAACCCTGTGATCTCCTTATGTGCGCTGCGCGGCAGCCCTTAACGATGCCTTCTGGCCCTAGTGGCTTGCAACGTAGCCAGCAAACCGCTGTTTCAACTCAGCGAGTCGAGCCTCGTTCGAGTGTAGCGCCCGGAAGCCGCGGTCGAGATTGTAGGTTGAGAGCGGCTGCCAGCCCGCTGGTGGCGCCACATCAGAACGCGGCGAGAAGGCGCCGTTGCGGCTCTGCTGTTCGGGAGCGAGATACCAGTTAAGGAAGAGCTTTGCGGCGTTCGGGTGCGGCGCGTCCTTGAATATAGCGCCTGACACCAGGAACAACGGCGTCGGATCGTTCTGCGACAGCACCAGCTGGATTGGCTTGCCTTCCCGGATGAGCCGAGGCGTGGTCGAGGTCGAATCGAACGTTGCTAGCATCTCGCCAGCGGCGACGGCGTTCGAGACAGTGGCGTGGCCGTCGCGGGTGAAGCGGGGCTTCTGATTCATGTACTTGTCCATGTAGCTCCAGCCGTACTTCTCGACGATGGCGTGGAACGCCATCAAACCGGCATCATCATCGCTCGGGTCCGTGGTGATGAGTTTCCCCCGAAACATCGGCTTCAAGAAATCGAGCGCGGATTTGGGGACGTCAGTCGTGGCGACAGCTTGAGTATTGTAAGCGTAGGTGACCATGTTGACAGACACGGTCGTGAATGCGCCGTCCTCGTCCTTAAACGCCGGATCGATCGCCTCGAACCCTTCGGGCTTAAACAGCATCAGTGCGCCCGCCTTCTTCCAGCGCACGAAATCCTGGATCGTCTGGAAAATGCCGACGTCGGCTTCTATCGCCTTGTCGGCGAGCTGTTGATCGATCTTCTTGTCGAGAAAATTGCTCAAGCCCCCGGTGAAGGCGACGGTCACGCCCGGGTATTTTTTCTGGAAATCATCGATCCAGCGCTTGAACGGGTCCGATGGCCCCGCACCATAGAGCGACACAGTCTTTTCGAGCTTGGCTTTCTCATAAAGTCCATCTGCGCTTTGCGCGCGCGATATTGCTACACCGCAGATCAGCGGAATCAAGCAAAGCGAGAATAAGTGACTCGTGTTTTTGGCAAGCATCGCTACCATAGCTGCCTCTTTTAAGCACCATAGCCGACAACGAACCAGATCGCCGCAGCGATACCGATGATACGGGTTGCCGATAAAGTCTTCACGAGTTTCTATGCTATTTTTTTTTGTTTGGTAATGCGAGATCAGCGCACATGCGCGGATCGGCTCCAGGCCGGGAGGCAAAGACGCATCAATGCTTCTCGGGGTAGCGGCTCACGAAACCGTCGCGGTTCGGGAGCTTCACTTTCGGCAAGGTTTCGGCATTCATCACGTCGCTGTCGCCAATGATTTTATTGAGGGCGAGGATGTAGGCCGTGAGCGCGTAGACTTCATCGTTCTTCAGTGACTTCGGCTCCGTCCACGGCATCGCGCGTCGCGTAAAGTCGAAAATTGTCGTCGCATAGGGCACATAGCTGGCCATAGTACGCCCTGAGCCGGCGAGTGCGGTGGCGACGCCGCCCTTGCCCTCCTTGCCGTGGCAGAGCTCACATTTCTCCGCAAAGATCGCTGCGCCCTGGGCTGGCGTGCCGCTTCCCGGCGGTAACCCGACGCCGTCGGGCCCGATGCTGATATCCCACAGCGCGAGATCGGCCTCGGTCACGGGCTTGCCGAGTCCAGGCCGGTCATCCGCCACGGCCGTTGCCGTGCCAAGCACAACCGCAAGACCAACGAGAAGAAGCGAGCTTTTACGAATAGACATGCTTGACCTCCCCTTTGCCGTCGATGGCCCAACTCGTGATGACATTCATGTGCCCCATCGGGAAGGCAGTGACGGGCACGTTCACCTTAGGCGCGCCACGTACGGCGAACATCTCGTCACGCGTCGGCTGCCAGTTCCCGGCCTCATCCCAGGCTTTGCTTTGCAGCACGACCGGCTGACCGTCCCAGCGCCACGGCATGCGGAAGCGGGTCAGCGCCTTGGTCGAAATCGGTTCGTCAAGCGCCGCCTCAGCCCAGCTCTTACCGCCGTCGGCAGAGACCAGGACCTTGCGAATGCGGCCATTGCCCGAATAGGCGAGGCCGGCGATTTCATAAAAGCCCGGCTCCTTCAAAGTCAGCCCCGGTGACGGATGGGTGATGAAGGATTTCACCTCCATCGGGAAGAAGAACTGCCAAATCTTCGGTCCCGCCACGCGATAAGTGTATTGCAGAGTTTCGTTGATCGCCTCGACCGGTTGTTCGATCAGCTTAATCCGGTGCAGCCACTTCACGTTCATGTTGCCTTCGTAGCCGGGCACCAAGAGCCGCATCGGATAGCCATTTGACGGAGCAATGCGTTCGCCATTTTGGTAGAGCGCGATCATCGCGTCATCGAGCGCTTTGGTCATCGGAATTGAGCGATTCATGCTCGGCCCGTCGGCGCCTTCGGCAAGAAGCCATTTCGCCTTCGGATCGATGCCGGTCTCCTCAAGAAGCGTGGAGAGGCGCACCCCGGTCCACTCCGAGCAGGAGAGCAGGCCGTGGATCGCCTGCACGTTGGCCTGCACCGGGTCCTTGTTATAGAGCGGCGCGCTGTTGCCGCCGCACTCGACGAAATGTATGCGCGACACCATCGGATAGCGCGCCAATGCGTCGAGCGTAAACACCAGCGGCTGTTTGACCAGGCCGTGAATCACCAAACGATGCTTGTCGGGGTCGATGTCGGGGAAGCCGGTGCGCGATACCACGAAATGCAAACCGGCGGGCGTGATAGTGCCGTTGAGGAGATGATGTGGCGTCCGTGCCTGGCTGGTGCGCGGCTCATTCTTCGGATTGGTCAGCGTGCGCAGCACCTTCGTCATTTCGTATTTCGCCGGCTGCCCATACGGCGGGATCGCAGTCCCGATTTCCATGCTCCACGGGTCGACCGGAAGCGGTTCGGCGTCAGCTCCAGTGAGCGAGGTTGTAACGCCCGCGCCCATTGCGCCGGCGATCAACGCACCGCGACCGAGCAACGCGCGGCGATCGATAAGACCGTTGCCGGCAACTTGCGGCGCAGAATTGCCGCGGCTATTCCTCCTATTGCGCATGACGTCCTCCGATGGATCGGCATATCCGATCCGGCTCACTCCCTAAACGGTCGGGTCATCGCCCGTTGCCGCGCAGCCAACTAAATTTTCTTGGTCTTATCTCTAACGATGCGCCCTTTTGGGCGTTGACGCAACGCTGGCTATTACGCATGCTGATCAGTTCGACGAAAAGTGATTGACCATCGTTTTGGCTCGGCCCCAACGAGTGACGGTCCGTCGTGAAAAACGCTCCGCCGTCGTGTTGACCAATCTCTCTACCCTCACGCGCGCGCGAGGCGCTGATGATCGTGGGCGCCGGCGGCGCGATGCGAGCTACGGGGTGGCGCGCGACAGCCATAGGAGGAAAACAAGGCGATTGGCTGACCCAACCGCCTTATCCGGCTTTTGCACGAAGAGTCTCATTCCAACGAACGTCTACGCGTCAGCATTGGATTGTGCAAAGACTCTATTATTACGCAGTCAAGTAAACCGTCGAACTCGGATTTCTGACGGTCTTTCAGCATGTAGTTGATCCAGCCCGCGTTTGCACCGTCGCGGACAAGAATTCGACGGTGACCCAACTCGACCTTCGCCCAACAGTCACCGATTAAAGTCTCGAGGGCAAAGGCATCGAAATGCGGCGGCAATTCTATGGCGCAATGGATATGCCATCGACCTGACGTGGCACGCTCCCAACGACGTAATGAGCGAGCGCGGATCTCGCCTTTCTCAAGTACGGGCAACACGCGAAGGCGTTTGCCGTGACGACGAAATGCAGATCCATACACTGCTTTGTTGACGAGGTTCATGAAATGCCGAAAAGCTTGTCGGCATTGATAGTGGTCGATCTTTATCCAACCGCTACCGTCGGCTTGGCGGCCATGTTTCAAAGTCAGTGTGACGTCGCAAAATTCACGCCAGCTACTCGTGTCGAACAGATTTGATTTGGCGGATTCAATAGGATCAGTCTCAATCGAGTTGATGTTCGCGTGAATTGCAGAGGTGGCGGCAGGTCTAATGGCAGCCTTTGCGCAGTGTCGTTCGACAATTTGCGAGGAAGTCAAGTTTTAGGCTCCAGGCTCTTTCTCGAATGCGACGTCGGCCGGCAGGGTTTGAGACACGTAGCGGTACTGTATTTTGGCTTCTCAGCGACGGTGCCAAAGCAAGAGTGCCACCCGATTGCACGGTGAAGCGCGAGCCAGAGTCCATGGGTCGTAGATAGCGCCCGAAGCGCGCCTAGAGTCGTGACGCCAACAAACCAGTGTCAACGCGCGTTAATGCCGAGCGATGCCGAAGACTGCGTCATCGGCCGATATCTGACGGTCGACATTACCGGATTTTTCCCCTATCTATCCATTCCTGCAAATCATTGAGTTCATAAAATACCTTGCGACCTATCTTCGTGCTCGCGGGGCCTTTCCCTTTCGTGCGCGAGCGTTGCAGCGTCCGCAGGCTGCAGCCCAGCATTTTAGCAACGCGACGCTCGCCGAGAAGGGGAATTGTCCCGCTTGATGTTGAAATAGGAGAAGCGGCGTTGCCCGCCTTGAGCCAATAGGCTCGGGGTGCTGATTCCACAAAGGAGAGCAACGCCATGAACCAAGCTACTACATCGACTGCCATCCCGACGAGAGCGCTGAAGCTCGAAGCCCTTTCGAATATTGCGGCGAGCTTTGAGTTGTTTTGCCTGGCTTCCGGCATGGAGGCGCTTGGCGAGATGATGGATCACGACGCACAATCGATCTGCGGGCCCCACCATGCGCGAGGCCATTTGCGGCGGGCGCATCGGTGGGGGAGAACGAGGGGCAAGATCGGCTTCCACGGCGGCAAGGTTGAGATCGAGCGGCCAAGGCTTCGCGGCTTCGACGGGAAGGAACTGGCTGTGCCAAGCTGGGAGGCCGCTGTTGCGCAGGACTGGCTCGGCAAATGGTCCATGAACCAGATGCTGATCAACGTCGCGACGCGTAAGTTTGCCCGATCGGTTCGTTTGCCCGAGGGAGACGTTCCGGCGCCGGCGGGGGCAGGTCTATCGAAATCGGCGGTCTCCCGCCGCTTCGTGGCGCTATCGGCGGCACGCATGAAGGAGTGGATGGCGTGCGATCTCTCCGGCCTCGATTTGCTGGTGATCCAGATCGACGGCATTCACATGGACGACGATTTGATCCTGGTCGCGGCGATCGGTGTCGACGCGAAGGGCGACAAGCATCCGCTCGGCCTCGCCGAGGGTGCGACGGAGAACGCCGCGACTGCGCAGGCGCTCATCGACAATCTCGTTGAGCGCGGGCTCGACCCGGCGGTACCGCGGCTCTTCATCATCGACGGTGCCAAGGCACTGTCCAAGGCGATCCGCCGAACCTTCGGCGCTGCCGCGGCGATCCAGCGCTGTCAGGTCCACAAGGCCCGCAACATCATGGAACGATTGCCCAAATCACTGCACGCCTCGGTTCGGCGTGTGTTGCGACAAGCATGGGAGATGGACGACGCCGACAAAGCCGAAAGGCTGATCCGTAACCTCGCACAACGTCTCGAACGAGACTGGTCCGGGGTCTCCAGCTCGATCCTGGAAGGTATCGACGAAATTCTGACCGTCACGCGGCTTCGTTTGCCAACGGAGCTACGGCGCTCACTCGCCTGTACCAACATCATCGAGAATATGATGGGCACGGTACGGCGCGTCTGCCGCAACGTGAAGCGATGGCGCTCGGCATCGATGGCGATGCGCTGGACCGCAGCCGCAATGCAGGAAGCCGCCAAAGGCTTCCGACGACTGAAGGCGTACAAGCAACTTCCCGTGTTACGTGCTGCTCTCGAAGCTCACCAAAACAAAAACTCACGTGGCGTTCTTGCTCGCCAAGCCAACGCCGCGTAACTTGAAACTCGGCACCGACCGCTTCTCAATGTTCAACAAACGGCGGGACATCCCCCGAGAAGGTGTCGGTCGTTGATAACGATCTCGTCGCCAGCAGCGGCCGTCGCAGGAGTGCTCGCTTGAGGATTGGCAATCGTCCGCGGCACGATATTCGTGGCCGGCTTGTCAGACTGCCGCTCGTTCCCGGCTTTCGTCGTCCCGTATGCAATGATTTGTGCCACCGGCCGCGGTGTCGATGCATCGGAGATCGTCGATAAGTGGTTCTCCATCGTGACCGGGGCATGCCCGTCGGATTTCCGTTCGGGCGCGACATCCCCAATCGCGGCCGAAGACCCGAGTATGGCGGCAGCCGCTTCGGCCTCGAGCCTCACTTTATATGCAAGCGCGGCGGCGGGGTCTCTGATCCCGGCCGACTTTAGCGCCGCCAACACGTACTTGATGAATTCGGCCAACTCCGGGGGCGCAAGGTTCGCCGGGTTGGTCGCACCCGGGCGTCTGCTGAGAAGCTGTACCCCAATTACCGGATGGGCGTCGTGGAACAGCGCGATGATGTGGTCCAGGGTGACGCCTTCCGGTATCAACGCGGCCAGCGTTGGGTCGCCGTTGGCGACGGGTGTGTCCATACGCATGATCGAACCTCCTGAGCGTAACAAATGCGGCGCATTGCGACGCAAAAGGTGCAAGGTTGTTGTCAGGAAATCCGCGTCGCCACGGAGGTTCGACCTACTGACGCGCCCGATAGGGCCGTGGGATCGGTCGGCAAGTGCCGCTAACGCCGCTAATATGTCACATAAGCTATTGATTTTATTATGAGTTGATCCCTTGGTAAGGGAGAGGTCGTCAGTTCAATCCTGACCGGCAGCACCAGCTATTTTGAGAATTTGCATCATCGGCAAATTTCGCGCTGCCGATACCGCGGCCGCGGCTTTGCTTCGCGCAAGAATCCCCCCGCACGTGCTTAACGCAGCGTCAGCAACTGCCTACTCGATCACTTCGTCTGCGGTGGTGAGCAGCGCCTGTGGGATATCCAGGGAAAGCGTCCTCGCAGTCTTTAGGTTGATGACCAGTTGGAATCGGACCGGTTGCACAACCGGGATATCGGCGGGTTTTGCGCCCTTGAGAATGAGCCCTGCGTCCACCCCTGCGTGATGATAAGCTTCCGTGATGCTGGGACCATAGCTCATCAGGCCGCCGGCCGCCGCGAATTCGCGCCATTGGTAGATCGCTGGAAACGAATACTTGGCGGCCAGGGAAAGCACTTGTGTGCGGTGGTTGTTGAAGAGCGGGTCAGCCGTAACAATGAGTGCATCCACCCGCGGCGATGCGAACACCTGAAAGGCTTTGCTAATTTCCTGATCCGATGTCGCCTTCTGGATTTCGAGTTTCAAATTCAACTTATCCGCAGCCGCGCGCAGTTCTCTCGATTGGCCTTCAACCCCCGGACGGTTGGGATTGACGAGAACACCGATCAATGTGGCCGAGGGTTTCATTGCGTGTAGAAACTCCAGCCGCTTAGGATCGAGTTCGGACGTAAGCCCTGCGGTTCCAGTCGTGTTTCCACCAGGCTTGTTCAAGCTCTCGACAAGTCCATCTTTGACCGGGTCGGTCACCGTCGTGAAGACAATCGGTATCTCCTTGGTGGCCTCGTGTGCTACGAGCGCCGATACATGACCACCGGCTGCGACGATTACGGGTACCCGCAGGCCAACCAATTCCGCAGCCAGCAAACGCAGCCGAGCGTAATCATCATTTGCCCAACGATATTCGATCCGGAGGTTCTGGCCTTCAGCGAAGCCGGCCTCCTCAAGTCCGGCATGAAAGGCCATCAACTGGTCATTGCCCCGAGAAGCCTCCGAGGCGGTGGTGAGAAACCCGATGACGGGCACCGTCGAATGCTGCGCGAGCACCGGCAGCGACGATGTGAACACCTCGGATGCAACGACCGACATAAGCGCCATTTGTCTGAGATTCATCATCGATCGACCTCTTGAACGCATTGTGCGCTACCTTCGCCCCCGCATTGGCCAATCATCAATCGCTCTCGCCGCGAGATTTCGCCTCCATGAAATTGGCACCGCCCGCAAGCCCGTTGATCCCGAGTTGTTCCAGTCGCCGTGTGATATCGGCAATGGATGCATCATTCTCGGAACTCCAGTTAAGAATGCGCATTACAGCGTCAACCTTTTGATAAAAATTGTCCAAAGACAGATTGTTGGTCAATACGATTTCGATGTCGCTTGCTCTATCTAGTTCAGCATCGATCTGGGATATCGCTTCCTGAGTCGGACCGCGCTCTCCGAGTGCAAGTCGCGCGCGCACACGCGCGGCAGCCGTGTCAGCGGAGCAAACAATACGAAGTATTGTTGCGCTTGCACCAACATTTTTTGCAATATCGCGAAAGCGCTCACGTAGTTCTTCAGATCTAAATGATCCTACAGCAATAGTCTGCTTATTTTCCATAAGAGCGTTCGTCACGGCGGCTCCCATCGCAGCGTATGCGTAGGCTATTGCTTGTCTGCTCAAATCGCCCGAGGCGGTTCGAGCATCGGAACCTAACTCTTCCGCAAAAGTCTCGGACGCAAACCTGACGGCTCCCCATCGATCAGCCGCGCGAATCGCAAATGTCGACTTTCCCGATCCGGGAACGCCGCAAACAATTACGAGGCGCGGTCTCCCCATTCCCGCCTCCAGCGAATGGCCGACATCACTTCGTACATCATACAACAATTCTATCGGCGCGGGCGAGCAATGTATCCGGAACGGTGATGTCTAAGCTTTTCGCGGTCCTGATGTTAATGATCAACTCGAAGTTGGTCAGCGACACGACCGGCAGGTCCTTGGGAGCGGCGCCATGCATAACGCTGTTCACGTAAAGACCGGCCAGCTCATAAGCTTCCGTCAGCTTTGTCCCGTAGCTCATGAGGCCGCCCAATTCTGCGAACTCGCGCCATTGATAAATCGCCGGAATTGTCGCGACGTCAACGATGTCCCGACGGAAATCATAGAAGAAGGGGTTGGCGGTGACTATCACTCCTTTGATCCCGCTGTCTCTCCATTTCTGGAACACTGCGTGGAATGTTGATTTGTTACCCCCAGTAACGTCCACGGAGTTCTAGATTCAGACCTAGCACGGAGGCGGCGCCTTTTAGGTCACTCGGATTGGGACGAGATGCTATGAGCGCGCCGATATCCCTTTCAGCAGGCAAGAGCTCGTGCAGCAGTCTTAATCTTGTCGGGTCGAGCTTGGAGGTGTGCGCATATATCCCGGTCATGTTTGAG
Source organism: uncultured Alphaproteobacteria bacterium (assembly GCA_963759705.1). GTDB lineage: Bacteria > Pseudomonadota > Alphaproteobacteria > Rhizobiales > Xanthobacteraceae > BOG-931. Next base: position 130,197 of record CAVXAK010000019.1, read on the forward strand.
CCGGGAACAAACGAATCATCAACGCTCGTGAAAACCACCGGTATATTCTTTCCGGAGGTTTGCTTCTTTGCATCCTCGGCACAACGGGTGCCGCCGGCCGCGACGAACACGTCAACCTTGTGCTTGTTGATCAAATCGTCCGCATGCTTCCGTAGTGTTTCGAGATCATCGTTTCCATAAACGGGCGGGAGAATGGTGGTGCCAGCTTTTTTATCGATCTTGTTGGTGAGCGCACTGATCTCCGCGTCATGCTTACCGGTCCTGCCGCTGTGCAAAATTCCAACTGTTGGCATGGTGATAACCCCTGACTAGATTGAGTGGCTACTTGTTGAGGGCGTCTCTGCTCCAACCAGCTTGGCGACGAACTGACGTCGTATCATTGCCTCCCTTAAAGCAGACGACTTCTTATTATACCTCGTCTGGCCACCCATCCGGAAGAAGCAAAAATAGGCGCCGTGCGATAGGGGTTGGGTCGAAAGCGGCCTTCGCCCATGTCCGTCCCATGTCCGCCTTACGCCCTGCCTTGGTACATCCGGTTCGGCCGCCCGTTTAGGAGCCCCGCCTCTGGCGACTGGAGCATTTTGTCACCTCGCGGCTACCGCCCCAGCGGCAAGGGACTAGAATTGCCGCGCGTCCGGCATCGCGGTTGGAGGGAGCTATGCGGGCAACAGAATGCTCCCGGCCGCCATGGCATGGATTTCTGTGATATGAAATCCTGCGCAAACACGCCGAACGTCTCGAAGAAACATCGGGTAACGCCGGATTAGCCTATAGCGGGCGGATGCCAGCCGCCGGGGAAGCACCAGGAGAAAATAGATGGATCTTATTGCCGATCGCGGTCGCCGCGTCACCATCGAGGAACTCAACACCAGCCGGCTTCTGGCACACGCCAGAAAGCAGGCGCACAAAAACAAGTTTGACGACATGCTGATCGTCGATGTCGACGCGCATCACTACGAGAACGAGAGCTACAGCGAGTGGCTGCCGTTCATGCAGAACGATGTCTTCAAGCAGCTTACCTTGTCGGGCGGCCGCGATGGCCGCAGCACCATCGGCTCAAGCCGCGTCGGCTTCCAGGACATGGGCGGCCGTGTCACCCGCTATCCGCTGCGCAAAAGCGAAAAAACGAATGGCGGCAAGATGCGCGACGTCGAACTCGGCCATCGCTGGATGGACGCCATGAGCGTCGACTACGCCTGCCTGTTTCCGACCGGCATGCTCAGCATCGGACTGCATCCGCAAAAGGAAATGGAATCCGAGCTGTGCTGGGCCTACAACCGCTGGCTGACCGAAAAGGTCCTGCCGGAAGCCGGCGGCCGTTTCTTCTCGATGCTGTGCCTGCCGTTCCGCGATCCGGCAGCGTCGCTGCGCCATGTCGAGGCGTTCGGCGACCGCAAGCACGTCGGCGGCTTCATGGTCACGACGGTGCGTCCGACCATGGGCGTCTACGACGACGCCTACATGAATCTCTACCGGGCGATGGAGGAGCGCGGTCTGGTGCTGGCGTTCCACTCGGCTACCAATTGGAGCGAAACGACCTTCCAGAGCTGCAATCGCTTCCTCACTGCGCACGCCCTCGGTTTCACTTGGTACAACGTCCTGCATCTGAGCAACTGGGTCATCAACGGCATGGGCGAGCGGTTTCCCAAGCTGCCGGTCATCTGGATGGAATCGGGCCTCGCTTGGTTGCCGTTCCTGATGCAGCGGCTCGACCACGAATACATGCTGCGGCCGTCCGAAGCGCCGCTCCTGAAGAAACTGCCGTCGGACTATATGCGCGACATGTATTATTCATCGCAGCCGATGGAGGTGCGGGACTTCGGTGCCATGGAATGCACGTTCCGGATGATGAAGGCGGAGACGCAATTGCTCTATGCGTCGGACTACCCGCATTGGGATTTCGATCTGCCGTCGTCGATTTACGACCTGCCGTTCCTCAACGAGAAGGCCAAGCAAAACATCCTCGGCGGCAACGCCGCCAGGCTGTTCAAGCTTCAGCCGCGCAACGACAAGCAGAAAAAGAATCTGAAAAAGTACGGCAATCTGACCGCCGCATAAACGCTTGTAGCCGCATCGCAGCGCGGCGTGCCTTGACACCGCCGCGCGCTCAACTCTATTGGCGCTTCAGAGGAAACGCAGCGGCTATACAATGCTTGCAGTTGAGCAGCCCAAAGAGCCTGCAATCTCGGCGGAAAACGCCAGCAAGCTCTTTCTCGACGGCGCCGTGACCGCATTCCGCCAGCTCGATCTCGCGGTGCGCGACCGCGAAACCCTGTGTATCGTCGGCCCCAGCGGTTGCGGCAAGACGACGCTGCTGCGCTGCATCGCCGGGCTTGCCGATCTGAGCGGCGGCCGGATGCTGATCGGAGGCCGACCGGTCAAAGGACCGCCCGAAGGCGTCGCCATGGTGTTCCAGCACTTCGGCCTGCTGCCGTGGAAGACCGTCTACGACAATGCGGCGTTCGGGCTTGCGATCGCCGGCGCGCCGGCTGCGGTGATCCGGCCGCGTGTCGAGCATTACCTCGAGCTGGTCGGGCTCGCCGGATTCGAAAAGAGCTATCCGTATCAGCTTTCGGGCGGCATGCAGCAGCGCGTCGGCCTTGTTCGGGCACTGGCGATCAATCCGGCGATCCTCTTGATGGACGAGCCGTTTGCCTCGCTCGATGCGCAGACCCGCGAGATCCTCCAGGAGGAACTGCTGCGCATCATGGAGCGTCCCGAGGAAAAAAAGACGATGGTCTTCATCACGCACTCGATCGACGAGGCCATTCTGCTCGGCGACCGGATTGCAGTGATGAGCGCTCGGCCGGGCCGCATTAAGGAGATCATTGATCTGCCGTTCGGCCGGCCGCGCGACGTCGAAGTGGTGCGCGCCGATCCCCGCTACGCTGAACTGCGCGCGCACATTTGGCACGAGTTGAATGCCGGTCGACCAACACGGGTGGCGGCATGAGTATTTCGATTCAGACCGGTGGAGCGGTGACCGACGGCGCTGCAGAGGCCGCGCTCGTTCGGAAAGTCGCTGTCGAGCGCAGGCGCAACCGGCAACTGCTCGTCATCGCCATCCGCCTTGTGTCGCTCGCGGCCGTGCTCACGATCTGGCAGATTTTCGGCGCCCGCGTCGATCCTTCGTTGTTCACCACGCCCAGCGCCATCGCGGTCGCGGCCGTCGAAATGATCAAGAGCGGCGAGCTATGGACCTACTTGTGGCCCAGCCTCGTGGTGTTGGCGATCGGGCTGACGCTTGCGGCCATCGTCGGCATCGCCGTGGGGCTTCTGCTGGCGCGCTACTGGGTCCTCGACGTCGCCTTCGGCGGCTATATCACGTTTCTCTATTCGATCCCGAGCGTGGCGCTGGTGCCGTTGATCGTGCTGTGGGCGGGATTTGAGACCACAGCGAAGGTCATCATTCTTTTTCTGTTCGCCTTTTTTCCGATGGCGATCAACACGCACCAGGGCGTCAAGAATGTCGACCCCAAGCTGATCGAGGTCGGGCGCGCGTTCCGGGCGAGCGAGCGGCAGTTGTGGACCAACATCGTGCTGCCGGGTGCGCTGCCGTTCATCGTAACCGGATTGCGCCTCGCCGTCGGCCGCGGACTGATCGGCATGGTGCTGGCCGACCTTTACACCGCCATTTCGGGTATAGGCTATCTGATCGTGCGCACCGCTTCGACCTATCAGGTCGACAAGATGTTCGTGCCGATCGTGACGCTTGGATTGCTGGGCGTGACGTTGACGGCGCTGCTGCGTGTCTTGGAACTGCAGGTGGCGCCTTGGACGGCATCGCGCGGTCACGATTGAGAAGCGAGATCGAGACGAGATAACGGGAGGACGATGATGCGAGGCTCGATACGAACAGATCGGCTGCTCGCCGCGGCTTGTCTGCTGCTGGCGTTCGGTGCGAGCGGGGCTTCGGCCCAGACCCCGTGCGCGACCATGCGCAAGATCAATATCGGCGTCTCCGTGGCGCCGCCGAATGTGGTCCACACTTCGCCTTACGTCGCCCAGGACCTTGGTTACTTCGCCAAACACTGCATCGACGCGTCCATCATCCAATTCGACGGCGGCGAGTCGCCGGCGGCGAAGGCGGCGGCTGCGCAGGGCACCGCGCTGGTTTCCGTCAGCGCTATCGCAGTCGGCCACGGCGTCAAGGTGCAGCAGATCTGGGGTTTGGCGCCGCGCATGCCGCAGGCCTATGTGGTTGGCGCAAGCATAAAGACCGCCGCGGACCTCAAGGGCAAGCGGCTGAGCGCTGCGGGCGGCGGCGTCGGAAGCTTCAATTGGGTGATGGGCCGCGAGGTGTTGAAGAGCGCAGGCCTTACGGTCGACGACGCGCAATTCATTTCTGCTGCCACCGCCGCCCGGTTGCCGGGATTGGTTGCGGGACAGATCGACGGCGTGGCCTTGCACCCGGAAGACGTTTTTCTGGCGCAACAGAAAAACGCCGGTCTGCACGCTCTCGTCCAGCTTTCCGACCTGCTGCCCAATTACATGTTCAACGCCTATGGTGCTGCGACCGACTGGATCGCGCGCGATCACGCCCTCATGGTCGACACCGTCGCAGCGATGATCGAAGCCAATCGCACAATCTACCGTGACGAGGCGAAGGTCGTACCGATCATGATGAAGGCGACCGGCAAGCCCAAAGAGGCCGTGGAATACGCGTGGAAGGTCGAGACCGATCATTGCATCTGGTCGGTGAACGAAGGCTTCAATTCCGAGCGGACGCAATGGACGACCGATAACAATGTCGCGAACGGCTATATCGACGCGGCGAAGAAACCGACGGTCGATCAGGTCACCAACGTGAAGCTCGCCGCCGAAGCCGTTCAGGCCGCCGGCGGCCGCGTGACCATCGGCAAATGCACGGAATGAGGTCACAGGTCGGGTAGGTCGAAGGGCGGGTTACCGGAAGCTAAGAACGGGCTATATTCGACTTTTGGAGGGATATTGTGACTAAGCTCGTCGAGAAGGCGATTGCTGCTATTAGTCAATTGCCGCCCGAGACCCAGGATGATCTGGCGCGACTGATGCTCGCCCTTGCGGACGGCGCCCCAACGCCGCTGACACCGGACGAAGCGGCAGCGATTGCCGAAGCCGAAGCTGAAATCGCGCGCGGTGAGCGCGTACCGCCGGATGTCATCGATTCGTTTTGGCGCGCGCATGGCCTATGAATGTGGTCTTTGCGCCGCGGGCGCTTCGTGACCTGGAAATAATAAGCGCTTACGTTCTCGAACGTAGTTCTCCGGCTGCCCAGAGGGTGCTGGGAGCGATCAAATCCTCGATCGACGCGCTTAGTTTCTTTCCGCAGATTGGTCCGCTCGTCGATAATGCCGGGCATCGACGGATGCCGGTGCTGCGCTATCCTTATGTTATTTTCTACCGCATAGCGGGTGACGAGCTTCTGATTCTTCACATTCGCCATACGTCGCGTCGTCCAATCGATCCAGCAATAGACCTTTAATCCGATGGTCATTTTTCCAGATTTCGCTCGGGTTGATGCGCTGCTATAGGAAGAGCCTCCTGATCGCCCCAAATACGAAACTTCCGAGGATCGCCCATGAACATCGTCAGACCGCCGCGCATCGGCCCGCAGCCGTGGGAGATCGTGCGTACCAAGCTCGACCAGTCGCTGCCGTTCGCCAACATGCGCGACACGCCGTATTATCGCGATGCGGTCTGGGAGCAGTTCTCGAAGGCGGAATACGATCGCCGCTACCGGGCGCTGCGCGCCAAGATGCGCGAGCACAAACTCGACGTTCTCATCGTTCCCGGTGGACCAAGTCACTGGAGCTTCGGCGGCGGCATGCTGTGGCTGACCGGCCACTGGGAATGGCACGCGCTTGCGAGCTATGTGCTGGTGCCGCTCGAAGGCGAGCCGACCATGATCTATTCGATGGGCGGCACCCACGCCGAAGCGGTTCGCCGCCAAGTCGAGATCGCCGTGAAGGACGTGCGCCACAGCCGCAGCGGGCGCTACGCCGACGTGATGGTCGAGCGCATCCGCGAGCTCAAACTCGAGCGCGGCCGCATCGGCCTTATGGAGATCGACCCGCGGCACAGCGACTACATGCCGGTGAACCAATACAACGTATTGCGCGATAATCTGCCCGGCGCTGAATTGGTCTTCACCAGCGGATTCCTGCACGAACTGCTTTCGATCCACAGCGCCGAGGAACTCGACTGCATCCGCAAGGCCGGCGTGCTGTGCCAGAATGCCATGGAGGCGATGGTGGCGCGTGCACGTCCGGGTGTGAAGGAATACGAGCTGCGCGCCGCCGCCGGCGCCGCTATCCTCGAAGGCGGCGGCGACATCGATTTTTTGATCATCGGCTCGACGCCGATGGCGAACCCGGCAATGATCTTCGGCAATCCGCGTCCGTCCGGCCGCGTGCTGCAGCACGGCGATATTATCAACATGGAGCTGGCCGCCGGCTACCGCGGCTACACCGCGCAGATCGGCTCGCCCATCTGTGTCGGCGAGCCGACCGAAATGGTGAAGAAGTTCTGGAACGAGATCACGCTGCCCGGCTACAAGCGCATCGTCGCCGAAATCGCCCCGGGCAAGCCTGCGGAGAACATGCGGCAAGCCAGCAAATTCTTCCGCGATAAAGGCTACCAGTCGCGGCCGACCCAGGTGCACGGCATCGACCTTGTCACCGACAAGCCGCACGTTGTCGCCGAGCATGTGTCCGCGGAAAAATTCGAGGAAGTTTTGAAGCCCGGTATGGTCATCATGGCTGAGCCCAACCCGATCACGCCGGACGGCTTGTTCGGAATTTTCCTCGGCCACACGTTCATCGTCACCGATGCCGGCCACGAAGTGGTCGACGATTTCCCGCTGGAGATCGCGGTGGCCAAGGGGTGATTGATCTGCCGCATTGTCATCATCCGCGAAGGCGGATGATCCAGTCGTTCGTGAGCAGCCCGTGTCGTCTCGGCGGGAAACCAGCACGGGGTGGTGCCCCTTTGCGGGGAATGACAATGCGGAAGAATCATTCAGGCGGCTTTAGAAAAGCAAAATCGCAGCCTTCGTCGGCGCCGAGGATTTGCTCGGCGAATAATTTGGCATAGCCGCGTTCGGGCTTTGCGGGCGGAGGCGACGCTGCGGCGGCGCGCTTTTTCAGTTCAGCGTCGTCGACCAAGAGTTCGATGAGGCGTTGTTTGACCGAGAGCCGAATACGGTCGCCGTTGCGAACGAGGCCGAGCGGTCCACCGGACGCGGCGTCCGGCGTAACGTGCAGCACAATGGTGCCGAAGGCGGTGCCGCTCATGCGGGCATCGGAAATGCGCACCATGTCCTTGACGCCGCATTGCGCAAGTTTTTTCGGAATGGGCAGGTAACCCGCTTCCGGCATGCACTCCGGCGCGTGCGGCCCGGCGTTCTGCAGCACCAGCATGTCTTGCGGCTCCACATCGAGCGCCGGATCGTCGATCCGCGCGGCAAGATCGGTGAGCGAAGAGAACACCACGGCTCGGCCTTCGTGTTCGAAAAGATTGGCGTCGGCGGCCGAACGCTTGAGGATGGCGCCCTTCGGCGCGAGATTGCCGAACAGCGCGACGAGGCCGCCGACCGGCTCGAGTGGTTTTGCGAGCGACGCAATGATCGAGCGGTCGACGTAGCTTCCGTCTTCGTCGGCGAGCCGCTCGGCCAGCGTTTCGCCGGTCACCGTCATGCAGTCGAGATGCAGGAGCGGCTTCAATTCACGCAGCAGCGCGCCCATGGCGCCGGCTGCATAGAAATCTTCCATGTAGCCGTTACCGACCGGCTTGAGATTAACGAGAACGGGTGTCGATTCGGAGAGTGCGTTGAGTTGCTCAAGCGAAACTTTCACGCCGGCGCGGCCGGCGATCGCGGTGAGATGAATGATCGCATTGGTCGAACCACCGAGTGCGAGCAGCACGCGCAAGGCGTTCTCGACCGACTTTTCATTGATCAGCCGAGCCGGCGTATTCGGGGAGCCGATCAGCTTGACCGCAGCGGCGCCGGTCGCCTCGGCGGCACGCAGGCGATCGGCGTGCACGGCGGGAATCGCGGCGGTGCCAGGAAGACTGAGACCGAGCGCCTCGGCGAGGCACGCCATCGTCGAGGCGGTGCCCATCACCGCGCAGGTGCCGGCCGTGACCGCAAGCTGGCCTTCGACTGCGGAAATCTCTTCGGTGTCGATATCGCCGGCCCGGTAGCGCGCCCAGAAGCGCCGGCAATCGGTACACGCGCCGAGCCGCTCGCCGCGGTGCCGGCCGGTCATCATCGGCCCGGCGACAAGGGCGACGGCGGGCAAGTCAGCGGACACCGCGCCCATGAGTTGCGCCGGCACGGTCTTATCGCAGCCGCCCATGAGGATGACGGCATCCATCGGCTGCGCGCGGATCATTTCCTCAGTGTCCATCGCCATGAGGTTGCGGAATTTCAGGCTGGTCGGGCTCAGGAAAACTTCGCCGAGCGAGATCGTCGGAAATTCGAGCGGCAGCGCGCCCGAGGCGAGGACGCCGCGCTTCACCGCTGCCAACAGTTCGGGAAAATGGCGATGACAATTGTTGAAGTCCGACGCCGTGTAGGCGATGCCGATGACGGGTTTGTCGAGGAATGCGCGCGAATAACCCATGGATTGGGCGAAGGAGCGGCGCAGGTATCGGGAGAAATCGCGATCGCCGTAGTTGGTGAGCCCGTGCGCCAGGCCGGCCGTGGGTTGCTCTGACATTTTTTTGTTATATCCGATTCAACGTCGACTCGATGATGTGAAAGCCGCATAGATTTTAAGCGAAGCGCCAATAATTCATGCGTTGCAGCGCAGTATCGGGAAAGGTTTTGGTAATCGAATATGCGCAATTTCGAACAAGTTCTCCAGAATTTTTACCTGCGCAAAGTGCCGTCAAATTCCGAATGGCTACCAGTTTTCACAAAAGCTATTTGCCGGCATGGATTCTTCTCCCGGTGCTCTGCGCCTCGGTGGCCTCGGCCCTTGTGACTGGATTTTCGGGGAGTGTGCTTCTCGGCGTTGCCGCGGCGTTCGTCGGCGCGATTGCAGCCGCTTGGTCTTGCGAACGGACATTGCGCGCCGTCGCCAACCCGATCGCACAGATCGCCCGTGGCGACCGCTATGCCGCGCTGCCGGAACGGATCGGCAGTGGAGCGCTGGCCGACAGTGCCGCCGCGGCTGAGACGATGCGGCAAGTGCTGATCGACGCCGACGCGCTCGCGGTCGATCACCGTAGCCGGGAGGCTGAGACGCGGCTCCGCCATGACGGCCGCAGCTTCTTCACCCAGCGCTTTCGTAACACTGCCGACAAGCTTATCGGCGTCTTCCAAACGGCGGGTGAGGAAATCCGCGTTACCGCCGCCGATCTCGGCGCGCGCAATGAGGATACGCGCGAACGCACCGCACAGGCGATCGAGGCCGCTACGATGGCGAGCCGCGACGTGGCCGCAGTCGCGGATGCCGCGCGCGAATTGCTCGCTCTGATCGAACAGTCCAAAACCGAAGCTGCGCGTTGCCAAGGACGCGACCGACCGTACGATTGGCGACCTGACGCGCACCGATCGCACCGTCCGAAGCCTCGCTGCGGCCGCCGACCGCATCGGCATGGTGGTCAAGCTGATTGAAACAATCGCCTCGCAGACCTCGCTGCTCGCGCTCAATGCGACTATCGAAGCGGCGCGCGCCGGCGCGGCGGGCAAGGGGTTCGCCGTCGTCGCTGCCGAGGTCAAGACGCTTGCGCAGCAGACCGCCAAGGCCACGGGCGACATCGGCGCGCAGATTCACGACATTCAGCACGCCGTGAACGAAACGGTGGGGGCGATCGCGGGCGTTTCGTCGAGCGTGACGATGATGAGCGATACCCATCGGCAGCTCAGCGGTATTCTCGATCATCAGGCCTCGGAGATTGATCGCATCGGTAACCGCGCCGAGCGGGTCGCCGATACCGTTGCCAGCGTGCTCCCGCAGATATCGACGATTGCGGGCAGGGTCGAGGAGGCGGGCACCAGCGTTCTGACCAGTGCCAAGGATCTGCTGGGCCGCTCGCAATGGCTGGCAGATGCGGTCACCCGCTATTTTACCGATCTCGAATATGGATCGATCAAGATCGGTATTCTGCATTCATTGTCCGGCACCATGACCGCAAGCGAGCGTCCCTTGCAGGAGCTCTTGGTCATGATGATCGAGCAGCAGAACGCCCGTGGGGGCTTGCTCGGCCGGCCGATCGAGCCGGTGATCGTCAACCCGAGATCCGACACCAAGGCTTACGCGGAACTCGCGCGCAAGCTCATCAAGGACGACAAAGTGGCGGCGATATTCGGCTGCTGGAGTTCGGCCTCGCGGAAGGAAGCCCTGCCGATCGTCGAGCGTGAAAATGCGCTGTTGTTCTATCCGAGCCAATATGAAGGCGAGGAAGCGTCGCGGAATATCTTCTACACCGGAGCGACGCCGCCGCAGCAGGCCATTCCGGCGGTCAACTTTTTGCGCGATCGTGGCATCCAGCGCTTTTTTCTGGTCGGCACGGATTACATCTATCCGCGGATCACCAACGCCATCCTCAAAGGCTATCTGGCCAGTCAGAAAATCACGAATGTGGCCGAGCGCTATACCGCGTTCGGACGCACCGACTGGCGCGACGTCGTCGAAGAGATCCGCCGCTTCGCCAAGGGCGGTCGCACTGCAATCGTCGCAACGATCAGCGGTGACGCAAATGTGCACTTCTTTCGTGAACTGGCTAATCAAGGACTGGGCGCGGATGCGATCCCGGTCATGTCGCTCTCGATCAACGAGTCGGAGCTTCCTGCTCTGAGGCGTTCGAACGTCAGTGGACATTACGTCGCGTGGAATTACCTGCAGACCTTCGACACTCCCGAAAACCGCGCGTTCATCGCCGAGTGGCGCCGGTTCACGGGAAGGCCCGATGCGGTGACCAGCGATCCGATGGAGGCGACCTGGATCGGTTTCCATCTCTGGGTGGCGGCGGTTGACGCCGCCGGCTCGACCGCCGTCGACAAGGTGCGTGAGGCGCTGGGCGGTAGAAGAATTACCGCGCCCAGCGGCTTCTCGGTGCAGATGGATGCCGAGACCCACCACCTCTACAAACCGGTCATGATCGGCCGCATTACTGACGATGGCCGGATCGTCCCCGTCTCGGTCACCGAAGGGCTGGTGCCGCCCAGTCCCTGGAGTCCGTGGCTCGCCGGCAAAGGATTGCTCGAAGGCCGGCAGGCGTTGACCGTTTCCCAGCAGCGGATGGGCGGGGCCGTCAGGCGTTAGTGCCCGGTTGATCCGTGTCAATGCCGCGGCAACCAACCGCCGTTATACGGCCTCGACAAACACCCTGGAACGCTTCTAGAAATAGCCAGGTTCCAGTGTGTCGAGTCACTACGGTCCCAAGCGGGGCCAAAGCCGTCGGAAGAAGTACGGGCCAAACCACCGACGAAGCCTGCCGGGAAGTTGCCTCATGAATTATCGGACCAATTATCGCAGCGATTACCAAGCGTATTTTACTGATGCGCTGTCAAAGCTGCGGACCGAGCGGCGCTATCGCGTCTTTGCCGACCTGGAGCGGATCGCGGGCCGCTTTCCCCATGCGATCTGGCATTCCCCGGACGGCCCCCGCAACGTCGTAATCTGGTGCTCGAACGACTATCTCGGCATGGGACAGCACCCCAAGGTGATCGGCGCCATGGTCGAGACGGCGACGCGCATGGGCACCGGAGCCGGAGGAACCCGCAACATAGCCGGTAATAATCACCCGTTGGTCGAGCTTGAGCGCGAGCTTGCCGATCTGCACCGCAAAGAAGCCGCCCTCGTCTTCACTTCCGGCTACGTTTCCAACGAGACCGGCATCTCTACGCTCGCCCGGCTGATGCCGAATTGTTTGATTCTGTCCGATGCGTGGAACCACAATTCGATGATCGAGGGCGTCCGTCAGGCGCATTGCGAGAAGCAGATTTTCCGCCACAACGACATGGCGCATCTTGAAGAACTGCTCGCCATGGCCGACCCGGCGCGACCAAAGCTGATCGTGTTCGAGAGTCTCTATTCGATGGACGGTGATGTCGCCTCCGTGAATGCGATTTGCGATCTTGCCGAGCGTTACGGTGCGATGACCTATGTGGACGAGGTCCATGCGGTCGGCATGTATGGTGCGCGCGGCGGCGGCATCAGCGAGCGCGACGAGGCCGTCGATCGCATCGACGTGGTGGAGGGCACGCTTGCCAAAGCGTTCGGCTGCCTCGGCGGCTACATCGCGGGCTCGGCAGCGCTGATCGACGCGGTGCGTTCCTATGCGCCCGGCTTCATCTTCACCACCGCGCTGCCGCCGTCGGTCTGTGCCGCAGCGACCGCCGCCATCCGGCACCTCAAGACCTCAACTTGGGAGCGAGAGCGTCATCAGGACCGGGCGGCGCGCACTAAGGCCGTTCTGACCGCGGCCCGGCTGCCGGTGATGGCGAGCCCGACACACATTGTTCCAGTTTTCGTCGGCGATCCCGAGCGGTGCAAGGAGGCAAGCGATCTGCTGCTGTCCGAGCACGGCATCTACATTCAGCCGATCAACTATCCGACGGTGCCCAAAGGCACCGAACGGCTGCGCATCACGCCAAGTCCTTATCACGAGGACGCACTGATCGACGCGCTCGCCGAAGCTCTTGTCGATGTCTGGCATCGTCTCGGATCTGCCGCTCAAGGAGCGCGCGCTCGCCGCCGAGTGATCAGCTTTCGATTTTGATCTGTTCCGTCTGGCTCCGATCGCCCGGTGCGGACTTTTGCCGTGCGATGCGGCGCGCACCGGCGGCCACCGAAAAGGTGACGACCAGAAAGCGCGCAAGGTGATGGGCGCCCACATAGACCGGATCGAGATGGAGCGCGAGCGCAAGGACCATCATCGTATCCTGCGCACCCGGTGAGAAGGCGATGACCACGTTGGCGATCGGGAACGAAAACAAATGAGTTACGATCAACACGAAGACGGTCGCGACCGCCATCGATACCGCCGATGAACCAAAGGCCGCCCCGAGATAACCGACCAGCGTCCGAAAGGTCGTGTTGGCGAATCGCGATCCAACGACGGAACCAAGCACGATGACCGACGTGCTGCCGATCCACCACGGCAGGACGGCGTGCATGAAACCGGTGCCGTGCAAGACCGCGGAGCCGGCCATGGCGCCGAACAGCAGTCCACCGGGAAATCGTGATCTCAGTGCCGCGATCGCGACGATCGTCGACACGACGACGAGCACAATCATCTCCGGCAGCGAAGAGCCGCCAACGGGCCCCCGCGCGACCGGGATGGCCGGCGCGACGAGGCCGAACAGCGCCAGTCCGTTCGGGAGGCCCAAGACCAAAAGCAGCACGCGTACGGTCTGCACGATGGCGATGGCACGGAGTTCGGCGCCAAGCTCTGTCGATAGCGCGATCACTTGCGCCATCGAGCCGGGGCTGGCGCCCATCAGGGCCGAAAGCGGATCCCAGCGGTGCACGACGCGCAAATAGGTCGTGGTCGCCACGATCATGCAAATCGATGAGACGCAGAGGATCGCGACGCTCGCCGGCCAGGTCGTCACGCCTCGGAGCGTTTCAGGTGTCACGACTGTGCCGAGCAGGATGCCGATCGTCACATAGCAAACACGAGCGAGCGCAAGCGGAACCTTGACTGGACGTCCAAGGATGGCTGCGGTCGCCACCGCCAGCACCGAGCCTGACACCAGCCCAGCGGGAAAGCCAAAGAATGTGAGCGTGAGTCCGCCGGCGAGCCCGATCAGGAGCGTCTCGGCGATCTCAATGAGCGTACGTCGCGGGGGAAGAGCAGGGAGCATCGATCCGACATGAATGCGCCCTGACGAGAGCGCCGTCAAATGATGGCGGCGCGGATCACGCATCACCGGCGTTCATGACGAACGATGACCGCTGTTCGAGGCGCCGTGCGGCGACCCGAAATTACCTTCGGAAAGCGTGCCGCCGTTAAGAATAACTTTCTTTGCGGCCGCTCGCATCTGATAGACAGGCCGGGTAGACTGTGGTGACTTCGGAAGAACCGCGCTGAAAGGCCCGAAACAGCCGCGTGTTGCCGCGAGGGAGGTCATGCTTCAAGGCTGGGTCGTCGTCACCATCGCGCTGGCCTATATCGGCTTCCTGTTTCTGGTCGCGAGTTACGGCGATCGGATGCGGGAGCTTGCGCGCGGCAGCAGGTCGCGTCTTTTGATCTATCCGCTTTCGTTGGCGATCTATTGCACATCATGGACGTTCTTCGGCTCGGTCGGGCTTGCTTCGCGCACCGGCTTTGACTTCCTGACCATCTACATCGGTCCGATGCTGATGGTCGGTCTGGCATATCCCTTCATTATCCGCATCGTCCGGCTCGCCAAAGGACAAAACATCTCTTCGATCGCCGACCTGATCGCGGCGCGCTACGGCAAAAGCCAGGCGGTCGCGGCAACGGTCGCCTTGATCGCGATTGTCGGCATGATTCCGTATATCGCGCTGCAGCTCAAAGCCGTATCCGCTTCGGTCGGTACCATACTGGCGCAGGCGTCACCGGGCGGCGTCATGCAGCCCATGCTCGGCGACAGTGCGTTGTTTGTTGCGCTTTTTATGGCGGCCTTCGCGGTCTTGTTCGGCACCCGTCACACCGACGCCACTGAGCACCAGGATGGGCTGATGCTGGCGATCGCCACAGAGTCGATCGTCAAGCTCGTTGCGTTTCTCGCGGTCGGCATATTCGTGACGTTCGCCATGTTTGGCGGCCCGTTTAGCCTGTTTGCGCGCGCCATGGCGCAGCCGAACACCGCAGCGATTCTGACGCGCGTTCCGCCGCTTGCAGGCTTCTGCGCGATGACGACGTTATCGCTGTTCGCGATCATTCTCTTGCCGCGGCAATTCCATGTCACTGTCGTTGAGAACCATAGCGAGGCCGAAATCCGGCGCGCGGCTTGGCTATTCCCGGCCTACCTGGTGCTCATCAATCTGTTCGTACTGCCGATCGCGACGGCTGGCATGCTCACGTTCCCAGCCGGTCGCGTTGACAGCGACATGTTCGTGCTGGCATTGCCGCTCAGTGCCCATTCCGACCTCTTTACCCTGATTGCATTCGTTGGTGGTCTCTCGGCCGCGACCGCCATGGTCATCGTGGAATCGGTTGCGCTGGCGATCATGGTGTCGAACGACCTCGTCATCCCGCTTCTGCTGAATCGGCGAGCGACGCTCACAGTTGAACCGACCGACGCCAGCGCGCGGCTGCTCACCACGCGGCGTATCGCGATCTTCGTGATTCTTCTGCTGGCGTACATCTACTATCGCTCGGCCGGCGAAGCGCAACTCGCCGCGATCGGGCTTCTGTCTTTTGCCGCCATCGCGCAGTTCGCGCCGGCTTTTTTGGGCGGTCTGATCTGGCGACGCGGCACCGCGCGCGGTGCGATTGCCGGCATGACGGCGGGGATTCTGGTCTGGGGATATACGCTGCTGTTGCCGAGCATTTCGGATGCCGGCATCGTCGGCGAGAGGATTCTGACCGACGGACCCTGGGGCCTCGCCTTCCTGCGCCCGCAAGCGCTGTTCGGCATCGAACTGTCGCCGCTCGTTCACGGCGTCCTGCTCAGCCTCGTGGTCAATATCGTTTTCTATATCGCTTGCTCACTGAGCCGCCGGCCAACCGCGATCGAACGCATGCAGGCCGATTTGTTCGTTCCATCGACGCTGGCACCGATGGCGCCGAGCTTCCGGTTACGTCGCGCGTCGGTCACGGTCGAAGAGCTTACCGCTACGGTGGCGCGCTATCTGGGCGAGGAACGCACGTGTGAATCGTTCGCGAGCTTCGCCACGTCGCGGCGGATGAGTCTCGAGCCGCAGGCCGACGCGGACTTTCAGTTGCTACAATACGGTGAATACCTTCTAGCCTCGGCCATCGGGGCGGCGTCCTCGCGCCTCGTGCTGTCGTTGCTGTTGCGCAAGCGCACGGTTTCGACCAAGGACGCGCTCAAGCTTCTCGACGACGCCAACGCGGCGATCCACTACAACCGTGAGATTTTGCAACACGCGCTCGATCACGTCGGCCAGGGCATCGCTGTTTTCGACAAAGAACTCAATCTGATCTGCTGGAACCGGCAGTTCGGCGAAATCTTGGATCTGCCACACGGTCTCACTCGCGTTGGCATCGTGCTCGACGAGATTCTTCGCTACATCGCGCAGCACAACGCCGAGGATGGCAAGGACGTCGAGGAGGCGATCGCCGAGCGCATCGCCAAGTATACCTCCGACGTTGAGCCGTTTCTGGAACGCTTCGCAGAACGCGGGCTGGTGGTCGAAGTAAGGGCGAACCGCATGCCGGACGGCGGTCTGGTCACGACCTTCACCGACATTACGCCGAGCGTGAAGGCCGCAGAGGCCCTTGAGCGCGCCAACGCGACCTTGGAGCGCCGCGTGCGCGAGCGCACCCGCGAACTGACTAGGCTCAACGCCGAACTCGAACGAGCGAAGGCCGAAGCCGACGAAGCCAACGTCTCGAAGACGCGTTTCGTCGCGGCAGCCAGCCACGACATCCTGCAACCACTCAACGCTGCCCGGCTTTACGTGACGAGCCTGATCGAGCGCCAGCGTTCGGGCGAGGACGGCGATCTCGATCTCGTGCACAACATCGACGCCTCGCTCGAAGCGGTCGAGGAGATTTTCACCGCACTTTTGGATATTTCGCGGCTCGATACCGGCGCGATGAAGCCGGAAATGGCCGATTTTCCGATCGCCGAGTTATTGCAGCGATTAGAGGTGGAATTTGCGCCGGTCGCGCGCGAGAAGGGACTCAACCTCGTCTTCATGCCGTGCTCGCTTGCAGTGCGCTCGGACCGGCGGCTGCTGCGGCGGCTCCTCCAAAACCTGGTCTCCAACGCCATCAAATACACGCCATCGGGCAGCGTGCTGATCGGCTGCCGGCGCTGCGGTCCGCGGCTGCGCGTCGACGTCTACGACACCGGCATCGGCATACCGCATGCAAAGCGCCGTGCGGTATTCAAGGAATTCCATCGGCTCGACCAGGGAGCAAGGGTCGCGCGCGGCGTTGGGCTTGGCCTCTCGATCGTTGAACGGATCGCTCGCGTGCTCGATTGCGACGTTGCGGTGAAATCCAGCGTTGGCCGTGGTTCGCGCTTCTCGGTTGAAGTCCCGCGCGCGGCGACGATTGCGGGCGCACCGGCCGTTCAGGCCATTCCCAAGCTGGCAGCCGGGCGGCTCACGGGAACGAGCGTGCTATGCATCGATAATGAGCGGGCGATTCTCGACGGCATGGAGACGTTACTTGGCGGCTGGGGTTGCCGCGTGCTGACGGCTGCGAATCTCGCCGACGCGCTCGCGGCGATGGATGCGAGCGGCCTCGAGCCGGATGGCCTTCTGGTCGACTATCATCTCGACAGTGGCAACGGTCTCGTCGCGATTGCGGAACTTCGCCGGCGTCTGGGCCGTCATGTTCCGGCGATCCTGATTACCGCCGATCGCACCGCTCCCGTGCGCGAAGAAGCCAGGAGCGAAGGCGTCCATTTCCTCAACAAACCCATCAAGCCCGCTTCGCTGCGCGCACTCATCACGCAATGGCGGGTGCAACGCATCGCGGCGGAGTGATGCTTTAGCTTTCGCGGTGCGGCAGATGGGGCCATTGGCCGGCTTCGATCTTGCCCGCCGCAATGACCGCCTGAGTGCGGCTTTCGACGCCGAGTTTTTGCAAGATCGCTGAGACGTGCGCTTTCACTGTCGCTTCGGACACGCCGAGCTCGTAGGCGATCTGTTTGTTCAGCAATCCGCCAGACAGCATCATGAGGACACGGACCTGTTGCGGCGTGAGGCTGGAGAGCCGCGCAATCATCGCTGCCGTATCGGTGTCGGCGTCGCGTGCGAGATCGACATCGGGGGGCGTCCAGACCTCGCCTCGCAGGACGTGCGCGATGGCCTGGCGCATGGCGTCGATACCCAGTGTTTTTGGAATGAAACCGGACGCGCCGAACTCCATGCAGCGCCGGATCACCGCGGGATCGTCGTTGGCGGAGACGACGACGATAGGCAAGCCGGGATATTGCGCGCGCAGATACATCAGCCCGGAAAAGCCGCGCGCGCCCGGCATGCTCAGATCGAGCAGGATCAGGTCGGTGTCGCCGTCCCGCTCGAGAAGCTCGGTTACTTCTTCGAACGTGCCGGCCTCGCCAACCTCGATGCGGCCAAATAATCCTTCGACCGCTTCACGCAGCGCCCCGCGGAACAGCGGATGATCGTCGGCAATCACCAGGTGATAGAATTCCGTCTCGCTCAATGAAAAGCCCTAGCCCTCGCGCGCCTCGGAGACTTGACCGCTTGTCGATGATTTTACGTCTGTTCCGTAGGCGGGGTCCACTCATTAGCCCAAGTCCTGTCAACCCAGGTCTTGTCAACTCAAGTCTTTTCAATCCAAGTCTCGTCAATCCGAGGTCTTGTCCGCTTTGTCCTGGGAAAGGGCCATGCAAGCGCATGCGGAGCCGGGGTGGTGTAAGTTGCACGCGGACGAGCGCAATTTCGATTGCAAGTCAAGCGCTATCGCACGATCCGAGAAATTGCAGCGTGACCTCGCGGTGATGCGGCTGCATGCGGTGCTCCGCGAGATAAATTCCCTGCCACGTGCCAAGACCCATTCTGCCGCCGTTGACAGGCACCTGCAGCGAGACCCCGTTGAGCATGGATTTGATGTGGGCCGGCATGTCGTCGGGCCCCTCCACATCGTGCACCCATCCGGCGTCTTCAGGGGCGATGCGTTGGAGCGCGGTGACGAGGTCGGTGCGAACGTCAGGGTCGGCATTTTCCTGAATGACGAGCGAGGCCGACGTGTGCTTCAGATAAAGACAAACCATGCCGGTGCGCGCTTTGATTTTGTCGAGAAAGTGAGCGACCTCGCGTGTGATGTCGACGAAGTCTTCGCCCGAGGTTTCAACCGATAGCGTAGCGGTCGTGATCGTTTCTACCTTTGCCGTGTGGATAGGGGACAAATGCGGCAAGGTACGCAGAGCCAATCAACTTTTGTTCAGCACTTGCTTTTGCGCCCGCGCGATGGCGTCAACGAAGCGCTGCCATACGCGGCCGACGAAAGCCATCATACGATCGACGTCGGCATTGTCGGGCAGCCGCAGCGTCGGTTCGCTGCGGGACGCGGCAGGTGGCTCCGGCGCGGCACCCGCAGGCAATGGCAGACCGCGCGACAGGATGTCCTTTTTCAGAGCCGCGTTTTCGCTGCGCAGGCGGGCAATCTGACTTTCCAGCACGGCCCGATCATCGGGAGCCGCCAAGCATGCCCAGCCCACCGTCCGCTGGCTGCACACCGACACGTCCCCGGTTTGGATGTCGAGCCTCAGGAAGCCGTCCGCCACTTTGTTGAAGGTGTAGCGGCCGCCGTCGCTTCCGGGCGCCGTGTCGTCGGCAAAAGCGGGCGTGACGAGAGAAAGTGCAGCGCTGATGGCAGCGGCGACAACAATACACCTGCCGATCATGATCATCTCCCCGCGTGTCTGAACGCCGAAGTTGCGGACAACTCCCATCATCCACGCTATTTCGGTAAATTGTGCGGCAAATCTCCGGAATGCAATGTCCGAAGCGGCGGGCGTATTATTGGAAATAAGCCCGTGCAGCGCACAATCGCGCTTCCCGCGAAGGCTGGACGCAGCCCATATCTCCTGTCGTTTCAAAGGATTAGGATCGATGGCGCATTTCTTGACTTGGCAAAATCGAGTTATTATGGTCCGCGCGGCTTCAGGGGGCGGGCGTGCCGCGATCGCCGCAAGCCGCGAGTGTCGAAAGCATGAGCGACGGCGCGCGCGGAAATGGCAACCGCGACAACCAGCATACCGACGAAGCCGCTCTTTCCGCGAACTCCAGCGGCTAGGCGAGGGGCTCGGCCACGCACGCGAACGTGCAGGTCAGCCCGCGGATGGCAGTGACGAGGATCGGGCAACGACTGCTTCCGGCTACGCCAAGGGCTTTCGGCTCTCAAGCGAACTCGTTGCAGGCGTTGTGGTCGGGGCCGGCCTCGGCTGGATCATCGACCGCTTGCTCGGGATTTCGCCGTGGGGGCTCATTGTGTTTCTCCTGCTCGGCTTTGCCGCAGGCGTGCTTAATGTGATGCGTTCGGCCGGCGTCGTGACGGGCGGCATGCCGGACGACGGCCCCTCGGGGAAGCGAGAAGACTGATGGTGCACTTGCAGCGCCTGACGGTGACCAAACCATGACGATCGATCCGATCCATCAGTTCCAGATCAGCAAGCTTTTCAGCATTGGTACAATGGCGGGGCGTGAGATCGCCTTTACCAATTCCGCGCTCTTCATGTTCATCGTCGTCGCTGCCGTTTCGACGCTGATGATCGGCGCGACGTCTCGCCGAGCGCTGGTGCCGGGCCGCTTTCAGTCTGTCGCCGAGATGTCCTACGAATTTGTCGCCAACACTGTCCGAGCTTCGGCCGGAACCGAAGGGATGAGGTTTTTCCCCTTCGTGTTCACGTTGTTCATGTTCATCCTGTTCGCCAACGTGATTGGACTAATTCCCTACTCCTTCACGGTGACAAGCCAGATCATCATTACGGCAACCTTTGCCTTACTCGTTTTCTTCATTGTCGTGATCTACGGTTTTTGGCGCAACGGTTTGCACTTCTTCAATCTGTTTGTTCCAAAGGGCGTACCAGTCTACATCCTCCCTGCGATCGTGGTGATTGAGATTCTGTCGTTCGTGTCGCGCCCGATTTCCCACAGCGTGCGTTTGTTCGCCAACATGCTCGCGGGACACATCACCCTTCAGGTCTTTGCCGGCTTCATCATCATGCTCGGGAGTGCCGGTGCAATCGGCTGGCTCGGTGCGACGCTGCCGCTCGCGCTGGTCGTCATGCTCACCGCGCTCGAGCTTTTGGTGGCGTTCCTGCAAGCCTACGTGTTCGCCATTCTCACCTGCATCTATCTCAACGATGCGATACACCCGGGCCACTGAGACGCCCTAACACCAAACGAAACCTCGAAAAGGAGTTCCCTCATGGATCCTGTTGCGGCGAAATACATTGGAGCAGGCATTGCCTGTATCGGTATGGGCGGCGCCGGTGTCGGCGTCGGCATCATCTTCGGCAACTACCTCGCGGCGGCGCTGCGCAATCCGTCTGCGGCGCAGGGCCAGTTCGGCAACTTGATCTTCGGGTTCGCCATCACCGAAGCGCTCGGCATCTTCTCGCTGCTCATTGCGCTGCTGCTGCTGTTCGCTCTCTAAGCGATCGCCAGAAGTAACCACAATGGCCGAACCGACCGCGCATACCGAGGTTCCCAGCGAACACGGCGCGTTTCCGCCGTTTCAGAAGGAAACCTTTGCCTCGCAGCTCGTTTGGCTGACGGTGACCTTTGCGCTGCTTTATGTGCTGATGTCGAAGGTGGCGTTACCGCGCATCGGTTCGATCCTCGCGGGGCGGAGCAAGCATATCGCCGACGACCTTGCTGCGGCGCAACGCTTCAAGGAGCAGTCGGACGCCGCCCATGCCGCCTACGAGAAGGCGCTCGCTGACGCCCGCAGCCGGGCGCAGGGCATCGCCAACGCCACGCGCGAGCAGCAGGCCGCAGAGGCCGAGGCGACCAATAAACGGCTTGAGGCGCAGCTGCACGAACGGCTCGTGGTCGCCGAACAATCGATCGTCGCGACCCGCACGTCCGCCATGGGCAATGTCGGGACCATTGCGGCAGAAACCGCGTCCGCTATCGTCGAGCGTCTGATTGGCAAGGCGCCCGCCGACCATGAAGTTGCCGCCGCCGTCGGCGATCTTCTGACTAAGCGGTGAGGGTTGGCCGATGTTTGAAGCCCTGCAAGAAACCGAAAACTGGGTTGCGCTCGGCCTGATCATTTTCCTCGGCCTGCTCGCCTATCTCGGCGTGCACCGCAAGCTCATCGAAGTCCTCGATCAGCGCGGGACACGCATCAAGGCCGAGCTCGACGAGGCGGTACGCCTCAGAAACGAAGCGCAGGCGCTGCTCGCCGAATTCGAACGCAAAGGGCGCGAGGCCGAAAGCGAGGCTGAGGCCATTATCGCTAGCGCCAAGGCGGAAGCCGAACGCCTTGCCGTTGAGGCCAAGACGAGGATGGAGGACTTCGTCGCGCGCCGCACCAAAATGGCCGAGGCGAAGATCGCTCAGGCCGAGGCGCAAGCGCTTTCTGACGTGCGCTCCGCCGCTGCCGACGCCGCCGTTGCTGCGGCCGAAAAGATTCTCGCAGGCGCCGCCAAGGGCAAAGTCGCCGAGGATCTGCTCGTCAAGGGCATCGAAGACGTCAAAAGCAAATTGAATTGACCAGAAAATTTGCTTGGGATGAAATTGATTGACGGGCTTTGGGCCGCTTATGCTCGCCGTTCCGGCGGCGTGCGATACACAATCGTCTAGAGCGGGATGATTATAGGCTGAATCGATTAGGGATTCCCAAATCAGGCTTGATCTGATTCAACCTGCTGGCTGGGAAGGGAGGCCAGCATGGATGGGCAAGCCTTATTCTGTCGATCTTCGCGAGCGGGTGGTTGCGGCGGTTGAGACTGGCGGCATGTCGTGCCGCCGGGCGGCGGCGCAATTCGGCGTGGGTATCAGCACGGCGATCAACTGGGTGCGGCGCTTTCGCGAGACCGGCAGCGTTACGCCGGGCCAGATGGGCGGCCACAGGCCGAAGTCGATTTCGGGCGAACATCGTGCCTGGCTGCTGGGGCGGACGCAGGAGCGAGACTTCACGTTGCGCGGGCTGGTGGCCGAACTTGCCGAGCGCGGCCTCAAGGTTGATTACCGGACGGTCTGGAGCTTCGTCCACGCCGAGAAGCTGAGCTTCAAAAAAAACCGTGGTGGCTGGCGAACGCGATCGTCCCGACGTGGCGCGGCGGCGGGCGCAGTGGGTCAAGTATCAGAACAAGGTCGAGCCTGAACGTCTGGTCTTCATCGACGAGACCTGGACCAAGACCAACATGGCGGCGCTGCGCGGTTGGGCGCCGCTTGGCATCAGGCTTCCGGCCAAGGTGCCGCACGGTCATTGGACCACAACGACGTTCCTGGCGGCGCTGCGCCACGACCGGATCGATGCGCCATGGCTGCTGGACGGTCCGATCGACGGCGAGAGCTTTCAAACTTATGTCGAAAAGGTCCTCGCCCCGACGCTGGGTCCCGGCGACATCGTCATCATGGACAATCTGGGCAGCCACAAGGGCAAAGCCGTGCGTCGCCACATCCGCGCCGCCGGCGCCAAGCTGATCTTCTTGCCAAAATATTCGCCCGACCTGAACCCGATCGAACAGGTCTTTGCCAAACTCAAGCACCTACTGCGCAAAGCCGCCGCGCGCACCGCCGAAGCGCTCTGCGCGGCAGTCGCCCAACTCCTCGGAGCGTTCACCTCCGACGAATGCGCCAACTATTTTCGAAACGCAGGTTATGCCCTGACCTAAATGCATCCCGCTCTAATCATCCTGTGCTCGCCGTCGGTCTTGATTTCGGCTTTGCTTTCGACTTCGCCTTTGGCTTGTGCGCGCTTTGCTCTTCGGCGGCCAGAGGATCGAAGCCGATATAGACGATATAATTGTCCAGGTCAGCCGCCGACGGCATCGGAAAACTCAAACCCTCTTCGATGTGCGTGAAGGTTGGATTTTCGGTCGCGGACGTGACAGTGACCGGGATGTGAACGAGCTTGGTGACGATCGTTTTCGAGCTCGCGGTGGTTTCGCTGACCACGGCGATGCGCAAGGGCACATCGACGTTGCCGGGACCGCCCGCCGGACCGACGATGATGCGTCCTTCGACGCCAACCCTCATCACCATGTTGCCGCCCACGGCGGAGCATTCGCGCGCAGCGCGCACGAACACGCCCTGATATTTCAGCGACATCGCTGCGTTGTCGCCGCCGGGGCCGATAGTCAGCGTAGAGGCGCCCTGCCGGATATCGATGAGGGGGCAGTTGAATTCAGTCTGCGCGCCGGCGACGGCTTGTTTGGAATTTGCCGTCGATCCTGAGAAGAAGTTCGAAATCTTTTGACTGAGCGAGGGCGAACTCGACGGTGCTGAAGCACTAGGCGCCGTTGCGGCGGGCGCGCCGAGGCCGCCGCCGCCCGCGGAGCAGCCTGACGCCAAAAGCGCGAGCGAAAGCACTGTCGCGACCGACCCCTGATCGCACCAACGCCTGAGGTGTATGTCCCGCTGCATTCCCCCAACTCATCGCCAAACTGGTGCCCCAATTCCGAGAACAGGACGCGATGCCCTTGACCTATATACCAAACTAACCGTGGCTATCCCAAGGCGGCTTAACCGGCGTGGTTAAGCCTGGGTCAGTGGTTAAGACTTGGGTCAGTGGTTAAGACTTGGGTCAGTGGTTAAGACTTGGGTCAGTGGTTAGGACTTGGGGTCATCCTGCAATCGCGCATACAGCAAGTGATCCTGCCAGGTGCCGTTGATGCAAAGATATTCGCGCGCATAGCCTTCACGCACGAAGCCTTTGTTTTCCAGGAGCCTCATGGAGCCCGCGTTGGTCGGGATGCAGGCCGCCTCGAGGCGATGCAGCCGCAACGTTGCGAACGCGAAGGGAATCACGGCCCCCACCGCGGCGCTCATGTAGCCGTTTCGCACATAGGGTAAGCCCATCCAGTAGCCGAGGCTGCCAGCCTGTGCGACGCCGCGGCGGATATTGGCGAGCGTCAATCCCCCGACCAGCGCATTGTCGGAATTGCGGACGATCAGAAAAGCATAGCCCTGGTCCGCTCGCAGGTCTTCGCTGTAGCGTCTGATGCGGCGCCGAAACGCGCTGCGCGTCAGGTCGTCCGATGGCCAGGTCGGCTCCCAAGGCGTCAGGAAGTCGCGGCTTGCTTCGCGCAGCGCCGCCCAATCGCCGTAGTCGGTCATCTGCGGAATGCGGAGAGTGACCGTTTCGCCGACGATGTTTGGCAGCGGCTCGGTGAAATTGATGGTACGGAAAAACGCCATGGAGGGTTTTCAGCGGCGTCGACGGAGCTCGAGACTGTACTCCGTATCAGGCAGCCCGGCGGGTGAGAGTCTCGGCAATTGCCGCCGCGCTTTCAAGACCCGAGCCAAGTCCGATTACGGCGGTTGCCAACTTGCCACGGGAAATGAGGGCGCGTCCGGCAGCGCGTGCGCTTTCGACCGACACGGCTTCGAACTCTCTGCACGAGCTCGTCGAGCGGAATCGGCCGGCCGCGCATCATCATCTGACGGGCGAGTTGCTCGATCCGCGCACCCGAACTCTCCAGCGCCATGAGGAGACCGGCCTTCATTTGCGCCTTGGCGCGTGCCACTTCCGGCTCCGAAATGGTATCGGCGGTGTTTGCGATCTCGTCGACGATGAGACGCATCAACTCCGAAGTGTCGGCGGCATCAGTGCCGGCGTAGAGACCGAACATGCCGACGTCGGTATACGGAACATGGAACGAATAGATCGAGTAACACAGGCCGCGATTCTCCCGCGCCTCCTGAAACAGCCGAGACGACATTCCGCCGCCGAGGATATTGGTAAAAACCTGCAGGCTGTAGAGCGCGGGGTCGGTCTGCGACACCCCGGGAAGCGCAAGTGCAATGTGCACCTGCTCGAGTTCGCGCTTCTCCACACGGGTGCCGCCGCCGAACCTGGCAGGCTCCGGTACCGGCCCCGCAGGACCGTTGAAGGTCGCGAAGCGCTTCTCAACCTCGGCCAGCACGGACTGATGATCGACGGCGCCGGCGGCGGCGACGACGATGTCGGGTCCGCGATAGTTCCTGCCGAGATAATCGCGCAGCTTCCCGCCATCGAACGATCGCACCGTCTTGGGCGTGCCGAGGATCGAGCGGCCAAGCGGCTGGTCGGGAAAGGCGATGAGCTGCAGATGTTCGAAAATAAGATCGTCGGGCGTATCGGCTACGGCGCCGATCTCCTGGACGATGACGTTCTGTTCGCGAAGGAGTTCGTTGCGGTCGAAGGCGGGTTCGGAAAGAATGTCGGCCAGAACGTCGATGGCCAGCGGCACGTCAGCCTTCAGCACGCGCGCGTAGTAGGCCGTGCTCTCGGCCCCCGTGGCAGCGTTGAGGTCGCCACCGACCGCCTCGATCTCCTCGGCAATCTGGCGGGCACTCCGTCGCCGCGTGCCCTTGAACGCCATATGCTCGAGAAAGTGCGAGATGCCATGTTCTTCACGCCGTTCGTCGCGGCTGCCGGACGCGACCCAGACGCCGAGCGAGGCCGTCTCGAGATGCGGCATTGCGTCCGTTACGACATTGATGCCGGATTTCAAGGTCGTCACCTCAACGCTCATGCTGCCGCTCCTTCTTGCGCGGCACGGCTCGTCGCCAGGACGAAACGTTCGACCGCAGATTGATCCGCCGGCAGCACTGTGACGCGCTCCGGACGTGTGTTGAGATCGGAAAGCCATTCCGGCAAGGCCGGCCGATGGCCGCAGGCGGCCTGCACCGCGTCGGGAAATTTCGCCGCATGTGCGGTCGAAAGCACCACCATCGGCACCGTCGGATCGCGCGTTTCCTTCTCAGCGACGGCGATGCCGACTGCGGTGTGCGGATCGACGAAATGGCCGGTCTCGCGCAGCACGGTACGGATAGTAGCGGCGACCTCGTCCTCGTCGGCGCGGTCCGCGGAAAAAAGCGCGCGGATTCGCGACAAGGCCGGCGCGGACAGCGAGAACCGTCGCGATTGCGCAAGCGAACCCATCAGCGAACGTACTGCGCCGCTGTCGCGATGATAGGCGTCGAACAAAAGCCGTTCGAAATTCGAGGAGACCTGAATATCCATCGATGGCGAACTGGTCGCCACGACGTCGCGCAGTTCGTAAGTACCGGTCGCCAGTGTCCGGGCCAGAATGTCGTTGACGTTCGTCGCGATCACCAGCCGGTCGATCGGCAGCCCCATGCGCTGGGCGACGTAGCCGGCGTAGATGTCGCCGAAATTTCCGGTCGGAACGGTGAAGGCGACTTTGCGATGGGGCGCGCCAAGCGACACCGCGGCCGTAAAGTAATAGACGATCTGGGCCACGATGCGCGCCCAGTTGATCGAGTTGACGCCCGAAAGGCGCACACGCTCGCGGAAGGCTTGATGATTGAACATGCCCTTCACGAGCGCCTGGCAATCGTCGAACGTCCCGTCGATGGCGACCGCGTTGACGTTGCCCGCATTCGCGGTCGTCATCATGCGCCGCTGCACGTCGGAAACCCGGCCGTTCGGAAACAGGACGATGAGATCAACCTGATGGCGGTCGCGAAACGCCTCGACAGCGGCACCGCCAGTGTCGCCCGAGGTTGCCACCACGATGGTGCGGCGCTCGCCATGGGTGCTCAGCACGTGGTCCATCAGCAGCGCCAGAAGCTGCATGGCGATATCTTTGAAGGCCAATGTCGGGCCGTGGAAGAGCTCGAGCGCGAACGTATTCACGCCGAGCTGGGCAATTGGCGCGACCGCGGGATGGCGAAAATTGCCGTACGCTTCGCGTGTCATGCGGGCGAGATCCGTCTCGCTGACGGAATCGTCGGCAAATTGCCGGATGATCTCCAGCGCGACTTCCGCGTACGGCCGGCCGGCGAAGGATAGGATCGTCTCCGGTTCGATCCGCGGCCAGGTTTCAGGCACATAAAGGCCGCCATCGCGGGCCAGACCCGCGAGCATAGCCTCGGCGAAGCCGAGCGGTGGGGCCTCACCCCTGGTCGAGACGTGCTGCACCTTAAGGGGTTCCTGATGTCCGGCGGCGGTGCCGGCAGATCAAACCTAAGTTATTGATTTGCATAAGTATTATCGATTGGCAGTGGTTCCGCCAACAGCAGCGACAGACGTCACACTAATAGAAAAGCCGACAGCTTCACAAGGAACGCGAAGGGCTTCCCGACGGTTTCGGAGCGCCACCGCCGCCGGCTTCCTTGCGGCTGGAGAATGCCCACGTCACGAACACCCCGACCAGAACCGCAGCGAGGCCGTACCAAGTCAGTGCGTATTGGAGGTGATTGTCGGGCAGGCTGACCACGAGCTTGCCCGGTTGCGGCAAGCCGCCCGGCGGCACGGGCGTCTCCTGCTCGACGAAGAAGGGAGCGACCGGTCCCAGCCCCTTCGCCGTGGCAATCGCCTGAGGGTCTCTGGCAAACCAAAGGTTGTGGGCCGGTTCGTCGCTCGGCGTAAACCAATGCCTGGCGTCCGGCCAACGCATGGCCCCGACGAGCGTGATGGTCCCGGTTATTTGGCCGTCGGGCCGCGTTTTCGGGTCCTGCCGGCCTTCCGGCACGAAGCCACGATTGACGATAACAAGACCGCCGTCGGCAAGCCGGGCAGGGGTGAAAACCCAGTATCCGGGGCCGGACACGTCGGGGCGAAATGCCGATGCGGCGCCAAATACCAGCGCCTCGTGGGCGTAGTCGAACTCGGCCTTGAATTGGACGCGGCGATATTCGTCGGTCGCGGGGTCAAGGTTTGGCCAATCGGCGGGAGCGGGCAACGTGCTGGGCGGCCCGGCAAGGCGCTCGGTCAGCGAGGCGATCAAGCCTTCCTTCCAGGCCTTGCGTTGAATTTGCCAGGTTCCGAGCCCGACGAGGACCGCAAACGCCAAGACGGCCGGCACTAGCAGTCCTGTCCACGACCGCTGTGGGCGTTGCCGCTTTGGCGGCGCGCTCAAAGCTCGCTCCCGCCGCCGAAGCGCCCCTCCGCGGCCTTGTGATGGTACTGCAGCGCGATCATCAGGCCTTTCATCGGCCGCAACGGCCCAAGCGTGACAATGAAGATCAGCGGCAGCCACAGCACCGCGTGGACCCAGTAGGGCGGATGGTATAGGACCTCGGTAATCAGCGCGGCTCCGACCACGATGAAGCCGGCGAAAAACATGATGAAGACGGCCGGCCCGTCACCCGCGTCGGCGAAGTCGTAGTCGAGACCGCAAACATCGCATCGCGGCCGCAAGGTCAGGAAGCCCTGAAACAACTTGCCCTGGCCGCAACGCGGGCAGGCGCACGACAGCCCCGCGCGGATCGATCCCGAAAGTGACTCGATCACCTTTTGAGTCATGGCCACGATGTCGTGTTCCGTTGGTCCCCGCACAAGCGGGGCGCCAACTTATTGTCCGCGAATTTGGAGTTTTTGCTTTCGCGGAAATGCGCGGAATTTGACGCCGGAGCTATCCGGCGCTTGGCCCCTGGCCCCACACATAGATGCAGGCGAACAGGAACAGCCAGACCACGTCGACGAAGTGCCAGTACCAGGCGGCGAACTCGAAACCCAGATGCTGGGTCGGCTTGAACTGCCCGTCGAGTGCGCGGAACAGACAGACGATCAGGAAGATCGAGCCGATGATGACATGCGCGCCGTGGAATCCCGTCGCCATGAAGAAGGTGGCGCCGTAGATGTTGCCTGAATAGTGGAAAGCGGCGTGCATGTACTCGTAGGCCTGTACGCAGGTGAAAGTCAGCCCCAGCGCGATGGTGCAAACGAGGCCCCAGACCAAGCCCTTGCGGTCGTTGTTGAGCAGCGCATGGTGCGCCCACGTTACCGTGGTGCCCGACGTCAGCAGGATCAGCGTGTTGAGCAACGGCAGATGCCAGGGATCGAACGTCTCGATGCCCTTCGGCGGCCACACGCCGCCGGTGAAGGCGACCCGCGCAGCGTCCCTCATCTCGTCCGGAAACAGAGCCGTGTTGAAGTAGGCCCAGAACCAGGCGACGAAGAACATCACCTCCGAGGCGATGAACAGGATCATTCCGTAACGGTGCGAAATCTGCACCACGCGGGTGTGATCGCCTTCGACTTCGGCCTCGAAGATGACGTCGCGCCACCAGCCGATCATGGTGTAGGCAATGCCGATGATGCCGACGCCGAGGATGAGCGGCGCGTAAGCCACCGAATGATGCATCCACAGGATGGCCCCGACGGCGGCAAGGAATGCGGAAGTCGCGCCGACCGCCGGCCACGGGCTGGGATTGACCAGGTGGTAATCGTGGTGCGGTTTGGCATGCGCAGCATCGGCCATCGTCATCGTCTCCAACTTGGCGCGGCCGACGTCGCCGTACGCGCCTTTCCTGTTGCCTTTATCAGATCGGTCCGGATTTTTCCTGACCCGTGCTCTCCGCCACCGGCTGCTCCGGCATCTTTACCGGATAGAACGTGTAGGAGAGCGTGATGGTGCTGAGTGTGTCCTGCTCAAAATCCTCGGCGAGCTTCGGATCGACATAGAAGACGACCGCCATGTCGCGCTTCTCGCCCGCCTTGAGCGTCTGTTGGGTGAAACAGAAGCAGTTGATCTTTTCGAAGTAGGCGCCGACCGTCGGCGGCGCCACGTTGTAGCCCGCTTGCGCCGTGGTCACGCGTGCCGATTCGTTGGTGACCGCATAATAGACGGTCACCACCTCGCCGAGGTGCACATCGATGGTGCGGCGCTCGGGCTCGAAGCGCCATGGCAGGCCTGCGGCGACGTTGGAATCGAAGCGCACCGTGATCTTGCGGCCTGACACCTCGGCCGGAGCGGCCTTCGCCACTTGCGTCGTGCCGCCGAAACCGGTGGTGCGGCAGAACCACGAATAGAGCGGCACCGCTGCGTAAGACATGCCGACCATCGCGGCGACGAATCCGCCGCACGCGAATGCGACGAGAAGATCGCGTCGGGTCTTACGCCAAGATTGCGGATTTTGCGAGTTCACGGCGATTCACATCAGCATTCAGTTGTTCAGCACGCCAGGCCCCTTTACCAGCGTCACGATATAGAACAGCACCACGAGTACGCCGAGCGCGACGGCGATCGCGATGGAACGAGCGCGGCGCGCGCGGAGCTGCTGTTCCGTGAGCCTGATGCCGGTTTCCGGCTTCTGATCGGTCATGGCCTCACTCATTGGCATCATGCTGCGAAATGGCCGAACAGGCCTCCCGACATTCGGTCGACCAGCAGCATTGCAAACAAGCAGAAGAGGTAAAGAATCGAGAAGCCGAACAGTTGCCGGCTCGCGGTGTGGCCCTGTTGTTCGGATCGCACACGCAACGCCAGCGCGATCATCACCGCACCGGTCGCCAAGGCGACGACGCCATAGGCCGGCCCGGCATAGCCCAGGAACCACGGTGCGGCGCCAAGCGGCGCCAGCAAAAGCGTGTAGAGCAGGATTTGACGGCGGGTTTCCCGCGCGCCCGCGACCACCGGCAGCATCGGTATTCCGGCGCGCGCATAATCTTCGGTGCGATAGAGCGACAGCGCCCAGAAATGCGGCGGCGTCCAGAAGAAGATGATGAGGAAGAGCAGAATGGGCTCGACGGCGACGCCCCCCGTCACGGCGGACCAGCCGATCATCGGCGGCAGCGCGCCTGCGGCGCCGCCGATGACGATGTTCTGCGGCGTCGTGCGTTTGAGCCACATCGTGTAGACGAGAACGTAGAAACTGATGGTCGCAGCCAACAGCACGGCCGCGATCACGTTAACGAGGAGACCGAGCACGACCACCGCGCCAACCGCGAGCGTGAGGCCGAAGGCGAGCGCCTCGCCGGGAAGAAGTCGTCCCGCTGGAATGGGCCGCCCGGCGGTGCGCGCCATCCGCGCATCGATGTCGGCGTCGTACCACATATTGAGCGCGCCTGCGGCGCCGGCGCCGACCGCAATGCAGATGAGCGCGGTTAGGCCGATCACCGGATGAATATGCCCGGGCGCAACCAGAAGGCCGACGAGCGCGGTGAACACCACGAGCGACATCACGCGTGGCTTCATCAGGGCGATGTAATCGCCGACGCCCGCGATGCTGGGCTCGACACGCGCAAGGGTGACGCTCATCGGATCAGCGGCAGCGTCTCGAATTGATGGAAGGGCGGCGGCGACGACAGCGTCCATTCGAGCGTGGTCGCGCCGGGTCCCCAAGGATTACCGGCCGCACGTTCTTTACGGATGAAGGCGAGCGCCATGCCGTAGAGGAAGACGAGCACGCCAATACCCGAAATGTACGAGCCGATCGACGACACGAAATTCCAGCCGGCAAACGCATCGGGATAGTCGACATAGCGGCGCGGCATGCCGGCGAGCCCGAGGAAGTGCTGCGGGAAGAATACGATATTGACGCCGATGAAGGTGATCCAGAAGTGCAGTTTGCCGATGGTCTCGTTGTACATGTAGCCGGTCATCTTCGGGAACCAGTAATACCAGCCGCCGAAGATGGCGAAGACGGCGCCGAGCGAGAGCACGTAGTGGAAGTGCGCCACCACGTAGTAGGTGCCGTGCAGAGTGCGGTCGACGCCGGCGTTGGCGAGGACGACGCCGGTGACGCCGCCGATGGTGAACAGGAAGATGAAGCCCATCGCCCACAGCATCGGCGTCTTGAACTCGATCGAGCCGCCCCACATCGTGGCGATCCACGAGAAGATCTTCACGCCGGTCGGTACCGCGATCACCATGGTGGCGGCGATGAAGTAGGCCTGCACGCTCGCCGACATGCCGACGTTGTACATGTGGTGCGCCCACACGATGAAGCCGATGCCGCCGATCGCGACCATCGCGTAGGCCATGCCGAGATAGCCGAACACTGGCTTCTTCGAGAACGTCGACACGATCTGACTGACCATGCCGAAGCCGGGCAGGATCAGGATGTAAACCTCAGGATGGCCGAAGAACCAGAACAGGTGCTGGAACAGCAGCGGATCGCCGCCGCCTTGCGGGTCGAAGAAAGTGGTGCCGAAATTACGGTCGGTGAGCAGCATGGTGATCGCGCCGGCGAGCACCGGCAGCGACAGCAGCAACAGGAACACCGTTACCAGGATCGACCACACGAACAGCGGCATCTTGTGCATGGTCATGCCGGGGGCGCGCATGTTGAAGATCGTGGTGATGAAGTTGATCGCGCCAAGGATCGACGAGGCGCCCGCCAGATGGATCGACAGGATGACGAAATCCATCGCCGGGCCGGGATGGCCGTAGGTCGACAGCGGCGCATAGATCGTCCATCCGGTGCCGGCGCCGTTGGTGCCCGGCTCACCTTCGACAAACATCGACGTCAGCAGCAGGGCAAAGGACGCCGGCAGCAGCCAGAACGAGATGTTGTTCATGCGCGGGAACGCCATGTCGGGCGCGCCGATCATGAGCGGAACCATCCAGTTGCCGAAGCCGCCGATCATCGCCGGCATGACCATGAAGAAAATCATGATCAGCCCGTGCGCGGTGACGACCACGTCGAACATGTGCGTCTCGTGGAAGATCTGCAGGCCGGGATACATCAGCTCGGCCCGGATCGCGATCGACAATACGCCGCCGATCAGGCCGGCGATGATCGCGAAGACAAGGTACATCGTGCCGATGTCCTTGTGGTTCGTCGAATAGACATAGCGGCGCCAGCCATGCGGAATCGCGTGTCCGCCATCGTCGCTGTGTGCCGCGTGTGCCATCGTATCCATTGCCAGTCCCTTCGTTAGCAACCGCTTGTATTCGGCTCGGTTTTGAGGCTCGTCACTGCGCTGCTGCGCCGACCGCCGCGAATGTGTTCCGCGGCACGCTCTCGATCCCGGCGAATTTCTTTTTTGCCTCGTCGACCCATGCGGTGAAGTCGCTTTCCTTCACCACCCGCACCGCAATCGGCATGAACGAGTGATCCTTGCCGCACAGTTCGGAGCATTGGCCGTAGAACATTCCTTCCTTCGTCGCCTTGAACCAGGTTTCGTTGATGCGGCCGGGAACGGCGTCGATCCTGATGCCGAATGATGGCACGGTAAAGGAGTGAATGACGTCGGCGCCGGTCACCAGCACGTGCACGATCTTGTTCACCGGCACGACCATGTCGTTGTCGGCTGTGAGCAGCCGCGGCTGACCGGGCTTGAGGTCCTTGTCGGCAACCATCAGCGAATCGAATTCGAAATTGCCGTTATCGGGATAGCTGTAGCTCCAGAACCATTGCTTGCCGGTGGCCTTCACGGTGAGGTCCGGTTTGGGCACGTCGAGCTGCAAGAAAAGGAGCCGGAACGACGGGACCGCGATCAGCGCCAGAATGATGACCGGCACGATCGTCCAGACGACTTCGAGCGGCGTGTTGTGGGTGGTGCGCGACGGCGTCGGATTGGCGCGCGCATTGAAGCGAACGATGATGATCAGGAGCAAAACCAGCACGAAGAGCGAGATTGCGCCGATGACCCAGAGCAGGAAATTGTGAAATCCGGCGATATCCTGCATGACCGGTGTGGCTGAATCCTGCAGATCCATTTGCCAGGGTGACGGCTGCCCGAGGCCGGCGAATGCCGCTCCGGCGCTCGCGAGCAAAGCCCCGGCGGACACCGCAATGGCGGTCAAGCGCGAGAACACCTGCATTTGTCTCATGGCTCCCTGTTCTTCCATCTCGGTCATGACCATCCACGAGCCGTGCAAGGCTCGTTCAGCGCAGACTAAAGCAGTCTGACGCCGCCTGCTTCAGGCGGGGCTTGCGCCACGGGTCTGGTTCCTGTGCAGGCATCGGCGGGCGGGGGATTCCCAGTTCCTCAAACCACAAATCCCGGCCTACCGCAATGCACTCGTCGCCGCCGATCCACGGGCCGAAAGTGACGGCATTCGCGGGCCCTGACGAACGGTCGCAGGCGCCGTTTCGTCCTTCGCGCAGCCACAATGCCTTGGTTTGGATCACCTTGACACGGAGTGCTCACGATGTACGCAGGCTCGCGCGGTGACCGGCCCGGGCCGAGTGATTCGTGGCGGCGGCGAACCTGTCGGGGGCGGCGGATCAGGGGAACGGTATCATGGCGATGATGAATGTTGGACGGCGGATGCGGCCATTGGCCTCGGCGCTCGCCGTCCCCGCCTTGATCATTGCGGCCGCCACGGCCTGCGGCGGTCAAGCAGCAGCGCAGGGCGCCGTCAAAGCGGTCCACGGCGATTGGCAAATTCGCTGCGATACGCCGCCGGGCGCTCAGGGCGAGCAATGCGCGCTGATGCAGAGTGTGACGGCGGAAGACCGCCCGAACGTCGGATTGACCGTCATCGTTCTCAAGACCACAGACCAGAAGAGCCGGCTGATGCGCGTGGTCGCACCGCTCGGCGTGCTGCTACCGTCGGGCCTCGGCCTCAAGATCGACAATCAGGACGTCGGGCGCGCCGGCTTCGTGCGCTGCCTGCCCAACGGCTGCGTCGCCGAGGTCACCATGGACGACAACCTGATCAAGCAGATGCGCACCGGCCAGACCTCGACCTTCATCATCTTCCAGACCCCCGAGGAAGGCATCGGCTTCCCGATGAGCCTCAAGGGCTTTGGCGAGGGCTACGACCAGTTGCCGTGAGCGGTGCGGCCTTCCGGACGCGCTACGCCTCGCTGCCGCAAGCCGCTATCTCATTCGCATATGCCGCTTCTCATGGGCCGCTCAGCATTGCTGCGGCGGCGCCTGCAGCCTGCCGAGAGAGCCCACATTCAACGCGACGCCGACCTGCCCAATCTGTTGAGTGCCGCGCGTCAATGAATGTTGCGACGTGACAACGGTTTAATGGGAAGTGGCAGGGACATTCGTTGAACCCCTGCGCGCAGTCGTCGCGCCCGATGGGTCATCGGCATCGATTGACGGGTTGATCCGGAAGCGTACCCTCCCGGTAACAAGATCGTTGAGGGGGAAAACTCATGAGCGGACACCGCCACGTCATTGCCGTTGCCGCCGCGATACTGGCGGCCGGCGTCATCACGTTGTCGGCCGCCGCCGAGACTCCGAGCGATTATCCCAATCACCCCGTGGTGCTGATCGTGCCCTACGGCGCGGGCGGCGTTGCCGACGTCGGGATGCGCATCCTGGGCGACAGGTTGTCGAGCCGCCTGAAGCAGCAATTCGTCATCGAAAATCGTCCCGGCGCCGGCGGCATTGTCGCGGCGCAGGCAGGCGCGTCCGCGCCGCCCGACGGCTACACGCTCTTGATGACCGGCAACAACACCGCCATCGCCACCGCTTTGTTCAAATCTCTGCCGTTTAACGTCCTGACCGACTTCGCCTCGGTCTCGACCGCCTCCTTCTTCGACCTCTTGATCGTGACCCGGGCCGGATCTCCATTGAAGTCGCTGCAAGACGTCATCAAGGCGGCGCGCGCAAATCCGGGCAAGATCAATATCGGCACGATCACGCCCGGCAGTACGCAAAATCTCGCCGCCGAACTGTTCACCAGCACGGCCGATATCAAGGCGACGATCGTCACGTTCCGCACCTCGCCCGATATGGCCGGCGCAGTGATGCGCGGCGATGTCGATGTTGCGTTCGAGTTCTATGCCGCCATCCACGGTCTTCTCGCCGACAACAAAGTGGTGGCGCTGGCGTCGACCGGCGCGAAGCGTACGGCATACCTGCCGGACATTCCGACCGTCAT
The DNA here is from genome assembly GCA_963759705.1 of uncultured Alphaproteobacteria bacterium. Classification (GTDB taxonomy): domain Bacteria; phylum Pseudomonadota; class Alphaproteobacteria; order Rhizobiales; family Xanthobacteraceae; genus BOG-931. The sequence goes on from CAVXAK010000019.1 coordinate 166,468, forward strand.
GGAAAGCGGGATCAAGGATTACGACGTCGCAAGCTGGAACGGGCTTTCGGTTCCTGCGGCCACCCCGAAAGCGGTCATCGCGACGCTGAACCACGCCATGAAAGCCGTCATTCCCAGCCCCGAAATTCAAAGCAAATCGAAGGAAATGGGGATGGAAATGCGTTGGAGCACCCCGGAGGACATGACGGCGCGTCTCAAGGCCGACATCGCCAAATGGGGTGCGGTGATCGAAAAGGCGGGCATTCCCAAACGCAGTTGAACGCGCCACTCGCAGGCCGGCAGCGAAGCGATTATGTAGGGGGCGGACCCAAACAGAACGCCCCCAGGAAACCTGCTTATGACGACTGCCCCCATTTCGCTCGTCGATCGCGCCGGACTTGACCGGCCGCGCTTGGCGAAGATCATCTCCCGCGGCCTTGATGGCGCCGACGACGGGGAGCTTTTTCTCGAGTACCGCCAGGCTGAAGTGTTGGTGTTCGACAACGGCCGGCTGAAGCAGGCGACCTACGACACCTCCCAGGGTTTCGGGCTGCGCGCCGTCAAGGACGAAGCGGTCTGCTACGCGCACGCCTCCGACGTATCGGAGGCCGCGATCGAGCGCGCCGCGGATGCCGTCCGCGCGGTCAAGGGCGGCTATTCCGGCAGCTATGCGGCCCCGCCGCCGCGCACCAACATCAAGCTCTATGGCGAAGAGAGCCCGCTCGCCAGCCCCGCCTTTGAGACCAAGGCGCGGCTTCTCGAAACCATCGACGCTTACGCGCGCGCCAAGGACCCGAGGGTGCGGCAGGTTTCAGTTAGCCTGGCGGCGACCTGGCAGGCGGTCGAAATCCTGCGCGGTGACGGCGAAGCTTATCGCGACGCGAGGCCGCTGGTGCGTGTCAACGTCACCGTTGTGGTTGGCGACGGCGACCGCCAGGAAACCGGCAGCGACGGCTATGGCGGCCGCGAGGGTTATGAGGGTTTTATCGCGACCGACGCCTGGCAAGGCGCGGTCGACAACGCCGTGCGTCAGGCGCTGACCAATCTTGAAGCCGTGCCGGCGCCGGCTGGCGAGATGGATGTCGTGCTCGGACCCGGGTGGCCGGGCGTCATGCTGCATGAAGCGGTCGGACATGGCCTCGAAGGCGACTTCAACCGCAAGAAGACGTCGGCCTTCGCCGGGCTGATGGGACAGCGTGTTGCGGCCAAGGGCGTGACCGTGGTCGATGACGGCACCATGGCATTGCGCCGCGGCTCGCTCTCGATCGACGACGAAGGCACGCCGACCAACCGCACCGTGCTGATCGAGGACGGCATCCTTGTCGGCTACATGCAGGATCGGCAGAACGCCCGGCTGATGGGCATGAAGCCGACCGGGAATGGCCGCCGCGAAAGCTTCGCCCACGTGCCGATGCCGCGCATGACCAACACCTACATGCTCGCGGGCGACCGCGAGCCCGGCGAAATTCTGGCCTCGGTCAAGAACGGCATCTACGCCGTTCACTTCGGCGGCGGGCAGGTCGACATTACCTCCGGAAAGTACGTGTTCCAGTGCACCGAGGCGTATCGCATTGAGAACGGCCAGGTCGGTGCGCCGATCAAAGGCGCGATGCTTATCGGCAACGGCCCGACCGATCTGCATCGAGTCTCCATGGTCGGCAACGACCTCAAGCTCGACAGCGGCATCGGTACCTGCGGCAAGAACGGACAGGGTGTGCCGGTCGGCGTCGGCCAGCCGACACTGCGTATCGATCGCATCACCGTCGGCGGGACCGGTTCATGACGGCATCAGAGCATAACGTTCCGCGGGAGGCCTCTGTGATGCGCCGCTGGGCCAAGGGTATCGTCGATACGGCGTTGATCGTTCTGGTGGTCATTGCGGCAAAAACCGCGATCGCCGAACCGTATTACGTCCCGTCCGGCTCGATGGAGCCGACCTTGCAGATCGGCGACGAACTGCTGGCGACAAAGTTTCCTTATGGGTACAGTTCCGCGTCGCTGCCGATTTTCGTCACGCTGCCGGACACGCCGCGCATTCTCGGCGCGCTGCCGCACCGCGGCGATGTTGTCGTCTTCCGCTGGCCCGGCGACCGCTCGCAAATTTGGGTCAAACGCGTGATCGGTCTCCCCGGCGATCGCATCGCCATGCGAAACGGCCGATTGTGGATCAACGATCAGCCCGTCGGCCTTCAGCCTGACGGCACCGGACAAGACGAAGCCGAGGATGGCTCGCGACGGCCGGTGGCGCGATACATCGAGACATTGCCCGGCGGCCGCACGCACACGATCTTCAAGCACTCGACGATCGGCCCCTTCGACAATACGCCCGAGGTCGTCGTTCCGCCCGACCACGTGTTTGTCATGGGCGACAATCGCGACAACTCGGCCGACAGCCGGATTCCCGTCGACATGGGCGGGGTCGGCATTTTGCCGGTTTCTGATCTCGTCGGACGGGTCGACGCTCTGGTCGGATCGTGGGATTTGGGGGTCAAGAGCCGGCCGATCTGGACTTGGCCGTCCGGCTTGCGGCTGTCGCGGTTCTTCACCGGTGTGCAGTGATCAGCGTGATGAGTCGGATCGCCGAAATCAGCATGCTCGAAATCAGCGTACTACTCCTGAAATACAGCAGGGCCGGCGGCGCGGCGGCTTGATCGTGTCCTTGAGGAAACAGCGCGCCGCGGTTGAGCCGTAGCCCGGCCGGCGATAGGTCCAAGCCCGGCAGCGCGTTTCCGCCTTGCAGGCGTCGGCGCACGACTTGCCGGTGCTATCGGGTGTGATTTCGAATGAGCGGTAATCGCCGCCGTACCGCTCGATTGAATACTCGTATTCTCCAACCTTGGGCTCGATGACGCCGGCGCCGCGCACGCCGGATACGCAGCAACTCGATTCGACCCGCGGTTCAACCGCGCGCTTGAGCCAGCACATCGCAGGTCCGCCGGACGCCGGCGGATAGGAAAAGCTCCAGGCTCGGCAATTCTTGTCCCGTTCGCACCGCATCGCGCAGACCGCGGGATCGCCGTTCGTAACCGCCGCACTCGCGTAATCGCCGCCCGGCCGATCGTACCCGGATTGTGCGAACGCCGGTCCAATGCCGGCCGTAGCCCATGCTGCGGCTGTCAGCAGAACGCCAATGCCGACGATCAGTGTCCGGCCGATGCACCACCCTCGCATTGTCTGGGGTTGCCCTTGTGATGCCCCAACTGAGAAGAGCGCCCTTCCTGGCGAAATGCCACAAGAATCTCGCGAAATTGATCGTCCCGCAACTCTTTTCAGAGGGAAAAACCTCCGCGCCGAATTGCCTCAGGCCGGTGGATTCATCGGTGCCGCGCAAATCGGTTATGGTGCGCGGATGCTGGGGCCGACGAGTATCTCGACGCGGATTGGTTCGACAATTTCCGCAACGCTTATTTTGCTGCTGCCGGCGCTGTGGAACCGCTTTCCGCTGCTGGAATACGACACCGGCGGCTATCTCGCGCGCTGGTTCGAAGGCTATCTGGTCCCCAGCCGTTCGACGACATACGGTCTCTTTGTCACGGCCGGATGGCCCCTCGACTTCTGGCCGGTCATCGTCTTGCAGGCCCTCGCAGCGGTCTGGATCATCGGCTTGTTGTTGAGGACGCATCGATTCCCCGTCTACCCGCTGGCTATGCCAGTCGTCATTGCGGTGCTTTCGGTGACGACATCGCTGCCATGGCTCGCCAGCGTTCTTCTGACCGACATTTTCGCCGGCCTTGCGGTGCTCGCGCTTCATGCCCTGGTTTGGCAGGGCGATCAGCTAACGTCGCGCGAGCGGGTTGTGCTCGTCGTTTTCGTTGCGTTTGCCGGCTTCGACGCACAGTGGAACTTTCGGCGTGCTGCTCGCGCTTGGCGCTGCCTCGTTATTCTTCTCGTGGCTCAGCGCTAGGCTTGTGCCGCGCGCCGGGCTTGCGCCCATGGCCGCCTCGATTGTGCTCGGGGCCGCGATGCTGCTCGCGGCGAATTACGTCGTTGGCGGACGCTTCGCTTGGACGCCAGGTGGCTATGGCATTGCGTTCGGCCGCATGCTGCAAGACGGCATCGTCACCCGCTACCTCAACGATCATTGTCCCGATCCACGGCTGAAGCTTTGTCCGTACCGAAAAGAACTGCCGCTCGACGCTGATACGTTCTTGTGGGGCGACGGGGTGTTCAACAAGCTCGGCCGTTTCGCCGGTCTTGGCGACGAAATGCAGACCATCGTGCTGGGCAGCCTGCGCGATTATCCTGGCATGCAGATCAAGGCCGCATTGGTTGCGACGGCAAAGCAACTCGTCACCGTCGGCACCGGCGAAGGCTTCGTCTCGACGGTGTGGCATACCTACGGCATCATCGAGCGTTACATGCCCTCGGTCGTGCCGGCGATGCGCGCGGCCCGGCAGCAGCACGACGAAGTCGGGTTCGCCGCGATCAATCTGGTGCATGAGCCGCTCGCTTGGGCGGCTATGGCCCTCCTGCCGTTCATGGTCGCGCTCGGATTCTGGAGCGCCGATTTCGCCGATCTCGGGCGCCTCGCCACGACCGTTGCTCTCGCGCTCCTCGCCAATGCGGCCTTCTGCGGCGTGATCTCCAACCCGCACGATCGCTATGGCTCGCGGATCACCTGGATCGCAGTGTTCGGCGTTGCGCTGGCGGCTTGGCGTGCGTTCGTCATCGCTCGAGAACGCGGGCTGGTCGTCAGGCGCGAAAGTGCTTCGACAGTTTGAGCCCCTGCGCCTGATAATTCGAACCAATGCCGGTACCGTAAAGCTGGTCGGGCCGCGCCAGCATCTTTTCGTAGACCAGCCGGCCGACGATCTGGCCGTGTTCGAGGATGAATGGCACTTCGCGTGAGCGCACTTCGAGGACTGCCCGCGAGCCGAGGCCGCCCGCTCCGGCGTAGCCAAAACCGGGATCGAAGAAACCGGCATAGTGCACGCGGAATTCCCCGACGAGCGGATCGAACGGCACCATTTCGGCGGCATAGTCAGGCGGCACCTGCACGGCCTCGGTCGACGCCAGGATATAAAACTCGTCGGGATCGAGGATCAGGCTCCGGTCGGCGCGCGCGGCAATCGGCTCCCAGAAATCGGCGACTTCATAGGCGGCGCGACGCTCGACGTCGATCACCGCGGTGTGCCGCTTGGCGCGATAGCCGACGACGCCGCGGTTGCCGTTTGCCGCATGCGGCGAAGTTTGCGACTGAACGTTAGCGCCTGAAAGATCGATGCTCACCGCGACGCCATCTCCCATGACCGCTTCGGTGCGGTCGACCAGGCGCTCGCGGGCGTGCAACGCACGCAGTGCTTCGGCGCTGAGGGTCGCTTCGCCATGGCGTAAGCGCAATTGCGACAGTCGCGAGCCTTCGCGCACCAGAACGGGAAAAGTCTTCGGGCTGATCTCGGCGTAGAGCGGCCCCTCGTAGCCTGCCTCGACGCGATCGAAGCCGCGCGTCTCGTCGGCGATGACACGAGTAAAAACGTCGAGGCGGCCGGTTGAGCTTTTCGGATTGGTGGCCGCCGCGATATCCGCCGGCAGCGCGAGCCGCTCGAGCAAGGGCACAATATAGACGCATCCGGTTTCCAACACCGCGCCGTTGGCGAGTGAGAATTCATGCAGCTTCAGTTCGGCGATGCGCCGGGCGACGGCGGTGCCGGGTCCAGGCAAGAAACTCGCGCGCACGCGATAGGCGATCGAGCCGAGACGAAGGTCGAGGCTCGCCGGCTGGATCTGGCCGGATGCGAAGGGATAAGTCGCCCGAATGCCGCCGTGCTCCGCCAGCGATGCGATCATGCGGTCGGGTAAAATTCCAGTCTCTGAAGGCGCGAAAGAGGGCGTCACGCGGTTGCCACGTCCGGATGTGCCGCAAATTGCGGGCGTCCAAGTCGAGAGCGATCTAACCCGATGCCCGTCTTGACGCAAAGACAAGCGCGGCGTATGAGCGCCGTTATCCCGTGGTCATTTGAGCCGGCCGGCTTGCAGCCACGTAAAACAAATCGCTAAAAGGCCGGGGACGCGTGAGCCCGGCCCGAGGATTTTTCCTCCCGGCCGGGTTTTTTGTTTGGCCAATGTCGCGCTTGGCCAATCTCTTGAATGGCCAGGGAGGGCCACATGTCCGCGTCCGCGAAAAAGCAGTCCTATCGCCCCGAAACCCGCCTCGTCCACTCCGGCACGTTGCGCTCGCCGTTCGGTGAGACGTCGGAAGCGCTCTATCTCACACAGGGCTACGTCTACGACAACGCCGCTCAGGCCGAAGCACGCTTCAAAGGCGAAGATCCCGGCTATCAATATTCGAGGTTCGCCAACCCGACCGTCGACATGTTCGAGCGGCGCATCGCGGCGTTCGAAGGCGCCGAGGCGGCGCGTGCCACCGCGACCGGCATGGCGGCCGTGACGTTGGCGCTCGTCGGGCAGCTTAAAGCCGGCGACCATGTGGTCGCGTCGAAGGCCATGTTCGGCTCCTGCCTTTACATCGTTGAGGAATATTTGCCGCGCTTCGGCGTCGCCTCGACGCTTGTCGATGGCTGCAATCTCGACGCTTGGCGCAATGCGGTACGGCCCAACACCAAAACGTTTTTCCTCGAGAGCCCGACCAACCCGGCGCTCGACGTGATCGACATCGCCGAAGTCGCAAAGATCGCGCACGAGGCGGGTGCGACACTTGTCGTCGATAACGTGTTCGCGACGCCGCTGTTTCAGTCGCCGCTCGCGCTTGGCGCCGATTGCGTTGTCTATTCGGCGACCAAACACATCGATGGACAGGGCCGCTGCCTCGGTGGCGTCGTGCTCGCTTCGCAGAAATTCATCATGGATAAGATCCATGTTCTGTTGCGTCAGACCGGTCCGTCAATGTCGCCGTTCAACGCCTGGGTTCTGCTCAAAGGTCTGGAGACGCTCGCTGTGCGCGTGCGGCGGCAAACCGACAGTGCGGCAACGCTTGCGGTGGTGCTTGCCGAACATCCAAAAATTTCGCGACTGATCTATCCCGGGCGGCCGGATCATCCGCAGGCCGCGGTCGCGCAAAAGCAGATGCGGGGCGGCTCCACGCTGGTCGCGTTTGAAATCAAAGGCGGTAAGAAAGCCGCGTTCCGGTTTCAGGATGCGCTCAAGCTTGTTCGCATCAGCAACAATCTTGGCGACGCCAAGAGTCTGATTACTCACCCGGCGACGACCACGCACCAGCGGCTGACGCCGGCGCAACGCGCCGAACTCGGTATCAGCGATGGCCTCGTTCGCGTCTCGGTTGGTCTCGAACATCCCGACGATATTGTGGAGGACGTGCTCGCCGCGCTCGATGCGACTTGAGCGGCGGCATGGACAACGCAAATCAGATTGGATCTGAAAACGATTGCGCACTAAGGCGCGTTCGCGGGGTGAACGGCGTGGGCTGCGGCGGACGCGATGAGGCGCGTTGCCGCTTCGGTGATGGCCGTGCCGAGGAGCTTGGCGAAGCAGGCGTAACCCCAGTCATTCATGTGCAGTTCGTCGGGAGCCGAGAAGGTATCGAATGGGATATGCTGGATATCGAACCAATTGCGCATGATCGCGTAGCGGTGAAACAGATCGACGTTTTCTTCCTTCGCCGTGACGGCGATCTGATCGACCATCGCCGACGTCTCGGACTTCGCGATGACTTTTGGCGTGTATTGCGGATCGATCAGCGCCACGTCGGCGCCGGCAGCCTTGAGCTCTTCGATGCCCTCGTGCAACAGAACCGAATGCGGCTTGAGCGGATGATCACGCAGCACCGAATTTGTGCCGACCTGCCATAGCACCAGATCGGGGTGTTCTGCGATCACGCCTTTTTCGAACCGGGCCATCATGTCGCTGGTTTCTTCGCCGTTGACGCCGCGGTTGAGCACCCGGATGTCACGGCCGGGAAGATGCTCGTTAAGTTCGACCGCAAGCCTGCTTGGATAATTGGCCGCAGGCGAGCTCGCGCCTGCGCCGGCGGTCGAGGAAGATCCGATGGCGACGATGGTTAACGGCATATCGTTGGCGAGGCGTCGCGTGGTGCGCCGCAGCGGAATATCGAACCGCGTCAATGCCGCCGGGGTCTTGCAAGCGAATGGCGATATCGCCATCGGCGAGCTGACTGGCGGCGCTGAGGTTGTGTTCGCCCGTTTGGATGGAGCCGGCAATGCGCCAGGCGTCGGCGTTGCTGCGGGCACGATCGTCGGTGAGACTGCAGCCGCCGTTGTGACGACGAGCGCGGGAGCCGGCATTTGTGCGTTTACAGGAACGAGCATTCCAGCGATCAAGGTCGCCGCTGCAGTGCACACAAAGCACCGGACGATATTTCGGCTGAAACGAGACATCAGCGCGTCGTTTGCATCTTCACTGCGTCAAGGTGTGCTGCATTGATGATTTGAGACGCAAGCGCCCGGCCAATGCAATCGTGAACACGGCGAGCCATATCATAATTCTTAGTTGCGGTATAGAGGTCGAAGGTACCGATATCGTTCCAGTAACGCATGATGCCGAGCCGGTCGAACAACAGTGCTCCGCGCTGTTGGGCTTCCCATCGCATGATGTCCGCGTAGGTCGATACGTCCAGCATGGACTCAGTGCGCGGACTGTACTGCATGTTAACCAGGATGACGTCGGCGTCGGCCTGTTGGATCATGTCGATGCCGTCGTCGAGACTCGAGCGGAAATCCTCCGGTTCGACGCCGCTCAGGGCGTCGGCCGTGCCGGCTTGCCAAATCACCAAGGCCGGCTTGTCCTCGCCGAGAATCTTTTCCAAGATCCGCGGCCATGTCCGCCGTGGTTTCCCGCGACCGAACATGCGCCGTGACTTTGATGTCGTTGCCCGGCAACTGCTGCCGGAGCGCCTGCTCCAGCCGTGCCGGATAAGCAAAGTGTGCGCCGTCGGGGCCCGGTAGCGACGAAGATCCAGAACCGACAACGCTGATATCCAGCCGATGGTGTTCCTTGATTTGTTTGGTAACGCGCGTCAGATCGATTTCGCTCGACAGGAGCGATTGCGGCACGTCGCACTCATCCGCCGAGGCCGCGGCAGCAGCACCGTCGAGGAGTGCAATCGTTGTCAGAACAGCAATGATGAAAGTCATGCCCCGCCCCCTGCGAGGTCGGATTCAGGCGGTTTGACGCGCGAAGAGGGGCTTCGCCCCTCGATTACTTTGTACCACGATATCAAACTCGCGGTCGCAATCATGATCATAATGCCGAGAAGGCTAATCACCACCTGAATCAGTGGACCGCCCGACCATTCGCTGATGATGAACTGTCCGGCAAAGGCAAGGAACACGCCGAGGCAGAATATCTCAAGGGAATGCTGTCCGCAGAGGATGGCGGGCCATAGGAAGGGTGACTTCAGACCGGGCCAGGTCTTCGGCACGAAGCGCACGGTCACCGCGGCAAGTGCAAGAAAATGCGCAAAGCGCAACACGTCAAGATTGGTCTTGTCGATCGGATACATCCATTCGCTGAGCCAAGTCGGCACAAACCGAGCGAGCGGCTCGATGTACCACGTCAGCGTGATGGCGAAGGCGAAGAGAAGATAACCGATCGCGACCGCCAAGACGATCGGCGAGCGCAGCATCCCGGCAAGGCGCTGCGCGCCGCCGAGCGCGCACCACGCGCCGAACACGAACAGCAACTGCCAGGCGAACGGATTGAAGAACCAGACGCCGTTTGGGTAGGCCGGCAAATTCCAATCGAAACTCCAGGCGAGCGCATAGACGATGGCCGAGCCCGCCAGCGCGAAGGTCGGTTGCAGCAGCAGGAGATAAAGCACCGGCGGAAAGAACAGCAGCAGGACGATATAGAGCGGCAGCACATCCAGATTGACCGGTTTGAATTTCAGCAACAGCGCCTGAAAGATCGTCACGTCTGGCTGCTTGAGGAAATCGAGAATGTTCATTTCCTCGGCATAGAGCGGATTGTCGAACGTCGATGCGACATAAGCGATCTCGGCCAGGAAGATCGTGAACAGAAAGATGTGCGCCACGTAGAGCTGCCACGCCCGCCGGAGGATGCGCGCGCTCGACACCACGAAACCGCGTTCCCGCATTGCTCGGCCATAGACGAAGGCGCCGGTGTATCCGGAAATGAAAATGAAAATCTCGGTGGCGTCGCTGAAACCGTAGTTGCGCAGGGTGAACCAGTTGACGACGTTTTCCGGGATATGATCGAGAAAGATCAGCCACAGCGCTAAGCCGCGGAACAGATCGAGTCGCAGGTCGCGTTCGGTCGAGGCTGCAGCGGCATGCGCCGCCGGGCTTGCAACCTCGGCATTCACCGAAGTCGCTGGCCGCAGTGCGGCGGCAGAGCCAGGTCCATGCGTCATACGGGCTGCTCGTCTATGCTGAGCACGGTCCGGAACGGCGCAAACCGCCGATCCGGAACATCATGCTCCTCCACCGGGCGAAAGCGCCGACCCATTGATTCTGAAGCGCGCGCCTCAGGGCTTCATCCGCAACTTGAGAAACCGCTTTCGCACGGATATTGCAACAGCCGGATCAAGGCTATTCACTAATGCGTGGAATCGTAAGACGGTCGCGGTACCGCGCCGTTTACGTGATTCGAGCGGGCAGGCCGGCGCCCGCGTCGGCCGTCGGGAACTAGCCCTGCCGAGAACAGGCAGGTAGGAAAGCGCACTATGTATCGTGCCGTTACCCGCAATATCGAGGTCGTGGTGACTCCTCGCTTTGTTGCCGACCGCTCCTCGCCGGAGAACAATTATTTCTTTTGGGCCTACACGATCTCGATCACCAATAACGGCTCCGAAACGGTGCAACTCAAGACGCGCCACTGGCGCATTACCGACGCCCACGGACAACTCCAGGAGGTCCGCGGCGCAGGCGTGGTCGGCGAAGAACCGGTGCTCAAGGGCGGCGAAGCGTTCGAATATACCAGCGGCGTGCCATTGCAGACGCCGTCGGGCTTTATGGTCGGCTCCTACGGCATGGTGAGCGCAAGCGGCGAGCATTTCGATATCGACGTGCCGGCCTTCTCACTCGATAGCGTGGAGACGAGGCGGACGCTCAACTAAAGCCGCTTGGGGACAGGCCGCGCTGCAGCTCGTGGCGCCGGCGATCAAGCCGGCTCGCGATTACCTCGACAGCAGTCTCTTTCGTCAATGAAGCGTCAATCAAACCCATAATTTTAGTTTCGAGATTGAGGCGGTCTTGCGGTCCGGGCGCGGCCAATAAACGGCGGCCATTTATGCGGTCCTCATGACCTTCAAAACCCTTCGTTTTATTAAACTTTGGCTTCCGGTGTGCACGCTTCTTTGTCGGTTTCCGGTGCTGTGAACTGGACCGCAGGGAACTGCACTGGCCGGTTGGCGTTTAATACAGCCCGCATGAACGAAAACGCTTCGGCAGACGACTAATGCGTATCCCGGCGAGTGCCGTTGCGTGGCGGCCTGTTGGACCGATCGGAGAGCCGCGATGGCGTTGTTATTAATCGGCTACTTCTGCACCATGGTGTCGGCTCTCGCCTTTCTCATGATGGTATTGAGCGGGGTTGTTTCGTCTCCAGAGATGCGCCAACCACATCCCGTCGTGGCGATAGCGCAGACAGCCGCTCCCGACAAAAAGACCGCGCAAGCTACGCCGACTGTCCCCGTGCCGGTCGTCGCTTCGTCTGCTCGCCAAAAAGCGGACGCCTTGGAGCGAAAAAAAGAGCGTGCGAAGCTGGCGCGAAGTTATGAGAAACGGAAATCGCTCGCGCTACAGCGCGAACCGAGAGGCTATTCGACGGCGCTCGGCTACGGGCGGGAATTTCCAGACCAGCCGCCCCCATTCAATCCCGGAATGTCGCCGTTCGCGGCGCCCCGCTTCTGAACGAGTGCGCCAAATAAAGCCGACGGTGCCACGAAGTCAGCGGCTGGCCGTTGAGGCCACGCTTTATGACGGCGCCGCAGTTTTGGCTCCGATCTCATCTGGCTCGAACACATAGGTCGAACTGCAGAACTCGCACGTAACGGTGATCTTGCCGTTCTCGACCATGTCGTCGCGATCTTCTTGAGTGAAGCTGCCGAGCATGTTCTCGACGTTCGTGCGCGAGCACGAGCATTGCGCGCGCACCGGCGCGGCGCGAAACACGCGCACGCCGCGCTCATGAAACAGGCGGTAGGCGAGACGTTCACTCGATAAATCCGGATCGATCAGTTCGAGGTCATCGACGGTCGCGACCAGCGAACGCCCCTCGACCCAAGCCTCGTCCTCGGGCAGCGTGTGCAACGCGGTGCCGGGCGGCGCGTCGCCGGGATCGAGGTCGGCTTGGCGCGATCGCTCGATCGAGTTGGGGAGGAATTGCAGCAGAATGCCGCCGGCGCGCCAGAACCGGCGCGTTCCGTTTTCGCTGGCCCGGAATTCCTCGGCGACCGCAAGCCGCACGCGCGTCGGGATTTGCTCCGAGCGGGAAAAATATTCGTGCGCGGCCTGTTCAAGGTCGCCGCCTTCAAGCGGCACCAGTCCTTGGTAGCGGCTCATTTCGGGACCCTGATCGATGGTCATCGCGAGATGGCCGTGTCCGAGCAACCTCCCGGGCTCGGCCTCACCTGCGGCGATCGCCGCGGCGACCCTTTCGCTGTCAAAGCGTGCGCAGGCCCGCACCTTGTCGGGCGATGTAAAGTCGACAACGAGCATCCGTACCGGGCCATCAGTCTGGGTCTGCAGGATAAAGCGGCCCTCGAATTTGAGCGCCGATCCCAGCATGACAGTCAGCACGATTGCTTCGCCGAGAAGTTTCGCCACCGGCTGCGGATAATCGTGGCTGGTCAGGATGGCGTCGACCGCCGGCCCGAGCCGCACGATGCGCCCGCGCAGGTCGAGCGCCTTCACGGCGAACGGCAGGATCGTGTCATCAAGGCTGGTTTGGGCCGGCGCGCGGACCGGAATGGCGAGGTCGGGATTGGTCATCGCGACTGAATATAGGCGACGGTCCATAAATTGTGAGCCCTCGACGCTCTCCAGCGCGGCGCTAGCGGCCGTCAGCTTCCAGGCACCAGGTCAGAATACCTTTCTGCGCGTGGAGCCGATTCTCGGCCTCGTCGAACACGACGGATTGCGGTCCGTCGATCACCTCATCGGTGACCTCTTCGCCGCGATGCGCCGGCAGGCAGTGCATGAAGATCGCGTCCGGCTTTGCTCGCGCCATGAGGCGGGCGTTGACCTGATAGCGCTTGAGCAAATTGTGCCGTCGCGCGCCGTTGCGGTCTCCCATGGACACCCAAGTATCGGTGACGATGCAGTCGGCGCCAGTCACGGCCTCCTCCGGGTCGCTGCTGACGCTGATTTCGGCGCCCGCCGACTTGATCCAGTCGAGCAGTGGCTTTTTCGGCGCAAGTTCCGGTGGAGCGGCAACGCGCAGGCGGAACTCGAAGCGTTCGGCGGCATGCGCCCAGGATGCCAGCACGTTGTTGGCGTCGCCGGTCCACGCGACCGTGCGGCCGCGGATCGGGCCGCGATGCTCCTCAAACGTCATGACATCGGCCATCACCTGGCAGGGATGCGATCGCCGCGTCAGGCCATTGATCACCGGGATCGTGGCGTAGCGGGCAAGCTCGGCGACGTCTTCGGCATTGAGGGTTCTGATCATAATGGCGTCGACATAGCGAGACAGCACGCGCGCCGTATCGGCGAGTGTTTCGCCGCGGCCGAGTTGCATCTCCTCGGCGGTCAGCACGATGGCGTCGCCGCCGAGCTGACGCATGGCGACTTCGAAAGAGACGCGCGTGCGCGTCGACGGCCGCTCGAAGATCATCGCCAACGACTTGCCGGTCAGCGGACGCGCGCCCAGCGGCCCCTTGGCCTTCATGGCGCGGGCCGCCTCGATCATCTTGCGCAATTCGGCGGTCGGTACGTCGATGAGATCGAGGAAGTGGCGGACGCCGCTCATCCGGCGGCCTCCTGTTGGAGCTTTTGCGCGTGCGCGCGGTTCACCTTGTCGCAGGCGCGATCGAGCCTGACGATCGCCTCCGCGATTTCCGGTTCCCCGACGATGAGCGGCGGCAGCAACCTTACGACGTTGTCGCCGGCAGATACCGTAAGCATTTTCTCGGCACGCAATGCATCGACAAGTTCGGCGGCCGGGACAAGCGCACGCAAGCCGATCAGGAGCCCTTCGCCGCGCACCTCCGCAATCAGAGCGGGATGGCGATCTTTGATCTCAGCGAGCCGCTGTTTGAAGAGCAACGCCGTGCGCCGGACGTGATCGAGGAAGCCGGGTGCGAGCACGACATCGAGCACCGCGTTGGCTGCGCTCATGGCCAGCGGGTTGCCGCCGAACGTCGAGCCGTGCGTACCGGCGGTCATGCCTTTCGCCGCCTCGTGGGTCGCGAGGCAAGCACCGACCGGGAATCCGCCGCCGAGCGCTTTGGCAAGCGCCATGACATCGGGTTCGACACCGACGCGCTGGTAGGCGAACAGCTCGCCGGTTCGTCCGACGCCGGTCTGCACCTCGTCGAAGGCGAGCAGCAGTCCGTTCTTGTCGGCGAGTTCACGCAACGCCCGCAGGAACGACGGCTCCACGACGCGAACGCCGCCCTCGCCCATGATCGGCTCGACCAGAATTGCTGCCGTCTCGCTGGAGATTGCCCGCTTGGTGGCATCGAGGTCACCGAATGGCACCTGATCGAAACCGTCGACGACGGGGCCGAAGCCTTCGAGGTATTTTTTCTGGCCGCCTGCGGCCAGCGTCGCCAAAGTGCGACCGTGAAAGGCGCCCTCGAACGTGATGATGCGGTAACGTTCCGGCGCGCCGTTCGCAGATTGGTATTTGCGCACCGTCTTGATGGTGCATTCCATCGCCTCGGCGCCGGAATTACAGAAGAAGACGACGTCGGCGAAGCTTGCTTCGCACAGCCGCTCGGCGACGCGCTCGGCTTCCGGGATCTGGTAGAGATTGGAGACGTGCCAAAGTTTCTGTGCCTGCTCGTTGATCGCAGCCACCAGCCGCGGATGGGCATGTCCCAACGCGTTCACGGCGACGCCGGCGGTGAAATCAAGATAACGCTCGCCGTTCGTCGCCACGAGCCAAGCGCCTTCGCCCCGTTCAAAAGCGAGGTCGACGCGTGCGTAAGTCGGCAACAGATGTGATGTCACGATCAGGGCTCGGCCGCCGCACAGCAAAATCCGCGCAGCAAAAACGAAATGTGCCGCCTCTCCGGGCGGCACTTGTCAACATTCTATGTCCACGCGTGTGTCTGTCAACACACGATAATTGAGCGCAGTACCACGATTTGTTCCTACATCATCCACATGAGGCACGAACATGTGGACGCGTGGCCAGCAAGTTTTGCGCCCAACTCCCGCCATATTGTAGCTTTTTCCTTGTCAAGTACGACATCTCGTGCGGCGGACAGTCTTCTCAAGCGTTAAGTGATGCGTGTGAGTTGGGCGGCCATGCGCTGCCTGGCCCAGTGTTGGATTCTTTGAAGGCTCCCGCCGTACGTGGAGGAGGATAGAGCATGTCGTGGACGGACGAGCGGGTCGAGCAGTTGAAGAAGCTGTGGTCAGACGGTCTTTCGGCGAGTCAGATTGCCGCTGAACTCGGCGGTATTACGCGTAACGCGGTGATTGGAAAGGTGCACCGGCTCGGTCTGTCAGGCCGCGCCAAGAGCACCTCCAGCGCTGCGCCGCGTCAGCGCAAGGCAAGGTCGCCGTCGCACATGCTGCGTATCGGGCGCGCTGCGATCCGCGGCAATACCGCGCTCGCGCACGCGTACGAGATTGAGGCCGAAGCCGAACCGGAGTTGATCGACAACGTCATTCCGATCGGCCAGCGCCGCACCATCCTTGAATTGACGGAACAGACCTGCCGTTGGCCGGTCGGCGATCCAGGGAGCGGCGACTTCTTTTTCTGCGGCGGCAATACGGTTGGCGGATTGCCGTATTGTGGTTACCACTCGCGTGTCGCCTATCAGCCGGCCGCTGATCGCCGCAGAGACAGGCGTCCGCAGCGCTGAATGGCCATGTGCCGATGATGAGGCTCTTCGCGCGTCCTATTCAGGCGGTCTTGCCGAACCGGTCATCCAGCGAATAGCCCGCGCCGCGCACGGTGCGGATCGGATCGACCCCATGGCCGCGATTGAGCGCCTTGCGCAGGCGGCCGACATGCACGTCGACGGTTCGCTCGTCGATATAAACGTCGCTGCCCCATACACCGTCGAGCAATTGCTCGCGTGAAAACACGCGGCCGGGCCGCTCCATCAGAAATTCCAACAGACGGAATTCCGTCGGCCCGAGATCGACCGGACGGCTGGCGCGGGAAACACGCTTTTTCTCGCGATCGAGTTCCAGATCGCCGATCATCAGCACCATGGCGACCCGTTCGGGGCTTGCCCGGCGCAGCAATGCGCGAATGCGCGCCAGCAGTTCGGGTACGGAAAACGGCTTGACGATGTAATCGTCGGCGCCGGTCGCGAGCCCCCGCACGCGTTCGCTTTCCTCGCCGCGCGCCGTGAGCATGATGATCGGCAAGGATTGGGTCTGCGGCCGCGCCCGCAGCCGCCGGCACAGTTCGATGCCCGAGAGGCCGGGCAGCATCCAGTCGAGAACGATGAGGTCGGGCGCAGTCTCTCGCAGCCGCGTGTCGGCATCGTCACCGCGGGTGACGGCGTCGACCTCGTAGCCTTCGGCCTCGAGGTTGTAGCGCAACAGCGTCGTCAACGGCTCTTCGTCTTCGACGATCAGGATGTTGGCTCCCATCCCGGTCTCCTGTCTCATTTTTGCAGCAGCGCTGCCCCAAAGGTTGTGGTGTCGCCTTTCGGACGCTGTTCGATAATGGGGCGACCTTCAATGATGTAGTAAACGGTCTCGGCGATATTGGTGGCGTGGTCGCCCATGCGTTCGATGTCCTTGGCGCAGAACATCAGATGCATGCAGAAGGTGATGTTGCGCGGATCCTCCATCATGTAGGTGAGAAGCTCGCGGAACAGCGACGTGCACATCGCGTCGATTTCTTCATCGCCTTTCCAGACATCGAGCGCGGCCTGAAGATCGCGGCTGGCGTAGGAATCGAGCACTTGCTTGAGTTGTGCCGACACCATTTCGGCCATGCTCTCGACGCCGCGGATCAGCTTTTGCGGATAGAAGTCGCCGTCGAGCGCAACGACGCGCGTGCCGATATGCTTGGCATGGTCGCCGATCCGCTCGAGATCATTGCAGACCCGCATCGCACCGACGATCTCGCGCAGATCGACCGCCATCGGCTGCCGGCGCGCGATCGTGAGGATCGCCTTTTCCTCGATCTCGCGCTGCTGGGTGTCGATCGCGGGATCCGTGGAGATCACGCGCTCCGCCAGCTCCAAATCGCGGTCGACCAGGGCCTGGATGGCATCGGAGATTTGCCGTTCGACGAGCCCGCCCATCTCGGCGACCTTGCGGGTGATCTCCTGCAGATCGATGTCGAAGGCCTTGGCGGTATGGTCGATTCTGGTGGTGGAGTCGGTCATGGCGCTTTACCTGGCGTTGTACCCTGCCGATTATCCGAACCGGCCGGTGATGTAATCCTGCGTGCGCTGATCGCGCGGCGCAGTGAACATTTTGCTCGTCGAATCGAATTCGATCAGTTCGCCGAGATACATGAACGCGGTGAACTCGGAGACGCGTGCCGCCTGCTGCATGTTGTGGGTGACGATCACGATCGTGTAATCGTCGGTCAGTTCGTCGATCAGTTCCTCGATCTTCGCGGTCGAGATCGGATCGAGCGCCGAGCAGGGCTCGTCGAACAGGATCACCTCGGGCCGCACGGCGACCGTGCGGGCGATGCACAGGCGCTGCTGCTGGCCGCCGGACAGGCTCTGCCCGTTGGCATTGAGCTTGTCCTTGACTTCGTCCCACAGCGCGGCGCGACGCAGCGACGTTTCCACGCGCTGATCGAGTTCCGCCTTCGGCAGACGCTCATACAGCCTGATGCCGAAGGCGATGTTCTCGTAGATCGACATCGGAAACGGCGTCGGCTTCTGGAACACCATGCCGATGCGCGCCCGCAGCAGATTGAGATCCTGCTTCGGCGAGAGGATGTTGCCGCCGTCGAACATGACGTCGCCGGTCGCGTGCTGGCCGCGGATAGAGGTCGTACATCCGATTGAGCACGCGCAACAAAGTCGATTTGCCGCAACCCGACGGGCCAATGAACGCGGTGACCTTGTGCTCGTAGAGGGGAAGGCTGATCGATTTCAACGCCCGGGCATCGCCGTAGTAGAAATTGAGGTCGCGGATCGTGATCTTTTCGGCGAGACCGGCCCGATCGATGGCAGCGTGGGCAGCGGTGGGAACGGCAACGGATGCGTCGTTCATGACTGTTTTCCTGATGGGACAAGGGCGCGCGCGGTGATGCTCAAGGCCAGCACCGCCAGCGTGATGATCAGGGCGCCGGTCCAGGCCAACGACTGCCAATCCTTGTAGGGACTGAGCGCGAACTGGAAGATGACGACCGGCAGGCTGGACACCGGCGCGTTGAGGTTGGTGCTCCAGAACTGGTTGTTGAGCGAGGTGAAGAGGAGCGGCGCTGTTTCGCCGCTGATGCGCGCGACGGCGAGCAGCACGCCGGTCACCATGCCGGCGCGCGCGGCGCGATAGCAGATGCGCGTGATCGACAGCGAGCGCGGCAGGCCGATGGAGGTCGCGGCCTCGCGCAGCGCGTTCGGCACCAGCGTCAGCATGTCCTCGGTGGTGCGCACGACGACCGGAATCACGAGAACGGCGAGCGCTACGGCGCCGGCCCAGCCGGAGAAATGCCCCATGGGCGCGACCATGACCTCGTAGATGAACAGGCCGACGACGATGGAGGGTGCGCTCAACAGGATATCGTTGATGAAGCGGACCACGCTGCTCAGGCGGTCGTAGCGGCCGTACTCGGCCATATAGGTGCCGGCGAGAATGCCGATCGGCGTCCCGATCACGACCGCGAGAATGGTGAGGACCAGGCTCCGACGATGGGATTGAGCAGCCCGCCGCTCGAACCGGGCGGCGGCGTCATTTCCGTGAACACCGCAAGCGAAAGCCCGCTGAAGCCCTGCCACAGCAGGGCGCCCAGGACCAGCACCAGCCAGCCCAGGCCGAAGGCCGTTGCGGCCAACGCAAGCGCCGTCGCAGATGGCATTGCTGCTGCGGCGGGCGGCATAGCGAGCGGTCGTGTCTTACTAGAAACGGCTTTATCCGACATGGCGTCACCCGATCCGGCGTTCGATGCGCATCAGCATGTAACGCGCCGCTGCGAGCACGATGAAGGTGATGACGAACAGGATCAGCCCGAGCGCGATCAGCGACGAGGTATAGAGATCGCCGACCGCCTCGGTGAATTCGTTGGCGATGGTGGCGGAGATGGTGGTGCCGGGCGCCAGCACCGAGGCCGAGATGCGGTGCGCATTGCCGATGACGAAGGTCACCGCCATGGTCTCGCCCAGCGCCCGGCCGAGGCCGAGCATGACTCCGCCGATGACGCCGACCCTGGCATAGGGCAGCACCACGTTGCGGACTACCTCCCAGGTGGTGCAGCCGAGGCCGTAGGCCGCCTCCTTGAGCACGGCGGGCACCGCCTCGAACACGTCGCGCGAGATCGAGGTCACGAACGGCAGCACCATGATGGCGAGGATCAGGCCCGAGGTCAGCATGCCGATGCCATACGGCGGGCCGGCGAACAGCGGCGCGATCAGCGGCACGTTGCCGAGCGTATCGATCAGAAACGGTTGCAGCGTTTGCTGCAGGAATGGGGCGAACATGAACAGCCCCCAGATGCCGTAGATGATGCTGGGGATGCCGGCGAGCAGTTCGACCGCGATGCCGATCGGCCGCCGCAGCCATTGCGGGCACAGTTCGGTGAGGAAGAAGGCGATCATCAAGCCCACCGGAACCGCGATCAGCATGGCGATGAACGAGGTGACGATCGTGCCGTAGATGGCCGGAAGCGCGCCGAATTTCTCGGTGACCGGATTCCAGCCCTCGCTGACCAGGAAGCCAAGCCGAAAGTTTTGAGTGCCGGCAGCGAGCCGATGATCAGCGAGATGATGACGCCGCTGAGCAGCAACAGCACGCCAATGGCTGCGGCACGCGTCAGATGGCGGAACACGGCATCGCCAAGGCGCAACCGATCCAGAACCTTGGCGCGGGTGACGGCTTCGGCCGACACGAGCATTCCATCCTGCAACGCAACGTCAACCACGGATCGTCTCCCCGCGGGTTCATCAGGCACTCCTCCAAGTCGGATTGCTGGGAGCAGCCACTCAAACGAGCTACCGGCTGCCGCACAAGTCCGCGCAAGCAGGCCGGTGGACAAAGGGCAAGGCACCGATAGCGGGTGCCTTGCCGAGGGTTACGTCTGGCGTCACTTCGACGTGACGTGGAGCGGCTTGCCGCTGGCGTCCTTGATCTCGTTTGGCCCACATCGCTTCGACCTCGTCGCGACCTTTTGCGGCATCGGAACATAGACGAGGTCTTCTGCCATCTTGGCCGCCCTTGGCATAGGCCCAGGCAAAGAACTTAAGCGCCTCGGTCGGCGGCGGCCGGATCCTGCGGCTTTTTCGGGATCAGGATAAAGGTCGCAGCCGTCATCGGCCAGGAGCCGGCGCCCGGCTGATCCGCAAGGATCACACCGTAGCCCGGCACCGAGTTCCAGTCGGCGTTCGCGGCGGCGGCTTGGAACGCTTCGCTGGTCGGCGAAACGGTCTTGCCGTCCTTGATTGATCATTTTCGTGTAGGTCATCTTGTTCTGCAGCGCGTAGGCATACTCGACATAGCCGATCGAGCCCTTGGTCTGGCTGGCGTTATTGGAAACGCCTTCGTTGCCCTTGGCGCCGATGCCGACCGGCCATTCGACCGAGGTGTTGCACGCCGACCTTTGATTTCCAGTCCGGGCTGACCTTGCGACAGATAGTAGGTCGAAATTGAAGGTGGTGCCGGAACCGTCGGAGCGGTGCACGACGGCGATCGCCTGTGACGGGAGTTTGACGCTGGGATTGAGTTTCTTGATCGCCGGATCATCCCACTTCGTGATCTCGCCGAGATAGATTTTGGCAAGCGTCGGGCCATCGATGACAAGCTCACCGGCTTTGATGCCAGGGAAGTTCACGACCGGCACGATGGCGCCCATGACCATCGGAAACTGCGCTAGGCCGTTCTTGTCGAGCTCTTCGCCCTTGAGCGGCGCATCCGACGCGCCGAAGGTGACGGTCCGTGGCCTCGATCTGCTTGATGCCGCCGCCTGAGCCGATCGACTGATAGTTCAGCCCGACGCCGGTTGTCTTTCTTATAGGCGTCCGCCCATTTGGCGTAGATCGGATAGGGGAAGGTCGGCGCCGGCGCCGGAGATGTCCATGGCGGCGGCGGGAACGACCGCCGCAGGCCAGCAAGCCGGCGACGGCAATCGTTCTGAGATGTTTCAAGGTTGTCTCTCCTGTCAGGAAATTGGAATTCGGGCGACGTGGATCGACCGACCCACGCCGGCTCATCGTCCCTGTTCGAGTGTTCTCTCTGTTGGAGTCACCGCACTGCGGTCCGGGATTGTCCTAGTCAGACCGGCGATCGCGCAGTCGCCGAGCATGGTTAGGTTCGGGACGTCACTGTTCTATGAGCGCCAGATGACAATCAGATGACAGTATAAATCAATTGAAATAACGAGTGTTTTAGTGGATCGGCGCAACTTCGCCGGTGGGAAGGTGGACCGTGAAGGTAGCGCCTGCTTCCAGTGTGCTTTCGATCGACAGTCGTCCGCGGTGGCGGTTGAGAATGTGCTTGACGAGCGCCAAGCCGAGCCCGGTGCCGCCCTGGGCGCGGCTCTCGCGGACATCCACGCGATAGAAGCGTTCGGTCAGCCTCGGCAAATGTTCCGGCGCGATGCCTGGCCCATAATCGCGCACGCTGACCTGTGCTTCCGGCTCGCCGTCTGAGGGACCAACTGTCAGCACAATGTCGACACGTTTGCCGGGCGCTCCATATTTAAGGGCGTTCTCGACCAAATTCTCGAACACGCGCACCAACTCGTCATGATCGCCAGGCACCATCAATGTCGGTGCCGCCTCGACGGTGACGGTCACTCCGCGATCGCGCGCCAATGTTTGGAGGCTGTCCACCACCTGCCGGACAATGGGCACGAGATCGACCGACGTGTCGGGACGGCGGTGCGCATTGAGCTCGATACGTGACAGCGACAAGAGATCGTCGATCAGTCGCGCCATCCGCTTCGCCTGCTCCTGCATGATGGCGAGGAAGCGCTGACGGGCTTTGGCGTCGTCGCGCGCCGGTCCCTGTAACGTCTCGATAAACCCGGAAAGCGCGGCAAGCGGCGTGCGCAGTTCATGGCTGGCATTGGCGACGAAATCGGCCCGCATCTCCTCGACGCGCCGCAGCGGGGTAAGGTCGTGAAAGGTCAAAAGAACAAGGTCCGGCTTCCCGAGACCAGGCTCGCGCTTGACCGGAATCATGATCGTCTCGAACCAGCGGTCGAGGGGCACGCGTTCGGAGTACTGCACATGTTGTTCTTCGCCGGTGGCGTAAGCGCGGCCGATTGCCTCGATCAGTTCCGGCGTCCGCAACGCGAGAGAGACAGGCTCGCCTTGACGGAGCGCCGGCGCGAGTGAGCGCGCGCGTTCGTTGAGCGCCAGCACGCGCCCCTCGCTGTCGAGCGCAATCACGGGATCCGGCAGACCGGAGACGAGAGCCCTGAGCGGGTCAACCGTACGCGCGGAGACGGCAACCGGGCGCACCAGACGCTCGACGTCGCCGCCGGAACGCGTGGCGAGGAAGGCGGCCGCCGCGACAATCGCAAATCCGGCGATCGCAGGGCCTACGGCAAGATCGCCGACCGCCGCCAAGCCCGCGAACACGATGGCTGCGGACGCCGTCACAAGCCGGGCACCACGCAAGCGGCCTGGTCCGGCCGGGGCTCGATCTTCATGCAAACTCATCGGACACGCTCATCGGCAGGCGCGCTCATCGGACAAACCTTAAGCCGCCTAGTCTAGTCCGGATCAGGACACGTCCGATTTTTCCCCAACGTATTCCTTCGTGGGGATCGCAGGCGGTGGTTTGGCCGGAGTGATGCGGCGCGCCGCATGGCTGAGCAGGATTTCACGAATTCCAAGAACAGCCAGAGAGAGCGCGAAAGGAATTATATAATAAAGGAGACGAAACAGCAGTAGCCCGGCGAGCAGGTCTTCCTTGTCGAACTGCCAGAGCGCGACCATCATGGCGGCGTCGAATACGCCGAGGCCGCCGGGAGCGTGGCTGGCAAAGCCCAACAGCGTGGCGGCGACAAAAATCACGGCCACCGTGACGAAACCAAGATTCGGCTCGTCGGGCACGAGCATATACATGGCGGCCGCGCAGCAGCCGAGATCGATGATGCCGATGGCGATCTGCAAAAGCGTGAAGCTGCCGCCCGGCAACGTCACCTGCCATCCTTGGCGGCCGATGACGCGCGGCTTGGCCGAGACCCACGCGATATAGCTGCCGAGCAAGGCGAGAACCATGACGGCGAACGTGCGATTGAGCCAGAGCGGCAATTGGTCGATCGCGCGCGCTGCTTGCGGCGCATACAGAATACCGAGGCCGAGCACCGTGGCGTTGCCGAGCCAGAAGGTGAGGCCGGCGATGAAACAGATCTTGGTGACCTCGATGACGCTCAGCCCCCAAGCCGAATAGATGCGGTAGCGCACGGCGCCGCCGGAGAAAACGCTCGCGCCGACATTGTGACCGACCGCGTAGCTGGTAAATCCTGCAAGCGCTGCGATCCGATACGGCACGTCGGAACGCTCGATCGTGCGCAGCGCAAACAGATCGTAGAAGGTCAGCGTGAGATAGCCGCCGGCGACGAAGAGGCCGGCGATGATCAGCGTTCTCCAGTCGGTGGCTTCGATGGCGTCGACAAGTTCGTCGACATCGATGTCGCGCAGAATGCGGTAGAGAACGATCACGGCGACGGTGATGATCGTCAGGCTTAATGCCACGCCGATCCGGCTCAAGCCGATCTTGCGGTCGAAGAAGTGCGCGGTGCCGCGCAGCGTCTTCAGCATTCAGCACTCCGGACCGGCTGCACGCGCATCAATCGACCGTCTCGTCCCGTTATCCGCCTGCCCGCCGACCGGCCCCCACCTAGCAGATGTAATGTGTCGGCGCGAGTGCGTCGTTTACGCCGGTGATACGCGTTGATTGGCCACACCCCACCTGCCGCGCGTGGTGGCGGTCTGCTATGATGCGAAGCTTCGGCAAGCAGCGGGCGGGTGGCCCCGGAACCTGCGCAGCCCAAAGGGAGAGCACCATGACGGAACATCCGGTTGCACGCCGCACGGTCATCAAAAGCGCGGGTCTTGGCCTCGGTGCGGGGATTGCCGTCGGCATCGCACCGGCACACGCCCAGGGTGCGCGCGGCCGCAACCGCTGAGGCCGCTCCGGCCGATATCTGGAGCGGCGAATATTGGGCGCACAAGGGCGACGTGAAACTTTACGTGTTCCGCAAGCGGATCGGCGCGCCCAAGGCCGGCGAGCCGTCCCGGCCGGTGCTGTTCCTGGTGCACGGCTCCTCGAATGCGTCGCGCAGCAGCTACGACCTCGCCGTGCCCGGCAAGGGCGAATACTCGATGATGAACGTGTTTGCCGGCTACGGCTTCGACGTCTGGACCATGGATCACGACGGCTACGGCAATTCCGGCAGTTCCGGCAACAATTCCGACATCGCAAGCGGCGTCGAAGATCTGAAAGCGGCGATGCCGGTGGTCGCGAAAGAAACCGGCCAGCAGAAAATCCATTTCTTCGGCACGTCGTCCGGCGGCATCCGTGCCGCAGCCTTTGCGCAAGCGCAGCCCGAAAGTGTCAACCGCCTGGTTCTCTCCGCCTTCACCTACAAGGGTAACGGCGCCGCCGAAATCGCGCGGCGGCAAAAACACATCGCCGATCTGCGCGCCAATCCGCGCCGCAAACGCGATGCCGCGATGATCCACTCGATCTTCACCCGCGACGGTCATCCGGGCATCTATGACCCTGCCGTGGCGGACGCGATCATCGCCGCGGAAATGAAGTTCGGCGACACGATTCCGAGCGGCACCTATCTCGACATGGCGGCGAACTTGCCGATCGTCGATCCCACCAAGGTGATGTCGCCCGTGCTGATGACGCGCGGCGAGTGGGACGGCAACTCGACCAACGACGATCTGCTCGATTTCTTCCGGCAGCTGCCGAACGGCGACCGTCAGTTCGTGATTTTGCCGCACACTGCGCATAGCGCCGGCTTCAGCAACAATCGGCACCTTCTGTACTACGCCATGAAGAACTTTCTCGCCGAGCCCGAGCCGGTGAGCTGAAACATTCACGGCCATTCCGCATCCTCTTCGGTGAGGTTCACGCGCTGAGCTCGCCCGCAGCAAAGAACGCCCGCAGCTCGCGATATGTTTCCTCGGGGGCTTCGTCCATCAGGTAATGCCCGCAAGGCAGCGCCTTGGCGCCGCGGATGTCGGCGGCGTAGCGCTCCCAGATTTCGCGCGTCTGGTGATTGCGGCCGACGCCGCCGGTTGCGCCCCACAGCAGCAGCACCGGACAGGCGATCTTGCGTCCGGCCTCGAAATCCTTGGTGTCCATGGCGAGATCGACGCCGTGCGTGGCGCGATAGTCTTCGCACATGGCGTGGATGGTGGCGGGATCGCGAAAATAGTCTTTTGTATTCGGCGAGCGCGCGCGGATCGAAGAAGCTCAGGCCCTGTTTGGTCTTGGCGAGCTTCTTCTCGATGAAATAGTCGGGGTCCGCGCCCATCAGGTGTTCGGGAAAATCGTAGGGCTGGATCATGAAGAACCAGTGCCACGAGAATGTGCCCCAGGCGCGCGTGACGTTGTTGAGCAAGTGATGCTGCGGGATGATGTCGAGGATGGCGGCGCGCGCCACCTTTTCGGGATGATCGAGGCACATGCGGTGCAGAACGCGGGCGCCGCGATCGTGGCCGGCGGCGTAGAAGCTCTGATGGCCGAGCGCCGCCATGACTTCGATTTGATCCTGCGCCATGGCGCGGAACGAATAGTTCGAATGGTCGTCGCCGCCGGGCGGCTTTTCGCTGTCGCCGTAGCCGCGCAGGTCGGTCGCGACCACCGTAAACTCTTCGGCGAGCCGCGGCGCGAACTTGTGCCACGACAGATGGCTGAACGGATTGCCATGCATCAGCAACAGCGGCGGCCCTTTGCCGCCGTACACGGTGACGATGCGCGCGCCGCTCGTCTTGATTTCGGTACGGGTAAAGCCCTCGAACATTTCCGCCCTCGTCCTTATCCTTGTTCCGGTTGCGCGAATATTATCGCGTATCTTCGCCGACCTCACGCCTTGCGGGCGAGGAATGACGTGCGACGCGGCGCGCGGTAAGCTTGCAGGGCAAATGCCGACGAGACGGGGAATCGCCATGCGGCGAAAGCCGCGTCTTTCACCGTCTCGCCGGCATGGTCGCCACGCTTTTTGTCCTCGTCACTCCGCGTCTCGCTGCCGCACAAGACGCAATCAGTTCACCGTCCAACATGGAGAACACAATGCCGTCCGACATCGATCCGCAATCCGGTTTTCGCTTGCCGCTGCCCAGACGCGAGGACTTGGACGACGCCGGCAAGCACGCCTACGATCGCGCCGCATCGGGCAAAAGATCGATCGTCGGCTTGCGCGGACCGGGCGGCATCGCGCTTTACAGCACCAAGACCATCGAGGCACGCAACGCGTTCAACGAATATCTGCGCTTCGAGGTTTTTCCGCCGAACGTCCGCGAGGTCGCGATCCTCACCGTGGCGCGCGAGATGGATAGCCAGTTCGAATGGGCCGCGCACGAGCCGCAGGCTTTGAAGGACGGCGTGCCGCAATCTGTCATCGACACGATCAAACATCGCAAGAGCACCGAAGGCTTGGATGAAACCTACGCGGCGATCATCGAACTGGGCCGGCAGACGTTCGGCGATCACAAGGTGACACCCGAATGTTTTGCACGGATCAAGAAGCTGTTCCCGCCCGGCAAGATCGTCGAGCTGGTCATGCTGATGGGCAATTATTCGGCCACGGCGGCGCTCCTCACCGCGCTCGATATGCAACTGCCCGAGGGGCAGAAGCCGCTCTTGCCGATGCCGTAGAGCGCGCGACGACGTTCAGGGCTTCGTCTTGTCGAAGCCGAACTCGCTCCAGCGCGCTTTGACGGCTTCGATGTCTTTCTGATCCGGCCACACGGTCGGCGGAAAACGCGCGCCGCCGAGATCGGGATCGGGGTCGTAATCGAGGTTGATCGTGGCGTCGATCAGCACCCGATTCCATTTGCCGGTGCCGAACTGCGACGACGTTGCGGTCGCGCCGCCGCGTCGACGGATCGAGGCCGGCGCCGAACGTCCCCGGCATGATGACGATATCGTTCTCGCCGGCGTTGACGCGGTAAGCCACCGCCCAGTCGACGGCGGCGTAATCGTGAATGTCGATGTCGTCGTCGACCACGGTGACGTGCTTGTAGCGCACGTGCGCCGCCGATGATCCCCACAGCGCATTGGCGACCTGCTTCGCCTGTCCGCGATAGCTCTGCTTGATCTGCACGAACGTGTTGACGCCGGCCTGCACCGGCGGGCACCACACGTCGGTGACGCCCGGCACGCCGGCGCGATCGAGCACGTTCCAGGCCGTCGCCGCGCGCATGATCGACGAGCACATGCCGTTTTCCGAATAGCTGCCCGGCATCGAGCCCTCGATCGTGCCGCGCAGGATCGGATCGGTGCGGTGCGTGATGCACGTCACGCGGATCGTATGTTTCGGCGAGCGGTCGCCGGCGATGTAGCCGGTGAATTCGGCGTAGGGGCCTTCCATCACGAAGGTCTCGGGATCGAGACCGAGATAGCCTTCGATCACGATCTCGGCGCTCGCCGGCACGTGCAGATCGACCGTCTCGCATTTGACGAGCTCGACCGGTTCGCCGCGGATGGCGCCGATGACGTCGTATTCGCAGATGCCCTTGGGCACCGGCGAGCCGCCGACAAAGCCCAGCGACGGCTCCCAGCCGATCGCGACCGCGATCGGCATCTCGTTGTGGCCGGCCTGCTGCCAAGCGGTGGCATGATGCCCGATATGCTGGGCGCGCCACATCAGGATCGGAATCTGATTCTTGCTCGCCACCATGCCGCGATAGATCCCGACATTCATGACGCCGGTGTCCGGGTCCTTGGTGACGACGCCGCCATAGGTGAGCATGTAGCGGCCGCCGTCGGCGCGGTTCCACTGCGGCACCGGAAATTCGTAGAGATCGATGTCGTCGCCCTTGACGATGTTCTCCTTGACCGGACCGGTCTTGACGATTTTCGGCGTGATGCTGTCGTTGAGGATGGTGCGGCCGATTTTCACCAGCTCGTTGGGATGCGTGTCGGGCGGCAGCCCGAGCATCATGGCGACACGGCGCGGGCTTGAGAGGCCGCCCGTGAACACCTGATGGCAGCGGCTGTTGGCGCCGTAATCGCGGATGTTGTTGAACAGCACCGCGGGTCCGGTGCCGGCGCCTTGCGCCAGCCGCGCGATGGTGCCGAGCTCGATATTCCAATCGACCTCGGCGTCGACGTGTTGAAGTTCGCCGGCGGCGTCGAGCGCTTTCATCCAGCCGCGCAGGTCGCCGAATGCAGCGGGTTTTCTTTTTGTGGTCATGGATTTTCCCGGTGAGATGAGCGGGCCGTTCTGCGCTTTCAATGCAAGTCTTGTCAAGAAAACCTCGGCCGCTTGGCCGCATGTCTCACGTCATCCGGGTAAAGCCGTCGGCGCTCCAGTCTTCGCTGCCGACGCCGTGATGAACGAAGAACAGGCCCGACGGATCGTATTTCTTTTTCACCGCCAGCAGCCGCGGGTAGTTCGCGCCCCAGAACGAGTCCTGCCAGTCGCGCTCGAAAAAGTTGCTTTCCGAAACGTAGGAACCCGGCATTCGGCAGCACCGTCCTGAGCGTATCCGCGGCCTTTGCAATGGCGGCGGCATTCTTGCGCGCTGTTGCGAGATTGGCTGTGCCGTCAAGCACCGTCGCGTACGCGCCGGGATCGCCGCCGGCAATGATCGCCAAGGCGAACGCGGTCAGGACCGCGGGGTTCATCGCCGTGTCTTTCGCCGCCGCGACGTCGGCGACGCTCGCGCCGGCGAGCCCTTTGTTGAAATGCAGCGCGACGGCCCAGTGCCTCGTGGCGCCGAACAGGGCATCGACGAAATGCCGCTGGCGATCCTGGTCGAGCAGCGATGCCGGGAGCCACGCCGACTGATAGCCATGCACGAAGACCCCAAGCTCGGTGTTTTGTTCGGCGAACCAGACGTTGTCCTCCGGCGCGTCCGGGCGCTGATCAAAGAACCCGCGGCCCGGACGGCTGGTCTTGAGGACTGCGGCATTCCACCAGTCGCGCGCCGGCATCACGGAGAACTCGAACGGCGCCGTGAGGGCGAAGTCATGCGGCGACGCGGCAACCCAATCGATGAAGGGGCGCCACACGTCCTCCGCCTGCTGCCGGTCCAAGCCCTGATACACCATGCTGACCGCAAACGTGTTGTCGGCCCCGAAGGTGACGCTTTCGCCCCACAGCGGATTGAGCAAGCTGTCGCGATAGAAGCCGATGAACTTCGCGATCAGCCGCCGGAACGCGGTGTCGGATGCGGCTTTGATCTTGACGTCGGCGCCGCCGAACAACGCCGGCAGCTCGTGGGTCCGCAGCGTCAGGCGGGTGACGACGCCCAAGCTGCCGCCGCCACCGCCTTTGAGTCCCCAAAACAGATCCGGGTTCGTGCAGGCGTTGGCGATGCGCACTTGACCGTCGGCGGTGACAACCTCGGCTTCCAGCAAACCGGCTGCGGCGGTGCCGAAATTTTTTGAGAAGCTGCCGAAGCCGCCGCTTTGAATGAGTCCGGCAACGCCGACGGTCGCGCAGCCGCCGCCCTGCACATAGCGGCCGCTCTTCGTGGTCACCGCGTCGTAGGTGTGCATCCAGACGGCGCCTGCCTCGACGTTGACGGCGTGCTGCGGCGCCACCTTGCCGACGCAGCCTTGCGCCACGAACGCGTCGCGCAGAACGATGGCGTTCATCGCCCGCGTCCAGATCAAAAGCGAGTCGGCGGCGTCGGACGTGCCCTGATAGCTGTGACCGCCGCCTTTGACGACCAGCCGCAGCTTGTTCTCGCGGGCGAAGTTGACGGCGGCGACGACGTCGGCCGTCGTCCTCGCCGCCACCGCATAGGCGCTTGGCGCCGACATCCAGGCATCGACCCAGCCGGCCGTCTGCGTCCCGGCAGGTTGATCGCCGACGTAGTAGGGATTGTGCAGGTCCTTGAGCACGGCCTGGCAATCGGCGCCGTTCAGGTTGCCCGTGCAGGCTGCAAGGAG
Source organism: uncultured Alphaproteobacteria bacterium (assembly GCA_963759705.1). GTDB lineage: Bacteria > Pseudomonadota > Alphaproteobacteria > Rhizobiales > Xanthobacteraceae > BOG-931. The sequence continues at coordinate 196,746 of CAVXAK010000019.1, forward strand.
CGGCTGCACCTTGATGAGACGGCCGCCGACCGCCTGATTGAGCTTCTCCCAACTCGCCGCGTTCGGCCATGCCGCGTCCGACGGGCGGACGCGGCGGAAGGCGGCGCGGACCGGCGTGCGCGCCTTTGTTGTTGCCGTCGACACCGGCGATTCCAGAACGGGCAGCAACGGGAGCATTCCCGCGCAGGCGAGCAGGCGTCTTCGGTTCATGAGGAAAGCTCCGCCGGGAAACGACAAGATTGCCGCCGCCAAACTGCACCGGGGACCGCGGCACGGACGGTGCCGGCGACAAGACGAACGCGCTCGTCCGACGGGCCACTAAACATAAAAACTGCCGGGAAGAAACTCGCGCGCCATGCGTTCCGGCGGTCCCGCATTCGCCGGCGTGGCCGCGAGCATTTGCCGCCGCGCCTCCCACTGGATGTCGCGCGGGACGAGCTTCTCGCCGCGCTTCAGGCAGGCATCCTGATCGCCACGGCAGGCTCGCGCTTTGCGGCACGGTTTGAACCGGCAGGTCCGCCAGAATTTGAACATGGTGCAATAGGCGCGTTGCAGCTTTGCCTTCTCGGCATTGAACCGCGCCGTGTATTGCTCGGGCGTCAGCGTCTCAGGCGTTTTTTTGCTCACGGCGTTCTTTCGTTGTCGCGACGCGTTTCTCTTTCATCCGCCCCCACTGCGCTTTGCTCTACGGGGGCGGATAAGAACGATCGTTCTCGCGCCGCGTCCGCGCCCCCGCATTCTTCCCTCTCCCCCTCGCGGGAGAGGGTGATGAGCGAGCTAAGCGAGCGAAGCGGGTGAGGGGGTGCTTTGTACGCTCGACAATTTCACCCCTCACCCGGCTCAGTCTCGCTGCGCTCGACTGTGCCACCCTCTCCCGCAACGGGAGAGGGTAAACGCATTCGTCCTCGCGGCGCGATCGCGCCCGGAGTTCTGCAGGTCATTGCGAGCGGCTCGCAACTCCCTCTCCCCAGCGGGGAGAGGGTTGGGGTGAGGGGTTCGCACGTCTGAGAAAAACTTCGGCGTCCGAACCCCTCACCCTCGCTCGCCATAGCTGGCTCACTCGACCTCTCCCCGCCGGGGAGAGGTGAAATAGAAAGAAAAGGAAGCGGAACGCCGACAAGCGCATGGGTCATGAAGCCGTGCTGCGAGCACGGCGGCGCATCCGGCGGGATGCGCTCGCCTGTCGGCGTTCCACCGCGGCTCTCACCAGGGGGCTTTCACCCCTTTCGCTCAGCTCCAGGCCAGGCTTCCTGGGACGTGGTCGCAAGACGCATTGGCTGGACGGGCGTTACCCGTCCCTCCCTGTCCCAGTCCAGAGAATGCACCTCCCGCACCGGCCGTAGTACCGGCGAGCTTGATGCCCGAAGCTGCCCGGGAGCGGATTGCAAATCCGCGCGCAGGCACCGCACTCGCTCCGTCTTCAGGTCTGCCTCCCAAAGCCGTCCCTTACGTGAGCGAGATTCGTCAGTGCGTGTAACCGAAAAAGTGACAGATGTCAAGAGGTCACCGGATTGGTGAAGTGGTGTTCCCTCTTGTCGCAGATTACGCGCAATGATTGAAACTACTTGAATGGTGCGAGACAGTTCCCCTCAGGGAGCTGGAGGAAATGGCGTTCAAAAAGCCCAAACAGGGTCAATCGATTGCAGCATTTAAGGTCAAGGAAATGCTGTTGTTATCGGACCTTTCAGCCACTGCAGCCAAGAGATTTGTCGATGCTATGCGAAGGGCATCGAGTAAGGTTAGGTATACGGGAAGTCCTTATCATCGGTCACATGGGTCCAAAGCTGGACCGACGGCTCCGAGAACAGGGCTCACTAGCAGGTGTCCGCCAATTTGGACTAACGAGGAGGCAACTCGGTTGCTCCGATTAGCGGTTAGGGAGGGGCGCGTTTCCATGATCTGGGAACGTGGCTACCCGCGCTACGTTTGGCACTTGGATGGCGACGTTCTATATGAGGCGAGGCTCACCAATAGCGGAAATGGCGAGTATCATGGTTATCCGCTAGAGGATCGATGGCAATGGCCGAAGAACTTCCGATAGCAGAGCCGTTCTCCCTTGAGTTGCAGTGGCCAACAAATCCTGGGAGAGGCGGAAATGCGCTGCTAGATGAATCAATAGCTCGCTTTGAAATTTTAGCAGCGGGAAAGTCGCTAACCGCCTATGAAACAGAGAGTGGGGACAAGAATTCTTGCTTGCATATTCCCACATACTATTTCGTGGAGTGGCTTGCGCTCAACTGGTGGTCATTCTTATACGAGCCGCGCAAGAGTGATCGAGAAGAGGTAGAGCAAGAATTTCGCTCTCGTCATTGGTTAGGCGCAGCGCGAAATGGTTTTGCTCTTCCAGATGTTATGTTTTCCCCCGCTGGGGACAAGATAGAGATTGTTGCTCGATCCACTTTCTTGCGCTTTGCAAAATTGAACTTCATTGAAAACTTGACCGCCACTGTCGCGACGGAGAGTGTGCGTTCTGAGTTTTCAAAATTCATTAGCGAGATTCTTGCTCGGCTTTCCGAGAAGGGGCTTACGGAGTCGTTGGCGCATGAGGCGTGGGAACGCGTCACGCAAACGACCAAAGAAGAAGAAGAATATTGCCGGTTGATAGGCTCAATGGGTCTTTATCCTTATGCGGATCATCCTGAAGTTGATCAAGATCTGGAGAAGATCGCAAACAGGATTACTCAATCGATGTTAACTGACCTCTGTGAAGCAACAAGCGTCGGTAATTTCAACCGTGTTGTAGATCTCGTTGAGAACGTTTCGCAAGTGCTGGATCGTGCCCAGCCAGTGCGAATAAATGAATTGCTAAAAGCGAATAAGCCAATGGATACTACTCAGAGAGCATATGAGTGGGGCTATCGGGCAGCCGACACTGCGAGAGCTGTACTTGACATTTCCCACGAAGACCCATCCGGTGCGGGGGCTTTTTTTGAAAAGCTAAAAATTGACCCAAGTATCAGTGAGAGTTCTGATTCATCTAACGGGACAATACTTTCCGGCGCGGTCATCCGAGATAACGATGACATGCGCCTTTCGCTTGTGGGCACTAACAAAGCACAGAGGAAATTTGCAGCTGCCAGATCGGCGTTCTTAACGTGGTCGGGCGACAAGAAGTCATCTAAACTCGTTACGTCCGCGCGGACGAGGGATCAACAAGCTAGCCGTGCGTTTGCCGCGGAATTGTTGGTTCCGGAGAAATATCTCAACAAGCGCCTTGGTAATCGAACTGAAATATCATCGTTCGAGGTTGATAAGATTTCAGAAGAAATGCAAGTCGCGCCAACTGTAGTTTATCATCAAGCAAGAAATCATGGCTATCACATCGCTGAAGCTGCCTAGCGGCTGCCCGCGTTACTCACAGCGAAAAATCCAAGACAAGTATCTTTGGCTCAAATGCCGCTCTGGGTCTCGCTCCGCTCATCGCTCATCGTGGCTACAAAACTGACAATTGTAACACTGGACGACGGCGAGACGGCCCACAACGCGTTCTTCGATCGCAATTTCCGCGGGGCTCAGTTCGAATGGCGGATTAGCGGAGCGTAATCCGCCATCCCGTCGCTGAACAGGCGATGCAATACACTTCCGCCTCATCCAGCCAACGCGCTGCGATCGAGCGCGACATACACCGTGCCCAAAACGATGCTGTAGGTCAGCAGCATGGCGAGTGACCATAAAGCGGGTCCAATTCCTGCGCCAACGCGCATTGCAAACGGGCCGAGACCGATGGCGGGAAAGAATATCAGCCCCATCAGGAGCCATCCGATGACACCGAAGGTCAGTCCTTTGGCGGCGCCAGTTCGGCCGGGCAGTAATTTGTTCATGCGAGCAAACAAAAAGCCCATAATGGTCATGCCATTCAAAAATGAAAGCGCCCACGGCACGATGGCGGGAACATTCTCACCGACCCAGTAACTCAGTGTGGCCTGAAAACTCTGGTAGGGGTGAAAGGACGGCAGCAGGCCGGTCCGCGATTTCAAATACATCAACACAGAATGCACGATCATGCCGGACAGGCCGGCAATCACCGACTTCCAAATCCAGCTTCTGACGGTCATTGATCCGCTGCGATCGACGGCAAAGAAAGAATGATGCTTAGGAGCGTGGCCGCGTCCCGGTGTTGAGCTAGATCAAGGCCGTGCGCCCGCGGGCCGGTATTTTACAGGCGAAATGGAGGGTTCCATGTGGAACGCCATGATCGAGGGCATTTCTCCGCATCTGCTCGCCGGCAGCATCATGCTGGCGGTCATGGGTGTGATGTTTGCCGTCCATCAATGGCGCGGCGGAAAGCACAAGGCGGACGACCCGCTCGAAATATTGAAGCGCCGCTTCGCACATGGTGAGATCAGCCGCGAGGAATATGAAGAGCGGCGCAAGGTGCTCAGCGCATAACACGCGCTGCGGTTTGATCAGCCCAGTGCTGTTTCATCCATGACGGGGATATCATGCAGGAGGTTTACCGCAAGGACTTGAGCCATCTCACTTGGGACAAGGTTTACGAGCGCCAGGTGCAGCGGGCGCCTCTCGTCGATGATTGGATGGATGCGCTGCGGCTGAAACCAGGCGACCGCGTCTTGGACGTCGGACCGGGGCCCGGTTTTGTGAGTTTTTTGCTGGCCGCTCGGGTCGGTCCCTCGGGCCTTGTCTATGCCGTCGATCCATCGGCCGATGCGCTCGCATATCTGGATCGCTTGCAGAAGGAACGCGGCATCTCGAACATCGAAACGCACGTTGCCGACGCGGCGACGCTCGAACTGCCGGGCGTTCACGTCGATGCGGCTCTGATCGCCATGGTCTTGCATCACACCGACGATCCAGCCGGAATCCTGCGCAACGCTGCGCGTCTGCTCAAGCCCGGCGGATTGGCTTTGGTCGCGGAATTCGATCCCGATGGCCCCTGTGACCACGGGCCGCCGCGAGAACACCGATTAACGCCCCATCAAATTGAGACGTGGTGCGAAGCCGCGGGCTTGTCGATGCTCCATCAGCGGCGGCAAACGCCGGAACACTACATGGTGGCTTTGCAGCGCTCGTCTTGACGGTCCTTCCTGGCCGAGCACGTTGGGCTTCCCTGCCGCGGCGCATAAGCTTATTGCGAAGCGGTGGACGTAGGGCGCGATGTCGACCGAAGGTTTTTGGCAACGATTTTCAGAGGCCTCGACAGGCGAGGGGCCGCCTTACACGACCGGCTTCACGGTTCGGATTGCGAACGGCAAATTCCTGACGCTGCCGATCCGCGAATTGCCCGGCGGCCGCAATCAGGCCGTGGCATCGCTGATTCTCAATCAGGCGTCGTTTGCGGTGCTGGATGGCATCAGCGAAGCGATGGCGGCGCTCGCTCGTTCGTTCCGTCCCGACATCATTGTCGGTCTGCCGACATTGGGCCTCACGGTCGCACCCTTGGTGGCCCGGCATCTCGGATTTAGCAACTACGTGGCTTTGGGCTACTCGCGGAAATTCTGGTACGACGACGCGTTGTCCGTCCCGGTGTCCTCGATCACCAGTCCGGATCAGAAGAAACTTTTGTTTCTCGATCCCAATCTCAAGCCGCGGCTGCAAGGCCGCCGGCGTTCTCCTCATTGACGACGTGGTGGGCCGGGGCACGACGTTGTCGGCGGCGCAGCGGCTGTTGGCCGAATTACCCGTCGAACTCGCCGGCGCGGTGGTGGCGATGGCGCAGACCAATGCGTGGCAAAGCGCGCTTCCCGATCTCGAACTGAAGGCGGTTTTCACGAGCCCGCTGCTGGAACGGCGCAACGGCGGATGGTGGCCGGCTGAGCGGTGATGTGAGAGACGTATCCCAATCCGTCGCACTGGGCTTGAAGAGGCCAAACTTGTCCCATAAATATTGTTTTATGGGTTTATGGGCGGAGCCGCGGAATGAAGACGACTGTGGACGTGCCGGACGAGCTTTACCGCAAAGCCAAGGCGCTTGCCGCGCTGCGCGGTCGCAAGCTCAAGGATCTTGTCGAGGAGGGGCTGCGTCTTGTCCTCGAAGCTCCGCCCAAGGCTCGCCGGCAGCGGGGTTTGGCCGAATTGATGAAACGCGCGCGCGGAATGGTGGATTCTGGAGTTGATGATCTCGCGTCGAATCCCCGCCATCTCGTGGGCTTCGGCCGTGATGCCGGCCATCGTTGACACCGGGCCGCTGGTCGCCTTTTTCGACCGTGCGGAACGACATCACGCCTGGGTCTCCGAGCGTGTCGAAGAACTCGAAGCGCCGCTTCTGGTCTGCGAACCGGTTCTGACGGAAGCGATATACCTGCTGGCGCGTTATCCGGGGGCGCAGGATGCTCTGTTCGAGCTTCTCCAAAATGGAGCGTTGAGCATCGCGTTTCAGATCGAAGAGCACATCGACCCGCTGCGCAAGCTCCTGCAGAAATATCGGAACAGGCCGATGTCGTTAGCCGATGCGTGCGTCGTCCGCATGGCCGAAATCCATGACCAGCATCACGTTCTGACGCTCGATTCCGATTTCCTGGTCTACCGAAAACATGGCCGGGTCCCGCTGACGCTCATTTATCCTGGCAGCGTGTAGAGCCTCCTCGTTCCGCTCAGCCTCCCAAGGAGGAGTTGTTGACTCGGCAACCCAACTATTTGCCCGCAAATCGCTCGCTCGGCGGCGCGATCTCGGTGACGAGATCGCGGACGAGCTTTTTGTTGGGCAGCGGCGTCAAAGCCATTTCGCGCGGCTCGAGGCGGGCGGTGCAGGCATAGACCGTCTCGCCGTCGACCTGGATCATGCATTCCTTGCAGGCGTTGGCATTGATGCAGGAGAAGCGGACCGCGAGCGACGGGTCGTGGTGGATGCGGATCCAGCGCAGGCCGTCGAGCACCGATTGTCCCGGCTCGAACGGCACCTCAAAACTCTGCCAGCGGCCGGCATCGCGCACGTCGCCGCGCCAGATTTTCAGCGTCGCGATGGCGCTCATGGGAAGAGTTCGCTCATGATGCCAGAGCCTCGGCGTCCGGCGCGCCGCCGACCCGCAGCTCGCCGTCGCGCAGGCGCAAGCTCTGATGAACCTGCCAGTGCGGCTGCATCTGCGGAAAATCCTCGCGCTGGTGCGCGCCGCGGCTTTCGGTGCGCCTGAGCGCGGTCGCGGCGACGGCGTGCGCGACCGCCAGCATGTTGCGCAGATCGAACCATTCGAGCCGCTCGAGATCGAACGGCGCGGTCTGGCCGGGCGGAAGTTCGCCAAGCTCCGCCGCAAGCGATCTGATATCGAGGACGGCGCGCTGCAGCTTGGCGCCGGTGCGGATCGGCCCGACATCGTCGGACATCGTCGCCTGCAAACGGGCGACCATCTCGGCGGTTCCGCTACGGCTGCGCCGGCCGGTGCCGGCGCGGACCAGATCGAGAGCGGCAGCGGCGTCTTGCGCACGCAGGCCTTGCCGTGTGAGGCCTTTCGCGCGCTCGGCGGCGCTGCGTCCGGCGCGGCGGCCGAACACCAGGGCCTCGGTGATGGCGTTGCCGGACAGCCGGTTGGCGCCGTTGGCGCCGCCAACCACTTCGCCGGCGACGTAGAGGCCGGGCAGGCCCGCGCTCATGGTCACGTCGGCCTTGACGCCGCCCATGTGGTAATGCGCGATCGGCGCGACCTCGACCGGCATGCGGGTGAGATCGATGTGGTTCTCCGCCAGCCGATCGATCACCGGCCCGAAGGCTTCGCGCAGCGATTCAGGCGTGCAGTGCTGGAAGCTCAGATAGGCGCCGCCATGCGGCGAGCCGCGGCCGGCTTCGGCTTCCTTGAAGATCGCGTAGGTCGCGAGATCGCGGGTCAGCCGGTATTTGCCGTCTTCGTCCGAGCCGTAGCGCGACGTGAACTCTTCCATGCGGCCGTTGAGCAGCCGGCCGCCGAGCTTGTAGCGGAACGGGTCCCACATGATCGGGTCCATCCCGATGAGCCGCGGCGCCAGGTGGCCGATCGGAAAGAACTGGACGAACTCCATGTCGATCAGCGTCGCGCCGGCGCGCAGCGCCAGTGCATAGCCGTCGCCGCCCATGTTGGTCGACGCGCTGTTGCGCCGATAGAGCCGCGTCAGCCCGCCGGTCGCCAGCACCGTCGCCTTGGCCGCAATCGTGACCGGCGCGCTGGTGCCGAGGTGGCAGGCGACCGCGCCGGTGATCTCGCCATCGCGCGACACCAGATCGACGATGCAGAGATCGCCCGCCTTGCGGATGTTCGGGTTGCGCGCCATCACGGTGCGCAGCGTTTTCGACATCGCCGGGCCGGTATTGATGAAATCGACATAGACGCAGCGCGGCCGGTCGTGGCCCGGCGCCATCGTCGCGGTGATGTGGCCGTCCTTGCGCGCCCAGCCGACGCCCCAATGGTCGAGCTCGCGAATGCATTCCGGCGCGTCCTCGCACAGCAGTTGCGCCAGCGGCTCGTCGCACAGGCCGCGGCCGGCGGCGATGGTGTCGTCGTAGTGATGCTGCCAGTCGTCCGGGGTTTCTTCGCCGATGGCGGCCGCCACCGTCATCTGCGCCATCACGGTTGCGCCGCCGCGCCCGATCAGGCTGCGGTCGGCGAGCAGCACATGGGCGCCGCCGCGGGCCGCCTCGATCGCCGCATACATGCCGGCGGCGCCGGAGCCGATGACGAGGACATCGGTCTCGACATTCATGGTGTCCGTGCTCATAGGCATCATATGTAGCGGGACAGCCGGGCAAACGGTATCCCGCGCAGGTAGAATCCAGCTCCGCTGGTCGCCGCCAAGGCGGAACAGGCGCTCAGAAACATGCATCCGCTGCGCGATGAGGGGCGCGGTCAGGGCGCCGGCGTCGCCTGGTTGGCGAAGGCGGCAGCAAGGCGCGCGGCGAACTGCCGTTCCATCTCCTTCGCCTTGGAGCGCAGCACCGGCTGGCCGAGGCTGCCGAGCTTGCCGGTCAAGGCGGCGTCCACCGCGTAGTCGATCTTGGTCTCGTCGCCTACTTCGGTCAGCGTCGTCAGCGACGTCGCGGTGAGCCGGCCGACAATGCCGAGCGGCGTGCCTTCGACCTTGGCCTCGATGGTGCGCGGCTCGTCGGCCCGCACGACCTCGACCGTCACCTTGAAGCTGAATTTCATGTAGGCGACCTTGGTTTCGAACACCGCCGAATAGGTATCGGGCTTGATCTCCTGGAGATCGCGCACGCCATCGATGCAGGAGGCAAAAAAGCGCGCGTCGCGCACCGCCTTGTAGACGCGATCGCGCGGCGCCTTGACGGTGAGTTCGCCGGAAAAGTTCATTGCAGCTCCGTTGTGTGCTTCGCCTGCGCGCGGCCGATCGCTGAATATCTCACGCCGTCGCCTTCAGCAACGAAGCGAGCGGACGGCCGGGATCGGCAAGCGCCGTCGCATCGACCGGTATTCGGCGCTCGATGAGGCGACGCGCGGCGGCGATATCGCGCTGGGCGTTGATGCCGAGCGCGGAGACGAGAACGCCGTTCGCAACTTCGAAGATGAGCCGGCTTTTGCCCGGCAGCGGCCGGCTGACGAAATCGCCGGCGATTGGCGCCGGCCAGCCGACGCCCTGAATGTAGAGATCGTATTGCTCCGACCAGAACGACGGCACGGTGCGATACGCCTCGTTCGCGCCGGCGGCGTTGCGGCCCGCGACCGCGCCGTGATCCTGGGCGTGCCGCCAATTCTCCAGCCGCACCAGACCGTGCGGGCCCGGGAAGCTGACGGCGTCGCCGGCGGCGAAGATCGCCGGGTCCGAGGTTCGGCACTGCTCGTCGACGACGATGCCGTTATGGGTCGCAAGCCCGGCGCTGGCGGCGAGCGCGTCGTTCGGCTTGACGCCGGTGCCGACGACAACAAGGTCGGCCAAAAGCGTGCTGTCCGCAGCGGTCGTTATGGTCAGGCCGTCGGCGCTCTGCGCCGCCCGCACGATCGACGTGCCGGTGCGGATCTCGACGCCGTGGCGCTCATGCTCGCCGGCAATGAACGCGCTCGTCGCTTCGTCGCAGACCCGGGCGAGGATGCGTGGCGCGAGTTCAAGCACGGTCGTCTTGACGCCGAGCTCCGACGCCGAGGCGGCGGCTTCGAGCCCGATCAGCCCGCCGCCGACGACGACAATACTTTTCGATTTTTGCAGCGCGGCTGCGAGCGCGCGCGCATCCGCTTCGGTGCGCAGGTAGTGCACGCGCGGCATGCCGAGGGGAAACAGCGGCAGTTCGCGCACCTGCGATCCGGTGGCGAGCACAAGGGCGTCATAAGGATAACGCCGTCCGGAGGCCGTGACGACGGCGCGCGCTGCGCGATCGATGCCGGTGCATAACGCCGTCCGCTCGATCACGACATTATGCGCGCCCATGCCGCCGGGTCCGGCGATCAGGGCATGCTCGGGCAGCGCCTTGCCGGTCAGAACGGCCTTCGACAGCGGCGGCTTCTCGTAGGGTTCGCACGGCTCGTCGGTCAGCAGAAGGACGTACGCGGCCGGATCGGCGCGCTTGGCCTCGATGGCGGCGAACACGCCGGCCGGGCCGCCGCCGACCACGACGATTCTGCGCGAAAGTGTCTCAGGCATGCGGGACGCCGGCCTCAGGCGCGCAGCGCCGTGAGCATGTCCTTGATGTACTCGTCAGCGCTGGAGATGACGAGCATCATCACGTGCGGCCGCAACTGCGCGAGCATTTTGGACAGCATTTCGTCGCTGCTCGACGCGCCGCCGAGGATGAGCGCGGTCGTCATCACGTGTTTGACGTGGCAGGCTTCGCCGATGATGGACGCGGCAGCCGCGTTCTCGCCCGCGGTGGCAACCATCACCACGAGATCGGCGGTGTCCACCTCGTTGACCAGGTTCTTGGTGCGGCCGGCGAGGTCGTTGAGCCAGCCGCCCATGGAAAAACGTTCGCCCGGCTTTGGCGCGCCCGAAAACGCCGACGCCGTCAGGAAGGTCGCACGCTGCCATGGCGATTGGGCGAGGTCCTTGACGATCCGCTCGCTCTGCGGGTCGAGCGCGATCACCTTGACGGCGCGCGGCTGCGAATTCGGCGCGTTGATGCGGAATTTCGCCTCCGCCGCCGAGCTCATACGGGCCGATTCGCTTTCCATCATTCACTCCATTGACCTGCCGGTGCGGAACCCCTGAGGGCCAGATATAGCCCACCGCCAAGGATATTTCATTATCCGCGGCGTCGGCTATAACGGCCCTCCAATCCGACGAGAACATCGAAAACGAGGCCATCGCATATGTCCGCCGCAGCAAAGCGTATCGAGCTCTGCAGCACCGCCGATGTCGCGCCCGGCGCGGCGCTCAAGGTTGAAACCGAGGGGCTCACGCTTGCGGTGTTCAATGTCGACGGCGAGTTCTTCGTCACCGACGACCTGTGCACCCACGGGCCGGGGTCGTTGTCGGAGGGCTATATCGAGGACGACGTGGTCGAATGCAATTTCCATAATGGCCAGTTCAACATCCGCACCGGCGAGGTGGTGTCGCCGCCCTGCATGGTCCCGGTCAAGACCTACCCGGTGATCGTCGTCGACGACAAGGTCACCATCGAGGTCTGAGGCGGCGTTCGTTTTCTCGTGAGGGCCGCCGTGCGATTGGGATTCCGCCCATCCTTCGACGATTTGCTGAGCGGTTTTGCAGTTGACGAAACGCGCCGTCCCCGCTTGTTAGCGTGCAACGATCGAGGAGGATCGCCCAATGATGAGAAGCAAACCGCCGTTTCGCGCCGACGTGGTCGGCAGCATTTTGCGGACCGCGCCGCTGAAGGAGGCGCGGGCAAAGCGCGAGAAGAATGAGATCACGGCCGCCCAGCTCAAGGAGGTCGAAGACCGCGAGATCGAGAAGATCATCAAGAAGCAGGAGGAGGTCGGGCTCAAGGTCGCGACCGACGGCGAATTCCGCCGCTCGTGGTGGCACTTCGATTTCTACGGCATGCTCGACGGCATCGAGATCTACGAGCTCGATCACGGCATCCAGTTCCAGGGCGTGCAGACCAGGCCGCGCAGCATCCGAATTCACAGCAGGCTCGGCTTTTCGAACCACCCCATGCTGGAGCACTTCAAGTTTCTTAAAAGCCACACCCGCGTGACGCCGAAGATGTGCATTCCGAGCCCCGCCACGCTGCACTTCCGCCTCGAGCCGAACGCGGTGACGACCAAGGAATACGGCGACCGCGACGCCATCTTCGACGATCTGGCGAAAACCTATAGGCAGGCCATTCGCGGCTTCTACGATGCGGGTTGCCGTTATCTGCAATTCGACGACACCGCCTGGGCGTATCTGTGCTCGCAGGCGGAGCTGAAAAAGGCGCGCGAGCGTGGACTGAATGCCGATCGTCTGGCGCAGGACTATGCCCGCGTCATCAATGGGGCGTTGGAAGGCAAACCCGCCGACATGACGATCACCACCCATGTTTGCCGCGGCAACTTCCGCTCCACCTGGATTTCCGAGGGCGGCTACGAGCCGGTCGCCGAGACGCTGCTCGGCAAGATCAATTACGACGGTTACTTCCTCGAATACGACACGGCGCGCGCCGGCGGTTTCGAGCCGCTGCGTTTCCTGCCCAAGGGCAACAAGATCGTGGTGCTCGGTCTGATCACCACCAAGAGCGGCCAGCTCGAGAAAAAGGACGACGTCAAGCGGCGTATCGAGGAAGCAACCAAATATGCCGCGCTCGATCAGTTATGCCTGTCGCCGCAATGCGGCTTTGCGTCGACCGAAGAAGGCAACGTGCTCGCCGAAGACGAGCAGTGGGCCAAGCTCAGGATGGTCGTTGAAGTGGCGCAGGAGGTGTGGGGCTGACAAATAAGGGCCTGCTGGCTATCCCGGCACCTTCAGTCCCACCGTGATGATGGCCGGGCGGCGAGGTTCGAAGAATACGCCGCCCGCGCCGGTCATTTGAAACTGGTCGACACGTCGTCAACCGGCTGCCGCTCATCCATCTTGATGAACCTTATCTTTCCTTGCGCAGCAGCGAGCGCCTTGGCCAGATCGACGGCGTGGATCGACTGATCGCCATAGGTTTTGAAATACCAGCGCAGATTCTTCAGATCAGACGCACTGGTCCAGGTGGTGGCCTCGGCGCGTATCTGACCACCCTGCACGTCGCGCACCGCCCCGTACGGAATGTCGAAGTTGTTGAGAATATGGAATGCCTGCAATACGGCCTGCGCCGCCGTATCGGAAGGCAGCGCCGACTGTGAAAACGCGACGGCGCGGACGAATCGGGACGGCGGTGTGAAGTCTCCCGGCAAGCCGCGCAGGCCCGAACCCTGGCCGAATTGCGCCAGCGTGATGCCGCCAACGTCGATCGGCGGAACGTTGGTGGCCGTGAGGTTCACATAGTTGCGGAGGTTGGTCATGTGCCAATCGAAGGTCGGCGAATTCGTCACGACCCCGAGCGGGTCGTCATAAATCTTCAGGGTCTTGCCCAGCGGTTCGATGACCACCGACTTGCCGCTGCGATCGTGCACCACGAAATGGACAGGCGCAGCCTGTTCGATGGCTTCAATGACCACGGGCACCAGCGCGACTTTGTTGAAGTTGGCCTTGACCTCTTCGACATTGGCAAAATTGCCAAGAAGCCAGTTGGCATATTCGTGCGGCGCCATCGCGTGAGCGGAATTGTCCTTGGTCACGTCTGCATAGCTCGCGTAGCCGGGAAAATAGAACAGGCCGACGTAGAGGCCTTGGTCGTTGATGCCGTCCACGATCGCGGTGAGGCCCTCGGCATTGGCGCCGAGAAATCCGTATTTCGTTGTGTAGCTGATGCCTTTACCGCCGTCCGGCAGCGTTCCGGTCAGTGCGGTGCCGGCCGGGACGACCATCACCTCGGAGTGCAAATCGAAACCGAACTCCAAGGTGCGCGCGGCGACGACGCCACCGTCCTTGGCGATGAGGCGGATTCCCGTGCAGGCTTGCGCCACCGGCGTTAAAATCAGCGCCGCGGCGATAATTCCAGCAACAAACGAACGCAACATGGCGCCCTCCCGGATAGGTTTCAGCCTTGAGCAACAACACCAAGTGTGGCGGTTCAGAAGTCCGCATCATTCTCGCCGCGACCCCGTCATGCGGACTTCTGAACCAAAGCCACACTGGATCAATAAGTTGCTAGTGTCCTTCGATTCCGAAGTTCGCAAACGAGGATGCCGCGCAATGATGCGAACTTCGGAATCGGGACACTAGGCGCATGGGGTGACGGCTCAAAGATCGATCTTGTTTCACGATGAGCAAAGAGATGTTTCAGAACATCTCATCAGTCTTAAATTGAGTCGTAACGTTCAATCAGAGCCTGTAACGATAAATCGAATTGGTCGGTAGCCGCCAGCTACTGTCCGATATCGAGCGCATTTCGGAACTTAATTCGGACATCGCGTCAGGTCAGAAACGTGCCAAGAACCGACATCATTTGCTATTCGATCAAATCATCGGCATTCTGCATCAAGAAGGAAGGAACGGTAATATTCAGGGCTTTTGCGGTTTTAAGATTGATGATCATCTCGAACTTTGTGGGGAGTTGCACCGGCAAATCCGCAGGCTTCGCACCCTTGAGAATACGATCGATATAAGTTGTCGAACTCCGGAACAGATCGGCTGTATTGTTGCCGAACGACAGTAAGCCACCGCTCTCGGCAAAGTAACGATCGCTGTAAACTGCAGGCAGCCGATGCTGGGCCGCCATCCCAATGATCAGCGCGCGATATGCCAAGGTCACGGCATGCGGCGCGACAATGAGGCCGCCGTCGGGCTCGGTCGTGAATGTGGCGACGGTGCGCTCGATGTCGGCAGCATTGTTCACGGGAAGCGGAAACACCTTCACGCCGAGTGGTGGCCCGGCGGCTTCGGCGGCATGGAGAAACCCGATATTTGGCGCGGCCAGTGGACTGTGGATGAACCCGACGTTTCGGGTCTTCGGGGCAAGCTCCTCAAGTATCTCCAGCCACTTGCCGCCGATCGAATTTTCAAAATTGGCGAAACCGGTGATGTTGCCGCCAGGCCGCGGCAAGCTTTCGACGAATCCACTGCCGACCGGATCGCCAACAAACACGAATATGATCGGTATGTCGCGCGTCTCATGCTGAACAATCTCGGTCACCTGGTTGGTGCTAGGGACGATCACGTCCAGCTTCATCCCGACCAGTTCCTTTGCGAAGGCGCGTGCCTTGTCGGGATTACCGCCAGCCCAACGAACTTCAAGCTGGACATTGCGGCCCTCGATCCAGCCGAGGCTTCGAAGCCCCTGCCGAAATGCCACGAGGTTGGCCTGAGCCTGCTTGTCGCCTTCGGGGTATCCCATCAACAGGCCGATCCGCCGCACGCGGTCGCCTTGTTGTGCGAATGCAGCGAGCGGCCATGTGACCGCCGCGCCTCCGAGCGCGGCGATGAAATTCCGCCTCCCAATTTGAAGTGCCATCTGCCCCTCCAGCCCGAGGGTGGCTTCCAATGCAAAACAATACCATGGATTGGCGGAAGACTTATGGGGCCAATCAACGCGGGCCTCTAATTTTCAGAGGCCAAGTAAGGTCCGGAGTGGATCAATTTCTACCGAATTGCGATGTCGGCGACGAGACCGTTATGCGCTCCATTACGAACATGAGGCTAACGAGCGACGACCGATGCTGTGTGCCATCTTCGAACAAATGCGCCGCAGCAAAATGATTCCATTCGATCACCTCATCAGCGAGCGCGAGCAATGTCGGCGGGACGGTCAGGCCGAGCGCCTTGGCAGTCTTGAGATTGATGACCAGATCGAACTTGTCCGGCTGCTCCACCGGCAGGTCGGCCGGCTTGATGCCCTTGAGAATGCGATCGACGTAAAACGCCGCACGATGGAGCATTTCGCTTTGGTTTGCGGAGTACGAAATCAGGCCGCCCTCGCGAGCAAAAGGACTCACGCCGACAGCCGGTAAGCGATGTTCAAGCGCCAGATCGATGGCGAGCTTGCGGGGCAAGTCCCTTGCACATAGACGGCGTCCGCCCGCTCACTGACCATCGCCGCAAACGCAGCGTCGATCTCATCTCTAACGCCGTGGACCCAAATCGTCTGGATGGCAATGCTGAGTGTGCGGCCGCCCTTCTCCATAAGGTCTGCCAACACTTGGGCGAATGGATCCGCCGCATTGACGAGAACCCCAACGTGTCTTGTGGACGGCAACAGCTCACGGATCAGTTCGAGGGTCTTTGCTCAAGTCTCCGCGGAAGTAGCCGACAATCCGGTGATGTTGCCACCCGGCCGGGCCAAGCTGGAAATGAGACCAGTTCCGACAGGATCGCCCGCCGGAGCCATAACGATCGGAATTTCCGAGCTTGCGTGCCTAGCTGCGATGACCGCCGGTGTTTGATGCGCGACGATGATTTTGACTTTTGAACGAACGAGTTCGTCAGCCAGGTCACGTAGACGATCCAGATTGCCTTCGCCGGAGCGAAGCTCAAGCGCAATGTTTTGGCCCTCGACGAAGCCGCGCTCGCGCAGCCCAGCCCGGAATTCACTCCAGAACGGTTCGGGATTGGCTGCCACGAGCACGCCAATTCTGGGCGATCCCACTGGTCCTTGCGCGCGTGCCGCCAGTGGCCATCCGACCGCGGCTCCGCCCACAGCTGTGATGAAATCGCGCCGCCTCATGGACCGCCTCTGGACAGGCTACGCAATTATAAGCCTACCACATTGGCGGGCTGTTGTGCGGCACAGCAAATGATCCGGCGGAAATGACGTGAAGGGTCATTTTCTACCGAAATGTGATGCCCGGGGCATATCCGTTTAGCAGGTAATCGGGAACGTCTGGCTCGGAGTTGTAGACGTCGGGACGAGCAAGGTGCGTGCAAACATCCTACCGAACCAAAACGCACGAGCCCACGCCCTCATTGGACATTTCGGCTGCTGGCGTCCCTGGTTCCATTACTGGAAAGCGCTTAAAGCGCGAGAATCATCGGGTGCTGGGCGCGATCAATTTCGATCCGCTCAGCCGCTTGTGCACGTGCACCATCAAGGACATGGCGAACAGCGGCGTCGCCAGATTGACGATCGGGATCGATACGAAAGCGGCGATGAACAGGCCGCCGATATAGACCCTTGCCGCGTTGTGCTTGCGCAGCGCTTCCGCTTCGGCCGGCGGCCGAAACCGCATGGCGGCGAGATCGAAATATTCGCGTCCGAGAAGCCACGCGGTGGCGAGAAAGAACAGCACCGCGCCCGCGCCGGCGAACAGCAGAAACGGCGCGGCGCAGACGTAGATTACGATGGCGAGCAGCGCCGTCTTGGTGCCCTCGATGACCGCACGCCATAGCGGGAGAGCGACACCGGGCGGGTCGGCCGGATAGTGCTCGCGCTCGACCTCGTCGGCGATCTGGTCGGCGAAAAAGCTGGCGACAAAAGACGTCACCGCCGGCATCAGCATGACGCTGCCGAGGATGATCCCGAGACCGGCGGCGATCGAGAGCAGCCACGCCAGCGCGGTCACCGGCAGATGCGCGTGGGGTCCGAGCGTTGTCTCCACCGAGGTGCTGCCGGCGCCGACCAGCCAGACGATCAGCCGGTTGAGCGCGATGCCGACAACGACAATGAGCGCAAGGGCGAGCCCGATCGACTTCCAGAGGATCGCCCGCAATGGCGGCGAGAACATCTGAGTGATCGATTTGATGGCGTCTTCGAGCATGGCGTCCTCTACCGGTAGGCAGAGGTAGCGATGCGGTTTCGCGAACACAAGATGCGTCAGGCCGCCATCACGCCGCTTTCCTGGTCCGCGTCCGCAGCCCGCGGGGCGGGGAGCGCCGCATCTTCGGCGGTCTGCGCCAGGTCGGCCCACTGCAGCGACTTGTAATTGAAGCCTTGTCGGATCGTCGGTTTGACGACGTTGAAATAGGGCGAGATATCGAAATCGCGCGGGCAATAGAGTGACGAGTGGCGAATTTCCAAAATCTGCTCGAGCGCCTGGACGCTGCCGGCGAGCGTGATCTTGGGCAGGATCGGATAACGCACCGTAAGGAATGCATCCGCGATCAGTGCCGAGCAGATCAGCCGTGACGGATCGCCCGAGCCGAGCGCAATCATGCGCCGCCGCCAGCGCTGCGGCACCGGAAGCGGAAAGAGGTAGCGCATCAGATCGATGATATTCTTGAGGTCGTAAGCAAAACCGAAACGCGCGACGGCGTAGTCGCATACCATAGCGCAGTCCGCTGCGGTCAAGCCGACGGGCCGGCAGATGCGGGTGTGAAAGCGGTAGTATTTCGATAACGGCGCCGACACGACGCCTTCGCCGAGATTGGCTTCGATCAGCACATGCGGCTCGCCGTCGGCCGTCGCGCGGCCTTCGATCGGTCCGACATAAAGCGCCGAGTGCGACCACGTCGACTGGGTCAAATACTTGATGACGCCGGCGACGTGGTTGTTGCCTTCGACCAGAAGCACGTCGCCTGGCTCGAGCGATTGGCGCAGGGCATCGGGATCGCTCGGCGTGAACGGCTCGTAGCCGTGCACGGGTTTCTGCAGATAGCGGGCGATCAGCCGCCCGATGCCATCGAGCATTCTGCTCACAAGCGTCTCCCCGGCGGGTCGCGCGGTTTCGCCGCGTCTTTCGATTGCAGTTCGTTGCAGGTCTCTTATTGCCGGCATTTTATTTGATGTCTCTTGCAATTTGGTTCACACCAACGCCCGCGCTGTTGACCGGGCCTTAAGCTTAGTGGTTGCTGACCGCGCACGTTTTGTGCCATTTGCGCTTCGTGGGTCCCTTCGATTCGAAGTCCGCATGAGAGCAGGCCGCGCGAACTTCGGAATCGGCACACGAGCCGCAATCACTCGTAAACCATGCCGCGACTGAACCGCCGCTCTTTCCTCGCAGCTTCGGCCGCATTTGCGGCCCGTCCGGCCATTGGCGCGCCGGCACCGGTGCCGGCGCAAAGCGCGACCGACATCGTCATCGTCGGCGCCGGCGCAGCCGGTATCGCCGCGGCGCGCCGGATCGCTGCCGCCGGCCGCCGCTTCGTGCTGCTCGAAGCCTCCGATCATATCGGCGGGCGCTGCATCACCGAAACGGCCACCTTCGGCATGCCGTACGACCGGGGTGCGCACTGGATCTACCTTCCCGACACCAACCCGCTGACGAAAGTCGGGCCGCGCCGCAGCATCGAGGTCTATCCGACGCCGCCGAGCCAGAAAGTGCGGATCGGCCGCCGCAACGCGCGGGAAGGCGAACTCGAGGATTTCTTGGCGGCCCAAGTGCGCGCCACACGCGCCATCGCCGATGCTGCGCGCAAGGCCGACGTGCCGTGCGAGCAGACCTTGCCGAACGATCTCGCCGATTGGCGGCCGGCCGTGGAGTTCGTGCTGGGGCCGTTCGAATCCAGCAAGGATCTCGCCCGGTTCTCAGCCTTGGATTTCGCGCACGCCGCCGAACGCAACGCGGCTGCCTTCTGCAAGCAGGGCTTTGGTGCTCTGTTGTCCTCTCTCGCCGAGGGAATTCCGGTCAAGTTGTCGACCCCGGCGACGACGATCGACTACCGGCGGGGCGTCGCGATCGAAACGCCGAAAGGCACCATCGCCGCGCGCGCCGCTATCGTGACCGTGCCGACCAACGTGATCGCATCCGGCGTCATCAAATTCGTTCCCGAGCTTCCGCATCGCCAGATCGACGTCTTCGGCAGACTTTCGCTCGGCAGCTACGACCACATCGCGCTCGAACTCGAAGGCAATCCGCTCGGCCTCGACAGTGACGATCTCGTCTTTGAAAAATCGACCGACACGCGTACGGCCGCGATTCTTGCCAACGTGTCCGGCACGCCGCTCTGTTTGATCGACGTCGCCGGTTCCTTCGGTCACGATCTCTCGGCGCACGGCGAAGCCGCAATGGTCGATTTCGCCACCGAATGGCTGGCGGGGCTCTACGGCGCCGAGATCAAGAAGTCGATCGGACGCACGCATGCGACGCGGTGGGACGCTCAACGGTGGACGCTCGGCGCCTGGTCGGCCGCCGTTCCCGGCGGCGAAGGTGCGCGTCGCATTCTTTCCGAGCCGTTGAACGACGTCATCTGGTTTGCCGGTGAAGCTGCCCACGAAACGTGGTGGGGCACCGTCGGCGGCGCCTGGGAGTCGGGCGAGCGTACGGCTGATGCGGTGTTGCGCAAGATTGGGGCGCTTAAGGAACCGGCGCCCGCGGCAACCTCGGCACTGCCCAAATCCAAGACAAAACCCAAGCACGGGCGCGGGCGCGTCGAGCAGCGCGTGCGCGCCGAGCCGCGCGGGCGGGTACGACCTGATGCCGTGCCCGACATCATGGGCCCGGAGCGGCGCTGACGGTATTTGGGATTGGGCGTGGTCTTATACCCGCGGCGACAATTCCTGACCTGTCATGCTCCGTGAAGGCGGAGCATCCAGTACTCACAGCGTTCAATGTGGCTCAATGATTACTGGATCATCCGCCTTCGCGGATGATGACAAGATAATGAGTCGGTGGCTAACGCCGCTGTATTATACGAAAAATCGCGACCGCTGTTCGCGATCACGCTTACGCCCGCAGCACGCCGCCGGTGCGCTTGCCGACCTCGGCGACGATCTTGGCGGCGAGCGCGTCGATCTCCGCGTCGGTCAAAGTCTTGTCGCGCGGCTGCAACGTCACCGCGATGGCGATCGATTTCTTTCCGGGATCGATGCCCTTGCCCTCATAAACGTCGAACACGCTGACGCCGGCGATCAACTTGCGATCGACGCCGGAAGCCGCGCGTACAATGTCGGCGGCCTTGACGTTGCGGTCGACCACGAAGGCGAAGTCGCGCTCGACCGGCTGGAACGCCGAGAGTTCGAGCGCAGGCTTGGCGCGCGTCGCGCGCGCCTTCGGTTCGGGGATGCGCTCGAGCACGATCTCGAACGCGACCAGCGGGCCTTCGGCATCGAGCGTCTCGAGCGCGCGCGGATGCAGTTCGCCGAAATGGCCGAGCACGTTCTGCGGGCCGATCTGGATCGTCCCCGAGCGGCCGGGATGAAACCAGGCCGGACCGCCCGGTACGACTTGAAGGGCCTGCGAGGGCGCACCCGCCGCTGCGAGCACAGCGAGCGCGTCAGCCTTGGCATCGAACGCGTCGACCTCACCGTCTTGCTTTGTCCAGTGACGGCCGATGCCGGAAGGCTTCGCCAGCGCGCGCCGCACACCGGCCGCCGCCGTGAACTGATCTTGCGGCGTGTCGCCGCGGAACACTTGGCCGACTTCGAACAGAGCGACGTCGGGAAAGCCCCGGTCGGCGTTGCGCTGCGCCGCCGCGACCAGTCCCGGAATCAGGCTTGGACGCATGTCGGACAGTTCGGCCGCGATCGGATTGGCCAAGGCAAGTTCCGGCTTGCCGCCGCCGAAAAGTTCGGCAGGCTTTTTGGCGATGAAGGACCAGGTCACTGCTTCGACCAGATTGCGCGCGGCGAGCGCGCGCTTGGCCTTGCGCGTGCGCACCTGAATTGGTGTGAGCACCGGTTTGCGCGGTGCTTCGCCGCGATCGAACGGCGTCGACGGCACGCGATCGACGCCGAGAATGCGCACCACCTCCTCGACGACGTCGGCCTTGCCTTGCACGTCCGGCCGCCACGTCGGCACTGCGATCTTCACCCGTTCGTCCTGGCCGGCGACGAAGAAGCCGAGATGGCTCAGCACGCGGCGCATCTCCGGCAGCGCCACGGCAATGCCAGCGAGGCGATTGAGCTCGGCCAGCGGAAAATCAATGACGCGTTCGGGCGTCGGCACTTCGCCGGCCACGGTGATCTCCGACGGCGTGCCGCCGCAAAGGTCCATGACCATATGCGTCGCGAGTTCGAGTCCGGGCAGCGTAAAAGCCGGGTCGACACCACGTTCGAAGCGGTAGCGTGCATCGGAATTGATGCCCAGCTTGCGGCCGGTCTGCGCGATGTTGATCTCGTTCCACAGCGCCGACTCGATGAGCACGTCGGTCGTCGCTTCGGAGCAGCCAGTCTTTTCGCCGCCCATGATGCCGGCGAGCGACTCGACGCCGTCTTCGTCAGCGATGACGCAAGCCGTTTCGTCGAGCTGATAGGTTTTTCCGTCGAGCGCCAGCAATGTTTCGCCGGTGCGGCCGCGGCGCACCGTGAGATTGCCGCGCACCTTGGCGGCATCGAAGACGTGGAGCGGCCGGCCGCGGTCGTAGGTCATGAAGTTGGTGATATCGACCAGCGCATTGATTGGGCGCAGCCCGATCGCGGTCAGCCGCCGCTGCAGCCATTCCGGTGACGGTCCGTTCTTGACGCCGCGCACAAGGCGCAACGCAAACGCGGGACAAAGCTCGGGCGCTTCGATCGTCACGGCGACCGGGCAGGGCGAACTCGCCCTTGATCGCCTTGATGGCCGGGTTCTTGAACCGTCCCATCTCGGCGGCGGCGAGATCGCGGGCGATGCCATGCACACCGGCACAATCCGGGCGGTTCGGCGTCAGGTTGATCTCGATGACGGGATCGTCGATGCCGGCCCATTGCGCGTAAGCCGTCCCGACCGGAGCGTCGTCCGGAAGATCGATGATGCCCTCATGATCGTCGGAGAGCTGCAATTCGAACTCCGACACCAGCATGCCGCGGCTTTCGACGTCGCGAATCTTGCCGACGCCGAGCGTGACGTTCTTGCCGGGAATGAAGGCGCCGGGCGGCGCGAACACGCCCTTCATGCCAGTGCGCGCATTCGGCGCGCCGCACACGACTTGCACAGGATCGCCGGCGCCGGTGTCGACCATGCAGACGCGCAACCGGTCGGCATTGGGATGCTGCTTCGCCTCGACGACACGCGCGATGGTGAACGGCGCCAGAGCCTTCGCCTTGTCCTCGACGCGTTCGACCTCGAGCCCGATCATGGTCAGCTTGTCGGCGATTTCGCCGAGCTGGTGATCGGTCTCGAGGTGCTCCTTGAGCCAGGCGAGCGTGAATTTCATCGGCGTAATCCAGCGGCGATCATACTCGTCAGGCGCTTCTGCGGAACGTACAGGTAGAGGAGCGGCAGACTGAGCAAGACCAGCAGAGTGAGCAGCATGGCGGCTCGATTGCACAGCCGGAACAGTTCGTGGCGCAGGATCAATTCGTCGCGCGCTGCGTGTTTGGTCGGGCTGCCAAAATCGTCCTGGAACATCGCAAGGCAGCGCAGGCATCCCAGCGCGACCATCAGGTAGAACATGATTTCGACAACGATCACGCCTTGCTCGAAATAATCGTTGGCGACCACAGGAGCGGAAACGCCAAGGGCCGCGATCATCATCGAGGTGTGGGTGAGGAGGCCGCTCGCCTTGTTGTCGATGATCTGGAGACCGCGGCCGATGACGTTCGGCACAATGGTTTCCTCGGCGTCCACAGCGAGACGCTCGACGTAGTTGTCGATGTGTTCACGCGGCCAGCCGTGCGTTACAGCGCGATAGAGAACGCGGTCGACGGCGCGGGTCAACGACATGACAGTTCGATGTGCTGGCGGCTCATCCGCTCAGCCCTCCGGCGAGAGTCGGCATATCGAGCGGGCGAAAGCCGTAATGCGCGAGCCAGCGAACGTCGGCCTCGAAGAACGCGCGCAAGTCTGGCATGCCGTATTTCAGCATGGCGATACGATCGATGCCCATACCCCAGGCGAAACCTTGATACTCATCAGGATCGAGGCCGCAATTTTTCATCACGTTCGGATGCACCATGCCGCAGCCGAGGATTTCCAGCCAGTCGTCGCCTTCGCCGAAACGGATTTCGCCCTTGTCGCGGCGGCACTGAATGTCGACTTCGAGCGACGGTTCGGTGAACGGGAAGAACGACGGACGGAAACGCATCTTGACGTGATCGACTTCGAAAAACGCCTTGCAGAACTCTTCGAGAATCCACTTCAGGTGGCCGAGATGCGAGCCCTTGTCGATGACCAGGCCCTCGACCTGATGGAACATCGGCGTGTGCGTCTGGTCGCTATCGCAGCGATAGGTGCGGCCGGGGATGATGACGCGGATCGGCGGCTTCTGCGTGAGCATGGTGCGCACCTGCACCGGCGACGTGTGCGTGCGCAGCAAGAGCCGTTCGCCATCCGGTTTCGGATTGAAGAAGAACGTGTCGTGCATATCGCGCGCCGGATGATCCTCCGGGAAATTCAGCTTGGTGAAGTTGTAATCGTTGGTTTCGATATCGGGCCCTTCGGCGACCGCGAAGCCCATATCGGCAAAGATCGCGGTCAATTCGTCCGTCACCTGGGTGATCGGGTGCACGCGGCCGATTTCGGCCGGCGTCTCGCGGACCGGCAGGGTGACGTCGACGCTCTCGGTGTTGAGCCGCGCTTCGAGAGCGGCGCTCTTGAGGCCATCGCGACGCGCAGCAAGCGCCGCGTTGACGCGGTCTTTGAGCCCGTTGATCAGCGGACCATCGCTCTTACGTTGCTCGGGCGACATGGTGCCGAGCGTCTTCAGCAGTGCGGTGACCGAGCCGTTCTTGCCCAGTGCGGCCACGCGTACGCCTTCGAGCGCCGCCTCATCGGGCGCGGCGGAAACCTCCGCGAGGATCTTCTGTTCAAGCTGCGCCGTATCGGACATTGGATTCAATCCGGCATGAAGGGCAGATCGGTATCGTGCGGTTTGCCGCCAGCCTGCGTCAGCATGCAATGGACCTGGCCGCGGTGATGGGTCTGGTGATTGAACATGTGGGTGACCAGCAGCCAGCGCGGCTTCGTCCATTCGCGCTGGGTCGCGCCGGAATAGTAGGTCTGATCCTCAGCGAGCCAGGCATCCTCGATGGTGTCGGCCCAATCGAGAATCTTGCGGTCGAAGCCTGAGCGCTCGGACTTCAAGTTGTCCCAGTCCGGATAGAGCGTGACCGAGCCCGGAATCCCGACGTCCGGCCGCGGCAGATCGGTGAAACGCCCCATCCAGCTTCGGTCGGCCCACAGCAGATGGCTCAGCGTCTTTTGAATCGAACCAAAGAAGGCGCCGCGCTCACGCTGCCGCTCTTCTACGGACAGCCGGTCGGCGACGCCGTAGAGGTTGTCGTTCTGCCAGCGATTGTAACGCGCCATGCGCTGTACATAGGCCCGGTCAATCATGGGCTTGGCCAATCGTTGATGGCCCCGACTCGATTTGGGCGTGACCGATCATGGCACGCTCACACGGCGAGCGCGGACTTGGCCTGACCGACAATCGCCTCGAACGCCCCCGGCTCGCGGATGGCGAGGTCCGAAAGCACCTTGCGGTCGACCACGATACCGGCCTTGCTCAGTCCCGCGATGAAGCGGCTGTAGTTCAGGCCGAAAGGCCGGACCGCCGCATTGAGGCGCTGGATCCAAAGCGCCCGGAACGTGCGCTTCTTTCGCTTGCGGTCGCGATAGGCGTATTGATTGGCCTTCTCCACCGCCTGCTTGGCGACGCGAATCGTGTTCTTGCGCCGGCCGTAATAGCCTTTGGCGGCTTTGAGGACCTTCTTGTGCTTGGCATGGGCGGTGACGCCGCGCTTGACGCGTGCCATGGCTGATCTCCTTAAAGAGTGCAAACGCTGAAAAACGGACAGCCGCTGCGAGCGGCCGGTGGTCAGCCGTTCGGCAAAAAGTACTTTTTGATGTTGTCGCCGTCGGTCTTGAACAGCACGTTGGTGCCGCGCAGCTGGCGGATCTGCTTCTTGGTGCGCTTGATCATGCCGTGGCGCTTGCGCGACTGGGCGTAGAGGACCTTTCCGGACCCCGTCACCTTGAAGCGCTTTTTAGCGCCCGACTTGGTCTTGATCTTGGGCATTTGGCTCTCCTTGGCCGCAAGCGCGAGCGCTCAGCGGGCCGATAAATGCTCATGAATGAGCGTTGTGTGCTTGGAGCACGTCGCCGCCGCCACGGCAGCCCTAATCAGCCGGGCAGCGGGAGGGCGGCGTTATGGCAGAGGCGGCCCGAATTGGCAAATCCTTCCACTTGGCGCCAAACCGCGCGCAAAACCCAAATCCGATAGGCCTGAATCGGCGCTTACGGCAGTTCGGAGACCAGTTTCATGAATTCGGGCTCGGACCAGGCCCGCGCGGTGCGCGTGCGCGCATTGCCCAGGCCACCGAGCGTCATACAGAACTTTGCGACATTGTCCCCGGACGGCGCATCGGCAATGACCAGGAGATCGGAATCCCCGGAGGTCAGGAAAACCTGCTTGATCTCGACGCCCAATTTCTTGCCCAGTTCGCGCGCCGCCGCGGTCCTTTTGGGAGCATCTTTGACCCCGCGAATGCCCTGATCAGTCCAGTTCAGCGTGATGATGAATGTCGGCATGATCGTCTCCTCTCATCGATGAGTTGTGAAACGTTGCCAAACGGGCAGAAAGGTAGGCACCCAAGGTGCCCACCAGCAAACAATATCATTTTGTCGATAGGTTCGTCTCGGCCGTCGGCCGGATGCAGCTTATCGCGGCGCCAAAACCATCACGACCTGGCGGCCTTCGAAGCGCGGCTCTTGCTCGATTTTGGCGATTTTCGAGGTGTCGCCCTTGACCCGGTCGAGCAGCTTGTAGCCCAGTTCCTGGTGAGCCATCTCGCGGCCGCGGAACCGCAGCGTCACCTTGACTTTGTCACCTTCCTCGAAAAACCGTTCCATGGAGCGCATCTTCACGTCGTAATCGTGATCGTCGATCATCGGCCGTAGCTTGATCTCTTTGATCTCGACGACCTTCTGCTTCTTGCGGGCTTCGGCGGCCTTCTTCTGGGCCTGGTATTTGTATTTGCCGTAATCGAGGATCTTGCAGACCGGCGGAACCGAGTTCGGCGCGATCTCGACAAGGTCGAGGCCGGCCTCCTGCGCCATGGCGATCGCGGCGTTGATCTCAGTGACGCCCTGGTTGGCGCCATCTTTGTCGATGAGTTGGACCTCGCGAACGCGGATCTCCTCGTTGATGCGCGGACCCTCCTTGGCGGCGGGTTGCATGCTTCTGCTCGGGCGACGAATGGGCTTTATCTCCTATGTTGTTGCGAGGTGCCGTCAGCGCCCTCGTGCGGACCACGACCACAAGCATCCGCGACGCTAATCGGCAACTGCAGAAGATCGGGAGTTTCCGGTCATAAGTCAACGGCCATACACGCACTGTAGACGATGCAAAGAGCGGATCGATCGCCGCCGATGGCGGCCGGAGGCGCGAGCGTTCTGCTGTAGAGATGACCTTGCGCGAGCGCGGTTTGCTGCCAAACATGGCGCCGAGCGCCGTGCCTTTCCGCTTTGAGATTTTTGGCTCCACAACGACACTGGCCATGAACGATAAAAGTCTGAGATTTCTGCAAATTATCGACAAGGATGGTCAGCGCGCCCTTGCGGTGCGCGAGCAGCCGGGCACCGCGCCCGGCCTGTTCTGGCTCGGGGGCTACAAGTCCGACATGAAGGGCACCAAGGCGGAAGCGCTCGCCCAATGGGCGCAGCGTGAGGGGCGCGCCTGCGTCCGATTCGACTATTCCGGCCACGGCGAATCGGAAGGCGAGTTCACGGACGGCACGATCGGGCGCTGGCTCGCCGACAGCGTAACCGTCTTCGACGCCTGCTGCCATGGCCCGCAAATTCTGGTCGGCTCGTCGATGGGCGGCTGGCTGGCGCTGCTCCTGGTCCGTGAACTGAACCGTCGCGGGCCAACCGGGCCGGCATCGGTGGCCGGTATGGTCCTGGTCGCGCCGGCGGTGGATTTTACGGAAGAATTGATGTGGAAGCGGTTCACGCCTGCCATCAAGCGCGAGCTCGAGGAGACCGGCGTGTGGCGGCGGCCGTCGGACTATTCGCCGGAGCCCTATCTGGTGACGCGGCGGCTGATCGAGGAGGGCCGCGATCATTTGTTGCTGGGCGGCATGATCGAGACAGGCTGCCCGGTGCGAATCCTCCAGGGCGTCGAAGACCCGGACGTGCCGTGGCGGCACGCGGTCGAACTCGTGTCGCGGCTCGCCAGCGATGACGTGGTCCTGACCCTCGTCAAGGATGGCGACCATCGCCTGTCGCGGCCCGAGGACATCGAGCGGCTGATCCGCGCTGTGGCGGAACTCGAACACACTGCAACGCAAAACCCGGACGTGACATCATAATTGACGCTGTGGGGCTGCGCGTTGATGGTGGAATCCGCCGGTTGCGGAGAGTCGCGCGATGGCATGGAATGAATTGCTCGCCGCTGCCCGCCGCGCGTCAGCCGAAGGGAGCAATTCTGCGCCGTCGAGCGAACGGCGAATTATGACGGAAGCCGGTGTGAGGACGAGACCCTCCGGCGGGGTGAATGCGAAGCTGTGACGGCCGCTGCCGAGTCCCGCTTGCTCCAGATCTTTGCGGTACGAGTTTGCCAGCGCCTGCCCAATCAGCTGACCGCCCGCATAGATATCGAGGCACACTGGGGCTTCCGGGTGATCGGTAGTCTGTGCCCAGCCCGCAATGTGGCGGCGGCTGATGAGATCGACGTAACCGCGCAGCGTGCCGACGCCCGGCTCGTCGTCTCGCGTCCGCTGCCCCGCACGCAACGCGATGCGCTGCCGCGCCGCTTCGATCTCGAATCCGTCCTCGCAGCGTGGGGCACAATATTGCATGCGCCCAGTCTGCGTTTCGGGATAACGCACGGCATATTCGTGGGCATTGTGAAACATACCGCGGCTATCGTCGTCGATGAACGACTCTGACAGCGCGCCCTCCGCCACAATAATGTCGTGCGTTTCAAGTTCGATGTGGAAATACTCGATCGTGTCGACGCGTTCGGCCTGCACGATAGAGACGCCGTTGAGGAGGTCCTTGGCCTCGATCAGCACGCCTTCCAGATACATGGCGTGATGCGGCGAAATCCAAAGATCGCGGCGCGGCACGCGATCGTCGAGCGCGCCGGCCTTGATGCAGACCGGCAGAATGTCTTTGCGGCCCATGGCGAAACGGCCGCCATAGCTGCGCCGCCCGATCCATTTGATCGGCCGCGCCGCGCCCGACGAGGTCAGGACCAGATCACCGATCTTGAGGTCTTGAACCGCGACTTCTCCGGCGTCGGCCAGGATCAGCGTGCCACGGCAATAACACGGCGCCACGTCGGTGGTGACAATGGTGTCGCCGCCGCTGACCTTGTAGCTCAGCGTGCTGATGCTCTGCGCGGAGCCGAAATCGAGGTCCACCTGGGTGCTGCCGTCGCTCAAAACATAGCTGCCACCGACGTAGGAGACTGATGACGCCGCAAAATTGTCGATGCTGATTTGATCGGTCGAAAAAAAGTCTTCGATGAACGGATTGAAATTGGCGCCGTTGGCTCCAGGCTGATCGAGGGTCAGATCGGCGTTGCTGCCGCTGAATGCCACCGTCTGACCGGTATCGACACTCCCAGAAAACTCAAGCGTGGCGCCGGAGGCGATCGCGAAATTCCCCGATGCACCTGTGCCTGTCGTGATGTCGTCCGAGATACTCAGCACGCCGCCCACGGCCGTGATCGTACCGTCGTTGGTCAATGCGCCTGGGTCGGAGCCGCCGGATGACCCCTCGACCGCGCCATACCCGGACAAGGTCCCCTGAGCCTCAACGGTCAGTAATGGGGCAATCAGCGTCCCGCCTTCCAGATCGATCGCGCCGTGGCCGCCGACATCGAGACCGGAATCTGTCCCATCGACGATAAGTTCTGCGCCGTGCGAGACCGTAACGCTGCCGCCGCCGGCGCTGCCGACGCTCATCCCGCCGTCGCCCACCGCCAAAGTCGAACCTTGACCATCGATGGTCAGCGTCCCATCGCTGCCGGACTGGCTGCCGACGACCAACGCCCAGTAATTTTGCGGATCAGCGTTGCTCACCTCCAAGGTCGCACCACGCACGATGTCAAGCGCGCCCGTGCCGGCGTCGCCGACAATCGCGCCGCCGCCGTCCAGATTGATGTCGGTTCCACCATCCGCGACCGTCATGGTGCCGTTACCGGTGGACTGGATGCCGATGTCGAGCGATGGGGTGGACCCGTCAGCGTTTTGCGATGTGAGCGTTCCTTCGTTCTCGATCGTCAAGCTGCCGGCGCCGCCGTCACCTACCGCAATCGTGTAGGCCACATCCAGTGTTGAGCCGGCGCCGGTCACATCGACAGCGCCTGTCGCGCCGTCATCGGTGCCGATGTTGAGACCGTAGCTGGTGTCGGTGACGTCGAGAGTTCCGCCGTGCGAGACCGTAACGCTGCCGGTGCCTGCCTCGCCGACACTCAAACCGCCGTAGCCGACGGTGAGCGTCGAGCCTTGACCGTCGACAGTCACCATTCCATCGCTGCCGGACTGGCTGCCGACGACCAGCGCCCAGTAATTTTGCGGATCAGCGTTGCTCACCTCCAGGGTCGCGCCACGGACAATGTCGAGGGTGCCGGTGCCGGCGTCGCCGACCGTTATTCCGCCGCCTCCCTCAAGGTTGACGTCGGTCGGGTTGCCGGAAACGGTCATGGTTCCGTGACCGGTGGACTGGACGCCCATGTCAACGGACGGGGTGGACCCGTCGGTGTTTTGCGATATCAGCGTCGCTGAGTTCTCGATCGTCAGGCTACCGCTGCCAGCGTCACCGAGAAGTAGTTGGTTGGTGATCGTCCACTCGGATCCGGCGCCATCGATCGTGACCGTTCCGTCGCTTCCGCCGATCCCGCCAATATCGCCGTAGTCACTTTGCGCTGTGCTGCCCGTCTCGATCACGAAAGTGCCGGTGCCGCCGACTGTCGGGCTATTGCTGTTCAACCAGCCGACCTGGAGGTCACCTCCTGTTTGGGCCGAGGCACCGTTCGTCAAGGTCAGCGAGCCATCGCCGGAGACTCCCACGCTGATGGTGCTAGTGCTTGACAGCGAAGAGTTGGCTCCATCGATCGTAACAGTACCGCTGTCCCCCGCATCGCCGCCGATCGAGAAATAGCTGCCCGCGGAGACGCTGCCGCCGGCCTTGATGTCGAGTTCTCCGCTACCGAGCGATCCCACCAAAATCTGGACATTGGTCGTTAACGTCGAGCCGGCCCCGGTGACCTCCACGGTTCCGTCGCTGGTCATTGAATCGGCTTTTAGGCTTCCGCTATTGAGCGTGATCGAAGCGCCGTTCTCGTTGTCGAGCAGTCCGTCACTTTCGAGTGTTCCGCCGTTGATCGTGACATCGCCGCCATTGTCGATGAGTGCTGCCGTAATATCGGCTCCGTCTACGACGACCGATCCGGTCGTCGTCAGATCGGCCGCGCCGCCGCCGCTCGACAACGCCGCATTAGCGAGAAATACCTCGTCGCCGCTTCCGGGAGCTTTCGTCGCGGGATTATCGCCGGTGGTGGTGTCTTTCCAGTTGTTCGGATCGCTCCAACTCGCACCGTCCCCATTTCCGGTCCAGGAATAACTGTCGCCCATTGCACGAAAACCCGCTGTTTATTTAATTGGGTGCGCTCGCAAAACGGTCGTCGCCATTTTCGCCGATATTGACGCTAACGTTCCCTGGGTCGTTCGATCTCAGGAGTTTCCACAACGTCTTGCTCACGGTGCTCGCCAGGAATGCACCAGACAGCGATTGCGGGGCACCATTGAATGTTCTCTGCGTCATCATTCTGTCGCGGGTCACTCTCGCGAATGCGCGTTGTTTGCTATCCGAACGCCACTCCGATCTCATCAGTCGTTCGCCAGACCACGCGACAAGCGCGGCGAGTGCGGCCATGCTCGAACGTCAGTTCGAACATCTCCGGCAGGCCATGCGTATTGGCGAGCGTCAGACATGCGCCGCCGCTGGTAATGTTTTGCACCGTGCAGTGAACGACCGATGACCGGTCCGGAGCGATGATCTTCGCGGGGCGCAGCACCCGGGTGCGCTGCATTGCTCGGCGCTCGCCTTCTTCGTCCATGGTACGGCACGCTCCGTGGATTTTGGCGCTCGCGATTTGAGCTCTGATCAGGTCCCGTAGCAGCGAAAGTGTTACGGATCGTCGAACGGCCGGATCGCGAAAGGGTTAAAGTCGCTGAACGATTTCGACGAACTCGCGCCTTTAGAGCGCAATCGTTTCGATTTGAATCGATTCGCTCATCATCATCCGTGGAGCATGATCTGTTCGGAAAACTGAGTTTCCATTTTTCCGGATCATGCTCCCGGCGGACATGAAAACAGCGAGAGACCGGAGCCTCCCGCTGTGTCCCACTTGGTTTAAAATTACTGAATTCCTGTTTGCGAAGTCTCAGTCCCCTGAGGTGGCAAATGGAAAACAGATTGTTCCGCGTTAGCTGCGGCCGACGACCGCGACCGTCACCGGCGCAAGCCCACTCATTCCGATGGCTCGCGCGCCGGCCGGCGTCAGATCGATGACGCGCCCGTGCACGAACGGCCCGCGATCGTTAATGCGGACGACGACCGAGCGGCCGGTGCGTTGGTTGGTCACGCGAACCATGGTGCCGAAAGGCAATGTGCGATGTGCCGCGGTCAAACCCGACGCTGCAGCACGCTCACCATTCGCAGTACGTCCTCCAGAATAAACCGAGGCTATACCACTTTGCGCCGACGCAGTTATTGGCATCGCGATAGTAGAAGCAACAAGAGCTGAAAAAACAAAAAGTCTCGTCAGGCTATTAACAGCCATGATTTACCTATTCAGTTGTTGATGGGATGGTTGAGTTGGCTCGTTGATCTGGAGCCGAGGGCGCTAAGACAGGCCAAATGTGTTCATAATGCGACGTGGCATTTCTGGATAATCTTCAGCGGCAACGGCATTGCTGAAGCCGTCATGGGCAAGACTGGTAAGATATTGTTTCAAATGCGAAATATGCTCGTCGTCCGGCGAATCCAGGAACAGGCATGTCCTAGCGGGCACCTGATCTGCGCTGACCGCAGGAAACCAGGCGGAACCAAATGGAGGTTCAAAGAATCGTGGCTGATTTATCCCGGCAAGACTGCGGCGGTCGGAAACGCATAATTTCGGAACCGTTCGCGCAGCGTGGTCTTCTGGATCTTGCCGGTCGCCGTGTGCGGAATTTCATCGACGAACACGACGTCGTCGGGCATCCACCACTTGGCGACCTTGCCCTCGATGAAAGAGAGCAGCTCGGACCGGGTCGCCGATTGGCCTTCCTTGAGCACGATCACCAGCAGCGGCCGCTCGTCCCACTTCGGATGTTTCACCCCGATCACCGCCGCCTCCGCCACTTTCGGATGGCCGACGGCAAGGTTTTCGATTTCGATCGAGGAGATCCATTCGCCGCCGGACTTGATGACATCCTTGGAACGGTCCGTGATGTTCAGATAGCCGTAGCGGTCGATCGTGCCGACATCGCCCGTATCGAAATAACCCTCGTCGTCGAGAATTCGGCTGTCGTCTTTGAAATAGGCTTTGGCCACCGCGGGTCCGCGCACCTTGAGGCGGCCGAACGTCTTGCCATTCCACGGCATCCGGCGCCCGGCATCGTCGGTGATCTTCATCTCGACGCCGAACGGCGCATGACCTTGCTTCTGCTGAACGTCGAGCAGCGCGTCACCTTTGAGATCGGCATATTCGGGCTTCAGCGAGCAGGTGGTGCCGAGCGGACTCATCTCGGTCATGCCCCAGGCGTGGGTGACCTCGACTCCGTAGTGGTCCTGAAACGCGCTGATCATGGCGCGCGGACAGGCGGAGCCGCCGATGACAACGCGCTTGAGGGAAGGAGCTTGCCGCCGGACTTTTCCAAATGTTGAAGGAGCGCGAGCCACACGGTGGGCACGGCCGCCGTGCAGGTGACCTTGAACTCGGTGATCAGGTCGTAAATCGACGCGCCGTCGAGCTTTTGCCCGGGCAGCACCATCGCGGCACCGGCCATCGGTGCCGAAAAACCGAGCGCCCAGCCGTTGGCGTGAAACAGCGGCACCACCGGAAGCGCGATATCGCGGCAGGACAGGCCGCACATGTCGGGGCGCAGCGCTGCCATGGCGTGCAGGACGTTCGAGCGATGCGAGTAAAGCACGCCCTTCGGATGGCCGGTGGTGCCGGAGGTGTAACACATCCCGGCGGCGGTATTTTCGTCGAATGATTTCCAGGCAAAGTCGCCGTCCGCTTCCGCAAGCCAATCCTCATACGCGACCGCATTACGCAGCGACGTTGCCGGCATGTGAGCGCCGTCGCACAAGACGATGAAGCGTTCGATCGTCGGCAGTTTGCCGGCGATTTTTTCCAGCATCGGCACAAAGGTGACGTCGGTCATCATCACGCGGTCTTCGGCATGATTGACGATCCAGATGATCTGGTCGGCGAAGAGCCGCGGATTGACGGTGTGATAAACCGCGCCGATGCCGAGAATGCCGTACCAGGCTTCAAGATGCCGCCAGGTATTCCAGGCGAGCGTCGCCACGCGGTCGCCGAGCTTGACGCCGTCGCGCTCGAGACGCTGCGCGACACGCAGCGCCCGTCCGCGGATCTCGAAAAAATTGGTGGTATGGATCGGCCCTTCCAGGGAGCGCGAGATCACCGGCCGCTCGCCGTGATTGAGCGCGGCGTGATCAATGATGCGGTGGCACAGCAGCGGCCAATCTTGCATCAGCCCGAGCATGACTTTCCTCCCACGCGCATTATTCTGGGCACCATCCGGCGGGGCCGGCGGCCGCGACAAGGTTAGCTGCGCC
Organism: uncultured Alphaproteobacteria bacterium; assembly: GCA_963759705.1. Taxonomy (GTDB): domain Bacteria; phylum Pseudomonadota; class Alphaproteobacteria; order Rhizobiales; family Xanthobacteraceae; genus BOG-931. The sequence goes on from CAVXAK010000019.1 coordinate 231,176, forward strand.
GGGCGGCGGGGCAAATACCGGCCAACCGGGAAACTGCCGGCTACGGCTTGAAGCGATGCCGGCTGTTGGCCTAAGCATGGTCTGCTCGGGCGACGAGTGCCCATCCCGAACAAACGCCGCAATTGTGCCGGAGACGTCCCGACTGGAGGCTTGCCGCGTGAAGGGTGCCCTCGTCCTCGCCGCGTTCCTGGGCTTAGGCCAGATTTGCTCGAGCCAAGTCTGCTTCGGCCAGAGCGCTGCGGCGCAAAATGCACCGGCCGCTTCGCCAAATCATGCTAAAGCGCAGCGACGCTCGACGCGGCAAGCGCAGCCCATTGCCATCCCCGAGGAATTGGCGCCCCCACAGGAGGCCTACGCATCGTTTCCGGACTCTGCCAGCGCCGCAGCACCAGCCGCGGCACCGTCCGCCTGCGAGTTGCAACTGGCGAAGGTTGCGGTCATCCGACCGCTGCCCATGCTTGTCGGACCAGGCGAGTGCGGCGCCGTTGACGCTGTGCAGCTGGTATCAGTGATCCTGCCCGATCAGACGAAAGTGCCGCTCACTCCGGCCGCGACGCTGCGCTGCTCGATGGCGGAGGAGGTCAGCCGCTGGGTCCGCGAGGATGTTGCGCCGGCCGCGATCAAACTCGGTTCGCCGCTGCGCGGGCTCGATAACTTCGACTCCTACGAATGCCGCGGCCGCAATCGCATCCGCGGGGCGACGCTGAGCGAGCATGGCCGCGCCAACGCGCTCGACGTGCGCGGTTTCAAGCTCGCCAGCGGCCGAACGGTCGGGCTGACCGACGTGAACGTGCCGAAGGACTGGCGCAACGGAATCAAGTCGAGTGTCTGCGCGCGCTTTTCCACGGTGCTCGGTCCCGGCTCCGATGGTGCTCATGAGGAGCACATTCATCTTGATCTCGCCGAGCGGCACAACAATTACAAGCTTTGCGAGTGGGACGTCCGCGAGCCGGCTGGACCGGCCGAGGAAGCGCCGGCGGAAGCCGAAGGCGAAGCCGCGCAGCCGGATGAGGCGGTGCCGCTGCCGCGACCTCGGCCGTTGGCGCTCATCGAAGGCGCCGCGTCCCGCCGTGAGCACGGCCCATCGCAATGGTTTTGACGGCCCGCGCGGCAGCGCGCCACAATAACGGTCGCGATTTTGGAGCATAAATCCGGACGAAACCTACGCCCCAATTGAGTAAGGGTCGTGGTGCCGGTTTTTGCAGATGTTCAGCTCAGACACATTGCCAAAGGACTTTTCATGGCCCCGCTCAGCAATCTTGCGACCCGCGATGTCGAGACGCTGGTGCATCCGTACATCAATCTCGCAAGTTTTCGCGAAACCGGTCCGCTGATCATCGAACGCGGGCAGGGTATCTATGTCTACGACACCGACGGCAAGCCTTACATTGAAGGCATGGCGGGGTTGTGGTGTACGGCGCTCGGCTACGGCAACGAGGAATTGGTCGAGGCGGCGGCGGCACAAATGCGGAAGCTGTCCTTTGCCCATCTGTTCACCGGCAAGAGCCATGACCCGGCGATCGAGCTTGCCGAGAAGCTCAAGGAGATCGCGCCAGTGCCGATCTCTAAAGTGTTCTTCTGCAATTCCGGATCGGAAGCAAACGACACCCAGGTCAAGCTTGTCTGGTACTTCAATAACGCACGCGGCCGGCCGACCAAGAAGAAGATCATCAGCCGCCTCAAGGGCTATCACGGCGTCACGGTGGTCGCCGCCTCATTGACGGGGCTTCCCGCCAATCACCGTGATTTCGATTTGCCGCTGCCGGGCTTTTTGCACGCCGCCTGTCCGCATCATTATCGTTCCGCACAGGAGGGTGAGAGCGAAGAGGCGTATGCGACGCGGCTTGCCAATGAACTCGACGAACTGATCGTCAGGGAAGATCCCGACACGGTGGCGGCATTCATCGCCGAGCCGGTGATGGGAGCGGGCGGCGTCATCGTGCCGCCGCGGACCTATTTTCAGAAGATCATGGCCGTATGCGCCAAACACGACGTGTTTGTGATCAGCGACGAGGTGATTTGCGGATTCGGTCGGCTCGGCACCATGTTCGGCTGCGAGAAGCTCGGTTTTCGGCCGCACGCGATATCGATCGCCAAGGCGTTGTCGTCAGCTTATCTGCCGATCGCCGCGGTCATGATCCCGGAGATGATGTACGAGGCGCTCCTCGCCGAAAGTAGAAAGATCGGCGTGTTTGGCCACGGCTTCACTTATGGCGGCCATCCGGTCTCCGCCGCCGTGGCGCTGAAGACCATCGAGATTTACGCGCGCGAGCGCGTCATTGAGAAAGCCGCCAAACGAGCGCCGCTTTTTCAGGCGCGTCTTGCCGCTCTCAATCAGCATCCACTGGTCGGCGAAGCGCGTGGGCTCGGCCTGATCGGCGGCGTGGAACTTGTTGCCGATAAAAATAGTAAACGATCGTTCGCTCCACAGCACGGCGTCGGCGCGCGGGCGGTGCGGTTCGCCGAGCAGGAAGGCCTCATCGTCCGCTCGGTGCTCGGCGATGTCGTGACGCTGTCACCGCCGCTTGTCATCAGCGCCACGGAAATCGAGGAACTTTTCAACCGGCTCACGCGCGCTCTCGACAAGACGCTCGCGTGGGTCACAAACGAGCGCCTCGCGGACTCGTGAAGCCGCGGTAACACATTCCGCCTCCGGATGAGGTAAGGGAGCGCATGCCGCAATGGGCACTCCGTTCATCGCGCGCACGAACATGAGGCCGTGATGACAGTGCGAGTACCCGAAGCCGGGCGGTTCCTGGCGCTCGGCGCGAAGAAATGCGTGACGCGGCGCCGCGTTCTGACGGGTGGGCTGGGAATGCTCGCCCTGTCCGGCGCCGCAACCGGCGTCTATGCCGCCGGAATCGAGCCGCACGGTCTTCTCGTCACGCGTTATGCGTTAACGCCACCGCGCTGGCCCGCCGGGCGTAAGCTCAGTGTCACGGTGGTCGCCGATCTGCACGCCGGCGGACCCGACATGACGCTGTCACACATCCGCGAGGTGGTCGACACGGCGAATTTGTTGCGGTCCGATCTCATCGTCCTGCTCGGTGATTTCATTGCCACGCATCATTTCATCACCGAGCATGTGCCCGATCCGGTCTGGGCTGCGGAACTCGCGCGGCTGACTGCACCGCTGGGAACGTGGGCGATCCTCGGTAACCACGATTGGTGGCACGACATTACCGGTGTTCGCCGCGCGCTTGCCGGCGTGCGTATTCCGGTGCTCGAAAACGACGTCGTGAAGCTGGAAGCAAATGGACAGCCGTTCTGGCTGGCAGGTCTCGGCGATCAACTCGCTCATTGGCTCGGACCAAACAGATTTCGCGGCGTCGACGATTTGCCGGGAACCCTATCGCGCATCAGCGACGATGATCCTGTCCTGCTCCTGGTTCATGAGCCGGACATTTTTCCCCGCGTGCCGGAGCGTGTTGCACTGACGCTCGCCGGCCACACCCACGGCGGACAGGTTCGGTTGCCGTTCATCTGGCCGGCATTTGTGCCGTCCAAGTACGGTGCGCGTTTCGCCTATGGGCATATCGTCGAGGATAACCGGCATATGATTGTGTCGGGGGGACTTGGCACGAGCATCATCCCCGCTCGTCTCGGTGTGCCACCAGAAATTCTTCGCATCGAGCTTGGCGCTTAGAGCATGATCTGGAGAAGTGGAAACTGGCTTGCCAGTGCCGCAAAAGAAAACGGCGCCGACAATGGCCGGCGCCGCAACAATCGGTTGCTTGGTCCGGCTTAGAACGATCGGGATTGCTGACCCACGTCGGGTCCGGCCGCCATGCGCGGATTGAACGGTGAATCGCCCTGCTTCGGCGCCAGCACGACGACGAGCGTGCCGACCTTGACGTGATTATAGAGGTCGATCACGTCCTCATTCGTCATCCGGATACAGCCGGACGAGATGGCTTGACCGATATATTCGGGCTGATTGGTCCCGTGGATGCGGTACAGCGTGTCTTTGTTGCCGGAATAAAGATACATTCCGCGCGCGCCCATCGGGTTATGCGGGCCGCCGGTGACGAAGGCCGGCAACGGTCCAAGGCGTTGCTGCTCGCCGGCAGTCGGCACCCACGCCGGCCATTCTTCCATGCGGCCGACCTTGGCGACGCCGCTCCAGGCCTGGGCCTCTTCGCCGACGGCAATGCCGTAGCGAATGGCCTTGCCGTTCGGCAGCACGTAATAGAGGTACCGGGCGTCGCTATCGACGACGATGGTGCCAGGCGCTTCCTTGCGGTGATAATCGACGATGGCTCGACGATAAGCCTCGGGGATCGTCGCCTGCGCATAGGGCAGGTTCGACATCAATTCCTTGTCGCGCGGCTTCCAGCCGACCTGGGACGCAGGCTCGAGCGTCTCCTGCATGCAGCCGCCCAGCGCCAACCCGATGATCAGAAATACAATCGCACGCATGGCCATAGCTTGCCTACTTTCCGCCATCCCCGCGCTGAACCCCGGCCGACGATTCTGCGGAAATCCAATACCGAAATCGTCCCGCACTTGCCAGATGTTACGACGCGTTCGACCCATACTCGCGGCCACCTGTTGCAGGAATGCCGCACTCTCGACAGCTAACGTTGAATAACCGAGTGTTTGTTCGGCCCATCCCAGCAAAAGAACCTCTTTCATGAGGTTCTTCGCGCATTATCTCCTGCAGTCATTAAGCGAGGGTTTACCGTTTAAACGAAGGTTTACCATGATTTGAGAGTAGCTCACTTGGACGGCGGAACGTCACGTCGACGAACGATTTGTCGCCCATTTTCGCCGCACTTATCGCTCACAACTTAATCACCACTAAACAATCGAGGGAACGGGGTTTTAGTATGACAAAGGTTGCTGCCGAAACGGCCAAAAAGACTGGTCAAAACGCGAACAAATCGCGAAAGGGTTCGATCGAGTGCGCCGCACTTGATCGCTGCTACGGGCAGATCGGCATCTCTGCCGTCGCGGCTGCCCTGCGCTATCAGGGAAGCGCCAAAAACCCGGCATACGCTCCGGCCGAGATGACCTGGGACGATCGTGCGGCCGACGCCGCGTAGGGTCAACGCTCCGCATTGCCCGCATAGCGGCATGGCTGGCGAAAGGGGACGCGAAGTCCCCTTTTTCTTTCGCGCAAAAGCCGTCCTGGAAGCCGGTCCGTTGCGGCGATACGATAAGCTGAGGCCCTGCGATCCCCCTCGAACCCATTTGTGCGCGCGACCTTGGCCAGCGCGGCAATCGATTGACCGCGATGATCACTCCGACAATCGGCGAATTCTCCGCGGCCGAGATCGAGGCAGGCCGCCGGCTGTTTGCCGCCGAGTGGACCTTTCTCTCGGCGGCGAGTTCGCTGTCTTCGCTGCCGCCTGCGGTCGGTCCGGAAATCGCCTTCGCCGGCCGCTCCAACGTCGGCAAGTCAAGCCTCATCAATGCGCTGACCGGACGTCGCGCGCTGGCGCGGACCTCCAATACGCCGGGGCGTACGCAAGAGCTGATTTTTTTCGGTGGACCTGACCGGCTGGTCCTGGTCGACATGCCGGGTTACGGCTACGCCGCCGCTGCGAAGAGCAAAGTGGCCGCCTGGACGTCGCTGATCCACGACTACTTGAGCGGACGCGCCACGCTGGCGCGGGTCTACATTCTCATCGATGCGCGTCACGGGCTGAAACCCGTGGACAACGCCATCCTCGATACGCTTGGCCGGGCGGCGGTCAGCTACGAGATCGTTCTGACGAAATGCGATCAGATCGGCGATGCCGCTCTCGCGGAGCGCGCCGATGCGATCAAGCTGGCGATGGCGAAACGGCCGGCGGCGTTTCCCGACCTGATCGCGACCTCGGCGCGCACCGGCGCCGGCATGGCCGAACTTCGCGCCGCGATCGCGCGGCTTTTGAGCGAGCGCGCCCGCTGATGCATTGTCGTTCGGCCGTCACGCCGCTACATAGATGCGCCGAAGCCGGGAAGATTCATCCGATGAGCCAGAACGACCCCGTGAGTCCCGAGGTGCAGGCCCGCATCCTGTCGGAAGCGCTGCCATACATGCAGCGCTACGATGAGGAGACCGTCGTCATCAAATACGGCGGCCATGCCATGGGCGAGGAAAATCTGGCGCGCGATTTCGCCCGCGACATCGTGCTGCTGGAGCAGACAGCGATCAATCCGATCGTCGTGCATGGCGGCGGACCGCAGATCGAGGCGATGCTCAAGAGAGTCGGTGTGGAGTTGCAATACGCGGCAGGGCTGCGTATCACCGACGCGGCGACGCTGGAAATCGTCGAGATGGTGCTGGCCGGCTCGATCAACAAACAGATGGTCGGCTACATCAACGAAGCGGGCGGCAAAGCTGTCGGCCTCTGCGGCAAGGACGGCAATATGGTGGTGGCGCGCAAGCTGACGCGCACCGTGGTCGATCCCGGGTCCGAGATCGAGAAGGTGGTCGATCTCGGATTTGTCGGCGAGCCGGACAAGGTCGACACCACGGTGCTTAATCAAATTCTCGGCCGCGAACTGATTCCGGTGCTGGCGCCGGTCGCTGCTGCGGCGAACGGCGGCACCTTCAACGTCAATGCCGACACTTTCGCCGGGGCGATTGCCGGTGCGCTCAAGGCCAAGCGCTTTTTGCTGCTCACCGATGTGCCCGGCGTACTCGACAAATCGAAGAACCTCATCAAGGAGCTTTCGGTCGATGACGCGCGGCGTCTGATCGCCGACGGCACCATTTCTGGCGGCATGATTCCCAAGGTGGAGACTTGCATCGACGCGCTCGATCGCGGCGTCGAGGGCGTGGTCATCCTCGACGGCAAGGTGCCGCACGCCGTGCTGCTCGAATTGTTCACCGAGCTTGGCGCTGGCACGCTCATTCACAACTGACCCTGCCAACCCTGATGCAATCGAACAACCGCACGCATAGGGCTTTATGCCCTCGGCCCCGGAATCACTGCGGCGATATCGTTCGGCGTCTGTGACACCATCGCCAAGCTGATCTTCGCTGACGGAGTCGACCCGCTCACGTTAGCGCTGATCCGCGGGGTCGTCGGCGTTGGCATCATGTTCTGCTACCTGCGCATTGGTACGCCGCCGGTGCCGGAAACTCCGCGCGCGCGGACCGTCGCGTTCGGGCTCGGAGTGCTGTTCGCCGTCATCGTTTTCGCCCTGTTCAAGGCGATCGATCTCATCACCGTACCGCTCGCGGTGCTGACCTATTTCATCTATCCGCTGTTGACGGGTATCGGCGGCGCAATTTTCGGCGTCGAGCGGCTGGGATGGCAGGGCGTGCTCGCCGCCGTCGTCGCGTTCTTGGGCCTCGCGCTGATGATCGGAGCCGATCCGCAGCATCTGTCGATCGCTGGAGTGGCCTTTGCCGCCGGCGCCGCTTTATGCCGCGCAACGTTTCTGCTGGTCGCGCGCGCCGAACTGCAGAACACCGATCCACGGCTGACAACTTGGTATTCGCTGATTTCCTCAACTGCGGTTCTCGCGGTCGCAGCGGCTGCGACCATGACTTGGCATTCGCCGCAAACCACCCATGGATGGATCCTGGTCATCATCCTGAGCATCGGCGTCGCACTCGCGACATTGACGCTTTACATGTCGACGGTGCGTATCGGCCCGTTCCGCAGCGCGCTGATCATGAATCTGGAGCCGCTGCTGGTGACGTTGCTCAGCGCGGCGCTGCTCGGCGAAGTCATTACGTCGGTCCAGGCGCTCGGCGCTGCCGTCATGCTTGCGGCCCTGGTCGCATTTCAGCTCAGGCACTGAGATGCTTCGCAACTGCTGGATGTTCGGCCCGGACCAGGCGGCGTGACAGTTAAATAATCCGGCTGTTGAGGATGCGGTCGCTGGCGGCGATCCGCGCCGAGCCATTCATCGCCAGTTCCGATCGATTTGCCGCCAGGTCTGCAGCGGTGCGCGCGGATTGTTCGTCCAACATCCATTGATACGAGAAGGCGTAGACGAAGGCGCACCGCGCATAGCGAATCTGCGAATACCGCATCAACCGCGCCTCAAGCGGGACATCGTCGGCGAGGACCTCGCGTGCCAGCACATAGCCATCCTCCGCGGCCATTGCGGCGCCTTGGGTGAGGTGGGGCGGAAACGTGTGAGCAGCATCGCCGCCTAGCACGACGCGGCCGCGAAACCACGGCCACGGCACCAGCATCGGCTCGATCGGGCTGTAGACGATGTCGGAACTGGCGTCGAGCGAGGCTGCGACCTCGGCGACGTAGCTGCCATAGGGGGACAGCCGCCGTTTGAACAGCTCCGGATAATCCGCACGCTCGAACACGGCGTCCGGCGCCTCCGGGCAGATATGGAAGACGTACATGAGATTATCGCCAAGCGGCATGGCGCCGGTCTTGCCTCCGACGCCGAGCAGAAACTCCATGCACGTCACGTACTCGGGTCGAGGAACCTGCACGCGCCAGCCGCCATAGCCGGAAGGGCGCGGCGCGAACGCCGTTCCTACGAGGTGCAGCCGAGTGGTCGACCGGATGCCGTCGAAGCCGGCAAGCAGATCGAAGGTGTCGGTCCCGCCATCTGAAAATGTTACGCTCACTCGGTCTTTTTCGTCGTGTATTTCGCTGACCGTGAGTCCGGTGCGCACGTCAACGCCGGCGTGCACGGCGGCCGCCAACAGGATGTCGTGCAAACGCAACCGGGACAGCGCGCACGTTGCCGGTACGGTCTCGTCGCCGAGCAGAAATTTGTGTTCGACGATCAGATTGCGATCGGCATCGAAGAAGCACATCCGGTCATAGCTGAACCCCGAGGCCAGAATCTCCGGCAGAACCCCGATCGCATCGTAGACGCGCAGCGCGTTCGCGGGCTGCCCGAGGCCGACGCCCGGTACGTCGAAGGTCGGTCGCCGCTCAATGAGGATGACCTCAACGCCGCGGCGCGCGAAGGCGGTTGCAGCCGTCAGGCCGCCAACACCGCCTCCGACCACGAGGACGCGCCGGATATCGCTCATTGCAATCCGTCATCGGGCGCGAGGACGAGATTCAGTTCGATCATGCTGGCGACTCTCGGGGAGATCCGGATGGCATCGCACGGTCGCGGAGGATGGCAGACGCCGTTTGGTTTGACAGACTTTGCAACAGTAGTGAGTATTGAAATTGTCCGCAAAGGAACCGCAAGGGGACTTCGCAAACTTTGCCGTCCACGCGCATCAACATCCGTCCGACATGAAACTGGCGATTTTCAATATCGGGACAATACTCAGCGGTGATATCGCCTCACCCTTCGCCGCCGGCGACACCATCATCATCGACGACGGCACAATCGTCTCGGTCGGAACGGGTAGCAGCGCATCGGACTGCGAGGTCGCAATCGATGCCGGCGGCATGATGGCGATGCCCGGCCTTATCGATTCCCATGTGCATGTTACGTTCGGCGACTACACACCGCGTCAGAAGACCGTGGGTTTTCTCGAGAGCTACACGCATGGCGGCGTGACCGCCTGCATCAGCGCATCCGAGGTGCACGTGCCCGGGCGGCCGCGCGATGCCGCCGGCGTCAAGGCACTGGCGATCGCGGCGCGAAAGTCGTTCCTGAACTATCGTCCGGGCGGCATGCGTGTTCATGCCGGCTCGATCATTCTCGAGCCGGGCCTGGTCGAGGCCGATTTCGCCGAGCTTGCCGGTCAGGGCGTTTGGCTGGCGAAGGCCGGATTCGGCGCGTTCGCAACGCCTTACGACTATGCGCCTTACGTCGCGATGGCCAAGCATTACGGCATGGTCACAATGGTGCACACTGGCGGTTCGTCGATTCCAGGTTCGGCGGGAATCTGGGCCGATCACGTCCTCAAAATACAGCCGGATGTGTCCTACCACGTCAACGGCGGGCCGATCGCCATGCCCGACAAGGATTTCCCGCGGCTCGTCGAAGAGAGCGACATCGCGATGCAGGTTTGCACGGCGGGAAATCTGCGCACCACATTGCTGGTCGCCAAATTGCTCAAGCAGTCCGGGCAGGAGCAGCGGCTTCTGGTTGCGACCGACACGCCGACAGGCTCCGGCGTGATGCCGCTCGGCATGCTCTACACCATGAGCCATCTTTCGTCGCTCGCTGATGTTGCGCCCGAAATGGCGGTGGCGATGGCGACCGGAAACAACGCCAAAGTCTATCGGCTGACCGGCGGCGTGCTTGCCGCCGGCCGTGACGGAGATGTCGTTCTGGTCGATGGCTGCCTCGGCGGCTCGCAAGACGACGCGCTGTCGGCGCTAAGAACGGCGACATCATGGGTGTCGGTGCGGTCATCATCAATGGCGTTCCGCGCTTTGTCGGGCGCAGTCGAAATACTCCGGAGACCATCCGGCAGGCCAAGGTCGCGCACTGCCGCATTCCGCAAAACTTCGCCGCGGAGAGCTGACAATGCGACGGCTCAAGGAAAGGCGAATGGGCGTTCTGGCGCGTCTGCCTACAAGCCCGCGATCGCCTTCTTGTAATATGAGAGATCGAAGTACTTATCCGGCGCGGGAGGGGTACCGCCCCATTGGCCTTCGATTTCGGCGCGCAGCTTCAGCACGTTCTTGAAGCCTTCCATGTCGAACTGTGCATCCTTATCGAAGCCCTCGCTTGGATCGGTGACATAGGCATAGGCTTTCGCCGCAACATCGGGCGGCAGCTTGACCCGATCGGCTGCAAGTTGGATGGCCTCCGCCTTATTGGCGGGATCAAGCAGCCATCGGCGACCTTCGATGATGGCCTTGAGGTATCGAACCAGCGCATCGCTGTTGGCCTTGCCCCATTCGCGCATCACGACGACCGAGCCGGCCTGGTAGGCACCAATCGATTTTGTCGCTGATCCGAGATCGTTCATTCCCGCCGCTAAGAGACGGAAATTGAATGGTACGTTAATCACCGCGGCCGCCGCATGGTCCTTATCTTTGAGCATGGCGTCGATGCGTTGCGTGGTTCCTCCGACCGGATTGACGGAATAGTCGCCCTTGTTGAGTCCCGCGATCTTCAGCGCTTTGTACAGCAGCAGCGCATAAGCGGTATTGGGCGCATCAACCACAACCGTTTTGCCGCGCAGATCCGACAGCGATTTGATGTCCGGCTGAGCCATGATGCGGTTGAATCCGTTATCGCCGCCGGTCACGATGACTGCATCCGCCTTGGCGAGTTCGACCATGGCGACGGCGTTATCGGCCGCGGTGTGGATGATCTGAAAATCATTCTTTGCCAGGCCCTCGCGCTGGGCTTGCGAACTCGGCGTATAGATCAGGTCGACGGCCAAGCCATACTTTTCGAAGAGGCCTTTGTGTTGGGCCGCGAAAATAGGATAGTTGGATAGGCCGGGGAAAGAATTGACCTTGAGGGGTGTGGGACCTTGCGCCGCGGCTTTGTGCAATGAGCCCGAGGCGCCAACTGCCAGCGCGACGCCGGCACCCATGAGAACTTGACGTCTCGTCGACGAAGCATCCATTTGATTCCTCCCACACTTTTGCCAAGCCAAGTGATTGTCTTTTTGTAGGCATCACGGTGGCGCGGCAGGCAAGGGCCGTCAAGATCGAAGAAGCCAGACGGGTAGTTGCACGGCCTGCGATCGAGCCGTGGGGCCGAAAGATGGCGGCGCTGATGAGGCTCGTGCCGGCATCGCAAATCACCTCCAGCGCTTACCCCTACTTTCCGCTCAATCAAATCGATAATCTGCGCAAAACCTGCCGGTCGCCGATCTCGAAGCGATCGCCAGCGGGAATGACAGCCGGCTGGTGCCGCGGCTGAAGGCCTGATGCAGAGGTGGCGCGATGCCGGTGAAGAAAGCGATGTCTCGTCGTCTCGCGCAGCGTTTCGGCGTTGTTCTCTGCGCGCTCGTCATGCTGGCCGCGGCCGGCACGGCAGTACGGGCGCAGACCCCGGCCCCGCCACAAACTCAGGCCGACGTTGCGATCGCACTCGTGCTCGCGGTCGACGCCTCGGGCAGCGTCGACAATCGGCGCTTCGAACTGCAGAAGCGGGGCTACGCGGCGGCCTTTCGCAACCCGCAGGTCATGAACGCGATCCGATCGCTGATGACGCAATCGATCGCTGTGACGATGGTGCAGTGGACGGGTCCGCGGCTGCATGTCCGGGTGGTCGACTGGATGCTGATCAAGGACGAAGCCAGCGCGGACGCGGTCGCCGCGGCCATCGAAGCCGCGCCTCGCCAGCTTTTCGGCGGTGGTACCTCGATCAGCGGAGCCATCGACTATTCGCGCATTTTGCTCGCGCAAATACCTTTCAATCCGGCGCGGCGGGTCATCGACATTTCGGGGGACGGCTCGAACAATAGCGGCCGATCGGTGCAGCAGGCGCGTGACGAGGCCGTCCACGACGGCGTCGGCATCAACGGCCTGCCCATCGTCGCCATCGAGCCCAATCTCGACCGTTACTATTTTGACAACGTCATCGGTGGGCCCGGCGCTTTCATGATACCGGCAGACAGCTACGACACTTTCGCCGATGCGATCCTAAAGAAGCTCATCAACGAGATTGCCGGTACGGAACCCGACGCCAAACCGGACACGAAACTGTCATTCGCTTTTGATCCAATTCGTTCCGGAACGTCACAAACTCGGCCAAGTCTGCGCCGAATCTCAGCCAAATTCCGACCACCGATATCAAAACCCATGTCGGTGGAGCCGCGGTGAGGGCGGTCAATGCGCGGGTTCCACACTAATTCGTTTGATCCGCAAACGCTTGTCGTCCTGGAGACGGCGTTCGACGAGGCGTGGCTGACCCTCAAGGCGATCGGCAACACCACGGTGAAGCCCGATGAGCTTGCGCGCTGCGTGCTACGGCTTGCGATGGAAGGCGAGCGCGATCCGGTGCGCCTACATGACGACGCGCTCCAGGGACTGGTCCCGGCGGCCTCCTGGCGCGAAGCCGGCTGACGGCGTAAAGCTCCGCCGTCAGGAATGCGAGGCGTACATCGCGAAGCCGGCCACCAGCGCACCCGCCATTGTCCCCAAAAATATCGCGACCAGGAACGGCACTGACCTACGCAACACTCTTCGCATCGATTGCTCTCCCGACGCCACCTGCTAAACCTGATTCGGCGAGGACAGCAGTTTCCTTGCGAGGAAGTGTGGCAACAACGAGTCGCCCGCAATGATGCAGCAGCAGTCCCTCGGTAAGTCCGCGGAACGCGATTTCAAACAGGTCGAGACATGGGTGTTCGATCTCGACAACACGCTCTATCCGCATCACCTCAATCTCTGGCAGCAGGTCGACGAGCGCATCCGCGATTACATCGTCGGCTTCCTCCGGATCACCCGCGACGAAGCGTTCCGCCTGCAGAAGGATTATTATCGGCGCTACGGCACCACCATGCGCGGCTTGATGGAGGAGCACGGTCTGAAGCCGGACGAGTTTCTCGAAATCGTCCATCAGATCGATCACTCGCCGCTGACGCCGAATCCGGTGCTCGGCGCCGCCATAGCGAAACTGCCCGGCCGCAAGTTCATACTGACCAACGGCACGAGGGCGCATGCCGAAGCGGTGATGCGCCGCCTCGAAATCGAACAGCACTTCGACGACGTTTTCGACATCGCCGCCGCCGAGCTTGAGCCCAAGCCGCGGCCGCGTGTTTACGAGCGCTTCCTGGCGCGACATGACGTCGATCCGGCACGATCGGCGATCTTCGAGGATCTGGCGCGCAACCTCGAAGTTCCGCACGCGCTCGGCATGACCACGGTGCTGGTGGTGCCCGAAGGCGCTCGCGTCGTGTTGCGCGAGGAATGGGAGCTTGCCGGCCGTGACGCCCCCCATGTCGATCACGTCACCGACGATCTCGCTGGATTTCTGCGCGGCGTTCGGGCGACACTACCTTGACATCGATAGTGCGTGCCTCGAAAACGCGGCAGCAGGGGCGTTTTTCATGTCGCACGATGAACTAGCCAAAACCATCGACACAGCGTTCGAGCAGCGCGAGGGGATCAGCCCGGCGACGAAAGGCGCGGTTCGCGAGGCGGTCGAGGCCGCGCTCGAGCTTCTCGATCGCGGCACCGCCCGGGTGGCCGAAAAAGCCGCTGACGGCTCCTGGCACGTCAATCAGTGGCTGAAGAAGGCCGTGCTGCTGTCGTTTCGCCTCAACGACATGAGCGAAATTTCCGGCGGGCCCGGCCACGCCGTATGGTGGGACAAGGTTCCATCGAAGTTCGAGAACTGGGGCGATTTGAACTTTCGCGCCGCCGGCTTTCGCGCCGTGCCCGGCTGCGTTGTGCGGCGCTCCGCCTATATCGCGCCCGGCGTGGTGCTGATGCCGTCGTTCGTCAATCTCGGCGCCTTCGTCGATAAAGGCACCATGATCGACACGTGGTCCACGGTCGGCTCGTGTGCGCAGATCGGCAAGAATTGTCATATCTCCGGCGGCGTTGGCATCGGCGGCGTGCTCGAGCCGTTGCAGGCCGGCCCGGTGATCATCGAGGACAATTGCTTCATCGGCGCGCGCTCCGAAGTTGCCGAAGGCGTGGTGGTGCGCGAAGGTGCGGTGCTGTCGATGGGCGTGTTCATCGGCGCTTCGACCAAGATCGTCGATCGTGACAGCGGTGACATCATCCAGGGCGAGGTACCGGCCTATTCGGTGGTCGTGCCGGGCACCCTGCCGGCGAAGTCGAGCGCGCATCCTCAGCCGAACGCCGTAAACCCCAGTCTCTACTGCGCCGTCATCGTCAAGCGCGTCGACGAAAAGACCCGCGCCAAGACCAGCATCAACGAACTGCTTCGGGATTAGCATGATCCCGCAAAGTGGAATCCGGTATTCGGAAGCAGATTGTGCTCCAACGAAAGGTTCAGACCGTGATCCGATTCGTTTGAATCGGCCCACGGTCTGACCGCGTCGCGCCAATGGATTGGGCCTATCTTCTCAACAGCTTCAGCGGCCGCATCAGCCGCAAGCCGTTTTGGATCGCGATGAGCGCGGTCTGTGCCGCCAATGTTGTCGGTTACTACATTGCCGAACAGATCGACGGCGACCGGCTCGCCGCCATTGTCGATCTCGCCTTCACCTATCCCGAATTCGCGATCGCCGCTAAGCGGGGCAACGACCGCAATATGCCGCTGTGGCTGTTGGCAATTTTCTTTGGCGCCGGCGCCATCCTCGATCTGCTCGACGTGTTGCAGTGGGGCGGCACCGCCGAAGAGCCCAGCATGTTGTCGCTGTTTATCGCGGTGCCGTTTACGGTCTTCGGTATTGCGCTGCTGGTCGAGCTCGGATTTCGCAAGGGCACGCCGGGGCCGAACCAACACGGCCCGGACCCGCTCGCCAACAGTTGACCGGCAACACGCGACGGAACAGGGTTGTCCCCCGATGCGGTCGAGCGTCGCTCACGCCGGGCGTGCATTTCGAGGAAGGTCATCATGTCGGACGAACGTCCGCTCGGCACAACCCCGCCGACAGGGCCGCAGGGCGGCCTGTCGAAAGACACGCGCGCGCTGATGCTTTACGACGCCAACAAGAAGAACGTGTTGGTCGCCTATGTCCTATGGTTCTTCCTGGGGCTGTTCGGAATGCACAATTTCTATCTCAAGCGCACTAACGTCGGCTTGATCCAGCTCATCCTGACGATCACGGTGGTCGGGATCGCGATCTCGATGATCTGGGTTCTGGTGGATGCGTTTTTCATCCCGGCCTGGGTGCGAAATCGCAACACCGAGCTGGCGACGCAACTCGGCGCTTAATGCAATCGAGCCGCGCCTCGCCGGATTATTGAAGGCACTTTGATGATGACGGCCAATCCAGTCGCTATCGCACGCGATTTGTTGCGCTGCCGCTCGGTGACGCCGGACGAGGGCGGCGCGATCAGCTATTTGGAAACCGTGCTGGCGAAAGCGGGATTTGAAGTCCACCGCGCCACATTCGCCGAGCCTGGTACGGCGCCGATCGAAAATCTCTACGCCCGGATCGGCACGGTCAGGCCCAATCTCGTGTTCGCCGGCCATACCGACGTTGTACCGCCGGGCGATGAGGCGACCTGGCATCATCCGCCCTTTGCTGGCGACGTGGCGGGCGACATGCTCTACGGGCGCGGCGCGGTCGACATGAAGGGCGGTATTGCCTGTTTCGTCGCCGCCGCGCTCGATCATCTCGCCGCCAACGGCGGCAAGCCGAAAAAAGGTTCGATCTCACTGCTCATCACCGGAGACGAGGAAAGCGTTGCGGTCAACGGCACCATCAAGCTTCTGAAATGGGCGGCCGAGCGCGGCGAAAAATTCGATCACTGCATTCTCGGCGAGCCGAGCAACCTCGAAGTGCTTGGCGATACCATCAAGGCCGGGCGGCGCGGCTCACTGAACGGCACGCTCGTCGTCACCGGCCGGCAAGGTCACGTCGCCTATCCGGATCGCGCCGACAATCCGATCCGCGGGCTGGTGAAGCTGATCGCCGCGTTGCAGGCGCCGCTGGACCAAGGCAGTGCGCACTTCGATCCGTCGAATCTCGAATTCACCTCGATCGATGTCGGCAACCCGACCGTCAATCTCATTCCGGGCGAGGCGCGAGCGCGCTTCAACATCCGCTACAACGACCACCACAGCCAGACTGCGCTCAAGACACTGATCGAGCATCGCGCTCATGCGGCCGCCGCGGGACGCGTGCACTATGCCTTCGAATGGCAGCCGTCGAACGCCGACGTGTTCCTGACCAAGCCCGGATCGTTCACGGATTTGGCCGCTGCGGCCATCGAAGAGGTGACCGGCCGCAAGCCCAAACTTTCGACCACCGGCGGCACGTCGGACGCGCGTTTCATCAAGGATTATTGCCCGGTGCTGGAATTCGGCCTGGTCGGGCAGACTATGCATCAGGTCGACGAATGCGCGCCGCTCAAAGACCTCGTCACCCTGACGGCAATCTACCGGCGGATCATCGACAAGTATTTTGGATAATCGTTATTGCGGCGTTTGCCTACGCAGGATGCGTGGCTCTCAATACTCCACCCGCACCAGATAAAGCCCGTGCGGCGGGGCGACCTGACCGCAGGCGGTGCGGTCGCGCGCGGCAAGCGCGGCGGCGAGGTCGCCGGCGCTCCATTTGCCTTCGCCGACATGGACGAGCGAGCCGACCATCGAGCGCACCTGATGGTGCAGGAACGAACGCGCTGAAGCGGTGATGCGCACGTCGTCGCCGTCGCGCGCGACGTCGAGACGATCGAGCGTCTTCAGCGGCGATTTCGCCTGGCACTCGGCGGCGCGAAACGTCGTAAAATCGTGGCGGCCGATGAGCATTTGTGCGGCCTCGTGCATCGCGGCTTCATCGAGCGGACGTGGCACGCGCCAAGCGCGGTTGACGTCGAGTGCGAGGTCGGCGCGGCGATTGCTGATGCGATAGAGATAGTGGCGCTTGATGGCCGAAAAGCGCGCATCGAAATCCGGCGCGACGTGGCGCGCGTCAAGCACGGCGATGGGATGCGGACGCAAGTGCGCGTTGAGGGCGTCGCGCACGGTGCCGTCGTCCCAGTCCTTGGCAAGATCGACATGCGCGACTTGGCCGAGCGCGTGCACGCCGGTATCGGTGCGGCCGGCGCCCTGAACGGCGGCGCGCTCTCCCGCGAATGCCGCAACCGCGTCCATCAGGGTGCCCTGCACCGTGGCGCCGTTGTCCTGGATCTGCCAGCCCACATAAGGCGTGCCGTCATATTCGATGGTGAGCTTGTAGCGCGGCATGACTGCTCAGCCGAGCGTGCTCGCAGGCGCAACGGGCGTACCGCGCAGGAATTCGTCCGCCTTCATCGGCTGCTTTCCGGCGCGCTGCAGTTCGAGCAGCCGCACGGAGCCTTCGCCGCAGGCGATCGTCAGCTTGTCGTCGAGCACGCGGCCGGGCGGTCCGCTGCCGATGCCTTTTGTGGTGCGCAAAACTTTGACGCGACCCGCGCCGGCAAGCTCGCACCAGGCGCCGGGAAACGGCGACAGCCCACGGCAATGATCGTGAACCTGTTGCCAGGGCTTGGTCCAGTCGATGCGCGTCTCGTTCTTGTCGATCTTGTTGGCGTAGGTCGCGCCCGCGTCCGGTTGCGGCGTCAATTGCAGCGACCGGCGCTCAAGCGCCCGGAGAGCGATCAGCATCAAGTTGGCGCCACGTCGCGCAAGTTCGTCGTGCAGATCGCCGGTGGTCGCATCAGGGCCGATCGGCACGTGCTCCGCCATCGCGATCGGGCCGGTATCGAGCTCCTCCTCCATCTTCATCACCATCACGCCGGTCTCGCGGTCGCCCGCCATGACGGCGCGATGGATCGGCGCCGCGCCGCGCCAGCGCGGCAGCAGCGACGCGTGAAGATTGAAGCAGCCGAGCGGAAAGGACTCGAGAATGAGCTTCGGCAAAATGAGCCCGTAGGCGACGACCACGGCGGCGTCCGCGCCATGCGCCCGCATGGCCGCTGCGGCGTCGCCATCCTTCAGCGTCTTCGGCGTCAAAATTGGCAGACCAAATCGCTCGGCTTCGCGCGCGACCGGTGTTGGCGTCAATTCAAGTCTGCGTCCTGCCGGCTTGGGAGCACGCGTGTAAACGGCAGCAATCTTGTGGTCGCTTGCGAAAATCTCGACCAGCGTAGGGACGGCAAAATCGGGCGTGCCCATGAAGACGAGGCGGAGGGCCAATCACGCCTCCTCCTTCTTCGCCGCCTTGATGAATTTCTTGATGACGCGATCGCGCTTGAGCTTGGAGATGTAGTCGATGAAGAGGACGCCGTTGGTGTGGTCGATCTCGTGCTGCAGGCAGGTCGCCAGCAGCCCCTTGGCCTCGATCTCGTGCGCTTTGCCGTCAAGGTCGAGATACTTGACCTTGACCTGCGCCGGCCGCTCGACCTCCTCGTAGTATTCGGGAATCGACAAGCAGCCTTCCTCGTAGCTCGACTTCTCCTCGGACTTCCAGGTGAGCTCCGGATTGATGAACACCTGCGGCTTGTGGTCGTCCTCCTTCTTGGACAAATCCATCGTCACAACGCGCTTGGCGACGCCGACCTGGATCGCCGCGAGCCCGATGCCGGGCGCGTCGTACATGGTCTCGAACATCTCCTCGACCAGTTTGCGAATGCCGGCGTCGATGCGCTTGACCGGTTCGGAAACGAGTCGCAGTCGCTTGTCGGGAAGCTTGATGATTTCGCGCACCGCCATATTCGGCGATTTAAGGGGTGCATAAAGCGGGGTCAATCCGCGCCCGATCCGTTGCGTCTTCGGCTGTGCGCAGGTATGAATGTTCTCTTTTCGTTCCCTGAGGACTGCATGTCCGGACGGCGAATCGCGTAGAGGCATTTCATGACCGAAATCCAACCGGCGATCGCCGCCGCGGCCGCACTCGCCGCCTTCAGCGTCATCGCGCTCTTGGCGTTCGCGCTCTTGGCGTTCGCGCTGTGGCGGGCGCGCAATCCGAGCGATCCGCATGCCGCCGATCCGCATGCCGCCATCATGGCCGATCTCGCGCGCCAGCAGACCGACGCGGCAGCGCGGCTCGAAGCGATGATCGGGCTGCTCGCCAAGGGCCAGTCTCAGCTTCAGCACGCGGTCAACGAGCGTCTCGAACTCGGTCTCCCATCGGCTCGGCGATTCGATGGAAAAAACCAAGCAGAATACGGCGGAAAATCTGCAAAAGCTCAACGAGCGTCTCGCCGTCATCGACCGGGCACAAAAGAACATCAGCGAACTCGCCACCCAGGTGACCTCGCTGCAAAGCGTGCTGAGCAACAAGCAGGAGCGCGGCGCGTTCGGTCAGGGCCGTATGGAGATCATCGTTCGCGACGGATTGCCGAAGGACTGCTATGCCTTCCAGCACACACTGTCGAACCGGATGCGCCCCGATTGCGTGGTCTTCCTTCCCGACAAGCGGCCGCTCGTCATCGATGCCAAATTTCCGCTCGAAGCCGTTACCGCCTATCGCGAAGCCAAGGGCGACGATGAGCGGCGCCAAGCGGCCGCCCGCGTGCGGCAGGACATGGCCAAACATGTCGGCGATATCGCCGAGAAATATCTCATTCCCGGCGAGACACAGGACATCGCGCTGATGTTCGTGCCCTCGGAATCCGTCTATGCGGAATTGCACGATGGGTTCGACGACGTCGTGCAGAAGGCGTTCCGCGCCAAGATTGTCATCGTTTCGCCCTCACTGTTGATGATAGCGATCCATGTGATCCAGCAGATCCAGAAGGACGCGCGCATGCGTGAGGCCGCCGGCCGCATTCAGACCGAGGTTGGAATATTGATCGACGATGTCAGGCGCATGAGCGAGCGTGTGGCGAAGCTCGGTCAGCATTTCAGCCAGGCCAACGAGGACGTGCGGCAAATTCTGATCTCGACGCAAAAGGTCGAGCAGCGCGGTGCCCGCATCAAGGACGTCGAGTTCGAGGAGGATGGTCTTACGGCTGAGGTCATTCCCGCGCCCATGGTGCGCAAGCTGGGGACCGGGGAGTAGGGGCGCATGGCCGTGACGCCTGACGGCGCCGGTGAAGTCGCAGCCGTTCGTCCGTCGCTGGCGGACACGCTGGCCGTCTATCTCAGGCGGCGCGTGCTGATCGTTCTTTTTCTCGGATTCTCCTCCGGTCTGCCGCTCGCCTTGTCGGGCTCCACGCTTCTCGTCTGGATGAGAGAGTCCGGCGTCAATCTCGGCACCATTGGTCTGTTCGCGCTGGTCGGCACGCCCTACACGGTGAAGTTTTTGTGGGCGCCGATCGTCGACGCGCTCGACGCGCCATTCCTGTCACGGCGCTTCGGCAGGCGGCGCGGCTGGTTGCTGTTGTCGCAATTCCTTCTGATCGCCGCCATCGTCTTGCTCGGCGCCTGCGATCCATCGGTTTCACCGCTGATGGTTGCCGTTGGCGCGCTTCTGGTCGCCACGGCGTCGGCGACGCAGGACATCGTCATCGATGCCTTCCGTGTGGAGAGCCTGAGCGAAAGCGAGCAGGCCGCCGGCATGGCGTCGTACGTCGCGGCGTACCGCATCGGTATGCTCGCCTCGACCGCGGGCGCACTGTTTCTGGTCAGCGGCTTCGAGAGCTTCTTTGGATTGAGCCGCCACGGCGCGTGGACCGCGGGCTATGCGGCGATGGCGGTGCTGGTTCTGATCGGCGTCGCGACGACGCTCGCCGCTACGGAGCCCGATGGGATCGCCGAAAAGAATGTGGCGCATGCGCACGAGCGCGAAAATCGTCTGCCACGCGTTGTGGCGGCCGCCGTCGGTGCCTTCAAGGATCTGCTCACGCGCGATCTGGCCTTTGTCGCGCTCGCTTTCGTCGTCCTCTTCAAGTTCACCGACGCGCTGTCCGGCGGCATGACGGCGCCGTTCGTGATCGACCTTGGATTCTCGCGCAACGAATATGCGGCGATCATCAAGGGCGTCGGTCTTGCGGCGACGCTCATCGGCGGTTTTGCCGGCGGTTTCGTGGCGCGTGCTTGCTCGCTTCCGGCGAGTCTGCTGATCGGCGGCGTGCTGCAATCGCTCGCCAATCTGGCGTTCTCCTGGCAGGCCGTCGTCGGCCTCAATGCGGCGTGGCTGTCGTTTGCGATCATTGCCGAGAATTTCACCAGCGCCATCGGCACCGTCATCTTCGTCGCTTATCTGTCGGCGCTGTGCCGCAATCCGCTGCACACGGCGACGCAGTATGCGGTGCTCACGGCCTTTGCGGCCTTCGGCCGCACGTATTTGTCGTCGGGTGCAGGCTTCATCGCGGCTGCCACCGGTTGGGCGTGGTTTTTCGTGATCTGCGCGCTCTCCGGTCTGCCGGCCATGGTCCTCCTGCTCTGGCTGCAGCAGCGCGGCCATTTCAATGACTTGGCGGCGGCAAAGGAATGACGAGATGCTCGGTGATCGCGGCCTGCGGTCGCGGCGATCCACTAAGCGGCGAGGACACCCGGATACCAGCCGCTGAGCCATGCGGATGCGTCGGTAACCGGCGCGAAAAAGCCGAACTCCATCACCTCGATGCGGATGTCGACGCGTTATCCGTGCGGGTCAGGCGAGTCCGGCACGGGCTGCTCGCACAGGCCCTCGCAGCAATGGGCGATGGCCTGGCCGCCGCAATCGGGACATGGCAAGAATTCCGCACGAGGCAAGAACTCAGCGGTGCCGGACGGTCCGGGACCGGATGACGAGGTCTGCCGCTGGGCGCGGACGAAGCCAGGGCGCTCAGTCCACCGGCACGTGTCGCAAAGCATCATGCTCCCCAAATCAATTCGAAGGCCAAGTGAAGGCCAAGTCAGACCGGATGCCGGGTCATAATCGCGTCACAGGAAGATCATCCGATTCGGGGCCTTTCGGGAAGGTTCCAAGGCCTCCCGCAAAAAAGTCTTTTTGTAAGGATCGGATAGCTATAATTGCCGTTAGCAAAGCTACGTCCCTCAAACTCGGCTGGTCCGCCACCCCTGCATGGACATTATCCTCGTCAAGATTTTTGCCACGGCGCTCGCACTCAGCGAGGTGATGACCCAGCCCCAGGCGGTCAAGACCAAGTTCGACCCGGTGACGGATCGCGACCAGGTGGTGCAGATTCTGCGCGCCGGCTGCGCGCATATGCGTCAGGCGTTCGACATCGAGTCGATCAATCTCGACGACCTGATCTCGACGGCGCTCGACGATCCGACGGCGGTCGGCGCCAACATCAAGGCTTTTCACGGCATCAATTTCGCCGACCTCAATACCGCCTACCGGCAGTTCTGCAAGAACGAGAGCGCCGACAACCCGGTGGTCGATCTCGGTCAGGTGATCGATTTCTTCAACAATGCGGCGGCCGATCTGCCGGACCAGACAACCCTCAAGGGCAGAAAACTGCCCAGCATGAGTTCTTGTGCTCGACGGTAACGGCGCCAAGTTTGCCGATGTGTTCCAGCCGGGCAATCGGCGCGTCTGGGTCTCGCTCTCCGACATTCCGGATTTTGTGCAAAAGGCGTTCGTCGCCGCCGAGGACCGGCGTTTCTTCCAGCACCACGGCATCGACGAACGCGGCATCATCCGCGCTTTCATCGGCAATCTCGCCGAGCCGGGGCGGCCGCAGGGCGGCTCGACCATCACCCAGCAGGTGGTGAAGAACCTTCTGGTCGGCGACGACGTGACCTATGAGCGGAAAATCCGCGAAATGATCGTGGCATCACGGCTCGAAAACACGCTGAGCAAACAGGAGATACTCGAACTTTATCTCAATTCCACCTATCTCGGCCGCGGTTCCTGGGGCATCGAGATGGCAGCGCGCAGCTATTTCGGCAAATCGGCGAAGAATCTCACGATCGCCGAGGGTGCGATGCTGGCGGGCTTGCTCAAAGGCCCGAGTTATTTCAATCCCGATCGTCACCCCGATCGCGCCAAGGAACGGCTCGCCTACGTGCTCGGCCGCATGCAGGAAGACGGCGTCATCACGACGGATCAGAAAGACAAGGCGCTCGGCGCCCTGCCGAAGCTCGTCGCGTTCGAGCGGCCGCATCGCGACAGCGGATTCGATTTCGTGGATTTTCTCGGCCGCGAGGCGAAGTCCGACGGCATCACAAGCCTGACCGCCGATTCATACACGGTGCACTCGACGATCAATGCGCAGTTGCAGCGCGATTCTGAAACGGCGTTGCAAAACGGTTTGGCCAAATACGAGCTTTCCACCGGCCGTATGCAATTTCGTGGCCCTGAGGCCAACATTGCCGATGCGGTGCAGAAAGTCAGCGCTAACAACAAGTCCGAATTGCCCGCCTGGCAACAGGCGCTCCAGGACACCCACTTGCCGCTCTACGACGTTCATTGGACGCCCGCAGTGGTCGTGCAGAAAGGCAGCGCCAAAAAAGGCGACGACTCGATCCGGGTCGGCCTCGCCGACGGGCGGATTATGCCGTTGACGACCTGGACCGCACAGGTCAGGCGCCGCCTCAGCCTCTACGATGTGGTTTATGTCAATGTGGTCGAGCCCAGGGGAAACCTGGCCAGGGCGAACGCGGGCAACGGAAAGGCTAAAGTCATCGGCGGTGCAGTGGCGCAGTTGCGGGTGCGGCCGACGGTGCAAGGCGCAGCCCTCGTGCTTGAGAACAAGACCGGCCGCATCCTCGCCATGGCGGGGAGCTTTTCCTATCCATTGAGCCAGCTCAACCGCACCACGCAGACGCAGCGCCAGCCCGGTTCGGCCATCAAGCCGCTGACGTACCTCACGGCCTTGCAGAGGGGGCTGCAGCCGAACACGCTCATTCTCGACGAGCCGATCACGCTGCCGCCGATCGGCAGCGGCCGCGGTGGTCGCGACATCATTGCGCGCGAGTTCGGCGGTACCGCGCGCGATGAGGATTTTTGGACGCCGCGCAACGCCGACTACGGCTCGGGCAGCCTCTTCACGCTCCGCCGCGGTCTCGAATATTCGCGCAACGTCATCACCGCGCATTTGCTTGACGGCGGCATCGATCCGGATCCGGAGCAGAGCCTCGATGATGTCTGCGCGACGGCGGTCGCGG
This sequence comes from uncultured Alphaproteobacteria bacterium, assembly GCA_963759705.1. GTDB lineage: Bacteria > Pseudomonadota > Alphaproteobacteria > Rhizobiales > Xanthobacteraceae > BOG-931. The sequence continues at coordinate 255,542 of CAVXAK010000019.1, forward strand.
CAAAAATCTATACCGATTGCGTTCGCTATTATCCGTTCGTGCTCGGCGCGCAGCCGGTGCGGATGATCGATCTCGCCGCCTTCTACGCCGCCGTCGCCAACGAGGGCGTGCGCCCGCAACCGCATGGAATCGACTCGATCGAGGAGGGCGGCCGCACGATCTATGAATATCCGAAGACGCCGCCGCCGATGATCGGCGCCGCCGACCACGCCTCGTTCTATCAGCTCAAGACCATCCTTCAGGGCGTCGTGGCGCGTGGTACCGCGCGTGCGATCGGTTCATTGTCGCCATACGTCGCCGGCAAGACCGGCACGACCGAAGACGCCGTCGACGGCTGGTTCGTCGGCTTTACTAACGACGTCACCATCGCGGTGTGGGTCGGTTACGACAACGGCGACGGCAAACGCCGCTCGCTCGGTTCCAGCGAGACCGGCGCGAGAGTGGCGCTGCCGATCTTCGAGCCGATTCTTCAGGCGGTGTGGGCCGAACACATTGCGCCAAAGGCGCCGCTCAGCGGACCTTCGCCTGAGGCGCAACGCGATCTGGTCGATATCCCGATCGATTATGCGAGCGGCGATCGGGTGAGCGGCGGCCACGGCTTCATGGAGCACTTCCGGCGCGGACCCGACGGCCACGTCGACGATACGCAATACCAGATGGTATCGCGCGAGGATGCCTATGCCTGGCACAACCAAGGCCAGCAGGACCAGAACGATCAAGGCTGGGGCTGGTTCTGGGGCAACAACAACAACCAGGGTTATTATGGGCAGAATGGGCGGTCCTACTATCCAAATCGCGGATGGCAGCAGGCCGCGCCGCCTCAACCGCCGCCTCCGCAGCCCATGGCGCGCGGCCTGTTCCAGTTCTGGAACAATGGGCAACAACAACCCGCGCCCCGGCGCGATCCGGATTATTTCTGGGGCGACCGTTTCAACTAGTGTCCCGATTCCGAAGTTCGCATCAGAGTGGGCCGCCGGTGCCTGCGAACTTCGGAATCGAGACACTAGACGTCTTCAACGAAGAGACATTCGAATGTGGATACGGCATGCGATTGTGCTTGTCGGCTTGATTGGCTCTGTCTCCATCGCCTGCGCGCAGGACTTCCATGTCGATGAGGTCGAGGCTGCACGGCGCGTAGACCCCGCGCAGCTCAAATCCGGCACGATCGAATTCAGCGATCAAACCGGCGGCGCCGCGGTCCCGAGCGAAAAGGTGCTGGTCCACTTCCAGGACTGGACGCAAAAACATCCCAACGAAAAGAAATTTCTCGCGCTTTTCCCGAGCTACACCGAGCCGACCGTCAACAAGACGACAAACGGCAGCGCGGCGCCCGTCACCGACAAATTATACATGTACATCGCGCAAGCGCGTTTCAGGCTCGACAAGGCGCCGGGTGCTATCGATCTTTCGCGTTACGTGACGCTGGCTTTTCTCGGAAAGATCGACCCCGTGGTCAAACACAAGGTGATCGCGGCCGCTGATGTGATACCGCTCACCGACGAGGCGGGCACCGGCAACGACAATCCCGACCGCAAGTGGTGCACTGGGCGCGAAAACTCAATCTGCATCCAATCGACCTATAAGCTCGAGGGCAAGATTCCGCTCGGCATCATGCTGGTGAACAAGCTCCGCGACAGTGCCAAGAAAATCGCCGACCACATCGATTTCCAGAGCGAATTGTCGGAGTTTGCGCCCGCGGACCTCGATCAGGCCGGATTGCAGGAATTGACAACGCTCAACACGCCGATCACCGGTGTGCTCGAGCAGAGTGTTTTTTACGTCAATCAGATTTTCAAGTTCGCGAAATTTTTCGCCGTGTTTCAGGCCGATCCGTCGGATGCCAATAAGACGGTGGTCACGGCTTTCATGTCGCTCGCGATCGAAGCCAGCGTGCTCGACAAAAAGCGCGATTTCGAGAATGTTCCGGTGCTGCGCAATCTGGTGCCAGCGCAGGTGCTGATGGGCCAGTCATCCTTCAACTCTGGGAATTCGATCAGCGCCGGCCTGCCGAAATACGCGCGTAACGAGATCAGCACGATTGCCGGCATTTTGCAGCACGACAAATAATACTCCGTCACCTCCGGGCCTGCCACGAAAGGGATATCAGGGCGGTTTTGTTGCCGAGAACACGATTGCCTGAAGGGGCATGCGTGCTGGATTGGTGCCAAATGCACGGCGATATTCCTGCACAACCGCATCCACGATGTGCTCGGCGTCGATCCCGCCGCGCTGCCGGACTTGATCGATGATCGGGCTGCCGTAGATTAAGCCGCGCGCGAGAATCTCCGGGTCCGGGACCTCCTTCTCCAACCTGACGACGACGGCGTTGATATCGGCGAAGCCCGCAGCAATGATGGAGTCTTTGATCGAATCGTAGCGATAGGAGAACGGCACGCTCTGAAACTGAGGCGGATTTGCTAGAAAAAAACTTCCGATGACCTCGTGCGCAATTCTGCCGAAGGAGTTGTAGCGATGCGAATCCCAGATGTTGAACAGATAATGACCGCGGGGGGCGAGCACACGATGAACCTCGCGATAGGATTTGTCTTTGTCCGGAAAGAACATCACGCCGAATTGGCACACGACCGCGTCAAAACTGCCATCTGTGAAGGGCAATGCCGCGGCGTCGGCAGGCTGGAACTCGACCTGCTCGCCGGGCCGAAACTTGGCGCGCGCGATTTCCAGCATTGGCGGATTGAGATCGGTCGCCGTCAAGCGTACGCCAGCAGGCAAGAGATCGCGCAGCCGGCGAGTGACGATCCCGGTACCGGCCGCTGTCTCCAATACCCGCGCCGGATGACAAGCGGCCACACGATGCGAGATGTCGGCTGCGTAGTCGACGAAGATCAGGGGCCCCAAATTTTCATCGTAGTGCTGCGGTATGCTGCCGATGAAACCGTCCGCGTCGCCCATGATGAATTTCCGGTCATCGCCACCAGAGCATAGCGCCAGGGCTCAATCCGCCAAGCCAACTCCAAGCCAGCCGCCGGGCCTCCAAGGCCAGAGCGAACGTCTGTTCTCGTGCATCACCGGGGTTTCATCACTGCGGCTTAATGTTCGCCGCCTGGAAGACCTTGCTCCACTTTGCGCTCTCCGCCGCAATGAACTTTCCGAATTCGGCCGGCGAACGCGTGTTCACTGTGAAGCCGAGGTTCGTCAGGTGAGCCTTGTTGCCGGGATCGGAAAGAGCGGCGTTGGTCGCGCTGCTGAGGCGTTCGATAATCTCGGAAGGCGTGTCCTTGGACACGCCGAGGCCGTACCATGTACTCGCCTCGTAGCCCGGCAGGAATTCCGCCAACGTCGGAACGTCGGGGAGCGCTTCCTGACGCGTCGCGGTCGTCACCGCCAGGCCGTGCAGCTTGCCGGCTTTGACGTATTCGGTCGCCGACATGTCGGAGACGGCGATGTCGATCCGCCCGGCGAGCAGCTCGGTGATCGCCGCCAGGGAATTGCGATGCGGGACCTGCAAAATGTCGATTCCGGCCATGATCTTGAACATGGTGGCGGACATATAGGGCGGCGTTCCGGTGCCGCTGGATCCCATGTTGAGCTTGCCCGGGTTGGCCTTGGCACGGGCGATGAAGTCCGGGATCGTCTGCGCCGGGGAGGACGGATTGACCACCACGATGAAGGGTGCGCTGGCGGCGCTTGCGACCGGCGCGATGCCGTCCATGAAATTGGGTCCCGAGTAGAGCATCGTGTTCATGGCGTTGGCCAAGGTGACTTCGAAAAGCGTGTAGCCGTCGGCGGGCGCCTTGACGACCATTTCGGCTGCGAGATTGCTGTCGGCGCCCGGCCGGTTCTCGACCACAAACGGCTGGCCGAAACGGTCCGACAGCCATTGTGCGAGCAGGCGTCCGATGATGTCCGGCGCACCTCCGGCCGCGAAGCCGACGACAAGGTGCACCGGCCGCGCCGGATAGTCGCTCGCCGCTGCAACACGCGGCAGGATTGGAAGCGCGGCGGCACTGGCGGCCAGATGCAGAAATTGTCGACGGGGAAGTTTCAGTTTCACGGCAACACCTCACGAGATTGAGCGTTCCGCGGTGAGCGGAGGTCGTCTCAAATCAATGTCGGCTTGTTCTTCGGGCTGGTCGCTGCTGCCGGCACCGTCGCCGTTCCTCCCCAAGGATTCGGCACGTCCCAACGGCAGCTGTTGCACCAAGCTAAGCGAATTCCGTGGTCGCGTGTAGGGGCTAAAGGTTGCGCTTTCGCCCATTTCGTCCGCTTGCAAGTCGCACCGCTATGGCGGCTTGCGAAGTCGAAGATCCTCCCTGAGGTTGACTGGTTGTAAAATCGCTCCGATACCCCCTGACTCATCCGCGCGGATTCGATATCCTTCAATGTGGTTTCGCTCCCGGGGCGGCGGATGCCATTTGATCAATTGAAGCGGCGCGATCTGATTTGGCTCTTCGGCGCCTCTGCCGTGGCGTGGCCGATCGCTGCGCGGGCGCAGCAGCCAGCGATGCCGGTGGTCGGTGTTTTGCGTCCTGGCTCGCCTAAAGCGAGAGCGGGCACCGCAGCAGCATTCTTGGAGGGTCTAAAAGAAGCCGGTTATATTGACGGCCAGAACGTTGCAATCGAATATCGCTGGTCGGAGGGGCACGACGATCGCTTTGCGTCGTTTGCAGCCGATCTCGTTCGGCGCCAAGTGAAAGTCATTTTCGCCGGAGGCACCCTTGCTGCACTCGCAGCGAAGGCTGCCACAGAGGCGATTCCAATTGTCTTCCAGCTTGGAACAGACCCCGTTAAGGCGGGACTCGTCGCCAGTCTGAGTCGGCCAGGCGGCAACGTGACAGGAGTAACCAACATCACGTTCGGACTGGCCACCAAGCGGCTTGGGCTGCTACGCGAGCTGGCGCCCAACGCGACAAGGGTCGCAATTCTCAGCGACCCCACCCTTATTGCTTTTGACACCCAAAGAACCGACCTGACGGAGGCGACGCGCGCTCACGGGCCACAGCTCATTTTCCTCGGCGCCAGTAGCGCGCCAGAAATCGATGCAGCCTTCGCAAGCCTCAATCAACAGCAAGCGGGCGCACTCCTCCTCACCGATTCTCCTTTTTTCAACCTACAGCGCGAGCAACTCGTGGCGCTGGCCGAGCGTTACGCGATTCCGACGATGTATACGTTTCGGCAGTTCGCGGCTGCCGGCGGCCTCATAAGCTATGCGTCCAGCATTACCGACGCCAATCGCCAAGCGGGCAATTACGTGGGCCGAGTTCTCAAGGGTGAGAAGCCAGGTGATCTGCCGGTGATCCAACCGACCAAGTTCGAACTCGTCATCAACCTCAAGACAGCCAAGGCGCTTGGCCTCACCATTCCGTCCGGCATGCTTGCAATCGCCGATGAGGTGATTGAATGACACGGCGGGAATTCATCACGCTACTCGGCGGCGCGGCTGCGGTATGGCCGCTTGGAGCGCGTGCGCAGCAGCCGCTGATGCCAGCGATTGGCGTGCTCAGCAACGTATCGCAGGAGCTATCTGTCGGCCGCATGCGCGCCTTTCACCAAGGCCTGAGCGAGACAGGGTACAACGAAGGCAGCAACCTGACGATTGAGTACCGCTGGGCGAACGGGAAAAATGATCTGCTGCCGGACATGGCGGTCGATCTGGTTCGCCGTCAGGTCACTGCGATTGCCGCCTTCAGCGATTCCTCAGCACTGGCTTCGCAGGCCGCAACGACCAGCATTCCTATTGCCTTCGTGATCGGAAACGATCCGGTCAAGCTTGGGCTGGTTGCCAGCCTCAATCGGCCCGGGAAAAACATCACCGGCTTCACCAATTTGAACATCGAGCTTGGCCCAAAACGACTGGAGCTGCTGCACGAGTTGGTGCCTGCCATTTCGACCATTGGGCTGCTTATCAATCCCGCCGCCCGAAATGCTGAGAGCACGGTGCAGATTTTGCCGCCGGTGGCGCGGAGGCTTGGACTCGCGATGCCAGTGCTGCATGCGAGCACCGATGCCGATATCGCAAAAGCATTTTCCTCCCTCTCCGAGCTAAGGGTCGGCGCGTTGCTGATCAGTGGCGACAATTTTTACAACAGCCGAAGCGCCAAGCTTGGAGAGCTTAGTATGCGCCATGCAATTCCGGCGATTTTCCAAACTCGCGACTTCATCGCCGGCGGTGGCTTGATGAGCTACGGCACCAGTAATCTGGACCCTTATCGGCAAGCCGGCGAATACATCGGACGCATTCTTAAGGGCGAGAAACCAGCCGACCTGCCCGTTCTGCAACCGACAAAGTTCCAACTGGTCATCAACTTGAAGGCAGCCAAGGCACTCGGCCTCACTATCCCACAGACCCTCCTCGCGACTGCCGACGAGGTGACCGAGTGAAGCGACGCAAGTTCATCACGCTTCTCGGCGGCGCGGCGCTCACCGCGCCGCTTGCCGCGCGCGCTCAGCAGGTTGCCATGAAGCGGGTGGGCGTGCTGTTGAACTACAGCACCAACGATCGGGAAATACAAAAGTGGATCAGCACATTTCTTGAAACGATGGGACAGCTGGGTTGGACCGATGGGCAAAATATAAAGCTTGAATACCGTTGGGCCGGTAATGACGTGGGTCTCATGACCCAGCTGGCACAGGAGCTCATCGCTCTTAACCCCGACATCATTCTGTCGCCCAGTTCACCGTCAACTGCGGTCATTGCTCAAGCAGACGCATACCATTCCCGTCGTGTTCGTGAATCTCGTCGATCCAGTCGGCCAAGGTTTTGTTGCCACCCTGTCGCATCCTGGCGGCAATGCCACAGGTCTCGTCAACCTTGAGCCTTCGATGGGTGGCAAGTGGATTGAATTGCTAAAGCGCTTGAGCCTTCGTTGAGGCGGATCGCTGTCCCGTTTAACGCAGTTTCGGCTCCATATTCGGACTATCTAAACATCAAGAGTTTCCGGAAATCGGCTGCGCCGAGCTTGGGCGTCGATGTGATTTCCGGAGCTGTTAGCTGACGTCGGTGGGCTGGAAGCATTCATTGCAGCCCAGGCGCGCGAAGCGCCTACCGGAATTATTCCAATGCCGAGTTCATTTTCGAGCGCTCATGTCAGCGAGCTGGCAGCCCTAACGACGCGATATCGTCTGCCGGCCATGTATCCCATTCGGCCCAATTTGCGGCAGCAGGCGGATTAGTGTCCTATGGCAATGATGTCAGCGACAATTTTCGACGGGCCGCAACATTATGTCGATAGAATTTTGCAGCGGAGAGAAGCCGAGCCGAGCTGCCGGTCCAGTTCCCGACCAAGTTCAACCTGGTGATCAACCTCAAGACCGCCAAAGCGCTCGGCCTCACCGTGCCACCGACGCTACTCGCGCTCGCCGACGAGGTGATCGAATGAGCCTCGGCATTTCAGCTCCGTGCTAACAGGCCTCTTTCCAATAAGAGGGCGCCGATCCGACATATCGCCATAACCTGTAGGGCGGGCCTACGTTGACGGTCGGCTTTGCGCAGAGGCGCTGGCTGCGATCATCGAGTATTTGGCGAACGGTGCGCGGTACCTGTCGGGCGGCCTTCGCGCGCGGATAGGGCATCTCGTTGACCGTGGTGCCGTTGGGATAGAGCGCTTCATGCTCCTGCCAATTGTCAAAGTCGAGACGATCGACGTTATCGACGAAGGTTTCCGACGCAACATTGTTGGCCAGGATCAGCGCGTGGTCCTCGAGCTCGATGTGATAATAGACGAACACCTCCGGTACGGTCTTTTCTCGTACAATGGAACTGCCGTTCACCAGCGCGCCGGCCTGGATCAAGACGCCATCAACATAAACCGCGTGATCGGGCGACAAGCGCAGATCGCGTGATGGAACGCCGTCGGCCAACGCATTGGCCATGATGCGAATGGGCCAGGCGCGCACCGGGTCGACCGATCGCGCCGATATCTTTCGCCGCCCGATCCAGCGGATCGGCGAAAGCGCGCCGGAGGCCGTGACCACGTTGTCACCGACGGTCAAATCTTCGACTGGGACTTCGCCGCGCCCGGTGAGGATCAGCGTGCCGCGGCAGAAGCAGCGCGGCGAGAGATAGAAGTCGCTCGCCTGCAACGCGTGAGTCCCGTAGAGCAAGATCTCAAAGTCGGCGACTCCGTCCCCGTTCACGTCACCTTCGACGATGGTGTTGCCGCCGTCTGCGACCTGGTGCAGTTCGCCGGCGTGATCGGAGAACGGGGCGGTGCCGATGAATATCAGCGGCTGGCCCGCGTCGGGGCCGCCGACGATGGTGATCGCCGAGAGGTCGATCTTGTCGACGCCGTCGGTGAAATCGCCGATGGTCGTCAGGTCGGAGCCGACGGGAGCATCGGCAATGGTGGTAAAGACAAACGTGTTGGCGCCGCCGCCACCCCACATTTGGTCGGGGCCGCCCGAACCGCCCGAGATCGTGTCGTCGCCGCTGCCACCCGCAATGTAGTCGCTTCCGGCGCCACCGATCAGTGTCGTCGCGTAGGTGCCGTCCCCGTAGATCGTGTCGCCCTGATCGTTGCCGGTGCCGGTGAGGCCTGAGCCGTAGAGTTGAAGCGCCTCGACGTTGCTCGGCAGCGTGAAGCTGACGGTCGAATAGACAGTATCGTAGCCTTCGTCGGGGTTCTCGACGATCGTGGTCGCCGTGCTCGATACATAATAGCTGTCATCGCCTAGCCCGCCGACCAGCAGGTCGGTACCGGACCCGCCGTAGAGCGAGTCGTTCCCCGCCTCGCCGTAAAGCTGATCGTCGCCGGCAAGCGCAAACAGCCGATCATCTCCGCTCGAGCCGTAAATGATGTCGTCGACCGACGTGCCGCGAATTGTCTCGCCGGTGGTGACGGCGGTCTGCGTCAGCGTCTGGGTCGTTGCGTCCCAGCTCCAGTTCGAGACCGAATTCGCTCCCGAGGCGGAGACGGTGTAGACGCCTCCCGTTCCGGACGGCCCGTAAATGTCGGCGGCGGCCTGCTTATCGAGCGGATGCAAATGCGCTGGGCCGCTCGTCGAACTCATCGCCGACGGTCGACATGATGGTCTGGGTCGGATCGTCGGTCGCGAGCACCTGGTCGTGGGTGACCGGGGGATTGGCTGCATAATCGGTGACGACTTCCGTCGGGTGCTTGAGCCCGATGGCATGACCGATTTCGTGCAGCAGCGTCCCGTAATTGACCGAGCCATCCAAATTACTCAGAAATTGCGAATTCATGAAGACGTCGCCGGACGCATCAAGGTCGCCGGTGAAGTTGGGATAACTGAAGTTGTTCCAGTCGCCGAACGGGTAAAATCCGATGCCGCCATATCCGGCGTAGGATGGATTGCTTGTCGTGCTGAAATCGACATTGCTGAAATTGATGTCGCCTTCACCCGGTGCAACCTGGATAAAGACCAGCCCTGATGCATTAGCCCACTCGCCGAGCGCCTGATCCGCTTCGGCCTGTTCGGCGGACGTGAACGCCTGGAAGCTTGCCACCGTTGCTGCGGTGAAGCCGTCGATCGTTGCGTCGTAGGCTGGTGCGGACGTCGGAAACGAATAGGTGACGATAACGGGCGCGCCCGTTACTTCGATGCCATTCCAATAACTACCGCTGAGCAGCGCCGTATAGTCAGTGACAACGGGCATGTTTGAGAGCCTTCAAGGTAGGTCGCCCCCGGGCGCGAAAGCTGTCAGATCGAAGATTCGAAAATCCATTTTTGTTCAGTCCGGCGTACTTGGCAACCAGCCACAGCGAGCCGGAATTGAGCAATGACCCATAGATTGATCTATACGCCATGCGTGTCGCGCATGAAGCGGGCGAAAGTGGTATCCGGATGCGCATCGAGCTGGTGGCGCGCCGGCCTATTACGTCCCGCTTGCACCCGGCAACGGCACGAAAAGTTTCTCGACCGGGATGGCTTCCGGAATGAAGTGTTGCTCGACCATGTACTGGACCAGTGCTTCCAATGACGGCCGATTGGGCTCGATGCCGTAAGGGAACGGGTCGCCGCCGAACACCTCGTCGATCTCTTCGATCTCATCCTGCAGCCAGGGCAGCATCGCGGCGAGCGAGCCGGCATAGCGCAGCCGCGCGCGGGCGATGCGTTTCAATTCTACGAACGCCGCGTAAAGGCTTGAGGCGAGCCAGGGATGCTCCTCGTAGACGTCGCGCCTGATCGCGACGAGATGCATGATCGGAAAGATGCGGTCGCGCTCGAACAATTCGCGCTCGAGCGCATGATGATTGGGCAGGAGCCGCACGACGTCGGGATGAGTGCCGAACGTCAACGGTTTGCGCGAGCCGATATAGGCGTCGATCTCGCCGTCGGCGAGAAGTTCGCCGAGCGATCGGCCGGAGCGATTTTGCTCGATCTTGACCGGCTTCAGGAGCGGCAGCGTGTGCGGATTGCCGTGAGCGCCTCCGCTCTCGACGGCGCCTTGCACCCAGTGGATCTTGTCGAGATCGACGCCGAACTGATGCATCAGATGGCCGCGCGCCCAGATCGATGCGGTCTGCGTGTAGAGCGGCAGTCCGACGCGGCGGCCTTCCAGATCCTTCGGCGTGCGGATGCCGGCGCGCTTGTTGACGAACATGTAGCCGTGGCGGAACACGCGCGATGGAAAAACCGGGATGGCGACGAAAGGACTTTCGCCGTGGTCTGTCGAACTGTGGCCCTTCCAACTGATGAATTCGGACGCCGAAAGCTCGGAGGCGTCGAACTCATGGCCGCCGACCATGCGGTCGAAAATCTGGCGGCCGGATGGGAACACCATGAAATTCAGATCGACGCCCTCGATCGCGACCTCGCCGGCGCGCAGCGGCTCCATGCGATCGTATCTGCAACTGGCGTAGGTGAGGCTGAGGCGGGACATGACAACCGGTTCGATGACGTAAATCGTGTCGGCACGGCATGGACCGAATGCCGTTCGCCGTCACGTCCACAGCGTGAAGCCCATGCCGCAGCCGGTACCGGCGAGCGAACGATAGCATGGAACATAGTCCTGCCATGTGGTCTTTAGATGCTCCGCCGCGCCGGCGACGGTAATCCAGTTCCTGATCTCCGAACTGCCGGAATTGAGCTTGGCAAGCGGAAGCGCGCCGAGCGCGTCACCGTCGTTGCGGCGGCAGGCGTCAAGAACGAGATGGTCGAACTTCTCATCGACGGTGAAGTGGCTCAAGCCTCCGGACGCGAGTATGCCGATGCGGCGATTGTCACCGGACGAGCGCACTGCAAGCGCGATCGCTCGGCCGAGCGCATGGCAGCGCTGCGGTCGCGGCTGGTTGGGCGGAAAATACGTGTTCAGGGCCACCGGTACGATCGGAACTATGCTGTCTTTCATCAGGCGCTGATGCACGAAGCCGAACGCGTGGCCCTCGCCATGCGTCTTGCCCAGCCGCCTGGCGTGGCTGACGTCGAATCCGTCATCCATCAGGACTTCGATGACGTGCAGCGCCAGCCTGGAGTCGACCGGATAGTCGCGCGCTACGTTGGCTTCGTGATATTGCGACCGCGCCCGGCGCCAGAATTGCGGCGCATCAGCGGGCATATCGAGCGGGTTGTTGGCGATGGTATCGCCCCAGTAGATCAAGATCGACGGCATATTGTCGTCGAAGAACTGCTCGTTCTGGTCGTCCCCGATGATGATCAGCGCGTCGAGATCGGCTTTGGCGATCGTCGCTGCCAACCGCTCGACGTTTGCGACGCAGCGCGCCGCGCGTTCGGTCAGCACCGCCATGTCAATCTGGTCTTTGATCTCCGGATCGGCTTGCGCCAGCAATTCGCCGTAGGTGCAGGGCCGTCCGAGCTTGTCGAGCAGCTTGCGGCCCTTGATGTCGATCTCGGCGTGCTTGGGATAATCCTCCGGCGGCGATGCGAGCAGCGGACTGTGCGAGGTGCCGATCGCGAGCACGATTTCTGCCATGGCGTTCAGTGCCCAGGTTCAGATGATTGAAATTAGGGATGAACAGTCTCGGTGAACCAATCGGTCGGCAGCTCGCGGCCGATGCCGGCAGCCTTTGCCTTTTCGTACACGATGTGTCCGGCGGCTGCGAACTGATAACCCATGCCGAGATTGTTGAGAAAACATGTGATCTGCGTGTCGCTGGTGCGTCCCGCGTGCCTGCCGGTCATGATCGCCGGGAGCGCCGGCAGCGACGCGTGAAAGGCGTCGTGGGCCATTCCCATCCCGGTCCCGGCCTTGTCCTCGCCCACCCGCACGCCGTGGGTATAGATCATGGTCGGCGAGTCCTCGTGATCGAGCAGGGCGAACACGTCGATCTTGTCCCAGGCAGGACGCTCGATCTCGGTCGCAGCAGGACGGATGGCGCCGAGATGCATGCCGGGCTCGAGCCATTCCTTGAAGAATACGGGTTGGACCGCATTGGTAGCGCAGGCGACGATATCGGCGCCTCTGCATGCCTCGGCGCCCGATTCGCACGCGCGTATTTCCTTGCCCAGGACCTCGCCCATTTGTTGGACGAAGTTGTCGCGGCTTTGTTTGCTGGGGCTGAACACGCGAATGTCCTTGAGGTCGAATACGGTGTCGAGCCCGCGGAGTTGGGTGCGCGCCTGCCAGCCGGATCCGATGATAGCGGCGGTGCCGCTGCCTTTCTTTGCCATGTATTTGGCTGCCATGGCGCTGGTCGCTCCGACCCGCATGTGTTGCATGACGCCGTCGGGGCAGATCAGCAGCGGCTGTCCGTCATGGGTGCTGAACAGCAGCACCAGCCCGACATAACGCTTGCCAGGTGCCGCCGGGAGTTTGACGCGGCGCATCAGGCCGCCGGATTCCGGAAACGTGAGGATGTCGGAATTGATGCGGATTGCGCCGACGCCGAATTTAGGAATGACGCCGTCCATCGACTTGAGCGCATAGAGACCGTCAGAGCATTGCGTTGTCGGCGTGACGATGTCGGAGCGCAGCCGGTTGCCGCCGCGACCTTCGCCCAACTCCACGTAGGCCTCTTCGATCTTCGGGACGAGTTCCTCCATCGTCAGAAGCTGCTCGATCTCCTCGTTGGATAGAATGAGCGTCATCAAATGTCCTTTCCATAGCGGGAGGTTAGCGCAGCCGCATCTTGAGGCGGAACGTGTCGCCGCGATTGAAGCTTTCGTAAAAGCAGAGAACCTTGTCGTCTGCGCCGTAGAGCGTCCGGTGAATGACGGCCAGTGCCGCGTTGAGAGTGACGCCGAGCAGCTTGCTCAATTCGACGTCGGCGGTTGCGACCGTCAGAGTCTGCATCGCGCGGTCGATGGTTATCCCAGGCTTTTCATGGAGCAGGAGCAGCGTTGGAACGTCCCGGATCGCCGCGTCGCCCAGTTGCTGATAGACCCCGTGTTCGATCCATGCCGCATCCACGGCAACCGCGTCCCCGAAAATGCGGTTGAGCCTTCGCACGTAATGATAGCGGTCGGCGCCGGCGGTTTCGTCCTGGTCCGGAGGCGGCACGGACGCGGGAGCGGATTCGAGAATCTGGCTGGTGAATCCATCGTGGCGATACGCTTCCACGATCGAATGCCAGTCGGCGCCGACCTCGTGCCAGAATTCGCGCTGGGGCCGATGAATGACGATCGTTCCGCGTCCGCGATAGCGTGCGAGCAGACCCTCCTGTCGTAAGAGACCGGTCGTCTGACGTATCGTTGCCCGAGCAACGCCGAACTCGAGCGCCAGCGCGTCGAGGGTCGGTATCTGGCGGCCGACCGGCCACTCGCCGGTGTTGATCCGCCGACGAAACAGGCCGGCGAGTTGGACGTAAATCGGCGTACCATCCCCGCGGAGATCGAGGTCTCTCGCAATGCTGGCGTTCTCCATAAGGGGCCCGTGATTGGTGTCGCGATGTTGCGTTCGGACCCCCGAATAACAGACGAAGTCGACTTGTGCTAGTGTTATGTACTTTCGTACTATGGGATGAAGGGGTATCGTTGCTCCAGTCGCTTTCGGGGTGACGGCACGGGGAGTGTCAGGAAAGCTCTGCGTGTCCGAGGGTCATGGATCGGGCCGAAACAAGGGCTTTCGACGCGGCGATCAATTTGCCTGCGCGCCGCCAGTGAAATAGTTCAATCATCCTGCGAAGAGCACGAAATGAATGTGCTGGGCAGGGCGCTAACAAGACGGGAGGATGTTGATGAAACGGCCGCTACGGGTAGCGCTCTCTTTCTTAGCACTTATTTTGGCGTCAACCGCCGTCAGCGCCGATCCCATCGCCGATTTTTATCACGGCAAGACATTGCGCATGATCATCGGCTACGGAGAGGGCGGCGGCTACGACCTCTACGGCCGGTTAGTGGCTGAATTCCTCGGCAAGCATATCCCCGGCAATCCGATGATCCTGCCGCAGAATATGCCGGGGGCCGGCAGCTTCCTCGCCGCCAAGTACCTCAATGAGGTGGCGCCGCACGACGGCACTGTGTTCGGCAGCCTAGCGCAAACTCTGGCCGTGGATTCGGCGGTGAAGACCGGCACAGATCTCGATGCGACGAAATTCCACTACATTGGCCGGGTCACCAGCAATATCGATCTCGGCGTTGCCCTGTTAAGCGCGGGCATCAAGTCGTTTGACGATGTCCGGGAAAAGCAATTCACCGTCGGCTCCACAGGTGGTGCTTCTACGGCCGTGCTGCTCCCGGCGTCTTTGAATGCCTATGCCGGCGCCAAGTTCAAGTTGGTCCGGGGCTACAAGGGCGCAGCCGAAGTTCTCCTGGCACTGGAGCGCGGTGAAGTGGAAATCGCCGGCGCGACCGGAATTCCCAACCTGCTGGCCCGTCATCCCGACTGGATTCTCAATGGGGGGGCGACAATCGTCTATCAGGCTGCGCTCAAGCGTCATCCGCTGTTGCCGAATGTGCCGACACTGCCCGAACTTGGCGTCTCTGATGAGGGTAAAGCCGTGTTGCGGGCGATTGCGAGTACGGCTGAGATCGGGCGTTCGATCGTGACGACGCCGGGCGTGCCGGATGATCGGCTGGCGGCTTTGCGCAAGGCATTCCAGGACATGATCCAGGATTCCGACTTCATCGCCGATTGCAAGAAGCGAAACATTATGCTCGATCCGGGCACCGGCGAGCAAATGGATGCCATCGTCAACGAGACGGTCAACCTGCCCAAGCCGATCATGAGCAAGGTTGGCGTGCTGCTAAAGCAATAGCTCCCTCCCACCGAATTTCTCCCCATTCTCGCGCCAGGAAGCGAACAACAATGACCCTCATTTTGTCGAATGCCGAAGTAGCCGAAGTCGTGTCGATGAAGGACTGCATCGATTCGCTGGAAGATGCGTTTCTCGAACTGGCCGAAGGCCGCGGCGCCTTTCGCCGCCGCAGCGACATCTGCACGCCGTCCGGTCACGAAAGCGGCGGCATGTATGCGCTGAAGTCCATGGACGGTGTCGTTCCGAAACTCGGGGTCGCCGCCATTCGCCTCATCTCCAAGCGTGCCGAGGAGCAAGGCCGCGGCCACGAGCTGCCGACCGACTGGTTCACGGAAAAGGAAATCCCGTAGTGCGTCTTACCGGTGGTCAGGCTCTTGCGCGCCAGCTCGTGCTCGAGGGCATCACCGATGTTTTCGGCATTCCCGGCGTTCAGCTCGACTGGGCGGTCGACGGCCTGCGCCAGCTTGGCAATCAGATCCATTACATCGTGCCGCGGCACGAACAGACGACGGCGTATATGGCCGACGGTTACGCCCGCACCACGGGCCGGATCGGCACCTGCATGGTGGTGCCGGGTCCTGGTCTGCTCAACGCCATGGCGGGGCTTGCGACCGCGTATGCCTGCAATTCCCAGGTGCTGGCGATCGTCGGCAATATCTACTCCGGCGCCCTCGGCAAGGGCTTTGGCCTTTTGCACGAGGTGCGCAATCAATCCGAAATTCTCGGCAGCGTGACCAAGTGGCATGCGCAGGCCCGCTCGCCCAAGGACATTCCCGGCCTGGTGCGCGAAGCGGTGCGGCAATTGCGGTCAGGGACGGCCGCAGCCGGTCGGCGTCGAGATCGCCCACGATCTGCTCGCCGCGACCGACGACATCGATCTCGTTCAGCCCGATCCGAGCGAAGACGGTCGCGTGCGGCCCGATGCGAGTGGCCGTCGAGCAGGCGGCTGCGTTGCTGGCGCAGGCGAAGTTGCCGGTCATCTATGTCGGCGGCGGCGTATTGGCGGCGCGGGCTTCGGCCGCGCTGCAGGCCTTGGCGGAAAAGCTGGATGCGCCGGTGGTGATGAGTGAGAACGGCCGCGGCGCGCTGTCGGATCGTCATCCGCTCGCGCTCACCGCGCTGTCGGGGCGCGTGGTATTCGCCCATGCCGATGTCGCCCTCATCGTCGGCAGCCGTTTTGCCGATACGACGCTGGGGGCGCCAGCCTGGGCCGGCGACAATCTGAAATACATCTGGCTCAACGTCGATCCGCAGGCCTGGACGCCGCCGCGCAAGGCGGCGATCGCCATCGAAGCCGACGCCGGCCTCGGCATGGAGGCGCTGGCCGCTGCGCTGCCGAGCGCGCGGCCACAGCGCGATCTCGATCTCGACAAGGCGCGCTCCTGGGCGGATGAGCAACTGCGCGGCGGCGCTCCCGATCTGGTGGCCTGGATTCATGCGCTGCGCGCCGCCATTCCCGACGACGGCATCTTTATCAACGAGCTGACTCAGGTCGGCTACCTCACCCGCTCGACCTATCCGGTCTACGCCCCCGGCACGTACATCACGCCGGGCTATCAGGGCACTCTCGGTTATGGTTTTCCGACAGCGCTCGGCGCCGCTTATGGCAATCCCGGCCGCGCAGTGGTGTGCATCACGGGCGACGGCGGCTTCGGCTGGGGCATGCAGGAATTGGCGACCGCGAACAAATACGGGCTCAAACTCGCAGTCGTCGTTTTCAACGACGGCTATTTCGGCAACGTCAAACGCCTGCAGGAGGATCAGTTCGGCGGCTGGCTTGGCGCCGATCTTCGCAATCCGCATTTCGACCGGCTCGCAGCGGCGTTCGATGTCGGATATGCCCGCGCCGACACGCCCGAGGAACTCGAAAAGGTTTTGAAGCGGTCGCTCGGGGAGACGGCGCTCCTGGTCGAAGCCCGCGTCGGCACGTTGTCGTCGCCGTGGCCCTACATCCGGCTGCGCGGCGGAAAGGCGAACGAAGTCTTACCCGATCCGCGCCGCCACGTTGCCGGCGCGCGTGCTGGCAGCTAACGTTCGCGCGCCAAATGCACGAAAGCGATTTTTCCCACGAGCATGTCGAGACCGCAGCCGAGCGCGCCGCGATTGCGCGCTCGATCTGGAACGAGGAAAACGTCGCGTTCAAGACAGTCGGCATCGACATCGGCAGCTCGACCTCGCACCTTTTGTTCGCCGAGGTCACGTTGCAGCGGCAATCGCAGGGGCTGTCGAGCCGCTTCGTCGTGGTGAGCCGCGAAATCGTCTGGCGGTCGCCGATCCTGCTGACGCCCTTTCTGCCCGACGGCACGATCGACGCGCGCGAGCTTGGCGAATTCATCCGCGGCTGCTATCGCGACGCAGGCTTCACCCAGAAAGAGATCGACAGCGGTGCGGTGATTCTCACCGGCGAGGCGATCAAGCGCAAAAATGCCCGCGCCATCGACGACCTGTTCGCCGCAGAGGCCGGGAAGTTCGTCTGCGCTACGGCCGGCCACAAGCTCGAATGCCGGCTCGCGGCGCACGGCTCAGGTGCGGTGGCGCTCGCCAGGACTCGCGACACTTGCATGCTGCATGTCGACGTCGGCGGCGGCACGACCAAACTCGCCTTGATCGACCAGGGCGCCATCGTCGGCCTCTCGGCTTTCGCGGTCGGCGGCCGGCTCGTTGCGTCGGATGCTGGCGGCGCCTGGACCCGCATCGATCAATCGGCCCAGCTCGTCGCCGATGATTTGGGTATCGACATATCGCCGCAGATGCTGGCGGATGAATCCGTTCGCCGGCGGATTGCGCGCCGTCTCGCTGTTGTGGCGGCCGACATGGTCGTCGGTGAACCTCTCGATCGGCTCGGAACATCGCTGCTGCTCACCGAACCGTTGCCGCGCGATCCTGCACCGACCGCTCTGACATTTTCGGGCGGCGTCGCCGAATACATTTTCGGCCACGAGGCGCAGGAATTTGGCGACATCGCCAAGCTGCTCGCCGCGGAACTCGCGGCCGAGTTGAGCCGGCGCGCCGGCCTGCCGCTCATCGATCCAGGCCAACGCATTCGCGCGACCGTCATTGGCGCCTCGCAATTCACAGTTCAGGTAAGTGGAAAGACCATCTATTTACCCGATCCGTACGTATTGCCGGTGCACAACGTGCCGGTCATTCGTGTGGCCGTCGATTCGGGGGGAGACATCGATCCGGATCGCGTCGCGAACGCTGTGCGCGCTGGGCTTGAAGAGACCGATATCGACCGGAACGGGCGAATCGCCATTGCCTTCAGCTGGCACGGCGACCCGGAACATGCCCGGCTCAAAGCGGCCGGCGAGGGCATCGTGCGCGCGCTTTCGCCGCTCAAGGAGCGGATCAAGCTCCTGCTCCTGATGATCGACGGCGATATCGGCAAGACCTTTGGCCGGCTTCTGCACCGGGAACTCAACTGGCAAGGGAAGATCGTTTCGATCGACGGCATGGAGTTGCAGGAGCTCGATTACGTCGACGTCGGGGAATTGATCGCCCCGCCGGGCGTCGTACCGGTGGTCATCAAGTCGCTGTTGTTTGCGTAGCTCCACCGGCGTTGTCAGTGTATTCTGTCCGGACAGAGACGTCCGGAGGAAACGATGAACATCCGCGAAGTGCCGGTGCAGAAGCCACGATACGGCATTGACCCCTATCTCGATTGGCTCGCCGGTGAAGGCATCCCGGTGATCGAGGATTACGGCATCTATCTGTTTGACGTCAAAACTGCGCCGTGGCCGCGCTACGGCGTGAACGGTGCAGCGGTGCACCTCAAGGGCCGCGGCGACTTCGCCAACATGTTCGTGCTGGACATCGCGCCCGGCAAATCGACCACGCCGCAGCGTCATCTGTACGAAGAAGTCGTCTACGTCCTCGAGGGCTCAGGCTCGACCCAGGTCGAATTCGCCGACGGCAGCCGGCGCAGTTTCGAATGGGGCGCAAAGAGCCTGTTCGCCATTCCGCTCAACGCCAAGCATCGTCATTTCAATGGCAGCGGCACCGAACGGGCGCTGCTTGTCACCACCACCAACCTGCCGATGGTGATGAACGTCTTTCATAATGAGTCGTTCGTGTTCGGCAGCGATTTCGATTTCAGCGAGCGGGCTGGCAAGAAGGAGTATTTCTCCGGCGAGGGCGATCTGATCACGGTTCGTCCCGGCAACCACATGTGGGAAACCAACTTCGTTCCCGACCTCACCGGCATCGAGCTGAAGACCTGGGGCGACCGCGGCGCGGGCGGCACCAACATCATGTTCGTGCTCGCTGACGGCACCATGCACGCGCATATCTCGGAAATGCCGGTCGGCACCTACAAGAAGGGCCACCGGCACGGCCCGAGCTTTCACGTCATGTGCGTGATGGGGCAGGGCTTCTCGCTGCTTTGGTTCGAGCACGAGAAGGAGTTCCGCCGCATCGACTGGAAGCACGGCATGGTGCTGGTGCCGTCTGATCGGCAGTTCCATCAGCATTTCAACACCGGCCCGCAGCCCGCACGTTATCTTGCGACCGCGGTCGGCGGTTTGCGCTATCCGACCATGCTGGCGCAGCGCGTGTCCTTGCTCGGCGCGACCGAGCACGACCTGCCGGCGGTGTCGAAGAGCGTCAAGGACGGCGGCGACCAGATCGAATACGAGGATCAGGACCCGCGCATCCACCGCATCTGGCTTGAGGAGATGCGCAAGAATGGCGCCGCGCCGAAGATGGAAAAGTATGTCCCGACGCCCGAAGATATGAAAGCGCTGGTGACGTAATGTCATTCCGGAGCGCGGAGTTCATCCGCCCCGGAATGGCTGCACAAAACAGGGGGGAGGCATGAAGCTCGTCGCGCTTATTCGCGTCGCCGCCATCGCCATCGTGGCATTCGCAGCCGGAAAAGCCGCTGCAGCCGATCCGGCGCTGATCGCGGCGGCGAAGAAAGAGGGACAGGTCACCTGGTACACGACACTGATCGTCAACCAGATCATCCGGCCCCTGAAAGACGCCTTCGAGAAAAAATACCCCGGCATTACGCTGCAATACACGCGCGCCGACGATCTCGTGACCTCGGCGAAGATTCTGGCCGAAGGACAGGCCGGCCGCATGCAGGCCGACATCTTCGACGGCATCGCCAACATGCTGCCGCTTGAGGAAGCGAACTTGCTGGTGCCGTTTACCGTTCCAAACGCGGCCGATTATCCGCCGGAACTGAAAGCGAAGGATGGCTATTGGAACGCCGTCATCATGTATGTCTTCACGCCGGGCATCAACACTGAGTTGCTTCCGAAAGACAAAGCGCCGAAGACCTTCCAGGACCTGCTCGATCCGAAATTGAAGGGCAAGATGGCGTGGAACGGCAGTTCCATGGCCGGCGCTTACGGCTTCGTTGCCAACATCCTCACCACGATGGGCGAGGAGAAGGGCATGGCGTATTTGCGGGCGCTCGCCAAGCAGCAGATCGTCAACGTCGATGCCTCGTCGCGCGCCGTGCTCGATCAAGTGATCGCCGGCGAATATTGGATGAACCTGATGGCGTTCAATCATCACACGGTGATCAGCGCCCGCAAGGGCGCGCCGTGCGACTGGCTGAAGCTCGAGCCGGCGCCGGTCACGCTCGATGCCCTTGGCCTCCTCAAGGGCGCGCCGCATCCGAACGCGGCACGGCTCCTTCTCGAATTCCTGCTGTCCGAGGAGGGACAAAAGGTCTTTCAGAAGAACGAGTATTTGCCGGCTTTGCCGAGCGTCCCCGCCATGGTTGCGGGCCTGCGGCCGAACGACGGTGGCTTCAAGGCGAATTTTATGCGGCCGGAGGAAATCCACCGACAACTTCCGGCGTGGCAGAAGGTCACGCAGGAACTGTTCCGATGAGTGAAACGCTCGAAGTCGATGTCTCGCCGCGCGGGATGGCAACGATTGTGCTCAATCGGCCCGATCGCTC
The DNA here is from genome assembly GCA_963759705.1 of uncultured Alphaproteobacteria bacterium. Classification (GTDB taxonomy): domain Bacteria; phylum Pseudomonadota; class Alphaproteobacteria; order Rhizobiales; family Xanthobacteraceae; genus BOG-931. Next base: position 276,533 of record CAVXAK010000019.1, read on the forward strand.
CAATGCGTTCGATCAGCGCATGCTGAATGAGCTGGCAGGGCAGTTCGCGCAGCGCGCCGCCGATCACAAGACCCGGATCGTTGTTATGCGCGGCAGCGGCAAGCACTTTTGTGCCGGCGCCGATCTCGCCGCGCGCGGCAACGAACAGGAAACCTCCCAGCCACAGGCGTCGCTGGTCGACGTTCTCGCCGCGCTCGATCGTTTGCCGAAGCCGACAGTCGCGGTTGTGCACGGTGCGGCCGTTGGCGGCGGCGCGGCGATTGCTGCATGCTGCGATATCGTGCTCGCGGCCGACAATGCGTTCTTTTCGATTCCCGAAGTGCGGGTCGGCATGGCGCCGCTTGGCGTCGCGCCGTTCATGATCCGGGCCATGGGTCAGCGCAGCTTTCGCCGCTACGGCCTGAGCGGCGAGCGCTTTGGCGCCGCCGATGCGCTGCGCATCGGTCTGGCGCACGAGGTCGTAAGTCCCGAACTGCTCGCCGCACGGCTCAATGGGATCGTCGATGCGGTTCTCCACGGCGCTCCGGAAGCGTTGCGCACGTTGAAGTCCGAGATCGAGCACTACGCCCTGCCACAAGTCGAAGCGATTCTCGCACGGAAAACATCGCACGGTGCTTCGCGATCAGCCGAAGCGCTCGAAGGCATCGCGAGCTTCAGGGAAAAACGCAAGCCGAACTGGTATCCCCAATGACAAAGACCATGCATCGCCGCGCCATCGCATATCTTGCCGTCATCGCGACTGTTGTCGCCGTTTGTTCAGCCGCCCGCGCGGATGACAGTGCGCTTTATGCCGCGGCAAAGAAGGAGGGCGAGGTCGTCTGGTATACCTCGTTGATCGTGAACCAGGCAGTGCGCCCGCTCATCGCGGCATTCAACAAGAAATACCCGGGGATCGAGGTCAAATATTCGCGCGGCGACAGCGGGCCGAACGCCATCAAGGTCATCAACGAGGCACGCGCCGGCAAGGTCGAGGGCGACGTGTTCGATGGCATCGCCACCACGCCGCCGCTGCTCAAGGCCGGCCTGGTCGAAAAATTCGTGCCGGCCGATGCCGACAAATATCCGCCGGCGCTGCGCGACCCGGAGGGCCGCTGGAATGCGCTGGTGCTCTATTTCCTCACGCCCGGCGTCAACACCCAGATCGTCGGCAAGGACGAGATCAAATCGGCGCAGGATTTGCTCAATCCGAAATGGAAAGGCAAGATTGCCTGGAGCACGGAGCCCTCGTCGGGCGCGCCGGTTTATGTCGGCTCGGTCTTGCAGACCATGGGCGAGGACAAGGGCATGGATTTCCTGCGCGCGCTCGCCAAGCAGGACATTGTCAACGTCGATGCCACGAACCGCGCAATCCTCGATCAGGTGATCCTCGGCCAATACGCGATCGCACTGAGTATCTTCAATCATCACGCGGTGCTCAGCGAGAAGAAGGGTGCGCCGGTCGCGTGGCTGAAAGTCGAGCCGATACCGGCGCCGTTTCATTCCATCGGTCTGGTCAAGAACGCGCCGCATCCGAACGCCGCGAAACTTCTGATCGATTTCCTGCTCTCGGAAGAGGGTCAGCGTACGTTTGCAGACGTCGAATATCTACCGGCGATGCCGTCCGTCCCGGCGAAAACTCCCGACGTCAAACCGGAGGCCGGCGGCTTCAAGGCCACTTTCATCTCGCCCGCCTTGGCGTCTGAAAAAATCGATCATTGGGTGAAGATCAAGAAGGAGCTGTTTAACTAGACGCCTTCTCCCGCGGCGGGAGGGAGAGGTGTGCGTCCAGAAAACAACCCAATGTCCCTCGTTCGCTCCAGCACAATCGAGTTCACCGGCATTGCGCCCGATCCGACGCGGACGCTGGTCGTGTTGCTCGCGATCGTCTTGCTGCTGCTCGTCGTTCCGCCGCTGATTTTTTTGCTTGATGGCAGCCTCCACACGACCACGGTAACGGGCGGGCTTGGTGATTTTACGTTGGCCTATTATCGCCGGCTGCTCTCCGATCGGCAGTTCTTCGGCAGTCTGGTCAATTCGCTCACCTTCAGCCTCGGAAGTGCGGTGATTGCCCTGTGTTTCGGCGGCCTTGTGGCCTGGCTGGTCGAGCGCACCAATGCGCCGTTCAAGGCGTTCGCCTACCTCACCGCGATCATCTCGCTCGGTACGCCGTTCGTGCTCTACGTGATTGCCTGGCTGTTTCTGCTCGGCCGCGCCGGGCCGCTCAACGACCTCCTCACCTGGCTTGGCTTCGCTCGCTTCAACGTCTTCTCCATGCCGGGCATGATCCTGGTCGAAGGATTTCTGTGGTCGCCACTGGCGTTTCTCCTGCTGTCCTCGGTTTTTCAGCAGGCCAACGCCGAATACGAAGAGGCCGCGCGCATGTGCGGCGCCGGCATTCTGCGGACGATCACCCGCATCTCGATGCGGCTTGCGCTGCCGGCGTTCCTCGCCGTCGCTTTGCTGATCGTGGTGCGTTCGATCGAGGCATTCGAAGTTCCGGCGCTGGTTGGATTACCGGGCAACGTCAAGGTTCTGACGACCGATATCTATCTCGATATGAAGGAGAACGTGCCGCCCGATCTCGGCTATTCGAGCGCATTTTCCGTCGTGCTCCTGCTGCTTGCCGGAGGGCTCATCAGCCTCTATTCGCGGATATCGCGGCACGCTTCGCGTTACCACAGCGTGACGGGACGCGGTTATCGTACGCGGCTGTTCGATCTCGGAGCCGCGCGTTACCTCGGCGGCGCCGTCATTCTGTTCAATTTCTTGCTGATTCTGGCGACGCCGACGGCCGGCCTCGTCTGGCTAGCCTTGATGCCGTTCACCCAGAGCATCACCCGTCGGGGCTTTTCGCTGATTACGCTCGACAATTTCCGCACGGTGTTTCACTCGACATTTTACCTCGACCTGGTTTGGCAGACGCTGCTCATGAGTGCCGGCGCGGCGACCTGCGTGATGGGACTGACCGTCATCGCCGGCTGGCTCGCGGTCCGCCGCCGCCCCGGCGGCTGGCTTCTCGACCAGCTTGCGACCGCTCCCTTGATCTTTCCCGGCATCGTGCTCGGCGTCGCCATGATCCAGATTTATCTCGCGGTGCCGATTCCAATATACGGCACGCTCTGGGCCTTCGTTCTCGCCTTTACGATCCGGTATCTGCCCTACGGCATGCGATACGCCGCGTCGGGCGTGCTGCAAATTCACCCCGAACTCGAAGAAGCGGCATCGGTTGCCGGCAGCCCGTTGCGCACCGTGCTGCGACGGATCATCGTGCCGTTGGCGACGCCGGCGCTGCTTGCCGGGTGGCTCTTTATCTTTCTTGTCGCTGCGCGCGATCTTTCGCTCGCCGTGATCCTCGCTTCGCCGTCGGCGCAACCCGTGTCGGTCGCGATGTTCGATCTCTGGGCCAACGGCCAAGGCACCGAGCTTGCGGCGTTCGGCCTGGTTTGGACCGCGATCATGACGGTGATCGCCGCAGGGTTTTATATCGTCGGGCGGCGTACGATCGTGTCTGCGGTCCGTGCCTGATCTTGCGGGCCTGAATTGGAGTTCGGCAGCGGCTCGTAATCCGGGGCCAGCCGAGGCTGACGTGATCGTCTTCGGGCTTGCCTTGGCTTTAGCGATCAGCTCGGGAACGGTCGACGCGTTGAAATTCTTACGCACCACGAGCACGTAAGGGACCGTCGCCAGGTGGCTGATCACGACCCATTTCCGCGGATCGTATTTCAAGTCTTTATAGAGCAGGCCGTTCGTCGCGAGCGGGCCGGGCGGGCAAAGCATCAGCGTGTATCCGTCGGGAGCCGAGCGAGCGACGTCGGCTGCGGCGACATTGCCGGACGCGACGCCGGAAGCGTTCTCAACGACAACGGGGCTCGACCATCTTTTGCTCAACTGATCGGCGAGGAGCCTCGCGAGAAGATCGGTACCTGAGCCCGGTGGGTTCGGTACGATGATCTTCACTGGCCGCGTGGGAAAATCCTGCGCGGCGCTTTGAATAACCGGGAGTCCAGAGAAGTGCAGCAATACGACTGCTACTCTTGTAAGCGCCATCCTGGTTTCCTCATTCTTCTTATCATTTCACATGCTGCGCGGTGCTTTTTCGCAGCAGGCGTCGCATCGACGCGTAAACGAATCATCCTCATTTGACAACCGCTCGGGCCATCTGCTTTCATCTCTGCCTTACCGCGACGACCGACAAGCAAAAACATAAGAGCGCCAGCGCATCATGGCCCTAAAACTGACGCGGCATCACTTCCATCCCCTGCGCATACCGTATGTTCGGCCCATCGCTGGGCCGGTCATCTCAAATCCGGCGTCGACATTCTATTAATCGTCTCGAAACCGCTGGCGGCCTCAAAGGTGTCGGTGAAACGCCCGTGAGGTTGAATTGGCATGCCGCTACACTCAAAAGTCTGATGACGGTCATCGAGGAAGTCTTTCTGCCGCAGATGACCAATGTCGACCTTGGCGATGAAGAGAGCGGTCAAGGACTTTCTCGGCAGCTTCAAAGAGCATCCGCTGGCGAAAAGCCTGATTGATACGGCATGCTGGGATTTGCGAGCTCAACTGGCGGGCGTTCCGCTCTGGCGGCGGCTCGGTGCTAGTGACGCCAACGTGCCAATATCCTGGACCGTGACAAGGGCGGCGCCGAAGGACATGGCGCGCGAAGCTGGCACTGCCGCGGAGACGCACGGTGTTCGCGCGTTCAAAGTAAAGACTGGTCAGGGTGAGCAACTGATCGGACAGCATTGCACGAAATTCGCAGCGCTGTCGGCGACGAGGCGGTGCTGTTCGCCAGATTCAAACGCCGGCGGCACTTCAGCCGGCGTGGCGCAAACGTCGAAAATGCTGGCGGATTTCGGTGTCGTATTGTTCGAGGATCCGTGTCCCTTCGCTCCAAATGACGGCTTTCGCGCCATCAAGAACAGCTCATGCCTGCCGATCATGGTCGACAACGGCTGCCGGTCGATAGCGGAAGGAAGCATCTATCTCGACGTCGGGGCGCAAGCACTTTCCGTAAAGATCATGAAGACCGGCATCACCAAATCGCGAGTGATTGCGCAACTGGCAAAGGGCGAAGGTGAATTTCGAAAGGTAAATCCGATATCAAAAAGAAAGTCGCGGCGCTGACCGAGCCGCGCAATGCGGTCCTGGTCGGCGCCAGCGATCGTCCGGGAAGCTGGGCAGCGCGGGTGTGGCGCAATCTCAAGCGCTATGAATTTCCCGGACCGGCCTATCTGATCAATCCGCGCCGCACCGAAATCTTCAATGAGCGGTGCTATCCGGATTTTCAGTCGTTGCCGGAACCGCCTGATCATCTCGTCGTGCTGGTGCCGGCGCCGGGCGTGCCGGAAGTGCTACGCAGCGGAGCGGCCGCAGGCGCGCGCAGCGCCACGGTGTTTTCGTCAGGCTTCGGTGAGGCCTTTGATGAGGACGCCGCCAAGCTCGGCCGCGAACTCGCCGACGTCATCGCCGAGACCGGGCTTGCCGTCTCGGGTCCCAATTGCATGGGCAACATCTGCGCCAAGTCGAGTTTCGTTACGCTGGCGGAAGATCGGCCGCTGACATTGCGGCAAGGTCCCGTGGCGCTCGTGGGACAAAGCGGCGGCATGATGCTCTTTATGAATGTTGCGCTCGAAGAGCGCGGCATGAACGCCGAATATCTCATCACCAGCGGCAACGAAGCCGGGCTCAGTATCCCCGACTACATCGCGTTCTTTGCCGATCAGCCGGAACTCAAAGTCATCATCATCTACGTCGAGGCGATCGCCGACCTGGAGAAATTCAAGGCGGCCTGCCGCCATGCGCGAGCGGCCGGCAAGGCGATCGTCGCCGTGAAGCTCGGCCAATCGGAGAAGGGCCGCGGCGCGGCGATGGCGCATACCGGCTCGCTTGCCGGCTCGGTCGAAGCGTTCGATGCCGTCGCCGGCGAACTCGGCGTCGTCCGCGCCAATACGCTCGATGACGCCGTCGAGATGACCGAACTGCTGGCGCACATCGGCGTGCCGGCCGGCCGCCGCCTCGGCGCCATCACGCTGTCCGGCGCGTTCCGCGGCCTTCTTTATGATGCCGCCGAGCGGCATCAGCTGCAATTTCCCACGCTCGCCGACGAGACGTTGGCGAAGCTCAATGCGATTCTCGGCGTCGGCTCGCTCGTCAGCAATCCGATCGACGGCGGCTTCGGCGTCTTGACCAGTGCCGACAACTACAAGGCCTCGATCGCGGCGCTGCAAAGTGATCCCAACGTCGACATGATCCTGCTTCAGGAGAATCTGCCGCGGGAAGCGGGCTCCGACCGTGCCGAACATTACATCGCCTGGTGGAGGCCATCGCCGCGGCGGGAGCGGCGAAACCGATCGCCTTCATCACGCCGGTTTCGCACAGCCAGAGTGATTATAGCCGTGCGCTGCGAGCGAAGTCGCCACACGTCTCGTTCCTGCTGGAGGCCAACAAAGCGTTGCGCGCCATCGCGAGCGTGGTGCGTCGCGACGAACTTGAGCGGCTGGCGAAGCCGTCGCCGAGAGCGCCGGCGACGGCGGCAGAGGCGGCTGCGGCGTCGCGCGTGCGCACATTGGCCAGCTCAGGCGCAACGGCGCTGAACGAGGTCGAATCGAAGGAACTGCTGTGCGCCTATGGCATAGCGGTTCCGGCAGAGATCGCGACGCATTCGCCGGATGAAGCCGTGAAGGCCGCGCAGCAGATCGGGTTTCCAGTCGTCCTCAAAGGAGTTTCGGCCAAGCTCCCGCACAAGTCCGATGCCGGCGCGGTCGCGTTGCATCTGGCCAACGATGAGCAGGTCCGCGCCGCTTACCAGCGGATTACCGACAATGTCCGCCGCGCCGGGGTCGAACGGCTTGATGCCATGCTGGTCTGCCAGCAGGTCGGCGGCGGCCTGGAGCTTGTGCTTGGCCTGCACCGCGATCCGGAAATGGGCCTTGTGGTGATGGCCGGCAGCGGCGGCGTGCTTCTCGAATTGACCAAGGATGTCGCGTTTGCGGTGCCTCCGATCACGGCGGACAAGGCGCGTGCCATGATCGAACGCACGCATGCCGCGCGACTGCTGTCCGGTTACCGCGGCGGCAAGCCGCTCGACGCCGAAGCCGTGGTGAGTGCGCTCGTTGCGTTGGGGCGTATCGCCGACGATCTCGCCGACGTCATCCAGTCGATCGACATCAATCCGTTTGTCGTCCTGCCGCGCGGCGGGATAGCGCTCGATGCCTTGTTCGTGCCGCGCAGCGACAAACTAAAATAGCAGGGAGGAAAGCCGCGATGCTGGACAAGTGGCGCGTCATCAAACAATGGCCGGAACTCATTCTCGAACAGCTCGAAGACGCCGGCGTGGCGCGGGTTACGCTCAACCGGCCCGACAAGCGCAATTGCCTGAACGAGGCGCTGGTCACGGCATGGTTCGATGCGCTCGACATCGTGCGCGACGACCGCGAGATCAAGACCGTGATCACCAAAGGCGCGGGGATTTGCTTCAGCTCCGGGCTCGATCTGCACTTCCTGCGCAAGGTCAGCGAGGAGCCGCGCGACTGGGATCGCCCAACCCTGACCGTCCAGATGGCCGAAGCGCTGCGCGCCTTTCCCCGCATCGTCATTGCGCAAGTGCACGGCTATTGCCTCGGCGGTGCGCTCGGCATCATGAACTGCCACGATCTTGTTTTCGCCGCCGATGACGCACAATTCGGCATGCCGGAAATTCTCCGCGGCAGCTTCGGCCAGCTCGTTACTTCGACGCTGGTGCATGGCGCCATCCCGATCAAGAAGGTTGCGCTGATGCAGCTTGTCGGCCGCAACATTTCCGGTGAGGAGGCGGACCGCTGGGGCATCATCTCGCAAGCGGTGCCGGCCGCAGAGCTTGAAGATACGGTGACCGGCATTGCGCGCGAAATCGCCGCGCGGCACCTAGCGCCGCTCGAGCACTCGAAGATCACGGTGCAAATGGGGCGCGATCTGTCGCTGTCGCAGGCGATCCAGCTCGATCAATTGGTCGCCGCGCGCATGCGCCGCGCCGTCGATCCGACGGCGCATGTCGAAAACTATCTGAAATCGCAGAAGGGCGGCCCGAACCTCGAATACAAGCGGCCCGACGTGTAGCTACGCCGCGGCGCGAACCTTGTTGCGACGCGAATGACCTGAATTCGGGTCTCGGCCACTTGGATAATGACCTACGTCCAAGGGCGCACTGTAGACCCCCTTCCAGAACTCCAACTCTAGCCATTAGGATGCCACATCCTGAGCCTGGGGGCGGGCATGAGGCGGCGTACCACGACAGTCGGAAAGTCAATAAAAGCGCGAGGACGCAAAAGAAAGACTCGTGAGCGCCACATCGCTCCCGCAGTCGCGCACCCGAATGATCCGTCGGCCGTTGATCTGCAGGAGGAACTCGCCCGCTCCAGGCGTGAACTGAATGAGGCGTTGGAGCAGCAAACCGCGACTTCCGACGTGCTGCGGATCATTTCTAACTCGCCCGGTGAATTGCAACCCGTGTTCGAGAGTATTCTCGCGAATGCGACGCGCATATGCGCGGCCAAATTCGGCGTACTGCATCTGACCGAAGGTGACAGGTTTCGCACGGTATCGCTGCATAATGCTCCGCCCGATTATGTCGAAGCAAAGCGGCGCGATCCCATTGTGCGTTCCCCTCCGAAGACGAGCGCGCTCTACAGGGTACGAGAGACGCGGCAGGTGATCCAGATCACCGATGTTCGCGAAGAGGCCGCCTATCGGGATGGCGGTGACGCTTCACGTGCCAACTTCGTGCACCTCACTGGCGTTCGCAGCCTGCTCGCAGTTCCACTGCTTAAGGACGATGCCCTGGTCGGCGTCATCCAAATCTGGCGACAGGAGGTACGCCCGTTCACTGCCAAGCAGATCGAACTGGTGCAGAACTTCGCTACCCAAGCCGTTATCGCCGTCGAGAACACGCGGCTGCTTAACGAACTGAGACAGTCCCTGGGAGCAGCAGACCGCCACCTCTGAGGTGCTGCGCGTTATCAGTACTTCGCCCGGCGAGCTTGAGCCGGTTTTCCAAGCCTTGCTGGAGAACGCTACGCGCATCTGCGAAGCCAACTTCGGAACGCTGTATCTCGCCGAAGGCGAGTACTATCGCGCAGTGGCGATGCACAACGCACCGACCGCATTTGTCGAATTCCAGAGGCGGCGCGGGCTGTTTCACCCGACGCCGGGCGCAATGCTCGACCGCACGACACGGATGAAGAAAGTGAGCTATAGCGCAGATGCCGCGTCTGACGCCGTCATCGGCAATTCTGCCAAGGTTGGCGGTGCCCGATCCGTCGTGTACGTGCCGATGCTCAAGGACGACGTTTCGGTTGGTGCTATCGTCATTTACCGGCAGGAAGTTCGGCCCTTTACCGAGAAGCAGATCGAACTACTGACCAACTTTGCAAGTCAGGCGGTCATCGCTATCGAGAACACGCGGCTGCTCGACGAATTGCGGCAACGGACAACCGATCTGAGTGAATTGCTCGCACAGCAGACGGCAACGTCCAAGGTGTTGAGCGTCATTTCGAGTTCGCCCGGCGAGCTGGAGCCTGTGTTCCAATCCATGCTGGAGAATGCGACGCACATTTGCGAAGCCAATTTCGGCATGCTGTATCGGTTCGATGGCAAGGCTTTCCACTTCGCTGCGGAAGTCGGTTCACCATCGGAGTATGTAGAATTCAATAGGCGACGTGGCGCTTTTCAGCCCGTGACCGGTGGTCAGCTCGAACGTGTTATGCTGACAAAACAGGTGTGCCACACCGCCGATGACGCTGCCGGAGCTGTTCCCGGGATTGCAGCCAGGCTGGCCGGCGCGCGAACCCAGGTCATCGTGCCGATGCTCAAAGAGAGCGAATTGATCGGCGTCATTATCATCTACCGCCAGGAAGTCCGGCCGTTTACCGACAAACAGATCGCGTTGGTGCAGAATTTCGCCGCCCAAGCGGTCATCGCTATCGAGAACACTCGCCTGCTCAACGAACTACGCGAATCGCTGCAGCAGCAAACCGCCACGTCGAATGTGCTGGAGGTCATCAGCCGCTCGGCGTTCGACTTGCACGCTGTGTTCGGAACTGTAGTCGAAAGCTCGGTCAGGCTTTGCGGAGCCCACAGGGCCATTATCTACCGTTTCGATGGCGAACTGCTGCGGATGACAGCGGCCTTCAATGCTTCTCAGGAGTTCAAGGAGTGGATAGAGCGAAATCCGATACGTCCCGGCCGACACACGGCTGCTGCCCGCGCGGCGTTCGAACGCCGAATGATCCATATTCCCGATATCTTAGACGATCCGGACTACACGTATGGGGGAAGATTTATCGAACGGATTCGCACAGTTCTCGGGGTCCCGATACTCAAAGGCGATGAGTTGTTAGGCGCGATGGTAATCTATCACTTAGAGGTCAGGCCGTTCACCGATAAGCAGATTGCTCTTGTCGAGACCTTCGCCGACCAGGCCGCTATCGCGATTGAGAACGTTAGACTTTTGGATCAACTGCGCCAGCGCACCGATGAACTTGGGCGCTCGGTCGGCGAGCTGCGCGCGCTCGGCGAGGTTAGCCAGACGGTCAATTCGACGCTTGATCTCGAGACGGTGTTGTCGACCATCGTCAGCAAGGCCGTGCAATTGTCCGAGACCGAGGCCGGCGCGATTTACGGCTACGACGAAAAAGCACAAGAATTTCGTTTGCGCGCCACCTACGGAATGGATCAGGAGATGATCGACACGCTGGCACGTCGGCACATTGGAGTTGACGAGCCGAACATCGCGCCAGCGCTAGCGCGGCGCGAGCCGATCCAGGTCGCCGACTTGAAGAGGGGAGCGGCCACGGGCCTTAACGAGATCATTCTTCGCGCTGGCTACCGCGCGCTGTTGGTAGCGCCGCTGCTGCGCGGAGAAGAGATCGTTGGCGTATTGGCGGTCCGCCGCAGGTTGCCGGGTCAGTTCGCGCAGAACACCATTGATCTGATTAAAACCTTCGCAGCTCAATCGGCATTGGCGATCCAGAATGCGCGGTTGTTCGATAGCGTGGAAACACGCACGCGCGAACTGGCGAAGTCGCTGGAGGACTTGCGGACCGCACAGGATCGTCTCGTTCAGACCGAGAAGCTTGCCTCGCTCGGGCAACTGACCGCTGGTATCGCGCACGAGATCAAGAACCCGCTCAATTTCGTCAACAATTTCTCCGGGCTGTCCGTCGAGTTGATCGACGAGTTGCAGGAAACCCTGGGGGCCGTGAAGGTCGACGGCAAGACGCGCACAGACATCGCCGAATTGACGGATACCTTGCGGGGCAATCTCGAAAAGGTCGTCCAGCACGGCAAGCGTGCGGATTCGATCGTCAAGAACATGCTGCTGCATTCGCGCGAAGGCTCGGGCGAGCATCGGCCCGTCGATATCAACGCCATCGTCGAAGAAAGCCTCAATCTTGCCTATCACGGTGCTCGGGCGGAAAAGGAGGGGTTCAAGATCACCCTGGAGCGCTCGTTCGATCCTACCGCCGGCGAAGTCGATGTCTTCCCACAGGAGATCACGCGAGTGCTGCTTAACCTGATCTCGAACGGCTTCTATGCGGCGACCAACCGCAAGGGTCTGGCGAACAATGATGCCTACGAGCCCACCGTGAGCGCCGCGACGAAGAACCTCGGTGACCGTGTGGAGATCAGGATACGCGACAATGGCACCGGCATGCTGCCCGAGGTAAAAGACAAAATGTTCAATCCATTTTTTACGACTAAGCCAGCTGGAGAAGGGACTGGACTTGGCCTCTCCATCAGTCACGACATCATCGCTAAACAGCACGCCGGGTCAATCGAGGTCGATACCGAGCCCGGTGAGTTCACGGAAGTTAAAATCATTCTTCCGCGTGCGGCGGCCTCTCTCGCTAAATCGGTGTGACAGGCCGGGCGGTGCCGCTTGCCGAATTACGCCGCGGCGCTGGCGTTGTCGCGGCACGCGGGTCCTTTCACCGGGAAGGTATTTCCGAGATCGTCCTGTTATATTGCCGATGCTGCGCGCTCAGGGTTGGCTCACCTTGGGCTCCCGAGTTAACCGCTCATTAGGCCTTTGCATTAGCGGGAGATTTAATATCTCCGCCGTAGAGTAACGTTTGGGAACGACTGGATAATTTCACGAGCAGCGCCTTTGCTGCCGATCAATCTCGTCTCCGATCTCGAAAAAGCAATTACGACTCGGTCAGCCGAAGTCGGCGCGATGCTGCATCAAATAACCGAACTTTTCCTGGTCAATGTCGGGCATTATTCCGCCGAGCAATTGGACGTGTACGACGGCGTTTTAAGTGAACTTGTTGCCAGGGTCGAAGTCGCCGCTCGCATAAAACTTGCCCAGCGGCTTGCGCCGATAGAAGGCGCGCCTCGAAATACGATCCGATCGCTTGCCCTTGACGATGCGATCGAGGTCGCCGAACCAATTCTCACTCAATCCAGCGCACTCGACGACGACACCCTTTCCCGTTGCATAGCCACAAAAGGGCCAGAGCATCTGCTCGCCATTGCTACTCGCGATAAAATCAGTGAAGCGGTCAGTTATCAGTTGATAGCAAAGGGCAGCAGGAAAGTTCTTGGCACGCTTAGCCAACAATTCCGGCGCGGCAATTTCCGAACAGAGTTTCGGGATGCTCGTCCAAAAAAGCGTCGATGATGATTGGCTGTCGGAATGCGTTGCCGGAAGAAAAGACATTCCCGAGCGCCACCTTCGCGAGCTCCTGTCGAAGGCGTCAGCAATCGTGCGGCAACGACTGATGACGACCAACCCGGAGCTTAGTGAGATCATTCAAGAGATTTTACCGCCCCATGCACCATCGGCCGCGAACAAGGTCGTAGGCCGATCATTGGATTACAAGACAGCCGAGCGTATCGTTAAATCGCGGGAACTTAACGAGGCGGTTGTGAACGAGCTTGCGAAGGAAAAGAAACTCGCAGAAATCGTGGTCTCAATAGCGCAGCTGTCGGGTCTTTCGGTGGACGAGATCGAGCAGCTGTTCATGGGGGTCTGGACAAGCCCTTTTGCGATTATCCTGAAAGCCATCGGTTTTCACTTGTCGACGTTGGAGGCGATTTATCACTCGCGCTTGGCAAGCGGCGAGGTTAGTCGCAACGATTTGATACAGACAAAAGCAGAGTTCATTGCTATTCGCCGCCCTACCGCAGAGCGCATCTTGCGGTTTTTCTACGCAAAAAGAGCTGTCAAAATTTCAAACCTCTCGGGAGGTTTGTCGCTGGGCGATCGCTTCGGTTAGTGCATGAAGGGTGCCTGGCGCCGATCAGCGCGCCAAGCTGCCGGCCAGCAGTTCGAGGGCCGCGGCAGCGAACGCGCGCATATTGGCGATCCGGTCGGAGCTGCCGGTCTCCAGCGTGATCGCCCACTCGGACGTTCCCGCGATCGCGAGGCAACAGTGCTCAGCCGCGTCGCCGTACCGATTGCCGCTCGGCCCGGCGGCGCCGGTTTCGGCAAGCCCCCATGTGGCCGTGAATTGCGCCCGGGCGCGGCGTGCGAGCAGGAGCGCGTGCGGCTCGGTCGCCGGACGAAATTGCTCGAGCGCAACATCATCGATAGCAAGAAACTTGCTCTTCGCCGTGACGCGTATAAGCGACGGCGCCGCCGAGAAAGTAGACCGAGGCGCCAGGCACCGCGAGCAGCGCCGCCGAGATCAAGCCGCCGGTTGAGGACTCGGCAATTGCGATCGTCTCGCTCCGGGCCTTCAGTCGAGCGGCGATCGTTTCGGCAAGTGGCAGGAGATCGTTCAACCCTTCAATTTCCTATGCTGAATTCCTCAGAACCATGAATGTAGCGCGCCTGAAAACGAACGGAAAGCGGCGCGAGATTCAGCATTCTCAATCTATGGACACTCCCTCGTATGTCTGGGTCTCTCGGGCCAGGCGCCCAAAATCCGTAACCCAAGTCCCGCAAGTACGATTCCCGACAGATCGATTTGTCGCTGGCTGAACGAGAGGCGCTTTGTGGGCCGAGCCGCGCGCTCTCGGGACAAATGGAACTGCGCCAAGGCCGATATTCGCGGCCAGCCCGTGAGGCCAAAGGGCGCGGGTCGAATACCGCGTTGACCGCCTCGGGTCGCTGAGCCTGCACCGGGTTATATGTCCATATATAATGGGGAGAAATGCGAAGTGCCGGCCGCGCTGCGGACATCCGATACAGCCGAACGGACGATGCGACCCAATTGATCCGGGTGCGACATTCGGCTGGTCGATCTGTTTCACAAAGTCTGGCGGCCGCGTTGCCGTGCTGGGGAGCGGAGCACTAATATTGTTCGGGGGCTGTGCGGGGTATTTGCCATGGCAAAGAAAGCGAAATCCAAATTTGACCCGAAGGTGTTTCTCGCCACGGTAGAGGGCGGCCGAACCGCATCCTCCTATCGGAAGGATGCCGTAATCTTTTCGCAGGGCGACCCGGCGAACGCGGTCTTCTACATCCAGAAGGGCAAGGTCAAGGTCGCGGTCACATCGGAGCAAGGGAAAGAAGCCGTGGTCGGCATCCTTGGTGCGGGCGCGTTCTTCGGTGAGGGTTGCCTCATCGGGCAGCCGCTGCGCCTTGCAAAGGCCACCGCCATAGTCGAGAGCAACGTGCTGCGTGTGGAAAAGGCGGAGATGATCCGCGTTCTCCACGCCGAGCCAACCTTCGCTGAAGTGTTCACGGCTCATCTACTGACCCGTAACAGCCGGGTTGAGGAAGACTTGGTCGACCAGTTGTTCAACTCCAGCGAAAAGCGGCTGGCAAGAACACTTCTGCTTCTTGCGAATTACGGTAAGGAGGGTGAGCTGGAGCACGTCACGACCAAGATCAGCCAAGAAACTCTTGCAGAAATCGTCGGCACAACCCGGTCTCGGGTCAATCAATTTATGAACAAATTCAGGAAATTGGGCTTTATCCATTACAACGGTGACCTGAAAATCCATAATTCGCTCTTGAGCGTTCTTCTGCGCGATTAGGTGTTCCGCCGCCCCGGCAATATTTCTCCGGGTGTTCAATTGGGAACAGGGCTGTACGCCCATCGCTGGCTATAGTTATGCGACCGCTGGCTATAATTGTGTGCTGGAGGTTCTCATGGAAAAAACCATTGCGCGCCTCAACATCGAACACTTTCGGGAAAGGCTCTCGAGGGAACTAGATCAGCCGACGCGGCAAACGATCGTCCGACTATTAGCGGAGGAAGAGGCAAAATTGGCAGCAATAGAAGGCCAGTTTAGCAAGAAGAACGCATAGGTTACGTCTTCCGCTTCCGCTATTCCCGCCGGTATGTGGGGCGCACGTCAATCGGCGTGTTGGTCTCTGATCTAACCCATCCGCCGAGGATGTGAGGGCATGGACATACTGGAGCATCCGGGCCGTCTGGCGCCAGAACGACCGGTTCGAGGGCCGCGGTTAAATCGCGACGCCGACGCGGCGGCGCCCGCGACCAGATATGGAAAATTTCAGCGGGGAAGGTTCAGGTTCATGATGATCCTTCCGACCAAAAAGCCTATGTCAGATTACTGCGCTTTAAGACCGGCCGTTCGGATCACCTTGCTCCACTTGTCGGTGTATTCGGCGATGAACTTTGCGAATTCGGCCTGCGAGGTTGTAAATGCCTCTGCGCCCAAGTCTGCGAGGCGTGCTTTATGCGCCGGATCCGCGAGAGCGGCATTGACGGCTCCGTTGAGGATGTCGATGATTTCTGCCGGCGTGTCCCTCGGTGCGCCGATCCCTTGAAAAGCGATGGCTTCATAACCGGGCACCAACTCGCCCACGGTCGGGAGGTCCGGCAGGACCTCCATGCGCTCTGCGGTCGTCACCGCCAGTCCGCGCACTTTTCCGGCCTTCACCGGCCCGAGCGCCGTGCTCACAACGTCGAACATGACCTGAACCCGGCCGCTCATGAGATCGGGCAGCGCAGCCGCGGTGCCGCGATAGTTCACCGTAACCAGGTTGACGCCCGCCATGGTCTTGAACAGTTCGCCCCAAAGGCCCGGTGCACTTCCCGGCCCGGCCGACGCCAGGTTGATCTTGCCCGGATTGGCCTTGGCGTAGGCGATGAACTCGGGAACCGTTGTCGCCGGAACCGAAAGATTGACCTCCATGACGCCGCCCACGCGCGCGAAACTTGCGACCGGCGCGATGTCCCGGATGAAATTGAAATCGAGATTGTCGTAGAACGACATGTTCCATGCGTTGGCCGCGGCACACATCAGGAGCGTGTAGCCGTCGGGAGTTGCCCGCGCCGCCTCGGCGGCGGCGATATTGCTGCTCGCGCCCGGCCGATTATCCACGATGAATTGCTGACCGAGCCGCTCCGACAGCCATTGAGCGATGAGCCGCGCGCTGATGTCGAGCGGGCCCCCGGCGGTAAAGCCGACCAGCAAGTGCACCGGACGCGCCGGATAACTGAGTGCGCACGCGCTCCGGCACACGGCTGGAAGCGCGGCAGCACCTGCTGCCAATTGCAAGAAGGTACGACGGGGAAGTTCCACGGCATTCCCCCCACGAGCTTGAGTATGCCTTCTGCAAATGCAGAAGGCGTCCGAACCAACGCCTCTTTGATTTTTAAAGTTTGCTCGCCCGCCGAGGGCACAATCGCTGCCTTTGATTTCGCGGAAGTCGGCATGTCCCGCTGGCAGCTCAACCAACAACCTACGCCGATTTCACAGCCGAGTATAGGGAAGCGATGTTGCCCTTTCGCACCGAACGGAGGTACCGCTCACGATGACGAATGTCTGTTTTTGAGGGATGGATGGACTTATCTCGGACGCCGCATTTCGGTAGTCGTTAACCCATGGCGGTCATGCGCAGGTTTGATTGCGCGGAACATTAAGTTTGCCGGACTCCTATTTTCGCCGCCACGATGGGATTTTGCGTCTCGCGGATGCTGCGGCGCGGCGTACCGCCCGACCGCCGAAGGCTCAGCAAGGAATGGCCAAGCCCTGATATGCGCCAGGTCCCGTGCTCTGAGCGAATGGCGATCTGTCGCCACAAAAAAGCCCCAAGCAAAGCACGTGCTTGGGGCGGTTGAGTTGTTGCCTCGATTTTTAGGCTTGTGTGCCGGGCGGCAGGGGTGTCGGGGGGATGGGGTGCCGTCTGGCTGCCTAATAAGCAACATCTAACAGCCTTGCTCGCAGATAGTTTTGATTTAGATCAACCGTTAGAATTTCGGTGAAGAATGAGCCAAGGGATTTCTGCTGCCTCAGCGGCGGCTTCCTCCCAAAACTAAGCCCCGCCGAAGCGGGCCTTTTTTGTTTGGTCTCTCGCCTTTGCTCCGATTATCGAGACACCTTCAAATTCTCAACATCAGAAGCGGCTGGTGGCGCGACGACAAAGGTGCGAGGAAGCACGCCGATAGTCGGCCGCCATGACGCTTGATACCGTACTCCTTGCCTCGTTTAGCCCGGGAATGACGAGGGCATGCTCGTTACTTTGCGACGCCCTGAATGCCGAACTACGCCGCGGCGCGGGCCTTGTCGCCGCGCGCCAGCGACTCCAGCACCTCGTCAACCGTCTGCACGTCGCCGAACTGGCCGTAGAACGCCGACAGTGAGGCGTTGTGTTCTTCGTCGGTTTGGGTGGCGAGGCCGTCCGACACCATAACGGTCTTGAAATTGCACATCATCGCGTCGCGGGCCGAGCTCTCGCAGCACACATTGGTGGCGGTGCCGGTGATCAGCACGGTGTCGATGCCGCGGTCGCGCAGATGGCGCTCGATGTCGGATGAGCCTTGGAGAAAGGCGCTGTAGCGTTTCTTCGTTACCTGCGCGTCTTCCGGCCGGATGTCGTTTAAGTGCCAGTATTCGTAGCCGTCCGCGCCGATGTCCATCGATTTCAGCCGCCGCTCCGAGCGCTCTGGTGTCTGCAGGTAATCGTGATAGTTCGACCAGCTCTCGCGGGTGTCCGCGGTGGTGTTGCGGATCCAAACGACGTGTCCGCCGCGGCGGCGCAGTTCGGCGGCCAGCCGGTTGATGTTCGGTACGATCTCGCGCGCCAGCGGGACCTCGCTCTGGTGTCCCGGCTTGACGAAGTAGTTCTGCATGTCGATGACCAGAAGTGCGGTTCGGCGCGGATCGATCGTGTCGAACGGGTGGGGCTTGCCGAGACGCTTTTCGACGCGAGCCACGGCGTCTTCGGACAGTGCGATCTTGTGCATTTTCCACCTCGTCTCTGCGCCCGGCCGGGCGTCGGTGTGTCGTTGCCTGCCGATATTTTCGCCGACTGCGCGCTTAGCCACAAGCCCGCGGATCATGTTATTCGAGGATAGAGATCGCGGGCGGTCCGATGTGGCATCCGTGCTGCACGCCATGCGCTGGCCGGACGCGATGAACGATGGGATTGGGTTGATGACGCCGAGCTGGGAATTCTGGATCGATCGCGGCGGCACCTTTACGGACGTGATCGGCCGCCGGCCGGACGGCGCGCTCCTCACGCACAAGTTGCTGTCGGAAAATCCCGAAGCCTATCGGGATGCCGCGGTCGAGGGCATTCGGCATTTGCTTGGCCTGTCGGGCGGTGAGCCTATCCCGAGCGAGCGTATCGGCGCCGTGAAGATGGGGACCACGGTTGCGACCAATGCGCTTTTGGAGCGCAAGGGCGACCGCACGCTCCTCCTTATCACCAAAGGTTTCCGTGATGCGCTGCGCATCGGCTATCAGGCGCGGCCGAAGATTTTTGCCAAGCACATCATCAAGCCGGACATGCTGTACGAACGCGTCGTCGAGGTTGACGAGCGCGTGCGCGCCGACGGCACGGTCGAACGCGAGCTCGATCTCGACGCCGCGCGGCGTGAGCTCTTGCGTGCGAAAGAGGACGGTATCCGCGCCGTCGCCATCGTCTTCATGCACGCCTATCGCTACAGCGAGCACGAACAGCGGGTCGCGGCGCTCGCCCGTGAACTCGGTTTCGAGCAAGTCTCGGTCAGCCACGAAGTGTCGCCGCTGATCAAGCTCGTCGGCCGCGGCGATACCACGGTCGTCGACAGCTATCTGTCGCCGATCCTGCGCCGCTACGTGGCGCAGGTGGCGGACGAGTTGTCGTCTATTCCCTCCCCCCTGTGGGGGAGGGTAGGGAGGGGGGTGGCGAAGCCAAGCGCTGGTCGTCGTCGTCTGCGCAAGACCTTGCTACCCCCACCCCTAACCCCTCCCCACAAAGGGGAGGGGAAACGAAGCTCATGTTCATGATGTCGTCGGGCGGCTTGACGGCGGCCGAATTGTTTCGCGGCAAGGACGCGATCTTGTCGGGCCCGGCCGCGGGCGTGGTCGGCATGGCGGAGACCGGGCGGGCGGCGGGATTTTCCCGTCTGATCGGTTTCGACATGGGCGGCACCTCCACGGACGTGTCGCATTTCGCGGGCGAGTACGAGCGCGCGTTCGAAACCGAGGTGGCGGGCGTGCGCATGCGCGCGCCGATGATGCTGATCCACACCGTCGCGGCTGGCGGCGGCTCGATCCTTCACTTCGATGGTGCGCGGTTTCGCGTCGGCCCCGATTCCGCCGGCGCCAATCCCGGTCCGAAATGTTATCGCCGCGGCGGCCCGCTCGCCGTGACCGATGCCAACGTCATGGTCGGCAAGCTGATCCCCGACTTCTTTCCGAAAATATTCGGGCCGCGGCAGAATCTGGCGCTCGATGCCGACGCGGTGCGCACGGCGTTCGCCGCCTTGGCGAAGGACATCGGCGACGGCCGCACGGCCGAACAGGTCGCCGACGGCTTCATCAAGATCGCCGTCGAGAACATGGCGAACGCGATCAAGAAAATCTCCGTGCAGCGCGGCTACGACGTGACCCGCTATGCGCTGAACTGTTTCGGCGGCGCCGGCGGCCAGCACGCCTGCCTGGTCGCTGATGCGCTCGGCATGACCAGCGTCCTGATCCATCCGCTCTCTTCGCTGCTCTCGGCTTACGGCATGGGCCTTGCCGATATCCGCAGCGTGCGTCAGCAGGCGATCGAGGAGCCGTTCGGCGACAAGGCGCGCGCGACACTGGAGAAAGTGGCGCAGAAGCTTTCGGCCGCCGCGATCAAGGAAGTCGCGGGTCAGGGCGTCGCCGCCAACAAGATCGCGCTGCATGTGCGCGCCCATATCCGCTACGCCGGCACCGACACCGCGCTGATCGTGAACGCGGGCGCCTTTCATCCGCCTTTCAAAGGCAAAGTGAAGCTTGCTTCGCTGCCGGCGATGAAATCCGCCTTCGAGCGGGCGCACAAGGCGCGCTTCGGCTTTGTCGACCGCAGCAAGGCACTGGTCATCGAGGCGGTGTCGGTCGAAGCGGTCGGCGGCGGCGCGACCTTCAAGGAGAAAGTACGAAAAACCAGACGCGCCAAGCTGCCGGCTCCGGCGCGGGGCACGCGCTTTTTCTCCAACGGCAAATGGCAGCGTGCGCTGGTCTACACGCGCGACACGCTCGTGCCGGGACATAAAGTGAAGGGCCCGGCGATCATCATCGAACCGCATCAGACGGTCGTGGTCGAGCATGGCTGGCAGGCCGAACTGACGGCGAAGGACCACTTGGTGCTGCGCCGCGTGCAAAAGCTCGCCCGCGCCCGCGCGATCGGCACCCACGCCGATCCGGTGATGCTCGAAGTGTTCAACAATCTCTTCATGTCGATCGCCGAGCAGATGGGTGTGGCGCTGCAGAACACCGCCTATTCGGTGAACATCAAGGAGCGGCTCGATTTTTCCTGCGCGGTGTTCGACGGCACCGGTTCGCTGGTCGCCAATGCGCCGCACATGCCGGTGCATCTCGGTTCCATGGATCGTGCGGTCGAGACCATCATTCGGGAGAACAAAGGCAAGGTTCGTCCGGGCGACGTCTATGCGATCAACGCGCCCTATAACGGCGGCACCCATCTGCCGGACATCACCGTCTGCACGCCGGTCTTCGACGGGCCCAAAATCCTGTTCTGGGTGGCCTCGCGCGGCCATCACGCCGATGTGGGCGGTATTTCGCCGGGCTCGATGTCGCCGAACGCGACCACGATCGAGCAGGAAGGCATCTATATCGACAATTTCATGCTGGTCGATCGCGGCCGTTTCCGCGAGAAGGAAATCTACGCGCTCTTCAAGGGCGGCAAATATCCCGCGCGCAACCCGCTGCAGAACGTCAATGACATCAAGGCGCAGATCGCCGCCAACGAGAAGGGCGGCCAGGAGCTGCGCAAGATGGTGCGCCATTTCACGCTGCCGGTGGTCCGCGCCTATATGCGCCACGTGCAGGACAATGCCGCGGAAAGCGTGCGCCGCGTCATCGATCGCCTGCATGACAGCGCCTTCGAGGTCGAGATGGATCAGGGCACCGTGATCAAGGTGCGGATCAAGGTCGACAAGAAGAAGCGCGAAGCGACGGTCGATTTCACCGGCACAAGCCCGCAGCAGCCGACGAACTTCAATGCGCCGGAGCCGGTGACGCGCGCCGCGGTGCTCTATGTCTTCCGCGTCATGGTCGACGACGACATCCCGATGAATGCCGGATGCCTGCGGCCGATCCGCATTATCATTCCGAAGAAATCGATGCTGACGCCCGAATATCCCGCCGCCGTCGTCGCCGGTAACGTCGAGACCTCGCAGGAGGTGACGAATTGTCTGTTCGCTGCGCTCGGCGCCATGGCGGCGGCGCAGGGCAGCATGAACAACCTCAATTTCGGCAACGCGCGTTATCAGTATTACGAGACGATCTGTTCCGGCTCTCCGGCCGGCCCAGGCTTTCCGGGCACCGATGCCGTGCACACTCACATGACGAACACGCGGCTTACCGATCCGGAAGTTCTGGAATTCCGCTTTCCGGTGGTGCTCGAGGACTTTCACATCCGCAAAGGCTCCGGCGGCCGCGGCGAGTGGAACGCCGGTGACGGCGTCCGCCGCACCATCCGCTTTCTGGAAAAGATGGAATGCACGATTCTGTCGGGCCACCGGAAGGTGCGGCCGTTCGGCCTTGCCGGCGGCGAAGACGGTCAGGTCGGCGAGAACTGGGTCCGGCGCAACGACGGCCACATGGAACGGCTGGCCGGGGCCGATGCCACGACGATTGACGCCGGCGAGGCGATCATCATTCAGACGCCGACGGCGGGGGGTTATGGCCGCGCTATCCGGAGGTGCGGCAGCGGCGGCGATGGCGGATTGATTCGTGCCGAGTGGCTACTGCGGCTGCCCTGCGCGATATCGAATACTTCATGCTCGCCTTGCGGCCTTGCCAATAGAAGCTGTAGTCGGCGACCACGCTGGCGCCGTCCGGCAATGGCAGCACAGCGTTGCAGACGACTTCTTCCTTGCTGCTCGAAATGGTCTTGATCGGCTCGTAGCGCAGCGGCTCGAATTTGAGCTGCTTGAAAATCTCGCCGAGCGTTTGCTTGGCGCGCTCGGAGTCGCATTTCGGCAAAACGATGTAGTCCTGAAGCCCGTTGTAAAGGACCACCACCGCGACCGCGATGATCGGCAATCCAAGAAATCCTGAAGGCCAAACGATGTTTGCCGCCGCGCGGTGATGCGGCGGATCCAGACGGCCCTTTCCATCGAGAGGCGCGTACAGGCGGTGGATTGTCCGGGGCCATTGCCAACCGTTTTTAAACGGCTTTGACGATCTCTTCCGTCATCTTCTTGGCGTCGCCAAGCAGCATCATCGTGTTGTCGCGATAGAACAGCGGGTTGTCGATGCCGGCATAACCCGATGCGAGCGAGCGCTTGTTGAACATCACCGTCCCGGCCTTCCACACCTGCAGCACCGGCATGCCGTAAATCGGCGATTTCGGGTCGTCCTCGGCGGCCGGATTGGTAACGTCGTTGGCGCCGATCACATAAGCGACGTCGGCCTGGGCGAATTCCGAATTGATGTTTTCCAGTTCAAAGACTTCGTCGTAAGGCACGTTGGCCTCAGCGAGCAGCACGTTCATGTGGCCCGGCATGCGGCCGGCGACCGGATGGATGGCGTATTTGACCTCGACGCCTTCTGCCTTGAGTTTGTTCGCCATTTCGCGCAGCGCGTGCTGCGCCTGCGCCACCGCCATGCCGTAACCCGGCACGATGATGACCTTGCCGGCGTTCTTGAGGATGAAGGCCGCATCCTCAGCCGAGCCGATCTTGACCGGCCGGTCACCGGCCGCTGCCGCAGGCCCCGCCACTTCGCCGCCGAAGCCGCCGAGAATGACCGAGATGAACGAGCGGTTCATGCCCTTGCACATGATGTAGGACAGGATCGCGCCCGAGGAGCCGACCAATGCGCCGGTGATGATCAGCGCCGAATTGCCGAGCGTGAAGCCGATGCCGGCCGCGGCCCAGCCCGAATAGGAATTCAGCATCGAGATCACGACCGGCATGTCGGCGCCGCCGATCGGGATGATGATCAGAACGCCGAGCAGGAACGAGATCGCCGCGATCAGCCAGAACGTGACGTGTTGCTGCCGCTCGAAGAACCACACGATCAGGACGACGAGCGCAATTGCCAGCGCGATGTTGATGGCGTGGCGCGCCGGCAGCGTGATCGGTTTGCCGCTCATGCGGCCGGACAGTTTCAGAAACGCGATCACCGAACCGGTGAATGTGACGGCGCCGATAGCGACGCCGAGCGACATTTCGATCAGGCTCTGGTGGTGGATGGCGCCTTCGCTGCCGATGCCGAAGGCGGCAGGGGCATAAAGCGCGCCGGCCGCGACCAGCACTGCGGCCATGCCGACCAGCGAGTGGAAGGCGGCGACAAGCTCCGGCATCGACGTCATCGGCACGCGCCGCGCGATCACCGCGCCGGTGCCACCGCCGATCGCCATGCCGACCACCACCAGCGCCCATGCGCTGATCGAAGCTGGCGGATGCGACGCGAGCGTCGTGGCGATGGCGATGGCCATGCCGACCATGCCGAACATATTGCCGCGCCGGCTGGTCTCAGGGTTCGACAGGCCGCGAAGCGCCATGATGAAAAGGGCGCCGGCGACCAGATAGGACAGCGCGGCGAGATCGGCGCTCATGGAGGTGTCCTTCCTGTCACTTCTGCTTCCGCTGGAACATGCCGAGCATGCGTTTCGTGACCAGGAAGCCGCCGAAAATATTGACCGAGGCGAAGGTAAGCGCGACGAAGCCGAGCGCCCGCGCCCAGATCGGTCCGGAATCGTTGCTGACCAGTGCGACGCCGACCGCAAGCAGCGCGCCGACGACGATGACGGATGAAATCGCGTTCGTCACCGACATCAGCGGCGTGTGCAGCGCCGGCGTGACCGACCACACCACATAATAGCCGACGAACACCGCCAGCACGAAAATCGAAAGGCGGAACACGAATGGATCGACCATGTCGCTCGCCGCCGCTTGGGCGCCCGAGGTCGCCGTCGCGATGATGTCGAGTTGGCCGAGGATCGACAGGGTCACCATTCGGAGTCTCCTGCGTTGAAAGTCTCTACGCCGCGCTCTTCGGCTTGAAATTCGGATGAACGATTGCGCCGTCGCGCGTCAGCGCCGTCGCCTTGACGATCTCGTCGTCCCAGTTGACGGCAAGCGCTTTTGTCTTCTTGTCGATGAGATTTTCCAGGAACGCGTAGAGGTTCTTGGCGTAGAGATTCGACGCCGTGGCAGCGAGGCGTCCGGGCACATTGCGATAGCCGACCACTTTGACGCCGTTCTGTTCGGTCACCGCGTCGGCGCTGACGCCCTCCACGTTGCCGCCACGCTCGACCGCGAGGTCGACGACCACTGACCCAGGCCGCATCGACGTCACCATGTCCTTGGAGATCAGGCGCGGCGCCGGCCGGCCCGGAATAAGCGCAGTGGTGATGACGATGTCCTGCTTCTTGATGTGATCGGCGACCAGTGCGGCCTGCTTCGCCTGATACTCCTTCGACATTTCCTTGGCGTAGCCGCCCGCGGTCTCGGCCGCCTTGAATTCCTCGTCCTCGACCGCGATGAATTTCGCGCCAAGGCTTTCGACCTGCTCTTTGGCCGCCGGCCGCACGTCGGTCGCGGTGACGATGGCGCCGAGGCGTCGGGCGGTCGCGATCGCCTGCAGACCGGCGACACCGGCGCCCATGACGAACACCTTGGTGGCCGGCACTGTGCCGGCTGCCGTCATCATCATCGGCAGCGCGCGGCCGAATTCGGCCGCAGCATCGATCACGGCGCGGTAGCCGGCGAGATTGGCTTGGCTCGACAGCACGTCCATCACCTGCGCGCGGGTGATGCGCGGCAACAGCTCCATGGCAAACGCCGTAATGCCGGCCTCGGCCATCGCGCGGAGCGCCGCGTCGTTGCCATAAGGGTCCATGATGGCGATGACGATCGCGCCCTTCTTCAGGCGTGAAAGCTCGGCGGGCTCGGGCCGCCGCACCTGGAGAACGATATCGGCGCCGTTCACCGCATCGGCGCTCATTGCGGCGCCCGCGGCGGTGTAGTCGGAATCGAGAATGCCGGATTTGATGCCGGCGCCGGGTTCCACGGCGACTTCGGCGCCAAGCCCGACCATTTTCTTGACTGTTTCCGGAACCGCGGCCACCCGCGGCTCGCCCGCATCGGTCTCGGCAGTCACCGCAACCTTCATGAGTCCTCCCGGCGGCTACCCGTGATTGTGGGCCGGGCCATTCGCCAACGCCGTTATACGCGATTGATTCACGTCAAGAAGATTGCCATCAGGATCACGATGGTGACGACCACTGCCGTCATCACCTTTACCATTGTAATGAAAGACCGGTACGTCTGTTCGTGGGCAGCGTAATCGTTGCCCGTCGCAGTTGCGTATTCGATCTCACCGTGGTCGGCCATCGCGCGTCTCCAGACCTTGCCCCGCCGCTCGCGGGATTAGCGTAATTGCCTGCGCAGAGCAACGGGATGAGGTTGCGACAAGCGGATTTTCGCCTGTTTGTCACGAACCCCCGCGCCACGCACGGGGACATGCCGATACGGCATCGCGTGCCGCAACGGTTTGGCTTGCCGGGAGGTGGCCGAATCCCTACTCTGAGCTATGGAGACAAGGCCTGCTTTGGTCTTCGCGCTCCGCTGAAAACTGTTCGAGACGAAAGGTCGCGAACCCCCGTCAGCAACGCAATCCGTCACGGACAACGATCATGCTCAGAAAAGAACAAAACGAGCTTTTGACCCAGACCGGCCCAGGCACGCCGATGGGGCAGCTGTTCCGGTCCTATTGGATGCCGGTGCTGCTCGCCGAAGAATTGCCGGAGAACGATTGCCCGCCGGTGCGGGTCAAAGTCCTCTCGGAGCGGCTGCTCGCCTTTCGCGATACCAACGGCAAGTACGGCCTGATCGATGAATTCTGCGCCCACCGCGGCGTGTCGCTGTGGTTCGGCCGCAACGAGGAAGGCGGGCTGCGCTGCCCGTATCACGGCTGGAAATACGATGTGAACGGTCAGTGCGTGGACGTTCCATCGGAGCCGGCCGAAAGCGGCTTCTGCAAGAAGGTCAAGCTGACGTCCTATCCGCTGGTGAAGATCGGGCGCGGTGCTGTGGGCCTATATGGGTCCGACGGACAAGCAGCCGCCGCTGCCGGAGTGGGAATTCGCACTGGTGCCGCCCGAGCAGACCTTCGTCTCCAAGCGCCTGCAGGAATCGAACTGGCTGCAGGCGATGGAAGGCGGCATCAATTCAAGCCACGTGTCGTTTCTGCATCGCGGCGACCTGGGTTCCGATCCGCTGTTCAAGGGCGCCAAGGGCAACCAGTACAACCTTTCCGATATGCAGCCGCATTTCGAGGTCGTGGAGCAGCCCGGTGGCCTCTTCATCGGCGCCCGGCGTAACGCGGAGAACGGAAAATACTATTGGCGCATCACGCCATGGGTCATGCCCTCCTTCACCATGATCCCGCCGCGCGGCGATCATCCCGTGCACGGGCACTTCTGGATGCCGATCGACGACGAGAACTGCTGGGCGTGGAGCTACGACTTTCACCCGGTGCGGGCGCTGTCCAAAACCGAGGTCGATGCGATGCGCGACGGCGCCGGCATCCACTGCAAGTATATTCCCGGCACGTACCGTCCGCTCGCCAACAAGGACAACGATTATCTGATCGATCGCGCGGCACAGAAGGCCGGCAAGACCTATAGCGGCGTCGCCGGCTTCGCCATGCAGGATGCGTCGTTGCAGGAAAGCATGGGTCCGATCTGCGACCGCACCAAGGAAAACCTGGTCTCGACCGACAACGGCATCATCATGGCGCGCCATCGCCTGATGCGCGCCGCCAAGGCGCTGGTCGACAAGGGCGTCGTGCCGCCCGGTGTCGATCCTGCACACCATAAGGTCCGATCGTGCTCCGTGGTGCTGCCGCCCGATGTGGCGTTCAAGGACGCCGCCAAGGAAGCGCTGAGCCGGCAGCCGGGCAAGGCGCATACGTCGGTCTAAGGTGTCTGTGGTCCGTCTCCTCCGCGGCCAAGACACGAGCAAACTAAGAAGCGAGCGAACTAAGAAACTTAGGACCCATGACCGGACCGAAGCTCAAGACCGTCACCCGTACCCAGGGCAACAACCAGGCGCTCAAGGACGGCAGCGTCCAGCCGAAGACGTTTGAATTCGCGTTCGAAGAGGTCGACCCACTCATCGCCGCGTTTCGCCGCATGGTGCGCGGCAACGAGTTCGACATCTGCGAGATGGCGATCACCACCTATATCTGCGCCAAGGCTTACGGGAAGCCGATGACGGCGGTGCCGGTGTTTCTGGTACGGGCGTTTCATCATGGCGCCATTCTGGTGAACGCCAAGGCCGGCATCAGCGCGCCGAAGGACCTTGAAGGCAAGAGGGTCGGGGTCAATCGCGGCTATACGGTCACCACCGGCGTTTGGGCGCGCGGCATTCTGCAGCGGGAATACGGCGTCGACCTGAGTAAGATCACCTGGGTGCTGTCGGGTGACGAGCACGTCGCCGAATACAAGGCGCCCGCGAACGTCGTGCCGATGGAGCCGGGCAAGAAAATGGACGACATGCTCGTCTCCGGCGAGCTTGTGGCCGCGATCGGCGTTGATGCGAAGCACGCTGACATAAAGCCGCTCATTCCAAACGCGCTCGAGGCCGGTCTCGCGGCACTGCGCCGCGACGGCCGCTACCCGATCAATCATACCGTGGTGATCAAGGACGAGTTGATCGCCAAGCATCCCGATCTAGCCGGCGATGTGTTCAACACCTTCGCCGAGGCGAAGCGCCGCTATGTCGAGCGACTCAAGGCCGGCAAGATCGAGAAGCCGACGGACGTCGACAACGTGCACCGCCGCGTCATGGAGATCACCGGCGACCCGTTGCCCTATGGCATCGCACCCAATCGCAAGGTGCTCGACGAGCTCATCGGCCACGCGCTCACGCAGGGCATTATCACCAAGCCGGTCACGGCGGACGAACTGTTCGTGCCGAGCACGCGCGCGCTGGTTGGCTGACCAATTCGCCGTCGATCGCCCCGTCCACTGCTCGTGCTTGTGTCGCCATCAGCGGGCGAGGGTCTATATGAGCAAGGCCGAAGCGAACCTGACCGGCGTTTGGCACGGCCTTTACACATATTCCGACGGCCGCTCGGTCTCGTTCGTGGCGAGGCTGATCGATTCAGGGCTTTCGCTGAGCGGCTCGATTCACGAGCCGCGCACTTTCGGCAATGCTCCGAGCGGAAGGCTTTACGCCAGCCTCACCGGATCGCGGCAGGGGGCTTCAGTTGTTTTTCTGAAAACCTATCAGAACGCCGGCACGATGTACGGCTCCGTCCACTACGAGGGCAGCGTCAGCGGGGATGGCACGGAGATCGAAGGCCGCTGGGCGATCGGCAAAATGCGCACCGGAAAGTTTCTGATGATCCGCTCGGCGGGCAAAGCCGCCGAGGTCGAGCGAAAGAAATCCATTCGCGCTTGATCTGTCGAGCCTAAAGATTGTCAGTGGCGGCGCTGCGTCCTGCGATAAAACCCTGGCAAACAGCGCGGGGCAAGCCATGCATGGTGAAGCCGCCCGCTGACTCGCCGCCGCAATAGAGGCCCGGGATGGCGGCTCCGTTCATATCGATGACCTGGCAGCGCGCGTTGATGCGAAGGCCCGCGCGCGTGTCATGGATGACCGGCGTCGCCCAGGCTGCATAGAACGGCGGCTTGGCGATCTTGTAGAGCGGCTTCGGCTTGCCGAAATCATCGTCTTTGCCGGAATCAACAAACGAGTTGTAGCGCGCGACGGTGGCGGCGAGGTTCTGCGGCGGCATCGGCACGCGCTGATACTTCATCACGATCTTGCCGGCGAGTTCTTCGATGCTGTTCGCGCTGAAGAAGAAGCCTTCGCCGATATCGACATGCGGCGGTGATGGTTCCCACGTCTCGCGCGCGACTGCATCGGCGTCGAAGATCGCCCAGATCGGGCCGCCACCGTTATGGCCGTCGCCAATGCCGGCGAGCGCGGCGTTGATGAAATTGCCGGGATCGTATTTGACATTCTTGGCGTTGAGGTAACTGTACGGCTCGTACGGATTGGTGCTCATATAGGTGTTGTAGTTGAAGTGGTGGCCGCACTCGTCATAGAAGCGCTGGCCCAGCATGTTGACCAGGATGACATCCTGCCAGTCCTTGACCGCAAGCCCTATGGCGCGCGCCTGGTCGAACACTTCGCTGCTCGGATACCAGCGCACGTTGACATAGCCGTATTGGCAGCCGATCGCGCCCGGCTTGGTGATGCCTGAGCCGTACTCGCCGGAAAAGTTTGTCAGCCCCCACAATGCGGCGCCGATGTCCATCGCGGCCAACTCGCCGCTAGCGTCCTGATCCGACCACGGCATACCGGCCAGACCGCAATATTCCTCGGTGAGCCGCGGGTCGAACATGCGGCGGAAGTTGACGTTGCCGGACGAGCCGCCGGTCCCGATGATGACCGCTTTGCGCGCGCGAATATTGAGCTGCCTGCCGTTGTGATCGACCGCGATGCCGGTGACGCGGCCGGATTTTGGCGCCTCGCGGTGGATCGCGGTCATGCGGTGCTCGAGCAGGACTTCGACGCCGGCCTTGAGCGCCGCGGCGTGGAGCGGCCGAATGAGGCCGGCGCCGCCCCGGGTTTGCGGGCCGCCCCTGGTGTCGGTGTCGTTCGGATCAGCCGGCTTTCCGGTATGGGCCATGGGCCAATCCGCGACGTCGATCTGCATGGTGCGCAGCGCCGAAACGCCGATTTCGTGGCCGACGCTGTTTGGTCGCCGGTCGATGACCTTGACGCCATGGGCCAGCAGGAATTCGAAGGCGGCGACGCTGTTGTCGGCAAAGGCGCGAATGATCTCGCGGTCGTTGTAGCGGTAGGGCGGCGCGCCGTTGGTCTCGACCACCGACCAGTCGGTCAAATCCCGAAAGAACTGGTCGGGCGAATCCTCGATGCCGTGTTTCTTCTGGTAGCTGGTGCCGCCGCCGAGCGGCAGATTACCGCCTGAGGTAATGGCGTGACCGCCGATGTGATTTTGCGCCTCGATCAGAATGACAGACGCACCGGCTTCACGCGCGACGATGGCGGCGGGAAGTCCCGTTGCGCCCGATCCGACCACCACGATGTCGGCTTCGCGATCCCATCGGGACGGCTGTTGGCTTGGCGTTGAAACCGGCGTGGCGCCGGCTCCGGCCGGCAAATCTTGGCGATCCACTTCCATCACTCCCGTCGGACTGCGTTCCCCGCCGCCGGCACCGGACGGCGTATCATCCTAGACACGCCGTCATCGTACGCTCCAGCACCGATGTCGGCTGTCACCCGGATGTATGTCACCGAATGATCCAGTCCGGAAGTCGTGCGGGTCGCCGGCGGCTACAGGCGGTAAAATCGTTCCGAAGCCTCCTGACTGATCCTCGCGAATTGGATAAGCTTCAGTGGGGTTTGGGGGGAAGCCGATGAGTTGGCGGAGCGTCGTCGCTTTGATCGGCCGTGCACAAAATCATGAGCCTTTGGCGCGTGTCCAAAATGGCGCGCTCGTCGGCACATGGTCCCATTTGATTGCTGCAGGTCGTGATGGCGTCAAGGATACGGTCGCAGGCCTCGTCGCGTCGGTCGTCCTGATCGCCAACGTTGTCTCGTTCGGCGCGCTCATGTTTCCGGGCGAATTTAGCGCCGGCATCCCGATCGCGATCTGGGCGATGCTGATCGGAGGCTGCATCGGAGGCGTGTGGATCGCGCTGGCAACGTCGCTTCCTCCGATCGCGACAGGCATCGATTCGCCGACCGGCACAGTTCTCGTATTGCTGAGTGCGGCGGCCGGCCCCAGCGTGGTGAGGGCAGGTGGCAGTCCGCAAGCCGCAGTCTACACCGTGATGCTGATTTTCACTGCGGCAACCTTCCTCTCGGGGGCGTTGCTCTATGGTCTCGGTGTTTTTCGGTGGGGATCGTACTTCCGGTTTGTGCCGTCGTGCGTCGTCGGCGGGTTCCTCGCCGCCACCGGCTGTTTCCTGATTGCCGGCGGTCTTCGGATGACGACGAACCGCACAATGACCATCGGCGGACTCGGCGCACATTGGTCGGCAATTGATGCAACAAAGCTTGCCACTGCGGTGGCGGCACTGGCTGTGCTGGTGGTGTTGCGGCGCTGGATCAAGTGGGCCTTCGCCATGCCCGCAGCGCTGATCGCGATGTGGCTGACGGGCGTCATCGTGCTTCGCGGCCTGGGGCTTTCTGGTCCGGAGCACGGCTGGTATTTCCATTCTCTTGGAGCCCTGAGCAAATGGTCGCCGTTCGAAGCCGCTCGCACGTCGCATCTGACCTGGCCGATGCTGGCCCATCTCGTCCCAGAGTTGCTTGCAGTGACGATCGTCGCGCTCATCTCGCTGGTCACCAAGGTATCGAGCATTGAGGTTGCGCGACAGGCATCCGGAAATCTTGATTGCGAGCTTCGCGCTCACGGCATTGGGAGCCTGGTTGCCGCGCCGTTCGGCGGTCTCACCAGCAGTCTGCAGGTCGGCACGAGCCGTCTTTTGGAGCATGCCGGCGGTGCAACCCGGATGAGCGGCGTCGTGTGCGCGCTGGCTCTCGGCCTGGTCGGCGTTGCAAACCTTGATCTGCCGGGCCTGGTACCGATACCCATTATTGCCGGTCTCGTGTTCTACCTCGGATACACTTTCATAACCGATGCCCTGTGGCGCCCGTACGCGCAGCGCGCCTGGCTCGATCTGCTGCTCGCCATCGCGATTACGATCGTGTGCATTGAGTACGGCTACCTGATCGGCGTGTTGGCCGGCTTGGTGTGTGCGTGCATGCTGTTTGCCATGAGCTATGCCCGCCTCGGCGTCGTGCGCCGGCATGTAACCCGGACCCAGTTCACAAGTTATGTCGACCGCTCACCGGAGGCGTCGAAGCATCTGCGCGATACCGGCGACGCCATCCAAATCTACTGGCTCTCCGGATACATTTTCTTTGGCTCTTCCGAGGGCGTTTTCGAGCGTAT
Source organism: uncultured Alphaproteobacteria bacterium (assembly GCA_963759705.1). Taxonomy (GTDB): domain Bacteria; phylum Pseudomonadota; class Alphaproteobacteria; order Rhizobiales; family Xanthobacteraceae; genus BOG-931. The sequence continues at coordinate 308,846 of CAVXAK010000019.1, forward strand.
CCGGGATGACATTGAAGCGCTGCTGCCTCGCCGGGTTGCTTATGTCATCATCGATTTTGGCATGGTATCGGGAGCCGACTCCTCGGTCTTCGTCAGCCTTGCCAAATTGCGCAGCTTTTGCGGCCAGCAGGGTACGACGCTTGTCTACTGCTCGCTGTCGTCGAGCAATCGTGCGGCGCTGGAGCGAGGCGGCTTCTTCGGCGGCAAGAGCCCGCACCAGGCCTTCGCCGACCTTAACCTCGCCCTCGCCTGGTGCGAGGATCGGCTGCTGGCAAAGGCGAATCTCGATATCAATACGGGCCTCGATGCCTTCGAAGCGTGGCTTCAGCGGCAACTCGGCGCGAGCGTCAGGTCGGAGGACCTCGCGACCTATCTTGAGCGCAGGGACATCGATGGCTCACAAGTCCTCTATCGTGGCGGCGAGCCTGCCGACACCCTCGATCTCGTCGCCGCCGGTCACCTCGTGATCGACGTTGCAAGAGGTAATGGCGAAAGCCTGCGTGTGCGCCATATCATGACGCACACGGTCGTCGGGGAGATGGGCTTCTTCCGGCGCTCGGTGCGTTCCGCCACAGTATCCTCGGACGGCCCCGTTGTCCTTTTCACACTAACCCGAGCGAACTTGGAGCGCATGCGCCGCGAGCGCTCCGACCTGGCGAGCGCCTTCGACGATTTTATTATGCGGGTCCTCGCCGAACGTATCGATTTCGCAAATCGGGAGATCGCCGCTTTGGAGCCGTTAGTCGCCTCGTCGCTGCGCACATAGTCCGCGCCGGGCGACGTCACGGATTTTGGCTAAAGACATTTGCGGCCTCTCAGACCAAATTCGCCGCCGCCACCGGCCCAAATTTATCAGACCACGCCCTGACGGCGCTCCCAATTTTGTGTCATGGGATGTCGGACTTTTGGACGTTGATCAACACCCCGCACGAGGCATTCCCGCTATGGCAGATTTCATCGCCACCCACCGGCTCACCCACGAGGCCAGCCTCAAAATGCTGGCCGCCGGCGTCGCCAAGGCCAACGAGCTTGATTGCAAGGTGTCGCTCGCCGTCGTCGATCAGAGTTGCCGGCTGATCGGATTTCTGATGATGGACGGCGCGCGGCATTTCTCCATCATCACCACGCAAAGGAAGGCGATTACGTCGGCGTCGCAGCGCATGCCGACCGGCTATGCGCCGGAAGAGAACGCGCTCAGCATGGCGGTGCGCATGGGCGATTTCACCAACGTGCCGGGCGGATTTCCGATCACGGTCGATGGCGAGGTCATCGGCGCCGTCGCCGCCGGCGGCGCCAAGATCGAGCAGGACGTCGAGGTGGCGAAGGCAGCGTTAGCAGCGCTTGGGCTGTAGCCAAGATTGAGCGAACCGAAATCCGCGATTGACCCCTGCAAAGCGTCGAAGATGATCGATCTTCGACAGCGACAAATGCGCGTTTACAAGGGCAGGAAGTCCAAGGCGACGCTGCTGTCTAGACTATAGAACGACTTAAGAGAATTGGGCCCACCAAGGACTCGAATCTGGGACCGGCGGATTATGAGGGCTTGGCGTCAGGGCGGCGTTTCAAGCTTTTTGAAACGCCGCCCTGATTTCTTGTCCGAGGCTTCCGCCTCCGTCCGACCTTCACAGGCTCAGGCGAGGTCGAAGCGGTCCGCGTTCATCACCTTGGTCCACGCCGCCACGAAGTCCTTCACGAACTTCTCCTTCGCGTCCGCGCAGGCATAGACCTCCGCGAAGGCGCGCATCTGCGAGTGCGAACCGAAGATCAGATCGACACGCGTGCCGGTCCACTTGATCGCCTTTGTCTTGCGGTCGCGGCCCTCGTAGACTCCGTCGGAGCCCGCGGGTTGCCACTCCGTGCTCATGTCGAGCAGGTTGACGAAGAAGTCGTTGGTCAGCGTCCCGGGCTTCTTGGTAAAGACGCCGTGCTTGGAGTTCCCGGCGTTGGCGCCGAGCACGCGCAGGCCGCCGACCAGAACCGTCATCTCCGGCGCCGTCAGCTTCAGCAATTGCGCCCGATCGACCAGCGCCTCCTCAGGCAACATGAACTGCCGCTTGCCGCTGATGTAGTTGCGGAAGCCGTCGGCGCGCGGTTCGAGCGGAGCAAAGGACTCGGCGTCGGTCTGATCCTGCGACGCATCCATGCGCCCCGGCGTGAACGGGACCTTCACGTCGACGCCTGCGTCCTTCGCGGCTTTCTCGACCGCCGCGGAGCCGCCGAGAACGATCAGGTCGGCGAGCGAAACCTTCTTGCCGGCGTCCTTCTGGATCGCTTCGAGCTTCGCAAGCACCGTCTTGAGCTGGGCCGGTTGGTTGACCTCCCAGTCCTTCTGCGGGCTGAGGCGAACGCGCGCGCCGTTCGCGCCACCGCGCTTGTCGGAGCCGCGGAACGTGGACGCCGACGCCCATGCGGTCGAGACCAGCTGCGACACCGAGAGGCCGGATGCGAGGATCTTGGCCTTCAGGGCCGCAATGTCCTGCTCGCCGATCAGCGGATGATTTAGCGCCGGGATCGGGTCCTGCCAGATCAGCGTCTCCTTCGGCACAAGCGGACCGAGGTACCGCGCGATCGGGCCCATGTCGCGATGCGTGAGCTTGAACCACGCGCGGGCGAACGCGTCGGCGAACTGCTCGGGATGCTCATAGAAGCGCCGCGAGATCTTCTCGTAGGCCGGGTCGAACCGCAGCGACAGGTCCGTGGTCAGCATGGTCGGCACATGCTTCTTCGACTTGTCGAAGGCGTCCGGGATGGTGGCTTCCGCACCTTTCGCCTTCCACTGTTTTGCACCGGCCGGGCTCTTCGTCAGCTCCCATTCGTTTTCGAACAGGTTCTTGAAAAAGAGGTTGCTCCACTTTGTCGGTGTCTGCGTCCAGGTGACTTCCGGACCGCCGGTGATGGCGTCTGGTCCGCAGCCGGTGCCGTGCTTGCTCTTCCAGCCGAGGCCCTGATCCTCGATCGCCGCGCCTTCCGGCACGGGGCCGAGCAGCGACGGATCGCCTGCGCCGTGGGTCTTGCCGAAGCTGTGGCCGCCGGCGATCAGCGCGACGGTCTCCTCGTCGTTCATCGCCATGCGGAAGAACGTCTCGCGGATGTCCTTCGCCGCGGCGAGCGGATCCGGATTGCCGTTCGGTCCTTCCGGGTTCACGTAGATCAGGCCCATCTGCACGGCGCCGAGTGGCTCCGCAAGCTGGCGCTCGCCGCTGTAGCGTTCGTCGCCGAGCCACGTGCCCTCGGGACCCCAGTACAGTTCTTCAGGCTCCCAGACGTCGGCGCGGCCGCCGGCGAAACCGAACGTCTTGAAGCCCATCGAGTTGAGGGCGACGTTGCCAGCGAGAATCATCAGATCGGCCCAGGAGATTTTCCGACCGTACTTCTGCTTGATCGGCCACAAGAGCCGGCGCGCCTTGTCGAGGTTGGCGTTGTCCGGCCAGCTGTTCAGCGGAGCGAAGCGCTGCTGCCCGGCGCCGGCGCCGCCGCGGCCGTCGCTGATGCGGTACGTGCCCGCGCTGTGCCACGCCATGCGGATGAACAGTCCACCATAGTGGCCGAAGTCGGCCGGCCACCATTCCTGCGAGTCAGTCATCAAGGCCGTGAGGTCCTTGATCACGGCGTTGAGGTCGAGGCTTTTGAACTCCTTGGCGTAGTTGAAATCTTTGCCCATCGGATCGGACAAAGTGGAGTTGTGGTGGAGAACCTGGAGGTCCAGCGTTTCAGGCCACCAGTCGCGGTTCGCGGGTCCGCGGGCGCCGGTGAACGGGCACTTGCCCGCGCTCTTGTCATCAGTCTTTGCGTCCATGTTTCTCTCCGATCGTGTCTGCATTTCAAATGGGGGTACGTGCTTCCTATCCCAACCCATTCCATCAGGTAAAATTGACTTTAGTGGCTCAAGCGATAAGATATTCTGATGATCCCTCGAAAGAAGCGGATGCTTCGAAACTGCCTCGGCATTGAGGTCGACTGTGGTCAGTCACTGCATCCCGCTCGGTTAGCGGCATGTCCTCATTCTCCCGATATCGAACGTCAAGCGGCATATCGATGCCGAATTTTTTAGACACCGAGCCGGCTAAACGCGCTCGGCGGATACCACGGCCCGCATCTCCGCCGCGGCGGCGCGCACGGCCTTGATGATGTTCTGATAGCCGGTGCAGCGGCAAAGGTTCGAGGACAGCACGTCGATGAGTTCCTCATCCTCGATGTGCGGGTTTTTTTCCAGCGCGTTCGCCGCCAGCATCAGGAAGCCGGGCGTGCAGTAGCCGCATTGCAGGCCGTGGTTCTCGATGAACGCGCGCTGCAGCGGATGCAGTTCGTCGCCTTTGGCTAGCCCCTCGACGGTGCGAATTTTTTTGCCCGCAGCCTGCACGGCGAACATCAGGCAGGAGCGCACCGCCTCGCCCTCGACGATGATCGTGCAGGTCCCGCAGACGCCGTGCTCGCAGCCGATATGGGTTCCGGTCTGCCCGCAATCGTCGCGGATGGCGTCGACCAGCGTCTTGCGCGCCTCGACGCGGATCGGATAGTCGCGGCCGTTGATGTTCAGCGTGATGTCGAATTTTTCGTTCATCGGATTGTTGCTGTTTCAGTTGCGCGGCAGGACGTCGGAGAATTTGCCGCGCACGAGCGTTTCGACCTCCTGGCTCGCGCGCACCACGATGGGAAACGTGTCGCGCCGCCGAAACGGTTTGCAGGCGTCGATCACGACACGGGCGTTGCGCGGATCGTCGGTGGCGTAGACCATCGGATCGAGCACGGTCGACCAGCAGCCGCGCAGCGTCTCCATGCCCTCGCGCGGATCAAACCGCGTGCACATCGCCCACACCACCTTGTCCATGTCGGCCGGATCGATGTCATCGTCGACGACGACGACGAAACGATTGGCGTAGGCGCCGGCGTGGCATTGCGAAGCGATCAGGCCGGCTTGCTTGGCGTGTCCGGCATATTGTTGCTTGATCGCGACCGTGAGCCACAGCCGGCTGCCGCCGGCGGCATGCGCCCAGACGCCCTTCACCTCGGGAACCCCGGCGGCTTCGAGCTGGTTCCAGACCGCGCCGGAGCGGTAGGTGCCGCGATAGAAGGAATTGTCGTCCGGCGGGATGCCGGGAATGGCACCGAGCAGGATCGGATCGTTGCGGTGCATGAAGGTCTCGATGCGGATTGCCGGCTCCTTCTTCAGGCCGCCGGCGTAATAGCCGGTCCATTCGCCGAGCGGACCTTCGTTGATCTGATCGTTCGGATGAATGAAGCCCTCGAAAGCGATTTCGGCATGCGCCGGGATCGGCAGGCCGGTGCGCGGCCCGGTGATGACCTCGACCGGTTCGCCGATCAGGCCGCCGGCCGCATCGTATTCGTTGTAGCCGTACGGAATTTCCAAGCCGGCGATCATGAACAATGCCGGATGCATGCCGCACACCACCGCGATCGGGCAGGGCTCGCCACGTTCGTGATAGCGGCGCTTGATGAGATCGCCGTGCTTGCCCTTCGAGCACATGACGGTTGCGACATTGCGCTCGTGCGCCTGCACGCGGTAGGCGCCGTAATTGATCCAGCCGGTATCCGGATCGCGCATGATCACCATGTCGCCGGTGCCGATGTAATAGCCGCCGTCATGTTCGTGCCAGCGCGGCACCGGAATCTTGAAGATGTCGATGTCTTTGCCGGTGCGCACGTTCTCCATCACCGGTCCGCTCTTCACGGTCACGGGCGGAATGGCCTTGGCCTCTTTCATGTAGCGGCGCCAATAATGCACGAGGTCGATGGCGCTCGCGTCGGGATCGAGCCCGAGCGTAATGTTGATGCGCCGGACCGAGGTCAGGATGTTGGCCAGGATACGGTGGCCGCGCGGATAGCCCGGCACCTCGTCGAACAGCACCGCCTTGTTGCCGATCTGGCGCTGGTAGATGTCGACAATGCCGCCAATTTCGTGCTCGCGCTCGGCGCCCTTGATGTCCTGCAATTCGCCGGCAGCGCGCAATTGCGCGATCCAGGACCGCAGGTCGCGCCGCTCCGGTGCCGCCTGGTTCTTCGTCGCCCGGGTCGTAACGGCCGTATCCATGGTTGGTCTCCAAAGGGCTCGCCACCGCTCTCTATAGTCCGACCGCACAGGCTCGTCACCACCGGGCATGACCCGGCGGTTCCATCCGACATCTGCTTCATGCAGATTTGCCGGGGTGCTCGCAAAAGGTGCAGTTCGGCTTGGTTTGCCGGAGCGCAAAGCGCACGGCCGCGGATTACATGTCCAGAACGAGCCGTTCGCTCTTACAACCGGCGCAGCAGATCATGACCTTGTCGTTGGCGGCCTGCTCTTCCTCGCTGAGCACGGAGTCGCGGTGCTCCGGGATGCCGGAGATCACGCGGGTTTCGCAGGCGCCGCAGATGCCGAGCTCGCACGAATAGTCGACGTCGACACCGGCCTCGAAAAGCACTTCGAGGATCTTCTTGCCTTCAGGGATGAAATACTCCTCGCCGGAGCGCGCCAATTCCACCCAGAAGCCGCCCGTCGTCGCAGCTTCCGCCTTCGGCGTGAAATATTCGACATGCACCAGGCCGCGTGGCCGGTCCGCCGCCGCCGCCTCGAACGCCGCAAGCATTGGAGTTCGGACCGCAGCAATAAAGATGCGCGCCCGACGGCGCCGCGTCGATCGCGGCCTTCAGATCGAGAACCGCGCCGCCGGCTTCGTCGTCGAAATGCAGATGCACGGACTTCGGATCGAGTTTTTCCAGCGCCTCGCGGAACGCCATGTCCTCGCGCGACCGGCAGGAATAGTGGAGCGTCCACGAGCGGTTGTGCGCGGCAAGTTTCTGCACCATGCACCAGATCGGCGTGATGCCGATGCCGCCGGCAATCAGAACAACGTGCCCGGCATTGTCGACGAGTGGGAAGTTGTTGCGCGGCGCGCTGATCTTGAGTTCGTCGCCGACCTGCATCTGGTCGAAAATGTAGCGTGAGCCGCCGCGGCTTTGCGGATCGCGCTTGATGCCGACCACATAGCTCTCCGGATCGGCACCGGGATGCACCAGCGAAAATTGCCGGATCAGTCCATTGCCAAGGTGCAGGTCGATGTGGGCACCCGGCTCATACGGCGGCAATTGCGCGCCATCGCGGCGACGGAACGTATAAAGATTCGTGTCCCGAGCCACGGGCGTGATCTCGGTCAGCCGTGCATCGATCAAGCCAGCGGGCGAAGCCGACTGCGGCGCGACAGCTGCGTTGGCGGCTGGTGGTGCGGTCACGGTGTCCATGTGGGGCATAAATAGGCAGCCCTGCCATGCTTGCGCAACCCGTTCTTTGATCACGGAAGCATTTGCTATGACGGAGGCAAGCCGAAGGAGGAAATATGATGAATTTGCGAATGTTTGCGGCGATCCGTGCTGCGTTCGCCGTGGCCGTGCTGTGCGCGGCCGGTGCGGCAACGGCCGGACCGGCGCGGGCCGACGCTTATCCGATGAAGCCGATCAAGATCGTCGTCGCCTTCGCGCCGGGTGGCCCGGCGGATGTGATGGCCCGTCTGATCGCCGCGCGGTTGTCGCCCATTCTCGGACAGAACGTCTTCGTCGAGAACCATCCGGGCGCCGGCGGTACGCTCGGCGCGCGCGCCGTCGCCGATTCCAATCCCGATGGCTACACGCTTCTTCTCGGCAACACCGCGAACCTGCTGATCTCGCCGCTCCTTTACAAAAACGTCGGCTACGACCCGGCCACGGCATTCGCCCCGATCGCCAATCTCGGCACGACGTCGAATGTGATGATCGCCAACATCGCGTCCGGTCTGAAATCGGTTCAGGAGGTCATCGACGATGCGCGCAAGAACCCGGGCAAGCTCAATTATTCTTCGGCGGGCGTCGGCACGCCGCTGCATCTCATCGGTGAAATGTTCAAGCAGCGGCTTAAGCTCAACATCGTGCATGTGCCGTACAAGAGCGGCGGCCTTGCAACGCAGGCGGTTCATGGCCGGCGAGACGCAGATTCTGTTTCGACAGCCCAGAAGCCGCATTGCCGTTTTTACAGAACGGCGGCGTTCGCGGCCTCGCGGTGACGAGCGAAAAACGAAGTCTGCGGACTGCCGGACCTGCCGACCATGATCGAGGCCGGCGTGCCCGGCTTCGTCTCCGTTTCGTTACCGGAGTGGTGGCGCCGGCCGCGACGCCGCGCGCGATCGTCGACAAGCTCAATGCTGCGATCAATCAGGCGCTCGAAAGCGACGAAGTTCGTCCGGCGCTGGCGCGCCTTGCGGTCGAAACGCGGATCGGTTCGCCGGATGCGTTTGGCGCATTCCTTACCAAGGAACGTGAGAAATGGACGGTGGTGGTCAAGCAGGCCAACATTCAGATGAGCGAATAAGCGCCCGGCTGCATCAGTCCGTGGCGCGGCTGGTCAGGCCTTCGGCGGCGGCAGCGGAAATTGCTCAAGGTAGGGCCGGTATTCGTCCTCGACGTCGATATCGAGCGTCGCCAGCACGCGCACGACGGCGTTGTAGAAGGCGATGACGAGCACCAGGTCGGTGACTCTTTCGGCACCGAGTTTTTCGCGCAGCGCCGCGAACGTCCGTCGGAAGCTGCAAGTCCCGCGGTCATTTCGCGCGCCGCCTTGAGCACCAGTTTGGCGAGCGAATCGAGACCGCTGTCGCGCCCTTCGGTTTCCGCAGCGATGGCGCGGATATCGTCGTCGCTGACGCCGAAGTCGCGGCCGATTTTGACGTGATGGGAAAATTCGTAGGGCGATCGCGTCAGATAGCCGACCTGCAGGATCGCAAGCTCCCGCAGCCGCGGATCGAGCTTGCTTTCGAAACGGATGAAATTGGCCAGCGCCGAAAAGCTCCGCGCGCCGTTCGGGCTGTGGGTCAGCGCACGGAACAGATTGATGTTACGGGCGAGCAGGTCCTGATCGGCGGGCGCGAGATCCGAGCGATCGAGATAGGGCAGGCGCGCCATGAGTGGTCAGGGCTCCTTCGGTTTTTCGACGGCCCGTACCGAGGTTTCCGGCATCACGCCCGCGCGCTGACGCGCCAGCGTTTCAAGTCCCGAGAGCTCCCAATCGCCCGCGGTGGCGCGCTGCGCGAACGTCTCCCAGGTTTCGGTCCAGTCGCCGAGATGATAGCCGTGCCACGGCGATGTCACGGTGAGCGGGTGAAGGCCGAGCCGCTCCCATAATTCTCGTGCGTGTTCCATGTGCTCGCGCGTCGGCAATGCGAGCGGCGCCATCGGACGCTTGCGCGTGGCGTCGATCAGCATCGTCGAATCCGATTGCCGCGGTCCGTATTGCGCGCCCTGCACGCCGCCGCGATATGGCACGAGCTGGACATCTTCGATCGGGTTGGTGCGGTAGGCGAGCGACCACAGCACCGCGTCGACGCTCGATGGATCGATGTCGTCGCTGACCGCAACGACGATTTTCCCGCAATTGGACATCAGGGTTGATGCGCCCTCGAGTGCGCGCCACACTTCGGTGCGCGGCGTGCTGTGCGCGATCTGCACGAAAATCACCGGCCGCAAATTGGTCAGCCGCTCGTGCATGGCGACGCGGAGAACGCCTTTGATCGACAGCCGATCGCGCAAGTGCGCGAGGAACAACGGCTCGTAGGCGACTTTCTTGATCACGCTCAATTCGCTCGGCGTGACCTGGCTGATGATCGACGTAAACACCGGCTTGCGCTTGCGCGTGATCGCCGTCACCCGCATCGGCATGTTGAACGCTTCGAGCGCCACATAGCCGTTGCTTTCGGCGAACGGCGCCTCGGGTTCGAGCTTCTCGGTGTCGATCACGCCCTCGATGACGATCTCGGCGTCGGCCGGCACGTCGAGGTCGACGGTTTTCGCCTTCACGACGCGGATCGGCTCGCCGGCGAGGCCGCCGGCGACGCCAAGCTCATCGAGATCGACGGCGAGTTTTTGCGGCCCGGTAAACACAACCACCGGAGCGGCGCCGATGACGATCGCGATCGGCATCGGCTGTTTGCGTTCGTGATATTTGAGCCAATGCTGAAAGCCGCCCGCGCCGGTCGCCTCGCGTGCGACCATTCGCACGACCAACCGGTCGGCGGCTTTGAGGGCCGCGCGGTATGTGCCCATGTTCTGGACGCCGGTTTCGGGATCGCGCGAGACGCAGAGCGTTGCCGTCAGATACGGCGCCGAGTCGAAGCCCGGCGTCGATACCGGCACCGGCAGGGCGGCAAGACCGCCGGGCGCCTTGAGATCATTGCCGGTGATGACGACTTCCTGGCACGGCGCCTCGGTCACCATGCGCGGTGGAATCGGATGGGCGATCGCCTGCATCCAGGCGTCGCCAATCTCGGCGACCTTGCGGCCCATGCCCATGGCGTAGATTTCCGGCGATGCCGACAGCGCGCCGACCACGACTGGAATGTCGTATTTGCGGCCCTTGGCGTCGATTACGTTGGTGAAGAGAAACGCGCGGCGCTTGTTCTCCGGCACGCCGCCGACGAACTGCCAGCGCACCAGCGGGTGCAACTCGGTGTCTTTGTTGATTTCCGTGTCGATGCGCTCGAGAAGGCCGGCGGCTTCAAGATCGGCAAGGTGGTCTTGAAAATCGAGACGCGGGCTAGCGCTTTTCGAATGCGTGCGGCGAAGTTCGTCGGCTTGGTCGAGCATGACGGAACGGCATCCTTCCTTGGGGCGCCGACCGTATCACATTATACATTCCCGTCACCCTGAGGCGCGAGCCATAAGCGCGTTTACGCAGGTCTATAACGACTGTGGCGAGCCTCAATGGGCGACGGCCCGAGCGCTCCGGCCCGATCCTTCGAGGCTCGCGCTGCGCGCGGGCACCACAGGATAACGATCACTAATCAGCGCTGGCCTGCTTGACGCCTTGTCGCTTCACGGTTTGAGGTTTGTTCAGCATTCCTTGCCGCTGTCACATAGTCCGCGAACGTGTGTCCGATCATCACAACGACCGGACCGCTCGGCGGCTCGGCTGCGAGGCGCTCCGGCAGATCGGCGATCGTCCCGGCGATGACGCGTTCATCGGCGCGCGTCGCGCGCTCGACCGCAACGGCTGGCGTCGCCGGATCAAGCCCCGCCTGCAGCGCGTGCGCGACGAGGTCGGGCAGCGTTTTCGTCGGCATGTAGACGACGGTGGTCGCGGCGGGATCGGCGAGGCTCGCCCAATCGATATCGGGGAGTTTGCCGTCGCGGCCATGGCCGGTGACGTATTGCACGCGCCGCGCCTCGCGCGCGCCGCGTCAGCGACACGAGCAGGCGGCTCGCGGCGCCCTGCGCCGTCGTGATCCCGGGCACCACTTCAACAGCGATGCCCTCGGCACGGCAGGCTGCGATCTCTTCCGTCGCGCGGCCGAAGATCATCGGATCGCCGCCTTTGAGCCGCACCACGCGGCGTCCGGCTTTGGCGAGCGAGACCATCAGCGTGTTGATATCGTCCTGCCGGCACGAGGGCGCGTGGCCGGTCTTGCCGACCAGCATCTTTTTGGCTTCACGCCGCGCGAAGTCGAGCACATCCGACGACACCAGATTGTCGAACAGGATCACGTCGGCCGATTGCAGCGCGCGAACGGCGCGAAGCGTCAGCAGTTCCGGATCGCCCGGTCCGGCGCCGACGAGAATGACGGAGCCCTCTTGTGCTGCCGTGGGCTCGAGCAATGCCTCGAGATCGGCGTCGCTCGGCGCGGTGTTGGGCGCGGCGACGGCGCGCGCAGTGAATTTTTCCCAGAACGTCCGGCGGCCGCGGAACGACAAGGCAAGCGCCTGCACGCGTGGCCGCCAATTGCGCGCCGCATCGGCCCAGCGCGCAAAACCTTTCGGGATCAACGCTTCGATCTTGGCGCGGATGGCCTGACCAAAGACGGGCGACGCGCCGTCGGTCGAAATGCCGATCACGAGCGGCGAGCGATTGACGATAGCGCCGAAGGCGAAATCGCAGAACTCCGGGCGGTCGATGACGTTGACCGGAACACCCGCCGTTCGCGCCGCAGCGGCAAAGTGCGCAGCCTCTTCGTCGTCAGCACAGTCGGCGACCGCGATGGCGGCGGCGGTGAGATCATTCGCGGTCCAGAGGCGGTCGTGGACGGTGACGGCGCCGCGGGGCGGAGCGGCTGCGAGCGCGAGCATGTCGATGTCCGCTGGTGGTGCGAAGACATCGACCTCGGCGCCGGCCGCCGAAAGCAACTCGGCTTTCCACGCCGCGGCTTGGGTGCCTCCAGCCACAACGGCGCGCTTGTTCTCGAGCGCAAAAAACGCCGGCAGCCGCGACAGCGGTCCCATGCGGGTCGATTGCATCTCTGCAGGCGCGCGGGTCATCGGATCATACTGCTCACAAACGCAAGGTAGAATTTTATGCCACCATCGGCAACTATATGCGCGTGATTTGAAATATTATCGGTCTTGAAGCCCATAAGTCATAGATTTAAATTCTCCAGCGAGCAGTTCGGCCGGCAGGTTCCGACTTGCCACTCTTTGCCACTCACCGAGGTAGCGCATTCAAGCGGCGTGCCAATCGGGTGCGCTGAAATTGGCGGGCGCCCGACGGGATTCCGCCGAGCGCCCTTAGTTTCACGTCAGTCAGCCTATAAGCCGGGTTCTGGATGGCATGCGGACAAGGTCCGCATACGTGACGGCCATTCCTCTTGGGCGCCGGTTACCCGGCGCCTCCAGCAACCTACCCGAACGGCCGGATCTGGACATCGACCCCGAAGCGTCGTCGCGCTTTCGCGCGAAAAGCTCCGCGCCGTTCCTATTCGGTCTTGCTCCCGGTGGGGTTTGCCGTGCCGCCGGCGTTACCGCCGGCGCGGTGCGCTCTTACCGCACCGTTTCACCCTTGCCGCGGCCAACGCAACGCGCCGCGGCGGTCTGTTCTCTGTGGCACTGTCCCTAGGCTCGCGCCCGCCGGATGTTATCCGGCACCGCTTGTCCACGGAGCCCGGACTTTCCTCCCCGGCGACCTTTCGGTCTTGCCGGAGCGGCCGTCCGGCCGACTGACATGGACAGGGATGGGGACGTTGACGGTCGCCGTCAAGAGGCGACGACGAGGCGCTCGAAAGCAATGGAGCGCGCCGCAATAGTCCGCGGCCGGTTGCGATGCGCGATCAGGTCATGCAGCGTGCTGATCGTGGAGAGGTCGCAGACGCCGTCGACGCGCTCCGAGCGGAAATGGCGCTGAAACGCCCTGACCACCTCATAGGTGGTGGAATCGTAATTGCCGTTGACCGCGACTCCGTAACCGTACTCGCTGAGCGATTGTTGGACCGCTTCGACGGCGGCGCCGCGGTCGCCGAGCGTTAGCAGCGTGCCGCCATCGGTGATCGGAGTGGGCTTGACCCAATTGCCCACACCCGACTCGAACAGCGTGCGCCACGGGAATTTTTCGCCGGGGTCCTTTTTGCGCGACGGCGCCACGTCGGAATGGCCGAGCACACGGATCGGCGGAATGGTGTGCCGCGTCTGGATACTACGGCAAAGCGCGGTCACGGCGGCGATTTGCCGCTTGGGAAACGCCGGATAGCCGTAGTCATGACCGGGATTGGCGATTTCAATCCCGATCGAACAGGAATTGATGTCAGTCTCTCCGGCCCACGAGGCGACGCCGGCGTGCCAGGCGCGGCGACTTTCCTTGACGAGCTGTATGATCCGCCCGTCCTCAAACACGAGATAATGCGCGGAGACTTCGCTCGTCGGCGATCTCATGAGGCTCAGCGCAGCGGTCGCATCCGGCATCCCCGTATAATGGAGGATGATCATATCGGGCCGGCGGCCGCCTTTACGCTCGCCGTGATTAGGCGACGGCATGACGTCGGCAACGACACACGAATCCGGCAAAAACGCGGCGCTCACCATGTCGCGACTTTAGGTTACCGCGGGTCGCCGACAAGCCGATTTGGAATTGTGCACAAGCAAGTCGCAAAGAAAAGCAAGACTCGTTGCAAGCGGGCAACGCATTGTATTGCAGCGAGATGAAAAGCCGGCGTGCCGTCGCCCCGTTTTGGTCTCGGCGCGTCGAAGAGCGATGATACAGCGATCGGGACTCCGCGCCTCGGTCGGATGACGCACTGCCCGAATGACGCTGCTGCGCTCGCGGCAATCCGCGGCAAGTCTTCAACCATTCCTTAAGGTTACACCTCGCTAATCGAAATCGAGCGGAATTGCTGTTCGGTGCGGCAGGCGCGTTGACGCCCATATTGTCCCATGATAGCCCATTTACTCCCACGGATTTTTGCGCTCCCCGGTTCGGCTCCGGGTCGATCTAGTAGTGATTTCGGATCGCAAAACATCTCGCGGTCGAGGCGGCTGTGGACGTCGAGCCTGCTGCTCGATGAGGGGCAAGATGGACCGGTTCGTGTCCCATTATGTGCTTCGCCTGGATGCCAAGGGACGCGTGTCGGTACCGGCTGCTTTTCGTGCAGTGCTCGCGCGCGATGGCTTCGATGGGCTTTATTGCTATCCCGCAGTCGACCGGCCGGCGCTCGATGCCGGGGGCAACGCACTTCTGGCGGAGATCGAAGCGCTCACTGCGGGGTTCTTGCCCTATTCGGACCACCGCGAACAGTTCTCGCTGGCGCTCTACGGCACGAGCGAGACGTTGAAGATCGATGGCGAGGGCCGCGTCACGCTGACGGACACGCTCAAGGCGCATGCGGGGATCACCGAAACGGTCACGTTCGTTGGTCTCGGCCACAAATTTCGAATCTGGGAGCCCAGCCGCTTTCGCGCGGAACTCGCGGAGGCCACCGAGAAGGTCCGCGCGTTCAAGCAGGATCTGGGAACCCGGATAGCAGCGGCCACGCCGCTTGGAGCACGGGAGTGATGACGAGCAGCGACAGCAATGCTGTCGCTGGCGGACTGGCTCGTCACATTCCCGTGCTCGCCGGCCGCGCCGTTGCCTGGCTTGGCGTGCATGACGGCGGTCTTTACGTCGATGCCACGTTCGGCGCCGGCGGCTATACGCGAGCCATCCTGGCGACGCCTGGTGCGCGCGTCATCGGCATCGATCGTGATCAGAGCGCGGTCGCGCGCGGAGCAGATCTGGTCGAGGAAGCGAAGGGCCGCCTCGAACTGGTCGAAGATCGATTCTCGGAACTGGAAACGATCCTCGGCAGCCAAGGCGCGCCGACTGTGGACGGCATTGTGTTTGATGTCGGCGTTTCGTCGATGCAACTCGACGACGCCGCGCGCGGCTTCTCGTTCCGGTTCGACGGGCCACTCGACATGCGCATGGGCCGGGACGGCCCGAGCGCGGCCGACGTCGTCGCGCGCGCGGGCGAGCGTGAGCTTGGTTTGATCATCGCCACGTTGGGCGAGGAACGTCATGCGCGCGCGATCGCGCGCGCCATCGTCAAAGCACGCAACGGGCACGACATCTCGTCAACGCGAGAACTTGCTGAAATCGTCGCGCGCGTCGTGCACGCCCGTGAGGGTGCGATTCATCCAGCGACCCGCACATTCCAGGCGCTGCGTATTTTCATCAATGACGAACTCGCCGAACTGGCGCTCGGATTGGCCGCCGCCGAGCGCATGCTGAAACCCGCGGGCCGTCTCGTCGTGATCGCCTTTCATTCGCTCGAAGATCGCATCGTCAAGACGTTCCTGGCCGAGCGCAGCCGCGTCCAAGCCGGCTCGCGGCATCGCCCTGAGGCCGTTGCGCCGCCGCCGACCTTTCGTTTGCTGACGCGGCGGCCGGAAACGCCGGACGACGCCGAAGTCGCGGCCAATCCGCGCGCTCGCTCGGCCAAGCTTCGCGCCGCCGAGCGCACCGAAGCTCCGGCGCGTTCGGAGCCAATCGCAAAACTGCTCCCGGCTTTGCCGTCGCTCGCCTCAATCATGCGGGGGCGATCATGATTCTGCGCATCCTCAATCTCATCGTGATCGGCGCGCTCGTGCTCGCTGCGGCTTACGTCTACCGCATCAAATTCGATGCGACCGTCCAGGCCGAGCGCCTCGCCAGGATCCGCAGCGAGGTGCGGCACGAACGCGACAGTATCGCGGCGTTGCGCGCCGAATGGAGTCAGCTCGACAACCCGGCGCGGATCGAAGCGCTGGCTAAACGTTATTTGCATCTCAAACCCATCACTCCGCAACAGTTCGATCAGCTCGATCATCTGCCTGATCGTCCGCCCGAATGGCTCAGGGCCAACAGCAAGGACCCGATCGGCGGCATGATCGAAAATTTGGAGGAGCCGGATACGCTGACCGGCAGTCTTCCGCCACAGCCCGGCGCGTCGGACGCATCGTCGGGCTCAGCAAACGAAACACCGGTGCAAGCGGCAAGTCCGGCCACAGGTGGAGCGGTGAACCGATGAGCGCGATCGCCGAAACATTTCCGCCGCAGCCGGCCGAGCCGTGGCGGCGTCGCCTGCTGCGCAGCCTGCTTTATGGCAAGAATATCGATCGGGTCGCCAAGGCGCGTGCGCGCGTCGGTTTGGCGATCCTCGCCTTTGCGGCCGTCTATTTCATCATTGCCATCCGGCTCGTCATGTTCGCAGCCGTATCCGACAGCCGTACGCAACATCGCGTCGGTCCTGGCGACGCGATCGCGACGGCACGGCCGGATATTCTCGATCGTAACGGCGAGGTCTTGGCGACCGACGTGCGTGTGCCGTCGCTTTATGGCGAACCGCGCCGGCTCATCGATGTCGACGAAGCGGTCGAGCTGCTGACGGCGGATCTGCCCGATATCGACGCCACCGAGCTGCGCGAGCGGCTGTCCTCCAAGCGCGGCTTCGTCTGGCTCAAGCGTGACATCACACCGGCGCAGCAACGCGAAATCTACAGCCAGGGACTGCCGGGCATCGGCTTTCTCAACGAAAACAAGCGGACTTACCCGAACGGTCCCGAGGTTTCCCATCTGATCGGCCACGTCAACATCGACAACCAGGGCATCGCCGGGATCGAGAAGTGGCTCGATACCCATGGCCTTGCCGCATTGCATATGGCGGGGCTTGCCACCGACCGGCTGCAGAATCCTGTGCAGCTCGCCGTCGATTTGCGCGTCCAGCACGCGCTGCGCGAAGAACTCGTGGCGGCGCGCGAGAAATTCAAAGCCCTTGCTGCCGCGGGCGTCGTCCTCAATGTCCGCACCGGCGAAGTCGTCGCCATGGTGTCGGAGCCGGATTACGACCCGAACAATCCGCACGAAGCGCTCGATCCGACGCGGATCAATCGCCTGACGACCGGTGTCTACGAGATGGGATCGACATTCAAGGCGTTCACCGTCGCGATGGCGCTCGACTCCGGTAAGGCCACGTTGAAATCACTCTTCGATGCGCACAGCCCGCTGCACTACGGCAAGTTCGACATTCACGATTTCGAACCGCAGCAGCGGGCGCTTTCGGTGCCGGAAATCTTCACCTACTCGTCGAACATCGGTGCGGCGCGTATCGCGATGGCGGTCGGCATCGACGCCCATAAGGCGTTTCTGAAAAAAATGGGCCAGCTCGATCGCTTGCACACGGAATTGCCGGAAAGCGCCGAGCCGATCGTGCCGAAGCGCTGGGGCGAACTCAACACCATCACCATCGCCTTTGGGCACGGCCTCTCGGTTGCGCCGTTGCAGGCTGTGATGGGCGTGGCCGCATTGATGAACGGGGGTATCCTGATCCCGCCCACCTTCCTGAAGCGGACCGAGGCGGAGGCAAGCGCGCTGGGCAAGCGGGTCGTCAAACCCGAAACCAGCGCCATGATGCGCTATCTGATGCGGCTCAATGTCGAGAAGGGCACGGCGTCGAAAGCCGACGTTCCGGGCTATTACATCGGCGGTAAAACCGGAACGGCCGACAAGGTGGTCTTCGGCCGCTATTCCAAGACAAAGGTGCTGACCGACTTCATGGCGGTGATGCCGGCCGACAACCCGCGCTATCTGTTGCTGATCATGCTCGACGAGCCCCACGCGACGCCGGAAACCCATGGTTTCAAGACCTCAGGGTGGAACGCGGTGCCGACCGGAGGCGCGGTCGTCGCGCGGATCGCGCCCCTCCTGGGCATAGAGCCGCGCTTGGGCCTGCCGGATGCCGATCACCTGATACTGGCTTCGGTCAAGGAAAGCAGGTAAGGCGGTGGCCGCATCGACCGAGCCGCCATGAAGCTTCGCGAGATTCTGCCCCTAGATGCAAAAATCGACGCACGCCACGCCGATCTCGAAATCGGCGGCGTGACGGCGGACAGCCGGATGGTCAAACGCGGCGACATCTTCGTCGCGATAACCGGCGGCAAGGCCGACGGCCTGCGTTTCGTCGAGGCCGCCATCGCCGCCGGCGCGGTTGCGATCCTGGCCGAGCGGCCGCCCGCCGCGCCGCTCCCGGCTGGCGTGGCCTTTGTCCAGATCGGCAACGCGCGGCGCGCGCTGGCGCTGGCGGCCGCCAAAATCTATCCGCGTCAACCGCGCACCATCGCGGCTGTGACTGGCACCAGCGGTAAAACCTCGGTCGCGGCATTCACGCGGCAAATGTGGAGCGCGCTCGGCTATCGCGCCGCCAGCATCGGCACGATCGGCGTTGTTTCGCCGGCCGGGGAAACCTACGGTTCGCTGACGACGCCCGATCCGGTTGCGCTGCACCGCTCGCTCGATCAGCTCGCCGGCGACGGCGTCACCCACCTCGCAATCGAAGCGTCCTCGCACGGGCTCGATCAATATCGGCTCGACGGCCTGCAGATCGCCGCCGCTGCCTTCACCAATATTACGCGCGATCACCTCGACTATCACCCGAGCTTCGAGGCCTACTTCGCCGCCAAGCTGCGGCTGTTCGTGGAACTCGCTCTGCCGGGTACCGTGGCCGTCATCAACGCCGACCACGACCGCGCCGACGCCGTGATTGCCGCCGCCAAAGGGCGAGGGTTGCCGATCTTCACTGTGGGCCGCAAGGGTGCCAGCATCCGTCTCCACGACGATGCGATCTCCGGTTTCGCGCAAAGACTCATCGTCGAATACGGCGGCGAGCGTTTTCAGGTGAAGCTGCCGCTGGTTGGCGAATTCCAGGTCGAGAACGCGCTCGTTGCCGCCGGACTTGTCATCGCTACCGGTGGCGATGCCGGGCGTGTCTTCGCGGCACTCGAAAATCTCAAGGGCGCCAAGGGCCGGCTCGAACTCGTCGGGCAAAGCCGCGGCGCGCCGGTCTTCGTCGACTACGCACACAAGCCCGATGCGCTCGCCAAGGCGCTGGACGCCTTGCGCCCTTATGTGACGGGCAGACTCGTCGTCGTTTTTGGCGCCGGGGGCGATCGCGATCGCGGCAAGCGGCCGCTGATGGGCACCATCGCTTCAGAGAAGGCGGACCAAGTCATCATCACGGACGACAATCCGCGTAGTGAGGACGCCGCCACCATTCGTGCCGCCATCATCGCCAGTGCTCCCGGCGCCACCGAGATCGGCGACCGCCGCGAAGCGATCCGATCGGCCATCAATGATCTTCGTCGCGGTGACGTCTTGCTGGTTGCCGGCAAGGGCCATGAAACCGGCCAGATTATTGGCGACCGGGTGGTGCCGTTCAGCGATCACGAAGCCGTCGCCTCGGCTCTGAAGGAACTCGCCGCATGAGCGCACCCGCGCTGTGGACTGTCGAGGCGATGGCGGCGGCGATGGGCGCCGAGCGCCGGGGCGCGCTACCGCAATCGATCATCGGCATTTCGATCGACAGCCGCACGATAGGTCCGGGAGATGCGTTCTTCGCCATCCAGGGTGATCACCGTGACGGCCACGGCTTCGTCGCGCCGGCGCTCGCGGCGAAAGCCGCGCTTGCGGTTGTTGCCGCCGATCGCTGCGGCGATCTGCCGAACGATGCGCCCCTGCTGGTGGTGCCTGACGTGCTCGCTGCTCTGCGCGACCTTGCCCGCGCTGCTCGCGCCCGCACCACGGCCAAAGTGATCGGTGTGACCGGTTCGGTCGGCAAGACCGGCACCAAGGAAGCGTTGCGTCTGGCGCTCGCGAAAGAAGGCGAAACCCACGCGTCGGTCGCCTCCTACAACAATCATTGGGGCGTGCCGCTGTCGCTCGCGCGCTGCCCGGCCAACGCGCATTACGCCGTGCTGGAAATGGGAATGAATCACGCCGGCGAGATCGAACCCTTATCCCGTCTGGCGCGCCCGCACGCCGCCATCATCACGACGATCGCGCCGGTGCATCTCGAGTTTTTCGGTACGCTCGCCAAGATTGCCGACGCCAAGGCTGAGATTTTTCTCGGCCTTGAGCCGGACGGCGCCGCGGTCGTCAACCGCGACATCCCGCAGTTCACGCAGCTCAAACGCCGCGCCAAAGAGGCGGGTGTCGCGCACGTCGTGTCTTTCGGCGCACATCAAAAAGCCGACGCGCACCTCATCAAGTGCGTGTTGCATCCGCACTGCTCGACGGTCGTCGCCGACATCTTCGGCACCGAGATCACCTACAAGATCGGTGCGCCGGGCCGCCATATCGTCCACAATTCGCTGGCGGTTCTGGCGACAGTGAAGCTGGTTGGAGCCGATCTTGCGCTTGCCGCGATTGCGCTGGCGGAGTTCAAACCTGTTTCCGGGCGCGGAGCACCCATCGAGATCGATCTTCCCGGCGGGCCGGCGCTCGTCATCGACGAGAGCTACAACGCCAATCCGGCGTCGATGAACGCCGCGCTCGCGCTCCTTGGCCAAGCGCAGATTGGTCCACGCGGGCGGCGTATCGCCGTGCTCGGCGACATGCTCGAATTAGGGCCGAAAGGCCGATCGTTGCATCGCGGCCTTGTCGATCCGGTGCTCGCCAACGCGGTCGATCTGGTATTCTGCTCCGGTCCGCTGATGCATTCGCTATGGCAGGCTCTTCCCGCCAACCGGCGTGGCGGCTATGCAGAGGACTCGGCCGCGCTCGAAGCGCAAGTCGTGCCCGCCATCCATGCCGGCGACGTCGTCATGGTGAAGGGCTCGCTCGGCTCGCGCATGGCACCCATCGTCAAGGCGCTGCAACGGGTGTATCCGCGCCACGATACGCACGAAGACGCGTCCGTACAGGGTTGATGCGATGTTCTATTGGCTGGTCGATCTGTCGGACAAACTCACCGTCCTCAACGTGTTCCGCTACATCACGTTCCGGACGGGCGGCGCCGTCATCACGGCGCTGTTTTTTGTTTTCCTGTTCGGTCAGAACCTCATCGATCGCCTGCGGCTCTTGCAGGGCAAAGGTCAGCCGATCCGCATCGACGGACCGAAATCGCACATCATTGCCAAGGCCGGCACGCCGACGATGGGCGGTCTGCTCATTCTCTCCGGCATGCTGGTCTCGACGCTATTGTGGGCCAATCCGGCAAACCCCTACGTCTGGGTGGTGCTGTGGGTCACGCTCGGGTTCGGCTTTGTCGGCTTCTATGACGACTACCTGAAGGTCAAAAAGCAGACGCCCAATGGTTTTGCCGGCCGCACACGGTTGGGCATCGAAGCGATCATCGCCGGGATCGCGTGCATTGCTCTGGTCGCACTCGGCCATGTGCCATTTTCGACGTCGCTGGTTTTTCCGTTCATCAAGGAGGCCGGCATCAACCTCGGCTGGTTCTTCGTTTTCTTCGCCATGTTCATCGTCGTCGGCGCCGGCAACGCGGTGAACCTGACCGACGGACTCGACGGTCTTGCCATCGTGCCCGTCATGATCGCGGCGGCGAGCTTCGGCATGATCGCCTACCTCTCCGGCAATGCCGTCTTCGCCGACTATCTGCAAATCCATTACGTGGCCGGTACCGGCGAGCTTTCGGTTCTGTGCGGGGCGGTGCTGGGTGCGGGCCTCGGGTTTCTTTGGTTTAACGCGCCGCCGGCCTCGATCTTCATGGGCGACACTGGCTCACTCGCGCTCGGCGGCATGATCGGCGTTGTCGCCGTCGCCACCAAACATGAGATCGTCCTGGCGGTGATCGGCGGTCTGTTCGTGCTGGAAGCGGTGTCGGTGATCGTACAGGTCGTGTCGTTCAAGCTCACCGGCAAGCGCGTTTTCAAAATGGCGCCCATCCACCATCATTTCGAACAGCTCGGCTGGACCGAACCGCAGATCGTCATTCGTTTCTGGATCGTCTCGGTCGTGCTCGCGCTGGTGGGGCTGTCGACCTTGAAGCTGAGGTAGCTGCCGTGATTCCGGTTACGACCTTCGCCGGCAAAAAGGTCGCGGTGTTCGGGCTGGGCGGCTCCGGCCTTGCAAGTGCGAGCGCGCTGCTTGCCGGCGGCGCCGACGTCGTTGCCTTCGACGACAATGCGCAAAGTGTGATGAAGGCCAATGCGGCCGGCATTCCGACCGCCGATCTGCGGCAGGTCGATTGGTCGAAGATCGCGGCGTTGTTGCTCGCGCCCGGCGTTCCGCTCACCCACCCGGCGCCGCACTGGATCGTCGACATGGCGCGACGCGCGCATGTCGAGGTCATCGGCGATATCGAGCTGTTTTGCCGTGAGCGGGCGCATCATGCTCCCGATGCGCCCTTTGTCGCCATCACCGGCACCAACGGCAAATCGACGACGACGGCGCTTGTCGCCCATCTCGCGCCGTCAGCCGGCTTGGATGCACAGCGTGGCGGCAATATCGGCACGGCCATCCTGTCGCTTAAGCCGCCGCAAGCCGGGCGCGTCCATGTGATCGAGTGCTCGTCCTATCAGATCGATCTGGCGCCTGCGCTCGACCCTTCGATCGGCATCCTTATCAATCTCAGCGAAGATCACCTTGATCGTCACGGCACGATGGAGAACTACGCGGCCGTCAAGGAACGTCTGGTTGCCGGCGTGCAGCAGCATGGCACGGCGATCGTCGGCGTCGACGATACGTGGTGCCGAAAAGTTGCCGACCGCCTGGAGCGCTTAGGCAAGCGCGTGGTCCGCATTTCGGTGCGGCAGCCACTCATCAACGGGATTTACGTCGAGCAACAGCGGATCATGCGCGCAACCAGTGCTGACGTTACGCCGATCGCCGAACTTGGCGGTATCGGCTCGCTGCGCGGGCTGCACAATGCGCAGAACGCTGCCTGTGCGGCCGCCGCAGCGCTGGCGCTCGGCCTCGATCCGGCAGCGATCCAGGCGGGACTGCGCTCCTTCCCGGGCCTCGCCCACCGCATGGAGGAAATAGGCCGTCGCGGTGCGGTGCTTTTCGTCAACGATTCCAAGGCCACCAACGCCAATTCGTCGGCGCAGGCGCTCGCCTGTTTCAGCGACATTTTTTGGATCGCCGGCGGCAAGCCAAAAACAGGCGGCATCGAGTCGCTGCAGGGCTTCTTTCCGCGCATCCGCAAAGCCTACCTGATCGGCGAGGCAGCAAACGACTTCGCCGTGACGCTGGGTGCCGATGTGCCGCATGAAATCGATGGCACGCTCGACAAGGCGCTTACCGCCGCGACGCGCGATGCCGAAGCCTCTACGGCGGCGGAACCGGTGGTGTTGCTGTCGCCCGCCTGCGCGTCTTTCGATCAATATCGCAATTTCGAGGTGCGCGGCGACGCCTTCCGGGATCTCGTTCTTGCCTTGCCGGGGCTGGTGGTGAAGCCGTAGGTCCCCGAGAGTTGTTCTTCTTAATCCCCTGGAAACCATCCTGGTGTCACCAGTAGGCGGGGATTCCCGGTCACGGAAGGCCGTTCCAGGGGACGATCATGGCCTCGCGCGCGCAACCCACGCCGTTCAGCGAATGGTGGCGGACGGTCGATCGGCTGACGCTGGCAGCGCTGGGCGCGCTGATGCTTGGCGGCATCGTGCTGTGCCTTGCGGCTAGTCCCCCGGTCGCCGCCCGCATCGGGCTCGACCCGTTCCATTTCGTCGACCGTCAGGTGCTGTTTCTCATTCCGGCTGTCGCGGTGCTGATCGCCACGTCGTTCCTGTCGCCGCGGGAAATTCGCCAGCTCTCGTTGATCGTATTCTTTGTGAGCTTGCTCCTGGTCGCCGTGACGCCGTACTTCGGCGCCGAGATCAAGGGTGCCCGGCGTTGGCTGGTGATCCTCGGCGTCAACATCCAGCCTTCGGAATTCCTCAAGCCGGCGTTCGTGGTCCTGATTGCCTGGCTGTTCGGCGAATCGGGGAAGCGGCCTGAAATGCCGGCGAACACCATCGCGCTGGTGCTGCTTGTCATCGTCGTCGCGTTGCTGGTGCTGCAGCCCGATTTCGGTCAGACCATGCTGATTTCGCTGGTATGGGGTGCGCTGTTTTATATGGCAGGCATGCGATTTATCTGGGTGATCGGGCTCGCCGCGACCGCCGGCGTCGGTTTGATGACCGCCTTCTACACGGTCCCGCATGTCGCGCAGCGCATCAACCGTTTCCTCGATCCCGCCTCCGGTGACACTTTCAATATCGATATCGCGACCGAATCGTTCGTGCGCGGCGGCTGGTTCGGCCGTGGGCCGGGTGAAGGCACGATCAAGCGCATCTTGCCGGAAGGTCACACCGATTTCGTGTTTGCGGTGGCCGGCGAGGAGTTCGGCGTCGTGCTCTGCCTCATTCTCGTCGCGCTCTTTGCTTTCATTGTCATCCGCTCTTTGGCGAAGGCGATGCGCAACGACGAGCCGTTCATCCGTTTCGCGGCCGCAGGCCTTGCGATCCTGTTCGGTCTGCAATCGACCATCAACATGGCGGTCAATCTGCATCTGATGCCGGCCAAGGGGATGACGCTGCCGTTCATTTCCTATGGCGGTTCGTCGCTGATCTCGCTGGCTTACGGGATGGGAATGCTCATTGCGCTCACCCGCGAGCGTCCGAGGGCCCAATTTGCCGACAATATCGTAATCGCCGACAGCCAACCCAAACATCCGGTCGAAAACGCCGTCGAGAGCTACGTGTGATGCATGGGCCGGGCCTAGCGCCTGTGCTTGTTGCGGCTGGCGGCACAGGCGGTCATTTGTTTCCCGCCGAGGCGCTTGCGGCGGCATTGTTGAAGCGCGGGATTACGGTTCATCTCGCGACCGATCGGCGCGCAACACGCTATGGCGGCGCATTCTCTGAGCAAACGGTCCATGTCGTCGCCAGCGAGACGCTGCGTGCGCGCAATCCGGTGGCGTTGGCGCGAACGGCGGTCATGATCGGCGTTGGCCTCATCCAGGCCTGGGCGCTGATCGGGCGCTTGAAACCGTCCGCGGTTGTGGGTTTTGGCGGCTATCCGACGATCCCGCCGGTTTTGGCTGCGGTCTGGCGTGGTGTTCCCAGCCTGATCCATGATTCGAACGCGGTCATTGGACGCGCCAATCGGCTGCTCGCATCGCGCGTCACCGCGATTGCCACGACTTTCCCCGACGTGTTCAGCGCCGAACCCGGATTGGCGGCGAAGGCGACGCTGACCGGCAATCCCGTTCGGCCGGCTGTCGTCGCGGCCGCGGCGACGCCTTATCGGGCGCTCAACGAGCCGTTGCGGCTCCTCGTTTTCGGCGGCAGCCAAGGCGCACGGATCATGGCCGATATCGTGCCGAGAGCGATCGGACTACTCGACGCCGGCCTTCGCGCCCGGCTCGCCATGGTGCAGCAGGCGCGGGAGGAGGATCTGGACCGCGTCCGCACGGCTTACGCTGATCTTGCCGTAGCAGCGGAAGTCGGACCGTTTTTCGCCGATCTGCCGGCTCGCATGGCGGACAGCCATCTGATCATCTCGCGCTCCGGGGCGTCGACCGTTGCGGAGCTTGCGGCAATCGGTCGCCCGGCAATTCTGGTTCCGCTGCCGCACGCACTCGATCAAGATCAGTTCGCTAATGCGGGCGTTCTTGAACGGGCGGGCGGCGCGATACGACTGACGCAGGATGCGTTCACGCCCGAGCGGCTTGGCGCCGAACTCGCGGCGCTCGCCGCGGCGCCTAGGCGCCTCACGGCGATGGCCGCAGCCGCGAAGGCAGTCGGACGGCTCGATGCCGCCGACCAGCTCGCCGAGCTGGTGCTGACGGTGGCGGCGAAGGGCGCAACCAAGTAGGTTCGCATCTTCATCGCGGCGGGTAGGGGCCGGCGCGTATCCGATTGTTGAGGCTGGGAGAACTCATGAAATTGCCGCACGACATCGGCCCGGTGCATTTCATCGGCATCGGCGGCATCGGTATGAGTGGCATAGCCGAGGTGCTGGTGAATCTCGGCTACGTCGTGCAGGGGTCGGACCAGGCCGAGAGCGGCAACGTCAAGCGGCTGCGCGAGAAAGGCGTCAGGATCGCCATCGGTCACGCCGCCGAGAATCTGACCGGCGTCAGAGTGGTCGTCGTGTCCTCGGCGATCAAGCACGACAATCCCGAGCTTATCGCTGCGCGCGCCCAGCGGCTGCCGGTCGTGCGCCGCGCCGAGATGCTGGCTGAGCTGATGCGCCTGAAAAGCTGTGTCGCCATCGCCGGTACTCACGGCAAGACAACCACCACATCGATGGTGGCGGCTCTGCTCGATGCCGGCGGTTTCGATCCGACCGTGATCAACGGAGGCATCATCAATGCCTACGGCACCAACGCCCGGCTCGGCGCCGGCGACTGGATGGTGGTGGAAGCCGACGAGTCCGACGGCACGTTTCTCAAACTTCCGGCCGACATTGCCATCGTGACCAATGTCGACCCGGAGCATCTCGACCACTTTAAAACCTTCGACGCCGTGCAGGACGCATTTCGCGCCTTCGTCGAGAACGTTCCGTTCTACGGATTTTCCGTGATGTGCACGGATCATCCAGTTGTGCAGACCCTCGTTGGCCGCATCGAGGATCATCGCATCGTCACCTATGGTGAGAATCCGCAAGCCGACGTGCGGCTGGTCGATGTCTCGCATGCCGGCGGCACGTCGCTGTTCAGCATCGTGTTCCGCGATCGCGCCGGGCAGTTTCTTCACGAGATCAAGAATATCGCGCTGCCGATGCCGGGACGGCACAACGCACTCAACGCGACCGCCGCGGTCGCGGTAGCCCATGAACTCGGGATCGGTGACGAGAGTGTGCGCAACGCCTTGGCAAGTTTCGGCGGCGTGAGGCGGCGCTTTACGCGCACCGGAATGTGGAACGGCGTCACCGTCATTGACGATTACGGCCACCATCCGGTCGAGATCGCCGCCGTGCTCAAGGCGGCACGCGAATCGACCAGGGATCGGGTGATCGCCGTGGTGCAGCCGCATCGATACACGCGGCTTGCCGCTTTGTTCGAGCAGTTCTGCACCTGCTTCAACGACGCCGACGCAGTGATTGTCGCCAATGTCTATCCGGCCGGTGAAACGCCAATCGAAGGTGCCGATCGCGATTCTCTGGTCCAAGGGCTGCGCACGCACGGCCATCGGCAGGTCTTGGCCCTCGAGAGCCCGGAAAAGCTCGCCTCTTTGATCGCCGGCATCGCGCAGCCGGGCGACTATGTCGTCTGTCTTGGCGCCGGTTCGATCACCCAATGGGCCTATGCGCTGCCGGGAGAACTGGCGGCGGTCGGGTGACGGGATGAGTTTTCCCGACCTCGTTCCCGTCATCAAGCAAAACGCGCCTGGTCTGCGCGGCCGATTGCTGGCCAACCAGTCGCTCGCGGAACTTACCTGGTTTCGCGTCGGTGGTCCGGCGCAAATTCTGTTCATGCCCGAGGACGAAGCCGATCTGAGTTATTTCCTCACCAATCTGCCAACCGAGATCGCCGTCGTCGTGATCGGCCTTGGTTCAAATCTCATCGTGCGCGACGGTGGCGTTGCGGGCGTTGTCATCAGGCTTGGCCGTGGTTTCAGTGACATTGCGGTCGAAGGCGTTGGCGTGCGCGCCGGCGCGGCCGTCCCCGATGTCAGGGTAGCGCGTGCCGCGCAGGAGTTCGGCATTGCGGGGTTGTCTTTTATGCGCGGCATTCCCGGCGCTGTCGGCGGCGCGTTGCGCATGAACGGCGGCGCCTACGGACGCGAAACCAAGGATGCGCTTGTCGAAGCGCGCGCGGTCGATCGGCGTGGCGTCATTCATGTGCTCAGCAACGCCGACATGCATTACAGCTATCGGCATTGCGGTGCGCCGGACGATTACATCTTCACGCAGGCCCTGTTTGCAGGCGAACGCGGCGATCCGGCGATCATCGCCGCCGAGATGGACAAGATCACCGAGTCGCGCGAGGCGACCCAGCCGATCAAGAGCCGGACCGGCGGCTCTACGTTCAAGAATCCGCCGGGCCACAAGGCGTGGCAGCTCATCGACGTCGCCGGCTGCCGCGGCCTGCGGAAAGGCGATGCGCAGGTCTCGGAGATGCACTGCAACTTTCTGATCAACCTCGGCAACGCGTCTGCTGCCGACATCGAGACGCTCGGTGAGACCGTGCGTCGCCGGGTCAAGGAGACATCCGGGGTCGAACTGGAATGGGAAATCAAGCGGATCGGGTTGGCGAAGTAGCGCCCTAAACGTGCTAATCTCCAGGCATGTCGGGAGGCGACCCCATCCTCATTGTTGGCGGTGGGCTTGGCGGGCTCACCACGGCGCTCGCTTTGGCGCGCCGCGGCTTCGCCGCGCGCGTGCTCGAAGGCGCGCCGGAGTTCGGCGCCATCGGTTACGGCATTCAGTTCGGCCCGAATGTCTTCCATGCCTTCGACCGCATCGGCGTGAGCGATGCCGTATTGGAGAAAGCCGACTCGCCGCCGGCGGTCGTAATGTTCGACGCGCTCGACGGCAAAGTGGTGACGCGGATTCCGACCGGGCCGTCGTTTCGCGCGCGTTTCAAATATCCCTACATCATCATTCACCGCATCGATCTGCATAACGTGCTGCTCGATGCCTGCCGCCGCGAACGACTGATCACGCTCGTGCCGGACGCCATGGTCACGCATTTCGATGACCGCGGTGACCGGGTCACGGTGACGACGGCGGACAACCGCAGTTTTGAGGGCGCTGCTCTCATTGGCGCCGACGGCATCCGCTCGCGCACACGCGCACAGCTGTTTGCCGACGGCGATCCGCTGCCCAACGGCTTCGTGGGTTTTCGCACCATTGTGCCGATCGGCGAGGTCACCGCGGATGTTGCCCGCGACATTGTTGCGCTGTGGGGCGGTCCTGGTTTCCACATCGTGCATTATCCGTTGCGCCACGGTACGCTTTTCAACATTGTGGCCGTGTTCCGAACGTCGCCCCATTTCGAGCGTGGGGACGTGGCCGCTTACCGTGCCGAGCTTGAAAAGGCGTATCGCAACGCCCACCCAACCATGAAGGCGCTGCTGGCGATGCTCGACCTGTCGCGGCGTCAGGCGGTCGGCGACCGCGATCCGATCCGCCGTTGGCACAAAGGCCGCGTGGTTTTGCTCGGCGACGCCGCCCATCCGACACTACAGTCTTTGGCGCAGGGCGCCTGCATGGCGATCGAGGACGGTGTCTGCCTCGCCGACTGTGTTGCAGCTGCCGGCCATGACTTCGAGGCCGCCTTCGGCCGCTATGAAAGGGCCCGCGCGTTGCGCACCGCGCGTGTCACGGTGGAGTCCCGCTACATCTGGGACGTCTACCACGCCGACGGCATCAGCCGCGACGTGTATTGGCAGATGATGGGCGAGAGGACGGAGGCCGACACGTTCCAATGCCTCGCCTGGCTCTATGACGGCTTCGTCTTGCCGCCTGCCACAAATAGGCCCTGACTCCCTCGACGTTTCCACAATTGTCGATTCTATTGGGGCGGTCTGCGAATCAGCGAACCTGGTGCTCCGATTCCGGAGTTCGCAGAATCTTCCGGCGTCTTCTGCGTCAGTTTCGGAATCTGAGGGACATCGGCGAATTTATGATTTTCGTGCGGTTTTGGATTTACAGTTCCGACCTGAGTTGGCCGCAGCGTAGCCGGAACTGCAAATCCACAGTCCGAATTGGGGCAATCGCCTGAACGATGGCCAAGCACGTCGCCGTTCTCATGGGTGGCTGGTCGGCGGAGCGGGACGTTTCGCTGCGTTCGGGCCAGGCGTGCGCGGCGGCGCTGGCGCGTCTCGGGTATCGGGTCACGGCCGTCGATGTCAGCCGCAACATCGCGGCGGCGCTGACCGCCATCAAGCCTGACGTTGCTCTTAACGTCCTGCACGGCCGGCCTGGCGAGGACGGCACGCTCCAAGGCCTCCTGGAGATTCTCGACATTCCCTATACGCATTCCGGCGTGCTGGCCTCGGCACTCGCCATGCAGAAGGACTATGCCAAGGCGCATCTGCGCGCGGCCAATGTGCCGGTCGCGGAGGACCGCGTGGTGTCGCGGTTCGAGGCAGCGAAAGCCCATCTCATGCCGCCGCCCTATGTGATCAAGCCGATTGCGGAGGGGTCGAGCGTCGGTGTTTTCATCGTCACCGAAGCTCATCCGCACCCGCCCCAGGAGCTTTTTCGCGACGACTGGGCGTTCGGCGAAAAGGTCATGGTCGAGCGCTACATCCCCGGCAAGGAACTGACCTGCGCGGTGGTCGGCGACCGCGCGCTCGACGTCATCGAGATCGTGCCGACGACTCGCTTCTACGATTATGAGGCCAAATACGCCGCCGGCGGCTCAAAGCACCTCCTGCCGGCGCAACTTTTACCAAATGTTTACCAGGAGGTCCGAAGACTCACGTTGGCTGCCCATAGCGCGCTTGGCTGCCGCGGCGTGAGCCGTGCGGACTTCCGCTATGACGATCGGGGGACGGGTGAGCTGGTCTGTCTTGAAGTCAATACACAACCGGGCATGACGGAGACGTCGCTCGTGCCCGAGCTTGCTGCGTTCGCGGGCATCACGTTCGATGAGCTGGTGCAATGGATGGTGGAGGACGCCTCGACCAACCGCTGATGGGGTCGGGGCTATCAAGTGCGGGGCAGGCCGGCGAGCCAAAGGGCAAGCCGTCCCACCCGCGCGTCGACATTGAAACTCATCGCGGTTCGCGCCGCTTTGCCCGCGCTGCTGCTTATCGCCGGTCGGCGGTTCGCTGGGTCGGCAGGCTGGTGCGCTCGCCGCCTCGCGGCATCGGCATCGCCGGATCGGTCCTGCTGCTCGCCGCCAGTCTCTCTTATGGTGTCGTCAAAGGCGAGCACGTCGCCGAGGTTGTCGATGGGCTCAAGGATGCACGCGACTCGGTTGCCAATTCGGTCGGGTTCCGCATCGCGGCCATCTCGCTGACGGGCCCAAAGGAGGTCAGCCGCGAGGAAGTTTTCACGACCGCGGGCGTAACGGGACGCGCCTCGCTGCTGTTTCTTGATGCCGACGCAGCTCGCGCGCGGCTGATGGCGAACCCCTGGATCGCCGACGCGGCCGTGCTCAAGCTCTATCCAAATCGCCTGCAGATCACGATCACCGAGCGTCAGGCCTTTGCGCTCTGGCAGAAAGACGGCCACCTCAGCGTCATCGCCGCCGACGGCACGGTTCTCGAACCTTTTGTGGAAGATCGCTACGTCGGCTTGCCGCTTGTGGTCGGGAAAGGCGCCGAGCGCCAGGCGAAGGAGTTTCTCGCCGTCATCGATCGTTATCCCGACATTCGCTCTGTCCTGCGGGCCTCGATCCTGGTCGCGGATCGGCGCTGGAACCTGCGGCTTAAAAACGGCATCGACGTGCGGCTGCCGGAAACCAATGTCGATCAAGCGCTCGAGCGGCTGGTCACACTGGATCGAGACAAGAAGCTCTTGTCGCGCGACATCAATATGGTCGACCTGCGGCTGCCGGATCGTGTGACCGTACAATTGTCCGAGGCCGCGGCGCAGGCTCGCGACGATCTGGTCAAGGACAAGAAAAAGAAAAAAGGAGGCGACGCGTGAGCGCCCTCCATTACGGCCTGACACCGAAGATGAAGCCGATTTCGCCGCGCCGCAGCGCGCTCGTCGCGGCGCTCGACGTCGGATCGAGCAAGGTCGCCTGCCTGATCGCGCGGCTTCGTCCGCATCCGCCCCAACAGGTCCTGACGCGGCGCAGCCATTCGGTCGAGGTCGTCGGCTTCGGCCATACGGCCGCCCGCGGCATGAAGGCGGGCGGCGTCGTCAACCTCGCGCAGGCCGAGGAAACGATTCGCCAGGCCGTCGACACCGCCGAGCGCATGGCAAAGGTTGAAATCGAATCGGTTGTTCTGTCGATCTCGGCAGGCCGCTTGGCGAGCGAACTGTTCGCCGCCGATGTGGACATCGTCGGCTCGGCGGTCTCCGATGGCGATATCGCGCGCGTGCTCGCAGCTGGCAGCCGGCATTCTTCGCGCGACGGCCGTGCCGTCCTGCATTCGCTTCCAGTCGGCTATTCGATCGATGGCACGAACGGCATTCGCGATCCGCGCGGAATGCTCGGCGGGACGTTCGGCGTCGACATGCATGTCGCGACAACGGAGGTTGCCGCGGCGCGCAATCTGATGCTTGCGGTCGAGCGTTGCCATCTCGCTGTCGAGGCCATGGTCGCAAGCCCTTATGTCGCCGGCCTCGCGGTGCTTGCCGACGACGAATCCGATCTCGGTGCTGCCGTCGTCGACATGGGCGCCGGTACCACGACGATGGCGGTCTTCCTCAGCGGCCGCTTCGTGCATCTTGAAGGCTTCGCGCTGGGCGGTCAGCACGTCACGATGGACATCGCGCGCGGACTGAACGCCCGCATCGCCGATGCCGAGCGAATCAAGACGCTTTATGGCAGTGTGCTGATCGGTGGATCGGACGAGCGCGACATGATCACGGTGCCGCCCATCAGCGAGGATGACCGCGAACAGGCGCAGTTCGTATCCCGAGCGACGCTCGTGCACATCATCAAGCCGCGCGTCGAAGAGGTTCTCGAAATGGTGCGCGACCGTCTCGCCGCCAGTTCGTTTGCGGCCGAGCCGCGCGGACGCGTGATCCTCACCGGCGGTGCGAGCCAACTCACTGGGCTGCCGGATCTGGCCGCTCGTATTCTTGGCCGGCCGGTGCGGATCGGCCGGCCGCTCGGCATCGCGGCGCTGCCGGACGCCGCCAAGGGCGCGGCCTTCGCAGTAGCGGCGGGCCTCTTGGTCTATCCCCAGGCGGCGCATCTCGAACATTTCGAACCGCGGCGTAGGCGGTACCCCACAGGCACGGGCGGATATTTCGCTCGGGTCGGACAATGGCTTCGCGAGAGTTTCTGATGGCCCCCAGAGCGCAAGCCAGCACATCACAACGGCCGGTGGCGGACCGGCCGGGGCCGGGCGTCGCGAACGCCCGCCCCAGAAAGAAGAGGCACTCATGACGATCAATCTGAATATTCCTGACATCCGTGAACTTAAGCCGCGCATAACAGTGTTCGGGGTCGGCGGCGCCGGTGGTAACGCCGTCAACAACATGATCAATGCCGGCTTGCAGGGCGTCGATTTTGTGGTCGCCAATACCGACGCGCAGGCGCTCACCACATCGAAGGCCGAGCGTGTCGTTCAGATGGGCGTGCAGGTGACGGAAGGCCTCGGCGCCGGTTCGCAGCCGGAAGTCGGCCGCGCCGCCGCGGAGGAAGTGATCGATGAACTCCGCGATCACCTGTTGGGCGCCCACATGGTGTTCGTCACCGCGGGCATGGGCGGCGGCACCGGAACCGGCGCCGCGCCGGTCATCGCCAAGGTGGCCCGCGAGCAGGGTATTCTGACCGTCGGGGTGGTCACCAAGCCGTTCCACTTCGAGGGCCAGCGCCGCATGCGCATCGCCGATGGCGGCATCATGGAGCTGCAGAAGTCCGTCGACACGCTGCTGATCATCCCAAATCAGAATCTGTTCCGCGTCGCCAACGAGAAGACGACGTTCGCCGATGCCTTCGCCATGGCAGACCAGGTGCTCTATTCGGGCGTCGCCTGCATCACCGACCTGATGGTGAAGGAAGGTCTCATCAATCTCGACTTCGCCGACGTGCGCGCCGTCATGCGCGAAATGGGCAAAGCTATGATGGGGACCGGCGAAGCTGAAGGCGACAAGCGCGCGCTGACTGCGGCCGAGGCGGCGATCTCCAATCCGCTGATCGACGACGCGTCGATGAAAGGCGCGCGGGGACTCCTCATCTCGATCACCGGCGGGCGCGATCTCAAGCTCTATGAGGTCGATGAAGCGGCAACGCGCATCCGTGAGGAAGTCGACCAGGACGCCAACATTATCGTCGGCGCGACCTTCGACGAGAGCCTCGACGGGATCATCCGTGTTTCGGTCGTCGCGACCGGCATCGATCAAGCGGCGGCCCAGCGCGCGACGCTGCCGGCTGCGGAGTCGCGCATTGCCGAGGTCGCGCAGCGGTTGCGCGCGGAAAACCAACGCATCGCGGAACGTATCGAGCGCACGGAAGGGGTTCGCCCAGCCGTTCCGACCGTCCCAGCAGCGGCTGTGCCGCCCGCGCCATCCATTCCGCAGGCACCGCCGGCTTCGGTCGACGCGTCGATCAAATCGGCGGCCAAGGCCGCCATTGCGGCCGCGATCCTTCCTCCCGCCGGGAGCGAAGAGGTCACGCTTCGGCCACTCACGCCAAAGCCCACGCTGTTCATCGATCCGGCCGCGAGCCGGCCAGAGGTGCAGGAACCGGCGGCTTTTATTCCACCCCAGGCAGAGCGGCTGCCGCCGCGTGGCCCGCGCATGCCGCGCATCGACGAACTGCCGGTGCCGGCGCAAAACGAAATTCGCGCCCGGCGGGGTGAGCTTCCTTCGGAGGAACATCCCGACAAGCGGCGCAAGTCGCTGCTGGAGCGGCTGGCCTCAGTGGGATTGGGGCGCCGTGAGCAAGACAAGGAAGAACCGACGCCGGCTCCGCGGGTGCCTGCCGAACGACTGAGCGGCCGGCCGCAGCCGCGTGTTGCCGATCCGCGGCCGGAGCCGGTATCGGAATACGCCAAGCGTGTTGCACCGCAGGGCCTGGACCAGCATGGGCGGCAAGCTCCTGTGCACAATCCTGGTGAAGAGGACCAACTCGACATCCCGGCATTCTTGCGCCGGCAGGCCAACTGAGGGCTGGATTCGGCGCACCCGGAAGGCGGGCCTCGCAGGCGAGGCTTATCCCGGGTGCCGGCCGGCGCCGAGGTGCGTTAAATTCGTTCAATTCTGAATGAAGTCGTTGAATTTACAGCGTTACCGCAGGTTAGGTTCTGTGTCGATTACTTGTCTTCGTGCTACGCGAATAGGCAATGCCCGCGCGGGGAATTGTGACAGAGTGCTTCGTCGCAATTCGTATTGGGGCACGCTGCTGACCAGAGTGCGGCCGGAAAAAGGTAACACTTGGTAAGAAAGCGTGAGTTGGCGTTTTGCTGCATCGCCGTTAAGGTTGAAGGCACGAGAGGGGATCGTATCGGGGATAAGTGTCGCGGGTGGTGTCCCCGAAGTTTGCAGGCTGAGTCTGCATTTCCCTCAGGTGGGGTGGGCCACAACTGTGAGCGTAGCGCTGGTGCTCGCGCAGGTTGGCCATAAGGTGTGGGACGAAGCATGACGCGGGGCATGCATGCCGGCAGGCAGACGACGTTGCGCGATCACGCGAGCGTTGCAGGAATTGGTGTTCATTCGGGCTCCCCAGTTACCCTGACACTGCATCCTGCCGAAGCTGATACCGGCATTGTCTTCGTGCGGTCCGGGTTCGATGGTCAACGCGACCGCGAACTCAGAGCTAATTTCCGTTCGGTGACCGCGACCGAATTCGCCACCGTTCTGGGCGACGGGGCCGGGCCTGCAGTTTCGACCACCGAACATGTGCTTGCTGCGTTGCACGGTCTCTGTGTCGATAACGCCATCGTTGAAGTCGACGGACCCGAAGTGCCGATCATGGACGGCAGCGCCGCGCCGTTCGTTGCCGCAATCGATCAGGTCGGCATCGTCGCGCTATCGCCACAGCGGCGTTACATCCAGGTGCTCAAGCCGGTGCGGGTCACCAAGAACGGCTGCTACGGTGAGTTACGGCCGCATCTTCGCGGCCTGCGGATTGAAACCGAGATCGAATTCGATCATCCGTTGATCGGGCGCCAGAGTTTCGCGCTTGACGTGGAGCCGGATGCGTTCCGGCGCGAGCTCGCGCGGGCACGGACGTTCGGCTTCATGCGCGACGTCGCGAAGCTGTGGAGTGCGGGCTACGCGCTCGGGGCGTCGTTCGAGAACACGGTCGTCGTCGCCGAGAATCGGGTCCTCAATCCCGAGGGGGTGCGATTTGCCGATGAATTCGTGCGGCACAAGGCCGTCGACGCCATCGGCGACATGGCGCTTGCCGGCGCGCCGCTGATCGGCGCCTACCGTTCGGTGCGCGGCGGCCATAAGCTCAATCACGCCGTGCTCAGCGCCTTGATGGCCGATACCACCGCCTGGGCCTATGTCGAGATGCCTGCGGAGCCGGCGCGGCGACCGCGCGGCCACGCCGATCTGACGACGGGTTTTGCGGCCCCAGCTTACGGTCCGGACGTCTCTTAAGTCGTCTGACTCTTAAGTCGTTTGGCGTCTCCGCCTTAATACGGGCCGATTGTCAGCCATAATTCCTATATTATCATTGGGTGTGCGGGGCGCTCGCCGCGATGCGCATGATGCGCGCCATGGAGTGCGCTGGGTCGGGCTGGACGGAACTCTAATCACGCTCATGAAGTTGCGGTCACGAGGATCGGGCAGGTCCGGGAGCAGGTTGCGTGCGTTGGCGTGCTGGGCCGCGCTGGCGCTCGTCGTTGTGCCGCTCGCCAACTGCAGCATGTTCAACAAGGACGACGATTACGTCCCCGACGAACCTGCCGACAAGGTCTACAACGAAGGGCTTTTCCTGCTGAACGATAAGCAGGACTACAAGGCCGCGGCGAAGAAATTCGACGAGGTCGATCGCGAGAATCCGTATTCGGATTGGGCGCGCAAGGCGCTGCTGATGTCGGCCTACGCCAATTATCAGGCGCAGGAATATACCGGACTGCATCAACTCGGCGAAGCGCTACGTGACACTGCACCCCGGCAGCCCCGACGCGGCCTATGCGCAATATCTGATCGGTTCCTCCTATTACGATCAGATCCTCGACGTTTCGCGCGATCAGCAGCGCGCCGACAAGGCGATCAACGCACTCGAAGAGGTGGTGCGCAAATATCCCGACTCCGAATACGCCGTCAGCGCCAAGAAGAAGATCGACATGGCGCGCGATCAGCTCGCCGGCAAGGAAATGGAAGTCGGCCGGTATTACATGAACAAACGCGACTTTGTCGGCGCCATCAACCGGTTCAAGGTCGTGGTCACGCAATACCAGACCACGCGCCACGTCGAGGAAGCGCTGGAGCGGCTGACCGAAGCGTATCTTTCGCTCGGTATCGTTGATGAGGCGCAGACTGCGGCGGCGGTGCTTGGCCATAATTTCCCGGACAGTCCCTGGTACAAAGACGCGTATAACCTCGTAAAGAACGCCGGCGGCGAGCCCAACGAGAACAAGGGGTCGTGGATCAGCCGCGCCTTCAAGAAGATGGGTCTCGGCTGAGCGCGCGTGCTACTGACGCCTGACGTGAGGGCGCGGAACCGTTAATATTCGGCGTCCGTTCCGATTCCGGACTTAGCTCTCGGCATCAATCTCGACATCGCCATGCTGGCTCGCCTTTCCATTCGCGACATCGTTCTGATCGATCGCCTGGATATCGATTTCGGGACTGGCCTCGCCGCGCTCACCGGCGAGACCGGCGCTGGCAAGTCGATCCTGCTTGACGCCTTCGCGCTGGCGCTCGGCGCCCGCGGCGAGGCGGCGCTGGTGCGTGAGGGCGCCGAGCAGGGGCAGGTGACGGCGGCTTTCGATGTGGCGAAAGATCATCCGGCGCGCCGCGTACTCGCCGAAAACGATCTTGGTTCGGAAGACGAGTTGATCGTGCGGCGCGTGCAATTCGCCGATGGCCGAACCCGCGCCTTCGTGAACGATCAGCCGGTGAGCGTCCAGGTGCTCCGCGCGCTCGGCGCCGCTTTGGTTGAAATTCACGGCCAGCATGACGATCGCGCCTTCGTCGAAGCGGCCACGCACCGCGCGCTGCTCGACGCCTATGGCGGCATCGAAGACGCCGCCGCCGCGGTGCGGCGGCTGTGGGACGAGCGGCGCGAGCGCGAGGCGGCCGTGGCGACCCATCGCGCCGATGTCGAGCGGGCCAACCGCGAGGCCGAGTGGCTCCGCCACGCGGTCGAAGAGCTTGGCCGTCTCGCGCCGGAGGTTGGCGAGGAAACGTCGCTTGCCGAGTGCCGCACCGCCATGATGCAGGCCGAAAAGGTCTCCGAGGATTTGCGCACGACATACGACAGCGTTACGGGGCCGCAATCCGCCGCGCCGCCGCTTGCGACCGCAGTGCGCCGGCTCGAGCGTCGTGCGGTGCAGGCGCCGGCCTTGATCGAGCCCGTCGTCAAGGCGATCGATGCGGCACTGACGGCGCTCGATGAGGCGCGCGTCCATCTCGAACAGGCGTTGCGCGTTGCCGAATACGATCCGAAGGAGCTGGAGCGCATCGAGGAGCGGCTGTTCGCGTTGCGCGGCGCCGGGCGCAAGTACAACGTGCCGGTCGATCAGCTCGCCGAACTTGCCAAACGGTATGCGAGCGACCTCGCGCTGATCGACGCCGGCGCGGAGCGACTGGCGGTGCTGGAAAAGGAAGCGCAAGCCGCGGTGGCGCGCTATCGGGAGGCGGCGCAGTCGCTTTCGGCCGCCCGGCGCCGCGCCGCGCAGAAGCTCGCCAAGGCCGTCAATGCTGAACTCAAGCCGCTCAAGCTCGAACGGGCGCAATTCTCGACGCAGATCGAGAGTGAGAACGAAGGCCCTGACGGTCTCGACCGTATCGAGTTTTGGGTCCGCACCAATCCGGGCACCCGGCCGGGTCCGCTGATGAAGATCGCCTCGGGCGGCGAACTCGCCCGTTTCCTGCTCGCTCTGAAAGTCGTGCTGGCCGATCGCGGTTCGGCGCCGACGTTGATCTTCGACGAAATCGACACCGGCGTCGGCGGCGCGGTCGCCGATGCCATCGGCGTGCGGCTCGCGCGGCTCGCATCCGGCGTGCAGGTCATCGCCGTGACGCACGCGCCGCAGGTAGCGGCGCGCGCCGACCGGCATTACCTCATCAGCAAGGATGCGCTCGCCAAGGGCAGGCGTGTCGCGACCCGCGTCGTCGAACTCGAAGCCGAACGCCGTCGCGAGGAGATTGCCCGCATGCTCGCCGGCGCCGAGATTACCGCCGAAGCCCGCGCCGCCGCCGAGCGCCTGATCCGCGCCGCGGTGGGCTGATATCGATACATCATGGCCCGACGCGAGAAGACTGAAGCACCCGTCGATAGCCTCACTGAAAAGCAGGCGAAGGCCGAGCACGCGAGGCTCGCGGCTGAAATCGCCGAACATGACCGTCGCTATTATCAGGAGGACAAGCCGTCCATCTCGGACGCCGCCTACGATCATCTGCGGCAACGCTACGACGCGATCGAAGCGCGGTTTCCCGATCTGCGCACGCTCGAAAGCTTATCGCAGCGCGTCGGCGCCGCGCCTTCGACGCGCTTTGCCAAGATTCGGCACGCGGTGCCGATGCTCTCGCTGGACAATGCGTTTGCCGAAGAGGACGTCGTCGATTTCGTCGGCCGAATCCGCCGCTTTCTTTCGTCTTGCCGACGATGACGAGATCGTGTTCAGCGCCGAGCCGAAGATCGACGGCCTGTCGATGTCGCTGCGCTACGAGGACGGTGAGCTTGTCACCGGCGCGACGCGCGGTGACGGCAGCGAAGGCGAGGATGTGACTGCCAACGTGAAAACGCTGGGCGACATTCCGCACAAGCTCAAGGGACGCGGCGTGCCGGCCGTGTGCGAAGTCCGCGGCGAAGTCTACATGACCAAGGCGGCTTTTCTTGAACTCAACCGCAAACAGGCAGAGGCCGGCAAACCGCTCTATGTCAATCCGCGCAACACCGCGGCCGGCTCGTTGCGTCAGCTCGACGCGTCGATCACGGCGTCGCGGCCGCTTGGCTTTTTCGCTTACGGCTGGGGCGAGATGAGCGATATGCCGGCCGGGACCCAATCCGGCATGATCAAGTGGTTCGAACACTGCGGCTTCAAGACCAACCCGCTGACGAAGACGTGCCGATCGGTTGAGGCGCTGCTGAAGTTTCATCGCGAGATCGAGGCGCAGCGCGCCGCGCTCGACTACGATATCGACGGCGTTGTCTACAAGGTCGACCGCCTCGATTGGCAGCAACGCCTCGGCTTCGTGTCGCGCTCTCCGCGCTGGGCGATCGCGCACAAGTTTCCGGCCGAGAAGGCGACGACGGTCGTCAGGGACATCGAGATTCAGGTCGGCCGCACCGGCGCGCTCACGCCGGTGGCGAAGCTCGAACCGGTCACAGTCGGCGGCGTCGTGGTGCAGAACGCGACGTTGCACAACGAAGAGGAAATCAAGCGTTTGGGCGTTCGCGTCGGCGACACGGTGACGATCCAGCGTGCCGGCGATGTGATCCCGCAGGTCCTGGGCGTGGTCGAGACCAAGCCGAGAGGCCCGAAGCCGTTTGCGTTTCCCAGGAAATGCCCGTGCCCGCTCAAGACCGACGTTGTCCGCGAAACCATCGCCGGCGGCGAGGAAGGAGCGCGCGCCCGCTGCAGCGGCGAATTGGCCTGTCCCTACCAGACGATCGAGCACCTCAAGCACTTCGTCTCGCGCCGCGCCTTCGACATCGACGGCCTCGGCGAAAAGCAGATCGAATTCTTCTACGACCAGGGATGGGTCAAGGAGCCTGCCGATATTTTCACGCTGGAAGAGCGCAACAAGAAAATCCATTTGGAAGAGGTCGAAGGTTTCGGCGAGACCTCGGTCCGCAATCTGTTCAGCGCCATCGCGGCCCGGCGCGAGGTTCCCTTGGAGCGCTTCATCTACGCACTCGGCATCCGGCATGTCGGCGAGACGACGGCGGCGGCGCTGGCGCGCGGTTACGGCACCTGGGACGCCTTCCATGAGGCCTGCCTCAAGCTCGCCAAAGACGATGAAGAGACCAAGCAGGACATGGATGCGCTCGATCAGATCGGCGACACCGTGATCGAGAGCCTGGGCGACTATTTCCGCGAGAAGCATAATCGAGAGCGCATCGAGCGGCTGGCCGCGCAGGTGCGCATTCGCGACGCCGAGAAGCCGCGCACGGATTCAGCCGTCGCCGGCAAGACAGTAGTCTTCACCGGCACGCTGGAAAAAATGACCCGCGAGGAAGCCAAGGCATCCGCGGAGCGTCTCGGGGCCAAAGTGGCTGGCTCGGTATCGAAGAAGACCGATTATGTCGTCGCTGGTCCCAAAGCCGGGAGCAAACTCACGGATGCGCAAAAACTTGGAGTGAAGGTCCTCACCGAGGACGAATGGGCGAAGCTCATTACCGCCGGCTGAGTGGCGCCGTCGCCATGATGAGCCAGGCCCGCGTCTGCGCATCGAACATCGGGCCGAGCGTATCGCGCACCCGGGTGTGGTAGGCGTCGAGCCAGGCGATCTCGTCGGCGGTCATCAGCGCGACGTCGACCAGGCGGCGGTCGATCGGCGCCAGCGTCAGCGTCTCGAAACTGTTGAGCGGCTTTTCCGCGTCCGCGACCGGCGCGGCCTCGTTCACCAGGACGAGGTTCTCGATGCGGATGCCGAAAGCGTCGGTGCGGTAATAACCGGGCTCGTTCGAGAGAATCATGCCGCGCTTGAGCGGCGCGGTGCCGAGCTTTGCGATGCGCGCCGGACCTTCGTGCACCGAGAGATAGCTGCCGACGCCATGGCCGGTGCCGTGATCGAAATCGAGACCGGCCTGCCAAAGGAATTGCCGCGCCAAAGTGTCGAGCTGCGCGCCGGTGGTGCCGTCCGGAAACACGGCGCGCGCAATCGCGATGTGACCCTTGAGCACCAGTGTGAAGGTTCTCTGCATCTCGGCGTTCGGCGTCCCAACCGCAATAGTGCGCGTGATGTCGGTCGTGCCGTCCTCGTATTGCCCGCCGGAATCGATCAGAAAAAGCTCGCCGGGCTGAATGCGCCGGTTGCTCTTGCGCGTGACGCGATAATGCACGATGGCGCCGTCGGGGCCGGCGCCGGCGATGGTTGGAAAGGAAACGTCCTTCAGGAGACCGGTATCGCGGCGAAAGCTCTCCAGCGCCTCGACTGTGTCGATTTCGGTCAGGTTGCCGCGCGGCGCCTCGCGGTCGAACCAGGCGAGGAAGCGTGTCACCGCCGCGCCGTCGCGCTTTTGTGCCGCGCGCGCCCCCGCGATCTCGACGGCGTTCTTCACGGCCTTCATCGGCACGATCGGATCGCTGCCGCGCGCGACTTTGCCGCCGGTTTCCACGACGACCCGCGCGATCGCCTCGGGGCAGATGGCGGGATCGAGGCGCATGGTTTTTCCGTTCTTGCCCAACGCCGCGAGATCGCGTTCGAAGGCGGCGCTGGCGCGCACATCGGCGATCTCCTCGAGGCGAGAACGCATGTCATCGCCGAGCTTGCGCAGATCGACATAAAGCGCGGGCCGTCCTTCCTTCGGCACCATGGCGAAGGCCAGCACCACCGGCGTGTGGGGCACGTCGCTGCCGCGAATGTTGAACATCCACGACACCGAATGGGGATCCGAAATCACCAGCGCGTCGGCGGCGTGCTTCTCCATGTCGGCGCGAATGCGCGCGAGCTTGGCCGCCGCGTCTTCGCCGGCATAACGCATCTCGTGCGGCACGACCGGCCCGAGCGGCGGTTGCGGCCGTCCGGTCCAGATCGCGTCGATTGGATTGTCGTCGACCGCAATAAGGCTTGCGCCGGCGGCCGCGCAGGCCTTGGCGAGCCGTTCGGCGCCGTCGACAGTGTGCAGCCAGGGCGAATAGCCGAGTTTCGCTCCGGCCGGCAGATTGCTTTCGATCCATAGTGCCGGCGGCCGTTCGACCAGATGCTCGACGGTGAAAACCGCGCTGTCGATTTCCTCGCGCACCTGCACCAGATAACGGCCGTCGACGAATACGACGGCGCGGTCGGCCAAGACGATCGCTGCACCTGCGGAGCCGGTGAAGCCGGTCAGCCACGCGAGCCGTTCGGCGCACGGCGGCACGTACTCGTTCTGGAAGCGGTCGGCGCGCGGCACGATGAAGCCGTCGAGGCCGCGCCGCGCCAGTTCCGCCCGCAACGCAGCGACCCGCGGCGCGCTTTCGGAGCGGTCGCCGCGATCCTCGAACGATTGGAAATGCGCTTCGAACATGGTTGCAATCTATGGGGCCGGGCGGCGGCGGGCAACGTTGGCGCGGGGCCGCGACCGGCGGACAAAAACAAGCGTTGTCCAGCCATCGAGGTCGATGCGCCGTTCGAGCGACAGCGCATGATAGGCAGCGATCGCGGCATTTGCCTGTGCGGTCAGGACGCCCGAAACAACGATGCGGCCGCCGGGCGCGATAAGCTTCGCGAGCGGTGAGGCGAAGCGCTGCAGCGGCCCCAGCAGGATATTGGCGAACACCAGATCGAATGGCGCACGCGCGCGGATCGCTTGTACCGCAACGCCGTCTGCCTTGACGACTTCGATCATCGGCGCGGCGCGGTTGAGCCGCACATTGTCGCGCGCCGCGCGCACGGCGCTTGTGTCGTTATCCGTTGCGAGCACGCGTCGCCGCATGGCGCGCGCCGCCGCGATGGCCAGCACCCCGCTGCCGGTGCCGAGGTCGAGG
Source organism: uncultured Alphaproteobacteria bacterium (assembly GCA_963759705.1). Classification (GTDB taxonomy): domain Bacteria; phylum Pseudomonadota; class Alphaproteobacteria; order Rhizobiales; family Xanthobacteraceae; genus BOG-931. Next base: position 352,187 of record CAVXAK010000019.1, read on the forward strand.
ATGTGCAAGTCCTCCGCCTAGGGAGCGGCGACTTGTGTGGCTTGCTCCGTTTTTGCACATGCGGTCGAGCGCGAGCAGACAGCCGCGCGTCGTGCCGTGATGGCCGGTTCCGAACGCCAACGCCGCCTCGATCTCGATGCCGATCCGGTTGAACGGCACGCGGCTGCGGTCGTGCGCGCCGTGAACCACGAAGCGGCCGGCCTGGACCGGCTTGAGTCCGGCAAGGCTTTCGCGGACCCAATCCTTTGCGGCGACATGCGCGAAACGCAGTGCGTCGGCGGCCGCGGGTCCCGCGGCGATCGCCGCCAATTCGCGCAGCGCGTCCTCGTCAGGGGTTGCGTGAAAATAGGTTTCGACACGCCAATGCCCACCGCCGGCATCCACCAGGGCGACGGCCACATCATCGGCGTCAAAGCTCTCGATCACGAGGTCAGCGAAGCGGCGCGCGGTCTTTTCATCGGTTTCGAACCGGGCAACGGGAGTGCCCGAGCCGGGATGAACTTCGGAAATCATTGATTCCTATGACGCTTGTGAGCTTCTACACGCCATTCACAGAATAGACCGCACAACGGTGGATTGTGGCTTCGCGCTATGTTTTTCAAATGTTGTCCGACGTCTTATGCGCAACGTTTCCACAAACTCCTCCACAGCTTATGCGGATACATTTTCCGGCCCTGTCAACAGCCGCCGCCATCCTTGTGGCGGGCTGAGGCCCCGCAGTACCATGCGGCCACGTCTCGTATGGTGGGTATGAAATCGCCCGGCAAAGTGAGTGCAGCAGCCCATGACCGAAAACGAACGGACCGGACGGCTGGCGTCCGGCGACGTCGACATCTTTTATCGGGTCTTCGGCGCGCCCGGCCGCACGCCGATCCTGTGCATGCACGGCTCGAACTATTTCGACTCCTACGACTGGCTCGGCATTTGCCGAAAGCTGGCGAGCGATCGCGAGACCGCCACCTACGACAAGCGCGGCTTCGGCGAAACCACCTGGAGCCCGAGCAAGAACTATTCGGCCGAGGCGCAGATGCGCGACATGCTCGCGGTGATCGGCAAACTGGGCTGGGACAAACCCGTCATCGTCGGGCATTCGTCGTCCGGCAGGCTGTCGATCGCCTTTGCCGCCAATTACCCGGACAAAATCTCGGCCCTCGTGGTCGTCGACAGCGCCATGACCCGCGATGAAGGCGGTCCGCGCGCGTCGACCGGAAACAAGCCGATGATATTTCCCTCGGTCGATGCGGCGATGGCGCATTTTGCCAAGCTCAAGAACCCGCCGCGTATTGCGGGTGACCGCGAGCGCGCCGAGCGGGCGCTCGCGAGTGTCGATGGCGGGTTCATGCTCCGGCGCGATCCGGATTTCGAAAATATGGTGCCGCAAGGTGCGGACGCCGGAAAGCCGGTGCGCGCGGCATGGCAGCTTCTGGCGGACGTCAAATGCCCGATCCTGGTCATACGCGGCTTGCGTTCGGATCGTTGGCCGCCGGAGATTCTCGAGCCGATGCAGCGCGATTATCCGAACATCCAATGGGCAACCGTCAATTCCCAGCACGATGTCCCTTACCAGGACCCTGACGGCCTCGTGGCCGCCGTGCGGAAATTCATCGGACCGCTGTGAATGGATGTCACCGCGATGGTGCGGACTGCGCGATCGCATGGGCGTATTGCTGCATCACGTCTGGCGCGGTGGTGGCGATCTGCGCGATGATCTGATCGACAATGGCGCCGGAGCTCGGCGAAACTTCGAGGTTTGAACGCTCCGCGTCGGCCAAAAAATCCTTGTCCGTGGCCAGCGCGGCAAAGGCCGTCCGCAGCGTCGCGAGGGTTTTCGCTGGAATGCCCGGCGGCGCGATCACCGGCCGGGCCATTTGCTTCTGCGTGAAGTAGAGACTGAGGACCTTGCGGGCCATGGCGGTCTTGGCGAAGTCGAGCGCCAAAGGCACGTCCGGCAATTCCGGATCCTTCCGCAATGCGCCTTGCACCAGCAGCGTGACCTTGTGGTCGCGTATCCAGTCGGGCTTCTGCTTCTTGAGGCTCGACCATGACCAGTCGCCGATGCCTTGAACCTCGCCGCGCTCCATGGCCAAGGCGATGTCTGCCGTGCCGCTATACCCGGTGATGATTTTGAATTTGGTGCCGAGGAACGCGTTATAGAGCCGCGGCGTCGTGTCCGGATCGACGCCGGTATGCGCGCCGACGATGAGTTCCTTGTGAAACAGGTCCTGGATCGAGTGAACGGGCGCCGTCGACCATGCGAGCGACAGGCCGACTTCGCTCGAGAGACTGCCGAGCCAGTTCAGCTTGTCGAGCTCAAAGCGGACGCCGTCCGGGTTGGTCAGTTTGGTGAACAGCAGCGAGCGCTGGATGAGCGCGATGACGGTGCCGTCACGCGGTGCGGTATTGTAGATGTAATTTGCCGCCGCCAGGCTTCCGGCCGCCGGCATGTTTTGCACGATCACGGTCGGGTTTCCCGGCGTGAGACGGCCGAGATGCCGCGCCATCAGCCGCGCCAGTTGATCGTAGCCGCCGCCGACGGCGGCACCGCACAGCAGGGTGATTTGCTTGCCGGCGTAGAAATCCTGCGACTGGGCCGAGGCGGGTGCAAGGCACGCTAGCAACACGATGACGCAAGAGCAGAGAACTTGCCGGAGCAAGTTCCCCTCCCCCTTGTGGGGAGGGGTTAGGGGTGGGGGTCGGGAGGTGGCGCGCGTGCGTCGTCCACCGGGCTTCGCCTCAGGACCCCCCTCCCCACCCTCCCCCACAAGGGGGGACGGAGTTGACGCTGAACTGGTAAGCTCATTTCGTGCACCCTCGCTCTAGCCTTTCATGGTGCGCCGTTCGATGTCGAGGAACCGCGGGAAGTCGCACGTCTCCTGCGCCGCTTTCATTTCCTTCTCGGCGCCGCCGCGCCCCAAGAATGGGTCGAGCTTACCCTGCGCCAGGCATTCGTAGGATTGCTTCACCGCCTTGTGCAGGGCGGCAAATGCCGTTCCGGACGACGCCGCGAGGCGGAAGCCGAGGGCAGCGAGATCGCGGGGCGACATCGGAAACTCGGCAAAGCCGTCCGGAGGCGCAAATGTCATCAGCGGCGGCGGCAGGCGTTCGCCGACGATGCGCAGCTCTTCGGCGTTTCGCGTGTAGATGAACAGCATGTCGGCGCCCGCCTTGTGAAACGCTTCGCCGCGGCGAAGCGCGTCATCGAGACCGCCGACGCGGCGCGCGTTGGTCCGCGCCACGATAACGAGGTTCGGGTCGGTCCGCGCGGCCAGTGCTTCGCTGAGCTTTTTCAACATGAACTCCGTCGGCACGAGATGATCGATGCCGGCGTGATGCTCGAAGCGGCGCGGCAGAAGCTGATCTTCGATCTCGATGGCGGCAAAGCCGGCGGCTTCGGTCAGCGCAATCGTACGATGCAGGTGCACCGGATCGCCAAAACCGCCGCCGGCGTCGAGCACGATCGGCAGCTTGCACGCAGCGCGCATGTCGACGGCGACCTGCGCCAGCTCCGTCATGCTGATGTTGGCTTCGGTGACGCACTTGTACCAGCCGAGCGAGCCGCCGCTGAGATAGATCGCCTTAAAGCCCGACGCTTCCGCAAGCCGCGCCATGATGGGATTGAGCGCCACGGGTGCGACGATCAGCTCGTTTCCGGAAATCAGTTCACGCAAAGTCGTCAACGCTCGCTCCTCCCCGACCGGCTTGCCTCGACCGGCATGTCATGCGAAAGCCCGATGTCATACGAAAACGGCGACCGTGAAAAGGGGAGGGTTGCGATGCTCCGATTAAGGGCGCTCTGCGGCGTCATGTTGGTGTGCCTTGCCGCGACGACCGCGCAGGCGGCTTATCCCGATCGCAACATCACCCTGATCGTGCCGTTTGCGCCCGGCGGTCCGACCGACATCATCGCCCGAATTATCTCGGCCGCGTTCCAGAAATCGCTCGGTCAATCGGTCATCGTCGACAATCGCGGCGGCGCCGCCGGCAATATCGGCATGGGCGTGGCGGCGCGGGCGACGCCCGACGGTTACACGCTCCTCCTCACCTCGACCGCCATCGCCGTCAATCCGGCGCTGTTCGCGCATCTTCCGTACGATCCATTCAAGGACTTCGTGCCGATCTCGGAACTCGTCAATGCGCCCAATGTCATCGTCGTGCGCGCCGATTCCGGGATCAAGACGATCGCCGATCTGGTCGCGCGCGCCAAAGCGGCGCCCGGCGCGTTCAATTATGCGAGTCCCGGGGCCGGCACCAAATCGCATCTCACCGGCGAGCAACTCAAGCTGCGGGCCGGCATCCAGATGGTGCATGTGCCTTATCGCGGGGCCGGTCCGGCGACGCTCGCCGTGCTCGACGGCACCGTGCAGGTCGGATCGGTTGCGCTGTCGGCGGCGGAGCCGTTCATCAAGGACGGCAAACTGACGGCGCTCGCCGTCACCGGAGCGCATCGCTGGTTCTCGCTGCCCGATGTGCCGACGATGATCGAGCAGGGTTATCCGGGCTTCGTGTCGGACACCTTCAACGCGCTGTTCGCGCCGGCTGGAACGCCGCCAGAGATCGTCACTCTGCTCGAACACGAAAGTCACAAGGCGATGACGGATCCGACCGTGCGCGAGCTGGCGCGCCGCGCCGGTTTCGAGGTTGTCGGCGGCACGTCGGCGGAGCTTGCGGCGCGAGTCGCCGCGGAGGTGCCTGCCGTCAAGGAGCTGGTTGCAAAGATCGGGATCAAGCCTGAATGAAGAACGACAAACGCGGTGACGATGATGTGAGCGCCGCGTGAGGACGGCAGCCGCCACTCGGTGCTACAACCGTCACGCTTCAGCTTTATGCATTTGCCGGGAGAGAACGATGATCGGGACATGCGAGCGCAGATATTTCACGGCCGCGGCGTTGGGGCTTGCCGCCTGTTTCATGGCCAGTTTCACAGCCGGCCAGGCTCGGGCGCAAGCCGCGCCTGATTACGCCGCCATCCTCGCCGCGCCGGACCGTAGCGATGCGGATCGGCAGGCCGACAAGCGCCGCGATCCGTCGCCCCTTCTCGCCTTCACGGGCGTGCGCCCCGGCATGAAGGTGCTCGATATGGGCGCCGGCGGCGGCTACAGCACCGAGTTGATGGCGCGCGCGGTGGCGCCGAACGGCGTCGTCTATGGACAATATCCGGAAGATGCCAACGAGAAGGCGAAGGCGGCCCTCGAAGCGCGCATGAAGAACTCCGGCGATGAAAGACGCCGTCGCGCTGTGGCGGCCGTTCGACGATCCGGTCCCGCCGGATGTGCATGATCTCGATCTGATCACGTTTCTCTTTTACTACCACGACACGGGATACATGAACGTCGATCGCGCCGCGATGGACCGCAAGATGTTCGCGGCGCTCAAGCCCGGCGGCTATCTGGTGATCGCCGATCATTCCGCCAAGGCCGGCGACGGAGTTTCCGTCGTCAAGACGCTGCATCGGATCGAGGAAAGCACGCTGCGCAAGGAAATCGAGGCGGCCGGCTTCAAGCTCGTCGCCGAGGGCAATTTCTGGCGCGCTCCCAGCGACACGCGCGACTTCGTCACCTACAAGCCGACCGGACCGGTCGATAATTTCGTGCTGAAGTTTCAGAAGCCGATGTGACGGCCGGCTACTGAAGCTGGTCCTTGACCTTGTCGAGTCCGGCATTGACGCAATCGTCGTCGAAGCCGGGCGAACCCGAGGCGCCGATGCCGCCGATGACTTGGTTGCCGGCTTTGATCGGGACGCCGCCCGGAATCGCAATCACGTTCGGCAAGGTCACTTGCTGGTGGGCAACCGACTTGGGGTCCTGCAGCTTCTTGACGTATTCCGCCGTTGGCTGCTTGAACGTCATCGCCGTATAGGCCTTGCGCCGCGCGTTCTCCACCGTGTGCGGCGAAGCATCGTCGCCGCGCATGGCGACGACGGTCTCGCCGTCGCGGTCGACGACCACGGCCGATTCCGGATAGCCTTTGGCCGCGCAGGCTGCAATCGTGCCTTCCGCAATCGTCTTGGCGACGTCCAAAGACAAGTCCTTGTGCATGATGAGCGCCGCCTTAGCCGGTAACGGCGCTGCAAGCGCACAGGCGAGCGCGGCGAAGCCGAAGCGATGAACGATCGACATAAATTGTCCTCCCGGTAGAACTTGCGTCCGCTGGGTGAACAGCGGACGCCCGACGTCTATTCCATGATGGCTTGCCGTAACGAGACGGCGCGCTCAGTAGGGTCGGCCGTAATAGGCCGGCGGCGGCTGGGGCGGAAAGCCAGGCTGGGCGTAAGGCTGACCGGAATAGGGTTGCCGGTAATAGGTCTGGCCCGCATAAGCCTGACCGTATGCCGGTTGACCATAGCCGGACTGCGCATAACCGGGTTGCGCGTAGGCGGGCTGGCCATAGGCAGGCTGCCCGTAGGCCGGTTGGCCGTAAGCCGGCGCGATCTGCATCGGCTGGGTCACGGCGGCTTCGTTCGTCGGCGCGCGCCGCCGCGCCATCGCCGGTCCGCCCGCCGGGGTCTGCCCCGATACGGTCACGCTCGTGTTCGCCATGCCTTCGGCTTTCACCAGGTCGAACAGCGTCGCGGCATGGTCCGGCGACAGCCGCACGCAGCCATGCGACACCGCAAGGCCGAGGTGCTTCACATCGAAAAAGCCGTGGATGGCGTGGCCGTGCAGATCGAAGAAGATCGCATGCGGCATCGGCGCGTTGTCCCATTCCTGGGACAGGTGGTCGGCGTCCATGCGGTTCGGCTTGAAGCTGCCGTTCGGGGTGTCGTAGCCCGGCCGGCCTGTTGACACCGGCCAGTCGTAACGCGGCGTGCCGTCGACCGAAACCGACATGCGCTGCGCGTTCTTGTCGATGCTCACGACGATATTGGCCCACGAAGGCGATGAAAGCGGCAGCGCCAGCGCCGCGGCGAGAAGCGAGGCGGGGAGAAGGGTAACGGAACGCATGGCTGAACACCTGATGGGAATGGGCCGGGAGCGGCCCGTGTATTGGAAGTCTCAGGCGAACGATTGGTTCAGTTCAACTATACCTTAGCAGCGCCTGGGGGGCGGAATGGTGAATGAAATGCGGCGGGATACGCCGGCGCTATTCACGTTTGCGTGCTAAACGGCGGCGCTTCCCGGGCGCTGCGCGCGGCGGTCAGTGCCGTTTGAAATACTGCACGGCGCGCTCGTGGCGCTCGGCGGCGGCGCGGCTGTCGAAGGTGCCGAGATTGCGCCGCTTGCCGGTCTTCGGATTTTTCTTGCGCGAATAGAGACGGTACTTGCCGGACGGGAGCTTGCGGATCATGGCGGGGTCTCCGTGCTCAGGTTGGCGTGCTCCCGCTTGCCGTCTCAAGCCTTGCGGCTGCGTTTCGTTCCGGCGCGCGCCGCGCGGCGTTTGCGTTGCGCGGCCTGTGCTTTCTTGATGTTGGCGAGCTGCGCCCGGCGCATCGCCGGCGTTGGCTTCTCGGCTTCGGGAATATTGCGCCGCGGCTTGGCGCTGAAGCGGTCGCCGACGATATGGACAGGCGCCGAGCCGATGCTCCTGAACAATTGGCGCGCCTCATCGCTGTCGGGTACGAGCCGGCCGTCTTCGACATGGGCGTGCGTTTTTTCCATCAGCCATTTCGCTGTGTCCCACAAGCCGCTGGCGCGCTGGCCGGCGACGCGCTCGACGCCGCCCGGCTCGCCGACGTCTTGCACGCGGAAGGCGATGAACTCCTTCGACGGCCGCACCTCGATATGGAAAAACCGCCCGCCCCGTTTGGCGCCCGGTTTGGCGCGGCGGCGCGAAGGCGCATTTGCCGTAACGGCTTTCGCAGTAGACATGGTGGCCTCCTGTTAGTTGTGTCAGCAGAACCCGCTTGGGCGCGCCAGACATTGATCTAGCGCAAGAGTTTCTTTCAGGCGCGATTGCCGTATCTCATGCCACGCCGTTCATCACGGCGAGGCCTTTCAGATCGAGGAGCGATAGCGACGCCGCCCCTTCCACCGCGCATTCGCGCGGTCCCCTCCCCCGCGTTGCGGGGGAGGAAAAGAGAAATCGTTCTCGCGATGCGGTCGCATCCGAGTTTTGCAAACTTCGCCGCGCGTGATCTTCGTCAGACTTTACCGGCGGTGGGGCCGGTTTGGTCACGATCATCGCGGCGCACGGACGAAAGCAAAAAAGGAAGCGGAACGCCGAAAGGCGCAGTTCCATCCTCCGCACCTTGCGGCGCGGCGCTGCGTCTTTCGGGGGCGCACGCCTCTCGGCGTTCCACCGCGGTTCTTGCCCAAGGGACTATTCATCCCAAAGGCTCAGCTCAGGCCAGGCTTCGTGGACGGCGGCGCCAAACGCGGCGGGTTGCCCCCGCCAACGCCGCGCCCAGTTCCAGCGATGCACCTCGCGCGCCGGTCATAGTGCCGGCAGGCATGATGCCTGAGCCGCCCGAGTGCGAGGGTGACGAGCCCAACGCCCGCGGGCACCGCACTCGCTCCGCCAAACCGGCGTCACCGGCCAGCGTCCTTCACAGGAGCGAGATTCGCTATTGGTACGTGTAACCGAAACAGTGATTATTGTCAATGAAAATGCGACGGCATCGCTTTACCTCACCCTGAGGCGCTCGGCGCATGGGCCGGCACAGCTTGGGTGCATCTCTGCGCTGCGCCGAGCCTCGAAGGGCGAGGCCCCGGCGTTCAGGCTGCATCCTTCGAGGCTCGGCGCTTCGCACCGAGCGCCTCAGGACGAGGGCCGGTTTCCGGCTAATGTAGAGAAATGGGCGCATTCGTTTACATGCTGCGTTGCGCGGACGGCTCGTATTATGTTGGCAGCGCTCGCAATGAAGACTTGGGTCCCCGCATCGCGGAGCATCAATCAGGCGCCTATCCGGGCTACACCTCCACGCGTCGCCCGGTTTACTTGGTCTGGTCCGATTATTTTGACCGGATCACCGACGCGATTGCAGTGGAGCGGAAAATCAAAGGATGGAGCCGCGCCAAGAAAGAGGCGCTGATCAAGGGTGATTGGACCGAGATCAAACGTCTCGCGCGGCGGCGATCCGGGAAGCCGATGCGCTCGTGCTGAGCGGCGCTACCGCGGGCCTCATCCTGAGGAGCGAGCGAAGCGAGCCTCGAAGGATGCAAGCCGAAGCGCGCGGGCCTCGTCCTTCGAGGCTCGGCGCTTCGCGCCGAGCGCCTCAGGATGAGGTGCGAAGGTCTTGCGGTTTGCCGAACCCGGCACGCGTCAGCCGCACGATGGCCTGATCGAGCGCCGAGAGAAATGCCGAGCGGTCGCGCGGCGCGAACGGCTTGGGGCCGCCGGTGATCTCGCCTGAACTGCGCAGCGAATCCATCAGGTTGCGCGTCGCCAAGGTCATGCCGATCGAATCCTTGGTGAAGGGCCGGCCGTTCGGTGCAATGACGTCGGCGTCCGATTTCACGCAGCGGCTCGCCAGCGGCACGTCGGCGGTGATGACGATGTCGCCGCGCCCGGCGCGCTCGGCGATCCAGTTGTCGGCTTCGTCCATGCCGGAGCCGACGACCACTCTCTCGACAAAACCATCGCGCGGCACCGCGATCGGACTGTTGCTGACGACCAAGACTTTCAGCGCCGTGCCCTTGAGCGTGTGGCGCTCGGCGACGCGATACACCTCCTGCTTCACCGGACAGGCGTCGGCGTCGATATAGATGGCGATAGGCCTCACGCCGCGGGCTTGCTCTTCGCAATCGCGCGGCGCACCGCTTTCGGTTCGATCCTAATGACTTCGATCAAGGTGCGCGCGGCGCCGGACGGACGGCGTGTGCCGAGCTCCCACTTTCGGACGGTACCCACGGCGGTGCCGATGAACGACGCGAATTCGCGCTGCGACAGACCGAGTTTTATGCGGGCTTCGCGGGCGTCGGACTTGCGCGGCGTGACGCGATGCACGATCACGTCGGCCTTCTCGCCACGCGCATATTTCAGCGCCTCATTGAGGCTGGCGAAAATATCATCGGCCAGCCGGCTCTTCACTTTCTTCGCCATTGATCCGTGATCTCCTTCACGAGTGCCGCAAACCTCTTCTTGTCCCGCGGGCTCACGTCAGCTTTCTCGTTCTTGGCGTAGAGCGCCACCATCAGCGCAGGAAAATCCGCGTTGTAAAAATAGTAGATAGCCCTTGCGCCGCCTCGCTTGCCGCTGCCGCCGCGCCCGACGCGAACTTTCCGCAATCCGCCGGTGCCGGGTATCAGATCGCCGCAGGTCGGCTCATAAGCAATCAGATCGACGATGGCCTCCTGCTCGTCGGCGCTGAGCAGCTCGTCCGCGCGCCGCCGGTATCCGGGGAGTTCGATCACCGAAACCGGCTTGCGTCGCATCAGAAAAGGTACCCCATTGGGGTATCAATGTCAATTCGGCGGACTGTTGCTGACGACCAAGACCTTCAGCGCCGTGCCCTTGAGCGCGTGGCGCTCGGCGACGCGATAGACCTCCTGCTTTACCGGGCAGGCATCGGCGTCGATGAAGAGGGAGATCATCCTATTCGACTACCACATGCGATTGCCGGGCTCGCTTTCGGCAAGCCGCAAGAATCGCTACCGTATGTCAAGACTTCGGGGTCAATCTGTGGACCTCGTTCGGGGGAATCCCGCTTCAATCGAGGACTGGAATGACGAATAGATTGACGTCGGCGCGATCCACCCGCGTTCGCGCCGCGGGTCTCCGCGCATCTGCCGCCGTGACGCTCGCAGCCGCGGCCGCGCTGACGGTGTTGCCGCCCGCCGCCGCCAAGCAGGCCGGCCCTGCGCGCCCTACCGAGGCGACGGCCCCGCGCCCGGCGGCAGAGCCGATCATGGCCATCGTGTCGATCAAGAGCCAGCAGGTGACCTTCTACGACGCCGACGGCTGGATCCTGCGCGCGCCGGTCTCGACCGGCACGACTGGACGCGAGACGCCAGCGGGGATGTTCGCCGTCATCGAGAAGAACAAGGATCACCATTCGAGCCTCTACGACGATGCCTGGATGCCGAACATGCTGCGCATCACCTGGAACGGCATCGCGCTGCACGGCGGTCCGTTGCCCGGCCACGCGGCCTCGCACGGCTGCGTGCGCATGCCTTACGATTTCGCCGCCAAGGTGTTCGACAAGGCGCCGATGGGGATGCGGGTGATCATCTCGCCAACCGACACCGAGCCGGTCGCGTTTTCCGATCCGGCGCTGTTCGTGCCCAAGCAGGATGCGATCGATGCCATACCGGCGCGCGCCGCAGCGCTGGCCGGCGATGCGGACGAGGCCGCCAAGGCGGCCGCTGCCGCGAAGGCCGCTGTCGCGCCGGCAAAGCGTGCGGCTGCCGCTGCGCCTGCGGTGGTGCGCAATCTCGCGTCGCTCAAGGCCCGCGCCGATGCCGAACTCGCCCACGCCGAGAAGATGCTTGCTGCCGTCAACGCCGACCCGAGGAAGACGGACCAAGCCAAAGCGGCAGCCGAGGACGCAAAACAGAAGGCCGCCGCCAAAGCCGACGCGCTGGGCCCGCAACTCGACGCCGCCAGAGCCGACTTGAAAGCGAAACAGGACGCCGTCGCGGCCGCGCAAGCCGCCGCCAAGGCGGCCGAGGCCAAGCGGGTCGAGACAGCGAAGGCCGCGACGGACGCGAAGCTCGCAAACGAGCCGGTCTCGATCTTCATCAGCCGCGCGACGAAGAAGCTTTACGTGCGGCGCGACACCCACAAGAAGTGGCCGGACGGCGGCGAGCTGTACGACTTCAGCGAGGAGTTCCCGGTCACGATCAAAAATCCCGACAAGCCGCTCGGCACGCACATCTTCACCGCGGTGGCGCGCGCCGAGGGCGGTCTGCGCTGGACCGAAGTCTCGATCGACAACGGCGACACAGCCAGGAACGCGCTCGACCGCATCACCTTCCCGCAGGAGGTGCTCGACCGGATCGCGCCGCACCGCACGGCCGCTATCCTCCATCACCATCTCGGATGAGCCGCTGAGCAGCGAAACCAACTATCGGACCGAGTTCGTCGTGGTGCTGAACAACCAGCCGCAGGGGGGCTTCGCCAATCGTTTGCCCTCGCCGACGCACATCGCGCGCGATCAGGATGACGGCGGGTATTTTGGTCGCCCCTGGGGCGGCGGCTGGTTTGGCTCACCCGGCTACGGTCAGCCAGCGCCCAGCAGACAGCCGCCCCGCGGCACGTCCTATTACCCGGCACAGCGCTGGCGGAGCTATTAGTGAGCGCGTGCCGCTCGGCGACGCGATAGACCTCCCGCTTCACCGGGCAGGCGTCGGCGTCGATGGAGAGGGTGATCATTATCTGTTTCGATCAGTAGCCGTCATGGCCGGGCCTGTCCCGGCCATCCACGTCTTGCTTTAATCTGAAAATGGCGGGCGGCTGGGTCTATTTCATGACCAATAATCGCGACGGCGTTTTGTACGTCGGCGTCACGAGCAACTTGCCTCGACGAGCCTATGAACATCGAGAGGGACTTGTTGACGGATTTACCAAACGCCACGGCCTGAAGCGATTGGTTTATTCAGAGCGCTTTGACGATATTCGATCCGCGATTCAGCGCGAAAAAACGATCAAGCGCTGGCCGCGCGCCTGGAAGGTGCGCTTGATTCACGGCACCAATCCGGAATGGGATGATTTGTATGACACGCTGATCTGAAGACGCACCATGCTTATGCTCGCCGCCGCATCGCCCTCTTGTTGGTGGGGCGAAGAAAGACGTGGATGGCCGGAACAAGTCCGGCCATGACGTTTTGGGTAGGCTGATATCGTCGTGGAAAGTCGAGAGATGTTGCCGAGAATAAAGACTTTCGAAGCCCTTGAGCGAACGACGTTCGGCGACGCGATGGACTTCCTGATTCACCGGACAGTCATCGACGCAGATGGTGATCATTATCTGTTTCGGTCAGTCGCCGTCATGCGCGGGCTTGACCCGCGCATCCATGGAAAGGGCCGCGGCAGCCGGTCTTGAAGGCTAGCTGGCAGAATAGATAGCCGAGCGTATCGCCCAATCGGTATGTCATTCGATCGGAGAGCATCCGGTCCGGTTTTACAGCGAAATGGTGCGCGTGATGATATCGTCGAACGAATAGGGACAGCCTGCCGGAAATGCCGTCTCGTCGAGCCCGGTTTCCTTCGCCGCCTCAATGCGGGCACGGCGATAGGCGCGGGCGATGGCCTCGCCGACCCGCGGTTTGAGACCGGGATTGTCCGCCAACACGTCGGCAATTTCCAAACGCTGCTCCTCGATGGACAGCTGCCACGAGCGCGAGCGCGCGGAAGGCTGATGATCCCATTTCAACATGTGCATCATCGCAACGCGCAACGCGCTGACGAGTTTGTTGAACTGCTCGCGGCCCAACAATTCGATCTCCTCGGCAAGGTTGTCGCGATCGAGAGCATCGAAGCGGCCCTCGCGAATGAGGCGAGCCTGCTCGATCAGCCAGGAATAGAAGTCGCGCTCGTACTCCGCTCGCACCGGCGCGTCGCCGGGGGCGAGTTTGGTCTCGATATCCTTGGAGCGTGCGGCCATGGTTCCCTCTGCGCTGAGCATAGCAGATTTGGCGGCATAATATCGGTCCTGCTGAGTCTTGTCCGTCATCCTGAGGTGGCCGCCAGCGGGGCCGGCCCGGAGTGGCCGGCCCGATGACAGGCTCCGCGGCCCTCGAAGGATGCGGCCGAGGTGCCTTGGCCGTTCCCGATGCTCTCAGGCGCGTGCGGCGGCGATGGGGCTGTTTTTGATGACACGGACTTTCAGAGCCGCGCCCTTGAGCGCGATAGACTTTCGGCTTTGCTGGGCAGGCGTTGGCATCGATGTAGATGGTGATTGATTTCGGCAAAACACCTTAAGCCAAATCATACTAAAATATACGTGCAACCACAAGATGTATGACGTACCATTACCCGACGGAGGGCTTTCCGGTCTGTTCCTTGGATTGATTGACGGGATTTGTCGTCCATCGTTTGAAATCATTAACAGCGTCCGCGCATGATTGGCCGTATCCCGATAGCAAAAACGGACGACCTCGATATCTTGTCGGGCGTTTGGATCATGTCGTGCAACGACGACAATCCAATCATGACATACAGGAGTATCTCCCATCGTTTGAATTTGCCTGACACATATGACGTCAAAGCATTAGTGCGTAGTCGACCAGAACTTTTCAGGCTCGGGATTCTAAATTCACGCCTGAATGCGTGGAAGGATTTGATGAAAAGCGGCAAAAACCGCCCAAATTGGATAGTAGAGATTCGTGATCACGACAAACAGAGGGAGGCAATAGATTCACTTAGCAGGGAGGACGTTTTCAGGAGTCAATTTCGCGTCGAAGATCAATCTCCCAAAAGCCCCATAGAAATCGTTGATTGGGGCTTACAGCACATTGAAAGGCTAAGACGCGCAGCTGCAGAGGAGCGAGAAGCTCGATCACGAAAGTGGAATTCAATTATAATTCCGTTGGCTTCGCTAATGCTGGTCGGGTTTTCAACTCTTAGTACGATTTGGTTGCAGCGATCCTCTTCGCGCGAACAAGTGGCGCTCAAGCACTGCGAGGTTAGCTTCGTACCAAAACAACGAGCTTATTCTGATTTTATGATTGACTTGGAGGACGTTGTGGGCGCCGCCGAAGCGGGCAACAAACAAGACTTTTTAGTGCAAACCGAGCGAATGAATTCTGCCTTCTATTCTCTTGAGCCGTTTCTTGGCGATGGGAACCGTCATGAAATAAGAGATCAATATTCTAAATTTCTGTCGATATGCGCGAATGAAATCGGCAAACCAAAAGAGGGCAATCCTGCAGAACTGCAGCAGTTCCTGTCCACAGTCGTAGACTACAAAAAGAGTTTTAGAGTTCTTCTTTTTCCTATTCTCTTTGAGGACGACTATTAGGGCCCCGACGCTCTCGGGCCGAACTGCAAATTTTATGGCGGCGCGATTGGGTCGACGAGAACAACGAAGCGCAGCAATTGCGATCAGGTCTGCCGGTAAACCAGCCGGTCATTCCAACAGGTGGCCCCTCACACCCGCTCGACAAAACTATCCACCACGCGCTTTTCGCCGGCGCGGTCGAACGCGATGGTGAGCTTGTTGCCGTCGATGGCGGTGACGTTGCCGTTGCCGAATTTCTGGTGAAAGACGCGGTCGCCGAGCGTGAAGGCGGAGACGGTGCCGGTCGATTTCGCCACCAGCTCGCCCTCGATGGTGAGCGGGATGCGCTGCCGGGCGCCGCGACCCTCCTCCCTGGCCCGCCACGGCGATGGGGACGAGGTGTCGTCGCCGCTCGTATCCGCTTCGTAATTCGTCCCGCTGTCGGAAAAGCCGCCGCCGGATTTCTTCGATTGCGCGCGCTGCCAGCCGGGCGTCGTGTAGTTGGAGCCGAACGCGGTCGTGGCGTCGAAGCGCGAGGCGCCGTAGCCGCCATATCCGCCGAAGCCGCCATAGCCCCCTTGCGCCTCGGTGACGTCCACGTGCGCTTCCGGCAGCTCGTCGAGAAAGCGCGACGGAATGTTGGTCTGCCACAGGCCGTGCATGCGGCGGTTGGTGGCGAAATAGATTTTCGCCCGCTTGCGCGCGCGCGTCAGGCCGACATGGGCGAGGCGGCGTTCCTCTTCGAGCCCGGCGCGGCCCTGGTCGTCGAGCGTGCGCTGGTGCGGAAACAGGCCTTCCTCCCAGCCGGGGAGAAACACGGTGTCGAATTCGAGCCCCTTGGCCGAGTGCAGGGTCATGATGCTGACCGCGTCGGCGTCGGCGCCCTTCTCGTTGTCCATCACCAGCGAGATGTGCTCGAGAAAACCTTGCAGGTTCTCGAACTCCTCCATGGAGCGGACCAGCTCTTTGAGGTTTTCGAGGCGGCCGGCGGCATCGGCGGAGCGATCCTTCTGCCACATCTCGGTATAGCCGGACTCGTCGAGAATGATTTCGGCGAGCTCGTTGTGCGGCAGGCTATCGCGCTGCTTGCGCCAGCGGTCGAACGCTTCGAGCACGCCGCGCAGCGCGCCGCGCGGCTTCGGCTTGAGCTCGTCGGTCTCGATCATGGCGCGGGCGGCTTCGGTGAGCGGCACGCGGCGCTTGCGGGCATGGTCGTGCAAAAGCTGCACGGTGGCGTCGCCCAGGCCGCGCTTCGGCACATTGACGATGCGCTCGAAGGCGAGATCGTCGGCCGGCGAATTGACCACGCGCAGATAGGCGAGCGCGTCGCGGATTTCGGCGCGCTCGTAAAAGCGCGGGCCGCCGATGACCCGATAGGGCAGGCCGAGCGTGACGAAGCGGTCTTCGAATTCGCGCATCTGGAACGAGGCGCGCACCAGGATGGCGATCTGGTTGAGCGGGTGGCCGGCGCGCTGCAGCTGCTCGATCTCCTCGCCGATGGCGCGGGCTTCCTCCTCGGAATCCCAGGAGCCGGTGACGGTGACTTTTTCGCCGAGCACGTCATCGGTGCGCAGCGTCTTGCCGAGCCGGCCTTCGTTATGGGCGATGATGTGGGAGGCGGCGGCGAGGATATGGCCGGTCGAGCGGTAATTGCGCTCCAGCCGGATCACCGTCGCGCCGGGGAAGTCGTGCTCGAAGCGCAGGATGTTGTCGACCTCGGCGCCGCGCCAGCCGTAGATCGACTGGTCGTCGTCGCCGACACAGCAGATGTTTTTGGCTTGGTTTGCCGGTGGCGCATCTCTCCCCTCTCCCCTTGCGGGAGAGGGTGGCGAGGCCGGAATGGCCGAGCCGGGTGAGGGGTTGGCGCGTGCGGTGATGCCGGACCCCTCACCCGGTTCCTCGCTGCGCTCAGAACCACCCTCTCCCGCAAGGGGAGAGGGAAGGGGTGCACTCTTTGCCGCCGCGCTCCGCGCGTCGACTTCTCCCCGCACGCGGGGAGAAGTGATTTGCGTGCTCGCCCGCTGCGCCAACAGCCGCAGCCACAGATACTGCGCCACGTTGGTGTCCTGATATTCGTCGACCAGGATGAATTTGAAGCGCGCCTGATACTGCCGCAGCACTTCGGGGTGTTCGCGGAACAGCCGGATGCATTCGAGCAGCAGATCGCCGAAATCGGCGGCGTTGAGAATCTTCAGGCGCTCCTGAAACGCCTTGTAGAGCTTGAGGCCCTTGCCGTTGGCGAACACGGCGGCTTCGCCCGGCGGCACCTGCTCGGGCGTCAGCCCGCGGTTCTTCCAGCCGTCGATCAGCATCGCCAGCACGCGCGCCGGCCAGCGCTTCTCGTCGATGTTTTCGGCTTCCAGTAGCTGCTTGAGCAGCCGGATCTGGTCGTCGACGTCGAGAATCGTGAAGTCGGGCTTCAGCCCGACCAGCTCGGCGTGCCGGCGCAGGATCTTCACGCCGATCGAATGGAACGTGCCGAGCCACGGCATGCCCTCGACCACGCCGCCGACGATCTCGCCGACGCGATGCTTCATCTCGCGCGCCGCCTTGTTGGTGAAGGTGACGGCGAGAATTTCGCCCGGCCGGGCGCGGCCGAGGCTGAGAATGTGGGCGATGCGCATGGTGAGCACGCGCGTCTTGCCGGTTCCGGCGCCGGCCAGCACCAGCACCGGCCCGTCCAGCGTTTCGACCGCGAGCCGCTGTTCCGGATTGAGGCCGGCGAGATAGGGCGCGCCGCCTGCGGCCGCGGCGCGGGCGCGCGCGGCAATGCCGCCGGGGGCGGGCCCCGGCGGTTCGGCAGGCTCGACGATGCGCTTCAGAGGGTCAGCCAAAGCGTGTCAGCCAATGCGCCCGATGCCACTGATTCTCATGGGGAGAACATGGCACCTCGTGCGGTGGATTTGAAGTTCCTGCGATCTAGCGGGAACCTCATATAGGAACTTCAAATCCAAAAACCGCACGAGAATCGATAATATGCCCGTGTCCCTTTGATCCCGAAGTTCGCATGAGAGCTTGCCGCAAACCGCTTGCGAACTTCGGAATCGGAACACGGGGTGCGGCATTGACGAGGCCGCGTGGCATTGACGAGGTCGCGCGGCATTGACGAGCCGCGCTCCCCCTACTTCATGTACTTGTCGACCAGCACGGCCGCGTCTTTGCGATCCTTCTTGAGGAAGGTGGCGAATTCCTCGGTCGAGCCGGCAACCTGATCGAGGAAGTTCTGGTTGGCGAAGTCGGTGAACTTGGGGCCGCGGAAAATCGCCAGCAATTCGTCATGCAAGCGCTTGACGATCGGAGCCGGCGTGCCCGTTGGAACCACCAGGCCCCAGAAGATCGGACCGCCGGGGAAAGCGCCGAAGCCCGCTTCGTCGAAGGTCGGGACATCGGGGAGCTCCGGCGAGCGGTGCGACGCGCGCAGCGCCAGCACCTTGATCTTGCCCGCCTTCAACTGGCTGGTCATGTTGCCGACGCCGATTTTGGTGACGTCGATGGTGTCTGCCGAGCAGCGCCGCAATGATCTCGGCGCCGCCCTTATAGGGGATCGCCACGAAGCTGGTTTTCCAGTGGTCGCCGAGCCATTGGCGAAACGCATCGGTGGTGGTGCGCTCGCCGAGCGTGCCGTAGTTGAGCTTGCCCGGCTCCGCCACCGCCTTGGCGCGCAGCTCGTCGATCGAGTTGATGTGCGAGCCCGCCGGCACCATCAGCCCCTCGATCACGTGATACATGTCGATGACGGGCACGAAGTCCTTGTCCGGATTGTAGGGCAGATTGGGAATGGTCAGCGGGTTGAACGACATCGTGTCGGGACTGACCACGCAAAGCGTGTAACCGTCCGGGTCCGACTTGGCGCATTCGTTGCCGCCGAGCACCATCGAGGCGCCCGGTTTGTTGATCACGACGACCGGCTGGCCGAGCCGCGCCTCCAGCTCGTGCGCCGTCATGCGTGCCGCGACGTCGGTGATCGAACCGACCGAGATCGGCACGATCATCTTGATCGGTTTATTCGGATAGTTTTGCGCGTTGCCGGGCGCGGACCATGCCGCCGCAAGGCCGGCAGCGAGTACGGGGACAAGTGTCTTGATGCCGAAATTCATCGTGTTTCCTTCCTGAATTTGGCGCCCTCGGGGGCGACTATTGTTTGGCGGACCGCGTGCGGATCAGCGCATGACGACTTCTCCGATCGACCCGGAATCGTATTGCGTAAAGAACAGTCTGCCGTCGGCGAGCGCCGCGATGCAGCGCGCGCCGCTTCCCGGCGTCGGGATGTCGTATTCGCCGCGCACGGTGCCGTCCGGTGCCATGCAGCCGATCTTGTTGGCGAAGTTCGCGGTGTACCAGAGGTCGCCGCCGCGGCCGACCGTCACGCCGCGCAGCGACGCATTCGGCGTCGGCACCGCATGCTCGGTGATCCTGCCGTCACGATCGATGCGGCCGAGCGCATTGGTGCTGGTTTCCACGAACCAGATGGTGCCGTCAGGATGCGTGACCATGGCGCGCGGCTGGCTGTCGTGGCTGGGGATCGGAAACTCTGTGACCTTGCCATCGACCGTGATACGGCCGACGCGGTTGCCGGCGGCCTCGCTGAACCACAACGCGCCGTCGCGCACCGCGATCGAGAGCGGTTTCGAGCCCGGCGTGATGCCGTCGGCAAATTCGCTGATGCAGCCGTCGGGCGTGATGCGGCCGATGCGGCTTATCTCGGTTTCGGAGAACCACACATTACCGTCCGGTCCGAGGATGATGCCGTCGGGGCCCGCATTCGACGTCGGCAGCGCGAATTCGGTGATCTCGCCGCGCGGCGTGATGCGGCCGATCTTGTTGGCGGATTTTTCGGCGAACCACAGATTGCAATCGGCGCCGGGCGTAATGCCGATCGGAGTGGCGCTTTTGGTGGGGAGGTCGAACTCCGTGAATGTAGCGCGGTCCGGATCAAAACGGCCGATCTTCGAGGCGCCGCTCTCGCAGAACCAAAGATGACCGTCCGGGCCCTGCACGGCAATGTAGGGCTTGGCATCCGCGCTCGGAATCCGATGCTCGCGAATGGTGACGCGCGATAGCGGCATGTTTTGTGCGCCTGAGAGCGATGACATTTTGTTTTCCCGCCCCATTCCGATCTCGTATGGCCGCTACGCTTCGGAGAAAACGACGGGCGTGTCAATTCGCGTGCAGGCAAAGATATGCGTCAGGCGGATACGATGTCGGTGTGGGCAAAATCGTTGCCCTTGAATAGCAGCGGCGCTTCAAGCTCTTTAGCCAGCGCATAAGCGAAACAGTCACCAAAATTCAAAGACGCCTTCGCGCCGCGTCCCTTGCCGAAGCGTTTGAAAGCCTCAAATGCGAGGCTCGCTTGTTCCAAGCTCAATGGAATGATTTCTATTCCGAGGTCACTAACGATGCCGACAAAGTCCGTCTCGCCGCCGGGAGATGCGCTTTCACAAACCATGGCCGATTCCAGCCACGTCGCTGTCGACATGACCCTTCGCTTAAAGGACGTGACTCGTTCGACGAGACGAGCGCTGTCCGTTTCATACTTATAGATTGCAACGATGGCCGATGAATCGATGACGACCGTGTCGCCGTTCACTTCGGCAGCCCGTGCTCGTCATAGAGGTCTTCATCGGTGAGCATTTTGTCCGACAAGCCGCGCCGCCGCACATTGTCCTGGATTTTGCGAATTGCCGGCCACACTCGTTCGAACTCGCGGCGGTTCTCCTCGGCGGTGCGGGCGCCGCGGGCGTCGCGCTCAGCCTTCTCGCGGTCCAGGCGCTCACGCAACGCCTTGCGAACCGCCTCGGTCTGAGTTTCTCCAGTTAATTCAATAAGTTCTCGGACCAGCCGGGTGGCCTCAGCGTCCTTGATATTTAGCTGTGGAGTGCCCATGGTAGAAATCCTTTGATAATTTCTACCATAGAGCCCTCTCCGGCCAAAATTCAAGGTCTTTGCGGCATCGCGATGCGGCGGCCGACGCCGTCGGGCGCGGGGAGCTTGTCATGCGCCGCCTTCATCAGCGCGAGCCGCTCCATAACGCTGTCAGGAAACGGGCCTGTTTTCTTCACCGCCATATTGACATTGAGCGCCATGTTCTCGGACGTGGCCGACAGCCAGCCTTCCTCGGCGTGAAACAGCTGCTCGAAATAGTGCATGCGCTTTGAGTTGAACCCGAGGAGCTGAAACGTCACGCGGACCGGCGTATCGACCAGAAGCTCGCGCAGATAGCGAACGTGCACTTCGGCCGTGAAGGTGGAGTGTTTGGTCGTCTCGACATAGCTGAGACCGAGGCCGAGCAGTTCGTAGACCTCGTCGACGGCGCGGTCGAACAGCACGTTGTAATAGGCCATGTTGAGATGGCCGTTATAGTCGATCCAGCCGGGCTCGACCCGCATCACCGAGGAGACGAAGGGCGCGAAGAAGGCGGGTTCGGGGTCGAGGCGGTCGAGCATGATCTGTGTGGCCGGCGCAGGGCCGCTCAATGCACCTGAGACGAGCCGATTTGGCAAGCATCAATTCCATCACACCCGTGATGTGTTAACCTTAGTCGTTGCCTCTCCGCAAAAGCCAATCCGGGACATTGTTGCGCCGTGCCAAGCAAGCCGAAGAACATCCTCTTCATCATGTGCGACCAACTGCGCTGGGACTATCTGTCCTGCTACGGACACCTGCGCCTTGCGACACCGCATATCGATGCGCTCGCCTCGCGCGGCGTGCGCTTCACCCGCGCCTATGTGCAATCCCCGGTCTGCGGCGCGTCGCGCATGAGCACCTATACGGGCCGCTACGTGCAGTCGCACGGCGCGTCGTGGAACGGCTTTCCGCTCAAGGTCGGCGAGATGACGCTCGGCGATTACCTGCGTCCGCTCGGCGTGCGCACGGCGCTGGTCGGCAAAACTCACATGGAGGCCGACGTCGAGGGCATGCAGCGGCTCGGCATCGATCCGAAGTCGATCATCGGCGTGCGGGTCGCCGAATGCGGCTTCGAGCCCTACGAGCGCGACGACGGCCTGCACGGTTATGGACCGGACGGCCGCTTCGATCCGCGCGCGCCGCGCTACAATCGCTACCTCAATGACAAAGGCTATGCGGGCGACAATCCGTGGCACGACTGGGCCAATGCGGCGGACGGCGAAGGCAATCACCTGGCGTCAGGCTGGGCGATGCGGCATGCGCGCAAGCCCGCCCGCGTGCGCGAAGAGGATTCCGAAACGCCCTACATGACACGCCGCGCCATCGACTTCATGCACGAAGCCGGCGACACGCCGTGGTGCCTGCATCTCTCCTACATCAAGCCGCATTGGCCCTACATCGCGCCGGCGCCCTACAACGACATGTACGGACCCGGCGACGTGAGTCCCGCCGTGCGTTCGCAGAACGAGCACGCCGAGCCGCATCCGGTCTTCCGCGCCTTCATGGAGCACCGGGTCAGCCGCGTGTTCTCACGCGACGAGGTGCGCGCCGAAGTCATCCCGGTCTATATGGGGCTGATCAAACAGATCGACGACCAGATGGGCGTGCTGTTCGGCACCATGGAAGAGCGCGGGCTGCTCGACAACACGATGATCGTGTTCACGTCGGATCACGGCGATTATCTCGGCGACCACTGGCTTGGCGACAAGGATTTCTTTCATGACGCCTCAGTCAAGGTGCCGCTCATCATCTACGATCCGTCGCCGGATGCCGACGCTGCGCGCGGCAGCGTCTGCGACGCGCTCGTCGAAGCGATCGATCTCGCGCCGACTTTTCTTGAGACATTAGGCGCCGATCCGGCGCAGCAATCTCATCGGCTGGAAGGCCGTTCGCTGCTGCCGATACTTCGCGGCCGGGCGCCGGCGGCGTGGCGCGATGTCGCGATCAGCGAATATGATTATTCGATGCAGCCGGCGGCCGAGAAACTCGGCGTTGCGCCGCGCGATGCCCGGCTCTTCATGGTCACGGACGGCCGCTGGAAGTTGATCCACGCCGTTGGTTTTCGGCCGATGCTGTTCGACCTTGCCGACGATCCCGAGGAACTCTCCGACCGCGGCGCGGACCCGGCTTGCGCGGATGCGCGCCGACACCTTGAGGAAGCGTTGGCGCAGTGGGGCTTGCGTCTTTCGCAGCGGACCACGCGATCGGAGCAGCAAATCCGCAATGCGCGCGGCAAATCGGCGCGCCGCGGCATTCTCATCGGTGTCTGGGACGAAAGCGACATTCCCGCCGAATTGTGGAGCGGGTATGCTCGCGACCGGGAGTAATGCCCGCAATAAAATCGCTTGAGCGGCTGCGGGCCGGTTGCGGAGGAACGATCATGCGGGGCTTTCACGCCATGCGCGCCGCGCTTGCGGCGATCGCCGTGTTGCTGTCGACCATCGCGCTGCAGGCGCAGACGCTCGAACAGCCGATCCGTATCATTTTTCCCTTCGCGGCTGGCGGCTCCGGCGATGCGCTGGCGCGGCTGATCGCCGACAAGATGCAAAGCGCGCTCAACCACCCGGTGATCGTCGAGGACCGCACCGGCGCGGCCGGCCGCATCGGCGTCAACGACGTGAAAGCCTCGACGCCGGACGGCAGCACGCTCCTGCTCACGCCGATCGCGCCAATGTCGGTCTATCAGCACGTCTACGCCAAACTGGATTACGACCCGATCAAGGATTTTGCCGCACTCGGCGAATTGGGAACCTTCGATTTCGGCATCGCCGTCGGGCCGGCGGTCGACGCCAAGTCGCTGAAGGACCTGGTCGACTGGCTCAAGGCCCATCCCACCGAGGCCAATTATGCCATTCCGGCCGCTGGATCGTTGCCGCACTTCCTGGGCGCCATGTTCGGCCGGGCCATCAAGCTCGATTTGCGCCACGTGCCTTATCGCGGCTCTGCTGCCGGATTAACCGACGTGGTCGCTGGCCATGTCCCCATGATCGTCACGACCACGGCCGATCTGGTGCCGATGGCAAAGGCCGGGCGCATCCGCGTATTGGCGACGTCGGGCAAAGCGCGTTCGCCTTTCCTGCCCGACGTGCCGACGTTCCGCGAAGCCGGCTATGACCTCGTCGCCACCGGCTGGTACGGCATGTTTGCGCCGGCCAAGACACCGCCCGAGACTATCATGCGGTTGAACAAAATCATCGTCGACGCCGTGCAGTCGCCCGATGTGAGGGATCGCATGCTGTCGTTCGGCTTGCAGCCGACCGGCACATCGCCGGAAGAATTTGCGCAGATCGTGAAGTCCGATTCCGAGCTGTGGGGCCCAGCCGTCAAGGCGTCGGGATTCAAACCCGAGGACTAGCGACGGTCACGCTGACTGGGATAGAGGAAACGCGATGGCGATGCTGGAGGTGAGGGCACGGGATGAGCGCGAGCGCAAGGCGGTCGATACCGTTATTGCCGCGCTTGCCGCTGAGTTCGGCAATCGGCTCGTCACCTCCCAGGCGGTGCGCGAGCAGCACGCCAACACGCTCACCTGGATCGAGAACCAGCCGCCGGATGCCGTGGTCTTCCCGCAAACGACCGAGGATGTGCAAAAAGTCGTGCGGCTGTGCGCGGCCGGGCGCGTGCCGATCATCGCATTCGGCACCGGCACATCACTCGAAGGCCAGATCAACGCGCCGCAGGGCGGCATATCGGTCGATTTCCGCGACATGAATCGCCTCATCGCGGTTCACGCCGAGGATCTCGATTGCGTGGTCGAGCCCGGCGTTACGCGCAAGCAGCTCAACGAGCAACTGCGCGATCAAGGCGTCTTCTTTCCGATCGATCCAGGCGCCGACGCGTCGCTCGGCGGCATGGCGGCGACTCGCTGTTCCGGCACCAATGCGGTTCGCTACGGCACGATGAAGGACAACGTGCTCGCGCTCAAAGTCGTGCTCGCCAATGGCGAGGTGATGACGACGTCGCGCCGCGCCAAGAAATCGGCCTCCGGCTACGATCTCACGCGCCTGATGGTCGGTTCCGAAGGTACGCTTGGCATCATCACCGAGCTGACGCTGCGCTTGTCCGGCATCCCGGAATCGATTTCGTCCGGCGTCTGTCCGTTTCCTTCTGTCGAGGCGGCGTGCAATGCGACCATTCTCACGATCCAGTCGGGTATTCCGGTGGCCAGGATCGAACTGCTCGATGCGCTTCAAGTGCGGGCGTCCAACATCTACTCCAAGCTGACGCTGCCCGAGACGCCGGTGTTGTTTCTGGAGTTTCACGGCACCGACGCGAGCGTCGCCGAACAGGCCACGCGCTTTGCCGAGATCGCGCAGGAGCTCGGCGGCGGGCCGTTCGATTGGGCGACGCGGGCCGAGGATCGATCGAAGCTCTGGCAGGCGCGTCATGATGCCTATTGGGCGGGCCGAGGGCTTCGTCCTGGAGCGCACGCGATCGCAACCGACGTCTGCGTGCCGATCTCGCGGCTTGCCGAATGCGTGAGCGAAACGCAACGCGACATCTCAGCAAGCCGCTTACTGGCGCCGATCCTGGGCCACGTTGGCGATGGCAATTTCCACCTCACTCTGATGGTGGACCTCGAAGACGATGAGGAAATCGGCCGCGCCAAAGCCTTCCTGGAGCGCCTCGTCGAGCGGGCGTTGGCCATGGACGGGACCTGTACGGGTGAGCATGGCGTCGGCCAAGGCAAGATGAAATACCTCAAGGCCGAACACGGCGGCGCCGCGCTCGAAGTCATGGCTGCGATCAAGCGGGCGCTCGACCCGCTGGGCATCTTGAACCCCGGCAAGATCGTAAGTTTCTGAAGCGTGAAAACGCGACACAGAATCGCCCCGAACTCGGCCGAAATGGACGTTGAAAGCGTGCATTCCCTTTAGGCCTGCTTTAGGATTCGGCGGCGCGCGCAGACCACATTCGGCCAATCAAGGGCGCTCGGAGGCGCCGTGCAGACGACGCTGCTCGGACTGGCAATCGCGATCATCCTGGCGCTCGTCACCGCGCTGGTCGCGCCGCTTGTGGTCGACTGGAACCATTACCGTTCGACCTTCGAGCGGGAAGCGAGCCGGCTCACTGGATTGAACGTTCGGGTGAACGGCACGATCGACGCGCGCATTCTGCCGACGCCACTTGTGAAGCTGCACAACATTGAGGTTGGCGAAGCCGGCCACGAACCGCTGGTGCGCGCCGGTACGATTGAATTGGAAGTCGGTCTCGGTCCTTTGCTGCGCGGCGAGGTGCGCGCATCCGAAATGCACGTCATCGGGCCGCAGATCAGCCTCGGACTTGACCGCTCCGGCGCCGTCAACTGGCCCGCGCTTAGGCCGTCGTTGCGTCCGGAAGCGCTTTCGATCTCCCGCCTCAACATCGAGGATGGGCGTGTCCTTCTCAGCAATGCGGCGTCCGGTTCGCAAGTCGTGCTGGAGAAATTTGGGTTCAACGGCGACATTCGTTCGTTTAACGGCCAGTTCAAGGGCGAGGGCGCCTTTGTTGCCGGCGACGAACTCTACGGCTATCGGATATCGAGCAGCCGGCCTGATGAGACTGGCGGTCTCAAAATCAGGCTGGGCGTCGACTCGTCAAATCACCCATTGACGACTGACATCGACGGCGCGCTCAGCTTTGATCATGGCATGCCTCAGCTCGAAGGCACGTTTGCGCTGGCGCGTCCGGTCGGCGCCACACTGTCGAATGGCCAGCGGGTGATGAACGATCCGTGGCACGCGAGCGGCAAGTTCAGTGCGACGCCGGCCTCGGCATCGGTGCGTGACATCGCGATTCAATACGGCCCGGACGAGCGGGCAGTCAATTTCAGCGGCCAAGCAGACCTGACGCTCGGCGCGCGCCCACAATTCACCGGGACGATCTCGGCGCTGCAGATTGATGTCGATCGGGCTGTTGCCGATCCTGACCTTACGCACCGGCCGCCTTTGCTCATCGCCAAGAGCTTCGTCGAAAAGTACGCGGCACCGGTCAAGCTGCCGCTACCGGGCGACCTTCACGTCGGCATCGATGCGATGAATGTCGGCGGCACCACGCTGCAATCGCTGCACGGCGACATCCGTTTTGACGACGCGGGCTGGAGCTTGAATGATCTGGAACTGCGCGCGCCGGGTGTCACCGAAGTGAATCTGAGCGGCCGGCTCAAGGCAACGCCGCAGGGTCTTGCATTCACCGGCCCTGCCGCTTTGGAGTCGGCCGATCTCGATGCGTTGTTGGCTTGGCTGAAAGGCCGCGGCGATCAGCCTTCCGCGCAAACCCGGACTCTGAGCGCCCGCGGCGCTGTCACGATCGCGAGCGATCAAATCGCGGTCGATCAGCTTGCGGTCACGCTGGATCATCAGAACGTCGAGGGCAAACTCTCCTACGCCTGGGCTTCGGACAAGAGTCCGGCCAATCTCGATGCGGAAGTGCGTGCAGCCGAACTCGATCTCGATGCATTGTCGACGTTCGGGAAGGCGGCGTTGGCCAATGACAGCTTTGAGTTGCCGCATAGGGTCGTGCTCGCTCTCGACGTCGGCAAGGCGACGTTTGGCGGAATCAGCGGGCGAGCCATCAAAGCTCAGGTCAAGTTCGACGCCGGGGCTTTGCAGATCGACAAGTTCTCCGTCGGCGAACTCGGCGGCGCCGCACTCGACATCAGCGGACGAATTGACGAATTGTCGTCGCAGCCGCGCGGCCGTGTGACACTGAACCTCGATGCGCACGCATTGGCCGGATTAACGGACGTCGTCGACAAGTTTGCGCCGCGAACAGCAGACTTTATGAGCCGGTTTGCCGACCGTCTCGCGCCCGCGAATGTGCATGGCACGCTGACCTTTGATCGGGCGGTCCCGAAAGGCAGCATCGCCAAGCTCGCGCTCGACGGGCGCATGGGCGCAACGCATGTCAGCCTGACCGGCGACGCCTCCGGCGATCCGTCGGACCTGGACAAGGCCGTTGTGCACGTCGCCACCGAGCTTGATGCAAATGACAGCGAGGCGCTGGTCACCCTGCTCGGTCTCGACAGCATTGTTGCGGCCGGCCAGCGCGCCGGGCGCATGACGCTTTCGGCGACAGGGCCGCTCGACGGCGATCTGCGGATCGACGGTCAGCTTTCTGCCGCGGGGGTCGATGCCGCAGTCCAGGGTGCGATGCGCCTGAGCGGCGATCCGGCGCCACGGGGCACCATGCAGCTCCTGGTGTCGGCGTCCGATTTCAGGCCGCTCAACCACACCATGACGGGGCAGTCGGGGACGGCTGTTCCGGTTTCTGGGCGTGCCGTCTTGTCCGTCCGTGGCAAGGCGCTGTCGTTTACAAACATCGCGGTCGCAGTCGGCAAGACGTCAGTGAACGGGCATGTTGCGCTCAATCTGGCAAGCCCGATTGGAATTGACGGCGATATCGAGGCCAATGACGTCGATGCCGCAAGGGTGTCGGCGATGCTGCTCGGGCTGCCGGCCAAAACCGATAATGCCGGCGGTTTATGGTCGAGCGAGCCGTTCGGCTCCGGCGCATTTGCCGCAGTGAACGGAGCAGTGACGTTCAAATTCGATCGCGCAGCGTTCATGCCGGCGCTGGTCGCGCGCGATCTCAAGGGAGTTGTACGGTTCCGTCCGGCCGAGATCACGGTTGGCGATATCGACGGCAGCCTCGCCGACGGGCGCGTCACCGGGGCACTGGCGTTCCGTCGCGATGCCGACGGGCTCACGGTGCATATGCGCGGCGAACTTGCCGGCGCACGCGCCGCAGCCTTGTTTCCCGCACTGTCGGCAAATGCCGTTGAGGGACCGCTGACCGTCAAGCTGCAATGCGACGGCACTGCGCAGAGTCCTCTCGGCCTCGTCGGGTTCCTGCACGGCAGCGGCGCAATCACGCTGACGGATGGGTATTTCGCAGGCTTCGCGACCTCGGTTTTCGACGCCGCAACGCGTGCGGCCGATCAAAGCGGCACGATCGAGGCAGCAAATGTCGCTGCTGCCGTGAACGCCGCGATGGCGAACGACGGTCTGGCGGTGCCGCAAGGCAACGCGGCCCTTACCATCACGGCCGGTAGGTTGAGTCTCGGCAAAGTGACGTTGCAGGGGGAAAACGGTGGGGCGCTTTCGCTCTCCGGGACGCTCGATCTCGGCAGCGGTGCACTCGATGCGAGGACGTCATTCTCCGCACCGCCGACGGAAAACGCGCTGATTCGCTTGCCGCCCGAACTGTCGGTTACGTTCAAAGGTCCGCTCGCCGCGCCCACGCGGACGCTCGATGTCACGGCATTGGTCGGCTGGCTGACGTTGCGCGCTGCCGAATTGCAGACCCGGCGGATCGAATTGATCGAGGCCAATCGGCGGCCCGAAGCCCTGGGTCCCGCTATTCGTCCGGTGTCGCCTTCAATCCGTTTGGTCCCCCCTGGCACGGTCGTCGAGTCCGAGGCGCCGGCGGATGTCCCGGCACCCGGCGCGCGAGGGTTCGATCGCCTGCAGCCGGAGCCGCCGGCTGCGCCCACGACCCTGCCCGCGTCGCCTGGAGTTAAGACGACAAATCAGAATCCGGTGCAGCCAGCGCCGAACCGCCTGCCGTCCGCTCGGGATTTGATTTTTTATTCAGGCCGCAGAACTGACGCGGTCGCCGACGGAACCACCAGCATTTCGGGCGACGTTTGTCCGCCACCGCCGCCTCCGTTCTCGGCATGGCCGTTGGTTCGCGCCTGATAATGATCGAGCACGAACAGCCGGATGGCCGACGACAGATTGCCGTGCGGTCGCCCCGAATCGATCGCCGCGACAAGGTCGGACAACGTCATGTGCCGGATAACGGCGATTTCCTTCAGGCTTTTCCAGAACGCATCCTCAAGGCTGACGCTTGTCTTGTGTCCGGCGATGACGATGGAGCGCTTGATAACCGGCGACTTCATTGTCCGTCTCCCGTTTCAATCCGATGGTGCTCGAGACCACTCTGGGCTTTGTCGCTTTGAGACCGCTCTAAGGTTCGCTGTGCCTTTGAACGACCATAAGCAAGCCGGTTGGCGGCGGCCTTCTGCTCGGCTTGACGCCGTTTGGCCTGCTTTCGGGTCGTCCGGAGATTGACAATCTGGCCCATCTGAGAACTCGGTGGTATCCGGATAAGGTAGAAAGGGCTATTTCAAGCCCTGTCCATTTAAAGGATATACGCCGACACGGTGGTATTGGATCACTGCAACGTCGGCCCTAACGGGTACGGAGCGAGCGATTGCCGCGTGAAAGTGACGTTACGTCGCAGGGCTTTTGCAAGACACGGTTATTTGAACGAAATACGTTGCTCATCGTCTTCGCCGTAATTCTAATGAAATATTTTGGCTCGAAGCGAAGTTAATCGTCTATACTGAGTGTAAACTGCCAAGCATCTTAAAATAAAAGGATGTATACATTGGTGACGGTGACAAGGACACTACGTCTTCCAATGGATCAGCATCAGAATTCACACAAAATATTGGTATGAAGATACTCACTCCCCGGCCGCCAAATGTCGCCCAATATCCTGAAAATTCCATTGGTAACCTTATACAACTTAAGGATGCAGCGCGGTCCAGTGTCGGCCCGGAACCAATCCCTGGACCACTTCGGCTCCCGGTCATCGGCCGAGACTTTTATTGATCTTCCCGAATCATCTTTTCCGGCCGCACCAGGCGATCGAACTCGTCGCCAGAAACGAAGCCAAGTTTGACGGCCTCCTGCCGCAATGTCGTGCCGTTGGCATGGGCCGCCTTGGCGATTTGCGCCGCTTTGTCGTAGCCGATGCGCGGCGCCAGCGCGGTAACGAGCATCAGCGAGTTATTGAGGAGTTCACGGATGCGCGGCTCATTGGCGCGGATGCCGGCGACGCAATGATCGGTGAAGGATATGGCCACGTCGGCCAGGAGCCGAATCGACTGCAGCACCGAATAGGCGATGACGGGTTTGTAGACGTTCAGCTCGAAATGGCCCTGGCTTGCTGCTACGGCGATCGTGGTGTCGTTGCCGAAGACGCGGCAGCAGACCATGGTGAGGGCTTCGCACTGGGTTGGGTTGACCTTGCCGGGCATGATCGACGAGCCCGGCTCGTTCTCCGGCAGAATCAATTCGCCCAAGCCCGAGCGCGGTCCGGAGCCGAGAAAGCGAATATCGTTGCCGATCTTGAACAGGTCGGTGGCCAGCGCGTTCAGGGCACCATGGGCAAAAACCAGCGCTGCGTGCGAAGCCAGCGCTTCGAATTTGTTGGGGGCGCTGACGAACGGCAGGCCGGTGTCAGCGGCGACGCGCTTGGCGAACAGCTTGGCGAAACCGCGCTTGGCGTTGAGCCCGGTGCCGACCGCCGTGCCGCCCTGCGCGAGCGGATAAAGCTCCTTCAATCCCGTGCGGATACGGGCGATGCCCGAGGTCACCTGCGCGGCATAGCCGGAAAATTCCTGGCCGAGCGTGAGCGGCGTTGCGTCCTGGGTGTGGGTGCGGCCGATCTTGACGATCGAGGCGAAAGCCTTGGTCTTCGTCTTGAGCGCCGATTGCAGATGCGTCAGCGCCGGCAGCAGCCGTTCGGAGATTTCCTGCGCGGCGGCGATGTGCATCGCGGTCGGAAAGCTGTCGTTCGAGGACTGGCTCATGTTGACGTGATCGTTCGGGTGGATCGGCGACTTCGCGCCGAGCTTGCCGCCGAGCCTTTCGTTGGCGCGGTTGGCGATCACCTCATTGACGTTCATGTTGGTCTGGGTGCCGGACCCGGTCTGCCAGACCGACAGAGGAAATTGATCGTCGAGCTTGCCATCGATGATTTCGCCGGCGGCCTCGATGATCGCCTTGGCGTGCCGCGCGTCGAGCAAGCCCATCTCCCGATTGGTCTCCGCCGCAGCGCGCTTGACGATAGCGAGCGCGCGGATGATCGGGCGCGGCATACGCTCTTCGCCGATGCGGAAATTGTTGCGCGAGCGTTCGGTCTGCGCGCCCCAATAGCGGTCGGCCGGTACTTCGATCGGGCCGAACGAGTTGGTTTCGGTGCGGGTCTTCGCCATCAGACGGGTCGTGAGCGGATTGTTCGCCGATCGCCTGCGCGCGCGGCCCTTTGCCGACATTACTTCTTGCGGAAGCGGTCGAGCCGCACCACTTCGGCGCCGCCCTCGGGAGCCGGGCCCTCCGGGGTGCCGGATTCCTCCGGCGCAACGGCGCCCGGAGCCGGCAACGCTTCGGCCGGTTTCGCGGCAGGAAGGCGAGGAGCCGGTGGCGCCGATTTGTCGGGCGCTGCGGCAGCTTGATCCTCCGCCGCTTGGTCCTCGATCGTCTCGAACTGGAATCCGAACTGCACGGCCGGATCGTAGAACGCCGTGAGCGCCTCGAACGGCACAGCAATGCGTTCGGGCACGCCGCCGAACGACAGGCCGACCTCGAAGGCCTCATCGCTGACGGCGAGATCCCAGAATTGATGCTGCAGGACGATCGTCATTTCGCTCGGGTATTGGGCGCGCATGCGATCGGAAAGCCTCACGCCCGGCGCCACGGTGCTGAACGTAATCTTGAAATGATGATCGCCGGGCAGGCCGTTCTTGGCGGCATCGGCCAGAACGGTGTGCACGACGCCGCGCAAGGCGGCTTGCGCCAGGATGTCGTAGCGAATGTGATCAGTAGCCATGGCTTATGACGACAGCTTCAGACAACCCAAGGCGAATCTTTTGACAATGGCGAAATACAACGACTGACACATAAGGCCTAAATCATAGAGGTCCAGAGCGATTCTGTCCCGCTGTTCGACTCGTCTCCCGGAAGAAAGTGGAGGCTTCTGTTGCCAGGTGCCTCCGAACCCCGCCTGACGGAGCTTAACCCATCAGGACTTTAAGTCGGTATTTCAAACCGCGTTACGCGGCCTGAGCAACCGGAGCATAGTTGTCGTTTGCAACTATGAAGCGGCCCGATAACGGCGGAACCATGCCGAGCAAAAGCGCGCCCTTTACGCCCTCGTCGATCCTATTTCGACCCCGTAGCAGGGGCAGGCAACCGGATGATCCGATGGCTGCCCCTGGGAATTGGTGGAGTCGCCGGGTACTGCCCCCGGGTCCGAAAGGTTTATTACGACGGCCATTTATCGCCATAGCCGGCTCGCGCCGGCACGAAGAATATAAGCGCAAAACCTTGCCGAAAAAAGAGCACGCCCTGGTGAGCGGTAAACCGCCGCCGATTCGCGCAAGGCGGCGGTTACGCCTTCGCCCCAAGAAGGCACGTCCGCGCCGCCCCGCGGGGAAACTTTCGCGATGAAACTCCTCTCCGGCGGGCAGACCGGCGTCGATCGTGCGGCGCTCGATGTGGCGATCGAACGCGGCATCGCCTATGGCGGCTGGTGTCCGAAGGGCGGCTGGGCCGAGGATTTGCCGGAGCCGCCCGGCCTGCTGGCGAGATACCCGCAGCTTCGGGAAACGCCGCTTGCCGATCCGGCACAGCGAACGCAGTGGAACGTGCGCGATGCCGACGCGTGCATGATCGTCCTCTTGACCGCGTGTGGTCTGGCGGCATCGAAAGGCACGGCGCTCGCGCAAGAAATGGCGGATCGATATCGCAAGCCGCTCCTCGTTGCGGATCTTGGCGACCTGGACGTCCTGGATCGCGCGGCGCGTTGGCTCAGCGCCCAACGCGAGGCTTTCGGCGCGAGCTTCACGCTTGCGGTCGGCGGTCCGCGCGAGAGCGAGGCGCCCGGCATCTATGCGCGAGCGGTGACGTTCCTTCGCGCCGTGATCGAGCGGCGCCGATGCGGGCGCAGGGGCTAGGCCGCGCGGACCCGGCTGACGAACTGCGCCGCATCGAGGCGGAGAGCGGCGGCCTGGCGGTTGAGCTCGCCCGCAGCGGCCAACACCTGTCCGGCACCCTGTTCCGATTGGCGCACCAGCTCGCTGACGCCCGCAATCCCGGTCGAAGCCTGAACAGTGAGGCCGGCCGCACTCTCGACGCTTTCCGCGATCCTGCGCGTCGCCAGGTCTTGCTGCTGGACCGATTCGGAAATGGCGCCCGAAATCAGCTGCACTTCACTCATCGATTGCGCCATCGCCTCGTTGGCCTTTCGTACGATCTCGATGACCTCACCGACTGCCAACGTCTTGGTCTTGATCTCCGCCAAGGCGGTCGTCGTCTGGGCGGCCAGCGCCTTGACCTCCTGTGCCACAATGGCAAAGCCGAGGCCCGCCTCGCCGGCATGGGCCGCTTCGATCGTGGCGTTGAGCGCCAGCAGATTGGTCTTGCTCGCAATCGCGCTGATCAGGGATGCGACCTGATCTATATCTTTGACGGTCTTGACCAGCGCCGCTGTGTTGGTGACGGCGGTGCCGACGCAGCGTGTCGTCTCGGCGACAATGTCGGACGAGTTCGCGACCTGCATGCCGATTTCGCCAATCGAGGCCGACAATTCCTCGATGGCACTCGCGGCGCCGGCGGCGCTGTCCCTCGTTTCGCCGGCCACAGCGGCGGCGGTCTGGGCGTGGCGTTGAGATTCCTCCAGCACGGCGCTCATGCTGCGCGCGAAGGCTTCGAGTTCGGTCGCCGAATCGCCGACCGCCGCTGCGATGGCGAGGATGTCCCTTTCGAAGGCGCCCGCGATCGCCGCGAGCGTTTTGGATTTTTCCGCTTGCGCGTGCTCACGCTCTGCGACCCGCGCGGCCTCCGCCTCGCGCAGCGCGATGGCATTGTCGCGGAACACCGCGACCGCCCGCGCCATCGCGCCGATCTCGTCGCCGCGTCTGCTGCCGTCGATGGGCACATCGAGATCGCCCCTGGCCATACGGCTCATTGTCTGCACCATGCGGCGCAGCGGCCGGGCGATGAAAAGGTGGCTCCACAGCAACGCACCGATCAGCGCCGCCGCGGTGCCGGCGATCAGGATACCGACCGTCGTACGGTACATCGTCTCGCTGCGCTCGGTGACTTCGGCCTCGGTGCTGCGCGCATCGCCGCCGAGAATATTGATCAGCCGATTCATCTGAAAGGTGACGTCGTCGCGTGCTGGATCGAATTTGAGGTCGACGACACGCTTGGCGGCGGCCCGATCACCGTCTTTCAATGCCGTCTTCAACTCTGCCGCTATGCCGTGTGCAATCTCCAGCTTGCCGAGAATGCGGTGAACGTCGTCGATTGTGTCCGGAGCGTAGGTCAGCACGTTGTTCAGGGCGCTCTTGGCGTCGGCGTACTCGTCCTCGATCGCGCCGGCGGCCTCCTTGGCCTGGTCGAAATCCGCGGCCGCATAGGTTTTGTAAGTCGCGACGCCGAAGGACTCGATGGCCGTCTTGGCTTCGGCAAGCGCGAGCCGAGCCGGGGCGAAGTGCCGGGTCAGTTCGGCGTTAAGCCGATCGAGTTCGTCGAATCGCTGCAGACAGAACACGTTCGCGGCGATCGACAGCAGGCCCAATGCCGCGATGAGCAGAACGGCCTTCGCTGCGATGGGCAGGCTGAACGATTTCATTTGCGGGGATAACGGCAAGGATTTCGGTGGATGGCGTAACGCACATTCGTTTTCGTTGGCTTAACGGAACTCGCGCAGCTTCGTTCGGGCGGTTCGTTGAGCTGGCGCGGCGACCAGCATTTACGCAAAAGCATCTGGCCGCACGGGCGAACCGGCGCTAAACGATGCTCATGAATTGGTCGTCGTCAGACTCCCAGGCATCCGAACAACCTGACGTGAATGCTGCGCCGACGCCGGCCAAATCGCCGCCTCCCCTGGAAGCGACGGCTCCCCCTCCGCCGCAGGTCCAACCAAGCCTGTCCGAACTGTTCATTGCGTTTGCCACCATTTCGCTGTCGGGCTTCGGCGGCGTGCTGGCGTGGTCGCGTCGCATGATGGTGGAGGAACGCCGCTGGATGACTGCCGAGCAGTTCAACGAGGCCTATGCGCTGTGCGCCTTCCTGCCCGGTCCCAACATCGTCAATTTCTCGGTGATCTTCGGCTCCCGCTTTCGCGGGCCGATGGGGGCCGTCGTTGCGCTGATTGGCCTGATCGGTCCGCCGATGATTCTGGTCATCATTATCGGCGCGCTTTACGCGCATTATGGCGATCTGCCGGTGCTGCGCCGCATGTTGACCGGGGTCGCGTCGGCCGCCGCGGGTCTGATGATGGCGACGGTCGCCAAAATGGCGCGGCCCCTGTTCCAGAACCGGGCCGTGATCGGCCCGCTCATTGCGCTTTCGACCTTTGTGGCGATCGGCATCATCCACTGGCCATTGCCGCTGGTGCTGGCGGTGATTTTGCCGGCCAGCATCGCGCTCGCATGGGTGCGGGTATGAAGGCCGACGGCGGCACGCTGCTGACGCTGGCGGGCTATTTCGCGCTGATGTCGCTGTTCGCGATCGGCGGCGCCAATTCCGCCGTGCCGGAAATGCACCGCTTCGCGGTCGACGTGGAGCATTGGCTGACCGACCGGCAGTTCGGCGACACTTTCGCGCTGGCGCAGCTAACGCCAGGCCCGAACGTCATTATCGTCACCCTGATCGGCTATCACGTCGCCGGGATTGTCGGCGCGCTGGTGACGACGCTGGCGATGTGCGGACCGACCTGCGTGTTCGCCTTCTTTGTCGGCCGCGCCTCCGAACGCTTCAAGGGATCGTCGTGGCACGGGGCGCTCAGTCGCGGGCTGATCCCGGTTACTCTGGGGCTGACGGCATCGAGCGCCACCGTGATCGCGACGACGGCCGATTTTGGCTGGCTCGCGGCTGGGATCACGCTCGGCACCGCGCTCACCGCCTATTTCGTGCGCGTGCACCCGCTGTGGGCCTTTGCGATTGCCGCGTTGCTCGGTCTCGGCGGGATGATCTGAGCGGGCTGGCCTATGGGATTTGCAGCGATCTTGCGCGCCCTTCGTGCATCGCTCATTTGACGGTAAGCTCACTCTCCGAGTTGGCCGGGCAGGGCCGCGACCGAGCGAACTGCGATGCGCCAATATCTGGAGTTGATGGAACGTGTGCTCGCCGAGGGCGCCGAGAAGCGCGACCGCACCGGCGTCGGCACGCGCTCGATCTTCGGCCATCAGATGCGCTTCGATCTTGCCGACGGCTTTCCGCTCGTCACCACCAAGAAGCTGCACGTCAAATCCATCATCTACGAGTTGCTCTGGTTTCTGCGCGGCGATACCAACGTCAAATATCTCAACGATCACGGCGTCACGATCTGGAACGAATGGGCCGACGAGAACGGCGATCTGGGTCCGGTCTACGGCAAGCAGTGGCGCTCGTGGCCGGCGGCGGACGGCCGCACCATCGACCAGATGGCGAATGTGCTGGCCGAGATCCGCCGCAATCCCGCCTCGCGCCGGCTGATCGTAACCGCTTGGAACCCGGCGGAGATAGAAGGCATGGCGCTGCCGCCCTGCCATTGCCTGTTTCAGTTCCATGTCGCCGATGGCGCGCTGTCGTGCCAGCTCTATCAGCGCTCAGCCGACGTGTTTCTCGGTGTGCCGTTCAATATCGCGTCATACGCGCTGCTGACGCTCGCGGTCGCCCAGGTGACAGGGCTCAAGCCAGGCGCGTTCATCCATAGCCTCGGCGACGCGCACCTCTATTTGAACCATCTCGAGCAAGCGCACCTGCAGCTCTCGCGTAGTCCGCGCCCGCTGCCGACATTGCGCATCAATCCCGCGGCCAACGATCTGTTCGCTTTGCGCTACGAGGATTTTTCGTTGGAAGGCTACGATCCACACCCGCACATCAAGGCGGCCGTGGCGGTGTAGCACCGGCTTTACGGCGAAGCCCTTTCATCACTGATAAGCGCCGCGCAGGCATCGACCTGCGAGGACAGTATCGTTCGCAGCGGAAATAGAGAGTCAGGATCGGCAGCGGTCCGGCGGCATTGCATCGCCTGTTCGATCGAGGTCAGATCAAGCCCTGCAGGATGTCTGTCGCTCACGAACGCAACCGCGGCGTCGTTCGAGGTCATTTGCCCAGTCACGTAGCTGTAAAGAAACCGCGCCGGATAGAGCAGCGTCCTCAAATACGTTTTACGGCTCTTTGGGTCGAGCGTTTCTGCCGCCGCGAACTGCCTGGCATTGTTGGTCCAGTTGGCGAAGGGCGCGCCGCCCAAATAGCTTCGGATGTCTTCCAGCGCGGGCCGTGCCGGCTGCACGCGCTCGCGTTCCGTCAGCACGACAGGCCGATCGAGATAATCGATGCGATCGAGGGGCGGAAATCGGCCCGTGGTGAAATTTCTGTCAGCCGAGAATACGGAAAGCTTGGAACTCCATTCCGCCGACAGCGCGGCGGCTTCGCTGCGCACCGCCTCGATCGCCTGCGACGGCAATCCCGTTTCCGTCACGATGGCGGTGTCGACATCGCTGTAGCGGCGGCTGAAACCGCCATGGGCCAAGCTGCCAACGAGATAGACGCCGATGAGGTTGCCGCCGAGCGCCGCCTGCCAGAACGGAACGAGCCGGCGTGCGAATTCGGCGGCCGCGACAGCGGCGACTTCGTCAGGGTTAGCGTCCCCCATCGGCTCCTCCCAAGCATCCCCAACTCGCCCGCTTTTATAGATTGCCTCCGGATTGCAGAAGGCGCATCACGCCGCGTTGCCGTCATCTTTCGGGTCATTGCATGCCGGACATCGTTCTGGTCGCCGCCATCGCTGAAAACAATGTGATCGGCCGCGGCAATGCGCTGCCGTGGCGGCTTAAGTCGGACATGCAGCATTTTCGTGCGCTCACCATGGGCAAGCCCGTCATCATGGGGCGCAAGACTTATCTGTCCATCGGCAAGCCGCTCAAGGGGCGTACGACGATCGTGGTGAGCCGCGACCATGCATTTGTCGCAGCGGGCGTCGTGGTGGCGCCAAGCCTGGATGCAGCCTTCGCTGTGGCGCGAGGCGATGCGCTGCGCCGGAATGTGGACACAATCGTCGTTGCGGGCGGCGCCGATATCTATAGCCAGGCAATGCCGATGGCGACGAGTTTCGCGATTACTTACGTGCGCAAAAGCGTTGAGGGCGACGCGGTTTTTCCGCCCATCGATCCGCAGGTCTGGCGGGAAGCCGCGCGCAGCGAGCGTGAGCCTGCCGCCGAGGATGAGGCTCCTTATGCCTTTATTACCTATGAACATTACCGATGAACGCACCGCACCGCCAAAGCGCCGCATGACGGCGCGTTGTAAGGGGCACAGCGCTCCCCTATAACCCCCCAAACCAGAGCCGGCCGGCATTGGCCGGCGTGAGGAGAAATTTAATGCCGTGGAGCAACCAATCCGGCGGCCCATGGGGTTCGGGCTCGCGGGGACCGTGGGGCTCGGGGCCACAATCATCCGGGCCGAAGCCGCCCGATCTCGAAGAGTTCCTGCGCCGGAGCCAGGATAAGCTGCGCAGCGTGTTGCCGGGTAATCTCGGCGGCCGCGGCATCGCGCTGATCGCGCTCGCCGCCATCGCGCTGTGGGGTTTTTCCGGCTTCTTCCGCGTCGAGCCCGATGAGCTTGGCGTGGTGCTGCGGTTCGGCAAGTTCGTCCGCGAAGTGCAGCCCGGCCTCAACTACCATCTGCCGTACCCGATCGAGACCGCGCTGACGCCGCAGGCGCTGCGCGTCAACAAGCTCGATATCGGCATGCGGGTCGCCGAGGACATGCGCCGCGGCACGACCGTGCGCGACGTGCCGGAGGAAAGCCTGATGCTTACCGGCGACGAGAATATCGTCGACGTGGATTTCTCTGTGCTGTGGAAGGTCAAGCCGAGCGGTGTCGGTGATTACCTGTTCAATGTGCAGAGCCCCGAAGGCACCGTTAAGGCGGTGGCCGAAAGCGCCATGCGTCAGGTGATCGGCCGTTCGAACATTCAGCCCGTCCTCACCGGCGCACGGCAGAATATCGAAACCGCGGTGCAGGAACTCATGCAGAAGACGCTCGATTATTACGGCGCAGGCATCACCGTCCAGCAGGTCCAGCTCCAGAAGGTCGATCCGCCTACCCAGGTCATCGACTCTTTCCGCGACGTGCAGGCGGCACGCTCCGATCTCGAACGCGCTCAGAACGAAGCCCAGACCTATGCCAATCGCGTCGTGCCGGAGGCGCGCGGCCGTGCCGCCAAAATCCTCCAGGATGCGGAAGCCTATCGCGAGCAAACCGTGGCCGAGGCGACCGGCCAGACCTCGCGCTTCCTGCAAGTCTACGATCAATACAAGAAGGCGCCCGACGTGACGCGCGAGCGCATGTATCTCGAGACCATGGAACGCATTCTCGGCGGTACCGACAAGACGATCATCGATACCGGCCCGCAGAGCGGTCCGGGGGTCGTCCCTTATCTGCCGCTTAACGATCTGCCGAGGTCGCGTCCTACGCAGCCTCAGCAACCGGGAGGCAATCCATGAAGCTCAGCCTCGTCGGCGGCGCGCTCGCCATTGTGCTGCTGCTGGCCGCGATCGTCGGCTACAGCACGTTATTCACCGTGTACCAGACCAGGCAGGCCTTGGTGGTCCGGCTCGGTCAGCCGGTCCGGGTCATCACCGAGCCGGGCCTCAACTTCAAAGTGCCGTTCATCGACAGCGTGATCTACATCGACAAGCGCATTCTCAACATCGAGTTGCCGGCGCAGGAGGTGATTGCCTCGAGCGGTGACAACTCGAATGCAGGTGCTGGTCAGGCCGGAGAGCGGCTCGTGGTCGATGCCTTCGCGCGCTACCGAATCACCGATCCGCTCAAGTTTTATCAGACCGTCGGTCCCGCCGGCGCCGATTCGCAATTGTCGATTTTGCTCAATTCGGCGCTGCGGCGCGTGCTCGGAGCCGCCACGCTCGCAGACGTCGTGCGCGACAAACGCGAGGAACTCATGGCGCAGATGCGCGACCAGCTCGACCGTGACGCCCAGCCGTTCGGTATTCACGTCGTCGACGTGCGCATCCGGCGTGCCGACCTGCCTGAGCAGAACAGCCAGGCGGTCTATCAGCGCATGCAGACGGAACGCCAGCGCGAGGCGGCCGAGTTCCGGGCCCAGGGCAGCCAGAAGAGCCAGGAGATCAGGGCCAAGGCCGATCGCGACGTCACCGTCCTTTTGGCCGACGCCACCTCCCACGCCGAGCAGATCCGCGGCCAGGGCGACAGCGAACGGAACCGCATCTTTGCCGAAGCCTACGGCAAGGATCCGGATTTCTTCGCCTTCTATCGCTCGATGCAGGCTTACGAAAAGAGCATGCAGCACAACGATACGCATCTGGTGTTGCGTCCGGATTCCGACTTCTTCCGCTATTTCGGCGATCCGTCGGGCAAGACGCCGCCGGAAGGCGCGCCGGGGCCGGCGACCGCCGCTCCGCCAGCTGCGACGAGCGCGGCGAAATAAGCCCGTCGGCGGCGCGTACCGAGGCGCGGTGATGTCCGATTTTCTCGCCGCGCTCGGTCTGCTTTTCGCGATCGAGGGCATTTTTCTTGCTGCGTTTCCGGTCAGCGCCAAGCGCGCCATGACCGCAGCGCTCGAAGTGGCCGACGGCCGGCTGCGCATCATCGGCATCGTTTCGGCGCTGGTTGGCGTGCTGATCGTTTGGCTGGTCCGCAGTTAACGTCCGATCCTGAAGGGTGGGTGCGGGTTTTGAGAGCGGGCCATGCCATAAAGCGGGCACCGGCTTGCCGAACGAGCCCATAGCGCGGTGGGTCGCTTTTCCGCCCCAATCAGGTCCCTAATTGCTCCAGCCGGGTGCGTATGGCCTTGCGTCTCGTGCCGCCCGAGGGCACCTTTCTTCCCAATGAGTTCCCTTTCAGGAGCGCTGACTTCCATGTCTCGCTATTTATCGTCTCGCCCGGGTTCTTCTGGCGTCACCCGATACCTGCGCAGCCGCGTGGCGATTGCCGCGCTGGCGGCGGTCATCGTGCTGCCGGCATGGCCGGCCGCGGCGCGAGGACCGGAGAACATCGCCGACGTGGCGGAACAGGTCATCGACGCGGTGGTCAACATCTCCACGTCGCAGACGGTCGAGTCCCATGTCAGCAACTTGCCAGATCTGCCGCCCGGCTCGCCGATGGAAGAGTTTTTCGACGAATTCTTCAAGAACCGGCGCGGCCATGGAGACAATTCGGACGCCGCGCCGCATCGGATCAACTCGCTCGGCTCCGGCTTCATTATCGACCCGTCGGGTCTTGTCGTGACCAATAATCACGTTATCGCCGACGCCGACGAGATCAACGTCATCCTCGACGACGGAACCAAGCTGCCGGCCAAGCTGGTCGGCAAGGATTTAAAGAGCGATCTCGCCCTGCTCCGCGTGCATTCCGATAAGCCGCTGAAGTCGGTTCAATTCGGCGACAGCGACAAACTACGGCTGGGCGAATGGGTCATCGCCATCGGCAACCCGTTCAGCTTGGGCGGCACGGTGACCGCCGGCATCGTCTCGGCGCGCAACCGTGACATCAACTCCGGCCCATACGACAATTACATTCAGACCGACGCCGCCATCAATCGCGGCAATTCCGGCGGCCCGCTGTTCAACCTCAACGGCGAAGTCATCGGCATCAACACTGCGATCATCTCGCCGTCCGGCGGTTCGATCGGCATCGGCTTTGCCGTGCCCTCCGACACCGCCATGCCGGTGATCGATCAGTTGCGCCAGTATGGCGAAACCAGGCGCGGCTGGCTTGGCGTACGCATCCAGCAGGTCACCGACGACATCGCCGAAAGTCTGAGCATCAAGCCGACGCGCGGCGCGCTCGTCGCCGGTGTCGATGACAAAGGGCCGGCCAAACCCGCCGGCCTCGAGCCCGGCGACGTCGTCGTCAAGTTTGACGGTCACGACGTCAAGGAAATGCGCGACCTGCCGCGCATCGTCGCCGACACGCCGGTCGGCAAGACCGTCGACGTCGTTGTCATCCGCAAGGGTAAGGAAGAGACCCACAAGGTCAAAGTCGGCCGGCTCGAAGACGGCGAGAAGGTGGCGGCAGCGGACGCCAAGAAAGATGCGCCGCCCGAACAGAAGTCCGTCGTGCAGAAGACGCTGGGGCTGGAGCTTTCCAGCCTGACCGACGACGTGCGCAAGAAATTCAAGATCAGGGATACGATCAAGGGTGTGGCCGTTACCGGGGTTGACCCGAACGTCGACAATTCCGCTCCCGACAAGCACTTGGCGCCCGGCGACGTCATCGTCGAGGTGCAATACCAGGCGGTCGGCACTCCCGCCGACCTGCAGACGCGCGTCGATCAGCTCAAGAGCCAAGGCAAGAAGGTAGCGGTGCTGCTGGTCTCCAACGGTGTCGGCGAGACGCGATTCGTCGCGTTGAATTTGCAGTAGGCGCCAACCGCGATCGTGATTCTTCAGCAGCGGATGGGGATGTTTCCCCATTCGCTACGCGCGTTCAACAAACTCCTCGCGCCGATAGCCCTGTGCATAAAGGAGCGCGGTAAGGTCGCCGTGATCGATACACGCGGCCGCGGCTTCCCGGATGGCCGGTTTGCCGCGAAAGGCGACACCAAGCCCGGCGGCCTTGACCATCGGAATATCGTTGGCGCCGTCGCCGACGGCGAGCGTGTCCTCGTGGGTGAGCCGAAGCCGCGCATGCAGCGCCGTCAGCGTATCGAGCTTCGCCTCGCGGCCCAGCACGGGTTCGGCAACCGTGCCGGTGAGTTGCCCGTCCGCATCAGTCAAAAGCGTATTGGCGTGCTGCTCGTCGAACCCGATCATCGCGGCGATGCGCGACGTGAAGGCGGTAAATCCGCCCGAGACCAGACACGTATAGGCGCCGTTCGCCCGCATGGTCGCGACCAGTGCCGGGCCGCCCGGCGTCAGCCGGATGCGCTCTGCAATGACCGTGTCGATCACTGTGGCGGGGAGGCCTTTGAGCAGTGCGACGCGCTCGCGCAGCGCCGGTTCGAACGCGATCTCACCGCGCATGGCGCGTTCGGTGATCGCGGCAACCCGGCTCTTGAAACCCGCATAGTCGGCAAGCTCGTCGATGCATTCCTGGCCGATCATGGTGGAGTCCATGTCGGCGACGAGCAGCTTTTTGCGGCGTCCTTCATGCTGCTGAATGACGACATCGATGGGTTCCTCGCCCATGATATCGTGCAGGTCTGCGGCGAGGTCCTTGAGGAGGGCTTCCTCTTCGCCGACGCCGCCATCCTCCGTTTCATCGATCAGAAACGGGATGTCGATCGCGACACCCGGGTCGAGCCAGCCCAGCGGGCGACCGTGCGGGAGATATCGCGCGGCCTTTTGCGCCAGGGCGTCTGTCACTGCCGGGCGATCCGGATGCGAGATCAGCGTTGCCACGTAAAACATGCTGTGCGATCCGACCACCGGGACATGGAGCGGTCAAAGACGTGTCGAAGGCGATCCTCATTGCAGGTCCGACCGCGAGCGGCAAGTCGGCGCTGGCGTTGATGCTGGCCGAGAAGCTTGGCGGCGTCATCGTCAACGCCGATTCCATGCAGGTCTATCGCGATTTGCGCATCATCACCGCACGACCAACGCCTGAGGAAGAAGAGCGCGCTCCGCATCGACTCTACGGCTACGTCGACGCGGCGGAGAATTTCTCCGTCGGACGCTGGTGCGTCGATGCTGCCGAGGTTCTTGCGGCGGCCAAGCAGGACTCTCGCGCCGCGATCGTGGTCGGCGGTACCGGCCTCTACTTCAAGGCGCTGACCCAGGGCCTCGCTGCGGTGCCGCCGATCCCCGCTCAGATTCGCGACGAGGTGCGTGCGCGTCTCAAGAGCGAAGGCGTCGCGGCGTTGCATCACGAGCTTGCGCTGCGCGATCCCGCGGCGGCGGCACGGCTGATGCCGAACGATCGCGCCCGCGTCACGCGCGC
This sequence comes from uncultured Alphaproteobacteria bacterium, assembly GCA_963759705.1. Lineage (GTDB taxonomy): Bacteria > Pseudomonadota > Alphaproteobacteria > Rhizobiales > Xanthobacteraceae > BOG-931. The sequence continues at coordinate 396,596 of CAVXAK010000019.1, forward strand.
ACTCGAAGTGGTGTTGGCGACCGGCCGTTCTCTGTTGGAGTGGCATGACCAGGGCAAGCCAGCGGCCGTTGATGCCGCACTTGCTGTGAAAGTTTTTCTGATGCCTGATCGCGACGCGCTTTTTCGCCGTATCGACGAACGCTTCGATGCCATGATGGCGGCCGGCGCGCTGGACGAAGTGCGGGCGCTTGCCGCACGAAACCTTAACCCCGAACTGCCGGCCATGAAGGCACATGGCGTGCCGTGGCTTATCCGTCATCTCAGGGACGAGATTACGCTTGCCGATGCGATCGAGGGGGCAAAGCGCGACACCCGCCAATACACCAAGCGGCAGGGCACATGGTTTCGCCATCAGCTTCCGGATTTTGCCTGGGTCGAACCGGACCGGGCGCTCGCGGCGATCGAAGCGCAGTTGTAACAGCATAAAAATTTGTGAAGACGCAGGCGGCGAAACGCGGCCTCTATCGCGCCGCCGCGATCAACCGAGCTCTGACGCGAGCGCGCGCGCAACGCGCCGGTCCCGTGCCTCGGTTGCACATTTTGCGACATGGACGTCGCGATTGATCACTTGGAGATTCGGCAGGCCCCAATAATCAAGAAGCTTCGGCCATGGCGCATCGCGGTGATCGCTCCATACCCGAAACAGCGGGACGTGATGGTCGATCTCGGCGGTCTTCCACAGCCGTCCGCCGCTCTGTTTGCAGCGCCGCGCTTGCAGCCGCCGCAGGAGTTTGACTTGTTCACTCGGCGCATTCCAGAACTGCCACGCGATCACGCACGCGCAATGCCATGTTGCATTTTTGTTGGCGCCGGCGTCCCAGAGATCGACATGCCAACCGAAGCGATAAACCGGTTGCCCGCACACGCAGCAGAAACCGGGGCCGCGCACGTGAGCACGCTCGCGATAGGGCGCGGGCGGCGTTCGGAATGTGGCGGACAATCCGGTCTTGCGACTGTTGCCAAGCTGCCAGGTCCAGCCGCCGGGCGCTCCGCTGCGGGCAGCGAGCGCGCGCGCCAGCCGATCGGCGCGAATTGGATGCGCGCGCCAATATGAATCGATCGCAAGCCGCGGCGTCGGCGGCACGAATGGACGGCTGAGCGCGCGGGATAGAACGGCGGGCGGGAAGATGGACGGCAAGGCCTTCGTCAGACGCACGAGCGACTGCCGATTCCTTTCAGCCTTTTCCTCTTGCCACTTGGACATGTGCGGCTTCCCCGGCCCCGGCACCATGATGCGGCCGAAGCCGTAAAGCCTTCGTCACCAGCCGGATCGCTCGAACCAACAGGCTGGGCTGGGGCATTCGAGATTGACTTGCCGATTTCAGCCAAGGAGACTTTCCAGGAGACTTTCGTGCCCGCCAGCCTTCTTGTTGGTTTCGAGGGATAAGTGGAAACGCCCGTACAGCGAACCCAGGTCGCAGTCATCGGAGGCGGTCCGGCCGGTTTGCTCCTGTCTCATATTCTGCATCGAAACGGCATCGACAATATCGTGCTGGAACGGCAAAGCCGCGCCCACGTGCTGGAGCGAATTCGCGCCGGCGTGCTGGAGGCTGGGACCGTCGCACTGCTGCGTGAGGTCGGACTGGGGGCCCGCATGGATCGCGACGGCCGGCCCCATGACGGCACGGCGATCGCCTGGGAGGCGCGGCCGCGATTTTTCATCGACACCAAGAAATTCACCGGCAAGGCCATGATGGCTTACGGTCAAACCGCGATCACCGAAGATCTCTATGCCGCACGGGATGCGGCCGGGCTGGAGGTCACCGACGAAGCCGGTAATGTCCGGCTGCATGAGGTTACGTCGGACCGTCCTTACGTCACTTATGAGAAAGACGGATCGGTCCGGCGTGTCGATTGCGACTATGTGGCCGGCTGCGACGGCTATCACGGCGTTAGCCGCCGCTCGATTCCCAGCACGGTACTGAAGACTTACGAGAAGGGATATCCGTTCGGCTGGCTCGGCATCATGTCGGAGACCCCGCCGTTTCCCGACATTTGTTACTGTTATCACAGTCGCGGATTCGCACTCGCGTCGATGCGCAATCCGATGCTGAGCCGCTACTACATCCAATGCGACCTTGATGCGAAGCTCGAGGATTGGCCGGACGATCGCTTCTGGCAGGAATTCAAGGCGCGGTGTCCGAAGGACATGGCGGATCAGATCGTCACTGGGCCGTCGATTGAAAAATCCATCGCGCCCTTGCGCAGCTTCGTCGCCGAACCGATGCGTTATGGACGACTATTCCTCGCCGGCGACGCCGCCCACATCGTCCCGCCGACCGGCGCGAAAGGACTTAATCTCGCGGTGTCGGATGTCTTTTATCTGTCGCGGGCGTTGATGGAAAACTACCGCAGCGGCAAAATGCACTATCTCGATGGCTATTCCGACATGGCTTTGCGCCGCGTATGGGGCGCGGCCCGGGTGTCGTGGTGGCTGACGATGCTGCTGCATCGCTTTTCCGGCGAAACGCCGTTTGAGGAACAGATGCGACAGAACCAGTTCGACTATTTGTCCAGCTCCGAGCACGCCCAGGCGTCCTTGGCGGAGCAATATGTCGGGCTGCCGTTTGAAGATTGAGCAACAGCCGCGATCGAATTGTGCTGCCGGTACCAAGCAATTGAAACCAGAATCGTTGGCTGTCGCTGATCGAGTTTAGTGCGAGATATAGTTGAGACCCGCCGAATAGGCCGCGCCGCCGACCACGCACGGGATGCCCAATTCGACTTGGCCGGTCGCGGCTGCAACGACGCAGCCCATCGACAGCGCTCCTGCGCCCACCTGTCCCCAACCGGTGAGCTCGCGTTTCGAGTTGGGTCCTTTCTGTTTCAGCTCCTCGATCGCGGCGAGAGATTCTTTGCGCATGCGCACGGTGTCGACCGTCTCGGCGGTCTCGATGACATCGTCGAGCACGACAGTGACTTCTTTGGGCTGATGCTTCTCCGACCATTTCAGCATGGCGAGGAGATTGAGGTCGCGCACGGCGTTGCTGGCGAGCGTGAACTTGGCGGCGCTGCCGGTCGTGAGATTGTCGACATTGTCCTTGTCGTTGGCGAGCGGCAGCAACTTGATGATGCGCCCGATCGGCACGTATGTGCCGGTCGCGAGATAATAGCCCCACAGCACGTCGATCAGTTCCGGGCTCGGGTCGAGCGCCACCGGTTTCGTCCGATCATTGCCGAGATGGAGCGTCGTCTTGATCCTGTCGAGCATGCCGGGCTTGGCCGAGTGATAGGCGATCTGATTGAGTGTCGGCAGTTTGCCGTCGAGATATTGATCGATCATCGCGCGCCGCGTCGCCATGCGATCGACGAAAGTGGCGAGCAATTCTCTCCAGTTCGGCGCACCCGAATAGGCGATGGCACGGACCAGTACCCAATGATCGGCCGGTGCGATCGTCAGCATTCTGGCGATGAGAGCCTCGGCGCGCGCCGGGTTGGCGCCGATGACACCGGCAATGAAGCCGATATAGGCGCCCGACGATTCGGCGTCCTTGAACGCCTGCATTTCGCTCAGCGCGTGGACGACGACGGGTAGCCCGTCCGGATCGGGTCTTGTGCGGTAGGCGTTGATCCATTTCAGAATGCCGTCGGTCGAGTTGAGGGCATTACCGGGCGGCTGTGCGGCGCGCGCCGGCACGACGAGCGCGATCGCAAGAACAAATACGGTCAAAAAGCCGATGGCGGTTCGCTGCCAGTCCCGCCCGACCAACAAATCTCCAGCACCCATATTCCCCTCCAGCGGAGAATGCCGGCGGCGCGATCGAAGTCTGTTAGGCGCGGCCGGAGCCGAGGGGAATTCAACAGGGCGCCGGGGCAATTTGCGGGCCGCGGCGGCCCAAATTCGGGGCCGAGCTGTGGCAATCGTGGCGGGAAAACGGTTTTGTTGTTTGGTTAATCTGCGAGTGCGCCAAGCGGTGGCCAGCGATAGATTTCGGCAGCGCGACGGATCAGTGCCGTCGCGAGCGTCGTGCCATTGTCGGAGCCCGTCAGCACGACGATGCCCTGTCCGGTTTCCGGAAAGACGAGCATGTAGGACTGGTAGCCGATGTTCTGCCCGCGTTTCATCAGCACCAGGCTTTTTCCCGAACCGTCGACCGCGCCGCCGAGCCCATAAGGGCCGCCGTTTTGCCGTGTCATCATGGTGTGGGCCATTGCCGTTGTCAGAATGGCATTCGGTGCGCCCCGATAGGCACGTAGCAGCGCGACCAACAAATTGGCGAGATCGGTGGTCGGTCGACCAGAGGCCTCCGGCGGCAAGCTCCGGTACAACGCGCCAGCCGCCGGGCAGCTCTGCGCCCGTGAGCGTAATGACCGGTCGCGGCACGGGCAGCAATTTCCGGTGAGGGCGGCTGCAGAAAGTAGCTGTTCGGCATGGCGGCCGGCCGCAACAGCAGGTTTTCGCATCGCATCCTGGTAACGGGCCTTGGTCTTGGACTCGATGAGCGCCTGAACAATCTCATAGCCGCCGCCCGAATAGGCGTAGCGGCTGCCCGGAACGGCCTCAACGCGAACCGGCGGCGAATTTGCCGGCGGCGTGCCGTTGAGAATTTGGGACAGATTCGGCAACGGCGCGCCGGGCGCGTAGCCCGGATAGCCCGGCACGCCGATGCCGGCCGTCATGCTCAGCAATCCGCGTAATGTCACCGGATGGCCGCGGGTCAGATCGTTTTCAGGCACGCGCCAATCCGTGAGATCGTCATTGACGTTGCGGTCGAGATCGAGCATGCCGCGCTCGACGAGCCGAAGCGCCGCAGCGGCGCTCACGAGCTTCGACAGCGACGCCGCCTGATAGAGTCTGTCCGTCGCGGTCGTGCCGAAGGTTCGTGACCACGATAGTTTGCCGTCCTCGATCAGTGCGACGCCGACCGAGGGAATGTGAAGAAAGCGCAGCGCTTCCGTGAGGTCGAGCGTTTGTGCGGCGGCGGCGCCTGGCGGAAGGATCCGAAGACTGCGCTGCAGTTCTTCGATCGGCTGCGCATTGAGGCGCGCGCTCGTTGCGGCACAGAGGCCGGCGACGACAAGGAGCGTGATGAAGGTCCGCACGTTGACGGCTTTCGAGTTGGTCCAATCGCTGTTGTAAGAGCGGCGCGGTTACGTCCGCTTATCGGACCGGCTTGTAGCTGCGCGCAAACCACAGCAGCACGAGGATTGCGATCGGCGTCAGAAAATCCGTGTACAGGATTGGTCCGGCATTTCCGGGCGCGACATTACCGGTTTCGAGGATGTCACGGATGTGCCCGACTCCAGCTCCGCCGAGAAATCCCACAGCGACGAGACAGGTTGCGACCTGTGCCTCATGGCTCCGGAAGGTCGCGTAAAGGGCTGCAAGTCCGATGCCCAGATTGGCGACGCCGACCTCGTACTGGAACGGGCTGGTCTGCCAGCCGATCGCGTGAGCCGACATTTCAGGAAAGAAGATATGGCCAAAGGCAGCCCACAGGCTCATCAGACCAAGCGGAAAGAACAACACGGCGCGCACGAGGCGGTCGGCGACGAAAGCGCCCCGAAGCGGCCGTTCGCCGCGTGCGACGGCGATCGATGCGGCCAGAATGGCTGCGATCCAGGCGACGATCGGGACAAGACTGACCACTGATGAGCGCCTCTGCGAGCCCCACTACGCTTGACCGGTGCTGTGGCAATGCATATAAATCCCGGTGTGAGCAAAAGGGCACATTTGTGCGTAATTTTGTTTTAACGTCTCTGATCCTCGTATCCAGGCGCACCGCCGGGGGTGGCTAGTCCACCCACGATACGAGGCGGTGCGCGATCCAGGGGCTCTTGAGGCCCCTTTTTTATTACCCGAACGCCAAAACTCACAAATGTCCGAAGAACGATCGAGAGAGTGGAGCGAACGATGACCGAGATGACCGGCGCGGAAATGGTGATGGCGGCGCTTGCCGACCAGGGCGTTGAGCACATTTTCGGCTATCCGGGCGGCGCGGTGCTGCCGATCTACGACGCGCTGTTCCAGCAGGATAAGGTGCGGCACATCCTGGTGCGCCACGAGCAGGGCGCCGTGCACGCCGCCGAGGGCTATGCGCGTTCGACCGGCAAGGTCGGCACCGTACTCGTGACCTCCGGACCCGGCGCCACCAACGCGGTCACCGGTCTCACGGACGCGCTGTGCGATTCCATTCCGCTGGTCGTGATCACCGGGCAGGTGCCGACTCATCTCATCGGCAACGACGCGTTTCAGGAATGCGACACCGTCGGCATTACGCGGCCGTGCACCAAACATAATTATCTTGTGAAATCCGCCGACGATCTGCCGCGCGTATTGCACGAAGCGTTTCATATCGCATCGAGCGGGCGGCCGGGGCCTGTGGTGGTCGACATCCCCAAGGACGTGCAGTTCGCCAAGGGCACCTACTTCAAGCCCAAGGAATTCCAGCACAAGGGCTATCGACCGAGGATCAAAGGCGATCCCGATAAGATCAAGCAGGCGGTCGAGATGATGGCGGCGGCCAAGCGTCCGCTGTTCTATACCGGCGGCGGGGTGATCAATTCCGGCCGCGCCGCGAGCGATCATCTGCGCGAACTGGTCAAACTCACCGGCTTTCCCATTACGTCGACCCTGATGGGGCTGGGCGCATTTCCGGCGGCCGATCCGCAATGGCTCGGCATGCTCGGCATGCATGGCACCTGGGAGGCCAACTGGGCGATGCACGATTGCGATCTGATGATCGCCGTCGGCTCGCGTTTCGACGATCGCATCACCGGCCGGCTTGATGCGTTTTCGCCCGGATCGAAGAAAATCCACATCGACATCGATCCGTCCTCGATCAACAAGAACGTCAAGGTCGATCTCGGCATCGTCGGCGATTGTGGGCACGTGCTCGAGGACATGCTGCAAGTCTGGCGGGCCAGCGCCGCCAAGCCCGACAAGAAGGCGCTCGACGCCTGGTGGACGCAGATCGATAAGTGGCGGGCGAAGAATTCGCTCGCCTATCGCAACTCGAACGAGATCATCAAGCCGCAATACGCGATCCAGCGTCTTTACGAACTGACAAAGGACCGCGACACCTACATCACCACCGAAGTCGGCCAGCACCAGATGTGGGCGGCGCAGTTCTATCACTTCCAGGAGCCGACACGCTGGATGACGTCGGGCGGTCTCGGCACCATGGGCTATGGCCTGCCGGCGTCGGTCGGCGTGCAGATGGCCCATCCGGATTCGCTCGTCATCGATATTGCGGGCGAGGCCTCGGTGCTGATGACCATGCAGGAGATGTCGACGGCCGTGCAGTACGACCTGCCGATCAAGATTTTCATCCTGAATAATCAGTACATGGGCATGGTGCGGCAGTGGCAGGAACTGCTGCACGGCGGCCGCTACTCGCATTCCTACAGCGAGGCGCTGCCCGATTTCGTCAAGCTCGCCGAAGCCTACCGCGCGCATGGCATTCGCTGCGAGCATCCGGGCGATCTCGACGAGAAGATCCGCGAAATGATCGACGTAAAGAAGCCGGTCATCTTCGACTGCGTCGTCGATCCGACGGAAAATTGCTTTCCGATGATTCCGTCGGGCCGCGCCCATAACGAGATGCTGCTCGGCGACGCGACCACCAAAGTCGAGGACGCCGTCACCGAAGAAGGCAAGATGCTGGTGTGAGTTTTGCTCTCCCCCTTGGGGAGAGGGTGGCGAGCGAAGCGAGCCGGGTGAGGGGTTCGAGCTCGCAGCGTCTTGTTACCCCTCACCCGGTCCTCGCATCGCATAGCGCTGCTCGGACCACCCTCTCCCACAAGGGGAGAGGGAAATTGAGTGTGCTGGGCTTTTGCGCGGATCAAGCGCTGAGGATAGATGTCATGAACGCCCCCACCAGTCATTACCCGTCCGCTTCGGTCAGCGAAGGCATCGAGACCCGCACGCTGTGCGTGCTCGTCGACAACGAGCCCGGCGTGTTGGCGCGGGTCATCGGCCTGTTCTCCGGCCGCGGCTACAACATCGACTCGCTCACTGTCTCGGAGACCGAGCATGAGAAGCACCTGTCGCGCATCACCATCGTCACGCGCGGCACGCCGATGGTGATCGAGCAGATCAAGAATCAGCTCGACCGCCTGGTGCCGGTCCACCGTGTCATCGATGTGACCACGGCCGGGCCTGCCATTCAGCGCGAGCTCGCCATGGTCAAGGTGCGCGGGCAGGGCGACCAGCGCATGGAGGCGCTCCGCCTTGCCGACGCCTTCCGCGCCAGGGTCATCGACGCCACCACCGAGAGCTTCGTGTTCGAGATCACCGGCGCATCGGACAAGATCGAAAGCTTCATCAACCTGATGCTGCCGGTCGGCCTGGTGGAAGTCTCCCGCACCGGCATCGTCGCCATCGCCCGCGGCCCGGAGGGGATCGCTGGACGCGCGGGCGGCTAGGCCCGCCGCTGACAGGCGTTCCGCCGCTGACGATAGCCGCTCGATGAGGGTTGCGAGCGGTCGATGAAATCCTGCGGGACGTTCAGCGTATCTTTCGCCGCTGATATTGCCGCGGGCCTTCTGCCCGGCTATGCGAGCGGTCATAACAGGATTCGAATGTTATCACAGCGGGCAAAATATGCGCTTCGGGCGATGATACGTCTCGCCGATAGCCCTGGAGATGCGCCCGTTTCAGTGGCCGCGCTCGCGCGCGACACTCAGATTCCCCGCGCATTTCTGGAACAGATATTTTCCGAGCTCCGCCGGCGTAATCTGGTTGTGAGTCGTCGCGGCAAGCAGGGTGGCTTTGTGCTGGCGCGCGATTCCAAGGACATCTCATTCGCGGAAATCATCCGCCATGTCGACGGCCCGCTGGCGCTGGCGCCGTGCGCGAGCCGTACGGCATTCCGGCCTTGTCCGGAATGCCAGAGCGTCGAGACCTGCGAGTTGCGACCGACACTGATTGAGGCTCGCGACGCGACTGCGGCCGTGCTCGAACACACGACGCTGGCCCGGGCGATACGTCGTGACGGCAGGCGCAAAACCCGGCGAGCAAAAATTTCCAAGTAACAACAGCTGGTTGCTCTCCATGACCATCGTCGCGCGGCCAATTATCATACTATTCTGATTGACATAGTCAGATTATTCGCTGATCCTGACCCGAGCCGACGGACGAGGCAGGCTGCCTCGGCCGCTACCGGAACCCGCTCATGGCGTCAGCCGCATGCGGATGACGCGGGGCCAATCGAAGGGCCAGCTCCGTGATGCCGTTCGCTTCTCCCACCACCGCATTCGCAGGTTCGTCCGGCTCAGCCGGCGCAGGGTTGCAACGGGAACGCCGGCTGCGTTCCGCAAAACGGCACGAGGATCATCGCGCCGTCCAAAGCGCTATGGCCTCCTTCTTCCAGATTATTGATCGCTGGAGCAGCCGGCGGGCGAACCAGCGATCGCGTCAAAGCCGGGCCTCTGCCGTGACCTGCCGCACCGGCGATGTGTGTACGATCATCTTTTCCAGCAACGACGCGGTGGTGGATCTAACGCCTCAGAATTGCGGCCGCGATGTCAACGCGCCGAGCTTCAGAACCGCAGCGATCCGCACCATCATCTTTCCCGCGCTCGCTTTGCTGGCTGCGGCGTCTTTCCAGCCCGACTTCGCACGCGCCGAGGAGATCACGCTTCGGGTCGGCCACTTCCCGAACGTGACTCACGTCCAGGCGCTGGTGGCGCGCGATTTCGAGCGTCAGAACAAAAGCTGGTTCGCGCCCCAACTCGGCCCAGGCGTGAAGATCGAATGGTGCGTCTACAATGCAGGGCCGAGCGCGATGGAGGCGCTGTTTACCAACGCTATCGACCTGACCTACGTGGGGCCCAGTCCCGCGCTCAACGCCTATGTCCGGTCACGGGGCGATGAGGTCCGCGTCGTCGCCGGTGCGGTCAACGGCGGCTCGGCGCTGGTGGTGCAGCCGGACAGCGGCCTCAAAACACCTGCTGATTTTCGCGGTAAACGGATCGCGACGCCGCAATTCGGCAACACGCAAGACGTCGCGGCTCGCGCCTGGTTGACGGCCGGAGGGCTGCGAGTGACGCAAACCGGCGGCGATGCGCAAGTGATCCCGACGGAAAATCCGGACCAGCTCGCGCTGTTCAAAAGCAGGCAACTCGATGCGGTGTGGACGGTAGAGCCCTGGGTGTCGCGGCTGCAGCTCGAAGCCGGCGGCCAAATCCTGGTCGACGACAAGGATGCGGTGACGACCGTGCTGGTATCAGGAGCCAAGTTCCTGCGCGAGCATCGTGACCTCGTGACTCGATTTGTCGCCGCACATCGTGAGCTTACCGATTGGATCAATCAGCATCCGGCCGAGGCACAGAGCATGGTCAGAGATGAGCTGTCCGCGATTTTGCATGCCGAGTTGCCGAGCGAACTGACGAGCCGCGCCTTCGGCCGGATGCGGGTGACGTCCGACGTCTCCCTCGAGGACTTCAAGTCGTGGGTCGCTAGCGCACAGCGAATCGGATTCATCAAGAACCCACCCGACCTGTCGCGATTTGTCGAGATATTGAAACCGTAACGGCACACATCATGCCCGCGACTTTTCCGGTCGATGCGGCTTTGCGGCCCGGCGCAGGCCGAGAGGCCGCGTTGCATCGCGTTCACAACGGAACGCCCGACATCAAGTCGCTGTCGCCGAGCCGAACCCCGCTGCCGCCAAGCCTCGTGGTTGAGCGTGTTTCGAAGCGCTTCATCAGCAAGCGTGGCAAAGTGCACGCGCTTGACGACGTTTCGCTCGAAATCGCCGAGGGCGAGTTCGTTTGCCTGATCGGGCCAAGCGGATGCGGCAAGTCGACGTTGCTCGACATCATGGCCGGGTTAACTGAGCCAGACGCTGGAACCGTATGGTCCGAGGGCGCGCGCGTCACCGGGCCGGCGCGCAACCGGCTGGTCATGTTCCAGGAATTCTGCGTTGTTTCCCTGGCTCGATGCCTTCGGCAACGTGATGTTCGGGCTCAAGCTCAAACCTGGCCTCACCACGGCACAGCGGCGGGAGATAGCGCAGCAGCATCTCGACATGGTCGGTCTCGGCAGCTTCACCCATACTTACGTGCATGAGTTGAGCGGCGGCATGAAGCAGCGCGTCGCGTTGGCGCGCGCGCTCGCGCCCGATCCGAAAATGCTGCTCATGGATGAGCCGTTCGCAGCCCTCGACGCCATCACAAGGGAGCAGCTTTACGCCGACCTGCAAGGCATCTGGGGGGCACGCGAAAGACCATCGTATTCGTGACGCATAATGTGCGCGAGGCTGCCTGCCTGGGCGACCGCGTCGTCCTGATGTCGCCGCGCCCGGGCCGCATCGCGCAAGAGTTCACCATTCCGCTGCCGCGCCCACGCGACATCAACAGCCTCGATCTGGCTAAATACGCCGGCGAGATAGCGCGTGCGCTCAAGAACGTCATCGGGTGCCCGCAACCATGAAACGCGCCGCAATCGTTGTACTGTTTTTCGCAGGCTTGGTGGTGCTGTGGTGGCTCGCCACTGCGAGCGGACGCTGGTCGCCGGTGATCCTGCCGTCGCCATTTTATGTCGCCGACTATCTCTGGACGGCGATGCGCGACGGTTCGATCTTCGACGCCACTTACGTGACCATGCAGCGGTTGCTGATCGGCTATTGTCTTGGCGTCATCATCGGCCTGCCGTTCGGACTGCTGATGAGCTCAAGCCAGGCTGTCGATGACACGATCGGTTCGGTCGCGCTCGGCTTTCAGACCTTGCCCAGCGTGTGCTGGGTGCCGCTCGCGCTGATCTGGTTCGGTCAGACCGAAAGTGCGATGTTGTTCGTCGTGGTCATGGGCACCGTCTGGTCGGTCATGATCGCGACCAGTCACGGCGCCCGGAATATCCCGCCGATCTATGCGCGAGCCGCGCGGACGATGGGATCGAAAGGATTTCACCGCTGGACGCGCGTGGTGCTACCGGCCTCGCTGCCTTTCCTGGTCAGCGGCATGAAGCAGGGTTGGGCATTTGCCTGGCGTTCCCTGATGGCGGCTGAAATCTACGTCACCATTCTGACCGGCTTCGGCCTGGGTCATCTGCTGCATTACGGCCGCGAGCTCAACGCCATGGATCAGGTGATCGGGGTCATGCTGGTGATCGTAGCGATCGAACTCATCGCCGATCGCATTCTGTTCTCGCCATGGGAGCGGTTCCTGCACGAGCGCTGGGGCACCGGCAGCGCGTAGACGAGACTCGTCCGGCGTCTCCTCTAGGCCGCCGAGCGCTCCGCGGCCGGCGAGAGCCGTCCGACAAGAGTTGCGAACCGGTCGGCGAAATCCTGCAGAAACTTCTTGTTCCTTCGTCGCCAATGTCGCCGTGCTCGTCGATCAGGTTCGGCTTGAACGTGACATAGGCCTCGCCGCCGAGCAGGGTCATGCCGAGCCCGGTCATGACCGAGCGCAAATGCTGCTGCGCCAGTGCGCTACCGATGGCGCCGGGCGAGGTGCCCGTGATGAATCCCGGTTTGCCCACCCATGAGTTTTTGCCGTAAGGACGCGCGCCCCAATCGACCGCGTTCTTCAGCACCGTGGGGATCGAGCGGTTGTGTTCCGGCGTCACGATCAGCACGCCATCGGCGGCCGCGAGTTCGCTCTTGTATCGCGCAACGGCCGGCGGCAGCGGATTTTCGATGTCCTGGTTGTACATCGGCAAGTCGTCAATGCGGACGAACTCCGTGCTGAATTTCTCGGCACCGAGCTTGGCGAACGCGTGGGCGAGCTTACGGTTGATCGAATCGCGGCGATTACTGCCGACGATGACGGCGATGCGCGGATTTGTCATGGTGCGGGGCCTCAGTTAGAATTGGTGACTGAGGCTACATAAGTGACCGTCAAGAACCGGTGCAAGAAGGCACATCGGTGAAACCAAGACACACCCATTTGCCCGCGGATTGCCGCGCCATCAGCGACGTGCTAGCGCGCGTCGGCGACAAATGGTCCGTGCTGGTCGTCACGCGGCTCGGCGAGGGGCCGCTGCGGTTCAACGAGTTGCGGCGGTCGATCGGCGGCATATCGCAACGCATGCTGACGCTGACGTTGCGCGGGCTGGAACGCGATGGTCTGATTACGCGCACCGTGTTTCCAACTATTCCGCCGCGCGTCGACTACGCGCTGACGCCGCTCGGGCGCGATCTGCTGGAACCGGTCTCTGCGCTCGGCGCGTGGGCGCTGCGCAATCAGGCCAAGATCGCGCGGGCCCGCGAGCGGTTCGACGGCGCCGCGCCAAAGGCGACAAATCTCGCCACCGCTGCACCGTCCGCTATGGGCTTGTCCCGGCGGCCTCCAGAACCTAGAAGCAGCACCTGAAAACGAACGGCCGAGCCGCCGGGCTTCGCTCTTAACAACGAGACTGAGCGTCAAGAACGAGGCTTAGCCTTAAGTCCAAGGCCCGAGGAGGGGTAAGAACCATGCGTGTTTACTACGACCGTGACGCCGACTTGAACCTGATCAAGGGCAAGAAGGTCGCCATCATCGGCTACGGCAGCCAGGGCCATGCCCATGCACTCAACCTGCGCGATTCCGGTGTCAAAGAGGTCGCGGTGGCGCTGCGCAAGTCGTCCGCGGGCGTGAAGAAGGCCGAGGGCGAAAAATTCAAGGTGATGGACGTCGCCGAGGCCGCCAAATGGGCCGACGTGATGATGATGCTGACGCCCGACGAATTGCAGGGTGACATCTATCGCGATCATCTCGCCGCCAACATGAAGAACGGCGCGGCCTTGATGTTCGCTCACGGCCTCAACGTGCATTTTAATCTGATCGAGCCGCGCTCCGATCTCGACGTTTTGATGATCGCGCCGAAGGGCCCCGGCCATACTGTGCGCTCCGAATATCAGCGTGGCGCCGGCGTGCCCTGCCTGGTGGCGATTCACCGGGATGCCTCCGGCAACGCCCACGATCTGGGCCTATCCTACGCCTCGGCGATCGGCGGCGGCCGCGCCGGAATCATCGAGACCACATTCAAGGAGGAATGTGAGACCGATCTGTTCGGCGAGCAGACCGTGTTGTGCGGTGGGCTGGTCGAACTGATGAAGGCCGGCTACGAGACGCTGGTCGAGGCCGGCTACGCGCCCGAGATGGCGTATTTCGAATGCGTCCATGAGGTGAAGCTGATCGTCGACCTGATCTACGAAGGCGGCATCGCCAACATGAACTATTCGGTGTCGAACACCGCCGAATATGGCGAATACGTCTCCGGCCCGCGCGTCGTCACGGCCGAGACCAAGGCCGAGATGAAAAAAGTGCTGGCCGACATTCAGTCCGGCCGCTTCACCCGTGACTGGATGTTGGAGAACAAGGTCAACCAGACGTCGTTCAAGGCGACCCGCGCCAAGCTCGCGGAGCACCCGATCGAGAAGGTTGGTGCGAAGCTCCGCGAGATGATGCCGTGGATTAAAGAACGGGCGCTGGTCGATCGGAGCAAGAACTGATCCACGGCTTTTTGCATCAAGACGGGCTCGCGGGTTGCGAGCCCTTTTGGGATCAAGGAGCGGCCTTAGCCCTTAAGCGCCAAAGGCTGGTCCGTCGCCTGCTGCGCGAAGTGACTTGTCATGACGAAATAAATACAGTTTTATGACAAACGCGCAGTGTGCTGGGGGCAACAGAGTAGGTCATTTCCAGGCATCGCGCGCAGGTCATGCGTGCCGCTCTCCATTTCCTCAATGACCGTCTAAGTGCCGCGGATTTTGTCGCCAAGCACGGCCGTTGGCGGTTGGCACTGGTCTTGATCCCACATCTTATGGCGTTGGGCATCATGGTCTCGACCGAGGCCACGCTCACGGCCATGGCGGCCTTTTTGCTCGCCTGGGGAATCCTGAATTTTTTCTGGCTCGCGGTCAGCCGCCGGCCGGCCTTCGCGGCGGCGTTGTCGCTCTTGATGATGACGGTGCTCGTTCTGCTGTCGCAGCTGAAGTACCACGTGTTGATGATGACGGCGAATTTCGTCGATCTGATGATCGTGGATACCGACACCGTCAGTTTCCTTTTCACGATCTTTCCGGCGCTGCGCTGGATCGTGGGACTGAGTGCAGCCGCGCTGCTCCCGTTGATCGTGCTGACGTGGTGGTCTGATCCGTTTCGTGTCCGCCGGCTCACCGCCGCCGGGCTGGCGCTCATTTGCTTGGGTGCGATCACGGCGCTCGAGACACACTTTCCGCTGGCGCCGTTCGAGGCCTTTAACGGCGCCAATCTGGTCTCGTCCTTTGCGCGCTCAGGCGTCGACGCGATCTCCGAACTCGCGACCCACGGCCTCATGGAATCGGACCCGATTGCGGCGGATCATTTGCAGCCGGCCGGCGACGACACTTGCCATCCGGCGGTGAAACCGCCGCACATCATTCTGATCCACGATGAATTGAGCTTCGACATCCGCATGGCGCCCGGCATCAAGGTGCCGAGCGGTTACGGCGCGCATTTCCGTTCGTTCGACGGCAAGGAGCGGAATTTTATCGTCGAGGGCGCCGGTGGCCCGAGCTGGTTCACCGAGTACAACGTCCTGGAGGGTCTTTCCGCACGGTCGTTCGGCCGCTTCGCCTATTTCGTTACGCGAATTGCGGCCGGCCGCGTCGAGCGCGGGTTGCCGGCTGCGCTACGCCGCTGCGGATATCGAACGTTCTCGCTCTATCCGGCGCTGGGCGCGTTCATGAGTGCGCGCAGTTTCCAGGAAACGACCGGCGTGCAGCGCTTTTTCGATCAGCATGATCTCGGTACGCGCGAGGTCGAGCCCGACAGCTTCTTCTTCGACGCCGCGGAGCGGATGCTGGAACGGGACCACGCGCGTAGCCCGATGTTTGTTTTCGTCTACCTTGCCGCCAATCATTTCCCGTGGGATTTCCGCTACCGGCCCGACCTGATGCCGCTGTGGAAGGACTTGGGCAACCCGCTGCCGGTCGACGAATATCTGCGCCGTCAGGCCATGAGCGCACAAAATTACGCGGACTTCCGGGCGCGGCTGAAGCGCGAATTTCCGAACAATTCATTTCTGCTGGTGCGGTTCGGCGATCACCAGCCGGATTTTGCCTCGCACCTCATCGAGCCTCAGCTGGACGACGAGGGCATCGAGCGGCGCCTGATGGCCTACGACCCGCGCTATTTCACCACCTATTATGCCATCGATGCGATCAACTTCGCTCCCGCCGACATGACGTCCGCGCTCGATACGCTGGAAGGGCCGTATCTGCCGCTTGTGGTGCAAGAGGCCGCCGGATTGCCGCTCGATCCATCCTTTGCCGAACAAAAGAAAATCCTCGTTCGCTGCAAGGGGTTGTTTTACGGATGCGCGAACGGCGCGGAGGCGCGCCAGTTCAACCGCATGCTCATCGACGCCGGGTTGATCAAGGATCTTTAGAGTACGATCTGAAACGCGGAAACCTCAGTTCAGAGAAGATCATGCTCAAACCACATGCCCGCGCGCGGCTCCAATTCCATGCAGAACGGTAGGACTCGAGAAAACCGCGCGGCCGCCTTGAACTGAGCGGCGTACCGTCTACACTCGCGGTGCGCTTCAAAGCAAAACGTTAAAACCATACAAGGGAGGAGTTATCATGCTCGCAAGGGGACTTTGCTTGTCTACGGCTGCCGCTTTGGCGGTCGCATTCGGTTTCGCCGGTACCAGCGCCAATGCCGCCGGCGTCTTCACATTGAAATCGACCACGTTCGCGGACGGCAAAATGATGCCGAAGAAGGTTGCGAACAATCAGGCGAATTCGAAGAACAATCCCAATTGCGTCGGTGACAACGTCTCGCCCGAATTTTCGTGGAGCAACGTGCCGGAGGGGACGAAGAGTCTCGTCTTGCTGATGTCGGATCCCGAGGGTCGTGCCCCTGTCGGCGTCAGCCATTGGGTGGCCTACGGCATTCCAACGTCCGTTACCGGCTTTGCCGAGGGCGAAACCAGCAAGCTGAACGACAAGTATGTCGGCGGAAAAAGCACCCAGGGCGTCGGCTTCTATTCCGGCCCATGCACGCCGGCTTCGACCACGCCGCATCACTACACATTTGTTCTCATCGCCACCGACTTCGACCCGAAGGAACTGCCGCCCGGTTTGACGCGTGACGAAATCATCGCAAAATTCGGGCCGCCGCCGGCGCACGTAAAAGGCGTGACGGGCATGGTTGGGCTATTCGTCAATCCATGGAAAGCGGACGAGTAACCGCGGCGGGTTGATCGTTCCCGTCAGCGCGGTCGCGCCGGCAGCGCCGTCGAGCCGGCGTCCCGTAATGAAGGCTCATGCTCCGCGGTCGCGGAGCATGAGATTGCGCCGTGGGCCATTCCGTGCGACGTCAGGCGCCGCAATGCCATCGCGCGCGCCGGACCTAGAGCAAGAGATCATTTCGATCGATCGTGTGGAGATC
Source organism: uncultured Alphaproteobacteria bacterium (assembly GCA_963759705.1). GTDB lineage: Bacteria > Pseudomonadota > Alphaproteobacteria > Rhizobiales > Xanthobacteraceae > BOG-931. The sequence goes on from CAVXAK010000019.1 coordinate 413,900, forward strand.
ACGGTCGAGCCGTGGTCGTGGGAATTCGCCAGCACGCGCCGTGCCGAGATCGATCGCTATTTTGCCGATCTTCAGCGCGAGCGTCCCGCGATCTGGAACGGTCGTGTCATGCTTATGAACCGGCTTGCGGTCAGCGACGGCGATCTGCGCGGAACGTGTTTCGAAGCGGACTATGCCAGCTTCGTGGCTTGGCGCGCATGGAACTTTCCCGATCCCGATATCTACAACATCTTCGCCGCCACGGCGCTGTGCTCGGCCGACGGCGCTTATCTGGTCGGCGAGATGGCACCGTCCACCGCAAACGGGGGATTGCTCTACTTTCCCTGCGGCACGCCGGAGCCGGCCGATGTCGATTCAAACGGCGCGCTCGACATCGCCGGCAATCTGCACCGGGAGCTTTTGGAGGAAACCGGCATTGACGTTGGAGAACTCGATGCCGAGCCCGGCTGGCGCCTGGTCCGTGATCGCGGTTACATCGGGCTGCTGAAGAAGCTCGTCGCGCGCCAGAGTGCCGATGAGCTTCACGCGCGCGTCAGGCGCTTTATCGCGAACGAGCGGCAACCGGAATTTATCGATGCCCATATCGTGCGCGGGCCCGCCGATCTCAGCTCGCGGATGCCGCGGTTCGTCGTTGCATTTCTCGAACACGAGTGGGCCCGGGGACGATGATTGGGCCAACGAAGCGAAAGCACGCCTTCGCGTGAGGCAGAGATGAAGACGTCGAAGATCCTTCAGCATTGCCGGATCGACCGGCCGGGGCATTGCCGGCTTGCCGATCACGATCCCGCCGAGCGGTTTGGCTTCGCTACCGACATCGAGGACGTCAAGCCGATGCTGGCCGATGGCGTTGCCCGGCTGACCGAACTGCAGCAGCGCCTTTATGCCGCCGACCAATGGGCCATTCTCCTGGTGTTCCAGGGGATGGATGCAGCGGGCAAGGACAGCGTCATCAAGCACGTCATGTCCGGGGTCAATCCTCAGGGTTGCGAAGTGCATTCATTCAAAGCGCCGAGCGTCGAAGAACTCGATCACGATTATTTATGGCGCGTGAGCAAGGCCCTGCCGGGGCGTGGGCGCATCGGTATCTTCGATCGCTCCTACTACGAGGAAGTGCTGGCGGTGCGCGTGCATCATGAGATGCTGGAACGGCAGAGGCTGCCGCCCCGGGTGGTCGGTAAGAACATCTGGAAGCACCGTTTCAAGGATATTTGCGCCTTCGAACGGCATCTCTCGCGCAACGGGACGCTGATTCTGAAATTTCATCTGCGCATCTCAAAGGAGGAGCAGCGCAAGCGCTTTCTGGCGCGGCTCGACGAGCCCGCCAAGCGCTGGAAGTTTTCCATGAACGATGTCCTCGAGCGAAACTATTGGGACGACTACATGGCGGCTTACGAGGACATGATCCGTGCGACTTCGACGGATTTTGCGCCGTGGTATGTGGTTCCGGCCGACCACAAGCATGTCGCTTGGCTCATCGTCGCCGAGGCGATCATCGAGGCGCTCGAAAATCTAAAGCTCGACTTCCCCAAGATCGAAGGCGAGGCGCTCAAGGAGCTGAAGGCCGCGGAACGAGCGCTCAGGGCGGAGAGGCCCGGGCGTTCAAAATGAGCGACCGCAATCGGATCGGCCTGCCGCAGATGGGTCTCCCGCTTGCACCACGCCGGGGAATTCCGCTACAAGATCGCCGGGCCCACATCAGGTTAACGCGGAATTCATCTTGATCCGTGAGTTTAGGGCCAATTCTGGCGGTTTCTACGAGGCTGACAGCATGTCGACGCGCCGCGATTTTCGCGCGATGACCCGGAAGGCTCTACGAGCCTCGTCCGGCGCTGCCCTCATGTCTGGTGGGCTCCTGCTTCTTAGCGTCCCCTGAGGGCCGGCCGGGCGTTTGCGCCTGGGCACTCAGGGGTCGATCGAAGCCGAGAACCCTACGAGCGCCCCCGAGACAGTCTGATCCGGCTGGCGCAACCGAAAAGGACCAAAATTCATGACCACGCCAGCCAACTCTGAGCCGGCCAAGTCTGAGCCCGCCAAGTCTGTGCCCGTCAAGTCTGCGCCTCCGAAGTCCGAGAAGGACCGCGTCGTCATCTTCGACACCACCTTGCGCGACGGCGAGCAATGCCCCGGCGCCACCATAACTCACGAGGAGAAGCTCGAAGTTGCCGAGCTGCTCGACGAGATGGGCGTCGACATCATCGAGGCCGGTTTTCCGATTGCATCGGAGGGCGATTTCGCCGCCGTCAACGAGATCGCCAAGCGCACCAAGAATGCCGTCGTCTGTGGCCTCGCCCGCGCCGGCTTCAAGGACATCGATCGCGCCGGCGACGCGATCAAGCCGGCCAAGCGCCCGCGCATTCACACCTTTATCTCCACCTCGCCGGTCCACATGAAGTGGAAACTGCAGATGGAGCCGCAGAAGGTCTACGAGATGGTGATCGCGTCGGTGACGCGCGCGCGCGGTCACACCGGCGACGTCGAGTGGTCGTGCGAGGACGGCACCCGCACCGAGCACGACTTTCTCTGCCGCTGCATCGAGGCGGCGATCAAGGCCGGCGCCACGACCATCAATATCCCCGACACGGTCGGCTATACGGTGCCGGAAGAATATTTCGCGCTCATCAAGATGGTCCGCGAGCGAGTGCCCAATTCCGACCTGGCGCGCTTTTCGGTGCATTGCCATGACGATCTCGGCATGGCGGTGGCGAACTCGCTCGCCGGCGTGCGCGCCGGCGCGCGGCAGATCGAGTGCACCATCAACGGCATCGGCGAACGCGCCGGCAACGCCGCGCTCGAAGAGGCGGTGATGGCGATGCGCGTGCGCAACGACGTGATGCCGTACTGGACCAACGTCAATGCGACGATGCTGACGCGGGCGTCGAAGCTCGTCTCGGCGGTGACGTCGTTCCCGGTGCAGTACAACAAGGCCATCGTCGGCCGGAACGCGTTCGCACACGAGAGCGGCATCCATCAGGACGGCATGCTCAAGCATACGCAGACCTATGAGATCATGACGCCCGAGGATGTCGGCGTGAAGCAGACCTCGCTGGTGATGGGCAAGCATTCCGGACGGCACGCGTTCGTCCACAAGCTCGAAGAGTTGGGCTACCACCTCGCCGGCAATCAGCTCGAGGACGCTTTCGTCCGCTTCAAGGCGCTGGCCGATCGGAAGAAGCACGTCTACGACGAGGACATCGAGGCCTTGGTCGACGAAGAAATCGCGACCGCGCAGGATCACATCAAGCTCGTCTCGCTTTCGGTGATCGCCGGCACGCGGGGACCGCAGCGCGCCACCATGAAACTCGACGTCGACGGCAAGCCGATGATCGAGGAATGCGACGGCAACGGCCCGGTCGACGCGGTGTTCAATTGCATCAAGGCGATGGTGCCGCACGAGGCGGTGCTGGAGCTTTATCAGGTGCACGCCGTGACCGAAGGCACCGACGCCCAGGCGGAAGTCTCCGTGCGCCTGTCGGAGAACGGCCGTACCGTGACCGCGAAGGGCGCCGATCCCGACACGCTGGTCGCCTCGGCGAAGGCCTATCTGGCGGCGCTGAACAAGCTTGTGGCTCGGCGGCTTCGCGGCCAGCCCGAGGAGCGCCGCGTGCACTCGACCGAGGTCGGGTAATCGGTCGCGGATAAGGGGAGGCCTGCCGCCCACTTTTCGGCTTGCGTCCCCAAGCCTTTGCCTTGCCCGTGGCCCCTATCGCCGCTATATGGCAGCGGTAGATCGCCGCCGTCCTTGGCGGCGTTCTTTTCCGGCGGTGCCTGCGGCGCCGCTTGCGAAACGGTGGATGTTCCTAACCTCTTGGCAGCCTTTGGTTAGGGCGCATAGCTCAGTTGGTAGAGCAGCTAACTCTTAATCAGCGGGTCCAAGGTTCGAGTCCTTGTGCGCCCACCATCGCTCAGAATGTACATCACAATTTAGCCTGCTCGGAGGCTATCAGGGGAAGACGAGAATGGGCACACGAAACGGAGATGCTTTGCCATCTAGTGTGGTCAGAACTTGTTATGGGGACACAGTTTGCAAACTCCGATCGCTCAGGCCGTGGCACTCACGATTTTTGGAAATGACCTATTTCATGGATGGCCGCGAGCGGATTTCTGGCCTGCTTCAACGGTATTCACATTTTGCAAGCGCGTAAGATTTGTGACCTTCCACGGCGACCCGAAGACCCTGACCGAGACCCTATTCGCAGATAGCCCCATTCAATGGGGATCAGAAATTCCGAGACGTAGGGACGCTTGGTCTGCGCATACATCCGCCAACCGAGAATAGGGGCTCCATGAAACGCATCCTCTGTTCGCTGCTTGTCGCCAGCCTGCCGTTCGGTAGCGTCCTCGCGGAGGCACCGAAGTCGAAGATCGCCAAGGTGACCCTCGTCTACCAGCACGAGCTGCCGAACGCTCCCGGCAAGAGCATCAAGGGCGTGCTCGTCGAATACGGCTCGGGCGGCTACTCGCCTGGTCACACGCATCCCAAATCTGCCTTCATCTACGCGACCGTGCTTGAGGGGGAAATCCTCAGTCAGGTCAACGACGGACCGGTGACGACCTACAAGGTCGGACAGAGCTTCTCCGAACTGCCCGGCGACCGCCACGGCGTCAGCGCCAATGCCAGCAAGACGAAGCCGGCCAAGCTCCTCGCGGTGTTCGTGGTGGACACGAACGAGACGGAACTGACGATCCCACTCGGGAACTGAGGTTTAATACCTTTCGTGCGGAGATATTGCCGAGGTAATCCGGCAGAGCTGCTGTTTGCTCAGCGGCTTATCTGCTGGAACAACAGGCGACAGCCCTATGGCAAGAACCTACCGTGAAATTGCAATAGAGGACATGCTGCGAACCGTCGAAGAAGCGATGAGCCAGGTTATTGACTGGTGGGGAGAGCTGCCGGCGCCGATGAAAGAAGCGATCGAGCAGTTTCGCACCCAACTCGGGGCGGCAATTGATTCCGTAGAATTTGTCAAAAGGGCACTCGACAGACAAGTACACGAAACTGACCGCGGGAAGGGCCCTGCCTGATGTTTGCTGCAGTGATGAGTCATTTATGGCCCCGTTTCGAAACATATTGCGGCGCAAGCGAATGTCGGCTTTTGGTGAAACTGCGGAAGTGGCTGGCGCGGGCTCAAAGCGTAGCGTAGCAGCCATCGTTAAACCGCCCCGTGGAGCGTTTTTGAATATCGGCGTTGCGAGACAGTAGCGGCGGCGCATCAAAAAACGCAGTTCAGCGTTCTTGTTGTTTCGGCCTAAATTTAACAGTAGCAGGCAGGAGAGCGCGGCGAGGTGCGCGCCACAGCTCGATATTGCTCGGTGCAAAAATATAAAAGCAGGGTTCCGCTAACGTCGATTTGAGATTGAGCTGGATCGAAGGCGCAGTCACAATGGTCACGCAGCAAGGGCGCTGTGTTTGTTTTAGGCATCCTTTAAGGAGAAATTGAAATGCGAGTTTCTCTTGGAATTGCTGTGTTGCTGTTTACCGCCGCATGCGCTGTGGCTCAGCCGTATCCCGGACCTGGTCCAGGTACTGGCCCTTATGGTCCGGGTCCCGGTGGCGGTGGTCCCTACGGCCCAGGTCCCAGTGGGGGTCCTTCCGGCCCAGCTCCGGGTGGTCCGGGTCCGGGTGGTCCAGGTCCGGGTGGTCCAGGTGGGCCTGGTGGTCCTGGGTGGTCCAGTTGGTCCCGGTCCGAGCCCAGGTTTCGGGCCGCCCGGTGGCCCAGGTCCCACCGCCGGCCCCGCTGCAATCGCTTTGTGCATGAGCCGCTATCGCTCGTATGATCCGCGTTCGATGACGTGTATGGGCTACGACGGTCAGCGGCATCGCTGTCCCTGATAAAATCCCGATTTTTTGAACCGACCCCGAGGCACCTTCAAAAGTTCCTCGGGGCTTTTTGCTCTTTAGATTTTCATCATGGACGCCACGCCGTCACCGCAGCCGCGCTCGCTGTTCTGTTTGGCGTTTCGGATCGTACAATCCGCGACCTTGCGAAGCGCGCATCATCGTGCGCGCCAAAATTCCAGTCATGATCGGTGTGGGCCAGTCATTATGAAGATGCCCTGCAGAACGAAAAATCTGGATGGAGAAAAAAGCGCGTAGCCGCGGACCGAAAGTACTGGAAAAAGTTCGCCGATCGAAGTGCCGGCGTCAATGTGTTGCCGCGTTGTTGATAGAACAGGCACTCACGGACATTGATCCTTTGTGGGTTGCAGCGCGGCAGTGATATGTCCGAGCGGGACAACCCGCTTTCATCCATGCGTTGTCGAGTGCACGGTCGCCGCACCTCCTGGGACAAGTGGCACAGATGCCACAGCAGCGAACAATTGCCCCCGGATTTCCCGAAAACGGTGCTCACCGCACAACTTTTCGGCAATTGCCCGGCTTGCTGCCTACTTTGTGTATTGCAAGGAGGACTCTCCGCAGTATCCAATCCATCATGTGCTGATGCTGATTCGCGATCGGAAGCGGCGCCGATAACGCGTAACACGGCGTCTCGTTCAGCAGAACGGCCGATCGGAATGGGAGAGAGGGATCATGTATAATGATTCTCTGTTCAATGCGTTCGTTCGCACGTTCGAAGCTCGCAGCGAAACAGATATGTCGATGGCCGAGTATCTGGAATCGTGCCGGGGCGACCCGATGCGATACGCCAACGCAGCGGAACGCTTGCTGGCGGCGATCGGTGAGCCTCAGATGATCGACACGGCCAAGGATCCCCGCCTTGGCCGTATTTTTTCGAACAGGACCATGCGGATCTATCCGGCATTTGTCGGATTCCACGGCATGGAAGAGACAATCGAGCGCATCGTCGCTTTTTTCCGGCATGCCTCCCAGGGCCTGGAGGAGCGCAAGCAGATTCTCTACCTGCTCGGTCCAGTCGGCGGCGGCAAATCATCGCTGGCGGAGCGGCTCAAGTCGCTCATGGAAGTTCATCCGATCTATGTGCTCAAGGCCGGCGACGAGCTGAGTCCCGTCTACGAAAGTCCTCTGAGTTTGTTTGATCCCGAAACGCTGGGACCGATCATCGAAGAGAAGTACGGTATCCCGCGCCGGGTCCTGAACGGACTGATGAGTCCATGGTGCTACAAGCGGCTGCAAGCGTTCGGTGGCGACATTTCCCGCTTTCGCGTCGCCAAGATTCAACCATCGCGGCTGCGGCAGATCGCCGTCGCCAAGACCGAGCCCGGCGACGAGAATAACCAGGATATCTCCTCGCTCGTCGGCAAGGTCGATATTCGGAAGCTCGAGACGTTCGCCCAGAACGATCCGGACGCCTACAGCTATTCGGGCGGCCTCAATCACGCCAATCAGGGCATTCTCGAATTCGTCGAAATGTTCAAGGCGCCGATCAAGATGTTGCATCCGCTGCTGACGGCGACGCAGGAAGGCAACTACATCGGTACCGAGAATATCGGTGCGATCCCATTCACCGGCGTCATTCTCGCGCACTCCAATGAAGCCGAATGGCAAAGCTTCAAGGCCAACAAGAATAACGAGGCCTTCATCGACCGCATTTGCGTGGTCAAGGTGCCTTACTGCTTGCGGGTGACCGAGGAGCAGAAGATCTACGAAAAGCTCATTCAGGGTTCCGGGCTCGCAAGCTCACCGTGTGCGCCGGCGACCTTGGAAACGCTGGCCCGCTTCACGGTGTCCTCGCGCTTGCGCAAGCACGAGAACTCGACGCTGTTCTCGAAAATGCGGGTCTACGACGGCGAAAGCCTCAAGGAGACCGATCCCAAAGCCCGCAGTGTCCAGGAATATAAGGATGCGGCCGGCGTGGACGAGGGCATGGACGGCGTCTCGACGCGCTTCGCCTTCAAGGTCCTCGCCGCGACGTTCAATCACGACACGGCGGAGATCGGCGCCGATCCGGTGCATCTGATGTACGTGCTCGAGCAGGCCATTCGCCGCGAGCAGCTGCCCGAGGAAACGGAGAAGCGCTATCTCGAATTCATCAAGGCCGAGCTCGTGCCTCGCTATGCCGAGTTCATCGGTCATGAGATCCAGAAAGCCTATCTCGAATCGTATTCCGACTATGGTCAGAATCTATTCGATCGCTACGTGGACTATGCCGATGCCTGGATCGAAGATCAGGATTTCAAGGATCCCGACACCGGCCAGCTCCTCGACCGCGAGCTTCTCAATCAAGAACTGACCAAGATTGAGAAGCCAGCCGGAATTGCCAATCCGAAGGACTTTCGCAACGAGGTCGTGAAATTCTCGCTTCGATCGCGTGCCCAGAACATGGGAAAGAATCCGGCCTGGACCAGCTACGAAAAAATCCGCGAAGTCATCGAAAAGCGGATATTTTCGCAAGTCGAAGACCTGCTTCCCGTGATCTCGTTCGGATCGAAGAAAGACGGCGAGACGGAAAAGAAGCACGGCGAATTCGTCGAACGGATGGTCGAACGCGGCTACACCGAGCGTCAGGTTCGCCGTCTGGTCGAATGGTATATGCGCGTGAAACAGGCCGGCTGAGGCGGGCGCGAACTGTGGTCATGCACATCGTTGATCGGCGGCTGAACCCGAACAACAAGAGCTTGGAGAACCGGCAGAGGTTTTTGCGTCGCGCGAAGGCTTTGATTCAGGGCGCCGTCAAGAAGTCGTCCGAGGGCCGCGACATCAAGGATGTCCTGGAAGGCGGAGAGGTCCGCATCCCGCTCGACGGCATGAACGAGCCCCGATTTCATCGAGAAGGCGGAACGCGGGACCTGGTGCTTCCCGGCAACAAGAAGTTCGTTGAGGGTGACATCCTTCCGCGCTCGGGCGAGGGGGCCGCCGGCAAACCTTCGGAGCCGGGCGAAGGCGAGGGGGAAGACGCCTTTCGGTTTGTGCTCAGCCGTGACGAGTTTGTCGATCTGTTTCTCGACGATTTGGAGTTGCCGGATCTCGCCAAGCGAAAGCTCGCCCAGACGGAAACGCAAGGGCTCCGCCGCGCCGGGTACTCGACATCAGGTACGCCGGCAAATCTCTCAATCAGCAGAACTGTGCGGCTCGCGACGGCGCGTCGGGTCGCGCTGCGCAGACCTCGATCCGAGACGATTGCGCAGCTTGAAGCGGATCTCGCCGAGTGCCACGACGAGCGGCGCGCAGAGCTGTTGGCGGAGCTTGAGGCTCTCAAGTCCAGATCCCGCCGGATCCCGTTTATTGATCCGATCGACATCCGTTATCGGCGTTTTGAAACGACGCCCAGGCCGGTCGCTCAGGCGGTCATGTTCTGTCTCATGGATGTGTCCGGTTCGATGTCGGAACACATGAAGGATCTCGCGAAGCGCTTCTACATGCTGTTGTACGTCTTTCTGACGCGGCGCTATCGCTACGTCGAGATCGTGTTCATTCGGCATACCGACCGGGCCGAAGAGGTCGACGAGAACACCTTTTTTCACGACCCGGCTTCGGGCGGTACTTTGGTGTCCAGCGCTCTCGAAGCGATGCACGAGATCGTCCGTACGCGGTACCGTCCTGCCGACTGGAACATCTACGCGGCGCAGGCCTCAGACGGGGACAATTCGTACTCGGACGGCGAGCTCGCCGGCCGCTTGCTCACCGACCTGATCCTGCCGGTCACGCAGTTTTTCGCCTATCTGGAGGTCGGCGAATCCGGCGGCAGCATGAGCGAGTTGGAGTCTTCGCTGTGGACGCTCTATCAACGCTTGCGCGCCGAAGGGGCGCCGCTATCGATGCGCAAGGTCTGTAACCGCAGCGAAATATTTCCGGTCTTTCATGAGCTCTTCCACCGTCGCAATAACCGGGAAAAGGCGGCGCCATGACCGCGACCGACACTGGACGCTTGTTCGACGGAGCCGACTGGGATTTCAGTACCATCCAGCGCATTCATGACGCATGCGAGGACATCGCTCGATCGGAACTGGGGCTCGACGTTTATCCGAACCAGATCGAGGTGATTACCGCCGAGCAGATGCTGGACGCCTATTCGTCGGTCGGCATGCCGCTGTTCTACAAACATTGGTCTTTCGGCAAGCACTTCGCCCATCACGAGACGCTGTACCGCAAGGGACTGAAGGGTCTTGCGTATGAGATCGTGATCAACAGCTCGCCGTGCATTTCCTATCTTATGGAGGAAAACACCGCGACCATGCAGACGCTGGTCATCGCCCACGCCGCGTTTGGCCATAATCATTTTTTCAAGAACAACTATGTCTTCAAGCAATGGACGGACGCCGTCGGCATTCTCGATTATCTCGATTTCGCCAAAGGCTACGTCGCGCAGTGCGAGGAGCGTCACGGCCGGATTGCGGTCGAACAGACCCTTGATGCGGCGCATGCGCTGATGTCGCACGGGGTCGACCGCTATCCCGGCAAGAAGAAACTCGATCTCCGCGCCGAAGAACAGCGGGCAAGGGACCGCCGCTCCAACGAGGAGAGCTCCTTCAACGACCTGTGGCGGACGATACCAGCCGGCCCGCTCAAGAGTGAGTCGGAGTTAAGCGCCGAACGGCGCCGTGCGCTGCTCGGCTTGCCGCAGGAAAATCTGCTCTATTTTCTCGAAAAGTCCGCGCCGCGTCTGCACTCCTGGCAACGCGAGTTGGTGCGTATCGTGCGCCATATCGCCCAGTACTTCTATCCCCAGGGTCAGACCAAGGTTATGAATGAAGGAACTGCGACCTACGTACACTATCGGATCATGACTCGCCTGCACGAACAGGGTCGAATTTCCGACGGAAATTTTCTCGAATTCCTCCAATCGCACACGAATGTTGTGTTCCAGCCGGACTTCGACGATCAGCGCTTTTCGGGTTTCAACCCTTATGCGCTCGGCTTTGCGATGATGCAGGACATCGAGAGGATCGTGACGGAGCCTGATGAAGAAGACCGGGAGTGGTTCCCCGAGATTGCCGGAACCAAGGACGTCATGGCCGTCTTGCGCGATATCTGGGCCAACTATCGCGACGAGAGCTTCGTCAGCCAGTTCCTCAGTCCGCGATTGATGCGGCGCATGCGGATGTTTCATCTGCACGATGACCCCGCTGAAAGCGCCGGCGTCCGGGTGGACGCGATCCACAATGAGCGCGGTTATCGTCGCATCCGGCGCGAACTGTCACGGCAATATGACGTCGGCTTTATCGATCCGAACATCGAGATTATCGACGTCGACCTTGCCGGCGACCGGCGTCTTCTTCTACGCCACGCGGTCGTCGATGGCGCCCTGCTGCAGGAAAAGGATGCGAAGCTCGTGCTGCAGCACCTCGCGGCGCTCTGGGGTTATGACGTGTCACTCCAAGAGGTCGACTCGTCAGGTGCCGTTCTCAAAGAGCATATTGCGAGCCCTCGTCACTTGGCAGCCGCCGCCTAAAACGTGAATTGAGCGGACCGCCTTGATCCTATGCCGACCTGGAGGTTCACGCCACGAACGCCTGAATCTGCAGCCTTGATTCGATTCGCGATTCTTGCGTCAATAGACTGTTTGCATTCCGCCAAGGAGGATTTCCATGAATTGTGCAATTGTGACCCTGCTCATCGCAATGTCAGTTGCAATCGCCGGTACGGCAACCGCGCTGAGCGATAGCGTCACCGGATGCGATGGAAAAAAGTATGAACTCCAAGTGCCCAAAAGCTACGATGAGTGCATGGCCAACGGCCGCGTTCTGAAATGTCCAGAGGACAAAAACAGCCAATATTGCTCTAAGCATTTCTCAAAGTAATTGATTACCAGCGAACCACCGGAGAATGCTGCTCCGGCGGAAAGGACTCGGACCGCCGCCGATTGGGGCAGCGTCGATCGACCAGGCGCGGAGCTGCTCGCGGCGTCCGCGCGCAGTACGGAATTGGGAGCGTTGACAGGATCGAGACGCCGCCACCGTTTTGGTGGCGGCTGGTTTGCCCAGTCCGTCGGTCAACTGTTAGAGCAAGGGTATCGGGGCTAGAATTTGCTTATTGCTGCGCATAATGGCCGTTGAGCCGACACATGACGCGAATTGTTCAACTCATACTCAATGGGCGTGTCCGCGCCGACGCGGTGCCTGATAACGTGCTGTTGTTGGATTATCTGCGGGAAATTGTCGGGCTGACCGGGACGAAAACCGGCTGTGACGGCGGGGAGTGCGGAGCATGCACCGTCCTCGTCGACGACCAGCCGCGTTTGTCGTGCCTCACACTGACGGCGACAATGGCTGGACACCGAGTGGACACGATCGAATCTCTCGGCAAAGACGGCCGCCTGTCCGCCGTGCAACGTGGTTTCCACGAAAAGCTGGGATCGCAGTGCGGCTACTGCACGCCGGGATATATCATGGCTGCGGCGGGACTGCTGAGGCGCAACGCCCGCCCGACCGAAGACGACATTCGTGAAGCTCTCGGCAGCAACATTTGCCGCTGCACAGGTTACGTCAAAATCATCGAGGCGGTGCAGCACGCAGCCAAGCTTTGCGGCGGCGGATTTTCACCGTAGACTTGATTTACCGCCTTTTGCGCGAAAGAGGAATGAGATTGCGGACGCTGATGACCGCTTCGCGGGTATGAACGGAAGGATGCCGTTCGATGAATGAAATGATGTCCGAGCGTATCGGCGATTACGTGCCGATGGTCGACGGGCCCGAAAAGGTCTCCGGGCGAGCCAGATATACGGCCGATTTTATCGTGCCAAGCATGCTCGCGGGACGTATCTTTCGCAGTCCATATTCGCACGCCGAAATTCTCGACATCGATGTCACGGAGGCGATGGAACTCCCCGGCGTCAAGGCGATAGTCACTGGCGCCGATTGCGACAAGACCTTTGGCGTCCTACCAGTCGCTCGGACCGAATATGTGCTGGCGCGCGATCGGGTACGGTATCGCGGCGAGCCGGTCGCTGCCGTTGCGGCGATCGACGACGCAACGGCAAGGGAAGCGTTGCGCCGCATCAAGCTGAGTATCCGCGAACTCCCCGCCTATCATACAGCCAAAGCGGCCATGGCCCCGGACGCTATCGCCATCCATAACCGTCGACCGCATAACATCGAGCGCGACGTACTGTTCGAACTGGGCGACGTCGAGGCGGCCTTTGCCGGCTCCGATCTTGTTCGCGAAGGCATCTACAACTGTGCCGAAGTTTGTCAGAATCAGATGGAGATGCATGCGGCCATCGCCGACTATGACGCGGTGCGCGACCGCATCACGGTGCACGCATCCACGCAGGTGCCGTATTACGTGCACCTGATGCTGTCTCGCATTCTTGGAATGGATATGTCGCGTATCCGCGTAATCAAGCCGCATGTCGGCGGCGGGTTCGGCGCCCGAAGCGAGACCCTCCAGGTTGAACTGATTGCGGCCCTTCTGGCGCGCAAAGCCGGCGGCTGCGTGCGCATCAGGCTCAGCCGTGAAGAAACCTTCATCACTCATCGCGGCCGGCCGGAAACTGACATCCGGCTCAAGATCGGCATGGGCGCGGACGGCCGCATCAGGGGCGTCGAATGTGAATGCATTCAGCGCGGCGGCGCCCATTCGGGCTACGGCATTGTCACCATCCTTTATGCCGGTTCGATGCTCTACGCGATTTACGACCTGCACAACGTCAAATACGTCGGTAAGCGCGTTCTGACCAACACGCCGCCTTGCGGCGCGTTCCGCGGTCACGGCACCGTCGATATTCGCTTTGCGTTTGAAAGCCTGCTCGACAGCATGGCGTCCACGCTCAACCTCGATCCATTTGCCGTTCGACGGGCCAACCTTCTGAACGCGCCGACCTTCACCGAAAACGACCTCATGGTGAACAGCTACGGTCTGCCGCAGTGCCTCGAATGGGTTGAACAGGCGAGCGGTTGGAAAGCGCGCAAGGGCAAATTGTCGAAACGGAACGGCATGAGCAAAGGCCTCGGCATGGCCTGCTCGCACTACATAAGTGGTGCGTCGACGCCGGTGAATTGGACCGGCGAACCGCACGCGACGGTCGCGATCAAGCTCGATTTCGACGGCTCGATCATCGTACTTTCAGGCGCCGCCGATATCGGCCAAGGTTCCACGACGATCCTCGCCCAATTGGTCGCCGAGGTGCTTCGAGTAGACCTTTCGCGCGTGCGCGTCATCACCGGCGATAGCGACGTGGTGCCCAAGGACAACGGGTCCTATTCGTCGCGTGTTACCTTCATAGTCGGCAATGCGGCGATTGATGCGGCGCAGAAACTTAAAGCGCGGCTGATCGATGCGGCGGCGCGGAAGCTCGAAGCCAGGCCGAGCGAGATCGAGTGCCTCGGCGAACTCTATCGTGCGGGCGAGCAGGACCGCGGCCTGACATTCAACGAGGTCGTCACCGAAGCGCTCAAGGATGCCGGCACGATCACGATGACCGGCAATTACTCGACGATTCCCGAATCCCACGGCGGTAAGAAATATCGCGGCGCCGCGATTGGCGGCACCATGGGTTATAGCTACTCGGCGCAGGTGGTTGAGGTCAGCGTCGATGAGGAAACCGGTGTCGTCACGGTCGACAAAGTCTGGGTTGCGCACGACTGCGGTAAAGCGCTCAACAGATTGACGGTCGAGGGCCAAGTGCAGGGGTCGGTGTGGATGGGCATGGGACAGGCGATGAGCGAAGAGGTAGCCTACCACGACGGCCTCATGCTTACTGCGAACATGCTCGATTACCGGGTCCCGACCATTCAGGATTCGCCGCCGATCGAAGTCGGCATTGTTGAAAGCGTCGACCCGCACGGGCCGTTCGGCGCCAAGGAAGCGGGCGAGGGCTCCTTGGCGGCATTTCTGCCGGCGCTGACGAATGCCATTGCCGATGCCACGGGGCTACGCTTCAACGTTTTGCCTGTAACGCCGGATCGAGTCTTCGCCGCGCTCGAGAAGCGAATGCGAGAGAAAGCAAAAGGCGGGGAGATTGAAACGGATAGCCATCCTGTGGGCCGTGAATAGGCGTATCCTCCCCAAATCGCTCCTGCGTCGCGCTTTCCCGTCGCAAGGGCACAATCCTTAGCGGAATTGACGAATGGATGCGCTGCCGAGTTTCGATGTCGTCAACCCGCGCACGGTGAACGAACTGGTCGCCATGCTCGCGGCTCATCCCGAAAGCCGGGTCTTGGGCGGCGGCACCGACCTCCTGGTCAATATACGGCGCGGCATTGTGGCGCCGCCGGTCTTGGTGGACATCAACGCAGTCGAGGAACTGCGGCACATCAGGGCAAACGCGCAAGCACTGGAAATCGGAGCTTCGGTCACGCTTACCCAGATTGCCACGCATCCGAAAGTCATCCGGCACTACCCGGCGCTGGCGCAAGCCGCTGCGCAGATTGCCGGCCCAACCCAGCGCAATATGGGCACACTGGGCGGCAATCTTTGTCTCGATACCCGATGCATATTTTATAATCAGAGCGAATGGTGGCGAGACGCCAATCATCATTGTCTCAAAACCACCGGCGATATCTGCCACGTCGCGCCGGGAAGCCGCGGTGTGTGTTTCGCCACCTTTAGCGGCGATCTTGCACCGGCTCTTCTTATCATCGATAGCCAAATAGAAATCGCCGGGCCGGCCGGGCGGCGCATTATGCCGCTTGCTGATTTTTACATAGGCTACGCACGTCAGGATGAACCCGTCATCGAGAAGCGAGGCGACGGCAAGTCTTATCTGGCGCTGCGGCCTGGCGAGGTCGTCGCCGGCGTGCGTGCGAACAATGTGCCCGGCCTGCGTTCCGCCTACGACAAAATTCGTATCCGGCGTTCAATCGAATATCCGGTTACGGGTGTTGCAGCGGCATTACGGCGCGACGGCGAGAAACTCGCCGATTTGCGCGTCGCTTTCACCGGGACCAATCCGCGCCCGGTGCTGCTTGGCGGCACCGGGGCGCTGTGCGGCGGCGCACTCGATGATCGTGTGTTCAAAGGGCTCGATGCCTTGGTGCGCGATCAGATCATGGCGATGAAGACGACCTTCACGTCGGGCTACTACAGACGCCGTGTCGCCGGCGTCCTGGCGCGGCGGCTCGTGCAGCGCCTATTTGAGGCCCAGGAACACGAGTGAGGGTGACGTCGGACGGCTGGCCAATGTTGCCTTAACGCTACACAGCCCATCCGGGGTAGAGGTTCGGCGGCGAAAAGCTGAGTTCCTCCTCGGTGCCGCTGCTGACTTCAGCAATGGAAAGCCTGACTGGAATGCCTCACGCCTCATCGTTCCGGATCGAGCCGCGTATCGGGGAAACTTAAGCGAATGATTATTCGACGGCCGACGATGATCGCAAGGGCGATCACAATCAACTGCACCCAGCCGAAGCTGGTCGCCCGTTGCCACATCCAGTCCCAGTCGATCTGATAACCGAACCAGCGCTTCGCGATCACGTCCGCAATAAGACAGAGGCCGACAGCACTCGCCGCCCAGACGCCGATCTTCAAAATCATCGATGAGATGTATGCGATTTTTCCAACAATATTTCTGAAGTGAACAATGGGATTCTCGATATTTCGTTGCATTTGAAAGAAGAACTGAGTGACCACATCGCCGAACTCTTCTATCTTCACATAATCGGCGTCAGTGAGGCCGCGACGTCTTTCGCGTGCCTTCTTCTGCACACGCTGCCGAGCTTCCTTGGCAGCCTGCTTCGCGTAGGCCTCCCATTCCTTGGTGACGTCGATGTCCTTATCCAATCGTATAATGACGGCGTCATAAGCGAATGATGTTCTAAAAAACTTGATCGTATCGGCACCTGCCGGAATTGAGAACTTGCGTGCAACCTCGAGAAAGCGGAGCCAACCCTGGGCGGCACTCTTCTCCCACCATTCGGCATCGTCGCTTTTCATGGCGTAAACTGCGTCGGCATAGATCGTCTCGAGTTCGTGACGAACGCTCTCTACATCCATCGGTGGCAGAGGTCCGAGTAGCGTTAAGGCAACATTGGCCAGCCGTCCGACGTCACCCCTGATCATGTGGTACTGAAATTCGCGGATTGCTTTGCGAGTTTGCGTCGTAAATCTGCCGATTGCGCCGAAGTCTAAAAAGCAGATCTTGTTGTTTGGCATGACGACGAGATTGGCGGGATGCGGGTCGGCATGGAAAAATAGCTCTTCCTGGATCTCATGTTGCATCACTCTGACGAGCTTGCGCGCCAGGGCTTTTGGCTCAATGCCGATTTCCGCGACCTTCGCCAAAAAGGTCTCATCGTTGCTGTCGACCGCCGCCATCAGCTCCCACATCCACACGCCGCTGACGAGTTCGCTCACCATCACTTCTTCGGTGCAATACTCAAAATAAACCTTGGGCGCCGTTACACCATTTTTTCGCTTATGTGCCCGTTTCCGGAAGAGATCCGTGTAGCGCGCCTCTGCGCGAAAATTCAACTCGCTGAACAGAATGCTTTCAAACTCGTGTCGAAAGACGCGCGTTCCTCCCGGCGGAATAAGTGTAAGCGTTTCGCCTAACATCAAAATCCAATCCATCGCCCGCAAATCGGCAGCAATGAGAGGCCCGATCCCGGGCCGCCGCACTTTTATTGCTACAGATTCCCCGCTTCTTAATTCCGCCTGGTACACGCAAGCGAGCGAAGCCGATCCTATCGGTTTGGGATCGAACGCGGAAAATACCTCCCTAAGCGGCCTGGCCAGATTAGTTTCGATGATCGCAATGGCTTCCTCGGTCGAGAATGGTTCGGCTTCGTCGAGCATCTTGCTCAGCTCGGCGCAATAGGCATAGGGCAGCATGTCTGCGCGCATCGAGAGCTGTTGCGCCAGTTTCGCAAATGTAGGTCCGCCATGCTCGAAGGCGCGGCGCAGGCGAGCGGCGCGAGTGTACACCGTGCTGCGTCGCTGGAGGCGGTCGAGGGTGACGCCGCCGTAGAACTGCATGAAGCGCCAAAGCCAGGCGAACAGCCTGCTGACGGAGCGGAAAAATCCCGCCTTGAAGTATACGCGGCGCGCTCTCGGCAGAGCGACCTGAAGCTCAGCCATCGAATGCGTCGTCTGGCGGCGCGGCATCGGTCGGACAATGTCCGTGGATTCCGAAACCTCATCTCGTCGCAAAATTTCCGGTGGCGGCGGGAGCGAGCGCGGAACAATCACGATGCGGGGAGATTTCATGTGCGGCTCATGTTCTAAGACTTAAAATGTAGCACTCTTCGAAAGATATGAGTTTTCACCGGGCCGCTTCGTCATACTGCTCGTCTTGGATAGCGGTTGAGCCTTTGGGAACGACCTATTCATCCATGAAATTAGGACGAATTCAAATTGTTCATTGGGTTAGACGGCTTCACTGATCCACACCGTACTCCGCAACCGCTGAACGAGAACAGCGCGTCGATACCGTTTTCGATCTTGACGAGAAAGCCATCGATCGCGCCGCGTATCCTCCTTCGCCGACGCTCAAGTTGCGTTCGACTCCGAGGTGGAATTGGCGAATCCCGTCGTCCAACGCACGTACATGGTTGACTGGGCAAGCAATCGCGAGTTGGAATAGCTGGAGTTTCCGGTGATTAATGCCTACAATTGGCGGCGCGTCGGCGCAGGGCAAACGGAAGTGACAATGATGTTTCCCTTGGGCACGCATAAATTGAAGCTCCTGTTCGGTGATTATCGGGCACGTTCCGCAGGATGCCAGCCCCTGTCGCAGCCGATCACCATCACTATCATCCCGGGCAGCGAGGAATTCTTGACGGCGGCCCCTTGGTGTCTAACCCGGGCTTCGTTAGGGACGGGGGCCGGCGCTCTCGTGGAAACCTAATACTGCGTTTGTCGTGACATTAGGATTGCGCGGGATGAAGTGGCCATTGTGGATAATAGCATTCAGCGCGCTCGTTTTGTTGGCCGCGGGTGCAGCGTGGAAGATGGCATGGCTTGCGCCGCGCCCTATCGACCGCCCACCAAAACTTGTTGAAGTTCCGCCACTGCCGGCGATCACGAGCAGCTCATTGATCGTGACCCCAGTGGCGATTTCATTCACTGCGATCCAGGATGCCCTGGAGCAGGGGGTGCCAAGCGATCTTTCGAAGCTGATCGGGCAGAATAGTCCATCTTTCCCGAACGTCCCCAATTCTGGGTTCAACTGGTCGCTTACGCGAGAGCCATTTGCGATTGCCGGCGGTCCGGAAGGACTGACGTTGTCGTCAGTATTGCACGGGTCGATACACGCAACCAGCGCAATGATGGACCAAGGAGGAGGGGCGCCCGGCGGATTTCCTGGAATGCCAGGCGGTCCAGCGGGCGGCCCATCCGGTCGCTTTCCCGGCGCGCCTCCAAGCTTCCCTGGCGGGCCGCCTCCAAGCTTCCCGGGGGGGCCGCCGCCGGGCTTCTTTCGCGGCCCTCCTGGTTTTCCGGGTCCGTTTGGCGGAATGCCTTCGGGTAACAACCAGCAGCAGGCTGCGCCACAGGAAAGCACTGGCCAACAGAAACGCTCTGACAGCACGGCCGATCAAAGCGCAGAATTCAACGGTCAGATCGTTCTGACAGCGCGTCCGAATCTTCGACCGGAATGGCGAGTGGAGGCTAACCTTGCGGCACAGGTGACGATTGGTGAGGCCAAGATGGATTTCATGGGATCGACGATCAGCCTCCCCGATCAAGTGAAACCCATGATCGAGCAAATAATCTCTGGACAGGTCGCCGCGTTCCAGGCGCAAACGGCCGACAATCCCATGTTTGAAAAAGCCATGCGCGAGCAATGGGCCAAGATGTGCCGCACGATTCCGCTCGGATCGGGGCCCGCCGGCGCGCCCGCTCTCTGGCTCGAATTTCGTCCGACGCGGGCGTTGGCCGCACAACCCCGTATCGATCAGACAGCGGTGACTCTGACTGTCGGCGTGCGGGCAGAGACGCGGATTGTCACTGCTGAAACCAAGCCCGATTGTCCGTTTCCGGCGCAGTTGGACATTGTCCCACAGATGGACCAGGGCCAGATCAACATTGACTTGCCGATCGACATCCCGTTTACCGAAGTCGATCGGCAGATCGAAGCCCAACTGAAAGCAGCGTCGCCCCTCATCTTGGACAAGAGCGGCGCGTTCACGGCGACGGTCCGCAGCGCGAAGCTGGCGGCGTCTGGCGATCGGCTGCTGCTGACGATGAACATCAGAGCCAATGAAACCAATACCTGGTTGCATCTTGGCGCCGACGCGACCATTCATGTGTGGGGCAGGCCAGTGCTCGACCGCGCGCGCCAGCAGGTACACTTCGATAACATTGACCTCGATGTTCAGTCGGAGGCGGCTTTCGGTGCGTTGGGAATCGCGGCACAGGCCGCGATGCCGTATCTGCGAAAGCTCCTGACTGATCACGTGCAGATCGACTTGGCGCCCTTGGTCGCAAATGCGCGCAGCAACATCGAAGCGGCCATCGCCGATTTTCGCGAGAACGCTGTCGGTACACAGCTTGACGCGAAGGTCAACGACGTGCATCTCGCCGGGATTGAATTTGACGCCAAGACCTTGCGTATCATTGCTTCGGCTGAAGGAACCGTGCGGGTGACGCTGAACAAGCTAAGCGAGCGATGACGGTCCGCAAGCGACAATCCAAGCAGATGGTGCGTGTGAATGGCGAATGCCTTTGTTCGCCAACCGCGTTGCGCCATTCGCAGTGCTGATGGTGACTTCGATGGCGAGGATTGAAATTCGGGACTATGAGGGCGACTTCGAAGACGTTGTCGAGCTTTACCGCCGGGTTTGGGTGCCGGAATACGGCGGGCGGACTTGGGTTCCGCTGGCGGATGCGGCTTTCATGCGCTCGAAACTGTCGCGGGAAAGCGGCGCGGTGTGTCCGGTTGCCTATGAGGGGACGAAGCTCGTCGGCGCCGTGTTCGCGAGCCCTGCGGAGATGCGGATGGGGGATACCGTCTATCCAGTCGCTCTGTGCACCGCCTTTACGGTCGACCCGGAGCAGCGCCGCATAGCGTTACCGCTCGTCGAACGGCTTCGCCGCGGCACTGCGGAGCGCGGCTTTGCGTTCGCCATCGGCATGATCCTGGCCGATCCAAAGTCGGCGTCCTACCGCTTTTGGAGCAAGTATGCCGAGACCTTTCCCCAGAACTTCCGCTTTATGTTCGGGGGTGGCTATTGGGCCAAGTATCTGGCGCCGAAGGTGATCGCGCGAGCCGGCAATTCAGCTTGGGAACGAATAGCGTGCCGCGCCGCCGGTCCCGTGGTCGGCTTCACGCCACACGGTTACGACAAGAATGTTCGGCCCTACCGCGCCACAGACCTGGAGCGGTGCGTTCAAATGGCGGAGAAAACCTCCGCCAACGTCGATTGGGCCATGTCCTGGAGCTCGGAGCGGCTGTCGGCTCAATTGGAAAGTCCGCTATACACGACGTTCGTCCTCGAGCGTGATGGCGTGGTCAGGGGCATGGTCAACAGCTATCGCCTCAAGATGCAAGGACGCGAGTTGATCCACGTTGGGACAATTGATCTATGGGTTGAGGACGATATGACCGGCGGCGAACGAATGCGTCTGTTGAGTCATTTTTGCACATATCTGCGCGAGCATGACACTCATGGCGTGGTTGCTACTCGCTCCGCCGTGATCCCGGTCGGGACGTTTATGTCACATCTCTTCGTTCCGGCCCCGCAAAACTTCCGTATCGGCGTATTCCCAATACAACGCTCGATTTCCATCACTCCGCCGAAGACGTGGAATTTGATTGTTACATGAGCCCGGCAAGTGCAGCGCGACCCGCCGCAGGTTGTCTGACAAGTCCGATTAATGTAGTCTTGAACGTGCTTTGATGACTGCAAGCGAAGGCGACGGCTGACTTCGAAAAAGCTCGTTGTGTTGCAAATTCCGTCGAGTTTCTGTGGGGGTTTCGTATGAGCAATCTTGCTGAGGGCTCTGCTGTGAGCGCACCTGATGTCGGGTTGAATCCGTCAGATAGGCCTTCACCGGACAACAGCGTCTCGTCAAATCAGCGTACCATCGGTGAGGTCATTCGCGCCCATGCCGAGCTTCGGCCTAAACAAGCAGCGATCGTCGGCTCTGATTTTTCGGCTGTCTCGTATCGGATGTTGCAAGACGAGATCGATGAAGTTCGTGCTGCCCTGCGCCACGCCGGATTTGATCGCGACGCCAGGATTGCAGTCGCGATCGCCAACAGTGCGCAAGCGGCGCGGGCGATCATTGCTATCGCCTGTTCGGCGACCGCTGTGCCGATCGATCCGAAACTGACCGTAGCCGAAGTCGAACGATGTCTGCTCGTCGTGCGTCCGCAAGCGGTCCTCGTGCTGCGCGATACCAATTCGGCAACGCGAACGGCGGCCGAGCAGCGCGGCTTCCCCATCATCGAGGCGAGCGTTGCAAAGGATGGAAGACTGCAGTTAGCGGTGCCGAGTATCGGCCCTTCCTCGCCGCCGGACGAGCCAGATTCGGCCGCGCCCGCTTTCATTCTCCATACCTCGGGAACCAGCGCCGATCCGAACCTGGTGCCGTTCAGCCACCGCAACATGCTGGCGGTTATCGAACGGCTGCAAACGTGGTTCGAATTGACGCCGCAGGATCGCTGCCTGAACGTATCGCCGGTCTACTATTCCCATGCTCTCACCACGACCCTGCTGCCGCCGTTGATGACTGGCGGCAGCGTCGCGTTTCCTGCCAATCCCACCAACGTCGATCTGTCCGAGTGGTTCAGTGAACTTCGACCCACATGGTATTCGGCAGGGCCGACGCTGCACCTGTCGGTGCTGGAAAAAGCAGAAGCCCGCGCGGACGCGCGGACCATGCATTCGCTGCGTTTCATTTCCACCGCCGGCGCGCCGATCTCAGCGGATGTGCAGCAACGAATGCAGACCGTGCTCGGAGTTCCGGTACTGGAACACTACGGCTCCAGCGAAACGGCACAGATCGCCAGCAACCGTCCGCCGCCTGGTCCATCGAAGTCCGGTACGGTCGGCATTCCCTGGCCCGGTATCGTAGGTATTGTCGACGACGACGGGAAGCCGATGCCCGTCGGTCAGCGCGGCGCGGTCGTGGTGCGCGGGCCCTCGGTGATGTCGGGCTATCTCAATGCGCCCGAACGTAACCGATCAATATTCCAGGACGGCTGGTTTCGGACAGGCGACATCGGCAGCATCGATGAGGAAGGATTCCTATCGCTGCACGGGCGCGACAAGGAATTGATCAACCGGGGCTCCGAGAAAATCTCGCCGGTCGAAATTGACCAGGCGCTGATGAGCCATCCCGGCGTAGCGCAAGCGGCGGCTTATGGTGTACCGCATCCGCGGCTGGGCGAGGATGTTGCGGCGGCGGTCGTGCTGCATCCCGGGGCGCTGGTAACGCCGCTCGAACTGCGTGATTTTCTCGGCACGAAACTCGCCGCGTTCAAGGTTCCACGCCGTATCTCCATCCTCGATGAGTTGCCGAAAGGAATTACCGGTAAACTCTTGCGGCGGCGCTTGGCAGAGAGCACCCAAGAGAAGGCGCAACACGCCGGGCTGTCGGAGGAGCGCTTGCACGCCGATTTATTGCAACTCTGGCGGAGAATTCTGAAAACCGAAAAGATATCGCTCGACGACGATTTCTTCGAGATAGGCGGCGATTCCCTTCTCGCGATGGATGTCAGTCTGGAGCTGGGGCGGCTCGTCGGGCAAACGCTTCCGGAATCAATTCTTTTCGAAGCGCCCACTGTTCGAGAGCTGGCGAAGAGCGTTGCGCGTGAGATGGATCGCGAAGCGTAACCAGTGGACCAAATCCATCTCGGCGAGGGTTGACGCTTGCGGGTGGCGCAGCGGCAGAAACCGGTTGACGCCGCTACGGCCGCCTTGCATGCTAAGTTGTTGGCGGCGTGCGCAAAATCGATAGACATTATCGGTAAGTAGCGCCCCGGAAAACTGAAGTTTCGACCATCCGCTGCGCATGGGGCTCGCGGTGAAGGATACCATCCTGCTCACAGGGCCAACGGGCGCCCTCGGATCGATGCTTCTCCAGCGGCTTTGTCACCAAGGCTACGACGTTGTTTGCCTTGTCCGGGCACAAGATCGCAGCGAAGCGCGCGCGCGCATCCGCGCCCTGGTCGGCGACTATCACGAATCCGTCAGGGTCATCCGCGGTGACGTTACCGAACCTCGCTGCGGCATCACTGATATCGACCGGGAAGTCCTGGTGGGACGCGTCAGGCGCGTCCTGCACTGTGCGGCATCGATCAACTTCCAGGATAAAAAGGAAACGGAGCTAACCAACGTCGCCGGTGCGCTGCATGCGCTGGAATTGACGGACACTCTCGACGCTTCGCATATCCTCCACATTTCGACGGCTTACGTCATTGGCGATGCACCTTACCTCGGCGAGCAGGACCTCTCGCTCGGCCAGCGATGGAGCAACTCGTATGAGGAATCAAAATTCGTCGGCGAGAAAATAGTGCACGCCTGGGCGCTCAAGCGCGAAGACCGCCGCTTCACGATCTTCCGGCCAAGCGTCCTGATTGGGTGTGAGGACGGGACGACAAGCACCTTCGGCGGCTATTACCGCTATTTCGAGCCGATCCACAGAGTCGCGGAGAGTTTGCGGGTCCGCCGCGGCAAAGGGTTGCCGCCGGACGTCGGAGTTTCTCCTGACGGCGTCGTCAGGCTGCCGCTCGCCGTCCTGCTCGCCGACAAGCGCGTCAACTATGTGCCGATTGACTGGGTCGCAGACATGATCGTTGCTGCCGTCGAAGCACCCGGACGCAACCAGACCTATCACTTGGTGCACCACGATCCGTTGCGGATGCGCAACGGCTTATCGTGGTCTCTCAATCTCCTCAAGGTCGAGGGCATTACGGTTTGCGCTACGCAGGAGGAGAAGAACAACGCCGTCAAGGCGCAGTCACCTCTTGTGCGCCGCCTGCAGCGTCAGATCGACGTCGTTCACGATGCATACGTTCCATATTGCACGTTGGAGCCGCAGTTTCAGATGGAAGCGGCCCGCCGCAATCTCGGGAGAAAATTCCGACTGCCACCTATCATTGACCGGCAATACCTCGAACGGACCCTCGAGTTCGCCCAAAGAAGCTGGCGCGAGACCAAAACGAAAACCTTACTCGGCAGCGCGACTTGAAGCGCGAACCCGGCCAAAGCTGCGGGTGGTGTTGAATGCCCTATACGTGTCGCGTGTTCAATTCGGTCGCCGACCTCGACAGTTCCGCGTGGCAACACGTCTGTTCCGTATCCGGCGCGCCGGTCTTCATGGATCTCCGTTTCGCCGCCGCGGTCGAAGCCAGCATGCAGCCGAGCTGCCGCTTCTGGTATCTCATCGTGGATGATGATGACGGTCAGCCAGTCGGCTGCGCTGGCCTGCATGCGATGACGATCGACCTCACGGACTTTGCCGATCCGCGCCTAGCCAAGATCATCGAGTGGATGCCCGGCATGTCGAGATTCCGGAAGGTGAAGGCGCTGTTCTGCAGTCTGCCCGGAACACCGGGCGACCGCTGCATCGCAGTAACGTCGATCGCTGAGAACGCCCAGGTGCTCGCTGCGGTGGATAGTGTCATGGACAAGCTCGCTGCCCAGATTGAGGCAGACGTGATCATGTACAAGGAGTTTGCACCGGCCGATTTGGAGTGGATAAATCCCCTGCTCGGTCTTGGCTACAGCCGGATCATGATCCCGCCGATGCATCTGCTCCCGCCGTCTTTTGCGAGCTTTGCCGAGTATTGCGTGGCCTTGAGGACAAAGTATCGCAAGAAGGTCAACCGCTCGACGCGGAAATTGAAGAACACGGGCATCGAGACGAAAGTGCTCTCCGATCCCGACGAAATACTGAAGCTGTACACGCCGGACGTTCACGCCATGTACTGCGAGATGGTCGCCAAGTCCGACATAAAGCTCGAAGTCTTTCCGATCGAGTACTACCAGCAATTGGCCAAGCAACTCGCTGGCCAGGTCGAACTCGTCGCGCTGGTGAAGAACTCGCGGATCATGGCGTTCGCCTGGTGTCTCTACGATAATTCGACCTATCACATGATGTATGCGGGCCTCGACTATTCGCTCAACCGCGAATTCGACCTCTATTTCAACGTCATGTATGCCGGATTCGATCGCGCCTTTCGCAAACGCGTCAAGCGGATTCACGTCGGGCAGACGGCCACCGTTTTCAAGTCCAGAAGGGGCTGCGAATCAGAGCAGCGATTCGTCTTTGCAAAGGGCCGTGGCCCGGTGATGCGGCCGTTCTTCCACTACGGCGCTAGGTTCGTGGTTCGCAAGATGCCGCCGAATCCTCCATCTGACATCTTCAAGCGGGCCGGCTCGGGCGAGAATATAGGCGAGGGGCCCGCCGACTAGACTACGCAGCGCCAGTTATTTCTCCAGGCAATATTCGTCCACGGCCATGCCGACGTGCCGCGCGCGGGAGGCGGTATGGCCGAGAATGACCGACCCCGGTTTCAGCTCGGTGATGTTGAGCACTGCGCCCGCCGGACCCAGCACGCGGACGTGCCAGTCATTTTGCAGAATGATTGACGCTGTGTCGCCATCGGCGCTTTGCGCCTTGATCAACAGCAAGGGACGCGTCTCGATCTTGGCGCGGCCAACCACCATCGGGCGCGTATCGCCGTTCACGTTGACGCCGGTCACCTTGTCGCCCTGCGAAAGTTCGCTGAGATAGTTGGTCCGTCCGGGCGATGAAAGAATATAGGAACTCAGCGCGCCGGCATTCACGCGGAATGGCCTTGTCGGCATGTAGGGTAGCGGGTGCGTTTCGCTGCAACACAGCAGAAAGCCTCCGCCAAAAGAGCCAACCAGGAGGCCCTCGTCGAGGAAAAAATTTGAACAGGTGTCAACGCAGACGCGATCGCCGGTGCCGGCATTGGCGATTTGGGTGACGGAAAACTCTTTCAACGCCAGGTGCGAACGCGTCGGACTGCAGAGCCGCGCCAGCGCTTCGACCTCCGCCGCCGACTGCGGGGCCATGATCACGCCGTCGGGACCCGATTCAAGCACGCTCATGACGACGCTTGCCTCGTCCAAGTCGGAAACGAACGTCATGATCTTCGCGCCGCGCCGCGAGCCGGCAGCCAGAACGATCTCGAGCGGGATTTTCGTCGGGTCTTTGAAACGAATGACGGTCAGCATTCCGGCGCGTACCGCGGCGCACGCCTCATCCAACCTGTCCTTGTTGTCGACATCGATGAGGATGCCGTCCTTTTTGCTGAGCCGCAAATGCGAGGCCAGCAGATCGGAGGCGTGCCCGTTGAACGAGTGCACGCGCACATCAGTGCCGGTATTGACCGTGATCGGACCTTTGCTGGCGTCGTTGAACGTCACCCATTGAACCCCGGCCGGCCGCGCACCGACGATCTCGTCAGCTTCGGCGTTGCTGACCACGGCTTCGATCTGATGTTCGGCCGCCATCCCGACGATATCGGCGATCTCGTCATGTCTGCAGTTTCGGATATCGATCCACGCTGTGGTCACGATGCATTCTCCTGGTCACTGGCCGTAGACAACGCCATCAGCCGCGGGGTGGCAGCGCATATTCGCGGGGCGCCTCGGCGATCGCGATCTTCGGCTGATGCGAATCGCCCGGGTAATTTGCGATGAGAATTTGCCTAACCTCGCGCACCTTCCGCGCGGGATCGGTTGCCATGAAGATATTGCGTCCGGCCGCGAGTCCGCGAGCCCCGCTCTTCATGGCGTTAGCGGCGAAAGCGCCGAACTCATTGTCGGAGACTTGAGTTCCTCCGGCGGCGAGCACTGGAATTGGACATGAGTCAACGACGCGCGTCATATCCTGGACAGAGCCGCTGAGCGGCAGCTTGACGATATCTGCCCCGAGGTCGACTGCCAGCGACGCCGCATGCAGTAGCGTTTGCAACGGTGGATGGTCCTTAATTCCCGGGCCGCGGGGATAAAGCATCGCCAACAGTGGAAGACCGACGCGATCGCACGAATCCGCGACGTCCGCCATCATGCGTATCTGTCGATCTTCGGTCAGCGAGCCAAGATTGACGTGAACGCTCACGGCGTCCGCACCTCGGCGCAGGCAATCTTCCGCATCTCCGACTTGATATTTGAACGACGGATCTGCAGCGTATTTCGTCGAGGCGCTGATATGGACAACGACGGAAAGCCTTGCATAGACCCATTGCGGGAGCAAACCGAGGCGACCCTTATGGATGACAATCGCATCTACGCCACTGTCAGCGAGGGTTCCCAACAGGGCGTCGTAGCGTTTAGCGTCGGTAAATGGCCCATCGGTGACGGTGTGATCCAGCGGAACGAAAAAAAGCGGCGCATCGCCGCCCTTGACTAACCGCCCCAAGCGCAGGGACCGTCCACTTTTGATCATACCACGCCCCATCGACACAACAGGCGGACTACGGCACGGCTGGCAGCTCGACATACACCTTAAATCAAATATATCCGGTCGGTTTCTGCCATGCTCGCTGCGATTGTCCTATACAAGCCTGCGCAATTCAAGGCCACGCCAAGCCCTGCGCAGCCGCGGCGCCGGTTCAAGACTATCAATCCAGCCAATTTTAGATCGACCAAGCCAAGGTCCAATCGAAATTCAGTAGCAACTTTACGATCCCGAACCGGACCGACGCTAAGCCCGCTCTATGCCGCCCCGGAAGCTGCAATCTTAGGCGGGGCGGCGCTGATTTCCGCATTGACGAACTCAGGCCACACTCGTGGGGCGGATTTGACATTCGCTACCCACTTTGCCGCGAATCGGCGAAGCGAAAGTCAAATCCAAGCTCCACTAGCACTCGTATTAGCTAGTGGTCCTTTGATTATCACATTCGCAAGACAGCCTGCCGAACCGGGATGCGAATGTTAGAATCGGACCACTAGTCGTCGTCGTCTTCGGCAAAACGTGCCCAGGGCGGTTCGGGAATCTCCTGCAGCACGAACACGACCGGCTGGGCGTTCGCCTTGACCGTTCCATCGTGGGCGAGGTCTTTGAGGATCCGTTCGACGTGTTCAAATAATTTGCCCTTGCCCTTGCGAAGGCGGCGCACGGCCGATGCTGATTGCGGTTCGTCGAGTTCGACGATCACAATCGGCGAGGCGGAGGTCTTGTCCTGCTCCCGAGATTCCTTCGTCTCGGTCGTACTCGCTGAGGCGGTTGCCATGATTAATCCTCATCGTCCTCTTGGGTTTCGACTTTTGACATCGTGAACGGCGCAGCCTTGCGCATCTCTTTCATGGCTTTGCGGCGCGCCTTCATGAAATTGCGCGGGCCCTCATAGAGCCAACTATTTCCGCCCTTCTCAGCAGAGTCGAGATGGCGCTGATAAGCGTCCTGCGCGGCGATCACCTGCGCCTTCAGCATATGTCTGACGCTGCGTTCGAGCCGATGGAAGTGTGGGACTTCGCCGTCCTCGTCCTCGTCTTCATCTTCGTTGCTCTTGTAAATGACTTTCGCGTCGCGATGTTCGCCGCTGCGTTCAACGCGGGTGACGCGTCTGACGAGCTTATCCATGACATCCTCCTATGATGAGATTGGAAATCTGGTGAACCCTCGCCTCGTGGCCTGACCCGATCGGCATTGTACTGGCCGCGACGCAATCATTTGGGTGACAACTCTGCAATCGCGGGGCGTCACTATGGTTCCGGCCAATTCATGATCGCCCAGCGAATTCGAGGCGCCAATCGGCTGATGCCGCTACGTTAGGAAAAGCTATATGAAAACGAGAGGTTCGGCAACCGAGCATAAATGACAGGTTTGGCGTCTGGTGCATCGTGGTTGAATGGAAGCGGCGACGCCAGCGCGAGCACGCGGCTGGCTACAGCCTCCTGTGTTGGCCGGTAACATCGTATTGGAATCCATGAATAATCTTATGCGTTTGCGCGGCGACAGGCGATCGGAATGTTTCAGAAATCGAAGTTATCCTTTCATCAATATGCTTCGCCATGCGGCGAACCTCCTGGCCGGTTTGGCCGAGATTCGATTCAGGACCTTGTGCTGCGCGCGCAACTCGGCACGGACTGCCGCGCAAGCACGAGTCTGGCCTGCCGAGGAAGCGCATACGTCCTCATTGTACCGTCAGGACAAGACCGGGTACTCGTCAGGACGAGACCGGGCGATATTGCGCTTCCGCGGTAGCACTGGCAAACTCCAGCGCTGATTTCGGCATAGTTTCGAAATACGCGGAGCGCTGCCCGAGCCCATACGCCCCCGGGGTGACTTGCCGGGGCAAAACAGGTTCGCGGCGTAGGGATCGTCAAGGATCGGTTGTTGTTAACGCGGCCGATAAGCGAGGGAGCCTATGGCGATCAATATTTCCTCGTGGTCGATCCGCCATCCGCTGCCACCGATAGTCGTGGCTGCGGCGCTGGTTGCGCTCGGCATTATCAGCTTCAACCGGATACCGATCACGCGCATGCCGAACATCGATGCGCCGGTCATATCAGTCACTGTGACGCAGTTTGGCGCCGCTCCCGCCGAACTCGAATCCAAGGTGACCAAGAATATCGAAGACGCGGTTTCGAGCGTACCCGGAGTTCGCCACATCAACTCCCTGATCAGTGATGGCATATCGAATACGACGATCATCTTTAATCTCGAAACCGACACCGACAGGGCGATCAACGACGTCAAGGATGCGGTTGCGCGTACCCGCCCCGATCTTCCGCAAGGGCTCGACGAGCCGATCATTCAGCGGGTCGACATTGCAGGTTTGCCGATCCTTACCTACGCCGCCATCGCTCCCGGCAAAACACCCGAGCAACTGTCCTGGTTCGTGCAGGACGTGGTTGTTCGCGGCCTTCAGGGTGTGCGTGGAGTCGGTCAAATCGATCGGATCGGAAGCGTCGAGCGCGAGATCCGGGTAGGACTAGATCCGATGCGCGTCCAGGCGGTTGGTTTGACGCCGCTGGACGTAAGCCGGCAGCTGAGCGGCAGTAATGTCGATCTCGCCGGCGGACGCGCCGAGATCGGCGGCAGCGATCAAGTCATCCGCACACTTGCCGGGGCCAAGACCCTGACAGACCTCGCAGGGACGCAGATCGGTCTGCCAACCGGTGGCGAAGTGCGGTTGGACGATCTGGGTCTTGTGACCGATACGGTCGCCGAGCCGCGCACGTTTGCCCGATTTAACGGCACACCGGTCGTTGGCTTCAATATTCTGCGGGCGAAGCGCGCCAGCGATGTGGCGGTTGCCAAGGCCGTCGCGGAGCGCGTCAAGGTCATCCAGGAGGCTCATCCTGACGTCGAACTCAAGTTGATCGATACTTCGGTCCCGCAAACGATCGGCAACTACGATTCGGCTTTGGAGACGCTTTACGAAGGCGCCATCCTGGTGGTGATCGTCGTGTTCCTATTCCTGCGCGACCTCAGGGCGACGATTGTCGCAGCGACCGCTTTGCCATTGTCGATCATCCCGGCGTTCTGGGTCCTGAATCTGCTGGGCTTCTCGCTCAATCTGGTGAGCCTGCTGGCAATCATCTTGTGCACCGGCATCATCATCGACGACGCAATCGTGGAGATCGAAAACATCGTTCGCCACATCCGCATGGGCAAATCGCCGTACCAGGCTTCGCTCGATGCGGCCGATGAAATCGGCCTTGCGGTGATTGCGATCAGCTTGGCGATTGTCGCGGTATTCGTGCCTGCCAGTTTTATGCCGTCGGTCCCAGGCCAGTTTTTCAAGCAATTCGGGATTACCGTTTCCGTGCTTGTCCTGTTTTCCTTGCTGTGCGCCCGAATGATCACGCCGATGGTCTCGGCCTATTTGCTCAAACCGCACCATTCCGCCGTGGCTGCCGACGGCCGCCTCATGGGCGCCTACACGCGCACGGTCACTTGGGCGGTGAGACACCGCTTCATCACCGTGCTGGTTGGCCTGTTGGCGTTCGCTGCGTCCTTGGCCGGTGCGCGGCAGCTGGCTTCCGGGTTTCTGCCCGTAGCGGATATTTCACGCGCGTTGCTTGCGATCGAGCTGCCGCCTGGATCGCAGCTTGCCGATACCGAAGCAGTCACCGATACAATCGCCAAGCGCTTACGCAATCGGCCTGAGGTCAAGAGCGTTTTTGTCGACGGTGGACGGATCCCCGGCGGTGCGGTCGACGTCCGCAATGCCGGGATGATGATCAACTTGGTGGATAAGTCCGAGAGATCGCTCACGCAGCAGCAGCTGCAGCAGGCGATCAGCAAAGATGTCGCCGCGGCCATACCGGACGTCCGCTACTGGTTCCTCGATGAGAATGGCCAGCGGAACGTGACGTTCATCGTCACGGGCAACGACGATTTCACGGTGACCAATGTGGCGGCGGAACTCGCCACGCAAATGCGGCAAATCCCGACAGTGACCAATGTCTCGTCGGGCGCCACACTCAGTCGGCCGGAGTTGCGGATCTATCCGCGCCGCGATTTGGCGGTGCGCTTGGGGGTGTCGACGGAAAGTCTCTCACAGACCATCAGGGTAGCAACTATCGGCGATGTTGAACCCGCACTGGCAAAATTTGATGCCGGCGATCGCGTCATTCCGATCCGTGTCCTTCTCGAGGAAAAGGCCCGCGCCGATCCGCAAATTCTCGAACAGATTCGCGTCCCGACCCAGGCCGGTGGGGCAGTACCGCTGAACGCTCTCGCCGACATCAAGTTCGACGCCGGCCCGGTCGCGCTGACCCGCTACGACCGTCAGCGTGAGGCAGTGGTTGAAGCTGACCTTGTCGCCGGGGGCGTCCTGAGCGACGCGATCAAAGCCGTAAAAGATTTGCCGGTGATGAAACATCTTCCGCCCGGTGTCAGGGTCACCGATGGCGGGGACGCTGAACTGCAGGCGGAGCTGTTCGCAGGATTCGGCGAAGCCATGCGAAACGGCCTGATGATGGTCTACATCGTGCTCGCCATCCTGTTTTCCAGCCTGCTGCAGCCATTGACCGTGATGTTCTCGCTTCCGTTGTCGATTGCGGGCGCGATCGCGGCGCTTCTCCTCACATCGCTGCCAATCACGACGCCGGTCGTGATCGGCATTCTCATGCTGATGGGAATCGTCACCAAGAATGCAATCATGCTCGTCGACTTTGCCGTGGAAGCGATGCACAAGGGCGCCGACTGCAGGGCGGCTATCATCGAAGCGAGTCGAAAGCGCGCCCGGCCGATCGTCATGACGACCATAGCGATGGCAGCAGGCATGTTACCGAGCGCGTTGGCTATAGGTGCCGGCGGCGAATTCCGATCGCCAATGGCGATCGTGGTGATCGGGGGGCTCCTCGCGTCGACCTTGCTGTCATTGCTCTTCGTTCCGGCTTTCTTCACCATAGTCGATGATTTGGGGCGCCGCGTGCGGCGCCTGTTCGGAAGATTTCTGAATAAGGCGGACGAACTGCCGATAGCCGAACGGGCCGTGCATATTAGGCGAGATGCTGCGGAATAAGACTTGTCGCGCAGCCGGTAAGTCGAAGCCGAGCCGGGGTACGTCGGAGATTAGACGCAAAGTTGTCGGAGTGCCGTGGGCGAGCCGATGAGCAAATGCCCTTGCCGCGTTTTTTCGACGATCGCGGTCCCAAGCCTACCTAGCCGGGCGGACCGGCCAAATCGACGGCGCCCAACGCAAAAAGGGTCTGATTGTCGACCGCCCCACTCTCTTTGATTCCGAACGTCTCCCGAAAGGCGCGCAGCGCCCCCATCGTGCGTACTCCTACGACGCCGTCGATTGGACCTGGATCAAAGCCTCTTTCTTTCAGCAGCGTTTGCACGCGGCGGACACCTTCCGGATTGATGCTCGGCACCGCGTCC
This sequence comes from uncultured Alphaproteobacteria bacterium, assembly GCA_963759705.1. Lineage (GTDB taxonomy): Bacteria > Pseudomonadota > Alphaproteobacteria > Rhizobiales > Xanthobacteraceae > BOG-931. The sequence goes on from CAVXAK010000019.1 coordinate 447,456, forward strand.
ATATTCAATTGGTAGATTGGAACGGATGCTGCCCGTGCAGTTGTCGATACGACCGAAATTCCGGGAATGGCCAGAACCGCGATTGCGGCAATTGCGAGCTTTTTCACGATAGCCTCCGTTCTGCTCGAATGGAGTTGATCCAAGGCGCCTTATGGCTTGCCATCCTTGACCACTGTGACCGTTATGGGTTGGGACATCACCGGAGGATCATGCGGCACATGGCGAAAGTCGGCGAACAAAAGCTGTAGTTTGTGCTTGCCCAAGGGCAGCGTGACCGTGGCCTCGGTCTGTCCTGCACCGAAATGCAGGTGTTTCGGGTCATTCGGGATGGGCTGGTCCAGCGGCGGAAGCTCGGAGTCGATTAAAAGATGGTGGTGACCGGTGTTCGGTCTTTCGATGCCCGCGGGTGCGACGCCCATGCTTTCCAGACCAAAATGAAGCGTCAGATGCTGCGGCACGGTGTCGCCGTCATGCAGGCCGATGAAATACACCTTTGCGCCGGGAGGAGACGGCGTGCGCTCTACGGGAGCCGGAACGTGCACGGTAATGCGCTGCGAAAACAGCGGCGGATTGTGGGGAATGTGGTCCTTGTCGCCGAACAGCAGTTGAAGCGTGTGGTCTCCCGGTGTCAGCGTGATGGTGGCCTCGGTCTGGCCCGCTCCGAAGTGCAGATGGTGCGGGTCATTCGGGATCGGCTGGTCGAGCGGCGGCAGGTCGGTATCGATCAGCAGATGGTGGTGGCCCGAGTTCGGGCGATCGGAACCAGCCGGGGCGACGCCCATGTTCTTCAAACCGAAATGAACGGTCAGCTTGGGCTCGACGACGGCTCCGTCCTTCAGATCGGGAAAGTAGACCTCAGCGCCCGGAGCCGACGGCGTCGGTCCTCCCTGTGGCACGGCCGTCACGTGAATTCGAGGCGACATGACCGGCGGCGAGTGCGGAAGATGGTCTTTATCCCCAAGAAGCAATTGCAACGTGTGTGGGCCGGGAGACAGCGTGACGTCTGCCTCCGTCTGACCGGCGCCGAAGTGGAGGTGGTGAGGGTCGTTCGGTATGGGCTGATTAAGCGGCGGTAGATCGGTGTCGATCAGCAAGTGATGATGTCCGGAATTGGGACGATCCGAACCGGCGGGAGCGACGCCCATGTTCTTCAAGCCAAAATGGACCTTGAGCTTGGTCGAGACCGTGTCGCCGTCTTTGACGTCGACGAAATAGACTTCTGCCCCGGGAGCGGACGGGTGTTGGAGCGTTGGGACGGTTTTGCGCTGTAGCAACGGCGCATGCTCCAATGAGAACAAACAACGCCCCGATCGCGCCCGTCGTACCCTTGCGGGTGTTGCCTATTTTGCTGAGCGCAAGCATCGCTGTGCCCCTTTGTGGGTTACCGTTCGGCCTTATAAATCTATCGGTCTAACAAGTAAAAGCGCGGGTCATCTGAGCCAACCCGGCCACGGAATACGCGTCGCGTTGTCCTGCCGCACCTGCCGACTGGAAAGGCGCGAAGCGTGTCCCCAGGGAACGCAATCATGACTCTAGCGCCTTGTATTGGCAACTCCGCCGCGGCTCTTCATCATCTTTGGTTGTCGGAAACGGTCAGGCGGTCTATAACTTCCATTGAGAAATATGGCTGATCGGGCCGAATGCGTGCTGCGCTCGTCTGATAATTGGATGGGATCAAGTGCCTGGAGCCGATTACTTCTGCAGCGGAAACCTGTTTCGTGATTCTCACGGAATATCCGCATTTCCACAAAATTCTGCCTTCCAGTCATTACGGGTAGGCTTGTACCGGAAATGCCGGCGCCGGGCTGGACTGTGGCCGCTGTTTTGGCTGAGTTTGGCGTCTGCTCTGGTCATGTTGCAGCCGGCATCGGCGCAGCAAAATTCGCCGCGCGTGGCGCTGATCATCGGCAATTCCAGCTATCCCGACGCAGGCACCCCGTTACCGACGACGAGCAATGACGCGCGCACACTTGCTGACGAGTTTCGTCGCCTGAATTTCAATATCGACCTCAAGGAGAACGTCGGCAAGGACGACATGCAGCGTGCGATCGACGCCTTCACCGGCAAGATCACAAAGGACACGGAGGCGCTGTTCTATTTTAGCGGTTTCGGCCTGCAGGTCGACAGGCGGACTTATCTGATACCCGTCAATGCTCAAATTTGGACCGAAGCCGATGTGCGTCGTGACGGCATCAGCGTCGATGCCATCCTGGCCGAGATGCAGCGCCGGGGCGCTCGGGTAAAGATCGTCATCATTGACGCTGCGCGGCGCAATCCGTTCGAGAGGCGCTTTCGCGCAGCTCCCGCCGGCCTTGCCCCTCTCGACGCGCCTGAGGGGACACTCGCCCTGTTCTCCGTAGCGCCCGGCGCGGTGATGCGCGACAGCGACAGCGCCAACACAAACAGCGTTCTTGTCTCCGAACTCGTTAAGGAGCTTCGCTCGCCAAATCAGACGGCCGAGCAAGCATTCAATCGCACGCGCATCGGGGTTTCGCGCGCCTCCAACAATGAGATTGTTCCTTGGGTCGCGTCTTCGCTGCTTGAAGAGTTCTATTTTCCGCCGTCGCATTCGCAAACCGCGGCAGCGCCGCCAGCGCAATCCTTTCCTGCGCCACAGCCTGCTCCTCAGCCCGCGCCGCAGCCTGCTCCACAGCCTGCACCACAACCCGCGCCGCAGCCTGCACCACAAACGCGGCAACAGCCACAACCGCAACCGCAACCGCAACCGCAGTACTATCCCGCGCCTCCGAGTGCGCCGACGGCATCCGAGCCTCCGCCTGGCGGGCCCAACTCGCGCTCAACTCGAGCCAGGACAGACATTCCGGGATTGCTCCAATTGTCCAGAAATGACGGTCGTCCCTGCCGGCACGTTCACAATGGGGGGAAAAGGAGATTTCGAACGTCCGGCTCATCGTGTGACGATCAGGAGCAAATTTGCCATTGGTCGTTACGAAGTGACATTCGATGAGTGGGATAGGTGCGTCGGCTGAAGGTGCGTGCAAGACGCGTCCCAGCGATCGTGGCTGGGGAAGAGGCACGCGCCCAGTGATCAATGTAAGCTGGCTGGACGCAAAGGCATTCGCAGCCTGGTTATCCGAGAAGACCGGGCAGAAGTATCGGCTCCCCACCGAAGCTGAATGGGAATATGCCGCACGGGCGGGAACCACGACGACCTACTGGTGGGGGCAAGATGTCGAATTCGCGTCAAGCGAACTGCCAGAGCTGCAATACGGGTCAGGCGCCGAAGACATTGCCGGTAGGATCGTTCAAACCCAATGCGTTCGGACTTTACGATACGTCAGGAAACGTTGCCGAGTGGGTGGAAGATTGCTGGCACTCCGATTATCAGGGTGCGCCGACGGACTCTTCGGCGTGGACCGAGGCGCAGTGCCAGCTCCGCGTCCTGCGCGGCGGCGCTTTCGACAGCGACGCGGCCTATGTGAGTTCGAGTTCACGCTTCAGATACGATTACGACGTGCCATATAGCGCCAATGGGTTTCGGCTCGTCCGGGAGCTACCCAGATAGCGCCCGCGACGACGATGAGAACGTCGGCCATGAGACCTTACATTTTGGCTGCGGTCATTGCGGCAGGGAGTGCGCTATTCCCTGGGATGAGCCATCCGGCCACGTCGGATCGCAAGTCGCAAGACGCTGACACGCCGTTCGTTGCCCAGGTCGTTGTCGTGCGCGCTTCGAACGCCTGCTTTTCGGCGGCCATTCGCGTGACCGGCTTTCTCGTGGCGCGCAACAAGGCCGTCGTGAACCTGTCTCAGGGAGACCGGGTCGTTGAGGTGTTGGCGTCCGCGGGCGATCGGGTGACGACCGATCAGACGCTCGCTCGCGTCGATCGTCCGTCGTTTGATCCCTCGAAACCTGCCGGCGCTGCCAAGACCGAGACGGTTGCGCTGAAGGCACCGGCGACCGGTGTTATCGTTGCCAGCACCGCTTCTGTGGGAGGCACAGCCAATCCGCAACGGCCGGAGCCGCTGTTTACGATCGCGGTCGATGGCGAGATCGAACTCGAGGCCGAAGTACCGAGCATCCACGTCCCGGAGCTTTCGCCCGGTCAAACCGCACGTGTTCAAATCAGGGATATGCGCGAGCTGTCGGGACGGGTTCGTCTGGTGCCTGCGCTAATTGATCAAAAGACGCAGCTCGGTTACGCCCGCATTTCGTTGGAGCCTGATCCGGGGTTGCAATTTGGAATGTTTGCCCGCGCTACCGTCGATGCCGACCGAAGCTGCGGCGTGTCGGTTCCCAATTCGGCCGTAACTTACCGCACGGGCGGAACGAGCGTACAGGTTGTACGGAACAACGTCATTGAGACCCGTAGTATTAAAGTCGGAATTCATTCCGATACCGATACCGAAGTGCAAAGCGGGCTCCGCGAGGGCGACCTCGTTGTGGCCAATGCTGGTACAAGTCTAAGTGACGGCGACAAGGTCAAGCCGATCGACGCCGCACAGTAAGACGGCGACTCGCACTGAGGCGAGCTAACATGACCTTCGTGCATTTCAAGCCATCCGCGTGATTGATTAGCAGCGTTAGCATGTGTCGACTGTTCCTTCATCTCACGGAATATTCTTCTGATGTTGGTTATGGAAAGTCAGCGGACGTGCCGAACGTGAGGAATGCTCTGGCGAACAGCACCGGTCTGCGGATCGTGGTTTCGCCGGCTTGCTCGGTCGCATAGGTCGCCACATGGATCAGGAGAGATCACGTCTCGGCTGGTACAGTCGGCAAGGATATTTCAGCAAGTTCGTTGTCGCTTTCGTTGGCATTGTCGTCTTCGTGCTGGCCGTCAATGGCATCGTCGAGACGTGGTTCGTCTATCGCAAGACCACGGAAGTTGCATCAGAAAGTCAGTCTGAAAAGGCGCGAGCGACTGCCCGCCGTATTGAGCAATTCCTCGCCGAGATTGAGCGCCAGATCAGTTGGGCTACGAGAGCCAGCACGACGACGCTGGAACAGCGTCGTGCTGATTACACGTTGCTGCTTCAGCAGGTGCCGGCGATAGACCGGGTGTTCTATCTCGATAGCGCCGGAAGAGAGCAGCTCCGGTTATCGCGTCAGGAAGTCGTCGTTACGAGTGGTCTCGACTATTCCGGCGATCCCCGGTTCAAGGACGCCAGAGGCAAGTCGATCTGGTGGTCGCCCGTTTATTTCAATGGCCGCAACCCTTTCATGGCGATCGCGGTGGCCCACTCCGGGCAAAGCGCAGGTTCAACCGTCGCAGATATCGACCTCAAGTTTCTGGCTGACTTTATCGACCGCAGTCAGGTCGGCAGCGGCACCGAGGCCTATATCGTGGATGGCAAGGGGCGCCTGCTTGCGGATTCCGATGCAAACCACCTCCTGGGTACGGATCTGACAAAGCTTCCTCAGGTCGCCGCTCTGCTCAACCAACCCGCGGAGCCGATCACAATCGGTCGCGACCTTGAGGCACGATCGACCCTGACAGGCACGGCGACAATTCCGGCGTGGAATTGGCATGTTTTCTTCGAACAACCGCTGAGCTTGGTGCTGCAGCCGGTGTACAGCCTGCTCTACCGCACCGGCATACTCCTCGCACTGTGCATCGTGTTTGGTGTGCTGGCCGGCATGTTGCTGGCGCGGCGACTGGTCACTCCGATTCTTGCATTGCAGAACGGCGCGCGACAATTGGAGGGAAGTAATTTCGGATATCGCATCAAGGTTCAGACGTCGGATGAGATTGGCGAACTGGCCAATCAATTCAATCGGATGGCGGACCAATTGCAGAATTCCTACGGCAAGCTGGAACAAAAGGTTTCCGAGCGGACGAGAGACTTGGCGCAGTCCAATAGCGAACTGAAGGCGCTCGAAGAGATCGGCCGCGCCGTCGTATCATCGCTTGACACAAAGTCCGTGTTGAGCACGATCGTGTCGCGAGCGGTCGCGCTGTCCCACGCCGATGCCGGCGCAATCTATAATTTCAATCCAACCCGGCGCCTGTTCGAACTTGCCGAAGCGCAATCGCTTGATGAAGCTTACCGAAGCGCTGTTGGCGCAATCAGCATCAAATTTGACGGGAGCATCCTGGGATTATCGGCCGAACAGCAGAAACCGATCTCCATCCCGGATCTTGACGAATGGACCCAATTATGCGCTCAAGGATATAACCCTGGCGGCAGGGTTCAAATCGATGCTTGTCGTTCCGCTTCTCGGGCAGGACGAAATTCTCGGCGCCTTGGTGCTGCAGCGTCGCACCGCAGAGGACTTTTCGGAGAATACGATCGGGCTCATGCAGACTTTTGCCGACCAGTCGGTACTGGCAATGAACAACGCGCGGCTGTTTCGCGAAGTCGAGCAGAAGGGGCATGAACTCGCCATCGCGAGCGAACACAAGTCTCAGTTCTTTGCCAATATGAGTCATGAGCTTCGCACGCCATTGAACGCCGTGCTAGGCTATTCGGAATTGCTTGCCGACGGGCTCTACGGCGCCTTGCCGGAAAAAGCGACCGAGGTCCTCGAGCGGATCAAGGCCAACGGAAAGCACCTGTTGGGATTGATCAACGACGTGCTCGATCTTTCCAAGATCGAGGCAGGCCAGCTGACTTTGACGCTTGAGGATTACTCGGTCGAGAATATGGTTCAGTCGGTGGTGGCGTCGACCGGCTCGCTCGCCAGCGCCAAGGGGATCAAGGTTAATACAAGCATTCCCGAGCAACTTCCGCTCGGCCGCGGCGATGAACGGCGCCTCACCCAAGTGCTTGTAAATCTTATCAGCAACGCGATAAAGTTCACCGATACCGGTTCAATCGATGTCTGTGTCAAAGCTATCGACGGAGAATTCAACATTGCGGTCAGCGACACCGGTCCAGGGATAGCGCCTGAAGATCGAGAGAAAATATTTGAAGAATTTCACCAGGTCGACAACAGCAGCACGCGCAAGAAAGGCGGCACCGGACTTGGCCTGTCAATCTCCCGCCGGCTAGTGGATATGCATGGCGGACGAATCGATCTTGAATTCGACGCTCGGCGTCGGCTCGACCTTCAGCATCATCATTCCGGTGCGCGTCAACGAACAGAGACAACAAGCGTGAGCAAACGCATACTTGTGATCGAAGACACCGAAGACAATCGGCGCATCTTTCGCGATCTGCTGACCCACGCCGGCTTCGAACTGCTCGAAGCCGATGACGGTCAAAAAGGGGTCGCCATGGCGGCCGAGGAGCGGCCGGATCTTATCCTGATGGATATTCAGCTTCCGATTTTGGATGGCTATGAAGCGACGCGCCGGATCAAGGCTAATCCCGACTTGCAGCATATTCCCATTATCGCAGTCACCTCTTATGCACTCTCCGGCGACGAGGCGAAGGCGCACGCTGCCGGATGTGACGGCTATATCGCGAAGCCATTCAGCCCGAAACAGGTTCTGGCGATGGTGCGCGATTTCCTGCATCTCTAGCGAGGGAGCCACGGCTTGCGAACGCCACCCAGGATTCTTGCCGTAGACGATGTTCCGGCCAATCTGGAGATTCTGAGGGTTCGGCTCGAAGCCGAAGGATATGAGGTCGTCACCGCTGCCGATGGCGAGGAAGCGCTGGAGCAGACGCGCAAACTCACGCCGGACCTCGTCCTGCTCGATGTCTTGATGCCGAAACTCGACGGCATCGCCGTCTTGAAGCAGCTCAAGCAGGAAACGGCGGAGCGTTTTGTACCGGTCATTCTCGTCACGGCGAAGGCCGACACGCGGGACATCGTTCAAGGTCTCGAGGCCGGCGGAGACGATTATTTGACCAAGCCGTTCGAGCAAGCCGCGCTGGTTGCTCGCGTTCGCTCGCTGCTCCGGGTCAAGGAACTCCATGACACGATTCAGCAGCAAGCTACAAAACTCGAGCAGCAGTCGGAACAGCTTGCGAATTGGAACCATCTGCTTGAAGAGCGCGTGGCTCAACAGATGACGGAAATCGAGCGCATCGGTCAATTGGAACGCTTCTTGGCGCCGCACGTCGCGCGAATGATTGCATCTTCGGATGCGCCCGGATACGGCCTTGGCCAGTCATCGCAGGGAGGTCACGGTCGTGTTTTGCGATTTGCGCGGCTTTACTGCATTCACAGACAGATCCGAGCCCGAAGAGGTCATGGCCGTCCTCCGCGAATATCACGAAAGCGTCGGAGAGCTTATTTTTCGCTTATGAGGGTACGTTGGATCGTTTCATCGGTGACGGAATCATGATCGTTTTCAATGATCCGATCCCTTGCGACGACCATGCCGAACGCGCGGTGCGGCTTGCGCTGGAGATGCGCGAACGCGTTAACCGCCTGGCGGTGAGATGGCGAGGCCGAGGCTACGATCTGGGATTTGGAATTGGCATCGCTTCAGGATACGCGACCCTGGGACTGATTGGTTTCGAGCGGCGGCGCGAATATACCGCTATTGGCCGCGTGACGAATCTTGCGTCGCGGCTTTGCGGCGAAGCTCGGGCAGGCCAAATCGTGATCGCTCAGCGCGTCTTCGACCGCGTTGAGTCACAGACGCAGGCCGCATCGCTCGGCGAGCTGAAGCTGAAGGGTTTCAACAGACCAATGGCGGCCTACGAGGTCGTAAGCTGGCGCGGGGCGCCAGTGAACCCGGAAGCCTCCTCGACGGCGTCGCCCGTGGTGCCGCCCGAAACGGAAGCTTTGCGAAAAACCTGATTATCGTCGTCGCCGTGATACCCTCGTCCGAGCTGATCGAGCCAAGAATGCTGACAACGACGCGGCCAAAGACGGATCCGACAGACTTCGGCAAAGAGGGCCGATCAAGGGTCATTTCCCCGTTTCCTTGACTGATTCCAAGCCGGGCTGCGGCGTGGCTTAATTTGCCTGTTCATTTGTGGCATGGTGCGGACGCGAAGATGGTCAGGAACCCGCGATGAACGTGCTGTCGATCGTTTCGCTGTTGGTTGGATTGGCCGGTCGCATCCCGATCGCCGTCGCTGTCTTGTATTTCGGTTTTGCCCGGCCGCTTTGCGCAGCCGAGCCGGATGCCGGCTCTGCTCCAGCGGTCACGGTCGTCAAGGCGACGAGAGCTTGTTTCTTAAAGACGCTTGAGGTGACCGGGCTGGTCGTTCCGAAGCGTGAAATTCAAGTGAGGCCGCCCTCAGAGGGACTGCAAATTTCGCAGGTCCTCGTTCAACCCGGAGATGCCGTCATATCAGGGCAAGTTTTGGCGCGCCTGAAGTCGCCGGACGGATCAAAAGGCTCCGCTTCGGATACCGCGGTCACGGCGCCGGAAGCCGGCATCGTCTATGTCGTTTCTGCCGTCGTCGGTGAAACCGCGTCGGCCGTAGGGACCGCCGCTGTTCCGTATCGCGCAGAACGGCGAAATGGAATTGGCGGTGGAGACGCCGGTCAGCACAATGCAAGGCCTTGCCGTTAATCAAACAGCGAAGGTGGAGATCATCGGTATCGCGGACGAAATGTCCGGCAAGGTGGATTTTATCTCGAAAGCGATCAATCAAACCACCCAGCTTGGGCCGGTGCGTCTCGTTCTCAATGCAGATCAACGCGTGCGTGTCGGAGCTTTTGGCCGCGGAAAAATCGAAATTGAGCAGCGTTGCGGTCCCGCTATTCCGCTTTCCGCGGTTCTCTACGCCGAGGGAGGCGCGGTCGTTCAGGTCGTCCGTGATGGCCAAGTCGAAACCCGAAGGGTCACTGTCGGCAACATCAAGGGCAACGATGTGGAAATTCGCGACGGGCTCGCCGAAGGCGAAGCGGTGGCGGCTCGCGGCGGAGCATTCTTGAGAGACGGTGATCGTGTTCAAGCAATGACCGCGTCTAAGCTCCTGGACGCGCAGTGAGGGCTTTCGAAGCCCCGCGGTAGTCGTGCATTTGTTTGAGGGCCGCGGGATTTTGCGCTCTTGAGTGCGGGGGCAAGGCTCGCGTCCTGTCGCGCCCGCCGATACTGTTCAGAATAGGCAAAGATTAAATCTGCCGGCCATGCCGAGCAGGCGGCGCCAAATGGCGCGTGATTGCTCGCGTCGCCAAGCAGCGTTTTCGCGCCTGCCCAAGACCGCGCGATCGAACCGCGGCGCGACAGCAGTCGGATCGTGGGCAGCCGGCCGGCCTCATATGACAGTTCAATGAATGATCTAGCGCAATAAATGCGTCGTCGGATTGTGCCTTACTGCGCCATCAGTAGGTGCCCCCATGAAGTCCGAAATCATCGAGCAGCTTGGACAATCCGATCTTTGTTGCCGTCGGTCATTGGCCAGGGCTTGGCGGCCAATGATCGGGTCAAGGCCAGGCTGAGCGTCTTGCAGGCCGCCGCGCGCCATGCGCGCGACCCCAAAGCCATACGTTTCGATCTGACCGACGAATGCCGCATCGTCGGCATCGACCCGGGGCCGATGGAATGCTCGTCAATCGTTCGAGTTTATTAGGCTGGTGAACGTATCGCAGCGCCCGGGCTTGGGCAGCTTGAAGCCGCGATTTGGGACGATGTCGCCACGATGGTGGACGCCGTCGCGGCGGGCGATACGGCAGAGGGCGACGCCTCCCGCTGCGCGCCTGGCGGCCATCAAGGCCGCGAACGGGACCAGCGCAACGGACGATGTCGCGCTCGCGCAGATCGCCAAGCTCACGGGGGTGACCGATGACGCCGGCGACAGCCTGCATCGCCTTGTCATGGATTTGCACAAGGCGCTCAATCGGCTGTCTGCCGCCAATGCCGAAGAAATCCTGGCCGGCGCCCATGTCATGGACTGCTGCCGGAGGATCGGCCCGTGGTCGAGGCGTTCATGCGCGGGGTGGAATCGACGCGGAAGCTGAAATTCGGCCACCCCGGGCTCGCCACCAACGCGCGCGCGATCGGGCGCTCGGCTGACGATCCAAAACGATATCGGCGAGACCGACGCGCATGTGGTGGTCATCGCGGTCGAACCGGACGCGATCACGGTCACCTACACCGACGTTCATTTGCCGCGGGCGAAATTCTTCACCGGGCTGTTTCAGGATTTTGCCGTGAAGTGGAGCGGGCTCGAACGCAAAGGCGCCGCGGGTCTCGGCGAGGACGGCGCGTTTTATCTGGTCACCGGCCGTTATGCCGCCGAGCAGCGACAAGGATCGCACAGCCTTTCTCGAAACGATCGGCGCGTCGCTGGTGTTCTTGATCGACTGGAACAAGGCCCGCAAGGTGCTGCGGACATTGATGCCGAAAGGCGACGCCATCCGGGTTCTTGAATGGGCGGCGCGACATCGGCTCGGTCACCGGGCGTTTCTCGAACTGGGTGGCAGCGAACTCATCGCGTCGGCGGTGCGTCATGCCGCGCCGTCGCGCATCGGATTCGGCGAGCGATTGGACCAGACGCTCGGACGCGAGGCGGCGGTCGATTTTCTCAAAACCGTGCTGCGCGTTTCCGCCGAGGCCTTGTTGGAAGGCGGCTCTGTCCGGCTGGCGAGAGACCGCATCGAGGCGGATCTGATCCGGCATTTGCAGCGGGTTGACGGGGCGCTCTTGCAAATCGTCATCCGTCAGGCCGGCTTGGCGCGGGAAATCGCCGCCGGGATTGCGCAATTCGTTGCGGAAGAGCGGGCGAATCGTCCGTACGACCGCGCCGCGTTGGCGCTGCAGGCGCGTCGCATCGAAGAGAAGGCCGACAGGATCGCAGTCGATGCCCGTAGCGAAATCGCCCGCTTCGATGCCAATCGTTCGATCGAGCGCCTCGTGAATCGCATCGAAGATGCCATCGACGAACTTGAGCAAGCTGCTTTTGTGGCGTCGCTGGCGCCAACGAAGATCGCGCCGGAACTGATCGAGCCGCTCGCTGCGCTTTGCGCGGCCTGTGTCTCAGGCGCCGAAGCGGCTGCGATCGCGGTTGCCGCTGCGGCTGACATTCCCGAAGGACATCGCATCGATTCCGAGGACTCTTTGGCGGCTGTCGGCCGACTCGTCGACGCCGAACATAGCGCCGACGCGGCCGAGCGAGCGGTCACGGCGATCGTCCTGCAGGGCGAGTTCGATCTGAAATCCGCACTGTCGGTTCTTGAACTCGCACGCGCGCTCGAGCGCGCGACCGATAGATTGGCGGGATTTGGTCATATCGTGCGCGAATACGTCATTGCCGATTTGTCTGCTTAACAGGGTAACTACCCAATGCATATCGTGAGAATTGGCGACGGCTCGACGCACCGGCATTCCGCCGAGACTGTCGGCGCCAAAGCAGCCAATCTGGCGCGGATGGCGGCACTCGGGCTGCCGGTGCCCCCTGCGTTTGTGCTCCCGATCAGGCTATGCGCCGCGATCGTCAAAGGCGATTCCCATGCCAGGCGCCAACTGACCGAAGGCCTCGACGCAGGAATTGCGTTTCTCGAAGACGTTACCGGAAAAAAGTTTGGCGACCGGCGCCGTCCTCTTCTGGTTTCCGTGCGCTCCGGCGCGGCGCGATCGATGCCGGGCATGCTGGATACGGTGCTCAATGTCGGCTGCACACTGGTCGCGACCCACGGACTGGTACGCACGACCGGCCATCCGCGCTTTGCTTGGGACTGCCGCCGCCGCCTTCTCGAGAGCTTCGGCAGCGTCGTCCTCGGCATCGATGACGCTGCATTTGCGAAGTCGCTTGCCCAAATGGTCGGCGCCGAGGGCGCGAAGAGCGAGCGTCAACTTGACGGCGAGGCCGTCGAGCGCCTTGCCAAAGCCTATGAAGAGATCATCGAGGACAACGACGACACCGTGCCGGACGATCCGATGGGACAGCTCGAAGCCGCGGCGGACGCCGTTTATCGTTCCTGGACGAGCGACCGTGCCCGTGCCTATCGGGAGCTTCAGCACCTCGATGACCTGCACGGCACCGCCGTCATGGTCCAGGCTATGGTCTTTGGCAATCGCGGCGCCTTGTCGGGAGCAGGCGTGGCATTTTCGCGCGATCCTTCAACCGGCAGAGCCGAGCCGGTGATCGACGTTCTGTTTGATTCTCAAGGCGAGGACGTGGTCTCCGGAAGCCGCACACCCGACACCGAAGAGGCGATCTGCCGCTCGGTGCCGGCTGTGGCGGCGCAATTGCGCAAAACGCTCGTGCAGCTCGAACACGAGTTCGGCGACGTTCAAGACGTTGAGTTCACCATCGAAGACGGCAAATTATGGATTTTGCAGACCCGGTCAGCGAAGCGCACGCCGCAGGCAGCGCTGCGATTTGCGATTGATTTCGTCAAAGAGGGGCGGATCACGCCGTCGCAGGCCTTGCGGCGCGTGAACGGGCTCGACGTAAACGCACTTGAGCACAGGCATCTGATCGCATCGGGTGAGCCAACGGCACGCGGAACGGGCGCGTCGACGGGCATCGCGGTCGGGCGCGCCGCTTTCGATTCCGAGAGCGCCGAGCGACTTTCTACTGGTGCTGATCCGGTCATTTTGGTTCGCCCCGACACCAGCACCGCCGATGTCGAAGGCTTCGCTGTCTCGCAAGGTATCGTCACGGCAGTCGGCGGTCGTACCGCCCACGCAGCGCTGGTGGCACGGCAGATGGGTAAACCCTGCATCGTCGGGTGTGCGGGGCTGGATATCGACGTCGAGAACCGCCGTGCCGCGCTGCGTGGCGCGCCCATCAAAGAGGGCGACTGGCTCTCGATCGACGGCGAGGCGGGAACGATTTATCTCCAGCGCTGCGATGTCGCGGTCGAACGGCCGGAAGCGGAACTGGCGGAAATCGAACGCTGGCGGACGCATCCGGCCGAACATGTGCGATTGGCGGAAACGAGCGCTGCGACCTTGCTGAGCCGTGAAGGTCATGATTCGCACTGAGATGAGATGACCGATCTGCCGCAGATCATCGTTTCGCCGGGCGCGTGGGGAACGTTCATCCCCTACAGTGGACTGCACCTTGCTACGGTCAGCATCTGCGCGCTCGTCGTCGTGGCGCTGACGATGGCCGGCCGGATTTTGCGCACCACGCACGAAACCACGGTGCGGCGCGCGCTCGGCATTTTCGGCCTCTTGTATTGGATTTCCTACAATATCTGGTGGAACAGACACGCACCCGATCTCGCCGTCGCCTTGCCGCTGCATATTTGCGACCTCAATGGCGTGATTGCTCCGCTGGCGTTGCTCACTTTCAATCGCTGGCTGCGCGCGACCTGTTATTTCTGGACCTTCACGCTGACGATCCAGGCCTTCATTCAACCGGAGCTCGCTTTTGGTCCGGCCCGCCCTGAGTTCTGGTGGTTCTGGGCGCAGCACACGATCATTATCGCTTGCGCCGTGCACGACCTTGCCGTCCTCGGCTTCCGGCCCAATTGGCGCGATCTCGGCCGCGCCTACGCCGTGAGCGCGATCTATCTGGCGACTGTCGTTCCGGTCAATTTCTTGCTCGGCACAAATTACGGCTATATCGGCAATCCGCCGCCCCCGGAGAAAATCCCGCCATTCATCGATGCCCTGGGCCATGGCCGCTGCGCGCTATTATCGTCGTCGTACTGGCCGCCATCGGCTTTGTGCTCGTGCAATTGCCGTGGCTGATCAGGAGGCCCGCAGCCGACCAGGAGCGGCTGCGAACACCGACCGGAACCAGACTACTGTCGCAGTGACGACACGGGCACGAGATTTGCGAGGCCGCCTTCCTGCGCAGGTCATGTTGCGCCACGGGGGTGCCCGGCATCGGTACGGCCGTTGACCCAAATCAATGTGCTCTTTGGCGAATATGTCATCGAGGGCAGGGGGAAATCCAGGGGGCAAAGGCCAAAAAGGAGACGCAATGCGAGAGATGAAATGAATATCAGTTCGGACCCGTCGCAATTCGAGGCGCGCACAAAGGTGCTGAAATTCCCGGGATCGCCCCTGTCTGTGCGCAAAAGTGGCTCAAGTGTAACCAAATACTGGCTCATCGGCGCGTTGATGGCGGTTGTCATCGTGGCTGGCGGCGCGATGGCGTGGTTGACCCTGGTGGGGCCAGTTCCATTCAATATGTGACGGCTCCAGTCTCCCGCGATCCGATCACGCGGGCGGTGACCGCGACCGGCACGGTCAATCCCGAGCTGACGGTCATTGTCGGGACCTATGTCTCCGGCGTCATCCAGAGCCTGTCTTGCGATTACAACACGGAGGTGAAAGCAGGCCAGATCTGCGCGAAGATCGATCCGCGGCCTTATCAAGCGACGCTTGACCAGTATACCGGCCAGCTTCATCGCGATCAGGCCATTCTCGATAAAGACCGAGCCAATCTTGCGCGCTATCAGCAGCTTGCCGCGCAGAATTCGATTGCGCGTCAGCAGGCCGAAGATCAGGCTTTCGTCGTGCAACAGGATGAAGCGACGGTTCAGCTCGACCAGGGACTAGTCGAAGGCGCGACGTTCAATCTCGGTTACACCAATATTGTTTCGCCGGTGGACGGTACCGTCGTGTCGCGCAACGTGACCCAGGGACAGACCGTTGCGGCCAGCTTCCAGACGCCGACACTGTTTCTGATCGCCAGCGATCTCAAGAAGATGCAGGTTGACACCAATGTGAGCGAAAGTGACATCGGCGGCATCAACGAGAAGAACCAGGGTAGTTTCACCGTCGATGCGTTCCCGAAGCGGGTCTTTCAAGGCACGGTCAGCCAGGTCCGTCAGTCGCCACAGACCGTGCAAAACGTCGTTACCTACGACGTCGTCATCAGTGTCGACAATTCCGACTTGGCGCTCAAGCCGGGCATGACCGCGGCAGCTCGGATCGTCACCGACCAGCGCACCGATGTCGTTCGCGTGCCCAATCAAGCGCTGCGCTACGCACCGAAAGGTCTTACGGCAACGGCGGGCCGGCCGGCGACACAACCGGCAGCACCCTCGGGTTCGCAATCGAATCAGGGGCAGGTCTGGGTGCTGCGCGACGGCACGCCGGTGGCCGTACCGGTCGTACTCGGCCTCGCCGACGAGAGTTTCACCGAAATCGTAAGTGGCGATGTCAGGCCGGGCGATCAAGTCATCACGGGCGAGCAGAGCACGGCAGCCGGTCAGGCCGCCGTGCCCCGGCTGCGACTGTGATCACCCAGGCGAGGTTCATCTGATTTTCATTTGCAAAAATCAGCAACTTTTACGAGCATCGCCGTTATAGATTTCTGCAACTCGCGGCGGGAGGTGATGAATGAAGGCTGCGCGCTCATCACGAGACAAGATACGGCGACTGCGCGCTCGATGTCGCAGCCGTTTGCTGGTTGCGCTCTCAAACATGACTTGGAATGAAAGGCACGTCGGGGGGCACGACGCCGAGACGCGATGCGCTCGTTGCCTTTAACTCGGATTCGGCGGCGGCACTCCTCATCGATGTCTTCACGGGGCCGATAATCGATTGTGAGAATGCAATGCGATGGCTCAAAGGAATCCTGGCCTTCTTTTTTGTTCTAATCGCAGGCGTTGCAGCGATTGTCGTTTGGATTTGGCTAAGTTTTCCCACGACCTCGTACCGCTACCGGCTCACGATTGTTGTCGAGCTTGACGGTAGAGTTCATTCCGGATCGAGCGTGATTGAAGTCCGATATCGCTTTTTTCCTGAGTTTTTTTCTCAATTGGCAAATGGGAATGAGTATGAGCGTAGTGTAGCCGGACAGGCAGTTCTCGTGGAGCTCGGCGAGCGGGAAGTTCTGTAATAGCTGCGCTCGGCGATAACGGAGACCATACAACGGTCGCTGCAGATGCGCTCGCGGGCCGCGCCTTTCAGCCCAACGCACGACAGTACCTCGGCGGATACAAGGCAACTTTTGACGAGTTTGCGCGTGCTTTCTGAGGTCGCAAGGGCGAATAGCCCTGGCTATGGACAATCTACCTCCATTCATCTGGTTTTCAGATTTCAGCGAATCCGGCCACTGGGCGTCTGATCAAACCGCGGGAATTCGCCAACGTGATGGGAGATAAAGCGGGTCTGCAATCCGCGGAAATTGAGATCACGCGCGATCCAGTCATCATTGATATCGATAAGAAATTGCCGCTGTACAGGGCTCTTCTCGCCAACAACGGTTTTATGAAATTGTCGACGGGCCTCGTCTTAACTGGGGGATGTTCGTTGCTCCAGGGAGTAATCAATGAACCAGACATTCGGCGGTGGCACTCCTCATCAATGTTTTCACGCGGCCGATAATTGATCGTGAGAATGCAATGCGATGGCTCAAAAGAATCCTGGCCTTCCTTGTTGTTCTAATCGCAGCCGTTGCAGCGATTGTCGTTTGGATTGGCAGAGCTTTCTACGGCCTCGTACCGCTACCGGCTCACGATTGCCGTCGAGTTCGACGGTAAGGTCGATCCCGGATCGAGCGTGATCGAAGTGTGGTACCGATTTTTTCCCCATTGGGCGGCCGCCTTGTCTAACGGCAGTCAATTTGACTATGCCATCCAGGGAGAAGCCGTCGTCATCGACCTGGACAACGGCGGCGTATTGATCGCCGCGCTCGGATACAATCGTGATCGAAGTACTGTCCCTGCGGTCGCATTAGCGGCCCGAGCGTTCGATCCTGCCGCTCGACGCCTTGGTCCTGGTTATCCCGCGACGCTGGCAAAAGTGCAGTTTCTCTCGCGAGTGCAAGGGCGCGTCGACCTGACCGTGGACAATATGCCGCCCTTCATTTGGTTCGCCGACGAGACGATCCGAGATCAGCACGGCTGGTAAAGCCAGATGACATGGCGGCTGTGATTGGGGATGCGGCGCGCCTCGTCTCCGCGCAAGTTGAGATCACCCGCGATCCGATTGTCATCGACATCGATAAGAGGTTGCCCCTCTACAAGAGTTTGCCACCACCGCCGAACAGCAATTCTATTAGCCTGCCGAATGGGCTTGTTCTGAATTGGTCAATGTTTATCGGGCCCGGGAGCGTGCAATGAATTTGCCAACGTGATGGGAGATGAACCGCGTCTGCACTCCGCGGAAATTGAGATCACGCGCGATCCAGTCATCATTGATGTCGATAAGAAGTTGCCGCTGTACAGGGCCCTTCTCGCCAACAACGGTTTTTATGAAATTGTCGACGGGCCTCGTCCTTAACTGGGGGATGTTCGTTGCTCCAGGGAGTAATCAATGAACCAAGATCTATTCCGGCGGCGGCACTCCTCATCAATGTTTTCACGCGGCCGATAATTGATCGTGAGAATGCAATGCGATGGCTCAAAAGAATCCTGGCCTTCTTTGTTGTTCTAATCGCAAGCGTTGCAGCGATTGTCATTTGGATTTGGCGGAGCTTTCCTACGGCCTCGTACCGCTACCGGCTCACGATTGCCGTCGAGTTCGACGGTAAAGTCCATTCCGGATCGAGCGTGATCGAAGCGTGGTACCGATTTTTTCCCCATTGGGCGGCCGCCTTGTCTAACGGCAGTCAATTTGACTATGCCATCCAGGGAGAAGCCGTCGTCATCGACCTGGACAACGGCGGCGTATTGATCGCCGCGCTCGGATACAATCGTGATCCAAGTACTGTCCCTGCCGGCGCTTTAGCCGCGCGGGCATTCGATCCCCCCGCGCGGCATCTTGGTCCAGATTTCCCGGCAAGTTTTAAGAATGTGCGCGTGATTTCCCGCATGCGCGGGCCTGTCGATTTGGCGCCTGACAACCTGCCACCCTTTATTTGGCTTTCAGATAGGTTCAATCCACAAACAGCGCGGCAGGTAAAACCTAATGAATTCGCGTCCGTCATCGGAGATGCTGCGCGGCTGGTTACCGCACGGGTCGAAATAACGACAGATCCCGTTGTGATCGATATTGATAAGCGACTGCCCTGGTATCAATCCTATCAGGCGGCACACACCAAGGGCACGCACGCTTTGCCGGACACCTCCACCATGGGCGCGACAAGACTTTTGGCCACGGGAACTCTACGATGAACTCCGATCTGTATCTCGCGATCCTTGCAATGGATGTTTACAATCGGCGGGCCAGGCTGCCGTGCCCCGCCTGCAACTGTGATCACCCAGGCGCCCGACTTGCAGCGTGCCCATGTCGGAACATGCGCCTATGTCGGAACAGACCATCAAAGTCGAGAACGTCACGCGGGTTTACCGCGTCGGTGACATTGACGTGCACGCCCTTTGCGGGGTGAACCTCGTCGTCGAGCGCGGCGAGTTTGTCGCCATCATGGGGTCGTCCGGATCGGGCAAGTCCACCCTGATGGCGATCCTCGGCTGCCTCGATCGGCCGACCAGCGGCAGCTACTCCTTCGAGGGTATCGACGTGGCGCATCTCAGCGAGCCCGAGCTCGCGGAGTTGCGAAGTGAACGGCTTGGTTTCGTCTTTCAGAGCTTCAACCTGCTGGCCCGCACCAGCGCGATCGAAAACGTCGCCCTGCCGCTGTTCTACGCGACGTCGAATGGCTCGACCGGCGCTTCGCGCTTCGAACGCGCGCGGGAAACTCTCAGTCTGCTCGGTCTCGCCGATCGCGGATTCAATACGCCGGGCCAGCTTTCTGGGGGCCAGCAACAACGTGTCGCTATCGCTCGGGCACTCATTAATAATCCTGGCGTGCTCCTTGCCGACGAGCCGACGGGCAATCTCGATACGCGCAATTCGCACGACATCATGGACACGCTGCAATCGCTGAACCGCGAACGCGGTGTCACGATCGTCGTTGTTACTCACGAGGCCGACATCGCCTCGTACGCCGATCGCGTGGTGACGATGCGCGACGGCGAGATCGTGTCCGACGTGCGAAACCGCGAGCAAAGGCTTCTAGCGCAAGATCAGAGGAGGACGGTCACACCCGGCGAAGCATCTGCTCCGCCTCAGCAGCAGCAAGCGCTCCTCCCGGTTGCCAGGCAATCCAGTCAATTCTGGGCATTCGGCCTGATGATCGCGACCGCCGCGCTTCAGGCGATCGTCCGCAACAAAATGCGATCGGTCTTGACCATGCTCGGGGTTTTTATCGGCGTTGCCGCGCTCATCGCGATGGTCGCCGTCGGTCAAGGCGCAAACGAGGCGGTGCTCAAGCAGATCGAGCGTCTGGGCACAAACTTGCTGGTTGTTGCTCCCGGCGCCACCACGATGGGCGGCCTACGGGGCGGCTTGGGAAGTGCCTCGACACTGACGGTCACCGATGTCGAGGCTTTGCGCCGGGAAGCCTCTGCGGTCGGCAGCGTGAGCTATCTGATCCGGCAGAGTGGACAGGTTCAATACGTCAACCAGAATTGGACGACAACCATTCAGGGAGTCAGCCCGAATTATCCGCCAATTACCAACTGGCAGATTTTGGATGGCCGCGGAATCTCACAGGACGATAACGACGGCGCCGCACTGGTCGCCGTGCTTGGCCAAACGGTCGCTCGCCAGTTGTTCGCGGCCGACGAGAATCCCATCGGTGCCGTCATACAGGTGAAAAGCACGTCGTTGCGCGTGATTGGTCTCCTGGCCTCCAAGGGTCAAACGCCGTTTGGCACGGACCAGGATGATCTTATCATGATCCCGTTCACGACCGCCGAGCGCAAGGTGCTTGGCGTTGCCGCGCCCAGCCAGCAGCAGACGCCGCTCAACTGGGTCTATCCGGCGCCGCCCAATCCGTACAACCTTCAGCCTCGTCTGATCGGTTACGTGAACCAGATCTACGTTCAGGCCGTTGGTCCCGATCAAGTTCAGACGGCGATCAGCCAAGTCACGGACATTCTGGCGCGCCGGCACCAGATACGGCCCGGCCAAGTAAACGATTTCCAGATTCGCAACTTGAGCCAGATTGCGGAAACACAAGAAAGCAGCAGCCGCATCATGGCACTCCTGCTGGCCGCCGTTGCTTCGATATCGCTCATTGTCGGCGGTATCGGCATCATGAATATCCTGCTGGTGTCAGTGACCGAGCGGACCCGGGAGATAGGGCTGCGTATGGCGATCGGTGCACGCAGACTGCACGTCCTTTTGCAGTTCCTTGCCGAAGCAGTCTTTCTCAGCGTCAGTGGCGGGCTCGCTGGCATCGTGGTCGGAGCGGCGTCTTCGTTTGCTATTTCTCTGATTGCGGGCTGGCCGGCGCCGATCTCGCTGCCGGCCATTGCCGGCGGCTTCTTGTTCTCGGCTGCCGTCGGCATGTTCTTTGGGTATTATCCGGCGCGCAAAGCTGCCCGTCTCGACCCTATCGAGGCATTGCGTTACGAGTGAAAGTTAAGCCTCGCGCCTCAGATTTACGGCACGCATCCGACTCTGAATATGAGCGGTCGGCGAGTCGATCTGAGCACTAGGTTTTGCGGCCTCAGTCGAAAGTACTGATTGTTGAAATTTTCTGCGCGATGTCACATATGCCGGAAAACGGCGGGAATTGGCGGACAATGAACGCTCGTTCATGCCGTACCAGGTCAAATGAGACCCGCCCAAGTCAAGTCGATCGAGGGCCTGAGAAGATGAAGCCGGTATCGCGATTGCTGCCCAAAGTCTGTCTGGCTCTTGCCATTCTGCCGACCGTGCCGGCGCTCGCCGCCGATGCGGGTTCGTCCGGCAAAGTATCGTTTTATTTTGCCGGCCACGAAGACGACTGGCAGTTGTTCATGGATCCCCCCGCGTTCGAAGACGTGACCGGGGGCGCCGCCAAAACCGTCTTCATTCATGTCACCGCCGGCGACAACGGTCTCGGGACTGGGTTCGGCGGCCGCAAATATCCCTATTACCTGGCCCGCGAGAACGGCGCGCTAAGCGCAATCCGCTTCATGGCGGACGCCGACAAGAGCCCGATCGACAATTCAGCGAGCTCAATGACCTTCAACGGCCATTCGGTGTTTCGGACGAGCTACCTCAATACCATCGGTTATTTTCTGCGCCTGCCGGACGGCAATGCATCCGGTGCGGGCTTTGCCGGGACCGGGTTTCAGTCGCTCAAACGTCTTGCCATGGGAGACATCAGCACGCTTTCGGCGGTCGATGGCTCGACCGTCTATCGCGGCTGGAGCGATCTCGTGGCCACGGTCCGGGAGATCATGGGCTTCGAACGCGGCCACGCGCCGCTCGTACAGATCAACGTCGCCGATCCCAACCCCATCATCAATCCGGCCGACCATTCGGATCACTTGATGACTGCGAAGGCCGCGCTTGACGCGGCGAAGGATGTTGGCTGCGTTCGCCGAGTTTATTACGTCGACTACGCCAGTTCCAAGCGCCCGGAAAACCTTGATGCTGCGCAGCGGGACATGCAAAGCGCGGTGTTCGCGGTGACATTGGCCGGCGTCATGGCGTTCGATCACGGCACGTCGTGGCATCATTACGATCAGTCTTTCGTTGGCCGCAATTATTTTCGTGTCGAAGAGCCCGGCGGCCAATGTGCGCCGAGCGTTGGCAGGATCGCCGCGGCCAAGCATTGAGGCGGCTCGGCTAACGCGCTTGCTCGGGTGTGCGCCGTCTTGACCTAGGTCAAGGCGCGACTCCCCTTCCCGTGAGCAAGTTGGCTTGACCCTGCGGATGGCGTTCCGCAGCCGATCTTACTTGCATGCAGCAGTCCGATGATGCGCTATGTGGACCTGCCGTCCGCTCTGCAAAAGCGTCGCGTCCTATCGGTCGACGCGCTTCGCGGCCTGAACATGTTTCTGATTATCGGTTTCGACGGCGCAATGGGAGCGCTCGCCGAAATGTCTCGCGGCAAAGGACCTGCCGTAAGCGCAATCGGTGGCTTTATCGGCGACCAATTCACTCATGTGGACTGGGAAGGTCTCCGATTTTACGATTTCATCTTTCCGCTCTTTATCTTTGTGACAGGCATATCGATCGTGCTTTCGCTGCCGGGCCTCGTCGCACGCGAAGGTAAGGCGAGCGCGCACCTGCAAGTCCTGCGGCGCTCGCTGCTGCTCTACGTTTTGGGGCTGATCGCTTATGGTGGTATCAGCGGCCACTGGGCGGATGTCCGGCTTCTTGGCGTTCTGCAGCGCATTGCACTTTGCTACTTGTTTACGTCATTGATCTTCCTGAATTTGAATATGCGCGGAATGATCGCTGCACTGGTGATCCTGTTGGCTGGCTACTGGGCTTTGATGACGTTTGTCCCCGTCCCTGGGGTCGGCACGGGCTCGTTTGCTCCGGACGCGAACCTCGCGAACTGGATCGACCGGAACTACTTGCCCGGCAGGCTATGGGACGTCACCCGCGATCCGGAGGGCTTGCTGAGCACGCTACCGGCCATCGCCACGTGTCTCCTCGGCGCATTCGCCGGTCTCGTGTTGCGCGACACGCGCATTTCCGAGCAGCAGAAAACGCTCGGGCTTGTTGCGGCTGGCTGTGTTCTCCTCGCCGCCGGGTATCTCTGGGCGCTGCAGTTCCCGATCATCAAATCAATCTGGACGTCGTCATTCGTCCTCGTTACTGCCGGATATAGCGCGATCTTGCTTGGCGTACTCCATCAGGTCGTCGATGTGTGGGGCTGGCAGCGCTGGGCGACCGTGTTCGTCTGGATCGGCGCGAACGCAATTACACTTTACTTCCTCAACGACATGCTCGATTTCACATCTTTTGCAAATCGCTTTGTCGGTGGCGACTTCGCAAATTTTCTCGACCGGACCGTAACACACGGTATGGGCGGCTTTGTTGCGCATATGCTCGCACTCGCATTCGCCATCATGCTCGCGGGCTTCTTGTATCGGCGCAAGATTTTCCTGCGCGTTTGATCGGAATAGTCCTTCCGACTTGCGCGGGGATGCTGCGGCGCGCCGCGTGGCTTTTAGATATCAAATCGGCGGATAGGAGGCGCTCGATGACAGATGATTCTCCAGTTGCTTCACGCCTGGAGTTTGTTGCACCAGGACTCTCAGCGCATCGGATTGCGCGGCATCGGTGACCGTGCCCCATAAATCCACGACGCCGTCATGCACGATGACCTCGACCTGAGCGCCGCCAGACCAGCTCTGCTTGGCTATCGCGGAAAGAATGCTTTTGCGGATCGAGGCATCGCTCTTGGGAGCCACGGGAGTGGCGCGGTGAATGCTCGCAAGCGCCCGTAACAGGTTAGCGCGACTGATGATTCCGATGACCTTGCCGTCGCGGAGAACCGGCAGCCGCTTAATCCGATGATGTTCCATCAGGTCAACCGCCGCGTGCAAGGGCGTATGCTCCGTGACGGTGATCGGCTTGCCTGTCATCACATCGCGAACTTTGAGGCTGTGAGCGCGGACGTAGTCGTTTGCCGATTTGCCGGGGCCAAAGAACGCGTCATACCAAGGTGACTGCTTGCGTTCGGTGCCGGTCTCCGCGCGGCGCAGGAAATCGCCCTCGCTCACGACGCCGACGAGTCGGCCCTGATCGTCGATCACCGGCAAGCCGCTGATACGGTTTTTGAGCATCAGCTCAAGGGCATCGCGAATGCCGGCGTCGGGTGAAACGGGTATGACGCGGTGTGTCATGACATCCGAAACGATCATGGCGATGTACCCAATCTCTCTCACGAATTCGTAAGAGTGGCGGAGATCAGATCAAACTGCCTTGATGTTAATCAATAAATAGATTGCGCAAAAGGCAGAGGGATTTTGAGATTTGATCCAAATCAAAGTGTATAGCCGCAATAGGGAGCGTTTATAGCGACCCTGCTCAATGACGGCCGACGACATGTACGAGCCGACAGGTCGGAGCTTTCCAAATCTTGCGTTCCTGTGGCCGGCCTTCGCCGCTGCGGCGACGAGCGAGATGGCTGCATTGGTCGCCAAGCAATGCGCGAATTTGGCTGTCGGACCGCAGGACGGTTTACCCGCTCGCGAGCCGCAATGGGCGACGCCGCATGCGATCGCGCTCGAGTTGAAGACGGCGCGGCTGCGCGATTTCACCGCCGAGGGGGAGGGTCCGGCCACCTTGCTGTGTGCGCCATTTGCCTTGCATGGCGCGGTCGGAGCCGATCTCGCGCCCGGACACAGCCTTGTCGGCGCCTTGCGCGACGCTGGTTTGCGGCGGCTGTTCGTGGCCGAATGGCGTTCCGCTACTGAAGACATGCGCTTTCTGGGGATCGACGACTATCTGGCCGATCTCAACGTGCTGGTCGACGAGATCGGCGGTCCCGTCGATCTCGTCGGCATCTGCCAAGGCGGCTGGCTGGCGATGATCTACACAGCGCGCTTTCCCGCGAAGGTCCGCAAACTGGTGCTCGCCGGCGCTCCGATCGACATAGCGGCCGCCCCGTCCGCGCTCTCGGCGCTCGCCGAGGGCAGCCCTCTGCCGGCATTTCGTGAACTGGTCCGGCTCGGCGACGGCCTTGTTCCCGGCCAAAAGGTTTTGAAATTCTGGGGACCGCAAACGGTCACTGCGGATGAAATTAGGCAATTGTTGCACATCGACGAACCGGCCGGCTCCGCGGCTTTCGCCGGGATCGTCGCGCGGTTCCAGGACTGGTACGCATGGACTGTGGACTTGCCGGGAACTTATTTCATCGAGGCCGTGGAAAGGCTGTACAAGCGCAACGAACTCGCCGCCGGCGCCTTCACCGCGTTGGGGCGCCGGATCGATCTCGGGACGGTGAAGGCGCCGATATTTCTGCTCGCAGCACGTGACGATGAACTGGTGGCGCCCGCCCAACTCTTCGCGGCAACGCGTCTGGTCGGCACACTGGCGCACGATGTGCGTGAAGCGACGGCGCCATGCCGACATAGCGGCCTGTTCATGGACAAGGCGGTTCTCAATGACGCCTGGCGGAAGATCGCGGGCTGGCTTATGGAGCCTGTGACATCTGTTAAATAGCGCATCTTGAATTGAATTCGTCTCGATCGATCGACGTCAAGAATTTGTGACTTTGCATTGAGCCGCGTCGATGCAAAGCGGCGCATTTTTGCGCAACCTCCCGGATGTTGTCTCGTGTGCCGCTTGACATAGATCAAGGCCCCCGAGCGATTGCAGCGTTAGCTAATAATGTCTCGTGTTGACAGCGGGCAGGAAGCGCCGTCGTCCGCGTATCAGCCGCACAAGAGAGACGAGAGAGAACTCGCTAATTCAGGTGGAGGCCCGGCGTGCAGCGTGACCTATCGCGTCGCTCGTTTCTTTGCGGCTCCGCATTGACAACAGCCGGAGCGACCATGCTCAACACGACATCGTCTGCAACCGCGCAGGCGCAGCAAGCGGAAGGCGCCGCCTCTGCGGTTATCGGACCGCGAGCGGTTCCGATCGTGTTGCATGTCAACGGCGCCGCACGGACGCTGCAGGCCGAACCGCGCATGACGTTGGCTGAAGTTTTGCGTGGCCCGTTGGGGCTGACGGGAACGAAGATCGCATGCAATCGCGGCGCCTGTTCAGCCTGTACGGTCTGGCTCGACGGTCAGCCGGTTTGCTCCTGCATGGTTCTCGCCGTCGACGTCGGCGTCCGCGCGGTCACGACGATCGAAGGTCTTGCGCATGGCGACACGCTCCATCCGGTGCAGCAAGCCTTCATCGACCATGACGCCTTGCAATGCGGCTTCTGTACGCCGGGCATGATCATGAGCTGCGCGGCTTTGCTCGAGCGCATGGCCGAACCGAACGCAGGCGATGTCCGCGCCGCGATCAGCGGACATCTATGCCGCTGCGGTACTTATCCGCACGTCATCGCCGCCACGCTCGCCGCGGCCAAAGCACACAAGGCATGACCATGGCCAAGGCAGAAAATCTGCGCACCGAGAGGTTTCCCTTCGGAATCGCCAGCATCGGCCTCGGCCAAGTGGACCGCCAAATCCCTGCCGATGAGCCGCCCGCGTTGCCGCCGAACAGCGAACTGGCTGTGATCGGCAAGCCGATCCCGCGCCAGAATGGGCGTGCCAAAGTGACCGGCGCAATCCACTTCACAGCCGATATTGTGCTGCCGGGGATGTTGCACGGCCGCATCCTGCGATCGCCTTTGCCGCACGCTCTCGTGCGCTCGATCGACATCTCAGCGGCTGCACGTCATCCCGGTGTGCGGGTCGTGCTGCCGCTCATCACGCCAGATGCTCCGGAAAGCGCGACGATGCGCTATGTCGGTGCGCCGGTCGCCGCCGTCGCCGCCGTTTCGACAGCGGCGGCGAATGAGGCGTTGCGTCTGATCCGCGTCGACTATCAGGAGTTTCCGTTTGTCGCCGATATCGACAGGGCGCGCGAACCGGGCGCACCTGTGGTTTACGATGCCGCGTCGGCGCCGCCCGGCCATCCCTCAGGTTTCCCCGCGGCATTCAAGCTGCCGCTGAACGGGAACGTGCGTGGACCGGCCGTCGCCAGGCGGGGTGACGTCG
This sequence comes from uncultured Alphaproteobacteria bacterium, assembly GCA_963759705.1. Lineage (GTDB taxonomy): Bacteria > Pseudomonadota > Alphaproteobacteria > Rhizobiales > Xanthobacteraceae > BOG-931. The sequence goes on from CAVXAK010000019.1 coordinate 474,523, forward strand.
GGCAGGGCTTCGCTCAGGCCGACGTCGTCGTCGAAGGCGAGTACCGCACCCAGGTGCAGACGCATTGCTGTCTCGAGCCGCACGGCATCGTCGCCGATTGGCGGGAGGACGGGCTCACGGTCTACATGTCCACGCAATTTACCGCCGGCGTGCGGCACGAGATTGCGGAGGCATTCGGCCTGCCGCTCAATCGTGTCCGCGTCATCGTCGATGCCATGGGCGGAGGTTTTGGCTCTAAATCGTCTCTCGGTAATTACGGCCGCGTGGCGATCGAATTGTCGCGCCGCGCGCATGCGCCGATCCGTCTCTTCCTTGACCGCGAGGAGGAGCAGATTGACGCAGGAAACCGCCCAGGCACATGGCAGCATTTGCGCATCGGCGCCAAACGAGACGGCGCCCTCACGGGGATTTCGTTCGTGAGCTACGGCACGGCCGGCATCGGGCTCGGCGCCGGTGTCGGCAACATCACCGAAGCGCTTTACGCCTGCCCGAATTTCGAAGGCGCCCAGCATGACGTCTTCATCAATGCCGGGCCCGGCTGCGCGATGCGCGCGCCCGGCAATGCGCCCGGCGCTTTCGGGCTCGAACAGGCGATCGACGAATTGGCCGAACGACTCGGCATCGATCCGCTCATCCTGCGCGATCGCATCGATCCCAGTCCGGTGCGGCGCGAGGAGCGGCGTATCGGCGCCGAGCGGATTGGTTGGCAGCGGCGCCACACGCCGGGAGCCGATCCCGGGCCGGTGAAGCGCGGCCTCGGCGTCGCGCAATCGCTCTGGGGCGCCAACGTGCAGACCAACTCGGCCTGCGAGGTGCGCGTGATGCGCGACGGCTCGGTCGAAGTGCTGTCGAGCGTGCAAGACATCGGCACCGGCGTAGGCACCGTCATGGCGCAGACCGTCGCTGAAGTCTTGGGTCTGCGTCCCGAACAGATCACGGTGCGCATCGGCGACACCGAATTTCCCGCGGGTTCGCCATCCTATGGCAGCCGTACGACCGCGTCGATCACGCCGCCTGCGCGCACCGCCGCTTGGCGCGTTTTGCAAACGCTCTTGCGTGAAGCAGCGCTCGCGCTCAATGCGGCGCCCGAAGATCTTGTCGCGCACGACGGAAGAATTGTGGTCCGTCAAGATCCAAGCCGCCGCATGAGTTTCCTCGATGCCACCGAGCGATTGCGCACCGATCGCATCAGCGCGGTTGCTTCGCGCAGCGATGACTACACCGGCTTTCGCCGCCGGATGCCGGATGCTGCTCTGGCGCAGCAAGACTTGGGAGGCGTGCAATTCGCCGAAGTGACGGTCGATACCGAAACCGGCATTGTCCGCGCGGAAAGGGTCGTCGCGGTGCAGGATTGCGGCCGGCCGATCAATCCGCTGCTGGTCGAAAGCCAGGTGCACGGCGGCGTATTGATGGGACTTTCCTATGCTTTGTTCGAGGAGCGCATCCTCGATCAGCACACCGGCCGCATGGTCAATCCGAATCTGGAACAATACAAGCTCGTCGGCTCGGGCGAGACGCCTGCCATCGATGTCGTGGTGCTGGAGAATTATCAGGCGCAGAGCGCCACGGACGCCTACGGCATCGCTGAACCGGCCAACATCGCCACGGCGCCTGCCATCGCCAACGCCATCTACAATGCGATCGGCGTTCGCATTCGCAGCTTGCCAATGACGCCCGCGGTCATCCTTGCTGCGCTCGGCAAAGCGCCACAGAGGAGCTAGAATTGTGAATCGCTTTGCATTGACCCATGCAGGAACGATTTCCGAAGCGGCGGCGGCGGTGTCGATAACCGTTGCCGACGCGATGACCGCCGCACCGGAAACGATGGAGCGGAATGAACTATCGGTCCTGAAGGCCGGGGGTGTCGATCTCCTGGATCTTCTGAAAGAAGGATTGCTGGCCCCAGCGACGGTCGTGAATCTCCGTCAGGTGCCGGGTCTCGATGCGGTCGTCGAAGAGTCAGGCGGCGGCTTGCGGATCGGACCGATGGTGACGCTGGCCGCGCTGGCCGATCATCCGATCCTGCGGCGGCGCTATCCAGCGCTCGCCGATGCGATGAGCGGTTCGGCGAGCCCGCAAATCCGCAATGTCGCGACGCTGGGCGGCAATTTGTTGCAGCGGCCACGCTGCTGGTACTTCAGGTCGGAGGCCTATCGCTGCTTGAGGAAAGGCGGTGGCCATTGTTTCGCGATTTCGGGTGAGAACCAGTATCACGCGATCTTCAACAACATGCCGTGCGCGATCGTACACCCTTCGACCGCAGCGACAGCGCTTGTCGCCTTGGGCGCGACGATCGAACTCACGAATGACGCAGGCGCTACGCGCCACCTGCTGCTCGAGGATTTCTTCGTACCCGCCGATCGCGATCTTCACCGCGAGAACGATCTGCAACCTCACGAGATCATGACGGCCATCCGCCTGCCGGCACTGTCCGCGAGCTTGCGCATGGCGCACGTGAAACAGGGCGAAAAGGATTCGTTCGACTGGCCGCTCGCCGATGTTGCTGTTGTCCTTGATCTTGACGCCAATGGCGTCTGCAAACGCGCCGCGATCGTGCTCGGTGCGGCGGCTCCCGTACCGCATCGGCCGAAGGCGGCCGAAGCCGTGCTGGCCGGCAAAAGGATCGATGAAAACGCGGCCAAGACCGCGGCTCATGCCGCTCTCGAAGGTGCGACGCCGCTCAGCAAAAATGCCTACAAGTTGCCGTTGTTCGAGACGCTGGTCCGGCGTGCGATCCTCAAGGCCATGGCGTAACTGCAGAGTTCGCTGCGTGGATCAATCGGATAGTTTGCCGATCTCGGCTGCGGCCACGCGACATGCGTGGGCATAGAGCGCGGCGACGGCGCAGCTCGCCATGCGGGTGCGCACATTATCGGCGCGGCTCGTCAGGATGATCGGCACCCGGGCGCCGAGCACGATGCCGGCGGCGTCCGCATTGGCGAGAAAGGTCAGCTCCTTCGCCAGCATGTTGCCGGCTTCGAGATCCGGCACGAGGAGAATGTCCGCGTCTCCGGCAACCGGTGAGGCGATATGCTTGATGGTCGCGGCCTCGCGATCGATCGCACTGTCGAGCGCCAGCGGTCCATCGACGATCGCGCCGGTAATCTGGCCGCGATCGGCCATTTTGCACAATGCGGCAGCGTCGATTGTCGATGGAATTTTCGAAGTGATCGTCTCGACAGCGGAGAGAACCGCGACTTTGGGCCGTTCGATCCGCAGCGCATGCGCCAAGTCGATGGCATTTTGAACAATGTCGACCTTGTCTTCCAGCGTCGGGAAAATATTCACCGCTGCGTCGGTGATGAACAGCGGCTTGGGGTAGGTCGGCACGTCCATGATGAAGACATGGCTGATCCGGCGCGCGGTGCGGATGCCGGTGTCTTTGTTGACGACTTCGGCCATCAACTCGTCGGTATGGAGACTGCCTTTCATCAGCGCATCGGCCTCGCCATTGCGAACGATCTCGACGGCCTTCGCGGCCGACGCATGACTGTATGGCGTCGCTACGAGCTGCAGGTTCGAGATGTTCAGATTGAGCGAAGCGGCGAGATTGCGAATGCGGGCCTCGGGTCCGACCAGAACCGGCTTGATGATCTTGGCCTCTGCTGCCTCGACGGCACCGCGCAGCGAGGTTTCGTCGCAGGGATGCGCGACCGCGGTGCGAACCGGCGCCAGCGCGTGGCAGGCGTAGATCAGCGACTCATACTTTTGGTGCTGGCGCGATTTGGGCATGGCGGTCATGGAAACAGGACCTTTCTTCGCTAGTGGAGCGGATTTGATATTCGCTACCCACTCAGCCGCGAATTGGCGAAGCGAATATCAAATCCAAAGCTCCACTAGCACTCATATTTGCTAGTGGTCCTTTGATTTTAACATTCGCAAGACAGCCTGCCGAACCGGGATGCGAATGTTAGAATCGGACCACTAGCTGCCCTGTGGTTTGCTCAGTGGAACCTTGCCAGCTTTATATGTCCGAAATAGTTCGAACCTTCGTCGCCAACTGACATCAGTCGTAAAATGTCGATGGAATCGGAATTGAGTTATTGATCCTGGTCAAAAACTCGCAGAAGGCCGCGTTGACGACAAACGCCAAGCGGTTCTGATGAGGGCAGGCCCTTCAGCGTCCGCCCGTTTCCAAATCAGGAAAATACCGGCCGGCCCTCGGGCCCGATCTTGCCCTTGAAGGCCACGTAACCGGCATCGATCAAAAGATCGGTCGCGGTCACGAACGATGATTCGTCGGACGCGAGATAAACGGCGCCGGCCGCGATCTCATTAGGCTCTCCCGGCCGGTTGAGCAGATGGCGCGGCCCGTTGACGACGCGCGCTCGCTCTTTCCCGCCGACGCGGCGACTCGACCGCTCCGTCAAGATAAAGCCGGGCGAAATCGTATTGGCGCGGATGTGATCGACGGCGTGATCCATCGCGAGGATGCGGGTGAAATGAATAAGCGCCGCCTTGGTGGTGCAATAGGGTGAACGCAACGGAACGCCGAGATGGCCGAGCTGCGATGCGATATTGATGATGCTGCCGCCCCCGGCCTGCCGCATCGCCGGCACCGCGAATTTGCACGTCAGAAACGCGCCGGTCAGATTGACGTTGAGCGCCTCGTTCCATTGTTCGAGCGATAGCGTCTCGACCGTGCCGTCAGGCGTGATGGCCGCCGCAACATTGACCAGCGTGGTCAGCTTGCCAAAAGCGTCAAGTGTTCGGGTCACGGCGGCTTTGGCGCTTGCCTCATTGGCGACGTCGACGGCAAGCGCCACCGCACGACCGCCGCGGTCTCGGATCTCCTTGGCGACGATATCGGCTTTGCCGGGATCGAGATCGGCTACGGCGATCATGGCGCCTTCCGCCGCAAACCCGCGCGAAATCGCTGCGCCAATCTCGCCGCCACCGCCCGCGACGAGCGCTACGCGGCCACGTAATCTTCCTGATGTCGTCATTGCACTATCCGCCCGAGCTTGAACTGGTCTGCATTATCGCTGCAGTGCGGAGAAATGTAAGCGGAGACGTAATGCGCGGCAGGGGATCGTCTAGTTGTTGGCGGCGATATTGGGCCTGACCTGGAGCTTCTCGATCATCGGGATCAATGTCGCGTCGACGAATTGCTCGGCACCCTTGTTGTAGCCCGCGATGGTGAAATGAACGTGGTCCGGCGCCATCAGCGGCGGCGATGCGGTGGCCCAAAGATGGGCGCCGCAGTCATGCGGCATGATCGACGCCCAGTTCCAGTAGGTGAAGCCGTGCCGCTCAGCGATCTTGCGCTCGACGGTGCGCACCATTTCGAGTTTCGGCAAGGTTTGCCATTCGCAGTCACCGGGTTTGGACGATGCGGAATTCGCGCTCCCCGGGGTCGCGTCGGCGGCTGGCCGACAGACAATGTCCTGCGCCGGCTTGCCATGGCAATGCGAGGATCGCTCTTCGCCGTCCGGCGGTCCGATCAGCACGATCTTGGCCTTCGGCAGTGCCGCCGTGATCTTGTCGATCACCTTCTCGTAGTTTTGCTGATAGCGAACGGGATCAAGATTGGGCTTTGACGCTTCGTTGGTGCCGAATGAGATCACGACGATTTGCGGATCGAGCCGGCGCAGATCGTCCGACATCAAGGTCCCATCGAACTTGTTGAGGAGGTCGATCGTGGCGCCGGGATAGCCGATGTTGTTATATGAGACGCCGGATTGCCTGTTGTAGATCGCTACGCTTGCGATGCTGACCGTGCCCTCTTTGCGCGTACGGATTTCCACCTGACGCACGTGATCGCTGGGTGCGCCGTCCGGCCTCAGGCGCACAACCAGCGGCTCGGCCGCCTTGCCGTCGAGATCGACACTGTTCTTCACGACGCCGTCCAAGCTGATATCGATCGCTCCGCCGCCCGGCTGGCGCATCGCCTCGATCTCGATCGAGTCAAAGGGAACCGGATTGTCCGACGTGAAGGTCAACGTCTCGCCGGGCGCTGTCGCGATCGCGTTGAAGCCCGACAGCCAGAACTCTGAAATATTGTCGGAGTGTTGAATTGCGTGATATGTCCAACCCGCCGATATCGCGACTTTCATCGCGGAGCTGCGCACGCCGATATGCGGTCTGCCGGCCGTCAGGTATCCGACGCCGCCGTTACCGTAGCGCTGTTGCAAGAGCCGCCGCACTTCACCGCTGAAGAAATCCGCGGAGGTATGACTGTCGCCGATCTGCAAAATAACGAGACCCCTTTGACCGGCGGCATCGCCAGCCGGAGTTTTGCCGCTGGCGTCGCGGCCGGTGCGGGAATTGCCAGGTAAGGCCGTCGTCGTTGCGACCGAACCCGTGCTCATGTCCGCCGGCGCGGGCGTCATCGTTGACGCGATTTTGGTGCCGGCCGAATCCTGCGCAGCGGACATTGCCGCGGCCGGCGGCGACGCGGCGCTGCGATTGTCGCTCGGCATATCGGCGGGCGCCGAAACGATCCGGTCGTTGTCGCGGCTGGGTGGTGCGGGCGGACTGACGGCTATCGCGTCTTGTAATCTGGCGTCTCCAAGGCTGCGCGGTCTCGGCACCGCAGGCGACAACAGCATCGTACCAACAATGACCATGAACACAGTCACGCAGGCGCCGCCCACAAGCGCGGCGCTCAATGCGAGATTGTCTCGGTGCGGATCAGCCATCAGCCTGAGCCAACGTGTAATTCCGGCAAACCAATAATTTTCGCAAACGCCTTACGATGACCGAATCGTGGTTGCCGATTGCGACCATTTTGGGCGCTCGCTTCGGCGATTTCCCCTTCGCCGCAACCATCCTAATTCGGGCTCCTCATCCATACGAGCGGCTCGGAGGGCGAGGCCGGAACGTGGAAGTCCATCACCAAACGGCGGCCTCCCGCCGCGTCGGCGTTGCGCGATTGCGATGCCGAGGCGAGCCTTGGCGTGATAGAACCCGTGACCTCCGAGGCATCTTGAGCCGTCGCAGCCGCCACTACGGTCGCCGAACCGTCGACGGCACTTTGCACCTTTGCCCACATGTAACGGTAGCCCTTCATCGTCAGGTGGACGCCGTCAGGCTCGTGAAATGCGCCGGTGCAGAGTTGGGGATCGCGCATGCTGATGTATTTGACCGAGGTGCCGGCGAGATGGCTGCGCAGGATTTCGTCGAGCTGGCGCGCGCGGGTGTCCCACGATTTGCGCACGCAATGCGGACCGAGCCAGATCACCGTCAGATGCTTGCGATCGGCGGCCGCAACAATGTCATCGACGCTCTTGTCGATATTTTTGATGCTGCCCTCGGCGTCATTGGTGCCGAGAAAGATGAAGACGGTCGAGCCGGGCGGCGTCCGGGTGATTTGCGCCAGCGCCTTGGGCCCGCGGATGTGAATGCCGATCTGGGCGAGATTGTTGAGATGCAACGTCGTCGCGACTCCGTCGCCGATGCTGTCGCCAAGCACATACGTCGCGGCGCCGGCGAGCGGAGGTGCCGCCAGCGTCAGCAATCCGGCAATCAGAAGCTTTACGCGATGCATGCGTCCGGTGTCCCAGGCCGTACTCGCCAACAATTTCTTGGCGAAATATGGTCAAGGAACAATTAAGCTGCTGGTTCCATTTTTTATGGTTAACGGGCAAAGCCTGGGCAGAAATTGCCATCTTGTCGCCATCATTGATGCTCGTTTCGGAGCTTGGCGTTCGATCAATTGTCGTCGTGGCCGGTTGTCGTATTGAACAGTTCGCGGGCGCGACGATAGGGCGTGGCGACGCCGGTTTGCTCCGCGATGGACTGCAGGCTCCGGGCCCCCTCTAGCAGGGTCTCTTGAACCAGGTTGCTCCGCATGTCCCCAAGCCAGTTCACGAGGCTTTGCGGGATCGTCACGGCGAGGAGAGCGAACGTCGCGTAGATGACGATGACGGCCGTGCGCAACGGATAAGGCCGCGGCTGATCGGGATTGGGCGGATTCATCGGCTGGGCTTCATCGGCTGGGCTTCATCTGTCATGGTGCCGCTTCAGAACTGAAAATAGATGAACGGTGCGATCCCGCTCGGGGCCGCGATCGCGATCAGAAAGATCACCGCAAAGGGCACCAGCACCTTTGTGGGAAGTGCAGCTCCGTCGTATCGTTTCTCCATGGCTTGGAACGCGTCGGGCGGAATGATGTGCGACAGCGCGCCGAGCACAAAGACGACGGCAACAAACGGCGTCATCGTCGTATTCCAGGTTGCGCCCCAGAGCATGGTCGAGAAGTAATCGAGCCAGGAGTCGGTCGAGGGCGCGCGGAAGAACACCCAGGCGATGCTGACGAACTGAAACGTGAGAAACCAGCCGAACGCGGCGGCGAGAGGCGATCGCGGATGGGATTTGCCTTCGCTGGTCACGCCGAGCGCGCGTTCGATCATCAGCGCTGCGCCATGCAGGACGCCCCAGATCAAAAAACTCCAGCTCGCACCATGCCACAGTCCGCCGAGCGCCATGGTGATCATGATGTTGCGATAGGTCGTCAATGTGCCGAAGCGGCTGCCGCCGAGCGGGATATAGAGGTAATCGCGCAGCCAACTCGACAGCGACATGTGCCAACGGCGCCAGAAATCCTGCACCGAGCTGGCGTGATAGGGATAGTTGAAATTCTGCGGAAATTCGTAGCCGAGCAGGTTCGCGATGCCGATGGCGATGTCGGTATAGGCACTGAAGTCACAATAGATCTGCAGCGAATACGCATACATGCCGAGAACGAGATCGAGGCTCGAATTGCTGGCGGGACTGCGAAAAATGGTGTCGACGAACTCCGTCGACAGATAATTCGCGACGATAACTTTTTTGAACAAGCCGCCGAGGATGAGGAATACGCTTTGGCCAAGACGAATGCCGGCCGGATTCGGGGGTGCGACGGTCTGCGCCAGGAATTTGTTGGCGCGCACGATCGGACCGGCGATCAGGTGCGGAAAGAAGCTGATATAAAACAGAATATCGAGCAGCGACGTCGTCGGCTTGATGGTGCGCCGGTAGACGTCAATGATGTAGGAAAGCGCGTGAAAGGTGACGAACGAAATTGCGATCGGCAGCGCTACTTCGATGAAGCCGATCGAAGGATTGATCCCGAACGAGGTGAGCAGGTTGACGAGCGAAGCAACAAAAAAATTGTAGTACTTGAAATAGCCGAGAAGGCCGATATTGGCGGCGACCGCGATCCAGAGTACGGCGCGGCGCGGCACGCCGTCATCAAGCCGGCCGAGCACGAGCGCCGCGAGATAATTGCCCAGCGAACTTGCCAACAAGAGCAGCGTGAAATCGACACGCCAGTAGGCGTAAAAATAATAGCTCGCGGCCACCAGAAAGAGCTTCTTCCAGGTGTTGTACGCGTTGAGCAGCCAGGCAATCGGAAAAACGACGGCGAAGAAGACCGCAAATTCGATGGTGGGAAACAGCATTTCAGCGTTTCGCGGTTCTGCGCCGATGGCGGCGGATCAGGAATAAGCCGTCAGTGCTCGTCCTTCGTCTGCATCGTCGGACACTGGCCGATACTCGTTCCGGCTTCGCTCAACGCCGCGACGATCTTGGGATAGAGATAGGCCGCGACTACATCTTCGCCGGCGATCGTGAAATGCTCGCCGTCCGCGGTGCGGATTTGCACGAGCTTTCCGGTCTTGTCAGGGCCGTAGGAGGCGAAGGTATCGGGGCCCGTCTCCTTGAAACGCCACGGGTCGATATAATGCAGGTTCGGAGCGCCGAGCGCGTCGATGGCGGTGCGATACATGCCGTTTTTCTCGAGCAAATCGGCATTTTCTTCGTTATCTCGCACAACCGGCAGGCCGATCAGGAGAACGATCCCGTTGCCGGCGACGGCGGCCTTGAGGAATTCGTCGACTTCGCGGCGGTACTTATCGGTCCAATTCGGCGCGCCCCAGGCGGTGCGGGCGCCGTCGCCGTCGACGATGAACTGGCGATCGTTCAGGCCGATGGAAAGTACCGATAATTTCGGCTTGAAGACCTCGTCGATCCGCTTGATTTGGCGCGGCCAGTACAGCCGGTCGCCGCGGGTGAGCCCGGTGCCGTTATGGGCGAAGCGGCCGAGTTCGACGCCGTTTTTGAGGCACGAACTGGCATCGACGACGCGGGTCATGCCCGACCAATAATTGTCGACGATGGAGTCGCCTGCGAAGGCAATCTTGATCTTACTATTCGCGTCGCCGGTGGCGGCGAAGGATGCCGATAGATGAATGCCGAAAGCCAACCAAAGCGCAAGACCAACCACGCCGACCGCGACATGCGATCGGACGAAGCGTCCAAGCCATGAATTTTCGCCCGGCCGGTGAACCATCGGACGGGCTCCCATCACTGACTCACGACATTTTCGAGATTCATGGCCACCCCCCACGTCCATTCCCCGGCGTGACCCCAACGCAAGGATTGGCTAGCGAAATGCCATGGCGCCCGTCAAGCAGTTTGCGCGCGCAGATGGTAAATCGTTTGTTGTAATTTTGCCATTTGCACTCTGTAATGCGCGAAATCGGAGCGAAAATAAGCTAGGCGTGGGGCAAAGAAAGCTCATCGATGACTGATTCGGTTTCAGGCAGCACGGCCGCTGCCACGGTGTCGTGGGTGACGGCGACTGCGATCGTTATCGCCGACATGGTCGGGGTCGGCGTGTTCACCAGCCTCGGATTCCAGGTCAGTGATATAACGTCGGGCTTCTCGCTGCTGATGCTGTGGATTGTCGGCGGTGTTGTCGCGATCTGCGGTGCGTTCTGCTACGCGGAATTGGCCGCCATGTTTCCGCGATCGAGCGGCGAGTACAATTTCCTGCGCCAGATCTATCATCCGGCATTCGGCTTTGTGGCCGGTTGGGTCTCGGCGACTGTCGGCTTCGCGGCGCCTATCGCGCTCGCCGCCATGGCATTCGGGGTCTACTTCAAATCCATCATGCCGGATGTGCCGCCGCTCGCCCTGGGGCTCGCGGTCACCTGGGTTACGGCACTCGCGCACCTCCGAGGCCTGCGCTATGGCGGCGCCTTCCACAACATGTGGACGGCGCTCAAGCTCGTCCTCATCGTCGTTTTTATCGCTGCGGGCTTCGCCTTCGGCGCGTCGCAGCCGATCGCATTTGCGCCAAGCGCTATCGACCTTACCTTCATGACGGGCGCGCCGTTCGCGATCAGCTTGGTTTTCGTGATGTACTCGTACTCCGGCTGGAATGCGGCGACCTATATCGTCGGCGAAATCTGCGATCCGACCCGCAATCTGCCGCGAGCCTTGTTCACCGGGACCGCGATCGTAATCGTCCTGTACGTGGCGCTGAACGCGGTTTTTCTGACCACGACGCCGATGCACGAACTGGCTGGTCAGATCGACGTTGCGATCATCGCCGGGAATCACGTGTTCGGCGCGCTTGGCGGGCGCATCGTCGGTGCCCTGATCTGCCTCGGTCTCGTCTCATCCATCAGCGCGATGACGTGGATTGGCCCGCGCGTCACCATGACGATGGGCGAGGATACCGTCATGCTGCGCCCTTTCTCGCGAAAGTCGAAGCAAGGCGTGCCGGCCGTCGCCATTCTGTTTCAACTCGTGGTCTCGAATTTGCTTCTATTGACCCAGAGTTTTGAAGCGGTGCTCGACTTTATTCAGTTCAGTCTCACTTTCTGCTCGTTTTTCACGGTTCTGGGCGTCGTCAAGATGCGCATCACCCACCCGAGGCTGCCGCGGCCGTATCGCGCCTGGGGATACCCGGTGACGCCCGCCATTTTCCTCTCGGTGACCGTGTTCATGATGTATTATCTGGTCGTCAGCCGGCCGCTGCAGTCTTTCGCAAGCTTCGCAATGATGGCGGTGGGACTTGCGATCTATTATGCGTTTCGCCTGCTTTCGAAAGTCCCTTCCCCGGATACTCCCCGCACGGTGGCTTGAAGCAACATGTCCTTGACGATCCCGAAAATGATGGCAGCCGCGCTCATGGCGGCCTTGCTGGCCCTGATGGCTGCGCCGGCGCGCAGTGCCGAACCTGCGACCCCCGACGACACCGCGCGATTCCTGGCGGGAATGCCGCCCGGGTCGAACTCCCCGCTTGCGGCCATGACTAAAGATCCGCTGTGGCAGCAGCACGCGCGTTACTTTGATTCCATTTTCGCGCGCGAAGAAAGGGATACGCTTTCAAAGCTGCGCGCCTTTTCCCAAGTGCACCTGACCGAGAAGCACGACACGCTGCTCTACATGTTCAGTGGCCCGGACTTCCTCTACGCCACGTCGTTTTTTCCAAGCGCCAAGACCTACGTGTTGAGCGGTCTCGAACCGGTCGGCGACATACCGCAATTGACCACGCTGGCGCATCCCACCGTCGACCGCACGCTGCGGGACCTCGAGGTGTCGCTGGGTTCGATTCTGAGCTACAGCTTCTTCATCACTCACAACATGAAGTCGCAACTGCGCGCTGGACCCGTCTACGGCACGCTGCCGGTGCTTTATGTGTTCCTGGCGCGCACTGGAAAAACGGTTCACGAGGTGAGTTTTGTCAGTCTCGACAAGGACGGAAATGTCGAGACGCCGAGCGCGCCGGTCGCCGCAGGCCCTCCAAAGGGCACCAAAATTGCCAACCCATATGCCGCCAAAGGCGTGAAGATCGTTTTCTCAGACGGTCATGGTTCCAGACAGACCCTTTATTACTTCAGCACCAATCTCGCTGACGACGGCGTGAAGCTGAGCGGCTTTCTGGAGTTCTGCGAGAAGTTCGGCGTCGCCGATAGTTTCCTCAAGAGCGCATCTTATCTGATGCACCGCGGCGGCTTCACCAAGGTGCGGAGTTTCCTCCTCGACCACAGCGCAACGATCCTTCAGGACGACAGCGGCATTCCGATCGCCTACTTCGATCCGACAAAATGGCGGCTCCAACCCGTCGGCCGCTATCTCGGACCGATTGCGGTATTCCCCCGCGACTATCAGCCCCGGCTGGCAGAACTGTTCCGTAAAGTGACTCCCATTCCGATCGACTTCGGCATTGGCTATCGCTGGCGCAAAAACGAATCGAACCTGCTGTTGGCTCAAAAGATCTCGGCCAAGACCAACGAGACCGGGTTAGCGCCGCATTAACCATCCGGCCAATACGTTGCAGCTGTAGACCAAAGCGCTGGTCTCCGATTTCCCGCCAGCAAACCGGGCGAGGCAGCAGCCAGCGGGTCTTGAACTCGCCCAAAGCGTGCGCACTAAGCATCCACAGCCACATTCGCCCGACAAAAATGCGGGATTTTCCCGTTTCGTTCCCGTGGGATCGTAAATTCGTCCTGGGGTTGGCTGCCAAAATGACGACATAGTTACCGCCGAACGTGGGGACGTCGGTGGGATGGGGGTTTAGTGCAGAATCGGGTCAGGGGACCAGCGGTACACGTGACTCGTCGGCCGGCCGTGAACACGGTCGCGGCGCAGCGTACGCGTCATCTCGATCTTGATCCGGAAGGCCGGCGACGACGCGAGCCGTCCGTCGCGCGGAACGCTTCAATCCGCAGCCATCTCGAGCGCGGCTATATCCGAGCCGAGACGAGAACCAAGCCGAGGCCGCGGCCGAGTGGGCTGCGCGAGGTGATCGAGCACAATCTTCTGCAAATCTCCGCCATTCTGTTGTTCGTGGGCTCAGTCGGCTGGTGCTGTTTTTTCTATAGCCAATTCCGGCCGGCCACCGGCCCCACGCCCACATCGTTTGCGGCCTATGCGCTCGCCAGCTTCGCCGATGCCGATATCGGCAACGAAAAATCGGATGTGTTCAACGTCTCGTCGTACGCGCGCAGCGACGGTCCGCAGGTTGAGCTTGCGGCGTTTCCCGCATCGGGCGATGCCGGCGGCGAAAGTGCTGCCAGCATCATCGCACGGGAGTGGAAACTCTTCGCGCCGACACGCGATGCCGCCAAGGACCGCGTGACAGTGAAAGTCGTTAAGTTCAAAGCGCCGGCGTTCAAACAGCCCATTCGTGTGGCTTCGCTCGACAACAGCGTGCCGCAAGTCGCGATGCCTTCCATTGCGCCGATCCCGTCGCGCATTCCGTCCAACATCGAGGCGAAGACGAGCCTCGTCGATTTTGCCACCGCTCCGTTCCCCTATCACGGCATGATGCCGGGAACGGATCGGCCGTTCCTCAACGCCGGCGGGTCGGGCCATCGCGGCCACGTCAACTTCCGCGGCCGGGTTTTGTGGGAATCGAGCACGTTCAGCGACGATCGCGTGCTGCTTCACATTCCGCCGGGATTTGATCCGAAACGTCCCGCCGTCATGGTGGTGTACTTCCACGGCCACGGTGCCGATCTGGCGCACGACGTGCGCGACCGGCAACAGCTGCCGGCGCAGATCACTGCGGCCAAGATCAACGCCGTACTGGTGGCGCCGCAGTTTGCCGTCGACGCAGCCGATTCAAGCGCCGGAAAGTTCTGGGAGGCGGGCGGATTCAAGCGCTTCCTCGACGAGGCCGGCGACAAGCTGGCGCGTCTCTATGGCGATCCGCGCATCGCTCCGACATTCGCCAATATGCCGATCGTTCTTGTGGCCTATAGCGGGGGCTTTGGGCCGGCTCTATCGGTCCTCGACCGCGGCGGCATCGCCAAGTCGCGACTGCGCGGCATCGTCCTGATGGATGCGCTCTACGCCGGTATCGATACATTCGCGAATTGGATCGCGGACAACCGATCGGCCTTTTTCATAAGCTCGTACACCACGCACACGGCGCACCATAACGCCGATCTTGAGCATCTATTGAACGCGCGGTCGGTGCCTTATGGCTCCGAAATTAGGCGCAACCATCTCAACGGCATGGTTGCGTTCCTGCCCGAAGGCGACATCTCGCATCGGGATTTTGTAAACCACGCCTGGGCAGACAATCCGATCAAGGATCTGCTGGTGCGAATGGACGACACTGTTCCGCGGATCGAAACTGCCAGTACGGCGGGGACCACGGCATCGATCGCGCCCGCTCTGGCGGCGTCGAAGCGCAACTAGGCGGCGCTCATTTTGCGTTGCCCCGATGGTACGGACCAAGCGCAGCCAAGGCTTCGTCGACGAAGCTCGTATCGACGACCCGATCCACAGTTACGCTGCCGTCGATCTGATGTGTATCCTTGAAGAACTGCCAATCCTTGCGCATGCTGTCGAGACTGACTTTGCCGTCGGGATTGAGCGCGGGCGGTGTCGTTGCCTTGTAGACATCGGGATTTTTGATTGGCGTGTATTTGGTCAGGATCGATATGACTTCGGGCGCGGTGGGACCAGTGAGCGCGCCGTTGACGATGGCGTCATCATAAAATCGGGCGGCGCGGATATAGGCGCGGGCGAATTTCTTCCCGCTATCCCGGCCCTTGTTGAGAAAGCTTGCACCGAAGATCAGCACCGCGCTTTGCTGGTTGGGGTAGAATTTTCCGATGCGCGCGAACACAACCGCGGCGCCGGTTTTCAAGGAGTTGGTCAGCGCGGGTTCTGCGGTCAGGCCGGCATCGATTGCGCCGTTGACGTACGCCGCCGGATGCTGCGGAAACCCCATATAGACGACAGTCGCGTCGCCCCATTTCAAGTCGCCGCGCTTCAATGCCTCGTTCAGCACCAACTCGTCGCTCGATCCGGCGCCTGACACCGCGACTTTAAGTCCGCGCAGGTCAACGAAATCCTTGAACTTGCCGCTGTCGACAAGCTCTTTCCGCACCAGCAGGGCGGCGTGGCCGAAATCCGGGTCGTGATGCGCTTTGTCGGCGATGACCTTCATGTCGACGCCGCGCGCCACGGCATTGTAGAGCGCAGACGATACCGCTCCGCCGCCCGCGTCGAGTTCACCCGTGCCGAGTGAAGGCACCATTTTGGCTGCGGAATCGAACGTCACGAAATCGACGTTCAAGCCCTCGTCCTTGAAATAGCCTTTGGCGTCGGCGATGAAAAAGGGCGCGTCCGTGGTTGAGTTGACGATGCCAACATGGACTGTTTCCGCAGCACGGCAGGAGCTTGCGGCCGCCGTGCCGATCGCGCATCCCGCAGCGACCGCCAACATGCCCATCAAACGCCGGATCAGGTGATGCATAATGTCCTCTTTGCGTGGGCGCCGATCGCATGTTCGCCGACGCCGCATAACACGACCGCTACAGTGCCGAAGCGGATCGTCACTCGATGTGCACGTTTGCGGTTTCTATGACGCGTTTCCATAGTGCCGTAGTTGCGGCGATGGTGGCGATCAATTCCTCCGGCGAACTCCCCACTGGGCGTGCGCCCATTGCAACGATGCGTGCGGAGACGTCGGGAGCATGGATGGCGGCGGAAATCGCCTTCGACAACGTCTGCACCACCGGCTGCGGTGTGCCGCGCAGAACCGCGAACGCAAACCAGCTCTCCGATTCAAAATCGGAAAGGCCCGCCTCGGTCGCGGTGGGAACGTCCGGCAATGAAGCGGAACGGTGCCGGCTTCCGACCGCGAGAGCGCGAACTGCGCCAGCGCGGATCTGGCTGAGAATCGAGGGTATGCCGTCCCACATCATGTCGACGTGGCCGCCGATGACGTCGGTCCAGGCGAGCGACGCGCCGCGATACGGGACATGCCTCATCTCGACATGGGCGATCTGATCAAGAAGCATTGCTGAGAGCTCGCCCGTCGAGCCATTGCCCTGAGAGGCAAAGGTCAACACGCCGGGATGCGCACGCGCGTAGGTGATCAATTCAGGCAAACTCGTAACCGGCAGTTTCGGATATATGCCGAGCACGTTTGGCGCGACCGCCGCGAGCGAGACCGGAACGAAGTCGCGGTCGGGATCGTATGGCAGGTCTTTGTAAAGGAGCTTGTTGGTCGTGAACACCGGCGACGTCGCGAAAAGCAGCGTGTAGCCGTCAGCGGGAGATTTGGTAACGTTTTCGACGCCGATAATGCCGTTGGCACCGGGCCGATTTTCAACAACAACCGGTTGCGACCATGTCGCGCTCAGCTTTTCGGCGACGAGTCGGGCAACAACGTCGAGTGAGCCGCCCGGGAGCGAATGGCGCGATGATCTTGACCGTCCTCGACGGAAATTCGTCCGCGCGGCCAGGATCAATGTAAGCCCCGATCAGGCTCGCGACAATCACCGATAGCATCGACAGCACGCGGCAACGTCCAAAACGTCATGATGCTTCCATTGCATGGGCAACGAGAGAGAACGAATAGAAGCAAGAATCAGGCCTGACAGGCGTCGTGTACCGCGGTTCGGCGCGATCGACCGCTTCCCGAAACCAGCGCTTGTCACGCTTTGCGCAGATCGATGATCTCGATGCAGTTGCCGTCGGCATCGTGAAAGTAAGCGTGGCGGCCGGGAAACGTGATATGGCCTTCATCGGAATATTTGATCATTTCGACGCCGCGCGCCTTCATGATGGCGAGCGCCCGGTCGAATTCATCGGGCTCGACCATGAACGCGTGATGATGCGCGTCGTCGCCCGGTTCGTTCGGATTCACGTGGTTGGGCATTTTCGCCAGCACAAAATAGCTGCCGCCGCATTCCATGAATGCGTAGCGGTCGCCGATGCGCATGATCTTGCAGCCGAGGACATCGGAATAAAACTTCGCCGCCGATTTGTGATCGCGTACGCCGATGGTGAAATGCAGGATGCCGGTCGTTTTGATCGTGTCCTTGGCCGACACCGGGGGTATGGCGAGCGCCGTATCTGCCATCGGCGTGCTCCTTCTTCATTGGCCCGATGCCGGGCCATGGCTCACGATAAGACTGAGCAAAATCGTTCGACAAAATCTCTCATTGGCCGACGTCCATTGCAATCGAATTGTGACGCGCGCGTAGCGTGAGCAAGCAAACGCGTACACGTCATGTTGGGGCGGCCGCAACTCGTGCCGAAATCACAGCGTGCGGCGGCGGATTTCCTCGACAACGATGCTGTTGTCCTCGTCACCCTCGCCGTGGCGCACGCAGGCTTCGAGGACGTCGGCGTGAACCTCCAGAAGAGGCAATTGCTGGCCGATGCGGCGCGCCTGATCGAGCATGAGATGGACGTCCTTCAAGTGCTGGCGCGCACGTCCTTCTGCCGAAAAGTCGCCGCTGATCATCTTCGGTCCTTTGGTCTCCATGACCTGCGAGGCCGCGGCCGACCCGCGCGCCACGTTCAGGAACGCCGCCGGATCGAGACCAAGCCGCGCCGCAAAGACCAAGCCCTCGGCGAGGGCCAGCCGATTGAGGCCGAGAATGAGATTGACTGCGAGCTTCGCCCGTCCGCCATCGCCGACCTTGCCGATATGGAATCGTTTGGGAAACAAAGCATCGAGCACCGGAGCTGCGTCGGCGGCGATGTTGGTATCGCCGCCGATCAGGCCGACGCCCTCGCCCCGACGGACCTGCTCGCTCGCGCCCGACACCGGCGTATCGAGAAAGCGCAGCTTTCCCGCCACGCGCGCGCCGAGCGCGGCGATGCGGTCCGGGTCGCAGGTGCTGGTGCACAGGACCATCTTGCCGGTCGCAGCGGGAAGGAGCGCATGCTCGACGACGTCCTCGACTTGTTCGGTGTTGAAGACGGCGAGCACGATTGGATCGCAAACTGTCGCAATGTCGGCGATGAGTGCGGCGCGCCCGCCCATCTGCGCCAGTCGCTCGGTTTTCGCCGGATCGATGTCGAAGCCGATGACGGAAAAGCCCGCCGCCATGAGGCGGCGCGCATAGACCTCACCCATCAGGCCTAAGCCGATCAGTCCTACAGGCTTACGCTCGGACATCGCTTCGCCGACTCCTCCGCATCACAGCTTGCGCAGAACCGAGCTGCAATTCAACCGGCGACCGAGGGAGCGCGCGAGCGTGGTGCGGCGTAACAGCGAGCCGTCAATTGTTCTTGGCGCCCTCGAAAATCCAGGTCCAGATGTTGCTGCGCAGGCATTCAGGAAGAGGCTTATGTCCGTGCGGCATCTGGATCTTCGCCCGGCCTTCTATGAGCACCACCAGATTGCTGCTGTCGGGCTGGCCAGGAATCACCATCGCTCCGAACTTGGTACCCTTCATCAAGCCGTCGTAGCTCGTCAAATCCAGCCCGCTCGCGCTGTAACCTTCGCCGCCGGGCTGATGACATGACACACACCATCCCTTGAGAATGGGGGCGATATCTTCGGCGAAACTGATCCGCGTTTGTTGCGCGCAGGCTTGGTGCATCGGCGCTAATGTGGCTCCGCCGAGAGACAGACCACCGGCGGCGACGCTGACGAGCATGAGATTCGATTTTTTCATGGCCTCCCCTTCGGCTTGTGCGTTAGCAATTTGGCCAATGCCCCCCTCGGGCGTTGGCCAAGCTTTGTTACGCCCTGGGCGGCGGAGCAGTTGTGATCTAGATCAATCCCATTGTTCGCCGGCCGGGGCGACGATCGTCTGGCCTAACGTCTCGCGAGGGCATAAAACTAAGTGGACTTGGGAGGTGAGTTGAAATGAGCACGATGACCGCCGAAAAAATCGAAACCTTGAGCGCCTGCTTCGGGACCTATCCGCAAACCCAGGCGCTCAAGAGCGGCCAGATCAAATCGGACCGCGTCAAGCTTTCGTTGACCGAGATCAACCCGGTCTACAAGGCTTTCCTGATGATGGCGCGCGAGCAGAAGTTTGATGTCTGCGAGATGGCGCTCGTCACCTACCTGCAGGCCAAGGCTTATGGCAAGCCGATTACGCTGATGCCGGCGACGATGATGGGCCGCTTTCAGCACGGCACGATGCTGTACAATTCGGAGCGCGGCACGGTAACGCCGACAAGCCTTTCCGGCCGCCGCATCGGCGTACGCTCTTTCGCGCAGACCACGGGTTGCTGGCTGCGCGGCATTCTGTGGAAGGACTATGGCCTCGATCTCTCCACGGTGAAGTGGGTGACGTTCGAGGATGCCCATTTGGCCGAATTCCGCGATCCGCCGGGCGTCGAGCGCGCCGCCGACGGCAAGGACATGACTAAGATGGTGCTCGACGGGGAGCTCGATGCCGCGATCTTCGGCGGCGTCATGCCGACTGATCCACGGCTCAAGAGCGTCATCCCCGAGCCGGACAAGGCGGCGCTGGAGTGGCACAAGAAGTACAGCGTCGTGCCGGTCAATCACATGGTCGTGGTCAAGAACACCGTGTCGAAGTCAGATCCGGGCGCGGTGCGTGAAGTTTTCCGCATGCTGCACGAGAGCAAGAAGGCCGCCGGCCTGCCGAAATCCGGCGCCATCGACACCATCCCGTTCGGCTTTAATGCGCTCAAGCCGGCGCTCGATCTGATGTCGAGCTATGCGCTGGAAATGAAGATCATTCCGCGCCGCTATTCGGTCGAGGAATTGTTCGACGACACGACGCGCGCACTCCAGGCTTAGTCGGCCGTTAAGAAGCCCATCTGACTGTGGGCATGGGGGCGAATGCCTGCCATAGAGCGAGCAGGATCAGGCGCAGTAGAGCCCTCAGCCAGGAGAGAACGCGGCGAAGATTGTGGCCGACGGCGGTGAGGATGACGTTTGCGGCGTCGCCGTCGCGGCCTTTGAGATGGCAGCGGCCGAGGTGGCCATCGATCTTCATGTGTCCGATGATGGGTTCGATCGCCGAGCGACGTCGCAGTTCGCGCTTGATGACGCCGAAGACGCCGCGCTTTTGACCAGAGATGAAGACGCGACGCGGATTGGCCGTGTCGTGGCCGCGATATCCCTTGTCGACATAGGCGCGCTCGATGGCGCAGCCGGTGAGCTTCTCGGTGGCATCAATGACGCTGCCGAGCGTATGCCCGTCATAAGGGTTGCCCGGCAGCGCCTTGGCGTGGAGCACGAACTGGCCACCGGGAGCGCAGGCGTTGGTGGTGACGATCGAGGCTTTGACGCCGAACTCGTAGGGTGCGCTGGCCTTGCCCTTGCCGATGCATTCGACCTCGGGGGCATGGAAGGAATAGAGCTTCCATCCGCGCTGCCGCTGCTGCTGCGATCGGATCTGCGCAGCGCGCGCCAGCGGCGCTTCGAAGACTGCCGCGAGTTCTGGCCGTCCGGCGATCTTGCGGCGGATGTCGCGGATGATCCGCCCGAGCCGGCTGCGCAGCAAGCGCAATTGCCGATGATGACGCTTGAACTGCTTGGCATGGGCATAGCGGGAAGCCATCATGGCTGCACGCTTGGCAATGCGCAGATACGATTGCCGTAACCGCACCCCGCATCTGCGGGTCAGCCGGTTGAGCCCCTTGATCGCCGCATGCAGCAACTTGGCATCGGTTGGGAAGGTGATGGCCTTGGGCTGCACGGTGGTGTCCACCGTCACCCGCTTCAGGTCGCGCGTCCGCAGTGCGCCGGTCTCGTGCGCGAGCCTTAAACTCTCGGCCAGCAGAAGTTCCAGCTTGTCGCCGAGCCGCTTCCTCCAATGGCTCAGGTCGGAGCGCTCGTGCGCGAACTCGTGCTGGAAAAACTCCTCGCCGGTGAAGTGCTGGAAATACGGATCAAAGACCCAGCGCTCGCACACCCCTTCGTCGGACAAATCGTAGATATGCTTGAGCAGAAGCAGCCCGATGACGAACCGGGTTGCGATCCCAGGCCGGCCCTTGTCGCTGTAGAGCGGTGCGATCTCGCGATCGATCCAGTCCCAGTCGATCTTGCCAGCGAGCTGCACCAGCTCGTGCTTCATGTTGATGATCTGCTCGAGCCTGGCGCGAAACAGATCACCTTCCCTTGACGTCTTCGGTTTCTGCGGTCGCATCGTTCCCTCCGATGCGACCACGAAATCATGCGCGGCGATTCGAGGGGAATCTTGAAAATGAAATCGCAAGCTTTCCAGGCTCCAGACCCCGAAAGCTTGCAATCTAAAACCCCCTTCGCCAGAAAATTTAAATCCCCTGTCAAGGCCTTACGGGTTCTTCACGGTCGACGGCTTAGTCTTGGCAGCGTCCCGGCAGCCGATTTGGCCGTCATCTCGAGATTGTCGCACGGCGAGCCTCGAAGGGTGACAGCCGGAGCGGGTTGACCGTGACGCTCCAAGGGCCGCTTTGCGGCCAACTCTGATCACGCAATGCAGCGCGTCAACCTTTGTGGCGCGCGCCCCAACAATTCCTCACATTCCGACATAATCCGTCACGCTTCCGCCCCGGCAGCCGTTTGTGATCGCCTCGGCCATTCGGTCACGAGGTGAGGGGATGTGCGGCCGGGAACTCGCTGCCGTTCTTTCCGTGTTTGCCTGCATGTTTGTCGCGATCGCTGCATGCGGAAGCGCCCGCGCGGCGGATCCGGCGGATTCCGCGATCATGGTCGCCGGCAATCGGCACGTTGGCGCGGACGCCATCCGATCGTATTTCCACACTGGTGCCGAAGGACGGTTCGATGAGGAGGCCCTCAACGCAGGCTTGAAGAGTCTCTATGCCACCGGACTTTTCCAGAACGTGAAAATCTCGCGCGATGACGGCCGCGTCGTGGTGCAAGTTATCGAAAATCCAACGATCCGTCACCTTGCCTTCGAGGGCAACAAGAAGATCAAGGATGATGATCTCAAGAAGGGTTTGCAATCGAAAGAGAACGGTCCGCTGTCGCCCGCGTTCGTTCAGGGCGACGTGACGCAAATCATCGCGCAATACCGCCAGCACGGCTATTTCGACGTGCGGGTCGATCCGAAAACGATCAAGATCAACGATGCCCGCGTCAATCTCGTCTTCGAGATCAAAGAGGGCGACAAGCTCGCGGTCAGGAAAATTCTGTTCGCCGGCAACAGCGCTTTCGCTGCCAACAAGCTCAATGGCGTCATCAAGACCGGCCAAACGAATCTTTTGAGCTTTCTGCTCGATAACGACACCTATGACGCCGACAAGATCGAGAACGATCGTGAGTTGCTGCGCCAATTCTATCTTGCGCACGGCTATGCGGATGTGCAGGTTCGCACCTCCGCGAGCTACGAGGCCGATAAGAAGGGCGTCGTGCTGACATTCAGGCTCGACGAAGGCCCGCAATATCGCTTCGGAAAAGTCGAAATCGAGTCGGCCGTCACCGGCGTCGATCCGCGGTCGTTGAGCCAGTACCTGCGCACACACGGTGGCGAGACCTATGACGCCGACGCGGTGAACAAGACCGTCGACACTCTGACGATGCAACTCGCCAGGAGCGGCGAACCTTTTGCCAGCGTCTTTGCGCGCAACGATCGGCGGCCCAACCGTCGCCTGATCGATCTCACCTACGAAATCGAGCAAGGCAGGCGCGTCTATGTCGAGCGCATCGAGATTCAGGGCAATACCAAAACGCGCGATGACGTCATCCGCCGCGAGTTCGATTTCGGCGAAGGTGACGCTTACAATCGTGCGCTGGCGGCCCGCGCCGAGCGGCACTTGAAGGGGCTCGGCTATTTCAAGAGCGTGAAAATCACCACGCGGCCGGGATCGTCGCCCGATCGGGTCGTCGTCGATGTCGCTGTTGAAGACCAGCGCACCGGGGATTTCTCGATCGCGGGCGGCTATTCGACCTCCGACGGCATGCTGGCGGAGGTCAGCATCAGCGACAGGAATCTTTTGGGCACCGGCTACGCGGGAAAGGCGTCGGTGACCTATGGCCAGTACGTCAGGGCATTCGAGCTTGGCCTCACCGATCCGTATTTTCTTGGCCAGAGGATGTCGGCCGGCGTCGATCTGTTCGGCAAGGAAACATTCGCCAACACCAATCAGTCCTACGACAGCACGCTTTACGGCGCCAAGTTTTCGCTCGGCACGCCGCTGACCGAGAACCTCGGCGTGACGTGGAATTATTCGATCTACAATCAGGGCGTTGCGCTCGATCCGGCGAGCGGGACGGCTTCGCTCCCTATCCAGCAAGCGGCGCAGGCGGGTCCGGCCTGGGTTTCGTCCGTGGGCACCAGCGTGACCTACTCGACGCTGGATAATCCCAAGAGCCCGACCAGCGGCGTTCGCGTTCAGACCAACAATGACTTTGCGGGACTCGGCGGCGCCGCCAAATTTGCGCGGACCACCGAAGACGTCCGCTACTATCACCCGATCGTCGGCGACCTAGTCGGCATGGTGCGGGCGCAGGGCGGCTACGTGGCGCCCTGGGGCGGGCAGCAATTGCCGCTGCTCGACGGCTTCTTCGGTGGACCGCAATTGGTGCGCGGCTTCGCGCCTAACGGTTTCGGGCCGCGCGATCTCACACCCGGCACGACGATGGATAATGTCGGCGGCAATATCTATTGGACGACGACGGCCGAGCTGCAGGCGCCGATGCCGCTCGTCTCCGCCGACGCGCAATTGAAAGTGGCGCTGTTCTCCGACACCGGCAGCCTTTGGGCCAACAGCGCATCGGGCGTTTCAAGTCTGACGTCGTCGCTGTCGCCGTCGCAGCAGATCGCCAATTCCCGCGCGGTCCGCTCGTCGGTCGGCGCGAGCCTGATCTGGGATTCGATGTT
Organism: uncultured Alphaproteobacteria bacterium; assembly: GCA_963759705.1. Classification (GTDB taxonomy): domain Bacteria; phylum Pseudomonadota; class Alphaproteobacteria; order Rhizobiales; family Xanthobacteraceae; genus BOG-931. The sequence goes on from CAVXAK010000019.1 coordinate 498,807, forward strand.
CGGGCCGATCCGGGTCGATTATGCCTATCCGATCGCCAAGCAGCCTTACGACGTGACGCAACGCTTGAGTTTCAGCGCCGGCGCGTTTTGAGCAGAGACGTATGATAAATCGCGGTCTGAAAGCTACTGGACCGAAATGCCGGCGCGCTTGACCACGTCCGCCCATTTGGCGATCTCGGCTTTGACGAACGGTTCGATGTCGGCGAGCGGCATATCCATGGGCACGCCGGCGTCCTTGGCGATGCGTTCCTTCACTGTGGGATCGGCGAGCGCTTTTCTGATCTGAGCATACAATTTTTCGACGATCGGTTGCGGCGTCTTTTTCGGAGCCCAGAGTCCGAACCACACATAATTTTCATAGCCTGGAACGCCGGCTTCGGCGACTGTGGGCACGTCGGGCACCAGCGGCGAGCGTTCCGTACCGGTGACCGCGAGCGCGCGAACGGTACCGCCTTTGATTTGGCCCAGTGCACTCGCCAGATTGTCGAAGAACACCGGCGTTTGCCCCGATATGACGTCGGTATAGGCCGGCGCGGCGCCGCGATAGGGCACGTGCGTGAGGTTAACGCCGGCCATCAGCTTGAACAGCTCCATCGACAAATGTTGTCCGGTGCCGTTACCGGCCGACGCGTAGTTGATCTCGCCCGGTTTCGATTTCGCCAACGCGATGAGTTCTTTGACCGAATGCGCCGGAAAGTTGTTGCTCACCACGAGGACGAACGGAAACTCCGCCAGCATCCCGATAGGCGTGAAATCCCGGATCGGATCGTACGATAACTTTGCAAACAGGCTCGGGTTGACCGCCATATTCGAATTGAGGCCTGCAAGCAGCGTGTAACCGTCAGGGGCCGCAGTGGCGGCTGCGGCGGTGCCGACTACAGTGCCAGCGCCGGTCCGATTCTCGATGACAAACGGTTGCCCGAGCTGTTTGGAAAGCTGCTCGCCGATAATGCGAGAGATAATGTCGGTGCCGCCGCCGGGTGGCTGCGGCACGATGATGGTGACCGGACGTGTCGGATACTCTTGTGCTGAGACGGGATCTGAAACCAAACCGATGCTTGCCAATACGGCACCGAATGCCAACGCATGAAATCGAATAAGCATGTGATCCTGCCCTCTTTCAGTATTTTGTCGCGCGAGCCTGCAGTCTCGGCTAATCATTCGCCAAGCGAGGTGTTGAAAAAGCGTCGAGATGGCGCGGACGCGCCTAGGATTGGCCGCCTATTTACCGTCGACTGTCGTTCGTGTCTATCAGGCAACAGCGTCGCGGCCGCGTCAAAGCTGAGGAAATCAGAAATCCGATGTGGGCCGCTCGTCTGATAGGCGCGAGCGCGCTACGCCAGCCGCTTTTCGCTGCGCCGTCATTGCGGTTCGATGTCGAGCTCCTTTCCGACTGCTCGCCATTGATCTTGCTCCCGCCGGATCGCCAGCGCGGTAGCTTCCGGTGTGCCCCCACCATCGGTCGCGAGACCCAGGGCCAAGAGCCGCTTCTGTATGTCGGGACCCTCAAGATATTGGCCGATCGCGCGATCGAGCCGCACGATCACCTCCGCCGGTGTGCCCGTCGGCGCAACGATGGCGAAAAAGCCGTTCATCACGATGCCTGGCACCGTCTCCTGCAAGGTCGGAAGGTCGGGCAGTCCTGGGAAGCGTTTTCCCGACGTGACCGCTAGTCTGCGGACCTTGCCGGCTTCGACGACTGCGTTCGCGGCGGCGATCGAACTCATCATGACCTGGTTGATGCCGCTGGCGACATCCTGGACTTCTTGCGCGCTGGATCGATAGGGCACTTCGATGAGCCCGAGTCCAGTGCGCTTGTTGAACAGTTTTGCGCCGAATGCAGCGGCGCCGGCCGTATTGTCGAACGCGATCGAGAGTTTGCCCGGATTTGCCTTGGCGTAGGCGATCAGCTCACCGACGGTCGAAACCGGCAACGCTTCATTCACCGACAGCATCTGCGGAGCGAGGCTGCAGACCAAGGCGACGGCCGCGAAATCGCGCGTGGGGTCGTATGAAAGCTGCTTGAAGGAAATGAGATTGATGGCCATCCCCGAGGTGTTGGTGAACAGGAGCGTGTAGCCGTCGGGGGCAGCGCGTGCCGCAGACTGGTGGGCCAGGATGCCCGAGGCGCCTGGAATATTCTCGACAAACATGGCTTGTCCGATCGTTCGCGACACGCCGTCGGCAATCAGCCTCGCCATGACATCGGTGGCCGCGCCTGGCCCGGTCGGAACGATCAGCTTGATGGGACGGTTCGGCCACGTCTGGGCGCTCGCATGCCCGGCTAGCAGAGCAGCGACGCAGCACAGCGCCGCGCGCAAAAATGTTTTCACCTTGGCCGTCCTCGCTTCTGTCGTTTTGGGCAGTGTATATTGACCGGCAACGCTGGCAAGCGAGGGAGGGATCAAGTGAGTGGTGAGCTTCTGCTCGTGGGCAGCATTCCGTTCGACACGCCGCAAGAGGTCTTTCAGTCCTTCGGTGCGCCGCTGGGAAAATATCTTTTTGCGATGCCGGATGGCGAAGTGGGCCCCAGACGGCACTGGATCAGCCGCGTCCATTACCAGGTTCTGGCCGCGCATCCAGAGCTGGAGGTTGTTCAGCGCCCGGCGCCCGATGAAAACGGAGTTGAGCGACAGCATCCGCGCAATGCTGCTGACGCCTGGTGGTTCAAGGTTAAGGACGGTGTGAACCACGTGCGCTTTGGCGATCCAGGCTGGCGGCTCGGCTATGCGCGCGATGCCGTCAACTCGTATTTCGTGTTCAGCACGCTCAAGGAGAAAGGGGTGATCCCTTCGCACCTGCGTTTTCAGGTGTCGATACCGATGGTCAACAGCGTGTTGCCGCCGCGGATTTTTCCAAACAAAGAGGACCTCGATAGGATCAGGCCGGGCTACGAGGCGGCGACGCGCGCCGAGATCGCGATGATCGTCAGCAAAATTCCCGCCAAAGAATTAGCAATACAGTGGGACTGCTCGACCGAAATTCAGGATGCCTACGGCGCCGTTCCGGGATTCCCGCTCGAAGGAGCGATCGAACGCAATCTGGCCGAAGTGCGCAATCTCGCTCCGCATATCCCGCGTGACGTCGCGCTCGGCTATCACTTTTGCTTTGGGACGCTCGGTGGTTGGCCGCGTTTTAGCCCCGATGATCTCGGTCAGGCAGTAGGGCTCGCCAACGCCTTTGTGGCGGCGTCCGGGAGGCCGGTGGATTGGATTCACATTCCGGTGCTCGATCGCAACGACGATGCCTTTTACGCGCCTCTGCGTAATCTCAAGCCGCAAGGCGCGCGCGTTTATCTCGGCGCGATCCACAACATGCCGCGGTTCAGGGAGCGGATCGCGGTAGCTCGCAAGTATCTGCCAGAGTTCGGGCTCGGTGCTTACTGTGGCTTTGGCAGACAGCCGCCGTCCGAGCTGCGCAATATTCTGAACGACCACTTAGCGGCCGTCGAAATTGCTGCCCGACACTGATCAGTGTCGGTGTGACTCGGACATGTTAGCCTTTCCACAGCGACGCAAATTGCGTGGCGACGACGTTCTCATAAGGCATGTCGCCGTCGAGAATGCCCTGGCGGCGCGCGAAGGCCGCCATGCCGGCGACGAACTCGGGTGACAGCGAGGCATCGTAGTAGGGCAGATCGCGGCGAATGAGCTCTGCGATCAATGCGGCTTCGGATGGCGGAAACAGCTTCTCTCCGACTTCGGTAGAGCGCGCCACGTTCGCCTTGAGCGCGGCCTGTGTTTTGACAATGGCGCGTATGGCGGCGGCGGCCTTGTCCGGAGACTTCGCAATAAATGCATCGGTGGTGGCCATGGTCGCCGCCGTATAGTTGAAGCATGGCTTCGGGCCGTCGCCGCGCCGCACGTCGAGCACAACGGTGCCGATGCCACGCCGCACGGCGACCTCTGCGCCCATGCCGTTCGCCCAGAAGCCGTCAATCTTGCGATCCTCCAGCGCCTTCGCCGCGGTGACGCCGAAATTGACGCCGGCGCCGAGCGAACCCGGGACCGGCGCGATCGTCACCTTGTCGCGATCGAGATCGATCCCGGCTTCGATCAGCAGGCCGCGCAAACCCTTATCGACCCACGGCGCGGCGCCGATGCTGCGGCCCTTGACGACGGAGATATCGCCACGCCGCGCCTTGAAATCGGCATGCATCACCAGAAACCAATACATGCCTTGGGCTTGAGCGCAGATCAGTTTCGCGCCGCGAAAGGCGGGAAACGCGGCGAGCGCGGAATGCGCCGAGCCGCCGACGAAATCGACCGCGCCGTCGCGCAACGCCTCGTAAGCCTTGTCGACCGGAAAGATCAGCTCGAGCGAAATGTCGAGACCTTCAGCCTTGAAGAATCCGAGTTCGACCGCAGCCTCGGCGGGAAAATACGAATTCGAGATCATGTCCGGGACGGCGAGCTTCATAGGCATCCTTTTATCCTTGACTGAAAGTCGCACAAAACGGCGGCTCTCCACCATTCGTCCCCGCTAAAACGGGAACTCGGCGGATTCCACCGTATCGCAGAAGTCTCCTTCTGGATTCCCGCGGGCGCGGGAATGAGCGGAAGCGGGGGAACTTTACTGCTTCCCATCCAGCAGCCAGCCGAATTTTTCTTTCGCTCTGCGCGTGACCTCGGGGCTCGGCGTGTTGGTGGGTGGAAATTTCTCCCGCCATGACCACGGCCGGCAGGCGTCGATCACGGCAACCGAATGCGTCATGTCGCCCGACGGCGCGCTTCGACGGCGGCAGCGCCGGATCGGCAGGTGAATCCCACGATCCGTTGATGAACTGGATCGACTGCGCCGGATCGGTGCGCGTCAGCATCGCCCACAGCAGATGATCGAGGTTGGTCACGTCGACATCGTCGTCGACGACGACGATGTATTTCGACGCGTAGGCGGAGGCACCGCACTGTGCGGCGACGTGGCCGGTTTGCACGGCGTGGCCGGGATAGCGCTGCTTGATCGCGATGGCATGAAACAGTCGCGCAGCGCCGATCTCGTGACACCACACCTGCTGCACGCCCGGCACGCCGGCATTGGCGATGTTCTGCTTGATGGTCGCCGAACGCAGCACGGCGCGATAGCGCGCCATCTCGTCGGGCCCTGCGCCCATCGGCGGCACGCCGACGAGGATCGGGTCGTTGCGGTGATAAATCGCCTTGATGTCGAGAACGGTGGCGGGTCGCGCGCCGCCGGCATAATGGCCGGTCCATTCGCCGAACGGGCCTTCGACCTCGCGCCGCTGCGGCGTCACGTAGCCTTCGAGTACGATCTCGGCGCCGGCAGGAAAGGGCAGGCCGGTGACCTTGCCGCGAACCATTTTCATCGGTCGGCCGCGCAAGCCGCCGACGATATCGATTTCGAACACGCCGTAGGGCGCCTCGAGACCGCCATAGAAGAAGCTCAACGGATCGCCGCCAAGCACCATCGCCACCGGCATCGGCTCGCCACGCTTGAAATATTTGTCGCAATGGATCGCGCCGTGATGGCCCGCCGCCAGAATGATGCCGACCGAATTTTTGTCATGCACTTGCGCCCGGTAGGCCCCGGCATTGAGCCAGTTTTCTTCCGGATCGCGGGTGATGCTGTAGGTGCCGGTGCCGATATAGCGGCCGCCGTCCTTCTCGTGCCAGATCGGCGCCGGGAATTTCGTGACGTCGATGTCGTCGCCGGTGAGCACGTTCTCCAGCACCGGTCCGTCTTCGACGATCTCGTGCGGAATGATCCTTTGTTTCTCCAGATAGGCCTCGCGGTAGGCGTCGCTCAATTCCCATTTCGTGAGATGCTCGGGAAAGCCGAGCGTCATGTTGCGGCGTTTGCCGGCGAACATGTTGAGCAGCACGCGAAAGCCTTTGGGGCAATCGGCGATATCGTCGAACACGACGCACGGCCCGTTTTCGGCCCGCAATACCGCTTCGGCGGCAAGCCCGATGTCTTCCTGCCAGGTTGCACCGCGCACGTTGCGCACTTCGCCGAGACCCTCGGCGAACGAGAGCCATTCCCGTAAATCGTCGTATTCGATCGCAGCCTTGACGTTGCTGTTCTGGCTCATTGGCTTTCCTCCGGCGGGCCGGTCAGGATGGCCGTCACGCCGCACTTGTCAATGGCGGTTTAGGGGACCGTAAACCGCAGCGGCCGATGTGTGAACAAATCGCCCGCGCGTGCTCCGGCGAAGAAAGCGCCAGGAAGTTCTAACAGTTCGCCGAGGATTGCAAAGAGGCGGCCGCCAGCAAAGGGCATCTTTGGAGGCTATTTCTTCGGGCCGCGTGCGGCTTAGAGGGTCGTCGGGACAGAGCTCCGAGCGCCCCGCACTCGCTCATCGGTTGCGAAACCCGTTGGAAATCGCTTCCACGCGCGTTCCCTGGTTCTCGGACGGTCGTTTGGAGCAATCGCTGTTGCCCTCATCCTTCAGGTCGCCGGTCTTGTTGTTCAACTGGTACTCACGGCAATCCGCGCGGTTGGGCAAGGAAATGACGATCGAACCGGAGTAATTGGCGGCAGTCGGTGGAGTGACTTTTGGCGCTTCCTTACTGGCGGCGACGTACATCAGGCCGCCGACTGCCATGACAGCTATAAACCCAGTCGTAGCGACAATGACAGAACCCAACGTCCCCTTTCGTTTGGACTTGGCAGCCCCTTTAGCACGACTTGACCCCATAGTACGTCTCCAACAAGCTTTTGGCCGTCTCGTCATTTTGGCCGGAACGACTGCGAGCATACGCTCAATTTGTAAACCACAATCGAACGCCGGCCGCTTTTGTTGGCCGATAGAACGACGGTCGCCCTCGGAAATCGTTAAAAAAGTGTTGCGGCATCCAATTCGTTCAGCGTCGCGATGAGCCGGCATTCGAGAGCGCCGACGGTCCCAGCGCGTCGTTGACAACACCGGCTCGGTCCCGCCGATAATGCCTGTTCCGGGACGGCAGGTTCGGGTATTGCAAATCCGAACCGTCGCATGTTTGAGGGAGCGTCACGCCATGAACCGCCCACAGCAGGGATTTCCACCCATCCTCGACAAGCGCGGCGAGCCGCATGTGCATCGCTTTGAAGCGCAGCGCTGGTTGATCGACAACATCATTCGCGCCAACGGGATCGACTGGGACCAGCCGCGATCGCTGTACATCCATGCGCCGTGCGGCATGGAGGCCAATGCCGATTTCGCGGGCATTCGCGAACGGGTGAAGAAAATGGCCGATATCGGGCCAACCTTCGCTGCCGTCGCCCGCCGCCGCGAGGCCAAGGCCAACGCGGCCGCGCAGGCGGATCGCAAGGTCACCGCGCGCGACAATTTCTTCATGGCGGCGGTGCACTGGGGTGCGGCGCAGTGGCCGTACGACGAGAACGACGAGACGAATATCGCCTACAACAACAAGAAGCGCGAATGCTACGCCAAGTACGCCGCGCTTGCCGATCATCACGTCGAGGCGGTCTGGGTGCCCTTCAAGGACAAGGCCATACCGGCATGGCTGCATCTGCCGCCCGGATATTCCGGCGGCCGGCTGCCGGTCGTGATCTCGATTCCCGGCATGGACAGCTACAAGGAGTTGCAGGTCGGGCTCTACGGCGACCGTTATCTCAATCGCGGCATGGCGGTGCTCGCGATCGACGGGCCGGGCCAATACGAGGCGCCGATGATCGGCCTCTATTTCACCATGGAAAACTGGATGGCGACCGGGCCGGTTTTGCTCGATTGGATTGCCGGGCGTCCCGAACTCGATGCAACACGCGTCGGCGTTTCCGGAACCAGCTTCGGATCGCTGTTCGGCACGGTGCTGACGGCGAACGAGCCGCGCGTGAGGGCGTGCGCGGTGATGTCGGTCTGCCATGAGCCCGGCTGCCACACGATTTTTCAGGAAGCGTCGCCCACCTTCAAGAAACGCTTCATGTACATGTCGGGCATCACGAACGAAGCCGAATTCGACGAGTTCCGCAAAAAGATCACCTGGCAGGGCCACGCCGACAAAATCCGCGTGCCGTATCTTTGCGTCGCCGGCGAAGCGGAGGAATTGAGCCCGCTCGAACATTCCGAGCGGCTGATGGCGGCGCTCAACGGGCCGAAGCAGATGGTTGTCTATCAGGAATCGCGCCATTCCGTCGGCAATGTTCCTGCCGCCAATCTCGGACCTTTCCCGCCGATCCTGGTCGCCGACTGGCTCGCCGACCGGCTCGCCGGAAAATCCTTTGTCAGCGAGCGCTGGTACGTCACCGGCTCGGGCGAGATCAACAAGACGGCGTATTGAACGGCGCTTCAACGCGCGATCGCTTCGAGGCGCCGCTTGGTGACGGCGGGGCCGAAAACGCCGATGACGACGGCGACCGCCATCATGGCGCTGGCGATGAAGCCGAACACGCCTGTGGTGCCGTAACGGCCGAGGAAGAAGGCGATGATGAAGCCGGAGAAGATGGCGCTGAACCGGCTCCACGAATAAACGAAGCCCACCGCCTTGGCGCGAATCCGGGTCGGATAGAGTTCGGCCTGATAGGCGTGGAAAGCGAACGACATCCAGTTGTTGCACATCGTGATCAGGACGCCGAACGCGATAACGCCGATCGCGGTGGCCTGTCGCGCGAAGAGAATGCCGAAGACCGCGATGCCGATCGCCGCGCACGCGATCTGCCATTTGCGCTCAAAACGGTCGGCGAAGACGACGCCGACCAGCGGGCCGATCGGTGCGGCTATCGCGATGATGAAAGTGTAGGCCAGCGACTTCGTGACCTCGATCCCCTGCGAAACGAGCAGCGTGGGAACCCAGCTCGCGAAGCCGTAATAGCCGATCGTCTGCAGCAGGTTGTAGATGATCAGCATAACGGTGCGGCCGCGGTAGGCTTCATTCCAGATCTCCGCCCAGGCGCCGGCCTGACGTTCGCCTTCACCGGCCACGGCTTGAGGCGGCGGCAGGTCTCGGCCGGTTTCGGCGCGAATGCGGCGCTCCATGTCGTCGACGATGCGCTCGGCTTCGGCGACGCGGCCGTGCTGCTCAAGCCAACGCGGCGATTCCGGCAGGCTGCGGCGGATCCACCAGATGACGAGCGCGCCGATCGAGCCGATGATGACCACCCAGCGCCAGCCGTCTATGCCGAAAATCGTCCGCGGCACCAGGATCCAGGCGAGGAATGCCACCACGGGCACCGCCGTGAACATGACGAACTGGTTGTAGGCAAAGGCGGAGCCGCGTTGCTCCTTCGGCGCAAGCTCCGACACATAGGTGTCGATGTTCACCAGTTCGACGCCGAGGCCGATGCTGGCGATCAGCCGCCAGAAGTCGATGGCCTGCGGCGTGTCCTGAAACGCCATGACGAGCGCGCCGAGGGAGTACCAGAGCAGCGCGAACGTGAAGATGGAGCGGCGTCCGAAGCGGTCGGAGAGCCAGCTGAAAGCCAGCGTGCCGATGAAAAGTCCGGTAAAGAGCGCGGCCACGAAACTGGCGAAGCCAAGCAGGTCGAACAGTCCCTGCGTGGTCGGTTTGAAGATTCCGGCTTTGAACAGCCCCAGCGCCACATAGGCGGTGAAAAAGAGGTCGTAGAATTCGAACCAGCCGCCCAGCGACAGCAGCGTGATCAATTTCCGCATGTGGCGAGAAGGCGGCAGACGATCGAGACGCGCCGCGACTGTGACCGCCGTACCGGTCGACATGTGAGACCCCCCTTGTCGTATTTCTTTTTTCAATCGACGTATGTTCGTCGCCGCGGAAACCGGGACCAGCAGCGCACCGAAATGGCCATGTTATTATATCGATTTGCGCCTTGGCGCGAATGCGCGGGATATGGTCTAGCACTTTGCCGGCGCTGATCGGCGTCCGTCGCTCTCCGGCCTCACCCTCAGCGCCTTGGTCAATTGGCCGGTGCCGTAATAGGTCACGATCGTGATGGTGATCTCGACGATCTGCTGCGGATTGAACTGTTTGGCGAACGCGTCGTAGGTCGCATCGTCGACATCGCCGCCATGCTCGTCGAGCGCCTCCGTATAGGCGAGCAGGGCGCGCTGCTTTTCATCGAACAGATTGCTCGCCCGCCAATCCGGCAACGCTGCGATTTGCGCCTCCGTCATGCCGCATGCCTTCGCCAGTGGAATGTGCTGATCGAGCTCGTAGTCGGAATGGAGAATCTGGCCGGTGCGCAGGATTGCCATCTCGCGGATGAGTGGCGGCGTGATGACGTCGTAACGCAGCGCATAGGCCATATCGAGCCGTGCCTTGGCGAGCGCCGGCGCAAAGCCCTGCACCAGATGGATGTTGAGCGGCTGTCCGCCCTTGGCGTGGATTTTGGCGAACATCTCTTTCAGGTACGGATCGGACGGGTCCGGCAGCGTCGGCAGGCGCGACACTGGAGCGTCCTCACTGTGAATTGGCGTTGCGAGCAATAGCGCCAGCAGAATCCCGAGGGACAAAATCGATTTCCGCATAGTCGGCCCTCACCTTGCGCTTGACGGAAAATGCCGGTTGACAAGGCGATGAAGCGCGGCGTTCGCCTTTACGGTCCGATAGTATATGACCTCCCCGGATATTTTGATTAGGTGATCATGTCCATGGATGTGTTCGACGCGGTCGATTCCCGTATCTCCTGCCGCTGGTTTCTCGACAAACCTGTCGATCCCGCAATCGTCCGGGATATCATCGCTCGCGCGTCGCGCGCGGCGTCCGGCGGCAATCTCCAGTCGTGGCAGGTCTATGCGCTGACCGGCGCGCCGCTCGCCGACATCAAGCGCCGGGTCGCGGAATTCATTGCCGGCCACGACCCGCGCCACGACGACGCCGAGTACCCGATCTACCCCAAGACGATGTGGGAGCCCTATAAATCGCGCCGCGAAGAGCACGGCGTGCAGCTCTACGGCGCGCTCAAGATCGCCCGCGATGATGCCGAGGGACGGCTCGAGCAGTACAAGCGCAACTTCCAATTCTTCAATGCACCGGTCGCGCTCTTTATCGCCATCGATCGCAAGCTTGGGCCGGGTCAGTGGGCCGATCTCGGCGGCTACATCCACGCGCTGATGTTTCTCGCCCGCGGCTACGGTCTCGATACCTGTCCGCAGGAATCCTGGGCCCGCATGCATCGCATCGTCGGCCCGTTCGTTAAAATGCCAGTGGAGCAGATGCTCTTTTGCGCCGTCGCGATCGGCTATGGCGACCATCAGCATCCGGCAAACAGCTTTCGCTCCCCGCGCGCGGCGCCGGCGGAGTTCTGCCGGTTCTTGGGCTTCGAATAGGCTACTCATGGAAATCGCGCGGCATGCGTTGCCGCGCCTCGCGCTCGGGCGCGCCGATGTTGTGCGGCGTCGCCTCGAGAATGTCCTGACGCGCCTGCGACTGCACGCGGGGCGGTACGCGGTCGAGCGCGCGTTTCAGGCACACATGCGGGTCGCCGCCGCAGCTGCGATGTCTCCGGCACGCTTTGCGCCGGCACGTCCGCCACAGCGCAAACGCGTTGCAATAGCGTCGTTGCTGCAGCTCGCCTTCGATCGCAACTCGCTGCGCATGATCCACCGGGCTCAACTTCGGTCTGCGCTTGAGCCCCGCCTTCATCATGGCGGCAAGCACCCGAAATTCGGCATTCTTCATGACACAAACTCCCGCGTTCTCGCGGCGCGATTGTGCGGGCTCCCTCTCCCCAGAGGGGAGAGGGTTGGGGTGAGGGGGTTCCGACCTTTGAGAAAGAACTCCGGCGTCTGATCCCCCTCACCCTCGCTCGCCATAGCGCGTCGAAGACGCGCGTGAACGCCCTTATGGCTCACTCGACCTCTCCCCAACCGAAGTCGGATGTTTCCGACTTCGGTCACTCTTTATCTGCTGAACTCGGGAACACCCGAGTTCAGCGGGGAGAGGTGAAAGAACAGCGCTCGCGGTAAACATCTTCGTTCTCGCGGCGCGTTTTTTGCGCCCGAGTGATGCCACGCCATGCAAAATTCTTGCGCCGCTTTTGATTTTGCCCGACCTGACCGGCGGTGGGACCGGCCAGGTCGCGATCATCGCAGCGCACGAACGAAATGCGGGTACGCCCTCGTCGTTGCGATCCGTAGCCCGGATTGAGCCAACGGGTCCGGCCCGAAGTGGCCGGCCCGATGACAAGCTCCGCGAAATCCGGGAAGGACAGGACGGTTTCTTGCTGCCCCCCGGGTTTCGTTGCACTCAACCCCGGACTGCGAGCTACGAACTTCGCTTTCGCTCCTCGCAATGACGAAAGAAAAACAAAAGGGAAGTGGAACGCCGAAAGACGCTGTTCCATAACCTCCGCATCTGACGATGCGGCACGCGGCCACGCCGACAAGCGTACGCAGTCTTCGCACCTTGTCTGCGGCCGCGCACGCCTGCCGGCGTTCCACCGCGGTTCTTGCCCAAGGGACTGCTCATCCCGAAGGCTCAGCGTCGGGCCAGGCTTCCCGCGACGCGGCGCCGAGACGCGGCGGGGTGCTCCCGCCGGCGCCGGTCCCGGTTGCAGCGATGCACCTCGCGCGCCGGTCATAGTGCCGGCGGGCTGATGCCCGAAGCCGCCCGGGAACGGTTTGCAAAGCCGTCCGCGGGCACCGTCCTCGCTCCATGACGCGGTGTGCCTCCGCGCCACGTCCTTCACCGAGCGAGTTTTTCAGGGATGGAATGTAACCGATTTAGTGACGATGTCAAGGGCTATGTCGCATTATCAGAGACGAGCGCTCCCTGACAGGTTTTTCGGCGTTGATCGATCTCGCTAATACCAGCGGCGTTAGCCACCGACGCCTTATCTTGTCATCATCCGCGAAGGCGGATGATCCAGTAATCATTGAGCCACATTGAACGCTGTGAGGACTGGATGCTCCGCCGGAGCTTGTCATCGGGCCGGCCACTTCGGGCCGGACCCGTTGGCTGAGCGTGACAGGTCAGGAATTGTCGCCGCGGGTATAAGATAATCGCGGTGAGATTGTTCGCCCGCCCAAGATGCGTCGACAGCCGACAGCAGACAATTCTGCACACGACGCGAAGAGCCCATTAAGGGACAAGTGAATCACAGCAAAAATAGCGTCCTATTCGATCACCTCGTCGGCGCGACCAATGAGTGCAAGTGGTACCGAAATGCCAAGAGTTTTGGCGGTCTTGAGATTTATGATCAGTTCGACTTTGGTGGATTCTTGCACTGGCAGGTCAGACGGCTTTTCACCTTTCAGAATCCGACCTGTGTAGATGCCCACCAAACGCAAGGGCTCGGTGAAGCTACCGCCATAGCTCAAAAGGCCTCCGGCGATGGCGAAGTCTCGGTACTGGTAGATTGTTGGCAGCGCTTGGCGCAACGCCATGGCCGCGAGTTGAGCGCTGCGACCATTGAAGAATGGATCGGTGGCAATCATAAGTGCGTCGGCACGCAGCCGACTGATCGTTTGGAACACCATATCGAAGTCGCGATCAGCACCGGCGTCAAGAATATGGATTTGTAGTCCCATCGATTGGGCTGCGGACGTTAGCGCCTTCGACAATGTTTCGGTATTGGGATTAGCTGGATTGACAAGGACGGCGACTGTAGTTGCTGTCGGAACCAATTGATGAAGCAGCTCCAGTCGCTTTGGCCCTAATTCGGCATTTAATAAACTCACGCCCGTGAAGTTGCCGCCGGGCCGGCTGAGACTAGCGACAAGTCCGAGCTCAACCGGGTCCCCTCCCACCTCAAAGACAGTTGGTATTGTTGTTCTCACTGATTTTACGGCCAGCGCCGCAGGAGTGGTAATTGCCGCAATTACATTGACTGGGCGATCAATAAGTTCGGCGGCTAAGGAGGGCAGCCGATTGTATTGGCCCTCGGCCCATCGATAATCGAACGCAACATTCTTGCCTTCGATAAAGCCAGCTTCGCTCAAGCCTTTGTGAAAAGCAGCAATACGTGAAGCGTAGGCTTGTTGCGACGTGCTGTTGAGAAGTCCGACAACGGGCACACTCGGTTGCTGCCCCCGCGACGCGGTCGGCCACGTTGCCGCTGCGCCCCCGAGAAGCGTAATGAACTCCCGCCGCCGCACTATCATTCGATCACCTCGTCGGCGCGAGCGAGTAGCGTCGACGGTACGGTGAGACCAAGCTCCTTAGCGGTCCTGAGATTGATGACCAGTTCGAACTTGGTCGGCTGCAGTACCGGCAGGTCCGAGGGCTTCTCGCCCTTCAGAATGCGTGCGGTGTAGACACCCGCCTGCCGATATTCGTCCCTGACGTCCGAGCCGTATGACATGATGCCGCCTGCTTCCGCGTATTCGCGCGAGGGAAAGATGGCGGGTATTCGGTGAAGCACCGCAAGCAGGGCGATTTGCGCTGCTCGGCTTGTGAAGTACGGATCGGATTGCACGATAAGAGCATCCGCCTGATCGCCGCGGAGCGTTTCAAATGCGCGGTCGATTTCGTCGGCGTTGCGAGCAACCAGGATATGGAGATGTCTGCCTATCGTGTGGGCGGCCTCTTCCAATGCGTTCGCGGCTGTGACCGCGTCCGCATCTCGCGCATTGACAAGCACCGCCACGTTCGATCCCGTCGGCGCCAATTCGTTCAGCAAGCTCAAGCGTTTCGGCCCAAGCTCCTGAGTCAAAAAACTCACGCCGGTAACATTGCCTCCAGGTCGTGCCAGGCTGGCAACGAGCCCCTGCGCGACTGGATCGGCGCCAGTTATGAAAACGATAGGAATGGTCGCCGTGGCGGCCTTGGCGGCCGGCGCTGTCACGATGCCTCCGCCGGCGACAATGACGTCGACAGCGCGGCGAACGAGATCAGACGCGAAGACGGGAAGCCGATCGTAGCGGCCTTCCGCCCAGCGGTACTCCACGAGGACGGTCTTGCCCTCGACAAATCCCGCTCCGTTCAAACCCTGATGAAATGCCGCCACCCGATTGGCATAGGGGGCCGCCGTCCCGCTGTGAAGAAACCCGACGACCGGCATACCGGCCTGCTGCCCCCGCGACGCGATCGGCCACGTTGCCGCTGCGCCGCCGAGAAGCGTAATGAATTGCCGTCGTCTCATGGGCTCCCCGCTCAGGCCGAGGACCGCATCCTACCACAACGTTGCAATGAATGCGTTTGTGCATCACAGCAAATCCCGGGACGGAATGGCAGAGATGGGTCATTCGCGTCGCCGTTGGTCAAGGCCCCATGCCTACGCGCTTCCGCTTCGCCCCGAAAGCGGACGCAAAGCACTGCAGCAAACAGCTTCGCTATTCGATCACCTCGTCGGCGGTGGCAAGTAGCGACGGAGGCACGGTGAGGCCGAGCGTTTTCGCCGTCTTGAGGTTAATCACCAGCTCGAATTTGGTGGACTGCTGAACCGGCAGGTCGGCAGGCTTCTCACCCTTGAGAATCCGTCCGGCGTAGATGCCAGCTTGGCGATAGCCGTCCGCAAAGCTGGCGCCGTAGCTCATCAGCCCGCCGGACACTACTGCCTCGCGGACATGATAACTTGTCGGCAAAGCATATCGAGCGGCCAGTGCAACGAATTGTTTGTGCTGGCTGTTGAAGAACGGATCGTTGGCAACGAGAAGTGCATCAGCTCCCTTTTGCACAAGGGTCGCAACTGCGTTGTCGATATCGCGTTCTGTGCCTGCGCTTGCGACAAGGGTTTTCTGATCGATCGCGTCGGCTGCTCGTTTCAGCTCTTCCAGTTGAAGGCCAACATCCGCATAGTTGGGGTTCACTATCACTCCGATCGTCGTGGCTTTTGGAACAAGCTGATGCAGGAGTTCTAGACGCTTAGCTCCCAACTCGGTCGTGATCACACTCACGCCCGTGACATTGCCGCCGGGTCGATTGAGGCTAGCGACGAGACCAAACTTGACCGGATCACCGCCGCTAACAAAGACGATGGGAATCTTGTCGGTCGCGTCCTTGGCCGCTTGCGTCGGAGCGTTGCCACCAGTCGCTACAATCACAGCCACCTGACGGTTTACCAAAGTGGCCGCCAGCTCCGGTAGTCGATTGGATTGTCCATCGGCCCAATAAAATTCAATCGCGACGTTGCGGGGCTCGTCAAAGCCGGCCTCCTTTAGGCCTTGGCGGAAAGCCACCACATACGGAGCGACTAGCGATCCCGCGCCGAGATACCCGATCACCGGCATCGTCGGCTGCTGCGCCCACGCCGCGAGCGGCCACGCTGCCGCGGCACCGCCGAGAAGCGTGATGAACTCTCGCCGTTTCATGCTCACCCCCAAACTCAGGAGACGGCATTGTATCGGCTCAAACGAGTACTTTAATAGGGCTGAAACCGGCATCAAAATCGTTGCCGTGGTGCACAGCCAATGTCGCTGTTGGGTCAAAACGCGACACTTATTTGAACGCCATGTCCGTTCATCTCTAAATTTCTGACATTCGACGCGATAGCTTCTTTGGTGGCGCAGTGCCAACGCAGCGGACAAAGCGTGCGGACCGTCGGCCTACGCCCATCGCGTCAGCTTGTCGGTGCGGGGATTGCACCCAATCCAATGAGCAGGCCCAGCATATCAGCGCACGACCATCGCTCGACCGCGCGATTGTCGACATGCCGTATCATGGTGATGCCGGGCAGCGCATACCGCCGTCCAGTCGCCGGAACACCCATGAAGACTCCGGTGTGGACCCCAGACATCGTGAAGCGGCAGGTGTAGAGGTCACCCTCCGTCATGACTTCGTGAAAGGTCAGCAAAGGGTTGGGGCGCCCCTCATCGTGGAGTGAAGCCCAAATCTGCTGATAGAACATCGTGACAGCAGGCTTGGTCATCGGCTCCGGCGTGTAGCCGTACAGCTTAATCCCCTCGTCGTAGAGGGCCAGGTAGCCGGCCAGATCACCGGCATTCCACGATTGCCGCGCCTCCTCACAGCGTGCCCGAAAGTCGCTCATCGCCCGGTTTTCCTTTGCGCCGCCATTCTCTTGGGAGCTCTCATCGATTGATGTAGGCACCTCCCGTCACTTGCTGGCAATCGCGGCAGTGGCAGTTGAACGCGATGATCGGATCAGCAGAGCACTCATATTCAACTGCGCCGCAGAGGCAGCCGCCAGTAAAGGGCGTTGCCATTCGACCAGTCCCTTTCCTCCCGAAGTGAATTTTCTCCTTTGACAGACCCCATGGTAGAGGCGATCGGTTTGCCGTCAACCAAGATTCCGGGACTAATCCGTAGGTCTCAGTCGGGTCAAACTCGACACCTCCGCGATATCAGCGGAACGTCCGCTTATACTCCGATAGCGACCAAACCGCTGCGTCGCATGAAGTGACGCAACGGGGCCATCAGCGGACATAAAACGTAACGGTCCCTCTCCTTACCCATCCTGATCATCGCGGGTGCGCGCGACGCGTCGGGTGTGCTAGACCTAAGCGGACGGTGGGGAGGGAACATGACCGCAGCCGAGCACTATGCCGCGCGGGTCGATGCGGTTCTGGCGCAGCGCGCGCGGCTTCGCGGGACAGAGCCGTCGGGCGATCTCTTCGGCGATCTCGATCCCGACCATCCGCTTCTCAAGGCCGATCCGCGCCGGCCGCTCGACGCCAATCTCACTGCGCTCGCCGATTTGATTGAGCCGTCGGACGCGATCGTCGATGTCGGCGGCGGAGCAGGGCGCATGTCGCTGCCGCTCGCGTTGCGTTGCCGCTTCGTCACCAATGTTGATCCCTCGGCAAGCATGGGCGCAGCCTTCCTCGCCAACGCCAAGGCCGCCGGAATTGGCAATGTTGGCCTCGTTAAGGGTGATTGGCTCGCGGCGGACATGCCGCAAGGCAGCGTCGCGCTGGTCAATCACGTCACATATTTCACACGCGACATCGTGCCCTTCATCGAGAAGCTTGAGCGCGCCGGCTCGCGCCGCGTCATCCTTACCGTCAACGCGCCACCGCCGCCCTCCTGGAACCGCGTGCTCTTCCGGCTCGTCCATGGCGAGGCGGAGGAAGTGGTGCCCGGCCATGCCGAACTCATGAGCGTGCTGTGGGAGATGGGCCGGCTGCCCGATCTCACGATGCTGCTGCCACCGAACGTACGCTACATCGTGCCGCTGCCGAGCCGGGCGGCCGCGCTCGCCTACGCCGTGCAACGCCTCGCTAACGAGCAATGGGCCCATTGGCCGGTCGCTGCCGCGTTCGAGGCGCACGCCCGCGCCACGGTGGAGCGGCATTTTGACGAGCTTTACGCGCAAGGCCCCGAGGGCTTCACCCCGCGCTGGATCGCCCTGGGCCGGGAGGTGCTCATCACCTGGCAGCCGGGCAAGTAGCCGAAGCCGCCTGGTCGCGACTACCAAATCGCAATCCGTTTGACGCAAAGAATACGCGCAACGTGGCCGGCTTTCGCTTGACCCTTGCTCAAGCGTTTCGCTGATGCTGCCTCAACGCTCCACTTCCGAATTAGGTCATTCGCTGCGGAGCTATTCGGCGTGCCGGCGGTCCTTCGTCCGTTGTTAGTCCAATAGCGTCCTAGATTTTGCGGCGAAGCAAGCGCAGTCATCGGCCACCGGACATCCTGTCGGCGTCCCCGTGGACAGGGAATACATAAGTCACAGACCTTCATTTGAGACGTGATATTATCCCCGGCGTTGAGAAGGGCGTGACCTGCTTGGGTGCGAACCAATCGGACCAGCCATGGATGTCTTTGAAGCGGTCAACTCGCGCATCGCCTGCCGCCAATTCCTCGACAAACCCGTCGATTTAAACATTGTCCGTAAGCTAATTGAGGGTGCGGCGCGCGCGGCATCCAACGGCAGCCTCCAGCCATGGAACGTTTATGCCGTGACCGGCGAGTTGCTCAAAGAGATCAAGCGCCAGTCCGCCGAAGCGATCGAGAAACAAGATTGGAGGACAATGGAAACCGAATATCCGGCGTTACCGAAGGAAATGCGGGAGCCGTATCTCACCCGCAGCTCCCGTTTCGGCGAGCAATTATACGGGGCCCTCGGCACTCGTCGTGAAGATCGTGTGGGACGGCTCGAACAGATAAAACGCAACTATAAGTTTTTTAATGCACCGGTAGGTCTCTTTATCACGATCGAACGCGACCTCGGCCCCGGCCAATGGGCGGACCTCGGCGGCTATGTAAATACGTTGGCCTTTCTGGCGCGCGGCTATGGGCTGGACACCTGTCCGCAGGTGGCCTGGATACGAATGTACAAAATCGTCGGCGCCTTGCTCGGCATTCCGCCCGAACAAATGCTGTTCTGTGGGATGGGCATCGGCTACCGCGACCAAAACCACCCCGTCAATAAATACCGTTCGGTCCGCGCCGAGCTTCACGAATTCTGCAAGTTTTACGGTTTCGACTAGGTTGTTCTTGGCCCCGGCTGGCTTACTAAGCTCACAACAGACAACGCGCGCCGCGACTTCCACTCCGGGTCATTCGCAACAGATGCACCGCGCGGCGAAATACAGCGATGTCCGCTTATGCTCCGATAGCGACCAAACCGCTGCGTCGCATTAAAGTGACGCAACGAGCCAACAGGAAACTCATGCAGCGCAGCAAATGCAGCCTATTCGATCATCTCATCGGCGATGGCGAGCAAATTGGGGGGCACAGTCAGGCCGAGCGACTTGGCGGTCTTGAGGTTGATGACGAACTCGAATTTGGTGGACTGCATCACCGGCAGGTCGACGGGCTTTTCGCCGTTGAGAATCCGCCCGGCGTAGATGCCGGCTTGGCGATAGGCATCACTCTGGCTGGTCCCGTAGCTCATCAGGCCTCCGGCCACGGCGAAATCGCGGTCGCTATAGCTCGCTGGCAGCCCATGGCGGGCCGCCAAAGCGGCCAAACGTTCCCAATTCGAGGTCAAGAAGGCGCCGGTGCCGACGAGCAGCGCACCAGCCCCGCGTTGGACGAACGTTGCGAAGGCTGTCTCGATGTCGCGGTCGCTACTGACATCGAGAATGATGAGTTGCAGCCCGAGTGCAAGCGCTGCGGCCTGCAGGTCTGTTCGCTCCGCCCCGACGGCAGGAGTGTCCGGGTTCACGAGCACGCCAATTGTCGTCGCCTTGGGCACCAGCTGGTGCAGCTGCTCCAGTCGCTTTGCCTCCAACTGGGCGTTGAAAAAGACCACGCCCGTGACGTTGCCGCCCGGCCGGTTGAGGCTGGCGACGAGGCCTTCCTGGACCGGGTCGCCGCCGCTCGTAAATACGATTGGTATTGTTGATGTGGCGGCCGCCACGGCTCGCGTCGAAGTGTTATTGGCGACGATCACGGCCACCGGTCGGCAAATCAATTCAGCCACCAGTGCCTGCAGCCGATCAATTTGATTGTCCGCGTAGCGATATTCGATGGCGACGTTCCGGCCCTCGACGAAGCCAGCTTCCTTCAGGCCCTGGCCGAACGCGGTAACAAGGTTCTGGAACGGCGCGAGCGACGTGCTGCGGAGAAACCCGATCACCGGCATCGCCGGCTGCTGCGCCCGCCCCGCGAGCGGCCATCCAACGGCCGCGCCCCCAAAAAGCGTGATGATGAACTCGCGCCGTCTCATGGGCTCCCGCCTAAAGCCGAGAAGCTAACCTTACCACATCATCGAATGAGAGCAGTGTTGTGCATCACGGTAAATTTTGACCGCCGATGACCGGGATGGGTCAAACGGGACACTTATTTGAACGCCATACGTCCGTTGAGCCCTACGATCGGACGTTCCAAACATATCCTGCCAAAAGCATATTCTGTCCAAAATCAATTGTCCTTCGCGTCAGCAAATCCGGCGAGCTTCGCTCGCAGTGACGGGGGACGAGGCTTGCGGCCGTGAATTTACGCATCAGCTTCAATGTGATAGAATAATAAAAATGGTCGGGAGAGACGCGATGCGCCTCGAAGCTCTGGGTTATGTCGGTATCCGCACCAAGAACCTCGATGACTGGTCGGCGTATGGGACGCGTTTCCTCGGCATGCAGCTCGTCGACCAAAGCCGCGGCACGCTGGCGCTGCGCATGGATGATCGCAAGCAGCGCGTGATCGTTCATAGCGACGACGGCGAGGGGCCGTCCTTCTATGGTTGGGAGGTTGCCGACGCCGCGGCCCTCGATGCGCTGGCGGCGCATCTCGAGACGTCGGGCGTCAAGGTCGCGCGCGGCTCACGTGCGCTGGCCGACGAGCGCCGCGTCAAGGATCTGATCGTCTTCGCCGACCCGATCGGCAACAGGCTGGAAGTGTTCCACGGCGCGGAGATCGCAAGCGAGCCATTCCGGCCCGGCCGCTCAATCTCGGGCTTCCGCACCGGTCCGCTCGGCATGGGTCATGCCGTGCTGACCGCGGAGCGGCTCGATGAGGTCGTGCCGTTTTATACCGAGATTCTCAACTTCAAGCCGAGCGATTACATCCTCAAGCCGTTCAAGGCCTATTTCTTCCATATCAATCCGCGGCACCACAGCCTCGCTTTCATCGACACCGGCAAGAACGGCATTCATCATCTGATGGTCGAACTGTGTTATCTCGACGATGTCGGCCAGGCGTACGATCTCGCGCTGCGCAAGCCGGAGATGATCGGCACCACGCTCGGCCGCCACGTCAACGATCACGTGACGTCGTTCTATTCTTACTCGCCGTCGAAGTTTTTGGTGGAATACGGCTGGGGCGGCCGCACCATCGACACTGAAAACTGGACGCCGCACGAGCGCACCGAAGGCCCGAGCCTTTGGGGCCACGATCGCATGTGGCTGACGCCCGAAGGCCGCGAGGAGGCGCGTAATCTGCGCGTCGGTGTCGCCGAATCAGGCGGCCGCGTACCGGTCAACGTCATGGACGGCAATTACTTGCGCGCCAAGGACGTGTGCCCGTGGTGGAACGCCAACGTCGCTGCGCGCAAGACCGGATAGCGCCGCGAGTGGAGCGGATTTGACATTCGCGACCCACCCTGCCGCTAACTCCGGTAGCGAATGTCAAATCCAAAAGCTCCACTGGAACTTATGGTTGCGCAGTGGTCCTTTTGATTCTAACATTCGCATGAGAGCCTCCGGAAACCGGATGCAGAATGTTAGAATCGGACCACTAGCGGCATCCCGGAACGGTGCTCGCCTTGTTGTCGAGCACGAAGGGCCCGAGCTTTTTGGCGGCATAGTCGGCGAACGATGAGTTGACCACCCGTTCGGCCGGGAATTTCTTGGTCGACATCTTGTTCGCGACGTACCAGTCCTGCATGTCCATCATGCTGGCGATGTTGATCTTGCCGCTGGGATCGCGTGCCGGCCACGCCTTCTGGTCATTGAGGATTTCCGGCCGGCGCTCGGCGCCGGTTCGCGCCAGCATGGCGATGAATTCCTTGCGGTTCGGTCCGTCGTGATAGGCCTGACAATAGTCGCGGACGGCGCGCAGATAGGCGACGAAATAATTCCGCGCCAAATCCGGATCCTTCTTCGCCCAGTCGGTGTTGATCATCACGACGGCGATCGTCATCGGCGTCGGCTTGACGAGTTCGTCCGATGCTCAAAAACGGCACCGCGATATTGTCTTTGACGAACTGCGTGGTCCAGGGCGGGATGACCTGCGCGGCGTCGATCGCCTTGTTGGCGAACGCCAACGCGTATTGCGTGAACGGCAGCACCTTGAGATCGACGTCGTTGATGCCGAGGCCGCCGGTCGCGATCACCTTGCCGATCTCGTAGGTCGACACCGAGCCCGTGCCGTTGGTGGCGATCACCTTGCCCTTGAGTTGCTTGACGTCGGTGATCTGTCCCTTGAGATCGGGGCGCAGCATGAGATTGTGACCGATCGGCGTGCTGACCCGGTCCATCACCATCGTGATCGGCAGATCCTTCTCGAGACCGTTGAAGTAGCCGGCCGAGATACCGCCTTCGATGATGTCGAATTGATTCTGCGACAGCAGCGCGATTGAATTTGCCGTGGTGTCGAGGTCTTGCGATTCGACCTTGATCCCGAATTCCTTGAAATAACCTCGCTCGATCGCATCGTAGGTCACCCCCGACGTAATCGAGCGCACCAGGCCGACGCGAACCGTGGTCTCGGCGCGAAGCGCGGTTGATGCGCCGCAGAGCGAAACGACAGCGACCGCACACGTCGCCCAGTGCATCGAAAGTTTCATCGCGCGTTCCCCCTCTCGCTTCATTGATGCGGGCGGCATTTTCGACGTCTGACCACCCCGACCTCAGTGCGTGATCGGCAATCGCGAGCGCATTACGGCGCCGCCATTGCAGTCTAGCAGGCTTCTCGAGAAATTCGGAATAGGCGCGACAACGTCGCCGTCGCGCAACAAATCAGCCGCGTCGCATCGCGGTCCAGGTTCCGGAGCATTGACCGCCTTGCGCCCGCCACCAGCCGGCCCCCCGTGAGGAGTTCAGCCTGCCGTAGCCTGTCGCGCTCTGGCCGGCTTTGCTGACGGTCACGCTGATCCCGCCCGCGCCGGTGACGACGCCGTAGAGCTGATAGCTGAAGTCGTTATCGACCTGCAGCACGCGTCCGCGGACGATGCGGGCTGGATAGCGGTAACTTGGATCGCAGGGGCCATACTGCGTGAAGATCGACACGCTCCATATCCCATCATAGGGGTTTGCTCGCGCGCGGACGGGCTTATGGCCTGTCGAGGACGCGGCCAGGGCGGGTGCCACGACCAGACACGCGATCGCGATTGCGGTGACAAAAGATGCGATTTTTTTCATCGGTTCGCTCCGGTTTTTTCGGGATCTGATGATTCGAGCGCCGGCGGTCCCGGATATGGCGGCGGTTCGGCACTGAATGGCGTTGCGCTCTTGCCGAGGTCGTACCCGGCCTGGAACAAGGCGCCCATGTATTTCGGATCAAACGCGCCACGGCTTGGCGCGCTGAAATCGGCAGGAATGGTCGCCACATGAAATCCGACGCCGCTGCGCTTAGCCGCGAGATAGATGCGGTCCATCATCAGCCGCGTGTCGATCTTGACCGCAGTGCCGACGGATTGCGTCAAGATCGACGGCGTCGAGCGCTCGACAACTTGGAAATCCGGCTGGAGACCGGTGTTGATGACGACGTAGATCTCCGTCGCCGGCAGCCGGTAGTCGCTCATGCCCGCCGTGAGCGCAATCGGTGCGACGAAGAATTGGCCGCCGACGCCGCCGTCAACGTGCATTTCCTGAAAGCGTTTGCCGTTGGCCTCGACGCCGATCTGCACTGGCGGAAATGCGCCGGGGATGGCGCTCGAAGCCAGCAGGACGGTGCGGAACAGATTGAACGCATCGTCGCCGCCGTGTGCGGCGATGGCGCCCATGTTCCAGACGACCGAACGCTCGGCGTCGAGATCGGTGGTGATCACGAACAAACGGCGCCCACTGCGATGCGCGGCTGCGACGTCGGCAAGCAGAGCCGGCGTGATCTGTTTGGCGATCAGGTCCTTGAGCGGCCACGTGTCGACAAAACTCTCGCCTGTCGAGCCCGCCTCGAAAATGTCGGCCGCAGTAATTTTAGTAAACACATCACGCAATTGATCGTCATAACGTGACCCGGCAAAGATGAAGGGCGCCATCAAGGCGCCGGTGCTCACGCCGGTGACGACCGCATAGTCAGGCCGCTTTCCGGAGGCGCTCAATCCACTGAGCAAGCCGGCGCCGAAGGCGCCGTCCGATCCGCCGCTCGAGAGAGCGAGCCAGGGGCCGGGCTGTGACGGCAGCGCATTTTTGAAATCTGTTGTCGAATCCGCCCAGAACCTCGCATCCGGCATGCCTGGAATGGCGGCGGCGGCTTCATCGGCAGCGGTGAACGCCGCCCGCGCCGGAAGTTGATGGGGCTGCGCGGTCGCAACAGGGGGCTGGCTCGGCACTTTCTTGCCGCGCGGCGCCGGGGCTTTGCGCGGCGCCGCGGCCGATCGGGGCGGTATGTTTGAAATTTGCGCATTCGCCGGCGCGGTCGGAAAAGACACCGCTAGCGGCACAAGGAGCACCGGCAGCAATACCGCAACCCTGCAGATGGTCCACCGCGGAAGATTGATCATGATGGATGAAGTGTCTCGAAATGAACTGAAGGTTCGGGTCCTGTTCCGCCTCCCGGCCGCAGACACGCGACCGGCAAACGACGCGCAGCAAATAGGAACGCCTCGTACGAACTTCAATCGAACTGAGTTGGAATACCCGGCTACTCTATAAAGCCGCATCCCATATTCCAATCCGATCTTTGCGGCTATCCACGGTCACGCTTTCGTCACGTGACAATTCAGGCGTGCCGATCCGCGACAAAATTTGCGCCCTCGATCAGGACCGCTCCCGCAGTGCCAAACGGCGCAAGCGCGCGTTCGGCCTCCGCGACAAGCTGCCTCAGCCGCGCCTTTGCCGCCGCAACGCCGAGCACGCTGACCATTGTCGCTTTGCCGGCTACCGCATCCTTGCCGGTCGACTTGCCGACCAGCGCCGGATCGCCTTCGAGATCGAGAAGATCGTCCGCAATCTGGAACGCTTGGCCGACCGCCGATCCATAGCGATCCAGCGCGTCGCGCTGCGGCCGCGCTGCCGCCGCCAAAATGCCGCCGGCCTGACATGCGAAGCGCAACAACGCGCCGGTCTTCATCGCCTGCAGCATGCGTACTTCAGTCTCGCCGAGGTTCTGTGGAGCGCCGTTGGAAACGAAGCGGCCTTCCGCGGCGAGGTCGAGCATCTGGCCGCCGACCATGCCGCCGAGCCCGCTGGCGCGCGCCAGCGCGGTCACGAGCTCGATGCGGACGGCCGCGATCGGCGTGCGTCTCGGGGCGCGAAAGAATATCAAACGCGAATGTGAGCAGCCCGTCGCCGGCAAGGATCGCTGTCGCTTCGTCGAATTTCTTGTGTGCGGTCGGCTGCCCGCGCCGCAGCGCGTCGTTGTCCATGGCCGGCAGGTCGTCGTGCACCAACGAATAGCAATGCACGCATTCGAGGGCCGCGCCTGCCATCAAGGCGATTTGCGCGAGGGACATCGAACAAGGCGGCGCTTTCGACCACAAGGAACGGCCGGAACCGTTTACCACCTCCGAGGCTGGAATAGCGCATGGCCTCGATCAGGCGTGCCGGCCGGCTCATCTCGCCTTCAGCAGGCGTGACCGCTAGAAGGCGGTCGAGCAAGGTCTCGGTTTCCGCCGCCACAGCGTCCAGGCGCGTAAGAAAAGGGCTTTGGTTGCTCTTCATCGTTGTGTTGCCCCAGCGTTTCAAGGGCCCAGGGGGTCCTATATTCGGTCTACCATTTACGGGATAACGAGGCCGAAACCGATGACCGGCGATCAGCCTGCCGCGTCGGCAATGTCAGCCCCAGGGGAATATGTGTGGCCAACGACCTTCTAGCGTCAATGGTGCTTGCGATCTGGTTCTATCTCGTGGCGGCGCGGGGCGGGTTCTGGGCCGCCGGCCCGCGCGATGACGATACCCCATCATGGGATGGCTCCTCCTCGGGCGGCTCCTGGCCGAATGTCGTGGCCGTTGTTCCCGCCCGCGACGAAGCCGATTGCGTGGGAACGACCATCGCGTCGCTTCTCGCCCAGGCCTATCAGGGCGCATTTACGGTGGTCCTCGTCGACGATCAAAGCCGTGACGGCACCGCCCAGGTGGCGCGCGAGGCCGCGGCAGCGGCCGGCGCCGCCGACCGCCTTACTGTCCTGTCAGGGCGTCCGCTGCCCGCCGGCTGGACCGGCAAATTGTGGGCGCAGCAGCAGGGTGTCGAACTTGCGGAGAACTCGGCGCAGCCGCCGGTCTATCTGCTGTTCACCGATGCCGACATCGTCTACGCGCCGGATGCGCTCGCCAATCTTGTGGCGCGGGCGCAATCGGGCGGAACCGTTCTGACGTCGTTGATGGCGAAGTTGCGCTGCAAAAGCTTCGCCGAACGCATGTTCGTGCCGGCGTTCATTTTCTTCTTCCAGATGCTCTACCCTTTCACGTGGGCGAACAATCCGCGCCGCGCTACGGCCGCCGCGGCCGGCGGTTGCATGCTGGTGCGCCGCGATGCGCTGCGTGAGGCGGGCGGCATGGCGGCGATCCGCGACGCCTTGATCGACGACTGCGCGCTGGCAAAACTGCTCAAGGCGCGCGGGCCGATCTGGATCGGACTGACCGAGCGCGTTCACAGCATCCGCGCCTACCCCGAAATAGCCGATATTCGCCGCATGGTATCGCGTACGGCGTACGCACAGCTTCGCTATTCGCCGCTGCTGCTCGCCGGAACCGTATTGGGTCTTGCTATCACCTATCTGGCGCCGGTGGCGCTCGCGATCTTCGCGACCGGCGTGCCGCAATTCATCGGTATCTTCGTGTGGCTGCTGATGGCGATCGCCTTCAAACCGACCCTGCGTTTCTATCGGCTGTCGGGGCTGTGGGCGCTGGCGTTGCCGACGATTGCCGCCATGTATATGGCGTTCACCATCGATTCCGCCTATCAGCATGCGCGCGGGCGCGGCGGCATGTGGAAAGGCCGCGCACAGGCCAATATTTCGGACACGCGATGAACGACGCGAGCAGAGATGATGCCGGCGTTTGGCGCTCGGGCAAGGGTCACCGGGATGAAAACTTCCCGGTGGCCTCCTGGCTTATCCATCCGCGCCATCGCAGCGTGATCCTGGCGTTCTATAATTTCGTACGCACCGCCGACGACATCGCCGACCATGCGACGCTCGCGCCGGCGGAGAAAGCTTGCGCTGCTCGATCGCCTCGATGCGGGCCTCGCCGGCAAAAGCGACGAAGACGCGGTGGCGGTCCGCCTGCGCGCTTCGCTTGCCGAGCACAACCTCTCGGCAAAGCATGCGCAAGACCTGCTCGCGGCTTTCAAACTCGATGTCACCAAATTGCGCTATCGCGACTGGGACGATTTGATCGCCTATTGTTCGCTGTCGGCCATGCCGGTCGGCCGTTTCGTTTGCGACGTGCATGGCGAAAGCCGCTCGGTTTGGCCCGCAAACGACGCGCTGTGCGCGGCGCTCCAGATCATCAATCACCTGCAGGACTGCAAGAACGACTACCTCAATCTCGATCGCGTCTACGTCCCGCTTGACGCACTTGCGGCAAGCGGGGCTGCCGTCGAAGCGCTTGGCGCGCCGCGGGCGTCGCCTGCGCTGCTGACGTGTCTCCATGGGCTCGCCGAACGGACCGAACGGCTGCTCGCCGAAAGCGATGTCTTTCCGGTTTTGATCAGCGATTGGCGCCTGGGCCTCGAAGTCGCGGTGATCAACACTTTAGCGCATCGCCTGACACACATTCTCGTGGCGCGCGATCCGCTCAGCGAGCGTGTGCATCTTTCCGTACCCGCGGTCGCCGGCCACACAATTCTCGGCATACTCAGCGCCGTTGGGCGCCGGCTCGGCCGCCGCGCCGCCGGGTCACAGAAGCCGCGGGATGCGTAAGTGACGAATCCTTCACCAGCGGCCGAACGTGCTTCGCGCAGTTCGTTCTACAAGGGAATGCGCATTCTGCCCCGCCCCCAGCGCGAGGCGATGTTCGAGATCTATTCGTTCTGCCGCGCGGTCGATGACATCGCCGATGATCCCGGCCCGCGCGATTTGCGCCGCAAGCAACTTGAGCAATGGCGTTCCGACCTTGACGCGCTTTATCTCGGCACGCCGCCGCAGCACCTCCTCGGGCTGGCGCAGGCGGTGCGCGAATTCGATCTCAAGCGCGGGGATTTCTTCGCCGTCATCGACGGCATGGAAATGGATGTTGCCGCCGATATCCGCGCGCCCGACCGGGCTACGCTTGACCTTTATTGCGATCGGGTCGCTTGCGCGGTGGGACGGCTTTCGGTGCGTGTGTTCGGGATGGAGCACGATGACGGCCTCGCGCTCGCTCACCATCTTGGCCGCGCGCTGCAGCTCACCAATATCTTACGCGACCTCGACGAGGATGCGGCGCTGGGCCGCCTCTACCTTCCGCGGGACGCTCTGCAAGAGGCGGGGATTACCGCCACCGATCCGTCGACGGTCGTGGCGCATCCCGCTATCGGCCAGGTTTGTTCCGTCATCGTCGAGCTTGCAAAATCGCATTTTCAAGAAGCGGACGCCATTATGGAGCAAAGCCCGCGGCGCACGGTGCGCGCGCCGCGGATTATGGGCGCGGCCTATCGCGCCATACTCGACAAGCTCGTGGCGCGCGGTTTCGCAGCGCCGCGCGCGCCGGTTCGTCTGCCGCGTGCGAAACTTCTCTTCATCGTGTTGTGCAATCTCGTGTGATGCAAGTTTTGCTATGACTGCAACGGTCCACATTATTGGCGCCGGACTTTCCGGGCTGTCCGCCGCGCTCAAGCTCTCCGCGCGAGGCAAGAGCGTGGTCGTGCACGAGGCCACGCCGTTCGCCGGCGGCCGCTGCCGGTCGTATCACGACGCCTCGGTCGGTATGACGATCGATAACGGCAATCACCTTTTGCTCTCGGGCAATCATGCCGCGCTTGACTATCTGCGCAGCATCGGCGCGGAGCATCGGCTGATCGGTCCGCCGGCGGCGGAGTTCTCGTTTGTCGACCTCAAGAGCCGCGAACGCTGGACGCTGCGCTTCAATGACGGCCGCCTGCCGTTTTGGATTTTCGACTCAGGCCGGCGCGTGCCTGGAACGCGGCCGCTCGACTATCTGCCGCTTGCACGGCTGTTGTGGCCGCCGGCGGGAAAACCAGTCGGCGACGTCATCGCCTGCGACGGGACGCTCTATCACCGGCTTGTCGAGCCGCTCTTGCTCGCCGCGCTGAACATCGATCCGCCGCGCGGATCGGCAAAACTCGCAAGCGCCGTGATCCGCGAGACCCTCGCCGCCGGCGGCCGCGCCTGCCGGCCGCTGATCGCGCGTGAAGGATTGGGCTCGACGCTGATCGAGCCCGCGCTGGCGCGTCTGAAGGAGCGCGGCGCCACCGTGCGCATGGAGCATCAGCTCCGCGGGCTGCGTTTCGGTCCCGACCGCGTCGATGCGCTCGACTTCGGCGGCGAAACCGTCGCACTCGCAGCGGGCGATGCGGTGGTTCTTGCCGTTCCGCCCTATGCCGCCGCCTCGCTCGTGAGCGGGCTCACCGTGCCGACCGAGTTCCGCGCCATCGTCAATGCGCATTTCCGCATTGATCCGCCGGCGGCGCAGCCGCCGATCATGGGTGTTCTCAATGGTACGACCGAATGGATCTTTGCTTTCCCCGGCCGGGTGTCCGTGACGATCAGCGCCGGCGACCGGCTTGTCGACACAGCGCGCGAAGAGCTCGCGAAAATGATCTGGGGCGAGGTCGCGAGCGTCGTCGGACTGCCGGCCGCGCTGCCGCCCTGGCAGATCGTGCGTGAACGGCGCGCCACCTTCGCCGCAACCCCGGAGCAGGACGCCAAGCGTCCAGGCCCCACGACCAAGTGGCGTAATCTCGCCCTTGCCGGCGATTGGACCGACACGGGCTTGCCCGCAACCATCGAAGGCGCGATCCGGTCCGGCAATCGCGCCGCCGATATCGTTTCGAGTCTGCCATGATCGACCAACAACTCGACAAGCATATCGAAACTGCGACACAGGCATTGCTTGCGTCCCAGCGCGATGATGGCCATTGGGTGTTCGAGCTCGAAGCCGACGCCACCATTCCGGCCGAATACGTGCTGCTGCGGCACTATCTGGGCGAACCGGTCGATGCCGCACTCGAGGCCAAGATCGCGGCCTACTTGCGCCGCATCCAGGGTGCGCATGGCGGCTGGCCGCTGTTTCAGGACGGCGATTTCGATGTCAGCGCGACCGTGAAGGCGTACTTCGCGCTCAAGATGATCGGCGATCCCATCGATGCCGATCACATGCGCCGCGCGCGCGAAGGGCTCCATAAACGCGGCGGCGCCGAGCGCGCCAACGTTTTCACCCGGATCATGCTGGCACTGTTCGGGTTCATTCCCTGGCGCGCCGTGCCGGTCATGCCGGTCGAGATCATGCTGCTGCCGAAATGGTTTCCGTTCCATCTCGACAAGATTTCGTATTGGAGCCGGACCGTCATCGTGCCGCTGTTGGTGCTGATGGCGAAGAAGCCCACGGCGCGCAACGCCAAAGGCGTGCGCATCGACGAGCTCTTTATCGCTTCGCCGCAGACGCTTGGTCCGACACCGAAGGCACCGCAGCAGAAGGCATCATGGTTCTGGTTCTTTCGCGGCGTCGACAACGTCCTGCGCGCAGCGGAGCCGTACTTTCCCAAGCGGACCCGGCAGCGCGCCTTCGATCGCGCCGTCGCCTGGGTGAATGAGAGGCTCAACGGCGAAGACGGGCTTGGCGCGATTTTTCCGGCCATGGCGAACAGCGTGATGATGTTCGATGTGCTGGGCTTTCCGGAAAGCCACCCGCAGCGCGCCATCGCCCGCAAATCGATCGAGAAAGCTTCTGGCGGTGCACGAACAAGAAGCCTATTGCCAGCCCTGTGTCTCGCCGATCTGGGACACCGGGCTGACCTGTCACGCTCTTCTGGAAGCCGGCGGTGAGCGCGCTGTCGCCGAGGTCAAGCGCGGCCTTGATTGGCTGGTCCCCAAGCAGATCCTCGATGTCGGTGGCGATTGGATCGCGCGGCGTCCCGATCTGCGACCCGGCGGCTGGGCTTTTCAATACGCCAACGCGCATTATCCGGATGTCGACGACACCGCCGTCGTCGCCATGGCCATGGACCGCGTGCAAGATTTGTCGGGCCATCAGGATTTTCACGCCTCGCTCGATCGCGCGCGGGAGTGGATTTTGGGCATGCAAAGCGCGAACGGGGCGTGGGGCGCGTTCGATGCCGACAACGAATATTTTTATCTCAACAACATCCCGTTCGCCGATCACGGCGCGTTGCTCGATCCCCCGACCGAGGACGTGACCGCACGATGCATCTCGATGCTCGCCCAATTCGGCGAGACGATCAAAAGCAGCCCGGCGGTAGCGAAGGCGGTCGATTATCTGCGCCGGACGCAGCTCGTGGAAGGAAGCTGGTACGGCCGCTGGGGCATGAATTATATCTACGGAACGTGGTCGGTGCTCTGCGCGCTGAACGCCGCCGGCATCGATCATGCGGCGCCGGAAATGCGCAAAGCCGTGAATTGGCTTGCCGCGATTCAGAACAAAGATGGCGGCTGGGGCGAGGATGGTTCGAGCTACAAGCTCGACTATCGAGGCTACGAACGTGCACCGTCGACGGCGTCACAGACCGCGTGGGCGCTGCTCGGCCTCATGGCGGCGGGCGAGATCGATCATCCTGCCGTCGCGCGCGGCATCGAATATCTCGCCGACACGCAGGGCGCCGATGGTTTCTGGAACGAGCCGCGCTATACCGCGACGGGTTTTCCGCGGGTGTTTTACTTGCGCTACCACGGCTATTCGAAGTTTTTCCCGCTGTGGGCGATGGCGCGCTACCGCAATCTCAAGAGCGGCAACACGCGCGCTGTGGCGTGGGGGATGTAGCCGCCTACGAAGAATTGCCGTTGCGCCCAAAATGGGCGCGCGATACATTCACCTATGCGAATTATCGCCCGGCGGACGCTGCGACAATTTGTTCAATCGCTTGCCGGGCATAAGGATCAAGCGGCGGTCAAGGCAGCCTTGGATGCCTGGTTCAGCGAAGTTAAAGAGAGCGCGTTGGCGCGGCACGTCCGATATCAAGAGATCTTATGCGACGGCCAGCGTTGTTACTGCGGAGCGAATTGTCTTCAATGTGAAAGGGAATGCATATCTGCTGGTTGTCGCTGTCGACTTTGAGAAGGAGATTGTTTGGATCAAATGGATCGGGACTCACCGAGACTATGATCAAATCGATGTGAAACTGGTGCGCCATGAGAAATGAATTGAAGCCGATACGTACAAAAGCCGACTACGAGAGAGCGCTTTCCGAAGTCGAGCATCTTTGGGGCGCAAAAATCGGCACGCTTAAAGGCGATCGTCTCGACGTGTTGGCCACGCTGATCGATGCCTACGAAGCGGAGCATTATCCGATGGACCCGCCCGATGCGGTCGAAGCGATTAAGTTTCGAATGGAGCAACAGGGACTCACGCGTAAGGATTTGGAGCCACTGATCGGCACCCGAACGCGCGTCGCCGAGGTTTTGAACCGCAAACGCAGCCTGTCGATTGGGATGATACGTCGTTTGCACGCGCGCCTCGGCATTTCCGCCGAGGTGCTGATTCAGCCGACGCAGAAGGGCAAGGCCGCCTGAGTTTCGTTACGCAGCGCTCGCGGTGGTCTTTGCCGTCTTCGCGGTTTTCTCCCGCGCTTCGTTGGTGCGGATCTCCGACAGTTTCTGCTGCACTTGGCCGTCGAAAACGTACTTGGCCGGGCGCTGCTCATCGAGCGAAATCTCCGGCGCCATCGCGCCTTCGGTCTTTACGCCCCGCCACGCGATCGCCAGTGCTTCGAGCGGATGCTTCATCATGGCGTCGGCGGCGGTCGGCTCGTAGCCGCAATGCGCCATGCAATTGGCGCACTTCTCGTAGCGGCCGGTGCCGTAGGAATCCCAGTCGGTGGTGTCCATCAGCTCCGTGAAGGTCTTGGCGTAGCCTTCGCCGAGCAGGTAGCAGGGCTTCTGCCAGCCGAAGATATTTCGCGTCGGCATGCCCCAAGGCGTGCAATGGAATTCCTGATTGCCGGCGAGGAAGTCGAGGAACATGCCGGAATGCGTCAGGTTCCAGTTCTTGCCCTTGCCGAGCGCAAAGACCTTACGGAACAATTCCTTGGTCTTGCGGCGATTGAGGAAGTGCTGCTGGTCGGGCGCACGCTCATAGGCGTAGCCGGGCGAAATCGACACGCCGACGCCGAGTTGCTCGGTGAGGTCGAGGAACGCCGCGATGTCTTCGGCCGGATGTCCGTCGAAGATCGTGCAGTTGACGTTGACGGTGAAACCTTTGGCCTTCGCAGCCTTGATCGCGTCCACCGCTTTTTCGAAACCGCCGTCCATGCAGACCGACTTGTCGTGGTGTTTCTTGATGCCGTCGAGATGCACCGAGAAGAACAGATACGGCGACGGCTCGAATAGGTGCAGCTTCTTTTCCAGGAGCAGCGCATTGGTGCACAACGACACGAACTTCTTGCGCGCCACGATGCCTTTGACGATCTCGCCGATCTCTTTGTGGATGAGGGGCTCACCGCCCGGAATCGCCACCATCGGCGCGCCGCATTCGTCGACGGCGTCGAGGCATTCCTGGACGGACAGCCGCTTGTTTAGAATCGCGTCGGGATAATCGATCTTGCCGCAGCCGAAACAGGCAAGGTTGCAACGGAACAGCGGTTCCAGCATCAGCACCAGCGGATAGCGTTTGCGGCCCTTCAGGCGTTGCCGCAACATGTATGAACCGACGGTCGCCATCTGGCGCAAAGATACACTCACAGTCTCTAACCTCTTCGCATGTCGTAATTGTTTGCCGGCGGACGAATTTAAGACCTTTGTCTGATCTAGACTTTCGCCGCCACCCGGCCCGCCGTCATGTCGGTCAATTCGGCCGGCAAGCGGAACTCGATGGTTTCCTGGCGGCCGGTCAGTTCGCTGACGTCGACCGGACCGAGCCGCCGCAGGGAATCGATAACGTCCTCCACCAGCACTTCCGGCGCCGACGCGCCCGCCGTGATCCCGACCACGTTGGCGCCGCGAAACCAACTGGTATCAAGTTCACTGCCGTCGGCGATCAAAAAGCTCGGCGTGCCGGCCTCCTCGCCGATCTCACGCAGACGGTTCGAGTTGGAACTGTTCTTGGCACCAACCACGAGGATAACGTCGACGAGCTTGCTCAGTTCACGCACCGCCGTTTGCCGGTTCTGAGTGGCGTAGCAGATGTCGCGCGTCTCCGGACCGACGATATCGGTGAAGCGGCGATGCAGCGCCGCGATGATGCCGCGGGTGTCGTCGACGCTCAGCGTCGTCTGCGTGACATAGGCGACCGGCGTATCCTCCGGGATATCGAGCGAAGCGACATCTCCCTCGGTCTGCACCAGCGTCACCGGCTCCGAAATCTGGCCCATCGTGCCTTCGACCTCAGGGTGGCCGGCGTGACCGATGAGAATGAGGCGACGGCCTTGCCCGACATAACGCTTGCCCTGGTTATGAACCTTGGTGACCAGCGGGCAGGTCGCGTTCAAAACCGGAAGTCCACGCGCCGCCGCCAATTCTTCGACGCTCTTCGCCACGCCGTGCGCACTGAAGATCGTGACCGCATTGGGAGGGACTTCAGAGAGGTCTTCGACGAACCGTGCGCCCTTGGCCTTCAGGCTTTCCACCACGTGCTTATTGTGAACGATCTCATGGCGCACATAGACCGGCGGTCCGTATTTTTGCAGGGCCCGCTCGACAATCTCGATGGCGCGCACCACGCCAGCGCAGAAACCGCGGGGCTGAGCAAGTATGACCTTCATCAAAACCTCCCGGTCCAAATGCCGGTTACGTCGGACTGCGGCGATGCGCCGCAAGAGCGCCTGCCGATCGCGAATGCTTGTGCTCCAGATAGCTTGGCGATGGAACCGTGACAATCAAGCCCGATGCCGAGCCTTGTTTTTATCCTGGTCGCCGCCGGGCTGCCGGATGTTCCCATGCTCCCCGTCGGCCGGCACCTTTGTGCGGATTTGCCGCCGTTGTCCAGCGCGTTGTGCCAAAAAAGCGTGCCTGGTCTCATGCGTGGTGAACCGGATGGCCGCCCCAGGTGTCCTACCGTTACCAAGTCTTCCGGGATTAGGAAAATATCCCCGAATTCCCTTTTGTAGCGTTTCAGGGCAATTAGGGCATGAGCCCGGGAGGTTGGATGAATGGTCTTTTGAACGGGGCGGAGACTCGCTGGGCTCGAGTTCGGACAGGGAACACCGGACGTGCGCTCGTCTCATTCGTGCATCGCGGAGGCCGTACTCGGATGTAATCAAGCCGGTGCGCCTCCATTTCGCCGTTCTCTTAACGCCTCAAACGCCGGTTGGTCCCGCTGACCGCCCCATTCTGCTGACCCACACATGAAGACAATCACTGCTTTCGTTGTCGGCGCGATCGATTTCTGCGCGCAATATGCTTGGCTGGTCGTTGCGTCAGCATTGATTCTGATGGCCGCTTCGTCGTGGTACGCCGCCACGCATTTTTCCATGACGACCGACATCAACAAGCTCATCTCGAACGACATTCCGTGGCGGCAACGCGAAGCAGCATTCGAGAAGGCCTTCCCACAGTTCGAATTGATTGTTGCAGTGATCGACGCGCCGACGCCGGAACTCGCCGATGAGGCGACGCAGGCACTGGCAAAACGGCTGGCGTCGCAGACGAATTTGTTCCGTTCGATCCTGCAGCCGCAAGGCGGCGCTTTCTTTGCTCAGAACGGCTTCTTGTTCGAGCCGACAGATCAACTCGAGCAGCAACTTAAAATGCTCACGCAGGCTCAGCGGCTGGTGCAGGTCCTGGCCGGCGATCCGAGCTTGCGCGGCGTGATCCAGGCCCTGCAGTTCGGGCTGCTCGGCGTGCAAGGCGGCCAGATCACGCTGGACAATATGACTTGGCCGCTGACGCTTGCCGCCAACACGCTCGAGAAGGTCAACGCGGGACAGCCGGCGAGCTTTTCCTGGCACGAGCTTGTTCAAGGCCGCGCGTCCACTGCCAACGAACTCCGCCGGTTCCTCAATATCCAAGCGGTACTCGACTATTCGGAACTGGAGCCGGGCAGCAAGGCGAGCGCCGCCATTCGCAAGGCCGCCGCAGACCTCGATTTCGCGGGCAAGTATCAGGCGCGCCTGCGTCTCACCGGTCCGGTCCCCATGGCCGACGAGGAATTCGCCACCATCAAGGAAAACGCCGCGCTCAATGCCACCGTGACGATCGCCATTGTGCTGTTCATTCTTTGGATGGCGCTGCGCTGGGCGAGGATCATCTTTGCCGTGTTCGTCTGTCTCGTCGTCGGCTTGGCCATTACGGCGGCGCTCGGCATGCTGATGGTCGGGACGCTTAATCTAATTTCGGTATATTTCGCGGTGCTGTTCGTCGGACTCGGCGTCGATTTTGGACTGCAGTTCAGCGTCCGCTATCGCGCTGAACGGCACGAAATCGACCACGTGCGCGGAGCCTTGCGGCAATCCGGCAGGCGTGCCGGCGCGCCGCTGACGCTCGCGGCGCTCGCAACGGCCGCCGGTTTCCTGTCATTCATGCCAACCGACTATAAGGGCGTCTCGGAACTCGGCCTCATCGCCGGCGTCGGCATGCTGATCGCATACCTCACCAGCATCACCTTGCTGCCGGCCTTGCTCAGACTGCTCAATCCGCCGAGCGAGCCCAGACAACTTGGCTACGCGGCCCTCGCGCCGGTCGATCAATTTCTCGAACGGCATCGCACACTGATCCTCGTCGCAACCGCCGCCATTGTCGTCGGCGGATTGCCGCTGTTGTACTGGCTGCAGTTCGATTTCAATCCGATGAATCTGCGCAGCAGCAAGGTCGAGTCGGTCGCGACTTATCTCGAGTTGAAGAGCGACCCGGAGAGCGGCGCCAACGACATCGAAGTGCTCCAGCCAACACTCGCCGCAGCCGATCAGTTGGCCGCCAAGCTGAAGGATTTGCCGCAGGTGGCGCGGGTTGCGACGCTAACGACGTTCATTCCGACCCAGCAGCAGGAAAAGCTGCCGTTGATCCGAAACGCGGCAACGGCGCTGAATGCTGCGCTCAATCCGACTGCACCCGCCGCGCCGACCTCGGATGCGCAGACTGTCGGCATGATCAACTCCACGGTCGAAGCGTTGAACCGGCTTGCCGGAGATGGGACCGGGACCGGCGCGGTTGCCGCAAAGCGCTTGGCCGCTGCGATGACGGCACTTGCCAAGGCGGATGAGGCAACGCGCCAGCGCGCCGAGACCGTGTTTGTTCAACCCTTGAAGACGACGCTCGACGACCTGCGAAATCTGTTCAAGGCGCAGGAAGTTACGCGCGACAATCTTCCGTCCGATCTTGTGCGGCAATGGGTGACGCCGGAAGGGCTTGCGCGCGTGGACGTCGCACCCAAGGGCGATTCCAACAATAACACCGTATTGCGAGCGTTCGCGCATGCGGTCCAGAACGTTGCACCCGAAGCGACGGAGGGGCCGATTTCGATCCTGGAGGCGCGGCGAACGATCGTCACGGCGTTTATCGAGGCGGGGGCGTGCGCGCTGCTGTCGATCGCAGTCATCCTTTGGATTACATTGCGGCGGTTGAGCGACGTGCTGTTGACCCTCGTTCCGTTGCTGCTGGCCGGTGTTGTCACGCTCGAAATCTGCGTGCTGGTCGGGCTGCCGCTGAATTTCGCCAACATCATCGCGCTGCCGCTGCTTCTCGGCGTCGGCGTCGCGTTCAAGATCTATTACATCATGGCGTGGCGCGAGGGTCAGACCAACCTTCTGCAATCGGTGCTCACGCGCGCCGTGACTTTCAGCGCGCTGACGACGGCAACCGCGTTCGGCAGTTTGTGGTTTTCGAGTCATCCAGGAACGTCAAGCATGGGCAAGCTCCTGGCGATCTCGCTGATGACAACGATGGCGGCCGCCGCTTTATTCCAGCCGATTCTGATGGGGAAGCCGCGCCAGCATCGATAAGGCGCGTGATGGCACAAAAAAGCCCGCTCGGATCGGATCCGCGGCGGGCTTTGTTTTGGAAAACGATTCGCGCTTCGGAAAATTTAGCGCCGCGCCGAGTTCTCCGTCTTGTGCGCGGGCGTGCGCTTGGCTGCAGCGGGCGGGTTCGGATTGACCGACGGATCGAGCTGGCTGTAGGCCGTCTGCGGCAGGCGTGTCCAATATTGGTTCTGGCCAAGCAACTCAATGCCGATATAGCCGCGCACGACGAGTGTGTGGCCGTCCGGCGTAACTTTCATCGTCGCGTTGTAGATTTTGCCGTCGCGTGGATCGAGAATCGTCCCGCCGCCAAATTTGGCGTCGTCCTCTTGTTTCATGCCGCGAATAATCTGAAGCCCCAGCCAGGGATGATCGTGGCGATCGTCCTTGCACTGGTCGCACACCGCATTGGCGTTCTCGCCCGGCTTGAGAAACATCTTGGCGATGATGCCGTCGTAGAGGCCATTGTGGTTGCTGATGAGAAACCAGCCGGTCGGCTCCTTGGTGTCGTCATCGACGGCTTGCCAAAGACCTACCGGTGTCTGCTGCTGCGCGCTCGCAGTATTGCAGGCGGCGATGACGGACAGGACCGCCGCGGCAGCCGTCGCGAATATTGCTCGCATGATCAGAACTCCGAGTCGAATTGGTCAACCACTCACGGCGGATAAGTGTAATGGCAGAGTGGGGCTTATTGTGCGTAGAACATGGTAATTTCGTGCAATTCCTGCATGAACGTAAATGGAACGCCGCCAAGCGGGCGGCGGCGAATTTAGCCTCGTGTGTTCCGCGGCTCAACAGGCGTCCCCATTGCTGATCGCACGCGGGCTCTTCGGCCGCGATTCCTCTGTATTGGTCGGTGATGCCCCCATCTGCGGCTGTGCGGCCAAATGACACGATTTGGTGATTGTCGGCGTGCGACCCAAGACGGCATAAATTCGGTGTAAATGGGAACGTTGCCGGCAAAAATGCAGCGTTTCGGCGCGACGGGCGTGCAATCGCACACCACGAGACCTCACAACGCCCCCTCGCACCGCAAAGTTCATTCCTTGATTCGATCGGATGCTGCGGGACTTGCGCAGCAACGCTGCCGGGAACGACTTACTTCTAAGTCACCTTACAAACAGCGCGGCTCGTAGCCGAATAAGCCTCGCGCGATCGACGCGGACTTAGTTCGTGGCGGCCGATCCGCGCCTTGTCGCCATGAGGTTTCGCTCGCTACAATTAAACGAGCCACAGGGCGGCCAATAACGCCTCGGCGATCCGCCGGCCCCTTGCGATCGAGGACAATCGTGAAGATCAAGGCAATCGAGCCTATCGCGGTGAGCTTGCCGATGAAGAAGCCGGTGAAAATGGCCGGTGAGACGGTCGCGCGGGCGGATAACGTCCTGGTGCGTATTGAATCAGACGACGGATATGTCGGCTGGGGCGAAGCAGCTTCGGCGCCGACCATGACCGGCGAAACTGTTGCCAGCATGATGGCGGCCGTGGATCACATGGCGCCCGGTCTGCTCGCGCATTCGGCCGACGACATTGCCGCCGCTTCGGCGGCAATGGATGCCCAGATGTACGGTAACAGCGGCGCCAAGGCGGCGATCGAAATCGCGCTGCATGACCTTGTCGGCCGCGCCACCGGACGCCCTGTTCACGCGCTCCTTGGCGCAAAACAGCGCAGCCGCATTCCGCTCCTGACCGTACTCGGAGCGGCCGATACCGCAGGTGATGTACGTCAAGCCGTCGAGCGCCGCGCCGCCGGCTATGTGATCTATAAGATCAAAGTCGGTATCGGCTCGTCCGAGGCAGACGCGGAAAGGACGCGCGCCGTTTGCCGCGCGCTCGGTGAGGGCTGCGTCATCTCCGCCGACGCCAATCAGGGTTGGGGTTTCGCCGAGGCCCAAAATTATCTCAGCGCGGTCGCCGATTCAGGGCTCGACTTTTTGGAGCAGCCGGTACACGCGCACGAGCTTGAAGACATGGCGCGGCTGGCATCGGCGAGCTCTATCCTGATCGGAGCCGACGAGGGCATTCATTCGCTTGACGACATCGAGCGCCATCACGCCCACAAAGCCGCTCACGGCGTCAGCCTGAAGGCCATCAAACTCGGCGGCCTTCGCGCAATGCTCGCCGCCTGCCGGCTGTGCGACAAGCTCGGCATGCGCGTTAACATTTCCTGCAAGACCGGCGAATCGAGCGTCGGTTCGGCGGCGGCGCTGCATGTCGGCGCGGTCGTTCCGGCGGTTGCATGGGGCTTGACCGTTACGAGTTCTGCGCTCGCCGAGGATGTAGCCGTCGATCCGCTTCATATCGAGGACGGCCACATTGAAGTGCTGGACCGCCCCGGGCTAGGTATCGAGGTCGATGAGCGCCGCGTGCGGCGCTGCCAGCAGGATTTCAGAAGGGTGGCGTGACGTCACCTGCAATTCCAAGCGAGACGAAATGAACGATACCGGACAACCGGACGCCGCCGGCTACCGCTTTATTGGCAAGCCCTTGCCGCGCAAGGAGGACGAGCGTCTGGTCACGGGCAGAGGTCAATTCACCGACGATTTTCATCTCGACGGCCAAGTCCACGCCGTCATGGTGCGGTCGCCCTATCCGCACGCCCGCATTGTCGCGATCGATTCCGCAGCGGCGACGAAAATGCCCGGCGTGCTCGGCGTCTTCACCGGCGCCGATTGCGCGGCCGACAAGCTCGCGCCGATCCCTCACGACCCGCTGCCGAAGACCAAATTCGACATGAAACTACACGGGCCCGGCGGTGGCGCCGTGTTCATCGGCCCGCACGTCTTGTTGCCGGCCGACAAGGCGCGCCATGTCGGCGAGGCCGTCGCCATGGTGGTGGCCGAGACCAAGGCGCAGGCGATGGACGCAGCCGAAGCGGTGTCGGTCGAATACGAGGAATTGCCTTTCGTCCTTCATTCCGAAGACGCGATGCGTCCAGGCGCACCGAAGGTTTGGGACGAGGTGCCAAACAACCTGACGGTCGAGACCTTTTTCGGCGACGCCGAAGCGACCGACCGGGCGTTCGCGCGCGCGGCCCATGTCGTCACCAGGAACTTTCATGTCGGCCGCGTCACCGGTGTGCCGCTCGAGCCGCGCGCAGCTCTTGGCAACTACGACGCCGCGACCGGCCGCTACACGCTCTATGCCGGTTCCGGCGGCGCGGTCCGGCAAAAGAACGAGCTCTCAACGGTGCTCGGCGTTCCCCCGGACAGCCTGCGCGTGTTGTCTCACGACGTCGGCGGCAATTTCGGCACGCGCAATCGCGTGTTCGTCGAATTCGGCCTCGTGCTGTGGGCGTCACGCAAACT
The DNA here is from genome assembly GCA_963759705.1 of uncultured Alphaproteobacteria bacterium. GTDB lineage: Bacteria > Pseudomonadota > Alphaproteobacteria > Rhizobiales > Xanthobacteraceae > BOG-931. The sequence continues at coordinate 540,436 of CAVXAK010000019.1, forward strand.
TGGCCGGCCGGTGAAATTCACCGCCACGCGCTCGGAAGCATTTCTCAGCGACTACCAGGGCCGCGATCTTGTCACCAAGGTGGAATTGGCCCTCGATGCCGACCATCGTTTCATCGCCATGCGCGCCACCAATATCAGCAATGTCGGCGCCCGCTGCGTGTCGCTGTCGCCATTAAGCAAGGGGTCCGGACTCATTCCGGGCTCATACGCCATTCCGGCGACGACGCTCCGCGCCATGGCGGTGTTCACCAACACGATGCCGACCCAGGCCTACCGCAGTTCCGGCCGGCCGGAAGTCACTTATGCGATCGAGCGACTGGTTGACGCCGCGGCGGAACAGCTTGGCGTCGACCGCATTGCCTTACGGCGCAAAAATCTGGTTCGGCCGGAAGCCATGCCTTACCGCAATTCCGTCGGCATGCTCTACGACAGCGGTCAATACGAAGAGAATATGGATTGGGCGATGGATATCGCCGATTGGAAGGGCTTCAAGACGCGCCGGCGCGAGGCCGTGCGGCGCGGCAAAGTGTTGGGACTCGGGCTCGCCAACTATGTGGAATCTTCAATCGGCGCGCCGCGCGAGCAAACCCAAATCAGAGTCCGCGCCGAGGGCGTGGTTGACGTCGTGATCGGCACGCAGCCAAGCGGGCAGGGCCATGAGACAAGCTTCTCGCAGGTCGTCTCCGATCTTCTTCACGTTCCTGATGCAACCGTACGCATCATTCTCGGCGATACCGATGTGGTGCGCATCGGCGGCGGTTCGCATTCCGGCCGCTCGATGCGTCATGCCGCGACCGTGTTCTCGAAAGCGGCGGCTGATTTGATTGCGAAGAGCAAAGCCATCGCGGCGATCGTTATGGACTCGACGCCGGAGAACGTCACGTTCGTGCGACGGCCGCTTTGCTTCGCGCGACACCAACCGCACCTTCGATTTCTTCGAGCTTGCGCAGGAAGCGTCCCGTCGCTCGCTTCCCGACGCGCTCAAGGACGGCATTTCGATCGTCACCGACAATGAGATGCACGAACCGGTCTTTCCCAACGGCACTGCCATCTGCGAAGTCGAGATCGATCCCGACACCGGCGAGATGGTGATCACCCGCTATTCGTCGGTCGACGATGTCGGGCGCTGCATCAATCCGCTGATCGTTCACGGTCAGACCCACGGCGCGATCGCGCAAGGCGTCGGCCAGGCGATGTGCGAGCAGATCTATCTCGATCCCGACTCCGGCCAGCCATTGACCGGCTCGCTGATGGACTACGCCATGCCGCGCTCGGATACGCTGCCGTCGTTCACCACCGAAATCGCCGAGGTGCTGTCGCCGACCAATCCGCTCGGCATCAAGGCCGGCGGCGAAGGCGGCACCACGGCCGCGCCGGCAGCGGTGGTGAGTGCCATCCTTGACGCGTTGCGCGATCTCGGCGTGCACGACATGCCGATGCCGGCGACGCCCCATGCGATTTGGACCGCGATCCAGCAGGCCAAGGCAGAGACTAAGGCAGGGACCGAGGCGGGCGGCTCCGATCACAGACCTGGCCGATAGAATGAGCAAGCAAATCATTTCACTCGCCGGTTCGCTGCAAAAGCAGGCCAAAGAAGTGGCCGACGAGTGGCGGGCCGGCGGTAAAGTCAATCGCCTGTGGCAACGCGACAAGTCGCTGTGGACCAACGCCGACGAGGACCGCTGGCTCGGCTGGCTGGATAGCGTCGGCGCTGATCAGATCAAAAACTTTGAGGTCTTTGCCGATGAGGTGCATCGCGAGCAGTTCAAGGATGTCTTGCTGATCGGGATGGGCGGCTCGAGCCTCGGACCCGAAGTGTTGGCGGAAACCTTCGGACAGAAGGACGGCT
>CAVXAK010000020.1:0-171899 GCA_963759705.1 uncultured Alphaproteobacteria bacterium
ACAATACCTGCGAACGGTGTGGCTATCGTCTCGGCTACATTGCAGAGACCGCAACGCTGTCGGCGCTGGAGCCGCAGAACGGCGAATGGCGCTCCCTTGCCGGGGGCAATAAGCTCTATCGATTCTGCGCGAATGCGGAGTTCGGTGTTTGCAATTGGCTCATCGAAACGAGCAACGCCGACAGATTTTGCACTGCCTGCCGTCACAATCGGATCATTCCCGACACGAGCATTCAACGCAATCTCATTGCGTGGCGGAAGATTGAAGCCGCCAAACATCGATTGTTTTACACCCTCATGCAGCTGAATCTGCCGCTCGAACCGCGCGAGAGCGGCGGCCAGCGTCTCATCTTTGATTTTCTCGCCAGTCCCCCGCATTCTGGCGGATCGAAAGTCATGACCGGTCATGACAACGGGCTCATCACTCTTGCGGTTGAGGAGGCCGATGACGCCGAGCGGGAGAAGCGACGCACGACGATGGAAGAACCCTATCGCACGCTACTCGGTCACTTTCGGCACGAGGTTGGCCACTACTATTGGGACGTGCTGGTCCGCGACGGCGGGAAGTTGGAGGCTTTCCGTAACATCTTCGGCGACGAGACCGCCGACTACGGTCAAGCGTTGCAGAACTACTACGCGAACGGCGCTCCCCCGAACTGGCAAGTGAGTTTCGTCTCCAGCTATGCGTCGGCTCACCCTTGGGAAGACTTCGCCGAGACCTGGGCGCATTACCTACATATCGTCGATACTCTGGAGATGGCGCGGGCGTTCGGCCTTTACATCCGTCCGCGGTTCGCCAATTCCACCGAGTTGGAGGCGGAGGTCGACTTCAATCCTTATCGGGCGCTCGATGTCGCGCCGCTGATCGATACGTGGATTCCGCTGAGTAACGCCCTCAACAGCCTCAACCGTGCGATGGGTCAGCAGGACATCTACCCTTTTATCTTATCGCCGCCGGTGATTGAGAAGCTTCGCTTCATCCATGATCTCGTTCATGGCAACAGGATTGCGGCGGACGCCAAAGAGGCGGCAGCGGTGGCCTGATCAGGTCGATATGAGCAAGATGGATGCCGGCGTTCTTTTGAACACTACGGCTGCGATCTCGCCGAAGAATAGCTCTTCGCCGGCCGGCCGTGGGACGCCCATCACGATCAGACCGTTACCATCACCCACGACTTCGGAGAGGATGGCATCTTCTGCGGTTTGGCTGGTGCGCGCCGCCGTCACAATCCTCTGATCCCGGCTATCGGCAAGTTCGACGATTTCCTTGAGGATCGCTTGTTCATGCCAGCGGGGGGTTATGGCGCGGCGTCCGTTCTTGCGATCTTTTGCTCCCGTCTCGGAGACATAAATCGCACGCAGCGGAGCACGCACGACGCGCGCGATCGCGATGGCGACTTCGGCGGCGCGGCGCGCCGGTTCGGACCCATTCACGGGTACGACCACATCGAGGCCGCTTTGTTCCGGCTGCTCCTGATGACGCCCCTTCGCCTCGACGATGGCTACCGGTCCATCAAACTCAGAGGCGATGCGCACGATATCGCGGTGGAAACGTCCCGAATTGCCGAGGGTGTGTTCTACTCCGATGAACAACAGATCGTAGCCCTTACGTGCTTCTTCCGCGACGGTCCCGGCGGCTTGGGCCTCCGGTTTGCGGATCGTTATGTCGATCTTCTGATGTTGTCCGGGCTCGGACTTTTGACTGTCCGCGGCTGCGGCCGAGATGGCCTGATGCGCGGGATGCTCGCCGCCCGCCGGTTCGCCCGCCTCTTCGCCTTTACCTTGCGTCGGCGCCACATCTTTTTTCATCGCAAGAACGGTGATCGGCACGCCGCGCGCTCCAGCGATGAGACCGGCCAAACGAGACGCAAAGCGCCCATTGGGGCTGTTGTCCACCGCGAGCAGCAACCGCTCGATATTCGGGACGAAGCTACGCGTCTCCATCTCCTCGCGGTCGAGCCGCCGCTTCTCCGATTCGCTCATCCGAACGCGCGATAGTCCCCAGCGCAACATCGGCGGCATCGCCAATGTCGTCGTAACCGCCATGGCGACAATCATCGTGTAAAGGTTCTGGGTCAGTGCTCCCATCGACAGTCCGATGGAGGCGACGATGACTTCGGTCGATCCGCGCGCGTTCATGGCAAACCCCAGCGCCAACGCCTCGCGCACGGTCAGTCCACCGATCTCCGCACCAACAAAGGCGCCGGCGAATTTGCCGAAGCTGGCAACGACGATGATAAGCGCCGTTATCGCCAGCAGGCCAGGGTCTGCAAGGATAGTGAGATTGATCCCAAGTCCGGCGACGCCGAAAAACACCGGCATGAAAAACGCGACGATCAGCCCACGGAGCTGGTCGTCGATGTGTTTGGTGAGGATCGGCGATTGACCGATCAATACCCCCGAAACGAAGGCACCGAGAACGGTGTTCACGCCGATCAGATTTGTGGTCAGGGCCATTGCGCCCATGATCGCCAAAATGGCGGTGATGACGGCAAACTCGCTTTCGAAATTATCGTTCACGAACCTGATTGCCAGGAACACCAGGCGCCTGCCGATCGTGAAGCTCGCGATCAGGAAAACCGCAGTGCCGACGACGCTCTTTGCCACGCCGGCGATGTCGATCGTCGTCGCCGCAGCAAGACTGAATGTGAGGGAGATGATGATCCAGCCGATCGTATCTTCCAGGATCGACGACGAGATGATGACCTGACCGAGGTTGCGTCGGGTGAAGTTCATGTCGCGAACGACGGCCGCCACGATCTTGATCGATGAGATCGACAGCGCGGTGCCGAGAAACAGCGCCGTCAGCACGCGCTTGTCGGCGCCGGGGAGCAGCGATCGCGGCATCACACCACCGAGGACGGCTCCGCAAACGAAGGGGACAGCGACGCCGCTGAGCGCGACGCTGACCGCAGCGCGGCCGAATTTGCGCACCAGCGTGAGATCCGTCTCCATCCCGGTCAGCAAAAGAAGCAGCAAAATCCCGAAATTCGAAACTGCGTCGAGCATGGCTCTTTGCTCTTTCGCTGCGGGAAAGAGCCAATGCTGAAGGTCAGGCCAAACCAGCCCGAGGACTGAGGGTCCTAAAAGAATGCCGGCGATAAGTTCCCCCATCACCGCAGGCTGGCCTACGCGTTGCATCACTTCGCCAAGCAGGCGGCCAAGCAGGATCAAAGCCAACAATTCGGCGAGAAAGACGATTTCCGTCGATGAGCTGGTGTTGACTTGCGCGGCGGCGCTGCCTGCTCCGACCACGAGCCACGCGACAGTCCAGGCGCAAGTCCGGGCACAGGTACGGGCGCAAGTCTGGGCGCAAGTCTGGGGAGTCCGGGCACAAGTCTGGGCGACCTGCCAGGGAGGCTCAGTCATGAATCTTCCGGCGCAGCCGCTGCGATCATTCTGCTGCGCCGGTCCAAATAACTGCGCTCGTACCAATGCTATTGGGCGAACATGTTTGCGCCGCCCCCGCAAACCGATAAGTCCCGCGCAGACAACAGAAAATATGCCGTCGCATCAATGGTTCTCCCCACCCCATTGGAGGGTTGCATGGGAGGAACCGCGCAGTCGTCGGCTGGTTCCAGTTACGCACGTCCGATGTCCCTTTGGCGAGGCACCGCGCCGTGCCACGGGCCACTTGGCCTATTGCGCCGCGTCATTCGAACGTGCCGCCCTATCCGGCGGGGGATCGCCATAAACCCATTCCGTCACGAAATGCTCGTCCTCGTGCCGGACCAGCACCTCGGTGAAACAGCCGTGATTTCCATCCTGTTCGGCAAATGCGACGGCCGCACAGAGTGCTTCGGTCTTGCTCGAATAGGAACCAGTAAAGTGGCGGCCGGCCTGCCTGATCCGCCATTCCCCATCCTGATACAGGACGACGTAACGTGGCTTATGCATATCACGATGACCCGAATAACATCCTTGACGTCAACGAGCGCGCGCCAGCTCAGGTTCCGAGCAGTTCCAGCAAAATCGGGCGGCCAAACGACAAGGTCCGCGTGGCTGAACGCCACGCGGACCTCTCGATTTGGCTGTTCGGTCGATGAACGACTAAGCCTCAAGGATGGCTACGATCTCCAAGGAGTGGGGATCGACGATCAGGATCTCGTTGCCGACGAGAACGTAATCGTAGCCGCGATATTGCGGCACAACCTCGACGATGTCACTCGGCAATACCGTGACGTGAACGCTTCGCGGCACGATCGTCCCTACTCTTACCGAAAAGTCTGGATGGCTGACCCGCGCAACGTGGGCTCTGCCGATGATCCCCTTGATCTTGGTCCGCTGCTCGACCGAAAGCTGGGCTGATTTTCCGCCGGGTCCATCGGCTTTCGTTTCTGTGCCTTCTCCCGTTCGCTCGTGAGCGGAATTCATGCTGCCGCGTTCAGAATTCTCATTTTGCGCTCCGTGTTGAGACTCATCCTTTTGGGCACCGCGTTGCAATTCATCCTTTTGAGAACCATGAACCGCCGCGCCTGATCCATGCTCACTCTGAGCATTCGAGCTTTCGCCCTTCGGCTCGATCTTCTCCGGAATGGGTTGCTGCCCGGTCTGCCCGCTCGGCGCAGTTTCGGTTTGCGCGGACTGCGAACCGTGCCGGGGCGTCATGGCGCCACGCGGCGCGGCTTTCATACGTGGCTCCGCGCCTTTTTGGCTCAGAGTTTCTTTGCTCGTCTGATTTCCGGTGGGCGGGTTCTGCGCCGCAGCAAACGTGGCGCATCCAATGACGGCGCTTAACGCGACCGTCGCCAACAACTTGTTTCTCATTTCGCGTTTCTCCTGTTGCGCCCCTCAAGTCACGGTCGCGTGCTGATGCCAGAACTCGATCCGCTTATCCTCTCCCAACTCGGCTGAGACTGGGCACGTTCCGATGGAGCGACGTGCTTGTTGTTTGATGTTCCTCATTGCCGTTATTGGAACACGCGCGGTCGCGCTTGGAACCCGGCACCCTTCGATAACGTTACCAGGGTGAAGACAGTGAACTCATGGAGATAGCGATGGACTGGAACCGTATTGAAGGGAATTGGAAGGAGACCAAAGGAAAGATCAAAGAGAAGTGGGGCCAACTTACCGACGATGATCTCACTCAGGTGAACGGAAAACGTGATCAGCTCGAAGGCAAGATCCAGCAGCGCTACGGTCTCGCCAAGGACATGGTGCGTAGAGACGTCGATGACTGGCTGAAGACGCAGCCGTAGTGCGATAGAGCCGCAAATTGCTTTTCAGGACGGTCGAGGGAGGACGAGCGCGAACTCGTCCTCCTGTCCGTTACTTTGCCACGAAAAAGCCAGATCCGATTTATTGAGAGGAACTCGCTTCAGGCCTGCTCTGTTGGAAAGGGTGAGAAGCCACGCGCCGGAGAATCCCATGAACTCGCTTCACAGCAGCCAAATGGCCGGCTCCGCGCCGGATCAGTGCAACCGCCAGGATCAACACGACCGTTCCGATGCTCCAAATAACCAACGCACTGTCTTACCGACGCAGCGCGCTCGGCAGGGCGTGACCGGGCATAACGTCCGCTACGTGCTCAGCTTCGGAATTGCGGCGATCGTCGTGGTGTTCGCGGCGATTTGGCTGGTGTTTTTCGTTTAAAAGCGATTGAGCCGCTCCGGCTCAATCCGTTCGTTCGGCGAGCGTCTTTCGCGCTTTGCTGACATCGATGGCCGAGACCGGGGTGAATCGGAGGGCAGCCTGACGGCGGGTCGCTGCAAGGCGGGGACATCCTGATGCAAATGGCTTAGGGTGTCCCTGCGCCATCCTGGCGCTTAATTTTGGACGATGATCAAGCGATTCAGCGACCACGCGGCGAACGAACGGACCTTTCTGGCGTGGGTGCGGACGGCCATTGCCGTCATGGCGTTCGGCTTTTTGATCGAGCGCTTCGACCTTTTCCTGCTGTATGCGGTTCCGCAGCTGGCATCCCGAACGCTGCCGATCCACGGTCAACGTTTTGCCAATGCGGCAGGGTTGGCTTTTATCTTTTTGGGCGTTGTGATGGTCGTTGTTGCGGCGGTCCGATTTTTCAAGACGGCGAAAGACATCGACAGCGAGAAGGAAACTCCAAGCAGCGGATCGCGGCTCGATTTGGCGCTTGCGGCCCTTCTCGCACTCTTGGGCGTATCTCTGTTCCTCTACATGTCGGGTGCGGTTCTCTCCACCTTTTGATGGGGGCTGGGCGCCGGTATTGCGAAAACGCGTCATCCCAGCGTCGGATCAAGCACGATTTTGCCCTGGCCTTCACTGCCCTCGACCATGCGATGAGCTTCGGCAGCGCTTGACAGCGGCAGCACGCGCTCGATCTGTGGCAGGATTTTTCGTTGCGCCGCCGCTTCGAGACAATCCGGCAGGTCGGAAGGCGTGTAGCCGGGCCGTCCTTTGATCGTGATGCGCTTGTGATAGAGGTGCGAGAAATTGATCGACACGTTTGGCCCGGCATGGGCGCCGGCGGTGACGAGGCGGCCGTCCATGCCGATGCCGAGGAAGGCGCGCGGCAGGATCTTGGGGTTGGCGATGTTGTCGTAGAGCACATCGACACCCTTGCCGCCGGTGATCCGCATCAGTTCCTCCAGGATGTCGTGAGTCGCGTAATTGATACCGTGATCGGCGCCGAGATTGAGCCCGAGCTGGACGCGCTCGTCGGACCCTGCCGCTGCAATCACGTTCGCGCCGATGACGTTCTTGGCGATCTGGATGCCGATGGTCCCGAGATTGCCGCCGGCGCCCATGATCAAGACGGTCTCCCCGGCTTTGAGTTCGGCGACGTGGGTCAGCAGGTTCCATGCCGTCGGCACGTGCCGCATGACGACGGCGGCGTGATGAAAATCGAGGTGCTCCGGAATCGCGACGACGGCGCAGGCGGGGACCGTGACGAGTTCGGCGAATCCGCCGGGCCGCTTGATGCCCATCATGCCCTGCGGTCCGCGATAGCCATTGCCGTCTTCCGCGCAGATATTCAACGGCATGACGCCCGCGGCGCCGACGCGATCGCCGGCGCGCCAGCGCCCCACCTCCGGGCCGACCGCATCGACGATACCGGCACAATCGACGCCGGGAATGAGCGGCAGAACGGGTCCACGCGCGGTTTCGTGGCCGGCGCGAAGACTTACGTCGAGGACGCGATTGACGGTCGCCGCATGCACTCGAATACGGATTTCGCCGCTGCGCGGGATCGGGTCGGGCACCTCTTCATAGCGCAAAACGTCCGGCGGTCCGTACTCATGAATAACGATCGCTTTCATCCTTGCGCCTTCGTGCCTTTCGCTGATGGTGTGATTTAATCGAGCGTGATGCCTACGTCACGCGCGCTGCTTCGCCGTTTGGCCGCGCCGGATAATCTTGAGCGCGAGTGCCGGTCGGCGACGCCAGTGTGATTGTCGACAGGATGGCCGCGAACACAATCCCCCATCTCGGTTCATTGCCTCCCTTCGCTGTTCGTTGTTTGTCCTTGGAGCCATGGTGGCATTCATCGCACCGTGAGGGAAGAGAGATCAAAAGAGGGCAATTGCGCGAGGCGATAACGCTATTCTAAGGTGGCTGCGACCGGGACGATCATGCAGCCGACACGACGCGCAGTTCTTGGCCTTGCCGCATCGCTTGCGGCGATGCGTCCGCTTGTGACGAGAGCGGACGATTGGCCGTCACGGCCGATTCGCCTTTTGATTGGGACTGCGCCGGGGGGCAGCCCGGATATCATCGGCCGGCTGATCGCCGATAAGCTCGGCGACCGACTTGGGCAATCGGTCGTGGTCGAGAACAATTCCCAAGGTGCCGGCGCGGTCGCTTACGAGACCGTTTCGAAGGCCAATCCTGACGGCTACACGCTGGGCATTCTGACAGCCGGTTATCCACCGCAGGCACTCTTACGCAAGAATTTGCAATTCGATCCGATCGAAGGCTTCAGCTTCGTCACGATGCTGTGCGGTTATCCGATGGTCTACGCCGTCGCGCCGAAATCGCCGATCACCTCCTTCGCGGACCTCATTGCCCGCGCCAAGGCGAAGCCGGGGACCGTCACCTATTCCATCAATGCGGTTGGTTCGATCTATCACGTCCTGACCAAATGGATCGAACTTGAGTCGGGAACGCAAATGACCGCCGTCCCCTATCGCGGCACGGCGCTGGCTCTGACCGACGTCCTTGCAGGCCGCGTCGATGTCATGGTCGATGCCGCGACGTCGGCTTTTCCGCGTGTGCAAAGCGGACAGTTGCGCTTGCTCGCATTGTCATCGCCGGAACGCTACCCGCTGATGCCCGACGCGCCGCTGGTGTCGGACACGGTGCCGGGTATTGCGTTTATGTCGTGGCTCGGCTTGGCGACCTCACCCGGCACACCGCGGCCGATCGTCGATCGCCTCAACCGCGAAGTGCGCGAAATTCTGGCATTGCCGGACATCAAACAAAAGCTCGTCGAGGGCGGAGCCCATCGACGCCGCAGGACATGCGCGAGCGCATTGCGGGCGACATGACGCGCTGGCGCAAAGTGATCGAAGCCTCGAGTATCCAGGCGGAATAGGATTGCGGAGTGAAGCGCCATGGTCGCGTCCGGGAAGGAACTCGCCGACAAAATGGCCTGTGCCGAACTGATCCAGGCCTGGGGTCTTTACCGCGACCAGGGCAGATGGAAGGAACTGCGGGCGACATTCACGCCCGACGGCCACATTTCGGTTTCCTGGTTTCGCGGACCGTTTGACTCGTTCGTCGAGCGCTGCCGTGCGAGCTTCGCGGCCAGTCACACCTGGTCGCGCCATCACCTTTTTCCGCCCGCCCTCAGACTCGCCGGAGATCGCGCCGTGGCTGAGACGAGCGTCATCATCCGCGTGCGCCAGCCGTTCAGCGGCATCCAGGTTGATCTGACCTCGTGCTCGCGTTTTTTGGACCGGCTGGAACGGCATGGCGATCATTGGCTCATCGCCGAGCGAGCCGCGATTTATGAGCGCGACCGGCTCGATCCGGTCGAGCCGTCGCCGGCTTTCGATGAATTATTCAAGGGCGCCGACACCGCGCGCTATCCGGAGCAGTACCGCTACATGGCTTTTCGTCTGGCGCATGCCGAAGGCCGATCGCTGGCGTCGGTGATTTATCGCGACGGCGGCCCCGAAACGGCGGATCTCCAAGCGCGCTTTTCCGGTTGGCTCGCAGGTAAAACACCTTGACGGGAACATGACGGCCGCGCTAGCCGACCCTCATGGCAGTCTATACCGATGTGACGGCGGAAGACCTCGCCCCCTTCCTCGCCGGCTACGACATCGGTGAGTTGCTGGCCTACAAGGGCATCGCCGAGGGGGTCGAGAATTCGAACTTCCTCGTCCACACCAGCCGCGGCTACTACATCCTCACCCTTTACGAGCGGCGCGTCGCCGAAGGCGATCTGCCGTTCTTTCTAGGGCTGATGGAGCATCTTGCGAGCCGCGGCATCACCTGTCCGCAGCCGGTAAAGAATCGAATTGGCGAGACGCTGGGCCGGTTGGCCGGGCGTCCCGCGGCGATCGTCACCTTTCTCGACGGCATGTGGATCAGGCGGCCAAGCGTGGCCCATTGCGCCGCGCTGGGCGAGGCTCTGGCGCGGCTGCACCTTGCCGGCGCAGATTTCGCCATGCGCCGCGAAAACGCGCTCTCGGTCGCGGGCTGGCGCCAGCTCTTCGAGTCGTGCCGCGAGCGAGCGCACGAGGTCCGCCGCGACCTGACCGGCATCGTCGCCGCCGAGCTTGACAAGCTCGAACGCGACTGGCCGCGCGGGTTGCCTCAGGGTGTCATTCACGCCGACCTTTTTCCCGACAATGTATTTTTCCTCGGCGACACGCTCTCGGGACTGATCGACTTCTACTTCGCCTGCACCGATACGCTCGTCTATGACGTCGCGATCTGTCTCAACGCCTGGTGTTTTGAGCCGGATCATTCCTACAACGTCACCAAGGGCCGCGCGCTGCTCGCAAGCTACGCGAAGATGCGGCCGCTCTCGCCGCCGGAATGGGAGAAGCTACCGCTGTTTGCGCGCGGCGCCGCCTTGCGCTTTTTGCTGACCCGGCTGGTCGATTGGCTCCATGTCCCGCCCGGCGCTCTGGTGCGGCCGAAGGACCCGCTCGAATATGTCCGCAAGCTTCGCTTCCATCAGATGGTCACAAGCGCGCGCGACTATGGAGTTGTCGAGCGATGAATCCCAATTTGCCGCACGTGGTGATCCATACTGACGGCGCATGTTCGGGCAATCCCGGCCCCGGCGGCTGGGGCGCCATATTGACCTTCGGCGATCACGAGAAGGAGCTCAAAGGCGGCGAACCGAACACCACCAACAATCGCATGGAGCTGATGGCGGCAATCTCAGCGCTCGAAGCGCTCAAGCGGCCGTGCATCGTCGATCTGCACACCGATAGCCAATATCTGCGCAACGGTGTCATGTCGTGGATCAAGAACTGGAAGCGCAACGGATGGCGCACCGCCGACAAGAAGCCGGTGAAGAATGTCGACCTTTGGCAGCGCCTCGATGCCGCGCTCACGCCGCATCAGATCCGGTGGCATTGGGTGCGTGGCCATGCCGGTCACAGCATGAATGAACGCGCGGACGTTCTGGCACGTGACGCCGTTGCCGAATTGCGCCGCACCGGCAGAGTGGTCGGGACGCCGAAAGCGATCTGAAAACGCTAGGTGGGTAGCGAATGTCAAATCCGTTCCACTAGAACTTAAAGCTCAGGCCACCGCGCGCAAAGACGAAGCTCACGGACGAAAAACCCGCCGTGAAGGAGGCGGCCGATGTGCCGGCGACGGTTCGTTGAGCGAGCGCCGTGCCGCTCGGCACGCCCAGATTCACGTACGAGGCTTCACCGCGCAAAATCAGGTTGCTGGTCAGCGCATATTCGGCGCCGGCGCCTGCGGTCCATCCCCACAAAGTTTGCGAGGATGAGCCGGCAAAGCAGGCGGGACCGCCGGCGCTGCAGAGGTAGGAGAAGCCTCCGGCAGAAAGCGAGCCGGTGCCGCTGGCGAGCGGATTTGCCACCGTTAGATCATCGCTGACCTGCCCGTACGCCAATCCAGCCGTCCCGTACAACAGTAACGGTGCCGCCGGGATCACTCCCATTCGCGCCCGGACTGTTCCGAAAGATTTGACGGTTTCATCGAAGAGCATGTTCGTCGTGCCGACACTGCCGAGCCGGAAAGCCGAGGTTGTCGCGCTACCTTTGAAATCGGACCATTGGTAGTCGGCTTCCAGGCCGACCAGCCACAACGGCGTTATCTGATAGTTGAAACCGATCTGGCCGCCTGCCAGAGCACCGTCTATGGTGAAGTTCGTCGAAGGGATGGCTTGCCCGTGGATGCCGGTCCCGCCGCCGCCGCTGGTGCCGAGCAGCGCCGCGGGGTCGTTCGGCGCTAATGAAACGGAAGAATTACTCCAGCCGTACCCACCGTTGATGCCGAAGTAGAGACCGGACCATTGGAGGGTCGGGGTCGGAAGACTAATGTAATACGCCGGCGCCGACGTCATCTCGTCCGCCATCGCGGCGGCGTTGCCAAACGCAAACACGAGAGAAACGCACAGAACAGCTTTTTTCACTGACGCCCCGCCGATACGACGATCGACTTCTGTATCGGATACTCCAACCAAAAAGATCGACGTGAAAGCGTAAAATAAGCGCAGGATTGACGACAGGCGGCAAAATAATTCGACCGTTGAATCCAAAGTTCTGTGATAATCTTGCCACGCTCAGGCAAGTAGTTGAATTTTCGACACGATCGCTCGGCTTTCGAGAAGGTCCGCGGCCGTCGAACTACGGCGGAGGACCTCACAGAAGTCGGTTCGGCGCGTTTGATAGGGCCGATCGCCGCCACCATATAGGGCTCGGCAAGTCCAGGGAGCTTTCATGTCGAAGCCGCTCGTTGTCTCTATTCCCCATCGCCTTGGCAAGGAGGAGGCCGTCCGCCGCCTGAAATGCGGCTTGGGCGAAGCTCAGTCGCGCTTCAGCCATCTGTTCACCGTCCATGAAGAAACCTGGACCGGCGATCATCTGCAGTTTCGCTTAAGTGCACTCGCACAGACGATCAGCGGCGGTATCGACGTTGCGGACGATCAAGTCCGTTTGGAAGTCACGCTGCCGTGGCTGCTCGCGAAAATCGCCGATATCCTGCAGCCGGTCATCCGCAAGGAAGGGACGTCGCTGCTGGAGAAGAAGTGAAGGCGGCTTCGAAGCTGCTGCCGATTGCGGCGCTCAGCCACTTCACCGCGTGCGCGCGATGAACCGGCTCATTCCAATGTCGGGCTGCCGAGCACGGCGGTGCGCGTCACGCCCGCAATTGCTGTGAGGCCCATATGAGCTTTCGCTGACATCGTTCGGCCAGACCACGCTCCATCCGTCCAGACGGAATGGCAATCGATAGGGCAGCGATTGCCTCTCCGGTGCGATTTATGATTGGGGCCGCCGCAACGGTGCTTTGCGCGGCGGTTCTGGCTGGATCGAAAATGGCCGTCTTGGCGTTGCTGATTTGATTACGAAGAGCCGGCGGCAATCTGTGGCGTGCGCTCACGTCTGTCAGGTAGGATTCAAGCTCCTGCTCGCCAAAGGTTGACAGGACGGCGAGGCCGGCAGGCGACTCATGCAGCAGGGTCCAGACGCCGATGGTCGGCGCCTCGATGATACCCTGGCGGCAGACCACCTTGTCCAGGTTCAGAATATGATTGCCGCGGCGCTGTGCAAGAACGACCGTTTCGTTCAGGTCGTCCCGTAACCGGACCATGATCGGAACAGCTTTCTGCCGCAGTGCGCTGGCGCCCAAAAGCGCATCCGCGCATTCCAGTGCGAAAAATCCAAGTTCATAAGATCCGCCGGATGTCGGTTGATCGAGGATCCGTTCATCGACGAGCGTCGACATGATTCTGAACACGGTCGCCTTGTGTATGCCGGTACGCTCGGCGATCTCGTGCAAAGTCAGCTTTGCGTTTGTTTCGTCGAAGCACTGCAAGATATCGATTGCACGTTCAATTACGCGCACCCCAGTGTGAGCTGCGCGATCAGAGCGCGACGGTTGGTTTCGGCGTTTTGCAGGTTTGGACAAATGAGATCTCACACGGCGGATTGAATTTCGCGGTCCAACGCATAGCCCAAGCGGCGTGAAATGCGACGAGCGCCATCGACCGCCAGCCGAATGGACTCATCCCGCAATTCATCGGTTTTGCGCGACAGCGGAAAAATGATTGTCAAGGCTGCCGCTACTTCACCTGAATAAGAGCGAATCGCGGCAGAGGTTGAAAAACTGTCTTTCGTGATTTCGGCCGCGGCAGTGAGAAATCCCCGTTTGCGAGATCGCTTGACATCTACCCATATGCGCGCCGGATCCGTAACGGTATCGTGGCCGCAATTGATCAACTGCGTCCTTGCCAGATAGCTTTTGATTTCACCGTCGCTCAGTCCGGAGAGGATCGTGCGTCCGGATGAGCCGACATGGAGCGGAACTTCGTCGCCGACTTCGCTGACGCGCCGGACCGGCTGAGTGCTGATCAGGCATTCAATAATAATTCGCCGGTCACCAACTCGAACGGCGAGAATGATCGTCTCGTTCAGTTCTTCACGTATCCATTGCATCACCGGTATCGCCGCTTCGCGAACATCGATGCGACTGCGCTTGAAGTCAGCAATTCTCAGCCATATCGGTCCCAGTGCCCAACGGCCCGAATGAGCGCCGCCGGACAGTACGCCGCGCGCTTCCAGGGTGGCGACAATCTTGGCGGTAGTGCGAACCGGGATCCCGGAGAGACTTAGAGATCTCGCGCAGATTTAATTCCGGACGTTCCGGAGAGAACAGTTCGCAAATGCGGGCCAATCGCTGGACCGCCTCGACGCTGTAACGCTGGCGGGACACATCTTGTGGCATTTTTTGCGCCCAATTGAGCTTTCACCGCACTAGCACACCGGCAATCGGCGGCAAGGTGCCGCGAGTGCCGGCCTTGACGAGCGGCCGGCGCGGTTCATAATAGCAAAAAATGAGATTGCGTTTCATTTTACGACAAACGCAGCCCAGGGAGGAATTGAAAAATGACGAACCGTCGGCGTGCCGTCGTTTGACGGCTCGATCGGCAGCGTGCCGATCGTCAAGTCACGGGACGCGCGTGACGACCTCAATCCGGCTATCGCGGTTGTGCACTTAACTGCATTCGATTGCCCGCGTGCGGCGGATCTGCGATTGCCGACCGCTTGCTGTTGACGCGTGCGCGGCCGCAACGCGCTAGCCGCGAGTGGCGGTGGATGGGGGGATGGATATTGCCAGTAGAAGGGGACGATCGATGACAGCGAGAGAGCAACTGCGTCGCATTCCCAGCGGCCTGACCCGACGTCGCGTGTTGAGGGGCGGAGGAGCGGCATTCACGGCCGGCCTTTACGCTCCGGCCATACTGGCCGAAACTCAAAAGCCCATACGTCTCGGGATTCTGAACAGCTTCACCGGAGCGTTGTCCTACAACGCGAGCGACAACGTCAAAGGTATGAGTTTGTATTTCGACAGCATCGGCTGGATGATCGCCGGGCGCAAGGTGGAAATGATCAAGGAAGATGATCAATTCAACGCCCAGGTCGGCCTCGAGAAGACGAAAAAGTTTGTTCAGAGCGACCATGTCGACATGATTGTCGGGCCTCAGGCCAGCAATGTCGCTATGGCACTCTTGAACTTCGTCAAGCAGACCAAGACCTTTCTCGTCGTATCGGGCGCCGGCAGCGATCAGATCACGTGGGAGCGGATACCGTACCTGTTCCGAACCACGATCACCACCTGGCAGCTTTGCACCCCGATGGGACAGTGGGTTTACGACAACGTGGCCAAGGAAGTCATCGCAACAGGGGCCGATTATATCGCCGGTCGCGACACCATTCGCGAGTTTGCCATCGCGTTTGCGGCCAAGGGTGGCAAGATCGTGCAGGAAATTTACCCGCCGGTCGGCACCACGGACTTCAGCGTCTACCTCACTGCAATCGCTGCATCCGGCGCACCGGCGAGCTACAACTTCTATACGGGCGCTGACGCTATTCGCTTCGTCCGGCAATACGCGGAACTCGGCATCAAAGACAAAGTGCGCCTGACAGGCTTTTCGGCCCTTGTCGATGGCAATTCACTCACGGCCGTGGGCCAGGCAGCGCTTGGCGTGATCACGCCGCAAATCTACACGACGGCTCTCGATACGCCCGCCAATCGGCAATTTGTCTCCGCGTATCACGCCAAGAACCAGGAATACCCCACGACCTTTTCCGACTACGGCTTTGTCACGGCGCGCGTCATCGACGAGTCGATCAAGGCGACCGACGGCGACACCAGCAACAAGGATCGTCTCGCCGAGGCGATGGTGAAGGTCTCCTTCGACGCGCCGCGCGGCCCTTTCCGTTTCGACCCCGTGACGCATCATCCCATTCAGAACGTTTACATGTGCGAGGTGCGGGAGATCGACGGCAAACTCGTCATCAAGGACTTTCTCACGATCAAAGACGTGCGCGATCCCGGGGTCAAAAACTTTTGACGGCGGAGGTTGCCGACCGAGCCGTCGCGCCGCAAAACGTTTGCTTTCCGATCATCCTGCAGAGGTCAACGCTAACAATGAAACTTAGTCGTGACAGAATTCTCACCACCCACGTCGGTAGTTTGCCCCGCCCGCAATCGTTGTTCGACCTCCTGGCGGCACGGGAGGCAGGGAAGAAGACCGATCCGGCGGCATTCGATGCGGCGGCCGCCCAGGCGGTCGACGACATTGTTGCGAAACAATGTGAGACAGGCATCGATGTCGTGAACGACGGAGAAATGGCAAAGCTGTCCTACACTTTTTACATCAAAGGTCGTGTCGCCGGGGTCGGGAATAGCCCAACTGCGGTTGAAAGAAGCCGTCTTGTGATGGTCGGCCGCGACCGGCTCGAACATCCCGATTTCAAGATGTTTAAGCATCCCTATGAGCACTTCGATTATCCGGCCTGTATCGGCCCTCTGAGCTATGCCGATCGGCGACCGCTCGAGCAGGACATCGATCACCTCAAGAAGGCCGTCGCCAAGGCAAAGCCGGTGGACGCTTTCATGACGTGCGCATCTCCGGGCGTGCTGACCAAATTCGTGATCGATACCTATTACGGCAATGAGGACGCCTATATCGAAGCACTCGCCAATGTCATGAAGTCTGAGTACGAGGCGGTCGTCGCTGCGGGCTTCGTCCTGCAAATCGATTGTCCGGACCTGGCGTCTGCCCGCAACAATCAGTACCGCGACAAGACGGACCAGGAATTTCTACAGATCGCCCGGCGCAACGTCGAGGCTCTCAACGTCGCGACCGCCAACATTCCGCCCGAAGCGATGCGAATGCATGTGTGCTGGGGCAACTATGAGGGACCGCACACCCACGATATCCCGTTCGCTCAAATCAGCGAGGTGGTGTTTGCGGCGCGGCCGAGCGCGATTTGTTTCGAAGGGGCAAACCCCCGCCACGAGCATGAATGGGAGGAGATCAAGGAACTCCGGATTCCCGACGATAAAATTCTGATTCCCGGCGTCATCGATTCGACGACGAATTTTGTCGAACACCCGAAGCTCGTGGCGCAGCGCATCTGCCACTATGCCGACATCGTAGGACGTGAGCGGGTCATCGCCGGTGCGGATTGCGGGTTCTCGACGGTCGCGTCCGCAGAGACGAAGGTCGCGCCGAGCATCGTTTGGGCGAAGTTCGAGGCGCTGGCCGAAGGGGCGGCCATCGCCAGCAAGAGGTTATGGCACTAACGGCGTGAAAACGTCTCGTCTTCCCTGAAGCTCGGCGCCGGCTGCGCGGCGTGCCCACGGCGAGGGCGGGATGAAGCCAAATCGCACCGACGATTACATCGGTCAAGGGGCGGCGCGTTGCGATGGAATTTCTGCTCGTCCAACTGCTGAACGGCCTCGGCTATGCGATGCTGCTGTTCCTGATGGCAGCGGGTCTGTCGCTGATATTCGGCCTCATGAACGTCGTCAGTCTAGCGCACGGCTCGTTCTTCATGCTGGGCGCCTATTTTGGTCTCGCCATCTATGCCGCGACCCACAGCTACTGGCTCGCGCTGCTGTTGGCGCCGATCCCGACCGCGCTCGCCGGCGCCGCATTGGAGCGTTTGTTTCTGCGGCACCTTTATCGGCGCGGCCACCTCGATCAGGTGCTTTTGACGTTCGGCTTTACGTTCGTCTTTTTCGACCTCGTCCGCACGGTATGGGGCAGCGACGTCCGCAGCATGCCGCTGCCGACTTTGTTCGCCGGCGTCGTGAAGATCGCGGATGGCGCTTTCTCGACCTACCGGTTGTTTCTGGTCGGGCTCGGTCTCGCGCTTGCGGTTTTGCTGTGGGTCTTCATTGAGCGCAGCCGAATTGGCGCCATGGTTCGCGCCGGTGTTGACGACGCCGCAATGGCGGCGGGCCTTGGCTGCAACATCCCGGCGCTGTTCACAGGCGTGTTCAGCGCCGGCGTCGCGCTCGCGGGACTGGGTGGCGTGGCCGCCGGGCCCGTGCTGGGCCTCTATCCCGGGATGGACACCGACATCTTAATCCCGGCGTTCATCGTCGTTGTGATTGGCGGTATGGGAAGCCTGCGCGGGGCCTTCGCGGGCAGCTTGCTCATCGGTGAAGTCGATACTTTCGGTAAGGCGTATTTCCCCTCAACCGCGCTCTTTCTCGTCTACGCGATCATGGCGGTCGTCTTGCTCATTCGGCCGCAAGGCTTATTCGGTATTGCCCACGTCGAGGGCGCCGGCAATCCGGTGAGCGCCCCGTTGCAGGGTGCAGCGGGCGCCATCCAGACACGCGTCGCCGCAGTACTCGTGCTTGCGGTCCTGTTGTTTTGTCCATTCTTCCTCGACGATTATCCACGGACGCTCGCCGCCGAGATCTACGTCTTTGCCATTCTGGCGATGAGCCTCGACCTGCTTCTCGGCTACACTGGCCTCTTATCGTTGGGTCATGCCGCCTTCTTCGGTTTGGGCGCGTATGCTGTCATCATCCTCGCCACATTTTTTAATCTTGGGGCTTGGTTCGGCGTGGCAGCAGGCGTCGTTCTCGCGGCATTGGGCTCTGCGATCATCGGCTTCTTCTGCGTGCGCACCCGCGGCGTCACCCTTCTGATGCTTACATTGGCTTTCTCGCAGCTCATCTATTCGGTGGCGCTCAAGTGGCGCGACGTTACTGGCGGCTCGGACGGAATTGGCGTCCCCGACAAGCCCGGCTTCTTCGGCCTGGATCTGACGAATTCACTGGTAATGTACTACATGACCCTGGCTTTCTTCCTGATCAGCTACTGGGGACTGAGGCGGTTAATCGGCTCGCCGCTCGGTCATGTGTTCGTCGGCATTCGCGAAAACGAGCAACGTATGCTGGCCATCGGCTACGCTACGCCCCGCTACAAACTGCTCGCGTTCACAATCGGAGGTACGGTGGCTGGCTTTGCGGGCGGCCTTTACGCCATATTCAACGGCTTCATTTCCCCCGATGCGGTGCAATTCAGCGCCTCGGGCGATGTCCTCATCATGGTCATGCTTGGCGGCACGGGAACGCTGATCGGACCCATCATCGGAAGCGGCATCTTCCTGTTGATGAAAAACCTTGTGAGCTCCTACAGCAATCATTGGATGCTGATTATCGGGCTCGCCTTTATCGCATGCGTTCTCTACTTCCCGGGCGGGATCTGGGGCACGCTACGCGATCTCAAGCTCAGAGTGCGGCTATCATGAAAGTGTTGCGTACCGAGCATCTTTACCGTTCGTTCGGGAGTTTGGTCGTCACCAAGGATATGAATCTGACGATCGAAGGAGGTGAACGCCACGCCATCATCGGCCCGAACGGCGCCGGCAAGACCAGCCTGATCAATCAGATCGGCGGTCAGCTGCAGCCCAGCTCCGGCCGAATTCTCCTGAAGGATATCGATATCACCGGATGCTCCCCGGACCGCGTCAGCCGGCTGGGGATCTGCCGCACCTTTCAAAAGAACAATCTCTTCCAGAATTTGAGCGTGATCGAGAATTTACGTCTTGCGGTCCAAGTGCGAAGCGGCAATCCGCTCGACTTCTTCACGCCGGTGCGCAAGCTCGAACGATTGCTCGGCCGGGCCGCCGAACTCATGAGGGTAGTGCATATCGACGGTGACGGTTCTCGATTGGTCCGCCACCTTTCCTATGGCGAGCAGCGCCAACTCGAGATCGGCGTAGCACTCGCTGGCGAACCAGAATTGCTCCTGCTCGACGAACCGACCTCGGGAATGTCGCCGGCCGAGACGGCGCGTATGATCGATCTGATCCGCAGTCTGCCCCGGACTCTTTCGATCCTCATGGTGGAGCATGACATGAACGTTGTCTTTTCGATCGCTGATCGCATTACGGTGCTTTATTACGGCGAGGCATTGGCGAGCGGAACTTGCGCCGAAATCCAGGGTGACAAACAGGTCCGCGACGTCTATCTCGGCGTGGCGCATTGACCGATGCTCGAACTCATCGACATCGATACCTATTACGGCGAAAGTCATATCCTGCGCGGCGTGTCGCTGAACGTTGGTGCCGGTGAGGTGATTTGCCTGCTCGGTCGCAACGGTGCAGGTAAAACCACGACCATCCAAACGATCATGGGTTACCTGAAGCCGCGTTCGGGACGAATCGTCCATGATGGGCGCGAAATCAGCGCGTTGCCGCCTCATGCCATTGCGCGGCTCGGGTTCGGCCTGGTGCCGCAGGAGCGCGGCATCTTCCCGAGCCTTACCGTGCGCGAGAATCTCACGGTTTTCGCGCGCGCCAAGAAATCCAGCCGTTGGACTCTCGACCGAATCTACCAACTTTTCCCTGTATTGCAGGCTCGCGACCGCAACCGCGGATTTCAGCTTTCCGGCGGCGAGCAGCAAATGCTGTCCATCGCGCGCGCGCTCATGCTGAATCCATCGCTGATGCTTCTGGATGAGCCATCGGAGGGCTTGGCGCCACTCATTGTGCGCGAAATCATCGAGGTCGTACGCGGGCTGAAGCACGAAGGGCTTGCCATTCTGCTGGTCGAACAGAATCTGCACACTGCTCTCGCCGTCGGCGATCGTCACCATGTCATGAACAAAGGTGAGATCTGCTTTACCGGCACTTCGTCGGAGCTTGATAATAATGAGGTCGTTCTCAGAAATTATCTGAGTGTCTAATCGAGAAACGTCACTTCACCGCGTGCGCGGGATGAACCGGTTCATTCCGATGTCGGGCTGCCAGGCGCGGCGGTGAGCCTCCAGCATATAAGGCAGCGCCCTCTTGCGCGATTCCAGAACCTTGTCGAAATCGGCATTGAATGAGCGCATCAGATCGGTGACTTCGCGGCGCAAGGCCTCTTCGTCGATGGTCAGAGTTTTGCGATCTTTGACCACGATTTTGCCGTCGACGATGACGGTTTCAACGCTGCGGCCGGATTCCGTATAGACGAGTTGCCGCGCCGCGCTGTTATACGGCAGATAGGCCACATCCTTGAGATCGATCAGGACGAGGTCGGCTTTGAAGCCCGGTCGAATGGCGCCGAGACACTTGTCGAGGCCCGCAGTCCGCGCGTTGCCCATCGTCGCGTGGCGAAGAACCTCGCGTGCCAATCCGGGTCCCGGTTCGGGTTCGCTGACCGCCGCAATCAGGCAAAACGTCTTCATCGCCTGAAACATGCTTTGCACGTCGCTGCCGCTGCAATTATCGCAGCCCAGTCCGAGCCGCACGCCGGAGTCGCACAGGTCGCAAACCGGCGCCACGCCGCTTTTGAGCTTCATGTTGCTCAGATGATTGAGCACGATGCCGGCGTCGGCGGCCGCCATGCGGTCCATCTCGAGGCGCGTGATCCAGACGCTATGGACGATATTGAGCCGCGGGCCGAGAAGGCCGGCGCTGTCCATGTAGTTGATCAATGAGCCGCCGTGCTTGGCGAACAATTCGCGCGCAATCAGCGCCTGCCCGCGCGTCTCATAGACGTGCGTATAGACGGGAAGATCGTATTTTTCCGACAGCTCGGCGCAGGCCTGCAGCATTTGCGGCGAACAGCGCTGCGGCGCAAATGGTGCCACCGCCCAGTGCAGATTGCCGGCAGCCGGATGCCGGTTGAATTGATGTTCGAGATAATCGAATTGGTCCTTGACGGGGCGGCCTTCCGTCCCAAGCATGTCTTGGATTTCGCTTGGCAGGTCATCCTTGTGCCGGACCATGGCGATCGGCGGGATGTCCCAGATCATCGGGGAGAACACGACGCGAATGCCGGCTTCGCGATAGGCCGCGATCACCACATCGGTATATTCGTCGTTCAAGGGAACGAGTCCGAGCATATCCTGCACGGTGGTGATGCCGCAGCGCAGAGATTCGACGGCGCCGACCAGGGTTCGGGCACGCACCTCTTCCTTGCTGCGATGCTGTCCCATCGGCAGCGTATAGAGGAGCCACATCTCGAGCGGCAGTTCCTCGAACAGCCCGCGGCACAATGTGTCGTGCGAGTGGTAGTGCGCATTGATCAGCCCGGGCACCACGAGCCGATCGCGCGCTTCGATGATTTGGCAGTTTCCGTCAGGAGCGATGTTGGCATCAACGGCAACGATCCGATCGCCTTCGATCAAGATATCGGCGACGGCCGGCTTATGAACGTCGCCGTCGTGGTCGTAGACTTGACCACCGCGAACCAGCAGTTTTTTTGAATCCATCGAGCGGCACTTTCAGTCGAACTTCAGATTTGGCGGCGGCCCGGAACAAAATGCAGACTGCGCAGACTGCCGCGGTTCATGCGCCAAGCTGAAGACCAAAAGCAAGCAAGGTGGAGTTGAATGATCGGCGCCGCGCCCTTGCGACGAATAGTGGAATGGCTGACCTCCCTCTCCCGAGGGAGAGGGAGGCAAGGCCGAAATCACATCTGCTTCAGCAAATTTTCCGCACCGGACGCTTCCGCTTTGCCGGGAGCTTCCTCGATGTTAAGCGTCTTCACCACGCCGTTTTCGACCAGCATGGCATAACGCTTGGAGCGGGTCCCAAGTCCGCCCGCCGAGCCGTCCATCGTCAAATCCAGCGCCTTGGCAAAGTCGCCATTGCCGTCCGCCAGGAACTCGATCTTGCCGGCCGCTCCGGTCGCCTTCTTCCAGGCCTCCATGACGAACACGTCGTTGACGCCGGTCACCGCGATTTCATCGACGCCTTTGGCCTTGAGTGCATCCGCGTTCTTTAGGAAACCGGGCAGATGATTGTTGCTGCAAGTCGGTGTGAAGGCGCCGGGCACGGCGAACAGCACAACTTTCTTGCCTTTGAACATTTCATCGGTGGTTTTCCAGGCCGGCCCCTCGGGCCCCATCACTCGAAACTTCGCCTCGGGCAGGCGGTCGCCAACCTTGATCGCCATGATTCGTATCCTCTTGTGTAAATATTGGGGGGTCGCTCGTCGTTAGATCGGCCGCTTGCGCGTCCGGTGGCCTAAACTAGAGCATGATCCGGAAAAGTGGAACCCGGTTCTGCAAAAGATCATGCCTCGGCGAAATCTCAGAGCACCAAGGGATCCGATCTGAATGCGTCCCGGGCGATCGTGTCGGCCTGATTAGTCGAGGTGGGTTGCGACCTCGATCGCATCGTCGCCGCTCACCGCCGTGAAGGTCAACGTCGCACCCTCGATATGCGCGCCAGGCGGTAGACCATCGATGTCGAATGTAAAGCGACGTGTGCCACCGGATCTGGCGCTCAGTTCCGGCACCGGCAGCGACCAATCCGGCGTCGGTCCCTCGACGAAGAGATCGACTGGCGCATTCTCCGGCGCAGCAACTTCGACGGTGATGCGTCCATGTTCGCCGCCGTCTTCGCGATGCACCGAAAGAATGGCGAGGCCCTTGCCGGCGCCGAGTGCGACGCGTCGCGGGACGCGTTGCTCCTCTTCTTCGATCGCCGTCTCGCCAGCGCCGCTGCCGGACAACGCGATTTGGAGGTTCGCCTCTGCGGGCACGCACATGTTCGCGCAAATGTCGTAGCTGAGTTTGAGATGGAGGAACGCTTCCTTCGTCACATCCTTTAGCGCAACCTGCAGCGGCAGGATGACGTCGCCCAGATATCCGATCGAATTACCCCCGGCGCCATCAGGAAATTTCTCGGGCGCCGGCCACTGAACCGTCACCGACCCGACGTTCTCGGAGCCGGAGAAATCGAACGTCGGCGGCACACCGGAATTGCCGGGCATCCGCCAATAAGTCTTCCAGCCGGGGTCGAGCCTGATCTCTACGCCGGCGTGCAGCCAGGTTGATTGGCGGTCTTGACCGCCGAGCCCGCAATGAGCCGCGCGGCGGCATGGGATTCCTTGTCCCAAGCCGATGCGTCCTGCGCTTGCGCAATGGACGCTGCGGCCAGGCTGACGAGGAGCGCGGTCAAAATGATCGGTGGACGGGCCATGGCGTGGTACATTGTCGCTCTCTAGGGCGAAGCGCAAACAAGCGCTACTGACATGATCGTGACCACCATCATCATGGCTGTCCCTAATTGTGGCGGCTTTGCCCCTCTGGGGCAAGGAAGCCTAAGGAATCGTGAACTTTTGGTCCCCCTGTTCGTTTGCAAATGTGGATTGATCGGCTAACCTTTGGATCATGAAATTGCCACGCGCCACATCTGGAAAGCGTCGAGGGCGGGGATATCTGGATGGCCAGATGTTGATCGCCATGCCGGCGATGATGGATGAGCGGTTCGCGCGATCGCTCATCTACATCTGCGCGCACTCTTCCGAGGGCGCGATGGGCATCGTCGTCAACCATCCGGCGCCGAACGTCAAATTTTCCGATCTTCTGGTAAAGCTCGATGTGATTCCGGAGGCCGATCTCATACAATTGCCCAATCGGGCCGGCGTCGTGAAGGTTATGCGGGGCGGCCCGGTTGAGACCGAGCGCGGCTTTGTCCTGCACTCCGCGGATTTCTTCATTCAGAATTCCACTTTGCCGATCGACGACGGCATTTGTCTCACCGCCACGATCGACATCCTCAAGGCGATCGCTCGCGGTGACGGACCGGCCAGCGCGATCCTCGCGCTCGGCTATGCCGGCTGGGCGCCCGGCCAGCTCGAAAACGAAATTCAGAGTAACGGCTGGCTGCATTGCTCGGCCGATCCGGAACTGATCTTCGGCCCCGACATCGGCGGCAAGTACGAGAAGGCTCTGAAGAAGATCGGCATCGATCTCGCAATGCTGTCGAGTGAAGCCGGCCACGCATAAGAAGCGGTTTTCGGCTGAACAGCCTGCTATTTCGCCAGTTCCAAGTTGCGGTCGGGTTGCAGGAGCGCGCGCGCCTTCTCAGCTGTCATCGGCTCTCCGAACACGAAGCCTTGCGCATATTCGCAGCCGAGCTGAGACAGCTCGACTGCATCCAAGTCCGTCTCGGCGCCTTCCGCTACCACGTCCATACCGAGGTCGTGAGCGAGCGCGATGATCGAGCGAAGGATCACCGGCCGCGTCCCCTTTGCTGTGGTACGCACAAAAGACTGATCGATTTTGATCGTATCGAAAGGAAATCGCTGCAGATACGACAGCGACGAGTAGCCGGTGCCGAAATCATCCAGCGCGAGGCCGGCGCCGAGCTCGCGAATGCGATGCAGCATCTGCGCAGCGTGCTCCGGGTTCTCCATCACGACCAACTCGGTGAGTTCAAGCTTGAGCGAACCGCGCGCCGGCGCGGCGCGCGACAATACGGTGCGTAGGTCCTGTATGAGGTCATGGCGCAGCAATTGGCGCGAGGAGACATTGACGCTCGCAAAAAGCGGCTCGCGGTTGCGCAGCGTTCGCTGCCATGTACTCAGCTGCTTTGCCGTATGCTCGAGAACGAACAGGCCGAGTTCGACGATCAGACCGCTTTCTTCCGCGATATGAATGAACTCGGCGGGCGACATTCTTCCCAGCCGCGGATGATTCCAGCGCGCCAACGCCTCGAAACCGGCGACGGCGCGATCTTCCAGTCGCACGATCGGCTGATAGAGGATGGCAATCTCTTCACGTTCGATCGCCCGCCGCAGATCCAACTCGATGGAAAGCCGGTCGAGCTTGCGCGCGCGCATGGCGGCCTTGAAGACCTCGATGCGATCGCCGCCGCCGCGCTTGGCGTGATACATGGCGAGCTCTGCATCCTTGAGCACTTCCTCGCCGCGTTGCGGATCGCTGTCGCCGAGTGCCAAGCCGATCGAGCCCGTCAGAAAAATTTCACGGTCGTTGAAGGCGATTGGCGCACGCAGCGTGCGGCGAATGGTTTGCGCGAATGCGGTAACGCGGCTTGTCTCGCGCTCCGACAACAGGATGAGGCCGAACTGATCGCCGGCGAGTCGCGCAAGCGTGTCCTGCGGCTTGACGAGGCGGCCGAGCCGGCGCGCGAGCGTCAGCAGGATCGAGTCGCCGACCGCCATGCCGACAAAGTCGTTGACCTGTTTGAAGCGATCGAAATCGATCACCATCACGGTCGGGCGTAGCGTGGCGTCGGATTTGGCAAAGCCGAGCACCGCTTCAAGCCGATCGAGGAACAGTTCGCGATTGGGCAGGCCGGTGAGATTGTCGTGCACGGCATCGTGCAGCAGGCGCTCCTCGGCGGTCTTGGAGGCAGTGACGTCGGTCAGCGTCCCGACAAGCCGGATGACCTCACCGTCGGAGCCAACCACCGGCCGTGCGCGCAGGGCAAACCACAGATAATGCCCGTCTGCCGTGCGCATGCGAAAATCCTGAGCCACACGTCCACGCCGCTGTTCGAGCACGCTGTCGAGCGTGGCGCGGAAGCGGTCGCGGTCGAGCGAGTGCAGAATCTCAAGCCACTTGGCCGCCGGTCCGTCGAGTGACCCGGCTTTCAGCCCGAGGGCGGCCTCGGTCTCCGGGCTGGTGAAAACCTTGTCGGAGGGCACGTCCCAATCCCAAACCATATCGCCCCCGCCGGTGAGCGCCAACGCGCGCCGCTCGACGTCGGAAACAATGCCTTGCGTAATACCGCCGGCGAATGCGTGTTGCATGACCGTGAAGCCAATCAGCATCACGATCAGAACCAGACCG
The DNA here is from genome assembly GCA_963759705.1 of uncultured Alphaproteobacteria bacterium. Classification (GTDB taxonomy): domain Bacteria; phylum Pseudomonadota; class Alphaproteobacteria; order Rhizobiales; family Xanthobacteraceae; genus BOG-931. The sequence continues at coordinate 25,981 of CAVXAK010000020.1, forward strand.
CCAAGCAAGGCAGGCCCAATGATGTCATTGGTGACAAAGCCCAAGACAGTCATCGCCGCGCCAAACACCCAGACGACCAGGAGCAGCCATGTCGGGATCAGCATCACCGCGCGATCGTAGCCATGGGTGGAAAGATAGACCACGAGGCCGAAGCCGAGCACGGCGACTAGAAACAGCGATACCCGGGCAATGCCGGACGCGATTGAAGGCGAGACCAATGCGACCGCCACCAGTGCGCCGAGGAAGGCGAGCCAAGCGACGGTGATATGCGCGTAGCGGACGTGCCAGCGGTTGAGGTTGAGATAAGCGAACAGGAACACCAAAAGCGTTGCGGCGAGGATCGCTTCACCGGATGCGCGCCAGATTCGTTCGGCGCCCGACGACATGTCGAATACCTTGCCCCAGAAGCCGAAGTCGACGCCGATATAGACAAGAACGGCCCAGCCTAGCGCCGCGGCAGCCGGGAACATGACGCTGCCTTTGACCACAAACAGGATGGTGAGGAACAGCGCGAGCAGTCCGGCAATGCCGATGACGATGCCCTGATAGAGCGTGAGCGAATTGACCTTGTCCTTGTAGGCGTCAGGCTCCCACAGATAGAGCTGCGGCAGATTGTCGGTACGCAATTCGGCGACGAAGGTGATCACGGTGCCGGGATCGAGTGTGACGCGGAAGACGTCGGCGTTGGCATTATCCTGCCGGTCCGGTGGGTCTCCCGAAGACGGCGTGATGTAGACGATGCGCGACTGACCGAGGTCGGGCCAGATCAGGCCGGAGTCGACCATGCGATAGTGCGGCGCCACGATAAGGCGATCGATCTGCTCGTCGCCGTTGTTGGCGAGCGCAAAGACTGCCCAGTTCTTTCCGGACTTCGCGTCCACGCACCTCGATGCGGCGGACGATGCCGTCGGCGCCTGGCGCCGTTGACACCTGAATGCGATCGCCTTCGCTGTGCTGGAACTCGACGGCGTCGGTCAGATCGATCGCCGCGACATCGTTGCGGACGTTGACAGCCTCGACGGCGTCGGCGGCGCCAACGCCGATGATGGACGCAAACGCAATCGCCATGGCGACGCGGAAGACGACGGCCCGGGCGATCGCCTCGCTCATCGATGCCAAGAAACGACCTCTAAGGTCGGCTGCGAGTGCCGATCGCGCCACGACAGTCACAAAATTCCCCGAAACACCGAGCCTGCTTTATGCCGAATTCGCGGCCAGTTGCACCGCGGGCGTCGCCTCCGGTCAAGGCCCCATCTGCCACGACCAGCCCGATTGGCACCCTTAGTAGCCGCTGTGGGACCGCAGTGCAAGGATTTTCCCGTTTAGTTTCAAAGGGTCAGCACAATTTTGCCGATATGTTGGCTACTTTCCATGCGGCCATGAGCGCCGGCCGCGTGGGCGAGAGGGAATGTCGAGTCGATGATCGGCTTGACGCGTCCGGCGGCGATCAGAGGCCACACGTTGACCTCGACGGCGTGCGCGATTTAGCCTTTGTCGGCGACCGAACGGGCACGGAGCGTCGAACCGGTGTGCGTCAGGCGCTTCAGCATGACACGCAGGAAATCCACGGTGGCGCGCGATGAGCCCTGGAACGCGATCTGCACAATGCGCCCCTCGACAGCCGCCGCTTCGTAATTGCGATTGATGTAGTCGCCACCCACCATGTCGAGCACGACATCGGCGCCGTGGCCACCGGTCGCTTGTTTGGTCAGCACGACAAAATCTTCGGTCTTGTAGTTGATCGCCACATCGGCGCCGAGCTTGCGGCAGGCTTCGCATTTTTCCGGCGTGCCCGCGGTGGTAATGACGCGGGCGCCAAAGGCCTTGGCGAGTTGAATGGCTGTAGTGCCGATGCCCGAAGAGCCGCCATGGACCAGCAGCGTCTCGCCTGCGGCGAGCCTGCCGCGTTCGAACGTGTTGTACCAGACCGTGAAGAACGTCTCCGGGATGGCTGCCGCTTCGACCATCGACAGTCCCGGTGGGACCGGCAGCGCATGGCTTTCGTGCGCCAGGCAATATTCGGCGTAACCGCCGCCGACGACCAGAGCCATGACCCTGTCGCCGATCTTCCAGCGCGTGATTCCGTCTCCGAGCACGACAACTTCACCGGCAATTTCGAGCCCGGGAATATCGGTCGCGCCTTTTGGCGGCGGATAGAGTCCTTTGCGCTGCATGACGTCGGGCCGGTTGACGCCTGCGGCTGCGACCTTGACGAGGATTTCGCCGGGACCCGGCGTCGGAACCGGCTGCGGCTCCGGCGCCAAGACTTCAGGACCGCCGGATTCGCGGATCGCAATGGCGGTCATCCGGGAGGGCAGGGCGGTCATCGGCTGGACTTTCACGGCGTGGGGGACGGGAAGCAGTCTTAGAGGCCCCCGCAAGTGTGACAACGGCAACCGCTGCCTTTAGAATTTGCTTTTTGGGGGAGTATTTTTGGAGCACCGGCGTCCGTGCCGGAATATGTCTGAGGCGGCCTTTCCCGGCCGTGCGCGAGGGAGTGCAAAAATGCCCGCAATCGATCCGGACGATTTGCCGAAGAAAAAAATCACGCATGAGATGGGGCAGGATTTGTCGCTGCTTTCGGTCGGCGAACTCGCCGAACGCGTTGCGTTTCTCAAAGAGGAAATTGCGCGCCTCGAAGCAGAAATGAGTAGAAAGAACGTGTCCAAGTCCGCGGCCGACCTGTTCTTTAAAAAATAAACGGAAAATTAACCATAAATGTGCGCAGTTGGGTCCGTCGCCCGAATGCTCACGTTGCGCTATAGAGGTTTTCGGCAACTTTCTGTAATTCCTTAACCTTTCGTTAAGCTTTCTCGTTCATTACAAACATTGTCCATCTTCTGGACGTTGAGTGGCTCCTGTCCACTCTGTTTGACGCCTCCCTGTTATCACCTTGAGCCGCCGGCAACGGCGGCTCTTTTTTTGCCCGTTTCACGGTTTTGTTTGCTTCCAGCGGCCGGCAACTATGTGCAAAGCTTTGCGGCCTCGATGCTGGACTTAAGTGCCGCCGCGCGCGATGGTGTAGGTGTGTGAGGCGTAACATGTCAGAGAAGCTTTCGGTTGAAGCCGGCACAGTGTCCTTCAGCGAGCGGCTGGCAAGTTCCCAGGCCTTTGCCAGCCTTTTTCGCGACGGAATGGCTCTGGTCGAGGAGACTGCGAGCTACCTCGACGGTATTGGCCGGATGGAATCCAAAAAGCTCGAACGCAGCGCGGCATTGGTCTACGCCACGGAGAGCATGCGGCTGACCACGCGTCTCATGCAACTGGCCTCCTGGCTGCTGCTGCATCGGGCCGTCAAGGAAGGCGAAATGACGCTCGCTCAGGCGAGCAAGGAGAAAGGCAAGGTCAGGCTTGCTTCGTGCGATCCCGGCGATGCCAAGTCATTGGCACTATTGCCGGCCAAATTGCAGGAACTGATCGGCCGCTCGACCAAGCTGCAGGGTGAAGTGAGGCGGCTCGACGCCACCATGCATGCGCCGCCTCCGGTCAAGGTTCCATCCGGTAACCCAGTTGAACGCCAGCTCGGACTTTTGAAAGCCGCTTTCGAATCCGACGCCTGACGGTCAAATGCCGGGTTCCGGCCCTACTTCTTGAGAAAGCCCTCGAATTTCTTCTGGAAGCGGGACAGACGTCCGCCGCGGTCGACTAGGTGCTGCTGGCCGCCGGTCCAGGCCGGGTGCGATTTCGGATCGATATCCAGATGAAGGGTATCGCCGGGATTGCCCCAGGTGGTGCGGGTGGTGAACTCGGTGCCGTCGGTCATGACGACCTTGACGACGTGGTAGTCGGGGTGGGTATCGGACTTCATGGCTCGTTGGGCTCGGGTGTTGGTCGACGCATCGGCGCGACGCCGAGGCTGCCGGGAAATTTGGCGGCTCTATACCTCGGCGGGTCCGGCGAGACAAGCCGACGCGGGCCTTTATCGCACGTTGCCAGGTCCGCCCTCTCGGGGCATTGTCCGGCAACCAAAACGGCGGGCGGCAGCAAAAAAAGGCGTTTCGGCATATGAGCTTCACCGCCGAAAAGGATCACGCGGCAGTTGCCGCAACCATAACGACGATACCCGCGACAGCGCCGCTCCCACCAGCGGCAGCCGTCGAACCGGAAGCTCCAACCGCCAAGCGCAAGACCAATCTGCGGCCGCTCGCTTCGCTGGTGCCGTACGTCAAGCGCTATCGCTGGCGGGCGCTGGCGGCGCTGGGTGCGCTGACCCTCGCAGCCCTGACGACGCTGGTCGTGCCGATCGCGGTCCGCCGCATGATCGATTTCGGCTTCACGGCGCGCGGTGTCGCACTGATCAACAGCTATTTTCTGGTGATGATCGCGGTGGCGGCGGTGCTCGCTCTCGCGAGCGGGCTTCGCTATTACCTCGTCACCACGCTCGGCGAACGGATCGTCGCCGATCTGCGCGGCGATGTCTTTGCCCACCTGACTTCGCTCTCGGCTTCTTTCTTCGACGAAGCCAAGACCGGCGAGGTGATCTCGCGGCTCACCGCCGATACGACGCAGATCAAGGCAGCGGTCGGCAGTTCGGTGTCGGTCGCCTTGCGCAACCTAGTTCTGTTCGTCGGCGCAACGGCCATGATGGTGGTGACAAGTCCGCGCCTTTCAGCGTTCGTGCTGGGGGCTATCCCGATCATAGTGCTGCCGCTTTATGCGTTCGGCCGCGCGGTGCGGCGGCGCTCTCGTTTCGCACAGGATACGCTCGCCGACGCATCCGCTTATGCGGCGGAGCTCATCGGCGCCGCGCGTGTCCTGCAAGCCTTCACCAATGAGCCGTTGGCGAATTCGCGGTTTCGCGGCGCCGTCGAACGCGCTTTCCAGGCCGCGCGCAATTCGACGCGCGCGCGCGCGTTGCTGACCGGTTTTGCAATCTTTCTCGTGTCCGCGAGCGTCGTCGTCGTTCTTTGGATCGGCGCGCAGGATGTGCTGGCCGCAACAATCTCGCCCGGCCGGCTAAGTCAATTCATTCTCTACGCCGTGTTCGGCGCGGGAGCACTCGGATCGCTGTCGGAGACCGGCGGCGAGGTCGCGCAAGCGTCCGGCGCGGCGGAGCGATTGTTCGAAATTCTCTCGATCAAGCCGGCGATCGTGCGACCGGCGCGGCCGCTTCCGCTGCCGTCGCCGCCGCGCGGCGAGGTCGCGTTCGAAGACGTGCGCTTCTCGTACCCGACCCGATTGAATGCGCCGGCACTCAACGGCGTGTCGATTTCAGGTTCGGCAGGGGGAAAAGGTCGCCGTCGTCGGTCCATCCGGCGCCGGCAAGAGCACGCTGTTTCATCTCCTGCTGCGCTTTTACGATCCAAATGCCGGACAGGTCATGCTCGACGGCGTGCGGCTTGTAGACCTCGATCCGGCCGATCTGCGCCGGCACATCGCGCTTGTGCCGCAAGACAGCGTGATGTTTGCGACGTCGGTTCGCGAGAATATCCGGTTCGGCCGGCCCGACGCCGATGACGGCGAGGTCGCGCATGCGGCCGAATTGGCCCACGCCGCCGGTTTTATTGCCGCGTTGCCGCAAGGTTTCGACACGCCCGCAGGCGAGCGCGGCATTACGCTTTCGGGCGGACAACGCCAGCGCATTGCGATCGCGCGCGCCATCCTGCGCAACGCGCCGCTGCTCCTGCTCGATGAGGCGACATCGTCGCTCGATGCCGAAAGCGAGACGCAGGTCGCGGCCGCCCTTGCCGACCTGATGCGCACGCGCACCACGATCGTCATCGCCCACCGGCTTGCGACCGTGCTGTCATGCGACCGCATTCTGGTGATGGAGGCCGGCCGTATCGTCGAGGAAGGCACCCACCAGACGCTGGTTGCCGCGGGCGGCCTCTACGCGCGGCTTGCCAAGCTGCAGTTCCAGGGTACCTGAGGCGCCGGGATTTTCCCAAAACTGCCGCGCTGAATGAGCGAAATTTAATTCGACATCGCGGCGGGATGTCGAAAAATTAATTCGACTTTCAAGTGGGCCTTATCCACGTTTAACTGCGGTCCGGGGTCAGGGTGTGGCTGCACGCGATGGTTCAGCGCGTTTTCATCAGCTATTCCAGCCAGGACGAACGGACGGCCAATGCCGTCTGCGAGGCGCTGGAATCCAACAATATCCGCTGCTGGATATCGCATCGCGATAACCGGCCCGGAGCGGCGTGGAGCGAGATGATTCTCGCCGCCATCAATGACGCGCGCGTCGTCGTCTTGATCTTGTCGCAGCACAGCAATGCCTCGCCGATGGTCGCCCGCGAGGTGGAACGAGCCGCGGGCAAACACATCCCGATCGTTGCCTTCCGGGTTCAGGATGTGGCGCCGTCCGGTCCGCTCGAGTTCTTTCTGAGCTCCCATCACTGGCTCGACGCGTTTCCGTTGCCGCTTGAGAGTTACTTTGATCGCCTGCTGCAGGCCGTTCGCCCTTTTTTGCGCAAGCGTCAGAGTACCGAAGGCGTCAACCTCTATCCCTATATGGTGGCGCGCGGACCTGCGGCGCATCGCGCGTTCACCGGGCAACCGAACGGTCCTTGGGACAGCTCGATTCTCGGCAGTGAAACGATCGACGACCTTCGCACCAAGCTGTTGCACAAGCCGGTGCAACTGGCGAAACCGGTTCAGATCAAAGTCAAGGGAACGCTGTTTCCCTGCGCGCTGCTCTCGAGCGGATGGTGGGAGAAGCGCAAAAGCGCCAAGGTTCATCATATGAAGTGGCGTGACGGCCTGCAGGAGTGGCTGTTCACGGGTTTCGATCAGTGGGGTCCATCCTGGGATTTCACCTGGGATTTCGACAACTGGGCAAAGAGCATCCAGCACCGTCATTTCATTGCGCAGCTCGGCGACGGCGACGAAGCCAATTCGATCCCCGTGCTGCTGCCGCCGTCGAAAGCGCAACGGCTGCAGGATGTTTTCCGCTCGAGCTGGGGCGGTATCGAAGCCGAGGTCAGCGGCGTGCTCGGACATCGCAAGCACTTTGCGAAGTACGTCGATGAGGGCGCGCTCGAACTGTTTGGTGGCCTGCTCGATTACTGTCTTTGGCTCGACGAGGACAACAAGAAACACGCGATCGCGCCCAGCATGGCGCATACCGCGAGCTATTCCGGCTATCTGTGGAAGTGCGTGGCGCCGAAGCAGCTCCTGGGCGGGCACGCGCCATGTCTCAACGACGTCTATTTCATCTGGGAGCACGTCAATTTCGCCAGCCGCGACGCCATCGCATATTGCCTGGAATCGATGGAGCAGAAGGAAAACTATCTGCGGCGGCTCTACGGCGATCTGATGCTGGTGCAAAAATCATCCGCGCTGGTCGAAGGCACGCCGGCGCTTGCGGCCGAGAGCATCTATTGCATGCTGCTCGGCAAGGCCGGCGATTTGATCTGAATATCTTTTGATCATGGTCATCAACGAAAGCCGGTATCCACTTTTCCGGATGATGCTCTAAGCTCGCCAGTTCATGCGGTACACCGGTTTGCCGGAGATCGGATTGAAGCCGGCGCCGCTGACGGCAAATCCAAGCTTTATGTAGAAGCGAATCGCACGCGCGTTGTCGATGTTGACGTCGAGATCGAGACCGGAGGGGGAGATGCGCTTGGCTTCTTCGATCAAGGCCGTACCGACACCCGCTCCCCAATGTTCCGGCCCGACTACGATCTGATCGAGATAAAGCGTCCTTGGATGGACCGTCACAAAACCGACGATCGTTCCATCCGCCTCGGCGATGACGACTTCGGCGGCGGGCAAGAGCTCGTTTCGCCAGCGCTCGCGCCACCAGTCGAGCCGTTCGGCGAAATCGAGTGCCGGGTAGGTCGCCTGCCAGGTCCGCAGCCACAGCGCGACGGAGGCATCCTCGTCGTGCGGCATGTAACGGCGCAATTCATGGTCGGCGGCACTCAGCATGGATGCGCAGGTCTAGCCCGCGCATGACGCTTCAGAAATCTCGCCCGCCATCACCGCTCGGTCAGCTTCAACTCGATGCGGCGATTGTGGCTGAAGGCTTCCTCGGTGGTGCCGGGATCGATCGGCTGGAACTCGCCGAAGCCGGCGGCGACCAGCCGCTGCGGCGAGATGCCCTTGCTGATCAGATATTGCACCACGGAAATGGCGCGCGCGGCGGAGAGGTCCCAGTTCGATTTGAACGGCGACGTCGCCGAGACCGGCCGTGTGTCGGTGTGGCCGTCGACGCGCAGCACCCAATTGATTTCCGAAGGGATCTGCTTTTCGAGATCGAGCAGCGCCGACGCGAGCTTATCGAGTTCGGCGCGGCCTTCGGGCCGCAGCGATGCCGCGCCGCTGTCGAAGAAGACCTCGGACTGGAACACGAAACGGTCGCCGACCACGCGGATGTCCGGCCGGTTGCCGAGGATTTCGCGCAGCTTGCCGAAGAAATCGGAACGATAGCGCGACAATTCCTGCACGCGCTGCGCCAGCGCCACGTTGAGCCGCTGTCCGAGATCGGCGATCCGCGTCTGCTGGTCCTGGTCCTTCTTTTCCGATGCGCCAAGCGCGTCTTCGAGCGCCGAGAGCTGGCGGCGCAGCGCCGCGATCTGCTGATTGAGAATCTCGACCTGGGCGACGGCGCGTGCTGTCGCCTGCTTTTCCAGGTCGAGCTGCGACGTGAGCTTGCCGGTCGCGTTGGCGCTTTGCGCATCGGCGTTCTGTCCGGCATCGATGACACCGCGCAGGCGGTTGCGCTCGCCCTCGGCGGCGGACAGGCTCGCGCGCAATTGCGCGACTTCGTCTTCGAGATTGACCTTGCCGGTCCGCTCCAGCGACAGCAGCTCGCTCAGGTGCGAGATCTGCGCGTTGAGACGTTGCAGCGCGGTGTCTTTGCCGGCCATCTCCTGCGACAGAAAGAATTGCGCGACCATGAAGACGGTGAGCAGAAAGATGACGGACAGCACCAGCGTCGACAGCGCGTCGACGAAGCCCGGCCAGTAATTCATGCCGCTGTCGCGGCGGGTGCGGGAGAGTGCCATATCGATCTGTTTCGTGCCGACCTATTTGTCGACGGTTTCGCGCGCCACGAGTTCCATGAAGCGCCGCAACTCCCGGTGCAACTTGGCCTGATCGTCGGCCCAGTCGCGGATCATCTGCTGTTCCGAGCGCATATGATGAATCAGGCCCTGGATCGCCTCGGCGAGGTTCGCCATGGCGACCGTCGTCGCTTTGCTCGCGCCGCTGTCGCCGATCGATTGGCGCAGCCGTTCGATCACGTTCAGGATTTCCGGCGGCATCGACGATGCACCGTTGCCGGCGACGCCGACGCCCAAGTCCTGCACCGTCGTCGCCAGCCAATCTTCGAGATTGGTGTAGAAGCGATTTTGCGCCTGGCTCGTCTGCAGATCGAGAAAGCCGAGAATGAGCGAGCCGGCGAGGCCGAACAGCGACGATGAAAACGAGATGCCCATGCCGCCGAGCGGTGCGGCGAGGCCTTCCTTGAGCGCCTCGAACACCGAATCGGCGTCGCCGCCGGGCTTCAGGCTGTTGATGATACTGCCGACCGACCCGACGGTTTCGATCAGGCCCCAGAAGGTGCCGAGAAGGCCGAGAAAGACCAGGAGCCCGGTGAGGTAGCGGGAAATGTCGCGCGCTTCATCGAGCCGTGTCGCCAGCGAATTGAGAAACGCCCGCATGGTCTGGGCCGAGATCGCGACCCGGTCGGCGCGCCCGCTGCCCAGCATGGCCGCCATGGGCGCGAGCAGCGCGGGGGTGCGCGGGCGGTTTCTGATCGGCCCGGCGGTAGCTGTTGACCCAGGACACTTCCGAAAACAGCCGGATCACCTGATGGAACGCCAGGATGATGCCGATGAGCAGAACGGCGACGATCAGCCCGTTGAGCCAGGGATTCGCCATGAAGGCGTTGATGATCTGGCGCTGCAGGACGAAGGCGATCAACCCGCAAAGAATCAGGAACACCAGCATCCGGACGAGAAAGATCCGGGGTGAGGTCAGCTTCGCGGGATCGAGGTCGCTCGCCATCAGTTCAGGTTCAATGGGCTCACGCTTGAAGGTTTATTGCAGCACAATATCACATAGGGCGGCACCAAGAAAAACGCACGTTCAGCGCCGGCGAAACAATCCTGCCGGCGGTTCTTCGCCGTCTTGCCGCGTTGTGACCTGTCGCAACATTTGCGGCAGGGTGATGGCAGCGCCCGCGACGGTCCACGCCGGAGCAGCTTACGCCGCCGCCGTCTCCTTGGCGGCCGTCTTGAGCAGGCGCAGCAGCTCGCGGTGCATGGTTTCGTTGCCGGCCGCGATCTGGCTCTTGGCGAAGATCGCGTCGCCGCCGTCGAGGTCGGTGACGTAGCCGCCGGCTTCGCGCACCAGGATGGCGCCCGCGGCCATGTCCCACGGCGACAGGTCGCGCTCCCAGTAGGCGTCGAGCCGGCCGGCGGCGATCCAGGCCAGATCGAGGGCTGCGGCGCCGTAGCGGCGCAGTCCCGCGAAAGCCTGCTGGGCGGCGGCAATCTCGTTGCGCGCCAGCGCGAGGTCGCCGCGCCCGTAGTGCGGCAGACCGCAGGCGACGATGGCGTCGGCGAGCCGCTGCCGGCTGGCGACGCGGATGCGCTTGTCGTTGCAGAAGGCGCCCTTGCCGCGTTCGGCGACGAACATCTCGTCGTTGGCCGGATTGTAGACCAGGCCGGCGACAATGACGCCGTCGCGCTCCAGCCCGATCGAGACGGCGAAGTGCGGAATGCCGTGCAGGAAATTGGTGGTGCCGTCGAGCGGATCGACGATCCAGCGATGACTTTGTCGCTGCCCTCGCGGCTGCCGCCTTCCTCGCCGAGGAAACCATAGGCCGGCCGCGCCTTGGCGAGTTCCTGATAGACGATCTCCTCGGCGCGGCGGTCGGCGGCGGTGACGAAATTGCGCGGACCCTTGAGCGACACCTGCAGGTGCTCGATCTCGCCGAGATCGCGCTTGAGGCTTCGCCCGGCGCGCTGCGCCGCCTTCATCATGACGTTGAGAACTGCGGAATGGAGCATGGCGCCTGCGGTTAGGGGGTGGCACGGGTGACGTCAAGTCGAGATGGAAATCGCACGGCTCGCTTTTCCCTCCCCACCCGGGCCGCGCTTGCGCGCGCCCGGGCGCAAGCTCTTGTGGGGAGGGACGGCGAGTGCAGCGAGCCAAGGTGGGGGTGGTGAAGATTATTCGAGATCGTTGGCGCAGCGGCGTACCTCCCGACCCCCACCCCTAACCCCTCGCCCACAAGGGAGAGCGGGCGAAAAGAAAATCCTTCTCGCGGCGCGCGTGCGCCCGAGTTTGCCGACAGCCGCAAGCTCAAACAGCGACGCTTCCTGATCGTCGTCAACTTCCGGCGATGGCCGTTCGAGATCGGCGGCGCATCGCTCGCCATGATCCGGTGGTCCATGTTGAAGCGCAACTGCGAAGAAAGCCGGAAGGCCTGACGAAGCTATCGCTGCGCGGCGTGCATTGGCCGGATTCGGGTCGATCACGTCTCGCAATGACGAAGAAAAAAAGGAAGCGGAACGCCGAAAGGCGCAGAGTCCAACCGCCGCATCTTGCGGTGCGGCGCTGCTCCAGCGGGAGCAGCACGCCTCTCGGCGTTCCACCGCGGTTCTTGCCCAAGGGACTGCTCATCCCCAAGGCTCAGCTCAGGCCAGGCTTCGTGGGACTTGGCCGGAGCACTCGGTCCGAAACGGCCGCCCCAACCGGGGGCGGAGACCTTGCGCTGCTCCGCGGGTGTTGCCCGCGCCGCGCCTCTCCCAGTCCAGCGATGCACCTCGCGCGCCGGTCATAGTGCCGGCAGGCATGATGCCTGAGCCGCCCGGGTGCGAGGGTGACGAGCCCAACGCCCGCGGGCACCGCACTCGCTCCGCCAACCGCAGTCACCGGCCGGCGTCCTTCTCGGGAGCGAAATTCGCTATGGGCATTGTGTAACCGAAACAGTGACAAATGTTAATGAAAATGTGACGGCACCATCCGCGCCCCGCGCCCTCAAGAGGGGCAGGAAACGCTTTCACGACTTCGGCGGCTTGATCGCGTCGATCCAGGGCTTGGCCGCCTTCTCCCCGGCTGCGCGGGTGTCGGCATCGAGCTTGTTGACGTAATCGTCGAGCATCAGGTCGGTCTCGCCGTGCTTCCTGGAATCACCGGGTGCAAGGGAAGGCCGATCGAGTTGAAGGGCCATTCAGGCCGCCGAGGCGACGGCGCGGACCTCTCGGCGCACGCCGGTTTTCTTCTGCAGCACCCGGATGACATCGGACAGATTGGCCGCGGTCGGATTGCCGTTCGGGCCAAACATCCGCATCAAGCTTTTCACGGGAGCGCCGGTCGCCGCCGACAACTTCGTGAAGCCGATGGTCGCGTTGATGTAGGCGCGCAGCGCAGCTTTGGCGGTATCCAGGTCACCGGCGAGCAGGGCTTGGACAGCTTCGCCGAACAACGCCGCCCGGAAGGCAGGATCGCGCGTTGCGCGCGCGCGGACTGTTTCGTTGAAACTGCGAGTGAGCGGCATGGCGTCCTATCGTCTGCGCGTCGTGTCCTTGCGCGCTTTGTAAGCCCGCCACAGGGCGAGCGCATCGGCGATGTCACGCTGTGACGCCGCTTCGTGCCGCCGCCGGGCAGCACAACAAGGGTCCTTCCGTCCCATCCGAAGTAAATCCGGTAGCCTGGCCCCCGGTCGACCCGAACCTCCGCCGCGCCCTCGCCGATGGACTTGATGTGCGATGTGTTGCCGTCTGCCAGTCGCTCGACCGCCACGCGATGGCTGCCGCCTGCGCATCAGAGCGTCGAACCACTCCCGATAAGGGCTTTTACCTTTCGCATTCAGGCATTCGACAATCTCAATCATTCGGTATCATATTTGTTACCATAAGGTAATCGCATCGATCTGAGCTTTACTCCCAGGGCACGTGCGGCCTTCCAAGGGGGCGGCCAGCGCTTCCCAAAATCGGCTTGCCGATTTCGGAACACGTATGCTCCATCGGCACTGGCCCAATGGGCACTCGGCAATCTCGACGTATTTCAAAAAAACTCACATCATGCGGCACTGCTTCGCTTGCCGTGCCCTTCTCCCGCGCTTGACCCTCACGACTTCGGCGGCTTGATCGCGTCGATCCAGGGCTTCGCCGCCTTCTCGCCGGCTGCGCGAGTGTCGGCATCGAGCTTGTTGACGTAATCGTCGAGCATCAGGTCGGTCTCGCCGTGGGCCTTGGACACCAGGTGCCACTTGGTGGCGTCGACCGGATTGGCGGGCGCGCCCTGGCCGGTGGCGAGAATGCGCGCGAGCCGGTCCTGCGCGATGGCGTTGTTCTTGAGCGCCGCCTTGCGGAACAGCGCGGCGGCCGCCTGTTCGTTCTTGGCGACGCCGTCGCCGTTGAACAGCGCAATCGCGTATTCGACCTCGGCGTCGATGTCGTCGGCGAGCGCGGCTTGCGCCCAGAGCTGCACGGCCTGGTGCATGTCTTTCGGCACGCCGCGCCCTTCCTTGTAGAACGTGCCGAGCGCGTATTGCGCCTCCGGGCTGCCGGCCTGCGCGGCGGTGCGCAGCAGCTCGGCGGCGCGGCCGAAATCCCGCGGGAACAGTTGGCCTTCCATGTAGAGCAGCGCGAGGTCGTAGGCGGCGGTGGGGTGGCCGAGCTTGGCCGCCGACGCGAGCCATTTGGCGCTCGCTTCGCGGTCGCGCGGGCCGGCGCGGCCGTTGAGCCGGAACATCGCCAGCGCGAACATCGCCTCGCGGTCGCCGCGGGCGGCGGCGAGGTGGTACCACTCGGACGCCTTGGCGTCGTTCTGCGGAACGCCGAAACCGTTGGCGTAGAGTTCGCCAAGGAGCGTCATCGCCTTGACGTCGCTGTTCTCGTCGACGCGCTTGGTCGCCAGTGCGAATGCGGTCAGATAGTAGCCGCGCTGAAACGCGCCGAAGGCAAGGTCTGGCTCCGGCGCATTCGAGATTCGATGGCGCGGCGGCGCTTGGCGGCGGTGCGCTGTCTTTGGGCTGACGCGGTTTCGCGGCCGGCTGGCGCGGCTTGAGGCGCTCCGCCGGCTTGCTTTCGGCCGGCGCGTTCTGCGCCGACGCGGCGCGCGGGCCGCGAAGAAAGCGAGCGGACCGCGGCGACGCGCGAGCGCTGCCGCGATCGCGACGCGGATCACGGAACCCGTTCGGCTAATCCTTCGGCGGCTGCCGCCACCGCGGCCACAGCTCCTCGTGGGTCCGTCCATATCCAATCACCGAGCGCGATGAAATCGGCGCCTGCTTGCGCGAGCGGCCGGACTTCATCGTCCGTTGCGGCATACCCGATGCAGGGAATCTCGAGCAGCGCCGCCCACCAGTCGACTCGTTCTAACACAGCGTCGAGGGGAGGGCGGCGTCCCCGCCGATCGGGATCGCCGAACATCACGTAGTCGGCATAAGCTTCGCCCGCCAGCATGGCATCATGACGGCTGTGCAGTCCGCCGACGCCGGCGATGCGATCGGGCTTGAGCATGCCGAGCGCGGCCGTGAAGGCTTCAATCCCGCTGAGGTGGGCGCCGTCGGCGCCGATGCGCGCGACGATCTCGGGACGATTATCGAGGAGGAGCGCGACGTCGCGGCTCTGCACCGCGCCCGCGACCGATTTCGCGCGGTTGATCAGGGTGCGCTCGTCGGCGTCCTGCAGGCGCAACAGCACGGCGGCGACGTCGGCCGCGTCAAGCACCGCGCCGATCGTGTCGGTGAAGGCGGCGGTGTCGCCGAGCGGTGGCGTGACGAGATAAAGCCGGGGAGGAGGGCGCTGGGCAGTCATTGCAGCGCGCCATATTCAACCCTCCCCTGGAGGGGGAGGGTCGGCCGCAAAGCGGCCGGGGTGGGGTGCTCGCGCAGCCGCCGCATTCACCCCCACCCGCCACACTTCGTGCGGCGACCTCCCCCCTCCAGGGGGAGGTAAGGCGGGAATGAGCGGACGATCTTCACGCCGCTTTGCGTTCGAGGTCGGCTTTCCACTGACCAAGCGTGGCGAGACCGTTCATCATGGCGCGGTGACCGAACGCGCGTTGCGCCGCGGCGACGTTCTCGGTCTTGCCGGACCATGCCTTCTGCGGCGCGGCCTGCAGCGCGCGGCCATAGGAGAAGCTGACGCGCCACGGCGTCGGACCCATCTTGTTCATGGCGTCGAGATGGGCGGTGGCTTCTTCGTCGGACTGGCCGCCCGACAGAAAGGCGATGCCGGGAACCGCCGCCGGCACGCAGGCCTTGAGCACGCGCAGCGTCTTTTCGGCGACCTCTTCGACCGAGGCGCGCTTCGGCGATTTCTTGCCGGCGATCGCCATGTTGGGCTTGAGCACCATGCCTTCGAGCGCGACCCGCGCGTAATAGAGTTGCTCGAACACGGTCTTCAGCGTCCATTCGGTGATCTTGTAGCAGCGGTCGATGTCGTGATCGCCGTCCATCAGCACTTCGGGCTCGACGATCGGCACGATGCCTTCGTCCTGACACAGCGCGGCATAGCGGGCGAGCGCATGCGCATTGGCGCTGATGCACTCGTAGCTCGGAATGCCCGCGCCGATGTCGATCACCGCCCGCCACTTGGCGAATTTGGCGCCGAGGCCGCGATATTCGGCCAGACGCTCGCGCAGCCCGTCGAGGCCTTCGGTGACCACTTCGCCGGGGCAGAACGGCAGCGGCTTGATGCCCTTGTCGACCTTGATGCCCGGAAGCGCGCCCGCCTTCTCGATGAGCTTGACCAGCGGCGTGCCGTCCTTGGCGTTCTGCCGGATCGTCTCGTCGTAGAGGATGACGCCGGAAATATATTTCGACATCGCGTCGCTGCTGCGGAACAGCATCTCGCGATAATCGCGGCGGCTGTCGGCGGTCGATTCGACACCAAGCGAATCGAATCGCTTCTTGATCGTGCCGGTGGACTCGTCGGCGGCCAGAATGCCGCGGCCCGGGGCGACCATCGCCTCCGCGACTTTGTTCAATTCTGCGAGATTCATCGCACTCTCCTCGACATTCCGCGCCGGCGATGCGGCGGTGTTGGGGTCTATTGCCTCGCGATCGGCGTCGCGTCGCTACGCTTTTATTCTATCCGTGTGTGGCAACGGGAGTCCGGTTCGACTTCAAGACCTCGATGCCCGGCAGCGTCTTGCCCTCCAGCCATTCGAGGAAGGCGCCGCCGGCGACCGACACGTAGCTGAGACGGTCGGTTACACCCGCTGCGTTAAGCGCGGCCACCGTATCGCCGCCGCCCGCAATACTGACAAGACGGCCGGCCGCCGTCAGTTCCGCCGCGGCCTCCGCCACCTCGATCGTGCCGTTATCGAACGGCTCGTACTCGAAGGCGCCGAACGGGCCGTTCCAGACCAGCGTCTTGGTGCGGCCGAGAACCGATATGACCTGCTCGATACTGCGCGGGCCGATGTCGAGGATCATGTCGGACGGCCCGACCGCATCGACGGAGACGACACGGGACGGCGCGTGGACGGCGAGCTTTTCCGCCACGACGACATCGACCGGCAGCACGATCTCGCGACGCAGCGACTTGGCCTTGGTGAGAATGTCGCGCGCCGTCGGAACAAAATCGGCTTCATAGAGCGACTTGCCGACCGACTTGCCCTGAGCCGCCAGAAACGTGTTGGCCATGGCGCCGGCGATGATCAGCGTTTCGAATTTCACGATCAGGTTGCCGAGGAGATCGAGCTTGGTCGAAATCTTCGAGCCGCCGACGATGGCCGCGACCGGGCGCTCCGGCGCATGAAGAGCTTTGCCGAGCGCATCGAGTTCGGCCTGCATGTCGCGGCCGGCATAGGCCGGCAACACGTGGCCCAACCCCTCGGTCGAGGCGTGAGCCCGGTGCGAGACCGAAAACGCCTCATTGACATAAATGTCGCCGAGGCGGGCGAGCTTGGCGACAAAGTCCGGATCGTTCTTGGTTTCGCCGGGGTGAAAGCGCGTGTTTTCCAGGCACAGCACGTCGCCCGGCTTCATGGCGGCGACGGCCTTCTCGGCGACGGCGCCGACGCAATCCTCGGCAAACGCAATCGGCCGGCCGATGACGCGCGCCGCCGTGGCCGCGATCGGTCGCAGCGAATCCTTGGGATCCGGCCCTTTCGGCCGGCCGAAATGCGAAACCAGAATGACCTTGCCGCCCTTGCCGGCAATCTCGCGCACCGTCGGCGCCATGCGCTCGATGCGGGTCGCATCCTCGACCGTGCCGTTATCCGCCGGGACGTTGAAATCGACGCGCATCAGCACGCGCTTGCCCCTGACGTCGACGTCATCGAGTGTGCGGAAGATGGACATCACTGGTCACTCAACAAATAACAAGCCTGATCGGTTCAATGCGGTCGGTTCGATGCTGCCAGTTCGATGCGGTGGCGTCAGACGAGCTTGCCCATCGCCACCGCGGTATCGATCATGCGATTGGAGAAGCCCCATTCGTTGTCGTACCAGGACATCACGCGCACCAGCGTGCCGTCCATCACCTTGGTCTGGTCCATGTGGAAGATCGAGGAATGTGGGTCGTGATTGAAGTCGCTCGAGACGTTCGGCGCCTCGGTGTAGCCGAGGATGCCCTTGAGCTGCTGCTGGGCGGCGCGAACGACGGCGGCGTTGATCTCATCCTTGCTGGTTGAGCGCTTGGCGACGAACTTGAAGTCGACCACCGAGACGTTCGGCGTCGGCACGCGGATCGCTACGCCGTCGAGCCGCCCAGCAAGCTCCGGCAGCACCAGGCCGACGGCCTTCGCGGCGCCGGTCGAGGTCGGGATCATGTTGAGGGCCGCCGCGCGGGCCCGGTAGAGATCCTTGTGCACCTGATCGAGGGAGGGCTGGTCGTTGGTGTAGGAATGCACGGTCGTCATGAAGCCCTTGTCGATGCCGACCGCATCGTCGAGCACTTTTGCGACAGGAGCGAGACAATTGGTCGTGCACGAGGCGTTCGAGACGACGGTGTGTGCCTTGGTGAGCTTGTCGTGGTTGACGCCATAGACGACGGTGAGATCGACGCCGTCGGCCGGCGCCGAGACCAGCACCCGCTTGGCGCCCGCTTTCAGGTGAGCCGATGCCTTTTCCTTCGACGTGAAAATGCCGGTGCATTCGAGCGCGACGTCGATGTCGAGCTCCTTCCACGGCAGCTGCGTCGGGTCCTTGATCGCCGTGACTTTGATCGCGCCGTTGCCGCAATGGATGGTGTCGCCTTTGACCGTCACCTCGCCGGGAAACCGGCCGTGGACGGAGTCGAAGCGCAAGAGGTGAGCGTTGGTTTCGACCGGGGCAAGATCGTTAATGGCGATGACGTCGATGTCGTTGCGGCCGGCCTCGACGATGGCGCGCAGCACATTGCGGCCGATGCGGCCAAATCCATTGATCGCAACGCGAACTGACATTCCGGGTCTCCCGTTTCGATACTCCACGCCGATCGGGCGGTCTGCGGCATCTTCTAGCCGCTAATCTATGCCTTACTCAATCGGGCCAGGGCCGCCTCGGCCACCTTTTCGGCCGTCAACCCGTAATGTTGGTAAAGATCCTTGAAGGGCGCGCTGGCGCCGAAACCCGTCATGCCGATAAAGGTTCCGTCCGAGCCGATGATGGCGTCCCAGCCCTGCCGGATGCCGGCTTCGATGGCGACGTTGACCCGCGCGTTGCCGATGACGGCGGCGCGTCTTTTTTCCGGGGCGGCGAAGAGAAGTTCGAAGCACGGCACCGAAACGACGCGCGCCGAGACTTTTTGCGCCGCGAGCAGTTTCTTTGCTTCGACTGCGATCGCGACCTCCGAGCCCGAGGCGAACAACGAGACGACGGCGGAGTCGTCGTCGGCTGCGATCAGCTCATAGGCGCCAAGGGCGCAGCGGTTCATCTCGTCAAAATCCCAGCGCAGTTGCGGGACGTTTTGCCGGGTGAGCGCCAGGATGCTGGGCGCGGTCTTCGACTCCAGTGCGAGTTGCCAGCATTCGACGGTCTCGACCACATCGCACGGCCGAAAAACCTTGAGGTTGGGAATGGCGCGCAAGGCGGCGAGATGCTCGACCGGCTGATGCGTCGGCCCGTCCTCGCCGAGCCCGATCGAGTTGTGGGTCATGACGTGGATGACGCGCTGGCCCATCAGAGCGGCGAGACGGATCGCCGGCCGGCAATAGTCCGAGAACACCAAAAACGTGCCCGAATAGGGAATGATGCCGCCATGCAGCGCCATGCCATTCATGGCGGCGGCCATGCCGTGCTCGCGGACGCCGTAATGGATGAAGCGGCCGGAATAGTCGGCAGCGCTCAGCACCTTCATCGCCTTGGTGCGCGTGTTGTTCGAGCCGGTGAGATCGGCGGAGCCGCCGACCATCTCCGGCAGCGCTACGGTCAGTGCTTCGAGCGCGAATTCGGAGGCAGAGCGCGTCGCGATCTCCTTCGGCGCTTGTGCAAGCTTCTCCTTCAAGCCGCGGACCGAAGCGGCGAGCGCGCCGGACAACTCGCCGCGCGTGCGGCGTCCGAACTCGGCGCGCTTTTCGGGGTCGAGCGCCGCGAGGCGCAACTGCCAGGCGAGCCGCGCCGGCCGGCCGCGCTCCCCAGCCGAACGCCACTGTTTCAGAATGGCGGCCGGAATTTCGAACGGCGGCGCCGTCCAGCCGAGCTTTTGCCGGGCCGCTGCGATTTCCTCGGCGCCGAGCGGCGAGCCGTGCGTTTTTTCAGTGCCGCCTTTGGTCGGCGCGCCAAAGCCGATCGTGGTGCGGCAGGCGATCAGCGATCGGGCGGTCCGATTTTTTTGCCGTCTCGATCGCGGACGCGATCGCTACCGGATCGTGACCATCGATGCGGGTCGCTGCCCAGCCGGCGGCTTCGAAACGCTTCACCTGGTCGACGGAATCGGCGAGCGCCAGCGGTCCGTCAATCGAGATGCCGTTGTCGTCGAACAGCACGATGAGCTTTTTCAGCTTCAGATGACCGGCGAGCGCGATCGCTTCCTGGCTGATGCCTTCCATCAGGTCGCCGTCGGAGGCGAGCACGTAGGTGGCGTGATCGACAATGTCGCCGCCGAAGGTCGCGGCGAGATGGCGTTCGGCGATCGCCATGCCGACAGCGCTCGCGAGTCCCTGGCCGAGCGGTCCGGTTGTCGTCTCGACGCCGGGCGTGTGGCCGTATTCCGGGTGCCCGGGCGTGCGCGAGCCGAGTTGGCGAAAGCGTTTGATCTCGTCGATCGTCACCTCTTCGTAGCCGACGAGATAGAGCAGCGCATAGAGCAGCATCGAGCCGTGGCCGGCCGACAGCACGAAGCGGTCGCGGTCCGGCCACGCCGGATCGGCCGGGATCGAATTTCAGAAAGCGCGAAAACAGTACGGTGGCGATGTCGGCCGCGCCCATCGGCAGTCCGGGATGTCCGGATTTTGCCTGTTCGACGGCGTCCATCGCGAGCGCGCGGATGGCGTTCGCCATGAGATCGTGTTCGGCGCGAGAGTTCGGATTCATGCCGACGGCGGGGACACGAGGAGCGTGGGCGGGTGCGGTGCTCGCCGCAAGAAGACGGTCCGGCATCGTCATGAAACTGGCCACACGCGGCTCGATTTGCAACGGCCGCGATCACGAGAAGGGGCGGGGGACAGATAGCACGCGAGGCCCCTGAGTTCAAATGTACGGCCGTCGTCTGAAGCGGTCATACACAGGCAACATCGCGCGATGTGCGCTAGACGTTGACGCTCTCGCGCGATGCGACGTAAAGTTCTCTTCATAAATCGTTGCCGTCGCACAATTTTCGCCTATGGCGCAGCGTGTTCTTGCCGCAGCGGATGGCCAAATGAGTGAGACCGATTCGATCGAGATGGCGAGCCGAAGGCTCGCGCTCGCGCTCGATGCCCTGGAGGCGGCGGCGGAGCGCCGGCGCGAGGCCGATCTGAGCGAGGAGGCGCTGACGAGCCAAGTTCACGCGCTCGGCACCGATCGGGCGCGGCTTGCGAGCGATCTCGATCAGGCGACGGCACGGTCCCGCGTGCTCGAAACGGCCAACCGGGAAGTCGCGCAACGGATTGCGCAGGCGATCGAGACCATTCGCAGCGTTCTGGGACCCGAGGAGTGAGCCAAAGGTTGTCGATGTGACCGAGGTCAGCGTTACCATCAACGGACGACAATTCCGCATGGCCTGCGAGGACGGCCAGGAGGGCCATCTAATGAATCTTGCGCGCGACCTCGACTCTCGCATCGAAGGGCTGCGCGCCAAATTCGGTGAAATCGGCGATACCCGCCTCACCGTGATGGCGGCGCTGACCATTGCCGATTCACTTTCGGAGACGGCTCAGCGCATCAAGCGGCTGGAAGACGAGATCGCCGCCATGCAGGACACGCGCGTCGAAGCCGCCGATCGCGCCAAGGACACCCAAGCCGCGGTCGCCGCAGCGCTTAACGCCGCCGCCGAGCGCATCGAGGGCATCACCAAAAAGCTCAATCAGACCATCGGCAACGGTGTGGCGATCGGGTGATGCTGCCGCCGATCGCCGGGCGTGTACTCATAAACCGGCATGTGGGCACCGCTCAGTCAACGTCCGCTTCGCTCTCGGAAAGCGATCGAAGTGCTGCGTTGTCCGGAACCGGCGCAATGGGCCAGGTGCGATCGTTTGCGCCGCAGACAAATAGCGGGCCTCAGGGTTGATGCAGCGCGGCGAACATCGAAAGGGCTAAACGCAGACGTCGCGCACGGTTCCATCCAAGATTTTGGGTTGCCCTGAAAAGCAACAGGGTCTCGGCCTCAACCTGACGAAATTTAGTCGTCCCTGCCGGCCAAAACCACAAGACTCATTCCGGTCTCTTCCGTTTAACCTTCATGTCGCTCGTCCAACGTCGCCCGTACCTCTGGCGCTGATTCAATGAGATCAGTCTCTTTGCTGCTAGTGCCGCCGCGGCAGCGTAGCGGCGGTCGCCGTGGATGAGGATTAACGAGATAGCGCCTTCCGAAAGCAACCAGATTTCGCGAGCCTTTTCTCTTGGCGATTCCACGGCGGCTGCGGCCAATACGTCCGCAAGATGGTCCTCAAGCATTGCCTTATGCCTGCGAGCAATGGCGCGTGCGGGGTGACCCGGAAGGTCAGCAAGCTCCACGACAAGACGCGTAAAGCCCGATCCAGCCCAGCGCGGCCTGTCAGACCACGCGGCAAGGTCCTGGAAGAACGCGTCGATGATTGCCTCAGGCGATCCGGATAAACGATCGCCAAACGTCTTAAAGGCCGCCAAGGCTAATTCATGTTGTGCTTCGAGCATGGAAGCAAGCAGCGCATCCTTGCTCTCGAAGTGATAGTAGAGCGTACGTTTGGTGACGGTTGTTGTTGCGGCAATTTCGTCCATGCTCACTCGCGTATAGCCCTTGCGGCGAAAAAGCTTGTAGGCGGCATCAAGGATGCGCTGGCGTGTGCGTTCTCCAGAGCGCGGCATCAGGACAACTCCCTCCGAATGTATACCGCTTAGTGAATTTACAACCGCGTTGTGAAGCCCGAAATGAAAATCTAATAAGACCTGCCGAAGAGGCTCGGCAGCCTGGCAAAATCGTCAAAGGGCGAAAGGTTAGGCGCCTTCGAAAGCAAATTCTGTGCTTGCACGAGACGTGTAGTGCGGCTGCGTGGCCTTATGTGTCCAACGTCATCCTTTGGATAGTTGACCTCTCATCCTGACCGATGGGGCACTACGATGCGCATCAATACCGCTTCGTCAGTTCATTTAATTTTGAACCTCGCTTTGGCGGTGATTGCTTACATTGGTTCGCTAGTTGGTACTGTCGCAGCGCCCCCTGAGGATGCCGACCCCTCAGTTGCACCTTGGTTTAACGGCCTTTCGGCGCCTGATGGCACCGCTTGCTGCTCAATAGCAGACTGTCGGCGGACAATTTCCCGTCTCGCTGGTGATGGCTACGAAACATTGATCGACGACACATGGGTCACCGTGCCATGGGATCGCGTGCTGCCGACAACTAACAATCCCACCGGTCAGGCCGTCGTCTGCTACGCGCCACGAACCAAAATCATTCTGTGTTTCGTACGGCCACCTGATGCTTGAATGAGGACGCATAGGTTGCGCCAGATATGCGAACCACGGAGCGCGGAGGTCCCACAAGGGTCATCCGCGTCGGTTCGGCGATGTCGGCGGCGCGTCTGCTTTGCCTCCAATCGCCACCGAATTGGCGACCCGCTGGGGCTTTGCGATGGGCCATAAGCCGCCATTGTGCTTTGTCATTCGATTACGTCGTCAGCACGCGACGGAAGTGAGGTTGGCATCGTCGGCTTGATATATGAGGAATTGCGATGGGGTTATCCGCGCGCGCCGACCTTGTCCTGCGTTCTGGTCTCGAAATCGCTGGCGTCATGTCGTTCGTGCAATTGTTCTTCAAGCGGCCCGCTGGTGCGATTGACCATTCGCCCGCGCCTGACGGCCGGGCGTTCGCCGATTTCTTTCGTCCAGCGCGTCAGGTTTTTATATTCGTGCGTCTGCAGGAACTTGCGCGGGTCGTTGTATGAGGCGCCGTTCACCATACCGTTGCCGTACCACGGCCAGATAGCCATGTCGGCGATCGTATATTCGTCGCCGGCGATGAACTGATTATCCGCAAGCTGCCGGTCGAGCACGTCGAGCTGGCGCTTCACCTCCATCGTAAAACGGTCGATGGCGTATTTGATCTTCACCGGAGCATAGGCATAGAAATGCCCGAAGCCGCCGCCGACATAGGGCGTTGAACCCATCTGCCAGAACAGCCAGTTCAGCGCCTCGGTGCGCTTGCCGCGATCCTTTGGCAGAAAGGTGCCGAATTTATCCGCCAGGTAGAGCAGGATCGCACCGGATTCGAACACGCGTTGCGGCGTCTGTTGGCTATAGTCCATGAGCGCCGGGATTTTGGAATTCGGGTTCACCCCGACAAATCCGCTGCCAAACTGGTTGCCCTCACCGATCCGGATAAGCCAAGCGTCATATTCCGCTCCGCTGTGACCGGCGGCCAGCAATTCCTCCAGCATGATTGTAACCTTGACGCCATTGGGCGTCGCTAGTGAATAGAGCTGCAGCGGATGTCTTCCGCGCGCCAACTCCTTCTCATGCGTCGCACCCGCGGTAGGGCGATTGACATTGGCATAGCGCCAGTCGGGACTGCCGTGCTTTTCCCAGACCCAGACGTCCGGCGGCGTGTATTCAGGTGTGTCAGTCATGTCGGGCTCGCGTTCGTTGCTCGATAGATTGGCCGAATGGATAGAGTGGCGAGTGTGGGCTGTCCAATCATGGTTGTAGGCGTTGTCATGTTATGCGGCGGCTGTTCCAGTCGAGTATCCAAAGGAACTCCCGCCGCTTCATGCTCCCCCTTCCGCTGGCATAGGCGACTGTTGTAGCATTATTCAACAGTTGCCAGCGGGACATGCCGACGTTCCGTGAACTGAAAGGCAGCGGTTGTGCCTCCGGCAGGCGAGCAATCCGAAGACAAACTTGAATCGGAAGCGCTTCTGCAAGTGCAGAAGTCACTCAAGCTTGTGGAGCGATGCCGTGAAAGCTCCTCGTCGCAAATTTTTGCATCTCGCAGCGGGCTTCATCGTAGCCCAGGCGTTCGCGCCGCGCCTGATTTGCACAGCGCGGGGAGATGCCTGGCCGGGATCAAGATCGATTAGTTGGCGACCATGCCAATGGGATTGCACGATCCCCGATCTCGGCCGAACGGCGTTTTCATGAAAGTCTCATTTTGAGACCGAAAGCTCGATTACAGGTAATGTTCGATCGGGTCATCTCCGACCGTCACGTAAACCAGAGCTCCATCCTGAAGCCGCGTGACGAGTTGGTTGTTTTCGACTGGATCGACGGTGATGCAACCGTTGCTCCTCCCCAGCACGCCGTTATTTTTGGCGCGAAAAGCAGCGGTCGTGTACCAATTTGGGTGGATGATCCATTTGAACGGGGGAGTGTGGTTGATATAACTGTTGTAGGAGGTGACGCCCTCGAGGACGACGACGATCATGTTTCGATAAACGGTTCGGTCGTACCGGTCCACAATCGTCTTGTAGTGATCCATCACTTCGGAATGAGCGGTCTTGAGCGGGCCCAGTGGCACCATGTCCAAATCCGTCTGGAAGCCTTTGAATTTGCTGGCTCTTGCGGTGGGTCCATTGTCTTTGCCGTGAGCCGCGTAATGAGCGGTGACCTGACCTGATTTGAAATCCAAAAGGTAGAATTTTTTCTTCGCCGACGGCTGTGAAATGTCAAAGACCGCGAGCGCGTCTTTTTTGGGAAAAATCGGCTGGCGGGAAATCTGAATGGCGCGCTGAACCGCGGCCAAGGGAGCGCCGAGAACCTGGGCCTGTTGCAAAAGGGAATTGAGTTCGTTCGCAAAGTCACCAGGCTTCGTGGTCCCCGGGGATCCAACCACCGGCTGCTGCGCGCGCGCTGCAAACGGCCAAGCGGCGGCTGCGCGGCTAAGAAGCGTGATGAACTCGCGACGCTGCATTGCCTGACTCCAAGCTCAGGGAGACGGCATCTTATTGGATCAAACGAGCACTTCGATAGGGGCTAAACCGGCCGGACCATACATGGGTCATGCACGACCGAGGCAGTCGAGGTCCTACATTCACGCGCGTCCGCTGTGCCCCGTTGGCGACAGTCAGTCGTCAAAATGCGACCCACCACTGTGAGCCATTGGGCGACCTCCCAGCCCTCCACTCGCGACCGGAATTGGTGTAGTCTTGCCGTAGAGCTGCCAGCGGGACCGGCCGACGTCCTGCAAAATCAACGGCAGCGCTGATGCCTCCGGCGGGCGAGCAATTCGAAAATATTTCGACGTTTGTTCGCGCACCCCTTCCGCACATGCGGGGGGCACTCAAGCTCGTGGGGTAATGCCATGAAACGCTCCAGCATACACTTTTCGTATATGCACGCCGACAAACCTGGACTGCTTGCGCAGGCAGCGTTCGCCGCTGCTGCATTCGTCTTGTCACTCACACTAACGTTCGGAGCGGCGGACGCCCAAGACAAAACCTACGTGATGAAGATTACGCTTCCAACTCTCAATGATACGCCGCACTTGTTTACCAAGAATTTCGCGGCGGCGGTCGAACGCGATTCTGGCGGCCGCATCAAGGCGGAGGTGTATCCAGCAAGCCAATTGGGGTCGATCCCGCGGCAGATCGAAGGCACCCAGTTCGGCGCTATCCAGGCGGCCAACATACCGCCGGAATTTTTTGTCGGCGTCGACGAACGCTTCGAGGTAATGGCTGCGCCTGGCCTGGTCGATTCCCTGGAACATGGACAGCGTGTGGCCGCCGATCCGGCGGTGCTCAAGCTGATGCTTGGGCTTGGCGCCGACAAGGGCTTGCATGGCGTTGGGCTCTACATCGCCCAGCCATCGTGCATCCTGTCGAGAACGCCGATCCGTCATCTCGTCGATTTCAAGGGCAAGAAAATCAGGATCTTTGCCTCACAGTTCCAATCCACGGCATTTGAACGGCTTGGTGCGACGCCCGTGGCGATGACTTTGGGGGACGTACTCCCGGCAATCCAGCAGGGCGCTATCGACGGCGCGGTCGCCGGCATTGGCGTCTTCGTCAACATGCACTTCCACGATGCGGCGAAATACGTCGTCGAGACAAACCAGCCGGCCATCTTCATCATCCTTGAAGTGAGCAAGAAATGGTACGATTCGCTGCCAAAAGACCTGCAGCAGATCGTTGACCGGGACGGTCTGTCGGAGTCGCTGGCGATCAACGCACCGGCACTCAAGATGTATCAGGAACAGCGCAAGGCCTGGCTGAACAACGGCGGCGAACTCATCAGCCTGCCGAAAAACGAGCAGGCGGAGATGATGCACATCCTCTCTAGCGTTGGCGAAGACGTTTCCAAGACGAAGCCGGCACTCCGCGAGGCCTATCAGGTTGTGACGGATGCCGCAAAGCGAACGCAGCAAGCTCCGAGCCAGTGATTGCTGGCAAATTCGAATCCGGCGGCGGCAGCGCGGCAATCTGGTCGCGTTGCCAGACTATTGGCACACGCCGTGCGCCTTCCGCGGAACTACATCGCGGCTTTCTGGGAGGGAAACGATGAAACTTCCCCGCCGAACGTTCCTGCATCTTGCAGCGGGTATCGCTGCTCTGCCGACGTTATCTCGTACCGCCAGGGCGGAGGGTTATCCGACCCGGCCGGTGCGCTTGGTCGTGGGCTTTGCTCCCGGCGGCGGCAACGACATAACCGCACGTTTAGTCGGACAATGGTTGTCGGAGCATCTTGGCCAACCGATCGTCGTCGAGAACCGGCCGGGTGCCGCCACGAACATCGCCACCGAAGCCGTCGTGAATGCGGCGCCTGACGGTTACACGCTGCTCTTTGTCCCGCCGACGGCCGCGATCAACGCAACGCTTTATGAAAAGCTTAATTTCAACTTTATCCGCGACTTTGCACCGATTGCGGGCATCATACGTATACCGGACGTCATGGTAGTCAATCCATCCGTTCCGGCCCGAACGGTGCGGGAGTTCATTGCTTACGCCAAAGCCAATCCGGGCAAAATCAATTTTGCGTCTCCCGGCGTCGGCACGACGGTCCATTTATCCGGCGAACTGTTCAAGATGATGACCGGCGTCGACATGGTTCACGTCGCGTACAAGGGCTCGGCGCCTTCGCTCACGGATTTGATTGGCGGACAGGTGCAGGTCTCGTTCGCGACAATGCCAGCGGCAATTGAGTTTGTAAGGACTGGGAAGCTGCGCGCGCTGGCGGTGACCACGGCGACGCGCTCGGCGGCGCTGCCCGACGTGCCTACCGTGGGCGAGTTCGTGCCGGGTTACGAGGTGAGCTCGTGGTACGGCATATCTGCGCGCAAGGGCACGCCTGCCGAGTTCATCGACAAAATCAATAAAGAAATTAACGCGGGCCTTGCCGACGCGACGATGAAGGGCCGGCTCGCCGATTTGGGTGGCACGACGATTGCGGGCTCGCCCGATGATTTCGGCAAGCTCGTAGCCGACGAAACCGAGAAGTGGGGCAAGGTGATCCGGGCGGCCAACATCAAGCCTGAGTGAGGATCGTCGCAGCGCTTA
The DNA here is from genome assembly GCA_963759705.1 of uncultured Alphaproteobacteria bacterium. Classification (GTDB taxonomy): domain Bacteria; phylum Pseudomonadota; class Alphaproteobacteria; order Rhizobiales; family Xanthobacteraceae; genus BOG-931. The sequence continues at coordinate 53,920 of CAVXAK010000020.1, forward strand.
TTCCATAAAAGCCGTTCCGCGAAACCGTCGCGGATGTCCCAGTCGGATCATCGCTTCGCCCCGAAAGCGCCCGTCAGCGATTAAAACGTGATCCTTTCTTTCGGGCCATGCCGAAGTGGCCAGCCTTATTCGATGACTTGATCGGCGATCGCTAATTCGCCGACGGCTTCAGCTTTGCGAATGCCGCTTCAAGGTCGACGCTGACCGGAACCTTGTGGTCCATATCTCCGGGTTGCTTCCAGGTGCTGGCAACCAAGATGTGCGGTCCGGAAAACCTGAAGACTCCCGACACCGTCGGACTGCCGCCGATCATCTCGCTGACGTCGGCGAACAGATTCTTTTCGAGGTCATTTACCTTGATCGGAAACGACCACGGCGAATGGCCGCCCGAAGACACCAGGCTGAAAACGAAGAATTGCGAGTCGGGCGACCATTGTGCCGAGAAGACGTAATAACCGTTGGTCCCGCGCGGCGACGAATAATCCTGCGAGGTCAGCGTGTCGCCGGCGCTGGAGCGGATGACGACGCGGCTTTCCAAATCGGGCGTGGCGTAAAGACTGACGTCTGCGGGAAGCACCGAGGCATGGGTCTTCTTGTCGGGCGATATGAAGATCTGGGATGCCAAGTTCTGGCAACTCGTCTCCGGGCGTGGCGCCGAGAGCAGTTCGTGCCCGCTGCATGCATCCGCAAAGGCGTGGTACGGCAGGACCGTCACGGATGCCGCAGTTAAAACCGACGCGGCAAGCAATATGGGCAGTCGCATGTTCAACTCCATGAACCTCCTCCGCAGGCCGGACAGTTCGTGGTGCACACGCACAGGCTGCCGTGACGCGAACAAAGCAGCCGACTTCGCCGCCATTCACTATACACCTCCACTCGGGTGTGAGTGAGAGAGCAAACGAAGATTGGCGCGGGGACGCATTGCGCACTACATTATGAGGGCGGGGCTGTGGGGTGCGTAGGAGACAAATCCCCGGGGCCTTACGATCCTGACGGGAGCTGTCCCTGCCGGACCCCTGGGTTCGGACACATGGCGCCCACCTACTTATGTAGGTTCCCGGGATCAGAGCTCCTACGGCCATCGCGGCTCCGCACTTACCATCGATGATTTCTTCAACGAGTTCGTCAACTCCCATCGAGGATTTAAAGTCCGCCCTTCGCGGCGAGGCCGTCGCGCGTCGCGATGCGATGCCGGCGGACGAGCGCCAGGCGGCTGCGGACGCGATCGCCGCGCGACCATTTCCGCTGCCGCTCGCACCGGACGTGATCGTCTCCGGCTTCATGCCGCTCAAAAGCGAGATCAATCCGCTGCCGCTGATGCGCAAGCTTGCGGAGCAGGGCGTGGGGCTCGCTTTGCCCGTCGTCGCCGGCCGCGGCAAGCCGCTCGTCATGCGCACATGGGCCTGGGGCGAATCGCTTGGCTCGGGTGTCTGGGGGATTCGCGAACCGAAGCCGGAGGCGGCCGAAGTGGAGCCGGACATCTTGCTGGTGCCGCTTCTGGCGTTTGATCGCGTGGGTCATCGCATCGGTTACGGCGCCGGCTATTACGACCGAACCATCGCGTATCTGCGCTCGCGCAAGCCGGTGACGGCTGTCGGGCTTGCCTTCGCCGCCCAGGAAGTTCCCACAGTCCCCGTCACGCCCCGCGACGCGCCGCTCGATCTTGTGCTAACCGAGCGCGAGGTCATCGATTTGCGAGGCAGTTGAGAATGCGGATTTTGTTCGTCGGCGATGTCGTCGGCCGTAGCGGGCGCACCGTCGTCTACGAGCGATTGCCCGGCCTCGTGCGCGACTGGAAGCTCGATCTCGTGGTGGTCAACGGCGAGAATGCCGCGGGCGGTTTCGGTATCACCGAGGCGATCTACCGCGAACTCGTCGATGCCGGCGCCGACGCCATCACACTCGGCAATCACGCCTGGGACCAGAAGGAGGCGCTCGTCTTCATCGAGCGCGCCCCGCGCTTGATCAGGCCGATCAATTATCCATCAGGAACACCGGGCCGCGGCGCGGCGATGATCGAGGCGAAGAACGGCGCGCGCGCCCTCGTCGTCAACGTCATGGGCCGCACGTTCATGGACCCGCTCGACGATCCTTTCGCGGCGATCGAGCGGGAGCTTGCGGCCTGCCCGCTACACACCGGCGCCGACGCCATTATCGTGGACATGCACGCCGAAGCGACCAGCGAGAAACAGGCCATGGGCTACTTCTGCGATGGCCGCACCAGCCTTGTGGTCGGCACCCATACCCATGCGCCGACGGCGGATCAGCGCGTGCTTCCGGGCGGCACCGCTTTCGTCAGCGACGTCGGCATGACCGGCGACTACGATTCGGTCATCGGCATGGGCAAGGAGGAACCGCTCCTGCGCTTCGTGCGCCGCATTTCCTCGTCGCGATTCGAGGCGGCGACGGGGCCGGCAACGCTCTGTGCCGTCGCCGTCGAAACCGACCCGGCGACGGGTCTTGCGTCGCGCGTCGCCGGGGTGCGGCTTGGCGGCTGTCTTGACCAGGCGACGCCGGCCTTCTGGGCGTAGTTCCGCTGCGGCTTGCGGGCGGGACTTTTCGACGCCTCGGCTTTCTGGATTTTGCCGTAGCGGCGGCTTATAACGCGCCCCGTTTTTCTGAAACTCTGCTTGGAACGACCATGGCCGGACATTCACAGTTCAAGAACATCATGCACCGCAAGGGGCGGCAGGATGCGGTGAAATCCAAGCTGTTCGGCAAGCTCGCGCGCGAAATCACCGTCTCCGCCAAGCTCGGTCTGCCCGACCCCGACATGAATCCGCGGCTGCGCGCCGCGATCATCGCGGCGCGCGCCGAGAACATGCCGAAGGACAATATCGAGCGCGCCATCAAGAAGGCATCGGGGCCCGACACCGCGAGCTACGACGAAATCCGCTACGAAGGCTACGGGCCGGGCGGGGTCGCGGTCATCGTCGAGGTTTTGACCGACAACAGGAACCGCACCGCCGGCGAAGTGCGTGCGACCTTCACCAAGATGGGCGGCAACCTCGCCGAGACCGGCGCGGTCTCGTTCATGTTCGACCACGTCGGCGTCATCGAATACGACGCCAAGGTCGCGGGCGCCGATGCGATGTTCGAAGCGGCGCTGGAGGCCGGCGCCGACGACGTCGTCTCGAGCGAGAACGGCCACGAAATCTACGTCGCGCAGGATCGTTTCGGTTCCGTCGCCAAGGCGCTCGAAGCCAAATTCGGCGAGCCGCGCAAGGCCTCGCTGGTGTGGCGGCCGCAGAACACGGTCGCGGTCGACGACGAGCAGGGCGAGAAGCTCTTAAAGCTCATCGAGAACTTGAACGATCACGACGATGTTCAGAACGTCTATGCGAATTTCGAGATCTCGGACGCGCTCGTGCAAAGGATGAGCGCGTAGAGAATGATCCGGAAAAGCCTGAACCCCGGACTTGATCCGGGATGGACGCGCCTTCCGAAAAGATCATGCTCCGTTCCAACGAGTTTAGCTCACGGCAAACAGCGCCAGCGCCGCGGCGGCGACCATGAGGCCGATCCGCTTTCTTGTATTCAGGGTTTCGTGGAACATCATCGCGGCGATCAAGGCGCTGAAGACGAAGCTCATGTTCGCCACCGGAACCAGCACGCTGGCCGGTCCGATAGCGAGCCCGTGCATCAGCAGCACGAAGGCGCCGGCCAGCGCCAGCGCGGCAAGCGTGGAATAGCGCCACGCCCCCACCGTGATGCGAATACGCCGCTCGCTCAGCCAACGCAGCAGCGTCGCCAGCGAGCAGAAGGTCCAGGCTTGCGCAGCGACCATCGTCTCCGGCACTGCGCCGTGCAGCAAGCCTATCTTGTAGAAGAGATTGGTGAAGGCGATCGCCACGGTTGCGATCAGCACGCGGATCAGCGAGCCGAGGTCGGTCTCGCCTTCTGCCTTTCCGGGCTCCGCAAGCAGCAACCAGACGGCGACCAGCGCGCACCCAAGTGCGACAGCCTTCGTGAGCGTCAGCGGCTCACCGAGCAAAGCGATGGCGAGCGCCGCGGTGAGGGTGAAGTTCAGCCGGAAGATGGGCGCATTGGTGCTCACCGCGCCGCCTCGGAGACTGCGGGCGAAGTTGTACATGGCGACGAACAGGAACAATCCGGCCAGCGATCCCCACAGCGCCGTCAGCTGCGGATCGAGCGTGCCGGTCAGCCACGCATAGAGCGTAACGCCGGGGCAGAACACCCAGGCCTGCAGCATGACGAATTCGCCCGCGTCGATGCCGGCCGCCGCTCCGCGCTTATAGATGAGATCGCTGACGCCGAAGCAGATCATGGCGCCGAACGCGAAGCCGAGACCCGGGGTCATGTCCGTCCGCTGGCAGGTAAACCGTTGGTACGCCTGCTTATCAGGGCATCCGGCGGCCCGCGAGCGATCTGTGAGCGAGGCGGCGATTTCTTCCCCATCGGGGCGGCCGGCAAAGCGTGGTCTCGAGGACGGGAACCGGCTTTCCGAAACGATCATGCTCGACCAAAAATGCTATCAACGGCGCCATGGTCGCACATCCGATTCGCATTCTCGGCATCGATCCGGGGCTCCGGCGTACCGGCTGGGGTATCGTCGAGATCGCCGGCAATCGGCTTGCGTTTCTCGGCTGCGGCTCGGTGACGACCAACGATCGCGACGCGCTTGCGCTGCGGCTGCTTGCGATTCACGACGGCCTGATGCGCATTCTCGACGAATTTCGCCCCGACGAGGCGGCCGTCGAGGCAACGTTCGTCAACAAGGATGCCAAGGCGACACTCAAGCTCGGCCAGGCGCGCGGCATCGCCATGGTGGTGCCGGCGAGGGCCGGGGTGCCGGTCGCCGAGTATGCCCCGAACCTCGTCAAGAAGAGCATCGTCGGCGCCGGACACGGCGACAAGACGCAAGTCCGCATGATGATCGGCGTCTTGTTGCCGAAGGCCGACCCGTCGTCCGACGACGCGGCCGACGCGCTGGCGATTGCGGTGACGCACGCGCACCACCGCCAGAGTGTCGCGCTGCATGCGGCGCTGAAGGTGGCGGCGCGATGATCGGCAAGCTCAAAGGCATCATCGACAGCTACGGCGAAGATTCCGTGATCATCGACGTCAATGGCGTCGGCTATCTGGTTCATTGCTCGGCGCGCACCCTTCAGGAGTTGCCGGGCGTAGGCGAGCCGGCGGTGCTGTCGATCGAAACGCACGTGCGCGAGGATCAGATTCGTTTGTTCGGCTTTACGACCGGCATCGAGCGCGAATGGTTCCGGCTGTTGCAGACCGTGCAAGGCGTCGGCACCAAGGTCGCGCTCGCCGTGCTCGGCACGCTCAAGCCCGCCGACCTCGCTTCCGCCATCGCGATGCGCGATAAGGCCATGGTGGCGCGCACGCCCGGTGTCGGACCCTAAAGTCGCCGAACGCATCGTCACCGAACTCAAGGACAAGGCGCCGGCCTATACCGACGTTGATCCGGCGCTGGTGCGGTTGTCCGGCGCACTCGACGAGAAGCGGGCGCCGCAGCCGGTCAGCGACGCCGTCTCCGCGCTGGTCAATCTCGGTTATGGTCAGCCGCAGGCCGCTGCCGCGATAGCCGCGGCGGCGCGTTCGGCGGGCGAGGGGGCGGAAACGACGACTCTGATCCGGCTCGGGCTCAAGGAACTCGCGAAGTGAAGCGGCCTGCGAAACTCAAGAAAGCTGACGTCGAGTTGATCGCGGCCGCGACGGCGGCGATCAAGCGGCGCTATCGCAACGACTGGCAGGAGGTCGGAGCGGCATTGCGCACGCGCTCCGGCAAAATCTTTGCCGGAGTCAATCTCGATGCCTATCTCGGCCGCATGGCGGTGTGCGCCGAAGCAGTCGCGCTCGGACGGGCCTTTGTCGATCTCGGCGATGCAGGGATCGATACCATTGTCGCGGTGCGACATCCGCCGCCGGAAGAAAAGGACCAGACGATCGCCGTGGTGTCGCCGTGCGGCGCGTGCCGCGAACTGATCTTCGATTACGATCCGAAGGCGCGCGTGATCGTGCCGAATGGAAAGTTGCCGGCGGTGGTGCAAATCGGCGATCTCCTGCCCAACAAATATCGCGGGGATCGGAAGGGTGAGCAGCAGCCCCAAACGCAAACTTGTAGACGCTGAACGCCGCGAGGAAGACGCGGCGGAGGCAAGTTTGCGTCCGCAACGGCTGTCGGAATTCATCGGCCAGGAGCAGGCGCGGAAAAACCTTGCCATCTTTATCGAGGCTGCACGGGGACGGCGCGAGGCCCTCGATCACGTGCTGTTCGTCGGGCCGCCCGGCTTGGGCAAGACTACGCTGGCGCAGATCGTGGCGCGCGAGCTGGGCGTCGGTTTTCGCGCCACATCGGGACCGGTGATCGCCAAGGCCGGCGATCTCGCGGCGCTTCTCACCAATCTGGAAGACCGCGACGTGCTCTTCATCGACGAAATTCACCGGCTCAATCCGGCGGTCGAGGAAATTCTTTATCCCGCCATGGAAGACTTTCAGCTCGATCTCATCATCGGCGAGGGGCCGGCGGCCCGTTCGGTGAAGATTGACCTCGCCAGGTTCACGCTGGTCGGTGCAACGACGCGTGCCGGCCTTCTGACCAATCCGCTGCGCGACCGCTTCGGCATTCCGGTACGGCTGAATTTCTATTCGGTGGCGGAACTCGAAGAGATCGTCAATCGCGGCGCCCGCGTGCTGGGTATCGGCATGACTGCCGACGGCTCGAACGAAATCGCGCGGCGCGCGCGCGGCACGCCGCGTATCGCCGGGCGCCTGCTGCGTCGGGTGCGCGACTTTGCTTCGGTCGCCGGTGCGCCCGCCATTGACCGCGCCGTCGCCGACAAGGCGTTGGCCGCACTCGAAGTCGATGCGGCGGGTCTGGACGATATGGACCGCCGCTATCTCAAAACCATCGCGATGAATTACGGCGGCGGTCCGGTCGGCGTGGAGACGCTCGCCGCCGCGTTGTCCGAGCCGCGCGACGCCATCGAGGACATTATCGAGCCTTATCTGATCCAGTGCGGCTTCCTGCAGCGCACGCCCCGTGGGCGACTCATTACCAGCCACGCCTTCCGGCATCTCGGTCTCGCCGAACCCGCGCGCGATCCGGCGCAATTCGGGTTGTTCGCGTCGGAAGAGGACGATTGACACCATGCAAACCTACCAAGGCGGCTGCCATTGCGGTCGCGTGCAGTTCCGCGTGACGGGCGATCTTACGCGCGTCACCGAATGCAATTGCTCGATCTGTACCAAGAAGGGCTTTTTGCATCTCATCGTGCCGCCGGAGCAGTTTGAGCTGCTCAGCGGCGCCGACGCGATGACGACCTACCGGTTCAATACCGGCACGGCGCGACATATATTTTGCGTGACATGCGGCATCCACCCCTTCTACGTCCCGCGCTCGGATCCCGATAAGATCGACGTCAACGTGCGCTGCCTGGATAGCGTGGATATAGCCACCATCAAGCCGCAGCACTTCGACGGGCAGAACTGGGAACACGCGATCGCGGAGCGAGTGCCTTGGAGATAGAGACAGGGCGTTGGCTCATTGGGGCTGAAGTGATAATATTGAATTATGAAAACGACGACGGAAAAGGCGGCTGCGGCCCTCGATCTGCTTCCCGAGGACATGCGGGAGCCTGCGGTTGCGTACTTGCTGGAGCAGGCAGAAAAGTTTCGTGCGCTCAAGGAGCAAATTTCCGAAGGCATGGAGGATGTTGCCGCCGGACGTGTCTCAGAGTGGAACTTTGACGAATTTCTCCGCGACGCGCGACGTTCGAAGGTCAAATAGTTGGCGGGCTTGCGAATCGTCCTCTCGGACAAGGCCAAATCCGATCTGTTTCCCATCTATCATTACATCGAATGATTGATCCACATCGTGTTCCCCTCGACGGTGAAATCCGCGACGGCCGCCACGTGCTCACCGTGCGCGTCTATTACGAGGACACCGATTTCACCGGCATCGTCTATCACGCCAATTATCTGCGCTACATGGAGCGGGGGCGGACCAATTATCTGCGGCTCATCGGCGCCGATCATCGCGCGCTGTTCGAGGAGACCGAAAAGGAGGCGCCGGGATTTGCCTTCGTGGTGCGCTCGATGACGCTCGACTTCTTCAAGCCGGCGCGCATGGACGACGTGCTCGACATTGTCACCGAGCCCGAGGTGGTGAAGGGCGCGTCGACCACCGTGCTCCAACGCGTCATGCGCGGCGATGAGCTTCTGGTCGAAGCGCGGGTGCGCGTCGCCTTCATCAGCGGCGGCCGGGCGCGGCCGATCCCCAAGCCGCTGCGCATCGCCATGAAGGCGGATCAGGAAGCGGGCCAGTCCTAGTGTCCCGATTCCGAAGTTCGCATCATTGCGCGGCATCCTCGTTTGCGAACTTCGGAATTGAAGGACACTGGCAGCTTATTGATCTAGTGTGGCTTTGGTTCAGAAGTCCGCATAACGGGGTTGCGGCGAGAATGATGCGGACTTCTGAACCGCCACACTAGGTTCGCGACGAGCCCCGTCGTTGCAGATTTCGGGTCGGCAGGTGATGGCAGCGTGCATTATATTGGCTGCATGACGATAGCGGTCCTCGACTTTGCCTTGTTTGATACTGCGATCGGCTGCTGCGGGATCGTTTGGAGCGAGCGTGGCGTTGCCGGTGTGCAGCTACCCGGGACCGATGGGCGCGCGACGCGCGCTCGCGTTGTCCGCCGTTATCCTGCGGCGCGCGAAGCCTTGCCGACGGACGAGATCCAGCGCGCGATCGACGGCATCGTCAGCTTGCTTGCGGGCGAGCCGAGGGATCTGAGCCGCGTCGCCCTTGATACCGAGGGCCTGTCGGACTTCCAACGCCGGGTCTACGCGGTGGCGCGGACGATCCCCGCGGGTTCGACGATGGCTTATGGCGAGATCGCCCGGCGGCTGGGTGATCCCGCGCTGGCGCGCGATGTCGGTCACGCACTCGGACAAAATCCGTATCCGATCATCGTGCCCTGCCACCGTGTGCTGGCCGCCCGCGGTAAGGCCGGCGGTTTTTCCGCGCCCGGAGGCGTCGCCACGAAGCTACGCCTCCTCTCGATCGAAGGAGCGCAACCCGGCGGCCCGACCTTGTTCGATCGGTTGCCGCTGGTGTCACCCCGCAGCCGGTCGGTCTGAGCGGCGCGGCACATCGACGTCGCTGGCCGCTTGATGTAAAAGCTATTTACATGACTTGGTCGAAAGACGATCGGAGCGGGCCGCGCGGCTATCATCACGGCAATCTCAAAGAGGCGCTGATTCGCGCTGCGCTCGAACTGATCGCGCAAAAGGGGCCGGCAGGCTTTACTTTCGCCGAAGCGGCGCGGTGGGCCGGCGTCAGCCCAGCGGCGCCATATCGCCACTTCCGCGACCGCGACGAACTCATGGCGAGCGTCGCGCTCCGCGGTTTCGAGCAATTCGAGGCGCTTCTCACCCGGGCCTGGGACGACGGCCGGCCGGACGTCTACGCGGCGCTGGATCGGCTGGGAAAGTCCTATCTGGCATTCGCACGGACCGAACCGGCGCTTTATTCGGCGATGTTCGAGGCGGGTGTTCCGCCCGATATCAGCCCGGAACTGCGCCAGGCGGGCGATCGCGCCTTCGCGGTGTTGCGCGGCGCCGCGGAAAGGCTCTGCGCTCAAATGCCGCCCCAGGGCAGGCCACCGGCCCTGATGCTGGCGCTCCATATCTGGGCGATGTCGCACGGCATTGCTTCGCTGTTCGGGCGCGGCGATGCGGCGCGGCGGTCGTTGCCGATGTCGCCCGAGGAACTGCTGGAGGCCGGTGTGCTTGTTTATCTGCGCGGTCTCGGCTTGCCCGGCGCGCAAACCGAGCGCCCGGGCTAGGCAACCATCGGCCTCGTTCATTGGCCGACCTCGCCGTTCGATCTTGTGCGGCCTCCCCCTTGACAACGAAAATAGTGAATGTAAATGTTATTTACATTCACACGTGAGGTCTCCCATGCCTATCGCAGCAAAGCTCGACGAACTCGGAAAGCCCGCTTGGATCGCGCTCATGATTCTTGGTTTTGTCGCGTGGTGGCCGTTGGGGCTTGTCATCCTCGCCTTCTTGATCGGGAGCGGACGAATGGGTTGTTGGTCTCATCACGGCATGAGCCGCTGGCAGAGCAAAATGGACCGCATGCAGGAGAAAATGGACCGCGTGCGCACCAAAATGGACAGCATGCGGAGCGGCGGAGATTGGTGGGGGACCCCGCCGTCGAGCGGCAACCGCGCCTTTGACGAATACCGCAGCGAAACGCTGCGCCGCCTCGAGGAGGAGCAGCGCGAATTCCGCGACTTTCTGGATCGGCTGCGGTTCGCCAAGGACAAGACCGAGTTCGATGCGTTCATGGCCGAACGCCGCAACCGCGCTCACGATGCAAGCTCACAGGGTCCGCAGGGCCCGTCGTCTCAGCCATCCTCCCAGGGCTGATCACGCGAGAAATGTCGCGAAGGCCGTCCACCTCGCGGGGCGAGGGGGCGGCCTTGTTGCGCCAGCGTCATGCTGCGCTGGCCCGATTGTTTCCGGCAAATTGATTCCGACAAGCGGACTTCACGAGGTCAAGGCGTCGTCCGGGCGCGCTCGCGCATGCGATAGAACTTCATCGCCTTTTCCGCAGTGTCCGCCTTGATCCGCACAAATGTCTCGAAATGCTGATCGAATTCTTGCGTCGGGATGGTCTTTGCGTCGGCCTGGAGCAGCAGGATGGCCCTGGTGGTTTGCCACGTCAGCCCGGCGGCCTTGGCCAGAACGAGGATTTGCTCCGAACGCCCGTCAACGAAGGCGCGTTCGATCAGACCAACGGACAGATCGCAAAGCATGGCCAGCGCAACGGTCGTCTCTTCGAATTTTCCCGCACACGCAAATTCGGCAAGTTGGGTGTCGCCGAGATGGCCCGTCTCGTACAGCGACTGAACGCAGGCCTGAGCGGCGGCGTAATCCGCGGATTTTTCCCGCGTCTGCGTTTGCAACTGGTTCGTCGCCTGCGCAACGAGTTCCAGAATGAGACCGGCTCTACGGGGATCGTTTTTCGTGAGCTCACGCTTGACCGCCTCCGAGGCGTCGGCGAACAATTTCAGCAGATGCTGCCGGGGAATTTCGGGACGCACCCAAATGCGTATGGCGAGATCACCGTCGTCCGAAGAACGCTCGACAAGCGTCGAATAGCCGAATTCGGAAAACGCCGCGCCGGGATTTCCCGCGGTGCTCAAAACGACCTTCCGGTCGCCGCGGTCGACGAGGACGTCGGTCACCGGCTCGGTCAGGGTCTTGCGATGCGAAATGGCAAGGAGGTGCGCTTGGCTCTTGGTTTTCGCGCCCTCGACAAGCGTCAAATCGTCGACCCGCACAGAGTGCGACAGGATCGGCCCGGCGACGTCGATCGCGTCGTCCAGCGCCAGCCGGCGGACGACCACGGGAGGCGCGTCGGGAAGCTTCGCCAGAACATGCCCAAACGCGGCGCGCGCCGAAATTCCAATATGGTCGACAAGACGGCCCATGACGTCGTCGAACAGGGCTATCTGCTCTTCGGATAATTTACCCGACCCCGTGACGAAAAGGTCGGTCACCCGTCGCAACATCTCGGCGCGATGCCCGATATCGTTTCCGGCAATGACTTGTTCGAGCTGACCGATCAGGTTCTCGTTGGCACCGATCATCTGCTTTTTCTCGGTAACCGCTTCGTCAGCCGTCAGGCGATACGGTCGACTTCAGATTACGCGGCCTCTCCTGCTTGGGCTTCTTGTCCGAGGGCGAAAAAATCCAGTTCGCCAATCGGAACCGGCCGGCCGAACAGGTAACCCTGGATGTGATTGACGCCCGCGGCGCGCAACAGCTCGAACTGCTCCTTGGTCTCGACGCCTTCGGCGGTCACCGACATGTCAAGGCCGCGGGCGAGCGTGAGAACAGACGCCACCACCGCCGCGCAATCGGTGCGGTCCAGCAGTCCCTGCGTGAACGACTTGTCGATCTTGATCCTGTCGAATGGGAATTTCGTCAGGTAATTGAGCGATGAGTAGCCGGTCCCGAAATCGTCGAGAACAATCGAGACGCCGATATTCTTGAGCTGCCGAATCATGACGCCGTGACTTTCGTTGTCTTGCAGCAGGACGGATTCGGTGATTTCCAACTCCAATCGTTCGGGAGGAAGTCCCGACTCCACCAGCGCGCACAATATGACGTCGAACAGCGCGCCGGATCGGAATTGCGCAGCCGAAAGATTGACCGCAAGCTTGATATTTCCGGGCCATGACGCAGCGTCTCTACAGGCTCGCTCCAATATCCATTCGCCGAGCGGCTCCATAAGTCCGGATTCTTCGGCCAGCCAGATGAAGCGATCGGGAGAGATGAGCCCCTCGACCGGATGGCGCCACCTGACGAGGGCTTCGGCGCCGCACGGCCGCTCCGTCTTGGCGTCGATGACCGGCTGATAAAACAGCTCGAATTCCTTGCGCGACACGGCCGCGCGCAAGTCGTTGAGCAGCCGGTGCCGCACCGTGGCGTCTTTGCTCATCTCCTCGTCGAAGAAATTGAAATCGTTCCGGCCTTCGGCTTTGACTTGGTAGAGTGCGAGGTCGGCCTTCTTCAACAGTTCGCCGGGTTCGGTGCCGTTATCGGGCGCAAGCGCGATGCCGATGCTCGTTCCGACGGTCACGTTGTGACCGTCGAGATCGAACGGCCGGGCGACGATGTCCAGGACCTTCAGCGCCAGAGCGATCGCTCGCTCGCGCTGGTTCTCGCCGGTTTGAATGATCGCAAACTCGTCGCCGCCGAGCCGGGCCACCGTTTCGGTCTCGGTCAGCGATGATTGCAAGCGATGGGCAAGTTCCTTGAGGAGTTGATCTCCAGCGGCGTGCCCCAGCGTATCGTTGGTAAATTTGAACCCATCGAGATCCAGCATGAGAACGGCGAACGGCTCGCGACGCTCCCGTAGGCGTGCCGCGGCCTCGTCCAGCTTCTCGCGCAACACCGCTCGGTTGGCGATGCCGGTCAGCGCGTCGTGCCGGGCCAAGTAAGCAATCTGTTCCTCCGAACGCCGGCGTTCGGTCACGTCTTCTACAACGCTGACCAAATATCGCGCGGTCCCATCGTCGTCGGAGACCACGAGCTTTTTGGAGACGATGTTTCGTACACCGTTGCTGGGTATATCAATTTGACGTTCATCGACCAGCATATGCTGAGAACGCAGCCACCAGCTCATCGCGAGCGGCGATCAAATCGCCTTCCTTCTTCGGGTAAATTTCTTGCGCCGTCTTGCCGATCATTTCGCCGCGACCGCTGCCCCAGTGTTTCTCACCGGCGCGGTTGATCAGAATGTATCTGAGATCCTTGGCGTCTTTCACATAAATCGGCACGGGCACATGTTCGAGGATGGTGTTGAGAAACTTTTGGCTGCGATCGCGTTCTTCTTCCGCCAGCCGGCGCTCGGTGATGTCGATGCGGATTGCCATGTAGGCGATTGGCTTACCGGCCGGACCGAATTGCGGCACGATTGTCGTGTCGACCCAATAAAGCGAACCATCCTTTGCTTTGTTGCACAACTCGCCGCGCCAAACCTGGCCGGTAGCGATACGGCGGTACATATCGCGAAAGAATTTCTTGGAATGGGCGCCGGATTTCACAATGCGATGGTTCGCTCCGAGCAGCTCCTCGCGGGTATAGCCGCTGATCCGGCAGAAATTGTCGTTGGCGTAAGTGATGCGCCCTTTGGTATCGGTGATGGCGACGATGGCGGCCTGGTCGACCGCATATTGCTTCTCGATCAACTCCTGGTTCGCGCGCGCCAGAGCCTCTTCGACTTGCTTGTGCTCGACCTGTCGGTACTGCTCCTGGCTGCGCAGCAGAATCTTCTGCGCTTGCAGCATCTGCGACGTCGTCTCGGCTAACTTTCGTTCGCGCCACGCGCCAACGCCGGTGGCGGCCAAAATGCCGGCCGAGAGCAGCGCTGCAATGCCCCGATAGATGCCGGCGTTTTCGTCTGCGTGCCGGTACACCTCCACGTCCAAAATTGTGACCAGAGCGATCAGCGGAAAGGATACGAGCACTGGCTGCACCCATGCACCTGCAATTCTGCGAATGCTGTCCGTGCCCATGAGAGGAAAGAAACCCCTTCCGAGGCTTTTTTTGCGGAAGAAACTCATGGTGACGTCGCCCGGGCGCCTATCGATTCCATCTCGTACTACCCGGCCAAAGCGATGCCGGCCCACGGAACGCCGGTTATTGCCGAGCCGAGGAAGGTCCGGCCCTGCAGCGCCGCGCGGACCCTCTTCCACGACATTGTCATCACCACCGCATTCATCGCCCGAGGAACCGAGGGGTTGGCTGCCCGAGCCGGACCGGTTGCGGCTGACAGGTTGTCGAAGCGGCCCGGTTTTTCAGCAGTTCGAGGTGCACTGCGCCAGTGCGCTTGGGCGCCGCCCTGTCGCCGCTGAAGCCGGATGGGAGAGGCATCCTGACGTTGCTCGGTCACCGTTCGAGCACGATGCGCGCGAGCTCGTACCCACCAACGATCAATATCTCCCACACACTGCTTAAAAAGTTTCTTGCTCTTCGAATGCAACCGTTGTGCTCATTCTGCACTGCACTCGAGCCGGTCCCCTCCAGCGATGGGCGATTCTGCCCCGGTCCCGGCTCGCAGGTGTACCAGCCGTTGACGCCGAACCCTCAAGGCGAACATCGCCATTAACGACGCATTAAGGACACTTGGGCTTCGTTAGGCGCGAACGACCGGTGTTGCGCCCTAGTTTGGACAAGTTTCGCGATGATTTCGGTCCTGCCGGTGGCGGGACCGGCTCGGGCCCTTGCGAAATTTCGGGTCTTGGTCGGCGCGCGCGATGCGGCTGCCCGCGATGCCCTTTGGTCCCGGCGTTAGTGCGCCGCCCCGGTCATGGCCACGCTCTTGAGTTCGATCCGGCCGGACCGCCGAAAGGACGCCCTTATGAATGCTGCCGACATCGCACCGTCGGCGTTGACGTTGACATCCTCAAGCCTGTCGCTCGTCCAACTGTTCTGGCACGCTCATTGGGTCGTGGAGCTGGTGATCGTTGGGCTGCTCGTGTGCTCCGTCTGGGTGTGGGCAATAGCGATCGACAAAGTCCTGCTGTTCTCGCGCATTCGCAAGGCCGCCGATCATTTCGAAGAGGCGTTCTGGTCGGGCCAGTCGCTCGAGGACCTCTATAAATCGCTCGCCGCCAAGCCGGAGCACTCGACGGGCGCGCTGTTCGTTGCCGCCATGCGCGAATGGAAACGCAGCTTCGAAGGCCATGCGCGATCTTTTGCCGGATTGCAAATGCGCATCGAGAAAGTGATGCAGGTTGCGATTGCGCGCGAGGTCGAGCACATGGAACGGCGGCTTCTGGTCCTGGCGACCGTCGGCTCCGCGGGGCCCTTCGTCGGGCTGTTCGGCACGGTTTCGGGCATCATGACGAGCTTCCAGTCGATTGCGGCGTCGCAGAACACCTCATTGGCGGTCGTCGCCCCCGGCATTGCCGAGGCGCTGTTCGCGACCGCGATTGGCCTCGTTGCCGCCATTCCGGCGACTATTTTCTATAATAAGTTTACGAGTGAGGTGAACCGGCAGGCCCAGCGGCTCGAAGGCTTCGCCGACGAATTTTCGGCCATCCTGTCGCGGCAGATCGACGAGCGCGGGTGAGGGGACGGATATGGCGTCTAACGTGATCAGCGCGGCCCCGACCGGGAAGCGGGGGCGCCGCCGCCGGGCGGTTTTAAGTGAAATCAACGTGACGCCGTTCGTCGACGTCATGCTGGTGCTGCTGATCGTGTTTATGGTGTCGGCCCCGTTATTGACGGTCGGCGTGCCCCTCGATCTGCCGCAGAGCCAGGCCAAGTCCCTCGAGCAAGATCGCGAGCCATTGACCGTTTCGGTCAATGTCCAGGGGCAGATTTTCCTGCAGAACACCGAGGTAAAGGCCGAGGATCTGGTGCCGAAGCTGAAGGCGATCACGGACGCCAGGGGAGGCGGCGGCGACGAGCGCATTTACGTGCGTGGCGACAGGAAAGTTGACTACGGCACGATGATGCGCGTCATGGGACGCCTCTCGGCGGCGGGTTACCACCGGGTCGCGCTGGTCACGGAGGTTGAACAGGGTGGGGGATGAAGCCTGGCCTGACCATATCGTGTATCGGACACGCCTGCGCATTGCTGTCGGGGCTCGTGTTCATTTCGGCGCAGCCTCTGGAGGCGCCGCCGACGGAATCGCTGCCGGTCGAGTTCATTTCGGCCAAAGACTTTTCGCAGATGACGCAAGGCGTCAAAAACGCTCCCAAATTGAAAGTGGACGACATCAAGCCGCTCGCCGACAAGGTCGACACGCCCAAGCCGGTCAAGCAACTCGCCCCCAAGGTCGTGGACAAGCCGGAAATCACCACCGAGTCGGCGGCACCGAAATCCGAGCCCAAGCCACAGCCTAAGCCCGATCCCAAAGCGGAGGCGAAAAACGAGCCGAAGCCGGCGGACAAGGCGGAAAAGACCAAATCGCCTGATCTCAAGCTCGATCAGATTGCCGACATCTTGAAAAAGGACGAGGCCAAGAAACCGGCAAAGTCCGAGGAGAAGCAAAAGCCGCAAAAGGAGGCGCATCAGTCTCCCAAGTTCGACGCCAACCAGGTCGCGGCGTTGCTCGACAAGCGCGACCCGCAGCGCCAGATGGCGGCCGCGCAAACGCTGAACAACGCGGCCAACCTCGGAGCCACCGACGGGCAGGCCGCGCAATTGTCGCAGAGCGAGATCGATGCGTTGCGGGCGCGCATCAGCCAGTGCTGGAATCCGCCGGCGGGCGTCGACATCAATTCCAAGATCTATGTCGTGCTGCGCGTTCTGTTCAAGCCGGATGGCTCGTTGGCGCGCGACCCTGCCGTTGTCGAAGGCTCGCCTTCAGCCATGGGCCCGGCGCTTGCCGAGAGCGGCAAGCGCGCGCTGATGACGTGTCAGCCGTTCACAATGCTCAAGCCCGAGCATTACGACCAATGGAAAGATATCGAAGTGAAGTTCGATCCTCATGAGCTGCTCGGTGGTTGATCAAACACGTTCGAGCGTCATCACGCTTCCGTACATGCGCAATCTCTCCGTCACGCGTCGCCGCGCGCTTGCACTCGGCGCTGCCGCAGGCGGCTTGGCGCTGTCGACGCGCTACGCGGCCGCGGTCGTTCGCCTCGACGTGACCCAAGGCAACTTCCAGCCGTTGCCGATTGCGATCCCGGATTTCCTCGGCGGCAACCCGGCCGATAACGACACCGCGCATGGCGTCTCGCAGATCATCACGGCGAACCTGCAGCGCAGCGGCCTGTTCGCCCCCATCAATCCTTCCGCTTTCATCGAGACCATCTCGAGCGTCGACGCCGTCCCGCGCTTTCCGGACTGGCGCACCATCAACGCCCAGGCGTTGGTCACTGGGCGCATCACGCGCCAGAACGATGGCCGTCTCAAAGCCGAATTTCGGCTGTGGGATGTGGTCGCAGGCGAGCAGCTTGCCGGGCAGCAATATTTCACGACGCCCGACAATTGGCGGCGCATCGCTCACATCATCTCGGACGCGATTTACGAACGGCTCACCGGCGAGAAAGGCTATTTCGACAGCCGCGTCGTCTTCGTCGATGAGACCGGTCCGAAGGAGCGCCGCATCAAACGGCTCGCCATCATGGACCAGGACGGCGCCAACGTGCGCTATCTGACCCGCGGTGACGAATTGGTGCTCACGCCGCGGTTCTCGCCGTCCACGCAGGAGATCACCTATATGGCCTACGGCCAGGGCGATCCGCGCGTCTACCTTCTCAATATCGAAACCGGTCAGCGCGAGGTCGTCGGCAACTTTCCCGGCATGAGTTTTTCGCCGCGGTTCTCGCCGGACGGTCAGCGCGTCATCATGAGCCTCCAGCAGGGCGCCAACTCCAACATCTTCGTCATGGATTTGCGCTCGAAGGCGACGACACGGCTCACCGATACGCAGGCCATCGATACGGGGCCGGCTTATTCGCCCGATGGCTCTCAGATCTGTTTCGAGTCCGATCGTGGCGGCCACCCGCAAATCTACGTGATGGCAGCGACCGGCGGTGCCGCGCAGCGCATCAGCTTCGGCGACGGCACCTATTCGACGCCGGTTTGGTCGCCACGCGGCGATTACATCGCCTTCACCAAGCAGTTCTCCGACAAATTCGCCATCGGCGTGATGAAGCCGGACGGTTCCGGTGAGCGCATCCTGACCGAGGGATTTCACAACGAAGGCCCGACATTTGCCCCCAACGGGCGGGTCATCATGTTCTTCCGCGACGAGGTCGGCGGCCCAGGACCATCGCTGTTCACGATCGACATCGCCGGACGCAATGATCTGCGGGTTCCGACCCCGAGTTATGCGTCCGATCCGGCATGGTCGCCGCTTTTGTCATGAGCTCCTGGGGTGGAATAAAGTTTCCACACTGAAGCGGCACGCGCACGGAAGCGCTGTCGAATCCAAAAAACCTTCTAGAAACACGAGTTTGCGAGAGGTGGCTTTGGATCGCGAAGTTCGCACGGGGGATGCCGTGTCCGAATTCCGCTGTTAGGGGTCGCGGTTTCATATCCTCGCCGCATTGACGCCTCATTAACCATTCCAAAAGCTTTCCGGGTAGAGTGCGGGGTCGAGGCTTCTTTGCAAGGCCTCATCAAGGTTGACGGAACGTTCGCTTAACGAAGGCGCTGCTAGACCCGCCAGAGACCAAACATCTCCGGTCACGAAGGAACTGATGGAGGCACCGGAATGAACGTGGCGAGTATAGTTCGAGGCGCCGGGCTCGCGGCAGTGATCATGGCGGGGCTCATGATCGGCGGCTGTGCCAAACAGCCGGGCGATCAGACGGGTATGGCGGGGACAGCGGCGCCCGGCAGCCAGCAGGACTTCGTCGTCAATGTCGGCGACCGCGTCTTCTTCGAGACGGATTCCTCGGAGCTGACGCCGCAGGCGCGCGAGACGCTCGACAAGCAGGCACAGTGGCTCAATCTCTACAACCGCTATGCCTTCACCATCGAGGGCCACGCCGATGAGCGCGGAACTCGTGAATACAACATTGCGCTCGGTGCGCGCCGCGCGCAGACGGTCCGCGAATACCTTGTCTCGCGTGGCGTATCGGCTCAGCGCATGCGCACCATCTCGTACGGCAAGGAACGACCCGTCGCGGTCTGCGACGACATTTCATGCTGGTCACAGAACCGCCGAGCGGTGACGGTACTGAATCAGAGTTCATGACGCCGGCTTGACGCGATTTCGCGGCACTCGCGACCGATCGGCGCCATTTTGGCGCCGATCGCGTCTTTGAGCTTCGCATTATAAATCGTCTTGCCAACCGGTGCCTGAAATCGGATCGTAGCCGCCGCTTCGTCGCTCTTCGGTTTGCAGAACATTCTTACGAGGTCCGGATAACTCCCGCCGCTTTCGCCCGTGCAGCGCTGTTGATCGCTGCTGCGGCAAGCCTCGTTGCCTGCGGCGAGAGTAATCGCTATGCGGCTCCGCCGCCGCCCAAGGTCACAGTTGCGGCGCCGGTTGAACAGCCGGTCACAACCTATTTCGATGCGACCGGCAACACGGCGGCTGTCAATTCGGTTGATCTGGTTGCTCGCGTGGCGGGCTTTGTGCAGGCGATCAGCTACACGGACGGCGACTTCGTCAAGAAAGGCACATCGCTGTTCACCATCGAGCCGGAGCCGTACAAGCTGAAGGTCGACGCCGCGAGAGCGTCCGTGACCAGCGCCAAGGCATCGCTGGTGCAAGCGCAGCAGGAATACCAGCGGCAAGCCGATCTGGTGAGCAAACAAGTCTCCACCCAGGCCAACTACGACAAAGCACTTGCGCAGCGCGATTCGGCGCAAGCCGACGTGGAGTCGGCACAAGCCAACGAGCAGCAGGCCGAGATCAATCTGGGCTATACCGACGTGACTGCCCCGTTCGACGGTGTGGTCACTGCGCGCCAGGTCTCGATCGGTGAGTATGTGGGCGGCGGCGCAACGCCGACCGTGCTCTCCACGATCGTGCAAATGGATCCGATCTGGGTGAATTTTAACGCCAGCGAACGCGATGTGCTGGAGGTGCGCGCTACCCTCGCCAGACGCGGCGAAACCACCGCGAAACTAATCGGCACTCCCGTCGAAGTCGGCCTGCAGACCGAAAGCGGCTATCCTCACATCGGCAAGCTTGATTACGTTGCGCCGACCGTCAACACGTCGACAGGCACGCTCGCCGCGCGTGCCACTTTCGAAAACGCTGATCGCCTCCTGCTGCCCGGCTATTTCGTGCGCGTGCGCATTCCCTCGAAGCCGCAGCCGGCGCTGCTGGTGCCCGATGTGGCGCTCGGCAGCGATCAAGCCGGGCGTTACGTGCTCGTGGTCAATAAGGACAACGTCGTCGAGCAGCGCAAGGTTGAACCCGGACAGCTCGTCGGCGAGCTGCGTGTGATCGAAAAAGGCCTGACCAAAGACGATCGCGTGGTGGTCGGCGGCATCATGCGTGCCATACCGGGCGAGAAGGTTGATGCCGAGATGCAAACCGCCGCGGCCGCGAAATAGGCACGCGAATGATCGAAAGGGCCGATCGCCGTCATCCGCTCGTCCCTGCGAAAACGGGGACCCGGTGCTTTGCTGCTCAACATCGCGATCCCCGTTTGGATTCCCGCTTTCGCGGGAATGAGCGGAACTGGATGTCACGATGATTTCGAAATTTTTCATCGAGCGTCCGGTCCTCGCGAACGTCCTCGCGATCCTGATGATTCTGATCGGCGCCGTCGCGCTCTACGATTTGCCGATCGCGCAATACCCCGACGTCGTTCCGCCGACCGTCCAGGTGACGACACGCTACCCGGGTGCAAGTGCGGCGACCCTCATGGATACCGTGGCCCTGCCGATCGAGCAGCAGGTCAACGGCGTCGAGAACATGATCTACATGCAATCGACGAGCGCGAGCGATGGCAGCTATACGCTGACGGTCACCTTCAAAATCGGCACCGACCTCGATAACGCGCAGATCCTGGTGCAGAACCGTGTGGCGAGCGCGCTGTCGCAATTGCCGCAGGCGGTGCAGGCGCAAGGCGTCACGGTCCAGAAACGTTCGACCGCAATCCTTTTGTTCGTCACGTTGACCTCGCCGGATGGTCGTTACGACAGTCTCTATCTCGCCAACTACGCCACGATCAATCTTAAGGACGAACTGGCGCGGCTGCCTGGGGTCGGCAACGTCAACGTATTCGGTGCCGGTCAGTATTCGATGCGCATCTGGCTCGATCCGGACAAGCTGAAGGCGCGCAGCCTCAATGCCCAGGATGTCGTCCAGGCGCTGCAACAGCAGAGCCAGGAGGTCACGGCCGGCCAGGTCGGCATGCCGCCGACGCCGCCCGGCGTCAATTTCCAATACACGATCGATCTCTCCGGCCGGCTTTCCGACGTCAAGCAATTCGAGAACGTCATCGTCAAGACCGGCGACAGCGGCCAAGTCACACGCTTGAGCGACGTTGGCCGGGTCGAGCTCGGCGCGCAGACCTATGGCCAGGTCTTTTCGCTCGACGGCAAACAGGCCGCCGGCATCGGCATCTATCAGTCCCCCGGTGCGAACGCGCTCGAAGTCGAGCAGGCGGTCAAGGCCAAGATGGCGGTGCTGGCGCGCGATTTCCCGCAGGGTCTGGTGTTCTCCGTGCCCTTCGACACCACCATCTTCGTCAACGCGTCGATCCACGAGGTCTATAAGAACTTCTCATCGAAGCCGCCGTGCTGGTGCTGATCGTCATTCTCGTTTTCCTGCAGGATTGGCGCGCCATGCTCGTGCCGGCGACCACTGTGCCGGTCACGATCATCGGCGCGTTCGCCGCGATGTGGGCGCTCGGCTTCACAGTCAACTTCTCGACGCTGTTTGCGATCGTGCTTTCGATCGGCATCGTGGTCGACGACGCCATCGTCGTGGTCGAGGGCGCCGCGCACAACGTCGAGAAAGGCATGAGCGGGCACGACGCCGCGATCCAGGCCATGAACGAGCTGTTGGGACCGATCATCGGCATCACGCTCGTGCTGATGTCGGTCTTTCTTCCCGCCGCTTTCTTGCCGGGCCTCACCGGGCGAATGTATGCGCAGTTCGCTTTGGTCATTGCGGCGACCGCGATGCTCAGCGCCATCAACGCCGTGACGTTGAAACCGACGCAATCGGCCATGTGGCTGCGCCCGCCGGTCGCGCCCGAGCGGCGCAACGCGTTTTATCGCGGCTTCAACGCCGTCTATGGGCGCCTCGAACATCGCTATACCGGGCTGATCGGACGCATGGTCGCGCACAGCGGACTGATGGCGATCATTGCATTGGCCATTATCGCGGTTGCGATGTGGGGACTGGAGCGCGTGCCGACCGGCTTCCTGCCGATCGAGGACCAGGGCTATCTTCTCGTCGCGGTCCAACTTCCCGACAGCGCTTCGCTCGCCCGCACGCAAAAGGCACTCGATCAGGTCTCCACGATTTCGCGCGCGGATGCGAGCGTCGATCAGGTGCTGACCATCGCGGGCGTCTCAGCCCTCGACAATAATGCGACGCTGGCCAATGCCGGTGTCGCCTATGTGGTGCTGAAGGATTGGAGCAAGCGCGATGGATTGCTCAAGATCTTTGCGCGTTTGACGCAGGAACTCGATTCCATCGACGCGCGCGTCCTCGTGCTGCCGCCGCCGCCGATTCAGGGCATTGGCAACGCCGGCGGCTTCACCATGCAGGTCGAATTGCGCGACGGCAGCACGGATTTTGCCAAGCTGCAAAGCATCACCAACACGCTTGTCTCCAATGCTCAATCCCAGAGCGCCCTGCAGCGTGTCTCAACCTCGTTCCGCGCCCTCGCGCCGCAACTGCGCGTCGAAGTCGACCGTGTGAAAGCGAAAACGCTGCACGTTTCGGTCGATCAGGTGTTTGGCACGCTCGCCACCTATTTCGGATCGACCTATGTGGTGCAATTCAACAAATTCGGCCGCGTGTTCCAGGTCTACGCGCAGGCCGACGCGCCGTTCAGGCTGCGGCCTCGAGACATCGAGAACCTCTCGGTGCGTAACGATCAAGGCGATATGATCCCGCTCGGGACGGTCACCTCGATCACTCCGGCCGTCGGCACCCCGCTGATCAGTCTCTATAACCTCTATCCGTCATCGAGCATCATCGGACTGCCCGCCACGGGTTTCAGTTCCGGCGAGGCGATTCGCCTGATGGAAGAGAACGCGGCGCACACGCTGCCGCCGGGCACCGGCACGGAATGGACCGCAATGTCCTATCAGGAGAAGGTCGTCGGCAATCAGATGTATTTCGTGTTCGCGATGGCGATGTTGCTGGTCTATCTGGTGCTCGCTGGCCAATACGAGAGCTGGTATGCGCCATTGTCGGTGATCATGTCGGTGCCGCTCTCGCTGGTCGGGCCGGTGCTGGTGCTGACGCTGCTGCACATCGACAATAATCTGTACACCCAGATTGGCGTGATCCTGCTCATCGCGCTTTCGGCCAAGAACGCCATCCTGATCGTCGAAGTAGCGCGCGAGCACCGCGTGCGCGACGGCAAGCCCATTCTCGAAGCGGCAGTGGACGGCGCCCGCGCGCGCTTTCGCGCGATTCTCATGACCTCGTTTGCGTTCATCCTCGGCGTCGCGCCGCTGGTCGTCGCCAGTGGCGCCGGCGCGAGCGCCCGAAAATCGATCGGCATCACCGTGTTCAGCGGCATGATCGCATCGACCTGCCTTGCGGTGCTGTTCGTGCCGTCGCTGTTCGTGGTGGTGCAGCGCTTCGAAGAGTGGCGCGCCGCCCGCAAGCATCCACGCATTCAGCCGGCCGAATAGGCGGGCGGCCTGCGGCGGACGGTCACAATGATTGCGGCCAACGGTTTCAACAGGTTCACAGTCACAATTTGGTCGCAGGACCCGCTATGTTAAACGTTGCGCATTCATTCAAGATGTTGTTGGGGATGATCCGCTCTGCCTTTTTATTGTCGATGGCGCTCGCAAGCACGCTGTGGGCTCCTGGCGCTCACGCGCAGATGTCTGCGACCGATCTTTTGACGCGTATCGATCGCCTCGAGGCATCGATCCGTGACCTCACGGGTACGGTCGAACAACTGCAATATCGCAATCAGCAGCTTGAGCAGCAGGTCCAGCGCCTGCAGCAGGAGACGGAGGCGCGCTTCGATGACGGCAAAGGCGGTCCGCGAGGGCCTGCGCCGCAGCCGCCGCGCGCCGCGCCGATGCCTCAGCCGCCTGCCGCGGTGGTGCCGACTCCGGCTGCGCCGATCGAGCCGCCGTCGCCGGGGCGCCGTTCGGACGTGTTCGACCCGTCGCTCAATCCGACGGCGCCGGGCGCGCCCCGTCCGCTCGGCACCGCTACGGCTGCGAGCGAGCCGCCACCGATCTATGAGCGGCCGGGGGCGCCCGCTGCCGGCCCCGCGGTGCCCGGCGCGCCACTCGATTTGTCGACCCCCGCCGGGCGCGATGGCAGTCCCGCTCCGTCCGGCGAATTGCCCGCCCCGCCGCCGCGCAATATGAGTTCGACCGGCGCGGTCGCGACGCTGCCGCCGGGCGCCACGCCCAAGGACGAATACGACCTGGGTTACGGTTACATCCAGCACAAGGATTTCGGGCTCGCTGCCGACACGTTCCGCACGTTCCTGCGCAAATATCCGAGCGATCGGTTGGCGCCGGAGGCGCAATACTGGCTGGGTGAGGCACTGTTCCAGGACCAGCATTATCGCGATGCCGCTGAAGCGTTCCTGGCCGTTTCCACCAAATACGAGACGACCGCCAGGGCGCCGGACGCGCTGTTGCGGCTCGGTCAGTCGCTCGCGGCGCTCGGCGAAAAAGAAGCTGCGTGCGCTTCGCTGGGTGAGGTGCTGCGCAAGTATCCGCGCTCCTCGCTGAGCGTGAAGCAGAGCGTTGACCGGGAACAGAAGCGTGCCCACTGCTGACGAAGCCGTTCGCGACGAGGACGCGAACGCGCTGTTTCGAGGTCTTGAAAGCTTGCCCGGGCTCGTCCTTGCCGTTTCCGGCGGCCCGGATTCCACCGCCTTGCTCGTGCTTGCTGCGCGCTGGACGAAGCGGCTGAAACGCCCGCCCAAACTCCTCGCCGTCACCATCGACCATGGCCTGCGCCCGGAAGCGGCCGGCGAGGCCGTCGCCGTCAAGCGGCTTGCCCGTCAACTCGGGGTGCCTCATCGGACACTGCGCTGGCGCGGTCAAAAGCCCCGGACTGGGCTGCAGGAGGCGGCGCGCCTCGCGCGCTATCGGTTGCTGGCGGAAGCCGCCTCTCGCGCCGGCTATGCCCACATCATGACCGCCCATACTCTCGACGATCAGGCCGAAACGATGCTGTTTCGTCTTGCCCGCGGCAGCGGACTCGTCGGGCTCACCGGCATGGCGCGCACATCGGTTCTTCCCGTCGGCGGAACGGACGATATCTTTCTGCTTCGTCCGCTCCTGCACATTTCCAAGGCACGGCTGATTGCGACTCTCGAGGCTTTGCGCGTTGGCTTCAGCGAAGATCCGTCGAACCAGGACCCGCGCTTTACGCGCACGCGGTTACGCACATTGATGGTCGAACTCGCCCGCGAAGGGCTCGATGCGCGTGGCTTGGCGCGGCTCGCCATGCGGATGCGGCGTGTTGAAGCGACGGTCGGCTTTGCAGTCGCAGCCGCGCGGTCGGCGCTTGCGCCCGGTCCTTGGTCCAGGCGCGGCCCGATCGTCTTCGAGACGGCGCAATTCGCCAGCCTGCCCGCCGAAGTGGGGCTGCGGCTCCTTGGCGAGGCGATCGACCGCACCGGAAACGAGGGCCCACTCGAACTGGCTAAACTCGAGGCACTCTACGAGGCGCTGCGCCAGGCGGCTGCTCCGATGCGGCGGACGTTGGCCGGATCGCTGATCTCGCTCGGGAGCGACCGGCTGACGGTCGAACGCGCGCCGGCACGTCGCACGCCGGCCCGCCGGCGCAAAACCCACGCCTCTGGTATGCGCAGGACCGGCAACAGCCGCTTTACGAAATAGGCGTATACTTGGTTCGTTGGCCTATTCCCGGTTCCCTTGGCATGGGGCGAGTCGACGCCTACATTGCAATGGTATCTGAGACGTGAAGCCGCCACGATTTGCGGGCAATTCGATGAGCCTCCGGGCACCGCGGTCGCGGTTCAAGGACCTAAGATGAACGCCAATCTGCGCAATTTCGCCCTGTGGGTGATCATCGTTCTGCTGCTCCTTGCGCTCTTCACGCTGTTCCAGAACCCTGGCCAGCATTCGACCTCGCAAGACATATCGTTCTCGCAACTGCTCAATGAGGTCGATCAAGGCCGCGTGCGCGATGTCCTGATCCAGGGTCCCGAGATCCACGGTACCTTTACTGACGGCCGCACGTTCCAGACCTATTCGCCAAGCGATCCGACGCTGATCCAGCGGCTCTACAACAAGGGCGTCTCGATCACGGCGCGGCCGCAGACCGAGAACGTGCCCTGGTTCGTTTCGCTCTTGATCTCCTGGCTGCCGTTCGTCGCGCTGATCGGGGTGTGGATTTTCCTCTCGCGCCAGATGCAGGGTGCCGGCGGCAAGGCGCTGGGTTTCGGCAAGTCGCGCGCCAAACTGCTCACCGAAGCGCACGGCCGCGTCACCTTCGAGGACGTCGCCGGTGTCGACGAGGCCAAGCAGGACCTGCAGGAGATCGTCGAATTCCTGCGCGACCCGGGCAAATTCCAACGTTTGGGCGGCCGCATTCCGCGCGGTGTGCTGTTGGTCGGTCCGCCCGGCACCGGTAAGACGTTGATCGCACGCGCGGTCGCGGGTGAAGCGAACGTGCCGTTCTTCACGATTTCCGGCTCGGACTTCGTCGAGATGTTCGTCGGCGTTGGCGCGAGCCGCGTGCGCGACATGTTCGAGCAGGCCAAGAAGAACGCACCGTGCATCATCTTCATCGACGAGATCGACGCCGTCGGCCGCCACCGAGGTGCTGGTCTCGGCGGCGGCAACGACGAACGTGAGCAGACGCTGAACCAACTGCTCGTCGAGATGGATGGCTTCGAGGCCAATGAAGGCATCATTTTGATCGCTGCGACCAACCGGCCGGATGTGCTGGACCCGGCGCTGCTGCGTCCCGGCCGCTTCGATCGTCAGGTCGTCGTGCCGAACCCAGACGTGGTCGGCCGCGAGCAAATCCTCAAAGTTCATGTGCGCAAGGTGCCACTGGCCCCGGATGTCAATCTCAAGACCATCGCGCGCGGCACCCCCGGCTTTTCCGGCGCAGACCTGATGAACCTCGTCAACGAAGCAGCCCTGATGGCGGCCCGGCGCAACAAGCGCATGGTCACGCAGGTCGAGTTCGAGGACGCCAAGGACAAGGTCATGATGGGCGCCGAGCGCAAGTCGCTCGTGATGACCGAGGAAGAGAAGCTCCTCACCGCTTATCACGAGGGTGGCCACGCCATCGTCGCGGTCAACGTCAAGGCGACCGATCCGGTGCACAAGGCGACGATCATCCCGCGCGGCCGTGCGCTTGGCATGGTCATGCAATTGCCGGAACGTGACAAGCTGTCGATGAGTCTCGAGCAGATGACGTCGAGGCTTGCCATCATGATGGGCGGCCGGGTCGCCGAGGAGTTGGTGTTCGGACATGAGAAGGTGACGTCCGGCGCCGCCTCCGACATCGAACAGGCGACCAAGCTCGCGCGTATGATGGTGACGCGCTGGGGCCTGTCAGACGCGCTCGGTACTGTTGCCTACGGCGAGAACCAGGAAGAGGTATTCCTTGGCTACTCCGTGGCGCGCCAGCAGAACATCTCCGAGGCGACGACTCAGAAGATCGACGCCGAGATCAGGCGGCTGGTCGAGGCCGGCTACATGGAGGCGCAGCAGATTCTCACGGAGAAGCGCGCCGATCTCGAAACGCTCGCCAAGGGGCTCCTTGAATTCGAGACGCTGTCGGGCGACGAGATCAAGGATCTTCTGATGGGCAAGCGGCCGAGCCGCGAGTCGGTGATCGAGCCGACCACGCCGCGCGCGTCGACTGTGCCCACTGCCGGCGCCGGCCGCAACCGGCCGCGACCCGAGCCTGGCCCGATGGAGCCGCAGCCCCAAGCGTGAGCGAGAGCGCACTCGCATCAGAAATCCGTTGCAGTCAATTCGCCATTTGAGCGGAGCGGCGTGTGGTCCAAATGCCGCCACACCGCCGCGATACTAATTCCACATTGCTGGGAGGCGGATTCATGCGGGCGGTTTTGATTGGGATTGCTCTCGCGTTGGCTGCAGGCGGGAGCGATCCGGTGCTGGCGCAGGCTGCCGGCCAGCCTACCCTTGTACCACCAGGGCATCCGGCACCGGTCAAGGCGTCGTCGAAGCCGGCGCAGACTGCCGCCAAGCCGACGCAGCCCAAACAACCGTCGACACCGGAAGCACGCTCGGCCGCCGAATTGGCGCTGTCCTCCGAACCCGTTTTTGACGAGGGTACGTTCCAGCGCATCAAGGAAACGCTGCTGAGCTACTCGGATATTCAGGTGCGCGGCGGCTGGCCGATGTTGCAGCCGTCAGCCGCAAGCCTCGCTCCCGGTGCAAGCGGTCCGGACGTCGCGCTGCTGCGCCGCCGTCTCGCCATCACCGATGATTTGGCGCTCAAGAAGGAAGCGGGCGACACGTACGACGCTGACGTCGTCGAAGCGGTCAAGCGTTTCCAGCTGCGGCATGGTCTCGATGCCACCGGCACGGTCGGCAAGGAAACCTTGCGGGCGCTCAACGTTCCGGTGGGCGCGCGCATCAAGCAACTCGAAGCCTCGCTCGACCGCCTTCTCGGCATGGATTTCACCTTTGCCGAGCGCTACGTCGTGGTGAACATTCCGGCGGCATTCGTCGAAGCCGTCGCCAACGGCAAGGTCGAGCGCCGCTATCGCGTCATCGTCGGCAAGATCGACAAGCCCTCGCCCACACTCAGCGTGTATATCACCGCGATCGATCTCAATCCGACATGGACGGTGCCGCTGTCGATCACCAAGAACGAAATCTTTGCGCGCATGCGCAAGGACCCGAGTTATTTGAGCCGCATGCACATGCGTCTGATTGGTGCGCACAACGAGGACTTGGATCCGCGCAGCGTCGACTGGGCTTCCGATCGTTCGCCGAATTTCACCGTCCGGCAGGACGCCGGCGCCTGGAACGCGCTCGGCAATCTCAAGATCGACATGCCGAATCCGTATTCGGTGTACATGCACGACACTGACACCCGAAAGCTGTTCGCCAACGATTACCGCTTCGAACTCTCACGGCTGTACCCGCGTCGACAACGTGCGCGACCTCGCTGCCTGGATTCTTCAGGACGGTCCGCCCGGCTGGAGTCGCGCCGCGATCGACGCCGGCATCGAGGCCGGGCAGACGAAGGTGATTAATCTGCCGCGGAGAATTCCGGTGGCGTGGGTCTATCTCACCGGCTGGGTGACGCGCGACGGCACAGTGGAATTCCGCCAGGACGTCTACAAGCACGACGACGCGCTCGACCGGACTGCGTTGAGTGACGCGGTCACCGCCGGCGGTTTCGTGCAGCCGTCGCCGAAACCCATCAAACAGGTTTCCAATCTGGACAGCCGCTGAGAGGCTTGCCCATGTTGCGCAAATCGGCCTTCGTCGTTGCGAGTCTGGCTCTGGCGGCGGCGCGATCGGCACTCCCGGCATACGCAAACAATTCATCAGCCGAGCTTGCGACCGGCGGCCTGGTCTTCGTCACCAACGATGATATCGAGATGCGCGCGGAAGACTTGTTCATTTCCACGCAGCAGGTGCGCGTGCGC
This sequence comes from uncultured Alphaproteobacteria bacterium, assembly GCA_963759705.1. Taxonomy (GTDB): domain Bacteria; phylum Pseudomonadota; class Alphaproteobacteria; order Rhizobiales; family Xanthobacteraceae; genus BOG-931. Next base: position 83,689 of record CAVXAK010000020.1, read on the forward strand.
TACCGCTTCTTCAATAAATCGAGCAAGAACGTCACCGTGCTCGTCGCTTTTCCGCTGCCGGAAGTACGCATTTCCGAACCGGATCAGAACATAGCGCTGCCGACCGAAAATCCGGTCAATATTTTTGCATTTGCGACGCGCGTCAACGGTAGTCCGGTTTCGACAAAGGTCGAGCAGCGCGCTACCGCCGTCGGGATCGATCGCACACAATATTTGCGGGAGCTTGGAATTCCGCTCGCCCCGCAGCTCGCCACCACCGGTGCGGCGCTCGACCGGCTTCCGACGGACCGATGGGACGAAATGCTGCGGCTCGGCATTGCCGAAGTCGAGGAGTACGACGCTGGCCAGGGCATGAAAAAGCATCTCGCCCCGCGCTGGGGGCTAAACACGACCTTCTATTGGGAGCAAACATTTCCGGCGGGAAAAGAGACCCTCATCGAGCATCAGTACAAACCAAGCGTCGGCGGCTCGGCGCAGACCGATCTCGGCGCGCCTTTCGCTCTCAAAGAGAGCTGGTACGGCGACTATCTACGCAGATATTGCATCGATAAGGACTTCGTCGCCACGATCGATCGACTGCGCAAGGCCAACAACAGCGAGTTCGGTCCGCCCTACAGCGAACAGCGCATCGACTACATCCTTAAGACCGGAGCCAACTGGTCGGGCCCAATCAAGGATTTTCGTCTTGTCGTCGACAAAGGCGATCCCGACAACCTCGTGACCTTCTGTGGCGACGGCGTGAAGAAGCTGTCCCCCACGCAATTCGAAATGCGTAAAAGCGACTTTACGCCCGACGGCGATCTCGCCGTTCTGATCTTGACGAGAATTTCGAAGCAATAGATCGCCCCCGGGGTGCGGCGACGCGAAATCCAGGATAACATCCTCTCAAGGCGTTGGCGGACTGGTTCATCAAGTTCCTGCAAATGCCCGACACCAAGGCGCGTCTCGCTACGCTGGGCATGAAGCCGACCGGGGCCTGCGGCGCCGACTTTGCCGCTTATCTGCACAAACAATACGAAGACTACGGCCGCATCATTCGCGACGCCAATATCAAGGCCGAGTAAAATCCCGCAGCGCGGGGACGAGCGCTTAGCTGCGCAAGAATCGCGCAGCCCGGCCTGCTTGAGGAGCGGGTACGTCACATCGCGAAACTCCCGCATGCCGGCTTCGTAGCGCGGCCACGACAGCAGCACGCCGTCGATGCCCATGCGCGAGAGTCCGGTTAGCTTGTCGACGACCTGCTCCTTGGTGCCGATCAGCGGATAGCCACCCCAGCCGGAGATGAACACCTCGGCGATGGCGCGCTTCTGCTCGGGCGTATAGCTGCGCTGGTTGATATCGGCGCCCATGGCATCGACGACGTTTCCGGCCGCGGCCCAGTCGCCCTTTTCGTGCACGTAGTAGTGGTAGAATTCCTGCGCTTCTTTCTCGGTCTCGCCCTGAACGATCGTGGCGAGAGTCCAGACCCGGATCGTGCGGCCGTATTCCTCGCGCGCCAGCGTGTGATAGGCAGCGACGTGCGCCTTGAGAGCATCAAGGTCGTAGCTGCGCAACAGCGTGTAGACGAGATCGCAGTTCTTGGCCGCGAAATGCCGTCCTCGCTCGGACGCGCCGGCATTCATGATCGCGGGGTAGGGCCGTTGGATCGGCTTCGGCTTCAGGTAGCCTTTTTTGATCCGGTAAAATTGGCCTTCGTGATCGAAGTCGTCGTCCTCGGTCCATAACCGCTTCACGATGTCGAGCCATTCCTCGGCGCGGGCGTAGCGATCCTCGTGCCGCGCCAACGCCAGGTCGAACATTTCCATTTCGGGGCCGTTCCATCCGCATACCACGTTGAGCGTGAAGCGGCCGTTGCAGATGTGATCGATGGCGGCACATTGCTTGGCGGCGATGATCGGGTGATTGAGCGAGACGTGCGACGTGGAAATCACGCCGGCCTTTGCGGTCGAGGCGGCAATGCCGGCCGCCCAGGTATAGGTCTCGAAGCCGGGCCCCTGCGGATTGTTGGCGCCGCCAAAGCCGCGCCAGCGCGCGACCGGCACAATTGCCTCGAATTCCATCTCGTCGGCGAGCTTGGCGAGCGCCACCGTATTCGGCCAAGAGATGTCGAGCCGGCCGTCGAGGTCCGACATGACGCAGCCGCTGTCGAGATTGGTCTGAAATGTGCCGAGTTTCAGCTTGCGGCTGCTGAAGGCCGGATTGGTGCTGCGCCGGTCCTGCTGCATGCGGCTCCCTATCAGCGCGGATGTCTTGTTTGAGCGTGATCTTGCCCGAGACTTGCCTCCAAGTGGCTCGCGAAAGTGCGCTCAGCCGCGAAGGGCCGCCTTGATCGTCTCGACCGTCACGCCCGGACAGCGCGCGGCGGCAATGATTTTTGCCTCTTGTTTGCTCAGCCCGTCGAGCGCCGTTTGCATTCCATCGATTGTCTCGATCGGTACCACAATGGCGCCGTGGCGATCGGCATGAATAAGCTCGCCGCTCTTGACGGCCATGCCGTGGACGGTGACGGGACCGCCAAATTCGACGACGTGCACGTAGGCGTGCGAAGGCCCGATCGATCCGGCGAGCATCTGAAAGCCTTCGGCGATCGCCGGGATATCGCGGATCGAACCATTGGTCACGGTGCCGAGGCAGCCAAGTGCCTTATGCAGATTGGACTGCACCTCGCCCCAGAACGCGCCGTGGCCTGGGGGCTCGTCCTTGTCCTCGATGACGACGACGCTCGGCTTCGGCACGGCGGCGACGTAGTCGAGATAGTCGAGGCGCTTTTGCATATAGCTCGGTCCGCTCACCGCGTCGCGGGCGCGAATGGTCACCGTCTTTGCGAAACCCACCATCGGTGGCAAATCGGGAAACGGGCAATGCAGGTGATGGACCGTGTAGCCTGCGCCGCGGCGCTGCGGTGCTACGATCTCCATCAGATTGCAGACGGTCGGCGTATCGATCGACCGCAGAAATGCGAATTGGCTCTCCGACAGCAAGACGCGCCCCCCGTTTATCCTTTATCGTTCCCAGGCGACCGCGACGATCACCGCCATGATGATCTGCATGGCGACGATCACGGCGACGCAGCCGCCCCAGCCCGCCGTATTCCAGGCAAGCCCAGTGAGGAATGCGCCCGCGCTGCCGCCGATATAGAAGATCGACGCGTAGAGACCGACGGCGGACGAGCGGCCTTCCTTGGCGGTCATTGTGACATAGCCAGTCGAGATTGTTTGGGACAGCATGCCGCACACCGCGCAGACGGTCAGGCCAGCAATGATGACGACGACCGGGCGAGCGAGCAGCAGCAACGCACCGAGAATCCACACCGCGATGATGCCGAGCACGAGGCGCCGCCGGCCGACAAGCGCGATGGCGCGGCCGGCCCAAGGCACGACCGCGCTGCCGGCCAGATAGGTAAAGAACAGGGCGCCGAGCAGCGTCGGTGTAAACAGATAGGGAGGCGCCGCGAGATGGAAGCTGATGTATGTGAATGTGGCGATGAAGTTGAACAGCACGCCGAAGCCGATGGCATAGGTTGCAAGCAGCCTTGGATCGCGCAGATGCCGCAACATCTGCCGCAATGAGGCAGCGAGGCCGCCTGAGCGCACGAAGTTGCGCTCGCGCGTGAGCGACAGTGCGACAAGTGTGGCCGCTGCAAGCGTGACGAGTGCGATAAACGCGAATGAGGCGCGCCAGCCGAGAAGGTCGGCGATGAGGCCGGTGAAGAAGCGGCCGCAGAAACCTCCGACGCTCGATCCCGAGATATAGAGGCCGGCGACCCGCGCCACGTCGTGAGGCGGCCACTCGTCGCCGATATAGGCGACTGCGACGGTGAAAATCGGCGGCAGCAGCAGGCCCTGCACGAAGCGCCAGAACGCCATCTCCGGCACGTTCGAAACGAGCGCCATGATGATCGTCGGCACGACGACGGCGAACATGGCCGCGGTGATCAGTCGCTTGCGACCAAAGACATCGGCAATCACGCCGGTGAACGGCGCCGTCAGCGCAATCGCCGCCGTGCCCGCCGTCATCAACGAGCTGATTTCGCCGGCGCTGACGCCGAACTCGCGCCCAAGCTCGGGTAGCAGTGTCTGCGGCGAGTAGAGATTGATGAAGGCGGAAAAGCCTGCTGCGGCGATCGCCAGGCTGCGAGGGTCGAACGACTTTGCCGCCAGAGACATACGGCATTATGGGCGACGAGAGACGGGAAAGCACGTGTTCGAGGAGTTCTTCCGCTCATGTGCGAGACGCCCGAAGGCCGCGACTGCGTTTGTTGCCGAATCAGTCAAACATACACTCGCCATAATCTCCCCGCGATCGGCTCCTAAAGGGCCGCGCGTGTGGGTCTCAAAAGGGGGCGGCGGTGAGCCAATTCCGAAGGGTTGCGCAGACTTTGACGCTCCTTGTGGCGTCGGGAATTGTCGCGGCCTCGCTTGCGGCGGGGGAGCGCGCATTCGCTGCGACAGCAAGTCCCAGCGCGTCGTCCGAAACGCATTTGCCGCGCGCACAGTCCGCCACGGACAATAAGGTCTCCGTCCCGCCAGTGGATTCGCGGATCAACACCGCGGAGATCGTCAAGCGCGTAAACCAGGAACTGGGCTTCGATCTAAACGCAACGACGACCGGCTGGCAGCGCGAGCTGGACCGGCTGGAAAGCGATCTTGGCCGTCCACGTCTGCGGTATACCGAACTCAATCAATTCCGCGACGAGGCGCAGCGGGTGCGTTCCGAGGTTGAGGATACCTGGAACAAACTTCAGCCCCGGCTTGACGGCGACAAGGCACAGATGAAGACGCTCGGTCCGCTCCCCGCCGCGGATCAGCCGCCGGAGCCGGAGCAGGCTGCTCTCAGCCGCGCCGAACTGAATTACCATTTCGGATTGCTTTCGGCGGGCCAAGCCGCGGTCAACTCCGCCAACGTTCGCATCGACAATATCCTCAATGCGATTCAGGACATCCGCCGCAAGAACTTCACGTCCATCCTGTTCCAGCCGATTCCAGGTGTCTATGCCTATCAAACCTGGGCAAAGTTGCCGGAATACCTCCCGCAAACGGCGAGCCGCGTCCACGATCTGATTGCCGATTGGTGGCGGGATGTCCCCGATCGCGATGACGTCGCACGTATTGCGCTTGAGGCATTGTTGATGTCGGCACTGCTTTCGTTTGCGGCTTGGCGGGGCGTGCGCAGGCTGCGTCGCTGGCAAGAGGACGGCGAGCCGCCATACTGGCGGCGGGCATCCTCGGCGGCCGGAGTGATCCTGCTGCGCGCGCTCCCAGTCGTAGCTCCTGTGACGTTCTTGTACGGCATGATCGCAAGCTCACAGAGTTTGCCGGAGAACGTCGACTGGTTGTTTTATTTTGCGGCGCAATCGGTCGTGATCGTCTTCACGGTTGGTGCGCTCGTTACGGGGGCATTTGCCCCCATGGCATCGCAGTGGAGGCTCATTGCAGCTTCGGACGCGGGAGCGGCGCGGATATGCTCGCTCGCGGTCTTACTCGCCTTCGTCTACAGTCTGACCACCCTGCTGTACGTCGCCACGCGGTTGGTACAGGCGCCGTTTGCACTGACGATCGCGGTCGCACTGCCGTCGAGCCTGCTCTTGGCCGGGCTGGTGGTCGCGCTCCTTCGCACGCCGCTGGATGGCGGCAACGACGCAGCGCCGTCGCAGCGATTATTCCACGCGGTCCGGATGGCCGCATGGTCCATCGTCGCGGCGATCGTCGTGTGCGCGTTGACCGGCTACCTCCCGCTCGCTCGATTTCTGGCCCAGCAATTGGTCGTTACGGGTTCGATCCTTGCTCTCGTCTATCTGCTGCTGCTCTGGGTTGATGGCTTCGCGCAAGGGCTGAGTGACGACAGCACCGTTGTGGGCCGTTGGCTCAAGCAGCGCGCGGGTCTCGAACAGGTGCGTCGCGAGCAGCTTGCGCTGCCGATCAGCCTGTTCTTGAAATTCGCGGTGCTGGTGCTGTCGGTGCCGCTCATCATGCTGCAGTGGGCCTACACTTGGCCCGACATTCGCGAGTGGTATCGGCAGCTGTTTTTCGGACTTCGTATCGGAAATACCGAGGTAACGTTCGGCGCTCTGCTGGCGGCTGTCATCGTTTTCGGCCTCGGCTATGCGGCGGCGCGCCTGTTCCAAGGCTGGCTCGATGCGCAGGTCTTAAGGCCGTCCGGAATTTCGGGCGGGGTTCGAAACTCGATTCGGACGGGCGTCGGGTATGTCGGCATTGTCGTTGCCGCTCTGGTGGCGTTCTCCTATGCGGGCTTCGACCTCTCGAGCCTTGCCATCATTGCCGGAGCCTTATCTGTCGGCATCGGTTTTGGTCTGCAAAATCTGGTCAACAATTTCGTGTCGGGACTCATTCTGCTGGCGGAGCGTCCCATCAGGGTCGGCGACCTTGTCGTCGTCGGCGGCGAGGAGGGCTACGTGCGCAAGATCAGCGTGCGCTCCACCGAACTGGAAACGTTCGACCGTGCCAACGTTCTCATTCCGAATTCCTACTTCATTTCAGAGAAGGTGAAGAACTGGACGTTTCGCAATAACTTGCGCCGTGTCGCGATTTCGGTCGGCGCGGCATACGGCTCGGACGCGCGGCAAGTCCAGGCTGTACTGCTCAAGGTCGCGCACGACAATCCAGACGTGCTGAGGACGCCCGAACCGGGCGGTTTGCCTGGAGGAATTCGGCGCTGCAAGCCTCAATTTCACCCTTTATGTCGTCATCGGCGACATCACGAAAACCGGGAAGGTCCGCACGGATCTGTCGATGGCAATCCTGGACGCCTTCGAAAAAGCTGGCATCGCCATCCCCTTCGGGCAAACAGACATTGCCATCCGCAAGATGGACTGGCTACGCGAAATGGTCACCGAATATGCGTCAGCTCCGGTGGCGGGGACCTCGCGCAACGGAAGTCAGGCATCGGAGCGCATTCCGATCGTGCCGAAGTAGGGCATCTTCTGCGAGCAGATCTGTGAGGCCGCTCCGTGGCATGTCGATTGCATGCCGTCCTGCCAAAAAGCGTCAGCAGGAGGAGTTCATGGCCGTCAGTGTCAAACCACTGTCCGATGCGCTCGGCGCCGAAATCTGCGGTCTCGATCTGAGCCAGGAACTCGATTTCGGCAACGGTCGCGCAAGTCAAGGCCGAATGGCACCAGCATCTCGTGCTGTTGTTTCGTGAGCAAAAGCTCACGGAAGACGAGCAGATCCGCTTCGCCCGCTATTTCGGCGCGCTGCAGCAGCGGCCGCGGCCGAAGGAGATGCGCGGCAATGCGGAAAGCGAATTGAAATATCCCGAAGCCACAACGCTGATCTCGAACATTCGCAAGAATGGCGAACTGATCGGCTCGTTGCCCGACGGCGAACTTCACTTTCATACCGACGGGTGTTTTCGCGAGAAACCGCCGTCCGGAACGTTCCTCTATGCCATCGAGGTGCCGCGCGAAGGCGGCGACACCGTATTCTCGAATATGTATGCGGCCTGGGCGGCCTTGCCGGAACACATCAAAGCGCAGATCGGTAACAAAAAGGCGCTCAACATCTATCTTTATGGCAACGGATCGCAACAGAACTATACGCCCGATTTCAGCACCGATCTGAAATTTGTCCATCCCATGGTGCGCACGCATCCGGATACCGGGCGCGATGTTCTCTTCGTCAACCGCCTGATGACGTGGACGATCGAGGGCATGAGCCAGACGGAAAGCCGACAGCTCCTCGACACGCTGTTTGATCATCTGGAGCAGCCGCAATTCGTCTACGCGCACAAATGGCGGCTCGGCGATCTCTTGCTGTGGGACAACCGCTGCACCCAGCATGCCCGCACCGATTTCAGTGCTCAGGAGAGGCGCTTGATGCGGCGGGTGGTGGTGCAGGGCGATCGGCCGTTTCGCCGAACGGCCGCTGCCGATGCGCGGGGATCGGACGCGAACCGGCAATCGATCGGTTGAGGCTCCGGCTGAAGGCTACTGAGTTGCCGGCAGAAATTCCGACGCTGCCGCGTCCTCATAAGGCACCGGCTTAATCTTCGGATCGTATCCCGTGAGAATATCGTTGACCGACTGCCACGCCGTCTTGCTCAGGCGTCCATCCGTCGAGAGCTTGTCCTGCGTTAATTTGATGACCTGCTCGATAAACGCATCATCGTATTGCGGATAAGCCTTCTTGAGATCGGCGCGAACGGCGTCCGGGTCGGAGTGCACCAATTGCAGCGCGCGCACAATCGCACGCGCGAAGCCGCGCGCGGTCTCCGGATTCTTTTTCAGCCAGTCGTCCATGACGAGGTACGAACTGGTCGGATAGGGCACGACCGTGAAGTCGTCGACGACGCGATACTTGCCCTTGCCACTATAGATGAAGGCCTGCATGGCCGGTGTCGTCAGCATTCCGGCGGCGACAAATCCGGTTTCGATCGCCGGCTCCATGGCGGCGGTCGTGCCGGCGCCGATCAGGACGAAGTCCTTGTCCGGGTCGAGACCGATCTTTTTGATGGCGAAGCGGATCATATTGTCGGTCGAACTGCCGCTCGAGGTGATGCCGATCCGTTGGCCTTTGAGACTCTTGAGGTCGGTGTAGGGTGAATCCGCGCGCGCCACCAACCCGTAGCTGTTGAACAGCGTAACCCCGGCCAGGATGCGCGCCTTGATGCCGTGATTGGCAAGAAAGATGACGTGGTCGCCGGTGCAGATGCACATGTCGGCGCCGCCGCCGACCATGGCCTGAATGGCGGGGCCACCGCCCTTGAAGTTGAAGAGCTCTGCTTTGATGCCCTCAGCGGCGAAATATCCCTTGCTCTGCGCCAAACGAAACGTGATGTGGCCAAGCGACGTGTTCGCCGATGCGATCGTGATCTTTGTCTCCGCGCGGGCTGGAACGATCAAAGCAAACAAAACCGTGAGAATCGCTGCAGATGCGTAGTTGTGTCGCATCATGACTGTCGGCTCCTGCGGGATTTCAAATCGTCTTGCCCCGCATACGACCGGCTACGGCGCAATGGACACTCTCGATGCAAGCGATGTGCCATGCGTGTCGCGCGCCAGTGGCGGCTCCACTCAAGCAACACACTGAAAGTTGAGGATATCGCGTTCGGTGCTCGGTGCGGTTGGGGGCGAGCTGGTACGCGCCTTGCTTGGTCATGGGGGCTGCCGATACCCGGGAACCCGCCATGACCATCTCAACCGACACCCTTGAACGTTCCGGTTCCGATTGGGTGAACACGGTCAAACCCCACCGCCGCAGTATGCCGCATTGGCTTCGCCTGCTGCTGGTGCGCACGCTGATTGCCGTGGTCGCGCTCGCCGCGTGGCAATTGCTGTCGAGCATCACCGCGGCAGGCGCGGTCTGGTTCAGCAGTCCGGCGGAGATCGCCGTACGGCTTTGGCAGCTCAACGCCGACGGCAGCCTCTATGTTCACGCGGGAGTGACCGTGCTGCAGGCCTTTACCGGCCTTGCCGTGGGTTCGGTTGCGGGCGTCGTCATCGGAATCCTGCTCGGCACGATGCCTCGTGTCGCCGAAGCGATCGATCCGTTTTTCATGGGGCTCTACAGCCTCCCGCGGATCGCCCTGGCACCGCTCTTCATCATCTGGTTCGGCTTTGGTTTTTTTTCCAAGATCGTGATGGTGTTCTCTCTCGTCGTCGTCGTCTTCATTCTCAACACGATGAACGGCCTGCGCGAAGTCGACCGCGACCTCATCGCTCTCATGCGCACGATGTGCGCCACGCGCTTCTTCATCTTCCGGAAGGTCCAGTTGCCGTCGCTGGTGCCTTGGGTGTTTGCGGCGCTGCGGATCAGTATCGGCCTGTCGTTGATCGGATCGGTTCTCGGCGAACTGTTGGGCGCCAACCGCGGTCTCGGCTGGTACATCGAGGAGGCCGGCAGCCAGCTCGATACCACCGGGGTCTTTGCCGGGTTGTTCGTCCTGATGATCGTCGCGGTCGTGATCAACGAGATTGTAAAGCTCGTCGAGGTGTGGGCGCTCGGCGCGGGCCGCGCGCCGCAATCGTGAGTACTCAGGCAATGCTGAACACCAGCCCAACGATGGACCGCGTTTCTCTGAGCCAAGCAGACGCTAAACTCGTCATTAGAAACGTCACCATGGCGTACGGCGATCCTCGCCTGAGCCCTGTCATCGCGCTGTCCGATGTCAACCTGCAACTCTTCGACGGCGAGTTTCTATCGATCGTCGGGCCGAGCGGTTGCGGCAAGTCTACATTGCTCAAACTCATCTCCGGCCTGGAGAAACCGGCGCGCGGCAGCGTCGAACTGGACGGCCGCACAATCGATGCACCGCCGCCGGGCGTTGGTTTCATGTTTCAGCGCGATGTGCTGCCGCCTTGGGCCACTGTCGCCGCAAACATCGATATCGGCCACCAGCTTGCCGGCGTTCCACGCCACGAGCGGGCTGCGCGTGTAGCGGACCTCACCAAGCTCCTGGGTCTCGACGGTTTCGCCAATCACTATCCGGCAGCGCTGTCCGGCGGGATGCGGCAGCGCGTTTCTCTTGGGCGTCTCCTGGCCTACGCTCCCAAACTCTATTTGATGGACGAGCCGTTCGGCGCGCTCGATGCCCAGACCAAGCTGATCATGGGCCAGGAACTGCTCCGTATCTGGCAATCGGACCGCAAGAGCGTGGTCTTTGTTACGCATGACATCGAAGAGGCGGTTGCGCTTTCGGATCGCGTCGTCGTGATGACCGGACGGCCCGGGCGTATCTGCCTCGAGGTCAAAATCGACCTGCCGCGTCCGCGCGACACCTGGCAGGTCCGCCGCACGCCGCGATTCCGCGAATTCTGCGACGAGATCTGGAACGAGCTGATGGGGCAGGGGCGGCTAACGCATTAGTCTAGCGAAATGGGGATTGCCATGAGAATGCTCAGACTCTTTGCGGCGGCCGCTTCGGCTCTTTGTGCCATCTCGGGGACGGCGTCAGCGCAAGGTCGCGGCGAATATCGACCGGCTCTATGTGTTCGATTGCGGGCAGATCATCATTCCCGACATGGCCGTCGTGGCGCCGAATTATCCGCACGGTCCATATTTCATGGTGGACACCTGCTACTTGATCAAACACGCGCAGGACTACCTGCTCTTCGATACCGGAATAGGCGACGCGGTCGCTGCGATGCCCAACGGCAAGAAGGGAAATATTTCGTTGTTCTACGTTACCAAGACACTTGCAACGCAGCTCGCTTAGATCAAGGTCGCCCCATCCGATATTCGCTATCTCGCGATGTCGCATACTCACGGCGATCATGTCGGAAACATCGAAATGTTCCCGAAATCCATGATGCTCATTCAGAAGGCCGAATATGACTGGCCGACCAAGGACGGTTCGCCGCGCATCAATCCGCAGCATCCTGTGAAACTGCTGACTGGCGATTATGACGTGTTCGGGGACGGCAGCGCCGTTCTCATTTCCACGCCGGGGCATACGCCCGGACATCAATCGCTGTTGATCAAGCTGAAACAAACCGGCGCGATCCTGCTCTCCGGTGACGCCGTCCATAGCCGGGCGGACTGGGACGAGCGGCGCGTGACGGCTTTCGACGTCGATAAGGAGCAAACGCGCGCCTCTTTCGACCATATCGCTGCGGTGTTGAAGCAAAACAACGCGCAATTCTGGATCGGCCACGAAAAGTCGGAGGCACCGTTGCGTAAATACTCCCCCGACTATTACGAATGAAGCGATTTGAGCATGACGCGCCGCTTCAATAGACGGCGTCTCCCATGACGACGTGGCGCCGCAACAAGCGCCGCTCCTTGTCGCTGAAATCCGTTCGGGCGTGCAACGTGCAGCGGTTATCCCAGAGGACGAGATCGCCGACCTGCCACTGATGCGCGTAAATGAATTCATCCTGCTCGATGTGCGAAAACAGCTGGTCGAGGAGCGCGCGGCCATCCGCCTCGTCCATGCCGTCGACGCTCCAGGTCATCAGCCGATTGACGTAAAGCGCCTTGCGCTTGGTGTCGGGATGAGTGCGCACGATCGGTTGCGAGTAATGCGGGTTGACCGAGAGATCGAGCTTGGAGCCGTTAATCTCGCGCGTCACCGACTCGTAGTGGTAGGCGTTGACGGCCTTCTTGCCTTCCGCGCTCGCTTTCAGCGCCGGCGGCAGCGCGTCGTAGGCCTTGTACATATTGAGGAACAGCGTGTCGCCGCCGCGTGACGGCACCTCCATGGCGTAGAGAAAGGTGCCCTTGGCCGGCTTTTCCAGATAGCAAAAATCGGAATGAAAATGCATCTCGCCGTCGGCCAGCGATCCGATCAGCTTGCCGTTTTCGCGAATGTTCGAAACCAGCATCGTCAGTTCGGGATACTTGATGATGGACGCTTCATTGCGTGCCTGCTGCGGCCGGCCGCGCTTTTGCAAGTCGCCGAAGTTTTTGACGAAACGGATCTGATCGTCTTCCGACAGCTTCTGGTCCCTGAACAGCAGAACGAGATGCTGATGCCAAGCGTCGATGATCTCCGCGACAGTGTCCGGGGGTAGCTCCTGGCTCAGGTCGACACCGACAATTTCGGCGCCCAGCGCCGGCGAGAGCGGCTTCACGACGATCGACATGGCGCTTGATCTCCCGAGATGGGACTTAAGTTTTTTGCTGCAAAAAGCTCTCATGGCGCCGCAGCAGCGTCAAGCAATCGGCGGTTACCGAGCGCTGATAAATAGCTGATTATACGGCCCGTTACGGACATTGCTGGATTGCGCCGGTTGAGGGGCGGCCCGCCGAACCGATCATGCGCTGCTGCATTACTTGCCGAACGGCTTGATGCTTTCGGCGACGGAATTGGCGATGTGCTCTTTGGAGATGATACCGACGACCTCCGAGGGCCGCCCGCGTCCGCGGCCCTTGACCACCACCGCCATGGTGGCGTCGTGGCGCGCCATGCGCTGAACAACGTCGAACACGATGTCGCTTTCGCGCGCGATCGTGAAATTCCGCTGCGCGATGTCGCCGAAGCTCACGCCCTTGTAGGCTTCCTCGACGCCGCGCCGCAGTCCGGTATTGACGCGAACCACGCCGACGATGTGGTTGTCGCGGGTCACGAGCACGTGCTTGAACCCCGACGGCTTTTTTTGCTGGCGCAAAAACGAATCGAAGTCCGCCGCGGCGGAGAGTTGGGTGACGTCGCGCTCCATGACGTCGGCGGCGCGGCGGACCAGGAACATGTTGGCATGCAGCGCCTTCGGCACGAAGTGGCCGCGGCCGACCAGCTTGATGGTGTAGATATTTTCCTGAGACAGCAGGCGGCGGAAACCGATGGCGAGCGCGACCGCGACGATGCTCGGCATCACAAGGTCGTAGTCGCGGGTCATCTCGAAGATCATGGTTACGGCGGTCATCGCGGCACCGGTGCCGCCGCCGACCATGGCGGCCATGCCGATGATGGCGCCGGTGGTAGCGGTGACTCCTTCCGCCGGATGGATGGCCGTAATCGCGGCGCCGAATGCGCCGCCGATCGTCGCGCCCATGAACAGCGATGGCGAGAAAATCCCGCCCGAAGCGCCGGAGCCAAGGCTTGTCGACGTCGCAAAAAGCTTGGCGACAAACAGGATCAGCAGAAGCGCCGGCAGCTCCAGGCCGCCGGTCAGGATCGCCTGGATCGTGGCGTAGCCGACCCCTTCGACGTAGTAGTGCCCGGCGGTCCGCATCAGCACGTAGAGCAGGGTGCCCAGCGCGAGCATGCCGATGATATGGCGGAGGTAGGGGTTTTTGATGGACTCGAAAACATCCTCCGCGAAACTCAAGCCCCGGATGAACGCGGTTGCGGCGAGCCCGATAATGGCGCCAAGGAGCGCGAACAAGAGCAGTGCCGCGAGCGTCGCCGGATGCTCGGACGTCAATAGCGTCGTCGGAATATTGAAAGCCGGATGAATGCCGAAGAAGATGCGGCCGACGAACGTCGCGGTGCCGGTGGCGAGCGCGACCGGCAGAAAGGTTCGTGCGCTCAATTCCGGCATCATCAGCTCGATCGCGAACATCACGCCGCCGATCGGCGTATTGAACGTCGAGGCGATGCCGGCGCCGGCACCCGCGGCGACCAGCGTGATGCGCTGCCACGGCGCCATGTGGATGATCTGGCCGAGCGTGGAGCCGAGGGCTGCGCCGATCTGGATGATCGGGCCTTCGCGGCCGACCGCAGCGCCGGTGCCGATGGACAGTGCGGAGGCCAGCGACTTGATCACGGCCACCACCGGACGGATCACGCCGTCCTTGTAGTAGATCGCGTCCATGACCTCCGGCACGCCGTGGCCACGCGCTTCCGGCGCGAAATTGGTAATCAAGAACGTAACAATCAGACTGCCGGCGACCGGAACCAGGATAACGAAGACGCCCCATGGGCTCGGCGGCGTGAACACGCTCGCGTCGTAGGCGACTTGGAACAGGCCGAGAAAGGCGATGTTGTGAAACAACCCGATGAGCGCGCGGAACAAGACAGCGCCGAAGCCGGTGACCACGCCGACGACGATAGCGAGGAGTGACAGGCGGACAAGGCCGATCCGCTGCGGCAGCTTAAACTTCATGCCAATCAACATTCGATCCGCTTACAGTTGACGGATCGAACCAAAATCGAAGGTGGAACCGGGAGGATTCTCGCCGACACGGATCGTCGTGTCGTTGATGAATTGGTACGGCGGGACGGGAAGGTTATACGGCGCCGGCACGCCGTTGAAAACTCGACCCGCGGGATCGTATTTCGAACCGTGACACGGGCAGAAATAGCCGCCCGGCCAATCGGTCACAGGCGACGTGGCGCTCGGTTGCGGATAAAACAGCGGGATGCAGCCGAGATGCGTGCAGATGCCAACCAGGATGCCAAACTCCGGCTTGATCGAACGGTGCCAATTGGCCGCATAGGGCGGCTGCTGGTTCTGCGCCGAATTCGGATCGGCGAGCAGCGAAATCATTTGTTCGCTTTGCATCGCCTGCAGTGTCTGTGGCGAACGATGAAAGACGAAGATCGGACGCTGCCGCCAGCGGATCACGACTTGAGCACCGACCGCGACCTTGCTGACGTCGAGTTCGACTGGCCCGCCGGCCGCCAGCGTCGAAGCGTCCGGGTTCATCTGGGAGATGAGCGGGACCAAGGTGGCGGCCGCGCCCACGGCGCCGACAGCGGCGGTTGCGATGTAGAGGAAATCGCGCCGCGTTGCTTCCGAACCGTGTGGTGCCTGTCGATGATGTGGAATCGCTGATGGTCATCGTCACGTCCTGGTTCCGCGCGGTGCCCCCAACCGCCGAATCCTAGCTCTTTATGTCGCCCTCGGCGCCGCTGCAGTCAACCAGTCTGCTTCTGAAATCTCGTCCGGGTTCAGTCGGAAAGCGCCGCCCATCACCGAGCCAGCGCCTCGCGCGCTCGCGCCAAAGTGTCCTCGGGGGTTCCGGATGCGTCGATCTCCGTCCAATCAAGCGGGCCGAGCTCGTAGCGTTCCTGCGCTTTCGCCACGGTCTCGTCGGCATCGGACGCGTCGCGCACCCGCGCGCCGACGCGGGCAAGGCGCGCCGCAAGGCTTGCGGTCAGGAACAATCCATGCGGGCGGACAGGGACGGATTGCGACAATGCGGTGAAGGCATCGCGCTCTTCGGCCCGCGCAAAGACGGCATCGACGATGACCGAATGCCCGGCGGTGACAATGCGGCGTGCCTTGTCGAAGAGGACAGCGTAGACGCGTTCGCCGACCGCGGGCGTGTAGGCCACCGGCGGCAGCTTGTCGATTTCCCCCGCATTGAACAGCGCTTTGCGCTCGATATCCGAGCGCACGATGACAGCTCCGGGCATCGGTGGGATGTCCGGCGCCAGCATGCGTGCGAGCCGCGTCTTGCCGGTTCCGGAAAGTCCGCCCACGGCAATGAATTTCGGCTCGGGGGGTGCAATCGTTGCGCGAGCGAACGCAAAATAGGCCTCGGCCGCATTGGCGATCGTCGTGCGCTCTTTCATCTGCGCCCGCTCCATGCGCGCTGCGGTGACCATGGCGCGGATCGACGCCCGCAGCGACAAGAAGAACGGCAGCGCCGCGAGCCCGTCGAGGTCCTCGATGCGCCGGGTCTCCACGAGATAACGGTTGAGCACGATGTTGGCCGCTTGCAGGAGACTGCGCTCGCACAGGTCCATCAGCAGAAATCCGAGATCGTACAGCACGTCGCCGGTGGCGATCAGCGGGTCGAACTCGATGGCGTCGAACAGCACGGGCCGGTTGTCGACGAGCGCGATGTTGCCGAGATGCAAATCGCCATGGCCGCGCCGCACACGGCCGAGCCGGCCGCGTTCCGCAAGCAGGGGTCGGATGCGTGCGTAGGCTCTGCGCAGGTCGCGATCAAGCTCAGCGACCATCCCAGGGTCGAATAGATCGGGCATGGTCCTGAACGCCGCGACGTTCTGGTCGAGATAAACCGAAAGCGCATCGATCCAGGGCGCGGCGTCGACGATCGGCGCCTTGGCATGGCCGCCAGCGACGGCGCGGCCAAGCGCGTCGGCGAGCGTATCGTCGATTTCGGCGGCGAGGTGGTCGAGCGTGCGAGTTTCGTCGAAACGGCGCATGTCGACCGCCCATTCGACCGGCTGGCCGGTCCCCGAAAGGGCGAGCCGGCCATCGGCCTCTCGGGTGATGGCGACAACGCCGCGGTAGATTTCCGGGGCAAACGGCGCGTTCACGGCAAGCTCGGCTTCGCAGGCCGCCTTGCGTTTCGGCAGTGTCGAATAGTCGAGAAACGGAAAACGCACGGCGCGCTTGATCTTGAGCGCGCGGTCGCCGGCGAGAAAGACCGACGCCGCATGAGTATCGATGCGTTTGACCGTACCGGCATTCCCACCGCCGTGGGTCGCGGGATCGCCGAGAAAGGCGAGCACATCCTCCTGGCTTTCCGACTCTTCGTTCATGGGGTGGAGGGCCTTTCGCCGAATTCCTTAATCGCATCCCCGGAAAAACCCGCCGGGTCGCCCGCTGGCTTCCTTAACTTCACTGACGTTCTATTCGGATGACCGGTTCACAGTCTTCCCGAACATGCGCTATTGACGTCGTCGGGCAAGCCCAAATCCGCCCAGAGCGGGGAGGGGACGTCCGGCCCGAAGGAGATGCCCATGCGTGCCAAGGACAATATGCGCACCGCCGCCGAGGTGCTGGTTGATCAATTGCAAATTCACGGCGTGCGGCACGTGTTCTGCGTTCCCGGCGAAAGTTATCTGGCGGTGCTCGACGCGTTTCATGACAGCGAACTCGCCATCACGGTCTGCCGGCAAGAAGGTGGCGCGGCGATGATGGCGGAAGCGATCGGCAAGGTGACCGGCCGCCCGGGCGTTTGCTTCGTCACGCGAGGGCCCGGTGCCACCAACGCCTCTCACGGCATTCATATCGCACGTCAGGATTCGACGCCGCTTGTCATGTTCGTCGGGCAGGTCGCGCGTGACATGCGCGAGCGCGAGGCTTTTCAGGAGCTCGACTACCGCGCCGTGTTCGGTCCGATGACCAAGTGGGCAACCGAGATCGACGATCCGGCGCGGGTGCCGGAGATCGTGTCGCGCGCCTTTCATACGGCGGCAAACGGACGGCCGGGGCCGGTCGTCGTCAGCATTCCCGAGGACATGCTGATCGAACGAGTCGCGGTGTCCGACGCGCCGCCCTTCACGCTGATCGAAACCTCGCCGGGCCCCGCCGAAATGGCGAAGCTCGCAGACCTGCTGGGCAACGCTCGGGCGCCGATCTTCCTCCTGGGGGGAAGCCGCTGGTCGCAGGCGGCCTGCGATACGGTGGCACGCTTCGCGGAAAAGCATTCGCTGCCGGTCTGCACCACGTTCCGCCGCGGGCACCTGTTCGATGCGCTGCATCCCTGTTACGCGGGCGATGTCGGCATCGGCCCGAACCCGAAGCTGATCGAACGCGTCAAGTCGTCTGACCTCGTCGTTCTCGTCGGCGGCCGCATGGGCGAGATACCGTCGCAGAGCTACACGCTGTTCGACATACCGGGCCCGCAAACCACGTTCGTCCACGTGCATCCGGGCGCGGAAGAACTCGGCCGCGTCTACAGTCCGCATCTTGCGATTTATTCGACGCCC
Source organism: uncultured Alphaproteobacteria bacterium (assembly GCA_963759705.1). Classification (GTDB taxonomy): domain Bacteria; phylum Pseudomonadota; class Alphaproteobacteria; order Rhizobiales; family Xanthobacteraceae; genus BOG-931. Next base: position 101,719 of record CAVXAK010000020.1, read on the forward strand.
ACGGCCTTTGCTGCGGCGCTTGAGCGCCTTGAATTGTCGCGACCTGCGACCGGCGACGCCAAGGCGGCCCACGCCGACTATCTGGCGTGGACGGATCAGCCGACCGAACAGCCGGGTGGCGTCAACTTCGGCGCCATCATGGTGTGGCTGCGTGAATATCTTCCTCCCGACGTCATTCTTTGCAATGGCGCCGGCAATTACGCGGCGTGGATACATCGTTTTTTCCGTTTTCGCCGCTTTGCTCAGCACGTCGCGCCGACGTCTGGGTCGATGGGCTTCGGCGTGCCGGCCGCGGTCGCCATGAAGCGGCTTTATCCCGATCGTCCGGTCGTGTGCGTCGCCGGCGATGGCGACTTTTTGATGAACGGCCAGGAGTTCGCGACCGCCGTGCAATATGATCTGCCGTTTACGATCGTCATCGCCGACAACAGTCTCTACGGCACGATTCGCATGCACCAGGAGCGCGAATATCCCGGTCGCATTTCGGCGACCGAATTGCGCAATCCGGATTTCCCCGCCTATGCCCGCGCCTTCGGTGGCTTCGGCATCGACGTCGAACGGACGCAAGATTTTCCGGCGGCGTTCAAGGAAGCGCAGGCGAGCGGCAAGCCCGCCATCATCCGGCTTAAGATCGATCCCGACGCCTCGACGCCGATGATGACGCTGACCAAGATTCGCGCCAAATCGCTGGCAGACAAGAGTAGTTAGTCAAACACCCTCCCCTGAAGGGGGAGGGTCGGCGCGCAACGCGCGCCGGGGTGGGGTGATCGATGTGCGAGGCCGTCTCCGGCGTAAATGTTTCAGCCGAGTAGGCTCCGCTTCGAGCGAGCCATAAATCTCAGCGTAAATATTCTCCATCACACCATCGATATTCCGAACAATATCATTATTCCAAACGCGGATAACGCGAAAACCCTCCTTTTCCAGCCAGCGCGTGCGCCGATCATCACGCATTTTGTTTTTATGTTGGCTGTGCTGCGAGCCATCGAGTTCGATGAGCAGATGTGCGGCCATGCACGCGAAATCAATTACATAGGGACCAATTGGTACCTGTCGCCGAAAATGAGAGCCCTGGATATCGAATCTGCGCAGACGTCGCCAGAACCGCTTCTCTGCATCATTTGTCGCAAGCCGAAGCCGGTGCGCTGTCAGCTTAGTCTGGTCAGTCGCACTGTTTTTCGTCACTGAGACACCCCACCCCGCCGCCTTCGGCGGCGACCCTCCCCCTACAGGGGAGGGTGTTTTGGTATCGTATGCTTTGATTTCCGTATTGGGCTTTGATCCCACTCCGACCGCGATCGTAACGCTCGCCAAGATTTCGCGCCAAATCGCTGGCGGAGAAAGATCGCTGAAGCTTTTATCCGCCCCGCTTCGCTGGCAGGGCAATATCTCTACTTGAACGTCACCAGCGCATTCGTCGGCCGGATAATCGTTTCTGAACGGCTTCTGCGGTCCGATCGGGCCGAAGGTGATGGCGCCGGGCGAGCTGACATTGGCTTCGACGGGCCCGCTCGCCTCGCCTCGCGTAAATTCGTAGGGCACGCCATTGCCGGCGAGGAACGACGGCTGATCGTCGATATGCATGTGAAGATGCGGTTCGGTCGAACTGCCGGTATTGCCGACATGGCCGATGATCTCGCCGACGCGGACTTGATCTCCGATCTTCACCTTCACGGTGCCCGGCCGCATGTGCGCGTAAAGCACGTAGCGGTGCGGCGCGATCTCGACCACGGCGTGATTGCCGGCGGCGTTGTTGAAGTCGATCGGGACGGCGTATTTGCCCGAATGCGGCACGTTCTCCGGCAGGCCGTCGGCCATGTCGACCACTTTGCCGGCGGCGATGCTGTAGATCGGCTGGTCGTAGCAGAAATAGCTTTCGTTCTTATCCTCCGGCCCCTTCCAGGTCGTGCGCACGCCGTCGATCGTCTGATATTGCACCCAGTCGATGGCGTAGCGTTGCGCCAGCCATGGGTGCCCGCCTTCGATGAGCACGGTCTTGCGGTGCGCGGCGTCCGGGCCGTTGTTCACGGAGTCGCCCGCAATCCAGTCGCCACGCAGCGGCGGCGCAACCACGACGGGTGTTTCGCCCGATACCGGCAGCGGTGCGATGGCGATGTCGTGCGCGCCGCCTTTGTCGTCGAGCACGTGCAATGAATGTTGGAGTGCACGCGGCGCGGCGCGCTTGCCAATGTCGAGCAGAAAGTAAATCAGAACGCTGCGGCCGCCTTCGATGGTGCGGTTCGCCGGGCTTTCTTTCGGCGCATCGACACCGAGGTGAAAGATCATGGCCGCAAGCGGCGCGCCATTGAAGTTGAACTTCGCCGCACCGGCCGCGGTGTCGATAGCGTCGATCACATAGGCGCTTTTCGAGAAATTGGTGATCAGCATTTCGTAGACGAGACGTCTCGATCCGTACTGCACGATCGGCGCCGGTTGCGCGAGGAATGATACGTCGAGTTGTGGCGGGTGCGGGTCGCCGGCGAAAACCGGCGTCGTGACGAGCAGCAGCAAACAGAAGGCCGCGAAACGCGAAAGGATCATTACTGTCGTCTCCGCATGCCATGGGGCGATTCAAGTGTAGCGCGCAACGCTGCGGCCGACCAACGCGTCGGCGGTTCGCGCGCGGAACGAAGCGCCATGACGCGTTAAGAGAAACGGCGCGGCCGCGGGCCGCGCGATCGGACGTCGCGAGGCAAAGAAGAGATCGAGAAAACGAAGCAGGAGTCCTCGTCCGACGCGCTGCAATGATCAACTTTGTCCGCCCCGCACGGGGCAGATGAAAAACACGTCACTGTGCTTTGATGCCGGCCGCCTTGATGATCGGCCACCACTTGTCGATCTCGGCCTTCTGAAATGCGTGCAGCGCTTCGGGCGTCTGCTGGTCACGCGGGTATATGACCTGCGCCAGATCGGTCAGCTTTTTGCGCGTGTCGGGATCGGCGAGCGCGGCCACGATGGCCCCGTTGAGCTTGGCAATAATATCTTTCGGCGTTCCCTTGGGCGCCCACATCGCGTGCCAGAACGAGAAATGGAATCCCGGCAATCCCGCTTCGTCCGTGGTCGGGATATCGGGCGCGACGGCAATGCGCTCCTTGGCGGTGACCGCATAGGCCTTGAGCGCCCCGGCTTTCACATGCGGCAGCGACACCGCCGGCGTGTCGAGTTGAATATCGGTGATGCCGGCGAGAAGGTCCTGCGTCGCCAAACCAGCGCTGCGATAGGACACCATCTGCCACTTCACGCCGACCAGTTGCTCCATCAACACACCCGCGACGTGGCTGGGGCTGCCGACGCCCGAGGTGCCCATCGTCGCCTTGTCGGCGTTCGCCTTCAGCCACGCGACCAATTCCTTCAGATTATTCGCCGGCATGGTTTTGCGGGCATCGACCAAGAACGGCTGCGTCGCGACCAGGGCAACCGGCTCGAAATCTTTCAGGAAATCGAAGCCAAGATTGTAGATGGCGCCGTTCGCGACGTTCGTTCCCCACATTCCCCATAACACCGTGTAGCCGTCAGGTGTCGAGCGCTCGGCGCGGGTGACGCCGATGGTGCCGGCGGCGCCCGCGACATTCTCCACGACCACGGGCTGGCCGAGCGTCGTCTGCATGGCCTTCGCCATGATCCGCCCCAGCGTATCGGTCGATCCGCCGGGAGCGAGCGGAACGATCATGGTGATCGGATGTGTTGGATAGGTTTCAGAACTGGCCGGCGCGGCCGTGCAAACGCTAAAGGCCGCCATGGCAAAAATGGCACCGACGAACGACTTCGCCATCATGATCGTTTCCCCCCCCATTGATGCGCTTTGCGCTTGCGCCCGGTATGCCAGAGCGGAGCGCTGCTCAAAAGAGCAAAGCGACTGCTGAGACGAAGTGTCTGGTGAAGGGCGCTATTGCGCTATCCGTTGAATCATGGTTCACCCTTTGGCATCGTGCCCCGGAATTTCTCATTGGCTGCCGATGCCGTATCGCCGCACCGACAATGTCGCGCGCCGGCTCGCTGCCCGGCGTGCCGCCATCATTGAAGCGGCGCGTGGTGCGGCCAGCGAAGGCGGCATGGCGGCAGTGCAGATCGCGCCGGTCGCCCAACGTGCCGGCATCGCGGCGGGTACGGTCTATCGTTATTTTCCGGGCAAGACCGACCTCGTCGCGGCGTTGCTTGCGGAAATTTCGGCGCGCGAGATCGACGCGCTGCGTCGCGCCGCCAACGTCGCGCCAGGCCCGCTCTCCGCGCTGTCGGCATCGATCATGACGTTCGCGGCCCGCGCGCGGCGCGAGCGTCGTCTCGCCTATGCGGCCATTGCCGAGCCGGTCGATGCCGAACTCGACGCGGCGCGCCTCGCATTTCGCAAGGCGCTCGCCGAAGAATTCGCGGCCCGCATCGCGGCGGCTATCGCAGGCGGGCATCTTCCCGAACAGGATACGTCGCTTGCCGCGGCGGCACTCGTGGGGATTCTCATCGAGGGGTTGATCGGTCAGATCGCACCTGAGGCGGCGGGCCGCGAGCGCGACGTGGTGCAATCGGTGACGCTGGTCGCGTTGCGCGCGGTCGGTGTCGCCGATGCTCGCGCCCGTGGTCTTGTCGTGCAAACGCCGCTGCCGGCGGACCTTCTTTTCTAGCGGTCTTGTCGCTCCGCCCTGCGCAAATGCGCAAATTGCTCGGTAAGCAGCGAGCCCGGATAATAGGTCGGCGCGAAGGCTGGATAGGCGCGAATGGCGTCGTACCACCGTTGCACGCGCGGCAAATCCTGCCAATCCGCATCCCGTCCGAGATCGGCCATGCGCACGATCGCCGGCATGACCGAGATGTCGGCAAGCGAGATGTTGGCGCCGAGGAGCCACGGGCCGCCGCTCTTCTCGATTTCCGTATCCATGCGTTCATAGGTGCGGCGCAGCCGCTGCAGCGCTGAGTCCATATCCTTCTGCGGGAAGCCTTTGCGGCCCATCGCCATCATGAACTCTTTGCGCAGCGGTTTGGATTCCGCAAAGGCCATGAACTCCTCTTCGGTCATTGCGGCAAAGCGGGGCAGGAAGGCGAGATTGAATGTCGGCACGCGCACAGCCGCTGCCGGCATCTCGTCGATGAAACGCATCAGCGCGCGCATTTTCGCGCGCACGACCGGATCGCGCGGCGTGAAGTTCACGCCATCAGGCGCGACCTCATCGAGATATTCGATGATGACGGAGGAATCGATCACGATGGCGCCGTCGTGGTCGAGCGTCGGCACCACGCCGTTTGGATTGAGCGCCAGATAATCCGGCTTGAGCTGATCGCCGGCGAGAAGGTCAAGCTTGACCTCCGTGAACGGCAGCTTCTTGGCGTTGAGAACGAACCGTACGCGCTGGCTGCACGTCGATTGCGGCGCGTTGTACAGGGTCAATGCCATGGTGCCTCTGCTGACGATTGCCCGATCGCGTCTCAGTCGAGGCGATCGGGGTCCTAATGCGACATCAGCGCCGGCACAGTCATGGAGCGCAGGATGCTGTGCGTCACCCCGCCGAGCACGAATTCGCGCAGCCGCGAATGACCGTAACCGCCCATGACGATGAAATCCGCGCTGCTGTCGGCAGCGTGGGACAGCAGTGTGTCGGCGATATCAATGCTGCCCGCGGCGATGCGCTTGACGTCGACGTTGAGACCGTGGCGGGCGAGATGCTGGCCCATGTCGGCGCCGGCAATCTCGTCCTGCTTGCCGCGTTCGTTGGCGACGATGACGACTTCGACCGCCCCGGCACGCTCAAGCAGCGGCATGGCATCTGCAATCGCGCGCGCCGCCGGCCGGCTGCCGTCCCAGCACACCATGACGTTGTCGAGCTTCAACGGAGCCTTCTGGATATACGGCACCATGATCACGGGCCGGCCGGAATCGAACAGCGCGCTTTCCGCGATCATCTCTTCGACCGCTGTTTTCTCAGGATCGGTCTGGCCGATGATCGCGAGGTCGAAGCGGCGCGCAATGCGGCCGAACTGGTCGCCGGCGCCGGCGAAGCTGGCGCTGAGCGTGATCGGCTCAGCCGACACGCCGGCACGCGCCGTCGCCGCGTTGAAGCGGTCGATGGCGGCTTTGGCCGAGGCCTCATTGTCGCGCTGCTGTGTTTCGATGATTTCGGCCGGGATGTAACCCGAGCCCGAGACCGGAACGATGGGGTCATAGGCGAACGCGATCCCGGCAATATGCGCCTCGAGCGCGGCGGCGACGGAGACCGCGTAGTCTGCCGCCGGATGTCCCCCCTCACTGACGCTCAGGTTGACGACGATGTCTTTGATCATGGCGTTTCCTCATCCTTGCGGCACATAACAGAACTCCATGACAGAACTCTATGTCATGCCCGACGCCGCTTGGTCTTGAGCCAAATCAATCGGCCGGCGCCGTCTCGAAGCCTATTTTTTCTTGATATTGCCGTCGGCGTCGAACTGGCTGACATAAGCCCAGAGGTCATTGACCTCCTGCTCGTTCTTGATGCCGGCGAAGATCATCTTGGTGCCCGGGACCATGGCCCGCGGATCCTTGATGTACTGCTTGAACGTGGTCTCGCTCCACACGATGCCTGATTTCTTGTTGGCGTCGGAATAGTCGAAGTTTGCCACAGTGCCGGAATGACGCCCATCGAGGCCGTTAAGCTCGGGGCCGATCTTGTTCTGCGCGTCGTCGCCGATGGAGTGGCAGGGCAGGCACTTATGGAACGAGTGCTCGCCCTTCTCGACATCCTGTGCCAACGCCACGGCACCCGATGCGGCAAGGAACGCTGCCGCCAGAATTAACGTCCTCATCATCGATTCTCCTTTTGCGTTTAGCGCCGGCCGCCCCCGATCAGCCGCAAGTTTGCGCCGCAGCCGTTCAAGCGGCCCCAGCGCAGCGTGTCAACGGCCAAAATGGCCGCCCAGACGCGCGGTCCCCGATCGTCCGACAGCAGCGCGCGCAAGGCCGCGAGCTATGGTCCGGGATTTCTCGCTATAATGGCGCGCGGAAATGCCGGAGCATTAAATGCCAGTGGCCATGCCTCAAACCGATACCGAGGTGCTAGCGCGTCGTGCCGCGATCGTGGCGGCGCTCAAGCGCATGGTGCCGGGCGAGGGGGTTATCGCTTCCGAACAGGGCATGCGGCCTTACGAGAGCGACGGACTCACCGCCTATCGTCAGCTTCCGATGGTCGTCGTGCTGCCGGAAACGACGGAGCAGGTCGCGGCCGTGCTCGGTTACTGCTATCGCGAAGGCATCAAAGTCGTTCCGCGCGGGGCAGGGACCTCACTGTCGGGCGGTGCGCTACCGCTCGGCGACGGTGTCCTGCTCGGCATGGCGAAGTTCAATCGCATCCGCGACATCGATTTCGACAACCGTGTTGCCGTGGTCGAGCCGGGCGTGACCAATCTCGCGGTGTCGCAAGCGGTCGAGGAGGCCGGCTTTTATTATGCGCCCGACCCCTCGTCGCAGATCGCCTGCACCATCGGCGGCAACGTCGCCGAGAATTCCGGCGGCGTGCATTGCCTCAAATACGGCGTCACCACCAACAACGTGCTCGGCTGCGAATTGGTGCTGATGACCGGCGAGATCTTACGGTTCGGCGGCAAGCACCTTGATGCCGGCGGCTACGACCTCATGGGTATCATCATCGGCTCGGAGGGGCTGCTCGGCGTCGTGACCGAGGTCACAGTGCGTCTTCTCAAGAAGCCGCAAAGCGCGCGCGCAGCGCTGATCGGTTTCGATGCGTCGGAGGACGGCGGTGAATGTGTCGCGCGCATCATCGGCGCCGGCATCATTCCGGGCGGCATGGAAATGATGGATCGACCCGCCATTCATGCCGCTGAGGCTTTCGTCCATGCCGGCTACCCGCTCGACGTCGAAGCGCTCCTCATCGTCGAGCTCGACGGGCCGCTCGCCGAGGTCGATCATCTGCTCGATCGTGTCCAGGAGATCGCGCGGCAATGCCGGGCGGTGACCTGCCGGCTTTCGAACTCCGAGGAAGAACGGCTGTTGTTCTGGGCCGGCCGTAAGGCGGCATTTCCAGCCGTCGGGCGGATTTCGCCGGACTATTACTGCATGGACGGCACCATCCCGCGCGCCAAATTGCCGCTGGTGCTGCGGCGCATGCAGGAATTGTCGGCAAAGCACGGATTGCGCGTCGCCAATGTGTTTCACGCCGGCGACGGCAATCTGCATCCGCTGATTCTCTACGATGCCAACAAGCCGGGCGAGCTGGAGCGCGCCGAAGAATTCGGCGCCGATATCCTGCGCCTGTGTGTCGAGGTCGGCGGCGTGCTCACCGGCGAGCACGGTGTCGGCGTGGAAAAGCGCGATCTGATGCCGGTGATGTTTACCGAAACCGATCTCAATCAGCAGCAGCGGCTCAAGTGTGCTTTCGATGACAAGAGCCTGCTCAATCCCGGCAAGGTGTTTCCGACGCTGCACCGCTGTGCCGAGCTTGGCCGCATGCACGTGCATGCCGGCCGGCTCGCCTTTCCCGATATTCCACGGTTTTGATGGGCTGCGCTCGCCAGTTTGAATTGTCACCTCTCCGCCTCAGGACGAGAACGAGAGCGCATGACTGATCATCTCAAGCCGCGCGATGCAGCGGAGGTCGAGCAGGCGATCCGGTGGGCGCTCGGCGAAGGCAAGGCGCTTGAACTCGCCGGCCACGGCACCAAGCGGGCGATTGGCCGGCCGGCGCAATGGGATGCAACGCTCGATCTCTCAGGTCTTTCCGGCATCACGCTCTACGAGGCCGAAGAGCTTGTGCTCGCGGCAAAGGCTGGTACCCCGGTTGCAGACATCGAAGCGCTCGTGGCGGCGAGCGGACAGGAGCTCGCCTTCGAGCCGATGGACTACGGCGCACTGCTTGGAACAGGCGTCGGCACTGGCACCATCGGCGGGGTGCTGGCAGCCAATCTTTCCGGTCCCCGCCGCATCAAGGCCGGCGCCGCGCGCGACCACTTCCTGGGCGTGATTGCCGTCTCCGGTCGCGGCGAGACGTTCAAATCCGGCGGACGCGTGGTCAAGAACGTTACCGGCTACGACCTCTGCAAGCTCCTCGCCGGCTCCTGGGGCACGCTTGCAGCCATGACCGACGTGACGATCAAGACGCTGCCACGCGCCGAGACCGAAGAAACCGTTCTGCTTCTGAAGGCCGACGGCCTCACAGCGCATAAGGCCATGCTGGCAGCGACAGGCTCGTTTGCCGACGTTTCGGCGGCCGCCTATCTGCCGGGCGGCATCGCGACGCGGATCGCTGAAATTGCCGCCGCAGGAACCGCAGTCACCGCATTCCGCCTGGAGGGCGTTGCGCCCTCGGTGGCGGATCGCAAGGGCGTGCTGGAAAGGCTGCTGTCGCCATTCGGGGCGCTCGGCACGCTGGATGCGGCGGCCTCGCGCGCACTGTGGCGCGCGGTTCGCGATGTGACGCCGTTCGCTGCGAATGGTCCTTCCGGCGGGCGCGACCTCTGGCGCATTTCGACGGCACCTTCGTCTGGTGCCGAGGTCGGCCGCATTCTTGCGGAAATGGCGGACGCGGAGCTCCTCTACGACTGGGCGGGCGGATTGATCTGGGCGGCGTTGCCGCCTGCCAACGACGCCGCCGCGCCTTTGGTCCGCGCCGCCGTAGCCGCTGCGGGCGGCCATGTGACGCTTATTCGCGCTCCGGTGGCCGTGCGAGCAACGGTCGACGTGTTCCAGCCAGAGCCTGCGGCGCTTGCGGCGTTGACGGCGCGCGTGCGCAAGAGCTTCGATCCACAGGGCGTCCTCAATGCCGGACGCATGTGGGCCGGTGTATAGCCCGGTGGATTTGAAGTTTCATGCAGACCTCATTCACGCTTGCGCAACTCGCCGATCCCGACGTGGCAGAGTCCGAAAAAATTCTCCGCGCCTGCGTGCATTGCGGCTTCTGCACCGCCACCTGTCCGACCTATGTGCTCGACGGCAATGAGCTCAATTCTCCGCGCGGCCGCATCTACCTGATCAAGGAGATGCTGGAGCGCGATCAGCCGGCGACCGCGGAGGTCACCCAGCACATCGATCGCTGCCTGTCCTGTTTGGCCTGCATGACGACCTGTCCCTCGGGCGTGCACTACATGCATCTCGTCGACCATGCCCGAGCCCACATCGAGCGGACCTACCGGCGTCCGCTGACCGAGCGGTTGCTGCGCGCGACGCTCGCCAAACTGATTCCCTATCCGTCGCGCTTTCGGATGGCCCTGCAGGCGGCGCGCCTTGCCAGGCCATTTGCGCCGCTTGCTGAGACGATCGGTCTTGGACGGCTGAGCGCCATGCTGCGCCTTGCGCCACGGCGATCTCCGCAACGCCCGGTCGCGCCGCAGACCTTTCCGCCCGAAGGAACGCGCAAAGGCCGCGCGGCGCTCCTTGCTGGCTGCGTCAACGACGTTTTGGCACCTGAGATCAACGCTGCGGCGATCAGCGTCCTCACTCGGCACGGCATCGAGGTCGTCGTCGCCGATGGCGCAGCTTGCTGCGGCTCGCTGGTCCATCATATGGGCCGCGAAACGGAGGCGCTTGCGCAGGCGCGCGCCAACATCGATGCCTGGAGCGCCATCGAAGGGCTGGACGCGATCCTGATTACGGCCTCAGGCTGCGGCACGACCGTGAAGGATTACGGCTATATGCTGCGCAGCGATCCGGCCTACGCCGAGCCCGCCGCCCGTGTTGCAGGTCTCGCCAAGGACATCATCGAATCTCTCGCCGGCCTGCCGCTCGCCGCCGATCAAAACGTGCCGGGCCTTGTCGTCGCCTACCATGCGGCCTGTTCATTGCAGCACGGGCAGCGAATCACGCGGCAACCAAAAGAGCTGCTTGCCAAGCTTGGCTTCATTGTCAGAGACATTCCTGAAGGTCATTTGTGCTGCGGTTCAGCAGGAACGTACAATATTCTGCAGCCTGACATCGCAAGAAGGTTGCGCGAGCGCAAAGTCGGGACTATCGAGAGATTGCGACCTGATGTGATTGCAGCAGGAAATATTGGCTGCATCACGCAGATCGCAGCGGGCACGGATCTTCCGACCGTCCATACGGTCGCGTTGGTCGACTGGGCGACCGGGGGGCCTTGTCCGCAGGCACTTCAAGGGCATCAGCCGCACGCGGTGATGTCCTTGGCTGCGGCGGCGCGCTGAGCATAGGGGGCTTGGTCGGCGCCGCGGTGTAATGCCGCGCTTGTATGAGGACCGACGGTTTTCCCACTGGCAGGATGGATCGGGAGGACGATCATGGCGAAGAAGGCAAAGGCGAAAGCAAAGAAGAGAGTCACGAAAAAGAAGGCTGCTCCGGCGAGCAAAAAGAAAAAGAAAGTAGCAAAGTCGGCCGCCAAAAAGGCGCCCAAGAAGGCTGCCAAAAAGGCGGTGAAAAAGGCGGTGAAAAAGGCTTCGCCCAAGCGCAAAGCGCCAGCGAAGAAGCCTGCTCCTGCGCCGATGCCCGCGGCTGAACCCGCTCCGTCCTGGCCGCCGGCCATGGGCGCCGATATGGGCTCCGGCGACAGCAACTAGACGCTCGTTCGCTGCATCGGACAGTGTGGAGTGCCGGCGGCTGCGCAGCCGGGAACGAGTAGGCGTAGGCGATGCACGCAAGCGGCAGTCACATCAGCGACCGATCGGGACGTCCATCAGACGCGATCGTCCCGGTCGCGTTGAGCGGCGTCGCGCCCTGCATTGCGCCTGTGTTGCGGGGCCAATAGCATTGGTCCGACTTAGCTTGGCTGGATAACGTTCGCGGGGCTTAAGGGTGAGGGCGAGCCATGAACTCGCCCGCCGCCGATTGAAGGCCCGGTCCAAGCGGAGCGCGCGGCCAGCTCGGAAGGCCGTCAATCTACGGCCATTTGTATCAAGGAGGTGCGTAATGCCCGCGACCTATAACATCCTTCTCATGGGCGCATCCTACGGATCGCTCTTGGCTTCCAAGCTCCTGTTCGGCGGCCACTCAATTCATCTCGTCTGCCTTCCGGCAGAAGCCGACCTGATCAATGCCGAAGGCTTCAAGGTTCGTCTGCCGGTGCGCGGCCGAAAGGACCCGGTCCTGCTGGAATCGCGCAAGCTGCCCGGCAAGGTGACGGCCGGCCCCGCAACCGGCGTCGATCCGAAGGCTTACGATCTCGTCGGCCTCTGCATGCAGGAGCCACAGTACCGCTCGCCGGGCGTGCGCGAGCTTTTGGACGCGGTGGCGAAGTCGCGGGTGCCGTGCATGTCGATCATGAACATGCCGCCGCTGCCCTATATCAAACGCATCCCCGGCCTCGACTATGCGGCGCTCGAAACCGCCTACACTGATCCGCGGGTCTGGGATTCGTTCGACCCCGCCACCATCACGCTGAATAGCCCCGACCCGCAGGCGATTAGGCCGCCCGACGAGAAGGCCAACGTCTTGCTGGTCACGCTGCCGACCAACTTCAAAGTGGCGCGCTTTGACGACGAGAAGTCCACCGGCATTCTGCGCCAACTTGAAAAGGACGTGGATTCCGCCCGCTTCGACACCCCCGAAGGCAAGATCGAATTGCCGGTCAAGCTCAGGGTCTACGATTCGATTTTTGTGCCCCTCGCCAAATGGGCGATGCTGCTTGCAGGCAATTATCGCTGCGTGACCAAAGACGGCATGCGAACGGCTCAGGAGGCCGTGCACAGCGATATGGAGACCTCGCGCTCGGTCTACAATTTCGTGTTCGACCTCTGCGTCAAGCTTGGCGCCAAGCCGGAAGACCTCGTGCCGTTCGAGAAATATGCTGCGGCTGCGCAATCGCTGACGCGGCCGGCGTCCGCGGCGCGCGCTTTGCAGAATGGTGCGCCCTACATCGAGCGCGCCGACAAGCTTGTTCAGCTCATCGCCAGGCAGAAGGGGCTGAGCCACCCTGCCATCGATGCCCAGGTTGCGCTGGTCGACGCCAGGCTCGAGGCCAATCGCAAGAAGGCGGTGGCGTAGGGCGTGATCCCGAAAACCCGGCCGGGGACTTGATCCGGGAGGGTTGCCGGATTTCGGATAAGATCATGCTCAATCGAGAGGTGCGGGCCTACTTCACCTCGACGTCCTCCCAGAACCCGAAACGATCGGCGACCTCGCTCATGTTCGGGCGAGGCGCTTCGTACGACCATGCCGCGCGCTTGTGGCGGTTGCCGGCGACGACGACATCGTAGAATTGAACACCGTGCGGGCATTCAAGGTCGTGATCAGTTTTTTCGACCTTTTCCAGCCACTCCATACGAACCGCCGTACGGGGAAAGTATTGGTAGCCCTTGCATTCGACGATGTCGTTGCTCTGGGCGACGACTTGGCCGTCAACGATTGCCTGCATGATTCGATCTCCTCGCTGCTCCCCCAGATTGTGCAAGATAGGTGCGGAAGCGGTCGGCGGCGAGACCAACTAACGCGCCCTGCTCTGGCCCAGAGGGGTGCCGAAATCTCCCGTTCACGGTCAAAAATCCAAGCGAAAGCCAAGTCGGGTACGTTCAATTGTGTATCCTGGCCGCAACACTTTGTAGGAATTTGTTAAATTGTCCCCAGATCGCATAAAAAGTCAGCATTTGCTGTAGTTTTAATCTTGGCTGAATGTCACCTAACATTGAAGAATTCGTGAAGGTTCACCGCGCCTGGGCGCGCAAGGGGAGTTGGCTCTACCCGGTTCTGACGATTGTTGCAGTTGGGAACGGGTAGAGGAGAAAAGGGGCAAGAAATATGAAGAGAGTTGCTTACTCGCTGTTGGTCGTGGCCAGTTTGGCCTCCACGTCCGCATTTGCGGCGGACATGGCGGTTAAGGCCCCGCCTATGGCACCCGCGCCTGTGCCGCCGTCGCCGTGGGACATCGCAATCACCGCGGCTTTGATGAACGACTATAACTTCCGCGGTATCACGCAGTCCGCCCACAAACCTTCGGTCCAGGGTGGCTTCGAGCCACGCTATAATTTCAGCAAGGACCTGCAGGCTTACGTCGGCGTTTCGGGTGAGAGCATCGACTTCCCGAACCGCGCCGCGGCCGAGATCGACCTCTACGGCGGTATCCGGCCGACCTTCGACAAGCTCGCGCTCGATTTCGGCTTCTGGTACTACTATTACCCAGGTGGCCAGTGCTTCAACACGTCGGCGTTCTGCGGCGGGGACGGCGCATTTCCCGGTGGACCGCTGCCACTGCCGAACGGCAACGTCGCCAAGGCCGACGCGAGTTTCTATGAGTGGTATGGCAAGGCCACCTATACGGTGAACGACAACCTGTCGTTTGGCGTCCAGGAGTGGTACTCGCCGTCGGTGGTCAACACCGGTGCCCACGGCTGGTACAGCGCCGGCAACATCACTCTGACGGCACCGACGACTTGGTTCACCAACGGGATTGGCGCTTACGTCTCCGGCGACGTCGGCTACTGGTCGCTCGGCACGAGCGATTCATTCTACGGCGTTGTCAGCCCGCTGGGGAATTACGCGGCAGGCGTTCCCTATACCAGCTACTGGAACTGGGACGCCGGTCTTGGCTTCACCTGGAAGGCATTCACCCTCGACCTGCGCTACTACGACAGCAATCTGAACAAGGGTGATTGCAACGCCTTCACCAGCGATCACACGGCCTCGGGTGTAAGCGATGTCACGCCGATCAATCCGAGCGGTGTCGGGTCCGACTGGTGCGGCGCGGCCTTTATCGCGAAGCTCTCCTTCGCAACCAACATCAGCAACCTCAAATAGGCCTGCTGAAACTTATTGAGATTGCGGGCGGTGGCGGAAACGCTGCCGCCCGTTTCGTTTGAAGACTTGCGCGCTTCTCGTTTGCACTCCTCAAAAGGCGCAAGCTCCTCCTAAGGATGGATAATTCATCACGTTGCGCCGCGCCGGTGCCGCCCATCGACGCGCCGCAGATCACGCGCCGCGAGGCCCCACCAGCGGGACCGTAGGCTGCTTGCCGCGCGAACGTCCGGGCCGGTCACTCGGCCGCCGGAACCAGCTTGGCGTCCCGCACGCGATAGAGGGTTTCCCCCGGCACCAATTCGACCCGGCGGCGGTGGAACGCGCCGAGGGTCGAGCGATGGCCGATCGAGATAATGCTTGTGCCCTTGAGCTGCTCCTGAAGGAGCCGGTACAGCTCGGCCTCTGCCGGTTCGTCGAGCGATGCTGTCGCTTCATCAAGGAAGAGGTAGTCGGGCGCGTGGAGGAGGGCGCGAGCGATCCCGAGCCGTTGCTGCTCGCCGAGCGAGAGCATCCGATTCCAGTGCGCTTCCTCGCCGACCCGTTTGGCAAGCTCCGGAAGACCGACGGCGGTAACAACCTCTGCGATACGTGCGTCGTCGAATGTGCCGGACCTTGCCGGGTAGCCGACGGCGGCATTCAGAGTGCCGACTGGAAAGTACGGCCGCTGCGGCACCAGCATGACTTTGGCGCCGGAGGGGATCGTGACGCGGCCGGATCCGAACGGCCAGATCCCGGCGATGGCGCGGAACAACGTCGACTTGCCCGCCCCCGACGGCCCAGTGACCAGAACGCGTTCGCCGGGCGCGAACGCGAGGCGGTCGGCATCGAGCAGCGGCTCGCCGTTCGGCAACCGAATATCGAGATCGTCGATCGCGATCGCGGTGAAGCCTTCACGCGGCACCACCTCGATGGCCGGCGGGCTCAGAGCGACGCTTCGCCCCGCATCGATCGCCTCCTCGAAGCCGGACAAGCGCGTGATGATTGCCCGGTATTCCGCGATCTGCCGATACGCGGTGACGAAATAGGACAGGGCATTCTGTACGCTGTTGAAAGCGGACGCCGTCTGCATCAGCCCGCCGAGTTGCATTGCGCCCGAGAAATAGGCCGGACTCACCATCACGTACGGAAAGATGACCGAGGCCTGCGAGTAGCTCTGCGTGAAGAAAGTGAGCTGCTTTTGCCGCTGCATGATGGCGAACCAATTGCCGACTACGAAGCCGAAGCGATTGAGATGACGCTCGCGCTCGGCGGCTTCACCGCGCAATGCCGCGATCTGCTCGGAGTTCTCGCGTGTCCGCACAAGGTTGAAGCGGAAATCGGCTTCGAAACGCTGCTGATCGAAATTGAGCGGAATAAGCCGCCAGCCGATCAGATGCGTCAGTGCGGTACCGATGATCGCGTAGATCAATGCCGCCCAGACCAGATAGCCCGGAATGGCAAAGGACAAACCGAAAAGATGAAGCGGCGCTTGCGCCGACAGCATCCACAAAATGACGACGAACGAGCAGAGCGTCACGCAGGCGTTGAGCAATCCGACGCCGATCGAGAGCGTGCTCTGGACGAACATTTGCAGATCGTCGGCGATGCGCTGATCCGGATTGTCGGCGGCGTCGCCGAGAAGCTGCATGCGGTAGTGGTTAGCGGTGTTGAGCCATTGGCGCAGATAGGTCTGCGTCATCCAGCGGCGCCAGCGGATCTGCAGCCATTGATTGAGATAGAGTTGGTAGACCGCAAGCACCGTATAGGCCGCTGCAAGTACGCAGAAGAACAGGATCGCGTCGACGAAAGCTGTCCAGTTGCGGTCCTGCAGCGTGTTGTAGAAGCGATTGTACCACTCGTTCAAAATCACCTGGATGGCGACCAGCGATAGTTCGATCGCAATGACGCTGCCGAGCAGAATGCGTCCCGGCCAGCGGTCTTCCGACCGGAAATACGGAACGGCTAGCCGCCAGATGGTGGCGAGCGTCGAAGCAAGGCGGTTCACGGCAGACCTCCGACAGGTAAGGAATGGAAGCGGAGCGCGGGCGCAGGACAACGATCAAGACGCAACAACGCGATCACCTAAATAACTCGGCCGCCGCTACGGCCTTATTAGCGCACTGCAATAACATCAATAACATAATGCCCTGCGCCGCTGCACAGCCGCCCGGTGACGGGTGGCGGCCGTCCGTGCGGAGCGGCCACACCGGGTGGCCGATGGGCGAGTGGGTGGCAACAAATCTGGCTTTCTTCATGTCATTGCTGCGGAATTCAGACCGATTGTTGCCTCCCGGCCAAAACTACGGTTCGGAACGGCCGTTTGCTGACGGTGTTCCGCCTCCGTCTTAGGGCTTCAGGACCGGGTGACGAAATGTCGATTGGATCACGTTTTAGCGAGATTTGCGACCAAACTGCCGCATCGCGCGAAGCAAACATGCGGGTCCTTGTCGCGGGGTGGTTCGTTCCGACGTCGCGGGTTTCCCTTTCCGGAATCATGCTCTAAATCGGTTCGCTCGGCCGCCCGGTCGCGCATCTTCCGCCCGCATGACGAAGTTCATGGAGACGATGATGATTGGCCTCCGGCATCCCGCCCGCTGGCTCGTTGGGATGGTGCTGCTGGTCTTACTCGGGCCTGCCGCCGCAAGCGACGCATCATTTCCGTTTGGCAGCGAACTGATACTCGACGTCGCGCCCATGCGCGGTTCCAAACGCATTCCGATGATCGAGATCGACGACAACGGCGCGGCCGTGATCGACCTGTGGTGCGCGAGCAACGTGCCGGCGCACGCTACCGTCGGTGATAACACCATCGCCATCGTGACCGGGCCGATCGCGCCAACGGACTGCGCGCCTGAGCGACAGAGCGGCGATGACGATCTTCTGGCGGCGCTCGCCCAAGTGACGAACTGGCGGCGCAGCGGCGACACCATCGACTTTTCCGGCGCCACTACGCTACGCTATCGGCTGATGACGAATTGATCGCCGGTCCGATACAATCCAGTCCGCCCGGCCGTCGCGCCGCATCCGTTGTTCGAATGAATGTCAACCGGGCGCAGGAAAGAAACGGAACGCTGTGTCTCGCCCGTCGTTGGATTTGCTCCGGACAATATGAGCTTTAGCCTCACCTGGTATTATCTCTCGTTGAAGGGGCGCATCAGCCGCCAGGAGTTTTGGCTTGGCTATCTGGGATTGATCCTTGTTCTGCTGCTTCTGCGTCGGCCATTCCAGGAATTCGGCCTCTATCTGCTTCAGCCGGAGGGAAGGCCGTGGCAACGCGAAGAGCTTGAACTCGCGCTTTGGATGCCGGTCGTCGTTGCAGCGACGATTGCGTTGTGGCCGGTCTGCGCGATCTATGCGAAGCGGCTGCACGATTTGAATATATCCGGCTGGTGGCTGCTGGCTCTGCCGGCAATCACCATGATCGAAAATGTCGCGAGGCTCGACGAGTGGAATGTCTTGGCTCTGGCGGCCGTTGCCGTTTTTGGCCTCCTGCCCGGAAACCCGGGCAGCAATCGCTTTGGCGATGACCCGCTCCTGTAATCCGATCCGCGAGCTCAAGTCCTCTCTTCACCTGGGGCAGGCGAAACGTACGAGTCTCAAGGTGGAAGCCGTCAGACCGGATCATGCAGCGCGGGTGAACACCGAGGGCGCTCGAACCGTGGCATGACTTCCCTGGCGAACAATTCGAGCGTTTCTACAACGTGGTTTTGTCCGAGATTACCGAGAAAGCCGGTAACGAGCATGAAGTTGCCAAAGCCGATCTCGTCTTTTAGCTCGGCGATGCGCGCGAAAACGGTGTCCGGGCTGCCGACAATTGCGACCTCGCGGAGCCAGCGCTTGGTTTCAAGCTCCTCCTCGGTCGAGATGCGCCGCTTTACCTGCTCGCCGCTGCGGCGATATCCGGCAGTAAGCTTCTCAGCGGCCGGCCACGCTATCTGCCAAGCGTCTTCATCCGTCTCGCCGATCACGACAAATCGGCCAATCGGTACCTCCGCAACGTCACCGCCCGCATCCTTGAATGCCCGCACGCATCGCCGGATGCTGTCGACCGACTGCTGGCTGCCCTGAAACAAAGTAAGACCATGCCCGCCAAGCCACGCCGCCGCTTCCTCGCGATAGCTCGCGACGTATATTGGCGGATGAGGTTTTTGGACGCATTTCGGCTCAATCGATTCCGTACGGCTACCGACTTGCACCTTGGGATCGCTCCAGTAGCGGATCAGAGTGCTCAGTGCCTCGTCGAACGCAGGAGATCGTTTTTCATAGTCAAGGCCCCAGGCCTCGAAGTAGCGGCTGGTGTTGCCGCGGGAGACACCCAAGTCAACGCGCCCCTCGCAGAGCAGGTCAAGCGTGGCGATCTCTTCCGCCAAGCGGATCGGCTGGTACAAGGGCAGCACGAGAACCGAGAATCCGATCCGAATTGTGCGCGTCCGCATGGCAAGGGCCGTTGCGAGCGGGATGGGCGAAAGACAAACTCGGCTGTTTTGACCAAAATGCTCCTCGTTAAGCCACAGGCCGTCGTAGCCAAGCGATTCAGCCCACGGGCCTAGCTTAAGCAGGCTGCGCGCAGATTCGTCCAAGCCGGCACCGCATCCAGACAGGTCAAAGCGCATCTCGAACATTCCTTCCGCAGCTAACAAAGCGCCCCTTGGCACTCGCCCAATATGATCTTCATCAAAGGCTGCCTGTTTATGGTCCTGTGATCTGATAGCCGAGATACCACGAGTAGAGATTTGTTTCCGGCGCGTTCTGGAATCCGCGTCCGGCGGACACGAGCAAATGATTGTGGTCGTCGAAATCGTATACGGCACCGAGATTAAATCCGGTACTGTCTTTGCCGCCGATCGTATCGGCGGTCTGATAGAATAGCTCGCCGCCGATGACGAGTTTTTCCGTGATCTTTTTTTGCAACAGCCAGCCGAAGAACCAATAATCCTTGTCGCCGGTAGCGGAGTCATGATTGATCCAATAGCCACCGCCACCATAGGTGGTCCAATCGCCGAAGCTTTTTTGCAGCCAGACCGGCAGGTAGACGCGGGTATGGCCGGCGCCGAGGCCGCTTCCCTGATCGCCGGTAGGAACCTCGACCAGCGGAAATACGCCGACCATCGGTCGCAAACCCTTGTCGTCTTCCTGGATGAAGCGGTATTTGAAGCCCAATTCAGTGTCGCCGTAGCCGAATTGAGATGGCCCGCCGGCGGGGCTGTCGAAAGCAAGCGGGGCAACGATATGAAACTGGCCGTTCGGAATAAGGCCGTAATTGAATTCCCAAGCCGGGCCAACCCCTGACGTGTCGCCGCTGACATGCGTGCCCGTCGTGAAGGTGTAGAACTCGTAGTGCTGATAATCGACCGGCTCAGGATCATCCGTGCGGAACGGCGGCCCCGCCGTCGCGGCGGTTGGCAGCAAAGCCGTCGGCGCTAACGCTGCGGCTGCCAAGAACGCCAGCAACCGCCGCAACGTCGCCTTGCAATCGCTTTTCATGCCGCACCATGCAGCTGCCGGTTATTCGTATTCGGGAGTAGCAACCACAACGCCGCTATTCCGACGACTGCGAAGGCGGCGCCGTAATAAAACACCGCGACATGCCCGACCCGATCCCACAGCAAGCCGGCGACGATGCTGGCGACAAGCTGCAACACCCCCACAATCGTGTTGTACCAGCCGATGCCGCTGGCCCGCAGTCGATCGGGTACAAAGCTCGATGCGACGGTCTTGCCGGCCGTACGAAATATTCCCTGATACAATCCATAGAACACAAAGAACCCTGCAATCAGCACAGCGTTCTGCGTCAGGGCAAATCCGAGATAGCCGATGAGGAAGATGACGAACGACACGAGCAGGACGTTCTTGCCGCCCCAGCTATCGGAAAGCCACCCCGCCGGATAGGAGATCAGGGCGGCCACGAGGTTGAACGCCGCGTAGATCAGGATCGTCACTTCGAGTGGAACGCCGATATCTTTTGTCCGCAGGATGAGAAACGCGTTGCTGGAGTTGCCGATGCCGAAAAGGGCGGTTACCAGGAGATATTTCCAATAGTTCCCCGGAAACTGGCGCAGGCTGACATCGATCTTTGCCTTCGCGGCAACGGTCGCCTGCTGTTCCTGCACCAACAGAACCAAAAGGAAGGCCAGCAGGCCTGGAATAACCGCCAGATAAAAGACGGAACGGATGCCGACATGCAGTCCGTAGAGAAGCAAAACGGCCAGCAACGGTCCCAGAAAAGCACCCGCATTGTCACCCACGCCTTCGAGCCCGAAGGCGCGGCCACGGTTTGCCTCGGACACCGACGCCGCAATCAGCGCATCACGCGGCGCCGAGCGTGCGCCCGCACCCAGCCGGTCCAGCAATCGCCCGCCGAACACCACTTGCCAGACCGGAGCGAGGCCCATGAGCGGCTTGCCAATCGCGGCGAGAAGATACCCGGCGAGCGCAATCGGCTTTCGCCTTTGCAATTTGTCGGAAAGTGTCCCGGCAAAACCTTGCACGATGTTCTGTGTGGCCCCGGCAAAGCCATCGATCAGGCCGACGACACTGCCGCTTGCATTCAGTGTCTGCGTAAGAAAGACCGGCAAAATTGGATACAGCATCTCCGTGGAAATATCGGCGAACAAACTGGTGCACGCGAGAAGAAATGTGTTCCTTGAAAGGCCGCCAAAATATCGCTCGAATGCACCTGCGGTCATGACGGTCATACCTTAAGCAATGCCAGCGCTATTCCCCCAAACGCGCTGATAGCGACAACCACCAGCGGCGGTGCGCGCCAGACCGTCAGGAGTACGAAACCGACGAGCGCGATGCCGAAATCTCCCGGCGTGTTGACGGAACTGGTCCAAACCGGATTGTAGAGCGCTGCGCCGAGCAGACCCACGACCGCAGCATTGACGCCACGCATCATCGCCTGCGCGCCCGCGCGTTTGCGGAACGCATCCCAAAACGGCAATGTGCCGAGCAAGATCAGGACGCCGGGAAGGAAAATGCCGATCAGTCCCAGCGCTGCTCCGGCGACGCCGTGGGGAGACGGGCTGACGACGGTGCCAAGATAAGCAGCAAAAGTAAAAAGCGGCCCCGGAACGGCTTGTGCCGCGCCGTAGCCCGCGAGGAACGTATCGTCACTTACCCAGCCTGGAGTGACGAAAGCCTCACGCAACAGCGGCAGCACGACATGGCCGCCGCCAAACACAAGTGCGCCCGAGCGGTAGAATGCATCAAACAGCGAAAGGCCTTGCCAGAGCCCCGAGCCACGAAGAATGGGCAGACCCGCGAGCAGAACAAAAAACGCTGTCAGGGCCGCGAGTCCGGCTTTGCGGGAGACCGGTATTGGCATGTGGCCCGCCGCGATCGGCTGCCCGCCGCCGCAAAGCCAAAAGCCGGCAAGGCCGCCGAGCAGAATCGCTCCGATCTGCGCGACGGAAGACGTGCTAAACAAAATAATCAGCGCCGCCACCACCGCAATGGAAGCCCGCTCGCGGTCCGGACACAACGTGCGTGCCATGCCCCAGACGGCCTGCGCAACGATCGCGACAGCGACGAGCTTCAGACCGTGAAGCAAGCCCGTTCCGGCCGGGCCGCCGAGAGCGCCGGCGCCATAGGCGAAGAGAACAAGCACAATCGCCGAAGGCAGCGTGAAGCCGGTCCATGCCGCCAGCGCGCCGCGATAGCCGGCGTGTATCAATCCAATCGAGAATCCAACCTGGCTGGAGGCGGGACCAGGCAAAAACTGACACAGTGCCACGAGATCGACGTACGCTTGTTCGTCGAGCCAGCGCCGGCGTACGACGAATTCTTCGCGGAAATACCCGATGTGAGCGATCGGGCCGCCGAAGCAGCTCACGCCGAGCTTAAGAAAAACGAGCAGGACTTCGAGCGGCGAGCCCGTCTTCCGACCGCCCGGCACTACTTTCGCCGGCGCCAAATCAGCCGCATTGTTTGTCGCCGTGTTTGCGGTGTCAGTCATTATGCAGTGGGGCTATGTTGGAGCCGGACGTCGGCTGGCGGAACGTGGAGCCGCTCAAACCCGAGCGTCTGGAGGCACTCGACGTCCGCGGCGCTTGACGGCGGCGCGGGGTCATCGCTTGCCTTCGCAATGCAGCTGTGGCCGCTCGAATTGATCCGTCATGGTGTCGATGGCTGGATTGGTGTGACCGGCTGGTATTCGTCGCAATTCAAAACAAGTCCGCTCTTGATGTGGTCCGCACGGGCGGGCGCAAAAATATTGAGCATGACATGCCGTCCGCCACTGATGGCCTCGGTGGTGTGAATGACAGTCGGAGGCACAATCGTGACAGTTCCCGGGCCGCAGGTCCGATGCTCGTCGTCGCGCCATTGCCGGGCGTCGGCGTTCCACGGCGTTCGCAGATGCTGGATATATTCGCCTTCAACCACCAGCGCGCCTTCCTCGAAATCATCGTGACAGTGCGGCGCGAGCTGGCCGCGATCCTGAGGCCCATTTCGTTCGATCCACATCAGGTTCATTGTCTCGGACTGGATCGTCGGTGGGCGGCCTGGTTTGCCGGCCGCAAGCAGATCAATTGGATAGACGCGGATTTCGGGCCGGCCAGTGCGAAGACACGTCTGTTCGAATGGCCTGACGCTGGCGTGAACGCTGACGTAGTCCTCGGCATTCACGGGTAGTGACGCCAGAGTCTCGGGAACCGGAGAAAAAAAGCGGATGACGCGGCCCCGCTCACTAGGTTCGATCACAGTCGGCCCGGCAGGAAGGATGCAGATACTTCGGGCTGGAGCATCGGCGCGCAGATCGCCGGCGCGCAAGACGGCGCCCGCATCCGGCAGAACAACAAGGATTTCACTGGCGGCGTGCTGGCAAATTCTGTCGGGAACAGCCAGCACTTCCGACCATGCCGCAAGAACGTTTTGCAGGCGCGCATACCAGGTCGCAACGCCGCCTTCACGGATCGCAGGGTGATCTCCGATATCGACGAAGCGCTTTGAGCCAAGATCAATTGTATCCGACATGGCAACCCCAACATGAGTGACGCCGCCCCGTCTCTCCCGGGAACACAAGTGGAATCGACCTCTGCGTCCCCTGGAAAAATTACTATATTCAAATGCTATCGAAAGTCGATATCGATCTCAGATATAAAAACCACTGTATTTTTGGAGGGCGGCGAACGGAGGCCGGCCGGGCCCGATGGCAAAGGCCGGACATTTTCGTTTCACTGGTCAGAAAGCCCCGGCGACCGTGATCGTTGCAATTCGCCAATGAGCTCGCGGACCTGGACCTTGGCTAGTTTATTAGCCTCGCGTCCCAACGCCGTAGCACGGTAAAGGCGACGAAAGGTGCGGCCTGAGCGCTCGATCTTCGATTTCAAGTATCCTCTGCGTTCCAGACTGTGAAGCATCGGATAAAGGGTTCCTGGACTGAGGGTATAGCCGTGGCGTGCGAGCTCATAAATCATCCACTGACCGTAGAACGCGGCCTCCGAGGCATGATGCAAAATATGCAATCGAATAAGCCCCGTCAGAAGCGACTGATGCTTCATTTTCGCCATTGCCAGCCCCGGCTTGCCAAGCGGGACGTTACCAAGATTTAGGTGTTCTAACAAACAATAGCGCTTGGCCAGGATCGGATTGCACCAGCTCGCGCACCTCCGTGCCGTTCGTTAGGCCGATGCTTGGGGTTGCGGCGTATGCCCCTGGTGTGCCCCATGGCGGGGTGCCCCATGGCTCTGGCGGCCGGAAGCTGGCACACTTGAAGCTTGCGAGTAGAGCGTGATCTCTCCCGGAAGCAGCGCCCTCCGGATCAAGTCGGGGGCCGACTTTTGGGGGATCATGATGTGGGACAACGCAGTCAAGGAGCCTCTCCCGTGCCAACACGAATCCGACACATCGCCTTGTCCGTGAAGGACATCGACGCGACAGCCGATTTCTATGAAAAGGCCTTCGGACTGAAACGCTCGCCGAAATCCGAAGGACCGACCGCTTACCGCGTTTATATGAGCGACGGCGAAATCAATCTGGCGCTTTTGCAATACAAGAGCGAAGTCGGTTCCGGTCTGAAAAATCCGAGCGAGTTCGTCGGCATCCACCATTTCGGGTTCCAGTGCGACAACCTGGAGAACCAGCAGAAAAAGATCGAGGACGCCGGCGGCAAATTTTTCTTCGATCTGGGCGATCCCGACGATGACGACTTCGAGCGCAAGTTTCGCGATCCCAACGGCATCATTTTCGACGTGAATTGGAAGGGCTGGACCATGACGTCCAGCAAGGTGAAGGCCAAATCCAAGGTCAAAGCCAAGGCCAGTCGCGCCAAAAAAGTCGCCACGAAAAGCAAACCTAGGCGGGCGGCGAAGACGGCAGCGAAGAAAAGGCGGGCGTAGATTCGTTCTCTCCCTCGGCATTTGGGAGAATCGCCAGATACCATTGCGTCCGCGGGCTTGTTACGGCGTCCATTTTCATCTGCGAAGGGTTATCACGGCCATGGACCAGAAGCTCGCGCTCCGACAGCAATTGCTGCAGGCGATGGATGACGAGATCGCCAAACGTACCAAGGCTCAGCAGGATGCTGTTGCCAGGATCAGGAGCGCCGTGGCCAGCAGCAGGCGCGCCAAAGCCGCCGCGCCGTCGCTGCCGCTGGCGATGCTCGCGCATGGCGATTCCTGGTTCGACTATCCGCTGTCGGGCAACAGCTTGAGCCTGCCGCACACGGATTACCATGGTCCAATTGGCGGCCTTGGGCACCACCAACCCGCTGATCTTGAACGTTTCGCAATGGGGCGACGCTTCGACAGACGAGTTGTCCTGGCCGAAGCAGCAGCGGATGATCACGGCCATAGCGGATTCCAATAATTGGCTGGTTGACGGCAAGCCTGACGCTATTTTGTTCTCGGGAGGCGGCAACGACATCGCGGGCGATCAATTCTGTATTTTTCTTGACTATGCCGGCACGAGCGCAAGCGGGCTGGATACTACACGATTTCAAAAGGCGCTCGGCATGGTCGAGGCGTCCTATCTCGATCTGTTCGCGTTCCGCGACAAATTCGCCCCGGGCATACCCATTTTTGCTCACTGCTACGATTTCCCGATACCAAACGGCGTGCATCCCGCCTGTACTGGACCTTGGCTGAAGCCATCGCTCGATTTCTGCGGTTACAACGTCACGCAAGGTACCGCCATCGCTCGACAGGCCCTTACGTCGTTTAAGGCCATGCTCACCGGACTGGCCGGTACCGCCGCCAATAATTTCTTTCTGGTCGATACTCAGGGTGTGCTTGCAGCCGCCGATTGGGCCAATGAGTTACATCCCTACCCGGCGGGTTTTAAATCGATCGCCCAGAAGTTCGTCGACGCGTTGCGCCAGCATTTTCCCGGTCGGATTTGATAAGCGCCTTGAGCGCAATCGTTTCAGATTGAATTGATTCGCGCTCTACGTCATTGGTGGAGCATGATCTTTTCGGAAAACCGGTTTCCACTTTTCCGGATCATGCTCTAACCTGATCGATCCGGTTGCGTGGAACGGAGCGGGTGCGCGCACGAACAAAAAGGGCGCGGTGTGCACCGCGCCCTTTCGTCGTTCGATCGGTGTGGAGACTTAGAAGCCGCCCATTCCGCCCATGCCGCCGCCGCCTGGCATAGCCGGCATCGCGGGGGCTTCCTTCGGCACCTCGGCGACCATGGCTTCGGTGGTGACGAGGAGGCCTGCGACCGAGGCCGCATCCTGCAGCGCCGCGCGCACGACCTTGGCCGGGTCGACGATGCCCTTGTCGAGCATGTCGACATACTCTTCGTTCTGCGCGTCGAAACCGTAGGTCTCGGACTTGTTCTCCATGATCTTGTTGACCACGATCGAGCCCTCGACACCGGAATTCTCGGCGATCTGGCGTATCGGTGCCTCCAAGGCCTTGAGCACGATGTTGATGCCGGCCTGGACATCGGCATTGTCGTTAGTGAGCCTGCCGACCGACTTCTTGGCGCGCAGGAGAGCGACGCCGCCGCCCGGCACAATGCCTTCCTCGACCGCGGCGCGAGTGGCATTGAGCGCATCCTCGACGCGATCCTTCTTCTCCTTGACCTCGACCTCGGTCGCGCCGCCGACGCGGATTACCGCGACGCCGCCGGCGAGCTTGGCCAGCCGCTCCTGGAGCTTCTCGCGATCGTAGTCCGAGGTGGTTTCCTCGATCTGGGCCTTGATCTGCCCGACACGCGCCTCGATTTCCTTTTTCTTGCCAGCGCCGTCGACGATCGTGGTCTTTTCCTTCTCGATCACGACCTTCTTGGCGCGGCCAAGCATGGCGGGCGTGACGCTCTCGAGCTTGATGCCAAGATCTTCGGCGATGAGCTGGCCGCCGGTGAGGATGGCGATATCCTCGAGCATCGCCTTGCGGCGATCGCCGAAGCCCGGAGCCTTCACGGCCGCGACCTTCAGTCCACCGCGCAGCTTGTTGACCACGAGCGTGGCGAGCGCTTCGCCCTCGATGTCCTCGGCGATGATGAGCAGCGGCTTGCCCGACTGAACAACCGCTTCGAGCACCGGAAGCATCGCCTGAAGCTGCGAGAGCTTCTTTTCGTGGAGCAGCACGTAGACGTCTTCCAGTTCGGCGATCATCTTCTCGGCGTTGGTGATGAAATAGGGCGAGAGATAGCCGCGATCGAACTGCATGCCCTCGACGATCTCGACTTCGGTGTCGAGCGCCTTGGCCTCTTCGACGGTGATGACGCCCTCATTGCCGACCTTCTGCATCGCCTGCGCGATCATCTTGCCGACAGCGGTGTCGCCGTTCGACGAGATGGTGCCGACTTGGGCCACTTCTGCCGAGGAGCCGACTTTCTTCGCACGCTTCTGGATGTCGGCAACGACGGCGTGGACCGCGAGGTCGATGCCGCGCTTCAGGTCCATCGGATTCATGCCGGCGGCCACCGACTTGACGCCCTCCTTGACGATCGCGGCCGCGAGCACGGTCGCGGTCGTGGTGCCGTCACCGGCCTGGTCGTTGGTCTTCGAGGCAACCTCGCGCACCATCTGTGCGCCCATGTTCTCGAACTTGTCTTCGAGCTCGATCTCCTTGGCGACGGTAACGCCGTCCTTGGTGATGCGGGGGGCGCCGAACGACTTGTCGATCACGACGTTGCGGCCCTTGGGACCGAGCGTCACTTTCACCGCGTTGGCGAGCGTCTCGACGCCATGCAACATGCGGTCGCGGGCGTCAGTGGAAAATCTTACGTCTTTCGCAGACATTTCAATTTGCTCCTTTGGAGAACGGGGTTCAGGCGATGACGCCCATGATGTCGGACTCCTTCATGATGAGGAGTTCGTCGCCGTCGAGCTTGACCTCAGTGCCCGACCATTTGCCGAACAGGACGCGGTCGCCGGCCTTGAGGTCCATCGGGATGAGCTTGCCATTCTCGTCGCGGCCGCCCGGTCCGACGGCGATGATCTCGCCCTCTTGCGGCTTCTCCTTCGCGGTATCCGGAATGATGATGCCGCCTTTGGACTTCTCCTCAGCTTCGATGCGCTTCACGACCACCCGGTCATGCAGGGGACGGAACTTGTGTTTCGCCATGATCTCCTCGTTGCCGCGTCCGGCGGCCTTGGCGTTGGACCAAAAGTTTCTATATTACAGTGCCTTAGCACTCACGTAGGCGGAGTGCCAACGCGTGCGGGGGACATAGGGTCTCCGTCACGCCGTGTCAAGCGCGGCCGGTCCGCTTGCCGAGCGTGAAACGCGTGGTCGCAGTGTCTTGCCGGCGAATTGGGAAGGCCGAAGGCTTGGGAAAGCCGAAGGTCTGTTCTAATCTCGGCAGCGTGGCCGATGATGGCCGGACATAGGGACGTGGAAATGCGCGCGCTCAGCCTCGATCAGGCCAACACCATCATTCAGGAGACTTTCGCTGCAGCGAAGAAGCACAAGTGCCGGCCGATGAGCGCGATCATTCTCGATGCCGGCGGCCGGGTAAAAGCCTTTCAGAAGGAAGACGGTGCGTCGATGTTGCGGTTCGAAGTCTGTTACGGCAAGGCGTATGCGTCGCTCGCCTTGGGCCGGCCGTCGAAGCTGGTGCTGCAGAAAGCGAACGAAAAACCATTGTTCATGCAATCGATCGAGAACCTCGCCGACTACCCGCTGTTTCTTGAAGGCGGCGGCCAACTCATCCGCGACAAGGAAGGCGAGGTTATCGGCGCCGCCGGCGTCACCGGTGACGCCAACGAAATGGACGACATCTGTGCGATTGCCGGCATCCATGCGGTGGGCTTATGTGCCGACAGCGATTTTTTCGACGATCCCGAGCTGATGCGCGTATTGAGCATTCACAAAACGCCGCCCCTCGTCGATCCGCGCAAGCCTCAATCCTCGTCCGGCGCCGGCCACGGCAATGGCGCGAAGGGTCGGCACGGCGCACCAGCCGCCAAATAGCAACCCTCCAAATGGCAACCTCAATGTTGGTCTACCAAGGGCGATAATTTGAAACAAACTCGAAAGGTGAGGTAGAAAGGCGCGTTGGGGGCTCTGGCCGGGCATGCAGTACCGTCGTGTTTCGTCACAGTGGTTCGATTGGGACCGGTCGTTTCGGCGCGGTCCAGTCTTCGGGGAGGCTCTTCATGGGTGCGTCGCTGCGTAATCTGCGATGGCTTGCGAGCGTGGCCGCGTTGTGCGCGCTTGCGGTCTCGGGCTGCACGACGAACGCGCCGACCCCCCAGGCCTCGGCGCCGGCGACGATGGCGTCACCCGCGATCCCCTCGTCCTACCGGCCGGAGGAAGTCGTCGGCCGCTGGGGTTACGGCGCCTACCACAAGGAAGAAGACCGGACTCGCACCGAAGCCGCCGCGCGCGGCCAGTGCGGCCAGCCGGTGATCATCAATCGCGGGCCGAACGGCGGCGTGATGATGTATCTCGCCGACAGCGCCCAATTGCAGGAACTGCAACTCAAAGGCAGTCAGAGCGGCAAAAATTATATCGGCCCACCCGGCGATGCCGGCGGCCCGCAGGATCGCGAGATCATATCGTTCGACGGCCGCATCATGATATTGCGCTGGATGGATCCAGAGGTCGCTGGCCGCTACGGCACCGGCGTCTATGTGCGTTGCGCGCCCGAGGGTGCCGCACGTACCGCCAAAACGAAGTCTCACTAGGCCAGTGTACGGTGGCGGCGCGTAAACCAAAAACCGCCGTCACGATCTGGCATAACCCGAAATGCGCTACCTCGCGCAAGGTGCTCGGCATGATCCGTGGGCGCGGCATCGCGCCCACCATCGTCGAATACGTTAAGGCGCCGCCTTCGCCGGCGGAGATCAAGGCCGTCCTGAAAGAGACGGGGCTGACCGCGCGTGAACTTCTGCGCCGGCGGGGCACGCCGTACGACGAACTCCGCCTCGACGATCCCAAGAAAACCGATGCCGCATTGATCGCCGCCATGAGCGCGCATCCAATTTTAATCGAACGCCCGGTGGTGCGCACGAGCAACGGCACGCGCCTCTGCCGGCCGCCGGAGCGGGTGGAAGAGATTTTGTAGCAGACGACACTTTCCCCGCAAGGCGGAGGAGACGCGCGCTTATCTCTTCGAGGCGGGCTAGCCGAACATCTCGTCGATGTCGCTCTGCGAGACGTGGCCGCGGTCGGTCTCGAGCCGCGGGCCATGGAGCTGCTGGGTGCCGTCGCGCCGCGCTGCCGGCCCGTTCTTGAGTTCATCGAGCACGCGCGTGATGTGAGCTTCGACGAACAGCAGCGTCGCCATCACCTTGGTGATCCGCTGGCCGGCGAGATCCTGAAAATTGCACGCCTCGAAGATCCGGAGCACGAGGTCCCGGATGTCCTGAGCCAGGCCATGTTCGATGTTGTCTTTGAGCGCTGCCGACAGATTGTTCGCCACCTGGTCGATTTGTTCGGCAGCAGCGAGAACTTTTTGCGTTGCCTGCTCGGTGCCGGTCACCACGGCATCGAGCTCATGAGCAATGCGGGTGATTGGTGCCAATCCGGTTCGCGGCGCGTTGGGAGCGGCGAACTGGGTCTCGGTGCCGCGGAGCGCGCCATAGATCAGATGCAATTCGGACGTCAGACGTTCTGACTCGGTGTTCCGGGCGTCATTCCTCTTGGCAGCCTCAGGCAATGCTCCGGCTGCGAGCAGGGCGCGCAGCGCCGCGAGCTCCCGCAGGATCTCGGCGTGCCGCAGTGCGGCCTGCGTGTCTTCGAGCCCGGGCTCGAGCCGCGCGGCAGCCGTCTCTTCAATTCTGAAAACTTTGCGCGGCTCGCCCATCTCGTCACCAGGGAAAACGGCCTGAGCTTAGAGATCGGCCGCTTAATACCGCGTTCACGGCGCCAATTCGTTCGTGTTCGCGAAAGCGGGATTCGGCGGCTTCGCCGCGATTTCGAGCGCTCGCCGCCTGGATTCCACTTGCGTGCGAAAGAGCAAGAAAATTGTTCTGATTCGATTAACCATAACGTGGAGCCATTCATTAAAAATAAACTCTAACTTGATGAACAATGTACAAATAACGTCGACGCGAAAAATGCGCGGCATGAAATTTACCAAACAGTCGAAGTTTAGGCCTGTACTCGTTCACGCGAGCGGGCGAGCCGGCCATGGCGGTTAAGGGTCATGGCGGTTTGATGTCCGCTCAGTGTGAAACTGCGCAAGTGTCCGCGCAACAGTACAGAGTACAGCTATGCGGCGTATGTTCGCTTCTGCGCTCCTGGCGAGCGCCCTTTACGCGCCCGCTTGGGCGGATCCTCTCCAGATCACTCCCGACTCCTACGCGCCAAACCAGGGTGCAGGCATGGCGCAGCCGCCGGCCCCAGCTTACGAGGGCCGGCAGCGATACGCGAACGCCAGCGCGCCCAGTCTCGGCGGCGGGTTCATCGAGTTTTTGTTTGGCGGCGTGCCGCGCGGTCCGTCGTATCAGTCCGCCTATCAGCCGGCTGTTCCCGACTATCAGACGATGCCGGCTCAGGACCCCCGCCAGAGCTATACGCCCTCGAGCGACGGCGACATGGCGCATCAGCCGATCGATCCGAAGTTCAACAAGCAGGTGGTGACATACGACGGCAGCGAAAGGCCGGGGACGATCATCATCGATACGCCGCACAAGTTTCTCTTTCTGGTGGAGGATAACGGCAAGGCGTTGCGCTACGGCATCGGCGTCGGCAAGCCCGGTTTCACCTGGTCGGGCGTAAAGACGATTACGGCCAAGCGTGAGTGGCCCGATTGGCGGCCGCCGCCTGAGATGATTCAACGTCGTCCCGATTTGCCGCGCTACATGGCCGGCGGTCCGGAAAATCCGCTCGGCGCGCGCGCGATGTATCTCGGCTCGACGCTTTATCGCATCCACGGCTCCAACGAGCCTTGGACCATCGGCACCAACGTGTCGTCGGGATGCATCCGCATGCGCAACGAAGATGTCACCGACCTTTACGACCGCGTGAAAGTCGGCACCAAAGTCGTGGTGATGTAAAACCGATAGCCCGCATTGCCGACAACGCAATGCAGGCTACAAAATACGGATGCGAGTTTCACGCGCATGCCAAGCTGAAGGTCACATGCCGGATTTATCGCAGAGCGTGACGCTCCGAGCCGTGCTGTTTGATGAACGCGATCATCGTCTCGAGCGCCTTCACCGAGTTGGGCTCGAAGGGATGCTCGTTGAGGAACGTGTGGCGCGCGCCGTCGAGCAGCAGCAGATCGATGCTGCCGCCGGCCCCGCGATAGTCGGCGGCGAAGCGTTGCGCCAGTTCGACCGTGGTCCATTGATCCTTGGTGCCCTGGAACACCAGTGCGGGCGGCAGATAAACCTTTTCACCGCGCTCGATGATGAGGGCGGGCGTCGCCTCGATCTGGGTCTCCTCATTGCCGAAGAAGATGTCGTGGCCTTTGGCGAGCTTTTCATCGCCCTTGGCCTTGGCAAGCTTATAGCGCTCCAGCGGGAACAGCACGCCCCAGCCGGAGACGACGAAGGCGAGCTTGGCATCCATTTCGGGCGCCTCCTGCAGGGGCAGGGCGCGGTAGCGCGGATCGTCCGGACGGATCGCCGCCAACAAAATCTGGTGGCCGCCGCTCGACGTGCCGTAGGCGCCCACTTGGCCGGCGGTGCTCCCGAACTCGCCGGCATGTGCCTTGAGCCAGCGGATGCCGTAATTGATGTCCTGCAGCGATGCCGGATAGGGCGCTTCGGGCGCGTTGCGAAAGTCGATGGCGAGCACCACGATTCCGGCTTCTGCGAGATTCAAAGCCGTGTTCTGTCCGTCGGTGCGGTCCTTGTTGTTCCACGCGCCGCCATGCACTTGCAGAACTGCAGGGAAGGGTCCAGTGCCGGCCGGCTGGTAAAGTCGCGCCAGACGGTCTTTGCCGCCGTTCTTCTGGTAGACGACGTCCTTGACCATGAACTCGTAGGCGGCGTTGCCGCTGGACAAGCCTTGCGCTCGCGCCGAAGCTGCCTGCAGCATCCAGCCGCCGAGCATCGCTGCGCCCGCCTTGAGTACTGTGCGCCGTTCAGATTCGATCATCATGGCGTTTTCCCTCTATCGCGTTTTGCCGGGTCACGCTGTGGTGTCCCGTTCAGGTCTGATAACTGGAATTCTGTATTGTACCGCGGCACGGTCAATCGTCACAGCCAGTGAGTGCTATCGGGCTCACCCGACGAATGTCGCACTAATGGCGCCGTTCCAGCGTAACGCCGTGCTCTGCGAGCAGCGCCGGAAACCCATCCTCGCTGAAGAAGGCGTATTCGCGCTCGCGCAAATCGGTGAGCGGGTCGAGGCCTTCCAGCTCGGTGTCGACCATTCCCGGATGACACATGACGACGCCGCCGTCGGGCATCGCGTCGAGAAAGCTTGAAAAAAGCCGTCGGTAGTCGGCACGGGTGCGGAATGTGTAGGTGCCGGCGAAGGCCGGGTTCGTGCGCACCCCGAATTCGCCGGCGAGCCGGCGGAAACGGCGGCTGAGGCCGTCGAGCAGCAGCGCCTTGCCATCGCTCAGGCGCTTGCGCGCCGGCCCGGCCCGACCGCATTGGCGGACCCACGCCTTCGGTGCGGCGTCCTTGGTCACCCGCAAGAATGCCTCGCGGATCTGCGGAAAAAGCTGAACGTGCTGGTGCCCATCGACGAAGTCAGGCGGCCGGCCGAAGGCGGCTTCGAACGCCTCGAACTGGCGAATGATCTCGATGGTCAAAAGCTCTGGCGTGAAGGAACGCACGTGGGTGCGATGGAGGGTCGCCGCGAGCGACAGGAATGTGTCCTTGCGCAACGGCGAAAACCCATGGGAGAGCGGCCGGAACGGCGCGGTCAATGTCAAATGCAGCCCGACCGCGACATGCCTTGCTTTGGCGTTGAGGACATCGAGTGCCATGGCCTCGGCGCGCTGAAAGCTCGGCGCTACCACCATCACCGAGGTGGCGTTGATGCGGCCATGAGTAACGAGATCGCGAATCGCCTGATTGACCGAGGGCGAGATGCCGTAGTCGTCGGCGCAGAGCCAGATATGCCGTCGTGGCGGAGCGTTCATTCGGCGGCGGCGCGAGCTATCGGTCTCCGGCCTGCGTGCTTCGTCGCGCGTCTTCACCTCATGTTCGGCTACGAAATAAACTGGCCGCGCTTTGATCTCGTAGAGGATCTTGCCGATATATTCGCCGACCACGCCAAGCATGACGAGCTGGACGGCGCCGAGCACCATGACGCCGACGAAGATGGACGGATAACCGGGAACGCTTTCGCCATAATACAATGTTTCGAAGACGATGGTGCCGCCGTACACGAGCGCGATCGCCGCGAGGATGAGGCCCAGCATGGTCGCGATCCGCAGCGGCGCCACGGAGAACGCGGTCAATCCATCGATCGACAGTCCGACCAGCGCGCGCATATTCCACGTGCTTCGGCCGTGAGCGCGCGCCTCGGGCTCGTAGTCGATGCGCATCTGGCGAAAGCCGATCCAGCTCGCCAGTCCCTTGAAGAAGCGATTGCGCTCCGGGAGTTCGCGCAACGCGTTCGCGGCGCGCGGGGACAGCAACCGAAAGTCGCCGGCGTCCTCCGGAATTTTCGCTCGCGCGCCCAAATTGAGAAGCGAATAGAACGTCTTTACCGCGGCGCGCCGTAACAGAGACTCGTTGGCGCGATGAGCCTTGGCCGTATAGACCGCATCATAGCCGTCATCGAGCCAGTGGCCGACCATGGTTTCGATCAGTGTCGTCGGATGCTGGCCGTCGCCGTCGATGAACAGGACCGCGCCAAGACGGGCATAATCGAGACCGGCGAGCAATGCCGCCTCTTTGCCGAAATTGCGCGACAGCGACACCACTTGGATGTCGAGCGTGGTCGCCGGCAAGTTTTGCGCGATGGCGAGCGTTTCGTCCCGGCTGCCGTCATCGACGTAGACCACCTCGCAGCCGAGCGAGCGCGTCGCAGCGAGCCTTTGGGCGACGTCAACGAGGCGAGCATGTACGCGCGGCAGAGACGCTGCCTCGTTATAAAGCGGCACCACAATCGACAGACTGCGGGCCGCGCCGCCGTCGCCGCCGGTGTCGCCGCGGGCCAGGCGCGACGCGCCGCGTGCCGTTCCGGTGCGCGTCCCGCCGCGCGCTGAGGCTGCCATTCTGGGGTCGTCCACGATAGCCATTACATGGTCCTTGCCACGCCCGATCTATAGCGTACCCGGGCTGTTTTGTCGCGGCGGTCGGCCGCCGACGGTCGCCCAATTGGCCCGAACTGCACCCGGGCTGGCGCGTGGCGTCGAACGTGATATGCGGTGACGGCAATGGCCCGCATCATGCGCTCCGATTCGCTTCGCGCCAAACTCGCAGCAGGGTGGCGCAATCGCGCGCTCAGCCTGAAGGCGGTCTCTTTCGGCCTCGTCGGCGTGGTCAACACGGCGGTCGATTATAGCGTCTTCCTGCTGGCGCGAGCGGCACTGAGCCGATCCTCGGCGGCGCTCATGTTCTTCGATTCGCTGGCCGGTTCCTGCCACTGCGGCGACGCGACGACGCTCACTCTCATCGCCGCCAACATGACGTCGTGGATCGTCGCGGTGACGGGGTCATACGTTATGAATTCGTCGATCACGTTCGCTGCCGAATCCGGCCGAAAGCTGCGCTGGCGCTCCTATCTTACCTTCGTCGTGTCCGGCATCGCCGGTTTGCTTACCAATACGGCGACGCTTCTGATCGTCGCGCAAATTTTTCTTCTGCCCATATGGCTCGCCAAAGCCGTCGCTATCCTGACGAGCTTCATCGTGAACTTTTCGCTTTCACATTTTGTGGTGTTTCGGACGCGCCGCGGATCAGCGGAGGATACCGCGACCGATGTTTGAAATGGCGCCGGGCGTCCTTCCGGCAACTGGAGAGTCTAGTGAGACCGGCTCTTGAAATTTACGATCAAGGCTTCGATCTGTTCCGCATTCATCGGCTTGCCGAGCAGAAAACCTTGCGCGAAGTCGCAGTCGAATCCCGCAAGCATCCGCAAATCGGCCTGGTTTGAAACACCGACGGCAACGGCACGGGCGCCGAAGTTGTGAGCCATCTGGATGATGGTCTTGCAAATGTTCGCATGGCCTTTGTTCGTCGCGCAATCTTGCACGAGCGAACGGTCGATTTTGATTTCGGAAAAAGGAATTTGATTCAGTGCGCTCAGGCAGGACGAACCGCACCCAAAATTATCGATGGCAAGCGTAACGCTCGATTTCTGCAGATTAATGATGCGGGCCTGCAACGTGTCGATCCGGTTGATGACTTGCCGCTCCGGGACTTCCAATACGATGCCCAACCAATCGCTCTGTTGGGGGCGATGCATCGACACCAGATCCGCTATCGGCAGGCGCAACAGGTCGTCGACGCCGATGTTGATGGCGATCTTGAGTGCGACGCCCAATTCCCGGAAGCGCGCGCTCGCCTGTATGGCCTTGACGAGCGCCATGCGCGACAGTTTGAGAAGGGCATCTTCATCGGCGCCCTTCAAGAACTGAGCCGGAGCGAGAAAGCCGAGCGTCGGGTGTGAAACGCGCGCCACCACCTCAACTCCGACCATCATGTTGGTCTTCAGATCGAGCTCCGGTTGGTACATAAATGTAATCAAGTTCTTTGCGAGCGCGTCAATAAGTGAAATCCCGGAGGATGCGGCCTTCGGCGCGCCGAGTTTTTGATCGAGGATGATCTGATGTGCGGTCGCGAATTTTATCGGCTTGGTAATCGGCGGTAGCATCTTCAAAGAGCCGTCAACGCCGATTGTGTTGAAGCTTTCAAGCACGCGCCGATCGCAATGGCCGAACAGTTGAACCGCGCCCGGATACCTGCATTCCTTGAGAGCCAACAGCGCGCGAACACACTGATGCGGGGCCGCGGTGTTCAAGTTGATGAAAACGATATCGGGGCTTTGATCATCGACCATGTCCACGAATCGGGTGCTGTCCGAGAACTCCACAACGTCGATATCGCGTCGCCGCAATTCCTTGGCAAAGTCCTTCCGGAAGACGAAATCCTCGTCCAGGAGGAAGCATAACGTGTTTGCCGACGCGCCGGGCTCGGGGGTTCGGGCGACGGTTGTTTGGGCGTTGACCACGGTTGGCCTCGACTGGAAATTGTTTGGGAAAATCGCTTCGTCAGAAGTCTCGAAGATTTTGCGGGAACGGGCGCTGCCGGTGCTGCGGGGCCTTTTGCCGCCGTTTGTCGGACCTGCCAGAACCGCAGTACCCTCTTGGCGTTCGGCTGCGATAATTTGAAATAGTCGTCCCGCGCGGATTTTGCGTCTTCCTCGGACATCGCGCCGGAAACGGATCTATTGGCGAGGATGGTGCGAACCGTCGGCCACTCCAAGCCGGCCGCTTTGCAAGGTACGATGATGGCCTCGCGATGTTCGCTTTGCATGAGGCTCTCCATCAACTCCATCGGCGCGCCGCAGAGAACCGACAGCGCCGCCGTCAAATCCGCGAAGCGGCGCATTTTGGCAAATGCAAAGAGGGCCGCTTCGTTGAGTTCGCCGTTGGCGCGCATGGCGAGAACCCGTGCATGAGCCTGCGCGGTATCCTGTTGAGTTTGGATGCCGACCTCGTGCTGCGCTTCTTCGGAAATCGCGGCGAGAACGCGCTGGATCTGACGGCGGCTCTCGGGGCCGGCCAAGGCGAGCAGTCGTGAGCGGACGGCTTCGGTGGCGCGTAGCAGCAATTCGCGAAAGAGCCGAAACGGCACGTCAAGCCGCAGACCGACTTTTTCGGCCAGTTGCTCATCGCCTTCCGAATGTTTCACAAGCGTAGCAAAGCCGGTGTCGGAAAAGTGCGCGCCGGAATTGCCCGCGAGCTTGTGGAAAACCTCCTGGCTTCCGCGTTTCAGCAGGACGTCGGTGACCGTCGAGGCGATTTGAGATCGGCCCGAAATCGCCAGCAGGTGGCCTTGGGCTTTGGTATTGGCGATGTCGATCAGATCGCTGTCGGTGAGGCGGGGCGATTGCGTCAATATCGGCTCTGCGACCGTAATGTCGTCGTCCCTGGCGAGACGCCGTACGACGTCAACGGGGGCGTTGCTGATGGGCGCTAGACGCTCGCTCAGTTCCGCGAGTGCTCGTCCCTCGATCCTTTTGATGAGATGTCCCAGGACGTCGTCGAACACGCCGATCTGCTGATCGTTGAAGCGGTCTGCATCCGCCACGAAAAGATCGGTGATGCGCCGTAATGTATCGACACGTTTATCCTTGGAGCCGCTTTGGATTGCGACCTCCAGTTCGCCGATCAGTGACTGGTTCATCTGCGTTGTGGGCATTCCGGCCACAATCTTTTACAACTAAAAAGGAGATGCTGCTTTGCGACTGCGAATTTGATTATGATTGGGACAATTGTATTTTTCGTTAACTCCTGACTCCCCGAGTAAGAAATTATTAGTCAATATGAACATTGCGCCCGCATGAATCGTTGCCGGATGCAGGCATCCGATCGTAGTTGGCCGACTGCTCCTGAGTTGCGGACCTGTATCGGCGAGGAATGTCGGGCCGGATGTTTGCAGAGAAAATCAGGGCTCGCGCAGGCTCTTTTCGATGCGCCGATCGGGAACGAGCCACATCACCGCGACCAGGATGTAGAGCCCGATTGACAGCCACGGCTCGATAAACGCGAGCACGATTCCTGCGATGTAGAGGATCGGCGATATCTTGCCCTTGACGTCGCTGCCGAGGGCGTGGGCAAGTACAGAATGCGCGCCTTGCTTTCGCACGATCGCCTTCTGCAGCAAATAATAGGCAATGGCGGGCATCAGCAAGCTCACGCCGTAGAGCGCAGTCGGTAGCGGCGCCAGAAAATTTTCGCCCATCCAGGCCGTCGCCGCGGGAACCAGCGAGAGCCAGAACAGCAGCACCGAATTGGCCCACAAGATGAGTCCATCGACCCGCTCGACGGTGTGCAGAAGATGGTGATGATTGTTCCAGTAGATCGCCAGATAAATGAAGCTCATGACGTAACTTACGAAGTTGGGCATGACTCCTCTCAGCGCCGCCCAATCGGCGCCGTGCGGAATCTTCAGCTCCAGGACCATGATCGTGATGATGATGGCGATGACGCCGTCGCTGAACGCGGTCAAACGATCTTTACCCATGGCCGGTTTCCGATACCCGTCGCGCGTGTTGCGATGTCGCCATGCAGCAATTAGGATTTTGCCGACAACGTCAAGGCGGAGCTTTCGATGTTGGTTGTTCGGCGAACGATGCTCGCGGCGCTTCTTGCTTTTGGTGCGGCTGGTACGCCGCGGCTTGGGCACGCCCAGTCGGGTCCGGCCGGGTTCAAGATGCCATCGAACAACATCTATTGCATGCTCGAACCGCCATACCAGGGGCATCCTGCCAGCGATCTGCGTTGCGATGTCGAGCAAATGACATCCAAGCAACCGCCACCTCCGAAAGATTGTCAGTTCTCATGGGGTGACGCATTTGCGATCGGCGAGAACGATAATTTTGCCGTCAGAATTTGTCATGGTGACACGACGCGGGACGACTCGCTGCCGGTGCTGCCCTACGGAACGCAATGGAATCACGCGGGCTATTCGTGCAAGTCCGAGACCCCCGGTTTGATCTGCACGAATGCCAAGGGGCATGGCTTCATGTTGTCCAGGGCTCTGCAGCAGTTATTCTAGCGGTTGGTCAATAGTTCGGCACTGGGTTTGCTCATGAAACGCACCAAATTCGGCAATACTGATCGGATGGTGTCGGCGATCGGTCTCGGCTGCTACGGCATGTCAGGCGTCTACGGTCCGGCTGACGACGCGGAGTTGATCGCTACCATTCGCCGCGCGCTTGATCTCGGAATCAATTTTCTCGACACCTCCGCCAGCTATGGCAAAGGCCACAATCATCGTCTGATCGGCGAGGCGATCCGCGGCCGCCGGCATGATGTCGTCATTCATTCGAAGAGCGGCAGCCCGCGCGACGGCGGGCCCGAGGCCGTGCGCGGCGGCGGTGATGCGCGTTATCTGCGTCAAGCCTGCGAAGACAGCCTGAAGAATCTCGGCATCGAGACGCTCGATGTCTTCTGCATGTCGCGCGTCGATCCGAACGTGCCGGTTGAGGACAGTGTCGGCACGATGGTAGAACTGATCAGGGAAGGCAAGACACGCTTCATATCACTGTCGGAATGCTCGGCCGAGTCGCTCCGGCGCGGCAGTGCCGTGCATCCGCTCGCTTCGTTGCAGATGGAATATTCGCTGTTTTCACGCGATGCCGAGGAGCAGGGCCAACTCGCAGCCTGCAAGGACCTTGGCATGGCGTTGATGGCCTATGCGGTGCTTGGGCGCGGGATGTTGAGCGCGCAGGTGCCGAAGCTCGAAGATTTGGCCGCCGGCGATATCCGCGCACGTCTGCCGCGCTTCCATAGCGGCAACGTCGAGCAGAACCTGAAATTACGCAGTGCGCTGGAGACCATCGGGCGCAAGAAGAACGCGACCCTCGCGCAACTCGCCATCGCCTGGCCGATCGCCCGAGGCGCACAGTCGGGAACCTTTATTGTGCCCATACCCGGAGCGAAATCGCGCAAACACCTCGAGGAGAACGTGCGCGCCGCAGAGATCGTGCTCACGGCCGACGATCTGGCCGAGATCGATCGCATCGCGCCACCCGGCGCCGCGGCGGGCACGCGTTACCCGACCGGACAGATGCACCGGCTGAACGTGTGAGTGCGCCGTGACGCGTCCCTCGATCGCGCGTATGAACGCCGCGAAATAACCTATTTCGCGGAAAGATGGGCGGCTTGCGCGACCTTTTCCCAACGGGCGCGGTCGGTCTTTATGAACTGAAGGAATTCGGCGGGTGTATCGCCCGCCGGCGTGGCGCCGAGGCTCTCAAGTTGCTTGACGACGTCCGTCTGCTTTGCGGCTGCGGCAAAGGCCTTGGCGATCTTGTCGATGACCGGCGCAGGCGTGCCGGCCGGAGCGACCACGCCAACCCAAGTGGTGGCGTCGAATCCCGGAACGGTCTCTGCGATGGTCGGGACATCAGGCGCCAGCGGCGTTCGTTGCAGACTCGCGACGCCCAACACGCGCAAATTGTCTTGCTGCACCTGGGGCCAAACCGTCGCCATATTGTCGAACGTGAGATCGACGGTACCGGCGAGAAGATCGCTCAGTGCTGGCCCGCCGCCCTTGTAGGGTACGTGCGTCATCTCGGTGTGTGTCATGAGCTTGAACAGCTCGGCGGTAAAATGCACCGACCCGCCCGCGCCAGTCGACGAATAATTCAGTTGCCCGGGATGTTCCTTGAGGTAAGTGATCAACTCGGCCACGGTCTTGGCCGGAACCTTGCCCGGATTGACCACCAGCATGTTTGGAAACGTGGCAACCAGCGTCGCCGGCGCGAAGCTGGTGACGGTGTCGTAACTCAGATCGTGCCGATAGGCGGGCAATACCGCGTGCGTGGAGCCGGTCGCCAGCAACAACGTGTAGCCATCAGGCGCTGCGCGCGCCACGTATTCCGAGGCCACCGCGCCGGTGGCACCCGGCTTGTTCTGTACCACCACGGGCTGCTTCCAATTTGCCGCGACAACTTGCGTCACCATGCGGGCGATGACGTCCGCCGAACCGCCGGCCGCAAACGGCACGACGAATTCAATCGGCCGCGACGGATAGCTCGCAGAGCTCTCCTGCGCTTTAAGAGGCGTAATGAAACCGGCAATCGCTGCTGCGACCGAGAACGCGACGAAAGCGCGACTGGGCATGCATCCTCCTTGGATGTTGAGTTCAGAACGTCAAAGGGAGCGCAAGAGGCGCGTTATTTGAAAATCATATTGGCGCGGCGCGATCGTGCCAACGGGAGCTTTTGCGTCGGTGCCGGTTTGCTACCGCCGCGCGCCGCCGCGGTTCGCCGCAATCGTATGCGTCGTTATTGCGAGGCGTCCAGCTCGGCGGCCAGCTTGGTGTAAAGCGGATTTTCGCGGGTATAGACATAATCCAGTGCCGCGACCGAGACCGCGGCAGCGCCGTGCTCGCGCAAAAAGCTCGCGAGCGCGTGCACGTGCCCGGGCGGGCAGTGCAGCGTGAGCATGCCCGAGGAGGTCGGACCGCCGAACGGCGCTTCAACGCCGAATCTTTCGCGAGCCTCGGCGAGCAGCGTATCGTTGAGGCCGGCAAAGCGGGTGCGCACTTCGCAAAACCTTGCGGCGCGCTTTTGCGCAGCAATGCGATCGAGGAGAAGGCGCGCGGTTTCGCGCTGCGCCGTGTCCCATACCGCTGCTCCGTGCGGCGACGAGGTTGGCCTGCGACCGCAAGATCACGCCGTCATCGATAACCTTGAGTGCGTTCGCCGCCAAGGTGGCGCCCGTCGTGGTGATATCGACGATGAGTTCAGCGGTGCCGGCCGCCGGTGCGCCTTCGGTGGCTCCTGAGCTTTCGACGATGCGATAATCGACCAGTCCGTGCTCGGCGAAGAAGCCGCGCGTCAGATTGGCGTATTTGGTGGCGAGCCGCATCTTGCGCTCGTGCTTGAGCCGGAATGCGGTCGCGACATCATCGAGGTCCGCCATGCTGCGCACGTCGATCCAGGCTTGCGGCACCGCAACGACCACGTTGGCGAAGCCGAAGCCCAAGCCCGTAATCAGCACGACGCGCTTGTCGGACAGCGGAATCATCTCGCGCACCAGGTCTTCGCCGGTGATGCCGAGATGGACGGCGCCCTGCGCGAGCTGGCTGGTGATCTCTGCTGCCGAGAGATAGG
Source organism: uncultured Alphaproteobacteria bacterium (assembly GCA_963759705.1). GTDB lineage: Bacteria > Pseudomonadota > Alphaproteobacteria > Rhizobiales > Xanthobacteraceae > BOG-931. Next base: position 144,454 of record CAVXAK010000020.1, read on the forward strand.
CCACCTCGACGCCGTCAAAGCCCGCAACGGTGCCGCGATAATCGCGCACGCCGCGCGGCTTCACGAGTTCGAGGCCGGAGCGCGCGAAGAAGGCCTCGGCATTCTGCTGCAGGCGGCCTTTCGACGGAACAGCAAGGATCAGCGGCGCGCTCACGAGGCGGCTCCGCATGCTGCCAGTTCATCGATCGAGGCGGCGAAACCAACCGCGGGGATCGGATCGCGGGCGCCGAGCCGCGTCAGCAGTCCGTCATAGCGGCCGCCGGCGACCAGCGGACTTTTCGCGCGCGCGTCGTGCAGTTCGAACACGAAACCGGTGTAGTAGTCGAAGCCACGCCCGAGCGCGGTCGAGAATTGAATGGTGCGCACGTCGACGCCGCGTGCGGCGAGAAAGCCGGTCCGGGTCTCAAAGAGATCGACGATGGGGTCGATCGAAATGTTGGCGTCGGAAGCGAGCGCGAGCAATTCGCCGGCGGCTTCATCCGGATCGCCGCGCACGGAAAGAAAGCGTTCGATCAGGGCGCGCTTCTCGCGCGGCAGCCGGGTCGGCGCGTTCAGCGCGGCCTGTTCGAGGAAGCGGTCGGCGATTTCGGCGACCGAGCGGCCGCCGACCGCGGCGATGCCGGCAATCGAGAGGAGATCGGTGACGAGATGATGCGCGGCCTTGGGATCGGAGCCCGCAAGAGCCGCGAGCACGCCCTGGTATTCCGGCGGTCCATTGGCGGCGGCAAGCGTGAGCTGATCGAGATCGTGCGCCAGCGAGGATTTCCGATTGAAATCCTTCACCAGACGGCGGCGCCACGCCGGCGCGAGATCGAGCGCTTCGATGAACGCGCAAAAGAGCCCGACGTCGCCCATGCGAATTTCCGGCGCGGTCAGGCCGTACTGCATGGTGGCTTCAAGACCGAGGGCGAGCATCTCGGCGTCAGCCGCGGCCTTGTCGTGCCGGCCGAAGGATTCGATGCCGGCTTGCAGAAATTCCGCCGCCGCGCCTTCGCGGTGGCGGAAAACGGCGCCGAGGTAGCAGAAGCCTGCGGCTTGGCCTGCCGCTGGGGACTGCAAATATTCGCGCGACACCGGAATGGTGAGATCGGGACGCAGGCACAATTCGCGGCCATCCGGATCGCTGGTGAGAAACATACGGCGGCGGATGTCTTCGCCGGAAAGGTCGAGAAACGGCTCGGCCGGCTGCAGGGCAGGCGGCTCGATCTGCGCATAGCCGGCGCGCACATACGAGGCCACGAGCGCCTGTGCGCGGGGGTCCGGTCCGTTGGTCGTCGTGCCCGACATGCTGCTCAGTCCTGGGCCGCGGTCGTGTCGTCTGCCGGCAAGTGTGGCAAATGCGCGGTTCGGCGGCCCTTTAGCACGCCAGGGGTTGCGATTCGACGAAGATCGGGCCGGGCCGTTAATGTGCGCCGGCCAGTACCCCGATATGCGAGCGGATGAATGATCGCGGCTGTTGTATATGTAATATTATAACATTACGTACAATCGGTGCCGCCCGGTGAACGCCTTCGGGGCTACCTACGCCCTGTCCGGCTCCTTCTCGTCTGGGTAAACGTTCGGACGTTCCGGCCGGAGGCCCGCAAACGCAGCCGGTTCGACGGCACCCGGGATGATTGCCATGCTGACGAAGCGAAGCCTGATAGCCGGTGCGACCCTTGCCGTGCTGTTTGCCGCTGCTCCTGCCCGCGCACAGGAGAAACTGAACATCGTCGCGAGCTTCTCGATCCTCGGCGATCTCGTGAAAAATGTCGGCGGCGACCGCGTGGACGTCAGTACGCTCGTCGGTCCCAACGGCGACGTCCATGTCTTTGAGCCGTCTCCCGCCGATGCCAGAAAGGTGGCGAACGCGAATGTGGTTGTCGTCAATGGATTGGGCCTCGAAGGCTGGCTCGACCGTTTGATCGCAGCGTCCGGCACGAAGGCTCGCATCATCGTTGCGACGAAGGGAATCAAACCGCGGGAAGCTGCGAGGGGGCACGATCGAGTCGACCCGCACGCCTGGCAATCGGTGGCAAACGCGATGACCTATGTCGCCAATATCCGCTGGACTGATTGCTGCCGACCCGGCGAACAAGGCCATCTATGAGTCGAACGCTGCCGCCTATCTGATCGAGCTCGCGGAGCTCGATCGCGATATCAGAGCTGCGATTGCAAAAATTCCGCCGGATCGTCGCCGCGTCGTAACGAGCCACAGGGCGTTCAACTATTTCGAGGATGCCTACGGCATCAAGTTCGACGCGCCGCAAGGCGTATCGGACGACGCGGAACCGTCGGCAAAAGACCTCGCCGCCATCATCGAGAAAATCCGCCAGCAAAAGAGCAAAAACTTGTTCCTGGAGAATGTTGCCGATCCGGTGGTGTTGAAACGGATTGCCAATGAATCGGGAGCAGCGATCGGTGGCATCTTGTATTCTGACGCGTTGACCGGCGCGGACGGCCCGGCGCCGACCTACATCGATCTCATGCGCCACAACGTGACAACGCTCGCCGCTGCTCTGGCCAAGTGAAGCACGACACCACGCATCGCGGGGGACACATTGCCTCAGCAACTACGCATGTTGATGCGCGCAATCACGTCCTTGCCAAATGTAATTCTATAACATTACACTGCTGCTCCTGCGGCTTTTGTGGGTTCGCTTATGCGGTGGTTCAGGGCGAACAGGATATTTGGCGGCCGGCTGGCGCTGTTTGCGCTCGCGGTTCAGTTCGTTCTGTCCTTCGGCCACATCCATCGCGAGGACATTTTTGGCTACGGCACCGCCGGCGCCACGCCAGTCGCATGGTCGGCCGTTGGTCATTCGCAGCAGAGCCCGGCAAATCCCTCGCCTAGCCATCCCGACGATTATTGCGCGATCTGTGCGACCATTTTTTTGCTCAGCTCCTCGTTCGTCGCAGCCGCGCCGCAATTGCCGCTGCCGGTGGCCTCCGAGCCCGTCGAGCATGTCGCGAGCGCTGTGGTTGTTTTCATCGCGCCGCGACGCGTGCCTTTCCAATCCCGCGGACCTCCGATCGCGTGACCTTCGGTCGGTGCTGACCCTCGACGTCGCCGCGCGTTCGCCGGCGACGCTCGCGGGGGTTCGAATACGACAATTTTCGTCTCATATCGAATCACCGCGACAGCGCAAGCGTCCCGGTTGCCGGCTCAAGCCGGCCCATCCAGCGAATCAAAGAAAAAGATCGGACGGCTAATGCAGAACAATTGTCTCCTCCCGGCGCGGGCGAGCAGACTCCCAACTTGCCAACGTGTTCACCGCCCACTCATGGCCATTGCCGTTACCCTCTCGGTCTTGGTCCTCTCAGCTCAGGGTGCGTTCGCGCAAGGCGCCGCCGCGCCAGCTCTCCCACAACCTTCCGCGCCGACAACCGCCGCACCAGCACCTGCCGCCTCCGGGCCTACCTCCACAGCGCCCGCAGCCTCTCCGCCTGCGGCGATGGCGCAGACGCCGGGGGCACCGACGGCTTCTGCACCGGCGGCGTCCGCCCCGACGCCTGCCGCGCCGACAAATTCTGCACCCACCGCGGGCGCGACCAGCAACGCGGCGCCGAGCGCAGCAGCTCCGTCTAGCGCCACGCCGGCCAGCGGCGAACCGTCTGTCGGCGCGGCAGATATCTCGGAGGATCTTTCCCCCTGGGGCATGTTCCTCAACGCCGACATTGTTGTGAAGCTTGTCATCATCGGACTCGCCATTGCCTCGCTGGTGACTTGGACTTTGTGGGTGGCCAAAACGCTGGAATTGCGCGCTGCGCGTAGCGATGTGCGCAAGGGCCTACGCGTCCTCGATGAATCTGCGACGCTCGCCCAGGCGCATGAGCAACTGCGCAGCGGCACCAGCACCGTTGCGCAACTCATGCAGGCGGCCGGTAACGAAATCCGGCTTTCTGCCAACATGCGCGGCGACGGACTCAAAGAGCGCATCGCCCTGCTGCTCGAACGCATGGAAATGGGCGCCAGCCGCAAGATCGCGCGTGGCACCGGCGTGCTCGCTACGATCGGCTCGACCGCACCGTTTGTCGGCTTGTTCGGCACGGTGTGGGGCATCATGAACAGCTTCGTCGGCATTTCGAACGCACACACCACCAATCTCGCGGTAGTCGCACCAGGCATTGCACAGGCGCTGCTGGCGACAGCGCTAGGCCTTATCGCCGCAATTCCGGCGGTCATGATCTACAACGTGCTCGCGCGCGCCACCGCGCAATACCGCGCACGGGTCGGCGACGCCTCAGCGCAGGTCATGCGACTCGTCAGCCGCGATCTCGACCGCGCCAAGCAGCAACCTTCGGCGCAGGCGCAAGCAGCAGAATAAGCGATGTCCATGTTCGTCTCGTTCACGAAATTTGCAAGTTCGCTGTTGAGCGAGCTGAGGCGCCCATGGAGGACGAGCGGCGCCAATAATAATGCTTTTTCAGCACTTGGGGGCAAGCGATGGCAAAGTCACTCTCCGTACGAGGCTTCATAAGAATGTTCCCGGACGATGACGCGTGTTTAGAGTATCTGTTTAAGGAGCGTTACGGACCGAAATTCGAATGCCCTCGCTGCGGCAAGGTACGAACGCTCTATAGGCTTTCAAAGAGAACTGCCTATTCGTGTCAGTGTGGCGAACACATTTACCCCATGGTCGGAACGCCGTTTTTCCGTACGCATGTTCCTCTGCAAAAATGGTTCTATGCCATGTATTTGTTCACATCGACGCAGCGAGGGGTGTCCGCGAACGAATTGCAGCGCCAACTCGGCGTGCGGTTCAAGACAGCGTCCCGGATGGCTAATGAAATTCGTACCTATCTGGCCTTCGTCGATGGCGACAGCAAGCATTCGGCGAAAGCCGCAATTCAATCGAACAAGCGTAAAGGCTAGAGATCGAGCCTTACCGATGGCGAATTCTACTGAATTTTGCGGAGCGCTTCGAACGCCCGGCGCCCAGTTTTTCCAGGACGCCGAGCGACATGGCATTGAGGAGGCGTTCAAACCGGTCTCGGTCAACTCTTACCGAATGTAATTTCGCAAAGCGATCAAGCTGTCCGTCTTTGCGAGCTTGTTCCAGGTTTAAATATTTGTTGTTCATCGTACGATCCATAAGGACTCCAACGAACCGAATAAAATCGCTGTGTCGTCAATCGATCTTAAGTCTATTGCAAATCGCGGCGCCGCAAAAGCGCCTCCGCCGAAAAAGCGACTTAATTAGGTTGAAAGAGTAGCTAACGCGGTTTCCCTAGCGCGGGGATGAGGACAGGCGCGGACAAGGCGGCGGAAGCCTCATGATTTGGTTTCGCTCGAAGCTGAGATCATGTACCCGGCTGGCGCTTTTTGCGCTGGCGGTGCAGATGGCCGTTTCGTTCGGTCACGTGCACCTCGACGATCTCGGTCTCTCGCCGCGGACGTGGGCCGGCCATCCGCAATTCACGTCCACAGCGGTTCATGCGCCGGTAGGGCCGGCCGACCAGGACCGTCACCCTGCGCCGGATGATTATTGTCCAATCTGCGCCAGCATGGCGCTGGTCGGGACAGGGCTTCCCGCGCTCCCGCCTGTCCTTATCGCGCCGGCTTCGGCCCTTCGCGTTCGGCCACCTTTCGCGACGCGGCGCAGTCTGTCGATGCAAGTCGCGTCTTCATTCCAAGCGCGCGCTCCACCGCTTTCTTAGCACATGTTTGCTCGCGCTATCGCCGCCTCGATGCCGCGATAGGCCGATCGCCGCCGCGGCCCGTAGCCGGGCGAATGATTTCATTTGCAAATTCAGGAATCGCCGATGACCCGTACACGCTTGTGTTCGGCAGCGTCGTTCGAGAGTTGCGCCATCAACCTCAGTCGATGTCAGTGACGTCTTCCAAGAAATTCGATGCAGGTCCCGCTCGCTCTCATTGTTGCCGCGTGCGCGTTCCTGATCGCGGCGCGGGCAGAGGCGCATCCGCACGTTTGGGTGACGATGACGGCCGAGGTGCTTTACGCTCCGGACGGTTCAGCGACTGCGGTGCGCCACGCCTGGACCTTCGACGATATGTATTCCGCCTTCGCTACCACGGGCATCCCGGCAAAGACCCCAGGCCAGTTCACGCGGGAGGAATTGCAGCCGCTCGCCCAGATCAACGCGGAGTCGCTCAAGGAATACGGTTATTTCACTTACGCCAAAATAAACGGCAAGAAGCTAAAAGGCGCATTCACCGATCCGGTCGACTACTGGCTCGATTACGATCCCAAACAGACCGTGCTCACGTTGCACTTTACGCTGCCGTTCAAGAAACCGGTGAAGGCGAAAGTCCTGACCGTCGAAATATACGATCCGGAATTTTTCATCGATTTCGGCTTCGCTGAAAAAAATCCGATCGAACTCGTCGGAGCGCCGTCACAATGCGCGGCTTGGACCGAGAGACCTCACGACGACAATTTCTTCTCGCCGCAGAGCCTCAATCGGCTGTTTATTCCGTCCGAGGCCAACATCGGAATGGGAGCTAATTTCGCCAACAGGATATTGGTGCAATGCCCATGAAAACTCTCGAACGGGCTTGCCGCGTTCATCCCATGATCCTGGCGGTGTTGATCGCCGTTCTTGTCCTTGCGTTCAACGGCCACGCCGCGTGGGCACAATTGGGTCCCTTCGGCGGTTCGCGGGCGCCTGCCATCGGCGGTTTTGCCGGCTGGGTGCTGGCCAAACAAGCCGTCTTCTATCGCGCACTCGCCGGCATGATCCGCGCTGCCAAGAGCGACGGCACCGCGCTCTGGGGCTTGATGGGCATTTCGTTCGTCTACGGCATCTTTCATGCCGCGGGGCCGGGCCACGGCAAGGCGGTGATTTCGTCTTATCTGGTCGCCAACGAAGAGACGTGGCGTCGCGGCATAACGCTCTCGTTCGCCTCGGCCGTGATGCAGTCCGTCACGGCCATTGCGATCGTCGGCGTCGCTGCCGTGTTGCTCGGCGGGACCGCGAAGTTGATGGGCGACACGGTGCGCGTCATCGAGATCTTCAGTTATGCCTTGATCGTGTTGCTGGGCGCGCGACTACTGTGGGTCAAAGGACTGGGTTTCATTTCAACGCTCCGCGCCCTCAAGGCTCAATCGCAAAGCGCAAACGCAATCGAGCACCGCGACCAATTCGGTCACGGCGGCAACGCGAACTGTGATTGCGGCCATGGACATGCACACGCGCATGGTCTTTCGCGTCATCAGGTCCATGAGATCAGCCGCAGCCAAAATCATTTCTGTGACCCTGGCCATGACCACAGCCACGAGCATCATCTCGACGAGGAGCCGGATGTGCTGCCATGGGGCCACGCGCACGGTCCGCAGCCTGAGCAACTCGCTGGCCCTGGCGGGTGGCGGCGCGGCTTATCGGCGATCGTGGCCGTGGGCCTGCGACCATGCTCGGGTGCGATCATCGTGCTCGTGTTCGCGCTGGCGCAAGGATTGTTCTGGGCAGGGATCGCCTCGACGTTCGTGATGGGTCTCGGCACGGCGATCACGGTCGGTGCGATGGCGACGCTCGCAGTCGGCGCCAAGACCCTCGCGAAACGCTTTGCTCACGAGCGAGTGGGCTACGGCAGTTTGTTTGTCAGGGGGGTCGAGGTCGGTGCGGCGGCGCTGGTGCTCACGTTCGGCTGTCTGTTGCTGGCCGGTTACATGGTCAGCGAGCGGCTGGTCGGGTTTTAGTATGTGAATGCGCTGCCGCATTTGCCGCCGCCGCTAAATCAGTCAGCAGTTGTGTCAAAAATTGTTATGTTATAACATTTCCAAATGCCGCTTATATGGGATCGGCGGGAGTTCGTTCGCTATGCTGACAAGACGATGTCTGATGATCGGTGCGGCCGTTGCCGTGCTGTTTGCCGCTGGTCCGGCCAGCGCACAGGCAAAACTGAAAGTCGTCGCGAGCTTCTCGATCCTCGGCGATCTCGTGAAAAATGTCGGCGGCGACCGCGTGGACGTCAGCACGCTTGTCGGTCCCAACGGCGACGTCCATGTCTTTGAGCCGTCTCCTGCCGATGCCAGAAAGGTAGCGGACGCGAATATGGTTGTCGTCAATGGATTGGGCCTCGAAGGCTGGCTCGACCGTTTGATCGCAGCGTCCGGCACGAAGGCTCGCATCATCGTTGCGACGAAGGGAATTAAACCGCGGGAAACTGCGAGGGGGCACGATCGAGTTGACCCGCACGCCTGGCAATCGGTCGCAAACGCGATGACCTACGTCGCCAATATCCGCGATGGACTGGTCGCCGCCGACCCGGCAAACAAGGCGACCTATGAGGCGCATGCCGCTGCCTACCTTACGAGACTCGATACACTCGATCGAGAAGTCCGGGACACGATTGCAAAGATTCCCTCCGATCGCCGCCGGGCGATCACAAGTCACTACGAGTTTGGTTATTTCGGCGATGCGTACGGCGTGAAATTCAATGCCCCGCAGGGCGTGTCGGACGACTCGGAAGTCTCGGCAAAGGACATCGTCGCGATCATCGAGGAAATCCGGAAGCAAAGAAGCACCGCTGTGTTCCTCGACAACGTCACCGATCCAGTGTTGTTGAAGCGGATCGCCAATGAGACCGGCGCAACGATCGGCGGCATACTATATTCCGACGCGCTGACCGAGCCGAATGGCCCTGCGCCGACCTATATCGATCTCATGAGTCACAACATAAAAACACTCAGCGCTGCGCTGATAAAATGACCGGTCAAATAGTCAGGCACAAAGCAACTCTGGCCGCCGAGATGCGACCGCTCTCCGTCCTTGCTACCGGGGCCAAAGAGGCGCATGCTTATAACCATCGGGGGCATGTCGTGTGGTCGCACGATTTGAAGGGGTGGGTGCATGGCTCCTCTACACATGAACACGACGCTTGGCGATCGCGTGTTCGGCGATCGTTTTGGCTGTCGGCCTTGGCGCTTGCAGTGCGTCAAATGACGCAATATCGCGAGCGAATCTTGCAGCCGATGCCGACGAGAGCTGTCAGACCGCCAATGGTCCGGCGACCGGAATGACCGCCTTGAACGGAGCGCAAGCCACCTACGCCGAATGTATGCGGGAGCGCTTGGCTGCGGATCCGACGGGTTTCCAGGAAGGCAGCTTCGCGTCCGGCTCGCACTCAGCATCGCTGGCTGATGTCGGCCGATAGACCCCTCGGCGCTGCGCTAATCAATTCGAGCCTCAAATCGTCATAGGCGAAAACTCCAGCATCGCGGCCGATGCGATGTCGAGGGGTGTATACACAACAAAGTCTTCTTGCTTATTGTGATGTTATAACATTACAATTTCAGACGAGATGGGTGGGGTCTCAACGGCGACGTTCGGCGCGCGAGGAAGGCGAGGGAGGATACTGCGAATGGCGCCGACCTCTGACGTCGCAATCGCATCTGTTGGGTGTTGGCGGAGTTTTCGTCGCATCGGAGACGCTTTCCGAACACTGTCGCTTCCGTGCCACAGCGGGCGTCATTCGCGCCGGCGGGGCCGCATTCTAGTTGTTATTGCATTGTGTCGGGGCACTTGCGCCGTAAACTGATGGTGCGTTGCGGCGGCTGTGTCGTGAGGCGTGGGTTCGCGTAATGCGGTGGTTCAGGGCGAACAGGATATTTGGCGGCCGGCTGGCGTTGTTTGCGCTGGCGGTTCAGCTCGTTCTGTCCTTCGGCCACATCCATCGCGAGGACATCTTTGGCTACGGCTCTGCCGGCGCCGCGCCAGTCGCATCGTCGGCGGCTGGTCATTCGCAGCAGAGCCCGGCCAACCGCTCGCCCGGACATCCCGACGATTATTGTGCCATCTGCGCGACGATTTTTTTGCTGAGTTCTTCGTTCGTCGCAGCGGCGCCGCCGCTGCCGCTGCCGGTGGCCTCCCAGCCCATCGAGCATGTCGCGCGCGTTGTGGTTGTTTTCATCGCGCCGCGACGCGCGCCTTTCCAATCCCGCGGACCTCCGATCGCGTGACCCTCGGTCGGTGCTGACCCTCGACGTCGCCGAGCGTTCGCCGGCGACGCCCGCGGGGGTTTGAACGCGGCATTTTTCTTCATATCTCGATCCACCGCGACAGCGCGACCCGTTCACGAGCCGGTTGGCTTTGCCATGCGTTGCAATCAAAGGCGGGTGTTATGTTTGTTCGTACCTATCGTGAAAGCTCTTATCGTACGTGCCGTGCATACCTTCTGTGCGGCTCGGCGTTGCTGGTGTTGACGGTTTCCACCGCGGCGGCATATGCACAAGTCACACTTCCTGAACTCACCGTGAGGGCGGCCAAGAAGACTCCTGCGAAGCCGCGCGTGGCGCCCCATCGCATTGTCGCGGCGCCGGCTCCGGCGGCGGCCCCCCTTGTCCAGCCGATCAGCGCGGCCGAGGCCAAAAACAACGCCTTCAACCAGGCGCGCAGCAATCTCTACACGACCATCGGCACAACATCCGACACGATCAGCCACGCTGCCATCCAGGCGTTGCCGCAAGGCACCAATCAGCCGGTGGAGAAGGTGCTGCTGCAGGCGCCCGGCGTGTCCCAGGATTCTGCCGTCAGCGGCTTCGTCCATGTCCGCAACGATCACGCCAATCTGCAGTTCCGCATCAACGGCGTCATGCTGCCCGACGGCGTCACCGGCTTCGGCAGCGTTTTGGACACCGACTTGATCGGCACCATGGCGCTGGTCACCGGCGCGCTGCCGGCCGAGTTCGGGCAGCGCACGGTCGGCCTCGTCGACATCACCACCCGGGCCGACGTCTTCAACAACTCCGGCAGCGTCAGCATGTATGGCGGCAGCCGGGGAACGTACGAACCGAGCTTCGAATACGGCGGCACATTCGGCAGCACATGCCCCGCGGCGAATGCGCCCGTCGTCGGCAAGGCCGCGCCGTCAGTCTCGACCACGGACTGTTTTCCCGGCGTGCAATATTTCTTCACCGGCCGCTATTTGCAAACCACCGAGGGCATTGAAAATCCGACGTCGAGCCTGAACGCCATCCATGATTTCTCCCAGCAGGAGAAAGCCTTCGGCTACATGTCGACCTTTATCGATCCGACCACGCGGCTGAGCCTGATCACCGGGTCTGCCATCAGCAGTTTCCAGATTCCCAATACCCCGGGCCAGCCGGTCGGCATGAACGGGAATCCACCCGTCACCAACGTCAACGGCATCACCGATTTCGATTCGTCGATGCTCAACGAGAACCAGGTCGAGCAAACACACTATGGCGTGTTGGCGCTGCAGAAATCGGCGCCCGGCTTCGACGGGCAAATTTCCTATTTTACCCGTTACAACAATCTGCACTTCACGCCAGACCCGGTCGGCGACCTCCTCCTCAACGGCATCGCCTCCGACATATCGCGCCAATCCTATGCCAACGGCATTCAGGCCGACGGCTCATACGCGATCACCCCGTCGCACACGCTGCGCGCCGGCTTCACTGTCAGCGCCGAACAGGCCTGGGTCGACAATACGTCGCTGGTCGAGCCGTGCATGATCTGCGACGGCACCGACAACGGCGACCCAATGGCGATCACTGACGACACGGCCAAGCTAGCGTGGCTTGCCGGTGTCTATATGCAAGACGAGTGGAAGGTCACCAACCAGGTCACCATCAATGCCGGTCTGCGCTTCGATCAGATGTGGCAATTTGTTAACGCCAACCAGCTGAGCCCGCGCGTCAGCATCACCTACAAGCCGTTCGAGGACACGACATTCCATGCCGGCTACGCGCGCTACTTCACGCCGCCGGTGCTGGTCGAGGCGGTGCCCGCCAATATCGCCTTGTTCGACAACACCACAGGAGCGCCGCCTGCGGGCCAGGCGAATGATCCAGTGCTCCCCGAGCGGTCGCATTACTTCGATGCCGGCATCGATCAGAAGATACCGTTTGGATGCCGGTCGGAGGCGGATCCCGACTGCACCATGCTCGATCTCGGCGTCGACGCCTACTACAAGATCGCGACCGACCTTCTCGACAACGGGACCTTTGGCCAGGCCTTGGTGCTCAGCGCCTTCAATTACGCACAGGGCGTCGTTGAAGGCATCGAGTTCAGCGCGAAATTCAAGAGCAGCAATTTCCAGGCCTACGCCAATCTCGCCGTGGGCCAAGAGAAAGCCACTAACGTGGTGTCGAACCAGTACCTGTTCGACAATACGACCCCGCTCGCCAGTCTCGGCGGCTTGACCGAGTTCCAGTACATCCAGAGCAACTGGATTTATACGGATCACACGCAGATCGTGACCGGCTCGGCGGGCGCGTCCTATCAATTCTGCGGCCGGCCAGCGAGCCCCGGCGAGATCGGTAACATGTGGGGCGCCATGGGCTCGTGGTGCGGCACAAAGCTCACTGCCGACATGATCTACGGCAGCGGTCTGCGCAGCGGCGACGCCAATACCGACCATCAAGCGCCTTACGCGCAGTTCAATGCTGGCATCTCGCGCGACTTCCTGCTGCCCGGCGCTGCAAAACCGACGACGGTGCGCTTCGACGTCGTGAACCTGTTCGATACGGTCTATCAGATCAGGAGCGGCAGCGGCATCGGCGTGTTCGCACCGCAATACGGTCCGCGCCTCGGCTTCTATGCCGGCGTGACGCAGAAGTTCTGAGCCGCGGCCCGAGGCGCGGCGGACCGCCGCGTCATCGCGCTGCTTCACTTCAAGGATGGATCGCCATGTCTACCATCGCTACATATTCCACGATCAACTCGAAGCCAGACAAAATCTTGCCGACGCGGCTTGCTGAAACTTCGCGCTTCGAGCGTAGCTCTGCCGCTTTAGTGACTGCCGCGGCCCTGCTTGCCGTGTCCGTGGTCGCGGTTTGTGCGCAGCAGACGCCGCCGCAGTCTGAAGCTCCAGCAGTACCGCCTGCGGTCGTTTCACCAGCACCAGCACCGACTGCGCCGGCTCCCGCAAAGCCCTCGCCTGCGCTTGCAAGTTGGCAGCAAGCTCTGCTCGTGCGTCTTGATCGTTTCAAGCGCTATCCGTCACAAGCCCATGGCGCCGAAGGCGTCGTCACTGTCGGGTTCCGCGTCGACCGTCAGGGCAAGATCGTGAGTAGCAAGATCGTTAAGAGTTCTGGCTCGGCCGTCCTTGATACCGAGGCACTTGGCTCTGATCAAGCGTGCCTCGCCCTTTCCTCCGCCGCCCGCGGCTGTGGCCGATGATGATCTCTCCATCGTCGTGCCCGTCCGCTACTCGGTCTCCGACAAGGGCTGAACTGCGGGCGGCTTTACTTCGCCCAAAATCACTGAGCGCACGAACTTTGCGATCGATGGGCTCGCCTCGGTTTTAGTCTGAGGCGGACCTGTTCGGCGTGATGCGCTTTGCACACGTGTAAGCACCCATCATCTCAATCGTCGCCGCTGACCTTCAGGTGTGGCGAGAGCATCCGCGCGTCGCTGCGGCATGAGGTAGTCCATATTGCACAATGTAGCCGAAGCTATATAACGTAATCGATACTTCATCGAGCCGGTGGGGGCGCTTGACGGGCGCGGCCCGGTGGGACGCTTTCGTTGCTGGCTGCCGTCACGCCATGTCGGCGCGGGACGGCAGCGAGGGCGGCAGGGATAGCGCCGGTTGTTGGGGTTCGGGGCACGGATGAGGACACTACTTCTCACCGGAATGGGAGTGATGGCACTCGCGGCAGGAGGCGCCGATGCTGCCGACCTTTCGGCGACGATTCCGCTCAAGGCTCCATCGGCTGCGCCGGCGCCCTACGGCTGGACCGGCTTCTATGTCGGCGGCCACGTCGGCTACGCCGGCGGTTCATCGGCGTGGAGCGCCACCGATCCCGCGGGCGGCGCATCGAGCGGCGCGCTCGACCTCTATAATGGGTTCGATATTTTCACGGGAACCGGCAGCTTCTTCGGCGGCTTTCAAGGCGGCTACAATTTCGCGCTGCCGTCTCGGCTGCTCCTTGGCGTGGAGGCCGATGCCTCGTTTCCCAACACGCTCGCCGGCGTGGCCTCCGCAACATCCGCGGTGGCCGGCACAGCGACCTTCAACGAACAGGTCCTGCATTCTGGCACTATCCGCGGCCGCGTCGGTTACGCGTTCGACCATTGGCTCATCTATGCCACCGGCGGGTTCGCGTGGAGCTATGATCAGATTACGCGCACACAGGTTGCGGGCGGTACTCTTGATTCCGGAACGGACCAATCGGCGCTGCTGTGGCGGCTCGGCTGGACAGCAGGCACCGGCATCGCACTGGCGGTCGCGCCGCACTGGACGGCCCGGCTGGAGTATTTGTTCAGCGATTTCGGCCGCCGCGGCGTGACGTTTCCGGCCGCGCCGCAAGGGTTCGATTCCGACCTAACTTTGCAGCAAGTACGGCTGGGACTGGATTATCAGTTATCCGATGCCGGTACGGTAGCCGATAACGCGGCACTGGTGCCCATCGGACCGGCCGAGGACGTCTGGAACGTCCACGGCCAGACGACGTTCACGGAACAATATACGCCGCCGTTCCATGCGCCCTATCACGGCCCCAACAGCCTCGACCCCAATGCCGGACGCGAGACCTTCGACGCCACCGCCTATCTCGGCTTGCGGCTGTGGCACGGCGCGGAGCTTTGGACCAATCCGGAGATCGATCAGGGATTCGGGCTCAACAATACGCTTGGCGTCGCCGGCTATCCCAGCGCGGAAGCCTACAAGGTTGGAGCCGACTATCCCTACACCCGGCTGCAGCGGGCGTTCATCCGGCAGACGATCGATCTGGGCGGCGAGAAACAGAAGGTTGACGCCGGCATCAATCAGTTCGCCGGGAGCCAGACGGCCGACCGGCTTGTCCTCACGGTGGGAAAATTCAGCGTCGTCGACGTCTTCGACAACAACAAATATGCGCATGATCCGCGCAACGACTTTTTGAACTGGGCGATCGCCGATACTGGAACGTTCGACTACGCAGCCGAGCCGTGGGGCTATACGCTCGGTGCTGCCGCCGAGTGGTACCGGGGGAACTGGACCTTGCGCGGCGGAGCGTTCGATCTCTCAATTATTCCCAACGATATCCAACTTGATCCGGGGTTCCAGCAATTCCAGTGGGTCGGTGAAATCGAGCGCCGGTATGAGCTATGGGGACACCCCGGCAAGATCGCGGTCACAGGCTTTTTGTCTCGCGGCCGCATGGGGACCTACGCGGATGCGATCAGCCTGGCGCAAGCCACCGGCGGTCCCGCCGATATCGCCGCCGTCCGCCAATATCGCAGCCGCGGCGGCGTGAGCATGAATCTCGAGCAGGAGATTACATCCGATTTGGGCGCCTTCGTCCGCGCCGGCATGGCAAACGGTGACATCGAACCCTACGAGTTCACCGACATCGACCGCACCGTTGCGGCCGGCCTGTCACTAACAGGCAAGCCATGGGGACGGCCGGACGATACGTTCGGATTGGCCGGCGTCGTCAACTCCATTTCGGCGGAACATGAGGCGTTCCTCAATGCCGGCGGGCTCGGTATCCTTATCGGCGACGGACAATTGCCGAATCCGGGCCTCGAAAAGATCATCGAGGCTTACTATCAATTTCCGCTGTTCGCCTGGCGCGTGACGCTCGACTACCAGTTCGTCGCCAATCCCGCATACAACACCGATCGCGGGCCCGTCTCCGTTCTGGGCGCGCGGCTGCACGCCCAATTTTGAGCATTCGTCATTGCTGCAGTACCTCGACTGTGCGACAGCGTGCGAAACCGGCAAAGCAGCGAATGATAGTAGCAAGTCCGCGATGCTGTCGTGTCGCGACCAACAAGATCGCGCCCAAATGGACGGGGTCGAGCCGCCACAGATGCAAGTCGGTCAAGCGATCGCCGGGTCCGATCAGCCCTGCCACATAAAGCGGACACATTCGCCGTCGCGGACCCGCGTGGCCTGGAAGTGCTTAATACTCCAATTCCGCGCCCTCGTCTGGAAAACGGGGTTCTCTTTGCCGGACAGCGAGCGTTCACAGCGTCGTTGATTTGAAAATGAAAAAGCCCGGAGAGTTCCAGGCTTTTTCAAATGTCCCTCCCATAACTCAGTTCCTGAGCCTCTGATCAAACAATTGACCTCGCCGCTTATCGGCCTCACTTCAACCGATCGCGGATTTTATTGAGCCCCGCTTGCGCGCAGCCGTCGTCGAGCTTGGCCCCGGGGGCGCCGGCTGCCCCGATGGAGCCGATGACTTCATCGTTGAGCTTGATGACCACGCCGCCGCCAAAGAACATGACGTGCGGTAGCTTGGCGAGCATTGCAATCGAGTCCTCACCTTTCGCGCGATCGGCTAAGGCGAGCGTGTCGTTCTTGAACGATACGCTCGTGTAGGCCTTGTCAAATGCGCTGTCGAGCGTGTGGATGCCGGCTCCATCGCCGCGTAAGGACGCGATCGTGGCGCCGTCAGCATCGAGCACAAACGCGGTTTCGTGATAACCCTGCTTGGCGCAGGCTGCGACCGCCTCGCTCGCCGCTTCGGCCGCGAGCGCGGCGGGAATGCGGTGCGTCTGCAATGTATCGGCCCGAGATGCCGATGTGCCGATCAATCCAACTCCCACCACTATCGCTATTCTGGAAACTTGCTTCATCTTCAACCTCCCTTGAATTGCTCTTATTGGCTATGCGGCGTCTAGGGCGTCATCACGACCACTCGGCACGCGGCCGGCAAGCTGGCTAACGTGCGTCCAGCCTTTGGGTTCTCCGGGGTGGGCGACGGCAGGGTATGCGCCGATTTCTTAAGCCAGAAATCGAGTTCGTGGCCGCAACCGTCGCCGGCTGGCACTGGCGGTTGCGGCTTGCATTCGGAACTATCGGACGGGCAGTCGATGCGCACGTGAAAATGCTCGGCGTGGCTGTACCACGGCCGCACCTTCGCTAGCCACGCACGATCCGGCCCCGACTTCGCGGCACAGCGCTTTCTTGATCGCAGGATTAACGAAAATGCGCGTGACGGAAGGATCCTCTGCGGCGGTTCTGATCAAATCGGTGCGCGTATGCGTCCACACTCTCGGATCAACATCCAGCATGTTCTTCGCGACCATGTCGGCCGGAAAGGAAAACTCACGCTCTTCGCGGCTCTGTACGTGGCCCGGCATTGGTGTGAACCAGATATCGGCATCGAGCCCGATTTGGTGGCTGGAATGGCCGTTAATCATCGGGCCGCCGCGCGGCTGCGATATGTCGCCGACCAGAAGTCCGTTCCACCCGATTCCCTTGGCATTGTCGGCAAACCGCTTCAGGAAGTCGATCAGGCTGGGATGTCCCCAATTGCGATTGCGCGACGGCCGCATCACTTGCCAAGTCGGGCCGTCGAGCGGTAGCTCCGTGGCGCCGATGAGGCAGCCATCGGCATAGCCGCCGATGGAGCGCGGCGGACCTGGAAACGGCGTCAGCTTGCGGGCGAATAATTCCTTCGCTGGTGTTTTCGGTGAGTTGGGATTGGCCAGTGGCGCCAATGGCTCCGGATTTAGCGAGCCCGGCGGCGTCGGATCGAGCCTATCGGGATCCTGCGGCGGATTCTCTGCCTGCTGTGCCAGCGCCGGCCCGATACCTAGGAAGGAGAGGATGAAGAGGATGCAGAACAGGCGCAGGGCAGCAAGCATAATCGTCACATCTGCCAGGGAGCGTTAACAACGCGACAATGCTAAACTCAACCCAGCGGGGACGCGAATTGCGGGCGAAACCGGCAAGCGTCTTCAGTGAGGCGTATAGCGGCTTTTTGCAATCCCCTTAACTCAGCATGACGTTTGTTGATTGCATCGCGCATATCCGCATCGAACTCGTAGGCATCGATTTATTTGTCTCGCGCGAGGTAAATGTGCCTTTTGATCACAAGCCTAAGAGTGTGGGGACGATTTCGCGAAGAGGTGCTGATCGAGTTGGAAGAATTCAAACACTTAAACTGGCCTAAATGCCTGAGGACTGCCCCCTCTCGATCATGGACAACTACGCCCCAGATACGACGTTATGGCGCGCTGGCAATCATCTCATCTGTGAAATTCAGGAGCATCCGTACCTAAATACTGGAATCACAATTTCTCGGCGTACGCTTTCGCTGAAGCTATGGAGCAAGCTGTTCGGCGGCTCTCGCATGGGAGCCATTTATTCTATTCGCCGAGCCGTCGAGAGAGGATGGCGACGTTCATATGTCTCAATTTCACTACCCCAAACGTTATTCGATCGCCGCGCCCCGGACCGCAGCCAAGCTGAGATTGGGTTGCAATGATCTTAGCTTATCTCGAGAAGCAACGCTGGCAGCACGCAAGAAGGTCGCTCAGTGCGAGAGCACCGTCAGTGGTCCGTGATCATCGCAATGATCACCGTGCGGATGGTGGAGGTGCCCGTCGACCAGATAGTCAATGTGGTTACCATGTGGGACTGCCTCGTGACCGCAGTCCGGGCCATGCCGGTGCGCCGCATTATGTCCGCCGCAACGGTGGTCCGGCGTACAGCGATCGGGATTTGTTGCAGTTACTTCGATCACGTGTTCATCGATGCGACCGTTGTGCAGATGCTGGAGATGGCCATGGTCGAGATAATCGACGTGCCCCTTATGTTGAATTGCAGTATGACCACAGCTTGGCCCGTGAATGTGCGTATGAGTAAGGGAGGGCATATCATTTCCTTTCTTGACGGCTCGATCGTCTGGTGCATAACGAACGATCAACAGCGCTCTGGACGAAGTCGGAAACGTAATCGTCCCCTATCGCGTAACTGATTTCCATCCTTCGACCATCTGATCGATCAATTCGTGAATGGGACATTTAGACGCGCTGGCGCAATGCGTTTGTCGGGAACTAAACTTTTCCTCCGGAGTTCCGGCGCGTTCCCGCCAAAGCATTTTCGGTGAGTTCCGATTGTTTATCGCCTCAACGCGTCGAGCTGAAGTCCCTGCACATCACGCGCATGTGGCGTATTGCATCCGTTATGCCGTGCGCAACCGCATTGGTGTGAGAGACAGCGACCGACTGATCAAACCGCACGCATTGCGCGTTTGCGCTTGGCGGCAGCACAAACAATCTGGCAATGGCGTCAGCGTTGAGCGACGCGCTCCTCGTCGCAACGAGCATCACTGGTGCGCCGCCTGAATTATCCCGGGCGGCACCAGCTTGTCGACAAGCTGGTCAAGGCTAATGGCGAAACTGGATATATCGAAGTTAAGCGGATCGTCGTGGCCGTTGGGAATTTCGGCGTCAATGGCGGCATGAAATGCAGGTACGAGCCATTCGCCCCTGCGGACGCTGGCAATCGTGTAGAGTAAGGCCAGCCGGTCGTATTGTGCCCTGGTGAAAGCTGGATCGGGAGTCTGCGCATCATTGCGCACGCCGTGTCCGGATACGCTACGTCGCGGCTGCACCATCTCGCTATGCAGGAAGAGCCCCCACAGGGCGCCGCCGAAGACAGCAGCTTGCTCGAACTTGGTCTCACGCCAGGGGATCGAATAATCGTGCGCCAGCAGCATTTCGCCGGTGCGATTGATGAAGACATGGGCGCGTCCCCAGCCATCCGAACAGGCATAATAGGCTAGGTTTTCGTATTTTTGACCGGTATCGATGTTGTCGGGAAATGCGCGGCGGCCATAATTCGGTCCGCTGGTATCGTGGATCACAAAGTAGCGCGCCATGGGCGCATCGGGATCGTTATCGTAGGCGCGCGATACCGGCTCCCACAGATGGCCAGCAAAATCCGTTTCGAGGTCTTGTTTGGAGAGATAGCTCGCCAGCGCCTCGCGTGAGGGTAAGCCCGTAATTTCGCCGATCCGCCGCGCCGAGTCCAGGCGGCAGACTATCGAGCGGCGGACCGAGATTCCTGCTCGCATCCATGCCACGCATGAGACAAATGGCTTGCTGCACTGGCGTGCCGGCATAGCTCAACGTCTCTGGGTCGAAGGCGCAAGCGCCCATGCTCTTGATAAAATACGGCGCGCGGGAGTGGTGCGGCTCGCATTCCGTGCCAAGCGCCGCCTGCGCAGAACTGACCAGCACCGCGGCAGAAAATCCCGCCGCGAGCAGGCTGCAACGTGGTTTGATGCAAGCGCCCAAGAATTAAATCCTGAATTTAAATTAGCATCGCCGACTGAACCGCGAGCCGACGTGAATAGTAATTCCATTTTGAACTCACTGGAAGGCCAGAGGATGACGCTCCTCGGCTATCCGGCAGGTCATATAGCGGTCGTGGGTCCCGACCTTGGATCAGCTTGTCTTTCAAGCTCCCAAACGAGCAATCCCTGATTGGTTCGGGCTCCGCCCGTACGCCACCGGAGATGATCATTTGACTTAAGAAAGTCAGCATCTGGCTCTACGTCAAAGGAGAAAGATGTTCCCTACGAGAAGAAGCATCCCAAACATCAGGACTGCGAGAGCACCGCAGGTCTCGAATTCACGAATGATCTTGCGACCAAGCGGTCCGTCGGCGCGCGTCAAGGTAAATGCGGACTTGTGAGCCGAAACCGCTAAAGCCGCGAGAAAAGCGACCGTAATGGCCGTGCCCAATCCCATTAGAAGTGTCGCTGCGATTCCCGTCAGCCATAGACCCTGGGAGATTGAGAAAACCAAAACGATCAACGCGCCCGTGCAGGGACGCAGCGCAGTCGACGCAACGACCGTCCAAGCCTTGCGCCAGTCGAGCGAACCCGCCGCAATTGTGGTATCGGGCATATGAGCGTGGCCGCAATCGCAAGCATCATGATCGTGATGATGATGATGGAGTGTGGGATGTGCGGAAGGGCGATATCCTAAAATTGGGGCCTTCGCGCTGTTTGCATTGCTGGCTTGAGATTGCAACCGCCCCGCAGGAGGTGTGGCGATCACCAAGTAGCTTTCGGGCTCCATCAATGCGTTGACTGGATCGAAGCTAACATGGCGTGCTCGCGCGGGCTGTATGATCTTGGACCATACAAGCCAGCATCCGAGCAGCACGATCAGCAGATTGGAGACAATCTCCAGATTAAAGGCCGCCAGTGTCATCGACACGCTGGTCATATGCAGGACCAGCGATGCGACAAGAATCAGCGCGATGGCGCCTGCGGCTTGCGCGAGCGATGCTATGAAAGCAAGGATGATGCCGTTGCGCAGCGTTTGGCGGGTGGCAAGCAAGTAGGACGAAACCACAGCCTTGCCATGACCCGGACCCACTGCGTGGACGATGCCATAGGCGAGAGAAAGCGCCAGCAAGGTCCACATTGCGCTTTCGTTATAACGGATGGCGCGGACAGCCGCAGTCATGTGCTGATTGAAATAGAACTGCATCGAAATGAACGTGCTGGCCAGCCGAGGAAAAAATATCGCTCCAGGCACGCCGCCGTCTGGCAGAGCCGTGCCAAACGGGCCAGTTGACGCTGCCCAACATAAAGAGGGCCGTATCAAGATTAGCCCTGCCGGCAGACAGAGGCGCGACACACGAGGCTCCGCGGCGGTGCAAAGCTGACGGAATGTCATTTGCAGATGATCCTTACGGCGTTGACGAGTTTGTCGGTCACGGCGAACAGTTCTGGAGGGAGCGAACGTTGGTTTGCCGGGATGACGGCAAGCTGACTGGCAATGGCGGGATTCAACGCTTCTGGCCGATGGACCATGCTCTCGCAGTCGCCTTTGGCGCCGATCAACGTCACCGGCCTCTCGTTGGCGAAGGTAATCGCGGCGAAATAGGCCGGATCGTAGACATCGACCTCCAGCGTCTCACCACGCACGTCGAGGGGCTTTGCCAGTGGCAACGTAAAATGAAGGGTCAGCTTCTCGTGGGCGAAGACGTCAAAATAATCTTTGGGATGCGCGAAGGCGACGTTCGCGCCCGTGATTTTCACGCGCGTGAAATAGTTGTATTCAGCAAGTGACTGTATATTGATCTCGGCTAACGGCTGCAAATCCTGCCTGGTCGGATTCCCCCCGTGTTTGCTATCATAACCCTGAATAGCATACGCGGAGAACGCGTCGTCAAAGTCCCAGACATTGGTGACGCCGATAACCTGGCCTTGGGCATTAAATAGAATTTCTGCGCGCGACTCGATGAGGACATGCGGGTGTGCCTCCGCGGCTGGCGACGCGGCACCTAGAAGAGCGGCAACGAGAAAGGCGAGCGCGATCCAGCGCTTCAGCGGCGAGTTCGTCATTCTCCCGCTGCATAGATCGCTGCTCACGGCGCTAAACTCATCGAGGGCGCCGTAAATGGCATTCAACTGCCGTAGCATCCACTGCTGGTAATGAAGACCTCTGGGTAACGTCTCCCGCAATCCAACCACTGGTGTTCCATTGTCTCTCGCCGACGCCGCCAGATCCCTGATGGCCGGGGTGGAGGCATCCTGATCGTAAAGCAGGATGCTGGCCTCTCGACGTTGGAGCGCGTTCTTCAAGGTCGCAATTGATTTGGCGGACGGCGCGACGCCGCGCTGCTGACTACTTACGTAATCGTCATCTTGAACTTTGAGGCGCAGTCGCTCGACAAGACCGCGAAAAAGGCCGTCGGTGATGATGACATCGGCGTTTCTGTAAACTTTAGCGATTTCTTCCATCTTGAGATCAATGGCCTGAAACGCCTGTTGAGTGCGGGTGAGGTTGGCCGCAATTCGCGCCTCGGCGGGCATCCGGCGGCTCATTTCTGCCGCAAGCTTTTGAGTGAGCGCCAGCATTCCTTTAAAATCGTACCATAAAAACTCGAGACCTTGTCGGCGGTTCGTCGCGTAATGCAAGCCTTCGATCACGATGGGAGGAGGCGAAATCTGCTTTGCTGTATCGCAAAGCAGAGCATCGGCCTTCGTGCCGCTACAAACAACGACTTCAATCTGCGCAAATGCAGTCACTCCATTGGCTGTTGCTTTTTCAGGCTTGAGCAACGTAACTGCGATTGCAGGGTCCCCGATCTGATGTGCGAGGTCAGCATAAACGAAATCCGACACGCCAATGCGAATGGGCTCGGCAGCAGCCCCTCTGGTCGAGAGCAGAAGCGCTGCAAGGATGACATAAGCGCCTTTTGTCATTCCGGCGATCGTAAGACGTTCCACCAACAACAGGCTTTTCCATATCGACAAAAAACGCGGCTCAATTGCGGCCGCGATCTGGATATGCCAGTCTTTCGTCAGACTAGCTGCGGGATCGCCACTTGCTGACCTTGCCAGGAACGCATCCTGCGGACGATCCCGCAAACGCCGTTAGACAATTGCGCCACTGTGTCGACACACACACCGCGGCCATGAGCGGCCGGCCATCGTCTCGCTTCTAGATTCGCCGTGCAAGTTCGCCCTCTCAGGCAAAGTACCGTCACTCCGTGACCCAGGTCCCACTGTATTAGACACCTCACAGGCGTCTGCGAAGCCGCCTGCAGGCAAATCATCGATTTTGTACTTCCCAGACTTTTATTGCCATGTGACCGGCACTTTTTGTCGCGGGTGCAAGAGGGACGGACTTTTCGGCCGGGTTGCAAGGACTTGGTGCCGATCGACGACAAAGGAGGAATAAGGCATGTGGAGGCGATTGCGCTCTCGAACAGATCTCGCTCGACACAAGAGTCGCGGCCGCTTCACCGCAATATCGGCTTCAGCCAAGCCAGGCCGCGTTTTTCTTTGACGCTCACGCAGATTTAACATTCTTACTCTGGGCGAATAACGTTAGAGGGCCAATCTCGTGTTCATATCCTTCTTTCCTCGTCCCAAGCTCTTCATTATATCCGCGTTCTGCTGGACGTTTTTCGTGGTCGCGCTCTGGTACGCGGGGGGCGATCAATTCGGAACTCATGTCGGCCTTGCCCTCGGTGGAGGGGAAAGCGCCGTCGGCGTCTCAGCGTTCTGGTCACAAAAATTCTTGTGGTTCTACATCTACTTCGCCGCATCTGTGGGCTTCTTCGCGGCGCGTGGCGGCAGTTTTCCCCTCATCGTTGGTCCAACTGGTCAATTCTGGGCTCGGCCCTCATCCTTTTCGCGACCTACTTCCAGGTTCAGGTCAGCGTGGCGATTAATCGCTGGTACGGTCCGTTTTATGATCTGATTCAGGCGGCACTCTCCAAATCGGCGGCGGTCAAGCTGGAGCAGTTCTACAATCAACTCGCGATTTTGCGGGGATTGCGTTTATCGCAGTCGGCGTTGGTGTTCTGACGCAATTCTTCGTTAGTCATTACGTCTTTCGATGGCGCTCGGCCATGAACAACTATTACACCGAGAATTGGGCTCAACTCCGCTCGATCGAAGGTGCTTCGAGCGCGTCCAAGAGGACACGATGCGGTTTGCCTCGACAATGGAGGGGCTCGGCATCAATCTCATTGACGCACTCATGACACTCGTTGCGTTTCTACCGGTTCTCGTCAGGCTCTCGATCAATGTGACTGAGCTTCCGCTCATCGGGCGCATCCCACAACCGCTTGTATTCGCCGTCTTGGGGACAGCTTTTCTTGCGCTGATTGGTATTTCGACTGCCAGGACTTGAGTTTGGCAACCAAAGGGTGGAGGCCGCCTATCGCAAAGAGCTGGTATTTGGCGAGGATGATCCCAATAGGGCTACTCCACCAACTCTCAACGAGCTTTTCGCTGCCGTCGTCCTCACGAACACGCGCGCGGCTGACGACAAGATCGCAGTCGTGGCGGCTGAGAACTTCTATGGTGACGTCGCCCAGCAGATTGGCGGCGACCGAGTTCTGGTCACCAGCATCCTCAGCAATCCAAACCAGGACCCCCATCTGTTCGAGACCTCCCCCTCCACCGTTCGCGAGATCGCCGCAGCGCAAGTCGTCATCTACAATGGCGCCGACTACGACCCATGGATGGAAAAGCTACTCCAGGTAACGCCAAAACCTGGACGGGTTGTAATCGTTGCCGCCGACCTCGTGCACAAAAAGGCGGGCGACAATCCGCACCTTTGGTACGATCCGTCCACCATGCCCGCGGTCGCCAAAGCGTTCGCCGCCGCACTCGCGGCGGCGAATCCTGAACACCAAGACGGATACGCGGGGCGGCTCAGCACCTTCCTCGCCTCGCTCCGGCCGTTGGACAACAGAGTCGCTGCCATTCGCCAAAAGTATGCCGGCACCCCGGTGACAGCGAGCGAGCCAGTCTTCGGCTACATGGCCGCCGCATTGCACCTGATCATGCTCAATCAGCAATTTCAGCTCGCCATCATGAACGATACCGAGCCGAGCATCCGTGACGTCGCTGCATTCGAGCGTGATCTAGAAACCCACAAGGCGCGCGTCATGTTTTTCAACAAGCAGGCATCAGATAATGTGGTCCAGCGTCTGGTTGATCTTGCGCGTAAGTCCAATGTTCCAGTCGTGGGCGTGACTCAGACCGCGCCGCCTGGACTCTCGTACCAAGATTGGATGCTGACGCAGCTCGAAGCGACCGAAAAAGCGCTAGCCCGATCTTCTTCATGAATGTCATCGAATTTGATCGCGCGACCATCAAAATCGGCGGCCACATTGTCCTGGCGGACACCAGTTTGGCGATCAAGCGCGGGGAATCGGCCTGTCCGATGCCGCCGCGCTCAATTTCGTCTATCGGGTAGCCGATCCGGAGGTTTTCATCCGCGCGGCGGCGGGCCAGATCTTGGTGAAACATTTTTCGCACTACACTCTTCTCGACATTCTTGGGCAAAACCGCGAGACTTTCGCCAACGAATTTCGCATGGCGTTGCAGGACCAATTGGATCGCACGTCAAGCGGCATCGAGGCGATCGCCGTGGTGATCGAGGCGATTTATCCCCGCTGGGCGCTGCCGCCGCGTACCACAATGTGCAGGCCGCAGAGATTTTGGCAAAAGTGGAGATTGCCCTGCAACGCGCGGATGCGATCCGTACTGCCAAGGCGGCCGAACAAAAGGCGAGGCAAGAACGCAACACGGCGATTGCGGGAGCCGCCGAACTCCGTGATCGGGCCAACAGCGAGAGCGTGCTGTTCGATGCCGATCGCGAGGGGTGGCAGCGGGACAATCAGGCTTTTCTACTGGAACGACGGTTAGAGCGCCTCGTCAGCGGCCTTGCCAAAGCGAAATTGATCGTGATCGACCACCGCTTGAACGGCCAGAACGCGCCGACGATCGATCTGCGCAATTTCAATGCCGACCGCAGTTACCCTGGCAAAAGTAACGGGTCAGATGAAGATGAAGGCGAGTTCGTCGAACACAATTCTCAACTGAAGGCGGGATCAAAACAATGACGCTCGGCCACCATGCCCATGATCATCATCACCACCATGGTCATCACCACCACGGCGACGATGGCCAATTGGGACTTGGATTGGATCGACCGCGACTCGGCGTGATCCGGCGCTACGGACGATTCGTAGTAGCTTTCCTGATCGTTGCGGCTGCCGTCATCAGCGCTTGCGTCGTTCTGGTCAGCCCAGGCCGGGCTCTAGTGGTGACCCGCTTCGGCGATCCAATCCGAGTGCTAACTGAGCCCGGCCTTGCTTGGAAAATGCCGGCACCATTCGAAAGCACCATCGACGTCGATCTCCGGCTGCGGACTACATCGAGCGGCCTGCAGGACGTGGGAACCCGCGACGGCCTGCGCATCCTAGTCCAGGCTTACGTGGCCTGGCAGGTGCCGGCGGATCCTGACCATATTCGGCAATTCCTGCGCGCCGTTCGCAACCAGCCCGATGTGGCAGCACAGCAATTGCGAAGCTTCGTCGGCTCCTCGCTGGAAATTACCACGGCGAGCTTGATCTCGCCAATCTGATAAATACTGATCCCGCCAAGGTCCGGCTGAACGAATTGGAAAACCGGCTTCGCGAGCGACTAGACGAGCAGGCGCTCAAGGTATACGGCGTAACTATTCAGCAGGTCGGCATCGAGCGTCTCACGCTCCCGACCGAAACCCTCAGCGCCACCGTCGCGCGCATGCGGGCTGAGCGCGAAACCGTAGCGGCCGAGCGGCAAGCGGAGGGGCAGCGCGAAGCCGCCGAAATCGCCTCGAACGCCGAACGCGATGCACGTGTCTTGCGGGCCAAGGCCACTGCGGACGCAGCTGAGATAGACGCGAAGTCGCGCCTGGGAGCGGCCAATATTGATGGCCAAGCCTATCGCAGCGCGCCAGAACTCTACATGCTGCTGCGGTCCTTGACACGCTCGATACCGTGGTGGGCGACAATACCCGGCTGATCCTGCGGACCGATGCGGCACCGTTTCGGGTTCTGGTTGATGGGCCGTCAAACACGACCGGGCCTGCGCAAGGGGCGCAGAAATGACGGCAGCAAAGCTGAAGGCGACGAGGCTGGCGGCGCTTGGGCGCAATCCACCAAGCTCGCGTTTCGATTTCTGTTTGTGGCAGTCTGGTTGGCGGCGGTCGGTTGGTGTCTGTCGGGTATTCGGCAGGTGCCGCCCGAAAGCCAGGCTCTCGTTTACCGCTTCGGGACGATCGTACGCCAGCAAGGCGCCGGACTACTGCTTGCTTGGCCGCGGCCGATCGAACAGGTCGTTGTCTTGCCCTCTGCAGATCGGCAAATCCAATTTAGATCGACGAGTTCAAGCTGGCTTCGAAACGCCAACATGAACTTCTCCCTAAGCTCGGCTGCCGGAGATAACGTCGCCTTCCTGCTAACGGGTGACGCTAGCGTTGTGCATCTGCGGGCGACGCTGCTT
>CAVXAK010000021.1:0-368366 GCA_963759705.1 uncultured Alphaproteobacteria bacterium
CTATCGTGGCACACCGCGGCGCTGTGGGGTCTGCCGCCCGGAGTTCTGCTCATTGGAATTGCGACCATCGTCATCGTCCTCATGCGGCGGCGTTCGGTGAACGGGCCGGGCGAAACGACGAACCTCACGGCGGCGGAAGAAAAGCGCCTCGCCGAGTTGATGCGCGGTAAATCCGCACCCTAAAGTTTGCAACTCCTTTCCAGTCCAGCCAATGACGCCCTGCCAGCGGCATAGACCGCCCCTGCCGTACTAATACCTTGATTACAATCAGCAATTTTGCCGCACCCAACATTACAAACTTTTAATGCTCCCGACAGTGCGCGGTAAGGATCACCGCCCCATGTTCGCATTCAAAGTCGGGCCCTGGGGCCACCTTCCGTAGCGAGACGGATACTCGATATTTGGAGACGGTAATGAACGGCAGTTCCGAACAGCGGCGACGGACGCTGTCAGTACGGCGCATTGCGCTGCTGGCGACGACAATCGCCGGCGTTGGCGCCGCGGCGCTTTTTGTTACGCCGCATTGGACGCAGAAGGCCGATTTCTTTGGCGCTTTGGCGCACGCTCAGAACTTAAGCGACAAAGTTCAGCAGATTGCGCAGCGGCCCGTCGGCTTCGCCGACATTGTGGAGAAGGTGAAGCCGGCTGTGATTTCGGTGCGCGTCAAGATGGAGCGCCCGGCGGATTCGGAGCTGAGTGACGACTTGCCGTTCCCGCCTGGCTCACCGTTCGAGCGCTTTTTCCGGCGCTTCGGTCTGCCTAATGGCCAGAATGGTGCGCCGCACGGTCGCGAGGTCATCACCGGTCAGGGTTCCGGTTTTTTCATCTCGCACGACGGATACGCGGTCACCAACAATCACGTGGTCCAGAACGCGGAGAACGTCACCGTCACGACCGACGACGGCAAAACCCACAGCGCCAAGGTCATTGGTACCGACCCGCGCACCGATCTTGCACTCATCAAAGTTGGTGGCGGCGATTTCCCCTACGTGAAACTGGCAGACACGACGCCGCGCGTCGGCGATTGGGTGCTTGCGGTCGGCAATCCATTTGGACTGGGCGGCACGGTCACCGCAGGTATCGTCTCGGCTCGCGGCCGCGACATCGGCGCCGGCCCCTACGACGATTTCATTCAGATCGATGCACCGGTCAACAAGGGCAATTCGGGCGGCCCGACCTTCGACGTCGACGGCAACGTCATCGGCGTCAACACCGCGATCTTCTCGCCTTCGGGCGGCTCGGTGGGCATCGCATTCGCCATTCCGGCCGATACGGTCAAAAGCGTCATCGCCCAACTTCGCGATAAAGGCAGCGTCACGCGCGGCTGGATCGGAGTGCAAATTCAACCGGTCACGCCGGAGATCGCGGACGGCATGGGCCTGAAGGAAGCATCCGGCGCGCTCGTGTCCGAGCCCCAGGCGAATAGCCCAGCGGCCCAGGCCGGTATTCAAAGCGGCGACGTCATCACCTCGGTTGATGGCGCGCCGATCCACGACGCGCGCGAACTTGCGCGCCGCATCGGCACGATGTCGCCGGGCGTTACAGTCAAGCTCGGCCTAATTCATAAAGGCGAGGAAAAGACCGTATCGCTGACGCTCGGCACGCTGCCGAACGAGAAGCAGGCGTCGAATCAAAATCAGCAGCGCGAAGTTCCGGATACGGATGTGCCGCGCCTTGGGTTGACGCTTGCGCCCGGCAGTAAGGCCACCGGATCGGACGGCATCGGCGTTGTTGTCACTGGAGTGACGCCGGGCGGAGTAGCCGCGGATCATGGCTTCCAGGTTGGCGACGTGATTCTCGATGTGGGCGGCAAGTCGGTGGCGAATCCGGCCGACGTTCGCAAACATCTCAGTGAGGCCCGCAAGGAGGGTAAACACACCGTGCTTCTAAGGGTGAAGTCGAGCGAGGGCACAAAGTTTGTAGCGCTGCCCCTCGGCAACGCCTGATCAATGGGGCATCCGCCGGCATCCGTCGCCCCCGCTGGCGGGCGTACCCTGGGGACGGGCTTTAGTGCCCGTCCCCGCCGATTACCAACTCTACCTCCCGGCATCCGTCGCCCCCGCCGGGGTGGAGTCGGTAGAGGGGGTGGCGGGCTATGCTCGCCACCCTCTCACGTCTATTAGGCTAGATTCGGAGCAATTGCGCCCCGATGAGCGTGGCCGTTGTTGCCGAAACGCGATTGCGGGACAATATGATACAATGATGGGTAGTCCGCCAGTTGGCTTTTCGAGCGGCTTCCCGATTGCGACGATGCATCATGCGCCTTCTTATTGTTGAGGACGATCGCGACGCGGCCGACTATCTCGTCAAGGCGTTCCGCGAGGTTGGCCACATCGCTGACCAGGCCGCCGACGGCGAGGAGGGCTTGGCGATGGGGCTCGACGGTCAATATGACGTCCTCATCATCGATCGGATGTTGCCTAAGCTCGATGGTCTGTCGGTCATCAACACATTGCGCGGCAAAGCGGTAGAGACTCCGGTGCTGATCCTGTCCGCGCTCGGCCAAGTCGACGATCGCGTGAAGGGATTGCGCACGGGCGGCGACGATTATCTCGCGAAGCCCTACGCATTCTCGGAACTGCTGGCGCGCGTGGAGGCGCTGGCGCGCAGAGGCGGCAACCGCGGTGAAGAGACCGTCTATCGGGTGGCCGATCTCGAGCTGAATCGTCTCTCGCATGAAGTCAGCAGGGCGGGGCAGGAGCTGCAGCTTCAGCCGCGCGAGTTTCGGCTGCTCGAATATCTGATGCGGCATGCGGGTCAGGTCGTCACCCGCACCATGCTGCTGGAAAATGTTTGGGATTATCATTTCGATCCGCAGACCAATGTGATTGATGTGCACATTTCGCGCCTGCGTTCCAAAATTGATAAAGGCTTCGCGCAGCCCCTCCTGCATACCGTGCGCGGGGCGGGGTATATGATCCGTGACGGCGCTCGGTAAACTTCTCCGTACGACAGCGTTTCAACTGACGCTTGTCTATCTCCTGGTCTTCATTCTGTTTGCCGCGACGCTGCTCGGCTATTTCGCGCTCAATACGCGCCGCCTCATCACCGAACAGATCACCTCGACCGTCAATTCGGAGATTGCCGGGCTGAGCGAACAATATAATCAGGGCGGAATCCGGCGACTGGTCATCATCGTCGACCTGCGCTCGCGCCGTCCGGGATCGAGCCTATACCTCGTCACGACGTCGACCGGTGAAGGCCTTGCCGGCAATGTCGGCTCGCTGGAGCCCGGCGTTCTCGATCACCCGGGCTGGCTCGAAACATCCTATCGCCGCCTCGAGGCGCCGGAGGGCAGCGAGCATCGCGCCTTGGTTCAGGTCGTGCAACTACCGGGCGGCTTCCGTCTTCTGGTCGGGCGCGATCTTGAAGAGCGGGAGCGCATTTTCAGCATCATTTCCAACGCCGGACGCTGGTCGTTCGCGCTGGTCGTGGTGCTCGGGCTCGCTGGCGGATTTTTCGTCAGCCGGCGCGTGCTCAAACGCATCGATGCCATGACCGAAACGGCGCAAACCATCATGGCCGGCGATCTCGCGGGGCGGTTGCCTGTGGCAGGCACCGGGGACGAGCTTGATCGCCTCGCGGATCATCTCAATGCCATGCTCGAGCGGATCGAGGCGCTGATGCGCGGCCTCAAGGAAGTCTCCGACAACATCGCGCACGATCTCAAAACGCCGTTGACGCGCCTGCGCAATCGGTGTGAGCAGGCGTTGCGCACCGCTACGGATGACAAGGGGTATCGCGCCGTGTTGGAATCCACGATCGGGGAATCCGATGACCTCATCCGCACCTTCGATGCGCTATTGATGATCGCGCGCGCTAAATCCGGGCAGGCCCGCGACAACATGACCGAATTCGACGCAGCCGAGATCGCGCGTGACATCGGCGAGCTCTACGAACCGCTGGCCGACGAGAAGGGACTCGCGCTCAAGGTCGAGGCTCCGTTTGCGGCGCGGGTCCGCGGCAATCGCGAGCTGGTCAGTCAAGCACTGTCGAACCTCGTCGATAACGCCATCAAGTACGCCGGGCCCGACCATAAAATGAACGGCGAGCCCTCGGAAATCATCGTCAAGGCGGGCGACGATGGCGACCGAATCACGTTGACGGTGGCCGATCGGGGTCCGGGCATTCCGGATGCGGATCGTGGCCGCGTCGTGGAACGATTCGTTCGTCTTGAACAGAGCCGATCGGAGCCGGGTTCGGGACTAGGTTTAAGTCTTGCATCGGCCGTGGCACGCCTGCATGGCGGCGAACTGCGCCTCGAGGATAATCATCCTGGTCTGAAGAGCATAATCGCGCTGCCGCGAGCAGGACCGATGGTGGGGGGATGAAGCGGCCGAGCGCCCGCAAGCGGTCGAAGCCGAAACGCGACGACGGCGCAATGATCTTGCGGCTTTCCAGGGCACTGCCAATCCCGTCGGGAAAATCAGACGATCGCGTAACGCAGTGGCTGGCGAGCATCGCGCGAAGTTCCGCGGGAAAAACGCTCAAGCGGCTTATCAGCCAGCACGCGGCGCTTGCGGTCGTGACCGTGAGCATCGCCGAAACCGCGCCTTATCTCTGGGATCTCCTGTGCGCCGATCCGGCCCGCTTTGTGCGTCTCTTGACCGGCGATCCGGATGTGGCGCTCCCATCACTTCTCGCCAAAGCCCGCCGGGCCGTGGCAACAGCTCGCGCGCCCGCCGAGGTCATGGCCATTCTCCGCCGCATGAAGGCGGAAGCCGCGCTGCTCATTGCGCTGACCGATATCGGCGGGGTCTGGCCGGTCGCGCGGGTGACTCGCACGCTGACCGACGTCGCGGATACCGCGCTCAATGCTGCGGTGAATTACTTGCTCCGGGACGCCGTTCATGGCGGCAAGCTCATCGCATCCGACCCCGGTCGGCCGGAAAGTGAATCGGGCTACATCGTGCTCGCGATGGGCAAGATGGGCGGCTATGAGCTGAATTTCTCGAGCGACATCGATCTGATGGTCTTCTTCGATCCGGCCGCCGCCAAGCTTGCGCCGAACGCCGTGCCGCAATCGTTTTACGTCCGCCTGACACGCGATCTGGTGAAGCTCCTGCAAGAGCGCACGGTCGACGGTTACGTCTTCCGCGTAGACCTTCGGCTGCGGCCGGATCCGTCCTCCACCCACATTGCAATGTCGACAGATGCTGCGCTCGCCTACTACGAAAGCCGCGGACAGAACTGGGAGCGGGCGGCGTTGATCAAGGCGCGGGCGTGCGCCGGCGAAATCGCTGCCGGCGAAAAGTTCCTCCGCGACCTCTCACCCTTTGTCTGGCGCAAATATCTTGATTACGCAGCCGTCGCCGACGTGCACGCCATGAAGCAACAAATTCACGCATACAGGGGTCACGGCGAAATTGCGGTCGAGGGCCACAACATCAAACTCGGCCGCGGCGGCATCCGCGAAATCGAATTCTTCGCACAGACCCAGCAGCTCATCGCCGGCGGCCGCCATCGCGAGCTGCGTGCCCGCGAGACCATCGCCACGCTGGCGGCGCTCGCCACAGGCGGCTGGATCGATGCCAACGTGCGCGACGAACTCTCGGCTGCTTATGATTTTCTGCGGCGCGTTGAACACCGCCTGCAGATGATAGCTGATGAGCAGACCCACACGCTGCCGTCTGATCCAACCGCTCTTGGCGAGTTCGCACGCTTCCTCGGCTTCCAGGGGCGAGACAATTTCGCTGAAGCACTCTTGGCGCATCTCCACACGGTCGAGCGGCATTATGTCAGGCTGTTCGAGCGGGCGCCGGCGGTCCCCGGCGAGCCGCAAAGACTGGTCATGGAGGAGGGCGTTTCGCCCGATCGGCTTCTCCAAGCCGGCTTTCGGCATCCGCTCGAGGTGATCGAGGCACTCCGCCGTTGGCAGGCGGGCCAATATCGCGCGTTACGAGGCGAGCAGGCGCGCTCCAATCTGACCACGCTGGTGCCGCTGATCATCGATCAATTGTCGCGCGCCGAGAATCCCGACGCCGCGTTCACCGCCTTCGATCGTTTCCTTAACGGATTGCGCGCCGGCGGCCGGTTCCTCTCACTGCTGCGGCAGAATCCGGAACTCATCCGCTTTGTCGCACTGATCCTCGCTGTAGCGCCGCGGCTCGCCGATATTCTTGCGCAAAACCCGCATGTGATTGATCCGCTGATCGATCCGAGTTTCTTTGGCTCGCTGCCGGATGAGAAGCAGCTTGAGGCCGAACTGATCCGCGCGCTTGGCGATGCCGCGGGCTACGAGGAGGTTCTCGACGCGATCCGCCTCTTCGGCCAGGAGCATATGTTCCTGATCGGTGCGCGCATCCTCTCGGGCTCGGTTTCGGCCGAACAGGCCGGCGAAATCTTTGCCCGCCTTGCCGATGTCCTGATCCGCGCCGTGCATCGAAGCGTGGAAAATGATTTCGCCGCCCGGCACGGTCGCATCCGCGGCCAGGAGACTGCCATCGTCGCGCTCGGCCGCCTCGGCGCGCGCGAGATGACCGCGAATTCCGATCTCGATCTCATCGTGATCTACGATTTCGATGCCGACCATCCCAATTCCGACGGCAAGCGGCCGCTGTATGGCGCGCAGTATTTTGCCCGTCTGACTCAACGCCTGATTAGTGCGCTGACGGTGCAGACCAATTACGGCGTGCTCTACCACGTCGATATGCGGTTGCGGCCGTCCGGCCGTTCAGGTCCGCTCGCGACGCAAATCGACGGCTTTGCAAGTTACCAGGATCGTGAAGCGTGGACCTGGGAGCACATGGCGCTGACGCGCGCGCGTGTCGTGTCCGGATCGCCTGAATTCGCCGCTCGGGTCGAGACCACGATCCGCGATGCGCTCTGTCGCCACCGCGACGCCTCGGTGATTGCCTCTGACGTTATCGAGATGCGCGGGCGGATTGCCAAGGAAAAGGGCGATGCCGGGCCTTGGGATCTCAAATACGCCGCCGGCGCCCTGGTCGATATCGAATTCATCGCGCAATATCTGGAACTCGTGCATGCTGCTGAAACGCCCGACATTCTCGATACCTCAACGGCGCGGACGCTGGAGAAGGCGGCGCGGCTAGGCGTTCTGACGGCGGAGGACGCCGAGGTCCTGCGGCCCGCAGTGCGGCTCTTTCACGACCTCACGCAAATTCTTCGGCTTTGTCTGACGGGCCCGTTCGACCCGAAAACCGCGAGTGCCGGCGTCCTTGGTCTGCTCGCGCGCGCGGCCGATCTGCCGGATTTTGCAGCGCTGCAAGCGCATATCGAGGAAACCGAGCGCCAGGTCCGCGAATGCTTCGTCCGCATATTGGGCAAAGTGCCCTGAACGGCGTGATTACGCGGCCTGCACCATCTCGTTGTTCGGCGTACCTCTCGCGACCAGGGGCAGACGGATCACGACGGTGGTGCCGGTTCCAAGCCTCGACAGGATGCGCATGGCGCCGCCGTGCATTTCGGTGAGCGACTTGGCAATGGCGAGGCCGAGGCCCGATCCCTGGTAGCGCTTGGTCAATTGGCTTTCGACCTGTTCGAAGGGGCGGCCGAGCTTGTGCAGTGCGTCCTTGGGAATGCCGATCCCAGTATCGCCGATGGCGATGGTGACCATGCCGCGGCGGACGCGGCAACTTACCGTCACGCCGCCGCCGTCGGGCGTGAACTTCACCGCATTCGAAAGAAGATTCAGCGCGATTTGCTTCAGCGCGCGCCGATCGGCCCTGAGGTGGAGGCCGGGCGCGATGTGAGTGGAGAGGACGAGCCGCTTCTCCATGGCCCGTCCCCACACGACGCGCAGGCAGTCGGCAAGGATCGGATCAAGCTCCACGTCTTCCGGCGCGAGGCTGATGCCGCCCGCTTCGATCTTCGACATATCAAGAATGTCATTGATGACGTCGAGGAGGTACTGACCGCTTTGGCGGATGTCGCGGGAATACTCGCT
Source organism: uncultured Alphaproteobacteria bacterium (assembly GCA_963759705.1). Lineage (GTDB taxonomy): Bacteria > Pseudomonadota > Alphaproteobacteria > Rhizobiales > Xanthobacteraceae > BOG-931. The sequence goes on from CAVXAK010000021.1 coordinate 7,907, forward strand.
GTACTTCGCCGCGCCGAGCGGCCCGAACATCGCCGCTTCCATGATTTCCGAGAAGCCGATGATGGCGTTGAGCGGCGTTCGCAGTTCGTGGCTCATGTTGGCGAGGAATTTGGATTTTGCCTGATTGGCATCCTCGGCGCGCGTTTTCTCTTCGGCATATTTTTCCGCAAGATCGGCAAGCTGTTCGGTCTGCAGTTCGAGAGCCTGCTGCGACTTGCGCAGATCGTCGATGGTCGCAATCCGCCGCTTCTCGCCTTCGATCAGTTTTTGTTCGTGCTGCTTGATCTTGGTGATATCGGTGCCGACGGAGACGTAGCCGCCGTCCTTCGTGCGGCGTTCGCTGATATGCATCCAGCGGCCGTCGTTGAGTTGGGCCTCAAACGTGCGGGAGCCCGGACGTCCGTCGTCGTTCACCGCAGTGGTGCGGATGCTCGGCGCTCGGCCGGCAGCGGCGACCGCCTCGTAGGTGGTACCGGACGCGACAGCCTCGTCGGGCAGATGATGCAATTGCTGGAAGTTCGAGTTGCACAGCACGAGCCGGTTGTCGGCGTCCCACAGCACAAACGCTTCAGGAATGGTCTCGATGGCGTCGCGCAGTCGCAAATCCGCCGCCACGGTTTTTTCCACCAGGCTCTTTTGCTCGGTGATGTCGACCGCGATGCCGATCAGGTGCAGACCGCATTCGCCTTCCTGGCGAGCCAATTCGCAGCGCGCGCGCAGCCACAGCCATCGGCCGTCGGCATGACGCATGCGAAAGGCGTGATCGATCGACGTCACTTTGGCGTCGGCAACCTGGGTCGCGATTTCGTAGAGGTCGATGTCATCGGCGTGCACGAGCGCGTTGACCTCGCCGAAGGTGAGCAGATCGTCCCTCGGCGGCAGACCCAGAATGTCGAACATCGAGTACGACCAGAAGACGCGCCCGCGCGCGAGATCCCAGTCCCATAAGCCGCAGCGGCCGCGGTTGAGCGCAGTGTCAATGCGACTGCGCACGGTGTCGTGGATCAGATCAGCTTCCCGGGCGCGCGTTGCTTGCCAATGAAAGGCGAACCCGAGAATGAGCACAACGAAACCGGTGGTCGCCGAGAGCGTGACGGTCAGTGCCGTTGTCGAACGCCAGTTTGCCAGCGCATCGGTGCGAGACTGGACGACGGCAAGGAGCCCTAGCGGATTGCGCAAGGCGCGTACTGTCGCAAAGGCGGCTTCGCCGTCAGGCAGAACGATCTCCATCGTCCCCGCGGCGGAGCCGAAGGTCGTCAGCGGTTGCGACGGCCCCAGCACATCGAGAATGTGACGTCCGCGCGCCGGCAGTTCGTTCGGCGGTACTCCCGCAATGATAGCGCCGTCGCCGTCGGCGATGAGAATGCGCCGTCCCGATCCCGCTGCCCACGCCGGCATGATGCGCGCGAGCGACCCGGAGTTGCGGGCGATGACCGGCCTTCCGTCACGCGCGGTGCGATCGAGCTCGGATGAAAGATGATCGGCCAGTGCCTCGATCATCCGCACCTCGTCGAGGATCGCTTGGCGGCGCTGTTCGAGAACCTGCACGGCGGCGCCAATGCAGATCGTCAGCATGAAGGCGACAATGAGAACCGGAACCGCGCGCCGTAGCAAGGGTTCTGCGGTCAAGAGGCGGCGATATGCGGGGTTGGCAATGGACTGTGCCAACCCCTTGATGGAATCCGAACGTAGAGACGCACTCGCCGTCTCGGCGCGCGCCATCGCCTGCCTCCGTTTGGATTGCCTCTGTCACCGCGAGTCGGAAGGATGTGCCGCATCGCTCCCGAAATCACTTTCATTTAAATCGACGCGAATCGATTTGTCGAGAGTCTCGAGTCAATATTTTTTGGCTAATGTCCCAAGCTTTATTTGCGAGAGTGCGGCGGCAATTCGGCTGCACCATCACCGCGAGCGAGTGCGGAAGTGCGGCCGGCGCATGCCCATCGCCCAGTCAAAAAAATCGGATCAATTCATAGAATTCGATCACCGTGACGCCGTGCGTCGCCACCGCTCGAGACCGCCGCGAGCTCAGCTATCGGCCAGTGTGCGGGCAACGATGTCGCCCACGTCGCGCGACAGGGACGGCGTCGACGCAACCCGCCGTAAAGTCGCTTCCGCATGGAGCCGGCGCTGCGCCTCGAGCGCGCGCCAGGAGCGGAACGCACCCATGATACGCGCCGCCACCTGCGGATTCTTCGGGTCGAGTGCGAGCACGATATCGGCGACGAAGTCGTAACCGGCGCCGTCGGCGCGATTGAATTGGGTGTGATTGGCCTGCGCAAATGAGCCAATCAGCGAACGCACCCGGTTGGGATTGGCCATCGAAAACGCGGGGTGAGAGGTCAGCGCACGCACCCGTTCGAGCGTTGCCGGCTCGGGGATCACGGCCTGCAGCGCCAGCCACTTGTCGATGATCAGCGGGTCGTCGGCGTAGCGCCGGTAAAAATCGTTCAGCGCGGCGGTACGCTCCGGGCGGTCGTGTAGGGAAAGCGTTTCCAGCGCCGCCATGCGGTCGGTCATGTTGTCGGCGGTCTCGTACTGCGAAACTACTCGCGCAATCGCCTCGCCGCGTTCGGTCGTCGCCAAAAGATCGAGGCAGATGTTTTTGAGCGAGCGCCGGCCGGCGCCCTGCGCATCCGGCCGATAATGCGCGCCGGTGTTCATTCGCTCGTAGGTATTTGCGAGCGCTGCGGCGAGCCGCTCGCCGATCGCCGCCCGTAGCTTGCGGCGCGCCATGAAGACCGCATTGGGATCGACGTCACAACCGATTTCGCGCGCCACGTCGGCTTCGCTCGGTGGCGCGAGCGTGAGCGCGATGAAGGCGGGTTCAAGCTTTGCGTCTTCCAGGATCGCTCCGAGAGCCGCCATCAGGCCGTCGTCGTCGCGCGTCGCCGCTCCCGAGCGTAATGCCGCGACGTTTGCCGTGAGAAGCGACATGGCCAGTGACTGCACCGCTTGCCAGCGGTTGAACGGATCGCGGTCGTGCGCGGCCAAAAATCGAAGATCATTTCCTTCGATCGGTAGCGATAGCTTGATCGGCGCAGAGAAGCCGCGGTTGAGCGACGGGATCGGCCGCTCCGCAACATCGGTAAAGATAAAGCTCTGGCTTGGCTGAGTCAGTTCGAGCACGCCGTGGTGGAGCGGACGCCCATCGAGAACCAGCGGAAGATCGCGGCCGTCGTTGCCGATGAGGCCGACCGCGAGCGGAATTACCATCGACTCCTTGGACGGCTGGCCCGGTGTCGGCGGAATTGTCTGCGCGATGTCGAGCCGATAGGTGTGCGCGCGCGCATCATATTTCGGGGTGACGACGACTTCGGGCGTCCCCGCCTGCGAATACCAGCGCATGAATTGCTTCATGTCACGGCCGCTGACATCGGCAAAGCATTGCACGAATTGTTCGACGGTGGCGGCCTGGCCGTCGTGCCGCGAGAAATAGAGATCCATCCCCTTGCGAAACAGGCCGGGGCCGAGCAGCGCCTTGATCATGCGCACTACTTCGGCGCCCTTGTCGTAGACGGTGGTGGTGTAGAAGTTGTTGATCTCGTGATAAATCTCCGGCCGCACCGGATGGGCGAGGGGGCCCGCATCCTCGACGAACTGGTGCGAGCGCAGCGCGCGCACATCGCCGATGCGTTCGACCGCGCGCGAACGCTGATCGGCCGTGAACTCCTGATCGCGGAAGACCGTCAGGCCCTCCTTCAGACAAAGCTGAAACCAATCGCGGCAGGTAATACGGTCACCGGTCCAGTTGTGGAAATATTCGTGCGCGATCACTGCCTCGATATGGGCGTAATCGTTATCGGTCGCGCTGGCGGGCGAGGCGAGGACATATTTGTCGTTGAAGACGTTGAGACCCTTGTTCTCCATCGCGCCCATGTTGAACGCAGAGACGGCGACGATCATGAAGATGTCGAGATCGTATTCGCGCCCGAACGCTTCCTCATCCCAGCGCATGGCGCGCTTGAGACTGTCCATCGCATAGGGGCAGCGTTCTTCCTTGCCGGGCTCGACGTAAATGTGCAGCGCGACGTTGCGGCCGGACATCGTCGTGAAGCTGTCCGAAACGCGCGCGAGCAGGCCGCCGACCAGCGCGAACAGATACGACGGCTTCGGGAACGGGTCGTGCCAGACCGCGAAATGCCGCGTGGTGCCGGGAACGTCACCCTGCGCGATGAGGTTGCCGTTGGAGAGCAGCACCGGCGCTTCGTTGCGGTCGGCTTCGATGCGCGTCATGTAGACCGCCATGACGTCCGGCCGGTCGAGGAAGTAGGTGATGCGACGGAAACCCTCGGCCTCGCATTGGGTACAATAGGTGGCACCGGCGCGGTAGAGACCCATGAGCTGGGTATTGGCCGAGGGGTCGACGATCGTCTCGATCTCGAGTTCGAACGGCCGGTTTGGCGGTTGTGCGATGGTGAGCCGGTCCGGCGTGGCGACGAAGGCTTCCGCCGGCAGCGATTTGCCGTCAACCGCGAGCGAACGCAGGTTCAGCTCTTCGCCATCGAGGACAAGCGGCGCAGGGCTACTGGCGCTGTTCGGCCTGAGCTTGAGCCTGGCGCGCACCGTCGAAGCATTGGCATCGAGCGAGACGTCAAGTTCGACGGCTTCGATCAGCCAATCCGGAGGGCGATAATCTTGGAGGCGAACAGGGCGGGGTTCATCGGTGCGCATGGCGTCCTTGATGTAGAATTTTTGCGCGCCAATTGAAAGCACAGGCTGCGGCCATGCCGTGGCGAACATGGGACACATTCATGCCGGTTAAGCGCGCAATGGTGCTCGATCGCCCGGGAACGGCACTGGTGATGCGGGAGCGGGAACTACCGCGGCCGCAATCGGGCGAGTTGCTGATCGCGATCGAAGCCTGTGGCGTTTGCCGCACCGACCTGCATGTCGTCGATGGCGAATTGCCGAATCCGAAACTGCCGATCGTGCCGGGACACGAAATCGTCGGTCGTGTTGCGGCCATGGGGCCGCGCGTCATGGGCTTCACGATCGGCGAACGCGTCGGCGTGCCGTGGCTCGGCGCGACCTGCGGCGTCTGCGCCTATTGCCGCGACGGCCGCGAGAACCTTTGCGATCGCCCGCTCTTCACCGGCTATACCCGCGACGGCGGCTATGCGACGCACACGGTCGCCGACGGGCGGTTCTGCTTTCCGCTCGACGAAGGCGCCGATGCCGCCGAGGCGGCACCGCTCCTTTGCGCAGGCCTCATCGGCTGGCGCAGCTACCGCATGGCCGGCGAGGCCGCCGCGTTGGGCCTCTACGGCTTCGGCGCCGCCGCCCACATTTTGGCGCAGGTTGCGGTTTGGCAGGGCCGTCGTGTCTATGCATTCACGCGCGCGGGTGACGAGGCCTCGCAGAATTTTGCGCGCGCGCTCGGCGCGGTCTGGGCCGGCGGTTCCGACGAAATGCCGCCCGAGCCGCTCGATGCTGCGATTATTTTTGCGCCGGTCGGCGCGCTGGTGCCGGCCGCCCTTGCCGCAGTGAAGAAGGGCGGACGCGTGGTCTGCGGCGGTATACACATGTCGGACATCCCGAGCTTCCCCTATCGCATTCTCTGGGAGGAGCGGCAGCTCGTCTCCGTCGCCAATCTGACGCGCAACGACGCGCGCGAGTTTTTAGCCATCGCGCCACGGGCGGGAATCAAAATGCAGGTGACTCGTTATCCCCTGGCACAAGCGAATGACGCGCTTGCCGATCTCCGACAAGGGCGATTCGAAGGGGCGGCCGTATTGATCCCATGATTCACCGCCGCGGTTCGGCGTGGCCGATGACGCGCTGGATGTTCGGGAAGCGCCGGCGCACCCCGTGCTCTACGGTATCCACCAGATCGTGCACGGCGCTGACCGAGAGCGCGGGATCGACGCGACAATGGAAGTTGACGATCTCACCGTCGGCGGTCTCGCGCACGCGCACGTCGTGCACCTCTCCGAGACTGGCGATTTCGGAAGCAACCGCCGCGAGCGCCTCGCGCACCTCGTTAACGCGGGCCGGTGAGGCGTCGTGTCCCCGCAAAACATCGGCCGGTAGCGGTTCGATGTGGGTCTCGACTTCGGCTTCAGGCCCGAGCTCGCCGCGCACCAACTCTTCGAGCTTGCTTGCGATATCGTGCGCGTCGGCAAGCGGCATCGTGCCATCGACTTCAAGGTCTGCCGAAACCGACAAGCGTCCCCCAATCGTCTGAACGGCGACGTGATGAATGGCGAGCCCGCGGTTGCGTGCGATCATCATGACGCGTTCGCGCACGGTTTCGTCATCGAGGGCGCGCGGCTCCGTGGTGATCGTGACTTCGGCCCGAGGTAAATCGGCGCGGATGTCGCGCGTCAGCCGATCCTTGATCGCCGAGACCTGGTCGAGTGGCAGGGTGCGGCTGACGCCGACGCCAAGATCGACAAATATCACCGTGCCGGCTGGCCGCACGCGCACGCTGTCGACGGCAACGATACCAGGCGCCTGACGCGCGATCGCCGCCACGTGCTCGCTGACACCGGCCGGTGCCGTGTCAGTCAAGGTATTGATGGTCCGGCGCCCAAGCCGCCAGCCAGCGATGCAGATGAAAACGGCGACGACAATCGCCGCGGCAGCATCGGCCCAGGAATAACCGAGCGCGACGCCACCGAGCCCGATCAGGACGGCGATCGATGACCACATATCGGAGCCGAAGTGCAATGCGTCGGCCTCGAGTGCCTCGCTCGATGTTTCTTTGGCAACGCGACCGAGTGTGCGCGCGCGAAAAAAATCGACAATGATCGAAGCGGTGATGATGGCGAAAGCCGCGATTGTCGCCTCGACAACATGCGCTTGGGCGCCGATCAGCCGCTGTACGGCTTCCCAGATCACGGCAATGCTCAAAAGGAACAACAGCGCGGTCTCGGCAAGCGCCGTCACGCTCTCGACCTTGCCGTGGCCGTATTGGTGTTCGGCGTCGGCCGGCTTGCCGGAAATGCGAACCGCGAAATAGGTCATCACTGTCGCGGCAAGATCGAGCAGGGAGTGCGCCGCCTCGGACAGAATGGCGAGCGAACCCGTCAGCAGTCCGACGACGGCCTTCGCAGCCGTCAGCCCCGCCGAGGCAGCGATCGAACCGAGCGCGGCTTTTTCCTTTTCGTTCATCGGCGGCCCCTAGGGTGACGGGTTAGCGGCCAGGAGTTGGAGCGTCAATGCGGATGATCTGGAAATCTCAACTCGTCCGCCGTTATGCGGCGCACCATTGCTAATTTGTAAGTAATCGCTTCTGAACCTGAGGTTCCATCGGACGAGACCAATAGCTGCGTCGGCTTTCTTTCAGATGGAGAAATCGACATGAAACGCATCTTGATCGCGGCGGCATTGCTTTTGAGCGGCGCATTCAGCGCCTACGCCGACACCGACATCTATATGAACACCATGAAATATCCGCGTTACGATGACGCCGTGCAGGCGGCGACGCAGGCTTGCGCCGCGAGATTCGGCATGCCCAAAAACGGCACCCAAACGCCGCGCGTGTTCAAGCAGTGCATGCTCCGCTACGGCTGGCGTTACGACCATACGGTGCGCAGCCGTCCTCAGGCTCAGCAAACCTACATCGATCCCGACACCGGACTGACGTGCCACGACTTTACGATTTTCGGCATCGTCGGATCGAGCTGTTCGAACTTTTAGGAGTGTCCCTGCTTAGTCGAGAGAATAGATGTCGAGCGTGGCTATCCGATCAAAGGACGAATAGAGGTATAGTCAAAGCCCAAGCTCAGACAAACCAGCATGGTCGTTGGGACGGCGTCCCAGCGGCCAGCGGTATTTGCGGTCGCTTTCGGCGATGGGGGTGTCGTTGATGCTGGCGATGCGCCGGCGCATCAGCCCGTGCTCGTCGAATTCCCAGTTCTCGTTGCCATAACTGCGGAACCAGTAACCGCCGTCGTCATGCCACTCATAGGCGAAGCGCACCGCAATACGGTTTTCACGAAAGGTCCACAGCTCTTTGATGAGGCGATAATCGAGTTCGCGGTTCCATTTGCGTTTCAGAAAATCCTCGATCGCCGTGCGGCCCTGGATGAACTCCGCGCGATTGCGCCATTGGCTGTCCACGGTGTAGGCAAGCGCCACGCGCGCGGGATCGCGGCTGTTCCAGGCGTCTTCGGCAAGTCGTACTTTCTCGGTTGCGCTTTCCATCGAGAAAGGCGGAAGCGGTGGGCGGGCAGCAGTCTGCATGGTCATTCTCCGTGCGCGCATGAGAGCCTGTCCCGCAGCATCTTGTTTTCGGCTTCGAGGTGTTCGAGCCGGGCGCGGAAAGGTGCGAGCGCGGTTGCAATCTCGGCTTCGGTGAATCGCGGCGTGATGTGTTGCGGGCAGTTCCAGTCGAAAGCTTCGAGATGCAGCAGAACAGCACGTTCGGGTTTAGCCTTATAGGCGGGCAGCGCGAGTTTTTCGGCAAGCGCGGGATCCGCGCTTAAATCCTTGATTTCGATGCGCGCGTAGATTTTGAGCCGGCGTCGGTTCGCGTAATCCATCAGGATCAGCGCCGCGCGATCGTTCGCGCCAGCGTTACCCACACTGATATATTGGCGATTGCCGCGGAAATCCGCGAAGGCCAGTGTCTTGTCGTCGAGTATGCGCAGGAACCCGGCAGGTCCGCCGCGATGTTGAACGTAGGGCCAGCCGCTTTCAGATACGGTCGCGATGTAGAAACTGTCGCGGGCGGCGATGAACTGTGCCTCCGCTTCGGTGAAGCGATCGAACGTTCTGTCGCCCTTGAAGGTGGTCCAGAATTCTCCACTGCCGTTCGCCGCCTGGGCGGCCCTCACGCTGGGGGTCCCGGCGATATCGAGAAAGCGATAGGCCATGACGGGCTCTCCTTGCAAAACTGGTGCAAGCCGGCGGTGCGAAGGCCGCCAACTCTACACCATCACGCCGCTTGGGCGGTGTGAAGCGCAGGGAAGTCGATGTCGGTTTGAGCGACGTTGTTGAGGAAGTTCGTCAACACATTTTCCGCCACCAGGCCGACGATTTCTACGATCTGCGCTTCGCTGAAGCCGGCTGCCTTGACGGCGGCGATATCGCCGTCGCTGACCTTGCCCCGCGCTTCGGCAACCTTTGCTGCAAAGCGAACCGCCGCATCGGCCTTCGGATCGGTTGATCTGCCTTTGCGATTGAGCGCCGCATCTTCAGGCGTGATCTTCGCCAGTTTGAGGCCGATGTAGGTGTGCGCGGAGAGGCAATAGCCGCAGCCGTTGACTTCCGCCACGGCGATAGCGATGCGCTCGCGCGTCTTGGGATCGAGTGCCTTGGACAGCGCTCTGCTCAGGCTGAGAAGACCCCCAAGCGCGGCCGGGCTCAGCGCGAAGACGCGGAAAAGATTTGGCACAACGCCGAGCGTCTTGAAGACACCATCGAGCAGCGGCTGTAAAATCGAGGGGAGCGGTTTCGCGGGTCGGTGTGGTGATACGGGACACGGTATTCTCCTTTTGGAGGACTGGGGTTTAGCGTCACCTTCACATTTAGCCCCTCCCAAACTCGTCAATAATACAGTATCTTTGAGAGCTATCCTCTCGAAATCTGGAATATTCGATGGACCGTCTCGATGCCATGTCGATCCTGGTCGCCGCGGTCGAAGCCGGTAGCCTTTCGGCGGCGAGCCGCCGGCTGGCTGCCCCGCTTCCCACGGTGAGCCGCAAGGTATCGGAGCTTGAAACGCATCTGGGAACGCGGCTTTTGATCCGCTCGACGCGTAAGCTGACGCTGACCGACGCTGGTGCTGCCTATGTCGCGGCGTGCAAGCGCATCCTCGAACAGGTGGGCGAAGCGGAGCGCGCGGCGTCCGGCGAATACAGCGCGCCAAAAGGCGATCTCGTCATCACCGCGCCGATCGTCTTCGGGCGATTGCACGTCCTGCCGGTGGTCGACGAATTCCTTGCGGCATTCTCCGAGATCAACGTGCGGCTGGTGCTCTCCGACCGCAATGTGCATCTGATCGATGATCACGTCGATCTTGCCGTGCGCATCGGTGTGCTGCCGGACAGCAGTATGGTCGCGACGCGCGTGGGTTCCGTGCGCCGGGTGGTCTGTGCAAGTCCCGATTATCTCGCCGCGCACGGAACGCCGAAAACGCCGGAAGATCTGTCGGCATTATCCTGTGTCACGTTCGACGGGCTGATGTCGTCGACCGCATGGAGCTTCGGCTCCGTGGGCTCGCGCGCGCAACGGGCGGTGTCGATCCGCTCGCGTCTCTCCGTGAATACGGCGGAAGCGGCGATCGACGCGGTGATCGCCGGCGTCGGCGTCACGCGGGTGCTCTCGTATCAGGCTGCGCAAGCGGTTCAGCAAGGCAAGCTCAAGATCGTGCTCGCTGATTACGAATCAGAGCCGCTGCCGATCAATCTCGTGCACGTCGGTCAAGGTCTGCTGCCACTCAAGACGCGCGTCTTACTCGATTTCTTGGCTCCGCGCATCCGCGAGCGCGCGGCCAAGGCCACTTTGGTCGGCAAGGCAAAGCCGAGTACGAAATGACGTCGGCAACGTATACAAGCGGTCGAATTCTTCGCCCAAAGGGCTGTCCTGTCAGCCTCACGCGAGTAGACGGGGTGGGATTTCCCGTAAGCTCATGGCTGCGCATCTCACAGAGATTGGTAGGTCCTCATGTCCAAAAGCTCACTGAAGGACACGAATTCTGAGCGCCACTCTTGCGATGACGAGCATGGCATTCCTGGCAGGAATATTTTTGATGCGTGGCGTTGATGCCTGGCTGCGGGGTGACTGGATGTTCGCCCTCTATTTTGTGCTTATCCCTCTGTTTGTCATTGTCATCGTGCTGCATACGCGCCGCATGTTGAAGGCCGCAGAGTACCACCGGCTCCCAGGCTCCGACTGACAGTTCATGTGGCGCCCGGCGATGAATGAGAGACGGGATAAGTTTTGTCCACAATAATTGGGGTAGCGCATTTGACCAGGATCAACGCGGCGTCAGCCACAGCGCCGCATATTATTAGTAGCAATGGAGTTCCGCATGGCGCCTGCTACGATCATGGTGCACGTTGATTTCGACGAGGGCGCCGAGGACCGCATTTGTGTCGCAGCCGAGCTTGCTGGGCGCTTCAATTCGCTGCTGATTGGCGTCGCTGGCTGGCCACTCCGCAAATATGAGGCGGCGGAATACTCAGGAAAAGAATTGCCAAACGAGGAGCGTCGGCAAAAAGGGATACCGGAACAACAACTTGAACGCCTCGGACAGCAGTTTCGGCAATGCGCCGGGGCGAATCCAGGCGGGGTGGAGTGGCGGTCCTCTACCCATTTTCCCAGCGAAGCCATTACTGCTGAAGCGCGCGCGGCAGACCTCGTCGTCATCGGTCGAGAAGCATTACCAGGCGATGTCTATCACACCTTCGATGCCGGCACGGTGATTCTCGGTGCTGGTCGACCGGTGCTTGTCATCCCTCGCGGAATACGTAGCCTTCAGCCATCGCGTGTCTTGATCGCCTGGAAAGACACGCGCGAGGCGCGCCGTGCGGTTCGCGACGCGCTACCCCTCTTGCAAGAGGCCCAACGCGTCAGCATTGCCGAGGTGACGTCGGAAGGCATGGAAGAGAGTGCAGTGGCCCGGATTGCCGATGTGGCGCGCTACCTCGCGCGTCATGATGTATCGGTTGGCCAACAGACCGGGATCGCGGCCGACGAATCCGAAGGCAACGTCCTGCTTCGCCCGCGAGGGAACAAGATGCCGATTTGATCGTGGCTGGAGCCTATGGGCACAACAGGCTGAGCGAGTGGGTATTCGGCGGCGTAACCCGAAACCTTCTCACGACTAGCACAGTGCCGTGTTTATTTTCCAATTGAGCCCGGTGTGAACGGGCAAGAGAAACGTGAACTTTGGTCGGGCAGGATTGGCTTTATTCTTTCGACCATCGGCTCGGCGATCGTCCCTTTGAATACGGTCGGGCATAGCGGACAGGCATCAGCCGCACATCGTGGCCAAGCGCCTTGAATCGCTGAGAGCGTCGATCTGGCAGCGCGATAGCTTCTGGTGTGGCTGTTCTTGGCGGCGCGCTTCACAGCAGCTTGGTGCGCACATCAACGACTGCAACCGATCCTTTCTCGACCTCGGCAACGGCCTGCTTGAGCACGCCGGCGAGCTCGCCCGGATCGGTGATTGGCCCCGCGCTCCAGGCGCCGAAGCTTTTGGCCGTCATGGCGTGGTCGATATCTGGATTGACCATGCGTTGCCCAATCCAGGCGTTCTCGGCTGGACGGCCGCGATCGCCAGCCACCTCGATCTGGTGCTTCTCGTCGTTTCCCCAGGTCGGTTGTTGTTGTTGATGATGGCCAGCATTGGGGCGCGATAGTGCACTGCCGTCCAAATCGCGCCTGCGGCCATCACGAAGTCGCCGTCGCCAAAGATCGCCACGCAGAGACGGCCGGAGTCCCGGTTCGCGATCGCCGCGCCAACGGCCGCGCCAGGGCCGTAGCCGACGCCGCCACCGCCATTGTGTCCGAGATATTGGCCGGCGCCGCTGAACTCCCAGATGCCCTCTGGGAAGCTCGCCTGGTTGCGCACTGTCAGAAACCAGTTCTTATTTTTGACCGCATCCCAGATTTCGGAAACCAATCGCGCCGGCGCGATCGGTCTGTCATCCCAACCCCTGCGCGCGGCTTCCCGCTGCCGCGCCCGAAGACGGTCATGTCGTTCCGAGAGCGAGGCTTTCCGCTGCTCGATGCGGGTTCGGCTCTTTGGATCGTTGGCCAGACGTTGCTTCGCCAGGTCCACGAGCTGGCCCAAGCCGAACAGCGGTTCGCAGGTGAGTTGCACGTCGATCAGCGGCTGGGGGCCCTTGAGATACGACCATGACGTGACGGAAACGTCGTTGAGCGACATGTCGATGACCTTCCGGCCAGGCTTCTCCCGGCCGCTGCCGACTTCCTTTTTCTCGCCGGTGTAGCCGTCAAGCAGGCTCGAAACGTCGCGACAATCAATCGCAAGAATCGCGTCGGCATCCTTCAGGATCGCGCGGTCGCCGCTCAGATTCTGCGGGTGCTTGGTCGGAAAAGCCACGAGCGCCAGGTCGTCCCGATATGCGGCGCCGACCAGCTCGACGAGTTCAACCAGCGGCGCCGTGACCGCTGCGTTAATGCCGAAGCGGCCGCCGACGATCACGGGAAACTCAGCCGCAATCAGATGATCGACTGCCTTTGCGAGCGCGTCCGGGTTGGCGGCGGGGGAAGGCGGCGGCTGAAGGTGCTTTGCTTCGGGAATGCGCAAGCCATCCGCGATTCGGTTCTCCTGCACCCCACAATCGACGGTGACGTACACTGGGCCGGTGGGCGCAGTCAGCGCGATCTTGTGGCCCCGGCCGATGGAGTCGAGGATCGCCTGGCCTGTCGGCGGCTCGTCCGCCCATTTGACGTAAGGCTTGACGATATCGCTTTGCGTGTTGGCGCAATGCAACCAGTCGATCCATCGTCGGTCGGCGGGGTCGAGTGGTCCGCTGCCGCCCAGCACAAGCAGCGGCGCGCGATCGCCGAACGCATTGTACACCGCCATCGATCCGTTCATCAGGCCGACGAGATTGTGCAACATGCACACGCCAACCTTTCCTGTCGCCTTGGCGTAGCCATGGGCCATGGACACCGCGATCTGTTCGTGTGTCGCCAGGATGATCGTCGGCTTGTGGTTGCGTCCGAAATTGACCAGTGAATCGTGCAGCCCGCGGTAGCTCGAGCCGGGAAGCAGAAATACGTATTCGACCTCCAGCCTGTTGAGAAGCTCAACCATGGCGTCGGAATAAAATTCTGGATCGCGCCGGTTGTTGGAGAGATTGACCGGCACTTCGCTCTTGTAAAGTTCGTGCGATCCACTGCTGTCGTTCATCTGTGACTCCTTTTGGCCTGCATCCGTTATTCAGGCGGCTGCCGGGCGTCCAAGCGATTTCATTCTTGATGGGGAAGAAAACTCTAGTGCTCCGGAACCATAAGGTCTTTAAAGCGCTCGACGACCGGCTTCGGTGTGACGTAAAGATCGGCGACGATCTTGTGCAACTCGTCGGCCGGGACCGGATCGATAGGGGTCCGCAGCTTCTCCGCCTCCGCCAGGAATTTATCGTCATGCAGCATGTCCTGGAATGCTTTGCGCAGCGACGCCAACCGCTCGGAGGGTAAACCGGGAGCGACCCAAAAGCCGACCCCGATGCCGTCCGGCGCTTCGGCGATGTGGACCATCTGGCGTTCCTGGCCACTCACGAGTTGGTCGAACGCCGGCAGATCCTTTGGCATGTCAGACGCGCGCGGTCCGGTGCGGAACAAGAAGATGAGTTTGTGATCGCGAATCCAATCCGGCTTGGCTGACGTCCATCCGGTCCAATAATTAAAGCGACCGTCGAGTTCGCGTTTCTCAATCGCCAAATTGATCTCGGAACCACCGGGATAGCCCATGACCACCTTGAAGCGCGTGCCGAGGACCGCGTTGGCCAATGTCGGTATTTGAAAATTGCCCGCGCCTAAGCCGGTCGACCCAAAATTGAGCGGGATTTTTTTCGCGTCCGCGAGGGTAGTGGCAGGGGAAGTGTGCCATACGCTAACAACGCCTGGCCTGGCGGTCAGCGATCCAATCCATTGAATTTGTGTCGGGTCAAATTTCGCGCCGCCGAGCATGGGCACGAGAATGGACGGACTGAGGATTTCGCCTATCGTCGTCCCATCCTTCGGTGCGGCATTGAAGATGTAGTCCACCGATTGCACGCCGCCCGCGCTAGGCATCGATGCCGCGATGGCCGTCGGATTGCCTGGGATATGGCGGCCGATGAAATCAGCCATCAGGCGACCATAAACTGCGACTGAACCGCCCATTGAGGCTGGGATAATGACCCTGACGGTCTTGCCGCGATAAAAATCGGCGACACTATCGGCTGCGACGGCCGGGAAGGTAAAGCATGATGCAACAGCCGCCGCCATGGCGAGTTTGCAGAGCGGCAAAACGCGCATGTGATGTCCTCCCTGGTATCGGCCTTTTGTGACCGTCGACAAGCAAGACGCATCGCACCGCGTCTTTGCGCATCGGCGGCGAAAGATCCGATGAGCGCCATCCTGCCCATTGGTCCGTCATTGTCCACACTCTAACACACAGTCCTGAGCTCAATCAGGAGGCCCGATCGCCGCGCTTAACGTTGATTGTTATTCGATGGGAAGGGACAGAAAAGGAAATTTAAAGTCGGCGATGACAAATTCTTCCCGAATAGCGCGGCGAAATGATCCGGCGGCTGGAAGAGGCGCTTGCGCTGGCCGACAAGATAGGGGACGCAGGCGGGATTACGAGCAGGATTGAATAGGCTTCCGCAAGCTCGCCAACTCCTATCGCCTGGAATGATTGACGCGCCTGGGAGCGTTGTGCAGCCAGCTCGGCGGCCCGCACTTCGCCATGGGTTCGGGCGGCACATAGAGCCAGGGAATGCCCACGCCGTATCTGACTTTTGGTCCATAGATGTCAGCGGAAGAGACGCATGGGCTCCAGTAATGACGCGAGTTACTGGCCAATGCCGGGGCATCGCCGACGAGTGCAATGCAGGCAGAAATGGTGAGCGCCGTAGCGCCGCTCAAGAGTTTTTTGGTCCTCATGATGCTGAGTTCGCGTGCCCTCACACAGCCCTACGCCATTGCTTCCTTAATGACATTGCCGCTCAATTCGATAAACCACCGTTCGTTGTTGAAGGGTTTACCATCGAGCCGCGCCGCCATCCATTCGGCTTGGTATTCTCGAGGTTCTGGTCCGTTTTTCGTCGCTGTCGTCTCCGCAATGCTGTGATTGCCGTTTTCATAGACGAGAAGCTGTTTGGAGCCGCCCAAAGCCTTCATAAACGCCTCGGTGTATTCGAGCGGGCAAAGCTGATCGTATTCGCCGCACGCAACGATGTAGGCACCTTTAACTTTCTGCGCGTAACCGTTCCAGTCAATCGTCTTGCGGAACTCGTCGAATTCGCGCTCGTCGGTGATTCCAGACATGAACATGAAGCGCTTCTTGAAAGTCGGCGACGCGCGGTTGAAGATCGTCTCGCCGCCTGGTTCGTAGCACGTGCCGACCACAGCGCAGGCCTTATAGCGGGAGTCCGACGCCATCATGATCGCGGTGAAGAACGAGCCAAAACTCACGCCCGTCATGCCCATTTTTTCAGAGTCGACTTCCTGCCGTTTCACCAGCCAATCGGCGACCGTCTTGGCCGCCTCTGACCAGCCCGGGACGTCGACGTAGATGCCGCGTAACGGCGGCTCCCAATAGCCCGGTCCTTCAAACGCCAGCACAGCGTAGCCGCGCTGCATCCAGGCATCCTTGTACAGTGCCACCGAGCGCTCCTTAAACCCGTCCATTCCGGACACCGCGACAATCACCGGCACCTTAGCGCCACTCTGGTAATTAGGCGGCAGGTGAAAGATCGCCGGGAGCGATTTGCCGCGATAGGGTAATTCCACCCACTCGATATGATGATCGGCAAGCGCCATGTACTTGTCGAAATTCTCCCGCTTCTTGTCGTTCTGCATTTCAATCTTTTGATTGACCTCATCGATCGTCCACATCGCCGAGGCCCAGTAATTGCTGGCGAGAAAGTAATTGTCGCGCGCCGCCGTCTTGTCGCCGGACCGCTCGGCGTTTTTCGCCATCGCTTCGCGCTTTTTGGCCAGCGTCTCGAACGCCGGGCAGATATCGACCAGGCGTCGCACCCGCTTTCGCAACTCGTCCATGTCGGGCACAACGCTGGGACCGCCTGAGCGGATAGCGACACCAGTGTGGCTTTGATCCCAATCGACGCCATTGGCCTGGATGACATTGTCCAGGATCCAGCGTTGCTCGTCGAAGCGCTTGATGACGGGCGCGCCCTTCGGGCTGCGGTGCGACCACTCGCGGCTAGGAGCGGCAATTGCATCCGTTGTCTCCGCCGCATCTACAGGCGTTACCACATTTGCAATGGCGGCGCCCGCGGCAGCAGCTAGAGAGCCGCTTTGCAGGAAAGTACGACGATCCATGACGTTTCTCCCGAGATGAGCAACATTTTCTGACCGAGAACCCAACTTATAATGTGAACTGATCGCTGGCGCGAAGGCTTCTTTTGAACATGGTCCTTCCCGCATCGAGAAGTGCCATAGCGCCTGGTGACTGACCGCGATCCGGCGCTCGGCCAGTTTGCCAAACCGCCCTTTAATCGCGGCTCAGCGTCAAGTTCATTTTTGATATCATCCTTGGGGTCGTGATCTTTCGCGAAACGCGCACTAACGTCATAACGGCGTGGAGGTGCTCGGCGAGCGCCCGATCGCAGCTGCGGGGGGTTGGTCACATGCGACGAACGACGCGCCGGCAGTTGCTGAAGCGGGTTGCCGCAAGCGCGATCTTCGCGCCCGGGGTATTCTCTGGGCGCGCCGCCAGGGCACAACTACCGGCCCTGCCTAATCTGCCGTCGACCGACGCATTGCTGCTACATCCTGGCGATGCACAATTCTCCCAATATCAGGCCGCATTCAACGCCCGCACGACGCTCACGCCGCAGCTGCGCGCTCTATGCAAGACCGCTCACGCGATCGGTGCCATGGTCAATTGGTGTCGCAGCAACAACCTGCCTTTCGCAGTGCGCAGCGGTGGGCACTCCTATGAAGGATTTTCGCAAAGTTCGAGTGTTGTTATCGATACACGTCTGATCAATGCAATCACGGTCAATACCGGGACAAAGACCGCAGCCGTCGGCGCTGGTGCTGCACTCGGTCAGATTTATCAGGCCATTGCGCCTCGCGGCTTCGCTTTCCCAGGCGGCAGTTGCCCGACGGTCGGTGTATCCGGCCATCTTCTTGGTGGCGGGTACGGCTATCTAGCTCGGCCATTCGGGCTTGCGTGCGACAACGTGTTGTCGATCGATCTGGTCGATCCGCAAGGCCAGCAGATCCATGCGAGCGCACAGCAGAACGTTGACTTGTTCTGGGCCTGCCGCGGTGGAGGAGGTGGCAGCTTTGGCGTGGTAACTGGCTATGAGTTACACCTGTCCAAGCTGACGAACGTGTTTACCTTCAATATCAGATTGTCGCAGCTTTCCCCAAAAAGCGCCGCCGCGGTGATGAAGGAGTGGCAGGCCTGGGCGCCACATGCTCCGCAATCGATCGACTCTAATTTGGTCATCACAGGACATCCGAGCGGCGGTATCGATCTGCGCTGCGCCGGCCAGTCCATTGGGACCAGCCAGGAGCTACATCGCGAGCTGAGATTTCTCTCGTCCTCCCCAGCGGTTCTGGCAATGTCGTACATTGATGCCGTCTATTATTTCGCCGGGAGCCGGCCGGGACCAAAAGGATGGACGTATCCGTCCAATCCGATGAAGGGAAAGTCCGACTACGCAACTTCGCCAATAACGGATGCCGGCCTCTCGGTGCTTATGAACGAGGTCAGTATGAGGAAGGGCATTTACGTTATCTGCGACGCCTATGGCGGTGCGATCGCCAGCACTACACCCGACGCAACTGCCTTCGCCCACCGAAGGGACACACTGTTTTGCCTCCAGTATGGCAGTAACTGGACCAGCCAGAACGATACGCCGCAACGCCTCAATGAGATGCGTCAGTGCTACGCAGCAATGCGCCCCTACGTTTCAGGCGCAGCCTATGTGAACTATTGTGATCTTGATCTTATTGACTATCCGAGTGCCTATTGGGGCCAGAACCTCACTCGCTTGAAACAGATCAAGTCCGCCTTCGATCCCGGCAATATATTTAAGCACGCGCAAAGTGTTCCTCTGGCGTAACACTTTGAGATGGCTGTATCGCTGTAGAGACTGCCAAGATTGGTGGCCCGAAATCGTCGACGTATTTGTCGATCTATCCCATGGTCGGATCATCGACTGGGCGCTACAACATGAGCCGGTTCAGTACAACATTGTTGTACTCGGCTGGCAAAACCGCCGGAAATGAGCGGAAACGAGACTAAATGGAAATACCCTTAAATGAAGAGGGAGTTGCGCAAAAATCGAGAGATGGTGACAAAATCGCCTCTCGCCGATTCAGCGTAGCGCCTATGATGGAAACTACCGACTTAATAAAAAGACCAACAAAATAAGCATTTTTCGCGTCTATATTTCTATGTAGGACGAGGCGTAGGACTTTACATATCGCGTAGGCGACTGGCGAGTTTGTAAGATGGAGGCTCCAAGCCGAGCGGGGTGTAAAGGTGGCTTATGACAAGGGACGGGACGCCTCGACTTGCAATCTCGACTAGACGTTCGTGCTTAGGATTTTTAATCAACTTCTCCGTAACGTGAGCAAGACCTTTGTTGGTTATCTGAAAAACGGCGACCAGCGCATTCTCCGCTTCTTCGCGGCCTCCTTCATAGCGGTTGAGTGCCTGATCAGGCCTGACTGTCGCTAGATGGCCGTTGGAGGTCTTGAAATGTTCAATACCAATGTCACTTCCTCGGCGCTTGCTTATATTGCCGAGCTTGCCATTGGGCGTCATGCACAAGCCAAGAAACTCCAACAACGCACGACAATGGACAAGCCCAGCCTCGATAACTGGATTGGTAAACGCATTTAGGTTGCCCTCGACAACCAACTTGCCGTTGACGTGAATGCACATGGGAGGCGTCTCAGGCCACGTAAGCCGCATGCGGATCGCCAAGTTGAGCGTATTCACCGCCTGCATCCGATATGGTAGCAACTCATGCAGCAGACGATGCTCGTTCATGCCAAATCCATTACCCCCTATGCTGCCGATCGCTTTAGCTGCTCACACTCTTTCCGCGCCGCCTCGGTCTGTTTGTCAAGATACGTGGCAAGATCAGCGACATGGACTCCCTTGGCCGACTTCTGGCTTGCCTCCATGCGAACGATCGGAATGTTGATCTCGCCGGCGAGAACCTTCCGTAAGAACTTCTCCACGGTCAGATGCCGGAAGTAATCACGGCAAACCAGGTCGAGCGGTATCACCGCCAGACCGTCGTACTGGGCCATCAGAATGAACACCGTTCTCATACAAGGATTACCTCAGAACTCGCACTCCTGCGGTGGCTTAACCCCATGCCGTCGCATTTGTCTACGAACGCCGTTATGGACGTTCGGTCCCGCGCGCATGTTCGATGGCGTGCGATCAAATGTTCGGAGTTTGTCTGAATAAGGAGTTATTTAGTCGGGAAATCGAAGCTGTTGCGATCCTGCCGATTTCATGCCATCGTTCGATCGCTGATGGTCTCCGATCAGAGTGACCGCAGCGCTCCCCCTACCAAGACACTTATACCCATCGTCGCGCGCGGTGATGGTTGGTCATGTCTTGGTGGCGCATCGCGCGGTGCCACCCTTAATGAAAGGTGGCAACAATGCCGCTCAGTAAACGGATCAAGGTTCTAGAAGTGCGTCGCGCTAGGCTCGAGACCGAACTCGCGGCGCTGGGCGAGCACCTGGATCAACTCGAGCGCGAAGGTCCGGTGGCGCCCCCGAACCTTAGACAGAAATACGATTGCAAGTTCGATAACTTCTGGAATGCCTGCGAGGCGCTGCTGGCTGCAAAACCGGCGGCGCAAGCCGACTTGGTGCCAAAGTTCCGAACGATCGTCGTTGATCGGGCTGACCTCGACGTCGCTGACGACCTTCAGCGACTGAGGACGCAAATGGAGGCGCTGGCCGGTTGAGCGGCTAGCAGGCCCGGTCTAGCCGGGCCTCTACTCGACCCCGTCGCTATGCCGCGGCCTTGGTCTGCCGAAGAGCACTGGATCGGCTGAAGCCGTGATCGCATCGGGACATCAGTTGCCTGGATAATGCTTGTCCGGCGCACGTTCGGAACCCGCGCACCAAAGTGGGCACGAATCTGATCTACCGGCAATCCTATTAGGAGGAATAGCGCGCTGCTGAATGCTACGACTGAGGCAACATAGAGCAGATTTCCGAAAAGCATCGCTTCTGGTACTAGGTGCCGCAGCACTTCAAAGACAAACAGGTGTGAGATGTAAATGGGGTAACTCAGCTCGCCAAGGATGCTATCCCAGGTGATCTTACGCCATCCGTTAAACAACGCGGGGCACGCGAAAGCGACTAGGAGGAGAAAGCCAGGATACCATAACAACAGCCATGATACATATTTATTACCAACAAAACTGCGCAGTAGGGGCGTGATATATGGAACATCGACGATCGCGATCACAAGAATCGCGAGGCATATAACTGGGCTGTATTTAACCACGGACTGCGGGACATGGTCCTGCGCGAACCGTCCGCCGAAATAAGAAATGCCTCCCGCTGCAAATAACATCATCTCGCCAAGTGCGAACCGATAAGCCCAGGGATCAATAGACGCCGGTCCCCACGCACCGATGACTAGCTTCACTGCTAGGCCGCACAGAAAAAGCGCCATCACACTAACCAATCGACGGCACATCAACGGTGCAATCAAGTAGAATGTGAGTTCGACACCAAGGGTCCAGGCTTGTGGCACGAGGAGAAAATAATTGAGTTGCGGCGTCGACCAGCATAAAAGTTAGCGGTAGGGACAAGCGCACCATGGCTTATCTCAAGAAATAGAAACCAGTCCTGAAAAAACAGCGTTAGGTTAGAAATCGTGACAAATATAATCGTAATCAAATCATTGCGTCGGAGTTCCGTAACGAAGGAGCTCGATCTGAATAAGCCGAATGTCAATGCCGCGACAACAATATAGGTCGGCCAAAGCCGCAGATATCGGCTTAAGTAAAAGTTCCGCGCGCTCTGGTATTCTTTTCTCTCGTTCAGAATCATCGTGATCAAGAAACCTGAAATGATGTAGAACGCTTGGACTGCTGTCATGGGGGGCAGGAGTTGGAGGCCAGCTAACGTACCGGTTGGCGAATGCGCCACCACAACGCTAAGGGCCAGCAAAAAGCGTATAGTTCCCATAATATCCACTTCTTGGTCTAATTTCGTCTTGGGCTAATTTCGGAACGAGCGCACTTCGACGATGCTCAACCAGTCCAGCGAATTTATCCCAACTTTGGCCCTACCATGTAGCCCTTGGATGATCCAGGTGTGTGAACACGTCCGTTCGTCAAGAAGGCGAACGTATGGGAATGTCCGCTCTTCCCTCCGATCGCTGCCTGCATCACGCCTAACCGGATAAAATCCGTCTGGGGGCGCCAAAATCTTCCCAGGGAAACGCGGCCAGCTTTTTATAGGGGCCGAAGCCTTTCGGCCAACGTGAGAGTAGCAGACGGCGTTTTTGACAGACTCCGCGCGCGTTCCAGTGTGATCGCCTTCTGCGCTCGTTCCTCTGCCGACAAATGCCGCCGCTTTCGAATACCGATCGCCTCCCGGATTATGCTGGCCTCTTCTGGTGTCGGTAGCCGATCGAGCGCCAGGACGCCCTCGTCGTCGCCGTCCTGGCTGACGTTGCAGAAGGCGAGCCGCTTCTTGGTGTTGGTCCACCTCCGAGGTGACTCGTCGGTCGACACAAAGATCGCGTACCCAGTGCCATCGCCAAAGATGTGGCCGGACTTGCCGGTGATCATCTGGTCGCCACATGCGTCACGTCGCAATGCGCGCGGCGATGCATCGAGGGCCGATAATAGGTTCTGAAGATGAGCGCGAGTTATGATCTGGAAATCTCCGAAAAATGGAAGACTGAAATATTTTGTGGGGACGATCCGGCGAATTCAGATGCCGGGGGGTGTCCTGGAAAATGACCCCTACCCCCCTTCTGGAAACGGGAGGGGCAGGGAGTGGGTGTTGGGGGCCGCGCGGGGCCGGTGCGCGGTTCCATAAACAACCATTTGCCTTTAGTTACATCCAGGGGGTAGGGGGTCCGGCCCGGCCTGGTCGCGCTGACCGATCAGCCGTGTCGTCACGTTGGCGACACGGTATGCGGATCATGGATTGAGTTGGTTATCCCAGTTGACGACTGGTCGCATTTTATCCCATAGTGTGACCAGTTACCTCGCCCAACCCGGAGGATAGGCCAATGAAATCGAGTCACCTCGCGCTGGTCGAAAGCAGCGTAATGCGACCAGTTGGTCGCAAGCCGGATAAGGCCTATCGAGTGCGCAAGCATCTGACCGAGGCGGAGGTGGCCAAGCTGCTGGCTACCCTCAAGGGCAATCGGTACGGCCAACGCGATTGGCTAATCGGTCTGCTGATCTTCCGACACGGTCTCCGAGTTAGCGAGGCGTGTGACCTCCGGTGGGACGATATCGACCTGGCCAAGCGCACGATCATCATTCGCCGCCTGAAGGGTTCACACGATAGCCAACATTATTTGGAACGCGACGAGTTGGCAGGCCTAAAGGCGCTGCTGCGTTATCAGATGACGATCAATCGTCTAAGCAGTTACGTGTTCATCAACGAGCGCGGCCAACCGTTCGGCCGCATGGGCATTGCCCGGATGATTGAGCGCGGCGGCGAGGCTGCCAAGCTGCCGTTCCCGGTCCACGTCCACATGCTGAGGCATTCGACCGGCTATGCCTTGGCCGCCAAGGGCATGGATACGCGGCGACTGCAACACTTCCTTGGCCACGCCAGCATCACCAACACGGTGCGCTACACAGCGATGTCGCCGGAACCGTTTAAGGACGTGTGGCGCTAGGCGCGACGGCCCACATTTACGTCGTGGCTCGTTATTCGCGACGCTGGCTATTTCCGGCACCGGCCCCATCGCAGCCAGATCACGCGCCATGCGCCAGCGTTCCCAACGTCGACGTGATGCTTCGCTGATCTTGCGGCGACCTTCAGCGGTAAGCGGAGCGCGCGGCTTCAATGACAATCCACCGTGCATTCGGCAGCGATTCCTGCCTGGAACGACCTTAGCTTGACAAGGCCGACCTGTTCGGGTCTTAGCGCCACAAAGCGCGCGGCGAGGTGTGAGATGAGACATAATTACCTTTTGATACTAGGTAGCCCATGACGCGGGCGGCCGGACAGGGGCGGGTGTGTGCAGCGTGTCGGTCGGGGCGTTGGGCTCTGGCGTCACGCCGAGCCAGCGCGCCAGTCCAGGCGCGGATGTCGTCGTGGTTTCTGTTAGTTTCAACGCTATCGAGGTCACGAATGACAAAGCTGTTGGGATGCCCGCATGAGAGCCGACGTCCAGTAGATGCTCTTGGGATCATCAAACACACCAAGCCCCAACGTTGAATGAAGCAACCCCAAGCCATTCATGGATTTGTACCAGTTGTCCGAGCAGTGCATTTGATTCCCGCCAGGAAACAGAACGACAAATGGGTTTTCCTTGGCTTTCGTATCTACAGTAGAAAGCTGGTTCATGACGTCAGCCACCGCCACTGCCTCAGCTAGGAATGGCTCGCAGTCTTTACTGTAGCTGTCCGCGCAGGCAACTTGAGCGTCCCATAGGGTGGCTAGATGCCCTTTCCATTCCTGCGACCAAGCCTGACGACCAGAAAGTGAGAGCAGTAGCACCAGCCAAATGGATTCTTTAGGCGCCCATCGCGTCATTTTCCGCTCCCGTCAACCGTGAACGGATTTTCATAGCATATGGCTGGACTAGGATCGAAAGGCGCGCGCCACGAGCGTAATTAAGCGCGTTTGGACATGTAGTTACCTTTTGATACCGGGTTACGTTTTGCGCCCATAACGCGGGCGCACGGACGGCTGCGCCTGTGTGCAGCGGTCGGCCGGCCGGTGGGGCTCCGAGAAACCCGAACCTATTTTCTTTTGCCACCAGCAATTCCGAGCAGTACGAGTTGCGCTGCAAGTGCGTCCGTGGCTGACAGCGGAAACAACTGAGTGAAAAACAGGGTTCCAAGGATCGCAAAGGCAGAATAGCCAGTATAATTGACTACCTGTTTGTAATTTCGCTGTGCAAAGTCCCGGCAGGCTTTCGTCAAGCTGCTCGCTAATGTCTCCGCCCGTTCGAGTTTTTGTTCTCGATCTTCCGGCGTAGCCGCGCGCCTGGCGTCGCTGATAGCGTCTGCAATTTGATCAAATGTGGAGAACAGCAGTTCTAAGAAATCGATCTCGGCTTGCCAGTCAGGTTCGTTAAGTCGTCTACTTTTGAGTTCGTCGATCGCTCTTTTGATTGTTGCAGATGCTGCCTTTGCGAGCCGTTCGGCCCGATCCAAGTTGTCTCGAAAGGAAATTGGCGGCACCGATTTTCCTATTTCGAGCGACGCCGCGGCAAGTGGCACCACGGTGGCATCAGCCGTCATGCTACCGGTGCCTTCCATTTGGATATGCGGCCGAGCAAAAAGCGCTTGCAGCTCAGGCAAATCGAGCGCGCGGAAGTGCCGATTGTTGCCGGGATTTTTCCTCATAGGCTTATCGTCATACTCGTACCCGACAAGCCAAAACTCATCGAAGTCTGTGAAGGGCTCCTTGCTTTGACGGAGCCAGTTTTGGAATTGGCTGAAATATTCCTTCACTATCGGACCATCGATCTTCAGCACGCACTCGATGGCGTAGCGGCGCTCCCTGCCGATCTCGGTACGTGAGGCAAGAATGTCCCCGCCGAATTGTCGGCTTTCGCGTTGTCCGATGATCTTCCATCCAGCGCCGGTCAGAATTGCCATTACCTTACGCCGAAGGTCCTCGGTGTCTCGCTCATCCTTCCGCGAAGGTTCCCGTGCCGCTGGTTTTTTTGCCATGTTAATCCCCTCGCCCAATACAGACATGCGGAGCCAGCAAAATGCAACCGATCAAAAAGGGCTAAGGTGCCGCTGTTTTCGCGGCTTTCGTTCTGGCTTTCTATCGACATCGGATTGAGCCATCAGATGTCGCATGATTGCCCGATCGAGGTTCGTCCCTCGACGTCTCGGCCTCGAAATCACGATGCTGTCCTTTGATCGCGCGATGATGAGGGTGCCATCATTCATCGAGATTTTGCCTGTTGCGTCGTCTGATCAAGGCCAATCTGGAATTCCGGCCACAGACCGTCGCGAATGCCGCCTGGTACAGCCTCATTCAGCCGCACCAAGGCTTGGTATGCCCTATTCCGAAGAATCTCGACATAGTGGTCGCCCGCATCGTTGCGCACCGCATCGGCCAGGTGATCGCACGCAAGCAGTAGATCAACGGTCCGCCTTTGAATGAGCGGCAGCCTGTCAGCCACCACCGTCGTCGTGTTGAGGTCACGCATCAATAAATCTCCGAAGCCATTGCCATAACCGGTGCCGCAGTGAGCGACGCCTTTCTTTCGGGCGTGTGGCTGACAACCACGCCGGCGCGTAAATGTGTCTCACGTCAATGCGCACTCATCGGTGCATGGTCTGTCCTCATCCGACATTGCCCAAGACGATTCATCATCCGCCACTGCGACGGAATTGATCGCGGCGCTGACTCGTGCGAGTGTCGAGGCAAGGCTATCGGCAGCCCAGTTGATTCGATTGAGCAGTCGCCGTCGTTTGCGGGGAGGCAATGACTCTGTGGCTATACCATTCTTCGCCAGCAATGACGGTAGGTCCGCGCCGGCATTGACACTATTCAGGAGTTCAACGATTTCATTGTTCAGCATCTTATTTGCTCTCTCATAAAGAGGCGAAGCAATGCGCGGGCGTACATCCGGCCTGTGCAAAGCTTCGCTCGATCCGGCATTAGCCGGATTGAATCATGCGGCTTTTTTCCAATGACCTGGCGCGGTCATATGGAGCGGATAAAACCGACCGGGGCCGCGTCCATGCGGGCCATGTTTCATCTTGAAGTATTCGGCGATCGTCAGACCCAGCTCGACTCTATTTGTCGAAACCGGATACCCCAGCTTAATCTCAGGATCGAGTACGGACTCAGCACGCGCTTGCGCGATGATGTGAACCTGCATTTGACTCTCAGACGAAAACTTTCGTTCGGTCGCCATGAACGATCACCGCGAGAATAATGAGAACCAGCCGCCGGTCAGGTTTCCGCTCACGATTGCCGGCTCGGTGTGCGCTATTTTTGGCGCCAGTGAGTTCAGAACTTTCTGATCCGCGAGCGGAAGTTGGTCGATAAAATCTTCGCCCACATTGTAGCGGCGAACGGTAGCGATATAACGTTTGAGTAGCTGCTGATAATCAGTGCTCATTTCTATAGGTTCCTTTGTTGGTTAGATCGGCAATGGCCGCGTCCCGGAATGATCAGGAAGCCGGCCGCCTTGTGCAGGGCCCTGGTGCCAGCTATTCATCAGGCCGACGGTCACGATCGGACCAATAGCGGACATGCCCCCGACATCGCCAAACGTACAGGGGGAACAACTTGTCACGCAATTTCATCAGCCATTCGAGCTAGGATAACGTGGCAACGTCGCCTTGAACGAATGGCTCTGCACGATCTGCTGCCAAGTGGAGAGGTTTATCTCGACCTTGACAGTTTGAACGGATATCTTGCCGAACATTCAGACCTGGTGAAAGCCACCTAAAGCGGAGCGCTTGTCTCTGGCTTTTGTTCTCCAATGCTGGGGGCCAGGCCCCTCCAGTCACGCAGCCGAACATGCAAGCGCCCCACAACGATAAGCCTATTTCCAACCGTCGGAGATCGCTACGGAATAGATCCCTTCGCAAGGCGCTGGCAGCCAGTATCGGAACGATGGCTGCACCTGAAGGGACAGTTTTGCGTTGAACGGACCTGGGGCTCCGGCAAGAGCAGCGCGGTCAATCTCGTTCTGCATCACTTGAAGGAAGTCAAATCCGAAGATATTTCGGTCATTAATTTTGCGTGCTGGTGGTTTCGAGGCGAAGAGCAGCTCGCCTTGGCTTTCTTCCGCGAACTTTATACGGATTTGGTTCGTCGCTCGGCGACCGCTTCAAAAATCTATTGCCAAGATTGGAGCACGCTTGCTTCGGGCGGGCGCGATGGTCGGTCCCGCATCGATCTCGCCGGTGCTCCGGCGCCGGCGCCATCGCCGCCGGAACAATGAATTGGCTGTCCGGCCTCATTCAACAGGACGATACAGTCGAGAAGCTTCACGCGGAACTATCCAAGGCGCTTGCGGACCAAAAAAAGCGCTTTCTTATTGTCATTGACGACATTGATCGGCTTGCCCCGATGAAGCTCTTCTGATCTTTCGTCTTGTGAAGTTTGTTGGCCGGCTGCCAACGTTATCTATTTGCTCGTTTTCGACCGGCTGCTTGCGAAGCTATCGTCAAAGAAATATATCCTACGGAGGGGCCGCATTATCTCGAAAAGATAATTTAAGCGATTGACATTCCGAGCTGCGACAAGATACTTCCAGCGAACTGCTCGGTCAGATCGAGGAAATATGCGGCGCGCAGACGCACACGGGACGATCCGCTTCATGAACGTTTTCTATGACGTGGTGGCGCGGAGATAAGGACACCGCGCGATTTAATCGCCAAATAGCTGGCGGTGACCTGGCGGGCCGTTGGCAATGACGTTGACGGGCCAACTTCATCGGTCTTGAGGTGTTGCGGCTCTTACGGCGGCGTTTATCGAGTCCCTACGCTCCAACAAAGAGCGGCTCACGACGACGACAGTCTTATCTGGCTGGACCGGGAACAACGGAGCAATTCACAAGGTATTGCTGTCGACCGCACCGAGGCGATCGCGAGCACTTGCGGCAGGTGCTCATGCGTCTTTTCCGCTCTTGCTCGGTGTGGAGCAATGTCGTCTACGGCGAACATTAAGGCGATGGTCGCGCGAACGGCGGGTTTGCGCAAGCGACCACTTCATTCTACTTCGCTTCGCGATCTCCGACGACGTTCTAGGAAGCAAGAAATCGACGAGTTTGTCGCGCATGCCTCAGATGATGCTTTCCTCACAGCGGCGCTGCGCAACGGTTTGGCCGTCAAGCGCTCAAGCGGGGAACAAAAGCCGCGCTGATAATCGACGAGCTGAACCTTCACGCCAACAGCGTCGCCGACGATTGCATACAGCCTTTGCTCACAACTATGTTCCGCCTTTGCGACGAATTGGACGTGACGGTCGATGAGGCGAAGGCCTTCTCCATCGGAAACAACCATCTTCGTATTCATTGGCTATTGCGTCGGCTGACGTTCGAACGCTTCGATCTTGCGCACCGATCGGCGATTTTCATGACAGCTTGCAAAAACGCCGCACTTGGCTGGCTAGTCGATTTCGCGTCTTGGGCCGATGAGGACTATCACCCCGACGCTGGTAAATCGCCCGAACAGGAAAGCCGATGCTTGACGACCGCGGCGGATGCCGAGGTGCTTCGCGGCATGGCACTCTCGCAATCGAAACGCAGCGGAGACAGGCGAACTCGGCTCGCACGCGCGACTGGCATATCTGCTCTATCGCTGGCGCGACTTTACGGAGGGCGGCGGTGGCGAAGTCAGACGGTGGACGGATGAGCAACTCGCCCGGACGAGATGGTCGTGCAATTCGCAAGAGCGTTCACCTCCTACGGTTGAAGTAAAAGCTCGAGCGATATTGTGGCTCAACGGACAACGCTTGCGAATGTCGGCCACCTGGAAGGTATCCTCGACAAAGATCGCTTCCGCGCGCGCGTTGAGAATTGGCGTGAAGAGACTGTGTAGGTCTGAACGCTGCGATCATCAAAGAGTTCCCGGACGCCTGGCGGCGCTACGATCTAAGCCCGCATTGTTAGAGGGACCGCGGCCAATGGTCTATTACGTGGCGCCCTTGCGCCCAGCGAGGCCCGTCGAATCTCCGAGCTGGGCCGCCGCCGTCCCGGCGCGTCCGAGCGCATCGAATATTCAGCGGCCGGCCGATATCTCATTCAGAGCGATCTCAGCGTTGGCCATGCCATGGCGGTGTCGTGCAGAATCATTTGCACCCGTGAAATGGCAGCGCGGTGCCGATGGTCTGACCGCGCGGTAAATTCATCGATGTGCGATGTCAAAAAGTCGGCCAGCATTTTTGCATCGGTGCCGATCAGCATTGCCAGATCAATTGCATCACCGAGTGTCCGCGGGGGCATCTTTATATCCACCGCTTCGGGTTTGGAACCACTCTTAGGCATAGTAAGTCTCTCTTTCTAACTTGAGGTTGAATGGTGATAACGAAAGCGGTTACGGTCGGGCGTTCCGGCCCTGGTGGAACGCCCGACCCCGGTGCCGCCGCGCTGCCTCGTTACCAGCGATCAGCGCGGCGCGCTTGCGCCCAAAGACAAGGAAAAAAGCGCAGCGCCTTTGCCGGAGCGTTTCCGCGGCTATTGGCGATCGCGTGCGTTATGGAGACCGCAGCGATGAGCCAAATGAGTGGTCTATTGTTAGACCGGTCTATCTTTAGTCCAGCAAGCCGACGTTCGCGAGGCCGCTCTTAATTTTGTATTCTCGCCTCGGGACTCCACGCCGAGATCGCACTCGACAGCTTCTGGACGTCGACGCCGTTATCCGCGTCATACGGCACGCGAGCCGCCGCAACTCTGCGGTCGCGTTCTTAAGTTCGACAGAATTGAATCCATCGCTGCGGACAAGCGAGCCAGCCGCGCCGACTGCGGGCTTCTGGCGATGCGTGCAATCGATTGGACCTAGACTGGCCGCGAGTTTTCGACCAACGCGATTTGATCGTCGCGGCTTAGAGCACTGAGAGATTTGGCGAGTTTGTCAACGTGTTTCGACATGTGGATATTCTTTCGCTGCAAATGATGATTGGCGACACCATCACCGGCAGCGATCGGCGAGGAGTTCGAAAGGTTGAACCGATGAGCGGCACGATATGATCGCCCGGTCAGAAAAGAATTGTTTGGTCATTGTTTAATCAGTGAGGCGGCTTGCTCGACTGTTATCGGGCCATTTGGCCCATTTTCCCCGGCCGCCCTCAGTTGGTGTTAAGGTGGGCCAGTTGGCCCACGTACCGCTGGCCGCCCAACTTTCAGCGTCGCAAGCCGCGCCGCGCACATCGCATTCAGGTGGCGACTGATGCGTGAAACGCAGTCGGCTATGTCCCAGCAGCCTTTTTAGGAATATCGAGCTGGCGAGCTAATCTAGGTTAGCTGTTGCAGGTTATGACGGTTCGCTGCAAAATCTCAGGCGACGCAGAGGGCGGTGGGGACTAATCAGCATAGTGAGGGTGTTGATAACAAATCTGGTGATATCAACACCCGCTCAACAGGGACGAACGCTGCTTACGCCGAACGCTAACTCCGCAAAGACCGTTCGGACTTGCATGCTCACGTACTCGCTGGCGCATCATGCGATGAGGTCGGCGCTATCGTCGGCAATGCCGAAGTGAATAGCTGGTTTGTCGGTGCTGAGACCGAATGCTTCGACGAGCGATGCGACATCGGCTTCGATCTTGGCTTCGGCAACTCCGAACTTTCTCAGCTTGTTGCGGTGACGGCGCACAACGCTCGACAGCTATCGCTCAGCTTCGTCGGCATTGTAGCGAACGACCGAACGCAGTTCGCGCTTGACGACTGCTCGTTGCAGGTTGACGGGGAATGGCAGCACCGTCGCTGTCACTTCGGTTTTGTGGTGGTGCTGGTGGCTCGTTCGCTTTGCGAATCTTTTCGAGCATGGGGGACTGGACGGGGTTGGCATCATTACAGGTAATAAACATCTCTATGTATCCTTATCTCTTATTGCTACGGCTCTACTCGTAGTTCTGTGTGTTACTGTAGTTTGGCTGTAACTAATTGATTTTACTGAATATTGTTCTACTTTGGTTGACACCTTAGTTGACGGGTGATTTGACAGGTGAGCTATCAGGACATCTCCGAACTTGCTGTTGACTGCTGTGAAAGGTTTTAATTCACACAACTTATTGACTGTTTTGATCATTGTGTAACGAGACACACCGATCAGCTGCGCAATCTTTGTTTGCTCTTCGTGACATTGGTAGTTATCAGGATCAGTGAGAGCGGCGATACCGATGCAGGCAAGTCGTTCGGTTGGTGTGAGGTGTTTTGTTTAGAATCACTTCAATGAACTGACTGCGACGGTTATAGAATAGCTTGTTCCACTGGTTGATCGGTGGCGCGCATCGTCTTTGACAATCGGTATCAGATGAGTGTTGCTACGATACCGTTCGATTTTGAGGCGACTACTCTGCTGAAGTTTGTTAACTATTTTTTCGGAGCTGGCTCGCTTAAATCCCAACCGCCTCGTGAGATTGTATAGCCCTCGAAGGTTCGCTGTGTCGTCGGATTACACGATTGAGCGATGGCGATGCCGAACAACTTCTCTGGTGGGTTCAAATCTGACGCGAACAATATCTCGTCGATTATCTGGCGGCGCCATTTGTAGAAGACGCTGCGATTTTTGCTTGCATTCTGTTCAGGAATATGAGACATTGTACTCGCTTTTGGATATAGCCGCGTTCGGATTGGCGTCCGGCGCGGCTTTTTTGCGCGCGCTGCGGCATGGGTTTGTTTGTCAAGCGGCGGAGCGTAGTGCTGGGTTATCTTCGCTCTCGTAGCCGTAGCCGTTCCAGCCATCGCGCAATTCGCCACGGTGGAAAATCTCAAGTCGGCGACCGCGCGGATACAATGTTTCGATGATGTCATAAAAATCGTGCGGCTTGCGGCTGTGAACTGTCCGCCGTATCGACTGCACGGAATTGAACAGCTTGCGAACGTCAGGCTGCATGCCCCCGCGAGTGCAGATCAACAGATGTTCGTGGCGCACACTGTTGTAGTGCCCCATAACGTGATCGATTTTGTCCCAAAGAATTGGGCTTTGTATTCAAATCCCCATGCGTGAACGAGCTTGAAAGACTTTTCGATGATCGGTGATGTAACCCAGAGGAACAACACAGCATCATCTTCTGCCCAGTCCTTGACCGGCATCTCACAAAGCTGATCGATCGACATCACTGGATAGTGGTCCTTTGCCTCTCCGAAATCGATCTCAGGCATTTGGTGCTGGCCGTAATCCCACGGGGATCGCAAGAAAGGACACGAAACTTTCCTGACGGGCTTTTCAGTGAGTTTCGATAGCATTGTTGACCTTCGTAATGCGCAGTGCCTCGATTGGCTTCGTTCCGTCTTTCACTAAGGCGACAGCGTTGGACTGTTGATCATCTTCAAGTTTTGCGATCCGGCTTCCGACAGTGACGTTAATGTCACCAGCATCGACCGCGCGAACCAGTTTGGTTCGAGCCGTTTTCGAGAACGGC
Organism: uncultured Alphaproteobacteria bacterium; assembly: GCA_963759705.1. Taxonomy (GTDB): domain Bacteria; phylum Pseudomonadota; class Alphaproteobacteria; order Rhizobiales; family Xanthobacteraceae; genus BOG-931. Next base: position 40,829 of record CAVXAK010000021.1, read on the forward strand.
GCGAGCGTGTTGTACGCTGCGACGAGAGACATTAAGAAGCCAGCGGCGTCCTCTTGGGTAGATGCGCAATTTTGCGCATCTTGACGATCTGACCTTACGCCATGCGGCAGCGTCGCCAGCCTCGCCGCGCACATCGCCGCTGACTCTCATTAAGGTGGCGCCGACATGAACTGGCGGAGATAACGAACCCGAGCGCGTCTTTGCCATCAAACTGACGAATTGGACATTCCACGCCAGCTTCGTGCGCGGCGCGATAGCGATTGCGACCGTCAAGGATTTTACCTTCATAAATCCAGATCGGTTCGTTAATACCATTCGATTTGACATCTGCGACAAGCTTCTTGAGCTCGTCACCCTCAATCAGCGGAAAAATGTTAGCGAGATGATGGTATTCGTATTCTTTCATTGGCGACTTATTTCCGATTTCTATCCTGTTCATGATTTAGCAAATTCTTTCAGGTTGTTCATGCCGCTGTCTTCGAGATCGGCCGATCGGTCAGCGCCGACTGGGTCGTTCCGTTGAACGGAAACGTTCCGATGATTGAGTGCTTCACCAAGCAAGCGCTTACACATCGATGCCATCGAACGATCTTCGGCGACTGCGAGCCGCCTGATGGCACCGCACATGCCGTGCGAGATTTGCGCAATATGAATGTGGCGCCGCGTTCGTTCTCATCGAATGCGTCCGGCATTGGCTCGCCTTGTGCCTGGCCGCGCCGGGCAGCGATGGCTTCGCTGACTAATCGCGTGAGCAAGCTAGTGACGCTTCGACCTTCGCGGCGCGCCATCTCATCGATCGCGTGGACCAATGGCGTTTTCGCCTTGATGCGCCAGCATGTGGTCGGCATTGTTGATTCCGTTCGGTGATGTGAGTGACGACGAGCCAGCCTCGACTTGGAGACGGTAAGGGCCAAAAAAATCGGCCCCAGACCGCGACTTGACTCGGTGCGTGCTGGCCTATACATAGACCGTATAGTGGGAACTTTGGTTCGATCGATAGATTGGACCGAAGTGTGTTGCAATGGTGAGTTGCCCCTAACACATGCGCGTGAACAAGTCAAGAACAATCTTCGATCTGACCACATTTTTTGGCTAAACCGGTACGAAAATACCGTAATCCGAGCTTTCACGGTATTAAAATACCGTTTTCTGGTGTTATTACCTGGGCCGGTCGGCGGGTCGATTTGGGCATCAAATCGCGCACCGAGTTCCAGATCGCTGTTGCCTTGGATAGCTTCAGGTCTGGATGTTCGGCTGAGAGATGTGGTGTTCCCTGGCGATTTTCCTCGACGATCGTCGGCGAGCCAGCGCGACGAGTATCTTGAAGTCACGGGCACCGTTCGGCCCGACGAGGCAGGACCGGAATATCTCGGTCACATCCATCGCCGCCGCGATCTCCTTGCCGGTTGGTCCTCGGACTCCGAATAGCACGGTCGCATCACCGCTATCCTCGAAGTCGACCATTCGTTGCTGGAACGCCTCGATGCGCTCGTCAGCGGTGTGAGCGACTTCCAGATGGTTGCCTGGCTGGCGCGGCATGGTGTTGCCCGGCATTCGCTCGAGGATGTCGACGGCGACTCGAGCGCGCGTACACGACGTCGGCGCCAGCAGCATCGGCACCGAGCGACCCGGCGCGCCTGGTCGAGCGCCTCGCCAATACGTCGCGCGGATTTCGGATCATTGGTAGTATCGATCACGGACATATTCCTCCTGTCTGATGGACGCATCCTATTATCGGATTTAAAAAATGTAGTTTGGTAATGCCGTAAAGTTTTACATCATTACGGCAGGCGATCGGCCGGCGAGGTGGCGGGGAAATCTCGAGGATTTCAATCGAAGCCGGTGCGGGACGTCCCGCACTCAGTCCGCCGCGCCGCGGGACTCGGTCTGGCGGTACCCGCGTGTCATCCAGGATTGGTCAGACCAGGGATCATCACGGTCGAGGTGATCGGTTCGCCAGGCGATCCGGCGAGGTGGCGGGGAAATCTGCGGCAGATCTAATCGAAGCCAGTGTGCCACGTGGCACACAAGGTCTGTCCGCCGCGCGGCGGATTCGGCACCGGTCGAGCGGCAGCTTTGCCGCCAGGCGGTGATGCCATCACGCAGGATCAGGTGACCGGCGCGCCGATCGGCAACTTAGATCGGCGACCGCCATTTCCAGTTCGCATATTTGTCGCCGAAGCGGCGGATATGCTCGTATCGCTTCAGGCTCGACCAGCTTCGATGTCCTGAGACGCTCGCCGCTTGCGGTATCGTGCGGCCCATTTCAAAGAGCCGAGATATTCCCTCATGGCGTAGATCATGGAAGTGCAAGTTATCAATCACCAGCATCTTAGATGCTCGCGTAAATGCAGCGCTGATAGCATCGGTCGAGTAGGGAAAGATTTCGTCAGCAACACGCGGCATGGATTTGATGTACGCTGCCGCCTCCGGCGTAAGCTCACACCAAACATTATTCCCGGTCTTGTCGCCCGGATGCTTCATATCACGCACCAGAATGCGCGCCGGATTATTGTCGTGCGCTGCCTCGTAATCGTCCCAACGGATGCGAGTGATTTCCTCTTGGCGTCTTGTCGAGAAGATCGCGAACGGGACAATCTTTTGCATCGGGAGGCTATTCGGTCGCCGTTCCTTGATCGTCCCAAAGTGATCCATCAACTTGTCGAGTTCGGAGAGGTCAGGTCGCCGCGATCGCTCTTTACCCTTTGCGGTGACGCCGAGGTCTTTCGTGACGACAAATGTGTCTTTGATCGCCTGATAGTCGAGAGGATATCCCCACGCCGGACGCGCCAGCTTGAAGACTGCGCTAAGGTGACTCAGGTAGTTCTGGCGAGTTGCTGGACCTGCCGGAATCGATTGCGCGAAACTCACAAGCTCCGCGCTGCCGATTCGGCTGCAACGTATGTCTGCGATTGGGTATGATTTGATCGAGCGCAGCACTTGCGATTTGGTCCGGCCGATGTCGCGCTCGTTGCTGGCAACATAACGTTCTATTACGTTACGCAACGGTGGGTCATTGTCGGCCGCTTGCTCGCGCTCGATCGCGCCGGGTTTGGTAAGCTCACTCTCACGTCGCACCATCCAAGCATTTGCAGCCTGTCGCCGATCAAATGTCTTGGCTTCGCGATAGGCGACACTGCCGTCTTTCTTGATAACGATCTGCGCCGTATATCCTGTCGTGCCGTCGCTTCGTTTTCTTGCTGCAATGTGTCCCATGGCCGTCCTACACGCCTGTTAATCGTCCTACGGCGTAGGATTGTATGCGCGGAAATAGGCGAAAACAAGCGAAAATGGAACGGAACAGGAACATGTTTTTAGGGCCTTAACCATCTATGGAAACAGAAAAAACCATAAATATGAGCCCTTGGAGATATTGTATTGCTCCGATGATGGAATGGACGGATCGGCATTGCCGTTTTTTCCATCGCCTGATGACACGCCGCGCGCTCCTTTATACCGAGATGCTCACCACCGGTGCGGTGCTGCATGGCGATCGGGCGCGGTTGCTGCGGTTCGATCCGGCGGAGCATCCGCTGGCGCTTCAGCTCGGCGGTTCCGAACCGCGCGCTCTTGCGGCCTGCGCGCGTATCGGGGCGGATGCGGGTTTTGACGAGATCAATCTGAATGCCGGCTGTCCGTCCGATCGCGTGCAGGACGGCCGCTTTGGCGCCTGCCTGATGGCGGAACCGGCGCTGGTTGCGGATTGCGTTGCGGCGATGAAGGCTGCCGTCGACGTGCCCGTTACGGTGAAATGCCGGATCGGCATCGACGATCAAGACCCGGAAGTGGCGCTGGAAACATTTGCCACGTCGGTAGAGCAAGCGGGCGTCGATGCGCTCATCGTGCACGCCCGAAAGGCATGGCTGAAGGGGCTGTCGCCGAAGGAAAACCGCGAGGTTCCGCCGCTCGATTACGCGCGGGTCTATCAGCTCAAGGCGGCGCACCCGCGATTGACGATCGTGCTCAACGGCGGTGTGGCGAGCGTGGAGGAGGGGATCGTACATCTCGATCGCCTCGATGGCGTCATGATGGGTCGCGCTGCCTATCAGGAGCCATGGCGGCTCATCAACGTCGATCCGCTCATATTCGGCGGAGCTACGCGCTTCCCATCGGCGAAAGACGCCGCGGCGGCGCTTGTGCCCTATATTGAACGTGAGCTTGCGCAAGGCACGCGGCTTCATGCCATCACGCGACATCTGCACGGTTTGTTCCGCGCCGTGCCGGGCGCGCGGGCATTTCGCCGTCATCTCGCGGGCGCTGCGGCTGTGCCGCAAGCCGGCGCCGAATTTCTCCTTGAGGCGCTTGCCCAGGTCCGCGACGGCGACCTGGACAGTGACCGCAAATTGGCGCACATCGCCGCCTAAAGCATGATCCGAAAAGCCCGTCCCCGTCTTGATCCGGAGGTGGGAACCGGTTTTCCGAAAAGATCATGCTCCGCTACAAGTCTCAGTGCGGCCCTCGAAAGCAGTATCAGCAAAAATGTTTCTTGGTGTCGGTCTGAACGAGCTACTTTGGCTCGCGCTTGCAATCGTCGTTGGCGGAGTCATCACGGGGGTGCTCGCCGGTTTGTTCGGCATCGGCGGCGGCGCGGTCATCGTCCCGGTGCTCTATGAGGTCTTTCGCGTGCTGGGCGTGCCGGATGATGTCCGCATGCAGCTCTGCGTCGGCACCTCAATCGCCATCATTTTGCCGACGACGATCCGCTCCTTTCTCACCCATCGCGCCAAGGGACTGGTTATCCCGCGCGTGATCAGACTATGGGCGCTTCCTGCCGTCGTCGGCGTCACCTGCGGCGCGGTGATCGCGGCCTTCGCGCCGCCGGCGGTCTTCAAGCTGGCTTTCGTGCTGATCGCAGGCTTTATCGCCACAAAGTTCCTGTTTGCCGGCGATCGCTGGAATCTTGGCAACGATCTGCCCGGCACATTGCCGATGACGCTTTACGGTTTCGGCATCGGGCTTGCCGGTTCGCTGATGGGTGTCAGCGGCGGGTCGCTGTCGAATATTGTGCTGACGCTTTACGGCAAGCCGATCCACAACGCGGTCGCGACCTCAGCGGGGCTCGGCGTGCCGATCACGATTGTCGGAACGATCGGCTATATCCTGGCCGGACTGCATGATCGTGCGCTATTGCCGCCTCTTTCGCTCGGCTTCGTCTCGCTGATCGGGGTGGCGGTCATGGCTCCGGTTTCCAGTCTTGTAGCGCCGTACGGCGCCAGGCTTGCCCATAGAATGTCGCGGCGGGCGCTGGAGATTGTCTTCAGCTCATTTCTTTTGATGGTCTCCGCGAGGTTTCTCATCAGCTTGATTTGACGGCGCTGCGCGTGCGCGCTGCCCATCACGGGTAGCCGCGCAGCATCAGACGGTCGCCGCTCACCTCCCAGCTTTGCAGGCGGTTGAGAAAGCTCATGCCCAGCAGGCTCGTCTTGAGTTGCCCAGGCTGCGCCACCAGCGCATCGACCGAGCGCTCGACGAGGCTGCCGATGGCGATGCGATCAAGCGTGACGGGCGCCGCGCGGGTTCTTCCATTGGCGGTATCGATATTCACGGTGTAGGCGAGCACTTCGAGGGGCAGGCCGGCGGCCTTGGCGTCATCGCGCGTCAGCACCACGGAGCTCGCGCCGGTGTCGAGCACCATGGCAACCCGCGCGCCGTTGATCTGTGCCTTGATGTTGAAATCGCCGGCATTGGTGCGCGCGACCGCAACGGTGCGGCCCTGCGTGACCACGCGGCCGGGATCGAGTTCCGCAAGGACGCGGTCGACAATGTCGTGCAGCTCGAATCGATAAGAGTAACCCCCGACCAAGAGAAGACCGACCACGACCCACAGCAGCGCCGCCAAAGCCGCCTGCGTGAAGCGCTCGCGGAACAGCGTCATGACGCTCCCGGCGAAGAACACCAGGAGCAGAATTTTGTAGATGAGCGACGAGAACTTACCGGTCGACAGCGAACCGACCGTCCCCTCGCCATGCCGTGCAATGAGGATGAGTAGCGCGATGGAGAGCCCGACAAGCAGGAGCCAGAACAAGCGTTGCCGCACAGTTTACCGTCCTATTGAACTATCGCCGCCCCGGCGTTTGCATTCTTCATCGTCGCGAGCCGCGTCGGCAATTGCGCCATAATCTGGGCACGTTGCTCGGCGCTGAAGTCAATCCAGCCTGCAATCTCGTGGAGCGAGCGGCCACAACCAGCGCAAAGCCGCGACGTCGGATCGACGGTGCAGACCAGGATGCAAGGCGTCTCGATGCTGGCCATTGGTTCGACGGGGCTGCTTCGAAGAGAATCGCGCCGCACCATAACCGGCGCGTCGGCCAAGACAATGCTTGCTGGAGCGGCAATCTTTTATAGAGAATCGATGACCGCTCCGGCGTTTTGATGGAGCATGATCTTTCGCGAAAACCGATACTCGCCTCGGATCAAGTCCGGGGACAGGCTTTTGGCGGGTCATGCTCAGTGGTTCGCACCGAACAGCGCTTTCTTGGCGTGATTAAGTCCTTCATCCGACGACGACGAGATGTCCCCATGCGGCTGAATTGGCGGCGCCACCTCGGCGATCGGCGCGAGGGCGGACATCACACGTTCCGGCGGGAAGGTGACGATCACCTCGGTGCCGATCCGAAGTTTCGATTTCAGAGTGAACGTACCGCCGTGCAGATCGATGAGGTTTTTGGCGATCGGCAGGCCAAGGCCGGCGCCCTGTTCGGCCGATTTGATCGAATTCGAGCCCTGACCAAAGGATGCGAGCACGATCGGGATCTCCTCCTCGGGTATGCCGGGACCGGTATCCTTGACGCTCATGTATTGACCGCCGGAGGCAGTCCAGCCGACCTTCAGCCAAATCTCGCCGCCTTGCGGCGTGAACTTGATGGCGTTGGAAAGAAGATTGAGGCAGATCTGGCGCACCGCCCGCTCGTCAGCCCATAGCCGCGGCATGTCGGGCTCGAACATCTCGTGGATGATGATGCCGCGATTGCCGGCACGAAGCTTCAGCAGGTGGTGGCAATCTTCGACCACACGGTTGAGCGATACGGCCTCTTCGTTGAGCTCGTAGCGCCCGGCTTCGATACGCGACAGGTCGAGAATTTCGTTGATGAGGTTGAGGAGATGGACGCCGGAACTATGAATGTCGGCAGCATAGTCCTTGTAAACCGGTACGGCGTGCGGTCCGAAAATCTCGCCTTTCATGACCTCGGAAAAGCCGAGGATGGCATTGAGCGGTGTCCGCAGCTCGTGACTCATCTGCGCGAGAAAGCGCGACTTTGCGATATTGGCGGCCTCCGCGCGGCGGCGTGCCTCGTCGGATATCGACTTCGACTGCTCGAGTTCGCCGATCAGGGCATCCTTTTCGGCGCGCGCCTCGAGGGTGGCAAGCGTCGTCGAATAGAGCCGGTACGCGAGCAGCGAGAAATAGCCTTCCGCCGTCAACGCCATGAGGGCGAGGATGTAGTCGTGCAGCGTGCCCCGCACAGCGAGGTCGAGCGCGATCGCAATCGTGACCGGCAGCGTCAGGGCGAAGACCGCGACCGGCAAGCTCGACGCCAGCATGCTCGATATCGCCACGACCAGAAGCATGACGAACAACATGAACGTGCCGGACTGCTCGTCGGCGCCAATCGGATTGATGAGGATGAAGGTCCACGCTACGCCGAAGAACAGGTCGAGCAAAATAAAGCGCATCCGCCATGAACGGAGATTGGCGGTGTTCGGCGGCTCGTCGAGAAACTGCCGGCATTTGCGGATGATGACGAGATGAATGACCAGCGCGCCGGCCGTCCAGACGCCCGAAGCAATCGCTCCGGTCCACAGGCACGACAATAGGCCGATGGTGACAACCAGAAGCAGGATCACCAGCGAGCCCGACAGGCGGTTCTGCGCGAATTGGCGCAGCAATTCGTAGTCGAACACCGGCCGCGTGCCGCTGGTCGAGGTCAGCCGGTCGCGGGCCTCGCGCACGTGCTGCGTGGCCAAGCGCCGTTTTGCAGACAGGGCCGTGGCCGGCGACGCAGAATCGCGCGGTTCGCTGGTCGGACTGGGCATTACATTCCGCGTAGGCGTGAATATTCGCCGCAAAACTCGCTCAAATTCCTTAAGACGAGGCTTAAGACCGTTCGCGTTAACCGCTCATGAAAGTATTGATTAACAGTTTGGGCAGGCTTCGCCGCTGAGGTCCAGGTCGGTTGGCAGGACGAAGGCAAGAGAGATAAGCTTGGTTGCTCAATGGCATACAGAGAGATCTCGCAATGAAGCTCTATGATGGCGGCCGCGCGCCCAATCCGCGACGGGTGCGCATCTTCCTCGCTGAAAAGGGAATAACGGTTCCGACCGAGCAGGTTGATCTTGGCAAACTGCACCAGCGGAGCGACGCCTATGCCGCCATCAATCCGATGCAGCGCGTGCCGGCGCTCGTGCTGGACGACGGGGCCGTCATCGCGGAATCGATCGCGATCTGCCGTTACTTCGAGGGAATTCAACCCGATCCGCCGCTGTTCGGCCAAGGCGCGCTGGAGAGCGCGCTGGTCGAAATGTGGAATAGGCGTGTCGAGCTTTATCTGTTCCTGCCGGTCTCGAGCATTTTCCAGCATCTGCACCCAGCGATGAAAGAAATGGTCGATCCGCAGGTGCCGGCCTGGGGCGAAGCCAACAAGCCCCGCGTCTTCGAGTTTCTCCAATTTCTCGATCACGAACTCAAAGACCGGCCATACGTGGCCGGCGCTCACTTTACGGTAGCGGACATCACGGCTCTTGTCGCTGTGGATTTCATGCGGGTGTCAAAGCTTGTTGTGCCGGAGACGTTTGCGAATGTCCGGCGCTGGCACGGGGCTGTTTCGTCGCGTCCGAGCACGGCAGCTTAGCCGGACATCGCGTCCGCTCCTAAAAGTGCAGAGGGCGATATCGCGTCCCTATACTGGGCCGGGGAATTGGCGTAGGGTAGTTGTGAGTTGCCAGCTGGACGTGCCGACGTCCGCAAAATCAAAGGCAACGATTGTGCCTCCGGCGGGCGAGCAACTCTAAAATTAAAGCGACGTGGATCGGGCGCCTTCCGCATGTGCAGAAGGCCGACTCAAGCTCGTGGGGGAAATGCCATGGAACTTCATCGCAGAAAGTTGCTGCATTTGGCGGTCAGTGCTGCCGCGCTTCCCGTTGCGCCAGGTCTCGCGATAGCGTCCGACTATCCAACTCGGCCGGTGCGTTTGATCGTTGGTTTCTTTGCCGGTGGGCTCAGCGACATCCTCGCGCGTGTGATGGGCCCGGGGTTGTCTGACCGGCTCGGGCAACAATTCATCGTGGAAGATCAGCCAGGCGCCGGCACAAATCTGGCGACAGAAGCGGTCGTAAAGGCGACGCCGGATGGTTATACGTTGCTTATGGCGACGTCGTCGAATGCCATCAACGCGACGCTTTACCCCCATCTCAATTTCAATTTTCTTCGCGATCTCGCGCCGGTCGCAAGCGTCGCCCGTACACCGATGGTCATGACGGTCAATCCATCGTTTACGGCCAAGACCGTTCCTGAATTCATTGCTTATGCCAAGACCAATCCCGGCGAGATCAATATGGCAACAGCCGGCAAGGGAAGCTCGGTCCATCTTGCCGGAGAGCTATTCATGACGATGACCGGCGTCAAATTGACGGTCGTGCATTACCGTGAGAGTTACGTGCCCGACTTGCTTGCCGGACGGATGCAAGTGGTATTCAGCCCCGTACCGACCACGATCCAGCAAATCCGCGCAGGGAAGCTGCGCGCCCTTGCTGTGACGAGCGACACGCGCTCGCAGGCGTTACCGGACGTCCCGACCGTGGCCGAGTTTATCCCCGGCTACAACGCGATCGTGTGGAATGGCGTGGTCGCTCCGAAAAACACCCCCGTCGAGATCATCGGCAAACTCAACAGCACGATCACCGCAAGCCTCGACGATCCCAAGTTGAAGGCGCAATTCGCCAACGTGGGCAGTGTTCCGAAATCAATGACGCCGGCCGATTTCGGCAAATTCGTTGCTGAAGATACGGAGAAATGGGGAAAGGTTATCCGAGCGGCCAACATTCAGGTCGGATGAGTGCTTGCAGGCCATGAGGCAAGTTCCATCGGCTCATGTCGCCTGCGGATCACTCGTGCACGACAGCAAATAGCGTCTTATTCGATCACCTCATCGGCGCTAAGCAGCATCGATGGCGGCACGGTCAGGCCGAGCGACTTTGCCGTCTTGAGGTTGATCGCGAACTCGAACTTTGTCGGCTGCTGCACCGGTAGTTCGACTGGCGATGCGCCGCGGAGAATACGATCGACATAGTCCCCCGCGCGATGGAACATATCAACCCGATCAATTCCATAAGCAATCAGACCGCCATCCGGAATAAAAATCCGGAGTGGATAGATAGCCGGCACGCGGTGTTTTGCCGCGAGTGCAGTGATTTGCTGGCGCTGCCCGAACATAAAACTGTCCGGCACCACGATCAGGCCTCCCCCCGTTTCGTGGCCCGCTGCCGCAATGGCCCGTTCGACCTCTGCGGCTGTACGCACCGGCGATATGAGAAGAGCGACGCCCATCCTTGGGGCCGCCGCCTGCATCGCAGGAAAAAACATCGGCGCGTAGGGCGCAGTCTCGGGATTGTAAATGATGGCAATTCGCATCACGCCGGGAGCCAGTTCCTTGAGCAGCTCAAGCCACTTGCCGCCCATTCCGGCTTCCTCGGCGCTAAAGCCGGTAATATTTGCGCCGGGCCGCGCCAAGCTTGGTACGAAGCCTTGGCCGACCGGATCAGCAACGGAGACGAAGATAACGGGAATGGTAGATGTTACCTGTCGCATGGCGATCAGCGACGGGGTGCCATTGGCAACCAGCACCCCAGGTTTCAATCCAACCAGTTCTTGTGCGAATTTCAGCGCCTCTGCGGCGTCGGCCACCGTCCAGCGCGAGTGGATATCAAGCGTTTTGCCCTCAGACCAACCGAGCTCCGCAAGCCCCTGTCGAAGCGCCGCGAATTGTTTTTGCCCTTCGACATCAACAACCTTCCGCGCCATCAACACGCCCACCCTGCGCACGCCTTCGCCCTGCTGCGCGCGGACTGCGAGCGGCCACGCCGCCGCACTGCCGAGAAGCGTGATGAAAGTGCGGCGCCTCATGGGCTATTCCTCCGGGAGCACAACCTACCACAGCTTCAATCTACCACAGCATTCGACGTTAATTGGTGGATCGCAGCGTCGTCAGAGCAATTTTGGCTACCGGCGTCGCCGGGCGCGTCGGCTCTGCCCTGTCTGCGCTATGTCTGCTCAGGGGACAATCTCGGATATGCCAGTTCGGAGCCGAGACATGGGGATAAGCTGATTGGGTGCCTAAACCGGAGATTGCGAGTTGCACCGATCTTCTTGAGCCGCGTTCCAGAGGTCCGTGCGCGCCCGTGCCGATTCGCGTCCGCTGAGTTTTGGGTGTCTCAGTCTTGTCTCGCCTTCGCCTTCGCGGCGCGCAGCAGGTGACGGTACGTGCCGTCGAAGACCGTGTCAGTGCTCGACGTCCACGTCGTCTCCGAGGCCAGTGTCGGCCGGCTTGCGTGAATCCGGCGTCCCCGCATTTCGCGTTCGGCGGCTTCCTCCTCATCCATGGGAGCGAGGGTGAAGTCTGCCGTTACCGGAAGAATAAGAATTTGCATCATGGGTTCGCCGGGCCGAAAAATGTGCGTACGGCCTTCGGCCGGTGTTTTGAACACCACGAATGAAATCATCGGCCACCACTCGGTTCGCAACAAAGCCGGGACGGCAATCGGAACGGTGTCCGTGGTATCGGTATAAAAGCGCGGGTGCGGCTCCGTCCTGACCGCCCATTCCCTTCCAACTTTCAGATCAAGCAGAAGCTGATAAGTATAAAAGTCCTCACCGAAGCTTCGAAACGGCGGCCACTGCCGATCGTCATCGGGTGCGGGTCCGAAATCGCCGTCGAGGACAAGTTTGCCGTCTTTTCTCGTGACGTGCAGTTCGTTCTGATAGGGATAAAAAATCTCAATCCCATATTGCGCGCCCTCGGTGAATGGCGCGCAATGCCAAGCGTGCTCGTGCGAGCCGTCGGTGCGCGGCTCCGGCTTGCCCGCCCAGCCAGGCATCTCGAGCTTTGTCCTTCGCGGCCGCAAATCGGGCTCGACAAGTCGGAATTTGACTTCGTGCATCGCGTCCATCCGAATAGGGTATTATTGGGGGATATACAGGAACGTCATCGCAGGACCAAAGTCTCCGTCGGACCCAAGAGTTCCGCAGGTCGATCCGGAAAACGGCTTTTTTGTCGGGATCAGGTAACTCGATCCGGTTGCGGCGCACCGCGCTGCTACGCATCCCAGGCACTTAGTTACCCATCGCAACAAATAAATTCACCCGGCACCGCCGGCCTTTGATCTATATCAAGCCGCATCCCACAGGATCGAATTTGAATAGTGCTTGCGGGAGACGTTCTCCCGGCGTCGAGCCTCGTCCATGATGCCGAAGCTGAAGGCGCTTATCCTCAGGTTGCTCGACGAGCACCGTGTGATGACGATCGCCACCAACCGGCCCGACGGTTGGCCGCAGGCGACCATGGTCGGCTATGTGAATGACGGCTTCCTTCTCTACTGCTTTGTGGCGCGCAACACGCAGAAGTACGCCAACATCCTGCGCGATTCGCGAATTTCGATCGCGATCGGCAATGATGCGGCAAATCCCTTGGTCATAAAGGGCTGTCGCTCGCGGCGCGGGCGATCGAGGTGACCGATCCCTCGGAGTTCGATCACGCTGCCAAGCTGCGTCTGAAGCGTTATCCGGAATATTCGGCGCAGCCGTCCGCGGCATCAAAAGCTGATGCATCGCTCCGCATCGCGCCACGGCCGCCGCCGGCGAATGTCGCCTTGCTCCGGATCGAACCGGAGATCATCTCGGTGCTGGACTATTCAAAGGGTTTCGGCCACAGCGACCTTGTCACCTTTTCCGAACGCGATCTCGACGTGCACATCGGTAGCGAGCAGCACCCCTGGACCGACAATGCCGAGATCGACAAACCTGCTACGGACGTTCCGCCGACGTCGTCAATCCGGCGCAGTTAATGTTTCACCCTGGCGCTTGCTCCAGTATGCGTCGCACCCGGCTTCTACCGCGAGCCAGCGTGATGACCGGGCGGATCCTGAAGGGGAAAACCCGGCCGATTTGTCGGTGACGCAATCGACAAAATTCGACTTCGTGATCAATCTCGAGACCGCGAAGGCTCACGGCCTTACCGTCCCCTTGATCGAGGCAAATGACCGCCGACGAGGTGATCGAATGACCGATGTTGTTACGTGCACCCCATAAGTCAACTCCTGGCAGATTGTTTGCCAAAGTTCCCAAGAGTGCGGATAAAAGTTTCCCGCCAAAAGGCGAAACACGCCGCAATCTCCGATCAACAAAGCCTGAATCTGACTATCGATGTCACTTGTTTATCACACTTCTAACGTGTGCTAACTTGGATAGTGAAGCATGGTCCTGATCTGGGGGCTACGTGAGGCAGTGCGAATTCATCGCTCTTGGCGCTGCAATAGCCGCGCTATTGCACGCCGGGCGTGCTGCTGGTGCTATCGCCGGTAAATGGCAGAGGATTTTTATTAAAGGGCCGTTGTGCCGAATAGTGCGATTGAGCATCACTGCGCTTGTAGGCGGAGGCGGTCTTTGGGCGGCCGCCGCGAACGCGACCGACGGTACTTGGACCGGCGCCGGCAGCAACAGTTGGACTGCAGGAGCGAACTGGAATTCGACACCTGCCAATACTGTTCCAGACAATACCGCAACATTTACAAACAACGGCGCGCCCACCTCGATAACAGTAAACGGCAATATCAGCATCAATACGATTCAGTTTACGTCAGGCGCGCCGGCGTTTTCGATTACGCATAACAGCTTTGTTTTCACCATCGGGGGCGCCGGGATTTTAAACAGCTCCGCAAATATTCCAGTTTTTACAAACAACAGCACGACGATATTTACAAACAGAAGCACCGCTGGAAACGCATTTTTCTCAAATAATTTTGCTATCGAGTTCGAAAAAACAAGTACGGCCGGAAATGCGGTAATTACTAATTCGCCCGGGCTCGGTCACGGTGTCGCGTTTACTGATTCAAGCACTGCGGGAAATGCAACGATCATATCGAGCGGTTTTGGATTGGAGGGAGTCTTATTCCAAGGCAATAGCAATGGTGGAGCGGCACAGTTTATTACCAATGATAGTGCCACTGTAGATTTTTCCGACACAACAGGCCCAAACGGTGACGGCAAAGTTTCCGCAGGCTCGATCTCCGGATCTGGAAACTATTACCTCGGAGGTAACCAACTTACCGTCGGCGCAAATAATCTCAATGCGATCGTTAGCGGCATCATCAGCGACTGCGGGGTAACCGGAACTGTGTGTGATAATTTCGTGACGCGAAGGGGCGGCTCTCTCGTTAAGGTTGGTACTGGAACACTTACGCTCACTGGAGTGAATACCTACACGGGTCCGACAACCGTCAACGGTGGCACCCTTGAAGTTGACGGTGCGATCGCTAATTCAAGCGGCGTTACGGTGAATGCCGGGGGTCGGCTTTCTGGCACTGGCATCGTTGATTCGGCCACGACAACGATCGTGAATGGGGGTGCGCTCGCACCAGGCAACTCGGGAAACCCGACCGGTGCGCTGACGGTCGCGGGCGATCTCGCGTTCCAATCCGGCGCGATCTATCTGGTGCAGATCAATCCGACGACGGCGTCGTTCGCCAATGTCACAGGCACGGCGTCGCTGGCTGGCAACGTGCTTGCAGCCTTCGCTCCGGGCAGCTACCTGACGAAGCAATACACGATCCTGCATTCGGCCGGTCTGAATGGCACATTTGCCGCGCTTGGTACGACCAATCTTCCGGCCGGCTTCGACGCAAGTCTGAATTACACCAATACCGATGTCGTACTGGACCTCTCGGCATCGTTGAGCACCGGTGGTGGATTGCAAGGCAATCAGCAAAACGTCGCGACCAGCCTCAATAATTTCTTCAATGGCGGCGGCACGCTGACGCCGAACTTCCTCACCATTTTCGGCTTGACCGGCGGCAATCTTTCGACTGCGCTCTCACAGTTGTCCGGCGAAGCATCGACCGACGCCGAGCGTGGCGGGTTTCAACTGATGACCCAATTCCTCGGCCTCATGCTCGATCCGTTCCTTGATGGCCGAACGAGCGGCATGGCGGGCGGAGCAAATGCATTCGCACCCGAGCAGGAAGCAAGTTTGCCGCCCGACATCGCACTCGCCTATGCGGGCGTGCTCAAGGCGCCGTCGAAGCCAGCCACGCTCGACCAACGCTGGGCCGCATGGGGCTCGGCCTTTGGCGGCAGCAATCAAACGGATGGCGATGCTGCGGCGGGCACCAACAACGTCACGGCGCGCACCTTCGGCTTTGCCGGCGGCATGGACTATCACTTCACGCCGGACATCGTCGCAGGCTTTGCGCTCGCCGGCGGCGGCACCAACTGGGGCTTGGCGCAGGGGCTCGGCGGCGGCCGCAGTGATGCGTTCCAGGTTGGCGTCTACGGCAAGACCAATAACGGTCCAGTCTATGTGGCAGCCGCGCTGGCCTTCACCAACAACTGGATGACGACCGACCGCTACGCGCCGCTCGGCGACCAACTCACCGCAAAGTTCAACGCACAGAGCTATGGCGGCCGCATCGAGACTGGGTATCGCTACGCCGTGCTGCCGATGATCGGCGTAGCCCCTTATGCGGCGTTGCAGGCACAGAGCTTCCATACGCCGAGCTACAGCGAAACCGACCTGACCGGCGGCGGCTTCGGGCTGTCCTACAACGCGATGAGTGCATCAGACACGCGCAGCGAACTCGGTGCGCGGTTCGATGACCTGACGATGCTCGGCGCCATACCGCTAAAGCTACGTGCCCGTGCCGCGTGGGCGCACGACTGGGTCAGCAATCCGTCGCTTGGCGCGACGTTCCAAACACTACCAGGAGCGAGCTTCACGGTGAACGGCGCAGCGCCACCAAGAAACTCGGCGCTGGCCTCTGCGGGAGCCGAACTGCACCTCACCGCCAACTGGTCGGTTGCGGCCAAGTTCGACGGCGAGTTTGCCTCGGGCTCGCAGACCTACGCCGGCACCGGTACGCTACGCTACGTGTGGTAGCGCTGCGCTTTTTTTTGACCTTCGTCGCAATCCGGACCTTGACCTACGTCAAGAGACCAAGTCGCTGCGCTCGACCTCAACGTCATTACCCTGACCCAACCACAACGCCGCCCGCTTGCGCGGGTGGGTGATGCCGTGGTGTGATGAGTGGCCATCAATTAATGAATGGCCATCGAGGGGGGAGCATGACGAGAGTTCGTTATTGGGTTGGCATTGCCGGTCTGTGTTTACTGACGTTGCCGGCTGCTTCCTCCGCCTATGCGCAGACCAGCAATTATCCAGCCAAGGCCGTGACAATCATCTCGGACGCGGCGCCGGGCGCCGCTCCCGACGTGGTCGCCCGCTTCGTCGCAGACGGCCTCAGCAAGATTTGGGGGCCGCAGGCCCTGGTCCAAAATCGCCCCGGCGCCAACGGCAGCATTGCCGCCCGCGCTGCGGCCGAAGCCGTCCCCGACGGCTATACGTTGTATTTTCCGGTGACGTCGACGTTCGTGGCGCTGCCGACGGTCGCGCCCAATCTGCCGGTGAAGCTTCCGCGCGATTTTCTGCCGATCGGGTTCGGCGCCTTTCAGCCGATGTTCGTCGCGGTGAGTTCATCGCTTGGCGTCTCGACGCTGCCGGAACTGATCGCCCGCGCCAAGGAAGAGCCCGGAAAGATTTCCATCGCGGTGACCGGCGTCGGCAGACTTACGCATTTGACCGGCGCGCTGCTGCAGGAACGGGCGGGCATCAAGCTGCTGACTGTTCCCTATACGGGCGGCCCGGCGGCCGCGTTTGCCGACCTTGCCGACGGTCGCGTCTCAATGATCATTGAGGGCTACTCTGGCATCGTCGGATCGGTAAAGGCGCGAGCGCTCAAGCTGATCGCGGTCGCATCGCCGGAGCGCCTGCCCGAGTTTCCCGATCTGCCGACGGTGGCGGAAACAATTCCCGGCTTTTCAGCAGCCGGCTGGCAAGTCCTGGCGGCGCCGCTCGGCACGCCGCAGCCGATCATCAGCAAAGTCAGCGCCGACCTTCGCAAGGTGGAGAGCGACCCGGATTTCAAGAAACGGCTCGCGACTGTCGGCAACTATTCGAGCGTGATGACGCCCGAACAAACGCTCGCCTTCGTGCAAAAGGAGCAGGAGACCTGGCTGCCGGTGTTGCAGAAAATCAACGGCAAGTGAGGCTGACCGACTGGTGGTGAGCGACGAGTTCGGCGAGTCTCTTCAGCGCGATCGTTTCAGATTGGATCGACTCGCGCTCACCATCCTGATGGCGCATGATCTTTTTGCAAAACCGGTTTCTCCGGATCATGCTCTCTAGACTAGATCTCACGATTGAATGTGAAGTCGGCCGGTGGTTCGGGCCCCCACAGGTAGAAGGAATCCTCCGGCTCGTGCTCGCCGGCCTCCCACAATTTCGTCGCCGGGATGTAGTCGATGTCGCAGGAATATTCGGCGTAGCTGCCCCACGGATCCTGCACATAGTGAAAGTAATTCGAACCGAGCACGTGGCGGCCGAGTCCCCAGCCTTTGGTGTAGCCTTTGCCCGCCATGCGCATCGCGCCTAGGCCGATATCGTCGATGCCGCTCACGTCCCAACTGCAATGGTGCAGCCCGGGCGCCGGCGATTGAGCGAAGGCCAGGATGTGGTGGTCGCTGCCGTGGATCGCATGCATGAAGGCGACGCGATCGGAGCGGTCCGACAGCCGCAAGCCCACGATCGTCGAATAGAAACCGATGGCGCGATCGATGTCGGTGGTGAAAACCAGCACGTGCGATAGCCGCCGCGGACGCACAATCGGCGCCTCGGCCCGCACCGGAGCGCCAGGGACGCCTTCAGGCGAGGACGCCCACGTGCGCCACATTTTGTGATCCGGCGAGGACTTGGCTGCGACCTTGATCTCAACGAGCAGGCCAGCCGGATCGCGGCACCAGAAGCCGTTGCTCTCGAAACCTTTGGGCGGGTCAAGGAGCTCGATGCCGTTGGCTTCGGCTCGCTCTTGCAAGTAGGGAAGATCGGCCGGATAGCAGCCGAACGAGAGGTGATGCAGTTGTTTGCGCTTGCCTTCCACGACGGCGCCCCAGCGCTGCTCGTGTCCGAACGTCTTGAGGTTGAGCGCGCCGTCGGCGGCCTGAACGTCGAGGCCGAAATCGGAATAAAACCGCTTGGCCGCGTCGACGTCCGGCACGGTGAGTACGAAGTGATCGAGCGAATGAACGCCCAGGCCGTTCTCCGCCGCCGGCACGTAACCGCGCGCTGTTGTCATGATGGTCTCTCCCAAATCTCCGCTGTCGCCGCGCATCATTTGCGCCGCAGGACGCCGCTCACGCGGTGTTACGAAGGTAGTCTTCGGTCGGCGGCGGTCCCCAGACCGATCGAGAATTCTTGCCGCGCCAGACCTTCGGGCGCTGTGGCGTGTCGTGATGCCATGGCCGCGGCTCGAAATAGCCGAGTTCCTCGTCCTTCATCTGATCGAGCTCGGTGTAGAATTCGACGACCTCCCGATCCGGATTGTAGTGGTAGGTCGAGATGTTGTGCCCCGGCCCGTGACGCAGCGGTCCCCAGATGATCGGGATTTGCTTCTCGCCGAACAGCTCGCATGCGCTCTGGATATGGGCGAAATCCTTCACCTCGAAGGCGATATGATGCATCGTGGTCTTCTTGCCGGTGAGGAAATTCACCGTGTGATGATCCGGCCCACAGCGCATGAATACGAAGAAGTCTTCGACCCAATCGGATACCCTGAAGCCGAGAACCTGCTCGTAGAAATCCGCGATCTTCTTCGCGTCATCGACGATGAACGCGACGTGGCCGAGCTTGAGCGGCCCGACGCCGATGACCTGATGATGGGCGCCGAGATAACTCCACTCCGAGAACAGTTCGATGGTCGTGCCTTTCGGGTCTTGAAACGATAGGACTTTGGGGATGCCCGGCAGCAAGTCGTTGCTGATATCGCTGCGAATTCCGTGCCGTTCGAGGTCGCGCCGCATCTCCTCGAAATCGGAATTCGGCGCCACTTCGAATGAGAGCTTCGTGCATCGCGCGACACTACCGCGTTCGAGCTGAAGGACCAGCTGGCCGATCTTGCTGGCAAAGAATGCCCGGTCTTTATCCTTGGCAACGGGCATGAGGCCGGCGATTTGCGTGTAGTAGTCGACGGCCCGCTCGAGATCGGGCGTCTCGAACGTCGCATGGCCGATTCTTCTTGCCTGGATCATGACGTTTTCCTCGCAACGGATGAAATTTGTATCATTTGTAACTAATGAGACGGGCGCTTGGAGATCGACACCTTGATCTGGATCAAATCGCGCCAATTTGCATGGCAGGTCAGAGCGGATCGCTGATGTCGCGGAGCGTCTGCTGCGCCGCCGGCATCATTATGACGCGCGCGAGAAGCGCGCCTCGTCCGGCGCGAGGTATTGGTCGAACACGGAGCACACGATGCGGACGAAGGCTCGTGCGCTTTCGGGCACGACAATCCTGAGGCCGCTGCGTTCGACAAGGCCGTCCTTTGCAAGGGCGTCGACAGCAAGGAATTCGCGAGCGAAGCGATCCGCACTCGTCTGGTGCGCCGCGCATATTTCGGCGACGTCGACCTCCAGATTGCACATCAGACATTCGATAATGTCGCGGCGAAGCCGATCCTCTCCGGTCAGAGCGCAGCCGCGCACGGTCGCCAGTTTGCCGGCGGCAAGCGCCTTCCGATACGCGACCGTGGCGGGCGCATTCTGGACATAGCCGCCGGGGAGCGAACCGATGGCCGACGTGCCGAAACCGATGAGGTTTCGCGTGTCGTCGGTGGTATAGCCCTGGAAATTCCGATGCAGCTTGCCGGCCTGCTGTCGCCGCGCCAGCGGATCGCCGGCTTTGGCGAAATGATCGAGACCGATTGCCCGATATCCGGCGCCGACCAGGATTTCGGCGGCAGTGCGGTTCTGTGCGAATCGTTCGTCGGTGTCCGGCAACGCCTGTTCGGGGAGAAGCCGCTGATGCCGCTTCATCCACGGCACGTGAGCGTAGCCGAACAGCGCAATTCGATCCGGATCGAGGCGAAGCGCGCGTTCGACCGTCGCGGCAACCGACGCCACGGTCTGGTACGGCAAACCGTACATCAAATCGAGATTGATGCTGGTGATGCCGGCCTCGCGCAGCCAGTCGGCGACTCGGGCGGTCTGCGCGACGCTCTGGATGCGGCCGACGGCTTGTTGTACGCGCTCGTCGAAATCCTGCACGCCGAGACTTGCGCGTGTTACTCCGGCATCGGCCAAGGCGAAGGCGTATTCGCGCGTCAGCTTGCGCGGGTCGATCTCGACGGCGAGTTCGGCGTTTGGCGTGAACGTGAAGTTCTTTTGCAGTGATGCGATCACCCGCGAGAAGTCCTGTGCGCTCAGCATCGTCGGCGTGCCGCCGCCCCAATGCACGTGCGCTGCACGGCGCGGACCGACGATGTCACTGACGAGCGAGATTTCCCGCTTCAAGAGGTCCACATAGGACGCAACCGGGGCGTAGCCGCGGGCCACCGTCGTGTGGCAGCCGCAGTAAAAGCAAAGTTCGGCGCAGAACGGGACATGGAGGTAAATCGAGACCGAGGCTTTGGTGGGCAATGCGGCAAGCCAGGTCGCGTAAGTACCGGCATCGACCGCGGGACCGAATTGCAGTGCGGTCGGATAGCTGGTGTAGCGCGGAATCCGCTTATCCAAGTGCTTCAGCAATTCGTGTCGCATGGTATTTCCCGACGCCGCAGCCTCGCCCGTGCAAAATTCCAGAAATTAACACCTGCGATTTGATCCAGATCAATTTTCCGCCGCGCCGTCATTGGCATGATAGTTTTACTCGTAACGATATTCGCGGATGCTATCGCTGCGAGCGGGGGCGGCGCGGTTACGGGGGTAACGCGCCGCCCTTTAGTCCATTTGGCCACGTCTTTGCGGGCGAAATGCGCAAGCGTCGTCAAAGCCAGCGGGCCAGTGAAATCGCTTGACGCTGTCACCTGGTCATACTAGTTTCATTTGTAACGTTCTAAAAAGTCCGGTCGCTCATCCCCCTTTGAGCCCGAATGTGTGGCGCAGGCGTGCATTGATCGCGCCGTTTGACCGACGGGGAGCCCATGAATACTTCGCCCATGAACGCCGTTATGAGCGTCGAGGCGACAGCCCAACCGCTCGCATTCACACCGTCATCTGTTTCCGCCGCGCCGAGCGGTGCCGACCAATATCCTGTGGGATGGCGTCGCGACGCCGGAATGGACGCCGCTGTCTCCGTCGCCGTTTCATCAAATCGAGGTCTGCCGCTGATTAAGTAAGCGCGGCGTGCCGCAGGTTCACCGGGAAAACAAGACGAGGGAAGGAAGGAAACAAAGCCATGGCAGAAAAATTCGTCGCTAAATCATCGGAACTCAAGGACGGCGACCGCCGCGTCATCTTTGTCGGCGACAACGAGATCGGCGTGTTCCGCCACGACGGCAAGTTTTACGCCTACAGCAATTTCTGTCTGCACCAGGGTGGTCCTGCCTGCGAAGGACTGACGATCGCCAAAGTCGAAGAGCGCATCATGCCCGACAAGACGTCGCGCGGTCTCTATTTCTCGGACACCGAGATGCATTTCGTCTGCCCGTGGCACGGCATGGAATACGACATGAAAACAGGCGAGTGCGTCAGCGACCGCAAGATGAAACTGAAGAAGTACAAGGTCGTTCAGAAAGGCGATGATGTCTATGTCGTTGCATAAGGCTGCAGCAGCCAAGCCGGCCGGGCGTCGCAAACCGATCCTGAGGGTGGCTCGCCATGCGCCAGCGGCGGCCCAGGTGGAGGCCTCCGTTGGCGCCGCGACGTTGGATGATGCCCGGCGGCTCGCCGCCGAAATCAGAACCTCGCTGGCGCGCGGACAGCTCGACGTCCTTTCGCCCGAGGCGTTGCAGGCCCTGATGGCGGCAATCTGCCAACTCTATTCGGCGCAAGCCGAGGCGGGTGCCTCGCACGCGCTGCTCGGCGCGCGCAGCGGCGTCACCGCGACCGACGCCATGGTGGTCGCCAGCGGGCTGCTCAAGGCGGTCAATCTCGCCGTGTTCGAGCTCGGCATGTGGCAAAGCTGGACCGGACGATAGCGTTTGCATCCAACACACGAAGCAAGACCAATGATGGGAGTGGAACATGGAACTCATTGCTGATCGCGGCCGGCGCATTTCGGTCGACGAACTCAATACCAGCAAGCTGCTCGCGCATGCGCGCCAGCAGGCTCACCAGCGCAACTACGACGACCTTCTCATCGCCGATTGCGACGCACATCACTACGAGCACGAGAATTTCGAAGAGATTCTGCCGTTCATGGAGAACGACGTGTTGCGCCAGCTCACGCTGTCGGGGCGCAAGAAGAGCCGCAGTTCGATCATGCCGAGCTCGGTTGGCTATCAGGACATGGGCGGACGGGTGACGCGCTATCCGATGCGCGCGACTGAAAAAACCGCACCCGGACGCGAGCGCGACATCGAGCTCGGCGAACGCTGGATGGACGCCATGGGCGTCGATTATTCCTGCCTGTTTCCCACCGGCATGCTCAGCATCGGTCTGCATCCTCAGAAGGAAATGGAACACGAGCTGTGCTGGGCCTACAACCGCTGGCTCACCGAGAAAGTGCTGCCGGAAGGCAAAGGCCGCTTTTTCTCGATGCTGTGCCTGCCGTTCAACGATCCCGACGAGTCGCTGCGCCATATCGAGACGTTCGGCGATCGCAAGCACGTCGGCGGCTTCATGGTCACGACCGTGCGCTCGCACATGGCGGTTCACGACAATGCCTACATGAAAGTGTATCGCGCCATGGAGGAACGCGGCCTCGTTCTGTCGTTCCATTCCGGCCCGAACTGGGGCGAGCCGATCTTCAAGAGCTGCAACCACTTCATCGCCGTGCACGCGCTGGGCTTCAGCTGGTACAACGTGCTCCACCTGACCAACTGGGTTGTCAACGGGATCGGCGAGCGCTTTCCCAAATTGCCGGTGCTGTGGATCGAAGCCGGTCTCGCCTGGGTGCCGTTCCTGATGCAGCGCCTCGACCACGAGTACATGCTGCGGCCCTCGGAATGTCCGCTGCTCAAGAAGAAGCCGTCGGACTATATGCGTGACATGTACTACTCCTCGCAGCCAATCGAGATACAAGATTACGCCGCGATGGAATGCACCTTCCGCATGATGAATGCCGAGACCCAGTTGCTCTACGCCTCCGACTATCCTCATTGGGACTTCGATTTGCCCAGCACCATCTACGACCTGCCGTTCCTGTCGGAAAAGGGCAAACACAACATTCTCGGGGGCACGGCGGCGCGGCTCTTCAAGCTGCCGCCGCGCAACGAGAAGCAAAGGGAAAATCTCAAGCGTTTTGGTAATCTTGCGGCGTGATTCATTGATCGGCGTCAAGGAATCGGTTGCAACGTCCCGCTATTGTCAAATACTTACGGATGGCGCGGACTGGCATGGCAACGCTTGAGATCACTTCGTCGACGAGTCGATCGCGGTCGTTTGGGGACGTGTGGCTGATTACGCTTGGCCACACGTTGACGCATTGGTACCCGGCCACGTTCTATCTGCTACTCCCGCTGATCGGTAACGACCTCGGTCTGAGCTACAGCCAGATCGGCTCGATTTTGACGTGCCAGTTCGTCGCCGGCGCGCTTTCGAACGTGCCGGGCGGCATCGTCGTGGATGCGGTGCCGCGAAAAGGCCTGCTGATGGCGACTTCGCTGTGTTGGGTCGGCGCGCCCTACCTGTTGATGGGATTCACCCACTCTTATTGGACGCTGCTTGGTTGTGCCGCCCTTGTCGGCATGGGCAATAATCTTTGGCATCCGACGGCGATTCCGCTCCTGGCGCATTACTTCCCCGAGCGGCGCGGGCTCGTCGTTTCGCTCCACGGCATGGGAGGCAATGTCGGAGACGCGCTGGCGCCCCTTGCCGCAGGGTTTCTGCTCGCAAGCCTGAACTGGCGCAGCGTCGTGATCGTGAACCTTGTTCCCGGGATCGCCATGGCGGGCGCGATCCTGTTTTGCGTCGGCGGTCTGAAGATGACTGGCGAGGCGACTGAACCGATCCACACCGGCGAACGGCGCACGTCCTTTTTCAGTGCCGCAG
This sequence comes from uncultured Alphaproteobacteria bacterium, assembly GCA_963759705.1. Taxonomy (GTDB): domain Bacteria; phylum Pseudomonadota; class Alphaproteobacteria; order Rhizobiales; family Xanthobacteraceae; genus BOG-931. The sequence continues at coordinate 65,073 of CAVXAK010000021.1, forward strand.
TCGCGGCTCTCGCCGATCTGCGCGATCTTCTGAAGAACAAAACTCTTGTTCTGCTATCGACGAGTTCGGCCTTCCGGTCGATGACCCAAAGCGCTTTGCTCACATTTATCCCGCTCTACCTGGCACGAAACATGGGTTACCCGCCGGAATGGGTCGGCGGCTGCATGTTCGCGCTGCAAGCGGCCGGTTTTGCGATGACGCCGGTGGCCGGCCATTTTTCCGACCGGGTCGGCCGCCAGCGCATCATCCTCAGCAGCATGGCGATGACGGTGGTCGTATTGCTGGCGATGGCATTTGCCGGCGGCTCAAGCGCCTTCGTCATTCTCGTCGCGTTTCTCGGCTTTTTCCTATTTGCGGTTCGCAGCGTGCTGCAGGCATGGCTGCTCGATGTGACACCGGCAAATCGGGGCGGCACGAGCATCGGCATTCTCTTCGCCACGCAGTCGCTCGGCGCTGCGCTTGGGCCGTTGATCGGCGGCCTGCTGGCGGATCGCTACGGGCTGAATTCCGTCTTCTACTTTTTGGCAAGCACGATCGTTGTCGCCAACTTCTTTATCCTCTTCACGCCCACGCCGCAGCGGCGGACCTCATAACCTGCTCGGGCGGCCGGTCGTTCGCCAAAGAGAAAGCCGCTAAAGCCGAACGCTGCAGTTCGCCCGGTGAAGGCTTGTCCGGTGCGGCCGAAACCGCATAGGTGATGGCCATGCCGAAGGATGCCGTAAGCTATGACGTAGTCGTGGCCGGAGGCGGCGCCGCCGGCGTTGGCGCGGCCGTCGGCGCCGCACTGACCGGCGCTCGCACGCTGCTGATCGAAAGTGCCGGATGTCTCGGCGGTGCCGCGACGCTCAAATGCGTGCAGACCTATTGCGGTCTTTACACCATCGGCAATGCCCCGCGTCCCGTCGTGGCCGGCGTCGCCGCGACAGTCGTCGAGAAGCTTCGCAAGATCGGCGGCGCCAGCGGTCCGATGAAATTTCGCGGCGTCTTCCTGGTCATCGACAGCGAGGCGGTGAAGTTCGTGTTGGACGACGTTTGCCTCGCGGCCGGCGTGGACGTGTTGCTGCATGCCACCGTCGTGCGCGCCGAGCGCAGCGGCAGCCTGATCCACGGCATCACTTATCACGATCATAACGGCGACCACGACGTCTTGGGCAAAGCTTTCGTCGACGCCTCGGGCGATTGTGATCTTGCGTTCTTTGCCGGAGCATCAACGCGCTATGGCAATCACGGCTTCATCAATCTCGGCACGCTCGGCATCCGCTTCGGCGGCATCAAGCCAGACGCGGACCTCAGCGCCGAGACGTGGACGGCGGCTATCCGCAAGGCGCGAGGCGAGGGCGTTTCTCCGCTGTCGAAGGACAAGTCGCTTGTGGTGCGGGTGCCGCTGTCGAACGATGTCATCGCCTACCTCGCAAGCGAAGTGTACGACGCGCGCGACGCCCGCAGCATCAGCCGGGCCGAGATCGGGGGCCGCCGGCAAGCCTGGGCCTATCTCGACATCGTCCGCACCATCAAAGGATGTGAAACGGCGTATCTGGCGGTCACCGGGCCGTCATTCGGCACGCGGGAGAGCCGTCACGTCAATTGCATGCGTCAATTGACCCAAGCCGACGTGCTCGCTGCGGCGCGATTCGACGAGTCGATTGCACTCGGGGCCTGGGGCATGGAATTCCATAGCACCGACCCAATGGACAGCACGTTCACGCTGCCGGGCGGCAACGGCGTCTACGAAATCCCGCTCGGCGCCGTCACGAGCGTGGATACGCCTAATCTGTTCGCGGCTGGCCGGACCGCCGACGGCGATCAGATGGCGGGCGCTTCGCTCCGCGTGATGGGTACGGCGTTTGCGACCGGACAGGGCTGCGGCGTCGCCGCTGCGCAATACGCCAGCAACGGCAACACTGATGTCACTGCGATCAAGACGGTGCTGCGCGGGCAGGGCGCATTGATCGATGGCGACGATCTGCCCGATCCCGTTTCTTTGCTACCAGCCTGAATTCCTTCGAAGTGACGAAGCGCACATCGTCGTCAGCACCATCGGAGCGTCGGTGTCGACGCGGCGGCCGTTGAGAGACGCATCCGGTCGGCAAGTCGCGCCGGATGCATTGCCGTTTTGTTTCAGCGCGCGACGCAGGACGTGATGACACAGACATAGCCGCGCGGCGTACGGACGGCGCATTCGCCGAGCGCGATGCCCCGGGCGGTGGCATTGACAGGCGCCCAACCCTCGCCCCAAGACCCGGTGGGCGACCGCGCCATACAGTACCACCCCGCCGATGCCGCAGTCGGCAGCACCGAAACGGTGGTTGCTGCGAGAAGCGAGAAGATGATCGTTCGCATGAGATACCCCCTAGCTGAGAAAGCTAACCGCGCAAAACGTACATGACTGTAAAGAAAAAGTGCAACTGCGCGTCAGGTCGACTTGCAAGGATTATGCACAACGATTGGTACGTTTATTTGAGGTACGATTTTCCTCACCGCCACGTATCTGCTGTTCCTTTCAACGTCGCAGAGAGCAAGCTTTGACGATGTGAAGTCAGCGCTGCAGGAGCGCGATCAAGCTCGACGTGTCCCAGCGCCGGCCGCCCATTTTTTGGACTTGCGAGTAGAACTGGTCGACCAGCGCCGAGACCGGAAGATGGGCGCCGTTGCGCCTCGCCTCATCGAGGCAGATGTTGAGGTCCTTGCGCATCCAGTCGACCGCGAAGCCGAAGTCGAATTTTCCGGCGGCCATCGTCTTGTAGCGGTTCTCCATCTGCCAGGATTGCGCGGCGCCCTTCGAAATGGTGGCGACGAGTTTCTCGATATCGAGTCCGGCCTTCATCGCAAAGTGCAGACCTTCGGCGAGGCCCTGAACGAGACCGGCGATGCAGATCTGGTTCACCATCTTGGCGAGTTGTCCGCTGCCAGACGCTCCCATCAGCGTACAGGCGCGGGCGTAGGCGGCGATGACTTTTTCGGCCTTTGCGAACGCGCCGTCATCGCCGCCGCACATGACCGTGAGCACGCCGTTTTCGGCGCCAGCCTGGCCGCCCGATACGGGAGCGTCGATAAAATCGAAGCCGCGCTTCTTCGCCTCGGCGTAAAGCTCGCGCGCGATATGGGCCGATGCCGTGGTGTGGTCGACCAGCACCGCGCCCTTTGCCATGCCGGCAAAGGCGCCGTTCGTTCCAATCATCACCTCGCGAAGATCATTGTCGTTGCCGACACAGGCCATGACGAAGTCCTGGCCCTCGGCGGCAAGCTTTGGCGTCGGCGCACTCTTGCCGCCGTACTGTGCAATCCATTTTTCGGCCTTGGCGGCGGTGCGGTTATAAACGGTGACCTCGTGGCCGCCCTTGGCCTTGAGATGACCCGCCATCGGGTAGCCCATGACGCCGAGCCCGAGAAACGCAACCTTGGCCATCGTCTTTCTCCCGTCGTCGATGCTGATCCGTCATCCTTCGAGGCTCGCTGCGCTCGCATCTCAGGATAAGGGCATTAACGTCGTCATGGCCCGGGCGGCGGCGGCCCGTCAACGGGGGCGGGCAATTGACCGCGGCGGTAGCGGGCCTATGTAGGCCGTATGGCGTGTCCGTGAACCGCGGCACTTGGAACCGCGGCACTTGGGATCATCCGATGGCATCCGTGAAAGACGACGTTTTGGCCGCGCTCGCCAAGGTCGCAAGCCCGCAGGGCAAACCGCTCACCGAAACCGGCGCGCTGTCGGACATCGTCGCGACCGACGGCAAAGTGTTTTTCTCCATCACGGCCGACGCCGCTGCGGTGAAGGAATGGGAGGCGGTGCGCGAGCACGCCGACGCCGCGGTGCGCGCTGTGCCGGGCGTCGCGTCCGTGATGGTCGCGCTGACCGCCGAGCGCGCCGGTGGCGCTGGCGGCACTGCGGCTCCACCGCGGCGGCCGGCCATGCCGCCAAGCGGCCCGCGTCCGCGCGAGGGCGCAGCCCGGCCGCCGTCGCCCGCCGGTATTCCCGGCGTCGAGGCGATCATCGCAGTCGCCTCAGGCAAGGGCGGCGTCGGTAAATCGACGACCGCGGTCAATCTCGCGCTTGGACTCCGCGACCTGGGACTTAAGGTCGGAATCCTTGACGCCGATATTTACGGACCGTCGTTGCCGAAGCTTCTTGCCATTCGCGAGAAGCCGCAGACCGTCGGCGGCACGCGCCTCAAACCGATCGTGCGTTACGACATGCCGGTGATGTCGATCGGCTTCCTCATCGAGGAGGAGACGCCGATGATCTGGCGCGGCCCGATGGTGATGTCGGCGCTGACGCAGATGCTGCGCGAAGTCGAGTGGGGCGCGCTCGACGTGATGGTGGTCGATATGCCGCCGGGCACCGGCGACGCGCAGCTCACCATGGCGCAGCAGGTGCCGCTCAGGGGCGCGGTGATCGTGTCGACCCCGCAGGATCTGGCGTTGATCGACGCGCGACGCGGTATCGCCATGTTCCGCCGCGTCAACGTTCCGGTGCTCGGCATCGTCGAGAATATGTCGACTTTCATCTGCCCCCATTGCGGCACGCGTTCGGACATTTTCGGCCACGGCGGCGCGCGGCACGAGGCCGAGCGCCTCGGGGTGCCGTTCCTGGGCGAGGTGCCGCTCGACATCGCCATCCGCGAAAAATCCGACGCCGGCCTTCCGGTGGTCGCGACCGCGCCCGATAGCCCCAACGCGCAGTGCTATCGCGACATCGCGGCGTGCGTGCGCGAAGGTCTGCAAAGCGCGGGCCGCCCGGCGCCGAAGATCGTCATCGAGGCGTGATCGCGGCGCGCCCGAAAAAGAACCCGAAGAGAGTGAGGCCGCCAAGAAGCGGCGGCCTCGATTAAGTGCGATTGATCGCTTGCAGCCTGCGGTGGGTGAATCAGCAGGGCACGCAGCGATGGCCGTTCCAAACAAGGCCCCAGGGGCAGTGCGCGCCACGGCCGCGGCACGCGGCCGGTTTGATCGGCGTAAAGGACTGTGCCGCAGCGCCGACTTTGGCCGATCCCGGCGCGACCATCGCCTCGGCCCGCCATACCGATGCGGTCGCCAACAGGATCGCCGCCGTCAGTCCGAGTGTCATGATCTTCGAGCGCATTGTCGTCGTCTCCGTCTTGAAGCGTCGCCCCTCAGCCAATTCGACCAGCGGATCGGACACGCCAAGGTGACATCAGCGGTCAACCGAACGCAAGAAGTTGGACCGGCGCGCGAAGTTCGGCCGCCGGTTTTTTCGCCGGAACGATTATTTCCGGGTGTCGCCCAGCACTTTCCCGGTTTTGGGATCGACCAGATGAACGCGGCCGCACGCCGTGCAGGTCACGGATTCAAAGGCGTTCGCATTTCCGCCCGTACCACGTTGGTGATCCGCGAGCAGCCCCTGGACGTTGTACCCGGTCGCCGGGCAACGAAAGATGAAAGTTGTCATAAAACAGCCAATAAGCGCCGCTCTTTCGGCCATCAATTACGTAGATTTACGTAGGATCAGCGACTATCGCGAAAGCTCATGCGCGAGCTGAAGTCGTCATATTGAACGCATTGAATCAACTTGCGTTTTATCGCCGCAGTGCGGCACATTAGACAATTTGGGCTCACGATTGATTCTGGAACTCGCGACTCCTAATCGTCGCTCTTGTAGGACCGGGCCAGATAGGCCACGGCGTCGTCCCGCAGCCGGGTACGGTCTCTTTCGCCCTCCATGGCCTGGTCGAGAATTCGCCGCGCGACGATTTCGCGGGCGGCCTTTTCATAGCGCGGCTTGGCGAACGCACTGCCGGAGGTCGCAATGGCTTGCCACGCCTCCTCGTAAGCCGCCGCAAGGATATCCACGGTTTCGGGATCAAAGTCGGTGCGATCGATGGGAAGCGGAAAAGGCTCAGCGCTCACGGTGTGCGCTCCTCGAGCGTCCGCTCCTTGAGCCGCGCAGGCATGAGCACACTCAGTCCCTCACCCGACGACGCCCGGCGGGGCGCGCCCCTCTGTCTTCTTCGCGGCGCCCCCGCCACGAATGGCAACAATACGCCCCAAAGTTTGTTCCCCGCCTAGTCCGCGTCGACCTTCGCGGCTTTCGCCGCTGCCGCGCCTTATATCAACGAACGAGTGGCCGAAGCGGTCCAGTTCGTCCGCCTTGCGGGTGAGTTCGTCGGCGATTTCTCGGAACTCCCGCTTCGCATGGAGATCAAAGCACTCCCGCGCCGCGGCCAAGCAACGGCCGGATAGCGCTCGTAAAGACCAGCTTTCCATCTGACATGTCCCGATCGTGTCAAAAGACACAACGCGGAACGTCAATATTGTTTCCTCAAACTCAGGCCGAAAACTCAGGCCGACGTGATGCAAAAATTCGGGGGATGAAATATGGCGGCCGTCAATTGAGAGCCGCTACTCGGGAGGATTTCCAGCGGCGTCCACGATGCGTTCCATTTGGTGGCCGCATGCGCGACACGTCAATGTCTGTTGCTCATAACGGAGATCGTAATCGGCTGCCGGGCTGCGTCTCGTTATGGACGTTGGCTTACTGCAATTCGGGCAAGGTAGTTTGTCGTTCGCGCCAAAGCTCCGCGGCTTCCGCTGTTGATACGGCATAGGTCCCCCCGCTCACCCGCCAATCAAGATTCATGAATGTGTCTACAGGTAGGCAGGTGGGGCGAGCGACGGACAAATCGCGAGAGTTTTTGTGGATCAGGGAACAGCAACGAAGCCGATCGAGGCGGCGCGCAATTTCATTTCAGCCAGATGCTGAAAGGAACCGTGTCGCCGGAACAGACCAGCACGCCGACCTCGGTTTCCGACATTCTGCCGCCATAGGTGCATTGATGCCCATCAAACGACAAGGTCGCTGCGATTTTCGATGCGGCGTCGGTAAATCGCAGCTTGATCTGGCCGGCCATTTCATTCGGCCCGTCGTGACTGCAGAGGCCGACGTGCCGCACCGTCATAGGACCTGAGAAGTCCTTGTTGGCGCCGGACGCCGGCGCCGCCACCTCCGCTGTGAGTTCGTACTCGCCGAGGTAGCCAAACTTGCCGTCAAGCTGCAACGGCTGCGCATGCGCCGACGCGCCGAAGATCGTAAGCAAGATCGCTGAGGCGAATGTCCGCATGCCCAATCTCATCGAGGCGAAGCCCCCGCCGGATAAGGACCATAGACGCTTCGCCATGGTATGGGCGAAGTCGGTAGATTGCAAACAGCGTCACCCGGCGCCCGGGCGGCTAGTCCGAGAATGCAAATAGACCGGTTGTTGGCCGTCTTACTTGGCCGTCGAACGCGATGCGCAGCGTGGCGAAGGATTCCGATCGTCAGCAACAGTCAGCAGCAGTTCGGCGGGATGATATCGACGGACGCCGTGGGGATTGCGCGGTCGAGGTCTGCGGCAGCCTCCAGCGCCTCATCGGAGACGTCGGGGTTGAGAAGGTCCTCGTCGGTGCGGTTGGGATCGCGGTCTTCGGTGGTGTTGTTCACGGCGAGTATCCTTTCCCAGGAGGGCTTCGAAGGAGGGCGGGCCGAGTGTAGCGGCAGTTTGCAAAAGAGCACACTGTACCCCGCAAGGAAAACCGTCACGTGCCCCCCGGACCCCGGGCGCCGCCGATCAAGCGTGCGGGCCTCAGAACTGCGAATGGCGCGACGGGCGGCTGACAACGACCGCGCGGTTCCCGAAGATCGTGCTCCACCGATGAACGACAAGCCGAATCGATTCGGTCTGAAACGATTGCGGTCCAGGGCAGCCGTGCACCAAAGAATGAGGCCGCCAACTGAGGCGGCCTCGGGAGATCCTCGTCGCTCGCCGACGCAGCCGTCAGGGCGTGTATCCAGGGCAAGTGGCCATGGCACAGGAGTAATAGACGGTGACGGTGAACCGATCCGCGCCCGCCGTAGCCTCCAGCGCCTCGTCGGAGACTTCGTAGGTGAGGATATCTTCGTCAGTCTGTTCGTGACCGTTATTGCTGTCGTCATTCATGGCGATGGATCCAGATCGGTTGTCGTGATGCAACCCGGCAATTAACGTTAGATGACAACGTTGGAGAATTCAACGCAGGAAAGAGCCTCGGAATTGGACGTTCCCCTCGGAGTCCAGCAAAGCCAGGCAGGCGGTCATGCGCCCGTTCAATCTCGATAAGGACGAGGCCGCCAACAGGACGCGGCGCCGACCGAGGACCGCTCGCCCTAAAATATCAACTGGAAAAGTCCGTATCCCAGCAGGCTCATCCAGGCCACCGTGGCGATCAATCCGATTGCAATCGCTGCCGGCGGCCAGATGCGATGAAAGAGTGAAATCGGCCGGGCAATGGGTGACGGGGTGAGTGCCAAGGTCTGGGAGGGCATGACGGCACCTTGCGTTTCAGCCATCTTATGTTTCAGCCATCTTATGTTTCACTCATCGGGAGCGGTCCTGGTCGTTGCGGCGAACCGACCATCTTGGAGCGGATTGTGCAACGCACAATAAAGTGTTGTCGAACGTCGGACCACAACCCAGCCCAACAATTTACAACTATGATCCGTGTTAATGACGGGGGAATTACGGGAACATGTAAAAGCAGGATCGATCCGTCCCCGAGACGTCAGAAGGCGCTCCAAGGCGTCGTGGCGTCGCGCGTCACGACGAGGCGGCGAACTGGGGCGGAGCACTTTGCGAACTTAGCAAGTGCAGAGCTTAGACCGTTTATCCCATCTTGCCTGGCAATGGTTTGCTTTGCCGAACTCGTGGCATCCGTGTTTGCCTTTGGCGAGGGCACAGTCCGCACCGAGCAGGACAAGCGCGGACAGAACCAAGATAGCCAACCTGAAATTCATCGAAATCTCCCTTGGGTTGCCGCCGCAAGATTCAAATCGCGATAAAGGGCTCGGAATTAGGTCGGCACGACTAAAGGCGTGCTGGCCGGAACAGGCCAGTACCCCTCAGCAGCGGTACCGGCCGGAACCGGCCACTAGCAGACTGAAAACCGGCCAGTGAGGGGCGCTGAGGGAAATTAGGACAATTTAAGTTTTTTCTGGAAGGGGAGCGGATTGAATTGGGCTAAAGCCCTTTTGAGGGGTTCCCAATGTTATTTCGAAAATCAATTGGCAGATTTTCATCCCGTGGCGAAGTCGGATTGGTGTGTGACCGTGATTTATAAGTTCGAGTCGAATTGGATATCGAAAGCCAGAGTGAATTGTTGGTGCAGTAATATGAACCCCGAGACCGAGGCGCGCTAGAGAACTTTTTCCCTCAACTCTAGCGGCAATTCTTGAGTGTTCCGGTAATTCGACACGTTCTATAGTCCAACCTAAAACCAACTTTTTTGGAATTAAGGGATATCCATCATCTGGAATTTCCACTGGGTCAGCAAGTCTCGCGAGGGCGCGTTCAGCGACAAAATCCTTATGACTGGGATCAATGATCGGTGGTTCAACCCCGCCGCCTTCGGTCAGATCCTCTTTGAATACAGAGAGAGGTTTATCGAGCCGCAAATCGACGCTGGTTGAACTGTAAGCATCGACCTCAGGACGTGGCACGATAACTATCTGACCATGAGCGAGAGATATTTGTATCTCTCGGTCGGTCAGAATCATTCGGCGGCCTCCAAAGCATCCCCCTCAGTTTCGTCTCGGCCAACCCAAACACGCCAAGCTCCCTTTGATGTTTCAGCGGGAAGCTCGACTAAATAATTGTCTGCATTGACGGCAATCGGGTATCCGACCTCTATTGATCCAACCGCTCCCGACGGAGAAAAGATCACGATTTCTTCGGGTCCGGTGAGAGTACGAATTACCGCTATTGCCTCCTTCGGATGAAGTCCTTTTAGTCCCCGGCGCACCTCCCGGACCTTAATGCGCATTAGAATCTCCCTCTCCCACCCAGCAGCGCGAAGCTGCCCCCGAAACGAGTGATTCGCACTCCATGAAAGTCTTAGTTGACAGATTTTTGTTAACCGAACGTATCAAGAACGCACCCACATGTATAGTTCCTTATTCCGTCTTTCCGCCGTGAATTACACGGAACTCCCTTCGCCGATCCGGCGCAGTAGGCGTCGGCTTAGGCGGCACAGCTGCCAGCGTGGCATCGATCAATTCGCCAATCGACCAACATGGTCCGTGATTCCGAGCGCCATCGCTGGTGTACTGCGCAGGCTCTCATGCACGCGGCAGAGATTGTAGAACGCGACATGCAGCGCGACGGCCGCAAGGTGGCAATCGATCTTTTTGGAAAAGCCGTTGCTCAATCGAGCGAACTGCTTTGAGGCCATGCGGATCGTGAGATTTTGCCGCTCGACATAGCTTGTCGAAATCTCCGCCGGGAGACCGCTTACAACTTCACGCTTTACGGCTACTACGGCGGCGGGGCTGTAGCTCCTTGACCGGGGGCGGCTCCCTTGCATTCAGCCACCGAACGAATCCGGCGACCGGATCACCGTACGAATTTTCTCATGATGGTCAAATGCATAGGATGCAAATGCGCGCATTATTCGTGCATCCATTTTATGGATGCAAACCTCGCGCTGCCCTTACTAGTGGATCGAACCTGACATTTGAGTCCCGGAAGGGATTCCCGGCGGACTTGATACGTGCGAGTCTGCCGCATGCGAACGGGAATTTCCATCACTCTCAAACCCGCTGATCGCCGCCGCCTGGCGGCACTGGCGCGGGATCGCAACGCACCGCATAAGCATGTCTGGCGGGCCGAGATCGTCCTGTTGAGCGCGGACGGCGTCGGCACCAATGAGATTATGCGCCAGACCGGCAAGTCGAAAACCTGTGTGTGGCGCTGGCAAGAGCGCTTTATGCAGGCTGGTTACGACGGTCTGCTGCGCGATAAGACGCGACCTTCGCGCATTCCGCCACTTGGGTCGGATATTGCTGAGCGTGTCGTCGTGCTCACCCACACCGATCCGCCCGCCGAGGCGACCCATTGGACCGCCACCATGATGGCGAAAGCTGTCGGCATCAGCGCAAGTTCCGTGCGACGCATCTGGCGCCAGCATGGTCTCCAGCCGCACCGGGTCCAGCAGTTCAAGCTCTCCACCGACCCGAAGTTTATCGACAAGCTGCGCGATGTTGTCGGGCTCTATGTCGATCCGCCCGCCCATGCCATCGTGCTCTCGGTCGATGAGAAATCGCAAATCCAGGCCCTCGACCGCACCCAGCCCGGCCTGCCGATGAAGAAAGGCCGCGCCGGCACGATGACCCACGACTACAAGCGCCATGGAACAACGACGCTGTTCGCTGCTCTCGACGTGCTCGAAGGCAAAGTCATTGGCCGATGTATGCAGCGCCATCGCCACCAGGAGTTCATTCGCTTCCTCAATGCCATTGAGGCGCAAGTGCCGGTCAGAAAGTCTGTGCACGTGATCCTCGACAACTACGCCGTCCACAAACATCCAAAGGTGCGTCAATGGCTCGACCGGCACCCTCGCTTCGCCTTCCACTTCACGCCGACCTCGTGCTCGTGGCTCAACGCCGTCGAGGGGTTCTTCGCCAAGCTTGCCAAACAGCGGCTGAAGCGCGGTGTCTTCCGATGCGTTGTCGATCTCCAAGCCACCATCAACCGCTTCGTCGCGCAGACCAACAATGATCCCAAACCTTTCACCTGGACCGCAGACCCCGAAAAGATCATCGCCGCTGTCAGGCGTGGGCACCAAGTGTTAGATTCCATCCACTAGTTCTAAAGAGGCCGCCAACTGAGGCGGCCTCTTATTGGTAATGACAAGATTTGAAAATGGACAAGATTTTAAAGGGCGGTCGCACCTTCAGTGATTATCAGTGCGAAAAATCAGCTTCCCTAGCTAGGGATCACTGGCTGCGGCGCTTAAGCCGGGCGGCCCAATAGACAGGCCGTGTTACGGTGTTCTCCCCGGCTAGTTCAAAATTTTTAGCAAGAGGCACCTCCAGTTGTCGCCACGCGTACATAGGCAATGCTTGGTGATTTTTCAAAAAGGACCACCGACCATGGAAAGGGGCCAGCACGTACCTACCGGCAAGAACATATTGCGAACATAGAACAGATCGTGTACAGTGCCCTCATCGCCATTTGCCGATGCCAGGGGCCAGCGGCGTTAACGGGCGTCCATCGGGGCGTTCGTTGCTGGTCTTCCGAATCCCGGCCATAAGGAGCACGAGAAATGAGTGCAGCGCTTCGTCTCGTTGAAGGATCGTCCATGGACAAAACGAAGGCCCTTGATGCCGCGCTCTCGCAGATCGAGCGCAGCTTCGGCAAGGGCTCGATCATGCGGCTCGGCAAGAATATGGCGGCGATGGACATCGACACCGTGTCCACCGGTTCGCTCGGCCTCGACATTGCGCTCGGCATCGGCGGGCTGCCGCGCGGCCGCGTCGTCGAGATCTACGGTCCGGAATCGTCGGGTAAGACCACGCTCGCTTTGCATTGCCTCGCCGAGGCGCAGAAGAAGGGCGGCATCTGCGCCTTTATCGACGCCGAGCACGCGCTCGATCCGATCTATGCCCGCAAACTCGGCGTCAATGTCGACGACCTCTTGATCTCGCAGCCCGATGCCGGCGAGCAGGCGCTGGAAATCGCCGACACGCTGGTGCGGTCCGGCGCCGTCGACGTGCTGGTCATCGATTCGGTCGCGGCGCTGGTGCCGCGCGCCGAGCTCGAAGGCGAAATGGGCGACAGTCAGCCCGGCCTGCAGGCGCGGCTGATGAGCCAGGCGCTGCGCAAGCTCACGGCCTCGATCAACCGCTCCAATACGATGGTGATCTTCATCAATCAGATCCGCATGAAGATCGGTGTCATGTACGGCTCGCCGGAAACCACGACCGGCGGCCACGCGCTCAAATTCTACGCTTCGGTGCGGCTCGACATCCGCCGCATCGGCGCCATCAAGGAGCGCGAAGAAGTCGTGGGCAACCAGACCCGCGTGAAGGTGGTGAAGAACAAGCTGGCGCCGCCGTTCAAGCAGGTCGAGTTCGACATCATGTATGGCGAAGGCGTCTCCAAGATGGGCGAGTTGATCGATCTCGGCGTCAAGGCAGGCGTCGTGGAAAAGTCCGGCTCCTGGTTCTCCTACGACAGCCAGCGCATCGGGCAGGGCCGCGAAAACGCCAAAACCTTTCTCAAGGCCAATCCCGATATCGCCGGCAAGATCGAAGCGGCGATTCGGCAGAACGCAGGCCTGATCGCCGAGAAAATCCTGGCCGGAGAGGAAGGCGACAAAGCTGACGATGATGACGCCGCCGAAGGGTGAATACGCCGCCGCTCGTGCTCGCGTTCCGGCAGCTCCAAACCTTCAAAGCGCAACGTATCTAAACAAAGCGCAACGTATCTGAACCGCGAAAGACGGCATCGAACAGATAAACGGCCGGGCGTAAAAAGCCCGGCCGTTCCTATTTTTCAGCCCGGTTCGTGAGTCGGCCCTCTTTTTCAGTTTGCTCGCGTCGCGTCTGAACGGATCATCCATGACCGATGATGATGAGCGCGAATCAATTCAATCTGAAACGATAGCGCTCTAATCGCCCTCAATCGCACAATGTCGCCCGGCCGTAGCCTTCGTCGATCACGCAGCGGCCTTGGCTGCGATAATAAGTAAAGAGGGAATTGGGCCCGGCATTCGGGTTTGCAGCGTGCCAGCCCCATGGCCCTTGGGGTGCGTAAGTATACGCCGCGTGCGGGTAAATATGGCGCGGGTGGTGATACGAGGCGGCATCGGCGTCTGCGGGTATGAGGGTGATCGCGAAGCCCGCCGCGGCGAGCGCCAGCATGACTCTTGGTGGCATGATTTTTGGTGGCATGATTTTCGGCATCGGCTGTTCCTTTGGTGAAAAGGCGCGTCACCTTGTGATATGCTCAACGTTCCGATCTCGGAGCCGTTCCGGGAGTTTGGTAATGAACACCTTTGCAACGCAAGAGGGGCCGCGTGTGCGGCCCCTCCCTCGATTTCAAAAAGCTTGGTGCGAGCAAATTCAGACAATCTCCTGAACGGTTATGACTCCGGCACGTTCAAGATCCGCGGCGCTCCGCCGTCCAAGTGCCGGAACATTCGCCGCCCGTCCACTGGCCGCCGCCGGTATCGCCGGCAAGCTTGCCGAGCCCGGTGGCGCTTTTGCCGCCGGCGCTGACCGTCACGATGATGGCTCCGGTCTGTCCGACCTTGCCGCTGATCGTGAATGCCGTATCGCCGCCGTTGACGAGCACACCATTCGAAATTCGGATCGGATAGCGGTAGCCGCGGTCGCAGTCGCCCTTTTCGGTAACGATCGACACGCTCCACAAGCCGTCATAGCGCGGCACGGCGAAACTTGAGGTCGCGGCGAGGGTGGCGGACGCGGCCACGAAGACGCCGACGACGCCTCGACCGAGGCGATTTTGCAGAAGATTCATGATGGGCATCCCTGATGAGGTCGTCTGGGGCTTTTGATGCAACGAACAAACGTGCAGGACGGGAGATCGATCCGTCTCCTCCTGCATTTGTCGGCCTATAGCAGTGAAAAGTTCAGATCCCGTTGATGGTCGCCCTAAAATTGCCGTGAAGTCGCCATGATCCGCCGCCCGAATGAAGAATCCGTCGTCGAATCAGATAACTATGGCTCTATCTTCAGCTATTGCTTTGACCTGCTGGATCGTGTTCGTACACAGCAGCCTACTGGGTCCCGGCCGCGGCATCGGCCGGAACCGGCACTGGATCGGACGACACCAAGCGGTAGCCGACGCCGAGTTCGGTGAGCAGGATTTTCGGCTGGGTCGGATCGGCTTCGATCTTGCGGCGCAGCTTGCGGACGAAGATGCGCAGATAATGCGTATCGTCGACGTGCTCGTTACCCCAGACCTCCCGAAGCAAGTACTGATGCGTGACCACGTTGCCGGAGTGCTGGGCGAGGATCTGGAGCAGCCGATATTCCTTGGGCGTCAGCGTAACGCGCTGATCGTTGATCGACACGGCGCGCGCTGCGAAATCGATCGCCAGCGGGCCGAATTTCACCACCGGCTCGCCGCGCGAGGCGCGCAATTGCCGCCGCATGGCCGAATGCGCGCGCGCCAAGAGCTCGGCCATGCCGAACGGTTTGACCACGTAGTCGTCGGCGCCGAGTTCCAGCAGTCGCACCTTTTCGCCTTCGCTGCCGCGCACCGAGAGCACGATCAGTGGCACGGTCGACCACGCCCGCAGCCGCTCGAGCACGTCGGAGCCGTCCATGTCGGGCAGGCCGAGGTCGAGTATCACCAGATCGGACGGCCGCAGCGTGGCGGCGCGCAACGCCTCGGCGCCGGTCTCTGCCTCTTGCACCGAGAAGCCATCGAGCTCGAAGCCGGTGCGCAAGAAACGGCGAATTTGGATCTCATCGTCGACGACCAGGACGGAAGACGGAATTTCATTCATCGATACTAGTCTCCAATGGAGCGGCCTCCGGCGACATCGGCAGGAGGATTGACACGGTGGTGCCGCGGTCGGCGCCTTCGCTCTCGACTTCGACCTTACCGCCATTGGCGGTAATGAAAGCTTTCGCGATCCACAACCCGAGCCCGGAGCCGGACGTCGTAATGGCGTGCCGCGGGCCGCGGAAGAAACGGCCGCCGACCTGACGCTTTTCCTCGCTGGTCAGTCCGGCGCCGCAATCGTGAACCGACAGCACGACGTTATGGCCGTTGGGATGAGCGGCGACACGGATCGGCGAGCCTGCCGTTGAGTATTTAACGGCATTGTCGAGGATCTGCACCAGCGCCTGCTCGACTTGCGCAGGATCGACATGGACGATGGGTAGGTTCGAGTTCAGATCGAGCGTCACCGCATGACCGGCAAGTCGCCGCCGGCGATGATCGAGCGCCGCATTGACGACGTCGACCGGTTCAACCCATTGCAGCTTTGGTCTGACCTGCTGCCGGGTGATGGTGGTGGCATCGAGCAGGTTCTGGATGTCGATATTAAGGCGCTCGGCCTCATCGCGTACCACGCCTGTGAGCGCCAGCAATCGCCTGTCGTGGGCGAGCGCGGGCGCGTTGTAGAGGATCGTCGCCGCGCCCATGATGGACGCGAGCGGCGTGCGCAATTCGTGCGAAACCGAGCCGATCAGCGCCTCGCGCAGCAACTCGGTCTCCGAGCGCATCTTCGCCTCGTTCAGCGCGCGGGCGACGTCGAGCCGCTCGAGCGTTGCCGTGGCGTCGGCGAGCGTATCGTCGATGCGTTGGCGCATTTCGGCGAGCGCGCGGCCGGAGACACTTCCGAGATCGACGGCGACGATGCCGAAATCGGGCGTCTTCGGCGACACACGGCGGATCAGCCACATGTTGCCCTTGCCGTCGTCGACCAGGCGCTCACGGCCTTCGTCGTGTTCGGCGCGCGCAACCTCGGCGCGGACCTGGTCGGGGACTTCGGTGTCGTTGCCTGTATCGGCCGTGCCGAGCAGCAGCACCTTGCGCTGGACGAGATTGGCGAGATGATTCTGAATGGCGACGAATATCTCCGACGCACTCGGCGCCGCGGCCAACCGCCGGGAAAATGCATAAAGGTCGCTCATCTCCCGCTCGCGATTGCGCGCGATCGTGGTGTGGCGTTTCGCCGAATTGGCAAGGTGAGACACCACCACGGCCACGACCATGTAGAGAACGAGATTGAGGGCCTCCTGCGGGGATGCGACTTTGAAGCTGTAAAGTTGCGCGAAAAATAAATAGCCGGACAAGAGAACACCGCCGACTGCGGTGACGAGCGCCGGAATGACGCCGAGGTGGTAGCCCGCCAGCATCACTGGGATCAGATAGAGCACCGATCCGCGCAGAATTCCGAGATATTGGCGCAGCAGGACGGCAACGACAGTCGTCACCGCAAGCAACAGCAACGCGATTCCGATGCCGCGCAATTCACGCCGCATGACCGCAAGACCGAGATCGAATTGCACCCGAAGCGTCATCGAGAAATGAAGCGGTCACCACCCCTTGTAAAGATAGAGTGCTGATCCCCCCGAAGCCATACCCAAAGCCTGTTCCCCCGAAGCCTGCTGCAAAAGCATGGCGTCGCGAAATCGGCCTCATTTTCATGAACTTCTCATGAGCGCCGGCGGCCTCGCAGACGGTGCCATTTCATCAAAAAAACACGAAAAAGCGTATGAAAGTTATGGATTGTTTATTTAGGTGATTATCTAAAAGTTATTTAAAAGATATGAAATAAATATCTTTATTGGCCAGAATATTTATATTGATCCGCAACATTCTTCATGGTGCCTGAGACGCTCATTTGCCCTATCGCTGGATCGTTACTCGATCGCTCTGTCTATGTATCATATTGACGCAGCGAACTTTTCTCGCGTGTCCTTTGCGCAACACCTTCCAGAAAACCTACGCCAGGCGGTCTGAGACGGCGCATTTTCGTTTGCGGCCGGTCGCCCATAAAAGTTATATGATTTTTATACCCAGGGTCGGGAAACGGGGCGAAATCTAGCAAGCCATACGGATAAACGACTGAGGAGGGGGGCGATGGAGAACAGAACCCTCCCGGGGACAAGCAAAGCTGGAGGGTCACCAATGCGAATCGGAAAAAGCCTACTCCTCGGTTCTGCCGCCGGTCTGATGGCGGTCTCGGCCGGTCAAGCGGCCGATCTTCCCGTCAAGGCCAAGCCGGTCGAATACGTGAAGGTCTGCAGCCTGTACGGGGCGGGCTTCTTTTACATCCCGGGCACCGACAAGTGCCTCAAGCTCGGCGGCTACTTCCGCGAGCAGTGGGACATCCACGGCGCCGGCGATGGCCAAGCCTATATGAACTCCTCGGCCCGTTGGGATCGGACTGACACGTCGGATTCCTCGTTCCGCACCCGCACGCTGTTCTCGATCGACGTCCGCGAGCAGTCGGCCTACGGCACGATCCGCGCCTACGGGACAATCGGTGCGCAGCAGACCACGCCGAACGACGCCAACTCGGCGGTGTTCTTCAACCGTAGCTTCGTGCAGTTCGCCGGCTTCACCGGCGGCCGCGCGGTGTCGTTCTTCGACTTCATCAGCTTCGATCCGTTCGGCTACGACAACACCCGTGCGAACCTGGGCAATACCGGCGCCACCGGCATCAACGTGTTCGCCTACACGTGGCAGCTCGGCAACGGCGCGTCGTTCTCACTGTCGGCGGAAGATGCTTGCGCCACCAACAATACCGGCTTGATCACCGGCAACGGCCGGCAATGTCTGGTGACCAATGCCGGTAATCATGGCAGCATGGGCATCAATTCCAACACCTACGATAACGCGGGCTACAACATTCCCGATGTCGTGGCCTCGCTTCGCGTCGACCAGGCTTGGGGTAGCGCGCAGGTGATGGGCGCCTATAAAAAGGTGGGTGGCGGTTATTACGGCACTTCGACAGCGTTCAACCAGAACTTGGGCCATCCGGGCGATGAGGCCGGATGGGCGGTCGGCGCCGGCTTCCTGCTGAAGAACGTCCTCGGCATGAAGGGTGACACCTTCGGCCTGCAAGGCAACTTCGCCGAGGGCGCGATGCCCTATATCACCAACGGCCTTGGTACTCTGGAAGGCTTCAGCGGCGGCGCCAACGGTTTCGGCAACAGCGTTGCTATGGCAAGCATCGTCGACGGCATCTTCACCACCGGCTCGTCGATCGAGCTGACCACCGGCTGGACCGTCGCCGGCTTGTACGAGCATCACTGGACCCCGGACTGGAAGACGTCGGTCTATGGCGGCTACGTCAAGGTCATGTATGACGATGCCGCGGCCCAGATGTACTGCGGCTACTCATCGAGCAGCCCGCGCGGTTCGGCGAGTACTTCGAGTGGTGCGCTCGGCGCCATCGTCTCGTCCTGCGATCCGAACAACTCATTCTGGAACGTGGGCACGCGGACGCAGTGGAGCCCGAATTCGAACCTCGATCTCGGTGTCGACTTCATGTGGAACCACATCAACACGGCCAACTCCGGCTTCGCGTCGTTGCCGGCTCAGGGCGCACGTCCGGCGACATCGGGCGGCAGCCTGCTCGCACCAAACTCCACCTGGTACAACATCTCGGACTACGACGTGTACACGGTGGCCATTCGCGCGCAGTACAACTTCCTGCCGTGATCGTCTGATCATCACGCGTTAATCCCCGCAGGGAAGGCTTGTCACCATCTTCAGCTTCCCTGTGGGGGTTCGCCCCCGGCGACTTCCCCGCCGGGGGCACTTCATGACCAGTAAAGTTATGAAATTGGAGTCGAAATTTACGAGTAAGTAATTCTGTAATTTATATAAAAGCACCTTCATAAGTTACGAGATAAATATGGATCGCGGGGGCCCCAGACCGGTGCCGCTTGGCGATGGACACCCTTTTCGCCGAATGCCGTTTGTGGGTATAGATATCTGAATCGAATACATTTTAAGCCAGAATTGTAGCTGTCAGTCTCGTGACTGAGTGCCATTTGCGCAACACCCTGCTGAAATCGACGCCAGACCCGTGTGGACGGCCGTATCTCCATTTGCGCCGTCCGGAACCGAAAGTTATAGATCGTTTATATCGGTTTCGGGGAATCAGAGAGAAAACTGAGAGCGCGACTGACGAACGATAGAGGAGGGGGGGCGATGGAGAACAGAACCCTCCCGGGGACAAGCAAAGCTGGAGGGTCACCAATGCGAATCGGAAAAAGCCTACTCCTCGGTTCTGCCGCCGGTCTGATGGCGGTCTCGGCCGGTCAAGCGGCCGATCTTCCCGTCAAGGCCAAGCCGGTCGAATACGTGAAGGTCTGCAGCCTGTACGGGGCGGGCTTCTTTTACATCCCGGGCACCGACAAGTGCCTCAAGCTCGGCGGTTACTTCCGCGAGCAGTGGAATATCCATGGCGCCGGCGATTCGCAGGCCTACATGAACTCTTCGGCCCGTTGGGATCGGACTGACACATCGGACTCCTCATTCCGCACCCGCACGCTGTTCTCGATCGACGTCCGCGAGCAGTCAGCCTACGGCACGATCCGCGCCTACGGGACAATCGGGGCGCAGCAGACCACGCCGAACGACGCCAACTCGGCGGTGTTCTTCAACCGTAGCTTCGTGCAGTTCGCCGGCTTCACCGGCGGCCGTGCGGTGTCGTTCTTCGACTTCATCAGCTTCGATCCGTTCGGCTACTCCAACGCTCGCGCGAACCTCGGCAACACCGGCGCCACCGGCATCAATGTGTTCGCCTACACGTGGCAACTCGGCAACGGCGCGTCGTTCTCGGTGTCGGCGGAAGACGAATGCGCGGAGAACAACACCGGGTTGCTCACCGGCGGCGGCGCCGGGCGGCAATGCCTGGTGAACAATTCGAGCATCGCCGGCAGCCTGGGCGTGAATGCCATCACCTGGGACAACCAAGGCTACAACATTCCCGATATTATCGGCGCAGCGCGCGTCGACCAGGCTTGGGGTAGCGCTCAGGTGATGGGCGCCTACCATAGAGTAGGGGGTGGTTATTATGGCACCTCGACGGCGTTCAACCAGAACTTGGGTCATCCCGGCGATGAGGCCGGGTGGGCGGTTGGCGCCGGCTTCCTCCTGAAGAACGTCCTCGGCATGACGGGTGACACCTTCGGCCTGCAAGGCAACTTCGCCGAGGGCGCGTTGGGCTACATCACCAACGGCCTGGGTGCGCTGGAAGGCTTCAGCGGTGGCGCCAACGGCTTCGGCAACAGCGTTACCATGGCGAGCGTCACCGACGGCATCTTCACCACCGGCTCGTCGATCGAGTTGACCACCGGCTGGACCGTCGCCGGCTTGTACGAGCATCACTGGACCCCGGAATGGAAGACGTCGGTCTATGGCGGCTATATTAAAGTCACCTATGACGACAGCGCGGCCCAGATGTACTGCGGCTACTCGTCGAGCGCCCCGCGCGGTTCGGCCAGCACCTCGAGCGGCGGGCTTGGCGCCATCGTCTCGTCCTGCGATCCGAACACCTCGTTCTGGAACGTGGGCACGCGGACGCAGTGGAACCCGAACTCGAACCTCGATCTCGGTGTCGACTTCATGTGGAACCACCTGAACACGGGGAATTCCGGCATCGCGTCACTGTCGGCTCAGGGCGCCCGTCCAGCGACGGTCGGCGGTACTTTGGCTGCGCCGAACTCCACCTGGTACAACATCTCGAACTATGACGTGTACACGGTGGCCCTTCGCGCGCAGTACAACTTCCTGCCGTGATCGTCTGATCCATCGCGAGCTGACCCCCGGAGGGAAGACTTCTTCACCATCTTCAGCTTCCCTCTGGGGGTTCGCCCCCGGCGACTTCCCCGCCGGGGGCACTTCTATGTCTGAGCGGCGTCGAGTTCTTTCGATATTCGCTGCGCTACTGCGATCGCGAAGCATGCCGCGATCTTCGCGCTCCGGCGCAAACGAAGATTCCTTCAGTTCGCGCGGAAGCGGTCAGTCGCCATCATCCTCAGGCCGATACGGCTCGTCGTAACCGTGGCGGCTGCTGTAAAATAATAGCGTCATCAGCCCGCATCCGACGATGACCGAAAACGTGACGCCGAGCCCCATGGCGATGTAGCCGACGGCGGGCATGGGCGGACCGTCCAATGACGTCCAAGCGCTCGCAGCAAGCCATCCGGCAGCGGCGAGAATGGCGAAAAGCGGCACCATGAGTGCCGCCTTTCCGATCAAGCTTCGTGTCGGGTTCGGCCTATCCACCGTTCGGAGATAAGCTTTCGCCGTTCGATCGCCAGATCGCGAAGCAGTGAAACCCACGCCGCAAGCAAATCGGCAACTTGCCGGCGCCCTTCGCCTTTAGAACTCGAGGTCTCGCGTAACAGCGCCGGAAGCGGTCGGCTTCGCGGTCGCAGACCTACGCCATGGCGCTTTTCAAATTCGCATCGACCTTGTCGAGGAAGCCAGTGGTGGTGAGCCACTTCTGATCGGGACCGACGAGGAGCGCCAGGTCCTTGGTCATAAATCCGGATTCCACAGTGCCGACCGTGACTTTTTCGAGTGTCGCGGCAAACTTCGCCAGTTCGGGATTGTTGTCAAGCTCGGCGCGGTGGGTCAGGCCGCGTGTCCACGCGAAGATCGACGCGATGGAATTGGTCGAGGTCTCGCGCCCCTTCTGATGCTCGCGATAGTGCCTCGTCACCGTGCCGTGCGCCGCCTCGGCCTCGACCACCTTGCCGTCGGGCGTCGTCAGCACCGACGTCATCAGACCAAGTGAGCCGTAGCCCTGCGCCACCGTGTCCGACTGCACGTCGCCGTCGTAGTTCTTGCAGGCCCAGACATAGCCGCCCGACCATTTGAGTGCCGCCGCCACCATGTCGTCGATGAGCCGGTGCTCGTAGGTGATCTTCTTTTCCGCGAACTTGTCCTTGAACTCGTTGTCGAACGTCTCCTGGAAAATGTCCTTGAAGCGCCCGTCGTAGACTTTGACGATGGTGTTCTTGGTCGAGAGATAAAGCGGATAGCCGCGATTGAGCGCGTAATTCATCGAGGCGCGGGCGAAGTCGCGGATCGAATTGTCGAGGTTGTACATCGCCATGGCGACGCCGCTGCCCGGGAACTGGAACACCTCGCGTTTGATTTCCTTGCCGTCATCGCCGACGAAGGTGAGATAAAGCTTGCCTTTGCCGGGCACCTTGAAATCGGTGGCGCGATATTGATCGCCGTAGGCGTGACGGCCGATGATGATGGGCTGAGTCCAGCCCGGCACCAGGCGCGGCACGTTCTTGCAGATGATGGGCTCACGGAAAATCACGCCGCCCAGGATGTTGCGAATCGTACCGTTCGGCGAGCGATACATCTCGTGCAGATTGAATTCTTTGACCCGTCCCTCATCCGGCGTGATCGTCGCGCATTTGACGGCGACGCCCACCTTCTTGGTGGCCTCGGCGGCATCGATCGTAATCTGATCGCGCGTTTCGTCGCGCTTCTGGATGCCGAGATCGAAATACATCAGATTGATGTCGAGATACGGAAAGATCAGCTTGTCCTTGATGGATTGCCAGATGATCCGGGTCATCTCGTCGCCGTCCATCTCGACAATGGGGTTGGTGACCTTGATTTTTGCCATAGAGCTTCGATCCCGTTGGAGCGCGGTGGGTTGCAGGTTCCGATTGGCAGTGATCAGGCGCGCGCTCGGATGACGCCACCCCGGCAGCTGCGGCGCGCTCTATAGCATTGAGTTTCTTGCCGCAAAAGCCGCGTTAGCTTGTGGACTTAAAGCGCCTGCCGCCGCGGACTCGGCGTCAGAGCGCGGCGATCGCGGCGTTCAGCGTGGGGCTCGGCCGCATCGCGGCCGACGTCTTGGCGGGATCGGGCAGGTAGTAACCGCCCATGTCGACCGGCTTGCCTTGCGCGCCGATCAGCTCGCCGTTGATCTTGGCTTCGTTCTTGCTGAGCGTATCGGCCAGCGGCTTGAAGCGAGCTTGCAGCTCCACGTCCTTGGTCTGCGCGGCCAGTGCCTGAGCCCAGTACAGGGCGAGGTAGAAATGACTGCCGCGATTGTCGATTTCGCCGACCTTGCGCGCAGGAGAGCGGTTGAACTCGAGGATTTTGCCGATCGCCGTGTCGAGCGTCTCGGCGAGGACCTGCGCCTTGGCGTTCTTGTAGGTCTGCGCCAGATGTTCGAGCGACGCGCCGAGGGCGAGAAACTCGCCGAGCGAATCCCAGCGCAGATAGTCCTCTTGCTGGAACTGCTCCACGTGCTTGGGCGCCGAGCCGCCGGCACCGGTTTCGAAAAGACCGCCGCCCGCCAATAGCGGAACGATCGACAGCATTTTGGCCGAGGTGCCGAGTTCCATGATGGGAAACAGGTCGGTCAGATAATCACGCAGCACGTTGCCGGTGACGGAGATCGTGTCCTGCCCCTTGCGGATGCGCTCAAGCGAAAACTTGATTGCTTCGACCGGCGGCAAAATGCGGATATCGAGCCCCGTTGTGTCTTGATCCTTCAGGTACTTCTCGACTTTGGCGACGACCTGCGCGTCATGCCCGCGCTTGGCGTCAAGCCAGAACACCGCCGGAGTGTTGGTGAGACGCGCACGGCGCACACCGAGCTTGACCCAGTCCCGGATCGCCGCGTCCCTGAGCTGGCACATGCGGAAGATGTCGCCGGTCTCGACCGGACGCTCCAGCAGCACCTTGCCGTCATCGGCGACGACGCGAACCGTGCCAGCCGCGGGCACTTCGAAGGTCTTGTCGTGCGAGCCGTATTCCTCGGCCTGCTGCGCCATCAGCCCCACGTTGGGAACCGAGCCCATGGTTTTGGGATCGAACGCACCGTGGGCCTTACAATCCTCGATGGCCGCCTGATACATCGTCGCATAACTCCGATCGGGGATCGCGGCTATGACATCGTGCAGCTTACCGTCGGCGCCCCACATGCGGCCGAACTCGCGGATCATCGCCGGCATTGAAGCGTCGATGATCACATCGCTGGGCACATGCAGGCCGGTGATCCCCTTGTCGGAATTGACCATGGCGAGGCCCGGTCTCTTCGCGTACTCGGCCTTGATATCAGCCTTGATCGCTTCTTTTTCAGCTTGCGGCAGCGTCTCGATCTTCGTCAGCAGATCGCCCCAGCCGTTGTTGAGATTGACGCCAAGACGTTTCAGCGTGGCGGCGTGCTTCTCGATCACATCGGCGAAGTAAACGGAAGCGGCATGGCCGAACACGATGGGATCGGCGATCTTCATCATGGTCGCCTTCACTTGCAATGAGAACAGCACGCCTTCCTTCTTCGCGGCTTCGATCTGCTCGGCAAAGAAGGCGCGCAGCGCCTTGCGGCTCATCACCGCCGCGTCGATGATCTCGCCGGCCTGAAGCGGGGTCTTCGCCTTCAGCACGGTGACCGCGCCGTCGGCGCCGACGAGTTCGATGCGGGCGTTGGTCGCCGCTGCGACGGTGGTCGAGATTTCCGAGCCGTAGTAATCGCCGGCCGACATGTACGCCACATGCGTTTTGGAGTCAGAACTCCAGGCGCCCATCTTGTGCGGATTGTTGCGGGCGTATTGCTTGACGGCGCCGGCCGCGCGGCGGTCGGAATTGCCCTCGCGCAAGACCGGATTGACGACGCTGCCGAATACCTTGGCGTAGCGGGACTTGACGTCCTTCTCGGCGTCCGTCGTAGGATTGTCCGGATAGTCCGGAACGTTGTAGCCCTTGCCTTGCAGTTCCTTGATCGCGGCCCTGAGCTGCGGGATCGAGGCGGAGATGTTGGGCAGCTTCATGATGTTGGCTTCGGGCCTCAACGTGAGCTCGCCGAGTTCGGTAAGTTCGTCGTTGATCCGTTGCGCAGGGGTGAGCTTCTCGGGGAAACTGGCGAGGATGCGGCCGGCCAGCGAAATGTCTTTCAGCTTCACGGACACACCCGCCGCGCCCACAAAGGCTTCGACGATCGGCAGCAGGGAATAGGTCGCGAGCGCCGGGGCTTCATCGACCTTTGTCCACATGATTTCGAGATCTGGCATGCTTGCACCTCTGGTCGCCGTGCTTGTTTGGGCCGACCGGAAACCGGACATTGGCGGGCGCGGTGAAATGATTTCTTCCGCGAGCCCTCGAATGAATTGTTCTCGGCGCGGACATCGTCAACCGGGAATTCGACTGACGGGAGTTCGGCGCGCGCCCTATAGCATCCGCACACGGGCGGAGAAAGCCGACATTGCAAGCACGGGACTGCCTTTTTCCAGACCTTTCGCTATATGGCCGTTAGAATTTTTGCGGAGGACCGATGCCAGGGGCGGGAACAGACCGGACCAAGGACTGGACGGAAGGGCCCGGCCCGGTCGTGATCCTGGTCGAGCCGCAACTCGGCGAAAACATCGGCGCCACAGCGCGTGCCATGGCGAATTTCGGGCTGTCGCAGCTCCGTCTTGTCAGGCCGCGGCAGTCTTGGCCTAATCCCAGGGCCAGCGTGATGGCCGTCGGCGCCGATCACATCCTGGACGGCGCGACCCTTTACGACAGTCTCGAAGCCGCCATCGGGGATTGCACGTTCGTCCTTGCCGCGACGGCGCGCGCCCATGACCAGGCCAAGCCGGTTGTGGGGGCGGCGGAGGCAGCGGCGCAGATGGCGCCTCGCGTCGCTCGTGGCGAGACCGTCGCCATCGTGTTCGGCCGCGAGCGCAACGGGCTTGAAAACGACGAGGTCGCGCTCGCCGACGCTATTCTCACCTTGCCGGTCAATCCGGCGTTTGCCTCGCTCAACCTGGCACAGGCCGTGGTGATCGTGGGCTACGAATGGTTCAAGCTCGCCAGCGGCGCGAAGCTGCCGTTCGCCATGCCGAAAAAATCCGCGCCAGCGCCCAAAGAGCAGCTCCTCGCCTTCTTTGCATCGCTCGAACGCGAACTGGAGCAGGTCGAATTCTTTCGGCCGCCGGACAAGCGCGAAACCATGCAGATCAATCTGCGCAATATCTTCACGCGCATGAAGCCGACGCAGCAGGATATTCAAACGCTGCACGGTGTGATCATGGCGATCGCGCAGGGCCGCAAGGGATCGGCCCGCGGCGGGGTGCTCGACAGCGAGCAGGCCGAGGTGCTGCGCGCGCTGATCGCCGAGCATGGCGGCGCGGTTCCTTCGGAGGAATCGCCGGTGCGCGGCCTGGCGCGGCTGCTGCGGCGCAATCCGACCGACGCCGAACGCGTGCTGTGGCAGGCGCTGGTCAACGACCGCCGTTTCGCCGGCCGGGGTTTCAAGCGCCAGAACTCCGGTTGGGCCTCACATCTGCGACTTTGTCTCGTTTCCGCTCCGCCTGGTCGTCGACCTTACGCCGGCAGAAGAAAACGCAGCCGCCGCCAAAGCCCGCACCGACAAGCGCAAATGGCTTGCGGCTCGGGATTACACGGTGATCGAAATTCCCGCCGGCGAAGTCGAGACGGATTTGGCACGTTCGCTCGATCGAATTATTTGCGCGATCGGCTGATACTCACGGTGCATGCCGCCGGGCACAGCCCGATCAGCCACATTGAAAGATTTTGGCGGCCGACAATCAGCTTTTCAGAGTCTTCAGGGCAGCAGCCGTACCGGCGCGCAGGAAGCCAAGATCGCTCATCACCGCCAGAAAGCGGAAGCCGCGCTTGGCGAGCGCTGCGCCGCGTTCCGCCGTGTGACAGTAGGCACCGGGAATTTTCTTCGCCTTTTGCGCCGCTCCGAGGATTCGGTCGATTTCTCGCTCTACGTTCGGCGACATCGGATTGACCTCTTTGCCGTCGGACAGCGCGATTGAGAGATCGGAAGGACCGAGGAAAAGTCCGTCGATGCCGGGTGTTTCGACGATCGCCTCGATGTTCGACAGCGCGGTTCGCGTCTCGATCATGGCAAGCGTGATTACATGATCGTTGGCTTCGCGAAGATAGACCGATTGGTCGGCCAAGCCGGCGAGCGTCGTTGCGCGATGTGGGCCCCAGCTCCGTTCGCCAATCGGTGGATATTTGGCCGCGGCGGCGAATGCGCGAGCGTCAGCCGGGGTGTTGATCATCGGCGCGATAATGCCTTCGGCGCCAAAGTCGAGCACGCGACTGACCGTCGCAAATTCGCCAACCGGCACGCGCACGACCGGCGCCGCGCCGCCCTGGCGAACCGCCGCAATTGTGTTGAGGATGGCGCCGAGGTCCCAAAGCCCGTGCTGGCTGTCGAGCGTCACTGCGGGGAAGCCATCGCGGCCAATCGTCTCGGCGACGATCGGATAGGGCAATCCGCACCAGCCGGAGAACACGGTCTCGCCGGCGCGCAGCCGTGCTGCGAGGGTGAAAGCGGCAATAGCCATGGCGGCTATTTACCCGCCTTGATGTCGGCGACCGCCTTCGCCATCAGCTCAGTCATCATGCGGGCAATCTGGTGGTCCGATTGCGCGACGCTCTTCGCGTCGAAATCCTTCCGGATCTTGTGTGCGACATCGTGATCGCCGGTTTCCTCGAAATCCACCATGACGACGGACAGCGCGTAACTGTCGGCGTCTGCACCTGTAAGACCGAGCTTCTCGGCGGCCCACAGGCCGAGCAGCTTGTTGCGGCGCGCGGTGGCTTTGAACTTGAGTTCCTCATCGTGCGCGAACTGCTGCTCGAAAGCCTCTTCGCGCTTGTCGAATGTGGTCATCGCTTGCCCCGATATTGCGTGAAACGGCGCAAATCGCCTGCCGCCTTGCATATAGAGGGTGCCCCGTCAAGGCAACCGCAGCGAGGGGCGAACATCGACATTGCGGCGAGAGCGTCGCGGGTCTATGCCGATTGTGCTCCGCGCCACCATCGGTTAGCCTTCGTGTCGCGGAGGGGCCGCTCGTTGAGTCGCGCCGCTCACTTCCGCCGCCGCGGATCTCGACATCAAAATGGAGCCACGGCATTCGATGGATTTCACCAAGCCACGGTACACTCCCATGAGCCGCCGTCGCCGAATCTATGAAGGCAAGGCGAAGGTCCTTTACGAGGGACCCGAGCCCGGCACACTTATTCAGCACTTCAAGGACGATGCGACCGCCTTCAATGCCAAAAAGCATCAGGTGATCGAAGGTAAAGGAGTCCTCAACAACCGGATCTCCGAATACGTCTTTCAGCATCTTAACGATATCGGGGTGCCCACTCACTTCATCCGGCGGCTCAATATGCGCGAGCAGTTGATTCGCGAAGTCGAGATCATCCCGCTCGAAGTCGTGGTGCGAAATATCGCCGCTGGTTCGCTGTCGCAGCGACTCGGCATCGAGGAGGGCACTCAGCTGCCGCGCTCGATCATCGAGTTCTATTACAAGAACGACCAGCTCAACGATCCGATGGTATCGGAAGAGCACATCACGGCATTCGGCTGGGCGACGCCGCAGGAAATCGACGACATCATGTCGCTCGCCATCCGTGTCAACGATTTCCTCTCCGGGCTTTTCCTCGGCGTCGGTATTCGTCTCGTCGACTTCAAGATGGAGACGGGCCGCCTCTGGGAAAATGATCTCATGCGCATCGTTGTCGCCGATGAGATTTCTCCGGACTCCTGCCGTCTGTGGGACATCAAGTCGAACGAGAAACTCGACAAGGACCGGTTTCGGCGCGATCTCGGCGGCCTCCTCGAAGCCTACACCGAAGTCGCCAAGCGGCTCGGGATCATGAGCGAGGGCGAACGGCCGCAAGGCACCGGGCCGATTCTCGTCAAAAGTTGAAGGCTGGAGCCCGGCGATGGGCGTCCCGACAATCAAGACCGGACCGATGACGGTGGAGGAATTTTATGCCTTCACGGATACGCGGCCGGATGAAGAAAAGTGGGAGCTGATTGACGGGGAGCCGCTTTTGAACGCGTCGCCGAGCCCGATTTATCAGTGGATTGTCAGGAACCTGGTGTTCGCGCTGACATTGCGTGAGCGCGACCTCGTAGCTCCATGGGTAATCCTTCCTGGGCTCGGGGTGCGGGTAACCGAAACGAATTGGCCGGAGCCCGATGTTTTGGTGATTCCGCGCGCAGGTTCGTCCCCGGACCCGGTGGGACGCGACCGCAATGACGTCATTGTTGCCTTCGAAATCCTGTCGCCGTCGACGGAGGATCGCGATCTGCGTTGGAAGCGCACAGCCTATACCAGCCTTCCATCGTTGACCCATTATGTGGTCATCGCTCAGGACGCGATCGATGTGGTTGTGTTTGCGCGCGACACGGGTTTTGCAGAACAAAGGCTTCGATCGCTGAGCGAATTTGTCAACTTGCCTTCGCTCGGCATCTCTTTGCCTTTGTCCGAGATTTATCGCGACTTGGAGTGGGCGCGTACGAGGTTCTCCTGAGGTTTTCAGGAATGTGACGCGATGAAGGAATCCACCATCGGCCTCGTCGTTCCATTCGCGACCGACGAAGTGCCTGCCGAAGGGCTCTTGATGTATCCCGGCGCGCGCTTCATGCCGCGCGGCGTCGGCGTAAGAGCGCTGACGCCGGAGGGCTACGCGGCCGCCTTTGACGCCATCACCCCCGCCGCCATGGAGCTTGCCGCAAAGGGCGTCGATGCGATCATGGTGATCGGCACGTCGCTCACGTTCTATCGCGGGCCGGAAGCTCATGATCGGCTGCTTGCGGACTTGCGGCAAAAGACCGGCCTGCCGGTGAGCACCATGAGTGAGGCTATTGTCGACGGGCTGCGTGAGGTCGGAGCGAATCGTGTCGCTGTTGCTACGGCTTACACGGATGTCGTGAACCAGCGCTTGAAGGAGCTGCTGACGGCGGCGGGCATCGAGGTGCTGGCGCTCGAATGCTTCAACATTCTCGAGTTTGGCGGGCCCGGGAAGAAGAGCGAGGCCGATATTATCGCGTTGAGCGATGCGGCGGTCGAAAAGGCGCCCGGCGCCGACGGAATTCTGATCTCCTGCGGCGGATTGCGCACGCTCGGCGTCGCACGACCGCTTGAAGCTCACCACGGCATTCCCGTCGTCTCGTCGACGCAGGCGGCGTTCTGGGCGGCGATGCGGCTTATCGGCGAGAGCGGCCGGATCGAGGGTTACGGGCGGATGCTCGAACGGGCCAAAGAGCCGGTGCATTAGCGGCGGCACGGCCCTTGTCCGGTTGCGGTGGCCTCGATTTAACCATATTGAGGTAGCGTCGCGAGATAGCCATCTCTAAACGATCCTTTGTTGACAAAAGTGCCCCATGAAAGCGCGTGTCACCGTTACGCTGAAGTCGGGTATCCTTGACCCCCAAGGCAAAGCGATCGAAGGCGCCCTGAAATCGCTGGGTGTGAGCGGGGTGACGAGCGTGCGTCAAGGCAAGGTGTTCGACATCGAGATCGAGGGCGCGGACCGTGCCGGCGCCGAGGCGGCACTCAAGAGCGCGGCCGAAAAGTTGCTCGCGAACACCGTCATCGAGAATTACCGGATCGAGGTCACCGGATGATCGCCGCCGCCGTCAGGGCTTTGCCATTGATCGTCGTCCTCGGCGGCGGTGTCGGGGGCGACGGTCTGGCTTCGAGCGGTGCGCCGGTCCGTGCACCGCACCCGCACTGGATCGAGGTCAAGTGGCCGTTTCCGATCGATCAGTGGGGCACCGGGCGCGCGTTTCAATGCGGTGCGGACGCGTGCGGCGAGACTGTGAACCTTTTCCTGCGAGCGAAGATCGGCTTCTGCAATTGCAGTCGCGGCGTCTACGATGACGCCGAGCTCGATCGCGTCGGTGACATCGATCTGGTCGGGCCGCAATTCGCTGGCCTTGACGAAGGCCGGCAGGTTGCCGTCGGCTGGATGACGGGGCGCAGCCGGGTGTTTACTGTAACGGGCCCCTATCAGCCGACGGGTGCGGCAGCCGCGATCGCCTTCAACGACAAATGCGATGTGGTGGTTGCGACGGTCACCGCCGACCACGGCGATCTGTCGAGCGCGCAACGCGAGGCGCTGAAATTCCTCAACGGCGATCTTGTCCTGCGCTGGGCTCGCGCCGAGCTTGGTTCGGACGGCATTTGATTGAAGGACGCTTGATGAGATCCGCCGTTGTCGTTTTCCCCGGTATCAATCGCGAGCGCGATATGGCGCGCGCACTCAAACTTATTTCCGGCCGCGAATCGGTGATGGTCTGGCACGCCGATAGCGAGTTGCCGGC
This sequence comes from uncultured Alphaproteobacteria bacterium, assembly GCA_963759705.1. Classification (GTDB taxonomy): domain Bacteria; phylum Pseudomonadota; class Alphaproteobacteria; order Rhizobiales; family Xanthobacteraceae; genus BOG-931. Next base: position 96,444 of record CAVXAK010000021.1, read on the forward strand.
CAAGACCGATCTCGTCGTTATTCCGGGTGGTTTCTCCTACGGCGATTATCTGCGCTGCGGCGCGATTGCCGCGCGCGCGCCGATCATGGACGCGGTGCGTGCCTTCGCCGCCAAGGGCGGACTCGTGCTCGCGGTGTGCAATGGGTTTCAGATCGCCTGCGAGGCAGGCTTGCTGCCCGGCGTGCTGATGCGCAATGCACAGCTTCGCTTCATCTGCCGCGACGTCTACTTGCGCGTCGAGCGCTCCGATACGCCGTTCACCCGAGGCTATAACGCCGGCCAGGTTATCCGCATTCCCGTCGCCCACGGCGAAGGCAACTACATCGCCGACGGCGAAACCATTGCGCGGCTCGAGGGCGAGGGCAGGGTGCTGTTTCGCTATGCGTCGCCGGACGGCATGATCGACCCGAACTGGAACCACAATGGCGCAATGAACGCCATCGCCGGCATTATCAACGAGCGCGGCAACGTGCTCGGTATGATGCCGCACCCGGAAAATCACGTCGAAGCCGCCATGGGCCGGACCGACGGCCGCGGCCTGTTCGCGGGGCTTGTGGCGCATTTTGCCATAGCGGCGTGAGGCTCCTGTTTCGCTGTCGAGACAGCGACCCGGGAGTATCGGGAGTATATGGTGCTTAGCTGCAAAGAACGCCGGGGCGGCCATGCCGGACGCGAATGAACGAGCTGCGACTTGGAAGCGCGTCGTCGCGTCAATCCTGGACTTCTTCACCGTATTCTTTGCCGGCGGCTATTTGATTGGTTACGCCACCGGAGACATTACTGATACTGGCTTCAGTCTCCACGGCTTACCCGCCTTGGGGTTGTTCGCCCTGATCGTGGTCTATTTCTTCATCGGCAGGCGCTATGCCGGCGGCACATTGTGGGATCGGATTTTCCGCATCAAGCGACCGCAACCACCTTGACGCCGGATAGTCGGCTATTCTGGGCCATGAATTAAGCGTGGATGGCCGAATGAAATCCGGCCGGTACGGGTGAAATCTGTCGCGGCGCACGCTACATGAACCCCGTGATCTCCAACGAACCCGCCATTACCCCTGAGCTGATTGCGCAGCACGGTCTCAAACCGGACGAGTACGAGCGTCTGGTCAAGCTGATCGGCCGCGTCCCGAGCTTCACCGAACTCGGCATTTTCTCGGCGATGTGGAACGAGCACTGCTCGTACAAGTCCTCGAAAATCCATTTGCGCACGCTGCCGACCAAGGCGCCCTGGGTGATCCAGGGGCCGGGTGAGAATGCGGGGGTCATCGACATCGGCGACGGGCTCGCTGTCGTGTTCAAGATGGAGAGCCACAATCATCCGAGCTACATCGAGCCGTATCAGGGCGCGGCGACCGGCGTCGGCGGCATTTTGCGCGACGTGTTCACCATGGGTGCGCGGCCGATCGCCTGCCTCAACGCGCTTTCCTTCGGCGATCCTAACAATCCAAAGACCCGATCGCTCGTTTCCGGCGTCGTCGCCGGCATCGGCGGCTATGGAAATTCGTTCGGTGTGCCGACGGTCGGCGGCGAGGTGCGCTTCGATCGCCGCTATGACGGCAATATTCTGGTCAACGCCATGGCGGTTGGTCTCGCCGAAACCGACAAGATTTTCTATTCCGCAGCATCCGGCGTCGGCATGCCGATCGTCTATCTCGGCTCGAAGACCGGGCGCGACGGCATTCACGGCGCCACCATGGCTTCGGCCGAGTTCGGCGCCGACGCCGAAGAAAAGCGTCCGACGGTGCAGGTCGGCGATCCGTTCTCCGAGAAGCTGCTGCTTGAGGCCTGCCTCGAGATCATGGCCAAGGGCTGCGTCATCGCCATTCAGGACATGGGGGCGGCAGGCCTGACCTGCTCGGCGGTCGAGATGGGAGCCAAGGGCGATCTCGGCGTCGCGCTCGATCTCGACAAAGTGCCGTGCCGCGAAACCGGCATGAGCGCCTACGAAATGATGCTGTCGGAGAGCCAGGAGCGCATGCTCATGGTGCTCAAACCCGAGAAGGAACAGGAAGCCGAGGCGATCTTCCGCAAGTGGGGTCTCGACTTCGCCGTTGTCGGTGAGACCACGCCGACGACGCGCTTTGTTGTCAGGCACGGCGATGCCGTGATGGCCGATCTGCCGATCAAGGAACTCGGCGACGAAGCGCCGGTCTACGATCGGCCGTTCGTTGAAACACCAAAGCGCAAGATCGTGCTGGCTTCGGACGTCGTCCCGCCGATGCCGATGAGCGACGCGCTGGAAAAGCTGATCGGCTCGCCGGATCTTTGCTCCAAACGGTGGGTTTGGGAGCAATACGATCACATCATTATCGGCAATACCGTGCAGCGGCCCGGCGGCGATGCTGCGGTCGTACGGATCAATGACGGCCCCAAGGCGCTGGCGCTGACCGCTGATGTCACCCCGCGCTATTGCGAGGCCGATCCATTCGAAGGCGGCAAGCAGGCCGTGGCTGAAGCCCGGCGCAATCTCTGCGCCGTCGGAGCAAAGCCGCTGGCGCTGACCGACAATCTCAATTTCGGCAATCCCGAGCGGCCCGAGATCATGGGGCAACTGGTCGGGTGCATCCGCGGCATCGGTGAAGCGTCGCGCGCGTTTGATTTTCCGATCGTTTCGGGAAATGTCTCGCTCTACAACGAGACCAACGGCCGGGCGATCTTGCCGACACCGACCATCGGCGGCGTCGGTCTCCTCGAAGATTTCACCAAGTCCATGACGCTTGCCTTCAAAGGGGAGGGCGAGGCCATTCTGCTCGTCGGCGAGACGAAGGGTTGGCTCGGCCAGTCGCTTTTTCTGCGCGATGTCTGCGGCAAGGAGGAGGGTGCTCCGCCGCCGGTCGATCTTGCTGCCGAGCGCCGCAATGGCGAATTGGTCCGCGAGCTGATCCGCGATGGGTTGGCGACGGCGGTGCATGACGTCTCCGATGGCGGGCTCCTGATAGCGCTCGCCGAAATGGCAATCGCCTCGGGCATCGGCGCGGTTCTGGAAAGCCCGGCGGGGATTGCGCCGCACGCCTTTTGGTTCGGCGAAGATCAGGCCCGATACATCGTTACCGCCAAGAATGCGGATGCGATCACGCAGCGGGCGCGGGCCGCGTCCGTGCCGATCCGGCACCTGGGTGCCACCGGTGGACGCATCTTTGCTTTCGGCGAGGAGCGTCCTGTGCCGGTCGACACTTTGCGCGAACGCCACGAAGGCTGGCTGCCAGATTACATGGCCGGCAAGCCATAGCCGAACTTATCGGCGCGCGCGCGCGAGTGCGTCGTAACAGCCGGGCGACAGGCGCGGCGCGTTGTCGGCGAGGCAGTCGAGGACACGCCCGCCGCCGATCGGGACGCCGGAGCACAGCGAGCGCTGCTCGGTGGTGCAGAGCGCCAGGATGGCGAGCGCCTCGCGGGGGCGCATCGGCGGCATCGGACCCAGCGGCGCGACGGCGGGCGTTGTCGCCGGCGTGCTGGACGGCGCGGCCGCCGCGGCGGCGGGCTCGCCCGAGCCGATTGCGGCGACGGCGGTCTTGCACGTTGCTGAGAGTGAGGCCGCATGGCTTTGCAGGCATTGCAACGCTTCAGCGCCGCCCGGCTGCACGCCCGAGCAATGCGACATGAAGTCGGAGCGGCAGGCCGACCGGATGGCGCTGGTCTGCGCAGCCGTAGGCTTTTGCGGCGCGGCTGCCGACGGAGTCGGCGAAGCCAGCGCCGCTGCTTCGCTCGAGCCGGCTTTAGTGGCTGCCGGCGTTGGACCCGGGCCGATGGCGGCGACTGCGCTTTGGCATCCTTTGGACAACTCAGCCGCATTGCGTTGCAGACATTGCAATGCTTCGGCGCCACCGGGCTGAACGCCCGCGCAATGCGACATGAAATCGGATCGGCAGGCCGAGCGGATTGCACTCGTCTGCTTTGCGGTAGGCTTCTGCGGCGCGGCTTGAGCCGCGCTGGCGCGGGTAGCTTCGGGCTTCTTGGCGGAAGCCGGCTGTTTGGCGGCCGGGGCGGCCGGTGGTGTTTCGACTACAGTTGGCGTCGCCGCGGCCGGAACCGACTGCAATGCACTCTGGCAAGACGACGACAGGTCTGCCGAATTGGCCTTCAGGCAGAGCAACACTTCCGGGCTGCTCGGCGCGATCCATGAACAATGCGCCATGAAGTCGTTTAGCGTGCAGGCTTGCCGGACCGCTTTGATCTGGTCGTCGCTCGTCTTTGTGGCGACCGCCTTGGGCGCGGGTTCGGACGGTGATGATGCGGTCGGCGTCTCGACCGGCGTCGCGGCCGGCACCGCCGGCGCGGCCGCTGCCGCCGGCGTCTCGGGCCTCGGCGCGACAGCACTCACCGCCGTCTTGCAGGACGTCGACAATTTGCCCTCGTTGCGGAGCAAACATTCGAGCGCGTCCTTGCCGCCCGGCTGCACGCTCGAGCAATGGGCGATGAAGTCGGAGCGACAGGCTGACCGAATGGCGTCCCGCTGCGCCCTCGTCGGCTCCTGTGCCTGGGCGAAATTGCAAATGGAAGAGACGAGGAAGCCAGCGAGCAGCAAAAATCTGAACATTCAGACACCCCTTGGTGATGCTCGTTTTCGTCGCGCCGGAACATGCATGGCCGCATGGTTGCCGTCCAGCGCCCACCGCGCCACGGCCATGCCGCCTTACCTTTGCCCTTGAAGGATGATCTGGTAATCCAAGGTGTGCGCTTCGCCGGAAAAGCGTGGCTTAGCGAGGAGATGCGCCATGGCCATGGCCGCAAACGATATCGAGCGATTAATCCGGGCGCGCATACCGGATGCTGAGGTGACGATCCGCGATCTCGCGGGCGACGGCGACCATTACGCAGCGACCGTCATCGCCGAATCCTTTCGCGGCAAGTCCCGCGTTCAGCAGCACCAGATCGTCTATGAAGCGCTCAAGGCCGAGATGGGCGGTAAGTTGCATGCGCTAGCGCTGCAGACCGGCACCCCGTAGGACCGGCCGAACCAAGCCCGTTATCTGCCATCAGCGCTTTGATCCTTTGTAGCGCGGGTTTTCGCTGCAGATGGCGCCCTTTCCGATCGACGCCGACCGGCATTGCTCAAAGCTCGTAAAGCTGCAGCTGATCCGCCCGTCAGCCTGGGTGAGGCACCAGGGATAGTTGATTTCGGCTCGGGCCGCGCCGGCCATAAGCGTGACGATCAGCATGGCCATTAACGGCGTAATCGCGCGCATGGTGGCTCCTCTTTGCCTGCTGTTGCTGCTGGACGACAAACAAGCGAGGGTGCCAATTATTCTCGTGAGGGTAACCCTTCTTTGCCGTTGGGCTTCCGTAGAACTTTATACTCCCTCGCCGGGCGGAGACGACCGATGCCCTGCAGGCGAGATTCGCGCGCTGGCATGAAATCATCGCATAGGCTTTGAGCCGGATTTGCGGTACATATATTCAGGTTCGAAATGAACGAGAGTCGGCGCGGGAGACCGGTATTCCCGCGGCCTCAGGCAAGGATTATCGCGATGGCCATTGAGCAATTCATCGAAAATGAAGTGAAGGGCAGCGACGTCGTGCTGTTCATGAAGGGCACGCCGCAGTTCCCGATGTGCGGATTCTCGGGTCAGATCGTGCAGATCCTCGATTATCTCGGCGTACCCTATAAGGGCTTGAACGTGCTTGAGAACGACGATCTGCGCAACGGCATCAAAAGCTATTCCAACTGGCCGACGATCCCGCAGCTCTACGTGAAGGGCGAATTCGTCGGTGGTTGCGATATCGTGCGCGAGATGTTCCAGGCGAACGAACTGCAGCAGCTCTTCAAAGAGAAGGGCATCCCGGTCAAAGACAACGTGTCGGCCTGACCGCTCCGCTTTGACGCGGCGGGCGTTGCCATGGTTCTCGCCGCCCTTGTGGTCGCCACCGTCGTCGATCTTGCTCTCGCCACGCTGCTGGTCGGCGTCTCCGGTTTTGTCGTCGGATCAGGCCCTGAAAGTATGGGCGGCGGTCCGGCATTGACGGCCGGATGGATCGGACTGGTGGTTTTGTGCGTCGCCGCGCCGATCGCCGCCTTTGCCATGCGAGCACGGCAGAGGCCACTTGGCAGAATCATTGTCGCGTGGCTGCCGCCGTTCGCCGCTCTGGGAGCCGTAGCGTTGCCGAGTCCGTATTGAACTCGGCCGCGGCGTCAGCGCGAGTAATATTCGACGACCAGGTGCGGTTCCATCACCACCGGGTAGGGAACGTCGCCGAGCGTCGGAATGCGGGCCAGTTGCGCCGTCATCTTTGTGTGGTCGACATCGATGTAGTCCGGCACGTCTCGCTCGGCGAGCGCCGTTGCTTCGAGCACCAGCGCGAGCTGCTTTGACTTTTCCTTGACCTCGACCTGCTCGCCAACCTTCACGCGGTAACTCGCGACGGTCACACGCTTGCCATTCACCTTGATGTGGCCGTGACTGATGAATTGGCGCGCCGCGAACACGGTGGGCACGAATTTCGCCCGATAGATCACCGTATCGAGCCGGCGTTCAAGGAGCCCGACCATGTGTTCGCCGGTATCGCCCTTGAGCCGTCGCGCCTCGTCATAGATGCCGTGGAAATGCCGCTCGGACATATTGGCGTAGTAGCCCTTGAGCTTCTGCTTGGCGCGCAACTGCACGCCATAGTCGGACAGCTTGCCCTTGCGGCGCTGTCCGTGCTGGCCGGGGCCGTATTCGCGCTTGTTGATGGGTGACTTTGGCCGGCCCCAGATGTTTTGTCCCATCCGGCGGTCGATCTTGTACTTCGCCTGGTGGCGCTTGGTCATTCGCGTCCTCGTGATTGTCTGGGCATGATCTGGTCCGAAAACCGGAAGGCCACTTTTCGGGATCATGCCGTTTTGGCTGAGGATCGCGCCCTCCTTTGGACCGGACATCGTCCGGAACCGACAGGTTTTGGGCCGAAGCGCCGGCCTAAACCACGGGTCGCGAAACACCGCGCGGGCCCAATGACTAAGCGACATGGGGCCCGCGAAGTGCGCGGCTTCTAGGGGTAAATCGGGAAACTGTCAAACCGGGGCGACGGTAGCCAAGCTTGTCGCCCTATCCGGCCGCCAAGTGCTTGCGCCGCATCGGCAACAGGACGGTGATCGCGAGCACCGCGGTAACCGCGTCGAGGACTGCGACGACGACGAAAACGGCGGTCCAGCTTCCCGTGTACTGCTTGAGGAACGCCGCCGCCGGGCCGCCGAGAATCGAGCCGACGCCCTGCGCGATATAGAGAAAGCCGTAGTTCGTCGCGGCATATTTCGGCCCGAACGTGTCGGTGAGGGTCGAGGGGAACAGCGAAAAGATCTCGCCCCAGCCGAAGAACACCAGCCCGGTCAGCACCACGAAGAGCGCCGGCTGGTTGATGAACGCAAACAGGATCAGGATGGCGACGCACTCCAGCGAGAAGGCGAGCGCCATCGTCATCTCGCGGCCGATGTGGTCGGAGACCCAACCAAAGAACGGCCGGGTGAGTCCGTTGGTGAAGCGCGAGATCGTCAATGACAGCGGCAACGCCGCCATGCCGAGCACCAGCACTTGCGCAACCTTGTAGTCGTTGGCGAACGGCCCGACGTTGGAAACGACCATGAGGCCCGAGGTCGACATCATGCTCATCATGATGAACATCAGATAGAAAATCGGGCTCTTCAGCATCTCAGCCGGTGAGTAGCTGCGGCGGGTCTGCCGCGCGGCGATGGCGGCGGCCGGCGCTGCGCTTTCGACCTGAGAGTTCTCAGGCGGCATGCGCAGCCATTGCGCCGCGACAATCCCGATCACCCCTTGAATGATGCCCCACACCAGAAGGGTATGCGCATAGCCGGAGCTTTTGATCATGCTGTCGATCGGGAAGCTGGTGAAAATGGCCCCGAAGCCGTATCCGGCCGCGGCAAGCCCGGTCGCAAGCCCGCGACGGTCGGGAAACCAGCGCACCATCAATCCGATGATGCCGACGTAGATGATGCCGGTGCCGAATCCGCCGAGCACGCCATACGCCAGATAGAGTGCCCAAAGGCTGTTGGCGGCCGACGACAGGACCCAGCTTCCGCCGGACAGCAGCGCGCCGATCGAGATCAGCATGCGTGGACCAAAACGATCGACCAGATAGGCTTGGAACGGCGAGAACCAGGTCTGCAGTATGATCAACAATGAAAATGTCCACTGCACTTCCGCAAGCGTGGTTCCAAGTTTTTGATTGAGCGGGCCGGTGAACAGCGTCCAGACATATTGCGGACTGGAGATCGCCATCATGGCAATGATGCCAAGGATGAGCTGGTTCCAACGGTTCGAATACCAAGCGACGCGTGCGGTCTGAACGGCCATCGTCATCTGAGTGTCCCCGATGCAAATTCCGACTGCCGGCACGCAAAATCTAGCGCCGGCTCGATAGCGGGCACAGACGAAATTCGATGCAACGTCTGACCTGCAATTAGGCAGATTTCAGCCGGCGTTCGACGTGGCCGGTTGCGCATCAATGCCGAAGCGCGCCAGCACCGATACGGGTGCCCGCCCGGAGGTGAAAATGGCTCGTGCGGTCCCGTGTTTTGCCGGCGAGGGTGGCACGACGCCGAGGAGGTCGGTGACCCGCCGAGCGATGGCGGGCGCCGGGTCAAGGAAATTCACCGGCCACGGAGCGAGTTTGCGCAGCCGGTCGATCAGCAAAGGATAGTGTGTGCAGGCCAGCACGATGGTGTCCGTGCGCGCGCCATCGTCGAGAAAGCAGGGATCGATTTCGGCGCTGATCCGCGCATCGCTGACTGGCGCGCCGGCGAGCTCGGCTTCCGCGTAACCGGCGAGTGTTTTCGATCCGACCAGCGTCACTTGGCAATCGTTGGCGTAGTCGCGGATCAGCGCACGCGTATATTCGCGCGCGACCGTCGCCTCGGTGCCGAGGACGGAGACACGGCGCGTGACGGACGACGCGCATGCCGGCTTGATCGCCGGGACGGTACCGACAAACGGCACCGTGAACGTCTTCCGCAAGTCGGGGAGCACGATGGTGGAGGCAGTGTTGCAGGCGATGACGATGAGGTCGGGCTGGTGCGTTTCGATCAGTCGGCTCATCAGATCGAGAACACGGGCAACGAGCACGGTCTCCGCCAGCGCTCCGTAGGGAAACGCGGCGTCGTCGGCGACAAAAAGGAAATCGGCGTGCGGCCGTGCTGCCGCGATCTCGCGATAGACGGTAAGCCCGCCGAGGCCTGAATCGAAGACCAGTATGGTTTCCCGTGCCGCCATTGGGCGACACATGCCATGGGGTTTGGTCTGCCGCAATTGCCGTAACGGCCGCTTCCGTGACGCCGGCCCGGTACGTGCCGCACCATTTAAGGCCACCAGTTTGGGAGCCTGAATAATGAGTATCCTGACGCCTTCAACACCGAAGCGACATGTGCGGATGACCCACTGACCGGACATCCGCCGACACAGTGAAATCGGCGCTTTTGGACCTATTTCCGGACTCCAGGCCCTTAGTCTGGAAGTCTAGAACGCGGAATCCCGTGTATGACCCTCGTCACACAACCCGGCTCGAAAGCGTGATATCGTTATGTTTAATTGCTCTGGCGACCTCGTACGTGAGGGGCCCATGACGATCACTATTCGACGGCGTGAAATGCTGGCTGCGCTTGGCAGCGCCACGATGGCATGGCCGCTCGCAGTGCGAGCGCAGCAGGGTGATCGGGTTCGACTTGTCGGCGTGCTCCACTCCTTCGCCGAAGACGATCGCGAAGCTACACCTTTCATTACCGCCTTCCAACAAAAGTTGCAGCAACTCGGCTGGGCGGCTGACCGCAATATCCGTTTCGAGCATCGCTTCGGGGCAAACGACACCGCCCGTTATCGTACCTACGCGGCCGAGTTGGTCGGGCTCGCGCCAGACGTGATCGTGGCCACCAACACGCCCACCTTACAGGCATTGCAGCAGCGTTCCCAAACTATTCCGATCGTGTTCTACCGGGTCTCCGATCCAGTCGGCGACGGGTTCATCAAGAGTTTGGCGCATCCCGGCGGTAACATCACGGGCTTCGCCAATCAGGATTTTTCTATGGCGGGCAAATGGCTGCAACTGCTCAAAGATGTTGCGCCCAACGTCGACCGAGCAATGGTCATATTGGACCCGGAGAACCCGACTTGGCGCGGTTACTTCCACACCATTGAGAGCATGGCACCGAGTATCGGGATACGGATTGCTCCAACGCCGGTTATCGATGCGGCAGGTATCGAGCGCGCGCTCGGGGATTTCGCGCGCGAGCCAAAAGGCAGCCTTGTCGTATTGCCGGGCCCGGTCACTAGGGCCAATCAGGCGCTAATTGCCCAACTCGCGGCAAATTACCGCCTGCCGGCGGTCTATGGGGCCGGAAAAGATCAGGTACGCGCCGGAGGGCTGATGACTTATGGACCTGATCTGCTCGATCAGGTGCGTAATGCTGCCGGCTACGTCGCTCGCATCCTCAAGGGTGAAAAGCCGGGCGATCTGCCGGTACAACGGCCAACCAAATTCGAACTAGTCATCAACCTCAAAACCGCGCGTGCGCTTAACCTCGATATTTCGCCGACGCTGCTTGCGCGCGCCGACGAGGTGATCGAGTGAGCGATCAAATCAAACGCCGCGAGTTCATCACGCTTATAGGCGGTGTATCTCTCGCATGGCCGCTGGCAACCCGCGCTCAACAAACGGCGATGCCAGTGATTGGCTATCTCGTCGTAGGCGGTCCTGAGGACAGCCAGGCAAGTCTAGTCCCTTTCCTCCAAGGCTTGAAACAGTCCGGCTATATTCAAGGTAAGAATGTGACGATCGAAACGCGTGCGGCCAACAACCGCGTTGAGCGCCTCCAAGCACTTGCAGCCGAGCTGGTGAATCACGGCGCGGCTATCATCTTCGCCACGCAAGGTGCAGCGTCCGCACTCGCGGCCAAGGCGGTGACATCGACGGTTCCGATCGTCTTCGCAACCGGCGGTGATCCAATCAAGCTCGGACTTGTTCCGAGCCTCAATCATCCTGGCAACAACGTAACGGGGATTAGCTTTCTGATCGGCGAGTTGGGGGGAAAGCGGGTCGAGTTGCTCCACGAGCTCGTGCCCAAAGCCAAAGTATTTGGCTTCCTTGCCAACCCCTCCAACGCAGGTTCTCAGTCCGAATTAGCAGATGTTCTGGCGGCAGCGCGGGCTTTGGGGTTGCAACTTGTCGTGATGAACGCCACCAATGATCATGAGATCGATGCGGCATTTGCAGGCTTCCGCGAAAAGTCGATCGACGCGTTCCTCAACGAGGCGGATATCCTTTTTGACACTCGACGTGAGCAACTTGTTGCTCACACCGCGCAATTGGCGGTGCCGGCTATCTATCACTTTCGTCGCTTCGTAACCGCTGGTGGCCTGATGAGCTATGGAACCAGCAGCGATGACGCGCAGCGCCTGGCTGGTATCTACGCGGGACGGATTCTCAACGGTGAGAAGCCGAGTGATCTGCCAGTGCAGCAATCCACAAAAGTCGAACTCGTCATCAATCTCAAGACAGCGAGAGCTTTGGGTCTTACGTTCCCAATCACCTTACTCGGCCGCGCCGATGAGGTGATTGAGTGAGGCGCCGCGAGTTCATAGCAGGGTTAGGTGGCGCAGCAGCTACCTGGCCGCTTGTGGCCCGCGCGCAACAAGCGGAACGCTTGCAGCACATCGGTGTGCTCACGGCGAGCGCTCCGGACGATTCGGACGCGAAGGCGCGCCTCGCGGTATTCCTGCAGGCCTTGCACCAATTGGGCTGGACTGAAGGCCAAAACCTGCGCGTCGACGCCCGCTGGTCCGGAGGCAATGCCGGCGACGCCCGCAAATACGCGATGGAGCTGGTTGCACTCGCGCCCGATGTCATTCTCACCGGCGGCAATGTGGGTTTGGCCGCGATGCTGCAAGCAACCCGTACAGTGCCGATTGTATTCGCGATCGTGCCCGATCCGGTCGGTACCGGCCTCGTCGCTAGTTTGTCGCGGCCAGGCGGCAATGCCACGGGCTTTATGATGTTCGAATACAGTTTGTGTGGAAAATGGTTGGAGGTGCTCAAGCAAATCGCGCCAGGCGTGACGCGAGTGGGCGTCCTTCGCGATCCTGCTATTGCCGCGGGGATCGGCCAGTTCGCTGTGATCCAGTCAGTGGCGCCGTCGGTCGGCGTGGACGTCAGCCCGATCAACTTGACCACCGCGCCCGAGATCGAGCGAGCCATCGCCGCTTTCGCCAGCACCCCGAATGGGGGTCTCATTCTGACGGCGAGCGCATTGTCGGCGCTTCATCGCCCTCTGATCATCGCGCTTGCTGCCCGGTATAAGCTGCCTGCGGTCTATCTGGAACGCTCCTTTGTTCTGAGCGGTGGATTGATTTCATATGGACCGAACTTCATCGATCAATATAGGCAAGCAGCCGGCTATGTCGATCGCATCCTGAAGGGCGAGAAGCCGGCTGATTTGCCGGTGCAGGCTCCAACGAAATACGAGTTGGTCATCAACCTCAAGACCGCGAAGGCACTGGGTCTGACCGTACCACCGACATTGCGCGCCACCGCCGACGAGGTGATCGAATGAAACGGCGCGACTTTCTTGTTGTTGCTGCGGGTGCCGCAGGATGGCCGCTGTGCGCTCACGCGGAACAAGCAGGCCTGAGACAAGTGGCCGTCGACATGCTTTATCAAGAGGGGAATGGCGAGGGTCAGATACTCTTTAACGCATTCCGGGACGCGCTGGCGAAACTCGGTTGGACTGATGGCCAGAACGTCAGGTTGAGCCCTCGCTGGCCTGGGACCGACCGTCAGCGCGTAGAGCAAGCAGCAAGAGATATCGTGGCATCTCGCCCCGACGTGATTGTGTCATCGGCCTCTCCCACCACGGTGGCGCTCCTTCAACAGACCCACACGATCCCGATCGTCTTCGTTCAGGTCGTCGATCCGGTGGCCCAAGGCTTTGTCGCCAGCCTGCCGCGACCAGGCGGCAACGCGACGGGACTTGCCAATTTCGAAGCCTCGATGGCGGGCAAGTGGATCGAACTACTAAAGAGCGTTTCGCCGCAACTGACGAGGCTTGCGGTCCCGTTCAACCCGGCATCGACACCTTATGCGGAGATTTACCTAAAATCTTTCAGGTCGCTTGCTCCCTCCTTCGGCGTGGAAGTGATCGCGCCTCAGATTGCAGATCTAGCCGAGCTTGAGACCTTTTGTGCATCGCAGACACAGAGCTCTGCCACAGCAGTTGTTCCGATGCCCAGCGCCTTTGTCAGCGGCCAGGTGAGCGAGATTGCCGCTATCATGTCCAAATACCGATTGCCCTCTCTCTACGTCATTCGTGCTTATGCCGAAGCCGGCGGCCTTTTGTCTTATGGTAACGACATCAACGATAATTTCCGAAGGGCGGCGACTTTCGTAGACAGGATTTTGAAGGGAGAGAAAGCCAGCGAGCTTCCGGTTCAGTTCCCGGTCAAACTCGAGCTCGCGGTCAATACCAAGACGGCAAAATTGCTCGACATTCACATTCCACCACAGTTGCTCGCGACCGCTGACGAGGTGATCGAGTGAAACGCCGCGAGTTCATCACGCTTTTAGGCGGTGTATCTCTCGCATGGCCGCTCGCCTCGAAGGCCCAACCATCGGCAATGCCAGTCGTGGCCTTTATCAGCGGCCGATCGCGCGACGGCGAAAATGCCTACTTGCCGGCACTTCAAAGCGGACTCGCCAAATCCGGTTTCGTTGACGGCAAGACAATGACGTTCGCCGCGCGATGGACTGAGGGACACTACGATCGAGTTCCGGCGCTTGCCAACGAGCTTATCGGCAAAGGTGCGGCCGTGATTATCGTCGTGGGCACCGCTGTCGACCGGGCCGCGAAAGCGACGACATCAAAGGTTCCGATCGTCTTCGTAACGGCCGACGATCCTGTCGTTGTCGGCCTCGTGCCAAGCCTGAGTCGCCCCGCCGGAAACGTTACCGGCGTGACGATGATGTCGTCCGAGCTTCGGCCGAAAATGCTCGGAATCCTGCACGAGCTCGTGCCACAGGCAAAGACGTTTTTCATGCTGGCGAACCCGAACAATTCGAGCCTTGCGCAGCAGGTTCAGGAGACGCAAACGGCGGCCGGCAAACTCGCGCTTGCGATAGACCTGTTCACGGCGGGCACCCCCGCTGAGATCGAAGCTGCTTTCGCCACAATGTCGAGGCGGCAAGGCAACGGGCTTTTGCTCGCAAGCGACCCGTACTTCACCGATCGACACGATCTCATCGCCGCTTTGGCGGCACGTTACGCAATACCGACGATCTATCCGTGGCGTGAATTCACCCATGCCGGCGGACTGATCAGCTATGGTTCAAGCATCGCCGATGCATACCGTCAGGCTGCTGTTTATGCCGCGAGAATCCTAAAAGGCGAAAAGCCCGCTGATCTTCCCGTTATGCAGCCGACCAAATTCGAATTGGTCATCAACCTCAAAACCGTTAAGGCACTCGGACTGAGCGTACCGCAGGCGCTGCTGGCCACCGCCGACGAGGTGATCGAGTAGTCGCCGTTCATTTCCGGATTTTGTTCACACCAACGGCTTGGCCCGATGGTCGACTTGCGTCCGTGACGCGCCCCACAACAGCGCGAGCTACCAGTTCCCTCCGTGAGTTAGTTTTTCGCCGGTAAAAACCGCTCAGTCACGAAGCGCGACAAGTCCTCTTCCTTCGGCAGCAGCTTGAGCTCGACGAAGCTCTTGGCCATCGCGGTCAGCGTTTTTGGATCAATGCGGCCGTCGGTCGAGAAGAAATTCGACAGCATGAGCCGGTCGTAGACCTTCGTCGCGACGCTCTCGCGGACGCCGAGTGACTTGCTGCGTGAATGCCACGGTTTCGGGCTTGTGATGGCGTCCGTAATCGACGGTCTCGAACCAGCCTTTGACGAACGCGCGGACGGCGTCGGGTTTTTCCGCGATGGCTTTGTCGGACGCGTAGATGATCTGATTTTGGAAATTCGCAATCAGGTCGCCGAAGTTCACCAGGATTTTTGCTTCGCCGCGCTCTTCGAGGTCGAGCGCCGCCGCAATATCGATCACCGCCGCATCGACGTTTCCGGTTCGCAGCGCCGCGACCCGCGCCGGAGTGTCGCCGACGGCCACGCGCTTGATCTCACTCGTGTCCCAGCCCTTGCTGATGGCGATCTGAGACACCGCCCAGTCGGTCAGCGAGCCAAGATTTGTCACGGCGGCGGTGTGGCCTCGCAGCGCGTCCATGGTGGGAACCGAATTGTCAGGCCGAACGACGAGCACGAGAATCGTCAGCGGGCCGGACAGCGCTGCGACTGCCTTGAGCGGCGCGCCTTTGGCCGCAAAAGCGAGCGTCGCGCCCGAGGCGAGCGCGACCTCGATCGAGCCCGCGACGGTCGCCTGCACCATGCGCGCCTGAGTGATGAGCGAAATCTCAGGCGTGACGCCGTTGCGCTTGAAAATGCCAAGCTTGTTGCCGTAGTCGCCCATGATCAACGCGAAGTCGTTGGCGACTTTCGCGACGGCGAGGCTCGTCTCCGCATGTGCCGCGTTCGGCAGAGCCAGCGCGAAGGGCGACTGTCAATGCCAGGGCCGCGACGCACCGTAAGCCCGTGCCGATGGATTGGGCGATGCGCGAAATCGTGCTGACGCCGGGCGCCATGAAGTACGCCGCTTGGGCCGCCATCCTCATCCTCCCCGTTCAATCTCTCGGCCGCACGTTGTGGCACCAAGGCGCCCCGGCGAGGGGGTGGAGACTAGGCGGCCCCCCGGGCTCCGTCTAAGATATAAAACTCATTTGTTTTATGCCGGATCGGCATGGAGGTCGCGTGGAGTTCAAGACGCTGCGCTATTTCGTTCGGGTCGCGGAGGCGCGCAGCTTTTCCAAGGCGTCGGTGCACCTGCGGGTAGCCCAACCCGCTCTCAGCCGCCAGGTTCAGAAGCTCGAAGCCGAGATCGGCATGCGGCTTTTCGTACGTGCGGGGCAGCATCTTGAATTGACCGATGCCGGGCAGTTGCTGCTCGACCGGGCCTACCCGCTGCTGCGCCAGGTGTCGAACACGCTGGACGATGTGCGCGCTTGCGCCTCCGATCTCGGCGGCACGCTCGCGATCGGCGTCAGTCCGGCGGTGAGCGAATTCATCGCTCCGCTTCTGACGCGTGAATGCACGTCGCGTTATCCGCGGCTGCGGCTTGATTTCGTCGAAGGGTTCAGCCGTCTGATCTTCGAGCAGCTTCTCAACCACGGACTGATGCTGTGCTTGATGCACAATCCTCCGCCGCACAAGGCAATCGAAGTCCATCCGCTCTTGATCGAGGCAATGTATCTGGTTGGACCGCCGCGCTCGCGTCAGCTCATCGAGCTTGGCAGGAAGCCGCGTCTCGACGGGCTACCTTTCATCCTGCCGAACGAGGCGCACGCTTTGCGGCTCCTGATCGAGCGGGCGCTCGGGCGAGGCCGGCTCAATGTCGCCATTCAAACCGACGGTATGATCACCACTCGCGCGCTGGTCGCCGCCGGGCACGGCTACACGATCCTGCCCTACAGCGCGATCTATCATCAGCTGCAAAGCGGCGAGGTTTTGGCGATCCGCCTCGTCGATCTCGACATTCCTTGGACTCTGAGTTTGGCTTGTTGGCGCGATCAGCGATCGAGCCGCGCGGTCGCCGCAGTGCTCGAAATCTTGCGCACGCATTTCCAAGGGTTGGCCGACGGCAAGATATGGGGCAAGCCGCCGGCATCGGCGGCCGGCCAGCGTCGCCGTGTGTCCGGCTGATGCAAATTATGCCGATGCGGCATGAAGCGTATTGATATTATGTCTTGGACGTATCGTTGCCGGCCTCGTAGTGAGAATGGCGTCCAAAATAATTCCGGAGGGCCCATCATGCCGCATGTTGTCGTCTGCGACACCAATCAGA
Organism: uncultured Alphaproteobacteria bacterium; assembly: GCA_963759705.1. Taxonomy (GTDB): domain Bacteria; phylum Pseudomonadota; class Alphaproteobacteria; order Rhizobiales; family Xanthobacteraceae; genus BOG-931. The sequence goes on from CAVXAK010000021.1 coordinate 113,315, forward strand.
TGCCGTTCGAGGAGGTCCGGCGCGGGCGGGTGCATATGATCCGCCGCAAGCGGCTGCCGCTCGAGACGGGGCTTCCCGGCGTGACCATGGAATATTCGCTTTCGATCGTGCCGGACGGTTATTTCACACCCCGTCACCGGCACAATTTCGATCAGATCCGCTACACGCTGTCCGGCGTTCAGAGCACCGGCCACGGCGATTTGGCGGCCGGGGAGGTCGGCTATTTTCCTGAGGGCTCCTATTACGGCCCGCAGAAGCAGGAAGGCGAATGCGCGTGCCTGGTCCTGCAATTCCAGGGCGCGAGCGGCGAGCGGCTTCTAAGCAACGAAGAAATGAACGCCACGTACGACAAGCTCATCAAGGCCGGCGGCAAATTCGAGAACGGCGTCTACAAGGGATTCAAGCCGGACGGCTCGCCGAAGAACCGCGATTCCTATGAAGCGATTTGGGAAGAGCACGAAGGTCGAGGCCTGGTCTTTCCGCCGCCGCGCTATCGCGATCCGGTGATGATGCTGGCCGACAACGCGCGTTATTGGCCGGACCGCAAGCATCCGGGCGTTGAGATCAAGCACCTCGGCACGTTCAGCGAGGCGCGCACCGGCCTCAGCTTTGTGCGGCTTAAGCCGGGTGCCGCGCTTGCCTCCGGCGTTCAGGAGGACGCGGAGCTGCGGTACTGCATCGCCGGCTCTTTCGAATACGACGGAAGGCCCTGCGGCACGGGCACCTACATATTCATACCCAACGGCGCCGAGACGAAGACGCTGCGCTCGGCTGAAGGCGCGGAGTTCTTCGTCATCACGCTGCCGATGCTGGCCGATATCGCCGCCGGCCGGATGGCGACAGCGGGTGCGCGCGAGAGCCGCGAACGCGTCAGGGCTTAGGCGCGGCCGAATACGCGGCGAAAGATCGTGTCGACCTGCGCGAAGTGAAAATCGTCGTCGAAGTTGGCGGCGAGTTCCTTGTCGCTCAAATATTTGCGCACTTCATCATCGGCCTTGAGCAGGGCGAGGAAGTCGCTTTCGCCACGCCAGACTCGCATGGCGTTGCGCTGGACCATGCGATAGGCGTCCTCGCGCGCCACGCCCTTCTGGGTGAGCGCGAGCAACACACGCTGCGAATGGACCAGGCCGCCGAGCCGGTCGAGATTCTTGCGCATGTTCTCCGGATAGACGATCAGCCGCTCGATTACGCCGGCGAGCCGGCTCAACGCGAAATCGAGCGTCACCGTCGCGTCGGGGCCGATCATGCGCTCGACCGAGGAGTGCGAGATGTCGCGCTCGTGCCAGAGCGCCACATTCTCCATCGCCGGGATCACGTAGGCACGCACCATGCGCGCCAGCCCGACGAGGTTCTCCGACAGCACCGGATTACGCTTGTGCGGCATGGCGGACGAGCCCTTCTGCCCTTCGGAGAAGTACTCCTCCGCCTCCAAAACTTCGGTGCGTTGCAAGTGGCGAATTTCGGTGGCGAGCCGCTCGATCGACGAGGCGACGACGCCGAGCGTGGCGAAATACATGGCATGGCGGTCGCGCGGGATGACCTGGGTCGAGATCGGTTCGATCGCAAGTCCCATGGCGCGGGCGACGTGGGCTTCGACGCGCGGATCGACTTGAGCGAAAGTGCCGACCGCACCCGAGATGGCGCAGGTTGCGACTTCCTGTCGCGCGGCCTCTAGACGTTTTCTGGCGCGGGCAAATTCGGCGAAAGCGACGGCGAGTTTGAGCCCAAACGTTGTCGGCTCGGCATGGATGCCGTGAGAGCGGCCGATCGTCGGCGTGAATTTGTATTCGCGCGCCCGCCGTTCGAGCGCAGTGGTGAGGGCGTCCACGTCGGCGATGAGGATGTCGGCCGCGCGCACCAGCTGAACATTGAGGCAGATATCGAGCACGTCGGACGACGTCATTCCCTGGTGCACGAAACGCGCTTCGGGTCCGACGATCTCGGCGAGATGGGTCAGGAAGGCGACGACGTCGTGCTTGACCTCGCGCTCGATCTCGTCGATGCGCGCCGTGTCGAACTGCGCGGCTTGGCCCTTCGTCCAGATCTTTTTCGCCGCCTCTTTGGGAATCAAGCCGATGTCGGCCATAGCGTCGGCGGCGTGCGCTTCGATCTCGAACCAGATGCGAAAGCGCGTCTGCGGCGACCAAATCGCCGCCATCTGCGGGCGGGTATAACGCGGAATCATCAAAAGCCTCGATCAATCTAACGGCGGTGCTTTGTAACCTTCCGCACGTTCAGGCGCCTTGGTTTAGCAAGATGCGCTGATAGTGTGATACCCAGGGCTCGGTTAATCCGCATCACTGTGCCAAACTCGGGATTGCCCTTCTCGCCGAGCGCCTTGTACAGACTTTCCCGGCTCAATCCGGTCTCTGCGGCAATCCGGATCATGCCACGGGCTCGGGCGACAAGATTATAGGCGTCTCGGATAAATTCAGGGTCACCGGTTTCATACGCCGCCGTGATGTATTCGACTTGCGCGTTCTTTGTGCCGAGATAATCCGCAGCGTCAAAGCGTGCCGTTCCCATTTCTCCAGTTCCTCTGCAATCGGAAGCGAGCCGGTCGAGCACTCCCCGTGTCGCTGCGCTCGTGCGGGCTACTTGCTGACCCCGATCTGGGCTGCGGCTTAATTGTCACGCCGCGAAGCGCGCGCGGTCGTGCGGCTGCCGGTAATCGACCGGCGTGCCTTTGGGGATGATGCCGGTCGGATTGACGCGCGCAATCGAATAGTAATTGATGACGTAATAGCGCGCCTTCACAGTCTCGGCGATGCCGGGTACCTGATAAAGCTCGCGCATGTAGTTCTGCAAATTTGGAAAATCGGCGATCCGATTGCGGTTGCACTTGAACAGCGAGAAATACGCCACATCGAAGCGCACAAGCGTCGGAAACAGGCGCCAGTCCGCCTCGGTGATCTGATTGCCAACCAGATAACGCTGGCGTCCGAGGCGCGCTTCAAGCTCGTCGAGCGTGGCAAACAGCGCGTCATAGGAGGCCTCGTAGGCGGCTTGCGATCGGGCAAAGCCGCAGCGATAGACGCCGTTGTTGACGGTTGAGTAGATGCGCTCGTTGATGCGATCGATATCGGCGCGGAGCGGTTTTGGATAGAAATCCGTCGGATCGGCGCCGAGTGCATCGAATTCGCTGTTAAGCATGCGGATGATCTCGGACGACTCGTTGTTTACGATGCGGCCGGTCTTCTTGTCCCACAGCGTCGGCACCGTGACTTTGCCGGTGTAGCGCGGATTGGTGGCGGTGTAGGCCTCATGCAGATAGTGAAAGCCGTTGACCCGGTCCGGCGTGCAGTCGGGGAACTTGGGGTTGTCTTCAAACGTCCAGCCCTGCTGCTTGAGGCCCGGTATCGCGTAGGCCACCGTGATGGCGCCATTGAGTTTCTTGAGCGCACGGTAGATCAGCGTGCGATGTGCCCAAGGGCAGCCATGCGCGACGTAGAGGTGATAGCGTCCGGCCTCGGCCGGAAAGCCCGACGACCCGTCGGCCGTGATGCGATCGCGGAAACCGCTGTCCGCGCGCAAGAACTCGCCGGTCTTGCTCGCCTCCTGCGTAAGCTCCTCATCGCGCCACTGACCTTCGACCAAGATGCCCATTACGCAGCCTCCCCGCGTGCAAATGCAGCGGCATTGCGGATCGCCATGATGTTGGCGCGATAAGAATCAGGCGTACGGTCCTTGAACACGGCGGAGCCGGCAACGAAAGCGTTTGCGCCGGCGCGCGCGGCCTCGGGTGCAACGTCCGGCGTGATACCGCCGTCGATCTCGATGTCGATCGGCCGGCCGGCCGCCAAGACGCGCAGCTTGCGCACCTTTTCCAGTGCGCTCTGGATAAATCTCTGCCCGCCGAAGCCTGGGTTGACCGACATGACGAGGATCAGATCGACCATATCGATGACAGGCTCGATCGTGTCGATTGACGTGCCTGGGTTAAGTGTCACGCCCGCCTTCTTGCCGAGCGCACGGATGGCTTGGAGCGAGCGGTGAATATGCGGACCCGCCTCGACGTGGACGGTGATGATGTCGGACCCGGCTTTGGCAAACGCCTCAAGATACGGATCGCACGGCGCGATCATCAGATGGACGTCGAACGGCTTCTTGGTGTGCGGCCGGATCGCCTTCACGATATCGGGCCCGATGGAGATGTTGGGCACGAAATGGCCGTCCATGACGTCGACATGGATCCAGTCGGCGCCGGCGGCGTCAACCGCTCGGACCTCTTCGCCCAATTTCGCGAAGTCGGCGGCGAGGATCGATGGGGCGATGACGAGCGGGCGATTCACGGCGCTCTCCAACATTCATGGTTCGCCTAACACGCCGTTCCGGACCGAGCAACGCGACCCGGCAAGACGTGCCGCTTGGGCGACCCCGATGGGCGTACTCGCGTCGGCATTTCAAATCCAAAAACAACATTAGAATCAGAAATTTGCCGATATCCGTTGGAGTCCGAAGTTCGCTTGAGAGCATGCCGCAAACGCTCGCGAACGTCGGAACAGGGACACTGGACTTGATCCCATTGGCGCGCTACCGGCTGCAACGCGGCTAGTGGTCCAATTGTAACATTCGCATCCCGGTTCGGCAGGCTATCTTGCGAATGTTAGAATCAAAGGACCACTAGTGGATCGAACCTGACATTTGAGTCCCGGAAGGGATTCCCGGCGGACTTGATACGTGCGAGTTTGCCGCATGCGAACGGGAATTTCCATCACTCTCAAACCCGCTGATCGCCGCCGCCTGGCGGCACTGGCGCGGGATCGCAACGCACCGCATAAGCATGTCTGGCGGGCCGAGATCGTCCTGTTGAGCGCGGACGGCGTCGGCACCAATGAGATTATGCGCCAGACCGGCAAGTCGAAAACCTGTGTGTGGCGCTGGCAAGAGCGCTTTGTGCAGGCTGGTTACGACGGTCTGCTGCGCGATAAGACGCGACCTTCGCGCATTCCGCCACTTGGGTCGGATATTGCTGAGCGTGTCGTCGTGCTCACCCACACCGATCCGCCCGCCGAGGCGACCCATTGGACCGCCACCATGATGGCGAAAGCTGTCGGCATCAGCGCAAGTTCCGTGCGACGCATCTGGCGCCAGCATGGTCTCCAGCCGCACCGGGTCCAGCAGTTCAAGCTCTCCACCGACCCGAAGTTTATCGACAAGCTGCGCGATGTTGTCGGGCTCTATGTCGATCCGCCCGCCCATGCCATCGTGCTCTCGGTCGATGAGAAATCGCAAATCCAGGCCCTCGACCGCACCCAGCCCGGCCTGCCGATGAAGAAAGGCCGCGCCGGCACGATGACCCACGACTACAAGCGCCATGGAACAACGACGCTGTTCGCTGCTCTCGACGTGCTCGAAGGCAAAGTCATTGGCCGATGTATGCAGCGCCATCGCCACCAGGAGTTCATTCGCTTCCTCAATGCCATTGAGGCGCAAGTGCCGGTCAGAAAGTCTGTGCACGTGATCCTCGACAACTACGCCGTCCACAAACATCCAAAGGTGCGTCAATGGCTCGACCGGCACCCTCGCTTCGCCTTCCACTTCACGCCGACCTCGTGCTCGTGGCTCAACGCCGTCGAGGGGTTCTTCGCCAAGCTTGCCAAACAGCGGCTGAAGCGCGGTGTCTTCCGATGCGTTGTCGATCTCCAAGCCACCATCAACCGCTTCGTCGCGCAGACCAACAATGATCCCAAACCTTTCACCTGGACCGCAGACCCCGAAAAGATCATCGCCGCTGTCAGGCGTGGGCACCAAGTGTTAGATTCCATCCACTAGCAAATAGGAGTGCTAGTGGAGCTTTGGATCTGACATTCGCTTCGCCGATTCGCGACTAGGTGGGTAGCGAATGTCAAATCCGCTCCACTAGTTCAGTCGTGTTCGTCATCGCTGCCGTCGGGGGTTTTCTTTGGCGCACGCCGATATCATCGTGCTCGGAGCCGGGATCGTCGGCGCGTCGGTCGCGCTTCATCTGGCAAAACGCGGCGTATCGGTAGCGCTGATCGACCGAGCCAGCCCGGGCGAGGGCACGTCCTACGGCAATGCCGGCATCATCGAGGGCAACACGATCTTTCCCGCCGCGTTTCCGTCGGGCTGGTCGATGCTGGCGCGCATCGCGTTGAAACGCTCCGCCGTTGCCAACTATCACCTCGGGTTTCTGCCGACGGTCGCGCCGTGGCTCATGGCCTTCCGCGCGGCATCGGAGCCTCAGCGGTTGATCGAAACCGCGCGACTCATGCGGCCGCTGTTTGCGCGCGCGGTCGAAGAGCATTCGGCACTGAGCGCCGAGGCTGGCGCCGAGCGCTATTTCAAGCGCAACGGCTGGCTCAAGCTCTACCGCACCGACGCCTCGTTCGCAGGCCAAGCCCGCGAACTCGCACTCGCGCGGGAGTGGGGAATCGCCAATGTGCCGCTCGACGCCGATGCCGCCTTGGCGCTTGAGCCATCGCTCGCTCCGGTCTTTCGCCGCGCGGTGCATTGGACCGGGGCGATGAGCGTCAGCAATCCGCTCGCCGTGACGCGGGCGTATGTGGCGCGCTTTACGGCGCTAGGTGGGCTCGTGCTGACGGGCGACGCGCGCTCCCTGCATCGCTCCGGCTCGAATTGGCGCGTCGACACGGCCGAGGGCCCGCTCGATGCCGGCCACGTTGTCGTAGCGCTTGGCCCCTGGACGCCGGACGTGCTCGGCCCGCTCGGCATCAAGCTGCCATTGGCGGTTAAGCGCGGTTATCACCGGCATTTTCGACCCGCAAGGAAATGCCAGCCTGAGTCGTCCGGTGCTCGATGCCGACAACGGTTATTGCTTCGCGCCGATGGAGCAGGGCATTCGCATCACCACGGGCGTCGAGTTCGCTGCACGCGATGCGACGCCGACGCCCATTCAGTTCGATCGCGTGTTGCCCGCGGCGCGCGAACTATTCGCGCTCGGCGAGCCGGTCGAACCGCAGCTGTGGATGGGATCGCGTCCGTGTTTCGCGGATTCCCGGCCCGTCATCTCGCAGGCTCCGGGCCAGCTTGGACTTTGGCTCGCGTACGGCCACAGCCATTGGGGACTGACGCTCGGGCCGGTGACCGGCCGGCTTCTCAGCGAAATGATGACCGGGGCGACGCCATTTTGCGATCCGAAGCCATATGGCGCAGAACGATTCGTAAGCTGATCGTCTTTGCAAAGAGCAAAACGGCAGGTCAATCCAGCGTCCGAATGGACCGCTTCGCCAAGCTCGCCACAATAACTCGGTCTATTCGCTGATCGTCTTGACCACGCTCGAATTCGGGGCGGGTGTTGTTGCTGGACGAGAACTTGTCCTGCGCCCGCACCAGGTCGTCGTACTTGGGGATCGTGGTGACCGGCTGCTTCGGCACCATGTGCACGACCTTGAAGCCGGCCAGCTTGAGCTGGTGCAGCAGTTCCGGCATCGCCTCCGCGGTCGCATGCTGGAAGTCGTGCATCAGGATGATGCCCTTGCCGTTTTTCTCCAGCTTGGTCATGACCGATTTGATGACCAGTTCGGGCTTGCGCAACTTGAAGTCAAAGGAGTCGAGATCCGCGGAAAACGTCGCGATGTTGCGCGTGCCGAGATAGGTGAGCAGGTCGGCCGGCTGCTGCAGATCGGGAAAACGAAAGAACGGCGCGATCGGTCCGCCAACCGCCATGTGCACGGCGCTGATGCCCATCTCGATCTCTTGCTTGGCCTGCTCGATATCCTTGGCGTAGGGGTTTCGGGCCAGATCCTTGTGCGACCAGGTGTGGCTGCCCACCGTCATTCCAGCCGCAGCCACTTCCTTGGAGAGGTCCGGACGCCACGTTGCGTGCTCGCCGATCTCAAAGAACGTGGCCTTGCTGCAATTATCCGTCAGCGCCTTGATGACGGCCGGGGTGTTCTCCGGCCAGGGCCCGTCATCGAAAGTCAGCACCACTTCCTTGTCGCGCAGGAAATCGTACTGCTTGAAATGCTCGGTACCGAAGGCTGGGCCGCCCGCCGTATCGATCTGGACGACGCGGGAAACTCCGAGCCCATCGGGGTTGCTGCACTGCGCAATCGCCTTCGGCGCGGGCGGGCTTGCGGCGCTCGCCGCGGCCGGCGCCGCCGCGTTTGTCGCAGCAGCGGCCGTCGCTGTGTTCTCAGCTACGCGCTTCGGCCCAAGAGGCGCACCGGGCGCCACCGGCGGCGCGTCCGAGACTTGCGCCGTCTGGGCCTCCGCGACCTGATTTACGACCGCGTGCGGTACATCCGCGCTCGGCTCCGCAGCAGGCGGCGAAGCTTTCGGTCTTCGCGTTCTCCACGAGCGAAGCGATGCGGGCAAAAAGCGCTGCCGCCGACCCTGGGCCGGACGATCTTTGTGCCGCGACCACTCCGAATGCCGCGAGGCCCAAGGTCACTAGGGCGGCGACCGTTATGACGACGACGCGCATCGTACCCTCCAATTCACCACCCCAACCGGCTCGACTCAAAGTCAACGCGCAATTGGCGGGCGAAGTCAACGAAAACGACGTATTATACTGTGAAACATCTGTGATGTATTGACGGAGCGTGCCGAGGGGATGAAAAGAGCACATCTCCGTTAATGATTGAACTGATCCCTCCAACTCGCCATTGCGCCGGGAAAAGCGAGCGCGGTCGCCTCAAACACGCCGCGTGCGATCGCCCGGGCCACCACGTTGGCGGCAAGCGTTCCAAGCGCGGTCAGGCCCAAATGCGCGTCGGCGAGTGGGCGGCGCCCGGTCGAGGCGGAAAACACCACGTCGCCGTCGAGCGGCGTATGCACGGGATAGATGGCGCGGGAAAGGCCGGATTGCGCCATGACGGCGAGGCGCTTGGCCTGGGCCTTCGTCAGTGCAGCGTCGGTTGCGACAACAACGAGCGTGGTGCTCTCGCGAGTGCTGCCCTTGGTCGCCGGTTCCAGCGCCGCGGGTGAAAATGTGGCGGGAAGGCCTCGCCCGCCGAATTCGCCGTTTTGTTCGAACGGGGCCGCCCAGAACCACGGGCCGCGACCGACCAGGACGTTACCGGCGGCGTTGACTGCTGCGATTGCGCCGACGATGTGGCCGTCTCGGCTCTGCGCGGATGCGGAGCCCACTCCGCCCTTGCAGTTAACCGTGGTGGCGCCGGTGCCGGCGCCGACGCTGCCGAGAGCAAAATCCGCATCGGCGGTGGCCGTCGCCGCATAGCCGAGCTCGCGATAGGGCGGAAAGCGGCCCCAGTCCTTGTCGCCGCCGCTCAGGAGATCGAACAGGATCGCCGCCGGCACGATAGGGACGCGGGCGGAGCGCACCGCAAAGCCCCGATTCTGCTCCTTGAGCCAGGCTTGCGCGCCAGAGGCCGCGTCAAGGCCAAAGGCCGAGCCGCCGGACAGCACGATGGCGTCGATGCCTTCGACCGTTTGCGCCGGATCGAGGAGGGCGGTCTCACGCGTTCCCGGCCCTCCGCCGCGCACATCGATCGAGGCCACCGCGGGCTCGTCGAACAGGACGACGGTCGCGCCGGAGCCAAGGCGAGCTGTCCGTGCCGTGACCGACCTTAACGCCAGGGACGTCGGTGATGAGGTTGCGCAAGCTGACCCTCGCGAGCATTGTCAGCGGAAACGATTTTTCCGGAAGCGTCAACTGCTTGCACGCGTCCTTGTCGAGAAAGGGTGAGCGAAGCGGCGATCGCGATCACAAGCTCGCGGGGCGGCGATGTCGCGCTTGCTTGCCAAGGATTGGCCGGGCATGAGTGCGCCATGGCGAATGTCACCATCCTTGCTGCGCTCCTGGCCGGCATGTTGAGTTTTCTATCTCCGTGCGTATTGCCGCTGGTGCCTCCCTATCTCGTCTATCTGACCGGCACCTCACTCGAGCGCTTAGCGGATGCTGAAGCCGAGCCCCAGGTCAAGCGCGAGACCATTGTCGCCGCTCTTTTGTTTGTGCTCGGCTTTTCCACGATCTTCGTCACACTCGGAGCCAGCGCCAGCGTGATCGGCGCTGTCCTGCGAGCCTATTCGGGCGAACTCGCCATTCTCGCCGGCGTCGTCATCATCATCATGGGCCTGCACTTTCTCGGGCTTACCCCGATCGCGCTCTTGATGCGCGAGAAGCGATTCGAAGTCGCCAAGCCGGTCGGCCTGTGGGGGGCCTATTTGATGGGCCTCGCGTTTGCGCTTGGCTGGACGCCGTGCATCGGCCCAATCCTCGCCGCGATCCTTGCCGTCGCCGCGTCGGAGGAGACGGTGGCAAAGGGCGCCGGGATGCTCGCCGTGTACTCGCTCGGCCTCGGCATTCCATTCATCGTCGCGGCGCTCGCGGTCGAGCCGTTCGCTGCGTTCCTGGCGCGGTTCCGCGCCCATCTCGGTCTGGTCGAAAAGGCCATGGGCGGACTCTTGGTGCTGACCGGCGTCGCCTTCCTGACCGGCATTGTCGGTCAGGCAAGCTTCTGGCTGCTCGATACCTTTCCGGTGCTCGGCAAGATCGGCTGACCACAGAGAAGCGGGCCTTATCGCGGACAAATCATCAGTCGTCCGGCCGGTTCATCACCTGCAAGCTGACATCGGATGTCCAATCCGACATCGAGCCATCGTAGAGTCGCGCGCGCTCGTTGCCTTTGACTTCGTGCAGCACAAACCATGTGCCGGACGCGAGATGGCCGGTATTGCAGAACACGATCTGGTTGCCTGAGGTCTTTGCTCCTGCCTTGGCGAGCACGGCGTCGATGATCGCCGCGTCGGCGAGACGTGTGCCGTCCGCCGCCTCGAGCTGTTCGTAGGGAATATTCACTGCGCCCGGCAGCGTGCCGGCGACGCGGTCGACCGGGGATTTCACCTTACCTTCGTACTGCGCCGGCGGGCGGGCATCGACGAGTTGGGCGTCCTGCGTGCGGATGGCGCGCTTTACGTCGTCGCGGCTGGCGCGCAACTCGGGACGCGGATGGGCAACAAAGACTTTCGGCGTCGCCGTGGTCGCCCCCGTAGCCACCGGGTTTGATTGATCGGCGAACCAAGCCTTGTCGCCGCCGTCGAGAATTGAAACGTTATTGTCACCGAGCACCTTGAAGGTCCAATAGATTCGCGTGGTGGCGTTGAAGTCCGCCATATCGCGCCCGCCCGGCACCAGTACGACATGGGTCTCGTTGTCGATGCCGTAGCTGCCGATCAGCTTCGCGGCGTCTTCGGGCTGCGGCAACATTCCAGGCGCCGCGCCGATCTGAACGCGCCACGGCTCCTGCAGGAAGGCGGTGAACAGGGCACCTGGAATATGACCTTTTGCAAAGTCGGCGGCGCTGTCCTTGTTATCGTACACATCGAGTACGACGATATTCGAGTTGTTGAGATGCTGGCGCAGCCACGATGTGCTGACCAACGCCTGCGCCGCGGCAGGTGCGCTCGAAAATATCGGCGCGATCCCGGCTAACGCAAAGACGAGTGAAATCCCACGACTTATGACGGCTCAAATGGATCAAATGATCTTTTAAGATCTATTGCCGTTTCGACGTGGGCGCTTATTGATCAGAAAAAGCGGTGCATTTTCCCTTTAGAAAATGTCTTCGATCCGGCAATCCGGAGCCAGTTTTTGTGATCCATTCGCATGCGGCGACGGTGTGTGGGCCGGCCGCACTCGCCAAGTCTGCTGAGCGATCCGAACGTGTGGCGGCAGGCGCGGGCGTAGGCGACCGCGGTCACCTGCCGTCTGAGCGAAAACGCCTGTTAGGTCTTCGACGCTTCAGTGATTTCGTCGTAGTTGCCGGCTTTGTCCCAGCGATAGACGGCCCAGCCGATCGCAGTGATGTCGCCCTTCTTGTCGAAGGTCAGCGGCCCGAGCACCGTCTCCCAGGTGTTGCCGCGCATGGTGTCGGCGACTTTCTTCGGGTCGAGCGTGCCGGCCTTGGCGGCCGCCGCCGCCCATACCTGGAAGGCGGCATAGGTGTAGAGCGTATAGCCCTCCGGATCGATGCCCTTGTCCTTGAACTTCTTCACGATGGCGGCGGCGGTCGGACGCTTGCGCGGATCGGGGCCGAATGTGAACAGGACGCCGTCACCCGCGGGGCCGGTGATCGAAGAGAATTCGTGGTCGGCAAGGGCGTCGCCCGCCATCAGGATCGTCTTGAGGCCCTGATCGCGCATCTGCCGCACGATCAGCCCGGCTTCCTGGTGATAGCCGCCATCGTAGACGATATCGATGTTGTTGAGCTTAAGCTTGGAGACGAGTGCAGTGAAGTCCTTGTCGCCTTGATTGTAGGATTCGTAGAGCTTCTCTTTCACACCCGCGGCATTGAGCGCCTTCTTGACTTCGTCGGCGAGGCCTTTGCCATAAGTCGTCTTGTCGTTGATGATGGCGATGTTTTTGCCCTTGAAGTTCTTCGCCAGGTAGGCGGCGGCGAAACCGCCCTGCTGGTCGTCGCGGCCGCATACGCGGAACGTGTTCCACATTTTGCGGTCGGTGAAGAGCGGATTGGTGGAGGCCGGGGTGATCTGCAGAATGTTGCCGTCGAGGTAGGCGTCCGACGCCGGGATCGATGACGACGAGCAATAGTGGCCGACGACGACGGCAACGCGCATCTCGGAAAGTTTTTCAGCGACCGAACGCGCCTGTTTGGGATCGCAAGCGTCGTCGCCGATCTGCAGCTTGAGCTTGTGACCGAGTACGCCGCCCGCGGCGTTGATGTCGGCAATCGCCTGCTCGGCGCCGTTTCTCATCTGGCGGCCGAAGGTGGCCTGGCCCCCCGTCATCGGACCCGCAGCAGCCACCGTGATGTCCTGTGCCATCGCCGGACCGGCAAACAGGCCGAAGACGAGCGCTAAGGCGCCAAGCCGCTGCTTCATCATGGTGACCCCCTGCTGGTGAAGTCTTTCGCCGCGCCACCGTCTGGCGCGCGGCCTGACAAGTCTAGGATCGATTGCGCCAAAATTAGCACTGCTCGCGTCAGTTTTCTTGCCCGATTTTTCGCCAGCTTAGCAGCCCGACCCGCTCGTAGAGCCAGGGATATTGCCGCACCATTTGCGTGGTGCGGGTCGCCCGCCAGGCGAGCAGACCGACAATGAGGAAAATGCACGCATCGCTCGCGTACGATGTGAGCGACAGCAGGTTGCCCTGGAACAAAGCGAAATGGATGAAGCGTGCGGCGGCGGCGAGCGGGATCATGGCGACGACGACATGCCAAGGCGGCCGCCAGCTCGATGCGATCGCCCGGCCGGTGAGCCACGCGGCGCCGCCGCCGAGCAGGCCGGTGACCAGGATCACGTGACCGACAGCCTCGCCGGCATAGAGCCTGTCGAGCACCGGGTCCATTCTCAGCGCGCTCCGCCTTCGAGATAAGCCGCACGAATTTCCGGGCGCTGCAGCAGCTCTCGCCCGGTCCCGGCGAGCGTGATCTCGCCGTTGACCATGACGTAACCGCGATGCGCGAGCCTGAGCGCGTGATAGGCGTTCTGCTCGACCAGGAAAACGGTGAGCTTGTGGTGTTCGTTGAGCTTGCGAATGGCGGCGAAAATCTGTTGCACCAAAAGCGGCGCCAACCCCAGCGACGGCTCGTCGAGCAGGAGGAGCCGCGGCCGGCTCATCAGCGCGCGGCCGATGGCCAGCATCTGCTGCTCACCGCCGGACAGCGTTCCGCCGCGCTGATTGCGGCGTTCGGCAAGTCGCGGAAATAGCGCGAAGACATGCTCGAGGTCCTCATCGAAGGTCGTCGGCTCCGTGACGGTGGCGCCAATCTGCAAGTTTTCCATCACCGTCATGCGCTGAAAGATACGTCGTCCTTCGGGCGATTGCGCGATGCGGAGTTTCGCGATGTCGTGCGTCGGGAGCATCGTGATATCGCGGCCGTCGAAGCGGACCTCGCCTTCGCGTGCGCGCGGGTTGCCGAAGATCGTCATCATCAGCGTGGATTTGCCGGCGCCGTTGGCGCCGATCAGCGCGACGATCTCGCCCTCGTTGACCTCGACGTTGACGCCTTTGAGCGCGATGACGTTACCGTAGTAGGTCCTCACGCCGCGCAGTGTGAGCAAGGGTTCGCCCGCGGCGCTCACAGCCCCACCTCCGCGCCGGCCTGCTCGACCTCTTCGTCGGCGACGCCAAGATAGGCGGCGATCACCTTGGGATCGCTGCGCACCTCCGCCGACGTGCCGTCGGCGATCTTGATGCCGTAGTCGAGCACAACGATGTGGTCGGAAATTTCCATCACCACGCCCATGTCGTGTTCGATGAGCACGATGGAGGTGCCGTGCTCCTTGCGAATCATGAGCAGGAGTTCGTTGAGCTGCGCGCTCTCGTGACCGTTGAGGCCTGCGGCCGGCTCGTCGAGGCAGAGCAGCACCGGATCGGAGCACATCGCCCGCGCGATCTCGAGCCGGCGCTGCGCGCCATAGGGTAGCGCGCCGGCGAGATCGTTGGCGCGGCCGGCGAGGCCGATCCGATCGAGCCAGTAGCGCGCCTTATCTATCGCGCTCGCTTCGGCGCGGCCATAGGCGCGCGAGCCAAATAGACCGAGCACGGTGAAGCCCGAGGCGACCATCAGCGTGTTGTGCTGGGCGACGAGCAGATTCTCCAGAAGCGTCATGCCGGCGAACAGCCGCACGTTCTGGAAGGTGCGCGCCACACGTGCTTCGCGGGCGATACGAAAATCGGGCATACGCTCGAGCAGGAAGACGCCGCCGTCAGGGTGACTGAGCTGGAGCCGGCCGACAGTCGGCTTGTAGAATCCGGTGATGCAGTTGAACACGGTAGTCTTGCCGGCGCCGTTCGGTCCGATCAAAGCGGTGATCTCACGCACGCGCGCGGTGAAGGAGAGATCACTCACGGCGAGCAAACCGCCAAAGCGCATGGTCATATGCTCGACGCTGAGGATCGCCGGCTCGCTCATCGCGGCGTCTCCGTGTGCGGATCAGTGGGCGCAGCTTGCTGCTGCAGCAGAACGGACGGCGTCCGCCGCGACACCAAGCCACGCGGCCGGAAGATCACGATCACAACCATGGCGGCACCGAACACGAGCATCCGGTATTGTTCGAACTCGCGAAACAGCTCGAAGCCGCCAAGCATCACGGTCGCGGCGACGGCGACGCCAAGCTGCGAGCCCATGCCGCCGAGCACGACGATCGCGAGTACGAGCGCGGATTCGCCGAACGTGAACAATTCCGGGCTGATGAAGCCCTGACGGGTGGCGAAGAACGCTCCGGCAAATCCGCCGAACATGGCGCCCATGGCGAACGCGGTGAGCTTTCGTCGTCGTCGTGTTGATGCCGAGCGCGCGGCAGGCGATTTCGTCTTCGCGCAGAGCCTCCCAGGCACGCCCGATCGGCAGGCGGCGCAGGCGCAGCGTGACCCAGTTCGTCAACAGCGCCAGCGCAAGGATAACGTAATAGAGAAAAACGATGCGGTGCGTCGGCGAGAATTGCAGCCCGAAGGTTGCGGCGAAGCCGTCGTCGGCGGAATTGAAGGGTATGCCGAAGAACGAAGGGCGCGGGATTCCGGAAATGCCGTTTGGCCCGCCCGTGAGGTCCTGCCAGTTCAGCAGGATGAGGCGGATGATCTCGCCGAAACCGAGCGTGACGATGGCCAGATAATCGCCGCGCAGCCGCAGCACTGGAAAACCGAGCATGAGACCGGCGAACGCCGCGAGGATGCCGGCGAGCGGCAAGCAGATCCAGAACGACAGACCGAAATCTTGCGCGATGAGCGCGTACGAGTAGGCGCCGACTGCATAGAAGGCGACATAGCCAAGATCGAGCAGACCCGCGAGGCCGACGACAATGTTGAGGCCGAAGCCGAGCATCGTGTAGGTGACGATGAGGATGGAAAGATCGAGCACATAGCGGTTGGTGTAAAATATTATGGGAACGATAAGCGCGAATGCGAGAAAGCCGATCGCGGCATAGCCCGCAAGCTTCGACGCAGCCGCGCTGACCGCGGGCGGCATGCGGTGCGGGGCGGCAAAATCGGCATTTTGCCGAACCAGAGCCCAGACCAGATCGCCCACGAACACGGCGCCAACGATGGCGGCGAGGGCGCCAAAGCGCGTCGTCAGCACGAGCGCGCCGGTCGGTCCCTGTTCGGTACGGATGCCGATCAAAAGAACAAACAGCCCGAACGCCACGAGCGCCGCGATCGCGGCTTCCTTCACCGCAGTCACGGTATCGGGCTTTTTTGTGCTGGGCTCGCTTTCGCGCGACACGCGCGGCTCCCCCTCGCTCACACCTTCTCGATTTCCGGCCGGCCCAAAATGCCGGTCGGCAGGAAGATGAGCACGATGATGAGAATAGAAAACGCGGCGACGTCCTTATACTCGATGGAGAAATAAGCCGACCACATCGTCTCGATCAGGCCGATCAACAGGCCGCCGAGCATGGCGCCCGGCAGCGAGCCGATGCCGCCGAGAACCGCCGCCGTGAACGCCTTCACGCCGGCGAGAAAGCCGATGAAAAAGTCGACGACGCCGTAGTAGAGCAGGAACATCAGTCCGGCGACCGACGCGAGCGCCGCGCCGATGACGAACGTGAGCGAGATCGTGCGATCGACATCGATGCCGACCAGGGCCGCCATTTTGAGATCCTGCTCGCAGGCGCGCATGTGACGGCCGAGCTTCGTGTTCGCGACGAGCCAGGAGAAACCTGCCATCAGAATGAACGTGGTTACGACCACGATGATCTGAATATTGGAGAGCCGGACCGCGAAATCCTTGTCCGCAAACAAGCGTGTAGCCACCTGGGATGAGCGGCGGCAGCGGTTTGACGCGCGCGCCCTGCGCGACCTGGACATAGTTCTGCAGCACGATCGACATGCCGATCGCGGAAATGAGGGGGGCGAGGCGAAACGATTGGCGCAGCGGCCGGTAGGCAACGCGCTCGACGGTCCAGCCGTACAGCGCGGTCAGTCCCATGGATACCAGCAGAACGATCAGCAGCGCGATCGGAACCGCGCTTACTCCGATCGCGACCAGCACCAGGAAAGCGATGAGCGCCAGGAACGCGCCGACCATGAAAATGTCGCCGTGCGCGAAATTGATCATGCCGATAATGCCGTAGACCATCGTGTAGCCGATGGCGATCAGGCCGTAGATCGAACCCAGCGTGATGCCGTTGATGAGCTGCTGGACGAAGTATTCCATGCGTCCGCTGCCTTTCGCCGATTGCGCAGGATTTCTTAACAGGGGGGCGCCAGAGCGGCAACGCCGCGGGCTTGCTTGTCCCGCGCAATCACAAAATGTCGCGGGCTCGCTCGTTCCGCGTCGTGTGAAGGCGATGAACTAACCGGCCGGCGGCGGCAGCGGTCCGGTGTGGATGCCGCATTCGGTTTTGGCGAGACCGCCCCAGCGTCCGTCGCGGAGCGCGGCGCCGGGCGGCGGACGGTGTGTACACGGGACGCAGCCCAGCGAGCTGAAGCCGACCGCTTCCAGCGGATGGCGCGGCAGATGCGCCGTCGCGAACACGCTGTTGAGTTCGGCGCGCGTCAGACGCGCCAGCGGGTTGAATTTCAACCGCGGCCCATCGGCTTCCACCACGGGAAGAGTAGCGCGGTCGCCGCCGTGATAGCGCTTGCGGCCGCTGAGCCAGCCATCGAATGCCACAAGCTCTTTGGCCAGCGGCGCGACCTTGCGGATTCCGCAGCAGGCGTCACGATCGCGAAAGCACAAATCGCGCTTGGGGTCTTCCAGCGTGAGCGCACTCGGCGACGGAGTGATGGTGCGCACGTCCGTAAGCCCAAGCCGCGCGACGAGCGCGTCGCGATAGGCCAGCGTTTC
The DNA here is from genome assembly GCA_963759705.1 of uncultured Alphaproteobacteria bacterium. Classification (GTDB taxonomy): domain Bacteria; phylum Pseudomonadota; class Alphaproteobacteria; order Rhizobiales; family Xanthobacteraceae; genus BOG-931. The sequence continues at coordinate 131,014 of CAVXAK010000021.1, forward strand.
CTTGAACAGCCACAATGTATCGAGAAACAAGACCGGCAGCGTCGGATCGACATCGGCGACGAATTTGAGAAGCACCGCGGATTCCGTGCCGAACGACGAAACGACCGCCAACTGGCCGGGCATCGCAGATGCCGCTGCCTCAACAATCTGGCGCGGGCCGGCCTTCGCCAATTGTTCGGCGAATGCTGCCAAGTCGTGTTGCGCTGGCAGCGGGTGCGGCGGCGCGATGGGGCTCGCTGATTTCGACAGGCATGGCTGGTCAGATGGGAAACGGCAGAATTTTCTTCTCGATCAGGCACTTATATGTCTGTCGAATTGAAAATAATTTCTATATTATCGACGTGGTCTCGGTGACATTGTTCGCCAATCGCCCCTCGGAAGCATTCCTTTGGCCCACATTGACAGTGCCGGGTTGGAGTGCCTTTCCTGCCCGACGCGACCAACCATAAGCACGGACGCACCGTGCCGACGCGCAGCGCGCAATGTGAGGACGAACCGGATGAAATCCGAAGACTCGATCAAGGCTAAAGGGCGGCCGTTCACTGGCGCGGAATACCTCGAAAGCTTGCGCGACGGTCGCGAGGTCTATGTCTATGGCGAGCGCGTCAAAGACGTCACCACGCATCCGGCGTTCCGCAACGCCGCGCGTTCGATCGCACGGCTTTACGATGCGCTGCATGATTCCAGGTCGAAACCGCTGTTGACCTGCCCGACCGATACCGGGTCGGGCGGCTTCACCCACAAGTTCTTCCGCGCCGCGCGTTCGCGCGAAGAGTTGATCGGCCAGCGCGATGCGATCGCTCATTGGGCGCGCATGTCCTACGGCTGGATGGGGCGCTCGCCCGATTACAAGGCGTCGCTCATGAATACGCTCGGCGCCAACTTCGATTTCTACGGCAAGTTCGCCGAGAACGCGAAGACCTGGTACCGGCGCGCCCAGGAAAACGTCCTCTTCATGAACCACGCCATCGTCAATCCACCAGTCGATCGCGCCAAGGCCGTCGATCAGGTGAAGGACGTGTTCATCACCATCCAGAAAGACACCGACGCCGGCATCTACATCTCCGGCGCCAAGGTGGTGGCGACCTCGTCGGCGCTGACCCATTACAATTTTCTCGGCCAGAACGCCGCCGTGCCGCTGCACGACACGGACCTCGCCGTGATGTTCATCGCGCCGATGAATGCGCCGGGCGTCAAATTGTTTTGCCGCGCCTCCTACGAGATGACGGCGAGCGTGATGGGAACGCCGTTCGACTATCCGTTGTCCTCGCGCTTCGACGAGAACGACGCGATTTTTGTGTTCGATAACGTCTTCATCCCATGGGAAGACGTGCTGCTGCACCGCGACCTCGAGAAGCTGAAAGTCTTCTTCCCGCAATCGGGCTTCCTGGCCGGCTATCAGTTCCAGGGCTGTACGCGGCTTGCCGTCAAGCTCGACTTTCTTGCCGGTGTCATTGCCAAGGCTCTGCGTGCCGCCGGCTCCGACGAGTTCCGCGGCAACCAGGCCATGCTCGGCGAGGTGATCGCCTGGCGCCATCTGTTCTGGGCGCTCACTGACGCGATGGCGATGAATCCGACGGCCTGGGTGAACGGCGCAGTCCTGCCCAACCTGCAGTCCGGGATCGAGCTATCGCGTGTTCGCCGGCGACGCCTATGGGCGCGTCAAGGAGATCGTCGAGAAGATCATCGCTTCGGCGCTGATCTATCTGCCGTCATCCGCCAAGGACTTCAAAAATCCGGCGATCGACCGCTATCTCGCGCGCTACGTGCGCGGCTCGCACGGCATCGATTATAGGCAGCGCATCAAGGTGATGAAGCTGTTGTGGGATGCGATCGGCACCGAATTCGGCGGCCGGCACGAACTCTACGAGCGAAATTATGCCGGCAATCACGAAGATATTCGCATCCAAGCGCTGTGGAACGCGCGCGGCAACGGCATGCTCGATCAGATGACGGGGCTGGCCGAGCAATGCATGTCCGAATACGACGAGAACGGCTGGACCGACGATACGTGGCTCAATCCAGACGACGTCGCCTATCCGGGCTTGCCCGATGCGCGAGCCGCGGAGTAGGGGCGCGCGTTGCGCGTGGTGACAGGGTTCCGAATTGGCGCGATGATTGCTTCATCGTTGTTTTTGGTGAGCAAAAATGAAGAAGAACGAACATGAGCTGGATCGACCAACGGCCTGACGATGCCATGGACGGCGCCTTCATGGCGGTCGCGCCGGAGCCGTTTGCCTCGATCGATCCGGCGGCGTTCCGCGAAGCGATGGCCCGGCTCGGTGCCGCGGTTCATGTCGTGACCTCGGCGGGCGCGGGCGGCAAGACCGGCTTTACTGCCACAGCCGTATGTTCGGTTTCCGATACGCCAGCCATGCTGCTGGTCTGCCTCAACCGCCGCAGCAACAGCGCGCCGGTGCTGTCGCAAAACGGCGTGTTCTGCGTCAACACGCTCGGCGCCGCGGAATCCAACATTGCCGACATGTTCGCCGGAAGGAGCGGCGTTCACCTCGAGGAGCGCTTTTCCATCGGCGAATGGATGACGCTCAAGACCGGTTCGCCGGTGCTCGCGTCCGCCGTTGTTGCGTTCGATTGCCGGACTATCGAGACCAAGGCGATGGCCTCGCACAACGTGATCTTCGGCGCGGTCCAGGCCGTGCACCTTGGCCCGAGCGTGCCGGCGCTGGTTTATCACGACCGGGCCTATAAGCCGGTGTGACGAAAACCGTCGATTTTATTGACGTTCCATTTTGCACAGTCAGTTCAGGCCGCGGCAGGTTCAAGCCGATGTCAAGGCGTGAGCGGGCCGAGCGGCTTTTCTCATTATGAAAAGCAATTACGCAGCGCAGCTCTCCATTGCGGAACCCTGGCTATTCTGAGGAGTTCCGCGGAACCCTGACTGTTCAAAAGAGTTCTGCCGAAACGGCGGGCCAGTGCGCCACGCCGCATATCCGCGGGGCGAAAACAGCGCAACGGAGGATCATCCATGAAGATCGTCGTCATCGGCGGCACCGGCCTGATCGGCTCGAAGACCGTCGCCATTCTGCGCCGGGGCGGCCACGAGGTCATCGCGGCCTCGCCCCAAAGCGGTATCAACAGCATCACCGGCGAAGGGCTCAAGGAGGCCATGGCCGGCGCGCAGGTGGTGATCGACCTCGCCAATTCGCCCTCATTTGAAGACAAGGCGGTGCTGGATTTCTTTGAGACCTCCGGCCGCAACCTTTTCGCGGCGGAGGCCGCAGCAGGCAGCATCCGACACCATGTCGCGTTGTCCATCGTCGGCACCGATCGGTCGGACAATGGCTATTTCCGCGCCAAGGTCGCCCAAGAGAAACTGATCGAGGCCTCCGGTATCCCCTACACCATCATCCGCTCGACCCAGTTCCTGGAGTTCCTCGGCGGCATCGCCGCTTCGAGTGCGGATGGAAATATGATCAGGCTTCCACCCGTCCTGTTCCAGCCCATCGCAGCGGACGATGTTGCTGCCAACGTTGCCGATGTGGCGCTCGCGGCGCCGCGAAACGGTATCGTCGAGATCGCCGGCCCGGAACGAGCGCCGTTCAACGAAATCATCGCCCGCTATCTGAAGGCTGTCGGCGACCCGCGTGAGGTGGTGCGCGACCCTAAGGCCCGATACTGGGGCGGACGGGTCGAGGAACGCTCGCTGGTGCCGTTGGGCGAGGCGCGTCTCGGCCACATCGGCTTCGACGAATGGCTCCGCCGCTCACGGGCGGCAGCCTGATCCTAGCCGGAGGATAGGGCACAAAACACATCCGCCGTTCGCTATTTGTCGCCACCCTGCCGTTCGGCAGCGTCCTCGGGGACGCGCCGAACGCCGAGGCGATCCCTTTTTGCCAGCACGAAGCTTGCGAACGTTCTCGGCAAGGGCAACAAGGGGCGGGCATTGATTCTAATGCTCGGTGTCGAAAACCCGGCTTAATCGATGGCTATGGTGAAGAAACAAAGCACGGGGTACGACGAGTCCATTCGTAACGATATCGGTCCGGAAGTCGAGGAAGGCACTTCGGTCCAACACACGACTCCGTCGAACGTGCCAAAGAGGCCGCCATTTGGACACGATAACCGATATCTCACAACGAGCCGCGAGCGAGGGACGCGATAAGTTCATTCCTGTTCGCAAGGAAGATCTTTTCAATACCTTGGTCAAACAGGGTGACTTCGCAGACAGCGCGGATAGTGAGCTTTTTCGGCGTTTTGCGCGGACGCTGCGGAATGTCTGCCACTACGAATATTCAGAGACGCTCGATCGGCTGCGCGATGATTATTACTACTTCAGTCCTGAAATCGCGAGTGTCGCCGCGCTTGATCGCACAAAGATCGATTGCGCCTATGACGATCTCATCAGGTCGCTGAACAAAGTCCTCAAAGACGCAAATTTCGAGGAGTTGCCGCACGAGGACGTCGCCGACGCCCACCGCAAGCGCACAGTACCGGTTGAAGTCAAGGCGGAACACGACGATTTCCGCGAGGTGCGCTTTTACCGACGCGGCCGCCATGTCGAGCAGTTTGAGGTCAGCAAATGGTTCGGGCTGCGGCGGCGCAAAGTTGAGATCGAGGTGTTCGACGACATCGTGCTTCTGGTAGCGATGAAAACCCAGGGCGAGATTGGTTCGCGGCGCGAATTGCGCATCTTGAAGCGCCGCAAGATTGTCCCCGGCTCGGTGCTGCTCAAGTATTTTCGCAACATTGCGTGCGGTGATCTGTACGCTCTGTTCCCCAATGCGCGCGTCGTCATGAGCACTTTCGACAAAGCTTTCCTCGGTGTGCCGGCGATTGTTGGCGGCATTCCTATCCTCCTCAAGCTCTACGCCACGATTTCCGTCCTGTTCGTCGTGATTGGAGTTTACCTTGGTGGATCTCGGTCGGTGGCGGACGCCGACATGAAGACGGCGCTCGCAGCGCTGACGGGAATCGTGGCACTCGGCGGTCTCGCCATGCGCCAATGGCTGAAATATCAGCGCCAATCGCTGAAGTACCACATGGAGCTCTCCGACAATATTTACTTCCGTAACGTCAACAACAATGCAGGCATTTTTGATTACCTGATCGCCACCGCCGAGGACCAGGAGTGCAAACAGGCGGTGCTCGCATATCATTTCATCCGCAAGGCGGGGCCGGCGCCAACCGCGGCTGAAGTTGCAGTCCATATCGAGACGTGGCTTGCGAAAAACTTCGGTGTCAAAATTGATTTCGAGATCGCCGAAGCGCTCGACACGCTCGATCGTTTCAGCCTTGTGAGGCACGAGGGCGACCGGCTCTTCGTCCCTCCGCTCGAGGCGGCAATCCCCCAATTGCACCAAGTTTGGAATGACTTTTTTTCAAGTGTGAGTGTGGACCGCGGCGCAACTCTATGACGCGGATCGCTGCGGAACGGCGGCTAAGCGGAGGGGTTCTGCGTTCAACGCGCGGAACCCAACGCGCACCGGCTTCGACGAGTCGCTCCGCCGCTTACAGGGAGCGGCCTGATGGTGTATCTGCTAACCGGAGGATGGGGCTTCCCTAAACGCATTCTCTGTTCGTTGCTTGTGACCAACCTGCCATTCGGCAACGTCCGCGCGGATGCGCCGGATTCGAAGAACGCCAAGATGAGTCTTGCCTACTAACTGGAGCCGCCGGACGTTTCAGGCAAGAGCAACAAGGGCGGCGGGTCTTGGCTCTGACTTTTTTGCGTCGAAAACCCGGTTTGATCGATGGCTACGGTTGAGAAACGAAGCGCGGGCGACAATGGGCCACTTCGGAACGATGCCTCCCCCAAAGATGAGGAAGGTACTTTGCTCGAGCATGTGACCAAGTCCGAGCAAGCAGATCCTCCTTCCAAACAAGTCACACCGGCAAATCATCGGCCTGGATTGAAGCGAAGGTTGGTGTTCGGAGTGCTGGGAGTTTCGGTTCTGGCGGCTGCCTTGATATTTGGCATTCCTTGGATCCGCTTGACGCTCAGCACCGTCTCGACCGATGACGCCTATGTGAACGGGCACGTCACGTTCGTCGCTGCTCGCGAAGGCGGGCAAATTTCCCAGGTGTTGGTCGATGATAACAACCGTGTTCACAAGGGAGATCTTCTTGCCCAGTTGGACAAGGAGCCGTTCCAGGATGCAGTCGCCGTTAAAAATGCGGCCCTTGATACCGCAAAGGCGGATCTGCGGGTAGCCACGGCCACGGTACACAGCATCGAAGCGCAGGCCAGGAGCCAGCACTTCAAATTGCAACACGCCATCGACGACGTCGATAACCAAGTTGCCCTGCTCCATGACCGCGTTGCCGCGGTCGACAAGGCCAAGGCTGCGCTGGCGCTGGCACAGCAGGAATTCGATCGGACATCGCAGTTGCTCGCATCGTCGACGGCGAGCCGCGAGCAGTACGATCAACGGCAAGCAGCCTTGTTGGTTGCCCGCGCGGGGGTTACCCAAGCATTGGCCGATGCCTACCAGATACGCGCTTCTTTGGGCTTGCCGGCACAACCCGAAAATGGGGAAAATCTCGGTCAAGTGCCGCCCGATCTCGATCAGACTTTCTCGTCCGTCCGTGCAGCACAGGCAGACCTGCTTCAGTCTGCGGCTCAACTCGGGGTTTCCTTTTCGTACAACCTGACACCGAGACAACTGTTCGAGCAATTCGAGAAGCTGGATCCCGAAGGCAATGTCGACCGCACGTTCGCTTTGCTGGCGTCGAATGCGCCGGCCGTCAAACAGGCCGAGGCTAGAGTCGAAGCCGCCCGACGGGACCTCACTCAGGCCGAACTGAACCTTCGCTACTGCGACGTTGTCGCCGAGATCGATGGGGTTGTAACGCGCCGGAATGTGAATCCCGGCAATAACGTGCAGGCCGGCCAGAACCTGATGGCAATCCGCTCACTGCGCGATATCTGGGTTGATGCCAATTTCAAGGAGACGCAACTGCGCGATTTGCGCATCGGCCAGCCTGTCGATCTGTATGTCGACATGTACGGAGACCGACACGTCTTTAAGGGCCGGATCTCCGGATTTGAGATGGGGACCGGATCGACTCTGGCGTTGCTGCCACCCGAGAACGCCACCGGCAACTTCGTTAAGGTGGTCCAACGGCTACCCGTTCGAATCGACCTCGAGGGATACGACCCCAACAAAAGCCCGCTATTCATCGGTACTTCGGTCGTTCCCTATGTCTACATCAACAAGCCGCCGACCGGGCCAAATGCCGGCAAGTTTCTGCAAGGCTACGTGCCTCAACCGCAAACCCCTGGTTCATTCCACCAGAGCGCGATCGGTGCTGGCAAATGACAGAGGCGGTTCTTTCCCCTCCAAGGGCCTCCGCGGCGGGGAATCCATGGCTGGTGGCCTGCGTTGTCGTGGTGCCGACCTTCATGGAGGTGCTCGATACCACCATCGCGCTGGTGGCGCTGCGCTATATCGCCGGCGGCCTGTCGGCAACGGTCGATGACGGCGAATGGGTGATCACCAGCTACCTTGCCGCCAATGCGATCATTCTGCCGATCACCGGCTGGCTGAGCGCGCATCTGGGTCGCCGCAACTACTTCCTGCTGTCAATTGCGATTTTTACTCTCAGTTCCGGATTGTGCGGAATGGCCACCAGTCTTGGTCAGCTGATCCTGTTCCGGATCATCCAGGGCCTGGCCGGCGGCGGGCTGCAGCCAAGCAGTCAGGCCGTGCTGCTGGACGCCTTCCCGCGGGAAAAGCAGGGCGTGGCCATGACGCTGTTCGGCTTGGCGGCCCTGCTTGCGCCTGTCATCGGACCGACACTCGGTGGCTGGCTGACCGACGAGTACCAGTGGCGGTGGGTCTTTCTGATCAATGTGCCGATCGGGCTTCTGGCATTTGCCGGATGTTACTTACTTCTGCGCGACCCGGATTATCTTACGAAAGAGCGTATAGAGCTGAGGAAGCGGCCGTTCCATTTTGACTCGATCGGTTTGGCGCTGCTCGTGATCGTCATGGTCTGCTGGGAAGTGACGCTCAGCAAGGGTCAGGAATGGGACTGGCTGAGCGATCCATTCTGGCGTGTGCAGACGTTGGCCATTCTCTTCGTGACGGGTATGGTCGGCTTGATCTTCTGGGAGTTGCGTACCCCCAACCCGGTGGTCAATTTTCGACCGCTGCGCGAACGTAACTTTAGCGCGTGCTGTATTATCATCTTTTGCGCCTATGCCGTGCTCTACGGCGCCAGCACGTCTTTGCCCGCCTTGCTTCAATCGTTATTTGGTTACAACGCCCTGGACGCGGGACTGGTGCTGTCGCCTGCCGGCTTCTTTGCACTCCTCGCCATGCCGATCGTCGGCTTCGCGCTTGGCCGAAAGACGGATGCCCGATGGTTGATCGGCTTGGGATTGCTGCTGATGGCCGTCAGCAACTATTGGATGTCGCAGATGAATCTTTTTATCAGCCCGGGGCAAGTTGTCTGGCCGCGGGTCCTGATGGTCCTCGGACTATCGGTATGCTTCGCACCCGCAAATGTGGCCGCCTATCTCTACACGCCGATCGCGTTGCGTGGCGCGGCCGTGGGTCTGTTGAGCCTTCTGCGCAACGAGGGAGGCAGCGTCGGAACGTCATTGGCTCAGACCCTCCACGAGAGGCGGGACCAATTCCATGCATTGCGGCTCGGCGAGACCCTCGATCCCTTTAATCCGGCCGTACATTCTTTCATTGAACAGGCTCAGGCGCGTTTCCTCCTGCAGACCGGCGATCCGGCAACGGCGCAGCAGTTGGCCTGGCAGGCGCTGGAGAACTTGCGCCAACAACAGTCATCAGCGCTGGCATATTTCGACTGTTTCTGGCTGTTCGCCATTGCGATGCTTGCGGTGACGTTTGTCGTTTTCCTGATGAGGCGTTCGGTGGCCGAGAAAGGCGCCCACATTGATGCCGAGTGAACAGATATGCGTGTTCTCCGCGAGTAGCCGCATGTTGGCTCGCGGTTGACTACTCCAAGCCGACAGCGATGACCGGTCGTTCGGTACCTGGTTTAGTAATCGCCTTGAATTTGGAGGTTCACGTTGAACGAGAGACCTTCCGCCCGACGCCGTACCCATCTGGAAGTGGCGCCGAAGACCAGGAGCGAGCGGCCGGAGTCCAAGGACTTGCCGGTGCGCATACCGGGCCGATCTCGCCCGCTGAGCAAGACGCACAGACAATCGAAACGGTCGGCGTTCGATCGCGTTGTTCTACTCCTGCAAGGTGGCGGGGCGCTTGGGGCTTATCAGGCCGGGGTCTATGAGGCGCTCGCGGAGGCAAACCTGCATCCCGATTGGGTCGCCGGCATCTCGATCGGGGCGATCAACGCCGCGATTATCGCCGGCAACCCACCAAACCAGCGCGTCGAAAAGCTAAGGCAATTCTGGGAAGGCATCACCAGCTCATGGTTCGATGCTGGTTCCGGCAAACTCGGCTCACTGCTGGGCCGCGGAGATTCCACGCGCAGTTCGATTAATCAAATGAGCGCCGTCGCGGCTCTCGTGAATGGCGCGCGCGGGTTCTTCCGACCGCGGATCCCGAACCCATGGTTTCATCCCCCCGGCACGGTCGAGGCAACAAGCTACTACGATACGGCACACCTCAGGGCGACGCTCGATTCGCTTATCGATTTCGACCGGGTGAACGCCGAGCACAGCAAGACCCGCCTCAGTCTCGGTGCCGTCAACGTGCGGAGCGGAAACCTGGTCTATTTCAACTCGCCGAGCCAAGTTATTGAGCCGGAGCATGTCATGGCGAGTGGCGCGTTGCCGCCCGGCTTTCCGGCAATCGAGATCGAAGGCGAGTACTACTGGGATGGCGGGCTCGTGTCGAATACGCCCCTTGTTTGGATCGCAATGACGCAGCAGCGCCCGCCGGATTCGCTCGTTTTTCAGGTCGATCTCTGGAGCGCGCGAGGTGAGTTTCCGCGCAACCTTGCCGAAGTAGCGACCCGCCAAAAGGAAATCCAGTACTCCAGCCGAACCCGCGCCTTCACCGATTACTTTAAGCAAATGGCAAAACTGCGAAACATGCTCGCGGTGCTCCTTGAGGATCTGCCCGAGGATATGAGGCGGCGCGAAGAAGTGAGATACCTAAGCTCGGCCGCAGACCGGCACGCCGCCAACATCGTGCAGCTGATCTATCGGCCAAAGGGCTACGAAGGCAACTCCAAGGACTATGAGTTCTCGCGCCGCTCGATGCAGGAGCACTGGCGAGCCGGCTATTGCGACGCTGTGCATGCGCTCCGCCATCCCGAAATTTTCGACCGATCAAGCGACCGTTACGAAACACTCGTTACCTTCGACTTCAGCCGTGATCGCGGCGATTGAGGTTGACGCCCTCAACAGGCGGCCCGGCGCCCTTCGTGCGGACGTTGCCGGCAACAGCAGACGACGGGTTCGAATGAGCCCACCGGTCATGAGTGACTCTTTTCGATCACTTCATTTCTCATTGTCCGGCGACGACTGATCATCTAACGTCAGGATCAGGCTTAGCCGTGTGACCCGACTTTACATGCCGGGGACGGCAGTCCGTCACAAAGAAAAAACTCCGCCACCGCCTGGCGCAACCGATGATGCCTGTCTCTTGCGCCGGCGCAGGACCGAACCTGATTGCGCACCGATGGGTGTGCCTTGAATTGGCAAATACCAGAGGGAGAAGGACATGCGCTTCGCGGTATTTGGCATCCTTGCGCGAGCCATTGCAGTCGCCGGTATCTTTGGTGTGTCTGTGGCGGTGACGCTCAGCGCGGTACGGGCCGAAGATAAGACCTACGTGATGAAGATTGCGCTGGCGACCCTGGAAGACGCTTTGCACCAATATGGCAAGAACTATGCTGCTGCAGTGGAGAAGGATTCGGGTGGCCGTATCAAGGCCGAGATCTATCCCGGAAGCCAATTGGGCTCGATCCAGCGGCAGGCCGAAGGTGTCCAGTTTGGCGCGATTCAATGCCAGATCGTTCCACCCGAATTTCTCGTCGGTATCGATGAACGCTTCGAAATTTTGGCGGCCCCTGGCCTCGTGAGGTCCATGGAGGAAGGGCAACGCGTTGCCGCCGATCCAGCGGTGCAAAAGTTGATACTGGGCCTCGGTGCCGGCAAGGGGCTGCATGGCGTTGGGCTGTTCATGGCAACACCCTCTTCCCTCATTGCCAGAACTCCGATCCGTCATCTCGACGACTTCAAGGGGAAGAAGATCCGGATTTTTGCCTCGCAATTCCAAAGCGTGGCGATGGAGCGGCTTGGGGCGACGCCGAAGCCTATGACCCTAGGTGAGGTGCTGCCATCACTCCAGGACAATGCCCTCGACGGCGCCGTCTCCAGCACAGCCGTCTTCACCACAATGCATTACCGCGACGCGGCGAAATACGTGACCGAAATCGGCCAGCCCGCAATCTTCGGCATCGTTGAGGTCAGCCAGAAGTGGTACGAACTCATTGCCCGCGGATCTACAACGGATCGTTGACAAGGATGCCGCCTCGGAGTCGGTGGCGATCAATCCGCAGGCAATCGACATCTTCGAGAAAGCGCGCAAAACCTGGGTGGACAGCGGAGGCGAGCTCATCAGCCTGCCGCGCGATGAGCAATCGGCGATGATGGAAACGCTCGCGAGCGTGGGCGCAGACGTGTCCAAGGCGAAGCCGCCGATTGGCGAAGCCTATCAGGTGGCAACCGACGCGGTAAGGCGAGCCCGACAGGCTCCGGGACAATGATCTGAGCGATCGAAGCTTCAAAGGAGGGTCAGAAGGCAACGAACACGCATGTCTGAGGTGATCAACCTGCGACATTGCGGGGCAGTCAGCGCGACTTCTGCTCCTGCCTCAGAAGCGGACATTCGTCGGTGTAAGCGGCTCTTCCCTCCAGGCCGTTGGTGTCTACAGAGCAAACCACGATATTTGCCGGCGGTGTCGCGGGGCCACGTTCAAGCGCAGCGAGGGCATCCCACACGGAGCTTTCAGGGACAGGCAAAGGATTTTGGATTGTTGCGCAAATACCACAGACATGGTCGTCGCCTTCAATCAAAATTACCATACGTCCCAATTCATGTTGAGTTGCTCCGATGAAGACCGTGCTGCTCGGAATCGCCGCGTCTTTGGGAACGTTCGCCGGTGCCGCGTTCGGTGCCGACATGCCGGTCAAGGCACCCCCTCTTCAAGCAGTTGCATCGGCGCCTGGCTGGTCGGGATGCTACGTTGGCGGCAATCTAGGATGGATTGGCGGTGAGGACCGTCTGACATTGTCTCCGGGCACGGGCTTTCCTAGTACGGTTACGCTCGACGACCGTACCGTAGATACTCATACGCACGAGCCATACGGATCGGCATTCACTGGCGGCGTGCAAGCAGGATGCAACCTTCAATTGGGACAAAATTGGGTGGTCGGGGCTGAGGGCGATTTCAATTGGTCGGGCCTTCGAGAAAGCAGCTTCACGACTTATGACTTCATACCCTTTGCTTCGGCGCCGATTGCCCGATGGGACGCCCACAACGAAACGGTATGGAAGGATCTGGATTGGTTTTCTACCATTCGAGCGCGGTTCGGCTATGTCTGGAACAATGTTCTTTTTTATCCGACCGCAGGATTGGCCATCGCCCGGATCAATGGGCGCTTCAGTTATCTTGACACCGTACTTGGATTTGAGTTTGCCGGTAGTGAAGCCCACACCCGCCTTGGGCCTGCAATCGGCGCCGGCGCGGAATGGGCTTTTGCCCGTCAATGGTCGCTAAAGGCAGAGTATCTGTATATGGACTTTGGAAGCTTTAGCTTTGATGCACCGCCCAATGTGCCCGGTGCGCCCCTTCGATGGGACATGGAAGTGAAGGCCAGAGAGCAGATCGGTCGGATCGGCTTGAATTATAGGTTTTGAAAATAACAACTGTCACCCGCCGTGTAGTGCGGCTTCTCTGCGACATCGAAGATGTGCCGTTGAGAAATCTGATCTCAGGTCGCGTCGGCTGCTGATCCGACGCGCCAAGCGGCCACCTCGATGCTAACTCGGCAGCTGATGAGGCCGCCAGCATCGACGTGATCACTGAAGCACGCGTCGCTCGGTGAATCGCACTGCGCGGTTTCATGCTCCGCTGCGTTTCGAATGCGGCGTGCCGATGTACGGAAACTCCTTGAGGATGTCGCTGTGCGGTTTCAACCCGCTGGGAGGGCATTCGCTCTTGGTGAGAAACGCCAGGCGGTAATCGATCACGTCGTCAGTGAAGACCCGGCCGTTGGGATACTTCGCGGGCTTCGTCGGATCGAAACTTAGCACGTCGGGAAGCGTACGCTCCTCGTCGATTGCGGCAATCGCTTCCTCGCGTGTGTAATTGCCGGTATGTCCGATCAAATGCACGAACTGGTCGAGCCACCGCATGCGGTCGTTGACGGGCTCGCTCGCGTTGTATTCTTCCTTGGTATCATCGGTGTTAAAGAAGCTGCTGACGCTCGGATGCCCTGCGCGATCGACGTGAAGCAATGTGCCGTCCCGTCTCACGCTGCACCGTCCCCAGATGTGGATCTCGGGTTTGGGAGCGAGTTCACTCGTTGGCAGCTCGATCACGGTCGAAAACACATTCGCTTCCGTATTCGAATCCACGCCGGTCCATGGCGACTTGCCGCCGAGATGAGGCTCGGTAAAGTTCCGTTTGCCCCTGATATCGAACAGGTTCTTGATTCCGTCGAAGTCGAAGAAGAACGCGTCGCTGCGGCTGCCGGCGAAAAAAACACGGTAACCAGACTTGATGATGTTGGGCTTCGCGCTGAAAGAGACCTCGCCGTCGGCGATGATCTTCGTGCCCACTGCTTCGTCCGAGCGCAACTCCGAGCCCGTCGCCATGAATACGTTCAACGGTTTGCCTGCCGTTCTGCGGCTTCGAGAACACATAGCTGAACGCAATGTCCGTCAGGTAATCGCCGTCGTTATCGATGTTGACACGATAGATCGCGTCGGGATGAAGTGCATCCGCGTTGGGATTTGCATTGAGGATGATCACGGTTCTGTTCTTGTCAGCGGGCGACTGGAATGCGTACAGGTCGCAGAGGTCGAGTCGTTGATCGCCGAGCGGCGGGCCGAGACTGAGTCCAGTGAAATGATTTGACAAGGGCCTCTCCTGTTAGCCAAGCAGATTTCCATCGGGGGCTGGTCACCGCGTGCCGGGCCGTACAAAAGCGCTAATCGTTGATTGCGGTAATCCCCATGTCTTGAATGATATGCCGGACGCTACACACGTGTAGAATATCCGTTCCGGTGTTTAATGAAGCATCACAAAGACGCGAGGAACACACTCACGCATTGTGTCAAAAATAATTCAACTCCGATTACCAGCACCCCATCATCATGTGTTTGCCAGTGTACGCTCGCAAGAGCTTTACTTCGCTTCAGCGCGAGGTCGTCTTCGGGTCAAAGTGGGCATTCGCCCCGCGGACGCGCCAATTCCGTTCTTCGTCAAGCAATGGATATCCGTTACAGCGAGCGACTTCCATTCGGCGCCACAAAGGGCACTCGTCTTATTCAATTCCGCTATTTGAAGGTGATCAAATCTGTGCGGCTGAGGGTTGAGGCTCCAGTCTTCAAAGGCTCGTTCGCAGCGTTCGAACTGCTCTGATGTAGAATTTGGAACTGCCCTATGGCAATTTCGTAATCCGTGGCGTCCAAAGTCGCATCGATGGGAACAACGACGGTGTAACCTCGCAGTGTTGCTCCGACTGAAGTATAAGTCACCGATCCACTCACCTTCCAGCCTGTGAGAATGAGCGTTGTAATCCCTTTGGCCTTTAGCGCCTTGTCCAGATCGGTATTGTAGAACCTGTCCTGAGCTTGACTTTCAATCTTGATGTCGCCGGGCGCAGGAGAAACCTCCGGCAACCACTTTGACATGGTTGGCGCTCGAGTCCCATACGCAACGACGACACCAGCCTTCCGTGACTGCGCCAGGAGTGCAGAGATAGCTGGCACCATTTGCTCCTTGCATTTTGGTTGCCGCGCGCAAATGGGATCGACGATGTCGAATATGAGCAATGCCGTTGTTGCGGGGTTGAGGACCACCGGGACCGGGGCCGGTGGTAATGGCATTTGGAGTGTCAGGAGAGAATTGCTCATGGGGGAACCGCTCGATTGTGACAGAGCTGCCCCGTTGCTTATCGCTAACACAAGGCAGCCTGTCAGGATGATGACACGAATGGTGATATCACTCAGCGCTGTCTTACGAACATGTAATTTCAATGCCGCGACCATTGCATCATCATAGTCGCCTGAACACGACCTGTCCCGGTTCGAATGTTTCAGCTATCGTGCGGAGGCTTCGTGTTTTTGTCGCGGGTCAGTGGCTCAGCGTTTCGTGGAGATAATCGACCATCGCCACCCAGGCGCGCTTCGCCGACCGCTCGTTATAGGCGGACGCCTTCGTATTGTCGTTGCCAGCCGACGGTATCGTAAAGGAATGTCGCGTCTGGCTATAAGTCACGTAGGTGATATCTATGCCCGCCGCCTTCATTTCCTCCTTGAAGTCCTCAATCTGCTTGGGAGATGTGACGGGGTCGTCTGCGCCGTGCAAAATCAGCACGCTGCCCTTGATGTTCTTCGCATCGGCGGGCGTCGGATTCGCGAGCGTGCCGTGCAGAGACACGATGCCCTTCACGTCGGCGCCCTGACGACCTAGTTCGAGCGCTGCGGCGCCGCCGAAGCAATATCCGATCGTCGCGATCATCGAGGCGTTGACATTCTCTTCCTCGATCAACCTGTCGAGGCCTGCTTTGGCGCGTTGCCGCAACATGGTGCGTTCGCCCATATATTTCGCCATCTCGGCGCCAGCTTCCTTGCCCGCCGTCGGGTGAATGCCCTTGCCATAGATGTCGGCGACCATCGCAGCGTATCCCAACTTGGCCAGTTTGCGCGCGACATCGCGTTCGAATTCGGAGGGGCCGGTATAAGTGGGAAAAACCAGCACCCCAGGGCGCTTGCCTTTCACCGCGTCGTCCCAAGCAATGTAGCCTTCAAGCGTTGTGCTGGCCTGCTTGTAGTCGAATGTCTTGGTGCGAACCTCGGCGTCGGCGCTGGTCGAAACGCCGATGGCGATCAGGCCGGCGGCAATTGTAGCTATGATCCGGACTGTCATGGTGAGCCTCCCTCGAGATTATCGTTGTAAGCGATTGTTAAGCAGCATGATTTCGCCCGTTGGGCAATAGTGGCCGTCCGGCAGCCCTCCACACCCGCTAGAAAAGCGCACTGTTGCATTGCAATGTTGATGGCGCAGTTGGGTCAACAACGGTCCTTGCGCGAGGTCTCTCTCACGTCAGAGACATCGGCACAGTCACTCGATCACCTGGTCAGCGGTCGAGAGGAGGTCCGTTGGGATGATTAAACCGAGAGCTCTTGCTGTCTTTAGATTGATGACAAGATCGAATTTGGTCGGCTGCTCGACCGGGATATCGGAGGGCTTCGTTCCACGCAAAATCTTGTCCACATATTCGGCGGCGCGTCGGAACAGGTCGGGAAAGTTGGGCCCGTAGGACATTAAAGCTCCCGCTTCAACATACTCCCGGCTGCCGTAAATCGTCGGCAGTCTGAGGTCCTGAGCTAAGGTGTTGATTCGAATTCGATTGGTGAACACCAGCGGGTCAGTGGCTACGTAAAGTGCGTCTGCGTGGCCCTTCAACGCTTCGATAGCCGGAGCGATGTCGTCCGTCCGCCGGATTTCCAGCGTCGCAACTTCGAGGCCCAGTGTACGGCCTGCTTTTTGAACCTCGCGCATCTCCAACAAGGCACCAGGCGCGCCGAGATTGGCCATTATTGCCAACCTTGCGAGGTCTAGGGGACAACCTCACGCAAGAGTTCGAGACGCTTGCCGGCGGTATCCGTCTGTTAAATCGACAGGCCGGTCACGTTGCCGCCTGGATGCGCGAGGCTCTCGACGACACCGGCGCCTACCGGGTCCATCTGCGCCGCAAAGACAATGGGAACAAGCGTTGTGGTCTGTTTTGCCGCCAGGACCGGCGCAGATGCATACGTAACAATCACATCAACCTTGAGCTTTACGAACTCAGCGGCGATCTCCGCAAATCGCTCGGTGCGCGCCTCTGCCCAGCGATACTCAATCACGACGGTGCGCCCCTCGATCCACCCCAGTTCGCGCAGTCGTCCCACAAAAACGTCGATCCACGGCGTCATAGCTGAAGCCGTGGTCGGGCCCAGGAACCCAATGGTCGGCAGCTTGCCTGCAGGCTGTGCGCGGCCCACGAACGGCCAAGTCACCGCGCCCCCAAGCACTGACATGAAGTCGCGTCGTCTCAAGCGCTCAAACCCCTCGATCGGAGAAGCCTTACCATTGATGGCAGCGCAGTGCATCACGGCGAAAGTTGACTGGCCAATGTCGCTGTCGGGTCAAAGGGCGGTCCTCAGCCGAGTCATAGCGATGTCTGCTTGTCGGCCAACAGTGACCGGATAGCGGACGTTCGAGTACTTCGCATTTGGCCAGATTCAGCTATCGTGCTTCTATTCGATTACTCGGTCCGCAAGGGCGAGCAACTTGTCTGGGATCGTGAGGCCTAGCGTCTTGGCGGTTTTGCGGTTGATGACCAAATCGAATTTCGTCGGCAACATCACCGGCATATCGGCCGGCTTCTCACCTTTGAGGATACGACTGGTGTACACGCCGGACTCCCGATAGGCGTTGGTGAGGTCCGGGCCATAGCTGATCACTCCGCCGGCTTCAGCAAATTCGCGCACCATGTACATCATGGGCAAGCGGTAGCGGTTCGCCAAGGATATGATTTCGACACGACGGCTGGTGAAGAACGGGTCGGGGCCCAATAGCACAGGCGTACCGGGCCGTTGCGCGATCTTGGCGAAGACAGCCTCGATCTCGCTATCGGTGCTGGCGTGCAATACTTCCAATTGCAGCCCGAGGGATGTGGCACCGGCCTGCAGGTTTTTGACAACCGTTTCGGTGAACGGAAGGCTGGGATTGGCGACAACCGCGACCCGCACGGCTTGCGGCAAGACCTCGTGGAGGATTCCAAGCGCCTTCCCCGCAACCTCCGCCGATTCGAAGCTGACGCCGGTGACATTACCGCCCGGGCGGTTGAGGCTGGCGACGAGACCAAGCGCGACCGGATCGCCCCCGGTTGCGAACACGATTGGAATGGTCGCAGTCGCAGCCTTAGCCGTGAGTGCCGCGGGCGTGCTGCCGGGCGTGGCGATCAGGGCTACTTTGCGTCGGACAAAATCGGCTGCCAAATCCGGCAAGCGGTCGACTTGGCCATCCGCCCAGTGAAATTCAATCGCGACGTTGCGGTCCTCGACAAAGCCTGAGTCGAAAAGACCTTTGCGGAATGCCGCCACGAGCTTGACGTTCGGCTCCAGCGAAGCGGAATGCAGAAAGCCGATCACCGGCATTGTCTGTTGCTGCGCATGTGCCGCGAGCGGCCAAGTGGCCGCCGCACAGCCCGTAAGGGCAAGGAATTCCCGTCGCCTCATGGATCGCCCTCAGGCCGAGGCTCCCAGCCTACCGCATTGTAGCCTGACGGTCACATTGTGCATCGCGGCATTTGCCGTCGGTGCGGATGCTCGACTTCCGAAATGGGTCAATTACCCGTGCGACCGCGCCACTTCCGTTCTCACCCCAGCGACAGACGTAGCCAAGCGGGTCATCGATGTCGCATGAGATAAATCGCTGCGCGATAGCAAGTGGCTTCCGGATGGGTAACGGCGCAGAGTCATGATAGCATGGGCGGCGCTCTGTCTTGAGGATCGAGGTGTTTTCAACCTCATCCGAGACAGGAGTTGCCCATGAGCGCGGAGACCATCAGCGCGCTGCGCCAGCGCATGATCGAGGACATGAAAGCGCGCCAGCTCGGTGCGCGCACGCAGCGAAGCCACATTCACAGTTGCAAACGATTGCTGCATTTCTGCGGCGGGCCGACACGGCCACGCCGGAGGAAGTTCGCCGGTTACAGTTGCACCTGTCCGAGACCGGCATGAGCATCTGCAACCGCAATCGCATCATGAGCGGGCTGCGCTTCTTGTTGCGCGTGACGCTGCGGCGGTTGGACCTTGCCAGCGAGGTCTATCACATCCGCGAGCCGCAGAAGATCCGCTGGTGATGAGCCAGGACGAGACGCGGCGCCTGCTGGCGGTCGCCAGCAGCTAAAAGTTCGCGTGTTGCTCAGTCTCGGTTATGGCTGAGGCCTGCGTGCGGGCGAGGTGATCCGGCTGAAGGTCAGGCATATCGACAGCGCGCAGAAGATCATCCGGGTGGAGCAGTCGAAGGGGCGCAAGGACCGTCATGTGATGCTGTCGCCGGAGACGCTCGATCTACTGCGGCAATGGTGGAAGGCGCGCCCATCGCGGCACGATGCGCAAACGCCCCTGCAGGAGCGCTGGCTGTTTCCCGGCCGCACGGCTGGCAAACCGATGACCACGCGGCAGCTGAGCCGGCTGTTCCATGAAGCGGCGGACGCGGCCGGAATCAAGAAGAGCGTGACGCTGCACGCACTGCGGCACAGCTTCGCCACCCACCTGCTGGAGCGCGGCACCGATATCAGAGTGTATCCAGGCGCTCCTGGGTCACGACAAGCTCGACACCACGGCGCGCTACACCCGCGTCGCCACCGGCATGATCGCCAACATCGAGAGCCCGCTCGACCTGCTGTCGCAACCGCGCAAGAGGCCCAGGAAGAACAGCAAGCATCAGCCGTCAGCGTAACCGCCGGCGGTCATGTCCCGTCCAGCGCTGGAGGTCGCGGATATCTTCCGCGACCACGGGGCGGCGTGGCGTCGCGCCAACGCCGGGCACGTCAGCCTCGATCAGTTGAAGGTGATGTCAGCCATCGAACGCTGCCGCACAGCGGCGCTCGGCGGCCACGTCGCGCGTTGCGAGGACTGCAGCCACACCGTCATTGCCTACAACAGTTGCCGCAACCGGCATTGCCCGAAGTGTCAGGGCGCCGCTGCCAGGGAATGGCTCTCCGAGCGCGAAGCCGAGTTGCTGCCGGTGCCGTATTATCACCTGGTGTTCACGCTGCCGGCGGCGATCGCCGATATCGCCTATCAGAACAAGGCCGTGATCTACGACCTGCTGTTCAAGGCGGCGGCCGAGACCGTGCTCACGATCGCGGCCGATCCAAAGCATCTCGGCGCCCGCGTCGGCATCACCGCAGTGTTGCACACCTGGGGCTCGGCGCTGACCCATCACCCGCATGTGCACATGATCGTGCCGGGCGGCGGCATCTCGCTGGACGGCAGGCGCTGGGTGTCATGCCGCCCGGGATTCTTCCTGCCGGTGCGCATGCTCTCGCGCCTGTTCCGCCGGCTCGTCCTGCAGCGGCTCGTCGCCGGGCACCAACAGCTTTTGTTCTTCGGCAGTCACGCTCCGCTCGCCGATGCAAAGACCTTCGCGGCATACCTCGCGCCGCTGCGCAAGGCCGAGTGGGTGGTCTACAGCAAGCGCCCGTTCGGTGGACCCAAGGCGGTACTCGCTTATCTGGCGCGCTACACCCACCGCATCGCCATCTCTAATCGCCGCCTGATCGCAGCTGACGAGACCGCCGTCACCTTCAGGTGGAAGGATTACCGGATCGAAGGTCGCGACCGGTACAAGGTGATGACGCTGGCAACAGACGAGTTCATCCGCCGTTTCCTGATCCACGTGCTGCCGAGCGGCTTCCACCGCATTCGCCACTTTGGCCTGCTGGCCAATGGCAACCGCGCCGCCAAGATCGCACGGGCACGCGAACTGCTCGCCGTGACGCCTCGCTCGAAGCGATCCGAAACGCCCGAGATCATGGCGGCCGACGAGCAACGCGTGCTGCCGCGTCCCTGTCCCTGCTGCGGCGGCCGCATGATCATCATCGAGACCTTCGCGCGCGGCTGCCAGCCAAAGCACCGCCCGACAGTACCTAAACTAACAATCAGGATCGACACCTCTTGAGACAGGCTTCGCCGATCAAACAGCGCAGCGACACTTGTCATTCCCGCTGGCCCACCACCGGCCGCGCTCGGGCTCGATTGATCCGCGCTATCTGCAGCTCACCGCACCGCCAGTGTCTCCGCAAACGGCGCAGTCCGATCATTACGCCTGACATCTCCAACATGCTTTGCCGCAAACCGATCGCGGCAAGCGCTGCGATCCGATCTCCTCAAGCTTAACCCAGCGGCCGAATCCCCATAGCGCCGCCGCACTGCTGTCAGACCACCCGCCGCGATTTCGTGCCTTGGCGCTTCTCGGACGCCGGCGCCACGCGCAGTTGCATGGCTTATCATTCCGGCGTCCGAGAAACCGGCACAATTGGAGACATCATGCCGTGTCGGGGTCACGGGCTTCACGGCCGCAAATGCATCGCTGTCGCAGCGGACAGCGCCGCCAAAATAAAGAACACTAAGCCGGGCCCATCGGCCATCACCGCAACAATGACGAGCCCTATGCCGTACCCACCGGACGCAGCTTCGATGGCAAGGGCGACGCCAACGATGAGGAACAACGCCGCCAGGATCGCCTGAAGCAAAAAAAAGAACTTGCGTCCTTCACGCTCTGACATTTGTGCAGCCCCCGAAAGAACCCGACCCGCCGAAGGTCGGGGGGCATGATCCAAGGCTGTCGCGTAGCGGGCAAGGGGGTCCCCCCAAAGGCTCAAGGCCACGTCAGCCAGCCTGTTCAACTGAAGAGCAAAGCAAAAAATTCAGACTGATGGAATGGGGTCCGAGTTGTATCAGCTTCTTTGCCGCCGACGTCCGCTATGGGTCATCAACGCATTCGCCGTGCGATCGTGCTACTTCCGCTCTTGAACCAACTACGGACATCGCCGAGCGGTGGTCAGCCGACGTCGTCGGCCATCAAACTACGGTCGCCGGTGAGTAACGTCCGAAGGCGATCACCTCTGATCTGGGTGCGTATTTTTGGTCATTCACCCGGTATGTTGCCGCTGCGTGCTAATGCTCTTCTAAGCACTTCGAAAATGATCGCGGTCGACCACCCAAACAACAGCACGCCATTCATCGCAGTTATCGGACCGAGCAGGCGCCAATCCGGCACTGCCAGCACATCACCGTAGCCCAGCGTCGTATAGTTGACGAACGCAAAATAAAGGAGGTTCGCGCCAGCTGGTGCAGCGTCGACTGTCCAATAGAGCAAAGACCACACGATCACTTCAATAGCATGCGTCATCATCAAAACCGAAACGGTCGGAATCATGACAGCGATCAAAAACAGCGAAGGGTGAGAGATTTTCTTTGCACCCGCCACTCGCGCAAGTCGTACCACCGTCGTCATCACCAATGCATGAATGGTGATGTTAAGAAGACTAACGCAGCCGCCGATGAAAAATTGCTTTAACATTTTTTGGCACGTGGACTTGATCCGCCAGAGAGTAAGCCGATCGGTGGCGTCTTGTCCTATTGGACCACATCAGCCGACCAAGGTCCGTACACCCGACCGATCAGATATCCCATGACGAATTCCCATCGCCCCATAATGCATCCCTTCTGTTGGAGAAGCCTACCATGGTGCACCGCAGCAGCACGGGGCCGTTGACGTGAATTACTGTCCTACTGACGATGAGGGTAGACGACGCGTGTGAGAGGTGGAGGTTCAGGCGCTCTTACCAAGCTCGGCGACAATCTCGCCTGCTTCCTTGAACGCGTGATTGCCGGCCGGCGCGCCGCAATACACGGCCTGCTGCAGAATGATCTCCTTGATGTCCTCGGCGGAAAAGCCGCCCTCAGTCAGCGCCGAGCGCACGTGCAGGCGAAACTCGTCCCAGGAGCCGAGCGCCATCATGGTGCCGATGACCAGAATACGCCGCGTGCGCTCGTCGAAATGCCGCCGCGTCCACACCTCGCCCCAGACGCAGCGATTGATGAAATCCTGGAAGTCGCGATTAAACGCCGTTGTGCCGGCAACGGCTTTGTCGACCCAGGCGTTGCCCAGGATTTTGCGGCGTGCGGCCAAGCCGCGTTGAGAGCGTTCCTCATCCATTGTGCGCTCGCTCGATTGTTGCAGTGGCTTGGCGGTTTCGCGTCACTTACTCAACAGGAATTCAAGTGCCGCGTCGGCGTAGGCCTTCGGCTGTTCGATGTTGGAAAGATGGGCAGCGTCAAGCGTCATATATTTTGCGCCCGGGATCTGTTTGGCAATGAATTCGTTTAATGCCGGCGGCGTGGCGCCGTCGTGCTGTCCGGCGATGATAAGGGTCGGCGTCTTGATCTTGGGCAGCAGATCGCGGTGATCCATGTCGCGCACGGCGGCTCCGCAACCGAGGTAGCCTTCGAGCGGCGTCGCGGCGAACATCTTCTCGATGCGAGCAACCGCCTGCGGATTGCGCTCGCGAAAGCCCTTGGTGAACCAGCGCTCCATGTTGGTCGGTGCGAAGGCGGCGACGCCTTTCTCGCGCACCATTTTGAGACGGTCGTTCCAGCCGTTCTTGTCGGGGAAGTAGCTCGACGTGTTGGTCAGCACGAGTTTCTCGAAGCGATCGCCTGCATTGGCGCCGAGCCACACGCCTTCCATGCCGCCCATCGATAAGCCGCACCAATAAGCCTTCTTGATGCCGAGGCCGTCCATGATGGCAAGCACGTCCCGACCGAGCATCGTCATATTGTAGGGCCCGTTGGGCACGTCGGACTTGCCATGGCCACGGCGGTCATAGCGCATGAGACGGAAGTGCCGTGTGAACGGCGCGACCTGTTCGTCCCACATGTGCAGATCGGTGCCGAGCGAGTTCGACAGGATCAAGATCGGAGCGTGCTCCGGCCCTTCCATCTCGGCATGGATCGTACAGCCGTCGCTGGCTTTGATGTCCGGCATTATTCTCTCCTCCCTGCGTCCCGTTCTGAGCTTCGCAAGCGCCTGCGGCACCTCTCCTGCGAGCGTCAGAATCTCAGAGACACGAGCAATGTCATAATTCCAGTGTGGATTTTGGATTTGAAGTTCCCATGTGACTTTTCCATGAGCTCATAGGAATTTCAAATCCACCACCCCCGCGCAGTCAGCACCTTTAGCCGCCCGTGCGCCCCGCGCCAATCCCCCGCGCCGCGATCGAGAATGGCCTTCCCAGGCGACGCCTGAGGCGTTAAGCGATGAACCCGCGCCGGCTACGAGATGAGGCGCGCGAGCAGGAGTGAGCGGCCATGGCGATGACAATGAACGGCGAGTATCAGCTTCCGGCATCACAACAGGTGGTGTGGGAGAAGCTCAACGACCCCGCCGTGCTGAAGGCCTGCATCCCCGGCTGCGAGGAACTCAACAAGACTTCCGATACCGCGTTCCAAGCCGTCGCCACGATCAAGATCGGGCCGGTGAAGGCCAAGTTCAAAGGCAATGTGACGCTGTCGGATCTCGATCCGCCCAACGGCTACAAGATCACCGGCCAGGGTGAGGGCGGCGTCGTCGGTTTCGCCAAGGGGGGCGCCGTCGTCAAGCTTGCACCGAAGGACGGCGGTACGCTGCTCAGCTACACGGTCGAAGCGCAAATCGGCGGCAAGCTCGCGCAACTCGGCCAGCGTCTGATCAACGGTGCCGCCAAGAAGGTGGCCGACGATTTTTTTCAGAACTTCGTGGCTGCGGTTAACCCGACGAGCTGATTTTCGTCGGCCTGCTCGCTGCGCAGGCAGGCCGACGATGCGCCTACGTCATTGTGGACAGGAGTGACGGCGACCATCGAAGCCGAGATAGGTCCCGCTCGACGGATCATAGGAGTGGAATCGCGCGGCGCAATATGCGGCATCGGCGCTTTGACCACCCGCCGCTGGCAATCCGATATAATTGCCTTCCGGTGTGATGGCTGCGCCGCCATCGTTGGTGGGCGTGAACGCTCCGCTGTCGTACAAGCCCCTGTCGTACAAGCCTCGGCCCCAGGGTGGGCTCGATTGTGCGGAGGCTGGGGCGACAATGAGGGTACTGCCGAGAGCGAGTGCAGCTACGCCTACGGTGATCTTTGCTGAATGCATCGTGTGTACTCCTTTTGGCAGCCGCCGCACCGCGATAGCACCCCCGGGAGCTACCGTCGGGTCTCCTCGACCGGGCGAAGCAACAGTCGGCTCCTTTGTTCCCATCTCACCGTGCAATGCAGCTACGCGTTAGCCGAAGCTTTAACGCTTTATCTCTGCCAGTGAGGCTATTCGCCTGCCGAAACTCCCTTGACCGGCGCCTAGCCTGCGGTTCAGAGTAATTCTTGTTCCAGGGTACGAAAACCGGCAAAATCGCCACAAATTCGCCCCTGGATGCGGCCGGCGGCCCGCGCCGCCGGGAAAATCGAGCCATTTGACACGGAATTTTTGAGGAGGAGCCCAATGGCAGCCAACAATCTGGCAGCCGTTTCCCTGACGGTGAACGGCAAACCCGTCACCGCCGAGGTTGACCCGCGTACGCTGCTGGTCCAGCTGTTGCGCGAACATCTGCGGCTTACCGGCACGCATGTCGGCTGCGATACGTCGCAATGCGGCGCATGCGTCGTCCACGTGAACGGCAAGGCGACGAAGTCGTGCACGGTGCTTGCGCTGCAACTCGAAGGCGCCGAGGTGCTCACGATCGAGGGCCTGGCCGCGGCTGACGGACCGCTGCATCCGATGCAGGAGGCTTTCCGCGAGAATCACGGATTGCAATGCGGCTACTGCACGCCGGGTATGATCATGACGGCGGTCGACATGGTGCGCCGCAAGGGTCACGACCTCGACGATCATACGATCCGTGAGGAGCTCGAAGGCAACATCTGCCGCTGCACCGGCTATCACAACATCGTCAAGGCGATTGCGGCCGGCGCGCGCGCCATGCGCGGCAGCGGTGCGACGTCAAAAGCCGCCGAGTAGGGAAGGGCAGCCAAGAACGCGTTTCCGAGGAGGAAACTGCCGGGGGTCCTATCATGAGCGTCACCGGGATCGGCGCCTCAGTGCGCCGTAAGGAAGATCGCCGCTTCATCACTGGTACGGGTCATTACACCGACGATATCAACCGGCCCGGCCAATCCTACGCCTACTTCGTCCGCTCCCCGCATGCCCACGCGACGATCAAGTCGATCGACGCCAAGGCGGCTGCGCAAATGCCCGGGGTGCTGGCGGTGCTGAGCGGGCCGGACTTGGCGGCCGACAAGATCGGCAATCTCATCTGCGGCTGGATGATCCATTCCAAGGATGGCTCGCCGATGAAGATGGCGGCGCACCCGGCGTTGGCCAACGGCAAGGCCTGTCATGTCGGCGATGCGGTCGCGGTCGTGGTCGCGGAAACGCTAGCGCAGGCCCGTGACGCAGCCGAGAAGGTCAAAGTCGACTACGCCGTGCTGCCGGCGGTCGCTGATCCGGCGGGGGCCCAGAAAAAAGGCGCGCCGCAAATTCATGATATCGCGGCCAACAACACCATCTATCAATGGCAGCTTGGCGATGCCAAAGCGGTCGACGCCGCGTTCAAGTCGGCGAAGCACGTCACCAAGCTCGACATCGTCAACAACCGCCTGGTGCCGAACGCGATCGAACCGCGCGCGGCGATCGGCGACTACGATTCCGGCACGGGCACCTTTACGCTGTGGAATACCACTCAGAATCCGCACGTCGCGCGGCTCGTCATTGCGGCCTTCGTCGGCATGGCGCCCGAGCACAAACTGCGCGTCATCGCGCCCGATGTCGGCGGTGGCTTCGGCTCGAAGATCTTCATCTATCCGGAAGAGGTGGTGGCACTCTGGGCGTCGAAGCGCGTCGGGCGCCCGGTGAAGTGGGCCGCCGACCGCTCGGAGGCGTTTATCTCCGATGCCCATGGCCGCGATCACGTCACCCATGCCGAGATGGCATTCGATGCCGAGGGCAGGGTCGTTGGTCTTCGTGTCAAGACCATCGCCAATCTCGGCGCCTACATGTCGACCTTTTCATCTTCGATCCCGACCTATCTCTACGCCACGCTGCTCTCGGGCCAATACGAAATCCCGCAGATTTATTGCGAGGTCGATGCTGTCTACACCAACACCGTACCGGTCGACGCCTATCGCGGCGCCGGACGCCCGGAAGCCACTTTCGTGGTGGAACGACTCATGGAAGTGGGGGCGCGAGAATTGGGCCAGGACCCGGCGGAACTGCGCCGCAAGAATTTCATCAAGAAATTCCCGCATCAAACGCCGGTGATCATGAACTATGACGCCGGCGACTATAACGCCTCGCTCAAGAAGGCGATGGACATCGCCGACTACAAAGGGTTTGCCAAGCGCAAGCGGGAATCGGCACGTCACGGCAAGCTGCGCGGCATCGGTCTGTCGACCTATATCGAGGCCTGCGGTCTCGCCCCATCGCAGGCGGCGGGCTCACTGGGCGCTGGCGTCGGCTTGTGGGAATCCGCTGAGGTGCGTGTCAATCCGACCGGGTCGGTTGAAGTCCTCACCGGCAGTCACGCGCACGGCCAGGGCCATGAGACGACGTTTGCACAAGTCGTCTCGGAGCGCCTCGGCATCCCGATCGACGACATCTCCATCGTGCATGGTGACACCGACAAGGTGCAGTTCGGCATGGGTACGTATGGCTCGCGCTCCGGCGCGGTCGGCATGTCGGCTTTGGTGAAGGCGCTCGACAAGGTCGAAGCCAAGGCTAAGAAAGTCGCGGCGCATTTGCTCGAGGCCGCCGAGGGCGACATCGAATTCAAGGATGGGAAATTCAGTGTCGCCGGCACCGACAAATCCGCGGCCTGGGGCGATGTCACGCTCAACGCCTACATCGCGCACAAGTTCTCCGGCCAGGAGCTCGAACCCGGCTTGAAGGAAGGCGCGTTCTACGATCCGACCAATTTCACGTTTCCGGCCGGCTGTCACATCTGCGAGGTCGAGGTCGACACCGACACCGGCAACACCGAGATCGTCGCCTGGACGGCGGTCGACGATTTCGGCGTGGTGATCAATCCGATGATCGTCGAAGGCCAGGTCCATGGCGGTATTGCGCAGGGCGTGGGGCAGGCGCTGTGCGAAGGCGCGGTCTACGACAAGGAAGGTCAGCTCGTCACCGGATCGTTCATGGACTATTGCATGCCGCGCGCTGACCACCTGCCGACGCTGAAGGTCGATACGACAATGACGAAATGCCCATCTAATCCGCTCGGCATCAAGGGCTGCGGAGAGGCCGGCGCGATCGCCGCGCCGGCGGCGGTCATCAACGCCATTACGGATGCGATCGGAACCGAACAACTCGCGATGCCGGCGACGCCGCAAACGGTGTGGGCTGCGCTGCAAAAAGTCGGCAAGTTGCCGCACGCGGCATGAGGAAGTTTTTTCTCGCCGTCAGTGGCGAGAACTGGAAATAAACGGAGGACTACGATGTACGCCTTTACTTTCCATCGCCCGCAGACATTGCGGCAGGCAGCCAACATGCTCGCCAAGAATGAGGACGCCAAAATTCTCGCCGGCGGTCACACGCTGCTGCCGACGATGAAGCTTCGCCTCGCGGGTCCGCCGCAAATCATCGACCTGTCGCTCATCGACGGGCTCTCGGGAATCGAGCAAAGCGGCCGGGCGCTCACCATCGGGGCGATGACGCGGCATAACGACGTGAATACCTCGCCCGTGGTGCAGCAGGCGATCCCGGTGCTTGCCAAGCTCGCCGGCATGATCGGCGATCCCGCGGTGCGCCACATGGGCACAATCGGCGGCTCGATCGCCAACAACGATCCGAACGCAGACTATCCGGCGGCGTGCCTCGGCCTCGGCGCCACCATCATTACCAACAAGCGCCGCATCAAGGCCGACGACTTCTTCACCGGCATGTTCTCGACCGCGCTCGAACCCGGCGAGATCATCACCAAGGTGAGCTTCCCGATCCCCAAGAAAGCGGCCTACCAGAAGTTCCGGAACCAAGCCTCGCGTTTCGCGCTGGTCGGGGTGTTCGTGGCCAAGCGTGGCAGCGAAAACCGCGTCGCGGTGACCGGCGCGGGTTCTAACGGCGTGTTCCGCGTGCCGTCCTTCGAAGAGGCGCTGAAGAAGCGCTTTTCGCCGAAATCCCTCGAAGGTATGACCATTCCGGCCGACGGCATGAACAGCGACATCCACGGCAGCGCCGAATACCGCGCTCATCTGGTGGGCGTGCTGGCCCGCCGCGCGGTCGCCGAGGCGATCGGGAAGTAGCGGCGTTACGCGCCGCGCGGTCGACGCGGCCTGATACGAAAAGTCGTCAGTTCGACGAGGTAATCGGCGCCGGCTATACGCCGACGCCGAGTGTGCTTGCGACTGGATGGCTTTGTTGACGACGTTTCTTCCTCGGCAGGCTGATCAGGCTTACCCCTTCGTCCCACCACGAGACGCATATACATGCGCTCGACCGGCGGGTTTTGAGCGGGTTGTTCCATCATCGCTCCTCCCTACCGAACGCCTATAGGGCGGTAAGCCCGTCTAGAAGCAACTCTTGCAGGTGCTCCACGCCGGACCCAGGCATGCGACGCAGCCGGGGCTCAAGGGATTGGGAATGCACGCAGTTACGCAACCGGCTACGGCCCCGGCGCATTCGAGCCAGTTGCAGCTTTGAGTTAAGGACTGGACTTGATAGGCGCGATCCAATCCGCGATTTACAGGGGCCGCTTGGACAGGCGAATTCATGTGATCTCTCCTTTACCGGGGACATTTCGACTTTCAGCTTGGACTCACGATGAGATTGTAGGAACAGGACTGATGCGATTTATGAGGAAGATCAGAAGAACAATCAGCATTGCCCGAGATTTGGAACGCAAACTCCCGCACAATGGCTGATGCCGAACGGACCAGTAATGCAGGCTCCAGCGCAGCAATTGGCTCCACAACAGGCATCTGATTGGTGGATGCTACCTTTGCCGACGTTGTTCGAGGAAGATTGCCTCTCGACAGGCTTCGCTTGGATTGGGAATTTCATGATTAGTAGCCTCCTGTTGTTAGCTTACAAAAACCGCGCATGAGGATTTTGACTCACCACTCACAGACTTCCTGTTCGAGCGGCCCACGTGCGAACTGGGCCCACCGTTACTGGAAGCACTTCGCTCACGTCGACTGTGTAGCGGTAGATCCGGCTGGCGCGCCGTTCGTTTTCGGGATCGAACATTTGTAGCTGGACGTCCCAGCAATCGGAGTCAGGGCGACAGATCGGACTTTTGACAACATTGATAGTGTCGAGAGCAAGCTGCCGGCCGGCAGATTCCGCGAATGCCTGGCGGGTCTGGAAAGCGTTGGTAGCGGCGAAGTTGATGGCACGATCCGCCGGCGCAATTCCGAGATTGCGGAGTTCGTAATAGACGCGATTGAGAAAATTCAAGATTTCGTCGTCATCGGCGACTTCGTCACCTACCGCAGCTTTCGCCGCCGCGATTAGTTCGTGAGACTGCCATTTGTACATGCCGCGCAGGTCCGGAAAGACGACCGGTACAGTCATTCCATTCATAAGACGCGTCGATCCGGCGATCATTCCGGGGATCGAGACGCGCTGTTCCTTGTTGCGTGTTTCATCAAGCGACAACTCCAGCGCGTCGAGCATCGCGGTGTAAATCTGCAGGGCGAATGGCCCTGCCGGCTGGATCGCGTAAAGCGGAATCTGCTCCTGCATCAGAATAAAAGTGATGCCGGCCATGAATTGCGGGTTCTGCCGCATAAAGGCGATGAGTTCGGTCGGGTTGTTGGCGCGAACGGGATCGCCGAGTTGCTGGACCAGTGCGTCGTAGCGAGCCTCGGTCCCGAAGTCGAACCATAAGGCGCCGAGTGCGAAAACGATCTGAGGCGGCTCGCCGCCGCCGCAAGAACAGGCTTGCTGCATGAGACCGCCCGCCAACGGGGCGCTCTGTGCAACGGGTGCCGGTGGTGAAGCGCTGCAACTCGTTCGCGACACCGTGCTGCTCGAGCTTCGCTTTTGTTTCTTCGTCTGGCTTCTGTTGGCAACTACAGGCCGAAGGTGACAGGCCCGAAGCTGATAGACCCGTCGGTTCAACCGCAACGGCACCAACCGAACTCAAGTCCGACATGACAAGCTCCCCCGTGCCAAAATCAGTGAACTGCCGATTGCCGCTGTACGCGACTGTGAATGATCTTCGATCCGCCGCGTGCGGCGTCGCGAAGGAATGCCGCGACCGGCCGGCGCGGTGCACAGTTGCGAGCGCCGCAGCCGCATCGAGCGTACCGGCCAGATAGCGGTCGCAAGCACCGTCGCCTTCGAGTTGGCAAGGCGTTGCGCTTTCGATGAGGATTTGGCGGATATCGAGCGGATCAAGTTGATACCCTTCGCGCAGTGCAAGTGACAGCAGCAAGGCCGCAACCCCGGACACGATTGCTGCCGCGAAACTCGTTCCACTGCCGCCACTTACGCCCCCACCGGGAATAGCCACCGGCAAATTCTCGCCCGGCGCCAGCAGTCCATTTCGGCGATAAGCCTCTGCCCAATTGCTGGAAGCGAGAGGCTTTCCCGCCGCGCCGAGTGCGCCGACTGACAAAACGAACTCTACTCCAGCGGGTAAATGTATGCAAGAACAACCATCATTGCCAGCCGCGGCCACCAGCAGCACGCGGCGTTCGACCGATTGGTGAATGACTTGCTCGAGGTGTGATTCCGCCTCTGTGGTGACGGACTTTTGGCCGGCGCTGATGTTGAAGATGGCGACGCCCCGCTCCAGTCCGAAACTGATGGCGCGCGCGAGGTCCAATTGAGAAACGGGGCGCAGTTCTCCCTCATTGGCCTTGCGAAAGAACAACGGCAGCACGAGGCCGGAACACCCCGGTGCCAATCCTTGAACGGAATCCCCGCGTCCAAAGATAAGGCTGCAAATGCTCGTCCCGTGCGCATCGGGTTCGGTCGCACCCGGCGGGATCATCGTTTCCCAAACGTCGATCGAGGCCCCCTGAAGGACCGGATGGCTCAGATCGGGAATGCCGTCGACGATCCCAAGTGTCACGGACGGTAATCCCGGCCCGCAAGAAGCGAGCGCGGTCCGAACGGGTCGCAACGGATCATTTGGTTGTATTATCATATAAGACAATCATAGCGGGTAGATCGATGACGGTCGAGTCCGCAAAGGATGCGAGCGGTTTTCGGGCGGGGTGTTTATGTATGCTGTGAAGTCCGCTGCCGATGCCCTAGGCTATCGGCGTCTGTCTGTGGCGCCCCGCAAGCTTGCTGTCTCCCGAGGTTCACTGTGAAATTGTCCGTTCCACGCCCGCTCCCGACATCGATTGACGCCACGGTAGGCCTTTTGGCCGAGGCGGATTATTTGGCCGACCGCTCGCTTGGAACGGTGCTGTTTCTCGCTCTCAAGATGGGCCGTCCGATTTTCCTGGAAGGCGAGGCTGGCGTCGGCAAAACCGAGATCGCCAAGGTGCTGTCGGCGACGCTTGGCCGGCGCCTGATCCGGCTGCAATGCTACGAAGGACTGGACGTTGCCGCGGCCGTCTACGAGTGGAATTACGCCGCCCAGATGATCGCGATTCGTGTCGCCGAGGCCGAAGGCGAGCATGACCGCGCCCGGCTCGAACATGATGTGTTTTCCGAGCGCTTTCTGATCAAGCGGCCGCTTCTCCAGGCGCTCGAACCCGACACGGCCGGTGCACCGGTGCTCTTGATCGATGAGATTGACCGCACTGACGAGGCGTTCGAGGCGTTTCTGCTCGAAGTGCTGGCCGACTTCCAGATCACAATTCCGGAAATGGGTACGGTCAAGGCCGACCACCCGCCGGTCGTCGTCATTACCTCGAACCGCACTCGTGAGGTGCACGACGCGCTCAAGCGGCGCTGCCTTTATCACTGGGTCGGCTATCCCACCGCCGAGCGCGAACTTTCCATCGTGCGCACCAAGGTTCCGGGCATCAGCAAGAAGCTTTCCGAGCAGGTGGTGGGATTCGTGCAGGCGTTGCGCAAGCAGGACTTGTTCAAATCGCCCGGCGTCGCCGAGACGCTCGACTGGGCCGGCGCGCTGTCCGAACTCGACGTAGTCGCGCTCGATCCCGCGACGGTCTCCGACACGCTCGGCGTGCTGCTCAAATATCAGGATGACATTGCCAAGCTCGAGGGCAGCAAGGTGAAAGAGCTGCTCGATGAGGTGAAGTCGGATTTGAGGGCGGCAGAGTAAGCACAGTGACGAAATTTGCTCCGTTACCCTCTCCCCTTGCGGGAGAGGGTGGCGAGGATAAGCAGAGCGAAATCCGAGCCGGGTGAGGGGGCTGTCATGAAAGAGGCTACCCCTCACCCGGTCCTCGCTCCGGACGACGTCCGGGGCTCGGACCACCCTCTCCCGCAAGGGGAGAGGGAAATTGGGCGGGCGACTGGGCAGTCTGGCCGTCTTGCCGAGAACATCGTCTACTTCGCCCGTGCGTTGCGCGCGGCGGGCATTCCGGTCGGACCCGGCGCGGTGCTCGACGCGCTCGAGGCGGTGGAAGCCGCCGGGGTGGGCACACGCGACGATTTCTATTGGACATTGCACGCGGTTTTCGTGAAGCGGCACGAGCATTCGATCCTGTTCGATCAGGCGTTCCGGATTTTTTTCCGCAGGCGCGGCTACGTCGATCAGCTTCTGGCGATGATGCTGCCGCAGGCGCCGTCGACGCCGCAGGCGCCACAAGCGGGAGCAACGCGCATACACGAAGCGCTGTTTTCCGGCCTCGACGACAAGCTCAAAAAAGAACGCGAGATCGAGCTCGACACGCGCATGACGGTGTCCGACCGCGAGGTGCTGCAAAAGAAAGACTTTGCGCAGATGACGAGCGCCGAGATCACCGCGGCCAAGGAAGCAATGAAACGGCTGGTGATGCCGCTCGCCGAGGTGCGCACGCGGCGGCTTGCGCCGCATCCGCGCGGCCATCTGATCGACATTCGCCGGACGCTGCGCGCCAGCATGAAGGGCGGTGGTGATTTCATCGATCTGCGGTTCATCGGGCCGAAGACGAAGCCGCCGCCGATCGTTGCGCTGCTCGACATATCGGGCTCGATGAGCCAGTACAGCCGCATCTTTCTGCATTTTCTGCATGCGCTGACCGACGCGCGAAAGCGCGTGCACACGTTCCTGTTCGGCACGCGGCTCTCCAACGTGACCCGGGCATTGCGCGAGCGCGACCCCGACGATGCGCTTTCGGCTTGCTCGGCAAGTGTGCCCGATTGGTCGGGCGGGACGCGGATCGCGTCGTCGCTTCACGTATTCAACAAGCTCTGGGCGCGCCGGGTGCTCACCCAGGGCGCCATCGTTCTACTCATTACCGACGGGCTGGAGCGGGACGCCGACGATACGCTCGCGTTCGAAATCGACCGGCTGCACCGCTCGTGCCGCCGGCTTATCTGGCTCAACCCGCTGTTGCGCTTCGAGGGCTTCGAGGCGCGGGCCCGCGGCATCAAAACCATGCTGCCCCACGTCGACGAATTCCGGCCGATCCACAATCTCGAGTCGATGTCGGCCCTTGTCGCAGCGCTGACACGGGGCGGCGACCGCGAAGGCGACCCGAAACTGTGGATGCAAAGGGTCGCGTAATGCGCTATATATCTCATGAATATAGCGAATGGCGAGTGGCGGACGGCCCATTCGTTGAATAAGTTAATGTTGTTCGTGGCGCGCAATTCGCCATCGCCCTAGAGCGCAGTCGTTCGGATTAAATCAATTTGCGCTCTAGATCATTGGTGAGCATGATCTTTTCGGAAAACCGGTTTTCCACTTTTCCGGATCATAAGAAACGGAGGCTAGCCATGCTCTCGACCGACAACGATATCCTCAAAGCCGCCGAAGACTGGCGCAAGAACGGCCGTGCGGTGGCGCTCGCGACCGTCGTCGAGACCTGGGGCTCAGCGCCGCGGCCCGTCGGCTCCAACCTGGTCATTGACGAAGAGGGCAACTTCCTCGGCTCGGTGTCCGGCGGGTGCGTCGAAGGCGCGGTGGTCACCGAGGCGCTCGACGTGATCGAGAGCGGTAAGCCGAAGATGCTGGAGTTCGGTGTCGCCGACGAGACCGCCTGGAAGGTCGGGCTGTCCTGCGGCGGCAAGATCCGGGTTTTCGTCGAGAAGGTGGAGTAGATTAGCGCGCCATGAAACTCGACATCCTCACGGCTCTCAATACTGAACGCGCCGCGCGCCGCGCGGCGATCGTCGTCACCGATGTGACGAGCGGCAAGCAGCGCCTCGTGAAAGCAGCCGACATCGCCAGGGATCCGCTCAGGCCGGTGCTTGCCGATCATCTGCGCACCAGCAAGAGCGGGATGGAGGAGACCGCCGAAGGCCGCGTTTTCCTCACCGTCTACGTCCCGGCGCCGCAACTCATCATTACTGGCGCCGTGCACATCAGCCAGGCGCTGGCGCCGATCGGACGGCTGCTCGGCTACGACGTGACAATTGTCGATCCGCGGACCGCGTTCGCTTCGATCGAGCGCTTCCCTGACGTGAAGGTGATTGCCGAGTGGCCGGACAAGGCGCTGCCGCCGTTGAACGTCGATCGCTACACCGCCTTTGTGGCGCTGACCCACGATCCGAAGATCGACGATCCGGCGCTGCTGCATGCGCTGTCGCGTGATTGCTTCTATATCGGCGCGCTTGGGTCGCGAAAGACGCATGCGCGCCGTCTTGAACGGCTGAAGCAGCAAGGCATGACCGACGCCGACCTGTCGCGGATCCACGCACCGGTCGGGCTCGATATCGGCGCGGTTTCGCCGGCCGAGATCGCCGTCGCGATCATGGCGCAGATCACTGAACGGCTGCGCGAGGAGCCTGAAGCGGAGCGGCCGGTAGTCAAGGCGGTGTCATGAAGTTCGGGGCGGTTGCGCCACAAGAAGCTCTCGGTGCGACCGCAGTCCACACCATTCGTCAAGGTGCTCTCGTGCTCAAGAAGGGCACGCTGATCGGTCCTGCCGAGGTCGCAGCACTGGAAGCGGCAGCCATCAAGGATGTCGTGGTGGCGCGGCTGGAGCCGGGCGATGTTTCGGAGGATGTGGCGGCGGCCGATATTGCGAGAAAGATCGCGGGCAACAGCGTTCATGTCGACCGCGCGTTTACCGGCCGCGCCAACTTGTTTGCGCAGACGCGCTGGCGTTCTGGTCGTCGATAAAGCGTCGATTGATGAACTTAACCGCATCGACGAGGCGATTACGGTCGCGACGCTTCCCGCCTACAAGCCGGTCGTCGCCGGCGAGATGATCGCAACGGTGAAGATCATTCCGTTTGCTGTTGCGGCGGCGGCGCGCGACCGAGCGCTCGTCGCGGTGAGTGAACCTCCCGTGCGGATCGCCCCTTATCGCATCCGCAAGGTCGGAGTGGTGTCGACGCTGCTTCCAGGACTGTCTGCCAAGGTCATCGACAAGACGCTGAAGATCACCACCGAGCGGCTCGCGCCTGCAGGCGCGACCATCATTGCCGAACGTCGCGTGCCACACGAACGTGCGGCGCTCGCCCGCGCGATGGAGGAGGTGCTCAAGGCCGGAGCCGAGCTCGTCATCGTCTTTGGTGCGTCCGCCATTGCGGACCGGCGCGACGTCATTCCGGCGGCGCTGGAGACGATCGGCGGCCGTATCGAGCATTTCGGCATGCCGGTCGATCCCGGCAATCTGCTCATGATTGGCGACGCGGCCGGTCATCCGGTGCTCGGAGCGCCCGGCTGCGCCCGCAGTCCCAAGGAGAACGGGTTTGATTGGGTGCTGATGCGGCTGCTTGCCGGTCTGCCCGTACCGCGGGAGGACATCACCGGCCTTGGGGTAGGGGGCTTGCTCATGGAAATTGTCACCCGCCCGCAGCCGCGCGAGGAGCCGGCACCGGAGAAGGGGCGCAACATCGCCGCCGTCGTCCTTGGCGCCGGACGATCGAGCCGCATGGGCGGGCCGAACAAGCTCTTGGCCGAGATCGGCGGCCGTCCGCTGGTGCGCATCGTCGTCGATGCGGTGCTGGCGTCGCGGGCGCGGCCCGTGATCGTCGTCACCGGTCATCAGCATGAGCGCGTCGAAGCGGCGCTCGCTGGCTTGCCCGTCAAGTTCGTACACAATCCGCATTTCGCCGAAGGTCTCGGCACTTCGCTCAAAACCGGCATCGCCGCGCTGCCGGCAGAGGTCGACGGTGCCGTCGTCTGCCTCGGCGACATGCCGCAAGTCGATGCCGCGATGATCGATCATCTCGTCGGCGCCTTCGATCCCGCCAAGGGTGCATTGGTGGTGGTGCCGACCATCGATGGCAAACGCGGCAATCCGGTGGTGTGGTCGCGGCGCTTCTTCCCCGATCTCATGACGGTCGAGGGCGACGTTGGCGCGCGTCATCTGATCGGCCGCTACCCCGAGGCCGTGGCCGAAGTGCCGCTCACCGGCGCCGCCGCGCTCACCGATGTCGACACGCCCGAAGCCCTCAGGGCGGTCAAGGCCGAGCTGGAAAAAACCTGATTCAACGATGCGACCGGCGTTCGCCAAGCCGACGCCCGGTCATCGCGATCCTCGACGAATTTCGGCAGCCACCGCCCTCGCGGCTTGGCCTCAGCAAGCGCGGCGCCGCAGTTGCCCTATGTGCTGCTGTGGAGTTTGCTCAGCCACTCCACCAATTCATTGAATAATCGAGAGCTCATGAGAGCAATAACGATCACGATAATCGTCGATCCCGCGGTAAGTACCGTGCCGTGTCGAATATCGGCTACTTTAATGGGATGCTTTTCCAAAATCGCAGACTTGACTACCAGAAGAACAAACGTTGTCAGCCCCGCGAAGGCAGCGGGGACAACAACATCACCGGTATTCCAAAGAAGAGCAAAAAGGGAATCGTCCGTTACGATCAGAACTTGTTGAAAAATTACAAAAAGAAACATCACGATGATGGTCGACGCGTATGCAGAGATAATCAGCCTCTCTCTGATATCTCTGATCCTGTAAGCGCGAGATATCAGATTAAGGACCGCGGAGAGAATGACCGCAATGCCGGCAGAGAACGCGGTGAAAACTTCCGTCCGGTTAGGTCCGCCAGCTTCGCCCCTTACAGCAAATGTCAATGCGGCAATGAGGAAAAGAGCGAAGGCTCGCGCGCTGACGCCGTCATTTCGGGTGAAAGTCTCAACGTTTGGACGCTCCGCGAACGGCATGGTCCAGCACGAGAGTATGATCACGCATCGACGAAGAAATGGCCGAATGGCCCATACAAATTCATTCTCGAGGCCCGGAGGATCATTGTCAGGCCCGGAAGAATCATTCGCCGGTTCCGGAGGTGGCCCGACGCCAGAAGTGTCTTCTTCCATCCTCGGTATTTCATTTTCTGGAGTTTGATCTTCGGCTCCACAAAAATGATTATGGGGGGGTCGTTTGGGCTTTACGGGCATGGCATGACCTTATGACCGCTCCCCAGCAGGGACAGGCGCGTTAGCAATCGCCTATTTCGTATTCACGACCCAAAGTTTGGGCGTGAACCTCTCTTGGCTATTTGCAGTCTGAGCTTTCTCTTCCAGATCGCTCAAATTGATCTCCAGAGACGGACCAACGCTCTGCGCAACAAAGCTGACACAGCCAGATGCTTGCGGCTGTTTCTTGTAGTTGGCGAGAACAACTTGAAGATGATCGTAACGGTTGATTTCCGCGGCAACCGCTATGGGGGTTCCAAACCCGAATCTCGTCCAAAGGCTTACTAGAATGTCGGCAACGTTGGCTCGATCAGTGAAGAGAAATTGTGCTCTTCGAACTTTTTCAAGCGTAGACACACATTCCGAGCCGTTGAAATAACTCGTGTGAAATTTGAGAAGTACCTTGAGCTCTTTGCGTGGAGCAAACCCATACCTGTGAAATTGATCGTACACGTCATATGCCACGTCGGGAGCCGCAGAGACGTTATCGACGTCATCGGGAATTGGTCCCTGCACATAGCTCCAGCTTTTCGTATGGCACGCGAAGCTCAGTTGTTGCCGCGTCAGCTTTACTGAAACGGCTGCAGGCACCGGCTGAGCCGCGACCCCTTTCAGTTGGATGACAATTAAGCTGTTTTGAATGCTCGTACGCGGCGTCTTGTACAGAAACCGATAAGTTACAGCCTTCCGTATCGTTGTGCTGGGCACAACGGGAACAAGGCACCGAGCGTTCCTATTTCCAGGGCACGCCGTCGCTAGATAAAGAGTATCAGGCGCCATTTGGCCTTCGTAGGTCGCACAGTAGCTGTCCGGCTGCGCGAATGCTCCCGAGATGCCAGTGGCGGCCAGCAGCGTAGCCCCCAGCAAGAAGGTGCGCTTTACCATTCTAGCCCCCCAAGTTTATCGCGCTCGTATAACGAGAATATTAATTAAATGCAATCCTGAATTGTCATCAGCTCTGTGGATGATTTCGCTCCTTTCAAATGCGCAAGGCCGCATCGGCAGCATGCTGGCGTGAGCGTCTGGAGGATGAGCCGCGCGAACGGTTTCCAACGCGGTCCCCGCCGAATTCACCAACTCGAAACTCTTCCCGGTTAGCGTTTCCGTGTTCCCTGGGGAGGGGCTTTATGAACTGGTTCCAGCGACGTTCGGCGCCTGCCGCCGCGGCCGTTTGTTTGTTGATCACGATGATCGGCGCCGCCGATGCAGCTGGCGCCTTGGCCGTCGGCGCGTGCGGCGCCTATGGCTATGGCTACGATTATCGCAGCGTCGCCGACGCGCGCGCAGCTGCGATGAAGAAATGCGCCGGCAGCGGCTGCAAGATCGTCGGCGACATCCGCCTCGGCTGCGCGGCCATGGCGGTCGATGCGAAGCACCCTTGCGGTTCGTTCGGCTGGGCGATCAATTCGCACCTTGGCAAGGCCGAGAACGCCTCGATGCGCCGCTGCGTCCAGTTCGGTGGCCGCAATTGTATGGTGCGCGCCTGGGCTTGCGACGAAAAAGGTTAAGCGCCGGCGGCGGTTCGCCTCATCGCGCCTTCTGCAAATTAAATTCGGTATCAAAGCAGACCGGCTCGCGGTATTCGCGCGACACCGTGACAAGGCCCGGATCCTCGTCCTTTAACGCTTGAAACAGCGGCTCCGACGCCCGCCATAGCGGGACGTGGCCGCTCGTCGGCGCATCGTGATGGGCCGGCATGAACACCGCCGGCTTGTAAGTGCGCAGATAGGCGAGCGCCTGTTCGATCATGAGCGGATAGAGGTAATCCGCGGTCGTTGCAGCGATGGCGAGATCGACGCGGCCGACACGCGCCATTGCTGACTTTTCGTAATCGGTGAGTTTGCCGCCGCTGTCGCGATACATGATGCGAAAGCCATCATCGAGCGTAATCAAGTAGGCAATTGTGCCTTCGGTGATAACACGCGGATCGGCGGTGCCGCGAGACTTGATGATCGCTTCCTCGGCTTGTTGCTCGGGCGTGGGCTGCGGACTGAGCGAATTGACGGCCTTCTCCATGACGGCAGTGATTTCTTTCGACGGCTGGCCGTGTCGCGCCAGGATCGGCTCGACCGTGAAATCCTTGAAGTCGAGTAGTTCATCGCCGCGGCCAGTGACAGTCTGTACTTGCTTGGCGTCGATCGCCTGGGTCAGCAGTTTTTCCGTCGTGACCGGCGCGCCGACGACTGTCGCCCTGGTCCGTGCGCCGACGGAAGCAGCGTCCGACATGTGATCGAAATGGCCATGGCCGAGCAGGATAACGTCGGCCTTCTTGATGTCGGCGGCCTTGAAGCCGAGCGGCCGGAAAGGGGCAGGGCGATCGAAAAAGGCATCCAGCAATATGATGCGGCCCTTATAGGCCAACTCGAAATTCGACACGCCGGTCCAGCGCACCGCAAGCGTGTGCGGATTTTGCGGCGCCGCTCCACCTGTTGATGCGAGTGTTGCCGCATAGCAGGCCGGATCACGGGGCTGGGCGGCGGTGGCGGCCTCGATCGCCTCGTTTCGCTCGGACCGAGGGTCGACGAAAGGGCTGGCGATGGAAGCACCAGCGAACGCCGCGCAAACGACCAATGTCGGTAACAACGCCCAGCGCGATTTCATCCGAGACCCCTTTCGAGCGTCAACCCAGGCCACGCACGCTTGTCACTTGGACAAATCAAATGGCGCCCAGCGCCCGGCAACGCCTCACCGCCTCTTGGCGATCTGCGCAACAATGGGCGCCCACTTCTTTTG
This sequence comes from uncultured Alphaproteobacteria bacterium, assembly GCA_963759705.1. Lineage (GTDB taxonomy): Bacteria > Pseudomonadota > Alphaproteobacteria > Rhizobiales > Xanthobacteraceae > BOG-931. The sequence continues at coordinate 171,925 of CAVXAK010000021.1, forward strand.
CTCGTTCTGGATGAATGCCAAGGTTTCGGCGGGCGACATCGGGCGTTCTTCACGGCCGAATTTGGCAAGCCGCTTTCGGGTTTCCGGATCGCTCATCGCCTTGTTCAGATCGGCATTCGCCTTCTGCACCACGGCGTCCGGGGTGCCGAGCGGCGCTACCAGGGCTTGCCAGCCGACGGCCTCAAAGCCGGGCAGGGTTTCGGCGACCGTCGGCAGGTTGGGGAAATTGGTCATGCGCTTGGCCGACGCGACCGCAAGCGGAACGGCGTTTCCCGACTCGATCGCGCCGGCGACGCCCGAATAGGAGTTGAAGGCGAGGGCCACGCGCTTGCCCATCATGTCGTTGAGCACCTGCGCGGTGCCTCCCGTATAGGGGATCATCAGGAGCTTGATGCCGGCGCGGCTTTCCAACAACTCGCCCGTCAGGTTCGTGAGCCTTCCCGGCCCGTTTGTACCGTAGGCGAGTTCGCCGGGCCGCTTCTTTGCCAGTGCGATCAAGTCCGGCAGCGTTTTGACGCCGAGCCACGCAGCGGCCGTAATGAACAAGGGGACGCCGCCGAGGTAGCCGACCGGTGTGAAATCCCGCGGCACCTGGATCGGCAGATTGTCGGCCGCTCCCGGCACCGCCACGAAGGCAGAGACCGCAGGCATGAACAAGGTGTAGCCGTCGGGCGTCGCCGACGCTGCGGCGCGCGCGGCAACAGCGCCGCCGGCGCCCGGCTGATTGATCAATACGGCCTGCTGTCCCCATACCCGCGACAGGCCGTCGGCGATGATCCGCATGATCACATCGATGGCGCTGCCCGGCGCGGAGTTGGAGATGAGACGGACCGGATGATTGGGATAATCTTGCGCTTGCGCCGGACCTGCGGCGGCGCCAAAGGCCGCCAGCAAAGACGGCAATGCCGCGATAAAACGGCGCCGGTGTATGCGCATGCCCTCGCTCCCCACGTAACGGTCTTTATTGGCTTTGAACTCTCTAGAGAACCTGCCGTCGCTTGTTCAAAGCGTACAGGTCTTGGACGCTAACGAGCAATACTCAAGAATTGCTATTCGGCAGCCGCCGCCGGCACATGCACGACCGCGTCCGGGCTCATTGGATTGCGTTCAGGCTCGCTGTCGGCCAGCGGCTTCGTGTTCAAATCTTCTAGGAAGCGCGAAATGATAAGTTGCAGCACGGCCAGACCAAAGGACGGATCCTGGAAGTAAAGCTGCTTGGCTTTGCTGTCGCGCAATTCGTAGACTTCACAGTCGCTACAACAAATTATTGTCGCCATACGATGCTGGTTGCGCGCGAAGACGCCGATCTCCCCCAGGACCGTTCCCGGCTCAATGCTCTTGCCGAATTCGACAATCTTCATTCTGCCGTGGGTCAAATAGTACATCCGGTCGGCTTTCTCGCCTTTGCGGACGAGGGTCTCGCCAGCCTTCAAGGTGCGCCGCGACATGAACGGAAGCAACGTATCGATCGAAAGTTCAGTATCGTTTGCAGTTCGAGCACCTTGTACGAGGCGCCGGATTTGGATCAAACGCGCAATGTTGATGGGGAACAATATGACATGGAGCACGAGAACCGGATAAATATGCGCGACCGCCCCGAACGTCGCGAACAGGACGTTGCTGGCGATCGCGATCATCCGGAGTGGGACCATTGTGCTGACGCAGAAGGTGAGCAGCACGCTGGCGGAAGCGACATAGCCAAGCAGGTCGACCCAGCTCATTGCTGTTCCTCGCTGTGCTCGGCAGGGCTGGGCTAGTGGTCCGATTCTAACATTCGCATCCGGGTTCTGCAGGCAGTCATGCGAATGTTAGAATCAAAGGACCACTAGCAACTATAAGTTATAGTGGAGCTTTTGGATTTGACATTCGCTGCCGGAGTTCGCGGCAGGGTGGGTAGCGAATGTCAAATCCGCTCCACTAGGCCGTGTTCGATGAGCGACGGGGCGCGCTGTGAAGTGACCCTTCAAGCCAGCTCTTCCCCGGCGGCTGTTCATCAAATCATCCCCATACGATCGGTTCAATGACGGATTTATTCCCGGACAGCCAAACTTTTGCGGATGGGCGCCGGTCGCCGGAGATAACGGCCTGCCGTTTCGGTGCAAATGATGTGCGCCGCTTCCTCGTTCTTCGCTCCCGTCCGCTTGCCGTTCGGCCATCCGGGTTCCGCCAACAAAATGAGCCCCAAAAATCGCGTCCGGTTTGCGAGCTGTGCGCCTCTCTGCCGCAGCAGCGCAAACAGAGCTCGGTGTTTTCCGACCTTGTATATGACTGACTAGTCAGTCATATTCTTTTTATGGCCTCGAACCGACAACGAGCCTCGAAGCGGGCCGTCGCACGCGCTGGCCGAACCGGTATCGTCGCGGCGTCGCGCCAAGATGCGCGTTCGGCGAAAGCCGCGGCTCGCCGTAGCGCGATCCTCGACGCCGCGCTCGATGAGTTTTCCGCCCGCGGGTTCGCCGCGGCGCGGCTCGACGACGTGGCGAAACGGGCAGGCGTCGCCAAGGGCACGATCTATCTGCATTTCGAGGACAAGGAGAGCCTGTTTCAGGAGCTCATCCGCTCCAAAATGAGCCCCGTGGTCGGCACGCTCGAGGCCGCATTCGCGACCGACCTGCCGCTACGCACCATTGTCGACCATGCGATCGAGATCTTTGTGCGCGAGGTCTACGGCACCCATCGCAAGCACCTGATCCGTCTTATCATCAGCGAGGGGCCGCGCTTTCCGGCCATCGCTGAGTTCTATTATCGCGAAGTGCTGTCGCGCATTCTCACGGCGGTTCGCGAACTGCTGCGGCGGGCGTTTGATCGCGGCGAGCTCGCCGACGATACACTGATCCGCTTTCCGCAATTGATTGGCGCACCCGGCATCATCGCCATCGTGTGGAACGGATTGTTCGATCGCTTCGAACCACTCGACGTGCACGCGATGATGCGCGCCCATTTCGACCGCCTCTTCCTGGCGAGGAGGCCGCCGTGAAACTCCATTTGCTCGCCGCGATCGGCGTGCTGCTCGTGCTCGCCGGGTGCGATAAAAAAGACAATACCTATCAGGGCTGGATCGAAGCCAATCTCATCTTTGTCGCGCCAGATGAAGTCGGCCGAGTAGAGACCTTGTCGGTCAAAGAGGGCGATACGGTCAAGAAGGGCGATCCTCTGTTTACGGTCGACGACGATCTCCAGCAGGCCGATCTCGCCCAGGTCAAGGCTTCGCTGATCAACGCACAGCAGACATTCGATCGCGCGCAGCAACTCGCCAAAACCGGCGCCGGCACGCAAAAGGATCTCGACGCTGCGACTGCGGTCTTGCGTGACGCACAGGCGCGTCTCAATTCCGCGCAAACGCGCCTGGCGCGCCGCAGCGTCTTCAGTCCGGTGACCGGCACGGTCCAGCAAGTCTATTACCGTCCCGGTGAAATGGTGCCGGCTGGGCGGCCCGTTCTGGCGTTGCTTCCTCCCGGCAACATCAAGGTGCGGTTCTTTGTACCTGAAACCGTCCTGCCGAAGATTGCCTACGGTGACCAGATCAAGGTCTCGTGCGATGGCTGCGCCACCGGTCTGACCGCGCGCGTCAGCTTTATCGCCGATCAATCCGAGTTCACTCCGCCTGTGATCTACAGCCTTGAGGAGCGCTCCAAGCTCGTCTACCTGATCGAGGCCTTGCCGGAAAAGCCAGGCGCATTGCGCGTCGGTCAGCCGGTCGACGTCACGTTGCTGCCGCAGCCGGCGCCTGAGTCGCAACCGGAAGCGTCGCGATGAACGCCACTCCATCCGATACCCCTCAAGCAGCGCCCGATATCGTCATCGACGTGCACGGCCTGACCAAATCATTCGGCGGCCGCACCGTCGTCCGCGACCTGTCGATGCAGGTTAAGCGTGGCACGATCTTCGGCTTCCTCGGGCCGAATGGTTCCGGCAAGACCACGACGATCCGCATGCTGTGCGGGCTTCTGACGCCTGACGAGGGCACCGGCACCTGCCTCGGCTACGACATCCGCACCGAGGCAGCAAAGATCAAGTCTCGCGTCGGCTATATGACGCAGCGCTTCAGCCTCTATGACGATCTTTCCGTGCGCGAGAATCTCGAATTCATCGCGCGAATTTATGGCCTGCCGCGGCCCGCCAGCGCCGCCAAGGCGATGATCGAGCGGCTCGGCCTGCAAGGCCGCGAGGAGCAGGTCGCCGGAAAGCTTTCTGGCGGGTGGAAACAGCGGCTGGCGCTCGGCGGCTGCACGCTGCCAAATCCGCAACTTTTGTTGCTCGACGAACCGACCGCCGGCGTCGATCCCAAGGCACGCCGCGATTTCTGGGGCGAGATTCATGAACTCGCCGCCAACGGCCTCACGGTTCTCGTCTCCACCCATTACATGGACGAAGCCGAGCGCTGTCACGAGATCGCTTACATCGCCTTCGGCGAGGTACTCACGCGCGGCACAGTCGACGAGGTCATTGCCAATTCGCACCTGGCGACTTTTACGGTGAGCGAGACCAACGGTGAGAATCTTTCGGCGCTTGCCGCGGAACTGAAAGAACTGCCCAGCGTCGAAATGGTCGCGCCGTTTGGCACCAGCTTGCATGTCTCCGGACGCGACCGTGAAGCACTCGAAGCTGCGATCGCGCCTTATCGCGACAGGACCGGGCTCGTCTGGGAGCGCGCGTCGCCGTCCCTCGAAGACGTCTTCATCGATCTCATGGGACGGGCCAAGGATAATTTCCAATGAGCGCGCTCGCCGCTATCGGCGCGGATGGATTTTGGCGTCGCGTCGGCGCCATGTTGCTCAAGGAATTCCTGCAGCTGCGCCGCGATCGCGTTACCTTCGCGACGATGATTACGATTCCGCTGCTGCAGCTTGTTCTGTTCGGCTACGCGATCAACACGACGCCGCACTACTTGCCGACCGCCGTGCTGCTGCAGGAATTGAGCGACGTCGGACGCTCTATCCTGGCGGCGCTGCAGAACACGAAGTTCTTCATGGTCACCGAGCAATTGCATAATGACGCCGAGCTCGATCAGGCCCTGGCCTCCGGCAAGGTGCTGTTTGCCATCGAAATCCCAGCCGGTTTCGAGCGCGCGTTACGCCGCGGCGACAAGCCGGCGCTGCTGATTGCCGCCGACGCCACCGATCCGGTGGCGACCGGGACGGCGGTTGCGGCACTGTCGACGCTGGTCCGTTCGGCGCTCGCCAACGATCACGGTCTGCCCGAAATCGGACAGCCGTTGTTCGAGATTCGCACTCATGAGCGCTACAACCCTGCGGCATCGACTGCGCTCAACGTCGTGCCCGGCCTTCTCGGTACCATTCTGACGCTCACGATGCTGATCTTCACGGCGTTGTCGGTCACGCGGGAAATCGAGCGCGGCACCATGGAAAGCCTGCTCGCCATGCCGATCACGCCGCTCGAAATCATGCTTGGCAAGATCGCGCCCTATGTCTTGGTCGGCTTCGTCCAGGCGGCGCTGATCCTCGGCGCCGGCGTGTTGATGTTCGGCGTACCGATCGTCGGCAACCTCACTTTGCTCGCCGCTCTCACCACGCTGTTCATCGCGACGAACCTGTCGTTCGGCTACACCTTTTCGACGCTGGCGCAGAACCAGCTTCAGGCCGTGCAGATGTCGATGATGTTCTTTCTGCCGAACATGCTGTTGTCCGGCTTCATCTTCCCGTTCCTCGGCATGCCGCGCTGGGCGCAAACGATCGGTGAGTTCCTGCCGCTGACGCATTACATTCGCATCGTCCGCGCCATCATGCTCAAGGGCTCGACGCTCACGCAATTGCAATACGATGCGCTGGCGCTCGCTGGATTGATGGTGGTTGCGATGACCATCGCGGTCACCCGCTTTCGCCGCACGCTGGATTGAGTGCGCGGGCCCCGCTTGGCTCAATACTGCGCGCTGACGCCGACGTGGAGGTAGGGGCCGTAGCGATGATCCGACGTCAACGACCAGCCCGCGCCGGCCGACCATTCGAGCGCATTGAGGCGCAGGCCGGTGACGTGAATTCCGAACTCGAATTCCTCGTAGTCGCCGCACCAGATTTCCCGCGTTTCGGGTCCGACAAACACCGGATCGAAAGCCCGAAAGCCGACCGCTGCACGCAGTGCGCCGGTCGGCCCGATTGACGCGATCGTGCCATTGAGGCTCGCCATGGTGTTATCGGTTGGCTGGTACCAAAGATCGGCAGCAAATTCTGCGCCGACGTAAAATCCTCGCAGCCGGCTGCCTGGATCGTCGGGGGTCAGGCGATAGTTCTGCATGACGGGTCCGGCAAACAAACTGACGCCGAATTTGTCGCGCGTGAACCGCCATCCGGGAAGGGCGGTGGCGGATAACATCGTGCCGTCGACGTCGGCATTCAGTCCGCCCGACGCATAGGTATATTCGCCGCCGCTGAGCAGCACTTTGAGGGTGAAACCGTTCGCATCGAGTCCCGCGGGCGACCACAGCGTGCCGCCATAGAAGAAGGCGCCGTAGCGCCAGAGATCGGTTCCGGCAAAAAAGAGAAAGGAGCGAGTGTTCGGTTCAGCAGCCTGCGCCGAGACCACCGTGGCACACAAACTTGCATTCGCGATGGCAACAGCCACCACGACGGTACGCCCCCACTTGAACACTGAAGTCCCGCCAGCCCCGGCGACACGACGCCTGTTACCGCCTAGCTCATTACCTTAGAGCCGTGGTGCACGTCGAGGAAAATACGCTGGATAGTTGTACACGAGATGCGTGTATTATTGGCGCTGGAGCCCATCTGGAACGGCGACTGAGGCCTTGGTGCTCCAATTCTAACATTCGCATCCGGGTTCTGCAGGCTCTCATGCGAATGTCAGAATCAAAGGACGACTAGCAACTATAAGGGCACCTCGAACAATGCGGTTTTGTGCGGCGTGATTTTCGGCTTGCGCGGATCGGCGGCTATTTCGCGACGATCTGGTTCCGTTTGATCCGCCCAACGCCCCATTCGGCTCGGTCGGTCTCCGCGCTCATGCAACGGCCATCCGTTCGAGCGTCACGAGGCGGCGGATGTTGTAGACCAAGTTCTGCAATCCGATCTTGGCTCGCGCTCTGACGATGCCGATCGTTCGCACGAGGCGGCTGCCGGTTGAAGTCTCCTGCGCTCCAAACACATGCTCGATGCGAACTCGAATCCGGCTCTTCTTGCGGTTCGCTTCCACCTGCCGTTCCGACAGCGGATGATTGCGCGTCGCGCGGACCTGAATACGGCTGCGAAAGCCGCGGACCCTGAGCCCCGCTTCGGTCTCGGCGGAGCGATATGCGCTGTCGGCGAACACCTCCGCAGACGTGTTGGCTTTGGTCAGAAGCCCATCCAGCCTCTGGCTATCATGGACTGCTGCGTCGCTCACGTCATAGCGCCGGATCAGCTTGTGCTTGGCATCCGCATTCACGTGGTTCTTGTAGCCGTAGAAGCTCCGCCCGTGCTTCTTCGTCCAGCGCGCATCTTTGTCCTTTTGCCGGTTCTTGGCCGGCATCTTCTCCCAAGCCGCGGGTGTTCGGCCACTCTTGACTGTCTCGTTCTCCTCGCGCGTGTTCCGTTGTCTGGGCACCGCCACGATGGTGGCATCGACGATCTGTCCACCACGAGCCACATAGCCATTCGCGCCGAGATGCCGATCGAAGCGATCGAACAGCTTTTCAATGACGCCAGCCTGGGCCAGCTTCTCGCGGAACAGCCACAACGTCGTGCCGTCGGGGATGCAGTCCTCGATCCCGCAGCTGAGAAACCGCGTAAATGACAGGCGATCGCGCACCTGATACTCAACCTGCTCGTCCGAGAGATTGTACAGCGACTGCAAGATCAGCATCCGAAACAACACGATCGCATCGATCGGCTTCCGACCGGCCGCGCTCTTGCGCTCTGCCTCCCGCGTCTGCACTACGGCCTCAATGTCTTCGCGAAAGCTTTCCCATGGCACCAGCCGATCAATGGCCTCAAGCGGATCGCCTTTCGCCGAGAGTGCCGCCAGCCGCTTATCCGTGTCGAAAAAGCCCAGCTGTCCCATCACCTGCTCCGAGAATCATGCCGTCAAACGGCAGACTCGCACAGATCCGTAGAACCAACTATTTTTCGAGGTGCCCATAAGTTCTAATGGAGTTTTTGGATTTGACATTCGCTACCGGAGTTCGCGGCAGGGTGAGTAGCGAATGTCAAATCCGCACCACTAGGGGCCGCATATGAGGGCGTAAGCGGCCTTGGCCGCTCGGGAAAAACCGTTGCGCTCATCTGCTTTGCAATATTCAGGAATACCCAAGCTACCCTGGGGGATATAGGTCATCGGAGCCGCCGGGAAACGCCAATGACCGTCCAAGCTTCAAACTCAGAGCGATTCACCGCCGACCACGCGTCTGATGTGGCGCGACGCCGGCTCGCCATCGGCTTTCTCAATTGGGCGCATGCGATCGATCACTTTGTGATCCTGATCTATCCGACCGTCGTCCTTGAGCTCGTGGTGGTTTACGGGCGCTCGTATTCCCAGCTTATCTGGCTCAGCACGGCCTCCTTCATTGCGTTCGGACTGTTCTCCCTGCCGGCAGGCTGGCTGGCCGATCGCTGGAGCCGCCGCAACATGATGGTCGCGTTTTACCTCGGCTGCGGGATTTCGCTGCTTGGCGCCGCGGCGGCGCCATCGCTCGCGGCGCTTGCCGTCGCTTTGTTCGCCCTCGGCGTGTTTGCGGCGATCTACCATCCGGTCGGCACTGCGATGATCCTGGAGAACGCCATCCAGCGCGGCCGTACGCTTGCATTCAACGGGGTCTGTGGCAATCTTGGAGTTTCGCTTGCGGCCGGCATCACCGCGGCGCTGACCGCGGCTATCTCCTGGCGCGGCGCCTTTCTGGTCCCCGGCTTGATCTGCGTGATAACGGGCGCGGTCTATGTTTGGTCTGTGCCTGACGAAGAGCGACACGCAGCGAAACGCAGCGGAGCGCCGGACGTCCGGCTTTCCGCAAGTGCCGCCGCGATGATCTTCGGCCTCTTCGTTGTGGTCGCGCTCAGTGCAGGGCTCGTGTTCAACACGATCTCGGTTGCGCTGCCGAAGATCGTCGACGAGCGGGTCGGTCACGGCATTTCCCTCATCGAGGTCGGCGGCTTGACGACGGCGGTCTTCTTGTGCGGCGCGGTTGCTCAAATCACCGTAGGCCGGCTGGTGGAGCGCTTTCCGCTGCACATTCTGTTCGCCATCAGCGCCGTGCTGCAATTCACCGGCGTCATGTGGGCCGCCTCCGCAAACGGCGTGACGTTGCTCTTTGCGCTCGCCTTTACGATGGCGGCGATCTACGGCCAGATCACGCTCAACGACCTCGTCATCGCACGCTACACCGCCGACGCGTGGCGCGGCCGGGTCTATGCGGTGCGCTATTTCCTGACCTTCATGGTGTCTGGTCTGGCGGTGTCGATGATCGCCATCTTATACGGCCGCGGCGGTTTCGATCTTGTGCTCGCCACGACCGCGGTGATCGCGCTCGGTTTCCTTGTCTCGGTGCTTTTGATTGCGTTGATCGCGAACGGCGTGGAAAAGGCCCGCGTGGTGCAGCCGGCGGAGTGACGCCGCTCTTCGCGGTCGTCGAGGCCGCCGTTCGAGCGCGGCGGCCTCGGCCTCGGTCTTTCCTATTTCGTCTTGGCCGCGAACGCCTCCAGCACCGGGCGCCACTGCGTTTGCTGCGCGTTGACGAACGCATTGACTTCGGCCGGTGACATCGGATTGACGTAAGCGCCGCGCAGCGCGAGCTGTTTGGCGAGGTCCGGTTCGCTGAGTACCTTTTGCAGGGTCTCGTTGAACTTCTTGATCGCCGCCGCTGGTGTGCCAAGCGGCGCCACGATGCCTTGCCATCCGCCAGCCGCAAAGCCCGGTAACGTTTCCGCCACCGTCGGCAGATCAGGGAAGCCGGGCAGCCGACGCGTCGATGCGACCGCAAGCACGTTGATCGTGTGCGCCTGGATCGCACCAGCCAAGCCGGAATATCCCTCGATGATCAGCGGCACCCGGCCGCCGATCACGTCGCTCAGCGCGCTCGCGGGGCCGCCGGTGTAAGGCACGACCTGCAATTTGATGTCGGCCCGGCTTTCCAGGAGCAGGCCCGTCAGGTGCGTTATTCGTCCTATGCCGGTCGCCGCGAAGGAAATCTCGCCGGGATGTTGTTTGGCGCGTGCAATCAGACTCCGGCAGCGTTTTGATGCCGGATTGAGGGTTGGCGCAAATGAACATCGGCTGGTCCACCAACGAGCCGACCGGAAGAAAATCACGCGGCAGGACCAGGGGAAGGTTCTCTGCCTTGCCGGGCACGGTAATGAACAGCGAAAGCGCCGGCGCGAACAGCGTATAACCGTCCGGGATCGCCTCGGACGCTGCGTGGGCCGCGACGGCCCCGCTGGCGCCAGGCTGATCGACCGGCACGATCTGCTGGCCCCACAGACTGCCGAGCCGATCCATCACCATCCGGAATGTGACGTCAACGGCACTGCCGGGCGCGGAATCGGAAATGATCCTGACGGATTTGTTCGGGTAGTCGTCCGCTTGCGCCGGCGATATTGCGGCGGTCGCGAGCGCCAGAAAACCCAGCGCCATCACCTTGAACGGCGTCTTCATGCGTGTTCCTCCGAGGTCGCGTTGGCGCTTTGTCAGCGCTCTTCGCCCAACGGTATCCCACGCGCATTATTCGCGAAAGTGCGCGCCTGCGCCACACACTGACGCACCAAACCGATTGCGGCCTTGGGGGGTGGCTGCTCTGGCCCTGCAGCGGCCCCATGCCCCGGATCTCGTTCAGGCCGGCTTGCGTGCCGCCAGCGCCATGCCGATCATCGCCGTTCCGCCGAACAGCAGGTTGATGCCGACAAGCAGACCCAGTGCCCACGCGGCGGTGCCGGGCAGTCCGGCGAAAATGATGCCGGCCAGGATCAGATCGACAATGCCGCTTGCCAGCATCCAGCCCCATCGGCCGGATAGCTGATTGCGGTGATCGATCGCATACATGATCGTCGCGATGCCTTCGATCACGAAGAAGGCAATCAGCACCAATGTGAGCGACAGCACCCCGCTGACCGGCCGGGTGAGCAGAATGAGTCCGGCGGCAATGCCGATGATCCCAGAGATCAGCGCCCACCAGAAACCGGGAGCGTGCCGCATCCAGAATGTCGTCACCAGGCCGACGACGCCGCTGATCAGGAACAACCAACCGATGACGAGCGTGGCGGCAAGCGTTGCAATCACCGGCACCACGATGGCGGCCAATCCGAGAATGACCAAGACGATGCCCTCGGCCAGAAATAGGCCCCAGTGCTCGTGAATAGTGGCCACAAAGGCCCGCTCGATGCCTGCTTCATCGGTGGGTTGATTCATTGTCATTGTCCGCTCCTGAAATTGCCCTCGCCGGTCACGAATTTGCGGTGACCGCCTCAATCGTCACGTCGAGCCTTTATCGTGCGTCTATTCGTACCGGCAGAACCAGGACCGACTCCGAAGGAACTTGAATTGGCTGGAGCCGTTAATCTCGCACAAAAGCCGGTCTTGCATAAGCCGCAATTGGCGCTTACCTAGTTAACAACGGCGTTGACGCCTTCGGGCTCCGCCGTTGGACGGCCACGGTTACGATGGGCGACGCCGGATGTACGCGCGCCTTGTCGTTCGTGGCCGTTAGCATTTTTGCGCCAATCAATGCTTCAATCTTTCGATCAGCGCCATGGCCGCGGAGGGTGCTCGTATCTTGCCCTCGTGAATGACGTAAGCGAATACATCCCGCGGCTTCGCTTTGGCTTTGATTTCGGGCGCTGAACTGACATGCGGCAGGTCGGCAGGTTCGCCGCCCTGTGCCCACTGTCGCAGCCGGCCGGCCCAAGCTTCGATGTCCTTCGGCGGGTAGGCGGTCGGGATCGTGTCCAATCCGCGTTGCAGACGGGCGTAGACAAAATCGCCGGTGACGTCGGCGATGTTCGGATATTTGGCATGATCGGTAAAAACGACGGGCATTGAGAAGCGACGCAGGAGCGCAACAAAATCGGCGGTGCCGAAGCTATCGTGCCTGACCTCAATGACGTGACGCAGCGTTCGCCCGTCGAGTGTGGCGGGAAGCAGTTCCAGGAAGCCGCCAAAGTCGGCTTCATCGAATTTTTTGGTTGGAGCAAACTGCCAAAGCAGCGGCCCAAGATGGTCGCCGAGTTCGGTTACGCCGGACTCGAGGAAGCGCTTGATCGAGTTCACCGGCCTCTTTCAGGACGCGGCGGTTGGTCGCAAACCGTGGACCCTTGAGCGCAAACACGAAGCCCGGCGGTACTTCGCTTGCCCATTTCCTGAAGGTCGCGGGCGTTTGCGACCGGTAGAACGTGCCGTTGACCTCGATCGACGTCAGGCGCTCGCTCGCATAGGCGAGTTCCTTCGCCTGGGGCAGGCCCTTGGGATAGAACACGCCGCGCCACGGCTCGAATGTCCAGCCGCCGATGCCGAGGAAAATTTGCCCTGCTTTGGGAGTCATCTGTCTGTCACCCGAGAATGCTACGTTGATCATGCAAATGGCGCCGGGACGCGTGATTGTAACTCTCCCATCGCCACAACGGCCACGGTGAGATCAGGCGACGCCGGATGAACGCGCGCCTTGTCCACGTGGTCGTTTCCGTTTTGCGAGCCCCTCATGCGGGCTGCAGCCTTGATCGGCTTGTTCGTCAGCGCGCATATTTCGCGGTATTCTCCCTAGTGTCCCGATTTCGAAGTTCGCATCATTGCGTGGTTGCGAACTTCGGAATTGAAGGACACTAGCAACTTATTGATCTAGTGTGGCTTTGGTTCAGAAGTCCGCATGACGGGACCACGGCGAGAATGATGCGGACTTCTGAACCGCCACACTGGCGAAAACGTCCCAGGAGAAGCCCGATGGAGATGAGCGTTGGTGTGCTCGATCATTACAATGTGTCCACCCGCAGGCTCAAAGAGACCGTGCAGTTCTATGAGGATGTGCTGGGATTCGTGAACGGTCCGCGGCCGCCGTTCAATTTCCCCGGCGCCTGGCTGTATAGCGCGGGTCATCCCGTGCTGCACCTCAACGACATCTCGCAGACCGATAAGGAGCAGCGCCCTGATTCAGGTGTCATCGATCATGTCGCGTTCGGCAGCCGCGGCTTTGAGGCGATGAAACAGCACCTCACCGGCAAGGGCGTGTCCCACCGCGTAAACCAGGTCCCCAACAGCACCCGTTGGCAAATTTTCCTTCGCGATCCCAATAATGTGGAGATCGAACTTAATTTCGAAACTAAGCATGAGACCGCCGCCTGAGGTGTCCGGTCGCCGCAGACCTGCCGGTCGGGACGTGGTACCGTCTCCGCACATAGGACGGGTGAAATGGCGATCAACATCGCGAGACGGTGGTTTGTAGCCGGGCTCGGCGGCGCACCGTTCGCGTGGCCATTCCTGGCGCGCGCACAGCAGGGCGGCCCGAGGCGCAAGGTCGCCGTCATCATGTCGACGGCTCAGGGCGACGCAGAAGGGAAGGCTCGGTTAGACGCCTTCTTGCAGTCTCTCAAGGAGTTAGGTTGGGTCCAGGGCGGCAATATTGAGATCGCCGATTACTGGATCGCCGGTGACGCGACGCGCATTCGGGCGGCAGCGAGCGAACTCGCTCTCACGAAGCCCGATGTTATTCTAAGCAGCACGACGCCGGTCGTTGCGGCGCTGCGCGGTCAGAGCCAGATTTCTCCGATCGTTTTTGTGTTGGTGTCCGACCCTGTCGGAAGCGGTTTTGTTGAGAGCTTGGCGCGACCCGGTGGAAACATCACCGGCTTTATAAACATCGAATCGTCGGTCGGCGGCAAATGGCTTGAGCTGCTGAAAGAGATTGCGCCAAAAACCAAGCGCGCAGCGCTGTTGTTCAATCCCGAGACAGCGCCATACGTCGACTACTACCTGGAGCCGATCAAAGTCGCGGCTGCGTCGCTCGGCATTGAGGTGCTCACTGCCCCGGTGCGCGATCGCTCGGAGATTGAACCCGCATTCGTTAAATTGACCGGCGACGCGGGAGGCGCAGTCATCGTCATGCCGGACGCCTTCACGGGCTCGAACCGGATCCAGATTATTGCGCAAGCCGAACGTCAAAGGCTCCCGACCATGTATCCGTACCGCTATATGGCCCAGGAGGGCGGCCTGATTTCGTACGGCATCGATACGAACGACCTTTATCGGCGCGCAGCAATTTACGTCGATCGGCTGCTCAAGGGCGCTAAACCCGCCGATTTACCTGTGCAGCAACCGACGAAGTTCGAATTAGCGATCAACCTCAAGACGGCCAAAGCACTCGGCCTTACCGTCCCGCCGACTTTGCTCGCCATCGCCGATGAGGTCGTCGAGTGAAACGCCGCAAATTCATCACGCTGCTCGGCGGGGTGGCGGCCGCTTGGCCGTTCGCCGTGCGCGCGCAGCAGGCCGAGCCAATGCGGCGCCTCGGTGTGTTGATGAACCTCGCGAAGGATGATCCGGAATCGGAGCGACGCATCGCGGCACTTCTAAAAAGACTAAGCGAATTGGGTTGGGTCGATGGCAAGAACCTCCGCGTCGACTATCGCTGGAGCATTGACGCTGAGATTATCCGCAAGAACGCCGCCGAACTGCTCGCGCTCGCGCCCGATGCGATCATGGCCAATGCGCCTCCGTCGGTCTTGGCGTTGCAGCAAATAAGCCGCACCGTGCCCATCGTATTTGCGGCCGTGACCGATCCCGTCGTCATGGGCATCGTTCAAAGCCTGGACCGACCGGGCGGCAATAGCACGGGTTTTACGTCTGCCGAGTTCGGCATGAGCGCGAAATGGCTCGAGTTGCTCAAGGAGATTGCGCCGGGGGTGAAGCGTGTGGCGGTGCTTGAGAATCCGAGCAACCCGGGCGCACTCCCACAATTTACCGCGATCCAGGCGGTAGCACCGACATTCCAGGTGGACGTGAGCCACATCGGCATGAGCGACCCGGGCGAGATCGAACGCGGCGTCGCGGTCTTCGCCCATGCTGGGAATGGCGGCCTGATCGTCACCAGAACTTCGGAGGCGATTGCTGCGCGCAACTCGATCGTCGCGTTGGCGGCACGATTCCGGCTGCCGGCAGTCTATCCGTTGCGCGTCTTCGTAGCAGGAGGCGGTCTTGTCTCCTATGGTCCTGACATCGTCGACGAGTACCGGGAGGCGGCGGGCTACATTGATCGTATCCTCAAAGGAGAGAAACCCGCCAACCTGCCGGTACAGGCGGCGACCAAATACGAGCTGGTGATCAATCAGAAGACCGCGAACGCCATCGGCCTTGATCTGCCGCAGATGCTGCTCGCGCGCGCCGACGAAGTCATTGAGTAAATCCTGCGCAATGCGTCAATTGACGGAGGCAAACGAACGCTAAGCGTCGTTTTTGAAAATTCTCCTGGTCGATCTCACGGTGCAACGAGGAGTTCAGGTCGATATTCGAAGTGCATCGTATCGAAGTGAAACCACTTCCCGCCCCAAATGAAGCCGTGCTTCTCAAAGATCGCGACGATCTCTTGGGGCATGCGGTTGCGATAAGCGATGGGACTGTTATGCGGCCGCCAGTACCAGTAATCCGAAAGGGCGGTGTTGAGATCGATCGCGATACCGTAGCTATGGGGGCTCGGCTGGCCGGTGTCGGCCACGGCCCGGCAATTGTAGGTGCCGGCGATCGGGTATGCGGCGTGTTTGATGTCTGGAGGGAGCGCGTCAATTTCGGCCGATACGGCGCGCAACCGCTTGTCGACGTCGTTGATGGACGTCATGCGGATTGTTTGACCCCAGGTCTTGGGAAGCCAGGTGAGGGACGCGAGGCGAGGGGACACTTCACCCTTTTTGCAGTCGCCGTACATCTCCTTAAAGAAAGCGGTATTACGGAACCGGCCCGGATCGGCATCAACTGCCGGCGGCTTTTCGAGCGGACCGCGCGGATACGGGATGCGAAATTGATCGATGATGGACGCGTGCCGAAGCAGTTCCGGGAATGTCTTGCTCTCGGCATTGTCGGAGACCGGCATGACAGTTCCATTGCGCCAACGCAGCATTTTGCCGTCACGCCCTGCGAGCGCGTTCGGGTAAGCAGCGACCAAATGGTCGAGCGCCGAGCGGACCTGATTATCCCGCGCGAGAAGAGGGGCGCCAGCCAACACAAGGGCGAGCCCGACGGTACAGCAGACCGTCAGCACTATCCGGCCCCGCAAGCGACCGATCATGCACCGGCGTGCGTTGGCCAGTGCCGCTCGCGGAACCAGGCGCGGTACTCCGTCATCTTGGCGCGCTGCGCCTGCGGCGCATGCCGCTTGCACGTCGACGCTTCCTGGCTTTCTTCCGGCGCACCCCACCGCAGTTCGACGCAATCATTTGGATTGTACGCCATCTCGAGATTGGCTGCGCGGTCGATCACGTCCTTGAGCGAGAGCGTCCACGACGACCCGTCGCTGCGCGTATATGAAAACTTGCGCGAAGAAAGCTCCGACGCCAGCGTGTTCTGCAATTCAGCCTTCACGCTCGCCGCGCTCTTGCCAAACGGTATTGCATAGCGATCCGCCCGCCGCGCCACGTGATCCGGATAGCCGCGCACCACGTCGATCGCGATCAACAGTCGGAAATCGCGCGCCGGCGTCGAATAGTCTTCCCACGGGCCGTTGGTCTCAAAGATCGCCGGCCCGTCCGGCATGGTAGCGTCGCCGTGGGCGCTGATCTGATACTTTCTTCCGTTTTCGACCGACGTGACGCGCGTCTTGACCTGTTCTTCGAGCGATGCAATGGCGTCAGCCATTGCGCGCTGCGGATCGAGCGGCTCCGGCGACATCACGTCATCCATGCGATCGTAGAATTGTTCGGCGCTCATCTGCGACTGTTCGAGTGAAAAATCACCGTACTGCGGATTTTTCGCGATCTCGGCATTGGTCTGCCGCCGCAACGCGCCGTTCGGCTCGCGCACGATCGGCCGGAAGTGCTTGAAGCCGGGGCTGCCGAGCGCCGGTTCGTGCACGAACAGAAAATTGCCGCGCCAGAACCGCTTGCGCGTGATCGAGCCGTCGGGCTCGGCGTCGACGGCGAGGTAGACGCCCGGCGTGCCATTTACCTCCGGCACCCTTTTGACCAGCATCAGAACGTGTCCATACGGATCGGCGTAGACGGTCCCCGGGCGCAGCGCGTCCTGCGTCAGCGGGACGGTGTAAAAATCAGTGTTGTCGTCGTTCGCCGACACGCGCACGGATCCGGTATGGACGACGTCGCCGACGGCCCGCAAATATGCGCCGAACGACGGCTTCGACTTCGGCGCCGGTGGGATCGCTTGCGCTGCGGCCGACTGGGGCGCTCCCGGCTGGGGCTGAGAAAACAACTGCAAAAGCTTGGACTTTCGCGTGTCGGCGGGCGCTGGCGCCGGGGCAGCCGACGCGCTGGCCTGTTCGGGCGGCGGCGCCGGACGCGTGACCTCGGGATGCTCGATATCGAACCACTGATAGCACTTCGGCGGCTTGCCGGCGGTGCCGCGCGAGCAATTTGAATAGCCGAACGGCAGCCCCATCTTGTAGGCGAAATAGGCGCGCAAGAAGTAGACGAAGTCGGCGCAGTCGGGGCGAAGGCTCAGCGCGACGTTGTCTTCGTTGAGACCCAGATAGTTGAACAGCATGTTGCGCGATTTATCGCGCAGCACTTCATGCCATGCCTTCCACGACAACTCGACCTCGGGCGGCGCGTCGAACAGCTTGGCGATCCATGCGGAATATAAGTCCTCGGTCGAGCGGTTCCATGAATTGCGCACCGGCCAGATGCTGGCCTCCGTCGCGTGCGGCCCCGGCCGCTTCTGCGCGCTCACGGCGATCTCGCGCGTGATCGTACCGCACCCGGCCGGCGCGCGGTCGACCGTTAGCGTCACGCGCCATGCCCCCGCGGCTGGCGAGGCGACGTCGGCGTACCAGGAATAAGGCGGTCCGCCGTGCCGTTCGCGCGATTTGGCCGCGACGCTTCCATCGGGCGCGATCAGCGAAAGTTCGCCTTCGAGGGGCTTCTCCGCGGTGATGAGGACACGCAAAGGCGCGCCCTTCCAAGGCGCGATCGGCGATGGCAGGAACGCGATCTGGGCCGCCTCTTCGCAGCCGCCGGGTGAAGTTTCGGCGCGCGAGTCCACTGCTGAGAAAACGGACGCGGAAAATGCGCCTGCGATCAGCAACAATGCTGTCGCGGCAGCGGCAAACTGTCGTGCTGGAAACAAGAGAGCCCCCGTCCCGGAATGCCCCGCTTTACCCCAATTAAGCAATATCGCCAAAGGCTTTGGCCGAATCATGGCAAAGCCGATCGCCGGTCGGATTCCGACGGTGAGATCGTCTGTAAGCCCTTATCGGCTTGCGTTTGACGGCCCGCTCGCGGGATTCTCCATTCAAACCAGCGCCGTGGCCCTTCCCGAGCTTGCGTTTCGAGACTATGCCTTCAAGCCAATGTCGCACGCGCGCTGAAGTACGTGCTGAAATACATGCCGCCGCCGTCGCGACATTGAGCGAGTCCACGACGGACCGGACTGGTGGCGCGCCATGCTGACCGCGCGCATTACGGAGCTGCTGTCGCCGCCCCCTCGTGTTGCGATAGATTGGAATCGTGACGACCCGTGATGGAGGAGTTGTTCGTGGCGTGCATTAGACAACCATTCGCCTCCGCAATGATCTGGGCGGCGTGCTTCCTATTCTGGTCTGGCCCCGGCATTGCTGCAGACTGCCAGCGGGATAATTTCAATAGCTGGCTCGGGGGTTTCAAACAGGCCGCGAGCGCGCAGGGCATTTCACAAGGGACGATCTCGTCCGCATTGAATGGTGTCGTCTTCGATCCGGCCGTCATCGCCCGCGATCATTCGCAAAGCGTCTTTCAACAAGGGTTTGAGCAATTCTCCGGCCGTATGGTCTCACCGGACCGGCTGCGGAAGGGATCCAACATGCTCAAACGCTACGGCTCAATTCTCGAACGGATCGAAGAGCGCTTCGCTGTGCAGGGGTCAGTGTTGGTGGCGATCTGGGGGCTTGAGACTGACTACGGCGTGAACCAGGGCAAGTTTTCGACGATCAGATCGCTCGCGACGCTTGCCTATGATTGTCGGCGCTCCGAGAAATTTCAGGCTGAACTGCTTGATGCGCTCCGCATCATCGAGCGCGGCGACCTCGCTCCGAACGAGATGATCGGGGCTTGGGCCGGCGAGATCGGTCAGACGCAACTTCTGCCGTCCTCTTATCTCAAGTTTGCAGTTGATTTCGACGGCTTGGGGCGCCGCGACCTCATCCACAGTCCGATGAACGCGCTCGCTTCGACGGCAAACTATCTGAAGAGCTACGGTTGGACGGCGGACCAGCCGTGGGATCCGGGCTCTGCCAACTTCAACGCTTTGCAGAAGTGGGACGAAATCCGAGGTCTACGCGAAGACGGTCGCTTATTTCGCCACCCGGCTTGACAAAGAGCCGTAGCGAAATGGGCTCGGCTGAGCTGTGTTGTGCATGAAAGCTTTCGCCGCATAGCACATGATCAAGCCCGCCTGTGCTCTGATCGCACCGAAATGGGCGGCTGCTCGTGGCCCGATCAACTCAAAAACGGTCTTCAGGCCGCGACCGCACTGAGTCTGTTCAAACCTCGATATAAAGCATTTGCCGATGCGCGCCGCACGCAGCTTCATGCCATCAGAGACAAACACTGGTACAAGGGCATAGTGTTTAATTCTGCCATGCCGCGGCGGTGATCTAGTGGATGGAATTTAACACTTGGTGCCCACGCCTGACAGCGGCGATGATCTTTTCGGGGTCTGCGGTCCAGGTGAAAGGTTTGGGATCATTGTTGGTCTGCGCGACGAAGCGGTTGATGGTGGCTTGGAGATCGACAACGCATCGGAAGACACCGCGCTTCAGCCGCTGTTTGGCAAGCTTGGCGAAGAACCCCTCGACGGCGTTGAGCCACGAGCACGAGGTCGGCGTGAAGTGGAAGGCGAAGCGAGGGTGCCGGTCGAGCCATTGACGCACCTTTGGATGTTTGTGGACGGCGTAGTTGTCGAGGATCACGTGCACAGACTTTCTGACCGGCACTTGCGCCTCAATGGCATTGAGGAAGCGAATGAACTCCTGGTGGCGATGGCGCTGCATACATCGGCCAATGACTTTGCCTTCGAGCACGTCGAGAGCAGCGAACAGCGTCGTTGTTCCATGGCGCTTGTAGTCGTGGGTCATCGTGCCGGCGCGGCCTTTCTTCATCGGCAGGCCGGGCTGGGTGCGGTCGAGGGCCTGGATTTGCGATTTCTCATCGACCGAGAGCACGATGGCATGGGCGGGCGGATCGACATAGAGCCCGACAACATCGCGCAGCTTGTCGATAAACTTCGGGTCGGTGGAGAGCTTGAACTGCTGGACCCGGTGCGGCTGGAGACCATGCTGGCGCCAGATGCGTCGCACGGAACTTGCGCTGATGCCGACAGCTTTCGCCATCATGGTGGCGGTCCAATGGGTCGCCTCGGCGGGCGGATCGGTGTGGGTGAGCACGACGACACGCTCAGCAATATCCGACCCAAGTGGCGGAATGCGCGAAGGTCGCGTCTTATCGCGCAGCAGACCGTCGTAACCAGCCTGCACAAAGCGCTCTTGCCAGCGCCACACACAGGTTTTCGACTTGCCGGTCTGGCGCATAATCTCATTGGTGCCGACGCCGTCCGCGCTCAACAGGACGATCTCGGCCCGCCAGACATGCTTATGCGGTGCGTTGCGATCCCGCGCCAGTGCCGCCAGGCGGCGGCGATCAGCGGGTTTGAGAGTGATGGAAATTCCCGTTCGCATGCGGCAAACTCGCACGTATCAAGTCCGCCGGGAATCCCTTCCGGGACTCAAATGTCAGGTTCGATCCACTAGAGGGAGAAAACATGCCAACGAATAGTCAGAACCCGGAAACCATTGTTTTGCACGCCGGCTACCGCTCCGACCCGACGACCACTGCGGTTGCCGTGCCGATCTATCAGACGACATCATACCAATTCAGTTCGACCGATCATGCGGCCAACCTGTTCGCGCTCAAGGAACTCGGCAACATTTACACCCGCATCATGAACCCGACCCAGGCCGTGCTGGAGGAGCGCGTCGCCGCGCTCGAAGGCGGCGTGGCCGCACTCGGTCTCGCCTCGGGGCAGGCGGCCTCGCTGTTTGCGGTGCAGAACATCTGTCATGCCGGCGATAATTTTCTGTGCTCGACCGACATCTATGGCGGCACATGGAATTTGTTTCAGAACACCATGAGCACCATGGGCATCGAATGCCGCTTCATCGATCCGGCGGACCCGGAGAATTTCCGCCGTGCCAGCGATGCGCGGACGCGCTGCTATTACGGCGAGACTCTCCCCAACCCAAAGCTCGCTATTTTCCCCATCGCCGAAGTGGCGAAGATCGGGCGCGAGCTCGGCATTCCGCTGATCATGGACAACACGGCCTGTCCGGTGCTGTGCCAGCCGATCAAGCATGGCGCCGCCATCACCATGCACTCGACAACGAAATACATCGGCGGCCACGGCACCTCGATCGGCGGCATCATCGTCGACGGCGGCAATTTCGATTGGGAAAAACATGCCGACCGCTTTCCCATGCTCAACACGCCGGACCCGAGTTACCACGGCGCGATCTGGACGCAGGCGGTCAAGCCGCTGGGCCCCATCGCCTATATTATCAAGGCTCGCGTCACGCTTTTACGCGACATCGGCGCCGCCATGTCGCCGTTCAACGCCTTCATGTTCATCCAGGGTCTTGAAACCGTGGCGCTGCGCATGCGCCAGCACTGCAGCAATGCAACAGCCGTGTCGCAATACCTCGCCAAGCATCCCAAGGTCACGAAGGTCATCTTCCCAGGCCTGATGAGCGGCGAGACGAAGCGCCGTGCCGATACCTATCTCAATGGCGGCTATGGCGGCCTCGTCGGCTTCGAGCTCAAGGGCGGCCGCGATGCCGGCCGCAAATTCATCGACAGCCTCAAGATGTTCTATCACGTCGCCAATATCGGCGACGCTCGCTCGCTTGCCATTCACCCGGCGAGCACCACACATTCCCAACTCACGCCCGAAGAGCAGGCGCGCACGGGCGTTACCGAGGGCTATGTGCGGCTTTCGGTCGGCATCGAGCACATTGACGACATCATCGCCGATCTCGATCAGGCACTTGCGGCCGTGTAATATCAGCGGCGTTAGCTGCCAACTCATTATCTTGTCATCATCTGCGAAGGCGGATGATCCAGTAATCATTGAGCCACATTGAGTACTGGATGCTCCGCTGGAGCCACTCTCTGTCACGAACGATACGACCACCCAGATCAATGCCTGCGCCGCGTTGTTCGCCGGTTAGAGCGGCGCAAATTGATCAGCGCGCGCTCATCTGGCGACGACCCCACAATGTCGGCTAAAGTCCGGCATTGGTTTGCCCCAAGGAAAGGACGTAATTCCATGACGGTTTCCATGTACAAGGTGTCGGTGCCGATCTTCATGCAGTTTCTGAGTGCCCAATCCGGATGTATCGACAAGGCCGTAGCACATATCGAGGCGAAGCAGCTCGACCCCAACTTTTTCCTCAATATGCGGCTCTTTCCCGACATGTATCCATATGCACGACAGGTGCAGCAGGCGAGCACTCACGCCGCCAGGTGTTGCAGCGCGCTTGCCGGCACCGAGATGCCGAGCATGCCCAACACGGAAGCCAGCTTTGCTGAGCTCAAGACGCGCCTCACCAAGACGCTCGACTATTGCAAAACCTTCAAGCCGGCGCAGATCGACGGCACCGAGGACAAAGATATCACCATCAAGCTCGGCACCAATGAGCGCAAGTTCACGGGGTATGGGTTGTTGCAAAATTTCACCCTACCGAACTTCTATTTTCACTGCACAACAGCGTATGACATCCTGCGCCATTGCGGGATCGAGCTCGGCAAGCGCGATTTCATGGGTTCGCCGGTAAATCTCTGAGAGCAACAAAACGAGTGTGCATCGGCGAATCGGCCAGTGCCCACTCCAGTCGGCGGTCCCAAGGCCGGTGGTGGTCCATCTAATCACCTCAAGACAGCCAGAGGCGCTTGACCTCAATGTGCCGCAATACCAGCTCGCAACCGCCGACGAGGTGATCGCGTAATTATGAACGATTGTGCTATCCATCACATCCTACATTGTCGGATAAGCGTAGTTTTTTTGTCGGTTAGGCGAATGGCTACACCGGCAATTTCGTACGTTTGTTGAATTCGTAACGTACGAGCTTTTGGGTCTCGCATTGCGAAGGCCGGGTGCCGGTTCAATGCCAATATTGACAGCAGGGGAATGAGCCATGCCGATGAGAAATGAGCTTTCAATGCCTGCAATGCACACGGTCCGGCCAATTCAAGCTGCCGAAACCATAGTGCCTCGTGTCTTCGGGATTTTAAGGAACCCTGATCTGGCGGCCGTTACGGTCTTTTCCACCATTGGCCTACTGGCTGCAGCTTGCCTTACGCTGCTGTTCCCGCTTTCGGACCAGACAGCTAGCTTTCTTGCTCTGGTCTTCTGACGGGTGCTCCTCCAGAAGATAAACAATACAGATTACCGGAGCTTGGAATAGCGCCTGGTCAGGCCAACTTCAGGTGATTGAGCGGAAATCGCCAAGTTAGCGAAGCCGTTACGTTTTTGTGTCTGATTTTAACTCACGGTCTTCCAGCGACCGGGAGTTTGAGATGGCGATAACACTCCTAAAATTCATTCGGACCGGAGGCCGGACCGTTCGGCGCCGCGCGCTGCAAGCTGCGGGCGCCGCGCCGCTGGCGGTCATGTGGCTTGCTCTGCTGATGAGCTCCGGCAACTGCAAGGACCGGCTCGCAAAATATACATACAAGGACACCCAGAACCTTGTTTCACTCGTCGAGGACGCCGCAAGCTTGATCGAAACAAAGGGTGACGAAGCCTTCAAGGAATTTTCCCGAAAAGATTCAAAGTGGCTCAACTCCGACTACTATTTGTTTGCATATGCTCTTGACGGCACCACGGTTTTCCATCCGCTCAGGCCGGAACTGGTCGGTCAGAACGTCATGGACCTTAAGGACATGAACGGAAAACAGATCATTCGCCAGATCACCAACATTGGGAGACGGCCCGCCAAGGACGCGAGCGGTTGGGTGTTCTATCTCTGGGAAGACCAGACGCAGCTCACGCCAACCTGGAAGGCGGCCTACATTCGCAAGGTGGTGACACCGGATCTCAAGACCTATGTGATCGGAAGCGGCAGCTACAGCATCAAGGTCGAAAAGGCTTTTGTCGAGGAACGAGTCAAGCGCGCAGCACGCCTGCTGCAAAGTGCTGGAAAGGCCGAGGCGTTCAAGCGATTTCGTAATCGTGCCTCGTCGTTTTTCTTTCTCAATTCGTACATTTTCGTCCTCAACGAGCAAGGCGAGACAGTGGTCGATCCGGCCTTCCCGAACAAGACCGGCCGCTCGGTGATGGGATTCCAGGATGCCGTCGGGTTCTTCGCGTTCAAGAGCGCGCTCGAAAAGCTCGGGCATGCCGACGAGGCCTGGGTGCAATATCTGTGGCCCAAGCCAGGCGCCTCTGCGCCCTCGCGTAAGCTGATTTACGTGCGCAAGGTGAAAGTCGGCGAGGAGGTTTTCATTGTTGGCTCGGATTTCTTCCTGGCCACTCCGATCTGGCTGCGCGTGTAATCCCGGCTGGTCATTCTAACGCCGTTCCCGGCAGTGCGGGGAACCAACCCGAGGCCGTGACAACGTTCGAAAGCAGCGGGGACTTCTATTGCGCGGGAATGAGCGGAACGAAAATACCAACCCACTCGACGCCCGAGTTTATCAGGAAACATCCCATGTCTCAAAAGCCCGCCGGGTTGATCTACGGTGTAGACGTCTAAGCGGGCGGTGTATCCTCCTCATTTGTGGGCCTTGAATTTTCCCCAGTTTTGATGCGGCGCCCGACTTCCGGAGGCATGCCTCGAGAGGCTGGTCGGCGCGAATCCTGCCGATGCTTCTCCCTTTGGCGGGAGGGAGCGGCACGGTGGTCAAATTCGGGGAATTCATCATGATCCTGGAACTTCATCGGCAGGGCCTGAAGGTAGCCGCGATTGCCCGTCAACTCGGCGTCGACCGTAAGACGGTCCGCAAATATATCTCCCGCGGTCTGGAGCCGCCGACCTATGGTCCTCGACCGCGCCGGCAGAAGAGCACTGATTTCTTCCTGCCGTATCTGCGCGAGCGGCTTGCGGCTTTTCCCGGCCTGACCGCGGTGCGGTTGTGGCGCGAATTAAGAGAGCGCGGCTACGCCGGCGGTTACACCGCGGTGAAGCGTGCGGTGCGCGACATCCGGCCCGCTCCCGTCACGCCTTTCGAAGTTCGGTTCGAGACCCCACCCGGCGAGCAGGCCCAGGTTGATCTCGCCCGGTTCGAAGTTGAGTTCACCGACGAACCCGGGGTGACGCGCATCGTTTGGCTGTTCTCCATGGTGCTCGGCTATTCGCGCTTGATCTGGGCGCGGTTCGTCGTCCACCAGGATTTGCAGTCGGTTCTGCGCTGTCACATCGCCGCGCTCGAGGCGATCGGTGGAGCGCCGCGTGAGATTCTCTACGACCGCATGAAGACCGCGGTGATCGGGGAAGACCCGGATGGTCTCGTCATCTACAACCGCGCCCTTCTCGACCTCGCGCGGCATTATGGCTTCCAGCCGCGGGCCTGCCGACCGTATCGGCCCAAAACCAAGGGCAAGGTCGAGCGCCCGTTCCGCTACATTCGCGAGGACTTTTTCCTCGGCACATCATTCCGCAATCTCGACGACCTCAATGTCCAGCTCCGTCACTGGCTCGACACGGTCGCCAACCCTCGTGTGCACGCGACCACGCAGCGCGTCGTCAACGAGGCCTTCGCCGCAGAAAAGCCGGCGCTGAAGCCGTTGCCACTTGCGCCCTATCGTACGGTGTTGAAGCTCGAACGACGGCTCTCCCATGAGGGCATGGTGAGCGTCAGCGGCAATCTCTACAGCGTCCCCGACACCACACGTCGCCGTGTCCTCGATGTTCACGTCTTCGCCGATGAGATTCGCATCTTCGAGGACGGCGCGCTCGTCGCCACCCATGTTCCGCTGGAAGGTCGCGACCAGAAACTCCTCGACCCGGCGCATCGCAAAACCTTGTCGCCGCGGCATAGACGACGGGTCGATGGTGAGCGTGTCATCCGCCGCACCGGCGACCAGGTCGCGCGACGCTCGCTCGACTTCTACGACGCCGTCGCTCGGCGGCTCGCCGGCCTGGCAGGTGCGCGATGAACGCCCATGCCGAGATCGTTCCATCACTCGTCGATCGTATCAAACAGACCCTGGTCGGCCTGAAAATGCCACGGGCGATCGAGATCCTCGACGTCACCGTGCGCCGCCTCGAACACGGCGAGTTGACTGCTATCGAAGCCATCGACGCGCTGCTCGCCGAAGAGCTGACGTTGCGTGAGAACCGCCGCATCAAGATCGCACTGATGATGGCGCGTCTCTCCACGATCAAGACCCTCGCCGGCTTCGACTTCTCATTCCAGCCCTCGCTCGACAAAAACCGCATCATGGCGCTCGCCGAGCTGGAGTTCATCGAGCGTAGTGAAGTCGTACACTTCCTCGGCCCGCCTGGAACTGGAAAGAGCCATTTGTCGCTCGCGCTCGGCGTCCAAGCCGTCAAAGCCGGCCGTAGTGTCTACTTCACGCCACTCAGTGATCTCGTCAGCTCGCTCGCCAAGGCCGAGCGTGAGGGCACCCTGCGCGAGAAGATCAGGTTCTTTTGCCGCTTCTCGCTGCTTATCGTCGACGAAATCGGTTACCTGCCAGTCGTTGCCGGCGGCGGCAACCTGTTCTTCCAACTCGTCAATGCACGATACGAAAAGGGCGCCATGATACTCACTTCGAACCGCGGCTTCGCAGAATGGGGCGAGGTCTTCGGTGATCATGTCGTCGCCACCGCGCTCCTCGATCGGCTGCTCCACCACGCTATCGTCATCCAGATCGAAGGCTCAAGCTACCGCCTCCGTCAGCACGCCGATCTTGTACCCGAGCACATCCGCTCAAATGCCACGGCTCAATCGTCCGCGCCGATCAAGCGCCGCGGGCGACCGCCAAAACACGGAGGTGCTGATCACCCAAACGGCTGATCGCCGCCCCGCCAAGTGGGGAAAATTGCGCGCCCCAAAGTGAGGAGATTCCGCGGCCCATTGACATAGACGACAGGCCACCACTCTCGGCGCTGTGTCTCTTAGCGGTTCAGCACATCTTCCTGATGTCGAGCACGCTGGTGCTGCCGGTCGTTCTGGTGACAGAGCTTGGCGGCGATTTCACCCAAGTGCAGTCGGTGGTGGCGTTGACGATGGTGGCGTGCGGCATCGGCACGATCCTGCAGGCGATGCACTGGCGGGGCATCGGTTCAGGTTATCTTTGTCCGAATCTTTGTGGCCC
This sequence comes from uncultured Alphaproteobacteria bacterium, assembly GCA_963759705.1. Classification (GTDB taxonomy): domain Bacteria; phylum Pseudomonadota; class Alphaproteobacteria; order Rhizobiales; family Xanthobacteraceae; genus BOG-931. The sequence goes on from CAVXAK010000021.1 coordinate 199,354, forward strand.
GAATTTTTTTGCGTCCTCGATGAGTGCGGCGTGGCTTGGCGGGCTGCCGCTGATGCGCGGGATGACAATTGCCGCCGGCCTCGTTGAGATGGTATTCGCGCGCTTCGTTCATCGCTTGGAGTTTCTGTTTCCGACCGAGGTCACAGGGCTGGTGGTGTTCATGGTGGCCGTCAGCCTGATTCCGGTCGGCACATCAAAATTCCTGCACATCGACTACACCGGTGAACCGATCCAGGTCATCAGCTTCCTCGTCGCCACCGCGACCTTTCTGGCGATGGTCGGGCTCAACATTTGGGGCAACGCCAAGCTGCGGCTCTACGGCGTGCTCATCGGTATGGCGGCGGGCTACGCGCTGTCCGCGGTCTTCGGGCTCCTGCCGATGGCTCAGTTCGAACAGGTTGCGCAGGCGCCGTGGATCGGGCTGCCGGCGCTCGATGGAATGTTCGACATCAGCTTCCGCTGGTCGCTGCTGCCGACCTTCGTGATTGTATCGATCTGTGGAGCGTTGAAATCGTTCGGCAATCTCGTCATGTGCGAGAAAGTCAATGACGACAATTGGCAGAAGCCCGACACGCGCCGCATCGGAAGCGGCCTGATGGCCGACGGTATCTGCGTGGCGATTTCAGGTCTGCTCGGTGGTGTGGCGTCCGACACCTCGTCGAGCAACGTGTCGCTGAGTGGCGCATCGGGAGCAACTTCGCGAGTCATCGGCTTTGCCGCCGGCGGGTTGTTCATGCTGTTGGGACTGTCGCCGAAGCTCAGCGCGCTGCTGTCGATCATGCCTCCGCCGGTCGCAGGCGCGATCGTCGTGTTCGTCGTGTGCTTTATGATGACGTCCGGCCTGCAGATCATGCTGAGTACCAAACCGGACAGCCGCAGGACCTTTGTCCTCGGCAGCGCGCTGTGTTTCGGCCTCAGCCTCGACATCCTGCCGGACCTCTATGCGCATGTGACGCCGTGGCTTCGGCCGCTGTTCGAGTCTTCGTTGACCTTGAGCACGGTCGTCGCCGTGATCCTCCATCAGCTGCTGCGATTGGGTTCCGGAAACGGCGTGACCGCCACGAGCACGCCTCCGGCAGTAAAGAGTGTCGTTCCGTCCGCGCAAATTCCGTTGGCTCCGACAGAATCAGCGTCGGCAGTGCCGGCGAGCCAAGAGGTCCCCGCCGCGTCGTAAAAGTCGCGTCCCCGAGAAGCCGGCCTCTTGGGTCCGCTCCCGCGACAGTCGCGAACGACCGTTCTGCAGGCATTTCGGATCGGTCGCGACGTGCCAGCAACCGACATTGGCTGATTTATTCAATCACGTCATCGGCTATGGCGAGTATTCCCGAAGGAATTGAAAGGCCGAGTGCCTTCGCGGTCTTTAGGTTGATGACCAGATCGAATTTCCCGGCTTGTAGGATCGGCAGATCGCCAGCTTTGGCGCCCTTCAAAATCTGGCTGGTGTAGAGCGCCATCTGCCGATACGCATCCACAATATCGACGCCGTAACTGATAAGCCCACCGGCGACAGCGTATTCGCGAAAATGATAAATCGCAGGAACTGAATACCGGGCGGCCAACTGCACAATCCGGTTTCGTTGAGTGTCGAAATATGGCGAACTGGCAACAACAAGTGCTTGGATTTTCTCCTTACCCAAGGTCTCGAACGCGGCATCGATGTCCTGATCGGTCGAGGCGCGTAGCACACGAAGGCGGGCGCCCATGGCGTTAACTGCAGCCTCGGCGCTACTGATTTGCTGCACTGATGGCGGGTAGCTCGCGTTGACCAAATAGCCGAACGTACTGGCACGGGGTACTATGTCATGCAGCAGGCTCAGCCGCTTCGGATCCAAAACCGTGGTAAAGATGTCAATTCCAGTGACATTGGCGCCCGGCCGATTAATGCTTTCAGCCAGGCCAAGTTTGACCGCGTCCCCACTCATTACGAACACGACGGGAATGGTCGAGCTAGCCGACTTGGCCGCCAATACGGCCGGTGTACCACCGCCAGCAAACATGATCGACACCGGAATGCCAGCTAGCTCCTTCGCAAGCGCTGACAATTGATCGTACTGGCCGTGCCCCCAGCGGTATTCGATCCTGACGTTTTGGCCATCGATGAAGCCGGCGTCGCGTAGGCCCCGTCGAAAGCCAGCAGCGATATAAGCCGCGTCTTCCGGTCCGCGACTATGGAGGAACCCGACCACTGGCGTTGCCGACTGCTGCGCGAGCGCGGCTCGCGGCCACGCTGCTGCCGCACCGCCTAGAAGCGTGATGAACTCGCGGCGTCTCATTCGATCACCTCGTCGGCGGTCATTTGCATGATCAACGGCACCGTGAGGCCGAGCGCCTTTGCCGCTTTGAGATTGATCACCAGCTCAAACTTGGTGGGCTGCATCACAGGCAAGTTGGCTGGCTTCGCACCTTTGAGGATTTTCCCGGTGTAAACGCCAGCTTGGTGATACACGTCCGCAATGCTGGGTGCGTAGCTGATCAAGCCGCCCGCCGCGACATAGTCCCGCAGATTGTACATCGTTGGAATCGCGAGACGGGTTGCCAGCGCGACGACTTGATCGCGTCGGGTATTGAAAAAAGGATCGGAGCCGATCAGAAGGGCGTTGACTCGGCGCTGGGCAAAATTCGCGAATGCTGTGTCGATTTCGCCTTCGGTGCTGGCGCTCTGGACATAGAGTTGTGCCCCGAGTGTCTGTGCGGCCCGCTGCGCATCCCGCGCCTCGGCTCCGGCACTTGGACGGGTCGCGTTGGTGAGAAAGCCGATTGAGGTGGCCGTCGGCGCCAGCTCTCGCAGCAACTCCAGCCGTTTCGCCGCAAGTTCATTGACCAAGAAGCTTACTCCCGTGACATTGCCGCCTGGTTGGTTGAGGCTTGACACGAGACCAAGTTCGACTGGGTTGCCGCCGCTCGTGAAGACGATAGGAATCGTCGTGGTGGCTGCCTTCGCGGCCAGCGCCGCAGGAGGGCCGCCGGCGAAGATTACGTCGACCTGACGACGAACTAAATCAGTCGCCAGCCCTGGGAGTTGATCATAGACCCCCTCTGCCCAGCGGTATTCGATTGCCAAATTCTGGCGTTCGACATAACCGCTTTCGCTCAAGCCCTGACGGAACGCGGCAACGAGTTGGGCGAAGGGCCCGGGCGAGCCACTGTTCAGGAATCCTATCACTGGTACTGCCGGCTGCTGCGCGCGTCCCGCAAGCGGCCAAGCGGCAGCCGCGCCGCTGAGAAGCGTGATGAACTCGCGGCGTCTCATGCGATCACCTCGTCGGCGGTGGCCAGAAGCGTTGGCGGCACGGTGAGACCAAGCGCCTCGGCGGTCCTCAGGTTGATCACGAACTCGAACTTGGTGGCCCGATCAACTGGCATGTCGGCGGGCCTTTCGCCCTTGAGAATCCGTGCGACGTAGAGCCCGACCCGGCGCACAAGGTAGTCTGGGCAATGAGAAATACATTGTCACGCTTCGATCGCGGGTTCTGTGATGGGGGGCACACGCTTCGGCGACCGTTTGCCACGGGAAGCTGAAGTCGCTTCAAACTCTGCCTATTGCCGTGTCCGCGCAACGTCCGCTTGGCGCCTGAGACCGATCGAATTGACGCATCGCCCGAGCGGTGAAAGCGGGCCACAACCCCGTAAGAGTTTATTTACCATTCGAATCAATATTATCGCTTGGGTTTATGCCTTTTTAACGATCTCCGAGGACGGGAGCCCGACAATGGACAATTTGGAATGGCTTCGAGAACACATGCGAAATCACATTTCCGGCTCGGCTCCCATGGAGGCGACCAAAGGGGTCTTGCGTTTCCGCGGTGCCCCGGCTCCGGCCACGAGAGACAGCGGAGCGACGCTGGACCTTGTGTATCAGGCGGCCGAGATGGTGAAGGGGATCGAGGATCGTGCGAATGAAATAGGAACTTACGCACGAAGCATCGCGGAGAGGGCGTCTGAAAAACTGCAGCTTGCCGAAAAGCGCATTCAAGAGCTCGAGGCAGAGCGACGGGCGGCCGATGCGTGCATCAGCGAAGCCCGCGCCAGGATCGAAGATGCCGAAGAAGCCTTGAGACTAGAAAGATCGCGGGTCAAGGCTGCCGAAGATCAGCTAGGTCAGCTTAAATCGCGTGCACGCGCGGCCGAATTGCGCGCCGATGAGAGTGAGAACGCGCTCACCCAAATCGAGGACGCGATCCGCACTCAGCTCCTGAGACAAGGACGGGCCGGTTCCAAGAAATCCGCTGCAGCAGCTTGAAGGAAGATAGCGCGCACTTCTGATGTGCGCGCCCTGAGCGGCTGTTGCGGAGCCGGAGGTGCCGTGAAACGGCGCCAAGTCCTCTCGCCTGACTGAGGGACCGACAATGGACGATGACTTGGAATGGCTTCGGGACCATATGCGAAATCACTTCGCCAACTCGGCTTCAATCGAGCCGAGCACAGGGGTGTTGGGTTTCCGGAGCGCGGCTAAGTCCTCGGCCACGCTAGACAGTGACGTGGCGCTGGAGCTTGTCAGCCAGGCAGCCGAGGTGGTTAAGGGCATCGAGGATCGGGCCAATGAAATAGAAAGCTACGCAAGAAATATCGCTGAGAGGGTTGCCGAAAGACTGTGGATTGCCGAACAACGTATTCAAGAGCTGGAAGCAGAGCGACGAGCGGCCGAAGCATGCATCAGTGAAGCCCACGCCAAGATCGAAAGGGCGGAACAGGCGTTGAGACTGGAAAGATCGCGCGTCAAAGCTGCTGAAGACCAGCTGTGTGAGATTATCCTGCGTCCAAGAACGTCTGACGCGCCCGCTGGCGCCGGTGCGATAACGTTCGCCAAGCGCGTGTGTCAGAAGATTACCGACATGGCCGCGCACGTGCAGTTAAAGGTCGTGCGTGATACGGCGAGTTCCGGAAATTCCGACCATGGCCGCCGCGGCCTGGGCTGGACCGAAATCCTCGCTAGAGCCGATGCGGCGCTCAATGAAGCGAAGGGGACGGACTGCAAGCCACCTGCGTATCGCAAAAGTCACCTGATGCTGCGGCAGGTGGCCTAATCCACCAAGCGGACTCTTTGCCGCCCCGGTTGCCCGTCGCACCCTCACAGATCGCCGCGGTCCACCTCGACAGATCGGCGATGTCCACGCAAGTCAGCGCCATGCCCCCTTGGCGCCCAAGGAGGGCTCGCGCGCCATTGATTTAAGTCAATGATCGGAAGCCGAATTTCCAAAAATATAACAATATAAATGTCTATGGTGTATGTCTGTTCGGAAGCTTCAAACTTCGGGTCAATATTCATGCGTAAAACACTGCTTATGACGCTCGTCGCGGCGGCTGTTCTATCAGGCGGCATGTTCGGTACGCCGGCCGAGGCCATGATGCTTGCCGCGCCGCCCGGGCAGGCTGCCACCGGCGCGAGCCTTATTCTCAAGGCCAACTCTCCGAAGGCCACCTTTGTCTGCGGTTATTTCGGCTGTGTGTGGGTCAAGCCCGGCTATTGGGGGTATTACCGGGGCCCATATCGATACTACGGGCGGGGCTGGGCCGGCCACCGCTGACACTGTTAGGCCGACCGGACGGCTCCATCCCCGATACCCAGCCGCCCGGCCCAGAAGCCCATGTTGAGGCAACAAACTCAAGAACCCCAAACGCTCGTAGACTGCCCATGGATCTTTTTCATGGCAACGCTATTCGGCCGATATTCCACAACTTGATCATGAGATGGATGCCGCTGTGAGGCTTCCATCGAGGCAAATGCGCCATCGGCAATGCGGCCATCGGGGTACGCGAGGCTTCCTCCACGACAAACGCTATCGACCAAACCAAAGAATTGATAGCATTTCAGCCTTCGAAGCCTGAGTAATGAGATCACCTTGACCGCGTGAAAAATCTTGCGATTGCCTATGAAAACGACATTGTGGGCGGGGCTGTCGCTGGGCGTTTTTATCTGTCTGAACCAACCGGCACGCGCCATCTTCAATGGTCAGACAGTTTCGGATGATGATCCGATCAGACCTGTAACGGTGAGCGTTTATAGCGACGTTGTCGACTGCACCGGCGTCAAGATTGCTTCAAATCTCATTTTGGTCGCCAAACATTGTGAGCTGGACAGATCTACCAGAGTGATTTTTTCGGACGGAAGCTCCTATAAAATCGCTCATGCCTTCATGCCAATTCAAAAACGAACAAGTGACAAGAATGAGTACGATTTTGCGATCCTTGAGATAGAGGGTCACGTAGCAGGTCCCGTTGCAGAAATAGCCGACAACTCGGCCACTCCAAAAAACGGATCGACGGGTTGGGTTGCGGGCTATGGCGGAAAAAGAGTGACCAAAACAAATAACCCGCTACGCAAAGTAAAAGTTAGGATGACTGATAGCGATTTTTCACCCTCGGCCGTGACCGTTCGGATCAGCAAAGGCGGAGCTGTGTGCGACGGTGACTCGGGCGGCCCCGGCTACACACAATGGCATCGTCGAATTGTGGTCTGGGGAATTGACAGTGCGCCCCTTGACGGAGAGTCCAACTGCTCGTCGCATGAGGTCTTCGCCAAAGTGGCCTCTGAATACGATTGGATTAGAAAGACAATGGCGGATGTTCGATTGAAAGATCACGGCAAACTGCGCCCCTGATATCGCCAGCGAGCATTTTTTAATTGGTAGCGGATGTCCGTACAATGTCCGCCATGCCCCCCGATCGTTGCCAGTGAAACGGTGTGCGGCCGAAGGGACGAAAAGCGCCAATAACGCTGTTTTTCAACGCAAAACAGCGAATTTTCGCTGCCGGACAGCCGTAAAGTAGGTCACTGACCGGCCGGGCGGAGCATGATATGCTTCCTCCGCTGCAACGGGCATGATCCCATCGGGGAGGGATCAAATGTGGATCGGCATCGGTAGGTGGCAATTCATACCCGCGAGCGCAGGCGCAGCAGCCGCGTGGCCAAAGTTGACGCGCGACGAACCAAACAACTCCGAAACATGGCTGATCAACCTGCGGCCGACGCGTCGGCAAAGCTGGTCGGCGCTCGCCTTAGGCATGCTCTTGCTCGCCGGATTTGCGGTTTTTGCTCCGTTCGCGGACCGACCGCTGGTACGGCTTGACGCCTTCATTCCATCCTTCGAAGCCGTCATATTTGTCACCGACTTCATCACCTCAATTCTGTTGTTCGCGCATTTTTCAATTCATCATTCACGCGCGCTTTTGGCGCTTGCGAGCGGCTATCTTTTTACGGCGCTGATTGTCGTTCCGCATCTGCTCACTTTTCCGGGCGCGTTTTCGCCGACTGGACTTCTTGGTTCCGGTCTCCAAAGCACAGCGTGGCTTTATATCTTCTGGCACTTTGGCTTCCCCACGGCGCTGTTGATCTATGCGTGGCTGAAGGACGAAAAGCCTGAGAAATCCTATACGCACACTTCGAGCTTGTTTGCGTTTGGTTGGAGCGTGGCGATCGTATTAAGTCTGGTGTGCGGGCTCACATGGCTTGCCACTGCGGGAGATGAGTTCCTGCCCCGCCTCCTACTGGATAGAGCCCATCTTGCTCCGCTATCAACTTATATCGTTGAATTTAATTTGACGATTTGCGCGATTGCAGGTGCTGTGTTGTGGGTCCGCCGGCGCTCGGTGCTCGATCAATGGCTGATCGTCGTGGCCTTGGCTTCGATCTTGGAGCTGCTGTTTGTTGCCGTCCTCTCAGGCTCGCGCTTCAGTCTGGGCTTTTATGCCGGCCGCATCTGTTCGTTGATTGCGTCGACCGTCGTTCTGGTGGTGTTGCTTGCTGAGACGGCAAGATTGTATGCGCGGCTTGCTCGCTCAAATATGATGCTCCAGCGCGAGCGAAATAATAAGCTCATGAACTTGGAAGCGATGGCGGCCTCGATATCACATGAGGTGAGACAGCCTCTGGCCGCCATTGGCTCGAACAGTGGTGCAGCCCTGAGATTTCTTGGACATAAGCCGCCCAATCTCGAAGAGGCGCGGTCGGCCTTGAGCAGGATAGTCGGGGACGTTCATCGCACCAGCCAGGTATTCGACAGTTTTGGCGCCCTGTTCGGCAGAGCCGAGCGGAGGCAAGAGCCGATCGATGTGAATGAGTTGGTTCTGACAGTGCTGCATGCTCTGCGCGGAGAGTTGAAGGGTCATGGGATTACGACTCGCGTGCAGCTCACGTCTGAATTGCCGCTTGTCATGGGCCATGCCGGTCAATTGCAGGAGGTCATCGTTAATCTGGTCCACAACGCGATCGACGCTTTGGACTCTGTCAAAGATGATCGCCGGGTGGTTAAAGTGAGAACCGAGCGTCATGGCGGCGATGCAATCAACGTGGCGGTAGAGGACTCTGGATCGGGTATAGATCCGAAAAAGCTGGACAGCATATTCGATGCGTTCGTTACGACGAAGCCGCAGGGGATGGGATTGGGGCTGGCCCTTTGTCGGATGATTGTTGAGCGTCATGAAGGTCAACTGTCTGTCTCGCCGGCTGACCCGCGCGGCTCCATTTTTCGGATCGTCCTGCCGGCTGGAAAGCCCGGCGTCGCATCATGACATCGCCGCGGGTTACGGGCTCGCCGATGCCGGGAATCGCTTCGCCACGAAGCGCCGCTCGCCGCCGAAGACCCGACATGGGGCGAGGGAGTTGGCAAAGCAGAAACGTGGCCTAAGGGGACAGCATATCGTTGGGCGCGGCTGAGCCGTGCATCGCAGCAAAATAGGGTCGGCCCATTCGCATACGGCGCAAAGCGAATGGGCTGGCCGCATCTGCCGGGCCGATGTTAGTCTTGCCGCCAATAAGAGACAATTCAGGGAGTGAAGCTCATGGCCAGCACGCGCCGGAATGTGCTGAAGTTTGGATGGGGCGGCCTGCTGGCGTCGACTTTTGGCGGCCCGGTCATGGCGGCCGACGACTATCCGAACAGGACGATCAAGATCATCGTGGCTGCCGCGGCCGGCGGGCCGACCGATGTCCCGGCCCGGATCGCTTCCCAGATCCTGAATTCGAAATTCGGCCAGGCCGTCGTGATCGAGCACCGCCCGGGCGTCGGCGGCGCGATCGGCGCGCGCGACGTCGCAACCTCGCCGCCGGACGGCTACACGCTGCTTGCCGGCAATACCAGCACACTTGCCGTGATCCCAGCCGTTTCGATGAGCGCGGGCTACGATCCGACCAAGGATTTCGTGCCGATCATTCGCATCACCGAAGGCTTCCAGATCCTTGTGGTCAATCCCGATTCACCCTGGAAGACCCTGAAAGACTTCATCGCTTTCGCCAAGGCCAATCCGGGCAAGATCAACTACGGCCATACCGGTGCAGGGGGATTGCCGCATCTCGCCGGCGAACTGTTCATGCTGCGCAGCGGCACGAAGCTCACAGGCGTGTCTTATCGCAGCGGCGGCAAGTCTTCGACCGCGGTGCTCGGCAAAGCCATCGATGCGACGTTCGAGAATATCGCCATCCTTCGCGCACTGATCAATGCTGGCAAGCTCCGCGCGCTCGCCCTGCAGAACAAAACTCGCACGCCGCTTTTGCCGGACGTCCCGACGATGGCGGAGGAAGGGGTGCCGAACTGCGAGGCCAATACATTCTTCGGTCTCGTGGCCCCGGCCGGAGTACCGCCGGCCATCGTCAAGACGATCAGCGATGCCATGAACGAGGGATTGGCGACGCCGGAAATCCAGAAAACCATCGCCGTGCTGGGCAGCGAGGCGAAGCCCAACTCACCCGCAGAGTTCGCCGCATACATTGCCGAACAGCATCGCAAGTGGGTGGAGGTCGGGAAGGCCGCGAACGTGAAAGTGAACTGAGCTCAATCCCATGACCGCGAACGGTACGCTGCTCAACCGGCGAAGCTTTGCCGACTATATCGATGACCGTCCCAAGGACGGCGTGTTTCGCATTGACCGGGCGATCTACAACGACCCAGACATCCTCGAGGCGGAATATTGCAATATTTTCGAGGCCAACTGGGTTTTTCTTTGCCACGAGGCGCACGTCCGCAATCCTGGCGACTACTTTGCTACGCACATCGGTCGCCAACCGGTTTTCGTGGTGCGCAAGCGGGACGGCACTCTTGCTTGCTACTTGAATGCCTGCGGCCACCGCGGCGCCACGCTGGTGACCGCGCGCATCGGCAACACCAAACAGTTCGTCTGCCCATACCACGGCTTCTGCTTCGACACCGCGGGCAAGTGCACCGCCGTTTCGGCTCCCAAGACCGGCTGGACCGAACAGCATCTCAATATGTCCCAGTTTGATCTGACGCCGATTTCTCAAATCGACAGCTACCGGGGCCTTGTATTCGGCAGCCTCTCCGCCGACGTGCCGAGCCTGCGCGAACATCTCGGCGCAGCGACAGCGCTGATCGATATTTTCGTTGCGCCCGCGCCGCACGAGCTCGAGATCGTGCCCGGCTTCAGCATCTACGAGACCGCGTGCAACTGGAAGATCATGCACGAGAATGGCCCGGACGCCTATCATGCGCCGGTCGTACACAATAACTTCGCGCAGGCCGTCACCTATCGCGAGAAACGCGAGAACCGCGCCGGCCTGACCAGGACCGACACTGGCCGGCTTACCGGGCGCATCGAATCGGCGAGCTACGATCTCGGCAACGGGCATACCGCGTTCTGGCACAAGCGCCGCGATCCCGAGGCGTTTCCGATTTACGCGCAGCACGACGAGTTGTCGAAACGCTTTACGCCGAGCCAGATGGAATGGATCGTAGGCCGCGGCCGGCACATGACGATCTTCCCAAATCTGCTGATGAACGATCTCGCCAGTACGCACCTGCGGACCTACCGGCCGCTTGCGGTCAACCGCATGGAGACGATGATCTGGTGCATCGCGCCGGTCGGCGAACCGAGTGAAATGCGCGCGGCGCGGCTGCGCAAATTTGAGGACTTTTTCCTGCCGAGCGGCATGGCGACCCCGGATGACGTCGCGGTCGCTGAAATCGGCGCACAAGGCGAGCTTCGCGTTTGACAGCAAATGGACCAACATGGGCCGCGGCATCGACTTCAAGATCGATGGGCCCGACGCTGCAGCGCGCGATCTCGGCATGTCGCCGCAGGCCAGTAGCAACAGTTGGGATCACGAAATCGCAATGCAGGGCGTCTATCGCCGCTGGCTCGAAATGATGGAACGCGGCGAGGAGCGTCGCTGTGGCTGATCCCGCTTTGACGGCGGCGGCCGCGGAATTCCTGTACCGCGAAGCCCGGCTGCTCGACGCCCGCAGGTTCGGCGACTGGCTCGAGCTGTTCGACGAGGATGTGGTTTTCTGGGTGCCGGCGGTCGGCATGGACCGTGCCTACACCAGCGAGCCGGAAACCAGCCTGAATTTCATCTATATCGCCGGGCGCGCCGGATTGGAGGCGCGGGTGTTCCGGGTCGAGAGCGGCGGCTCGCTCGCCTCCAATCCGCTTCCGTACACACGGCATTTGGTCACCAATGTGATGGTGGAGCGCGACGGACCGGCGGGGATTGAGGTTTTCGCCAACACTCAGGTCGTGGCGTTCTGCGAACCGCGCGGCCAGCAGATCCTCAATGGTTCCTACGAGTATCTGCTGCGCCGTGATAACGGCAGGTTCCGCATCACATCCAAGAAGGTCTTGCTGCTCGAATACGTGATCGACGGCTATTTCGACTTCTTCACGGTCTGACTCTGGAAGGTCACCACGCACGATCATTGATCGATCTTCCCCGCCCCAATCCGATGCATCATGAGAGTTTTTCTCTTGCCAAGGTCCTTTTAGTCCCCATGCACCAGCCTCTTCGTCCCCTCTACATTCCAATTCCGCCGCTCATCAAGCGCAACACGACGCTTTTCGCGCTGTCGCAATCGTTCATGGGTGCCAGCACTCAATTCGGCTATGGGCTGGGGCCGCTCATGGTGGTCGGCCTTACCGGCTCGGTAAGTCTCGCCGGCCTGACGGTCGCGCTGTTCGGGATCAGTCGCTTCTTCGTCGCTTACCCGGTGGGCAAAATCACGGACACTTACGGTCGCAAACCGGGGATCCAGCTCGGCCTTGGGCTATCGCTCATTGGCACGGTGATTGTCGGCGTGGCGATGCTGTTTCATTCGATCGTGCCACTGATTGTCGGCATGTTGATCTTCGGCATGGGCTTCAACGCCGCGCAGCAGCTGCGCGTGGCGGCCGCCGATATGTTTCCACCTCAGTTGCGAGCAATGGCTCTGGGCTTTGTTGCCACCGGCTCGATCGTCGGTCTGCTCATCAGCCCGGCGCTCATCTGGATTTCCGAAATCATTGCTCAACGCGATCTCCTTGAGCCACTCGCTTTGCCTTGGCTGATGGCGCCGACATTAATTCTCATCGGCATGGTGTTGGTGACGTGGGTCAAGCCCGATCCTAAGGAGATCGGAACCAATCTCGCGCACTATTATCCCGGTTGCGTTCCGGCGGAGCCGCCGGCGGGACAAGACACGGTATTCAGCGCACGCGAGCTTTGGCGCAATCCGCAGGCCCGGCTCGCCGTCATCGCGAATTGCGCCGGCCAGGGTAACATGTCGATCGTGATGGTGCTGACCTCACTGGTGCTGGCGCATCACGGCAACTCGCTCACCGCGATCGCCTTCTCCCACATGTTTCACTCCGCCGGAATGTTCGCTTTCACCATCCCGCTTGGTCGCCTCGCCGACCGGCTGGGGCGTGTGCAAGTCATGTATCCGGGAGTTGCCACCACACTCGTTGGAGCGCTGTTTGTCACCTTCGGGACTGACTTCTGGTCAGTGACACTCGGAACGTTTCTCGTCGGGCTTGGCTGGTCCGCCGCGAATGTCGCATCGACGGCGCTCATCGCCGACTTGGTTCCAACCGTGCAGCGCGGCCGAGCGATCGGCCTCAATGACTCCGGCGCGGGCATCATGACCGTGGCAGCGGCAGCCGTTACCGGTCCGCTCGTTGAATGTACGAGCCTTCCCGCTGCGGGTTTCGCGGCGGCAATCATTGCCGTGGCGCCGCTCCTGCTTCTGGCGGTGTCTCTCTTGCCGCTTCGGCCGCGAACAGCAGCCGCCCGGGCTGCAATGGCTTCAGTTGAGCCCATCGCTTTGAGCCAGATCGGTCCGAGCGAACGCGCACGAGATTAGCTCGCGCAGCGGTGGCAGATGTCGTGGATGGGCCTCGCGTGAACGACCAGTTCAGGCCGTGAGCCGCGGTGTCAGGGCAGGGGCTTGCCTCGAACATCGGCGGCACGCTCGATCTTGACCAGCACGCCGATGCCGGTGTCCGCGCCGACATGCGTCTGCTCGCGCGGCAGGAGCAGATTGAATATGGCGTCATGGACCGGCCCGCTCTCGTGCAGTTCGGCTCTTCCGTAGAATCGCAGAAAGCCCGAGTCGAGAATGCCGTCGCGCTGCGCCTTGAAGTTGGCGTAGATGACGCAAATGCGCTTGTCGTGGCCGAGGTTTTCCAGCGCCTGTTTCTTTGAACGCTCCCAATAGGCGAGATGGTCGTCGTCGAAAACGACCATGCTGCCTTTGGGCGAAATGTTGGGGCCATTCGGCCCTTGCGTCGCGACGAGGCATGGCGCGCCGTCATCCCAGGCAGACCTGATGAGCGCCTTAAGTTTTTCGCTGATGGGCATGAGATCCTTCTTCCATTGAGAACGCAGCAGGTGGGCAAGTGACATCGTATCGGATCAAACGAGCCTTTTGATAGAGGCTGAACGCCGCTTCAAGACAGCAAGCGTGTACAGCTGCCCCAAGCCGATACTCGCTGTTGCAATATTCGCGGTTTGGGCCGCGTTATTGGACAGGAAGGTTACATGGACAGGAAGGTTACATGGACAGGAAGGTCACTTGGGCAGGAAGGCCTCGGTGTAGAGCTTCGACATATCGGGCGGCGAATCGACGAGCTTCTGCTCGACGAAGGCCTTCTTGAGGTTGGCGAGTGAATCGGCGTCGAATTTGCAGTCCTTGCTGAACATACTGATCGTAAGATCGTATTCCTTCGCCATCACGCTTTCGGAATAGCCGGTGACTTCGCTCTCGATCTTGACCGTCTCGGCTTTGTGCTTGGTCATGTAGTCGATAGTCTCGAGCCAGGCCGCGAGAAAGCCGCGGAGCGCGTCGGGATCGGTCGCGATCAGATGCTGCGTCGCGTAGATCGTGCCAGCGGCGATATTCCCCACGTATTTCGATACCGGAATGAGCAGCCGTCCCTCCTTCTTCTCTTCCCAGTTGAAAATGTTGGAGGTCACGGAAATGTCGGCGTCAATCGCATTGGTGCGGAACGCGGCGAGGACGGCGGCTGCGCCATTGCCGATCGCGACCCGCGTCACGCCGTCAGGCCCCCATCCCTGGTGATGCGCGAGCTCGCGCGCCAGCCAATCGGTGAGCGAGCCGGCGCTGGAGATGCCGATCTTCTTGCCCTTGAGCTGGTCAATCGTGTGGATCGGCGAATCCCACGGCACGGCGATGCCTATGAAGGGGATGGGCGGCGCATCATCGCAGACGGCGATGATCGGCGCCCCTTTCGAGACGAACGCCATCTCGGTCCCGGCGCCGACGCCGATATCGATGCTGCCCGCCACCATGGCCTGCGACAACTTGCTGCCGCCGGTGAAGTCCGCGATCGTCACGTTGAGCCCGTGTTTCTTGAAGAGCCCGAGTTTGTCGGCGACATTCACGGGCAAGATCGGCGACGCGTTTGCGTCGGCCTTGCCGGCGCTGAGCGTCCCGCCGGCGAACGCCGCCGATCCCACAAAAGCCGGCCCGGATGCGACGAGCACGGCAAGCACAACGCCACGTAGGTGGATCTTCTTCACGATTTCCTCCCCTGCCTTTTGCCATTTTCGCGGGCGGTCGGCGCATTATTGTTATCGGCGGCAGCGAGCCGCCTCTTTGATAGTATAAATATACCGTATCCTTGAGGTTCGAAACGGCGAAGTTGGCCAAGGCATAAATGACGCAGGACTTCGGGCAGGCAGTCGGACAGACCGAATCTGGAAGCTTCGTCACCGATAACGGCGGACGAAGTAGGGACGCGCATAGCGAACGCGGACATATCCGCGACGATAGATGGGCGGGGCGTAAAATCGACGCGGCCCATAATAGCTGCGATACAGACGCGGAAAATAGTACGCGGGCGGGGCATAGAAGCTGCGATAGTACGGCGACGTGTCGACGCCGTAATTAACTGGCCCAGGCGCATACGCATAAGGCGGGAATCCGAAGCCGTAGTAGCTCGCCCACCCATAGGTCCCCGGCCAACCGTAGTATGGCCCGTAGTAAGCGCTCGTAGCGCCGGCGAGTAGTGCGCCGCCGATCAAGCCCGCAGCAACGCCCGCGCCGACCCAGCATCCCACGCATCTTGCTTCGGCGGGTTTGGGCGCAGCAACAGTGAGCGCGATACAGGTCGCCAAGAGGACGGCCGTGATTGATTTTCGCATTGCAGGGGGATGTCCCGCCGTTTGTTGAACATTGAGAAGCGGTCGGTGCCGAGTTTCAAGTTACGCGGCGTTGGCTTGGCGAGCAAGAACGCCACGTGAGTTTTTGTTTTGGTGAGCTTCGAGAGCAGCACGTAACACGGGAAGTTGCTTGTACGCCTTCAGTCGTCGGAAGCCTTTGGCGGCTTCCTGCATTGCGGCTGCGGTCCAGCGCATCGCCATCGATGCCGAGCGCCATCGCTTCACGTTGCGGCAGACGCGCCGTACCGTGCCCATCATATTCTCGATGATGTTGGTACAGGCGAGTGAGCGCCGTAGCTCCGTTGGCAAACGAAGCCGCGTGACGGTCAGAATTTCGTCGATACCTTCCAGGATCGAGCTGGAGACCCCGGACCAGTCTCGTTCGAGACGTTGTGCGAGGTTACGGATCAGCCTTTCGGCTTTGTCGGCGTCGTCCATCTCCCATGCTTGTCGCAACACACGCCGAACCGAGGCGTGCAGTGATTTGGGCAATCGTTCCATGATGTTGCGGGCCTTGTGGACCTGACAGCGCTGGATCGCCGCGGCAGCGCCGAAGGTTCGGCGGATCGCCTTGGACAGTGCCTTGGCACCGTCGATGATGAAGAGCCGCGGTACCGCCGGGTCGAGCCCGCGCTCAACGAGATTGTCGATGAGCGCCTGCGCAGTCGCGGCGTTCTCCGTCGCACCCTCGGCGAGGCCGAGCGGATGCTTGTCGCCCTTCGCGTCGACACCGATCGCCGCGACCAGGATCAAATCGTCGTCCATGTGAATGCCGTCGATCTGGATCACCAGCAAATCGAGGCCGGAGAGATCGCACGCCATCCACTCCTTCATGCGTGCCGCCGATAGCGCCACGAAGCGGCGGGAGACCGCCGATTTCGATAGACCTGCCCCCGCCGGCGCCGGAACGTCTCCCTCGGGCAAACGAACCGATCGGGCAAACTTACGCGTCGCGACGTTGATCAGCATCTGGTTCATGGACCATTTGCCGAGCCAGTCCTGCGCAACAGCGGCCTCCCAGCTTGGCACAGCCAGTTCCTTCCCGTCGAAGCCGCGAAGCCTTGGCCGCTCGATCTCAACCTTGCCGCCGTGGAAGCCGATCTTGCCCCTCGTTCTCCCCCACCGATGCGCCCGCCGCAAATGGCCTCGCGCATGGTGGGGCCCGCAGATCGATTGTGCGTCGTGATCCATCATCTCGCCAAGCGCCTCCATGCCGGAAGCCAGGCAAAACAACTCAAAGCTCGCCGCAATATTCGAAAGGGCTTCGAGCTTCAGCGCTCTCGTCGGGATGGCAGTCGATGTAGTAGCTTGGTTCATGGCGTTGCTCTCCTTTGTGGAATCAGCACCCCGAGCCTATTGGCTCAAGGCGGGCAACGCCGCTTCTCCTATTTCAACATCCAGCGGGAGTACGTCATGCAAAGCTGATGATTGCCTGTGGGTGCAAGTCCCATCCGGTCAAAGCCGTAGCGGGCAGATCGGTATCGAGTCTTGCGGGCGTCGCGGCAACGCGAGGTCTGAAGTGTAGACAGGGGCCATGTGGGGTGTGGGATTGAACCTCGAAAGGATGAATGTCGCGGAGGCCGAGTGTGTTCCCGTACACGAAGGCAGCATGTGCACCGACGCTATGCGAGTTGGTTTCGCTCCGCCGGGGTCGAAGGCCGGGTCACGCATGGAAGGTAATCATCGGAACATGAGAGGCCCGACTGGGGCCGCCGGATTGGTCTCCGGCGGGGGAGGGCGGCGAGGAAAATCCGAAGCCGTCTTCCGAGCTGAGGTCGGGAGTCGGACTGGTTCGTATTACTGATGAAGCCGTCGAAGGAAACGAGACGCGTGGAGGGAAGGGACCAGCCCAGGGAGAACCCACGTGGGGAAGCGGGGGGCCGGACACAGAGTCGGGGAACCCTGCCGCCAAACCTCGCGCGGGTGAATGCGGCGGCCCATCGGGCCGACCAGACTTGGTTCAGCGCACTGTTGCATCATGTCGATCGGGCAGCGCTTGAACGCGCGTTTCGGCGACAGAAGCGGCAGGTGAGTGCGGGAGTTGATGGGATAACGGTGGAGATGTACGAGACGGACCTGGAGGCCAACCTCCAGGACTTACACGCACGCATCCACACAGGGCGCTACCGACCACAACCGGTGCGCCGCGTCTATATCCCGAAAGCGGAGGGCGGACAGCGACCACTCGGCGTGCCGGCTTTGGAGGACAAGATCGTCCAGGGTGCGGTCGCCGAACTCCTGAGTGCCATCTATGAAGTCGACTTCCGAGGGTTCTCCGACGGCTTCCGGCCGAGGCGGAATCCGCACATGGCGCTCGACGCACTTCACACAGCGCTCATGAGCCAGCGAGTGAACTGGGTGCTTGATGCCGACATCCGCAGCTTCTTCGACTCAGTTGACCATGAGTGGCTGATGCGGATGCTCGCGCACAGGATCACTGACCGGCGCGTTCTCCGGCTTATCCGGATGTGGCTCGAGGCCGGTATCCTGGAAAGCGGTGAGTGGCGTGAGACGGATAGGGGAACGCCGCAGGGCGCGGGCATGGCTCCTCGAACGCAAAAGATAACCTTCGGTGCTGGATCGGGCAGCGCTCGCACTTTTGGCTGGCGGACCGTTGCCTGTGGGCAAGGGAATGCAGTGCCGGATGATGATCTTGTCATCGTCGACGAGGATTTCCTTGACGAGAAGCCGCAGGACGCGCTGGCGTTCGGATATGTCGAGGGCATCCGCCGATGAACGTAGTCGAGTGAGGAACGTGGTCAGCGTTTCAGCGAGGCGCAGGTAGGTTGCACGGTCGACCGACTGATCGACGATCGCCTGCAGTTCTGCGTGGTCGGCCTGTTGGCGCCGCCGCAAGTTCGGCATGCGTTCGCGCAGTTCGTCCAACGAGAGAAGGCCTTCCTGATAGGCCGTGAGCAAACGGTCGATGCTCTTGCCGATGCGAACGAGTTCGCGCCCGAGAGCCTCCGCGTGCCGTTTGGTTGGGTCAGCTTCGCGCGCGGTCGCGAGCCGCCGCTCGAGCTCGCCCTGGATCAGCTGAGGATTTTCGAGCAGGTGCACAACTTCCGTCCACACGACCTCGTCGAGAAGATCCTGACGCACCGGGCGGTTGTTACAAACGGAGCCGGAAAGCCGCCGCCAGCCATCGGAACCGAGACATCGATAATAATGGATTGCGCGGGCACTCGATCGCGTCGATGTGCGATAGAGAGCATAACCGCACTTGGCGCAACTCACGAGCCCTTGCACGACGCTGGGCGTGACCGTCCGCCGTGGCGCGTGAGCCTTGTTGGCCTCAAGCCGTTCCTGCGCGAGCGCAAAAGTCTCTTCGCTGACGATCGGCGGCACCGCGATCGTGATCCAATCCTCGCGCGGCCGCTCATGGTTAGCGCTGTTACGAGTGGCCACCCCGCCGTGCATCCGTATCGGCCGCGTAATCCGCTGGCGAGGCGCAATCTTCGTCTTGCCGAAACAGGCTTGGCCTTTGTACGCCGGATTGCGCAGCATGCCCCAGACAGTCGAGCGCTCCCAGCGGCCACGTCGTTTGCAGGTGGGGATTGCCTTTTCGTTCAACATGCGGGCGATGGCGCCAATGCTGAGACCTTCAACGCTGTACAGTTCGAACACCCGTCGTACGACCCGAGCTTGCTCTTCGTCGATCTCGTAGTACGCAGCCGCGTGATCTGTCTTGCGGATAAAATGATATCCGAAAGGAGCGCCGCTCAGCACGCTGACTTCGCCCTGGCGGGCGCGATGGCGTTTGCCTCGTCGCGAGCGCTCCAGAATTTGTGCTCGTTCGTACTCCGCGATCATTCCCTGGAACTGTACGAGCAACTCGTCCTCGGGCGTCGAACCGCGTGGTGCACGCGCAAACAGTGTCTCGACGCCGGCGCGGGCAAATTCCTCGATCAGGAGAATCTGGTGCGCGTATCGCCGGCTCAGTCGGTCGGGCGCGTAAACGAGGATCGCCTGGATCAGTCCCTCGGCAGCGAGATCACGCATCCGTTCGAGGCCGGGGCGGATCAGGCTTGCCCCGCTATAACCGTCGTCCTCGAAGACCCATTCCGGAGGTACCTCGAACTGCTGCTCGCGGGCGAACGCGATCAGCGCCGCCGTCTGGCTGGCGATCGTGTTCTGCTCCCTTTGTTTGTCCGACGATACACGAGCATAGATCGCCGCGGTCTTCATCGCCTGCTCCCGTCGCCTTTGCGCTGCTGACGATCCGGACCCGATCAGGAACCAGGATCTCGTAAGCCAGTTCGAGTTTGGCAGCGAGCAGTCGATCGAATGCGAATTCGAGATGGACGGCACGCCGTATCGGCCGCTGCTCAACCATGCCGGCGCTTTGTCGCCAGATAAGCTGCAACGGCCTTTCTGACGACCTCGCTTGTCGTGACACCGTGCTCGGTCGCATGAGCCCGTAGACTGCGCGCAAGGCTCTCCGGCATCTTCAGTGTGATCGTGATCGAGTTCTCCGCTGCCAACGGCGCCGGCGCGCCCGCTCGCGCCAGTTCGAGGTAGCGATAGGCTTGCCGTCGCGACAAGCCAAATGCGCGCAACAACGCCATGGCTGCCTCCGCCATGCCGATCTCGTCCGCGAGCAACCGCCGCGCCGCTCTCAGTCGTTCGGCCTTTTGCACTCGCGTCGAACGAATCATCTGACACAGGCGTATTACCCTTTGCGTCTCAAATCAACCACGTGCCGCCCTCGCCAGCCCATAATCGTCCGCTCAAAGCGGAAGTTATCTTTTGCGTTCGAGGAGCCATCAGCCCGCTCCTGGCCAATATCTTTCTGCACTACGTCTTCGATCTCTGGGTCCAGCAGTGGCGTCGCCGGCACGCGCGCGGTCGTGTCGTAATCGTCCGCTACGCTGACGACTTCGTGATGGGCTTCGAGAAAGCAGACGACGCGCGGCAGATAACGGCCGCTCTGAAGGAACGACTGGCCAAATTTGGCCTAGCGCTCCACGATGAGAAGACACGTCTCATCGAGTTTGGCCGACTGCCGGCCTTGGCTCGGCGACAACGTGGTCTGCGGCGTCCAGAAACCTTCGCCTTCCTCGGCTTCACCCACTACTGTGGGTGGACACGGGACGGCCGGTTTATTGTGAAGCTCAAAACGCAGAGCAAGCGCCTGACGCGAAAGCTGAAGGCGTTGCGCCGGGAGGCGTGGCGGTTGATGCACGTGCCGCTGTCCGTGCAGCATCGCTGGTACACCAGCGTGCTGCTCGGTCACTACGGCTACTATGGCCGACCACAAAACTTCCCGGCGCTTATCGCGTTCCGCCAGGAAATGATCCGCATCTGGCTGACTTGCCTGCGACGGCGCAGTCAGAAATCGCGGCGCATGAGCTGGCAGACGTATGGGGCTCTGCTAACCCGCTTCCCTCTACCGACACCCCATATCACTCATCCCTGGACGGTTCGTGCAGCATGACGCAAGTTATCCTCGGGAAGAGCCGGGTGCGGGAAATCTGCATGCCCGGATCTGTGAGGGCGAAAGCCGAATGGCTGAGCTACTCGACCAATTCCTGTCTCCCTGACGAGTTAATCTGACTTTCTCTTATTCATTTTCCTGCTTTTTTCCTGCAACGGCGGACTCTCGCCACATCGCGGCGATAGAGGTGTGTCACAAAGTTGGCTCGAAAGCGACGAAATGAGATGTCATCATTAATTAACTCTCAAAAGCAGGTTCCCTGTTTTGACGTGGATCAATAGCTATGTCGTAGTGAAATAGGCTAAGCCTAGATCAGGAGAATGCCATGAAGAAGCTAACCCTGCTTGGTATCACCCTTAGCGCCGCGTTGCTCGCGGCAGCTCCCTTCTCGGTTCAATGGTCGCCGGCAAAGACGCTGTCACTGTCTCTCAACACGGCAGATGCCAGAGTGGGACGGCCGCTCACGCCGGGAAGTGTTGCCGGCGTTAATCGCAGAGTGCATCGACGCGCCTATCGACGCGGCTACTATGGCGCAGCGGCAGGAGCAGCCGCTGTAGGAGCAGCTGCTGCAGGAGCCTACTATTACGGCCGGCCAGCTGCGGGAGCCTACTATTACGGTCGGCCAGCCTGCGGTTACTATCCTTATCCGCCCTGCTACTGACCTTATCAGCCCTGCTACTGAGTTCGCGCGATGTCGCTTTCTGTGCTCCCGCTATTGCGGCGGGGTATAGTGATATCGGGAAAAGTAGGCCACCCCAGTGCGTCTGGCGAGGGGGTGGCTCTCACCCATTCCCGCAAAGCACCAATCGAACTTGGGCTCGCATCGCCCGCCGGCGACGGGGGTGGGAACATGCGCTAACCCGAAGATGCTCCGTCTTCGTTTTGTCCCTAAAGCTCTGCGTTTGCGGTAAAGCCAAACCGCTCCACTGGAATTGAACTCGGCGTGAATACAACGGAAAACCCAATATTGGTTTTTTCCAACACATGAGTTTCAATGCCCATTGGTAAATTAGAAAAGGTTAGGTTCGGAGGGATTTGCATTGGCACAGCGGGTGACAGGGGAGAAGGCGTCCGGATGAAAAGCCCGAAGGCTTAATCACCCGACCCGCTAGGTCCGCTTTCGGACCAGACCGGAAATGAGACGCTTATGCATGATAAACAATTTGAGCGCGATTGACCCGTATGAGACATCGGGACGCATTTCTTGCTGGCATGCACAACTCAATGATCTGGTAGCTTACGTCACTCGGCCTTAGGGGCGACAGATGCGACGGCGCGAGTTCATCACGCTTGCGGGCGGAGCGGCGATATGGCCGCTTGCAGCGCGCGCACAGCAGAGCGCGCGAATGCGTCGCATCGGCGTGCTCGTGAGCGGTGCTCAATCCGATGCAGAGATCCAAGCGCGGCTTGCCGCTTTTCGGCAACAGCTCGATCGTCTGGGGTGGTCGGAAGGTCACAATATGCATGTCGACTATCGCTTTGCGGCGAGCACGGCCGATCAGCTTCAACCGCTCGCTCGGGAGCTGGTGAGCCTACGACCCGATGTGCTCTTAGCAGTAACGACGCCAGTCGCCGCGGCTTTACAACGAGAAAGTAGCTCGATCCCGATCGTGTTTGTCAACGTGTCCGATCCGATCGGCTCGGGCTTCATCGCAAGCTTAGCGCAGCCGGGCGGCAATATGACGGGTTTGCTGCTGTATGAGGAAGGCATCACAGGCAAGTGGCTTGCGATGCTCAAAGAGGTGACGCCACAGTTAGCTCGCGCCGCTCTGATCGCCAACCCGAGCACGACTCCGTACGTTTACTTCGTGCGAGCGGCGCAGTCCGTAGCATCATCCCTGGCGATTGAGCTGGTGCCAGCTCCGATAAAAAATGCCGCCGACATCGAGCGTGTGATAGCGGCTTGCGCGGGTCAGCCCAACTGTGAACTCGTGCTATTGCCGAGTGCCACGATTTTGCAGCAGCGCGATCTTGTCATTGCGCTTGCCGCTCGCCACCGGTTACCGGCAGTGTACACGCAGCGTCCGTTTGTGGTGGCCGGCGGTCTGATGTCGTACGGTACCGATTTTCTGGAGATCAATCGGCAGGCGGCATCCTATGTCGACCGCATCTTGCGCGGCGCTAAGCCCGCTGAACTTCCGGTGCAGGCGCCAACTAAGTACGAAACGATCCTCAATCTCAAGACAGCGAAGGCGCTCGGGCTCGACATACCGGAGTCGCTCCTTGTACGCGCCGACGAGGTGATCGAATAGCTCGCTCTTTGCTGCGCCGCACTTTGTCGCCTATTGGCCCATCGCGTCGATTCCCGGCAACGCAGCACTTCGATCGCTTTTGAGCGAAGCGGACATCAAGCAATTTTCGGCGGGCAACGATCTGTTGCGAATGACCCAATACCGCCCGTTTGCCACCGTCAATTGCCGCGCTGCGAAGAGTTTATTCGATCACCTCGTCGGCGCGCAGCAAAATGGAAGTGGGTATATCGATGCCGAGCGCCTTGGCGGTCTTCAGATTGACGGCCGATAGGAACTTAGTCGCCTGTTCGATCGGAATATCGCCAGGTTTTGCGCCTTTCAAAATCTGATCGACGAAATAGGCGGCGCGGCGAAAAATCGCTTGAAAGTCCACCCCATAGCCCAGGAGCCCGCCGCTTTTGGGCAACGACAGCGGCCCGATAGACGCGAGGCGCTGCTTCGCCGCAAAGGCCGCGATCGCGCCGGCGTTGTAGGTGAGCAGCGTGTGGTCGGCCATGACCAGGCCGCCCATTTGTGCCTTGACCCACGACGCAAAGGCGTCCTCGAACTCGTCCGGTCCGCGCACGTCGATCGGATGCAAGTCGACCTGCAACGCTTTGGCGGTCGTTCCCATCAGGTCGAGGATGTTGGCGTTGGCATTGTCGTTGCGCCGAATGAGCAGAACGCCCGCTCGCGTCAGCGATGGCAAAAGCTCCTTGAGCAGTTCGAGCCATTTGGCCATGAGCTCCGGAAGAAAGAAGGACGACCCGGTGACATTGCCGCCAGGATGCGCGAGGCTCGCCACGGCGCCGGCAGCGACCAGATCGGGACCGACCGCCATCACGATGGGTATGGTCTTTGTCGCACGCAGCGCGCCAAGGACGCCGGTGGCGTGGACGACGAGGACTTCGACGTTGAGATCGATCAGGTCCTGCAGCCGCCCCGGAATTTGGCTCTCATCGCCCTCCGTCGACCGATACTCGATATGAAGATTTTTGCCATCGACGTAACCGAGATCGGCAAGCCCCGCCAGAAAAGCGCCTTCCTCGAGCCGCGATTGCGCGGCGGGTGCGAGGCGGAGATACCCGATCCGGGCTGGCCGCTCCGCCTGTTGCGCCAGCGCTGCAAGCGGCCACGCAACTGATACGCCGCCCAGCGCGAATATGAATTGCCGCCGTCCGATGCCGATTACCATTCGCCCCGCCTGCAATGCGACGAAGAATATCACGCCCTAACCGGCAGGTCAGGTTCCCCGCACAACGGTGGCCGCAACGGCGCAATCCCGTCGCTAACGAGGCAGTAGCGGACGTTCCTTGCGCTCGCTCAAACCTACGCGCCTGACCCAACTGCGACATTTCCAGCCGACTTTTGCTGTCATGCACAACGGCCAACTTTTTCCGCCGCTGACGAACGCAAGAGTTACAATTAGCCGGCGGTCAAAGTAGCGAGCTGCACCGTGTCGTACTTGGCACGCAACTTCGCGAGCGCCTCGGGGTCCGGCTTGCCCTTGGCAATAAGGTCTCGCAACTCGTCGAAATATTTCTCATGTCCGGGCGGCGCAGTAATCAGCAGCATGCGGGCAGGTGACGAACCGGAATTGCCGAATGCGTGCGCCGCTCCAGGGGGGACAAAAACGAAGGTTCCGGGGCCGCCATGCAAGGTGCGTTCGCCACAACGTAGATCGACCTCGCCTTCAAGGACGTAAAAAATCTCCTCTATCTTGGTATGGTAATGCGCGCCAGTGTTGAACCCTGGTGCGATCGAGAACTCAAATATGGAGCATTGCTTCGAGTGCTCAGCCGTGAGCAGGTAATCGACACAGAGTCTGATGTAAAGTTACCCCACCGGCCTCGCCGTGATGAAGAATAATCCCCTCGACGGACATCGTAAGCTCCCTCAGTTCGCCTTAACTTATCGTACTCACTTTTTCCGATAGTCGGTTGGCCGCAAGCGTACCTGAAAGAGAGATCGAGCGCGAGGGCGTCAGGTAAGGCAGGCGGTCGCCGGTCCTGGAGGGGATGTTTTGCTGCAACGCACCTTGTCGCCTATTGGCCCACTTCGTCGGTTGGCGTCTTGCGTCAATACGGTAGCTATCGGAGCAAGTGCGGAACTGGACGGCGCGCTCTCAAACCCGCGCTGTTGACCCAACAGCGACATTGGCAGTGCACTGTGCCAACGGTTTTGCTGCCTGATTTCAGCACCTATCAAAGTGTCCGTTTGATCCGTTAGGATGCCGTCATCTGAGCGTGGGGGCGAATATGAGGCGGCGGGAGTTTATCAGGCTTCTCGGCGGTGCGGGGGCGACATGGCCGCTGGCGGCGCCCGCGCAACAGCCGGCAATGCCGGTAATTGGATTTCTCGGCGTGACCTCGGCGGCGGAGTGGGAAAAGTATGTCGCCGGCTTTCGCGACGGCTTGAAGGAAGCGGGCTTCGTTGACGGCCGCAATGTCACAATCGACTACGAATGGGCGGAAGGCCATTACGACCGGCTACCGGCCATGGCCGCTGCGTTCGCCAAACGCCCTGTTGACGTCATCATCACTATCGCGCCGCCGGCAGTGCGTGCTGCCAAGGCCGCGACTACCACGATTCCGATCGTGTTCTTTCTGGGATCCGATCCGGTTGAGCTCAAGATCGTCACCAATCTCAGCCACCCGGAGGGGAACATCACCGGCGCGACGGCACTCGCCAACGCGTTGGGCGCCAAACGGCTCGAACTGTTGCGCGAAGTCGTCCCGAACTCTGCCGCCTACGGCATGATCATCAATCCCACCAATCAGAACGCCGCTCCCGACACCAGCGACGTAAGCAAGGCAGCCGCAAGGCTCGGCGTGCGGCTGGTGGTCGTCAATGTTAGCAAGGACGGTGACATCAATGAGGCCTTCCGCGTCTTTGAGCAGGAGAAAGTCAGCGCCGTGTTAGTCAATCCCGACCCATACCTCGTGTCGCAACGCAAGCAGATCGCGGCGCTGGCCGCGCACGACAGGATCGCCACCATCTTCCATCTGCGTGAGCCGGTCGTCGATGGCGGCCTCATGAGCTACGGGGCGAGCTTCGTCGACGCTCATCATATCGTCGGCGTCTATACCGGACGCATTCTCAAGGGCGCCAAGCCGGCCGACTTGCCGATCCCGCAGCCGACCAAATTCGATTTGGCGATCAATCTCAGGACGGCCAAGGCGCTTGGCTTGACCGTGCCGTCGACATTGCTCGCCACCGCCGACGATGTGATCGAATAGAGTTTCTTTTGCTGCACCGCATATGTCGCCGTTTGGCCCACAGCGGTGGTTTACCGCGACGCAGCGATATGTCTGCAATTGGGGCCAAGCGGAAATGAACTTTCGCCTTTGAATTCGATGCGGACGGCTACAGCAGTTGGGAGGTCGCAACGCGGGGTCGCGGTGGCCTATTCCGATCCGGCAATTGCGAATGTTGGCGTGGGGCCACCCGTCCACCATTGGCGGCGGAGTGGTCTGTTTCGATGTAATTGTGGGCCTTAACAAGGCCCATCCCTCGCCAGACACGCTGGGGTGGCCTACTTTTCCCGATATCACTATACCCCCCGCTATTGCGGCGGGGGCGCAGTGGAAGGCGTGGAGCCGGAGGCTGACGTGATAAGTCCGTTTCGCCTGCGATAGCCGACATGCGACGACGAATGACGCGGCACCGCAGACAAGCGACAGAGGCGGAAGCCGTCTTAGCCCTAGCCGTACTCAGCGAGCAACGTCTTCGCAGCCTGCAAATCCGGCCGCTCGAAGCCTTCGGTGAAGGCGCGTAGATCGGCGCCAACGCATCGCGCGCTTCGGTCGCGCGACCGCTATCGCCGAGCAGTCGCGCCAGGCTTGTGGCGGCGCGCAGTTCGAGCGGACGGCATGATTGTTGGGCCGCCATCGTCATCGCCTCGCGAAACGCTGCCTCTGCCTCGCGCATTGTCGCGCGATTGCGCCAGCAGGATTTCGCCGCGCAAGCGAAAAATGTCCGGCTCGCAAAACCGATTATCCTGTTTTGCGGTCTCGTCGCCGCGCGCTCGATCGTTGCCATGGCTTGGTCGGCGCGCCCCGCGCGCAGTTCTTGCTCGGCGATTTGCGGCAGGAAGATCGGCCGAAAGCCGGCGAAGAACGGATGATTGACGCCGTGCGCCATCTGCTCGATTCCGGCCTCATGAAGTCTCCCGCTTGTCCGGCCAGCCAGCCCCGCAGAAAGATCGCATCGGCAAGCTGCCAGGGAAATTTGTTGCGCTCGGCGAGGGGATAAAGCTCGTCCGAGACGAGCCGGCAGGCGGCACCAGTCTTTGAGCAAGATCATTGTCATGCCGCAACGCTGCAGCGAGTGCGCGAGCGAAAAGGCGTGGCCGAGCTGGCGCGCATCCTCGACCGACTGCCACGCCATGCTTTGCGCCTGTTCGAGAAAGTCCCTGACCCCACAGTCCCAGCGCATGGAAAGATCGCGCGCACATGCGGGAATCGTGGCCGCCGAAATAATATGCGTGGTCGCGATGGCGTTCACGGTCGTAGAGCCGGACGACCTCGTGTGCCGCTTCATTGAGCCCGGCGAAATCGGCCATCCGCAGCAGCATCGGAACCTTGGCGTGATAGGCCTCGAGCAGAAAGTCGGAATTATCCAGTTCGCGCGCGATGCTGATGAGTTCGATCGGAAAGGGCCGTCGGCCTCGCCTCCGCGGCCGCTGGCCGTGGCGTGGAACCACATGCCCCAGCTGGCGAGGAAGCGCTCGCGGCCGCGGTCCGGCAAAGTGTGGCTCAGTGCCAGCGCCCGCCGATAATGCGCTGCGACTTCGGCAGAGCTCGGACCTGTGGCGATCAGTTCGGCGCCAGGCCGAAGCCGAGACGGACACCGAGCTCCAGGCTCGTCGCGCTGCGGGCTTTCCGGCAATGGCGATCACAAGCCGCAGCGCATTGGCGTAGTGCGTGACGCGATTCCTTCATGGCGAAGCGGCGAACGTCGCGCTCGCCGGCCTGCACGTGATAGTGGATCGCTTTTTCGTTTTGCCCGGCGCGCTCGAATTGCTGCGCGATGCACCTCTGGCGTGGTGCTGACCAGCTCGGGAAGCGCTTTTCCAGCACCAGCGCGATCGCTGAATGCAGCTGCTGGCGCCGGGCCCGCAGCATGGTGGAATAGGCGGTATCCTGCACCAGCGCATGCTTGAACGAATAGATCGCATTGGGCGGCGTGCCGCGCAGGAACAACAATTCGGCCTCGTTCAACCGGATCAGCGCATCCTGCAATACCGCGTCCGCCATGCCGGCGACCGCGGCCAAGACCTCGTAGGAAAACTCGCGGCCGATCGCGGCGCCGATTTGCAGGACCTCACGCGCCGAGCCGAGCCGATCGACGCGGGCCATCAGCGAATCCTGCAGCGTGGTCGGGATGGCAAGCTGCTGCATCGGCTGATCAAGGACATAGCGGTCGCTGTCCTCTTGCAATTGCTCGCTTTCGAGCACCGCCTTGGTCAGCTCTTCGACAAACAGCGGCACGCCGTCGGTGCGCTCGATGATCTGATCGAGCAGTTCGGCGGCAGCGCTTTGCCGCCGGTGATGCTATCGACCAGAGTGGCCCGTTCGCGTTGTGAGAGCCGGTTGAGCGTCAGCATGGTGACGTGCGGTTGCCCTGTCCAGGGCGGCTGAAAGTCCGGGCGGAAGGTAATCACGAGCAGAACGGGCAAGGATTGCAGGCGCTCGACGGTCAGCGTCAAGAGTTCGATCGAAGTCGGGTCGGCCCAATGCGCATCTTCGAACAGCATCAGCACCGGACGCTGCCGCGCCACTCTTTCCAACTGCTCGATCAGCGCGGTCAGCACCTTCCGGCGCTTGCGCTGCGGATCGCTCAGGGCAGTCTCCACGGATGAGCCGGCCAAGCCCAGAAAGCTCCGCGAAGGTCTCGACATCCGCGCCGGAGTTTCTCGCGTCCTGCGCCAGCAAATGTTCGAGCTTGGCGCGCTTGTCGGCGGGCGTGTCGTCGGGCGCAAAATCCGCGGCGTGCTGGAGCTGTGCGAGGATTGGCTGCAGCGCACTGCCTTGATGATGCGGCTGACAGAAATAACGCAGACGACGTGCGCCTCGTCCTTGATACTGTCCTCGATCGCCGTGGTCAGCCGCGATTTGCCGATGCCGGGCTCGCCGGCTAACAGCACCACGCGGCCTTCGCCGTCCTTGAGCTGGTGCCAGCGCCGCAGCAGCAGCTCCATTTCCTCCTGGCGGCCGACCAGCGGCGTCAAGGCTCGCGGCGCGCAGCGCCTCGAAGCGGCTCGCAATGGTGCGCTCGCGCAAAACCCGCCAGGCGCCGACCGGCTCCTGAAAGCCCTTCAGCGCGGCCGGTTCGATCGGCTCGTATTCGAAAGATCGCCGGCAAGCCGCCGCGTGCTGGCCGCGATCACGATCGTGTTCGGCGCCGCGGCCGATTGCAGGCGGGCAGCGAGGTTCGGCGTTTCGCCGACCACGTTGCGCTCCTGCGCTTCACCGGCGCCGACCAGCTCGCCGACCACCACCAGGCCGGTGGCGATGCCGACGCGCACCTGGTGGGCGCCGTCGCCGTGAAAGAGCCGTCTGATGGAATCGACCAGCGCGAGCGAGGCGCGCACCGCATTTTCCGCGTCGGCTTCATGCGCCTCTGGGTAGCCGAAATAGACCAGGACGCCGTCGCCCATGTATTTGGCAACATAGCCGCGGAAACGCGTCACGACGTCGGCCGCGCATTTGTGATAGGCGGCGATGACCTCGCGCAGATCTTCCGGATCGAGCCGCGTCGAGAGCGCTGTCGAGCCGACGAGGTCGCAGAACATGACGGTGAGCTGGCGGCGTTCCGCCGCAAGGGCAGGGCGCGCAACCGGCGGCGCCGTCGCCGCAGCAACGGGCGCCAGCGGCTTTGGCCGCTCGCTTCGCCGAGCTTGCGCGCCGCATTGCGAACAAAAGCGAGAGCCTGCCGGATTGGCGTGACCGCACGCGCCGCAGCTCAGGGCTTGCGGCGTGCCGCATTGCGGGCAGAAGCGGCTGTCGCCCGGAATGTCGTTGCCGCAGCTTGGGCAGGCCTTCGTTATTGCCATGTGAAACCATACCGCGCCCCCGGCGCCGCATGAAAGTAAGCCACTGCGACGACATCCGCGCGAGGTTGCAGCTTCGATCGGCGCAAGCGTTAACTGTCGACCGCGCGCATTCAAGCGGGCGCCGGTGAGCCGATATCATTCCTTGTCAGTTGGTCTTGATGTCGGCCGCCTTGACCAGCGCCGCGTTGACGGCGATTTCCTTTTCGACATAGGCGTCGAATTCTTTCGGCGTCATTACCATCGGATCGACGCCCAGTGTGGCGAGCTTGTCCCGCACCTTGGGCGTTTGCAGCGCTTTGAGGGTCTCGTCGTGCAGCTTGTCGACGATATCGCGTGGCGTCTTGGCCGGGAGAAAGACGCCGAACCAGATCGGATACTCGGCATTGGCAAAGCCGGCTTCCTGTGTCGTCGGTACATCCGGCAACGCGGCGGAGCGCTCGGCGCCGTTCACCACCAGCGCCGTCAGCTTGCCCTGGCGAACAAGCGGCAGGACGACCCCGACCGGCCCGAAGAAGAAGTCGACCCGTCCGGCCATGACCTCGGTCATTGCTTCCGCACCGCCTTTGAACGGAACATGCACGACCCTGATTCCGGCGCTGGCCCGGAAGCGCTCCGCGCTCAGATGGGTTGCAGTCCCGACACCAACAGAGGAGAAGGTCAACGCGCCCGGCTTGGCTTTGGCTGCAGCCACAAGATCGCCCACCGTCTTGAAACCCTTCGACGGCGAAACGACCAGTACGTTCGGCGAAACGCCGAGCGGGATGACCGCTGCAAAATCCCGCGCCGGGTCGTAGCTCAAATTCGGATAAAGCGCCGGGGAGATCGTGTGTGCCGACGAGTTGACGAGGAGCGTGTAGCCGTCGGGATCCGCTTTGGCGACGAAGGCGCTACCGATCGTGCCGCCGGCACCCGGCCGGTTCTCCACGATGATGCTTTGCCCGAGTTGCGACGAGAGCTGATCGAACACCACGCGCGGGACAATGTCGGTGGTGCTGCCCGCGCCGTAGGGTACGATCGCCCGCAGCGGCTTTGTCGGCCAGGTCTGTGTCCCGGTCTGTGCCTTTGCCTCCAAAGCTACGGAGCCTAGTCCGAGCGCCGTCATCAGGATCAGGCAGATCGCCTTCATCATTTTCCTCCTTCTCACACGTGGGCCTCGCGCACGAGGAAAGGGTCGCAGCGCAGGTGTGGCGCGGAGGCCGACTAACGTCCAATACATGTTTTCTCTAGCGATCTATACCAATCCGGCATAAGGAAAATGGCATGGACCTGCGGCACGCGCGAACCTTCGTTACCGTGGCCGAACTCGGCACCGTCTCCAAGGCGGCGCTCCACCTGCGCATTGCACAACCGGCTCTGTCGCGGCAAATCAGCGATTTCGAGCAGGAACTCGGTCTCAAGCTTTTCGATCGGGTCGGCCGCCGCCTGCTGTTGACGAGCGAAGGCGAACAATTGCTCAACGACTGTCGTGGTCTATTGAGCTACGCCGGCGCGCTCGGCGAGCGGGCACAAGTGCTCCGTCGCGGCGACAGCGGCGTGCTGAAAGTGGCAGCCTCTCCGCAACATATCGAAAGTGTCTTCTCGCAGTTCTTGCCTCGATATGCGCGACGCTTTCCCAACGTGCAGGTGAGAGTGAGCGAGGGCAGCGGCAGCGAGATCCTGGCAATGCTGGAGCGCGGAGAGGTTCATCTTGCTCAAAATCTGCTTCACGACGTGCAACTCGACGCGCAGCGGTTCGCGATCCAACCGCTTGAACCGGTCGAATTGCTCGCCGCGTGTCATCGGCGCTTGACGCTGTGCACCCGCGGCACAATCGACGTCGGCCACATCGCTCCTCATCCGCTGTTACTGCTGGATCGCGGGTTCGGGTTTCGCCGGGCCTTCGACGCAGCCTGCCGCCTCGCCGGCGTCGAACCGAAAGTTCTGTTCGAAAGCCGTGCCCCACACACGCTGCTCGCACTGGCCGAAGCCGGGCACGGCGTGGCGATCATTCCTTCGGCGCTGCGAACCCACCGCTACGCATTGCGGATATTCGGCGTGACGTATCGGGGCAAACCGTTGCGCGAGCCATTGAGTATTCTGTGGGACAAGCGCCGCCCGTTGCCGCACTTCGCCACGACATTTTGTAAGATGTGGACCGAGCACGTACGCGAAGTCTTCCCGATCACCCGTCCGTCCGAACCCCGATCATCCAGACCCAAGGACGGCGCCAGGGCCAAGCCGGTTACCGCGCGTGCCGCGCGGCATCGCCTGACCTGATCTTTCATCAGCTTGGGATCATCAAGCAAAAGGCCCGGGATTTTGTCCCGGGCCTTCGCATTCCAAATCCGCTTGGCGCGAAATCAGAAATCCATTCCGCCGCCACCCGGCATCGGAGGCATGGCGTCCTTCTTCTTCGGCACTTCGGCGATCATCGCCTCGGTGGTGATGAGGAGGCCGGCGACCGACGAAGCGCCTTGGAGTGCCTGACGCACGACCTTGGTCGGGTCGATGATGCCCTTTTTGACCATGTCGACGTAGTCACCGCCCTGGGCGTCGAAGCCGAATGCGTAGTTGGAGTTCTCCAGGATCTTGCCGACGATGACGGAGCCGTCTTCGCCCGCGTTGGTGGCGATCTGCCGGGCCGGAGCCTGCAGCGCCTTGCGCACGATCTCGACGCCGGTCTTCTGGTCGTCGTTGTGCGTGCGCACTTTCTTGAGGTGCTCGGTGGCGCGCAACAGCGCAACGCCGCCGCCGGGCAGGATGCCTTCCTCGACCGCGGCGCGGGTCGCGTGCATCGCGTCATCGACGCGATCCTTGCGCTCCTTCACCTCGACCTCGGTGGCGCCGCCGACGCGGATCACCGCGACGCCGCCTGCGAGCTTGGCAAGCCGCTCCTGCAGCTTCTCGCGGTCGTAGTCCGAGGTGGTCTCCTCGATCTGCGCCTTGATCTGCGTGATGCGGTCTTCGATGTCCTTCTTCTTGCCGGCGCCGTTGACGATCGTGGTGTTCTCTTTGTCGATCATCACCTTCTTGGCTTTGCCGAGCATGGCCAGCGTCACGTTCTCGAGCTTGATGCCGAGATCCTCGCTGATCGCCTGGCCGCCGGTCAGGACGGCGATATCCTGCAGCATCGCCTTGCGGCGATCGCCGAAGCCCGGAGCTTTCACGGCCGCGACCTTCAGCCCGCCGCGCAGCTTGTTGACGACGAGCGTGGCAAGCGCCTCGCCTTCGACGTCCTCGGCCACGATCAGAAGCGGCTTGCCGGTCTGCACCACAGCTTCCAAAAGCGGAAGCAGTTCATTCAGCGCGGAGAGCTTCTTCTCGTTGATGAGGATGTACGGGTCCTCCATCTCAACGCGCATCTTGTCGGCGTTGGTGATGAAGTAGGGCGAGATGT
This sequence comes from uncultured Alphaproteobacteria bacterium, assembly GCA_963759705.1. Classification (GTDB taxonomy): domain Bacteria; phylum Pseudomonadota; class Alphaproteobacteria; order Rhizobiales; family Xanthobacteraceae; genus BOG-931. The sequence goes on from CAVXAK010000021.1 coordinate 232,840, forward strand.
AGCCACGGTCGAACTGCATGCCCTCGACGACATCGAGCTCGGTCTCGAGCGACTTGGCCTCTTCGACCGTAATCACGCCCTCGTTGCCGACCTTTTCCATCGCCTTGGCGAGATAGTCGCCGATCTCCTTGTCGCCGTTGGCGGAAATGGTGCCGACCTGGGCGATCTCGGCGTTCGACGTCACCTTCTTGGAGTTCTTCTTGAGCTCCTCGACCACGGTCTCGACCGCAAGGTCGATGCCGCGCTTGAGGTCCATCGGGTTCATGCCGGCGGCGACGGCCTTGGAGCCTTCGCGCACGATCGCGGCGGCGAGCACGGTCGCCGTCGTGGTGCCGTCACCGGCGATGTCGGAGGTCTTCGACGCGACCTCGCGCACCATCTGGGCGCCCATGTTCTCGAACTTGTCTTCGAGCTCGATCTCCTTGGCGACGGTGACGCCGTCCTTGGTGATGCGGGGAGCGCCGAACGACTTGTCGAGCACGACGTTGCGGCCCTTGGGGCCGAGCGTCACTCTCACCGCGTTGGCGAGAATGTCGACGCCGCGCAACATCCTGTCGCGCGCATCGACTGAAAATTTGACTTCTTTAGCAGCCATTTAAGTCTCTCCTGGAAAGACGTTCCTTTTTCATCAGTCATCACCGGGCTTGACCCGGTGATCCATGCTGCCGGGCCGGCCCCATGGATGGCCGGGTCGAGCCCGGCCATGACGAAGAACGGGTTGTTGGATTACGCGGCTTTCTTCCGGGCCATCGGCTCGTCGAGCACGCCCATGATGTCGGACTCCTTCATGATGAGGAGTTCCACGCCGTCGATCTTGACCTCGGTGCCCGACCACTTGCCGAACAGGACGCGGTCGCCGACCTTGACGTCGATGGGAATGAGCTTGCCGGCCTCGTCGCGGCCGCCTGGGCCGACGGCGATGACTTCACCCTGCGAGGGCTTTTCCTTGGCGGTGTCCGGGATGATGATGCCGCCAGAAGATTTCTCCTCGGCGTCGATGCGCTTGACGACGACGCGGTCGTGAAGCGGGCGAAACTTCATGGTGTCCTCCTAGGTTTCTGAAAAACGGGAAGTTTCGTGGGTTGGCGCGGCCCCTCGCGATGTCGTGGACGACCGCCTGATGGCGAGATAGGGCGTTACGTCTATGCCCGCAAGGGGGAGCCGGAAATTTATTAGCACTCACCCGAACGGATTGCCAACAGGCGTGCCCAAAAGGGTTAACGCCCGCCGGTTCCGCCGCAGCGGCGAAAATATTGTTCCGTCTGATAAGGAAACCTGTCCCAGAAAGGTCTGTTGGATTTCCAGGTCAGAACGAGTGGCCTTGGCGCTGTTAGCACTCCATATGAATGCTGCTAGTGCCTTGAAAATACACAAGTTCTTCATTTTTAAGGCTTGCAATGACCAAGCGAGTCTCGGAACATTTCCTCGGATGGGAATGGAGGGACATGATGGCTTCGAAAGATTTTCGCCGGCAGCTCGAAGGCTACGGACTGACGACGGCCAATATATTGTACCGGCGGCCGGATCATCCATGGCTGCTGCAGACCTATGTCTGGCAGGATTACGATCTCTGCCCGTCGTTTCCGCAGCTCAACAAGTTTCTCAATTTCTGGCTGGAGAAGCTGGAGGGGCCATTACATTCGGTGACCGTCGCGCATGCCCGGCTGATCAAGCCGGCGGAAATCCGCGCCGTCGACGGCGAATTCAGACTGCAGTGATGGGCGGTAGCCTGCGTGCGTTAAGAGCAGCGAGACTAGCTAGGACGCCTCGTTATAAGTTAGGTTCTGTAAGCGCGGCTCGCTGAAAGTCCGCTTCGCTCCGAAGGCGATGAAATTGCTTTCGTTGTCGCGAATTGACGCGACGAGCCAAAAATTCGGACATCGCAACTATCGCGCATTTGATCCAGCAAGATCATCGCTCTCCAAGGTGAGCCAGCATCAAAACAAAAGCCCGCGGCTTCGCCACAACATCGACAGCCCGCTTATCAGCATCAGCAGGATAGCGAACCGGCGGAACCATATCTCGCTGAACCTGTCGAGCCATCGCCTTGTCGCACATATAGCCGCGATTGCGCCAAGTCCTGCGGACACACCTTCGAAAAATGACGTGGAAGTCAGCACGCCGAGCGACCCATAAGTCGCAATCTTTGTCAGCTGGATGAAAAGCGAATGCAACGCGCCAGTCGCAATCATGCGCTCTTTGGTCAAGCCGTAGTTTAGGTAGAAGGGTATGGAAATAAGGCTGCTTGCACCAAGGATCCCGGAGATTAGACCGACGACGAGCGACACGGGGATGAACCATGGAAGCCGCATTGGAAACGAGCGGGCGCGGCCGCCGAGACGATACTGGATGGCCGTTGAAACGAGGAAGAGACCCACGATCAGGCTGAGCCAGAGTGCGTTTGCCCACGCGAAGATCAAACTTCCGACGATTGCACCGCTAATCGCGCCGGGCAGATACCAGCGTACCACCGCCCATTCGATAAGCCTCCACGAGACCAGGATACGCATGGGGCTTGCCATCAGACTGGCAATCGTAATGACCGGCGCGACCGTCTTCACGCGAATGAGATGAGTGACTGCGGCGAGCAGAATGATGCTGCCTGCTCCACCCGAGAAGATGCTGATTGTCCAACTGACGCATCCAGCGATGAAGAGCAGGACAGCTGTCTCGAAATCCGGCACCAACTCCAAGCCCCGCGGATCGTGTTTCGCCCCACGCCCTGGCAAGGGCCCCAGATGAATTACGAATACATTTGCAATGCTGACGGACAAGCCAAAAAGGCACATTGATCTGGCTCAAAGACGGGCCGTTACCTTTTACGCCGTAAAGGCGGACCCTCTTCCGATCTTCGACCACAGCACTTCGGCAACCGGTCGGTTCAGGCCATTCCGGTGAATCTAATGAGCGCGTAGCTCATGAGACCAAGCACGATCAGCGACGCGGTGACGGCGAGAGTCACCCGCGCTCCGGTGCGCGCCACCACGCGAACGTCGACGCCGAGCCCGAGTGCCGCCATGGCGACGGTGGTCAAGATGCCGGCGATCCGGGTGATCGGCGGCAACACGCTCTGCGGAATGAGGCCCAGCGAGCGGACGATCAGAACAATCAGAAAGCCGATGATGAACCACGGCACCAACTGACTGAGCCGGGGACGGCGGCTGCCGGTCTCGCGCTTTGCGGAGGCGGGGCGCAAGCTCCCGGCGAACAGCGAAAATCCCAGGACCACCGGCCCAAGCATCAGCACGCGCACCAGCTTGATCACGGTTCCGACCTGGTTGCTCAGCGCGCCGATCGGCAACGTCGCGGCAAGCACTTGCGGTACCGCGTAGACCGTCAGGCCGGCCAGCACGCCATATTGCGTCAGCGACAGATTCAGAATCGGAACCAGCAGCGGCAGGCCGAGTACGACCACGACGCCGAGAACGGCCGTAAAGGAGATCGACGAGGCGATGTCGTCGCCGTCGGCGCCGATCACGGGCGCGACCGCGGCGATTGCGGAATTTCCGCAAATCGAATTGCCGCACGCGACCAGAATGGCCATGCGCTGCGGCAGCGCGAGCGCGCGGCAAATCGCATAGCTGCTGGCGATGGCGAGGGCGACGATACAGGCGATGCCGACGATCACCACCGGTCCGAGCGCCAGAATGGTGGTGATGCTCACCGAGGCGCCGAGCATGACGATCGCGACTTCCAGCACGAATTTGGCGCAGAAGCTGATGCCGGGACTAAAGCGCGGCCCCGGAGTCCAGGCGCTGCGCACCGCGACGCCGATCAGGATCGCGAGCACCAGCGCTTCGAGATACGGCTGGCCGGCGAAGTGAACTTCGACCATCTGCAGCAGCATCGCGGCGATCGTGATCGCGACGCAGATCATGATGCCCGGCAGCAGGCGTTTCAGATGCTCGATCGGAGTCAATAATGTCATTGCGTGCTGCTATTGCACTCTAGGACGAGGTCAGAACACCGACGATGGCGCCGAGCAGGCATGTCGTCAGCGTGCCCGACACGATCGACTTCAGGCCGAGCGACACCACCTCGTCGCGGCGCTCCGGGCACATGGTGGAGAGGCCCGCGATCATGATGCCGAGCGAGCCGAAATTGGCGAACCCGCACATGGCGTACAGCATGATGAGCCGCGAGCGCGGATCAAGCGCGTCGGCAGGCAGCGCCGCGAGCTGCAGATAGGCGACGAGCTCGTTGAGGATGGTCTTGATCCCCATCAGGCCGCCCGCGGTCACCGCCTGCGCCCACGGAATGCCCATCAGCCAGCACACCGGCGCCATGATCCAGCCGAGCATGCGCTGCAGCGTAATCGGCGCGCCCAGCGCGTCGGGAAGCAGGCCGAGGATCGAATTGGCGAGATGCACGAGCGCCACGAACACGATCAGCATGGCGACGATGTTGAGGAGAAGCTCGAGACCGGCGCCGGTGCCTTTGACGATGGCGTCCATGGTGCTGCCGGCGACCTGCTCGACCTCGCCGAGCGCGCCGCCGGTGTGCTTCTCGTTTTCGTCCGGCACCATGATGAGACTGATGAGGATCGCGGCCGGCGCGCCCAGCACCGAGCAGACCACGATGTGGCCGGCGGCGTCCGGGATCGCCTTCGCCAGGATCGTGGCGTAGAGCACGAACACGGTGCCGGCGATGCCGGCCATGCCGCCGGTCATCACCACGAACATTTCGCTGCGCGTGAGCTTGGCGAGGTAGGGCCGGATGAACAGCGGCGCCTCGACCTGGCCGACGAAGATGTTGGCCGCCGTCGACAGCCCGACCGCGCCGCCGACGTCCAGCGTTCTTTCCAGCGCCCAGGAAAATCCGCGCACGATCGGCGGCATGATGCGCCAATGAAACAGCAGCGACGACAGCACGCTCATCACCAGCACGACCGGCAGCGCCTGGAAGGCGAGGCTGAATTCCGCGCCCGGCACCTTGAGGTCGAACGGCAGCGTGCCGCCGCCGACATAGCCGAACACGAACGAGGTGCCGGCCCGCGTCGCCGAGGCGATCGCGTCGACCGCGTCGTTGATCAGCGCGAACGCCACCTCGACCTGCGGCACTTTCAGCATCAGAAGCGCCAGCGCAAAGGTGATGGCGAGCGCGATGACCGACCGGCCGCCACGGCACCGCGCGGCGGTTCTCGCTGACGAGCCAGGCGAGCGCGAGGATGGCGAACACACCCGTCGCCGATTGCAGGTTCAGCATTCTCGATGAGGCCCCATTTCCCCGGCGAGGGTTTATATAGCAGATTGTTCTATGCGCCCGCTTCGCCGGAGCTTGGCGGTGACGAGGGAGGGGGCCACCGGGTCATTGGACGAGCGAAGCGACGCCGTTCGTCGAACGGCTATGCCCGGTGGTGACGAGGGAGGGGCCGGGCGGTGGCGGTGACGAGGGAGGCCGCAACCGGGTCATTGGACGAGCCAGCGACGTCGATCGTCGACCGGCTGATGCCCGGTGGTGACGAGGGCAGGGGCCGGAAGCACCCTCCTGATGTCCGCCGTCCCGACGATTTGTCGGCGGAATTACAAAATCTGCCTCAGGTCTGCTGCAATTTTGCCTTTTCGTTTGGTTTGAATGATGATGTCGGGCGCATGCCGCGGAGGGGAGTTAGGCATGCGAGTGGGTAAGGGTGTCGTTGGGGACATCTGACTAAACCCGTCTTGAAGGGTGCAGGGCCGCAAGGCCTCGCGCTGACTTTCGCCGTGCGGGGGCGCGCCGGGGCGCGTCCAGGCTTCGATACGCCAGGATTCGAATAAGGCTTGGCCGTCGAGCGCCGCATAACGCAAGCCAACTTTATTGTGGGATTCGAGGGGGAATGACGCTCAGCTGCGAGTGTTGTGAGACTTCCGGGGACTATGATCATCGGTACTTTTCGGCGATTGCGTTGCCGCAGGGAATATGGGGCAGCACAGCGCTCGCGTGCGTCGCGTTTGCCTGCGCCTGGATGCTGTCGAGCCTTCTGGCCGGCACCAGCCCGCCCGCCGATTCCGCCCAAGCCGTGCAGCCCAGGCCATCGCCGGCCGCGGTCGCCTACGCCAAGCTGTCGGCGGCTTTGAACCGCGCCGAGCTCGCAGCCGCCTTGCACCGCACCGCGAAGCTGTCGGCAAATTTGATCAACGACGTTGCCCTGTTCGATGCCCGGCATTCGCTGGGCATTCCGCCCGGGACGTTTTCACGGAGCGCGGATCTGGAAGCGGACAACCAGCCGGCGGCATCGGCCGCGGGCCGATCCGTAACCGACACGGCGCCCAAGGTCTCGGCCAAATCCGCGATGAAGTCCGCGATCAAATCCGCGAGCGAGGATCAAGCCGCGCCGCGCCGGTCGCCGCTCGTCCGCCACGCCGCTCTCCAGGACGACGCCCAGGCCAGCGCAGCCGCCGACGCGCCGGCGAAAAAGCCGTCACTCTTCGAGTGGCTGTTCGGCAAGCCCGCGTCGATGACGCTCGCCTATGCCTCGCCCGATGACGGCGTCGCCAGCGGGCCGGGCATAACGCCGGGCCGCTACGACCAATGGACCGCCGTGTACGATATCTCGGCGCATACGGTTTACATGCCGGACGGCACCAAATTGGAAGCGCATTCGGGTCTCGGCGCGAGGCTCGACGATCCGCGCCACGCCGACGAGAGGATGCGCGGCGTCACCCCGCCCGACGTCTATGATCTTTCGGTGCGGGACGGGCTGTTTCATGGCGTGCGGGCGTTGCGGCTGACCCCGGTGGACGAAACCAAGGTCTTCGGCCGCTCCGGTCTGCTCGCCCACACCTACATGCTTGGTCCACGCGGCGATTCGAATGGCTGCGTGTCGTTCAAGAACTACGATGCGTTCCTGCACGCCTATCTGAATCATCGGATCAAGCGGCTGGCCGTGGTGGCGCGGCTGGACAACTGAACACGCCGGCCGGCCGGCTCGCCGGCATGCCGACGTTCGTCCCAGCGGGGGGTGGGGTGGGTGCCCGTCTGCGGGGACCCAGTGAGTAGGGCGGATTAGCCCGACGGGTTCGGCCCGAAATGGCCGCCTGACGCATGCGTCATCCGCCTCCCGTGGGGGGCTTAAAGGCGGATGACGCTGCGCTAATCCGCCCTACATCCCACGCTTGCATCCCACGCTTGCATCCCACGCTCGACTGACTGCGAAGCGATTTACCGGAAGCGATTTTCCTGGCCTGCGGCCGCGGCTATAACTCTCGCCGTGGCGTCCCGCAGGCAACGAGCGCAGTCATGAGCCCAATCATGCATGTCACGAAAACGGTTCTTCTCACTCTGACGTTGACGCTGCCGCTCGCCGCGGCGGCATCCGCGGCGAGCATCAACGGCAGCGTCCAAGGGCCCGACGGCAAGCCCTTCATGGGCGCCTTCGTGGTCGCCGAGAACGCCAAGAACAAGATGACGGTGAGCGTGCTGTCGAACGCGCAGGGCCGCTATCACATCGGCAACCTGCCGGCGGCGACCTATACGCTGCAGATCGAGGCCATCGGCTTTGCGAGCGATCCGCGCGCCGGCGTTGCAGCTCGCCGGCGATCAGACAGCGTCGTTCGATTTCGCCCTGCAGAAGGCCAAGGTGCAGTGGAGCGATCTGACCACCTATCAGGGCCGGCAGCTCCTGCCGCACACCGACAAGCACGATCTGAGCCATCAGGACCCGTTCTTCGTCTCCTGCTGGCAATCGTGCCACTCGTTCCAGAAGCGCATGGCCACCCACGCCTTCGACGAGGACGGCTGGCGGCAGCGCGTCGAATACATGCGCGACGTGATGCTCGAAGGCCATCGCATGACCGACGCGACCGTCGAGGATTTCACCTCTTATCTGACGACCCTGTTCGGCCCGAATTCGCCGAAGCCGGCCTCGCCGGAGGATCTGCCGCAATACCAATCGCTGGTGCGCCCGTTCAGCCCGAGCGCCATGAACATCGTCTACGTCGAATACGACTTCGATCTCGGCAACGGCATGGGGCCGTGGAGCGCGGCCGAGGACAAGAACGGCATGTTCTGGATCCCGTATTACGGTCGCGGCAACTCGGTCGTGCGGCTTGATCCGAACACCGCCGAGCTCAAGGAATTCCCGCTGCCGTCGCCGAAGCTCGCGTCGACCGGCGTTCACTCGGCGGTGCCGGCGCCCGACGGCACCGTCTGGTTCACGGAGTTTGCCGCCGGCCGCATCGCCCATCTCGACCCGCAGACCGGCATGGTCATCGAATATCAGGACACGCCGCTGCCGGACGGCAAGCGCACCACCGCGCACACCATCCGGGTGGACGACAGCGGCCGGGTGTGGGCGAGCGGCGGCCCCGCCATCTCGCTGTTCGATCCGAAATACGAGGAGTTCAAGCATTTCGATCTGGGCGGCACCTACGGCAACGTGGTCGGCCGCAACGGCGATCAGTGGTTCACCTCGTTCGTGCCGGACGGCCCGATCGCGCGCGTGAGCAAGGACGGGGTTCTCACCAAGTTCTATCCGCCGACCAAGGGCAAGCCGCAGCGGCTGGAGATCGATGCCGACGGCATCGTCTGGTTCACCGAACGCCGCGGCAACAAGATCGGCCGCCTCGATCCGGCGACCGGCGCGTTCAAGGAATTTCCGCTGCCCGGCCCCGAGGCGAGCCCCTACGCCATCGGCGTCGATCGCGATCACATGATCTGGTACTCGTCGCACGAGCAGGACACGCTCGGCCGCCTCGATCCCAAGACCGGCACGGTGACCGAATATCCGTACCCGCACTCGGAAATCTCGATGCGCGAGTTCTTCGCCGATTTAAAAGGCCGCCTCTGGTACGCGAGCTCGGTCAACAACAAGGTCGGCTATTTTTACCTCGACGACAGCGCCGAGGCGGGGGCGACGCACTAAGGCGCGCTCGCTGTGACTCCGGCACTTGCGTTGTTATCCGCTCGTCCCCGCGGAAGCGTAACGGAGCGCGTCGGGAGGGTGGAGCCCGCTTGACGCGGATGTGGAGGGTGGACGTCTTTCCTTTCGTCATGCGCGGGCTTGACCCGCGCATCCATGGGGCCGTGACGAGCGGTGATGCTTCCCAGGAAGATTACGTACACCGCACTTCATCATGGACCACCGGGTCAAGCCCGGTGGTGACGAGTGGCGTCGTCATGCCGAAAATTAAATGGCCCGGGTGAAGGCTTCACCAACGGCGGCGTGGTTTGGCGGCTGAAGCCGAGTTGTCGCCTTTTGACGTAAGTCGTTTAATTAACGAAAACCGTTGACTCGGTGATTTTCATAATGCAGTGTCTACTAAAATAAGGAGTGTTCAGGCTTGATCACATCTCCTCAGTGTCGGGCAGCCCGCGGACTACTGGATTGGTCACAAACCGAATTGGCTAAACGGTCCAATCTAAGCGAGAGCACTGTTAGAGATTTCGAGAAAGGCCGACGGACACCATCGCAAAGTAATCTCGATATCATTCAACGCACCCTCGAGCAGGGTGGGGTTGAGTTCATCAGCGGAAATCAACATGGCGTAAGGATGAGAAAGATGAAAGCCGGCGACCACGTGAGGTTTAGGAAGGGTGTCTTAATGGGTGTTTCCTATGGAGACGCTATTGGAGTGATCGTTCGCGACCGACCTGAAGTGAAAATGGGATCAGTAGAAAGAGTGGATGTCTTGTTTCCCGGGCATAAGCCACTCCTGGGAGTAGAAATCGCTTTATTCGAATTATTTATCGCGCCCGCTACTGATTTGATCATAGCAACATGCAGCGCATGTGGCATGCAGGTGAGAGTAAAATCGACTGAAACGCAAATCGATTACCTGAGATACGTCGCAATGTGTCGGCGTGCTGAAGATCGGCCTGCATTCGACATCGGGTGTCCTGACCTTCGTAAAGCAGTCTCAGCGGCGCACCAGGTGCTAAGAACGCCCGCGCCGCGGAGCAAGCGCAACTTGACTTGAGCTGCCCTCTCGGCCGCCTTCTTTAAATAGGCCGAACTCGAAGTCGTTGGCTGCGGTGAAGCGTGATGCAGGGGAGATGCAATGGCTTTCGACGATGAATTTGCCAAGGAACTCGTCAAACAGTTGCCAGTGAAGAGCATCTATAAAGACGTTGGTTCCCCGGCGGCAAAGCAGGCAGGCCAGTTTGGCGAGGACCTATTCAAAGTGCTGCAGCTTGCGCTTGCGCCAATTCAGTATTTCGCGGCGTTGCAAGACCGATATCGCAGATTCTTAGATGCATCAGTCCGCCGGGTTCCAGAAGAACGTCGCATTGCACCAGCTCCGCAAATACTTGGGCCGGTCCTGGAAGGAATTCGGTACGAGCCCGAGGAGTCACCTATTGAGGAAATGTTTTCACAGCTTCTAAGCCGTTCAATCGATCCCCAACGTGCAAATGAGGCGCATCCAGCCTACCCCATTCTGATCAGACAATTGTCATCAGTGAGGCGCAAATTCTAAATCTGCTACGGTCTCAGGAATACGAGATGGTCTACACTCGCAATTTCGATCGGGCCCAAAATCTATTTTACGGAGCACTTAAGGTCGAGACAGATACCTTACCGAGGGATGAATTGATGTTTCCGAGTAATGTGTCGCTTTACTTTAATCATCTCGACAAATTAGGCCTTGCAGGTGTCTTTCAACAAGGAAATCAAGAGCCACTATTTGCTGAAGCTGACCGGGGAACGCAGATCGGTGTGAGAGTTAGATGCTAATACAATCTCACCGATTTCGGAAAACAATTCGTTCGGGCGTGCATTAGAAGACTAACTCTTGGTCGCTCCCAGGCGAGCGAATATCATAAACTCATTTCAAAATCAGAACGATGTTGTTTGAGTTAAGGTTGTATCTAACGTTGATAATCGTTCTAACCTGGCGACAGAGCGAGTGCGGTGCCCGCGCGTCTGTATGACCCAGCCCTCCCCGTCGCCCAACAGTCGGCGCCTCACCCCAAAAACCCGCGCGGCCTTTGCGCCACCGATCGCGCCGCGGCCTTGTCGAGTTCGGCCGATGCGCCGGTCGATCCGGCTCGGCTCAATGCACGCAATCTTGGCCGGCCGGACCACCGACGGTGCGGGCAACCCTGTTCGCTTGAGCTCGGCGATCGCGACGTCGCTCGGCCAGGGCTCGTTCTCGGCACTGGTGATCATCGCGACCCAAATAAGACCATGGGCCGCAAGCTTGCGGTTGGAAATGACGAGGGCAGGGCGGCGCTTTTCGGCCAGGCGATCGGCGTAGGGAAACGGCACGACAACGATGTCGAAAGGGTCGAAGCGGATGTCCTCAGAGGCCGCCATACGCCTTCTCGTCGGCCTCGCTCGACCATTCGGAGAACGCCGCGAACGGATCGTCCGCATCGCCCGCCGGCGCCTTGTCGAGCAGCACTCCTTCGTCAGTCACACGATAGCGCAGCGTGTCACCGGGCTTCAGGCCAAGCCGTTCCCTTACTTCACGCGGTATCACGGTCTGGCTTTTGACCGAGACCTTCGAGAATGCGGACGGGACGCGGGTTTGCCGGTTCATGTGCGTAATATGACTTACCGTCTTACATCTTACAATGCCTCCTGTGTCCCTGATACAGAGACTATTGACACTCGTCACCATTTCAGTTACAAAGGCCGACGAATCTCGCTCGACGAAGGACGCCTTTCGCGAAGGTATTCCGGAAAGCGGAGCGAGTGCGGTGCCCGCGGGCGGGAGGATACGGCCCGTTCCCGGGCGGCTTGGGCATCATCCCGCCGGCACTACGACCGGCGCGTGGGGTGCACCACTGGACTGGGACAGGCACGGCGCGGGGTTACACCCGCGGAGCGGCGCTTAGGTCTCCGCCCCCCGGTTGGGGCGGCCGTATAGGATCGAACGCTCCGGCCGCGTCCCAGGAAGCATGGCCTGACGCTGAGCCTTCGGGATGAGCAGTCCCCTTGGCGAGAGCCGCGGTGAAACGCCGACAGGCGTGCGCGTCCGCAGATGAGGTGCGCGGACTGCGTACACTTGTCTGCGATGGACGCGCGCCGCGCCCGATGGCGCGGAGGATGGACAATGCGCTTGTCGGCGTTCCGCCTCCTTTTCTTTCGTCGTTGGTAGCCGGGTTAAACGCAGTGAAACCCGGGTCGGCACCCAAGCCGGACATTCGTCTCCGGATTTCGTGGAGCCTGTCATCGGGCCGGCCACTTCGGGCCGGACCCGTTGGCTTGATCCGGGCTACGGGTTGCAATGACCTGCGAAACTCGGGCGCGCTCGCGCCGCGGGAACGCTGATGCTTTGCGAGCTATGATTTTTCCCTCCCCCCGTGAAACGGCGGGGAGGGTCGCCGCGAACAACGTGAGCGGTGGAGTGGGGGGAGAAGCAAGACACCCCCCACCCATAGTCGATGCTTTGCATCGGCGTTCTTTACGCAAAGAACGGCGGCCGCGGCCGCCTATGCCCTCCCCACCACGCGCTCCGCGCGCGGGGGGAGGGAAAACGCACCGCGAGAACGGATTTGTTTTATCCGCCCCGTGGAGCGAAACGGAGCGGGGCAGGACGATGAGGAGAACCATGCGCATTCGCTTCGATTTCGGTTCGGTGACGCTCGATGCCGAGCTGCTCGATACGCCGACGGCGAAGGCGATCGCGGCGGCGCTGCCGATCACCGGCTCGGCGCTGAGGTGGGGCGAGGAGGTCTATTTCGACATTCCGGTGAAGGTCGCGCGGGAGAGCGGCGCGCGGGCCGTCGTCACGCCGGGCGAAATCGCCTATTGGCCCGACGGCCACGCCATCGCCATCGGCTTCGGCCGCACGCCGATCTCCGAAGGCGATGAGACGCGGCTGGCGAGCCCCTGCAACATCTGGACGAAGGCGCTCGGCGACGTGAAGACGCTCGCCAAGGTGCGGGCGGGGACGACGATCAAGGTGAGCCTGGCCGGATAAATCAGCGGGCGGCTCAATTCTCCGGCTTGCGTTCGTTGGCGCGCCGCGCCAGCGCCAGCATCAGATCCCAGGCGTTGCGGATGTTGACGATAAGGAGCAGCAGCGCGGCGCCGGCCAGCACGTCAAGGCCGGCCGGCTTCTGCTTGAGAATCAGGATCGCGGCAACCAGACCCGCCGCGTAGCAGAGCACGGGAACGGAGCCGTAGGCGAGCCGGTCGGCGAGGTCGGCGATGGAGTCGCGGAACACCCGCATGACAATGACGAGCGAATAGACGGTGCTTGCCACCGAGGCGATGGCGATGGTCCAGCCGAACGATTGCCAGGTCTGCGTCGGGATCAGCGCGATGAGACTGAGAAACAGGACGTTGGTGTAGTGGAACACGACCGGGCTCATGAACGTACGCGTGGCGCCGGCGCGGTCGGGCGTCAGCACGCTGGCGCCGATCGAGGCCGCGACGAACAACAGCGCCACCAGCGCGGCCGCCGCCGTGCCGAGCAGCGTATAGAATTCGTGCCATTCAGAGAGCATGCGCATGATCCCGAAAAGTGGTGTTCCGGTTTTCGGACAAGATCATGCGCAAAAGAAATATCAAAGCATGATCCCGAAAAGTGGTGTTCCGATTTTCGGACAAGATCATGCGCAAAAGAAATATCAAAGCATGATCCCGATACACGCTTGCGAAATTCTGACCGATCCCGGGCGTCATTGCGAGGAGCAACGCGACGAAGCAATCCAGAACCTCAGCGCCGGACTGGATTGCTTCGTTTCACTCGCAATGACGGTTTCGGCGCAACATTTACTCTCTCTGCTTCAGCCGCGGCCGACGAACGGCATCAGGTTGGCCATCACGGTCATGAACAGCACATTGGTGTCGAGCGGCAGGCTCGCCATGTAGACCACGGCGCGGCCGACGTCCTCGGCCGCCATGCGCGGCTCGATCATCTTGCGGCCGTCGGGCTGCAGCACGCCTTCGCCCTGCACCATGCGTTCGGTGAGCGGGGTCGCGGCATTGCCGATGTCGATCTGGCCGCAGCAGATCTCGTAGTTGCGGCAGTCGAGCGCGGTCTGTTTGGTCAGGCCGGTGACGGCGTGCTTGGTGGCCGTATAGGCGGCGGCGCCCGGCCGCGGCGTGTGCGCCGAGATCGAGCCGTTGTTGATGATGCGGCCGCCGCGCGGCGACTGCGCCTTCATGATCCTGATCGCTTCCTGGGTGCAGAGAAAAAGTCCGGTGAGGTTGGTGGCGACCACCGCCTGCCATTTGTCGAGCGGCAAGTCCTCGATCGGCATCGCCGGCGCGCCGATCCCGGCATTGTTGAAGAGGAGGTCGAGACGGCCGTAAGTCTCTTTGGTCTTGGCGAAGAGAGCGCGGATCGAGGCAGGGTCGCTGACGTCGGCCGGCGCCACAAGCGTGGTGCCGTTCGCTTCGCGCGCGACGGCGTCGAGCATGTCGCGGCGCCGGCCCGCCAGCACCACCGCGTAGCCTTCGCGCAACAGCGCGAGCGAAACCGCGCGGCCGACTCCGGTGCCGGCTCCCGTGACCAATGCGATTTTCTGTGCGGCCATCGGCGCCTCCCTTCGTTTGTCACGGCCCGGAATATCACCTCTCCCCGCGGGCGGGGAGAGGTCGACCGAGCGAAGCGAGGGAGGGTGAGGGGGCTCGGCCGCGATTCTCGAGTGCGGCGGCAACGCCCCCTCATCCCGACCTTTCCCCGCAGGCGGGGAGAAGGAGTGGGTTCAGCTTGCGAGCGCGACCTCGAGGTCGGGACTGCCGACCCGATAATCTTCGGGCGAGGCGAGACGGGCATCGATCTCGGCTGCGCTGCCGGGCTTGCCGAAACGATAGCCCTGCATCGAATGAATGCCGGCGGCGCGGAGGAACAGATGCTGTTCGGCGGTTTCCACGCCCTCGGCCGTCACCCTCATGCCGAGACCGCGGCCGAGGCTGACAACGGCATGCACGATCGCCGCGGCGTCCGGCGCCTTCTCGATGCTGCGCACGAAACTGGAGTCGATCTTGAGCTTGTCGAACGGGAAGCGCCGCAGGTAGAGCAGGCTCGAATAGCCGGTGCCGAAATCGTCGAGCGCGAAGCGCACGCCGATCGCTTTCAGGCGCAGCATCGAGAGCTCCGCGGTCTCCAGATTGCCGAGCAGCGTGCTTTCGGTGAGCTCGAGTTCCAGGCGATTGGCGTCGAAGTTGGTTTCCGCAAGCACGCGTTCGACCAACTCGACGAAGTCGGAGCGGCGGAATTGCAGCGGCGAGACGTTGACGGCGACGGTCAGCCCGGGCCAGGCGCGGCCGTCGAGGCAGGCGCGCCGCAGCATATATTCGCCGAGTTCGATGATCAGGCCGGAGTGCTCGGCGATCGGAATGAACTGCGACGGCGGGATCGGGCCGATCGTCGGATGGTTCCAGCGCGCCAGCGCCTCGACGCCGACGATATCGTCGCCGCTGGCGTTGACGATCGGCTGATAGGCCGCCGTCAGCTCGCCGCTCTTGATCGCGTGCAGCAGATCGCCTTCGAGCAGCTTGCGGTTCGACAGATCGGCATCCATCGCCGCGTCATAGATGCAGGCGCGATTGCGCCCTTCGTTCTTGGCGCGGTAGAGCGCCATGTCGGCGTAACGCAGAATATCGGCCGCATCGCGCGCGTGGCGATCGAGAACCGCGATGCCGATCGAGGCGCCGATGATGATGTTATTTCCGTTGATCGAATAAGGCGCGCAGACCGCCGTGATGATGCGTCCGGCGATCGCCTGCAGCGAATAGGAGTTGGACGCGCAGTGGGTAATGATGGCGAATTCGTCGCCGCCCAGCCGCGCGACGAGATCCTCCGCGCGCATGATCCGGCTCAGCCGCTGCGTGACGTTGAGAATGAGCTCGTCGCCAATGTGATGCCCGAGCGTGTCGTTGACGTCCTTGAAATGATCGAGGTCGATGTAGAACACCGCAGCCGACGGACCGCCGGAGCGCACCGCGCGAATGAGCGCTTCGAGCCGCTCGCTGAAAAAGATGCGATTGGGCAGTCCGCAGACCGGATCGTGCAGGGCAAGATGGCGCAACCGCATTTCGCCCGCCTTGAGAGCCTCGGCCGTGCGCCGCATGTATCGCATCACCAGGCCAACCAGCAGCGCGAAGCCGCCGAGCGCCACGGCGATGAAGGGCAGCACGCTTTGCACGATCTGGCCGCCCGGCTTCGTCGGCTTCCAGGCGAAGCGCGCGATCGTGCCGCCGGCGACGTCGGTGAGGTCGGTAATCTGCTCGCCGGCCGCGGCTTCCGGATTGTCGGTTTCGTGCAGGTCGGCCAATTGCAGAGCGCTGCCGATGTCGCGGAGCATCTCGTCGTCGATGTATTTGACCGCAATGACGATCGGCGCCTGGTCGTTGCCGGCCGCGAGATCGCTGTCCGAACCCACCGCGACTGCCGCGACGATGGCGGGCCTGTCCAAGAATTGCTGCAGGAGAGCGGTGCTCCGTCCGGGTTTGGCGGGATCCTGCGACGCAATGATGGGAACGGCGTCGCCGGGCCGCGCTTTCAGCCGGCCGCGCAAGAGATCGAGACTCGGAGCGATCTCGGCGCGTATGCCGTCCTCGCCGGCGTCGTTCGCGGCGTGGAACAGTGCGTACTTGATGTGGTCCTGGCCGTCGGCAATGGCGACGACGTCGAGGCCGAAGTAGGTCTCCATCCACTCTGCGCGCCGTTCGGCCCATTGCTGGTCGTAGTCGTCGCGCAGCTTCAGGGTCGCGTGTTCGGTCGAGGCGCTGCTTTCGACCTCGCGCAACACGCGCGCACCTTGATCGGTCATCGCTTGCCGGATCAACTGCCGTTCGCGGTTCAGCGAAACCTCATCCGCCCGCTGCGCGGACGTCAGCACCGCAGCAATGACGCAGATGATGGCGACGGCGACAATCGCGCCGATCGGCATGACCAGGCTCAGCCGGGTCTGATCGCGCCGCGACCCCTTGCTTTCCCCGGCGATTGGCGTTTGCGCCGAAGGCAACACGCTTGAATTCCTTGGCAAATTTCCGCGCGCCGCGACCATAATGAGGAAAGATTGCAAATCACTTGCAGTTCACCCGAGTGAACCACCTTACCCGCAGCCCCCGCTGTTCCGGGCAATGGCGTTAATTTTGCGTCAATGGGCGATCGCGCGGCGTTTTTGCCGCCGTCGGTTTCGCGGCTCAAGATCTATTCACGTAAGGCGGCCGTGGAATTCCGATGTGGGCCGCGCGCAACGCCGCCGACCAGCGGTCGCGCAGGTCCGAGAAATACGGCTCGCCCGGCTCGATACGATAGATCAGCTCGGCCACGCAGGTGTCGCGCCGAACCACCATCAAGTCGATCGGCAGGCCGACGCTGAGATTCGATCGCATGGTCGAATCGATGGAGACGAGCCCGACCTTGAGCGCGTCGTAAAGGTCCATCTCGTACGTGATGGCGCGATCGAGCACCGGCTTACCGTATTTGTGTTCGCCGATTTGCAGATAGGGCGTGTCGGTTGTGCATTCGATGAAATTGCCGGCCGAGTAGATCATGAACAGCCGCATGCGTTCGCCCATGATCTGGCCGCCGAACAGGAACGAGACATCGAAGCTCACGTCGGACGCTTCGAGCGCCTTGCCTTCGGTCTCGTGGATCGTTCGAATGACGTGTCCGACGCGCTGAGCGGCCTGGAACATCGTCGGTGCATTCATCAGCGTCTCGCGCTCGCCGGTTTCGGGATTGTCGTACCCCTCGGTCAAAATGCTGAGCACGGACTGGCTGATCGACAGATTTCCGGCGGACGCGACCGCCATGATGCGCTTTTTGGGGTCCTGGAAAACGTGCAGTTTGCGGAAGGTCGCGATGTTGTCGACGCCGGCATTGGTCCGCGTGTCCCCGAACATCACGAGGCCCTCGCGCACCAGAATGCCGCAACAATAGGTCATGGAATCAGCAACCCCGCTTCGAACGTTATAGCGGCAGCGTTCCGCTTGCGGCAATGGCGCTGCGCCCTTACCTGCGCGGAACCGCGATTGGCGCTTACTCTTCGGTCGTCGCGCTTACTGTCCGACCTTGATGGCGATTGCCAGCGACTCGGCGCCCGCGCCATAGCGCGTGCCACGTATGGACGCGGCGCCAAGGGAATCGAGGCCGATGGCGACGCGGACATGGGCATCGGTCGGGCAGACGCCGTTGCTCGGATCGAAGGCAACCCAGCCGAGGTCCGGTACGAAGGCTTCCGCCCAAGCGTGGGGCGTGTGCTGCGCGACATTGTCGCCGACGGTACAAAAATAGCCGCCGACATAACGCGCCGGAATTTCCAGACAGTGCGCCGCGGCGATAAAGATATGCGTCAAGTCTTGCGGCACGCCCCGCTTGGCGGCAAACGCCTCCGCTGCACTTGGCGCCGGCTCCGCCGGTGTCTCACAGACCATGTCCTCATGCAGCCGGTCCAGAATTGCATGCAATTGCGCGAGGACTTGGCCGCCGCTCGCCGCGCGGATGTCTTGGGCGAACTCGCGGATGGTCTGATCGGCATGCGTCATCGAGGTGTCGCGCAGAAACAGACTCGGCGGAAATCGCTCGACGGTGCCGCGCACGATGCCGTCGGTGTTCTGCGTCTCGACCTGACCTTCAACCTCGACCTTCAACTCGGCGAGGGGGCCGTCGGCGCTGAAAACGTGCGTGATGTTGCCGAAAGCATCCTCGTGCGCGGCCAGTCGTGCGTCCGGCGTGACGTCGATGCGCCAACGCACGATATACTGGCCTTCGTGATTGCGCGGCGTGAGCCGCAAGACCTGGATCACGCCTGCGGTTGGCGGCTCGTACTGATAGACCGTGCTGTGGGCAATCCGAATGCGCATGGCTGACGATAGAGGACGGGCGGCGACCAGTGAAGATAGACGACGCAGCGCCTTGTTGTCCTCTGTTGTCTTAATCCGTGATTTTTAAAGTCGATCGTCACCTAAAGCAGATATTGCTGTGCTACGGCGGTGCCGAGACGATTGTTGTCCTCGACAAACTCGTCGATGAATTCGTGCAGGCCGGTCTGGAAGATTTCCTCGATTCGGCTGTTTTCGAGCCGAGCGCGAACGGCGCGGGCTTGGCGTTGCGCCGGTCCCTGACGGCCATAGGCGTTGGCGATCCGATCGAGGTTTTGCACAAGGTTCTCGTAACAGCTGGCCAGCGACCGCGGCATCTCGTCCTTGAGCATGAGCAGGTCGGCGACAAGCCACGGCTTGACGTTCGCGCGATAGACCCAGTGATAGGATGTGAGCGCCGAGACCGAACGCAAGATCGAGGTCCACTGAAAGTAGTCAAGCGGCCCGCCGACTTTTTCCTGCTCCGGAAGCAGCAGGTGATATTTTACGTCCAGAATGCGCGCGGTATTGTCGGCGCGCTCCATGTAGACGCCGAGCCGGGAGAACCAGTAGGCGTCATTGCGCAGCATCGTCCGGTAGGCTGAGCCGTCGAAGCGCAGCGAAGTTTCCAGCACCCAGCGCAGAAAGCGCGCAAATTCGTCGCGTGACGACGGACCGTTGCCCCATTTCTTGAGTTCGAGCCAGGCGCCATTGATCGCGTCCCACATCTCGATGGTGAGCGCCGTGCGCACGGCGCGGGCATTAATCCGGGCCGTCTCGAAGCAGTTGCGGATCGACGATGGATTGGTGGTCGAGAACGCGAGGAATTCGGTGACCGTTTCTTCGTTCGCTTCCGAGTAGGCCGCGAAAAACGCATTGGCGCAGCCGGCGGTCGCGACCGCGGATTCCCACTCGTTCGAGGAGCCCACATAGGCGAGCGGCAGTGCGGTGAGACGCAGCGTGGTATCGAGAATTCGCGCCAGATATTCCGCGCGCTCGACATAGCGGGCGAGCCAATAAAGATTGTCGGCAGTGCGCGAGAGCATGACCTATCCCTTCCGCCACCGCTTGCCGAGCGGGACCAGGGAGAAGCACTTGCCTGAAGCCATTGTCATCCGTCCAACACCCAGGTGTCCTTGGTGCCGCCGCCCTGGCTCGAGTTGACGACGAGCGAGCCTTTCTTGAGGGCAACACGTGTCAGCCCGCCCGGCACAATGCGGATTCGATCCCGCCCGGAAAGGACGAAGGGCCTGAGATCGACATGGCGCGGCGCGATACCTTCCTCGACGCAGGTCGGGCACGTCGACAGCGCGAGCGTCGGTTGCGCGATGAAATTCCTCGGGTCGGATTTCAGCTTGGCGCGAAAGGCGGCGATCGTGGCCTTGTCTTCCTTCGGCCCGATCAGCATCCCGTAACCTCCGGAACCGTGCACCTCTTTGACCACCAGTTCCTCGATGTGGTCGAGCACATAAGCAAGATGTTCGCCCTCGCGGCAGCGCCAGGTCGGTACGTTCTTCAGGATCGGCGCCTCGCCGAGGTAGAATTTCACGATGTCCGGCATGTAGCTGTAGACCGCCTTGTCGTCGGCGATCCCGGTTCCCACCGCATTGGCGAGCGTGACGTTGCCCGCTTGGTAGGCCGACATAAGGCCGGGTACGCCGAGCGCGCTGTCGGGCCGGAACACGAGCGGGTCGAGAAAATCGTCATCGACACGGCGATAGATCACGTCGACGCGCTTCAATCCTTCCGTGGTGCGCATGTAGACGACGTCGGATTTGGTCACGAGATCGCGGCCTTCGACCAGCTCGATGCCGAGCTTGTCGGCTAGGAACGAATGTTCGTAATACGCGGAATTGTAGACGCCGGGCGTAAGCAGCACGACCGTCGGTTCCGCCGGCGCGGTCGGCGGTGCGATCGACTTCAGCGTCGCCAACAGCTCGTCAGGATAGTTTTCGACCGGCGCGATGCGGTAACGCGAAAACAGCTCCGGAAAGAGCCGCAGCATGATCTCGCGGTTCTCCAGCATGTAGGAAACGCCTGACGGCGTCCGCGCATTGTCTTCAAGCACGTAGAACGTCTCGGCATCCACACGCACGATGTCGATGCCTGCGACATGAACGTAAATGTCGTGCGGCACCTTCTGGCCGTTCATCTCCGGGCGGAAGACCGGATTCTGGAAGACCAAGTCCTCGGGAATGACGCCGGCTTTAAGAATTTCGCGGCGGCCGTAGACGTCTTTGATGTAGGCGTTGATGGCTTTGACGCGCTGCTCGAGGCCGCGTTGCAGAACCTCCCATTCGTTCGCGGCGATGATGCGGGGAATGACATCGAAGGGGATCAGGCGCTCCTGCGCCTCGGGGTCGCCGTAGACAGCGAAGGTGATGCCGATTCGTCGGAAAATGAGCTCAGCCTCGCGCCGGCGGAAGTCGAGCACGTCGGGGGGGACTTGGCCGAGCCATTGTGACAGCTCGGCATAGGCCGGCCGCACCGCGCCCCCACTGTCCCGCATTTCATCGAACATGATGCGAACCCCGGCCCGCTCGAAGCTCAACACGAAAACGATGAAGCCATAAAGCCCCGTAAGCAAGTTCTAGCAATCTTCGCGCCAACTTAGCCGGGGGAAGGGAGGCGCTAAGTCCCCGTTGCCGCTTCACTATTGCCCATGATTTAGGCGATGTGACCATCGGGGCGGCGGGTCTCAGGCATTGCCAGAAATCCAGCGCGCGATGGTTGGCCAAGTCTCCCTCAGGGTGCGCGAGCCCATGAAGAGCCCGATGTGGCCGCCCGGAACGAGCTTCCTTTCGATCCCGTTTTTTGGTGTGCCGAGATATTTCTCGGCATCGAAAACCTGCTCCTGGGTCGTGATGTCGTCGGACTCTCCAGCGAGCAGATAGACGGGGCATGTGATGCTCTTCAGGTTCAACCGGCGCCCCAGTCCGACGAAGGTCCCCTTGGCGAGCCGGTTTTCCTTGAACAGTTGGGCAATGACCTGGAGATACCAGCGGCCCGGCAGATCGATCGGGCTTTCGTACCAGCTCTCGAATGTCTCCTCCTTCTTCAGATAGGCCGGGTCGTCCATGTGCTCATACAGATCAATCTGGTCCTGAATATAGTGCTGCTCAGGGTGCATGTTCTTCCAGCCTTGCAGCATGAACTTGCCCTTCATCAGACCGCCGCCGAGCCGCACCAACTCCTTGTAGAATGACATTTGCGATTCATGGGCCATGCGCTTGATCGGGCCATTGCCAGCGTCCGTATCGATGGGCGCACCTGCGAGCACGAGCGAGTTCACTTTATCGGGAAACCGCGCTGCGATCATTGCCGACACCCACCCGCCTTGGCAAAGGCCAACAAGGTTTACGCGCCCTCCGAGATCGTCAATCGCCACGACAACCTCGGCCAGATAGTTGTCGATCTCGAGATCCTTCATGTCGTCGGTCGCCGATTTCCAGTCAGTCAACACGACGTGGCCGATACCATTCCCCAACAGGGTCTCAATCAGGCTCTGACCCTTGTGATAGTCGGCGATCATGGCGGTGTGTCCGGCATGCGGCGCATCGACCAGCGTCGGTATTCCGTTCGGCCTGCCGTATTCGCGCAACAGCATGGTGCGCAGATCGAGGCGGACCGTGTTCGGCGTCGCCATGGCCGGTCTCAGCTCGCCGTAAATCTTGATTTCCTCTTCGACGAACTTGAGATTTCTTGCGTAAAGCTGCGTTCCCTGTTCGATCAAGGAAGCCGCCATGGCCATCGGCCAGAACGCCGGAACGCTGGTCAACGACAGCTCGGACGATTTGACCGAGGACTTCTTTTTCGACATTCGCTGCTTCCACTTTTAGCCGATTGGAATGCCCACAGGTTCTGATCCCTAATCGAATCTCGGTCATCGATGACCGGCCTCTCCGACTAGGGAATGACGATCACCGGCAGCGGCGCAAGGCTGACCAGCTTTTGTGAGACGCTGCCGAGCAGGAGTCCGCCAATGCGCCCGGCGCCGCGCTTGCTGACGACGATCGCATCAACCTCTTTCTCTTGTGCGATATCAATGATTGTCTGAGTGACATCGCCGGTCCGCCGATGACATTAACGATCAAGAGATAATCTGAGGCCGTATCTAGAGTCTCCGGCGAGAAATAGCGGGTCTCAGAATATTGTAGCCGACATCGTTGTATTCGATGCTGCGGTCAGCACGCTTACGCTTCGATGAGCACTTTGAGCGCATTGGTCTTGGCCGCGGCGCCGAACGTGTCGTAGGCGTCCATGATCTTGTCGAGTTTGAAATGATGCGTGATCAGCTGCTTTGGATCGATCCGGCGCGACTGCACCGTCTTGAGCAGCATCGGCGTAGTGACGGTGTCGACGAGTCTCGTCGTAATCGCGATGTTGCGGTCCCACAGTCGCTCAAGATGTAAGTCGGCCTTGACGCCGTGCACGCCGATATTGGCGATGACGCCGCCCGGCGCCACGATATCCTCGCAGGTGATGAAGCTTGCGGGTACTCCGACCGCTTCGATGGCGGTATCGACGCCGCGGCCATCGGTCATCTTCATGATCTTCTCGACCGCCTTGCCATCCTTGTTGTTGATGACCGTCGTAGCGCCAAACCGTGAGGACAATTGCAAGCGGTTATCGTCAAGGTCGATCATGATGATTTCGGCCGGCGAATAGAACTGTGCGGTAAGCAGAGCGGCAAGCCCAATCGGACCGGCACCAACAATGGCGATGGTCGAGCCAGGCTGGACCTTGCCATTGAGCACGCCGCATTCGAAACCGGTGGGAAGGATGTCGCTCAGCATGACGAGTGCGTCTTCGTCCGCGCCTGATGGAATGTGATAGAGACTGGTATCTGCGAAGGGAATGCGAACAAATTCCGCCTGGGTGCCGTCGATCTTGTTGCCAAGAATCCAGCCGCCGTTGACGCAATGCGAGTACATGCCGCGACGGCAATAGTCGCATTTTCCACAAGACGAGATGCACGACACGATCACACGATCGCCGATGTGAAACGCGGTGACGGCCGCGCCGACCTTGTCGACCACGCCGATGCCCTCGTGACCGAGGATGCGGCCGGGCGCGCAAGTCGGCACGTCACCTTTGAGGATATGCAAGTCGGTGCCGCAGATCGTGGTCTTGACGATTTTGACAATCGCGTCCGTCGGCTCGACGATCTCGGGCTTCGGACGATCTTCAAGGGCCTTTTTGCCGGGGCCGTGATAGACGAGGGCTTTCATTTTTGTTGTCCTTCTGTTCGCGGTCTCAATGCAATGCCTCGAGCACCAACGCGATTCCTTGGCCTCCTGCGATGCACAACGTCACGACGCCGCGCTTGATGCCGTCGCGTTGCATCGAATAGAGGAGCCGTGTGGTCAGCACCGCCCCCGTCGCGCCGATTGGATGACCGTGTGCGATGGCGCCGCCTTCGACATTCACGATATCTTCGGACAGACCGAGCTCGCGCGTCACCGCGTGGGCTCCACTTTGGGTCAATGATGCTGGTTTTAAGTGATCTAGATCACAATCGATCAAATCGAACATTGATGTACGTCAAGCGACGTCGATGTCCTCGAGCGACTATGCCGTGTCAGCCTGGAGATAAGTGCTCGCTCGAAAAAAATTGAAAGATCGCGGACATTTAATTCTTAGTCTTTTGATTCTTTAGTCTTTGCGACAGTTCCCAATTCCGACTTGCAAAAATTGTTCGACGCGAGTGTGACGTTTTTTATAATTTTTCAAAGGACACGACGATTTCGTCTTTTCGCCTACAAAAATGTCGCAGACGGTCTTGATTTCGATCAACGAACGTCGTGCGTTCGGATATATGTTCTTCGAGTGGGCAACGAAGAGAAGGCCCGTGTCAAGGAGCAGGACGCCGACTTGATCGTGGCGGACATCGTGACCAAGGACAATTCATCGGTGCTCCAGCGCTTCGTCGTCAATCGGCATACCGGTTTTTCCGGCCAGATCAGAAGTGAGCCATGTGGGGTTACGGACCTGATTACGGTATGATGGGTTGGGGTGGATGGGGATATTACGGACCGCTGAATATGATCATTTGGCTTCTGATCTTGGGAATCGTCATTGCGGGGATCGTTTGGCTCGTGCGCGCCATGACGCGGCACGCCGAGCCTTCGTATCTGCCGGCGCGGCGTTCACCAGGCCTTGAAGTTCTTGAGGAGCGCTACGCCCGCGGCGAAATCAATCGCGACGAATATCTGCAGAAGAAGCATGATATCAGCGGCTAGTGGTCCGCTTCTAACATTCGCATCCCGGTTCGGCAGACTGTCTTGCGAATGTTAGAATCAAAGGACCACTAGCAAATATCAGTGCTAGTGGAGCTTTGGATTTGACATTCGCTTCGCCGATTCGCGGCTAGGTGGGTAGCGAATGTCAAATCCGCTCCACTAGAGTGATTTCAGCCCAATATCGGGAACGCAGTTTCGACCGGCCCGGCAATCTCTTCGTCAGAGGGCGCACTTTAGTGCGCAGGAATTTTTTGCCCATTCAACGATCGGTCGCGGTGTCGCGCAGTTTCCCGTGACGAGTTCTGCACCTGCTCGCCGGGTATCGGAGAAATGTCGGCCTGGATCTTCGCCACTCCGGCCAGGAATTCGGGGTCCGCGACTGTTGCATTGAAGGCGCGGCGAAGGAGGCTGGCCGGACTTGGCGCGAGGTCGGGTGGGGCCGCGAACGGTCGCGCCATCGTGCCCGGCGCGTCCACCCTCCCGACGCAGTGTTTTTGGCTCGCGATTGCCCGCAATTTCGGAAAATCCGGGGCGTCTCGCGGCGATACGGCCCGTCCTTGGCGCGCGCCGCGCTTGAGCGCGGGTCGCTGCCGCGCTAGAGGAGCAAGGTGAGCGCGGAGCATTCGGCTATGGCCATCAGCGACGGCGGCATCGTGACCGCCGCTCTCCTCGTCATCGGCGACGAGATCCTTTCCGGCCGCACCAAGGACAAGAATATCGGCTACATCGCCGAGTATCTCACGACGATCGGCATCGATCTCAAGGAGGTGCGTGTCGTTCCCGACGAGGAACCGGAGATCGTCAGCGCGTTGAACGCATTGCGCCCACGCTACAGCTATGTCTTCACGACCGGCGGCATCGGGCCAACTCACGACGACATCACCGCCGAATGCGTCGCCAAGGCGTTCGGTGTGCCGATCAACTACGATCCGCGCGCCGTCAAAATCATGACCGAGCGGGTCGCTGCGACGGGTGGCGTGATGAACGAGGCGCGCATGCGCATGACGCGCATCCCCGCGGGCGCCGAGCTTGTCCTTAACAAGGTATCGGCGGCGCCCGGCTTCTGGATCGGCAACGTCATCGTCATGGCTGGCGTGCCGCACATCATGCAGGCCATGCTCGAATACGTGACCCCGAAGCTCGAAACGGGGGTCAAAATGTTGTCGGAATCCGTCCGTGCGGATTGCCGCGAGGGCGATATCGGCACCGAACTCGGCGAAATTGCCAAACAGCATCCCGACGTCGTGATCGGCTCTTATCCGTTCATGGACGACAAAATCGGCGGCAACACCAACGTCGTGGTGCGCTCACGCGATCCGCAAAAGCTTGCGGCCGCAAAGGCCGCCGTCGAAGCCATGCTGGAACGCGTCAAGGCGGGGCTCGCGGCCGGCAAGGGCGCGCTGCCGCAGCGCTCCTGAAACACCTGCCGGGACCGTTGACGCCGAGACCCGGGTGCGGCGCAATCGCGCGGTCATGATTCGTCCACCGGTATGAGCGAAAATGGCCACGTGACACAAACACCGCACGGCACTTTCGGCATAAATCTGCGCGCTTCGATAGGGTTCGTCGTAACGCGCGCGGTGGCTGCACTGACAGTGTTTGCCGCGTTCTGGCTGCCTGGTCCCGCGCGCAGCGCCGACCTCCACGGCTTCGGCATCGTCTATCTTCACGGCAAGGGCGGTTGGCCGGGCGCGCTCAACGGCGGCATCCTCAGCGCCCTTCAGGGCGAGGGCGCGCTGGTCGCGACGCCGGAAATGCCCTGGTCGTTCCATCGCATCTACGGCGCCACGTACCAGCAGGCAATGATCGAGATCGATGCGGCCGTCGCCGGCCTTAAGGCGAAAGGGGCGCACCGCATTGTGGTGATCGGTCACTCGCTCGGCGCCAACGCAGCGATTGGCTATGCGGCGCGACATCCCGATCTTGCCGGTGTCGTTGCGCTGGCGCCGGGGCACCTGCCTGAGGCCGAAGGGCTGCGCAGCCACACCGAGAGCGCGATCGCCGAAGCCAAGCAATTGATCGCCGCCGGGCAAGGCAATGTGCCGAGGCGCTTTCCCGACATGGCTCAGGGCATCCCCCTCGTCGCGACCGCGACGCCGATTGTCTATCTCAGCATGTTCGATCCCGACGGTCCTGCGGTGATTCCCAAAAACGCGGCCGCCATGGCGCCAATTCCATTTCTCTGGGTTGTGGGCATGCTCGATCCGATCGATCGCCGCGGTCCCGAATATGCCTTCAAGGCCGGCGCGAAAAATCCCAAGAGCAAGTACATCGAGATTTTCGCCGGCCATTTGACGACGCCGCTTGCAGCCCGCAAGCAGGTGGTCGAATGGATCAATTCGCTTTAGGCTGAAAATTCATTTCATCCGCGTGCCGCGCCGGCATGCTCCGATCCGGAAAGTCCGAGGACGCCGTCGACATGGCACAGCTCCAACAAACCCAATCCGACCCGCCTGCCGAACTGGAGAAGCCGCGCAGCCCGGAGAAGATTTTTCCGGTGTCCTGGGATCAATTTCACCGCAACTCGCGCGCGCTGGCGTGGCGGCTCAGCGGGGTCGGCCCGTTCGATGCGATTGTTTGCATCACCCGCGGCGGCCTGGTGCCCGCAGCCATTGTCGCCCGCGAACTCGGCATCAAGCTGATCGAGACAATCTGCGTGTCGAGCTATACCCACACCAGCCAGGGCGAGTTGACAGTACTCAAGGATGTCGCGCCGTCAGTCGTGGCGCGCGGCGGCGGGCAGGGGGGCAGCGTTCTGATCGTCGATGATCTGGTGGATACCGGCAAGACCGCGAGGGTCGTGCGCGGGGTGTTGCCCCGGGCGCACCTTGCCACAGTGTATGCGAAGCCGATGGGCCGGCCGCTGGTCGACACCTTCATTACCGAGGTGTCCCAGGACACCTGGATCTACTTCCCGTGGGACACCGGGCTTGCCTTCCAGCCGCCGATCAATGAGGAAGGCCTTTAACACGCCGCGATTTTGCAGCGCGGGCACCCGCGATCGGCTATGATGCGAACAGAACCAGCCGTAGCGACCGTAAGGAGAGCGCCATGGACGCCGTCACGCCCAAAGCCAAACACGACACCCTCGAGACCCATTCGCATGTCGTGCGGCCCGCCGACATGGAATGGAAAAAGACGCGCTTCCCCGGCTGCGAAGTGAAGGGCTTGCTGCTCGACAAGGAGAGCGGGCTCGTCACTGCGCTGATGAAATTCGCGCCCGGCGCCACGCTTCCCGACCACGAGCACGTGAAAATCGAGCAGACCTATGTGCTCGAAGGCAAGTTGGTCGACAAGGAAGGTCCGGCGAAGAACTTGACCGTCAACCCCGGCGAGTTTGTCTGGCGCGAAGCCGGCAGCCGCCACGTCGCCTGGACGCCCGAGGGCGGTCTGATGCTTGCGATGTTCCAGGTGCCGAACAAGTTCTTCGAGAAGGACGGCCGCGTCACCGATATTTCGGGCGCCGCCTGGGACGACCTCTGGGCGCACGTTTTTAAAGAGTAAGCCGCGCTTTCGATCCGCGCGCGGCGGGTGCTACAAGAGCCGCCGCGCGGACGTGGCGAAATGGTAGACGCAAGGGACTTAAAATCCCTTGGCCGCAAGGCTGTGTGGGTTCGAGTCCCACCGTCCGCACCACCAACTGGCAAGTTCACGCCGCGATCATGGAAGTGGAGCTGCCGGCGATGTCGCTAAAAGCAAAGCTAAATAATTGGCCGTCGAATTGATGCGACTTAAGTACGTTCGCGGCCTTCCTTGAAACTAGTCGCGCAATCTCGTGTTACGTCATTTGACGGTTTCGGACGGCCTGTATCGTTCAAGGCCGAACAGACAACCGCTTAAGGAGTTTGATCTCTACAAAATAAAGCCGTCCGGGTTGGTGGCTTTGTCACGAATGGAACGGCGAAAGTCTGCCAGGCATTGAAATGAGCTAGGGAAAATAGCCCAACCGGGAAGCCGACGTGATCGCCAGCTTCCCGAGGGACGACTTTACTTCTGTTGGGCGCTCTTTGCATTTGCCGTCTTGGAATGCTCGTCCGCGTGCTGCGCGTGCTGCTGCGCCTGGGTCGAGTGCTCCTTGCCCTTGGCATGGTCATTCTTGCCGTGCAATTCGGCGGCTGCGCGATGCGACTTTGCTGCGGATTCGTGATGTTCCGCCGCCTTGTTGTGCGCGTCTTTCATTTTGATGTCTCGTGTTGGCCGAAAAATCTCGGCGGTCGGCAGAAACCGCCTCAATGGTGGCCGAATAGAGAGCCAATCTTGTTTTAATCGGGAGGGTCGAGTGGCATCGCGCCGCAACGAAAAACTAAATTCTCCCGCAGTCTTGTGCTTTGATTTCGGCACCACAAGTTTAAAGATAGCGGCAGGCAGCGGCTTGCCCGGGAGCTGCCCAAAAAGCGGCGACTTGCCGAAGTCACCGTTCGAGCACCGGCAGCATCAATGCCATCGGCTGGCAGAATTTCACTTTAACCAAGTCATCTTGATCGGCATCGCGGGCGCCGTCTGCGCCCGGGCCCGTCGCGCGCCAAGTTGCGTGCGTTCACGAGACGGATTTTCACACAGGAGAATACGATGAATAACGAAAACCTGACCCTCCACCTCAAGGTCAAGGACTTCAACGCATGGCGGACAAGCTACAATGGACATGAGAAGGAACGCTCGTCTGCCGGCATTACCAACAGCAAGGTGTTCCGCAGTGCCGACGATCAAAATGACATCGTGATCCTCGCGGATGCCGCCGACGTATCGAAGGCCCGTACTTGGCTGGGTTCGAGCGAAATGAAGACGGTGATGGAGAAGAGCGGCGTTGTGGGAACGCCCAGGATCCACTTTGCCGCCGCGGCATAACTGCTCGATCTATTGCATTTGTCCGGGACGGTGAGTGGCGTGAGTGTTTGTCGCGTGACCGTCCTGAGATGGAAGCCCTGGCCTCCCTGCTCCCGGCGAGCACTGCGGTCGGGGCAACCAAAAACAGAACAGAATTGTGTGCGAACAAGAACGGATCACCTGCCGCGCGTCTGTCGCTGAACGACCGAGAACCGCACAAATGAGGCCTCCAATGTTCGCCACAAAACATATCGCGCCAAGTCAGACGAATATCGTGAACCCGGCAAGGGCTCCACCGATCCCAGCCAAGTTCGCAAATACCAAGATTTAAGCGACGGGTTCAGTTCGCTTGCCGAGAATGAAGCGCGGGCGGCGGGCAATCCCGACAAAACGCTCCAGGCGTTGGACGAAGAGCAGGCCGACGATGCCACCCTCGCCGCGGAAGAAGAGCATGTTCTTCGTTGTCTCGGCGCCGCGGTCATCATGCAGTGGAACACCATCCCCACCAAACTCCGGCGTGAGTTCTTTGATACTGCCGGATCAATGGGGGAACTGTTGGCTACGGCCGAGCTAAGAGGACAGATCGCCCGGTTTCTGCACAAGCACAAAGATCGCGACACTGTGAGACAGAACGCCGCTCCGCTCTCTTGCTTTACACTCTGCGAATAGCGAGCGTCGCCAAAATAAAAGGGAATCAATCATGACGCCGAGCGACGGAACTGCCGGTTTCGCAATCAAAGTGGGCTACTTTGTCTCAGCGGCGGTCTTGATCGTCTTTGTCTCCATGCTGATTTCTGACGACTCTCCATCCCTAGCCCGGTTCCTTCCATGACGACGCGAACGACCAGCAAAACTGTAACCTTCGTACATCCGTTCCTGTTAAAGGGCGTCGATCGCATGTCGGCGGCCGGAGAATATCGGGTCGTGACGGACGAAGAACTCATCCAAGAATTATCGTTTCCGGTTTATCGCCGTGTGGCAACCATGATCTTCGTGCCGGCGGAATCGCATGCGTCTGCGGTGGAGATGGTGGCGATCGATCCTCGTGATCTTCAGGACACGCAGGATCGTGACGCAGCATTGCCGCGAACAGCGCCGGCGAGCGCACGATCCGAGTCGGAGATGAGCCACGACAAAAACTGATCCGATATCGCGCACCGACCTTCGTAACGATCGGCGACGATCGAGGGCGCGCCGATGACTATTCTCAATGTGCGGCACACTACGATCTATCGTTATAGCCGCCCGGTCGCGCTGGGCGATCACAGATTGATGCTGCGGCCACGCGACAGCCACGATCTTCGCTTGATCAAAACCAATTTGACTTTCTCGCCGCCGGCGGCGGTGCGCTGGATGCATGATGTGTTCGGCAACTCGGTCGCCATCGCGTCATTCTCGCATCCGGCGGCCGAATTGCGCATCGAGAGCGACCTCGTGCTCGAGACCTATGCCGCTGAACGGCCGCCGTTCCAGATCACCCCGGCCGCCTCACGCTATCCGTTCGTCTATTCCGCGGATGATCGCATCGACCTCGGCCGCATGCTGGAACGCCAGTATCCCGATCCCAACGACCGGCTCGGGGCCTGGGCGCGCGGTTTCGTGCGGAGCAATCCGACCGATACGTCGGCGCTGTTGGCCGACTTGAATAACGGTGTAAAGGCCCAGATTTTCTATCAAAGTCGCGAAACCGAGGGCACGCAAACTCCCGTTGAGACGCTCATCCGCGGCTGGGGCTCCTGCCGCGATCTCGCTGTCCTCTTCATCGAAGCCGCCCGCAGCCTCGGCTTCGGCGCGCGCGTGACGACGGGCTATCTCTATCGGGCTTCCGCCGATGCCGGTTCGCCGGCCACGGTCGGCGTCGGCGCAACGCACGCTTGGGCTGACATCTATATTCCCGGTTCCGGCTGGATCGCCTATGATCCGACCAACGGCACAAGCGGCGGCAAGGATTTGATCCGAGTTGCCGTGACCCGTGACATTAGCCAGGCCGTGCCCATCAGCGGTAGCTTCGTCGGCGCCCCCGGCAGTTATCTCGGTATGACTGTCGATGTCGCCGTAGTCTCGGAATTGGCAAGTCCGCGAGAGCGGCACTTGGCATAACCGTAAGTCCCGAAGCTCCAGCGTTTGGAGAACTAACACTAGCCAGTATCGATGGAACAAAAGTCGCCTGAGTTCAGTTGACGTAATCAGCGCTTCACGGGAGGAGTATGCGAGATGGCGGCCTCTAAGGAGTATCGGCGATACTCAGCGCGATGCCTTCAAGAAGCGCGCACAAGCGAAGAACTCCCGGTTAAAGGCATTTTTCGTCGAAATGGCCCAAACTTGGCAAAGACTTGCCGAGCAAGCGACCACCATCAAAGGCGCGCAGGCCTGTTCCGTTTCAGAGCCGGACCGCGGGGATTAAGCCCGCTTCAGCAGGTGAGTTGTCGCCTGGGTCCGGCGGTAACGGCCCGGTCAGATCGCTGGTGACCCCTCGGCGAGATGAACGGTGCTAGGCGCCTGCCTCATTCGAAGCTAATCCCGCCCGGGGATGACTCTGGGCGCGGGAGCGGACTCGCCGGTTAAGATCGATTTTAACGTGTTCGCAGTGATTTCGGGGTTAGCTCCGAGAGAGAACCGTCCGAAAGGCTTGGTTATGAACGGGCTACTTTGGCCTGCACTTGCGGGTTTTTTGCCCGAATATGCCTGCCGCATCGATCGATTACGTCATCGCCGCAATTGGCGTCACTCCGGCGACGCTTGTCGTTGGAAGCGTCGGCCCATTTCAGCGTCAAGTGTCTGCCCGAGGACGGTCCAAATCCTACGCACTCCGCTTGGACATCATGGGGTTGGATAGAGACGCCGACGACCGCTTTATGCCGACCATGCGGGCTGCTCCTATCCCCCACCTCGCCCACGTCGTGGCCCGCAGCTATGTCGCAGTCGCAGCTTGCGTCTATCTCGTCGATCTCTGGCAACAGACGCGCCAACACCTGACAAACGGCGCCGGGCGACCGTTCGGCGACGATTTTATCAATTTTTGGTCGGGCGGTTTTCTCGCGTTGCATGGCCGCGCGTCGCAGGTCTACGACTTCAGCGGTTTCCATGCCTTCGAGCAAAGCATCGCCGGCGCGCCCATCGACTTTTATCATTACAGCTATCCGCCGGTGCTGCTGGCGCTGACGGCGCCACTCGCACTCATCCCATACGTGCCGGCTCTGTTCGTGTGGTTGGGAGCAAGCTGGTATGGCTTTTATCGCGCGTTGCGTTTGGCGATGCCAAGTGGAGGCGCAACGCTGTTGGCGCTTGGCACGCCCGCGGTGTTTATTAATGCGGTTGGCGGGCAGAATGGCGCGTGGACCGCGGCGCTCATCGGTGGCGGGCTTATGCTGCTCGACCGCCGGCCTACACTTGCTGGCGTTCTTTTCGGTCTTCTTGTTGTCAAGCCGCAACTTGCGTTGCTCTTGCCGGTGGCGCTCTTGGCTGGTCGGCAATGGCGCGCGATGGCTTCGGCTGCTGTCACGCTGTGTTTGTTGGTGGGCGTCAGCGTGCTGCTGTTCGGTGTAGAACCATGGGTACATTACGCGAATAATCTCGCACTCTTGCGCCAGGTGATTCTCGAGGATGGCAGCGGGGTCTGGCATCGCTTTGTCTCGGTTTTCGTGGCTGCGCGACGGCTCGGGGCTTCAATTGAAATGGCTTACACATTGCAAGCGCTTTTTGCCGCACTCGCGTGTCTGGCGGTTGTGGTCGTGTGGCGTCGCGATTTGCCGGCGGCCATCAGAAATGC
Source organism: uncultured Alphaproteobacteria bacterium (assembly GCA_963759705.1). Taxonomy (GTDB): domain Bacteria; phylum Pseudomonadota; class Alphaproteobacteria; order Rhizobiales; family Xanthobacteraceae; genus BOG-931. Next base: position 266,363 of record CAVXAK010000021.1, read on the forward strand.
GGTGCTCGTACTCGGCACATTTTTGGCAACACCCTATCTGCAAGATTACGACCTGGTGATTGGTGGAATCGTCGTCGCCTGGCTTTGGCAGCAGCCCGTCGTCCTCTATGGTTTCGCCCGAGCGCTGCAGGTCGCCTGTGGCCTGCTGCTCCTGTTGCCTCTTTTCGCGGCGGCGCTTGGACATCTGACCGGCCTGGCATTCGGGCCGCTGTTCATCGTGCCGTCGTTCGTTCTGGCACTGCGAGCTGCGTTCGCCTCTGAACGGAATAAATCGGGGTACGTCCTAACTCAGGAAAACGTCGCGTGATGCTCCTGCCGGGATCTGTGTAGGCGTCGCCCATATATGATGGCGGGGATCGTCGCCGTGGATGGTGCAAGTCAAACCATGGAAGGCTGGGCGATCTGGAAGGATTTTTGACACCAAGTGTGTTATAGCTCCGCTCAGGAGGAGGGGAAGATGCGGCACTTGTTGGTATGGGTGGTTGAATTCTTCAAGCTCCTCGGCGGGCGGCGGCTTCACCCTCTCACGACACAATGCCCGATCTGCCAACAGATGGTTCGGCTCCATGTTAATAAAGCAGGCCGTCGGCATGTGTTCGCGCACGCGCGTGCATTGTACGAGGGGTCTCGGTTTTCCGAGCACTATGCCGCCAATAGCAAATGCGCAGGCTCAGGGAGCCCAAAGCTATTCGACCCGCGCCCGAACGAACATCAACACTTCAAGCTGCCCAGTTCTCTGCTTGAAGAATAGTGGGACCGCAGGAGTATTGAACGGGTCCGGTCGCCGCGACATCAGTGTTGGTAGCGCGAGTGGAAAAAGCGAACGTGCCAACCGACGAACTATTCATTTGACGTTGTGGTTGAATACGCTGGCTCCCCAAATTACCAGGGCCCAAATAACTACCAAGAAGCCGAGTGCCATGATGGCCTCCATGTCATCCTCCCTATTTTGCATCTCTAAAGTGTTGGCAGTGCACGCCGTACCGAAATCCGGCGAACACGCAACAGCAGCGTACACCACGCGCTTGTGCAAAAGGAGGAAAAAACGGGAAGATTGGGTCCTGGATTTTAGAGGGTTTGATCGCGTGTCGGGGTCTGGTCGAGCGGCGCGGTCTGGTGCCGGAGCGGTCAGAGCGCCTGATTAAGGAACGCGGAGGCCACCTGTTCCAGGAGGTGGGTGTATGCACCCCCGAACATCAGAAAATCGATGGCCGCAAGGGCGGCCAACGCAACGGCCGCGGTTCGCATCATGAGCGCGCCGATCAACATCGACTTTACGTATCGCCCTTCCCAAAAATTGTGCGCTCGTGATTTTTACAGTTTGTAAACGCAGGCTTTAAAATTCAAATTATTTGATTGCTATTTTCGGTGAGAGGTGCGGCGCCCTCAGCGCTTGACCTTGCTCTATCGATCGCCGGGGCCGCAGGGTTGCTGCGCTTTTTTACAAGCCCTGACATCGCCATTCTCGGAAAAGATGGTCGTCTCGCTTTTTACAACCTGTTTACGAGACGTCGATATAAAGGTCGCAATCGGAGGTTCAGCAATGGCCGAGGATGATAGGCGATCGACTTTCGATAGACGGGCGGGGCAGGATCGGCGGCGTGTCGCCGATACGCGATCGGAAGCGGAAAAGCGATTAATCGGCGAGCGGCGGTCAAATAAGGATCGGCGAGGGGGCTTGGATCGACGCTCGAAGCACGCAGGTGACGCTCTCCGCGAAAAATAGCGATCAGCGCTGCAGTCAAATCCATTGTGCGTATCCGGACAGCGGTCCCGTAAGCGACACCGCGGGAAGGGGCATCGTCAATTCGAGTATCGCGACTGACACGGTCGCGTGCGCAATGTCCATCAATGCGTCGACGCGCTTCAACAGCCGCAAAAAGAATTCGATCCGTCCGCAGCAATCCACCAGATTTACGACGCGTTCGTCGTATCAAGCGTAGACCCTACGAAACGCGAATGACGCAGCACGCCTGCGAGCCGCCGACCGGCGCCTGCTGGATCGGATCGTAGGTATTGAACATGCACGTCGTTTTCAGAACAGCGCCGAACACTCCGGACTGCGCAGCGCGCACGTGCTTTTCCGGCGGCAGACCGCCCGCGAAAATCACAGTGGGCTCGCCGAGCACATGTCCGTTCCCCGGCACGCCGGATTTGATCAACGCCGTGACAACGCGTTCTGGTTCGGCAAGTTCGCCGTCCGCATCGAGACTCAATCCCGCATCGATCAAGAGGCGCTTGAGCGGGCGCACGTCGAGCAAGTCGTTCGTCAGCGTGCTGCACGCGACGTAGTGGCCGCCGATGCCGGCACGGTTGCCGAGCACGATAACTTCGACCTGCTTCACCGTCGGCCCGGTGAAGGTCTGGACGCGGCTTGTGTAAAGCGAATGGTCGGTGCCGATCGTCTTGTCGGTCACACGATCCGGCGCGATCTCACCCAAGGCGATGCCGGTCCCAAGGGCGGCAACGGCGCGTGCACGGCGGCCGCGCGCCGCCTTGTCGCCGGTGGTGGGTGAAGGCGTATTCACGAAGACGGTAGTGGCGTCTTCCGCCGTCATGTCGCCGTCCGTCAACGCCGCGCCAACAAGTTCGGCGATCTTGAGCGCAAACGCAGCGGTGTCGAGTTCGTCGTCCGAGGGCGGATGGCCGCGCGCCAAACCGATCGCCAACCGCTTCTCGGCGCTGCCTGCTGCGCCATCTTTCACATCGGCGAAGACATAAGCGCAGGGCGTGGTCGCGCCTTCGCAGCCGACCACGGTGATCATCTCGGCGTGATCGGCCAAAGCGTGACGTGCCAGAAGCTTATCGACGGCGGCGCGCGCCTTTTCGCGCGAGCCGTCCTCATATTCGCCCGGGACACGAAAAAACAGTGCGAGCTTTTGCACCCGCCGTGGTGCGAACTTTGCGAGTGCGGCTTCGAAGTCGGCGAGGTCGTCGGGCGAGGCAAGCGTAAAGCGCGCGAATTCGGTGCTCATACTGTCCCGTGATGCTGTTGGCGGGGCTCGCATTTGCGAGAGGGAATGACAGTCGCTAGTGTCACATCACATGATGGCTCGCAAGCGTCCTTCGGCTGCTGCGCCGAACTTATGGTTCTTCATCGTCTCGCGTCGCCGGCGCACGTCGAACGGTGAACTCCAAAAACCGCGGCGTGGCTCTCATCCCAAACGCAGCTCACAAGTGAAGCGTCTATGACTGAAATGAATCGCGTTTTGATTGCAGGCGGCGGACCCATCGGCAGCGTGACCGGACTGCGGCTTGCAAAGTACGGCATTCCCGTCACTGTTTTCGATAGGCTGCCGAAGCCGGCTGAGGATCATCGCGCCGCCACGCTGCAGCCCTCGACGCTCGATCTCTTCGAAGACCTGGGTCTGACCGGCGAAATTCTCCGGCTGGGATTGCCGTCGCCGATTTTTCAATGGCGCGATCGGGTGACGCAGGAGGTCGTCGCCGAATTCGACTACAGCGTACTCGCCGACGAAAGCGAGCACCCTTACGTGATCCAGCTCGAGCAGCACCGCACGGTTTACGTGGCGCTCGCTGCTGCCGAAAAGGTGCCTGAATTCACCATGGTGCGCCCGGCCGAGGTTGTCGCGGTTCATCAAGAGGCAGACTTCGTCGAAGCCTCGGTGCAGATGGAAGACGGCAGCGTCGAAGTTCATCGCGGCCGTTATCTGATCGGCTGCGACGGCGGCCGTAGTATCGTACGCAAGTCAATCGGCGTGTCGTTCGAGGGCTTCACCTGGCCGGAACAATTTAACATCATCGGCGTGCCGTTCGACTTCGGCGCGGCGATGGGATTTCGGCTCCGCAACTATTGCGCCCACCCGGATCGCTGGGTCTCGCTGATGAAAGTTCCGGGCGAGGATTTCAAGGGTTTATGGCGCTGCCTGTTCCCGGCGAAGGCGGAGGAGAGCGACGACGAGGTCATGAGCGACGAATGGATCCAGGCGCGTTTTGCCGAATGCCTGCCGGCGGGCGCGCCCTATGAGATCGTCCACCGCAACATGTACGCCGTGCATCAGCGCGTCGCCGGCGGCTTTCGCGCCGGGCGCATCATGCTCGCGGGTGACGCCGCCCACGTCAACAATCCGATCGGCGGCATGGGCATGAACAGCGGTTTTCAGGATGGCCTTAATCTCGCGGACAAGCTCAACCAGATTTGGCAGGGCGCGGAGCCCGATCCGCTGCTCGACCGCTATGATCGGCAACGCCGGCTCACCGCCATCGAGTATGTGCAGGCCCAATCGATTGCCAACAAGCGCACGCTCGAAGAGCGGGATCCGGAGAAGCGGCGGCAAAATCTCGACAACTTGCGCCGTATCGCCGACGATCCGAAGCAGCATCACGAATTCGTTCGCCGCAGTTCGCTGATTGCGATGCTGCGGAGCGCCGAAGCGATCGAGTAATTACGCTGCGTTCGCCCGCGCTCGCCCGCGACTACTTTCCCAGAATTGCGGCCGACATTGCCCGCGGATCGCGCGGCCGCCAGGCGCCACTGTCGACGCTTTGCAGGAAATCGGAGATGACGCTGTTGAACAACGCCGGTTCTTCGAGGTTGATCGTGTGACCGGTATTGGGAATCACCACCAGCGCCGAGGTGAGAATGGTTTGTTTCAGCATCAGCCCAGGCGCAAGGCAGGCGAAATCCTCATCGCCTGACATGATCAAGGTCGGCGCCTTGATGGTTTTGATCCTGTCGGTGAGATCGAACAGCGACGGCCGACGCTTCTGCACGCCGCGCATGGTCATTGCCGAACCCTTGGTTGAGTGTTGCGCGAGCTGATCGGCGAACTCGCGCCATCCCCGCGGGTCCTTGTTCTGGAGCTGAACGCGCGACGGCGCCAGCGCGTAGCCTTCGGCCGCTTTGGCCATGGTGAGCTCTTCGAACCGTTTGGCGGCGGCCTCGGACTCCTCGACGAATTGCTGGCGCTTGTCGGGTGAAGCTCCGTAGCCGCAGCCTGCCACCACCAGGGAAAGGGTGCGCTGCGGATAGGTGAATCCAAAGTGCAGCGTGGCGAAGCCGCCCATCGACAGGCCGACGATGTGCGCCTTGTCGATCTTCAGCGCGTCGAGCACGGCGCGAATATCATCGCGCGCGCGGTCCTGCGAGTAGCGCTCGACATCGTCGGGCACGTCAGAGGGCGGATAGCCGCGGGCATTGAAGGTTATGCAGCGGTAAGCGCGGCTGAAATATCGGACCTGAGCTTCATAGGAGCGGTAGTCGCCGGCGAATTCGTGCACGAAGACGATAGGAAGGCCTGAACCGGTTTCCTCGTAGTAGAGCTTGATGCCATCGTCGGTCGTCAAATGGGGCATAATCACACCACGTTCTTTTTTCGCAACGCCATGATCTCAGTGTCGGAATAGCCGGCTTCGCGCAAGACCTCGTTGGTGTGCTCGCCGGCATTGGGGGTCATGGTGGCAATCCCGGCCGGCGTGCGCGACAGCGCCAGTGGCTGTCCGACAATGCGGATGTCACCGCGTGTCGGATGATGGGCCGGCACCGCGATGCCGAGATGTTTCACCTGTTCATCGGCGAATACTTCGTCGACCTTGTAGATTGGACCGGCGGGCACCTGGTTGGCTTCCAGCACCTGCAGCCAGTCGGCGGAGGTGCGGTTGCGAAAAATCTCGCCAAGAAGGCGCATCAACGCCGGCCGGTTGCGAAAACGTGCCGTCTGCGTCGCATAATCGGGATGCTGCGACAGATCGGTTCGCTCAATCGCCGCGCACAGCGCGCGCCACTGACCGTCGCCGCCAACACCGATATTGATGTACCCGTCCGCGGTGGCGATCACACCCATGGGAGTCGAATAGGGGTGGTCGTTGCCGGCCTGCGGCGGCACTTCGCCGTCGACCAGGTAGCGTGCGGCCTGAAAGTCCATCATGGCGATTTGCGCCTGAAGCAATGAGGTCTGCACCCACTGCCCGAGGCCAGAACGCTCACGCTCGGCAAGTGCGATCAGGATGCCCGTAGCCGCATAGACACCGGCAGAGGAGTCCGCGACCGCGATGCCGGCGCGCATCGGGCCTTGTCCCGGCATGCCCGTGACCCACATCAAGCCGCCCATGCCCTGGGCGATCTGGTCGAAACCGGCTCGCGTGCGATAGGGGCCGGTTTCGCCGAAGCCGGAAATCGATGCCAGGATGATGCGCGAATTGACAGTCCGCAGCGCCTCGTAACCGATGCCCAGACGATCCTTCACGTCGGGCCGAAAATTCTCGACCACGACGTCGGCGGTCTCAACGAGCCGCATGAAGACGGCGACGCCATCGGGCTCCTTGAGATTGAGTGTGAGCGATCGCTTGTTGCGATGCAGATTGACCATGTCGTAGCCGTCGCGGGCGCCGCTCATGGTCTCGTTGGGATCGACGCCGGGCGGCGCTTCGATCTTGACCACGTCGGCGCCAAAATCGGCAAGGATACGGCAGCAAGTCGGACCGGCGCGCACGCGCGTGAGATCGAGAACGCGCAGATGCGAGAGTGCGGTCGATGGCGCCGGCCGTGTCATTGGAGCATCTTAGCATCGGCGCCGAGATCGGCGATGCCGGCAGGAATACGCCCATGCCAATCGGTCAGCGATTGCATCGCCTGGACGAGCGCGATCAGGGCGAGGTCGAAATCGGGGCGTCCGACAATCTGCAGTCCAACCGGCAGGCCGCGGTCGTCGAAACCTGCAGGCGCCGCCAACGCCGGAAATCCGAGCATGTTGACGAACCGCGTCCACTGGCTGAGCCGGTAGAGCGTGCGCGCATCGAAAACATCCGATGTCGGGTCGCATATGGTGCGCGGCGGCGTGCGGATCGGCATGACGGGAAGAAGCGCGGCGTCCGCTCCGGCAAGAACATGTTCAAGGAAGCGTTCGGCGAGAACGGGGCGCGCCGCTCGCGCCGCGGCCAGTGCGGCATCGTCGACGGCAAGTCCTTTGGCAAAACGCCTGCGCAGAATGAGATCGATCGTTGCATCGTCGAGAAGTGCACGATGAACTCGCGTTGGCTCGCCTTGAAGGAGCTTGAGCGCTTCTTTGTCGATCGCCTCGATCGCGGGAGCGGCATCGCGCCGTGCGACTTGCGCGCCCGTCGCCGCGATAACTTCGATCCCGGCCTCGCAGGCGCTCCGCACCGCCGGTTCGGCCGCGGCGAGCAGATCGCCGAGCACGACAACACGCTCGATCGGACGGGTGTCACCGGTCTGTTTGAGCAGGATGGCAGCGGGCGCAGCCAATTCGGCGGCACTTCGCGCCAATAAGCCGATCGTATCCAAGGTGGGCGCCAGCGCCATCGCGCCCTCCGTGGAAACGCGTCCAAATGTCGGCTTCAACGCGGTCACGCCGCAGGCGTGGGCCGGAATCCGCACTGAGCCGCCGGTGTCCGATCCCAGTGCAAAAAATGCCGAACCGCTGGCGACGGCGATGGCCGATCCGGACGACGATCCGCCGGGGATAAAATCGATATTCCATGGATTTCGCGCCGCCGGCCGAAGCCCGACTATACCCGGACGGCTGATAGGCAAGCTCGGTCATCGTGCAGAAGCCGATGCGGATGCCGCCTGCTTGATCAAGGAGGCGCAGAACCTCAGCATTGCCGGGAAAACTGATATCGATACCGCGATTAAGCCCGCACGTTGGTCGCCGGCCGGTCGTGGCAAAGATGTCCTTTGCGGCGTACGGCATGCCGGCGAGTGGCCAATGGGAAGCCGCCTGCAGCGGATGAGCGAGCGCGACGTATGCGTGAAGCCGCGGCTCAAGAAGCCTTGCCCGCTCGGCGCCAATCGCGGCCGCAGCTCGTCGCGCCAGCGGGTCGAGTGCAAGCCAATCAGCAAAACGGGTCCTGTTCGCCAAATGCGTCGCCCTGACTATCTGCGAGGGCGATCTTACTGCTGGATGGTGGCGCCGGAAATTTTGACCGCCTCGGCCCACATTGGAATATCCGCGGCGACGGTCGCAGCGAACTGCTCCGGAGTATCCCCGAGCGGATCGACGCCGAGAGCATAGAGGCGTTCGGCGATCGCTGGTTGCTTGACCGCGAGCGCGACTTCGCGCGCGACCTTGTCAATGACGTCCTTCGGCGTACCCGTTGGTGCCATCAGCCCGTTCCAGGTGACGGTGCGAAAACCCGGAAAGCCGGATTCGCTGACGGTCGGTACATCCGGGAGTTGCGTCGTGCGCTCTTCGCTCGATACCGCGATCGGCCGCAACGTGTGCGCCTTCACCTGCGGAATGATCTCGGAGAGGTTGCCGAAATAAATCTTGACCTGGCCCGCAATGACATCAGGCAGCGCTGGGCCGCCGCCTTTATACGGGACATGGATCATATCGAGACCCGCGCGTTCCATCAGCAACACCATGGAGAGGTGGCTCAGCGTGCCGGTGCCGCCGCTCGCATAGCTGAGCTTGCCCGGTTGGGACTGCACGTAGTCGACGAACTCTTTCATTGTCGACACTGGCAGGGATGGATGGACCACCAGCACGAACGGATTGGTACCGACATCGCTGATCGGAGCAAAATCCTTCACCGGATCGTAGCTTACTTTGGTCATCGCCGGGAAAATCGCGATCTGTGGCAGCGCAGCCCAGAATAGCGTGTACCCATCAGCCGGCGCACGCGCGACGGCTTCTGCTGCGACCGCACCCATCCCGCCTGGCCGATTTTCAACTATGAATTGCTGTCCGAGGCGTTCACCAAGGCGCTGTCCAATCAGGCGTCCCAGGATGTCGCTATTGCCCCCAGGGGCGAAGGGCATGATGATTTTCACCACGTGCTGCGGCCACGCGTCGGCGCGAGCGGGTATACTTCGGCTTGCCGCCGTTATTGCTGCCATACCGGCCAAAAACTGTCGTCGCGTTGTCATTCGTTCAAAGCCTCGCGGAGAATGTTGACAGTCGTTCGAATACACATTTCGTGCCAGAAGGGCCGCTTAGCGCATTGATGTCAGTAAGTTTGATCGTTTGCTTGTGACACAATGTCTTGCCGTGCAATCTTGCTCTCAAACAAACGAGGATATCTGCCGTGCCCGACACACTGGGGTTTCGTAAGCGCATCGGCATCGTGGTGCCGTCGACCAACACGACCGTACAACCGGAGTGCGAACCACTGCGCCCGCGCGGCGTGACCAATCACACGGCGCGCTCGACCATCAAGGAGCGGCCGCTCAATACGGAGCAGGCCTTTTTCGAGCACATGCAGGATATGCGCGAGGGCATCGGAACCGCGATCGACCAGATTATGACAGCCGGCCTTGACCATCTCATCATGGGGATCGCGCTCGAGACCTTTTGGGGCGGCGTTGCGCCGGCCGAAAAGTTCCAGCAAGAGCTCACCGCTCGCGCCAGCGTCGGCATATCCTTGGGCTCGACGGCCTCGGTTGCCGCGCTGAAAGCGTTCGGTGCGAAACGGATTGCGGTGCTAACTCCGCATCAGCCGCGTGGCGACGACATGGTGCGCCTCTATCTGAGCGAAGCCGGCTTCGAAATCGTCCGGCTTGTTGGATTGAAGTGTGCGACGCCGCGCGCCATCGCCCAAGTGCCGGCCTCCGAAATCCGGACCGCGCTCAAGAACCTTAATGGTCCGGATGTGGATGCGTTGCTTCAGGTCGGCACAGCGCTTCAGGCCGCGGTGATCGCGGCAGAGTTCGGAGCGGTGGTTCGGCAAGCCGGTGCTGGCGATCAACACCGTGACCTATTGGGATGCTTTACGGCGAACCGGAATCGATGATCGCGTGTACGGCTACGGACGTATTCTCGAGGAATTTTAGAAGCAAGTTTCCAACGATCACGCTTTCAGCTCGAACTCACCATTGATCTCAACCGCAATGCCATGCGGCAGTTCGGCCATGCCCACGGCAGTTCGGGCGTGCTTTCCGGCTTCGGGACCGAACAGGTCATAGAAAAAATCCGACGCCCCATCGATGACCTCGGGCATGCGATCGAATCCCGGCGCGACATTGACCATGCCATAAAGCCTGATGACGCGTTTGACGCGATCAAGGTCGCCGAGTTCCTGCTTCAGGCTTGCAAGGATCGAGAGCGCCACGGCGCGCGCGGTGGCATAGCCTTCCTCGATGGTGACGTCGCGGCCGACTTTGCCTTTGGCTTTGACGTTGGGGCCGGTCATGTTGCGGCCGTGGCCCGATGCATAGATGATCGAGCCGACGACGACACAGCCGGTCCGGTTGGGCTTTGGAAACTTGAACGGCTCGGGCAGCGCATATCCCGTCGCCTTGACCTTATCCTCGATAACGCTCATCAACCGTTTCCTTTCCCTTTTATTTTGTTTCAACTCGGCAAATATTTGTTGGTGAAGACAGCGTCAAAGGCGACGGGCGCCTTGAGCGCGCCGGTCATCATCAGCACCTTCTGATAGGCGGCGGATCCGGCCGCGGTCATCTTGCCGTCGGGGATGACGGCCTCTCGGACATTGCCGACAGCGCTTGCGAAAACGGTCTCGTCGAGCGACGAAAAAAACGGCCGGATCGCCTTGGCGACGTCGTTTGCGGAATTTGATTTGATCCACTCTTCGCTCTTGACGATCGCGGCGACCATGCGTTTGCACAGATCGGTGTTGTCGTTGAGATAGTCCGGCCGCACGTAGATCACGGCGTGCAGAAATTCCTTGAGATCGGGATCTTCACCGCGCGTGTTGTTGATCAGCCAGACGGCGAAGCCGCGCGAAACAGCCTCGTCGGCCGTCGGCGACGGGAACATCGATGCATTGACGATGTTGTTGCTCATGGCCGCAAGAGCCGCCGTACCATTGCCGGTGCCGACGACCTTGGCGTCTTCCTGAGGTTTGAGGCCGGCGCGAAGGATGTAATAGAGTCCCATGTTGTAGGTCAGCGAGCCGGGCGTCGACACGCCGAACGTCAGGCCTTTCAAGGCGGCGAGCTTCTTATCGAACGGCGAATCCTCAGTCACATTGCGCTCCGCGGCCGCCGCCTTGGAAACGACCATGTTGGTGCCGCAGCGGCCGAGGACGCCGCAGATACCGAGGAGCTTCTGGTTTTGCAGATAGAGATTGTAGAGATGGTGCGGCGGGGTTGCGACAAACTCGACTTCCTTCGCCAGCAGCGCCTGCACGTCCGGCCCGTCGCCGCGGGTGACGACGAGCTCGAGCTCGATGCCGGCCTCTTTGAAGTAATCTTTCGCCCGGCCGACATAGATCGGCATGTAGCTGAGGCTTTCCGCCGGCTGGGTGATCTTGATCTTGGTGAGTCCCTGCGCGCGCACAATTGCCGGCGCGCCGATCGTGGCGACCGTTGCGGCGCCGATCGCAAAGGCGCGGCGTGATAGGCCCGGAAGGGCGCGGGACTTAGACATGATCGGTTCTCCTTATCTTAGCTGACATCCGAACTCGTGCTGCCCGATGCGTCCGGCCGCCATCGCAGCAGGTGAGACTCGAGACGATTAAGCGCGGTGTTGAATAGAATGACGACGACCATCAGGACGAGGACGCCGGTCACTGCGCCGGTGGTATCGAACTGCGCCGTGTAGAGCTGAATTTTAAAGCCAAGTCCGCCGGTTGCCGCCATGAATTCGCCGACGATGGCGCCGACGAGGGCAAACGGTACACCGAGCTTCATCGCGGTGATGATCCAGGGCGATGCCGCAGGCAGCACGACTTTGAAGAACGTTTGCCGCTCGGTCGCACCCATGACGCGAGCGATCGAAATGTAGGCGGGATCGACGCTGCGAAGGCCCGAAAGGGTCGCGTAGAAACAGAGAAAGAACGAAAGCATTCCAGCGAGCACGATCTTCGACGGCTCCCCGATGCCGAACCAGATGATGAACAGCGGGGCGAGCGCGATGCGCGGGATGCCATTGATAGCGAGTATGAAGGGGTCGAGAACTTTGCCGACGAACACAAATCGCGCCAAGAGCGCACCGGTCATGATGCCGAGCATCGTACCGGCGCTATAGCCCAGGAAGGTTTCGCGCAACGTTATGATGAGATGGTGAAACAGATCGGTCTGCGCCCATGTCCAGAAGAATTTCGCGATGCGCAACGGACTGGAGAACCAAAGCGCATTGAACCATCGATCCGTTCCGTACTCCCACAATGACAGCACGACGGCCGCAATGACGACTCGAGCAATCGCGACTTTCCATTTCTGGCGTCGCTCATGCGCTTCCCATGCGCGGACGTCGTCTTCGACGTTCGCGGCGCCGGGCGGCAGGGCATAGCCTGGGGTGGCGTTCACGTCGGCGGTCGACACAGCGTCGATCCTTTCAAGACCTCTTCTTCAAGACTTGCCCAGAGCACGTCGTAGGTTTTCCGAAACCTTTCATCCGCGTGGATTTCGAAAATGTTGCGCGGCCGTGGAATGGGCACGACGGCGATGGCTTTGATTCGGCCCGGGCGCGCCGACATGACCACCACCCGGTCGGCCAGAGCGACTGCTTCACTGAGGTCGTGCGTGATGAAGATGACGGTCTTGCGCTCTTCCTGCCAGAGTTCGAGCAATTGGTTTTGCAGGATCAAGCGCGTCTGTGCGTCGAGCGGTCCGAATGGCTCATCCATCAAAATGACTTCAGGCTCATAGGCCAAAGTGCGGACGATGTTGGCACGCTGGCGCATGCCACCGGAAAGCTCGTGCGGATACGAGTCCTCGAACCCGGCGAGACCGACCCGGGTTATCAGATATTGCGATCGCTCTCGCCGCTCGCGCGCCGGCACGCCGCGCAGTTCAAGCGGAAATTCGATGTTCTTGCGCAGCGTTCGCCACGGATAGAGATTATCGGCCTGGGTCACGTAGCCGATCGACCGATTGACGCCGCCGTGGCGCTTGCCGCGGTATAGGATTTCGCCTGTTGAGGGCGGGAACAGCCCCACGATCAAGTTCATCAACGTCGACTTGCCGCAGCCGGACGGCCCGACGACGGTGACGAACTCGCGTTCTTTGATTTGGAGATCGGTTTCCAGCAGCGCCTGCACGCGTCGGCCCTTGCTGCGGAACATGTGTCCCACACGATTGACCGAAATCACGCTGCTCTCGGTCGCGAGATCAGGTGTGGCTTGCGTGCCGGCAGCGACAACGGCTGCGTGTGCGGCTGTCGCGGAAACGCTCATTCGCCGATCCAGCTCAAGACAATCACCATTTTTCAGTGTTGAAAGTCTTGGATTGTGCTGTCAAGCACGCCATTGCGGCAACCGTCGGCGTTTTTGAGTGTAGAGTACGTCTTGCCCCTTGCCCAACTCGCGCGTTTGCGCAGGATGCCGGCCTTTCGAATGGCCGACGTTAGGCCCCATGAGCGAAAGGAATGACATCATGAAACGGCCGTCGGGCTCCAAAATATCATCTGCGCGCAACGGCCGTACATCTGCTCCGATATCTGTCGAGCCGCTGCTACCGGTGCCGATCCCTCACGCGGGTGCGAGGCTGGCTCGTGGAATGCGGGCAGGCCGTTGGGTGTTCGCGTCCGGACAAGCCGGAACGGACTATGTCAACGGCCTTGCGCCCGAGGTCGTGCAGCCGGAGCGGCCGCTGAATGGCGAATCGCATTACAAACGCGAAGCGCGGCGCATCTATCAGAACATCAAGGACGTGTTGGCCGAAGTCGGCGCCGGGATACCGGACATTGTGCGCGTCGATCAGTACTACACCGCCGAGCGTGCGATGCATCCTTATCATGAGGTTCGGCACGAAGTGTTCGGATCGAAGATTCCGCCCTCGACGTCGAACTTGCATCAGCGATTTTCGCGTACCGGACAGACCATCGAAATCCAGGTCATGGCGGCGGTGCCGGGCGCCGGTCTCACCGTCAAACACGAAACCTTCAAGCCGAGCTACGACATTTCCGCCGTGTCTGGTTATAGTCCCGCGCTCAGCGTCGGCGACTTCCGCTTTGTGCCCGGGCAGACCGGCGAAGCGCGCCGTGAGGATCAAGGCCCGCTCGATCCCGAAGTCCGCCATCCGCGCTCGCTGTGGCGGCAGTGGCCGATCAAGCTCGAAACCGACTTCATCATCAGCCGCAAGCTCAAAGCGTCGCTGGAGGGTGCGGGCGCAAGCCTTGACAGCGTGGTAAAGGCGCAGGTCTACCTCAGCGATCGCGAGGACGTTCCTGGTTTCAATGAAGTTTGGCTTGCGCATTTCAAGACCAACCCGCCAGCGACAACGATCATCGCAACCAGAAATCCCGGCTTCGCCATCAACGACCTGCGGATCGAAATCAACACGATTTCGCTTGCCACCAAGGGGAAGACGAAGCGTGAGATTATCCGGGGCCCGGAGCAACCGGCGTTCGACGGCTACGTGTCCGCAATCAAGTGCGGCGACCTTCTCTTCCTGTCCGGCTTGATGGCGGTCGAGGGTGGGCGCCTCATCGAGGAGGCCAAAGTGGATCAACGGCAGCCGTTCTATGGAATTCCGATCAAGGCGGAGCTGAGATCGATTATCCGCCAAGCCGAGGCGATCTGTGCTTCAGCCGGAACGTCCCTGCGCAATGCCGTTCGCATCCAACAATTTCACACCGATCTGGCTGATCTGCCCGCGGCCATCGAGGTTTGGGACGATGCTCTCGATCACGCACCACTGCCGCTGTCTCCGACGGAAGTTCCTTGGCTGCCCATTCCAGACGCGCGTGTTCAAGTCGACCTTTGGGTCTATGTCCCTGAGTGACGGGCTTAGGCGCCGGCGAGTTCTTCGCGCAGGATTTCCAGTTCAAGCCATTGTTCCTCCGCCGCGGCAATATCGTGCTGGAGCTTTGCAAGTGCGGCGGTGACTTTTTCAAATTCGGCGCGATCTCGCCCATAGAATTGGGAATCGTCGAGCCGTGTCTGCAGCGCATCAGCTTCTGCCTGGAGCGCCGCGATGGTCTTGGGCAGGGCCTCCAGCGCGTGCTTGTCCTTGAACGTCATTCGCCGCTTCGCGGGCTGCGGTCCAGGTGCAATCGAAGGAGGTTCCTTGGTGGTTTTCTGAGGTTCCGCCTTCCGGCTCTCGCGTGTCAGATCAGAGCCGCGCTGAATCATCATATCGCTGTAGCCGCCCGCATATTCGATCCAGCGCCCGCTTCCTTCGGGTACAATCACGCCGCTCACCAACCGATCGAGAAAATCGCGATCGTGGCTGATGAGCAAGACCGTCCCGGGATATTCGCTGAGCATCTCCTCGAGAACATCGAGAGTCTCCATATCGAGATCGTTAGTCGGCTCGTCGAGGACCAGCAGGTTTGACGGCTTGGCGAGTGCTTGCGCCAACATCAGGCGGCCGCGTTCACCGCCGGAAAGCTTGCCGAGCGGTGTGCGCGCGTGTTCGCTCGCGAATAGAAAATCCTTCATGTAGCTGACGACGTGTTTGGCCTGCCCGTTGACCATCACCGTATCGCCGCGGCCGCCGGTCAGCGCTTCGGCGACGGTGATGTTCGGATCAAGACTGTCCCGATGCTGATTGAGCGTCGCGATGGCGAGATTCGCACCGAGGCGTACAGAGCCGCCATCCGGTGGCAAATTGCCGGTCAGGATGTTGATCAGGGTTGTCTTGCCGCTCCCATTGGGTCCAACGATGCCGATGCGGTCACCGCGCTGGATGCGGATTGAGAAGTCGCTGACGATCGGGCGATCGTCGTAGCTCTTGCCGACACCGACGGCCTCGATGACCAGCGCGCCCGACAGCGCCGCGGAGCCGGCGGTGATGGTGGCGTTGCCGGCGGCGGCGCGATAGGTGCGGCGCTGCTCTCGCAGTGCCTGCAACTGGCCGACCCGGCGCACGTTGCGCTTGCGCCTGCCAGTGACACCGTAGCGCATCCAATGTTCTTCGGCGACGATCCGGCGGTCCAGCTTGTGCTGTTCGCGTTCCTCCTCCGCCAGCAACATATCGCGCCATTCCTCGAAATGGGCGAAGCCCCGCTCGATGCGTCGCGTGCATCCGCGGTCGAGCCAAACGGTTGAGCGCGACAGGTTCGAGAGAAAGCGCCGGTCGTGACTGATAATCACCAGGGCGGTACGCCGGGCGTCAAGGTCGCGCTCCAACCATTCGATGGTGGTGAGGTCCAGGTGATTGGTTGGCTCATCGAGCAGAAGGATATCGGGGGAGGGCGCCAGCACGCGCGCGAGCGAGGCCCGGCGTGCTTCGCCGCCGGAAAGGTCGGCTGGATGTTCTTTGCCTGTGAGTCCCAGTTGCTCGAGGAGATAGCTGGCCGTATGGTTGTCGTAGCCTGGGACGTGATCGGCTTCGACATAAGCCAACGTCGTTTCGAAGCCGGCGAGATTGGGCTCCTGCGGCAGGTAGCGCACCAAGGCACCAGGTTGCACGAAGACGGAGCCGCGATCGGGCTCGACGAGCCCGGCTGCAATTTTCAGCAGGGTTGATTTGCCGGAGCCGTTACGGCCGACCAGGCACACCCGCTCTCCAGTTCCGACGGAAAACTCCGCACTGGAGAGCAGCGGCGTGCCGCCAAACGTGAGGGCAATGTCTTTGAGTTGCAGGAGGGGAGGAGCCATTTCACCTATAGTGCTGCCGTCTGCCGATGCTAATGCGGCCTCGGCGCGTCTGATGTGCCGATCGATCCGGTACAGCCGAAAAGGCCCGCCGTCAAAATCCCCGTTCAGGATCAAGGGCCGGGCTCGCTATCAAGGGTTCGGTTCGTGAGAACCGTTTCAGCCTGACGGGCGGATCGATCGCGTCATTCGCGGGGTCACGACGGACCGGCGATTGGGCGATGCAACTGGGTTCGTCATCTCAGTGAACTCGAGTGCGTCACGCATATGACACTGGAACGACCGTTCTGAAATGTTTGGACTCGATGAATTACGGGGACAATTGCTTCACGTTCACATAGTCGCGGTGTCATAACTTTAAGAACGTGCGCAGTTGTCGCCCTCTGGAACGGTTTATGTGGTTGGCCGTCCGCTGTTCCGCGTGCGACAGCTCTGCGAGATACTCAGGTCCGCCGCATCTCCTGAGGCCGCAGATTTGCCGGCCGGGGCAGTTTCACGTAATTGTTCAGCGTAATTGTAACTGCAAAATCCCGGCCGGCACCTCTCGCATTGCGAATGTCCCTTGATAGTGGGGATCGTGCGGCCGTCACTGCAAGCAAACATCTTTCCCAAATTACTCATGTTGGTCGTAATGTTCTTCGCAGCGCAACTCGAAATAATGATGGCTAGAGGCTATGTCACATTACCTTCATAAGATCGTCATTTAGTTTTTGGTCATTTCAAGTCGATTTTTTCCGCATTTAACTTGATCTCAAAATTTATCCCATATCGTGACACCGTCTGCGTACACGGTCTGAAAGTCCTCATCAAAAATTATGAAAGCGTCATCAAGAATTCGTGCTGTCGAGAGATCCAGCTCGGCGACGGACATCACAATCTTCCGCCGGATGTGGCACAGGGCGCTTTCTCCCGGCAAAGAGCTGCCGCCCTACGAAGAAGTGGTGCTCGGAAGCCTTGGCCGGCTTGCCGATCATTTGCTGTTGGTCGAGGGGACGTCGTCCGACACCTTCCGCGTCCTGCGGGTTGGAAAGAAAATCCGCGAGTGGATCGGACTTGATGCGCGGGGCATGCGTATTGCGGATTTGCCGCGCGATTGCGCCAGCGCGGTTTGCGAGATTCTCTGCCAAGCGGTCGAGGTCCGTGCTCCGGTCGCGTCCCGCATGCATCGCGTCGCCGATGGCATGGTCGAGACCTATGCGATGCTCGGATTTCCGATGGCCTGCCGCTGGGGACCGCCATTGGCGGCGGTTTACGTGCACGAAGAGGGCATCCGCTATAATCTGGTCGATACAATTTTCCGCTCGATCGATGAAGGTATTCTCGCGCTTGCCGCCGTACGCGATGCGGCGGGCGTGGTGGTGGATTTTCAGATTGTTGCATTCAATCAAGCGGCCTCTAAGCTTTTCGAGACCGCAGACGAGGCTATGCGCTGGCGCCGGCTCTCAGAGCTTCCGCTGGGACCGCATTCGCGGGAAATTCTGGATCGGCTGCTGACCGAAATCGAGGCAAGAGCCTTCTATCAATTCGAGTTCACCATCACGCGCAATGGCGCCGAAACCCACCTCAATGTCGGCGTTGCGGCGGTCGGCGAGCTCCTTTCGGTGACGCTCACGGATATCGGCGACCTCAAGCAGCGCGAAGCGTCTTTCAGGCTGCTGTTCGATGGCAACCCAATGCCGATGTGGCTATACGATCCGAAGACCTTGAAGATCGTCAATGTCAACGACGCCGCGCTCGCCCATTACGGCTACAGCCGGGCGCAATTTGAAAGCATGACATTGCTCGATCTGTGGCCGCAGGATGAGTGGGATATCCATCGCGAAGTCGCGCGTTCCATCGGTAACGCGTATCAATCGGACCGCACCTGGCGGCACATCAAGGCCGATCGCAGCGAAATCGAAGTTCTGACCTATGCGCGCCGCGTAACGTTCGGGAACGGCCAGGCTGTGTTGGTCGCCATCGTTGACGTGACCGAGCGCAAGCAGGCCGAGGCGCGTATCGCCTATATGGCGCACCACGATGCACTGACGCTGTTGCCGAACCGCGTCCTGTTTCATGAACGGCTTGATGAGGCGCTCGCGCGGGTCCGTCGTCACGGCGAGAGCTTGGCCGTCCATTGCCTCGACCTTGATCATTTCAAAGGTGTCAATGACACGCTGGGACACCCGATAGGGGATGATTTGCTGAAAGCGGTCGCGCAGCGGTTGGGCGCGTGTTTACGAGACAGCGATCTCGTCGCGCGCCTCGGCGGCGACGAATTCGCCATCGTACAGTCGCCTCTTCGCGACCCGAACGAGGCGAGCGCTCTGGCCAACGCGCTGATTGAGACCGTCAGTAGGCCTTATGAGGTGCGCGGCCACGAAGTCGTCGTCGGTGCCAGCATCGGCATTGCGCTTGCTCCGGCCGACGGGGAAGCCTCAGATGCGCTTTTGCGGAACGCCGATATGGCGCTGTACCGCGCCAAGGCTGAGGGCAGAGGCACGGCGCACTTCTTCGAGCCGGAGATGGATCGCCGCATCCAGGCCCGTCGCATCCTGGAACTCGACCTCAGGAAGGCGTTCGCCCATGGCGAGTTCGAGCTCTACTATCAGCCGTTGATCAACCTCAGCAGCAACGGAGTCAGCGGCTTCGAGGCGCTATTGCGCTGGCGACATCCCGAACGAGGCATGGTCGCGCCGGCGGAGTTCATTCCGCTCGCCGAGGAAATCGGCCTCATCGTGCCGCTCGGCGAGTGGGTCTTGCGCAAGGCCTGCTCGGAAGCCGTCAAATGGCCCAGCGAGCTGAAGATCGCCGTCAACCTGTCGCCGGCGCAATTTCGCAGTCGCGGCGTGGTGCAGGCGGTGCTCACCGCGCTGGCCTATTCGGGCTTGCCCGCCGATCGGCTTGAACTGGAAATCACGGAATCGGTGCTGCTCGGAGAAACGGACGTCAACCTGGCGACCCTTCATCAGTTGCGCGAAATCGGCGTGCGCATCTCGATGGACGATTTCGGCACCGGCTACTCGAGCTTGAGCTATTTGCGCTGCTTTCCTTTCGACAAAATCAAGATCGACCGCTCATTCGTGCGGGATTTGTCGGAACGCCCGGATTGTCTGGCGATCATTCGTGCAGTTGCCGGACTTGGCATAAGCCTCGGCATTGCGACGACGGCCGAGGGTGTCGAAACCCAGGAACAGCTCGATCAGTTGCGCGCGGAGGGATGTACCGAAGTGCAGGGCTACCTGTTCAGTCCGCCGCGACCGGCCACCGAATTGGCGGGCTTGATGCCTGTGACGGAGGCGAAGGCGGTCGCTTAGGGAACGCTTTTTTAACGCTGAGAGATTCGGACCGGTACCGCAAGTGGCCGGCTCGTGCGTTTGAGTGGGGGCGGGCTCACGCGGTATCGCGGCAAGTGATGTCTTACAAGACCGAAGCTGCCAAGCATAAGGCTCGCCCATACCGCCACGCTGAAATAAAGCGACATCCAGGGGATTTCATTTTTCCAGCGCTCTATATCGTGGGTGACGATCCAGCGGGTCGTTACGTCACGTAAGCCCGACAGAACGCCGAAGAACTGACGGCCACTCGCCAGCTCCGTTTGCCAGCGGGCGTAATACATCGGCACGTCGACGCTGAACATGAAGACCACATAGCCGACAATCCCGACCGCCGCGGCGGCAAGGATCCATTGCACGACGCCGCGAAATCTGGTTGTGAGCCACAACAACGCCGTCCCGATGAGCAGGAAGGTTGCTGTCCAGAGCGAATTTTCGATCACGTTGCCAAGAAAATCCGTCGTGATCACGGCGTACCACGAGCAACATTCCGCGAGCACGATCAGCGGAACGATCATCCTCGAAATATTCTTCGCGGTATCAGAGTTGGTGATCCTTGCAAGCTCGCGCAAAACGATCGCCCATTGTATCGCGAAGCAAAGTTCCGCGACTGTGGCGACGGATCGTCCGACAAAAACGCTCGACAGCCAGGTATCGAACAGACATATCCGCTGTACGTCGGCCCTCGGCAGAACGGATCGGAAGGCGCAGCCGAACACGTAGGCCGCGCTCAGCAGCACGAGGGGCTCGATCGCGAATGCGCCGGTCCACCAGTCGGCACCGTTTTTGCGGAAACGCGCGTGGAGCAACAGCCAGAGCACGACGTTCGCGGCGCTGACGACGATCAGAAAGCTCCACCAGATCGCTACCGGGTTTGACCAGCTCAGCCAATGCAGGCTCATCTGCGAACTCGCGCGTGTTACCGAAATCTCACAGGATTGTAATAATATCGTCACGCAACGCTATAGTGCGAGGGGGTTCCAAATTATGGCAGCGATATGCCGGCTGGGCGCTCAGGCGCGGAGTAGGGCTTCGCGGGATTGATGTTCGGCCTGACAATCCGCTCTCTTCTCCGCCGCCGCCAAATCGCCGATGAGCGATGATGGCGCCGCCTAGTCAGCCCGACGAACTGCAAGCGCGGATGTTCGGGTTGCGCTAAGCCTTCGAAGCCCGCCTGCAAGTTTGCCAATCTGGCTTCCGGGGCCGGGGATCAATGACGAACATTCACGGCAACTGGGCAAGCGAGCGTATCGCGGCTACGCCGATTAATTTGATTAACGGTCCGTTAACATACCCTGCTTAACCTTTTAGCGTTGTGTGGTCGTCGAATTTGCCGCTCAGGGACATTTGCGATGGTTGCAGCCGGAAATCGCACACGGACCGAAATGCGAAAAAAGCCGCGACGACCGTTCCACTACAACGCGCAGGTTTGGACCGATCAAAAAGAGCCGCTCCTGCCGTGCCTCATTTCCAACGTGTCGGAGAGTGGCGCGCGCATCGCTTTTGAAGGTGGAGTGGAAACGCCCGACCATTTCGTGCTGCTGCTGACCGCAACAGGTCGAACGCGGCGTCAATGCGAAGTCGTCTGGCGTCACGGCACGACTGTCGGTGTCAAATTCTCGGTCGACCACCCATAGACTTCGACATTTGAGATCCGTCATATTTGCGGCGCAGAAAGCTGCAAACCGAGTGTGGGCGCGTGACCCCTACGCTCGACGTCGGCCCGGCTGAAAACATGCGCGAAGAAGGGCGAGCGCGCCGTGGCCGTTTCGTCATCGTCGATAAGGCATTAGAATTCAATAAGATAAGGCAGTCGGACGTTTTCAGTGGCCTGGTGTGACGACATCGATGGGATGCCGACGGCGCTGAGGGCTACGCCGCTGGCGTTGCCGTATTTGCGCCGTTCGATCTCCCGCGCGAAATGCGTCCGCCTGTTATTAGGCCTGTTCGTCGCCGTCATCCTGACAGGATGCGGATCGAATTACGGGGCCGGTTCGCTCATTGTCGATCCCGGCCACTACAATGCATATCACTGCAACGATCTCGATGC
Organism: uncultured Alphaproteobacteria bacterium; assembly: GCA_963759705.1. Taxonomy (GTDB): domain Bacteria; phylum Pseudomonadota; class Alphaproteobacteria; order Rhizobiales; family Xanthobacteraceae; genus BOG-931. The sequence goes on from CAVXAK010000021.1 coordinate 288,158, forward strand.
CCGCGCGAAAGCACTCAGCAGCCGCGAAAAGGAACTGCGTGCTCTCATGGACAAGGCCAGCGAGGGCGGTGGCGGTGTCTTGATTGGGACACTGGCTTACCGCACCGATTACGAATCCGTACTGACCGAGGAAAAGCTCGTCCAGCGTGAGCAGGCCGAAAAGAAATGCCAGCAGCCGACGACGAACTTTCAGAGCGACCAGACAATTCGTTGAAAGCGCGTCGACCGGGACCGTCCCCTAGGAAAGGACTAGGGCCATGAAGAGGGCGATCGCCACGCCGACGATGGCCAGAAAGACAAGTGCGGCGGCGCTCGCGGCGGTCGCTCGTCCGCCGGCGAAAAATGCGGCGTAGAGCGCCTTGAGGATATTGTTCGATGATGCAGCGATCAGGATTGCCGCCGACAGCGCGACGGCCGGCACACCCGATAGGCCGCCTTGCGCGAGATTCAGAACGAACGGGTCGATGTCGGTTATCCCTACGATCGCCGCGAGCGAGTAAATTCCCGAAATTCCAAACTGCGCCTTTGCCCACGTCGAGAGGAGAGACGTGACGACGAACAGCGCGGAAAACACCGCGGCGGGGATGAGCTCGAGCGGGTTGCCGCTCGCCGCGAGCGCCGTCGAGCCAGCGGTCTGAGATTGCCCCGGCGCTGGCTTGGCGACGCGATATTGCAGGAAGCAAATCGTCAAGGCGATCAGGGAGAGAATGCAAAGCGGAACCGCTAGGTCACGCGCCAGCGCCATATTGAAGATGGCGATAATCGCCAAAATGCGAATGTACATGATGCCGGTCGCCAGCGTGATTCCAGCTTGCGCATGGCGCGCGACCGTAGAGTCCGTTTTTGCCTGACGCGCCAGTACGACCGTCGTCGCCGTCGAGGAATAGAGGCCGCCCAGCGCCGCCATCCAGAGGCCGCCGGCTGTCGCGGCCCAATAGCGTTGAGCGAGATAGCTCACGTAGGAAAAAGTGCACACCACGACGAGGGCGAGCCATACCTGTCGCGGCGTGATGCTGGTCAGCGTCGTCACCGGTTCGTTCGGCAGCAGAGGAAGGATGATTCCGGTCAGAATCAGAAACTGTCCTGCGGTGATGACTTCCTTTAAGTCGACCCTGCGCGCCAGTTCGTGAAGCTGTTGGCGGCCGGTGAGAAGCAAGACCGCCGTCACTGTCGTTGCCACCGCGATCCAATTTGGCAAGGCCAGCACGATCGCGCCGAGCAGATAGGCGTGAACATTGACGAGGGGAACAACGAGACCGACATTCGGCTCGCCTTGTTCGTCATGTTCGCGGACATGTGCGACGTAATAGACAAGGAGCCAGCCGCCGAGCACCAGCAAGCCTGCGGTGAATGGAATGAAATGGATGGGATCGAACAGGTAGAGCACCCCGCCCGCCAATGCGAGCATCGGAAAGGTGCGGATGCCGCCCGGTCGGCGCTGTTCGCCGTGTGCAAAGAAGTCTTCGAACGCGAAGCCGAGGAAAAAGCTCAAGCCAAGAAGGAGCGCAACGCTGGTCGGTGACGGGGCAGAAATCATGCAAGCAAGCCAGAGGGCTGTGCAACGTCGGTGCGTTGCACTCCAAATCGGGACTATATTCGCATCGACGTCGGAATGAACTCAAAAAGGCGCGGCCCAATGGCTTTTAACGTCTCGCGCGGATTTAGAGTAGGGCTCGCGGTCCCCGCCCGGACGTGGTCATCGTGAATTGACGGGCTGTTGCTAACGGAAGGCATCGTACACAGCTACTATCGGAGTCCAAGCGGCGGCTCCAGAAGCGCCAGGCCGGCCGCAAAAGCGGGAGAACGTCATGAGCTGGATGCCCGACAAAGACCCTGTGCTTGGCGACAAGAAGTCGTGCGATGCGCTCGATCTGATCATCGTGCCGCGCGTGCGTGATCTCGGCGACGGATTTTCCGTGCGTCGCGCCTTGCCGCACGGCAAACGCCAAATGGTCGGTCCGTTCATATTCTTTGATCAGATGGGACCGGTGCAGTTCATGGCAGGGCAGGGGATGGACGTCCGTCCGCATCCCCATATCGGGCTAGCGACCGTGACCTATCTGTTCGACGGCCGGGTCATGCACCGCGACAGCGAAGGCAATGCGTTGGAGATCACCCCCGGTGCAATGAATCTCATGACGGCCGGGCGCGGCATTGCGCATTCGGAACGCACCCCGGCGAGCGCGCGGCTCGGCACCGAAGGGATGTACGGTATTCAGAGCTGGATCGCCCTGCCGCAAGCTCACGAAGAAACCTTGCCGTCGTTTCAGCATTTCGATGCGGCAAGTTTGCCCGCCATCGATGATAAAGGCGTCACCGCCCGGGTGATCGCCGGATCAGCGTTCGGCAAGACGTCGCCGGTCGGGATGCTCTCGGAATGGCTCTATGTCGATGTGGCGCTTGCTGCAGGCGCGAGCGCGCCGCTCGATCCCGATCAGGAGGAGCGCGCGATCTATGTGGTCGAGGGTGAGGTCGATATTGCTGGCGAGATATTCCAGGGGCCCCGGCTCTTGGTCTTTCGTCCAGGCGATCGCATCACCGTGCGGGCGAATAGTGCCGCGCGGCTGATGTTTCTCGGCGGTGCGGCATTGGAGGGTCCGCGCTACATCTGGTGGAATTTTGTCTCTTCGCGGAAAGAGCGAATCGAGCAGGCCAAGGAGGATTGGCGCAGCGGGCGGTTTGCCCCGGTGCCGGGCGAAACCGAATTCATCCCGCTCCCGGACCACTGACCTCTGTGCGTTTCCAGGACAGCTTGGGCGGGACCTTTGCAGCCATGCTCGCGCCGACATGCTCTTACACGTTGCGCGCGCTTTTCCTGCAGCAAGGCCTGAACTAAGCTGAAATTGCTGAATCTCAGCATGGCGATCAGCCAACGAGACGAGCCGTAGAACCGGCCCGGCTGTCGCAATTCGGCAAGGAAATCGGCCCGAATGTCACCCACAAAACGCCAAATGCACCTCGCCGTATTTTGGCTCGGTACCGGCAACCACTCCGCTGGGTGGCGTTATGAAGGATCCGCGATCAGCAACAGCGATTGGGCGGCTGTCGAACAAGCCGCGCGTACGGCGGAACGTGGCAAGTTCGACCTTTTCTTCATTTCCGATTCCGTCTCCATGGAATTCGAATTCCATCCGTCGTTCCAATCGCGTTTCGAACCGACGACGCTGATTGCGGCGCTGGCGCTAGTGACGCGCCATATCGGACTAGGCGCAACCGCCTCGACCAGCTTCTGCGAGCCCTATCACGTGGCTCGCACCTTCTCGACCATCGACCATATCAGCGGCGGCCGCGCGGCGTGGAATGTCGTGACCAGTTCGCGCGATTCGGCGGCCCACAATTTCAGCCAGGACCGCATCAAAGATCACGATCTTCGCTACGAGATCGCGAACGAGTTCGTCGATGTCGTGCGCGGGCTATGGGATACCTGGCAGGACGGCGCGATCGTCGCCGATAAGACCAGCGGCACATTTCTCGATCGAGCGAAGGTCCGCCCGCTTGATCACAAAGGGCGGTTTTATTCGGTCAAGGGGCCGCTCAACATCGAGCGCTCTCCGTCAGGCCATCCGATCATTATTCAGGCGGGCGGGTCTCCGCCGGGTCAGGAATTGTCGGCCCGTTGCGCCGACATGGTTTTTTCCGTCGTCAACGGCGATACCGCGTCAGCCAAGGCCAATTATGACAGCCTGAAGCAGCGTTTGCCCAAATATGGCCGCTCGCCGGACGAGCTCGCGATTCTGCCTGGGGTGATGCCGATCATCGGCGAGACCAATGAGCAGGCGAAAGAGCAATTGGACCGTCTGCAGGGTTGGCTCAAGACCGACAGCGCTCAAGCACTGACGATTTTGTCGAAGCGCTTGCACCACGACATGTCCGGTTATCCGCTTAATGGACCTGTACCGGATCTCCCTGAGACCCATCGCGGCCAGACTTTTACCAAGACGCTCCTGGAAATGGCGCAGCGCGAGAAGATGACGCTGCGCGATCTCTATAATGTCGCGGCGGCGGCGCGGGGCCATTGGGCGATCTATGGAACTCCGCAACGTATCGCCGACATTTTCGAGGAATGGTTCGTTGGTGGACTGGCAGACGGATTCATGGTGCTGCCGGCGCACTTTCCCGGTGCGTTCGACGATTTCGTCAATCATGTGGTACCGGAATTGCAACGCCGAGGGCTGTTTAGGACCGATTATTCCGGGACGACGTTGCGCGACCACCTCGGGCTGAGGCGGCCTGAGGCGCATTTTGCGGCTCAGCATAGCGCGGCGGAGTGACCATTCAGGGGAAAACGATGCGCCGGCGACACCTCCTCCTGACGGCAATGGCCGGTTTGTTATGCATCGCCGCGCAGCCTCGGCATCCGCCACGGATTTCTACGCCGGTAAGACCATCGAGATTATGGTCGGATCGTCCGCGGGCGGCGGCTTCGATATCTACGCGCGGGCGCTTGCGCGCTACTGGGGCAATCATATCGCCGGCCATCCGACGTTTGTGGTTCGGAATATGCCCGGGGCGGGGGGCGGCCGGGCTGCCGCTTATGTCAGCACGGTGGCGCCGAAGGATGGCACCGTGCTCGGCGCGCCGATGCCTGGCACGATCGTCGGGCCGCTGCTCGACGACAAGCCGCAGCTCGAATTCGATCCGACCAAGGTATTCTATCTCGGCACGGCGGACAGCGGCGTGCGGGTCTGCGTGACGATGGGGAGCTCGAAGATCAAGACCTTCGACAATTCGCTCACGCACAAAGCCGTCATTGGCGCGACCAGCGGTCACGGCTCGTCAAGCGACTACGCTTATCTCCACATGCACACGTCGGGAGCGAAATTCGAAGTCGTGACCGGTTACCCCGGCATGGCCGAAGCCTCGCTGGCGATGGAGCGAGGCGAGATTGACGGCGTTTGCGGTTGGGATTGGTCGAGCCTCAAATCGATGAAGCCTGACTGGATCAGCGATCATCGCGTCAACGTGCTGGTGCAAGTCGGAAGTGCGCCCGATCCGCAGTTGACCCAAATGGGTGTTCCGGAAATCTGGAAGTACGTGAAGAGCGAAGAGGATCGCAAAGTCGTCGAATTGGTCGCGAGCCAGCAAGTGTTCATGCGCTACTTCATCGCGCCACCCGATACGCCGGCGGACCAGGTCAACATCCTGCGCAATGCGTTCGATGCCACGGTGAAGGATAAGGATTTCCTTGCCGATGCCGAGCGCCTGCACATCGCGATCGACCCCTTGCCGGGCGACAAAGTGCAAAGCTTGGTCCAGAAGCTGTACGATACGCCCAAGGACATCGTCGATCGCGCCAGACGCGCCATCAATCCTTAGGTCCGTCACCTCCGCTCGTTGGAAGGCTGAAGAGCGAAAACGCGCACGGGCATCATTGGTGACGGTGCGTGATCGCCGTCGTCAGAGCGCCACATGCCGCAGCCGCAGCGCATTGGTGACGACGCTGACCGACGAGAGAGCCATGGCGGCCGCGCCGATTGCCGGCGATAAGAGTAATCCAAAGATCGGATAGAGCGCGCCCGCCGCGACCGGAATGCCAAGTGAGTTATAAAGAAAGGCGAACAGCAAGTTCTGCCGGATGTTGCGCATTGTCGCTGCGGAGAGCTTTCGCGCCCGCACGATACCGGTGAGATCGCCCTTGATCAGCGTCATGCCGGCGCTCGCCATGGCGACATCAGTGCCGCTGCCCATGGCAATCCCGATGTCGGCTGCGGCAAGTGCGGGCGCGTCGTTGACGCCATCGCCCGCCATGGCGACGATGCGGCCGGCGCGACGCAAACCCTCGACCACGGCGCTCTTGCGTTCGGGCAGGACCTCCGCCTCGACGTCGCTGATGTTAAGCTTCGCAGCGATCGCGCGCGCAGTCGTGCGGCTGTCGCCGGTTAACATCACGATCGCGATGCCGTCCGCCTTTAGCGCCTCAAGCGCCGCCGGCGTCGTCGCTTTGATGGGGTCGGCGATGCCGATCAGGCCGGCGAGTTTACCGTCGATTGCTACGAAAACAACTGTGGCGCCGTCACCACGCAGCCGCTCCGCCTCGCTTTGCAGCGGATCGATCGCGATGCCGAGCTCGGCAAAAAATCCGGCATTGCCAAGCGTGACCCGGCTGCGGTCGACCATGCCGAGCGCGCCCTTTCCGGACGGCGAATCGAATCCGATGACACGCGCAAGCTCAACGTTGCGCTCGGCCGCTGCGGCAACGATCGCGGCGGCAAGCGGGTGCTCGCTTGCGCGCTCGACGCTCGCGGCAAATCGCAGCAACTTGTTTTGATCGAAATTCGGCGTCGGGAGCAGGGCGGTCACGCGAGGCTTGCCCTCCGTAAGCGTACCGGTTTTGTCGACGACCAGCGTGTCGACTTTCTCCATGCGCTCCAAAGCTTCGGCGTTCTTGATCAGAACGCCGCTCCGCGCCGCGCGGCCGACCCCGACCATGATCGACATCGGCGTCGCCAAACCCAGTGCGCAAGGGCAGGCAATGATCAGGACCGTCACGGCGGCGACGAGTGCATAGGTCAATCGCGGCTGTGGCCCGAAAACCGCCCATGCCGCAAATGCGACCAGTGCGACGGCGATGACCGTCGGCACGAACCACGACGCGACCTGATCGGCGAGCCGCTGAATAGGCGCGCGGGAGCGTTGAGCTGCGGCGACCATCTCGACGATGTGCGCAAGCATCGTGTCTCGGCCGATCTTTTCGGCGCGCATGATGAAGCTGCCGCTTTGATTGAGTGTTCCGCCGATGAGCTTCGCGCCCGCCTGCTTTGTCACTGGCATCAACTCGCCAGTGACCATCAATTCGTCGACGGCGGAGCGGCCTTCGATCAGCACACCGTCCACCGGCACTTTCTCGCCCGGCCGCACGCGCAATTGGTCGCCGACCACGACCGCGTCGAGCGGAACGTCCTCGTCGTTGCCGTCGGCCTTCACCCGGCGCGCGGTCTTAGGCGCAAGATCGATCAGCGCGCGGATCGCGCCTGAGGTAGACGCGCGGGCCCGCAGTTCCAGCACCTGGCCGAGTAGAACGAGAACGGTGATGACTGCGGCAGCCTCGAAATACAGCGCAACCCCGCCGTGGGCATCACGGAAGGCAGCCGGAAACAGCCCGGGCGCGAATGCTGCAATGACGCTGTAAAGGTACGCCACGCCGGTGCCCATGGCGATGAGCGTGAACATGTTGAGGTTGCGGGTAACAAGCGACTTCGCGCCGCGCACGAAGAACGGCCAGCCGCCCCACAGCACCACCGGGGTCGCCAGGACAAATTGCGTCAGGCTCGACAGGGTCGCCGGCAGATGCAGCAATCTGACATGGCTGCCCATCTCGATCGCGAAAACCGGTACGGTCAGGGCGAGAGATATCCAGAACCGACGTGCCATGTCGGCGAGTTCGCCGCCTTCGTCGGCACCGCCAGCCTCAGGCTCGAGCGCCATGCCGCAAATGGGACAGGACCCGGGCCCAATCTGCCGAATTTCGGGGTGCATCGGGCAGGTGTAGACCAAGCCTTCGGGAGCGGCTCGCGCCGGCTCGGCCGGCTTGGGCTCGAGATATTTTTTGGGATCGGCGGCGAACTTCGTGCGGCAGCCGGCAGAGCAGAAAAAATAGGAATGATGCTGATGAACGTACCGATGAGACGTCGTATCCGGATTGACCTTCATCCCGCACACCGGATCGATGGCAGTCTTCTTGGCATCCTTCTTGGCATCGTTTGAATGAAGCGACTGATCCACGACCGGCCTGACTTGAAACCATTACCCCGTAGGGGTATATAGGCGGCATGCAGTCCCTTGCCAAGACATCAGTGCTGAAGCGCCTCAAACAAATCGAGGGGCAGGTGCGCGGTCTTGCGCGCATGGTCGAGGACGACCGCTATTGCATCGACATTGTCACTCAGCTTTCCGCGGCGCGCGCGGCGCTGCGCCGCGCTGAAGAGGAGATTCTCGCCGATCATGTCGCGCACTGCGTTGAGCATGCGATCGCATCAGGCGACAAAGCCGAGCAGCGGCAGAAGGTCAGCGAACTGATCGAAGTGCTGTCACGCAGCGATCGTTGACGGTGCTTCGCGGCGGATGTGTGCCGCATCGGCACTCAAACACGCCGGCCGAATACCGCAATGGCTGCGAGAGGGATGACCAGTGTGAGGACCGTAGAGACGATCAACAGCATCCCAAGCTCGGCATAATCTCCGCGGCTGACGACGAAAAGCTGATTGAGGTACTTGGTCTGCAATTGCCCTGCAACAAGCGCCATGTTCATCAGCGACGCCATGAGTGCAAACCAGGTCGCCCGGTGCCCGGGCGTTGCGTAGAATGCGATCAGAGACAGGAGCGGTATCATGCCGAGCTCCGCGAACGGCGCTGCCGTGGCGGCGTTGAATACGGCAATGGGGCGGGCACCGAAACCGAACGTTGCTTCGGTCCAGTCCTGCAAGCCATAAAACAAGCCAATGCTGGGCAGCGATAGCACCGTCCCGACGACGACAAGCCAGAACAAAACCTTGGTCACGGAGTATTCGGTCAATTGCTTGCTGAACAGCCACAGGGCAGCAATGGCGATGATCGCTGCGGTCTGGCGCAGCACGCCGTAGAACGTCGCATCGAATTTGAGGACGTCCAGCGTCCACCAGAAGTACCCGTCGCCGACCGAGGGTGTCGCCCGGAATGCAAAAATAACGATGCTGGTGAACAGGATCGCGCGTCTCGTCTTGGCGTCAAGGTCTTGCGTCACGATGACCAGCATGATGCAGATCACAATCATCGAGAGAGTGAAAATCAACTCCAGCCCGAACGGGATAGAGCTGAACGCGAGCCCGAGGATTGCCGCGCCGAACGCCATTCCGCCGCCGAGAATACGCCAGTCGAGCGGCCGCCGTTCGCGCGTCTCCAACCTGATCAGCAGCACGCCGGCGACTGAAACCGCCGGAACCGCAAGTCCTAAAAGAAATACCGTCTCGCGATTGAAGATGCTGGCGAGCCAGCCGGACAGTCCCGCCACGGCCAGAATGCCCACCCACAACGCCAGGCGACTGATCACCTGAACCATGCCGAGTTCACTGAGAACATCGCTTTCCGGCCGGGGATTTCCGGCGGTGTCGCGGTGAGAGACGACCTCGGTCGACATCGCCTCGGCGACCACGTTCTGGATAACGGTGCCGATCACGATCAGCATTGCGCCCAGAATGTAGAGCTGGTCGGCTCGGGCAAAGGTTAGCCAGCCACCGGCTGCGCCGGCGAGGGTCATCATCCCGCTTGCGGTCAGAAACGCGCCGATCAGGATATAGGACCGTCGCTGGGAGCCGAAGATCGGTACGCTGTCCACCAATTCGCCGAACACCATCTTGATGGTCCAGGGAAGGCTCAGCCACACTCCGATGCCGGCGAGTTCGGCCGGGCTCAACGTCAAATTCTCCTTGATCCACAGGTCGCGGCTGACGTCGATAATACCCAGCGCGCCGTAAGCGAAATAGACCATTACCAGCGGAAAATAGCTCGGGCGGAAGGCGCGAATCGGCCGCAACAGGTTCAAGTTGATGCTTGATCTCGCCTTATTGAGCGCCGCTTTGAACGGTCCGATCGCGCCTGCGATGCTCGTGCGATCATTCATGCCGACCGCCTTTCATCGCTGGGGCGTTGCGTCGGCGGATCGCGCCGCGCGCAGCGACACGAACATGGAAAATCCCGCCGCTACAATACAAATGTTTGGCTTGGGGATCGCGTCCGGCAAAAGGAAGAGCGCGCCGGCGGAACGTCAGCGCGACTCACCTTCCGCCGCGCCCGACGGCTGATGCGCTTTCCGGTCACTCGTCTTGAAAGACCAGAAGGCGGCGGCTTTTCAATGAGCGTGACGCGAGCAGCTGGAAATGTGCAGCACGCTATAGGCTGGACAATAGCCGAATACCGCAGTCAATAGCGGCACGATGCCGATCCAGCCGATCCAATTCCAGGCAACGCCAGGAAATATCCATCCCACGGCAAAGGCGATCAAAAGAAGTCCGATAATCGCGCGCAGCGATCTATCGATCAGTCCAACGTTCTCCGTCATTTGATGCGTCCTTCCTCCGCCTTGACCTACCGCGCCCGGCAACGCCAGCTTTCGCCGACGGCGGCATTGCTGTTAGCTTGTAGTCGTGCATGTCGAATGCGCCTTGATATGGATCAAAGGGACATTTCGACAGATGATGAGCGCGCTCGATGGTTGGGTGCAACAATGACGACCCGTGTACCGACACGCGCAAGACCGAGACCGGGATCAGCAACCCGCCCTCGGAAGGGTCGATCGATTTCAATCAAAATCAAGCGAGTTTACGAGGAAGCCGCTCCGGAGGACGGTTTACGCATCCTGGTGGATCGACTATGGCCGCGCGGTGTGTCGAAGGCGGCGCTCAAATACGATGCGTGGCCGCGCGAACTCGCGCCGTCGACGGAACTGCGGACCTGGTATGGCCACGACCCGAAACGCTTTACGGAATTTCGCCGTCGTTATCGCAAGGAGCTGAGCGCGCAACGCGAAGCGGTTGCCGCGCTCCGCGCTACAATCAAAGGCCGTGCGGCGACGCTCATCACGGCGGTACGCGAACTCAATCTGAGTCACGCCGTGGTGCTCCGCGAGCTACTCCTCGAAGCAAGACGTCGGAGCTAAAGCGCTTAATTTAGCAACATAATCGTGCCCGCCGGCAGATTGAGCGCCGCTTCTTCGCCGGACGTAGCGCGCCTGACCTCGAGAATCGAGAAGCCGTGGATTTCCTGATTGAGCAGGCGCCGTTCAAGCTCGGTTCGTGCCTCACGCTCGCTTCCCGCGGAGACGCCGTATTGCAGTTTCACGCGCATTCCATCGCGATCGGGGAAAGAGACGGTCGTTACAAACGGCACTTGCATTTTCGCTTCCCTTTAAGATTTCTTTCCATCCAATCGGCAAAACTTTAACAAAATACTACCCGCTCGGCCGTGCGATGCCGCCAAGGCGAACCAATCGCTTCGTGGTGGTTGGGGTGTTACTTTGCTCGGGTCATGCGGCAGGTGGAAACTTGCGGCGCGCGGCAGATCAACCGAATTTCTTGCGCGCCAGGGCGGCGCCCCGGCCGAGTGCTTCGAGCTTCATTGCGGCGATTTCGCGGCGCATCGGCGCCATCCCGCAATTGGTGCAGGCAACAATCTTCTCGCGGGATACGTAAGCCATCGCGTCCCCGATCAAGGCGGCAATTTCCTCGGGCGTTTCGATTTTATCGGTGGCGACATCGATCACCCCGATCAATACATCCTTACCATCGAGCAGTTTGAGCACACTCATGGGTACATGTGAGTGGATACATTCGACCGAGACCTGATCGATTCGGCTCTTAGCCAAAGCGGGAAAGAACTGCTCGTATTGTCGCCATTGCGAACCCAGCGTCGCTTTCCACTCGATGTTGGCGGTAATGCCGTAGCCGTAACAGATGTGCACAGCGCTCGTACAGGGAAGGCCGTCGATGGCGCGGTGTAGCGCCTCGATCCCCCAGCCGGCGGCGTCATCCATGTAGACGTTGAAAGCCGGCTCGTCGAATTGAATGACGTCGACGCCGTCGGCGGCGAGTGCGCGGGCCTCCTCGTTGAGCAGTGCAGCGAACGCCATGGCCATCTTAACCCGATCGCCATAATGAGCGTCCGCAATGGTGTCGACGATGGTCATCGGCCCGGGCAGGGTGAACTTGAGTTTTCGCGCCGTGTGAGCTCGTGCAACCCGTGCTTCGGCGGCGTGAACGCGCGAGCGGAGCCGCAATTCGCCGACGACGGTCGGACACATCGCCTTGTACCGGTCGTTACGTATGCCCATTTCGACCCGGCGGTTGAAGTCGATGCCGTCGACGGCTTCGAGAAAGCCATGAACGAAATGCTGGCGCGCCTGCTCGCCGTCGGTGACGATGTTGATGCCGGCGTCTTCCTGGAGCTTGATCGCGATCAATGTCGCGTCGGCCTTGCCGGCTTCGAGGTCTTCACCCTTGAGCCGCCACGCGGGCCACAGCCTGTTTGGCTCGGCGAGCCAGGAAGGCTTTGGCAAGCTGCCGGCGATTGTGGCGGGAAACAAAGATGCAATGGTCGCTGGCATGACTGGCGTTCCTCGATCTGCCCCAGGATTTCGTCCCTGGACGTGTATCCGTCAGGAAACCGACAATGCTGTGGGCGGACGCCAGTCGTAAAGCCAGTCGTAATGCCGCAATAGTCCGGGGCCGCCTAAGAGCCGCATGGCCATGTCGCGTGCCGCGCCGCGCAAGCCCGTGAGATGATAAACTTCGCCATTGCGGGCGGCGAGGCGCTGCACTTTTGATGCGCGAGCATGTCGCACTGCCCAGTATGTACGCAATGCCGCTTCGGCGTCATCTGGCATTCGTGCGAGGCACTGTGCCACCACGGCCGCATCTTCGATGGCCATGGCCGCGCCCTGAGCGAGAAACGGCAGCATCGGATGGGCGGCGTCGCCGACAAGGGCCACCGCTCCCTTCGACCAATTGCGGAGCCTGCGCCGCTCGTAGAGCGCCCATTTCAGCCAGGCTTCCGGCGCATTGACGAGGGCAAGGGCTTGTGGCGCCCAGTTCGCGTTCGACAGCCGTGGCAGTAGTTCTATGCGATTTCCCGGTTCGCTCCAGCCGGGTGCATTCCAGCTATCCGCCGTGATGACGACGATGTTGATGACTTTGCCGGCCTTGACCGGGTAATGCACCAGATGGGCATCGCGCCCGAGCCAAAGATGAAGCATCGGCTCGCGGAACTCGGGAGCCACACTCTTCGCCGGCACCAGCGCGCGCCATGCCGTACGTCCGGCAAAGCGCGGCGGGTCGCCGTAGCCGATCCGCTCGCGTGTCACCGACCACAATCCATCGGCGGCAATGAGCGCAAGGCCGCGCTCGTCCCAAATACCGCCGCGTCCGCGCGCCGAAACCGTAATGCCATTGGGATAAGTGACGAAGTCCTCCATGCGCATGCCGAGCTTCAACGTGATGTCGACGCTGCCGGCCACAGCTGCGCTGAGAGCAGCTTGGAGGTCGCCGCGGTGAATTGACCAATACGGCGCGCCATAGCGCTGTTCCGCGATTTTGCCGAGCGGCATGCGCACAATTTCGCGGCCGGACCGGGCACTAAGCACGCGCAACGCAGTGGGAGCTACCACGTGAGGGCCGCAACCGCTCACTGAGGCCGAGATCGATCAATGTCCTCGCGGCGTTGGGGGACAACTGTATCCCGGCACCGGTCTCCTCAAGCCGTTCGGCCTGTTCGAGAACGGTCACGCGAAAGCCGTTGCGGGCCAGGGCGAGTGCGGCAGTGAGGCCAGCGATGCCGGCGCCGGCGACGATGACGATACGCGAGGACGTCAGGACGCTCGTTCCCTTAAGGGCAGTCGTTCAGGCTGCGGCGTCTTTGAGAGCACACTCCGCCGGCCGCGCCGCATAGGGCGTAAGCGTCGGATCGTAGCGATAAAGCGTGGAGCAATAGGGGCAGATGTACTCAGCGTCCTCTCCCATATCGCAGTAGACGTGGGGATGATCGAAGGGCGGCAGCGCGCCGACGCACATGAATTCTTTGGCCCCGATCTCAATGACTGGGACACCGGCGTCATTATGGAAATGAGGAACGATCGTATCTGTCATGATACAATAATATCCGCGTTCAGATGGATGCTCGGAGCCAGCTACCGGTCCGACCGCACCTTAGCGATCTGCGGGCCCGATTCCTAGGAAGGCATCGCTGAACGGCGATCCGTTGTCAAAAAGCCGCAAATGAGAACCAGGGAAAAGACGATTAGAGGCAGCAGTCAGCCCATGGGCCAGCAGCAAATCCTTAATGCGATGCGACATCCGGCAATGGCGGTTGCCGGCGCCGCATTTTTTGCGCTCGCCGCACTCGCAGTCATTCGTGGCGGCGTGGATGCCCGTGCGCGCATTGCCGCCGAGGACGACCCGGTTAAGATCAGCGACCAAGCCCTTGATCGATCCTTCAACGCGGATGTCGCAGAGCGCGAAATCCGAACGGCGCTCGCGGCAGGCGATGCCGATCTCGCCCAAAGCTTTCTCGAACTTGCCGCGGATCGCGACGTCACCGTCGATTCTCGCGTTGGCCGATCAGGTAAAGGACGCAAGTGCGAAAGCGGCATCCCTGACCAACACCGCCGGACAATTCGTGCATGGGCTATGGACCGGGGAACCCACCGACATGGCGAGCTTGGCCGGTACGGCCGCTGGCGATCTTTTCGTCTTTGGCGACATCCGCGACGCGGCGCGCGAAGGCACGCGATACCTGACCGGCCAGCACGCCGACCCCTGGGTCCTCGGCCTTGCCGGCGTCGGACTGGCCATTACGGCCGGGACTTATGTCTCCGCAGGCGTCGCCACGCCGGCGCGGATCGGTCTTTCCGTCGTCAAAGCTGCGCGCCGAACGGGCCGCTTGACCGCGCGCATGACGGGTTGGATTGGCCGCTCGCTTCGCAATGTGGTGGACTGGGGGGCGTTTTCGCGCGTCTCGCTATCCCATCCGGCGCTCGCCGTTCGCGCGGCGCGCGAAGCGGTCAAAGTCGAGGAGGCTGGAGGCTTGGTTGACCTTGTCAGCGATATCGGGCGCGTCGAAAGCAAGGCTGGGACGCAGGCGGCGCTGGACAGCCTGCAGGTCGCCGAAGGACCGCGCGACATGTCGCGCCTGGCTCGGCTCGCCGCAGCCAAGGGCGGCAAGACACGCGCCATCGTCAAGCTTCTCGGCCGTGCCGCCATCGTGCTGACCATGAGCGCATTCGATTTGGCGATGTGGCTGTTTTGGGCGGCGTTCATGCTTTTCGGCTTTGTCACCTCGTGCAAGGCCACGGCCGAGCGGATGACACTGCGCTATATCCGTTGGCGGAAGGCGCGCCGCGTGCGGCGAGCCGAACTGCAATTGCTGCCGATGATGTCTTGACCAGAGTCTGACACCGCCACGTTTGACGAGCCGCCGCCAGCGTTGCGACGAGATGAAAAGCGCGGCGTGAGGCTATGGTCAGACATGCCGCATTTCACTCACGATGGTGTGGAGATCGCCTTTCTCGACGAGGGCGAAGGTGAGCCGATCGTGCTCGTGCATGGCTTTGCCTCGAACAAGGAGGTGAATTGGGTCTCACCCGGCTGGGTCACGACGCTCACGCGCGCCAGCCGCCGCGTCATCGCGCTCGACAACCGCGGCCACGGTAAATCGACCAAACTCTACGACCCCGCCGCGTATCACAGTTCGATCATGGCCGAGGATATCCGCGCGCTGATCGATCACCTCGGTCTCGGTCGCGCCGACGTCATGGGCTATTCGATGGGCGCGCGGAATACCGCGTTCCTGACGCTGGCGCATCCCGACCGGGTTCGATCGGCGGTTCTGGGCGGCCTCGGGATTCGCCTCGTTGAAGGCGTCGGTCTGCCCGACACAATCGCGGAAGCACTCGAAGCGCCCTCAATGGCTGACGTGTCCGATCCCACTTTGACGGCCATGATGTTCCGCGCCTTCGCGGAGCAGACCAAGTCTGACCTTCGCGCGCTCGCCGCCTGCCTGCGCGGCTCGCGCCAGACCCTCAGTCGTGCCGAGGTCGGCCGCATTGCCGTGCCGCTGATGATAGCGGTCGGCACAGCCGATCCGATCGCAGGTTCGCCGGAGGAACTCGCGGCCCTTATTCCGGGCGCGCAGGCTCTTCCCATCCCAAAACGCGACCACATGATGGCGGTCGGCGACAAAGTCTATAAGTCCGGCGTGCTGGAGTTCCTCGAAAATCGACCTTAATGGCCGGAGATGAGCCATTGGCTTGGTACTGTAAGCCACCGGCTGATTCCGGCCTTGGGCTGAGACCTTGGATTTCGGCGTTGTGCAGCCCAATATGATAGCGAGCCCGTCGCCACGATCCGGGAGGGACATTGATGGCGCAGTATCAAGTGAAGCCGGCGCTCGACACGGTCGATCCGGTCTGGGTTCGCATTCGCCGCGAAGCGGAAGATGTAGTTCGGCGCGAGCCCGAGCTCGCCACCTTTATCTACTCGACCGTCCTGCACCACGACACGCTTGAGGCGGCGATCGTTTACCGGCTGGCCGAGCGGCTCGACCATGCCGGGGTTTCCGGCGAACTGATCCGACAAGCCTATATGGACGCGCTCAGGGACGAGCCCTCTATCGGCGAGTGTTTCCGCGCCGACATCATGGCGACTGTTGACCGCGATCCGGCAACCCACCGGCTGCTCGAGCCTGTGCTCTACTACAAGGGCTTTCACGCCATCGAGACCCATCGTTTGGCGCATTGGCTATGGAGCAAGGGGCGGCGCGATTTCGCCCAATATCTGCAGAGCCGCGCGTCGTCGGTATTCCAGTGCGATATTCATCCGGCGGCGCAGATCGGGCGCGGCATTTTTCTCGATCACGCCACGGGGCTCGTGGTCGGCGAAACCGCCGTGATCGAGGATGATGTCTCCATGCTCCACGACGTGACGCTTGGCGGCACCGGTAAGGAAGCCGGCGATCGTCACCCGAAAATCCGCTACGGCGTCCTGATCGGTGCTGGCGCCAAGATCCTCGGCAACATCGAGGTCGGGCACTGCGCACGGATCGCGGCAGGCTCGGTGGTGATCAAACCGGTGCCCAACAACGTGACGGTGGCCGGCGTGCCGGCCAGGGTGGTCGGTCGTGCCGGTTGTCCTGAACCGGCGCGCAGCATGGATCAAATGTTTCTCGACGAGATTTGATGGCCCTTGGGAGCTGCTGCCGTCGCCATTGTTGTCGTCGCGGGCGCATGCTATGCGGCGCGGCGTGATGGGAGACTTTACGTGGACGTTCAAGAAGTCAGGAAGCTCGACGCCTACCTCAAGAAGCTATTCGGCAATGCGCGCATCCGCGTCGTGCCACGGCCGAAGAAAGAGGATTCGGCCGAGGTCTATGTCGGCGAAGAATTCGTAGGTGTGCTGTTCGTCGACGACGAGGACGACGAACGTTCGTACAATTTCCAGATGGCGATCCTGGGATCCGATCTGGAATAGCGCGGCTCCTTAATTTGCCTCCGGATGCAGTTGCGCCACGAGACGATCCAGTCCGGCGACGACGCTCTGCCAATTTTGCAGCCAATCGCGGGGAAACCGCATGGTGATTTCCGTTGCACCGAGCGCGCGCTCGTTGATGCACGTTCCCGGAACGGCGCGGCCTTTCCGAGTGCAGAGTGAGAAGAACTGCTCAGGCTTGGCCGCAACATAGATCAGGTCTTCGCCCTGGTAGGGCGTGCCGACCCGAAAGGGCAGAATGGCAAGGCCGTCGGGCCCTGCGGTTGCCTGCGCTTCGACATAACGGGGATAGATGGAGCGCAGCCGCTCGGCTGGTGGCAACTCTGCGCCGAGGACGGCGATGGTGACGAACAGCCGATCGCTCGTCGTCACAGGTGGCAGCGTGTTGGTGACGTCGTCAATCGCGGCAGTGGGGTTTGCGGTCGACATTACGTTCGACATTACGTTCGACTTGGGGTCAGCTTGCGGCGGCGCGAGCGAAGGCCACAGGAAGGCGAGATCAATGCGATCGTGCGGTCCGGGATGTCGCTGCACCGCGGCGCGGATCGCCCCCGGCGGGATATCGAAGAGCACGCCCGCAACCGTGACCGGAACCGATGGCGCGTCAAGCGAGAGGGACGCGGTGGGCCAAGTCGGCCACAGCGCGTAGGACACGAACGCTAAGCCCGCGAGTGCAAGTGCGGCCAGGAGGGCGAAAGGCAAAGCGAGCATGCTGCGCGCACGCCGACGTGCTGGGTGTCGAGGAACGCCGTGCGCCGTCATCCGTCCGTGGCCGCAATCTCGAATCAGCGGGCAGTATGCCACGGGCGAGGCAAGCACAACGGCAGGCGCGCTCGACGGCGCAACAGCTGCAATCTGAACTCAGCGCGGCTGCGCCGTTAACCTTTTCTTAATCATCTTGTGGCGCCGCGCCGTGCCTTCTGCAATGGCTTCAAAAAAGGAGGCATTGCGCATGTTCGGGCTCGCGCCGGCGGAGATGTCGCCGGAGACGATCGATTCATTCTTCGCGTTGGCCATGGGCTTTGCGCTGGCCGGACTTTGCTCCAGCGGCTACCGCTTGTTCGGCAAGCATTTTCCAAGTTTTCGGCTTCTTGAGGTCGGCCCGATGGCGGCGCGGTTCGCCGCGATCCCGCTACTGATGTTCTCCGCCCCGTTCATCATCATGCGCAATACGTTGCGAGGGCGCCGCATCGAAGGGCGCCGGGTCGAGGCCGTCATGCTGGCCACTGTGATTGCCGGGCTTTGGAGCCTGATGTCCGGCACAGTCGTTGTGGCCGCACTTCAGGCGCTGCTCAACGTCTGATATTCAAGTCTGGCTTCTCCGCCTCCGCTTATACCGGTGACAGCGGGAAGGCGGAGGGCGACTGATCTGCGCCTTCGCGTGTGCGAAACGGGTTCCCAATACACAAATCAGTTCTTCCCATGATCTATGAAATCGACGGGCATAAGCCGGAGTTTCCAGAAGCGGGCCGCTACTGGGTCGCGCCGACTGCGACCCTGATCGGCAAGGTGCGGCTCAACATCGACTGCAGCGTCTGGTTCGGCGCGGTTCTACGTGGTGATAACGAATGGATCGAACTCGGCACGCGCTCGCAAATCCAGGACAACGCAACACTGCATACCGATCCGGGTTTTCCGGTCATGATCGGGCCGGACTGCGTGATCGGCCATAATGTGATCCTGCACGGCTGCACGATCGGAGCAAACTCGCTGATCGGCATGGGCGCGATCGTACTCAACGGCGCGCGCATCGGCGACAACTGTCTGGTCGGTGCCGGCGCACTCGTGACCGAAGGGAAATCTTTTCCCGACAAATCCCTGATCGTCGGCGCGCCGGCGCGCGCCATCCGCACGCTCGACAAGTTGGCGATAAAAGGGATTGCCGCTGGCGCCGACATTTACGTCCGCCGCTTCAAGCAATATGCGAAAGGCCTGAAGCCGATCGGCTAACGTCGAGCTTAATCTAATGATGCGATCAACGCACAGGCGTTCGGAAATCCGGCGAACAGGCTCTACTTCGCCTCAGCCGTTTCGGGCGCGTCCGGCTCTCCGGCTGTACCTGCGACCCGAACCAGATCGCCCGTGGCGATCCCGTCGGGCGGACTGGTAATGACCCGATCCTGAGCGGTCAGGCCCGATCCGATCTCGACTTCCCTGCCGAGATCGCGGGAGATCGTAACTGGTTTGAGAACCACACGGTTGTGGGAGTCGATCGTCGCGATACGAAGTCCGCTTCGATCGAATATGAGGGCGCTCGCCGGTATGTTGATGGCGACTTCGGGATGAGGCAGTTCAAAGCTTACATTGGCGAAGTCGCCCGTCATCAATTCGCCCTTGGCGTTGTCGACGATGAGCAGCATTCGCGTCGTGCCGGACGCGACGTCGACGGCCTGGGCCGAGGCTTCGACCGTCGCCGCAAAATGCCGGCCCGGATACTCAGGGACCGTGATCTGGGCTTCGGTTCCGATCTTGATACTGGGGACGTAGTTTTGCGGGACATTGACGTAGGCGCGTAACTTGCTGACGTCCGAGACCACGAACATGGCCGGTCCGGCGCCGGAGCCGGCGTTGATCAGCGCGCCGACGTCGGTATTGCGGGCGGTCACGAGTCCATCGAACGGCGCCACGATGCGCTTGTATTTTTCGAGCACGCGCAGGCGATCGAGATTGGCCTGCGCCGATCTGACCAGTCCTTGCTTGTTGGAGGCGTCGGCCGCTCGCTGGTCGAGATCCTGCTTCGACACGGCGCCGGATGGAATCAATTGCTGCCCGCGCTGGAGCGTCGCGTCGGAGAGTTTGGAATTGGCTTGCGCGCTGGCGAGATTTGCTTCGGCCTGCATAATCTGTTGATCGAGGTCCGGCGCGTCAATTTCGGCGAGAATGTCGCCCGATTTGACCGGCGTGCCGATATCGGCCTTCCAATCCTTGAGGTAGCCGCCGACGCGCGCATAAATCTGCGCCTGTATGTAAGCCTCGAGCCGGCCCGGAAGCTCGAACGTTATCTTTTTCCCCCGGGTGTCCGGTGTTGCGACGGCGACGACCGGCACTGCTTGTTTCTCGGTCCACTCGCGCAACTTTGCATCGGCCATCTTCCGCGTCGTGACGCCCATGACGACGACGATGACTGCGACAGCCGCAACGCATGCTGCGGACACCGACAGCTTGCGGCGCGACAGCGTCGACGAATTGGTACGAGAATCAGGCGGCATGCGGATCTCCCATCGCCGGAACTGGTACCTTGTTCCGGCGGTCGTGAAGAATGCTGAAGACCACGGGGACGAACATCAGCGTTGCTAGGGTTGCACAAATCAAACCGCCGACGACGGCGCGGCCGAGCGGTGCATTTTGCTCGCCGCCTTCGCCGAGGCCGAGCGCCATCGGCGACATTCCGATGATCATCGCGAGAGCAGTCATCAGCACCGGCCGGAAACGGACGAAGCCTGCTTCCAGGGCGGCGGCAACCGCATCGCCACTTTTCTCAAGCTGCTCTCGGGCGAAACTGATGACGAGCACGCTGTTGGCGGTGGCGACGCCCATGCACATGATGGCGCCGGTGAGCGCGGGGACCGACAGCGTCGTTTGTGTGGCGAACAGCGTCCAAACGATTCCGGCAAGAGCAGCGGGCAGGGCGGTGACGATCACGAATGGGTCGCCCCACGACTGGAAGTTCACCACGATCAGGAGATAGATCAGGACAATCGCGCCGAGCAGGCCGAACAACAGCCCGAAAAACGCACTGTTCATCGTATTGACTTGCCCCAACAGGACGACCTGGGCGCCCTTTGGTTTGTCCTTTGCGGATTCGTCCACGACTTTTTGCACATCTGCGGCGACGGCGCCCAGGTCCCGTCCCTGTGTGGTGCCGTAGATCTGGACCATCGGCTGAATGTTGTATTGCGAATAAACCGCCGGCTTGGTCGCGCGGCTGATGTCGGCGATGGCGCCGAGCGTCTGCGATGACGCGCCCGCCGCGGTGATCGCGAGATTTTCCAGTGCATTGAGTGAATCGATCCGATATTGCGGCGTCTGCATTACGATCGCGTAGTTCACCCCGTTGTCGGGGTTGAGCCAGTAGGTCGGCGCGACCTGGCTGCTGCCGGCAAGATTGACGACCAAGCTGTTCGTGACATCGCGCTCCGTGATGCCGACATATTGAGCGCGCGTGCGATCGACGTCGACGTCGAACGCAGGAGTGCCGAGAGACTGCTGAATGCGCGCGTCAGCGAGACCGGGTACGTGCCGCAAACGCCGCAGCAAAATCTCGGCGTAGGAAAAGTTAGCCTTGAGATTGGGCCCGCGGATCTGCAGGTCGATCGGCGCCGGCGCGCCGAAATTCAGAATCTGGCTGATGATGTCGGCGGGCAGGAATGAGAAGGTAATCCCCGGAAAGCGCTCCGGCAGCTCTTCGCGCAGCGTGCGGACATATTCCGCGGTGGGTCGGTGTTCCTCGTTCAGCTTGATCTGAACATCGCCGTCCTGCGAGCCGATCGTACCGCTGTTGTTGTACGTCATATTAATTCCGCTGGTCGGAAAGCCGATATTGTCGACCATCGTCGAGAGATCTTCGGGCGGAATGATCTGGCGAATAGCCTTCTGAATCTCGGTGAATTGTTGCGCGGTTTCCTCGACTCGCGTGCCGACGTGGGTGCGCGCATGCATCAGGATCTGCCCGGCGTCGACCGTCGGGAAAAAGTCGCGGCCCAGATAGGGCGTCAAGGCGAATGAGCCGAACACAAAGGCCAGAAAACAGGTCACGAACGCCGTACGGCGACGCAGCGCCAATGCGAGAAGTTCGCGATAGCCAAGGCGAAACTGCTCGAAGGCTTTTTCGAACGCGCGCTGCAGCCGCACCAAAGGATTGCGCGACGGCGGCAGCGGTCCATCAAGGCCGTGCATGTCGGTATGCGGTGCGTGCTTGCGGAGCAAATAATTGGCCATCGTCGGCACCAGCGTGCGCGACAGGATGAATGAGCAAATCATCGCCGCCATCACCGCTTCGGCCATCGGCACGAACAAGAAGCGCGCAACGCCGGTGAGGAAGAACATCGGCACGAACACGATGCAGATGCAGAGGAGCGAGACGAACGCCGGCGTCACGATCTGAGCGGCGCCGTCCATGATCGCGGTCTCAACCTCCTTGCCCTGTTCAAGGTGCCAGTTGATGTTCTCGATGGTCACTGTCGCATCGTCGACGAGAATGCCGACGGCGAGAGCGAGGCCGCCCAGCGTCATGATATTAAGCGTCTCCCCCAATGCAGACAGCGCGGCGATCGAGCCGAGCACCGACAGCGGGATCGACGTCGCAATGATCAGGGTCGACCGCCAGCTTCCGAGGAAAATAAGAATCATCAGGCTTGTCAGCGCAGCGGCAATGACACCTTCCCGGACGACGCTGTTCACCGCCGCCTTGATGAAGACCGATTGGTCACCGATCTGCCCGATCTTGAGATTGCTCGGCAGCGTATCCCTGATCTCCGCCAGTTTCTGCTTGATGCCGTCGATAATCGCGAGCGTTGAAACCGAGCCGTTCTTGAGCACCTGCATCAGCACCGAGCGATTGCCCTCGACATGCACGATGTTGGTCTGCGGCGGGTTGCCGTCGCGCACATGAGCGACGTCATGGATATAGACGATGGCGCCGTTCACGCTCTTGATCGGAAGGTCGCCCAAATCGGAAATAGCAGAGGGCGCGTTGTTGAGCTGAATCGCGTATTCGAAGGATCCGATCTTTTCGGTGCCGACAGGCGTGATCAGGTTTTGCGCGGCGAGCGCGTTGGCGACATCTTGACCGGACAGCCCGCGGGCCTGCATCGCGATCGGATCGAGATCGATCTGAACCTGTCGCAGCTTTCCGCCGTAGGGTAGGGGAATAGCGGCGCCAGGAACGGTGACGAGCGGCGTGCGCAGGGTGTTGAGGCCGAGGTCGGCCAGCGCCTGCTCGGACAAACCTGATCCTGACAGCGCGAGCTGAATGATTGGAACAGTCGAGGCGTTGTAGTTGAGAATGAGCGGCGGCGTCGTGTTCGGCGGCATTTGCTTGAGCTGCGTCTGCGAAATCGCCGTGATTTGCGCATTGGCAAGCCGAATGTCGGCGCTGGGTTGGAAGAATACTTTGATGATGCCGAGGCCGTTGTAGGACGTGGCCTCGATGTGCTCGATGTCGTTGACCGTCGTGGTCAGTGCGCGTTGCGACTGTGTGGTGATTCGGCCCGCCATCGAGTCCGGGGGCAGGCCAGTGTACTGCCAGATGATGGCGATGACTGGAATTCTGATATCTGGAAAGATATCGACCGGCGTGCGCAATGCCGCGAGGGGACCAATGATCAGGATGACAAGTGCGAGGACGACAAACGTGTAAGGGCGCCGCAGGGCAACGCGGACAATTCCAATCATGCGGCGTCTGCTCCGGAATCCCTGATCAAACCTGGCATCAAGACTTCACCAAAGATGGCTTGTGCGTTGATGCGGGCGTGACGCTTTACGGCGCGAAGGCGACACTTGCTGGTGACTGTATCGGCCGATCGCGCGAGAGAACAGAGTTGACTTTGTTTCAAGCTGCGCTTGGCGGTCAGGGGAGCAATAACTGAGCAGTATTTATGCGGCGTTTATATTCGGTGTCTCGGCCGTATTGGCCGCTATGCAAAGCGCGACAGGGGACGGTGGCGTGTCCGTTTGTTTATGACGATGAGGCGCGGGAATTCGGAAGGACAACTTCAATTCAAGAACGACTTTGAATTTGTCGCACCGCGGAGGCGACACCGGCGCAGCGGACTGGCGGAAAGTCTGCTCCAGCTATCGAAGCAAATTTTTGTTCGAAGCGATGACACGCGGGCCAATAAGGCCGGGTCATCAACACTCCTTCTAACTTGCGGGCGGAGTTTCCGTCGCGCACTATCGCGTCGCGGCCAATTGGGGCCGCTGACCGCAATGTCGCGCGATTTGGACTTCGCAGCGAATTGGATGCGCCCGCTTTCGAAGCGTTGGAGAATGCTTCAGCCGTTCCCGAATATCGACCCGGGGCTTGCCGGAGAGACCGGAATCTCAGGCGATTGAGGCACGGTATATGGACTCGATGGATTGAAGACCGGCGGAGGCATTGCGGGGACGCTATCCAACAATTGCCCGTTGAATCCACCGCCTTTGTGGCCGCCACCAAATCCGTGGCCGCCGCGGGTATGTCCCGCGGCCAGGGCGTCTGATGCTACCGCGATACTGAGCGCAACGGCGGCGAGGACCGTCATTGTCTTGCGTGCGATAGGCTTTCGCTTGAGGGTTTGAATGAGGTGCATGGGGTGTGCTTTTACAAATTCCGTCACGACCGCAGATGGGCAGACGAACCTGCCGGCACCATTAAATTGGCGTTCAGAAAGCTAAATTCGATGATACGCGAACTCTTTGGGCGAGCGGCTGGAGAGGCAGGAAAACGTAGGCGCGCGCGTTTGTGCGAGCTGACACACGAAGAATACGAACCGAACGGGAGCAATGGGTTCCTGCTGCGGTGCAACCAAGTCCAGCACGCCGCCCCCAGCCTTTCAAAACCAATGACATGAATTTGAGCGTTTCGGCGCAATGGACATGCGTTCAGCGTTGTTATTCCAAGATTGGGAGTTTATCCTAGGTGGTCCTTAATTGGGGGTAAGAATGGCGCGCGGGACTGTAAAGTGGTTCAATTCGCAAAAGGGCTACGGATTTATTCAGCCGCAGGGCGGCGGAAAAGATGTGTTTGTCCATATCTCCGCTGTTGAGAGAGCGGGTCTCAGCGGTCTCAATGAGGGTCAGGTTGTCGACTACGAGGAAGTAGCGAACCGGGGCAAGACTTCGGCGGAGAACCTTAAGGTTCAACGCTGATCTTGGTGAGCGCTGGGCTAGGCGTTAAGCCGGCCAGCCGTTCCTAAATCGTCGCTCTTCTTGTTTTGGTGGCGGCCGTCGCGGCTCGAGAGAAGGCCGGCGACTGCACGATTGGGATCGCTTTGACTGCGCGGCATGTCTCCGACCTCCGCGGGTTTGGATGGTGATCCTCTGTTCCCGATCTGCCGGATATTTGATCGCGGCTGTCGCGCCATTCCAGCCAGCCGAACCAGCCCCTGAATGGGTCGTGGCCGCAGCTCGGGGCGACGCTTTGATTTGCACCTGACGCCCCCTTTTGTGTCAAATTTGTGGGAAATCTTTACTAAGCGTGTTTGAATTTAATTTCGTCCGGATGAAACTCGGGCCTTAGTTTCACGTTAATGTGTATGCCGAAGAGTGGAGGTGTCTCATCTGAACTTAAAAGCACAGCGGGGGGATAATGCTCATGTCGCTGATCGTGGTACTGAATGGGCTGCTCGGCGCGATCTGTGGCGTTTGGTTCAGGGTTAAAATTTTGATTCCTCTCATCGCCGTCGTGTTTATTGAGGTGGCGATTTTTAAGCAGACTGCAACTTGGACGTCGACATTTTGGATGACGATCGCGCTGATAACTACGGTTGAAATAAGCTATTTGATCGGAGCATCCGTGGGCCCTCTCTGGTTATCCAGAGGACGTCGCGGAGTCATTCGCGATTTTACCAGGCACCCAGCACGGTAGATTGACGCATCATTGATGCTGGCGTTTAAGTGAACGACGTCCGCGCTTCTCGTCGCGGCGATCGGATACGCGTCTACGTGAAAAGCTTCGTCAGAACGAGCTTGATGTCGAGAAACAATGACCAGTTTTGCGCATAGCGCAGATCGTCATTGATGCGTTGTTCCGTTGTGCTCAATTCCCGAAGAGATTCGGTAATTTGCCCGTAGCCAATCAACCCCGGTTTGACGCCGCTTATCAGCAACGGCGCGGGGTAATTCTCGAACATATCCGGGCGGGTGACAAATGGACGCGGCCCGACAATCGACATGTCGCCAGTTAGCACATTGAAGAGCTGCGGAAGCTTATCAATGCCGCTCCGACGCAGGATCCGACCAACCTGTGTCACCCGCGAGTTCCCTCGGCCACCTTCCACGCAAGTCGTCTGCGAGCGAAATTTGAGGACCCGGATCGGCCTCTTGTATCCGTATTGGGTCTCCCGGCAAAAAATTGGGCCGCGAGAATCAAGTTTGATTGCGATGGAGGTAATCAAAACAATCGGCGAAAACAGTGTAAGGCCGGTGACCGCTGCGACGACGTCAAATACGCGTTTGACGCTCCGGTTTAGTCCCAACGCTGGTACGACATCGCCTCGGGCCTGGGCGCGACCCTGCCGACCAATCGAACTGCCTTCATGTAGGGTCATGACGCTATCTTGTTCTTCCTTACTTCCGCGATTTCCTGGCACGTGATGGCCTGCGCTTCGCGCTTCGTCCCCGGGAGGGCAGGCGTCGCCCCTATAGTAATTTCAAAACCAGTTCGACGAACTTGAATCCCAAAAAGCTCGTCCAGGCCGCAGTCAGTCCCAATCCCAGAATGAGGAGCGACACCGGCCAAACGTCTCGAAAAGACGATGGCGGGCTGGGGCTTGTCGGGTCTGAGGCCACTTCTGCGTCCTGTCTGCGTTGCGGGCATTACCAGAGTACCGGTTCAATCGCCGGGCACCGTGCTTTTGAGCCGGGCACCGTGCTTTTGATTAGTGTTAACGAGGTCCAAATTGGTTCAACTCACAAGATACAACTCTAAGAAGCAATTTTCCCACCATTAAATTGCTCCGCGATGACACATCGGCGCCCCAGTCTCATTCAATCGAAGAACGGCTGAGGGCCAATCGGTGCTCGTGCGAATAATCGTAAAGGATTTGGAATGAAGGCCATATGTCATTTGACACCTGTGCTTTTTTATCCGTCGGGGGATGTGGTCCTCGGCCGCCCAGTCCTTCGGTCAGGATTTGGTTTGGACTTGGCGAGCACCTGTGAGCTTGCCGTTTGGCCACGCCCGACCCTGATGGCTCCTGCGTAGGAGCGCCGGTCTTGGGCACCTCTGGGACGGCTCATCTCCGGCCGAAAATGGCTCGTACCGGCTCAAACGCGGCCTATGCCGCGCCGTGGCGCGCGATCAACAGCAATGAGGCTAGCAAAAAAGGTGCGGCCGGCTCTTGGGGGAGAGCATGGCATCCTTAGCGATATCAGAGACTTAGCTACAAATGCTCCTACACTGCCCGGATTTTCCCCACTGAGGGCAACAGGTCGACCCGCTTCCACTCCTCGGTCGCAACGGCATGGGCATAGCGTGATGCACTGCGCCGATCGCGCCAGTTCTTGGTCGCGACCAGGCCGATCTCATCAAGACCGCCATAGCGTCGCATCCAGGTGGCCCAGGTATGCCTGAACGAGTGAAAGTTGACCCATGACAGACGATGATCTGGAGCGCGCCATCCGGTCGGCCGCCGAGTGGGGCAGGGCAGACCCAGTGCGCTCATCTTGGCGCGTGTCAGGAGATGCTTGAGGTGTCCGCCCTGGTGAAACCGGAACACCCGCCCACGGCCATCTGAGGGGCGCAGCGCCCGTAATCCGTCGACCAGTTCGGGACGCAACCGAACATCAGACGGGATTCCATCCTTCTGGCGCCTGGTCCACACGGCTGCTTCGTCGAGCCGCATATCGTCCCAACGCCATGCCAGTGCCTCGCCTAAGCGAACGCCAGTGTAGAGTAGCACGCGCAGCAACAGAGCGAACTCCGTGCCGATCTTGTCAGCGGCATCGATGATCAAGCTGGCGTCATCTGGCATTAGCCAATCGGTGACCTGGCGCCCCTTGCCACCCTTGGGTCGCTTGATTTCGATCTTGACGCCGGCGTGATGAAGAATTGCCGACACCGGCGTGTAGACGGCGGCATTGCGTGTGCCGGGCCCGGCATGGGGATATAGTGCGACGGCGGCAGCATCGATCGCGGCCTGGTCGATTTCCTCGAGTGGAGCTTCACCGAAATATTTGATCAGCTTGGCGACGTATCGCTTGCGGCGCCCGGCTTCCAGATAAGCGACAGCGGCGCTTAGGAATGTTGGTTGCCCGGCAGTATCGGGCGGAAGTTCTCGCGGCGGATATTCGCCTCGCTCGATCTGCTCCTGCAGCCGCTTGAGGACGCTGCGAGCGATGGATCGTTTGTCAGTTCCGCAGCTCTTGTCCACGCGGATTCCGAGGTACGTCCCCCGGAGGTAGAAGTTCGTCGTCTTGGTGTTGCGGGGCGGGATGATCTTGAGGGGCATGGCAAGGCTTCCACAATACGTTGAATATGCTGCTCAGTGAACAACAAAGTGCGTCCAGCCGCTCCAAAAAGCGGCCGGTTTGCTGTGTCCCTGGGATGTTGGCGGAGCCAATTGCGTAGCCACCTACTACTCTTGTGTAGTCGTTTGGCGGTCTCATCCAGTGTGTAGATTGGTAAGGTCACGCTACGCGCTCCCTACCCGAGATATAGAGAGTGGTACGGTTTTTTCGCCTGACCCTGTAGTTCGGTTTTCAGATAACGGGGAAATAGCAGTTTCGGTACTTTTTTCGCGTACCGAATTGGGCGAAGTTTCCGTACCGGTGTTTTGTTTTTCTTGGCGCTTGCTCCAGCTCCGCTTCCCATGTGCGACAGCGCTGGGATGCTTATTCGCACGGGCTGCCTTTGCGATTTCTTCCGCTTCTTCGTGGGTTTTAACACGCCGCCAATCATGAGACGGCGGGTTTTTGCGGCTATCGCGGCTGTAGCCGAACGTGATGAAGAATTTGTTCGGTGCGCGATACTCGGCATTGCCGCCGCGCCCACGTTCGGTGACTTTGATGAACCCAAGCGCCTCCGCTTCACGGATTGCTGGCGCGACCGACGAACGGTGCATGCCGTATTGCACGAAGTCATCTGTGGTTACCGGGAGCCTTCCGTTGTCGTTGCCACCATGATGCCCGAGTTCGACCTCGATACGGGATATGACCATGTGCGCTGAAAGGGACAGCGCCCGATAGGCCGGAGATTCCAGCATCTCAATCATACGAGGTGAAAACGCGCCGTTGATGCTATTCCAGCGGCGCGGGCTCATTGACCGCTCCTCAGCGACACCGCATTGGGGAGCTCCGGGATGCGATGAAAGTCTGGAGGCGGTCCGCCGCCTAGCGCCGAACGGCGCTGGCGAACGTAGGTGCCCTCTGCGGGCCGTTCTTGCGGCTTGTAATTGAGACCGCGAAGAGCAAAGGCGAGTGCAGCGTCCTTGGCGCGGCTCAGGTTCGCGACGTCGGATAGGCCGTTGCTCGAGCGCACGCGATACATTCCAACCCAGTTTGGATCGGGCTCGATGTGTACGAGAGGTTCTGAGGATTTTCCGCGATGAAGTGCAAGAATTTTGCCGGCGCGCCGCCACAATAGGCGGTCGCGGCCGACCACGGCTCCGGAATTCTTAAGGCGTTTTTGGGGTTTCGGCTGGAGAGAGGCAGTCTTTGTGTAGGCCATGCGTCCTCCACCGCGCTCTCGCGAGCGCGGCTCCTGAGTGTTGGAGTTGGAGGTGGCCTGAAACCATGGCCGCCGAGATGGGGCTGACGAGCCTCATTGTCAAGTCTCGGGCAGGATCGGAGGCGAAAAGATTGGCGCGTTGGCGCGTTGACTAAGTTGACTCGCGCGCGCGAGGACGTGGCCCTCAGAGTGCTAAAGAAGGCCGGCACCGGGATGATTCCGGAACAGTTCGGCGTTGCGCACGTAACCTTGCAAGACATTGATCGACCGATGTCGGGACTGGTCAGCCATACGGAAAATAGACGCACCTGCTGCCGCAGCCGACGTCAGAAATCCACTGCGCAGCGAATGCCCGGCGAATTGCGCCGGATCGAAGCCAGCGCGGGCAGCGCGGGCCTTGATGATGGTGGCGACGCTGCGGTCGGTCAGTCGCGCACACCGGATACGTCCACCTTTGGCAATTGGCCGAAACACCGGACCGGTGCTGATGCTGGCGGCCGTGAGCCAAGCCGTGACGGCTGCCACTGGGCAGGTCGAAGCCCCGTTTGGAATTGCAACGATAGCGCCTTGGGCCTCCTGATCGGTCTTGCCGCGGCGGATCCTGACCCGAAGTCCTTCGGGCACGGGCACTATATCTTCGCAATCCAAGGCCACCAGCTCGGATCGGCGCAATGCGCCGGCGAAGCCCAGCAAAAGCAACGCCCGATCGCGCATATGAGTGAGTGCACCGTCCGCAAGCGGGATCATGGCTTGAATCTTCTCTGCGGTGGCGGGCGCCGTTCTGGCCGGCGCGATGGCACAGGAGCGACGGATGCCGCGCAGGGTCGCCCGTACACACTCATCATCGGCCGGATGAGGCTGGCCTGCCAGCTTGTGCGCGTAACCGATCGCGGCAACACGTCGGGCAATGGTGGCGGGTCGGCGACCACGGTCGGCTTCGTGCGCGAGGAAGGCAGCCACAGCGGCAGGAAGGGCGGGCAGGGCGCTGGTGCCGCGCGCCGCGCACCAGGCGCGGAAGATCTCAAAATCCATCCGGTAGGCGCGCCGCGTGGCGGGTGCCTTTTCCGCTCGGGCGTAATCGGCGGCTGCCTTTATATCGTGTGCCAGTTGGTCCGGTGGGCGAGGCGAGGGGACGATGACGGCGGGCCCGTCCATCGCCGAAGGCGTCCTTTCTTCAGATTTGGTGCCGATATGCGCGGCGTTCATGGCAAGCCAATTTTAGTTCCGATAATCGGCATTATCGGAAGTCATCGCGTCGATTTTAGGTCGGGCCCCTGCCAGGCGGCTACCCTACGGCAGAATTATCAGAAGCTAGAGCGAACTGGAGCGAGGCTGTCCAAACGAAATCGAAAGTCACAGAGCCAGCCAGAATCAAGAAGGGAGAGAACGCCGTTGGAAGAAAGGAGTTCGCTCGAACAGTGGCCTTCGTTGCTACTATCCCCGAGCTCGCCAGCTTTTGTAGACGTCCCGCATGCAGACGCCGCACGGTCGAAAACCCGCCGCAGTCGCCGTGCCCTCATCTGCAAAGAAAACGCGCGATACCTGATAAACGTGTCCGCGCCCTATCGCGCGCAAAGCGGAGGGGCAATCCAGAGATCCGTAAATCTTTGTCCGTTGATTACCGGCCAGGTGCCCTTTGCGGCTACTGGAATAAAACTCGCCCCCTGCGTTCAGCAATCGATACCGCCGGTTCATCGCTCCTAAATTCCTGCTGTCGTTTCAAGCGCGTACGCTTGTAAACATCAACATTGTCACACTTGCAAATAGTTCCGACGGAGGCTCTCAAAGATACTGCTCGCACTGGCCCGCCACGGCAACCGATTAGTGATTACAACAGAGTGCCGCCAGCCACAGTCCCTGTAACGTGCGCGGTCTTGCGCGTCGAACGGATGATCCGCAAACTCATCTGCTGCTAAGCGACAGACTTGAGTGGCTCTTCTGCCAAAAGCCTCTTTTGAGAAACAAAATGTCGGGAAAAATAACGCCGCCGATGACGGTTTGGTTGGCGGTTCGAGTTCTTTCGAGCCCACCCACGCAGTCGCAGACTTAAGGCGCGTTCCTGACTTTCAACAAAAAGCCCCGAATCGGCGCGGTTATGTGAGTGCGCTTCGTCTCTGAGCTGGGGCCGTTTGTGCGATGGAGGCGAGCCGAGACGACCGGCCCACGACCGAGACATGCAAGCCCTTGGGCGGCAGCTCGATGCCGACGATCGCGAGCACAAATCCGTTTAGCGCGTGATCGGACCGGCTGAACATGTCTTGCATACTCGCTTCGTCTTGCTCGGAAGGTGACGGGATCGGCTCAGGGTGCGTATGCCAATCGCCAACGAAGTGAAGGCCACGCCGGTGACGGTTGCTTATTTCCTTCTGCTCGGCACGCCGGTTCGGCCGATAGCCGTGACGCGTGCGCCAGTCCGTACGGCGCGGGCCAGTCGCTTCCTCGACAATCACGTCAGGCAAATCAAATCGCGCAAAGAGTTGGCCTCCGGCCTCGCGGTGCCACCATCGAACTTGCCGGTGCTTTACAAAGTGTTCGATCACCGGGGCTGTGAATATCAGTCGCTGTCCGGACCCGTCGATTTGATAGACAATCATGCCGCAAGCGCCTCTTTGCATGCGGGGCATGCGGCAGTCGGCCAGGTCCGTTCGACCACGAAGCCACCTTCGTTCCGGAATGCCGGATCGCGTCGCCATGTCTCCGCCCAAGTCCCACCGAGGCGGCTCAAGCGCGCAGCGGGCGCGACCCAGACACGGTGCTTGGGAGCGACCGCTTCTCCCAACAGCGCCTCCAGCGCGAGTTCGGCCGCGAGGCTATTGATAAAGCCCAGTTCGACCGGGCCGTAAGGCTGATAGACGGCGCCGCATGCCGGTTCCGTGCGCAGCGAGCCGTTCGGCCACCCGGTGACCTGGAAATTCGGAACTCCGGTTCGATCAAATCCGCACCGCAGGCAGCCCCCATCCCGACCGAGCAGAACCGCATGGCCACCACACGCATGAGCCTCGGTCCAGGCATAGACGACAGGCGCGCGATGACCCGTCTCGACGCGCCATGCCTCCAACCGGCCATCGCCTGCCCAGCTTCCGGTCGCGGACACGATGAGGTTGCTTGATTCGAGCACGTGCGCGTGTTTGCGAACCATGGTGTCAACATCGACCTCGTGATGTTCGACGGCCAGATGCGGGAACTCCGAGCGCAGTTTTTGTGCAAGCGATTTTGCCTTTTTCCGGCCTACAGCCGCAGCGCCGAGCGGATGACGGCCAACATTGGCCCATGTTAAAGATTCAAAATCCATCAGCACCAAACCGCCGATCCCAGCCTGCGCAAATGCGATTGCGATAGGAGCGCCAACAGAACCACAACCGATTACGGTTACTTTGGTTTGCCGCAAAACGGCGGACCGCGGGTCCTGCCCGCGGCCATGAATCCAATCGGCATCGGCGCGCTCAACGGGACGGCGCATGAGTTTCCCCCCTCCCAAGTAGCGTGCCATGAGGATGTCGTCCGGCACCGTTCCGGGGCGGTATCCCTTAAGGAGCGGATCGCGTGCGCCATGCTTCGGCGCCACAGGCGCGGCGAGGACCGCCGCCGCCAGCCCAGGGCCGATTGCCGTGTGAAATCCCATCAAGGCTATGATTTTGTCCGGGGTCTCACGGGCAATGTTGGCCAGCAACTGCGAACCGCCATCCGCCCTGGCGGCCAGCGCGCGCAGGTCGTGACCTGTCGCGGGATATTCGCTTGGAACGAGCGGCGTATCGATCCAGAGAAACGGAGCTTCGTGAAGCTTGTACCCGTCGGGCTTTCCGCCAAACATGTTGGCAAGCCACGCGCGCAATTGTTCAGGAGATTCACCGAGGACGTATGCGCCCGTGCCGCGCCAAATATGGATTGCGCGCGTCGGGGGCGCGGCGTTCACGAGGCTGGCGATAGACGGACCATTCTTTTGCGCGGCGAAGCTCCAGTAGGTCAGGAATTCATCGCGGAACTCTGGCCCAATATCGTCCCTGAGCAAGTGACCGATCAGTTCTCGTGCCGATTGCAGGGTCACGGCCACGACACCCGCGGGGTCGTGCGGGTCGATCGTGAGCGTGTTCGGTGCCAGACAGAGAAGCGCATCCACCTCCACATGTGGCCACGTCAGGAACGGCGGCGGATCGACTAACGCCACGCGTGGCGGCTGCCACGGGAATCCTGGTGGCAGGAGAAGGTCGAGGCGGTGCGTGTCGCCATTCACCTCGACCTGCACCCTCCACCCGGCCGCGAAATTGCGTTCCGGGTATCGTTCAAGGTCCAGCTTTGTCAGCGGTGCAGCGCCGCCGCCAAGCGCGGACAGCCAATCGCCAACACCGGCGGCTGCGTGCGCGAAACTGGACATCGAACGATCGATGGCACCCGACGCATCAGGCATAGCGGCCGCCGCCCTCCTTGCGCACGGCCGACTGCGCCGCCTGAGCGGCGTTGGCCAGGAGACCGGACGAGATCACCGCGGGTGCGGAGACGGCGGATTTTGCGGACGCCTCAGCCTTGTTGTCGAGGCGCTCGATGAAGAACGTCGGTATTGAACACCTTGTCCCAGCACTTGAGCGCCTTCTCGCGCGTGCAGTCCAACTCAAACAGCGGCGCGAGATTGTCGACCGCCTCGGTCAAGCGGTCGCGCAGGAAACTCGCGGTCGCGTCGTCGTTGCCCTTGGTGATCGTCTCGTCCGGCGTGACCGGATGCTTAACGACGAGATTGCCGATTCAGCCGATCGCGGATCGCCTTCATCGTGTCGTGAAGCGCCGTGTCTTCACGGTCCGCATTGGCTGCGGAAGCATTCGGTCACTAGCTTCGTGATGCCGAACCCGCTGAGCATCTGGCCATTCCAGCTATCCCGGCTACGCGCGAACTTCTTGATCTGCCGAACTATCCGCCGCAATTGCCGGCCGTTGTCCTTGTCCGGGACTCTGCGCGTTGTTTTCTTTTTCGAACCAGTCGGTCACGTCGCGCGCATCCGAGCGCTTCCAGTCGCTGCTTGCCAGCTCGTGATGGTAGGTCTCGTTGCCGAAGGCGTCCTTCGTCGTCACGCGCCGGTAGACGGGCATATCGACGTGGTATCCGCCCGCGTAGATGGACTCGCACGCAGTTCTTGTGCACTTCCGGCGGCGTCTTGAAGCCCCCGTCATCGACCGCGTCGCGCACCATCTGGCGGGCTTGCAACGCGGTCATTTCGGCGCCGCGCTCGCCGACGAGGACTTCCTTGTCGAAATAGACACCGTCGTCGATGTCGTAGTTTTTGTCGGGGTACTGGACCATGGTCTTCATGGCGTAGCTGCCCTGGCTCTTGAACTCCCGCGGCGCGGGCTTTCCTTTGTCCTTGAGGCCCTTCCTCAGGCGGTCGCGGTTGGCGTTGCGCCGATCGCGCATTGCTGTGCGTTCGCTCTGGGGCAGGGTTACTTTCTCGTTGTGATGGGCGAGAACATCTTTGGCGCAGTCGAACATGGTATTCATCCTCTGTTGGTGTTGAATTGTTTGGCCGGTGCCGCGAGCTGAATTGGCGCGCGGGAAAAAAGCGGATCGGTGCGTGCGGACGCGGATTCGAACAACGTGCAGATCAATTCGGCGTCCGGGTCGGAGGCGCGATAGGCGCACTTGCTGTTCGTCATGTCCGCGTCGGTGCGCGCCTGATTGATGAGTGCATCGATCGCCTCGGGGCGCGTGTCGTCGAGCCCCAGATAGGGGATCAGCGCGGCGGGCACCTTGTCGCTCGGAAACCGGACGACCGTACACGGCCGGTTCAGGTGCCGTGCGATCTTCTTCGCCATATGGTCATAGGCGAACTGCTGGGCATCGATCGCGAGCGCGGCGGCATCGCCGCCAAATTTCCATTGGGTGAGGCCGCGGTGAACGGCATCGCGCGCGATCTGTTCGCCAGCGGGCAAAGGACACGTACCGAGGCAGAAAATCTCGATCGCTTGCCCCGGCGCAGCCATGTCCAGAGCTTCGATCAATCCGACCAGGACCGGATTGTTGGCCCAGAGCCCACCATCGACGAAGACATTGAATCCCTTGCCGCGCGCGTCAGCATGATCAATGGCAGCCATCGACCGGAAGATCGGAGCGGCCGAAGTGGCCAGGCAGACATCGACGAGGGTGTAGCCATCATCCCGGCGGTTGGTCGCCGTGAAATGTGGTGTCTTGAACACCCACGCGTGATGCTGGCTCATCTCGACGGCGGTGACGGCTACGGCGATGCCTCGCGTCTCGTAGAGTTCGCGGAGCGTCATCTCGCCGAGAGTCTTGCTCAATGCGGACCGAAGCGAGGCTTCACCCGCTTCGAGGGCGGAGGGCCGGCACAGATGATCGCCCGGCATGCCGAGAAGCCCCTCCGGCAATCGACGGCGAAAGATGGCCGCTCCATGTTCGCGGTAGAGATCGACGACCTTCCCGAGCGGGACGCCCGCCGCTAGGGCGTAGGCGATGATCCCGCCGGTGCTCGTGCCGACGATCAGGTCGAAGGCCGCGCCAATATCGAGGCCGCCGATAGCCCGGCGCTCCGCAAAGGTCGCGGCAACCCGTTCGAGGTAGGTGGCGGTGTACGTACCCCGCATCCCCCCACCATCGAAACTCAGCACCCGCAATGGTGACAGAGCTGCCATGGACGATCCTCAGATTCTGTCCGCCGTCGCGTCGCGCTTGACGCGGTCACGGACATGCGAATAGAAACTATATGGACGAGAGCCGCCGGTCCGTCAAGTTTCTTTACGCATCCCCGAGGAGAACCATGCCCGAACCCGTGCGCCGCATGCGCTGGAGCACCGAAACCCGGCTCGAATTCATTGAATTTCGTCTGTTTTGGGAGGGCGGGCTCAACCGGTCGGACATCATCGATTACTTCGGCGTATCAGTACCGCAGGCGTCCAATGATCTTTCGCGATATCAAGAGCTTGCGCCGAACAACATCCACTACGACCGCAGCGGCAAGCAATTCTTAGCAACCGACCGCTTCAAACCCATTTTTCGTGAGCCGGACTCTGACCGCTATCTCAACCAGCTCCGCTCTATCGGCGACCATGTTCTGGAGCCACACGAGACCTGGGTTGCTACAATTCCGTCGTTCGAAGCAATGCCGGTGCCTCGCCGGCGGGTCGACCCTGTCATTCTGCGCAGCCTTCTCAAGGCAATCCGGGCGCAGCGGTCCATCGAAATTCACTACCAGTCGCTCACCCGATCCGACGCGATGTGGCGCTGGATCACACCGCACGCCCTCGGCTCAGACGGCCTCCGTTGGCACGTTCGCGCCTTTTGCCACATCGATCGCATCTTCAAGGATTTCCTGCTTCCTCGCTTTTTCGAAACGAAAGGGAGTGCTGCGCCGGGTGCTGCCGCAAGCGCCGACACCGTGTGGAATGAATTCGCGGATGTTATCCTCGTTCCTCATCCACAGCTAAGTCGCGGCCAACGCCGAGCCGTCGCGCTCGACTTCGGCATGCACGACAAATCGATCAAGGTGCCGGTGCGCCTTGCACTTCTCTATTACTTCCTGAAGCGGCTTAATCTTGAAGGCGACGCGGAGCGGCGTCCTCCCAAGGAGCAGCACGTCGTTCTCGGCAATAAGACCGAGGTGCGTGCGGCCTTCAAGCGCGCGCAGGAGCAGACCCCACTCGCCGCGTGACGTCGGCACCACGAAATCGCGCACCGCTTGAAACGGCAGCGGCAGACGGGAACATCCGATGACGATCTACGGACCTAACAATCCCCACCCTCTCTCGCGCATGAAGACGGAGCTCGTCTGGGAGGGAAAGTACGACGAGTTTGGAAACCGCCGCGAGCTCAATGTCGCTGGCCTCGCCATGCCGCTGCAGAAGATCGAGACCCTCGACGAACCTCGTTCGCGCGCCGATACAGGGCTCGCTGTTCGATGCGTCAAAAGAGCACCGCGACGATTTCCGCAATCGCCTCATCTGGGGCGACAACAAACTGGTGATGGCATCGCTATTGCAGGAGTTCCGTGGCAAGATCGATCTCATTTATATCGACCCGCCGTTCGACCTCAGTGCCGATTTTTCGGTAAGGATCGAGTTGGGCGAGGGCACGGACCAATTTCTCAAAGAGCAAAGCATTATCGAGGAAGTGGCCTAATGCGCTGCGATCGTAACGTCCGCGGTTCTTTGCCGTCCACACAGGTGACCCTCCTCAAATCAGGCCACCACTCTTAAATCACAAACGATTCACAGGATCAATATGTTCCCGGACAGACACTCAGTGATGATTAGCCCGGCAGAGGCACGCTGCGCGTAGTATTCCACCATCAACGAATTCGGGACGCCGTCTTCGCTAGCGCGGCTCCGCGTCAGCGGTGCCATGACGATGCGGTTCGCGAGCCGGTAAGGCTCGAGCGATACCGGTTGAAATAGATCGCTGCGCTCTTGGATCTTCTCTGTTCTATTGGCCATGTCATTCTTCTCCTTCCAAGGAACGGGTCGCCGCAACGCTCATTCACGGAACGTCGAAGAGTAAATGGTCTAAGATGATCGGCCTTGATCCTGGTCAATGTTGGGTACGAGCGGAGGGGCCGATGAGTGATCTTGCGAAGCTTCGCGAGGACATGGTCGGCGGTCACATACTGTCCCTGCGCTCTAATTTGACCGTTCAAAATTTCGCGCGAGTATCACCCTGTCGAGTTTATTGCCCTCGGCATAGCGGCGTCACGAGCCTCGGAATCGCCAAATGCGGAAATGATGTTCGATGTGATCGGCATGCCGGCGAGCTCGACTTAATTGAGCTGCGCCTCGGTCTGGTCGTGGCGGAAATATCCCCGCTCGTGACACACCGTCCGCAGGATCTCGGTGAATGCGCGCATTGCCGGTGAAAGCGGTTCGTCCTCGCGATGGAGAAACCCGATCGGCCGCTTCAACCAACGGGAATCGATCTTGATCGCCCTGAGGGTGCGCGCATTCAGTTCGGATTGCACGCCCATTTTGGAGATCAGGCCTACATGGTCGCTGCGCGCGATGATAGCCTTTTGCACTGCGGGCGTGCTGCTGTCGATGGCGCTCTTTGGCGGCGCAAACCCTGCTTCTTCGAAATAGCGGGTCAGGCGAAAGCGCTGGACAGTATCGTGCTCGGCAAACAGCCAGGTGCAGGCCTGCAGGGCCGCGGGTTCCACCCTACGGAGGCGAGTCAGCGGGTGCCCGGGTCTGGTGATGACGACGAGTTCGTCGTCGAACAACCAGTTGCGGATCAGTCCGGGTTTCGGGCTACCGTTGTAGAAGGGTGCGACAACGAGTCCGAATTCTCCCGATAGCAGCGAAGAACAGAGCATCTGGTCCTGCGAGACCACTCGGATTTCCAGCTTGGGCCGCTGTGCCGAGAGCCGCACGATCGTCTCCGGAAACAGCTCGGCGGCAACCACCGAAGGGCCGGCGACCGTAACCGTGCCTTCGATGCCGCGCTTGAGGGCATTGATTTCCGTGACCGCCTGGGCCATCCCGAAGAAAACAGACTGGGCATATGGCCGCAGTGTCTCTGCGTATGCAGTGCCTTTCATGCCGCGCGAGCCGCGTTCGAACAGGCGAACGCCGAGTTGCTCCTCCAGACGTTTGATACTCTTGGTCAGGGCAGGCTGCGAGATATGCAGCTTCTCCGCGGCCTTTCCGAGGCTGCCGAGTTCCAGCACCGCGAGCATGTTTCGCAGCTGATGAATTTCCACGACGCTCACATCCCAATGCCTGCACACAGTTAAAGGACGCTTTACCCATGAGCAAGTAGCTCATAACATCAGGTTATGCCTGCCGGACATCTTTCTATTTGTGCACGGACCGCGCCTGTCTCAAGAACAATGCAAGCGCCGGGATGCGCCTGGGTGCCTGAGCTTCGGGTCGGCCAGCGATGCCTCACAGACACCGCACGCATAAACATGGAGGTTCAGGGATCGTGGCACTCGCTTCGTCGCTGATCGACAGTCAATCCTATCCCGACCTCGTCGTCGAAACAGGCGGGGATTTCCGTGTCTCAACCCGACTTTATAAGGACCCTGCGATTTTCGCCGAGGAGAGGCGGCGCATCTTCGAGAGCACGTGGGTCTATGTGGGGCACATCAGCGAGGTGTCCCAGCCGGGTGACTATAAGACTACGACCATCGGCATCAATCCTGTCATTGTCACTCATGCAGAGGGCGGCGAGATCTGCGTGCTGCTCAATGCGTGCCGGCACCGCGGCAACGCGATCTGCCGGCAGCGCAGCGGAACCGCCCGCCATTTCACCTGCCCTTATCACGGATGGGTCTACTCCAATGCGGGCGCGCTGATGGGCCTCACTGAGGCGAAGGGCTATCCTGCGGATTTTGCCTTGACGCTTGGCGGGTTGGTGAAGTTCCGGACCGCCGTCTACCGCGGCTTGATCTTCGCCAGCATGAACGATGATGTTCCGGACATCGAAGATCATCTGGGAGAACTGCGCAAGTATATCGATTTTTGGGCGGATCTATCGCCGGAACGGGAGTTCAAGGTCGCGCGCGCCCATCATTACGGCTATCTCGGCAACTGGAAATTCCAGTGTGAGAATGGGCACGACGGTTGGCACGCGCGCTACACGCACGGCTCGGCGTTCGAAACCGTTGCCGAGTTCGGCGGCCCGGCGCTTGGGCGTCGTTCCACGGTCGGTCGTACACGCGGCTTCGCTGGTGGCTTCGGTCTCCTCGAACGCCCTGGCATTCAGCAGGGAATGTCCGAGCAACAGCTCGTCGACTACCGCCAAATGTTGCTCGCACGTCATACGCCGGAGCGTGTGGATTTGATCTGGTACGTGCGGCACATCTTCGTGTTTCCCAACCTCTTCCTGTTCGACAACCTGCTGCGGGTAATCCAACCGGATGTCGTTGACCGCACGACTGTCGTTTCCTATCCCCTGATGCTGTCCGGCGTGCCGGAGGCGTTCAACCGCGCACGGCTGCCTGAGCTTCAGATGCGGCTCGGCACAGCTGGTCTCGTGAATCCGGACGACCTGGAAATGTTCGCATCAAACCAGACAGGCATGCGCAGCAGCCGCTTCGAATGGGTGACGCTGTCGCACGGCATGGCCCAGGACGAACGTCTGCAAGGGTCGGAGATCCAGGGGGAAGATTCGTCTGAACTTCCGCAGCGTTCGCTGTACCGCGAATGGGCGCGGTTAATGAGCGCCCCATAATGCCAGCGAGGCTGACATGAACCTCACTCGATCCGAGGCTGAAGATTTCCTATTTCAGGAGGCGCGGCTTCTCGACACGCGCAACTATGACGATTGGCTCAAGCTCTTTGCTGAGGACGGCGTCTATTGGCTACCAATGATCGACGGCAGCGATCCGGGCCTGGAACCATCGGTGCTGTGCGATGACGGCAAGATGCGCGCCATGCGCGTGCATCAGCTTATCCGCAAGCGTAACCATTACGCCCAGGTGCCCAATTCGCGGACGCTGCACAATATCAGCAACGTCCTTGTCAGTGCCGGCGAGCGCGACGACGAGGCCGCTGTCAGCTGCAACCTCATCGTGGCCGAGCTGCGTGAGGGCAACTACACCCAGCTCGGGCTGGGCGACCAGCGGCTGTTCTGCGGACACTGCGAGTATCGGCTGCGCCGGCAACCCGCGCTTACGATTGTCGTGAAGAAGATCGTGCTCATCAATCGCGATGTGCCGATCGTGAATCTCTCGTTCATCATGTGAAGGCGGACGGGCAGCTGCACATAAAATGGCTTGGGCTTGCATTCGCGCAGTGCACCCTTGCCGATCGAACAACCAAAGGAAACTTTCCATGAAATGGTCGCTCTTGTCATGGCTGGCGCTGTTGCTGGCATCCTGCCTGCCTGCCGGCGCGCAGGGGGCGCCCGCCGACAGCACGTGGCAGCAGACGCTTGAGGCGGCGAACAAGGAAGGGGAGGTCACGATCTCCATGCATCTGAACAACGCGCTGGCTGACGTGGCCAAGGCATTCCAGGCAAAGTACCCGTCGATAAAGGCAAACTACACGCTTGAGAACGTCGCAACGTTCACGCCGAAGGTGATGACAGAGCAGCGCAACGGCGAGTACTTGTGGGACGTTCTCGTCGCGCCGACCTCCAACGCCGTGTCTGTCATGGCGCCGGCGGGGGTGTTTCAGGATTTTCTGCCGTTCGTCGTCAATCCAGAAATCGAGGACGACAACAAGTGGCATGGCGGGTTTGAGATGTGGGGCAACAACCTCACGGGGTTGAAGAAGGTGTTCATTTTCAGCGCTCGCCTGCAGGGCGGCGCTTCCGTCAACAGGGACGTGGTGAAGAAATCGGATTTCTCGAATCTCGATCAATTGCTCGATCCGAGATGGCGCGGCAAGATCGTGCTCGACGAGCCAAATGCGCCGCGCCTAGGCAGCCTCACCCTAATGGCCTTCATGAAGGAAAAGGGCGCCGATTTTGTCAAACGACTGCTCACTGAGGCGCAGCCGGTCATCAGCAGGAATCCCCGCCTGATGATGGAATGGTTTGCCACGGGACGGTATCCGATCGCATTGTCCGAACGCACCGACATCCTGCTCGAGTTCAAGGCTGCCGGCGTCGTCAAGAAGACCGATCTGATTCCACCCTCCTTTCTGGCCGACTGGGGTGTAGCTGCCTTCACCAAGGCGCCGCATCCAAATGCGATGCGGGTCTTCATAAACTGGTTTCTGTCTCAGGAAGGACAGGCCGCGTTCGCCAAAGCGGTTGGTCGCGACGGTGGTATTAGCCGGCGCGTCGACATCGAGACGAGAGATCCCGAACACACGCCGGACTGGTCCCATCTGGACGACTACGCGCAGCCGAACCGCGAAAAGGACTATCCCCTCGTGGCGCAGGTGATCAAACTGTACGCCAGCACAAGGCCCTAGC
The DNA here is from genome assembly GCA_963759705.1 of uncultured Alphaproteobacteria bacterium. Lineage (GTDB taxonomy): Bacteria > Pseudomonadota > Alphaproteobacteria > Rhizobiales > Xanthobacteraceae > BOG-931. The sequence continues at coordinate 330,384 of CAVXAK010000021.1, forward strand.
GGCGTTCGCGGCAGGCAGATCCGTGACTTCCGGTCGAAACATTGCCGACATGGTGTTCGCGTGACCGCTGTTTGGGAAGGCGTCAACGCCCGGCCCATCGACGAGGTCGTTCGCCTTGACGCCGTGTCCAAGATTTACGGAACGTTCAAGGCAGTCGAGCAGCTCTCGCTCACGATCCGGAAAGCAGAGATCCTCACGCTGCTCGGTCCAAGCGGCTGCGGCAAGACTAGCACGCTGCGGATGGTGATCGGCCTCGAAAGGGCGTCATCAGGCATCATTTATCAGCGCGATACTGTCGTTGATGATCCGGCACGCGGCGTGTTCATTCCGAGTCATAAGCGGAACATGGGGATGGTGTTTCAATCATATGCGATTTGGCCGCACATGAGCGTTGCTCAGAACATTGCTTATCCGCTACAGGTGCGAGGCGTGAGGCGAGACGAAATCGAACGCCGGGTGAGCGATATGCTTGACCTGGTGGGCCTTGCAGGATTAGGCGGACGTGGAGCGATGGAGCTCAGCGGCGGCCAGCAGCAACGTGTCGCGCTCGCCCGCAGTCTCGTCTTCGCACCGGACCTCTTGCTGCTCGATGAGCCGTTCAGCAATCTCGACTCCAAGCTGCGGGAGCAGATGCGCGGGGAGTTGAAGGTGCTCCAGCGCCGGCTGGGTATGACGATCCTGTTCGTCACCCATGACCAGATCGAGGCGCTTAGCCTCTCGGACCGCATCGCGGTCATGTACCAAGGTCGGGTGGAGCAACTGGGCAGCCCTGAGGAACTGTATCGGCGTCCGGCATCACCTCTCGTCCGCGACTTCCTCGGCCGCATCATCTTGCTCGAGGCAACGCTCAGCGAGCGGCAGGGCACTGGGGCGATTGTCACTTTGCGCGATGGGCAGCGGCTCTGTGCTGGTCAGTTGCATGGTAACGTCGAAGTGGGCAGCCGGTGCTTCCTCGCCGTACGGCCGGAGCATGTGATCCTCGACATCGCGGATACTCACAGCCGGCCGGAAGCCAACAGGTTGGTGGCAACCATCGAAGCGAAACTGTTCCTCGGTGAATCCTACGAGGCCCGGGTGAAACTGCCGTCGGGAGAGAGCATTACGGTGACTCTGCCTGCCGACCACGCCGCTGGAGAAGGCGCGCAGATCCGCCTTCATCTGCCGCAACAGAGACTCCAGCTATGGCAAGCATAGCCGAGCAGAACTCACCAACCCTATGGATGCGTGTGGTGCGGACTGAAGCGGCAAGTGTGGCCGTCATTCTGGTCACCGGATGCGTTGCGTTCATCGTGCTGCTCCCCATCGCTGTCCTTCTGATCGATAGTTTCAGCACCGGAGCGCTCAAGGACGCCAGTTCGTGGGGTTTAGGGAATTGGCGCGATGCGATTGCCGACCGGCAGATCCGCGGCGCCGTAATCAATACGGTGACCCTCAGTGCCGCCGGACAGGCCGCCGCATTCCTGCTCGCGCTGCCCTCGGCGTTCTTGCTTGCCAGAACGGACATCCCGTTCAAGAAGAGTTTGGAGTTCTGCTTCTGGATCGCTGTCTTCCTGCCGAGTCTCACAGTAACGCTGGGCTGGATCATCCTGCTTGACGGCAATCGTGGGCTCATCAATCGGCTCCTGGAGCAGCTTTGGTTCGTGAAAAGCCCGCCATTCGAGATCTTCTCGTGGGGTGGGATCGTGTTTCTTCATGCGGTCACGATTGCCACCGCCATAAAAGTGGTGCTGCTGGTACCGGCGTTCAGGAACATGAACTCCGCGCTCGAGGAGGCATCTCACAGCCTTGGCGCCAGCCCGTTGAAGACGTTCTTCCGGGTGGTTGTCCCAATCATGGCGCCGACCATCTTGATTGTCTTTGTTTTAGGTTTGATTTACTCGATTCAGTCATTTGAGATCGAGTTCATCCTCGGTGCACCGAAACAGATCAATGTCTACAGCACCTTGATCTATCTGAAGGTGCTGCAGGAGCCGCCACAATATGGGCAAGCCACAGTCTTGAGCATCCTGGCTCTGCTGATGCTGCTGCCTCTGATAGGCATTCAGCAATGGGTGACGCACCGTCGCAATTACGCGATCGTCTCCGGCAAGTTCAGCAATCGCATTCTGCGACTCGGACGCTGGCGCTGGCCGCTTTTCTGGCCGTTCTGCTACTGTGCATCATGATGACGGTCGTGCCGTTCGCGATGGTGCTCATGGCAACCTTCATGCGCCTGTTCGGCTTCTTCAACGCCACCGACGCTTGGACCCTGAACCACTGGCGCGCAGTGCTCGACGACCCGCAATTCGCGCAAGCTTTCTCGAACACACTCATCGTCGGCGTGGGAGCCGCATGCGTCGCGGCCGTGGTGTTTCCGCCTATCGCCTATATCGCCGTCCGCACCGGTGGCCGCGCGCGCGGCGTTCTCGATTTTGTAACGTGGCTTCCCTCTACGCTTCCGGGAATGGTCATCGGGCTGGGCTTCCTGTGGGTCGTTCTCGGTTTTCCGGCCCTGCGGGTGATGTACGGAACGAGGATCGCCCTGGTCGCCGCCATCACCCTCGGAACGGTGACCGTCGGCGTACAGATCATGAAGGGCAACCTGCTGCAGATTGGCAACGAGCTGGAGGAGGCATCCCGCGCCCACGGTGCGTCCTGGGCTTACACGTTCGTCCGCATCCTGCTGCCACTGAGCGGCGGCGCCCTGGTGACGATCGCCATGTTGGCGTTCGGCTTATCGGCACGCGAAGTCAGCCTTATCGCGCTTCTCACAACGCGCACAATCGAGCCTCTGTCGATCTATCAGCTCTTGTTCGTGGCGGACGGAAACCTGGAGAAGGCGTCCGTCGTCGGCGTCATCATCATGCTGCTGAGCTTGGCGGTGATGCTGACCGGTTGGCTTATAGGCAGGCGCCTGCTGGACGGGCGGAAGCAATTTGCATGAGGACCAACCCGAGAGGGGCGGAATGCTCCGCCCGTAACGTCGTGAGCCGCTGAACACACAATTTGGAGACACCGGTGCATTCGAATCGGCAGCAAACACCGCAGGTCACCGCACGCATTGCGGATTTCGCCGCGTCGCTCCGACTTGAGGATATACCCGCGGAGATCGCCACTCACGTCAAATGGCTGCTGCTCGACACGCTGGGTGTGTCGCTCGCTGCGACCACGCTCGGTAGCGGGTGCCCTGAAGTCATGGCGGTAATGCGTCGGCTTGGCGGCAAGCCCGAGGCCACCATCCTCGGCTATCCGGACAAACTCTCGGCACCATACGCGGCGTTCGCGAACGGCGCCCTCGCGCATGCGCTCAATTACGACCCGATCGGATCCCGTGTCGGCCATGTCGGCGTGGCATGCCTGGCTGCGCCGTTCGCGATCGCCGAAGCCATGGGCGTCGTCTCCGGCGGTCAGTTCCTGGCTGCCGCCACGGTGGCGGCGGAAGTTACCGCGCGCATCACGGCCGCTGCCGCCCGGCACGACCGTAACCTCAGCAACAGGATTCTGCCGGTCAGCTCTTGTCTTATTTCGGCGCCGCGGCGGGGGCCGGGCGTATGCTCAATCTCACCGTCGGGCAGATGCGGAGCGCCTTTGGACTGGCTCTGATGCAGGCGTCCGGATCGATGCAGGTCGTGTTCGGCGGCGAGCCGCAGGCAAAGGCGATCTACGGCGCTTTCCCGAACCATGGTGCGGTACTCGCGGTGCTGCTCAGCCAAGCTGGACTCGGCGCCGACTGCGACGCACTCGAGGGCCCGGCAGGATTGTACGAAACCTACTTCGAAGGCGATTATGATCCCGCAACGCTGACCGATGATCTCGGAACTGAGTACTTGTTGCTGGCGGCGCGTTTCAAGCCGTGGCCGACCAGCGATGTCGTCCATCCTTTCATCCAGGCCGCAATGCAGATTTACCGTGGCAGTATGGCTGTCTCAGACATCGTCGAGGTGAAGATCAGTGGGCCGCCGCGGTTGCGCCCTTGGTGCGAGCCAGGTGAGAAGCGGCGGCGGCCCGAGAACGCCGCGGCCGCCGCGAACAGTATTCCGTTCTGCGTTGCCAAGACATTATCGAACGGTGACGTTTGCCTGAACGACTTCACTGCGCGCGGGCTCGCGGACGACGTGGCTCTGAGCATCGCCGGCCGCACCATTTACGCCGAGGTGGAAGCGCCCGGCGCAGCGCGGCTCGAAATTCGGATCAGCGGCGGGCGGCTGCTGACGACGGAAGCGCCCCCGACTGTCGACGAGACATTGCCGCCCATTTCCTATGAACGGTTGCTCGGCAAGTTCCGCGATTGCTGTCGTTATGCTGCCACGCCGCTAGCGGCCGATGACGTTCGGGAACTCATCAACTTGATCGAGAACCTGGAAAACGTCGAGAACGTTGCGGATCTCGCCGCCATCGCCGGCGGCCGACGCAACCGCGTCGCCTGAACAAGCTCGGCAAGCGGCCTTCTCAGCTATGACTTCGGATGAAGTCCATTAGCATGCCATTGAAGGCCGACGATTGCTCGCGGTAGACGTAATGTCCGGCGCGATTGAATAGGCGCACCTCGGTTTTCGGCTGCACTTCCATCAGCATTTCGATCAGCAGTTTCATGTTCTCGAGGTCGGTGGTCGGATCGTTCATGGCGCATACCACCAAAGTAGGACACGGCATTCCACGCTCGAGGATCCAGCGATAGGTCTCGAAACGCTGCCGACGTAGGTCCGGCATGTACTGCGACTTCTCAAGGCCCTCGTCCATCATCTTGTGGATCGCGATCCGGTTGCGCTCGGTCGCGACGACGGCTTGCGTCTCGTCCAGCCAATCCTCCGTGACGATGCGCGTATTGTATGAGTAGCGTTCGTAGACCCAGCGCTGGCTTTCGCGGCTCTGCAAGGGGAGGGGAGGATCCGCGAGGGCTACGGGATTGCGGCTCAGCCCGGGTGAAAGCGTGGAAGTCGAGACCAGAGTGCAACTCTTCACCAGCCGCGGGTCTTCCAGCGCGATCCGACAGACGAGATACGCGCCGCGGGAGTTGCCGACAAGGTGATAAGGCGACTTGCCTAGCTTGCGTAGAAACGTGGACGCATGCTGGACCGAGGCATGCATTGTATAGTCCGCATCCGTCTTGGGATTGTCCGTAAAACCTTGGCCGAGCCTGTCGACAGCGATGCAGTTGAACTGCGTGGACAGCGGCGGCAGCGTCATGTCCCACACCTGCGCTGTCGAGGCTTCGACCGGAGCACCGACATTCCCGCCGTGGAAGAAAACAACGCGCTCGCCGGTGCCGCGATCGAAGTAGCGCGTCCGAATGCCCTCGACGTCGAGCCATTGCGCCGGACCCATGTCCCGAGCCGGCGCGCGCAGCGCGGCCGCCCGGTCGTGCCAATTCAAGCTTTCAAACGCCATGCGAGACTCCTTCCAAGAATTCCACCAGCACGCGGTTGAACTCGGCCGGCCGCTCACGATGGCAGTAATGGCCTGCCTTATTGATGATGGACAGATACGCTCGCGGCTGGTGGCGACCGACCAGCTCGACCAGCCGATAGCCCATCTCAATTGGCGCAATGGGATCGTTGAAGCCCCAGATTAGCATGATGGGGCGAAGCAGCGCCTGATGCTGCAACCGCAGGAACATATTTTCGCGATCACGCCGAAACTCAACAGAAAAGACAATATCGATCAGGCCTTCGTTGTTCATCTTGCGAATGCCAACCTTCGACTTCTCAAGCTGCAGGATTTTATGAATGCGGTTCAGATACGCGTCGGTGATGTGCTCTTTCGCCGACGAGGACCGTTGCAGAATCCAGGCCGTGGCGTCGCGCGTGCCGTGCGCATGAGGATTAGACGCGAACACCAGTTCGCTGCGGGAGGTGCCCGGCGCGGCTGCATCGCTGTCTACCACCGTGCAGGATCGGACCAACCTGGGATGTTCTTGGGTCAGCCGGCAGGCGATGTAGCCGCCATGCGAATGGCCGACCACGTGCACCGGCGCGCAGCCAATCGCATCAATGAACTCAACCATGTGTGCAATCTGAGCGCGAGGCGACCAGTCATCGTCGCGCCGGGGGTTGTCGGTATAGCCGTGGCCCAGCAGATCGACGGAAATGATCCGATAACCCGCCTGGGCGACGGCGCCAAAGTTGAGCTCCCAATCCTCGGCGCTGCCGGCCAAGGACATTTCCCCCATCTCGCCGCCGTGCAGGAACACAACGGGCGTTCCCGAAGCGGAGTCCAGGTAGCGCGTCCGGATGCCGGCGACATCAAGCCATTTTTCGCCATATCGCTGCTGCGGCATAGTCGGACTCTTCTGTGTTTGGGGCTGTGATCAATCCCGCCTCAGCGCGCCGGAGGCGTGAGATATTACAATCGTTCTCAAGTGCGGCGCGCGTCAATTTCGGCAGGTCCGTTCATGAACTGTCTCGGACCAGATTGAAACGGACTGTCCGCCTCGCGCAAATACAAAGATGTCCACGAAACATAACCGAACGTTATAAGAAGCGATTCGGCGGACACTTCAAAGGGCATTCCAAAAATGACATTCGGAGGTTCCATCTTCACCCCGAACCGAGATTCGTAAAAAGTTTATCACCGGAGCCCCCGACCCGCAGCGCATGAAACTTGATAAGCTGGGCACGGTGTCGGCACTGAGGTCGGCCTTTCAGTGGTGCGATTGAGCCCGATAAAAAGTTGGACCCGGAATCCCTGAGCATCCCCAGACTGTGCCAATGGTCGGAGACGACCAGGGAGCACGCTTCGTAGATTTCGAATAGCACGGATTCCACGCCGACACTGCGCAGTGTAGCCAGGAGGGGTGGATGGAAGTCCTTTATCCGCGCTGTGCCGGTCTCGATGTCCACAAAGACGGCGTGGTCGCCTGCATACGCATCGCATCCGGTGGTGAAGTCGTCACCGAGGTGCAGACATTTGACACGACGACTGCAAGCCTTGTGCGCTTGTCGGAGTGGCTGGCGTCAAACGGTTCCAGCCATGTCGCGATGGAGGCAACAGGCGTCTACTGGAAACCGGTCTGGCACATTCTTTCCGACAGCGAGTTCACATTGATAGGAAGCCACCGTACATCCGACACGGGTGTTGGAACGCTTTTGCGACAGGATATCCGTTGGTCCGCTTCAGCTGCATGGCGCCGCGCTGGCTGAGCGTGTCGGCTGGACGGGATGTCTCTTCGCCGGCGCCGGGCGAACAGAGAGACTCTTGACCAATTCTTCCTCTCATCATCAATCCCCTTTCATTCGGCCGCAGGAGACGAGGTCCGGCCGGACGCTTTACAGCAAAAGCAAAGTCGGAGCGCGCTTCCTTCCGTTGCAGTGAAGCCCGCGTCCGTTCGCGGCCTTCTCCGGCCGGTGACGTGCCCGTGCAGGCGTCTGGTCATTTGGCGGGCGGAAGCCAGAACACCGCATCGAGGGGCCCGGCGGCAACTTGGAGCTTGGTTGAAACAAAAATTCCTCTCCGAATGCCTACCTGCATACCCAGCGATGCATGACCGGCGCCGCTTCGAATGGAGGACGATTGCGCAGGAGATACGACGGCGGGGCTCTCCGAAAATGTCACCATGAAATGAGATCCCTTGCACCAAGGGCCTAGCCGCGGAGGTCGATTTGCGTCACCCGATCATTCTCGCTCATCCTCGCCTCAAAAGCTTCAATCATTCTGTTGTCGAAGCCTACACGGCGGCGCTTACAGAACGCGGACATCGCGTTGCCTGTCATGACCTCTACGTAATGGGCTTCAACCCCATCTTGTCGGGGTCAGATATGGCCGCGTTCGCGCGCGACAAAGCGACAAGGGACATTCGCCGCCAACTAAATGCCGTTCGTACCGCCCAAGCGATCACGCTCATCTCGCCGCTCCGGTGGGGCGGCTTCCCGGCGATGCTCAAAGGCTATATCGATCGGGTCTTCACCGCAGGTACGGCCTATCTCACCAAGAATGGAAATGACCGGCAAAGCCTTTCCAGCAAGAAAGGCGCCATCATCATGACTTCGGAAGCAAGCCTAGACGAACTCAAGGGCAAGCGGCGTATTGCGTGACCTTAAGAAGCGTCATGAGAGGATTATGGAGTACTGCGGGATTGACTTGTTGGGGCAGCTTTATCTTGGCGGAATCGTTCCTCCAATGAGCCCAGCTGCGGGCGAAAGGCATCTCGGCGTCGTGCGTCGCTTCGCGCGTCGCATATTTTGACTGAGGTCCAGCATGGTGCCGCAAACGGGTGCCGGCCGGCTTCCCAAACGGCACTCAGGCGACATGTAGGGAAAATCGCATGTCTGCTCGCCGCGGCGAAGACGACTCCAGTGCCTCTATTTCTGAGATCCCGGGCCGCGGGTCCGGGGAAACGCGATTGCTCATCCCGCCGGGCTAGCTCCCGCCGGCGAGTTACGCATCTTCTGCTCGCACCAGCGCCGCCATGCGATAATCGAAATATCTGGCCGAAACAGCCATTCGGGCGGCGCGCTCATGTTCTCCACGATGAATCCGTCCTCGCGCCGATTGAGAAGCACATGGTGGAGTGGTCGGATCACCAGCCAATAGCGCGCGCGCCATAGCATTTTTGCCAGGCCCTTCGCGCGCCGCATCGAAACCTGCAGGTTGAGATGATGATCTCGGTCGACGGGAACAAAGAACTGAAAGTCCTGCCACGTATCATGGTTGATCATGAAGGTCGCCGGAAGACGCGCAGCAAATTTCGCGGGACGGCGGCGAAATTGGCGCCAGCGCTCGGGCGGAGGCCACTTGCCAAGCCTACCGTAATCGGTGCACCCGAAGACTGGCTTTGACGAACGGTTCAGCCACTTGCCGTCCTCGCTCGGCGTCATTTTTGGATCGGTCTGCCACCCTGGAAAGCGGCAGAAGTAATAGAACGGACTATAGCGGTGAAGATATTTCGCATGCGCTTCATCGCATGCATTTTCCATCGCGTGCCGCCAATTTCCCTTGCGGAGCTCAACAAGAGGTTCAACGACCGCGTCCTCCGCCAGCAGGAAGTCAGGAATGTCATCCTCGACGGGTGGACGGGGCTCATCGCCAATGTAGACCCAGATCAGGTTCGCCCGTTGTTCGGCGGGGTAAGTCTTTACGCAAACCTCGGCGTCCCGACAAACAGGAGAATCCGGACCATCCGTCAAGGCTTGAATCAGCTGGCCGGTCTTCAAGTCGAATGTCCAGCCGTGATAGATGCAGGTTATCGTGCCGGGAAAGAGCCGATGTCCGACCGAGAGCGGCACGCCACGATGCGGACAACGATCTTTAAGCGCCAGCACGCGGCCCTTGTCCCGCACCAGCACAATCTTTTCGCCGCAAACGGTAATTGCAATTGGCTTGCGCCGGAGTTTTTCCGCCTTTATCACCGGATACCAATAGTGCCGAAAGCCAAGCTCGGCCGTGTCGTACAGTGGCCAGGATCGGCGCGCAGCGATCCGGTCGGCATCTACGTGCTCGTTCATGGCAAACCTCGCTTCATCCGTCCGGCCGAGGACGTGATTCTCGTGTGCGTCAGACCATCGTGAAGGTGCGCGTTTCGATAGGGGCGCGGTAGTAGCAGCGTCGAAATGAGTCCTCGTCGACGACATCCCGTCGCGCTATTCGTTTCACGCCGAGCGAGATTTCGCATCCAGCACGCCAAAAGGGGAACGGGTCGAACCTCACGGTGTTCGCATCAACGGGCGAAATCGTGAGATCGATTGTCTCGTCAGTGCCATATCCGGTGGGCACCGGCCTTATCACGAGTTCGTCAGGCTCATGACATGAGAAATAAAGGCCGAGCAGATCCCAGACTTGCAGTAACCGATAGTTGGTCCACACCGACTCGCCGAGCCGATCCCGTTCCAGGCGTTGCTCGGCTTCGTTGCGCTCAATAAACTCCTGAGCCGCCGGAGAAACCGGTGCGCGCTGGCGCCTCACAGGCTGCAGATAGGCCTTCGGGTGATCGATGGTGTCATAGCGGCGCTGGGGCAATCCCGTGCGGTGCATGCTCACCAGTAAGGCCGAATAACGATCCACGTGAGACAACCAATCCAAACAATCTTGATGCGCGCGCCAACGCTCCGGGCGGTCCGGCACGTCGAGATAGTGCGGTGTGCTAAGCCGTTCAGGGTCGAACATCGGCTCGCTCTCGTAAGGAAGCCATCCATAGTCATGATAGGCTGCGGCACGAACAACGGAGCTGAACGGCGCTGGAGAGGCAAAAGTATCGTTTCCCCAATTCGCGGCAACCTGACCCACCAATTTTGAATGCTCGGTCTGTGGGACCAGGACAAGCTCATCGGCCGTCTCGGACCGAACGATCATTGCTCACTCCTTCGACGCTAAAGTTCTGCCCACTGTAGATCGGACGCCAGGTAATGCTAGGGCAGCGTCACGCCGGTTTCGCGGACTAAATTTCCGTAAATCGCCTGATCCTTTTTGATCCGTTCCGCGAACTCTTCCGGATTGCCGCCCTCCAGATGATGCGCCATTTTGGTCGCGACTTCGATGGCACGCGGCGTTTTCAGAGCCGCTGAAGCCGATCGATTAAGTCGATTGACGATTGGCTTGGGCGTCCCCGCTGGGACCAGAAATCCAAGGTTGGTCGGAAGCTCGAATCCCGCAAATCCGGATTCGTCGATCGTGGGAACCTCGGGCTGAAATTCGGATCGGCGCGGTGACCCGACAGCTAAAAGTCGCAAGTTACCGGCCTCGACGTATGGCGCTATGGAGGCCAGGGCGGCGAACATAACCGAGACTTCATTGGCAAGCAGCGCCGGTGTGCCCTGGACCAAACCACGATAGGGAATGTGGCGCACATCCAGGCCAGCCAACTGCGCGAGTCGCGCCATGCCAAGGTGATGGATGGTTGCAATTCCCGGAGAGCCATATCTCAGCGTGCCGGGCTTGCTCTTCGCTAGCGTCACGAATTCAGCGAGCGTCGTCACCCCAAGAGCCGAGTTTACGACGAGAAACATGTCGCCGTGCGCGGCGTAGATAACCGGACTGAAATCTCTGAGGACATCGTAGGACAAGTTCGAATACAGGGCTGGAACGACCGCATGGGTACCTTCCGACGAAATAACCATCGTGTAGCCGTCTGACGGCGCCCGGGCGACGGCCGCGAATGCAATTGTTCCACTTCCGCCTGATCGGTTTTCGACCACGATCCGCTGTCCAAGATCGTCCGACATGGCGTCGGCGATCACCCGCGCGATCACATCTGGCGAACCCGACGGACCGAACGGCGAGATCAAATGAATAGGTGAGGTGGGGAACTCTTCGGCAAGCGCCGCCGGAGAAGCCGCTGTAGCGAAGAGTGCCGCGAGAACGTGGCGGCGACTGAGCGCTCCGGTCTGACCCTTCGTCTCCAGTTCAGACACGCGATGACTCCCGATCTGATTTTCCACCCTTCGAAAGAACTTGAAGAATGGGCGATTGACAACATATATCTGCTATTCAAATCTTTGCGGAGCGGTGAGATGGAGCTCTCGCACCTGCGCGCCTTCGTCTATGTCGCCGAGCAGGGAAACGTTATGCGTGCCGCGGCCTTGCTTGGCACGAGCCAGCCCACGCTCAGTCGCCGCATCCAGGAACTTGAAGCCGAATTGCGGACCACTCTCTTTCGGCGAGCTGGCCACGGCATGGAGATTACGCCCTCTGGTCATCGCTTTCTTGATTATGCGCGGGACATCATTCTCCGAGCTGACGCCGCCTTGGACGACATGCGTCGAGATGCCAAGACTGACCAAGGCCATGTCACTGTTGGACTTCCTCCTAGTCTAGGCAAGATAACCATCCCCAGGCTCGCCGCGAAATTTGCCAAGCGCTTTCCGCGCGGCATGATGAGCCTTGTCGAGGGCGGATCGGGTGCGCTGCTCGATCAGGTGCTTTCAGAACGCCTCGATTTTGCGGTCATCCGCAATCCCACGGCTTCTTCGCAGATTGCGACAGAACAATTGAAGAGCGAAGCGCTTTTTCTCATCGGCGCGACGCCAGTCGGTTCCGCGCATAGCACCATCGATTTGGTCGAATTATCACGTGTCCGTCTCATTATGCCAACTGTTGCTAACTCGAAGCGGTCACTTATCAGCCCGATCATGTCGCGTGCCGACTTCGCACCGAATATCGTTATGGAGGTCGAATTCGATCGGCTCCACCATCGAGTTAGCGCGCGCTGGCTTTGGTTACGCGGTGATACCCGAGACCACGATTGCCGTCCTGCCGCGGTCGCGACCTCGGCTGCACTGCCAACGGATCGATGCCCCCGGCGCGCTCGCAACTCTTTGCTTTGTGACGTCCACTAAACTTGGCCGAAGCTCATTGCCTGCCAAGGCGGCGCGCTTGATCCGAGATGAACTGCTAGAGATGCTCAACACTCTGAATTTCGTACGACCGTAGTCGTTTGCAACGGGCCGCTTCCGGCGCGAGAACGATGGACCGCCCATTCCTTGCCCGAATTGCCCGTTCGCGCTTTCCGCTCTGACGACGGCGCGGCGCCGCGTGACCCAATCAAGTGAAAGGGTCCATCAATTCCTCCGACGCCGTACGTTCCACGTGCGCCATAGTGCAGATGGATCAATATTTGGGCGGAGGCTGGCGCGCCTCAGGGCGGCCCGAGCGCATCCTTGGGTTGAGTTTTCAGGTCACGAATTTAGATTGTCGTTGACTGCGCGGCGGCGCGACGACGCGCGAGTTGCCCAAATTAGGTGTCGATGCGATAGTGTTTCATCATCAACCACCGGAGAGCGCATCCGCGAGGTGTTGAATGAAAGTTGTCGCAACGAGCCTTGCCGTAGCCGGGCTCATGACCACTCTCGTCGCCGGCGTGAGCGGACAGGAGCTGCGTTGGGCCCCGAGCCAGCCGATCAAGTTGATTGTGCCGACGTCCGCCGGCGGAGGAACGGATATCCTCGCTCGCGAGATTGCGGAGCAGTTGCATAAAAGCCTTCAGGCGAATTTTGTGGTGGAAGATCGACCCGGAAGCGCTGGCAATATCGGTACGATGCTGGTCAAGCATTCCGCGCCCGACGGCACGACCTTTCTCTTCACCCAAGGCGCCCACACCTCCAACGTCGCCTTTTTCAAAAGCGGCTATGATCCGGTCGCCGATTTCGAACCGATCGCTCTGGTTGGCACCATATCGTTCATGGTCTGCGTGAATGCCCACTCAGCGCTGAGGACTTTCGGCGATCTGACGAATGTTCTTCGCGCGAATGGCGATAAAATCACATACGGCAGCGCCGGTTACGCCACTTCGGGCCATCTTGCGATGGAATTGCTGAAGGCGATGACCGGGCTAGGCATCACGCACGTGCCTTATCACGGCACCACGCCCGCGACATTGGCTCTCCTCGCTCGCCAGGTCGACGTGGCCATCGTCACCGACTTTTCAATTCAGCAATATGTTGCGTCGGGACAGGTGCACTGCCTGGCGTCAACAGGCGCAACGCGCTCCGCAGTATTTCCCAACGTGCCTACCATCGCCGAAGCCGTGCCTCTGCCCGGTTACGATCTGGAGGCATGGTATGGCTTGTTGGGGCCAGCCAACCTGCCGCGGTCCATTGTCAATGTCGTGAACCGCGAAGTGAACCAGCTCATTAACGACCCCGGTTTCGTCGCCGCAAAATCTTACGCCAGCTGGAATAACGCCAGCCCCAACCACGCCGGAACTGTTCAAAAGCCGCCTGGAGGCAGAGGTGCAAAGATATCTGAAACTGGCGAAAGACGCCCACATAACGCCACAGTAGTAAATCCCATCGCGCGACAGGTCTCGCCTGCTCCCTCCGCAAAACTCCGCCCAGCGCGAGATCGGCACCAAAATCACTTAAGGAGTTATCTCCGATGCGATGCGTTCTTTTGCGCAAGGCCCTTTTCGGAATCCTGCTTAGCGTCCTCTGTTTGAGCGGCGGTAGCTGGGCGGAAGAACAGTTTCCGTCTCGCGTGGTTCGCATCATCGTGCCCTACGCCCCTGGCGCTCAAATGGACATTGTTGGGCGCCTGATGGCGGACGGGTTGTCGAGAAAGTGGGGACAGCCCGTCATTGTCGAGAATATTCCTGGCGCGGGCGGCAATGCCGGGTCCGGGGTGGCGTTTCGCGCCAATCCGGACGGATATACCTTGCTCATCACGTCTCCTAGCTTTGTCACGAACCAGTTCGTCATCAAAAACTCGGCTTGGACGTCGGAACAATGGTCGCCGATCAGCGTGCTGGCGACGACGCCTTATCTGCTGGCGGCCAGACCCACCTTCGATGCCGCGACCGTGAGTGATCTGATTGCGCAAGCTCGTCAGAAGCCGGACGCCATAACTTACGCGTCTCCAGGCGTTGGCTCTTCGGCTCATCTTTCAGCCGTTCAACTCCAAATCCTGACTGGAATCCAAATGCTTCACGTACCATACCGCGGTGCTGCTCCCGCGCTCAATGATCTTATGGCGGGTCGCGTCGATGTCGATTTCGATGCGCTTATCACGACCCTGCCAGTGTGGCGGGAAGGGAAACTGAAGGTGCTCGGCATCACGAGCCGTACCCGATCCCATTTCGTGCCGGACATTCCTACACTAGCCGAATCCGGCGTAGCGGATTTCGAGGCCATGAGCTGGACTGCTTTGGTTGCGCCGCCATCGACGGCAGCTCCCATCATCGACAAAATTTACACGGCTGTACGAGACGTTCTGAAAGAGGATGCTGTCGTCGAGCGACTGCAGTCACTCAGCCTCGATGTGGTCGCAACTGATCCCTCGGACACGGCTGCGTATTTGAAAAAGGAAACAGCACGTTGGCAAAAAATCATCGCTGGCACCGGAATCTCCGTTGAATAACGGCCAAGGACATGCGGCCGAAGCCGCGACGTCATGAGCGTGGGCGCCATTCGAGCTGCGACCGTGCCACTGAACGATGCGGGTCACGATTGATGATTCCGCCGACAAAGGCCGTGGGTCACAATGTCAACCGGCTCGATGGCCGCAAAAAGGTCACGGGACGCGCCCGTTATACCGGTGACCATGTTTTGCCGGGCATGCTGTTTGGACAATGTCTTCGAAGCCCGCATTCCAGCGCGCGGATCCGATCGATCGACGCCGCCCAAGCCAAAGCACTCCCCGGCGTTCATGCGGTTCTGACTGGAATCGATATGCCGGATCTGCGCTACGGGCGTATGTGCAAGGACATCCCCATCATCTGTCGCGATACCGTCCGTTTTATGGGCGACAAGGTCGCGGCGGTCGCGGCTGAATCTTCCGAGATCGCCGAAGCAGCCCTGGCGCTCATTGATATCTCCTATGAAGCGCTACCGGCCGTATTCGACGCCGAGGAGGCGATGAACCCGGACGCCCCACGCGTCCATGCGCACGCGGCAGGCGTGCTGCCCGGCGCCGCTGCTCGCGTTCATGGCGACTTGAAAATGTATCCGCCGATTCCAAACGTCGTTTCGCAACTTATATGTCGCCACGGCGACATCGAAGAGGCGTTAGCGTCTTCACATCGTATCTTCCAGCATCGGTTTACGATACCTCCCGTTCATCAGGGTTATCTGGAGCCCCATTCCGTAATGGTCACCGTCGGGACCGACGGCATCGTCGATATCTGGACTGCCAACAAATCGCCGCACGTGATGCGGCCGATGATGGCGGAAGCCATTTGCGTCCCGGAGGATAAGATTCAATTCAACCCAGTGATGATCGGAGGGGATTTTGGCGGCAAGGGCTCCTTGATGGATGCGGTCCTTTGCTACTACCTGGCCCGACATGCGCGGCGTCCTGTGAAGATGGTCATGACGTATCTCGAGGAACTAACGGCTGGGAATCCGCGGCATTCCGCGTCCATTACGTTGCGAACAGGAATAAGCGCAGATGCGAAGATCCTCGCGATGGATGCGCGGATGGTGTTCAACACCGGCGCCTATGCCGGCTTTTCGCCGGTCGCGACCGTGCACGGATATGTGTCGTTTGCGGGACCGTACCGCGTTCCCAACTGTGCGATGGAGGTGCTCCGCGTCTACACGAATACAGTTCCGAGAGGCCATATGCGCTCGCCCGGAGGTCCGCAAATTACCTTTGCCGTCGAAACGCATATGGACATGATCGCCCGCGCTCTTCAGATCGATCCTGTCGCTTTTCGATTGCGCAATGCGATCGGGGAGGGCGATGTGACGGTGCTGGGGGAAAAGCGCCATCATCTGCGCTGCAAAGAGGTGATAGAGGCTGGCGCGCGGGCGTTCGATTGGCATGCGTCGAGGCCGCCGAATGTTGGACGCGGCGTCGCGCTATACGAATATCCGCCCGGCACTTGGGGCAAATCGACGGTCGTCTTGACCGTGAACGCTGACGCAACGCTTACCCTCGTTGTTGGATCTCCCGATACCGGTACGGGATTCCATTCCGTCATGCGCCAAATCGTGGCCGAGCACATGAAAGTGTCCGTCGATCGGGTCGATGTGGTGCAGGGCGACACGCTCTCGACGGGCTTTGAAGCCGGGGCAAGCGGTAATCGCTTAACGACGACCGCGAGTGAGGCCGTCGAGGCCGCGGCCATCGAAGCGAAGCAAATTTTGACTTCGCTGGCCGCCGAGCGTTTGAACTGCGCGCCGGCGGAAATTGAGATGGAGAACGACGGCATCCTGTCGGCGTGCGGTCAAAGCATTGAGCTTGCCGTGCTGATTCAATGGGCAGCCTCCCGCGGCAAGGCGCCGTTTGCCTGCTCAGGCGAAAACACGCCTAACAACAAGTCCGATATAACGCAGTTTGCCGCGCAGTTCGCCGAGGTCGAAGTGGACCCCGACACCGGCGCGGTAAAGGTCCGGCACGTCGTGACGTCTCATGATGTCGGCGCCATCATCAATCCGAACAACTCACCAGGGGCAAATCGAGGGCGGCCTCATCCAGGCGTTAGGACAATCCATGTGCGAGGAGCTTGTGTTGCGTGACGGCGCGGTCGTTACGGCCCATCTCGGCGAGTACAAACTACCCACAGTCAAGGATGTCCCCACGCTGACGACGGTTCATGTGCCGGCGGCCGGTCGGGGTTCGTTCGGCCTGAAGGCAGTCGGCGAAATCAGCAACGCGGCGCTGCCAGCCGCCATCGCAAACGCCGTTTATGACGCCGTGGGCGTACGTCTTACCTCGACTGCCGGTGAGTGCGGAAAAATATTTTCGGCTCTTCGCAACAAAAACCCGACAAACCCGACCTGAGCCATGAGAACCGCCAGGCTCACCGTCAATGGGACGCGGATCGAACGCGATGTGCCGAGATTCGCGACTTCTCATCGATTTCCTGCGTGTCGACCTTGGGCTGACCGGGACAAAGGAATGTTGCGGCGTCGGCGTCTGCGGAGCGTGCACCGTCCTGCTCGACGGCAAACCGATGAGCGCCTGCATCGCAATGGTCGCACATGCGCAGGACGGGGAAGTGACGACCATCGAAGGACTCGCGGACGGTGAACATCTTCACCCGCTCCAGGAAGCCTTTATCGCCCATGGCGGCTATCAATGCGGCATCTGCACGCCCGGGCCAAATCATGGCGGCGAAGGCGCTTCTCGACGCCAACCCTCGTCCAACACGCGCAGAAATTCAGGATTGGATGATGGGCAATCTATGCCGGTGCACAGGATATTATAAGATCATCGAGTCGATCCAAGCAGCCGTGGAGGCGTCTTGAAGTGACGCCTTTTTCCTATCATGAGCCGTCAACCCTCGAAGAGACCGCAGCGCTTCTGGCCGCTCATGGGGACGACGCGAAAGTTGTCGCCGGCGGTACCGGACTCATCAATCTAATGAAGCAGGGTCTTGTCCAACCCAAGGCGCTGGTTGGGCTGCGATCGCTGACCGAGCTGACCAGGATCGAGACGTCCGATGCCGGTTGCCGGATTGGCGCCTTGACGACCTTACACACTCTCGAGACATCGGACACGATCAAAAGGGTACTTCCGCTCTTGGCTGAGACCTGTCGCTGCGTCGCCACGGTGCGGATTCGCGTGATGGCGACGCTCGGCGGAGCCGTCGCGCATGCCGACCCGCACCTCGATACGCCGCCGTGCCTCATAGCGTTGGATGCCGTATTTAACGCCGTGTCGCAACGCGGTCGGCGCGAAATACCCGCCGATCAATTCTTCACCGGCTATTATGAAACGGTCTTGGCCGCCGATGAACTCGTGGCCGACATAAGCGTGCCGCCGCAGCCCAAAGGAAATGGGACCAGTTTCATCAAATTCTTGCCGGCAACGCACGATGATTACGCAACGGTATCCGTCGCCGCTCGCGTGGTACTCGGTGCGGACGGGCGCGTCGCCGACGTCAGGGTCGCGCTCGGGTCGGTTGGCTGGACGCCGATCCGGGCCCGCGCCGTGGAAACCGCGGTTCGGGGCATGCGGTTCAATCACAATGACCTGAGAGAGGCAGCGTCTCTCGTGAAGCGTGAGATCGATCCCATCGAAAGCTTTCGAGCCTCTGCCGACTACAAGCGCAACATGGCTGAGATCCATGTCCATCGGGCCCTTCACGAAGCCATCTCACGGGCCAGAATGGCGACGGCATAGCCAAGTTACCGTGCTGAACGAGGTCGCGTTTTGGATCTTCTCCCAAGCCGCGCAAAGAGTCCGTCGCTTAAACGTCCGACAAAGCATGCTCCGTCACCGAAGCCAGCCGGCACAACAGGGAATGAAACGTCGCCATGAAACGCATTGAAGCGCTCACGGTCATTCACAAGCTTCGAACCGACCAGCCGATGATCATCGGCGTCGGATATCAGGGCCCGGAGATCTTCTCGCTAGGCCACAACGAGCTAAATCTGCGTTCGGTCAATCTTCCTTATCCGGCTCCGATGGGCTTGGGGCTCGCCCTCGCGCTTCCAAAGCAGAAAATCATAGTCAGCGAGGGTGACGGCTCCGCGGTCGCGGGGCTCTCAACCCTGTGTACAATCGCCAGTTTAGCTCCCAAAAATCTCATCCATCTCGTCTGGGACAATGGTGCGTGGATGGCTAACGGGCACTTTGCAGGCGGCCATTTCGGACCTTTTCCTACCGCAACCGGTGGCGCGGCCGATTTCGCCGCTATCGCCCAAGGCGCGGGAACTCAAGCATGTATTCACGGTCGCTACGGAGGAGGAGCTTGAAAAGGTTTTCCGCCGAGCGCTGGTCGAGGACGGGCCGTTTCTCATTGTCGTGAAGGTCGATACCACAACGTTGGACAAGCTACCGCCGCTTCCTTTCGGCATAACCGAAAGCTCGATGCGGTTTCGGCGAGCTCTTGTTGACCGGGGCTGGGTCAGTCCATGGCATGCCGGGGCCACCTTATTCAAAGATTCCGGTTTTGATTTCTCCGCAAGTGAAGACAACGATCAGAATCCATCTATCACCTATCAAAGACTGAAGGGCATTCAGCCAGCGCAACTGCCGCGATTGAATGTCGAGAACGCCCGGACGATTTACTCCTCGATGAAATCGGCCGGAATAAACATGGTCGTTTATTTACCCGACAGTTCGAATTATCTCATTCAGCGTTTTGCCACAGACGATCCAGATATGCTCAGCGTTTGCGTCACGCGCGAGGACGAGGGCATGGCGATCGCAATGGGCGGGTTCATGGGAGGCAGGACGCCATGTCTGATCATGGAGGCTTCCGGTCTTGGCTTATGTTATCTGGCGCTTGCCTGGCTGGGCATCCAGATGCGGCTGGCAACCTTGATAATGACGAGCCACACTGACGGGCTCGGCGAATACACCGACTATCATGTGTGCACTCGATACGTGGTCGAGCCCCTCCTGCGCGGGATGAATATCCCGCATTACACGATGATGGACATTGCGCACGGGCCGCGTTTGATCAAACAGGCCACGATGACTGTCCGCGGCCAGGTGTTCCCGATAGTCGTTCAACTCCCGCGACATGTGCTGTGGGAAGATGCCGAGTGACAGAACGCCCCGCCGCCACAACCCGTATCTGTACGTCAATAAGGTCTAATCCTCGGATTGCTGCGCCATGCAAAGCACGCATTTGACCGGATCTATGGCGGAACAACAGATAATTGCGAGCGTGCTCGTGTGACGTTATACTTTTTTGTTTTTGCTGCGAAGAAGCTGCACACGCTTCGACGGAGGGCGGCGGCCAGCATGAAGATCGTGGTGACGGGAGGCTTGGGAAAGGCGGGCCGGTGGATCGTGCGCGAACTCACTGCAGGCAACAACGGACGAGCAATTCACGACGTGCTCGTATTCGATCGAACGACGGAACCTAACAGAGACCACGTTTGCCACCTCGCCGGCGATATCCGGCACGAAGGCCAAGTTTTTGAAGCCCTTGCCGACAGCGATGCCGTTATTCACCTTGCGGGTGTTCCTCGGTACGGCGTGGCCACGAACGAGGAAACGGTTCGAACGAACGTCATGGGCGCGTTCAATGTGCACGAGGCCGCATGGCGGCTTCGCGTTTCGCGCGTCATAACGTTGAGCAGCGAAGCCGTGTTGGGCTGGGCGCCCGGCGCTTGGGTCCGCGAAACCGCTCCGGATTACCTGCCGTTGGACGAAAATCATCCCTTGCGGCCGCAGGATTCCTATGGCGTTTCCAAACAGGCGGTTGAGGTGATTGCCCGTTCCTACTCGGAGAAATCCGAACTCACCACCGTCGTCCTGCGCCCTCCGCGGGTCGTGACTCCTGAAGAGTTGCAGTCGTTGCGGCAATCCGAGGGCGTACGGCCAATCAGCTTTGCGTTGTTCAACTACATCGATGTCCGCGATCTGGCGGACGTGTGTCGTCTCGCTATCGAACGCCCGCTGAAAGGTTGCCACATCATGTTTGCGGCATCCGGTGACAGTTTGGTGAAGGAGCCGCTCAGCACACTCTATCCGAAACTCATGCCGGCGATAGGCACTAAGGCGCAGGCTCTGACCGAGGGGCGCTCTTCCGTGTCTTTGAAGAGGATTAAAGATATTCTTTGCTGGAGCCCGCGATACTCATGGCGCACCACGGCGTAATCGAACACAAACTCACACCCGCACCACGCCGGGCGCGGATGCGGCGCTTGCGGCTTGTGCTCGGTCGGAGTTCACGGCCATGTTCATCGGCGGCCGCCGCGCGGGGCCTGCCAAAAATATCCCGGTGCGACGATGTAGCACACCGATGATTGACTGGGTTTTCAGTCCAGAGACAGGAGGACGCGATGGTGGAGCAAGGTCGATCGGCAAGTAACGAAAACGTCAGCCGCGCTTGGTCACGCTACAACGATGCCGTGCTCGGGCTTCCGAATTACTGGTATCCCATCTTCATCTCGTGTTCGTTGACAGAGCGAAAGCCGGCGAGCGTCACCGTCGCCGGTCAAAAGATCGTGCTCGTCCGTGATCAGGGAACAGTCTACGGCTTGAGTAACCGCTGCCCTCACCGAGGCGTGCCGCTGTCGCTTGGACGGTGCGAGTTCCCGGGCATGCTGACCTGCCGGTATCACGGTTGGACTTACAACCTGAGGAGCGGCGATTTGGCCGCTGCGCTCACCGACGGTCCCAACTCACCGATTTGCGGCCGGGCGGCCGTTCGGGTCAAAACGTATCCGGTCGAAGAGCGCGCCGGGCTGATTTGGGTCTACATGGGCGAAGCTCCTGCCCCACCGGTTGAAGACGACATTCCCGAAGAACTGCTGATGCCCGACGCCGTGGTCTTGCCCATGGTCGATCTCCGCAAAGGCAATTGGCGTTACGCCATGGAAAATGCGATCGATCCGTCGCACGGTAAATACCTGCACCGCGATACCCCATTTTTCACCTTCCACAAAATGGTCGCTTATCAGACCGATGTGCGCATGGTCGCGAGCGAGGACGGCAAATGGCTGCGCCGCAAAAGCAATCCTGTGTTTGGACCGTCCGACTATCCCGGCGTGGGAAAATGGCCGAAGCATGCGTGGTGGCGCCGAGAACCCAGGAAAAATGCCGCGGAGACGAAGGGCGTCGGAGCCATCATTGCCGGCGGCGCGCGGCTTCCCGCCATCTTTTTCGTCGGCCATGAAGATTGGCAAGACTTGCAAATGTTTGTCCCGGTCGACGCGCAAAGCCACATGACGTGGCAGGTGTCGGTGAAACACACGAAAGGCTTGGGAAAGCTGTTCTGGAAGCTGCGCTACTGGACTTACATTCGTCTTTTCCACCATGTCATGCTCAACCGTTGGGAGGATGGTCTCATGGTCGAGAACATGAACTGCCCCCCCGAGCGCCTGTTTCGTCCCGATTCCGCCATCGTGGCCTGGCGCCGCTGGTGCCAGGAAAAGGCGCGAGGAGCGCCGGCAAACGGCGCTCGTCCGGGCGCAGTCGAACCCGGATCGCCACAAGTCGCATAGCTGGGATGGGCTGTGGCACTGCTGACAACCAGCGCACCACAATGCGTGCCGCAATCGAGCGCGCGTCTTCAGCAATGGCGGCGTCAAATAGATCGATACCTTCCAGCGAGCAGGACGGGTTAACTGATGAACATTTAGTGAGTAATATACAGACGGAAGGGTATCCAGGATGACGATGTCGACAACATTCCCAGCCGAGACTCCGCCGGATTTTATTGCAAAGGATCAGATCATCGCGCTCTCTGAGCAGATCCTATCCGGTCGTCCGATTCCGATCTTCAAAGAGGAGGACATATTTCGCATTCATGCGTTGGGGCTTGAATGGGACATGGGCGTGATGGTGTATCAGCCCCAGAATGTCCAGGACGTTTCGACTGCCGCAGATGGAAGAAAGATCGGTATTTTTTTGCTGCACGGCGGTGACGGCGACTTCAAGTCCATGGAGCCGATCGCGAAGCTTTATGCCGAAAGGTTCGGTCATAAAGCCGTTGTGATGACATTTCCCGGCCGCTTGTTTTTAGATGACGCTAGCCGCGATTGGCCGGGCGACACCATCCGGGCTGACGATTCGGTCCGCACGCCGATGTGGCTGCGTGGCGAATATATCACGCGAGACCAGTACGAGGTGGTTCAAGACAGCTCCGATGAGCTGCTGTGGCTACGCTACGGCACGCGGACAGTGGCTCGCGCCAAGCCTGGAACGACTTTTTATTATCGGATGGCCGCGTGGCCGATGGCGTTCGAGTTAGGCATGAAGGAGGCTATGCGGCGGCATTTTCCCGAGGCCGAGTATGCTGTCTTCGTGACCGGCCATTCGACCGGGGGGCCGCTGGTGTTCATGATCTGTCAGCGCGTCGCCAACGTCGCCGGCGTCATCGGGATCGAGAACTCACCCTTCGGCTTTATTCAAGCCAAACAACACGATTGGTCAGGCGCTCTGGGCAAAATCTCGGGATACGATCGGGTCACAAAGAAAGAGGCACCGCGAAAAGACCCGTTTAACGAGCTTTATATCCGTACATGGCGCGACTGTGCTCGCTATGCTGGCCCCGAAGCGCTTGGCCGTGAAGGCGCGACAGCGCTCATGCGGCTTCCCTCGCTGATGGAGGAGGTTTTTACTTGGTGGAATGAGGAGAAAAAACGGCCGCAATTCAAGGCGGAGTACATCATCACGCACAATATCGCGCCTTCTCTGGAAGCTGCGGCGAGAGTGTCGGCTAAGCGGCTGGGCATGTCGGATCGCGACACCGAGCAACTCGTCGAGCGCTTTTGCGGCTATCCATATCCACTGACGGGCGACGGGATAAAGCCTGTTCCTCCGGTATTGTTCGCGATCGCAAAAGACAGCCGCGATCACAGCCCTGAAGTCTATAGCGAAGTGGTGGTGCCGCTTTTTCAGAGCATTGTTCCCGCGCCGAAAGTGAGCGTCGTCCAGTTCGATGCGGGCACGCACTTCTACGCTCGTCCTGAGCCGAGGCTGCCGCTCGGTATTGGGCCTGCGGTGGCTAAGCTCTATCACGAGGCAATAACAGGCGGCTATTTCCTATCCAACTAGCAACTCGATCGTCGTTTCTCAACCGGGAATGGGAATGACAATGCATAGAATGGTTCTGAGCGCTGCGCTCCTGCTCAATTTCACGCTTGGTTTGGTCACATCGTTGCGTGCTCAAGAGGTCTACCCTTCGAGCCGCGTTCGCGTCATTGTGCCTTTCCCACCGGGTGCGCAGACTGATCTGATTGCGCGATTGATTGCAGATAAGTTGTCACAAAAATGGCAGCAGGCTTTCTACGTCGACAACATAGTGGGCGCTGCCGGCAAGCTGGGCACCAGGACTGCGGAGCGTTCCAAGCCAGATGGCTATACGCTTCTGGTGGTTCCGCCAAGCTTTGTCACCAATCCGTTTATTTATAAGGATGCTGGCGTCGACCCGAGCCAATGGGCCGCTGTCAGTCTCATAGTAACCGCCCCCTATTTGCTCGTCGCGCGGCCGACGTTCCCTGGCAGCACGGTCAACGATCTCATCGAACAGGCCAGATCGAAATTGAATGCCGTCACGTTTGCCTCGAGCGGTGTAGGATCTTCGGCGCATTTGGCTGGGGTCGAGTTGGAGACTATGGCGAACGTCAAGATGCTGCACGTTCCGTTTCGCGGCGCGGCACCTGCTCTGACTGCCGTGATGAGTGGCGAAGTGGACATCGTCTTCGACGCGCTCGTTACGACGCTGCCGCTCTGGGAAGCAGGAAAGGTTAAGGTACTGGGACTCGGGACAACAGTTCGCTCGCCTGCGATGCCGAATGTGCCGACGATCGCCGAATCTGGATTGCCTGGTTTCGTGGCAGCAACCTGGACCGCTATGGTAGCCCCTCCCTCCACACCAGCGGCGGTCGTTGAGAAGCTTTCGACAGGCATCAAGGAGGTGCTTAAGGAGCCGTCAGTGATTGAGCGCTTGCACTCGCTCAAGCTCGATATCGCTGGAACGTCTCCTGCCGAGACGGCCACATTTCTGGCGCAGGAGTCCGCGCGCTGGGGCTCAATTGCCAAGGCCGGCGATGTTACCGCCGATGAGCAGTAGCCAAATCGAATAGCCCAGATTTCTTGCAGGGCTGGCCCGCGACCGGGTCCGACAGAAGGCGAAAGAGCGATGTCGAAGGTACCGACTGCATACCGTCGTTCAATCCGATGGCCCGACGACAAGAAGCTTTGTGTCACTTTCACCATTGCGCTTGAGGCATTCAACAAAGAAGGCAGCTTCAAAAAATGGCCGGGGCTTGATGTCAATCTGCACTCGATCTCGCATTCAAATTACGGCGGGAGAGCCGGGATTTGGCGATTAATGGAGATCATGGAGCGCAACGACGTGCGTTCCACGATCCTTCTCAACGGGCTTGCGGCCCAGCGTTGGCCCGAGGCGGTCAAGACCCTGCATTCATTGGGACACGAGCTTGCCGGGCACGGAATGACCAACGAGATCCATATGACAGCATTATCGACCGGCCGTCAGCGTGAGGAGGTGCGGCAGGTGCGATCGGTCGTTGAGGCGGTAACCGGATGTCCGCCGGTCGGCTGGATGGGACCCGGTGGCGGCATGCACACCCTTGAGACGCTGGGTATCCTCGCCTCGGAAGGATTTTCCTGGTCGGGAGATCAGTGTGATGACGACGTCCCCTACGTTGTCGAGCAGGACGGAAACGCGATCGTCATCATTCCGAAGCTATGGTTCCACAACGACAAAAACGTGTGGAACATGGGCGCGACGAGCGGCCACACTGCATTCGAAGCTTTCAAGGAGGGTTTTGACTACGCTTATTCGGAAGCCCGGAATGGCCGACCCGGCCGCGTCGACGCGACAGTCCATGCAGAGTACTCAGGTCGGCCTTATCTGGCGCCTAATTTCGATAGGATGATTCAGTACGTGCGTTCGTTCGGCGCGGATATATGGATTGCAACCCATGCCGAAATGGCCAGTCATACTCTCAGGACCAAACAGGCTGAATTTTATGAGCCGTTTCGATGATGCATTCTCAAATTCCGGAGTACCACGAATTCCGGATTTGTAAGGTCCGACAATCTTGGATATCTAATCCCAAGCTGGAACGTCCAAGCTAATAATCGGTTGGCTTATCGATGCGCCTGTTAAGCCGGGAGGCAGGCAAGTCCCCAGGACTTATAGCGCAAGTTTGAAGACGCAAAAAACGAACTACAAATTGGGCTGCGCATGTCTTTCCCGCAACCGAGTGCGAATGCGACGGAAAAGTTGGTCAGTGTCCTTGAGACAACACTCTCACGAGCCCGAAGGATCGAGCCAAGCCCCCCTTTTTGAGCGTCATTTGCGGTCTGCAAGTCGATGATCGCCACCGTTGAGCTTTCTTCATGTCCCTCCTGCTGCGCACAGCGACATAGAGCGCATGGTGGATGCGCTCCAACGTGTCGTCCCAGTTCCACAGCTCCAGATAATTGAGCACTGTGCTCTTCGGTGGCAGGTCCGTCGGCAGCGCCTTCCACTGGCAGCCGGTCCACAGGATGTAGAAAATCCCAATCAGTACCTCGCGCACATTCACGGAGCGTTTGCGCCCGCCACGCCGGGCGGGCTCGGATCATAGGCTCCACAATCGTCCATTCGGCGTCGGTCAGATCGCTCGGGTAACGAGTCGCCCGTGAAGAACCCGTAAGGCCTTGATCGGGGATTCAAATTTTCTGGCGAAGAGGGTTTTAGATCGCAAGCTTTCGGCTCCCCGACAAGCGGGCGGAGGAGCTGGGCGGCCTCTCTCTGGAGCAGCACAAGGCGCAGGTGACTTTCTCCAGCTTAACACAGTCAGGCTGTGGTTTTGCGAGATCCGCCATGGGCCCATTCTATTGTCCGATCGACCAAAAGGTTTATCTCGACACAAGCTTCTTTCAGGATTTAGAGCGGCGCTTTGGCGCCTGTAATGCCGGTAGTAAGACCTGCCAATTTTCGCAGGCTTAGTCATTTCACACGAAATCGGCCATCATGTGCAAAATTTTCTGGGACTGCTGCCGCAAGTACAGCAGGAGCAGAGCGAAATGGACAAGGTCAGCGCCAACAGATTCTCGCCGATCAAGCTGAGGATCGCTGCGTCGAGGGTTGCGACATGGCGTTCCCAGGTCGCGCGACGACACTCGACGGCTTAGTTGCGGCGCGCCGCACATAGGGATTAACCTATAGGATCGGTACCCTGATTGGGATTCCTTATGTATCCGAGCTTGGTCAAGCTGCGCAGCTTTGTGGCCGTTGCCGATTGCAACCGTTTCCGCAAGGCCTCGGAGCAGCTTGGCATTTCTCAGCCGACGCTCAGCGTACACGTGCGTGATCTCGAGGCTCAGCTTGGCGCGCCGTTGCTGCAACGCACGACCCGCAGCATTCGCGTCACGGCCGAAGGGCAAAAGCTACTTGTGCGCGCGAAGCGGATTTTGGCGGAGCTTGACGCTGCCGTTATTGAGGTGAGGGAGCAGGTGAAGCTGGAGCGCGGTCGCGTGGTGATCTCGAGCGTTCCGACGCTCGCATGCGATCCGCTCCCGCAAATCATCGTCGCCTATAAGGCGCGTTTCCCCGGCGTCACCGTCAGCCTGATTGAAGAAGATGCGTCGGCCGTTGCTCAGCGCGTCGAACTGGGTCTCGCTGACTTCGGACTCATGGCGCGTCTTGATCGCCGCTTGGAACTCGCATTCGAGCCGCTCGTACGTGACCCTTTCGTCGCCTTGTTCCCACGGGGTCGCGGGCCCGAGCTGGCAAGGTCCGTTTCCTTGCGCGACCTATTATCTGAATTCATTTCTGACAGTGACCAAGGGTTCAAGCATCCGTGCGATTCTTGAGCATGCGGCCATCCGCGAGGGTTTGGTTTTCGAGCCGCTCCACGAATTGGCGCAGCACACGACCCTGGTCGGACTGGTGAAAGCCGGCGTCGGCATCGGCGCGCTTCCGTCGCTGTCGCTCAAGATGATGGATTTGTCAGGCGTCGAAATCGTGCCCCTGGCGCGGCCGCATATCCTCCGCGAACTCGGAGTTGTCCATCGCAAAGGGGAACGGTTTTCGGCCGCCACACAGGAGTTTCTCACGGCCATTCGCCGTCACTTTCTTTTGGCTGGTCACGATGGAAAGAGCCTCGCGCCTGAAGCCACTAAGCCATCCCGCAGCTCAAACAGGAGAGCAAAATGAGCAAGCTTGTCGAGCACGTGCACTGGTCGGATGCTCCCGACGTATGGATGCCTTACGCACCAGCGATCAAGGTCAAGGGCGCGGCATCCATCGTCTACCTCGCCGGTGTGACGGCTGCGCCGACCTATCACCATCATCCGCACTGCCCGGAAGAATTCGACCGCATGCCGTCCGACATGGAACGCCAAACACGTGCGGCCTTGGAGAATCTCAAGAAGAGCCTCGAAGCTGTCAACGCATGCTTTGGAGACATCGTTAGTGCCACCCGATTTGTCACCGACCTTTCGAGTCAGGATGCTCTCAACCGCGTGTGGGCGGAATATTTCGGCGATGCCAAGCCGGCAACGACAACGGTTCAAGTCGTACAACTCGCGACCGACCCGCGCTGCCTCGTCGAGATCAATGCGATCGCCGCCATTGGGTGATGTGGGGCGCCGTAACGTCAATTATTCATTACGTTTTCCTATTATTGAATTGGATAAATGTAATTGTCGAGTGGGCCGCGCCGTTATAGCCTTTTGACTTGAGACAGCACGTTTCGCGCCGCTAGGCCGCAGCGGACCCGCCGTCTCAGCGTAGGACGAGGTATGGCGCGTAACGGGCCATACCTCCGACGTGACCTTCCAGCATGGCAGAGAGGCGTTGATGAGTGCTGTGATGACACGCAAAGCGGAACCGGTCGACGTTGCCGCACTGATCAAGCCGGATCGGGTCCACCGACGGGTTTATCAGGATCCCGAGATCTTTGAATTGGAGATGGAGCGCATCTTCGGCCGGGCGTGGGTTTACGTCGGACACGACAGCCAAGTCTCCAAGCCGGGCGATTTCGTCACGACATTTATTGGGCGTGAGCCGGTCATATTCTGCCGACATTCCGACGAGCAGGTCTACGTACTTCACAATCGCTGTTCGCATCGCGGCGCATCGGTGTGCAATATCTCACACGGCAACACTGGTCGCTGGTTTCGCTGTCCGTACCACGGCTGGACGTTCGATACCGATGGCCGACTTCATGCCGTGCCGATGCGCAACGGCTATAGTCCAGATTTCAAGCTTGATCCTGTCCAGGCTGGACTAGCTGGCGTCCCGCGCGTCGCGCAGTATAAAGGCTTTACCTTCGTGAGCCTCGCGCCCGACGGCGCACCGTTTCAGTTGCCGGCCGAAATGCGCGCCTGCATCGACTGCATTATCGAACGAGCGCCCGACAAAGCAATCGAGGTCACAGGCGGCATCCACAAATATGAGTTCCGCGGCAACTGGAAGGCGCAGATCGAGAACGCGCTTGATCACTACCACCCGCCGTTCACCCATGAATCGACCGCCGCGCAGGACGGCCGGCAATTTGCCCGCCGCGTTGGCGAAACCGCCGGATCACCTCTGGTCGATAAGAGCCGCAGTTCGACGCCGCGCTCTGGTTGGGACGATGCGGAAGCCTTCGCCTTTGCCGACGGCCACGGCTACGAGGGACCGATGCCGGGCGCAAAAGCCGAACGCGGTGGCGACACGTTCGAGCGGTACAAGGCGGCGCTCCTGCGCACCAATTCCGAAGCGCGGGTGAACGAAATCCTCAAGAACGAACTGTTTCACAACGCTGTCTATTATCCCAACATGAACCTCCAACTCCGGGCGCTCTACATCCGCGTCGTGCGGCCCGTTGCACCCAACTTTTCCGAGGTCAACGTCTATCCAATCCGCCTGAAGGGTGCCCCCGACGAAATGTTCCGCGAGCAGATCCGGTTTCTCAACCTGACGCATTCAGCATCTTCGCTCATTCAGACGGACGACGTCGAAATGTTCCGGCGTGTGGAAGTCGGACTGCGCAATTCCGAACCGGAATGGATTTTGCTCGCACGCGGATTCAACAGCCAGACCGAGTATGGAAGCGGTCTGAAATGCGATGGGACAGGTGAGTTGGCCATGCGCAATCAGTTCAAGGCGTGGGCGAGCTATATGTCGGGAGGCATGTGATGGTGATCCCCAGCGCGGTCCGGCGTGAAACGCAGAATGCAGTCATGGATCGTGAGCAGTTGCAAGAGTTCGTCCTGCATGAGGCGAACCTTCTCGATGAGCGGCGGTTCTCCGATTGGATGAACCTGTTCAGTGACGATGGATACTATTGGGCGCCCTCACGCTCCGATCAGGAAAGCCCGTTGCGCGAAGTGTCGTTGTTCTACGACGACCGGTCAGCGATGGCGACCCGGATTCAACGGATCAATCACCCAAACATCCATAGTCAAACGCCGGCTCCGGCTTCCGTGCGGCTGGTGAGCAATTTCTCGATCGAGGCGATGGATGACCATGCGCGCGCGTGCACAGTGCGATCGAAGTTCGTGATGTTTGAGTATCGCGCCAGCGTGCCGAAGGGGGAAAACAGAGTATTCGCTGGAACGTACCAACATCGCATCGTTCTCAAGGATGGCGGCTTTCAGCTTCTTTGGAAGAAGGCGGTTCTCACCAACGCGGACGACCGATTTGGGGCCTTGTTCGTTTACTTTTAGGGTCTCGCAAACCGCGCGTGCGCGGGAAGAATGTTACGACGTCGCTACCGGGCAACCTGAGAAGGACTGGCAATGTCTAAACTCTGCAGTTCGATCATGAAGTCACTTGCGGCCCTTATTTTTCTCTGGAGCAGCACTGCTTCTTCGCTGGCGGATCCCGTTGCCGATTTCTATCGTGGAAAGACCGTGCGCGTCATTGTGGGATTTGGGTCGGGCGGCGCTTACGACTTCTATGGCCGCCTCGTTGCCGCGCAACTTGGCAAATTTGTTCCTGGTAACCCTAGCGTGATTGTTGAAAACATGCCGGGCGCCAGCAGCTTAAAGGCGGCCGAATATGTTTATAACCGGACCGATAAGGACGGCACTGTTATCGGCCTATTTCTTAATAACTTCGCACTGGCGAAATTGCTGACACCAAGTCTAAGAATTCGAGCCTAGCAAATTCACCTGGATTGGTCGCGTCGACAGCACGGCGTTATTCGGCGTGGTGTCACGTGCATCCGGCGTGACGTCTGTCACTGATGCCATTAAGCGCGACGTGGTCCTCGCCTCGACCGGTGCCAGCGCCATGGATGCGATGGTTCCCTGGGCGTTAAACAGCCTCATTGGTACGCGCTTCAAAGTCGTTCCCGGTTACAAGTCCAACAATGAAGCAGCCTTGGCGCTGGAGCGCGGAGAAACAGACGGCATGGGAGCCGTGAGTCTTGACTTTCTTGGCGTCCAGCGGCCGCAATGGCTGAAGGATGGCATCGCCAAGCTGATCTACGTCGATGACCTCAAGCGCAATCCTGCTTATCCTGACGTGCCTACCATCGGCGATTTGGCGCAAAACAAAGAAGACCGTGCCGTGCTCGATTTGATTGCGAGCTGCTCCTCGGTCGGACGCTCATTCGTCGCGGCGCCCGCAATACCGCCGGAGCGCGCAAAAGCCCTGCGCGAGGCGTTCGAGGCCATGGTCAAGGACCCGAGTTTCCTCAAGTACGCGGAGCAGCAGCAGCTTGAAGTGCACCCTATGGCGGCAGCGGAGCTCGAGCGGGTCGTACGGGATGCGAGCGCAGTATCCGAGGCGGTTGTCGACAGGGCCAGAACCGCAACAAGCGCGCCGAGTAATTAGTGGTGAGCGAAACAGCGGAATGGATGCCCAAAGATGCTGCGCGAGTGGATCAAGATCGAACCGTCTGACGGTGGAACCTTCCGCGCTTATCTCTCCGCGCCGGACATCACGCCCTCCCTTGGTCTTATCATGGTCCACGAGATCTTTGGATTGAATGCGACAATCCGAAAATTGGCTGACATGTTCGCGGAGCGCGGTTGTCTCGTGCTGGCGCCGGACCTGTTCTGGCGATTGGCCGACAATGTTGAGCTCACGTATTCCGCCGAGGACCGGCCCGTTGCCCGCGGCTTGAACGCACGCTTTGATTACGAAAAAGGTGTGGCGGACGTCACGGCGGCGGTTCAGGCCATGCGCAATAGGCTCGAATGCAGTGGGCGGGTCGGGGTAACGGGCTTCTGCCTTGGCGGCAACATGGCGTATCTTGCCGCTGCGCATTGTCCGATCGATGTGGCGATCGCGTATTATGGGACGGATATCCAGAATTTTCTCGATGAGGCGCCGAAGATTGCTTGCCCGACAATTTTGCATATCGGAGAGAAGGACCATACGACCCCGCCGGGGGCGATCCGCAAGATTGTCGAGACCATGAAGGCCAATCCGCACGTTACGACGCATGTCTACCCGGATGCGCCGCATGCGTTCTGCAATGTTGATCGAGCGGATACATATCGCCCGGCGCTGGCAAACAAGGCGCACCAGCGCACATTCGATCTAATGAAAACCGTGGCGCGACAACAGTAGGTGTTTAGTCCCGCGGTGAGCCAAGTCTACTTTGTCCTGGGCGATCTTGTTCGTGATTTTTTGGGCGGGGCCAACGATGGCTGCTCCGATTTGTTACCAGACTGCGTCCCGACGATTCTGGCTTTTCGTCGTAAACTGGATCGTGACGTGCGGGCTCCTCAAAACCACATCGCCATGTCGAGCCCGCGCGGATCGCATTCGATCATCGCTGGAATGCGCTTTGCTGTGCCTCGGTCGATTCGTTCAGCAGTCCATAACGCGGCACACGAGTCGAGAAAATCATGATCGGGATAGGGGGAGTTTCGCGACCCCGCCCCTCCCACACCACCAGTACATACGGGTCCGTATACGGCGGTTCGACGGATTAAGCACGTCGCTTAGCCACGAGGGAAGGTAGGCCGAGGGAGCTGAAGGTGATCGTTGGCATGCTGATGTGGAGGGCAGGACTCGCTGCAAGCCGCCAAGGGCCATGGGGACTGCCGGCGGTTGTCGCCGCCATTTCCCGGCCGACGCCGCGGCGTCGCAGCTCAGCAAAGCGAGTGCGCCCACGCTTCCACTGTTTCCAGGCGATGGCGCGCAACCGTCGCCTGAGCCACTCGTCGAGTGAGCGTAACACCGAAGGGGTTTGACAGAAGCCGAAGTAGCCGCGCCACCCGATGAGGTAGACGGACAGCTCCTTGACGATCTGCTCGAGGCTTCGTCCGCGCGTGCGTCGCGTCAGTTCGCGGACTTTTGCTTTGAAGCGAGTAAGGGCCTGTGGCGTTCCGCCCGCTTGACCGTGCTGCCGATGACTTCGATGACTTCGGGCGAGCCGTGGGTCGCAAAGTTTCGTCCCGAGCACGCACGTGCAAATGTGACGTTATACAACTTTAAATAGGTCGTAGCTCCGTCGATCGGCGGGCGATCGCAAAAGGTGATGGGCTCTACGTTCTCCGCTCTTTCCAAAAAAACTAAAAAGAATTCGCTAAAAAAAAGAGCTACTGAAAAAAAACAAAAAGCACGGCGTCAAAATTCTTGCCGACGCCGCGGCGATACTGCCCGCCGGCGACGTCGACTAGTCGGCTGGCCGGGTCGAGCGGGTGAAGGCGATCGAGGCCCTATCCGGCGATCGACCCGGCCGACCGTGGTTCCTTCGGTGGAGAATTTCTTAAACGGAGCCAGGATTGCTTTCGGCATCGGAGGGAACCTCCGGCCTTGAGACAATCGCGTACGTCTTGAACTGCTGCCAGAAAATGATTTCGTATAGGTCGCCTCCGTCGAGCACCGCGCGACGTATCTCAAGTCCTGGGTCTCTTTTGTAAACCTGGCCGTGCTGGTCGAGCAGCTCCTTGCATTCTTTGGCCCCTCCGTCCTCTACAAGATAAAATTCAAATTTGTCGGGCGGCTCGATAAAAGCGTCGTCTTCCCGGTAGACGATGCCGCGCACAATCTTCTCGGTCATGGCGGGGAGACTTTCCTCGGGAATTTTGATGGCCAGTTGCTTCTCGACCGGCCTACCCCAGCGCTCACCCAGACCAGGAACTACATTAACTTTGACTATCTGTTCTCTCCTGAACATGTCACCCAGAATTGCTTTAGCTCTAGCCTCGCGTGCTGCCGCATCGCCTTTGTTGCGGGCCGCAGCGGGATTGATGGCCCGCAGGGCCTTCTCAGCAAGCCCAGCTGACGCGGGATTGTTAGCGTCAAGAGTCAGCGCGACACGTCCTAACAAATCGTTTTCAATTTTGCCGTAGCGCTGATTGCAGTCCAGACAGCTCGGTATCTGCCACTTCTCTAGGTCTTTTGGTGTGGCATCCGGATACCAAGCCTTAGG
Organism: uncultured Alphaproteobacteria bacterium; assembly: GCA_963759705.1. Classification (GTDB taxonomy): domain Bacteria; phylum Pseudomonadota; class Alphaproteobacteria; order Rhizobiales; family Xanthobacteraceae; genus BOG-931. Next base: position 364,478 of record CAVXAK010000021.1, read on the forward strand.
GAACATATGGTCCGAAGTAAGCTCTACGTTGTCCTTTTAGGCAGTGGACGCACTTTCCAACGTTCCGGTTCTTGGCCATGGAAGTCGCTCACCTTGTTGCACCGAGAGGAGGTGAATGTAGGCGCGCGCACCTCTCACCCAAAAAATAGTTTCGAAGCCGGATGGTCGGTGATCCCCTCTACTGTGTTGGGATACGTTCCACTACACCCGCTTCTTGAGCGGTTTTGTAGGCCTCCATCGCCCTTTTTGCCTGCTTGGCCGACGGACTGCGTTCCCATCCACCTATGGCGTACTCGCCCACCGTTTTGGCAATACCGACCACTTTCCAATGGATGGCTTTGGATTTTGTGCCCCATTGCGCGATCTTGAACCAAGTAGTCGCGTCGACACGTCTGCACTCTTCAATCAATTCCAGATCTTCTCGGGACAAGCCTTCATTGCGTTTTCCGGGCTTCGTGCCATCCGCAGTCCCCTTTGTAGTTTGAGTTTGGAGCTCGGGCGGAAGTGGGTCGGTCAGATCAAGCGACAAGTCGCGCATTGCTTCCCAACACTCGACCTTCTTTGCCCACTCGCTCGGCATGCGCGATTTTGCGGTTTCGCGCAAATGAGCATCCACTTGCGTAACCCACTCTTCGATCACGGACCGTAATTGCTGGGACACGGACTGCTCGGACCAGATACGATCGAAATCGATCCGGCCACCACACTTCCAAGAAAGACAGGCCACCGTGTAGGTCGTGATGTTGGCCTGATATGCGGAAAACTTTTTGGCCTTTACGATCGCCTGGACGGTCCGAAAAATGATCGCCTTTGCGACGAACGCACGATACCACGCCTCGTCCGGCACGAAGCCATCCGGATACTGCTCCTTCAGAGCCTGCATGAAGGCCTGAAAATTCTTTTGATTGCCGAGGCTCACGAGATGGGGGAAGCCATCCCACGCGTTCAGATATTTAGCGAGATCAGTCTGGAAAAACGGCGTTCCTTGGGGGTTTCGCTGGCGAACCGACGTTTCTCCCCCGCCCTGAACGAGGCTTTTAATTCTGCGGCGCCATAGCTCCCGCGCGCGCGTTCATAGAACCAACGTCCGCTCTGATCCGGAAGCCACGTATTGTTGGCCAGACTTTCGATCGCGACATGAAACGGATCGTTCGCGGAGAAATCGGCCGGCTGAATGGTGTTCTGACTGTTGGCGGAACGGGAAATCGCAGCGACCATCGCATTCAGATTTTCCGCCTTCACCATGATGATCTTCGCCGGAATTAAGATCCCGTCGAGGCTCGACTTGTCCTGCTTGCGTGCCCGGTGAAGGCTGGCCGTGGTCTGACCGCCGTTGACGATCTGCAGCCCGCGCATCGTCTGAATGCCGAGTGGTTCCTTGCCATCCGTACTCAGATTGATTTCATCCACCGTCGCGACGATGCCGTTGTTGTAGGCCATAAAGTGATCCGGCTCCTCGAGGATTGTCCGCCGCAGGGCATTGTTCACACTCTTGCGCCCTCTCAGCCCGAGAAACGCACGGACGTTGAGTTCCAGAAGCCGCGTTCCGTACTTTTCATAGATGTCAGCCAACAGCGATCCCGGTATCGCTGTCATGTACGCATCGTAATCACCATTCCCTAAGGACGCTTTGAGGCAGGGCAATGGTTTCCCGGTCTCCGCAACCACGTCGAGGACAATGTCGTCGCGCGTCCGGCCGTTCCCCAGGATGCGATGCAGACGCTCAATGCCGTAGAGGTCAACGAGGACACGCGCTCCGTCTTTGGTGTCCTTGATATCGAGGGATTTCAATCCGGACATTCCATCCGAGATCAGCACCACGCGCACCACTTCGATGCGATCATGTATATCAAAGATGCGGCGCGCGAGATCGCTCGCTTCAGAATTTGACGGTTCGATCTTGGTATAGAGTCCGTCGACGCTGCATTTGTAGAAATTTGCTGCTTGCGTGACGGCGTCACGAATTTCCTCGGTGGTCAGATCGCGTGGCGGCAATTCTCCTGTGTGGACGGTCGTCACTAAGAGGAGGCGATCTTCGGCCTCAGAGATAGAAAAGCCTGTAATTTTGTACCTAGTACGGCCGAACGTTCCTTCCTGATAGAGATAGATCGGATTGTCGAGCGCGCCTTCGTCGCCGAGTTTGTCCAGAACGATCCGTGTGAACTCCTCCTCGGAATAGACGGCATCCTCACCAGCTCGGATGGCGTCCTCGACCTCCGCCGCCAGGTCCCGAGAATACTGAATTAGCGCCTCGTCGGTCACTTACGCACCACTCATTTGCCGCGCGGCTGCGCGGAAGTCGTCATGTCCCATCCGGAACGGCGTGAGTTGCCGTTCATCTAGAGAATAGGCTGCCTCCACGATTGCGGCCGATACGGTAGCCCTGATCAGTCGCGGAAATTCCATGCTCACGGTAAAGGCATGCATATCGGTCAGTACTGTCCTAGTTGACGCGTAGAACTCAGCATCCGCGTCGAGATACCCAGTGAGCAAAAGTTTTCCGAGAATTCCTGCGCCGATGCAGGACATCGCCTCATCGATTTTCTTGCGCAGTGCGCTGATCATTTCTGGGAGAATAATCCCCTCCGGTGCTTCGTGAAATCTGACGCGGGCAAGGATGAGGCGGGCGAGACCTTCCGCATCCAGTTGATCGAGACGCGAGATGCGAATGTGATGGGAGATCCAATGGTCGTTTTAACTTCGACGGCGATCCCCGCAGCCTGGAAATCGTGAATTCCCCCCATTGGGCCAGACCACGCTTCAATGGCGCGCGCGAGACTGAGTGTCCTTACCCAACAACTCCAGCACCGTAAGCTCGCCCAGCAGGCCCGCCAGCTCCTCCCGCTCTAGGCCCCGCCGGCGCGCTCGAAGGCATACCTGCCAGGCTTCGAGCCGTCGAATGGTTTGCTGGATCGCGAGATCTGCTGATTGGGCTGCCACCCCGCGACTGAAATCAAGTCAACAACAAGGACTTCAAATATATCCTGCAGGTCGGGGCGCTCAAGAGTGACTGCCAGTCGCAACAGACCTTCCTTGACCGACCGGTCGTCGACAATGCTTATGCCTTCCGCGTGGAACCGAATACGATGTTTTTGGGGCGTGCTGAAGAGCTGTCTCGACGGAATGCTGATCCGATCATCCTGATCTCGCACCGCCGCAAAGAGCCGCACCGGAGCGACAGTAGAAGTGCCACGGCCCGCCAGGCGCGATGCGCCGTACCCGCTGTTTGCGCCTGTGCCCATTTGCTCCGGAGCTCGGTTAGCTGATCGATCATGCCATCTCGTATCGTTCTGCGACGGTGTTGAAACGGTATCGCACCGACTGCCCGCTGCCAGTCGGGGAAACTCACGACCACGCCAATGATTGGGAGCTTGAAATCGGCCCGGCTTTTTCCGGTGATAAGGGATACAGCAACAGCAAGCCCCGGCGCGCGAACCCCCCCGCACTCGCCGGATCTCGGGACCATCCCGCGCATCGGCCTCCGGCCTCCCCTTTGCAGTACGTTTCTCGTTCGAAAGCGCGACTGCGCGGCCATAGTCCGTAGCGTCGAGGTCAATGGCCTCGTCCCGAGGAGCCAGGATGGTTTTCACAATGTAGCGACCGGCAGCGCGCCCGCGATCCAACGGTCTGCGCTCCAACGTATGGAGCGTCATGCCGCCGGAAGAGAGGGTCTCACCGTCGCCGGCGAGCACTGAACGGTCCACTCTGTAGCTCTCCGACGTTATTCTGTGCGCGAATGTAGGAAGCGAGCCGCTCGGCATTCACATCGCGTGCCTCATCTGGAAAGAGCATGCCGCCAAGCAGACTGGCAACCTTTGCCCCTGGCGCTTCGATCACAGCCAAGCATTTTCCCACGTGTGGCGCTTTCCGCCCGGCCTCGCGCGCGACG
>CAVXAK010000022.1:0-211860 GCA_963759705.1 uncultured Alphaproteobacteria bacterium
ACGCATCACTATCCCACTTTGAAATCCTAGCGGTAGTCCGCCTCCGCCAGCCGCGCCATTGGTTAGTAAGTGACCTTAGAACTGGATGAGCATCTCTGACTTTGGCGTTTCAGGACATAGCGTGTGGTGGCGCGCTCACAGAGATAGCGAGAGAACGGGCGGAGGCACCTTGGACGCGTCAATCATTTCGGCTCTCGCGGCGCTCACAGGAGCTGCAATCGGTGGACTCACATATGGTGTTGCGTCGTGGTTGAGTTCGCGGAAGCAAGTACGCGCAGAGTGGCTTGCGCAGGATAAAATCCGACGGCAAGACCTTTACACGGCGTTCATCAAATCGGCCACGAAATCTTATGCCGACGCGCTGCGGCGCAATGAACCGGATGTTCCCGCCCTAGTCGAGCTTTACACAACGCTCGGCAGGATGCGCGTGCTGTCTTCGCCGAAGGTCTTCAAAAGCGCGCAACAAGCAGTGCAAAAAATTCTCGATACGTATCCGGAGCCGAACAAAACATTCGTGGAGTTGCGGGCAATGGCGAATAACGAGGAGGCCGACCTTCTTTGCGATTTCGCCGAAGCCTGCCGCACTGAACAGGAATCCCTTAGCGCGCAACAATTCTGATCAAATGAATGAGGCCGGCCCGATCAGCCGAAATATCGACATTTAATGCCGTTGCACGCTGCCTGTTTCCGGGGCGAGCGTTCCGCAAAGCTGTGTTTGTCGGCATGTTGTTGTTGACTACCCTCCATCCCTAGAAAATTCGCACAGTGGCTGTTCGCATTCATTGGTGAAGGCAAATGCGACATGCGCGGTATCAAGCCCGGCTGGTATGCGATTGAGGATGATGGGAACCTGCCCTCTGGACTTTTTCACAACCGCCAGAAATGCGTCAAAATCACTCAGTGTGTGTCTGCCTGAGAGCTGCCCAAAAAACGGCGACCCACCGAAGTCTCCGCTCTAATCGGCAGCGCTGATGCCATCGGCTGGCACAAATCATTCTGAACTATCAGATATCACGTGGAGGATAGGTCATGGAGACATTTTTTATAGCGCTCGCCGTGATGGTTCTGGGTGGCGCTTGCGTTTGGCTATTCGTTTTTGAACCGCGTAGGAAGATTCACGATTTATGAAATAAATTATTCCACTCGGCTCATCTCCAAACATGCCGCCGCTGATGAAAACAACTTAACCGCCACAACAACAAGAACCGTCCTCATCGAACCGATCGTCGCGGCAACTTCCACTGCATTGAAATCTCTTTCACGAAGCTCTGCTACCTAACAAATTACCCCTCGCTCAGTTTCTCCGCTACCAATTGTTCCGCATCAAAAATTTTCGTCGTACCGCGGCCCTGGCCCACCCACTTGCTCGCACGCGCACGCGCTCGCGCGTAGAGAGCAGCAATCATGGTGAACGCGGCCCTATCGCGGCGATCGTTGCGCCACTGGGTCGGCTTAGCAATGCAAAGCACGTCGGCTGTTTGGAATTCGCTCGCGACTTGAAATTACGGGCTTACGTTGCCGCCGGAACGCGGGGCCGGAACGACGTCGCCATCTGGACTCATACCCTTCAGAAATTTGAAGAGGTCACTGCCCGTGGAAAGGACAAGGGTCGTGTTTTCGGCGATGATGGACTTGTAGGACTGCATGGTCCGTGTGAATTCATAGAACGCCACCGCCTCAGGACTCTGGTTATAAGCCTTCGCGTAGATTTCAGTGGCTTTCGCGTCCGCCACGCCGCGGATCTCCTCAACCTGACGGTAGGCTTCAGACTGGATCTTGTTCAGGTCGCGCACACGATTGCCGCGAATTCTAGCGGCCTCGCCGTTACCTTCCGACAGGAAGCGTTCCGCGATCTGCCGCCGTTCGCTGATCATTCGATCGTAGATCTTCGGGCGCACACTTTCATTGTAGTTGATTCGCTTGAACCGAATATCGAGCAATTCGATACCAAACACTCGAACCTTCCCGGCAGCCTCGGCAAAGATCTCCTGCTCGACCATTTTGCGCCCCTTCTGGATCGGCACCAGTGACCCCATATCCTGCTCCGGTCCCGCGCCGGTCAGGAGGGTGTCGCGCAGCGGCACGCGATCCTTGGTGGTGCGTATGATCTCGATCAGCTCGTGCTTGGCCACGGCGTTACGGGTCTCGCTGCCTAGAATATCGTCCAGGCGGGACTGAGCACTGCGTTCATCGTGCAGGCGCAGAAAGTATTGGAGAGGCTCTGCAATCCGCCAGCGGGCGAAGAGGTCGACCGAGATGTAGAGCTTGTCCTTGGTTGGCATATCGGTCGGATTGCCGTCCCACTCGAGAACTCGCTTGTCGATAAGGTTGACATCTTGGATGAAGGGGACCTTGACCTTCAGACCGGCGGCAGTCACTGGAGCGCCGATAGGCTTGCCGAACTGAGTGATAATCGCTTGCTCGACTTCGCTCACCGTATAGAGCGAACTCATCGCAACGAACGTCACGATGCCCAGAACTAAGATAGCTACTAGCTTGATCCTATTCATGGCCGTTCTCCCTTCTGGGAGTCGAGATTCAGCAATGGCAGAATGCTGCGCGTCCGTTCGTCGACAATGATCTTTGAGCGTATGCCCGGTAAGACGTCCTGCAGGGTCTCGATATAGATGCGGCGGCGGGTAACCTCTGGGGCCTTGATGTATTCCGCCAATAGGGCGCTGAACCGAGCGGCATCGCCTTCCGCTTCATTGATCCTCTTGAGCCGATAGCCGTCGGCCTCACGGATGCGCTGATCCTTCTCGCCCTCGGCCAGTGGGATCACCTTGTTATAATCGCGCCGGGCTTCATTGATCAGCTTCTCTTTCTCCTGCTGGGCCTGGTTGACCTCGTTGAACGACGCCTGCACCGGCTCGGGCGGATTGATGTTCTTCAATTGCACCTGATCGATGCTGATCCCCATTGCGTATTTAGTTGCGAGCGCCTGCATCTTGGTCAGCGCTTCCGTTTCGATTTCCTGTCGGCCGATGGTAATCACCTCGTCTACGGTGCGATCGCCGACGACCTCCCGCATGACGGATTCGGAAACATCGCGGAGGGTTCCCCTCGGCTCCCGAACGTCGAAAAGGAATTTAACGGGATCCGAGATGCGGTATTGAACCACCCACTCCACCAACGCAGCGTTCAGGTCACCCGTCACCATCTGCGTTTCCTGCTTCGCGTCGCGAGGAACTTGATACGGATCAGTGGCGCCTGCGGTGGCAAACCCGAATTCTTGCTTCAACTGCCGTTTGACGGGAACGATGGTTGCGACATCAATGCCCAGCGGCAGCTTGAAATGCAGTCCCGGCGGAACATCCTTTAGATACTTTCCGAAACGTTGCACGACGGCGACGGAGTCGCTCGGCACAGTGTAGTAGGCCGTCCATGCGCCTAGGCCGACCAGAGCGATTACGGCAAGGACGATTACTGGGCGCAGGCCACCACTCGGCATGATCTGGTTGAGTCGATCCTGCCCCTGCCGGACCAGATCCTCAAAATCGGAACCAGGTTTGGCCCCGCTACCCCAGGGGCCCCCCCGGCCGCCGTTGCCGTTCTGCGATGGCGTTAAATCCTCCGCCATTCCATCCTCCGCATTTTGCAAAATAGACTGCGGGGGGCGCGCGCCTGTGTCCTTGATCTGTATCAACCCTCTGTCGTATTTCGCTTGGCGCCATGGAAATCGAAAGCACCACATTCGGCACCATCACGATTGACGGAAAGACCTATGAGCACGACGTGGTCATTCCCCGGGCGATGCGGCAGCACGGTGGAGCGCGCCGACGCGCAGAGCGAATGCCGTCAGCCGAGCATCGCAGCGAATTCCGCGGCGAAGCGATGGGCGTCTCCCGGCCACCGCGCCGATAGGTAATGTCCGTCGCGCACCGTAAATCCCGCGCCGAGCCGCGCTGGGGAATCACGGCGCAGCGGCGGTGGACCTCGGATGAAGTCTTTGGGTCTCGCCAACACCGAGCGCACCTCGTCCTCGACCGTCGTCGCGTAGGTCCGATAATAGTCGCCGAGATAGAGACAGGTCAGCACCCAGCCGCTGAGCTCCATTCGCTGGGTGAGAGCGGTCGTCTTCTTGCCGTACAGGACCGACACGCCCGGCGCGTTCACCTGATCGGCCATTCCATGGATTTTGCCGCCTGGAAAGATCGCAAGAACGTGGCGCAGGCGCTTCGGGCCGTGTACCGCGCAGCTGACGCCAAGATCGGCCAGGCTGCGCTCGACGCCTTCGCGCAAAGCCCGTGGGGCGAGAAGTATCCGGCAATCGCGCAGAGTTGGCGCCGCAATTGGGACCTGGGTCATTCCGTTCTTCGCGTTCCCCGAAGGCGTTCGCAGGATCATCTACACGAACGCCATTGAGGCGCTGAACTCGTAGCTACGCCGGGCCGTCAGAACCTCGCCTATCGCGCTTGAACCGGCGCGATCAACGACCCGCAGTCAGCACTTTGGTCTTCTGAATCAGCGGGGTTTGTTGGACGACCTCCGAAGTGCCGCTGCCACGACGTTCCGGTCCGTCATAGTTAGGATTGACGTGGCGGTGCCGATCCGGACCGAAAAAGGTCTTGGTCTTGATAAAAGGTCGCGGATTCATGACAACATTGAAAACGCGTTGGTACAACGCCTTGGCTGAGATCGGCTTGACGAGAAACTCGGTGATACCAGCGTCGCGCGCTTCGACCACGCGCGACCTTTCCGAATGTGCAGTGAGCATGATGATCGGCACGTAAGGATTGGCGTTGGCGCTTTGTTGGCGGATCATCCGCGTCATTTCGATGCCGCTAAACATCGGCATCACCCAGTCGGCAATTATGATGTCGGGCGTGTAACGCGTGAAGCTCTCAAGGGCGGAGGCGCCGTCGTCGGCCTCGCACACTTCCCGCACGCCGAGTCCGTTCAAAATGGTACGGACTGTGCGACGCATGTGTGCCCATTCAGAGAAGCCCCAGTCAGACAGGTATTCCACGGTGATCGCAGCGTCCAGTGAGCCAGATATGTGCGACCGGTGCCTACTGCTAACCTGGCACGTAAGAAAATATGGCTTGGCCAGCATCTGCTTGATCTTCGGGCCGCTATACCAAGCATTCCATTTTTTCTCCTTCTCTCGTTCAGCGAAGTTGCAACGCACACAATGTAGACGAAGACCACGTCACTGACTCCGTCGATCGTCGGGCTCACCTCTGTGTGTCGATTTAACCATGGTAACGTATCGCTGCATCGCGGTGAACCGACGCGCTGGGCTAATAGGCAGGCCATTGCGACTTGGGTGGGACCATTGCCCATGAAAGTTCCGAAGTGACGGCATGATCCTTGGGTGGTGAGACTGCGGTGCAGGCTTGCACATTTGCAACACGTCGGCGGATTGTCCGCCCATACGCAAAACAATCGTTGCGCCGACGGCAAATTCGGACTTGGATAATCGTCTTCTCGTCTGGAGTTAGTGTGGAGTCCGATTTCGATGAGTGCTCAAATTGCATCAGGCAAGCGTGCGTCCACGGGGCCAGAGGTGCCCTTTGCTCCTGCCGGAAAAACGGCGGTTCAAGATGCCGTCGACCCGCTGGACGCCGCTGCGCGAAGCACATTGGACCTGCTTCATCGGGCTGCCGACATCGCCGAAGAAAATAGGCAACGGGCCCTTGAAGTCGCTCAGAAGTTTTCCGTGCAGCTTCGCGCCGCCGAAGCCCGGATAAAGGAGCTTGAGTCGGATCTCCGGTATGAACAAGATCGTGCTGATCGTGCCGAAAAGTGGTTGGGCAAAATTTCAGTGGAGATAGAGCAACAATTTTTCAGGCGTGAAGAAAGCGATCGGGGCACAAAGGCGACACCTCCCGGCATTCTCCAGGCGCTCCGACGGACGAACTGACGCAAAGCTCACGTCGAGTACATTGGTCAAGCCTGGCCTTAAGAGCGCGAAGACTGTCAATGCTGAAGTGGTCGTTGGCCGATGTCTGATTGGATCCAAACCTGTCCGGTAGCGGTCTACGCAATTAAGATCACCGCACACATCCATGCGCATTGCTGCTGTTGACCTCATTACCAACACCTGTTTTCCGGTTCTTGCCGCCGACGAATTGGGACTGTTCAAGGCTGAGGGTCTCGATGTCGAGATCGAGCTTATTCCCGCGCTCCAAAGCACTCGGGCGCTTCGTTCGGGCGTCGTCGATCTCATGGCGGCCGGTTCGATCTACGACATTTTGACAGAGTTTCCCGAATGGAGCGGAGCCAAGGTTGTTGTTGCGCTGTCGCAGGGCACGCCCTGGCTGCTCGTCGTACGGTCCAACCTCACCGCCGAGCGCGGCGACATCAGTGCGGTCAAAGGATTGCGCATAACCGCCGCTGAAGGTCCAGACCAAGCCTTTAAGCAGATGCTGATCCGCGCGGGCATCGATCCGGCTCGCGATCTCGATATCGTTGAGTTAACTGGTGCGAGAGCCCGAGACGTGTCGTTCGGCGTCTTTGCCGCGCAGGCTCTTGCAGACGGGAAGGTAGACGGATTCTGGGCCAACGCCATGGGCGCCGAGACCGCCGTGAGCCGCGGGGTAGGAAAAGTCCTCATCGATGTACGGCGCGGCGACGATCCGGCCGACGTTCGCCATTTCACGTTCGCCGCGATGGCGACGACTGACAATTACATACAGCGCGAAACGGGACGTGTCGAAGCCGCGGTGCGGGCAATCGTCAAGGCGCAGAAAGCGCTGCGCACCGATCCATCGCTTGCGAGGACAGTCGGTCAGGGCAAGTTTCCGCCCGGTGCTGCCGCGCTGATTGCGCGCACTATCGAGCGTGACGTGCCGTTCTATGACCCTGTCATTACCGAGGAGGCCGTCGCTGGCCTTAATGGATTCGCGCAGGCCATTGGCCATCTTTCCGGCCCCGTACCCTATGACCGAGTAGTGGACATTCGATTCCGGAGATTATGGACCCAGTGAAATGAGTCCCGGCAGCCAGCTGCCAACCGTCCTGCAGTGCTCATCTCGATCCGATAGAGAAGTCTTTGGACGTTTCTACGTTGGTTTTCTGCTTCTGGACAGGCGCAACGCTTTTAGGCGGTGCATATTTTCGACGGCCGCAGCATGACGGGCCTCTTCTTGCTTCAGCGCGCCCTTGAGTTCTTCATCACGCCTTTTGTTGCGATCGAACACCAATTCTGCGTGTTCGCGTGCATTGGTATCAGACATAGAAGTCTCGGAGTCCTTTGTTCGAGATGCCTGCTAAAGTGATGTTGGGGTGCGTAAGTCAACACGTTCGGGCAAATAAAGTTCCATCGAGCGCCGGGCATCATGAAGATGCAGCCCAATCCAACCGATCGAGAGGTGCTCGCGGGTCTCGTCGAGCACGTCGCCTACCAGAACGCCGAGACCGGATTTTGCGTCATAAGGGTCAAGGCGCGCAGCCACCGTGACCTGGTCACTGTTGTCGGGCATGCCGCCGCCATATCGGCTGGCGAGTGGATCACCGCGTCGGGGGATTGGGTGAATGACCGCACCCACGGCCAGCAGTTCAGGGCTCGCTTCCTCAAGACCTCGGAGCCGACGTCGATCGAAGGCATCGAAAAATACCTTGCCTCCGGCATGATCCGGGGCATCGGCCCGGTTTACGCCAGGAAGCTCCTGCGCGCCTTCGGCGACAAGGTGTTCGATGTCATCGAGACGCAACCCGCTCGCCTGCGGGAAGTCGACGGCATAGGCCCGGTGCGTGCGGGGCGGATCGTCGCCGGCTGGGCCGAGCAGAAGGCGGTCCGCGAGATCATGGTCTTTCTGCACAGCCATGGCGTCGGGACTGCGCGGGCGGTCCGGATATTCAAGACCTATGGCACCGACGCCATCCAGATCATGACCGAGAACCCTTATCGCCTGGCACGCGATATCCGTGGCATCGGCTTCAAGACCGCCGACGACATTGCCATGAAGCTCGGCATCGAGAAGACCGCCATGGTGCGGGTGCGCGCGGGCATCTCGTACGCGCTGACTGAGGCCATGGACGAGGGCCATTGCGGTCTGCCGACCGATCAGCTTGGCCCGCTCGCGGAGAAGCTGCTCGAAGTGCCGCAGGCATTGATCCACGCCGCTCTCGAGCTCGAACTGCGGGAGGGCACGGTGGTCGCCGACCGCGTTGGCGAAACGCCCTGTGTCTTCCTGGCCGGCCTGCATCGGGCGGAGCGCACCATCGCTGAGCGCCTGCTTCGGCTTGCACACGGTGCGCCGCCCTGGCCCTGGATCGATCCGGACAAGGCCTTGCCATGGGTCGAAAAACGAATAGGTCTTGCTCTCGCCGAAAGTCAGATCGCTGCCATCCGGCTCGCACTGATGTCCAAGGTGCTGGTTATGACCGGCGGTCCCGGTGTCGGCAAGACCACGATCGTCAATGCCATTTTGCAAATACTCGCCGCGAAGGGAACGAATCTTCTGCTCTGTGCTCCGACCGGCCGCGCGGCCAAACGCATGAAAGAGGCGACCGGCTTCGAGGCCAAGACCATCCACCGCTTGCTCGAAGTCGACCCTAAGAGCGGCGGCTTCAAGCGGGGCGACGACAACCCGCTCGACTGCGATCTGTTGGTTGTCGATGAGACCTCTATGGTCGACGTCATGCTGATGCAGTCGCTCATGAAGGCGGTACCGGACAAGGCAGCCCTTTTGCTCGTTGGCGATATTGACCAGCTTCCTTCGGTCGGCCCGGGCCAGGTCCTGGCCGATGTCATCTCATCCGGTGCCGTGCCGGTTGTTCGGCTCACCGAAGTATTCCGGCAAGCCGCGCAGAGCCGCATCATCACCAGTGCCCATCGCATCAACCAGGGAGGAATTCCCGATCTCAGTCCCCCGGGAGACGAAAGCGACTTCTACTTCGTGCAAGCTGACGATCCCGAAACTGCCGTCGGTCGCATCATCGAGTTGGTCAAAACGCGGATCCCGCGACGGTTCGGGTTTAATCCGATCCGGGACATCCAGGTGTTGTGTCCGATGAACCGCGGCGGCGTGGGGGCACGTTCGTTGAACATCGAACTCCAGGCTGCACTCAATCCTGCTGGCGATCGCAAGGTCGAGCGGTTTGGCTGGACCTTTGCTCCGGGCGACAAGGTCATGCAGATCGAGAACGATTACGACAAAGAGGTCTATAACGGCGACATTGGTTTTGTGACGAGCGTTGAGCCTGACGAAGGCGAACTCACCGCGAGCTTCGACGATCGACCAGTCACCTACAGCTTCGGCGAACTCGACACCCTGGTCCCGGCTTACGCGGCAACGATCCACAAGAGCCAAGGGTCGGAATACCCGGCCGTGGTGATACCGATCATGACCCAGCACTACGCGATGCTGCAACGAAATCTGCTCTACACGGGCGTTACCCGCGGCAAGCGGTTGGTCGTGCTGGTTGGCCAGAAGAAAGCCGTCGCCATCGCCGTGCGCAACGTGTCCGGCCGGCGGCGCTGGTCGAAGCTTGCCGAGTGGTTGCGTCCCAGCACCACGGTCTCCTGGCAGGCCATCAGCTAGGTCGGCCAAAAAACAAATGGCGCCATTGTCCCAAATTATCGGACCAGCTATTCCCACAGGTAACACACAAGCGGAAATTCGCTTGCGCTGCAATATCGGTCGGAATCTCGCAGCACGGCGTACCTGGGTTGATTAATTTGTTTGGAATCAAATCGCCGGGGCCTCACGGCGTCGCTCGTGCTCGCCGAGCGCGTCGCAAAAATGCTTGGAGTCGGTCCCTAAAGCACCTAAAGCATGCGGTTCGCCCAATGTGCGTCAACGGGGCCAGAGTTGATTGTGCCATTTGCTCCTACCGGAACGGCTGCTCTGAGGCCTACTTGACAAGTGGATGGGTCAGAACAAGATTTTAAGAGTAAGCATCTGACACGGAGGGCAAAATGATTCCACCGGGTCATAGCGCCGCGATGATTGGTGCAGCACGCGTTCGGGCGGCACCATAGCGGCAGCACACGAACGGTGCGCTGGGAGCGAACCCCCGCGGGTCGCATCAGTGAGGCAAGACCCCATTTGGTCGCTCTCAGCGTCGGCCTATTGAATTGCGCCAGTTTCCGCCGTCACCAATACAGCCCCGTCTACCCGAATAGCACCACCAAACAATAGCAGGGTCTCACGGGTTAGGTTGGAGAGTAACAACGGCCCGATGGGCGTTATGGTCGGCATCGAGCGCGCGCACCGTGGAGCGCAGCCAGCTTACACGCCGTCGGATTAGCGGGGCGCCACCCTGCCTGCATGACTGCGGTAGCGAGTTGGGCGCCATAGCGCGCTTTACCCCCCAAAGCGGAATGGCGTGCGCTTCGCGACTTACGGCGGCGGCAGCGTCGCACTTGTTCCCGCCGTGCAATACATCGGGGGTGTCGGCGGAGCTGGCGCAGGTTTGATGCCCTGCATCATCAGTTGGGTCTGATAATCCGGCCACGTCACCAACGGGGGAATGTTCATATAAGCGGGCGGAACGATACGCGGCTTTCCCGCTTGCTTCGCCGCTGCATTGTCGTTCCACGCCGACTCCCCGAAGCGACGCACGGCCTGCCACATTAGATCGCGCTCAAAGGGCTTGACGTTGCTCTCGGCCATCGCCACGCGAAAGATTGCGTCAGCCTGTTCGCGCGCGCAAGCCTGATCCCAATACAGAAAATCGTGAACCACGGCCGCGAGCTGATAGCGTCCGGTCGGCGGTATCACCGACCACAACGCGCGCGGCGTGCTAGCAAAATCAGTCACGAATCCCGCTGGCACGACGATGACAAACGTCGTTTGCAGCACCCGATACTGCAGATTTTCCGTAAGCATGGAATCCTGGCCGTCGCCGAAGGGCGTCATTGGGACCGGCGCGATTGGCTGTTGAGCGATCGCCCACCGCGGGAGAAGCAAGCTGAGAAGCAAAGTCAGACATAGCGCTTTCGCCATCGATAGGACCCTCCCGTGGGCGCACGTTCATGGGCGACGGGGACATTACCACCCTTTGATTGTCTGCGGCGTAGGAGCTGACCATAACTTGCGGAAATTCACCCGCCAGTGCGATCATCCTAATGACCGCCTTCAGGTCAAGTTCGCCGGTTTGAGCGCGCGCTGGGAACGTTCGCTTATTGCTCTGATTGCTACCCAATCGCTGCGTTGCCGCGACCGTTGCTCTGGGCCACAAAGGACTTAATGCCCGCAGAAGAAGGATCCACACCGAGATTGCTCGTAGCCGTCCCTTGGCGGCGAACAAGTCGTCAGCGATTCCGACCCATGAAGTCAGTGTAAGGGTAGAGGTTTCCCCGGAGGTGGGGCTGGAACCGGCCGGGGTACTTGGGCTGGTTGCGCTACGGCTCCCGAGTGCACAATCTTTGGCGCATTGTTTTGCGGCGGCGGGTGGCTAGACGAAGGATGAGGGAGCGACGTTATCTTTTGGCTGACATTCTGTTTAGACTGTTTAGTCGCTTGCAGCGTCGCGATGTCTTGGGCCATTTGTTCCTGCTTGGCGGCAAGTTTTTCCACGATGCCCCGAACGACGGCGAGATCGCCTGTCAGGATCTCAATCTGGTGTTGCAACTCGGGGTTCGGTCTGACCGAGACCGACGCTTGCACGGAGTGAGTGGCAGGTTCTGCTTGCAGATGGGCATTATCCTGCGTCGGCGCTTGATCTGAAGGTTTGGAAACCGACTCCGCTGCCATGTCAGAGCCAGGGGACGACTTGGAGCCAAGGGCGGATGATAACCAGCTCAGCGATTGCGCCCAGTCTCTAACCTGATCGTCGCTGGGCGGCCAAGCTAACGCAGCGCTGACAATCGTAACGATGATACCGCCGCAGGCGACGGTGCGGAATACTCGCCGCCCGACCGACGGCCTGTTGCCAGAGATTCGACCCGTTTGGAAGTTGGCTTGTCGGCCATTCAGATCGGTCGAAGGCTCTGACGCGGCAATGCTGGGGGAGAAATGGAATTCCTTTCCCGTCGTGTCATCAGGCCTAGCCAATGATCCGTCGCGATGGAGTTCCACTCTACCGGCTTGTGCTTCTTGGACCAGCCATTCCTTAAATGAACGGAGTACATTATCGGTCTGATCGTGCTCTTCGTTCCAAGTTTGAGTTCGCGAGGAAACCATTTCTCAGCGCTCCTTTTTGCTACACGTTACATTCGCATAAGGGGCCGCGGCCACTTTCGATGATTGACCCCGTACGAGGCCAGCCCGCTGTGACCAAAGCATGGCGAAGTAGCGACACGCTCCCGTGCATAGCACCGAAGTCTGGCAGCAAAGCGCCGCTTCGGGTCAACACCGCCGGACTGAGACAATGTCTGCGTATCCACTCCGATCGCCACCGTAATCACATGCCGCCAAATCTGAGCGGATGGCAGTTACCCTGGCGGGTAACTCAATGGTCCGATGGTTTATTGTTGAGCGACGCTCACACCTTGTTAGGTAACCTCATCGACGGGTGGGTCGGCGCCTTAAAGATAAAACCATAACACCACGTCATTGTTACCTCGCGGGGTAACCTGATCGGCGGATGTTTTCAAAATCGGGACGTGCGGCCCGCGCACAATCACACCATCGCAGCGTTACCTGCGCGAGTAACCTGACCGGCTCAGACCAAGCCGTCACACCATCACATGCTGAAGTGTTCGGATATTTGCTCGGTGTGATGTTAGCGTGGTGCGATCGTTAGATGATTGAGGAAATCGGCCGCGGTAGCAAAGCAGGGACGCCGGGGGCACGGCAACACTGACTTGGACAATCCGTGACATTCCCTCAATTCACTAGCGCTGAAGCTGACGGACATCGCCAAACCTACGCTGATGACCCCTGCGTCGATTTGCAACGCGCAGCATTCGGGCAGCACGAGGAGAATATGCCTCCCTGGGCTGAGACTGGTACTGAGGAAGCGAGGTTAATCCTAGGTTGAACGAGCTGGTTGTGTGGCTTTAGGATAGCCCAGGTTTACTTGTGCTTCAGTCGTTCTCAAGGGTGTCGGGGAGTCCCAGGCGTGGAATGGTATTTTCGTGATATCTCGGACGATCCCAGCGAGAAGGAGCTGACCCAACAGGATCAATTCAATAACGATGAAGTTGCACTCGCTGAGGCGCTGGTGCGCGAAACGATTCAAAATTCGACCGATGCAAGTGCAAACGGAGGCCAGGTTCGAGTTCGCTTTGCACTCCATAATATCTTTACGTCGGCCGGAAACGAGCATCATTCGGAAAATGGTGGACGGGCTCTCACCTAGTTTGAGGGCTAGCGAGTTGGCAGCTCCGCAGCAAAGTTCCTCGATGCGCCTGCTGGTTATCGAGGACTTCGGCACGACGGGATTAAAGGGAGCTGTTGACGTCAAGGATGACGGCCAGTTCTGCGGCTTCTGGCGCCGTTTTGGCCGATCCAACAAGAAGCAGGCGCAAGGCGGACGCTGGGGTCTGGGGAAACTAGTGTTTCCAAGCGCCTCGCAGGTGCGCACCGTAGTTGGCCTGACGCGGCGTGCCAGTGACGCAAGCAGTTGGCTGATGGGTCAAGCGATTCTTCGCAACCATCAGATCGATGGCATCGAAAAGGATTCGGTGGGCTTCTGGTGCGACGCCAAAGCAGCGCGCAAGGGCATGCCGACCAGCGATCCGGCACTATGCCGCGCGGTAAGCGCTGAGGCCGGCCTTATGCGCGCCAATGAGCCGGGGCTGTCATTGATTGTGCCGCACGTCCTTCCGGACATCGAACCGGCGCACCTGATGGCGGCGACCATCCGCAATTACTACTACCCGATCTTGACCGGCAAACTTGTGGTCGAGGTCGACGGCACAGTGATCGATGCAGCCAGCTTCGAAACCGTATCGACCTCGCTCGGCAGCGAGGTGGTGCCTGCCTGGATGCTCGCCTTCGTGCGGGAGCTGCAGGCCCGCCGCGACAACCGGCGGACGTTCTCCTGCCAGCCAACTGGCAGTCTACGACGATCACCGGTGCCCTGCTCGGTCCGGACGCGACCGAACAGTTGCGGCAGGCCTTCAAGGCCGGGCGGATGCTGTCCGTTCGTGCCCCGTTGAGCATAACTCCGCGAGGCGATGCGGCCTATCGCATCCCATGTTGATCTCTTTTTAAAGGCGGCAAATCCAGGCGAACGGGCACAAACTTTAGTCGTGCGCGGCGCGATTACGGTGCCGACCGAAGGCAAGCGCGCCACTCTGCACGGAGACCCACGCCGCTTTGGAGGCGCGAGACGAGGCGATCAGCCGGCTGCTCGGCGATGCCGAGAACCCCGCCCATACGCAGTGGAATGAGAGAGCCGAGAGACTGCGGAACGGCTGGCAGGGAGGAGGCATGGTGCTGCGGCGCGTCCGTGCCGCACTGCACGAACTGCATGCTGTCGTATTCGACCGTCTTGACCAGGAGGATGCTGACGCGCTTCTCGAGTTTTTTTCCATCCCGAAGCCGACGCGCGGCAACAAAGGAGCAACCGATAGTCCTGGCAAGCCAAACGATCTTCCCGAGCCGCGTCCCCTGCCCTTCCGGATCGAGCGCAAAGCCGGCGGTTTCTCGATCGTCTCCCACTCGGCCGTCGCGCCTGAGACGCTGCCGTTAAAGCTGCACATACGCTGCGCTTATGATGTCCTCTCCGGCAATCCGTTCCGCCGTTACAGCGAATACGATTTCAGTTTCTTTTCCTCAGACATTCAGTTCGAAAAGATGAACGCTGACTGCTGGCCGACTGATTTCAACGAGTTTGACTTGGTAGCGCGCAAGGCGGAATTCCGCGTCGACGTCGTCGGCTTCGATCAGCACAGGGACATAATCGTCGTCGTAGAGGAGCAAGATTGAAATGGCTTCTATACAGAGGCGGTTCAACTCGACGGGTCGAGCCCGCATTCCGCGCTCCCACGTCGAAATCAAGTTGCAGGAGCCGCTCGACGCCGGCGGGTTTCCGGTCGCTTCTGCGAAATCGATCTCACGGGACTCGACCTCCCTCCATCCGCGGCCGTGGAGATCGAAGCCTATTTCCGCAGTTCGTCGATGCGATTTCCGTGCGGAACCGTGGCCTCAATCGCGATCCCACCCACGATGGAACTTTCGGAAATCGACCGCGGTGGTGCAGTCCGCTTCCGGCTGCTAGTGATTGATGCTGACCAAAGCGGCCGTATCATCGCTGCAGCGGACGGATTGCGCCCAGCGCGCGAGCGCAACAGTCCAGATCGGCAGTCTCTGTTGCCGTTGCGCGAGACCGATCTCGGCGATCAGCTATGGAAGGTCGACGTTGATTACCGCACTGGTCCCACGCTGCTGGTCAACGGAACTATTCCCGGCTTGGCATCTAGACTCCGGGAACAGCCGCTGCTTCAGGGGCTGATTTTGCCGCATGCCCTGAGAATGATCTTGGCTGAGCTCGGACAGGGGCAGAGTGACGAAGAAGACGATATCTGGCGCAAGGACTGGCGCACGCTTCCTTCATGCGTTAGACGTGCCTGTTGAGCCAGACGACCCGGAGGATCCGGAGTCTATTGAAGACTGGATCGAGCACGCTGTTGACGTGTTCAGTGCGCAGAAGAATTTTGCCCGTCGGGTGAAGCTGGACGGGTGTCAAAACCGGGTGAGGACCATGCCTGACGTGGTCCGATGCTTCAACGACGAGGGAATAGCAGAGTTTTCGCGGTGGCTGCGCAACGGTGCGTCGGAGCTGTGCCGGCTAGCCTTTTGACTGACTCTGCGTTCTCAACTCCGATGGTCAAAATCGTCAATTCCGGAAATGCCGACCTTCAAGTGACCGTTACGAGTTCGGCCTGTTCCTGGTCGACTTGCTGGGTTCGTATGATCCGCATCAGATTTCTTACAATGCGGGCCTATGGAGCTGGCTGGCGGCCCTGTTTTTTGAGCAGCTCGCTCCCGCCGATGCCGAGGGTAAGCGCTCATTGCGAAGGCCGTACGTCTACGTGCTTAGCGAGAGCCGGCTATACTATCGCCATCTCGTCAGGGGGCCGTGGTATCTGGTCCGTACGCACGGGCCGGAAGCTCGATACTTGCTCGCGCCGATGCGCACCGATGACACTGCCCCGCTCTCGCGCCAGAGCTATCTGCTCGACCAACTGGCGGCGCGGCAATTCGTCATTTCGAGCCCGACACTGATCGCGGCGGCGCGACGTCTCTACACTGATCCTAGAACCGGTCGCCAAAGGCGCGGGGCCGGGGCAAAGGGTAAGGGCTCTCCCCGTCGGCTGGCGCTGATCGCGAACCAGTTGGCGCTGACCTACGACATCCGCAACATGTCCGTAGATCAATTCATGAAAATTCTACCCAGGGAATTTCTGTGAGATTGGCCCCACTGCGCCTTGGCGAATATCCGATGAATGCTCACAAATCTGGGAGGGATCCAGTGATAAGGCAACCGATGTGTCGTCAAGGCGCCAAGGATCCCATCAAGTTCGACTTACTCACGCAGCCGAGGGGCGCAACCGGGCAAATTGCACCACCTAATCACGCGACGTTGCGATATTGATCGCGAAGGAATGACAATTCTCGTTCTAGCAGTTGCGGATCGCGACAAACGTGAAACGTCCACCGGTCAAGCTTGCCCCAGTTGTTCACCGCAGCCACCCACCGCTTTGCCGCCTCGTGCTTCGCCCGGTCCTCGTCCGTCAGCATGCCCTTGATTTCCAGCACCACGGTGAGCGCTGGCGCATCGGCCGAAGACGCGACTAGGCGGACGAGGTAATCCGGCTCGTAGCTACGATCGATGTTGTACCATTCGTACGGGATTGTCAGTCCCAAACCATCATTGCGAGCATAGGAGCGCACGATGTCGTTCCGAGCCGCCATCTCCAACCGGAATGCGGCGGATTGCTCCCATGTCGCAGTGTCGCCTACGACCATATTTATGTGACTGAACTGGGTCACGTAACAAGCGCGCGTGGTATTGAAGGCGACATCTGTGGTGGAGCCAACCGGCGTTGTACGATTGAGAAGCGGAAGCAGGGGAGCTTCCCCCTGTGACTCGTCCGGCGTGATTGCCGCCAGGAAAAGTCCTTCGATCCGTTTCACATATTTTTCAAGCCCAAGCTCGCAGGGGTTCTCGTCTCGGAAATCTACGTGACGGTTCACATAGCTTTCCACGTAACGATAGACCTGCGGAAACAATTGATGCCGCGATTGCAGCCGCAATACGCGCCGTTGCTTGTCGGAACCGTCGGCGGGATACTCCGCGAGTGCAGCAACGATGCGCTGAGCAAGCGCAAACTGGATGGTCTGCAAATGTGTACTTGCGTAATAGGCCTCTCTGTTTTGTTGTTCGAATCCGAACCCGCCGCCTTGCGATGCGTGCCCGGTGCGATAGCCCACGGCCGGCGAAACGAAGGTCGCAGTGGGTGTGCGGTTCGGCTCTATCGTGGTCGCCTCCATCCGGCCCACGTCACACCGGATGAGGTTCTTCTTAAGCGCAAACACGTATCCTTCAACCACAGGAAAACGTATTTCCATGACCTGGGCGCGTTCGGGCAGCGCGCGTACATGGTTCACCGGCTTGTCCCCGTCCTCCTTATGCTTGACTGGACGGCCTTTAAACGGGATCACCGAGAATGGGATGCCGTACACGTCCACGTATTCAGGTTTGAAGCGCCCCTGCTCATCGAAATTGCTGTAATCCATGCGCCTTAGGCCGCGACCCACAACCTGCTCGCAAAGGAGCTGACTGCCGAATGCTCGGATGCCAAGGACCTGCGTGACGTTGTTCGCGTCCCAGCCTTCGGTCAGCATCGCCACTGATACGACACAGCGCACGTGCTCACCCGGCTCTCCGCGCTTGCCAACCGTCGCCACAACCTTGCGCAGTGCCTCGGCGGCATCGGCTTTACGCTTGCTCGAGTCCTCGCTCTCGGCCTCTGCCAGCAGCTTGCTGTCAATTCGCACCGTATGCTTGCGCGTGGGCGTGTTGGCGAATTTGTCCAAAATAAACGAGGGAACATAGCTGATCCGCTTCTTTGGCTTCTTGTTACGACCGCGCGTTTCCATTTCTTCACCCTCGCTTTCGTCGTCACCGTTGTCAGCTAACACCTCTTCGACTTCCTCTTCAGTGACAGCTTCCTCTTCGCGTTCGCCACTGATATTGCGAAAGAACACCTCGGCGATATCGGTGTTGTCACAAACCACGATAAGCACTGGCGGCACGACTTCCTGCCCGGGCTTCGCCAGGTGCGCCAGGTCGAAGCGCTGCGACCACTGCCCAGCCATTTGCCGCAAGGCGTCCTCGGCTTCGCGCCAGATCGCTTCGGGTTTTGGCTTTCGCGCCCGACCAGGCAGAAACTCGCCGGGTTGCAGGTCTTCTCGAATCCGCTCCCAAAGTTTGAAATATTTCGGGTCAGGCCGACCGGTGGTGTCGAGCACTGGCAGCCGCGGAATTTTGACGATCCCGCTCTCAATCGCGTCCACTAACCCGAAATCGCTGACCAGCCATGGAAACGGCTGGCCCTCGGGATGATTGCTGCCTTTGATGTAGAACGGCGTCGCTGACAGATCGACCGCGAACGCAATTCCCGGGTTGCCCGCGCCCGCAAGCCCGCTATTGTTGATCCGATCGAGCCCGTCCAGCCAAACGCGCGCTTCCTCGGCTTCGTCCTTGAGCGCCTGCCGCTCCTCGGTTGCACCGCTTCGACGGTGAACGGACCGGAGACCCGAACCACCCCACCCCGCACTTCCGGCTGATCCACCAGCTCTTCCTGGTCGGCGTTGATTTGGATACAGGCATTTACCTCGTCCATCTTGGCTCGCCATGCAGCTCGATAGATAGCAACGGAATCCTGCAAAGATTTTGGCCAATCAGGATCCGTTTCGAACGGCACTTCCCAATGATACCAACCGCGGAATTTCGCATCGACCGTTAGCTTGGTCCCTTGGTGCCGATTGTCAGGCGGCAACAGCCATCGCCGGCGATCGGCGTCGGTCACCGCGCGCTTGCCTTCTGACTTCTCTTTGAAAATCAGCTTCGTTGCGAGCTTGCCCTTGAGCTCGGATGGTACTTTTGCAATAGCGGCATTACACGCGGCCAGAGCCTTTTCGAGCGCTGGTTCATGCTTAGCAAAAATCGGATCAAGATTAGCGTTCTGCGCTATGCTTTTAAGCTGAACATGTGGCTCGGTCTTGTATTTCAGACCGCCGTCCACTCCTTTCGCAACGTCTTTGATTTCATAGTACTCGAATTGTGCAGTTAGCAACCGCTGTCGCGCAAGTGCAATGGCAACGCGACTGGTATCGATGGTGATCCAACGCCGGCCCCATTGCTCAGCGACAAAGGCCGTGGTGGCAGAACCACACGTTGGATCAAGCACGAGATCGCCCGGCTGGGTACTAAGGAGAATGCATCTTTCAATAACCCGGGGCGATGTTTGCACCACGTATATCAGTCCGGTTCCAATCTGCATGGAGTCCCAGCGATCAGTGATCGGTATGATTGGAAAATCGTCAACATGCCGCAAATATCGTAGAACGGACTTGGTTTGCACAATGCGCCCTGCTTTTTGGAGACGCTGGAGTCCCGCAATGTTAGTCTTCCACTTCTGAGTCCATGTGTGGCCCTCAAACTCAAATGGAAACGTCGGATTGTCGGATTTAAGCGAAGTAAGTTGACTGCGCTCACCGGCGATTTTAGCCCCCGCCTGCTCTTGAGGCGAAATGGGTCGCAAAGCGCCATTTTGCTCGTAGACTAAGTCGTATCGTTCCAGTGATTTATCGCCACCCTGACGAGGCAAAAATACCTGATGAATCTTTGCGAGTGATGCATCCTTGGCAAACCAAAGCAAATAATCCATGGTCCTGACGATGCCAGTAGAAACCAAACCTCCAGTTTTCTGGAAGCCGATTTGAGCTAAAAAGTTTTTAGCGCCGAAAACCTCATCCAGCAAAGATCGTACGGAATGTACATTGTCGCTGCTGATTTGAACGAAAATGCTACCACTATCTGCGAGCAAGTTTCGGCATAGTGAGAAGCGCTCACGTAAGTAGCTGAGATACGAGTGCAGACCTAGAGTCCATGTATCGCGATACGCTTTCACCATTTCCGGTTCACGCGTGAGATCGCTTTCCTTTTCACCCACTTTCCGTTTGGTGATCTCCGGCTGAAAATTGCTCTTAAATTGAATTCCATATGGCGGATCGACGTAGATCATCTGCACCTTGCCAGCGAGGTCCTCGCGCTGGGCGAGGGACGCCATCACTTGCAAACTATCGCCAAGAATAAGACGGTTCGACCAATCCATTTCGTGGCGATAGAACTGCACGGCCTCGTGGTAATCGAATTGCGGATCGGCGAAGAGGTCACGCGTCACATCCTCGCGCGCTGCAATCCTAAGGATGGCTTGCGTGCTAACCCGCTCGTGGATGTGCAGCGCCACCGGGTCGACCGTGAAGCCGTTGGCCTCGCGCTTGCCTGCCCATTCGAGCCATGGGTCGTGCCGCCGGAGCGCCTCACCCAGAAGATGCGCCTCAGCATCGGTCAAGGGCTCGCGCTTTGCCTTTTCGAGAAGATGGGGCAACTTGTCCGATGCGCCTGTCGTGTCAAAACGCAGCACAGGATCAAGCCGCGGACTATAGGTGTAATGGAGCTTTGGAACCGCGGGTACGCGCCCTTCCGCAGCAATCGCGGCCGGCGGGATGTTTGGCCGTGTCTTACCCTTGTGGCGGTAAGTCTTGGCCGGCCCGTTGCCGTTTGCGATTACTCCCGTCGCCGGATCCGACATCGAATGGCTTTTCCCACTTGCGGCTCGAATCCTGTTTCGGCCGGGACGGCGGCTCTTTGGCATGTTCGAAATTTCTCCTTGAATCCGCTGAGATTATGCCCTCGTCCCCGCTGAGAGCCTAGAGCCGTTTCAAACGGCGCAACCGGTTGAATCCGGCATTGCGGCCACATATCGCAGGCAGGCACGACATGGAGGAAGTTGAGAGCCAAGCTTCGCGGTGGTACGCCGGCCCGACGACCTCCACGCGCGCATTGCGCAGCTACTCGTCGTTAGCGATATTGACGGTCGTGTCCAAGAGCAACGAAAAAGACAAAATTCAAAACCAAGGAGGCATCATGGCGGCCGCCAGCTTCTATGACCGATTGAAACTTGTCCGCAACGCTGCCGGCTCGCCCGAAACTCGCGAAGCTGAGGAATGCGTCCGCGAGACGGTCGCTGCTCTTGCTTCCCAACCCACTGACGCTCGAAAACCCGGCATGCTGCTCGGCAAAATTCAGTCGGGAAAGACACGCGCTTTTTTGGGGATTATCGCAGCGGCCTTTGATGAGGGTTTTGATGTTGCGATCGTGCTGACGAAAGGCACAAGAACGCTCGCAAAGCAGACTGTAAATCGTATTTCTCGAGAATTCGCGGTATTTCGGGATTCCGAACAGCTTGCTGTTTATGACATCATGACCGTCCCCAATCTCACCGACTGGGAACTTGAGGATCAAAAGCTCATATTTGTTGCTAAAAAAGAGGCGAACAACATGCGTCGTCTCATCAAGCTCTTCGCTGAAACACACCGAACGCTTGCTAACAAACGTGTCCTTATTGTCGACGACGAGGCAGACTTTGCTTCGATCCGCTTCACGCGAAAAAAAGATTCAGATGATATCGAACAGGGTCGAATTGCAGACAAGATCGATGAGTTACGC
This sequence comes from uncultured Alphaproteobacteria bacterium, assembly GCA_963759705.1. Classification (GTDB taxonomy): domain Bacteria; phylum Pseudomonadota; class Alphaproteobacteria; order Rhizobiales; family Xanthobacteraceae; genus BOG-931. Next base: position 21,586 of record CAVXAK010000022.1, read on the forward strand.
CGAGAACTATCAAGACCCGCTGTTCTACAGGTCACTGCGACTCCCTACTCACTTTATCTCCAACCTGACGAATACGAGGTTAGTATCGGCACGAATTTTACCTTTGAGCCGAAACGACCGGCATTCACGAAACTTGTTCCGATTCACTCCCGATACGTCGGCGGGGATCAGTATTTTGGTGAGCACGATGAAGATTCCCCAGAGTTCTATCTTTGGCACGAAGTTAATCCTGATGAGCTTTCGGCGCTCCGAAAGGAGGATAGAAGACGCATCAAGAAGAGTGAGATATTAACGACCAACAACGCTCAAGCGCTGCGGCACGCCATTGTAACCTTTGTGACGGCCGCTTCGATCCGTCGCCTTCACCAGAGGTTGCACCACGAGGTACCCAAGCGCTATGCCATGATCGTGCACGTCGAAACCTCTCGACACGCTCATTCTTGGCAACACACCGTTGCAGGTGAAATCATCGAAGCGATAGGTGAAGCTACAAAAAATCATGGCCCAATTTTTGATCGACTAGTTGCAGATGCACTCAATGACCTGCAACGGTCAATAATGGCTGAGGGGCTTCTATTTCCCGATAGAACCGAAATCGTAAAAGCGGTTCGAGAGGCATTTCAGAAAGGCGCCGTAGCCACTGAGAAGGTCAATTCCGACAACGATGTTGAAGCGCTTCTGGACGACAATGCCGAGCTGCGCCTTCGTACCCCGTATAACGTCTTTATCGGAGGCCAAATTTTGGACCGCGGCATTACCGTTCCAAACTTAATTGGTTTCTATTATGGCCGTTCTCCGCGTCGCATGCAGCAGGATACGGTACTTCAACACGCTCGCATGTATGGAGACCGGCCTCGAGCAGACCTATCAGTGACGCGGTTCTATACGACAGCACACAATTACCTTGCCTTAAGGGCTATCCATGAGTTCAATTCGGCCCTCCGGCATGCTTTCGAAACGGGAGCGCATGATCGAGGCGTAGCCTTCATTGTGAAGGATAATGCTAGTCACATCATTCCGTGTGCGCCAAATAAAATATTGGCATCAGATGTCGTCGCACTGCGGCCCGGCGGGTCTTACCTTCCGTTCGGCTTCCAAACCAAATCCAAGACCGTGTTAGCACCGATCATTAATCAGATTGATGTTCTGATATCGAGCACGACATCGAGCGGCAAGGGGCCCGTCATGGTCTCTACTGAGACTGCAATTAAAATAATTGACCTGACTGAATCATGTTTCGATTTCGAATCCGGATATGGTTTCGACTGGGAAGCCTGCCGGGCAGCTATCGAATATTTTTCCCGAATCGCGTCACCCCCGAATGAGCGAAATTTTTGTTGGCTCATTGCCGAGACAGGGCGGAGACTACGCCGCATTCGCGCAGAAGGTCGATTTTCAGATGCTCCCCATACCTACCAGGACCGCGCGATTGTTCGTGAAATTGGTGACCGGCTGCCTGTGCTCGCGATGTTTCGACAAGAAGGCCGGACTGAGGATGACTGGAGAGGCGCGCCATTTTGGTGGCCTGTTTTATTCGCGCCGGCCAAAGCTGCTCCAAGTATCTTCGCGTCGACTGTCATAAATGACGAAACGGAAGCAAACGAAAATGACCATACTGAATTTTCCTACCCGACATTGGGCGCCAAATAATTGCAAGGAAACCGCGCGTCTTAGGCTCTCGAATTATGAATTATAAATTAGACAAGCGATTGCAGAGTTTGGCCCATTACTCTTTACCAAATGTTTGTGAAGTTTGAAAGCGAGCAACATTGTCGCTGTCGCAAATGGGATCAACATGTCACGCCGAAATCCCGAAAATAAACGCTTGGATTTTTTGGGCTCCATGTTCGGTCTCTGGGTGCCCGTGCAACTCAGCCCCCACTGCCTGTCCAGTGCCCCCGCCGCCCTGTCACCCCCGTTCCCTAGGGTGAGGATCAAGTAGCCGCGATCTTTCGCGGCTCGGTGATCCAAAGACAAAGCACCTCCCGCGCGAGGGTGGGAACGGAGTTGATCGAACTCGCGCGCGTGGAAGCCATTCCCGGTTACAGCGTCGGACAAAGGCGCGGGTAGGTCTCACGCGTATGAGTTCACCAAACCAGCTTACCCCAGCGGTTCGTAACACAGCCTATAGAGCTCATAGTGTTCGATGGTTTTTGTTTGTCTGCTACTGACGCAGGCAGAAGAGCCTTACACGGCGAAGTCAGCAGTGAACAAAAGGTTAGGCGGCATTTTTACGTCCTACATGTTTCCGGCACACGTGTGCGCGCGCAAAACACCCCCCGCCTGTCCATCGTAGGGGGAGGGTCCGCCCGGCGCGTCGCCTCGCATCACGGCAAAAACCAGAAGCCTTGCGCGACGCGGCGATAGCGAGCGGCCGCCCGCAAACCTCGGCCGCATAGCTGTAGCAGCGAGGCCGTGTTGTGAAGCGTGATCTCTACGCAGAGGTATCGACGCGCATCATCGCAGAATTGGAAGCCGGCGCGGCGCCTTGGGTAAAACCATGGTCGGCAACAGCCGGCCGGAACGTGCCACAGAACGCCGTGACGAACCGCCCGTATTCAGGCTGCAACGTAATCCTGCTTTGGCTCGCACGCAGTCGGGGCTGGTCAACGCCACGTTTTCTCACGTTCAAGCAGGCGACTGAGGCCGGCGGAAATGTGCGGAAAGGCGAGCACGGAACGAAGGTCTATTTCGTCAAACAGTTCGCCTACTCATTTTCGCCCTCCGCCTTTCGCTACTCCAATAAGTCGCGCGTGCGTCCGTCCAACGACATCGGGTGGATCAGCTGGTCCGCCAGCAACCCGCGTATCAGGACGCTCGCTTTCCTTACCTGCGGGCCGGTATTGCGCCAGGAATTCCGCTACGCCTGCTTTGAAGGCCGCCAGCGCGTACGGGTGCTGGTACCATTTCTTGCCCAGGTCGCCTGCGAGATTGTCGGCAAGTAACTTGATGGAATCGACCAGTTCACTCGTCTCAGAGTCGCTTGGCAGCCCTTCCAAGTCATAAGTCAGCTGTAGGCGTTGCCGGATTTCGGTGCTTAGACCTCGGTCGAACGCCTCGGCATCCCTTCTCATGCGCTCGAGCAAGTCCCGGGGCAGCACAACTGCAGTATGCACCATCGGGTTTTCCGAGCGCGGGCGTCCCTTTTTTCGCGGCTTTATCAATGCCTTACCTCCGAGTAGGGAGAAGTGGGAAATATGCCATTTATCATGCTATTGACTTGTAGCATATAAAATATTATTTCTGGCATTACCGTGAGAGTGCTTTTAGACCGCCAGCTTGCTGACGACGGCGACACGCTGGTCGGAGTCCAAGCCGTCACTAACTGAAGGATCTACATTATGACCAAGCCAAAAGCTAAAATCGACGACTTTACAAAAAACAACCGCAGATCGGCAGCTGCGCTGATGCATCGCGATCAATTGTTTCGCGCGGCGTCGGCAGAGATCGACGGGCTACGCGAAGCGCAAATGCAAACGTGGTCTTTCGAGGAAGCGTGCGTGATGCTCAACACTGAGATCGACACGCTGACAAACTTTCAAGCGAAGCTCCTGCGTGCGAAAGCGGGCCAACCGAACATGGGAGACACAACGACGATCATCGATCGCGATGATACGTTGGCGCGTCTCTTGATCGCGTATGGCCACTATCTCTCGCTGCGACCAGAAGTCCAATAAAATGCATAGACTCAGGACGGCTCAACACGAAGCCGTCAGTGACCCTTCAGCCCCGGTTTTCACCGGGGTTCTTTTTTGGGAGCCGCACTTATCCGACTTGGGAAGTGGCGCTCGTGCATGGTCAAACGCCGGAACGGGGTGAGGCGCCGGCTGCACTCCACGTCCTTTCGACAAAGGCGCTTTGGGTGCTTAATACGAGGTTAACGATGCTTTTTCACCCAGACATATTTCTGGCACACGTGTCCGCACGCGAAACACCCCCTGCCTGTCCATCGTAGGGGGAGGGTCCGCGCGGCGCTTCGCCTCGCATCACGCTGCAAAATTTAGAAGTCACTGCGCGACGCGGCGATAGCAAGCGGCCGTTCGCAAAACTCGGCCGCATAGCTGTAGCAGCGAGGCCGTGTTGTGAAGCGTGATCTCTACGCAGAGGTATCGACGCGCATTGTTGCAGAATTGGAAGCCGGTGCTGCGCCTTGGGTAAAGCCATGGTCGGCAACGGCCGGCCAGAACGTCCCACAGAACGCAGTGACGAACCGGCCATACTCAGGCTGCAACGTGATCCTGCTATGGCTCGCACGTAGTCGCGGCTGGTCAACGCCACGATTTCTCACGTTCAAGCAAGCACTCGAGGCCGGCGGAAATGTGCGGAAGGGCGAGCGCGGAACGAAGGTTTTTTTCGTCAAGCAGTTGCAGATCAAGGATGGCGACGGCGAGGACGACACTCGCCTCATCCCGATGCTGCGCGAATATACCGTCTTTAACGTCGATCAATGCGAGAACCTGCCCGATCGCGTCAAGGCTGGAAAGCCGATGCGCGTTCGCAATCCCGATACGCGCGACGCGTTGGCCGATCAGTTCTTGCACTCAACGGGTGCCGACATTCGTGAGGGCCAAGGCGAGGCCTACTACGTGCCGAGCCATGACTTTATTTCGATGCCGGCGTTCGAGGCATTCAAGGGCGCGGATCACTTCTACAACGTCGTGTTCCACGAATTAACCCATTGGACGGGGCACAAGTCGCGTCTCGATCGGGACTTGAAGAACCGGTTCGGCTCCCGCGACTATGCGGCCGAGGAACTGATCGCGGAGTTGGGCGCCGCTTTCCTCTGCGCGGAGTTCGGCTTCGACGGCGACGTTCGCAACGCCGGCTACATTGCCACTTGGATTGAGTTGCTGAGGGCTGACAAGCGGGCATTCTTCACCGCCTGTAGCAAAGCCTCCAAGGCTGCGGACTATTTGCGGGGCTTGGCGCTTGCCTCACCGGCAGAAATAGCGGCGTGACGGCGACATGGCACGTGCTATCCTTGCCGCAACAATGAAGCAACGCCCGCAGTACGAACCGCTCTACGATATTGATCCGCGGACCGGGGCCAGCATTGAGGTGTTCTACGCTGACCGTGTGCTCGCCAAGTCGTTCGGCGCGCAGCCCGGCTGGTTCTGGTGGAGTTGCCGGCAAGGCTATCTGCCTGATGACCTCCCGACTGGTCCCTTCACTACGAGCTATGCTGCGTACCGAAATAGTGCGGTGCGGTGGACGACGGACAGCTTTGATCCGTAGTGCGCCTCGAGGGACGCAAGCGGTGGGAGTAATGCTCAATTTCCCACCCGATTTCCCACCGAACTCCTCGATACAGGGTGGGAAAAGACAGGATAACGTCGTGGTGCCTAGCCAAGAAATGCCCGAATTTCAATACACAACAGAACTGCACGATACCAGACAAGATGGACTGCAACGGTTTAGGAAACCGCTGCTCTATCCGGCTGAGCTACGGGACCGTGGAGGGCGAATACATTGGATGCGTCGCACCTATAGCACAAGTTTGAGAGCACCCGCACGGCCGGCTATAATGTCTCGGTCACCCTCAATGGCTCCGACCAGGCGTCATAGCCGTAGACCCAATCGGCGTTGCCGCCGTCCTTGAGCCACTCGTTACTGCGCGATCCGATCTGCACGCGCGCAGTGCGATCCTGGCGCGTGCGCTCGTAACTGCGCAGCGCCTCGCCGACGTCGCCGATCTTCGCTCCGGCAAGCGCGCGGCCGAGCACCACCGCATCTTCTATCGCCATGCCTGCACCCTGCGCCATGAATGGCACCATCGGGTGGCAGGCGTCGCCGAGAAGCGTGACCGTGCCGCGCGACCATGCCGGCAGCGGATCGCGGATATAGAGCGCCGACTTCATGACGTCCGTGCAGGCGTCGAGCAAGGCGCGCGCCTCCGGGTGAAACGCCGCGTAAGCTCGCCGCAGTTCGCCAATGTCGCCCGGCATGGTCCAGGATTCGTGCCGCCAGTCCGGCTGCGCGGTGGTGGCGAATACGAATGTCTCGCGGCCGCGATTGAGCGGAAACGTCACGATCTGCAAATCCGGTGTGGGTCCCCACCATTTGGTGAAGGCATCCATGTTCGGAATCGAAAGCCGTGAGCTGTCCACGACACTGCGATACGACACGAGCCCGGTGAATTGCGGATGCTCCGGACCGAACAACGCCGTGCGCGTCGGCGAATGGATGCCGTCGGCGCCGATCAGTACTTCCACCGTGCGCTTGCCGCCATTGGCGAATTGCAGCGTGACCTCGTCGTCACGGCGCTCGATGGCGGCGATCCGATGGCCGAGCCTGATCACCTCTTCGGGCAACTGGCCGCGCAACGCGTTGAGCAAATCGGCGCGATGGATCGTCAGCTGCGGTGCGCCGTATCGCTCCTCGGCCGCATCGGCCATTTCCAGACGCGAGGTTTCCTCGCCGGTGTCCCACATGCGGCTGATCCGATAGGTCGGCCGGGCCGCGGTCTCAAGCATTGCCGGCACGGCGCCGAGGCCGCTCAGGGCGCGGACGACATTCGGCGTCAGATTCACGTCGGCGCCGACGCGCTGGAATGACGACGACTGCTCGAAAATCTCGACGTCGTGCCCTGCCTGCCGCAGCGCAATGGCCGCGGCCAGGCCGCCAACCCCGCCGCCGCTGATCCCGATCGTTAGTCCGGTCATGGTCCGATCCGCATGTGTCTGACGGTAACGCGTCTGGTTGTAATGCGAAGGTCTCAATGCAGCGAGAAACCGCCATCGACCGCCAGGGTCTGCCCGGTGATGAATTTGGCATCGTCGGACAGGAGAAATGCGACGACCCCGTCCAGATCGTCGGGCATTTGCTTGCGCTTGAGCATTTGCTTTTCGGCGTAGTCGTTCCAGCGCTGCTCGGGAATGTCCTTGGTGGCTTCGACGACCGTCAGGCCCGGCAAGAGACAATTCACGCGGATCATGCGTTCGCCAAGCTCGCGCGCAAGCGAGCGGGTCATGCCGACGATCGCCGACTTGCTGGTGGCGTAATGCAAAAGCCGCGGCGCGCCCCAATAGATGCAGTCCGAGGAGACCGTCACGATCGAGCCGCCGTCGCGCATCAGCGGGCCGATTGCACGCACCGAAAGCCAGGTACCGCGCACGTTGATCGCCATCATCCGATCCCACGCCTCGAGCGGAATTTCATCGTAGGTCTTGCCGCCGACATTGTTGGCCCAGCCCGCATTGGTGACGAGCCCGTGGATGCCGCCGCTTCCCTCGGCGGCAAGCTGCGCCATCTTTTGCAGCGATGCTTCGGATGAAATATCGGTTTCGATGAAACGGGCTTCGATGCCCTGCGCGGCCAGACTTTGCACGGCGGCGGTGCCGAGCGCTGGATCGATTTCGGCGATAACCACGCTCGCGCCTTCGCGGCCGAGCCGTTCGGCATAAGCCAGGCCGAGGCCTCGGCCGGCGCCGGTGATGACGATGCGTTTGCCCTCAAACCTTCGGCTCATGACGGCCCCGATGCTCCAATCGTATTGTCAGAAGCGGTCACTCGGCGTGGCTACGGCATATTGGAAGAAGTCGGCGCGATCGCGGTCATAGAGCGTGACGGATGCGCCGCCGCCGGCGCGCCCGGAAAACGCTTCGTTGCTGACGTGGTCGTAGCCGTCGAACGCGACATCGCCGGTCAGATGAAGATCGATCGTGCCTTGCGTATCCGTCAGAAGAATGTGCCCGGGAGAGGTTCGCACCGTCAGGCCGGATGCCACGTCGACAAAACCGTCGGCCGTCGGCCGGATGTCGAACGTCTCTCCGGTGCCGAGCGAATGAACCTGGACCGGACAGCGGCCCGAGCGAAGCCGATGGGCCTCGACCACGATGATGCGCCGGATCTCGCTTTGCATATTCACGATCCAGCGTCGGAGATACGGCCGTCACGCATGGCCGCGGCCGCTATGGTCTTGCGTCGCCACCTGACGCCGCGTCTTGCCGTCGATGCCGCCGGCGATCGCCCATTCGGCGAACAGTTCCGGCTTGCGCTCGTGCGTGCCGGGCGTCCACGCCTCGGTGCAGAAATCCTCGTCGGCGTAATATTCGAGCGGCGCCGCCAGCGGATTCTCGAAATACCAGAAATACGCCGACGAAATCGGATGACGGCCCGGGCCGATCTCGGTCTTCCAGCCCTTTTTGCTCATGGCAATGCCTCCGCCGATGACTTCATGAATGTCGGTGACGGTGAAGGCGACGTGATTGATGCCCGGCTTGCCGGGCCGATTGAGCATGAAGAGATTGTGGTGATCGCCGACGACCTGGCAGCGCGTGAAAACGCCGTGGCCGGGATATTCGTCGCTGATCACGAAGCCGAGCTTGTCGGTATAGAACGCGCGCATCGCGGCGAAGTCGGCAGCGAACAAAACGACATGGCCGATATTGATCGGATGGGCGCGATCATGAACCGGCGAGCGCTGGTTGACACGCTGATGCGAGCCGGGCGCGTTCGGCTGCGTCGGCTTGACGACAATCGGCGTGCGCCGGCTGACGCGAAAGGCGACGCTCATGCCATTGGGATCGGTGACGCGCGGAAGGCCGTCCGCGCCGGTATGAAAGCTTTCGAGCGCACGCAGCGGCGCGAGGGTTTTTTGTAACTCCTGCTCGTTGGCCGCGCCCCAAATCACTTCGCGCACGGTATTGCCGCTCTCGATCGGCGCCGGCAGATCGGGCGCGTCGTGCGGCCTGACGATGACCTCGGCGCCGTCGCGTGTGCGATAGACCAGCTTGTCCGCGCTGGCCGAGACTTGCGACACGCCCCAATCGTCCAGGAAGCGCTTGGCTTCGGCCATATCGGCCACGCCAAACACGACCGCATCGATACCCTTCAGCGCCATGCGCGCCTCCATCAGAACAAAATCGTTGACCGGCTTGTCGCGACCGACGCGATTTGGATCGCGTGGTGCCAACGCGTGCCGCGAAGAAACGCGGCACGCCGCCGCTGTCAGCGCTTGACCTTGGCCAGGGGGTGATCCGCCGGATAGGTCGGCGTCACCGGCTTCGGCGAACCGATCATCACCATCATGATCGCTTCTTCGTCGCCAATATTCATCTCGCCGCGATAGACGCCGGGCGGTACCGACACACAATCGCGTTCGCCGAGCACTGCCTCCCAGCGCTCGCCATCCTTCTCGGTCATGACCTTGATCTTGCCGCGCAGAACGAAAAAGACTTCCTCGGCGTCGACGTGCAGGTGCATCGGTCCTTCCGCGCCCGGCGGCAGGATCATGTTCGACAGCGTGAAATGCTCGGCCGGGATCACGGAGGAATCCGAGGCGACACCGGTGCCGCCGGTGCCGATGAACCGCTTCTGTGCGCGCCGATACTTCGGGTCGTAGTCGGCTTGGAACTTGAGTGCATTCCAGTCATAGGGCCGGTCAGCGACGCGTGCCACGCGGCTGTTCATCCAGGCTTCATAGCTGGCGCCCTCGGGGCGATCCCAGGACCGTTTGGGCTCTTTTCTCGTCACGTCATCCATGTTCGCTCTCCTGTTGTGCGTTCATCGAACTTCGGCATTTCACGATTGCGCGGACATCCGCGTGTCGTGCATTGCAGCCGGATGGGCCGGCGCGCGGCGACCCAGGTCTCGCGAAATCGCCGCAGCGGCCGCGAGCACCTCGGTTTTCAATGGTCCGTTGAGTTCGGCCTCGCTCGCGTACAACGCGATCGCCGAAACGTTGATGGCGGCGACAATCCGATCGCTCACGTCACGGACCGCCGCCGCAACGCTGGCAATGCCTGGCTCGTAACCCGCGTTCTGAATCACGAAGCCGTTCGCGCGATCGACAGCAATCCGCTCCAACAACTCTTCGATCCCCGCATAGGGCTTGAGACTGAAAGGCTTGGTGATGTCGTCGTGATAGAGATCGCGGATATCGCGATCGGTGAGTGCCGAAAGCAGGATCCGGCCCATCGTGGTGACGTGCGCGGGAAGCCGCGTGCCGACGTGGACCGTGCTGGCGATCGGGCGACGCGTGGCGACGCGCGCCAGATAAACGACTTCACGGCCATGCAGTTCGCCGAGATGCGCCGACCACCCGGTGCGGTCGCGAAGCCGCACGAGATGCGGCGTCGCTACGTCGATGATGTCGCGTGACGCCAGATAGCCATAGCCGAGCGCCAGAACCTGCGGCCCCAGCGCGTAGTTTTTGGTCCTGGCGTCGTACTCGACATAGCCCAAATGGCCGAGCGTATAGAGCAGCCGATAAGCCGACGACCGGGTAACGCCAAGCGCGGCCGCGACCTCCGACAAGGTCAGCCGGCTGCTCTCGTCCGATAGGATCGACAAAATCTTCATGCCGCGGATCAGCGCTGGCACGAGATAGCGCTCATCGCCCGCCTCGCTCGCAGCGTGCAATTCAGGCTCTGGAATTTTGATGTCGCTGTCGTTGGCAGACATCGGACGACCCCCTTTGAGCGCAGTTAAGTTTTATATGCGAAACATCGTATATTATGCAAAACTACATTTGGCAAGTGTATTTTTGGTTGGGGCGCAGTCCGATGTGCAAAACTGTCCACCTGGTTGCTCGTTTGCCTCCGCCTGTCTGTCAAATGGGCATGCACAAGGATTGACTCCTGTATGAAGGTTGTGTTAATTGTCGACTACAAGAACATAGAGTTCAAATACGAACTTATCGGGAGCAAGTCGTTATGACAGTGGCGTCCGACGTTCTGAGACTGAAAAATGTCGCTCGACGCTTTCCCAACCGGACCGCGGGTGCGCCGCTGTTCACCGCCGTCCGCGACCTCAGTTTCCACGTGGCGCAGCAGGAGTTCGTTTCGATTGTCGGTCCATCCGGCTGCGGCAAGAGCACGCTGCTCAACTTGATCGCGGGATTGGATCGGCCCAGCGAGGGCACGGTCTCCCTTCACGGCGTCGAAGTTTCAGGCCCGAATTCCAATGTCGGCTTCATGCTGCAGAAGGACATGCTGCTGCCGTGGCGAACCGTGCTGCAGAATGTCGAATTCGGCCTGGAGGCCCGCGCTCTGAGCAAAGCGCAGCGGCGCGAGTGCGCGCTCCGCGAGCTCAAGCGCTGCCGGCTGATGGAATTCTCCGACCGCTATCCGTATCAAATCTCCGGCGGACAGCGGCAACGCGCTGCGCTGGCCCGCACGCTCGCCATCGATCCCGATGTGGTGCTGCTCGACGAACCGTTTTCCGCGCTTGATGCGCAAACCAAGCTGGTGCTGCAGAAGAGCTTCGCCGAAACGATTGCCGGCTCGGGACTAACGACACTCCTGATCACTCACGACCTTTCCGAAGCGGTGGCGATGTCCGATCGCATCTTGGTCATGAGCGATGGACCCGGCCGCATCGTCGAAGAGATCGACGTCGGTTTGCCGCACCGCGACAATCCCATCGAGCGGATGGCGACGCAACGCGCCAGCGAGATCGTTGCCCACTTGTTTCACGCACTTCACATCGACAACCGGCTCGACGCTTGATCGCGTTCACGCCGAACGGCTGAGGAGATTGACATGCTCATTTCACGACGAACGGCGATCGGCGGCTTAATGGCGACTGCGGCGCTGCGGCCCGCGTTCGCGGCGGCCGAGCCGATGACGTATCTGTTTCCGGCCCCGGCATTCCTGCCCGCATTCATTCCGTTTCAGCTCGCGCAGAAGCGCAACTACTTCGGCGCCAACAATCTCGCGGTGACGTTCGAGACCGGACGCGGCGGCGCCGATGTCGCCAAGCAGGTCGGGGTCGGCAATGCCAGCCTCGGCGGCGGCGTTGGTGAAACATCGATGATCGTGCGGCCGAACGATCTACCGGTACGGGCTGTGGCGCTGCTCGGCCAGAAGCCGCTCTTTCAGCTGGTCACGCGCAAGGCTGCCAAAGTGGAAAAGATCGCGGACCTGCATGGCAAGAAGCTCGGCGTCATCGGCTATCAGGACACCGGTTATTACGCGCTGCTCGCCGTGCTCGCGGCAAGCGGTCTCAAGCGTACCGATCTCGAGATCCAGGCGGTGGGACCGGCCGGCGTCACGCAACTGATGATCGCGCAATCGCTCGACGGCATCATGGCGGTGCCCGAGTGGGCCGACGCGATCGAGACCGCCGGCGTTCCGCTCGACTATTTCCCGATCGACAAGATCTTCCCGGCGATGGCTCAGGCCATCCTGGCGTCGGATAAGATCATCAAAGAGAAGCCTGCCGTCGTGCGTGGCTGCGTCAAGGCGGTGTTGCAGGCGGTGCGCGACTGCATCGCCGATCCCGCAGCGGCCACGAAGGATTATGTCGCTGCTGTGCCGCAGCACGCCGGCAAGGAAGTCGAAATCGAGCGCATCCTGCGCCGCTACGTCACCAACGTGTATCACACCGATCCGCCGTCGGCGCTCGGGCGTTTCGACCCCGAGCGGCTGCGGACGGTGCAGAAGTTCTATCTCGACAATCAGATCATCCAGTCCGCAGTACCGATCGACGATCTCTACACCAATGAATTCGTCAGCTAGCGGTCAGCGTAGACACGATCGGAGCTTCCGATGACGCACGAAGCCACGGCCCCCCTGCCCCGCGACAGCGTCGCTGCGACACCAGCGTTGCCGCAACGTAATTTCTGGAGCCGCAACAATGCGGCGCCGATCGCCAGTATTGCGCTCGCCGTGGTCGTGCTCGTCGCTTGGCAATACCTGCCGCCGCTCTTCGGTGTCCCCAAATACATCATTCCGCGCGTCAGCGACCTTTGGTTCGAGGGCGTGCGGATGTGGAATCAGGAAAACCTGCTGCGGCATTTCATGTCCACGGCGTCGATGTCGATCCTTGGCTTTGTTCTCGGCGGATTGCTCGGCGCCGTGTTCGGCTATGCGCTCGGCCTGTTGCCGACGTGGGAGAAGGTGCTGTCGCCCTACATTCTGGCGCTGCAGATCGCGCCGAAGGTCGCCTTCGCGCCGCTGTTCATTCTGTGGTTCGGCTACAACGCCTTGCCGAAGCTGATCACAACCATCCTGGTCGTCTTCTTTCCCATCCTCGTCAACGTGCTGCAGGCGATGCGCGTGCTCGACCGCGATCTCGTCAACCTGGCGCGCGCCTACAACATGAGCAAGGCGAAGATTTTCTGGAAGATCATGGTGCCCTACTCGATGCCCAACCTGATGGCCGGGTTGCGGATCGGCGCGACCCTCGCCGTCATCGGCATCACTGTCGGCGAACTCGTCGGCGGCGAAATCGGGCTCGGCTATCTCATCAGCTTCGGGCAGGGGCAAGCCAACACGTCGATGGTGTTCGACGCCATCATCCTTCTGACGGTGATCGGCATCGTCATGTATTGGGCCGTCACTGCGATCGAGGCGCGCGTGCTGCATTATCTGCCGCGCGCCCACGACATGCCGGGAGCTGCGCCGCGGCCATGACCATGAAGGGCGAGATCGCAGGATTGCAGCGCGACTGCGCGGAGGGAATAGGCTTCCTCCGCCGGCCCCGTGACGGCGCGGCGCACACGCTGGTGCTGCTGCATGGCGTCGGCAGCAATGCGAAAAGCTTCGCCGCGCTGATGAAGGCGTTGCCGCCATTGCTCGACGCAATCGCCTGGGATGCGCCCGGCTATGCGGAGTCCGTTCCGCTTGCCGCGGACGCACCGGCTCCGCGCGACTACGCGAACGCGTTGGCGAAATTTCTCGATGCGCTCGAGGTTGACAGCGTGTCGCATTGGTCGGGCACTCGCTCGGCGCGTTGTTCGCCGCGAGTTTTGCCGCGCGTCATTCGGATCGCGTCACAGCGCTGGCGCTGGTATCGCCGGCGTTGGGCTATGGCGTCGCGGATGGCACACCGCTTCCTCCGAGCGTGCAATCGCGCATCGATGAAATCGTCGACCTTGGCCCGGCGGCATTCGCCGCCAAGCGAGCGGCGCGTCTGGTCGGCGATCCCGCGTCTCGTCCCGATATAGTTGCCGCTGTCGAAGAAGCGATGGGCGCAGTCCATCCGGCAGGTTACATCCAGGCTGTCCGCGCATTGGGCGCGGGTCAGCTCCTCACTGACGCAGCGCTGATCTCCGCGCCAGCGATCGTTGCCGTCGGCGCACAGGACCAGATCACGCCGCCCGCCAACGCGCGAACCGCGCACAGCGCGCTGGCCAACGCCGTAGGCTTTTACGAAATCCCGAATGCGGGTCACGCATTGCCGCAAGAGCAGCCGGAATCACTCGCGCTCGTTCTTGCGCATTTGGTCGAGAGCATGGCTCATGTCTGAAGCAGAAACGAACGAGCAAGCCGACGAGACCTATGCCTCCCCGCCGGTGCAGCGGGTGGCGCGGCTTCTTCGCCATATCGCGGAGGGCGATGCCGTGACCAACATGTCGCGGACCGCCCGCGAGCTTGGCATCAACCGGACGACGCTGCTTCGCCTTCTGCATGCGCTCGAAGCCGAGCGCTTCATCGAGCCGCGCAGCGAAGGCAATGGCTGGCGGATCGGCGTCGGACTCATCACGCTGACCGCGCAGGCGTTCTTTTCCGAAGACCTCGTGCAGGTCGCCGTTCCGGTGCTGACGCAGCTTGCGGAGACACTCAGCCTGTCGGCGCATCTCGGCGTACTCGACGGCCGCGAGATCGTCTATCTGGTGCGCCGCGTCCCGAACCATGCCTTCGCGAGCAATATCAGGATCGGCAGCCGCCTGCCGGCGCACGCGGCCAATATGGGCCGCATCATCCTCGCCAATCTGCCACCGGAGCGTGTCGAGCGCTTGTATGCTGGCGCCGATTTGCGGCCGGTGACGGCGCACACTGCTGTCACGCCGTTGCAGCTTCATGCCCAACTCGAGACCGATCGCGCGTTGGGCCTCGCCTGGAGCGATGGCTACTACGAGGCTGGCGTCAGTTCGGTCGCGGCGGCGGTGTTCGACGCGACCAATACTCCGGTCGCGGCTCTCAATGTGACCGGCCAGACGGCGCAATTCGAAGGTGCCGAGCGCCGCGCCCAGATCGGCACGGCGGTCAAGAATGCGGCGCGCGACATCTCGCTGCGCTTGGGTTGGTGCGAGTCGCTCAAAACCAATGCGTCGGACAAGGACGACAGACGTGCGCCGCCCGCATCCGCCGTCTCCGACATTGACACGAATGCACGGGAACGATCGTGGACCTAGGCCTGTCAAATACCGTCGCGGTCGTCACCGGCGGAACGTCGGGCATTGGCCTTGCCACGGCCAAGCTCCTTCTCGCCGATGGCGCGCGCGTCGCGATCTGCGGACGCGATACCGAGCGTCTCGCCAGAGCTGCGGCACAATTGGCCGCGCCGCACGACGACGCGCTGCTGGCGGAACGCTGCGATGTGCTCGACGCCAAGGCCGTCAACGCCTTTGCGCAAAAGGTCGGCGCATGGAGCGGCGGCCGCGTCGATCTCCTTGTCAACAATGCCGGCCAAGGCCGCGTCTCGACGTTTGCGAACACCAGCGACACGCAATGGCGCGAAGAATTGGAGCTGAAATTTTTCAGCCAGATTTTGCCGATCCGCGCCTTCTTGCCGCTTCTGGAGAAAAGCGAAGGGCCCGCAATCGTCGCGGTCAATTCGCTGCTCGCGATGCAACCGGAGCCGCACATGGTCTGCACGTCGGCGGCGCGCGCCGGCGTCCAGAGCCTCCTGAAATCGCTCGCCGCAGAATTTGCGCCGCGCATTCGCGTCAATTCGGTCCTGCTTGGCCTCGTCGACTCCGGCCAATGGCAGCGGCGCTTCGAGCAACGCGCCGACAAGTCGCAGACGCGCTCGGATTGGGTCGCCGCACTCGCCGACGACAAGGGGATACCACTCGGACGGCTCGGCAATCCTGAAGAGCCGGCGCGCGCCATCGTGTTCCTCGGTTCGCGCGCTGCGAGCTACATCACCGGCGCAAGCCTCGAAATTTCGGGCGGCGTATCGCGCTCCATCTGATCAACGGGATTTTCGAAACATGCAACAAGACCTCCTGATCCGGCCGCGAATTGATACCGCCGATGCGGTGCGCAGCGACGAACCCGTCGGCGATGCGATTGCCCGGGCGCTCGCCGATATCGGCGTCACCACGGCGTTCGGCGTGATCTCAATTCACAACATGCCGATCCTCGACGCCATCTGGCGACAGGGCAGGATTCGCTTCGTGCCGGCCCGCGGCGAAGCCGGCGCCATGAACATGGCGGACGCTTTTGCGCGCGTGTCGCGCTCGCTCGGCGTCGTCATCACCAGCACCGGGACGGCGGCCGGTAACGCCGCCGGCTCGCAGGTCGAAGCGCTGACCGCCGGCTCACCCGTTCTCCACATCACCACGCAGGTGGATCGCGAGTTCGTGGATCGCGATCGCGCCGCGATCCACGACGTGCCGCGTCAACCCGACATGCTCAAGGCCGTCAGCAAGCATTACCTGCGCATTTGGGAGCCGGTCGGAGCAGTCGATGCGCTTCGTGAAGCCGCCACTGTGGCGCTCACCGCCCCGACCGGGCCGGTGACGCTCGAAATCCCGATCGATGTTCAGCGCGCGAAAATCGCGCAGCAACAGAAGTCAGGCACACTCTCTATTCCCTTGCGCACGCCGAGTGCTTCCGGTCTCGACGCGCTTGCCGCCATGGTTCGACAAGCGAAACGCCCGATGTTGTGGCTCGGCGGCGGCGCGCGCGGCGCCGCGGCGGCGGCGACCGCGCTCGCGGAACGCGGGTTCGGCCTGGTGACCAGCACCAACGGCCGCGCTGTCGTGCCGGAAGGTCACGCCTACAGCCTCGGCGCATTCAATATGACGCGCGAGGCCGAGGAGATTTATCGCAAGTCCGATCTGATGATCGTGATCGGATCGCGGCTGCGCGGTAACGAAACCCAGAACAACAAAATGCGTCTGCCGCGTCTTGCGCAGATCGATGCCGACCCGATGCAGGCGGGCCGCAACTATCCGGTCGAGTTGTTCATCTCGGGCGATGCGCGTCTCGCCATCGAAGGCTTGCTGGCGCGGCTGCCGGATAAGCTCGGCACCGATCCGGTCTTTCTGTCGGAGATCGGTGCGGCACGCATTCGCGCCGAAGCGGCGTTGCGCAAGGCGCTTGGTCCCTACACGCCGCTTGCCGATACACTCAGCCGCCGCGTCCAGCGCGACGGTCATCCCTGGGTGCGTGACGTCACCGTGTCGAACAGCACCTTCGGCAATCGCTACGTCCGGCTCGCCGAACCGCGCCTCGGCGTTCACGCGCTCGGCGGCGGCATCGGCCAGGGCATCGCAATGGGGATCGGCGCCGCCATGGCGGGCGTTCCGGCAAAAGCCATCACGCTTCTCGGCGACGGCGGTACGCAACTGATGATCGGCGAATTTGCCACCGCCGTCGAAGCCGCAGCCAATGTCGTCTACGTGCTGATGAACGACCGCGGCTACGGCGTCATTCGCAATATCCAGGACGCGCAATATGACGGCCGCAGGATATATGCGGATATTCTGACGCCGGATTTCTCGCTGGTATGCCGGTCGGTTGGTTTGCCGCACGAACGCGTCAACAAGATCGAAGACTTCGATGCAGCGCTCGACCGCGCTCTTGCCGCGCCGGGCCCGCGCATGATCGAAATCGATATGATCGCCATCGGTCCATTCGGTCAGAGCTTTGCGGGGCCGCCGGCCGGCGCTGCGGGGCAGGCGCCATGACGCTCGCAGAGACACTCGAGGAAATTGCGCCGGCCACATCAAAGCCGTTGCCGCGCGCGGCGGAAGCTCCCGCCACGCTGCAGGTGCGGCTGCGCTCGATGAGTTGGGAAGCGCCCGGCGTGCTCTCGCTTGAATTGACGGCAGCGGATGGCAGCGCGCTGCCGCCGTTCGAACCGGGATGTCACATCGACCTGCATCTCCCCAGCGGCACGATGCGGCAATACTCGTTGTGCGGCGACCCGGCCGATCTTTCGCACTATCGCGTCGCGATCCGCGCCGTCAGCGGCGGACTGTCGTCGCAATTCGTTCACCGCAAGCTGCGGCCGGGAGAATTGTTGACGATCAGCTTGCCGCGCAACAATTTTCCGCTGGCCGATGCGAGCCGATACCTCTTTATTGCCGGCGGCATCGGCATCACGCCACTCCTGCCGATGATGCGAGCCGCGAGCGCAAGGCGAAAGCCGTGGACGCTGCTTTACTGCAACCGGCGTGACGACGAGGCGCCTTTCCTCGACGAAATCCGCGCGCTTGGCGGCGACGTCTCGCTGCACAGCAGTGCTACCGGCACGCGCCTCGACGTGGCGCAGCGACTTGCCACCATCCAGGACGACACGCTCGTTTATTGCTGCGGTCCGGAACGCCTCATGCTTGCGGTCGAGGAAGCGACCACGGCTTGGCCGGAGGGCACCGTGCGTTTCGAATGGTTCGCGCCGCGAAGCCGGCCGGCCGACGAGACTTCCGGAAGCTTCGAAGTGGTCTGCGAAACCTCCGGGGTGACGCTGACCGTGCCGGCGGACAAGACGGTGCTCGCCACACTCAACGACGCCGGCATTGCGGTGCCATGCTCCTGTGAGCAGGGCATTTGCGGCACTTGCGAGGTGCGCGTGATCGCCGGCGAGGTCGATCACCGCGACAGCATCCAGTCGCAGGCCGAGCGCACGGCAAACCAGTCGATGATGGTGTGCGTCTCGCGTGCTCGCGGTTCGCGGCTGGTGCTCGACATTTGAGGATGCAAGATGGACAATCCTTTCAAATCCCCCGATGCAAATCTCCAAACAGCGCACCGCATCACGGCACGGTGATCCGGAGGATCCGATGACCTATCAATATCCGTATCTCAGTCCCAACCAGACGCGGACTCGCGAGCCGACGGCATGGGAGCAGGAACTCGCCAACGCCATTGAAGGCGTGTTTGCCAAAGGCGCGCGCGAACTGGACGAAGTGATCGAGGGGCTTAACGCCTCGCGCGTGCGGCCGCCGAACGGCGGCGACTGGACCGCTGAAAATTTCACCACCGTGATGCGCAAACTTGGTGCCTAAGCAACTTGGTGCCTAAGCAACTTGGCGCCTAAGCAATTTGGCGCCCAGCAATTTGGAGCTTGAGCCATGACGACCGTTACGCTCGAACGCCCCCGAACGGCTGCGACCGGCCCCACCGATCAGCAGGTGCAAGCTTACTTGCGCACCGGATTGCGGAATCGCTGGTGGCCGATCCTGCCGTCGGATTTTGTCGAAACCGGTGGCAAGCCGCTCGGCATCACCCGGCTCGGCGAACCGCTGGTGCTGTGGCGCGACTCCAAAGGCGGCATTCACGTCCAGACCGACCGCTGCCCGCATCGCGCGGTGCCGCTGTCGCGCGGCATCAACGAGGGCGACCGGCTGCGCTGCAACTATCACGGCGTCGAAGTCGGTCCCGACGGCAAGGTGCTCCGCGTTCCGGGCCAGCCCGGCTGCCCGCTCGAAGGCAAGAAAGCGGTGAAGACCTATCCGTCTTGCGAAGTTGCCGGCGCGATTTTTGTCTGGTTCGGCGACGCGCTGCATGAGGAAGCGCCCGCCTTTGATCCGCCGGAACAGATCGTCTCGCCCGAATACTCACACTTTCTCTGTTACGCGGACTGGGAAATGGCGTGGCGCTACGCCTTCGACAATCTCATGGATCCCATGCACGGCACGTTCCTGCATGCGAACTCGCACACCATGTACCAGGGCGACACCCAAGCCCATTTCGTCACGCGCGACACGCCGCACGGCTTCATCTTCGAGAAGGAGGGCCAGCGTGACGTGAACTTCGACTGGAGCGAACTCGTCGACAATGGCGCCCTCTATGTTCGGCTGGAAATCCCCTACCCGCCGTCGGGCGGACCCGGCGGCAACTTCGGTATCGTCGGCTTTGGAACTCCGATCGACGAGAACACGATGTGCGTCTTCTTCTGGCGCACCCGCAAGGTGAGCGGCTGGCAGCGCGACGTCTGGCGCTTCCTCTATCGGATCAATCTGGAGCCGCGGCATTGGACGGTGCTCGAACAGGACCGGGAGATTCTCTCCGGCGTTCGCCCCGGCTTGGAAAAATTCGAGATGCTGTACCAGCACGACGCCGGCGTGATCCGTATGCGCCGCTATCTGGCGCAGCAGGCGCGCAATCAACTGATCGATCTGGAAGCAGCCGGCAAAGCCGTGCCAGCGCGATAGGACGGTCGCAAGCGAACCTGATCAAATACGGACTTCGACGCGTGTACTGTCAGGCGTCTGAAGCTCTTTGGCATCCTTCGCGGATGAGGCGGTGTGCGTCTTCGACGCCGCCCCAACGCGTAACCTTCGTCCATTTTTGATCTTCCAAATCCTTGTAATGTTCGAAGAAGTGCTGGACCTGCCGGAGCGTGATTTCAGGAAGGTCCTGGTAGGACTTTACGCCATCGTAACGCCGCGTCAGCTTGGAAACGGGAACGGCGATGATCTTTTCATCGACTCCGGCTTCGTCCTCCATGAACAACACGCCTATGGGACGCACACTGATCATGGCGCCGGGCGTGATGGTCCGCGTATTGACGACGAGAACATCGCAAGGATCGCCGTCCGCCGAGAGCGTGTGGGGAATAAAGCCGTAGTTTCCCGGATAGCGCATGGACGTGTAAAGAAAGCGATCGACAACGAGGATACCGGAGGCCTTGTCCAGCTCGTACTTGATGGGCTCGCCGCCAATCGGCACCTCAATGATGACATTGACCTCATACGGCGGATTAGTGCCTACGGGGATCGCTTCCAGCAGCATTTGCGGATCTCAGTTTTACAGTTCCGACTCGGAGCGTGGCGCTTCTCGCTTCGTTCAATACCATAGCGGCGCCACGACTGCTC
Source organism: uncultured Alphaproteobacteria bacterium (assembly GCA_963759705.1). Lineage (GTDB taxonomy): Bacteria > Pseudomonadota > Alphaproteobacteria > Rhizobiales > Xanthobacteraceae > BOG-931. The sequence goes on from CAVXAK010000022.1 coordinate 42,305, forward strand.
CCGCTCGGATGCGCCGCTATCGCACGCGCCGGGCGCATAATAAGCCGATCGATCTCGAAGCAACCATAAGGCAGTGCGGGTGGGTGGAGGCGAGACTCTGCCCACGTCCACGGTGCTAATTGAACTTCAACCCGGCCGCCTTGGCGAGTTTGATGTTCGAGACGATCTCCTTGGCGATCATGGCATCGAATTCCTGAGGGCTGAGCTGCATCGGCTCGACCCCCTGAGTCGCTAGCTTGTCCTTCACGGCGGGCAGTCCCAGCGCCTTTTGGACCTCCGCGTGCAACTGGTCGATGATCGGCCGCGGGGTCTTCGCCGGCGCCAGCATGCCGTTCCAGAACGTGTAGTCGGAATCCGGAAAGCCGACCTCGATCGTCGTCGGTGTGCTTGGCAATGCCGGCGAACGCCGCGTCGAACTGACGGCGAGCGGCAGCAATCGGCTGTCCTTAATGAACGGCATCGCGGAAGAGATGCCAATGAAACAGAAATCGACACGGCCGGTCATCACTTCGGTGAGCGCCGCCGGCCCCCCGGCGAACGGAACATGCGTCGCCTTCATGCCGGCCGACAGCAGAAAGCGCTCGGCCGCCCAGTGAGTGGCGCTGCCGACGCCGGCAGACGCGAAGGTCAGGCGTCCGTCCGCGCCACGTTCGACGAGTTCTTTGGCCGTCTTGATGCCTTTCGACGGCGCCACCAGCAGTACATTTGGCACGACGCCAAAAACGGCGACCCCGGCGAAGTCCTTGGACGGATCGTAGGTAAGGTCTCGATAGGCGGCGGGTGCGGCGGAATGCGCCGAAGCGTTGACCAGTAAGGTGTAACCATCAGGGTCCGCTTTGGCGACGGCGGCCGAGCCGATGGTGCCGCCGGCGCCCCCTCGGTTTTCGACCACGATGGTCTGGCCGAGCTGTTGCGCGAGCGGATCGAGCACGACGCGGCCGATGATGTCGACGGTGCTGCCGGCGGCAAAAGGCACCACGGCGCGAATGATCTTGTCCTTCGGCCAGGCGTCGGCGACAGCCCGGCGCGAGAGCGCCGGGGCGACGAGCGCGGTGGTCGCGAGCGTCAGGAAGCGGCGGCGATTGCTGGTGCTCATGAGGTTTCCTCTTCGGTCGTAGGCGACCGCCTGCCGTTTGATTGGCGCACGTTTCTTTGAGACATGATGCTCATGCCGCACGACCCGAGAAAAGGGGGCAGCAAAAATATTTCGGATGAGGTTAGCGGACGACAACGTCGTATGGACGAGCCCCGTAGCTCAAATCCGATAGCCGAAAATGCTGCTGCAGGTGCGGTTTTCGAGGCGGCGGTCTCTCGCCGACCGCGGGCCACTAGGTTGCGATGCCGGGATTTTAGATAAGCATCGGGCGCGATTTTAACATTCGCATCCCGGATCACCAGGCTGTCTTGCGAATGTTAGAATCAAAAGGGCCACTAGCAAATATAGTCTTAGTGGCGCTTTGGATTTGACATTCGCTTCACGAATTCGCGGCCAGGTGGGTAGCGAATGTCAAATCCGCTCCACAAGGACAGCAGACTTTCGAAGCAGACGTCATTATCTGACAAAGAACCACGTCAATCCGACGACGGCGAGGAGCAACGCCGCTGAATAGAAAACGATCTCTACAGAATGCAGCGGAGCCTGATTCGGCATTGCGGCACCTTGCATGCTCTCAGAACCGATTGGTAGGACTTTTAGAAATGGCGAGATGCCGCTGGTACGGCGCGCCTTGCAACGAACACGCCCGTGGCTTATAAGTGCTATGTATTCGGAGCCATATTGGCTCAGCGAGCCGCGTGTACGAAGTTCCGTTGAACGGCTTCTTGCTCGCTGTTTTGTGGCACATCGGCAGCCCAGATCGCGCGGGGTGTCTCCCCTTCACCCGCAAGGCCGGCCCTGCGCATCGCGCAAAGGCTCTCCGAGCGCGCATGAAGAAAGCCATCTCTTTGGCCTCCACTCGCGGCTTAGGACCTAACGACACCATCCCGCGTCCGCTCGTGGTGGAAAGGTTCGTTGGTCCGGCGAATCTCACCCTGCGATCTGGGAAAGGGATGCTGATCTTTCGCGACGCCGACGAACGAGTTGGGCCGATTTGTCGGCCGCGTTAACGCACTCAACCTCGCGGGCGGTAACCTGCGATGTCCGGGGATAACACCGCGACCGGCGACAATGTCAGGACACGGAGAGGCGAAGCGATGCGAATCTTCATTTTCAAGTCCGAGGCGAGTCCCGAACTGCGGGCATTCGGCGGCGACCTGGCCGGCGCAAGGCTGCCAAGCCAGTTCCGCCCATGGCGCGCCGTCGGATCGATCGCGCCGGACCGTGAGCCTCCGTTCAATCTCTCCCGCGAGGTGATCGAAACAGCCATCAACGGTTGCGGTTATCAGTTGTGGCGCATGAGCAAAAAGACTGCCGAAAGCGTTTGAAGGCGTCGTGATTGGCGGCGAACGGGCATAAGCCTACCGAGAAGGAGCATTTGCAATGAAGGACCGCACCCACAAGTTCAAGGTTGGGCAAACCGTCGATCTGATCCCGTCGACTTTTCGGTCCGCGGCAAAAGGGACTTACGAGATTGTTAGTCTCCGGCCGGTAGAGGGCGGAAGCACTCACTATAGAATTAAAAGCAAGAGCGAAGCTCACGAGCGCGTGGTTTCGGAAAGCGATCTTATCCTGACGACAAAAGTGAAATTCAATGTCGATTGAGAACGCCTCGTTGGGGAAGCCAACAATGTTCAAAATCATCGAACGCAAGAGCACGGAATCGGCACAACCGATAGAGGTCGGTCACGGGTATTCCACACGTGAGGAGGCCTTGGCTGGGCTCAGAAAGCACCTGAAAACATTCGGTGTTTCCGGACATAACGCGGAGGAGAGTTATTGGTGGGCTCGGGATTCCGAAGGCCTTCGAAAGTGCTGGATCACGAACGCCGAGTGAGGAAGTTCCCCAAACATGCTTAATTTCCCAAACCAAAGCCGATTTTTCGATTCGAGCCGGCGCGCGATTTGCTTCTGGGGACATGACAGCGCGATGGAGTGGTCGTTTTCCATTACCGAAGATGCGCTCAAAAGACTGCAGCCGGATCTACAGCGCGATGAGGCGGATTTGCTTCGCGCCTTCGACGCTCATCGTTCATCGATCTATGCCGCGGCAGTGAAAGCTTATAAGCGGCAGCGCAAAGGATCCTACGAGCTCGCGGTGGCGGATTTCTGAGGGCCACGGCGGTTGCTCGATATCCGGTCGCTCATATGGCCCCGGGACTGAGCTTGTCGAAAATCCCGATATTTTTTTGTGCCTCAACGGGCATATCCGGCACGCGGATAACACGGCCCATAAATGTCGCCCAGGGCTTCTCGGCGATCGGTTGAAGGTGCGCAAAGTTCCAGAATTGCCGCTCACTCATCTCGATCTCGGTTACACCATGGTCGAGCACCCAGGTTCGAAGCATGGTAAGGCGGCTTCGTTCGGGGTCGGAGAACATCGTGTCCGGCAAGATCTTTCTCACAATGATGTCCTTCTGCGGATAGCGCCGAGATACTGGGCTTTTGACGCGGTCGATGGGCCGCAATTCGCCGCCACCTGGCTGAGCGCAAATCAAGAATTCGCCACGTAGAACGGCGGCCGGGGTTCGCTGAGTTGCTCGGCCACGTTATATGGCACGCCATTCGTGACCTTTCTCTTAGTACGATGGCTGACTTCCCGGCATTACAGCTGATCGGCTTCCACCCCGCCGATCATTGCTACCCTTTGGACCGCCACCCGGCGATGCCGATCGCCGATCGTGTCGTCCGTCACGATGACGCGCCGGCCCGGGTCAAAGGATAATCAGCCCTCTCATACAATCGGCGAATTTCATCGCCGTTGTACCGCTGCTCGTCGACCTCCAGATACGCACCAACGAGAAGTTCCGACGGAAGATCTTCGATGGCGAACCGGATGGCGAGGGCGGCGCGTGCGAACCGCTTGTATCCGAGCGGCTGACGCCTGGGGACCCGCTTTCGCATCGGAAATAGCTCAGCCTCGGCGTCGTAATCAAATTCGGCCGACGGCCGGGCTTGACGCTGTTCCGCTAAAACGCCTTTCGCAGCGATGCGAGATGGGTCGTCTGTCATCCAACTATCTCCAAATAACAACTCTTAAAACGCCATCTGAACGCCCGATATTCAAACAACTAAAGGGATATATGCATAGTTTTGAACAATACCACCGTACCCGTGGGATATATTTAGGAACCGGAAGGAGGCCCTTTAGCCAAGGATATGAACCATTTTTGTAATGTGACTAGCGCCCCCCGTTCCTGTAAGAGAGATGTCGGCAGTGACATGGCGGTCGGTGGTTTTTCGGGTTAGATTAAGACACCCGCCGGCCCTGTCACAATGTTTGGGACGCCGCGCAAGCGCTCGCGCCTTGCTTTCCAAAAACACCTGCGCCCACTCCAAGAATACCGATTTGGTAGTGGCAAACGTAGCCTGCGGCAGATGTAATTCGTGGCAAATCTTGCTGGTGCCAAAAAGTGCGCTCGCCAGCTACTTTCTCAACGGCAGCGCGTCACCACTCCGGAGATGATATTTTGACTGACAACGCAAAAAACGACGCCGGCACTGCGCTGGGCGACAGCGATCCGCGCAGATTGATTCAGGCTCTCGCGCGCTTCCGCGAGCCGAACCATGGGCGGAGCATCATTGAGATTCTGATTACGATAGTGCCGCTGATTCTGCTTTGGGTGCTGATGTGGATCGCTCTCGATGTCGGCTATGGCCTTTATCTGCTGCTCGCCGTTCCTGCGGCGGGATTGCTCGTGCGGCTGTTCATGATCCAGCACGATTGCGGGCACGGCGCCTTCTTCCGGCACCGGCTCGCCAATGATTGGGTCGGCCGCGTCATTGGCGTGTTGACATTGACGCCTTACGACTTTTGGCGTCGGACTCATGCCGCCCACCATGCGACATCGGGCAATCTCGATCGGCGGGGTATCGGCGACATCGATACATTGACGGTCAACGAATATCTCGCGCTGTCGCGTTGGGGCCGGCTTCGATACCGCCTCTACCGCCACCCGCTGGTGATGTTCGGGCTTGGCCCCGCCTATCTTTTTCTCCTGCAGCAGCGCTTGCCGGTCGGGTTGATGCGCGATGGATGGCAACCTTGGCTGAGCACCATGGCAACGAACCTGGCCATTGTGCTGGTGGCGGGTGTCACGATCTGGGCCGTGGGTCTCGGCGCATTTCTGCTCGTGCACCTCCCGATCATGCTGATCGGCGCTTCGGCGGGGGTCTGGCTGTTCTATATCCAGCACCAGTTCGAGGATACGTTCTGGGCGCACGATCCAGCTTGGACCGTGTATGAAGCCGCGCTACGTGGCAGCTCGCACTACGATCTTCCAATTGTCTTGCGATGGTTTACCGCGAATATCGGCGTGCATCACGTCCATCATCTCTGCAGCCGAATCCCTTTCTATCGCTTACCGCTCGCGCTACGCCAACACCCCAATCTTGCGAAGATCGGCAGACTTACGCTGGGTCAAAGTCTTTCGTGCGTACGCTTGGTCCTTTGGGATGAAGCAGCACGACGGCTTATCAGTTTTCGCGAGCTACGCCCTCTGCTCGGAGCTGGCGCATGATCAGCCCGTGAGCGAGGGGCTTGCGGTGACCAACAAGGCCGCGACGCTCCAGCGTCTGTTTTAATTGCCTGATTGCGATATCCGCCGTCGCGGAGCTGTCGGCCCTCTCCATATGCTTCAGCAGCGCCTTGAGGGCTGGATCCTTGTCTCTGATCACCCATCTGCGCGCGAATACCTTGGCATCATAGAGAGTCGCTATGCGGACGGTCTGCGTGGCGCCGGGGAACCCGGCGTCGAAATAATTGACTGGTGGTACGTTCACTCGGTCCCCCCGGCGATCGACGTGCCACGATGAACCGGTCGGACGACGAGTACAATCACCCCGTCGCAATGATCCCCACTGTCCTGTGCGTAAGGCGTGCAGCGGCAATCACTATAGACGTCGATGGTTGGAACAAACGCGGCCATGACCCCGCATCAGATGCGGTAGCCGAAGATGCTGCTGCCGGTGAGGCTCTCGAGGTGACGGCCAAAACGGAACTTCAGTTCCGGCCCGTCAAACGGCGGCTGCTCCATCTTCTGGTCTTCGTCGGAAAACGGCTCGACCTCGAGCACGACAAAGGTGTGGCCCGGCGCGTTCGTGGCTTTCAGCGACGGGAACTCGCGATCCAGCGCCTCGACGCTGCGGAATTCGAACACGCGCTCAAGCCCCATGCCGCGGGCGATCGCGGCGTAATCGTTATCCTGATAATTCGGCAGACCCGCATTGGACGTGCCGCCATAGGCGCGATTGGACACCAGGAAGTGCGTCAGGTTCGGCAGATTCATTTGCCGCTCGACCATCAGCGTGCCCGGATTCATGCAGAACGCGCCGTCGCCCATGAAAGCCCAGATGGCGAGGTCCGGCTGCGCCAAAGCAAGGCCGGACGCGAACATGCTCGACAAACTCATCGACGCATCGAGATAGAAGCTCGCAACCGAATCGCGCGTCACCAGCCACCACGCCTGGCAGGAATTGCCCGCGGATGCGACAACGATCTCGTTGGTGCGGTGACGCGCCAGGGCGCGAAAGCATTCGACGTATTTCATCAATGCGCCCCTGCCTGGCTTCTCCGCAACAGGTCGCGCGTGAACAAAACAGCCATGGGCCGCGCGTAGGTCCGCGTGTGCCGGTAGCTGCGTGAAATCAGCGCGATGTCTTCCGGCTTGTCGATAATCTGGTACGGCATATCGATCGCGGTCAGCACCGGCAGCAGGTAGAGCCCGTTCGAAATATGATGCTTGTGCTGATCGCCGGCTTGACCGCGCAAGGTCGCCATCAGGAACAGCGGAATTTCGTAGGTGTAGTTGATCTTGGTCAGCGCGTAGACGACCGTCATGAAACCCGACGCGCCCATGAGCGCGGCCGATCCCATCGCCCCCATATAGGCGCCCGAGCACAGCCCGATCGCCGATTCCTCGCGATTGACCGGGACATGCACGAAGCGATCGTCGCGCTCGATGGTCTTGATGACGTCCATCACCCAGTTGTCGGGCAGGCTGGCGACGAGCTTCACGCCGCAGGACGCCAGTTCGTCAGCGATGCGAGCAGCCGTGGTGGAAGCTTTGTCAGACACGCTGATACAATCTCCTCGTCAGATTTGATCGGCTGCCGGTTGGTGTAAATGCCGCCGCTCAAAGCCGCAACCTCGGCGCCGGGCCAGCTATCCGCCAAAGAAGCCGCCTGTGTCGGTCCGGACACGCGCGCAAATGCCTTGGTTCATGTGTTCCAACGGCCGCAGTACCGCCGCATTCGCGCCCTTCGCTTGATGCCATGACCAGCTGGCGGGATGGGGTCCTGGCTGCGATGTTGGCAATCAGGTGCGGCTGCGCCGGCGCGCAGGAGCATCAAGGTCGCGCAGTACCGTGCGGCGGCGAGACTGTCGCGCGCGGCACGGTGATCCGTATCATCGATGGCCGCACCTTCGTGCTCGACGACGGCCGCGAAGTGCGCCTGGCCGGGATTGAAGTGCCGCCGTTGCCGCAGGCGCAAGGCGCGGCGCCGGGTGGCGCCGACGCCAAGGACGCGCTCGACGCGCTCGCTGGAGGAGACAACGTGCTGCTGCGACGGGCGGAGATTGCATCCGATCGGTACCAGCGCCTCGTCGCCTATGCGTACGCGGTGCGTGACGGAGATGAGTTGTTCACGCAAGGAGAGATGATTTCGTCAGGCTATGCCCGGGTCGGCGATGACGTCGGCAATCGAGACTGCGCCATGGAACTTCTCACGCGGGAAAATAGCGCACGGCGCGCCAAACTTGGTCTTTGGGCCAATTCGTACTATGAGATCGTCAACGCCGAGACTCCTGCCGACGTGCTGGCGCAGCGAGGCCGATTTGCGCTGGTCGAGGGCAAGGTGGTGTCCGTGCGTGCAAGCGGTGCAACAATCTACGTGAACTTCGGGCGGCGGTGGTCTGAGGACTTTACCGTTACGATCTTGAAGCGGAACGAGCGTAAGTTCGCGGCTGCGGGCTTTGATTTGCAAAGGCTCGCGGGTCGGCGCGTCCGGGTGCGCGGTTGGATCGAGCAGCGTGGCGGCGCAGCGGGTAGCCCTTGGATCGAGGCGACCCATCCAGAGCAGATCGAACTTGAAGACCGCAATTAATACGCGGGTGACGTGGTGACGAAACGAGGACTATCAGCCAGCGTAAGCCGCCGACTCGGCGGCGCAGGCGTCGCTGTCGCGGCGATGGTCTTTGCCGCTCTCGCGCTAGCCGCTTGCACGTCGACGCCCCCGACGATGGCTCCGCAAGCCGCAACGCCGGCGCCGGCCAAATCTGCAGAGTCCGAGCTTCCACCCGCCGTCCTGCGCGAACACCACCGTATCCTTGCCGCCTATGGCGGCGTCTACAACGATCCGCGGCTCCAGACGATGATCGAGACGACCGTCGGCCGTTTGGTCGCCGCGTCCGAGCGGCCCGACCTGCATTACAAGGTCACGATGCTCAATTCACAATCGATCAACGCCTTTGCCTTGCCGACCGGGCAACTCTACGTCACGCGCGGCCTGATCGCGCTCGCCAACGACGAGTTGGAGCTCGCATCCGTCTTGGCGCACGAAATGGGCCATGTCATCGCGCACCATGCGGAGATTCGCGCCGAGCAGGCCCGCCAGGCCGATCTCGTAAGCCGTGTCGTCAGCGACGTGGTCACCGATCCTGAAATGGGCGCGCTTGCGCTGGCCAAATCGAAGCTCGCGCTGGCCAGCTTCTCGCGCGCGCAGGAGTTCGAAGCCGACGCTATCGGCATCGGCATCGCCTCTCGCGCCGGATACGACCCCTATGGCGCGGTGAGATTCTTGACCTCGATGGAGCACAATACCGAACTCAAGCCGTTGCCCAGCGGCAATATCAATCCGGCGTCGCCCGATTTCCTCTCGTCGCATCCGGCGACGCCCGAGCGCATCACCAATGCGGTCGCCAACGCTCGGCAATACAAATACCAGCCGCCAGCTGCCGGAGGCGGACAATACGAGTCGCAGACGAAGCCCGCTTATCTCAGCGACATCGACGGTATCGTCTTCGGCGAAGATCCGAGCGAGGGCTTTGTGCGCGGCCGCCGCTTTCTACATCCAAAGCTTGGCTTTACCTTCACGGCGCCCGATGGCTTCACCCTCGACAATACGGCGCAGGCGGTCCTTGGGGTCAAACATGGCGGCGGCCAGGCACTGCGGCTCGACGTCGTGCGCGTCCCCGCAGAGCAGACCCTCGCCGCCTATCTCACGTCGGGCTGGATCGAGAACATCGACCCGGCGACGGTGGAAGATGTCACCGTTAATGGCTTTCCCGGCGCAACCGCAGCAGCCAAAGGCGACCAATGGGACTTCAGGCTCTACGCCATACGCTTTGGCAGCGACGTTTACCGTTTCATCTTCGCCACCAAGCACCGTACACCCGAGACCGATCGCCAGTTCCGCGAGTTGGTGGGCACCTTCCGCCGCATGAGTTCGCTGAAATAGAAGACGCAAAACCGCTACACCTGAAAATTGTAACGGTGGCGCCGGGCGACACGGTCGAAAAGCTGGCGGGCCGGATGGCCGTGGCCGACCGGGCGGTGGAGCGCTTTCGCGTGCTCAACGGGCTTGAGCCCGGCGACAAGTTGAAGCCGGGCACCGAGGCCAAAATTGTCGTGGAATAGCTAACGGACCCGCGCGCCGAGCAAAATTTTGGTGCTGTTCCATTCGCGCCGTGTCCGCTATGATGCCCTCCAACCAAGGCTAAAAAAGGCCTGGAGCCCGTCGGTTTTAAAGAAATCGGGCCGAGTGGGTTTGTGTTCAAGCGTGGTCTTTTCCGAAAGCCGGTACCGAGATCATGCCTATGGGGGAACGGATCATGTGGATAGTGAAGGGGGTGTTTCCGGTCGCTGTATCGGCGGCGATTTTGGCTGCCGTGAGCGCGATCTTTTTTACTTCAAATTGGCGGCGGCCGGGTCGCATCACCTCGTCTTCTTTTATCTGCTGCCAGTGGTTCTTGTAGCGATACTCTATAATGGCCGGCTCGCCATGTTGTGCGCGGCCGCCGCATTGGTCTGCGCCGACTATTATCTGCAAGACCCGGTCTACAGTTTCTACGTCAACGGCCGTCTCGAATATGGCGACCTTGTTTGCTTCGCCGTGCTCGCTTCAATCGCGATCAAATGCACACGCGAATTGATGCGGCCGGCCCCCAAGGTTCCGCCGGCGAGGGCCCGGTACGGAAGGCCTTGATCCGGAAGCGGAAGGCGCCTTTCAGAGAAAAGCTCTGATTTTTCGTATTTAGGCTCAAATCAGAATTGGGATGCGAGCTGATCCAATCCCATGACGTGCGCGAGGTTGCGCACCTCGTCGCGCTGTTCCGAATTGAAGCTCATGATCAGCGGGATCGCCGCGGATTTGAGGCCTTGCACTTCCACGCTATTGGGATCGGCAGATGCAAGTTGCGCCGCGGTGACGGGCGCTTCGCGGCGATGCGCTTCTCGCGTGCGCGTGTAGGCAATATTGCGAAGCGCCGCTTCGACTGCCGGCCACATACGCTCCTGATCTTCCGTCAGATGCAGCCGTTGCTTGATGCTTGCGATCTGCGCGTCATTGAGCACAAAACCCGGCCGTTCCGCTTTGTGACGGTCGGCAGCAATTGCAGCCGCGTTCGGCTTGGTCTCGCCCGGCCGCGATGCCACCGCAACATGCGCTGCTGCCGGCTGCGCTGCAGCAGTCGCGGGGCGCTCCGCTGTTACGCTGTTGGATAGAGACGCTGAAGGATCGGCGGAGGGCGACGGGGCCGGTGTTTGGGCAGCGGAGCCACCGTCGTCGCCCGTATCCGCAGCCGGCCCGGTAGCTTCCTGGACGGTGTCCCGACTGTCGCTCTGAACCAAGGGTTCGGGGCTTAGGAGGGCGAACTGGGCATTGCCGATTACTGCGGCACTCGTCGCAACGGCGTCAGATTCCGCAACCGACGGCCCATCCCAATTCTCTGGAAAGCGCAACGACACGGTCTGCGCAGCCGAAATGTCGTGGGTCTGGAGTGCGGCGGTTTGGAGGGCGGTGGTGTGCCAGCCGCCAACGGCGTAACCCATTGCCGCAGCGATCAGAACGGCAACCGCCCGGCCGCGCGTGAAGCCCCGCTTCCACCGCATGTTCGGCGCCCCCTTACATCCCCTAACGCAACGTAATCTATGTCCTTTCAAATGAAGCTTAATTTATGGCTAACCATGGGAATTTTGCTGGCAACTTGGCGCACCGCCTTGGCAGGGGACAGCCGTTAAGCAAAAAGGCCCGGCGTCGCCGCCGGGCCCCAGACTATTATGGCGCCTGACCGTTGGTTAGGCCGCCTCTTCCTCGACAACCGTCTCGTCTTCGGCCTCGGGCTTGGGACCACGACGCGGCCCCTTGGCCAACGCGGCCTCGATCTCCTTGACCGCCTCGGTTTCGGTGATGCGCTGGACGGCGGCGACCTCACGCGACAGCCGATCGAGCGCGGCCTCGTAGAGCTGCCGCTCCGAATAGGACTGCTCGGGCTGCGTGTCTGACCGGAAGAGATCGCGAACGACTTCCGAGATCGCGACAATGTCACCGGAGTTGATCTTGGCCTCGTATTCCTGCGCCCGGCGGGACCACATGGTGCGCTTGATGCGGGCACGGCCCTTGAGAGTTCTCAAGCGCCCGCTTGACCATCGGCGTTTCGGCAAGCTTGCGCATGCCGACGGATGCGACCTTGGACGTCGGCACCCGCAGCGTCATCTTGTCCTTGACGAAGTTAATGACGAAAAGCTCGAGCCGCGCGCCGGCGACCTCCTGCTCCTCGATCGCGACGATCTGGCCCACCCCATGAGCTGGATAGACGATAAATTCGTTGGTCTTGAAGCCTTGTCGTTGTGTCGTCTTCTTCGCGTTCATTCCCGAAATTGCTCCTTCCGGCTCCGGCTTGCGCCGATGAGCGGGCTTCGCCGCGCGGACCCCGCTGCGGGGGATGCTCCGCGTGGTTTGAGTTGTCCTCCGGCTCACGCCTGAGGAAGATTTTCTGGTCTTCCGGCTCATGCCGGCCGCACTCTTCTTAGACCGATGACGAGTTTTCTCTGCCACTGCTCTCGCGTGGATCTCACGCCTCTTCTGACGATTCCTCGAAAATCCTCCGAAAAAATAAGCTCCCGGATGTGGGGAGCCGCATATCGGAGGCGTTCTTCATTGTGAAATAATCTTATATCACATTTTCGGCCAAAATCAAAGCCTTATGGCGTCGCGCAAACGCCGCACGCCAAATCCGCTTAACAATGGTTAACGATAACAACCTTTAGCTGTTATCAGTCGCCGGTGCCGGGTTTAGGCGAGAAATGCTCTTGGAACTTGTCGGGCACGCCATCCCAATCCTTGGCGTCGGCCGGCGGTTCCTTCTTGGCGGTGATGTTCGGCCACAGCTTGGCGTATTCGGCATTAATGCTCAGCCACTTTTCCACGCCGGGCTCGGTATCCGGCTTAATGGCCTCCACCGGGCATTCCGGCTCGCAAACCCCGCAATCAATGCACTCGTCTGGATGAATGACCAGCATGTTCTCGCCCTCATAGAAGCAATCCACGGGGCAGACCTCAACGCAGTCCATGTACTTACATTTTATGCAATTGTCGTTGACGATATAGGTCATCTGCACACGCTAAACCGGCTTTTTTGGAGCCTTGCTCCTATCGCATGGGTGATCGGCACGCAAGGCGCGAACGGGCATTCCGCGATCCGCTGTCTCTGCCAAGTCCTCATACAGCGTCTCGCCGGTGCCGGCGGGACCCCGGCGATCGACAAAGCCGCGCACTTTCAGGACACGCACGTTGCGATCGAGCGCGACCGTGATCACGTCGCCGGTTCGCACGACACGGCTTGCCGCATCGATACGCGCGCCGTTGACACGGACATAGCCGGACCCGGCCAACGCCGCCGCGGCTCCGCGCGTGCGGACCACGCGGGCATGCCATAGCCACCTGTCGACACGCTGCCGGTCAAGCTCGCCCGGCACTCAGTGGCGCTCCTTGGCGTCGGCTTCAAGCTGCGCCTTCAAAGCCGCAAGCTTGGCGAAGGGCGAATTCGGATCGGGCGCCTTCTCGCGCCGTTCAAAGCGCTGTGGATTAGACGGCGCGCGCTCCTGTTTGCGCTGCGGCCGATCGAAACGATTGTCCGGCCCGTGCCGGCGACGATGGCGAGAATGGCGTTCCTGTTTTCCGGGCGGGCCGGACTCGGTCCGCTCCGCGGAAGGCGCGGAAGGCCCCTCGCCGGCCGCGGCGACCGGTGCCGTAACCTCCGCCTCCGGGCGACGCGAAGCGTCGGGCGAACGGCGTCCGGCATCCTGGCCGGCTTCGCGATGCCGGCCACGGGGACGACGCCTGCCTTCCGAGCGGCCCGGCCTCCAGACCTCGATCAATACGGGTTCTGCTGCGACGGCGACGTCTTGCGGCGCTGCCGCAGACCCTTCCACAAGGACCGGAGAGCTCTCTGCGGCAGGCTCGGAAGCCTGCTCGTCGACCGGCTCTTTGCCATGCTCGTCGCCCGCGTCACTGCTATCGACGCTAGCTGGCGCCGATAGCGCCTGCTGATCGGCGGAGGATGATCCGTCGAGCGTTTCGGTCATGGCTTTGATTGCGGCCGGCTCGACTTCGGGCTTTTCCGGCGCAGCCTCGACCGCAGCCAGCTCGATTTCGGGCGCAACGGCTACCGCTGAGACGATGTCAGCGGTGGCGAGTTCTGTGGCGGCGTCCTCAACGCGCTGGCGGCTCGTCAGAGCTGACTTTCGGCGGCTCCTCAGGCGCCGCATCGGCCGAAGGCGGTGGCTCTGCGGGCTTCGGCCGCCGCTCCATACGGTAGCCGAGCGAGCGCAAGACGGACGCAAAGTCTTCGCCCGAGGCGCCGATCAGGGAGGTCATGGTGTTGACGATGGTGAAGCCGCCGCCCGCAAATGCGGCCGCAGGCTTCGGACCGGATGAGCCTTCGCGCCACGCCAGCGCCGGCCGGATCAGGTCAGCGAGCCGCTCCAGAATATCGACCCGCACGGCGCGTTCACCGCACACCCGATAACCGGCCGCTCGATAAAGCACTGGATCGATGTCGCGATTGACTGGAATGGAGGTGCGGCCGCTGCCGGCAAGATGCAGCAGATCATCAAGACCTTTGGTTTGCGGGCCGTCGTGACGAAGCGCCCAGAGCTGTGCCGCGAGCGCACGCGGCGCCGGCTTCAGGAGCGCCGGAATGTAGATGTGATAGGCGCCGAAGCGCACACCGTATTTGCGCAACGTGGCGCGGGCGGGCTGCTCCAAGCCCTTCACGTCTTCGGCGACCCGCTGACGATCGAGCACGCCGAGGGCTTCCACCAACTGAAAAGCAATTCCGCGCGCGATGCCGGTCACATCGGCGGCCGCCGCCAGCACGAACAAGGGGCCGAGCAATTTTTCAAGATGGGATTTGACCCAAAGATCAAGCCGCGCTTCTACGGCGTCACGCGGCGCGCCGGTGAGATGCTCGTCGGCGATGACACGCACGCGCGGACGCAAGATTTCCTCGCCCGCGATCAGTTTGCCGACTGGAGCGCCGGTCCAGCGGATCGTGCCGTCGCCGGCGAGCACGAATTGCTCGTCCGGCGCCTCGCCAAGCCGCATGGCGCGCGCCGCGATCTCCGCCGCCAATGCCTTCTGCGCTGCGTTCTGCAACGCTTTCGCCTCGGATCCGCCCGAGGAGGCATCCGCCACGAAGGCGAACCCGTCGAGCCGGCCGATGACGTGACCCTCGACGACGACATCGCCGGTTTTGTTGATTTCCGGTTCGAGCGTCGCATTCTCGCGCAGCCGCCGCATCAACACGCTGGTCCGGCGATCGACGAAGCGCTCGGTCAACCGCTCGTGCAAAGCGTCCGAGAGCTTGTCCTCCACGCCGCGCGTTACACCTTGCCAATGTTCGGGGTCGCCCAGCCAATCCGGCCGGTTGGCGACGAAGGTCCAGGTTCTGATGTGGGCGATGCGCGTCGACAGCGTGTCGATGTCGCCGTCGGTCCGATCCGCCTGTCCGATCTGCTGGGCAAACCAATCGGTGTCGATTTTTCCGTCGCGTTGCAGATAGCCATAGAGCGTGACCACGAGTTCGGCATGGTTCGCCGGCGCGATCTTGCGATAGTCGGGAACCTGACAGACCTCCCACAGCCGTTCGACATCGCCGCTGGTCCCGGTCAAGCCGCGCACGCCGTCATCGCGGGCGGCGTGTTCGAGCACGAGGATGTCCTCGCCGACGGGGGCGCGGGCCAGCGCATTCTCCGCCGGCGCCGCCGCAAGCGTCGCCTGGAGCGCGCCGACTGAGGAGAAATCGAGATCGGTATTGCGCCACTGCACGAGCTTTACGGGCTCAAAACTGTGCGATTCGAGCGCCTGAACGAGTTCGGTCTCGAACGCAGGACAGCGCCCGGTGGTGCCGAACGTGCCGTCGCGCGTTGCGCGGCCGGCGCGGCCGGCGATTTGCGCCAATTCGGAGGGGCTCAACTTGCGGAACTGGTAGCCGTCGAACTTGCGGTCGGAGGCGAACGCAATGTGGTCGACGTCGAGATTGAGACCCATACCGATCGCGTCGGTCGCCACGAGGTAATCGACTTCGCCCGACTGATAGAGCGCAACTTGCGCATTGCGGGTGCGTGGCGACAGCGCGCCGAGCACGACAGCCGCACCGCCGCGCTGGCGGCGGACCAGTTCGGCGATGGCGTAAACTTCTTCCGCCGAGAACGCGACAACTGCGGAGCGGCGCGGCAATCGCGTCAGCTTTTTTTCGCCGGCAAACGTCAGTTGCGAGAGCCGCGGACGGCTCACGATACTGGCGCCGGGAAGGAGCCGCTCGACGATCGGCCGCATGGTGGCGGCGCCCAGCACCAGCGTTTCCTCACGGCCCCGCCGGTGCAACATGCGGTCGGTGAAGACATGACCGCGCTCGAAGTCGGCCGCGAGCTGAATCTCATCGATGGCAAGGAAGGCGACGTCGAGATCGCGCGGCATCGCTTCGACAGTTGCCACCCAGAAGCGCGGATTGGGCGGCTTGATCTTTTCCTCGCCGGTGACGAGCGCCACTTCATCGACGCCGACACGCTCGATCGCGCGGTTGTAGACTTCGCGTGCCAGCAACCGCAGCGGCAAACCAATCAGACCCGAGGAATGCGCCAGCATGCGCTCGATCGCGAGATGCGTCTTACCGGTGTTCGTGGGACCGAGCACAGCGGTGACGCCGGCGCCGCGGGCGCGTTGATCACGATCGGTGGGCGGCGAGAAGGAAATCGGCATTGGAATCCCGGGCTGGCGCAGCAAGCACGACGGCTTCTGTATCACAATGTGACGTTGGAAAGGCCTGTGCTTAAGGTGTGGAACGAGTTTGGAACGAATCGCGGCCGAATCGGCGACTCGCGCCCTGTTCGAATTCGTTCACTGCGACATGTGGCGGGCGCAGCGGGCTCGAATACCAGATCGGGTGGAATAACGCTATTCCGGCCGTCGCTTTGACGCCCAAGCCATTAACGCGTTTCACGAACACGATTCCGCGGCGAGTCAAGAGCATTGCTCCTGTGGATAACGGGGAGACTTGAGTCTGCGCGGCGGACGTCGCCATGCTCAAAACGGCCTCGGCCGGATTATTCGCTACGATCTGATGCGTGTGATTTGGGAGCGCCACATGGGGCTCGCAATGGGCGCGATCACTGCGTTTTCATGTTGGCACTGACGTGCGGCGGCTGTGCGACAGAAATGAATCGCGTCGCCTGCAAAAGCCCCAAGCCGATCGGCGTCGGCATCGAGAATCGGTACGGCACCAGCACGCGGGTTCCGGAGATCGGGGCGAGCCAGACCTCGGCGTCGCGTAACTCGACGAGGTATTTGATCGCCGGACGGCCCGGCACATAGCCCGCGATCGGCGTGAAGTAGACCGCGCAGACCACGGCGGGTCCTTGGTAGCCCTTCTCCGCCTTGACGCTTTCCATGCGCTTGAATTCGCTTCGCAGATCGTAGCGAACGCGGCCGTCGAATACTGCGACTTTGCGATTGCACGCTTCCGGAGAAAGCGGATCGCCGTTGCCGGGCACGCGGTTGATCGTGGAGGTCAGCGGATCGGTGACGCCGCGGCGATCGGCATCGCTCACCGGGATGCGATCCGGCAACGGCGGAAGCGGCGGCTCAACCGAATAATCCTTCACATTGCCGCCGGTGAGCGCCATGCGCACATCGTCGACCTTGCGGTCATAGTTGATGGTGGCCGCATAGCTCGTCGGCACGGGCTGACCTACAGTGATGGTGCCACGCGCCGCGCTGGTGCCACGCGCGCCGGTGAAGAACTTCAGAATGCCCGTGGTCGAGCCGTTCGCGGCGGCAGTGTACTGGTCCTCATGAATGTCGATGACCCAACTGCCGCGGCCGATCGGGATTCCCGCGAGGCTTGCGGTGTACTCAGCCTCTAGCCGGCCCTGCGCCGCAGCGACATGCGTTGTCGCGTCGGCCGCAACCGCCGCCGTCATGAAAAATGCCGCGGTTACCGCGACAGATCCTGCTATGCGAAAAAGCCGTTTCGGCAGCACGAGCACGGGTTAGGGTCTTCCTCAATGCCGCCAGGCGGGCGGGGCGCTCGCGCGATGGGAGATGCCAAAGAGGTTGCCACGCTTGTCTGAGGCCTTCCCGAACGCGGAACCAGTTTCACTGTTTGTCGGAGAATGCGTCCTTTGTGTGGTTTTGTCGCACCCGCACGTTGCCAGCGCAAAAGCCGGAAACCGTGATCGGTTACATAAACTTGACGCTCGACGGAGCCCTTACTATAGGTCCGCGGCAAATCTCCCCACATCGTCCTTCTGGCGGCGCTGGAATTGCGGAGAATGACCAGGATTTGAACGAGGAATTTCAGCCATGCCATGGCGTTGCGAGCTCACCGGGAAGACCCGTCAGATCGGGCACCGGGTGAGCCATTCGAACCGCAAGACCAAGCGGCGGTTCCTGCCCAATCTGCTCAATGTCACGCTGATGTCCGAATCACTCGGCCGCTCGGTGCGCTTGAGAATTTCGGCCAATGCGCTCAAGACCGTCGACCATCGCGGCGGTCTCGACGCCTTCTTGATGGCGGCGAAAGATGCCGAACTTTCGTCGCGGGCGCTCGAACTCAAACGCCAGGTCGTCAAGAAGCGGGCGGCGGCATAGGCCGACCATTCTCGATAG
This sequence comes from uncultured Alphaproteobacteria bacterium, assembly GCA_963759705.1. Taxonomy (GTDB): domain Bacteria; phylum Pseudomonadota; class Alphaproteobacteria; order Rhizobiales; family Xanthobacteraceae; genus BOG-931. The sequence continues at coordinate 60,570 of CAVXAK010000022.1, forward strand.
CCGCTGACGCAGAAATCACGGATACAATTTGCCCTACGAGTGCAGGCGGCGCGGCCGCGCCGGATGCGCCCGCCCCTCGGTGGGCGGCTCCGCAAACAACTCGGCGAGTTTCTCGGTCATGACGCCGCCGAGTTCCTCAGCGTCGACGATGGTGACCGCGCGACGATAGTAGCGGGTGACGTCGTGGCCAATGCCAATGGCGATCAACTCGACCGGCGAGCGGGTTTCAATATCCTCGATCACCCAGCGCAGGTGGCGCTCCAGATAATTGCCGGCATTGACGGACAGCGTTGAATCGTCGACCGGCGCGCCGTCGGAAATCATCATCAGGATTTTGCGCGTCTCCGGACGGGCGAGCAGGCGCTTATGCGCCCAGTCGAGCGCCTCGCCGTCGATGTTCTCCTTGAGAAGGCCCTCGCGCATCATCAGGCCAAGGTTCTTGCGCGCGCGCCGCCACGGCGCGTCGGCGGCCTTGTAGATGATATGGCGTAGATCGTTGAGCCGGCCCGGATTGGCCGATTTGCCCTGACCGAGCCAGGATTCACGCGACTGACCGCCCTTCCAGGCCCGCGTCGTGAAACCCAGAATCTCAACCTTCACGCCGCAGCGCTCTAGCGTGCGCGCCAGGATATCGGCACAGGTGGCCGCGACTGTGATCGGCCGGCCGCGCATCGAGCCGGAATTGTCGAGGAGCAAGGTCACGACCGTGTCGCGGAAATCGGTGTCCTTCTCGCGCTTGAACGACAGCGGATGCATCGGATCGACGATGACGCGCGGCAGCCGCGCCGGATCGAGCAACCCCTCTTCGAGATCGAACTCCCAGGCTCTGTTTTGTTGCGCGAGCAGCAGCCGCTGCAGCCGGTTGGCGAGCCGCGCTACGACGCCTTGCAGATGCGAAAGTTGCTTGTCGAGATATCCGCGCAGCCGTTCGAGCTCTTCGGACTCGCACAGGTCTTCGGCGCCCACGATCTCGTCGAACTTGCTGGTATACGGCCGATAATCCGGTCCGCGGGGTTCGTTACGCTGATGGCGCGGCCGCCACGGTTCGGCGGCCGTTTCCGAAGCGCCCATCTCCGCATCGTCCGCCATCTCGGCAGCGGGCGCGTCGACCGCCTCGGAGGAACTGTCAGGCATTTCGTCGGCGGAGGCCTCGGCCTCCGTGCTCATTTTGTCGCTCTCGGCGGAGTTGGACGCGTCGCCATCCTGACCCTGCTCGTCCTTGCGATTCTCCTCGTCGCCCTCTTCACCCTCGTCCTCGTCGGACTCGCTGGAGCGGTCCTCGCCCATGTCGAGGCAATCGAGCAGGTCGTGCACGACATCGCCGAACCGGCGCTGGTCGTCGACCACGCGTTCGAGACGGTCGAGATCGCGGCCGGCCCGTTCCTCGATCAGCGGCCGCCACAGGTCGACGAGCTTGCGCGCGGCCGCCGGCGGCGTTTCGCCGGTAAGCCGCTCGCGCACCAGCATGGCCAGCGCGTCCTCGATCGGCGCGTCGGCGCGATCAGTAATTTCGTCGAACTTGCCGCGATGGAAACGGTCGTCGAGCATCGCGGCGAGGTTCTTGGCGACCCCACCCATGCGGCGCGCGCCGATCGCTTCCACGCGCGCCTGCTCGACCGCTTCGAACACGGCGCGAGCCTGCTGACCGCCCGGCGCGAGCTTGCGATGAACCGCCGGGTCATGGCAGGCGAGCCGCAACGCGATCGAATCGGCGTGGCCGCGCACGATTGCGGCCTCCCGTGCGTTGAGCCGCCGCGGCGGCTCCGGCAGCCGCGCCTTGCCGCCGGAAAGGCCGGGGCGCTCTGCCGCGAAGCCGACTTCGAGATCGCCCTTGCCGGCAATCGCGCGCAAGCAGACGCCGACCGCTCGCTTGAACGGTTCAGTCGGTGCGTCCTTGGCGGCAGGTTTCGGCTTGATGTTCGAGGTCATAGCTCTTGTCCCTTTCCCCGCGGGCGGGGAAAGGTGAATGCCACTTACGAGAGTGCCACGTTGACTGCCGATTTCGGGCAACTCCTGCCCAAAGCAGCGCTGATAGAATTCGGCGACCAGCGGGCGCTCCAGTTCATCGCACTTATTGACGAAGGTCAGCCGGAAGGCGAAGCCGATGTCATTGCTGAAAATGTCGGCGTTCTCCGCCCAGGTGATCACCGTGCGCGGGCTCATCACCGTCGAGAGGTCGCCGTTCATGAAGGCGTTCCGCGTCAGGTCGGCGACGCGCACCATCTTGCTGACGATGTCGCGCCCCTCCGCGGTGCGATAGTGCTTGGCTTTGGCGAGCACGATGTCGACTTCGTTGTCGTGCGGTAGATAGTTCAGCGTCGTGACGATCGACCAGCGGTCCATCTGGCCCTGGTTGATCTGCTGAGTGCCATGATAAAGGCCGGATGTATCGCCGAGCCCGACAGTGTTGGCGGTGGCGAACAGGCGGAAGGCCGGATGCGGCTTGATCACCTTGTTCTGATCGAGAAGCGTCAGCCGGCCCGACGATTCCAAAACGCGCTGAATCACGAACATCACGTCGGGGCGGCCGGCGTCGTATTCGTCGAAGCACAGCGCGATGTTGTTCTGCAGCGCCCACGGCAGAATGCCGTCGCGGAACTCGGTCACCTGCATGCCCTCGCGGATCACGATGGCGTCCTTGCCGATGAGATCGACGCGGCTGATGTGGCTGTCGAGATTGACCCGCACGCACGGCCAGTTGAGCCGCGACGCCACCTGCTCGATGTGGGTCGACTTCCCGGTGCCGTGATAGCCAGTGACGATAACCCGGCGGTTCCTGGCAAAGCCGGCGAGAATCGCGAGCGTGGTTGCCTTGTCGAACCGGTAGTCCAGATCGGCATCGGGTACATACTCGTCGGGCTCAGAGTAGGCCGGAACCTCCATGTCACTGTCGATCCCGAACAATTGGCGGATCGAAACCTTCATGTCCGGCAAGCCGGACTCCGCGGATTTTGTCTGTGTTTGTGTTGCGACAGTCATTGCTCCTCCGTGCCCCCGGAACGACTAGTGTCCCGATTTCGAAGTTCGCATGCGCTCGGCGCACGCTCTTGGGCGAACTTCGAAATCATGAGGGCCACTGGCAATTTAATGATTCCAGTGCAGTTTTTCGATTTGAAGGTCCGGTTACGAGGTTGCGGCTGGATCATAGGAACTTCAAATCGACTGCACTAGTGACGCGAACGGCTTTACCCGGCGATCGGATGTCGGATTGAATTTAGCAGAAACACATAAGCCCGCGAAAGCCACCCGGAGACCGCGAAAGCCGCTTGTGGGCAATCAGCAGAATCCGGCAGACTTCAGGTAGTTGTAGGCCTGGATAATCTCTCGCAGCTGATCTTCGGAACCGCGATCGCCGCCATTCGCGTCGGGATGGTGGCGCTTAACCAACACCTTGAATCTAGCCTTGATATCGGCGCGCTGGGCGTCTCCTTCAAGCCCAAGAACATCCAGCGCCCGGCGCTGCGCATTAAGGACAGTGCGCCTCTCCGGAGCGGCTCGCGCATGACTGGCGCGAGGGCCGGCCTCGCCGAACAGCGAAAACGGGTCGTCCGTGGCCATGCCCTCGGCCGCGAACTCACTTCGCCCGCGCCTGGCGGCACGCTGGCCGCCAACCGAGCCCATTTTCCAGGTCGGACGATGGCCGGTGAGCGCGTCCTTCTGGTACTTCGCGACCGCGTCCTCGCTCATGCCGGCGAAGAAATTGTAGGAATTGTTGTATTCGCGCACGTGCTCGAGGCAGAACTGCCAATACTCGCTGGCGCGCAGCCGGCCCTTCGGGGCCCGATGGGTGGCCGGTGCGTCGCATTTCGGCCATTGGCAGCCGGGCAATTCGGCGCGCAGCCTGCGGTCCTGGTCGGGCTTGACCCGGATTCGGTCAAAGAGCGGCGAGTTCGTTTTCATCACAGCGATTATGGGGGTACCTCGTTAACACCTTCAAGACTTGACAGACTCCAAATCGGCAAATCTTCGCGCTAAATCGCCGCCGTTGACCTCGATGCCGCAACGTTGCTCTTAATCAAGCATTATCTCTCGAGAAAATGCTTCGAGGCTCCCCGCCATGGCAATGCACGACATCATCACGACCAAGCTGCAGGCGGCTTTCGCGCCAAAGAGTCTGCATGTCGAGGACGAATCACACCGCCACGAAGGTCACGCTGGACACCGCCCGGGCGGCGAAACCCATTTCCGATTGTATATTGTGTCGGAAGCGTTTCGCGGGAAGAGCCGGCTTGAGCGCCACCGCATGATCAACGCGGCACTTGCGGGAGAACTCAAAGGCGGCGTGCATGCGCTCGCCATTCACGCCGCCGCGCCCGGAGAAGGTTAGCGCCGCGTCACAATCATCTTACACCTGCGATGCGTTTTCGCTCTCGCGCAAAAGCCCCATCAGATCGAGGCGCCGCGTGAACATGGCGAGGCCGCCGTCCACCGTGCGTGGCCAAACGTCTCGCGGCCGATCCCAATAAAGCTCGACGCCGTTCTCGTCAGGGTCGCGCAGATAGAGCGCTTCGCTGACGCCGTGATCGGACGCGCCGTCGAGCGGGATGTTCGCCGCGATCAGCCGGCGCAGTGCGTCGGCGAGCGCCGCCCGCGTCGGATAGAGAATCGCGAGATGGTAGAGTCCGGTCGTCCCCTCGGGCGGCGGCGGCCCGCCGCGGCTCTCCCACGTATTGAGTCCGATGTGATGATGGTAGCCGCCGGCGGAAATGAAAGCCGCCTGCGACCCGATCCTTTGCGTCAGCTCGAAGCCGAGCACGCCGCAATAGAATGCCAGCGCCCGTTCAATATCGGCGACCTTGAGATGCACATGGCCGATGCGAACACCTGGATGAATTGGCGCGGCGAGCGCCTCACCCTCCGAGGCAATTTTTGTTTGCATGGTCATTGTGCATCTCCCGTTTCAAAATGCCGAGAGCCTATCGACTGGGCGCGGTGTCTTCCGAAAACCGGCGTCCATTTTTCCGGATCATGCAGCTTAAGCCTTCTGCTCGGCCCGTGCGTAGGGGCCAAGACCTGGGCGATAGCTCTTGTCGTCCAGGAATTGGCTCATGCCCTTGGCGCGACCGCCCTCTTTGTCCTGGAAGCGCATTTCCTGGCTCTTGGCCTGTAGATAATCACCGGCCTGCTCGTGCGGTACCGCGCGCACGTTCTTCACCGCGATTTTGGTGGCCTTGAGCACCTCGGGATTAAGCTTCAGCAGCCTCTGGGCCAGCACAATCGTCTCCTCGCGCAATTTCTCGCGCGGCACGGCCTTGTTGATGAGCCGAATCTTTTCGGCCATCTTGCCGTCGAAAGTTTCGCCGGTCATCGCCAACCAGACCGCGTCGCGCAGGCCGAGCGCATCGGTCAGCGCCTTGCTGACAAAGCCGCCCGGCAGGATTCCCCAATTGACCTCGGAAAGACCGAACTTGGCGTCCTCGGCCGCAATCGCGAAATCGCAAGCGATGAGCTGGGTAAAGCCGCCGCCGAAGCAGTAGCCGTTGACCATGGCGATGGTCGGCTTCGGATAGGTGAACAGTTTCTGCCAGCGCCAGTAGTGGCTCGCCCAGGAAGCGCGCGCGCGTTCGGCCGGCTTGTCGTCGAGTTCACGGAAATAGAGTTTCAGGTCCTGCCCGGCACACCAGGCCTCGCCCGCGCCGGTGAGCACCACCACCTTGGTCTGTGCATCGCTTTCGAGTTCGTTGAGGACGTCGACCATGTCGAAGTGCAACTGCGGGCTCATCGCGTTGCGCTTCTCGGGCCGGTTGAGAATGACCCAAGTCAGGCCCGCGTTGGGGCCGCTGTCGCGTTCAATCTTGACCGTTTCGTAGGTGCCGTTCGCCATGGATTTCGTCTCCCTATTGCCCTGACGTGTGAGTTGTGAGGATGCGTGAATGCGGTTGGAAAGTTGTCTGAAACCGGACCCGCTAGCTTGCCTTGGCGGTTACTTTGCGCGCCAGTGGGGTGATGCGCAATGCAGTGATGCGGTTGCGCGTCTTGCGCAAGACGTGAAAACGGAAGCCGTGAAACGTGAAACTCTGCCCCGGTTCTGGAATCGAGCGCGCTTCATGGATGACGACGCCGGCGATGGTCGTCGCCTCGTCGTCGGGAATATTCCAATCCATCGCCCGATTGAGATCGCGCACCGACACGGCGCCATCGACGTTGACTGAACCGTCCGGCAGCGCCCGCACGCCGGGCACCGCGATGTCATATTCGTCGCCGATATCGCCGACGATTTCCTCGACGATGTCTTTGAGCGTGACCAAGCCTTCCAGTTCGCCGTATTCGTCGACAACAAGAGCGAACGGCGTCTTGCGATGACGAAACGCTTTCAGCTGTTCGTAAAGCGGCGTGGTGTCGGGCACGAACCATGGCGGCGTCGCCATCGACGTGATGTCGATCTTCGAAGCATCGCCGCCTGCCGCGTGCAGCGCGCGGAGCAGATCCTTGGCGTGCAACACGCCGAGAATGTTGTCGGGAGAACCGCGCCACAGCGGCAGCCGGGTCACCGACGCGGCAAGCACGGCGTCGACGATGTTCTGCGGCGGCTCCTCGGCATCGAGCATCACCATCTTGGTGCGATGGACCATGACGTCCGAGACCGTGAGCTCCCGCAGATCAAGCAACCCTCCCATCATGTCGCGGTCGAGCTTTTCTACGACGCCGGCGCGATGCATGAGATCGACGGCGCCGCGCAACTCCTCGCGCGGTGATAGGATCGAATGAATCATGCCGACCGGCATGCCGACGGCGCGCAGGATCAGCCGCACCAGCCATTCGACGACGCGGAGGATCGGCGAGAACCAGCGGACGCTCCGCTCGACCGGCCGCGCCACAGCGAGCGCGATGCGGTCGGGCGCGTTGAACGCAGCGGTCTTCGGCAGCACTTCGGCCAGCACGAAGATGAGCACCGTCATGACGATCGTTGCATAGAGCACACCAGCCTGGCCGAAGATTTTGAGCAACAAGCCCGTCGCCAAAGTCGAGGCGGCGATATTGGTCAGGTTGTTCACGAACAGAATTGCGCCGAGAAGCCGTTCCCGGGTGGCCATCAGGCGATTGACGATCATCGCGTCGCGATTGCCCTGCTTCTCCAGCCGCATCATCGCGGCACGCGACGACGCCGTCAGCGCCGTCTCGCTCGCGGAGAAGAACGCCGACACCAGGAGGCAGATCACGACTGCCGCGACGATCCACCAATCGAGACTGCTCATCGCTCGGCAAGTTTCTCCTGAAGAAATGCGCGCACTGCACCTGGATCGACGCCGGTCTCGATGAACGCGGCGCCGATGCCACGGACCAGAATGAACGTGAGCGCTCCGCGCTTCACTTTCTTGTCCTGCGCGATCAGGTCCATCAAACCATCGACGGCCGGCAGCGTGCCCGCAATATCCCCTAGCGCGGTGGGCAGACCGACCTGCGCCAAATGGCGAATGGCGCGGTCAGCCTCGGCCTCGGGCAAAAGTCCCTGCCGGGCCGAAAAGGCAAACGCGAGCGCCATGCCGGCGGCAACCGCCTCGCCGTGCAGCAGCCGATCCGAAAATCCGCATGCCGCCTCCAGCGCGTGGCCGAACGTGTGGCCGAGATTGAGCAACGCCCGCTCGCCGGTCTCGCGCTCGTCGCGCGCCACGATCGCTGCCTTGGCGCGACAGCTCATGGCGATGGCGTGCTCGCGCGCAAAACTTTTGGAAGAATTGCCGCCCGCGAAGACCTCGCGCCAGTTCGCTCCGAGCCAGGAGAAAAAGGCGGCGTCGCCCAACAGGCCGTACTTGGCGACCTCGGCATAGCCGGCACGGAATTCGCGCTCCGGCAGCGTATCGAGCACCGCGGTATCGGCGACGACCAGAATAGGCTGATGAAAGGCGCCGATCAGATTCTTGCCATAAGCGGAATTGATCGCCGTCTTGCCGCCGACCGAAGAGTTGACCTGCGCAAGCAATGTGGTCGGAACCTGTACATAATCGAGTCCGCGCCGCACCACCGAGGCGGCGAAGCCGGCAAGATCACCGATCACACCGCCGCCGAGAGCGATTGCAAGATCGCCGCGCTCAATCCGCGACGCGATGATGGCTTCGCAAACCTGCTCGAAGACGCGAAAGCTTTTCGACGCCTCGCCGGCTGGAACGACGACGCGGCTCGTCGCCACTCCGGCGCGCCCCAGCGCTGTTTCGGCGGCAGCCAGATGGTGGCGCGCGACGTTTTCGTCGGTGATGATCACGGTCTTGGCGCCCGGTCGCAGCGCGGCGACGCGGGTCCCGAGCGACGCCAGCACGCCGCGCCCGATGACGATGTCGTAGCTTCGTTTGCCGAGCGAGACTTCGACAGTAGTGGGATCGATGCGAATCGGAGCCGTCATGCGCTTTCCCTCCCTTCACCTGCTTCGGGAGTGTTCAGGAACGCGGCGAGCGCCGCGATGATTTCCGTCACGATCGCATCATGCGGCACTTCGCGCGACTGCACTGTGATATCGGCCAGCGCGTAGATCGGCTCACGCGCTGTCAGGAGAGCGTGCAGCGTGGCAGCAGGGTCGGCGGTCTGCAGCAGCGGGCGATCATTTTTGCGCTTGTTGATCCGCCGCATCAGGACGTCCAACTCGGCGCAAAGCCAGATCGATATGCCCTTGGCTTTGATGGCGGCCCGCGTGTCCTCATTCATCACGGCGCCGCCGCCCGTCGCCAAAACCTGCGGGCCGCTTTCGAGCAAGCGCGCGATCACGCGGGCCTCGCCACTGCGGAAATCGGCCTCCCCGTGACGGGCGAAAATGTCCGCGATACTCATCCCGGCGGCCTTCTCGATCTCTGTGTCGGCGTCGACGAACGGAACCCCCAGGCGAGCGGCAAGCCGGCGGCCGATCGACGATTTGCCGACACCCATCATGCCGATCAGCACGATGGACCGGCGCCCCAGAAGGGCCACGACCTCGGCCGCCAAACCGGCCGCGTGAGCGCTATTTTGCAACGCAATATCCGTCATCTATCTTCTACCCGCAGCGACCCTGCGCCCGGAAGCTCCGGCGGGCTTGCGCGCCCTCCCGCCGGGGTTGTTGCCAGCCTGAGCCGAACGTGATCGTACTCGGTCCGGTCCTCCGGTACCAATGGACGAGCGCGAGCACTAGCGGAGCGGATTTGACATTCGCTACCCACCCAGCCGCGAATTGGCGAAGCGAATGTCAAATCCAAAGCTCCACTAGCATCATGATTTTGCTAGTGTCCCTTTGATTCCGAAGTCCGCACGAGAATGTGCCCGCAAATACCTGCGAATTTCGGAATCGGGACACTAAACGATGCCAAGCCTGATCCGATTACTCGCTGTCATCGCTATTCTCGTCGGGATCGTCTACGGCGGTCTATATTCGCTGGCGCATTTCGTGCAACCGAAACCGCGCGAAATCACGGTGTCGATCCCGCCCGATAAGTTCTTCAAAAACCGCTAAGGATGCCGTGCCATGCTGCGCGGATGGCACGGGCAATGGTGCGCAAACGACCTCCTCGGACGGCGCGAACGTCGCAGCAATCGGACGAGCGCCTGGTGGCGCTTTACCTCGACATGCTGGCCGCTGAACGCGGCGCCGGGCCGAACACGCTTGCCGCCTATGGCCGCGACCTTGCGGATTTCACCGCGTTTTTGGCGGAAGCTGGACGATCAGTCGCGGCGGCCACGACCGACGATCTTCGGGCCTACCTGAGCGCGCTGGCGCGCCGCGGCATGAGCGCCGCAACGGTAGCGCGGCGCCTCTCCGCGATCCGGCAGCTTTACCGATTTCTCTACGCGGAAGGCCAGCGCAAGGACGATCCCGCCGCGGTGCTCGAGGGCCCCAAGCACGCTCGCCCACTCCCCAAAACGCTGACGATTGCCGAGGTCGATCGCTTGTTGCACGCCACGGCCATCGATCCAGCGGCACCGATGCCGGCGCGGCTGCGCGCGGCCCGGCTGGCCTGCTTCGTCGAGATGCTCTACGCGACGGGACTTCGCGTCTCCGAACTCGTAGCGCTGCCCGCATCCGCCGCGCGTCGTGACGCCCGCGTCATCGTCGTGCGCGGCAAGGGCAATAAAGAGCGACTGGTGCCGCTTAATGGCGCGGCCAAGCGCGCCACGGCGGATTACCTCGCGCTTCTCGCCCAATCGGACCGCGAATCCAAATCGAAATGGCTGTTTCCATCTTTTGGTGAAAGCGGTCACGTCACCCGTCAGCACCTGGCGCGCGAACTCAAGGGTCTTGCCGCGGCTGCCGGGCTGCGCGCCTCGCAGGTGAGCCCGCACGTACTGCGACATGCCTTCGCCAGTCACCTTTTGCATAACGGCGCGGACCTGCGCGTAGTGCAGACGTTGCTTGGCCACGCCGATATTTCGACGACGCAGATTTACACCCATGTTCTGGAAGAGCGCCTAAAAAGCCTCGTGCGCGATTTGCATCCGCTGGCGCAGGGCTGATTGGGAACTCTCTTATGGTATGCGGCGTTTCCTTGACTTGAGCACGCTTCGCGGGCGAGTTAGCGCCGCTTGCGGGCCTTGCCGTCAATCCCTTTGGTGCAAGTCATTCGCGTCATGCGCAGCTATCTCGACTTCGAAAAACCGGTGGCCGAGATCGAGGCCAAGATCGAGGAATTGCGCGCGCTGCAATCCGACGGCGAGGCGGTTGGAATCGTCGACGAAATCAACCGTCTCGAAATCAAGGCCGGGCAGACGCTCAAGGAACTCTATGGCGACTTGACGCCATGGCAGAAAACCCAAGTCGCCCGGCATCCGCAGCGGCCCCATTGCGTCGATTACATCGCGGCGCTCATCACCGATTTCGTCCCGCTGGCCGGCGACCGCAAGCATGGCGAGGACGCGGCCATCATCGGCGGCTTCGGCCGCTTTCGCGGCGAGAGCGTCTGCGTCCTCGGCCATGAAAAGGGCTCCGATACTGAGAGCCGGCTGAAGCACAATTTCGGCATGGCGCGGCCGGAAGGCTACCGCAAGGCGGCGCGCCTCATGGGCATGGCCGACCACTTCGACGTGCCGGTGGTCGCTTTGATCGACACCGCCGGCGCCTATCCGGGCATCGGCGCTGAGGAGCGCGGGCAGGCTGAGGCCATCGCGCGATCGACCGAGGCGTGCCTCGCGCTCGGCGTGCCGAATGTGGCGGTGATCATTGGCGAGGGCGGCTCCGGCGGCGCTATCGCGATCGCGAGTGCCAACCGCGTCATCATGCTGGAGCACTCGATCTATAGTGTCATCTCCCCTGAAGGAGCAGCCTCGATTCTGTGGCGCGACACCGCGAAGGCGCAGGAAGCGGCCTCCAACATGAAGATCACCGCGCAAGATCTGGAGCGCTTCGGTATCGTCGATGCCATCGTGCCTGAGCCCACCGGCGGCGCTCATCGCGACCCCGAAGCGTCGATTGCGGCAACCGGCGAAGCGATCGGCTCGGCCCTGTCCCAAATGCGCAGCCTCGACCGGGCGGGCGTGCTGCGGATGCGCCGGGAGAAATTCTCGGCCATCGGGCGCACAATGCGATGATCGAAGGCGCGGCAGACCGGCGAGCCGCGCCATCGACATGATTTTGCCACAATATTGCCTGGATCGAGCCCTGGAGCATCGCCGTGCCGGATCGAGATGTGGTCCCGAAGACCCGGCAAAAAGACGGGGAAAGAGCCCATTCCATTTAAATTTTGCGGCAAATTTGGAGAAAATTTACCATTCATTTATGACGCCCGTGGTCAACCTGTGGGGCCAGCCAATCTGCCTTGCGAAAGCCACCTCTTAAGGATAACGATTAGGCAAGTGATGGCACGGGGATTATCTATCAGTCGGGGAGTATCGAATTGATCCGCGCCTCCCTTGTACGCGCGCTCAGCCCCCGCGCGCTTTTGACGTCGGCGTTTCTCGCCGGCGCGCTGGCGCTTGCCGGCTGCAATACCGACGACGTCTATCAGCTGCCCACCCGCGCGATGAAGGAATTGTCGCCGGAGATGCTGGCGCTGCTCGACCAGAAGGGCATGCCGAAGGATTCGCCGATCCTGGTGCGCATCTTCAAGGAAGAGTCGGAACTCGAAGTCTGGAAGCAGAACACCGGCGGCCGTTTCGAATTGCTGAAAGTCTATCCGATCTGCCGCTGGTCGGGCGAGCTTGGACCGAAGGTCAGAGAAGGTGACCGTCAGGCGCCGGAGGGCTTCTATCCGATCACGCCCGGGCTGATGAATCCCAACTCCAATTATTATCTCGCCATCAACACCGGATTCCCGAACGCCTACGACAAGGCGAACGGCCGCACCGGCGCGTTCCTGATGATCCACGGCGATTGCTCCTCGCGCGGCTGTTACGCCATGACCGACGAGCAGATCGGAGAAATCTATTCGCTGGCGCGCGAATCCTTCCTGGGCGGCCAAAAGGAATTTCAAGTCCAGGCGTACCCGTTCCGGATGACGCCTGCGAACCTGGCGCGCCACCGTACCAATCCGAACATGGCCTTCTGGAAGATGCTCAAGGAAGGCAACGACCATTTCATGGTGTCGCACCTCGAGCCGAAGGTCGATGTGTGCGACCGTCACTACGTGTTTGATGCCCAGGCGCCGGCGGGCTCGACCAAGCCGCTCGTCTTCAGTCCGACCGGCCGCTGCCCCGCATTCGAGGTGCGTGAGGACATCGCCGGACCGGCGCTGGATAAGGAAAAGAACGACGACTATCAGATTGCCCAACTGATCAAGGTCAATGCGCCGGTCGCTCCCATCGTCATGGGCACAGACGGCGGCATGAACCGGGTGTTCGCGGCCAAGCTTGAGCAGCCGTCCGCCACGTATGATTCCGATGGCCATCTGCATGCGCCGCCGGTGCATCCCGGGATGCCGGCGCCGACGCTGAGCGCAGGAAACCACGACGTCGAGCCTGAAACGACATCTTCGGTCGCTTCTTCGAAGTCGAGCGGCTTCTTTGCCAAGCTGTTCGGCTCAAAGTCTGGCGATACGACCCGCGTCGCATCGGCAGAGCCGGAAGGTCACAGCAGCTTCTTCAGCAGCCTGTTCGCCTCGAAGAAGGACACGGCCGAATCCGCGAATTCGTCCGGCCTGCGCGGATCGGAACCGGCATCTGAGAAAGCTAAATCGACCCACGTGGCCGCTGCCGCCGCGGGCTTGCGGCCGAGACCAAAAACCGAAACAAACAAGACCGAAATCAGCAAATCGGAGCCGCGCAAGAGCGAGCAGGAAGCCGATGCGGCGAAGCTCAAGGCGAAGCCGCAACAGGAGGCGAGCGCATCTGCTCCGCCGGCTGGAAACGGCGGTTTGCTTAAGGGTGCGCAACCGGTCGTACCCGCCGGCAGTTTCGACAGCCGCTGGGGCGGCGTTCAATAGCCTTTACCAGCCTCCGATTGCTAATTCGCGCGCCGATCAAATCGTCAGACAATCAACGCGTTTGACCCAATTCAAATTGGCGCTAGTGTAACGCGCCGGTTTTCTTGAGCGATGCGTCGGATTTTTCCGGCGATACCCATGATGATTGTCCGCCGCCGATTACTACAACTCGCTGGAGCAGGCGCTGCTGCAGCCGCCATCTCGCGCCAAGCAAACGCCGAGATCTACCCTTCACGCCCGATCACCATGATCGTGCCTTATACCGCGGGCGGGCCGACCGATACTGTCGGACGCACCGTGGCCGAACGCATGCGCGCAGAGCTTGGCCAGCCGATTGTGCTGGAAAACATCGGCGGCGCCGGCGGCAGCATCGGGCTCGGCCGCGTCGCCCGTGCGGCTCCGGACGGCTATACCATCGAGGTCGGGAATTGGAGTGCCCACGTCGTCAACGGTGCGATCTACAATCTCTCCTACGATCTCAAGACCGATTTCGCGCCAATCGTGCTCTGCGCGCGTGCTCCCCAAGTCGTACTTTCAAGAAAATCGGTTCCCGCCACCGATCTTATGAGCCTCGTCGCCTGGGCCAAGGCGAATTCGGGCAAATACACCATTGGCCACGCCGGCATCGGCACAGCACCGCACATTGCCGCTTTGTCGTTTCTGAAACTCACCGCAACCGAGGCCCAGCTTGTCGCCTACCAAGGCTCCGCGCCTGCGATCCAGGATTTGGTCGGCGAGCACATCGATATGATCATTACCGATCCGACAACGTCGGTTCCGCAGATCCACGCCGGCAATATCAAGGGCTACGCCATCACCGCAACAAAGCGCATTGGCGCGGCGCCCGAGATTCCGACGGTCGACGAAGCGGGTATGCCTGGATTTTACGTCGCGACCTGGAACGGGCTGCTCGCCCCCAAGGGAACGCCGAAAGACATCATCGCCAAGCTCAACGCCGCCGCCGTGATCGCGTTGGCCGATCCGGCGGTACGCGCCCGGCTCACCGGCCTCGGGCAGGAGCTTCCCAGACCCGAGGAGCAGACCCCTGAAGCCTTTGCGGCGCTGCTGCAAGCCGACATCGAGCACTGGTGGCCGATCATCAAGGCCGCGAACATCAAGCCGGAATGACTGGGCACGTCGCCGATGCGCCGCTCGCTTGGGCGCATCATTCGGCCGGCTGTCCTCCGGCGAGCGCGACGCACTCGATCTCGCAGCCGTTGCCGAAACGAAGCTGCATGGAACAGACCATGCGTGCCGGCGGATCAACAGGAAAAAACTCGCGATAGACCTCTTCCATCGCCTCGACATCGGCGATGTCGGCCAGCACGACGTGCACGCGCACGATGCGCGCCAGCGATGAGCCGTTGGACTCCAAAAGATGCTTCATGTTTTCGAGCGTGATGCGCACCTGCTCGGCGATGGGCCCGTGATTGCGCTCGCCCGTCACCGGATCGATCGGCCCCATGCCCGACAGGAAGATGTAATCCCCGGCCAGGATACCAGGCACGTTGGGCAGATTGGCGGTCCGGGCAATGTGGATCGCCGGGTTTTTCGGAAAGATCGCCGAACGCGAAAGCCTACCTGTCATCGCCTTACGCCAACGCCGTACATTCGATGATCACCTTGCAGCCGTCGGGCAGACGCGCGCCGCAGACAGTGCGTGCCGGCGGCGGATCGGAAAAGAATTTTACGTAGACGTCGTTCATCGGAACGGCCTCCAGCATGCTGTGGAGCAGGACGTTGACTTTGACGACTTTCTGCATGGACGAGCCGGCGGCTTCCAGCATTCGCTGCAGGTTCGCGAGGATCAGCCGCGTTTCTCTCACCGTCGTGCCGTGGACGCGTTGACCTGTCTCCGGATCGAGCGCGCAAAGGCCCGAAACGAACAGGAACGGACCGCCCCTTACCATCGTCGATGCCGGCTGGTTCAAGCTGACCGCGACGTCCAGCCCTGGTACTGGCGGAGCAACAATCGCCCGTTTCAGTGTCATGATTTCGCGCCCCCTGAAAATCTTGGCGCAGCACCGGCTACGCGGCCGCCACCACGTCGAGCTGAATCTTGAAACCAGCTTCGCTTTGCGCGGTCCAGACAGTACGGGCCGGCGGACCATGACCGACATAGTGGCGGTACACCCGGTTGAGAACGTCGTACTCGATGCTGTCATAGATCAGCGCGTGCACCTGCACGATCCGATCGAGCGACGAACCGGCGGATTCCAGAAGCAGCTTGAGATTCTTGAAGATGCAATGGGCCTCGCTGGTCAGCGTGCCGTGCATCCGCTCGCCGGTCTCCGCATCAATCGGCAGCATGCCCGAACAGAAAATCAGTCCGCCGGCGCGGATCGCCGGCGACTGGTGATGGCCGTAGTGAAGTCTGAAATCGAGACCCGGCCGGGGCGCTACGATGACGTCCAGGGCCATACGTCGCCCTCCGGCAGGCCTGCCCGCTTAAGAGTAGCGGCCGTGGCAGTGCTTGAATTTCTTGCCTGAACCGCAAGGGCAGGTTTCGTTGCGGCCGACTTTGCCCCAACTGGTCGGGTCCTGCGGATTGCGCGGCGCAGCCTGCGGGGCGCGCGCCGCGGCGGACGCCTGGCTGGCGACACCAGCGCCGACGGCAGCACCTGCGCCAAGCGCAGCGCCAGCACCGATACCGTGACGGGCGAGCGTCTCTGCGCCGGCCATGGCCAGCGCCATTTCGTCCTCGCCGGTCGTCGGATCGATCTTGTGCGCCTCCATGGCGGGGAGCGGTACCGACTGCTGGTCGGGCGGCGGAGCCGCCATGATCTCGACGCGCATGAGCTGCGCCGTCACCGCCTCACGCAGACTCTGACTCATCGCTTCGAACAGACTGAACGCTTCCGCCTTGTACTCGTTGAGCGGATCGCGCTGGCCGTAGCCGCGCAAACCGATCACTTGGCGCAGATGATCGAGCATGACGAGATGCTCGCGCCAGAGATGGTCGAGCGTCTGCAGCAGGACCTGTTTCTCGACGTAGCGGAGAACGTCCGAACCCCATTGCGCGACTTTCGCCGCCATATGCTCGTCGGCGCGGCGCTCGACGCGTGAGAAAATCTCTTCGTCGGCGATGCCTTCTTCCTTGGCCCATTCGTCGACCGGCAGATCGAGCGCCAGCACGCGCTTGACCTCTTCCTTGAGGCCCGCGGTGTCCCATTGCTCCGGATAGGCGTTTTCCGGGACGTGCTTGGCCACCAGATCGTCGATCACGTTGTGCCGCATGTCGGTGACGACATCCGCCACCGCCTGATCTTGCATCCACTCGACGCGCTGATCAAAAATGACCTTGCGCTGATCGTTCATCACGTTGTCGAACTTGAGGATGTTCTTGCGGATGTCGAAGTTGCGCGCCTCGACCTTCTGCTGTGCCTTCTCCAAGGCCTTGTTGATCCACGGATGGATGATCGCCTCGTTCTCCTTGAGGCCGAGCTTCGTCAGCATGCCGTCGAGCTTGTCGGTGCCGAAGATGCGCATCAGGTCGTCTTCGAGCGACAGGAAGAATTTCGAGTGTCCGGGATCGCCCTGGCGTCCGGAGCGGCCGCGCAGCTGATTGTCGATGCGGCGGCTTTCGTGCCGTTCGGTGCCGAGCACGTAAAGCCCACCGGCGCCAAGCGCCTTTTCCTTCAGCCGCGCGATCTGAGCGCGAATTTCAGCGGCGCGCGGACTTTTGTCGCGTTCACGCGGGTCCTCGATATCGGCCAGTTCCTGGCGGATCCGCATGTCGGCGTTGCCGCCGAGCTGAATGTCGGTGCCGCGGCCCGCCATGTTGGTGGCGATCGTAATGGCGCCCGGCACACCGGCCTGGGAGACGATATACGCCTCCTGCTCGTGATAGCGGGCATTGAGGATAGCGAACACCTTGGCCTTGGAGGCGCCCTCGTCTCCGGAATAAAGCGCGGCGAACGCGTTGGGATCGGTGAAGTCGTGCTGCTCCCAGCCTTCCTTGCGCATCAGTTCGGCGAGCTGTTCGGATTTCTCGATCGAGGTGGTGCCGACCAGCATCGGCTGGCCGCGCTTCTTGCAATCTTCGATCAAAGTAATGATGGCACGGAATTTCTCGGCCGCGGTGCGATAGACCTCGTCGTCGTCGTCGATGCGGACCATCGGCATGTTGGTCGGGATTTCCAGGACCTCGAGATTGTAGATGTCCTGGAATTCGTCGGCCTCGGTCAATGCCGTGCCGGTCATGCCGGACAGTTTTTCGTACATCCGGAAGTAGTTCTGGAACGTGATCGAAGCGAGCGTCTGATTTTCCGGCTGGATCGGTTGATGTTCCTTGGCCTCGAGCGCCTGATGCAAGCCCTCGGAATAGCGCCGGCCCGGCATCATGCGGCCGGTGAACTCGTCGATGATGACGACTTCGCCGTTGCGCACGATGTAGTCCTTGTCGCGCTGGAACAGCTTGTGGGCGCGCAGCGCCTGATTGACGTGATGAACGACGGAGACGTTCTCGACGTCGTAGAGCGAATCGGACTTGAGCTGGCCCGCATCACGCAGCCATTGCTCCATGCGTTCCATGCCGATTTCGGTGAGGTTGACGGTGCGCTGCTTCTCGTCGAGCTCGTAGTCGTCCTTGACGAGTTTCGGAATATAGGCGTCGATCGTGTTGTAAAATTCGGAACGGTCGTCCAGCGGACCGGAAATGATGAGCGGCGTGCGCGCTTCGTCGATCAGGATCGAATCGACCTCGTCGACGATGGCGTAGATGTGCCCGCGCTGCACCATGTCCTCGAGCCGGTACTTCATGTTGTCGCGCAGGTAATCGAAACCGAGCTCGTTGTTGGTGCCGTAGGTAACGTCACAATCGTACTGTTTCTTACGCTCGTTATCGTCAAGGCCGTGCACGATGATGCCGACGGTAAGCCCGAGGAATTTGTAGATCTGCCCCATCCACTCGGCGTCGCGCTTGGCCAGATAATCGTTGACGGTGACGACGTGGACGCCGCGCCCGGTGAGGGCGTTAAGGTAGACGGGAAGCGTCGCGACCAGCGTCTTGCCTTCACCGGTCTTCATCTCGGCGATCTTGCCTTCGTGCAGAACCATGCCGCCGATCATCTGAACGTCGAAATGGCGCTGGCCAAGCGTGCGCTTGCCGGCCTCGCGCACGGTGGCGAAAGCCGGTACCAGGATATCGTCCAGCGACTTGCCGTCGGCCAGTTGCTTCTTGAATTCGTCAGTGCGTGCGCGCAGCGCCTCGTCGGAGAGCTGCGCCAGTTCCTCTTCCAGAGCGTTGATGGCGTCGACGCGCGGCCGGTAGGCGCGGATGCGCCGATCGTTGGAAGAGCCGAAAAGCTTGCGGGCAACGGCACCGATCATCGCATCATCCTTCCACCGGAGGGCTTGGCCACAGCGCTGTTCGGTTTGGCATGATCTTTCCCGAAAACCGGTGCCCACTTTTCGGGATCATGCTCTGGTTCCTTGCGATCGGCGCCAAGTCCAACCAGCGGAAAATGCGGCGTTATTCAGGCTTCAGCAAGGCAACATCAGTGCCCGGACACGGTCGAGAGATAGGAGGGGGTGGATTTCTTGTCAATGTGACCTGCGGCTTCACGCGCTCGTTAAGCGGCGATGCGATTTTGGCATTGCCAATCGCTGCCGATTTGGCGAGTGTCCGCGCCAGATTTCGCGCCCGACAAGAAGGCGCGGCCAACCGAAGGGCGACCAGACCACTGGTGTAACCCCGCGTCCGGCCGTACGTCCGGCGACCAGTTGGTCCGGCAACCTCACGATCCAAAAGGAACGCTTCCATGGCCTCCCCCCGCCTGCCCATCACCCGCGCGCTCGGCGCGCTCACCCTCGCTGCATTGCTCTGCGCACCGATCGGAGCCCGGGCCGAGGATTCCAATCCGGTCGTGGCTCGCGCCAATGGCGTCGAAATCCACGTCAACGACCTGGCATTCGCCGAGGAAGAGATCGGAAGCAACATGCCGGCCATGTCGCCGGACCAGAAACGCGATTACCTCATCACCTATCTGGCCGACGTGATCGTGCTGGCCCAGGCTGCCCAACAGCAGAAACTGGCCGATCGCGACGATGTCAAACGCCGGCTCGATTTCGATCACAACAGAGTGTTGATGGAAGCGATGCTGCAGGACACCGGCAAGGCGGCCGTGTCCGACGAGGCCATGCACAAGGTCTACGACGAAGCCGTCAAGCAGGCAGCGCCAGAACAGGAAGTTCACGCGCGCCACATCCTGGTTCCCACCGAAGCGGAGGCCAAAGAAATCATCGCCGAGCTGAAGAAGGGCGCGGATTTCGCAACTCTGGCCAAGCAGAAATCGAAAGATCCCGGTGCCGCCGAAGGCGGCGATCTCGGTTATTTCACCAAGGACCAGATGGTGCCCGAATTCTCCGAAGTCGCGTTCAAGCTCGACAAGGGCCAGATTTCCGACCCGGTGCATACGCAATTCGGCTGGCACGTAATTGTGGTCGAGGATAAGCGCACCAAGCCGACCCCGACATTCGAAGAAGTCAAACCCCAGCTCGCGAATTATGTCGCCCACCGCGCGCAGGCGGAATTGGTCGACAAATTGCGTGCCGCGGCCAACATCGAACGCCTCGACAAAAATCCGGTGACGGACCCTTCCGCCCTCAATCCGGCTGCCCCGGCGAAGAAGTGACGAACCTCTGATTCGTCACGCCCGGCACACGGGTCCGGCCTCTGGCCGGCCCGAGCATAAACCTTGTGCCGGGCATCCACGTCTTTAAAACAGGCACCTCAAAGACGTAGATGGTCGGGGCAAGCCCGGCCATAACGAACCCGCGAGTTTGGCCAGTGTCTTCAACAATCTCACCCCTCGCCCCCACATCCGTTCCCGACATGCCGGCGGTCGCCGGCGTGCGGCTTGCGACCGCTGCCGCTGGGATCCGCTACGAAGGCCGCACCGACGTGATGCTGGCCGTGTTCGACGAAGGGACAAGCGTCGCCGGCGTCTTCACGCGCTCGAAGTGCCCCTCGGCGCCAGTCGAATGGTGCCGGGCGCGGCTCAAGGGGGTCCGCGCTCGCGCGCTCGTGGTCAATTCCGGCAACGCCAATGCGTTCACCGGCAAAAGCGGGCGCGAGGCCTGCGCCTTTACGGCGAAACTCGCGGCTGGCGCCGTGGGCTGCAAAACCTCGGAGGTGTTCCTCGCCTCGACCGGCGTGATCGGCGAGCCGCTCCCGGCCCAAGCCTTTGACGGCGTCATGGCGAAGCTTGTCGACGCCGCGACAGCGGACGCCTACGGCGAAGCCGCCCAAGCGATCATGACCACCGACACGTTCCCAAAGCTCGCAACAGCGACTGCGCGCCTTGCCGGAACCAAGGTCACGATCAACGGCTTCGCCAAGGGCGCGGGCATGATCGCACCCGACATGGCGACGATGCTCGCTTTTGTATTCACCGATGCGCCGATCGCGGCGCCGGCTTTGCAAGCGCTGCTGCGGGAGGGCGTGGTCGACACGTTCAATGCCGTCACCGTCGATGGCGACACCTCGACGTCGGACACGCTTCTCGCCTTCGCGACCGGAGCCGCCAAGGCGCCTCGCATCGCCCGCGCCAACGACCCACGCCTCGTGCCGTTCCGCAAAGCGTTCAACCACGTCCTTGCCAATCTCGCCGAGCAGGTGGCCCGCGATGGCGAAGGCGCGCGTAAGCTTCTGGAAATCGTGGTCGAGGGCGCCGCCTCGAAACAATCGGCGCGCCGCATCGCGCTGTCGATCGCCAACTCGCCGCTGGTCAAGACAGCGATTGCCGGCGAGGACGCCAATTGGGGCCGCGTGGTCATGGCGGTGGGCAAGGCCGGCGAGCCTGCCGACCGCGACCGTTTGGCGATCTGGTTCGGCGGTATCCGCGTCGCGCACAAAGGTGCGCGCGACCCTGACTACGATGAAGCGACCGTTTCTGCCGTGATGAAGAAGCCCGAGATCACGCTGAAGGTTGCGCTCGGGCTTGGCAAAGGCCGTGACCGCGTGCTGACCTGCGATCTGACCAAAGAGTATGTCGCGATCAACGGCGACTATCGCAGTTAACGGCAGCTGACAGATGAACATCGCACTGAAGAGTGTGTTTCAGCCGTGAAGCATCGGCAAGACTGCGTGGTGTCATTAGTCAGCCGCTAACCATTGCGCCAATTCCAGCGATGTGAACAATTGCATTGAACGTGCCTTTACCAACCGTTGCTTAGATTGAGGCGGTCGTGAGCGTCAAACTTGTTCTCGTTGCCGCCTGCGCCATCATCGATACCGACGGCCGTGTGCTCATCGCGGAGCGCCCGGCAGGTAAATCGATGGCGGGGTTATGGGAGTTTCCCGGCGGCAAGCTCGAGTCGGGCGAACGACCGGAACAGAGCCTGATCCGCGAATTGAAGGAGGAACTCGGTATCGTCGTCAAGGAAGAGTGCCTCGCGCCACTCACCTTTGCGAGTCACAATTATACCGACTTCCATCTTCTCATGCCTCTCTATGTCTGCCGGCGTTGGGAAGGAATTGTCGAAGCGAAAGAAGGACAGCGGCTCAAGTGGGTGCGACCGAACGAATTGCGGCACTATCCGATGCCGCCTGCCGACGAACCGCTGATTTCGCACCTCACGACCCTTTTATGATGATCGTAGCCAGAAGGCGGAAGACCATGTTCAAGCTCTCGATGATGATCACGATCCTATCGTGTTTCTTACGCGACGACCGCGCCGCCACCGCCATCGAATATGCGATGATCGCGTCGGGCATTGCCATCGCCATCGCGGCCACCGTGATGAGCCTCGGCTCGACCGTCAACGGCATGTTCACCAGCGTTTCTTCGGCGTTCAAATAAATACGATCGTTATGTTGCTCTACGACCAGCCTTCTCTCCTGTCGACACCTCCCGAGTGCCGAGCGCATCGGCGAGCCGCGCCTTCGCCGAGCCCGGCTTGAGCGGTTGCTGCTGATCGGGGTGCGGCGCCCAGCCCGTTAGAAAAACAATCTCGAACGTCGCGCGTACTCGCCCATCCGCGTCCGCGAATCGCTCCGCGTAATCCTCGACCATCCGCATGAGTGTGGCGCGCTTGAGCGGCGTGCGGCGGCGCGCAAGAAGCGCATTCGTGGCTCCCATGCGCCGCAGATCGTGCATCAGGTCGAACGCCGAGTTGTAGCGGACGGTGAGGCGATCGGCATCGACGACCGGCAAGGCAAATCCGGCGCGCTGCAACAGTGCGCCGAGATCGCGCAGATCGGCGAATGGCGCAACGCGCGGCGAGATACCGCCTTCGACCTCGCTTTCGGCGGCGGCGAAAGATTGACGCAACTCGGTCAGCGTGTCGCCACCGAGCAGCGCCGCAAGAAACAAGCCATCGGGCCTGAGCGCCCGTCGAATTTGCACAAGCGTCCCAGGGAGATCGTTGACGAACTGCAAGGCCAGCGCCGACACCACGAGATCGAGCGAGGAGTCACGAAACGGCAGCGCCTCCTCGTCGGCGGCGACGAATTTTGCGGTCCGGGGCGCGGTGCCGGCGGCCACGATCGTTCCGACTGATCCGAGCCGGGTAAGTGCGCTGCGCAGCGCTTCTCCCGGCGTGCCGAGATCGATCGCGAGGTCGAAGCGGCGCAGCACCACGGCGAGCCGCTCCGCGAGATCTTCGGCGACCCGATCGAGCAGGAAAGTCGCGGCTCCCGACATCGCCGCCCGCCGCCGGCGATGGCGCAGCAACGCGCGGTCGAACAGCAGCGCGTTCGGTGTGACGCCCGATGATGTTGCGCTGTCGGCCATCGGTGTTCGCCTCACGTCTGCGGCGATGACAAGCCGCTTGCGGGACGGTAGCGTACGGGCATGGGGTTGTCGGCGATCATTCTACGTCCATCGCATTTGCAACAGGCCGCGAATGCGGCACGCTCGGTTTGGCGCGCGGCGCTTGATCTCGCGCTGCCGCCGCTGTGCGCCGCTTGCCGCGAACCGGTCGAGGGCAAGGGTCTTTGCCCCGCTTGCTGGTCGAAACTCTCGTTCATTACCCGCCCCTATTGCGAGCGGCTCGGCATTCCCTTCGTCTATGACCCGGGTCCGGGCATCCTGTCCATGGAAGCGATTGCCGATCCGCCGGCCTATCACCGCGCCCGCGCTGCGGTCCGCTTCGACGAGATTTCACGCTCCCTGGTGCACGGCCTCAAATATAACGACCGGCTCGAGCTTGCGCCGCTGATGGGCCGCTGGCTCGCCAACGCCGGGCGGGATCTCCTGGCCGACGCTGATGCCCTGGTGCCGGTGCCGCTGCACTGGCGCCGGCGATGGGCCCGGCGCTTCAACCAGTCGGCCATCCTGGCGGCGGCTATATCGGCCGAAAGCGGCGTGCCGGTGGCTTCGACAGCCCTCAAACGCGTTAAGCCTACGGCGCAGCAGGTTGGGTTATCCCGCACCCAGCGGGCCGCCAACGTGCAGGGCGCCTTTCGCGTGCCGGCGGAGGGCAAGGTTGAGGTCGCGGGCCGGCGGCTCGTCCTCGTCGATGACGTGCTGACCTCCGGCGCTACGGTCGAGGGTTGCGCGCAGGCACTCCTGCGCGCGGGTGCCGCGAACGTCGACGTCCTGATCTTCGCCAGGGTTGCCGACCCGGCCCGAACGTCCATATAAGCATTTGATAAAATTTACGCATCATCATGGCTACCGTCGATATCTACACCATTCGATATTGCCCCTACTGCCAGGACGCCAAGGAGTTGCTGTCCCAGAAGGGGGTGACGTTCCGTGAGATCGATGCTTCGGGGAATCATGCGATTCGACAACAAATGATCGAGCGCGCAAACGGACGTTCCACGTTTCCGCAGATTTTTATCGGCAAGACGCATGTCGGCGGTTGTGATGACCTCTATGCGCTCGATCAGGCCGGCAAGCTCGATCCGCTCCTCGCCGAGGCGCACGGATAGCCGGCATGAGCACAGCAAATGCCTCGACCTTCAAGGTTGGTCTCATTCAGATGCGCTCCGGGTTGGAGCCGCAAGCCAATTTGCAGGCGGCGCTGCCGGCGATCGACGAGGCCAAACGCGCCGGCGCCGACTACGTGCTGACGCCGGAAATGACCAACATTCTGGAGATCAAACGCGATCGTCTGTTCGCGAAAATCGTTGCCGAGGAAGACGATGCGACGCTGGCTGCCTTGCGCGAGGCCGCGCGCCAGCATGCGATCTACGTCCATATCGGCTCGCTCGCTATCAAGGCTTCGCCCGAAAAGGCGGTGAACCGCTCGTTTCTGATCGACCGCAAGGGCGAAATCGTCGCGCGCTACGACAAGATTCACATGTTCGACGTCGATCTCGCCGGCGGTGAAAGCTACCGCGAGTCCAACAATTACCGCGCCGGCGAAGTCGCCGTCGTCGCCGACCTGCCCTGGGGCCGGCTTGGTATGACCATCTGCTACGATCTCCGCTTCCCGGCGCTCTATCGCGCGCTTGCCGAGGCGGGCGCTTCGTTTCTTGCCGTGCCGTCCGCCTTCACCAAACAGACCGGCGAGGCGCACTGGCACGTGCTGCTGCGCGCGCGCGCGATCGAGAACGGCTGTTTCGTGTTTGCTGCTGCGCAGGGCGGCAGGCACGAGAACGGCCGCGATACGTTCGGCCATTCACTGGTCATCGATCCGTGGGGCCGCATCATCGCCGAAGGCGGCACGGAGCCCGGCGTGATCGTTGCCGAGATTGATCCCGCCGAGGTCGCGACCGCACGCGGGCGGGTGCCATCGCTCCATCACGGCCGCCGCTTCGAGTTGGTCGAACCGCTCGCAGAGCCGACCTACCTGCATGCAGTACGAGGCTCGGAATGATCCGTTACGCCCTCAACTGCGAGCAAGGCCACACGTTCGAAAGCTGGTTTCAGAATTCTGCCGCCTACGACAAGCAGGCGAAGCGTGGCCTCGTCACCTGCCCGATATGCGGCTCGGCCAAGGTGGAGAAGGCGATGATGGCGCCGCGACTCGCACGCGCCGACGCGCCGGAGCCTCCAACTCCCACGGCATCGCCGCCAGCGGCGCCGGCGCCCGTACCGGCCGCGAAGACCCCTATCGCGATCATGTCGTCGCAGGAGCGAGAGCTGCGCCAGAAGCTCAAAGAGCTGCGCGATCACGTTACCAAGAACGCGAATTACGTCGGCGCCCGCTTTCCCGAAGAGGCGCGAAAAATTCACTATGGCGAAACCGAGCATCGCTCGATTTATGGCGAAGCCTCACCGGATGAAGCCAAGGCGCTGCACGAGGAAGGGATCGAATTTCATCCGCTGCCAATTCTGCCGGACGAAATGAACTGAGTGCTTTCGCTGCCCCGCTTGGTGGCGGTGAAAAGACCTTTCAGTGCACCAAGATCAGCAGCACGACCCCGCCAACGACCAGCACCATGCCGACGGCTTCGCGCGCGCTGGTCTTCTGGTGAAAAGCAAAGCGCGCGATAAGCTGCGCAAACAGAACTTCGATCAGCGCGAGCGTGCGCACGCTTGCGGCCGTTGCGAGCGCAAAGGCGAGAAACCAGAATTGCGAAGCAACTGCCCCCATGAAGCCTGCGAACAGCGACGGCTTCCAGGCGTGCACGATCGCGATCAGCACGGCACGGTTCCTTAGCCACAGATAAAGCGACAGCACCACGGCCTGCATCGCCACTCCGGCCACGAGCGTGTAGGTGGCGGCCATGACGAAATTCGGCAGCGCGAGATCGAGGATCGCGCCGCGGAAGCCGATCGCCGAGAGCGCGAACATGCCGCCGGCCGCGAGACCCAGCAGCGTCGGCTTGATGCCGCCGGCCTTGGCCCCCGGCTTTGTCGACATCACGATGACGCCGGCGGTGGCGATCAGGATCGCCGTCATCATCGGCCACGTCACCGCATCGCCCAGGAAAATCAGGCCGAAGATCGCAACCTGGATCGGCTCTGTCTTGATATACGCGATGGTGACGACGAACGAGCGCTCGTTCATTGCGGCGAGCATCAAAGCCGTGGCGGCGACTTGCGCAAAGGCGCCGTCGATGACCCACAGCCAGAATTTCGGCCCAGGCCGCGGCAGCGGCGCGCCGGTCCACCACGACAACACGCCGAGAAACAACAGCGCGAAAGGGAAAGCCGAACAGAAAACGGCACATGGGTTGCGCCAACGGTGCCGAGGCTGCCGGTCAGCTCACGCTGCATGGCGTTGCGGACGGTCTGGGCAAATGCGGCGATGACGGTGAAAACGGCCCAGAGGGAGCCAGAGATCATCAGGCCGCCTTTTCCGCGACGACCATGTAGTTCACATCCATGTCGGTGGAGAGCTGCCAGCGATCGGCGAACAGATTGTAGATCACGCCAGTCTCCTCGGTGATTTCCATTCCCCTTTGCTCGATCGCGATCTCGAGCTCGTTGGGCGTGATGAATTTCTCCCACTGATGGGTGCCGCGCGGCAGCCAACGCAAGACGTATTCGGCACCGACGATCGCCAGCGCGAAGCTCTTCATGGTGCGATTGAGCGTTGCGATGATCATGATGCCCCCGGGCTTCACCAGCGCGGCGGCAAGGCCGACGAACAGGCCGACATCCGTGACATGCTCGACCACTTCCATGGCCAGCACGACATCGAAGGTTTCGCCCGCTTCTGTGAGCGCCTCAGCGGTGGTGCTGCGATAATCGATCGCGAGACCCGATTGCGCGGCGTGTTCCTTCGCCACCGCGATGTTGGTTTCGGACGGGTCGGCCCCGACGACAGCCGCGCCGAGCCGCGCCAGCGGTTCCGACAAAATCCCGCCGCCGCAGCCGATGTCGAGGATGCGCAGTCCGGCGAGGCTGTCGAGCCGCTTCGGATCGCGGCCGAAATGTTCGGCCACACGATCGCGGATATAGGCCAGACGCACCGGATTGAACTTATGCAGCGCCGCCATCGGCCCGCGTGCATCCCACCACTGGTGCGAGAGCCGCGAGAACCGCGCGACCTCGTCCTCGTCAATCGTGCCGGATGTCTGCTGCCGATCCATATGCACCACTAATCAGTCGCACCACTCATCAGTTCCCCTCCCCACTGGGGAGGGGAATGATGACGAACTTACGCACTCGCCCGCTTGCGCTTGAAATGGCCGTAGCCGGGACGATAGCTCTTTTCGTCGAGGAACTGCTTCATGCCTTCCTCGCGGCTATTTTCCTTGTCGTTGTAGCGCAGCGCGTCGCTCTTGGCATTGAGATAATCCTGCGCCTGGGGCTCATTCATGAAGCGCACGGCGCGAACCGCCTCTTTGGTATAGCGCAGCGCCGCTGGGCTCTTCTCCATCAGTTTCTTGGCGAGCTTGACCGTCTCCTCGCGCAGCTTTTCCTTGGGGTAGGAGAAGTTGACGAAACCCATTTGCTTCGCCTGCTTGCCGTCGAACGAGTCGCCGGTCATCGCGTAATAAAGCGCATCACGATAATTCATCGTCTGCGCCACGTTCCATGACACGATGCCGCCGGGCAGGATGCCCCAATTGACCTCCGAGAGGCCGAACATGGCGTCATCGGCGGCAAGCGCGATATCACACGCGGAAACCTGCGTGAACGCGCCGCCGAAGCAGTAGCCGTTGACCATCGCGATGGTGGGTTTCGGAAAGGTCGAGAGCTTTTGCCAGCGCCAGTTGTTCGAAGCGCGGCGCAGCTTGTGACGCGCTGCGGCGTCGCCCGCATTGGCACGGAAATAAAGCTTGATGTCCTGGCCGGCGGAGAACGCCTGATTGCCCGCCCCGGTGAGCACCAGGACTTGAGTCTCCGGATCGACCGCAAGCTCGTCGAGCGTCTCGTCCATCTCGAGGTGGACCTGTGGACTCATGGCATTGCGCTTGTCAGGCCGGTTGATCATCAGCCAGGTGATGCCGTGATCCTTTTCGACGGCGATGGCTTCGTATTTCTTGGCGGCGGCCATTGGTCTTCTCCCTTTGTGTGTTTGGCAGGTTTATTGAACAGGTGATGCCGCCGCGAGACAAGATCAGCGGGCGCATAGCTTTTTCAGGTTGCGGCGGCCCGAGCGCGCTCGGCGTAAGTGGCGATAGCACGCACCGCGCGCAACGTCTTGTCGACCTCCTGCATGAAGCCGATATGCGGCAGTTGCTCGCGCAGCGCCCGGCTGTAATCGGTGAGACCGTGCGAGATCATCGTCACATGCACGATCGGTTTTTTGGTGTGCGGTGCGAGCGCGTTGACGGCGTGGAGATTGGCTTCCTTGCGTTCCGAGCCCGGTCCACGCGGCAATTCCTCCTGCAGGAGCAGAATGTCGATCGAAGGATCGTCGAGCATCGCTTCGACGCATTCGATATAGACCTCCTTGCTGCCAAGCCCGGCAAAACCGGAATCGAGCGGATTGCCGATGATGGTGCCGACACCAAGCACGGCTTCAAGCCGTTTGCGTGTCGCCGCCGCAAGCGCGGGGAAGGTCAGGCCATTCGCTGCAGCGCCGTCGAGCAGCAAGCCGCGCAGCGCGCCCGAAAAGGTGATGCTGCCGAGATTGGCGCCACTCGGCAGCGGCACGTGGATCAGATATTCGACGGCTTCGACGATGTCGTCGAGGGTGCGCACGCGGATGATGCCGGCCTCGGCGGCAAGCGCGTCGAATGCCTCCATCGGACCGGCTGCGCCACCGGTATGCAACAGCGCCGCCGCACGTCCCTCGGCCGACGCACCGAGCTTGAGCACGATCACCGGCTTGCCGGCGCGGCGCGCCATCGTACAGGCGGCGCGCATCTGCTCCATGTCCTTCACCGCCTCGAGATACGAGACAATGACCCGCACGTGCGGCAGGGTCGCGTAATAGGCGATGTAGTCGGCTGTGGTGAGTCCCGCCTCGTTGCCGGAGGTCACCATCGAGGATGTGAGAATGCCCCGCTCCTCCAGCGTGCGCTTGATCGCCATGGCGAGACCGCCGGATTGAGCGACGATGGCGACCGGCCCGGCGGCTATTCGATGCGGCCGCTCGTCGGTCAGCGTCATGAACTGCGCCGGCGCGTGAATGTTGCCCATGCAGTTCGGCCCCGAAACGGCGAGCCCGGTTTCCGCGATGACCTTCGTCAATGTTTGCGCCAGCGCCTTGGCCGCAGGGTCCTCGGCTTCGCCGAAGCCCGATGAAAAGACCGTCGCGCTGCGCGCGCCGGCTTTGGCCGCGGCGCGCAAGCGTCTCCGGCACGTGCGGCGCCGGGATGACCACCACGACATGGTCCGGCGGTTCGGGCAGCTCGTCAAACGCGTGATAGCAGCGCATGTCCCACACGCGGTCGCGGCGCGGATTGATCGGGTAGATTGCGCCAGGAAAGCGATGGCGCTGAAGATTCTGGAATGAGCGCATGGCCCAGCTTGTCGGCGCATCGCTCGCGCCGACGATCACGACATTGCGCGGGTTGAGCAGTGCCCCGACCTTAGCCAGAGCCGTACTCAACGAACTTTGCGGTTCGCACAGGTTCACCAGCTTTCCTCCCCGGCCCACCAGACGATTGGGGGGCTGCGGCCCACTCTCCCGCGACATTAAGCACGCGTTGCACTTGGGACCAACCTGAACCAGGATATGCCCCGAAAAGAGCCAATGCATTACGAGAACTGGGAGGAAGCAATGCAAAAATTATCAAGCGGCCTCATGGGGCTTGCCGGCCTCGCCCTGGCGCTGTTCGGAGCCGGTCCGGCCAGCGCGCAGGATTCGCTCAAGATCGGCCTCGTCATGCCGTATTCCGGCCAATTCGCCGACACCGCCACGCAGATGGACAACGCGATCAAGCTCTTCGTAAAGCAAAATGGCGACAGCGTTGCCGGCAAGAAGATCGAGCTGATCCGCAAGGATACCGGCGGCATCGCACCGGATGTCGCCAAGCGCCTCTCACAAGAGCTGATCGTGCGCGACCACGCCGACGTTCTCGGCGGCTTCATACTGACGCCGAACGCGCTGTCGGCCGCTGACGTTTCGGCGGAAGCAAAAAAGTTCATGGTGGTCATGAATGCGGCGACGTCGGTCATCACGACCAAGTCGCCCTACATCGCGCGCACATCATCGACGACACCCCAATTGAACTACACGCTCGGGACATGGGCGGCCAAGAACGGGATCAAAAAGGTGTACACGATGGTCTCGGATTACGGCCCCGGCATCGACGCCGAGACCTGGTTCCAGAAAGGCTTCAAGGACGGGGGCGGCGAAATCGTCGGCTCGGTCCGCTTCCCCGTGGCGAATCCGGATTTCTCCGCCTTCGTCCAGCGCGCCAAGGACCTGAACCCGGATGCGATTTACATCTGGGTGCCGGGCGGCGCACAGCCGGCCGCAGTCGGCAAGGCGCTGGCCGAGCGCGGGATCGACACGTCCAAGACGAAGATTCTGGGACAGGACGCCCTCGCCTCGGAGAGCGCGCTCAAGAGCATGGGCGACGGAGCGCTCGGCATCATCACTGTTGCGAACTACGACTTCAATCATGATTCCGCGATGAACAAGGCGTTCGTGAAAGCCTACAACGAGGACTTCCATCGTAATCCCGACTTCTTCTCGGTCGGCGGCTACGACGGCATGCATCTCATCTATGCGGCACTGAAGAAAACCGGCGGCAAGGCCGACGGCGACTCGCTGATCGCGGCCGCCAAGGGGATGAGCTGGGAAAGCCCACGCGGACCGATGAGCATCGATCCGGAAACGCGAGACGTCGTACAAACCGTCTATATTCGCCGCGTCGAGAAGGTCGGCAACGAGTTGCGCAATGTCGAGTTCGACAAGGTGGCGAACGTCAAAGACCCGGAACACATGAAGAAGTGATGCGGCAATAGAATCCCTGAGGCTGCCGGCCATGCCCCCTGTTTTCGGCGTGCTGTTCGACGGCCTCGCTTACGGGATGCTGTTGTTTCTATTGTCGGTCGGGCTGTCGGTGACGCTCGGGATGATGAATTTCGTCAACCTGGCGCATTGCAGCTTCGCCATGCTCGGCGGCTACGTCGCCGTCACGCTGATGAACGCATTCGGCTGGCCGTTCTTCGCAACGCTGCCGGTTGCGTTCGTCGCCGCGGCGGCGGCAAGCGTCATTCTGGAGCGCGTGTTTTTCCGTCGATTTTATCACGCCAGCGACCTTGAGCAGTGCCTTTTGACGATCGGCATCGTTTTCGTATCGATCGCGGGGGCGGCTTACATCTACGGCACGGATCAGCAGCCAGTGCATTTGCCCGCGTATTTGAGCGGCTCGATCAATTACGCGGGGCTGAACTTCGCCGTCTATCGGCTATTCCTCATCGCCATCGCATTGCCATCACCGTCGCGCTCATCGTCGGACTGGAGGCGACGCGCTTCGGCGCGCAGGTGCGTGCGGCGGTGAACAACCAGCGCATGGCGCGCGGCCTCGGCATCAACGTCGACGGCCTGTTCGCCATCACCTTCGCGCTGGGCAGCGGACTGGCCGGGCTCGGCGGCGCGCTTGCCATCCAGATGGTCGGCCTCGATCCCTCGTTCGCCTTGACCTACCTGATCTACGTGCTGATCGTCGTATCGGTCGGCGGTCTGGGCTCGATCGCCGGCTCGTTCGCCGCCGCCGTGCTGCTCGGCGTTAGCGACATTGCCGGTAAATATTACGTACCGGCCATCGGCGCATTCCTGATCTATCTCGTCATGATCGTGCTGTTGATGTGGCGGCCGACCGGCCTGTTCGGGAGGCGCTAGGCGGTGACGGTCGAGACGATTGCCGGTCCGCACGAGTTCCTGCGCGATCAAATCCGCTGGCGTTGGGGCGAGATCGCCTTCTGGCTCGCCACGCTGCTGCCGTTCGTCCTTACGCCTGACTATCTCGTGCTGGCGAGCCAGATCGCGATCGCCGCGATTGTTCGCGCTGTCGCTCGATCTCATCCTCGGCTTTTCCGGCATCATATCGCTTGGCCACGCCGCCTATTTCGGCGTCGGCTCGTATACGGCGGGGCTCATGTCCACGTGGGGCTGGGGCGAGCCGCTCACCGGCTTGGCGGCTGCGGCACTGGTGGCAGGACTTTTCGGCTATCTTACGAGTTTCATCATCGCACGATTTCGCCACTTGGCGCTGATCATGATCACGCTCGGCATCGGTTTGGTGCTGGCGGAGGCGGCAAACAGCGCAAGCTGGCTCACCGGCGGCTTCGACGGTCTCCAGGGCGTCCATATATGGCCGATCTTCGGCGCATTTCATTTCGATCTTTATGGCTACACCGCCTACAGCTATGCGCTCGCCACGCTGTTTCTGATTTTCCTGGTGGCGCGGCGGCTGATCCATTCGCCGTTCGGCCTGGCGTTGCGCGGTATTCGCGAAAACACACAGCGGATGACGGCCATCGGCGCGCCGACGCGCTCGCACATCCGGACGATCTACACCATCGCCGCCAGCATTGCCGGCATTGCCGGCGCCCTATTGGCGCAAACGACAGAGACGGTCTCCCTCGAAACGCTCGGCTTTCAGCGCTCGGCCGACGTTTTGGTGATGCTGATCCTCGGCGGCACTGGCCGGCTTTATGGCGGGATTGTCGGTGCCGTCGTCTACATGGTGGCGCGCGACCAGTTTTCCGGTCTCAATCCGCAATATTGGTATTTTTGGATCGGCCTTCTGCTGATTGCCGTCGTCATGATCATGCCGAACGGTCTTCTTGGCGGACTGTCGCTGCTGGCGCGGCGCACGAAGGGCGAACCGTGAGCGAGACCGCCCTCGCCGCACACGGACTGAACAAGAGCTTCGGTTCGCTGGTCGTCGCCTCCGACATCGAATTGACGCTGCCGGCCGGCGTGCGTTACGCGCTGATCGGGCCAAACGGCGCCGGCAAGACCACGCTGATCAATCTCATGACCGGCATGCTGCGTCCCGACGCCGGCCGCATCGTTCTCGGCGACGACGACATTACCGCCCTCGCACCGGAGCAGCGCGTGCGGCGCGGCCTCGTCCGTACCTTTCAGATCAATTCGCTGTTTCCTCATCTCACCGCGCTCGAATCGGTGACGCTGGCGGTGTGCGAACGGCGCAATGTCGCGCCAACATGGTGGCGGCGGCTCACCGCCTATCGCGATGAGATCGACGAAGCCCACGACATCCTCTCGTCGCTGACGCTGGCTCCGGTCTGCCATCGGCTGACCCGCGAACTCGCCTACGGCCAGCAGCGTCTCCTCGAAATCGCGCTGGCGCTGGCGACCCGGCCGAAAGTGTTGTTGCTCGACGAGCCGGCGGCCGGCGTGCCGCGCGACGAAAGCCAGGGATTGCTCGCAGCCATCGCCGGCCTGTCGCGCGACATCACCGTGCTCTTCATCGAGCACGACATGGAGCTCGTGTTTCGCTTTGCCTCCCGCGTGATCGTGCTGGTCGGCGGGCGCGTTCTCCTCGAAGGCACGCCGCAGGAGATCGCTTCCGATCCGCAAGTGCGCGCGGTTTATCTCGGAAAAACCCGCCATGTCTGAGGCGCTGCTTTCGCTTGCCGATGTCCGCGCCGGTTACGGCTCCGCCGTGGTGCTCGACGGCGTCTCGTTCGACCTGCCCGAGCGCGGCAGCCTCGCCGTGCTGGGCCGCAATGGCGTCGGCAAATCGACGCTACTTCTCACCATCATGGGCTACACACAGATCGGCCGCGGCCACATTAGGTGGCGCGGCGAGGACATCACCCGGCAGGCGCCGCATCGCCGCGCTCGCGCCGGTATCGGCTGGGTGGCGCAAGAGCGCGAGATATTTGCGACGCTCACCGTCGAGGAAAATCTTAACGTCGCGGCGCGCGACGGCCGTTGGGACCTGCCGGCGGTCTACGAGCTTTTTCCGCGTCTCGCCGAGCGCCGGCGCAATCTCGGCAATCAGTTATCCGGCGGCGAACAGCAGATGCTGGCGATCGCGCGCGCGCTGATGACGAATCCGGCGCTGCTTCTGCTTGACGAGCCGCTCGAAGGCTTGGCGCCCATCGTTGTCGAAGAACTCACCGCGGCCATCCGCAAGATGACCAGCGAAGGCTCCAACGCCTTCATTCTCGTCGAGCAGCACGTCGAGATCGCGCTGGCGTTGACGCAAACAGCCCTCGTGGTCGAGCGCGGCCGCATCGTCCATAGCGCCGCCTCGGACGCATTGCTCTCCGATCACGCGACGCTCGACCGCCTCATCGGTTTGCGGCTGGCGGAGGCGTAGCCCCTCCGCCCTCCGCTTCACGTCGCGGGTGCGGAGAAGAGTGCCGGCATCTTGATCGAGTTGGCCTTGGCGATTGTTTCAAGTTCGTCCCACAGCTTGGGCGGGATGGGGATACCGGTTTTTCGGCGCGCCGCTTCGGTCCGTCCTGAGCGCTCACCGGGCAGCGTGATCTCGTCAAAGCCGGATTGCCGCGGCAACGCCTTGATGATCGCCGCAAGCGTATCGGCGTCGTGCGTGAACTCCGCGAGCGGCCGGAATGTCGCGATATCGACGGCAATGATCGCGGTGTTCTGGGTGTGCCGGGTGCGCTTCTCCGGTCCGAGCGCGCGTGCCTGAATCGGCGCCGTCGCAAGGACGCTCGCTAGCATTTCGAACATCAGGCCGAGACCCGAGCCTTTCGGGCCGCCCAGCGGCAGCAGGATTTCGGCCTTGCGCGGATCGGTCGTGGCCTCGCCTTCGGCCGTGAGCACCGTGCCTTCCGGCAACGGCTCGCCGGTCGCGCGGGCTTGCAAAATCTTGCCGTTCGAGATCGTGCTGGTCGCCATGTCGAGCACGATCGGTCCGTTGCCGCTTGGCACGCCGATGGCGATCGGGCTCGTCGCCATGCTGGCGACCCGCGCGCCGTGATAGGCCATCAGCGCCGGCCCGGCGCCCATGATGATGGCGGCGCAGCCGCGCTCCGCCATCCATTGGGCGTAGCGTCCGATCGCGCCCGTATGGGTGGTCTCGCGAATAAGGCCGAAACAGACGCCGGCGGTCTTCGCCCGTTCGACGGCGATCGCGGCGGCCTGCATCGCCGCCACCGGCCCAAAACAGTGTCCGCAATCGAGCACGAACGTCGCGGCGCGATCGTGGACGAGGCGAGGCCGGGCCTGCGGATCGATCTCGCCGCGCTCGATGATTTTCAGATAGCGCGGCAGGCGCGATACGCCATGACCGTCGACGCCGCGCAGATTGGCCCAGACCAGTCCCTCGGACACGATCGCGGCGTCCGCTGCGTTCGCTCCATGGGCGACCAGCACGTCGCGGATAAAGCGCCCGAGCTCGCCATGGCCGACGATGATTTTGCTACGGCTCACCGGCGTCTCCTGACGTCACTCACTTCGCCGCCGGGAAATAGAGATCGAGCCAGTTGCGCATCAGGTTCCAGACACGCGCCGAATTCTCGGCGAACAGGAAATGATCAAGGCCGCTGAACAGGTGCAGCTCGGCGGGCTGACCGGCGCGCTTGAACATTTCGATCGATTGCTCGGTCGGCGTCACCGAATCGTTCGCCGCGTGGATGAGCAAGAGCGGACGCGGCGCGATCTTGCCCACGACCTCTTCGGCGCGGAAGTCGAACATGCTCTGCGCGGTCTCGGCCGGGAACATCTCGACGGAGCCGGGGGCAAGCATTCCGACCTTCTGCTTTTCGAGGTTCTCCTTCACATGAGCGGGAATCGGCACGATGTCGTAGCGCGGCACCATGAGCGATTTGCCGGTGCGGGCGCGGTGTTCGCGCCCCTCCTCCAGCATCTTGGTGAATTTCGCCCAGGCTTCCGGGGTCTTGTGCTGACCGCGGAATTTGCGCTCGCCGTGCCCCCAGCCGCCGTTCGAAATGACGGCGGCAACGCGCGGATTGGTGCCGCCCGCATAGACGGCGACCGCGCCGCCGAAGCTCGAACCGATCACGCCGATGCGGTTCGGATCGACCGCGGGGTGTTTCGAGAGAAAATCGAGCGCATTGCCGAGATCCTCGACCTGCTCGAGGCAGATGACGCGGCCGAATTCGCCCTCGCTCTTGCCGCAGCCGCGCATATCGAAACGCAGCGTGACATAGCCGAAACTGCTGAGCACCTTGGTCGGCGCAAGAACGTTCGACCCTTCGGAATTGGACCCGAAGCCGTGCAACACCAGGAACGCCGCCCGCCGCTCCGACGGCTGCAGCCCGTCCGGCATGCCGAGCACGCCATGCAGGCGCAGGCCCGCGGATTGGAAATTGATGACCTCTTCTTTCATGGCGGCTTTCTCTCCCGTGCGGCTTTGGCGGCCGGCACTCTAGCGATTTACCCGCGGGAAGGAAGGGGATGGCCCTGTCGCGCTCAGACGGGCGGTGTAAGATCGCACCGAGCATCGAACCGCCATCCCGCTCACAGGACTTAAGACATGGCCGAGATCGTCGCCGCCTTCGGCGTGCCGCACACCCCGAACTTTCCGGCGCTCGTCAAGCGCGAAGGCCCGGACTGCGAGGTGGCTCGGCTTTATGCCGAGGTCGCCAAGCACGTCGCCGCGGTGTCGGCGGACGTCCTGGTCGTGTTCGACAGCGATCACTTCAACACCTTCTTCTTCGACAACCTGCCGACGTTCCTGGTCGGCATCACCGATTCGATTTCCGGTCCGAACGACCACACCCCGATGCCGCAATACCGGGTGGGCGGCCACGCGCCGTTCGCCACTCATGTCCACGCAAGCGGCATGGCGCACGGCTTCGACCTGTCGCTGTCCCAGGATTTCGCCGTCGACCATTCGATCATGGTGCCGCTGCATTTCCTCACCCCGCAGATGAATATCCCGATCGTGCCGATCTTCATCAACGGCCTGGTGCCGCCGCTGCCCGGCGCCAAACGCTGCTATGCGCTCGGCGAAATGGTGCGCGCCGCGGTCAAAAGCTGGCCGCAGAACATGCGAGTTGCGGTTCTCGCCAGCGGCAGCTTCTCACTCGAGATCGGCGGCCCGAAGGTTCCCCACGGCGAGCGCGCCGGAACGCCGGATCAGGAATGGACCAAACGCGTGCAGCACCATCTGCAGCACGCACAAATCAACGACCTGCTCGAAGAAGCGACCGCCACACGCATGCTGCGCGCCGGCAATATCGGCGGCGAACTGCTGAACTGGATCGCCATGCTCGGCGTCATCGGCGAGCGCAAACCGCGTTTCATCGAACCGCAGATCGATCACGGGCACTCCTATGGCGCGTGGCGATGGGATTGAACGACAGATTGGTCAAATAGGTCTCGAACGATGAGCGTTTACGCCGTCAACAAGCTCTGCCGCGACACCCTGCACGATCCCGCCTTTCGCGAGGCGCTCAAGCGCGATCCGGCCAGCGCCATCGCGACGCGCGACCTCAGCGACGACGAGCGCAAGGCGCTGCTTGACGGCGATGTCGCCTGGTTGTTCGAAGAGGGCTGCCATCCGTTCCTGCTCGCCTATCTGACGCGATGGGATTTGCTTGGTCTCACCGTCGAACGCTACAGCGAGCGCATCCGCAAAGCCCGCGATCCGCGGGACGGATAACCAATCAAGTTTTGATCCTGCAGCCCCGCAATGCGCCCCATCTCCTCCAAGATAACGTTCTTCTACAAGCGTGTCTTCCCGTTCATCTGGTTCGGAGTCCTGCTGCTGCTCATGGCATTTGGACTGTTCACGATGTCGCGCGGCGACCTGGCGTCTAACGTGCCATTTCTGATCGTACCGGTGCTGATGGCCGTCTTCGGCTATCGCATCATGAAAAAACTGGTGTTTAACCTTGCCGACGAGGTGCTCGATGCGGGCGACGCGCTGGTCGTGCGCAGCGGCGGGCAGGAAGAACGCATCGCGCTGTCCGACATCAAAAACGTCAATTATTCGCCTTACATGAGCCCGCCGCAGGTCACCCTCTCGGTGCGGCGGCCCAC
This sequence comes from uncultured Alphaproteobacteria bacterium, assembly GCA_963759705.1. Classification (GTDB taxonomy): domain Bacteria; phylum Pseudomonadota; class Alphaproteobacteria; order Rhizobiales; family Xanthobacteraceae; genus BOG-931. The sequence goes on from CAVXAK010000022.1 coordinate 98,588, forward strand.
CGTGTTCGGCGACACGATCATGTTTTGCGCACCCGTCAGCATGCTGCCGTTACGCAGCAGCCCGATCATCGCCGAGTTGGTCGACCGCATCGATGCGGCGCGCCGAAACAAATGAGTGCCGGCAAGGCAGCAACCGCCCTAAGCGAGATAATCGTGTACGACCTTGCCAAGACCGAGTGTCAGGTCGGCGATGATGTGGGTGCCGGACACGATTTCCAGCACCGGCAACTCGGCGAGCGGCGCCAGCGCGTGCGAAACCAATGTGAGAGCCGCCGGACCGGTCCAGGCCCCCTTCAGGTCGACATCCGTCAAATAATATTCGACCAGTTCGCAGATGCGCGCCGTACCGTCGACGTGCGGCATGATTTTCAGGAGGAAGTTCGGCGCCAGGAGCGACGCCTTGATCGCGTCGTGATTCGCCACCTTGTGTTTGTAGCCCATGGTGCCGGTCGCGATCCGAACGGGGCCGTAATCGAGCGTGCCGACGAGCGTATCGATTTCCGGATGCAGAGTCGGCTTCGCCAGCTTCTTCGGAAATCCCCAGAGCTCCCGACCGCCGGCGATCGGCGGATGGTCGTCGAGGAACATGCAGTGGGAGTAGCCGCCCTTGCGGCCTTGAAATGAAACCGGGATCACTTGTCCGCTTTCGGTGTAGTCGCCGAACCCGGTCGAGTTGGGCATGCGGATGAACTCGAACTTGACGATCGGTTCGTCGACCTGGAGCGGTTCAGGCACTAGCTCGCGCAACTTCTGCGGATCGGTGCGGTAGGTCACGATGAGAAATTCCCGGTTGACGAAGCGATACGGCCCCATCGGATAGGCCGGACTGGTCAGCGGCATCGCAAAAGCTCGCTGCCGCACTTCACTTTCCTTCATGGGGGGCTCCTTTGGGGATGACTGTCCGACCAAGTCTTAATATCGGCTCCGCCGGATCGGGTTTGCGCGGCTCTTAGTCCGGCTGATCCTCGCCGAGATCGAATGTGCGTACGCCTTCGAGCCGATCCGGAAGCTGCAGGACTTCGGGATTGGCCAGCGTGTGCCGGGCATTGCGGTAGCCGGTCGTCCAGTGCTCTTCCATCGTGCGCCGGGAGAACTCAAAATCCTTGGCGATGCCTTCGTATTTCTTGGAGCGATAGATGAGATGGACGATATTGCAGACTTTGTCGTCGGCCTCCTGGGCCAGTAAATTTGCATCTTCGCTGTTGAGTAATTCCGGTGGAAGCTTGCCAAGGAGATTGGCCACCGCGATGCGAAGCTTCTGCATGTTCTGATACTGATCCGTCGCCGCCCGGTTGCGGCTTGAATAGACGATTTCCTTCTGGCGAACCTCCACCTCGATCAAGTCCTTCGGCAGCATGCCGCGGGCGTTCCAGAGATCGATTTGGAAAGCGAGAGTGTCTCGCCGCGGGCGGCTGTCGAGCACCCACTGCAGTGGCGTGTTGGAAACGAGCCCGCCATCCCAAAAGTACTGCCCATCAATCGGCGTCGCCGGAAAGCCGGGAGGCAAAGATCCGCTGGCCATGACGTGTTCGACGCCAATGCGGTGAGTCGTCGTATCGAAATACGTGAAGTTGCCGGTGCAAACGTCGACCGCGCCGACGCTAAAGCGCATATCCCCTGAATTGATCCGATCGAAATCCACCAGGCGCGCAAGCGTCACCTTCAAAGGGCTGTTGTCGTAGTAGCTCGCCTTGTCGGCTCTGCCGCCCGGCCACAACATCGCCGGCGGCAGACGGGGAACGAAAAAATTGGGAGCGCCAAACAAGAGAATGCCCATGGCGCGGGCTTGATTGACGACCTGATGGTTGAATTCGTCCCGCAGCTCGACGGATTTCAAGTAGGGAATTCCGAGCGGCGACGTACTGACCGTCTCCCAGAATTCGCGCAGGCGGGTGACTCGCTTCTCGGGCGGATTGCCAGCAATGATCGCGGAATTGATCGCTCCGATCGAAATCCCCGCGACCCAATCCGGATGCAGGTCCGCCTCGGCTAACGCCTGATAGACGCCGGCCTGATACGAACCGAGCGCGCCTCCGCCCTGCAACAGCAAGGCAATCTGCTCGAACGGGGTGCGCCCTGCCCTTTCGGCCTTGATCGGGTCCGGCTCAGCTTGCGACCCAGTGGAATGTTGGTCGTTCATCTCACGCATTCCAGCTTTCGATAAAGGGCCCTCCCCGGCTACTTATGTAGACGATTTCTCGCTATTTTATGACATACGGCTTAACGATGTCGGATAGATATTCGTCGACTTTGTGCGGCCTCTGCAACTCGCCGCTCTCGTGCATCATGTCGGCGACGCCCTGCCACACCGCGGGATCAATTTCGTAGCTCCAGCGATTGAGCGGCATATCCTTGAGGAGCGCAGGGTTGAGGCCCGTATAGGTGGCGACGTTGGTCCTGGCGCGCTGGACATCGGCGTTCATATAATTGATGGCATCACGGATGGATTTGGCGAAGCGCGTCACCGTGTCGGCATTGTTCTTGACAAAATCCGCTCGCGCATACCAGGCACCGATCGGCTGCAGCGGCAGCAATTCGACATAATCCCACGACAATACCTTGGCATAGTCGGCGGTACGCATTTGCGTCGTCCAGGGATCAAGCGCGACCGCAACATCGATCTGTTTTGATTTCAGCGCGTCGGGATGGCTGGAGAACGGCAACTCGAGAAAGGTGACCTTGGCTGGATCGACACCATGCTTCTTCAGCACGACCTGGGCGGCGACATGCAGCTGGCTGTGCAGGTTGGACAGAGCGAATTTCTTTCCAGCAAGATCAGCGACGCTGTTGAGACCGGAATCCTTCAGCACAATAAATGCGCTGGCGTCCGGCGGGTCCTTCTGGGCGGTCTCGTTCTGCGCAATGAGCACCAGATCGAAGCCGCGCTCGTTCGCGGTCATCGCAGTGCCGGGGATCGATAGCACAATGTCGACGTGACCACCGCGTTGGGCGGCAATGGCCTCGTTGCCGCTGCGGAACTGAACAAGCTCGACATCGAGTCCATTCTGCTCAAAAATGCCGGCCTGTTTCGCCACCCATGCATCGGTCAGAGCAGAAATTTTGAGCGTGCCGACCTTCAGCGGCGTGAGCTTGCTCCCCTGCGCGTCAGCGGCCTGAGCGAATGCCGCGACCATCGCCACGGCGCTCACGAGCGATAACAGCACTTTCCACGGCGGCAGCCTCATCATCGTCCCCTCTCCTGCGCCCGATAGGCCTCGATGATCTCAGAGCCGGTAGCGAACCACACCTTGCCGTGCGAGGCGATGTGGCGAAGCGCCCGGTCGAGGTAGCCGATGCGGTGCGGCACGCCGATCAGGAACGGATGCAGCGCGATCGCCATGACCCTGCCACTCTTCTCGCCTTCGCCATAGAGCACCTCGAAGGTATCGCAGATGCGCCGGTAGAAATCGTCGATGCCGATGCTCGGCATGTTGAACAGCGGCATGTCGTTCAATTCGATCGAATAGGGGATCGAATAGAGGCCATTGTTCATGCGGTAGGGCAGATCGTCGTTGACGAAATCGCAGACGTACTCGACGCCGTTTTGCCGAAGCAGATCGAGCGTGTGCCACGTCTCGGTCAGGCCCGGCCCGAGCCAGCCGCGCATTTTTTGGCCCCACTGCTCGATGACTTCGCGCGTTTCGGCGATGACGGAGGCTTCCTTGTCCTTTTCGAGGCCGCTGAGGAGCACCGAATTGGTGAGCCCGTGGCCCATCAATTCCCACTTCAGACGCGCCGCCTCTTCCATGATGCGCGGATAAAATCGGCCGACCTCGGCGTTGAGCGCCACCGTGCCGCGGATGCCGTGCTTGGCAAGCACCTCCATGATCCGCCACACGCCGACGCGATTGCCGTAGTCGCGGCGCGAATGGTTGCGGATGTCCGGCGCGTCCTTGCCGATCTCGATGTGGAAGTGCTCGATGTTGGGGATCACCCACACGGCGAGCCGGGCGCCGTTCGGCCAGACGATGCGCGGGCGGTCGACGATCGCCTGATAGGGAAAGAATGGAAACGGGCCTGGGTCCTGCACGCGCACCTGCCTTGATCTGTCAATTCGCCCGGCTCGCCATTTCTCGGTTCGCTATTTCACTTGCGCGGCGAGCGGCGTGATGTCCGGATCGATGAAACGGGCAACGTCGACCGAGCCTTCGAGGTCCCCCATCGCCTGCATTGCTTTGATCAGATTGCCGACGGTGCTCGTCTCGATCAGGCCCTTGTGGTCGAAGATGTGTAGGGAACGGTAATAATCGTAGGTCGCCGCCACGTCCTCGCGGCTCGAAGCGGACTGCTTGAGGAGAATATCGATCGCCTCGTCCCGATTAGCCTCCTGGTAGAACCAGTCGACGCCCTTAGCGACGCCATTGAGAAAGCCGAGCAACTGCGGCTTGTGAGTGTGCGCCCATTCGGTGTTCGTGGCATAGCCGGTGAACGGCAGATCGCGGACGTAGTCGGCAACGTCGGCGATGTACGACATGCCGCTGCTTTTCGCCTTGAAGCTGAACGGCGGCACCAGCATCGTGGCATCGATGGCGCCGGACGTCAGCGCGGCAAAGCGCGCCGGCGTCGTGCCGGCGTAGATCATGTCGTATTCGCCGGGCTTGATGCCGTTCGGGATCAACGTCCGTTCGAGATAAATGCGCGTGATATCCTTGGGGCCGCCGATCATGATCAGCTTGCCGCGTAAGCCTGCGATCGATTTGATCGCGGGCTTCGCCCACAGGGAATAGGGCGGCACCTGGGTTTCGACGCGCAGCAGCGAAATCTTTGCGCCCTTGTCGATGGCGCGCATCGGATCGCTGATGCCGCCGGAAGCAAGATTCGTCGAGCCGGCCGCAAGCTGCTGCATCGCAGCGGCGGTCGAGGAGGCGGCGACCAGATCGGGCGCGACGCCGTTCTCCGCCATGAAGCCTTTGGCCATAGCGATAAAGATCGGCCATTGCTGCGCCGAGCCCTTGCCGGTCGTCACCATGGTGATCGTTTCCGCGGCACGCGCCTTTGGCCCGGCGGCCGCGAGCGCAACCACAGCCAGGACTGAAGCAAAAAGACGACACGCACTGTTCACGTGTTCATTTTTCGTCACACGATGTCTCCTGAGCCCCGGATGTTATGCGCTTGATAGGGATATTCAGCCAATCACGCCGGCTGCGCAAGCCGCGGCGCAGCGCCGATCGGCGGCAGTAACGGCATCACGCGTTTCGCGAATGTTTCGAGGCCCGCCAGCATGGGATGAAAATTGATCAGAAACAGATCGACGCCGATCTCTTCGTAACGCTGCATACGCTGGGCGATCAATTCCGGCGTTCCAACGAGACTTGCCCCGAGACCGCGCGCCGCCGTCGAGGAAACGCGATCGCGCTGCCCGTAAGCGACAAGTTCGTCGGCATGCGCATGGGCCTCGGCGATGGTGTCGGTGCAGATGATATGCGCGCTCATGCCGAATGACAGTTCACGTCCAAAATGTCGGGCCCTTTCGCGAAGGTCGGCAATGTCCTGCCGCACAGTGCGAAAGTTCTCGTCGTACAGCCGATAATCCGCCGTGTAGTTGACGAACCACAGGTCGCAGTGCTCGGCGATGACATCCTTGCCGGAATCGGCGCGGCTTGCCGTGTAGATCGGTGGATGCGGAACGCGGACCGGCTTCATCGGCAAGCTCGCGTCGGCGGCGCGATAATATTCGCCGTCGAATGTGAAATGATCCTCGCTCCAAAGCCCTTTGAGGACACGAACGAACTCGTCCATGCGGTTATAACGGGCGTCCGATGAGGCGATCCAAGCACCGTTGCTGAACAGCTCGAATTCCTTCTGATTCCAGCCGTTGACGACATTGACGGCGAACCGGCCGCCGGTGATGCGATCAAGGGTCGCGCCCATCTTGGCGACGAGCTGCGGCGTCAGCATGCCGGGATAAACCGCCGGCATGATTTGAATGGTCTTGGTGCGGGCGGCGAGCGCCGCCGTCAGCATCCAGGCTTCGAGATCGGGGCCGAGGAGCCGCTCCGCAATCAGCGTGATGTCGAAGCCGAGCGCTTCGCCGCGCGAAACCACATCAAGGGCAAACTGGAACGACTTGTCGGGATCGCCGCCGCCGCGCGTTTTGACCTGACGGATGCCCTCCTCGATCGCGGGTTCGGGTTTGATCGTGTGCGGCAGCGGTGTCCATATTCCAAGGCGCATGGATTGAGCTCCACACCTTCAGGTTTCAACGCTGGTGCCCCGCCAGCGCAGAAAATGCTGCTCGATCTTCAGGAAGGCAAAGTTGATCATAAAACCGAGCAGGCCGAGCGTGAATATACCGGCAAACATTTCAGGGACGCGAAAAGTGCGCTGCATGTCGAGGATGTAATAGCCGATACCGCTGTTGCCGGCGATCATCTCGGCTACCACCACCACGATCAGCGCGATGCCGAGACTGATGCGCATGCCGGTCAGGATGTTCGGCAGCGCGGCCGGAAAAACGATCTGGCCCAGCGCCTTGAAGCGCGAAACTCCGAACGTGCGGCCGGTGTCGATCAGTACCGGATCGACGCCGCGCACACCCCATAGGTATTGAGCAGAATCGGAAACAGGCAGGCGAGAAACACGACAAAGATCTTCATTTCGTTGCCGATGCCAAGGAACAGGATGGCGACCGGTATGTAGGCGGCGGCGGGAATCGGCCGGATGAACTCAGTGAGCGGCTCCAGCAGCCGGTAGATGAGCGCAATACTGCCCATGAGGAGGCCGAGCGGCACCGCGACGACGACCGCGAGCGCAAAGCCGGCAAATATGCGTCCGAGGCTCGGCGCGAGCGCCGCGAGCAATTGCCCGCTTTTCACACTAGCAATCCAGGACAGCACAATCGCGCTGACCCGCGGAACGGAGACCTGATCGACCCAATTGGTGGCGGAAGCATATTCCCACGCCAGCAGAATCAAGACGAACAGCAAAAAGCCGGGCCAACGTTTCTTCACGACCCGAACTCCGCGGCGGACACCGCAACACTTTTTTCCTGCAAGAAAATGCTGGAGAACAACCGCTGCCGCAACGCGGTGAACCGTTCGTCTTGCGGCGTTTTGATCTGATCGCGCGGATACGTGAGATCAACCGGCAGGTCTTCACGGATCGTCGCCGGCGCGCGGCTGAGCGAAAGGACGCGGCTCGACAGGAAGACGGCCTCCTCGACGTCGTGGGTGACGAACAGGATAGTGACCGGGATCGTCTGCCAGATTTTCAAGATCAGCTCTTGCAGGATGGCGCGCGTCATGGCGTCCACGGCGCTGAACGGCTCATCCATCAGCAGCACGTCGGGCTCGCAGATCAGAGCCCGCGCGATGCACACACGTTGCTGCATTCCGCCCGACAGTTGAAACGGGTGATAGTGCTCATAGCCGTCGAGACCGACTAGCCGAATGTATTCCAGGCACTTTTCGCGCGCTTCGGCGCGGCCGAGCGTCTTCCCCGCGTTGAGCCCGAATTCGACATTCTGCATCACGGTGCGCCAGGGAAAGATCGACTTGGTATACTGCTGAAAGACATAGATCATGCCTTTGGCGGGTCCCCTGACCGGATGGCCATTGAACACGACCGCGCCGTGAGTTGGCGTATCGAGGCCGGAGATCAGCTTCAGCAGCGTCGATTTTCCGCAGCCGGACGGTCCCACGATCGAGAGAAAGCTGCCCTTCTCGATCTGGCAGGACAGGCCATCGAAGACCGTCAGCGCGCGCCCATTGACCGAGAACTCCTTGCCGAGGCCTTTGATATCAATGATCGGCTTGCTCAAAGCCGGCTCCGCGCTTCCATCCCGTCTGGTCGGCCGATAGTGTTCGAGCGACGGCACCGAAGCAAGCCACCGCCGCGTACGCCGCAGTGACGGGGCGACTATCTATTCGGCGCGGCGCCACTATGATGCGCCGGGCGGTTTTCATTCATTGGCGAGCGTGCAGCAAACATGACTCTGATCCTGTCCAACGACGATGTCGACAAGCTGATTACGATGCCGGAGTGCATCGACGTGCTCGAGGAGGCCTATACGGAGCTTGCCGAAGGCCGCGGCGTCTCACGAACACGTTCCGACTGCTTCACCCCCACCGCACGCGACGACGCGATCTACAGCCTCAAGTCCATGGACGGCGTCATTCCAAAGCTCGGCGTCGGCGCCGTGCGGATCAATTCCGACATCGTCACCTGGCCCAAGAAGGGCAACAATCTGCGGCGCGAAAAGGTGCCCGCGGCGCCGGGCAATCGATATGTCGGCCTGGTGCTGTTGTTCTCCGTCGACAATGGCGAGCCGCTTGCGATATTTCCGGACGGCGTCATGCAGCGCATGCGGGTTGGCGCCGCCAATGGCCTCGGCGCCAAGTATCTCGCACGGAAAAATGCCAAGACTGTCGGGATTCTTGGCTCCGGCTGGCAGGCCGGAGCTCAGCTCATGGCGGTTTGCGCCGTGCGCGATATCACGCGCATCGCATGTTTCAGCCCAAGCGCCGAAAATCGCGAGACGTTCTCACGGCAGATGAGCGAAACCCTCGGCGTCGAGGTCGTTCCGGTCGGACAGCCGGAGGAGGCGATCAAAGGCGCAGACATCGTCATGTGCGCGACCAACAGCCTCGACCACATCTTCTTTGAACGCTGGGTTGCACCGGGCGTGCATCTCAGCTCCATCAAGGTACCGGAGATCGAACCCAAGGCCGTGAGCCGCTCGAACCGTGTCGCCATTCACGTCCATGAATCAAAGCCGATCCATGCCGCCACCAAGGACCTCGTGATGCCCGAGATCCAAGATGGCCGCGGCTGGGCCTCGGCCGGCGCAATCGATTTTTCCAAGCTGCCGACATTGCCGGATCTCATCACGGGCCGAGCAGAGGGCCGCCAGTCCGACAGTGAAGTGACTTGCTTCATCAACAATCTCGGCCTCGGCTATCAATTCGCCGCCGCCGGTTCATTGCTCTACCGCAAGGCCAAGGAGAACGGCGCCGGGCACGATCTGCCCACCGACTGGTTCACGGAGGACGTCCACCCGTAAATGAAGTCATCTCAGCTCGCTGCCGATTGGCTTTGCGGCGGCGTCTGACCAGGCCAGCGTTCGTGGGTGAGCGGAACGATCAATTTCACGGCGAGTCCGCTGCCCGCGAACGTGCGATGCACTTCGCCGTTCAATTGACGCTCGATCACCAGATCGATCAACCGCGAGCCGAACCCGACGCGACGCGGCCGGCGTGCCGGCGGGCCGTTCGTCTCAACCCAATCGAGCGCCAACGTCATGCCGCGCTGCATGCGGCTGACCGACCAGCTGAGCTCAAGACGGCCCGAGGGCCGCGACAGGCTGCCGTGCTTCATCGCGTTGGCCGCGAGCTCGTGCAACGCCGCACTTAAGTTGAAAATCGGATCAGGCTCGAGGTCGACGTTCGGACCGTTGAACGACGTTCGATCAAGATATGGCCCGAGTACGACGTACAGCAGTTCCAGGATAGGGATGGATTTCCAGCCGCCTTCGGTAATCAGCCGATGCGCGTTCGCAAGAGTGAGCACTCGGGCCTGGTACTTGCCGGCGAGATCGGTGATGCTTTTTGAATTCTTGGCCGTCTGCGAAAACAGCGCCAAAAGCTGCGAAAAAAGATTTCCCGACCGATGCCGCATATCACGGATCATCAATTCGTGCCGCTGCTCGAGCTGGCGGCGTTGAATGGCGCCGGCCAGCAGATTGGCGATGGCGGATAGAAAAGCGATCTCCGGGTCTGTAAAGCGCCGTTTTTTGTTCGTGCAGACGCCAAGAATGCCGTAGGCACGTCCGTCACGGCCGGCAATCGTGACGTTCAGGCCGCTGACGCACTTGTGGTCTTTCAAATAAGGCGCGATCGTAAATCTCGCTTCGCCGGCGAAGTCGCTGATGACGACGGGCGCGGGAGAATCCAGGGTATAGCGGGCGAGGCTGTTGGGTTCTGTTGAAGTCAGAACGGAGCCGACAACGTTTGTCTTCCACCCAAATCCGGCACGCAACAGGAGCTCACTGTCGCCGGGCAACAGCTCGAGTATTTTGACGAAATCGACCGAAAGCGTCAGCGCGACCGTGCTGACGGCATCATTGAGAAGCCGTTCGAGGTCGGGCTCCGCTAGCGCTCGCTCGCCGAGTTGCGCAAGCGCCTCCTGTTGCTTGATGCGGCTGCGCAATTCGTTTTCGAGATTGACCCGCTCGGTAATGTCATAACAGAGGCCGAGCATGCCCTCGGCGATCCCGTCTTTGACGGCGACGCTCCCACTTGCCTCGAGCCAGCAATCCTCACGGCCGTCACGCGAGGGCGTACGGTAGCGCGTGCGATAATTGGCGTGCGTGCGCAACGCCTCCTGCAGCGCAGCAGTGACCTTGGGCCAATCGTCGTGATGAATGTCGCGTTCGAATCCCGCGTAAGTGCCGTCAAAGGCGCCCGTCGGAAGGCCATGGATTGATTTCAAGATTACTCGACCACGTCACCTTGCCGGTCGCGACATTCCAAGACCAAATGCCGATGTGCCCGGCTTCGAGTGCAGCGCGCACGGTCGCAAAATTCGGAAAGAACTCTGTCGCAGTCTCAGCCGCCGATCGATCAAATGGCTCTGGTTTATCGGGTTTCTCTCGGTCGGACGCACCCATACCTGTACACTTCCACCTTCCCTCACGTCCTTAGACTTAGCGATTGGAGCCATAAATGACGCCGGCAGCCGGTCGTCGGATCGTGCCCGACGGTTGCGAATGCAACACGCGAAGTATGCATTTCGTCGAACGGCGCAACCGCGTCAATAGATGCCGGGGGCTGTCCACGATGCCTGGCGGGGCAAGCGGCTGTGGCCGATAGGCCACAGGCCTCGCTGACGTGCCGCCGGCGGTATGCGCTCCTTCAACGGAGACGCTGCGCGGATCGTTCGGCAGCACAATCACTTTGGTGCCGATTCCCACGCGATTGTAGAGATCAATCACATCCGCGTTGCGCAATCGAATGCACCCGCTGGATACGTGCTTGCCGATCGTGGCCGGGTCGTTGGTGCCATGAATGCGGTAGTCGGTATTGCCAAGATAGAGCGCGCGGGCACCGAGCGGGTTGCCGGGACCGCCGCCGACCCAGCGCGGCAGATAAGGCTGGCGCGCGACCATCTCGGCCGGAGGAATCCAGTCGGGCCATTCCGCCTTGCGGGAAATGGTCTCGACGCCCGACCAGATAAAGCCCTTGCGTCCAACTCCAATTCCGTAACGCAGGGCCTCGCCACCGCTGAGCGTCAGATACAGAAACGTGTGCGCAGTATCGATGATAATGGTGCCGGCCGGTTCGCTAGCCGTGTAAGCCACCATTTGACGGCGCAAAGCCGGCGCGAGTTCGTCCGCGTCCGGCGTGACATCACCCGGCTGCTCGGTCTGCGGCGCATATTGCGGGAATAGCGTCCCGTAGCGATCGAGCGGCATGTAAGAAAGCGATTGCGCAAAGGCGAGGCCCCAAGGAATTGCCATAACGCATGCCGAGAGTGCGACGCCGCAAAGACGTTGTGATCGCCCGTTCGCTCGCATGATACGCTCCGCCGTGCTGTAGATTGCCGATCCTTCCCGTCAATCGTCGATGCGGCACGATCGTTCCCAAGCGCGGTCCAAATAAGCGATCGAGCACATCAATCGCTTGTGCGAAACGTCGTGACGGCGCTTGCTGTTTGTTAGTCGAAAGCTGAAGCGGACAGTTGAATAAGAAGCTGAACAAGAAGCGCGAGACGCTATCGGCGCACGACCTGCACACCTTGCTTTCACATGGCGCTTTACCGCGCTTTCGCGCTACGTCAATCCTGTCATCTGATCAGGTCACGCAGCGCCGATAAACATCCGCCAACAACGGAGAGGAAATTGGGCTGAACGCCGGATCGCATCCAATCGGAATTTGCGCCCGGGGCCCGGATGCGGGCTGCGACGGCGGCAGCGCCTTGAACTCATCATTGAATCGGCTTTGCCAATCAGGCGCCTTGAAGGTTTCATCGCTGGATATTGGTAGCCGGTCGCCCTTCAGGTTTCTGTTGACGGTGAATTCCGGTGGCGTGCTGTTGAACACCGCGCGGGCCGTGGGGGCGAAGGCGAGGAAGGGATCAAGCCCTAATAGAAAGAGCGCGAGAGTGAGAAGACCCGCCGCACTTGCCATGCGAACAAACACGTGATGCGTGGCCATCGGACATCCTCCGAAGTGCCGAAGCGATCATCGTCAAGACGATCATCGCATGCGGACACAGCAACAGTGCCCCAAGCCCATCATCACACCAGCCCAACAACATAAATTAGTGTTGCCGGTTCCTATTTCAGTTCAGTCTCACCAACTCGTGATTAGAATTTTTGTTAGATGCTTCACATCAATTCGTTTGTTGCTCACGGCGCCGTGTTTTTTGGTCACGCGCGAGTGACATCCGATTGAACGCCTTGTCCGACACGCCACCCTCAAAAATTCGGAACAAATGAGGATGCCGCGGCTTGTCAAGGCGGCCGGCCATCCTTTCCCCCTCCCCCCGTGCTTGGTCGGCCGAATTGGGCGCAGCCGAAATGCCGATCGGCTGCGCCCTAATTTTTGGCGTGGCTCGGCGGAGGCGTTGCCAAAGGGTCGGGCGCGCAGGCGCAAAAAAACGGCCGCGTCGAGCGGCGCGGCCGAAACTTCGAGAAACGCGGAGCAGCCGGCAAATTACATGGTCGCCTGCCGCTCGACCGGCTGCCGGTCGCGCTGGCGCGCCTTGCGGCCGAAGAACAATGCCTGACTGATCACCGCCGACACGACGGCAAGCTGGAACGGTTTGGCAATAAGGAATGCCGGCTCCGGCCGCTGGCCGGTAAGGAAGCGCTCCGGGTAGGCGGTGATGAAAATGACCGGCACTTCGAACGAGCCCAGGAGCTCGTTGACGGCATCGAGGCCGGAACTGCCGTCGGCGAGCTGGATATCGGCCAAAATCAGCCCGGGCCGGTTCTGCCGGGCGAGAGCGACAGCCTCCCCATGGGTCCGCGCGATGCCGATGACATGATGGCCGAGGCCCTCGACCAGAGCCTCGATGTCCATGGCGATAAATGTCTCGTCCTCAATAATGAGCACGTCGGTCGCGATTTCTGCGGCCAATTCACGCCCGGATTCCTCGACCAGGTGGCGCAGCGTCGGAAGGTCGCAGTCCAGGATCTGCGCGGCATCGTCTTCGGAAAAGCCTTCAAGCGCGACCAGGAGAAAGGCCTGCCGGGGAAGCGGCGTGATCTGGGTAAGGTGTTGCTCTGGCGGCATAATTGGCTCGCCAGCGTCGACCTTGCCGTTCACCGGGACGGAATTCCAGATTTTCGTGAAAAGGCGATAGAGCCCAACCCGGGAATTAGCGTTGTCGGCCAGGAGATGCGGGCTCGCGATCAGGGATTCCAGTGTGGCGGCCACATAAGCGTCGCCAGACGCCTGGCTACCCGTCAGGGCGCGGGCGTATCGGCGCAGGAATGGCAGGTGCTGAAGTACGACTTGCGAGGTGGACACGAAGCTTCCCTCCCCTTCCAGGGTCCCGAAGGTAACGCGGGAAAACGCCAGGCGGCAAAAAAGGTTCCAAAATAAAGTTCCGGGAGCCGGAACTAGGGCGGAACAATAATGAGGGCCGCGCATTATCGGTCGACGACGGGAGCTGCCAGCGAGGGTGGGCCGGGCTGATGGGCGAACGGGGGAAAAATGAAGACATGAAAAACCGAAAGACCAGTCTTGAGCCATTGGAGCAGGAATTGGCCAAGCCGGAGGCCGAAGATTCCATGACGAAGCCGGGTGCCAACCACAAATCGGACATCCGCCCAGGGCGGGATGTTCGCCTAGGGCGTGAAGTTCAGGCCAGGATCGGCCAGCAGTTGCGCGCGATATACGACGATGTCGTCAACGAAGGCGTGCCGCAGCATATCGCCGATCTGGTCCACCGGCTGAGCGATCAAGAGAACGACTAATCAGGGGTCTATGCATGAAGTTGGATCCTGCGATACGCGATCAAGTGCTTGCTACCGTGCCGAGCCTGCGCGCGTTCGCGATTTCGCTGTGCGGCAATATCGACCGCGCCGATGATCTGGTGCAGGAGACGTTGCTGCGCGCGCTCTCTCATATCAACTCGTTCGAGCCCGGCACCAACATGCCGGCATGGCTGTTCACCATTCTGCGCAACCTGTTCCGCTCCGAGTACCGCAAGCGGCGGCGCGAAGTGGAGGACGCCGACGGCCGGTATTCGGAGACGCTTAAATCGCATCCGGAACAGCCCGGCCGGGTCGAATTCGAGGAGTTCCGCACCGCACTTGCGAAATTGCCATCGGATCAGCGCGAGGCGTTGATCCTGGTGGGTGCGTCGGGCTTCTCCTATGAGGACGCGGCCTCGATCTGTGGATGCGCGGTCGGCACCATCAAGAGCCGCGTCAATCGCGCGCGCACCAGGCTTGCCGATCTCCTCGCCATCGACAGCGTCGATGATTTCGGGCCCGATCGGGCGACGCGCGCCGTGCTGGCCGGCGGCCGCAACTAAGGCCGCTACGGCAACTGACCCCGATGGGTAAGGCCGCCGTCGATCGTGACGATCGTGCCGCTCGTATAGGACGATAGGTCCGAAGCGAGAAAAACGACGCTTGCCGCGATCTCGTCGCATGACGCCGGCCGGCCAAACGGCATTTTGGCGAAGCTCTCCCGCCACCGGCTTTCGTCGCCATAGGTTGCGGCCGCACGCTTGCGGCCCAAAACTTCGACGCGATCGGTCAAAACCGGTCCCGGATTGACGCCGAGAACCCTTACACCGAACTCGGGGCTGGCGCCGCCAATGGCGCGCGTAAACGCCATGAGACCGGCATTGCCCGCGGCACCGGCGATGTAGCCGAAATCCAATTTCTCGCCGCCCGCGCCGATGATGTTGATGATCACACCGTGCCGGCGTTCTTTCATCTTGGCGAGATAAAGCCGCGTCAGCCCGACATAGCCAAAGACCTTAAGGTCCCATCCGGCGCGCCAGGCCGCCTCGTCGACGTCGTGGATCGTGCCTCCCGGAATGGCGCCTGCGTTGTTCACGAGGATGTCGATATCGGGAAAGGTTTGGACGACGCGTTCACGTGCCGCGGCATCGGCGAGGTCGGCGGCAAGAGTCCGCGCCGTAACGCCCGTGGTCTTGGCGATCTCTGCCGCTTCCTGCTGCAAGACTTTTTCCGAACGGGCCACCAGGCAGACATGAACGCCCTCGCGCGCGAACCATTGCGCAACCGCAAGCCCGATGCCCTTCGAGCTGCCTGTGATCAGCGCCGTGCGGCCGGAAAGCTTCAAATCCATATTCACCCCTCCCCCTTGATTGATCGGCACTGCCATGCCGACTTTATCGAGCCTTGTCCATCGCCGGCCTGCGGCTTCAGGGCCTTGTCCGATCGGTTCGATCGGCTAAACAATTGATCGACAAACACCGGGAGGGATATCGATCGATGAACGCCAGCACAGACGCCGCGACGCTTCCGGGCGGCAATACCGTCCTCGTCGACATTGTCGATCGCGTCGCCTGGGTGACCATGAACCGCCCGGAAAAACGCAACGCCATAAACCCCACGCTTTCGTTCGAGATGCTGGACGTCCTCGAGGCCCTGGAAAGCGACGAGCGCTGCGGCGCGCTGGTTCTGACCGGCGCCGGCGAGGCCTATTCGGCCGGCATGGATCTGCGCGAATATTTTCGCGCGACCGACAAGCTCAATTACGACGAACGCATGAAGATCATGCGCAAGAGCGCCACGGCGCAATGGAAGCGGCTTCAGTTCTACGGCAAGCCGACCATCGCCATGGTCAACGGCTGGTGCTTCGGCGGCGCGTTCAACTCGATGATCGCTTGCGATCTTGCCATCGCGGCCGAGGACGCAACCTTCGGACTCTCCGAGATCAATTGGGGGATCATCCCGGCCGGCACTGTGACCAAGGCGGTCGCTTCCGTCATCGGCCAACGCGACACGATGTACTACATCATGACCGGCGAAACGTTCGACGGACGCAAGGCCGCCGCCATGGGGCTCGTCAATGAAGCGGTGCCGCGCGCCGAGCTTCGCGAGCGCACGCACAAACTCGCGGCAACGCTGATCCAGAAAAATCCGATGGCGTTGCGCATAGCCAAACACGCGGCGCGGCGCGTTCACGACATGTCGTGGGAGGACGCGGAGGATTATTTGTTCGCCAAGCTCGACCAGTTGCGCTTCCTCGACCCGGAAAAAGGCCGCGAGAAGGGCATGACGCAATTCCTCGACGAGAAGTCGTACCGGCCGGGCCTGTCCGCCTATCGCCGCGAATAGCAATGATGGGATCACCGGCAAGGCCATTGGCCGCTCATTCCCGCGCAAGCGGGAATCCAGACGAGGAGCCTTCTCGTTGAATACGATTGCTGGGTCCCCGCCTTCGCGGGGACGAGCGGATGGAACGGCTGTTACACTGACGCGGCTATTGCGGCCGCGCTCAGTCGCCATCGTCGGCATTTCGTCCGAGCCCGGATCACTTGGCGCCACCGTCCTCGCCAATCTGCTGCGCGCGGGCTTTGCGGGCGACGTTCATCTCGTGAGCCGGACAAGCCGCGAGATCGACGGCCGCCGCTGCTTCGGCGCGATCGACGAATTGCCCGAAGGCGTCGATGTCGCCGTACTCGCGCTGCCGCGTCAGGCCGCGGTCGAGGCGGTTACGGCATGCGTGAGGCGCAACATCGGCGCCGCGCTGGTCTTTGCCTCCGGTTTTGCCGAGATGGATGAGGACGGACACATCGCACAAGAAATGATGGCGCGCGTCGCACGCGAGGGTTCGCTCGCATTGTGCGGACCGAATTGCATCGGCTTTGTCAATCTGACCGACCGTGTCGCGTTGACGTTCGAGCCGCTGACGCTTCCCCCTCCCTACCCTTCCCCTCCGGCGGGGGAGGCGGTCGGCCGCGCCATCGGCGTCGTCACCCAGAGCGGCGCGATGTGCTCGACGCTACGGCTCGCGCTTCTTGCCAAGGAGCTCAATCTCTCCTGCGTCGTCTCGACCGGCAACGAGGCGGTTCTCACGACCGAAGATTTCCTGGCCTTCCTGATCGACGACGAGGCGACGCAGGTCATCGTCCTGTTCATGGAACAGGTGCGCGACCCCGGCCTCTTTCTCGCACTTGCCGCGCGTGCCCGCTCAAAGGGTAAGCCGATCGTCCTCATGCATCCCGGCCGCAGCGTCCGCGCCCAGGCCTCCGCACGCACCCATACCGGTGCCATGGCGGGCGACCACGCCGTGATGGCGACACTTGTCGCGCGCCAGGCCGTCGTTCTCGTGGAGACGCTGGAGGAACTGATCGACACCGCGGAGCTTCTCGCGCGCTTTCCGAAACCTCCGGGCGCCGGCGCTGCCGTCATGACGAATTCCGGGGCATTCAAAGGCTACGCGCTCGATTTCGCAGAAACGATCGGGCTTGATCTGCCCGCGCTCTCGCCGGCAAGCGCCGCGGGCATCAAAAGTGTATTGCCGGCATTCGCCGCGATCGAAAATCCGGTCGATGTCACAGCGCAGAGCATCCGCGACGCCTCGATCCTCGGCCGTACCGCGGCGCATCTGCTCACCGATCCGGCGATGGGTAGTCTCGTCGTCTCGATCGTTGCGGGTGCTCCGCGCTTTGCCATGGACAAGGCAAACGCGATCGTCGCGGGCATCGACTCGCTGGAAAAGCCCATTGCCGTCGCCACCATGGGTGACGAGACGCCGCTGCCGCCGGAATTCGCCACGACGCTGCGCCGGAGAGGCCTTGCGTATTTTCGCTCACCTGATCGCGCGCTCCGCGCCATGGCGCGGGCCGCGTGGTACGGCCGTGCCGTGACGGCGGCGCAACGGCGCGCGCATTCCGATGTGCCGAAGATCTCTCCCATTCCGGAAACTGACGCCATAGCAGAATACGAGGGCAAGCAGCTCTTGGCGGGGCTCGGCATTGCCGTTCCGAAGGGCGACTTGGCGCGCAATCCCGCCGAGGCGGCCGATATTGCGCGGCGTATCGGCTTCCCGGTCGCTCTCAAAGCGCAGTCGAAATCCCTGACACACAAAACCGATGCCGGCGGCGTTGTCCTCAACATCGCTGGTGAGACCGCGCTGAAGGCGGCGTGGGATGCCATTGTGGCCAACATCCGCAAGACGCGGCAGGATATTGTGCTCGACGGCATGCTGGTCGAAGCGATGGCGGCACCTGGCCTCGAGCTCGTGGTCGGTGCGCGCCGGGCTGGTGCGTGGGGGGCCGTCGTCACCATCGGCCTCGGCGGCATCTGGATCGAGGCGCTCCGTGACATCAGGCTTCTTGCCGCCGATCTCGACCGCGATGGCATCATCGAGGAATTGTTGAAGCTCAAAGGCGCGGCTTTGTTCCGCGGCCACCGCGGCGCACCGGCCGCCGATCTCGACGCCGTCGCCGATTGCGTGCTGCATCTCGGCGCCATCATGCGCGGCAATCCCGGGTTGGCCGAGATCGAGATCAATCCGCTCGTCGTCTATCGCAAAGGCGCGCTGGCGCTCGATGTGCTGATGCACTTCGAACAATGATCACATGTGTGACGGCAGCCACAGCGCCAGGACCGGAAAGGCGATCAAGATCACGAGGCGAATGAGATCCGTGACGATGAACGGCAGCACGCCGGCAAAAATCGTCGAGAAGCTGACGTCCTGAACCACGCTTTTGATCACGAACACGTTCATGCCGACCGGCGGGTGTATGAGCCCCAGTTCGACGGTCATCACGATGATAACGCCGAACCAGATCGGATCGAAGCCGAGCTGTGTGATCACCGGGAAAATGATCGGGATCGTCAGGATGATCATGGCGAGCGCATCCATCAGGCAGCCGAGCACGAGATACATCAGCATGATCAGCGCCAGTACGCCGTAGCGGCCAAGGCCAAGCCCGGTGAGGAATCCGGTTACCTTCTGCGGCGTCTGCGTCACCGTGAGGAAATAGCCGAACAGAAGCGCGCCGATCAGCACGGTGAGCACCGCGGCCGCCGTGCGCACCGCCTGAAGAAGCGAGCGGCGGATTTCCGGACGTGTCAGCTTGCCGCGCGCGACGCCGATCAGAAATGCACCGGCGGCGCCCATGCCGCCCGCCTCGGTCGGTGTGAACAGGCCGCCGTAGAGCCCGCCGATGGCGAAGATGAAGAGCAGCAGCGTCGCCCAGATATCCTGCAGACCGGCGAGCCGCTCTTTCCAGGAATGACGCGGAGTCGAGGGCAGGAACTTCGGCCGCAGGCGACCGATAATCAAGATCGTGACGATATCCATCGACGCCGCGAGCAGCCCCGGAATGATTCCCGCGATGAACAGCTTGCCGATGTCCTGCTCGGTGATGATGCCGTAGACCGCGAGCACGGTCGACGGCGGCAGCATGGCGCCAAGCGTGCCGCCCGCCGCGATCACGCCGGTGGCGAAGGATTGCGGATAGTCGTAGCGCCGCATTTCCGGATAGGCGACGGTCGCGAACGTGGCGGCCGTGGCAACCGACGAGCCCGAAATCGCGGCGAATCCGGCGCAGGCCGCGATGGTGGCGATTCCCAGCCCGCCTTTGAAGTGGCCGACGAACGCATTGGCGGCGCGAAACAGCTCGCGGCTCATGCCGGAATTGGACACGAAGGCGCCCATCAGCAGAAACATCGGGATGACGCCAAAGGTATAGTCCGTCACCGTCCGCATCGAAGTGAGGCCGACGTTTTTGAGCGCGGCTGTGCCGCCGACCAGATAGGCGAAGCCGCTTACGCCGACGAGCCCCATCGCCATGCCCACCGGCACTCGCAGCAGCATCAGCACGAACAGACAGACAAAGCCGATGATGGCGACCGCGTCGGTGCTCAAATGAGCCTCATTCGATTGCGCATCATTCGACCGGCTTAATCTGGTATTGGCCGCCAAGCAGTTCCGGGTGGAAAATGAGCCGGTAGGTGCGCACAGCGATCAGCAGCACCGCCGACACGTCGCCGAGCCACGCGACCAGAAAGAACGGCCAGACTGGAAGCCGCAGATCATAGGTGAGCACGTTGTCGGCGCGCGTGCTCATGACCTTGTCGAACAAGGTGTAGGTCTGCACCGTCACCACGAACAGCAGCACCAACGTGGCGAAGACGTCGATGACGCGCTTCATCCGCACACCGACATTGGCATAGACGAGGTCGACGGTGATGTGGGTGCCGCGGTAGGAGGTCGCCGCAATGCCCCAGAAGATCAGAATGCCAAGCAGCAGCCGGCCGAAATCGTAGCTGTCCGGAATTTGCATGGCAAAAAAGTAGCGCAGCAGCACCGAGACGAAGATGTCGAGGACGACGATGCCGACAAAGAACGCGGCGATCAGTTCGATGCCGTCGATGAAACGGTCCATGATGCTGCCCGGCCGGTTCGCCGGGCTCGGCATGGTGTTCGATTGCGGCTCAGCCATTGAAGATCCCGACAGGCAAGACGCTCAACTCCGCTCATTGGCGCGCGAGCGGGTTCGGTTCCCGCCCGCTTTGTTGCACCAAGTCCTGCTCCCGCCGGAACGAGCGAGTTGGCTGAGGCTGATCCGATCAGTAGCCGGAATTGTATTTGGCGAGTTCGGTCTTGAGGTCCTTCAGCACTGCGTCAGGATCGGCACCGACCTTCTTGACTGCGCTTGACCAGGTCTGCGTGACCGGCCTGGCTGCCGCTTTCCACTGGTCAAGTTGAGCGTCCGTCAATGGATAGACTTCGTGACCGGGCTCGGCCTTGAGCTTGGCGATGCCGTCATGCTCGAAGTCGGCCCACGGTGCAGCGACGATACCCGCCCATTTGGTGCTGCAGTGATCGTCAATGACTTTCTGCTGCGATGGCGACATCTGCGCATAGGTCGCCTTGTTGAACAGCCAGACAAAGCCCGTCGTGTAGAGCGCGGCTTCCATGTGGTATTTCGTCACCTTGTCGATGCCGAACAGCGGAACCGAGCCCCATGGGAATGTGACCGCGTCGGCCACGCCCTTCTCCAAGATGTCGCGCACCTCCGGTGCCGCGGCCTGCACGTTGGTGCCGCCGAGTTCGGTCACGAGCGAAGCCATTGTGGCGTGCGCCGGCCGGATCTTCATACCTTTGATGTCGGCTGGAACCACGATCTTTTTGGTGCGGGAATGAAATGTGCCCGGATCATGCACGAAGGCGAAGCAGAACTTGACGTCCTTCATCTCCTTCTCGGCGTACTTGCGATACCATTGGTCGACCGCCTCCGAGCCCGCCTTGGCATTCGCGACCATGAACGGCAGGTTGGTGGCGTCGAAAATCGGGAAGCGGCCGGGCTGATAACCGGGGCTGACATAGGTGACGTCGGCAATGCCGTCGCGCGCCATGTCGTAGTGATCGAACGCCTTGCCGAGCTGTTGCGCCGGATAGACCTTGTATTTGATCGTTCCGCCGGAATCGTGCTCGATCGATGCGCCCCATTCTTCCATCGATTTCTGGAGTGGATGCGACGGCGGCACCCAGTGCGAGAGTTTCAGCTCGAACGTCTTGTCCTGAGCCGACGCGGTATGAAGTCCGAACGCAAGAACGAACGCGCACCCGAGCGCGGCAAGGCTGCGGTCCCTAACTCGCCACCCACACATGCTTACCTCCCCGTTATTGTGTTTGGTTATTCAAATCCTACTTGCGGATTCGCTCCAAATTTCCGGTATTAAATCGCACAAACGTCGCGCTGTACATTCGTTTCAAACACGTTCGATGAAATTGTTTTTAACGGTGCAACGGTTCCCAAACCCTGTTTCAAGCCCGACAAATGAACGACCTGTGTCTTAACCGGGCCGCAGCAGCGGCAAGGTTATGCCGTCCATGAACAAAAAGGCCGGAAGAGCGTTCAAGCGCCGTGACCGGCTGTTCAGGGACGTCAAATGTTCGGTCGCGTTACAGCGTGCTGCATTGCCGCATTGCTTCTTTTCTCGCCGGCTTCTTCCAACGGCGAGACCCGCGCGTTCGCCGATTTAGACCTGCCCAAGCCGGCGAACGCGAATACGACCATGCTCGATCAGGCGCGCGATCGCAGCGACATCCTTACCGAAGATCGAAGCACCATTCGAAGCGAAGAGCCAAGCGGGGATCGAAATCAAGATCGGACGCATGACGGCTCCGCTCGAACAGAGATCGCGTCGCTCGATCCGGAAATGCCCGCCCGTTCTTTACCGGGCCCGTCGCAGGCTCCGATCGCGGCGCCGGTGCAGCCATTCGGCTTGGAGGTTTCGCCGCTCACCTATGGAGATGTCCTGACGAAATGGAGTGGCGTTGAAGCCGACATCCGAGCCGAGAAGGGTATTCTTGCTCACTGCCGCGAAGAGACCGCGCCATGTCCGCGCGAGGCGCTGCGCTTTCTCGACATTGTCGCCGCCGGGCGCGCACAAATCGGCCGCGCCCGCATCGGCGTCATCAATCGCGCGATCAATATGGCGATACGCCCCATGAGCGATCTGGAGCAGTGGGGTGTTGAAGACCGCTGGTCGGCGCCGCTGGAGACGATGGCCACCGGGCTTGGCGATTGCGAGGATTACGCGATCGCCAAATACGTTGCACTCACCGAGGCGGGCCTCGCGCCGGATGATGTCAAGCTCGTGATCGTGCGCGACCCCATGATCGGCGAAGATCACGCCGTCGTCACCGCCCATCTCGACGGCACATGGATCGTGCTCGACAATCGCTGGCTGAAGATGGTCGAAGACCGCGAGATGGTCCGGATCGTTCCCCTGCTCGAACTCGATGGCGGCGGCGTCAAGATGTTCCGGCGCGACATCCCGCCCGTTGCGCGGACCGCGTCGGAACCCGCGTCGCTGCGGTTCTGAACTACTTCGATTCCGCTTCATAAACGCCGTTCCAATCCGCAGGCGGCGGGTAGGCACGGTAATTCTCGATGCGCTCGACATACATGTCATAGAGCCCGGCGACGTCGAAGCCATTGGCATGTTTGCGGCAACGGTCGATCAGAGCCAATGCCTCATCCCATTGTTGCTTGCGATAAGCGGCGAGCATGCTGGCGTTGAGCTCGCGCAACTCTTTGCAACGCGCATCCTGCTCGACCTCGGTGCGCCCGAGCACCGTAAATACCGCTTCCGGCTGAGTCTTGCCTTTCACCTGAATGAGATCGATCTCCATCGTGGCGAAGTCTTGCTTGGCCCGTTCCGCGGTACGCGAACCGATCACCATCGGCAGGCGATAATCCTTTGTCCGCGCTTCCAGGCGGGAAGCGACGTTGACCGTGTCGCCGAGCACCGAATAGTTGAAACGAAAGTCGGACCCCATATTGCCGACGACGCATGGGCCGGTATTCAGCCCAATACCGATCCGCAGCGGCATGTAGGCGCCGCCACTGGCCTCGGCCTCACTCTTGAGCTCGACGTTAAGCGCCTCGGCGCGCGCGAGCATTTCGAGCGCGGCATCGCATGCATTCGCTTCCTGTGCATCGTCGTCGACCGGCGCGTTCCAGAACGCCATGATGGCGTCGCCGATATATTTGTCGATCGTGCCCTTGCGCTCGATGATTGCGTTGGTCAGCGGCGTGAGAAAGCGGTTCATCAGCCTGGTGAGGCCCTGAGGATCGTCCTTGTAGTGCTCGGAAATGGTGGTGAAGCCCCGTACGTCGCTGAACAGAATCGTCATGCGGCGCTCCTCACCGCCGAGCACCAGCTTTTCCGGCGAGCGGGCCAGTTGCTCGACCATGTGGGGCGAGAGGTAATAGCCGAAAGCCGAGCGAATTTGCTGACGCTGTTTCTGCTCGCGTACATAGTTCACGAAAGTCAGCACGAGATAGATCAGCCAGCATGACATCAGCGGATAGGTGAAATCGATGAGCAGGCTGTGCTCGACGAAGAAATACCACGACAGGGCGATCAGGCCGGCGATCAGCCCGGCGCCGAGCACGATGACGGTGACGGCCGACAGCATAGGCGCAGCAATGATGATGGCGAGACCGACCAGGATCGCTACGGCGACTTCCACGCTGGTGGTCCAGCTTGGCGCCGAAAGCAGCGAATTGGTGAGTATGCTTTCGAGGATTTGGGCATGCAGTTCGACGCCGGGCAAAACCGAGTCGAGCGGCGTCGTCTTGGCATCGAGAAGGCCGATCGCCGAGGTGCCGATCAGCACCAGTTTGCCCCTGACACGGTCGGCAGGCATGCGGCCTGCCAGGACGTCCCTGGCAGAGACATAGCGCTGCGGGTCGTAATGATTGAAATGGATCCATAAGCGGCCCTGCCGGTCGGTCGGCAGACTGAAACGCGTAAAATTCACGCTTTGGATGCCATATTCGTTGGCGCGGATCAGCGCCGAATTCGAATGGGTGGCGACGCGCAACATCTCCATTGCCAGTGAGGGAATGAACGTATCGCCAACGAGCATGATGACCGGCGCGCGGCGCACGATGCCGTCGTGCTCCTCGGCCTCGGTAAAAATCCCGCGACCAGCGGCAGCTTGTTCAAGGATGGGAACGTTGTGGAGCAGGGTTGGATACGAAGGAAGAAAACTGCGAGGGTCCGGTGCGCCAGGCGTCGTCAGAACACCGTAGCCAGCCTCCGGCGTATTGCTTTGCGTCTGTTCGGAAGGCTTGCTGGAGACCGATTGGCCGACGACAACGCGCGAATGGCGAATTGCGTCGGCTAATACTTCGTCGTTGGTGGGGAGGCTGAGCAATTTCTGGCGCGTCGCATCGTCCAGATCGCGCAGCGAAGAGGCCAATATATTCGGCGACATGCGATCGGGCTCGGCGAACACCACATCAAAGCCGATTGCAACCGCCCCGGCCTCGGTGAGCCGCGTGACCAAGTCAGCCACCAGCGTCCGCGGCCACGGCCACTGGCCGATCTCCTTGAGGCTGGCATCGTCGATGTCAACGATGACAACCGGCCGCGCCGTCTGTTCGCGGGGGCGCAGGACCTGGAAGAAGTCGAACGTTCGCAGACGCACTTCCTGGATCGGTCGCGGATCGAGGACGCGCAGCGGCACCAGTGCAAGCAACAGCACCAGGCACACCGCTCGCGCCACGCCGAACTTTCGAGCCCAGCGGGCGAGCATCTTCATGATCCTCTTCACGAACGAGGCCTCATTCCGTCTTGCCAACTATATTATAGCAGGTTCGATGGACTCGCGCGGATGCCGTCGCGAGTCATTTCGAGCACCGGCGACGCTCCCGCAGGGCCGAATTGCAGCGTCGATGGCCAATTTTTAAGATCGCAGCAGTTAATCGCGCTCGTGCCAATGAACCTCCGGGGCTGGCCGCTTCACTCAGCCTCGGAGCACCGATCTCACTTCTCCCGGAAGGCGCGCATGAGCTGATCGTGCAGCGGCTTGACGAGATACGAAACCAGCGTGCGTTCGCCGGTCTGGATGAAGGCTTCGACCGGCATGCCCGGCGTGAGCTTGACGTCGCCGAGACGATGAAGCTCGTCATCGGTTAGCGCAATGCGAACAAGATAATAGCTCTGACCGGTGCGCTGGTCGCTCGTCGTATCCGCGGCAATGCGGGACACGGTGCCGTTGAGCTCTGGAGTCGTCCGCTGATTGAACGATGAGAAGCGCAGAACCACCGGCTGGCCGAATGCCACCTGATCGATGTCCTTGGGGTCGACCTTGACCTCGACCATCAAGTTGTCGCTCTGGGGCACGATGAGCATGATCTGATCGCCGGCCGTAATGACCCCGCCGACCGTGTTCGCGGTCGACTGGAAAACGACGCCGTCCTGCGGCGCGCGGATGTCGGTGCGTTTGAGCTGATCCTCGGCCGTTACTTTGCGCTCGACATATTCACCGATCTTGCCGTCGGTTTCGCGCAGCTCCTTGGCGACGTCACTGCTCAAATCCTGATCGACCTGAATAATCTGCAATTGCGTTTCGGTGATCTTGCCCTTGGTCTCCGCGGCGGCGGCAATGAGCTGGCCGCGCTCGCCTTGGAGCCGCGCTTCTTCGCGCTCGAGCGACGTCAGCCGGTTGAGCTGAACCAGGTTCTTCTGCCAAAGATCGCGCACGCCGGCGAGCTCCTGCTGGATGAGCGCCATCTCCTTGGCCTTGGCGTCCTGTTGGGCGGTGAGCCCGGTGATCTGCTCCTGCAATTGCTTGATGCGCTGCTGGAGTTGATCTTTTTCGCCGATACGCGACTTAAGCCGCAGATCGAAAAGTTTGCGTTCGCTGTCGAACGCTTCGACGACATCAGGGTCGTTGACATGGTCGGCGAGTTCCTTGGGCACAGCCATGGAACTCGCACCGTCGCGCTCGGCGACGAGCCGCGCCCGGCGCGCATAAAGCTCGGTAAGGCCCTTGGTGACGATCGCCAGATTGGCGCGAGTCACGGTTTCGTCGAGTCGGATGAGAATATCGCCGGCTTTCACATGATCGCCGTCGTGCACGCGGACCTCGCCGACGACGCCGCCGGTCGGATGCTGCACTTTCTTCACATTCGAATCGACGACGAGGGTGCCCTGCGCGATCAGCGCGCCCGCGATTTCCGCGGTTGACGCCCAGCCGCCGAGCCCGAACCCGAGCACGGCAACAAGGACGACGCCCGCAAAAATATGCCTGCGGATCGATGCGCGGGAATCCATCGGCGCTGTACCGCTCATCCTGCTCCGCCCTGTTCCGGCACCACTTTTAGCGATCGCTGCTGCGGTGGCGGCTGGATAACCCGGTTGAGAATTTCCTCTTTGGGCCCAAACTGCTGCTGGCGTCCTTTGGCCATCACCAGAATGTAGTCGACGCCCGCGATGGCGCTAGGGCGATGGGCAACCACCACGACAATTCCACCCCGCGCGCGGACGCCGAGAATGGCCTGCGTCAAAGCCTCGTCGCCTTCGGAATCGAGATTGGAGTTCGGTTCATCGAGTACGACCAGAAAGGGATCACGATAGAGCGCACGCGCCAACGCGATGCGCTGCGCCTGCCCTGCAGACAATCCGCCGCCGTTCTCGCCGATATGTGTCTCGTAGCCATTCGGCAGATTGACGATGAGGTCGTGGACGCCCGCCGCCTGCGCTGCGGCCAGGACGGCACCCGCATCCGGCGGATCTTCGAAGCGGGCGATGTTCTGCGCTACATTACCAGGGAACAATTCAACGTCCTGCGGCAGATAGCCGATGTGGCGGCCGAGCGCCTCCGGCGACCATTGATCGATATTGGCGCCATCCAGCCGCACCGTTCCACGCACCGGCGACCAGACGCCCACCAGCATGCGCGCAAGCGACGATTTTCCCGAAGCCGTCGGCCCGATCACACCGAGTGCCTTGCCGCCGGAGAGGGAAAAGTTCACATCCTGGCAGACAATTCTTTGCTCTCCGGGCGGCGAGACGGCAGCGCTCTGCATCACAAGCGTCCGCGTCGGCGGCTTCAGCGGCATTGGCTGCGTCTGCGGCGGCAGATGTCCGAGCAAACGGGATAGCCGCTGCCAGCCTTGTCTTGCGCCGATGAAGCCGCGCCAGTTGGCGATCGCAAGATCGACCGGGGCGAGCGCGCGGCCTCCCAATATGGAACCGGCGATGATGATCCCGGGCGTCGATTGCTGGTTGATCACCAGCCAGGCGCCGACCGCGAGAATGGCCGATTGCAGCATGAGGCGCAGAACTTTCGACATCGCGCCGAGCCCGCCGGCGACGTCGCTCGCGCGCCGGCTGCTGGCAACGTAATTGCGATTGAGGTCGCCCCAGCGTTGTGCAATGCGGCCGACCATCCCCATCGCCGTGATCGCCTCGGCGTTGCGCCGGCTTGCCTCCAGCAACGCGTTGCGGGCCACAGCAAAGTGGGTGGCGCTACGGGTTGGACGCCGCGTCATGAACTCGGTCATGATGGTGAGAGCGACGAGGATGATCGCTCCTGTCAGCGCAGTCAGGCCGATATAGGTGTGGAACACGAAACAGATCGCGAGGTAGACCGGCATCCACGGCAGATCGAACAACGCCACCGGGCCGAGTCCTGAGAGAAACGTGCGCACCGAATCGAGATCGCGAATCGGTTGCGCGGCCTCGCCCTTTGCGCCGACCTTCAGCGGGAGCCGGACAATGGCGTCATAGACGCGCATACTCATGGCCTCATCGAGGCTGTTACCAATGCGCACCAGGATGCGGCTGCGGATCATGTCGATGACGCCCTGCGCGGAATAAAGGAGCACCACCAGCAGCAGGAGAGCGGCGAGCGTCGGCACGCTGCGGCTCGGCAATACGCGGTCGTAGACTTCAAGCATGAACAGCGCGCCTGTGAGCATCAGCAGGTTGCTCATGCCGCTGAACAGGGCGATCGCGAGGAAAGCCCGCCGACAAGCGCCAAGCGCGGCGGCAAGTTCGGAACTCGCCGGAGGCTGCCGCAGCGGGCCAAGCGCCTGGGTCATTGGAAGTCCACCACCCTACCAGTGGGAAATAGCACGTCCCAGCCGGCGAAATATTAGCAAAAGATACATAAACCGCCAGGATAGCGGCAGTTTCGGCTTAAATTGCCACGATCGTTATACCATTGGTTGGCGATCCATTGCGTTAGTTAATGAACCGGCCCGGGGGGTTCATTGTTTTTGCGCCCTAACGGCTTTGGCGGACGTTCAAAGGAACCGCTGGCAACCTGCCCCCCCCCGAGGGCATCCCCTCGGCTCTGGCTTGGCGAAATCAAAGATGCGCAGCAGTTTTGTAATTTGCTGCGGACAATCGCTGGTTGGTTGGAATGCGAGCGCGTCCGTCCCGGACCACATCCAGGGCGAGCATCCTCATCGTGAGATCAAAGCAGGACCGGATGAGCGCAAAGTAAATCGGGGCGCGGCCGACAACGCGCCGCACAAAACTCTAACTCTGGCGTTTGTGGCGAGAAAGTCAGAACTTCAACAAAAAACGAGTGACAAGCCCGCCCGGCCTGCATTTCCAGGCCAGCCCCGATTTCGCTTTGCAAAACTCAAGTGCTGGTAAAATCAGGAACGCGAATTGAGCGAGAGGCCGATGCTGAATGCCTTTTGCCGCGTAGCTCCTTCGGATCTTTTCAGCTTCTTGGCAATCCGCCCCGCAGGAGTTTTTTTGCGTGCCATCGATTTCAGTTCGCGGACCTCCGTGGAAGTCCAAGCGCGCCGCTTCTTTGATTTCTTAGCCATAAATCCTCCCTTTCCAGAAAGGCAGTTTGTATCCCTTACGGGAGTGAATGAAAAGTCCGAAGACGGGATTTTAGACCATTGTTGACAGACGAGCCCTGACCCTACGGACTCGCTGCAGATATGGCATGGCGAGTTAAGAAAGAGTTTGTTAGATTGTTCTTAGCGCGCTACGCCCTCGGAAGCAAATAGAACTTGCGCATTTTACCCCGCCACAGCTATACGGCAACGGCGCACGTATAGTGCCAAGTGGGAACCTACCAACAATCAAAAAGAGGTTTTCGGTCACCCGAACAAACGATAGCCGATTCGCGGCACGACCTTGAAGCTCATCGACTTGTTTGCTCCTCGATATTCACACGTTGCGACCGTGACTTTAAGAAGCCGGCGCTACTCAGCTGATGCTGAATCTCGATTGCAACAACAGGCTGCACTGCCCAGACAGCTAATCGGGCATCTTTTTGGCATGCCCGACATCATTCAGACCCAATAGTCGGTAGGCTTGGCACACAAGCAGACACAAACGTCGTTGGGGACTCGCATGATGAACAATTTTTCACGTGCTGCACTATTGTGGCCGCTTGTCATCGTTGCTTTGCTGCTCGGTCAGCACGTCGGGCATGCGGCGGAAATGCGCTTTGCTCTGGTGATCGGCAGCGACGAGTACAAAACCGGCAAGCTTGCGACTCCGGCCAACGATGCTGGCCTGGTCGCCGACGCGCTTCAGGCCGCAGGGTTCACCGTCACCGGCGCGAGGAACCTCGATCAGCCGACGCTGCGCGAATCTTTCCGCGAGTTCCTTGGCCAGGTATCTGCCGCCGGGCCGGATGCAGTTGCCCTCGTTTATCTCGCCGGTTACGGCGTGCAGTACGGAGGCGAAAACTATTACGTCCCGGTCGATGCCGATCTGGCACGAGACTCCGACATTCCATTGCAAGCCATCAGGATTTCCGATTTCACCCAGGCACTGGCTGCGCTTCCGGGCCACGCGATCATCATTATTGATGCAGCGCGGCAAAATCCCTTCGCCCGAGGTGGCCAGCCACTCGCAAGCGGATTGGCACTTGTCGATCCCATGCCGAACATGGCTGTGGCGTTCAATGCGGCGCCCGGTACAGTCGGTCCCGATGAGCAAGGGCCTTACGGCGCTTATGCCACCGCGCTCACGGAAATGATTTCGGCGGGCGGCCTTGGCCTCGACGACATTTTTGCGCGCGTTCGTCTCCGCGTCAGCGATCTCACTCAGGGCGTCGAAGTCCCGTGGTATGTTTCTCAGATCACTGTTCCGTTCTTTTTCACTGAGCGCGCCGCCGACGCACCGCCGCCGCCGAACGTGATGCCGCTTGCCGACGTTCGCGGCAAACCGATGCGCGCGTTTTCGCGGGTCGAGGATGCTTATGCGGCCGCGCTGGAGATCGACACGATCGAAGGCTACGAGCAATTCCTCGCCGCCTATCCGGAAAGTCCATTTTCGCGACGCGTCGCGGCGATGCTCGCTGTTCGGCGCGAGGAGATGATCTGGCGCCACTGTATCGTGGCGAATACACCGCGCGCCTATTGGTCGTATCTTCGCCGCTATCCCCACGGACCCCATGTCGCCGATGCGCATCGCCAACTGAGGCGGCTCGCCGCGGCGATGGAGCCGCCGCTGGATTTCGAGTACGTCGATTTTGGCGTCCCCCCGCCCCCGCCTGCGGAGTTGCTGTTCGTCGATCGGCCCATCGTAATCTTTGAGGGCCCGGGCTTCGCACCGCCGCCGCCGCCGCCACTCTTTTTCTTGCCGCCGCGGCCGCGCGAGTTCGTTGTCTTGGCGCCTCCCCCGCCACCGCACGATCGCTTCTTTCTTCCAGCTCCGACCGCGCTTGTCGTTCCAGCATTCGTGCGACCGCCGTCCAGCGTGACGCTGCGACCGCAGGCAATACCGCCTGGGTCGCCCCACGGCCGGCCTGAATTTCACGTATCGCTCCCGGGCGCGGTGCAGTCGCACGTGTCTCCGCCAGCACCGGCGGCGCTGGCCCCAGCCGCGCCGATCTCACCGCAACCGCACCTGCAACCCGGACTGCCCGGCGCTCCGCCACCAGCGCCGCCGCCATCTTCGGCCTTCGTAAAACCCGGTGCGGCACCACCGTCTCCGTCCGGTGTGGCACCGGCTTCGATCAAGCCGGGACGGCCGCCCCACCCTTCTGGCGCGGTCACGACGGGGATAAAGCCGGGGCCGCTGCCGCCGCATCCTTCTGGTCCAATCACGACGGCGATCAAGCCGGGGCCGCTGCCGCCATCCGGGACGTCTCCGGCCGCGATCAAGCCATCACCGCCGCCGCATCCTTCCGGTCCAATCACGACGGCGATCAAGCCGGGACCGCTGCCGCCATCCGGGCCGTCGCCGGCCGCCATCAAGCCACCACTGCCGCCGCCACACCCGACCGCCCCAGTAACGACGGCGATCAAGCCGGGGCCGTTGCCGCCACACCCGACCACTCCGATAACGACGGCCGTCAAGCCGCCAGCGCCACCGCCGTCGCCCCCGCATCCCGCCGGACCGGTGGCGGCCACTATCAAGCCGGGACCTCTGCCGCCTCCGCCGCCACACCCTGCGGGCGCTGCGCCGACTGCTGCTAAGCCGCCACCATGCCCGCCCGGCAAAACTCCGGCCAACGTCAATGGCCGCGAGGTCTGCAAATAGTGTTGCGGGCCGCCGAAAGAGAAGCCGCTGCCGGGGCTTCCTAGTGGTCCGATTCTAACATTCGCATCCGGGTCCTGCAGGCTCTCATGCGAATGTTAGAATCAAAAGGTCCACTAGCGTCGGCATCGTTCCTCCGAACTGTTCGGATCGCACGAAGCGGCCGAACAACCCCCAATCGAGCCCCTCTTGCAATAACGATTGCGAAAGGTCCGCGCTCTATTTTGGCGGCGGACGTGGGGACATTGATTGATGCAGGCCGTTATCTTGAGTTGCTTTTTCGGCGTTACGAGCGCCATGGGATTGTGGGCGGCATTCTCAGCTCGCTCGATGCGAGACGAGTTAATACGGCGCGGGCTCTTGCCGCCCGAGGGGCCCTGAGCGTATCGCTCGGCCGTCATGCGGACTATTGCGCTTTTCATCACCACATCCGCTCTGCTGATCGCGGCCACGCCTGTCACCCGCGCGCAAACTGGAGCGCTCGTCTGCCACGGCGCGCAAAAGCCCAGAGAAGTTGCCGAGCTCCTGTTCGGGCGTGATATCGGCGAACGCCTGGGCGTCAGCGAATCCGCCTGGGACCGCTTCGTCGCGAGCGAAATGACGCCGCGCTTTCCCAACGGCCTGACCATCATCGACGCCATCGGCCAGTGGCGCGATCGCAGCAGTGGCAGAATCGTGCACGAACCGAGCAAGAAGGTCGAAATCGTGCTGCCCGGCGACAGCGATGACGAAGCGCGCCTCGAGGCCGTCGTGACGGCCTACAAGCGCGCCTTCCACCAGCAGGCGGTTCGCGTCATCGTGCGCGGCGTTTGCGTCGCTTACTAGCGTGGCGGTTCAGAAGTCCGCATCATGACTGCCGTTAACTCATCATGCGGACTTCTGAACCAAAGCCACACTAGATCAATAAGTTGCTAGTGTCCTTCGATTCCAAAGTTCGCAAACGGGGCCTGCCGCACAATGATGCGAACTTCGGAATCGGGACACTAGCCCCGCGCTCGTCGCGCACGTTGCGCGAGGGGCTTGTCGCGCCAGGGAGTTGTTGCGCCAGGGACTTGTTGCGCCAGGGACTTGCGGCCTGCGGGCGTCCTTCCTAACTTCGCACTAGAAGAAACGCCAAGCAGGGACGCGGTTTCGATGAGTGTTTGTCCAGACGAACTCAAGCTTGTAGCCCTCGACAAGGACGACATCGAAGTGGTGTCGGCCCATGTCCAGGACGCCGTGGTGAGGGTGGGCGACATCTTTTGGCAGCCGCGCGAGCACCGCTTCGTGATGGCGCTCAATCGCTTCGATTGGATGACCGCGGTCGACGCCAAGCCTGACGCCAAAGCCGATTACCGGCGCTGCCGCACGGCGATGCGGTTCGAGCGCGTCACCGCCTGCAAGTGCCGCAATCTCGATCAGTCGAACAAGGACGCGCGGCTGAACCTTCTCGCGGTCGAATTCACCGAGAGCGACGCGCCAGCGGGCGTGATAACGCTGACGTTCTCCGGCGGAGGCGTTATTCGTCTCGATGTCGAATGTCTGGAGGCCGAGCTTGCCGATCTGGGCGAAGTCGCCACAGTCGCGATCTGCCCCAATCATTTCGCCGTGGGATCAACCACGGCATAAAGCATCAGGCCGTTTTCGGCCGCTGCCCTGACGGATGGGCAAAGATCTTCATCAGCAGGACGATGACGGCCAGGGTCGCCGCATAGACGATAAGCTGCATGGCGGTCGGCTGGTCCACATAGCCGACCAGCGTATGCAGCGCCCGGCCGAGATAGCTTGAATCGCTCAGGATCCAGGATGTATCCCACACCGTCTCGTCGAGCGTGGTGAGAATATTGGCTTGCTCGAGAAATGCGATCGCCTGCGCCGCCATCCCCGCCGCCAGCAATGCGATCAAGGCGCTGGTTACCCCGAACAGATAGCGCGTCGGAATGGTGATGAGCCCGAGATACGTCATCAGGCAGACCAGTGAGCCGAGAATGAGCCCGATGAATCCGCCGACAACCATCGAAAAGCTCGCGCCGCCTTGCGCGGCGGCGACGCCGTAAAGAAACAGAACGACTTCCGACCCCTCGCGCAGCACCGCGATCGCTACTACGACGGCGAGCGCCGCCAGCGACTTCGATCCAGCGACCACCGCTTCGCCGGCAGCGCGCAGTTCGGCCGCAAGCTCGCGGCCGTGCCGCGACATCCACACATTATGCCACGTGAGCATGAGCACGGCGAAGCCGAGAATGGCCGCGTTGAACACCTCCTGGCCACTGCCACCGAACAGGTCCGAAAGTCCGCCGGTAAAGACCGCGACCAGGCAAGCGCCGAGCACGCCCGCTGCAACGCCGCCCGCGATCCAACGCCCGCGGCCGGCAACCCCCGAAGTTACGGCCATGACGATGCCGACGATCAGACCGGCCTCGAACACCTCACGGAAAACGATCAGGAGCGCGGCAAGCACTGTTAGTCACCTCACGGCACGACCAGGAAACCTTGGGTCGCCTGGTGGAAGTCATCGTAGAAATTGTATCGGCCCGGCTGCTGCGGCCGCACGTAAACCGTCACCTCCTTGCCGACCGCGACAATTTTTTCGAAATGCAGTTCGCTGCTTTCAAACTCGGACGCCACATCGTTGAGGTTCTTGACCCGGATGCCGATCGGCGTACCCGCCGGCGCATGCAATTCGGCGGGCTCGAATTGATGATCCTTGATGGTAATCGACAGCATCACCGCGTCGTCCGCGCGCGCAATGCCGGCCACCTGCGTGAGCGCGAATGCAAACAACGCCGATGCAAGAAGGCATCGCTCGACCGCCTTGCACACTCTGGTTCTGCACACTCTGTCGCTCATGTCCGGCAACGCTGATCCTATAGCGGATGTATGCTTATGGAGTTGGGCAACTACGCCCTTAAAGTCAATCTGAATGAGAAAAATTAGAATTGTTATAAATCAAAAGGCCAAAAAAAATTCTGCAAGTACAGAGATCGCAAGTACAGAGACCGTCACGGTGGCCGCCCATAGGCTACCCAAGGACCACCCATGACGCGGGAGCCAAAGGAATTCAAAGGGAGTTCAAAGAGAACTCAAGAGAGTTAAGGGACTATGCAGCAGGCTCGGTCGGGGCGCCTTCCGGATCGCGCGAGAGGAGCCCCTGCCCCGGGGGCCAACGATAAGATCAAAGGCACCCCGGCAGCCGCGCTCTGCCGCGATCGGCCAAGTTGGCGATGTTGACGGGACGGCCCCGGCGGGCCATTGACCCGCAAAGCGTCTCTCGCGCCTCGCACAGGTCACCGTCATGGCGATTCGTCTCGACTCCCGCTCCGCCGATTTCGCGCAAAGTTTTCGCGCGTTTCTCGACACCAAGCGCGAGGCATCTGCGGACGTTGAAACGGCGGTTCGCGCCATCATTAACGACGTGGCCGCGCGCGGCGACCACGCCGTCAAGGATTACACGCTGAAATTCGACCGGCTCGATCTTGACCGGGTCGGGTTCAGGGTGACGCACGAGGAAATCGCCGCGGCGCTCAACGCATGCGGCCGGGCCGCTCTCGACGCGCTCGAGCTTGCCCGCGACCGCATCGAGGTTTTTCACCGCCGGCAGGTGCCGCAGGACGATCGCTTTACCGACAGCCTTGGCGTCGAACTCGGCTCGCGCTGGACCGCCGTCGAAGCCGTCGGGCTTTATGTGCCGGGCGGCACCGCCGCCTATCCCTCGTCGGTGCTGATGAACGCCGTACCGGCCAAAGTCGCTGGCGTGCCGCGCGTCGTCATGGTGGTGCCGGCGCCCGGCGGCGAACTCAATCCGCTCGTGCTTGCCGCGGCCAAGCTTGCCGGCGTCGACGAGATTTTCCGCATTGGCGGCGCCCAGGCGATCGCGGCACTTGCTTACGGCACCGAGAGCATCGCGCCGGTTGCCAAGATCGTCGGGCCGGGCAACGCCTATGTGGCCGCGGCCAAACGCATTGTGTTCGGAAAAGTCGGCATCGATATGATTGCCGGCCCGTCCGAAGTGCTGATCATCGCCGACAAAACCGGCAACCCTGACTGGATCGCCGCCGACCTGATGGCGCAGGCCGAGCACGACGCAAGCGCGCAGGCCATCCTCATCACCGACGATGAAAAGCTGGCCGGCGCGGTCGAACGCGCGATCGACGGTGAGCTGAAACGGCTTTCGCGCGCTGCGGTCGCCTCGGCGTCCTGGCGCGATTTTGGCGCTACGATCCTCGTACGTGATCTCGACGAAGCGGTGCCTCTCGTTGATGCCATCGCGCCCGAGCACCTTGAGATCGCGACTGACGGAGCCGACGAACTCGCCTCGCGCATCCGCAATGCCGGCGCGATCTTTATCGGACCGTACACGCCGGAAGCGATCGGAGATTACGTCGCTGGTTCGAACCACGTGTTGCCGACGGCGCGATCGGCGCGCTTTTCCTCCGGGCTCGGGGTGCTCGATTTCATGAAGCGGACGTCGATCCTCAAATGCGGCCCCGAGCAATTGCGCGCGCTGGGCGCCGCCGCCATGACGCTCGGCACGGCGGAAGGCCTCGAGGCTCACGCCCGCTCGGTCGCCATCCGGCTCAATCGCTGATGGCGCGCGCCGACCGCGACAAGGCAAAGCCCGGCCGTCTCGCCGCAGTGACGCTCGACGAGGCGTCGATCGGACGATCGAGCAAGGAAGTCGAGCACGAACGCGCGGTCGCGATTTACGATCTGATCGAAGAGAACAATTTTCGGCCTGCCGGCCATGAGGGCGGACCCTATACGCTACAGCTCGGCATCAGCGGCAACCGGCTCGTTTTCGACATCCGCCTGACCGACGGCACGCCGGTCATCGCCCACATGCTGTCGCTCGCGCCGTTCCGCCGCATCGTGAAGGACTACTTCACGGTTTGCGACAGCTATTACGCGGCGATCCGCACGGCGACGCCGGACCGGATCGAAGCGCTCGATATGGGCCGCCGGGGCCTGCACGACGAAGGCTCACGCATCGTGATGGAACGGCTCAAACGCAAGGTCGACATCGACTTCGATACCGCGCGGCGGCTGTTCACGCTGATCACGGTGCTGCACTGGAAGGGCTGAGGAGCCCCGATGCTACCAGAAACGCGACCAGTGACGCGCCCACTGGCGGTCTTGTTCGCATGCGGCTTGAACGCCATCCGCTCGCCGATCGCCGCAGGCTTGTTTTCTCAGATGTTCGGCCGCTCGATCTACGTCGGCTCGGCCGGCATGCGCAAAGGCGAGCTCGATCCGTTTGCGGTCGCCGTCATGGCGGAGATTGGCGTCGACATCTCGCGGCACAAGCCGGTGACCTTCGAGGAGCTCAACGACTGGGAGGGACTCAATTTCGATCTCATCGTCACGCTCGCGCCCGAAGCGCATCACCGCGCGCTCGAACTCACGCGCACCAGCGCCATCGATGTCGAGTATTGGCCGACGGCGGACCCGGCAGCCGTCGAGGGCAGCCGCCAGCAACGGCTCGATGCCTATCGTGAGGTTCGGGATCAACTTCTGGCGCATATCCGGGAGCGCTTCATTGGGCCCAAGGCCGGCAACGAGTGAATCGATGCGCCTGTGCGATCGTATCATCCGCCGCATCTGCGGGCAGTTGTGGAACGGCCCGTCATCCGCTAGTTTCCGCGCCAATTTTGGCCGCGTGCGGCGGAAGGGCAATCAGCCGGGCATCGGATGGCGAAGGAAGAACTGCTGGAATTTCCGGGTGTCGTGACGGAACTGCTCCCGAACGCCACGTTCCGCGTCAAGCTCGAGAACGAGCACGAAATCATCGCGCACACCGCCGGCCGCATGCGCAAGAACCGCATCCGGGTGCTTGCCGGCGACAAAGTGCTGGTGGAAATGACGCCCTATGACCTCACCAAAGGCCGCATCACATATCGCTTCAAGTGATATCGCCGGCTGATTTGTCAGACGATTAAGAGCGCGCCCTTGTGATTGGCCGACCAAAATTTGTACTCGCCTCCGGCTCACCGCGCCGGCTCGCACTGGTCAATCAGGCCGGCATCGAGCCCGATGCGCTGCGCCCTGCCGATCTCGACGAAACGCCCAAGCGAGGCGAACTGCCGCGCGCTTGCGCCACGCGGCTTGCCCGCGGCAAGGCCGAAGCCGCGCTCGAGATGGTGCGCATCGACGAGGAGCTCAAAGGCGCCTACATCCTTGCCGCCGACACCGTCGTCGCCGTCGGCCGCCGCATTCTGCCGAAGGCGGAATTGCTCGACGAGGCGGCGCAGTGCCTGCGGCTTCTCTCCGGCCGCAATCACCGCGTTCATACCGCCGTGTGCCTGGTGACGCCGAAGGAGACATTTCGCCAGCGCCACGTCGAAACGCGAGTTCGTTTCAAGCGGCTGTCGGACGAAGATATCGAAGCGTACCTCGCGTCCGGCGAATGGCGCGGCAAGGCGGGCGGGTACGCGGCGCAAGGCATCGCCGGAACGTTTCTCGTCAAAATCGTCGGTTCGTATTCCAGCATCGTCGGCCTGCCGCTTTATGAGACGATGGCGCTTCTTGGCGGCGAAGGTTTCCCGATCCATTTCGGCTGGCTGAACGCGGTTTGAAGCCCAGCCCGAGTCTGGCGCCGCCCGGCGCACGCGCCCATATTCGGCCCATGCCCGATGCTCGAAAGCGTCATCCATGCCCGATCTGCGGCAAGCCCGCCGACGACGTGCTGCAGCCGTTCTGCTCGCGCCGCTGCGCCGACGTCGATCTGCACCGCTGGCTTTCCGGCGTCTATGCGGTGCCGGTCACCGAGGACGAGGAGGAAGATGAGCGGCGCGATGACAGCGGTGACGCACAGTCCTGAGGCGCGCCACTGCGCTTTAATCCGGAGCAATTCTGGACAGCCGAAAGTCGAGCCTTTATAACACGGCGCTCTCGCGGAACCCTCCGACGGGTTCCGGCAAGCGAGCGCCAAAGTGTGCCCAGGTAGCTCAGTTGGTAGAGCACTGCACTGAAAATGCAGGTGTCGGTGGTTCGATCCCGCCCCTGGGCACCACCATTTTTCTAAGCGATCGATATTGGCTCAAATTGTTCCACTCGATCGAAAAGTGGCACGCGAAAATCACTCGTTTCGTTCTCGCACGCCTATGTTTTAAAGAATGGCTCGAACGCGGCGCGTACTGATTTGAAAATCGCCGGGTCATGTTGCGTGTTACACGCGGGACATTGATTGAGCATGTGCATTCCTGCGGCTTGCATGTCTTGCCACAAACGCCTTTCGAGTGCTGCAATCCTCGCTCGGGCGAAACGATACTTCGCCTTTCAGACGGCACGGTTCCTATTGGTCCGTAGGCTGCAATTTCGAGAGCGTCGCAATTTTCAATATCAAGTCCTGTTGTCCCCAAATATCGACCAGCTGTCGTTTGCTGTTTTGGAAGCCCTGGGCCAACCACGATTCGTTGAATGCCGACATTGTTGGGATGGAAGGAAACATGATCAATTAATTTGGCATCAAGCTTCACTGGCAGGTACGGCACCGAATCCTGATCGGGTTGATCGCGTGCATATTCCCAGTGGCCAGCCATGCCTCGCCTGCACTAGTCTGTATTCGCGCTCTTCATTGAAGTGCTCATTCTTTATCGCCGCTATAGTCAGAAGCATGATCGGCCACCATTTATTGACTGCTTCCCAAATCGGATTTGGACCACCCTCTTCCTTAATCAGCGTCATAAGCAGGCCAACTTTATCGGCGATCATCTTCTCCTGGTGTTCGCGTTTGTAGCAGACGGGCACCAGTCGAAAGCCTTGCGCTTCTGCGTTCTGGTTCAGCCAATCAGCGTCGAACTCCCACCGCATAGCCTATCGCGCCATTGTACCCGCGCCATTGTGACAGAAGATCGCCATGCTCGCAAAATGAGGCGATTAGTAAACTAAACTCTGGTATGGCTTTGAGGAATCGCCCTATGACGTCAATAACGTCATTATGTGACGGATGCTGGCTTCGCAAGCGCTCAATGGCCTGTTTAAAAAATGAAAGGCCGTAACTGAATTCGGTTGCGTCATTTGCAAAGCGATAGTCTGAGGCCCAGATACTCTTTGAGTGAATGATGCCTTTTAACCCTTCAATTGTCGTGTAGTGGTACAAGATCATTGACGAAGTCCCCGGCACTCTTTGCGCAATCCGCGAGCGCGTGCATCGGTGCGGCCGATCCCGCCTATGCTCCCGGACGAACCCGCGCCGGCCGAAGTGGAATCCGCCTATGGCCACTTAATTGACCACGGAACGGAACGCACATAAATCCTGTCAATGCATAATTGAGGGTCTGTTTTTCGGCAAACGCTCCGTAAGCTGTACTGCAAGCTCGGGCGTCGCGGAGAAGTGCTTTATTATCAGCTCGGACGTTACGTCATCAAGGACCGGACAATCGGCACGCAATGCAGCGATCTGATGATACGCGGCACAAGAGCACAGAAAAGCCTGTCTGGCTTCGCCAGAATTGGATCTAATTTCTGCTCCGATTTCTATCTTTAAGCCAACTCCTCGTACGCCTGTGGCAGCAAGCGCGCGAGGCGCTGCGCCCACGCCTTCTGACCGTCGGCGTGCGCGATCAAATCCTGGCGGATTTCGATCAGCACGTGGTGCAAGTGGCGGCGCTCGGCGTGGACCGGGATGGTGTAGTCGGTCACATCGCTGACCGAATACGGCGCGTTGTCGCCGACCGCGAATTCCTTCTCGGCGTTGAGCAGCGCCATCAGGCGATGGGCGAAGCGCGGATCGCGGTTGTAGAGCACCGCCGCATGCCACGGCCGTGTCACGCCCTTGAAGACCGGCGTGAAGCTGTGCAGCGCGATCAGCGCCACCGCGCGGCCGGCTTGCTTGCGGCGGTCGAGTTCGGCTTCGATCCGATCGTGATAGGGCCGGAAAATTTCGCGAACGCGCGCGGCCTTGTCGGCGTCGCTCAAGCCGACATTGCCCGGGATCGGGGTCAGTTCGCTGATCTCGGCGATCGAAGACGGCACAGCCCGGAGGGCGGTTACAGTCGATGACGAGGCGCGAATAGTTTTGCTGAATCAGCGTGGCATCGAGCGCATCCGCCAACAGCCCGCCCAGTCCGGCAATGCCGATGTCCCAGGCGATGTGCCTTTGGCAGTCCGCTTCGGAAACGCCAAGCCGGCCGAGCGCGCGCGGCATGATGTTGCCGGCGTGGTCGGCGACCAGCAAGAACGGCGATGCTCCCTCAGCCCGGGAGACTGTGACGGGGGCAGGCTCATCGGCCGCCAGCAGGATTTTTGCCGCCTCGGTCATTGGCTCACGACCGCGAAGTCCAAAGTCCGTATCGGGTCCGGCCAGGACACGTCTGGTCCGGGATTTGGCCCAAGAAATGCATGTTTGACCCAAGCGACGTGAACTGTCGATAGCCGGACAGAGCGATGGAACTCGCTGGCGCATCCATTATGATGGGACGGCAATGCCGATTCTCAGCATCAAACACGTAACCACCTATCAGTATCATCAGCCGGTCGCCTTTGGCGAACACCGCATGATGCTGCTTGCCCCGCGACGACGACGACCAGAAAGTCCTGCGGTCCGAAATCGAAATCACGCCGCGCCCGCGGCAAATCGCCTGGACGCGGGACCGTTTCGGCAATCACGTGGCCATGGCGGAATTCGACGACCGGGCGTCCGAGCTTCGCTTCGTCAGCGATGTCCATCTCGACCATGCGCCGGGCAACTTCAGCGCAACCGATATTCCGGATTTTGCCCGTACCTATCCGTTCGCTTACCGCAGGGGCCGCCCTCCCGGCCTCACGCGCTATCTCCGGCCGCTGTCGCCCCATGCCGAGGTCGATCGCTGGAGCGCAGGTTTTCTTCGCCCGGACGGATCGGCCGACACCCACGATCTCCTCGTCGCCATGACGCAAACGATCGCGGGACGCTTCAACCACGTCGCACGGCATGAAAAGGGCATCCAGACTCCGCTCCAAACACTCGAGCGCGGTACCGGCTGCTGCCGCGACCTCGCGGTGCTGATGATCAGCGCGCTGCGCGCGCGCGGGATCGCCGCGCGCTTCGTCTCCGGCTATCTGCATTTGGCCGGAGCGGACGATGACGACGGCGATGAGCTGAACGGCGGCAATACCCATGCCTGGGTGCAAGTCTACGTTCCAGGCCCGGGCTGGGTCGACTTCGATCCGTCCGGCGGCGTGATCGGCAATCAGCGTCACGTCCGCGTGGCGGTCGTTCCGCATCCGCGCGAGGCGGTCCCGCTGCAGGGCACCTGGTTCGGCAATGCCTCCGATCATCGGGCGATGAATGTCGCCGTGAAGGTCAAGGTGGCGGCGAACGCCGGCACTTGAGGCTTATGGGCGTGGGACAGATCGATCCGGCTTGCGAACATGGGGCCGGCATTGCAATCGGCTGCCACCAAACAACGCAATGGAACCTTTATGCGGTTTCATGGGTAGTACACGTCGGGCAAGCGTCCTTTGACGCACGCCGAAGAGTTATTTGATGAAGATTCGCGCCGGCTACGAAATTTCCCACGACTGTCCGCAGCCAACTCCGATGATCTTGACGCTGAGCGTCCATTCATCGCGCATTCCCGACCTGTTGACGCCGGATCGGATGCGGATCGATCCTCCGATTCCCGCCAACATCTACCAGGATGGCTTCGGCAACACGTGCCACGTGATCCATGCACAGCCCGGGCGGCTCACCGTTTCGGCGGATTTTTTGATCAACGACAGCGGCGCTGCGGACGATGTCGCACCGGATGCCGAGCAACATTCTTTGGAAAAGCTTCCGGTCGAGACCTTGGTTTATCTGCTCGGCAGCCGCTATTGCGAGACCGATCGCTTCACCAACATCGCGTGGTCCCAGTTCGGCACGGTCAAAAAGGGATGGCCGCTGGTTCAGGCAATCTGCGATTACGTCCATGGTCGCATCAAATTCGGTTACGAGCACGCCAGCCCGACCAAGACGGCCTGGGATGCGCATGCCGAACGGCGCGGCGTGTGCCGGGACT
Source organism: uncultured Alphaproteobacteria bacterium (assembly GCA_963759705.1). GTDB lineage: Bacteria > Pseudomonadota > Alphaproteobacteria > Rhizobiales > Xanthobacteraceae > BOG-931. Next base: position 141,263 of record CAVXAK010000022.1, read on the forward strand.
TCGCACACCTCGCGGTCACGCTCTGCCGCTGCATGAACGTGCCGGCGCGTTACTGCACCGGCTATCTGGGCGACATCGGCGTGCCGCCCGACCCTTCGCCGATGGATTTCAGCGCCTGGTTCGAGGTCTATCTCGGCGGCCGCTGGTACACCTTCGATGCGCGCCACAACACGCCGCGCATCGGCCGCATTCTGATGGCGCGCGGGCGCGACGCCACCGACGTCGCGATCGTCACGTCATTCGGTCCCTGCACGCTCGCGAACTTCAAGGTGATCACAGACGAGGTCCCGTCGGCCGCACCGGCGATCGGGCAGAATGCCAATTTGCATTAAGTCGCGGCGAATTTGCCGCGCCTTTGCGGACGAATCCGCGGCAGCCTGCGATCAGAACGAGCGCGCAACGGCCGATGGGCGCTTCTTCAGAGTTGAAGATTAACGAAACCTAAAAGGATGTCGGCTACCCAACCGGCAGGCTGGATGGCGACTGGGCAAAACTGCACGGGGCATGATGTTCCAGATCTGGACTGGTTTGACGAGCCAGCACGATTGGCGCGTGATTCTCGCCGTCGCAGTGGGGAGCTTTCTGGCGGGCACCGCTGCGACAGCACTCTTCAACCTGGCGCGAGGCGACGACAAAGGCCGCCTGCTCTCGCTCGCCCTCAACAACATGACGCAGGGCGTGGTGATGTTCGATGCCGCGGGGCGCCTTGTCGTCAGCAACAAGCGTTACTTGGAGATCTACGGTTTATCTCCGGACATCATCAAGCCCGGCGCCACGATAGCCGACATCGTCCGGCATCGCGCCGAAATCGGCAGTCTTGATCGCGATCCGGCGCAGTACCGTGCCGACCTGATGGATATCATGTCGGCCGGGAAAGTGATCAGCTTCGTTTCGGAGCTTCGCGACGGCCGCTCTATCTCGGTCGTCAATCGCCCGATTCCGGGCGGGGCCTATTGGCTCGGAACGCACCACGACATCACCGCGCGTCGTGAGGCGGAAAGAAAGAGCACCTTGCTGAGCGAGCAGGAAGCTCGCCGTGCCGCCGTCGATGAGGCTATTGCGTGGTTCCGCGAGAGCGTCGAAAGCATCTTGAAAACCGTAGCCGAGAGCGTCGTGGCCATGAAGTCCACCGCCTCCGTGCTGTCGTCAACGTCGAATGAGACGACCGCACATACAGCCGGCGCGGTGCAAACATCCAACGAAGCTTTCAGCAGCGTCGCAATCTGTGCGACCGCGGCAGGCGAATTATCGCGGTCCATTGCGGAGATCAGCCGTCAGCTCGTTCATGCCTCGCAAGTCGTGACGGCTGCTGCGACGGAAGCGCAATCGACGAATGACGACATCGCCGGCCTCGCGCAGGCTGCGCAGAAGATCAACGACGTCATCAAGCTTATTCAAAGCGTCGCCGGACAAACCAACCTGCTGGCGCTGAATGCAACGATCGAGGCGGCGCGCGCCGGAACGGCCGGCAAAGGATTTGCCGTCGTCGCCTCCGAAGTCAAAGCGCTGGCGGTGCAAACCGCGAAGGCCACGGAGGTCATCGCCACTCAAATCGCCGGAGTCCAGTCGTCGACGCAAAGCGCCGTGCATGCCATCGGCAGCATTACCGGCCGCATGCAGGAAATTCAGCAATTCACCTCGGCCATCGCGGCGGCAGTCGAACAGCAGCATGCCTCGACGAGCGAGATTTCCGACAACGTTGCGGCCGCGGCGACCGGCACGAAATCCGTGGTCTCGGTGCTGCAGAGCGTGTCGGGCACCATTTCGGACATGCGCAGCTCCGCCGATACGGTGCTGGCGGCCTCTCGGGCGGTCGAGACCGCGGCCGATCAGTTGCGCGCTAACGTGGACGGCTTCCTGCGCAAGGTCGCGATGTGAGCATGCGCTGCGAGCATGATCCCAAAGGATCATGCCTACATCGATGCGCGCTCGAACGATGCGTGCTCAACGGCATGACGCGGTAACACCAGCCGCTCGACGACGCCGATGAGTGCGAAGAAGACCACGCCCAGGACGGTCAGCGCCACGATGCCGGCGAACAGCAGCGCGGTATCCATGTTGCCGTTGGCGATCAGGAGCAAATAACCAAGACCGCCCTGGCCGCCGACGAACTCGCCGACAACCGCGCCGACGACCGCAAGCGTGATCGAAATCTTAAGTCCGGCAAAGATCGACGGCAGCGCATTCGGCAATTGGATCTTGAAAAAGGTCGCCACCGGCCCGAGCCCCATGGATTGGGCGAGATAGATTTTCTCGCGCTCGATAGCGGCCAGTCCCATCGCGGTGTTGATGACGACGGGGAAAAACGCGATGAGAAACGCGATGAGCACTTTCGGCAGCAGTCCGAAACCGAACCAGACGAGGAACAGCGGCGCGACCGCGACTTTTGGCACCGCCTGCGAGGACACCAGCAGCGGATAGATGGTGCGGGCGAACGGCTTCCAGAGGAAGATGGCGAGGGCCAGCGGCACGCCAACCGCAACGCTCAGTGCAAAACCGAGCAGAATCTCCAGCGTCGTTCCCAGGCTTTGCTTGATCAGCACGGCGGCGTTCGCATCCATGGCCTGACCGATCGCGCTCGGCGCCGGAAACAGATAAGGCGGAATCGAAAACAGCAGCGTGGCCGCTTGCCAAACGGCGATCGTTACCACGACCATGCCGATCGGATAGATGAGAGCGGCCAGCCGATCGCGCCGCGCCCGTGCCAGACGGCGCTGCGCGACGCCGGCTTCGACCTCTTCGATGCTCACCGCGTTTCGCGGCATCACGAACGAATCCGCCATTTGCGTCATTGTCGTGCTCCTCGTCAGGGCCGGCTCAGTGCTCCCGCAACACGCCGCGCGCCAAGAATAGGTCCAAAATCTGCCGGCTGTAATCGGCGAATTCCGGTGTTTCACGCATCGCCAAGGTGCGCGGCCGCGGCAGATCTATGTCGATGATGCGATCGATACAGCCGGGCCGCGGCGTCATGACAATGACGCGGTCCGACAGGAACACCGCTTCTGCGATGCTGTGAGTGATGAACAGCACCGTCATCTTCCGCTCGGTCGCGAGCGCCTGAAGATCAATAACGAGTTGATCACGCGTGAGCGCGTCAAGCGCCCCGAACGGCTCGTCCATGAGAAGATGATCGGGGTTGTGAATCAGCGCCCGGCAGATCGAAACCCGCTGCCGCATGCCGCCGGACAGCTCATGGGGAAATTTGTCCTCGAAGCCGGAGAGCCCGACCGAGGCGAGGAGATCGCGGGCGCGCTCTTGCGCTTCCTCGCGATCCATTTTGCGCGCCTCGGCCTGCAGCATGATGTTGCCAAGCGCGGTGCGCCACTCGAGCAGCACGGGGCTCTGAAACACAATGCCGATGTCGGTGCGCGGCCGATCGACGCCGTGGTTGCCGACCCTGATTGCGCCGCTCGACGGCGGAATCAGGCCGGCCGCGATCATCAACAGCGTGCTCTTGCCGCAACCGCTCGGCCCGACGTGGGAGATAAATTCGCCACGGCGTTGCGTAAAGGAAATATCGTTAAGCGCACGCACTTCGCCGTCGCGCGTGGCGTAGACCTTGGACAGATTGTCGACCCGGAGATAGGTCTCATGGTCGTTTGTGACTGTGTTCACGCTGCAGCCATTGCCTAGGCCTCTTGCGGCGGCACGAACTCCTGGCCGGTCGGCACGAATTCGTTGGTGTAGAGTTCGCTGGCCGCCGGCGGGTTGGTCACGCCGCCGTATTCCTTGAGCACTTGAATGGTGGACGTCCAATCGGCATCGGAACCCCAGCCCAACGGCTTGCCCTTCGTGTTCGCCGTCAACCAGAGCTTCCACGAAATTTCGAACTCGCGCTTCGTGATCGCCGGATCGACAGTTTCTTGGAACTTCTTCACGGCGGCCACCGCTTCGTCCACATGCTGTCGCCCATAGAGAAAGCCCTTGATCGACGGCGGAACGAACGCGCGAACGAGGTCGGGATCGCTCTTGAGCAGGTCCTGATGCACGATGATGCCGTTGCTGACCACGCCGACACCGGCATCGGCAAACCAGAAGATGCGTACCTCCTTCTTACCACGGATTTCGAGCGTCGGCACGTAGCTCGACACGTAGCCGCCAATGGCATCGACCTTGCCGGTAATCAGTGCCGGCCCGATGCCGGCCGGATCGACATTGACGATCTGGACTTTCGTCACATCGATACCGGCGCCTTTGCAGAAGGCCGGCCATTGCTGGGTGACCGCGCTGCCCGCGCTTATGGCGATGACCTTGCCTTCGAGATCCTTCGGCGTCTTGATGGGAGAATCGGCGAACAGCATGATGGCGCACGGGTTGCGCCGAAAGATGCTGCCGACGGTCTTGATGCCCATGCCCTTGGAGACGCCGTTGCCTACAACGTAGCCGTCGGCGAACCCGATTTGGGTCGCCTTGCTGGCAACTAATTGGGCGGTGCTGCCCGAGCCTTTGCCTGCGGTGATGGCGACGTCGAGCCCGGCGTCGCGATAGAAGCCCTTCTCCTGCGCCAGCAGAAAACCAACATGCGGGCCCTGGTAGATCCAATCCAGCGTCATCGTCACCGGCTTAAGCGAACCCGCGGCACGAGCCCGGAACGGCGCAAGCGGCAAGGCGAGCGCGCCCGCGGCCAACGTCGAAGTTTTGAGAAAGCGTCGGCGGGACATCGGCTTGCCCCGAACGGCATGAGGGCTCATGGCTTCACCTCCGCGTATCAGTGTGACGGCATCGCGACAGCCAAGTTGTCGCTGGAACTGTCGTGCCGTGCACGTCGCGGCTCTTTTTTAAGCAAGACGTGTGCCAGGGAATTCGGACTGCGGCATTACGCCGGCCCGGGCGCCTCGGTTTCTCATTCGGTTGCGCGCGTCCGAAAAAATTCGTGGCTGCGTTGCGCAACAGAAGATCGTCGAGCGCCCGCTTCGCCCTCACGCGTGGCGTGGATTTGGCGAGCGCAGTCAGGCCCGATCGTCGCCGAAGATGCTGACGCTTTGAGGCCGCTCAAGCCTCTTGGGGCGGCACAAACTCGGCGCCGGTCGGCACGAACTCATTGGTGTAGAGCGCGTTCGTGTCGAGCGGCGTTGTTACGCCGCCATATTGCTTGAGCACGTTGACGGTAGCAGCCCAATCGACGTCGGAAGCCCAGCCCAGCGGCTTGCCCTTGGTGTTCGGCGTCACCCAGGTCTTCCACGACAGTTCCAGCTCGCGTTTGCTGATCACCGGATCGATCGTCTCCAGATATTTCTTGACGGTCGCCACTGCCTCGTCGGGATTCTTGCGCCCGTACGAGGAATCCCTTGATGGTCGGCGTCACGAACGCGCGCACCAGTTCGGGATCGCTCTTGAGCAGGTCCTGATGAACGACGATGCCATTGCTCACGACGGTCACGCCGTAATCGGCAAACCAGAAGATCCGCACCTGTTTCTTGCCGCGGATTTCGATCGCCGGCACGTAGCCCTGCGCGAAACCGCCGATCGCCGCAACCTTGCCATTGATCAGCGCCGGACCGACGCCGGCCGGATCGATGTTCACGACCTGAATCTTGGATGTATCGATGCCCGCACCTTTGGCAAAGGCGGGCCATTGCTGGAACTGCGCGCTGCCCGCAGTCATGGCGATACTCTTGCCCTCAAGATCCTTCGGCGTGTTGATGCCGGAATCGGCAAGCACCATGGCGGCGGCCGGGTTGCGGCGGAAGATGCTGCCGACGCTCTTGATGCCCATGCCCTTGGAGACGCCGTTGCCGACCACATAGCCGTCGGCGAAGCCAAATTGCGTCGCCTTGCTGGCAACGAGTTGCGCCGTGCTGCCCGAGCCCTTGCCGGAGGTGATGGCGACGTCGAGTCCGGCCTCGCGATAAAAGCCTTTCTCCTGCGCCAGCATGAAGCCGACATTGGGACCCTGGAAAATCCAGTCGAGCGCCATCGTTACTTGTTTGAGGGAACCCGCGGCACGCGCTCGGAATGGCGCACGCCGGCACGGCGAGTGCGCCTGCGGCCAGCGCCGAGCTTTTCAGAAAGCGGCGGCGGGAAATCGGCACCTGCGTTCCCATCTGACGGCTCACGGTACGAGTCCTGATACGACTCATGGCATCACCTCACATGATCCCCGCGGCTGCGGAGCGGCAAGCATATAGGCAAGACACGGACGCTGTCATGACCCGACATACGCGTTCCAGCCGCGCCCTTGGAGCGCACCGCTGGTGAAGCAAGCGGTATGCCAGCGAAGGCGCACCGATGAGGGAGGCCATCGAAAAGCCGGGAACGTCTTCAAGAAGCGCGTTGGCGCACCGGTTCGAAGGCGATGCGGGCAAAGGTTGTCATGATCTTCAGCCCGGCTTTGATCGAGCCTCGCAGCGAACCGGCGACCTTGGATTCTCCGCCCAGGCGGCGGCGATAATCAACCGGCACTTCGAGCACCCGCAGCCCGGCGCGGGCGACCTTCATCTGCATTTCGAGATTCCAGCCGTAGGTGAGTTCACGCATGTCGAGCGCGAGCAAAGTGTCGCGGCGAATCGCGCGAAACGCGCACATGTCGGTGTAGCGCACGCCATAGAGGAGGCCCGTCAGCCAGCCCGCAATGACGCCGGCCAGAATCTGGTGCGATGCCATGCTGCCCGGCTCGCGCTCGCCGCGCGCCCGCGAGGCAATGACAAAGTCATAATCGCCGGCGCGAATGGGCGCGACTATGGCCGCGATGGCGGCCGGATCGTCGGCGCCGTCGCCGTCCATGAAGACGATGATGTCGGCGTCATCGGCGGCGCGTGCACCTTCCAGGCAAGCGCGACCATAGCCGCGTCCAACGGCGACCACTGCCGCACCGGCGCGACTTGCCTCATGTTGTGTGCCATCGGTGCTGCCGCCATCGACAACGAGCACCCGGTCGACGACGGCACGGGGTATCTCGGCGACGACTGCGGCGATCGATTCAGCTTCGTTGAACGTCGGGATGACGACGGCGACGGCGCCCGCCACGCGCGGGGTTCGCGCTTGCCGCATCCGCGGACTGTGCTAGAGGCTCCATCGCAATCCGCAACTCGCGCACGCCTCCGGCGGCTTGTCGGACAGCAGCGCTTTGCGGAAATCACTATAGGCCGGACCGGCCCAGATTTCGCGCAGAGTCTGCTGCGTCGCGTCGCCGAGCGTGTAGTTTTCATAACCGCGCTGGGAGAACGGCGCGATACAGCACGGCAGCGCGCGACCATTCGCGGTGAAATACATCACGGTCCACGGCCGGCGGCAGAGCGACCATGGCGATCCGCTGTCAGCGCGCTTGAGACTAAGGCCCGGCTCGGAGGCGGCGCCCGAGGCGCTGAAGCTGACGCCGAGCGATTTGGCGAGTGCGGCGGCGCGATCGATGTGGATCGCCTCGTCGCCCGAGAGTTGCTCGTAGAGCGCCTGGTCCGGCCGCGCTTTGCCGATCGAATTTTCCTTGAAGAACACGAGACGCTGCAGGTGGACTTCCTTGACGCCGGTCTCGGCCGCAACTCGGACAAAGTCAGGCAGCTCTTCGATCGTCTCGCGCAAGCCTGTCAGCCACGCCGAAACGCGCGGCTTCGCGTGACCCTCGCGCTCCTGCAGCTCGCGGAATGCGCGCACATTTTTGAGGATACGGTTGAAGTAGTTCTTACCGCGAACGGCGACATAGGACTCGGCGTTCGCGGCGTCGAACGAGACGCGCAGCTCATCCAGTTCGGCCGCAATGAGCGCACGGCCGTTTCGGTCGTTGAGAACGGTGCCGTTGGTATTGAACAAGACGTAGGTGCCGCGGTCCTTCAGATAGCGCACCATGCGCGGCAGATGCTTCACCAGCATCGGTTCGCCGACACCATGCAATACAGCGCGATGCAGGAGCGGTATCTGATCGACGATCGACTTGAACAAATCCCAGCTCATGTCGGCCGGGGGCTCGAGTTCCTCGTAGGTTCGCGGGCAGGTCGTGCACAAGAGGTTGCAGCGGTTGGTGGTCTCCAGATAGAGACAGACCGGCTCGTGTTCCGGCACGTCGCTGTCGGCCTGAACGCTTTCGAAATAGCGCTTCGGATCGACCGCCCGTTTCGACACCACAATGCTCATTATTCCAATCCTCGACATGCTTTCAGCGAATCAGCGCGCGGCGCAGGCGCGCAATTCTTCAACCTGCGCGAAACCTTCGACGCGGCGGACGAAATCCGCATCCTGCCACAGATCATTCAGCAACTCCGCCGTCCGGCTGGCATGATGCGGCTGACGCACATCGCTCCTGCGCCGGGGCAAATCAGACTTGCCCAGTTCGTCGTGCAGTCTACGCAAGTCCCCGACATCGTCGACGTCGTACCAGACCGGCAGCCTGTGAACGTGGAGTTTGATCTCGCGCGCGCGCTCGAGTGTTTGTTCGGCGACGCGCTCGGTGCTCCAGGTGATGTCCTCGAACATGCGGCGGTGAGCGAGTTTGAGGCCAAGCAGATAATAGCCGCCATCGCTCGACGGGCCGATCACGGCACGGTCGCCCGGCTTGGCCAGCATCTCGGCCGTCTCGATCAAAAACGCCGCCGGCAACGTCGGACTATCGGAATTGAGCACGACGGCGGATGCGTGTCCGCGCGCCAGAATCTGTTCGATCGTGCGCAGCAGGCAATCGCCGAAATTCGGCAGCCACGCATCGATCAGTCCGATCGACGACGGCAAGGTCCGGCCAAAAAACCTCTCCGAGCCCGGCGGGCCATAGGCCGCGTAGCCGGCAATTCCGGCGTTCGGCGCGGCATGACGGGCGGCTAGCAGCACATTCTCCGCCACGTCCTGCAGAAAGGCCGTGTTCAGCTTGGCGGCCTCGTCGAATGTCAGCGGCGGAACGAGGCGGGTTTTGGCGCGTCCTGGGACGGAGGCCTTTGCCATGAAGGCGATCCCGCAGGTGTGCAGCCGCGATCTACGGATCAGATCTTGCGAGTCGGAGGAAAACTCGAACTCAGCGCGGTTTGAAACAGATTTCTCTTCGAATCGATTCGCATCATCCATCCCATGCCCCCTTGAAAATTCCGACGCGATTTGATCAGCGACGCACCGAGAATGCTTGCAAAGAGCCCCGCAAAGGGCCAATCAATTCCGCCTCACCCCCTACAAGTCGGAAAACACCAAAAAGTTATCCGCTTCACCAAGTCGTGATTACGCAATCGCGTCCTCAACGACGGGCGAGCGCCACGCGGATGGTTGAATCGTTAGACAGGGGAGTTGCGTCCGCTCCCTGCCAGGTCGGCGCGGCTGCATATTCGCCGGGCGGCATGTCGAGCGACGCCAACTGCCGACCCAGGATGCCGACGGCTTCGATCGGCACCGCGACGGGACGCCCAAACCAGCCGAACCATTTGCTGTATGAGACGATGAGCTGAATCCGACCTTGCGGCGTGCGGACGACCTCCCTGACAAAGCCGAGCGTTAAATCGTTGTCGTCGAGCACGGGCAGACCGATGAGGTCGCCGACGCGCACGGGTTGCGGAAAACGCCGCTGCATGCGCTCGTCCATTGGCATGGGCTTTTGTGCATCGTTCATGCCGGTGGGCGGAATCATAGCCTGCGCCACGACCAAAAATGGACTCGCCACCGCAATCGGCTCCGCCGCGACCGTCGGCGCCATCGAGCCAATGGCCATGCCGAGCGCCAGACCCGAGACCGCGACCTTCAGCTTCGTCATTGCGATTCTCCTGATCAATAACGCCACGCGATTTTGTGAACCAGATTTGCGTTGCGAGGGGTATTTCACAACCGTACTGTCCAAATTGCACGTGCGGGGAATTTGGGGAAGAAGACCCGTTCCTTTGCCGACTGACGCTACAGATACGGCTACGATTACTCGATACGATGAGCTGACCGCCTCGGATCACCGCGTGGGAAATCTTCTCGATGGCAACGTCAAACGTCAAATCAACCATACGGCATGAGCACCGTCTTCACCCGCTTCCTTTGCGCATCATGCACTGGATCAACGCCATTGCCATCTTCATCATGATCGGCAGTGGATGGAAGATTTATGACGACGACGTGATTTTCGGCTGGCTGCATTTTCCGGACGCCCTGGTGATCGGCAAGTGGGCGCAATATGGCCTGCAGTGGCACTTCTTCGGAATGTGGATTTTCGTCATTAACGGGCTCGCTTATCTGACTTACGGGCTGGCGACCGGGCGCTTTCGACGAAAGCTTTTTCCCATTTCGATTCGCGAAATCCTCGCCACCGTCGGTGACGCATTACGTTTCCGCCTCGGCCACGATGACCTGACGCACTACAACGCCGTGCAGAAGATTCTCTACCTCGGCGTCATGCTGGTCGGCATTCTCATCGTGATCTCCGGACTGGCTTTGTGGAAGCCCGTGCAGTTCTCGGCGCTCTCCGCTCTTTTCGGTAATTTCCAGACGATCCGTCTTGTGCACTTCCTGTGCATGTCCGCCATCGTGGCGTTTCTGCTCGTTCACGTGACACTCGCGCTGCTGGTGCCGCAAAGCCTGCTGGCCATGCTGACAGGCGGCCCCGTTGTGGTCGATGACCCGGCGCGAACCGCCGGAAGAGCGGCCGAAGTCGAAGCAACTCACTGAGGAGCGACATCATGCTTCGAACCCGCACGCCGTCCCTTTTCCGGCCCAACAAACCGATCGATCAAAGCGTGCTGAGGGAGCATCGGGCGCTGGTCAAGGATATCAACCGCCGCAACGTTCTCCGCGGTACGCTCAGTCTTGGCGCGCTGACGCTCTTGACCGGCTGCGACGTTTCCGAGAACGACTCGGTGCAAAAAATGCTGCGTGCTGTCTCCGCCTGGAATGATCGAGTCCAGGAAACGATCTTTCGTCCTAAACATTTAGCGCCCACCTTCAACGCATCGCAGGTCGTCAAGCCGGCACGGTTCAACGCCTATTACGATATCGAGGACGTCAAGCCGGTCGATGGCGCGACTTGGAAATTGGAGCTCACCGGCCTCATCAAGGACAAGCGGCCTTGGACGGCGCAGCAGATCTATCAATTGCCGGAGCAGGAATTGATCATCCGGCATATCTGCGTCGAAGGATGGGATTACATCGGACAGTGGTCCGGCCCGAATCTCCGCAGTTTCTTCGAGCGCGTCGGCGCCGATCTGACGGCGAAGTATGTCTATTTCATTTGCAACGACGATTATACCGAGAGCATCGACATGGCGACCGCGCTGCATCCGCAGACGATCCTCGCCACCAAATACGCCAATGACGTCCTCGCCGATCCGTTTGGATATCCGCTGCGGCTGCGCACCTCAACCAAACTCGGCTACAAGAACGCCAAGTGGATCAAGGCGATTGAAGTCACCAATGACTTTCGCGAGACGTTTTGGAGCAAGCAGGGTTTCAATTGGTTCGCCGGTATTTGAGGCGCGATCGATCCCTCATTCGCACCGACCGGGCCAGAAGACGACTGCGAGCAGTCCGCGCATCCGCTCGCGCTACCGCGCCATCGGGACCGACACGTAGATCCGCCATTGCCCGTCGCGGTTTTCCGCCAGGCGATAGTCCGGGCTGTGGACAAATGGATCGTTATTCCACGCTCCGTCTTGCGGAACGACAACGACGACATGGCATGCGAACCTCGTTGCCATTTCGTGCACGTCTTCGGATGTGCCGGCGCCACCAAACACCCGGACGAACTGCGCGTTGATCGCTTCTCGCCGATCCGCCGGCAGCGGCGCGAAGGGAAGCGCCAATTCGCGTCCGGCAAAGCATGAGCTCCGATTGGCCAACAATGCCCACGATATATTGACCGGCCATGGCGTCAGGTCTTGCAGGAAGAGCGGATTGTTGGCGACGCGAGAGGTCGGCGAGGCATAGCGGCGTACCGCCGCCCAGAGCTGGGGCGCCTTCGCGAACGTTTGGCCACTCGCCTTCGGCGAGCCATCAACATTGGACCTTATCATATTGACCGTGTCGGGCAGGCTGAGAATGAGGCCGCCCAGCGCGATCGCAATGACCCAGAGCCGGCGGCCGGCAAGCATCATGCCCGCTGCTGCGCTGACGATCAGGATCATCGCCGCGGGCAAGACGGCGCGCAGGCCGAGATCATTGTTGTCGCCGAGCGTACTGACCAGGAGCCAGGACTGCGATGAGGCCCGCTGCAGCAAGACACGCGAAAGCCGCGGCGGCGAGTCTCTCGGACCCGGAACCGCTCCGCGCAACATCACGACCAGCGCAATCGCGCCCGCAGCGTACGTTGCCGGAAACTCGATCGGCAGCAGGACGAGCCAATACGCCGGCAAATCCAGCAGGCGGCGCAGCGACTGCGGAAACATGTCGCCAAGAACTTCGAAATGATGGACGACGATCGGCGCATGGTCGCCGCGCTCCGCAACCGTTGCAAGCTGGTCGAGAATGAGGGGGCTGACGAGGCCCGCCACGAGCACGGCGGCGATCATCAATCCGATCACGAAATGAAGGCGCCGCGCGCGGTCGACGCCGAGAAGGAGGAGCGGCGCCGCTGCCAAAGCCGCAATCGCAAACGTCACGCCGCCCACATAGGTCGAACTCTCGAAGGCGGCGGCCACGATCAAAGCCAAAGTCAAAAGCAGCGTCGCACTTTGCCGCCGGGCGAAGCGCACGAGCAACAGCATCGCCAGCACCACGCACGCAGCAGACATCAGATGCTGCGGCACCCATGCGGACTGAAACAGCCAGCCGGCGAAGCCGGTTGGTGAGGACAGGAACGGCGTAAGATCGTAACTGCCGAATAGCCAATTGAAGGTCGCACGCAATGACGCCGTTGACGCAAGCAGGACCACGAGGATTGCGGCGCCGGATTTCTTGGCAAGCCAGACTGCGAGCCCCATCATCAACGTCAGCGACGCGAATGCCGTAAACCAGGTCAGCCCAATGTCCGCTTCCCAGCCGCTGATGCGGAGCGGCAACGCCAGTTCGGCCGCGCTGAAATGCCAGAGATAATAATAGGCGAGACGGCCCGGCGCGCCGAATTCGCCGAAAACCGGATTAACCGGAGGCAGGCCCTGCCGCATCATCGCATCGACGATCGCAATTTTCGAATGATCGAAGATCGGATCGGCGAGATACACGGTATCGGGACCGAACTTCGGCAGGATCGCAACGGTCGGCGCCAGCGCCAAAATCGCTGCGGCGATATAGGTCCATGCCGGGATCGCCGGTAAGTCTGTCGAAGGACCAGGGATCGGTCGTGCAAGAAATGAGGCAGCGGCGATGATGCCGCACACCACGCCGACCCCGACAACGGTCATCGGGGAAAATCCGATCAGAAAAAAGATCGGCAGGACGGCAGCGCTCTGGACCGCCCAGCCCAAGGCGGGTGCTGCACCGACCGCTACAGGACGCGGCAGGACATGACGGCCGAGAGCGTATCCCAGAGACGTCCAAAACGCAGTGGCCACCAGCGCGCAGCAGGCGGCGTTGACGGCAGACGCCATATGAAACAAACCCCGAACCCTCTCGGACCAAATATCACTTCATAATGGGATATCGCCAGCCGTCGGCCGTTCACGCCGCCTTCAATACGGCTTCAACCTTGGGCCACGGGTCCGGAGAAAGATTTCTGAACGGCGCCCAGTCGGCCTCGGACATGCGATCGAAAATCGCCTCTTTGACCGAAGGCCGCATCCGCAACCGCGCCCACCAATCGTCGACGGAGGGGTACTTCTCCCATAGCCCCTGCAGCTTCAAAAGCTCGAGCCGCAGAATGTATGGAATGACTGCACAGTCGGCGTTGGAGAAACTGTCGCCGGCGAGATAGGGGCCGTCTTGCAGCGATTGGTTCATCCATGACAGCAGCTTCTGGTGCTGGATGAGAGCGTCTTTGACGAACTCGGAGTCGAGGCCGTGCTCGATGACGCTGCGTTTATACTCGGCACGGCGCTTCAGCGGCGCCTTGTTGATTTCCGCAAGCCACACCTCGCGCGAGACTTTGAGAAAGGCCGGCCGAAACGCCGTCGCGAAAGTCAGGATGGTGCACGAATTGTGCACGTACTCGTCGATGAGCTTGTTGTAGAGCCGCACCCGGTGCCGCAAAAGCGGCGCCTGCGGCATGAGCGGCGGATCGGGGAAAGTGTCGTCGATATAGTACAGAATGAGCGAGGATTCGATGATCGCGTGACCATCGTGGACCAGGGTGGGCACGACACCATTTGGGTTGAGCTTGAGATAAGCCGGATCGTTCTGGTCGCCGCGCAACGTGAGGATATGCTCCTTCGGCTCCAGGCCCTTCTCTTTCAGGGCGACCCGTACCTTCTGTGCGCAAACCGAATTGATGTTGTGATAGAGCTCGAGCACGTCGTCCTCCCGGCCTGGATCTTGTGCGGTTGACAGCAATCATGGCTGCCCTTGCCGGTGGAGTCGAATGACGATTTTGTGCGCGATGGCAACCGTCGCCGCGTAAAGTTGAAGCAGGCAGAACCGATCTCGGTGAGGAACAGGGTCTATTCGCAACCCACCAATACGAAATTGAATATTTGCCGGAGAAATCGCGGGCGATAGACAAGTCCGCACGCCTCCTCTCTTTTCGAGAGGCATTCGGCTTTGGAGGATACGCACGAGATGGAGACGACTACGCCGGTTTGGCCGGGCGGACGCCGCACGGCCGTCATTATCAGCGTCTTGTTCGAGACCTGGTCGGAAAAGAAATCGCCGAGCTATTTCGCCCGCACAACCCCCCTCAAGCCGGGGTCCATCGATCGCGGCGGCATTCAATGGGCGGAGTACGGCGGCAAGGAAGGGGCGTGGCGGCTCATTCGCGTGCTCGATCAGTGTCACATGCGAGCGTCGTTCTTTTGCAGCGGCCGATCGGCCGAACTCTATCCCGATGTCTTCAAGCAGCTCACGAAGTCCGGCCACTCCGTGGAGGGCCACGGCTATGTGCAGGACCAGGCCTTTCTGGAGCTTGCGCCCGACCAGCAAAAAGCAACGATTCGGAAGGTCGTCGATCTACTCGCCGCGGCATCAGGCCGCCCGCCCGAGGGTTGGGCGACGCCAATCTACGGCTGGGACGAGCACACATTCGCTTTATTGGTTGAGGCCGGAATCAAATGGTATGCGGACGCACTCGATATCAGCTTGCCGCGCAAGGAAAGTACGGCGGCCGGCCCGATCGTCGCACTACCGTGGTCGGATTTCGTCGACAACAGAGTGCTTCGCGCCAGCCCGCGCGACTACCTCGATGTCTATGTCGATACATTCGACTATCTGCACAATCATGAGCCGGGCGGCCTGATCAACATCGCCATCCACTCGCACTTCGGCGGCCGCCCCCTGATCATTGCGCAATTCCAGAAGCTGCTCCGCTATTTCAGCAGCTTCAGCGATGTCTGGTTCCCCACCCACCGCGAGCTGGTGCAGTGGTTCCTGCAACAAAACGTGGACAACCTTTCTTATCAGAAGCGTTTCTTCCCGCCGCCGTGACGTTTGGCCGTGTGCGAGGTTCGGAAATCTGGATCATGCTCTTTGGCAACCAGTCAGGGCCAGGATTGATTTTAATTTGAACCGATTGACGCCCTCAACGCGTTACTCTGCATCTAAAATCGGCCGGCAGCGAGTGGATGAACGAACTTGGACGGTGTATCTTGAAATGACAGGTTTTCCACTCAGGGAGGCCAAGATGAGCAGCCGGGTTTGCGCAATAAGCAAGCATTTCGACAAGCCGTTTTCGCATCCTAACAACCGTACGAGATCGGTCCATTGCGGCCGCTGTCTCGCTTTCGCAGCCGGCGCGGTGCTGTTCTGTGCTGCGGGGACGGCACAGAGCGGACCTTGCACGGAGCAGATCGCCCAGCTTGAGCAACAAGTTCGCCACACCCCGCCCGGACCGGAAAGTGGTCCGACTGGCCTGCAATCGGTTGGCGCCCAGCTGCATCGGCAGCCCACGCCCGGCTCGGTAGAGCAGGCCGAGCATGTGGCGAATGCAGATGCCGATGCCGCGCTCGACCGGGCACAAAAGGCCGATACCGCCGGTAATGCCGACGGGTGCATGGAGGCGCTTCGCGAGGCGAAACGTCTCTACGGTATCGATTAGCGCCTCAATAGGCCTCGTCGGTGTAAATAGGATCGACGGAGCCACCCCAAGGTCCGTGGAATTTCTCCAAAAGCTCCTCCGCCGGCGTAGTGCCCCGCGCAAGCCGATCCTCGAGCACTTCGAGATAGCGTGTCTCGTCTTGTCCGCTGACGTCGAGATGTTTGCGGCGAGCGAGGCCGTCGCGCGCGATTTTGAGGGCATCGATTGCGATCGCAAACACGGTGCGCCCGCGCACCATCGCGGCGAGGCCCTGTTTCGGAACGTCGTCGCGAAGCTTTTGACGTTCCTCGGCGGTCCAGTCCTTGACCATATCCCATGCGGCGTCGAGACAAACATCGTCGTACAGAATGCCGACCCAGAAGGCCGGCAGGGCGAGCAGGCTTGGCAGCGGTCCTGAATCGGCGCCACGCATTTCCAGGTAGCGCTTGAGCCGAACCTCGGGAAAAATCGTGCTCAGATGGTTCGCCCAATCCGAAATGGTGGCGCGCGTCCCCGGCATGTCGGGCAGCCGGCCCGCCAGCAAATCACGGAAGGATCGGCCGGCGACGTCGACATATTCGTCGCCGTGCTTGATGAAATACATCGGCACGTCGAGGGCATAGTCCACCCAACGTTCGAAACCCATGCCCGGCTCGAAGGCCCACGGCAGCATGCCGGCACGCGCGTTGTCGGTGTCGCGCCAGATTTCCGAACGGAAAGAAAGAAATCCGTTGGGCTTGCCCTCGGTAAACGGCGAGTTCGCGAACAAAGCCGTCGCCACCGGCTGCAGCGAAAGCGACACGCGCAGCTTCTTGACCATGTCGGCTTCCGACGAGAAGTCGAGATTGGTCTGCACCGTGCAGGTGCGGTACATCATGTCGAGGCCGAGCGTGCCGACCTTCGGCATGTAGTTGGTCATGATCTGGTAGCGCCCCTTCGGCATTTTCGGCATGTCGGCGCGCGTCCAGCTCGGGGTCATGCCGATGCCAAGAAAGCCGATCCGCAACGGCAGCGCCACCTCGCGCACCTGGGCGAGATGCGCCATCAGCTCGCGCGATGTCTGATGGACGGTTTTGAATTGCGCACCGGACAACTCGAATTGACCGCCTGGCTCAAGCGAAATCGCGCCCCCTCCAGTGACGTCGAGCAGGCCGATCACGTTCGGCCCCTCCATGATCGGCTCCCAGCCCAAGAGGTGCTGCATGCCTTCGAGCAGCGCGCGAATGCCGCGTTGTCCCTCGTACGGCACTGGGCGGTGCCCCTCGAGGGTGAAGACGAATTTTTCGTGCTCGGTGCCGATTCGGAACTGCGATTTAGGCTTGGCGCCTTCGGCGAGCCACGCGACAAGCTCATCGCGCCGCTCGATCGGCGTCAGGTCAACTTGATCACGCGCCATGCAGGGTCCCGGCCAAAATGGGCCGCGACATTACACGCGACGTGCGTCACAGGGCAATGCGGCGCCCGAGACCGGTAGTTTGCGCTATGGCAGCCGCCCGTCGCGGGCATGAGCGATGAGCCACGCCATGATCTCGGCACTCTCCCCGATCGAGCCAAAACGGCCGGATCGCCCGCCGTGACCGGCGTCCATATCGGTCTTGAACAGCAGGTCATGATGGTCGGTTTTGCTGGCGCGAAGGAGCGCGACCCATTTGGCCGGCTCGGCGTAGCTGACCTGACTGTCGTAAAAGCCTGCCGTGACGAACATCGCCGGATAGCTCCGGCGCGCAACGTTGTCATAGGGCGAGTATGACAGCATGTAGTCGTAATCCCGCTTCACCGCCGGGTTGCCCCACTCGTGGTACTCCAGCGTGGTCAGCGGCACCGACGCGTCCGACATCGTCGTGATAACGTCGACGAACGGAACCTCGGCGACGATGCCGGCGTAAAGATCGGGCCGTAGATTGGCAACCGCGCCGACGAGTAGACCGCCGGCGCTGGCGCCCTGTGCGAAAACCACATGCCGGTCGGTGTAACCCTCGGCGATCAGCGCCTCAGTCGCGGCGATAAAATCGGTGAAGGTGTTGCGCTTCATCAGCATGCGGCCTTCTTCGTACCAGCGCTCGCCCTTCTCCTGGCCGCCGCGCACATGCGCGATGGCAGAGACAAAGCCGCGATCGATGAGACTGAAAGCCTGCGGCGTGAAAGTGGGCTTGAAGCTGAAACCGTAAGCGCCGTAGCCGACAACCAGGGTGGGATTACCGCGGAAGCGGCGTTTGTCCTTGCGATACACAATGGTGACAGGAACTTGCTCACCATCGGGCGCCGTGGCGTTAATGCGATCGAGCGCATAGTGCGCCGGATCGAACCATCGGCTTGCCGCATCCTGCTTGCGCAATGTCAGACCGCCAGTCGTCGTATCGAAGTCATAGATGGCTTGCGGATGCAGCGGACCGGAGAAGCGGAAGCGCAGGACTGTCGCTGAAGGATCAGCGTTGGCTTCATTGTCGATCTCGAAGAAACTTGAAGCCACGCCCACTTCGGCCGGGCGCGGCAGCGTAATCTCATGGAGGCTTGGCAGATCGAACACGTGGATCGTGGTTCCGCGTTCGTCTTCGACATCGACAGCGACGAACGTTTCGAAGACCTCGAAATGGCCGAGATGATGCCTCGGCGTCTCAGGAATCAACTCGCTCCAGTGCGCAGCGTCCGGCGTTGCTTCCGGCGCGCTCATGAGCCGATAGTCCGGCGCATCCAAATTGGTATGGACGAAGAATTTGCCGCCGACGTGATCGACCTCGTAGCGCACGCCGTAGCGGCGCGGCTCAATGATTTTGAACTCGCCATCGGGCTGATCGACCGGCAAATAGCGGTATTCGCTGGTGCGCTCCTCGTCGCTGTCGAGCAAAATAAACCGTCGAGATTTCGATAGATCGAGCGAAACGCTAAAGGTCGGATCGCGCTCCTCGAAAACCAGAACGCCTCTGCCCTCATTGCCGTCGATTTGCCGCCGCCAGACTTGGTAGGTACGCACGGTTTGCGGCTCGTTACGCACGTAAAACAGCGTGCGGCTGTCGGCGGCGAATACGAGGTTCGAGGAGGCGTCGTCGATGCCCAGATCGACAATCTCGCCGGTCGCAATCGTTCGCACAAAAATCCGGAACTCATTGTTGCCGGCGAAATCCACCGCGAAGGCAACCCGAGTATTGTCGGGGCTGATCGTCCAATAGCCAAGACGATACTGCGAATGGCCGGCGGCTAGCGCGCCGACATCGAGAACGACCTCTTCGGCTGCGCCGGGTAAATCTTTCTTACGGCGCACAATCAACGGGTATGTGGCGCCGTTCTCGAAGCGGCGCTCATAAAGATAGCCGTGCAACGCCGCAGGGACGCTTGCGTCCTGAGCCGCGGTCCGTGCTTTCAACTCCGCCGCAAGCTCGTCGACTACGGGCTTGATCGTCTCAAGCCGCGCATCCGCATAGGCGTTCTCCGCTTGCAAGTAATCGACGACCTTCGGATCTTGGCGGTCGCGAAGCCAGTTGTAATTGTCGACGCGGCGGCGGCCGAAGGCTTCGAATATTTCCGGCTCGACCGGCGCAATCGGCGCTTTCGCGGCGGCATCGCCGTCCCATGGGCAAGTGTCGTCAGGTTTACCCAACGACTTGCTGAGGGAACGAGGACCGCGGCGCCGAGCGCCAGCGCGAATCGCCTCCGGGTCAAAGGCCCTTGCATGCGTATTATCCCGCTTTTCACACCCGCCAGCCCGGCGAGAGTACGAGCGAGTTGCGGAAATTAAACGGCAGAGAACGGGATCATTTGTGGCGCGGGCGAACTATGCGGCCGCATTGCCTTGGGCCCTTGCAAAGCGGCCATAGAACGTTTCGCCGTTTTTTGCCATTTGCAACAGGAGCTTGGGCGGCATGAAGCGATTACCGCATTTTTTTGCGAGTTTGCCACATAAGGTGACAAAAGCCTTAACGCCCATGCCATCGATGTAGGAGATGGCTCCCCCGGTGAACGGCGCATAGCCGAATCCGAGGATCGAGCCGACGTCGGCTTCTCGCACATCGGTGATGACGCCCTCCTCGACGCAGCGAGCGGCCTCGAGCGCCTGGATGACCAGCAGCCGTTGTTTGATTTCGCCGATGTCGATCTTGCCGGGCGGGAGTTTTTTCGGTTGCAGATCGGCAAGACCAGCCCACAACCGCTTAGGTCCGTTCGCGGGATAATCGTAGAAACCTTTGCCGTTCTTGCGGCCATAACGTCCACGCTTCTCCACCATGTCCTCAAGCAACGCCTTTTCGCGCGCATCGATCGCTTCCGCCCCGAGATCGGCCTCGGTTGCCTTGAGAATCTTCCAAGCCAGATCCACGGCAACCTCATCGTTGAGCGCGAGCGGCCCGACAGGCATGCCGGCCATGCGGCCGACATTTTCGATCATCGCCGGCGGCACGCCTTCGGTCAGCATCAAGTGGCCTTCGCGAATGTAGGTGCCGACCACCCGCGACGTGTAGAAGCCGCGCGAATCGTTGACGACGATTGGCGTCTTGCCGATCGCGCGCACATAGTCGAGCGCCAGCGCGAGCGCCGCATCGCCGGTCTCCTTGCCGAGAATGATCTCGACCAGCATCATGCGTTCGACCGGCGAGAAAAAGTGGATGCCGATGAAACGCCCGCGGTCCTTAAATGCGGCCGCAAGCGAAGTGATGGGCAGGGTCGAGGTATTGGAGGCGAGGATTACTTGATCGCCGATGACGTTTTGTACGCGGCCGATCACCTCCTCCTTGACTTTGCGATCCTCGAACACCGCCTCGATAACAAGATCGCAATCCTTCAGCGCCGTATAATCGGCGGTCGGTGTGATGCGTCCGAGCAGCGCATCGCGATCGGCCGACGTGGCGCGCCCGCGATTGATCAGATCGGTCATCAGCTTCTGCGAATGCGCTTTGCCTTTCTCGGCCGTCTCTGGATCGCGATCGATCAACACCACGCTCAGTCCGGCGAGCGCACTGACATAGGCGATACCGGCGCCCATGAAGCCCGCGCCCAGCACACCAATCCTCCTGAGTGCCCGCGCGGGAACATTGGCCGGACGCCGTGCGCCTTTGTTGATCTCCTGCAGGGAGACGAACAGCGACCGAATCATCGCTGCGGCTTCGGGCGACCGCAAAATTTTCGCAAACCAGCGCAACTCGACGCGTAGCGCCTGATCCATCGGCAACTGCAGGCCCTCATACACGGCCTGCATGATGGCGCGAGCAGCGGGATAATTATCATAGGTCTCCCGGCGATAGATAGCGTTCGCGGGAGCAAACACCGCCATGCCGGCAGCCGATTGGACGGGACCGCCCGGCAGCTTGAAGCCATCGATATCCCACGGCGCCTTGGCGGTACCGCTCGTCGCAATCCAATCCTTGGCGGCTTTGACGAGTTCGCCAGCGGGGACCACGGCATCGATAAGCTTCATCGCCTTAGCGCGGTTGACCTGAAGATGATCGCCTTTCAACAAAAACTCCAGCGCGTCGGCCGGCTTCATCATGCGCGCGATGCGCTGCGTGCCACCGCCACCGGGGAAAAGACCGACTTTGATCTCCGGCAGGCCGAGCCGTGTTTTGTCGTTTGCTGCGGCGACGCGGTGGTGACACGCGAGCACGAGTTCGAAACCGCCGCCGACCGCAGTGCCGTTGATCGCCGCGACCCAGGGCTTGCTCGCAGGTCTCGATGCGGCGGCAGAGCAGCGAGAACTTGCGGCTTTCCTCAAATACATACGCATTCGCCGCCCCTTCGCCCTGCGATGCCACGACCTCGGCAAAGGTGCGTTTCATCGCTTCCAGCATCACAAGATCGGCGCCGGCACAGAACGTGTCCTTTCCCGAGGTGATCACCGCACCCTTAATGGCGCCGTCGGCCGCGATCTGCTCGACGACGGCCGAAAGCTCCGCGAGGATGGTCATGTCGATGACGTTCATCGAGCGTCCCGGCACATCCCAGGTCACAAGCGCAATGCCGTCCGCATCGATGTCCAGAGTGAAATTGGTGAAGGTCATTTGTACGGTTCACCGTTCTTGTGGGTGTAACGCGTGCCGTTATCATCGCGCACGACCATGAGATCGACGTCGGGATAGTCGGCCCGCTCTTGCTTCGAGCGGGTGCCAATTTCCAGATAGACCGCGTCGCGCGCGGACCTATTGATCAAATGATGCCCCACTCTGCTGTTGGCCTTGAAGCCCGCGGCATCGCCGGGTCTGAGCACGGTCTCACCGTCGTCCTCGATCAGCACCAGCTCGCCTTCGAGGATGTAGACCAGTTCATCCTCCTTCTCGTGCCAATGCCGCAACGCGGAAGCCGCGCCGGGCTTGAGCGTGGTGAGATTGACACCGAATTGATCGAGCCCCACGGCGTTGCCGAGCCGTTTACGCTCGCGGCCGACGACGACACGATCGAACGGCGCCGGATAGCCGGTGCGGGTATCGACAGGAATTTTGGCAATATCGATTTTTGGCATTGTCCGGCCTCGTTATGTCAGACGCGTTCGATGATCGTGGCGGTTCCCATGCCGGCCCCGATACAGAGAGTAACGAGGGCGGTTGACAGATTGCGCCGCTCCAGTTCGTCAAGCGCGGTCACCGAGAATCATCGCACCGGTGGCGCCGAGCGGATGGCCGAGCGCAATGGCGCCGCCATTGACGTTGACCTTGGCAGGATCGAGATCGAAGGCCTGCAGATAGCGCAGCACGACAGAAGCAAATGCCTCATTGATCTCGATGAGATCGATGTCGCTAAGCTTCATGCGGGATTTTTTCAGCACCTTCTCGGTGACGTCGACCGGTCCGGTCAGCATGAGGGCCGGCTCCGAGCCGATGTTGGCGAAGGCCCGCACCCGCGCCCGCGGCGTAAGACCTGCGCGCTTGCCGGCGCGCTTATTGCCGACCAGCACCGCGGCGGCGCCGTCGACGATTCCCGAAGAGTTGCCGGCGTGATGAACGTGGTTGACGTATTCGATTTCCGGATGCGCCTGAATGGCGACCGCATCGAAGCCGCCCAATTCGCCCATCTGCACGAATGAAGGCCGCAGAGCGGCCAGCGACTGCATCGTCGTGCCGGGACGCAAGTGCTCGTCTTTCGCAAGGATAGTCAGGCCATTGACGTCCTTGACGGTCATCACCGAACGGTTGAAACGCCCCTCATCCCACGCTGCCGCGGCACGCTTTTGACTCTCGACCGCGTAAGCATCGACATCGTCGCGCGAGAATCCGTATTTGGTCGCGATGAGGTCGGCGGAAATCCCCTGCGGCAGAAAATAGTGGGCGACTGCGATCGAAGGATCGATCGCCCAGGCGCCGCCCGCTGCGCCGATGCCGACGCGGCTCATCGAACTCGACGCCGCCGCCGATCGCCATGTCCTGCTGCCCGGCCATGATTTGCGCCGCGGCAAAGTTTACGGCGTCGAGACCGGATGCGCAGAAAGCGGTTGATCTGCACGCCCGCGACGCTATCGCCATAGCCAGCGACGAGGGCTGCAGTGCGTGCGATGTTGGCGCCGGCTTCGCCGACCGGATCGACCACACCCATCACCACATCGTCGACCTGCGCGGTGTCGAGTTCGTTGCGGCTCTTGATGGCGCAGAGCGCTTGGCTCGCGAGGTTGAGCGCGGTCACTTCATGCAATGCGCCATCCACTTTGCCGCGGCCGCGCGGCGTGCGGACATGATCGTAGATGAAGGCATCGGGCATCCGGTCCTCTTCAAGTCATTCGTTATTCGCGCCAACGGTCAATCCATAGCCAAGACTCGCGCAATCTGAAGCTAGAACGCCTCGATCGGCAACGCCATCGTGCTGCCGGCGCCAGCTTTGATGCGGGCGAGATGCGCCGTTGCAGCAGGCATCATGCGCTCCATGAAGAAACGGCCAGTAACGAGCTTTTCGTTCATCCGCGAGGCGCTGTCGGCGGCCGACTGCTGATTTCGACTTCGCCGCATCTGCCATAAGGCACCACATATAGCCAAGGGTCACGAGACCGAAGAGATGCATGTAATCAGTCGCACCGGCGCCGGCGTGATCCGGATTGCCGAGCGCGTTTTGCACGAACCACATGGTCGCATGCTGCAGTTCATCGAGTGCTTGTCGGAGCGGCACGACATAAGGGCGCCATCGCCGCGTCCGTGCCGCGTTCTTTGATGTATGCGGACACTTCGGCAAAAAACGCTTGCAGCGCACGCCCGCCATCTTTCGGCAGCTTGCGGCCGACGAGGTCGAGCGCCTGAACGCCATTGGCGCCCTCGTAGATCATCGGAATGCGCGCATCGCGAACAAACTGTTCCATGCCGTGCTCGGCAATGTAGCCGTGGCCGCCGAAGACCTGCTGCGCCATCACCGTATTGGCAAAGCCCTGATCGGTGAGCACGCCTTTGATCACTGGCGTCATCAGCCCCATATGATCGTCGGCCGCCTGCCGCTCCTTGGCGTCGCCCGAGCGGCGGGCAACGTCGCTCTTGAGCGCCGTCCAGATAACGAGGGCGCGTGCCGCCTCATTGAACGCACGAATTGTCATCAGCATGCGGCGCACATCCGGATGCACAATGATCGGATCGGCAGGCTTGTCCGGAAGCAGCGCACCGTTCAGTGCGCGTCCGGCCAGCCGCTCCTTGGCATAGACGGCAGCGTTCTGATAGGCGACCTCGGAGAGCGCGAGCCCCTGCACGCCGACACCCAGCCTTGCTTCATTCATCATCGTGAACATCGCCGGCAGGCCGCGATTCTTCTCGCCTACGAGCCAGCCGGTCGCGCCGTCGTAGTTCATCACGCAGGTCGCGTTGCCGTGGATGCCCATCTTTTCTTCGATCGAGCCGCACGACACGGCGTTGCGTTCCCCGAGTGCGCCGTCCGCCCCCGGCAGGCATTTGGGAACAACGAACAAAGAAAGACCTTTGGTGCCGTCCGGCGCCCCGTCGATGCGGGCCAGCACGAGGTGAATGATATTCTCGGCAAGATCATGCTCGCCGGCCGAAATGAAAATCTTCGTGCCGTTGATCTTATGGCTGCCGTCCTGTTGGGGCGTGGCGCGCGTGCGAACCAGACCGAGATCGGTGCCACAATGCGGTTCAGTCAGGTTCATCGTACCCACCCACTGGCCGTCGATCAGTTTCGGCAAGTAGAGCGCCTTCTGTTCGGACGAACCGTGTGCGTAGATTGCGGCAATCGCGCCCTGCGCCAGCCCCGGATACATGGCGAACGCCATGTTGGCTGAGCACAGAAATTCGTTGATCGATTGCGCGACCACCGTGGGCAAACCCTGGCCGCCGAATTCGACGGGCGCTGAAGCGCCGATCCACCCGCCGGCGACCAATTGTTTGTAGGCCTCCTTGAAGCCTGCCGGCGTCGTGACGCTGCCATCTTCGTTACGGCGGCAGCCTTCCTTGTCGCCGCTGCGATTGAGCGGGGTCAGAACATGTTCGCAAAATTTTGCCGCTTCGGTCAGCACCGCTTCGACGACATCGGGCGAAGCTTCGGCAAAACCGGGAAGGTTGTTGTAGCGATCGAGATGGAACACATCGCCCAACAGGAACATCACGTCGTCGACGGGCGCCTTGTAGATCGGCATGATGATACTCACTGTGCCGCGTTGCGCCCAAAATGGGTGTCATCCGCCCCGCAGCTTAGCCGATTCACTCGATCCGTTAATCTTCGCCGCGGTCCATTAACCGCCTGTTTACCCTAATCCTGAAAAGTCGTTCGCGGGGATACAGGACCGCGCCGTCGGCATCGTCTTTAACGAGCGCCGGCTCGAGACAGCGCACATCCTATTCCTCAGTGGTGTTGTCGCTTGGGCGCGAGAATGAAATCTGGCGGTCCGTGGAATCTGCGAGGTCTCCGTCCGGAGGCGCGCGAGGCAGCGCGCGAAGCGGCGCGCCAATCCGGCATGTCGGTCGGCGAGTGGCTCAACAGCGTGATACGACCCAGCGACAATGAGGGCGAGCATTCGTCGCGTTCCGCTGATCGCGATGACGACCCGGAGTTCGGGCCCCGCCGCCTTTCCCGACAACCCGATCGCGAGCGTTTACGCGACATGGATTGGCCGGATCGCGACCGGGTAGACCGCAGCGTGCGGGACGCGCTCACCCGCGACGAGCACGACCGCGACGACGGCGATCGCGTGCGCCTCAAACGAGACGGCGATACCGACCGTGAAACGGCAGGTGCCCGCGAGGAGGCGATGCGCAACGCCGCCCGCGCCGAGGAAGAGCTTCGCAATGCCGCCCGCGCCCGCGAAGAAATCCGCGAGGCGGTGCGTATGCGCGAAGAGGCTCGGATTCGCGACGACGCTCGGCGGGCGGCTCGGTCCCGGGAAGAAGCAGCCCTTGCCCGCGAAGAAGCCGAGCGCGACGCCGCTCGCGCCCAGGATGAACTCCGCGAGGCCACCCGCACCCGCGACGAGATCCATGAAGCCGCTCGCACCCAAGAGGACCGCGAACCGACGCGCACCGGGGAAGAGACAGGCTATACCGCCCGCATCGACAAGGAGCTTCGCGAGACCGCTCGCACCCGCGAGGGGCTTGGCGAAGTTCACGCCCGGCTCGACAAGCTTTCGGACCGGCTCGAGCGCCTGGCGCGCAGCGATTTTGCCCCGCGTCGACTCCCGGTAAGTCCGCGCCCGGCGCCGCGGACGCCCGACGCGTCCTCTGGACCACTGAGCGGCGCCCCGGAACAGCCGCGCCGCACCGCACCGGATGCGCTTGCAGGCGAACCCGCCTCGATCGAACGACCGCCCGTTCGCAATCGTCCCTCGCCGAGCCGGCGGGATGCTTCAATCGAGGAAGCCGTCGCCCAGATTGCGGCCCGGCAACGGGCACTCGACGAAAAAACCACCGAGGTTCCGGCAAAATCGGCCGCACCGGCGAGCGTCGCACCATTGGAGCCTGAACCGCCAGCTTCACCGATTCCAGATGTCGTCATCGACGCTCGGCCGCATCGGCCCGAACGTCAAAGCGCGGAGACGGCCCCCGTTCGGCTCGAAGGGCCAGCCCATCGGACATCTTTCGAGAGCCCGCCGGTCGACGCTCAGCCGGCGCCCGCCGATGGCCCAAAGGTCACAGCGCCTCCGGTCGAAGCCGCGCTCCCACCGGTGCAGGTCCCAACCGCGCCGGCAATCGATCTCAGCGGACTTGAGGAGCAGCTTCGCAACATCACCGCGCAGGTCGGAGCGTTGCGGCCGGCAAATGATCTGGAAAAGGCAATCGAGGCCATCCGTGGTGACCTTACTGAAATCGGCCGGCAGCTGACCGAAGTGCTGCCACGGCGCGCCGTGGAGTCGCTTGAGATTGAGGTCAAAGCACTCGCCGAACGCATCGACCATTCTCGCCAATGTGGCTTCGACGCGAGCATGCTGTCAGGCCTCGAACGCGGCTTGGCGGAGATCCGCGAGGCGCTGCGGGGCCTGACGACCGCGGAAAGCCTGGTCGGTGTCGATGAGGCCGTGAAAACCCTTTCACAGAAGATCGATCTCGTCGCCGCGAAGGAAGATCCGGCGGCGCTGCAGCAGCTCGAAACGGCCATAGGCGCATTGCGCGGCATCGTTTCCCACGTCGCCTCCAACGACACCCTGACCAAAGTCGCGGAGGACGTTCGTTCACTGGCCGCAAAGGTCGACGGCCTCGCTAATAGCGCGGCCAGTGGATACGCGCTGTCGGTGCTGGAAAACCGGATCGACACGCTCGCCACGGCGCTCAACGCCTCGACGGAAGCGGGTCACGCCGTACCGCGCGAGCTGGAGAGGCTGCTTGCTGGTCTCATCGACAAGCTCGATCGCGTGCAACTAACCCAAACCGATCATACGGCGCTTCAGCATCTCGAGGATCGCATTGCGCAACTGGTGAAGCGGTTCGACGCTTCCGACGCACGCCTCGGCCATCTCGAAGCCATTGAGCGGGGATTGGCCGACTTGCTCGTCCACATCGAGGAAATCCGGCGCGCGAGCGACAAAGGCCAAAGCTTCGCCGTTTCCGCAACGACAACTCCGCCCGCCGCCGTCGACGAGATCAAGCGCACCGTCGAAGAGATCAGGCAAAGCGAGCGCAGAACGCAGGATACGCTGGAAGCCGTCCAAGGCACCGTCGAACAGGTCGTCGATCGCCTTGCCGTGATCGAAACCGACATGCGCCGCGAACCGGTCTCTCGGCCCGCGCCTCCTCCGGCGCTGCAGCCGGGCGCCCCCGCGCCTGCCGCGGCGGCGCCGCAGCCGCCGGTCTCTGAACCCGCGCTGCCTCCCTCGGCGAGCGCGGCGCCTATCGTTCCTTCAGGACCTCCCGTTGCGCCAGCGCGGCTGGTCGCCGAGCCAGCAACCCCTCGCAGCGCGCGCGCACCGATCGACCCTAATCTGCCGCCCGATCACCCGCTGGAGCCGGGCTCCGCGGCCGGCCGCCCCCTGACGCCGGCCTCCGCGGCTGACCGCATCGCTGCATCCGAAGCGGCCCTCGGTTCAGCCAAACCACCGGTCATTCCCGATCCGGCCGGCAAGTCCAATTTCATCGCCGCTGCCCGACGCGCCGCACAGACCGCTGCTTCAACACCGTCTAATCGCCCGGCGCCGCAAGAGACCGGAGGGGCGACTGGGAAGGGGAAACTTTCAGACCGTTTGCGCAAGCTGATCGTCGCCGGAGCAGCCGTGCTCATTGTTGTGGGCTGTCTGCGCATTGCCTCGCGGCTCTTCGACGATGGTGGGTCGGCTCCGCCACCCAACGTTCAGACCGAGAAGGCGGCACCGTCGAGCGTTCTTCCCGAAACGACCCCGGCCAATCCGCCGGCGCCGGAAGCCGCGCCAGCGCCGGCCAAGGACGCGCCGCCGGCTACGCCGAGCGCCCCGGCGGGTCCGAAATCCGGCGCAGCACCTGACGCGGGCGATGGCCGAAAGGCGGCGTTGCAAGACGGCCCCGGTCAGCCGCTGTCGATTGCCACCGCACCTGCCGCTGAAGAAAAGCCGGCCGTCAGCGCACCGCCGATGTGGTCGCCGACGGACGTGACCGGCTCCTTGCCCGGTCCGGCGGCTCGGCAGCCGGCAGCGCCGGCTGTTCCGGCGATCGCCAACCCGATGGGCGACAAGCTGCCGGCCGCAATCGGCGGACCGACGCTGCGCGCCGCGGCATTGTCCGGCGACGCTGCAGCCGCATACGAAATCGCGATGCGCTACACCGAAGGGCACGGCGTTCCCCAGAGCGCCACGCAAGCCGCCCATTGGCTCGACCGCGCCGCCAAACAGGGCTTGGCGCCCGCGCAATTCCGCCTTGGCGGCCTCTACGAGAAAGGCATCGGCGTAAAGAAAGATCTTGCCGCCGCTCGGGACCTCTATCTTGCCGCGGCGCAGAAGGGCAACGGCAAGGCCATGCACAATCTCGCCGTGCTCTACGCCGAGGGCATCAATGGCCCGCCTGACTACCGCAATGCAGGGCATTGGTTCCGAATGGCGGCCGATCGGGGCGTGACCGACAGCCAGTACAACCTTGGCATCCTTTACGCGCGCGGCATCGGGGTGGAGCAGAACCTCGCGGAATCCTACAAGTGGTTCGTTCTGGCCGCCGATCAGGGCGACAAGGAAGCAGCCAAGAAACGCGACGAGATTGAGACCAAGCTCGACAAGCAATCGCTCGCCGCCGTGCGTCTCGCCGTGCAGAGCTGGGCGCCTCAGGCGCAGCCGGAAGACGCGATCGCCGTTAAGGCCCCGGCCGGCGGTTGGGACCCGCCCGGTGGCGGCCGGGCGGCAAAGTCCAAATCACGGACCTCGGCCGCCAAGCCTGATCCCAAAATCTATTGATGCGCGTCGACTAAGGCGGCTGGCCGGGTGAAGGTCGGTTCAGATCCTCGGCCGACACCGCAAATAACCCTCATCGACGGTTTTGATTCCATCGGCTTCGCCGCCGCACTACAAGGTCTGGAGATCTGAATCGAACCGCCGGGCGGTCCCCGTGCAGATTTATCTCCCGATTGCCGATCTTCCCGTCAATGTCTTCCTCGTGCTAGCGATGGGGACGGCGGTTGGATTCATCTCCGGCATGTTCGGAGTCGGCGGCGGATTCCTGATGACGCCGCTCTTGATCTTCGTCGGCGTGGAACCCGCCGTCGCCGTCGCGAGCGTTGCGAGCCACGTGGCAGCTTCATCATTCTCGGGCGCCATCGCGTACTGGAGGCGCAAGGCACTCGACAGCACGCTCGCCGTGACCCTGCTGGCCGGCGGAATCGTGGGGACCGCGTCTGGCGTTGCGTTTTTCACTTTTCTTCGCGCACTCGATCAGCTCGATCTCGTCATCGGGCTATCCTACGTCACGTTGTTGAGCATCGTCGGTGTGTTGATGATCAGCGAGAGCGCTCGCGCGATCATCCGTAGTCGCCAAGGCTTGCCGGCCGAGGTGCGCCGGCCCGGCAGTCACATCTGGTTTCATGGACTGCCGTTCAAGCTGCGGTTCAAACGTTCGAAAGTCTACGTCTCCGCCATTCCGGTGCTGGTGATCGGGTTCATCATCGGTTTCATCGGCGCCATCATGGGCATCGGCGGCGGTTTCCTGCTCGTGCCGATGCTGATCTATTTGGTGCGGGTACCGACCGCCACCGTGATCGGAACCTCGATGGTTCTGACCTTTCTCACCATGCTGACCGCGACCGTGCTGCATGCGGTGACCAATCACCTCGTCGATGCGGTGCTTGCCCTTATCCTGATGATCGGCGGCGTCATCGGCGCCCAGTTCGGCGCCCATGCCGGGCAGCACATCCGTGGCGAGTGGCTGAGGATGCTGCTCGGCCTCCTGATTTTTTCGGTCGGCCTGCGATTTGCCCTCGAACTCGCGCT
The DNA here is from genome assembly GCA_963759705.1 of uncultured Alphaproteobacteria bacterium. GTDB lineage: Bacteria > Pseudomonadota > Alphaproteobacteria > Rhizobiales > Xanthobacteraceae > BOG-931. The sequence continues at coordinate 172,012 of CAVXAK010000022.1, forward strand.
GCCGCCCGACGATCTCTACTCGATCCGGCTCATCGAGGGCGGACCATGAAACGGCGCTTCGTGTCATGTCTGCCGGTGGTCGCTGCACTGACAATGGCCAGCGTTTGTGCGCTCACCGATGGAGCGGAAGCCGAACGGCTGGTCGTCTCGCTGACCAACCATCGGGTGCTGATCACATCGAGCTATGCCGGCGAGGAATTGGTGCTGTTCGGTTCCGTCGAGCGGGAAGCCGTGCCGGTCCCAAGGACCGGAGCCTACGACATCGTCGCGACGATCTCGGGGCCACGTCAGGCGCTGCGAACACGGCGTAAGACTCGCGTGCTCGGCATCTGGGTCAACACGTCGTCACGGACGTTCGTGGATCCACCGTCCTACCTCGCCGTGCTGTCGAGCCATCCGCTCAACGCGATCACCGCGGCGGATAACCAGCGCCGCCTGCAGGTTGGCATCGCCAATACGCCGTTCCCTGAATTGTTCAACAACGACATCGGCGAAGTGAGTAACGATCCGTTCCGCGCCGCGCTGATCGGTTTGATGCGCGAACGCGGCCTTTACAGCGAGGAAGCGAACGGGGCGACATTCCTCACGCCAACGCTGTTTCGCGCCGCGATCCCGCTCCCCGCGCAGGTGCCGATCGGCGGTTACGACGTCGACGTCAAATTGTTCGCCGACGGCGACATGATCGCCCGCACCAATTCTGCGTTCGAGATCGTCAAGGTCGGCTTCGAGCAGTTTGTCGTCGATGCGGCGCGCGATCACGCCCTGCTTTACGGGCTCGCGACCGCCCTGATGGCGCTCGTCACCGGATGGATTGCAAGCATCGTATTCCGGCGGGATTGAAGCGTCGTCATTTTGTTGGTTCACCAGCGCAAACCCGGGCAGGCTCCCGTGCGGGAGCCGCGGGACGCGTGACCAGATAAATGCCCAGTGCCACAGGCACGATGCCGATAAAATCGCGAAGGTCCACACGCTCCGCCAAAAGCAGCCATCCGAACAACAAACCGAACGGCGGCATGAGGAAGTGATACGCGCTCGCTGCAGTCGCGCCGAAAACCGTCAAAAGGTGGAACCAAAGCAGATAGGCGAGCACCGAGGAGATACCCGCAAGATAAGCAAGCGCGGCAAGCAACCGCCAGTTCGGCGAGATATCGCCGATCAACTCAAACGTGAATGCGACCGGTGCCATCGCCAGACCGCCGGCGAGGTTTTGCACGCCGTTGGCGATCCACAAGCCGCCGCCCGGTCGCAACCGTTTGAACAAAATCGTTCCGCAGACCAGTGACAGCAGAGCACCCACGACAAGGCCGACGCCGAACAGGCTTTCGGCGCCGCTGCTCACACGGCTTTCGACGATGAAGGCAACGCCGCAGACGCCAAGGAGAAGCCCACCGGCCTTGCGCCAGGTCATTGGCTCGCCGAGAAAGATCGCGGCGAAAACAGCGGTCAACACCGGATTCATGCTGCTAATCAGTGCGGTCAAGCCGGACGACACGCTCTGCATCCCAACGTAATTGAGTCCCAGATATAGCCCGTTGTTGGCAAAGCCGAGCAACGCAAGCGCGATCACATCGCGGCGGCCGAGACACCATTTGGCCCGCACGATCAGTGCGCCGCCCAGTAAGATCGCTGCCGCAAACAGGAAGCGGGCGGTCAGCAGCAGCAATGGCGGACAGTCGGCCAGCGCCACCTTGGAGATCGAAAAGGCTGAACTCCACAACAGACAGAACGCGGCGACCTCGAGGGGAAGCAGAGGCAATGCCCGGCGCTTCCGGATGATCGATAAAGCAACGCGCATTTGCCTAACTCCCTGGTCGCAAGGGACATAGGCTGCGGGCTTTCCATTTGGAAATTAAATGATATGATGAAATTGAGTTGATTTATGAATGATACGCCATGTTAGATTTGGAGCTGTTGAGGAGCTTCGTGTCGGTGGTGGATGCGGGAGGGTTCACCCGCGCCGGAGAACGCGTTCACCGAACCCAGTCGACGGTCAGCCAGCAGATTAAGCGGCTGGAGGAGACGATCGGCCGCGAGTTGTTGCAACGAAACGGCAGGCGCGTCGCACTGACGGACGAAGGCGAGCGTCTGCTCTCCTATGCGCGGCGCTTATTGGCTCTCGCCGCGGAGGCACGCGACGTGGTCTGCAGGCCGGCAAACGACGGGGTGGTCCGGCTCGGCATTCCGGAGGATTTCGCGGCCTACCGTCTCGCTCAAATGTTGTCGGAGCATCTGAAGTCTCGCCCCAACCTTCGGCTCGATGTCCATTGCGATCTCAGCGTCGAGCTTCGCCGTGCGCTTGATTGTGGCGATCTCGATCTTGCGCTGCTGAAACGCACCGCCGGAGAGGGGGCCTGCATCGCCGCCTGGCCGGAACGCCTCCGATGGGTTACCAGCCGCCAGCCCCCGGTCGCAGCCATCCCCGAGTCTGTCCCGCTCGCGGTATTCCGGCAAGGCTGTCTCTATCGCAATCGCGCCATTCACGCGCTTGAGGCAGCCGGCCGCGGCTGGCACATCGCCTATTCGAGCTCCAACATGGCTGGTATTCAGGCTGCTGTTTCAGCCGGCCTCGGTATCAGCATCCTCCCGGACGTGGCGATCCTTCCTGAGCATCGCATTCTTGGACGTGAAGAGGGATTTGAGGCGGTCGACAACACCGAGATCGCACTGATTGCTGGGCCCGACGCCACGCCGGCAGTGCGGCGCGTCGCCGACCTCCTTGCCGATTTCTGCAACACCGCGGAGATACGCGAGAAAAAATCTCGCGTCAGTCCGGCAAGCAGCGCGCGGCGGCAACGGCAAAGAGCCGGCGTTCACCCAGCATATGGGCAGTGAACGACAGCGCTCCGAAGAGCGAGGTGATCGCCCGATCGCGCACATTGAGGCCGCCCGCATAAGCACCAAAGGCCGGCATGACGAGACGCAGTCCGTCACTGGCAAAACAGCGGCGGCTCACGGCCCGACCCCGCTTCGCCACCCGCGCCAGCGGATGCAGATGGCCGGCAATCTCGCCGTCGGAGGAATTCGGCGACGGCTCGTGGCGAAACGTCAGGGCACCGAGCGCCAGCACGTCGGCGAAGCGGCCGCCGATGCCGTCAGCCGGGTCGGGATCGTGATTGCCGGCGATCCAGACCCAATCGCGTCCCCGCTGAAGTGCCTTGAGCGACGCACGGCTGACGTCGCTCATCCGCGAAGGACCACCGCCGTCGTGAAAGCTGTCGCCGAGAGCGATCACGATGCGCGGCGCATATCGTTCGATGAGGCGAGCAAGGCGCGCCAAGGTCGCCGCCGTGTCATAGGGCGGCAGCAGCACGCCGCGGGCGGCGAAGGCCGAACCCTTTTCGAGGTGCAGATCGGCGACGACGAGCATCGCTTCGTCCGGCCAAAACAGCGCGCCCGCCGGATCGGCAACCATCGTGACGCCGGCGAGGACAATGTTGTTGTCCTGCGGTCCCCGCGACTGCGGGGACCCAGCAGGTGGATTGCCGCTTGGGTTGGAATGAGCGAGGAAAGCCCCAGCCCTCACTGCATCGCCTCTTTCACCAAATCGTCCTCCGCCTCGGCGAGGAGCGCATCGGCCGCCTCGCCGTAGACCGCCTCACGACCGATCTCCAACATGACCGGCACGGCCAGCGGCGAAACATGGTCGAGAGCCTTATGGACGATTCGGCCCTTGATGCGCGAGAGCATTTCGCCGAGACGGCGGACATCGAGCAGGCCGGTGGCGGCGTCGGCACGCGCGGCCCGCAGCAGAATGTGGTCGGGCTGGTGGCTCCGCAGCACGTCATAGACGAGGTCGGTCGAGATCGTCACCTGCCGCCGCGATTTCTCCTCACCCGGGAAGCGTCGCTCGATCAAGCCGGCAATGATCGCACAATTGCGAAACGTGCGTTTCATCAGCGCCAACTCGGCGAGCCAAGCTTCGAGGTCATCGCCCAGCATATCTTCGTCGAACAAAGCTGCGAGCGAGAACTCGCCGCGCGCCATGCGCGACGCAATATCGCCGAGGCCCCAGACCGCGAGCGCATATTCGTTGGCGACAAAACCCATCGGTCTGAGCCGCGCGCGCTCGAGCCGCCGCGTCAGCAGCATGCCGAGGGTCTGATGCGCGAGCCTACCCTCGAACGGATAACAGATCAGGTAGTGCTTGTTGGCGCGCGGAAACGTCTCGACGAGAAGCTCGCGGCGGCCCGGCATCTGCGAGCGCCATTTCTGGATTTCGAGCCACTCCCGCACTTGGTCCGGCAGTTGGCCCCATTCATGCGGATCGGAGATGATCCCGCGCACGCGATCGGCGAGGTAAGTGGACAGCGGGAACTTGCCGCCTTCGTAGGCCGGCACTTTGGGGTCCTCGGACGCGGCGCGCGACACATACACTTCGTCTTCGGCCAAGACCTCGTATTTGAGAATTTCTCCGGCGAACACGAACGTATCGCCGGGCACCATGGTCTCGACGAAGTATTCCTCGACCTCGCCGAGAAGCCGACCACCGCGTGGAATCATTTTCGAGGTGCGCGAGCGCACCAGGCGCACCTTCAGCATGTCGGCTTCGACGATGGTGCCGACGTTGAGCCGGTAGCGTTGTGCCACGTTGGGATTGGCGATGCGCCATTTCCCGTCCTTGCCTTGCCGGATGCGCGCGAAGCGCTCGTAGGCCTTGAGCGCATAACCGCCGGTCGAGACAAAATCGACCACGGCATCGAAATCGGCGCGCGTCAGCGCGGCGTACGGCAACGCCGTCGTCACCTCGGCGTAGAGCTCGTCGCTCAGGAACGGGTCGCCGCAGGCGCAGCCGAGCACGTGCTGGGCGAGCACGTCGAGCGCGCCGATTCTGGCCGCCGGCGTGTCCTGCGCATTTTCGGCGATGGCGTCGAGAGCAGCGCGGCATTCCAGCACTTCGAAGCGGTTGGCCGGCACCAGCACGCCTTTTGACGGCTCGTCCATGCGGTGATTGGCGCGGCCGATGCGCTGCAGCATGCGCGAGGCGCCTTTCGGGGCGCCGACATTGATGACGAGATCGACATCGCCCCAATCAACGCCGAGATCGAGCGACGAGGTGCACACCACCGCGCGCAGCCGCCCGGTCGTCATGGCGGTTTCGACCTTGCGCCGCTGCGCGACGTCGAGCGAGCCGTGATGAAGCGCGATGGCGAGATTGTCGTCATTGATGTGCCAGAGATCCTGGAAGATGCCTTCGGCCTGGCTCCGCGTGTTGACGAAAACCAGCGTGGTGCGATGCACCTTGATGAGTTGATACATTTCGCCAAGCGCGTAGCGGGCCGAGTGGCCGGCCCAAGGTAAGCGCTCGCTCGAATCGAGCATGGCGACGTCGGGCGCGGCGCCGCCATCTGCGATGATCAGATCGGCGCGCGCGTCGCCATCGTGCTGGGGCACCATGAAACGGCGGAGGTCGTCAGGCTCGGCCACGGTTGCCGAAAGCCCGACGCTCGTAAGCTGCGGCGCAATCCGGAATAGCCGCGCCAGACCGAGCGAAAGCAGGTCGCCCCGCTTCGACGTGACCAGCGCATGCAACTCATCGAGGATGACGCGTCTGAGCGAGCCGAACAGATACGGCGCGTCGGCGGAGGCGAGCAGGAGCGCCAGCTGCTCGGGTGTCGTCAGCAGAATCTCCGGCGGATCGCGGCGCTGGCGCTGGCGCTTCGATGCCGGTGTGTCGCCGGTGCGCGTCTCGATTCGGATCGGCAGTTTCATCTCGGCCAGCGGCCGCTCCAGATTGCGCGCGATATCGACGGCGAGCGCCTTGAGCGGTGAGATATAGAGCGTATGCAGACCGCCCTCGCGGCGGACATCGCGACCGGTCGAGAAAAGGCGCCAGCGCTTCTCACTTTCGCCTTGCGGGGACGCGTTGGAGATAGGGATGGGGAAACCAGGCGCAGACGCGCCGCTCAACTCAACCAGGCTCGGCAAAAAGCCCGCGAGCGTCTTGCCGCCCCCGGTCGGCGCGATCAACAACACCGACCGGCCGGCGTGTGCTTTCGCCAGCAGTTCGAGCTGGTGCGCGCGCGGCCTCCAGCCGCGGCTGGCGAACCAGCCCGCGAACGGTTCCGGCAGGATCGTCGCGCGCTCGAGAACGGTCACCCGGCAGAAGTAGCGGGCCGACCGGTTGCGGTCGAGGGTTGGGCGATCACGACAAGGCTATCGACGGGCACGCCCTTTTCGCTGCGCACCGCGACTTCGGCGAGGTACGAGACCGTAAAGCCGGCACGGCCGAGCCCATCGCGCAGATAGGTCTCGCCGTGGGCATAGCGCAAAGTCGGCAACAGTTTTACGCCGACGCCCTCGTGGGTCTCGACGGTGAAAGCGAACAATCCACCGGGCGCGAGCACGCGCGATATTGCGGCGAAGATCGGCGCCAGATCGTTAACGTAGACGAACACATCTGCGGCCACCACGAGATCGAAATCGTGCACAGGCTCGGTTGCGAGAAACGAGCAAACATCGCCGATTTCGAGCCGGTCATAGAGCCTCTTTGCTCTCGCCTGCTCGATCATGGCCGGCGACAGATCGACCCCGGTCAGATGCGAGACGTCCTCGCGAAATACCGCACCGACGAGACCGGTGCCGCAGCCGAGATCGAGCATCGCGGAAAAGTGCATCGGCCGGCGGCCGGCCCGGCGCACGGTTTCGACCGCCTCGTGCAAGATCGCCGGACCTCGATAGTGCAGGTTTTCGGTCAGCGCGGCGTCATAACGCCCGGCATACTGGTCGAACAGCCGACGCACATAGGTCTCGGTCATGGCCGGGGCGGCGTCGCCGGCCCCAAGCCTGGCGAGTTGAAGCCGCGCGCCATGATAATCCTCGGGATCGGTGTCACGGGCACGGGCGAACGCGGCGATGGCTCCGCTCCGGTCGCCGAGGCGGTCACGGATGGCGCCGAGCGCGAACCACGCCGTCGCAAACTCGGGCACAAGCTCAACGGTTTGGGCAAGGATATCCGCGGCGCCGGAGAAATCGCCGCGAGCGGCATGATCGAGCGCCCACTTGTAGCGCCGGTCGGCGATCAGATCGCCGGAAGAAACGAAGAGCGGGCCGGTGTCCGTCATCGTGTGCTCGCGTCCCGGAGAAGAATACCTATTTATAATTCGCGATGCGTCCTGAAGACATTCTGGTGCCGACATCGGCCGGCATATGCAGCAAGCTCGGCGGCTTCCATATCGATCCGACACGGCCGGTCGAGCGGGCGCTGATCACGCACGGCCATTCCGACCATGCACGCGCCGGCCATGGCGCGGTGCTGGCAACGCAGGAGACACTCGATCTCATGCGGCTGCGCTATGGCGACAATTTCGCCGGCGCGACGCAAGCGATCCAGTACGGGCAGAGCATAACGCTCGACGGGGCGACCGTGACGTTCCACCCGGCTGGGCACGTGCTCGGCTCGGCGCAGATCGCGGTCGAGGCGAAGGGGCTGAGGGTCGTCGCCTCCGGCGATTACAAAAACGTCGCCGATCCGACCTGCGCGCCATTCGAACTCGTGCCATGTGACGTCTTCATTACAGAAGCGACGTTCGCGCTGCCGGTATTCCGCCACGGCGATCCCGATGGCGAGATCGCAAAACTTCTGCGCTCCGTTGCGCTGTTTCCCGAGCGCGCGCATCTCGTCGGCGCTTATTCACTCGGCAAGGCGCAACACGTCATCGCGCTGATCCGCAAGGCCGGCTACGAAGCGCCGATCTATCTTCATGGCGCGATGGAGAAGATCACACAATACTACGTCGATCGCGGTGTGGCGCTCGGCGAACTGCGTGCGGTGCGCGGCGCCGGCAAGGCAGCGCTTGCCGGCACAATCACGCTTTGCCCGCCGTCGGCCTTGAATGAGGTCTGGGCGCGGCGGTTTCCCGATCCGGTCACGGCTTTTGCGTCGGGTTGGATGCGGGTGCGCGCGCGGGCGCGCCAGCACGGCGTCGCGCTGCCGCTGGTCATTTCCGATCACGCCGATTGGGATGGGCTCGTCGCGACGATTGCGGCGACGGGAGCCGGCGAGATCTGGGTCACGCACGGTCAGGAGGACGCGTTGGTCCACTGGTGCGTGACGCATGCTCTTCGGGCGCGGCCGCTCGATATCGTGGGATACGGCGAGGAGGACGAGGACGCTGTCATTCCGCAACGGCGGCCGAGGACGGAAACGACACGCCGGCAGCCGGCAGCGGAGAGCCATGAACCGCTTCGCCGAGCTTCTCGACCGCCTTACCTACGAGCCGGGGCGCAACAACAAGCTGCGGCTGATCACCGATTATTTTCGATCGACCGCCGACCCCGAACGCGGCTGGGCGCTCGCGGCGCTCACCGGTGCACTGAACTTTCCGCACGCCAAGGCCGGATTGATCCGCAGCCTGATCGCCGAGCGCACCGATCCCGTCCTGTTCGAACTGTCCTACGATTACGTTGGTGACCTGTCCGAGACCGTCGCGCTGATGTGGCCGGCGGACCCTCACCTCTCCCCGGCGGGGAGAGGTCGTCGAGCCGCGGAAGCGTCGAGACGGGTGAGGGGGTACCGGCGTTGATCGTCAACGACCATGCCCCCTCACCCGACCTCGCTCACGCTCGGTCGACCTCTCCCCGCCGGGGAGAGGTGAATTCACTCACCCTCACCACCGTCGTCCAAACCCTCTCCACTCTCGGCAAAGCGACGTTGCCGCAACAGCTCGCGCGCTGGCTGGACGCGCTCGACGAGACCGGCCGGTGGGCGCTGATTAAGCTTGTGACCGGGGGCTTGCGCATCGGCGTCTCCGCGCGGCTCGCCAAGGCCGCGGTGGCGGCACTCGGCGACAAGGATGCCCAGCCCGTCGATACCCAGGACATCGAGCTCATTTGGCCAAGCCTCGCGCCACCCTATGTCGAATTGTTCGCTTGGCTCGAAGGCCGCGCCGACAAGCCCGCCAGCAGAGACCCAGTCCCGTTCCGGCCGCCGATGCTGGCACATGCACTCGACGATGCCGATCTGGCCGCCCTCGAGGCGTCCGCGTTCATGGCGGAATGGAAGTGGGACGGCATCCGCGTCCAGGCCGTCGCCGCGCCGAGCGAGCATGGCACGGTAGCGCGGCTTTATTCGCGCACCGGCGAGGACATTTCGAAAAGCTTTCCCGATCTGCTCGATGCCCTGCGCCTGCCCGGCTCCATCGACGGCGAGCTTTTGATCATGCGCGATCGCCGCGTCCAGTCGTTCAACGTCCTGCAGCAGCGGCTCAATCGCAAAACTGTCACGCCGAAGCTGATCGCCGAATTTTCCGCCCACTTGCGCGCCTACGATCTTCTTGCTGAAGGCGCGGAGGATTTGCGCGAACGCCCGTTCGCCGAGCGCCGGGCGCGGCTGGAGAATTTCGTTGCGCGTCTTGGCGAAGAACGCGTCGACATCTCACCGCTCGTTCCGTTCGCGACTTGGGAGGAACTCGCGGCCGCCCGTAAAGATCCGGCAGCGGCGGGCGCGGGATCCGATGCCGCCGCGGTCGAGGGCGTCATGCTCAAGAGGCGCGATGCGCTCTACCTGCCCGGCCGGCCCAAAGGCCCCTGGTGGAAGTGGAAGCGCGATCCGTTCATCATCGATGCCGTGCTGATGTATGCGCAGCGCGGCCACGGCAAGCGTTCATCGTATTATTCCGACTATACGTTCGGCGTCTGGACCTGCGGCGACGGCGGCGACGAGCTGGTGCCGGTCGGAAAAGCTTACTTCGGCTTCACCGATGAAGAGCTGTTGCAGATCGACCGGTTCGTTCGCCGTAATACGACGACCGATTCGGCCCAGTGCGCGAAGTCGTGCATGACGCCGATCAGGGTCTGGTGCTCGAAGTCGCCTTCGAGGGGCTGCAGCGCTCGACCCGGCACAAGTCGGGGATCGCCATGCGATTTCCCCGTATCAAGCGGCTGCGCTGGGATAAGCCGCCCGGCGAGGCCGACCGTCTGGAGCGGCTGGAGACCATGATCGAGCGGATCGAGCAAGGGCGCGCATCGTGACGGGATCGGCCGTTCATGTCTCCGTCACACTCCGGCGCGGCCGGATGAGCGATATTGATAGCCTGCTGACGCTTGAACGAAGCGTCTTCGATACCGATCTTCTGTCGCGGCGGAGCTTTCGACACTTCCTTGCATCACCAAACGCCTCGCTCATCATTGCGGAAGAAGCCGGCAGGCTCGCCGGCTACGTTCTCGTGCTCTATCCGCCGCGCTCCAAGCGCGCTCGCCTTTATTCCATCGCAGTTGCCCCACACGTTGGCGGACGCGGGGTTGGACCGCTTCTTCTTGAAGCGGCAGAGCAGGCGGCAAAGCGCCGACGTCGCCGGGCGATGCGACTGGAAGTTCACGAGCACAATACCCGCGCGATCGCGCGCTACGAGAAGTCTGGCTACCGCCTTTTCGGCAGACACCACGACTATTATGACAACCACGGCGACGCGCTGCGCTTCGAAAAGCGCCTCGACAAGGAACCTCACCGGGCTTCGGCGGTTCAATCGGACACGCCTAACTCCGGCACGCAAATCGGCTTTGATGGTGGACATCGCGGACGGCGCAGTCGCCAATCGTTACGTTTCCGGCTATGACCCGTACCGCCGCGCGCCCGATTTTGAACGCATGATTGTCTTTGATTTGCACGACGACATCGCCGACCGGAAAGGGACCCGTCCATGACTGGCTGGGTCATCCTCGTCGACCAGCCCCGCGACCTGCCGAACGCCGAGACGCCGCACAAGGTCATCACCACGAGCGAGTATCTCGCGCGGCCTCGTCTGTTCGACATGGGACGGCCCAAGCTCGTCAACCTTGCCCGCTCCTACGCCTATCAGTCCAAGGGCTACTACGCCTCGCTATTGGCCGAAGCGCGCGGCCATCGCGTCGTGCCGACCGTGGAGACCATGCTCGAGCTGCGCGAGCAGAAGCTATACGAGCATGCCCTTCCCGAACTCGAGGATGAGCTCAACCGCTGCGCCCGGCGCGCAGATTTCCAGCCCAATTCCGAGCTGAAGCTCCTCGTCTGTTTCGGCATCGCGCAGGATAGCCGCTTCGAGTCGTTCGGGCGCTTGCTGTTCGACTGGTTCCGCTGCCCCGCCCTCGAAGTCATCGTCGATCCCGGCACGTGGCTCTCGATCGACCGCATCCGACCGCGCAACATTACCCGGCTCGCCAACGGCGAAGCCGCGTTCTTTCGCAAGTCGCTGCACAATCACACCAAACGCGAATGGCGCGATCCCAAAGCGCGAACCGTCGCCAAGTACGACCTCGCTGTGCTCTACGATCCGAACGAGAAGATGGCGCCATCGTCGCCGACCTCGATCAAGCACTTCGCGCGCATCGCCGAGAAATTGTCGGTCGACGTCGAGCCGATCACCAAGCGCCAGCTTGCCGAACTCGCCGAATTCGACGGCCTGCTCATCCGCGAGACGACGTCGATCGACAATCACACCTACCGCTTCGCCCGGCGCGCCTGGCAGGAGGGCATGCCGGTCATCGACGATCCGATCTCCATGATCCGCTGCACCAACAAGGTGTTCCTGATGGAACTCCTGCAGCAGAACCAGGTGCCGACGCCGCCGACCGTGATCATCGCCGAGGACACCGATCTGACCAAGGCGATCGACGAACTCGGGCTGCCGCTGGTGGTGAAAATTCCCGACGGATCGTTTTCACGCGGCGTGCATAAGGTTGACTCGGCTGCCGAGTTCAAACGCATCTCCGACGAACTGTTCGAGGAAACCGATCTTCTGCTGGCGCAGAAATTCCTGCCGACCGATTTCGACTGGCGCGTCGGCGTGCTGGCTGGCGAGCCGCTGTTCGTCTGCCAGTACCGCATGGCACGTGGGCACTGGCAGGTGGTGAAATATCGGCCCGACGGCTCATCGCGAGAGGGTGGCTTCCGCGCTTTCGATCTCGATCAGGCCCCGCCCGAGGTGATCGACATCGCGGTCCGCGCGGCGCGGCCGATCGGCGAAGGTTTCTACGGCGTCGACCTCAAACAGACTGACAGCGGCATCGTCGTCATGGAGGTCAACGACAATCCCAACCTCGAACACGGCATCGAGGATGTGGTCGGCAAGGATGAAATCTGGATGCGGCTGTTGCGCTGGTTCATCGATCGGTTCGAGCAATAATCCCGACCGGTCCCGCCCCCAACTCCGGTTTTGGCGCTGCCGGCTTGGTCACTTGATCGAGCGGCCAGCGTGCCCGCGGCGCGACATCAAGCGTATCGGTGAGCCCGAGCGCCAGCCGTTCAGCGCCGGCCCAGGCGATCATCGCGCCATTATCCGTACACAACGCCGGCGGCGGCGCCACCAAGATGGTGCCGACTTCGAACGCGAGGCGATGCAAGACCTTGCGGATCGCCTGGTTGGCCGCCACGCCGCCGGCACATACCAGCGCATTCGGCGTACCAACGCTGTCGCGAAACATGCGTAGCCCGGTGCGCAGCCGATCCATGACGACATCGACCACGGCCTGCTGGAACGACGCGCAAAGATCGGCCACGTCCTGGTCGCTCAGCGGCGCGATTTTTTCCGCTTCGATGCGCAGCGCCGTCTTGAGGCCGGACAGCGAAAAGTTCGCATCGTGACGTCCGAACATCGGCCGCGGCAACGCAAAACGCTGCGGGTCGCCGCGCGCCGCTTCCTTTTCGACCAGCGGCCCCCCCGGATAGCCCAGGCCGAGCAGCTTTGCGGTCTTGTCGAAGGCCTCGCCGATCGCATCGTCGACGGTCCCGCCAAACCGCTGGTAGTCGCCGACGCCGCGAACGCCGAGGATTTGCGTGTGGCCGCCCGAAGCCAGAAACAGGCAATAGGGAAAAGGCGTGGCGTCGGTGAGCCGCGCCGTCAGCGCGTGCGCTTCCAGGTGATTGACGGCGATCAGGGGCTTGCGATGGGTGAGCGCGATCGCCTTCGCGGTGGTCAGCCCGACGATGACGCCCCCGATCAGGCCCGGCCCGGCGGCGGCCGCAACCCCATCCAGCGCCACGAAGGACTTCTGCCCCTCTTTCATGGCTTTGGCGATGATATGGTCGAGCGCCTCGACGTGGGCGCGTGCGGCGATCTCGGGCACGACACCGCCAAACTCCGCATGCTCGCTGACTTGCGACAGCACGATATTGGACAGAATCTTCCCCTGGCCGTCCTCGGTCCGCTCGACCAGGGCCGCGGCGGTCTCGTCGCACGTCGTTTCGATGCCGAGGATGATCATCTATGTAGTATAGGGCTCCCGGTCCGTTGCCGCGTTAACGCGGCGGAGCGCGGCCACGTCAAAGCATTCTAAGGGCCAATGGCACAATCCTTCAGCCAAACCGCTACGCTCCGTATTGGCACGCGCGGCTCTCCCCTGGCGCTGGCCCAGTCACGCGAGGTGAGAAGCCGGATCGCTGCGGCGACCGGTCTGGACGCTGAGCGGATTGCGGTCAAGGTCATCCGTACCACCGGCGACGTCATTCAGGACCGGCCGCTCAGTGAAGCCGGCGGCAAAGGACTGTTTACCAAGGAAATCGAGGAGGCCTTGCTGGCGGGCGCCATCGATCTCGCCGTCCATTCCTCAAAGGACATGCCAACCGTGCTGCCGGAAGGCCTCGAGCTATCGGCGTTCCTGCCCCGCGAGGATGCGCGCGACGCCTTTATCAGCCGCAAGGCCAAGACGCTGAGCGAATTGCCGGCCGGCGCCGTTGTCGGCACCGCATCGCTGCGGCGGCAGGCGATGGTCAAGCGGCTGCGTCCGGACCTCGCAATCGTGCCGCTGCGCGGCAATGTCGAGACGCGCTTGCGCAAAGTCGAGGCCGGCGAAGTGGATGCGACGCTTCTCGCCGTCGCCGGCCTGAAGCGGCTCGGCCTGTTGGCGGCAGCGACCGACTTTCTGGATATCGACACGTTTCTTCCCGCCGTCGGCCAAGGCGCAATCGGGATCGAGACCCGCGCCGACGATACGGCGACGCGGGCGCTCGTCGACAAGATCGACGATGCCGACACGGCGACGGCGCTTGCCGCCGAGCGCGCGTTTCTCGCCGTGCTCGACGGCTCCTGCCGAACACCGATCGGCGGTCATGCTCGCGTCACTGCCGGCATGGTCCGCTTTCGCGGCATCATCGTTCGGCCGGACGGCGGCGAGGCGTACGAGGTCTTGCGCGAGGGCCGCCGTGAAGAGGCCGCCGCGCTTGGCGCCGACGCCGGACGCGAGTTGAAAGATCGCGCCGGCGCGGACTTTTTCGCGCAGGCCTGAGCGGTGCGGCTCCTGCTCACGCGGCCCGAGCCCGATGCGCAACGCACGGCGGCCGCGCTGCGCGCCAAAGGTCACGATGTGATCGTGGCGCCGCTTCTGCGCGTCGAGCCGGTTTCCGATGTGGCGATTGCAACCGGGCCATGGGCAGCAGTTTTGGTCACGAGCGCCAACGCGGCGCTCGCAATCGCATCGCACGGACGGCGCAATGAATGGCGCGGCGCTCCGGTATTTGCTGTCGGCCGGCGCAGTGCAGAAGCCATGCGCAAGGCCGGATTCACTGAGGTAATCTCCGCCGACGGCGCCGTGGCCGATCTTGCACGACTCGTGGCCGAGCGCGTGAAGCCGGACGGCCGTCTCCTCTATCTCGCCGGCGAGGACCGCTCCGGCGACCTCGCTGGCGATCTTCGCGCCAGAGGTCTGACGGTGCACACCGCGGTGGTCTATCGCGCCGTCGCGGCAAACAGTCTTCCACCGGAGGCGGCCGATGCATTGGCGGACGGCATTGATGGCGTGCTGCATTTTTCACGACGCACCGCCGACGCCTACATCAACGCGTCACGCCGTGCGGGCCTGCTAAAATCCGCCCTAAAGCCCGTTCATTATTGTCTTTCCACGCGCGTGGCCGAGCCCCTCGCGCAAGCCGGCGCGGCGGTCATTCAGGTTGCGCCGCGCCCCGTGACGGCTGCGTTAATCGATCTCATAGACGGAAAGCCGGCGTGATGGCTTTGTCTTAACTGGGATCGATGCAATCTGTTGCCGCCACCTATGCTCCGTACTATGCCGTGGCGCGGCCAGGGAAGCTCACTCAATTGTGCCGCAAGCGCGTGATTCGATGAATTCTCGTTGGAGATAGGATGACGACGAGCGAACCTGACAGCACATCGCGCCGGCGGCCGCCAACGATCGAACTCACCGCCACAGAGGTCGAAGCCGAGAAGAAGGCTTCGGCGCAAGAAGCCGGCGTGGCTGACGCAGAAAAAGATGGATCCTCATCGGGACATGCGCCCGAAAGCGCGCCCCGTGGGAGCTCGGGCGGCCGCTTTGCGGCTCATGCCATCGGCGCAGTCATCGGCGCGGTCCTCATCGGCGCCATCTTTGCCGGCTTGTGGGCGGCGGGGCTTGTGCCTTCCCGCCAGGCGGCCACAGCGCCGCCGCCCACCACCGCGACATCGCAGCCGGCGGTCACCGACGAAATCTCCGCGCAGCTCAAAAAAATCGAGAGCGCCATCACAGCACAACGGCCCGAACCTTCCGCCGAACGACTGGCTGCGGTGGAGGCGCAAACAAAATCGCTTGGCAATTCAGTCGCCGCACTCAATCGTCGTATCGATGACACGGCTGGCGCGGCGCAAAACGCATTGGCACAGGCCAAGGCAGCGACGGCTGCAGCCGACGGCGCAAAAAATGCCTTACAGGCGGCTGTTCAGCACAGCGACCTCGATACGTTGGCTCATCGCATCACAGCCCTTGAGGGCGACGTGAAGTCACTCACCGACGAGGTGACGCGGCGCACGTCCAGCGCCAATGATCGCGTGGCGCGCCTGATCGTGGTCGCCGAGGCGCTACGTGCTGCGGTCGAGCGCGGCGCTTCGTACCAATCCGAACTCAGCGCCGCAAAATCGCTCGGCGCGGACCAAGGCTTAGTGACGCAGCTTGAACCATTCGCCGCCGAGGGCATACCGAACGCCGCGACGCTGGCGCACCAACTCTCCGCGCTGACGCCGGCCTTGCTGCAAGCCTCTGGGCCCGCAGCGAGCGACGGCTCGTTTCTCGGTCGTCTGGAAAACAACGCACAACGGCTCGTGCGCATCACGCCGGTCGATGCACCGGTGGGTGACGATCCAGCGTCGGTGATCGCGCGCATCAATGTCGACGCGGCGCATGCCGATATCACGGCCGCGCTGACCGATATCGCCAAATTACCGGAGGCGGCCAAATCCATCACCGGTCCCTGGGTCAAGAAGGCCGAGGCTCGCAACGCAGCCGTTGCGGCAAGCCGGCGCATCGCCGCCGATGCGTTCGCGGCACTCGATAAGCCGGGTTCGCAATGATCCGCGTCGTCTATTTTCTCATCATCGTCGGGGCGCTCTCGCTCGGCGTCGCCTGGCTCGCCGACCGGCCCGGCGACGTCGTCGTCACCTGGCAAGGGCTCCGCATCGAAACCTCGCTCATGGTTCTCGGCGCGGCCGTCCTGATCGTGATGGCAATTCTGGCGCTGCTCTGGAGCATCTTGAGCGCCATCCTGCGCTCGCCGGTCATCCTGAAAAACTTCCGGCATCGCCGCCGTGGCGAGCGCGCCTACGCGGCCATCTCCAACGGACTGATCGCTATCGGCTCCGGAGATGCCGGCGCGGCGCGCAAATTCACCGCTGAGGTCAACCGCATCGCCCCCGGTGAGCCGCTCGCACTCTTGCTCAGCGCCCAGGCGGCCCAGCTCGCAGGCGATCGCGAAGGCGCCGAACGTGCCTTCCGCACCATGGCGAGCCGTGCCGAAACCAAGACGCTCGGCCTGCATGGCCTCTTCATTGAGGCGCAGCGCCGCGACGACCGGGTCAGTGCCCACGCCTACGCGGAAGAGGCCGCGCGCACCTCGCGGTCGCTCGGCTGGGCCGGCAAGGCGGTGCTCGAATTCCGCTGCGCGACCGGCGATTGGGCGGGGGCGCTGGCGCTGCTGGAGAGCAACAAGAAGGTGCTCGACAAGGCAATCTATCGACGGCAACGCGCCGTGATGCTCACCGCCCGCGCTCTGGCTGCCGAGGAGACCGACCGCGACAACGCCAAGGCCTTTGCGATCGAGGCGGTGAAGCTGGCACCGACGCTGGTCCCGGCGGCGGCGCTGGCGGGCCGCCTGCTCGCCGAGGGCGGCGAGTTGCGCAGGGCGTCACGCATCATCGGTGTAGCGTGGAGCGCCAATCCAAACCCGGAACTCGCCCAGACTTATGCCGAGCTTCGTTTCGGCGACGCAGCGCGCGACCGGCTGACGCGCGTCGAGACGCTGGCCAAAAAAGCGCTGGGGCATATCGAGAGCGCCCTGGCATTGGCCCGCGCCGCACTCGATGCGCGGGAATTCGCCAAAGCACGTGCCGCGCTCGCTTCTCATCTTGCGGCGCCGACCAAGCGCGTCGCATTGCTTATGGCAGAGCTTGAGCGCGCGGAACGCAACGACGAGGGCCGCGCCCGCGAATGGATGGCGCGCGCGCTCCACGCCGCACCCGACCCGGCATGGACCGCGGATGGGTATGTTTCCGACCGCTGGCTGCCGGTGTCGCCAGTCACCGGCCGGCTCGATGCTTTTGAATGGCGCGTACCGGTAACCGGAATTGTCAGCACCGCGCCAGTCATCGAACCCGCAATCGAGCCGGAGCCGCCCGTCACCCCACCGCTGGAATTGGCGCCCGAGAAGCCGCGCGAGAGTGAGGAGGCCGCCGCCGCTCCGCCCCGAACGGTCACCATTGCTCCGCCGGCGGCGACTGCCGTTGCACCGCAAGCGGTTCCGCCAAAGACCATCGCCGCCGCGCCGGCACCGACACCACGCCCCGGCAGCCAACCACAGCCGAAGCCCAAGGCAGTCATCCCGCTGGTCCACGCTCCCGACGATCCGGGACCGGACGCAGCCGAAGAACGGGGACCAACGGCGGAAGCATCCACCGGCTGGCGGAAAATGTTCGAGTAAGCGCGCGACCTCCCTTCAAGGCAAACATCCTCATCCCGACGGGCTCTTATCGACTTTCAGATCGGCCCGCATTATAGATGAACTATAGTGCATCAGAGGTGATCGCCCTGTGGCCGGACCGAAGACCAAGTCGAAACCGCGCGAAAGCTTGGTCTCCGCCTCCGAGAGCGACGACGGGGCCGCTGCCGCATACCTCGCTGCCATCGGCGGCGCGGTACGGCGCAACCGCGCCAAACGCGGAATGACGCGCCGGCAACTGGCTCAGGCATCGAAAACGTCCGAGCGATACCTGGCGCAGATCGAGACCGGCGCCGGCAACCCTTCGGCAAGCGTCCTGCGCGCGATCGCGCAAGCGTTCGATCTTCCCGCCTCCGCATTGCTCCCAGAAGCGAATCCCCATGCTCCGGCCTTCAGCACGATCCTCGATCTCTTGGCGCGCATGCCGGAGAGCGAACTACCGTCGCTCGTTCAGCTTATCGAAGCGCGCGCATCTCTCCCGGCGGCGGCCGATCGAGGGCGGCGGATCGCGCTCGTCGGTCTGCGCGGCGCCGGCAAGTCGACGCTCGGACGCATGCTGGCGCAGCAGCTTGACTGGCCGCTGATCGAACTCGATCGCCGCATCGAGGAAGATTACGGCGCCAGCATACCCGACCTGATCGAGATGGCCGGCATGGCGACGTTCCGCCGTCATGAGCGGCGGGTACTCGAGCGCGTCATCGCCGAGCACGCCGCGGCGGTCATCGCCACCGCCGGCGGCATTGTCTCGAACCAGGAGACCTATGCGCTGCTTCTGCGCCGCACACATACGATATGGATCAAGGCAGCACCCGAGATTCACATGAGCCGCGTGATCGCGCAGGGCGATTTTCGTCCAATGGCGCAAAACCGCGAGGCGATGGTTGACCTTGTCGCGATCCTCGAAGCGCGCCGCGCCGACTATGCCCGCGCCGAGGCCGAGATCGATACCTCGGGCGACGGGTTGGAGCAGAGCCTTGCCAAGCTGTTGCGCGTCGTTACGCCTTGGCTTGCAACAGCGTCTGCGTCGGAGAGGTAAAGAAGGGCAACAGCCGTGAACCTTGCCGACGCAGGTTACCTCGACCTCGACCCCATGCGGCTCGAATACCGCATGATCGGTCCGCGGCCCGATGCTGCGCCGACGATCGTGCTGCTGCACGAAGGGCTCGGCTGCGTCGACCTGTGGGGCGGATTTCCGGAGCAAATCGCGGCCGCGACGGGAGCAGGTGTCTTCGCCTATTCGCGCCAAGGCTACGGCCGATCAAGCCCCGGCCCTTTACCGCGCGGCGTGCGGTTCATGCATGAGGAAGCCTGCGAAGTACTGCCGCGCGTGCTCGACGCGATAGGCTTTCAGCGCGGTCTTCTGCTCGGCCACAGCGACGGCGGCTCGATCGCGACGATCTATGCCGGCAGCATTCAGGATCATCGCGTCCGCGGGCTGGTGCTGATCGCACCGCATTTCTTTGCCGAGGAAATGGGATTGGCCGAGATCGGC
This sequence comes from uncultured Alphaproteobacteria bacterium, assembly GCA_963759705.1. Classification (GTDB taxonomy): domain Bacteria; phylum Pseudomonadota; class Alphaproteobacteria; order Rhizobiales; family Xanthobacteraceae; genus BOG-931. Next base: position 191,391 of record CAVXAK010000022.1, read on the forward strand.
CGCGCGCGCGAGAACTATCTGACCGGCAAATTGCGCGAAAAGCTCAAGCACTGGCATACCGACGTCGATTGCGCGTTCCGCACCTGGAGCGAGCCGTGGCTTAGTCCGGAATTCCGTCATTGGGATATCACCGACGCACTCGGCTACATCCGCGTGCCGATCCTCATCGTTCAGGGCGAGAACGATCAATATGGCACCGAGCGTCAGATCGAAGCGGCGCAGCGGGAATGCTTCTGTCCGGTCCAGGCGACGGTGCTTCCCGGCATCCGCCATATCCCGCACCGTGAAGCGCCGGACGCGACGCTCCACACCGTCGCCGACTTCATCAATCGGCTGCTGCGCGACCACCACGAGGCGGAACACGGCACGCATTCGAGGGTTGAACCCTCATGAACTATAATGCATACTTGCGAACCTCGATGGCTCGCACTTTAGCGCGCCGATCGAGTTCCAAAGCAGACAAGGCATTGAGATGGCCGACGGGGAAAACGCCTCTGCACGCGCATTCGCGAACGGCAAGACGTGGATCGATTTTCAGACCGCGCCCGAGCGCTATCGGCATTGGAAGCTCAAGATCGACGGCGACGTCGCGACGCTTCTAATGGACATTGACGAAAAAGGCGGCCTGTTCGAAGGCTACGACCTCAAGCTCAATTCCTACGATCTCGGCGTCGACATCGAGCTTGCGGACGCGATCGAACGGCTCCGCTTCGAGCATCCGGACATCCGCGTCGTTATTCTGCGTTCGGCAAAGCCGCGCGTGTTCTCGGCCGGCGCCAATATTCGGATGCTGGCCGGCGCGAGCCATGCCCACAAGGTGAACTTCTGCAAGTTCACCAACGAGACCCGCAACGGCATCGAGGATCTGAGCGAGAACTCCGGACTCAAGACCATCTGCGGCATCAACGGCACGGCGGCCGGCGGCGGCTACGAGCTGGCGCTCGCGGCCGACTACATCATGCTGGTCGACGACGGCTCCGCGGCCGTTTCACTGCCGGAATTGCCGCTGCTTGCCGTACTGCCCGGCACCGGCGGCCTCACCCGCGTCTCCGACAAGCGCAAAGTTCGGCGCGATCATGCAGACGTCTTTTGCACCACCGAGGAAGGCGTAAAGGGCAAGCGTGCCGTCGAGTGGCGGCTGGTCGACGAGGTGGTGCCAGGCTCAAAATTCGACGAGACGATCGCGACCCGCGCCAAAGAGTTTGCCGCGGCATCCTCGCGCAGAGCGGTGGGTCAGGGCATCACGCTCACGCCGCTGACGCGGAGCTTCACGGCGGACAGCGTTCAGTACGGCATGCTCGCCGTCGAATTCCAGCGCGCGGAGAGAACCGCAACGATCGCGCTGCGCGGACCCGACAAAGCGCCGCCGAGCTCCCCGGACGCCATGATGGCGCTCGGCGCAGGCTTCTGGCCGCTCCAACTGGCACGTGAACTGGACGACGCGATCCTGCACATCCGGCTCAATGAATTCGAGACCGCCGCGATCGTCTTCAAATCCTCCGGCGATCCGGCGCAGGTCCTCGCCTACGAACAATTCCTCGACGCCAACAAGGATTATTGGCTCGCGCACGAAATCCGCCATTTGTGGAAGCGCATCCTCAAACGCATCGATCTCACCTCGCGCTCCCTCGTCACCCTGGTCGAGCCCGGCTCGTGCTTTGCCGGCACGCTCGCGGAGCTCATCTTCGCCGCCGACCGCTCCTACATGCTGATCGGCACCCGTGACGGCGACAATCAACCGCCCGCAACGATCACGCTGGCCGACGCCAATTTCGGCGCCTATCCCATGTCGAATGGACTGACCCGCCTTGCGTCGCGCTTTCTCGCCAATCCGGCCGACGTCGATGCGGCGCGGGCTGAACGCGGCAAGAAGCTCAACGCCGAGACCGCGCAACGTCTCGGCCTCATCACCTTCTCGCTTGACGATATCGACTGGGACGATGAGGTGCGCGTATTTCTCGAAGAGCGGGCGAGCTTTTCACCCGATGCGCTCACCGAACTCGAAGCCAATCTGCGCTTCGCCGGACCGGAGACGATGGAATCGAAAATTTTCGCCCGCCTGACCGCTTGGCAGAACTGGATCTTTCAGCGGCCCAACGTGATCGGCGAGGAAGGCGCGCTCAAGCGCTACGGCACCGGTCAGAAACCGGTCTTCGACGCGAGACGGGTGTGAAGTCGCGAAGCGACGGCAGGAGTGAGCCATGACCATCGATAACGTGGACTACTCGACCAAGATCCCCAACAACGTGAATCTTGCCGAAGACCGGCAGGTGTTGCGGGCGCTGGAGAGCTGGCATCCGGGCTACATCGATTGGTGGAAGGACATGGGCCCGGTGGGCTTTCAGGAGTCGCTGGTTTATCTGCGCACTGCAGTGTCGGTCGACCCCAAGGGGTGGGCCAAATTCGACTACGTCAAGATGCCCGACTATCGCTGGGGCATTCTGCTTGCGCCCAAGGAGGAAGGCCGCAAAATCCCATTCGGCATGCATTACGGCGAGCCGGCCTGGCAGGACGTGCCGGGCGAGTATCGCGCCATGCTGCGGCGTCTCGTCGTCATCCAGGGCGACACCGAGCCGGCTTCCGTCGAGCAGCAGCGCCACCTCGGCAAGACTGCACCGTCGCTCTACGACATGCGGAATGTGTTTCAGGTCAACGTCGAAGAGGGCCGGCACCTCTGGGCGATGGTCTACATTCTGCAGAAATATTTCGGCCGCGACGGCCGCGAGGAAGCAGCCGAGCTGTTGCAGCGCCGCTCCGGCAGCGCCGACAAACCGCGCATGCTCGGCGCGTTCAACGAAGAAACGCCCGACTGGCTCTCATTCCACATGTTCACGTTCTTCACCGACCGTGACGGCAAGATGCAACTGGAGAGTCTGGCGCAATCGGGGTTCGATCCGCTGTCACGCACCTGCCGCTTCATGCTCACCGAAGAGGCGCACCACATGTTCGTCGGCGAGACCGGCGTTGGGCGCACCATCCAGCGCACATGTGAAGCGATGAAAGCCGCCGGGATCGAGGATCCGACCGAGATCGACAAGGTTCGCAGCCTCGGCGTGATCGACCTGCCGACCATCCAGAAAAAACTCAACCTGCACTATTCGCTGTCGCTCGATCTGTTCGGCTCGGAAGTCTCGACCAACGCCGCCAACACGTTCACGGCGAGCCTCAAGGGCCGGTTCCAGGAGACCAAGATCGACGACGATCACCGGCTCGAACATGCCATCTATCCGGTGCTTAAACTCGTCGAGGGCGAGATCAAGCGCGTCGACGAACCGGCGCTGACCGCGATCAACATGCGGCTGCGCGACGACTACACCGCCGACTGCCAGCGCGGCATCGACCGCTGGAACAAGATCATCGACAAAACCGGCACGGCCTTCAAACTCGAACTCCCCCATGTCGGCTTCCACCGCGAGATCGGCGAGTTCAAGGACGCGAAAGTGTCGCCGGCCGGAAAGCTCATGGACGAGGCAGCCTGGAATCGCGACCGCGGCCAATGGCTGCCGTCGAAAGACGATGGCGATTTCATCGCCAGCCTGATGCGGCAAGTTGTCGAACCCGGCCAGTTCGCGAGCTGGATCGCGCCGCCCCGCATCGGCATCGACAACAAGCCGGGCGATTTTGAGTACGTGAAGATCGCGGCTTAAGGCGGCGATCCACCTGACCCTTTGATCAACGCCAGAAGGTCGGCGTTGATTGTTTCCGAGTGCCACACTGGACGTCTGACGGTTCAGAGCGCTTCCGGTTCCGCCAACGGGCCCTCGCGCAGCCGGGCCAAATCGAAACGGTCAACTTCGCGCAGCAGTTCGACGAACGCCTGGGCGCCATGCGCGAGCGCGGCTTCGCCCTTCTCGGCGGTCGCCCGCCTCGTATCGCCCACCGCGCCGGTCGGATTAAGGTCCTGCGTCATCCAGGCAAATCCGGCTGGGCGAAAGGCGCCGAGCCATTTGAACTCGCGCGCCATCGCGATCGTCGCCGGGATCGCGTTGGGTGCTTTGTCCATGCGTACGGTCTCCGGATTTGCCGCGAGCATGAGCGAGGTCTCGATATCGCCGCCGTGAATGCCGTGCTTCTTGTCCTCACCGGCAAATACGCCGTCCGGATAACCGAAGCGGTGCCAGCCAACCGTAACCGCGAGCATGCCAAGGCGTGTGCGCAGGTCACGCGCCACGATTTCCATCGCGGCGACATTGCCGCCGTGACTGGTGACAAGGACGAGCTTGCGTACCCCCGCCCGCGCCAGGCTCTCGCCAAGTTCGGTCCAGGCGGCGATCACGGTCGCTGCTGAGAATGTCAGCGTGCCGGGAAACGACAAATGTTCGGCGGATACGCCGACGCGCTGCGTGGGGAGGAACGTGACCGGGAGTTCCTCAGGCAGGATTTTGTGCACCCGGGCCAGATAGGCCCGACCGATGTAGGTATCGACGCCAAGCGGCAGATGCGGCCCATGCTGCTCAACTGCGGCGAGCGGCAAGACGGCGATCCAGCGCGACGTCTCGGCACCGGCAACGTCCTGCCAGGTCATATCCATCCAGTTGCGTCTCGGCAGCATCATCACCGTCCATGCTTGGCTTCACTCGCCAATCGAGCGAGCCTCCCCTATTGTCGCGTCGCCGACGGAAAGGAGCAACCGATGCCGCTGGCAAGATTTTTTGGGATCGTCCTGGCTTGTCTCACGGTATGGAGCGCTACGGGACGAAGCCCCGCGCGCGCGCAGTCGCTCGACAAGGTGACCTTCGGCACCAACTGGGTCGCGGAGGCCGAACACGGCGGCTTCTATCAGGCGCTTGCCGACGGGACATACCGCAAGTACGGCCTCGATGTGACCATCCGCCAGGGCGGCCCCAGCGTGAACAACCGCATCCTGCTGCCGGTCGGCAAGATCGACTTTTATCTCAGCGCCAACACGCTGCAGGGCTTCGACGCCGTCGCCCAGAATGTGCCGACGATCGACGTCGCCGCCATGTTTCAGAAGGACCCTCAGGTGCTCATCGCCCATCCCGACCAGGGCATCGAGACATTGCAGGACCTGAAGCCGCTGACGCTCTTTGTCTCACAAGACGGCATGACCACCTATTTTCAGTGGCTGAAATCCGACTATGGCTTCAAGGACAGTCAAGTGAAGCCCTACACATTCAACCCGCAGCCCTTCCTGGCCAACAAGAAGAGCGCGATGCAGGGTTACGTGACGTCCGAACCGTTCGCTATCGAGAAGGAGGCGAAGTTCAAGCCGAAAGTCTTTCTGCTCGCTGACGACGGCTTCAATGCCTATTCGACGCTCATCGAGACGCGCCGCGACCTCGTCGACAAAAAGCCAGACCTCGTGCAGCGTTTCGTCGATGCCTCGATCATCGGCTGGTACAACTACATCTACGGCGATAATACTGCGGCCAATGCACTGATCAAAAAACAGAACCCGGAGATGAGCGACGATCTCCTCGCCTACTCTGTCGCCAAGATGAAGGAATACGGCATCGTTGATTCCGGGGATAGTCTGACGCTCGGCATCGGCGCGATGACCGATGCCCGCATGAAGGATTTTTTTGACAAAATGGTGCGTGCCGGTATCACCAAGCCGGGGCTCGATTATCGTAAGTCCTATACGCTGCAATTCGTCGACAAGAAGGTCGGGCTCAATCTGCGGCCGAAGCAGTGACGCCGGACCAAAAGGGAGGCTTGATGCAACTGCCTGTCGTCCGCTCGTTGTTGGTAATCCTTTCGCTCGCCGTCGTATGTCCGGCGCAAGCACCGGCTGCCGAGAGCTATCCGAACCATCCGATACGTCTGATCGTCCCGTTCCCCGCCGGTGGCATCGCGGATCTCTCAGGCCGCTTGATCGCCGAACGGCTGCGAGAAAAACTAAATCAGCCGGTGATCGTGGAGAACAAGGCCGGCGCCAACGGCGTGCTCGGCTATCACGAACTGATGAAGGCCGATCCGGACGGCTATACGCTCATGATGGGGACCGTCGGCTCCGTGGTCATCAACATCGTGATGGACCCCAAACCGCCGTTCGATCCGCTCCATGATCTCGTGCCGATCGCTAATGCGGCCGAATACGCCACGGCGCTGGTGGTCAACAATCAGATGCCGGCGAATTCGGTGAAGGAGTTCGTCGACTATGCCAAGGCGCGTCCCGGGAAGCTGAGTTTCGGTTCAACGGGAGTGGGCGCGCTCGACTATACGGCAGCCCAACTGCTGATGAAGGAAACCGGCATCAGCATGGTGCATGTCCCGTACAAGGGCGGACCCGGAGCGCTGAACGACCTGATCGGCGGTTCGATCGATGTGATCGTCGAAGTCTTTCCCGTGGTCATGCAGCAGATCAAGGCGCACACGATCAAAGGTCTTGCGGTGACCAGCCCTTATCGCCAGCCGACGCTGCCGGATGTGCCGACGTTCAAGGAAGCCGGATTCGGCGGCGTTGTGCTCACCGGCTGGCTTGGCCTTTATGGACCGCCGCACATGCCCGAAGACGTGCGTCAGATGCTTGGCAAGATGGTTGCGGAGATCGTCAAAGAGCCCGCCATGGCGGAGAAATTTCGCGCGATCGGATTCGAGCCGACCGGCCAGGACGCCGACACGTTCGCCGCCTATCATGCCGCCGAGATCAAACGCTGGAAGCAATTCACCAGTGAGATGGGAATGGGAAAGTAGATGGGAAAGTAGCAGGCCGAGCCATCCCGATGCCGCCGGCGACCGCAATCTCTTCGGGAACTCCGCTTGTCGCGCTCCGCGACGTCAGCAAGACATTCTCGACCGGCACGCTCGCGCTCTCCGGACTCAATATCGAGGTGCGAGACGGCGAGTTCCTGTCGCTTCTTGGTCCGTCGGGCTGCGGAAAATCAACGGCACTGCGCATCATTGCCGGACTGAGCGACCCGTCGCAGGGGGTCGTCGACTGGTACCCGGCCACTGACGTCGCTCCGGGCAAAAGCCGCATCGGCTTCGTGTTCCAGGAACCGACGCTGATGCCGTGGGCCTCGGTGTCCAGCAACGTGTCGCTACCCCTCAGGCTGAAAAGCGTTGACGCGGATGAGACCGCCGATCGGGTCGAGGACGCACTCGAAAGGGTCGGGCTGGAGAAATTCAGCGACGCCTACCCGCGTGAATTGTCGGGCGGCATGCGCATGCGCGTCTCGATCGCGCGCGCGCTCGTGACCGAGCCGGCGCTGCTACTGATGGACGAGCCGTTTGCAGCGCTCGACGAAATCACACGCTTCAAGCTCAACAACGACCTCCTCAAGGTCTGGCAGGCGTTACGCACGACGGTCGTCTTCGTGACCCATTCGGTGTTCGAGTCGGTGTATCTGTCCAGCCGCATTGTGGTGATGGCGGCGCGGCCGGGCCGGGTCTCCACCGAGCTCACAATCGACGCGCCGTATCCACGCAACCAGAATTTTCGCACCTCAGCCGAGTATGCCGCATTCTGCCGCCATGCTTCTGATGCGCTCGCGATCGCCATGGCGACGGGAGGCGAGGAATGAAGCCCGCCGTCACCGCGCGCGAGCGCCGCGATCGGATCCTGCGCGTCGTTCTGCCGATCGTTGTGCTCGTGCTTGGCATTGCGGCCTGGGAATTGGTCGTGCGTATCAAGGGCATTCCGCCCTATGTGCTGCCGGCACCGGGCGCCATCCTGCAAACACTCGTCGACGATCGGGATTTGCTGTTTCAATCTCTTCTTGTCACGCTGGCAACGACGATCGAGGGCTTTTTGCTCGCTGCTGTCGGCGGTGTAGGTCTTGCCGTTCTTTTCAACCAATCGAGGCTCGTCGAATATTCGCTCTATCCCTACGCCGTGATTTTGCAGGTGACGCCGATCGTCGCCATCGCGCCGCTGCTTTTGATTTACCTGCCACAGCCTTTGGCGGTGCTGGTCTGCGCGTGGATCGTGGCCTTCTTTCCGGTGCTGGCGAACACGACGCTCGGCCTGAATTCGATCGACCGTAATCTCGCCGATCTGTTTTCGCTCTACGGTGCCTCGCGCGGCCAAGTGTTATGGAATCTGAAACTACCCTCGGCGCTGCCCTATATACTCGGCGGCCTGCGCATCGCCGGCGGGTTGTCGCTGATCGGCGCGGTGGTGGCCGAGATCGCCGCAGGTTCGGCCGGCGCCGGCTCGGGCCTCGCCTACCGGATCGCCGAGTTGGGCTACCGTCTCAATATCCCGCGCATGTTTGCGGCGCTGCTGCTGCTCTCGATCGCCGGCATCGTCATCTTCTATGCGCTGTCGCTCATCAACTATCTCGCGTTGCGCCGCTGGCATGAGAGCGCGCTGGAGCAGGAGCGTTAACGGCCCGCCAATCCAAGGATCTGCCGTGCATCCGTGGGCGTCGCGACGTGGTCGCCGAGAATCTCGATGATCTTTGCTGCCTTCTCGACCAGGGCTGCGTTGCTCGGCGCGAGCTTGCCCCTTTCCAGATAGATGTTGTCCTCGAGTCCGACGCGCGGATGTCCCCCGAGCAGGACGGTCTGCGCCACCATGGGGAATTGATGCAGCGAAATGCCGAAAGCAAACCAAGGGGAATCCGTCGGCAGCAGGTTTCGCATGTAGGCCATGGCCTCTGTGGTCGCCGGCTGACCCCACGAAATGCCCAGGCAAATCTGAAACATCCCGGGCGGCTTGACGTAGCCATTCTCGATGAAGCGCTTGGCGAGCAGCAGATGGCCGGTCTCGAACACTTCAAGCTCGGGCATCACGCCGGCATTCTTGATCGCCGCTGCCATCGACTGCAGGTGCTTGGGCGTGTTGACGAACACGCGATCGCCCATGTTGAGGCTGCCCATGTCGAGGCTGCAAATGTCGGGCTTGAGCTCCACCACATGGCGCACGCGGTCATCGGGTGACTTGAGGACGCTATCGGGGCCCGCTTTCGAGGGGTCGCTATCGTCATGCGCGAAGCGCGCGCCCGGTCCGGTGGTGAGGTTGATGAGCACATCGGTGCCGCTTGCTCTGATCCGCTCGACCACCTCGCGGTAAAGCGCGGTGTCCATGCTCGGTTTGGTGGTTTTCGGATCACGCACATGGATGTGCACGATGGCGGCGCCCGCCTTGCCGGCATCGATCGCCGAATCGGCGATCTGTTTGGGTGTCACCGGCACCGCCGGGTTGCGGCCCGGCGTGTCGGCCGAGCCGGTGACCGCGCATGAGATCATCACCTTGCGCTGCATAGCTTCACCGGATGCTGTTCCTAACGATCGAATTCGCCGCGCGTCGGCGGCATTGCTTGATTTCCAGCGACGCAAGTTTTTGGCTCGTGCGGCGGATGTTACTCGATCTGTTGAAGCGGCGCGAGTTCACTACGCCGCTCACCAGACGCGGCAACTTCTCCGGCAAGCGTCTTTAATGTAGGCTGTGACCTGCTTTCGGCGTGCTATCGTATTCGTCTCTTGCAAGTCATGGGCTAGTGATCGATCGGAGAGCGCCATGGGTAAGCTCAGACATATCGCCATTCAGGTTCCCGATCTCGAAAAGGCGGCAGCCTTCTACGAGGGCGTCTTCGGTCTCAAGCGCCTGAAAAAGGTGGAAGCTCCCATCGGAAATGCCATCTCGCTGTCGGACGGTGTGATGAACCTTACGCTGCTACATTTTCCTGAGGGAACCAAGGGCGGCAAGGGTGGCCCGGACTGGGCGGGATTGCATCACTTCGGTTTCGTGGTCGAAAACGAGACTGCTACCGAGCAGGAGATTAAGAAGCACGGTGGCGAGTTTTTCATGCAATTGCCCAATTATCCTGGTGTCGACGCTGAAAAGAAATTCAAAGACATTAATGGCATCGTGTTCGACGTGTCTGAGCACGGCTGGGGCTAGCCCGAAGTAGGAGCGAGGCCAACTTCGCTCCATTTTTTCTACGGAGCCTGAAGGCTCATCGCCAAGACGCGGGCGACGTGGAGCGCCTCCCGGCCGGTGCCATCGCGAATCTGCTGTCGGCATGAGGTGCCGTCGGCGACGATAATTGCGTCGGCGCCGGCTTTACGCACGGCTGGCAACAGTGACAGTTCACCCATCGCCCGGGAGACTTCAAAAGTCTCCGCATCGTAGCCGAAAGCGCCGGCCATGCCGCAGCAGCTCAATTCGATCGTCTCGACTTCAAGATCAGGAACAAGCTTCAATGTGCTCTCGACGGCTGCCATCGTGTCAAAGGACTTCTGATGACAATGGCCGTGCAGCAACACGCGCTTTCTGGTCGGCACGAGCGCCAGATTAAGCTTTCCTGCCTTCGCCTCGCGCGTCAGAAATTCCTCGAACAGGAGCGTGTGATCGGTGACCTGACGCGCCGTATCGCTCTTCACTAGCGACGGAATTTCGTCACGGAAGCTGAACAAACAACTTGGCTCCAGGCCGATCACAGGCAAACCACGGTCGATGTACGGCGCGAGGGCCGCGAGCGTCCGCTCCGCTTCTTGCTTGGCTTCGTCGACCTTGCCGACCGCCAGAAAGGTGCGGCCGCAACAGAGCGGGCGTCCGCCATCGGTTGCGGCAGCGAAATGCACCCGATAGCCAGCCGCGTTGAGCACAGCGCGCGCCGCATCGATGTTTTCTCTTTCGAAGTAACGATTGAATGTGTCGGCGAACAGAACAACCTCGCCGTTCGCTCCGCTGTCATAACCGGTCTCGTCAAAGACGTCCGGCCGCCACTTGGGCAAACTCCTGCGCGCACTAAATCCCGCGATTGCCTCCGAGATTTTCGCCGCCCCTGGGACGACATCGCGCAGATTGAGCGCCCAATGCAGCCGCGCCGCATAGGGCGCATAGCGCGGCAGATATCCGATCAGCCGGTCGTGCAGCGACAGCCCGAATTTTGCGGTCCGCGCGCGCAAAACTTCGATCTTCATGCGCGCCATGTCGACGCCGGTCGGACATTCGCGGCGGCACGCCTTGCAGGAGACGCAGAGCTTCAGCGTCTGTGCCATTTCGTCCGACGTGAATGCGTCAGGCCCGAGCTGGCCGGTGATGGCGAGCCGCAGCGAGTTGGCACGGCCGCGCGTCACGTCGCGCTCGTCGCGGGTCACGCGATAGCTCGGGCACATGACGCCGCCGGCGAGCGCGCGGCAGGCGCCGTTGTTGTTGCACATCTCGACGGCGCCCTGAAAACCACCGCCGGCTCCCGGATAAGCAGACCAGTCGAGCGCCGTCACTATTTCTGCGGCGTGATAGTCGGGTCCGTAACGAAAATTGGTGCGATCGTCGAATTTCGGTGCACGCACGATCTTTCCCGGATTGTACAGGCCCGCCGGATCGAACCGGTCCTTCACTTTTTCGAAGGCATGCACAAGTTCGGCGCCAAACATCTTTTCATGGAATTCCGATCGCACGATGCCGTCGCCGTGCTCGCCCGAATGCGAACCCTTGTATTCGCGCACCATGGCGAAGGTTTCTTCGGCAATGGCCCGCATGGCGCGCACGTCCTGGTCGAGCCGCAGGTTGAGAACCGGGCGCACATGCAGACAGCCGACGGAGGCGTGCGCATACCAGGTGCCGCGTGTGCCGTTCTTTTCAAAGATATCGGTGAGGCGCGCCGTGTAATCGGCCAGATGTTCGAGCGGCACCGCGCAATCTTCGACAAAGGAGATCGGTTTACCTTCCTCCTTCATCGACATCATGATGTTGAGCCCGGCCGTGCGCACTTCTGTGATCGCCGCCTGCAGCTTCGGATCAAGCACTTCGACAACGCCGCCCCATTTGGCGCCGGTGTTGTTGAAGGAAAGACCGAGATCGCCGAGCAATTCGCCGAGCCGCTTGAGCCGGTGCAGATTTTCGTCCCAATCCTCTTCGGCGAACTCGACGAAGAGTATTGCTTCGGGATCGCCGCGCAGGAAGGCGTCGATCGTCGGGCGGTACATCGCGATATCGCAGCGCAAGACCCAGCATGGTGCGATCAATCAGTTCGACCGCAATCGGTCCCAGCGTAACGATATGCTGCGCGGCCTTCATGGCTTCGTGGAAGCTGCCGAAGTGGCAGGCGCCGACCGCGCGGCGGCCAAGCAATGGCGAAAGTTTCAACTCGATCTTGGTCGAGAACGCGAGCGTTCCTTCAGAGCCGACGAGAAGATGCGCAAGATTGATATCGTTCCGACCGGGGACGAGCGCGTCGAGATTGTAGCCGCCGACGCGGCGCTGCACTTTCGGAAAACGCCGCTCGATCTCGGCCGCTTCGCGTGCCGCGATGGCGAGAAGATCGCGCACCAGCGCCTGCGGAACGTCGACGGCGCTTTCGCCGATGCGCCCAAAATGGGCGCGCGTACCGTCGGCCAGAATGGCGTCGATCGAAAGAACGTTCTCCCGCGTATTGCCATAGCGCAGCGAACGCGCGCCGCAGGAGTTATTGCCCACCATGCCGCCGATAGTGGCGCGGGAGGCTGTCGAGATATCGACCGGAAACCAAAGACCCGTGGGCTTCAGTCTGCGATTGAGTTCGTCCAGCGCGATGCCGGGTTCGACGACGCAGCGCCGTCCGGTGGTATCGAGATCGACGATTCGGTCGAGATGCCGCGAGCAGTCGATGACGACCAATTCATTGACCGTTTGCCCGGCCTGCGACGTTCCGCCGCCGCGTGCCGTCACCGGCACTTTTTCTGCTCGGCAAATTCCTATCGTGCGTTCGGCTTCGTCTATCGTGCGCGGTGTCACAACGCCGAGCGGCGTCATCTGGTAGTGGGACGCGTCAGTGGCATAGCGACCACGGGTGAAGGCATCGAAACGCACCTCCCCGATTTGCTCCGCTTTGAGCCGCCGCTCGAGCCCTGGAAACAGCCGTGCTGGCAAACATTCCTCCGACTTGCGGCTCAAGTTTACCGATTGCCCAGCTTTCGCATGGCAGGAAGTGGTTTCAGGGCTTGACCCGAATGTCGCATTCGCTATTCAACCCCACAAGCCGCGAGCGCTCCCCGGATATGCGCCGCCGGGGCTCATGAATTGATCCGAAGGAGTGCCGAAAATGCCGCAGAATACCTCGCGCGCCGCCGGGCGTCATTTCCTACAGATCCCGGGGCCGACGCCGGTGCCCGACCGCGTGCTGCGAGCGATGGATACGCCGCTCATCGACCATCGCGGACCGGAATTCGCCAAGCTCACCAAGCGCTGCCTTGAGGGAATCAAGACGATCTTCAAGACCACCAATCCGGTCATCATCTACACCGCGACCGGGACCGGTGCGTGGGAAGCTGCCCTCGTCAACACGCTCTCGCCCGGCGATCGCGTGCTCATGGTCGAGACCGGCCAGTTCGCGACGCAATGGAAGACCATGGCGCAGAAACTCGAACTCAAGCCCGAGTTTATTCCAGGTGACTGGCGCACCGGCGTCGATGCCGCCGTCATCGAAGATCACCTGCGCAAGGATAAGGCGCACGAGATCAAGGCCGTCTGCGTGCTGCACAACGAAACCGCGACCGGCTGTCTGTCGCCGATCGATCCGGTGCGCAAGGCGATCAATGCGGCGGGCCACCCGGCGTTGCTGATGGTCGACACGATCTCGTCGCTCGCTTCGACCGATTACCGCCACGACGAATGGGGCGTCGATGTCACCGTCGGCGGCGCGCAGAAAGGTCTGATGCTGCCGCCCGGCATGTCGTTCAATGCCGTAAGCGACAAGGCGCTGGCGGCGTCGAAGACGTCAAAGCTGCCGAAGTCGTTCTGGTCGTGGGACGACATGCTCACCATGAACAAGCAGGGCTTCTTCCCGTACACGCCCGCCACCAACATGATTCAGGGACTCGCCGTGGCGATCGACATGCTGCACGAGGAAGGCCTCGACAACGTCTTCGCGCGCCACGCGCGGATTGCCGAAGCGACCCGGCGTGCTGTGCGCGCGTGGGGCCTCGAAATCCTCTGCCGCGATCCGAAATATTATTCGCCCACCATCACCGCGGTGTTGCTGCCGGACGGGCATGATGCCGACGCCTTTCGCAGCCTCGCCCTCGACACATTCAACATCGCCTACGGCGCGAGCTTCGGACCGTATGCCAAAAAATATTTCCGCATCGGCCATCTCGGCGACGTCAACGACGGCTGGATGATCGGTGCGTTGGCAGCAACCGAAATGGCGCTCGCGCTGGCCGGCATTCCGCACAAGAAGGGCGGCGTGCAGGCCGCGATGGATTATATCGTGTCGGCACACGCGAGCGGCACGCGGGTCGCAGCGGAATAGGACTTCGCTGCCCGCAAAAAACACGGGCAGCGTCAAAAACGTCCAGGGAGGAACCGGTGCGGCAGCGACGCATCGCCGTGAGCGCCATGCTTGCGTTTGCGCTCGCGGGCGGCAACGTCATCGCGCCGGTGTCGCGTATCGCTTCCGCCGAGGATTACCCGTCACGACCGATTCGTCTGATCGTTCCGTTCGCACCCGGTGGGGCCGTCGATGTGCTGGCGCGCGTCATCGGTGCCAGGCTCAGCGAACGGCTGGGGCAGCCGGTGGTGATCGAAAGCCGCGCCGGCGCCGGCGGCAATATCGGCGCCGATGTGGTCGCCAAATCACCGCCCGACGGCTACACGATCCTGCAAAACACCAACGGGCAGGCGATCACGCCGGCGCTCTATCACCATCTGTCGTTCGACCCCGCCAACGATTTCAGCCCGGTGACCCAACTGGTCATTTCGAACGTCGTCTTCGTGGTGAGTCCGAAGCTGCAGGTCAAAACGCTCGCGGAATTCATTGCGCTGGCAAAGGCAAAGCCAGGCAGCATGAATTACGGGTCAAGCGGCGTCGGCAATGCGCTGCATCTGACGATGGAAATGCTCAAGCGCGCAGCCGGGTTCGATATTGAAGCAGTGCCTTACCGCAGCGACGCCCAAATCAACGCCGCGCTGATGGCAGGCGACGTCCAGGCGGCCGTGGTGCCGCTCGCCACCGCCGTCCAGCTCATCGAGGATGGGCGGCTTATCGCGCTCGGTGTCACAGGCGCGAAACGGGCCGCCGTGCTGCCCGATGTCCCGACGATCGCCGAAGCCGGCGTCCCCGGCTTCGCAACCTCCGGCTGGCAAGGGTTTTTTGCGCCCGCCAAGACGCCGGCTGCGATTGTCGGCCGCCTTCAGCGCGAGACCGCGGCAGTCCTCGAACTGCCCGAAGTCCGGGCGAGCCTCAAGACCATGGCGTACGAACCGGTCGGCAGCACGCCCGAGGAATTCGCTGCGTTCGTCAAAGCGGAGACGGCGAAGTTCACCCGCGTCGTGGCGGATGCTCACATCCCGATGCAGGACTGAACTCCGCTCTTCCCGCTCATTCGTCCGACGAACGGGCAACTGAGCAGCGGGTAGCGGATGATCACGACAGCGGCACGGATGCGATCTGATTCTTGAATGCCGGCCGCGCGGCAAGCGCAGCGTACCAGCGCTCGAAGTTGCGCAATGGCGGCCGCTCGGGCACGAGCTGGCGAAAGCGGTACGCGATGATGGCCGCGGGAATGTCGCCATATGAGAATTGATCGCCGGCGAGATAAGCAGTCTTCGCAAGTTGTTCGTCGAGGATCGCCATCGCGGCGGTCGTTTTCTTCTTGGACTCATTGATCGCCGCGTGGTTGCGCTTTTCCGGCGGCGTGCGGATGAGGCCCCAGAAACATTCGAAGATCGCGGGGCCGGCCACGGAGAGCTGCCAATCCATCCATTTGCTGGCGAGCGCCCGCGTGCGCAAATCCGCCGGTTCAAGCACGGCGGCGTGGTGCTTGGCGGCAAGGTAACGAACGATGGTATTCGATTCCCAGAGCAGGAAGCCGTCCTCCTCCTCGAGCGTCGGCACGAGCCCGTTCGGATTCATCGCCAGGTAAGCCGGCTCGCGGTTCTTGCCGAAGGGTCCCGCGATATCGATGCGCTCATGCGGCAGGCCGATTTCATCGACCGCCCACATGACCTTCTGCACATTGGACGAGGTATTCCGGCCCCAGATTTTGATCACGATCTTCCTCCCGCATTCCAGATGCCAAGCTCGGCAAAAAGCCAAGCATGGCACGTGCAAGCAGGCGTCGCAAAAGTCAATCGAGCCGGCGCGCTTCCTCGGGCAGCATGATCGGGATGCCGTCGCGGATCGGATAGGCGAGCTTGGCGGCGCGCGAGATCAATTCCTGCTTCTCGGAATCGTATTCGAGCGGGCACTTGGTCAGCGGACAGACCAGAATTTCCAAGAGCTTCGGATCGACGCTATCGGCGGGGCGGTCGCTGGGCGGCGTGGACATCGGCGGCTCCGATTTGTAACCGGCAGACTTCATACTGCGCATCTCTTGCCTTCGCAGGGAAGAGCAAATCACTGCAGCGGCGTCTCGCCGGACGTCTTGCTCTTGGCAAGCTCGATTTCGGTCACGGCGACCAGGATTTCGGCGCGGGTTTTCAGATCCGGCGCCTCCAGCAGGGCCTGCTTCTCGGCGGTATCGTAGGGCGACATCATCGCCAGCGCATTGACCAGCGCCTCGTTCGGCGCATTTTCGATGCCCTCCCAATCGGCCTTGAGGTTGTTGGCCTTGAGGAAGGACGTCAGCGCGCGCAGCAGTGCTTTGCGGTCGACCTCGTCTTCGCCCTTGCGGGCGATGAAGTCGGCGGCGAAAGGCTCGAACGTCACTCGGCACTGCCGGTACAGCGTGGTCACGGCAAGCTCCTCCTCGACGCGAAAGCGCGCGATGCCGGTCAACTGCATGAGATAGCGGCCGTCTCCGCTTTCGGCGAGCTGCGTAATCCGTCCCACGCAGCCGACCTGGAACAGATGAGGCTTGTTCTGATCCGGACCCGGATGGGTAGGGTCGGGCTGGATCATGCCGATCAAGCGATGTTCGGACCGCATGGCGTCGTCCGTCATCGCCAGATAGCGCGGTTCGAAAATGTTGAGCGGCATCTGACCGCGCGGCAGGAGCAACGCCCCCGGCAGCGGAAAGACCGGGATCACGTGAGGAAGGGCACTGGGGCCCTCATAGGTGACATTCATCGGCATGTCGCACTCCACTCCGCGACGGCCCCGAATTCCAACTCAGCCGCTTCCAGAACGAGATCGTTTGAGCGAAAGGTCGATCAATTCCGCAACGCGCCGCCGCGGCACTGGCAACCTTACGCAAATAAAATCGAAGAAAGACGCCGACGGCCCTCGATCGTTGCCTCGTCGGTCGGGCCCCAAGCGTCGAAAAATTGAACGAGCTGCTTGCGGGCGCCGTCGTCATTCCATTTGCGGTCGCGCTTGACGATGGCAATCAGTTGTTCGAGGGCCTCCAGCCGGCGGCCGCCGCTGTTGAGCGCAAGTGCAAGATCGAACCGCGCCTGATGATCGAGCGGATTCGCGGCGACCTTCTGCTCGAGCTCGGCAAGCGGTCCGAGGGTCTTGGCCTGTTCGGCCAATTCGAGCGCGGCGCGAGCGGCGGCAACCGATGCTTCGCCGTGCTTGGCTTCAGGGACCAGCGCAAGCGTTTGCCGGGCCTGGTCGAGCGCGCCGGTCTCGACATAACAGCGCGCAAGGCCCGCCAGCGCATGCACATTGGCATTATCCTCGGCGAGAAGCTGCGCATAAAGGTCCGCCGCACCGGCCGCATCGCCGTCGATCAGGGCGGCGTCCGCGGCCTTGAGAAGGTCCTGCGCCTCGCCGCCAATGCGGTCCTTGGTCAGACGTTCGAGGAACGCCATCACCTGGCTTTCCGGCAGCGCTCCCATGAATCCGTCCGCGGGCTGGCCGTTGACGAAGGCAATCACCGCCGGAATCGACTGTATCCCCATCTGGCCCGGGATGGCCGGATGCTCGTCGATGTTCATCTTGGTGAGCTTCACCTTGCCCTTGGCCGCCTTCACGGCCTTTTCGAGAACGGGCGTCAGCTGCTTGCACGGTCCGCACCAGGGCGCCCAGAAATCGACCAGCACCGGCTGGCGCTTCAACTCCTCGATGACATCCTTGACGAAGGTTTGGGTCGTCGTGTCCTTGACGAAAGTATCTGCGGTTGCGGTCCCAGCTTGCTGCAACATCGTTCCTTGCCCTTGGGCCCCCGGCGGGACCTGAGTTCCCCTGTTTCGCCTGATTAAATGGTGAGAAGGCGGACGAATGCAATCGCGGTCTTCAAGCATGATCCGGAAAAGCCTGCCCGCGGACTTGATCCGCGGGTGGCAACCGGTTCGTCCGAAAACAACATGCGTCGTCAGATAGCTAGAGCGGCAATCGATCCGGGCTGGAGCGAATGCCGCGTTATTCCGGCGCGGCAACGGCGACAATTCTCGGCTCGTGCCCTGTCGCCTTGAGAAATTGGACCAGGCCCTCGCGCGAAATCGTCGTTGTGCCGGTATTCACCAGGGGATGAAAGTTCAGCACCTCGTGCGCCATCATGGCGGCGTCGAGGACCACCGTCACACGGAGGGCTTTGTCGTTGATCGCGGCGAACGGCGTCACCGAGCCGGGTTCGACGCCGAGCAACTCGCGCATCAGCTCGGCCGAGCCGAATGAGAACCGGCCGGACCCGCCGAGCAGGCGATGCAGCGACTTGAGTTCGATGACGGCGCTTTCGAGCGCCACCACCAGGTAAGGCGTCCCCTTTTTGTCGCGGAGAAACAGGTTCTTGGTATGGGCGCCCGGGATCGCCCCGCGTCCTGCCCGCGAGTCCTCGACGGTAAACAGCGGCGGATGGGTGATGGTCTTGTGCGGCGATGCCGAGGCTGTCCAAATAGGCGAAAAGCTCGTCAGGCGAGGCACGCATCGGCGGTTTCTAAGGCATGATCCGGAAAAGGCCTGCCCGCGGAACTTGATCCGCGGGCGGCAACGAGTTCTCCGAAAAGATCATGCATCGTCAAGTCAGCTGGAGCGGCCATCGATTCGGTCGGAAACGATTACGGCCGGAGGCTGGGCCGGCGAAGGTTGCAAAGCCGGACGCTCTTTGGCATAGCTTTGCCGCGGCTAGGCTCTCGAAGGCATGGCCGCCTTACCCTTCTCGGATGCGGGTGTAGCTCAGGGGTAGAGCACAACCTTGCCAAGGTTGGGGTCGAGGGTTCGAATCCCTTCGCCCGCTCCATTTAAATCAATAACTTAGCTAAGGTTCAGTGAGCCCGGCACTTTTGCCAAAGGTAGCCTACAGGTAGCTTTTTCGCTCGGCCCGGCGGGGTGCTTGCTTGACGGAGCGGCCACGCCTACATCCGCCGCTCGATTTCGAGTCTATTCGATGCCGAACGATCACTTCGTTGCACGCACCTACCTCAAGCGGTGGTGCGACCGAGACAAAGGCCAGCCGATACAGGCGTATCGGAAGCAGACCGGCGCGATATTTCCATGCTGGCCGGAAGCCGTGTGCGCCGAGTCTGACGGTGACCTAAATCCGAAGTATTTCCAGGACCCGGCAGTGCTCGGGCAATTCCGCGCAATCTTCGAGCCGCGATGGGACATCGCGCTCGAAGCCATCGAAAAGGGCAGGCTGAGCATCGACGATAAGTTCGTCATCGCTGGTTATTGGGCTAACTTGCTGGCGGCAACGCCAGCTTGGCGGAAAATCGGACAAGACCTGTACGAGCGGGAAGTCTACAGCATCCTGCCGATAATAGAGAAGCAGTTGCCTAGACCGGCCAGCTTAAAGGGCATCAATCTGACGGTCGAGGTTGACGAGGATTACATCAAGGCAGTCGCCACCAAGAACCTACTCTCCACGGCGCTGGGCCTCTACCACCAAGCGTGGACGGTTCTGACAAACGATACGGCGCACGAATTTCTGACGAGCGATAATCCGTCTGCAATTTTTCCGCCGCTAACTCCGGGCGGTCCCGTTGCTAGGATTTTGCCGCTGTCGCCGCGCCTGTGCATCACGACCATCATGGACCGCAGCCCGATTTACAGGAAAGACCTGAAAGACGCAGATTTTAAACTACCGCCAAAGGCTTGGATCGCATATAAGCGCGCCGTGCCGAATGGGGTGAAGCTGGCGAACCGTTTGACTGTCGTGAACGCTGATCGGTTTATTTTCTCGCGCGTCGCCAACAGCGGTATCGCCGCCTTGGTAAAAAAGTATGGGGACTACCGCGCAAGGCTAGAACATTCGGTCAAGCCGCTACCAGCGAGCGGTGGTGTCGCGACGGAAGCACGTATCTTCGTGGGCAAGGCGCGATAACCTATCCGCGCGGCGATGGCATCGGCGCGAGTGCGAAGCCGGAAACGTAAAAAAGCGGCGCAACGCCCTCACTCGAATATCCCAGCCACCTCGACCGCCGGCAAGTTTTTTGGCGGTCGCTTTTTGTCTGTCTGTACCTTTAATTGCTCAATACCCGCACGTCATACCTCGGTGCAAAATGCACCGCGAAATGCCGGTTGATACATTCGGGCTTTCGCATTTACGCGTAACAGTAGCGAACATGGCTCCGTCGCGCCGGCATGGTCCACGCGAGAACCAACACCCTCATAGATTTCTGAGTGCGCCATCGGTCGCTGCGCAAGCGCACGCTCGTTCCAGTTGCCTTGTCTCTCGATGCGGCGGCAGAAGCCGTGACGTGTCGGCGCCAGACTTTGAGCGATCAAATATGGCCGCAAACGCGGGATGACGG
>CAVXAK010000023.1:0-238222 GCA_963759705.1 uncultured Alphaproteobacteria bacterium
ATATCATCGTCACGGTAGCTTTCACCCCGAGAGCTGACATTTGCATGCGGCGCGACATCGGTCGTTGAGGGCCCAATAGCGGACATTCCACGTGCCTATTCGATCACCTCGTCGGTGAGCGCAAACAACTTCGGAGGTAATTCGATATTAAGCGCCTTCGCGGTCTTGAGGTTTATCACGAACTCGAATTTGGTGGATTGCATTACCGGCAGATACCCGGGCTTCTCCCCCTTGAGGATCCGACCGACGTAAATGCCCGATTGACGATGGGCGTCGGAAAGGCTTGCCCCGTAGCTCATCAAGCCGCCGGCTTCTGAGACCTCGCGCTGCGAGTACATCGTCGGGATCGCATGGCGCGCGGCCAACGCAATGATGAGTTCCCGATTATTGAACAAGAACGGGCCGGTACCAACAAGCAGCGCACGCGTGGAGCGTGACGTCAACGTCGCAAACGCAGCCTCGACGTCGCTAACGCTACCGATATCGAGAAAAGTCACTGCCTGCCCCATCGCCTGCGCTGCAGCCTGCACGTCCCGTCGCTCTGCCTCGGTTTCAGACGAGTTCGTGTATATGAGCATAGCGATGGTCGTTGCCGTGGGAACGAATTGGCGCAGCAGCTCCAAGCGCTTCGCCCCCAAAGTCCCGGCGATGAAGACCACACCCGTGACGTTGCCGCCTGGCCGGTTGAGACTGGTAACGAGACCATCCCTGACCGGGTCGCTCCCAGTCGTGAATACGATTGGTATGGTCGTGGTTGCTGCTTTGGCCTGAGGCGCCGTAAGACTGTTGCCGACAATGATAGTCGGCCGGCTCGCAATTACCTCGGAAGCCAGAGACGGCAGACGATCAAATTGGTTTTCACCCCAGCGGAATTGGATCACGACGTTTTCGCCTTCGGTAAAACCTGCCTCCTTCAGTCCCTGACGAAATGCCGCCAAATTATTCGTTTACGCGGAAGATTTGCCGCTGTTGAAAAACCAAATCACCGGCATGGCCTGCTGGGCGCGCGCACCGAGCGGCCAAGACACGGCTGCGCTGCCGAGAAATCCAATGAACTCGCGTCGCTTCATTTGCCCCCCGTGGGGCCACAACTTATGCAAGGCTTAAAGGCTAACACATTGCGACCCCAATGTCCGCTATGGGTCTTGGTTGTGTAAAAACGTCTATCCTATTTGATCTTGGCGGTATAATTCCTGCGCGATTTGCTGAGGGATCGGGATGCGACGCTTCATTGAGGGTGCGGACCGCCAGCAGAGCACGCTATTTCCGGAGTGCTTGGAAGACTGGATTGGCGAGGACAATCCGGTTCGTGTGATTGACGTATTCGTCGATGAGCTCGACCTGGCCGATCTGAGGTTCGACGGGGTTGACCCCGAGGTCACTGGCCGGCCGTCGTATCATCCGTCGGTGTTGCTCAAGCTCTACATCTAAGGTTATCTCAATCGCGTTTAGTCGAGCCGGCGGCTTGAGCGTGAGGCCGGCCGCAACGTTGAGGTGATGTGGCTCACCGGCCGGCTGTTTCCCGATCACAAGACGATTGCCGATTTCCGCAAGGATAATGGACCTGCGACCGACGCCTTCCGAAACGCCACCAAGGCGGACATTGGTTTTACCGCCAACGCGATGATGCGGTCCGGCCTTACCCGGGGAAAGTCGGGCGTGCAGACCGTTTACGACGTGTTCGCCGTGGCGCCGCTCGGTGCTGGTGTGGTGGACCCTACGCCCGGGAGTACGCTCATGACGGGCTACTTTACCGGCCAGGACTTGAAGCATCTGCTTGAATTTTTTCTGATCGATAACCCTGTCCATCCCGGCGAGCTTTTCCCTCGTGCTTCCGGCATGAGGTTCCGTTACGACCCGTCACGCCCTCAGTTCGACGTCGTAACCGCCATCGAAATGGGAGACGTCGACCGTGGCTACGCCGCAATCGACATCAGTGGCAACGACGAGCGCCTATACAGCCTCACCTGCCCCCTGATGGTCGCCATGTTTCTCATGGCCATTCCGAAATACACCAAGGGCAAGCTGACGCTTGTGCCAAAGAACAAGGAAGGTCAGCCCCTCAAATCGAAGGTGGAAGCACTTAACGACCCTCGCAGTGATACGCCCGATCTACTGCCACCGGCGGGCACGACGGTGGATCGAGCAAGTGTCAACTCAGTGACGGACAAAGGCACTGTGCAGGAAATCAAGGAATGGCAGGCAATTATGGATCACCTCCGTGCTCTTCCGGTCGCGAACGCTGGTGAGCTTCCAACGATCCCCGTCGATGAGCGCGCCGCAGAGGTCCGGGCGATCAAAGCGGGGTGAAAACCAGCCGCCCGGATGTCTGCGATGGGTCAGGCGCCTAGGTTTGAGCGAGCGCCAGGAAAGTCCGCTCTTGCTCCGATGGCTACCGTATTTCTGCTTTACGGCAGGCGTCGAAGAGAACACAAGCCGAGGCGGTGGCATTGTCCAAGCCAGCATAATTTGAAGGGTTGCATGGCCTCGCGTTTGATTCGCGGGACCCCAGTCCCAGTTGATGGTTAGGCGGACAATTCAGTCCCGGGAGGCATTTGGGACTGAGGCATCATGACATCAACTCGTCCCATCAGCACTATGGCTCGATCGAAGGAGATCAGGTCAGAAGAGCAACGCTGGAGGGCTTGGCTGTGAGCACGGTGATCATTCAGTCGAGGTTAGCGCGGCGGATTGCGTTGACGGTATGCATGTGTCTCGTACCCACCTCGGTGCTCGCGCAAGACGCCTATCCCAACAGGGCGATCAAGATCATCGCCCCGGTGGGCGCCGGCAGCGTCGCAGATTTGGTGCCGCGCTTCATCGCCGAGAAGCTGGCCGGCCGATGGGGCAATCCCGTCTATGTCGAGAATCGGCCTGGCGGAAACACCAACATCGGCGCCGAGGCCGCAGCCCGGGCCGAGCCGGACGGGTACACCTTGCTCGCCGCGCCGGCGACGACGCTTGCAGTCAATCCAAGTCTTTTCCCGAAGCTGACGTTCGATCTGACCGCCCTCGTACCCGTCACGGTCCTCGCCGATCAGCCCAATGTTTTGGTCGCTAACCCCAAGCTGCCGTTCTCGACCGTGCGGGGTTTGATCGCATTCGCCAAAGCCAATCCGGGAAAGCTGACCTACGCGTCCCCCGGGGTCGGCAGCGTGCAACACCTGAGCATGGAACTGCTGGCGTCGATGACCGGAATTGCGCTCGTGCACGTGCCGTACAAAGACCTGCCGGAGGCCGTCAACGATGTGGTGGGTGGCCACGTCGACTTGCTGTTCGACAATCTCGGCAGCGCCGCCGCACTGATCAAGAATGGCAACCTGAAGGCCATCGCCGTCGGCAGCGAGCGGCGCAATGCGCTTCTGCCCGACATGCCGTCTCTGTCAGAGGCGGTTCCGGGATTTCGCTCCGTCACTTGGTTCGCCGTCGTTGCGCCACCCAGGACTCCGGCGGTGATCGCCGAGAAGCTGTCTGCAGCCATCGCCGGAATTCTCAAGACAGCTGATGTCACCAACCGCTTCCGCGATCTCTATGCCACGCCGGTCGGCTCATCGCCTGCCGATACCGCTGCCTTCTTGGCCGAAGAGCGAGAGCGTTGGCGGTCGGTCATCGTTTCGGCGGGGATCAAGACCGAGTAGAGCAGGGAACGGGACCTTTGGACTCCGGGAGTAAGCGCTCGACGATTCCAATAGCCATTGTCGGAGGCGGCCCGGTCGGGCTGGTGCTGGCGCTGTTTCTCGATCGATACGGCGTGCGCTCGGTGCTGTTCAATTCCGAGGAGGGCGAGCGGGCGCACCCCAAGGGCAGCACGCAGAATGCGCGGACGCTAGAGCATTTCCGGCGCCTCGGCATCTCCGAGCCTGTGCGCCGACTGGGATTGCCGGCCGATCATCCGACCGACGTCGCCTACTTCACCCGCTTCAACGCGTGGGAGCTCGCGCGCATCCGCATGCCATCCGAGGCGGAGAAGATGCGCGCCGTCGCCGCCGCGCCCGCAACCGATCAGGTCCCCGAGCCGATCCTGCGGGCGAACCAGATGTATGTCGAGGCGTTCCTGCTCGACTATGCACGCACGCGGCCCAATATCACGCTGCGGTTCGGCTGGCAGGTCGACCACCTTGCAATGGAAGCGGACGGCGTTGCGGTCGAGGCGGAAAAGAGCAGCGACGGCGCGCGCGAATCCTGGCGTGCCAGCTACGTGGTCGGCTGCGACGGCGGCCAGAGTTTCGTACGCCGGATGCTCGGCGCTCACTATCGCGGCTTCGATGCCCTGCAGCAGCAATACATGGGCGGCCGCATGATCGCCTCACACATCCGCGCACCCACGCTCGTCCGCAGCGTCCTGCGCGATCGTCATGCCTGGCAGTATTGGTCGGTGACGCCGGAAGCCCAGTTGATGCTCGCCTCGCTCAACGGGCGCGACGAGTTCCTCGTGTTCAGCCAGCCGGCAAATCCGGAGCTGGGGTCCCATGACGCGACCGTCGCGACCATGGTGCAACGCGCAGCCGGGGCCGATGTCCCGCTAGAGATGCTCGGGCATCGGCCGTGGACCGGCGGGGTGGCGCTAGTCTCAGAGCGCTTCGGCGAAGGCCGCGTGCTGCTCGCAGGCGATGCCGTGCATCTGTTCACGCCGACCGGCGGCTTTGGCATGAACACCGGCATCGATGACGCCGCGAATCTCTCATGGAAGCTCGCGGCTATGGTGCACGGATGGGGTGGCGCGAGCCTGCTCGACTCATACGAGCTCGAACGCAAGCCCGTCGCCGTGCGCAATACGATTGCCGCACGAGAGCTGGCGAAGCGCAACGGTACGATCCCGACCTCGCCCGCAATGGAGGAAGATAATGCCGAGGGCGAGGCCGCCCGACGGCAAGTTGGCGCACATCTGTCGACGTTCGGCGAGGCCTTCGCATCCATCGGTTTGCAGCTCGGCGTGCGCTACGACAGCTCGCCAATCATCGTCTCGGATGGTGCGCCGCCCGCCGACAACTTCTCTCGGTACACCCCATCGAGCGTCCCTGGCGGACGCGCCCCGCATATCTGGCTGGACGAGCGGCGCGGGCGCGGCAGCTCGCTCTATGATCGCTTGGGCATCGGCTTCACATTGCTCAGGCTCGGTGGCCACGCCGCCGGCAGCGCCGCGCTCGAAGCTGCGGCGCGCCGCCGCGGCATTCCGCTTGACGTCCTCGATCACCCTAGCGACGCAGCGCGCGATCTCTACGAGCGCGATCTGGTGCTCATTCGTCCCGACCAGCATGTGGCCTGGCGGGGCAACCGGCCGCCCCATGACCCCGATATGCTTTGGAGCAAGTTGGTCGGTGCCGCGTAGCTTGGGCGAAAGCGCCTGCCGGCTGCCCATGATGCCCCGAAATCCAGCTTGCTACGCGTTAACCCGCAAGATGCAGTGGCGGTCGTGTGACGCGTGGCGGATCCGGAGCATCTACGCCTCTTCGACTGGGTATGGGCGCTTGTGTCGTTGTCTCTTGATGAAAGACTTGGGGCCTTATTTATCCTAGGATCATCGAAATTCAGCGGAATTCGCTCTAGGATCGGCCGAGGGTCCGATCCGCATGTCGCAATCCCAGCAGAAAATTCGCTTCTGTGCGAGCGCCGACGGCACGCGCATCGCCTATGCGACGTGCGGCTCGGGTCCGGCGTTGATCTGGGTGCAACACTGGATTCATCACTTGGAGCTCGATTGGGATAGCCCGGTCTGGCGCCCGTGGCTGTCGCTGCTGACGAGGCACAATACGCTCATCCGCTATGACTGGCGCGGCTGCGGGCTGTCCGATCGCAAGCGCGTGCGATTTTCCTTCACCGGGTTTGCTGAGGACCTGGATGCGGTCATTGCCGCCTCGGGCGTCGATCACTTCGTGCTGTTTGCGATGGGAGGGGCTGGCGGTGCCATCGCCATGCGCTACGCGGTGCGCCATCCGAACCGCGTCACCCACCTCATACTTTATGGCTGCAACATGCGTGGCGCTCTGGGAGACACCCCAACTGCAGAGCAGGAGGCCGAGGCACAGGCGCGGCTAAAGGTCTACGAACTCGGCTGGCCAAACGAGAATCCGGGTTACGGCCAGTTCTGCGCATTGCTGCACATTCCCGATGCAACGGCCGAGCAAAGCCGCTCATTCAACGATCTGCTGCGGGAAACCACCTCACCGGCCAACACCGTCGCATTGCTGAACGCGTATCTGCGCAGCAACGTGCAGGACGTGGTGCCCGAGGTCCGCTGTCCGACGCTGGTGTTGCATTCGCGCGGCGATGCCATCATTCCTCTTGATCAGGGCCGCAGCGTGGCCGCGCAGATTCCGGGAGCGCGGTTCGTGCCGGTGGAAAGCCGCAATCGCATCCTATTGGATACTGAGCCGGCGTGGCAGCGACTGGTCGAAACGTTCGGCGATTTTCTGCCGCCGCACTCGGCCGGCAGTCTTGCCCTGCCCGATCTCGATGACCTCACGGCGCGTGAGCGGGAGATCCTCGAGGTCGTGGCCGAGGGCCTCGACAACTACGAGATCGCTGCGCGGCTCAACATCAGCGAGAAGACCGTGCGTAACCATGTTTCGACGATCTTCAGCAAGCTCCAGATAAAGAGTCGCGCCCATGCGGTGGCCCTCGCTCGCGACGCGGGTCTCGGAAGGGGCATTCGCGGACCCTGGGGCGGCTAGGTCCGGCAATCGAATGGTCCGGCCGCGCTCCTGCCCCGCCAGCCGATCGAAGCTGGCCAGGAGGTGAAAAGCCCGCCGATCTGCTAATTCAGGAGCCGGTGAAAGTTGAGCTCATTATCAATCTTAAAACCGCCAAGACCCTCGGGATAACTATCCCGCTCCCATTGCTGGGTCGCGCCGACGAGGTGATCGAGTAAGCGTCGAAACCGTTTGTTGCAGTGCAAATTGAACGTCTCAGCAAGGACCGCTGTGGGTCAGACCCGACCTTTCGGCGATGTCGGAGGCATGTCCGCTATGCCTCCAATCGCTACCAACTTGATGCAGCGCGGCGAACGTCGAAAGGGGCCAATAACGAAAGTATCAGCTGGGCGCCGCAGTCAAAAATGGACTGGCATATTGGCGGTCCGCTTGGCATCAGATAAGGCTCACGGCGGGGGTGCCGATGAACAAGGAAAGCTATATCAGGGCGATTGCCGACGAGACCGTCGCGGCCTTGGCAGATCATCGTCAAATATCGACCTTCTCCTCCCGGCCGACCGGATTAACGGTCGCAGAGGCCTACCGCGTCACGCCGCTATTGCGGGCCGCCTTCGAAGCCCGTGGTGAGAAGATCACCGGACGCAAGATCGGATTTACCAACCGCGAAATGTGGGGGGTCCATGGCGTTCAATCGCCGGTTTGGGGGTATGCGACGAGCCGCAGCACACACGACCTCGCAGATTTCCCGATTGTAAGAATCGGGGACTTCGTAGAGCCGCGCATCGAACCGGAAATCATGTTCGGCCTGAAGGCAAAGCCCCTGCCTGACATGAGTGAATCGGCGCTGCTCGACTGCATCGAGTGGATTTCTCTTGGGTATGAGGTGGTCCAATCGATTTTTCCCAATTGGAAATTTGCGGCCTCCGATACCGTGGCAGCCAATGGGGTTCACGGCGCAATTCTTGTAGGCGATCGCCACGAAATCGCGCCGCGCAAAGCCGCTTGGTCACGCGAGCTGGCCAGCTTTACGGTCGAGCTATATTGCGACGGCAATCTCAGCCAGCGCGGCGGCGGCGCCTTGGTCCTCGACAGCCCTCTCTTGGCGCTACGCCATCTGGTCGAGCTGACGGCGCACGATGTGCACAACCCGCCGCTATCTGCGCAAGAAATCATTTCGACAGGTACCTTGACGCTCGCAATGCCAGTCAACCGAGGACAATCGTGGACAACAAAGGTCTCCGGCATTCCGCTCGAAGAAATAACCATCCAATTTGAATAGTGCCGACACTGCCAAGACAGGCCCAACCGCACTCGACTTGATGTCCGCTTCGGGTCTTGGTTGTGTAAAAACGTCTATCCTATTTGATTCTGGCGGTATGATTCCTGCGCGATTTGCGGAGGGATCGGGATGCGACGCTTCATTGAGGGTGCGGACCGCCAGCAGAGCACGCTATTTCCGGAGTGCTTGGAAGACTGGATTGGCGAGGACAATCCGGTTCGTGTGATTGACGTATTCGTCGATGAGCTCGACCTGGCCGATCTGAGGTTCGACGGGGTTGACCCCGAGGTCACTGGCCGGCCGTCGTATCATCCGTCGGTGTTGCTCAAGCTCTACATCTACGGTTATCTCAATCGCGTTTAGTCGAGCCGGCGGCTTGAGCGTGAGGCCGGCCGCAACGTTGAGGTGATGTGGCTCACCGGCCGGCTGTTTCCCGATCACAAGACGATTGCCGATTTCCGCAAGGATAATGGACCTGCGATCCGCAAGGTGTGTGCGCAATTTGTTGCGCTTTGCCGAGCGATCGGTCTGCTGACGAAGCCGAGCGTCGCGATTGACGGCAGCAAGTTCAAGGCGGTCAACAACCGGGACAAGAACTTCACGCGGGCGAAGATGGAGCGCCGGCTGGCGCAGATTGAGGAGAGCGTGGCGCGGTATCCGAGCCAGCTAGACACGGCCGACCTGCAGGAGCCGTCGGAGGCGCTTGCCGTCAAGACGGCACACCTCAAGGACAAGCTTGCCAAGCTCGCGAGCGAGATGGATCGTTTGAAAGCGATCGAGCGGGCGATGCTGGCCTCGCCCGATCAGCAGATTTCCTTGACTGACCCTGATTCACGCTCGATGGCGACCAGCGGTCGCGGCTCGGGCGTTGTTGGCTACAACGTGCAGGTTGCTGTGAACACGGAGCATCATTTGATCGTCACCCACGAGGTGACGAATACCGGCTCGGATTGCTCACAACTGGCCAAGGTCGCGTCGCAGGCGAAGCTCGTTCTTGGCTCTGATCGTCTCGATGTTGTCGCTGATCGCGGCTACTTCAACAGCCCCGAGATACTGGCCTGCGCGCAAGCTGACATTACGGTGACGCTACCAAAGCCGATGACATCAGGTGCGAAGTCGGATGGCCGCTTCGGCAAGCAGGACTTCGTCTATCTAGCGGCCGAGGATGTGTACCGCTGCCCGGCCGGCGAGAAGCTGACCTATCGGTATACAAACGAGGAAGACGGCAAGACGCTGCGCCGCTATTGGACGACGGCATGCCCGCGTTGCCCGCTCCAAACTCGCTGCACGAAGGGACCAGAGCGTCGCATCACGCGATGGGAGCACGAACATCTGCTCGAAGCGGTGCAAGAGCGGCTCGATACGAACCCGCAGGCGATGCGCGTGCGCCGCGAGACGGCCGAGCATCCCTTCGGCACGCTCAAGATGCGGATGGGAGCTACCCACTTTTTGATGAAGCGCCTGCCCAAGGTTGCGACCGAGATGGCCCTGCACGTGCTCGCCTACAATCTCACGCGCGTCATGAACATCATCGGGGTGAAGCCCCTTCTGGCGGCAATCCAAGCATGAGGGTAGCGTAGCCCTAACAAACCCGCGCATCGCCAACTCATAGCGGTCGCGCCGGCATAATATCAGCTCACCCGATCGCGTGAGCGAGTCCGCGTCAGTTGCCACCCCCACCAAAGCGTTTTCGCACGACCAGGGTCAGTTTCGAGCGATTGACGACGTCTGAGGCATGTCGGCTTTCCCTCCCATCGCTGCCGAATTGATCTGCGGCTAAAGCGACGAGAAGGGCCAATTTCGGACTCATGCACCGCGGCAAATTTCTCGTCACTCGATCACTGCGTCGGCGCTGGCGACCAGCGTCGGCGGTAGTTCGAGGCCGAGCGCCTTGGCGGTCGTAAGGTTGATCACGAGCTCGTACTTTGTTGGTGCTTGCACCGGCAGGTCAGCCGCCTTTTCACCCTTGAGGATGCGGTCAACGTAACTTGCGGCGCGGCGGTACTGATCAACCAGATCAAACCCGTAGGAGATGAGGCCGCCGCCAGTCACCATGTAACGGAACGGGTAGACAGCGGGCAGCTTGTACTTTGCTGCCAGTGCGATAATCAGTTGATGGCGAGCTGACGCGCTCCCTGTTACGATCAGGCCACCATTCGCAGACTTGGCGAGGGTAGCAATGGCACGTTCAATCTCGCCGGCGTCGCTGACGTTGACGGGGCTCACCTCCAACCCAAGCGGCTGTGCAGCGGCCTGAATGGCGCCGAACTGAGCGATCCCCGGCAGGATTTGCAGAATCTCGAAGGACACCCGCTCGCGTCAGCCGCGGCACGATCTGCTTAAGGAGTTCTAGCCATTTGCCGCTCGAACTATATTCGAACAGCATAAAGCCGGTCACGTTGCCGCCCGGCCGAGCTAGGGTATCGACCAAGCCTGCCCCAACCGGATCAGTCACGCCCACGAACACAATCGGCAAGTTGCGGGTGATCCGTCGCAAGGCCGTCACCCCCGGCGTGCCACCGGCTAGGATGACATCCGGCACGAGCCCGATCAATTCCGCCGCGTCTCGGCGATCGCGTTCGACATCGTTAGTGCCCCAGCGGATGTCGAACCGTACATTGCGACCGTCGCTCCACCCCATTTTTTGCAGGCCTTCCTGGAACGCCGCGACCGTGGCCTGACCCTCCGGATCGTCAGCAACGCGGTTCATGAGCAAACCGATGCGCCGCATCTGCTCGGGCTGCTGGGCGCGCGCGGTTCGCGGCCGTGCTGCCGCTGCGCTACCGAGCAGGGAGATAAATTCCCGCCGCCTCACTGCCTACCCCCTAGCATTAAGGACAACACATCGTATCAGCGAAAAAGCTGCTTCGGAAATTGGCTGGCTGGTCCTTGGATAACGCCCGATTGGGTCCCATCGCCACCGAAATGCACTGTCCATGATGGGTCCATTGTGCGTTCCATTGCGGACGTGACACGAACGCTGCGCTGCGCCAGAAGTGGTCGCCCAGTGAGACCAATTGTTACCGGTCGTCGCCCATAATGTGACCGCGCTTGACATTTGTCTCCATTTCGGTTACCAATACCGACGAATCTCGCTCACGTAAGGGACGGCTTTGGGAGGCAGACCTGAAGACGGAGCGAGTGCGGTGCCTGCGCGCGGATTTGCAATCCGCTCCCGGGCAGCTTCGGGCATCACGCTCGCCGGTACTACGGCCGGTGCGGGAGGTGCATTCTCTGGACTGGGACAGGCGGGCGCGGGTAACGCCCGTTTAGAAGCGCAGCGTCTCCGCTCCCCGGTTGGGGCGGGCTTACCGGACAATGCGCTCCTGCCACGTCCCAGGAAGCCTGGCCTGGAGTTGAGCGAAAGGGGCGAAAGCCCCCTGGTGAGAGCCGCGGTGGAACGCCGACAGGCGAGCGCATCCCGCTGGATGCGCCGCCGTGCTCGCAAGCACGGCTTCATGACCCATGCGCTTGTCGGCGTTCCGCTTCCTTTTCTTCGTCATGGCGAGTGAAACGAAGCCATCCAATTCGGCGGCTTGGCGACCTCAAGCAATGCCGGGTTCGGCGCTCTGCGCTCTGCGCTGGATTGCGTCGTTGCGTTGCGTCTCGGAAGGAACATGCAAAGCCCGGGCGCGAATCGCGTCGCGGAGACGGTTTCGTATTCCGCGTTGCGGTAAACTCGAAGCAGGGGCCCGTCAGCACTTCATGCTTGGCGATCGATTCTTGAATATTTGTTCAGGTGCCGTGGCAATCCTGCAACAAATAAGTGCTTTGATGATGGTGCAATCTTGCGCAGCGATTTCTGGTGTGTGAGACTGAGTTCCATCCCCAGGGGGCTTCGTTCCTCGGGTGATTCAGGGCAGCGGAGGGATTTCATGCGCCGTTATCTTACGTTGAGCGTCGCCGTCGCGTTGGCGGGTCTCGTCTATTCGGCGTCGAACGCGTCGGCACAAAGCTGGTGCGCCGTTAATTTGTCCGTGCACAGTGGCGCCAAGATCACGTTGAAGCACAAGGTGCTGGGGACGTGCGCAGGTGGGGCTAACGGCTGCAAGTGCATTTCTTGCTATGACATCGTCGGTGGCGGTGTGTCGACCTATTGCGCGGCGCTCGTCGCGCCGATGCCGAAATAACCGGCAGACGATTTAAGTATCCGCTGCGATTTTTGCGGCCCGTGCCGGGTCTGGGATCTCGGCAAGGGTCGCGATCGATTCGGCGGCGGTCATTGTCGATAGGCGGTTCGGCGCGGCAGCAGGTTGGCGGCCTATGGGCTTCGATTTGGCTGCCGCGTCAGCTCAGGCGTTGTTTATTTCTCCGGCACCACGGCGACGGCTTCGATCTCGAACAGAGCGCCGGGTATCGCGAGTTTGCCGATCTGGACGGCCGTGCTGGCCGGCGGTGCCTTGGTGTTGACGTAACGGTCGCGCACTTCCAGATAAATCGGCAGATGCGAGATGTCGATGAAGTAGTTGGTGACCTTCACCACATGCTCGAACGTCGCCCCCGCAGCCGCGAGACCAGCCTTTAAGTTTTCGAAGCACTGTGTCGCTTGGGCACGAAAGTCGTCGGGTGCGCCGGCGAATTGTCCATCCGGCGTCATACCCAACTGACCGGACAGATAGATGGTTCGGCTCGGACTCACCGTCTCCACCACGTGGGTATAGCCGCGCGTTGGCGGCATGGTCGAGGGATTGCTGAAGCGATTTGCTGTCACGTTGGACTCCTCTCCGTCGGAGATTGAGATTTTGCCGCAGCCGATTTTAATCGCGCAGATGCGAACGCCAAGAGGTCGTGGCAAGGTGCGCTGGATGTACATGCGCCTTATTGCCGTGTCCGCCGTTGCGGTTCTGTTGCCCGATGCGGCCCATGCCGCCAGTCACGACGGCGCGTCGCTGGATGGAGCGACGCTGTCCTGGCCGTGGGCGTTGCCGTTCCTCGGAATTCTTCTGTCGATTGCGCTTGGGCCGCTCGCTTTCCAGCGGTTCTGGCATCACCACTACGGCAAGTTCGCCTTCGTCTGGGCGACACTGACGCTTGCGCCCATGGCGGCGCTGCGCGGCACGGACACGGCGCTCGCCGAATTGGCGCACGCGTTTTTCGCCGAGTATCTGAGCTTCATTGCCGTCCTGTTCGCGCTTTATGTGATCGCCGGCGGCATTTTGATCGAGGGCTCGTTGCGCGGGACGCCTTTCGTCAATGCCGTGATACTTGCGTTCGGAACCCTGATCGCCAGCATCGTCGGCACGACCGGCGCAGCGATGATCCTGATCCGGCCGCTGCTCCGCGCCAACGGGGCGCGGCTGCACAACGTTCATGTCGTGGTGTTCTTTATCTTTCTGGTCGGCAATATCGGCGGCGCACTGTCGCCGCTGGGCGATCCGCCGCTGTTCATCGGCTTCCTCAACGGCATCGATTTCTTTTGGCCGATGAAAAATCTTTGGCTGCCGACAGCGTTCGTCGCCGGCTGCGTGCTGTTGCTGTTCGTCATTGTCGATCTCTGGTTCTACCGCAAGGACAGACGGAGCGCCCCGGTCGAGCCCGCTGAAAGCGCGCCGCTTCGCGTGCGCGGCATCGTCAACGTTCTGCTGCTCGCGGTCGTCGTCGTAGATGTGATCATCTGCGCGTTGTGGCCGCCGGGCGCCAGCTTCTCTGTTGCGGGGACGCCGGTCACCCCGCAGGATCTGATCCGCAACGCGGTGCTGTTCCTGGCGGCGTTTGCCTCGCTCTGGCTGACGCCGGACGAGCACCGCGCGGCCAACGGCTTTTCCTGGGAGCCGATCCTGGAAGTCGGGATTCTCTTTGCGGGAATTTTCGTTTGCGCCGCGCCCGTGCTTGCGACGCTCGATGCCGGCCGCGACGGCGCGTTCGCCTGGCTGATCGACGCCGTGACCAAAGACGACGGCGCGCCGCACGTCGTTGCTTATTTCTGGCTCACCGGAGTGCTCTCGGCGATCCTCGACAACGCGCCGACCTATCTGGTCTTTTTCAATCTTGCCGGCGGCAATGCCGCCGACCTGATGGGCCGGCTGGCGCCGACGCTTGCGGCAATTTCGATGGGCTCGGTCTACATGGGCGCGTTGACCTATATCGGCAACGCGCCGAACTTCATGATTTACGCGATCGCCAGCGAACGCGGCATCAAGATGCCGAGCTTCTTCGGCTATTTGCTGTGGTCGATCGTCGTGCTGGTGCCGATCTTTGTCGCCGTAACGTTCCTGTTCGTCGCGCGATAGGACTTTGATAGTTCACGCGGATAGCGCAACGAAACGATCGGCGCCGCCGCTCATCGCGTGAAGACCGGTCATGAAAGCCGGCGCGGATCAGACATTCACTCGATATCGATCGATCGCCAACATGGTTCGCTAACCAACAAATCCGGAGCATGAAAAATATTGGAAAAAACGCGCATTAATTGGCCGCCGTTTTTACTTCAAACTAATGACAGCGTCCTAAAGGTCTCCGTTTGATGCATTCCGGGTGATCAGGGGTACATGATGAACGGTAATTTGGCGACAAACGAAAAATTCGAAGAAAAAATAGAGGACGGTGAAAACAGCCTCCATTCTCTGCTTTGTGCGCTCGCGACGATCAATTGCGACGTTGCAGAGCAACTCGAGAAGACCAGCAGCGGGATCGCGCAGGATCTCATGAAACTCGGCGGCTGGAATAAGGACGTCGTGGTCAAGCTGCAGGACTTCGATCGGATGCGGCAGGAGCTGAGTGCGGTCGGCGGCGCGCTTCGTCGCTGCGCCGATCTGATTACAGTCGCGGACGTGGCGCACGAAGTCCAAACGATCGTTTCGGAGATTTCACTTTCCAAAATGCAGCGCCGGTTGCTCGACGCCCTGTCGACGCTGGTGCTCGATACGGTCGAAAGGCAAACGGAGCCGGATCATATCGAGCCCGAGATGGTCTTTTAGGAACGGCAACACGCTCGTCGGCGTCGCTGCGCTGCGCCGATGCTCGAGCCTCGTTCACTAAATCTTTGCCATAAGTCAAAATTCGCCGTTTACCGTATGTCGGGGGCGTTTCGTCACCTGATGTTGAAGCTTTTCGGCGATGGTCGCGGCCGGAGAGGCGGGGGACGATCCGGCCTTTCGGCAGTTGAAAAGCCAAGAGTTAAGAAGCCAAGTCGCGTTTCCCTTCCTTCAATCGACCCGTTCCGAACTTGGCTGTGAGGGTGTTGCCATGGCTGCCATGGGTGAGTGGCATCGCAGCAAGCCTATGACGTATCGCGGGATTGTTTTCGCCGGCGTGCTGTCCGCAGCGGCGCTTTCGACCGCGCTCGATCGCGCCCAGGCGCAGGGGATTTTCGACTTTCTGTTTGGTGGCTATCAGCAGCAGCCATCACCGCGGCAAAAGCTGCATAGCAATATTGCCGAGCCGCGTTCTTCGGTCGTGCGCGGAGCCGAAAGGGTGCGCCAAGGCGCGATCGGATCAGGCCGCGCGGTCGCGTTCTGTGTGCGCCTTTGCGACGGCCGGCAATTTCCGCTCGAGCGGATGGCCAACGCTACGCCCGTCGAGACGTGCCACGCCATGTGTCCTTCAAGCGAGACCAAAGTCTTCTTCGGCAGCGAAATCGGCCGCGCTGTCACACGTGATGGCCAGCGTTACACGAACCTCGACACCGCCTTTATGTACCGCAAGCAGTTTGTGGCCCATTGTACCTGCGACGGCAACGATGCATTCGGCCTGGTGCCGCTCGATGTGAAAGACGATCCGACGTTGCGGCCCGGAGACATTATCTCGACCCGGGATGGATTTGTGACCTATTCGGCCAAGCGCGACCAGACGACATTTACGCCGTTCGATCCGTCGACCGTGACTGCCCAGCGGTCTCCTGGAGCGTCGCGTGTACGCTTTTCCCAGCGCCCCCAAGAGGTATCGTCCGGCGATGACGAGACGGGAACGATCGTGCCGTCTCAGGACGCAGCCAGCCCGTCTCTCATGGGCGAACTTCGCGGTCAGCTCGTCAGATAGCCGGCGACCTCTTCGGCCAGCGAAAGCGACGACGTCAGTCCCGGCAACTCGATACCAAACAGATTGACGAGTCTCGGCAGGCCGTGAACGGCCCGATCGGCGATCATGAAATCGGCCGCAGGCTCGCCAGGCCCGGTCAGTTTCGGTCTGATGCCGCAATAATCCGGCACCAGCGAGCCGTCGGGCAGTCCCGGCCAATAGGTGCGAATGCGATCGTAGAAACTTTCCGCGCGCTGCGGATCGACGGTGTAGCTTTCCTCCGAAATCCATTCCACGTCGGGGCCGAAACGCATGCGCCCGGCAAGATCGAGGGTGACGTGAACGCCGAGGCCGCCATCGATTGGCGTCGGATAGACCAGCCGCGAAAACACCGGGCGTCCGGCGAACCCGAAATAGTTGCCCTTGGCCAGCACGAGACGCGGAACTTTTCCTGCCGGATAGCCATCGATTCCCGCGCGCCAACTTCTGTGCGCCGAGACCGGCCGCGTTCACGACCGCGTCGAAGCCGATCGTTCCGGCGTCGCGGCCGCCGAATTGGACCTGCCAATGCGGCGCCTTGAAACTCATCCGCTCGACCGGGGTCGCGAATGCGATCATGCCGCCACGATCTTCGATCTCTCCCCACAGCGCCAGCATGAAACCGTGGCTGTCGATGATGCCGGTCTCGGGCGACAGCAACGCGCCGATGCAGAAGAGTTCCGTTTCGAGAGCGCGCGCGGCATTGCCGCCGATCATCTCCAATCCTTCGACGCCATTCGTCTGGCCCTGCGCCAGGATCGTTTCGACTTTCGCAAGTTCTGCTTCATTGGTCGCGACGACCAGCTTTCCGCACTTGCGATGCGCGACGCCATGCGAGGCGCAGAATTCGTAGAGCATCCGCCGTCCGCGCGTGCAATGACGCGCGCGCAGCGAGCCGGTCGGATAATAGAGACCGCCGTGGATCACTTCGCTGTTGCGCGAGGAGACGCCGTTGCCGATGCCGCCCGTCGCCTCGGCGACAGTCACATCGTGGCCGCGCAGCGCCGCCGCCCGCGCGACCGCAAGCCCGATCACGCCTGCGCCGACGACCAGGACCTGCATCGCACTCTTGCCCGGTTGTTGTTTCGCGACGCCGCGAGGCTCAGCCTCGGAATGACTATATCAGACGGTCTTCCACGGGATAATGAAGCGTTCGAGCTCGTTGAGCGCGACGGTCAGGACGAACCCGATAATCGCGATCATGAACAGCCCGACATACATCTGCTCGACCGAGAACGTTTCCCAAGCCGTCCAGATCATGTAGCCGAGCCCGCTTTTGGCGCCGATCATTTCGGCGATTGCAATCAGGACGAGGCCGATGCCGATGCCGAGCTTGAAGCCGGTCATGATCACCGGCAGCGCGCCCGGAAGCGCGATGGTCCAGAACGTATTCCACCGGCTGGCCTTAAAGTTCCGCCCGACATCGAGATAGATGCGATTGATCTCGAGAACGCCGGTCGTAGCGTTGATCACGACGGGGAAAAACACGCCGATCGCGACCATGAAGATTTTCGAACCTTCGCCCAAACCGAAGATGAGCAGCGCCAGCGGCAGGATTGCGCTCTTCGGGATCGGATAGGTTGCCGCCACGAGCGGATCAAACACCGCGCGCACCCAGCGATTAAGTCCCATGGCGATGCCGAGAACGAGCGCCGGCGCGCCGCCGATGAGCGTGCCGAGGGCAAGGCGGCGCAGGCTGACCAGCGTGTTGGTGACGAGTTCGCCCGACCGCAGCATGTCGATCAGCACGGCAATCACGCTGGTCGGCGCCGGAAAGAACCGCGTGTCGATAAAGTGAAGACGCGCCGCAACTTCCCAGACCACCAGCAGCGCCATCGGCGAGACAATGCCGAGGATGCGCTCGCGCGCGCGCATGGAAAGGGAAAAGCTTCGTT
Organism: uncultured Alphaproteobacteria bacterium; assembly: GCA_963759705.1. Classification (GTDB taxonomy): domain Bacteria; phylum Pseudomonadota; class Alphaproteobacteria; order Rhizobiales; family Xanthobacteraceae; genus BOG-931. The sequence goes on from CAVXAK010000023.1 coordinate 17,820, forward strand.
CGGGACTGCTGGCAATGGTCTCGGTCGTCATGACGCTTATCCCTTGCTCTCGTGCGCAGCTTCCTTGTTCTCTTGCTCGCGGGCGCGTTGCACCTCTTCGCGCAGCCCGGACCAGATGCGGTGGACGAGCTCGCCGAATTCGGGCGTCGTCTGCATTTCGATGATGTTGCGTGGACGCGGCAGCGGCACGCGGACGAAGCTTTTCACGCGTCCCGGCTGCGCCGTCATCACCATGATGCGGTCGCCGAGGTAGACCGCTTCGTCCACACTGTGGGTGATAAAGACGACGGTCTTTTTCTGTTCGTCCCAAATGCGCAGCAGCTCTTCCTGCAGCAAAAGCTTGTTTTGCGCGTCGAGGGCCGAGAACGGCTCGTCCATCAGCAGGATTTCCGGGTCGTTGGCGAACGCGCGCGCAATCGATACGCGTTGCTTCATGCCGCCCGACAACTGATGTGGATAATAGTCGGCAAAGCGTGTCAGCCCTGTGCGGTCGAGATAATGGCTGACTCTTTCCTTGATCACGGCCTCCGATGCCTTGCGCATGCGAAGCCCATAGGCGGCGTTGTTCCACACGGTCATCCAGGGGAAGATCGATTCACCCTGGAACACCATCGAATTTTCCGGCTGCTCGGAATTAGGCGGCGTGTCGATCTCGAATGTGCCGGACGTCGCTGTCTCAAGGCCGGCGAGGATACGCAACAATGTCGTCTTGCCGCAGCCCGATGGGCCGACGATCATGAAGAATTCACCGGCTTCGATATCGACCGAGACACGGTCGATGGCGACGAGGCTCGCGAATGTCTTTTGCAGATTGCTGATACGGATGGCCGGCCGCGTCAGTTGCGGCTCGCTGAGGGCACGCAGGTTGGTGGCGCTCGGGCTCATTCGGCATAGCCATCCTGATGGAGCTGTATTGTGCCGGGCATTTGCCGCAATCACAACTCGCCGCGCGGCTCCCTGTTGAATGGAATTCGCAACTTTCAGTATAAGGACCGCGCTTGACGTGCGGCACCGCGCGGTTTTGTGTCGCAGTGCAGGGGAAGTGGGCCCTCGCTCGGCCCTAAATCTTCAAGGAGGCTACCCATGGCGGAAAATGTCGTCCGTGTCTGTTCACAAGCCGATGTCGCGCCGGAAAGCGCAAAAGCATTCGAAGTTGGCGACCTCAGGCTCGCTGTTTTCAACATCGGCGGCACGTTCTACGTCACGGACGACGAGTGCACGCATGCTTCGGCGAGCCTTGCCGACGGCATTCTCGATGGCGACATCATTGAATGCAGCCTGCATTTCGGCGCTTTCGACGTGCGGAATGGCGCCGTGAAGGCGCCGCCATGTTCGATTGCGCTGCGAACCTATAAGGTCGTGCTTCAGGGCGATGATATTCATGTCGATCTCGACCGCAACGCCGACGGTGAGCCTGCCTGACGTTGACCTCTTCCCCCTGGGGAGAGGCGTAACGAAGACGACGCCTTTAGGCCTCGGCATCGCAGGCCTCGGCATGGCCGGCGCCGTGATGGTGCGCGCGGCCGCCGCCCACCCCGGAATCAGGCTTTGCGCTGCGGCTGATCGCAATCTCAGGCCGCGCCTAGCTTTCGCGCTCGATTTCAATGCCTCGACTTACGATGACATTCGCGCGCTGTGCGCTGACCCGGCCGTCGATGTCGTCTATATCGCCACGCCGCATCAATTTCATGCCGAGCATGCCGCCATTGCGGCCGCGGCCGGCAAGCACATCATTCTCGAGAAGCCGATGGCGCTGACGCTCGCCGACTGCGATGCGATCATCGCTGCTGTCGAACGGGCGAATGTTCGCCTCATCGTCGGCCATACGCATGCTTTCGATCCGGCGGTGCGCGCCATGGCGCGGATCGTGGCAAGCGGCGAGCTTGGTCCACTCGCCATGATCGCGGCGTCGAACTACACGAATTTTCTCTATCGCCCCCGGCGGCCGGAGGAACTCGATACGGCCCAGGGCGGGGGAATCATGTTCAACCAGGTTCCTCACCAGATCGACATGGTGCGGCTGATCGGGGGCGGCCTGCTGCGCAGCGTTCGCGCCCAGGTCTCGGCGCTCGATCCCGCACGGCCGACGGAGGGCAGTTCCGTCGCCTTTCTCCAATTTGAAGACGGTGCGGCGGCCTCGCTGGTCTATGGCGGCTACGACTTCTTCGACAGCGACGAACTGCATTTCTGGATCAACGAACGGGGCGCTGAAAAGCCCCCCGGCCAGCACGGCGCAGCCCGCCGGGCGCTGGCGGGCCGCCAGGCCGAGGAGACCCGGCTGCGCGTCGAACGCTTTGCCTACGGCGCGGAAGCAGGTCCCCCACCGACCCATCAGCCGCATTTCGGAGTGATGATCGTGAGCTGCGCGCGCGGCGAAATGCGCGCGTCGGCCGATGGTCTCTTTATTTACGGTACCGAAGGCAAGCGTGAGGTCGACTTGCCCCAGAGCCATTCGATGCCCGGCCGCAGCGAGGTGCTCGATGACATGATCAGCGCGGTCCGCACCGGTCACCCGCCGCAGCAAGACGGCCGCTGGGCCAAGGCCAATGTGGAGGCGACGTTGGCGCTTCTGCAATCCGCACGCGAACGTCGTGAGATCATGCTGGAGCATCAAGTCGCTGCGCGATGACAGCGTATTGGACGGCGGGGCCGGATTCTCTATATAAATCTCCGTCCGATGGAGCGGCTTGCCATGAATTACCAGCCTTCAGGCGCGGATTTTGTCGTTGAAAATCCAGAGCGGCAGACGTTTTTCGTCAATCGCGAGGTTTTCGTGTCTGACGATGTCTTCGAGCGCGAAAAGCGCGCCATCTTCGATCGCTGCTGGATTTACGTCGGACACGCGTCCGAGATCAAAAACCCGGGCGACTTCAAAACCCGTCCGGTGGCCGGCCGTCCCATCATCTTCTGCCGCGACCGCGAAGGAATGGTGCATGCGCTGATCAATTGCTGCCGGCATCGCGGCGCGCTGGTCTGCCGCGAACGCGAGGGTAACGCGCGGCAGTTCTACTGCATGTATCACGGCTGGACCTACCATCCTGATGGTCGCCTCAAATCGGTGCCTGGCGATGACGCATACGGGGCGTCATTCGACAAGGACGAAATGGGATTGGTGGCCGTGCCGCGGCTTGAACAGTATCGCGACTTCTACTTCGCCAATTTCGATCGCGATGCCGTCGATCTCGAAAGCTATCTGGGGCGGGCGAAGGAGTACATCGACCTTGTCATCGATCAATCGCCGTCCGGGAAGATGCAGATCATTTCCGGCAAGCAGGAATACGACATCCGGGCGAACTGGAAGCTTCTCGTCGAGAACAGTGTCGACGACTATCACCTTATTTCTACGCACTCGACCTGGCTCAACTACATGCGCAATTCGGGCGTCAACGTCACGCCACCGAAGGGCGAGCTGTTGCCGACGCGCGGCTTTGGACGCGATCTGGGCAACGGGCATCTGACGACCGACAATCCGAACTATCGCGGCCGCCCGGTGGCGCGCTGGATCTCCGTTTACGGCGAAGACGCCAAGGCCGATATCGACGCGCTGCGCAACGAGCTGGTGCAGCGGCTCGGCTCGGCGCGAGCGGCGAGGGTCGCCGACACCAACAGGAATCTTTGCATCTTCCCCAATCTCGTGATCAACGACGGCTCCTCGGTCACCGTGCGACACTTCTATCCGGTCGCTCCCGACCGCATGCACGTCACCGCGTGGGCCCTGGGTCCGGTCGAAGAGACGGAGGCGCAGCGCGCGCGCCGCCTGCATGCGTTCCTCACCTTCTATGGTCCCGGCGGTTTTGCGACGCCTGATGACGTTGCAGCCCTTGAAGCCGCGCAGCTCGGCTTTGCCGCATGGCGGGAAGTGCCGTGGTCCGACTTGTCGCGTGGCATGGGCAAGGCGGGCGATCAGCAGCTTGCCACTGACGAGGGCCATCTGCGCGTGTTCTGGCGCAAATGGAACGAGCTCATGGAGGCGCGCACATGAACGAGATTTTGGCCTCGACGGTCTCGCGCGCCGAAGTCGAGGACTTGTTCTACCAGGAGGCCGATCTGCTCAACTCCTGGCGCCTTGATGAGTGGCTCGAATTGTTGACCGATGACGCGGTCTATTACGTCCCGCCGAATGACCGGCCCGATGCCGACGCCCGCTTTGCCTTGTTCACCATAGCCGACGATATCGTGCGGCTGCGCGAGCGGGTCATACGGCTGAAGGACCCGAATTGTCACGCCGAATATCCGTTGTCGCGCACGCGGCGCATGATCGGCAATGTCCGCATCACCGGTGTCGAGGGCGATACGATTTCGGCCGCAGCAAATTTCATCATTCACCGCTACCGGCATAACGACTTGCTGCGCGTTTTCGTTGGCCATTACCGCTATAAACTCAAACGGCTGGGCGGCCGGCTCAAGATTGCCGAGCGGCGTGCCATCCTCGATGCGGAGGAACTGGGCCTGCTCGGCTCGGTAAGCTTTATTTTGTGATGTCCGAGCTGGACAAAGTCTTTGGCGAGCTGGCAACCAGGCGCGCGCAACAGGATCGGGAACGGCGCGAGCGCGTTGAGTGCGCCGCGGCTTTCCTGACCGAATTCTTCGAGCAGGACATCAAGCCCTCGGAGACGCTGCGCAACCGCGGCATCGAATCGCACTGCGTCGACAACAAGCTTATTCTGCACAAGCCGCAGTCGGGTCACTATGGGGAACCCCTCTACATCGTCGTTGGCGAGCAGGGCGAGATCGACATCTCCGGTCGTTCGCTCGGACGTTTTCAGCCGGCTGAAAAGCTCGCCAAGAAGCGCGAACTGATCGGCGAGATCATCTCATTCTTCGATCTGTGAATTTCCGTCTTCGGTAAGGCGAGAGGAAGGTGCGAGGGAGTCGAATGAGTAACGTCGCAATCGTTGGTGGCGGCATTGGCGGTCTCGCGGCGGCGCTTGGACTTGTCCGGCGCGGCATCGATGTCGACGTCTACGAGCAGGCGCCGGAACTTCGCGAGCTCGGCGCCGGCGTCCAGATCAGCGCCAACGGTACGCATGTCCTCCATGCGCTCGGGCTTAAGGAGGCGCTGGAAAAGGTGCAGGTGCTGCCCGCCGGCAAGGCGATACGGCTATGGAATACCGGACAGAGCTGGAAATTGTTCGATCTCGGCATGGAGTCGGTCGAGCGCTACGGCTATCCCTACATCACGATCCATCGTGGCGATCTGCACGGCGTGATCGCTGAAGCGCTGCTCGCGGCAAAGCCCGGCGCCATCCACTTCGGCCGCAAATGTGTCGGGCTTTCGCAGACGCCGGACCACGTCGAGTTGCGTTTCGAGACCGGCGAGCCGGTCAAGGCGCAGCTCGTTGTCGGCGCCGACGGCGTGCATTCCGTGGTGCGGGCGAGCCTGTTCGGCGCGCCGAAACCGCAATTCTGCGGCATCATTGCTTGGCGTGGCGTCATCCCCATGGAGCGCGTGCCAGCGTCGGTCTCCCGGACCATCGGCACCAACTGGGTCGGGCCGGGCGGCCACGTCGTGCATTATCCTCTGCGCGCCGGAAAGCTCCTCAACTTCGTCGGCATGGGTGAGCGTCCCGACTGGACGGTCGAGGGCTGGAACGTGCGTGGCACCACGGAAGAAGTGCTGAACGATTTTCGCGGCTGGCATCCCGACGTGCATGCGCTCATCCGCAACATCGACGTCCCTTACAAATGGGCGCTGGCGCTGCGGCCGACGATGGATGCGTGGAGCCGGGGGCGCTGCACGCTTCTCGGCGATGCTTGCCATCCGATGGTGCCGTTTCTCGCGCAAGGCGCCGTCATGGCACTGGAAGACGGCCTAGTGCTCGCGCGCGCCTTGGAAAAATATCCTGGAGATCACGAGACGGCGCTGACGCGGTATGAGAAGGCACGACTGGCTCGCGCCAACAAGGTGGTCACCGGCTCCTCCGATATGATCCCGCGCTTTCACAACCGCGCGATGGTCGACGCCGCGGCCGCGCAAGCGCATGTCACGCACGAGTGGCAGGAGGATCGCATCAAGGAACGCTACGACTGGCTGTTCACGTACGACGCGACGTCGGCGGCGGTATAAGGGCAACCCGTGAGGACGGAAAGTCCTAACCGATGCCGGTGCCGACCGGCAAACCGAGCAATCGACCGGCCCTGATGAGTTTCTTGTCGAGAGTGTAAAAACTCTGAGCGGACTGGTTGTTTGCAATTGCAAGATGAAGGGCGTCTCCCGCCCGCAGGTTGGTCTGGAATTGGTGAAGGTAGCGTTTGGCGAGATCGAAATCATTTCGGTTCGGCAATATGACGATAAACGACTGAGCAACTGTCGTTTCGAATTTTGCGTCGAGGTCGATGGCCGCTTGCAACTCGATGAACCCCATTCGCACGTCGCGGGCGAGAACTGAAGAGAACTCAACGCGCGCCCAATCGCTAATCGCAAGTTCTCCCGTGGGCTGTTGCTGGAGAAATTGCTGGACCCTGCTGCTGGTCGTTTCTTGGCGGAAGAGGGGAGTGAGAAAGCTCGTGTCGAAATAGAGCATCACCTTTCCTCATCCCGCATCTCGCGGAGGAGGACATGGCTAGGCTTACGCCAACGCGGCATCTTGGCGCGAAACGCGGAGAGATCGGGTACCGGCTGCTTCGGTGGCGAGATTGCGGCAATACGCGCGGCAGGACGGCCATGGCGTGTGATGACCACCTCCTCGCCTCCCGCAACCTTGTCCAGAAGTTCGCTTAGCCGCGTTTTCGCCTCAACAAGCGTCACCGTGAGCATCGTAAATTCTCCAACTGGTCATAATTCTGGTCATATATAATAAGGGGAGACTCTCCGCGCCAGTTGCCAAGCCGCCCCGGTTTCGCTTATTGCGCAAGTTCACTATAAGTGCCGAGAAAGCGCAGGCATTTCGCCGAGAGGAAGCGGCCATGTATGCAGGACCCGGCGTCAAGACGAGCCCGGATTTCCCCGTCCCGGACACGATGAAGGCTTGGGTGCTCGGCGATCCGGGCGAGCTCAAACTCACGAAGAAGCCGGTTCCGGTGCCCAAGCGCGCGGAGGTGCTGGTCCGCATCGATGCGGTCGCAATTTGCGCCACCGACCTTGAGATCATCGACCACGGCTCGCCGGCTTTGATCCAGGGCGGCATGCCGTTCAACAAGAACTTCACGCCGGGCCACGAATATATGGGCACGGTCATCGCGCTCGGGCCCGGTGTCGATGAGTATCGGATCGGCCAGCGCATCACGGTTGAAATTCATGCCGGCTGCGGCCAATGCAAGCGTTGCCGCGAGGGCATGTACACGTCGTGCCATAACTACGGGCTCAATTACGGCGACGTCGACAAGGGTCATCGCGCCAACGGTTTCACGACCGACGGCGGGTTTTGCGAATATCAGGTCAACAACATCAACACGCTCGTCGCCATCCCCGACGCGATGTCGGACGAGGAGGCGACGCTGGTGGTGACGGCAGGCACGGCGATGTACGGCCTCACCGAACTCGGCGGCCTCGTGGCGGGCGAAAGCGTCGTCGTCACCGGCCCCGGCCCGATCGGGCTCCTGGGTGTCGCGGTGGCGAAGGCCATGGGCGCGTCGCCGGTGATCCTCACCGGCACGCGCGATAACCGGCTCAAGATCGGCCGCGAACTCGGCGCCGATCATGTCGTCAATGTCCGCAACGAGAATGCCGTCGAGGCGGTGCGGCGGCTCAACGGCGGCAAAGGCGTTGATTACGTGGTTGAGTGCTCCGGAGCGCCGAACGCGGTGACCGAGGCGGTTCGCATGGTCAATCGCGGCGGCAAGGTTTGCCTCGCGGCGTTTCCGCACGAGGAGACGCCGGTCGACGTCGCTCACATCGTGCGCAACAATATCTACCTCTTTGGCATCCGCGGCGAGGGCAAGAGCGCGACGCACCGCGCCGAAGCCTTCATGTCGCAGAAGCAATTCGATGCCACCAAAATCCACACGCACACGTTCCCGTTGGATGATTTGCCGACGGCAATCCGTTACGCCAAGGAACGTATCGATGACGCCATCAAAGTGGTGGTGAAAGCAAAGGGCGTTGCCGCCCATAAGGTTGCAGCCGAATGAAAAGTACTGTTCTGACAAAATGCGCGGCGGCGTGTGCTGCCGCGCTCGCCGCTTTCATGATGACCGCGGCGCCAGCCGCAGCCGAGGACTGGCCGACCCATCCGGTCCGTATCATCAACACGTTCGCGCCGGGCGGTGCCGCCGACATTCTCGCCCGCATGGCGGCCGACCAATTGACGAAGGCGCTCGGTCAGCAGTTCTATGTCGAGACGCGCGCCGGCGCGGGCGGCGTAATCGGGGTCGATGCCGTGGCTCATTCCGACCCCGACGGCTATAATTTTGTCATCACGACGCTGTCGCTCACCGCGATCAACCCGCTGATCAATTCCAAGATCGGTTACAACCCGTTCAAGGATCTCAACTCACGTCGCATATCTCGCGGGATCGCCGATCGTTTTCATCGTGAGCGCGAAGAGCCCGGTGAAGACGCTGAAGGACTTTGTCGCCAAGTCCAAGGCCAGTTCAAAGCCGCTGACCTATGGCGTCTCCGGACTGGCGAGCGCCGGACAGATGGTGGGTAAATCCTTCGCCCAACTCGCCGACCTGAAGTTCCAGGTTGTGCCGTACAAGGGTGCGTCGCAGAGTCAGCTCGATGTAGTGGCCGGCAATATCGATTTTGCGACGCCGACCGTAACGTCCGCCTCCTCGCAACTTCAGGGCGGCACGGTCACGGCGCTGGCGCACACCGGCGGCGAACGTCTGCAGGACTATCCGAACGTGCCGACGTTCAAGGAACTCGGCTACGATCTGGTCGCGACGAACTGGTTCGGGCTCGCCGGTCCGGCGGGTCTGCCTGACGATATCGTCCAGAAGGTCAATCGCGTGATCAATGCCGGCATGGCATCTCCCGAGAACCAGGCTCGCATCCAAAAGGAAGGTATGATCATTTCGCCGATGGATGCCGCAGCCTACAAAGCATTTGTCGAGCACGAGGCGGTGCGCTGGAAGCCGGTCATCCTCAAGGCCGGAATCAAGATGGAGTGATCCATCCGGATGGCCCGGAAATTTATCGCTTGCGGATTCGGAAGGTCATGAGCTTCTTGTCCTTCCGTGTCTCCTCCAGCGTGTCTCCGGTCTGATTCAGCAGATTTGGAATGTCGATGCCGGCGAGCGGATCAGTACATTCCACGACCAGGATATCGCCCGACTGCATGCCGGTGAGCGCCTTGCGGGTGCGCAACGCCGGGAGCGGGCATTTGAGCCCGCGCAGGTTGATAGTCTTTTCCGTCATCGCCTGAGGGTCGTCGAAACTACTAATTGTTCTTATCATATCGGCAATGGTCATCAATTCCAGCATCCAGCGAATTGGGCGCCTGACGCCGCTTGGCGCGCTTCTTGCGCTCATCGAGTCGCGAGTTGGCGGGGCGTCGCCGCAAAAATCAGCGGTCGCTGCGGCGCGTGGCTTCACGCTGGCCGAGGATGTGGTTGTGTCGCAGTTGCCGTCGCGTCCCATTGCATTGCGCGACGGTTTCGCCGTGGACGCCGCCGCGGTTGCCGACGCCGGTCCTTACGCACCGGCGCCGTTGCCGCTGACGGCCCGCCGCATTGATGTCGGCGAGCCACTGCCGAACGGTACCGATGCGGTGTTGCCGATCGACGCCGTCGCACTGCGCGGCCATCGCGCCGAAGCCATCGCCGCAGTTGCGGCAGGCGAGGGCGTGTTGTCCGCAGGCGGTGATGCCACGCCGCGTACGCCGTTGCGCCGGGCCGGCGAAGTCATGCGCGCCGTCGACATCGCTGTCATGAGAGCGGCTGACGTCAAGGATGTTACAATTCGCGCGCCGCGCATCGATGTGGTTCGCGGTGACGTCACGAACTCGCCGGTGAATGATGCGGCCCTCGCCACCGTCATCCGAGTTTGTGAGGAAGCCGGCGGCGTGGTCACTGGGCGGTCGATCACGCTCGAGCCCGCGCTCGCCGATGATCAGATTCATGCGGTGATCGCGGTTGGCGGCACCGGCAGCGGAACCCGCGATGCCGCTGTGCGCACATTGGCACAACACGGCCGTGTCGAGGCGCATGGCGTCGCCATCTCGCCAGGCGAAACCGCGGCATTCGGTTTTGTCGCCGAACGGCCAGTGCTGCTGATTCCGGGACGCCTTGATGCCACGCTGGCGGTTTGGCTTCTGATTGGCCGCCATCTCGTCGCCAAGCTTGCCGGTGGCAAAGTCGCGGACGCGCCGGCGATGCTGCCGCTCAAACGCAAGGTCACCTCGACGATCGGTCTCATGGACCTGATACCGGTGGCGTGCACGGATGACATGGCGGAGCCGCTTGCATCGGGCTATTTGTCTTTCGAGGTGCTGTCGCGGAGCGATGGTTGGATTGTTGTTCCTGCGGATCGCGAAGGATTTCCGGCCGGCACCGAGGTTGCGGTAAGGCCATGGCCATGAGCGCGAATTCCGATCTGCCCGAAGCATCCAAGGACCAACGCCCATCGATCCTCGACGCGGTGCGGCGGGCGGCGCGGCAGGAGCAGTTCCTCGAGGTGGTCTCACCCGAAGAGGCGCGCAAGCGCTTCGAGTCCGGTACAGATCGCTCGCCGCTTGGCGCAGAACCGCTGCCGCTCGCCGCGGCGCTTGGCCGCGTGCTCGCGGCCGACGTGATCGCGCCGGTCGATGCTCCACCGTTCGATCGCGCCAATGTCGACGGTTTTGCGGTACGCGCCGCTGACACCGTCGGTGCGAGCGACAGCGCGCCGCGCCGCTTTCAGCTTAATGGCGAAGTGATTGCCTGCGGCGTCGAACCGTCAATCGAAGTGACGCCAAGCACGGCGACTGCGATCGCGACCGGCGGCGTCATCCCGCGCGGTTCAGACGCCGTGGTGATGATCGAGCACACCGAGTTGATCGACGACGGCGATGCGCCGGCCGTCGATCTGCGCCGCGCCGTAGCCAGCGGGCAATTCATTTCTTTTGCCGGCTCGGATATCGCGCGTGGCGAGACACTTCTGCATAAGGGCACGCGTATCAGCTCGCGCGAAATCGGCATGCTTGCGGCCTGCGGCCTCGCCACCGTCGAGGTGGTGCGCCGGCCGCGTGTCGCGGTGCTCTCGACCGGGGACGAACTTGTCGAGCCTGGCCGGCCGCTGGCTCCGGCCAGCGTCTACGATAGCAACGGCGCGATCCTCGCCGCGGCGATCACGGAAGCGGGCGGCGAGCCGGTCCCATGCGGAGCCTTCCCCGATGAGGAGGTTGCGCTTGAAACGGCCCTGCGCGCCGCGCTCGCATCGTGCGACATGGTCGTGCTCTCAGGCGGCACGTCGAAGGGTGCGGGCGACTTGTCGCATCGGATCGTTTCGCGGCTGGGCAAACCCGGCATCCTCGTCCACGGCGTGGCGCTCAAGCCGGGCAAGCCGCTTTGCCTTGCGGTCATCGGCGATAAACCGCTCGTGGTGCTGCCCGGATTCCCGACGTCGGCGATTTTTACCTTTCACGCCTTCGTGGCCCCGCTCATTCGCGCGCGCGCTGGTTTGCCGCCAGAAGCCGCCCGGACCGTCACAGCGCGCGTGCCGGTGCGAATTCCTTCGGAACTCGGCCGCGAAGAATTCGTTCTGGTTTCACTCGTTGCCAGTGACAACGGACTGGTCGCGTTTCCGACCGGCAAGAGTTCGGGAGCAGTCACCGCCTTTTCGCAGGCCGATGGTTTCTTGGCGATCGATGCGCTCGCCGCCGCGCTCGATGCCGAACCGGAGGCGGACGTCACGCTGATCGGAGAAACGGCTCGCGCGCCCGATCTCGTGATCATGGGCAGCCACGATGTCGCACTCGATGTTGTGGTCGGAGCGCTCGCCGCGCTCGGCTTCGGCGTGCGCACCATCGCGGTCGGCAGCCTCGGCGGCGTGGCTGCATTGGGGCGGGGCGAATGCGATCTCGCGCCGGTCCATTTGGTCGATCCGGCGACCGGCATCTACAACAAACACTTGCGTGCCGAGGGCGTGGTGCTTGTTCCCGGATGGCGGCGTATGCAGGGTTTTGTGTTTCGTCCTGGCGACAACAGGTTCGAAGGTCGTTCCGCCGACGCGGCGTTGAAGGCAGCGGTCGCCGATCCGACTGCTTTGATGGTCAATCGCAACGCCGGATCCGGAACGCGGGTGCTGACCGACAGTCTTCTTGCTGGCGTGCGGCCGGCCGGCTACGCCAACCAACCGCGTTCGCATAATGCCGTCGCCGCTGCTGTCGCGCAGAACCGCGCCGATTGGGGAATTGCAATCGAGCCGGTCGCGCGCATGTACGGGCTGGCATTTTTGCCGATCGCGCCCGAGGAGTACGATTTTCTGCTCCTCGAAACGCGACGAGGGCGTCCCGCCGTTCGGGCATTTTTGGAGGTGCTGCGGGAGGAGAAAACGCGGCAACGGATCCGGGCTCTGGGCATGGAACCGGCCGGGGAATGATCCCCATATAATCGTTAGTGAATATAAGATGTGTCGGTCCCGATGTTGGGATAGGCGATAGTTCATGCGCATTATCGGTCTCGCGGGGTGGAGCGGTTCCGGCAAAACGACGCTGGTCACGAGCGTGATCCCGGTGCTTGTCGGCCGTGGCCTGAAGGTCGCGACCGTCAAGCACGCGCATCACGAGTTCGATATCGATCAACCCGGCAAGGACTCATGGCGTCATCGCGCGGCCGGCGCGAGCGAAGTCGCGATCGTGTCGAGCCGGCGCTGGGCGATCGTTCACGAGTTGGGCGAGGAGCCGGAACCGCCGCTTGCGGACATGCTGGCGAAGCTGAGCTCCGCGGATTTGGTCATCGTCGAAGGCTTCAAACGCCATGCCCATCCGAAGCTCGAGGTCTATCGCGCCGCCATCGGCAAACCGCTCCTGCATCCCGACGATGATTGTATCGTTGCGATCGCGACCGACGCGCCATTGCCGGGCGCGCAGGTGCCGGTATTGATGCTCGATGACATCGAACGTATCGCCGATATGCTGCAGGCCGAAGCGCTGCCGCGCGAGCAAATCGGCCCTCCGCTGGAGCATGCGTGATGGCGCAGCTCAGCGACGATTGCTTCGCTTTCTCCGGCCCGCTTCTTCCGGTCGCCGAAGCCGAGCGTTTGATCGCCGAACGTGTTGCGCCGGTTGTCGGGCGCGAGGCAGTGGGGCTGCGTAATGCTGCGGGCCGCGTGCTCGCCGAAGATATCATCGCACCGGTCAACGTGCCGCCGTTCGATAATTCGGCGGTCGACGGCTATGCGGTTCGCGCGCACGATCTCGACCTCGCGGCCGAGAGCCGATTGTCGATCGTCGACCGCGTCACGGCGGGTCATGCGGCGGCCCAACCCCTCAAGTCAGGCCAGGCCGCCCGTATCTTTACCGGCGCACCGATGCCCTCCGGCGCCGATACGGTATTCATGCAGGAAGATTGCCGCGTTGAAGGCGGCGCCGTCATCGTGCCGCCCGGATTGAAGCTGGGCGCAAACCGGCGCCTTGCCGGTGAAGATATGCGGCTCGGCGCCGTGGCGTTGCCGGCGGGCCGCAGGCTTGCCGTGCAGCACGTTGCGCTCGCGGCCGCGCTCGGTCTCACGGAGTTGCCGGTGCGGCGGCGCGTTCGAGTCGCGCTGTTCTCGACCGGCGACGAGATCGTCGAGCCGGGATCGCACCTTCCGGGCGCTGCGCTTTACGATTCCAACCGCTATTTTCTCGCAGGCCTTCTTGCTCGCTTCGGTGCCGACGTCACCGACCTCGGCATCTTGACGGACGATCCAAAAAACCTTGCGCGCGCCATCGGCGCGGCGGCTGCGGATCATGATCTCGTGTTGACATCGGGCGGCGTGTCGACCGGGGAGGCCGACTACGTGCGCACGGCGATTGAAGCCATCGGCCGGATCGTGTTCTGGCGCGTCGCCATCAAGCCCGGACGTCCGGTGGCGATGGGCGTCATTCCCGGCGCCTCGAACGGCGACGGCGCGGCGTTCGTTGGCCTGCCGGGAAACCCGGTGGCCGTCTTCATCACCTTCGTGCGCGTGGTGCGGCCGTTGCTGCTGGGGCTCGCCGGCGCGCTCCCTGAGCCGCTGATCGCGATGCCGACCCGCGCGGCATTTTCCTACAAGAAACGTTCAGGCCGGCGGGAATACGTGCGGGTGGCGTTGCGTGCGGCGGCCGACGGCGTCATGGAGGCCGTGAAATTCGAGCAGGACGGCGCGGGCGTGCTGACTTCGCTTACGGAAACCGACGGTCTCGCCGAACTCCGAGAGGACGTGACCAAGGTCGAACCGGGGTCAACGGTGGGCTTTCTCTCCTATGCGTCACTCGTCGGTTGACGCTGCGATATTCGTCGAAGCGGTTTCTTATTTGCAGGATCACATGACCGCATATTGGGCCGCGATCGTTTCAGCTCGCGCCGCATCCTGAGGCGTGTTGACGTTGAAGAACGGATCGATCGGCTCGGCAGGCCAATCGGCGATGGCGATGCCATGCCGCGTGGTCCAAAGTTCGATCTTATGCAGGTGCTCGTCGACGAGCGCCGTTCGCAAGTCGTCGCGTAACGCAACCGGCCACAGGCCAACGACCGGATGCCGCCATTCGCCCGAACATGCGCAGGCGAGTGGCGTGCCGGCTTTAGTCCGCACTTCATGCAATCGCGCCACAAGATTGTTCGGCAAAAAGGGACAATCGCCGGGAACGCTCGCCAGCCAATTGCTGTCCGGTGCGTGCCTTGCCGCCCAATCAAGCCCGGCTAGAATTCCGGCCAGAGGGCCGGCAAAGTCCGGCACGTCGTCAGCAACCACTTCAAGTCCGGTGTCGGCGAAGCGCGCTGGATCGCCATTGGCGTTGATGATGACGCGGCTGCATTGCGGCCCGAGGCAAGACAGCACGCGTTGTAGGATGGTCGCGCCCGCGATCTTGATGCGCGCCTTGTCACCGCCGCCCATGCGGCGCGCAAGGCCGCCGGCGAGCACGAGCCCGAGAGTAGGGGGAGTTCCAGTCACGGCATTGCGTCATTCATCATGCACCGCGGCCTTGCGGCGGTGCTTTGCGGTCTCTTCCTCGACATGGGCGAGATCCTGATCGAAAACGATACGATCCTCGCCGGCGAGCGCAATGAATCGTTTGCCGCGCGCACGGCCGATGAGCGTCAAATGGGACTTGCGCGCAAGCTCGACTCCCCAGGCCGTGAAGCCCGAGCGCGAAATCAGGATTGGAATCCCCATGCGGACGGTCTTGATCACCATCTCGGAAGTCAGCCGGCCGGTGGTGTAGAAAATCTTATCGGCCGCGCCGACGTGATGCTTGAACATCCAGCCGGCGATCTTGTCGACGGCATTGTGACGTCCGACGTCTTCCATATAGACCAGCGGACGATCCTGCACGGCCAGGACGCAGCCATGGATGGCACCGGCCTCGAGATAGAGCGAGGGCGTCGTGTTGATCTTGTGCGTCAACGTGTAGAGCCAGGACGTCCGCAATTCCGCAGGCGGCAGCGTGACGGTCTCCAGCGCCTCCATCAGGTCGCCGAACACGGTGCCCTGGGCACAGCCCGAGGTCTGCACCTTCTTCTTGAGCTTCTTTTCGTAGTTGGTCTTGCGCTTGGTGCGAACTACGACGACGGATAATTCCTCGTCGTAGTCGATGCCGGTAACGACATCGTCTACCTTCAGCATATTCTGATTCAGCAGATAACCGAGAGCGAGATATTCGGGATGATCATTGATGGTCATCGCCGTCACAATCTCCTGGGAGTTAAGGAAGATCGTAAGCGCTCGCTCGACCGTCACCGATGTCTCGATTGGCGCGCCGGTCTGGTCGATGCCTTTGACCCGCTCGGTCAAGCGGGGATCGAGCGGGTCGGGACGAATCAGATAGTCGTCGTCTTGCGAAGTCATGCTCCCAATGTAGGGGCTCGCGAGCCTCGGCGGAAGCCGGCAAGCAAGAGGCCCGGCGTGAGCCGGGCCTCCGCACCACGACACGTCGCTCAATAATGACTAGCCGTGCAGGCCGCCAAACAGCCAAATCACGAGAATAATCGGCAGCGGAATGCCGAGGAGCCAAAGCAAAAGCCCTCGTCCCATGACGTCCTCCTCTTGGTCGCGTCAGAAGCTGTCCAAACAACGATTTGGGAGGGGCAAGGTTCCGATCTTTGTTTCAGCTCGCGCCCGTGGGCTATCCGGTGTGCTGTGTTGGCGAGGGATTCCAGCCGGGGAGAAATGCGATGCCGCCGCTCGCTGGATCGTTCAGTTGTTCGATCGGTGCAGCATAGAGGCGTTCGAGTGCGGCGCGAGTGAGCACGTCGCTGGTGACGCCCTCGGCGATCCGAGCACCGTCGCGAATTAAATAGGCGCGATCGGCGACGCGCAGCGCGTGATTAGGATCGTGGGTGGTGAACAGGACACCGTGGCCCGCTGCTGCGAGCGCACGGATTTCCCGGAGCACCTTGCCCTGGTTACCGAAATCGAGGCTCGCTGTCGGTTCATCGAGCAGGATGAATTGCGGCTCCTGGGCGAGCGCGCGCGCCAGCAGAACGAGTTGGCGCTCGCCGCCCGAAATCATCGTATAGGCGCGGGTCGCCAACGATGCGATGCCGAGCCGCTCGAGCGCCGACATGACAGCCACGCGGTCGGCGCTGGTGGGACGACTGAGCAGGCCGCTGTGTGCGCTGCGTCCCATCAGCACGACGGCTTGGGCTGTGAAAGCGAAAGTCGCCACATGGGCCTGAGGGACATAGGCGATGAGCCGCGCGCGCTCGCGCAGGGAATAGCGGGCCAGCGCCCGCTCGCTGATCCTCACTTCACCTTCGCGGGGCGCGATGAGACCGAGCAGCGTCTTGAGCAAAGTCGTTTTGCCGCTGCCGTTCGGCCCAAGCAACGCCAGCACTTCTCCGCGAGTGAGCGTCACGTCCAATTCGCGTCCGACGATGCGGTCGCGATAACCGATGGTGAGGCGACGCCCTTCCAGGATCATGCGCGCATCACGACCAGGTCCGGTTCATACTGGCGAGGAGCCAGATGAAGAACGGCGTACCCACGAAGGCGGTGAGAATGCCGAGTGGGATTTCAATCGGCGCAGCGGTGCGCGCGAGCGTGTCGATGAGGAGAAGAAAGCCGCCGCCAAGGATCGCTGCGGTCGGAACGAGGCGCACGAAATCGGGTCCTACAAGCGTACGCGCGAGATGCGGCACGACGAGACCGACCCAGCCGATCACGCCCGCCGCGGCGACGCTTGCGGACGTGACCAGCGTCGCGGCAGCGATGATTGCAACGCGCAGCAGGCCAGTCGGCACGCCGAGCGTGCGGGCTTCCTCCTCGGGAAGCGACATCACGTTCATGCGCCAGCGCAGCGCCATCAGCACGAGCGTGCCGATGGCAATCGGTGCAAACAACGGCACGATGTCCGAGGCGTTGGTCCCCGCAAGGCTGCCGAGCAACCAGAAGGTCATTGCGGGAAGCTGATTATAAGGATCGGCAAGGTATTTCATCAGGCCGACCCCGGAGCCAAGCAGCGCGCCGATGACGACGCCGGTCAGCACCAGGACCAGGATAGGATCGCGCGCCTCGACCGCCGAGCCGATGGCATAAACTGCGGCAACAGCGCCGACGCCGCCGGCGAAGGCCAACAGCTCGACGCCAATGACGCCCAGCGAGAAATAGATGCCGACGACCGCGCCGAGGGCCGCGCCCGACGAGGCCCCAAGGATGTCCGGAGAGACCAAAGGATTGCGGAACAGCCCCTGAAACGCGGTGCCCGAAACCGCGAGGGCTGCGCCGACCAGCGCCGCCGCCAGCACGCGCGGGCCACGCACCATGAGCACGATATCCTGCACCGCTGGCGATACGCCGCTCGCCCGACCGGTCAGGCGCGACGTCAGGACGTCGAACATGTCGTAGGGGCTTATCGGATAGCGGCCGAGCGAGAATGCGAGGACCAGTCCCCCGATGAGAACGGCGAGCGCAAGGAAAAAGCCGGGGAGGGGCTTACGGGTCATCGTGCCGTTCGGAAGTATGCGTCCGGGCGATCTTAGCCGTCTTGACTGCCGATTGGGACGGCCGTCAGCTGCAAATCAGACGCCGCCAAATCGCGTTGTTGCAAGAGACTCGGATCGTCGGCCGCCGCACCCATGACGATCGCCGGGACGTGATGTCGTCGCCGCTCAAGCGCCCGGCACATTCGCGTCCGGGAAGTAGAGCTGTCGCCCATTTATTTTGTAGCTGCTGATGATACTCTGGCCATCCAACGAAATAATCCAGTCAATAAACGCCTGCCCCAGGAGACTCTTCACGTTCGGGTGATTCTTGGGGTTGACCAGAATGATGCCGAATTGATTGACCAAACGCTTGTCGCCTTCGAGCAGAATAGCAAGGTCGCCCTTGTTTTTGTATTGTGTCCATGTGGGCCGGTCGGCCAGCACATAACCTTTCATGGCGGATGCGGCGTTAAGTCCACTCATCGTGCCCTGGCCGACAGCTTTATACCAGGGCCCGTTTTCGTGAAGAATGTCGATACCGGCACTCTGCCAGAGATCGAACTCGGGGCTGTTGGTGCCAGAACGGTCGCTGTGCGACACGAACGTTGCACCCTTATTGCGGATAGCGAGGAGTGCGCTGATGATGCCCATACCCTTCACGCCCGCGGGATCCGTTTTCGGACCGATCAGGACGAGGTCGCTGTACATTACGGGAAAGCGTTTCACCCCGTAGCCTTCGGCAACGAATTTTTCCTCCTGGGTTTTGGCGTGCACAAACACCACGTCAGCGCCGCCGCGCCGTCCGGTATCGAGGGCTTGGCTCGTGCCTTGAATGATAAGCTTCACTTCAATCCCGGTTCGAGCCCTAAACAACGGCAAAAGGTGATCCAACAGCCCCGATTCCTGTATGGACGCCGCAGATGCGACGATGATCGAGCGATTTTGCGCGAACGCGGGCAAGGCAAGAACAAGTGCAACCGCGGCGAATACAACGGAATTGCTGCGGGCCGCCCACATGTCACCCTCGTACCAGCGTACCAGCGCGCCATGGAACGAGAACTCGGCGAAGACGTGAACAGCTTCGGTTCGCCTGCTGGCAGAACCGCTTCGGATGTGCCGTTTTGAATGGCGCACCCCAGGCACATTGTTGCGATCTCGCCCCCGAGACCTCTCGCTTCCGCGAAGTCACTCATCGATTCCACGAACACGACGTCACTTGGACGAGCGCTCGGCGTCGAGGATAACTATCCGTCTATCTAGAATCATTAAAAATATAGTGTTGGCGAGTGACCTCGTAAGCGCAAGCGTCAAACTGCTTTTCCGCCGAGGCGGCATGCCGCACACGCTTAGCGCGAACTAAGGCCTGTCGTCGCAATCTGAAAGTTCCATTGCGGGCCACGAAAAAGCAAGTCACCGCGGCCTGGCCGCCTTTGCGCCGGCATTCCGCGCGGGTTGTAACGTGAGGGACCGTCGCTATATTGCGCTCGTTTCGCGTGCCCGGAGGGGTGGCCGAGTGGCTGAAGGCGCACGCTTGGAAAGCGTGTATACGGGAAACCGTATCGTGGGTTCGAATCCCACTCCCTCCGCCACCACGCAGAAATACTCTACAAAACGCGCGTTTTCGCTCCGCTGCGCGCGGACACTTGAAGATTCGGGCGTTACGCGTCCCTTCGCCGGTTGTGCGGCCCGCCTGTCGCTATCAATGTGACGCACGCTCGTCGAATTCAGAAAACTTGCCGTCGACGCTGCCGCCGCGCTCGATTTCGTCAAGGACGGCCCCCATAGCGCGGAGGACTTGCAAGTTCCCTCAAACGGTTACGAGGACTTCTCCAGCTA
The DNA here is from genome assembly GCA_963759705.1 of uncultured Alphaproteobacteria bacterium. Taxonomy (GTDB): domain Bacteria; phylum Pseudomonadota; class Alphaproteobacteria; order Rhizobiales; family Xanthobacteraceae; genus BOG-931. The sequence goes on from CAVXAK010000023.1 coordinate 37,623, forward strand.
TGATGCGTTCTATAAGGGCGAGCCAAGCTCAGAATTTTTGGCCAAACGGTTCGGGCCTGCAGGCGACGGGCAACAGTATCATCACATCGTAGCGCAGGGCGGCGCCAATGCAGACAACATTCCTCCGGAGCAGTTGCAGAACACCGACAACATCATTCGCCTGCCAACGATATTGCATGAGGCAGTGAATGCTGAGTACCTAAAGCCACGGTTGGGTACGAACATGACCAAGTACCAATGGCTGCAAACGCAGCCTTACGACGTCCAACGCGAGGAAGGACTGAGGATTTTGAGGGACTTGCACATTCTCAAGTAGAGATGACGCAGTGAGCGGCCGGAGCTCGTTATGGAAACTGATGGATCGATTGCTCAACTTGGCGCAAAGCTGGATAAGTGGTTCGACGAAAATCGCGCGACATTCGCGTCCGAGGACAGGACAAAACAAAGTCATGCGTTGCTTGGCGGAATCGCTCTAGTCAAGGAACTCGATCGACTTAAAGCCGATGGATTGGCAGCTATTAGAGCGCTGCTTGATCCTGCGCATTCGAACACGCCATTGGAATATGCCGAATCACTGGTTCGCGGCTTTGAATTCGCCGCCAAACTGGCGGACACTCTTCATGATGAATTGCTGGATACCGACGGCGAGACCAAGGTTGTCCATCTCATGAATGAAATCGCCAGCGTTCTGGACGGTATTGGTTCTGGCCGGGCCGCCCTCGCGACACTTCTCGACAATCCGAATCCCGGGGTCCGTGCTGCTGCGGGTGCTTATCTCATAAGCTTGATGCCTGCTCGCGTGGTACCGATACTTCGTGAAATCGAGGATGCCGAGCGAGGAAGCAGCGCCGGGTTCAATGCCCATTCGGCTATTATCGCCTGGCAGCGCGAGAGCAAAGCGCATGGCAAATAGACTATTTTCGGAACTTGGTTTTTAGGCTGGTAGATTTTCGAAAGCGCACGAAATCCTGCGAGAGAATGTTAGTTTCCGGTTGCTCTCCCTCCGCCACCCCCAAGCGAGAAGAACTGGAAACTAACTCTTCTTTTGTCTGACCCGTCGGGCAGAAAATCCATGCCTTCGCGCGCGTTGTGCGGCGAATCTCTCGACCGCCGCCGTATCGGACTTCTGGAGCCGATATGTTTTCGGGGCCGCCTTCCTCGAACCTGTGGACTGGCAGAATTCGGTACGAATGCCTATCCATTTGAATACGTGCAGTTTTTAGGGCGATTGCAATCCATGGAATTCGCAACACAATTCGGCTGGGGAGATCGCTTGGACCCGATACCGCGCTTTGATTGGCGTTGCTATATTTGGTCACCATGATTGCGGATTCGCGGCGAGCGTGAGCCATGGCTAGCGCCAATTCCCTTACAGGTTTGACGAAATGGCTACGCCGCGAGGAGTGGCGGGACGCCTTCAATGAGATGCTGGATCGGCACTTGGCGCCAGCTTGCGCGAAGGCTGATGTGTCAATCGACGAATTGCCTGATGTTATCGGCGACCATCATACTGCCGTGCTATGGGGCGCCGTCTTCGAAGACTTTCTGACGCGCAGCCTCGATGACGGCCGCAATGTCGTCGACGACTATCTGAAGCGACGGGGCTGGAAGGAGAGCGCCTCGAACAGGGCATACATCACCGCGCTCCGCTCCTCAGTGATGAGCCTTTATGAAGTCAGCGACATTGTACGAGATCAATCTTTCCTCGCCCGCGACTTGGTGCGCGGAAGCGAACCGGTGAGGGTAAGCGAGCGATCGGGGACACGGTACCTTAAGCCGTGGGATCGGATTGCTGCGCGTCTTGCGCAAGTTGGCCCGCGGACCGAAATGGCAGGCGGCGCCTTGCCGTTCGATTTCGACACGGGCGAAATCCTTCTGAAGGCGCTTCGTCGCACGGGCAAAAAGGCGCGGGTTGACGCTGACAAGTTTGCCCGCAAAATCGGGCAGGGGATCGACAGTGCGCTGCTCGCCGAGGCGCTGACCGACACGGAGGTTCTGCGTGCTTCGGCGTTCCTGTTCACAAATATCTGGCTCGACGATCTACTGCAGAGGACGCTCAATCCGACCTTGCCCCAGATGTGTAACTCGGACGGCGACGAGCTTGTATTTACGACGGTCAGCTATCCGCTCAAGCCCGAGGCGAGCGCCGATGCGATCCAGGTTGCGCTCGATGCAATTCCCGCGCTTCGTCCAGAAGGAGAAACCTTCTGGAATTGGATCGGCCCAAATAAACATGCCAGTAAAAAGGCGCCTGCCGGCAGTCAGACATTTATCACGACGCTCGACGACGGGTCGCTCGTGCTCGGAACGGTGGAACTGAAGAACGAGATGCTAATCCTCGAGGCGAACTCTCAACAGCGAGTGGAACGAGGGCGGGCACTGATTGCGACGGTTCTCGGGCGCCTTCTTGGCGAGCCAATCACCGAGACGCGGACGGTTGCTCAATTGATGGCATCGCGACCCGCCGGGAAATCAGAGCCATTACGCTTCGGGCTACCGCCTGACGAAGAGCGTGCCGTGCTTCAGGCAAACATGGATCGTCACTACACGAACTTGCTCGACGAGCGGGTGCCGATGCTCGGTAATATGACGCCGCGCGGCGCGGCCAAGTCGGCGAAGGGGCGAGCAAAACTTGTCGCATGGCTCAAATTGCTGGAGAACGGAGCAGGTCGTCAGGAGTCGGTTTCCTCCATGGCCGGCTACGATTTGAGCTGGATGTGGACCGAACTCGGCGTTGCCGATTTGCGCCGCTGAGCCGTAATCCATTGATTCTTCATGCGGCCGGGCGTACGGGTGGTGGCGTCATCCAACACAATACTAGCCTTCCGGTCGGATGAAAATAACGACCGGAGCCGGCACTCGTGCAGCGCAAAAACCTCGATGCCCTAGAGCCAGTTGACTGGGCCGAGAAAGTCCCGCTTTCCAAGCGGCACGCCGCGGTGACGCAGGATGTTGTACGCCGTCGTTACAAAGAAGAAGAAATTCGGCAGGGCGAACTGTTGCAGATAATCGTTGCCCTTTATTTTCCGGTCGTTGCTGCCGGCGGTCCAGGCGATGACCTTGCTCTCCGCGCCGTCGACCTGTGCGCAGAGTCAAGGACTTCACGAAGCCAAGGGCGGTCTCGACGCGGCTTTTGGCGGCGGCGAAGCTGGTATCGTCTACAGCCGGCATGGTGGGTGGAGTAACGCCGGCTAGGCGGCCGCCGGTGTTCATGGCGAAATCCGCTGACTGACGGATCTGGCGGGCGAGGCAGAACATGTCGGGATACAACCGGTCCTGTAGCAGGGCCAATTCCTCAATCTTGTTGGCGGCACAATGCGCGGCGGCCTTGTCGATGATGCCGGCCAGTGCGCCAAGCTGCTGGGCGCAGGGGGTTACAGCCGCGTCATACAGGGAATATGCCATTTGGGTTTCTCCTTCGGGTTGGATTTTATGGGAAAGACCTTAGGGGAAGCCCCTAAATCGATCGAAGTCTTAGTTGCCAGCCAGGGCCGCTGCTGTGAGGCGTACGATGTCCGTCGGCGTGTCATAAATCCGTTTCATAAGCGCCGTGAGTTCCTCGCCTGTCATGGCGACAACATTGAAACGCTGTTTCTTGGCGTCGGCGATAAAGCCGCCATCCGTTATCGTGGCGTCGAACGCACGCCGCAGCGCTTCGATGCGCTCCTTTGGAACATTCGGCGGCGCAATGAATGGACGTCCCAACTCTTCGCGCGAGACGAAAAAAGCGAGCGCGCTGCGTTGCGTCTCGCTGGTGATGAATTCACTCGGCAGTGGCGCATCGATGTGAGGGTCCTTCGTTACGCCCGCCTGGAACAGGATATTGAGCTTGCCTTCTTTGAACAGGGATTGGCGCGTCAGCGGGTCATAGTCGGAGCACATGCCCATAACTTCGCCACGCTCCACGGCGAGCAGAATGTCAGCCGTGCCCTTATAGCCCTGGATGATTCTGAACTTCATTCCCAGCGCTTTGGCAAGAAACGTTGGATAGATATTGTATTGCCTCCGGAGCCGGACGCGCCGACGAACCCCGATCTTGAGGGGCCCGATCTTGAGGCGGATCGTAGCGATGTTCTGGGTTTCCCGGAAGCGGTCTGCTCTTTTGTGGCCGGTGGCGTACGATCCGGCCCGGTCGTTTCATGCTGGTGCATGCACCGGTTTCGGCCGCAGCCCCCATTATTACTCGGCTGTCCTGCCGCTCCTGTCGGCCGCATGCGCCGTTTGCCGAGCTGGTGCGGCTGTCGAAGACGAGCATTGCGGACGAATGCGCGGGGAACCCACGCGGCGGGTGTTGGGAGTAGAAACGGTAGACGCGGGTCCTGCTGCGCTCGTCGCCCCACCTGTGTCGCGCCTTGCCGTTGTTCGGACAACGAAGGCGCTCAATTTCGCCCAGACTCGAAGCTGTAATCGAAATCCGCGAGTGACGGGGGAGTAGCTGAATGAGTGAACGAGCGCACGAATTTATGATTCATTGGTTGTCGGTAAATGTCGGGGCCGCGCCGGCCGTTCAAAGGCTGGGCAAAGCCATTCGACTTGCAACAAAATGCCGGGAAGATGCAACCCTCGCCGGCATTCCTCTGCAGGAAATAAGAGCGGTGGCTGAAGGCGATTTGATCAGAAAGATTCTCGCTGCCTTGGATGCGGCAGCGTGCTCAGAGAACGGCGCTGTGAAGTCGCCCGAGCTTGAGACAGCCATCTAATAACCTGGCTCAAGAGCTCTCGATCAAGTTGATATGGGCAAGGATGCGGCTGCGCGAGATGGTCCAGCGCTCCGGAAGATTCATGACCACACGCTGATGAAGTCTCTCGTATAGGCGTATCGCCCGTGTTTCGTTGCCATACGCGTCTGCAAACAACGCGAGGGCGAGCTGTTCTGTCCAGGCGCCTTCCGAGCGGAAGGCCGCCGGAGCTTTGTCCTTCAGAAGGTCATGGCGCGGATTGAGCGGGTATTTCGCTGCGCCCTCGCGGACAGTCACTTGGCCGTCGCTCTCACCGGAATAAAAGCGCTCCGCCATGAAGATTCCCTGCGCTTAGAGGGCCCACGCGTGTCGCAGCCTGCGCGGGTGCGCCTGAAGCCAAACCGGGCGTCGAGCCCTGCTGCTCAATTATGCGGGCAAAGCCTGCTGTCGTGAATAGCGCCTGCGCTTCGAGGCGATGACGAAGGACAACCCGGGCCTCCTGCTCGCGGCGGAGCCGCCGCAGGGTGGTGCTTTTTGCGCGATTGCGGCGCCGCGCCAAACCGCCCAAATATTCATGTGATGGATGCCCCTAACCTTTCGGCAATCCCCACCGCCGCGAGCCGCGCATTGGTCCACATCGGCGCCGTCGGCATGATGGTCCGCGATCTCGACAGCCTCACCGCCTATTACCGCGACATGCTCGGTTTGACCGTGCTGGAGCATACTCGGCAAGTTGCGATACTCGGCGTCGATGGCGCAACCTTGCTCGAACTCATTCACAGACCTGATGCCCTGCCTGACGATCCGCGCGAAGCCGGCCTTTATCATACCGCGTTCCTGATGCCGACGCGCGCGGACCTGGCACGCTGGATTTTGCATTTGTCGAAAAAACGCGTGTCCATCACTGGCGCCTCCGATCACGACGTGAGCGAAGCCATCTACCTCGACGACCCGGAAGGCAACGGTATCGAGGTCTATTCCGACCGGCCGCGCGAGAAGTGGCGCCGCGACGGTAAATTGATTTTCCAGAAAACCGAGCCACTCGACATCGACACGATCATCCGTGAAATCGATCCCGCGACCGCGACCTATCCCCGCGCGCCGGGAGGTTTGCGCATCGGCCACATCCATCTGCGCGTCGGCAACGTTGCCAGGGCGGAAGCGTTTTATTGCGGCGTGCTTGGCCTCGATGTAACGCGCCGCCGCACCGGAGCCACCTTCTTATCTTCGAGCGGCTATCACCATCACGTGGCTGTCAACGTCTGGCACAGCAATGGCGCTAGCGCCCGCGACGGCAAGCGCTCGGGCCTCGACTGGTTTTCGATGGAAATCAACGATCGGCCGACCATAGAGGGCTTGAAAAAGCGTCTCGGTGCAGCCGGCGTGCCAATCGACGCAATTCCAGGCGGCTTTGCCGCGATGGACCCCTGGGGCACCTGGATCCGTTTCACTGTTGCACCCTAAGTGTCGCACGCATCGTTTGCCCCGATGATGAGACCGTCATCTGGGTCCTAAACATACGCAAGGGAATCACCGTCGACGCCTGGCTTTGACCCCATAGCGGGGCATACTGTCGGCCACATAATCGTTATCAATCGATCGTGATCGACCTTATCGGCGGGGCTTGATGTGGAGAGAGCGTGAAGTTGATCTGTTGATCGCAGGGGCGGGCGCCGCCGGAATGACGGCGGCGCTGGTTGCAAGTTTACAAGGTCTCGATGTGCTGCTTTGTGAAAAATCGGGGGAAGTTGGTGGCACTAGTTCGACTTCGGCAGGAACTCTCTGGATACCGGGAAACCATCAAAGCAAGAAAGCAGGTTTCGACGACAGCGCAGAAAAGGCGGAAAAGTATCTGGATGCGCTGATCGGAAGCGCCGTGAACCGGGACTTGCGAGCGGCCTTTCTCAAGACCGGGCCGGTTGCGATTGACTATCTGGAAGACAACACCGAAGTAAAATTTTCGCCCTGCGGAAGGCACCCGGATTATCGCAGCAACACGAAAGGCGCCGCGGTGGCGGGCCGAGCGATCATTCCCCAACCCTTTGACGGGCGATTGCTGGGCCCCGATTTCGCGCACGTCCGCCCACCGATCCATGAGTTTATGGTGCTCGGCGGCATGATGATCGGGAAGACCGACATTGCTCCCCTGGTTGGCCGTTTCAAGTCGCTTTCTAACTTTAGCCACGCGACCAAGCTTTTCGTGCGTTACCTTTTTGATCGAATTCGTTATCCGCGCGGAACGCGCCTGGTGATGGGCAACGCGCTGACGGCAAAACTCCTCTTCAGCCTCAGGAAACGCGGAGTGGAAATCCTGTTTAACGCGCCGATCATGGAGGTCGTCCGTGATAACGGGCGCGTCGTTGGCGCGAAGATCAAAGTCGAGGGCGAGGAGATTGAAGTAAAGACACGAAAGGGCGTTGTTCTCGCCACGGGAGGGTGTGCACACAACCAACGATTTCGCGAAACCTTCATGCCGCGCCCCGTGCCAATTCACTCGCTGAGCAGCGAATTCAACCAGGGGGATGGCCTCGCCATCGGTGAGCGGTTGGGCGGGCGCATCGCACCGCAAGAACATGGTCATGGCGGTTTATGGACGCCGGCATCGGTCACCACGAGAGCGGACGGTACGAAAGGCCTTTACCCGCACATCATTCTTGACCGCGCCAAGCCGGGCTTAATTGCGGTCAACTCGACAGGGTGCCGCTTCGTCAATGAAGCCGTTTCGTATCATGATTTTGTCGAAGCGATGTTCGAAGCAAATGCGAAAGCACGGTCCATTCCTTGCTATCTGATTTGCGATGCTGCTTTCATTAAAAAGTACGGGCTGGGCATTGTGTATCCCGACATGCGGAACCTGTCGGGCTTGCTGAAATCGGGATACCTCAAGCGGGGCGATACGCTGGAAAGCCTCGCCGGCCAAATTGGCGTGGACGCGCAAGGACTGCGCCAGACAGTTACGCGCTACAACGGCTTCGCACAGACCGGTGTTGATGTCGACTTTGGAAAGGGAGAAACCGAACTCAATCGTTTCAATGGAGATGAATCTCACAAGCCGAATCCTTGCATTGGCCCACTTGCGATCGCTCCATACTACGCGGTCGAGATTTGGCCAGCCGACATCGCGGTAAGTACCGGCTTGTCTACCAATTCGGATGCCCGCGTGTTGGACATGAATCTTCGGGTTATCCCTGGCATTTATGCATGTGGGAACGACATGGCGTCGCCCATGTCGGGTTCATATCCCGGACCAGGCACCACTCTTGGTCCCGGGATTGTTTTTGCCTATCGAGCGGCGATGCACGCAGCAGGAAAAAATTCAGCGGAATGAAACAGCGAGAGAAGTGCGCTAAGGCCCTTTTGTTTTATAGGGAATGTCTGCTTTTTACTTTGAGAAGTTGGCGATGGCCGCTGTCCGGTCGCTATCGGGATTAGCGGACATGGCGTGATTGTAGTCTAAAGACCGTTCATCCTGAACCGATCACCCCGGCGGTTGGCAGTTTTGCGGTGCATCGGCTCAATCCTTTCATGGCGTACGCCTTTGCGTTAGTTTCTCGCGTCAGCTAGGCGCCGGAGAGTTGCAACAGGCTCGTAGCGTTGGATCGCTATTCGCGAGCGCCTTTGGCGGGAGGAGAAGAGAATGAAAAGCCTTCAACGGCGGCAATTTCTTGGGCTGGCGGCTAGCGCGGCGGCACTGTCGGTGAAGTCACGGGTCGCGAGCGCGCAAGCGTACCCATCACGTCCGGTGCGCCTCCTCGTCGGATTCGCACCCGGCGGGGGCACTGACGTGATGGCGCGCCTTCTGCAACCGGGCCTGTCAGAGCGGCTTGGCCAGCAAATCGTCATCGAGAACCGGCCGGGCGCCGGTACCAATGTCGCCACCGAGGCCGTCCTGAATGCAGCGCCAGACGGCTACACGCTGCTGGCGGCCAGTCTTGCCAACGCCGGCAACGCGACGCTCTACGACAATCTCAAGTTCAACTTCCTCCGTGACATCACACCGGTCGCGGGCATCGCGCTCGACCCCTTCGTGCTGGAGGTAACTCCCTCGTTGCCGGTGAAGTCGATCCCGGAGCTCATCGCCTATGCCAAGGCCCATCCCGGCAAGGTCAACATGGGGTCGGGCGGGATTGGCTCGGGCAACCAGCTCACCGGCGAGATGTTCAAGATGATGGCCGGCATCGACCTCGTGCACGTGCCCTATCGCGGCGCCGGCCCCGCGATGGTCGATCTGATGGGCGGACAAGTGCAGGTCATGTTCAACACCATGTCGGCATCGCTCCAACACGTCAGGACCGGTAAGCTGCGCGCGCTAGGGGTCGCGACGAAGACCCGCCAGGCGGCGTTGCCGGACGTCCCGACGGTGGCCGAGTTCGTGCCAGGCTTCGAGGCGAGCTTCTGGACCGGCATCGCGGCGCCGAAAGGCATGTCGCCTGAGATCGTCGACAAGCTCAACAACGCGGTTAATGCGAGCTTGGAGGATCCCAAGGTGAAGGCCCGCCTTGCCGAGTGGGGCGCCACCGCGCTTGCAGGCTCTCCTGCCGATTTCGCCAAGTTCGTCGCCGATGAAACGGAGAAATGGGGCAAAGTCATTCGTGCGGCCAATATCAAGGCGGAGTAAATCGCGGCCGCCCCCGCCAGCTAGACCGACATCATATCCGGTATCAAACGGCGTCTCTTACTATTGCGCGTCGCCCGCTTCAGGTCATTCCCTACCGAAATGCGATGTCCGCGAAATGTCCGGTTAGTGTTTGTCCATTTCGGACATCGTCTGCAAACTCGCTCGGGAGGGAGTAGGTCAGGCAGCTTGGCGAAGTTAGCCGCGATCCGTCGCGCCTCATTCTTTGTTGATAGCTTGGCGCTCAAAAACAGGGCGCCGTCCGGAACCAATATCCGTCCCATCCCTGCCGCCAAACACAACCGTAGCCGTCACCGAAAGGAGAGTAATAGTAAGACTTCGCTGCTGGGCCAACGGCTATAGAGCCACCTCGATGGTGATGCAGAGTGCGGACCGGAGGCGCTTTCGCGACGTTGGATGCCACGGTCGGTGAAGTAACTTCCCGTCGATAAGAGCGACCGGCTAGGCTTCCAGGCGAGGTCGCCTCGGACCCCAGAAGGGTGCTTGGCGTTTTCGGAGAGATGGGCGTGTAGCTCGGTTGAGGCACAGTGTAGGGGCTGGATGGATTGAAGACCGGTGGTGGTGGAGGGGGGACGGTCAAGATCCATGGCAGCGGCGCTTGCGCTCGTGCGTGTTCGATTGCTGCGCACGCGCCGCAGAAGGCCGCCCATCCGGCCACGAAAAACTTCGCCACCGCCATCCGCTCAAATCTTCTTGCGCGCATTGCGATCTCCTGTGAGCCGATGTTTCGATGTGTTATCTCACCTCATCTTGCGACGAGGACGCAGACAGGGAAAAGGAGAAGCTGATTTCACATCGGCATATCATCATATCCGCACAACTGCATTGTATTGTGATGTTTCCGACGAGATAATGGGCGGGGCGCCGTGGAGTTGGTTTAGGCGGGGGTTCCATGAAGTTTCGCATACCGATGCTTGCGGCCTTTGCTTTGCTGAGCGCGAAAGCACCCGCAATGTCACAAGTGAAGAATGTTTTGGGTGATGGAAATGCGCCCTGCAGCGAATGGACGAAAGAGCGCACTGCGAAATCATATCTCGGCGTTGAACTGGGAGCCTGGGCTCTGGGATATATTTCTGGTGCTAATGTAATGCAAAACTACAAGGATAATCTTCTTGTGGGGACGAATGAAGAGACAAATACAATGGAGGCATGGATAGATGACTATTGTATCAAAAATCCTGCGGATAAACTTTTTGTTGCCACAGGCTTACTCGTAACAACATTGATTTCGCGGTAATTTGTACTCGATCCGCTTCCGCCCGCTATCATTGTCACGGCTTAAAAACTTATCGCGTTTCCCGGTGCGAATATTGCAACATCGGTTGGGGTTCTACTCATAACTGGAGCGCAGACTCTTCATGTCACCTGACGTCATCGCCGATCTCGCACCCACGGGAACTCTGCGGGCAGGCATCAACCTTTCAAACTTCCTGCTCGTGACGAGTACCGGCCCAACGGGCGATCCCGAAGGCGTTGCACCCGATATGGCCCGCGAGATCGCTTTGCGATTGGACGTGCCAGTACGGTATGTGACTTTCAAGTCGCCGGGCGAACTCGCAGATCAAGCCGTCAGCGGCGTTTGGGATGTAGGGCTGATAGGTGCTGAGCCACAGCGCGCGGAGACGATTGCGTTTACTGCAGCCTATGCCGAAATCGAGGCGACATATCTCGTGCAGCCAGGTTCGGCGTTGAAGACTCTCTCAGACGTCGATGCGGCCGGAGTGCGAATCGCGGTGACAGGTCGCAGTGCCTACGGCCTTTGGCTGGATCGCAATATTAAGTACGCCGAACTGGTCCGATCGGAGACCCTCGATAGCGCATACGAACAGTTCGTTGCCGGCAAACTGGAAGCGCTCGCCGGCCTCAGGCCCCGGCTTCTTTCGGACCTGGAAAAACTTCCTGGCTCACGGATAATCGACGGGCGATTTACCTCCGTTCAGCAGGCAATCGGCACCGCCCGGAAAAATGCTGCCGGTGCCGCATTCCTGCGTGATTTTGTTGAGGAGGCTAAGGCTTCCGGATTGGTCGCGAGTCTTATCAAGAGGCACAAGGTCCGTGGTCTCTCAGTAGCGCCCGCGGACTGATTAGCCGATACTCGCACGGACGTCATTGCCCCACGACTGACACCGCGCGCGGCATCCGACACGGATGTACGTAGGCACGCGGACGTCGCGATGTGAGCCATAAAGCGGGCGTTTTGCGGTCACGCCGTCAGTGACGGCTCGTCCGCACGGGTAACCTTCGCGCCATCGTTGGATAAACGGGCGTTTTCTCGCACTTCTTACTTCCCGAAAAATCCCTTGTGCGGAGGATCGGCTTGATCATGTGCAAGCCGACAGTTGTGGGGAACTGTGCGTCCTTCTGGAATTGCTTTCTCAGCCTTTTTGTCTTGCCGTTGAAAAAATCCGGGGCCCGGTCAATTGGTCAAGATTGCGCCTTGGTCTCAGGTAAAATCTCGTTCTGGGTTATCGGGGGATCACTCAAATGGGCTTCATAATTGCGTTCCTCGACGAGGGCGCATTTGACGACGTGACTACGCACGTCTTGGGCGAGGCTTTCGATGCGGTATGCAGAGATCTCCACGACACGGGCCAGCCCGCGATCGTGCGCGAGGTCATAGCTAAACGAATTATCAGGGCTGCCCAACAGGGCGAGCGGGACCCCGCAAAGTTGCGGGATGTCGGGCTGGAGGCGCTGGGCTCCGGCCAGAGAGGGCTGGCATAGTTCTTTTCGAGAAGCGGCAATACGGCGGCTTCCAGCTGTGGCGTCCCAAGCGTGCTTCGGCAGAGCCTTTTGCTCGACCGGGGCCGACGATAAGAAACTCCCAGGAGAGTGTCAGCGTAATTGTGTGTGACCGATCCATGGGTGGTTGATCATCAGCGGATTGTAGTTGGCAGGCGGTCAGGGAAGAAGATGGCGAACTGCGCGTAGGCGGCTCGCCATTCGACGGCGGGTTTCCAGTGGACGCCGAGATTTCTCAGTGCGAGGTAGAGCAGTTTCGTCGCCGCCTCATCCGACGGGAATGCGCCCCTGGTTTTGATGATCTTGCGCAGTCCCCGGTGCAGGCTTTCGATCGCATCCGTGGTGTAGATCATCCTACGAACCTCCGGCGGATAGGCGAAGAAGGGCACGACCTCGTTCCAAGCGCGCCGCCAGGCCAAGCCGATGGCGGGGTATTTCTTGCCCCATTCGGCCTCGAACTCGGCGAGCCGCTGTTCGGCCATGTCGGCGGTCTCGGCCCGGTAGATCGCGCGCAGCGCCGGCAGCAGGCGCTTGCGGTCCTGCCACGACACGAAGCTTAGGCTATGCCGGATGAGGTGGACGATGCAGGTTTGCACGATCGCGCGCGGGAAGACAGCAGTGATCGCGTCTGGGAAGCCCTTAAGGCCGTCGACCACGGCGAACACGACGTCGTCGACGCCGCGGGTCTTGAGCTCGTTCATAACGCGCAACCAGAACTTGGCGCCTTCGGTCTGCTCGATCCAGAGGCCCAGAACGTGCTTATGACCCTCGCAATCGAGCGCCAGGGCGAGATAGACAGCTTTGTTCTTGACCACGCTCTCGTCGCGGATTTTGACCCGCAGAGCATCGAAGAAGATCACCGGATAGACCGCGTCGAGCGGCCGGTTCTGCCATTCGCGCACCTCTTCGAGGACCGCATCGGTCACTCGGCTGATGAGGTCGGCGAGACCTCGACGGCATAAAGTTCGCGCAGATGGCCCTGAATCTCCCGCACCGTCATGCCGCGGGCGTACATCGAGATGATCTTGTCGTCGAAGCCGTCGAGCCGGGTCTCGCCCTTGGGCACGATCTGCGGCTCGAACGAGCCGTTGCGATCGCGCGGCACGTCGAGGTCGAGCGCCCCTTCCTCGGTCAGCACGGTCTTGGGATAGCTGCCGTTGCGATGATTGCCGTCGCCGCGCCCCGGCGGGATCGCCCTTCTCGTAGCCGAGATGGTGCGTGAGTTCGGCGCCCAGCGCCCGCTCAAGCAGCGCTTTCTTTAGCTGCTTGAACAGGCCGTTCTCGCCGACAAGGTCCTCCGGCTTCTCGTAGCCGGCCAACAGTTCGTCCAAATGTTCGGGTTTGATAGGCATCGTGAGTTTCCTTCATCAGGTTACCCACGGATCGCCCACACACAATCTATCTGACACTCCAACTCCCAGGGCTACTCTTTGGCGGCGACAATTGAAGTCTCGAGTGCCACGCCACTACCGTTCGCGGCATCAGGCTCCTTCTTCACCTGCGTCATGCTCTCGGAGATGATCTTCGTCAGCTGCATCACCGACTGGCTCAATGTCGCGTATTGCTCAACGTCGTGTTGAACGCGGCGCCCGTCAGACAGCATCTTCCTGCGCAAGGTCCGAAGCTCATTGATAAGACTGTCAATTTCGCGGATTGACGTTCCTGATACCTGGCTCAATAAACTGCCGAGTTTGTCAATTGCCTTTTCACTATCGCTATCATTTTGGCGAACTGTGCTTACCGCCTGTACCAAGTCTTGAATATTTCCATCAGCTATCTCTACATCATCGATGTCGGCGGCTCCGCGCGGTCTAACGAAGTTCATGAGACGCACCTCTACGTAGGTCTACCCGATACTTGCGGCAATCCGTTTGGATGAGTACACGACAATGTGACGACTTCACGGCTCGGCGGAACTTCGATCGTCTACACCTGAGGATTCTCGCGCGGTTTGTTGAAGACTCGTTCAATGACCTATACGGCGCGGGTGATCTTTACGGTGCCTTCGGGATCGCTCCAGCCTGGAACCGTAACCAGCAAGTTCCCAGGCCATGACAGCAGCCGTCTCAAGTCACCAACACTTGTCGCGGATACTCCCGTATCGGCCGCGGCATGAACGGCCATCTCATCAGGCAGACGAATGAGGGCCGTGTGAAGATCGCCAGGATTTTTGGGCGCGAATTGCAAAGTACAATACCTCTTGAGTGACGGCGAGCACCTTCGAGATGATGTGTGCCGGCCTGCAGCCACTATCCGTGTTTCGACCTGAAAAGAGTAGCAAAAAAATGTGACTCACAATTTTCAGCGATATGCGCCTCCGTCATCTAGTGGTCTGATTTAACATTCACATCCGGGTTCTGCAGGCTCTCATGCGAATGTTAGAATCAAAGGATCACTAGCGACTGTAAGTTATAGTGGAGCTTTTGGATTTGACATTCGCTACCGGAGTTCGCGGTAGGGTGCGCGTAGCGAATGTCAAATCCGCTCCCCTAGGGGAAGGGCGGGCGGCCTATCTTGCGTTTGAACGGAGTATTCGGTTGTCGATGAGCAATATACGCGGCTCGCATGGCGCGCCGTCGGCTTCCAATTTTTGTAAAGGCGCGGGGACTGACCTTGCCTGGCAATATCGACACGCGATTGTCAGTCTCATTTGATCAACTCAATATGGGCAAGGATGCGGCTGCGAGTCATCGTCCAGGTGCCGGAAAAGTGCTTGATCCGGCGACGATAAAACTCCGCATAAGCCGTAGCGCGTGTGCATCTCCGCCGAGTGCGTCGGAGAGCAATGCAAGGGCAGGCCGTCGTCGCCAGCCACTTCCCGAGCGGATAGCAGGCGACAAATCCTCCCTTCGGAGATCATGGCCGGGCTTGAGCGACCCTCTTGTTGTGCCCTTTGCCTCGGATCGGCAGAATAGAAGCGCTCGGCCACGAAAAGGTCCAAACCAAAGCTTGATGCCCACGCGCTCGGTTCACGGCCATCCGATCATCCCAACGGCGATTGGGGATGAAACTTCTGCCCCCAAGTGCGCACGTGACGTGGTCCGTCTGCTGCGCTGGTCGTAGCCATCTTATTTCTGCTTTCTGGGAACCGAATGGTTCGCTCAGAGTTTGGACCTGCAGCGAGCCAGGGGGTGACGGCCGCTGCGGTCGCGCCGCCTCCAACTCCACACACCGAAAGCCGTGCCGAGCAAAACCGGAGCAGCTTCGTCATGACCGGCCTAAGATCTGACCACGCGGTTCCCGCCGTAGACTGGCGGGGATTTCTCTGGTGGGCCTTTTTGATTGCGGTGATCTCCGCCGCCGCTTTGGCGCTCATTCCATAGGGCGTGAGGCTGCTTGTTGGTGGGTCACTAGTCTAGTGGGAACCTATACCAGCTGCTACTGCCCTTGGACGGGGAGGCCGTTCTTCCTTCAAACTCAAGCCTTCCCGTCTCTTGAGCTCCGCTCTCCCAGGCGGAGCTCTTTTTTATTCTAAGAAGAGTTGAGGGAATGTTGGCGGCTGCGGCGCATTAGACTAGGACAATGATATTCAAGGTGCGATGGAACCACGCAGGAGCTTCCAGGACGGGAAGCTAGTGTCTAATTCCAACATTCGCATCCGGGTTCTGCAGGCTCTCATGCGAATGTTAGAATTAAAGGACCACTAGCAACTATAAGTTCTAGTGGAGCTTTTGGATTTGACATTCGCTATCGGAGTTCGCTGTAGGGTGGGTAGCGAATGTCAAATCCGCTCCACTAGGAACTGTCGGAGGTACTTCGCCGTCCGCATTTTTTTGCGGTTCATTGACGCGAAAAAGCCGCCGCCAACGGGACATAGCGGTGGCAACTTTAGCGAACGCCGGATGAAACTCAAATTTAACCGATGCTTTTCCGGCGATGAGGGAAGACATTATGAGCTGGTTTCCTGAGGTTTTCGCCCGGGTTGCTTTGCGATCAGTGTTCTTTTGACAGGGAAACGGTCTCATTTGCTGCACTCAGTGTCACGCCAGAAACTTCCCAGTGCATCGGCGTGCCGCGCCGGTTGGCCGCCAGCGTGTCGCTATTGCAACACTCCTAAAATGTTTTAATCCGTCGAAATCCGGCGCGGATTTTCTTGTTAGATGGGAAATGCTCAACGAATCAAGGAGCGTCGTTATGCTCGCCAGCTTGAGCCCAAGTCAACAAGCCGCCCCCCGAGAGGATTTCGATACTGACAAAGTGCGCGCACTTATTGCCGAGTATCTCGGCGTTGATGTGAGACGTGTTACCGATGAAGCACACTTCAATGACGATTTCGGGCTCGATCGGCTCGATCGCCTTGAATTGATGATACTGGTCGAAGATAAATTCGTCGGCGTCGAGCTTACAGACAACGATGCCGATCAAATCGAAGTCGTGGGCGATCTCATTCGCCACATTGAATGCGGCTCTTCTGAGCATGGTCATCCTGTGGTGCGAAGCACTTTCGGACCAGCGAGTTGTATTTCAAATCGGCCCGTAGTGAACAAGTGAGGCCACATTGGGTCACATCAACAAGGATACGCAGGCCACCTTGCACCGGCTGGTTGCAGGAGAAGAAACTGTGAAAGAGAGCGGTCGGCTTGAGGACGTCGTGCTGAGATACGTGGCGCTGCCAAGCGTACAACGTCCGGAGTATTTCATAACGGTTGCGGATGTTGAGTACGGGACAAAGCAAGTTGAGAGGTGGGCCATAGAATTCGGGCTGGTAGGGTAGATGTGGATACGGAAAAATAGCGCGATGCGTTATCTCGATGGGATATCAAGTCCGCTTTGGAAGCCAAACTCAACGGCTTAACCGTCCGCTAACGAAGTTGCCGCTGAATATTGGGACGGGCGCGACCAAACCGCGAATGATTTGTGACCTGCTGGTTTCGCCGCGTTGCGATGACGAGACTTGGCCAAAATTTGGAGGGCACACCGCATGTTGGTTTGTGCCGCCGCCATTACAATTCTTGGTCTGATTGGTTTTGCGCTTGTGGCGTCCCGTAGCGGGCGTCCGATGGTGGCCGCCGGTCTGGCTGCTGCCGTTTGGCTGTTTGCAGCGCTGAACTTTGTCTTGTGGCGCTGGCAATAGGGCTATTTCATTTTCGCAGCATCTGCTTGGAGGAGAGGAGGCAGAGACCTGCCCGAAATTCCTACAGACGTGATTCCTATAGACGTGGGAGCGATTGTCGATCGCATCGCTTCCTCGCTCGTATTGCAATCAAAGCAGGCTGAAGACGCTGAACGTATCCGCAGTGTCGCGGAAAACGCATCGATCGGGCGGAAGTTCCAGATCGGCGTCGGTTAGGAAGCCGCTGATCACGCGACGATCATCGACCCGCTCCTTGCCGCGCACGTCTGTGGGCAAATGGGGCTCGATCTGCCGCCACTGATCGTCGCTCGGTCAGAACAGGCTGCGCCGCATCGCCTTTGCGGTAAGGGGCAACGGATCGGCAGGAATCCCAAAACCGGAATAGAAGTCCCCATCACGGCGCGCCGGGTCCTGGTGTTCAAGCCTTCCCCCATCCTCATGCGCCAGATCAATACCCTGTGCAACGACGCGGCGGGAACCTAGCGGCTGGCCCGTTGTTGTCCCTCATATTTGGGCGAAAACGGGGCAACAAATGTCAGGTGACCCGGGGTTTGATAGGCCCGCAATAGACTGGCGCGGGGTGCTTTTCTGGGTATTTTTGGTGGCAATGTCCGCGACCGTGTTATTGCTGGTGGTCGTGTCGCGTAGCGGTCGACGCCTCAAAATAGGCCCGTCGGAGGCGGCATTGGGGCCACTTAGAGATGATCTCGTCGCGCGGGTTCGTGGGCGCTCGACGAGCAAATTGCCATGGAAAATATGAGGCACGCCTGCCAGGCCGCAGGAGGTTAGGGTTTCAACCATCAGGCCGGGCGGGCTGTGCTGAGCGACGAATGTACGGCAGAAGCCGCCGCATCCGGTCCAGACTTTCCTGATGCCGCCGGTCATGCTGGTCCTTCAGGTAAGGACGGGAATTGGGCGTAGGCTCCAATGCCTCGGAATCAGCGCAAAATTCGCTGCAATAGAATCGGCTGGTCGAGCCTTTCCACGCAGTCCTTGCAACAATGGGCGATTGGCAGTTTGCGCATTTCATTGAGAAGTTCCCCCGTTGCAGTCCACAACCGTCAAAGGTTCCGAAGGTTCCTTGGCAAATTCTGCGGTCGTCGACTTTTTAGCAGCCGGTCGAATCAACCGCTGCAAAGCTCTACGCCAGCGCGGAGCCCGGCAGGACTTTCGTCTTTTCGGAAATTGACACGTTGGGGTCATGTCTTGTCGGCGAAGGTGATTGCGAGCGGTGAGGTGCAAAGAGAAGAAGCTTGTGTCTGATGGGAACGGCGCAACGCGCAGCGGGCTCCCGGGGCGCCCCGTTATCACCCCCAGCAATTGCTGCCTAATCGCTCGCGACACCGTCCAAACAAATAACGCCGGATAACGTCTTGGGCTTTTGTTGACCGGGCGTCAAAAAGGGCGCAGCGGCTCGATCACACGGGGACAAGTCGGTGACCGAGCCGCCCCTTGAGGAGGCCATCCAAATCAAGTTTCCCTTTCCCCTTAGACTTGGGTGGCGCGTGATATGCCATCACCGTTGATTTAACGACGCCTTGACGAATAGCGGCAGCGCTGGGGCGTTTCCTGGGTGGTCCGATGCCAGCGGGAACCGCAATGCCGGCCTATGCCGCGTCATTACTCGTGAACAGATCGCACACCGATGTGTTTCGGCGAAGGGTCCCGGTGCCGATCGACGTGGTAAGCATTTGATCTTGTTGATCCCGATAGGGTACCGAGATCAGGCCGAGTTACAAGATTGGTTGCACCGTTGTCATGCGAGGAACATTGGCCGCCAAGCATAACGGAACGCAGAACGCCGCCGACACGTTGTTCGTCGAGGGACGGCGAAGCATCCCCCCAATCATCCCAGCTTCCCGTTCCGGGAAGCTCCGCGCACACAGCCCCGCGGGGCTTCCTTTTAGGAGCCTAGGGGTTCCTCCGGCGAGAATGTGGATGTGGTTTCGTGTCACCGCCAGGAGACTGGCAACATCCGCCTCAACACGCCGTCCCTGCGGATGAATTCGTGATGCATAGCCGCTGCGATATGCAATCCGGCAACGGGCAGCAGCACCCAATTCGACAGAAGCCCATGGACGTCACCGGTCCAAGCCCAGCCGGGCGACTGCGCCGGAATGAGTTTCGGAAACGTGACGAGCCCGAATAACGAGACATCAAAGCCGCGGAACGACGCATTGACCCATCCAAGGATGGGTACGATCACCAGCAGCGCGTAGAGCAGGTAATGCACAGCTCGTGCGGACAAGACCTGCCAAGGCGGCAGACCATCAATGGCGGTCGGTTCCGGATGCGTCCACCGCCACCCAAGACGTATAGCGAGAGTAAGTAGAATGAGCATGCCGAGCGAGAAGTGGAGATTGATAAAGGTTTCCGGCACCGTGTTGCGGCCGATATGAGGCATTGTCCATGCCACCAAATATTGGACGGCTAGGATCGCAACAACGAGCCAATGCAATAGCTTTGCGATCGGTGAGTAACCAATGTCCGGTCTTGGATCGATGGACTTCATATTAACGGCCTCTCACATGCTTTCTTAGAAGAGGCCGCCAGGCGCTTCGTTGATTTAGATCAAGATCGGCTTGTCCAGCAGTGTGAGGGGCCGTGCCGCCGGTGATCTTGTGGTGCGCCGGTTTTGGGTCGCAGCGGAAATCCTATGTATGAAATTCACGTCAGGAATTTTGGAGGGTTTGCGGGCCCGCGGGGTTTGGTTGAGCGGCGGCTGAGGATTGGCTGTTTGCTTCGCAGGTTAGCCTCTCAGGCTACCCGGGTTGCTTTTCACGCGGCGTGAGCATTCGTTGTGCCAGCCACTCAAAGGAAGGGCCTCGCCGCATGAAGGGTCTGATGCGACGAGGCCCTGAGGTTCACCTGAGCCTGCACGGCTCCACTTTTGCAAATATCACAGGTTGAAGGGAAACCAATGCCTTTGTTATTGGCAATTGGCCGCCTCGGTCGGCGCCATCAAGGTGCTAATTTCCTACCGGCAGGCGCGGTGACGTGTGTGTAGCCCCGACATCTCCACCGAGCCCCGCTTTCATTTGCGAAGCAGGGCACCACGATTTTGGTTCCAACAAAAACTTCACGTCGTGAATGGTCCGCTGGAGCAGGGCATCACTGGCAAAAGCTGGCGCGATGCTCGGTTCCGCGCCGGACGAGGGTTGGTTGCTGAGTTCCCTGGGGGGCATGCCACTGCACGAGAGGACTGTCCGAATCCCCTTTCGATGAATCCCTTGGACCAAAATCTACTTTCTGTGTTTGACTTTTGCAGACCGGGGGATCGGGGTTGCACAAATGCAGAGTATTTATTTGCGAGTGGTAGCAGGCCGTTGCCGCGCTGCTGCGCGGAACTGTTGTGATCTTGGCGCGAGGCAAGAGTTCCGAGACATTGCGGAAGAGCTTATCCGCAAGGCCGACGAGTTGGACGGCTTCAGTACCTCCATTGTGGTCATGAGGCGCAGCCTCGGCGAAGGCGAAACCGCGTAGACGGCAGCGGAACTATGCTGCCTTTCATTCACGCTGCAGCGGTGCGGATGTTATTGGCGAGAAGGAATCCGATGGTTGCCGTGATGTTGCCCTTGCCGAGACGGAGAAGCGGGCACACACAAACTCATTGCCGAGAACGCGCAAATCGCGAGCTATCAAACTTGAGCTTTGATAAGCGCCCGACCGAACCAGAACAGCAAAGATGCGCCGCCGCGATTTTAGCTAAAGCCGCTGCGTCACTGTCCTAATGACATCGAATATAACAAAGAAAAGGAAAACCAGGCGAGCGTGGCTATCCAGATGAGCGTGAGTGCCAGACCGAGAATAATGACAGCCGCGGACCAATGGGCGAGAAGCTGTGCAAATTTATCCCTAACAGCCATAGCTTTGTAACGTGGCGGTCGAATGATGGTTGCCTATGTTGAACCCGTCGGCACGAGTTGTTCCACCGATTGCACAATGCCGCGCAGTAGTTTGGGCCGGCTGATTCCGACGAAAGCCTTAACAAGCGCAAGTTCGGCGAACGGCACGTGTGGCGACACGAAGCGGCACACGCCGGGCAGCGCGCCCAAAGAAACCAAAGCGGCGAGGGATGGGTGCACTGACTAATAGGTCGACGTCGCTCGTCCGGGGAAAGCGGAACTTTTCGAGTTCCTCAACGTTTTAGGCTCCGATGAAAGAAGGCCGCCCCTATCAGATTGGCGAGCGCGTATCCTGCGCATGCGGTGCCGGGTACGAGTTCGGCATTGAGGGACGTCCCATCGTCAAAAAGGATGACGCGCGCTGTCGGTACTGCCTCACGATCCTCGCCGCGTGGCCGCAGGAGTTGTCTTGGCAGGTAATCGAGTGGCCGTACGCGATGCGAAAAATTGGAAATAACAACATGCTCTGAGCAAACGCCGGCGCGTCCGACCCCGGATGCGGGGTAGAGTCCTTGACCGCTCTTTTAGCCATGATGAACGGCCAAGGGTATTTCGTGTCAGGGCGAGTATTTGCCGGAAATATTCTTCTTCGCCATCATGGACGGCCGCGTCGCCGCCATGCAGGTCGTAATATTAGCAGGTCCTGCAGCGGGGTGTTTCCACACTCCGCCGGAGGCACCTTGAAGTTGCTGCTGATGGGGATTCACGTTAAGGAACGATTATCGTGATAGAGGCGTCCAGCAAGTCAATTTAGCGCGCCAAAAGGATGAAAGTGGCCAACTTTAATGCTTTTTGTATTCGCGGGTGGCTCAGCGTGTTGGCCTCCCGTGCCATGGAAAACTTATCTGCCGAGATCAACAAGGACTGGCCGGGGACCACTCAGATTTCAGATCACGGCTGGTGGTTCTCTCCCTTTTCCAATGTGCCTTGGCTAACCCAACAGTGCGTAGGCTTTCAGAAAGCTGGAAAGAAAATCGTTCTTATTGGCCACTCGTTTGGCGGTACAGCAGCAATTATGACGACTTAAAATCTCAATGCCATGGGAATTAACGTCGACTTGTTATGCCCCATTGATCCATCTCCGCTACGTACCCGAGAAATCCCGCCGAATGCCCAGCGGGTCGTAGGTTTTTACGAAAAGACGGTAGGCCCATTGGGGCAAGGAGTTGATTGCGAAGGCCAAGGTTGGACTGATTCCGATTGGAAAGTGCGCACCATAGATTATCGGCTGGACGACACGCACCTTCAAATCGCTGCAGATCTATTTGTTCATAAGACGGTCAAAGACGAGATCGAGAAACTTTAGGGCGGCGCTCGATTTCGAAAACCTGTTGGTCGATACTGCGGGAAAAGCTAACGCAAATATCAGC
Source organism: uncultured Alphaproteobacteria bacterium (assembly GCA_963759705.1). Classification (GTDB taxonomy): domain Bacteria; phylum Pseudomonadota; class Alphaproteobacteria; order Rhizobiales; family Xanthobacteraceae; genus BOG-931. The sequence continues at coordinate 60,029 of CAVXAK010000023.1, forward strand.
TCCGCGTCGTGCAGTTGGTCTGAAACGTTGAGAATCTTTCGGGTTCAATTTGTGGGTGGGTCGATACGTCAAAACTGCGTTATTGAATATATATTGCTTATACTTGATGATCGGCGGACACTTCCTCCGCCTTCGGCCGCGCCAGGATTGGAGCACCTTCCGCATCTCTGCGCTCTAAGGCAATAGGCGAAAGGATCGACGTGACCGGAAAACGCTTTCGTCGAATTCAGGAGCGATTGGGCGATCCGCTGTTGACGGCGCTGACAATCATGCTCGCTGTACTTTTGTTCGTAGTTGCACCGCTCCAGGCTGAAGGGATCGTCGCGGCACATAACTTCGGCATTGCGTTTGGGCTCGTGCTGGTCGCCGCCGTTTTTATTGTGTCGGGCAGTGGCCTAGCAGTCGCGGCCATCCTGTTTGCCATTGCGCTTGTCGTCGTCGCTACCGTTTTGCGGCTACGGCAGCCCTCGATCATTGACATCTACCTCGAAGCGAGCGCCTGGATGATCTCAGGCCTGACGCTGATCTTTGTGGTCGCCCGGGCAGTGTTCGCCCCCGGACAAGTGACGTTTCACCGCATCATCGGTGCAATCCTGCTCTATCTGAATATCGGGCTCATTTTCGTGGCTCTCTTCAGCTTTGTGGCGTTGCTGATACCCAACGCGTTCGCTGGCTTCGCGCCTCTGCAGGACAATCTCGCAGTTGTCAGTAACTTGATCTACTTCAGCTTCGTGACCCTGACGTCGGTCGGCTACGGCGACATTGTCCCATTGCATCCCTATGCCCGCAGCCTCGCCAACATCGAGGCCATCATCGGTCAACTCTATCCCGCGACGCTCTTGGCACGCCTCGTCACCCTCGAACTCGAGGGGCGGCGCCGCTAACGATCGACATGATTTAAGAACCGAAAAGCTTATCTAAGATCTCAAAACTCAATGGTCGTGCGCCGCGCACAGTCTTGAACCCCTTGATTACAAAACCGAAGAGCTGGGACAAAAACCGATGCAACGAGCACAGTGGCAGACTTTCGCGATAGTTGCAGGTGTTACAGCGATCGTCGTGGCAATTGCCGCGGGTCGACTGCCGCGATGGCTGAAATCGCCCTTGTGTCCGGCCTCACCATCTTGGCTTGCGGGGGCGGTCTATTCGCCTATCGCTATTTTACACGCCCGACGACGCTGACGGTTGCCGCGGGCTCGTTCGACGGCGATGCACCGCAATTGATGGCGACCATCGCGATGCGAATGGCCTCGACCGACGCGCCGGTGCGGCTGAAGGTTCTCGATAAGGGAACACCGATCGAGGCCGTTAAAGCGTTTTCCTCTGGTGAGGCGGATTTGGCGCTCGTACGCGCCGATATCGGAAATTTGGCCGCCGCCGATACAGTGGTTGTTTTCACGCACGGTGTCGTGCTGATCGTTGCGCCGCCCGGCAGCTCCATCGCCAGCATGGACGATCTTAAGGGCAAGACCATCGGGGTTGTCGGCGGTGAGGTCAATCACAAAGTCGTCGAAGCGCTGACAAAGGAGTACGACACGGTGCAGATGCGCTTCAAGGATTTGGCAGTGACGGATGTTCCGCAAGCACTCAAGGCCAAACAAGTGAATGCACTGCTTATTGTGATGCCGATTTCAGAGAAATATCTCACGATGTTTCGCAATCTATTCCCAAGAAGCGCCAAACTGAGGCCCACATTGATCCCGATCGAGTTTGCCGGCGCGATTGCCGCCGTCGCAAGGTACTACAAAAGTTACGACCTGCCGAAGGGCACGGTTCAAGGCTCGCCGCCAATTCCTGACGACGACATGACGACCTTGCGCGTTCCGTTTTATCTCGTCGCCAACAAGAAACTCTCCGACGACGTGGTCGGAGCGCTGGCGAAGGCTATCATGGACACACGCCGGGATCTCATCGGCGAGTATCCGCTGCTCGCGCAGATCAGCGAGCCAGATACCGATAAAACCAACGAGGGCAGCGATACGTATATTCCGATCCATCCGGGCGCCGATGCTTACTTCAGCGGAAATGAGCAGGGATTCTTCGACAAATACGGGGACCAGATATTTTATGGTTCAATGCTGATTGGAACGTTGACCTCGGTGTTCGCGGCAGCCTGGAAATTCATGATGCGAGATGAAGAGGCGCCGGAAAGTCGCCCATTGATGCGCCTTTATGCCTTGACGGATCAGATCAACAAGGCGGCCAACGAGGCCGAGTTGGCGGAGACGGAACAGCAAATAGACGAAATTCTGAAAAGGGAATTAGAAAAAAATGCGCGGGGTGAAGCCGAGGCTGCAGAAACTGCCGCTTTGGGACTGGCAACGCACCGCCTGGAGCACTTGATTGCGCGGCGCCGATCAATGCTCGGTGGCCAAAAGACATCGGCTGTCCGCGCGTAGGCCGGAAGTGAGATTGCGCCGTTGACCCCATCCAACGGCTGGATTAACGGGGTTTTTGTCCGCCGATTACTCTGAACTTCGTGCCGCGCAACAGAACGCTGCGATATTGCTCGGCTGATTAGTTGTCGACGAACGTCGCTAGTCTGTGCGCGCGTGCCGGGTTGCGCAGCTTGTCCAGCGCCTTGGCTTCGATCTGACGAATGCGCTCGCGGGTCACGCCGAATTCTTTGCCGATTTCCTCGAGGGTGTGATCGGTCGTGCCGCCGATACCGAAGCGCATGCGCAGGATGCGCTGCTCGCGCGGCGTCAGGCAATCGAGTGCCTCGGCAACGACCTTCCGCAGAGCGCTCGCCTCGGCTGCCGCCTGCGGGTCGACGGCATTGGGCGCCTTGATCAGGTCGCCCAAGGTCGCATCGCCGTCTTCGCCGACTGGCGCATCGAGCGAAGTCGGCTCCTGCACCATCGAAAGTACCTGTTCGACACGAGCAATAGGAATGCCCATCCGCGCGGCGATTTCATCCGGCCTGGGGTATCGTCCTTCCTTCTGGTAAAGCCGGCGGCGTTCGCGCAGTACCTTCGTTGCACTCTCAGTCATATGCACTGGGATGCGTATCGTGCGAGCCTGATCGGCAATTGCGCGGGCAATCGATTGACGAATCCACCAGACAGCATAGGTCGAAATCTTGACGCCGCGGCGATAGTCAAACTTCTCGATCGCATGCATGAGGCCCATGTTGCCTTCTTGAATGAGATCGAGAAGCTCAAGCGAGCTCTTGCGCCAGTACTTGCGTGCAATCGAAACCACCAAACGGAGGTGCGCCTTCAGCATTTGCTCGCGCGCAGCCTTAATCTCACGCCGCGCCTTGCCGACCTGGGCGACAAGGTTGTGGAATTCGAGTACCGGCAAACCCCCGCGATCCGCATTTTTTGAGGGACGTTGCGCTGTCCCGCGCAGCATTCGATGCTCGCATTCCAGTAGTACCTCGACCAAGTCTGAGACGCGATCAGGATGTAGCCCAAACGCTGCTACTTCATCGGCCAGCCTCGACGTAAGGTCTTGCAGATGGGAGCGACTGGTCTTGGCCAAATCGCGACCGCGGCCAAGGGATGCGAGCCGCTTTCGGCTTAGCGAGATGATCTGTTGGGCGAGCGCCGTGATCGCTTGCAGCCGTGTCGTCGTGACGGAAACCTGTTCGGGTGCTGCGTTCGCGGGCGTCTCGGGGTCTCCATCGTTGGCGCCCGCCACTACGACGTCGCAATCGAGCGTCTCGTCGGGTGCGTCCGGCCCGGCTGCTGCTGCGGTCAGATTGACAAGTTCGGCCATCCGGAGGCGACCTTCGGCAAGGTCGTTCTCCCAATTGCCAATTCGCTCAACGAGCATCGGCACGCTGCACAGGGCCCTGAGCATCGCCTGCTGAGACGCTTCGATGCGTTTGGCGAGCGCTATCTCCTCCTCGCGCGATAGCCAAGCGGCATCGCCCATCTGACGGAAATACGTGTCGACCAGGTCGCGGGAGAAAGACGCAGCATTCGCCGGGCCCGCTGTGTTCGAACGAGCAATATTGCCGTCCCCGGCCGGCCTCTCATCTACCATTCCCGGGACGATGATGGCCTGGTCGGATGGCATCACCTCAAGGGCTGAAAATTCCAGCTCTATAGCCTCGTCGAGACCAGAAGCCCCGTCAGGCGCCCCTTCGATTGAACGGTCTGCTCGTTCAAGAAGGGTCCCCTCGCCATCGCCTTCGAATGGCGGCTTATTCGTCAACAGTGTCATTTCGTCATACTCTCGCGCCCTGAGGGTGCCTGCCCAGGGACGCCAGGGATTGGCGCGCCCGTCGTCATAATTCCGGCCGAACATGCACCGGTGCTGCTGGGCGGCACGGATCTGCAAGCGCGGGAAAATTGAAAGGGCCGCCCGGCGTATTGCTGCACCGGCGGCACCCTGGCCCAGAAATGGTGCCCAACGCCCAAAGAATCAAGTCTTTTTTAAGCCCAAACTCACGATTGGGATCGGGTCAATATGCCCCGCACGGGCTGGTGCGACCGTTACATTACTATAAAGGGAGCGACTGATCCGCGTCATGGCGGCACCAGCGCCAAACGCGGCTGTGTCTCAGGTCGTGTAGAACGAACGGCGGGGAATTCGTCGGCCGTCAGGGTCTCGCGCTTGAGCAGAAGCTCGGCGCCGGCATCGAGATCCGCGTGCCGCGTCCGCAAAATCTCCTTCGCGCGTTCAAACGCCTTGCCGAGCAGGTCTCGCACCGCGACATCGATTTCTCGCGTGGTGATTTCGGCCGCTTGAACGTGGCTGGTGCCGGGCAGCGCCAGGAAAGGCTGTGGTGCAGGCACATACGTTCGCTGTCCGACTTTCTCGTCCATACCGAAGCGGGTCACCATTTCCAGCGCGATTTCCGTCGCGCGTTGCAGATCGTCGGCGGCACCCGTCGATATATCGCCGTCGAACACCAATTGTTCGGCCGCGCGGCCGCCCATCAGCACGGCAATACGATTTTCCAAATTGGCTTTACCGAGCAGGAAACGATCCTCTGTCGGGCGCTGGATGGTGTAGCCGAGCGCGCCGACGCCGCGTGGTATGATTGAGACTTTCTGCACGGGATCGACACCGGGCAGGCTTGCCGCCACCAGCGCATGGCCCATTTCGTGATAGGCGACGCGGCGCCGTTCTTCTTTGTTCAGCACGCGGCTTTTCTTCTCTAACCCTGCTACGATGCGTTCGATCGCCTCTGTAAAATCATTCAAGCCGACGGATGACCCATTGCGCCGGGTCGCAACAATGGCGGCTTCGTTCACGAGGTTGGCGATGTCGGCGCCGGTAAATCCTGTGGTCAGACCGGCAATCGAGTTCGAGATCGACGTCCGGCGATAGCTGTATCTTGCGCACGTGGACCTTGAGAATTTCAAGCCTGCCATTGCGATCGGGGCGATCCACCAGGACTTGACGATCGAAGCGCCCCGCACGCAGCAGCGCCGGGTCGAGGATTTCGGGACGATTGGTCGCGGCCAGCAGGATGACGCCTGCGCTCGGATCGAAGCCGTCAAGCTCGGCGAGGAGTTGATTGAGCGTTTGCTCCTTTTCGTCCGTGCCGCCAAAGCCGCCGGGAACCCGGCTGCGGCCAAGGGCGTCGAGTTCGTCGATGAATATGATGCATGGTGCGGCCTTGCGCGCCTGCTCGAATAAGTCCCGAACACGTGCGGCGCCGACACCGACGAACATCTCGACGAATTCCGAACCCGAAATCGAAAAGAACGGCACGGCAGCCTCGCCCGCGACCGCCTTCGCCAGCAGCGTCTTGCCGGTCCCCGGAGGGCCAACCAGCAGGACGCCCTTCGGCACCCGCGCCCCAAGTCGTCCGTAAGACTTCGGATCGCGCAGAAAGGCGACCAGCTCCTGCAGCTCGAACTTTGCTTCATCGACGCCGGCGACGTCCTTGAAGGTCACCTTGGTGTCGGTCTCGACGTAGACCTTGGCGCGGGACTTGCCGACGGTCATGAGCCCGCCGAACCCCTGCTTTTCCGCGATGCCGCGAAACAGGAACATCCAAACCACATAAAAGATGATGACCGGAATGACCCACGACAGGATCGTTTGAACGATCCCGCCCGAGGCCGCGCCGTTGACCACGACCTGATGGCTCGCCAGTTTCTCGGCCAATTGCGGATCGACGCGGACGGCAAAGAACTCGCGTTTTCCGCTTGGCAGCGGCTCCTTCAGCGTGCCGCGGATCGAAGTCGGAGCCGACGGTGACGTTGGCAACCTTGCCCTGATCAAGCAGGGTCTCGAATTCACTGTAAGGGATCGTCTCGACCTGCGAATAGTTTGCCCAAAACGCTTGGAACAGCAAAACGCCCATCACCGCAGCGAGCACATACCAGATCATGATCTGGCGCTTGCGAGCGTCCGGTTCCATTTTTATAGCCATGAGCACTGCCTATTCTCAAGAACGGGGAACTCTGGCAGGGGCGGCCGAGTTCGAACCTTGATTTGGCGCAAACCTCGGCAAGTTTGCCTTCTGCCGCATTGCAATTGGCGACCGCCCTCTGTTGATCATTCGTTTTGTTCGGGAGCGAGGTGTCGCGGGATTACCGCATCCTTGACTTCAACTTGATGGTCTCACCGTCGACGACGAACGTGCCGTAGCCGTGATGGTGAATTGTCTTGGGTTTCTTTTGCGCCGGATCGATCCAGGCTTTGATCACTTGGAGAATGAAGAGGTTGTATTTCCTCACCAACATCGAGTCGGTCACTCTGCATTCAAGGTTTGCAAAACATTCGGCGATGAGGGGCGGGCCGACATGCGACGCCGGCATTTTGGTCAGGCCGAACGCCGCGAATTTGTCGACATCGCGACCCGACGTGTTTCCGACCCTCACCACCTTTGTCGCCAATTTTCGTCCGGGAATGGCGATGACGCACTCGCCCGCGGATTTAAGAGCGGCAAAGCTGTAATTGGCGTTGCTGACGACACAGGCGACTTGTGGCGGCTCGAATTCAATCATCATGTGCCAAGACATGGTCATGACGTTGGCCTGCCCTCTGCGGGCGGTGGTCAGTAGAACAACGGGGCCGGGCTCCAGCAATTGGTAGACCTTGGCAAGAGCAAGCTCTTTCATCTTGCGGGTCCTCGAAGTCGGCAGCCATTCGGATTCTCGGTGCCTATGAACCAATCCAGCGGATTTCCGGCTCCTTCCGCGGCACAGGCGGAGGCGCCGCTTTGGGGTGTCCGACAATAATGGGGGCAATGGGAACGGAAGCCGCGGGAAGTTGAATGGCGGCCTTGCCCTCAGGTGTGCCGAGCCAAGTCTGGGCAAACCCGATCCAGCAGGTGCCAAGTCCGGCGGCCCGCGCTGTGAGCATGAGGTTCTCTGCAGCGAGCGTACAGTCCTCTATGGCCCACGGAATCTGGGCCACGCTCGAGATCACGATCAACACGGGGGCATGATAAAAAATATCAAAATTCGGATCGTTCAGTATCTGCTCGAAATGATGCGACACGAGCCCCAGCGGGGAAGCCTTCAGCATATGCGCTTTCGCCTCCCGTGAAATTCGGGCGAGCATGGCTTTGTCGCGGATGACGCAGAAAGACCACGGTTGCTGATTGACGGCGCTCGGCGCCTGAACGGCGGCGTCGATAAGTTCACGGATCGTCTTTTCATCAACGGCGGCGGCTGTGAATTCCCGTGTTGCGCGCCGCGTGTAGATCGCTTCCTTCAAATCCATGTGCCACCTCGAACCAGGCAACTTGTCCGCATTGCCGATTGCTCGCCGCTCCTCGTTGTTAAGATAGAGGAAGGCTCATTCGGCCATTTGAGCCAGATCAATATTTGCGTCGCACTTGCGTGGGAGATTGCGTCGCGGCGACTCGTCCATGAAAATGTTTGAAAATCGTTTAGAATCAATGCATCGACACGAATCATGGTGCGCTGGCGTCACAGTGATTTTCCATCTAATTGAATGCATTGAATGGTCCTGGAGTTAGCCTCATGAGCGAGACGCTGCCGGCCGTAAGGGAGACCGCTGTCCCTGCGGAAGATGCCCCTGCCAGGGAGCTTGCATCGCGGATGCCGGTCCCGCTCGGTGTGCCAGGGAATGTTGCAATGTATCCTGCAGGAGAGTCAGCTGCGCTTGCTGACGCGACGATCCTGCCGGAAGACCGCGATTCCTACTCTGTGACCGCACTCGCGGACATCACCGACCGTTCATTGCATGCCGCGATCGCGCGGTTTACGGGCGGCCTCTCGCCGGCGGCGCTCGCCGCGGCCTATTTGGACTGGGCGACCCATCTTGCTGCCGCGCCCGGCAAGCGCGTGCAGCTCATGGACAAAGCAGCCCGCAAGACAATCCGGTTCGCAAACTACGCCCGCCGCTGTGCGATCGGAGGAGGGAACGCGCAAAGCTGCATCGAGCCGCTGCCTCAGGATCGGCGTTTTGCCGGCGAAAATTGGCAGAAATGGCCATTCAGCTTTATTTATCAGGGCTTTTTGCTTCAGCAGCAATGGTGGCATAACGCGACCACCGGGGTCCGAGGGGTATCGAAACGGCATGAGGACATGGTCGAGTTCGGCTCGCGCCAGATCCTCGACATGGTTGCGCCGTCGAATTTTCCATTGACCAACCCGGAAATTCTTTGGCGCACCATCAGTACCGGCGGCCTCAACCTGGTCAGGGGCTTTCAGAATTTCGCAGAAGATTGGGAGCGCGCGATCAGCGGCAAGAAGCCGTTCGGCACGGAACATTTCGTCGTCGGTCGCGATGTCGCAGCAACTCCCGGAAAGGTCGTTTATCGCAACCGCCTTATGGAGCTGATCCAATACGCACCGGCAACTGCCGCGGTCAGGCCGGAGCCGATCCTGATCGTCCCGGCCTGGATCATGAAATACTACATTCTCGACCTGTCGCCGCAAAATTCGCTGGTGAAGTATCTGACCGAGCAGGGCTTCACGGTGTTCATGGTCTCGTGGAGAAACCCCGGACCGGAGGACCGCGACCTCGGGTTGGAGGATTATCGCACGCTCGGCGTCATGGATGCGCTCGATGCCGTGAGTGCCATCGCGCCGAATCAGAAGATCCATGCGACCGGCTATTGCCTCGGCGGAACGCTCCTTTCGATCGCAGCAGCTGCAATGGCGCGCGACGGCGACGATCGGCTGGCTTCGCTGACGCTGTTTGCCGCCCAGACCGACTTCACCGATGCCGGCGAGCTGATGCTGTTCATCGATGAGAGCCAACTGGCCTTTCTCGAAGACATGATGTGGGAACAGGGATTTCTCGATAGTCGGCAGATGGCCGGTGCGTTCCAGATGTTACGCTCGAACGACCTGGTGTGGTCGCGGGTGGTTCACGATTACATGCTCGGCGAACGCGAAGCCATGACGGATCTCATGGCGTGGAACGCCGATTTGACGCGCATGCCGTTCCGGATGCATTCGGAATATCTGCGCAAGCTCTTTCTTGACAACGATCTGGAGGAAGGCCGCCTGGTGGCGGGAGGCCGGACTGTCGCGCTCACGGACATTCGAACGCCGATCTTCGCCGTCGGCACCGAGCGGGACCATGTCGCACCATGGCGATCGACCTACAAAATCAACCTGCAGACCGAGTTCTGAAGTGACCTACGTCCTGACGACCGGCGGCCACAATGCTGGGATTGTTTCGGAACCCGGTCATGCCGGGCGGAGCTTCCGGGTGAACGTCAAAAACCAACGTTATCTCGACCCAGATCGGTTTCTGGCTGACGCGCCGCGCAAGGACGGGTCCTGGTGGCCGGAATGGGTTGCTTGGCTCGGCGAACGGTCCGGCGCAGCGACGATATTGCAGGCAATGGGCGCACCGCAGGCCGGCTATCCGCCGCTTGGCGACGCTCCCGGTGTGTACGTACTGCAGCAGTGAGCCGGGCGCGCGACGGTTCGTCGTGCCGCGCGGCGTCGCTGCAAATCAAATCGATTGGGCGGCGACGGAGCGAAACCTCAGGACTGCAAGAAACAGGAACAGGACGCCGAAAGCGGCGACAACGACGAAGTGCGGCCATACGACGTCGATGCCGGCGCCGCGATACAGAATTGCCTGCGCAATCGAGACAAAGTGTGTGGAGGGCGACACCTGCATGATGTCGCGCAACACTGTCGGCATGCTGTCTATAGGCGTGTTCGCCCCCGACAGCATGTTCATCGGCAAGGCGACGAGAAGAAGCAGCAACCCGAGCTGCGGCATCGAGCGTGCCACGGTGCCCAGAAAGATTCCAATCGACGTCGTGGAAAAAAGATAGAGCACGACACCCGCCAGGAACAGCGGAATTGACCCCGCGATGGGAACGTGGATCAGCCCTCGGACGACGAAATATAACGATAAGGCAACCGCGATTGTGATCACGAGCGCGTTGGCCCAGATTTTGGATGTCGCAATTTCGAACGGGGTGAGCGGCATCACCAGGAGATGATCCATGGTGCCGTGCTCGCGCTCGCGCACCAGGGCGGCGCCAGCGAGCATGATGGCGAGAATATTGGTATTGTTGATGATACCCATGACGCTGACGAACCATGACGGATCGGAGTTTGGATTGAATGCCACGCGCACATCCAATGCCACGCCTGTCGGCGCTGCTGGTTCGGCGCGCGAAAGGAAGCGCGTGATTTCGTCGCTGATGGTCTGTTCCGCATAGCCTGACCCGACGCCGGCCTGCGTCATGGCCGTGGCGTCGACGATCAGTTGAATTTTCGGTTGGCGTCCGCCCAGCAGATCACGTTCAAAGTAGGGCGGTATGTCGATCACGAAAGTCAATTGACCGGTGTTCATCAAATGATCGACATCGTGTTCTGCGATCGATATCGGAGTCTTGAATTCCGGCGGCATGAAAGCATGGCCGATCTGCCGTGATAGCGCGGAATGGTCTTCATCGACGATGCCGACCGACGCGTTGTAAACCTCCTGCAGATGTCCCTTGGATTGCGACAGAATGGCAAAGGAGAATGACCAGACGACGAAGGCAACCAAGAAGAAGTCATGGCCAAAGCTTCGCAGCTCCTTGATGCCGAGCCATAGAATATTGGCTGCCTTGCGCATCGCCGCCTCTCAGCGCTCCTGTTTGCGGAGCAAGACAAGGCTCAAAAGCGTAAGCACGGGGATAAAGGCCGCCAATGCGAGCAAGCTGGAACCCAGGTCGGTGAATCCCAGGCCTTTGGTGAAGGTACCGATTGTGACGCGCAGGAAATACGTCATGGGAAAGCTGTAGCCCATCACGGCCGCTGCGCCACTGAGCGAAGAAACCGGCTGCACCATGCCCGAGAACTGTACAGCCGGCATCATGGTGACAATGGCGGTGCCAATAAGTGCAGCGATCTGCGTTGACGTGAACGCGGAAACCAGCATGCCGATGCCGGTGGTTGCGGTGACGTAAAGCAGTGCGCCCAAAACCAGTGTCAAAAAGCTGCCCTTGAGGGGAACATTGAACAGGAACACCGCCATCGCAAACAGCTCAAAAAAACTGACCATTGCGACCGCGACGTACGGAAGCTGCTTTCCCAACAAGAATTCGATGCGCGTCACCGGCGTCACGTAGAGGTTGGTAATGGAGCCAAGTTCCTTTTCGCGGACGATCGCCACGGCCATGAGGATCGACGGGATCATGACCAGCAGGAGCGCTAGGCTGGACGGCACCATCGCATAGATGCTTTGGAAATCCTGGTTGTAGCGAAAGCGTGTTTCGATGGTTGCGGGCGGATCAGCTTGTTGCATGTCATCGCCGCGCACAGCGACGTCGGACAGGTATTGTTGGTGTACGCCCTCCACATAGGCGCGCATCGTCTGCGCGCGAAACGGATTTGATCCGTCGACCCAAGCGCCGATTTTGACATCACGGCCACGTTTGACGTCGCGTCCGAACCCCGGAGGGATTTCGATGGCGACCTCGATATCGCCGCTGCGCAGCCTGCGATCGAGCTCCAAATGACTCTGGATCGCAGGCTTTTCCAAGAAATAGGACGAACCGACGAATTCTGAGATATAGGCGCGGCTTTCCGGAGTGTGATCACCATCCAACACAGCAAAGCTCGTCGTGTTGACGTCCATGGTGATGCCATAGCCGAATATGATCATGAGGAAGACGGTCCCAAGCAAGGCAAATGAAAGTCGGATGGGATCGCGGAGTAGCTCAAGCGTTTCTCTTTTGGCATAGGCGAACAAGCGGCCGAACTTGAATGAGGCGGTCGTGGTGATTTCGGCGGGCTTGGCATTGTCGTTGCGACCCGATGGGGTTGCATCGATCGTCACGCCGCTTGCCGGCGTAACCGTCGTTTTGACGTCGGCCTGCTGTTCAAGAAAGCTGATGAACGCGTCGTCGAGGTTGGCGGCTCTGCGCGCCTTGACGAGGTTCGCCGGCGTATCAGTCGCGAGCACGCGTCCGGAATCCATGAGCGATACGCGATCGCAGCGCGCGGCTTCGTTCATGAAGTGGGTCGAAACGAATATAGTAACGCCTTGATTACGCGACAGGTCGATCAGCAACTCCCAGAACTTGTCCCGCGCCAGAGGGTCCACGCCGGACGTCGGCTCATCGAGGATGAGGATCTCGGGCTCGTGCACGACGGCGACCGCCAACGACAGCCTTTGACGAATCCCAAGCGGCAGGTCCGAGGCATGTTGATCGATAAACTCGGCGAGGCCGAATTGCTCGATCAAGGCGCTCAGCCGCAGCTTGGCTTTCTCGGCCGGGAGGTGGAAAAGTCGTGCGTGAAGGTCGAGATTCTGCCGCACCGTGAGTTCGGTGTAGAGCGAAAAGGATTGCGACATGTATCCGACGCGGCTGCGCGCGGCGATGTCGCGAGTGTCGAGCGGTCTGCCGAACAGCAGGGCCTCGCCTTCGCTCGGCGGCAGCAAGCCGGTGAGCATCTTCATCGTCGTGGTCTTGCCGCACCCGTTCGAGCCAACGAAGCCGAAGATCTCGCCGCGCTCAATCGTGAAACTCACCCGATCGACGGCGGTAAAGTCGCCGAAACGACGCGTGAGGTTGCGCGCGGTAATGACGGGCTCACCGTCGATGATGCGTCGCGGCGGCATTTCAAGCTTGCTGCGGCCAGCGCGCGTCTGTTCGGGGAGAAGAGATACGAATGCATCTTCGACTGATGTGGTGTGAGTCTGGGCTTTGAGAATAGCCGGTGATCCGGCTGCCAGGACTCGTCCAGCATTCATCGCGATGAGAAAATCGAACCGTTCGGCTTCCTCCATGTACGCAGTCGCGACGAGCACGCTGATACCCGACCGCCGCGAACGGATACGATCGATCAGTTCCCAGAATTGGCGCCGGGACAGCGGGTCTACACCGGTGGTGGGTTCGTCGAGAACCAACAGGTCGGGATCATGAATGAGCGAGCAGCACAATCCGAGCTTCTGCCGCATGCCGCCGGATAGTTTCCCGGCGGAACGATCGATGAAAGGGGCGAGTCCCGTGCTGTCCAGCAATTCGGCCGTGCGCCATTCGCGTTCGGCTCGGGATTGTCCAAACAGCCGGCCGAAGAATTCGATGTTCTCACCGACACTCAGGTCCGGATAGAGGTTTTTTCCCAAACCCTGCGGCATATAGGCGATGCGCGGACAGATGGCGGCACGGTGGGTCGGGTTCGTAATGTCGTCGTTGAGCACGATTACGCGACCAGACTGGACTTGGCGTGCGCCGACGATGAGGCTGAGGAGGGTCGACTTTCCGACGCCATCAGGGCCGATCAAGCCCACCATGCAGCCGGCCGGCACCTCGACGTTGACCGCACCGAGTGCGATCGCACGAGCGTAACGCTGCGTGACGTTCTCCAGGCGCGCAACCGGGCCGGTAATGGCGTTCATTGTGCTGCGGACCCCTGCAGGAAGCCAGGCCACTTCGCTTTGGCATCTGTCAGGACGTAGGCCACCCCCGGCAAGCCGCTGCGCACAGCTTCGGCTCGCGCGCGCAGCCGTTCGGGGTCAATCCGGACTCTGATGCGAAACATGAGCTTGTCGCGTTCGCTCTGAGTTTCCACCGTTTTGGGTGTAAACTGTGCTTGCGTTGCGACGAACGACACCTTGGCGGGAATTGCGATATTCGGGTAGGCGTCAAGCAGAATGCGCGCGTCAGCGCCGAACCTTACTTTTCCGGCGGTTTCGGTCGGCAAGTAGATGTCCATGTAGACGTAAGAGATATCGAGCATGGTGAAGACCTTGCCTCCGGCAGGCAGCACCTCACCGATATTGGCAATGCGATATTGGATTCGGCCATCGCGAGGCGTGACGAGCGTGTTATCGGCGATCTGGACGCTGTACAGCTCCTCGTCGTGCGTCGCGGCGTCGAGCGCATGTTGAAGTTAGATCACACGAGATTTGGCGGCTTCTAGCGCCGCATTCGCGCCATCGAGCTGCTGCTTGCGCTGGTCCAAAACCTCCTTGGTCTGAAAGCCCTTTTGCACCAGGATGGTCGCGCGGTCCATTTCCTGCTGCGCCAGCAGCACTTGGCTACTTTGCTGGGCGACATTTGCTTGCGCCTCTTCGATGGCCTTCTGCGCCTGTTGGACTTGTGCCTGCGACTTCTTCAGAGAGGCATCGAGATCCCGTGTGTCCATGCGGGCGACGATCTGGCCAGCTTTGACCATGTCGCCTTCGTCGGCCAGAATCTCGGCGATGCGGCCGGCGTATTTGGTATCGATATCGATTTCGTCGGCTTCAAGCCGACCATTGCCGTAAGCGATACCGGCGGGCAATTGAGAATGAACGCTTTGCCACCAATAATATGATACGCCCGCGGCGGCGCCGATGATTGCAAGGGCCAAAGCGGCACGAAACCGCCACTTGCGGCGGCGGGTATTTTTGTCCGCAAGCGTCGGCAAGCCCGCGTCCGCTTTCACCGGGACGAGGTCGCGATTCTCTGACGCGGCCGGCTCGCCGTGCTCGGTGGCCGCGGGCCACGCCGCTTGAGTAATTTTGGTGTCCTGGTTCATTTTGCCGTCCACGTGGCCTGCGACGCCACGGCAAGCCGCCAATTTTGCGTCTTACGAGCGATATTTAGCGTGATGCGATGCAGCAAAACATTCAGGTCTTGGCCCTAAGGGAAATTACGGATGCGAACATTTCGATGGCGCGAAAGGCGGCACTATTCGTTTGTCCATCACAATTTCGGAGCACATAAGGTCGTTCATTTGGGCAAAATGAATATTGATCGAAATCAATCGGACTCCATGTAAATTCGGCATATCATTTTGCAGGGTCGGCCGGCATCTTGGGAGGAGGTGGCGTATGCCGTTCAGAGATCGCTCCGACGCGGGCAGACAGCTGGCAACTGCGCTTGCCAAATACAAAGAGCAAAAACCGGTCGTCCTGGCGCTTCCGCGCGGAGGTGTTCCAGTAGCGGCGGAGGTGGCCTTGGCGCTCGATGCGCCGCTTGATTTGATTCTTGTCCGCAAAGTCGGCGTACCGTTCCAGCCGGAATTGGCGATGGGGGCGATCGTGGACGGAGGAGCGTCCATCGCCGTGCGCAACGAGGATGTCATCCGCGAAGCAGGCATTGACGATGCCCAGTTCAAAGCAGTTTGCGATGCGGAGTTCGCCGAGATTGAACGCCGGCGCGAGCGCTATTTAGCCGGTCGCCAACGCGCAGACATCAGTGGCCGCACGGCCATCGTGATCGACGACGGTATCGCCACCGGCGCGACGACACGCGCTGCGCTGCGCGCCACACGCATGCGTGAGCCGAAACGGCTGGTACTCGCAGTGCCAGTCGCACCGACCGAAACTCTTTCCGAATTGCGCGATGAGGCCGACGACATCCTGTGTCTTGAGCATCACGACGCCTTCGGCGCTATCGGATATTACTATGGGGATTTTCGACAGGTTTCCGATCAGGAAGTCATCGGCATTCTTGCACGATTTCCCGTGCGAAAGCCGACACAATCCCAATTGCCTGCGGCATGAACAATGCCAGCGCTTACATCGGCGCGCCGCAGGAACGCCGTCGGAAGCTCGCATAAGAAACAAAGCACGATCTGAAAAAGCGGAACTCGGTTTTCCGAAAAGATCATGTTCCGTTAGAGCGCCGATCGGCGTTCTAACGATAACGGTAGTGCCAATGGCGCACGACGTAATGGCGATAGATCGGACGGGGGCGATAAAATACGCGCGGTCCACCCCAATACCCGTAGGGCGCGTAGTAATATGGTGGCGGCGGCGGATAATAATAGTAGGGCGGCGGATAGTAGTAGTAGTGACTAGCGATTGCGGTTCCGATCAGTCCCAATGCGAGTGCAGCAGCAAACGCGGCGCCACCGTTATGATAATAGTGGACATCTGTGACGTCGCCGGCGGCCGCTCTCTTTGTCGCAGTATCAACCGGGAACGGTCCCGCGTCTGCCGGTCCGATGGTATTCAAAATCGTCACCGCAACGATCGCTGCGGCGCAGACAGAGCTTGTGAACTTCCTCATAGCGCACGCCTTTCTCGCTCATTTCAATTTGAGCCAGCGAAGAATAATCGGCCCGTGCGAACGACGGCATTGAGAGAGATCAACAGCCGCAACAGCGTCGGTGCTGTCGCAAGGCTGGACTGTTGTCACACGCGAAGTCCGTGCTTGCCGAGAAGCTGCACGGTCGACGCTTGCGGGCCCTTATCCCCTTGCTCCTCGGCGAACGTCACGCGAGAGCCCACGCTCAAGCGGGAAAATCCATCGTCGAGCACACTGTTGCGATGGAAATAGATTTCCTGACCACTGCTGGTTTCGAGGAAGCCGAAATCACCGAGAGGATCGAGACGAACGACTGTTCCAATCGGAGGCCCATCGCGGTGCTTGATCTGTCCCTGGGCGCGGCGGACCTGATCCTGGAGCTGCCGGCGCGCGCGCTTGAAGGCGTCGTTGAGGGCAAATGTCAGATCGGAACGCCGCTCATCCTCCGGCGGCGTGCGTTCCACATTGACCTGACGCCCGTCCGGCAGCGCAAGACGAATGTGGACCTCATAAAGCCCGCCCTTACGGTGATGACCCCCGGGTCCTTTCAGCACGACCCGACACGCCGTCACACGGCCCCAGCGTTCTTCGAGCGCGGCGATGTGCTTCTCGATGGCATCTTGAATTTCCGGGGTCCCGGCCATGCCTTGGTATTCGATTTCGGGGGGAATTTGCATGTCTGCCTCCAACGTCATCGTGCATTCACAGGGGTGCGTTCATATCGGCCAATCATTTCAGCAACTTGATTGACGTCTCAGAAGGAGTGGCCTGGACTTCGCGCGAAATTTATCGCCGAACGGACTTGTTTCGTCTTTGATGCATATCAACGTGGAATGGTGTGGCAGGGGCTAATTGAGAAGGGGTCAATCGCATTGGAGAACGTGTCATGGCTGAAATATCCACGAAAGTTCCTGTGAAATCCGAGAAGACAACCGCGCCCGTACCGCAAGCTTGGCGGCCGTTCGAAAGCCTTCGCCGGGAAATCGACCGCGTGTTTGAAGATTTCGATGGCGGCTTCTGGCGTTCGCCGTTCCGCCACTCCCTCTTCGACGTGGAGCCATTTCGACGCGCTGAGGCGACTTTTGGCGCGGTACCGGCTGTCGATGTGACTGAGACCGACAAGGCCTACGAAATCACGGCCGAGTTAGCCGGGATGGACGAGAAGAACGTCGACGTGAAGTTCGCCAACGGCGTCCTGTCGATCAAGGGTGAGAAGCAGGACGAGAAGGAAGAGAAGAAGAAGGACTATTATGTCCGGGAACGCAGTTTCGGCTCTTTCGAGCGCACATTCCAAGTGCCCGATGGCGTCGATACTGATAAGATTGAAGCGAGCTTCAAAAAGGGCGTGCTCACGGTGACGCTGCCCAAGAGCGCCGAGGCCCAGAAGTCGGAAAAGAAGATCGCCGTTAAAGCCGCCTGACTGTTTCTGCTCAGACGATCATGCGCCCTTTGCCCCCGGATTGCTTTGTAGACGCAATCCGGGCCTTTTGCCCTGCGGCACAAGTTGACTTTTCGCTATTGGAGAACGCGGACGACGGGCGTGATCGAAAGGTCGGTGGCCGCCGTCTGAATCGCGATGAGTTGCGCCAACAAACCAAATATACGCTTGGTGGTCGCGGCTTGTTCGGGCACGCAATAATCTCCGTCGTTGAACCACGTATGCACGAAACACTCGCCGCCGATATTCCGCATCACCGAAATGAGATTGGGGTCGTCATGCACCGTCGCCAGGACCGGCGGCTCGGTCACGTCGTCTCGACCGGGCGGAATATAAGCGTCGGGTAACGGCAAGAGGTGCTCGCGTTGCACCTTCATGAGGTTTCCAAGAAATTCAAAGACGCCATATGCGGAACGGGGAACGATCCGGAAGGTGAACGGGCCGACCTTGATGGGGAGGATGTCGGGTTGCGGACGATCGGCGGCTGCCGCGGGATCCCACGGGCCGCCACATCGCGTTGTGGGGCCGAACGCCGCCCTGACTGGAACGTCCAAGTCTTGGGTCAGCTTTGCCACCAGTGCTGACGGCATGGCGGCCTTTGCCTGCTGAGCCAGAACCGGGTTGAAGCAAAATCGCGAGTAAGCGGTCGTCGACGGCTTGCCGCCACCCCCGCCGCCGCCTCCACCGCTGTCGCCACCGCCGCCGCCCTTAGGCCCGCCAGCGCCGCCGCCTCCTTTTGGTCCACCGCCGCCTCCACCTCCCGCACTGCCGCCGCCCGACTTTTGCTGGGTGACTTCCTCGACGGTGAGGCCGGTCAGCGTGGCGATGTGGACCCAATCGATGAAGCATCGGTGCTTGGGATCGCCGGAGTTGCAGCCATAGTCATCCGGCGGGCTGTAGTGATAACCCGCCATCCGGCCCGCCAGCGTCAGCTCGAACAAATCGGTGAACAGCCAAAACAGCATCTCGCGCGGATAGCCCTGCCGAATGAAATAATTCAGGGTCTGCAGGTCGATCGGTTTGAGAAAGCCCGTATAGAAGGCGCTCGTTTCCTGCGTAGAGACATTGAAGTTCGTGCTGACGGCTGTCGTGTTCGATGCCGTCGTGTTGCCGAAAATGAAGTCTCGCCCGGGGGTGAAGGTCGGCTCTACGTTGTGCGGGCTGGGGCCAAGCAGAAACGACGGCAAGCCGAGGTTGGTCGTATTCGTAAGCGATGGCGTCACGTTGGCTATGGTGACAAAACTGAGCGGATAATCGTGGCTGGCGCGAACCAGATTCAAAAAGATCGATTCGTTCCGGGACTTTGCCAGACTTCTGCTGATGGTGTCGTATCGGTTATCGACCGGATCGACGACAGCGCACGCGCTCAGAAGGCCGGCAACACCTATGCCGACGACCCACACACGCCACCACATAAAAACCCCCAACCCGACGCAACCCGTGCTTTATTTTGAATATTTTGCACATGGTTAATCTAGCTCGTCAACGAACGAGCTGTGCCGCACTCAAGCGGGATGCGATGGGACTTGCCCGGTCAATGCTTTGGGAACGCTGACCTTTTCGACGCAATCGAAAAAACGCTGCGTGTTGCTAAACGGCAACTCCGCGCTTGAATTGTTGTATTGCCGCGGCGAGTTGAAGCGCTCAAGCGGAGCAGTCATTCGGGGGATCATTCGCAGCGGTGTTTGCTGCAATCAGGGAAAGAAGTGCTCCGCTTTCACCTGTTTCGCGGCGGCCAATCCGCCGATTTTATAGAGTTCTTCGACGACACCCGGATCATCCATGCCGCGCAGGCGCGCCAGGAGGTCATCGTCAACGACGTAGTCGAGTTCGCGCGCAAGCCAGTCTTTCTCAAGCCGAACATCATAACGCAGGAAGCGAAACATCTTGCCGCCGGGCGGTGCGTCGCCGGCAAGCGTCCCTATTTCCGAATTGATCTGCCAGGGCGCTGGACAGTCTCCCATCCATTGCATCATTGCCAGCACCAGAACCTCGGCGTCGCTCATCAGGGACAGCAGGGCGTGAAAGGCGAGCTTGGTGAAGCGGGCGAAACCGAGCGCCTCGTACGACAGTCGCGGCCGATAGGTGCCGGTGCCCAAAGAGACCACGGTCAGGCGATCAACTCCGGGTGTCCACTTGATGTGGAAAGGACTCAGCGTCGCCAGGTTTAGGAGTGCCAGCGAAGGATTGTTGTGCGGCGTCACGCCGCCGTCGACAAACAGCCCGTAGGTTTTTGGATCGATCTTCACTTTCCTGCGCAGGCCGATGTGTTGCATCAGCGCGTGAAACGCGCGAGCCGGCCACGGCACATTGAGCGGCTTCGCCACGGAGTCCGGCAGCACCGTTTGGTTTTGGCTGATCGGAAGCAATTCAGGATCGAAGAAATGCGGCGCCGCGGTACTCGCGCGCACCAGATTGACGAGTGGATAACTCTTGTTGCCGATGTAATCCTCGCCGTCTTCCCAATAAGGCGCGCGCGGGTTGTTCGAGATGATCCAGGGGCTGCCGGTATCCATCCGTTTGGTGATGATGGCGAATCCGGTGATCAGCTCTTCGCTCGACAGGACGCGGTTGCCAACGACGTCTTCGATCTGCGCGCGCAGGCCGCGGGCGTCGAACTTTGCCTGCAGCAGAGGGATCGCCCAGCGCTGACGCTTGAACGCATAGGGCGCGAGCTTGAGATAGAAGTGCTTCACCTGCTCCGTTCGATAGCCAAGCGCGAGTGCACCGGCAATGACGGCGCCCGTCGAGGTTCCGCCGATGAGATCGAAGTGATCGCCGAGACGAACGTCCTTACCGTAATGTTCGCTGAAAAGGGTTTCGATACGCTCCAGGAAAGCGACGGTGAGAGCGCCCCGGACGCCGCCGCCGTCGAGCGCGAGCAGCCGCTTGGGACCCGGCCCGAACAGATGACGGTCGCGCGAGCTCTCGATGGGGCTTGATGCTGCTGCTCCGGTCATGGGCATTGCGCCTTGTTGATCTGTTCTTGCATCAGGCGGGCAGGGACAGGGGCCGCGTGCGGAAAACGGTTTGCCATTCCATAAGGTCTGACATCAAGACATCCGAAGTCTTTTCGATGCGGTCGGCAAGCCTGGCAAAAACCAACGGCTCGTCGGCGAGGATCTTGTCGATGGCGGCGAGCCGCTGCGCGGTTCGCTTGGATTGCTCGGCGACCGTCTTGAAATCGCCCTGGACATAGATCGCGCCGAGCGCGGCTCCGAGCGTCGGAAGCAGCGCAGTGAAAAAGGTAAAGGCGCCGAGAATCCAATCTCGGTGTGGCTGCGCCATGCTCGGAAGACCGCCGAACCAGTCAAAGCCGAGATACGCTATGCAGAGGGCTCCCGTGATGCCGAACAAAACCTGCCCACTGTGATGGAGTCGAGGTTCGAGCTTGGCAATGTGGGTGGCGTTCGTCGTGTGGTATTCAATCTGGCCGGCAATTTCCCCAGAACGCACGGCCTCGCGCAGCGCCCCAAGGTAGGCCGGATCGACGGCGCGATCGGGCAGCGGAAGCAGACGCCGCACGGTCCAGGCATACCAATTGACCCAATCCTGTTCGTCGACGTCGAGGCTGCGGCCGGGACGATCGAGAGGCCCTTCGGAGCCGACAGGCGCCAAAATGCGCATATGACGAAGACATTCGGCGAGACGGCGGTATTCGAGCCAGCGCCGATGCCACTGCATCCGGTAGCCCCGCAGCCACGTGATCAGAATTGCGATAATGGTCGCAAGCTCCGCGAGCACCAAATAGCTCTTGGTGGTCGGGTCATGCGTAAACACCCCGCCTAGCGCAAGCGCGACAGCGACGGCGGCGAAAAGAAAATTGAACACGTAGGTACTACGATAAACAAGCGAGTAATAAACCGCGAGATGGTCCGCAGCGCTGAATGCAGGCAGTAAAATATTTTCGATTGCAGGGCGCTGCGCCCGGTCCGGCGGCATAACCGCCAAGAATTTTCTCCACTGCTCCCGGGAATCGATCAGCGATTGTCGGAAATGAAAATCTGTCCGACGCGGTGCGCGTCCGGCCAGGAGCAAAAGTAGCGGATACCAGGGACAAAAGTTCCAACGTCGCTCGGTTTCTTCCATATAGAGCTTCAACGCTTTTCGAGCTTCGCCCCGCCGAGGCGGGCAGACGATTTCGTCGATTGCGCGCGCCAGTGCGGCATCGTCGGCACGTCGGAACGTTTCCTTCGGCCGCGCGCTCGAATTTGCCGGAGGAACGTCGCCGGCGGGCGACCACGATAATCGTATTGCATTCGGGTTAGCTGGTTCGATCCAGACGATGGGGATTCCGTCGGCCAGCGCGCGGCTGACGATTTGCGCGGTGCCGCCGATCCCGGCGGCGTCATTGCCATCCCAGATCGCAATGAGGACATCGATGTTCGCGAGCATGACGAATCCGGCCGCCTCGTAGGCCCGGGGGCGATCTTCCGGAGCACTATCCAATTCAAATACCGCTGAGGCACGGTCGAGGAGGTTTTGGAACGCAGCCTGCGATATCTGGGTGGTGAAATCGCGGGCGTATTCCGTGCGGCCAACCGGAAGAACCACTTCGAGCCGGAACCCCGCCGCCAATCCCGCCTCAGCGACGAGTCGGTCCGAACCTTCGGCGAGCGAAGAGATAATGGCAAATTCGCAAGGGCCCGGAGCAGCAGGTTGCTCGGTGCAGGCGGCATATTCCGTTGTGAGTTTCGCCTGCCGTTTTGACAATCACCGCGAGGATGCGATCGAGCAGAGCACGCACCGCCGTCTCTGAATCCGACGGTAGCTTTGGCGGCACGCGATGGCCGGTAACGCCAATCCGTAGACGGATGCGGGGAGGAATTGGCGAGAGGGTCGATCGCACGGCGGCTCAATTAGTTAGGCTGGCGTTTGGTTGGTTTTGGGTAGGACTGGCAATGAATTGATGAGCCAGCGACCGGTAGATGACAGGTACCAGTATAACCCGGAATTTCATAACGCGAAAATTTGCGCGGGCTTGTGGAGCAAGAATACAGGTCGGTTCGCGACGCCAGACCAGTCCGTGCCGTTTCGTCGTGATGAGAGGGTGAGGCAGGACTCGATGGCCCGATTACTGGCCGCTCGGCGTGCGCAGGCCGAACCAGGCGTCGCGCACCTGATGGTAGTGTACCGCCGGATCGTAGATCGCGACTGGCAGCCCGAGCACCTGCGCTGACAACCGGCCGACAGCCGATAGCAGACTGTAGGACGCAACGACCTGATCATGCTGAGCAATGATGAGGTTGACCCGCGCGTTCACGAGAGCCTGCTGGGCATTGAGCACGTCGAGCGTCGTGCGCTGACCGGCAAGCGCCTCATTGCGAACACCGGTGAGGGCTCTTTCCGAGGCGTCGCCCTGACGCACGGCGGCTTCAAGCTGTGCTTTCGCCGCTTGCAACTGTCCCCAAGCCTCAACCACGTCGGCCTGAGTTTGATCGCGAACCTGATCGACGTTGAGGCGCCGCTGCCCGACCGCCTCCTTGTCTTGGCGAATGGACGAGTATTCCGTGCCGCCCTGGTAGATCGGGACGGAAAGATTCAGCATCACGGATTGTGTGAACAGTTTGGGAGTCGTGATGTTGGAGTCCCAAGCCCGCTGAATGTTGCCCTGGGCGACGAGGGTTGGCCACAATGCTCCTTCGGCGATCTTCACCTGGAGAAGGGAAACATCGACACCGTAGAGTGCAGCAGTCACAGAAGGATTTTGCGCGATACCGGCCGCAATCGCGGCGGCGAGTGTCGGTGGCGAAAACCGCTCGACCGGCGAAGCCGGGGCGAGGTTGACGGGATCGTCGCCGATAATGCGCCGATAATTGGCCCTCGTGGTCATCAGCGTGGACTCCGCCGCGTGGAGGCTGGCTTCGCCCGCGGCCAATTGAGCCTCAGCCTGGGCGACGTCGGTTGCCGTTATTTGGCCGGCCGCAAACCGGTCGCGCGTGTCCTTGAGCATGCGCTGCAAGACGCGGATGTTGTTTTGCTGCACGTCAAGATTTGCTGAATCGCGGGACACATCCATGTAGATCGTGGCGGCTGCGAGCAGCACCGATTGTTCCATGACTCGCAGGGTCTCGCGGGCGGCGAACACCTGCGATTCGGCTGCACGCACCTTGTTGGCGGTCTCTTCGCCATTAAAAAGCGTCTGCGACCCCGTCACTCCCACCGAGCGCGGCGTGGTCGGACCTTTGATGTTGACCGCCGTGCTCTGCGACAGGGCCGTGCCGGGGATTGGAGGGAAAACCTCCTGAGTGTTGGTGTATTGCCTTCCAATGCTCGCGTTTCCTGTAAGGGACGGGCGATAGCCGGAGAGCGCTTGCGCTACCCCTTCATCGTTTTGGCGCACCACAGCGCGTTGCGCATTGAGTTGAGGATTGTTCTCGTAGGCGTGAGCCAGCGCCGCTTCGATGGTTTCGGCTGCGGCATAGCGAGGCGCGGTGGCGACGGAGGCAACACAGACCAGTGCGGCTGCCGCCAGAACGCGTGTTCCGGGGTACCCGATCGGGGAACTTGGAGCCATACCTCTCGTACTCACTGTCAGCCCCAATTCACGCAAGGAAGCTTAACGCGAGCATATCCCTGATACAAAGTTTACAGTGGAAAACCCGTGACGTCCGGTAAGCTCGAGCGCGATTTAAGGAGCTGCGTCGCGCCACGCGTTCGGATCGTGAGGGTCGCGACGGTCACTTCTAGGTCGAGCGACCAGCCGGAGTTCGCGCAGGCCCAGCATGAGCGTGGCGAAGAGTAGCGGTATCAAGAAATAGAGGACGCGAAACGTCAGCAGCGACGCAAGGAGCTCCTCTTTGTGAAATTGAGGCAGGCCAATGAGCATCCCTGCCTCAATGACGCCGAGGCTGCCGGGAGCATGGCTGATGGTTCCGACCAGCGTCGCGGTCAGAAAGACCACAACCACCGTCGCGAAATCGACGTCAGGTTTTATCGGCAACAGCGCGTACATCGCGAGCGTCACGAAGCTCAGGTCAAGTGCCCCTATGACGATCTGCACGAGAGTAAATCTGAGATTGGGCAAAACAATCTTCCAGGCCGAGCGGCCGACAACTCGCGGTCGCGGCGCGAGCCAGATCAGATAGCAGACGATCGCGCACAGTCCTGAAAGTCCGACGGTCCGATTGACCCATAACGGCAAGTGATCGACGATGCTTGCGGCCTCCGGCGCATATAACAAAGCGCCGCCGAGGACGAACGCGTTGCCGAGCCAAAAAGTCATTCCCGTGACGAATGCGATCTTTGCAATATCGACCACGTTCAATCCCCAGACGGAATAGACACGCAGCCGAACCATGCCGCCGGTCACGACCGCGGCGCCAAGCGTGTGGCCGATCGTGTAGCTCGTGAAGCTGGCAAATGCGGCGGCCCGGAACGGAACCTTGCGTCGGCCAATCGTGTACAGCGCGAAATAGTCGTAGAACGTCAGCGTAATGTAGCCTGCGACAACAAAGACGCCGGCCAGCAGAATCTTGCGCAAGGATTGCGCTCGAAGCGCCGCGACCACTTTGCTTAAGTCGATATCCCTTAACAGGTAGAAGAGTACGACAGCGGCAACGCTGACGATCAAGAGACTGATGACGACGCTGATCCACTTTCGGCTGAATCTGGGAGTAATCGTCTGCGTATTGGTGCTCGTCACGTTTGATTTCAGCTTGTGGTGATGAGCGTCTGGAGCGGCTCCGTTCAACGATTCGCGGCCGCAACTTTTCATTTGTTTGTAACAACAATGTAACGGAATGCTTATGGGCGGACATCGTGCCGATACTGTGACCGTCACACGATTGAGACATGAAATGGCAATTGTTGTCGCATGCGATTCGACAACAACATGGTCGGCCAACGCCGGCCGGAAGCCATCCGATGAGGGTTCTTGTCGCGACGGACGCTTGGCCCCCGCAGGTGAACGGCGTCGTGCGAACCCTGCGCTCCTTGGCGCGGGCCGCGAGCGCGCTTGGCGTTACAATTGAGTTCCTGTCGCCTGAGAGGTTCCCGTCTTTTCCGGTGCCGACTTATCCCGGTCTGCGGCTCGCTTTGCCGAGCCGCAAGCGTATAGCTGAGCGAATTGGAGAGATAAGGCCCGACGCGATCCACATCGCAACGGAAGGTCCGATCGGTTTCGCGGTGCGGGCATACTGCAGACGGCGCGGCCGCCCCTTTACAACGAGCTATACGACGCGATTTCCCGAATACATCTCGGCGAGATCGCCGATCCCGAGTGCATGGATCTATGCGGCTCTGCGATGGTTTCATTCCGGTGCAACCGTGACGATGGCGGCAACTCCGTCGCTCATGAGCGAACTGAGTGAGCGGGGGTTCAATAATCTCGGCATGTGGACCCGCGGCGTGGACGTCGATCTGTTCAGGCCCGATCGCGCCTTCGATCTCGGCCTTCCGCGGCCGATCTTCATGAGCGTGGGCAGGGTCGCGGTTGAGAAGAACTTGGATGCGTTCCTCTCCCTCGATCTGCCTGGAACAAAGGTCATCGTCGGCACAGGGCCGCAGGAGGCGGAACTCAAACGCAAATATCCCGAGACCAAATTTCTCGGTCTTTTAGACAACGGGATTCTTGCGTCGCATCTGGCCAGCGCGGACGTTTTTGTGTTCCCGAGCCTGACCGATACGTTCGGCATCGTGCAACTGGAAGCACTCGCCAGCGGTGTGCCCGTCGCAGCTTATCCAGTCACCGGGCCCATGGACGTTATCGGCAACAATCCGATTGGGGTTTTAAACAAGGACCTTCGGGCCGCCTGCTTGGGGGCGCTGAACGTTTCGCGCGACGCCTGTCGTGCATTCGCGCTGGGCTACTCGTGGGAAAACAGCGCACGCCAATTCGTCGGCCATGTTCGGAGAGTCGCAACGGGCGGCAATCCCGAACCGGAGATGGCAGTGACGATGACCGAAACCGCGCACGGCTAACAGAGTATCGCAACACAAGGGCTATGCATGAGCACGCTAACGGAAGCGGACTTGGATACACAGACGATCACCAAGGCCTATGCACGATGGGCGCCGGTCTACGATCTCGTCTTCGGTGCGGTTTTCGAGCGGGGACGGCATGCCGCAATTGCGGCCGCCGAGCGCGTTGGCGGCCGAATCCTTGAGGTCGGCGTCGGGACCGGCATATCGCTTCCGCACTATAGCCGGGATTGCCAGCTCTGCGGCGTTGATCTCTCCGAACCGATGCTGCGCAAGGCGCAGGAGCGCGTCGCAGAGTTTGGCCTGACAAATGTGGAAGGTCTGTGGGTGATGGATGCCGAGCATCTGTCCTTCCCCGACGCCTCGTTCGACGTGATCGTCGCGCAATATGTCATCACCACGGTGCCCAATCCCGAGGCGACGCTCGACGAGTTCGCCCGCGTGTTGAAGCCGGGTGGCGAAATTGTGCTGGTCAGCCGTGTCGGCGCCGAGGCTGGATTGCGTCGCTCGCTCGAACATTGGTTCCAGCCAGCCGCACGCAAGCTCGGCTGGCGCACGGAATTTTCTTTTGTGCGCTACGCGCGGTGGGCAGAGCGCACCTCGGGCATGCGCCTTGTCGAGCGGCGCGCCATGCCGCCTTTTGGCCATTTCTCGTTGATCCGGTTTTCAAAAGAAGGCGGGACAAACCGCGCGCGCGACGCCAATCCGATGGCGCGAGCCGGCTGATCCTCGATCGGGCGACGCCGATTTTCCGCTTGGCCGGCCGCCCGGCCAAGGATCTTCTGTCACGAGAGATTCACCGAATCGCCATATCCAGAACTGATAACCGCAGGACGGGGAGAACAATGGACAGCTTTCGTGAAGCTCTGCGAACCCAGCGATGGGACGATCACCGGTACTATCATCACAGCCGGATCAATCAATCTCTTCACCTCGTCAGCGCGATAAGCTTCTTGTTTTCCTATGTGATGATTTTCAAGGATCCCGCGGTTTCGGCTCTGGCCGGCTGGCTTGTGGCGATGACCACGCGCCAGACCGGGCATTTCTTCTTTGAGCCGAAGGATTACGACGTGGTGAACCGCGCCAGCCACGAATACAAGGAACAGATCAAGGTCGGCTACAATCTACGGCGCAAAGTCGTGTTGTTGACAATCTGGGCGCTGTCGCCGCTGCCGCTTTATTTTAGTCCAACGTTCTTCGGCATTTTTTCGCCGCCGGCCGGCAAGGCCGATTTTGTGCGCCATGTCGCGATCGTTTGGCTTGCCCTCGGCATCGGCGGCGTGCTGTTTCGCACCGTGCATTTATTCGTCATCCGCGACGTCCAGACCGGGTTGGTGTGGGCCACGAAAATCCTGACCGATCCGTTTCACGACATCAAACTTTACCACAAAGCGCCGCTGGCATTGCTGCGCGGTGAGCTGATCGACCCGGGCATCGGTATGGTGGATTGGGACGAGGAAGACGTCGAAGAGGTTCCGCGGCCGAGCTGAACGTATCGGACCGATCGCTTCGACTTGGGACTGATGAATTCATTGATCGCGCGGAGAACGCAGTCTGTGCGCGATCATTTCCTTGAGTATGGCCCGTTTGATCGATTTATTCGTCAAAGCCGGATTGTTCCACCACCAGCCGTCTTGCTGCATGGCTTTCGCGGCGGCTACGAAGCGATCGGCAACCGCGGCGAAATCGGCGTCCGTATAGTTGAGGCTGAAGATCAGCCGGCCGGTACCGACCCAGCTCAGCGCCAAGCCTTCGGCGCGCAGATAATACTGCAGCATCCAATTGTAACGGGACGGCTGCGAGTAACAGACCGTCCAAACCGAGGACATGTTCTCGACCTTGACCGGCAGAGATTCCTCCCGCAGTCGCTCGTTCAGCTGTCGTGCTCTTTCATTCCAAGTCTGATCGAGATCGCGGTAAAGTGTTTTGACGTCCGGCGTCTCGAGATGGCGCAGGAATTCGTTCATCGCCGCCATGACGTAGGGATGCGAATTGAACGTGCCGCGGGCAAAGCAGATGTCGGCCGGGCGGTCATCGCGGAAACGCCTCATCAAATCCCGGCGCCCGCATACGACGCCGATCGGGAGCCCGCCGCCAAGTGTCTTGCCGTAAGTGACCAGATCGGCGCGGACGCCGAAATATTCCTGGGCGCCGCCTTCGGCAAGGCGAAAACCGAGGAAGACCTCGTCGAAAATGAGAACGATGTCTTGCTCGCTGCAGACCGCCGTCAGGCGCTTGAGCCAATCCGTATAAGCCGCCTTATCGAAGTGGGCGTTCCGTGCGCTGTCGACGAGCGAGGAGTTCGGCCGGCGCCGACGCGTTCGGGTGCAATCCCTGCAGCGGATTGATGAGCACGCAGGCGATATCGCGGCGCGTCCGAAGCACGCGCAGGGAATCTTCCGAAAAGTCCTTGAGCGTGTAGGTTTCATGGGCCGGCAAGGGATTTCCGATCCCCGGCTGCACGTCGCCCCACCATCCGTGATAGGCGCCGCAGAAGCAGACGAGGTGGGATCGGCCCGTATGGTAGCGCGCGAGCCTTACAGCTTGCATCACCGCTTCGGTGCCCGACATATGGAAGGACACTTCATCGAGGCCCGAAATCTCCCGGAGGCGCTTTACGTTCTCGATGATCACCGGGTGGTAGGAGCCGAGCAGCGGACCAAGTTCGCGCACGCGCGCCGCCCCGCGCTCGATCGCGCCCTTGTAGAAGTCGTAGCCGAAGACGTTGACGCCGTACGATCCGCTAAGATCGTAGAAGCGGTTGCCGTCAAGGTCCGTGACCGTCACGCCATCGGTCGATTGCGCGAACGCGGCGCTCGGCAGGTTCGTCCGTACGTATCGGCTGTATTGGAACGGTACCCGATACGCATCAGTAAATTGCAGATCGGAAATCGTTTCGCTGGCCTCGGCCGTACGTTTGATGGTTTCGGCGAAACGCGTCTTGTAGAGGGACGAAAGCCGGGCAAAACCGGCGCGGCGCCGCGCGGCGGTCTCCTCGGACGCGCCGTCGGAGCAAAAGAATTGCCGATCGTCGTACTCGTAGAAAGGAATGAAGGCTGCAAGCCTCCGGGCGATTCGTGCATGGCCGGCAAGCGAACGGTGCTTGGCCTGCGAGAGTTCAAGCCGGCGTCGCAGCTTCACCAGCGAGGTCGTCAGCGCTGCGGCGCCAAGCCCATAGAAAGCAAGAGTCGTTTTGCCCCATTCCATCGAATCGCGGTTTACCTGCAAGAGGTTACACTGCCATGACGGTGCGAGCCCAAATTCTCCGCGTGTTCGAGCAGGAGGATATCAATTTCCTGCTCACGAACCGGATTCCACGCCGTCTGGCGACGCAATTCATAGGATGGTTCAGCCAGATCGAGCAGCCTCTGGTGCGCGACCTCTCGATCGGCGCGTGGCGGCTTTTCTCGGACCTCGACCTGCGGGAAGCGAAGAAGTCGCATTTTCGCAGCATGCACGATTGCTTCACTCGCGAACTGAAGGACGGCGCACGTCCGATCGACGGGACGCCGGAAATTCTGGTGAGTCCAAGCGACGCCATTGTCGGCGCCTGTGGGGCGATCGCGGGGACGACGCTCTACCAGGCCAAAGGCTTTCCTTACACGCTCACCGACCTGCTGCACGACCGCGATCTGGTCGAGGCTTACCGCAACGGCCGCTATGCGACGCTGCGCCTGACATCGAGCATGTATCATCGCTTCCATGCTCCGCACGATTGCCAGATCGACAAGGTGATCTACGTCTCGGGCGACACCTGGAACGTCAATCCGATTGCGCTCAAGCGGGTCGAGCGGCTGTTCTGCAAGAACGAACGCGCGGTGGTGACGATGACACTCACGGCGACCGGCCACAGAGTGACGCTGGTCCTGGTCGCAGCCGTCCTCGTCGCGAGCATTCGCCTGCACTTTCTTGACGTTCTGTTGAATCTGAAATACCGCGGACCGAACGTGTTCGACTGCGACGCTCGCTTTGTTAAAGGTCAAGAATTAGGCTGGTTTCAGCACGGCTCCACGGCGATTCTGTTTGCTCCGGATGGCTGCGCATTATGCGACGGCGCGCGGGAAGGTGCGGGAATTCGTGTCGGCGAGCCGTTGATGCGGCTCCCATGAAAAGACTCGCCGTCAGTGGCGCAATCTCACTCCGCGCCTGGTGCGATTGACAAGTGTCCGTTCGCCTTGGCGGGACGTGCAAAGGCGCCGTTGCTGCTGGTCCACGCCTGGGCCTCGTCAATCACCCATTTGGTGAATGCCCGGAGCGGGGTCGAGCTCGCGCGCGATTCGGGAACGATCAGATAATAGGTGGTCATCGCCTTGAGGAAATGGCCGCCGACGATCTCCAACTTTCCGTCCTCGAGCTCTTGCTCGACGAGATAGCGCGGCAGCAGCGCGATGCCGAGCCCGGCCACCGCCGCCTGCGAGAGCATGGCAAGCTGATAGGTATGGCCGAGCAACGGTCTGTCGTGCGGCACGCCGGCTTCCGCCATCCATTCCGCCCAGCGGGTCGGCCGCGCCATCTGATGCAGAAGCGGAAATTTGGCGACGTCGGCCGGTTTTTTGATCGCGCTTTTGGCTTTCAGCGCCGGGCTGCAGACGGCGACCATCTCCGCGTCCATGAGATGATGTGAAATGGTGCCGGGCCAATTTGGCGCGCCGAAATAGACCACGGCGTCGAAAGGCTCAAGTGCAATGTCGAGCGGCTGTTGGCGCGTCGTTAGATGGACCAATATGCGCGGATGCTTTTTTTGAAAATCGGGCAGCCGCGGGATCAGCCAGCGCGATGCGAATGTCGGAAGCGTCACGAGATTGAGGATCGAACTGTCCGAAAGCGCCACGACCTTCCGGGTTGCAATGGCGAGATCGTCCAGCGCCCGCTTAACGTGCGCAAGATAGATCCTGCCGCCATCGGTCAAGATCACGCGCTGCCGTATGCGCTCGAACAACCGCACGCCAAGATGGTTTTCGAGCTCATGAATCTGTCGACTGATCGCGCCCTGCGTCAGATTGAGTTCCTTGGCTGCGCGCGTAAAACTTCCATGTTGAGCGGCCGAGACAAAGGATGTCAGTCCGCCGATGGAAGGAATTTCGCCCCGCTTCAACGCTCACACACTCCCGAGATGAACTTTGCGTAATATACGCGCAACAAGTTTACTCCCTTAGGTTGCTGCCATCCACTTCTTTCGAGGAGCATATTGGTGGCGCTAGCGTAAAACGTGTCACGATATCTGCTGAATTTCTCGAGGCGCCTGGGGATCGCCGAGGCGAATATCCCTAATCCCCATTAACTCTTTTTCGGTTTGTTCAGCGGGCGGCCGGCTGCGGCGGCATCAGCGCGTCGTCGAGTTCCTTCGCTCGGATGCAAGCCGGGCGGGTGCTGATCCGCTGCCAGTATTGCTCGAAAGCGGGGCGTCTCTCGATCGTTCCGAACATCAGGCCGTAACCGATCTGCGAGCCGACATAGAGATCGGCGGCAGTAAAGCTGTCACCCGCCAGGTAATTGCCGTGCGACACGGCCTGCTCGAGCACCTTCATCACGTGCTCGATGCGCCCATAACCGATCATTCGTTCGCGCTCCGGCGGCACAACGAAGCCGAGAGCCTTATTGCTGACCGCCGCCTCGACCGGGCCTGCCGAGAAGAACATCCACCGATAATAAGGAGCCCGGAGCCGATCGCCCGGTGGGGGCGCGAGACGCGCTTGCGGAAACGCGTCGGCGAGATAGGCGCAGATAGCCGCGGTCTCCGTCACCACTGCGTCGCCGTGGCGAAGTGCCGGTACTTTGCCCATCGGATTGATCGAGAGATAGGGTTGTGCCTTCATGGTGGTGGCGTAGTCGAGCACTTCGGTCCGATAAGGCTGGCCGACTTCTTCGAGCATCCACCGCGCGATCCGGCCCCGGGACATTGGATTGGTGTAGAGAACGAGTTCATCGGCCATTTGTTGGGTTCCTTCTCCATCGCGCTTTGTCATCCTAACGTCAGCGCCCAATATGGGCACGAAAGAGAGGTCGCGATTGTGACCGAATTTTCGTCCGAAGTTCAGTCCGTCGCTAGCGCGCGGTACATTTCAGCGCTATCACGAGCATGCCGGAGTGCTGCCGTGATTGCCGGATCTCTGAGTTTGCGTGCGATCAAGGCCAAAGCACTGAGTTGCTCACCTTTAGCAGTCTCCGGAAGCAGAAGCAGGAAAACAATATCGACCGGCTTGCCGTCGACGGCGTCGAAGGCCAGCGGCTTCTTGAGGCGAACAAGCATCCCGTATGGTTTGGTGACTTGTTGAAATCTGGCGTGCGGGATTGCCACCCCGTCGCCCATGCCGGTTGATCCGAGTTCTTCGCGCTTGGTCAGTTCGGCAAAGACGTGATCCGGCCGCACGCCAAAAATCGATGCGCCCTTCTGAGCAAGCTCCAGCAGAAGCTTCTGTTTCTCGGCGGCTACCAACGGCGATCATATCGTTCGGAGCGATGGAGCGGCTAAATGGTGCGGTTTCTCGGCGGCAAGGAGAGCTCAAAGCGATGGTTGGAGCGTGCGTGCGGACAATCAGTCGGGAGCGCGCAGCCGATAGCCGATACCTGTTTCGGTAAGAATGTATTGAGGTCGTTCGGGGTCGCGTTCAATCTTTTGGCGAAGTTGTCGCACATAGACCCGCAGATACTGGGCGTCGGTCAAATCGTCCCACAACTCTCCGAGCAGAAACTTATGCGTGAGCACTTTGCCTGCGTGCTGAACCAGCACGCGCAGAAGTTCGTATTCCTTCGGCGAAAGCTTGACCTCCGTTTCGCCGACTTTGACGATGCGACGAACGAGGTCGACTGATAGATCGCCAACCCGGAACACCGGCCGTTCGCCATGGGTCTGCAACTGGTGGCGGAGCGCAGCACGCATCCTGGCCAGAAGTTCGTCCATGCCAAAGGGTTTGGTGACGTAATCGTCGGCGCCGAAGTCGAGTGCTTGGACTTTGCCAGCCTCGTCGCCGCGGCTCGACAAGACGACGATAGGAACACTTTCGTTCCGGGCGCGGATCGTTCGGAGCAACTCGTGTCCCTCAATGTCGGGCAGACCAAGATCGAGAATGATCAGATCCGGGGCTTGGCCTAAAAGATCAAGTGCGGTCTTGCCGTTGGGAGCTTCGACAACGTGATACCCCTGCGCAGTAAGGCCCATGCGCAGGAGCTTGCGAATGGGCGGCTCGTCATCGACCACCAGGACGCGGAGCGGAGCTGCACTCATGCGGCGACATCCAAGCGTTGCCGTTCGCGAGGGATCGGCAGACTGATCGTGAACATCGCGCCGGTCCGATCGGCGCGGTTCGCTGCCACAATGGTGCCGTGCATGGCTTCCACGAAACCTCGCGAGATGGCCAGACCGAGCCCGGTGCCGGCACGAACCTGATCCGTTTTCTGCGCCCGATAGAACTTATCGAAAATGTGCTCGAGGTCGGCCGCAGGGATGCCGCTTCCTTCGTCGAGAACCCGCAGGCAGACGGCGTCGGCGGTCTGCCAGCCCTGGATGAGGATCGTCGTTTCCGGCGGAGCATATTTCGCGGCGTTGTCGAGAAGATTGAACAGGACTTGTTCAAACAACACCGCGTCGAGTTCCAACATCGGCAAATCCGGCGCCAGCTCCAGTTCGACTTGGTGGTGCGAGAGGATCCGGCTGGCGCGGCGTAATGCGCTGCCGACGATCTCGCCGAGATCGTGAAGAGCGACATTCGGGGTAACGGCGCCTGCCTCGAGCTTGGTCATATCGAGCAGGTTGGCGATGAACCGATTAAGCCGTTCGGATTCGTCGATGATCGTTCCCAGGAGATCCGCTTTCTCGCTGGTGGACAGCTTTTCCGCGAGATCGCGCAGCGTCCCCGCCGACCCGAGCACAGCGGCAAGCGGCGTCTTGAGGTCATGGGAAATCGAGGTAAGAAGCGCTGAGCGCAAT
The DNA here is from genome assembly GCA_963759705.1 of uncultured Alphaproteobacteria bacterium. Classification (GTDB taxonomy): domain Bacteria; phylum Pseudomonadota; class Alphaproteobacteria; order Rhizobiales; family Xanthobacteraceae; genus BOG-931. Next base: position 94,685 of record CAVXAK010000023.1, read on the forward strand.
CGCTCGGTTTCCGCGACGCGCTCGACCCGGTCCATGTCCTCGACCAGTTTGACGCGCTCGATCGCGAGCGCTCCCTGGTCCCCCAGCGCGTCGAGCAGTCGCCGCTGATCGGGCGTGAAAAGGGGACCAGGCTTGTCACTGTCTATGCCCATGACGCCGATGGCGCCGCGTCCGGTATGCATCGGCAGGAACAGGCGCTTGGCGCCCGGTAGCGTATCGGAGCCGCGTCCCGCCGCACGATCGTTCTCCCAGGCCCAGGTCGCCGCGGCGAGATCGGCGTCATCGAGGATGTCCTCCGGCGGATAACCCGCCTTCACAGTAATCTTGCCGTCTTCCGGCAGCAGCAGGACGACCCGCACTTTCAACATCAGCGCGGTTTGGTAGGCCGTCGCCCACAGAACATCGTCGAGCGTTCCGGCGCCGGCGAGTTTGCGACTGAACGCATAGAGCGACTCGGTGGTGCGGGCGCGGTCCATTGCCGCCATGGCCTGGGTGCGGCCGCGCGCCGCGACGCTGGAAACGATGATGGCGACGAGGGTGAAAAAAGCAAACGCCGCGACGTTGGTCGGATCGGTGATGGTGAACGTGTAGATCGGCGGCAGGAAGAAGTAGTTGTAGGCGAGTGAGGACGCGACACTTGCCAGCAGCGATGGCCACAGACCGTATCGAACCGCCACGGCAACGATTGCCGTAAGAAACACCAGATCGCTGTTGGCAGCACCGATCCACGCGTTGATCAATTTGCCAAATCCGAGCGCCGCGGCCACAGCCGTCAGCGCCGCGACATAGGGTTTAGGATTTAACGCCTTGTCGAGCTCGGCGGCGCGGAGCGATTTTTTTGGAATCGGCTGGCCGGAAACCGTGTCGCCGGCGATGACGTGGACGCTGATATTGCCCGAGCGGCGTGCGAGATCGTGGACTACGGAGCCGTGAAGGATCTCGAACCAGCGCGTGCGCGTCGATTTCCCGATCACGATTTGGGTCACATTGTTCGATTGGGCGTAGCCGATCACATCGTCGGCGATGCGCCGATCACTGGCAGGCAGCGTGACCGCTTCGCCGCCGAGGGCTTCGGCGAGCCGCAACGTGTCGGCAATCCGGTCGCGTTGCTCTTCGGAAAGCTGAACGGCTCGGCGGCCCTCGACATAGAGCGCGACCCAGGGCCCATGCAGGCGGTCGGCGAGCCGCTTGGCGTAGCGGACAAGGCCGGCGGCGCGCGGGTCCTCGCTGATGCAAACGAGAATGCGCTCTCCCGCTGCCCAGGGACCTTGGATCGCGTGGGCCTGCATTTCCGCGAGCAATTGCTCGTCGACCCGCTCTGCGGTGCGGCGCAATGCGAGCTCACGCAACGCCGTCAGATTGGCCGGCGAGAAGAAATGCTCCAGCGCGCGCTCGGCCTGCTTGGGAACGTAGACTTTTCCTTCCTTGAGGCGCTGAATTAGATCGTCGGGCGTGAGATCAACTAGTTCGACCGCATCGGCACGATCGAACACGGCGTCCGGCACCGTCTCGCGCACGCGCACATGCGTGATCTGGGCGACTACGTCGTTGAGGCTTTCGATATGCTGGATATTGACCGTTGTGTAGACGTCGATGCCGTTACTCATCAGCTCTTCGACGTCGAGGTAGCGCTTCGGATGGCGGCTGCCTTCGGCGTTGGTGTGAGCGAGTTCGTCGACGAGAACGATCTGCGGATGGCGGGCAATGATGCCGTCGAGGTCCATCTCCTGAAGAAGTTGGCCCTTGTATTCAATGTGCCGTCGCGGAACGGTTTCCAGGCCGCTTACGAGCGCCTCGGTCTCCCTGCGGCCGTGCGTTTCTACGATGCCGATGACGACATCGTAACCGTCTTTCCTGCGCGCGTGCGCCTGTTGGAGCATCTCGTAGGTCTTGCCGACGCCTGGCGCGGCGCCGACGAAGATTTTGAGCTTGCCGATGCGCCGCTCTTCGCGGCGCGCCGCTTCGAGCAGGGCTTCCGGAGAGGGCCGATTTTCGGAATCACGCCGCTGATCCGCCATCTCTGATCAGATGTCTCACGGTGTCTGCGCTCTGCCACCTTATCCAGCGGCCAACTTGTCGAGCGCGAGATTGAGCAACAGGACATTCACGCGCGGCTCGCCCAAGAGTCCGAGGAAGCGACCTGCCGTTTGGTCCGCAACGAGCTGGCGGACGCGATCTTCGGGCAGATTGCGCGCCTTGGCAATACGCGGCACCTGAAAAAGCGCGGCCTCAGGCGAGATGTCGGGATCGAGGCCGCTGGCCGGAAGTGGTCACGAGGTCGGTCGGGACGGGCAGCAGACGGATTTTCCTGCCTTGAGCTTCTCCACATCATCTTGCATGCGATCAATCAGCGCTTTGTTGGATCGGCCCCAAATTCGAGCCGCCGGAGTTTGCGGCGTTATAGGGTGCGGCGACGGTTTTGGTTGGATCTTTAGGGTCTGGTGCGGTCGTCGCGGAAGGACGGCGAGTGGAAATACTTGTCGCTCGTGAACTCCTGCCCAATCAGAGACGGACCCAACGACCTTACCATCCTGCTCGATAAGGCTGCCTGCCGCCTGCGACGGGAACATGACGTCGGCGATACCGGTCATGACCAGCGGGTAGATCAATCCGGTGATCACCGTGAGGGCGATAAGGAATACGATCGCGGGACGGATTTCGTGCAACATGACGGTGTCTCCTTAGGCGAGGTGTAGCGCCGTGACGCAAGGTCAATGGCCTTGATGCCGAGGAATGGAATGATCACGCCGCCGAAGCCGTAGATCAAAGATTGCGGCGGAGCAGCGGAGCGGCGCCGATCGGGCGATAACGTACGCCCTTCAGCGACAGCGGGATGAGCGCGATGATGATCAGCGCGTTGAAGATGATCGCGGAGAGGATCGCGCTTTGTGGCGTTGAGAGCCTCATGATGTTGAGCGTCTGAAGCTGCGGATAGAAGGCGACGAACATTGCTGGGATGATGGCGAAGTACTTTGCCACGTCGTTAGCGATAGAGAAGGTCGTGAGTGCGCCGCGCGTCATCAGCAACTGCTTGCCGATCTCCACGATCTCGATGAGCTTGGTCGGATTGGAATCGAGGTCGACCATGTTGCCGGCCTCGCGCGCCGCCTGCGTGCCGGTGTTCATGGCGACGCCGACGTCGGCTTGCGCCAGTGCAGGGGCGTCGTTCGTGCCATCACCACACATGGCGACGAGCTTGCCCTTAGATTGTTCGTCACGGATGAGGCGCAGCTTCTCCTCGGGCGTGGCTTGCGCAAGGAAATCATCGACGCCGGCTTCCGCCGCAATCGCCGCAGCGGTCATCGGATTGTCGCCGGTGATCATGACCGTACGGATACCCATGCGGCGCAGTTCGGCAAATCGCTCGCGGATGCCGCCTTTGACGATGTCCTTGAGGTGCACGATGCCAAGAATCCGGCCGTCCTTGGCCACCGCGAGCGGCGTGCCCCCGGACTTGGCGATGGCATCGGAGATCGCGTTCACTTCGCGCACAGTCTCGGCGTTGACGCTTGGACGCAGGGCCTGCACGGCACCGCCTGCAGTCGCGGCGTTCTGAGAAGTGTTCAGATAATTTAGGATCGAATCCACCGCGCCCTTGCGGACCCACGAATCGCCGACCTCAACGCCGCTCATCCGCGTCTGCGCGCTGAACGGGATAAAGTTCGCTTTCATTTCCGCAAGCTCGCGGCCGCGGATACCATACTTCTCCTTCGCCAGAACAACGATGGAGCGGCCCTCGGGTGTCTCGTCGGCAAGGGATGCGAGCTGCGCCGCGTCGCCCAGTTCCTGTTCGGTAACGCCATGGACCGGTTTGAACTCGGTCGCCTGGCGGTTGCCGAGCGTGATGGTGCCGGTCTTGTCGAGAAGGAGCGTATCGACGTCACCGGCTGCCTCGACGGCACGGCCTGACATGGCCAGCACGTTGAAGCGCACGAGGCGATCCATGCCGGCAATACCGATCGCCGAAAGGAGCGCGCCGATCGTGGTCGGAATGAGCGTCACGAACAACGCCACGAGGATGACGACCGAAATCGTGCTGCCGGCATAAGCGACATAGCTCGGAATTGTAGCGGTAGCGAACACGAAGATGATGGTCAGGCCAATCAGTAGGATATTCAGCGCGATCTCGTTCGGCGTCCTTTGCCGCTCGGCGCCTTCGACAAGCCTGATCATGCGGTCAAGGAAGGTCGAGCCCGGCGCCGCCGTGATGCGTACGCGGATCCAGTCGGAAAGAACCTGGGTGCCGCCGGTGACGGCCGAACGGTCGCCGCCCGATTCACGGATCACCGGCGCGGATTTGCCCGTGATCGCGGCTTCATTGACGGAGGCCATGCCTTCGATGACCTCGCCGTCGGAAGGGATCATGTCGCCGGCTTCCACCAGGACGACATCCCCAACCTTGAGGCCGGCGCTCGGCACGAGCCGGTAAAGTTCTGCTGGTCGCCCGAACCTGTGATCAGCTTAGCCTGGGTCTCGGTGCGCTGGCGCCGCAGCGTGTCAGCCTGGGCCTTGCCGCGACCCTCGGCGATCGCTTCGGCGAAATTGGCGAAGAGCACCGTGAACCACAGCCACAGGATGATCTGGAACTCGAACCCGATCTGACCTCCGCCGGTTACCAGATCGCGAATCAAGATCACCGTAGTCAGCGCGGTGACGATCTCGAGCACGAACATGACCGGATTTTTGATCAGGGTGCGCGGGTCGAGCTTGACGAAAGCGGAGCCAATGGCCGGCACCACGATCTTGGGATCGAGGAGCGCCGATACCGGCATACGCTTGCGCAGGGTTGACGTTTCCATCGAGGTGACTCCGAGAAATCCGAGTCAGAATGAGGGTGTGCGCGCGCATCGCGAGATTCTCGACGATCGGGCCCGAGCGAAAAGGCGGGGAAGTAGATCAGGCCGCCGGTGATCAGGATCACGCCCACCAGCAGGCCGACGAACAGGCCGCCGTCGGTTGGGAAGGTTCCAGATGAAGGCGGCACCGTCTTTTTCATGGCCACCGAGCCAGCAATCGACCATGACCGGGATGATGACGAGATAGCGTCCGATCAACATCGCAAGGCCGCCGGTGACGTTGTACGAAAGCGTATTGCCGGTCAGTCCGGCAAACGCCGAGCCATTGTTGCCGGTCTGCGAGATGTAGGCGTAAAGAATCTCGGAAAAGCCATGCGGACCGGCATTATTCGTCGAGGCGACGGCCGACGGGATCACACCGCAGCGGCGGTCCAGCCGAGCATCGACAGCGGCAGGACCAGCATGGCAAGCAAGGCCATCTTGACCTCCTTGGCCTCGAGTTTTTTGCCGAGGTATTCCGGGCGTGCGCCCGACCATCAGGCCGGCGATGAACACGGCGACGATGACGTACAGCAGGATGCCATAGAGGCCGGAGCCGACGCCGCCGTAGATGATCTCGCCAAGCGCGATCATTACCAGTGGGAATCATGCCGCCGATCGGCGTGAAGCTGTCGTGCATGGCATTCACCGAACCATTGGACGCAGCCGTCGTCGCGGTCGCCCAAAGAGCTCCAATTTGACGATGCCAAACCGGACTTCCTTGCCCTCCATATTGCCGCCGGATCAATCCCGAGCGCCGCGAAATGCGGGTTGCCGTGAGCCTCGGCCCAGTAGCAGACCAGAAGTGCCGCCAAGGAAAATGATCGACATGGCGCCATAGATCGCCCAGCCCTGGCGCTCGTCGCGCACCATGCGGCCGAACATGTGGGTCAAAGCCGCCGAGATCAGCAGAATGTAGAGCACCTCGACAAAGTTGCTCAGTGGCGTCGGGTTCTCGTAGGGAAGAGCCGAATTGGCGTTGCAGAATCCGCCGCCATTGGTGCCGAGCTTTTTGATCGCGATCTGCGACGCGGCCGGCCCCTGGCTCAGCGTCTGCTTCGCGCCATCAAGCGTCGTCGCATCGATGTAAGCGCCAAGGTTCTGCGGGACGCCTTGCCAGATGAGGATGAGCGCGCCGATGATCGAGAGCGGCAGCAGGACATAGAGGGTGCACCGGGTCAGATCGACCCAGAAATTGCCGACGGTCTGCGCCGACGCGCGGGCAAAGGCGCGGATCAGCGCGATGGCCAGCGCGATGCCGGTTGCGGCCGACACGAAATTCTGGACCGTCAAACCGACCATCTGCGTGAGATAGCTCATCGTGCTTTCTCCGCCATAATTCTGCCAGTTGGTGTTGGTGGCGAAGCTGATGGCTGTATTGAATGACAAGTCGGCGGGCACTGCCGACTGATCCGCCGGGTTGAGCGGCAGATACGCTTGCAGCCGCATGCAGGGCATAGACGACCAGAAAGCCGGCCGCGTTGAACAGCAGCATGGCGATCGTATAGGTGATCCAGTGCTGTTCGCGGCTCTCATCGACTCCGCCAATACGGTACATCACCGCCTCGACCGGCCGCAGCACCGGAGTGAGAAATGTCCGCTGGCCCTCGAACACGCGCGCCATGAAGCGGCCGAGCGGCACGACGAGCGCGGTGAGGACCACGAAATAGAACGCAATTTGAAGCCATCCATTGATGGTCATGGGTCGTTATCCCTTCAGAACAGCTCAGGCCTAAGCAGAGCGTAAATCAGGTAGATGAGCAGCCCCGCGGTAACGAGGCCGGCGAGCGAATAGTCGAAGATCATGGCGGATCCCCTTAAAGCTGGTCGCAGGCGTAGACGTAGGCGATCGACAGTGCGAAAAAGACAAAACCGATCGCCAGCATGACGACATCCATCATAGGGAATGCTCCAAACGATAAGTGCGACAGTGCGTCAGCAGATACTTAAGAACGGCGCGCGATCTTGATTTGAATCAACGTTGCGCGATGAATTCCCGTCCATTCACACCTGATTACCTGTCACCGATTACATAGGAATTCGAGAGGTATGGGGTCCTAATCGTATAGGAATTCCATAAAGCCCGGCAGCGATGGGAAGGTCAGGTGAAGCTGCAAGTACCTGAATGAACTCGTGATATGACCTTATGTCAACACAGTTGGCCGAAGTGTTGAAGAGCAGCAATGAATTTGAAACAGGACGCCAGCCATAGGAATCAATTCGGGGAACTATAGGAAAACCTGCAAGAGAATGCGGACCATTTCGAGCCCCTCTACGCCTTGGAAATTCAATGCCCGTGACGCAAACATGACAGCGTTTTGTGCGTTGTATTCAGCGCTTTCCAGGGCTTAGCGCGGAGATTTTGCCCGTACTTCGCCCGCCATTTCGACCCCTGACCGCGCATGTGGTGCGAGGCCGATACCGTTCTACGCCGGTCGTCGCACCGCCAAGCATTGCTGACTGCGTTCCAAAGTCTTAAAAGCGCGAAGCCAGGACACATCGCTTCTTCCGAAGGCTTTCGGCCCATGTGAATCCCCTCTGACTGCGCTCTCTTAAAAGGCCAGGCGAAACAGCTGGGCCGTCACGCCGAGCTTGGTGAGCGCTCCCACCATCAGGACAGCGACGACCATCATGAGCGCGGAAATTTCAGAGCGCTTTTCGGGGCTGCCAAAATTGAGTTTCATGACCCACTCCACAAGAATTCGCCGCTGTCGCTGATCTGATCCGTCGTTTTTTGCTACGGCGAATTCTGCGGATGATGTGAAGGGTAGAGCATATAAAATCCAGACGGAACGATCACGGCTGTCATAAACGCGAGATAAAAGGAGCGAACCGCTGGCGCGCGATGACCACCTGCCGGCCAGTCCAGAGTGTTGGCGCCGGTAATCTTCGCGATTTGAGGGTTGCCTCTAATAGAGCGTGCCGCCCAACATCTGCAGGTCTTCAATTATGGGGCCAAGCGCGAGCGCTGGCAGGTAGGTGAGCCCGCCAACAATGACGATCACACCGAGCAGAAAGCAGGCATATAGCGCTCGGTCGGTCGGCAGAGTGCCGTTCGTGCGGGGGATGATAGGCTGAGCTGCGAGCGATCCGGCGACGGCCAGAACCGGGACGATGACCAGGAAGTGGCCAACGAACATGGCGAGCGCAAGTGTGAGGTTATAAAACGGCGAGTTCGCGTTCAGGCCGGCGAAGGCGCTGCCGTTCGTCGCCGCCGCGGAGGTGTAGGCGTAGAGAATTTCCGAATACCCGTGAGGTCCCGCGTTGTTCAGGCCCGCAAGTCCCGGCTCGACGACGCAGGCGACCGCCGTGAGACCAAGCGTTGCGGCCGGCACGCAAATAAGGGCGAGGATCGTCATCTTGATTTCCGGCGAACCGATCTTCTTGCCGACGTACTCGGGCGTCCGCCCGATCATGAGCCCGGCCAGGAAGACGGTGACGATGCAGAACAGCAGCATGCCGTAGAGCCCGGAGCCCGGAGCGCCCACGATCACCTCGTCGACCATCATATTGGCAAGGAGTATGCCGCCGCTCAGCGGCAGGAAGCTGTCATGCATTGAGTTGACCGCCCCATCAGAGGATGCGGTTGAGACATTGGCAAAGAGCGTAGAACCGGCGATTCCGAAGCGCACTTCCTTGCCTTCCATGTTGCCGCCCAGCTGCAGCGAGCTTGTCGTGTGGTCCATGTTCAGGGTGGTGAGAGCCGGATTGCTTCCGGCTTCCAATGAATAAATGCCGCCGACGCCGAGCCCGAACAGGATCGCCATGACGTAAAGCAAGACCCAGCCTTGCCGCTCAGACCCGACCATGCGGCCAAAGCAGTTGGTCAAGGCCGCGCCCAGCACCATGATCAGCACCACCTCCGCGAGGCTTGTAAGCGCCGTCGGATTCTCGAATGGATGTGCGGAGTTGGCATTGAAGAACCCGCCGCCGTCACCGCTCAGCAGCTTGATCGCTTCCTGTGTGGCGACCGGGCCACGTGCGATATGTTGAACACTGCCGCCGAGGGTAGTCACATCGACCGACGGCAACAGAGTCTGAGGCACACCCGAGGCGACCAGGAACACAGCCGACACGACACAAATCGGCAGCAGCACGTAGAGCGTGCCGCGCGTGAGATCGACCCAGAAGTTGCCGATCGTGGCCGAGCGGCGTCGCGCGAAGCCGCGGATCAAGGCGATGACAACCGCCATGCCGGATGCGACTGACAAGAATGATTGTACGGTGATGCCCGCCATCTGGCTTGCGTAGCTGAGCGTCGTCTCTCCGCCATAGGACTGCCAGCTCGTGTTGGTCACGAAGCTGACTGCCGTGTTCAGTGCCAGATCTGGAGAAACCTCAGTCTGACCGTCCGGATTAAGCGGCAAACCGGATTGAATCCGCAGAAGTGCGTAAAGGACCATGATCCCGAGCGCATGGAAGACCAAAAAGGAGATTGCGTACTGGTACCAGTTCTGCTCGACCTCCAACTTTACTCCCGCGAGGCGGTAGAGCGCGACTTCGATCGGCCCCATCAGTGGCTGTAGTAACGTGCGCTCACCGCCATACACGCGCGCGAGATACCCTCCCAACGGTCGTGTCAGCAGGCCGACAACGGCGGCGAACAGCACTATCTCCAGCCAGCCCGTTACTGTCATGGAGGTACGTCTGTGTCAGGCTTGTTGGCGGGAAGCGCGAGCAAATGATCGCACAGGCTCGCATAGGCCGTCGCCAGCGCGAAACAAACGACGACGAGCGCCAACATGGTTACGTCAAACATGGCGCGAATGCCCTGCAATTTGCGCCACCTCTTGGCTTTGCGTCGGAGCAATACACTAAAATGCGCTCCCTTAAAGTCTGTTGGTTCGCGTTTTTTAGTGCTTCATTCATGTGTGTATTCTGTTGACGAGCGTAAATATTCTCACTTCTACGGTCAAAGGCGGAAGAAGCGAAAGGGTCATTCGGTGCAAAAAATTGTCGTGTTGAGCCTTCTTCTTGTGGCCACAACGCTGGAGGCAGGTGGTGATGCCGTCGTTCGTGCTGGGTTACATCATCAGACGACAGGTGCCCGCGTGTTGCTGCTGTTGCTCGGCGGAATCATGTTATTCTGCTATGGCGTTGTCCTTAATCAGGCGCCATTCGATTTCGGCCGCCTGATTGGTGTTTATGTTGCTATGTTTTTCGTCGTTGGCCAAGCCATTAATCTAGTCGCATTCCGAACGCCGCCAAGCATACCTGTCATCGTTGGTGGCCTGCTTATCATCGTCGGCGGTGCGGTCATTACGCTGTGGGACCAGGTGGCATGAGACACGTCATTCTTGAATGCGCCCGCTGCTCAGCGAACGTGGATATTCTCAGTCCGCTGGCCGCAACCGATAGCCGATCCCACCCTCAATTTTCTGTCTGAGCTGGGCGGTCACGTAGATCATGGCAGCTTCTCCTAGCAACGAGCACAGCCTTCGGCGAACGCCAGGCACGCCGCCATGCAGATAGCGAGTTTCATTTCCGTCGCTCCTTGAATAGCGGTACTGCCACATGAACGGTGTTCAACTGCGAATCGACTGCCGGAACGCATTTGGAGATGTAGCCCGCCGCGGGCGCGAAAGCAGCTGCCGCTCTCAGTCAGCAGATGCCCTGTGGTGAAATGCATGGTCTTGACCGGTGCCAAGAACGCGCGAAATTCTGCGCCCGTTCGCGCGATACCTTTCACCATTCGCATAGGAATTCGAGAGAGCAGGGGCGATAACGTTATTTGGATTTTATAAAGATCGGCAGCGACAAGAAGATTAGCTGGAGCACGTAAATAGCTGACTGAACTAATGATCATGTGCGCAATCCGCGAGCCATGTGGAATCTCCCGACCACAAGCTCTAATGAGCAAGATTGAAAAAAGCCGCGTGGCTGCGCTAGGCTAGCGAGCGCCGCGACCTGCCGGAAGCGCTACGAGCGCCATTGGCGCCGAAAGATCAAAATGCTTTTCGCCACGTCGACATCAACCTTCGTAACACGTCCACGAAATCCGAACTCATCTCGTTTGTATTCGCCCGGCCTTTGCGAGCGAAGCTCTGCGCCAGAAGTGGAGGGGCGGGCATAGGAATTCGAGATGGAGGATTTCGTTGTTCTCGACATGTGCGGCGTCGCTGACATCGACGCCTCAGGAGTTGCCGTGCTGCAGCAGGTGGCGCGGCGATTCGAAGACAACGGCAAAGCTATTGCTGTGTGCGGTGCGAGTCCGAAAGTCTCCAAACTCGTCAGGTCTGCGCTCGGCAAACCGCGACCGTGTTTTATTTTTGGATCGTGATACGGCTTTGGAATGGGCGGAAGAGAAGATCATCCATGCACAGGCACATGAGCGCGAGCTTATGGAGCTGACGCTGCAGGCGGCCGATCTAACGCAACGAATGCCGCCCGAGGGCATAGGTGTTCTCGCGGGCTATTTTCAACTCGTCCATTTTGCGGCGGGCAACGTCTTCTGTCGGGCTGGGCCGACCGCATGTGGATCCTCAAGCGTAGAAGTGTGAGCTTACGCGTGGCCAGCGAACGCTCGTACCGTCGACTAGCGAGCCTTGGGCCTGGCTGCTCGGTTGGCGAAATGGGACTATTGGAGAAAATGCCTCGCACCGCCGACGTTATTGCCGATGATGATGTCGAGGCCTATCTGCTGACGGACGCTAGCTTCGATAATATTTTGCGCGATCATCCGCGCATCTCGCAGGCCCTTCTGGCGAATGTCGCTCAACAGCTTGGGCCTCGTCTGCGTGATACTTCGGAAGAATTGCGATCCCTGACACACTGAATACTTTTAGTCACTCGTGTGATGCTCAATCCAACGAAGCAGGACGAAATTGGTCGGCCGACATGAGTGCCGTCTATGACTTAGCCACGGCATCGCTGCTCGGACTTGGCACGACGTCATCATCGCTCGTAGGCGCGTCTCTCGGTCTTTACGTTCGATTTTCGAAGCGGGTCCTCGCATGCGTGCTCGCTTTTGCGGCGGGTGCTCTGATTTCAGCGCTTGCGATCGAGTTGGGATATGAGGGCGCGCAAGCGCTTCTTCATAAAGGCTTCACGTCCTTTTCGGCGTGGTTGTTTATCAGCAGCGGTTTCGCGCTGGGTGCGATCATCTATTACTGGGCTTCGCTTTTCCTGGAAAGGAAAGGCGCGGCCGTGCGCTACGCCACGCAATTTCGGGAATTCGCGTTGGCGCGCAAGCAACACGCTGCGAAAGAAAGGATCAAACTCCTGGCGAAATGCGATCTTCTGAGACATCTTCCGCCGGAAGAAATCGAAGAAATCCTGCCGTGCATCCGAACTCGCCATTTGCAAGCCAGCGAAATTCTGTTTCGTGCCGGTGATCCCGGAGTCGCACTCTATGTCGTCGAGGCCGGAAAAGTGGAAGTCATTTCGGCCACCCCAGATATCTGCACAACTTGCGCCCCCATCGCGCAGCTCGGCGAAGGGCAAGCGTTTAGCGAAATGGCCTTGCTCAGCGGATACGCACGCACGGCCACAATTCGCGCGATTGAGGAAACAGACTTGCTGGAAATCGGTAAAACCGACTTCGAGCGGCTGATCGCATCGGATCATCAATTGGCTCAAACCGTCAAGCGCATCAGCCATGAAAGAGCGATCAACAATCTCAGCGCTGGCGGAGCCAATCCAGAAATCTGGGCCAAGGTGGCGAGCCGAAGCCTCGATCACATCAGCCGGAACGAAACAAACAAGATGCTGAAGGAAGCCGGAAAGGGTGCCGGCATGGCGATCGTTCTCGGAAATATTTTCGACACCATTCCCGGCTGTTTGGTGATCGGGGCTAAGTCCAGCGGCTTCGAAACAATGTCGTTCACGCTCATGCTCGGAATGTTCCTCGGGGGAATTCCCGAGGCTGCCACTAGTGCCGCAATGCTGACCAAGGCCGGCTACCGCCCCAGCGCAATCTTCAGCCTCTGGTCGACCGTGGTGCTCGCCAGTGTCGTGGCGGCCGCAGCTGGAAAGGCGTTCATCGGCAGCAGCGATGCCCTCTTGGCAATTTTTTCCCAGGCGTTAGCGGGTGGCGCGGTGCTGGCCCTGATTGCTCACGCCATGATTCCTGAAGCGATCGACGAGGGCGGCTCGCTCGTAGTGCTTCCGACAGTTGCGGTTTCCTGTTCGCCCTCTACCTGGCGCTCGCTGCGTCGTTTGCTTGATGGCGAGGCGGGCGATGGACAGGTCCCGTCCGATTGGCCTCATCATTATATCTGAACCCGAAACGAGACTGAACTTCGGCTTTGGGTCACGCGCGACGGATTGGAGGTGCGTCAGGCATTTCCGCTTACTACCCACTCCAGACTTAGCGCTCTGCACCGCACTGGCTGACGCTTTGGGCCAGCAAACGGAAGTCGCGACATTCATTCGATCACCTAGCCCGCAGGAGCGAGAACTCGGCGCGCTGTCAGGCCGAATAGTGCCGCCCAGCAACCGGAAGGGGAGCGCCTCCAGGGATGCTAGACTAATGTCCGGCGAACGTTGAATTACCATTCGAACTCATATCGAGCCAGCCGCCAGGGCAAAACTCAAATTGAGCTGACGGCAAAATTTCGCGGCGTGCTCGGCTGGAATCGTCCACCAGGGTGAGGGCGATGCGCGGCCGACGATGCCGTATGTTTCTGCCGCCATTTCGGACCGGATCCGCGCACATAACGCAACTCAGGGCGGTATGGATTCGGTGAGTGCATGACCGCTTCTGCCACGTTACCGCAACAGCTATAATTCTTCGAACGCGACCGATGAGCAGAGACATCGTTGTGGCGCATTCGAAACCCGTCAACGCAAATGAGAGCATGACCAAAACTCTCCGCTAGCATTGACGCCGGGAAGATGCGCCCACACTACTAATTTTTTAGCTCCCCGGGAGCAGACGCGAGTAGTGCAGCGTCTTGCGTATCAGGTATTGATGTGCATCAAACAGTGCTGGCGCAATTTGCGACGTAGTATGCTGCATTTCAGAAGAAAATGAATTCGAGACAAGGAACGGCCCATTCGCATAAATGCAAAATAAAAAGTAATGGCATCCGCGGAATATTAGCCGGAAGTTCTTGATCCGCACGGCTGGAGGTAAGGTCGATGTTCGAGGTCATCTACCTGTTTGTGCTCGTGTGGGCGGCGCTGCCCTTGGCCCGCACCCTGATGCAAGGGGGAGGCGGCAACCACATTGCGTTTGTGCACCGGCTCTATCGCGATGCCGCCTACATTCTGGCTGCTGTCCTCGGGATCATCGTCTTTGAAGCGGCGCTCGGCATCTCGCTCGAAAACTACTGGTTTGAGGAGCTGGGCCAGAGCCATCGCTATTGGCTGTCGCTTGAATATCGCGTGGCAATTTTCCTGGTGGTCTCGCTTTTGGTCGGCCTGTTTGTCGGCGCCAACCTGCGCGCACTGTGCCGGCCGTATGCGGTGGTTCCGGCAAGCGCGCCGTGGATCGTCGGATTTGTGTTCGCAGCTCTGGTCGGATTTTTCGCGACGCCGCTCTGGATTCCGCTCATGCGGTTCCTCGGCGCCACTTCGGCCGGCGTGGTCGATCCGGTGTTCGGCAAAGATCTTTCTTTCTACTTGTTGGCATTGCCCCTCTACGACGACATCGTCGATATCGTCATCGGGATCCTTTGCGTCGTGATCGCGCTTTGGGTCGGCATCGGGATGGCGGCTCGCAGTGGAACGGCTGCGTTCGTCCATCGCCCGAGCCCGGGCGGAGCCTCTCACCCGTATGGAAGCGTCGCCATTCCATCGCCAGGGCTGAGTCGGGTGGCCGGGGTGACCTGGATACGGCAGGGCATGGTTCTCGGCGCACTGTTATGCGTCATGCTGGCGATGAGCCGGTTCTTGGCCCGCTATCACCTCGTCGTGGACGGACATTCGAAGGTCGTGGCCGGCGCCTCCTATGCCGACGTCAATTTCTGGCTACCCGGATACGACCTCATCGTCGCATGTTTGTTCGCTGCCGCGTCGATCCTGGGGCTGGCGGCTGCCATTCCGCGGTTTCGCGCCTGGTTGTTGATGCGTCGGTCGCATTGGCTCGCGCCGTTCGCGGCGCTGGCGCTGGTTTTCGTGGGAGCATTTGTGGTTCCCACCGGGATCGAGGATCTCTATGTGGGGCCGAACCAGATCACGTTGGAGCTGCCGTATCTGCTCAGGAGCATCGCCGGCACCCGCCAGGCCTACAACCTCGAGGGACCCTCGGTCGAAGAGCGAGAATTCGCGGTCTCCGCGATGCCGTTGACGGCCGCCGATTTGACAAAGGATGCCGCGACGCTGCAGGACGCGCGCATCTGGGATTGGCGCGCGCTCGAGCCGCAACTGCAGCAAATCCAGGGCCTGCGGCCCTATTACACGTTTCACGGCGTCGATATCGATCGCTATGAGATCGATGGCGCTGAGCGGCAGGTCATGATCACGGCGCGCGAGCTCGATGTTACGCGGCTTCCCGCGCCCGCCCAGGTTTGGGTCAATCTCGCGCTCAAATACACCCACGGCTATGGCGTCGTCGCGGTCCCTGTGAACGAGATCGACAGCAGGGGCAATCCGGTCCTCTGGGCGCACGATATTCCGGTTAAAGCCAAGAAAGACCTCTCGGTGACCCGCGGCGAGATTTATTTCGGCGAGCTCACCGAAGATCATGTCTACGTGCACACAACCGAGAAGGAATTCGATTTCCCGCAAGGCCAAGCCAACGCCGAGACGGTGTATCAGGGAAATGGAGGAATCCTCCTCTCCAACTTGTGGCGCAAGCTGGTCATTGCCCGCGAATTCGACGGCCTGCGGCTTTTCATCTCGGGATATTTCACGCCTGAGAGCCGGGTGATGCTGCGCCGGAATATCGTCGAACGGGCCCAGACGCTGGCCCCGTTCCTGAGATTTGATCGCGATCCTTACATCGTCGCGGATGGGGACCATTATTCCTATATCCTCGATGCCTATACGACGTCGGAGAATTATCCTTACAGCGAGGTCTACCAGGGATCGCTCCCCACCTTCCGCGGGGACAATTACCTGCGCAATTCCGTCAAGGCGGTGATCGACGCCTATAATGGCTCGGTGACGTTCTACGTCTTCGACCGGCACGATCCGATCATCAACGCCTATCGGCAGGTGCTGCCCGAACTATTCAAGGACGCGCGCGAGATGCCGGAGAATCTGCGCCGGCATATCCGCTATCCGGAGGATATCTTCACGGTGCAGGCCGAGATGTACGGCACCTATCATATGACAAACCCGACCACCTTCTATAATCGCGAGGATCGCTGGGAGGTCCCGCACGAGCTTTATCGAAGCACCGAGATCGCGATGCTGCCCTATTACGTGACGACGCAGCTTCCCGGTTCCGACAAGCCGGAGTTTCTGCTCATGTTGCCGTTGTCGGTCGCCGGCAAGAACCAGATGGCGGGTTGGCTCGCGGGCCTCTCCGATGGCGAGAACTACGGGAAAATGGTGGCTTTCCGCTTTCCCAAAGGGACGTTCATCGACGGCCCGGCACAGGTGGAATCACGGATCAGCTCGGACAGCCGGTTCTCCGGTGATCTCACGCTTTGGGACCAGCACGGTTCGCAGGTCATTCGCGGCAATCTCATTGTGCTGCCGCTCGTCGACAACCAGCTCATCATGATCGAGCCGGTCTATATCGAGGCGGAGCAGACCAAGATCCCGATGCTTGCCCGCGTGGTATTGGGGCAGCTCTTGCCCGATGACCGTAAGATCGAGTGGGCGAGCACGCTCACGGATGCCGAGCGCCTCCTCGTCGAAGCGTCGGCGCCGATACCCGCAGCAGCTGGCGAGTCCGATGCGGCAAACAAAATGCTGGCGCGTGCACGCGCATTGTTCGGCGAGATGCAGCGGGAATATGCCTCCGGCAACTTCACACGCTACGGTGAGCTTCTCCAACAGCTCGGAAACCTGCTGCAGCAATAAATTTCATCTTTTGGCGAGCTTACCCCGAGCGTTCCCTGCGTTTATGCCGCATCCGGCGGGTCGGCCATGTCTGTGATATGTCCAATCAAGAGCAACACTGCAGAATTTTTACGGGTGCATTAATTGCGCGGAGTTCAGCAAGCTCACTAATACGCACGGCTGCGAGGTGAAGTCGAAGCCGTGCGAAGAGTTGCTCATTGTGACCTGTCGAGAGATCCGGGTCCCAGTTCATTGCAGTCGGAGATCGCGTTGACGTTAAGAACAGCCCCGGTAAGTTGGCACGACGAGGGAGGCGGCGCTCCGGCCCGTCGCCTGCGTGCCACGAGCAGTAGGTGGGCGGCGCGATCCATAAACTCCGGGCTTGTGCCATACGCCTCTTCGAGCCGCACGAGTTCATCGGAAAGCTGACTATCGGCTCGCAGGCATACAGGGTTCCACCGAGGGTCAGGCATGAATCGACTATGAAACAGGTCGAGACCTCGCAAATCTTCGATGTCGAAATGGCTCGCGAAATAACTCCGCAATTCGGACGCAGTAAATAGATGAAAGCTGAACGCAATGTGTCGGCCGTCGCAGAGTTCGATTTCGCACCGGTTCCGGACTTGATCTTGTTTCAATTGGCGGACCTTCTCAATCGAGTCTACGAAGGCCGTTGGAGTGCTGCCAATCGAACGCACAGTGGTTATTAAATGTCCTGATGTAACACGTGCGATCTCGGTTGATACATCTTGTAGGCCTGCAACAGGGAGATGACTGAGGACGCTGTAGAGGCAAAGAGTTATATCCACCGAGGCATCGGATTCGGGCAGCCGGTCCGTGAGGTCTGCGACGTCAAATGTGAAATTCACTCCAGGAAGGCTGGAGAGATTCCGGGCCAGCAGACGAGCCCGTTGAATCTGCGCCTGCGCGATGTCAAAGCCGCGCGCGGTGATGCTGGTAAACCCAAGCGCACGGGCGCGTGTGACGAGCCGGCGCAGCCAGGTGCCGGGGCCGCAACCCGCATCTAGAAGCCTGACCGAGCTTGCACCGGAAGCCCGCAGGTCAGCCAATTTTGTCTCTAGAAGAGCCCAGACGCGCCGATCCGCATACGCGTGCATTCCGTCAAAAACAAACAGTTGAATCGGATCGCCGTCGGCATAAGCGATATAATCGTCACCAGCCTGGTTGTAGATAGTCGCGACGTCCTCGGTTACCCCCTGATGAAGCACCAGGTCAGAATGTTTACGTAGGGGGGAAGAATTTGAGGCCCATGCGCGTGAAGGGCTCCGATTATGGTCAACCATGTGAGGCGAACCTCGAGGCACCGCCACGCGGTTGGCTTGCAGCCCGACCACAAGGCCGCAGCGCGACGGTGGGTCGAAGGCGCGCTTCCGCATAGATCCACAAATCATTGGCGGGACCTCCAGAGGACCAACACACAATGAGTTCAAGAGTCCCAGGGACCGCGCGACTCACGATCTGCGGAACGGCCTGCGGGCGCGAGTTTGTCGACATATCAAATCTCTGTATCATTGGTTGACGTCGCCCTGCCAGCAATCGCTAGGACACGCTCTCGTCGCCGCTCGGACTCGGGCATCGCAAGCTGCATCCGATGCATCGTAGATGCGTTATGCGCTTCCGATAGTTTGCTTATGAAGCTCTGGAGCTTCGATGCGACCATTGCCAAGCGAGGCGCGCTGTCGAAGGTGATCGCGGTCATGGAGGTCTCCCTTGTTGTTTGTGTTGCGGGATTACTACCGGGATCCTCCTGTTCGTGACCCGCGGGTGCTTCAGATGATCCCGCTGCCGCTGCGGTTCACCCGGCCCATA
This sequence comes from uncultured Alphaproteobacteria bacterium, assembly GCA_963759705.1. Lineage (GTDB taxonomy): Bacteria > Pseudomonadota > Alphaproteobacteria > Rhizobiales > Xanthobacteraceae > BOG-931. Next base: position 113,245 of record CAVXAK010000023.1, read on the forward strand.
ATGTCTTCACAACCGCATATGAATTCGAGATAGTACCCGGCCCAATTTCATAAATGCGGTATAAGGAACGGTGAGATTGGTCGCGCAAGTAAGCGATCGCACAGGCTTGCATAGGCCCTAGCGAGCGCGAAGCAAACGGCGACAAGCGCCAGCATGACTAGGTCGGGCATGTCTAAGGGATCTTGAGATTGGCTGCGTCCTTTATGGGCTTCGCCGAAGTCAGAACCGGTCGCGCGGCGAACACTTGCCACTCGGCACATTTAAATTCGAGAGGGAAGTCAGGACGATGTTGTTAGAAAATCATAGGATCAGTCGTTAGGCGCCATAGTCATGTGTAAGAGGGAATGCCGGGTCGGGATTTCTGAGCCAAGTGGCAATCCGGGAAATTTTATAAAATTCTACCGCAACACTTATGCCGCACGCCGTTTCCCCCTGATTTTTCTTAATCTGCAAGCGGGTTCTGCCGTCATTGTGACACCGCCTTATTCGCCTCAATCACCCTTTCGAGACGCGAAATGTCTTGCTTGTTCGCCTCGATGGTCGCTTCAAGACGCGAGATATTCTGCATCAGGCGCTCACTACTCAAGCGCAAAAAATAATAGCCAAAGTCCGGATTTTGGAAATAAAGCTCGAGCAGCTTTTCGTAAGTGATGGTAAGGACTTCGCCGTCTTCGATGCATTTGACCGTCTGTGTGCGACGATTTTCGGGGGCGACAAAACCCAGCTCGCCCATCATACGGCCGGGCGGAAGCTCGATATCGATCTCGGTCACCAGAAACTTGCCGGTTACCGTCAAAAACATTTCCTTGGCTACTTCGCCTTTGCGAAACAGCACCTCTCCGCTGCGATACTTTCTAGGGCTCATGAATGGCCTGAGCCAATCCATTGACAGATCGCCTTGTGCGGAAACCCGTGCCTTTTTGACTAGGCTTAGCATCTGGCGCAGGCGGATGACGTTGATCGGCAGTGAAAGAAGATAAAGAAAGAAAGGCGCGACGGCTCCGGCCAGTGCGCCGTAGGCGACAAAGAACACATTGCTAATGATGTTGATAATGCGGAGCGGCACGATCGTGCGTACCATTAGTGTGGCGACATAGAAAATCGCACCTGTCAGCGCTAGGAGGTTTGCGAAGTTGATATTCGCAACCGCTACGTCGATTAGGCGATTGAACAGCGCACCGTAGGTGAGGTGAGCGGGGTCGAGACCAAGCTGGATGATTATTTTTTCGATCCTGAGATTCTGTGCAGCTGTTTCGAGAATGCGACTGAATATTGTGGTCAGAGCCGGGCTTGCGTTGTTCATATTGCCCTCACCAAAATCTGTTCGTAACATTCAATATATCGAAATCGCAGCGCGATATCCGGAAACCGGAAGTGAGCTATGAACTCGCTGTTGTGCGAGGTGTGACGCATCCGGCATAGAAATTCCAGCCCGAAAATGGATCGCGTTTATAAGAACGCCAGACGTATCGGATTTCGAGGCGGCAAGAACGGCGGCGAGAGACGCTGCGCGAGGACGATTGGGACGACACTGCATATCTTGTATTCTGTATCCCGAGAGCGCAGTTCTATATAAAACATGGCTCTAATTTTTATACCGCGCTTATATTGTTAGGACCCCGGCCATCTGGCTTCTTTATGGCCTTTGATCCCATCTTACGAACTACGAAAAAACGGCCGGGAAGGCCGCACGAAATCGTGGGGTCGCAACATGGCGTTTGGCGCCGACCATGCGGTCTTGCTTGATCGTCTGGATGAAGAGCTTCGAGCCGCGCTGGAGCCGACACCGGAGCTCTTTTCAAAAATCATCGCGGGTGTTTGCACCCGCATTCCAGTGCTCAGCAAGTCAGGAAAGGCTGCGCGGATTGATCGCCTGATCAAGTCCGGCGCCTGGACAGATGCGGCGTTCGCGCTCATTGAGCTTGAAATGCCGGCTTGGAAGGTCCGCCGCCTCATTTGCGAGAGCGGAGGGTGGCATTGCGCCTTGTCCCGGCAGCCGAACCTGCCTGTGGAGCTCGACGATATGGCAGAGGCAAGCCATGAGGTATTGCCACTGGCCTTCTTGCTAGCCTTTCTCCAGGCGCGCCGCATGGCTGCAATCCCGTCTGGCGCCCCATCGGCAGTGCCAAGCGTCCGTCCGGTTCTGGATACGCTTATTTGCTGCGACAACTTCGCATGAGTACGCTCCTATATTCCGTTCACGTCACTATGCCGCCTTTATGAGAATAGGCTTTGCTCCGTCCTCGAATTCATATGCGATCGGGAGCACATTGGGATGAGCTAAAAACAATAAAGTGGGGCGACTCCGATGAGTGCCATTTCAGGCGAAGAGGGCGCGAGAACAGCAACCCGCCCAGATCGGCGGCCGCAAAGCGAGACCGCATGTGATGTCCTTAAGCGAAACACTCGATTTATCCGAATCGCGAACCTATGATGCCGCACTTGAAATTATCGGAGGATATAAATTGACCGGCAATTTCAGCCGGGACCTGCAGATCGTCCTCAAAGACTTTGATGTCGCCGACAAAGTCACATTTGAGATCAAACCAAAGTCAATGCTGTCAGACTGTCGACATGTGGAATTTCGGCTCAACGATAACGCTGAAATGGCCAGATCCAAATTCAACGAAATCATGCGCGCTCATAAGGAGCCGGATCGGACGTGATCCGACACCGCGCTGGTGGACGCGGCCATTTAGATCGTCGTGTGAGGCGGAGCGTACATTCGGGTCGTCAAATCCGGCGCCTAAAAATGGGGAGGCTGGGCGATGATCAGGCAACTCGAACGTTTCAATAACTTGCGCGAACGCCCAGCGGGCGACGTATGCCTTGCTTTGGCAAGCGATGAGCAAAGGCCCAATTTTGGCCGCGCGACGTTCCCGGCTTCGGGAAAGCTCATTCAATTCCCGCGCCGGCCCGATGCCAGCATTATTAGCGAAACCATTCCATTGTTCTACATAGGCCAGACCAAAAGGGGGTTTTGGGTGGCGCGTGAGTCGGAGGGGCGAAGCGGCGGTCTCTTCTTGTTTCAGCGTTCGGCCCTGCGCTTTGCCAAAAGCAAGAGCCAGCCGGCGGGATGTGCAACAATGTTTCTCGCCGAGCCCCTGGAACTCGACATCGAGAGTCAGGGCAGCCGCCTCGCCGCTCAACTTGCCGCTGCCTTAGAGATTATTGCCGGGCGCGCGCCGGGTCTTACGACCTTCGTTGGGATGGTCGTCGCCGAATGGCGGAAGCTCGTCACTCAGGTGTCGCGAGCCGTCGCCGGTGAACGCAGGAATCGCGAGGCGATCGAAAAGGAACTGTTCCACGGTCAATACACGCTGTCCTCGAAGAACGACGACGATCTTCCGATCGTGCCATAAAGCGACGTCGCCGAACTATCAAATCGCTCACATTGCAGCTTACGGCACGGCTCTAGTTCTTTTGATGGATGGTTTGATCCGTGATCATCGAAGGAGAACTCTGATGGAAAAAGCTGAACCTCCCTCGTGCTTGAAACCTCCACTCTTCATGGTTGGCCAAGACAGCCGTGGAAGCTGGGTAGTGCAAGAGCCGAGCGGCCTCTGTGGTGGCCTCTTCGTCAACTTGGCACAGGCATTAAAATTTGCCCGATCCGAAAACAGAAATCAACCGCACAAGGTCGTCCTGGTTAGTGAAATTCTGGAACTCGACATGATGAGCGCGCCACAGACGGCGCCCCGTGTCCAGCTTAACGACAGCGCTTCGCGCCAGCGACGGGTTGCCTGAGCTAATAGGCACTAATTTACGGACAGATCATGACCGTACCGACCAGCATAGCTGCGGCCGAATCGATTTTGGATACGATGATTTAGTTGGCGCACGCCGCGAAATCGCATCGAGTGGTCGCGGCCGGTACGGCGGCTTTCGACCTCTATCACGGTCTGTGCCACCGCGGCTTTTCCCGCGTGTCGACCATCGCAAGCTGCCAGGTCAAGTGCCTTCAGTGCGACGTGGCGCTGATCGCCGGTGAGGAGACGTTACAAGTACTCGAGAAGTTACTGGTTCGTGTCGTTTCAATCCTGAATAGCGAGGCGACCGTTGCGGTATGGGTGGATTCGGTTGAATGTCAGCGGGGCAGTAGAATTCAACAATTGCTAGAACGGCTTGGCTTTCGCATCGAGTCCGGAGCCAAGTGCGCAACAGGTTTTGTTCTTGCAGCACGCCGACGTGAGCCGAGTTACCTCGCGAATGCCGCCTGAGGCAAATCGATGTTCAAACTGTCAGGCTACGTGCCTGCATTGCCGACGCCGTTCGGTGCCGACGATAGCATCGACGCCGACGCATTCGCACGGCTTTGCGATCTTCAGGTAATGAACGGGGCGGCGGCACTGGTTGTCGGTGGGACGACCGGTGAGGACCCAAATTTGAGCGCTGCTGAGCACGGCGAGCTGGTCCGCATCGCGGTCGGGGTTGCGCGGAGCCGTGTGCCGGTCGTCGCCGGAGCGGGCTCCAATTCGACGGAGCACGCCGTAGACTTGACAAGAGATGCGGAAGTGAACGGCGCCGATGCGGTTTTATCCGTCGTGCCTTATTACAATAAGCCCACACAAGAGGGCCTCTACGCTCACTTTAGTGAGGTTGCCGCCTCCACTGGCTTGCCAGTTATCCTCTACGACGTGCCATCGCGAACAGCGCGCGGGCTTGCCGATGAAACGGTAGCGCGGCTGGCGGAAATCCCGCAGATTGTTGGCCTCAAAGACGCAACCGGCGACGTTTCTCGGCCGGCGCGCATACGGCTTCACGTCGGAGCGGACTTTTGTCTCCTCTCAGGTGACGATGCGTCAGCCTTGGGCTTCCTTGCCCAAGGCGGCGATGGCTGCATCTCGGTGACATCCAATGCCGCGCCGGCTCTTTGCCGAAATATGTTTGAGACCTGGAAGCAGGGGCATATTGCGGGAGCGCAGAGACTGTTGCTTGCGCTTGCACCACTGACCGCCGCGCTATTTCGTGAGACAAATCCCGTCCCGCTTAAATATGCACTCAGCCTATTCGGTCTTATGTCGCCCAGGGTTCGCTTGCCACTCGTTGAACTGAGCGCGCAAGCCAAGGCTGAAGTCACCTGCGTTCTGGCGGGATTGTGTGATGAATACTCAGGGTCCATGATCGCCAAGATTGGCGGACCCATACCCTTAAGTCGACGCATCATGGCGGGCTGAGCCGACCTTGCATTTCTAGTATTATCGGTGGGGCATGGCCTATGAATGATGCGGCCACTCAGCAGGAGTTGCTCAAGGTTGAGGATTGGCTGATGGGCATCTTGCGCTTCGCCGTAACGCTGCAGGACGCCGACCGCGCCACTGTCCGGATGATGGCTGAAGAAATGGACCGGCTTGGCTCGCGCATAGCTCTGTCCAATTTTGCATTCTTTGCAAGAACAACCACTGAAATCTGTGATGGCATCGTCGGCAAGGAGAATCCCGATAAGCTTGCCACCCTGCATCGTCACCTTAGCAATATCGATAACGATCGTCTCCGGCGTGGGCTTGAAGCGGCTCTTGGAATTGAACGACCTGTATCAAAGCCGTGCAAATCGCGCAGCAGGCGTCATCAGGATCTTTGGAAGGGCTTGCCGAGCAGATGAAGCGCTCAATTCTGGCCTCATCTAACACTATCGTTCGCACACAATGATGATGATCAGAACTGCGCATGGAAGCGCGCGGCGATGACCGACACCGGCCCGCAAATCTCTATTGTAAGCCGGGTTGACGATGAACTGATAGTCGAATGTGAGCTTGAAGAACGAAATCGGCAGACTGTAATAGGTCTCGATGATCTGCTCCTGGCCGGGATGCGGCAACTTGCCGTCGCCGACCAGGATGCCGAGACCCCCGTCGTTGAGAAAGGCCTGATGGACCCCGGAAATGCCATTGAGCACGCCGGCGAGGCCGAAGGTGTCGTTGGGCCGTCCCCATTGCTTGCCGGTCAGCGCAAGACCGAGTGCGACAGTGCGATCGATGTCGGCGAATTCGTAGGGCTCGATGTCGCCATTTGCGATGCCCGCGCGCGCGAACACGCCAAGCTGTTCCGTGATCTGTTGCTCAAGGTTGAGGCTCACGCCGCCGCGGCTATTGTAGTGACGCACGGCTGAGATGTCCGCCGGGCCGCCAGTAACCTCGGCCAATTGGATGGCGTCTGCGAAATTCCCCATGCGGCCACGGGTGAGAAATCCGGTTACCCCGATTTTGCCGGGCTGGCCCCCAAGCTGGTAGCGCCGCTCGATCTCACCGACCCACTGGAATTGCTGGAAGGTCGTATCCAGCTCAGTGCTGTTCGGCACGACGGAACGATCGAACAGGCCGCCACGGAGAATCCAGTTGCCCTGATACCATTCGGCCACCGCGCCATAGGTGAAGCCCCAGGCGTCTGCGGCGTAATCGAATGTTCCGGTGTCGACCAGCGACGCTCAGCCCTCTGCCACGATGATGGTCTCAAGCGACGCAAAACGCTGCTGTAATTTTATTAGCTCGTCTTTCGGCAAGTGCCCAGCGCATCCCGCCGCCACGCGCCGCGCGCGCTCGAGAAGTATCTTGCGGAGATCGGCATGCTGGGTGGTGCCCGCGATGTCGGTGAAGGCGCGCATTAGCCTCAAACTTACGGCGACGTCTGCAACGGCATAGTGCCTGATCTGCTCGAACGCCGTATCGAGGAGGCCGTCTAAGCTCATCCACGGCACGAAGAGCCGCAGGACGTGCGGTGGCCCGTAATAGTGGGACTCCGGCGGCATGCGGCTAATCCAGAGGATCATGATCCGGCTGAGCTGATCTACGCAGCTGATTGCCGTGCTAGGATCGTTGACCGCGGGAGACATCGCGCGTAGCGCAATGTCGACGATCTGGATGATGCCGAACTCGACATCTTGTTGCATGGTGCGCGTTGGACCAATGTCGAAGGCGCCAGTGAGATGGAACGCGCCGTCGCTTGGCACCCGTTCCAGCTTCGGCACGCGCACGAGCGGAATGCCGGCCGGTACGAACTGACCGACGCGACGCTCAACATATACGCAAATGCCGTAGGCCTGCGATAGTGCAATGAGGTGTTTTAGATCGACATAGCGGATATAGCCGGATTGCCGATTGAGGATGGCGCCGGCCTCTACCGGAGACGCTTCGCTCCGATACGGCAAGGGAAACGAGCCACGCGGATAGGGCATGAGTTCGTCGATGATCTGCTCGGTTTCTCGCGCAATTCGATCCACAATGTGATTGACGCTGATTGATTGAGAAATGTGGTTGATGAAGTAGATTAGCCATCCCACACAGACCAGTGCCAGCACCATCGCCCCCGTCACAGTCGCGACCGGCACGAACGGAAGCGGCAATGCGCGTGCGGCGGGCAATGCCGCCATGCAGTAGGAGAACGTTCCCAGGAAAACGCCGAGTGTCCACTGCGTAGTGCGGTCTCTGACAAAGCTGATCAGGATGCGCGGGGAGAATTGCGTCGATGCGAGCGTGAGCGTCATCAGCAAGATCGCAAACACGATTGACACGACCGTCATAATCGAGGTCGCAATGCTGCTCAGGATGACCTGCGCCACGCCGGGATCCTGGTGTGAAGGAAATAGGGTGTTTGGGATCCAGGCGCTGATCTGGGGAAGTGCTTCTTCCAGCGACGAGAGCGCAGCGCCCGCAACTCCTAGGATCACGGCGATGGCCAACGGCCGAACGAGAAAGCCCCCGCGAAGCGCGTACATCGCGGAACGGAAAAGGATAGGCAGACGCTCAAACATTCCGGATGCCCAGTGTCGGCCCAGAGGACACTGAAGGTCTCATCCGCGTGGGCCAAATTCAACCAATATCGGCCGGTTTGCTCAGGTGGGTATGTCGTCGCCTTGACCGCTGCAGTGTGGTAGGCGCTTCCCCGGCTTCGATCTGCTTGCCGAACGAAATAGTCCGGCGTTCGGCCGACCGGGGAGCCCGATGAAGAAGACCGCAGCGAAGCAGATGATTGCGCAGCCAGCGTCAGGTTGTAGGCCTGCGTGACCGGCTGGGTGGGGGCCTGATGATTTTCGCGAGACTGCCGAAATCGCCGCCACAGAGAGCATCAGAGTGAAGCGATGACTGCCGCATCAAAAACGGCATGCACGGCGCGGCGCCAACGTTCTGCATCATCGGATGAGAACGATCGAATCGATCTCAATGAATGTGGGCTTCGGTTAAGTCGGCATGTAGGAAAGCGGCGGAGTTTCGAGTGCGGCGTGCTCTGCATAGGCCGGCGCCCAGAACTTTGGGATTGTATGTGGATGGCAGAAAATGGGCTGACCACGCGATTTGACAAAACAAACCACGATTTATTCCGATCGCTCGCTCGTTGTGGCCGAGCTCTGCGTCGATCACGTAGGGTGGCTCCGCCAGCTCAATAGTCGTCGCGTCCATCGGCCGGCAGGTCTTGACGGCTACCGATACGGAAACGCCGGCCTCTATCGTGTGGCTTGCGACGATGCAACGCATCGAGAGCAAACAGGATCTGGCCGGCTTGGCGCCAAAGGACTGCTTCATACCGGCTAAGCCGGTCGAGCGGGTAGCTGGGCAGATTGGCCAGACGCAAAAAGCAGCGGGCGAGGTCGGTCGCGGGATCTACAGATGTCGGCCGAGACTTGGGCCGGACGTCCGTTCCGTTTGTGATGCTGTGCGATGTGCGATCGGGTCCGACATCGACAGAATCAACCTGCCCAAACCTTGCACAGATAATGTCCTGCGAACTCGATTGAACTTGGCGGCCGCGCCTGAACTCATGCAAATTGTCAGCCTGGATTTCGAACAGGCCAGTCTCCATTGAAGTGGCGCGCCGTAGTCGCCACAGCAGACTGGCCAACCGCAACACCAACTCCCGTTCCACGGCCGATTGGGCATCATAGTCGGCGGTGACGGCCGCCTCGAACGCCTTGTAATCTTCCGTATCCTCGAGCGCACCGATCACCGTCTCGGCGGTCAGGCCGTGGCGGATGGCATTGCAGCGGGAGCGAAGCTTGCCTTCTTCAGTGATTGGACCGGTGCTTTTGCTCGCATTGCGGCGGTTGGCCTCGATCTGCCTGAACGACGTCATGGAGCGCCCGCCGCGATCATTGGCTTCGTTTTGCGATTTCGGGTGCGGTTGGGCTGCCGAGGCACGGACGAATCCGAGGGCGATGCTTGTAACGGTGCCGACTGATCAGGGCTTGGGGCTTCAGCAACCGGCCGGAGCGGGTGGGTCTCGAGCCAAAGCGTCCGGGCGACGCCGATAGGGTCGATTCCGGCTTTACTCCACCAGGAGGCTTCGTCACCGGACCGGTGCACTTCGCGATGATGACCGCGACACAGCGGGACGATGAATTCGTCGCTCACCTTGCGGCTGAGCGCACGATGCTGCGCAAACCGAAGGTGATGCGCATCCGCTGGCTGGCGCCCACAAATCAGACAGGGTTGCTTGGCCACGAATTCACAGTGGGTCTTGTCGCGGAACCGACGCGGCTCTGGTAGCGCCAGCAAGCTCTTGTCGACGCCGTTGGAAATGGACGTTTCGCTCGGCTCTGCTGCTGGGGACGGATTTTGCGGCAAACAAGGTCGGCCCGGTTCGGAGGCCGCTAAGGGCGCGTTGATCCCCTCCCCATTGCCACTTCCGAGTGTTGTCAGTTTTGCCGCAAAGGCGTCCTCGACGCGCCGCGCGTCGGCTGTCGCCAAGCTGTTTTTGGCCGTCATGATCCGATGCGCCCACGCGGCGGCGTTCTCTGCCGAGCTCAGGCGATCCACGTCGGCCAGAAGCTGATCGCGTAACGCCACCGACCGGTCCGGGGCGAGTACTGGTTTTGGATGAATCGCATGGGCCTTTCCATTGCGCCTGTTCGGCGTTGCTCCTGCTTCCCACCCGCCATTGATTGAGGCGACCTTGTTCGAGGGAACCGGCCTCTCAGGTTCTGAAACTGGTACGGCCGGAGCGATGAGATCGGGCGCATCGAGATCATCTTCGCCGGCAATTCCGACCAGGGTGAAAAGCGCGTAGCGGCGGGCATAGGTCAGCGCCGCACCCATGCGATGCGGCGCCGCGGTCGCGCTGACCGGGCAGACCGGCCAGTCCGACGACACCCACTCTCCCGAGGCATGGGCCAGAATGGTGGTCAACCGAATGAGCCCGGCCTCGTTGTCGATTGCGGTCGTCTGTACTGTGGCAATCTCGTGCCGGCCAAGCGCTTTGCGGACGATATCGAGCCCTGTTGAAAGCGGGGCATAGCGGAACGTCCGATCGCCTTCGCGCGGGAACGGTGACCGGATCGTTGCGGTCAGCGATTTCTCCGGATTGGTGATCTCGGCTTGAGCTTTGGCCAGCGCCGCCGCGATCGTCCCGATTAATTCACTGGAGCGCTGCATGACCGGCCTCCACCTCGAGCAGATCGAAAGTGATGGCGCCGGATTTGGAGCGCTTGGCACGAACGCCGTGGCCGATCGCCTCTTTGGCGTCCTCGGGTATCAGTCCCTTGAGCTCGACCTTCGCCCTCTCATGCTCGAGGAAGGCGGAGCGGGTCGAACGGAAGACGCCTGCGAATTCCGCCCAGGAATTGGACGCGCTCATATCGACGATCCGGACCGCCTCGATCCGTGGTCGCGGCGGCTCGACGCCGAACAAACGGGGTGGCTCACCGCTCTCGACGCAGCGCCAGAATTTCCTCTCAGCCGTCAGCAGGAGATGCTGATAGAGGGGAATCGGCTGGGATTGTGATCTCGACCCACTTGCCGCCGCCGGTGATGATCGAGAGCGCCGCCAGTTTAGAATTGGTGACCCACATGTTGTGCTGCAGCTGGGCCATGTGTTTCTCGGCCGCCCCCTCTTCCGAGAACGACCACGGCAGCATGAATTTGGCTTCGAACACCGCCCCGGTGGCCTCGACCATGCCGTCGAGGGTCGCAGCCATCCAGCGAACGACCGGATGCTGCACCCGGCGCTGAACCTCGGTAAGGGCGTGTCCGGTATTGCGTTCGAACCATCGGCGATTGAGGGGCTCGGTCACGACCCCGAGCTGGACGATGAGATTTCCCGAAAAATCTTCCGGCTCGACTTCGCCTCGCTTCTCTCGCCACAGCCGCAGCAGACCGGCCTCATCACTCCCCATGATGATCCGGGCGTCCGAGCCGCCGATAAAGCGACGGCGCTCCAAATTTGCATTTAGCCCCTTCTGCAGAGCAGTCGATAGTTCCGACATCAAGAACCTCCAAGCGAGAATATGGCCCATCAAATTATGGGCTTTAACCAATCAAGATGATTGAATATCGATCAACTTTGGAGCGTTGTCAAGCAGGGTTAAGATCAGCTTGGGAAGAATCGAAGAGCCTCTGGATGCTTGAACCAGCGCAAATTCGGGCTGCACGGGCTCTCCTGGGCTGGCGTCAGGAGGATTTATCAAAAGCGTCCGGTGTCGGGACGGCCACGATCCAGCGCATTGAAAAAAGCGATAGCCCTACACCCGGCTATGTTTCGACCATGGCGCGAATTCAAGCAGCGTTCGAAGATGCCGGAGTTCTTTTCATCGACTATGACGAGGCAGCTGGCATCGGCGTTCGGTTGGCTAGGAAGAAGAGGAGGCGATAAATCGCAGCGATCAAGTCGCTGGTGGATCCTGATTTCGGATTGCTTGGCAGCCCAGCTTCCGATCGACCGCAAGTAGCCGTTTGAGCCGAAACTTCAGCTCATTGACCCGGGCACTCGAGCTCCGAAAAATCGCTTCTTGGATTTGATAGCTTTTATATTGCCCCATATATCAACCATAGTCTTGATATCGATGGAGGTCAGTTTACTTGGTGAAAAGTTGAGAGAACTTGCGTAGCTCCGTTATCCCAATTGTCCGGTTGACACCAAATCTGATTTTCGGCGCGACTAAGGAAGGAGAAGGTGGCGGCAGACGCAAATAGGAGGCTATTCACGGTGAGTAAACGTATCTTGCATTCGAAAACCAAATCAAAAGCTAAATCCATGACATCAACCCCGGCGACAGTTAGGAGGTTGACGCTGTTTGGTCCGCCACAGCTGCTTGAGGGCGAAGACGCCGCAGCGTATGACGAACTTTTCGGCCGTATCTGCGCAGCGATAAAGCCGGTCGATATTATCGATGAGATGTTCATAGTCGATGTGATGATTTTAGAATGGGAGGTGTTGCGGTGGCGTCGCTTAAAATCCAGTCTCATCCGAGAGCGCGGCCTTAAAGCGCTGGAAGTCTTCTTGTGTGAAAAGCTCGACTACGATCTGTACGCTGAATACTTTGCGGATGATCTTGCGGAAATTCTTCACGACAACCTTCCGGAAAACCAGACCGAAGACTTTGCGCAGACGTTGGCGCACGAGTGTGCCCGGGATGAACCCAACGCTGTTGACGAGGTCAACAAGATTTTCGCCGGCATCGGACTGGACATGGACGACATTCTGAATCGCGCGCGGTACCACAAAGCGAAGGAGCTCGTGCAAGGGTACGCACGGCGCGAACCGGACGTTGTCACGCTGGTCGATGAGCTTCTCGCCGGAGCCAGCGTGAGCATGGATTCGCTTATAGGCGAGGCGTTGGCCAAGAAACTCGACGATATCGAACGGATCGATCGTCTAACCACCATCGCCGAGAGCCGCCGCAACGCCAGCCTGCGTGAGATCGATCGGCGTCGGGCGGTCCTCGGCGAAACACTCCGACGGAGCCTACAAGAGCTCGAGGAGGGCAAGTTTGAAGTGATCGAGACGACGCCAGTCAAAGGAAAAAACGCGGCTTGACAAGCGACCGCAAAATCAGGGCCAGCCGCGCGAATGCTCGGGCCAGTACTGGCCCAAAAACAGCGCAGGGCCGCGCCCGCGCGGCGCGAAACGCGCTTCGCCACGGTTTGAGTCTTCCCGTCTATTCCAATCCAGCATTATCCGAAGAGGTTGTAACGCTTGCGTGCGAAATTGCTGGGCCGGCCGCCAACGCCGAAATCCAAGAACTCGCACGCCGAGTTGCCGAAGCGCAGATCGATTTGCGCCGCGTGCGTAATGCGCGCCATCAACTCCTTTCCGATGCGTTGGCCGACCCTTACTATAGAGTCTCGAGCAGACACGCGGGCGAAAATTGGGGTAATCAAACAATTTCTGAGGCCCACGCTGGCAGACGTTCCGCTGCCAGCCTTCCTCGAGAAGTATCCGACCACAACGCCGGAAGGGTCGGCCAAGTTCGCAACAATTCTCACAGAAGAGACGAAACAGTTGCTGGCCCTGGATCGGTATGAACGGCGGGCGCTGTCGCGACGCAAATTTGCCATCCGGACCTTTGACGAAGCACGCCGGCGGCGCGCTAGTGTGGTTGCGTGAATTTATAATTCAGCTACAGCGTGTGCAAGAGGTTTTTTTGGCAGAACGAAGCCAAAATAATCAATATTTTCAAAAAGGGGTTAGTGCTTGGAAGCCGTTCCGCGACGCTTGGAAATTGCGAACTAACTTGGGCAGGTCCGGTTCGTATATCCGCGGATGTCGCCGAGCTCTGGCTACAGACAACCCGTGTTCTCGGCGATCTTAACAATTACACATCGGACTTCCGTGCCATTGAGGGCAGCGTTCTGATCGTCGGACCCGGCCGTGATTGCCGGGACCGAGCAGCAAATGGCGGACTTCGACCGGTCCATTGCAGAAGCTGAGCGCGGCTTCGAGCAGATCAGGCGTGATCTGCGGAAGAAGGCCTTTACTGCCATTTCAAAAACCGGTGGAACGAATGTCTAAAAGTTTATTTCTTAGTCGGCGGACGGGCGTCAATTTCCGAAGCGGGTGCGCCATCCGAAGCATTCGCGGTTTGTCGTGCTTCGGCGACCCGAACGATTGTTTCCTTTGCCTCGGGGTTGTCTCTCATGAATTGTTCGAAATCCGTACGCCGCAACAGCAGAAATTGGCAATAGGTGAGGGCGATCACGTCGGCCTGCCGCGGCCGGCCCGACAGTAGCGCCAGTTCGCCGAAAAATGCGCCGCTTCCGATGCGGATACGGCGATCGGGAAGAATCACTTCGACCGTGCCCGAGGCAATGAAATAGACGGCGTCGCCGCGGTCGCCTTTGCGTATGACGAGGTCATGCGGGACCGCAAAACGCGGGCGCAACAACCGGCACACGATTTCGAGTTGCCGATCGTCGAGGCCCGCCAGCAGATCGAGCCGCTTCACGAGCTCGCGGCTGTCCAGACCGATGTCGAAGTGAGGACGGCGGAGAGCGGAACCTGAAACCGGCGTGTTGCGCTTCAAGTCGTCATAAAGCTCGTGCGAGATCAGTCCTTCGTCGTAAAAACTCTGATAGCGGCCCATCTCATGATGAAGCGTTGATTGCTGCAGGAAGCGCACCTCCAGTTCGGCGAGATAGTCAGGGTATTGCCGGCGTAATCCCTCCAGAGCGCTCTCGATCGCGCGTTGCCTTTTGTCGACGATGTCGCGTGTCGCGGCGGCGATGTGTTCGCCGAAGAGTCGGCTGAGTTGCTGATTATTGAACAAGATCAGACGCTCGATCGCGATGCGCGTCACCAGGAGGATCTCCAGCCGCTCGGCAAGGCGTTCGGCCAGCGGCCGGACAATTCGCAATTGGCGATAGAGGAACAGCGCGATCCGGAAGCCGATCGGGTGGGCGAGTGCGGCCTCCGCGGCCTTTTCATAGCCGGCGCGGCCGTCGCTGCGGGCCGCTTCGGCCAGCGAGTCGGCGTTGCCGAGCATGTCCTGCGCTACGCCGGGCGACATGACCCCGTCTCTTAGCATCTGGATGACCAGGACGCGCTCCTGATTACCAAGCGAGACGAGCGCGATGGCTAAGCGGTCTGCTTCCGCGAGGTTGCGCTGCTCTGCGGCCTTGGCCGCATCCATTTTAGCTTCGTACGATGCGATCACGCGCTCGACTGCCGTTTGCGAAAGCGCATGCGTGCGGCCGATCTCCTTGGCGGCATCACGCGCCTCGACATAGGACACGGCCAGGATGTGGTCGCGCAACGCCTCGTCCCTCGCCGAGAGACGGTCAAGCCGAAGAAGGTGGATGACAAGACGCAAGGTGGTGCCGTTGATGAACAGCGTGAACAGCACAAATCCAGTCGCCAGCACTGCAACGAACCGTTGAACATTCGGCGGCAGCACCGAGTGCTCCGTCACTGCCAGTGCCAGCACCAGCGTCAAGGCGCCGCGAAGGCCGCCCCAGATGATGGCGAGCTTGTAGGTCGAAGTCGATGCGCTGGGCGAGCCCCAGGTGCTCAAACGGCGGCAGCAGCACGAACAGCGCGAATGCTCGCGCGCCGAATGCCGCAGCGATCAGCACTGACAGCAAGAAGACATCCCGCCAGCCAATGTCGCCTAAGAGGCGCGGCACGAGGATTGAGGCGAGTAAGAAGATCAAGGACCGGGCCCAGAAGGCGATCTGCTCCCATAGCTCGGTGAGGAACGACCAATTTTCAGGCGCGATGCGGGACGGACCCAGCGCGCTCAACGTCAAGGCCGTGGTCAGGACCGCCACGATGCCGGAGACATGGACCATTCGCTCGGCGGCTATGAACGACAGGTAGGCAAATGCCAGCGTCAGCGTCGCTTCCGCCAGCCGGTCCCCGGAAACGTGACGCATCACCCAGAGCAGCAGCCGGCCGGCGAAATATCCAAGAATACCGCCGCCGACAAACAGCACCGCGAATTCGCTCAGTCCGGTAATGGCGTTGGGCTCGCGGCCAGCCTGGATGATGCCGAGCAGCAAAATGAACAACGCAAGCGCGGCGGCGTCGTTGAGGAGCGCTTCACCTTCGACGAGCCATGTCAGGCGCCGCGGCGCTCCGACGTCGCGGAACACCGCAATGACCGCGGCGGGATCGGTGGTCGCGACAATGGAGCCGAGCAGGAGGCAGACGACGACGGGAACCTGCGCGAATGGCCATAGCGCCAAACCGATGGCTCCGGCCGTGATGAGCGTGGCCACCACCGCCAGCAGCAATATGGCCGCGGCGTCTTCGACCGTCCGTTTGACGTCAGTGGCCACGCCCGCCTCGAAGACAAGGAGCGGCAGAAATACATAGAGGAAAGTTTCGGAGCTGACCGGCAGGTCGGCAAACAAGCCGACGGCAGCGTCGATCGAGTGAGAAACGCCTAATTGCGCAGTCATCGCCGGCAACGCGCCGATTGCTATGCCAACGATAGCGAGCAGGACGGATTGTGGGAGTTTCAAGCGGGCGGCGAGCGGCTGGCTGATGCCGACGACGATCAACAGACCCGCAACCACGAGCAGTACGAGCGCGGTATCAAGCATAGGGCGCGATGCCCTGCAACGATTGACGATGTCGAGCGCCGTTCACTTTGCGCATATTGGCACCACCGCTGCGCCCATCGGCGAGCAACACGATCGATTTCTTCTGATCGAGTTTCGAGTCTAACGACGCGCCATCCGGCAGACCAGCATAATCGAAAGCTGTTCGGCCTCTCGGCCATCATGGGTTGCGAGCGGCGCGCGGCCACAAATGCGAACGCCGAAAAGTTCATTGCCGTGTGCTTGATCGTATTCCGCTCGCCGTTATGAAGCGCTTGAAAAGACGGCAACGGCATCGGACAATCCCGACATTTCCGCCACCCTCGTCCGGGCACCCGTCTGAGATAGGTCTGCCGCCTGGGCAGAAACCCCACGCTGAGAAAATCCGATGAAAGTTTTTGCCCTTGTTCTTCTGGCCTGCGTGGCGTGGGTGTCGTCCTGTGCTGCGGGTGAATTCGACCGGCCTGCGGCAAGCGGGTTGGTGGTCCGCGTGGACTGGCAGGATCCAGCTCTGGTGCCACCGCGATTTCGCAATCATTGCAGCGTCGACACTTTCCGCGGTCGCCCATATTGTGCCAATCATTGCGGCGGGGGCTACGAGTTCTATTTCTGCTCGCAGGCGTCGTTCGGCTGCTGCCATCTTGGGCGCGGCTATTGTGACTGGAGCGTGGCGCTTCACTGCAGTCCTTGAAATAGCCACTTGGCTTTTTTTGCGCGAAATATAAGAGCGTCATTTTTCCCGCCGACATTTCGGGCACGACTCCCTTTCTCGCGCGGTTCAACGGCGGCATCCAGTCCCTCGCTGACAATTCAGGCGATCGTCCGCCGCACCGCCGATCGAATTAAGACCTTGGCAGCGTGTGGAGAGCTTTGAGCTGCTTGCTTCGCCAACGTTCATCAATTCCGCTGTTGTCAGAATCCTCGACAATTTTAATCGCGATGTCGCGAATAACGTTATCTTCGCGCAACACTTATTCGTGGAATCGTTTCACGGCATTTTCAGACACTGAATTTATCAAGTGTATCCAAACCGCCTAGAAAGCGCGCATCAGTCGGGATGAGCGTCGTTCGGCGAGCAAGAAAACAGTCGCGCCGGAATAACGATTGAGCCAACTGCAGCGAGTCCTATCAATGATCACCATCAGCCAGTTTCTTCGCGCGACCATCCATCAGGTGCGCAGTTTCGGCCGTCACGAAGGTGGCGCGATGGCGCTGACGATAGGCTTGGCATCCATTCCGATCATTTTCTCCGTTGGGGCCGGGGTCGATTACAGCACCGCGAACGCGGCGAAAGCCAAGCTCGATGCGGTCGCCGACGCAGCCGCACTGGCTGCGGTCGACCATCAGGCGATCTCCGGTAGTGCGGCGGACGCGCAGACGATTGCGACCAACGTCTTTAGTTCCGAAGCGGCCAATCTCACCAATGTGACTGTCGGCCAGCCGACAGTCACGGTGACAGACGCGACATCGGGCCGTACAGCGGTCGTCAGCTATACCGCGACAAAGTCCAATGCGTTCATGGCTCTCTTGGGCAGTCCGACCACGACGATCACCGGCCAATCGACTGCGGCTGCAGGGCTTTCGACATACATCGATTTCTATCTGCTGCTTGACAATACGCCATCGATGGGCGTCGGGGCGACCTCGGCCGACATCAGCACGATGGTGAACAATACGCCCGACCAGTGCGCCTTCGCCTGTCATGACACAGCGAATCCGAGCAACTACTACAGTCTGGCGAAAAAACTCGGCGTAACGATGCGCATCGACGTGCTGCGTTCGGCGACGCAGAATTTGATGAACACAGCGACGTCGATGGAAACGCTCCCGAATCAATACCGTATGGCCGTCTATACATTCGGGACGTCTGCCACCAAAGCAGCTTTGACGAATGTCGTTGCGCTGACATCCAACCTATCCAGTGCGAAAACATCCATCGGCAATATCGACCTGATGACGGTCAGTGGACAGAACCAAAACAACGACCAGGACACGAATTACGAGAACATCCTTCCGGCCATCAACTCGGCTATCCCGAGTGCGGGCGCGGGCACGCAAGCTTCGCCGCAGAAGGTTCTGTTCTTTGTGTCCGACGGCGTTGCTGACGAATACAATCCAAGTACGTGTTCCGAGCAGACCGTGAGCGGCGGACGCTGCCAGGAGCCGATCAACGATGCCTTGTGTACGGCGATCAAAAACCGCGGCATTCAGATTGCAGTGCTCTACACGACCTATCTGCCGCTGCCGACAAACGCCTGGTACAATCAATATATCAACCCGTTTTCGGTCGACATCAGTCCGAAAATGCAGAGTTGTGCTTCGCCGGGTCTTTTCTTTGCCGTGAGCCCGACGCAGGGCATTTCCTCGGCGATGACTGCGCTTTTCCAAAACGCAGTGATGACGGCGCGCCTCGTCAAGTAGCGGCTCGTGATCGCGTCATGGCCGCTCAAGCAGCAAGCGGCGGGTTTCGAGCCCATGCCAAGCAAGAAGGCCCGGCACGCCGAGCATAAAATCAGGGATGCGCTTGACCAGGGACAATGAGAGCGCAAATTGGATCGGCACACCAAGCATGTGGCCTATCAGAATATAGCCGCCTTCCTGCACGCCCCAGCTCGCCGGAATGAAGAAGGCCGCACTGCTGATACTGGCGCCCAAGCTTTCGAGGATGACGGCGTGTTCCAAGGTTGTGGGCCAGTTCATGAAATGAAGAGTGAACCAAACTTCGAGAGTGCCTATTGCCCAGGCACAGGTGTGCAATAAGAGCGAAATGCCGACGTTGGATCGGCCGCCGCGCCAGATCGTGTCCATAGCCATTTGCAGGCCGGGCTCCACTGATTGAGCGTCAGTTTGCATGCGGGAGGCCAACGCGACAATCGTCCGATCGATCAAGCGAGCGCCGCCGTAACGTTGGACGATATAGAAGCCGCCAAGAGCAATGACGGTTGCGATGATTCCCATGATAGATGCCGGCACGATAATGTTGGGATCAACGACGCGCGCTAACAATAAAGCGCCGACAAGCGCAAACAGAGCCTGAGCAGCGGTCTGAAGAAGCAGGTCCGCAAGCGCAGCCGCGACGGCAACGGCTCCCGACAAGCGCCAAAAAGTCAGTATTCGCGCGCCCGCCAACCCGCCACCAATGCTTGCCGTCGGCAGCAGCACATCGACCGCTTCCCGTATCCAGCGCGCCAATACGAATATCCGGGTCGGAACGCGCGTGAAGTTCTTCAGCAACTGCCTCCAGGCCACGCCATTTGTCGCGATCATTGCGGCGCGCACTGCCACAACGATCAATACGCCCCATCCGACTTGGCTGACGCTCTGAAGTACAGACCTTAAACTGACGTGGACGACAAGCCACACGGTAAATCCGAGACCGAGTGAAAGGCCAAGGAACGCTATGATCCTTCGCGCTAGCTTGTTACTTGGTCCAATCATGCAATCACCATAATCCAAGCAGATCGGCGCCAGAGCGGGCTATCGAGCCGTTGAGAACCTCTCTACCATCCTGTTGTCGGGGCGAGTCCACGCAGAATGGGTAGCCGACCGATGCCGGTATGTGGGCGTCGTGCGGTGGGGAGGAACTATGATCGCTATCAGTCCGGGCTTTCGGTCTTTCGCTATTGGGCTTTTCGCTGTCGCGGGCGCGCTGAGCGTCGTCGTGGCCGCGCACGCGCAGGCGCTCGTTATCGAGGGCGGAACGTTGATCGATGGCACTGGGCGGCCGCCGATCGAGAATTCCGTCATTGTGATTGAAGGTGATCGGTTCAGGGCAATCGGCCGCGCTGGCGAGGTCGCAATCCCGGCTGGGGCGCAAACGATCAATGTCAGCGGCAAGACGGTAATGCCGGGGCTTATCGACGGGCATTGCCATTGGGAAGCATTTTGGGGCGAGCTGTATCTGCATCTCGGCATTACGACCTGCGTCGAGATCGAGACCCAGCAAAATGGTCCCTGGGCGCTGGCGCAAAAGGCCGGCACCGAGAGCGGCAACATTCGCGGTCCTCGGCTTTGGGTGACGGGGCAGGCTCTTGGCTTTCGCAGTGGCGAATTTGAGACGGAAGGTTCGCGCGGCTGGCGCAACTATTTGAAAGTGCCCGACGCCGACGCCGCTCGCGCCATCGTACGGGCAAAGAAACAGCAGGGTTACGACGCGCTCAAGCTCAGCGAATTCCTTCCGCCGGATTTGATCGCCGTGGTGACGGATGAGGCGCACAAACTCGGCATGGGGGTTACGGGCCATTCTTGGGATGCGATCGCCTCGGCCAACGCCGGAATGGATGCCATCGAGCACATCTGGTCCGTCGGCTACACCTCCATCATGGACCCGGAGAAGCGCCGCAAGCTTGCGGTCGACCGCACCGCCGGCCGCATCGATGCCGAAGAGGCGGGGGCGCTCTATCAAACGGAAAATTACGACCAAGTGATCGCCCCCATGGTGGCCCATCACGTGGCCTGGACGCCGACCATCGCCAAATGGCTGCGTCCGCTCTCGGCCAATGCGGAGCGGTTTGCGCAAAAGGAGCAGGAAATCCTCGGCGATCCGAATGCCAATTTCCCTGCGGAGGTCCGTGTCATCACGGAATTTTCCACCGAGAAACTGTTTAAGCGCTACAGGCCGGAGCAGCTCGAACACGCCAAGATCGGTTTGCAGAAGGCGCAGGAATTCATCAGGCGCTTCGTCGCCGCCGGCGGGATTCTGAAGGAGGGCTCGGATTCTTCGCGCGGTATGGCTGGCCTGTTGATGCACGAGGCCATGGCCATGGACGTTGAGGCCGGCGTGCCGCCGATGGTCGCGATCGAAGCCGCCACTCTCAATGTCGCAAAGGTCTTCAAGAAAGACAAAGACTACGGCAGCGTCGAGCCGGGAAAGGTTGCCGATCTGTCGATCATTGAAGGCGATCCGCTCCGGGACATCTGGATGACACAGAACGTCAAGATGGTGGTCATGAACGGCAAGGTCGTCGATCACCAATTTCACAAATATGTCAATCCGATTCCGGAATTCAATTCATGGCAGCAACTGCCCGAACACATCGACGTCACGCCCTTTGGCGTGACCCAAGGATCTGGACCGACGACGCTGACCGTCAAAGGCAAGGGGTTTTGGCCGTTCCATTATGTTCTGTTGAACGGCAGAGAGTTGGAGACGAAGTTCGTCAGCCGCCGTGAATTGCAAGCCGTCGTGCCGCCCGATGCGGTTCGTGACGTCGGCATGCATCTCGTTACCGTAAGGAGCCGTGGCGAACCTATCGCCCAATCCTATCCCGCACCCTTTGTAGTGGGCTTCGCGCAAGGAGCGCTGCAGTCGCCAATGACCGTGCCGTGAGCCTGGTGCTGGAGAGCGTCTGCTTCGGATTGAATCTGGTGGCGCTGTCACGGCCGAAGCTTCGCCGATTGCAGAATGCCGAGAGTGTGTTGGTTGCGGCGGCGGGCAAGCCGCCGCTTGACGATCGGCCCCGCGACCACCGGCAAATCGAGAATGGCCGGCAGCGGATCATCCCAGGCGAAGACGGCGGAGGCTGACGATTTCTTCAGTGAGAGCAAAGGATCGAACGACGAAAGCGTGCCCGCAAGCATTTCTTGAGCGGCGGCGATCAAGTCGCGCGACAGATAACGCCAAGTGGTACCGGCGCGAGCGGTGTGAGGCTCTATCTCTTCGCCCTGCGCAAGCCGCCATTGGATGGCGGCGAAGTCTACGCCTGACGCGGCGCCGAGCGCGATCCATGTCCAAGTGCGGGCATTAACGTCGAGAATTTTATAAGCGCCGTCACGCGGGTCGAATTTGAATTCCATTTCGACGAGGCCGCTGTAACCGAGCGACCGGAGGTAGCGGCTCGCCGTCTGCTCGACATCTTTCGATTCGATTATCTCGACGAATGTGCTGGTGAAGCCGAAGTCGATCGGATATTGCCGGCGCCGGCGGGCGACCAGCGAAGCGACGGGTTTGCCGCGGTCCCAAACCGCGGCATACGAAACCTGCGCGCGGCCATCGCCGGGTATCAGCTCCTGGATCATGATCTGATCGGAGCCGACCAGAGCCACGGCGTCGTCGTAGTATCTCATGAGCGTGCGCCGATCGTCGGCGCGCCAAGCCTTCGCGGCGACGAATGCGTCGCGGCCCTCACAAACTGTCGGCTTGACGATGACCGGAAACCGAAAGTCGATACCCGCCAATTCGTCACGGTGACGCGGATAGTGGCTGATTGGAAGCGCGATGCCGAGTTCGGCGGCACGTGCGTTCATGCGTCTTTTATCGGAGGTCCATCGAATGACATCCCAGCCAGGTGTCGTCAGAGTAAAGATCGCGTCGAGTGTGGCGTGATTTTCGGCTATGAAACGCACGTCTGCATCGGCGCCGGGAAACAAGACCCAGCCGCGCAGATGGTCGCGGTCGGCGAGGTCGCGGAGAAAATCGACGGCATATTCCTCGCGCGCTCCAGGCCAACGTAAGCTGCGCGTCACGTAGCGCGAGAACGTCGCCAGAGGATTATCATCGGTGAGCAACCAGACTGGAACGCCGCGGCGTCCGAGGCTGCGCGCAATTTCAAGGCTCCCATGAGCGCCGCCGAGAACCAGAGCTCCTTTTTGTTTCCTTGGCTCAGACGACATCAGAGCGGGTATCCGGAGGGGTACATCATTGTGGCGGCGACAGGTTGACAGTCCTGCCAAACAATCGCGAGACGCTTTTTGGAAAGTCCGAAATGGCATGTTGACCACCGCGCGCAAGCGCCGCGCCGGTGACTGCACTTGCGGCATAGGAAGCGCCGGCAACAAATCGCAGCAAGGGACCAAAGCTTTTGACGGCGGGAGAGCCAACGAAATGCAGCTTTGGAACGCTCGAACTCGAAGCCTGGGCTAAGGACCGGCGAGCCTTCCGAGCAGGCGACATCGTCCAAGAGCTGCGGTGCAAGAATGCCAATTCGCGAGAGATCGATGCGATATCCGGTGCCCAGAACGACATGGTCGAAAGTTCTCGGACCGTCGTCGAGATCGACGACGATCCGATCGGAATCTGCTTGTGCTCCCAAGATTGCGTGCCCGAGGTTGAGCCTCACTTTGCCGAACCGCGGCTTCAACCATCCGGTCGCGGCAGCCCTGAGGCACCGCGTCGAGATGTTCGCTCGCAGCTCCGCCGGAAGGTGGTGAACGACCCCAGGCATCTCAACGAGCCAGTTCAATGGAAACGGTCCGACCGCGGACGGCGCGCCAAGCGCGCTGTGCAGTCTCGAACGAAGCGATCTCCGTATGTCCCCTTCACCGCTTGTATCGCCCAGCCAATGGATATCGCCACGTCCGATGAGTTCGACCTTCGCGCCCGCCTCGCTGAGGAGCGCGGCCAACTCGCAGGCGCTTTGGCCCCGACCGATCACTGCGACGTACTTGCCGCCGAATGGCGAAAAGTCCGCGTGCTGACACGAGTGGGTGACCAGCGAAGGCGAAAAATCGCGAAAGACAGGCGGACGATTCTCCTGGTTGACGAGACCCGTCGCGACGACGACGCGGTCGGCGGCAAAAATCTCGCCATCAGCCAGCGTGAGCTGAAAGCCGTCCGCGGCCCGTTCGACCTGCCGCACTTTGCGGCGATCAACGCCCGGGACGAGACGGTCCTGAAACCACTCGCCATAGGCTATGAAGCATTCGAGAGGAACAGGCCATTGTGGCTTGATCTTCTGTGTTGCCATAAAAGCCTTGAACGAATGTCCGGCATCGGGAGACGACAGGTCGGTGGCGCGCTCCGGAGAACGTATTCGCATGCCTTTCGGCATTTGCTCTCGCCAAAACGACATTGGCTCGCCGAAAACGTGCGTCGATATCCCGGAACGTTTGAGATGGGCCGCGACCGACAATCCGTATGGTCCGGCGCCGATAACGGCGACTTGGCAGACATTGAATCGTTTTGATGTCATTGATCGGCTGGCCCGAATATTTCGGAGATCCGATAACATGGATCGCGCGGCGGTCTGCGCCGCATTGGCTTTAATGTTATCGAGCAGTTTTTAACGTTCGCGAAATGCCGTCCGGAATCTTGGTGAATCGCGGCGCTCTTCTGGTTAATACGTGGTGAAACGCGCACTGCAGGGTGCAGCGAGCGGCCAGCGAGGGACGGGTATTCAAGCCAAAAATAAACGTCAAAATTCGCCAATTTTGGCGCTAAAGTGACCCGATCGTTCAAATATGCGATAAGTGCAGAAACCGAATGAACGACGAGGGAGGGTCTGGATGCACTCCGTGCACGCGTCTTCTACGCGCCGAACCGGATTGATCTTTCTCGGATCGCTGCTGTCCTGTTTCGTCGTTGCCGCACCGGCGATCGCAGAGGATGCGCCGACATTCTACAAGACGCACACGTTGACACTGGGCTCCCCCAATAGTCCCGGCGGAGGGTACGACATCTACGTTCGCGCCCTTGCGCGGCACATCGCCAAATATATTCCCGGAAACCCGAACGTGATCGTTCAGAATATCCCGGCGGCCGGAGGCATGGCGCTCGCGAACCAGATCTACAATACCGTGCCGAAGGACGGATCGTATTTTGGCATGGTTCGCGGTACCGCAATCCAGGAACAGGTCTACAAATCGCCTCAGGTCCAGTTCGACGGCCGCCGATTTGCGTGGATCGGCAACATGAACAGCGATCACGATGCCTGCATCGTTACGGCCGCGAGCGGGGTGAAGACGATCAACGATCTGTACGATCACCAGGTGATCGCAGGCGCCTCCGGAGTAGGCGCGCAGTCGTACTCCTTCCCGGTCGTCTATCGCGATCTCCTCGGGATGAAGTTCAAAGTGATTTCGGGCTACCCCGGCACGCCCGAGCGTCTTCTGGCGCTGGAGCGCGGTGAATTGACCGGCGCCTGCGGCATCAGCACCTCGCTGTTCCGCTCACAGTTCAGCAGGCTCGTCGCTGAAGGCAAGATTCGTCTGGTTGCCCAGGGCAGCCTCAGCAAGGACCCGCGATACTCCGACGTTCCGAACATTCTCGATCAAGCCAAGTCGCCGGACATCCGCCGGGCGCTCGAATTTCTCTATCTTCCGCTTGCGCTTGGACGCTCGCTCGCAGCCCCTCCGGAGACGCCCGCGGATCGGCTCGAAATCCTGCGCACGGCGACGCGCAAAGCAATGAAGGACCCGGATTTTCTGGAGGACGCAAAGAAGCTCAACATCGATATCGAACCAATGGATGCGGATGAAACCAAGCGGACGGTGGATCGGCTGTTTGCAACACCGTCGGCCGTTGTTGAGCGGATCCAGGCGGCCCTCACGCAATGAGCCTGCGGACGGCGACGGGCTGTCATGCCGTCCGGCACATTAATTCCGGTCGGTGGTCGTGGACGGCCGTTCCGGCCTCGACTAAAATTTTCAACGACGCTCAAGGAGAACAGAGAATCATGCTGAAGGACTTTCATCACAACGGCCGCTTCTCATGGCCGAACGATTCACGGGTTGCGGTGACGCTGACGTTCGATTTCCAGGGCGGCGAGGACGTCCGCCCGCTCCCTGACGGGACCAGGGATCATGAGGAATACACTCAGTGCGAGTACGGTCCGAACACAGCGATCTGGCGGATACTGAGAATTCTCGAGGAGGAGGGCGTGAAGGCAACCTTCCTCACCTGCGGCGCTATTGCCGAACGCTTCCCCGATGCAGTCAAGGCCATTGTGGCCAATGGCCACGAGATCGCCGGTCACGGCTATCATCATGAAGTCGCGCGCAACCTCACTCGCGAGCAAGAACACGAGGTGATGCGCAAGACCGTCGATATGATCCGTGGCCGCACAGGCCAAAGACCATTCGGCTGGCGCTCATGCACGCAGAGTCCCAACAGTCTCGAACTGCTGATGGAGTACGGCTTTCTCTGGAACAGCAATTCGTTCTCGCACGATCTGCCGTTCCTCTGGGAATCGGGCGGCCGCGTGCTCGTCGAGCTTCCAAGGCAGCCTTTCGGCGACGGCCGGACCTATCAGCATCGCAACAACGACGCCGGAAACCCGCAGGACACGCTGGTGATTTGGAAAGGCATGTTCGACGAGTTTCATGACGAATCGAAGCGCACGCCGGCTTATTGTCCGTTCCAATTCCATCCGTACATTTCCGGCCGTCCGGGCCGGGCGAGGACGCTACGCACGATCATTCAGCACATGAAGCACGCTGGTGGCGTGTGGTTTGCGACCGGCAGCGAAGTCGCGCACTGGTGTCTCGACGAAATATTCAAAGCGGACCGCGACGCGGCGCCACGCAAACTCGCAGCGTCGTAAGCGGCAGCATTCACGTTCAAAAATAGGCATTTTATCGGCGCCAACCGATCACGACCGCGGCTGGCGCCGCACCGTGGAGGAAACGCATCGATGATTATCGATTTCCATACGCATGTCTTTCCGCCGGATGATTGGGATACTTTCACCGGCACGGGCTTTCACAAAAACGTCGGTGCGAAGAAAGGCCGGCCGCCGGGCACGATCGAGAACGTGCTGGAGGCGGCTAAGATCGGCGGCGTCGACATTTCAGTGATTTCCAATCCGATCCACAATCTGCGCGACATGGATCGGGCGCAGCAGCTTGAGCGCTGCGAGCGGCAGAACCGTTACAATGCCGAGCAGCAGAACAAATACCCCGGCAAAATCTACGGCATGGCATCTACGGTGCCGTATGGCGGCGATCCCTTTTTGCGCGAATTCGAGCGCGCGGTGAAGCAGGACGGGCTCAAGGGCGCGTGGATCCTGTCAAGCCTGCAGGGTAGCTACCCTGACGATGACGACGCCATGCCGTTCTTCCAATTGGCCACGGAACTCGACGTCCCCGTCGTCATTCATCCGCCTTCTGTTGGCTTCGGCGAGGAGCGGATGCGCGACTACCGGCTGGCCTCAAGCATTGGCCGGCCGATGGACGGAGCGTTGGCTGTAGCGCGGCTCATCGTGCGGGGCGTGTTCGAGAAATTTCCGACATTGAAACTCATGGCGACGCATCTTGGCGGCGGCATTTGCGAAATGATCGGGCGCATGGACTACGCCTATCGCCTGCAGGACGAGTGCTTCTTTCTCGGCAGCTACGAGCCGATGCTGATCAAGCATGAGCCCAGTCATTACCTGAAGAATGATGTATCTGGAATCGACGTCCTATACGGTTCCCGGCGCCCGTTGCGCGTTCGAAACGGTCGGCGCCGATCACTTTGTGTTCGGCACCGACTCGCCGCCGCTGTTCGTCCTGAAAAAAGAGGGCGTCGATCTCATCAACAAAATGGGCCTGACGCCGGAAGACAAGAACAAGGTCTATTACGAAAATGCACGCAAGCTCTTGAAGCTGTAACCGTCATGCGCGCCCTGCCGGGTCTCGTTTTTTGCGTCATCGGCTTCTTCCTCGCCGCCGGCGCCGCAGTGCGTGCCGATGATGACGTCTTCAAAGGTAAAGACATCACGCTTTACAGCGGCTCGCCGCCTGGCGGTCCCTACGACACCTACACGCGCCTGATCGGGCGGCACCTCGGCGCCCACATTCCGGGTCACCCGAATGTCGTCGTGCAGAACATGGTCGGCGCGAGCGGCCGCCGCATGATTGGATATCTCTATAATCTTGCGCCACGGGACGGCACGGTGATCGGGGCTGCGGAGCGCGCCGTAGCGCTTGCGCCGCTCCTCGGCGAGGACAATCAGTTCGATGCGCTCAAGATGGCATGGCTTGGCAGCGCCAACAGCGAAACCAATGTCTGTATCGTTTGGCACACGTCGGCGATCAAGACCATCGATGACGTGAAGACCCATGCCATGAATGTCGGTACCAGCGGGCCGAGCAGCACCGATGCGATCTATCCGAACATGATGAATGCGCTGTTCGGGATGCACTTCAAGGTCATTGGCGGTTACAAGGGCGCGGCGCAGTCCGATCTGGCGGTGGAGCGCGGTGAACTCGATGGCCGATGTAGGATAAGTTGGGATACGCTGGTGGCGCTCAAGACCACCTGGCTCGATCAGAAGCTCATTCGCATCCTGGTGCAGATTGCGCTCGATCGGGATCCCAAGCTACCCAACGTGCCCTGGATCTTTGATATGGCCTCCACGGAGGAACAGCGGCAAATTCTGACGTTCTGGACACTGCCAAACAAAATGGGGCGGCCGTTCGTGGCGCCGCCCGGCCTGCCCGCGGACCGCATCGCGCTTTTGCGACGCGCATTATGGCCACATTCGCCGATCCAGAGCTTCGCGCGGAGGCGGATACTATGAAGCTGGCCGTCAAAGGTATTGGCGGTGAGGAGGTCACGACGCTGATCGAGAGAGCCTACGCCATGCCGAAAGCGATCGTGGAGAAAGCAGCCTTGGCCGGCGAGGGGCGCTGAAGAGGCTGCTCACAAGCGCTGGCGGTTGTTGTACCGGTATGCTGACGTGTTTAGGCTGCTGCGCGGAATGCGATAGGCCGTCAGGCCCAGCACCGAACCAAGGAGGTCGCCTATGGCGGATGATCTCAAGGTGAAAGTCAACGGACAAGAGCGGCCGGTGAGTGCAAGTCCGGACACGCCGCTCCTTTATGTGCTGACGAACGAATTGCAGTTGCACGGCCCGCGCTTCGGCTGCGGGCTTGCGCAATGCGGCTCGTGTTCGGTGCTCGCCGACGGCGTCGAGATCAGATCGTGTGTCACGCCGGTCGAGGCGGTAGCTGGAAAATCGATCACGACGCTTGAAGGGCTTGCTGCGTGGTACGCGGAAAAGAAGGGTCTTGCGCAAGCGCCGATGCTGCATCCGTTACAGCAGGCCTTCATCGACGAGCAGGCGTTGCAGTGCGGCTATTGCTACAACGGCATGACCGTGAAGGGCGCGGAGCTGCTGGCGAACAATCCAAAACCCAGCGAAGCCGAGATTCGCCAGACGATGAACGGCCATCTCTGTCGCTGCGGGACGTATCCGCGCGTGATGAAGGCAATCCAACTCGCGTCGCGTGCCATGGCGGGAGACACGCCATGAGGAACGTTCAGCACGGCATCGAAGAAACCGTCATTTCATTTTCGCGCCGCGATTTGTTCAAGGCCGGTGGCGCGATGATTATCGGATTTCAGCTTTGCCGGGGTAGCGGCAGCGACGACGCCCGCCTTGACAGCGCGCGGCGACATCGCCGGGCCGCCGGATCCGAACACGATCGATTCCTGGATCGCACTGCATGTCGACAACACCGCGACGCTCTATTTCGGCAAGTGCGAACTGGGTCAGGGCAATACCACCGGGCTGTTGCAGATCGCTGGCGAAGAGCTCGATCTCGACATGAGCCAGCTTTCCGCAGTGCGGCTCGATACCAATGTGACGCCGAACCAGGGCGCGACGAGTTCAAGCTCATCGATCGAGCGCGGCGGACCGCAAGTGCGCGCCGCCGCCGCCGAAGCGCGCCTGGCGCTGCTGCGACGCGCCTCGCAACGGCTTGGCGTGCAAATCGGCAGTCTCATCGTCGCCAGGGGTGTGGTGTCCATCGACGGCGATCCGAGCCGCTCGGTGACGTATGGCGAACTCCTCGGTGACAAGCCGTTCAGCCTCAAATTTACCGGCACGGCACCGCGGAAGCAGGCGAGTCAATACAAGCTTGTCGGCACGCGCGTGCCACGGGTCGATATACCCGCGAAGGTGTCCGGCACTTACACGAACATGCAACATGTCCGCGCGGCGAATATGCTGCACGGCCGGGTGGTACGGCCGCGCGGACAGCGCGCCTACGGCAGCGGTACCAAAGTGGTCAGCATCGACGAAAGCTCCATCGCCGACATCCCCGGCGCGCGCATCGTGCGCCGTGGCGATTTCGTCGGCGTGGTCGCCGAACGCGAGTGGGATGCGGTGAAAGCCGCCCAGCAGCTCGACATCACTTGGCAGGAAAACGCGCGGCTGCCGGATCAAGCCAAGTTGCCGGAATTGCTGCGCCGGGCGAAGTCGACCGATACCGTGGTCGTCAATGTCGGCGACCTGGAAGCGGGTTTCGCGCAGGCCGCCTACATTGCGTCCGCGACTTATTTCTCGCCGTACCAGGCGCATGCCGCGTTCGGCCCGAATTGCGCGCTCGCCGATGTCGGCCCGGACAGCGCGGTCGTTCTGTCGTCGACCCAAGACGTTTATGCATCGCGCAAGATGCTTGCCACGCTGCTGGGGATGCCCGAACAACGCGTTCGGGTGCAGTATTATGAAGGTTCGGGTACCTTCGGCCATAGCTGCTACGAAGATGCGCCGCAGGCTGCGGCGATCATGTCGCAGGAGGTGGGCCGCCCGGTCCGCGTGCAATTCATGCGCTGGGACGAGTTGGGTTGGGACAATTACGGCCCGGCACAACTCGCCGAAGTGCGGGCTGCCATCGATGCGTTCGGAAAGATCGTCGCTTATACCTATGATGGCTGGCAGCACGGCTGGCACATCAATGAAACGTCGACCGAGCTTGCGATGGGCACTCCGCCCGGCGAGCGAACGGGCGGTTCGTTTTCGATCATCGTCAACCGGATGAGCACCGGCTCGATGTATCGCATTCCCAATCGCCGGGTGGTCAGTCACGCCATCCCGATGGTCGGGCTGCTCAAGGGCTCGCCGCTACGCTCCCCGCTCGACATGGCGTTATCGTTTGCATCGGAGCAGACAATCGACGAGTTGGCTCACGCGGCGAAGCTTGATCCGCTCGAATTCCGGCGCAAGAACATGGGCGACACGCGCTGGCTTAGCGTTCTGGAAGCTGCCGCCAAGGCAGCGGCGTGGACCCCGCGGCTTGCCGCCTCCCGGCTTTCCAATGACGAGATCGTGACTGGCCGCGGCATCGCAATCGGCACGCACCATGTCTCCTACGGCGCGGCCGTCGCTGAGATCGAGGTCAACAAACGCACGGGTGCGATTGTCGCCAAGCACCTCTACGGTGCACTCGATTGCGGGTTGACCGTCAATCCGGCGCTCGTCGAGAACCAGATCGTCGGCATGATGATCCAGGCGACGAGCCGGATGCTGAAGGAAGAAGTTACGTTTGACAGCAACGGCGTCACCAGCGTCGATTGGGTCAGCTATCCGGTCTTGCGCTTCGCCGAGCATCCGCACTGTACGCCGATCGTCGTGCAGCGGATCAATGAACCGTCG
This sequence comes from uncultured Alphaproteobacteria bacterium, assembly GCA_963759705.1. Lineage (GTDB taxonomy): Bacteria > Pseudomonadota > Alphaproteobacteria > Rhizobiales > Xanthobacteraceae > BOG-931. The sequence goes on from CAVXAK010000023.1 coordinate 144,566, forward strand.
AGCGGCGCCGGCGAGGAGGTGATGGGTGCCGCGGGCGCCGCTATCGCGAACGCATTTTTCGACGCGACCGGGGTGAGGCTGCGGCAATATCCGCTGACGCCCGAGCGCGTGCGCGCTGCTCTGTCCACCGGCAAGACCGGGTAGATAAGCAACGCGTGCGCCGGACTTGATCCGGTCGTTCAAAAAGCGAAGTGGGCGTCACTGCACGGTGATGTTCGCATCCTTGATCACTTTGCCCCATAGCTTGAGCTCGTCGGCGAAAAACCGTGCCGTCTCCTCGGGACTGGTGGCGCTGGGCTCGAGCTGAAGCGCGCGCAGCTTGCTGCTTACGGCCGGATCCTTGAGGATATCGACCGTATCGCGGTTGATCTTGGTGACGAGCGGCGCGGGCGTTTCGGGCGGCGCCGCCAGCGCGAACCAGGTGATCGACCGGAAGCCGGGCAGGCCGGTTTCCTGCACGGTCGGTATGTCGGGCAATGCCGCGAGCCGCTTCGTGCTGCCGACGGCGAGGATGCGAAGTCGCCCACCGTGGAACAGCGGAACCGATGTCGTGGCCGTGTCGAAGAACATATCGACGTGACCGGCGATGACATCATTGAGTGCGGGCAATGCGCCCCGGTAGGGGACGTGAAGCATTTTGATGCCGCCCATCTGCTCGAGCATGGCGGCGCTCAGCTGTGCGGTCGAGCCGACGCCTTGTGAGGCATAGGTGACTTTGCCCGGATTTGCCTTCGCATACGCGATCAGCTCTTGCATCGACTTGCCGGGAAAGTCGTTGCGGACGTCGAGCACGTTCGGCACCGTCGCGAGCAGCGTAATCGGCACGAGCTTATCCGGATCATAAGGCAAGTCGTGATACAAAAGCTTGTTGATGGTCAGCGGCGAAGGCGGACTGACCATCAGCGTGTAGCCGTCGGGAGCGGAGCGCGCGACCCGTTCCGCGCCGATATTCATGCCGCTAATGTTTTCTACGACAATGGCCTTGTCCCATTTTCGGCCGAGTTGGTCCGCGACGATGCGTGCCAGCGTGTCGGTGGTCGAGCCCGGCGGGAAAGGAACGATGATCTTCACCGACTGCGTCGGATAAGCGTCCTGGGCGCGGGCCAAACCGAACCACGCGACGATGCCGGTCAACAAGAGTAAAATTGCAACTTTCCGCATTCCATTTCCGCCCTTTGTTATCGCTTGTTGTTCGTGCCGCGTGTCCCGAGTGGCAAATGACCATCATTGAACGATGGCATTTTGCCCGGAGGCGGGGAAGCCCGCAACGCCGGAAGGTGCGACCATTTTTGCACGAGTGCGCGTCCTGGCGCGCTTAGGATGGTGGCCAGCCGACGCCACTTTGCTCGTGCACGAGGCGGCCAATGCCCAAAATCAGCGGTTCCTCGAAGCGTGGCGCTACGATTTGAATTCCCACGGGCAAGCCGTCCTTTGACAAACCTGCGGGAGCACTCGCGGCTGGCAAGCTTACAAGCGTGATGAGGAACGCCGGCGCGATCCAATCGATATAGTTTTCAAATTTGCGTCCATTGAGCTGGTCGGGAAAGTTCATTTGCAACGGATACGGCTTCACCGGAGCGGCCGGCGTCAGCAGAATGTCGAAATCCTCAAACAGTTTTCGAAAGCGATGAAACACCTCCTGCCGCTTCTGCTCGGCGGCAGCAATATCGATCGCCGTGATCTTGAGGCCGGCCTGAACATTTCCCTTCAGGTTCTGCCCAAAATGCTCGATTTGGCCCAGTCGCTCGTATTGCTGGCCGACCATCCATAAGCCCCGCCAAGTCTGATAGGGATCGCGACCATCGGCGGCGCTGAACGCGATCTCTTCGACGTAGGCGCCGGCGTTGCGAAGGCGGAGCGCCGCGGCGCGGCAGATGGTGTCGACTTCATCGTCCACGCCGATCCCCGCAATGTCTGAAACGTAAGCAATGCGCAAACCCTTCGCGTCGGTGTGGCGCTCGACTTCGGCCAGTGCACTCGGCCAGGGCGGCGCTACCGAGATCGGCGACAAGCGACTGAACCCGACGATCGCATCCAGCATGAGGGCCGCGTCTTCCGCATCGCGCGCCAGCGTGCCGTTCACCTGTCCGGGATCCCAGGCGAGCGGCATCGGATAATTGGGGGTCAGTCCGGGCGTCGGGCGGATTCCAACAATGCCGCAGAACGATGCCGGAATCCGGATCGAACAGCCGAAATCGGTACCTTGGGCGATCGGCACCATGCCTGTGGCTACTGCAACAGCCGAGCCGCCCGACGATCCTGCCGGACTCAATTCCGGATTCCATGGATTGCGCGTCGGACCGAACAGCGCGTTGTTGGTGTTGGCGCCGCAGGCGAATTCCGGCGTGTTGGTCTTCGCGAGTACGATGGCGCCCGCAGCCTTGAGGCGGCGCACGACTTCGGCGTCTTCGGCAGGCACATAGTCCTTATAGAGCGGCGACGCGAAGGTCGTGCGGATATCGGCCGTCGGCGTAACGTCCTTGATTGCCACCGGCAGGCCGTGCAGCGTGCCGACCGGTTCGTTCCTGGCGATGGCATTTTCAGCCCGGCGCGCGGCGTCGCGGGCCTGCTCGGCCGCAAGCGTAACGATCGCATTGAGCTTCGGATTGACCGCCTCGATTGCGGCGAGATGAGCGTCGAGCACTTCGACAGGGCTCACGGCCTTTTGGCGAATAAGCCGCGCGAGATCGCGCGCCGACCGGCGAGTGAGACTGAGATCGGCCATGGACTGCGACTATTTTCCCGACCAGTGCACGAAGCGCCGTTCGACCAGGAGGAACAGCAAATTCAGGCCATAGCCGAGGACGCCCGCCGCGAATATAGCCGCATACATGCGCGGCATGTCGAACAATTGCTGCGCCTCGAAAACGCTATGGCCGAGACCGTCCTGGGAGCCGATGAACATCTCGGCGACCACGATGATGACCAAGGCGAGCGAAACTCCGTTGCGCAGGCCAACGAATGTCTGCGGCAGCGATTCCAGCAGCATCACGTCAAACAGGACACGCAGCCGCGAGGCGCCCATCACCTTGGCGGCCAAGAGCCGCGTCTTGCGCGCGTTCATGACGCCGTACGCGACATTGAACAGGATCACCAGGATGGCGCCGAACGCCGCGACTGAGATTTTGGTTTCGTCGCCGACGCCGAACAGCACCAGGAAAAGCGGGAACATGGCGGAGGCCGGCGTCGAGCGGAAGAAGTCGATCACGAATTCCAGCGAGCGATAGAGCCTTTCCGACGAGCCGAGCACGATGCCGAGCGGAATTGCGATCACGGCGGCAATCGCCGTCGAAGCCGCGGTCCGGTAGACGGTTTTCACGAAGTCGAAGCCAAGCGCCCCGCCGTCCATGCCTTTCCACAGGGCCTGAAAGGTGGAGATCGGGGAGGGCAGCAGCACGGGATCGACCCATTCGCGCCACGTCGCCAGCGACCAGATGGCAAGGAGGCCGACAACGCCGACGATCGGCAGAAAGGGCTTGAGCTTTTCCGATCTCACGCGCGCCTCACTTCGCGTTGGAACACCTCGAGGCAATGCGCTTTGGTGCGCACGAACTCGGGATCGGACAACGTGGCATCGGTTCGCGGCCGAGACGCCGCGACCGGCGTGAAATCGGCGACCCGGGCCGGGTGCCGCGATAGCAGCAGCACGCGATCGGCGAGGAAAACCGCCTCTTCAAGATCATGCGAGACCAGCACCGTCGTCGTGCCGGTTTCCATGAAGATGCGCTGCAACTGCTCGCGCATGAACAGCGTCATTTCGTAATCAAGCGCGGAAAACGGCTCGTCTAGGAACAGGATTTCCGGTTCGACCACCAGCGCCCGCATGATCGAGACAAGTTGTTGCTGCCCGCCGGACATCTGATAGGGGTAAAGATTAAGGTCGAGCTTGATGCCGAGATGTGTGACCAGCTTCTCCGTGCGCGCCTGCCGTTCCGCCGGCGGCACTTTCATCATTTTCAGCGGGTACGAGATGTTGTCGAAGGCGCGCATCCACGGAAACAGCGCCTCGCGGTAATTCTGGAAGACATAGCCGAACTTGATTTCGTCGAGCCGCATGCCGTCGAACAGGATTTGACCGGCGTCGAGCGGAATGAGACCGGCAATCATGTTGATCAAGGTGCTTTTGCCGCAACCGTTCGGCCCGAACACCGAGATCAATTCGCCGCGCGGAATATCGAGATCGAAGTTGTCGTAGATGACGGCTTTGTCGAAGCGTTTGGAAAGGCCGCGGATCGTGACGTGCGGCCGTGTCGCCTCATTCGGGGCCGCCTGCTGCTGCGGCGACACGCCCGTCGATTGCATTCGAAGGGCGTGAGGCGCGGCGCTCATCAGCTTTGGCTCATCAGCGGACGACTCAGAACGACTTGAGATACTTCTTCACGTCGATCTTTTCCGGAACCACGCCGATCTGCTGACCGAAGTCCGTGAATTCCTGCAAGTAGCCAAGTTGCTTGGGGCTCATGTCCTTGGTCATGATGTAGCCGAGCATCGGCACGGTATCGACGACATTGTCGGGTGTCATCGTATTCTTGGCGAGATACTTGCGGGCGGCCTCGGGGTTTGCGCGGATATAGTCGATGGCCTTGGACCAGCCTTGCGCGAAGCGTTTGGCGACGTCGGGACGCTTGTTGATGAAATCCGTCGAGAAGGCGCAGCCCGCCGCGTAGGCATCGGCATCGGGGCTGCCCAGGATGTACTTCGCGATCACTCCAGCCTCGACAGTCTTGGCGACGCCGAGATTGTGCATGATGGTGGCGCTTGGCTCCAACGTATAGCCGCCATCGAAGGTGCCGGCCTTCATCGCGTTGACGTGCTGACCCATGTCGAGCTGGTCGATGGTGTAGTCGCCTTCCTTGAGGCCGACCTTGGCGAGAATGCCTTTGGCGGTATTGAGGTTGGCGGGGCCAGGCGCCGACATCAGCTTGAGGCCTTTGAAATCCGCGAGCGTTTTGACCTTGTCGGCAAGGCCTTCGCGCACCACGAACTGTTCCATCTTGTACTTGGCGTTTTGGCTGTGCATGGCGATGTACATGGCGACGCCGGGCTTCTTCACATCGGCGTTGAGGCCCTCGAGTGTCACCAAAACCGCAGAGACTTCGATCTGATTGGTGATCAGCGCCGCAACATTCGGCGGCCCGCCCATGAGCACGCTGGTCTCCGGCTCGAGATTGAGTTCCTTGAAGTAGCCCAGGTCTAGCGCAACGAAATACGGCAGCGACGAACTGATCGGGAATACGCCGACCTTCACCTTGTCCAAGGTTTGTGCCGCGGCTGGGAAACTGACGAGGCTCAAGCCTGCCAGCGCGCCAAGGACCTTTCGCCGATCTGGATGTTCGCGCTTGGTCATCTTCATCAACTCCTTGATCTTGAGCGGCTTTTTATGCGCCGAGGGATTTTCAGCCATCGCCGAATTTATTCTTCAGCAAGCAAAGCTCGTGCCGAAAAGGTAGTCAAACTGTGCCTTATTCACCGACATCGACAATGGCGATCACTGGACCGCCGCCCTGCGGGCCCTGGTGCATGGCGTCGACGGACACGAATACTGCCGGATCGCCGATCGCGGCAGCCGCCACGCCGCCAACCGCAGCCTTCGCATGACGGTGCCAAGGAACGTCCGAATCATCGAGCATGATTTGGCGTCGGCCACGCAGCGTTCCTCGACGGTCAGCTTCGCATTTGATGAAGCAGTTGACCAGACGCCCATGCAAATCCTCGGCGCGCGGCCGCTCCGGCAGCTCAAGGCCTGCGTTGCGGATGGCGTCGTAGATGCCGTCGATGTCCAGCGCGTCTTTCATCACCGAGTGACCGATGCGATAGCGGCCGCCGGCTCCAGCCTTATTACCCAGCAGAACGATCTGCGCTTGGGTCAACTCGACGCCCGAGGAGCATGACGCGACAGACGAATAAAGATCGAGATTGTGACAAATCTCTTCAGCCTTCGGCATGGCGACCTCGCCGAGCGCGAGCGCGATACCGAGCGCGGTCGTGCCGTTCGACACGCCCATTGAATCGTGCACCTCGCACGCGACCTGATGGCCGCGCGATTGCGCGTCGCGCACAGAATCGATGGTGAGCAGCGGCGTCTTGGTTTGCACGTAGTGAACATCGGCCGGATCGTCGATTCCGGCGTCGTGCATCGCCGCCTTCACGCCCGCGGCGACTTTTTCGACCATCGCCGGACGTCCGATATCCTCGGGCAGCAATTCGGCGCTCATGGCGGTGCCGATCGCCAAGCGTGACTTCGAAGCCGGGCCCGTTGTCTCAGTGCGAGCAAATATCGTCGCATGGGGAGTAATGACGCCGTCGCAGCCGCCCGACCAAACCATCGGGATGCGCGCCACCTCCTGCTCCGAGCGCAGCCCGTACTTCATCAGCGTACGGCGAAACGCCTGATCGGCGAGGATGCGCGTGAAGTCATTGACGCCGCCATTGCCCTCGGTCTTGCCGATCACCGCAATAATCTGATCTGCTGTGAACCGGCCCTTGTTGATGCAGTCTTCGAGACCCGAAGCGTCCTGCACGTTTTTCAGTTCCACCTTGGCGACTTCAATGGCCATTCCCGGTTACCCTCTTTTGATCTTGCTTGTTCAAGCTGAGCGTATCCATGGCTTGAATTCGCCGCACAGCATTCTTTCAAAACCTTCACCGCGATCGATGATGGGCCGATCGCCAACGCGCTTGGATCGAAGCGTGTCGCGGTGTTTCTTCGTCGCTTCCAGATCGACGAGCAACGAACCCTCCGCGGCGCCCGGTTTCAGTACAACGCCGTATTCGTCGTGCGCCGAAGCGGCTGAGACCTTGCCGTCGATCACGTCGCCCAGCACCAATTCAGGCTCGCGATCGAGCGGATCGCCCCAGCCGCCGCCGCCGGTGGTGCGAACGCGAACGATCTGGCCGGCCAAGACCGGCTCGCCGTCGACAAGCCCGCCCAGGTCGCGCGGCGTCCTCTCGATGTCGATCGTGACACAAAACGGTAGCCCGGCCTTGCCGCCGTTGACGCCGTAACAGCCAAGCCGTACGCGGTCGGCCGTCACGATGGTCCGGCAATCCACCAGGGCTCGATAATGCTTCTCATAGCCGAGACCGCCGCGGCGCTTGCCGGCGCCGCCGGAATCCGTCCGCAGCGCGAGTTTTTCGATCAGCAGCGGAAACCGCGTCTCGGTGAATTCGGCCGGCTGATTGCGGGAATCCGGCACGATGTGAATGGCATCATTACCGTCCGCGTAGTAACGCCCGCCCGAACCGCCGCCGAGAACTTCGCGCGACAGAAAGGCCTTGCCGTTGCGGTCTGTGCCGTAGAAGCCGGTGTACCGGATCGTCTCCTGGTCGGCCGGCATGCGGCCGTCGACGGCCTGCGCGACCACTCCGGCAAGCAGTCCGAGGCAACGCAGCAATACGAACGAGCGGGCGTTCGTCGCGGCCGGCCACTCCGGCGTGATCAACGTTCCCTTTGGCGGGAAAATCACGTCAAAGACTTCGCAGACGCCTTCGTTGACGTGGATTTCGGCCGCGCGTTCAGGAGTGTCGGCAAGATTGCGCAGGATGGGGGCAATCCATTTGATCAGAAACGCGCCGCCGGCATAATCGGCCGGCCAATTGATCGGACCCATGGATTGCGGATCGGTCCCCGTGAAGTCCAGCGTGATGCGATCCGCCGCCTTTGTCATTTTAATCGCGAGCTTATGCAGCTTGGGATCGGTCAGACCATCGTGTTCGACATAGTCTTCCCAGCGATACTCGCCGTCGGCGATTTTCGGCAGAAGCTCGCGGCGGAAAATATCGCTGCATTTATCGAGGATGGCCTGGAAGCAAGCTTCCACGGTCTCCCGGCCGAAGCGCTCGAACAATTCGGCCATCCGGCGTGCGCCCATGAGGCAAGCCTGCACCTCGCTGTCGAGGTCGGCGGCGAGCGTCTCCGGCACGCGCGTATTGCGTTTGACGATGGTGAAAACGGCCTCGTTCTTTACGCCCGCGTCGAACAGCTTGATCGGCGGAATGGCGAGACCTTCCTCGAACACGGTCGCGGCGGTGCCTGGCATCGAACCAGGCACCCGTCCGCCGATGTCGTCGTGATGCCCAAAAGCCTGGATGTAGGCGACGACTTCGCCGTCGTGGAACACCGGAACCGTGCTGCAGAGGTCAGGCAGATGGCCGATCGAGCCTTCGGTCAAATACGTGTCGTTCATCAAAAAGACGTCGCCCGGCCGCATGGTCTCAGGCGGAAAGTCGCGCACCACCGCGTTCGGCATCGCCGAATAGGATCGACCGGTCAGCTTGCGGCAATAACGATCAAACAAGCCGACGCGATAATCATGCGCTTCGCGGATCATCGGCGAGCGTGCCGTGCGCTCGATTGCATACTCGATCTCCGCCTCGATCGAGTTGAGCGTTCCTTCGACGATCTGCAGGACAATGGGATCGATGTCGCGCGCGCGCGAGCGGGGCGCAGTCGGCCACGGCCACGCTTGCGATTGCACGTTCATCGGGCGGCCTCGTCGGGTTTGGGTGTTCGCCGGACGATCAAAATACCGCGCTCGTCGACTTCGAGCCATTGTCCCGGAAAAACGACCGTCGTCGAGCCGAACTCCTCGATAACGGCCGGTCCGTCGATACGAAAACGCGCTGCCAGCGTTGAACGGTTGTAGATCGGCGTATCGCGGAAGGTGCCACTAAAATAGACCGGCCGGGTTGCATGTGCAGGTTTTGAGTCTCGCGCGATGTCGAGCTTGGGAATATCCGGACGTTCGATTGTGCCGAAGCCGGAAACGCAGAAGTTGACGATCTCCACCTTTTGCCGGCCGGCGTAATTATAACCGAAGGCCTTAAAATGCGCGACGTGGAATGCGTCGATCGTGCCGGCGATAAAGTCAGCATCGATTTTGTCCGAAGGGGCGGAAACGCGCACCTCCATGGACTGTCCTGCATACCGGACGTCGGCCTCCCGCATCAGCTTGACGCGTGAGCGCTCGATGCCATCCTGCTCGAGCGTCGCGACGGCGGTGCTTTCAAGATTGGCGTAGATGTCGGCGACCGTCCCAATGTCGATGGCGTCCTCGTGCGTCACCTTTGTTACGATCTGGTCGGTGCGCCAATCGACGGCCAAGAGACCAAAGGCGGATAGATTGCCCGGATTTGGCGGCACAATGCAGGCCTTCATGCCGATGAGATCCATCACGGCAGGTGACTGCGCCGGACCGGAACCGCCGAACGAAAGCAGCGCAAACTGGCGCGGGTCGATGCCGCGTTGAATAGTCATCTGCCGGATGGCGTTGGCCTGATCCCAGTTGGCGATCTCGATGATGCCTTCGGCGAGCTGTTCAGGTCCCATGTTGCCGGGCAATCGCGCGGCGAGCCTCGCAACACCTTCGCGGGCGCGGTCCACGTTGAGACGAATGCCGCCGCCGATGAGTGCCGAGGGAAGGCGGCCGAGGACAAGGTTGGCGTCGGTGATCGTCGGCTCGTTGCCGCCGTTCGGGTAACACATCGGTCCAGGTTCAGCACCGGCGCTGCGTGGCCCGACTTTGAGATGTCCTTCGCGCGTAATCCAGGCGATCGAGCCGCCGCCGGTGCCGATGGTCTTGATGTCGATCATCGGCACCCGCACTGGAAAGCGTCCGACCGCGCCGCCATTGGTGATTTCGGGCGTCGCGTTTTCGATCAGACAAAGGTCCGTCGAGGTGCCGCCGGCGTCGAGCGTCACCAGATCGGGAAATCCGGCCATCTCGGCGATGACGGCGCAGCCGATTGCGCCTGCGGCCGGACCTGAGAGGGCCGTGGTGATCGGCTTGCGCATCACCTGGTCGGGACTGGCGACGCCTCCGCTCGATTGCATCACGAGAAACGGCTTGTCGCGCAAACCTGGACCGAGCTCATCACGGATGCGTTGCAGGTAGCGGCCCATATGCGGTTTGACGAACGCATCGACCAGCGTGGTCACGGCGCGTTCGTATTCGCGATATTCCGGCAGTACGTCGCACGACAAGGAGACAATAGCGTCGGGGTAATCCTCGGCCAGGATTTCAGCGACCCGGCGTTCATGCGCGGCGTTGGCGTAGGAATGCAGCAGACAAACGCCGATCGCTGTGACGTGTTGTGCGCGGAAAAATCGCACGGCGGCGCGGATGCTCGCCTCATCGAGCGGGCGCAACTCTTCGCCGAGAAAATTCAGACGGCCGCCGACCTCGCGAACAAACCGCAGCGGCACGATGCGATCGGGTTTGACCCAAAAATACGAATTGCCGTAGCCCTCCGGCACTGCCTGACGGGCGATCTCCAGGATGTGACGGAAGCCTTCGGTGACGATCAGCCCGAGGCCCGATATCTCACCTTGAAGCAGCGCGTTGGTGGCAACCGTGGTGCCGTGGGCGAGGCCGGCGAGATCGTCCAAGGATGCATCGCCGAGTATCGATTTGACGCCGCGAACGAGCCCGATCGCAGGGTTCGACGGGGTGCTCGCAACTTTCGTCACCCGCATCGCGCCGGAGGCGGCATCGACGCAGACGATGTCGGTGAAGGTGCCGCCGGTATCGATACCGATCCGCAGATTGGCGCGTTTTTCCGTCATGTCTCATGTCTCACGCGCAGCATCGGCATGAAATATCGGGCTCGTCAACAAACAAACGCCGGCCGCAACGAGCCGGCCGGCGTTCTTCGATATGGACTGAACGTTATTTCATGGCTTCGTAGATGGCGTGCGTCCAGGCGCCTGCCGGCTTTTTGGTGATCACTGGATCGGACTTTCCGCTCATGAGGATCGCGACCGTGCGATCATAGTCCTTCGGGTCGAGTTCGGCGTTGCCGGGGTCAAGCAATTTGCCGATCTCGCCCATCATGCGCTTCTGGTCCTTTTCGGTCTTTGCGCCGGTGGTGTCGGCGGCGAGGATGATCTTCACCGCTTCGTCCTCGTGAGCCTTGGCGTAATCCCAGCCTTTCATCGACGCCTTGACGAATTTCGCCATCTTGGCGACGAAGGCCGGATCCTTGAGCTTCGGCTCCATGACCCAGAGACCGTCCTCCAGCGTCGCGACGCCTTCCTTCTCATAGTTGAACACGACGAGATCGCTCGGCTTGTAGCCGCCGTCGATCACTTGCCAATATTCATTGTAGGTCATCGCCGAGACGCAATCGGCCTGCTTCTGCAGGATCGGGTCGACATTGAAGCCCTGCTTGAGGACCTTCACGCCACCGGGCGAACCATCGGTCTTATAGCCGAGCTTCGACATCCAGTTCAGGAACGGATATTCGTTGCCGCCATACCAGATGCCGACCGTCTTGCCTTTCAGGTCTTCGGGCTTCTTGATGCCGGTGTCTTTGCGGCAGACCAGCTCCAGGCCCGAGTGTTTGAAGGTCTGCGAGATATTGACCAGGGGCACTCCCTTTTCGCGTGAGGCCAGCGCCGAAGGCATCCAGTCGACGACCACATCGGCGCCGCCGCCGGCGATCACCTGCGGCGGAGCGACATCCGGACCGCCAGGATTGATCGTCACGTCGAGACCGGCGTCCTTGTAGAAGCCCTTGTCCTTGGCGACGAAATAGCCGGCGAACTGGGCCTGCGCGACCCACTTGAGTTGGATCGTCACCTTATCGGCGGCGTGAGCGGTGGCGAGTGAAAGCCCGAAGGCCCCGGCCGCCGCGATCATCGTTATGGTTCTCATATCTGCATGCTCCAACACGATAGGCGAACCGCCGAGTCAGGTCCGATAGGATGGATGCCAGAAGGTCGTCGCGCGCTCGGCGAGCGCGACAATTCCGTAGAACGCCATGCCGGCAAGCGCTGCCAGCGCAATCTCCGCCCACACCACGTCGAGCGACATGCGGCCGGCCTCGATCGAGATGCGAAAGCCTATTCCCTGGGTCGGCGTGCCGAAGAACTCCGCAACGATCGCGCCGATGCATGCGAGCGTGGAATTGATTTTCAGTGCGTTGAAGATGAACGGCATTGCCGCGGGCAAATAAAGCTTCTGCAGTGTTTGGCCATGCCCGGCGCCGTAGGAGCGCATCAGATCACGCTCGATATGTCCGGCCGCGTTGAGACCGGCGAGCGTGTTCACCAACATCGGAAAAAACGTGATGACGACGACGACCGCGGCTTTCGATGGCCAATCGAACCCGAACCACATCACCATGATGGGCGCGATGCCGACGATCGGCAAAGCCGAGACGAAATTGCCGATCGGGAGCAGTCCGCGTCCAAGAAAGGTGTAGCGGTGAGCGACGACAGCGACGAGGAAACCGGCGCCGCAACCAATCACGTAGCCAGAGAGGACGCCCAGAATGAAGGTCTGGAATAAGTCCTGCCAAAGCATCCAAAGTGAACCGAAGAACCGTACAGCGATTGCACTCGGTGCCGGAAACAGCACCGGCGGCACGCCGAAGCCGCGCACCGCGACTTCCCACAGATAGAAGACAAAGCCGCCGAACAGCAACGGAATCGCAAGATCGATGATCCGAGAGACAGCCTTCTCGTGGGGCTTGATGGCGGCAAGCGACTGCGACGCCGAGCCACGCCGCGATCCAGTTCGCCAAGACCGGCAGCCAAAAACCCCATGCCGCAGAGCCGGCGATTGTGCCGTCGCGCAGCAGCGCGAGTGTTACCCAACATCCCAGGACGACCCCGGCGAGTGTGACTGCAATCGATAGTCGCGGCGGAACAAACGCCGCTCCGGCATAGAGTGCAGCGGTGACCAATGTTGCCTCGAGCAGAGCCGGGCGGGTGAAAAGTCCGGCGGTCGGCTCGGTGGAAAGCGGCGCTACGATGGCGGCGAGCATTCCAAGGGTTGCGACGAAGAACATGGCCTGCCGCCAGGTCGACGTCATGGCCCGGCTCCCATGTGCTGCGCCACCCAACGTTCGGCGAGGCTGACAAGTCCGATGAGGCCGACCGCCAGCAGCGAGGCGGCGAGTAGCGCCGCCCAGATCTGGATGGTCTGCCCGTAATAGGAGCCGGCGAGGAGCCGCGCGCCGATGCCGGCCTGGGCTCCGGTCGGCAACTCGCCAACGATGGCGCCGATCAGCGATATGGTGATCGCCACCTTCAGGCTGGTGAACAGGTAAGGCACTGCGGACGGCCAACGCAGCTTCCAGAACATCTGCGCCGGCGTCGCCGACCAGGTGCGCATCAGATCGCGCTGGATCGGATCGGGAGAGGTCAGGCCTTTGACCATCCCGATCGTGACCGGAAAGAAACACAGATAAGCGGAAATGATTGCCTTCGGCAGCAACCCGCGTAGCCCGATCGCCCCCAACACGACAATGACGATGGGCGCAACCGCCAGAATGGGTACCATCTGCGAGCAGATGATCCACGGCAGCAGGCTCTTTTCCAAAGTGCGGACATGCACGATCAGAACGGCGAGGATGATTCCGAACGTGGCGCCGAGCAGGAATCCGATGAACGTCGCCGAGAGCGTGACCCAACTGTGATAGACGAGGCTGCGCGGTGACGTCACCGGCCAGCCGAACACGTCACCGGCGAAGGTCTGCAGAATCTGATGCGGCGCCGGTAGCAGCGGTCGCTCCGCGGACATTGTGCCCGCAATCACGTCCCCAAACGTGTAGTGGATATCGTTGCGCTCGAAGTCGCCGCGCACGATGCCCATGTTCATCAGCACCGCCGCCACGTACCAGATCGCGACCAATCCCAGTACGACGACCACCACTGGAGCGTAGCGGACGAAAGCTGGATGCCACCTTAGCTCGGCCGGACGTGCCGAGGTGTACGTGCTACTCGTCATAGGAGTGACCCGAGCGCAGGCCCGAGCGCACGCGCTGCGCGATTTTGATGAATTCAGGCGTTTCGCGAATTTCAAGCGTCCGGTCGCGCGGAAAGTCGCAAGCAATGAGGTCGATGATCCGCCCTGGTCGCGGCGACATCACGACGATCTTTGTCGACAGGAATACGGCTTCGGGGATCGAATGCGTGACGAAGACCACGGTTTTCTTCGTTTGGTCCCAAAGCCGGAGGAGCTGCTCGTTGAGGTGGTCGCGCACGATTTCGTCGAGCGCCCCGAACGGTTCGTCCATCAGAAGCAGTGCCGGCTCGAACGACAAAGCCCGCGCGATCGAGGCGCGCTGCTGCATGCCGCCGGAAAGCTGCCAGGGAAATTTTCGTTCGAAGCCGGATAGATTGACGAGCTTCAAATAGCGTTCGACACGCTGGCGGCGCTGCGCTGCGTCAAATCCCATGATCTCCAGCGGCAGCGCAACGTTGCGCTCGATGGTTCGCCATGGATAAAGCGCCGGCGCCTGGAAGATATATCCGTAGTGCCGCTGCAAGCGCGCCTGCTCGGGCGTGACGTTGTTGACCAGGACCGTTCCGGCAGTGGGCTGCTCAAGGTCCGCAATGACACGAAGCAGCGTAGTCTTGCCGCAGCCCGACGGCCCGATGAATGAAACGAAGTCGCCGTCGGCAATGTCCAGATCGACGTTGGACAACGCCTGGACCTCCCCGTCGCCCGTTTGATACGTCAGCGACACGCCGCGGGTGCATACGGCGAGGGAGGCTGGCTTCGTTACGGCCTTGCCGTCGCGGCTCGCATCGTCGAATGATTGCACCGGTTCAGCCGCGCGGATCGGCGGCGCGGGCGCAGACTCGAACGTCGCGCTTTGCTCCGGCGCCCTTGCCTGTGTTGCCACGCGAGGGGTCATTGCAAAATATTGGCAGAGGCGCGTACGAAATCCGCGCCCAATGTTTGCTCACGCTGAGAGAATATTGGGCAGGAAAAAACATGAAGCACTCCTGCGGTCTTATGCTTTGGTCGTATCCTCTTGCCTGAGAACATTTTGACTCGACCCCGTAATCCTTTCCATACTTTGTTCAGGCCCGCTCAAATCATTTTTCCACAATCGCTGCCGCATCATGAAACCAGCGCCGTTCAGGTACATCGCCGCTCGGACCCTCGAGCAAGCCCTGGCGCTGAAAGCAGAATATGGCGAGGATGGGCGTTTTCTTGCTGGCGGCCAAAGTCTGGTGCCGACGCTGAATTTCCGGCTCACCCAGCCCGCGGTGCTGATCGATATTAATCCGCTGGCCCAGTTGGCTGGCGTGCGAGACGGGAAATCCGGCAGTCTGCGCATTGGCGCTATGACGCGGTTCCGCGACATCGAGCGGAATCCGGCAACGGCGCAAAGTCTACCGCTCGTCCACGAAGCCTTGCCCCATGTCGCGCACCCGCAAATCCGCAATCGTGGAACGATCGGCGGCAACCTCGCTCATGCCGATCCGGCCTCCGAAATGCCCGCTATCGTTCTGACGCTCGGGGGCAGGCTTCGTGCGCAGTCGGCCAGCGGCGAACGATGGATCACGGCATCGGATTTCTTTGCAGGAGCACTGACCACGGCGCTTGCGGCAGACGAAATGCTGGTGGAGATCGAAATGCCCATTGCACCGCCACGCTCCGGCGCATGTTTCATGGAGGTGGCCCGCCGCCGTGGCGATTTCGCACTGATCGGCGTGGCCTGTATTGTTCAGCTCGACGAAAATGGAAAGTGCGCCGAGGCGCGGATCGGCCTCTGTAACGCAGGCGACACTCCGGTCCTGGCCTCCGATGCAGGCGCGTCGCTGGCCGGCGGAACGGTCGGCGCGCGCGAGATCGATGAAGCGGCCGAACGCGTGCAGCGCGCTATTGATCCGGGAGGCAACGTCCACGCCAGCAAAGACTTCCAGCGCCATCTTGCCGGCGTGCTTGACCAAGCGTGCGTTGGCGACGGCGAAACAGCGGGCGGCGGCGTGAGCACCGATACTCACGACATCACCGTCACGGTGAACGGTAAGGAATACCGGCGCCGCGTCGACTCGCGAACGCTGCTCAGCGATTTCCTGCGGCACGATTTGCTGCTTGCCGGCACGCATGTCGGCTGCGAGCATGGCGTGTGCGGGGCCTGCACGGTGATCTTCGACGGCGTCTCGGCGCGGTCCTGTTTGATGTTTGCGGCGCAGGCCGACGGCCACACGCTCATGACCGTCGAAGGTCTGGCGCCGGACCGCGATCATCTGCATCCTCTGCAGGAATCCATGCGCGACTGTCATGGGCTGCAGTGCGGCTACTGCACGCCGGGCATTCTGATGAGCATGAAGGCCTTTCTCGACGAAACGCCGGCGCCCAGTGAGGCGGAAGTCCGCGAGGCGCTTTCGGGCAATCTGTGCCGCTGCACGGGCTATCAGCACATCGTGGACGCCGTGTTGCTTGCGGCGAAGCGGATGCGGAGTTCGCCGTGACGACCAGAAGCTTCGGCGCTCCGATCACACGCAATGAAGATGGCCGATTGTTGAGCGGTCAGGCGCTGTTCGTCGACGACGTCGAACTTCCCGGCATGCTGCACGCGGCATTTCTGCGCAGCAATGTCGCTCACGCTCGCATTCGTTCAATCGATGTTTCGGCGGCGCGCGCGCGTCCCGGGGTCGTCGCGGTCTATACCGCCGACGATCTTGGCGGCTACTGGGCGCCGGGACCGCTGCTGGTGCCGCCGCCGCCGATCCCCGGCATCACGTTCAATCAGCGCACGCAGGTGCCGCTCGCCAAAGACAAAGTCCGCCATGTCGGCGAGCCCCTGGCCGTTGTGCTGGCGGAAAGCCGCTACCTCGCCGAGGATGCCTTGGCGGACATTGACGTTGTGCTCGATCCGTTGCCGGCCGTGGTCGATCTCGAAGCGGCGCTGATGGACACCGCCGCGTGCGTGCACGACGATGTCCGCGGCAATGTCGCGGCCCATGTCCGGCAGAGCCGCGGCGACTATGCAGCCGCCCGCGCGCGTGCCGCGCATATCATCGCGCGCCGGTTCCTCTACGACCACGGTGCCTCGTCGCCGATCGAGACCCGTGGCATCGTCGCTCATTGGGATGTTCGCGCCAATCATCTCACGATCTGGGATACGACCCAGGCGCCGGTGTTCTTGCGCAACGGCCTTGCCGAAATGCTTGGCCTTGGCGAGCGGCAGGTGCGGGTCATCGCGCCCTTCGTGGGCGGCGGCTTCGGGCCGAAGATCATGCTGTTCTACCCCGAGGAGGTCGTCATTCCTTGGGCCGCGATGCGGCTCAATCGTCCCATCAAATGGATCGAAGACCGGCTCGAACATTTCTTCGCCACGACGCAGGAGCGCGGCCAGACCCACGATGCCGAGATCGCGCTATCCGCGCGACGGCCGCATTCTCGGTATCAAAGACACTTTTCTGCATGATACCGGCGCTTACAATCCCTACGGGCTGACGGTGCCGATCAACAGCCAGTGCACGTTGCTCGGGCCCTATGTGGTGCCAAACTACGACAGCGCATTTACCGCGGTATTCACCAACAAGCCGATTGTCACGCCTTATCGCGGCGCCGGCCGCCAGCATGGTGTATTCGTTATCGAGCGTTTGCTCGACATTGCCGCGCGCGAACTGGGAATAGATCGCGCCGAGATCAGACGCCGCAATTTCATCGCGCCCGATGCGTTCCCGTATAATAATGAGATCATCTATCAGGATTTCACGGTGCTTGAATACGACAGCGGTAACTACGAGCCGATCCTCGACAAGGCTCTCGACCTGATCGGCTACCGTGATTTTATCGCGAACGAGCAGGTACGATTGCGGGCGCAAGGACGGCATGTCGGCATCGGCATCGCTTGCTACGTCGAGGGTACCGGCATCGGCCCGTATGAAGGCGCCAAGGTTCAGGTGCAAGCCAACGGCAAGGTCAGCGTTGCGACCGGCATCGGCACGCAAGGGCAGGGACACTTCACGAGCTTCGCCCAGATCGCTGCCGACCAGATCGGCGTTCACGTGCGAAATGTCGATGTCGTGACGGGTGACACCGATCAGTTCTATTGGGGCGCCGGCACATTCGCGAGTCGCGGTGCGGTGGTGGCGGGGAACGCCGTCAACGAGGCCGCCAAAGTCGTTCGGCAAAAAATCATCAAGCTTGCGGCCGAGCATTTCGAATGTGCCGAGGAAGACCTTGAGATCGCCGACGGTGAGGTATTTGTTGCCGGCATCCGCGGCAAATCCGTCAAGCTCGGATATCTTGCAGTCGAAGCCAATCCCATGCGGGGCGCGGTTCGTCCCGGCACCGAGCCGGGACTTGAGTCCACCCAATATTTTGGCCCGCCGAGCGGAGCGACAGCGAGTGGCGTGCACGCCATGATCGTCGAAGTCGACCCGCAGACTTTCACGCTCAATGTGCTCAAATACGTTGTGGTGCATGATTGCGGCACGATCATCAATCCGCTCATCCTCGCCGGCCAAATTCATGGCGGCGTCGCGCAGGGGATCGGCAATGCCTTCTATGAGCAGCTCGTGTTCGACGAAGAAGGGCAATTGCTCAACGCCTCACTTGCCGACTACCTGCTGCCGAGCGCTCTCGAAGTGCCGCGCATGGAGATCGCCCATACGGTGACGGCGTCGCCGCTCAATCCGCTCGGCATCAAGGGCGCTGGCGAGGCGGGCGCGATTCCCGTCGGCCCGTTATTCGCGCAGGCGATCGAAGATGCGCTTGGATTGGCCGATCGAAAGATCGAGCTCAACGAAATTCCGCTCAGCCCGAACCGTTTGTTTGAACTGACGGCCAAGTTGCGCTGACGCCGCGGCGTGTCGCGCGCTCATGTTCTCGCCAATGGCGCCTAAGACTTCCACAGGTCCCGAAACTGCGTCGCCACGACGCGCTCGAACGGCACGGTTTCGTGGAGCAGGCCGATCGCCGTGGCGAAGCGATTGAGGCCGGTGACCGCCACTTCCGAAATCGTCGGATCGTAGTACGGCAAATCGCGTTCGACGGTCGTTGCGATCAGTTCGGCATCGGCCGGCGGAAACAGCGCGCGTCCCACCTTCGTTGCCAAGCTGACATCTTGCTTGAGAGCACGCTGCGCATCGACTACGGCGCGCACGCCGGCGGCCACCATCTCCGGATCGCGGGCGATGGCGAGATCGCTCGTGACCAGGACCGGCATGGTGTAGTGGAAGGCGAAAGCCGGCCCGAGGCCGCGTCGCACGTCGAGGATCACCGTGCCGATGCCCTGACGCACCGCATTCTCGGCGCCCATCGCGTTCGCCCAAAAGCCGTCGAGCTTGCCGTCAGCGAGCGCCTGCGCGGCGGCAATTCCGAAGGAAACGCCCGGCGCATCAGCGTCTGGCACGCCAACGACGCGCACGGCGTCGCGGTCGAGATCGATGCCCGATTCGATCAGCATGCGCTTCAAGCCTTGATCGACGAGGGGCGCCGCGCCGATGGTCCGACCTTTCACGCAGTTGATGTCGCCGGGAATGGCCTTGAAGTCGGTCCGCATCACCAGCAGCCAAAACATGCCCTGCGCCAGAGCCGCGAGCAGTTTTGCTCCACGCCATTCGGGAAAGGCCGGCAGGACAGCATGGGCCGGGCCGGCGACGAAATCGATCTTGTCGTCGCGCAACGCTTCGAAGGCCCTGTAGTTCGGAAAGATCAATTCATGGGCCACGTCGAGCCCGTGCTTGCCGAAACAGCCGAGTTCGATTGCCGCGATGGCCGGAAAATAGGAATTCGAGACCAGATCCGGCACGGCGATTCTAGCGACCTTCACGCTTCAGCTCCAGAGGCGATGAACATGGCCGCGCGGGCTTCACTTGGACACGAAACCAGGGACGTACACATCACTCGCTGCCACCGGCGAATTCAATTTGAATACGCTCTTGACGACAGCGATGGTCTCGTCGATGCGGGCCGGATCGATCACCCCGAGCGGCTGACCTGGAACCCGAGCGAGTTCGGCAACGGCCTTCGTTTCGCCCTCGGCTACGCCGGCGTCGATTTCCGGATGATATTTGTGCAGGATCGCGCCGGCCTCGCCCGGGTTTTCGAAAGCATCGTGCATGCCGTGGATCGTGGCTGCGACGAATCGTTTCACGAGGTCTGGCTTCGTTGCAAATGTTGCGTCAGTTGCCACAATGCCATTGCCGTAGAAACTCAGGCCGACATCAAGAAAAGCAAAGCGCACGAGCTTCTCTGGAGCAACTTGCCTCTGCAACAGCGGCTCGCCGACGACGAATTGTCCGACACAGGGAACTTTGTTGCTGGCAAGCAGGCCAGGGCAGCGATTCACTGCTGGCGACCACCCATTTCACTTTACTGCCGTCAATGCCGGCCGCTTTGGCATAGAGCGGAAACATGTCGACGGTCGCGCCGCCGGGCGGATTTGCTACCGATGCGCCTTCGAGGTCTTTCGGCGTTTTGAAGCCGGAATCTTCCCGGCAGAAAATGCCCTGCGGCGGCTTGGCATAGACGATGGCGGCGAGTTTGACAGGGATTTGATCGTTGCCGCGCGCCAGTACCAGCGAACCCGCGTCAGCAAATCCGAACGTGGCGTTATTGGCTCCGGTTTGCCGGATGGCGTCGACGGATCCCTGTCCGCGCAGGATTTTCACGTCGAGGCCGGCAGCCGCGTAATAGCCCTTGTCGAGCGCCACGAAAAAATAGGCGTGTCGGCCGTTGTAGCCGAAGTCGGTGATCAATGAGACGCTATCCAGCGCCTGGGCCCGATTGGCCGCAAGCGCGACCCCAAGGAGCGCGAGCGCTCCGATGGCAGCCGTGCGCAATCTGCATTCGAACCTGAACACTCGCGTCCTCCGATCTTCCATTGAGGCGGTTTGTGATTTAGCGCGATCGTATCCAACCCGGCGCAGGATACCGACATCCCCGGAGCGAACTCAGTATACAGACTCGCGCATTTTTTCGTATACCGAATCTCGGCGCGCGTATGTATGGGTGTGCTGCTCGAATTCAACATTGCCGCGAACCGATCAGACCTCGCGCGCTCAGCTAGTGGCAGGGTCCTTTGATCATTCGCAAAACAGCCTGCCGAACCGGGATGCGAATGTTAGAAGGAATGCTTGCTTTGGTGATCTGTCGCGCAGCCAGGATTTTGCCGCGCCAATGCGCGCCAGCAGTCACCGGCGCGTAGCGCGCCGGGTTCTGCGGGCCGGTGCAGCTTTCGAGGCAGCGCACTTCAACGTCGTGGTTTGGCGTGAAAAAGAAGGCAACCGACATCCGATCGACGTTGCGCCGAACGTCCTCCGGCGGATTGACCACGCGATGGATCGTCGAGACCCACTTGTCGTTGGTCCAGCGCATCAGGAGATCGCCGATATTGATGACAAAGCCGTCATCCACCAACGGGACCGGTGTCCAATCGCCGCCACGGCGCAATACTTCCAGCCCGCCCGGCGCATTCTCGCCTTTCAGGATGGTGAAAGCGCCATAGTCGGAGTGGGCGCCGGCGCGCAGTTGCCCGGGTTCGGGCGGCCGATCCTGCGCTGGATAATAGTTGATGCGCATATTGGTCACATGGCGATCACTGCGCGCGTGAAAGAAATCCTCGTCGAGGTCCAGTGCGAGCGCGAAAATGCGCATGACGCGCGAGGACAATTCCTCCATCGCGCGCCAGTAATTGCTGACGGCGGTGCGGAACGAATGCATGTCCGCGGGCCAGAGATTGGGGTGAGCGTGGACAGGACCGAAACCGTCGGTCCAATAGGGATCATCAGTCGTCGCCAACGGGCCGAAGCCGAGGCTCTCCATCAGATCGGGCGGAGCCTGTTTTCCGGTCGTGAGACCAAGGCTTTGCCCCGCCAGACTGTTGTACCCGCGGCTGATACCGGGGCCCGGCCGTTTGATGCGCATTTTGTCCGCGATCGGACGGGCAAAGAAGCTGCGGCCTTCTGAGAAAACGGAGCGGATCGTGTCGTCGCGGACACCATGGCCCGTGATGACAAAGAAGCCGACATGCTCGCAGGCGTGCTGGACGGCAGCAACGATGGCGGCGCGTTCCGCGGTGCCGCCGTCGCTGAACGCTGTGATGCCGATAATGGGGACAGTCGCGTCCGCGTCGGCAACACGATCGCGATCCGGTGTGAAATCCGAGTTCGTTTCGTAGGTCATGTGCTTATCGTCTGTGTCGTGCGTATCGTCTTAGTCCATCGCCATACTGCGCGACCCGGACGCGAGCCTGGCCTCCGCCAGCTTCGCCTTGCGCGCCTTGTCAGCACGTCAAATTTTGTATACGAAATTTCGCTCAACACAATAAGCGGTCTGCAGTTGCCGCTGTTGCCTCAGACTGCGCATCGAAGCGCGCCGGGATTGCGACGGGAGTTGGAGATGGTCCGCAGCAGATTAACCTGTGCGCTGGTCGCGGCAATTATCGGTGCGTTCGCGTCTGTGCCGCGCACGGCCGCGGCGGCCGATAAGGTCACGTTCGTGACCGACTTTGGCTACAATGGACGTCACGCCTATTACTTCGTCGCTTTGGAAAAGGGCTATTACGCCAAGCAGAATCTCGATGTCGATATCGTGCGTGGGCAGGGATCGGCGGATGCCGTCAAACAGGTCGCTGCCGGCACTGCGCAGCTTGGCTTCGCCGACGCTGCGGCCGTCATCCTGGGGCGCGGCAATGACCAGATTCCGACCAAACTCGTCGCGATGGTTTACGCCAAGCCGCCGCATGCGATCTATGTTCTCAAGGACTCCGGCATCACCAAGCCGAAGGACTTGGAAGGCAAAAAGATCGCCGACACGGCGTTCAGTGCCGTGCCGAAGCTGTTTTCGGCCTATGCGCAGGCCGCACATATTGATGCGACGAAGGTCACCTGGCTCGTCGCCACCTCCGATGCGCTGCCGGCGATGCTGACAACCGGCCGCGCTGACGGCATCGGTCAATTCACGGTTGGAGAGCCGCTTCTCGCCAAGGCCGCCGCGCCCAAGGAGGTTTATGCGCTGTCCTACGCTGATGCCGGACTTGATCTCTACAGCAACGGAATCATCGCTTCCGACGGCACGATCCAATCAAATCCCGACCTCGTTCGCCGCTTTGTCACTGCGACTCTGCAAGGTTTGCGCGATGCGATCGTCAATCCGGTCGAAGCCGGCGAGATCATGCACAAATATCACCGCGAGGTAGACGCCGACATTGCCGCCGGCGAGACGAAGATCGTCGGCGCGCTGACCAGTCAGCCGGGACTGCCGCTGGGAACCATCGACCCGAGTTCGCGCGCAAAAATCGCTGCAGATCGTGAGCGCCGCTTACACTTTGAAATATCCGGTCAAGGCGGAAGACGTCTACGCACCAGGGTTCGTCGGCAAGTAGCAGCACGAATGTTGACGCGCTGCGATGGCGCTGGTTCGCATTCACATGCCGAGATTGCTTTCCTGAGCGGCGATGATGCCAACGCGCGCGCAGTGATTGCACGCGGTCGGTTCGCACGCGTCCAGACGGCGAGACTTGTGATGCACCGGAGTTCTGTATACTAAAATATATTTCTCGATAGTGCGCCGCTCGAAACGATCAGCCGGGCGCAAAAAGGCGGCATGCTGATGACTCGTTCAACTCTGGAGCGACAGGATGAAGCGCGCCCTGCGGCTGATGACGGCGGCCAAGATCTCTTTTCTCATGTTGTTTGCAATCGCGTTGTCAGGCGGCAACGCTGCGCGAGCGGCAGACCGCGTCGTATTCGTTACCGATTATGGACTGTACGGCCGCCACGCCTATTACTTCGTGGCGATGGAAAAGGGCTATTACGCTGCCGCTAATATCGACGTCGAAATCGTTCGCTCGCAAGGCTCCGCCAACACGATCAAGCAGGTGGCGAGTGGCGCGGCCCAAATCGGATTTGCTGATGCGTTCGCCGTGATCCTGGGTCGCGCTAACGACGACATACCGGTCAAGCTCGTCGCGATGATTTATCCGAAGCCGCCACACGCGGTTTACGTTCTAAAAGATTCGGGGATCAAGAAGCCTCAGGATTTCGAAGGCAGAACCCTTGCCGACACGGCGTTCAGTTCGGTGCCGAAACTCTTCCCGACCTACGCCAAGGCCGCGGGCTTCGACGCCAGCAAGGTGAAATGGGTCGCGGCAAACAGTGACGCGCTGCCTGGCATGCTGACGACAAAGAAGGTCGACGGAATTGGCCAGTTTACGGTCGGCGAGCCGCTTCTTGCCGCTGCCGCGGCGCCGGAGGACGTCGTCGGCTTTCCCTACGCCGATGCCGGGCTCGACTATTACAGCAACGGCATCGTTGCGTCCGACGCCTTGATTCAGAGCAATCCCGACCTCATCCGCCGCTTTGTCGCGGCGACGCTTCACGGTTTAACGACCGCGATGGCCGATCCGCAGGAAGCCGGCGAAATCCTGCACAAGTATCATCGCGAAATCGACGCCGAAACGGCAGCCGGTGAGATGAGAAAGGTCAAGGACCTCGCTACCCAGCCGAAACTCGGCGCGATCGAGCCGGCGAGGGTCGAGAAGACGATCGAGATCGTCGCCGCAACGTTCCCTCTGAAGAAAAGTGCTTCGCCTTCCGATGTCTACGCTCCGGGCTTTCTCCCGAACTGACGTCGCGGCGCCGAGCATCGAACGCGGCTTCAGGACGACACGCGACAAAGTCAGTAATGTCACCAGCAACGACAAGCCTGGGATGAACAAGTTTCAGATCGATCATCTCTCGAAGACCTATACCGCGCGCCACGGCAGTGTGATTGCGCTTGAGGACGTCAATCTCTCCATCAGGCCAAACGAATTCGTCACGCTGGTGGGGCCGTCGGGATGCGGAAAATCGACACTGTTGAAGTTGATCGGCGCGCTGATCAAGCCTTCGCGCGGCGTGCTCCTTCATGACGGAACACACTTGACGGGCCCGACGCGTGATGTCGGCATCGTGTTTCAGGAGGCCGTGCTGCTGCAATGGCGCACGGTTCTCGACAATGTTCTGTTGCCGGCAGAAATTCTCGGCCTCGATAGGCGAAAATCCCGCGCGCGCGCCATGGAACTCATCAATCTCGTGGGTCTTGGCGGCTTCGAGGCCCGCTATCCGCGGGAATTGTCGGGCGGCATGCAGCAACGCGTTTCGATCTGTCGCGCGCTTATCCATAATCCTTCGGTTCTCTTGATGGATGAGCCGTTCGCCGCGCTCGATGCCATGACCCGCGAGGAGCTCGGCTTCGAACTGCTGCGGATTTGGGCTGCCGACAAGAAGACTGTGATCTTCGTGACACACAACATCACCGAAGCGATCCTACTCGCCGACCGGGTCGTTGCCATGACGCCGCGCCCGGGGCGCATTGCACGCGTCATCGACATCGAACTGGAGCGGCCGCGCACCATCGCCATGGAATTTACCGAGCAATTCAAGACCTATTCAGAGCAGGTCCGCGAAGTGATCTATCACGGATAAGGAGCCGCCGATGTCGGTAGACGCAGCAGCAGTTGCCGCCCCCCTCGAGACCGAGGAGACGCTGGAGCCGGCGAGCCGCCTATGGCAATCGCTGTTCGGATCGACCGCAACGCTGGTTGGTCTCGTCGTCCTGTGGGAGGTGCTCGTTCGGCACTTCCAGATCCCCGGCTGGCTGTTGCCGTCGCCGAGCGCCATCGCGCAAGCGATGCTGGAGTGGCGGAGTGATCTCGTTACCCACACGCTGGTGACGCTCTACGAAACCCTCGTCGGCTTTGCGCTTGCGATCGCCATATCGATTCCGCTGGCGGTCGCGATCGTCTATTCGCAGTTCTTGCAGAATACGATCTATCCCCTACTGCTGGCGTTGCAGTCGACGCCCAAGGTCGCCATCGCGCCGCTTTTGGCGCTCTGGATCGGTTTCGGCGCCGCTCCGAAAATCATCGTGGTCTTTCTCGTCTGCTTCTTTCCGATCATTGTTGCGACCGCGAGCGGACTCACTGCGGTGCCGGCTTCGCTCATCGATCTGATCCGGTCGCTGTCGGCAAGCCCGATGCAGACCTTCATCAAAATTCGCTTTCCGACGGCGATGCCGCATATTTTTGTCGGCTTGAAGATCGCCATTACCTTCGCCGTGATCGGGGCGGTGATCGGCGAATTCGTCGGCTCGGAGAATGGTCTTGGTTATCTTATTCTTGTTTCGACGTCGCAGTCGCGCACGCCGCTCGCGTTCGGAGCCCTGGTATTGTTGACGATCATGAGCATCGTGCTCTATTACGGCGTCGCGCTCGTCGAACGCATCGTTGTGCCATGGGCGCCGCGAAATTAGATCGTTCGAGCGGACAAGCGATCAAGCAGACAACATGAAGCCGTCGCCGCGGGTGGCCGTGCCGGAGAAGGGCGCGCGAAGCCGCAAGCTCAGATCCAAGGATCGTGCGGCCGTACGCCATGAAGGGCGCGGTGGCGGCGCTTTCGATCGATCGCAAAACATCCCGCAGCGCGGCGAATTACGTGGCGAGTTCGCTTACCGTGTGATGCGTGAGGCGTTGCGATCCGGCCGCTTCAAACCGGGAGAGCATCTACGCGAAGCCGATGTGGCGGAACGGCTGCGGATCAGCCGGACGCCTGTGCGGGAAGCGTTTCACCGGCTGATCGCCGAGGGCCTGCTCAGCAATGGTCCGTGGAACGGCGTCATGGTGGCCGATCTGGATGCGGCCGAACTCACTCACTTGTACGCCGTGCGCGAAGCGCTCGAAGGCACGGCGGCGGCGCTCGCGGCCAAATATGCCTCCGACGCCGAAATCAAGCGCCTGTTCGCAATTGCCGACAGGGAGGCCGGTGCGAAGGGCAAACCGGATAAGCTCGTCATCATCAATAGTGAACTGCATCAAACGATCTACGCCGCGGCGCACAATCGCTATCTCCTGCAGTCCGTCAGTACGATTGTCGACGCCCTTGGTCTGTTGCGTCATTCGACATTCGTGCTTCCCGGCAGCATCGAACTGGCGCATCGCGAACACCTGCATATCATTACGGCGATCCGCGATCGAAAATCGCTGGAGGCCGAGCGACTTGCCCGCGAGCATATCCGCCATGCCCTCGCTATGCGGCTTGAGCTGCCGCGGGCTTCGTCGCCTGACGCCAAGAATGGACACGCCACAAAGCTTCAGCCGCGATCCGTCAAAGAGCTTATATTGCGCGAACGGTCCCGCTGAGGGTTAGTCTGTCGATGTCGGGAGCCGGCGGATTTCTACCGGCGCGGCGTGGAGCGGTCACACGGGAGGCAAGTAACCATGCATGCGGCTTACTTCGAACGATTTGGCGGTCCGGAAGTCCTCCAATATGGCGTTTTGCCAGATCCCGTGCCCGGGCCGGGCGAAGCGCTGATCGACGTCGCCGCTGCCAGCGTCAACGCCGCCGACTGGAAATTTCGGGCCGGGCAGTATGAACGGCATACTCAATCGAAATTTCCTCTGATTCCAGGAAGAGATTTTTCCGGTGTCATTGCTGCCGTCGGCAGTGGGGTCGAGGATCTCAAGACCGGGGATGCTGTTTACGGCGTGCTTGAGGCAGGCAAGGAAGGGACATACGCCGAAAAGATCACGATCAAGGCTGCGATCATCGCGAAGAAGCCCGATGGGATGTCGCACATCAATGCCGCTGCCTTGGCGCTCACCGGCCTAACTGCGATCAATTCCCTGCAGGACACATTGAAACTCAAGCGCGGCGAGACGATCCTCATCCAGGGTGGTGCCGGCGGCGTCGCCGGTTTCGCTATTCAGTTCGCCAAGTCCATTGGCGCGCGTGTGATCACCACGACGAGTGCGGCCAACAGGGACTATGTGCGCGGCCTCGGAGCCGATGAAATCGTCGATTACAACGCGCAGGATTTCACCCAAGTGGTGAGAAATTGCGACGCCGTGTTCGATACCGTCGGCGGCGATGTAGCGGTGAAGTCCTTTGTGGTGCTCAAACCGGGTGGCCGCGCCGCCTTCATCGCCTCCGGCATGCAGGCGCCGAAACCCAATCGCAGCGATGTGATCGCACTCCGGCCTCCGGTCGACCGTGGCCGCCGGCCGCTCGAACAAATCGCCGAACTGTTTCAGAGCGGTGCCGTGCGTGCTCCCGAGATCAAACTCTATCGTTTGTCCCAAGCCGCCGAAGCGCATCGGCTCAGCGAGTCGCGTCACTTCCGGGGCAAGCTCGTCTTTCAAGTGCGTTGAGCGGCGGCCGAACCGTTTGCCCCTTCGACCCGTCGGATTGCCGCGCTTGGCGCAACGCAGCATGGCCATGCGATGGCGCCTTTGTCTTGCTTCGCCGCTGCCATAAGCTACCCTTGCGGCGGGGCGCTCCGTGGATTCACGCCATGCGCATGTTGACTTTCGTCGTGCTCTCTCTCCTTGCGCTTGGCCCCGCGCACGCCAAGGGCACCGGCCTTATTTTCGTCAGCAACGAAAAGTCCAACAACATCATCGTGATTGATCCCAAGACCAATCAGATGGTGAAGGACATCAAAGTGTCGCGCCGTCCGCGCGACATGCATTTCAATGCCGATCACACCAAGCTTTATGTCGCCTGCGGTGATGACGACGTGATCGACATTCTGGATGTCGCCAAGCTTGAAGTTGTCGGCAAACTGGTGACCGGGCCAAGCCCGGAAACGTTCGCTCTCGACGAAAAGCGGCGGCGTATTTACGTCTCGGACGAAGAAGCATCATCGCTCTCCATCATCGACATCGACCAGAACATTATCGTCAAGGAGGTGCCCACGGGCGCCGAGCCTGAAGGTGTCTATGTGAGTGAAGACGGCAAGACAGTTTACGTCACGTCGGAGGTCGGCGATCTGGTCCACGCGGTCGATGCGGACGGCGGCTATGTCACGCAAGACGTCGTCGTCGGGACCCGTCCGCGCCGCTTCGCCGCAACGCCCGACGGCAAAGAGCTGTGGGTTTCGACCGAACTTTCCGGCGAGGTCTACATCATCGACCGGCAGAAGTTCGTGGTCACCGGCAAGATCGAATTTCTTCCGCCGGGCATGCGCAAATCCGACGTCACCCCGGTTGGTCTGGTCATGACCAAGGACGGCAAGACCGCCTACGTCACACTCGGCCACGCCGCCCACGTCGCCGTCGTCGACGTACCGACGCGTAAAGTCGAGGCCTACATCCTGGTCGGCAAGCGCTCATGGGGCATTACGCTATCGCGCGACGAGAAAACGCTCTACGTCGCCAACGGCCTCGGCGACGATATCACGCTGATCGACGTCAAGAGTCGCAAAGCGACGGTCTCTATCCCAGTCGGCCGCGTGCCGTGGGGAGTCGTGATCGATGATTAGCGGGCGAGGGTCTGATTGCTGCGGGCGAAGGGTGATGTCCGCTCTCGCATTCACCGGCCTCCTCGCGCTTTTCGGCGCCATGGCGACGGGCAGAGCACAATCGCCGCCCGAGGTCGCAGTCGCGTCGCCGATGCAGCATCTGACCATCGGGTTCGTCGACGTCGAGGGTGATCCGCGCTACGAGCCGATCCAGGCCTACGATCGCATCATTCTCAAAACCCGCGAACATCCGTTCGCCGGCGCGGAAGTCGGTATTGATGAAGCGGCCGCGCTTAGCCGCGTGCTCAAGATGGACTTTGTGCTGCAACGCATGACTGTGAAGTCGAATGACGAGGTCACACCGGCTGTTCTCAAGGCCGCCGATAGTGGCATTCGCTTCTTCCTGCTCGATGCGCCGGCGGAGGTCTACAAACCACTCGCTGCCGCCGTGAGCGGCCGCGACGTTCTGATCTTCAACGTCTCAACGCCGGACGACGGACTGCGGCGCGATCTCTGCGCCCGCGAATTTGTGCACGTTTACCCGAGCTCCGCGCAGCTGATGGACGGCCTCGTTCAGTATCTCGTGTCGCGGAAATGGCGCGATGTGCTCGAGTTCGAAGGCCCGCTTGCAGCCGACGCGGCGATGACGACGGCATTCGAACATTCACTGAAGAAGTTCGGCGCGCGCGTCGTCGCTCATCAGCATTTCAAACCTGGTACGGATCCGCGCGATCGCGAGCAGAACGATCCTGCTCTGCTCAGCGCCATCAGCCGCGACTACGACGTGGTGTTTGTGGCGGACAGACGCCTTCGATTTTGTGCGGGGGGTACCCTACCATCTGGTCCGGCCGCGGCCGGTGGTGGGCAGCATCGATCTTGAACCGGTGGCCTGGCACTGGACGTGGGATCACAACGGCGCGCCGCAGGTGAACACGCGCTTTGAGAAGAAATCGGGCGGGCGGCACATGGCGGGTCCCGATTGGGCCGCCTGGGTTGCCGTCAAAATGATCGTGCAATCGGCGCTGCGCACCCGTTCGGCCGATTTTCAGAAGCAGCGCGCGTTCATTCTTGGCGACGGCAGCTTCGACGGTGACAAGGGTCTTGCGTTGAGCGTGCGGCCTTGGGACCATCAGCTGCGGCAGGCGATCTTGCTTGCTGCACCTTACGCGGTGATTGCCAATGCGCCAATTGAAGGCTTTTTCCACCAGACCAACGAACTCGATACGCTCGGTGACGACCAGCCGGAGTCGACCTGTCACCTGAACAAGTGAGCGCCATGCAGCTCGTTCATATTGCTCGCGCGCTTCGCGCCGTCACGATGCGGGAGATCATCAAGTTCGTGCAGCAGCGCGGCAGGCTGCTCTCGGCATTGGTGCGGCCGCTGATGTGGCTCGCGGTGTTTGCGGCGGGTTTTTACAATGTCTTCGGCGTCTCGATCATTCCGCCCTACAAGACCTACATTACCTATCAGGTTTACATCGTGCCGGGTCTGCTCGGTATCATCTTGCTCTTTCACGGTATGCAGTCGTCACTCTCGATGGTCTATGACCGCGAGATGGGCGTGATGCGGCTGTTGCTGACGGCGCCGCTGCCGCGCTGGGTGCTGCTTGCGTGCAAGCTTGCGGCTGGAACGGCGCTGTCGGTCCTGACATGCTACGTGTTTCTCGCCGTGTGCATTTTGTTCGATGTGACCTTCGACGCCATCGACTGGCTGGCGGTCTTGCCGGCATTGATCATCTCCGGACTGATGTTGTGCGCGTTATGGCTTTTTCTGTCGGTTTATATCCGTCAGGTCGAGAACTTCGCCGGCGCCATGAACTTCGTCATGTTCCCGATGTTTTTCTTTTCTTCTGCGCTCTATCCATTGTGGAAGCTGCGCGAGGGCGGCTCGGAGGCCATCTACTACGTCGCGATGATCAATCCGTTCACTTACGCCGTGGAACTGATCCGGTTTGCGCTCTACGGCATGTTCGAGCCGCTGTCCGCCGTCGTTGTTACCGGCTCGACGATCGTATTTTTCCTGTTGGCGGT
Organism: uncultured Alphaproteobacteria bacterium; assembly: GCA_963759705.1. GTDB lineage: Bacteria > Pseudomonadota > Alphaproteobacteria > Rhizobiales > Xanthobacteraceae > BOG-931. The sequence continues at coordinate 175,576 of CAVXAK010000023.1, forward strand.
CGTCGGCTACGATCCGCAGCGCGGACTGATCCGCCGAGTGCAAGCACAGCCCGCTTAAACTTGGGACTGGGCTTTCGCAATCTTTTGCGCAATCTCATTTTTGATGGCGGTGACCTCATCTGCCGAACGCGCAGTGGCGGGGCGTTTGATCGGGACATCGGCCAGCAAGCGGGCAGGGCTGGCTGAGAGCAGGAGCAGTCTGTCGGCAAGCCCGATTGCCTCATCAACATCGTGGGTCACCAGTAAAGTGGTGATGGACTTGCGGGTGACGAGTGCGGCGAGTTCCGCCCGAAGCCGTGCCGCGAGCGGGACATCGAGCGACACGAACGGCTCGTCGAGCACGAGGAGATCGGGTTCGACCGCGAATGCCCGTGCCAGCGCGGCGCGGCGCGCGAGGCCGAGCGAAAGCTCACCAGGGTAATGACTGCGATGTTCGATGAGCCCGAGCGTCGAAAAGAGCGCGTCAAGCGCAATCTCCGTCGCTTCCGGTGCGGCGAGCCGCACATTCTGCTCGACCGTACGCCACGGCAAAAGCCTGGGCTCCTGGAAAACGACGCCGAGCCTGCCGTGATCGGGCAGATGAACGCTGCCATCGAAATCACGATCAAGTCCGACGATGATCCGCAACAGCGTGGTCTTGCCGCATCCCGAAGGACCGACGAGGGCGGCGACTTTGCCTTTCGCCAAGCTGATGGCTATGTCGTTCAAGACATGCAACTCGCCGCCGGAAGCGGTGCGAAAGGACTTGCGTTTGATGTGCACATCAAGCCGCCTTGGGGCGCCAACGGGAGATATGTCGTTCAAGCGGCTGCACCAGGAATGTTTCGATCGCGAGCATCACGGCGACGAAGGACAAAGCATAGGCGAGAATACGCGTGACATCGAACAATTGAAACGCGACGCCGATTTCAAAGCCGACGCCATTGGGCCGCCCAAGGAGCTCGACGATGAGTACGATCTTCCACACCAAGGAGAGCCCGGAACGGGCCGCCGCAGCGAGATAGGGCGCAAGCTGCGGCAGGATAATGTGCCGCATCCGTACCCAGGCGCTCATCCGGAAAACTTGCGCCATCTCGTCGAGCGGCCGGTCCAGCGCCCGTGCCCCTTCGCGCACGGTGACGGTCGCGATCGGCAGCTTGTTGAGCGCCACGGCCGCGATAGCCGCCGTTTCCGTCAATCCGGCCCACACATAGGCGAGCACGATGATAACCAATGCGGGCAGGTTGAGTAGCACCACGAGCCAAGGATCGCCCAGCCGATTTATGGTTGCGAAGCGCCCCATCGCCAGACCCATCACGGTGCCGAGCGCCATAGCGATCGCAAACGACACCGCAACGCGCGCCAGCGTCACACCAAGGTTGAAGGCCAGCGCACCAGAACGGGCTTCGGCGACGACGGCAAGCCCGACAGTTTGAGGGTCGGGCAGGAGGCGCGCGCCCGCAACTCGCGATCCGGCATACCAGACCGCGAGCAAGAGGACCAGCGAAGCGATTCTCAGCGTCACATTCATCGGCGGATCATCTGCCACGTTAGCGGCGATAGGCGTAGGGCGCATCGTCCCGGTTGGCGGCAAGCGCCGCCATATCTGCGTGCCGAGGCGCCAGATGGCAGACCGGATCGGTTGCGGCCGCGTCACCCGTAACGGCGAAGGCCTGACAGCGGCAACCGCCGAAGTCGATCTCGCGCCGCGCGCAGCTCGCGCAAGGCTCCCGCATCCAGGCCGTGCCGCGAAAAGCCTTGAACGCCGGTGAATTGGCCCAAATTTCGGCGAGCGCGTGCTCGCGAACCGACCAGAATTCCAGTCCGGGAATTGATTCGGCTGCGTGACACGGCAGCACTTTTCCGGATGGCGTGACATTGAGCGACCGCCGGCCCCAGCCCCCGACGCACGGCTTGGGCAGCCGCGCGTAATAATCCGGGACGACCGCATCGATGACGATCTCGCCGTGATGACGTTGGCGCAGGGCCTCGACAGCTGCGGTCGCACGCTCGACCTGTTCGGCGCTTGGCATGAGCTTGGCGCGGTTCTTCAAGGCCCAGCCATAATACTGCACGTGGGCGATCTCGACGCGGCTTGCGCCCAGTTGAAGGGCGAGCGCGACCATATCCCCGATATGGTCGATGTTGGCGCGGTGCATGACGGCGTTGACCGTGAGCGGCAGCTTCAGGCGGACAACTTCGGCGGCGAGCGCGCGTTTGCGCGCAAAAGCACCCTCATAGCCGGCAATGTGATCGGCTGAGGTTGTGTCGTTGTCCTGGATCGAAATCTGCACGTGATCGAGTCCCGCATCGGCGAGTTCTTCGAGCGTGTTCGCAGTGATGCCAACGGCGGAGGTGATGAGATTGCTATAGAGGCCTGCCGCTCGGGCCGCTTTCGTGATTTCGACCAGATCGCGCCGGGCGCCCGGCTCACCGCCAGAGAGATGCACCTGCAGCACGCCGAGCGCTGCCGCCTCGCCGAAGACCCGCGCCCAGATCGCCGTATCAAGTTCGCTGTCGCGGGAATCGAGTTCGAGGGGATTGGAACAGTACGGACACCCGAGCGGACAGCGATGCGTCAGCTCGGCCAGCAAGCCGAGCGGAGCATGAATAGCGGCTTCGTCTCCCGCCACGTCGTTTCCTCTTTCGCCACGGTTGGGCCTCCGCCGGCTATCCGTGTGCGTTCGGCCAAGCTACAGACAGTTGCCCCGAAGCCACAAGACCATACGGGCGCCAGGCGATTGTCACAGCTCCAGAAGCTTCTTGTCGGCGAGGCTGCGCAGCAAGGCGGCGGCGTCGGTCTCGATGCGCTCGCGGGGCGCGTTAAAATTCAGCACCAGATCGTCAACGATGGCGGCGAACGTCGCCTCGCCGGTGCAGCGTTTGACGATTTCGACCGCGATTGCGTCGGCCTTGAAAACGCGCTCAGGCGCAAGCAGTACCCAGCCGCCTTGGGCCTCGTTGTGCACCAGTCGAACGCCGCGCGGCAGTCGCGGGCAAGCGTCCGGAGGAATCGCGGTGACGGAATTCAAACGTCAGTCTCCTAATCCTGGGGCACGAAGGCACCCGGCGGCACGTGCTTGGGTGCGACATACGCGTGGTAAAGTGCGTCCAGCATCGCCCACAGCACATCGCATTTGAATTCGAGCGCAGCAAGCACTTGTCCCTGCTCCGCGGGGTTGCGTGCGTTATGTTTGACGTAATCGAGTGCGAAGCGGGAATCGCGTTCGGCCTGCGGCGGACGCTGGGAGAAATAGGCCAGCGTCTCGGCACTGACGAAGTTGTAGTTCTTCAGCATGCCTTCGATGCGTTCGCTGATGATTGCCGGCGAGAACAATTCCGTGAGCGAGGAGGCGATGGCCTCGAGCAGCGACTTGTCGCGCACGAAATGCACGTAGGCCTCGACGGCAAAGCGGGTCGCCGGCAACAGGCCCTGCAGCGAAACGACATAATCACGGTCGAGCCCCAGACCGTCGGTGAGTTTGAGCCATCGCGCAATGCCGCCTTCGCCCTCGCGATCGCCGTCATGATCGACCAGACGGCTGCGCCAATCGCGGCGTGTGGCTTGATCCTCGCAGCGTGCGATCAAGCTCGCGTCCTTCAGGGGGATCATCGCCTGATAATAGTAACGATTGAGTGCCCAGGCCTGGACCTGGCCTTTGCTGCATTTGCCGCCGTGCAGGAGGTGATGAAACGGATGGAGCCGATGATAGCGCCGCGCGCCGATGTCGCGCAGGCGGGTTTCAAGTTCGTCTGCCGTCAAGAGGTTCACAGCACGATCTCCATGCCGTCCTCGGCGATTTCGAAACCTGACTGTTCTACCCGGCGCCGTTCCGGCGAGCCGTTAATGAGGATCGGATTTGTATTGTTGATGTGAATGTAGATGCGTCGCTTCGCCACGCGCGCCAGAGCCGTAAGCGAACCGCCCTCGATCGGCATATGGCCCATCCGCCGCCCGGTTTTTGTGCCGGTCCCGGATGCGATCATTTCGTCGTCGTCATAAAGCGTGCCGTCGAACAGTAAGACGTCGGCCTCTGCGAACCGCGCCGTGAGCTTGGGCGTTACCGCGGCCGCTCCCGGTACATAAACCAGGCGTTTGTCGTCGGAGCGAAGTTCGACGCCGACATTGGCCTCAGTTTCGGCGTCCAGTTCCGGATTGTCGCCTTCGAGATAGAGCGGTGCCTTGCCGGGAACGGTGAACAATTCGGCTTCGATGCCGGAAGCCGGTTCAAAGCGCTGTCCCGGCGCAATCGCGCGACGTGTCACGACATCAGGCACGAGCGCGCCAAACATCGGATTGGCGGCAAGGGCGTCTAGCGTCTCGGCCGTGGCGAAGACGGTAAACACGCCGCGCTCCCGCAGATGGAGGAGGCCTGCGATTTGATCAATCTCGCCGCCAGTCAAGACAATGGCAGAGATCGGCGAGCCGCGCGGAGAACCGCGCGGGTGCAAGGCCGGTGTGGCTTGAAGCTGGGCGCGCAGGTCAGGCGAGGCGTTGAGCAATACCCAGCTTTGACCGTCCCTTGAAACCGCCACGCTCGCTTGCGTGCGCAGCTTCACACGCGCGTCGCCAGCCCAAGCGAGTTGGCACACGACGCACCGACAGTTCCACTGTGGAAAACCGCCACCCGCCGCAGCACCGAGGACGATGGCGGTCAGGTGCCCCATTCACGGGGGTCTCGGCGGTAGGCGTGAAGGATCAGAATTCTGCCGGAAGGTAGCCGTTGATTTCCAGGCCGAGGCAGATCTCTACGAGCGTCGGGGTGGTCCAAGCCATGGTCATTCCCTTCCCATTTCATCAGCCGATCATCAAGCGTCGAGGCCAGTGCCGACTAGTTAACATCATAATTCTCGCCCTATCGTAGGTGCAAGAGCGCTCCGCGCGGGCCTGTCATGGGTTTTGTCATGGCTTTCGTTATGGCTTGTCGGGATATTGGGAGCACGTGCGCGTGGCGCGTTCGCCCAAGGCCTCAAGGCATTCCCCACGCGTGATCGGGCCACGCCCGATGATCTTGGCCTCAAGGAAATCGACAAGCGCGCCGATCTCGCGGCGACTGAGGATGGAGCCAGGCGGCAGCGGCGGCAGGTACTGGCCGACATCCGCCTCGCTCACGCCGTTGTAGCACCGCTTTTCGGCGTAGGCCTGATCGTCGAAGCGCGGCATCGCCTTGCCGGGAACGCCGCAACTGATCACCTCGATCAGCTGGTCGCGGGTCAGCTTCGTTTCGCGGAGGTTGGCAGCCCCGCCGCTCGATTGCGGTTCGCCGGCGCCGTCTCCGGCCCAGCCGTGGCAATAGGGGCACTGCGCTTTCTCCTGGAAGACCCGACGGCCGTAGGCGAAGTCGTCGTCGGCCGCCGCAGCGCCCAGCAAAGGCAGCGCCGCCGCGAGCGTCGCTACAAGCGCAACAACGGCCTGACGGCTGCGGACGCTCGAATGCCTCGCGACGTTCATTGATTTGAATCCGGCCTGCATGATGGATACCTGTTTTGGCGAGTCCGGCGCCTCCTATATCATCCGCTGCGTTAATCGTCCGCATGGGATGACGCGCGATGCGATTTGTGTTGCTGGCGGCGGCCGCTGGTGCCGTCGGCGTTCTTGCCGTTACCGGCGCGATGGCCCAACAGCCATCGCGCCAGGATCGGCCGTCCGCCTCGAAGTGTGGGACTTAAAGCTCGGCACAGCGGTTCAGTCATTGCCCGACGGCTTCGGCGACTATGCGTGCGGCACCAATGGCGGTCCGCCGTCGATTCCGCTCACCGGCTGGCGCGACTTCCGGCGTTGCCGCGCGGAAGCGAGCGGCCTGCACGAAGTCTATTTTCGCTACGACGATGAGCTTGAGTATTGGGCCAAGGCGAACGACTTCGCCACCGAGATCGCGCGCTATTCCGGCACCAAGGTCTACGACTTTCCCGTCGTGTTATCGGCGCTGTTCAACGACGACGGAATTCTTGCGGGCTTGCGCATCGTCAGCGATCCGCGCGACAAGTCGCGCGACAGGGATGAAGCGTACACGCTGCGCAATTTCCTCACCGCGCGTTTTGGCCGCGACGGCTGGGCCTGCACCGATCAACCGCCGACCGGCGGCGAGGAGCCCGTCGGCCGTACCCTCATCAAGCAGGACTGCCAAAAGATGCTCGCGGGCAAGGAAATCGCCGTGCTGCGGACCCGTTATCTGCGCAAGAAGGGTCAAAGCCAGTTTGATCTGCATTCGGGCAAGCAGACCGAAGATCAGTTCGAAAGCACGGTGCGTTTCGAACTGACGCTGCTGAGATGAGAAAGACTACCGAAGTTCGCATCAACCGCTACATCAGAGGCTGAACACGAAGATCATCGTGGCATTGCTGAGATTTTTGAGCTCCGGCGCGCGCCCAAGCTTGTTCCTGGCGTTCCGCCACAGCCCCGAGGCAATGGCGATGTATTGTTTGCCGTTGACCGCAAATGTCATGGGAGGGGCGTTGAAGCCGGTTCCGACATTGATGCGCCAGAGCTCATCGAGCGTCTGATCGCCGAGCGCAACGATCGTGCCGTCAATCAGCGCGGTGACGACAATTCCTCCGGCGGTCGAGAGCGTGCCGGCAAAGTTTGCGTAATCGAGATCCTTGCGCGCTTTTACGCTGCCGGTTGCCGGATCGACGGCGACGACGCTGCTGGTGATGCGCAACGGGTCGACGGTGCTGCCGCCTTCGAACTTGCCTTTGACATGCCGCGTATAATCGGTCGTGACGTTGGCGCATCCTTCCAGCGTGGGAATGTAAACGAGCCCGGTCTTGCGGCTGTAGGTCGCCGGCCAGTAATTGTTTCCTCCGGCCGTGTCGGGACAGACGCGCCGCATCTCCTTGTCTTCGTCCACGTTGGGGCCTTCGGCATAGACCTGCACGTCTTTGGTCGGATCGTATTCGATCGGCTTGCCGGTCTTCGGATCGATGCCCTTGGTCCAGGTCACTTCCTTGACGTATTGCGTGGCTTTGAGGAATTGGCCGTTGGTCCGGTCGAAGACGTACTCGAAGCCGTTCCGGCCAGCGTGGGAAACGATCTTGCGATCCTCGCCGTTGACCTTGGTGTCGATGAGGATGTGCGTGCCGGTTTCGTCGTAGTCGTGATTGTCGTTCGGCGTGTATTGATGGAACCAGCGGATCTTGCCGGTCGTGGCGTCGATCGCGAGCGCGCTCGAGGTGTAGAGATTGTCACCGGGCCGATACCTGGCATCGTAGCCGGGAACGGGATTCCCCGAGCCCCAATAGGTGATGTTGGTCGCGGGATCGTATGACCCGGTGACGTAAAACGCGCCGCCGCCGGTCTGCCAGGCGTTGTTCTGGCCTTTCCAGGTCTCGCTGCCGGGCTCACCCGGCGCGGGAATCGAGTAAGTCTTCCATTTCACGTCCCCGGTCTTCGGATCGAGTGCTGCCAGCCAATTGCGCACGCCCTGATCGCCACCGGACGCCCCCACAATCAGCGAATCCTTCAGAGGAATCGGCGGCGAATTGAGCTCCACATCCGGCTGATCGTGCAGATTTTTGTCCCAGACGATTTTGCCGGTTTCCTTATCGGTCGCGATGATGCGTCCGTCTTTGCCCGTGGTCGAAATGACCAGATTGTTCCATAGCGTCACGCCGCGATGCCGCCCGAGCTTTTCCTGGCCCGGGTCCATCTTCCAGATGATGCTGCCATGCGTGCCGGAGCGCACGTCGATCTTGTAGACCGCGCCCCAGCCGTCGATGACGTACATAAAGCCATCGTCGACCAGCGGCGTGGCTTCAAGGTCTTCGTTGCCGGATGTGCCGGACAACGCGATAGCGTAGGCGAGTTTGAGATTCTTGACGTTCGACTTGTTGATCATGTCGAGCGCCGAATATCTCTGCGAACTGTAGTCGTGATGATTCATGAGCCAATTCTGCGGCTCAGGATTGAGCAGGCGCTCGTAGGTCACATCGGCGGCACGGGCAGCTGCTCATTGCGAAAAGCGCGCAACTTGAGCCGAGAAATGCGGCGGATGCGATTGCGGTGCGCGACGTTGCGGTTCTGTTCATTCGCTGTCCTCCCGAATTATGCTTACTGTTTGCAGGTCGACCGGCGCCGATCTACAGCCCGAACACGAACAGCATCGACGCGTTGGTCTGAAATTTCCGCTCCGGCGAGCGTGCGAGCTTTGCCCGGCCGACCGGCCCGATGCCGGTAGCGATGGCGATGTATTGCTTGCCGTCGACCGAATAGGTCATCGGCGGCGCCGCGATGCCGGTTCCGACATTGACTTTCCAGAGTTCATCGAGCGTCTCGTCGTCAAAGGCGATGACCGTGCCGTCGAGCAGCGCGGTCACGACGATGCCGCCGGCGGTGGTGAGCACGCCGCTGAGGTCGCCGTAGGGCAGGTCCTTGCGCTTCTTGAGCTGGCCGGTCGCCGGGTCGACCACGGCGAGGCTGCCAGTGATGCGGGCCTGGTTGACGTAGCCGCCGCCGCCGAACTTGCCGCGGACATGCGCGGTCGCGGTCCGGCGTGATGTCGGCGCAGCCTTCGTCCCCGGCAATGTAGAGGAGATGGGTTTTTTCGCTGTAGGACGGCGGCCAGAAATTCGTGCCGCCGTGTACGTCGGGGCACGAATTGACCATCTTGTCGGTGCCGCCCTTCCAATCGTTGTTGTAGATCTGAACGTCTTTGGTCGGATCGTAGTCGACCGGCTTGCCGGTCTTCGGATCGATGCCCTTCGTCCAGTTGACTTTCTCGGCGTATTGCACGGACTTGAGAAATTGGCCGTTGAGACGGTCGAACGAGTATTGGAAGCCGTTGCGGTTGGCGAGCGAGATGATCTTGCGGTCGTCGCCATTGACCTTGGTGTCGACGATGATCTGCGAGCCGCTGGCGTCGTAATCGTGAATGTCGTTGGGCGTGTACTGGAAGTACCACTGCATTTTGCCGCTGTCGGCATTGAAGGCGATGGTGCTGTCGGTGAAGAGATTGTCGCCCGGGCGATAGGCCGAATCGTAGCGCGGGGCGGGATTGCCGGAGCCCCAATAGGTGAGGTTGGTCGCCGGATCGTAGGAACCGGTGACGTAGAAGGCGCCGCCGCCGGTCTGCCAGGCATTGGCCTTGTCCTTCCAGGTCTCGCTGCCGGGCTCGCCCGGAGCCGGCACCGCAAAAGTCTTCCACTTCTGCTCGCCGGTCTTGGCGTCGAGCGCGGCGAGCCAGCAGCGCACCCCGTTATCGCCGCCGGAACCGCCAATGATGACCGTATCCTTGAGCGCTAGCGGCGCCGCAGTGATTTCCATATCGGGCTGATCGTTGAGGTTCTTGTCCCAGACGACCTTGCCGGTTTCCTTGTCGGTGGCGATCACCCGGCCATCGAGGCCGGCGACCGAAATGACCAGATTGCCCCAAAGTGCAACGCCGCGGTTGCGGTCAGGCTTCTGCACGCCGGGATCCATTTTCCAGACGATTTGTCCGGCCGTGCCCGAGTGCACATCGATCTTGTACACCACGCTCCAGACGTCAGTGACGTACATGAAGCCGTCCTCCACGATTGGCGTCGCCTCATTGTATTCGTTGCCCGACGTGCCGCCGAGCGGCACCGCGAAGGCGAGCTTGAGGTTTTTTGCGTTCGATTTGTTGATAATCGAGAGAGGCGAGAAGCGGTGCGAGCTGAAATCATGATGGTTCGTGAGCCAGTTTTGCGGCTCGGGATGCATGAGCCGCTCAAACGTCACATCCGCCGCGCCGGCTATTCCCGTTGCGAGCAATAGGCTGCCCGCCGACGCGAGCAGGCCGACGGAAATTTGGGCGATGCGAGACGTCGCATTGATCATCATCAGTTCGTCCTCCCAAGAGCTTTTTCCGAGGCGTCAAGGCCGGCGCCTGAAGCATCCGGCTGAGGCTTCCTCATCACAGCCCGAAAACGAAGACCATCGTTGCGGATTTGCCGAAGTTCTTTAGTTCGGGCGTGGTCGCTGCGCGGCCCTTTTGATTGCCGGTCAAGCCGGTCGCGATCGCGATGTATTGTTTGCCGTTGACCTCGTAGGTCATCGGCGGGGCGTTGATGCCGGTGCCGACATTGACGCTCCAAAGCTCGTCGAGCGTCTGGTCGTCGAGCGCCATCACGGTGCCGTCGAGCAGCGCCGTCACGATGATGCCGCCCGCCGTCGCAAGCGCGCCGCTGGTGTTGGCATAAGGCATTTCCTTGCGCTGCTTGACCTCGCCGGTCGACGGATCGACGACGACGAAGCCGCTTGAGAGACGGCCGTCGTAGCCGAAATTGCCGCCTTCGAATTTGCCGCGCACATGGCGGGTTTGATCCCGGCTGATCCACGAACAACCTTCGACCTCGGGGATGTAGAGGAGCTTGGTTTTTTCGCTGTAGGCCGCCGGCCAGAAGTTGCTGCCGCCGGGCACCGCGGGGCAGACGCCGGTGCTCTTTTCGCCCGCCACGATCTTCGTCACCGGATTGGCATAGGTCTGCAAATCCTTCGACGGATCGTATTCGAGCGGCTTGCCGGTTTTCGGATCGATCCCCTTGGTCCAGGTCACTTCCGGGACGTATTGAGTAGCCTTGAGAAACTGGCCATTGAGACGATCGAACTCGTAGTAGAAGCCGTTGCGGCCGGCGTGGGTGAGGATCTTTCGATCTTCGCCGCGCACTTTGGCGTCGATGATGATGTGCGTGCCAGTCTCATCGTAATCCATCGTGTCGTTCGGCGTGTATTGGTGAAACCAGACGATCTTCCCGGTAGCGGCATCGATGGCGAGCGCACTGTCGGTATGGAGATTGTCGCCCGGGCGGTAGGACGAATCGTATTTCGGCGACGGATTGCCGGAGCCCCAATAGGTAATGTTCGTCGCCGGATCGTAAGTGCCGGTGACATAGAACGCGCCGCCGCCGGTTTGCCAAGCGTTGTTCTTGTCCTTCCAGGTCTCGCTGCCGGGTTCGCCCGGCGCGGGCACGGGGTAGACGCGCCATTTTTCATTTCCGGTTTTGGGATCGAGCGCCACCAGCCAGTCGCGCACGCCCTGGTCACCGCCTGAGGCGCCGACCAGGATTTCGTCCTTGAGGGCAAGCGGTGCCGCGTTGAGAGTCAGATTCCGCTGGTCGTCCAGCTTCTTGTCCCAGACTATCTTGCCGGTCTCCTTGTCGGTCGCGATGACGCGGGCGTCGCGGCCGGTAACCGATATGACGAGATTGCCCCACAGCGCGACGCCGCGATTGCGCTCGATCTTCTCCTGGCCGGGATCCATCTTCCAAATGATGCGGCCGACGGTTCCCGAGCGCACGTCGATTTTGTAAACCACGCCCCAGGCATCGGTCATGTACATGAAGCCGTCTTCGACCAGCGGCGTAGCTTCGAGATTCTCATTTCCTGACGTGCCGCCGATCGCCACAGCAAATGCAAGCTTGAGGTTCTTTGCGTTCGACTTGTTGATGATGGCGAGCGGCGAGTATCGATGCGCGCCAAAATCGTGATGGTTCATGAGCCAGTTCTGCGGCTCGGGATTGAGCAGGCGCTCGTAAGTCACGTCGGCCGCACGGGCGCCGGGATCGATCGTCGCAAGCGATGCGCACGCAAACGCCACGATGCCATATTTGAACGTCGTATTCACGATGCCTCCCCATTGTCTTGAACGCTCGCCTTGCCGGCGTCGTCGTTATGTTTAGCCGATCATATCAGCTTCCGCGGCTGTGTCCCGCGCCCCGCTACTCGTGCACCGTGCCGTCGGGCATGATCGTTCCGGTGAGCTTGACCCCGTCGAGTTTCGCGCCGGTCAGAATGGCGCTCGTCAGGCGCGCCCCGGACAGGTCGGCTCCGGACAAGTCGGCGTCGGACAGATCCGCGCCGTAGAAATCGGCCTCCGTCAGGTTTGCACCCTTGAGATTGGCCTCGCGCAGCACCGCATTCACCAAGCCGGCATTGTCCAGATTGGCGCCTTCGAGAACGGTGCGGCGCAGCGAGGCCTCGACCAGGTTGGTGCGGCTCAGGTCGGCTTGGCGCAACGAGGCGTCATCGAGGCGGGCGGCGCTCAGCATGGCCTCCGTGATCTGCGCATGGTCGAGCTTCGCTCGCACCAAGCGAGCATGCCCCATCTTGGCGCCGGTGAGATCGGCGCCGGTGAGATCGGCGGCGGTCAGATCGGATTCATAGAACATGGCATTTTTGGCCTTGGCGCCGACGAACGAGGCGTTCTGCAGCTCGGTCTTATTCAGGTTCGCATCGGTCAGGTTCGCACCGTCGAATTTGACGCGGCCGAGCTTTGCCCGGTGCATCACGGCGCCGGTGAGGTTGGCGCCTGATAAGTCGGCGCCCGATAGATCCTTGCGCTTCAACGGCGCGTTCTCGAGCGCGCAATTCGCGCACGATTTGGTCTGCCCGGCGAGAAAATCGGCCGCCTCGTCGGCCAGCGCCCTGCAAGGCCATGCCGCGACGGGCAGCATGCATGCCGCGAGCATCAAAGTGCCCAGAGCTCTGCCATAAGTAGAGTGGAGCATGAATGGCCACGCCGAGGGAGAACGCGCATCGACTGGCGGTCGCGCCCGCCATTGCCTGTGCATCATACGCCGACTACAAATTCCGCGCATGCCCGATCGCTGCAGCATTTTTGGGGGGCGCGCGCTGCTGGCCGCAAGCGTTGCATGGCTTGTGCTCGCGTTTGCCGGCGAAGTCGGTGCGGCAGCGCCGCCGAAGCGGGTCGAAATCTGGGACATCAACCTCGGAACGTCGGTCGCTCGGCTCCCTGACGCGTTCGTCGATTACGCCTGCGGCACGAACGGCGGTCCGCCATCGGTTCCGCTTGCCGGCTGGCGCGAGTTTATGCGGTGCCGGCCCGACGCTTCGGGCCTGCGTGAGGTCTATTTTCGATATGACGACGAACTGGAATATTGGGCCAAGGCAAACGATCTGTTGGGCCAGATGGAGCAATATGCGGAAACGAGAGCCTACGGCTTTCCGATTATCGCTTCGATCCTGATCGATGCTGATGGCATCGTGAAGGGTATCCGTATCGTCAGCGATCCGCGCGACGAAAATCAAAATCGCGATGAGGCTTATCTGCTCAAAAACTTTCTCACCGCGCGGTTTGGCCGCGACGGGTGGAACTGTAAAGACCTTGCCGCCGCGCCGGGTGAAACCCCAGTCGATGGCGTTTTCGTCAAGCAAGATTGCCGAAAACAGGTCGACGGCGACACGAATGCCACGCTCTCGGCCCATTACCTGCGCAAACCCGGGCAGAGCCGGTTCGATCCTCATTCGGGCAAGCAGACCAACGGTCAATTCGAGAGCTCCGTGCGTTTCCAACTCGTGCGCGGCCGTTGACTCCACTGGAGAGCACTGGCCCCGATGCCGGCTACTTGCCTTTGAACGTGCCGAGGACATAGTCGGCTACTGCCTCGATCTCGTGCGGCGTGAGAGGTGTGGAGTGCGGTTCCGGCGGAATATTCTTGCCGACATCGGCCGCCAACATGCCGTAGCACTTGTCGTCGATGTAGGCGTATTTGTTGAAGTGCGGCATCTCGGTGCCGGGCCTGCCGCACGAAATCACCTCGATGAGTTGCGCGCGATTGAGGATGGTTTCGTGCAGATTAGCCGCTTGGCCCGGCGAGCGCGGGTCGCCTTGGTCGTCGCCGTTCGGGCCGTGGCAGAACTGACAATCGGCCTTTTCGTGAAACAGACGATCCCCAAAAGATTGCTCCTGGGCAGAGGCAGAGCGCGCAAACGAGCATGTTGCGATGACCGCAACGAGAAACGATGCGGCCGCGGATTTGTAACGAGGCACGACTTATTTCCTTGCGCGAATGGCAAATCAAAGGAAGGGAGCCGAAGCGACTCCCTTCCTGCAATGCTGTGGTCAGAGCCCGAATACAAACAGCATGGTCTGATTGCGTTGCTCTTTCAGTTCGGGGATGAGCGCGTGCTTTCCTCTCGCGATCGCGCTAAGCCCTGAAAGGATCGCCACGTATTGTTTGCCATTCACCTCGAACGTCATCGGCGGCGCGTCGAAGCCGGTGCCAACGTTGATTTTCCAAAGCTGATCAAGAGTGGCGTCGTCATAAGCTGCAAATGTGCCGTCGGTGAAGCCGGTAAAGACCAATCCGCCGGCCGTCGACAGCGCGCCGCTGTAATTCGGGTAGGGGATATGCACCCGCTTCTTGATCTCCCCGGTCAGTGGGTCCGCCGCGATCAGGTCGGATTCGAAACGCTCGGTCTGCTTGTATGCGCCGCCTTTCCAATCACCCTTTTTGTTGCTCAGCTCCGGCCTTTGGGTCAGAGCCACACACGGTGTCGCTGTCGGAATGTAGATGAGCTTGGTCTTTCCGCTATAGCTCGAAGGCCAGAAATTATTGCCGCCCGACGGACCGGGGCACATCGTCTTGGTGGGATCTTGCAAGGTGGGTGTGGCGGCGCCGGCATACATCTGAACATCGGCGTTCGGAACGTATTCGACCGGCTTGCCGGTCTTCTGGTCGATGCCTTTGGTCCAGTTGATGTTCTGCAGATACGGTTTCGCCATCAGCATCTGACCGTTGGCGCGCTCCATGGTGTAGAGGAAGCCGTTACGGCCGGAATGGGTGATCAAGGTCCGCTGCTGACCATTGATTTCACCGTTGATGAGGATGTGTGTTGAAGCCTCGTCGTAGTCCCAATGGTCGCCCGGCGTGAATTGGAAGTACCAATTCATCTTGCCGCTGCCGGGATCCCACGAAATGACGCTGTCCGTGTAGAGATTGTCGCCGGGCCGGTAGGTTGCATCGAACATCGGCACTGGATTGCCGGTCCCCCAGATCACCTGGTTGCCGGCGACGTCATAGGTGCCCGTGATCCACATGGCGCCGCCGCCGGTCTGCCACGCGTTGTTTTTGTCCTTCCAGGTCTCGCTGCCGGGCTCGCCCGGCGCCGGCACCACGTATTTTCGCCACTCGAGCTTCCCCGTTGCGGCATCGAGCCCCGCGATCCAATCGCGCACGCCGCGGTCGCCACCAGCGGCGCCGACGATGATCTTGTCTTTCACGGCAAGAGGCGCGGCCGTGAGCTGGACGTCCGGCTGGTCGTTGACGTTGGTCTCCCACGCGACTTTCCCGGTTTCCTTGTTGGTGGCGATTACGCGAGCCGGATAATTCGCGGTGGTGATGACGTAGTCGCCCCACAAGGCGGCGCCGCGATTCGACAGCGGAAGTTTTTCCTGGCCCGGATCCATGCGCCAAAGAATGCGGCCCATGTCACCCGATCGGCCGTCGATCTTGTAAAGCACGCCCCATTGATCGACGACGTAGAGGAATCCGTCCTCGGCGAGCGGCGTTGCTTCCAGGTTCTCGTTGGCCGACGTGCCGCCGATAGCGACCGCATAGGCGAGCTTCAAAGACTTGATGTTGGCCTTGTTGATCTTGTCGAGCGGCGAATAGCGCTGGCCGTCATAGGTGCGGTGATTCATCAGCCAATTCTGCGGCTCCTTGTCGGCGTTGATGAGCCGGTCAGGCGTCACGTCGGCCGCGAGCGCCGGGCACGCCGCAACGGCGGCAACGCCGGCCAGAAGCAGACGACGGATCGAGCGGTGACTTTTCCTCATAGTTTCCTCCTCGTGTTGGTTTTGCTTCGAACGCGCGGCGCCTCATGGCGCATAGACGCTGCGATTGTACCAATGCAGCGCATCGACACTCACGACCCGCTCCGTGCCATCAAAAAGTTTGCCGACCTTGCCGCCGGACGCCTTGACCTCGAAGGTCTTGACCTTGTCCTTCACCGTGATGGTTGCGTTGCGCATGATGTCGAGGCCCTGATCGATCTTGAAGGTCTGATAGACGCTCGGATCGGCGGCGGAGAAGAACTTGATCTCGGAGCTGATTTTGCGGGCGACGCCGCGCTCGTAAGTCAGGTGAAGTTCCATATGTTCGCCGTTCGCCGCGGTGAACTCCCAGCGATCCTCGTTTTCGATTGGCTGGCCGGCGATGGCGTGGGTAGACCGCTCGACGCGATAAGAGGTGGCAGCCTGATAGACGCTAAATGGTCCCGGCGCGTCTTTCGCATCGGCGGTAATCCCGTCGATGATCATCTGGCCGGCCATTTCGGTTGAACCGGTCTTTTTGATGGGACTCGCCAGGTAGACCATCTGGTTGGTGCCAACCGGAGAGCCATTCGGGGCGTTGATGTCGACGCGGTCGACGAAGATCATGCGCACATTGCAATCCTTGGCAGCGCCTGATGTCGCAACGAACGGCTCCCACCCGTCCGGCAGCAGCGCTTTGAGCGCCGCGGGCGAAACGACAAGATCGAGCTGCATTCGGACTTCGGCGCTATGCTCCAGCAGGTTTTCGGCCTGGGCCAATCCGATGAAGCCGCCGCATGACGCGACCAATGCGGCAATAGCCGCCGTGCCCTTTGCGAGCATCGCATTCCTCCCCCATTTTGCGCCGAGCCCTGACAGGACTCCGCATCTCAATCTATGCTAATCGAAATAGTGCGCCGTCAGAACCTTCAAATCGGCTGGGCAAACCTGCCGAAACGTGACGGCTAAGGCGGGATCGCTAAACATCGCCGCATGAAGAGGCGAGGGGGAGAAGACACATTAGCGCTCAGTCGCAATTTGTTTCCGTTGCAATGTCGCTTGGGCCGCCCTCACCACGAAGGCGACTACGTGCATGGTGGTTCGCTCGCCCGCTTCGGGTGCAACTCCTCATTGTCTTCATCCTGATCGATCTTCTCGCCATCCTCTTCGCCGGCGGCGTGACAATCCTGCGCGCCCGCGTGCAAACTCGCGTGGAGATTGCTGCGTCGATGCGCCTCGCGGAGCTGCTGGTTCGGGACGCGGTGCGCCTCGCCCAGCAACAGATCGGCGCGGAGCAATTCCTGAAGGCGTTACCGACACAATTGCGGTCTGTTCGCCACGTGCGCCTCGCCGTGGAGGACGCGAACGGCGTGTCGATTGAGGTATCGGGTGCCTCGGAAAATCGGGATCGAGACGAACGTGCGCCCGCACCGCGATGGTTCGCTGCCCTGGTCGCCCCGCCGATCGAGATTGATGAAGTGCCTGTGACAGCCAAGGGCCAGAAGGTCGGCACGGTCAAGATCATCGGTGAACCGAAAGATGAGATCGCCGAGGTTTGGCAAAATGCAGTTGTGGTCGGCGCCGTCGCGTTCGTCCTCAACGCAGCGATGATCGCCGTCCTTTACGTTCTGTTCGGGCGGCTCCTCAATCCCCTCAATGTGCTGGCGAGCGGGCTATCCGACCTCGAGCGACAGACCTACGGCGTGCGTCTGGCGGAACCGCAGACACTCGAACTTGCGGCCCTCGCCAAGCGCTTTAACGCGCTTGCCTTCGCGCTGGAAACGGCGCGTGTAGAGAATCAGCGGCTCAATCGCCGGCTGATCACCGCACAAGACGACGAGCGGCGGCGCACCGCATTGGAATTACATGATGAGGTCGGCCCTTGCTTGTTCGGACTCAAGGCCAATCTCTCCTCGATCGCCAACGCCGCCGCAGACCTGCCGGACGAAAAAAGGCAAAGCGTTGCTCAACGCCTGGGTGACGTTCGCGCCATCATCGAGCATTTGCAGGCCATCAACCGCAGTATGCTCGATCGGCTGCGGCCGATGGCGCTCGGTCATGTGCCGCTCGAGGAAATCCTTCGCGAACTCATCTGTGAACGCGCACGCCAACATCCGCAGATTTCGTTCTCGTTCACGCCGGGGCACCTCATGCGCGGCTACGGCGATTCGATCGATCTCACGATCTATCGTTGCATTCAGGAAAGCCTGACGAATATCGTGCGTCACGCACGAGCCAGGCGCGTCACGATCGACTTTTACGACGCTGAGGAAAGAACGCGGCTCGTGCTGACGGTGAGCGACGACGGCTGTGGATTTAAACCCGGCACGCGGTCGGGCTTCGGCATTCGCGGGATGCAGGAACGCGTCGCAGGCTTGGGCGGCAGCCACGATATCGAAAGCGCGCCCGGCCGCGGCACCTGCGTTCATGTCAGCATTCCGGTGGTCGAGGCGCGCAGCGCGCCGGCGGATGCGAACGGCACCATCAGTGCGCAATCATGACCAGCGTTCTGATCATCGATGACCATCCGATCGTGCTGCAAGGCTGCCGGCGAATGCTGGAGGATGCCGGGGTCGAGATGGTCTTTGAGGCACGGGACATCGCGTCCGGCTATCGACTTTACCGGCGCCACCATCCCGACGTCGTGATTGCCGACCTTGCTATGCAGAGCAGCGGTCTCGGCGGCTTGCCGTTGATCCGTCGCATCCGGTCGCATAATCCGCGCGCGCGCATTCTCGTCTTCAGCATGCACCGCGATCCCATCATCGTGGCGCGGGCGCTTGAGGCGGGTGCCACCGGTTACGTGCTCAAGGACACGTCATCCGAGGAACTCTTGAAGGCGTTCGACAAGATCCGTGCGGGCAAGCCGTATTTGAGCGATGACCTGGCCATGCAGGTGGCGCTTGTCCATTCAAGCTCCCGTCAGAACCCGCTCGCCGATCTGACGCCTCGAGAACTGCAAACTCTGTCACTTCTGGCCGAAGGCAAACCCTATGGCCAAATCGCCGAGGAACTGAGCGTCAGCTACAAGACCGTCGTTAACCTCAGTTCGCAGCTCAAGCAGAAGCTCGATGTCCGTAACCTGCCCGAACTGATCCGCTCGGCCGTCCAGCTGCTCTCTATAGGCGCTTAAAATCGGCTGCCTGCCGCGCCGGGATTCCAACGTTCTGCCTCCATTCGTCGAAATGGGTTGAGCGCCGGAAGAGCCATGCGGGGCGTTGGTCTGATTGCCAAAAGTTCCCGATTGGTTTTGGCAAAACGTACCGGGACAGGCGGGCGCTGTAAGCACGAAGATGACTGGTGGACGCGGCGCAAGATCGTTCCTGCGGCCGCGTGCGGGTGGGGCGATATGAGTGGAAATGCGTTTCGCTTATTGGCGGCTCTCAATATCGGCATGTTGCTGCCGGCCGCCGCACTCGCTCAATCGAATTCGGTTCCACTTCCTGAGATCGACGTCGTGTCGCCGACACCACTTCCGGCACGGCCCGCAACGAATGCTGGTGCCCGCCAGAGTGGAGGCACCGTCAGCGCAGCTCAGGGCAATGCCGAGAAGCCGCCGGTTGCGGAGAGCAGTGGCCTTGATCGCGATAAGGTCCCCGCGATGGTGCAGACCGTTGGCGCTGATGACTTTGCCCGTTCCGGCTCGATGAACGTGACCCAAACGTTGATGCAGCGCGTGCCCGGGGCGGCGACCAGCGATGTCCAGGGCAACAGCTTCATGCAGGACTTTCGCTATCGCGGTTTTGCGGCGTCGCCGCTGCAGGGGACTCCGGAAGGTATTGCGGTCTACATGAACGGCATCCGCGTCAACGAGGCCTTTGGCGATACCGTCAACTGGGATTTCATTCCGACCAATGCGATCGATCGCGCCGATGTCTGGAGCAGCAATCCGCTGTTTGGCCTCAACGCCCTGGGCGGCGCGGTCAATATGCAGATGAAGAACGGCTTCACCTTTCACGGTCTCGAAGCCGAGCTGATGGGCGGATCGTTCGGCCGGCTCAGTGGCGGGCTGCAATACGGTGTGCAGCAAGACAACACGAGTGTCTACGTGGCCGTGCAGGGCCTCAAGGACGACGGCTGGCGCTATCAGTCGCCCTCGGACATCACGCGGTTTTACACTGACCTCGGCTGGCGCGGCGATCGCGCCGAGCTGCATCTGGTCGCCGCGGGGGCCTCGAATTTCTTCGGCGTCGTCGGGCCGACGCCGATCGAGCTGATCGATCAGGACTATAAATCCATCTACACGTGGCCGCAGACGACCCTCAACCAAATGGGCCTCGTCGCCTTGAACGGCAATTTCGAGGTGTCGGACGCGCGGTCGGTGCAGAGCAATCTCTACGTCAGAAAATTCAATCAGGCGCACGTCGACGGCAACGACGCCAACGTGGAGGCCTGCAGCTCCAAGTCGTCGTTCGCCGGCGATCTTTGCCTGCAGGACGACGGTTTTCCCGCGCCGCCGGGCGGCAAGACCGTGGCATTCCGGAATCAGTTCGCGATTCTCGATGCGAACGACAATCCAATTCCGTTCGGCGGCGACACCGTTCCCTATGGCACAGTCGATCGCACCTGGACCGGGACGCTCACCTATGGCGGTTCGTTGCAGGCGACGAGCGATGCCAAAGTAGCGGATCACGGCAACCATTTCGTTGCCGGCGGCAGTATCGACCGTAGTCACATCAACTTCAGCGCCGACAGCGCACTCGGCTACATCTATCCCGACCTTTCCGTGTCGCCCAATTCTGATTTCGCCGGAATGGGTTCCAGCATTCACACGCTGGGCGATATCGGTTATGGCCCGGTCGCGCTCGATGCCCACTCGACCTACTACGGGCTCTACAGCAGCGACACGTTCGACGTCACATCTCGCCTCTCGGCGACGCTCGGCGCTCGCCTCAACGTTGCGACGATCGAGATGTTGGACGAACTGGGCACCAGCCCCGGCCTAAACGGCAGCTATACGTTTCAACGGCTCAATCCAGTCACCGGTCTCACCTACAAAATCGTACCCGGACTAAGCGCTTACGCCGGTTATTCGGAATCAAATCGCGCGCCGACCCCGCTGGAGCTCGGCTGCTCCGATCCCAACAAGCCGTGCCTGATTGAGGGCTTCCTGGTCTCAGATCCTCCGCTGCAGCAGGTCGTCGCGCGGACCTACGAGGGAGGGGTGCGCGGCAACGCTACCCTCAGCGACGGTCGTCTCGAATGGAAGGCCGGGCTTTTCCGTACCGACAGCAGCAACGACATCATCAACGTCGCGAGCGTCATCGCTGGGCGCGGCATCTTCCAGAACGTGCCCGCCACGCGACGCCAGGGTCTTGAGGCGGGCATCGAATATCGCGCTCCGAAATGGATCGTTTACGCCAATTACAGCTACACCGACGCGACCTATCAATTCAGCGGGCTGCTGTCTTCGCCGAACAACCCCACGGCGGATGCGAACGGCGACATCCTGGTCATGCCGGGCGATAAAATTCCCGGCATTCCGCTGAACCAATTCAAAGCCGGCGTCGATTATGCCGTCACTTCGGCGTGGAGAATCGGAGCCGACCTGGTCGCTGTCGGCAGTCAATATTACGTCGGCGACGACGCCAACCAGAATCCGAAACTGCCGGCCTATTCGTACATCAACCTGCATTCGTCCTATCAGGTCAGCAAGGAGGTGCAGCTTTTCGGATTGGTGAACAACGTCTTCAATCAGAAATTCGCTACTTACGGCACTTATTTCGATCCAACATCTGTCGAGAACGCGATCTCGACCGTGCTTTCCGACCACCGTGCCGTCACGCCGGGCCAGCCATTATCGATCTATGTCGGGATGCGTGCCAAAATCTGAGATCAAACGCGAGGTAGCAACATTCCAAGCCGGCGGATCGAAGCACTATGGCTGCGCGTATGCGGGATCGTAGAGCTCAAAGCGCGATGAGCTTTCAAACTGGCCTTCGGTGTATTCGTTCGTCTCGGGATCGATCGCGTGCTGCCCAGGCTTGCGCAGGAATCGCGTCGACAGCTTCATCACCCGATCAGGTGCGAGCTTTTCGCAGTCTCTGTTTGATGAAGATGCCGCCGACCGGCGTCTCGCCCTCGTCCGGCCGCAGGTCCGTGCATTTCCAACCGTCGAGCCCATAGTGGTTCATGATCGCAACGCTCAGGAGGTGGGCCATGCGACGCTCCATCGGCGTTGCCCGCGGGTCGCTCACGAAACGAATGCCGCGCAGAACGCCTCCATCGTCGAAGAGAGCCGACAGGACGACCGGATGGCCCGCAACTCTGGTTCCGGTGTGTTGGGATGCATAGAGAGGATCGCCGGTGGCCTTGGCGATATATTCGTCTTCGTCGTCGAAACGGCCCGCAACCTCGTGTAGGCCGCTCGCTTCCGGCCGGCACTTCCTGAAATCCGCCCAGGTGTCGAGCTCCTGCCGGGGCGGACCGCCATTGCTCCCACAGTCAAGCTCACCCCAGTCGTCTGTCGTCATCGTTTTGGCGTTAAGTCCGAGCTCAAGGCCGTGGATCTCGCCGGGATCTATGCCGGGTTTGGGCCGCTGTCGCGTCGCTGTCGCGATGGCGAATAAAATGCCGCAGACAATCCTTGCATAGCCCATGCTTTTTGCCCGCTCATTTTTTCATCGGCTCGCACTGGCGCGTATCCTTGCCCCAGAACTCGACGCATTCCTCATAGGTCGAGTCGCCACGGCCAACGACCTTCGCAAACAGATATTGTACGACCGCATCGATCTCATGCGCATTGAGAAACGCGTTGGGCTCTGGCGGCATATCATTGCCGAGATCGTCACGCGTCACTCCATAGCAACGCTTGTCGCTGTAGGCGAACTCGTCGTGATACGGCATTCCGGTCCCCGGCCGGCCGCATTTGACCGTTTCGGTAACTTGCTCGCGGGTGAGCTTGGTTTTTCGCAATGAAGGTGCATTGCCACCATAGCCTTGATCACCGGAGCCATCCCATTTGTGACAGAATTGACAGACTGCTTTGCTCTTGAAGATCTCCTTGCCGTAGTTCAACAACCGTTCCGTTTCGGCGGACTGCGCCTCTTGACTGCGTGCCAAACCGCAAGAAAGCGTCAGCAATGTTCCGAGGAGAATTATTCCAAGCAGCCATTTGTCGTGCGATCTGACGCGAGCGAACCGAATTTCCATGTTGCACTGGTACCTGAGTCAAATAACCGAGGCCGGCGCAGCATTGATAACGCTGCCGCGCCGGCACACCTTGCCAGTCGTTTACAGACCGAACACGAACAGCATCGAAGCTGTCGACGTGTTCTTTAGTTCCGGGTCGTTCTGCATGACGAATGGCGACTGGCGCGACCCTGCGAGCACGGCAACATATTGCTTGCCATTGACCGCGTACGAGACGGCCGGCGCGTTGATGCCGGTGCCTACACTGAAGCTCCAGACCGGCTGCAGAGTTTTCGCGTCATAGGCCGAGAAGGTGCCGTCCGCCGCGCCGAGAAAGACGAGATCGCCGGCTGTTGCGAGGGCTCCCGCGTAATTCGGAAACTTCAGCTTCAGCGAGGCCTTGGTTTCGCCCGTCGTCGGATCGACGGCTTTCAGGCTGCCGTAAAGTCGTCCGTTCAGCTTGAACGCGCCGCCACTGAAGCGGTCACGCGGCTTCAACGTTCCACCCTGATCAGCGAAATCCTTCTGGGGGACCGTCTGAAGATTGTCGCAGCCCTCGACGGAGGGAATATACAACAATCCGAGCTGCGGATTGTAGGCTGTCGGCTCCCAGTTCTTGGCTCCGAAATGCGAAGGACAGACCGTCGCATTCGGGTTGGCGTGCGTGCCGTGAGTCCCTGCAGTGTAGATCTGGACTCCACCTGCCGGGTCATAGTTGGCAGGCAGCCCGGTTTTCGGATCGAGGCCGGTCGTCCAGGTCAGCTTGTCGACGTATTGCTTGCCGGCGACGAATGAGCCGTTAGTGCGATCGAGCGCGTAGAAGAAGCCGTTCCGCGCGGCATGGACGACGAGTTTGCGGTCCTGACCGTTCACCTTGGCGTTGATGATCGGGTGCTCGGAGATTTCGTCAAAATCGAACGGATCGTTCGGGGTATATTGGAATCCCCATTTGATGTTGCCGTTGTTGGGATTGAGCGCGAGCACGCTTGCGGCCCACTTGTTGTCGCCGGAGCGGTATTCGGGGTCCCAATCCGGGCCGGCGTTGCCGATGCCCTGGTAAATCGTATCGCTCTCGGCGTCGTACGTCGCGGTTTCCCAAACGGGGCCGCCGCCGTGCTTCCAATGTTCCTTGCCGTCCTTCCAGGTCTCGTTGCCAGGCTCGCCCGCGCCGGGGATCGTATAGGTGCGCCAGGCCTGCTTGCCGGTGTTCAGGTCGGTGGCATCAATAAAACCGCGGATTCCGAATTCGCCGCCCGCAGGACCGACGATGGCGAGATCGCGCACTACGAGTGGCGCCATGGTAATCGTTTCGCCGAGCGCTGGGTCCGCAATCTTACGCTCCCAGACCATTTCGCCGGTCGCCTTGTTGACGGCGAACATGCGCCCGTCGAGAGCGATCGAAATCACCTTGTCCTTCCAAAGCGCGACGCCGCGATTGTTGACGCCGCAGCAAGCAACATCGCCGGCCCAGGCGCGATCCACGCCCGGATCGAATTTCCACTTGATCAATCCCCTCGTGCCGCTTGACACATCGATCGCGTAGACAGAGCCCCACCCGTCGGTGACATACATGATGCCGTCTTCGACGATCGGCGTCCCCTCAAGATTGCCGAAGGCATAACGACCGCCGTTTTGAAAGCCACCGAGGGCCACACTGAAGACCAGCTTCAAATTCTTGACGGTGTTGCTGTTGATCTCCTTGAGCGACGAAAACCGATGGCCCTCGTAGTCGCCATAGTACAATAGCCAATTCTGCGGCTCCTTATCCGAATTGAGCGCGCGTTCGAACGACATGTCGGCCGCACGCGCTGGCGTGAGCGCGCTCGCCATGAGCAACGAGCCCATTAAAATGCCGGTCGCTGAGGTGATCCTCATCGTGCATCCTCCCCATTTTCATATTCTCGTTTGGCCGATTGGCCCGTAGGTATGATGCTCTTCCCGGACTTGGCCGGCAAGTTGATCGAACGTCGTCATGCGCTCCGCGCCGTGCTGCAATGCAAGGAGGTTGGCGCTCGTTCCCGCTACCAATGCAGCATAGGCAAAATCCAAAGTCGTGGGATTTTGCCCAAGATGCCGCGCCACCCTTCAGTGGTCACAATTCAGCGGTCGCAGGATGTGAGGTCTTTCTCTTCAATCGAAAAAATCTCACCGGTCTCGATTTTGATATCGTGGACGATGCACACGCGGCCGGCATCGTCGGCCAGTTTGGCGTCGTAGATACCGGATGGCACGCCGGTGATGCGCAGCCGTTCATCGGTGTCGACCGCGCCGTCCTTGTCGTTCTTGCACTGATTGGGCCCCCAGTTCGACGTACCTTGTGGGGCCAAATGGAATTCCGAGATCGTGTGGCGCGTGAGGTTCCAAAACCGCGTCGGACGGCTCTGGGCGATCGCGTCGCCGGGATATTGCGAGCGATCGCAAGAATGATAAGGGCCAATTTGAGCACGTCCCACCCGGCTGCTATTTTTTCGCTCCGTTCTAGCGAGGTTTCGGCCCCACCGGAAGATGAGCTTACTTGATCGGGCCATGAGCGTGGGCCACTATCGATGTTGACCTTCAGGGCTCCTTGCCGGCGAAACGATAAAAATGCAAATGCGCGTGAGCCTCCGAAGCGATTACCCAACCGACCACTTGCCGCTATTGCGCTGGTTGATGTTCACCGGTGTCTCGGCGTTCGGCTTTGTCCTCGCCTGGTATTACGGGTTATTTCATTTGATGCTCACCAGCGACAAAACCTATATCTCAGCGATCATCGGCGTGCTTTACATCATCAGCTCGCTGCATTGTCTGGTGCGAACGGCTACGATTTCGCGCGAGCTTGACGGCGTCCACCGCGTGTCGTCGCTTGTCAGCCGGGGCGTGCCGGGCTTCAAGGTCGTCGGCGACGACGTCGTCACTGGGGATGGCAAGACGTTGCCGCGCGGGCAGGTCACTGCGCATATTCGCAATCTGATTGTCAAAGCCCGGCTGCAGGGTCATCACCGTCTCGATCAGACACTGCTGCTGCGCGGCCTCGCCGACGCGCTACGCGGTCCCAATCAGCTCGGCTCGTTCGCCAGCGACAGCCTGATCAAGCTCGGCCTGCTCGGTACCATCATCGGCTTTATTCTGATGCTGGCACCGATCGCCGGGCTGGACGCCGCCGACCGCGCGTCGGTGAAAACCTCCATGGGCTTGATGAGCGACGGTATGGCAATCGCGATGTATACGACGCTGACCGGATTGATCGGCTCGATCCTGATCCAGACCCAATACTATATGCTCGACGGCGCGACCCAGCGGGTGTTCGCGCTCGCTACTGATTTGACCGAGGTCTTCGTCGTCTCCGTCCTCGAACGAGAGCAGGATGGATAGTTTCGGCAACTATCCGCGGGAAAGACCATTCGATCCCTTCAGCGTGATGCTGTTTAAGGCCTTGCAAGTCGTCGCTTTTCTGTTTTTCATCGCGCTCTTGGTGATGAATCCCGAAGCCAAGCAAGGCAAGATCGACACCAAGGCCGAATTCATCATCACGATGAACTGGCCCGACAACCACCCGGACGACATCGACCTGTATACCGAGGATCCGCTCGGCAACATCGTCTGGTATCACGAGCGCGAGGCCGGCTTCATGGTGCTCGACCGCGACGACCGCGGCGGCGTCAATAACTCCATCATGGTGAATGGCCGGAAAGTGATGAGTCCGATCCGGCAGGAAACCGTCAGCATTCGCGGCATCGTCGCCGGAGAATACACCGTCAACGTCAACCATTATCTCGCGACTACCGGCAAACCGGTGCCGGTTTCGGTCAAGGTGGAGAAAGTCAACCCGACGGTCGAGGTCATCTATTACGACACGATCAATCTCGATCACACCGGCGAGGAAGTGACTGCGGTGCGCTTCCGGATTGCCGACAATGGCAGTGTCGTCGACGTCAATCATCGCGCCAAGTCGCTGATCCAGTTGACGCGCAGCGTGCGTCGCACGACGACGAAGTGAGGGCGCGATGACCGTAACCGTGCTCGCCATTGCCGCTGCTTATGTCGTCGTCGCCGTGCTGTTATTGGCGATGGGCCTGACGTCGCGCTTCGCCTGGTGGATTAAGGCGACGGTTATTGTCGTCACATCGGCGTTTTTCGTCGAGGTCTTCTTCGCTACCAAAGGATTGTTGGGCTGGCCCGGCGGCGGACGCCTACCGGCGCGTTTTCAACTGCTGTGGACTCGCGTGGTCGAGCCGGACGCGAAGACCGGCGATCGCGGCTCGGTCTTCCTCTGGATCGAGGAGGTCGACGACAACAACGTGCCCTCTGGAATTCCCCGCGCCTACAGGCTGCCGTATTCACGCCCGCTCGCCGACCGCTCAATCAAAGCGCGCGACGAGATCATGTCGGGCAATCCGCAAGAGGGCGATGCCGACGACCTTGCGGCCAACGATGCTTCGGCCCAGCCGAAAAGCATGGATCTCAGTGCGCAGGCGCTCAATGGTGCCGAAACCGGTAACCCGGGAATTGTCTTCGATGACAATCTGCGCGACGCCCCACACGTTGAATTCCGACCAATGGCGACGCCGCTGTTGCCTCCCAAAGAGTAGGGCGGCGCCGTTTCAGAAGGTCGGCAACGATCTTCAGCCCAGAGCCGGCCCCGTCATCTTCAGAAAGGCTTCTTCGATCGTGGCAGCCGATTGCGCGGTAACGAATGCTGTGGGCGTGGTATCGGTCAGCACCTTGCCGCGATGCAGCACGACGACGCGGTCCGCATCCGACACCTCGTCACACAGATGGGTCGCCCACAATACGGCGACGGATCGCTCCGCCCGCATTTTCAAGAGTAATTTGAGAAGATCGCCGCGGCTTGCGGGATCGAGGCCGACTGTGGCCTCGTCCATGAGCAGCACGCTCGGTTCGTGCAAGAGCGCGCGCGCCAATTCCACGCGCCTGCGGTTGCCGCCGCTCAATTGCGATGTCTTGTCATGCGCACGATCCTTAAGGCCAAGGCGCGCCAGTTCATTAGCAATTCGGGCCTGAGCGACCGCACGCGGGATACCGTGCAGGCCAGCGTGAAACAGCAGATTGCCGGTTACCGTAAGCTCGAGGTCGAGCGTCGGTTGCTGAAACACGATGCCAAGTTTCGCCAGCGCGGGCACCGGATGTCGCAGCATATCGTGGCCCATGACCTCGATGCGGCCGGAATCCGGAACGAACAACCCGGACAGGAGCTGAAATAGCGTCGACTTGCCGGCCCCATTTGGACCCAGCAGCGCAATGAACTCGCCGGCATAGGCTTTCAGGCTTACCCCATCGACGGCTCGGATCCGGCCGTAGGTCTTGACCACGTTGTCGAGCAACAGTGCCGGCGTGCGTTCGTCAGTGGTCATTTGCATCCCAGAACTAGCGGCAATCGTGCCGATGCGGCGCTGTCCGCGCTACTTCTGATAGGCGTTTGCGCGAATATAATGCCAAAGCTGGTCGATCTCTTCATCGGTGAGCACGCCTTTCCAAGGCGGCATCTGGTTCTTGCCGTTCCGAACCGAATTTTCGAAGCGCGGACGTTCGTCTGCTGTCAAACGGCGAAGATCGAACGTCGTCTGGCTGGTGTTGACCAAGTCGTCACCATGACACGTCGCACAACGAAAATTGTAGACTTTTTCCCCGGCGGCAATTTTCGCTTTGTCCTCCTCGGAAGCGGCAGCCTGTGCGAAGGCTGCCGTTATCAATGAAAGGCTCGCTACGCACGCGATCGTGAGGCCGGCGCAAAAACGCCCGGTCTGCATCTGCATAATCTTCCTCATTCAGGCATTGATGCGATGGAAGGTGAGGGGGCGCCGCCGGCGTCCCCTCGGATCGTTACGTCAACTCGTCGGACGTTATTTGTCGAACAGCGCGAAGGTCCAGAGCGTCACGCCGATCGGCACGTGGGCTAGGTTGGGGTCGCCGCTCTTTTGCGCATAAACGCCGCCAAGTCCGCTCAAAACAGTGACGTATTGCTTGCCGTCTTTTTCCCACGTCACCGGCTGACCGACGATGCCCGACGGAGTTTGGAAGCTCCAGAGGATTTTTCCGGTGTCGGCATCGAGCGCCTGGAATTCACCGGTCATGACACCGGTGAAGACGAGGTTGCTCGCCGTCACCATGGTCGACGAGTAATTCGGGCTCTTGTACGGGGTCTGCCACTTGGCCTTGCCGGTGAGCGGATCGACAGCCTTCAGATAGCCGCGGATATTCGGATCGTCGGTAACAGTGGTCCGCTTAACGGTCGGAGGTCCCGACGGGGTGCCCGGCGTCAGCTTCGGCGGCTCCGGCGCCTCGTAGGTCATGCCGAGATCGAGGGTGTTTATGTAAAGTAGCCCGGTGCGTGGGCTGTACGAAAAATGCTGCCAGTTCGTACCGCCAGAGGTCGAGGGCCAAACGGTGATTTTCTTGCCTTCAACGGCACCTTTGAAGACGTCCGTCACAACCGGGCGCCCGGTCTCCATGTCGACGCCGCTCGCCCACGTTACTTTGACGTAGGGGTTGGCGGCGATGAGCTTGCCGTCCTTTGCATCGAGCACATAGAGGAAGCCGTTACGGTTGGCTTGCATCACCACCTTGTGCGGACTGCCGCCAATGTTCAGCGTCCCGTTGATCGGTGTCTGCACCGCATCGTAGTCGAACGGATCGTTTTGCGTGGCCTGGTAGTACCAGACGCGCTCGCCGGTTTCCGGTCGGATTGCAAAGACCGAGTTGGTGTAGAGATTGTCGCCTTTGCGCGCGCGAGGATTCCACGGCGATGGGTTACCGACTCCCCAATAGACCAGGTCCAAGTCTGCGTCGTATGTCCCCGTAACCCACGAACTGCCGCCGCCCGTCAGATACGAATCGCCTTCCCAGGTCTCGGAGCCGGGCTCGCCCTTAGCGGGAATTGTGTAGGTTCGCCAAAGATGCTTTCCGGTCTTGGCATCGTAGCCTTCGATGAACCCGCGATTGCTGAATTCGGCGCCGGCCACGCCGACAATAACGATACCTTTGACGATCAGCGGCGCTCCGGTCATGGCGTAGCCGTTTGCCGGTGTCGCAGGATCTGGCGATTTGGTCTCCCAGACCTGCTTGCCCGTTTTTGCGTCGAGCGCGACGATGCGATCATCCATCAGCGCACGAATGATCATGCCGTCGTAGATCGCGGCGCCGCGGTTGACGATGCCGCAGCACACGACACGCAGGGTTTCCGGCGGATATTCGTGTTTTACACGCCAGATCTGCTTTCCGGTAATGGCATCGACCGCCGCCGTTGAATCGTGCGTCGTCACGTAGATGACGCCGTTGTCGACGAGCGGAAAGCCTTCTCCGCCTTGCAGGTCAGCAAGCGAATAAGACCATGTCGGAACCAGTTTGCGGACGTTTTCCTTGTTGATCTGCGTGAGCGGACTGTATCTGTTTCCGGAGTAGCCCATCCCATAGACAAGCACGTTATCCGGCGTCTTCTCGTCGTTCTTGAGGTCATCGGCACTCTGAGCGAGCGCCGCGATCGGAACGATCGAGACGGTCGCGCTCAGCAATACTGCGAAAAGCGTCGATCGCATCATTGAACTCCTCCCTGTCGCTTTGGTTTTTGATTTTGACGTAGCTGCGCTCGGGCATGGTAGGCAGATTTTCTGCCCACTCCAATAGAGGCATGGTTGCCCAACTTCATCGGGCTTCCCCGGCGCGACAAGCTGTGCCAGTTTGTCGGAAACGGCGCGAAATCATCGAGCGCCGATTTTTCGGGGGACTTCGTGGTTGCAAAATGCCTTCGGGCCGCAACACTTTTTCTTGTGCTCACTCCTGGGCTCGCGCTGGCGGAAACCGACTTGCGTAAGCCGCCCGGCGCAGAATGGCTCACGATCGGCGGCGACTGGCACAATACGCGATATTCCACGCTGACGCAGATCGACCGGACCAACGTCGAAGAATCTGAAGGCCTCGTGGGTCATCCACCTCGGCTCGGGTCTTGGCCAAAAATATTCAATGGAAGGAACGCCGATCGTCAGAGACGGCGTGATGTATTTCGCGAGCGGCAATGACGACGCCTACGCGCTCGATGCCAAAACCGGCTCGCTCATCTGGCAGCATCTCTCCGGCATCGATCAGAATATCAACACCGTCTGCTGCGGCTGGGATAATCGCGGCGTCGCTGTCGGCGAAGGCAAGGTCTTCGTCGGTCAACTCGACGGCACTTTGGTTGCCCTCGATGCCAAAACCGGCAAGGAAATCTGGAAATCCGTCATCGGCCGATGGCAAGAAGGCTACACCATCGCCTCCGCGCCGCTCTACTACAACGGCGTCGTCTATACGGGCGTTTCCGGCGGCGATCGCGAGGCGCGCGGCAAACTCACCGCACTGGACGCCAAGAGCGGCAAGGAACTATGGCACTTCTGGACGGTGCCTGACCCGGGCGCGAAAGGCTCCGAAACCTGGCCGTCGCCGAACGATCCTGATCCGATCCGCGCCAAGGCTTATCTGCACGGCGGCGCCAACATCTGGCAGACGCCGGCGATCGACCCCGATCTTGGGTTGATCTATTTCAGCACCGGCAATCCGGGCCCTACCGCCGGCGGCATCGGCGCCAATCGGCCGGGCGACAATCTGTTCAGTTCCTCGATCGTCGCGCTGCATATGGACGGCACCTATGCGTGGCATTTCCAGCAGGTGCACCATGATCTCTGGGATTTCGATTGCCCGAGCCCGGTCGTGCTCTTTGATCAAATGTACGACGGCAAGTTGCGTAAAGGCATCGCGGAAGCCTGCAAGACCGGCTGGATTTACATTCTCGACCGCACCAACGGCGAACCGCTGATCGGTATCAACGAAAAACCCGTCGAGCAGGAGCCTCACGTCGCGACCGCGGCGACGCAGCCATATCCGGTCGGCGACGCCGTGATGCCGCAATGCCCGCAGCCACTCGGAAGCTGGATCACAAAGTGCATTTTTGGCGCGATCTGGGACGTTCCGATCCTGATGTCGCCCGGCGGCAATGGCGGCGTGAACTGGGCGCCGATGTCCTATGATCCGCAGACCGGCTACTTCTACGCGACCGCTGCGGACCGTCCGGCCAGCCGTATCGCGCAGGGCAGCGGCAAGATCACGCCGCCCGCCATCGGCGCAAAATATTCCGGCACGCTGACCGCGGTCAATTCACGCACCAACCGTATCGTCTGGCAGAAGAAGACACCGTATTCGATCGGACAAGGCAGCGGCGCGCTGACGACCGCGGGCGGTTTGTTGTTTCACGGCGAGCCGGACGGCAATTTCCAGGCCTACGATGCTAAAACCGGTGACTTACTTTGGAAGTGGCAGACCGGCGCGGGGGCCGACGCGCCGGCAATCACCTACGAGATCGATGGCGAGCAGTACGTCGCGATTGCCGCCGGCGGGGTCTCGATCCAAACGGCATCGGCAAACGGCGACATGATTTGGGTGTTTTCGCTCAAGGGCAACAAGGAGCATCAGATCGCGCAGTTCGAGCCGCCGCCCCCGCCGCCGACGGAAGTGAGCTTCAATTTTACCGGACTTCTCAAGGGCGAAGTGCCGATCGCCAAAACCAACGCGGTCAAGACGGTCGACTACGCCTTCAATCCCGCCCGTATCACGGTGACGACCGGCACTAAGGTGACATTCACCAACATCGGCCAACAACCGCACAATGCGGCAGGGGCCGATGCGGGCGGCTGGGACATCGGCCTGCTGATGAATGGCGAATCAGCAAGTGTCACGTTCAACAAACCCGGCACCTATTACTACCAATGCACGCCGCACCCTTTCATGATCGGTCAGGTCATCGTGACCGGACCGGAGGTCACATCCGCCCCAGCGGTCGTGGTGGAGGCGAGCGGCCGCAAGGCTGACGGGCCTATGGCCATGCCGGGACACGGGACGCCCTGAGCGATGTCGGTGGAAATGCCGCGCGTGACAGTCGCGAAGTTCCTGCTGATCGTTGCAATGGCGCTTGCCACTTCACGTGCAGTTGCGGCCGATCGCATTCGCATCGCAACCCAAAAGACTGGTACGTTCGCCTGGGAGCTCGACATTCTTCGCGCCCACGGGTTCGACCGGCAAGCCAATCTCGATATCGAGACGACCGAACTTGCGAGTACCGAGGCCGGCAAGATCGCGCTCCGCAGCGGTTCGGCCGATTTGATACTGTCGGACTGGCTGTGGGTCGCGCGTGAACGTGCGCTGGGTGATGACCTCGTTTTTTATCCGTATTCGAGCACATTGGGCGCGATCATGGTGCCGGCGAATTCGCCGATCAAAGCGATCGCCGATTTAGTGGGAAAAAAGCTTGGCGTCGCCGGCGGTCCGCTCGATAAGAGTTGGCTGCTCCTTCAGGCACGGGCGCGCCGATCGGGCATTGATCTCAAGACGCAGGCCTCGGTGGTTTACGGAGCGCCGCCGCTCTTGTCACAGAAAGCCCTGCAGGGCGAAACCGACGCCACGCTGACGTTCTGGAATTTTTGTGCCGAGCTTGAGGCCACCGGGATGAAGCGCGCGGTGCTCATGTCCGACGTGATGAAGGATCTCGGCGCCAAAGGCTCCGTGGCGGCCGTGGGCTACGTGTTCGACGGCGGGTGGGCGCAGCGCAACCGCGACGTGCTCGATCGCTTTTTCGACGCAACGCGCAAGGCAAAGGATATTCTCGCGAACTCTCCGGCGGAATGGCAGCGGCTCGCGCCCCGCATCGGCGTGAGCGATGCGAGCGCTCTCGACATTTATCGTCGGCGTTACCTCGAAGGCATTCCCCACCGGTCCCTTGCCGAGGAAGCCTCTGACGCGCGAGCACTCTATCGCGTCCTGGCGGAGATCGGCGGCACCGATCTTGTCGGCCCAGCGCGCGAACTTGATCCTGGCACTTTCTACGCGGCCGGGCCGGGCGAATAAGTCTGGGGTCGGACGGTCGAACGCCGCCGTCTTCCTGGCAGCATTACTTTTTGCCGGCTTTTCCGCTATGGGACCAGGATTAGCGAAAACCGCTCGTTCGCGATAGAAACGCGCCAGCCCCGGAACGGATGCGAGGGCGTGTCCGCAGGAGACGGCCGTAAAATGATATTGGTGACCGGAGCGAGCGGCTTCGTCGGTTCCGCGGTCGCCAGATGTCTGGTCGATGCAGGCGATGACGTGCGCGTGCTGGTTCGCTCGACCAGTTCGCGGCTCAATCTTGCCCATTTGAAAGTAGAGATCGTCGAAGGCGATCTGCTCGATGCAAAATCGATCGAGCGGGCGATGAACGACGTGCGCTTTCTCTTTCATGTTGCGGCTGATTATCGCCTGTGGGCACCAAATCCCGACGAGATTGTGAGGACGAACGTCGAGGGAACGCGGCTGGTGATGACCGCGGCCCTTCGGGCGGGCGTCGAGCGGATCGTGTACACATCGAGCGTCGCCACTTTGTCGCCGCCGCCGAAAGGGCGAGTAAGCGACGAAACTTTTCCACTCGCCGAGGACGCAGCAATCGGCGCTTACAAATACAGCAAGGTCGTCGCCGAGCGTCTGGTCGAACGCATGGTCGCGCAGCAGAACTTGCCGGCGGTCATCGTCAATCCCTCGACCCCGATCGGGCCGGGTGACGTTCGCCCCACGCCCACGGGCCGGATCATCGTCGAGGCGGCGGCGGGCCGCATGCCCGGTTACGTCGATACCGGGCTCAACCTCGTGCATGTCGCCGACGTGGCAGCGGGCCACCTCGCAGCGTTGCGGAAAGGCCGGATTGGCGAACGCTACGTTCTCGGCGGACAGGATGTTCTACTGGGAGACATGCTCGCCGAGATTGCGCGCATTGTCGGCCGATCGTCGCCAAAACTGCGTCTGCCTCGCATGGCGATATTCCCGATCGCCTATGGCGCCGAAGCCATCGCGCATTTCACCGGCCGGGAGCCGTTCGTCACGACGACCGGACTGAAACTCGCGAAGGATCACATGTTCTACAGTTCAGCAAAGGCGGAGCGCGAGCTTTGCTACTCGGCGCGGTCCTATGTCGAGGCCATTGCCGACGCCATCCATTGGTTTCGACAGAACGGCTATCTCAAGGGCTGAGGCTGTTGATCTCCAAATCCGAATAGCTTGTCAGCCCTATTCCGTTGGCCTTCACCGCGGCGATGATCGCAGGAGCCAGGAGCGCGGCTAGTTCGTCAACGTAGCGATAGCCCGGCACTGCGCCGTCAAACACGTTAGATGTCGCTGGATGAGTGTAAATCTCCGAAAGCCCTTCGGGCAAATTCGCCAAAAGCCCGGCAATGCGCCGTTCCGTCATTGCGCCGGACCACGCCGAGTCCGAAGACCCGATCGGACGTGCGCAAATGGCGCCAGCGCGCGCGATGCATGAGGCGCCTGGCGCGGCCCGCGGTCACCAGAGATTGCAGCGATGACGATTGCGTCTCGACGCGCCTCAAAATGCGGAGCGGCTCGCACGGCACGCGCAACGCCTTCATCCCGTAGCGCTGTCCGATTTTCATGACCAAACGCCCGATGACAGGATGCAAGTGCCAGTGTTTGTGACAATCGACGTGATCGAGCGACAGACCCGTCGCCGCAAACGCATCGAATTGCGCGGCAATCTCCCTGGCAACCTGCCGGCGCGCCCATGGATCGAACGCGATCCTGACGCTGGTCGAGATCATGTCGTTGCGGAAATCGCCGGCCGCGCCGACCAGCGCGGGCAAGTCCGACGGCGGCAGGACGGGACGTCCGTCGATCAAGACGATATGCAGGCCGATCCGCAGCGATGGCATTCGCTTCGCGCGTCCGATCGCGTCGGCCGCTGCCGGAGCTCCGACCATGAGGCTTGCGGCGGTCAGGATGCCGTCTCGATGCGCCGTCTCGACCGCTTCGTTGACCTCACGCGCGAGACCGAAGTCGTCAGCCGTTACGATCAACGCTTTCAGTGCGCCGCTCCTCGCCGTTCGCGCAGGAATTGGAAGAACTCGACACCCTCGCGCAGCCGGCGCTTCATCATCTGCGGACTCGCGATCATTTCGCCCACGATGGATGCGATCTTCCCCGAGCGAAAGTAGAACCGCCGATAGAACTCCTCGACCGAGTCGAAAATCTCCGTGTGGCTCAGGTGTGGATAGTGCAAGGGTGCGATCTGCACGCCATCCTCGTTGACGAGGTCGGCGTTCGCGGTATCGAGCCAGCCATTCTTCATGGCCTGGTCGAACAGAAAGGTTCCCGGATAGGGCGCCGCAAGCGAAACCTGAATGGTGTGGGGATTGATCTCGGTGGCGAAACGGATCGTCTCTTCGACTGTTTCCTTGGTCTCGCCGGGCAACCCCAT
Organism: uncultured Alphaproteobacteria bacterium; assembly: GCA_963759705.1. Classification (GTDB taxonomy): domain Bacteria; phylum Pseudomonadota; class Alphaproteobacteria; order Rhizobiales; family Xanthobacteraceae; genus BOG-931. The sequence goes on from CAVXAK010000023.1 coordinate 211,459, forward strand.
GATGAACGTGCCGTGTATCGTGATGCCGAGTTCGCGGCAGTCTTTGGTGAATTGCCGCGCCACGTCGATCCTCATGCCCTTCTTGATGTTGTGGAGGATCTGTTGATTGCCGGATTCATAACCGACCAGCAAAAGACGCAAGCCGTTGTCGCGCAGGACCTTGAGCGTTTTCTGCGGCACATTGGCCTTGGCGTTGCAGGACCACGTCACCCCGAGTTCGGAGAGCTCCCTGGCAATCGCTTCTGCGCGCGGCAGATTGTCGGTGAATGTATCGTCGTCAAAGAAGAATTCCTTGACCTGAGGAAACGCCTTCTGTGCCCAGGCGATCTCCTCGACGACATGTCCGACGGATCGCGTGCGATAGCGGTGCCCCCCGACTGTCTGCGGCCAAAGGCAAAATGTGCAGCGCGATTTGCAGCCGCGCCCGGTGTAAATCGACAGATAGGGATGTTTCAGATAGCCAATGAAATAGTTGTTGATCTCGAGGTCGCGCTTGTAGACGGGCGTGACGAACGGCAGAGCATCCATGTTCTCCAGAATGGCGCGCTCCTCGTTATGCACGATGACATCCGCCGCATTCCGGTAGGACAGGCCGGCAATCTCGCTCCAGGCCCGTCCGTCGGCGACCTCCTTGATCGTGAAGTCGAACTCATTGCGAGCGACAAAGTCGATCGAGGGTGCGGCGCGCAAGCTACCCGCCGGATCGACGGCGACCTTGGCGCCGACAAGCCCGACCTTGATCGCCGGGTTTACCGCTTTCAGCGCCTTGGCGGTCTCGACGTCCGACGCAAATGATGGCGCCGATGTGTGGAGCACTGCGAGGTCATAGTCCCGCGCGCTCCCGGCGACTTGCGCCAGCTTGATGCGATGGGGCGGCGCATCAACGAGTTTGCTGCCCTCGATGAGCGCCGCTGGCTGAGCGAGCCAGGTCGGATACCAGAATGAGCGGATTTCACGTCGAGCCTGATATCGCGATCCTGCTCCGCCATCGAAGCCGTCGAACGAGGGCGCCTGAAGGAACAAAGTCCGCATTACGATTCGACCTCTCCAGCGTATGCAAGCGTGTTGTCCGCCTGCACGTTATAGCGGTGTCCGCGCCACTCGACGCCTCGGCCGAAGAAGCTCGCAACAAAAACCGCGAATGACAACATATCGCGTATCGAGCCGGTCCAGAAAGAATCATCGCGCAGCCGGAAGGTGCGGTCGACTTGCATCTGGAGTGCGAAGCGGCAGGCGATGGCCGCAAGCACAATTATTGCGGCCGGATTGAAGTCTCCGAGCAATAAGCCGATCAAGGCAAGCGGCAATGCATGGGTGATCGCCGATCCGGTAAAGCCAAGCGGATCCACAAAACGAATGGTGCGCGCCCAGCGCAACTCGTGCCGGAATAATTCGAGTGCCGACTGCTGGGTGCAAGCATGCGCGACCGTATAGGCAGGGATCGCGACCGTCAGCCCGGCGCGACGCACCAGCGCGCCGATCGCATAGTCGTCCGCGAGTTGTTCAACAATGGCCTGGAAGCCGCCGATCGCAGCGAGCGTGGTTGCGCGGATTGCAATGGTCGAGCCGAAACAGGGCTTTGCCAGACCGAGCTTAAGCCCAACCAGCACGCTCGGCAGAAAGTGATAATCGATCGCCGCCGCGGCGAGACGAGCCCACGGACTATCGACCGTCGCAATGCCGCGGTACAGACAGGTCACCAGCCCGACGTCCTGTGAGTTGAAGCTCGCCACTACATTTTTCAGATAGTCCGGTTCAACGATGATGTCGCTGTCGGAAATCACCAGGAGGTCGTGCCGGGCTCCCGGCAGCATGTTGATCAAATTCGACACCTTGTGGTTGGTGCCGTTACGGCGCGAATTGATGACCAATTTGAGATCGCAATCGGGAAAATTGGCGATGAGCTCGCGTACGATCCCAATCGCCGGATCGGTGGGATCGCTGACACCGAACACGATCTGGACCGGGCTTGGGTAGTCCTGAGTGCAGAAGCGGGCCAAGTTAGCATAGAGGTCCGGTTCCGCCCCGTACAGTGGTTTGAGTATCGTAGCGGCCGGGTAACTCGCGGCGCGCGCAGGTGTCGAGTGAGCAAATTCGCGGGCGGCCCAGGCCGCAAAGAGCGCGTACATGCAGCCAAGCACGGCGGCCGCGCAACAGGCCACAGACGCCCAATCGCCGGCTGTGGTAAAGACATCGGCCACGCACGTCCCCCCTGCGAAAGCCCTTTGGCCTAAAACCTACACTGCTCCAGACTGCTCTTCCAGGCGGCAGCGCTATTTTGTCTCGGAAAGCAGCCGCCGCCCTTCCAGAACTTGCCAAGCCACCAGCGTCGGCACGCCGAGGACCAGGTCGGGAACACGCTTGATCAGCGCCATGGCGAGAGCGACTTCAGCGGGAATGCCGAACACTGCGCAAACGGCGATCAGCGTGACGTCCTGCACGCCCAGCCCCCCGGGCACGGCAAAAGCCGCAGCGCGGCTGCCTTGCCCGAGACTTTCGATGGCCACCGCCTCGCTCAGGCTCACGCCATGACCCATAAATGCGAGCGCGATCCAGACTTCCATGGCGCCGAAGAAAACGCCCAGGAGGTGGATAAGAAACGAGCCTGACAGGCCGTGGCGATTGCGCCAAATCTGTTGCAGCCGGTCGCCGACATCGACGACGTGGCCGAACGCGGCCCATTGGTGTTTTTCGCCGTAGATGATCAGCCGTCGAACGATGAAGTCGAAGGCGCCAAAATTCAAAGCGAGAAAAAATCCGATAACGGCCGGCAATGATATGGCGAGCATGATGGTCGTCATCGCTGCGAGTTGATCGGTGCCGCCGCGGTTCAAGAGAACGGCGAGCCCCGCTACAACGAAGATCAGCAGGCAGACGACCTGGACAAAAATGTCGATCAAGACGCTCGCGATCGCCAGATTGCCGGGGATGCCGAACCGGGCAAGCAGCCTGGCCCCGATGATGTCGCCGCCGACTACGGCGAGCGGGAACAGCGAGTTTATCGCCTCACGAACAAATCGCAGGGCGATAAAGACATTAGGCGAGCGGATCGCCGGCCTGAGCAGCAGCCACCAACCCAAGCCGGCGGCTGCGAGCGCGAAGACTCTGGCGAACACGACAAGCAGCGTACCCCATTCCGAACTGACGATGGCCTGAGCAACCGAACCAAAGCCAAAATACGCTGCTAAGCCGGTCAGAACCGCGAGGCCAAAAATTCCGCCAACGGACGCCACAATATTCATTCGGCGGATATAAGAAAAACTTCCGTCGTATATCCAGAACGAAGGTCTTTGGCCGCCAAATGCGCGTCTCTAGTGTGTCCTTTTTGCATCAACGGGACACGCGGGCGCTGCAGCGGAGCCTTCAGCGGCAGATGTTGTAATTCGCTGCGATTTCCATAAGTTGGGGCCATCGCGGGTGTAGCTCAATGGTAGAGCAGAAGCCTTCCAAGCTTATGACGAGGGTTCAATTCCCTTCACCCGCTCCATTAACTTCCTTGGACGATATTCATCAATAGCTTACTGGAAATATTGGCATTTCCCAGTTCGGGGTGCTACAAATTGCGTTACAAAACAAGTTTGTAATGCATCCAAATGCCCCGAGCTTGCCACGAAGCTCGCGCCGACCAAAAAGGGAGGCTTTATCGCCCGCAAGGTGATCCCATTCGATGTGCGTGATGTGTACGCCAGGCTCTACGGCCAGCGTACGGAGGAACGCTTAAACACTGGCCCTCTGCCTGTCTCGATCGCGCGCGCGAAGCACCGCGAATGGTCCAGCGAAATTGAAGCGCGGATCGCCAACATCCGATCGGCGCGGAAAGGCGAAGGCTGTATGCTAACGCCACACCAAGCACGAGCATTGGCCGGCGAGTGGTATCACTGGTTCATTGCGCGCATGGCGACCCATAATTGGCCTGCAGACGTATGGGGGGATTATCAGGCCCAGGTTCACTCCGAGCTTTATGGACCGGCGATGGCCGGTGGGGTGTTCTCAGGCGATCCACTGGAGTTTTGGGAACGTGATATCGGCATGCGAGAGCGGGTGAGACCGCTCATCGCCGACGAGGCGAAATCGAATCAATTTCTTGCGGCCAAACAGCTCGTTCTGGCTGCAGCGTCGCGTGATATGTTCCTCGATTACGTCACCCGCGATTTTTTCGCTGCCCTGACGTTGCTCGCCCGGCGCGCTCGTGGCGATCATGGACCAGATAAGTGGGTGGAGCAATTTCCCCGATATGAAGGAATTGCGGATTCAAGCCTGACCCCCTGGTCTTTGTTTGAGCGCTGGATCACCAAAGCCAAGCCCGCCAATTCGACTATAGATCGATGGCGTGGCGTATTCCTGCGATTGCAAACGGATTTTCCGAATACCAGCGCCGGAGCATTGCTGCCCGAGCAAATGCAAGAATGGGCTAATCGGCTCATTGACTCTGGCCGGACTGCCTTCACGGTCGCTAATATCTGGGTGCGCGCGGCGCGAACCGTGTTTGCATGGGCCATCGATGAAAAACTGATTTCGCGAAATTCTTTTACCGGCTGGCGCGTGAAGGTCCCGAAAAAGATCAGGGTCCGCGAAACGAAGTCCTTCACCGAGGGCGAGATCGAGACAATATTGAGTGCCGCACTAGCGATCGAAGTGCGTAGCAAGACGGATGCGGCCAAGCGTTGGTGTCCGTGGCTAGCGGCGTACAGCGGTGCACGCATGGGCGAGCTTACGCAATTGCGCGGTGTTGATGTCGTGGAAGGCGCTGGCACTCATGCCATCAAGATTTCGCCAGAGGCCGGTACGACCAAGACCGGCAAATCGCGCACAGTGCCGCTTCATGATCATTTAATTGACCAAGGCTTTCTTGCATTCGTGAAGGCCAATGGGAGCGGTCCGCTGTTTTACAATGAGTTGAAGCAGCTTAGCGGACCAATCGATCCCACCAACCCGCGCAAGCCTCGCTATGTGAAAGCACGGGAACAGGTGGGAACGTGGGTTCGAGGACTTGGCGTCAAGGATCCTGAGCTGTCGCCCAATCACGCCTGGAGGCACACGTTCAAGGCTATAGGCTTCCGAAGCGGTATGTCAGAAAAGGTGCTGGACGCTATCGTCGGACATACGCCGGCTTCAGTCGGACGGGCTACGGCGAGCCCACACTTGCCGATAAAACGAAAGAGCTCAATAAATTTCCATGCTACAACGTCAAGTCAAGCGGTGGGCAAGCCTTGTATAACTCATGCTGATAGCTTTTTTCGCGTGCCAGCGCTTCAACCATCACATAACTGATAACGGGACGAGGCGGCAGACTACGAATCTTGATGCCGTGGACGGCTCCTCCACCGGCACGTAAGTGCCAAGGATGTGGGCGCTGTTAAGGCTCCCACGATTCGGAGGAGCTACCCATGCAAACGGTCACGACAATCGGTCTCGACATCGCGAAGTCGGTTTTTCAGGTCCACGGCGTCGATGCGGAGGGCAATGTCCTCCTCCGTCGCCAGATCAAGCGCCGCTACGTGCTGGCATTCTTCCAGAAGCTGCGGCCGTGCCTGGTCGGTATCGAAGCCTGCGGCTCGTCGCATCATTGGTCGCGCGAACTCCAGGCTCTTGGTCACACCGTTCGCCTGATGCCACCGGCCTACGTGAAGCCCTACGTCAAGCGACATAAGAACGATGCCGCTGATGCCGAGGCTATCTGTGAAGCGGTCACTCGGGCCAACATGAGGTTCGTCGCGACCAAGACGCCTGAGCAACAGAGTTGCCTGACGCTGCATCGTACCCGACATTTGTTCATTCGCCAGCAGACCTCGGTGATCAATGCCATCCGCGCTCATCTTGCGGAGTTTGGCATCGTCGCGCCGGTTGGACGCCATGGGGTCGAGCAACTGCTCGGTGTCGTCGCCAATTTAAATGACAAGCGGTTGCCCGAGGTTGCACGCGCCTGTATTGCCGCTCTCGGGGCCCAACTACGGATGCTGAGGGCGCAGATCCTAGAGTTCGATCGTATGATCAGGGCTTGGCACCGATCCAGTGAGGCGAGCAGGCGGCTCGACGATATACCAGGCGTCGGTCCGGTGTTGGCGACTGCTCTGGTTGCCAGCGTCGCTGATCCGAAGGCTTTCCGCTCAGCAAGAGACTTCTCGGCCTGGATCGGACTTGTCCCCAAGCAGAACTCGAGCGGAGGCAAGAACAGGCTCGGCAATATCAGCAAACGAGGCGATCGTTATCTGCGCAGCCTCTTCACTGCTGGTTCGCTCGCCGTCATCCGCTATGCCAAAATCCACGGCACCAAACATCGGACTTGGCTCACGGCGCTGTTAGCGCGACGACCCACGAAGGTCGCAGCGATTGCGCTTGCCAATAAAATCGCCAGGATGGCATGGGCGATGATGGCCAAGGGTGAACGATACAAAGAGCCCGCGACGCTTGCGGCTTGAAAGAGATCACACTGGGCACCCAGGGTGATGTGAAGGTTGGGAGGGCGAACAGCACGTAATGCAGAGCCGGTCGATCCGGCGATCAGGGCAGCCCGCTGACCCCCACGCATTGTCGAATGCGGGAAACTGATCGGGACCTGATCCGCGGAGGGCACTATGGCCAGCGGTCACGTGAACCGCGCAAACAGGCCGAACACATGGCCGCACCGACCAATGCTGCAGACGTGAAGAAAGTCCTTGCCAACTCGGAGCCGTCCACACATGGGGGTCAGGAGTTCGAATCTCTTCGGGCGCGCCAGAAGTTCAGTAAACAGCAGCACAATTTGAACGCCGACAAAGATGCCATGCAGAATAAAATAATCTGCATGGCATCTGCGTGGCAAAGAGCGTGCGACGCGACGCCATGAGGAACTTAAGCTTGCCGCCAAGCCGCAATAAAATCACTTGTATTAGAGGGCTTTGATGGCTGAAGCGGCTTCGCTATAAACTTTGGCGGCGCGGTTGTGATTGCTCAAGTCGACAACGGGTCCGAGTACGCGTCCCCCCGAATGAACTGTCCGGCACTTTCCGGAAATTTCGAAGGGCGCCGCAGGGGCACGCACGGTTTAATTTCTTATCGGCACGGCGCGTCCGATGGCTGTTATCCGGAAAATCGAAATCGCGAATTTTCGCTGTCTCAAGAAGTTCATCTGGCAGCCTTCGCCTGGAATCAATTGTCTCATAGGTCCCGGCGACAGCGGCAAATCCAGCATCCTTGACGCGATCGACTATTGTCTCGGCGCCCGCCGCAATCTCCTGATCGCCGACACTGATTTTCATCTTCTCGACGTAAACAATCCCATCAACATCACTATCGCGCTTGGAAAATTAGACGACGCGCTCAAGAGCATCGATGCTTACGGGCTCTATCTCAAGGGGTTCGACTCTGAAAGCGGCGACATCGTCGAGGAGCCCGAGGCAGGACTCGAAACTGTGCTCACACTAGAGATGACCGTTGCGGCGGATTTGGAGCCGCAATGGAAGTTGGTTTCAGAGCGCGCGGCCGCAGCAAGGCCATTCAAGAAATCTGAACTGGGCCGACCGTCAGAGGATTGCGCCGACGCGGCTTGGCATATTTTCTGAGAACAATCTTAGCTGGCGTCGCGGTTCGATTTTAAATCGTATTTCGGAAGAACGCGCGAACGCTTCGGCCGCTTTGGTCGCGGCGGCGAGAGAAATGCGGAACGAATTCGGAGAGCAGGCCAAAGATCAGCTCGCAGAGGCCCTCCGGATCGTGACCGAGACCGCGAATGATCTGGGCGTCCCGGTCGGGGAGGAGGTCAAGGCACTGCTGGACGCACACTCGGTCTCAATCAGCGGAGGAACGATTTCGCTGCATGACGACAGAGGTGTGCCGCTAAAGGCGCTGGGACTCGGTTCTGCCCGCCTTCTGATTGCCGGCCTTCAACGGCGAGGGTCGCGGAATTCATCAATGGCAATTGTCGATGAACTTGAACATGGTCTTGAGCCACATCGCATCATTCGCCTGATCGACGCGCTCGGCGCGAAGGAAAGGACCCGCCTCTTCAAGCATTCGTCACAACCCATTCGCCCGCTGCTGTGCGGGAGTTGAGCGGAAATCAGCTTTACGTCGTCCGTAAAGTCGGAGACGAACACTTTGCGAAGGTTGTTGGGACTGCCAATGATATCCAGGGAACAATACGAAAGTTTCCCGAGGCGCTTCTCGCACCTTCGATAATCGTCTGCGAGGGCGCAAGTGAAGTCGGACTTCTGCGCGGGCTAGACCAGCACAGAATCGCAGAGGGCGAAACAGCTTTTACAGCCTTGGGCGTCTGGCCTTGTTGACGGAGGCGGCAATAACACCTTCCGGCGGGCCAATGCGTTTCGCATCGCTTGGTTACAGGACCGCCGTTCTCAGGGACAGTGACACGGCAATCGCGCCGCATTTGGAGACGACGTTCCGCAATCGCGGCGGCACAGTATTCGCGTGGACGCAGGGCAGGGCGTTGGAAGATGAGTTGTTTCTAAGCCTCTCCAATGATGCCGTAGGTGACCTGGTTGATGAGGCCATAAAACTAAAAGACGAATTTTTCATCAATGAGAACATCAAGTCAGCTTCTGCGAACGCAAAGGACCTCAGCGGCCATTAGAACCGAGCTACGCGGCAATGGAATTACAGATGAGAGCAGCGAAGTCTTAGCAGCCGCAGCAAAGAGCGGAGCCGGTTGGTTCAAAACCGTAACCGCGATGGAAACGGTCGCTCGCGAAATCATCGGCCCCACCCTAGGCGACGCCACAGAAGAGTTTTCCGAAAAGATCGAAGCAATCTTCGACTGGATGCAGGATGACCAACGGTGAAGTAAACCTTTTGGACATCGATCGAGGACTTGTCATCGCACCTGCAGGATGCGGGAAGACGCAGCTCATCGCGAACGCTTTGCGCGACCATGACTCCCACAAGCCTATTCTGGTTTTGACCCATACCAATTCCGGCGTGGCAGCCTTGAGAGGCCGTCTTAAGCGAGCCGGTGTTAATCCTGCCTCTTATCGGGTAACGACCATCGACGCATTCGCTATACGGATGATTTCGACGTTCCCCCTAAGGGCGGGCCACGACCCCGACATCATCGAAGGAACTCGCCCGAATTATCCTGCTATTCGCGACGCGGCGAGCGGTTTACTCAAGGCCGGTCATATCAACGATGTTCTTGCCGCGAACTATGCGCGTTTACTGGTTGACGAGTATCAGGATTGTTCGGTTCGGCAACATGCCATCGTTCTTCACGCTTCTGCGACATTGCCGACGTGCGTTGTCGGCGATCCTATCCAAGCGATTTTCGGGTTCGGTGACGATCCCCTTGCGGATTGGGACGAGGATGTCTGCAAAAGCTTTCCGCTTGCTGGCGAACTTTCGCGTCCGTGGAGATGGATCAACGCCGGTGCTGAAGAGCTGGGAGAATGGCTGCTTGAGGTTCGCAGGAAATTGCTCGCCGGAGAACCGATCGATTTAACCCGCGCTCCCGCCGCCGTAACCTGGATAAAACTCGACGGCAGTCAAAACGATCATGCGAGATTGCTTGAAGCGGGAAGGACAAATCCGCCTGACGATAGCGGGTTCCGTTCTTATCATCGGCGAAAGCACAAGTCCCCCCAGCCAACAAAGATTTGCGAGTCAGATACCGGGCGCCGTAACCGTAGAAGCGGTGGATTTGCGAGATTTGGTGACGTTTGCCCGGGAACTGAATATGGACGCTTCGCAAGCGTTGCTCACCATTGGAGAGTTTGCTGAGAAGATAATGACCAATGTTGGGGCCGCCGATCTGGTTCGCCGTGTGGACGCAATCATTCGCGGAGCCGAGAGCAGGGAGCCAAGCGCGGTGGAGCTTTCTGCCATCGCGTTTCAGAAAGACCGCTGTCATCGTAATGTCCTTACTCTTCTTGTCGAAATGAATAAGGAGCCAGGCGTGCGCGTGTTCCGGCCCGCAGTGATGCGCGCGTGTCTTCGCGCGTTGGAGCTTTGTTGCGGCCCGGAAGAGGTTATTTTTGAGGAAGCTGCAATTCAGGTTCGCGAACAAAGTCGAGTTCTTGGGCGTCCGCTACCTCAGCGCGCCGTGGGCAGCACACTTCTTCTAAAGGGCCTTGAAGCCGAAGTTGCGGTTATTCTCGATGCTGACAGCCTGAATTCCCGAAACCTGTACGTCGCCATAACTCGTGGTTCAAAGCGCCTCGTAATATGCGGACGCAACCCGATTCCTACGGCCCCAATGGTAACGCGTGACTTCCGAACGATTTGCGGGCTTAGCGCGTCAGGCATCGACGTGGACCCAAAAATCATGGCCCACCTTCGTTATTATGATAAATAAATAGGCGATATAATTATTGATAAGCCAAAACTTTTGGCCTAAATTATTAAAGAAGGGTGGTCATGGATTCGAGTGCATTTTCGGCTTGGCGGAAGCGGGTGGGTCTCACCCAAGAAGAACTTGCGGAGCGGTGGGCGCGGGTGACGCTTGTCTCGGAGACTGAGGTCGCCATCGCTGAAGCGGACAAGACTGCAGCGGCGGAACGCGAAGGCCCTCGATCTGGCGCGATCACCTAATGCCAGGGGCGGCGCGTGAGGCGATGCTGTGGCCGAGTTCGCTCGTGACCGGCTAAATACCGTGCTGCCAAAGCTGCAAGCGCGGCTCGCTGAAATCCAGGCGAAAGAATACCTGACGAAATGGCTTGCCGACTATGAAGCCATCGAGACCAAGCGCGACGCGCTAGCGGCCGAGTTGCGGGAGGCTTATCCAGCCTTCGCGACGAGGATTGCCGACCTGTTCGCCCGCATAGCGGCCAACGATGCTGAGCTTTCACGCTTACACCAAGCGCGCCCCAGCGGCTGCGCACTGCATTTGCTCGGGGCTGAGCTTGTGGCGCGCAATCTTGAAAGTTCACGAGGGACGTGCCGTCGATCGCCAAGGCGGTGCAGCTTCCCGACTGGACGGATAGCAGAAGGATGGCTTGGCCACCGCCCCCGTCGTTCGATCCAAGTGTGTTCGCGCCTATGCCGTTCGACCGACGCTATTCGGATGAATGGTGGAAGGTACGAGAAGAGCAAGCCACCGCGCTACGGGAGAAACATCAGCGCGAGGACGCGGAGCGGGAGGCCAAGGCGTTCGAAGCCCAATGGCCTAGGTGGTGGAAGAGACAACACGCCTAGCCCGTTTGGCCGATCTTGGTAGTTCCTTCGCCTCCGCAATGCGCTGAGAGCCGATATTAAATCGGCGGCTCTATTAGCGCAGCGATGGGGCGACAATCCAATCTTCCAAGCAGGCGCAAAAATCACAGACGTCCCTCAGCAACCTGGGCTATGTAGGCCCCGTTCGCGGGAGGGTGATCCTAATCTCTGTGAACTCACTAGGCTGGGTGTCGACCTCTATGGTGCCAGCGTGTTGCTTGACGATGATGTCGTGACTGATGGACAGACCAAGCCCAGTCCCTTCACCGGCTGGTTTGGTCGTGAAGAACGGATTGAACATCTTGTCCTTTACCTCGGGCGGTATGCCGGTGCCGTTGTCGCGAATCCTGATTTCGACGCGGTCGCCGAGGTTCTTAGTCGCGGCAGTGACGGTGGGTTCGTAGTCGCCGCCATTGGCTTCGGTCTTGCGCTTGGTTGCGGCGTAGAACCCGTTTGAGATCAAGTTCAGCAGCGCCCGCGTAATTTCCTGGGGGAAGACATCGGCCTGGCCTGCGGCCGGATCAAAGGACCTCTCCAGGGTGATTTCGAAGCCCTGCTTCTCTGCCCGCGCCCCATGATAGGCGAGATTGAGGCTCTCCTCGACCAGGGCGTTGACATCGACGGGCCGGTGTTCTCCAGACCCTTGCCGCGAGTGCAGCAGCATGTTCTTGACGATCGCGTCGGCGCGCTGGCCGTGCTGTACGACCTTGTCGAGATTGCCTTGCAGCGTATCCGCGATTTCGTTGATCTCCCCTCGCAGCTTGTTGTCGAGGTGACCGCCAGCAAGTGCCTCGCGTAATTCGTCAATCAGCTCGACTGAGACCGCTGAGAAATTGTTGACGAAATTGAGCGGGTTCTTGATCTCGTGCGCGATGCCGGCCGTCAACTGACCAAGCGAGGCAAGTTTCTCCGTCTGCACCAGGCGATCTTGCGCCGTCTTCAACTCCCGGAGCGCAGCTTCGGCCGCATCCCTAGCCGCCCGGACGCGTTCCTCCGCCTTTTTGCGTTCGGTGATGTCGCTGTAGATTGCCACGAATCCGCCGCCCGGCACCGGATTGACGCGTACTTCCAGCACGCGGCCATCGGGCCGCGTCCGCTCGATCCTCCTTTGACGGTCCGTGCTCTCGACATAGCGACGCAACTCCGCCTCAAGATCGACATCCCCGAACTCGCCCCGTTCGATGAGATAGGTAATATAGTCACGGTAGGTCCGTGGCTCGGCGAAAAATGAATCCGGCAAATCCAGGATCTCTTGGAGGTTCCGGTTCCACGCGGCGAGGTGCAGTTTCTCATTGAACATGACGACGCCGTCGCCCATGTTGTCGAAGGTCACACTCAATTCAGCTTGCCGCTGCGCCAACTCGTCAGTGCGCTGGCGCAGTTCCTTGAGCAGGCGGGTATTCTCAATGGCAATGACGGCCTGGGCGGCGAAATTCTTCACCACCTCGATCTGCTTTTCTGTAAACGGGCGGACCTCCTTACGAAAGATAGTGATTGCGCCGACCAAGTCATCTTCTTTTAACATGGGCACGACGAACAGCGTTCGAGCGCCCGCGAGATCCGCCATTGCAATAAACGATGGATCTTTTTCAAGGTAGAGCGCCTCTGCTCTCAGGTCGGCGATCTGCAAGACTTGCTTCGTTGCGGCGGCGCGTGCAAGCGGGTGTTTTGGGCCAGCATTGACTATCGGTTGGCGCCGCCGATGCTCGGCGTATGCCTCCGGAACGTTATGCGTTGCCGCCAGTGGGAACGCGCCATTATCATGAAGATTTAGCGTTCCGAAATTGGCTTCGCAAAGACGCGTCGCATTTGCCAGCATGGTCTGGAATACCGGCCCAAGCTCGCTGGGGGAACTCGATATGACGCTCAGCACCTCTGCCGTGGCCGTCTGCTGCTCCAGGGCGTCGGTAAGCTCGCAGGTGCGCTGCTGTTCGGCCTCGAACAGCCGCACATTCTCTATGGCGATCACCGCCTGGTCGGCGAAAGTTTCGATTAGCTCGATCTGCTTCTCGGTGAATGCTCGGACTGTTGAACGGGTCACTACCAAAACGCCAATCGGATTATCTTCGCGCATCAATGGGACGCCGAGCATCGTACGCGTTACGCCTATATTCAGGGCGTCAGGTTGCCTGTATTCCGGATCTGCTAGCGCGTCGATGATTTGAACCGTCTTTCCTTCTTGTAAAGTTCTGCCGACAATCGAATCTCGCCCCGACCGAATCGATATACGCTTCAATACCACTTCGTGCTCAGGTGACAGCGCAAAACCTGCGGCGATCCTGTAAACCTCGCCGCTTGGCCGCCACATATTTGCCCTGTCCGCCTCGCACAGCCGAGCCGCTGACTCGACCAACGTATCGAGCACTGTTTGCAGATCAAAGGTTGAACGGCTGATGACCTTGAGCACGTCGGCGGTGGCGGTCTGCTGCTGAAGCGATTCGCGTAGCTCGGTGAGCAGGCGCGTATTCTCGATGGCGATCACGGCCTGGGCGGCGAAGGTCGTTGCGAGAGCAATCTGCTTATCAGTAAACGGGCCCGGCTCCTGACGGTAAATATTAAACGCGCCGATCGATACGTCGTCCTTAAGCATCGGCACCGAAAGCACCGCGCGGTAGCCCCCCAATTCGGCGGCCTGAAGGCGGATTGGATCGCGTTCAAAGTAAGCCTGATCTTCGGTAATGTCGGCGATCTGAATCGCGCGCTTCGACACGGTGCTGCGCACAAAGGCCATTCCGGGCCTTGCCTCGAGTACCGGCTGGCGGCGCCGCAGTTCAGCCAATGCGGTCGGAGCGTTGTGCATCGCCACGACGCGAAACGCATTTCCCTCACTTAGAAACAGAGTACCGAACTTGGCTGCACAAATGCGAGTGGCATTCTCCAATATTGTCGCGAAAATCGGTTGCAGATCGCCCGGCGAAGAGCTGATGACTTTGAGAACTTCGGAGGTCGCTGTCTGCTGCTCCAGCGATTCAGTGAGGTCGTCGGTGCGGTGGCGCAATTCCCTTAGCAACCTGTGTTTTCAATGGCGATGACGGCCTGGGCCGCGAAGTTTTTGACCAGCTCGATCTGCTTGTCGGTAAACGGCCGCACTTCCTGCCGGTAAATGAGAATTGCGCCAATCAGGACATCATCCTTGAGCATCGGTACGCCAATGGTGGATCGCGCTCCGCCCAGCCTGGCTGCGCGCCCGAGAATAGAATCGGCAGCATAGTCTTCGGTGTGGCACACCTGCTTTGTTTGCAAAACACGATCGTTGAAAGTCCCAGGATCTGGTACAAACGGTCCGCGCTGCCTAGAGAATTCGGCATATTCCAGCGGTGTACCGACTTCCGCCGCGAAGTGATAAGTCTTGCCATCGACCCGAAACAGGATGCCGAACTTGGCCTCGCAGATGCGTGTGGCATTCTCCAGCATCGCCTGGAACACCGGCTCTAAATCACCCGGCGAAGAACTAATGACCTGCAGCACCTCCGAAGTGGCCGTCTGCTGCTCCAGCGATTCCCGCAATTCGCTGAGCAGCCGCGTGTTCTCGATGGCGATCACCGCCTGATCGGCGAAGGTTGTAAGCAGCTCGATCTGCTTTTCGGTGAAGGGCTCTACCCGTTGTCGTGCGAGGTTAATCGTGCCAATCGGCACATTTTCGCGAAGTAACGGGGCGGCAAGCATGGTCCGAGCCCTTCCGAGCCGATGCGTTTCGGACATGGTGTATTCGGAGTCGGCCGTGACGTCCGCAACCTGAACAACCCGACCCTCGAGCACGGCTCTGCCCGTCATCGTTCCGCGACTAGGAGCGACCGTTCTGCCCTTGAGGAACTCCTCGAAGGCGAGCGGGAAGCCGAAATTGGCCGCCGTTCGATAGACATCTCCTTCGTGGCGGTTAATGAAAGCCATCTCTGCATCGCATAGTCGTGCAGCCGACTCGACCAGCGTGTTCAGCACCGACTTCAGATCGAAGGTCGAGCGACTGATGACCTTGAGCACGTCGGCGGTAGCCGTCTGCTGCTGCAACGATTCGCGCAATTCATTGAGCAGGCGCGTATTCTCGATGGCGATGACCGCCTGGGCGGCGAAATTCTGCACCAGCGCAATTTGCTTGTCTGTGAATGGACGGACTTCCTGTCTATAGATGGTGATCGTGCCGACTAACTGATCGTCCTTGATCATTGGGACGCAAACAGTAGACCGCGCTCCGCCGAGTGTGGCTGCCCTTCCGGGAGAGGCTTCAACAGCATGATCGACGGTAACACTCAACCGCTTCGTTCGTATTACGTCGTCGAGTGTACTGCCCGGTATCGGTCGATACCCACCACGCTGGTTTTGGAGCCATTCGGCAAAGGCAGGCGGTACATTGTGCATCGCACCCATGCGCAACGCCCCATTCTCATAGAAGTTCAGCACCCCGAACTTTGCTTCGCATATTCGCGTGGCGTTCTCCAGCATGGCCTGGAAGACCGGCTCTAACTCACCTGGAGACGAGCTGATGACCTTTAACACTTCCGACGTCGCTGTCTGCTGCTCTAGTGCCTCCGAGAGATCATCGGTCCGCTGACGCAGCTCGTTGAGAAGCCGCGTGTTCTCGATGGCGATGACCGCTTGAGCGGCGAAGTTGGTCATCAGCTCGACCTGTTGTCCGTGAACGGGCGCAACCTCCTGGCGGTAGATGACGACAGCGCCCATCAACTCGTTTTCCTTGATCATCGGGACCGCAAGTATGGTGCGGGCGCCGGCGAGTTTGGCGAGCTGCGTACCGGTGTAGCCTGGCGGCGCATCAAAATAATTAGGTTCTTCCAGCGCGTCGGCGATCTGAACTGTCTGCTTGGTCGCTACCGCGCGTCCGAGGGCCGTTTGAGGGGTTAGGATTGGATGGATGATCGGGTTGCGCCGCCGCTCTTCCACATAGGCCAGCGGTGCGCCATACAGCGCAACGGCGCGAAGTGCATCTCCCTCGGAGCGAAACAGCACACCGAACTTGGCTTCGCATAGCCTCGTCGCGTTCTCCAGCATTGCTTCGAACACAGGCTGAAGGTCACCTGGTGAACTGGAGATGACCTTGAGCACCTCCGAAGTCGCGGTCTGCTGCTCCAACGATTCCGAGAGGTCATTGGTGCGCTGACGCAGCTCGTTGAGCAGCCGCGTGTTTTCGATAGCGATCACAGCCTGAGCGGCGAAGTTCTTGACCAGCGCAATTTGTTTGTTGGTGAATGGTCGAACTTCCTGTCGGTAGATGGTGATGACGCCCATCAACTCGTCTTCTTTCAACATCGGCACACTGATGACCGTTCGATATCCGCCATGCGCTACAGCGGTGACCAGAAATGGATCGCCTGCGATATACCCAGGGAGCTTTGTAACGTCCTCAACCTGCACGATTTGGCGACTTTTTGCGGCACGCCTGAGACTGCTATCCCGATGTGGATGGACGACGTTGGCTCGCGCTTGCGCATAGGCAGGCGGCGCGTTGTAAATTGCTGCGGCACGAAAGCCGTCACCTTCGCAAATGTAGAGCGTTCCGAACTTGGCCTCACAGATACGTGTCGCGTTCTCCAGAATAGTGTAAAATACTGGCTTCAATTCGCCTGGTGACGAACTGATGACGCGCAGCACCTTCGCTGTGGCTTTCTCGCGCTCCAGCGCCTCGTCGCGCTCGCGGGTGAGACGCGTAGTCTCAGTTTCATGGCTGGTTAGCGCCGAACGTCGACCGCGCACGGCCTTGGGCGGAATGGAGCGCTTTGGCGTCGCCTTGCGGCCTCCCGCCTTACCCGCTTTGCCGCCTGCTTTTGAGTGCCCCTTCATTGCCTTGCCCTCGGCCTAGGACAAGGCATCGTAGCGACTTCCCCAATGAACTGAAAGCGGACGTCACCTCTGCGTCCCAGCATTTCCAGCCGAATGGAAAGAGCAGCCATCATCTAAGTTGGATGACCGCCTCCAACCCCTACATAACGATCATGTGCGGCAGGGTCGTCCAGAGCAGCGGACCGCTGAGCTACGGCATCGTCGAGGGCATGGATGCTCGCGATAGCCGCGTCCACAATTATCCGCCGCGCTGGAACGCTGCGCCGAGCCAGGACCTGCTGGTGATCCGGCGCAATCATGAGACCGGCAAGGTCTCGCTCGACCCGTTGCGCTGGGGTCTGATCCCTTACTGGTGCAAGGACCCAAAAGGCGGCCGAAAGCCGATCAACGCCAAGAGTGAGACCGTCCACGATCTACCGACGTTCCCCGATGCCTATCGCAAACAGCGCTGCATCCTGCTGGTCGACGGCTTCTTCGAGTGGAAGACGATCAAGGGTCAAAAAGCCAAGCAGTCCTACGCACAGCTCACAGCCGGTGGTGGTCTCCCTTTGCCCTCGCTTCGGCAGCCGTTTCAGGTGCCGATCGCCCGAGCTCCATCATTGGCGAAAAAGAACGCGGCGACTTCGCTAAAAAGAACACGACGATTTCGCGAAAAAGAACCGGCGACGCGGCCAGCCGGCGGCCCGAGCCGGTCGAGATGCGCCGCGCCGGAATCGTCGGCACCCCCCGCCAAGGGATAAAGAACACACCATCTCGCCAGCCGGAAATGACGGAGAGAGAGCACGGCGGAGACCCATCGGCGCGCTGCGGAATCGGTCGGGCCTTGGGCGAAGACCCCGTAGCTCGCTGCGCTCGCCCGGCGCCGGCAGCAGCGTTGGCGTCAGCTATCCACAAGCTGCCGGCCGATTACCCCATCTACCGAATTGGCGACCCGCTAGGGCTTCGCGATGGGCCACAAGGAGGACTCATGCACCGCAGCAAACAAGAGCCTTATTCGATCACTTCGTCGGCACGCACAAGGACGGACGGCGGAATATTCAATCCGAGCGCCTTGGCGGCCTTGTTGTTGACTACTAACTCGAGCTTGGTGGGAAACTCCACGGGGAGATCGCCTGGTTTGGCTCCTTTGAGAATCTTGTTCACATAAGTAGCCGCGCGATGAAAATTCTCGGACAAATTGACCCCATAGCTCGCCAGCCCGCCCGCATCGACATGGTCTCGGAAGCCGTAGATCGCTGGTAATCGCGCAGCCGCAGCGAGTGCGGCGATCCTGTTTCGCTCGCTGAACAGCATACCGTCAACGAGGACGATGACGGCTTGGACGTGGTCATTCGCCAATGCTCGAAATGCCGCATCGAGATCGCTGGGCGCACGAACCTCGGCAGGAACAGCTTTGATGGCCAGCCTCTGACACGTGCTCTCCAATTCTTGCCGGTCGATAATGACCCCACTGGCAACGTTTACCACGTATCCGATTTTGACCACGTCGGGGATCATTTGGAGCGCCAGTTCCACTTGCTTGCTAGTCAGGCCTTCGGTGCGGAACGATACGCCGGTCACGTTCCCTCCGGGCCGCGCTTCGCTAGCAATTAAGCCGAGCTTGATGGCATCAGCGAGTAGTGGGCAAACAATCGGAATTGATTTGGTCAGCGCTCTCGTCGCCACTGCAGCCGGAGTTACAGTGGCTACGATCACGTCAGGCGTAAGTCCGACCAATTCCGCTGCAAGGATAGGGAAGCGGTCCAGATGCCCCTCGGCAAAACGGTAGACAATATCGACGTTCAGGCCTTCGACGTAGCCGAGTTCCTTCAAGCCCTGCACAAAGGCACTGAGCGGCGCATTTGCTTCTTTCGTGATCGCGGTGAGGACGGCGATGAGTGGGCGCTTGGTCGAGACCTCTGCGCGCGCCGCGAGCGGCCACGCCGCCGCCGCGCCGCCGAGCAACGTGATGAACTCCCGCCGCCTCATTGGCTCACCCTCAAACCGAGGAGCAGAACCCTATCACATTCAGCAAACGTGAGCGTTGTGCATTACAGCAAAGTGTGTCGCCGATTGGCAGCTATGGGTCACGAACGACTGAACTGGGACGTCAGAGGACTTCCGCTTGCCTGGCATCTATGCAGATGATGGGCAACCCCATCTTGTTCTGAAATGAGGGCGGGGGCGAGTAGCGTTGGTGATATTTCCGAACCTTGACCCCTGGGTGCGTCACGCGTCCCGCGGTCCGTTTTTGAACGTCCGGTGAAAGTTCGCCCATCCATTGTGGGCTAAATGCTTCATCCAGATTATGGCCTTCCATGAAGGGCCACGGAACGCAGCCGCAACGACTCGGCGACTCACTGCGGAGATCAAAGTCGACGGGTATCAGTTGCAATCACTGCAATCCGCCAAGGCTACATCGGCCGCAATTCCAATCGCAGCGCCGATGACGCCACACGTAAGCAGGGCCACGAAAGTCAGGATCATGGTTTGCGCATGTTCGATTCCCTCACGGGTTCATCAATTACAGCTGTCGCAATCCGCCGTTACTGGCCGCGGTACATGCGGAAAGTTGACTGACCAAGCCGTGAAAATGCCGACGCTTAATAGGGCGATGATGAGTGCTTTTGGCATGTAACCCTCCCGCCTGAATCGACCCCTGAGCCGTCGCATGAACGCGTCTTATCAGGCGTGATGGGCATCACAGAAGGGCGCTTTGCTGGGCGGGGAATGGTCCGTCAACTAGCTGCGGAGCGTTAGGACAATCTGTGTCCCCAGCGGCAGGCTCGGCGGAATTGCAAGTAAACCTTGCGTGGACGCACGTAAAACCGGGCGCGGTCTGCTCTAAGACGATTGATTACGGCGCGGCCATTTCCAGGACTTCGAGGTCGACCTCTTCGATCAGGCCGACGCCGCACGGCTTACATTCGTGGCAGCGCATCTCGGGAACGCTGCCGAGTTTTGGGATCGTTCGAGTGAATTGCATCGGCTCAGTGCAGCACGGGCAATCGGGCGCCAGCGGCAAATCATTGGTGGGCATTTCTGTACGCCGCCAAAACAATGGCATTGCTCCCAATCGGCCTCAGGGCGATCCAGCTGATGAGAGTACCGGCCAGCCGTTACCAAATCTGAAACGGCCTTATTGGTTGCGCTCGGGGCATTGCGGCTTCCAGCCTGCTCCGTACCTTTGCCGTATGAATGACTCTCATTTGAAATCAGACTGCCTGCACAGCGCCGACACCAGCTCGACGAGATTGCCCGGAGACCGGCCTGTCATCGAACCGACTTGGCGCTATCGCGATTGAGCGGCTGCTTGAACGCCGTGAACAACCCGGCAAGGCTGACAAAAAACGCGGGACCGGCACCCGTTTGTCTTGCTAAGCTCTTGATAACCGAATCGGACTTATCTGCTGCCGGTCGGATGTGAGTACTGGCGATTTCGCAGGAAGCCCCGGACAGGCCCGGGGCTTCTTTCGTTTGAACTCGCGGCAATGTAGTGTTGTCGCGCCGAACTATTCCAGCTACAAAAGCGCCCTTATTAGGATCTGAAGATCATATCGTGAAGAAACCAAAAAAGAGGCGCAGCTGGACGACCGCAGACATTCGTCAATTGAAATCGGCCGCTCGCAACAAAACACCTGCTGGCAAGATCGCCAAAACGTTGAAGCGCAGCGAAGGTGCTACGCGGCAAAAAGCATTCAGTATCGGGCTATCACTCGACTCGCGCTAAAGAGCGCTCAGATACGGGAAGGTACGAGAACCGGCAAAGAATTGCAGCGCATTTTTCGGCCGGAAACTCAGCCCCGATCCCCACGGTCGAGCTATTTTTTGTCCAAAGATAAAGAAGCTTCGACTGAGGGAATCAATCGAGGGCCTCTCTTCCGCCTCCCGGCCATCTGGTACCGTCCCGCGATGGGGCGACGGGTTCGATGAAGCTACTTGCCCGCGGCCCGACAAGATAACAGCGAGCGTTTTGCGAGGGGGTCAAAGAGAAGCCCCGTCACCCCGCAGAGGGCACGGGGCTTCCCAGACGGGATGGGTGTCGGGGGACAGGGGGATCCCGTCCGAAGTGGCAATGGCAGAAACTGCAGCCGAGTTCCTACCTGCGACGAGAAAGTCGGAATGGAACCGAGCCGCCATAGCGCCTATGCTGCCATCATGCCGAAGAAGCAAAAGGACTTCGCGTGGGAGGTCACGCGCATCAAAGGAAACGCGGCGGCCTTTGTCGGCCTTGTGAAAGCGTCGGACAAAAAGGCGGCGATCAAAGCAGCCATCGCGGAATTTAAGATCATCAATCCCGAACATCAGAAGCGACTTGTGGCGCGACGGCAGTCGTGAACTATCGCCCGTCGCGCGGGAACCGGCGCGATCAACGACCCGCGGTTAATATTTTAGTCTTCTGAATCAGCGGGGTTTGTTGGACGACCTCCGACGTGCCGCTGCCGCGGCGTTCCGGTCCGTCATAGTTAGGATTGACGTGGCGGTGCCGATCGGGACCGAAAAAGGTCTTGGTCTTGATAAAAGGTCGCGGATTCGTGACGACATTGAAAATGCGTTGGTACAGCGCCTTGGCGGAGATCGGCTTGACGAGAAACTCGGTAATGCCAGCGTCGCGCGCTTCAACCACGCGCGACCTTTCGGAATGTGCCGTGAGCATGATGATCGGCACGTAAGGATTGGCGTTGGCGCTTTGTTGGCGGATCATCCGCGTCATTTCGATACCGCTAAACATCGGCATCACCCAGTCGGCGATAATGATGTCGGGCATGTAACGCGTGAAGCTTTCAAGGGCGGAGGCGCCATCGTCGGCCTCGCACACTTCCCGCACGCCAAGTCCGTTCAAAATGGTACGGACTGTGCGACGCATGTGCGGGTTCGGCAAGCGTGCGGTGTCACGCGAGCGCAAGCGGGCGAAGACGGATCGTCTGGATGCGGCGAGTTGATGCGCGTATTCCTGGGCTGGTTGCGCGGTGAGCGAGGGCACTGCGGGATGGTGGCGATCCCGACGATGGAGGAGGAAGATGCGAGGCGCCCGAGCCGCGAGCGCGAGAGCCTTGTCAACGAGCGCTCACGCATCACCAACCGCATGAAGAGTGCGCTCGCCCGTCTCGGGGTCCGGGGATTCAAGCCACATCTGCGCAAGGCGCCAGAGCGTCTGGCAGGTCTGCGGACGGCGGAGGGTACGGGCCTGCCGGCGAAAATCATCGAGGAATTCCGGCGCGACATGGCACGGCTGGACTGGTCCGTGAGCAGATCAGCTCGATCGAGAAGACACGTGCCGAGCGGCTCGATCGGGCGCCGGATACAGGGCCGCATGCGATGGTGCGGCTGCTCGCCAGGGTGATCGGTATCGGCATCGAGACGGCGGACATGCTGGTGCGGGAGGTCCTTTCGCGGAAGCTTCGAGATCGAAGAGCGGTGGCGCGTTATGCCGGGCTCACGGGATCGCCCGACGAGAGCGGTTTGAAACGACAGAGAAGGGCCTGGCCAGGGCCGGCAATGCGCGGGTACGACGTGGACTGATCCAGTTGGCGTGGCGCTTCCTGATGTTCCAGAAAGACAGTGCGCTGGCGCGCTGGTATCGCACGCGGACCGAGGGGCCGAGCGGCGCGCGCAAGACGACGATGATCGTGGCACTAGCGCGCAAGCTGCTGATCGCGCTGTGGCGTCTGGTCACGACCGGCGAGGTGCCGGACGGTGTCGAGCTGCGGCCGGCCGCGTGAGCAACACTCTATAGAACGAGAAAGGACAAACAGGGTTCGGCACCTGACTGCGCTTGATGCGCCGGGGTAGCCGATGACGATCCGAGGTGGCGGCAATCCGCATTCGGCTATGGCTGCAATGCCGCTGAGAGAATGGACCCGCCGCCTCGGAGCCTTGCCCGCAGAAGCGTATGACTGCTTCATGGTCTGGACCCCGTACGGGTTCAACCGAATACAAGCATGGTTCGCGCGATTGATCGCGGCCAATGGCAGGCTCTCCTCGGATCATCGCGCGGCCAACCCGAGCTCCAGCATTCCTAGCAAAAATCGAGAACAAATATAGGTGGCTTGAGGGAAAAAAAATCTTGCCCGAGATGCGCGATTGGCGGTGAATATGCGGTCGGGACGAACGAATGCTCGTGGCGCAAGTCGAACAAAAGATCGAATGACAAAGACGACAAAAAATGGCGTGATGCTCCCTTGACAAAGAAAGCCCCATACAAGCCGTATGCGGGAAAGCCGCACGTACGGTTCTGTGCGGGGGGCGCGCGATGAAACGCGCGTCCCTTGTACGTTGCGGACTGCCTAGCAAATAAACAGATTTGCTGAGCAGCAAGGAGAACGGTGAGCCTCTTGCGTCCCTTTGGCGAATGAGCCTGTGCGGTAGATTAGGCCCCGTTTTTCCAAGCTCCGCTGTTCAGACCGGACGGTATCCTGGGACACGCATGAGCGTAGATCCTGCGTACAAGGTTGCTCGAAGCGGAGTTCGTGCTGCAGAGACCAGATGGAAGGATAGGACAGTGATCCACGAAATATTGGGCATCGACGTTTCCAAGAATAACTCGACGTGAGCATCTCCAGCTGCACCAAGGTGCGCAGCAAGAGCTTCGCAAATTCATCTGACGGATGGCACCATCTTCTGGATTGGCTGGTTGCCCAAAAGATCCAACGAGTTCACGCCTGTCTGGAATCCACTGGGCGCTATAGTCTCGGCATCGCGTGTGCGTTGTACGAGGCCGGTCATGTTGTCAGCATTATCAATCCTGCCCAGATTCGAGACTTCGTACGCACCAAGTTGGGTCGCAACAAAACCGACGGAATCGATGCGTCGCGCATTCGTGAGTATTGTGAATTGTTCAAGCCCTCGCCATGGGTGCCGCCTTCGGAGGCTCACCGTCGGTTGGGTGAGTTGCAGACGATTCGAGCTGGCATCATCGCGGGCCTGACGGAATGGAAGAATCGCAAGAACAGCGGCATTGTCGGCGCGGAGGCTCAAGCCCTGGCCGATGCGACGATCTCGCACTTCACGAGCCAGCTCGGTGCGGTCGACAAAGCCATCGCACTGACGATCGACAACGATTCTCGACCTGCGATCGAAACGCGATCTTCTGCTGAGCATCCGCGGCGTTGGTGATACTTTGGCTGGCGTCGTGTTGGCCGAATCGCCTGGTCCGGATGTACTGCGCTCGAGCGGCGAGGTGGTCGCCTATGCGGGATTGAACCCGCGGCAACATCAGTCGGGAACGTCTGTCGATCGAGCGACACGTATCTCCAAGATTGGCAACGCCGTTCTCCGCGCTGCACTATACATGCCGGCTCTATCCGCCATGCGGTATAATCCCGCAATCGCAGCGCTGGTAACTCGGTTAAAGTCTCGGGGCCGTCTCAAACCCAAACAGATTGTCGTGGCTGCGATGCGTAAGCTGTTGGTGCTGTGCTTCGGTGTTCTAAAAACGGGGAAACCTTTCGATCCGGCGATAGCGATAGGCTGTTGAGCCCCTTCAAAGGATAGATCGGATGTAGGACTCGGATGGAGACGGAGTGGGCCAGCAGGATGTGCTTCACTCAAAACAGCTCAGGTCAATCAAAAATACCGATTGACAGAAATCACGGTATCTACCGCTACCGGCAACGTGTGAGATTTCGATATTGAAGACAAAGGCGCAGCCGGCCTCTCCAAGCGCCGCAAATCAGCGTCCAGTCAGCGGGTAGGTTGAGACCGGGGTTGGTATTGGCGTCGGCGCGAGATGGCGCGGGATGATAATCCGCTCGCCTTCCGTCAGCGCCTCACCTTGCGATGCCCGATTGACCTGAGGCAGCCACCAAAGCCGCGTGTAGTAGGTCGCTGCGGGCGTTTGTGCCCGATTGATCTGAGTCAGTGCCCAGAGGGGCACTCGGTAAGTAGCGGCGAGCGTTTGCAGCGTATCGCCGGCATGCGCCCCGACCGGCAGGCCGCTGTCCCAGAGTTCAATCGAGGCATCAGGCGGCACTTCAAGACGCAACGGCACTGCCTCACCTTGGGCGTCGGCGGGCGTCGCCGCAAGCTGCACGATCTTGGTGACCAACTGCTGCTGGATGTACTCCGCCTTCTCCATGTTGACGTGGACGATTTCGTGATGGTCCTTGAGGTTGAAGCTCGCGTAGTGGCCGTGGAAGCGCTGGCCTTCCACGATGTTGCCGCCACCTAGGAAGTTAGATGATTGGTAGAGGTTGATATAGCGCTCGATGTTGGGCGGCAGTTTGTCGGCGAAGCGTGAGGGATCATAAGTGACGACCAGGCTCACCGGAATATTCACGGCGTCGAGATATTTGGCAAATGCCACAACCGAATCACCGCCCATGGAATGGCCGATCAGGGTGATCGGTTGCGGATCGCGGCGGTAATCGCTGATTGCCCGATTGGCAACGAGCCGCCACACCAGATAGGTGTCGACGAATGCCGTTACGCCGGTGCTGTTGATGCGCCGTGCCATATCGTCCATGCCCCAATCAATCGCGTCGAGCATGCCCCGGAATAAGTAGGCACGTCCGCGCGGCGCCGCCTTTTCGGCGCCACTCGGCGGTTCGAACGGCGTCGCGGCCTGGCCGGCGCTGGCGAGGCACGCTGCGATCAAGACCGCTGCGACGTACTTAAATTGAACCATGGCGCTCCAGGGATCGGCATATGAAGCTGCAAACAGTCGGTCAATCGCAAGACCGACGGCCGGCATGCAAGAGACTGTCCGGCGACGAACCTGTGGCGAGGATAGTCCTCTGCCCCGATGTTGCCCGAGAAGACTACGAAATCTCTTAGTCTGTGCCATTAACGGCGGGTGGAATTGCGGAGTTCGCTCGGCCTTTTTGCGGCAATTGATCGGTCCCTTGGGAGCCCCGGTCAGCTCTCGCTTCGCGCTTTAGACTGGGAATGGCAGATCAAATCCACCCATTAGGGCTGCTAATTCAAGCCCTATCCTGACAAAGAGCGCACAACGGTCTGCTAATTTACTTCGTCAAAGCGCGTGGGCTGATCGACAAAACGACATGCGCGCCGACGAGTGATCGAGTGAACCCTTCGAAATGAGGTAATGGGGTAATTGGAGAGGGCAAACCGACGAGATGGTCAAATAAAACCGGAAAACTCGCTGCGAGCATATCGAGTCCGCTTTGCTTCGGTAACGGACATTCACATGAGGTTAATCGATTAGCAGCGTCCAAAATCCTGACTTGCGGGGATGGCTCTTCATGAGCCGCGCCATGAACTGATCGTGCGTCTCAAAGCCCGCGTAGTCTTTGCTTTGCGCATTCAGACTGTCGATCTCACGGACATGCCGAGCCGCGTGTTTGTAGCGTGTGGCGCGGCCTTTGTGCAGCGTGACCTCGATGAGAGCCCGGCGGAGCAAGACCGCGGCCAATGGGTATTTGCCTTCGAGGACCGTTGCGGCCGGGTCGAGCAACTCATAGCGATCGCCGTCGATTTCGCTGGTGCGCGATTGGACCAATCGGGCAGAGCGCTCATGTGCCGGCCACTCCACCAGAACGGCCAACGCCGCATGAACATTCGGGTGCTCGGCAACGACATCGAGCGCCCGCTCTTCGGCCTCGAAGTCATCGAAGTCGGGCAACCGGTCGAGGAAAGCGCGCAAATGTGATGGGCTGAGCTGGGATTGGAATATGGCCAATCGCAAAGCCTGCGCCTCATCGGGACGCTGCAAAGCATCGAGGGCAGCAATACGGGCATCGGTCCACTCGATTTGCCGAAATACCGGTTCTCGACCGATGGTCGCGCCCGGTCGAGATAACTGAGTGCCTCCTCGGCACGGCCCGACCGCAGGAGTTGGAGCGCGATTTCGCTGGCAAAGCGCGGGTTCGTCAGGTCACGACCCTGATAGGTG